>NZ_CP141644.1:0-5491622 GCF_035620215.1 Klebsiella sp. ZJOU C1
ATGTTCATGAGTCTGTATAATTTTAATGAGATTTTAAACATCGCTCAGGAAAGAAATTTTAAAGCGATTGGCTCGTTTAACTTGCACTGTATTGAGATGTTACCGGCTTTTTTCAAAGCCGCGCAAAACAGCCACAGCCCATTAATGATCCAAATATCAACCGGTACCGCAGAGTATCTGGGGTATCGGTTACTGGTCGATGCCGTGCGTTCATTAGCAGACAGTGAAAATATCCCGACCTGCCTGCACCTCGATCACTGCTCCGATATTAAAGCCATCGGGACGGCAATGAATGCGGGCTTTTCTTCGGTGATGTACGACGGGTCTCACTTAAGCCTCGAGGAAAATATCGGTAACACGCGGATTGTGGTGGAAATGGCCCGGCCGCGGAATATTACGGTAGAAGGTGAGCTGGGGGCGATCGGCGGGTCAGAGGATGGAAAAGCGGTGGCTGCCGAAGATATCTGTTTTACTACCGTCGACGACGCGAAACGTTTTGTGGAGGAGACGCAGGTCGATATGCTGGCCGTCTCGGTGGGCACTGTGCATGGCCTGTACACCGGTAAAGCGCAGATACAGCATGCGCGGCTGAAGGCGATAAGCGAAGCGACTGGCGTGCCGCTGGTGCTGCATGGCGGCACAGGCGTTAGTGACGACGATATGCGGCTGGCCGTCACTGAAGGGATTAATAAAGTGAACGTCGGAACGGAAATGAACGTGCAGTGGGTCGACCGCTGTAAATCAACGTTCGAGAAAGGAAAAGTAAATGACAGCGTACGGAAATTTTTAATTCCCGCCAACCAGGCAGTGACTGCCGTATTAATGGAAAAAATGGCGCTATTTAAATAGCGTTTTTACCGACACATATCTTTTGTTGCCCTGTCTTCCGCCAGGGAGGGAGCTTGCTATGTTTGAATCATTGAAAACGCTGTGGAAAAAAGAGCAAAACCCGCTGCAGGATTATGATCAACAGTCCCGTCAGCTGGCGGAAGAGATCGCCAGACTGGAAGGCGAATTACAGCGCCAGCCCGATAATAGCGACGTGCAAAAAACATTGATGTTGACTTACAACCGGGCATTATCGGTATATGCCAAGAGTAAGAGCCACCGGCAGGATATCGATGCGCTGTTTCTGCAGATTGATAATTTACGCAATATTATTCGTCGCAATATCTAGGAACAGAGAATGACCATAAAAGAACTGCTTATTGAGGCCGATGCCATTCAGGTTGGCGTTGTGGAATCCGACTGGCAGCGGGTAATAAAGTTGGCTGCCCGCCCGCTGGAGGCGAAAGGCTTTATTTCGGCGGAATATAGCCAGGCGGTGATCGATAATACCTTGAATCATGGCGCTTATTACGTTTTTGATGAAGGGATTGCCATCCCCCATGCCCGCCCCGAGTGCGGCGTCAGACGCAACTGCTTTAGCCTGGTGGTGCTGAAAAAGCCCATCCCGTTTGCGGACAGTGAAAAGGCGGACATTGTTATTATGTTTGGTGCCCGGGACAGCAATGCGCATATCGAGGAGGGCATCCGTTCCATCGTCGCGCTGCTGGATAACAATGACACCATGGCCAAACTGCGGACGGCCCGCAGCCGGGAGGAGGTCGTCGCATTACTATGAACAGACATCTGACCCCAGGCTGCAAAACGGCCATATTAATCAACGGCATTCCGGCGTCGGGGAAGAGCACCATCACCCGTTTGCTGGCGGAGACCTTTAGCCTGCCAGTGTTGACGATCGACGGCATCAAAGAGCCGTTTATGGCGCGCCTGGCCCCTGTCGACCGGCCGATGAATCGCCAGCTGGGCTGTGCGGCGTATGAGGTGATTTGGTCGATTGTCGGCGCGTCGCCTGCCAGCATGGTTTGGTTGATCGACGCCTGGTTCGGTTTTCAGCCGCGGGAGACCTTGCAGCGACTGCTACAGCAGGCGGGCGTGGAGCAGGTAATTGAGATCTGGAACCATATCACCCCGGAGCTGGCCGTCGCACGCTATGCCTCGCGGCTGGCGACGCGGCCGCCGGGCCACCCCGGCGAGGAGTATCTGCCGGAGCTGGCCCAGCTGGCCGGGCGGGCGCAGCCCATGTCTTTAGGGCCCGTATTGACGATAGACCAGCGGTATCCGCTGGAGATAAAACCGATTATTCACTGGCTTGAAGGCACGATCGCTGGAAAGCACGCCGGTTTGGCGGATTACGCTTACCCGCCCTAAGGCATACCCGCCAGGCGCAGCAGCGCGGTCACCACGGCGGCGGCGATAATCACGCCGATCAGCGGGACCTTGCGCCAGGCGAGGAACACGGCGACAGCCACACCCAGAACGCGCGCCATGCCGGCGAAATGCGCCCCTTCATAGAAGGTGGTGGCCAGGGCGACGGAAAAAAGCAGCACCGTCGCCGCATCGGAAAGCAGCGCCTGCGAGCGCTCGGAAAATGCCAGCCGATTGCCGAGCTTCGCGCCGCCGAGGCGCATCAGATAGGTTCCCAGCGACAGGATGGCGATACCGGCGATAAACAGCGTCATATTGCCCATTATTTTTTCCTCGACAGTAAACCAAACAGCGAAAGCAGCACCGGCAGCCCGGTGGGCACAAACGGTACGGCGGCAAGCGCCAGTGCGGCGCCGCTGGCGGCGCGGATCAGCGTAGTGCGGTTTTTAAAGGCCGGGATCACCAGCGCCAGCAGGATCGCCGGGAAGACTGCATCAAGCCCGATGGTTTCCGGCGCTGGCAGCAGTTTGCCGACGGCCGCGCCGGTTAGCGTGCCAAGGGGCCAGATCAGCGCGACGCCGGCGCCGCACAGCCAGTAAGCCGCTTTACGCTGCGCGGGGGTGGGCTGCGACAAGCCAAAGACCACGCTCTCGTCGTTCATAATGTGGCACCCGATAAAGCTTAAGGCGCGCCGACCAACCAGTTCGCGCACGGTCACCCCGAACGGGATATGGCGCGCGTTGACTAACAGGCCAGCGGCAGCGGCGGCCAGTGGGCTACCGCCGCTGGCGATAATGCCGATAAACATGAATTCAGAAGCGCCTGCCAGCACGGACACCGAAAGCAAGAGCGGCACCCATAAGGGGAAGCCGTAAGCCACCGCCAGCGACCCATAGGACATACCCACCACCCCGACGGCAAGGCAGACCAAAACGATCGCTTTTATCGTGTCTCCGCTGAGACTGGAGAGAGTTTGTTTCATATCACTTAGCCATATCGAACGATTTCCCATTATAATGAACACATAATGAACGTTTTTCAAGACGAACGAATCGTTCGATATAAAAAACAAAGGGGCGGGTATGACACAGCCAATCAGCGTTATTGCCAAAAGCCTGGTGCGGGAGCGGGCGCGGACCGGTCTCTCGCTGGCGGAAGTCGCGCGTCGGGCGGGTATCGCAAAATCCACGCTATCGCAACTGGAGTCCGGCAACGGCAATCCGAGTCTGGAAACGCTGTGGTCGCTCTGCGTGGCGTTGGATATCCCGTTTGCCCGCCTGCTTGAGCCGCAGGTGAACAAAACGCAGGTGATCCGCCGCGGAGAGGGGACAAAGGTGGTGGCGGAGCAGGCGAACTATCAGGCCATTTTGCTGGCCGCTTGTCCGCCAGGCGCGCGTCGGGACATCTATTTACTGTTAACCCAGCCCGGCGCCGATCGTATTTCGCATCCGCATCCGCCAGGCTCGGTGGAACATATTATCGTCACCCAGGGGCGGGCGCGGGTAGGGCTGACGTCGGCGCCGGAAGAGCTCGGCGAGGGCGACTATATCTGCTACCCGGCGGATCAGGAGCATGTTTTTCAGGCGCTGGAGCCGGATACGCAGGCTCTGCTGATCGCTGAGCAAAACTGACATCGCGTCGGCGGGGGACGCGCGCTCGCTGGACGTCATAGCCATATTGCGGGAAACTAGCTTTCCTATGCGAAAACAGGGATTTTTATGTCGCTGAAAGCCATTGCCAAACAACTTGGGATCTCCGTCACGACCGTCAGCCGGGCGTTGAACGGCTATGACGATGTGTCACAGGAGACCCGCGCCCGGGTTGAGGCTGAAGCGCAGCGCCGGGGCTATCGCCCCAACACTTTCGCCCGCCGTCTGAAAATGGGCACCATTGATGCCGTTGGTCTCGTCTTTCCTGTCCGCCCCGTGCCGCTCAACAATAACGTTTTTCTTGAGATGGTTGGGGAGATCAGCCATGAGCTGGCGCGCCATGACATTGATTTGTTGCTGATCGCCGATGATGAACAGGCGGATAAACATGGCTATATGCGCATGGTGCAGGGCCGTCGCGTCGACGCTTTAATCGTGGCCCATACCCTGGATGACGATCCGCGGCTGGCGCAGCTGCAGGCCTCTGGCTTTCCGTTTCTGGCGCTCGGCCGTAGCCGCCTGGCGCAGCCCTACGCCTGGTTTGATTTCGATAACTATGCCGGCACCTGCCGCGCCACCCGCCATCTGATTCAACAGGGCCACCAGCGTATCGCGCTGTTGGGCGAGAACAACAATCAGGCGTTTATTTTGCAACGGCGTAACGGCTACCTCGATGCTCTGCGCGAGGCGGGGTTATCCGATGCGTGGCTGCGTAGCGTGCCGGCGACGCGCCGCGGCGGCTATCAGGCCACGCTGGAGCTGCTGCGTCTGCCGGAGCCGCCTACCGCGATCATCACCGACTGCAACACCCATGGCGATGGCGCCGCCATGGCGCTCGCCCATCTGGGCCGTTTAACCGGCGACAACCGCGTCGCCCTGGTGGTGTATGACGGGCTGCCGCAGGACAGCATCATAGAGACCGATGTCGCCGCGGTGATCCAGTCCACGCGCCAGGGCGTGGGGCGGCAGATTGCCGATATGGTCCGCCGCTTAATTGCTGGCGAGGATCTGGCCTCGCTGCAGGTGCTCTGGCAGCCCGAATTCATCCCCGGCGAAACTGCCTGACCTGACCCCTTTTTAACCCGTAATTCTGAAGCCGATCACGAATCCGAAACGTTTTGGTTGGCATCCGAAACGTTTCGGATCAACAGTAAGACATTCCTTGTTATGGAGATGTCTGATGTCTGATTCGCTGATTCACCTGCAAAGCGCCGGTGCCGATGTTGTCATTAAAACTCGCCCTTTCGCCGAAATTGTCTACTGGGGGCCACATTTAAGCCACTTTTCACCGCAGGATGCCGACAGCCTGACGCGCCCGGTCGCCAACGGCAGACTGGATGTCGATTCGCCAGTGACCTTAATGGCGGAGCTGGGCCATGGCCTGTTTGGTGCGCCGGGCATTGAAGGCCATCGTCAGGGTCTGGATGCCTCTCCGCTGTTCACCACCAGCGAAGTGCGGCACGAGGGCCAGACGCTGACCCTGGTCAGCGAAGATCCACAGGCCGGCCTGCGTCTGCACAGCGAGATCGCGCTGGATGCCAGCGGCGTGCTGAGCGTGCGCCATGGCGTGACCAATCTGCGCGCCAGCCCATGGCAGGTGGATCGCCTGGCGGTCACATTGCCGGTCGCCGAACGCGCTCGCGAGGTGATGGCTTTCCATGGCCGCTGGATCCGCGAGTTCCAGCCTCACCGCCTGACGCTGGAGCACGACAGCTTTGTGCTGGAGAACCGCCGCGGGCGCACCTCTCACGAACATTTCCCGGCCCTGATCACCGGCAGCCGCGCCTTTAGCGAGATGCAGGGTGAAGTCTGGGGCGTGCATCTGGCCTGGAGCGGTAACCATCGCCTGCGGGCAGAGGTGAAAACCGATGGCCGCCGCTATCTGCAGGCCGAGGCGCTCTATCTGCCGGGCGAAATGGCGCTGGCGGAAGGGGAAACCTTGTGGACGCCGTACCTGTATGCCAGCTACTCGGCGAACGGGCTGAACGGCATGAGCCAGCAGTTCCATCGTTATCTGCGCGAACGGATTATTCGCTTCCCGGGCAACAAGCCGCGCCCGGTGCATCTCAACACCTGGGAGGGGATCTATTTCGACCACGACCCGGACTACATCATGCGCATGGCGGATGAAGCGGCGGCCCTGGGCGTCGAGCGCTTTATTATCGATGACGGCTGGTTTAAAGGGCGCAACGACGACTGGGCGGCGCTTGGGGACTGGTATCTTGATGAGAAAAAATACCCCTACGGACTGACGCCGGTTATCGATCATGTGAAATCGCTGGGGATGGAATTCGGTATTTGGGTGGAGCCGGAAATGATTAACCCGGATTCGGATCTGTACCGGGCGCACCCGGACTGGGTGCTGGCGCTGCCGGGCTATACCCCGCTGACCGGCCGCCATCAGTTTGTCCTGAATCTCAACATTCCGGAAGCGTTTGATTATCTGCTGGAGCGGATGAGCTGGCTGCTGGGCGAGCACGCGGTGGACTACGTGAAGTGGGATATGAACCGCGAGCTGGTGCAGCCTGGGCATCAGGGACGCGCCGCCGCGGACGCGCAAACGCGCCAGTTCTACCGCCTGCTGGATACGCTGGTGGCCCGTTTCCCGCACATTGAATTTGAATCCTGCTCCTCCGGGGGCGGGCGGATCGATTATGAAGTCCTCAAGCGCAGCCATCGCTTCTGGGCGTCTGACAATAATGACGCCCTTGAGCGCAACACCATCCAGCGCGGCATGAGCTACTTCTTCCCGCCGGAGGTGATGGGCGCGCATATTGGCAATCGCCACTGTCATGCCACTTTCCGCCAGCACAGTATCGCCTTCCGCGGCCTGACGGCGCTGTTTGGTCATATGGGACTTGAGCTGGATCCGGTGAGCGCTGATGAAGAAGAGCGCGCCGGATACCGGAAATATGCGGCCCTGCATAAGCAGTGGCGCGACGTGATCCATCACGGCGTGCAGTGGCGGATGGATATGCCGGACGCCACCACTCTTGCCCATGGCGTCGTCAGCCCGGATAAAGCGCAGGCGATTTTCCTCATCAGCCAGCTGGCGATGCCGGACTACACCCTGATGGCGCCGCTGCGCCTGGCGGGGCTGGAGGCGAGCGCCCGCTATCAGGTGACGCTCCTCGATCATCCGAACATTCAGATAACCGGCGAGGGTGGCCACACCATGCGGAAGCTGCCGGCATGGATGACGACGCCGCAGACGGTGAGCGGTGAGTGGCTACAGCAGGCGGGGCTGGCGCTGCCCATCCTCGACCCGGAAAGCGCCATTCTGATTGGCCTGCAACGCGTGTGATGGTATCGGGCCGCGTCGCGGCCCTTCTTGAGGAAAATATAATGAACCCGACCGTCTGTACCCACAAAAACAACCCCAACTTCTGGATTTTCGGGCTGTTCTTCTTTCTCTACTTCTTCATCATGGCCACCTGCTTTCCGTTTCTGCCGATCTGGCTGTCGGACGTCATCGGCCTGAATAAAACCGAAACCGGCCTCGTTTTCTCCAGCCTGTCGCTGTTCGCCATCTGTTTCCAGCCGGTCCTCGGGGTGATCTCTGACAAGCTGGGGCTGAAAAAACACCTGATGTGTATCGTGACTGTTCTGCTGGTGCTGATTGCTCCCTTCTTCCTCTATGTTTTCGCTCCGCTGCTGAAAACCAACATCTGGCTCGGGGCGCTGAGCGGCGGCGCCTATATCGGCTTTGTATTCTCCGCAGGCGCCGGCGCGATGGAGGCCTATATCGAACGGGTAAGCCGCAACAGCGGGTTTGAATACGGCAAGGCGCGCACCTTTGGCTGTCTGGGATGGGCGCTGTGCGCGACCACCGCCGGAATGCTGTTCAGCATTAATCCCGAATGGGTGTTCTGGATGGGGTCGGCCGCCGCGCTGCTGTTGGTGGTGCTGGTGGCCATCGCCAAACCGCAGGCCAGTCAGTCCGCGCAGGTGATGGATTCGCTCGGCGCCAATCGCCCGGCGATCGATTTAAAAACGGCGGTGCGCATGTTCCGCCAGCGTAAGATGTGGATGTTTATTCTGTATGTCATCGGCGTGGCCTGCGTGTATGACGTTTTTGATCAGCAGTTCGCCACCTTTTTTAAATCGTTCTTCGCGACCCCGGAAGCGGGCACCCGCGCCTTTGGTTTCGCCACCACCGCGGGAGAAATATGTAACGCCATCATTATGTTCAGCTCGCCGTGGATTATTAACCGCATCGGGGCGAAGAATACCCTGCTGATCGCCGGGATGGTGATGGCGGCAAGAATGATTGGCTCTTCCTTCGCCACTACGGCCGCGGAAGTCATAGCGTTGAAAATGCTCCATGCGCTGGAGGTGCCGTTCCTGCTGGTGGGCGCCTTTAAATACATTACCGGTGTGTTTGATGTCCGGCTGTCGGCGACCATTTACCTGGTGGGCTTCCAGTTCGCCAAGCAGGTGGCGGCGATCTTCCTCTCCGCCTTCGCCGGCAATATGTACGATCGGATCGGCTTTCAGGATACCTATATGATCCTCGGCGGTATTGCCCTGACGGTTACCTTAATCTCAGCGTTTACGTTAGCGGGTAAGGCGAAAACCGAGCCGCTTCGGGATAATGCGATGACCGTTTAATCAACCGGCCTCCCGTCTGGAGGGAGGCCGGTTATTTTCACGCCAGATAAAACACTTCTTTGAGCTCCGCGCTCAGCGGGCTGTTATCCGGGTTGCTGGGCATCACCTCGCGCATGTATTTCCACCAGCGCTGGCACACTTCCGTGCTGGCGACCGCCTCCCAGCGGGCTTCCGACTCAATCTCCACCGTCGCGAACAACAGATGGCGTTCTTTATCGAGATAAATGGCGTAATGGTGCGCGCCGTGGTCCTTCAGCACTGCCTCCAGCTCCGGCCAGATGGGATTATGGCGGCGCTGGTACTCCTCGTGCGCGTCGGGGTTCACCTGCATGACGAAAGCTTTACGGATCATAAGGCCTCCAGATAGAGCTCGCGAACCTCATCGCGGCTGGCGGGGCGCGGGTTACACGGCGCGCACGGGTCGGCCAGCGCTTTATCCAGCCAGCCTTCGATATCGGCTTTGCTGACGCCAAGCTGGCTGAAACCCTGGGGGATCCCTACGCGTTTGCTCAGCGCGCGGATGGCATTGATGGCCTCCATGCTGGCAGCTTCATCGCTCATGCCGCGAGTATCGACGCCCATCGCCTGCGCCACGCGGGCGAAGCGCGCCACCGCGTTCGGGCGGTTAAAGTTTTCGATGATCGGCAGCAGGATGGCGTTGCACACCCCGTGCGGCAGGTTGTGGGTGGCGCCAGGCTGATGGGCCAGGGCGTGTACCAGCCCGAGACCGGCGCTGTTGAACGCCATACCCGCCAGGTATTGGCCAAACGCCATCTGCTCGCGGGCCTGCAGATCTTGCCCATCGTCTACCGCTTTCGGCAGCCACAGGTTAATCAGGCGAATGGCCTCGAGGGCGTTGGCGTCGGTCAGGGGATGGGCGCCAACGGAGACAAAGGCCTCGATGGCGTGGGTCAGGGCGTCCATGCCGGTGGCGGCGGTAACGGCTGGCGGGATGTCGAGCATCACACTGGCGTCGTCGACGGCGATATCCGGGATCAGGTTCGGGTCGATAATCACCTCTTTTACCTGCCGCTCGCTATCGATAATCACTGCGTTGCTGGTCATCTCCGCCGCCGTGCCGGCGGTGGTGTTGATGGCCACCAGCGGCACGCCAGCGTTTTTCACTTTGCCGACGCCGGAGTAGGCGGTGGAGGGGCCAGGGTTGGCGGTGAGGATTTTTATCGCCTTGGCGGTATCAATCGGGCTGCCGCCGCCGAAGGCGATCAGGTAATCGCAGCGGGCCGCCTGGTACGCCGCATAGCCTTGCTGCACCAGCGCTTCGGTGGGATTGGGGTACACGCCGTCAAACAGCTGATAAGCCATCTGCTGTTCATCCAGCGCGGAAAACAGACTGTCCAGCAGGCCCAGCTTCACCAGTTGACCGTCGGTGACGATCAGCGCCTTGCCCCATTGTTTGCCCGCTACCAGCTTGACCATATCACCGATAGCGCCTGCGCCGTGGAGGCTGATTTTAGGTAGTGCCAACATAAAACTCATGATAATTCTCCTTAATGTTGATTTTGGGAAATCCGTTTCCCCTCACCCCAGCCCTCTCCCGCAGGGAGAGGGGGAAAACCGGTCCCGGACTACAGGCTGCCTGCGTGCACCGGGCAGTCCCCTCTCCCTTGGGGAGAGGGCCAGGGTGAGGGGGAAATTAACATCGTCTTCGCTGCATCATCCGCCGGGTCATAATCGGCAGGGAGATCACCACGATCAGCATGGCGCCGATAATCACCGACATCACGATGCCGGGGACGTTCAGCAGGCTCAGGCCGAAGGTCACCAGCCCCATCAGAAAGGCGGCAATGATCACCCCGGGCATGCTGCCGGAGCCGCCAAGAATATTGACGCCGCCGAGCACCGCCATGGTGACAACCGCCAGCTCCCAGCCCATCGCCAGGGTAGGGCGGGTACTGCCGAGCCGTGAGGTCAGCAGGACCGCCGCCAGCCCGGCCATCAGCCCGACCAGCGCGAACAGCACCAGGTTATGACGCTTAACGTTGATCCCCGAAAACCAGGCGCCGGTCGGGTTATTGCCGATGGCGTAGGTCCGGCGACCAAAGTTGGTTTTATGCAGCAGGAAGGTGAAGGCGGCCGCGAGGAGGATAAACAGCGCAAACTCAAAAGAGAGCGCCCCCCACACGTAGCCCTGGCCGAACCAGGCAAAGCTCTCCGGATAGTGATTGAGCGCCTGATCGCCCAGCAGGATATAGGTGATGCCGCGATACAGGCTCATGGTGCCGATGGTGATCACAATGGACGACAGGTTAAAGCGAGTCACCAGCAAGCCGTTGAACAGGCCGCACAGCAGACCTACGCCCAGACCGATGACCACCAGCAGCGGCGTGTCCACCCCCGCTGCCGCGCAGAAGCCCATCACCGTTGAGCTGAGCGCCATCGTCGAGGCCACCGACAGATCGATTTCCCGGGCGATAATCAGCATCGCCATCGGCAGGACGACGATCGCCTTCTCGGTAAAGGTAAAGGTCGCGTCCGAGAGGTTCCAGATATTGAGGAAGTACGGGGAAGCCACCGCGTTGCCGATAAATACCGCCAGGGTTACCGCCAGTAAAAACCCTTCCCAGCACAGCAGGCGGCGCAGCGGCGACGGCGCGGCCGGGGCGTTTTTCATCTCTTCAGATACCATCATCTTGCTCATGATTTTACCGCCTGTTTCTGTCGGGCTAACGCCGCGTTGCGCAGGATTAACCGCCCGTGACCGCGATTGCCGCGCTCGTTGAGCAGCACCGCTATGACGATCACCGCCCCGGAGATCGCCATTTGCCAGAAGGGCGAGATGCCGATCACCGGCAGGGCGTTATTGATGACCCCGAGGAACAGCGCGCCGCACAGGCAGCCCAGCACCCGTCCGCTTCCGCCCATGGTACTGATACCGCCGATCACGCAGGCCGCGACCACCTGCAGTTCAAAGCCGTTCGCCACGTCGACATAGGCGACGGCGAAGCGCGAGATCCACAGATAGCCGCAGAAGCCAGCCAGCGCGCCGGAGAGACAGAAACTGACGAACTGCATTTTTCCGGCGTTAATGCCGGTGTAGTACGCCGCCGTCGCGTTGCCGCCTGCGGTGTATAAGGCCCGGCCGGTGCGGCTGTAGCGCAGGAAATAACCCACCAGCAGCAGCGCGGCGATGGCGCACCAGCTCAGAAGCGGTAATCCCATGAGCGTGCTGCGCGGCAGACTGAGAAAATCAGCGCTCATCTGATGTGAGTTAACCCAGCCGCCGTCAGTCAGCAGGAAGATAATGCCGCGATAAATGCTCATGGTGCCCAGGGTCACCACGATGGCGGGAATGCCGAGGCGCCAGACCAGCAGGCCGTTAATCATCCCCATCAGCAGGCCCAGCAGGGTTGCCAGTGCCAGCAGCGCCACCACCGGAATACCCGGATAGTGGGCGTTAAGCAGGGCGACGATCATCCCGGTCAGCGCCAGGTTGGCGGCCATCGACAGATCGATGCCTTTGGTGAGCAACACCATCATCTGCCCGAGGGCGAGGATGATAAGGATGGCGGTATCGTTAAACATCTCCACCAGATTGCCCGGTGAAACGAACGACGGCGCCCGGCTGCCGATGGCGCCGATCATCAAAATGATGACCACCGCCAGCAGCGCTTCGCGATGTTTAAGCCATGCGTGTCCCATCATGCCGCCTCCTGGCCGATGCCGCTGGCGGCGCTAACGATGGTTTCCGCTGTCGCTTCCCCGGCCTGGTATTCGGCGACCATCAGCCCTTCGTGCATCACGATAATCCGGTCGGCCATGCCCATCACTTCCGGCAGCTCTGACGAGACCATAATCACCGCCAGTCCCTGGCTGACCAGCTCGGACATAAACTGATGCACGGCGGCTTTTGAGCCGATATCGATGCCTTTGGTCGGCTCATCGAGGATAATCACCTCGGGATGGGTCGCCAGCCATTTGCCGATCACCACTTTCTGCTGGTTGCCGCCAGAGAGGGTCTCCACCGGCTGCCGCCAGCTGAAGGCTTTAACCTGCAGGCGCGAGGCGTACTCGTCCGCCAGCCGCCATTCCCGGGCGTCGTTCAGGACGCCGTTAGGATTGAGCTTGCTGAGCTGCGGCAGACTGATGTTCTGGGCGATGGGCAGGGCGATGATCGCCCCCTGTTTCTGCCGCTCTTCCGGCACGCAGACGATGCCCGCGCGGATGGCGTCGGCGGGCTGGCGAAAGCGCATGGGGCTGCCGTTCAGGCGGATCTCGCCGGAGGAGGGACGCGAGACACCGGAGAGCGCCTGCATCAGCTCGGTGCGTCCGGCGCCCACCAGGCCGTAAAAGCCGAGAATTTCGCCCTTGCGCAGGCGGAAGCTGATATGGGCAAACTCGGTAGGATGACAGAGATCGGTCACCTCCAGCACCGTTTCTCCGGGCGTGCAGTCGATTTTCGGGTAGGTTTGGGTGATCGCCCGGCCCACCATCATCGACACCATTCGCTCTTCGGTGATGTCGCTTATCGCCCCGGAGCTGACGTACACCCCATCGCGCAGGATGGTGTAATAATCGGCCAGCTCGAAAATTTCATCGAACTTATGCGAGATAAACAGGATCGCTTTGCCGTCCTGCTTCAGACGCTCAACGATGTGATAAAACTCCAGGATTTCATGCTGGGAGAGGGCGGCGGTCGGCTCATCGAGGATCACCACCTGGGCGTCGAAAGCCAGCGCCCGGGCAATCGCCACCATGTGCCGCTGGGCGATGCTGAGGGTTTTCAGCGTGGCCCGCGGGTCGATCTGGACTTCCAGCCGGGTGAGGATCTCGCTGGCTCTGCGGTGCATCGCCGGCCAGTCGAGCGTTTTGAGCAGTCCCTTATACAGATACTGGCCGACGAAAATATTTTCACTGACCGAGAGTTCGTCAAACAGCACGGTTTCCTGGTGAATGGCGGTGATCCCTACCTTATGCGCCGATTCCGGCGTTGGCAGATGAATAGGGATCGCTTTATAGAGGATCTCGCCCTCTTCGGGCTGATAAATACCGGTCATCACTTTGACCAGCGTAGATTTCCCCGCGCCGTTTTCGCCGATTAAGGCGGTCACTTTGCCGGGCCAGAGATCAAGCTGCACGTTCTCAAGGGCGCGCACACCGGGAAAAATCTTGGTGATCCCCTTCAGCGACAGCAGTGGCGTTGATGCTGACATGATAGTTCTCCACAAAAATCACCCCTCACCCTAACCCTCTCCCCAAAGGGGCGAGGGAACGGTCCGGCGTCCGCTGGCCACATCGTGCAAAGGACCAGCCTTTCCCCCTCTCTCTCCGGGAGAGGGCCGGGGTGAGGGAACAAGGGTTAGAAAATTTTCGAGAACTTATCGATGTTGCTCGCATCGTAGACGAACGGCTCGGCCATCGCGCCATTCCCCTCAGCATCCAGCTTCACTTTGCCCAGCTTGCCCATACTGGCTTCGGTTTTGGTCGCCGTGCCTTTGACTAAATCGTCGGCCAGATAGGTGGCGGCGTAGCCCAGGTCAATCGGGTTCCAGATGGCGAAGCTTTTGCTGGCGCCGGACTTGATCGCGCCGGCCATTTCCGACGGCAGCCCCAGCCCGGTGACATAGACTTTGCCGATTTTGCCCTGATCCTTCACCGCCTGCGCGGCGGCAACAATGCCCACCGACGACGGCGAAACAATGACTTTCAGGTCCGGATATGATTTCAGCAGGCCCACCGCTTCGCGGTAGCTTTTATCCGACAGATCGTCCCCGTAGGCGACGGTGACCAGCTGTACGGACGGATACTGCGGCAGCACCTTTTTCATCTCCTCAATCCAGATGTTCTGGTTAGTGGAGGTTGGGGTGGCGCTTAACACGGCCACCTCGCCTTTCTCAACGTTCAGCGCCTTCAGCGCATCGGCGGCGAGCTTGACGTTGGTTTCGCCAATTAAGGCGTTATTCGAGGGGTTAAGATGGATCTGGCGGCCTGCCGGCGCCACGCCGGAGTCCCACGAGACCACCTTGATGCCGCGCTGCATCGCTTTTTTCAGCACCGGCACCACCGCGTCCGGATCGTTGGCGGAAATGGCGATCGCATCCACCCCCTGGGCGATCAACCCATTCAGCACGTCGATCTGCGCTTCGGCGGTGGTAGTGGTCGGGCCGGTGTAGATCACTTTGACATCACCTAACTCTTTGGCTGCCTGTTGGGCGCCAGCGTTGGCGGCTTCGAAGAAGCCATTTCCCAGCGATTTCGCCACAAGGGCGATTTTAACTTCGGCTAAGGCGGAACCGGACAACGCCAGGGCGGCAACGGTGAGGATCAAGCTTGTCTTTGTTTTCATTGCTTTTACTCCACATGAGTTAGTTTTGTAGGGTTTGCAGGTGATATTTCGCCCCGTCTCGGTGAGCGGGGCGCGATGTTGTTATGGATAAAGATCTAAAGCGGACTGCAGCGGCTGCACATTGAAGCGTTTACCAAGGGCGATAAGCTCTTCGCGGGTGATGGTCTGCTTCATCCCGCCCATCGACAAGACTTTCACCAGCACTTCGGCGGACTTCTCGGCGGTGTCGATCAGGCCGAAGGTCTCATCCAGCGTGGGGCCGCTGCCGAAGACGCCGTGGAACGGCCACAGCACCAGCGAGTGTTTTTGCATGGTTTCGGCGGTCGCCTGGCCGATTTCATCGGTGCCCGGTACCATCCACGGCAGAATGCCGACGCCGTCCGGGAAGACCACCAGACATTCGGTGCTACCTTCCCACAGCTTGCGGGTGAACAGATCGCTGTGGTTCTCCAGAACATAGGTCAGGGCGATCAGGTTGGTGGCATGGCAGTGCATGATCACCCGGTCTTTGCCGCCGGTCAGTTTGATACGCTCGCTGTGCGACAGGAAGTGTGCCGGCAGCTCGGAGGTCGGTACGGCATCCTCGGTGAGGCCCCACAGGATATGGTATCCCGCGCCATCGCTGTCGACCTTTACCACGCCGAGGTTAGCGGCCGGGTCGAGCTGGACGTTACGGAAGAATTTGCCGGAGCCGGTGACAATAAATGGCTGGTTGGCCAGGGTTGGCATCGGCTGGCTGAGGGCGATATAACGCGGTTTGGCGTGGAAATCCGCCGCGTAAGGTTCGATATCCGCTTCATCCAGACGCAGCGTCAGGTTGCCGCCGTTGCGTTCGTCCCAGCCTTTCAGCCAGGCGTCGGAGGTGGCTTTGATCATGCCCTGGACGAACCAGGCGTCGATAATGGTCTGCATAGTCTTGTCTTTCCTGTTGATTCGGTGGGGGTAGCCCCTCACCCTAACCCTCTCCCCATAGGGGAGAGGGAACTGTTCGGTGCGCTCTGGCAACATCGCGCAGTTCGTAGCCCGGGTAAGGCGTCAGGTTCGTAGCCCGGGTAAGGCGTCAGCCGCGACCCGGGAAAGCCCGTGCATTACCCGCGCTGGCTCAGAACCGCATTCTCATAAGCCCGCACGTTGTCCAGCCACTGACTGCCCGCCGGCGTGTCGTGACGCTGACAGTACATCTCCCAGATAGCCTGCCACGGCAGCGATTTTTGCTCTTCGAGCAGCGCCAGGCGGGCGGTATAATCGCCGTCGTTCTCCAGCTGACGAAGCTGAGCAGTTGGTTCCAGCAGGGCGCGCAGCAGCGCTTTTTTCATATTCCGGGTACCAATCACCCAGGCTGCGATGCGGTTGATGGAGGCATCGAAGAAGTCGAGGCCGATGTGCACGCGGTCAAACAGGTTATGGCGAATGATTTCACTGGCGATGGCCTGGGTTTCATCATCCAGCAGCACCACGTGGTCGCTGTCCCAACGTACCGGGCGGCTGACGTGCAGCAGCAGGCGCGGGATGTAGAGCATGGCGGCAGAGATTTTGTCGGAGATCACTTCCGTCGGGTGGAAATGGCCGGCATCGAGACACAGCGCCGTCTGGCGGCTGGTGGCGTAGCCCATATAGAACTCGTTGGAGCCGACGGTGTAGCTTTCGGCGCCGATGCCGAACAGCTTGCTCTCCACGGCGTCAATATGGTGCGCCGGGTCGAGCTTCTCGCTGATCACTTCATCAAGGGCATTCAGCAACCGCTGGCGCGGCGCGAAGCGGTCAACGGTAATATCTTTCATGCCGTCCGGCACCCAGATATTCATCACCGATGGGGTACCCAGCTGTTCGCCAAAATAAGCGGATACGCGACGGCTGGCTTTGCAGTGGTCGATCCAGAACTGGCGGATCTCATCGTTGGCGTGCGACAGGGTAAAGCCGTCGGCGCTCAGCGGATGCGAGAAGCAGGAGGGGTTGAAATCCAGCCCCAGTTTGTTGGCTTTCGCCCACGTAACCCAGTTTTTAAAGTGCTCCGGCTTAATCTCATTGCGCGCTACCGGCGCGTCGGATTCCAGGTAAATAGCGTGCAGGTTGAGACGCTTTGGTCCCGGGATCAGGCTCAGCGCCTGCTCAAGGTCGGCGCGTAGCTCTTCAGCATTGCGTGCTTTGCCTGGGTAGTTGCCGGTCGCCTGGATGCCGCCGGTCAGGCTTCCCGCCGGGTTTTCGAAACCGGCGACGTCGTCACCCTGCCAGCAGTGCATGGAGACGGGCAGACGGTCCAGCTGGCGCAGGGCCTCCTCGACATCCACGCCGACGGCGGCGTAGCGCTGCTTAGCAATTTCCCAGGCTTGTTCAAGTTGAGTGGTCATGCGCAAAGCTCCTTGGTCTGTTGTGGCTGAAACTGCGCCACGAAACGGGCAATTTCACTATCAGGATTGGGGGTAAAAGCGGTGAGCGCCGCGTTGTCGCGCACCACTTGACGAAACTCATCGACATTGGCCAGCTCGTCGAGGGTCATTAACTGGATGCCGATATTGCCGAGGGTGGAGGCTTCTATCGGGCCGGCCACGACGGCGATCCCGCAGGCGTCAGCGCACAGCTGGTTAAGCAGCGCGTTCTGGCAGCCGCCGCCGACGATATGCAGCTGGCTGAAGGGCTGGCCGCGCAGCGCCGCCAGCTCGTTAAGCACCCGGGCGTAGAGCAGCGCCAGGCTGTCGAAAATGCAGCGCGCCAGCTCGGCATCGCTTTCAGGAACGGGCTGCCCGGCATCGCGACAGGCGGCCTGGATCTCGGCGCTCATACTGGCCGGGTTGATAAAGCGGTCATCGTTGCAGTCAATCATGAAGCGGCACGCCGGTAGCGCGGCGGTGCGGGCGATCAGCCCCTGCAGGTCGCTGACGTTTTGCTCTTTCAGCACCCGCTGCAGCAGCCACAGGCCCATGATATTTTTCAGCACCCGGTAGCGGCCTTCGGCTCCGCCTTCGTTGGTGATATTGGCCTGCAGCGCCGCGTCGCAGGTGTATGGAGTCAGGCTTTCAAACCCCATCAGCGACCAGGTGCCGGAGGAGAGATAGGCGGCATGGCGGTCGGCCAGCGGGGAGGCGATCACCGCGCTGGCGGTGTCGTGGCTGGCGACAGCGACCACCGGAATACGGTTGCCCTGCGGGCAGATCCAGTGACCAATCACATTGCCGGGGTGGGTCGGCGTTCCGAACCACGCCAACGGCGCGCCGGTCCAGTTCAGCAGCGTCTCATCCCAGCTATCGCTATTGATGTTAACCAGCTGGGTGGTGGTGGCGTTGGTATATTCCCAGTTCAGATTGCCGGTCAGGCGGAAGCTGAAATAGTCGGGGATCAGCAGGGCATGCGCGGCCTGACTGACCAGCTCCGGCTGCTGCTCCACCAGGGCGCGCAGCTGGTAAAGGGTGTTAAACGGCAGAAACTGAATACCACTGCGGCGATAGATCTCCGCCCGGCCCAGCTGTTCTTCAGCGTGACGTAGCAGGCCCTGGGTGCGGTCGTCGCGATAGGAGATCGGCAGTCCGACGCGCTGGCCCTGCTTATCCAGCAGGACATAATCCACCCCCCAGGTATCGATGCCGATACTGTCGATCAGGATGCCCTGCTCACACACTTTCTCCAGCCCGCGACGGATCTCGCCTTCCAGGCCATCCACATCCCAGCAGTCGAAGCCATCCACCTTCTGCAGGCTGTTGGTGAAGCGATGAATTTCCCGCAGGGTCAGGGCGCGTGGCCCGGACTGATAGCTGGCGAGCATCACCCGCCCGCTGGAGGCGCCTAAATCGACGGCGACACAATGACGAATACTCATGGAAAGACCCTTCTTAAAATCATTGTCCGCAGTCTAAAAAAGGCCGCTTACTGACACCTTCTCGCTACGGACAGTCAAAACTGGCCGCTGGCAAGAAAGCAAAGGTGACCGTGAGGGAAATCACAATTTGCGGTTTTAGGGGGTGGCGAGGGGGATGTGATGGCGTCCGCAGTTCCGTATCTTTCCGGCTGATTCTTGAAAAAGCGGCAGGATTTACGAATTTCATGGTCAAAAATTGAAGGCCGGATAGCCAACCCTTCATTACTATCAGCCGGTGACTGATAATTTTTCTCATTACGAGGGTGGCATCATGACCATATTGCACAGTACGGATTTCTTTAAGGCCGGGATCTCGACGGTGGCTATTGAACCCCGCCTCCCTCAGTCGGCCTTTCCGGAACATCACCATGATTTCCATGAAATTGTCATCGTGGAGCAGGGCACGGGTATTCACGTCTTCAATGGTCAGCCCTATACCATCGGCGGCGGTTCGGTCTGCTTTATTCGCGATCACGACCGGCATCTGTACGAGCATACGGATAACCTGTGTCTGACCAACGTGCTCTATCGCGCGCCGGATGCGTTTCGTTTTCTCGCCGGGGTCAGCCAACTGCTGCCCCAGGAGCAGGAGGGGAACTACCCGTCGCACTGGCGGGTGAACCAGACGGTCCTGCAGCAGGTTCGGCATATCGTGGCGCAGATGGAGGCCATGGGGAGCGAAACGGATACCCATGCCGTCGCCAGCCGTGAGATCCTGTTTATGCAGCTGCTGGTGCTGTTGCGTAAAAGCAGTCTTGCGGAAGAGGCTACCAACAATGATGCGCGGCTGAATCAGCTGCTGGCCTGGCTGGAAGATCATTTTGCCCAGGAGATCTGCTGGGAGGAGGTGGCGGCGCAGTTTTCGCTGTCGCTGCGTACCCTGCACCGCCAGCTGAAGCAGCAGACCGGCCTGACGCCGCAGCGCTATCTTAATCGGGTGCGCCTGATGAAGGCCCGGCATCTGCTGCGCCACAGCGATGAAAGCGTGACTGATATCGCTTTTCGCTGCGGCTTCGGCGACAGTAACCACTTTTCGACGCTTTTTCGCCGCGAATTTGACTGGTCGCCGCGTGATATCCGCCAGGGCCGCGACGCCATTCTTCAGTAACGCGAGAAGAGTCAACGTATTGCGGGCTAAAAACGCGAATAATGCGCCCTTATCCGCGTTTGGAGTGTGAGCCGTGGCCGGTCTGATTCTACGTAAAGAGGAGTTTTTCCCTTCCGCCACGCAGGCAGTGGCGGTGGCTGACCGCTACCCGCAAAATGTTTTTGCCGAGCATACCCACGAGTTCTGCGAGCTGGTGCTGGTGTGGCGCGGCAACGGGCTGCACGTCCTTAACGATCGCCCCTGGCGCATTACCCGCGGCGATCTGTTCTATATTCGCGCCGAAGATAAACACTCCTATGCTTCGGTTAATGATTTAGTCCTGCAGAACATCATCTATTGCCCGGAGCGGCTGCAGCTCAATTTTGACTGGGCGGGGACGATCCCTGGCCTCTTTGGCACGCCGTGGAAGCCCCACTGGCGCATGGGCAGCACAGGTATGGCGCAGGCGCGCCAGGTGATTAGCCAGCTTGAGCATGAGTGCGCCCGGCGCGACGCGCAGGGAAATGCGATGGCCGAACTGCTTTTTGCCCAGCTGGCGCTGACGTTGCAGCGCCATCGCTACGCGACGGATGATCCCGCGGCGACGCAGCGCGAAGCGCTGCTGGACAAACTGCTGGCCGCGCTGGCGGCCAGCCTCAGCCGCCCCTTTGTTCTGGAGCGTTTCTGCGAGCAGGAGGGCGGCAGCGAGCGGGCGCTTCGCCAGCAGTTTCGCCAGCAAACCGGGATGACCATCAATCACTATTTACGCCAGCTGCGGATCTGCCATGCGCAGTATCTGCTGCAGCATACCGAGCGCTTAATCGGCGATATCGCCATGCAGTGCGGCTTTGAGGACAGTAACTACTTTTCGGTGGTTTTTAGCCGGGAAATCGGCATGTCGCCGGGACAGTGGCGGCAGCGCAGTCGCGCCGCCGCCTGAAGACCGTCGTTGTCTGGCTGATGACCCAGTGGTTAACTGGCCATCCCCAGACCGACGATATTGGCGGCGATGATGATCACCACGCAGCCGAGGCTCAGGACGCTCACCGGACGACGACCGGCGTTGTTCCACTCCTTCAGCACCAGACCCACCAGACCGCCGCACAGCACGTAGAAACTCATGTGCAGCATCCAGCTCATATAGTCATACTGCGCCGGAATGCTGGCGTGGCCCCAGGCATAGAAGAAGAACTGGAGATACCACATCAGGCCGCCGAGGGCGGAGAGCAGAAGGTTGCTGATGATGAGCGGTTTGGCCAGCGAGAAATCGGCTTTGACTGACAGGTTCTTCACTTTCGCCAGACGAATAAAGCAGAAGCCGAGGTTGACCAGCGCCCCGCCGCCCATAATGACTACGTAGCTTGGCAGCGCCGCGTACAGCGGGTCGACGCCGAGCGCTGCGGCGGCGTCATGCATCGGTTTGGCGGCGTTCATCGCGAACGACATCCCTGCGGAGAAGATACCGCACATCACCGCCAGCAGAAGTCCTTTCTTCAGATTGAACTCTTCGGCTTTGATGCCCATTTTGCGCTCTTTCAGCTGGCCTGCGCGGGTGACGATGCCGACGCCAATCACCGCCACCAGCACGCCGAGCAGCGTCATTTGACCGCCCTGGGTGTGCATCAGCACCGAAAACTGACCGTTAATAATCGGCGTCATCAGCGTGCCGACAATCAGCGTGATGCCAATGGCGATGCCAATCCCCATCGACATGCCAAGATAGCGCATGGTCAGGCCATAGTTGATATTACCGATGCCCCACATAGCGCCGAACAGGAAGACCGGCAGCAGCGTGGAGGCGTTAAAGGAGCGGTAGTAGGCCCAGAAGTCGGGTAACAGCGTGGCGCTGATGGCCCAGGGCAGGATCAGCCAGGAGACGATCCCTCCAACCGACCACATGGTTTCCCACGACCAGTGTTTTACTTTTTTGAACGGGGCATAGAAACAGGCGGCACTGGCGGCCCCTATCAAATGCCAAAAAATACCCATCGTAATCGCGTGGTTCATTGATTTTATCCTCATCTTTTTTTATCGGAGACGGCGGCTTCCGATGTGATGAGTGTAAAAATTAGCCGCTTTGGCCGCCTTCAAGCCGTTGCCACAGGATGGCGAACCCTGGCAACCATGGGCTTAATTAGTTGTTCTACATCACAAAATGACGGGTATTTCTTCTGGTTATATCCATATGAAAAATACGGCATTGATAAGCATTTTCAATACCATTTAATTAACTATAATGGACAAACTGCTTACGCGGCGTTAACACTTGAGCCGCTCGACAATAATGGAGATGATTATGAGCTATACCCTGCCATCCCTGCCGTACGCTTACGATGCTCTGGAACCGCACTTCGACAAGCAGACGATGGAGATCCATCACACTAAACACCATCAGACCTACGTGAACAATGCCAACGCCGCGCTGGAAAGCCTGCCGGAGTTCGCTAACCTGTCCGCTGAAGAGCTGATCACCAAGCTGGATCAGCTGCCGGCTGACAAAAAGACCGTACTGCGTAACAACGCGGGCGGCCACGCTAACCACAGCCTGTTCTGGAAAGGCCTGAAAACCGGCACCACCCTGCAGGGCGACCTGAAAGCGGCTATCGAGCGCGATTTCGGCTCTGTAGACAATTTCAAAGCGGAATTCGAAAAAGCCGCTGCGACCCGTTTCGGCTCCGGCTGGGCGTGGCTGGTCCTGAAAGGTGACAAACTGGCCGTTGTCTCCACCGCCAACCAGGATTCCCCGCTGATGGGCGAAGCCATTTCCGGCGCTTCCGGCTTCCCGATCCTGGGTCTGGACGTGTGGGAACACGCTTATTACCTGAAATTCCAGAACCGTCGTCCGGACTACATCAAAGCCTTCTGGGACGTAGTGAACTGGGACGAAGCTGCAGCGCGTTTTGCCGCTAAAAAATAAGGTTGCATTGCGCTAAGAGAGAAGCGAGTCTGATGACTCGCTTTTTTTATATCTGTAGCAAGGAGAGCAGCCATGCATTATCCGGTGAATGTCTTTGTCGGCAAAATCAGGGACTACGCGGGCAGTCGCCCCAGCGCGATCGGCAAAATCCAGGTCGATGGCGAATTGCAGCTCGGCGATCTCGGCCTCGATGGGGATGAGCAGGCGGAGAAGAAAATTCACGGCGGGCCGGACCGCGCGCTGTGCCACTATCCGCGCGAACACTATGCCGACTGGATGCGTGAATTCCCCCAGCAGGCCGAGCGCTTCTGCGCGCCGGCGTTCGGCGAAAACCTCTCCACCACCGGGCTTACCGAGCAAAATGTTTATATCGGCGATATCTTTCGCTGGGGCGAGGCGCTGATCCAGGTCACCCAGCCGCGATCGCCGTGCTTCAAGCTCAACTTTCATTTTGCGATCGGTGATATGGCGCAGCTGGTGCAAAACAGCGGGAAGACCGGCTGGTTGTATCGGGTGATTGCCGGGGGGCAAGTCTCCAGCGATGCGCCCCTCGAACTGGTTTCCCGGCTGAGTGATGTCAGTGTCCATGAGGCCGGGGCGATTGCCTGGCAGATGCCGTTTGATGATGATCAGTATCATCGTTTATTGTCGGCTGCGGGCCTGTCGGTGAGCTGGAGCAGAACGCTGCAGAAGCGGCGTTTAAGCGGTAAGATCGAGGATAGTTCGCGGAGATTGTGGGGGAAATAATTCCCCCATATTGAGTATTTTCGGGGATGCTCCCGGCTTAGCGCAGCGCAAGCCGGGACAGAGTCAGGTGCGCTTATACAGCGGCAGCCAAAGGGTTAAGCGCAAACCACCCAGCGGGCTGTCGTCGGCCTTCACCCAACCGCGGTGTTGCTGAATAGCGGTTTCGACAATCGCCAGCCCCAGACCGGTGCCGCCGGACTCGCGGTCGCGCGCCTCGTCGGTCCGGTAGAATGGCCGGAAAATCTGTTCGCGATCTTCCGGGCTGACGCCCGGGCCGTCGTCGTCGACGTTAACCGTAATCCCGTCTTTATCCACCGAGAAGCTGACGGAAATCTTCGTGTGCGAGTAGCGCAGGGCGTTGCGGACGATATTCTCCAGCGCGCTTTCCAGCGCATTAGGGTTACCGTACAGCGGCCAGGGGCCCGGCGGATATTCAACGGTGAAAGATTTACCCATCTGCTCGGCTTCAAACGCCGCGTTGTCCAGCACTTCGCCCCACAGCTGATTGGCTTTCACCGTCTCGCTGACCAGGGCATTTTTGGCCTGATTGCGCGACATCACCAGCAGGTCGTTGATCATGCTGTCCAGCCGGTGCGCCTCGGTTTCGATGCGCTCCAGCTCCTTGCTCTCACCGCTGCGGCGACGCAGCAGGGCGGTGCCCAACTGCAGGCGCGTAAGTGGTGTGCGCAGCTCATGCGAGATATCCGACAGCAGCCGCTGCTGGCTGGTCATCATCCGCTCCAGCGCGGTCACCATCTGGTTAAAGCTGGCGCCAGCGGCTAAGAACTCCTGCGGCCCGGCTTCCAGCTCCGGATGCTGGCGCAGGTTGCCCTGGGCGACTTCGTCGGCGGCGTTTTTCAGCTTACGCGCCGGTTTCGCCAGGCTCCACGCCAGCCACAGCAGCAGCGGGGCGCTGACCAGCATCGTGACGATCAGCAGCAGCAGCGGCCGGTCAAACAACAGGTTGATAAAGTCGGATTGGGAGGTGCTGGCGGGACGAATCAGATAGAGCTGATAGTTATCCTCGCCGTCCCTGACGGAAAACGGGCCCACCATTTCCAGGCGGCCATAGCGTTTTTTCTGCGGATGATCGGCATTATCGGCCTGGCCGATAAAGTTACGAATGATCTGCATCTCGTTGCGTTCTGCGCCGATCACGCGGCCTTCGCTGGTCACCAGCAGCAGGCGTTGTCCCGGCGGCGCCCATTTATCAATGGCGCGAAACAGACGGCGCCACCACATCAGATCGTTTGGCGGATCGTTGGCCAGCTCGGCCTCGACGTGCTGCTCGATCATGATGCCCTGACGCTGCTCGCTTTCCAGCAGCTCGGTCATCTGCCGGGAATCCAGTTTGGGCAACATCAGCACCAGCATCAACACCAGCGCCAGCGTGAGCCAGAAGATGGCGAAGATGCGTGCAGTCAAACTTCCAATCATGAAGCGGAAACCATCAGATACCCGCGACCACGCAGCGTTTTAAACCATGGATGGCCATCTTTGCGCTCCGGCAGCTTACGCCGCAGGTTGGAAATATGCATATCGATGGCGCGGTCGAACGGCGTCAGGCGCTTGCCTAACACTTCCTGGCTTAAATGTTCACGCGACACTACCTGGCCGAGATGCTGCGCTAACAGATAGAGCAGGGTGAACTCGGTACCGGTGAGCTCCAGCGTCTGACCATCGAAATTGGCTTCCTGGCGGCCCGGGTTCAGGCTTAAGGCATCCACTTCCAGCGTTGGCGATCCGGCTTCGGTCGTCTGCTGCTGCTCGCTCCAGTGGGAACGGCGCAGAATCGCGCGTATACGGGCCACCAGTTCACGATCGTTGAACGGCTTAGGCAAATAGTCATCCGCGCCCAGCTCAAGGCCGAGAACGCGATCCAGCTCGCTCCCGCGCGCTGTTAGCATGATAACCGGGGTCTGGTGTGTCTGACGCAGCTCTTTCAGCGTATCGATACCGTTTTTCTTCGGCATCATCACGTCGAGCAGCAATAAATCAACGCTGTCGTCCAGAAGGGCCAGCGCCTGTTCCCCATCATGGGCCACCAGCACGTTAAAACCTTCCATATCGAGCAGCTCTTTTAACAGGGAGGTGAGCTCCCGGTCATCATCAACTAACAGGATTTTATTCATCTTTTAAATACCTCCGAGGCAGAAATTACGTCATCAAGGCCCGCTAATCCATGACTTTACGTTGTTTTACACCCCCTGACGCATGTTTGCAGCCTGAATCGTAGACTGTCTCTCGTTGAATCGCGACACAAACGTTTTGGGAGTATGTGATGCGCAATGTTATCGCTGCCGTCATGGCCTCAACGCTGGCGCTAAGTGCATATAGCCAGGCCGCTGAAGTCGTTACCAGCGTTAACTGGCTCCCCGGAGACGAAGGGGGACAGCGCGGTAGCCAGAGCCATATGTTTGACGGCATAAGTTTAACCGAGCAGCAACGTCAGCAGTTACGGGATCTTATGCAACGGGCACGCCACGACAGGCTCCCCGTTAATGTTAGCGAAATGGAGACAATGCATCGCCTTGTCACCGCAGAAAATTTTGATGAAAACGCTGTGCGCGCTCAGGCAGAAAAGATGGCGCAGGAACAGGTTGCTCGCCAGGTTGAAATGGCTAAGGTCCGCAACCAGATGTACCACCTGCTTACGCCAGAGCAGCAAGCGGTTTTAAATGCTAAGCACCAGCAACGTATGGATCAGTTGCGTGAGGTTGCAAGGATGCAGAAAGGCTCAGCAATGATGCTTTCGAGTAGTAGCAACACCCTGCAACCCCAGTAACAAACCCTGTTTTCCTTGCCATAGACACCATCCCTGTCTTCCCCCACATGATGTGGGGGTTTTTTTTGCCCTTTTTTCGGCAAATCAACTTCTTCGCGTATCCCGTGAGCGTCACAAGTTCAGGTTATACTAAGCGCATTGCAGGAGAAGGAGCCTATATGAATCAATCTTATGGCCGGTTGGTCAGCCGCGCCGCTATCGCCGCGACGGCCATGGCCTCCGCGTTACTTTTGATCAAAATTTTTGCGTGGTGGTATACCGGTTCAGTCAGTATTCTGGCTGCGCTGGTGGATTCGCTGGTGGATATTGCCGCCTCGCTGACCAACCTGCTGGTGGTTCGCTATTCGCTGCAACCTGCTGATGAAGAACATACCTTTGGCCATGGCAAAGCGGAATCGCTGGCGGCGCTGGCGCAAAGCATGTTTATCTCCGGCTCGGCGTTGTTTCTGTTTCTCACCGGCATCCAGCACCTGGTGCGTCCGGAGCCGCTGCAGGCCGCTGGCGTCGGGGTCGTCGTCACGTTGATCGCCCTGTTCAGCACGCTGGCGCTGGTGACCTTCCAGCGCTGGGTGGTGCGAAAAACCCAGAGCCAGGCGGTGCGGGCGGATATGCTTCATTATCAGTCTGATGTTATGATGAACGGCGCTATTCTGGTGGCGCTGGGCCTTTCCTGGTACGGCTGGCATCGCGCCGATGCGTTGTTTGCCTTAGGAATTGGCATCTATATTTTATATAGCGCGCTGCGGATGGGCTATGAGGCGGTTCAGTCACTACTCGACCGCGCCTTGCCTGACGAGGAGCGTCAGGACATTATCACCATCGTGACCGCATGGCCCGGCATCCGCGGGGCGCACGATCTACGAACGCGGCAGTCAGGGCCGACCCGCTTTATTCAGATTCATTTGGAAATGGAAGATAACCTCCCGCTGGTGCAAGCCCACGTGATTGCAGACCAGGTGGAGCAGGCGATTCTGCGCCGTTTCCCGGGTTCCGATGTCATTATCCATCAGGATCCCAGTTCTGTGGTGCCAGCGGCGCAGCAGGGCTTTTTTGAGCGTTAGGTTATAGTCTGTAAACTCGATGTAAAAATGTGGGGCAGATCGGCATTTTTTGTATAAATTACCGCCGTTTGGTCTGACCTGAATCAATTCAGCTTGAGGCGTTTGATATACTATTGTCATTAGCGTCGTGCACTCCTGGTGAGGGAGCGCTTCAGGCAACAGAATTATTTTTTGCTTCCTAAGTTCAGAGGTAGTCATGATTAAGAAAATCGGTGTGTTGACAAGTGGCGGTGATGCGCCGGGCATGAACGCAGCAATTCGTGGCGTTGTGCGCGCGGCATTAACGGAAGGTCTGGAAGTTTTTGGAATCTATGACGGTTACCTCGGATTGTATGAAGACCGTATGGTTCAGCTCGACCGTTACAGCGTTTCCGACATGATCAACCGCGGCGGCACCTTCCTGGGCTCCGCTCGCTTCCCGGAATTCCGCGAAGAACACATTCGCGCTGTGGCTATCGAAAACATGAAGAAGCGCGGCCTGGATGCGCTGGTGGTTATCGGTGGTGACGGATCCTATATGGGGGCAATGCGCCTGACCGAGATGGGCTTCCCGTGCATCGGTCTGCCGGGCACCATCGACAACGATATCAAAGGCACTGACTACACCATCGGCTTTTTCACCGCCCTGAGCACCGTGGTGGAAGCGATTGACCGTCTGCGCGACACCTCTTCTTCACACCAGCGCATCTCCGTGGTGGAAGTGATGGGCCGTTACTGCGGCGACCTGACCCTGGCGGCGGCGATTGCCGGCGGCTGTGAGTTCATCATGGTGCCGGAAGTGGAATACACCCGTGACGATCTGGTGGCCGAAATCAAAGCCGGTATCGCGAAAGGTAAGAAACACGCTATCGTGGCGATCACCGAGCACATGTGCGACGTTGACGAGCTGGCAAGCTACATCGAGAAAGAAACCGGGCGTGAAACTCGCGCCACCGTCCTCGGCCACATTCAACGCGGCGGTTCCCCGGTTCCTTACGACCGCATCCTGGCTTCCCGCATGGGCGCCTATGCAATTGAGCTGCTGCTGCAAGGCCATGGCGGCCGTTGCGTCGGCATCCAGAACGAGAAGCTGGTGCACCACGACATCATCGATGCCATCGAGAACATGAAGCGTCCGTTCAAGAACGACTGGCTGGATTGCGCGAAGAAACTGTACTAAGTTGCGCGTCGGATAAACAAAAGGCCTTCTCATGGAGAAGGCCTTTTTTATGGCGGAGGGTTTATTCGATATCCAGCGGGTCTTCCGACAGGATCATCCCGGTGTTATCGGCATACAGATGGTCGCCGGAGAAGAAGGTCACCCCGCCGAAATTGACGCGCACGTCGCTTTCGCCGATGCCTTCGCCAGCCGCGCCGACCGGAATAGCCGCCAGCGCCTGGATGCCGATGTCCAGCTCCTCAAGGTCGTCAACCTGGCGCACCGCGCCATAGACCACTAACCCTTCCCATTCATTCTGTACGGCCAGACGCGCCAGGTCGGCGTCAATTAACGCGCGTCGTACTGAGCCGCCGCCGTCGATCAGGAGAATATGACCACGGCCGTTCTGCTCGAGCAGATCATAGAGCAACCCGTTATCCTCGAAACATTTTACCGTAATGATTTGTCCACCAAACGACGACCGTCCTCCAAAGTTAGAGAACAGCGGTTCCACGACGTTGACATCTTCCTGGTAGATGTCACAAAGCTCGGAAGTATCGTATTTCATAGGCTTAACGTTCAGTTGCTGCGAGAGTTTTTAGTATATCCCGCGAATCCCATTGTTGGCAAAATCATCAATTGTTAATTGATATTTGTCAGTTAAGCCATTAGCTTACTGGCAATAATTCCGATAACAAACAGCAGGTTGGTCAGTAAGGCCCCTTTGACCGTCTTTTCGAGCATTGGCCGCATCGCCAGCGGATCGGATTCGCGCAGGACGTAGCGCGCCTGTTTCACCAGCAGCGGCGTGGCGAGAATAAACAGCCAGCCCCAGGCTGAATGCAGCGCCAGCAGATTAAACAGCGCCAGACACAGCAGGGCGCCGAACAGCAGGCAGGCATGATAGCGGCGGGCATTGACCGGGCCCAGGCGCACGGCGAGGGTGTTCTTCCCGTTCTGCCGGTCGCTATCAATATCCCGCAGATTATTGATGTTCAGCACGGCGGTCGCCAGCAGACCGCAGGCCGTCGCCGGCAGAAAAATGGCCGCTTCCACATTGTGCGCTTGCAGATACCAGCTGCCAAGGACGCTCAACCAGCCGAAGAAAATGAGTACCGAGATATCACCCAGGCCAATATATCCATAGGGGCGGGTGCCCACCGTGTAGGTGATGGCGGCCACGATGGACAGGCCACCCAGCACAAGGAAGCCGATAAAATCGCCGACACTCTGCCAGGCGGCGCACAGCAGCGCCAGACCAAACAGACAGATCAGCGCGACGGTGACGATGAGAGCGCGCTTCATCTGCTGGGGGGTAATCACCCCTTTCTGCATGCCGCGCAGCGGCCCGATGCGATCGGGTTTATCGCTCCCTTTGACCGCGTCGCCATAGTCATTCGCCAGGTTAGAAAGAATTTGCAGCAAGCCAGCGGTGATCAGCGCCAGCAGAGCAACCCAGGGATCAAAATGGCCCTGCTGCCAGGCAAGGGTGGTGCCAACAATAATCGCGGCAAACGCCAGCGGTAACGTTTTAGGACGCAGGCTTTCCAGCCACGCCCGAGAACGGCTGATATCAGTCATAGTTATTTTAGCCAATAAAAATGGGGGCTATAGCCCCCATCAACAGTGATGAAAATGCATTGCACCGGATTATAGGATAAAACGGCTCAGATCTTCATCTGCCACCAGAACATCCAGGTGTTTACTCACATATTCGGCATCGATAATGACGGTCTGGCCGTTCATCTCGCTGGCATCATAGGAAATATCTTCCACCAGACGCTCCAGCACGGTGTGCAGGCGACGCGCACCGATGTTCTCGGTGGTTTCGTTTACCTGCCACGCGGCCTGGGCGATACGCTTGATACCGTCTTCGGTGAATTCGATATTCACCCCTTCGGTCGCCATCAGCGCTTTATACTGCACGGTGATGGAGGCATTCGGCTCGGTCAGGATGCGCTCGAAGTCATGGGTGGTCAGCGCTTTCAGCTCAACGCGGATCGGCAGACGCCCCTGCAGCTCAGGGATCAGATCGGACGGACTGGCCACCTGGAACGCGCCGGAGGCGATAAACAGAATGTGGTCGGTCTTAACCATCCCGTGCTTGGTGGAGACGGTGCAGCCTTCAACCAGCGGCAGCAGGTCGCGCTGTACGCCTTCGCGAGACACGTCCGGGCCGGAGGAGTTGCCGCCGCGCTTACAGATTTTGTCGATTTCGTCGATAAAGACGATACCGTGCTGTTCTACAGCGTCGATGGCTTCCTGCTTCAGCTCTTCCGGGTTGACCAGCTTGGCCGCTTCTTCTTCAATCAGCAGCTTCATCGCGTCTTTGATTTTCAGCTTACGCGGTTTCTGCTTCTGACCGCCGAGGTTCTGGAACATGGACTGCAGCTGGCTGGTCATCTCTTCCATGCCCGGAGGGGACATGATTTCAACGCCCATCGGCGCCGCAGCGAGATCGATTTCAATCTCTTTATCGTCCAGCTGGCCTTCACGCAGTTTCTTGCGGAACGCCTGGCGCGCAGCAGAGGGTTCCTGCGGCTGTTCAGCCTGGCCCCAGTTGTTTTTCGCCGGTGGGATCAGCACGTCAAGTACGCGCTCTTCCGCCAGCTCTTCCGCGCGGTAACGGTTTTTATCGATGGACTGCATGCGAACCATTTTGATCGCCGCATCGGTCAGATCGCGGATAATCGAGTCCACTTCTTTACCAACATAGCCCACTTCGGTGAACTTGGTCGCTTCAACTTTAATAAACGGCGCGTTGGCCAGTTTCGCCAGACGACGGGCAATCTCGGTTTTACCGACGCCGGTTGGGCCGATCATCAGAATGTTTTTCGGCGTGACTTCATGACGCAGCTCTTCGTTAAGCTGCATCCGGCGCCAGCGGTTACGCAGGGCGATAGCAACAGAACGCTTGGCGGCGTCCTGGCCGATAATGTGTTTGTCCAGTTCGCTGACAATTTCGCGTGGGGTCATTTCAGACATGGGAGATCCTTACGCTTTAGAAGGTAATTCTTCGATGGTGTGGAAATGGTTGGTATAGATGCAGATATCACCTGCAATATCCAACGCTTTCTCGGCGATGTCGCGCGCGCCCATATCGGTGTTTTCCAACAGCGCGCGGGCCGCGGCCTGGGCGTAAGGACCGCCGGAGCCGATAGCAATCAAATCGTTTTCTGGCTGTACCACGTCGCCGTTACCGGTGATGATAAGCGACGCGTTTTCGTCCGCGACGGCCAGCAGCGCTTCCAGCTTGCGCAACATCCGATCGGTTCGCCAGTCTTTAGCCAGCTCAACGGCGGCCTTCACCAGATGGCCCTGGTGCATTTCCAGTTTACGTTCAAACAGTTCGAACAGCGTGAAGGCGTCAGCGGTGCCGCCAGCAAAACCGGCAATCACTTTGTCGTTATACAGACGACGCACTTTCTTCACGTTGCCCTTCATCACGGTGTTGCCCAGCGTGGCCTGGCCATCACCGGCAATAACAACATGGCCGTTACGGCGAACACTTACAATTGTAGTCACGAGCAGACCCCTTGGTTGCAAAAGCGGAACAGGGGCCCCGCGCTGTCCGCGGGGCCGAATGCAATTATAGATGGGGGGGATTTTGAGGGTTTCAACCCCTGGCGGCGAGACGAATGCAGTTCGCGTGTCCGGCCATCTTCAGACGGGTGATCATCTCGTTGGCGCTTTCTTTGCCTTTCAGCGGGCCAATGACTACGCGGTTCCAGCCGTTGTTGGTGGTGATATGTGAAGCAAACCCTTCAAAAGCCAGCTGAGCGCGGACGGTTTCGGCCTGCTCGGCGCCTTTAAAGGAGCCGCACTGGATCATCCAGCTACGATCGTCTTTCTTCTCGGCGGCTTTCGGCGCTTCCTCCACGCGGGTTACCGGCGCGGCGGCCTGCGTACGTGGCTGCGTGGTATTGGTATGCGCCGGCGTCTGCAGCAGATCCTGGTACGGCTGCTGGTTCGACGCGGTCTGCTTCGGCTGTTGCTGTTGCACCGGCTTCGGCTGCTGGACGCGCGGCTGCTGCTGCACGGCCTGCGGCTGAGTTTGCGCCCACTGCTGCTGTTGCGCCTGCTGTTGCTGCTGTGCTAAACGCTGACGCTGCAGCGTCTGCTGGCGCTGTGCCGGGGTTTGTTCGTTCCACGGCACTTCGGTCAGCTGGGTCGGCTGCTGGCGCATATCGGCCTGCATCTGGGCGAGCAGCTGGCGCTGCTCGTCGGTCAGCTGTTCCGGTTTCATCACCTCGCCACCGGCGGTCGGTTCGGTCGGCGCGCGGACGCCAGGCTGGCGGCTTTCCAGCTCTTTGATATAGCGCCAGCGCTCTTCCGGTTTTGGCGGCAAGCCGTTACCGGCGGCCTGGCGATTTTGCATCGCTTCCGCTTCTTCTTTCTTATGGTGCGTAATGAAATAAAGTCCACCGATAAAGGCCACCAGCACCGCCGCCGCGATCGCCACCATCGCCGGTGAAATCGCCGGAAGGCTGCTTTGCTTATTCCTTGAGCTTCGGGTAGTGCTCTTTTTGCGCCGCGAAGAAGCCGGTTGGCTGCGGCGTACATAATCTCGTTGTGCCACTATCGTTTCGCTGTCTTATATTTGTTCGTCAGCCCGCCATGTTACTTAAGCGGCGGGCCTTTGACCAGAAGAGCAGGCCCGAAAGCCTGATGGTTATCGTCTGATTTTTTGCGTACTGCCGCGAACGATCAGTTCGCAATCGAGCAGACGTGAGCCGCTGTTCACATTATGACCCTGCATTTGCTCAAGTAATAGCAGCATTCCTTCACGGCCGATATCAAAACGCGGCTGTGAAACGGTAGTCAACGGCGGATCGCAAAATTCAGACAACGCGATGTTATCGAAGCCGACAATCGACAGGTCGTCCGGCACCTTCAGGCCGCGGCGTTTCGCCAGCGACAAGGCGCCCAGCGCCATCACATCACTATGGCAGAAGACCGCGGTGGGCGGCACAGGTTGCGCCAGCAGTTGTTCCAGCGCATTGGCGCCGGCTTCGAAAGTAAAGTTGCCGCGAGCGATATAGTGCGGATCGACGGTGATGCCACTGCGACGCAGCGCCTGCACGTAACCCTGCAGACGATAATGGCACAGCGGCATATCTTCCGGGCCAGCGATACAGCCAATACGCTGGTGTCCCAGTTCGTGGAGATAGTTCACCGCGTTAAAGGCCGCCGTCAGGTTATCGATGTGGACGGTGGGCAGCTCCAGCTCCGGCGCGAATTCGTTCGACATGACCATCGGCGGCAAATTGCGCTGCTCTTCCACGCTGGCGTCGAATGGCAGGCGCGAGCTGAGCAGCACCATACCGTCGATCTGCTTGGTGATAATAAGGTCGATAAAGGTTTTTTCTTTCTGGTTCTGGTGGGCGCAATCGCCGATTAACACCAGATAACCGTGCTCGGCGGCCGTGACTTCAATTCCGCGGATGACTTCACTAAAAAAGGGATCGCAGATATCCGGCACGATCACGAGGATCGTCCGCGATTCGTTGCGCTTCATATTTCGCCCGAGCGACTGCGGTAAATAGCCGACTTCCAGCGCCGCCTGCTCGACCCGGTTACGGGTGGCTTGCGACACCTTATCAGGGTTCATCAACGCTCGGGACACGGTTGCCGTGGAAACGTTTGCCTTGAGGGCGACGTCTTTCATGGTGGCGGCAACCACTTGTTTTTTGGGCTTCACCTGGTTTCTCCTCGCTGAATGGCGCTGACATTTCCCTTGCGCGCTAACTGCTGCATCATTTTTATCAGATAGTCGCGGCAGTGAGTTACAGAATTTTCATGAAAAACGTGATGCTTGTTGAATTTTTCGATCCGGCTCGCAAGAGAAGCCTTACCCTTCAATAGGATCGACATCCAGCACCCATTTCACTTTTCTCGCCTCCGGTAGCGTATTGATTAACGCCAGCGTACCGCTAACGATGTGCTGCAGGCGCACCCGCGAAGGGTGCTGCAGTAATATTTGCCAGCGCCAGCGGCCGCCGCGCTTCGGCGCCAGCGCCGGAACCGGACCGAGCACCCACAGTTTATCGTCGGCCAGCGGGCTGGCCTGCAAGAGATTACGTAACTGCTGTAAAAAAAGCGGCGCCTGCTGGTTGTTATGGTCTTCAGCACGTATCAACACGTGACTGGTCCACGGCGGTAGCTGCATCGTCTGGCGTTCGGCCAGCGCCTGCTCGGCAAAGGCGTCGTAGCCTTTATACAGCAGGGTCTGCAGCAGAGGATGCTCCGGATGGTGGGTTTGCAGGATCACTTCGCCCTGTTTTCCTGCCCGGCCCGCTCGTCCGGAGACCTGGGTATAGAGCTGAGCGAAACGCTCTGCGGAGCGGAAATCAGCGGAAAATAGCGCCCCGTCGACGTCCAGCAGGGAGACGAGGGTCACGTCCGGAAAGTGGTGGCCTTTGGCCAGCATTTGGGTGCCGATCAAAATGCGCGCGCCGCCGCGGTGGACTGCGGCGAGATGTTCCTCAAGCGCCCCTTTACGGCTGGTGGTATCGCGGTCGATACGCGAGATAGGCACGCCAGGGAACAGCGGCGTCAGGGACTGCTCCAGTTGCTCGGTGCCGATACCCACCGGCACCAGATGTGTGGAACCGCAGGAAGGGCACTGGCGCGGGACAGGGCGCTGACTGTCGCAATGGTGGCAGCGCAGATGGTGCTGCGCCTGGTGCAACGTATAGTAGCTGTCGCAGCGCGGGCACTCCGCGATCCAGCCGCAGTCGTGGCACAGCAGCGCCGGCGCAAAGCCGCGGCGGTTAAGAAACAGGATCACCTGGTTATCCGCCTGCAGATGCTGGCGCATGCGGTTGATCAGCGCGGGTGACAGACCCGCCTGCAGCACCTGTCCTTTCAGGTCGAGCACGTGCTGCTGGGCTGGACGCGCGTTGCCCGCGCGTTTGCTTAAGGTTAACTGCCGATATTTGCCCTGGCGGACGTTGTGCAGGGTCTCCAGCGCCGGCGTCGCCGAGCCGAGAATAATCGGGATCTGTTCGCTGTGAGCGCGCCATACCGCCAGGTCGCGGGCGTGGTAGCGCCAGCCTTCCTGCTGTTTGTAGGAGCTGTCATGCTCTTCGTCGATGACGATGACGCCGAGATCTTTAAACGGCGTAAACAGCGAGGAGCGAGTGCCTATCACAATGGCCGCTTCGCCGTTTTTCGCCTTCAGCCAGGCCGAGAGACGTTCGCTGTCATTGAGTCCGGAGTGCAGCACTTCCACCGGCGCATTAAAGCGCTGGCGAAAACGGGCGATAGTTTGCGGCGTCAGGCCGATCTCCGGCACCATCACCAGCGCCTGGCGCCCCTGCGCCAGTACATTCTCCAGCACGCTCAAGTAGACTTCCGTTTTCCCTGAGCCTGTGATGCCTGCCAGTAGCCAGGCGGAGAAGCGATCGGCAGCGCTGTGGATCGCCCCGACGGCGGTGGCCTGTTCGGTATTCAGACGCAGGCGCTCGCCGGCAACCGAATACGTGCTGCGCCAGTCGGTGAGGACGGGCGCTTCACAGGCCAGCTCCGCCAGCCCTTTGCCACGCAGCGCCTGCAGCGCCGCTTCATTAAATTCCAGTTCGCTAACCTGATGACGCCAGATCTTTCCCTGGCGCAGCGCCGCCAGCGCCTGCTGCTGCTTTGGGGAGCGTTTCAGACCGTTGAGGTCGACAGCCTGCCCCTGCTCGGTGGCGAACCAGTACCACAGCGGCGTCGCGCTGGCGGGTTTGCCCTGGCGCAGCAGAATGGGCAGCGCATGGAATAGCACATCGCCAATCGGATGATGGTAATACTCAGCCGCCCACATCAGCAGTCGCCAGACGGTGCCAGAGAAGACCGGCTCGTCGTCCAGCGTTTCGGCGACCGGTTTGAGTTCATCCAGCGGCAGCTCGCTGCGCTCGCTCACCGCCGCGACAATGCCGATCCGCTCCTGTTTGCCGAACGGCACCCGCACCCGACAGCCCGCTTTGACCGTCATGCCATCAGGCAGCAGATAGTCAAAGGTGCGCGGTAGCGGAACGGGTAGGGCAACGTGGGCGACGGGCATGTCATCTTCCTGACTTGAAATCTGGCGGGATAGTATACACATTACGATAAGGCGGCGCGGATCAGTTTGCATATGCTGGTCAAATTCTGTATGATTCGCCGCCTTCAATGCACTTTATACCGCATTGGAGATTGACCATTACCGTACGCTTCGCGCTGTCAGCAGCGTGGAAGACGACGGGAAATTATTAATATCGCGTGGTGTCTGGCGTTAGGGCTGGAAGAGCGACGCGGCCTTAACTGAGGTTCTCCCATGAAAAAAGGTATTCACCCAAAATACGAAGAAATTACTGCTACCTGTTCTTGCGGTAATGTCATGAAAATCCGTTCCACCGTTGGTCACGACCTGAACCTCGACGTGTGCGGTAAATGCCACCCGTTCTTCACCGGCAAACAGCGTGATGTTGCTACCGGTGGCCGTGTTGACCGCTTCAACAAGCGCTTCAGCATCCCGGGCAGCAAGTAAGTTGCCAGAAGAAGCCGCCTCAGGGCGGCTTTTTTGTGCCTCTCGCCAGCCTGGGCGGGACACAAAAAAGGGCGGAAAATTGCTTCCGCCCTTTTTATCAACTCAGTATTCCCACGTATCCGGGTCGATCCCCAGTTCACGCATAATCTCTTTCGCCGCTTCCGGGATCTCATCGCTGCGCTCTTTACGCAGGTCTTCATCGTTAGGCAACGGTTGTCCGGTAAAGGCATGCAGGAACGCTTCGCACAGCAGCTCGCTGTTGGTCGCGTGACGCAGGTTGTTCACCTGACGACGCGTGCGTTCATCGGTGAGGATTTTTAACACCTTCAGAGGAATGGAAACCGTAATTTTCTTTACTTGCTCACTCTTCTTACCGTGCTCAGCGTATGGGCTGATATATTCGCCGCTCCATTCAGCCATGAGATACCTTAATCCTCTGTTTATTAGTGAAGGGCCAGAATATTCCGCCCGGGCTATAATTGCGCGTAGTTTACCGTATGAGCGCGCTTTCTAACATGAGATAAGCCGCTACCGACGTGCGCTAATGCATATAATTTTAACGGCTATTTGCACTTTGCTCAATCTATACGCAAAGAAGTTTAGATGTCCAGATGTATTGACGTCTATTGTGACAATGTTTACTCTGGAGCCTGACTTTTCACCGATTCAGCCCAGGAACTTCCCAACATGACGCGTAAACAGGCCACCATCGCAGTGCGTAGCGGTTTAAATGACGACGAGCAGTACGGTTGCGTTGTCCCGCCGATCCACCTTTCCAGTACCTATAACTTCACCGGCTTTAATGAACCTCGCGCCCACGACTACTCCCGCCGCGGCAACCCGACGCGTGATGTGGTGCAGCGCGCCTTAGCGGAGCTGGAAGGTGGCGCCGGCGCGGTGCTGACCAATACCGGTATGTCGGCGATCCTGCTGGTGACGACGGTGTTCCTTAAGCCGGGCGATCTGCTGGTGGCGCCGCACGACTGCTACGGCGGCAGCTACCGTCTGTTCGACAGCCTGGCGAAGCGCGGCTGTTATCGCGTCCAGTTCGTCGATCAAAATGATGAGCAGGCGCTGCGGGCGGCGTTGGCGGAAAAACCGAAGCTGGTGCTGGTCGAAAGCCCAAGTAATCCATTGCTGCGGGTGGTGGATATTGCGAAAATCTGTGGTCTGGCGCGTGAGGCAGGCGCGGTGAGCGTGGTGGACAACACCTTCCTGAGCCCGGCGCTGCAAAACCCGCTGGCGCTGGGTGCCGATCTGGTGTTGCATTCCTGTACTAAATACCTGAATGGCCACTCCGATGTGGTGGCCGGGGTGGTGATTGCCAACGATCCGGCGACTGTCACCGAACTGGCATGGTGGGCGAATAATATTGGCGTCACCGGCGGCGCGTTCGACAGCTATTTGCTGCTGCGCGGTCTGCGGACGCTGTCTCCGCGTATGGAGGTGGCGCAGCGTAATGCCCTGGCGATTGTTGAGTATCTGAAAACCCAGCCGCTGGTGAAAAAGCTGTATCATCCGTCGCTGCCGGAAAACCAGGGGCATGAAATTGCGGCGCGTCAGCAAAAAGGTTTTGGCGCAATGTTAAGCTTCGAGCTGGACGGTGACGAGCAGACGCTGCGCCGTTTCCTGAGCGGGCTGTCGCTGTTTACACTGGCGGAATCGCTGGGGGGCGTTGAAAGCCTGATTTCCCATGCGGCAACGATGACGCATGCCGGCATGGCGCCTGAAGCGCGTGCCGCCGCCGGAATTTCAGAAACGCTTCTGCGTATTTCAACCGGTATTGAAGATGGTGAAGATTTAATTGCCGACCTGGAAAATGGCTTCCGGGCAGCAAACGAGGAATAAAAATGAGTGTGATTGCGCAGGCAGGGGCGAAGGGTCGTCAGCTGCACAAATTTGGTGGGAGTAGTTTAGCGGATGCGAAATGTTACCTGCGCGTCGCGGGGATCATGAAGGAATATTCGCAGGCGGGCGACATGATGGTTGTCTCCGCCGCTGGCAGCACCACCAACCAGCTGATCAGCTGGCTTAAACTTAGCCAGAGCGATCGCCTTGCTGCGCATCAGGTTCAGCAGTCGCTTCGCCGTTATCAGACCGAGCTGATTGGCGGTCTGGTGGAGCCGGCGGCGGCTGACACGTTAATTGCCGCCTTCATCCATGACCTTGAGCGTCTGGCAGGGCTGCTTGATGGCGGGGTTACCGAAGCGGTTTATGCGGAAGTGGTCGGCCATGGTGAAGTCTGGTCCGCACGCCTGATGGCGGCGGTCCTTAACCAACTGGGTATGGAAGCGGCCTGGCTGGATGCTCGCGCTTTCCTGCGTGCGGAACGCGCCGCGCAGCCGCAGGTGGATGAAGGATTATCTTATCCACTGCTGCAACAGCTGATGGCGCAACATCCGAATAAGCGTCTGGTGGTGACCGGCTTTATCTCCCGCAACCAGGCCGGGGAAACCGTCCTGCTGGGCCGTAACGGGTCTGACTACTCCGCCACGCAGATCGGCGCGCTGGCGGGCGCCTCTCGCGTCACCATCTGGAGTGATGTCGCCGGGGTGTACAGCGCGGATCCGCGTAAGGTCAAAGATGCCTGTCTGCTGCCGCTGCTGCGTCTGGATGAAGCCAGCGAGCTGGCGCGTCTGGCCGCTCCAGTGCTCCACGCCCGCACGCTGCAGCCGGTGTCCGCCAGCGATATCGATCTGCAGTTACGTTGCAGCTATACGCCGGAACAGGGTTCTACGCGCATTGAGCGCGTGCTGGCTTCGGGTACTGGCGCGCGGATTGTCACCAGCCATGATGACGTCTGTCTGGTGGAGTTCCAGGTGCCGGCCAGCCATGATTTCAAACTGGCGCATAAAGAGCTGGACGCCCTGCTCAAACGCGCCCAGCTGCGCCCGTTAGCCGTTGGCGTCCATGCCGACCGTAAGCTGCTGCAGTTCTGCTATACCTCCGAGGTCGCCGACAGCGCGCTGAAGCTGCTCGATGAAGCGGGTCTGCCGGGCGAGCTGCGTCTGCGTCAGAAGCTGGCGCTGGTGGCGATGGTGGGCGCGGGTGTCACCCGTAACCCACTGCACTGCCATCGTTTCTGGCAGCAACTGAAAGGGCAACCGGTGGAGTTCACCTGGCAGTCCGAAGAGGGGATCAGTCTGGTAGCCGTGTTGCGCGCCGGACCAACGGAAAGCCTGATCCAGGGGCTGCATCAGACCTTGTTTCGTGCAGAGAAGCGTATTGGCCTGATGCTGTTCGGCAAGGGGAACATTGGCTCCCGCTGGCTGGAGCTGTTTGCCCGCGAACAAACCACCTTGTCGGCGCGTACTGGCTTCGAGTTTGTTCTCGCCGGCGTAGTCGACAGTAAACGCAGCCTGCTGAACTACGACGGGCTGGATGCCAGCCGGGCGCTGGCCTTCTTCAACGATGAAGCGGTGGAACAGGATGAAGAGTCGCTGTTCCTGTGGATGCGCGCGCATCCGTACGATGATTTAGTGGTGCTGGACGTCACCGCCAGCGAACAGCTGGCCGACCAGTACCTTGATTTCGCCAGCCATGGTTTCCATGTGATCAGCGCCAACAAGCTGGCGGGCGCCAGCAGCAGTGATAAATATCGCCAGATCCACGACGCGTTTGAGAAGACGGGTCGCCACTGGCTGTATAACGCTACCGTTGGCGCGGGTTTGCCGGTGAACCATACGGTGCGCGATCTGATCGACAGCGGCGACACCATCCTCGGCCTGAGCGGTATCTTCTCGGGAACGCTCTCCTGGTTGTTCCTGCAGTTTGATGGCACCGTGCCATTCACCGACCTGGTGGACCAGGCCTGGCAGCAGGGGCTGACCGAGCCGGATCCGCGCGTCGATCTGTCCGGTAAGGATGTGATGCGTAAGCTGGTGATCCTCGCGCGGGAAGCGGGTTATGACATCGAACCGGATCAGGTCCGTGTGGAATCACTGGTCCCTGCACACTGCGAAGAGGGGTCGGTCGATCACTTCTTTGAAAATGGCGAAGAGCTGAACGAGCAAATGCTGCAGCGTCTGGAAGCGGCCCGCGAGATGGGGCTGGTGCTCCGCTACGTGGCGCGCTTTGATGCTAACGGCAAAGCACGCGTCGGCGTGGAAGCGGTACGCGAAGAGCACCCGCTGGCGGCGCTGCTGCCGTGCGATAACGTGTTCGCCATCGAAAGCCGCTGGTATCGCGATAACCCGCTGGTGATCCGCGGGCCCGGCGCCGGGCGCGATGTGACCGCCGGGGCGATCCAGTCGGATATTAACCGTCTGGCGCAGCTGCTGTAGTTCCGAGAAAAAGACCAGGCGCTGCCTGGTCTTTTTTGTTAGTGCGCCGCAAAAACCGCTTTAGCGGCAAACAGGCCGTTGAGCGCCGCCGGGAATCCGGCGTAGACCGCCATCTGCATGATCACTTCCGTAATCTCCTCTTGCGTCAGACCGACATTTAATCCCGCGGCAATATGTACTTTCAGCTGCGGCGCGGCGTTACCCAGCGCGGTGAGCGCGGCAATAGTGGCTATTTCCCGGCTGCGTAAGTCGAGCCCTGGCCTGGCGTAAATATCGCCGAAGGGGAACTCAATCAGATAGCGGGCGAAATCGGGGGCGATATCCTGCAGGCTGTCGACGACGGCTTCCCCGCCGTGGCCATCCACCCGCTGCAGCATTTCCTGACCGGTGATATAACGTTCGCTGGACATCATTTTTTCCTCTCTGTGATGAAGCGTTGAGAGGAAGGGTAGGGAAGTGTGCCGGACTTGAGTAATACCCTTTTCGTGATACCTTTTCAGTATGACAACTTCGCGATTACATTCCCTGGATATTCGCCTGCTGCGCGCCTTTGCCGTGGTGGCGGAGGAAAATAACATCAGCCGGGCGGCGCAGCGGTTATTTATCTCGCAGCCGCCGCTGACCCGCCATATCCGCCATCTGGAAGCGCAGCTGGGGGTGACGCTGTTTCAGCGCCACAGCAAAGGCTTGATCCTGACCGACGCGGGAAGAGAGGTGCTGGAGATGATTCGACCTCTGCTGGTGCTCCAGGAACGCACGCTGGCGGCATTGAGCCAGCTCTCCGCTCACTCGCCGCAGCCCTTGCGTCTGGGATTGACCACCGCCTTTGAACAGGGCATTTTCGCCGCCGTTGAATCTGCGCTGAGCGATCATACCCGCACGTTGCATATTACCCGCCACGCCTCACCGGCACTGGCTCAGCAGGTACGCAAAGGCAAACTCGATGTGGCGCTGGTCGCGCTGCCGCTGAATACTGAAGGGCTGCACCTGCATCCTTTGCCGTATCAGGAGCCGCTCATCGCGGCATTGCCTGTCTCCTGGCCGGAAGCCGCCAGACCAGCGTTAACGCTACGCGCGCTCAATCATCGGCCGCTGTTCTGGTTTAAACGCGAGCGCAATCCCGATTTCTTTGACTACACGCGACGTATTTTCGACCGGGCTGGTTATACCCCCGCTTACGTGGAAGAGCCTGCCGAACATGATGTGCTGCTGGCGCGAATTGCGCGTGGCGAAGGCATGATCCTGCTGCCGGCGTCCTTTTCCGCGATCCAGCGTCAGGGGGTGGTGTTCTGTCCTGTCGCTGAAGGCGACAGCATGCCGTTAAGCCTTGGCGTGGTCTATGCGCCTCACCAGGCAGAATCCGTGCAGCAATGGCTTCCTCTGCTGGATGACCATCTGACGACGCGCTAGCCTCAGGCTGACTCTCGAGCCACCAGCTGTCCGGAAAGGGTAATGCGCTGGGTCGGCAGGGCAGGTTCTTTGATCTTGCGGATAATGAGCGAGGCAACCTGACGTCCTGTCTCTTCGCTGGCGGAAGAGACGTAAGTGAAGGATGGCGAGGTTAAATTCACGTGCATCATGTCTTCGAAACCCACCAGCGCCACCTGCTGAGTGAGAAAGACATCTTTTCCCACCGTGCGTCCAACCTGATGAATGCCGCTGAGGCAGCCAATCATTGCATCAGGCGAGTGGCACAGCAGGGCGGTAATGGCATTATTTTTTTCCAGCAGCTGGCGGGTGGCGATACTGGCGGCCTGGGTGTTGTCGCTGCAGGCGGGGGCAAATTCTTCCCGCACCGTCATGCCGTTCTTCTCCAGTGTGCTGAATAAGCCAAGCAGCCGCTGCTGACGGATCAGGTCGTTATCCTGTCCGCCGATGTAGGCAATGTAGCGATGGCCGCGCTCAATCAGATAACGGGTGGCGATGCTGGCGGCCTGGCGGTTATCGCGGACCACCTGATCATGGTGGCCGGTGAGCAGCGTTTGCGAGACCGCGACCAGCGGCAGCGGACATGCCTGTAAGGCCTCGGGCAACGCATTGCTGGTGGTGTCGGCATCAAGATATATCACGCCGGCGACGCCCTGCTGTTTAAACGACAGCAGGCAGCGGGCCAGATAGTCATGATCGTCGCGCGGCTGGCCGAGAATGACCATATAGCCCTGCTTTTCGAGCTCCTGGACGATATTCGCCATCACCTTGATGGAAAAGCTGTCGTTGAAGTCGCGCAGGATCAGGCCGATCAGGTTGGTGGTGTTGGCGCGGAGATTAGCGGCGGCAACGTTATGCACATAGCCAAGTTCCTGGATGGCCGCGTTGACTTTTTCGATGGTCGCGTCGGAGATCTTCCCTTTCTGACGTAATACCAGCGAGACCGTCGAAACGGAGACGCCGGCCAGTTTCGCCACATCTATAATGCTGACTTTCTTCAAAATCGCTCCATGACAACGCGTGTATAACCGTCAGATCGCAGACATAGGCTTACCCACGGCAAGCCTATTTCCACACCATAACACCTTCTTGTTATTTGCCAATCATCCCCGACATGGTTTGTGCGATAAATTGCGCTCTGGCGCCAAAAATAATCTGGATGCCGTTATCGCCGACGAAGACCACCCCGCGCGCGCCGATGCCGTTGAGGCCATCTTTATCAACCGCATCGCGCTCAGCCACTTCCAGGCGCAGGCGGGTGATGCAGGCCCCGACGGAATCGATATTTTGTGAACCGCCGAGAAGATTGACGATCTCGGTCGCCAGCTCCGCATCGGTTTTATCGTCGGCAGTGACCGTGATATCGGTGCGGCCCGGCGTTTTCACATCGAAACGGCGGATAACGAAGCGGAAGGTGAAATAATAAATCAGCCCCATCGGCACGCCAACAATCACCGCGTTGAGGAAGTGGGTTTGATAGCCGTTGAGCGACGGCAGAATACCGAAGGAGATATAGTCGATAAGCCCTGCGGAGAAAGATTTAGCGATATGCGCATGCAGGAGATACATCGTCATGTACGAGAGCCCCGCCATGATGGCGTTGAAGACGTACAGGATCGGCGCCACGAAGATAAAGGTAAATTCTACGGGCTCGGTAATGCCGGTCAGGAAACAGGTCAGCGCGGCGGAGAACAGAATACCGGCCGCGATTTTTTTATTCTTAGTATGCGCTTCGTGATACATCGCCAGACAGGCGGCCGGCAGCGCGAACAGCATCAGCGGGAATTCCCCCTGCATAAATTTACCGGCGTTTTGGTAGCTGTCGGAGCTAAAGGATTTCACCCCTTCTTCCAGCATCTTAAACCAGATGGTCTGGTCGCCGTGGATCACCTGGCCTGCCTGGGTGGTGTAATCGCCGAAAGAGTACCAGAAGGACGGATACCAGATGTGGTGCAGCCCCAGCGGGATCAGCGCCCGTTCAACGAGGCCGAAAATAAAGGTCGATGCGGCCTGGTTGTCGCCATTCACCACCATCGACAGTGAGTCGATACCGGCCTGGATATGTTGCCAGACATAAGGCAACAGCAGGCCGAGAATAAACGAGAGAAACGCCGTGGCGATCGCCACGAAGCGCTTACCGGAGAAGAAACCGAGGAATTCAGGCAACTGCATCGCATGGAAGCGGTTATAGCACCACGACGCGAGAATACCGCAGATAAGCCCGCCGAAAACCCCCATCTGCAGCGTCGGGATGCCAACGACCATGGCGTATTTTCCGCCCTGAGAGGCCATCTCCGGGGTAATGCCGAGCACAGTGCTGATGGTGATGTTGGTGATAAAGACGGAAACGGCTGCCGACAGCGCAGCGATGCCCGATTCTGATGCCAGCCCCACAGCGGAACCAATCGCGAACAGCATTGGCAGGTTATCAAAAATGATGCCGCCGGCGTTCATCATTAGCGGCATATGGAATTTATCCCCGAAGGCCAACAGTAAGCCGGCGGCCGGGAGAAGCGAAATCGGCAGCATCAAGGCGCGGCCGATCATCGACAGTTTTGATAATGATTTTATGAACCCTGACCACAGACTCATGGTGATATCCCCGAATAGATTTTATAAGCATTATTGCGTAAGTAGAACGTTCTAGTAGAACGTTCTACTTAATGTGAACCAAGCTATAAGCGGCTGCAATCACAATCGCTCTGGCAATCATGGGGAGATGTTGGTTTTTTGAACTGCTTCAAATTTCATCGGGTCGAATTCTTCCTGCACGGCATCAGTTCTGGTCGGAAGATGAATTTTTTTCATTTTAGAGGCCTATTCCTCACTCTTTACGCAGATTTTTCTATTGACGCCCGCGCGCTTTTCCGTCATTTTTACATCTGGACGTCTAAACGTATAGAAGTTCGCAATATAACAGCCATTACATGCGATTGATGAGGTAAGGTATGAGCTTTTTTCACGCCAATCAGCGGGAAGCCCTGAATCAGAGCCTGGCGGAAGTCCAGGGCCAGATTAATGTGTCTTTTGAATTCTTTCCGCCGCGCACCAGTGAAATGGAGCAAACCCTGTGGAAATCCATCGATCGCCTGAGCAGTCTGAAACCGAAGTTTGTTTCGGTAACCTATGGCGCGAACTCTGGCGAGCGCGATCGCACGCACAGCATCATCAAAGGCATTAAAGAGCGAACCGGTCTGGAAGCAGCGCCGCACCTGACCTGTATCGATGCCTCTCGTGATGAGCTGCGTACTATCGCTCAGGATTACTGGAACAACGGTATTCGCCATATCGTCGCCCTGCGCGGCGACCTGCCGCCGGGCAGCGGTAAACCGGATATGTATGCCGCCGATCTGGTGACGCTGCTGAAAGAGGTGGGCGATTTCGATATCTCTGTCGCCGCGTATCCGGAAGTGCATCCGGAAGCGAAAAGCGCACAGGCGGATTTGCTGAACCTGAAGCGTAAAGTCGAGGCGGGCGCCAACCGCGCGATCACCCAGTTCTTCTTCGATGTGGAAAGCTACCTGCGTTTTCGCGATCGCTGCGTTTCGGCGGGCATCGACGTGGAAATCATTCCGGGTATCCTGCCGGTCTCCAACTTTAAACAGGCGAAAAAGTTTGCGGATATGACCAACGTCCGTATCCCGGTGTGGATGTCGAAAATGTTCGAAGGGCTGGATAACGACGCCGAAACCCGTCAGCTGGTGGGGGCGAATATCGCCATGGACATGGTGAAGATTTTAAGCCGGGAAGGGGTAAAAGACTTCCACTTCTATACCCTGAACCGCGCCGAGATGAGCTACGCCATCTGCCATACGCTGGGCGTGCGTCCGGCCTGAGTGCTTGCCGTTTCCGCGGTCAGTAGGCGGCGCGTTCGACAGATAGACATAAAAAAACACCCGGCTGATGCCGGGTGTTTTGCTCTGGGTTATTCCCATTCCTGCAGGAAGCGCTGACCGTATTGGTCGGCCACCAACAGCGCGGCGTAGACCTGGTCTGAGTCGACGCCGCCCGGCATATTGTGAATGGTTTCGCCTTCAGCGCAGGCGGCTTCCGCCACCAGGCGCATTTTGGTCGGGATATCACCTTTGATGTCCAGCTGCGCCAGGGTGATCGGCAGCCCAACGCTGTGGCACAGCGCGGCGACGGTCTCTATTTCGTCCACCGGCGCATTTTCCAGCACCAGCTGCGTCAGGGTACCGAACGCCACTTTTTCCCCGTGATAATAGTGGTGGGCGTCAGGGATGGCCGTCATGCCGTTGTGAATCGCGTGCGCCGCCGCCAGGCCGCCGCTTTCAAAGCCGACGCCGCTCAGGTAGGTGTTGGCTTCCACCACTCGCTCCAGCGCCGGGGTGACCACGTGCTGTTCGGCGGCCAGCATCGCTTTTTCACCCTCTTCAAGTAAGGTGTTGTAGCACAGCTCGGCCAGCGCCAGCGCCGCCTGAGTGCATTTCCCACCCGCCATGGTGGTGGCGCCGCTACGGGAGCAGGCGCGGGCTTCGAACCAGGTGGCCAGCGCATCGCCAATCCCGGCGGCCAGCAGGCGAGCTGGCGCACCGGCAACAATCTGCGTATCGACAATGACCATGTTGGGGTTGTGCGGCAGCATCAGGTAGCTGTCGAACTCCCCTTCGTCGGTGTAAATCACCGAGAGCGCGCTGCACGGCGCATCGGTAGAGGCGATGGTGGGGGCGATCGCCACCGGCACATTCATAAAGTGAGCCAATGCTTTTGCGGTATCCAGCGTTTTACCACCGCCGATCCCCAGCACGGCGGTGCACTTCGCGCTGCCGGCGATATCGCGCAGGCGATTGATTTCATTATGCGAACACTCACCACCAAACGGCGCAATTTCGGCCGCCAGGCCAGCGTCGGCCAGGCTTTTACGCAGCATCTCTTCCGCAAACCCCAGTACGAACTTATCGCCGACTACCAGCCAGCGTTCGGCCAGCGGCTTCAGATAGTCGCCGAGGCGCTTGATGGCGCCTGCGCCCTGAATGTATTTGCCTGGTGATTGAATAATGCGATCCATTTCGATTCCTCCTCGATGACCGTGCTGCCGCCCGCAGGCGACTCTTAGGTCCGGTTACAGGTTCAGCGTGCCAAAGGCGTTATTCCAGTCCTGTTCAAACTTCTCTATGGCTGACTCTACCGCAGGGGTGCCGAGCATTTGTTGCGCTACATCTAATGGAAGGGTGATGGCTTCGCAACCGGCCAGCAGGCAATCCAGCGCCTGACGGGGCGTTTTGAAGCTCGCCGCCAGCACTTTGCTCTCGGGCGCATGCATTTCCAGCAGAGATTGCAGCTCCTGCACCATGCAGATGCCGTCTCCGCCCTGGGCGTCAACGCGGTTAACGTAAGGCGCGACGTACTTTGCGCCGGCCAGTGCGGCCAGCAGGCCTTGCGAAGCGCTGTAGACGGCGGTGCCAAGAGTCGGGATGCCTTCCTTCTTCAGCATTTTGATAGCGGCGAGGCCTTCGGCGGTCACCGGGATTTTAACCACGATGCCCGGCACGGCGTTGCTCAGGCGTTTAGCTTCTTCCACCATGCCCTGCGCATCGCGGCTCATGGTCTGCGCGAAGAGGGTGCCCTCCGGACCGATGGCTTTCTGCAGGCGTGGGAGCACGTCCCATACCGGGGTTTTACCGGCGGCGATAATGCTCGGGTTGGTGGTTACCCCGGCCAGCGGGTAGATGCGGGCCAGGCGTTCCACTTCGGCGACGTTGGCGGTATCCAGATAGAGTTCCATCGTGTTTTCCTCAATGCTTAATTCGATATTGTCATTGAGGTAAGCATACGGCTTTCGTTCGAAGGACCGCCAGATGACAAATTTGCCAAAAACTGGATAAATGTACGCATCACGATTAAGGATGATTTAGATCACATTTATCGGCGATGGTGGGGTTGTGCAGCAATAAAAGCGCGCACAAAAGTCAGGTTTAACACACAAAAATCTAGTTTTTGGCCGGAGAAGATATTTCCGTTAACTGGCTATGATACTGACGGCGGTATTCAGACGGCGAGCGCTCGGTGGTTTTGCGAAACAGGCGGCAGAAATAATTGCTGTCGGCGAAGCCGCAGGCGTGGGCGATATCTTTCACTTTCATATCGTGGCCCTTCAGCAGCATACGGGCCTGTTCAAGACGAATATGGTTCAGATATTCATTGAAGCCCATTGGCCCGCATTTCTGGAACAGGTGAGAAAGATAGTTGGGGGAGAGATAGAACGCCTGGGCCACCGATTCCCGGCTCAGCGGCTCTGCATAATGGGCGTCCATGTACTGGCGGATCGCCTCAAACAGCGCCTGGCTGCGCGAGGAGGTTTGCGCCTGGCTGCCGAGAAGGTCATGGCAGTGGCTGAGCAGGCTGACGACAATGCTGCGGGCGGTTCGCTGCTCCTGCGGCTGCATCCGGAGCTCATTGAGCGCCTGCAGCAGAAATGAACCGACGCGCGGCCCGCGGCGCAGCACCTGCCGCTTTTCGACAACGGTTATCGCCTTGCCATTCCAGTGCTGCAGCGAGCACTCCAGTCGCTGCTTATCGAACAGGATACTTAACAGCAGGCAGGGCGCCTGCCACTGCGGGCAGTTCCAGCTATCGCCAGGGATATAAAGCACGTCGTTCGCCTCAAGAGGGCTGGCGTTTTCGCCGAGTACCCGGTCGGGCAACTGCCCATCGATGATGATGTTCAGACGGGGAAAATCAACTTGCACTACCGGCTCAGCAGGCGAGCGCATCTCGCCGGCAAAATAGACCCGGCCGATACCATTCTGCTTTTTTATTAATGAATCAATAAGTTGATTGATATCGTTGTCCATCATTCTTCCGTTCAGCGCATCACCTCTTTCATCATACCGGACATTTTTCCAGCGGTAAAAGCGCTTGCCAGTCACGCTTGCTTCCCAGATAAGATATGTTATATCGTAACAATTTGTCGCCATTGATAGCAAACTCAGGAGAGAGTAATGACCAGAAAGATCCCCCTGCTGGCCTTTGGATTCGGCATGGCGTTAGCCAGCGCCCAGGCGTTTGCCCACGGCAATCATAACCATGGCCCGGCGTTAACCGACATCGAGCGTCAGGCCAGCGAAGGCATTTTTGCCGATAAAAATGTGCAGGACCGCGCGCTGAGCGACTGGGAGGGCGTCTGGCAGTCGGTAAACCCGTATCTGCTCAATGGCGACCTCGATCCGGTGCTGGAGCAGAAGGCGAAAAAGCCCGGCGGCAAGAGCGTCGAGGAGTATCGCGCTTATTATAAGAAGGGCTACGCCACCGATGTGGAGCAGATTGGCATTGAAAATGATGTGATTGAGTTCCACGTTGGCGAGACCGTCAACAGCTGCAAATACCGCTATTCAGGCTACAAAATTCTGCATTACGCCTCCGGCAAGAAGGGCGTACGTTACCTGTTTGAGTGCCAGCAGGGCGATGCCAACGCGCCGAAATTTGTGCAGTTCAGCGACCATATTATTGGCCCGCGTAAATCGCAGCATTTCCATATTTTCATGGGCAATGAATCACAGGAGGCGTTGCTGAAAGAGATGGATAACTGGCCGACCTATTATCCATATGCGCTGCATAAAGAGCAGATCGTTGATGAGATGCTGCACCACTAGAACAGGTGAAAATCCCCCGACCGGGCGGCCGGGGGAGAGAGGCTTCGATTAGCCGGTGTTACGCATACCGGCGGCAACGCCGGCGATGGTGACCATCAGCGCTTGTTCAACGCGCGGATCCGGGTCCTTGCCTGCTTCTTCGGCCTGGCGTGAACGGTGCAGCAGTTCCGCCTGCAGGACGTTCAGCGGGTCGGTATAGATATTACGCAGCTGGATAGACTCGGCGATCCACGGCAGGTCGGCCATCAGATGGGAGTCATTGGCGATGGCCAACACGACGTTGATGTCGGCAGCCAGCAGCTTACGCAGCTCGGTACCCAGCGCCCACAGCTCCGGCTTCACCAGGCGCTGATCGTAGTACTCCGCCAGCCACAGGTCGGCCTTCGAGTAAACCATCTCCAGCATGCCAAGGCGGGTGGAGAAGAACGGCCAGTCGCGACACATCGCTTCCAGTTCACTCTGTTTTCCACCTTCGACCACCTTCTGCAGCGCGGCGCCAGCGCCCAGCCAGGCCGGTAGCATCAGGCGGTTCTGGGTCCAGGCGAAGATCCACGGAATGGCGCGCAGCGACTCGACGCCGCCGGTCGGGCGACGTTTTGCCGGACGCGAACCCAGCGGCAGTTTGCCCAGCTCCTGCTCCGGAGTCGCAGAGCGGAAGTAAGGCACGAAATCTTTGTTTTCACGTACGTAGCCGCGATACATCTTGCAGGAGACGTCGGACAGCTCAGCCATGATGTCGCGCCATTCGGCTTTCGGTTCCGGCGGCGGCAGCAGGTTGGCTTCCAGAATGGCGCTGGTATATAGCGACAGACTGCTGATGGTCACTTCCGGCAGGCCGTACTTAAAGCGGATCATCTCGCCCTGCTCGGTGACGCGCAGGCCGCCTTTCAGGCTTCCCGGCGGCTGCGAGAGCAGCGCCGCGTGGGCTGGCGCGCCGCCGCGGCCGATGGAACCGCCGCGTCCGTGGAACAGCGTCAGTTCGATACCGGCTTTCTCACAGGTTTTGATCAGCGCGTCCTGCGCCTGGTACTGCGCCCAGGAGGCGGCCATCACGCCAGCATCTTTGGCGGAGTCAGAATAGCCAATCATGACCATCTGCTTGCCCTGGATAAAGCCGCGGTACCAGTCGATATTCAGCAGCTGAGTCATGACATCGTTGGCGTTGTTCAGGTCGTCCAGCGTTTCGAACAGCGGGGCCACCGGCAGAGCAAAACCAATCCCGGCCTCTTTCAGCAGCAGATGAACCGCCAGCACGTCGGACGGCGTTTTGGCCATCGAGATCACGTAGGCGGCGATCGATCCGCGCGGCGCCTCGGCGATCACTTTGCAGGTATCGAGGACTTCGCGCGTCTCTTCGCTTGGCTCCCACTGACGCGGCAGCAGCGGACGTTTGGAGTTCAGTTCGCGGATCAGGAAAGCCTGTTTGTCGGCTTCTGACCAGCTTTCGTAATCGCCGATCCCGAGGTAACGGGTCATTTCGCCCAGCGCTTCGGTATGGCGAGTGCTTTCCTGACGGATATCAATACGCACCAGCGGTACGCCGAAAGACTTCACGCGGCGCAGGGTGTCGAGCAGTTCGCCGTTGGCGATAATGCCCATGCCGCAGGCCTGCAGCGATTTATAGCAGGCGTACAGCGGCTCCCACAGCTGCTCGTTCTGAGTGATCAGTCCTGCCGGTTTCGGCAGCTTCTGACCTTTCAGGCGCGCTTCCAGCCAGGCCTGGGTCTCCATCAGCTGAGTGCGCAGTTTCTTCATCAGATAACGGTACGGTTCCTGAGCACCCTCGGCGCCAGCCAGCGCGCGAAGTTCGTCGGTACACTCCACCATCGACAGCTCGGAGATCAGCACCTGCACGTCTTTGAGGAACAGATCGGTGGCTTTCCAGCGGCTGAGCAGCAGCACGTGGCGGGTGATGTCGGCGGTCACGTTCGGGTTGCCGTCGCGGTCGCCGCCCATCCACGAGGTGAAACGCACCGGGACGAAGTCCACCGGCAGCTGATAGCCAAGGTTGGCTTCCAGCTGTTCGTTCAGCTCGCGCAGATAGTTAGGCACCCCTTCCCACAGGCTGTTTTCCACCACCGCGAAGCCCCATTTGGCTTCGTCGACCGGAGACGGGCGGTATTTACGGATCTCGTCAGTATGCCAGGACTGGGCGATCAGCTGGCGCAGACGGCGCATCAGCTGATGGTGTTCGTAGTCGGCGATGTCTTTATTGTCCAGTTGCTTGAGGCAGCTGTTCACTTCCACCATTTTATGGATCAGCGTCCGGCGGGTGATCTCGGTCGGGTGGGCGGTTAATACCAGCTCCAGAGACAGAGATTCCACCGCTTTTTTGATGGTGTCTTCGTTGAGATTGGGTTGGTCTTTGAGCTTTCTCAGGGTACGCGCAATGACTTCCGGATTGCTGGCCGCTTCGCCATTCGGCGAAATGCTGTGGTACTGCTCAGCGGTGTTCGCCAGATTCAGAAACTGGCTGAAGGCACGGGCAACCGGCAGCAGTTCGTCGTTAGACAAATTCTGCAGCGTGGTCAGCAGCTCCTGGCGGTTAGCTTCGTTGCCGGCGCGTGAAGATTTGGACAACTTACGGATAGTTTCGACACGATCAAGAATATTTTCTCCCAATGCATCCTTGATGGTATCGCCCAGCACCTTGCCGAGCATACTGACATTACTACGCAATGCGGAATATTGTTCGTTCATGTTACCCCAGACACCCCATCTCATTTTATTTTGTTATATCCGCTGCGCTGGAACGTGAGCAACGGATAAGCAACCCGTCTTTTATAAAGCCACGTAAATACCCCCACGTCAATTACTGCGAAATCGCTTCAGCAAACGAGTAAATCGCCGTAATTTGCGAAATTTAATTCAGGGGGCGCTGGATAAGCATCGCTTATGGAAATGTGACGATCGTCACCGTTCCGCCCCGGGAGAACGGGGCGGAAAAAGAGGGCGATTTTAGTGCCAGCAGAAGTGGTGGACCACCTGGCTAATCAGCTCCCGGGTCGGCTTGATAAAGCGCGTCTCCAGATACTCGTCAGGCTGATGGGCCTGATTGATGGAACCCGGGCCGAGAACCAGCGTCGGACATAGCGTCTGGATAAACGGCGCTTCGGTGCAGTAGTTCACCACGTCGGTCTGCGCGCCGAGCAGTTTCTCAACCACCTGGACCAGCTTATGGTCCGGCGGGCATTCGTAGCCGGGGATCGGCGGGTGCAGCTCTGAGACCGTCAGGCGGCCCGGCCAGCGCTCACTGACGGGCGCCAGCGCCTCGCCCAACAGACCATTAAGATCGTTGAGGGTCATCCCCGGCAGCGGGCGGATATCCATATGCAGTTCGCAGCAGGCGCAGATACGGTTTGAGGCATCGCCGCCATGGATAGCGCCCAGGTTGAGGGTTGGGTAAGGGACCGTGAACGCCTCGAAGTGGTAGCGCTCTTTTAGCAGATCGCGCAGCTGCATAATGCGGCCGATGGCGTCGTGCATAAGCTCAATCGCGTTAACTCCGCGTGCCGGATCGCTGGAGTGACCGGACTGGCCCTGAATACGGATCGCGTTGGACATATGTCCTTTGTGGGCGCGGATCGGCTGCAGGGAGGTGGGCTCGCCGATGATGGCGCAGTCCGGGCGCAGCTGGGTGGTTTCGGCAAAATAGCGCGCGCCGGTCATGCTGGTCTCTTCGTCGGCGGTGGCCAGAATATACAGCGGTTTTTTCAGCGTGGTGACGTCGACATCGCGCAGGGCGTCGAGAATAAAGGCGAAGAAGCCTTTCATGTCAGCCGTGCCGAGGCCGTAGAGCTTGTTATCGTGTTCGGTGAGGGTGAACGGATCCCGCGTCCAGCGGCCATCATCGAATGGCACGGTATCGGTATGCCCGGCGAGCAGCAGGCCGCCGGCGCCGTGTCCGGTGCTGGCCAGCAGGTTGAATTTATGGCGCGTATCCGGCACCGGCTGTATCTCAACATTGAAGCCGAGATCGCGGAACCAGCCTGCCAGCAAATTGATTAAAGACTCATTGCTTTGATCGAGAGCCTCTTCGGTCGCGCTGATGGACGGTGTGGCGATCAACGCGCGGTAAATCTCGATAAAGGGCGGTAAATTGTTTTTCATTGTTGACACACCTTGGGTCGTGATAGTATCAATATTCATGCATTTATTGTGAATAAAAATACAATATCGTTGAGCGTAAGAAAACCCATCGAATGTAAGGAGATGCGCTTCCAATGTTAAATACGCTGATTGTGGGTGCCAGTGGTTATGCCGGCGCAGAGCTGGTGACCTATATCAATCGTCATCCGCATATGAACATAACCGCTTTGACGGTCTCCGCGCAAAGCAATGATGCGGGAAAATTAATTTCCGACCTGCATCCGCAGCTCAAAGGCATTGTCGATATGCCGCTGCAGCCGATGTCCGATATCAGCGAATTCAGCGCTGGCGTGGACGTGGTGTTTCTCGCCACCGCGCACGAAGTGAGTCACGACCTGGCGCCGCAGTTCCTTGCCGCCGGCTGCGTGGTGTTCGATCTTTCCGGTGCCTTCCGCGTTAACGATGGGGCGTTCTACGAAAAATATTACGGTTTCACTCATCAACATCCCGACCTGCTCAAACAGGCGGTGTATGGTCTGGCGGAGTGGAGCGCGGATGCGCTTAAAGAAGCGCAGTTAATCGCGGTGCCTGGCTGCTATCCGACGGCGGCGCAGCTGTCGCTGAAGCCGCTGATTGAGGCCAATCTGCTGGATCTGAACCAGTGGCCGGTGATCAACGCCACCAGCGGGGTGAGCGGCGCGGGTCGTAAAGCCGCGATCGGCAATAGCTTCTGTGAAGTGAGCCTGCAGCCATACGGCATATTTAACCATCGCCATCAGCCGGAGATTGCCAGCCACCTCGGGGCAAAGGTGATTTTTACCCCGCACCTGGGTAATTTTAAGCGCGGCATCCTTGAAACCATTACCTGCCGCCTGAAGCCGGGCGTTGGCCACGCGCAGATCGCAGCGGTTTACCAGAAAGCTTACGCCGATAAACCGCTGGTACGTTTATATGATAAAGGCGTACCCGCATTGAAAAGCGTCGAGGGTCTGCCATTCTGTGATATCGGTTTTGCCGTGCAGGACGACCATCTCATCGTCGTCGCGGTTGAAGATAACCTGCTGAAAGGCGCCGCAGCGCAGGCAGTGCAGTGCGCGAATATTCGTTTCGGCTTCGCTGAGACGCAGTCTCTTATTTAAGGTGTGATGATGAACCCATTAATTATCAAACTCGGCGGCGTATTACTCGATAGCGAAGAGGCGCTGGAGCGCCTGTTTACCGCGCTGGTTAACTACCGTGAAGCGCACCAGCGCCCGCTGATTATCGTCCATGGCGGCGGCTGCGTGGTGGATGAGCTGATGAAGCAGCTTAATCTGCCGGTGAAAAAGAAAAATGGCCTGCGGGTTACGCCTGCCGATCAGATTGACATCATTACCGGCGCGCTGGCGGGAACCGCCAACAAAACGCTGCTGGCATGGGCGAAAAAACATGGTATTTCCTCGGTAGGCCTGTTCCTCGGCGATGGCGATAGCGTGAAGGTCACGCAGCTGGATGCCGAGCTGGGCCATGTCGGGCTGGCGCAGCCGGGCTCCCCGGCGCTGATCAACACCCTGTTGGCAGGCGGTTACCTGCCAGTGGTGAGCTCTATCGGGGTGACCGATGAAGGCCAGCTGATGAACGTCAATGCTGACCAGGCGGCGACAGCGCTGGCGGCCACCCTGGGGGCGGATCTGATCCTGCTGTCTGATGTCAGCGGTATCCTCGACGGTAAAGGACAGCGCATTGCCGAGATGACCGCCGAGAAAGCGGAGCAACTGATCGAGCAGGGCATTATCACTGACGGCATGATTGTTAAAGTGAATGCGGCCCTTGACGCCGCACGTGCCCTGGGCCGTCCGGTGGATATCGCCTCCTGGCGTCACGCCGAGCAGCTGCCAGCGTTATTTAACGGCACGCCGATCGGCACACGTATTCTGGCTTAAGATTTCATGCCCGGCGGCGCGTCGTCTGCCGGACTTACAGACTGTAGGCCGGGCGGCACAATGTCGCCGGCAGAACTAACGAATAAAGGAAGCATGTTATGGCACTTTGGGGCGGGCGTTTTACACAGGCAGCAGATCAACGGTTCAAACAGTTCAACGACTCGTTGCGCTTTGACTATCGTCTGGCGGAGCAGGATATCGTTGGCTCTGTCGCCTGGTCGAAAGCGCTGGTAACGGTCGGCGTTCTGAGTGCCGCTGAACAGCAGCAGCTGGAAGAAGCGCTGAACGTGCTGCTGGAAGAGGTGCGCGCCAATCCGCAGCAAATTCTCGCCAGCGATGCCGAAGATATTCACAGCTGGGTGGAAGGCAAGCTGATCGATAAAGTGGGCCAGTTGGGCAAGAAACTGCACACCGGGCGCAGCCGTAACGACCAGGTCGCCACCGATCTTAAACTATGGTGCAAAGATACCGTTGTCGAACTGCTGTCGGCGAACCGCCAGCTGCAGAGCGCGCTGGTGGAGACAGCCCAGCATAACCAGGACGCGGTGATGCCGGGGTACACTCACCTGCAGCGTGCCCAGCCGGTGACGTTCGCACACTGGTGTCTTGCCTACGTTGAAATGCTGGCGCGTGACGAAAGCCGCCTGCAGGACGCGCTGAAGCGCCTCGACGTTAGCCCGCTGGGCTGCGGCGCGCTGGCGGGGACGGCGTATGAAATCGACCGCGAGCAGCTGGCCGGCTGGCTGGGCTTTGCCTCTGCCACACGCAACAGCCTCGACAGCGTTTCCGATCGCGACCATGTGCTGGAGCTGCTTTCCGATGCGTCTATCGGCATGGTGCATCTGTCGCGCTTTGCTGAAGATCTGATTTTCTTTAACTCCGGCGAGGCGAACTTCGTCGAACTTTCTGATCGCGTGACCTCCGGCTCCTCGCTGATGCCGCAGAAGAAAAACCCGGACGCGCTGGAATTAATTCGTGGTAAATGCGGCCGCGTGCAGGGCGCGTTGACCGGCATGATGATGACGCTGAAAGGCCTGCCACTGGCCTACAACAAAGACATGCAGGAAGATAAAGAGGGGCTTTTCGACGCCCTGGATACCTGGCTCGACTGCCTGCATATGGCGACCCTGGTGCTGGATGGCATCCAGGTGAAACGCCCGCGCTGTGCGGAAGCGGCGCAGCAGGGCTATGCCAACGCCACAGAACTGGCAGATTATCTGGTGGCGAAAGGCGTTCCGTTCCGTGAAGCGCACCATATTGTTGGTGAGGCGGTAGTCGAAGCCATTGCGCAAGGGAAACCGCTGGAAGCGCTGCCCCTGGTCGATCTGCAGAAATTCAGTCCGGTCATCGCAGACGATGTTTATCCGATTCTGTCTCTGCAGTCCTGCCTCGATAAACGCGCAGCGAAAGGCGGCGTTTCGCCGCAGCAGGTGGCGCAGGCTATCAGCGACGCGAAAGCGCGCCTGAGCTAATTCTCTGGCATCCACCTTTCTGAACCCGGCCGAGCCTGACGACGCCGGGTTTTTTATGCAAAAAAAAGCGGACACAAGGTCCGCAAAAGTTCACGTTGGCTTTAGTTGTTCGGGTAGAGAAACAGTGTGACGGGCCAATGATTTTCACAGGTATACCGTCTCTATGGGCGTATTATTGAACAGAAAGCTTGATAGGGATAATCGTTCGTTGCTATGCTATCTATCGCCATGGACTATCGTGGCGATGGAGGATGAATAATGAATATTCGCGATCTTGAATACCTGGTAGCGCTCGCCGAACACCGCCACTTCCGGCGGGCGGCTGACTCATGCCACGTGAGCCAACCGACGCTCAGCGGACAGATCCGCAAGCTCGAGGATGAACTTGGCGTCATGCTGCTGGAGCGCACCAGCCGTAAGGTTCTGTTTACCCAGGCGGGGCTGTTGCTGGTGGATCAGGCGCGTACCGTGTTACGCGAAGTAAAAGTGCTCAAGGAGATGGCAAGCCAACAAGGGGAAACCATGTCCGGGCCGTTGCATATCGGCTTGATCCCGACAATTGGCCCGTACCTGCTGCCGCAAATCATTCCGATGCTGCACCAAACTTTTCCGAAACTGGAAATGTACCTGCACGAAGCGCAGACCCATCAGTTGCTGGCCCAGCTCGACAGCGGTAAGCTCGACTGCGCCATTCTGGCGCTGGTCAAAGAGAGCGAGGCCTTTATCGAGGTGCCGCTGTTTGATGAGCCGATGATGCTGGCTATCTATGAGGATCACCCGTGGGCGAACCGCGACCGGGTGCCGATGTCGGATCTGGCTGGTGAAAAGCTGCTGATGCTGGAGGATGGCCACTGTCTGCGCGATCAGGCGATGGGCTTTTGCTTTGAAGCAGGAGCGGATGAGGATACCCACTTCCGGGCGACCAGTCTGGAAACGCTACGCAATATGGTGGCGGCAGGCAGCGGCATTACCTTGCTGCCTGCGCTGGCGGTACCGCAGGAAAGAAAACGCGATGGCGTGGTCTATCTGCCGTGCATTAAGCCAGAGCCAAGACGAACCATCGGCCTGGTTTACCGTCCCGGCTCCCCGCTGCGCAGCCGCTATGAACATCTGGCGGAGGCCATCCGCGGTACGATGGATGGCCATTTCGACAAGGCGTTAAAACAGGCGGTTTAAGCCGTTCAGCGCGGCAACCCGATACGCTTCCGCCATGGTCGGGTAGTTAAAGGTGGTGTTGACGAAGTACTCAATGGTGTTACCACCACCTTTCTGCTCCATGATCGCCTGGCCGATGTGAATGATTTCGGCTGCGCGTTCGCCAAAGCAGTGAATGCCGAGGATCTCCTTGGTCTCCCGATGGAACAGGATCTTCAGGGTTCCCACGCTCATGCCAACGATTTGCGCCCGTGCCAGGTGTTTAAACTGGGCGCGACCCACCTCATACGGCACTTTCATTGCCGTCAGCTGCTGCTCGGTTTTCCCGACGGAGCTGATTTCCGGAATGGTGTAGATCCCGGTGGGGATATCTTCAATCAGATGCGCTGAAGCTTCGCCTTTCACCAGCGCCTGGGCGGCAATGCGCCCTTGATCGTAAGCGGCAGAAGCCAGGCTTGGATAGCCGATGACATCGCCAACCGCATAAATGTGCGGGAGGGCGGTCTGGTACATGCTGTTGACCTTCAGCTGGCCGCGGCTGTCAGTCTGCAGACCGATGTTTTCCAGCGCCAGGGTGTCGGTATTGCCGGTGCGGCCGTTGGCGTACAGCAGGCAATCGGCCTTCAGTTTTTTACCGGACTTCAGGTGCATGATCACGCCGTCATCCACCCCCTCAATTTTCTCATACTCCTCATTGTGGCGAATGACCACGCCGCTGTTCCAGAAGTGATAAGAGAGCGAGTCTGACATCTCCTGATCGAGGAAGGCCAGCAGACGATCGCGGGTGTTGATCAGATCGACCTTCACCTCCATGCCGCGGAAGATCGAGGCGTATTCGCAACCGATCACCCCGGCGCCGTAAATGATCACGTGGCGCGGCTCATGCTGCAGGCTGAGAATCGAATCGCTGTCATAGATGCGTGGGTGGTGGAAATCGACATCGGCCGGATGGTAGGGACGTGACCCGCAGGCGATAACGAATTTCTCCGCAGTCACCGTCTCGACCGTGCCGTCATGGCATTCCAGCGCCAGAGTATGTTCATCAACGAAGTGCGCGTTGCCCTGCAGAATTTCACAGTGGTTGCGCTCATAGAATCCCTGGCGCATATGAGTCTGCTGGTTGATGACGCTGTCGGCATGGTTGAGGATGTCGGCGAAAGAAGAGCGAAGAAGGCGGGAGTGGTCGCTGTAGAGGGGGTTTTGGTTAAACTCGATAATACGGCTGACGGCATGGCGGAGGGCTTTCGACGGGATGGTGCCCCAGTGGGTGCAACCGCCGCCGACATTATGGTAGCGCTCAATGACGGCAACGCGTACTCCCTGTTTCACCAGTCCCATGGCGGCGCCTTCGCCGCCAGGACCGGAACCAATCACTATTGCATCATAATCCCAAGAGTGTGACATGGCATTACTCACCTGTTTTATACATAAAATAAACACGATGATAACATTCGCTGCGCTTTAACCCAATTATCGTTGTGCTTTTTTGCGGCATAAAAGCAGAAACGGCTCGTAAACAATCATTCACAATCCAGTGCAAACCGATTAGTTTTAATCTCTGGTATAGTGCCAGCAGGGCTATTGGAAGGATTCATACATCGTGATGGGCGTAAGAGCACAACAAAAAGAAAAAACCCGCCGTTCGCTGGTGGAAGCAGCATTCAGCCAACTTAGCGCTGAGCGGAGTTTCGCCAGCCTGAGCTTGCGCGAAGTGGCGCGGGAAGCTGGGATCGCGCCGACGTCCTTTTATCGTCATTTTCGCGATGTCGATGAGTTAGGCCTGACGATGGTCGATGAGAGCGGACTGATGCTGCGCCAGCTGATGCGCCAGGCGCGCCAGAGAATTGCTAAAGGCGGCAGCGTGATCCGTACCTCGGTCTCCACCTTTATGGAGTTTATCGGTAACAACCCGAACGCCTTCCGCTTGCTGTTGCGAGAGCGCTCGGGAACCTCTGCGGCGTTTCGCGCCGCCGTCGCGCGCGAGATCCAGCACTTTATCGCGGAACTCGCCGACTATTTAGAACTCGAAAACCATATGCCGCGCGCCTTCACCGAAGCGCAGGCTGAAGCTATGGTCACCATCGTCTTTAGCGCTGGCGCGGAAGCGCTGGATGTCGGCCCTGAACAGCGCCGGCAGCTGGAAGAACGGTTGGTGCTGCAGCTCAGAATGATCTCGAAAGGCGCGTATTACTGGTATCGCCGTGAACAAGAAAAAATGTCACATCATTCCGAATAACGTGAAGGACGAGCAATGAAACACTCAGTTCAAGATAAAGGTACGCTGCTGCTGGCGCTGATTGCCGGGTTATCCATTAATGGCGCCTTTGCGGCGCTGTTCAGTTCGATAGTTCCGTTTTCCGTCTTCCCGATTTTATCCCTGCTGCTGACGGTCTACTGTCTGCATCAGCGCTATCAGAATCGCAGTATGCCCGTTGGGCTTCCGGGCCTGGCCGCCGCCTTTTTTATTCTCGGGGTACTGTTGTACAGCACCGTCGTGCGTGCGGAGTACCCGGATATCGGCTCTAACTTCTTCCCGGCCGTTCTGTCCGTCGCGATGGTCTTCTGGATCGGCTACAAGATGCGTAACCGCAAAAATACGGCAGCCGAGTAAGCCGCCAGTGGTGTAAAAAAAACCGGCAATATGACATTGCCGGTTTTTTTGGGCCTATTTCCGGGTCAGCAGAACGCCGCATTCCATATGATGGGTGTACGGGAACTGGTCGAACAGCGCCAGCCGGGTGACGTTGTGCGTCTGGCTTAACGTCTCCAGATTGCGGCACAGCGTTTCCGGGTTGCACGAAATGTACAGAATGCGCGGATAGGCCTGCACCATTTTTTCCGTTTCGCTGTCCAGTCCGCTGCGCGGCGGATCGACGAAAATGGTCTCGCACTGATAGCTCTGCAGATCGATACCCTGCAGCCGGTTGAACTCCCGCACGCCATTCATCGCCTGAGTAAACTCTTCCGCCGCCATGCGGATAATCTGCACGTTGTCGATATGGTTAGCGGCGATGTTGTACTGCGCCGCAGCCACCGACGGTTTGGCGATTTCGGTGGCCAGCACGCGATCAAAATTACGCGCCAGCGCCAGCGAGAAGTTACCGTTGCCGCAGTACAATTCCAGCAGGTCACCGGTCGCCTCTTTGGTGACATCCAGCGCCCACTCCAGCATCTGAATGTTCATGGCCGCGTTCGGCTGGGTAAAACTGTTTTCCACCTGACGGTAGATCATCTCTCGACCGCCAACCGGCAGGCGTTCATCTATATAGTCCTGATCGAGCTCGATTTTGGTTTTGGTCGCCCGTCCAATCAGATGCACATTGAGTCCCTGGGCTCGCAGGGCGTCACGCAGCGCCTCCGCTTGCTCACGCCAGGTATCATCGAGTTTTTTATGATACAGCAGCGAAACGACCGCCTGGTTGCTGAGGGTGGTCAGATAGTCAATCTGGAACAGCTTATGGCGCAGCACGGGATTGTTGCGCACGCCCTCCAGCATGGCGGTCATCAGCTGATTGATAAGCGCGCTGGCGGCCGGAAAGCTGTCAACGCGAATCCGCGACCGGGTCTGCTGATCGAAAATAATATGGTACAGATCGTCGCCATCGTGCCACAGACGGAACTCGGCGCGCATCCGGTAGTGGCTGACCGGCGAACGAAACACTTCCGGAACCGGCGCGGCAAAAGGCGCCATCATGGTTTGCAAACGGACGACTTTTTCTGCCAGCTGCGCTTCGTATTGTTCGGTAGGAAGGTGTTCGGGGGTCATGATGCATCCTGAATAAAATAAGTACGCGGGGATTGTAGGGAAAGCGCCGGGGATGTCCAGCTTCGAATGTGGCGGGAAATATAATTAGCAGTCTGGACATCTATATGATTCTAATTGTAGCATTCGCCTACCGGTCCTGTGAGTTAAAAGGGAACCCAGTGGAAATCTGGGGCTGACGCGCAGCGGTAAGGAAGGTGAGAAATGAGCGCACTCGGTGCAGACACTGCGGCTAGCCGTGGGAAGTCATTATTTCTTGAAACAGCCTCCAAGCCCGAAGACCTGCCGGAATACGTCGCACTGGGTTTTATCGTCGCGAGCAACTGATAAAACCAGCGGCATCCTTTTTCTGTTTCGGATGCTTTTACAATGATTAAAAAAGCTTCGCTGATGACGGCTTTATCCGTCACGGCATTTTCCGGCTGGGCGCAGGATAGCAATTCAGATACGTTAGTGGTGACAGCAAACCGTTTTCAACAGCCGGTCAATACCGTGCTGGCGCCGACCGACATTGTGACGCGCGATGATATCGACCGCTGGCAGTCCAAAGATTTAAACGATGTCATGCGTCGTCTTCCTGGGATCGATATTGCCCGCAACGGCGGCATGGGGCAGAGCGCTTCGCTGTATGTTCGGGGGACGGAGGCTCGTCACGTGCTGGTGCTGATCGACGGTGTGCCGATGGCGCGTCCGGGGATCTCCAATGGCGTAGATATCAGTCAGATCCCTATCTCGCTGGTCCAGCGGGTGGAATACATCCGTGGCCCGCGCTCCGCAGTCTACGGCTCCGGAGCGATCGGTGGGGTGGTGAACATTATCACCATGACCGACGCTGAGCGTTCGCAAATTAACGCCGGCGCGGGGACGAACGGCTACCAGTCCTATGACGGCGCCTTTAACAAGCGGTTTGGCGATACGCTGGTTACCGCTGCCGGCGCCTATCAGACCACCAAAGGATTTAACGTTCAGCCAAACTCCTCTTATAGTGGCGACAGCGATCGCGACGGCTACCGCAATAAAATGCTGTGGGGCGGGGTACAGCATCAGTTCGATGACAACTTCTCAGGTTTCTTCCGCGGCTATGGTTATTCCGCCAACGCTGACTATGACCAGGGCAACTGGGGCTACGCAGGCGGAAACGATGAAGATCAGTCTTATACTCAGTCCTGGGATACCGGTCTGCACTACCACTCCGGGATTTACTCCTCTCAGTTGATTGCTAACTATCAGCGCATCAAAGATTACAACTACAGCAGCGACGCTGGCCGCTATGCCGCGGGCACCACCCTGGATGATATGGAACAGCGCTATATCCAGTGGGGAAATAATGTTGTGGTAGGCCATGGGGCAGTGAGCGGCGGCGTTGACTGGAAACAAGAGAAGCTGAAATCCAGCGGAACGACCAGTACCGACGTGTATAAGCGTGACACCACCGGTCTTTATCTGACTGGGCAGCAGCAGATTGATAGCGTGACGCTGGAAGCTTCCGGCCGTGAGGATCATGACGAGCAGTTTGGCTGGCACGGAACCTGGCAGACGGCGGCAGGCTGGGAGTTTATCGACGGTTATCGGACAACGCTCTCGTACGGTACAGGATTCCTCGCCCCCTCCCTTGGGCAGCAGTATGGCGCAGAGCGTTTTGGCATCGCCTCTAACCCGAACCTGAAACCCGAGGAGTCGAAGCAATGGGAAGCGGGCCTCGAAGGGTTAACGGGGCCGCTCGACTGGCGCCTCTCCGCGTATCGCTATGAGATTCAGAACCTCATCGATTACGACAACAACGCCTATTACAACGTCAAGTCTGCGACGATCAAGGGGCTGGAGTGGACGGGGAATGTCACCACCGGGCCGGTGGAGCATCATCTGACGCTGCAGTATGTTGACCCTCGCGATGACGAAACCGACAAGATCCTCTATCGCCGGGCGAAGCAGCAGGTGAAATACGAGCTGAACGGTCAGGTCTACGATCTGGGGTGGGATGTGACGTATCACTACATCGGCAAGCGTTACGATTATGACTACGACAACTCGCGTACCGTCAATATGGGTGGGTTGAGCCTCTGGGATGTCGGTTTATCGTATCCCGTCACCTCACACCTGACAGTTCGTGGTAAAATAGCCAATCTGTTCGATAAAGATTACGAGACAGTTTATGGCTACCAATCTGCAGGACGGGAATACACCTTGTCTGGCAGCTACACCTTCTGATCCACGTCCCACCGTGCTGGTGTTTGATTCCGGCGTCGGTGGGTTGTCAGTTTATAATGAGATTCGGCAGCTGCTGCCGAATCTGCATTACATCTATGCTTTTGATAACGTTGCTTTCCCGTACGGTGAGAAGAGCGAGGAGTTTATCGTTGAGCGCGTTGTGGAAATCGTGACTGCCGTTCAGCAACGCTATCCACTGGCGCTGGCGGTCATCGCCTGTAACACCGCCAGTACCGTCTCACTGCCTGCCCTGCGTGAAAAGTTCGCTTTCCCCGTCGTTGGCGTGGTGCCGGCGATCAAGCCCGCCGCCCGCTTAACGGCGAACGGTATTGTTGGCCTGCTGGCGACGCGCGGTACCGTTAAGCGTCCTTATACCCGTGAGCTGATCGACCGCTTTGCCAATGAATGTCGGATTGAGATGCTGGGGTCGGCGGAGCTGGTGGAGCTGGCGGAAGCGAAGCTGCATGGCGAGCCTGTGCCGTTAGAAGAGCTGCGCCGTATCCTGCGCCCGTGGCTGCGGATGCAGGAGCCGCCGGATACGGTGGTGCTGGGCTGCACCCACTTTCCTCTTTTACAGGAGGAGCTGCAGCGCGTTCTGCCGGAGGGCACGCGGCTTATCGATTCTGGCGCGGCGATTGCCCGCCGCACCGCCTGGCTGTTAGAGCATGAAGCGCCGGACGCGAAGTCCAGTGACGAGAATAAAGCATTCTGCATGGCGCTGACGGCAGAAACAGAACAACTTTTACCCGTTCTGCATCGCTATGGTTTCCCAACGCTGGAAAAATTACCGCTTTAAGGGCGTTTTGCACAAAAAAGAGACGGTTGAATAATTTTTTGAAAACAGGGCTTGTCAACGTCTCAGAACTCCCTATAATGCGCCTCCACTGACACGGAACAACGGCAAGCAAGCCGCCGGGTCAGCAGGGTTTCGGTGGTGAAGTTCAACGCTGAAAACCGACAGAGAAAAGCAAAATAAGCGCTTGACTCTGCATGAGGAAAACGTATTATACGGGACCTCGCAACGGTGAGCTGAAAGCCGCGTTGCAACTGCTCTTTAACAATTTATCAGACAATCTGTGTGGGCACTCAAAGTGACATGGATTCTTAATGTCTTCGGACAAAAAATGAATACCAAGTCTCTGAGTGAACATGCGTAATTCATTACGAAGTTTAATTCACGAGCATCAAACTTAAATTGAAGAGTTTGATCATGGCTCAGATTGAACGCTGGCGGCAGGCCTAACACATGCAAGTCGAGCGGTAGCACAGAGAGCTTGCTCTCGGGTGACGAGCGGCGGACGGGTGAGTAATGTCTGGGAAACTGCCTGATGGAGGGGGATAACTACTGGAAACGGTAGCTAATACCGCATAACGTCGCAAGACCAAAGTGGGGGACCTTCGGGCCTCATGCCATCAGATGTGCCCAGATGGGATTAGCTAGTAGGTGGGGTAACGGCTCACCTAGGCGACGATCCCTAGCTGGTCTGAGAGGATGACCAGCCACACTGGAACTGAGACACGGTCCAGACTCCTACGGGAGGCAGCAGTGGGGAATATTGCACAATGGGCGCAAGCCTGATGCAGCCATGCCGCGTGTGTGAAGAAGGCCTTCGGGTTGTAAAGCACTTTCAGCGGGGAGGAAGGCGGTGAGGTTAATAACCTCATCGATTGACGTTACCCGCAGAAGAAGCACCGGCTAACTCCGTGCCAGCAGCCGCGGTAATACGGAGGGTGCAAGCGTTAATCGGAATTACTGGGCGTAAAGCGCACGCAGGCGGTCTGTCAAGTCGGATGTGAAATCCCCGGGCTCAACCTGGGAACTGCATTCGAAACTGGCAGGCTAGAGTCTTGTAGAGGGGGGTAGAATTCCAGGTGTAGCGGTGAAATGCGTAGAGATCTGGAGGAATACCGGTGGCGAAGGCGGCCCCCTGGACAAAGACTGACGCTCAGGTGCGAAAGCGTGGGGAGCAAACAGGATTAGATACCCTGGTAGTCCACGCTGTAAACGATGTCGATTTGGAGGTTGTGCCCTTGAGGCGTGGCTTCCGGAGCTAACGCGTTAAATCGACCGCCTGGGGAGTACGGCCGCAAGGTTAAAACTCAAATGAATTGACGGGGGCCCGCACAAGCGGTGGAGCATGTGGTTTAATTCGATGCAACGCGAAGAACCTTACCTGGTCTTGACATCCACAGAACTTTCCAGAGATGGATTGGTGCCTTCGGGAACTGTGAGACAGGTGCTGCATGGCTGTCGTCAGCTCGTGTTGTGAAATGTTGGGTTAAGTCCCGCAACGAGCGCAACCCTTATCCTTTGTTGCCAGCGGTCCGGCCGGGAACTCAAAGGAGACTGCCAGTGATAAACTGGAGGAAGGTGGGGATGACGTCAAGTCATCATGGCCCTTACGACCAGGGCTACACACGTGCTACAATGGCATATACAAAGAGAAGCGACCTCGCGAGAGCAAGCGGACCTCATAAAGTATGTCGTAGTCCGGATTGGAGTCTGCAACTCGACTCCATGAAGTCGGAATCGCTAGTAATCGTAGATCAGAATGCTACGGTGAATACGTTCCCGGGCCTTGTACACACCGCCCGTCACACCATGGGAGTGGGTTGCAAAAGAAGTAGGTAGCTTAACCTTCGGGAGGGCGCTTACCACTTTGTGATTCATGACTGGGGTGAAGTCGTAACAAGGTAACCGTAGGGGAACCTGCGGTTGGATCACCTCCTTACCTTAAAGAACCTGCCTTTGTAGTGCTCACACAGATTGTCTGATGAAAAACAGCAGTAAAAACCTCTACAGGCTTGTAGCTCAGGTGGTTAGAGCGCACCCCTGATAAGGGTGAGGTCGGTGGTTCAAGTCCACTCAGGCCTACCAAATTTGCGAAGCAAATTTGAAGAGGTTGCAAACGATGGGGCTATAGCTCAGCTGGGAGAGCGCCTGCTTTGCACGCAGGAGGTCTGCGGTTCGATCCCGCATAGCTCCACCATCTTTACTGCAAACACAAGAAAACTTCAGAGTGAACCTGAAAAGGTGCACTGCGAAGTTTTGCTCTTTAAAAATCTGGATCAAGCTGAAAATTGAAACGACACACAGTTAATGTGTGTTCGAGTCTCTCAAATTTTCGCGACACGATGGTGTTTTACGAAACATCTTCGGGTTGTGAGGTTAAGCGACTAAGCGTACACGGTGGATGCCCTGGCAGTCAGAGGCGATGAAGGACGTGCTAATCTGCGAAAAGCGTCGGTAAGGTGATATGAACCGTTATAACCGGCGATGTCCGAATGGGGAAACCCAGTGCAATTCGTTGCACTATCGTTAACTGAATACATAGGTTAACGAGGCGAACCGGGGGAACTGAAACATCTAAGTACCCCGAGGAAAAGAAATCAACCGAGATTCCCCCAGTAGCGGCGAGCGAACGGGGAGCAGCCCAGAGTCTGAATCAGCTTGTGTGTTAGTGGAACGGTCTGGAAAGTCCGACGGTACAGGGTGATAGTCCCGTACACCAAAATGCACAGGTTGTGAACTCGAAGAGTAGGGCGGGACACGTGGTATCCTGTCTGAATATGGGGGGACCATCCTCCAAGGCTAAATACTCCTGACTGACCGATAGTGAACCAGTACCGTGAGGGAAAGGCGAAAAGAACCCCGGCGAGGGGAGTGAAAAAGAACCTGAAACCGTGTACGTACAAGCAGTGGGAGCACCTTCGGGTGTGACTGCGTACCTTTTGTATAATGGGTCAGCGACTTATATTCTGTAGCAAGGTTAACCGTATAGGGGAGCCGCAGGGAAACCGAGTCTTAACTGGGCGTTAAGTTGCAGGGTATAGACCCGAAACCCGGTGATCTAGCCATGGGCAGGTTGAAGGTTGGGTAACACTAACTGGAGGACCGAACCGACTAATGTTGAAAAATTAGCGGATGACTTGTGGCTGGGGGTGAAAGGCCAATCAAACCGGGAGATAGCTGGTTCTCCCCGAAAGCTATTTAGGTAGCGCCTCGTGAACTCATCTTCGGGGGTAGAGCACTGTTTCGGCTAGGGGGTCATCCCGACTTACCAACCCGATGCAAACTACGAATACCGAAGAATGTTATCACGGGAGACACACGGCGGGTGCTAACGTCCGTCGTGAAGAGGGAAACAACCCAGACCGCCAGCTAAGGTCCCAAAGTCATGGTTAAGTGGGAAACGATGTGGGAAGGCACAGACAGCCAGGATGTTGGCTTAGAAGCAGCCATCATTTAAAGAAAGCGTAATAGCTCACTGGTCGAGTCGGCCTGCGCGGAAGATGTAACGGGGCTAAACCATGCACCGAAGCTGCGGCAGCGACGCTTATGCGTTGTTGGGTAGGGGAGCGTTCTGTAAGCCTGCGAAGGTGGCCTGTGAGGGTTGCTGGAGGTATCAGAAGTGCGAATGCTGACATAAGTAACGATAAAGCGGGTGAAAAGCCCGCTCGCCGGAAGACCAAGGGTTCCTGTCCAACGTTAATCGGGGCAGGGTGAGTCGACCCCTAAGGCGAGGCCGAAAGGCGTAGTCGATGGGAAACAGGTTAATATTCCTGTACTTGGTGTTACTGCGAAGGGGGGACGGAGAAGGCTATGTTAGCCGGGCGACGGTTGTCCCGGTTTAAGCATGTAGGCGGAGGTTCCAGGTAAATCCGGTACCTTTTAACGCTGAGGTGTGATGACGAGGCACTACGGTGCTGAAGTAACAAATGCCCTGCTTCCAGGAAAAGCCTCTAAGCATCAGGTAACATTAAATCGTACCCCAAACCGACACAGGTGGTCAGGTAGAGAATACCAAGGCGCTTGAGAGAACTCGGGTGAAGGAACTAGGCAAAATGGTGCCGTAACTTCGGGAGAAGGCACGCTGGTGTGTAGGTGAAGTCCCTGCGGATGGAGCTGAGACCAGTCGAAGATACCAGCTGGCTGCAACTGTTTATTAAAAACACAGCACTGTGCAAACACGAAAGTGGACGTATACGGTGTGACGCCTGCCCGGTGCCGGAAGGTTAATTGATGGGGTTATCCGTAAGGAGAAGCTCTTGATCGAAGCCCCGGTAAACGGCGGCCGTAACTATAACGGTCCTAAGGTAGCGAAATTCCTTGTCGGGTAAGTTCCGACCTGCACGAATGGCGTAATGATGGCCAGGCTGTCTCCACCCGAGACTCAGTGAAATTGAACTCGCTGTGAAGATGCAGTGTACCCGCGGCAAGACGGAAAGACCCCGTGAACCTTTACTATAGCTTGACACTGAACATTGAGCCTTGATGTGTAGGATAGGTGGGAGGCTTTGAAGCGTGGACGCCAGTCTGCGTGGAGCCAACCTTGAAATACCACCCTTTAATGTTTGATGTTCTAACGTAGGCCCCTGACCGGGGTTGCGGACAGTGTCTGGTGGGTAGTTTGACTGGGGCGGTCTCCTCCCAAAGAGTAACGGAGGAGCACGAAGGTTAGCTAATCCTGGTCGGACATCAGGAGGTTAGTGCAATGGCATAAGCTAGCTTGACTGCGAGCGTGACGGCGCGAGCAGGTGCGAAAGCAGGTCATAGTGATCCGGTGGTTCTGAATGGAAGGGCCATCGCTCAACGGATAAAAGGTACTCCGGGGATAACAGGCTGATACCGCCCAAGAGTTCATATCGACGGCGGTGTTTGGCACCTCGATGTCGGCTCATCACATCCTGGGGCTGAAGTAGGTCCCAAGGGTATGGCTGTTCGCCATTTAAAGTGGTACGCGAGCTGGGTTTAGAACGTCGTGAGACAGTTCGGTCCCTATCTGCCGTGGGCGCTGGAGAATTGAGGGGGGCTGCTCCTAGTACGAGAGGACCGGAGTGGACGCATCACTGGTGTTCGGGTTGTCATGCCAATGGCACTGCCCGGTAGCTAAATGCGGAAGAGATAAGTGCTGAAAGCATCTAAGCACGAAACTTGCCCCGAGATGAGTTCTCCCTGAGACTTTAAGTCTCCTGAAGGAACGTTGAAGACGACGACGTTGATAGGCCGGGTGTGTAAGCGCAGCGATGCGTTGAGCTAACCGGTACTAATGAACCGTGAGGCTTAACCTTACAACGCCGAAGATGTTTTGGCGATTTGAGAGAATTTTCAGCTCTGATACAGATTAATCAATGCGTCCGTGAGACGTGTTGAAAAACAGAATTTGCCTGGCGGCGATAGCGCGGTGGTCCCACCTGACCCCATGCCGAACTCAGAAGTGAAACGCCGTAGCGCCGATGGTAGTGTGGGGTCTCCCCATGTGAGAGTAGGGAACTGCCAGGCATCAAATTGCAGTAAGCCGGGGTGACAACCGGTGGTAATAAAGCGAAGAAATTCGGTGGAGCGGTAGTTCAGTCGGTTAGAATACCTGCCTGTCACGCAGGGGGTCGCGGGTTCGAGTCCCGTCCGTTCCGCCACTTATTAAAATTAAGCCTGCTATATTAGCGGGCTTAATAGCGAGAAAGATTTAGGGGCGTAGCTCAGTTGGTAGAGCACCGGTCTCCAAAACCGGGTGTCGCGAGTTCGAGTCTCTCCGCCCCTGCCATATATAATCCTTTGCTTAGGCAAAGGATTTTTTTTGCTTGTAATTTTTCCATTCCTCTCTCTTCCTTGCTTTCTGAGCACTCCATCCATGGAGTCAGATCTTTATTCCAGTATGCTGCTTTTCAGGATCTCGCGAATATGCGCTTGTTTATCACTATTTTGTAGCCAAATGGCATACAGAGGACGTGAGAGCGTTACGCTATCGGTCACCGTATGCAGACCACTTTTCTGCTGCGCCCAACTGACGGGTAACCAGGTACAGCCATTCAAGGTACTGAGTTGCTGATAAGCCAGTTCTGCGGAGCTCGTCGTTAACAGTGGCACATCATCGCTACCAATCAGCCCCACTTCGTTTTGCTGGAAATCCGGCCCCCATTCCAGACGCAGGTAGTTCAAATCATTCTTATTTTTCCCTGGGGCGGCACAATAGAGCGCCAGGGTGAAATTACCCAGCAACTGGCAGCTTAATTCATCCATCTTCGGTGATTCAGTTGTGATCAGGAGATCGAGCTGGCGTTCATGCAACTGTTTAACTAATGACTGACGTTGGGCGATCCGCGCCTCGAATTGCAGGTTATAGGGATCTTTGTAGAGAGTCCCCAACCAGCCGTTCAGTAGACATTCCCACAGCGACGCGCTGGCCCCGATGGAGAATTCGTTATGTCGCGAAGAGTGAGCGACCTCCTTGCGCGCGGCCTGCCAGGTGTTCATCAACGTTTCGGCGTAGGGCAGGAGCTTTTCTCCGGCGGTCGTCAGACGAATGTTATTACGATGGCGGGTGAACAGGTTCACGCCAAGTTGATTCTCCAGCTGACGAATACGAAAGCTGACCGCTGACTGCGTCAGGTAAAGTGCCTCTGCTGCCCGCCCAAAGTGACGAGTTCTGCTCACTTCCAGGAAAGTCTTGAGCAATTCCGTATCCACACCGTTCTCCACAAAATTATTTGTCGTCATGATTTAAATGTTTTGTTTGACGCTCTGTCAAGCGTAACTAATACTCCGCGCCATAAATAGCTCGGCCAAAGAATCAGGAGCGTGTAGGATGGCGGAAAGCTTTACGACGACTAATCGTTTTTTCGACAATAAAAATTATCCACGCGGGTTCTCCCGTCATGGTGATTTCACCATCAAAGAGGCGCAACTGCTGGAACGTCATGGTTATGCCTTTAACGAACTGGAACTGGGTAAACGCGAACCTGTTACCGATGATGAAAAACAATTTGTCTCGGTGTGCCGTGGTGAACGTGAGCCGGTAACGGAAGCAGAACGCGTATGGATTAAGTATATGGCACGCATTAAGCGGCCGAAGCGTTTCCATACTCTTTCCGGCGGCAAACCGCAGATGGAAGGCGCTGACGATTACACCGAAAGCGATGACTAAGAAAAAAGGGCGTAAGCCCTTTTTTTACGCCATCATTTTCTGCAGATGGTTTAGCATCCGGTCTATTGCCCGATAGCTGAGCGCCTCCTGCAAATGGCGGCGTTCAATCTCTTCAGCTTCTGCCAGATCGGCAATGGTTCTTGCCACCTTTAACAGACGCTGCCAGGCCCGTATAGAAAGCCCCAGCTGCGTTAACGTCTGTTCCAGCCAAAGCGCATCCTCCTGGCGCAAGTGACAGCAGCTCTTCATTTCACGATTCTCAAGATGCGCATTCAGCTTATTTTGCCTGAGCATTTGACGTTCACGTGCCGCCAGCACACGCTGACGGACCGTCGCACTCGATTCTTCGCCCTGCGTGCCCTGGCTCAGTATCCCCGGCGGCGGGAGCGGGATCTCTAAAGAAAGATCGAAGCGGTCGAGAAAAGGGCCGGACAGGCGCCCAAGGTAGCGCAATGTCTGCTCAGGCGACGCGCGATTATGTTTGCCCTGATAATGCCCGGTAGGGCTTGGGTTCATTGCCGCGATAAGCTGAAAACGCGCCGGATAGTCAATCTTGGCGCGCGATCGTGATATGTGGATCTTGCCTGACTCAATGGGTTCACGCAGCGCGTCCAGCACCCGTCGTTCAAACTCTGGCAGTTCATCAAGAAATAGGACGCCATTATGGGCCAGTGAAATCTCGCCGGGGACAGGTATTGAGCCTCCGCCTACCATCGCTGCCAGCGAGGCGCTATGGTGAGGGGCGCGAAACGGCCTCTGACGCCACCGGGTCTTCGCAGTCTGGAGGTTGACCAGACTTTGAATGGCCGTGCTCTCCAGCGCTTCCTGGTTGCTTAATGGCGGCAAAAGGCCGGGGAGCCGGCAGGCAAGCATTGTTTTGCCGGTACCGGGCGGGCCAATCAGCAGCAGGTTGTGGCCACCGGCCGCCACAATCTCCAGCGCTCGCTTGCCTTGTTGTTGGCCGATAACATCACGTAGATCTTCACAGCGTTCATCAACGGCGGGCACGTCGGCGAGAGGCGGCGAGAGCGATGCTTGCCCTGCGAGAAACGCGCACACCTGTTGCAGATGGTCGGCGACCAGGCAATCGCTGCCGCCGATCAGACCCACCTCAGCCGCATTGTCAGAGGAGACGACAATGCGCCGGCCGGCTTTGATGGCTTCCATTGCGCTGGGGATCGCCCCTGGAACGCCGCGTAAGCCGCCTGTAAGGGCGAGTTCGCCCACAAACTCATATTGATTCAATCGGGTAGTGTTGAGCTGCTCTGAGGCGACGAGAAGCGCGAGAGCGATGGGAAGGTCATATCGCCCGCCCTCTTTGGGCAGATCCGCGGGTGCCAGGTTAATGGTTATTTTCTTCGCAGGGAAAGCGTAGCCGCTGTTGATCAAGGCGCTGCGTACCCGGTCGCGGGCCTCTTTCACGGTGGTCTCCGGTAGCCCGACCATGGTCAAGCCAGGCAGACCGCTGCTGAGATGAACCTCGATAGTAATCAATGGCGCTTCGATACCGAGCGCCGCGCGTGTGTAAACGATGGCGAGCGACATAAAACCTCCTGGACAGAGAAGGATTATGACGAGCCTGCCGTGAAACGGCAGCGGCAATAACACGAAGTTAGAAGCATAAATCCATTATTTTCACGCCATCTCGTTACATTTAGCCGAAAATGGAAGCGTGATCGAAAAAGGTGGTGCATCCGAAACAGAGATGGGCGCTGAGCGTACAGCGTGAAAGAAAACTGAATTTTTTTCATTTCTGATTTTCTTCATATAAAACAATTATTTTTCCTGAAACTGTTAGGCTGCTCAGAAACCAGGATATAAAAAAATCTTGTGTTTTATGTGATGTCTGTGGTACCTCTTTAGGTATTCCTTCGAACAAGAAGCCAGAAAGTACAGAAAATGACAGCCCTTCTACGAGTGATTAGCCTGGTCGTGATTAGCGTGGTGGTGATTATTATCCCACCGTGCGGGGCTGCACTTGGACGAGGAAAGGCTTAAGAATCAAGCCTTAACGAACTAAGACCCCCGCACCGAAAGGTCCGGGGGTTTTTTTATAACTGAAATAACCTAAGCGAGGAGCAGATGATGACTTTTAGCATAAAATTCTGTTTCTCCCGATTTATGACGGGGAACTAACTATGAATGGCGCGCAGTGGGTGGTACATGCTTTGCGGACACAGGGAGTCGACACAGTTTTTGGCTATCCGGGTGGCGCAATTATGCCGGTTTACGATGCACTGTATGACGGCGGCGTGGAGCACCTGCTGTGTCGGCATGAGCAAGGGGCAGCCATGGCGGCTATTGGCTATGCGCGAGCAACCGGGAAAACCGGGGTGTGCATAGCGACGTCCGGCCCGGGCGCGACCAACCTGATCACTGGCCTGGCGGACGCCCTGCTTGATTCCATTCCCATTGTCGCTATCACCGGCCAGGTGGCCGCTCCCTTCATCGGCACGGATGCGTTCCAGGAAGTAGACGTTCTTGGTTTGTCACTGGCCTGTACTAAGCACAGTTTCCTCGTGCAGTCTCTGGATGAGCTGCCGCGGGTTATCGCTGAAGCTTTCCAGGTGGCAAACTCAGGCCGTCCGGGCCCGGTGCTGGTTGATATCCCTAAGGATATTCAGATGGCCCAGGGCGAGCTTGATCCTCATTTCTCTACCGTCGACGATGAGATGGCGTTCCCGCAGGCGGAGGTTGCTCAGGCTCTGCAGATGCTGGCTCAGTCACAGAAGCCGATGCTGTATGTTGGCGGCGGGGTGGGTATGGCGCAGGCGGTACCGGCTTTGCGTGAATTCCTGGCGGTAACCCGAATGCCGGCAACCTGCACGCTGAAAGGGCTGGGCGTGGTGGCCGCAGATTATCCGTATTATCTCGGTATGCTGGGCATGCACGGCACTAAGGCGGCCAACCTGGCGGTACAGGAGTGCGATCTGCTGATCGCTGTCGGCGCGCGCTTTGACGATCGTGTGACCGGTAAGCTCAATACCTTCGCTCCGCATGCCAAAGTGATCCACATGGACATCGATCCGGCGGAGCTGAACAAGCTGCGTCAGGCGCACATCGGTCTGACCGGCGATCTGAACCGCTTGCTGCCGGCGCTGCAGCAGCCGTTAGCTATCGATGCCTGGCGCGAGCATAATGCCGCACTGCGTACCGAGCACGCCTGGCGTTACGATCATCCCGGCGAGGCGATCTACGCGCCGCTGCTGCTGAAGCAGCTTTCCGACCGTAAGCCGGCGGATAGCGTCGTGACAACCGACGTTGGCCAGCACCAGATGTGGTCGGCTCAACATATGACCTATACCCGCCCGGAAAACTTTATCACCTCCAGCGGCTTAGGCACCATGGGCTTTGGCCTGCCAGCCGCCGTTGGTGCCCAGGTGGCGCGCCCGGACGATACGGTGATCTGTATCTCCGGTGACGGTTCCTTCATGATGAACGTGCAGGAGCTGGGCACCGTCAAGCGCAAACAATTACCGTTAAAGATCGTGTTACTCGACAACCAGCGGTTAGGGATGGTTCGACAATGGCAGCAGCTGTTTTTCCAGGAACGTTATAGCGAAACCACTCTGACTGATAACCCTGATTTCCTCACGCTGGCCAGCGCCTTCGGTATTCCTGGCCAACACATCACCCGTAAAGACCAGGTTGAAGCGGCACTCGACACCATGCTTTCGAGCCAGGGGCCATACCTGCTTCATGTCTCAATTGACGAACTTGAGAATGTCTGGCCGTTGGTGCCGCCCGGCGCCAGTAATGCAGAAATGCTGGAGAAATTATCATGAAGCAACATCAGGTCGCTTTGCAGGCGCGTTTCAATCCGGAAACCTTAGAGCGCGTGCTGCGCGTGGTCCGCCACCGTGGTTTTCAAATCTGCGCAATGAATATGGAAACCGCGTCGGATGCGCAAAATATAAATATCGAATTGACCGTTGCCAGCCCGCGGCCCGTCGAATTACTGTTTAGTCAATTAAGTAAACTGGTCGACGTCGCCTGCGTCGAGATCCAGCAACCCACATCACAACAAATCCGCGCCTGAGCGCAGAGGAATAAAAAAAATGACGACGAAGAAAGCTGACTACATTTGGTTCAATGGCGAGATGACCCCATGGGGCGAGGCGAAAGTGCACGTCATGTCCCATGCGTTGCACTACGGGACTTCGGTATTCGAAGGCATCCGCTGCTACGACTCGCACAAGGGCCCGGTGGTGTTCCGTCATCGCGAACATATGCAGCGTCTGCATGACTCAGCCAAAATTTATCGTTTCCCGGTCTCGCAGAGCGTTGATGAGCTGATGGAAGCCTGCCGCGAAGTTATCCGTACCAATAAACTGACCAGCGCTTATATTCGTCCGCTGGTGTTTGTTGGCGATGTTGGCATGGGCGTTAACCCGCCGGACGGTTACAAAACCGACGTTATCATCGCGGCGTTCCCGTGGGGCGCCTACCTCGGCGCAGAAGCGCTGGAGCAGGGGATCGATGCGATGGTTTCTTCCTGGAACCGCGCGGCGCCTAACACCATCCCAACCGCGGCGAAAGCGGGCGGCAACTATCTCTCCTCTCTGCTGGTCGGCAGCGAAGCGCGTCGTCACGGTTATCAGGAAGGTATCGCGCTGGATGTTAACGGTTATATCTCCGAAGGTGCAGGCGAAAACCTGTTTGAGGTAAAAGATGGCGTGCTGTTTACTCCGCCGTTCACCTCTTCCGCGCTGCCGGGCATTACCCGCGACGCGATCATCAAACTGGCGAAAGATCTTGGCATCGAAGTGCGCGAGCAGGTGCTGTCCCGTGAATCGCTGTACCTCGCGGATGAAGTGTTCATGTCCGGCACCGCGGCAGAAATCACCCCGGTACGCAGCGTTGACGGCATCCAGGTCGGCGCAGGTCGCCGCGGGCCGGTGACCAAACGCATTCAGGAAGCCTTCTTTGGCCTCTTCACCGGTGAAACAGAAGATAAATGGGGCTGGTTGGATCCGGTAAGTAAGTAATTAAAAATGGGACGGCACGCACCGTCCCATTTAATAAACAGAGATGGGAGTAAAAAGAGCATGCCTAAGTACCGTTCCGCCACCACCACACATGGCCGCAACATGGCGGGCGCCCGCGCGTTGTGGCGCGCAACCGGAATGACCGATGCCGATTTCGGCAAACCGATTATCGCCGTCGTCAACTCCTTTACCCAGTTTGTCCCCGGGCACGTGCACCTGCGCGATCTCGGTAAACTGGTTGCCGAGCAGATTGAAGCGGCAGGCGGTGTCGCCAAAGAATTTAACACCATCGCGGTGGATGATGGGATCGCCATGGGCCACGGGGGTATGCTCTATTCACTGCCATCCCGCGAGCTGATCGCCGACTCGGTCGAGTACATGGTTAACGCCCACTGCGCCGATGCCATGGTCTGTATCTCCAACTGCGACAAAATCACCCCGGGGATGCTGATGGCCTCTCTGCGCCTGAACATTCCGGTGATCTTTGTTTCCGGCGGCCCAATGGAAGCCGGGAAGACCAAGCTGTCAGATAAAATCATCAAGCTCGACCTGGTGGATGCGATGATCCAGGGGGCGGATCCGAAAGTGTCCGACGAACAGAGTAACCAGGTGGAACGTTCCGCTTGTCCGACCTGTGGTTCCTGTTCCGGGATGTTCACCGCGAACTCCATGAACTGCCTGACCGAAGCGCTGGGCCTGTCACAGCCGGGTAACGGCTCGCTGCTGGCGACCCACGCCGATCGTAAGGAGCTGTTCCTGAACGCCGGTAAACGTATCGTGGAGCTGACCAAACGCTACTACGAGCAGGATGACGCTTCCGCCCTGCCGCGTAATATCGCCAGCAAGGCGGCATTTGAAAACGCCATGACCCTCGATATCGCGATGGGCGGTTCAACCAATACCGTACTGCACCTGCTGGCGGCGGCGCAGGAAGCCGAAATCGACTTCACCATGAGCGATATCGACAAACTGTCCCGCAAGGTCCCGCAGCTGTGTAAAGTGGCGCCGAGTACGCAGAAATACCATATGGAAGACGTGCACCGGGCTGGTGGCGTTCTGGGCATTCTGGGCGAGCTGGACCGCGCGGGGTTACTCAACCGCGATGTGAAAAACGTCCTTGGCCTGACGCTGCCGCAGACCCTGGAACAGTACGATGTAATGGTGACCCAGGACGACGCGGTGAAAAAAATGTTCCGCGCCGGCCCGGCCGGGATCCGTACCACCCAGGCGTTCTCGCAGGATTGCCGCTGGGATACGCTGGATGACGATCGCGCCGAGGGATGTATCCGTTCTCTGGAACATGCCTACAGTAAAGACGGTGGCCTGGCGGTCCTGTACGGTAACTTTGCCGAAAACGGCTGTATCGTCAAAACCGCTGGTGTGGACGATAGCATCCTGAAATTTACCGGCCCGGCGAAAGTTTATGAAAGCCAGGACGAAGCGGTTGATGCCATCCTCGGCGGCAAAGTCGTGGAAGGCGACGTCGTGGTTATTCGCTATGAAGGGCCGAAAGGCGGGCCGGGGATGCAGGAAATGCTCTATCCGACCACCTTCCTGAAGTCCATGGGTCTTGGCAAAGCGTGCGCGCTGATCACCGATGGCCGTTTCTCCGGCGGCACCTCCGGGCTGTCCATCGGCCACGTATCGCCGGAAGCGGCGAGCGGCGGCAACATCGCGATCATCGAAGATGGCGACATGATTGCTATCGATATTCCGAACCGCGGTATTCAGCTGCAGCTCAGCGATGCCGAAATCGCCGCCCGTCGCGAAGCGCAGGAAGCGCGTGGCGATCAGGCGTGGACGCCGAAAGACCGCGAGCGCCAGGTCTCCTTTGCACTGCGCGCTTATGCCAGTCTCGCGACCAGCGCCGACAAGGGCGCGGTGCGCGATAAATCAAAACTGGGTGGCTAATTATGGCGGACTCACAACCCCTGTCCGGTGCCCCTGAGGGCGCCGAATACCTGAGAGCAGTGCTGCGCGCGCCAGTTTATGAAGCGGTGCAGAAAACGCCGCTGCAAAAAATGGAGAAGCTCTCTTCGCGGCTGGATAACGTTATTCTGGTCAAACGCGAAGATCGCCAGCCGGTACACAGCTTTAAGCTGCGCGGCGCCTACGCGATGATGTCCAGCCTGACGGCGGAACAGAAATCGAATGGGGTGATCACGGCGTCGGCAGGCAACCATGCGCAGGGAGTGGCTTTCTCAGCCTCCCGGCTTGGGGTTAAGGCGCTGATCGTGATGCCGGTAGCGACCGCCGATATCAAAGTCGATGCCGTTCGCGGTTTTGGTGGCGAAGTGCTGCTGCATGGCGCCAACTTTGACGAAGCGAAAGCTCGGGCGATTGAACTGGCGCAGCAGCAGGGCTTCACCTGGGTGCCGCCGTTTGATCACCCGATGGTGATCGCGGGTCAGGGAACCTTGGCGCTGGAGCTGCTGCAGCAGGATGCCCACATCGACCGTGTATTCGTCCCGGTGGGCGGCGGCGGTCTGGCGGCGGGCGTGGCGGTGCTGATCAAGCAGCTGATGCCGCAGATTAAAGTGATAGCGGTAGAAGCGGAAGATTCGGCGTGTCTGAAAGCGGCGCTGGATGCCGGCCATCCGGTGGATCTGCCGCGCGTCGGTTTGTTTGCTGAAGGCGTGGCGGTGAAGCGCATTGGCGATGAAACCTTCCGTTTGTGCCAGGAGTATCTGGACGACATCATCACTGTCGACAGCGACGCTATTTGCGCGGCGATGAAAGATCTGTTCGAAGATGTGCGGGCGGTGGCGGAGCCTTCCGGCGCGCTGGCGTTGGCGGGGATGAAGAAATATGTCGCCCAGCACAATATTCGCGGCGAGCGACTGGCTCATATTCTGTCCGGGGCCAACGTTAACTTCCACGGCCTGCGCTACGTGTCTGAGCGCTGCGAGCTCGGGGAACAGCGCGAAGCGCTGCTGGCGGTGACGATCCCGGAAGAGAAGGGCAGCTTTCTGAAGTTTTGCCAGCTGCTGGGCGGGCGCTCGGTGACGGAGTTCAACTACCGCTTTGCTGATGCTAAAGATGCCTGCATTTTTGTCGGGGTACGCCTGAGTCGCGGGCTGGAGGAGCGGAAAGAGATCCTCCAGTTACTGAACGATGGCGGCTACAGCGTCGTTGACCTTTCCGATGACGAAATGGCCAAGCTCCATGTGCGCTATATGGTCGGCGGCCGGCCGTCCAAAGCGCTGCAGGAGCGGCTGTTCAGCTTCGAGTTCCCTGAATCGCCGGGGGCGCTGCTGAAGTTCCTGCACACCCTTGGCACCCACTGGAATATTTCGCTGTTCCACTACCGTAGCCATGGCACCGACTATGGTCGGGTGTTAGCGGCCTTTGAGCTGGGCGAGCACGAGCCGGACTTTGAAACCCGCCTTAATGAACTGGGCTATGAGTGCCACGACGAAACCCATAACCCGGCGTTCCGCTTTTTCCTCGCGGGCTAGTGGTTAGGCAGGATTTTCCAGAAAGCATCAATAAGCGGCTCATGCAGCCGCTTTTTTTGTGCGCAAACGCCCAGCTCAAACGGGGTTTGCTCATCGCTGCGCTCCAGAATCATCACCCGGTTGCGTACTGGTTCCGGGCTGTTTTCCAGTACCACCTCCGGTAGCAGCGCCACGCCGCAGCCGAGGGCGACCATCGACACCATCGCTTCGTGTCCCCCGACGGTGGCATAGATCGACGGGTTGCTGATTTTATGGCGTCGAAACCACAGCTCGATGCGCCGACGTACCGGCCCCTGGTCAGCCATGATAAACGGCACTGTCGACCAGTCCGGACGCTCGACGGTCACCTGGTTACGCACCGGGCAGGGAAGCGCCGGGGCAATTAACACCACGGCGAGGTTCTCCAGCATCGAAAACGCCACCGATCCCGGCAGGGTCTCTGGTTTACCGGCAATCGCCAGGTCGGCTTCGCCGGTGACGACCTTCTCCATGGCGTCAGCGGCATCGCCGGTCGATAATTTTATCTCAACCGAAGGATGCGCGGCGCGAAAGCGGTCGAGGATCGGCGGCAGATGGCTATAAGCGGCGGTGACAGAGCAGAAGATATGCAGCTCGCCGGAGAGCGACGGTCCCTGCTGATCGATGGCGTGGCGAAGCTGCTGATACTGCAGTAAGGTCTGCTGGGCAAAGGTGCGTAACTCTTCCCCGGCTTCGGTGAGCGTCACCGTGCGATTATCACGCACGAACAGCGGCTGGCCGAGGTCCTCTTCCAGGCGTTGGATCTGCCGCGAAAGGGTCGAAGGACTGACGTGCATGGCCCGCGCGCTGCGGCCAAAATGGCGGCTTTCCGCCAGATGCAGAAAGGTTTTCAGATCGCGTAAATCCACGGCGCGTACTCCCCGATTTTGTATTTCATAAATTGCAACGTGACGTTGTGAATATATCAATTTCCGCAATAAAATTCCTGTCATATAGTAAGTTCATTCTCGCAAAAGCGAACCGAACAATAAGCACGACAACACAACATCACGAGGTATCACCATGGCTAACTACTTCAACACACTGAATCTGCGCCAGCAGCTGGCACAGCTGGGCAAATGCCGCTTTATGGGGCGCGATGAATTTGCCGATGGCGCAAGCTATCTTCAGGGTAAAAAAGTAGTCATCGTCGGCTGTGGCGCGCAGGGCCTGAACCAGGGTCTGAACATGCGTGATTCCGGCCTGGATATCTCCTATGCGTTGCGTAAAGAAGCGATTGCCGAGAAGCGCGCTTCCTGGCGTAAAGCGACCGAAAACGGCTTCAAAGTCGGTACCTATGAAGAGCTGATCCCGCAGGCCGACCTGGTGGTTAACCTGACGCCGGACAAACAGCACTCTGACGTTGTGCGTTCCGTACAGCCGCTGATGAAAGACGGCGCGGCGCTGGGTTACTCCCACGGCTTCAACATCGTTGAAGTGGGCGAGCAGATCCGCAAAGACATCACCGTGGTGATGGTGGCGCCGAAGTGCCCGGGTACCGAAGTTCGTGAAGAGTACAAACGCGGTTTCGGCGTGCCGACGCTTATCGCCGTCCACCCGGAAAACGATCCGAAAGGCGAAGGCATGGCCATTGCCAAAGCCTGGGCAGCGGCGACCGGCGGCCATCGTGCGGGCGTTCTGGAATCCTCCTTCGTGGCGGAAGTGAAATCTGACCTGATGGGCGAGCAGACCATCCTCTGCGGCATGCTGCAGGCGGGTTCTCTGCTGTGCTTCGACAAGCTGGTGGCGGAAGGTACCGATCCGGCGTATGCGGAAAAACTGATTCAGTTCGGCTGGGAAACCATCACCGAAGCGCTGAAGCAGGGCGGTATTACCCTGATGATGGATCGCCTCTCTAACCCGGCGAAACTGCGCGCTTATGCGCTGTCCGAACAGCTGAAAGAGATCATGGCGCCGCTGTTCCAGAAACACATGGACGACATCATCTCCGGCGAATTCTCCTCCGGTATGATGGCAGACTGGGCGAACGATGATAAGAAACTGCTGACCTGGCGCGAAGAGACCGGCAAAACCGCGTTCGAAACCGCCCCGCAGTATGAAGGCAAAATCGGCGAGCAGGAGTACTTCGATAAAGGCGTGCTGATGATCGCGATGGTGAAAGCGGGCGTTGAGCTGGCGTTCGAAACCATGGTTGATTCCGGCATCATCGAAGAGTCCGCTTACTATGAATCACTGCACGAGCTGCCGCTGATCGCGAACACTATCGCCCGTAAGCGTCTGTATGAAATGAACGTGGTTATCTCTGATACTGCAGAGTACGGTAACTACCTGTTCTCTTACGCTTGCGTACCGCTGCTGAAAGAGTTCATGACTACCCTGCAGACCGGCGACCTGGGCAAAGCGATTGCTGAAGGCGCGGTAGATAACGCTCAGCTGCGCGATGTGAACGAAGCAATTCGCAGCCACGCTATCGAGCAGGTAGGTAAGAAACTGCGCGGTTATATGACTGATATGAAACGTATCGCGGTAGCCGGCTAATTCCTCGTCGTCTTTCGACTTGCCGATGCGTTGGCTACGGTACGTACACCCCAGTCACATAGTAATCTATGTTCCTGGGGATGTACTTCCTTGCCGCCTTCCGGCAAGCCGAAATCCATAGAGGAATGGATTTGTTTAGTCGGCCTGATAAGCGAAGCGCCATCAGGCAGAAACCCGGAGATTAAGATCCCCGGGTTTTTTATTATTTCCGGTATAGCACTTTGATGATGTGGTAGCCGAACTGGGTATGCAGCGGGCCGGTTGGCTCCAGTTCCGGGCAGGAGAAGACCACTTTATCGAAGGCCGGTACCATCTGGCCCTGGCGGAACTCACCCAGATCGCCGCCGCGTTTGCCTGACGGACAAATGGAGTGTTTCTTTGCCAGCTTGCCGAAATCGGCGCCGTTTTTGAGCTGCTCGAGCAGATCGAGCGCCAGTTTCTCTTCTTTTACCAAGATGTGCAGTGCTGCCGCGGTTTTAGCCATGATTGCGCCTTGATTGAGTTGGGATAAATCAGGGCGCCATAGTAGCACGCGTTACCGGCGATACAGCACCTTGATGATATGGTAGCCAAATTTGGTTTTCACCGGGCCATAGGGTTTGAGCAGCGGACAGCTGAAGACAGCTTGATCAAACGGGCCGACCATCGTCCCCTGCGGGAATTCGCCTAAATCACCGCCATGACGTCCGGACGGACACTTTGAGTAACGCTTCGCCAGATGATCGAAGCTGATGCCCCGTTCCAGTTTGGCGAGGATCTCGTGCGCCAGTTTCTCTTCTTTAACCAGAATATGCAGGGCCGCTGCGCTTTTTGCCATTACCAGATCCTCAGGATGAATTGCGTGGCTGACACTTTACCATCAGCCGGTAAATCTCGGCCTCGCTTTCTGCTACAATCCACACCCCGTTCGAAGATTGAGCAATATTCCCATGCGTTTAAACCCTGGCCAACAACAAGCCGTCGAATTCGTTACCGGACCGTGCCTGGTGCTGGCGGGCGCCGGTTCCGGTAAGACCCGCGTTATTACGAATAAAATCGCCCACCTGATCCGCGGCTGCGGCTATCAGGCGCGCCATATCGCGGCCGTCACCTTCACCAACAAGGCCGCGCGCGAAATGAAAGAGCGCGTCGGGCAAACGCTGGGGCGCAAAGAGGCGCGCGGGCTGATGATCTCCACCTTCCACACCCTGGGCCTGGATATCATCAAACGTGAATACGCCGCGCTGGGAATGAAGTCTAACTTTTCCTTGTTCGATGATACTGACCAGGTCGCGCTGCTGAAAGAGCTCACCGAAGGGTTGATCGAAGATGACAAAGTGGTGTTGCAGCAGCTGATCTCGACGATCTCCAACTGGAAAAACGATCTGAAAACCCCGGCGCAGGCGGCGGCTGGCGCGAAAGGCGAACGGGACCGCATTTTCGCCCACTGCTATGGGCTGTACGATGCGCACATGAAGGCCTGCAACGTCCTCGATTTTGACGATCTGATCCTGTTGCCGACGCTGCTGCTGCAGCGTAATGAAGAGGTGCGCGAACGCTGGCAGAACAAGATCCGTTACCTGCTGGTGGATGAGTATCAGGATACCAACACCAGCCAGTATGAACTGGTGAAATTACTGGTGGGGCAGCGCGCGCGTTTTACCGTGGTGGGGGACGATGACCAGTCGATCTACTCGTGGCGTGGCGCGCGGCCGCAGAACCTGGTGCTGCTCAGCCAGGACTTCCCGGCGTTGCAGGTGATCAAGCTTGAACAGAACTACCGCTCCTCCGGGCGTATTCTGAAAGCCGCTAACATTTTGATCGCTAATAACCCGCACGTCTTTGAAAAGCGGCTGTTCTCAGAACTTGGCTACGGTACCGAGCTGAAAGTACTCTCCGCCAACAATGAAGATCATGAAGCGGAGCGCGTGGCCGGGGAACTGATCGCCCACCACTTTATTAATAAAACCAACTACAAAGACTACGCGATCCTTTACCGCGGCAACCACCAGTCGCGGGTCTTTGAAAAGATGCTGATGCAGAACCGCATCCCGTACAAAATCTCCGGCGGCACGTCGTTCTTCTCGCGTCCGGAAATTAAAGACCTGCTGGCCTATCTGCGCGTGCTGACCAACCCGGATGACGATAGCGCCTTCCTGCGTATCGTCAACACGCCGAAACGCGAGATCGGCCCGGCGACGCTGCAAAAGCTGGGTGAGTGGGCGATGAGCCGCAATAAAGGCTTATTCACCGCCAGCTTTGACATGGGGTTAAGCCAGACGCTGACCGGGCGCGGCTACGAATCCCTCACGCGCTTTACCCACTGGCTGCGGGAAATTCAGCAGCTGACCGAACGCGAGCCCGTTGCCGCCGTGCGCGATTTGATTCGCGGGATCGACTACGAATCCTGGCTGTATGAAACCTCGCCCAGCCCGAAAGCCGCGGAAATGCGAATGAAAAACGTCAACCAGCTGTTTACCTGGATGACCGAGATGCTGGAAGGCAGCGAAATCGATGAGCCGATGACCCTAACGCAGGTGGTCACCCGCTTTACCCTGCGGGACATGATGGAGCGCGGCGAATCGGATGAAGAGCTCGATCAGGTGCAGCTTATGACCCTCCATGCCTCAAAAGGGCTGGAGTTCCCGTATGTTTACCTGGTGGGAATGGAAGAGGGATTGCTGCCGCACCAGAGCAGCATCGATGAAGATAACGTCGATGAAGAGCGCCGGTTAGCCTACGTCGGCATCACCCGTGCGCAAAAAGAGCTGACCTTTACGCTCTGTAAGGAACGCCGACAGTATGGTGAGCTGGTGCGCCCGGAGCCAAGCCGTTTCCTGCTCGAGCTCCCGCAGGACGATCTGATATGGGAGCAGGAGCGAAAAGTTATCTCTGCGGAAGAACGTATGCATAAAGGCCAGGCCAACGTCGCGAATATTAAAGCGATGCTGGCGAAGGCGAAAAAAGGCTAACGCCTCAGGCGACAAACTGCTGCCAGGCGGCGGAGAAGGGCATTACCAGCAGCAGTGAGGGCAGCATATTGGCGGTGGGGAAGGCGCGGATCCCGCACAGACGAAAACCAGTCGCCAGCATAATGATGCCGCCGCAGGCGGTGAAGTCGGCGATCATCGCCGGATTGATCAGCGCCATGATAAAGGTTGCCGCGAAAAACAGGATAATGAAGACAATCAGCTGGGGAATAAAGATCACGGTGATGATATACCCCAGCGTAGAGGCGAAAATCGCGGCAGTGAAAAAGTCGAGTATCGACTTGGTCAGCAGAATGGTCGGGTCGCCGGTCATCCCTTCGGTTAAAGCACCGAAGATGCCGGTGCCGCTGGCGCAGAACAGGATCAGCACGGCGATAAACTGATTCATAAAATCTTCCGCACTCACGCTGGCGCTGGCCTGCGCCGGGAAAATGCGCTCAATGGGCGTGCGTAGCGTTGTCCCGGCCCGCTCAATCCATTTTTCAATATTCAGCAGACCGCCGATAATCGTGCCGACAATAATGGCCAGGGCAATGGGTGGCAGATTATGCAATTTATTGACAAAGTGGATGCCCATGCTGATGGAGATCAGACCGGCAATTAGCGGCAAGGTTTTCTTGAAGTGTTCCGGAATAAAGCGATTTAGCGAGGCGCCGGCCAGCGCACCGACGAGAAGCGAGCCGCTACAGACAAATATACCTATTGCCATCATTTATTCTCCCTAATAAAAACAGGGCCTGAATATTCAGGCCCTGAAGTCTGTCTTTAATATTATTGAATGTTAAAGACGCGGCTGGCATTGCCCCAGGCAATTTTATCTTTCAGGCCCGCTTCAAGTTCTAACGGATCAAACCAGTCACAAGCCTGATGAATATCTTCATACGGATAATCGACAGAGAACATCACACGATCGGCGCCCATGACTTCAATGGCATTATTCAGCGAATGGGTATTAAAATGGCCGCTGGTGGTAACAATGAAGTTATTCTGCAGGTAGTGCATTAACGGTTTTTCCGCTTTACCCAGACCGCAGCCGAAACGCTGACGATAGAGGCGGTGCTGAGTACGCGGCAGCATATGAACCAGCCCTTCGCCGAGGTGGCCCAGTACCAGATTGAGGTTAGGATAACGATCGAACAAACCACTCATCATCAGACGGATAGCATGCACTGCCGTTTCCTGCGCAAAGCCCCACGCGGAGCCGATCAGGCTTTCGTAACCGGTATAGATGCCGCGCGCCGGGCCTTCCAGCGGTTCGCGAGGATGCAGGTACACCGGTACGTTCAGCTCGTTGACCTTATCCCAGAAGACCAACATCGATTCGTCATCAAGATACAGGCCATGCTCGCTATCTTTAACGTTGGTATAGCCGTTGATCAGTGCGCCTTTCATGCCTAGTTTCTTCACGGCGCGCTCCAGCTCTTCCGCCGCGGCTTCCGGGTTTTGCAAGGCCAGGGTGGCGAAAGCGCTAAATTTATCCGGATTTGGCTTCACATAATTCTCGACGATAAAATCGTTAGTATCACGAGCAAAAGAGACCGCTTTGGCTTTATCTAAAATAGATTGCGCGCCAGGTGAAGTTAGAGAAAGAATGACGTGGTCAATATGACGCTGCGCCATTTCTTCCAGCTGAATACTGCGATCCAGCAGGCGACGTTCAACGTCTTTCATATATTCTGTACCGTTACGGCCGGCTTCACCGGTTGAATCCCACAGACGGTTATTTTCAGGAGTGGAGACGTGCTCTTCTAAAGCGATTTTTCCGCGCATGATATATTCCTTGCGATATTTGTTAGTATGGCTTGATGCAAGGAGAATAAAAGCTTTCACGTATTGCCAGCAATAAACCAAACGTAATAGGGATTATCAGTAAAACTAATACAGCGGTATATTTCGCGGTTTAGATCGTAATAGATCCGCTCTGCTGAGCGGGATCGGCAAGTGCGGCGATCAGCGAACGTAGCCAGATATGCCCGGGATCGCGATGCAGCCGCTGATGCCAGACCTGACGAATGGCGATCCTGGCGAGAGGAAAAGGTAGCGGCCAGCTGCGGCAGGGATAGCGGCGGGTGATATGCCGCGCCACCTGTTCCGGGACGACGGCAATCATATCGCTTTCGGCCACCAGCTCGCCGGTACCTAAAAAGCTCGGTAATGTCAGCGCGATCCGCCGGGGCATACTGTGCTCATCAAGCCGCTTATCCATATCGCCGTGGGCAGTCCCCTCCACGCGGATCGCCAGATGCTTTTCCTGCCGCCAGTCTTCGGCACGAAGCTGGGTTCGAATACGTGGATGATTTTCCGCCGCGAGGCAGACATACGATTGATCGAAGAGATGCTGCTGGTAGACGCTATCCGGAAGCTGCGTCAGATAGCCGATCGCGAGATCACACTTCCCGGATTCGAGGGCGTTGAGGGTCTGCTCATCCAGATTCTGTACCGTAAAGGTGATCCCGTCCGCCGCCTGCTGCTGGAGCGCAATTTGCAGCAAAGGCAGCAGCGTCATTTGACTGATATCGGTCATTCCGATCGTGAAGTTACGCTGGCTCTGCTGGGGAAGAAATTCAGGTTTGACGGCTAAATCGTTATCGGCAAGCTGGAGAAGGGTAAATACAGTCGGGGCGATCGCGTCCGCTCGCGGCGTCGGCATCATCCGCTGTCCCACCCGGACAAACAACGGGTCAGCAAAATGATCCCGTAGTTTTTTCAGCAAAAGGCTGCCGGTGGGTTGGCTGATATTCAGCGCGTCAGCCGCCGGGGAGACATTGCCTAGCCGGTAGAGCGCGGAGAAAAAGCGTAGCGATTTGAAATCCAGTTCTTCCCGCATCCGCCCTCCTGGCTGGATATTATCTTGGCGTATCGCCGCTGGTGACCCGTAGCGTCCAGTGGACGTAGCTTTGCCATTGACACTCCTGATCGACCATTTCCCGGCCAAGCGGATGTTCAGCCAGCCAGTTCTCCGGCAGCGTCAGCGTTAACTGGTCGTCGTGAGCGGCCAACTGAATCGCCGGCAACAAATCGTCGCGCCGCCGGCTGGCAAACAGGATCGCCAGTCGCAGCAGGCGACACAGATGTTCGGCCACTCGCGGCGGGACCGCATTCTGCTGATGAAGCGAAGACAGGTCGATGGCGTTGGTCTGATTCAGGAGCAGCGTGGCAATCAACTTCTTCTGCGCCGGGGTAAAGCCGGGCAGGTCGAGGTTATTGACCAGATAAGCCGCGTGCTGCGGCGCGCGCTTGAAATCCACACTCAGCCCAATTTCATGCAGCGAGCAGGCGCTGAGGAGTAAATCACGGCTCAGCGGGTCCAGCTCCCAGCTGCCATCCAGCTGACTGAGCAGATGGCTGGCCAGACTGGCGACGCGCTGGGCCTGCTCGGTGTCGATCATAAAACGGCGCTGAATATTGCGCAGGGTGCGGCTGCGGATGTCCTGTTCGACAGAGAGATGCAGCATGCCGTACACCAGACCTTCGCGTAACGCGCCGCCTGCCAGGGTCATACACTGAATATTCAGTTCGCTGAAGATAGCGATCAGGATCGCCAGCCCGCTCGGGAACACCAGCGCCCGCTCAAGGGTTAAGCCTTCGATCTCCAGCTCTTCCAGACGTCCGCACTGGATGGCGCGCTGTTTAAGCTGCTGGAGTTTGGCGAGGGTGATGCGTTCATCCATCCCCTGCGCCATCATAATTTCCTGCAGCGCCTGAACGGTGCCGGAAGCGCCGACGCACACTTTCCATCCGTGATAGCGCAGCACATCGGCGATGGGTAATAACACCTCGCGCGCGGCCGCTTCGGCGAGATCGAAATTCTCTTTCGTCAGGCTACGGTCGGCAAAATAGCGTTCAAGCCAGGTCACACAGCCCATCGACAGACTGAACAGCGAGGTCGTTTGCGCGCCGGTGCCGGTCACCAGCTCGGTGCTGGCGCCGCCGATATCGACCACCAGACGCTGATCGGCGCCGCCGGTGGTGTGGGCGACACCCTGGTAAATCAGGCGCGCTTCTTCTTCGCCGCTGATCACCTGCACTGGCGTGCCGAGGATCTCTTGCGCTTTCGCCAGAAACTCCTCTGCATTGACGGCAAGACGTAGCGTGGCGGTGGCCACGACGCGGATTTGCGTCGGCGGAATATCCTGCAGGCGTTCGGCAAACAGGCGTAAGCACTGCCAGCCGCGCTCCATCGCTTCCGCGGAGAGCGTGTTGTCGCTATTCAGACCGGCGGCCAGACGAACCTTACGCTTAATACGGCTCAGCGTCTGGATGCTGCCCGCCACCTCGCGCACCACCAACATATGGAAACTGTTGGAACCCAAATCAATGGCGGCATACAGCGAGGTGGAGCTCATACTCTTCATCGTTCAGAAGGCTCCCTGGTTGGCGGAGCGCTTAGGCCCGGTCCACATCACTGAGCGGGTTGCCAGAGGAAGGTCGCCCTGGCTGATTCTGAATGATTGAGCGTATGGCATAGATTTCTTAACCTGAACGACGACGATTGCGCGGTGGACCGTTGCGGCGCGGGCCGTTGCCTGGGCGCGCACGGGTCAGACGCAGCGGCTTAGGCAGGTCGGTCATCAGCGCGTCCGGGTTGTACTTACTGACCGGGATCGAGTGACCAATATAGGTTTCGATTGCCGGCAGGTTCAGCGCGTACTCTTCGCAGGCGAGGCTGATAGAGTTGCCGCTGGCGCCAGCGCGGCCGGTGCGGCCGATGCGGTGAACGTAATCTTCGCAGTCGTCCGGCAGATCGTAGTTAAAGACGTGGGTCACAGCCGGAATATGTAAGCCGCGCGCAGCAACGTCAGTTGCGACCAGAATATCGAGATCGCCACGAGTAAATTCGTCGAGAATACGCAGACGCTTTTTCTGCGCCACGTCGCCGGTCAGCAGACCTACACGATGGCCGTCAGCGGCGAGATGACCCCAGATATCTTCACAACGGTGCTTGGTGTTGGCGAAGATGATGGCGCGATCGGGCCACTCTTCTTCCAGCAGCGTCTGCAGCAGGCGCATTTTTTCTTCGTTGGAAGGGTAGAACAGCTCTTCTTTAATACGGTGGCCCGTTTTCTGTTCCGGTTCCACTTCGACATATTCGGCGTTGTTCATCTGCTCGAACGCCAGTTCGCGAACGCGATAAGAAAGAGTCGCGGAGAACAGCATGTTCAGGCGCTGCGTCGCCGGCGGCATGCGGCGGAACAGCCAGCGGATATCTTTAATAAAGCCGAGATCGTACATGCGATCGGCTTCGTCCAGTACGACGACCTGAATGGCGCCGAGGTTAATGTGGTTCTGTTTCGCGTAATCGATCAGACGACCAGTGGTACCGATCAGAATATCGACACCGCTTTCCAGCACTTTCAGCTGCTTGTCGTAGCCGTCGCCGCCGTAAGCCAGACCCAGCTTCAGACCGGTGGCCTGCGCCAGCGGTTCAGCATCCGCGTGGATCTGTACCGCCAGTTCACGCGTTGGTGCCATAATTAGCGCGCGCGGTTGGTTAACCTGGCGATCGGCGATAGCCGGGTGAGAGAGAAGATAATGAAACGTTGACGTCAGGAACGCCATCGTTTTACCGGTACCGGTTTGCGCCTGCCCGGCGACATCGCGGCCTTCCAGCGTCAGCGGAAGGGCGAGGGCCTGAATGGGTGTGCAATTATGAAACCCTTTCTTTTCAAGGGCTTCAATGACTGCCGGGTGCAGGGCGAAGTCGGAAAACTTCTGTTCTGTTAAATGTGTTTTGCTCATAGTGTGGTAGAATATCAGCTAACTATTGCATTAAGAAAGCGTATCCGGTGAAATAACGTCAACCTTTCGTTGGCGGTGTACGAAATTATTCAAGGTACGTCTACGGTAACTGAACGAATCCAGGATAGCTTAGACTACTAAGCGAGTCGGGAGCGATAAATCTGCAGCATGCAGTTCGCGTTCGGGCACCCTGGCGTCAACAGGCGAGTCCATGATGGATTGCGCCAGTTGGCAGCCCAGAGAATTGAGGTATCCTGAAGAATAGCGTGCATAACGTAGCCGCAGCACGTCGTTGATGGCTACGACACCAACACACCAGGCTTATTCCTGTGGAGTTAAATATGAGCGATAAAATTATTCACCTGACTGACGACAGTTTTGACACGGACGTACTCAAGGCTGACGGGCTGACCCTCGTCGATTTCTGGGCAGAGTGGTGTGGTCCGTGCAAAATGATCGCCCCGATTCTGGATGAGATCGCTGAAGAGTATCAGGGCAAACTGACCGTAGCTAAGCTGAACATCGACCAGAACCCGGGCACCGCGCCGAAATACGGCATTCGCGGTATCCCAACCCTGCTGCTGTTCAAAAACGGCGAAGTGGCGGCCACTAAAGTTGGCGCACTGTCCAAGGGTCAGCTGAAAGAGTTCCTCGACGCCAACCTGGCGTAAGCGAATTGCTGGTCCGGCGTCCAGATTCCTATTTTTTGCGGAACTCTGGACGCCCGGCAGGAGTCGTGCTAAGTTAATCCACAGACTTCGTTTTAAACATACCTATTGTTTGAATCTTGTTTTACCCAAAGCGTCCCGCAGACGATGCGCGTGAGGCTAATAATTCCGGGCTTATCACTCATTCCGTCTTGTCGTTTCAGTTCTGCGTTCTTTCCTGTGACCAGGCAACGTACAGACACGAGATGAAGCCGCTAACAGGCATGGATGTTCCTGCCATACCATTCACAACATTAAGTTCGAGATTTACCCCGAGTTTAAGAACCCACACCACTATGAATCTTACCGAATTAAAGAATACGCCGGTTTCTGAGCTGATTACTCTCGGCGAAAATATGGGGCTGGAAAACCTGGCTCGTATGCGTAAGCAGGATATTATTTTTGCCATCCTCAAGCAGCATTCGAAGAGTGGCGAAGATATCTTTGGCGACGGCGTACTGGAGATACTGCAGGATGGATTTGGATTCCTCCGCTCCGCAGACAGCTCCTACCTCGCCGGCCCTGACGACATCTACGTATCCCCCAGCCAAATCCGCCGTTTCAACCTTCGCACTGGTGACACCATTTCCGGTAAGATTCGTCCTCCGAAAGAGGGTGAGCGTTACTTTGCACTGTTGAAAGTTAACGAAGTTAACTACGACAAGCCGGAAAACGCGCGTAACAAGATCCTGTTCGAGAACTTAACGCCGCTGCACGCGAATTCTCGCCTGCGTATGGAACGTGGTAACGGTTCTACCGAAGACTTAACCGCTCGCGTACTGGATCTGGCCTCCCCGATTGGCCGCGGCCAGCGTGGTCTGATTGTCGCGCCGCCGAAAGCCGGTAAAACGATGCTGCTGCAGAACATCGCGCAGAGCATCGCTTACAACCACCCGGACTGCGTGCTGATGGTGCTGCTGATCGACGAACGTCCGGAAGAAGTGACCGAGATGCAGCGTCTGGTGAAAGGTGAAGTGGTTGCTTCCACCTTTGACGAGCCGGCATCCCGCCACGTGCAGGTTGCCGAGATGGTTATCGAGAAAGCAAAACGTCTGGTTGAACACAAGAAAGACGTTATCATCCTGCTCGACTCCATTACTCGTCTGGCGCGAGCCTACAACACCGTGGTACCGGCTTCTGGTAAAGTCCTGACCGGTGGTGTGGACGCCAACGCCCTGCACCGTCCGAAGCGTTTCTTCGGTGCGGCACGTAACGTCGAAGAGGGCGGCAGCCTGACCATCATCGCCACGGCGCTGATTGACACCGGCTCCAAAATGGACGAAGTGATCTACGAAGAGTTTAAAGGCACCGGTAACATGGAGCTGCACCTCTCTCGTAAGATTGCCGAAAAACGCGTCTTCCCGGCTATCGATTACAACCGTTCCGGTACCCGTAAAGAAGAACTGCTCACCACTCAGGAAGAGCTGCAGAAAATGTGGATCCTGCGCAAAATTATTCATCCGATGGGTGAGATCGATGCAATGGAATTCCTCATTAACAAGCTGGCGATGACCAAGACGAATGATGACTTCTTCGATATGATGAAGCGCTCGTAAGGTAAAAAAAGCCAAAAACGCCACGCCTTTGCGTGGCGTTTTCATTTTTGGGTTTGTATGATCCAGAGACAGAGAAAGCGGGACGAAAGTTGTCGTATAATGGCGCCGGATAGCAGGCGGAGACAGCTTTAACAGACTAAAATCTATACAATAAATTTGTAATGTTCTGCTTTTCCCCTTCTGGAGTTGGGGCATCATCGCTATACTTCCCGGATTAACTATGCTGAGAGCACATGCGTTGTGAATTTACTCACTGCTATTACTGAATTAATCAGTATTTTCTTATTCACGACCCTCTTTATTTTTGTCGCGCGGAAAGTGGCAAAAAAGATCGGGTTGGTGGATAAACCAAACTATCGCAAACGGCATCAGGGGTTGATTCCGTTGGTCGGTGGTATCTCAGTTTATGCAGGCATCTGTTTTACTTTCGCCATCGCCGATTATTATATTCCTCACGCCTCGCTGTATCTGGCCTGCGCGGGGGTATTGGTGCTGGTTGGCGCGCTTGACGATCGCTTCGATATCAGCGTGAAAATTCGCGCAGTCATACAGGCTGCGATCGCCGTGATTATGATGATGGCAGGGAATCTGCATCTGAGTAGTCTCGGCTTTATTTTTGGCTCGTGGGAGCTGGTGCTGGGGCCTTTCGGCTTCTTCCTGACGCTGTTTGCCGTGTGGGCTGCCATCAATGCGTTTAACATGGTCGACGGGATCGACGGCCTGCTCGGCGGTCTGTCATCGGTCTCCTTTGCGGCGACTGGGATCATCCTCTGGTTTGATGGTCAGTACAGCCTGGCGATGTGGTGTTTCGCGATGATCGCCGCCATTCTGCCCTATATTCTTCTCAATCTTGGCGCCCTCGGCCGCCGCTATAAAGTCTTTATGGGTGACGCCGGCAGCACGATGATTGGCTTCACCATTATCTGGATCCTGCTGGAAACCACGCAAGGTAAAACACATCCCATTAGCCCGGTGACCGCGCTGTGGATTATCGCTATCCCGTTGATGGACATGGTGGCGATTATGTATCGCCGCCTGCGCAAAGGCATGAGTCCTTTCTCTCCGGACCGTCAGCATATTCATCATTTGATCATGCGCGCCGGCTTTACTTCCCGTCAGGCGTTCGTCCTGATTACCCTGGCCGCCGCCCTGCTGGCGCTGGTTGGCGTCGCGGCGGAATACACCCGCATTGTGCCGGAATGGGTGATGTTAATTCTCTTTTTGGTAGCCTTCTTCCTTTATGGCTACTGTATTAAGCGCGCCTGGAAAGTGGCGCGCCTGGTTAAGCGCATCAGACGCAGAATTCGGCGACACAGCGGCAATAATCCGAAACTAACCAAGTAAAGCTGGGGATGTGATGACTCAACCATTACCGGGAGCACAAGCAGTGAACGTTGAGAACGAGCTGGATATTCGCGGGCTGTTTCGCGCTTTATGGGCAGGAAAAGGCTGGATAGTCGGCGGCGCCGTACTCTTCGCCGCCATCGTGCTGGTATATACCTTTTTTGCTCGCCAGGAGTGGAGCGCCACGGCGATCACCGATCGGCCTACTGTCAATATGTTGGGGGGGTACTATTCCCAGCAGCAGTTCTTACGCAATCTGGACATTAAAGCCGACCTTGCCTCGGTCGATCAGCCTTCCGCCATGGATGAAGCGTATAAAGAGTTCATCATGCAGCTGGCCTCCTGGGATACCCGGCGCGATTTCTGGCTACAAACGGACTACTACAAGCAGCGTCAGTCGGGTAATGCCCGCGCGGATGCGGCGATGCTGGATGACCTGATTAACAATATCCAGTTTATGCCAGGCGATGCGGCCAAGAGCATTAACGACAGCGTCAAACTGACCGCCGAGACCGGGCAGGATGCCAATAATCTGTTGCGTCAGTATGTGGCTTTCGCCAGCCAGCGGGCGGCAGGCCATCTTAATGACGAACTCAAAGGCGCCTGGGCGGCGCGGACCGTGCAAATGAAAGCGCAGGTGAAGCGCCAGGAAGAGGTGGCCGAGGCCATCTTCAACCGTCGGACGCACAGCGTGGAGCAGGCGCTGAAGGTGGCCCAGCAGCACAATATTTCACGCAGCGAAACGGATGTTCCTGCCGATCAGTTGCCGGATTCAGAGCTATTTTTATTGGGCAGGCCGATGCTGCAGGCCAGGCTGGAAAACCTGCAGGCCGTCGGGCCGGAATATGACCTCGATTACGACCAGAACCGCGCCATGCTGAGCACGTTGAACGTCGGTCCAACGTTAGATCCGCGTTTTCAGACTTACCGGTATTTGCGGACGCCGGAAGAACCTGTAAAACGCGATAGCCCGCGCCGTGTATTTCTGATGGTGATGTGGGGGATTGTGGGTGCGCTCATCGGCGCAGGCGTGGCGTTATCACGTCGTCGTGTCCTGTGATTGCGGCCTGTGGTGAAGGGCAGATGACCTTCATCGCCTAATCGAAGAGAATCGATGTGAAAGTACTAACTGTATTTGGCACGAGGCCGGAAGCCATCAAGATGGCGCCTCTGGTCCATGCGCTGGCAAAGGATCCTCATTTTGAGGCGAAAGTATGCGTGACCGCGCAGCATCGGGAGATGCTCGATCAGGTGTTGAAACTTTTCTCTATTGTCCCGGACTACGATCTCAACATCATGAAGCCGGGGCAGGGGCTGACCGAGATCACCTGTCGCATCCTTGAGGGGCTGAAGCCGGTGCTGGAGTCGTTTAAACCCGACGTGGTGCTGGTGCATGGCGATACCACGACCACCATGGCGGCGAGCCTGGCGGCGTTTTATCAGCGGATACCGGTGGGCCACGTAGAGGCCGGCCTGCGCACTGGCGATTTAAGTTCGCCGTGGCCGGAAGAAGGCAACCGTACGTTGACCGGCCATCTGGCGACATACCATTTCGCCCCCACGGAAACCTCGCGGCAGAACCTGCTACGGGAAAATATTGCCGACAGTCGCATCACGGTCACCGGGAATACGGTCATTGACGCCCTGTTCTGGGTGCGGGATCGGGTTCTGGGTGATGAAGCGCTACGGGAGACCCTGCTGCAGCGCTATCCTTTCATCAGCCACGGTAAAAAGATGATTCTGGTTACCGGCCACCGGCGGGAAAGCTTTGGGCTCGGCTTTGAACAGATCTGCCAGGCGCTGGCGGAAATAGCCCATACCCACCCTGAGGTGCAGATTGTCTATCCGGTTCACCTGAATCCTAACGTCAGCGAGCCGGTGAATCGTATTCTCGGTCATATTGACAATGTGATGTTGATTGAACCGCAGGACTACCTGCCGTTCGTCTGGCTGATGGATCGGGCCTGGCTGATCCTGACCGATTCCGGCGGCATTCAGGAAGAGGCCCCTTCTCTCGGGAAACCGGTACTGGTCATGCGCGATATGACCGAACGTCCGGAAGCGGTGGCCGCTGGCACCGTGTGCCTGGTCGGCACCGACAGCCAGCGCATCGTGGCGGAAGTCACGCGACTGCTGCAGGATGATGCCGCATACCAGGCGATGAGCCGCGCGCATAATCCCTATGGCGATGGTGAAGCATGTCGTCGAATTTTGTCTGCACTTAAAAATAATCAGGTAACGTTATGAGTTTTTCTACCATTTCAGTGATTGGCCTTGGCTATATCGGGCTGCCAACCGCTGCCGCGTTCGCCTCCCGGCAGAAGCGGGTGGTCGGCGTTGATGTTAATCAACATGCCGTGGAGACCATTAACCGTGGAGAGATTCATATCGTGGAGCCGGATCTGGCGAGCGTGGTGAAGACCGCGGTCGAACAGGGTTATTTAAGCGCCACCACCACCCCGGTGGAGGCGGATGCCTACCTGATTGCCGTGCCGACGCCGTTTAAAGATCGCCACGAGCCGGATATGGTGTTTGTCGAGTCGGCCGCTAAATCCATTGCGCCGACGTTAAAGAAAGGGTCACTGGTGATCCTGGAGTCCACCTCGCCGGTGGGTTCGACTGAGCAGATGGCCGGCTGGCTGGCGGAGATGCGCCCGGATCTCAGCTTCCCTCAGCAGGCGGGCGACGCCGCTGACGTGAATATCGCCTACTGCCCGGAGCGGGTATTGCCCGGTCAGGTGATGGTCGAGCTGATTAAAAACGATCGCGTTATCGGCGGCATGTCGCCGGTCTGCTCGGCGCGCGCCAGCGAGCTGTATAAAATCTTCCTCGAAGGCGAATGCGTGGTGACCAACTCGCGCACCGCCGAGATGTGTAAGCTGACGGAAAACAGCTTCCGCGACGTCAACATCGCCTTTGCCAACGAACTGTCGCTGATTTGCGCCGACCAGGGCATTAACGTCTGGGAGCTGATCCGCCTGGCAAACCGCCATCCGCGCGTCAATATCCTGCAGCCGGGCCCGGGCGTCGGCGGCCACTGCATCGCCGTCGACCCGTGGTTTATCGTGGCGCAAAACCCGCAGCAGGCGCGTCTGATCCGCACCGCTCGCGAGGTCAACGACCATAAGCCGGAATGGGTTATCGAACAGGTGAAAGCGCAGGTCGCGGACTGCCTGAATGCCACCAACAAACGGGCCAGCGAACTGACGATCGCCTGTTTTGGCCTCGCTTTTAAACCGAATATTGACGACCTGCGCGAAAGCCCGGCGATGGAAATTGCCGCGCAGATTGCCCGCTGGCACAGCGGCACGACGCAGGTGGTTGAGCCCAACATTCACGCGCTGCCGAAGAAACTCGATGGACTGTGTACGCTGGCGACCCTCGATGCGGCGCTGGCCAGCGCCGATGTGCTGGTGATGCTGGTCGATCATAATGAATTTAAAGCCGTTAGCGGCGATAGCGTCACCCAGGCGTATATCATCGACACCAAAGGAGTGTGGCGGTGAGAACCATTCTGGTCACCGGCGGCGCGGGCTTTATTGGTTCGGCGGTGGTGCGGGAGATTATCCAGCACACCGCCGATCGCGTAGTGGTGGTGGATAAACTGACCTATGCCGGCAATTTAATGTCGCTGGCGCCAGTGGCGCAGGATGCGCGTTTCGCCTTTGAACAGGTGGATATCTGCGACCGCGGCGAGCTGGACCGTATTTTCCGTCAGCATCAACCCGATACGGTGATGCACCTGGCGGCGGAAAGCCACGTCGATCGTTCGATTGACGGCCCGGCGGCGTTTATCGAAACCAATATCGTAGGCACCTATACGCTACTGGAGGCGGCCCGCAGCTGGTGGAATACCCTGGCCACGGAGAAAAAATCGGCGTTCCGTTTTCACCATATCTCGACCGACGAAGTGTATGGCGATCTGCACGGCAGCGAGGATTTCTTTACCGAGACCACGCCCTATGCGCCAAGCAGCCCCTATTCGGCCTCGAAAGCCAGCAGCGACCACCTGGTGCGCGCCTGGCTGCGGACCTATGGCCTGCCGACGCTTATCACCAATTGCTCCAATAACTACGGCCCGTATCACTTCCCCGAGAAGCTGATCCCGCTGACGATCCTCAATGCGCTGGCGGGCAAGCCGCTGCCGGTGTATGGCAATGGGCAGCAGATCCGCGACTGGCTGTACGTGGAAGATCACGCCAGAGCGCTGTATCTGGTGGCGACCCGCGGCGAACCGGGCGAAACTTACAATATCGGCGGTCATAACGAACGTAAAAATATCGAGGTGGTGGAAACCATTTGTCAGCTGCTGGAAGAGCTGGCGCCGCATAAACCGCAAAGCGTGGTGCACTATCACGATCTGATCACCTTCGTAGCCGATCGTCCGGGCCACGATCTGCGCTATGCCATTGATGCCTCGAAGATTGCCCGCGAGCTGGGCTGGACGCCGGCAGAGACCTTTACTTCCGGTATGCGTAAGACCGTGGCGTGGTATCTGGCGAACGAGAGCTGGTGGCGCCAGGTTCAGGATGGAAGCTATCAGGGCGAGCGTCTTGGGCTGCAAGGCTAATCATCTCTGGGGGGAATGATGAAAGGTATTATTCTGGCGGGCGGTTCCGGAACGCGACTGCATCCCATCACCCGCGGCGTATCGAAGCAGTTGTTGCCGATCTACGACAAGCCGATGATCTACTACCCGCTGTCGGTATTAATGCTGGCCGGGATACGTGAGATCCTGATCATCACCACGCCGGACGACCTACGTGATTTCCAGCGCCTGCTCGGCGATGGCTCAGAGTTTGGCATTGCGCTGCACTATGCCGTACAGCCGACGCCGGATGGTTTAGCCCAGGCGTTCATCATCGGCGAAGCCTTTCTTAACGGCGAACCGGCATGTCTGGTGCTAGGCGACAATATTTTCTTCGGCCAGAGCTTTAGCCCGAAGCTGCGCAGCGTGGCTGCTCGCACGGAAGGGGCGACGATTTTTGGCTATCAGGTGATGGATCCTGAGCGCTTTGGCGTGGTGGAGTTTGATGACAACTTCCGCGCGCTGTCGCTGGAAGAGAAGCCGAAGCAGCCGAAGTCGAACTGGGCGGTCACCGGTCTCTATTTCTACGATGGCAAGGTGACGGAGTATGCCAAACGGGTCAAGCCGTCCGAGCGCGGCGAGCTGGAAATCACCTCCATCAACCAGATGTACCTTGAGGATGGCGCATTGACCGTCGAGCTCCTCGGGCGCGGTTTTGCCTGGCTGGACACCGGCACGCACGATAGCCTGATCGAGGCCAGCATGTTCGTGCAGACCGTCGAGAAGCGCCAGGGCTTTAAAATCGCCTGTCTGGAAGAGATCGGCTGGCGTAACGGCTGGCTGGACGATGATGGCGTCAAACGCGCCGCGAAGCGGCTGGAAAAAACCGGCTACGGCCAATACCTGCTGGATCTGCTCCGTGCCCGTCCGCGCCAGTATTGATCCCCTGGAGTGGGAGAACCGCTTCTTTGCTGTTAACAGCGCCATCGTTCACTTTGATGAACGTGCGCCGCGGCTGACGCCTGAGGCGCTGGCGGGGTGGTCGCGGGTGCAGGCGAAGGTGGCCGCCAGCGACACCGTCCGGCTGGACGCGCTACAGCAGCTGGGTTTTCAGCTGGTGGAAGGCGAAGTCGATCTGGCGCTACCGGTGGGCAACCCTGCTGATGCGGGCGCCGACGTTGCCGTGGAAGCGGATATTGCGCCGCTGCGCGAGCTGGCGGCGCAGGCCTTTGCCATGAGCCGCTTTCGCGCGCCCTGGTACGCTGCCGATGCCAGCGGCCGCTTCTATGCCCAGTGGATTGAAAATGCGGTGCGTGGCACCTTCGATCATCAATGTCTGATTTACCGCCATCCTGAGGGGGATATCCGCGCCTTTGTCTCCCTGCGGCAGATCACTGCGACCGAAGCGCGTATCGGCCTGCTGGCCGGGCGCGGCGCCGGGGCGCAACTGATGCAGGCGGCGCAGTACTGGGCTGCCTCGCGCGGACTTTCTACACTGCGGGTGGCGACCCAGATGGGCAACACCGCCGCGCTTAAACGTTATATTCTCAGCGGTGCTAACGTGGAAAGCACCGCCTACTGGCTATACAGGTGACCCCATGATCCCATTTAACGCGCCGCCGGTGGTTGGAACCGAGCTTGATTACATGCAGTCTGCGATGAACAGCGGCAAGCTGTGCGGCGACGGCGGTTTTACGCGCCGCTGCCAGCAGTGGATGGAGCAGCGATTTGGCACGGCAAAAGCGCTGCTGACGCCTTCCTGCACGGCTTCGCTGGAGATGGCCGCGCTGCTGCTGGATATCCAGCCGGGCGACGAAGTGATTATGCCCAGCTATACCTTTGTCTCTACCGCCAACGCCTTTGTGCTGCGTGGGGCGAAAATCGTCTTCGTTGATATCCGCCGCGATACGATGAATATCGATGAAACGCTTATCGAAGCCGCCATCACCGATAAAACCCGGGCGATTGTCCCGGTGCACTATGCCGGCGTAGCCTGCGAGATGGACACCATCATGGCCATTGCCGACAAATACAACCTGTTTGTGGTGGAAGACGCCGCGCAGGGGGTGATGTCTACCTACAAGGGGCGCGCGCTGGGCACCATCGGCCATATCGGCTGCTTCAGCTTCCATGAAACCAAAAACTACACCGCCGGCGGTGAGGGCGGGGCGACGCTGATCAACGATCGCACGCTGGTGGAACGCGCGGAGATTATTCGCGAAAAAGGCACCAACCGCAGCCAGTTCTTTCGCGGCCTGGTGGATAAATATACCTGGCGGGACATTGGCTCCAGCTATCTGATGTCCGACCTGCAGGCCGCCTATCTGTGGGCGCAGCTGGAAGCGGCGGAGCGGATCAACCAGCAGCGCCTGGCGCTGTGGCAGAACTATCACGATGCGCTGCTGCCGCTGGCGCGTGCGGGGCGTATCGAACTGCCGACGGTTCCGGCCGACTGTGGGCAAAATGCGCACATGTTCTACATTAAGCTGCGTGATATCGAGGATCGCAGCAGGCTGATCGCCTGGCTGAAAGAGGCGGAGATCCTCGCGGTATTCCATTATATTCCGTTGCACAGCTGCCCGGCCGGAGAACACTTCGGCGAGTTCCACGGTGAAGACCGCTACACCACCCTGGAGAGCGAGCGCCTGGTGCGCCTGCCGCTGTTTTACAATCTCTCTCTGGTGAACCAGCGGACGGTGATTAACTCGCTGCTGAGCTATTTCTCCTGATATGTCGTTAGCAAAAGCCTCACTGTGGACGGCGGCATCGACGCTGGTCAAAATCGGCGCCGGTCTGCTGGTCGTCAAGCTGCTGGCCGTCTCGTTTGGGCCGGCGGGCGTTGGCCAGGCCGGTAACTTCCGGCAGCTGGTCACCGTGCTCGGCGTGCTGGCGGGTGCCGGGATATTTAATGGCGTCACGAAGCTGGTGGCTCAGCATCACGACGCTCCCCCACGTCTGAAACAGGTGGTGGGTACCTCGTCGGCTATGGTGCTTGGCTTTTCCACGCTGCTGGCGCTGGTGTTTTTACTGGCGGCGGCGCCGATAAGCCAGGGGCTGTTCGGCCATACGCACTATCAGGGGCTGGTACGCCTGGTGGCGCTGGTGCAGATGGGGATCGCCTGGGCGAACTTCCTGCTGGCGCTGATGAAAGGCTTTCGCGATGCGGCGGGTAACGCCTTCTCGCTGATTGCTGGGAGCCTGATTGGCGTCGCGGCCTATTATGCCTGTTACTACTTCGGGGGTTACCAGGGGGCGCTATTGGGGCTGGCGTTAGTGCCGGCGCTGGTGGTGATCCCGGCGGGCATCATGCTCTGGCGGCGGGGTAATATACCGCTGAGCGCCCTGCGCCCGCGCTGGGATAACGGTCTGGCGGGACAGCTATCGAAATTTACCCTGATGGCGCTCATAACCTCGGTGACGCTGCCGGTGGCCTATGTGATGATGCGTAATCTGCTGGCGGCGCATTACGGCTGGGAGGCGGTCGGGATTTGGCAGGGGGTGAGCAGCATTTCCGATGCTTACCTGCAGTTTATTACCGCCTCGTTTAGCGTCTATCTGCTGCCGACGCTGTCGCGGCTGAGCGCCAAAACGGATATCACCCGCGAGATTGCCAAATCGCTGAAATTCGTTCTGCCGGCGGTGGCGGCGGCAAGCCTGACGGTCTGGCTACTGCGCGATTTTGCCATCTGGCTGCTGTTTTCCGATCGCTTTACCGCGATGCGTGACCTGTTCGCCTGGCAGCTGGTGGGCGACGTCTTAAAAGTCGGCGCCTATGTCTACGGCTATCTGGTGATCGCCAAAGCGTCGCTACGTTTTTATATTCTGACGGAAATCAGCCAGTTCACGCTGCTGACCGCATTCTCACACTGGCTTATTCCGGCGCACGGCGCAATTGGCGCGGCGCAGGCGTATATGGCCACGTATATTGTTTATTTCGCCCTCTGTAGTGGCGTGTTTTTACTCTGGCGTAAACGGGCATGACAGCACTGATACATGTACTGGGATCGGATATCCCGCACCATAACCAGACCGTACTGCGGTTCTTTAACGACGAACTGGCCGCCGACCCGCAGGCCCGGAGATTTTTGGTCGTCGGTGATGAGGCCAGCGTGCGTGATGGATATCCGGCACTGGACATCACCTGCTATCCAGGAAAGAAAGCGCTGGCGCAGGCAGTGATTGCCACCGCGAAAGCCAACCGCCAGCAGCGCTTTTTCTTCCACGGCCAGTTTAATACCGGGCTGTGGCTGGCGCTGTTGAGCGGCGGCATCCGCCCGTCACAGTTTAACTGGCATATCTGGGGGGCAGATCTGTATGAAAACTCTGCCAGCCTGAAGTTTCGCCTGTTCTATCCGCTACGCCGCATGGCGCAGGGGCGAGTAGGGCGCGTTTTCGCCACCCGCGGCGATCTCAGCTGGTTCGCTAACCGCCATCCGCGTGTGCCGGGTGAGCTGCTCTACTTCCCGACCCGTATGGATCCGGCGCTGAATACCCTGGCCGATAACGCCCCGCGCGGTGATACCCTGACTATTCTGGTCGGCAACTCCGGGGATCGCAGCAATGAACATATTGCCGCGCTGAAGGCTATCCATCAGCAGTTTGGCGATACGGTGAATGTCATCGTGCCGATGGGTTATCCGGCGAATAACGACGCCTATATCAACGAGGTTCGCGAGGCGGGGGCGGCGCTGTTTAGCCGTGCGCATCTGCAGATCCTCAGCGAGAAGCTTGAATTTAATGATTATCTGGCGCTGCTGCGCCGCTGCGATCTGGGCTATTTTCTGTTTGCCCGCCAGCAGGGGATCGGCACCCTGTGTCTGCTGATTCAGGCGGGTATTCCCTGCGTGCTCAATCGCGAAAATCCGTTCTGGCAGGATATGACCGAGCAGCATGTGCCGGTGCTGTTCACCAGCGACGCGCTGGACGTCAGCGTGGTGCGTGAAGCGCAGCGTCAGCTGGCGAGCGTGGATAAATCTACTATCGCCTTCTTCCGGCCGAACTATCTGACGGGCTGGCAGCGGGCGCTACGGTTAGCGGCGGAGGGGCAGGCATGACGTTAATGCAATTTAGCGGGCTGCTGGTGGTCTGGCTGCTGTCGACCCTGTTTATCGCCACCGCCACCTGGTTTGAGTTCCGTCGGGTACGCTTCAACTTCAACGTCTTTTTCTCGTTGTTGTTTCTGCTGACCTTTTTCTTCGGCTTCCCGCTGACCAGTATTCTGGTGTTCCGCTTTGACGTCAGCGTAGCGCCGCCGGAGATTTTGCTGCAGACGCTGCTGATCGCGGTGTGCTTCTACGCGATCTACTACGTGACCTATAAAACGCGGTTGCGCCCGGCCTCGCGCGAGGTTGCGCATCGCCCGCTGTTTACCATGAACCGGGTGGAAACCCATCTGGCGTGGGGCATACTGATGGGGCTGGCGCTGCTGTGCGTCGGCATCTTCTTCGCTCACAACGGCTTTCTGCTGTTTAAGCTCAACTCCTACAGCCAGATTTTTTCTGCTGAAGTGTCCGGCGTGGCGTTGAAGCGCTTCTTTTACTTCTTTATTCCGGCGATGCTGGTGGTTTATTTTCTGCGCCAGGATTATAAGGCGTGGATCTTCTTCCTCGTCAGTACCGTGGCCTTTGGTTTGCTGACCTACGCCATTGTCGGCGGGACCCGCGCCAATATCATCATCGCCTTCGCCATCTTTCTGTTCATCGGTATTATTCGCGGCTGGATCAGCTTGTGGATGCTGGCGGCGGCGGGCGTGCTGGGTATTGTCGGCATGTTCTGGCTGGCGCTGAAGCGCTACGGGATGAACGTCAGCGGCGATGAAGCGTTTTATACCTTCCTGTATCTCACGCGCGACACCTTCTCACCGTGGGAAAACCTGGCGCTGCTGCTGCAGAACTACGACAAGATCGATTTCCAGGGGCTGGCGCCGATGATCCGCGATTTCTACGTCTTCATCCCCAGCTGGATGTGGCACGGTCGTCCGACGATGGTGCTCAATACCGCCAACTACTTCACCTGGGAGGTGTTAAACAACCATTCGGGGCTGGCGATTTCGCCGACGCTGATTGGCTCGCTGGTGGTGATGGGCGGCGTCTGGTTTGTGCCGCTGGGCGCAGTGGCGGTAGGGTTGATTATTAAATGGTTCGACTGGCTGTATGAGCTGGGCAACCGGGAGAGCAATCGTTACAAAGCGGCTATCCTGCACAGTTTCTGTTTCGGCGCTATCTTCAACATGATAGTGCTGGCGCGCGAGGGTCTGGATTCGTTCGGCTCCCGCGTGGTGTTTTTCCTCGTGATCTTTGGTATCTGCTTGCTGGCGGCGAAATTGCTGTACTGGTTCCTGGATAGCGTGGGACTGATTCATAAGCGCGTAAAACCGCTTTCGCAACCGCAAGTCTGAGAAGGATAGACATGACTGGGACCATTTCCGCGCCGTTGTATCTGTTAAGAGGGCTGCAGCTCATAGGCTGGCGCGATATGCAGCACGCTCTGGATTATTTGTATGCCGACGGCGCGCTCCGGGAGGGGACGCTGGTGGCCATTAATGCTGAGAAAATGCTGGCCGTAGAAGATAACCCGGAGGTACGGGCGCTGATTGAGGCGGCGGAGTTTAAATATGCGGATGGCATCAGCGTGGTGCGTTCGCTGCGCAAAAAATACCCGCAGGCCCAGGTATCCCGCGTCGCCGGGGCCGATCTCTGGGAAGCGTTAATGCAGCGCGCTGGCGCTGAAGGGACACCGGTGTTTTTGGTTGGTGGTAAACCGGAGGTCCTGACGCAAACGGAGTCCAGGCTGCGTCAGCGCTGGCAAGTGAACATCGTCGGCAGCCAGGACGGTTATTTTACCCCTGAGCAGCGCCAGGCATTGTTCGAACGCATTCGCGACAGCGGGGCGAAAATCGTCACCGTCGCGATGGGGTCGCCGCGCCAGGAGATCTTCATGCGCGACTGCCGGCGCCTGTATCCGCACGCGCTGTATATGGGCGTCGGCGGCACTTACGATGTCTTCACTGGGCACGTCCATCGGGCGCCGAAGTTCTGGCAGGATCTGGGGCTGGAGTGGTTCTATCGCCTGCTTTTGCAGCCGAGCCGCATCAAGAGACAGTTCCGTCTGCTGCGCTATTTACGTTGGCATTATACCGGCAAGCTCTGATATTCCACTGCAACCAGGCGAGTTTGCATACATATTCTGTGTAATCTCTTCACTCGCCTGATACTTTATTTGCCATTTCCGTAAAATTAATTAACCATTCGCAGGCTTCATACGCGCGGGGGAGATCTGCGCGTCGGCAAGGCTATGGTTTCAGTTAATAACAATAACCGGGAGTACCCGGAATACGGCAAACACAAGAGGATATATGACTGAGAAAAAAGCGGAGCTCCAGCGTGGACTGGAGGCCCGGCATATTGAACTGATCGCCCTTGGCGGGACGATTGGCGTGGGGTTGTTTATGGGGGCGGCCAGTACGTTGAAATGGGCCGGGCCTTCCGTGCTGCTGGCGTACATTATCGCTGGCCTGTTCGTCTTTTTCATTATGCGCTCAATGGGCGAAATGCTGTTCCTTGAGCCTGTCACTGGCTCCTTCGCGGTGTATGCGCATCGCTATATGAGCCCCTTCTTCGGCTACCTGACCGCGTGGTCCTACTGGTTTATGTGGATGGCGGTGGGGATCTCGGAGATTACCGCCATCGGGGTCTATGTGCAGTTCTGGTTCCCGGAGATGGCGCAGTGGATCCCGGCGTTAATTGCCGTGGGGCTGGTGGCGCTGGCGAACCTGGCGGCGGTCCGGCTGTACGGTGAAATCGAGTTCTGGTTCGCCATGATTAAAGTCACCACCATTATCGTGATGATCGTCGTCGGGCTGGGCGTCATTTTCTTCGGCTTTGGCAACGGCGGCCACTCCATTGGTTTTGGTAATCTCACCGAACATGGCGGTTTCTTCGCCGGCGGCTGGAAGGGCTTCCTGACGGCGCTGTGTATCGTGGTCGCGTCCTATCAGGGGGTGGAGCTCATCGGCATTACCGCAGGTGAAGCGAAAAATCCGCAGGTGACCCTGCGCAGCGCGGTGGGCAAAGTGCTGTGGCGGATCCTGATTTTCTACGTGGGCGCGATTTTCGTTATCGTCACCATCTTCCCGTGGGATCAAATCGGCTCCAACGGCAGCCCGTTCGTACTGACGTTTGCCAAAATCGGGATTACCGCGGCGGCGGGAATTATCAACTTCGTGGTGCTGACGGCGGCGCTTTCCGGCTGCAACAGCGGAATGTACAGCTGTGGACGTATGCTGTACGCCCTGGCGAAGAACCGCCAACTGCCGGCGGTGATCGGTAAGGTATCGCGCAACGGCGTTCCGGCCGTCGGCGTGGCGCTGTCGATTCTGATCCTGCTGGTGGGCTCCTGCCTGAATTACATCATTCCTAATCCGCAGCGGGTGTTTGTCTATGTCTACAGCGCCAGCGTGTTGCCAGGGATGGTGCCATGGTTTGTGATCCTGATTAGCCAGCTGCGTTTCCGTCGCGTGCATCGGGCGGCAATCGCCAGCCATCCGTTCCGTTCGCTGCTGTTTCCGTGGGCCAACTATTTCACCATGGCCTTCCTGATCTGTGTGCTGGTAGGGATGGGTCTGAATGATGAAACCCGGATGTCGCTGTTTGTCGGTATTATTTTCCTGGCCGCCGTCACCCTGATTTATAAGGTGTTTGGCCTCGGAAGACAGGGGCAAGTCAATAATACGGCTGAATAACCGTCAAAACGAACAAAGCATGAGCAAACGATAATTTTCTTTTAAAAGGCACTAGACAGCGGGGTAGGAAGTCCGTATTATCCGACCCCGCAACGGCGCTAAGCGCCCGTAGCTCAGCTGGATAGAGCGCTGCCCTCCGGAGGCAGAGGTCTCAGGTTCGAATCCTGTCGGGCGCACCATTAACCCGGTGCTGGAGCTGCGGTGGTTTTAATACCGCGTAAAAGGTTTGCAGTGGTGGCTATAGCTCAGTTGGTAGAGCCCTGGATTGTGATTCCAGTTGTCGTGGGTTCGAATCCCATTAGCCACCCCATTATTTGATAGAGTTGTGAATTTGCGAAGGTGGCGGAATTGGTAGACGCGCTAGCTTCAGGTGTTAGTGTTCTTACGGACGTGGGGGTTCAAGTCCCCCCCCTCGCACCACGACTTTAACGAATTGAACTAAAAATTCAAAAAGCAGTATTTCGGCGAGTAGCGCAGCTTGGTAGCGCAACTGGTTTGGGACCAGTGGGTCGGAGGTTCGAATCCTCTCTCGCCGACCAATTTTGAACCCCGCTTCGGCGGGGTTTTTTGTTTTCTGTCGCTGCCCGCCATTATTTATTCCCCTGATCTTGCTGATAAAAAAACGCCTCTCTGCTTGAGAATACGCGTCAGGAAAACTCTCAATTCATCACTGTGGTAGATGCAATTTCCCCGGATCCTGTGCGATAATAACCGGGTAGATGCTCATTCCATCTCTTATGTTCGCCTTCGTGCCTCATAAACTCCGGAATGATGCAGAGCCGTTCTTACGGTGCTTATCGTCCACTGACAGATGTCGCATTTATGCCTCATCAAACACCATGGACATTACGTTGAGTGAAGCACCCAATTTGTTGTCAAACAGACCTGTTTTAACGCCTGCCCTGATTTCAGCGCAGGCGTTTTTTTCTTTCAGGGATCCGTCAACGCGAAGGCGGGGGAGAAGGGCTATCGCCCCGCAGGAGGCGATAGCCATGGCAGGTTACGGCTGAGGATTATTCTGCAGCGTCAGCAGCAGCCCATCGCGGCGCATAGCGGCGGCTTCTTCCGGCTGATGCAGGCGATCCAGGGCATCCGCCAGCCAGGCGTAATCAAAGGCATCCGGACGCTGCTTAAGCGCGGCGCGGAAGGCGATGCTGGCCTCCTGCCATTCGCCGTGCCGCATCAGCGACTGGCCCAGGGTACTCCACAGCAGCGGACGGTCGCCAACGGCTTTGATCTGCTGGCGCAGCACTTTCTCCAGCTGTTCCGGGTTATTGGTCTTCAGACGCGGGATCGGCATCACCAGACGGTCATCATACTGTTTCTTCAGACCATCAATGATAATTTGCTGCGCGGTATCGTGATCGTCGCTCTCGATGAGGCGCTCGGCCATCGCCACCTGCAGCGGCACCAGCGCCCGCGTTTTACGGCTCTGGTTGCGCCACCATTCGCGCAACCCTTCGCTGCCGCCGTCGGCCAGCGCTTTATCCATCAGGCCAACCCAGGCCAGCTGTTCCAGCGCAGCGCGGTGCTCTTCATCGCCGACGTTAGCTTTCGCCATCGATGGAATGATGTCCAGCAGCGACTGCCAGGCGCCGGTGCGGGTGTATGCCTGTTCGGCGAGGCGCAGCACTTCAGGATGACGCGGAGTAATTTCCAGCAGCTTATCGATGCCATGGCGCGCGGCGTGATTTTCATTACGTGCCAGCTGCAGGCGAACGCGGGTGATTTCCACCGGGATCAGGTCATCGCCCGCCAGCTCGGTGGCGCGCTCCAGATGCTGGTTGGCCCGCGCTTCATCGCCGCGCTGCTGGGCCGCTTCCGCCGCCAGCAGATAGTTCACCACCGGCTGTTCGGCGTGATCGGCATTTTTCGCCATCAGCTTCTCAACCTGCTGGTAATCACCTTCCGCCAGCTTGAGTAGCGCCTGCTCGGTTTGCTTACGCGCGCGACGGCGTTTACGGCCGACAAACCAGCCGCGCGTATGTGCCCCGGTGCGGAAAATGCGGCGCAGCAGCCATTCAATGGCGAACAGCACCACCATGGCGAGGATCAGGATGATCACCAGCCCGGTCACGCTGGTCTCGATATTGTAATTATCGGTCTGGATCAGGACGTAGCCCTGATGCCCGGCGATCATCGGGCCAAGCACGATCCCGGCGATCAACAGCGCGAAGAGTAGAAGAATTTTCAGCATGCGTTACTCTCCTTGCGGCGCAGCAGGGGCGGCCGGTGCAGCAGGGGCTGGTGAGGGCGCGCCGCCCGCGGTAACGGCAGGCTGCGCCATCAGGTTGCGCACCCGGGTCTGCATCAGTTTTTCCAGCAACGCCTGGCTCTGCAGCGTTTCCGGCACCGTCATGGTAATGCTTTGCTGACTGAGCTTATCCACCTCGTCGAGGAAGGCTTTGGTGGTGGCGTCATCAGTATCGTAATAGGCGCGTACCCAGGTCGAGACGTTATCCAGCGACTGTTTCCAGGTCTCTTCCTGATGGCGCGGCACTGCCTGCGCGGCGACCAGCAGGCGAGAGCGAATATTTTCCCGCAGATAGATATCCTGATTCGGCGCCAGCAGCGGGACCGCGGTTTCATCGCGGCGGCGCACGGTGATAAAGCTGTCCATAAAGTTCTGCCAGCTTTTCTGCAGATTGACGCGCCATTCGCTGATAGAGCTGGAAAGCTCGTCGCTATCAGAGTCCATCGGCGAATCGTCATCGTTATTATCGGCCAGCCGCAGGTTGTCGATTTGGTTCGCCAACTGATTCACCTTGAGGATCATACCGTCGTAGTCCACCTGGCTTACCGCGGAGAGGGTGGCGATGTCGTCGGTGATCGCCCGGCGGGCGCCGATCAGGCTGGGGTCATTCATGTCGGCGAGGCTGGCGTCGGCGCTTTTTAGCAGCGCGGCGGCGGTGGTGACATCCTGATCGCTCCACAGCTTACGTCCCGCCAGCTTGACGAGGAAATCGGCCTGGGCCAGCAGCCAGGTTTTGGCATCGCTGCCCGAAATCACGGCGACTTTCTGCTGCAACTCATCAAGCTGTTTGGTCAGGGTTTCCTGCTCGTGTTTGGCCTGACTCAGCTGGTCGGCCTGCTGTTTGATAATGCCTTCCAGTTCGCTCTTTTGGCTCTCCTGCGCTTTTTGCAGTGCCGCAAGCTGGCCTGATAATTCAGAGGTGGTTGCGTTTTGCCGCGTGGCCTGCTGTTTGTTCAGGCCATACAGGCCGATGCCAGCGGCTATCGCAATGGCGATAGCGATCGCGCTGAGCGCCAGGCTGGTTTTGTTACCCGCCTTCTTCTTATCGTTGTTCTCTGGCTGTGGTGTGGTTTCCACGGCCTCCCTGGTCTCTTCAACCACGGCGGATTGATTTTGTTGTTCCGTCATTATGGCTTCCAATGTTGAGAGTTATTGTAATGCGCGTAGCAGCGCATCGTTGTCAGCGTTATCGGCAACCTGAATCTCCTGCCAGCCCAGTTCCCGGGCCTGAAGGGCCAGACGTTCGCTGACAACGACAACGCGGCAGTGCAGGAGCCATTGTTCGCGATACCATTGCGGTATGAGCGACCACAGCTGCTGCAGCATCTCACCGCTGGTGACCACCAGCGTGGTGACCCCGCGAGACTGCCAGCGCATCGCTTCTTCTGCGCCATCGTAATGTTTTGCACTACGTTGATAACATTCACAAAATGTGACCCTGGCGCCGCGTTCAGCCAGCGTGGCACCTAAGAGTTCCCGCCCACCATTGCCGCGTAGGATCAGCGCATTTTTCCCGGCAATGTTTTGTAATTCAGGTAATTGTAGCAAGACTTCGCTAATTTCCCGATCTAACGGGTAACGGATGTGCTGCCCGCTGACCGTATGCAGGGCCAGCGCCGTCGTTCGACCAATGGCAAAATAGTGCGGAGAAGTGGGCCAGGGCAGGCCTTGCTGCTGCAGACGGGCATGGGCGAATTCCACCGCATGCTGGGATAGCGCAAACAGCAGGTCGTCGGACCCCAGATGGGCAAGATGGTCGCCCAGCACGGGAAGCTCCCGGCCAGGCGTAAATTCTATCAGCGGAAAGCTCCAGGCCACGCGTCCCATGGCCCGCAGACGGCTGACCAGCGCTTCCCCTTGCGGGAGTGGACGAGTGACCAGGATGCTCATCGTGGGGCTTCTCCATCATAAACTGCCGCGAGAATGTCGCGGGCGCCGTTATCCAGGAGCTCTTCCGCCAGCGAGATGCCGAGCGCTTCGGCCTGCTCTGCTGGCCCGCGCCGTTCGCCGCGTACCATCTGCGAACCATCCGGGGCGCCAACCAGCGCCCGCAACCACAGTTCGCCGTTGACGAGTTCCGCATAGCTGCCAATTGGCACCTGACAACCGCCTTCGAGGCGGGTGTTCATCGCCCGTTCGGCGCGCACGCGTACTGCGGTTTCCGCATGGTTGAGGGGCGCTAACAGCGCCTGGGTCCATGCATCGTCAAGACGGCATTCGATACCCACCGCGCCCTGGCCGACGGCCGGCAGGGATTGCTCCGGCGACAGCGGCTGGCGAATACGCGCTTCCAGTTTCAGGCGCTTCAACCCGGCGGCGGCAAGGATAATGGCGTCATACTCACCGTTATCCAGTTTACTCAGCCGGGTACCGACGTTACCGCGCAGAGAGCGGATCACCAGGTCTGGACGGGTGGCGGCCAGCTGGCACTGACGGCGTAAACTTGACGTGCCAACGACGCTGCCGGCCGGCAGTTCGTCAATTGAGGCATAGTGATTGGAAACAAACGCGTCGCGCGGATCGTCGCGCTCGCAGATGGTGACCAACCCCAGGCCCTCCGGGAATTCCACCGGGACATCTTTCATCGAATGGACGGCGATATCGGCCCGCCCTTCGAGCATGGCGAGCTCTAACTCTTTCACAAATAAGCCCTTGCCGCCCACCTTTGCCAGGGGCGTATCAAGGATGACATCACCGCGCGTAACCATCGGCACCAGCTCGACGTTCAGTCCTGGATGCGCGTGTTCCAGGCGCGCTTTAACATACTGCGCCTGCCATAGCGCAAGCGGGCTTTGCCGTGTGGCAATTTTCAAAACTTTGTCTAACATGCTTGTTACCGTCATTGTCGACCACTATCCATCCTAACATTGTTGTCTTACGGATGTTAGTTTTCACGGTTTATGTGGGAGATGGCTCCGGCCTTCTCTTTTTTAACCTTTCATGCGCGTGGCGGTTGCCGGAGGCGTAGTGAGGAATTTACAGGTAATAAACGGTGCTACACTTGTATGTAGCGCATCTTTCTTTACGGTCAATGAGCAAGGTGTTAAATTGATCACGTTTTAAACCATTTGTCCGTCCGCTGCTCATCACAACCACACCGACGACGAATGGTGACGGTTTTTGTTGAAATACTGAAATCCTCCGTACTATTGTACTTCGGGTTTTTGAACATCAGGCGATATGTCTTGTACCTCTATATTGAGACACTGAAACAGAGACTGGATGCCATCAACCAATTGCGCGTGGATCGCGCGCTTGCTGCCATGGGACCCGCTTTCCAGCAGGTTTACAGTCTACTGCCAACGTTACTACATTATCATCACCCGCTGATGCCGGGTTACCTTGACGGTAACGTTCCCCGTGGCATTTGCCTCTACACGCCTGATGAAACCCAACGCCACTATCTTGAAGAACTGGAGCTGCATCGCGGTATGCAGACCCAGGAGCCGCCGAAAGGCGAGCTGCCGATCACCGGCGTCTACTCGATGGGCAGTACTTCCTCCGTTGGTCAAAGCTGTTCTTCCGATCTGGATATCTGGGTATGTCACCAGGCCTGGCTGGATAGCGAAGAGCGCCAGCTGCTGCAGCGAAAATGCAGCCTGCTTGAGAGCTGGGCGGCCTCGCTCGGCGTGGAAGTCAGCTTCTTCCTGATCGACGAAAACCGCTTCCGTCATAATGAAAGCGGCAGCCTCGGCGGCGAAGACTGCGGTTCGACTCAGCATATCCTGTTGCTCGATGAGTTCTATCGCACCGCGGTGCGTCTCGCCGGCAAGCGTATTCTGTGGAATATGGTGCCGTGCGATGAAGAAGAGCATTACGATGATTACGTCATGGGGCTGTATGCTCAGGGCGTGCTGACGCCTAACGAATGGCTCGATCTCGGCGGCCTCAGTTCGCTGTCGGCGGAAGAGTACTTCGGCGCCAGCCTGTGGCAGCTGTATAAGAGTATCGACTCCCCCTATAAAGCGGTGCTGAAAACGCTGCTGCTGGAAGCCTACTCCTGGGAATACCCCAATAACCGCCTGTTAGCGAAAGATATCAAACAGCGTCTGCACGACGGCGAGATTGTCTCCTTCGGCCTCGACCCGTACTGCATGATGCTGGAGCGCGTGACTACCTATCTGCAGGCCATCGAAGATGAAACCCGCCTCGACCTGGTGCGCCGCTGCTTCTACCTGAAAGTCTGTGAAAAACTCAGCCGCGAACGCGCCTGCGTCGGCTGGCGTCGCGAAGTCGTCAGCCAGTTGGTGAATGCCTGGGGCTGGGACGAAAAGCGTCTGATGATGCTCGACAACCGCGCCAACTGGAAAATTGATGAAGTGCGCAAGGCGCACAACGAACTGCTCGACGCCATGATGCAGAGCTATCGTAATCTGATCCGCTTCGCGCGGCGCAATAACCTTAGCGTCTCCGCCAGCCCTCAGGATATTGGCGTGCTGACCCGTAAGCTGTATGCGGCCTTTGAAGCGCTGCCGGGGAAAGTGACGCTGGTGAACCCGCAAATTTCGCCGGATCTGTCGGAACCGAACCTGACCTTTATCCACGTGCCGCCGGGCCGTGCCAACCGTACCGGTTGGTATCTGTATAACCGCGCGCCGGATATGGAATCGATCATCAGCCATCAGCCGCTGGAATATAACCGTTATCTTAATAAGCTGGTGGCCTGGGCCTGGTTTAACGGCCTGCTGACCTCACGCACTCGCCTGTTTATTAAGGGCAACGGCATCGTCGATCTGGCGAAGCTGCAGGAGATGGTGGCCGACGTGTCGCACCACTTCCCGCTGCGCCTGCCGGCGCCGACGCCAAAAGCGCTGTACAGCCCGTGCGAAATCCGCCATCTGGCGATTATCGTCAACCTCGAATATGACCCGACCGCGGCCTTCCGCAATCAGGTGGTGCACTTCGACTTCCGTAAACTGGATGTTTTCAGCTTCGGCGAAGAGCAAAAATGCCTGATCGGCAGCGTCGACCTGCTGTATCGCAACTCGTGGAACGAAGTGCGTACGCTGCACTTTAACGGCGAGCAGGCGATGATCGAAGCGCTGAAGACGATCCTCGGCAAAATGCATCAGGACGCCGCGCCGCCGGACAGCGTGGAGGTGTTCTGCTATAGCCAGCACCTGCGCGGCCTGATCCGTACCCGCGTGCAGCAGATGATCTCCGAATGCATCGAACTGCGTCTCTCCAGTACCCGCCAGGATACCGGGCGCTTCAAAGCGCTGCGCGTCTCCGGCCAGACGTGGGGGCTGTTCTTCGAGCGTCTTAACGTTTCGGTGCAGAAGCTGGAAAACGCCATTGAGTTCTACGGCGCTATCTCGCACAACAAGCTTCACGGGTTGTCGGTGCAGGTGGAAACCAATCACGTTAAGCTGCCGGCGGTGGTGGATGGCTTCGCCAGCGAAGGGATTATTCAGTTCTTCTTTGAAGATGCGGATAACAACGACAGCGGCTTTAACATCTATATTCTTGATGAGAGCAACCGTGCCGAGGTCTATCATCACTGCGAGGGCAGTAAAGAGGAGCTGGTGCGCGACGTCAGCCGCTTCTATTCGTCATCGCACGATCGTTTCACCTACGGCTCCAGCTTTATCAACTTCAACCTGCCGCAGTTCTATCAGATTGTCGAGGTAGACGGGCGCACCCAGGTGATCCCCTTCCGCACCCAGGCGATTGCCGCCGCGATACCCACCAGCCAGGACGTTACCGCCTCGCCGGTGCTGCAGCAGCGCTACTCGTAGATTTGGCCCGGATAAGGCGTGAGCCGCTATCCGGAGATATTCCCTGCTGGCGCTGCGCTTAGCAGGGCTACGGTTCTAAGTCGTCGGGTAGCCCGGATAAGGCGCGATGCGCCGCCATCCGGGAAACACGTCATTAACGGAATTTCACCGTCTCACCGGCCTGCTGGCTCGCCGCCTGCTCCAGCAAATCCCAGAAGGTCTCGCCGCTGCGATCGCAGATCCACTCGTCGCCTTTGAGATCAAAATGGTAGCCGCCCTGTTTGGTGGCCAGCCACACCTGGTGCAGCGGCTCCTGACGGTTAATAATGATTTTGCTGCCGTTTTCAAAGCTGATGGTCAGCACGCCGCCGTTGATTTCACAGTCGATGTCGCTATCGCCGTCCCAGTCGTCCAGGCGTTCTTCGATGGTCATCCACAGGCTATCCGCCAGGCGATGGAATTCACTGTCGTTCATGGTTCTATCCTGCTTTTTTGAAGATGGCGGCAGTATAGCGCGAAACAAAAGCGCGCGCAGTCGGATGCTAAAGGCTTGCTTTTACGTCTTCTCCTGCGATGATAGAAAGCAGAAAGAATGAATCACGGGCAACTATCAATGAAAAACGTTTTTCCTACGCTTGCCGTTTTGTTTGCGATCTTCAGCCTGACCGGCTGCGGTCTGAAAGGGCCTCTTTATTTCCCGCCGGCGGACAAAACCGCGCCGCCGCCGACCAAACCGGTTAACCCGGGCATTCAGAGCTCAACGCCGGATCGTAACGATCGTGGCGATACCGGTGGTCCGAGCCAGGTCAATTACTAACGATAACGTTCTGTTCCGCGCAACTGGAGTAGATGATGCAGTTCTCTAAAATGCATGGCCTTGGCAACGATTTTATGGTCGTTGACGCGGTAACGCAGAATGTTTTTTTCTCGCCGGAGTTGATTCGCCGCCTGGCAGATCGCCATCTTGGCGTCGGGTTCGATCAGCTGTTGGTCGTCGAGCCGCCCTACGATCCCGATCTGGATTTTCATTACCGGATCTTTAACGCCGACGGCAGCGAAGTGTCGCAGTGCGGCAACGGCGCGCGCTGTTTTGCCCGCTTTGTCCGGCTGAAAGGCCTGACCAATAAACGTGATATTCGCGTGAGTACGGCCAACGGGCGTATGGTATTAAGCGTAACGGAAGACGATCTGGTGCGGGTGAATATGGGCGAGCCTAACTTTGAGCCGTCCCAGGTGCCGTTCCGCGCCAACAAAGCGGAAAAGACCTATATCATGCGTGCCGCCGAGCAGACAGTATTGTGCGGCGTGGTGTCCATGGGGAATCCGCACTGCGTCATCCAGGTGGATGACGTGGATACGGCGGCCGTAGAAACCCTCGGCCCGGTGATGGAAAGCCACGAGCGTTTTCCGGAGCGCGCCAATATCGGCTTTATGCAGGTGGTCGGCCGGTCCCACATCCGTCTGCGCGTCTACGAACGCGGCGCGGGGGAAACCCAGGCCTGCGGCAGCGGCGCCTGCGCCGCGGTGGCGGTGGGGATCCAGCAGGGGCTGCTCGCTGAAACGGTACGCGTGGAATTGCCCGGCGGTCGTCTTGATATCGCCTGGAAAGGCCCGGGCCAGCCGCTGTTTATGACCGGCCCGGCGGCCCATGTCTATGATGGATTTATTCATTTATGAAACCAATCGGGGAAGAACAGCAGGAGGTTACCAGCGCGTTGAACGATCGGGCGGTGGTGGACTATCTGTTGCAACATCCTGAATTTTTTATTCGTAATGCCGCCCAGGTTGAACATATCCGTGTCCCGCATCCGGTCCGCGGTTCGATTTCGCTGGTGGAGTGGCACATGATGCGGGCGCGTAACCATATTCATGTGCTGGAAGAGAATATGTCGCTGCTGATGGAGCAGGCGGTCGCTAATGAAAGCCTGTTCCAGCGCCTGCTGCAGCTGCAAACGCGGCTGGCGGCCGCGGAGAGCCTCGATGATATGCTCAACCGCCTTCATCGCTGGGCTCGCGAGCTGGGGTTAGCTGGCGCCACGGTGCGCCTGTTCCCTGACTGCTGGCGCCTCGGCGCGCCCTCGAAGTTTACCCATTTGGCGTTAAGCCGGCAGGCGTTTGAGCCGATCCGTATTCAACGTCTGGGCCAGGCGCGCCACTATCTTGGGCCGCTGAACGGTCCGGAGCTGCTGGTGGTGCTACCGGAAGCGAAGGCCATTGGATCCGTGGCGATGTCGATGCTGGGCGGCGATAACGCTCCGGGCGTGATGCTCTTTAGCAGCCGCGATGCGCAGCATTATCAGTCAGGGCAGGGGACGCAGTTGCTGCAGGAAATTGCGCAGATGCTCCCTGGCCTGCTGGAGCGCTGGATTGAACGCGCATGACCGACTCTCCGCTTTCCGCCTGCGTCGACCGCTTCCTGCGCTATCTCGGCGTTGAGCGTCAGCTTAGCCCGATTACGCTGACTAACTACCAGCGTCAGCTGGACGCGTTGATCGCCCTGGCGGATGAGGCGGGGCTGAAAAGCTGGCAGCAGTGCGATGCCGCTCAGGTGCGTAGCTTTGCGGTACGCAGCCGCCGTGCGGGTTTAGGCCCGGCGAGCCTGGCGCTGCGGCTTTCCGCGCTACGCAGCTTCTTTGACTGGATGGTCAGTCAGGGCGAACTGGCCGCTAACCCGGCGAAGGGGATTGCGGCGCCGAAAATTCCCCGCCACTTGCCGAAAAATATCGATGTCGATGATGTAAATCGGCTGCTGGATATCGACCTCAACGATCCGCTCGCGGTGCGCGACCGGGCGATGCTGGAAGTGATGTACGGTGCAGGTCTGCGTCTGTCTGAGCTGGTCAACCTTGATATTAAGCACCTCGACCTCGAAAGCGGTGAGGTTTGGGTGATGGGCAAAGGCAGCAAAGAACGCCGTTTGCCGATCGGTCGTAACGCGGTGGCGTGGATTGAGCACTGGCTGGATTTGCGCGGCCTGTTCGGTACTGATGACGACGCGCTGTTTTTGTCGAAGCTGGGTAAACGCATTTCGGCGCGCAACGTGCAGAAGCGATTTGCCGAGTGGGGGATTAAGCAGGGGCTGAACAGCCATGTGCACCCGCACAAGCTGCGCCACTCCTTTGCTACCCATATGCTGGAGTCCAGTGGCGATCTGCGCGGCGTGCAGGAGCTGTTGGGCCATGCTAACCTCTCCACCACTCAAATCTATACCCATCTTGACTTTCAACACCTTGCCTCGGTGTACGATGCCGCGCATCCGCGCGCTAAACGGGGGAAATAATGCGTTTTTACCGACCTCTGGGCCAGATTTCCGCACTGACGTTTGACCTGGACGACACCCTATATGATAACCGCCCGGTGATTGACCGGACGATGCACGAGTCGCTGGCCTTTGTGCGCAATTACCATCCGTCGCTCAGCCAGTTCGATGCCCATGAGCTTAACCAACTGCGTCAGACGCTGCTGGCATCTGAGCCGGAGATCTACCACGACGTGACCGTCTGGCGCCATCGTGCGCTGGAGCTCGGCATGCGTAACGCTGGGCTCTCCGCCGAAGCGGCAAAAGCCGGCGCCGATGCGGCGATGGAAAACTTCGCCCACTGGCGCAGCCGGGTCGATGTTCCGCAGGAGACCCACGATACGCTGGCGAAGCTGGCACAGAAGTGGCCGCTGGTGGCCATTACCAATGGCAACGCCCGCCCCGAGCTGTTCGGCCTGAGCGACTATTTCCGCTTCGTGCTGCGCGCGGGTCCGGATGGTCGTTCCAAGCCGTTTGCCGATATGTATCACCTGGCGGCGGCGCGTCTGAATTTACCGCTCGGGCACATTCTGCACGTCGGCGATGATCTGACGACCGACGTCGCCGGTTCGCTGCGCTGTGGGATGCAGGCCTGCTGGATCAAACCGCAAGGCGCGGACCTGATGCACACCGCGGACAGCCGCCTGCTGCCGCATATTGAAATTTCACGGTTGGCATCTCTAACCTCGCTGATATAATCACCAGTCACTCTGTATATATTAACAGGGGTTCATGGAACCCCTTCTCTTCCGGCGGTGCCAATGGACGTTTCTTACCTGCTCGACAGCCTTAATGACAAACAGCGTGAAGCCGTAGCGGCCTCGCGCACCAATATGCTGGTTCTGGCAGGGGCGGGCAGTGGTAAGACGCGCGTTCTGGTGCACCGTATCGCCTGGCTGCTGAGCGTGGAGAACTGCTCGCCGTACTCGATTATGGCGGTGACCTTTACCAACAAAGCGGCGGCGGAGATGCGCCACCGTATCGGCCAGCTGATGGGCACTACCCAGGGCGGCATGTGGGTAGGCACCTTCCACGGCCTCGCGCACCGCCTGCTGCGTGCGCATCATCTGGACGCCAACCTGCCGCAGGATTTCCAAATCCTCGACAGCGAAGACCAGCTCCGTCTGCTGAAGCGTCTGATTAAGGCGATGAACCTCGATGAGAAGCAATGGCCGCCGCGTCAGGCGATGTGGTACATCAACAGCCAGAAAGATGAAGGGCTGCGCCCGCATCACATTCAGAGCTACGGCAACCCGGTCGAGCAGACCTGGCAGAAGGTCTATCAGGCCTACCAGGAGGCCTGCGACCGCGCCGGGCTGGTGGATTTCGCCGAGCTGCTGCTGCGCGCGCACGAGCTGTGGCTGAACAAGCCGCATATCCTGCAGCACTATCGTGAGCGTTTCACCAATATCCTTGTCGATGAATTCCAGGACACCAACAACATCCAGTACGCCTGGATCCGCCTGCTGGCGGGCGATACCGGCAAGGTGATGATCGTCGGCGATGATGACCAGTCGATTTACGGCTGGCGCGGTGCGCAGGTTGAGAACATTCAGCGCTTCCTCAACGACTTCCCCGGCGCGGAAACTATTCGCCTGGAGCAGAACTATCGTTCAACCAGCAATATTCTTAGCGCTGCCAACGCCCTGATTGAAAACAACAACGGGCGCCTGGGCAAGAAGCTGTGGACCGACGGCGCCGACGGCGAGCCGATTTCGCTGTACTGCGCCTTCAACGATCTCGACGAAGCGCGCTTCGTGGTGAACCGCATTAAAACCTGGCAGGAGAACGGCGGCGCGCTGGAGCAATGCGCCATTCTCTATCGCAGTAACGCCCAGTCGCGCGTGCTGGAAGAGGCGCTCCTGCAGGCCAGCATGCCGTACCGTATCTACGGCGGTATGCGCTTCTTCGAACGTCAGGAAATCAAAGATGCGCTCTCTTACCTGCGCCTGATTGCCAACCGTAACGACGATGCAGCGTTTGAGCGGGTGGTCAATACGCCGACTCGCGGCATCGGCGATCGTACGCTGGACGTGGTGCGCCAGACGTCGCGCGATCGTCAGCTGACGCTGTGGCAGGCCTGCCGCGAGCTGCTGAAAGAGAAAGTGCTGGCTGGCCGAGCCGCCAGCGCTCTGCAGCGATTTATGGAGTTGATTGACGCGCTGGCGCAGGAAACCGCCGATATGCCGCTACATGTTCAGACCGATCGGGTGATTAAAGACTCCGGGCTGCGCGCGATGTACGAGCAGGAGAAAGGCGAGAAGGGCCAGACCCGTATTGAAAACTTAGAGGAACTGGTGACGGCGACGCGCCAGTTCAGCTACAACGAAGAAGATGAAGACCTGATGCCGCTGCAGGCGTTCCTCTCCCACGCCGCGCTGGAAGCGGGCGAGGGGCAGGCGGACACCTGGCAGGACGCGGTTCAACTGATGACCCTGCACTCGGCGAAAGGGCTGGAATTCCCGCAGGTGTTTATCGTCGGCGTCGAAGAAGGGATGTTCCCGAGCCAGATGGCGCTTGATGAAGGCGGCCGCCTGGAAGAAGAGCGTCGCCTGGCCTACGTTGGCGTGACGCGCGCCATGCAGAAGCTGACGCTGACCTACGCCGAAACCCGCCGTCTGTACGGCAAAGAGGTTTACCATCGCCCGTCGCGCTTTATTGGAGAACTGCCGCAGGAGTGCGTAGAAGAAGTGCGTCTGCGGGCCACGGTGAGCCGTCCGGTAAACCACCAGCGACTGGGGGCGCCGATTGCCGAGAGCGATACCGGCTACAAGTTAGGTCAGCGGGTGCGTCATCCGAAGTTTGGCGAAGGCACTATCGTCAACCTCGAAGGCAGCGGCGAGCACAGCCGGCTGCAGGTGGCTTTTCAGGGCCAGGGAATCAAATGGCTGGTGGCGGCTTACGCGCGGCTTGAGACGGTGTAACTTTAAGAAAAATATCATTATTTTGTAATATTCTGCTACCTTTATACGTTAAGGCGCCTGATTTGCGCTTTCGCGTTCCGTTGCGTGTTGACGCCGATTTTGCGCTGGCGTAACATGCGCGCACGATTACGCTAAGAGGACATTCGCCTTGGACACACCCAGTAGATGCTGGCTCAACTTCCTGTCATTCAGGAACAACTCCTAAGGCTATCCTCTTATGCTGATAGCCTTAGCGGTTGTCAGCGACCTGCCCTATTCCCGTCGCGCTGAGTCAGGCTTAATGGTCTGAAACCCAATTTGTTTCTGTGTGCCCACCGAACTGTCCGATAATTTTTTTGCATTGGGAGTCCCGGTCATGCTGAGCGCATTTCAACTGGAAAACAATCGTTTAACGCGCCTGGAAGCCGATGAGATCAAGCACCTCGCCAGCTCGGTGTGGGTCGATCTGGTCGAGCCTGACGACGATGAGCGAAGCCGCGTGCAGACGGAACTGGGTCAGAACCTGGCGACGCGCCCGGAACTGGAAGATATCGAAGCCTCCGCGCGTTTCTTTGAAGATGAAGACGGGTTACACATCCACTCGTTCTTCTTTTTTGAAGATGCGGAAGATCACGCCGGCAACTCTACCGTGGCGTTTACCATCCGCGAAGGCCGCCTGTTCACGCTGCGCGAGCGCGAACTGCCCGCTTTCCGCCTGTACCGTATGCGCGTGCGCAACCAGACGCTGGTCGACGGTAACGCCTACGAACTGCTGCTCGACCTGTTCGAAACCAAAATCGAGCAGCTGGCGGATGAAATTGAAAATATCTACAGCGACCTGGAAAAGCTGAGCCGCGTGATTATGGAAGGCCATCAGGGCGACGAGTACGATGAAGCGCTGTCGACGCTGGCGGAACTGGAAGATATCGGCTGGAAGGTCCGCCTCTGTCTGATGGATACCCAGCGCGCGCTGAACTTCCTGGTGCGTAAGGCGCGCCTGCCGGCGGGCCAGCTGGAACAGGCGCGGGAGATCCTGCGCGATATCGAATCCCTGCTGCCGCACAACGAATCGCTGTTCCAGAAGGTGAACTTCCTGATGCAGGCGGCGATGGGCTTCATCAACATCGAGCAGAACCGCATCATCAAGATCTTCTCTGTGGTGTCGGTGGTGTTCCTGCCGCCAACCCTGGTGGCGTCCAGCTACGGGATGAACTTTGAATTTATGCCGGAGCTGCACTGGAGCTTCGGCTACCCGGGGGCGATCGTCTTTATGATGCTGGCCGGCCTGGCGCCATATCTCTACTTCAAGCGTAAAAACTGGCTGTAAAAAAAGGGAGCGGCGGCTCCCTTTTTTACTGGCTGAGGCCGGCTTAGCCTCTGCGCAGCCGGCGCTGGGTATACAGCGCATCGACGATAAATACCGCCAGCGCGACCCAGATAAAGCCGAAGGTCACCATTTTATCCTTGCCCGGCACTTCGCCGTAGAACGTCACCGCCAGCAGGAACATCAGCGTTGGGCCGATGTACTGGAAAAAGCCCAGCGTGGAGAGCCGCAGGCGCGTTGCCGCGCCGGTGAAGCACAGCAGGGGAATGGTCGTGACCACGCCCGCGGCCATCAGTAGCAGATTGAGCGACCAGGGGTTCTCCCCCATATGGCTGGTCGGGCTATCAGTGATGCCAAACAGCCAGATTGCCGCCACCGGCAGTAGCCACAGCGTTTCCACCAGCATGCCGGTCTGCGCGTCGACAGCGATTTTCTTCCGCACCAGGCCGTAAAAGGCAAAACTGAAGGCCAGCCCAAGGCCGATTATCGGCAGCGAACCAAAGGTCCACAGCTGGACCAACACGCCGCAAAAGGCGAGGATCACCGCCAGCCACTGCAGGCGACGGAAGCGTTCGCCGAGGAAAATCATCCCCAACAGAATATTTACCAGCGGGTTGATAAAGTAGCCGAGGCTGGCTTCCAGCATATGGTGGTTATTCACCGCCCAGATGAACAACAGCCAGTTACCGCCGACCAGCACTGCCGAGAGCGCCAGCAGGAAGATCTTGCGCGGCGTCTTCAGCAGCTTTTTCACCTGCGGCCACTGGCGGCTGACGCTGATGAGCACCACCATGAAGAAGAAGGACCAGATCACGCGATGGGTCAGAATTTCATCGGCGGGAACATAGTAGATAAGTTTGAAGTACGCTGGCGCGATACCCCAGATAAAGTAGGCGGCGAGGGCCAGAATGATCCCCAACCGCGTCTGTTTCGCATCCATCGGTAAAATCCATTGCCAAAGAGAGTGATGTTACTCGATTTTGGCCAATCAACCCACCATATAGGTGGCCGTTGCGCTGGCAATATAGACCTGAGCTTCGTTATGCAGTTCCACGCGGGCTACCGCCACTTTATTGCCGGCGCGCAGCAGGCTGCTGGTGGCGGTAAACCGTTCGCCGCGGCCCGGACGCAGGTAGTCTACGCGCAGGTCGATGGTTCCCATGCGGGAGAGGCGTTGGCGCAGCTCTTCTTCGTTGATGGTGTCATGGCGGGTGAGGGTGCTGCCGACGCAGACCAGGCCAGCGGCGACGTCCAGCGCGGAGGCGATCACTCCGCCATGCAAAATACTCTGCGCCCAGTTGCCGACCATCATCGGCTGATTATTAAAGCTGAGCTGGGCAAACGCCTTTTCATAGCGCTCCAGTTCGAGACCGAGGGCACGGTTAAACGGCATGTGATAGACGAAAATCTCCCCCACCAGTTTCAGCGCTGCTTCGGCAGTAAGTTCAGACATAACACCGGTTCCATTCGTTAACAAAATGTTGATTTTATGCTTCTAAAATATTGATTTCCACTTTCGGAGCGGATTAGGGGGCAGGTGATTAATAAACAGGTAGAATGGCTTCAGGTTAAACAAAAATAAAAACTATTTATCAGGAGACCAGCATGCGTATCTCTTTGGCCTGCCTGGTGGCGCTGTGCGCGCTACCGGCCGGTGTTATGGCGCAGGATGCGTCGGTTCACGACAAACCGGCAGTGCGCGGCAGCATTATCGCCAACCTGCTCCAGGACCATGATAATCCTTTCCTGCTCTACCCTTATGAGAGCAACTATTTGCTCTACACATGGACCAGCGACCTCAATAAAGAGGCGATCCGCAGCTATGACTGGGCCGAAAATGCCCGTAAAGATGAAGTGAAATTTCAGCTGAGTCTGGCGTTTCCGCTGTGGCGCGGCATCCTGGGTGATAATTCGCTGCTCGGCGCATCGTACACCCAGAAATCCTGGTGGCAGCTCTCCAACAGCAAAGAGTCGGCGCCGTTTCGCGAAACCAATTACGAACCCCAGCTGTTTTTGGGCTTTGCGACCGACTACCAGTTTGCCGGCTGGACGCTGCGCGACATCGAGATGGGGTATAACCACGACTCGAATGGTCGTTCCGACCCCACCTCGCGCAGCTGGAACCGGCTTTACGCCCGCCTGATGGCGCAAAACGGCAACTGGCTGGTGGAAGTGAAGCCCTGGTATGTGGTGGGCAACACCGATGATAACCCGGATATCACCAAATATATGGGCTATTACCGGCTGAAGGTGGGCTACCAGCTGGGAGAGGCGATCCTCAGCGCGCAGGGGCAATATAACTGGAACACCGGCTATGGCGGGGCGGAGCTCGGCGTGAGCTATCCCATTACCAAACATGTTCGCGCCTATACGCAGATCTACAGCGGTTACGGCGAATCGCTTATCGACTACAACTTCAATCAAACGCGCGTCGGCGTCGGGCTAATGCTCAACGATCTGTTTTAATCGTTGCACTCTGGCTCGCAGGCGCTGAAAATAGCGCCTGTTTTCTTTTCAGGCAAATGGGGTCAACGTGGCACAGGCGGAAGTATTAAATCAGGAATCGCTGGCGAAGCAGGTTTTACAAGAGACCTTCGGCTACCAGCAGTTCCGTCCTGGCCAGGAAACGATTATCGAGACGGTGCTTGAGGGCCGGGACTGCCTGGTGGTCATGCCGACCGGTGGCGGCAAGTCGCTGTGCTATCAGGTGCCGGCGCTGGTCATGGGCGGTCTGACAGTCGTGGTCTCACCCCTGATCTCGCTGATGAAAGACCAGGTCGATCAACTGCTGGCCAACGGCGTGGCGGCGGCTTGTCTGAACTCGACGCAAAGCCGCGAGCAGCAGCAGGAAGTGATGGCCGGCTGTCGCAGCGGGCAGGTTCGTCTGCTGTATATCGCGCCGGAACGGTTGATGCTGGATAACTTTCTTGAGCATCTGGCGAACTGGAACCTGGCGATGCTGGCGGTAGACGAAGCGCACTGTATCTCCCAGTGGGGCCATGACTTCCGTCCGGAATATGCCGCGCTGGGCCAGCTGCGTCAGCGGTTGCCGCAGATCCCGTTTATGGCGTTGACCGCCACCGCCGATGACACCACCCGCCGTGATATCGTCCGTCTGCTGGGGCTTAACGATCCGCTGATTCAGGTCAGCAGCTTCGACCGGCCGAACATCCGCTATATGCTGATGGAGAAATTCAAACCGCTCGACCAGCTGATGCGCTACGTTCAGGATCAGCGCGGCAAATCGGGCATCATCTACTGCAACAGCCGCTCGAAAGTGGAAGATACCGCCGCGCGTCTGCAGAGCCGCGGCATCAGCGCGGCGGCTTACCATGCTGGTCTGGAAAACGCCGTTCGCGCCGACGTGCAGGAGAAATTCCAGCGCGACGATCTGCAGATCGTGGTGGCGACGGTGGCCTTCGGGATGGGTATCAACAAGCCGAACGTCCGCTTTGTGGTGCACTTCGATATCCCGCGCAATATTGAATCCTACTACCAGGAAACCGGCCGCGCCGGGCGTGATGGCCTGCCGGCGGAAGCGATGCTGTTTTACGATCCGGCGGATATGGCGTGGCTGCGCCGCTGTCTGGAGGAAAAACCCGCCGGATCGCTACAGGATATCGAGCGGCATAAGCTGAATGCGATGGGGGCGTTTGCCGAAGCGCAAACCTGTCGTCGTCTGGTGCTGCTGAACTACTTTGGCGAAGGGCGCCAGGAGCCGTGCGGCAACTGCGATATCTGTCTTGACCCACCAAAGCAGTACGATGGCTTAATGGATGCGCGCAAGGCGCTGTCAACGATTTACCGGGTGAATCAACGTTTCGGGATGGGTTACGTGGTGGAGGTCCTGCGCGGGGCCAACAACCAGCGCATCCGTGACATGGGCCACGATAAGCTGCCGGTTTACGGTATCGGCCGGGAGCAGAGTCACGAGCACTGGGTGAGCGTAATCCGCCAACTGATTCACCTTGGGCTGGTGACGCAGAATATCGCCCAGCACTCCGCACTGCAGCTGACCGAAGCCGCACGACCGGTGCTGCGCGGCGAGGTGCCGCTGCAGCTTGCCGTACCGCGTATCGTGGCGCTGAAGCCGAAGGCGATGCAGAAATCCTTTGGCGGCAATTACGACCGCAAGCTGTTTGCCAAGCTGCGCAAATTGCGTAAAGCGATCGCCGACGAAGAGAATATCCCGCCATACGTGGTCTTCAACGACGCGACGCTGATCGAGATGGCGGAACAGTCGCCACTCACCGCCGGCGAGATGCTCAGCGTCAACGGCGTGGGGACGCGTAAACTTGAGCGCTTCGGTAAAGAATTCATGGCATTGATACGCGCTCATGTCGATGGTGATGATGAGTAGTCAGCCGCGGGAAAAGGTGCCAGAATAGTTTCCCTCTTCACTATTTTCCTGCGAGTTAACTATGCTGATGCTTTTCCTCACCGTGGCGCTGGTGCATATCATTGCGCTGATGAGCCCGGGGCCGGACTTTTTCTTTGTCTCACAAACGGCCATCAGCCGCTCGCGCAGAGAGGCGATGATGGGTGTGCTGGGGATCACCTGCGGCGTCATGATCTGGGCGGGGGTTGCCCTGCTCGGCCTGAACCTGATCCTCGCGCAGATGGCGTGGCTGCATAACATCATCATGGTCGGTGGCGGCCTGTATCTGTGCTGGATGGGCTACCAGATGCTGCGCGGCGCGCTGAAAAAAGAGGCGGTGGCCTCGGCGGAGCCGCAGGTGGAGCTGGCCCGCAGCGGACGCAGCTTCGTGAAGGGACTGCTGACCAATCTGGCGAATCCGAAAGCGATCATCTACTTCGGCTCGGTGTTCTCGCTGTTCGTGGGTGACAGCGTCGGCGCTGGTGCGCGCTGGGGTATTTTCCTGCTGATTATCGTCGAGACGCTGGCCTGGTTTATGGTGGTTGCCAGCCTGTTCGCCCTGCCGGGGATGCGCCGCGGCTATCAGCGGATGGCGAAGTGGATCGATGGTATCGCCGGTACGCTGTTTGCGGGCTTCGGCATCCACCTGATTATCTCGCGTTAACCGGTATGCTGTTTCCCACCCGGCTGTTTCCGGGTGGGAAAGTGTCAGTGGCGAAGCCGCTGCAGCTCATCCTCAGCCAGACCGGTCATTTCCATAATAGCTGCGTCATCAATACCGCGTTTGCGCATTGCTTCGGCAACCTGCAGCAAGGCCTGGTGTTTACCTTCTTTTATGCCCTGCTGTACGCCTTTCTCCATACCTTCTGCAAGCCATGTTTCCGCCAGCGTCATCAGTAATCCTCCATGCTGCGGCACGCGCTGTGCCAGTCCGTACAAGAGTGTCCGTGTATCCTCGGCATCTCCTGCCTGAGCCATATAGTTTACCAATACGGTGATTTGTTGTCCGCTCATCTGCTCCAGCAGTAAGAGATGGGTCAACTTATCCAGCAATTGCGCCATATCGCGCTGGCGGATGTGCTTTTGCACCAGCGTCAGGGCTGCCATGCTGCGGTGCTGCATGATGTCGTCGTCGGGGATCACCGTGATATCGACCAGCGGAAACGCCCCGCTATAGAGCTGGCGGGCGGTCTCAGGATCGGCAAAATTATCCAGCCAGCGCATCGACCAGGGATAGGGGCTGCGTCGTCCCTGATAAAAGAGAATAGGGATAACCAGAGGCAGCGTTTTATGGCCGCTCTCCAGGTGCCGCTGCATGGCGGCGACAGCATAGCGCATTAAGCGAAAGGCCATCAGCTTATCAGGTGCGCTCTGGTGCTCGATCAGAACATGGACATAGCCCGCACCGCGGGTGGTTTCCAGCGAATAAAGGATATCACTGTAGTAAGGCCTGAGATCGTCTTCGAGAAAGCTGCCGGATTCCAGACGCAGGGTATCCAGTTTGCAGATCTGTGTTAACGACGAAGGCAGGTGGAGCTCGATAAAATCGCGCGCCGTCTCTACCCGCGAGAGAAAGGTTTTAAATACCGCATCATGAGGAGTCGCCGTTTCCGCCATCGCCGTTCATCCGTGAATCACGTATCTGGCGGCATCCTGACACGGTGGGTTCAACGCCGACAGCGGGTAAAAAAATTAATTACCCGCTTTGCGTGTCGGCTCGTGCAGAGAGTGCGCGTTTTTCGCCCGGCAAACCTCTCTTTGCGAGCGAGATTCCATGATTCAGGCGTGACGGGCGGAGGCGAGCAGCGCCCCGACCAGCATAAACAGCGAACCAAAGACTTTGTTCAGCGCCTTCATCTGCTTTGGACCTTTAATCCACGCTGAAATGCGCTGCGCCAGGGTCGCATAGCCAATCATCACAATGATATCGACGACAATGGTGGTGACGCCCAGAACAAGATACTGCATCACCTGTGGCTGGTGCGGCAGGATAAACTGCGGAAACAGGGCGGCCAGAAACACAATGCTTTTGGGGTTGGTGAGATTCACGAACACCGCGCGCTGGAACAGTTTGCCGCGCGTCTGCGCCTTCGCCAGCGTATTCAGGTCGATCGCCCCCGCCGCCCGCCATTGCTGGATCCCCAGCCAGATAAGATAAGCCGCGCCGGCCCATTTCAGCACTTCAAAGGCCAGCACCGAGCGGGAGAAAAGGGTGCCGAGACCAACACCAACCAGCACGATATGAATAACCAGCCCGGTCTGCAAACCGGCAATCGACGCCGCCGCGCCGCGGTAACCGTGGTTAATGGAGGTGGTCATGGTATTAATCGCTCCGGAACCTGGTGACAGGCTGAGAATGATTGATGTCAGCAGGTAGGCGAACCACCACTCAATGGTCATGAGAAACTCCCTGATTGTCTGTTTTTATGCCACAATACGCTATTGTGTCAGCATTGTGTGATACAGGGCAAAAAAACGATTTTCAGCGGTTAACAGGGGTGTAAACCCGATGTTTGGGCAGAAAAAGGACTGGGAAACACGAGAAAACGCGTTTGCGGCCTTTAGCATGGGGCCGCTGACGGATTTCTGGCGACAGCGCGAAGAGGCTGAATTTAAAGGCGTCGATGATGTGCCGGTACGCTTTGTTCGCTTCTGCGCGCAAAATAACGATCGTCTGGTGCTGATTTGCCCCGGGCGCATTGAAAGCTACGTGAAGTATGCTGAAGTGGCCTACGATCTCTTTCACAGCGGCTTTGACGTGATGATCATCGACCATCGCGGCCAGGGGCGCTCGGGCCGCCTGCTCTCTGATACCCACCGCGGACACGTCGTCAACTTCAGCGACTATGTCGATGACCTGGCGGCGCTCTGGCAGCAGCAGGTGGTCCCCGGACACTGGCGAAAACGGTTTATCCTCGCTCACTCTATGGGCGGGGCGATTGCCACGCTTTTTCTGCAACGTTACCAGGCGCATTGCGATGCGATTGCGCTCTGCGCACCGATGTTCGGGATTATCATTCGATTGCCGGACTGGATGGTGCGCCATATTCTCGACTGGGCTGAGGGCCATCAGCGCATTCGCGAAGAGTATGCCATCGGCACCGGGCGCTGGCGGGCGCTGCCTTTTGCCGTTAACGTGCTGACGCACAGTCGACAACGCTATCGTCGCAACCTGCGCTTCTATGCCGATGAACCGCGACTGCAGGTTGGCGGCCCGACCTGGCACTGGGTGCGGGAGGGCATGCTGGCCGGCGACGAAGTGCTGGCGAATGTGGAAAAAGACACCGCCCCGACGCTGCTTTTACAGGCAGAGGAGGAGCGGGTGGTCGATAATCTGATGCACGACCGCTATTGTGAATTACGGGCCGCTGCCGGCCATCCCTGTGAGGGCGGTAAACCGCTCGTCATTGAAGGGGCATATCATGAGATCCTTTTTGAAAAGGACGCTATGCGCTCAGTCGCGCTCAATGCCATCGTCGAGTTTTTCAATCGACATACTTAATCCGACGATAACGCTCGTCGCCCTGCTTAGAGGTTAACTTTTTTATGTACCAGGTTGTTGCGTCTGATTTAGACGGCACGCTGCTTTCCCCCGATCATTTCCTGACCCCGTATGCCAAAGAGACGCTGAAATTGCTCACCGCCCGTGGGATCAATTTCGTCTTCGCCACCGGCCGTCACTACATCGACGTCGGGCAGATCCGCGATAATCTCGGCATCCGGTCGTACATGATCACCTCTAACGGCGCCCGGGTTCACGATAGCGATGGTCAGCAAATCTTTGCCCATAACCTCGACCGCGATATTGCCGCCGACCTGTTTGAGATCGTGCGTAACGACCCGAAAATCGTCACTAACGTCTATCGGGAAGACGAGTGGTATATGAACCGCCATCGTCCGGAAGAGATGCGCTTCTTCAAGGAGGCGGTGTTTAACTACAAGCTGTATGAGCCGGGCGAACTGGATCCGCAGGGGATCAGCAAAGTATTCTTTACCTGCGAGGATCACGAGCATCTGCTGCCGCTGGAGCAGGCGATGAACGCCCGCTGGGGCGATCGCGTGAACGTCAGCTTCTCCACCTTAACCTGCCTGGAAGTCATGGCGGGTGGGGTATCGAAGGGGCATGCGCTGGAGGCGGTGGCGAAAATGCTCGGTTACACTCTTGCCGATTGCATCGCCTTCGGCGACGGTATGAACGACGCTGAGATGCTGTCGATGGCCGGCAAAGGCTGCATCATGGCCAACGCCCATCAACGGCTGAAGGATCTGCATCCGGAACTGGAAGTGATCGGCAGTAACGCCGACGATGCGGTCCCGCACTACCTGCGTAAGCTATACCTCGACTGAAAAAGATTGACGACTGGCGAATAACTCTCCAGTCGTCAACCTGACTCTTCGCTACAATGCCTGTTCTTTATCCAACGAGACGACCATTGTGGCGCTGTTAATTATCACCACTATCCTGTGGGCCTTTTCTTTTAGCCTGATTGGCGAATACCTGGCCGGTAGCGTCGACAGCTATTTTTCGGTGCTGATGCGTGTGGGCCTGGCGGCGCTGGTGTTCCTGCCTTTCCTGCGCACGCGCGGCCAGTCTCCGCGCACGATCGTGCTCTATATGCTGGTGGGCGCGATGCAGCTTGGCATCATGTATCTGCTGGCTTTCCGCGCCTATCTCTATCTGACGGTTTCGGAATTTCTGCTGTTTACCGTGTTTACCCCGCTGTATATCACGCTGATCTACGACCTGCTCAGCGGACGTAAGCTGCGCTGGGGCTATCTGCTGAGTGCTGCGCTGGCGGTGCTGGGGGCGGCGATTATCCGCTATGACAAAGTCAGCGATCATTTCTGGACCGGGCTGTTACTGGTGCAGTTGTCAAACCTCTGCTTCGCTATCGGCATGGTGGGTTACAAGCGCCTGATGGAGGTACGTCCGATGCCGCAGCACAATGCCTTTGCCTGGTTTTATGTCGGGGCCTTTATCGTGGCGGTGGCAGCGTGGTTTATGCTGGGCAACCCCCAGAAGCTGCCGACCACCACGCTGCAGTGGAGCGTGCTGGTGTGGCTCGGCGTGGTGGCTTCCGGGCTGGGTTACTTTATGTGGAACTATGGCGCCACGCAGGTGGATGCCGGCACGCTGGGGATCATGAATAACGTCCATGTCCCCGCGGGTCTACTGGTAAACCTCGCCATCTGGCAGGAGCAGCCGCACTGGCCGAGCTTTATTAGCGGAGCGTTGGTGATCCTGGCCTCGCTGTGGGTCCATCGCCGCTGGGTCGCTCCGCACTCCGGACAAACGGCAGATGATCGCAGGCGTGGTTCCGCGCAGAGCGAATAAACGCTTCGGTGACCGGTTGACGCTGTTCGCCATCGCGGACGGCCGCGTACAACCGGCTCCATAATCCCTCACCCAGGGTTTTGGTGACCACCAGGCCCTGGCGTTCAAAGCTTTCCACCACCCAGTGCGGCAGCGCGGCGATGCCCATCCTTGCGGCCACCATCTGGATCAGCAACAGCGTGTTATCGACGCTTTTCAGCTGGGGACTGATGCCGGCCGGCTGCAGGAAATGGCGCCAGATGTCGAGGCGCCCGCGCTGCACGGGATAAATCAGCAGTGTTTCCGAGGCCAGGTCCTCTGGCGTAATCAGCATCTTCATGGCTAACGGGTGCTCGGGCGCCAGCACCAGACGCACCTCATAATCAAACATCGGCGAGTAGTGCAGACCGCTGCGCGGCAGGATATCGGAGGTCATCACCAGATCCAGTTCGCCCTGCTGTAGCGCAGGCTGCGGGTCGAAGGTCACTCCGGAATGGAAGTCGACCTCCACGTGCGGCCAGCGGGCGCGGAAATTCTCCAGCGCCGGCGTCAGCCACTGAATACAGCTGTGACATTCGATAGCCAGCCTCAGCCGGGTCTGCTGTGGTTCGTTACAGTCCTGCAGGGCGCGAGCGATCTGCGGCAGCACCTGATTGGCCAACTGCAGCAGAATTTCCCCTTGCGGCGTGAAGCGTAGTGGCTGGCTTTTACGCACAAACAAACGGAAGCCAAGGCGCTGTTCCAGATCGCTGAACTGGTGAGACAAGGCGGACTGGGTCTGGTGCAGGGCCGCTGCCGCACCCGCCAGTGAACCGCTGTTCCGCAACGCTTGCAGCGTTTTCAGGTGTTTAATTTCGATCATGAAAGTCCTTCACTTCGCCATGAGCAATTTGCGCTTGAGGAATATACAGTAACTGTCAATTATGGATGTGTAAACATCTGGACGTCTAAAACTCGTCATATTTCGACTTGCAGATGCGTTGGCTGCCTCGCTTACCCCAGTCACTTACTTCAGTAAGCATCCTGGGGATGCGCATCGTTGCCGCCTTCCTGCAAGCCGAACTATTTAGAGTTTTTCTTCAGATTCAATGAAATAAGAGAGGAACAAAAATGACAATTATTAACCACACCCTCGGTTTTCCTCGCGTTGGCCTGCGCCGCGAGCTGAAAAAAGCGCAAGAGAGCTACTGGGCGGGCAACGCCACTCGCGAGGAACTGCTGACAGTAGGCCGTGAGCTGCGCGCCCGTCACTGGGAGCAGCAGAAACAGGCGGGCGTTGATCTGCTGCCGGTGGGGGATTTCGCCTGGTACGACCATGTTCTGACTACCAGCCTGCTGCTTGGCAACGTGCCGGCTCGTCATCAGAACAAAGACGGATCCATCGATATCGATACCCTGTTCCGCATTGGCCGCGGCCGCGCGCCGACTGGCGAACCAGCCGCCGCTGCGGAAATGACCAAATGGTTTAACACCAACTATCACTACATGGTGCCGGAGTTCGTGAAGGGCCAGCAGTTCAAACTGACCTGGCCCCAACTGCTGGATGAGGTAGACGAAGCGCTGGCGCTGGGCCACAAGATCAAGCCCGTGCTGCTGGGGCCGGTAACGTACCTGTGGCTGGGTAAAGTGAAAGGTGAACCGTTTGACCGTCTGAGCCTGCTGAATGCCATCCTGCCGGTTTACCAGCAGGTGCTGGCCGAACTGGCGAAGCGCGGCATCGAGTGGGTGCAGATTGATGAACCGGCGCTGGTGCTGGAGCTGCCGCCAGCGTGGCTGGAGGCCTTTAAACCGGCTTATGACGCCCTGCAGGGCCAGGTGAAACTGCTGCTGACCACCTATTTTGAAGGCATTAGCGACAATCTCGCGACCATTGCTGCGCTACCGGTCCAGGGGCTGCACGTCGATCTGGTGCACGGCAAAGATGATGTTGCCGAGCTGCACAACCGCCTGCCGGCCGACTGGCTGCTGTCTGCGGGTCTGATCAATGGGCGCAACGTCTGGCGCGCCGATCTCACCGAAAAGTATGCGCAAATTAAAGACCTCGTCGGTAAACGCGACCTCTGGGTCGCGTCATCCTGTTCTCTGCTGCATAGCCCGATCGATCTGAGCGTGGAGACGCGCCTTGATGCGGAAGTGAAGAGCTGGTTTGCCTTCGCGCTGCAGAAATGCGGCGAGCTGGCGCTGCTGCGCGATGCGCTGAACAGCGGCGATACGGCGGCGATTACCGAGTGGAGCGCGCCAATCCAGGCCCGTCGCCATTCGACCCGCGTGCACAACGTGAAAGTGGAAAAACGGCTGGCGGCGATCACCGCTCAGGACAGCCAGCGTGCCAGCCCCTATGAGGTTCGCGCGCAGGCACAGCGCCAGCGCTTTAACCTGCCGAAATGGCCGACCACCACCATCGGGTCATTCCCGCAAACGACGGAGATCCGCGGCCTGCGCCTGGACTTCAAAAAGGGCAACCTGGATGCCAGTCATTATCGTACCGGGATTGCGGAACATATTAAGCAGGCGATCGTCGAGCAGGAGCGGTTAGGTTTAGACGTACTGGTGCACGGAGAAGCCGAGCGGAACGACATGGTGGAATACTTCGGTGAACATCTGGACGGTTTTATCTTCACGCAAAACGGCTGGGTGCAGAGCTATGGTTCCCGTTGCGTGAAGCCGCCGGTGGTGATCGGCGACGTCAGCCGTCCGCAGGCGATCACCGTCGACTGGGCGAAGTACGCGCAGTCGCTGACCGACAAGCCAGTGAAAGGGATGCTTACTGGACCGGTGACCATTCTGTGCTGGTCCTTCCCGCGGGAAGATGTCAGCCGTGAAACCATCGCGAAACAGATTGCGCTGGCCCTGCGTGATGAAGTGGCGGATCTGGAGGCGGCGGGGATCGGCATCATCCAGATTGATGAGCCGGCGTTGCGCGAAGGGTTACCGCTGAAGCGCAGCGACTGGGATGCCTATCTGCAGTGGGGTGTGGAAGCCTTCCGCCTTAATGCTGCGGTCGCCAAAGACGACACGCAGATCCACACCCACATGTGCTATTGCGAGTTCAATGACATCATGGACTCCATTGCCGCGCTGGACGCTGACGTGATCACCATTGAAACCTCGCGGTCCGATATGGAGCTGCTGGAGTCGTTCGAAGCGTTCGAGTACCCCAATGAGATCGGGCCGGGAGTATATGATATTCACTCGCCAAACGTGCCGAGCGTGGAGTGGATCGAAGCGCTGCTGGCAAAAGCCGCGCAGCGTATCCCGGCGGAGCGGCTGTGGGTTAACCCGGACTGCGGCCTGAAAACTCGCGGCTGGCCGGAAACCCGCGCCGCGCTGGCGAATATGGTGCAAGCGGCGCAGAACCTGCGCCAGTCCGCCTGATCGTTACGCAAAAAATCAAAAAGGAGGCATTTGCCTCCTTTTTTCATGCATTGGGTGATTATGCTTTTTTACCGCCATACTGAGCAAACCACGCGAGCATTCGCTGCCAGCCGTCTTTGGCTGACTCTTCATGATAGCTGGCGCGATAGTCGGCGTTAAAGGCATGATCGGCTTCGGGATAGACCACGATTTCCGCTGTGGCGTTGGCCGCCCGCAGCGCCTGACGCATGGTCTCGATGGTGTCCTGTGGAATACTGGCGTCTTTAGCGCCGTACAGACCAAGCACCGGGGCGTTGAGATCGACCGCGATATCTACCGGATGCTTCGGTGAATTCAGCGATTTTTCTCCCACCAGCTTGCCGTACCAGGCCACGCCTGCCTTCAGCTGCGGGTTATGCGCGGCATACAGCCAGGTAATGCGTCCGCCCCAGCAGAAGCCGGTGATTAGCAGACGATGGGCATCGCCGCCGTGGCGCGCCGCCCAGCTGGCGACATGGTCGAGATCCGCCAGCACCTGCGCGTCCGGCACCTTGGTAACCAGCTCTTTGAACAGGGTCGGGATATCGTGGTACTCATTCGGATCGCCCTGACGGAAGTACAATTCAGGCGCAATAGCCAGATAGCCTTCCTGCGCCAGGCGGCGACAAAGATCGCGAATATGCTCATGCACGCCGAAAATTTCCTGTACCACGATAACGATCGGCAGCGGACCGTCGGCATTTTTCGGGCGGGCGTGGTAGGCCGGCATGTTTTCACCCTGAGAGGGAATAGACGTCTCTCCGGCGATAATATGCTCTTCCGGCGTATGAACCGCGGTGGCGGCGTGTGGTGAAGCTGCAGGTGCGAATCCAGGTTGCTTGGTGGTGGTCATGGTATTCTCCGTACCCTTATTTATTAGCGCATCAATAACTATAGACCCTTTACCTTTAGTTCGGGCGGTAATAAAGCACAGTGCCTGAAAGCGGCTATCTTTTGTTCTGTGACGATGAATATAACTTGTTAATGTGATGTGTATCACTATTTACTGAAAAACAACTGCAATCATTATTGGTCTTGGTGACTATCATCACAAAATGTTGCCAGGGGCTTCTGTACAGTACCGTTTTGCTTCTGCTGATAATTCGACCCACAGAGGAGTTTTTTATGTCCAAGTCTGATGTTTTTCATCTCGGCCTCACCAAGAACGATTTACAAGGGGCTACGCTGGCTATCGTCCCTGGCGATCCGGAGCGTGTGGAAAAGATCGCCGCGCTGATGGATAAGCCGGTTAAGCTGGCATCCCACCGCGAATTTACCTCCTGGCGCGCGGAGCTGGACGGCAAACCGGTGATCGTCTGCTCCACCGGCATCGGCGGCCCGTCGACTTCTATCGCCGTGGAAGAGCTGGCGCAGCTGGGCGTGCGTACCTTCCTGCGTATCGGCACCACCGGCGCGATTCAACCGCACATTAACGTTGGCGATGTGCTGGTTACGACCGCTTCCGTTCGCCTGGACGGCGCCAGCCTGCACTTCGCGCCGATGGAGTTCCCGGCCGTCGCAGACTTCGCCTGCACCACCGCGCTGGTGGAAGCGGCGAAATCTATTGGTGCCACCACCCATATCGGCGTGACCGCCTCTTCGGATACCTTCTACCCAGGCCAGGAGCGTTACGACACCTTCTCCGGCCGCGTGGTGAGCCGCTTCAAGGGCTCAATGGAAGAGTGGCAGGCAATGGGCGTGATGAACTATGAAATGGAATCCGCCACGCTGCTGACCATGTGCGCCAGCCAGGGCCTGCGTGCCGGGATGGTCGCCGGGGTTATTGTGAACCGTACCCAGCAAGAGATCCCTAACGCCGAAACCATGAAGCAAACCGAAAGCCACGCGGTCAAAATCGTCGTGGAAGCGGCGCGTCGTCTGCTGTAATTCAACCCCTTCTCTGTCAGGCCGGGTCCTCCGGCCTTTCTTTTTTGCGTTGCTCCTCGCAGGAAATCCCTTTTAAACTGGACGTTTGTACAGCACAATTCTATTTTGTGCCATCAGGTTATCGCAGGGGGCGTCGTGGATCTCTCAATCATTATCAGCGCGGTTATCGCACTGGCTGCCGGGTTAATGGTCGGCTGGCTGGCAACCAAAGCGCGCGCCGACCAAATCCGGGCCGATCTCATTGAGGAGCGGCGAGAGCTGGATATTGAGCTGAGCGCCGCCCGTCAGCAGCTGGTGCAGGAGGCCCACTGGCGTGAGGAGTGCGAGCTGCTGAACAATGAGCTGCGCAGTCTGCGGGATATCAATACCTCGCTGGAGGCCGATCTGCGTGAGGTCACCACCCGGCTCGAATCCACCCAACTGCATGCGGAAGATAAGATCCGTCAGATGGTTAACAGCGAGCAGCGCCTGAGCGAGCAGTTTGAAAACCTCGCCAACCGCATTTTCGAACACAGCAACCGGCGCGTCGATGAGCAAAACCGCCTGAGTCTGCATGGTCTGCTGACCCCGCTGCGCGAACAGCTCGACGGGTTCCGCCGCCAGGTGCAGGAGAGCTTTGGCCAGGAGGCGCGGGAAAGGCACACCCTGGCGCATGAGATCCGCAATCTTCAGCAGCTGAACGCGCAGATGGCGCAGGAGGCACTGAACCTGACGAAAGCGCTGAAAGGTGATAACAAAACCCAGGGCAACTGGGGGGAAGTGGTCTTAACCCGCGTGCTGGAGGCCTCCGGCCTGCGCGAAGGCTATGAGTACCAGACCCAGGTCAGTATCGAGACCGATAACCGCTCGCGGATGCAGCCTGACGTCATTGTCCGCCTGCCGCAGGGCAAGGACGTGGTGATAGACGCCAAAATGACCCTGGTCGCCTATGAGCGCTATTTCAACGCCGAAGACGACTACACCCGCGAAGTCGCGCTGCAGGAACATCTTGCCTCGGTGCGAAACCATATTCGCCTGCTGGGACGCAAGGATTATCAACAGCTGCCGGGGCTGCGCTCTCTCGACTACGTGCTGATGTTTATTCCCGTCGAGCCGGCGTTCCTGGTGGCCATCGATCGTCAGCCCGAGCTCATCAGCGAGGCGTTGCAAAATAATATCATGCTGGTCAGCCCGACGACGCTGCTGGTAGCCCTGCGTACTATCGCCAATCTGTGGCGCTATGAGCATCAGAGCCGCAACGCGCAGAAGATCGCCGAGCGGGCGGGGCGCCTTTACGACAAAATGCGCCTGTTTGTGGATGATATGTCCGCCATCGGCCAGAGTCTGGATAAGGCGCAAGAGAACTATCGCCAGGCGATGAAAAAGCTCGCTTCCGGGCGCGGGAATCTGCTGGCCCAGGCGGAAGCCTTTCGCGGCCTGGGGGTGGAGGTGAAGCGCGGGATAAATCCTGATTTAGTCGAACAAGCCACTGCCCAGGACGATGAATATCGTCTCGAAGACGAGGATAACCTCCCGGAAAATGACGCATTTTCAGCCGACTCTGCCGAGGCGTTACATAATCGGGAGGCGGCTCCGCCACGTTGAAACGTATGGGAAATGCGCTGAATCTGATACACTCAGTGAACATTTTCTTGAAAAGCAAGCAGGCATAGAGATGGTTGAGGATTCACAAGAAACGACGCACTTTGGCTTTCAGACGGTCGCTAAAGAGCAGAAACAGGACATGGTGGCGCATGTATTCCATTCTGTCGCGGCAAAGTATGATGTGATGAACGACTTGATGTCGTTTGGTATCCATCGTTTGTGGAAGCGTTTCACCATCGACTGCAGCGGCGTACGTCGCGGGCAGACCGTGCTGGATCTGGCAGGGGGGACCGGCGATTTGACAGCCAAGTTCTCCCGTCTGGTAGGAGAAACCGGCCGCGTCATGCTTGCTGATATCAATGATTCCATGCTCAAAATGGGCCGCGAAAAGCTGCGTAATATCGGCATCGTGGGCAACGTTGAGTATGTTCAGGCCAACGCGGAAGCCCTGCCGTTTGCTGATAACACCTTTGACTGCATCACCATCTCTTTCGGTCTGCGTAACGTTACCGATAAAGAAAAAGCGCTGCGTTCGATGTACCGCGTGCTGAAGCCAGGCGGACGTCTGCTGGTGCTGGAGTTTTCTAAACCGATTATCGAACCGCTCAGCAAAGCCTACGACGCTTACTCCTTCCATATCCTGCCGAAGGTGGGGGAACTGGTGGCAAAAGACGGCGACAGCTATCGCTACCTGGCAGAATCTATCCGTATGCACCCGGATCAGGAAACCCTGAAAGGGATGATGCAGGATGCAGGTTTTGAAAGTGTCGACTACCACAACCTGACGGCGGGTATCGTTGCCTTGCATCGCGGTTACAAGTTCTGACAGGAGGGACGCTATGCCTTTCACACCCCTGGTGACCGCTAGCATTGAGACGGCGCTGAATACTTTTCTCTGGCGTGACAAGGCGCTAAAACCCGCTCGTCAGCGCCTGCTGGGTAAGGTATTGCGAGTTCAACTGCAGGACTTCTCCACCCCGATCGTACTGGCGTTCAGCGAACGCCAGGTTGATGTCCTGAGCGCCTGGGAGGGAGAGGCCGACTGCACTGTGATTACCCGGCTCAGCGTGCTGCCCAAACTGCGTAATCGTCAGCAGCTCACGGCGCTTATCCGTAGCGGAGATCTGGAAGTGCAGGGCGATCTGCAGGTGGTGCAGAATATGGTCTCCCTGTGCGATCTGGCGGAGTTCGATCCCGCTGAACTGCTGGCGCCTTATACTGGCGATATCGTGGCTGAAGGCGTTGGCAAAGTCCTCCGCGGCGGCGCTCAGTTTTTACTGAAAGGCGCGCAGCGCCAGCAGCGCTATGTCGCAGAAGCGATCACTGAAGAGTGGCGACTGGCACCGGGGCCGCTGGAGCTGGCATGGTTTGCGGAAGAAACGACGGCTATTGAACGCGCGCTGGCCGCACTGGAAAAACGGCTGGAAACGCTGGAGGGCAAATGACGCCAGGAGAATTACGGCGCCTGTATTTCATCATCCACACCTTTTTGAGCTACGGGCTCGATGAGCTCATCCCCAAAATTCGTCTCACGCTGCCGCTGCGTATCTGGCGGCGGATGCTGTTCTGGATGCCAAATCGTCATCAAGACCAACCCCTTGGCACTCGTCTGCGCCTGGCGCTTCAGGAGCTGGGGCCGGTGTGGATTAAATTTGGCCAGATGCTTTCCACCCGCCGGGATCTCTTCCCGCCGCATATTGCCGATCAGCTGGCGCTGTTGCAGGACCGCGTAGCGCCCTTTGAAGGAAAGCTCGCGCAGCAGCAGATAGAGAAAGCGATGGGGGGCCTGCCGGTGGAAGCCTGGTTTGATGATTTCTCCGTAGAGCCGTTAGCCTCGGCGTCCATCGCCCAGGTGCATACCGCACGTCTGAAAGAGAATGGCAAAGAGGTGGTGATCAAGGTTATCCGCCCGGATATTTTGCCGATCATTAAAGCGGACATGAAGCTCATCTACCGCCTGGCGCGCTGGGTACCGCGTCTGCTGCCTGACGGCCGCCGTCTGCGCCCGCAGGAGGTGGTTCGCGAATATGAAAAAACGCTGCTGGACGAGCTGAACCTGTTGCGGGAATCCGCCAACGCCATTCAGCTGCGGCGTAATTTCGAAGATAGTCCGATGCTGTACGTGCCGGAGGTGTACCCCGACTACTGCAGCGAAAGCATGATGGTGATGGAGCGCATCTACGGTATCCCGGTGTCCGACGTGGAGGCGCTGGAGGCCCAGGGGACCAACATGCAGCTGCTGGCGGAGCGGGGCGTGCAGGTCTTCTTTACCCAGGTGTTCCGCGACAGCTTCTTTCATGCCGATATGCACCCTGGCAACATATTCGTCAGCTACGAGCACCCGGAAGATCCGCAGTATATCGGCATCGACTGCGGTATTGTCGGCTCGCTGAACAAAGAAGATAAGCGCTATCTGGCGGAAAACTTTATCGCCTTCTTTAACCGCGATTATCGTAAGGTGGCTGAGCTGCACGTCGATTCCGGTTGGGTACCGCCCGATACGAATGTCGAAGAGTTTGAGTTCGCGATCCGCACGGTCTGCGAGCCGATCTTTGAGAAGCCGCTGGCGGAGATCTCCTTCGGCCACGTGCTGCTTAATCTGTTCAATACCGCGCGGCGTTTCAATATGGAAGTCCAGCCGCAGCTCGTTTTACTACAGAAGACATTACTTTACGTAGAAGGGGTAGGCCGGCAGCTCTATCCTCAGTTAGACTTGTGGAAAACGGCGAAGCCTTTCCTCGAGTCGTGGATCAAAGATCAGGTCGGCATTCCGGCGCTGGTGCGCGCGTTTAAAGACAAAGCGCCGTTCTGGATCGAAAGAATGCCTGAAATACCTGAGCTGGTGTACCAGAGCCTGCAGCAGAGCAAACAGCTGCAGACCAGCGTCGATACCATCGTGCGGGATATGCATGTGCGTCATGTGCGCCAGGGCCAATCCCGTTATCTGTTTGGTATAGGCGCGGTTTTATTGCTCAGTGGTACGCTGCTCTTTATCCATCGCCCTGAGTGGGGAATGATGCCCGGCTGGTTGATGGCCGGCGGTGTGGTGACCTGGCTGATTGGCTGGCGGAAAACCCACTGATCGGTTCGCCTCTTCATGACGCAGGCTTATTTGCGCAAAATCATGCCGGCGGCCTGACGAAGAGGCGGCTCGCAGGATGGCGTGTATAATGCGTCCACATAATTCATCATCTGTCATAGGGGAACGTGTATGGGTGGTATCAGTATTTGGCAGTTATTAATTGTTGTCGTCATCGTAGTTCTGCTTTTTGGGACGAAGAAGCTGAGCTCACTGGGGTCAGACTTAGGGGCATCTATCAAAGGCTTTAAAAAAGCCATGAGTGATGATGATAAACCCGAAAAGTCGGCGCCAGACGCAGATTTCACGGCGAAAACCATCGCCGATAAACAGGATGATGCAAAAAAAGACGAGACAAAACGCCACGACAAAGAGCAGGTGTAACTCGTGTTCGATATTGGTTTTAGTGAACTACTGCTGGTGTTTGTGATTGGCCTCATTGTTCTGGGGCCACAGCGGCTTCCCGTCGCGGTTAAAACGGTGGTTGGCTGGATCCGTACGCTACGCTCGCTGGCGACCACGGTACAAAATGAGCTGGCCCAGGAGCTAAAACTGCAGGAGTTCCAGGAGAGCCTCAAGAAGGTGGAAAAGGCCAGCCTGAATAACCTGACGCCGGAGCTGAAAGCCTCCATGGATGAACTGCGCGAGGCCGCGGAGTCGATGAAGCGCTCCTATAGCGCCCACGATCCTGAAAAGGCCAGCGACGAAGCCAATACCATCCTTAATCCGGTGGTGAAAGGCAGTGAAGCGCAGCGCCAGGACGTCACGCCGGCGACGGCAGAACATCAGGCCAGCGCTCCGGCTCATGCGCCGGGTCCCGTCGTCGATGAGCAACCCGCTTCACCGGCTGAACTTCCGGCAGAGAAAACATCCGCTACGGCGGCAGCCCCTCATTCTTCCCCCGCATCGAGTGATAAACCGTAAACATGGGCGTAGACGATACACAACCGCTAATTTCGCATCTGATTGAGCTGCGCAAGCGTCTGCTCAACAGCATCATTGCTATTCTGGTGATCTTCCTGGCGCTGGTCTATTTCGCCAATGATATCTACCAGCTGGTCTCGGCCCCGCTTATCAGCAAGATGCCGGTGGGCGCGACGATGATCGCTACTGATGTCGCTTCACCTTTCTTTACGCCGATAAAGCTGACCTTCATGGTGTCGGTGATCCTGTCAGTGCCGATTATTCTTTACCAGGTATGGGCCTTCGTCGCGCCGGCGCTGTATAAGCACGAGCGCCGGCTGGTGGTGCCTTTACTGGTATCCAGTACGCTGCTGTTCTATATCGGCATGGCTTTCGCTTATTTTGTCGTGTTTCCGCTGGCGTTCGGCTTCCTGACCCATGCTGCACCGGAGGGGGTGCTGGTCTCGACCGATATCCGCAGCTATCTCGACTTCGTGATGGCGCTGTTTATGGCTTTCGGGGTCTCTTTTGAGGTGCCGGTCGCCATTGTGCTGCTCTGCTGGATGGGCGTTACTACGCCGGAAGAGCTGCGCAAAAAACGGCCGTATGTCCTGGTGGGCGCCTTCGTGGTGGGTATGCTGCTGACGCCGCCGGACGTATTCTCGCAGACGCTGCTGGCCATTCCGATGTACTGTCTGTTTGAAGTCGGGGTGTTCTTCGCCCGCTTCTACACCGGGAAGCGCCTGACGCGTGATGACGACGCTGCGGCCGAAGCTGAAGCCGCGGAGCACAGAGAAGAGTAATACCGCCAACCGCCCGTCAGGGCGGTTGTCATATGGGAGCGATCATGTTTGATATCGGCGTTAATCTCACCAGTTCGCAGTTTTCCCGCGACCATGATGAGGTGGTGGCGCGCGCCCGGGCGGCGGGGGTTCACGGCATGCTGCTGACCGGCACAAATTTGCCGGAGAGCCAGCAGGCCCAGAGAATGGCGAGCCGCTATTCCGGCTGCTGGTCCACGGCGGGGGTTCATCCCCATGATGGCAGCAGCTGGACGCCAGCGGTCGCCGAGGCGATTTATACCCTCGCCCGCGAGCCACAGGTGGTGGCGATAGGTGAGTGCGGTCTGGATTTCAACCGTAATTTCTCCACGCCGCAGGAGCAGGAGGCAGCGTTCAGCGCCCAGCTGGCGCTGGCCGCTGAGCTGTCGATGCCGGTGTTTTTACACTGCCGCGACGCCCACGACCGGTTTCTGGCGTTGCTTAAACCCTGGCTTGAGAAGATCCCGGGCGCGGTGCTGCACTGCTTTACCGGCAGCCGCAGCGAGGTGCAGGAATGCCTGGATCTGGGCCTGTTTATCGGTATTACCGGTTGGGTATGCGATGAGCGGCGGGGACTGGAGCTGCGCGAGCTGCTGCCGGCGATCCCGGCGGAACGTCTGCTGCTGGAGACCGATGCGCCTTATCTGCTGCCTCGCGACCTCAAGCCGAGACCGGCCTCGCGGCGTAACGAGCCCGCGTATTTGCCGCATATCCTGGCCAGCGTCGCGAGCTGGCGGGGCGAAGAGACGCAATGGCTGGAGGCGCAAACGGACGCAAACGTCAGGACGCTGTTTGGCATCGACGTTAACGGCGTTTAGATTTTCTGGAAGTCGGTATTTTTAACGCTCTGCAGGACTTGCTTATTCAGCAGGTTTAACAGCAACATAGAACGAGCTTCGCCGTCCGGCTCGGTGAAGATAGCCTGTAAGCCTTCGAACGCGCCGTCGGTGATTAGCACGCTATCGCCCTCATGCGGCGTTTCCGGGTCGGTAATGCCTTCTGGTTCGTAGATAGAGAGCTGATGAATCACCGCCGAGGGAACGACAGCGGGCAGGGCGCCAAAGCGCACGAAGTTGTTAACCCCGCGGGTGGCGCTGATGGTAGTGGTATGAATCACCTCTGGATCGAACTCAATAAACAGGTAGTTCGGGAACAGCGGTTCGCTGACCATGGTGCGTTTACCGCGAATGATTTTTTCCAGCGCAATCGTCGGCATCAGGCAGTTAACTGACTGACGTTCCAGATGTTCCTGGGCTCGTTGTAGCTGCCCACGTTTGCAATACAGTAAGTACCAGGCTTGCATAATGACTCATTCCACTTCTAATAACGGCAAGCATAACAAATGGCTGGTGTAATCGCGAAAGCCATTATAATTGAAATCCAAATTTCAGCGTTCTTTCACGCTAATTTAACAAAATTACAGCATCGCGCCGTCGAACACCGTATAATTAGCCGCCTGTAGAGAGGTCAATAACACTTTCATGAAATACCACGATCTTCGCGACTTTCTGACACTCCTGGAACAACAGGGCGAACTAAAACGTATCACTCTGCCGGTCGATCCTCACCTGGAAATCACCGAAATTGCCGACCGGACCCTGCGTGCCGGTGGCCCGGCGCTGCTGTTTGAAAACCCGAAAGGCTACTCGATGCCGGTGCTGTGCAATCTGTTTGGCACGCCGCGTCGTGTGGCGCTAGGGATGGGGCAGGAAGACGTCAGTTCGCTACGGGAAGTCGGGAAGCTATTGGCCTTTCTGAAAGAGCCGGAACCGCCAAAAGGCTTCCGCGATCTGTTTGATAAGCTGCCGCAGTTCAAGCAAGTGCTGAATATGCCGACCAAACGCCTGCGCGGTGCGCCCTGCCAACAAAAAATCATCCAGGGCGATGACGTCGACCTGAATAAAATCCCGATTATGACCTGCTGGCCGGAAGATGCCGCGCCGCTGATCACCTGGGGGCTGACGGTGACCCGCGGGCCGCACAAAGAGCGGCAGAACCTGGGAATTTATCGCCAGCAGCTGATCGGTAAAAATAAACTCATCATGCGTTGGTTATCCCACCGCGGCGGCGCGCTCGATTTCCAGGAGTGGTGCGCGGCGCATCCCGGCGAGCGCTTCCCGGTTTCCGTGGCGCTTGGCGCCGATCCGGCGACCATTCTTGGCGCGGTGACGCCGGTGCCCGATACCTTGTCGGAATATGCTTTCGCAGGCTTGCTGCGCGGCACCAAGACCGAAGTGGTGAAGTGCGTTTCCAATGACCTTGAAGTCCCGGCCAGCGCGGAAATTGTGCTCGAAGGTTACATTGAGGCCGGTGAGATGGCGCCGGAAGGCCCGTATGGCGATCATACTGGCTACTACAATGAAGTGGATAGCTTCCCGGTGTTTACGGTAACCCACATTACCCAGCGCGAAGACGCGATTTATCATTCGACCTATACCGGTCGTCCGCCGGATGAACCTGCGGTGCTGGGCGTGGCGCTGAACGAAGTCTTTGTGCCGATTCTGCAAAAGCAGTTCCCGGAAATCGTCGACTTTTATCTGCCGCCGGAAGGGTGTTCCTATCGCCTGGCGGTGGTGACCATGAAAAAACAGTACGCGGGCCATGCCAAGCGCGTGATGATGGGCGTCTGGTCATTCCTGCGCCAGTTCATGTATACCAAATTCGTGATCGTATGCGATGACGACGTCAACGCACGCGACTGGAACGACGTGATTTGGGCGATTACTACCCGTATGGACCCGGCTCGTGATACGGTACTGGTAGAAAATACGCCAATAGATTATCTGGATTTTGCCTCGCCGGTTTCCGGCCTGGGTTCAAAAATGGGGCTGGATGCCACAAATAAATGGCCTGGCGAAACCCAGCGTGAATGGGGTCGTCCAATCAAAAAAGATCCTCAGGTGACGGCGCGCATCGACGCCATCTGGGATGAACTGGCCATCTTTAAATAACAGTAAGCGGGGCTAACGCCGCTGTTTTGCTCTATAGACCCGACAGAGGGGACGCATGACAACCTTAAGCTGTAAAGTGACCTCAGTGGAGGCGATTACCGATACCGTGTATCGCGTTCGATTAGTACCGGAAGCGGCATTCTCTTTCCGCGCTGGCCAGTATCTGATGGTGGTAATGGACGAGCGCGATAAGCGTCCGTTCTCTATGGCTTCCACGCCGTCAGAGCACGAGTTTATCGAGCTGCATATCGGTGCTTCTGAACTCAATCTGTATGCGATGGCGGTGATGGATCGCATTCTGAAAGAGCGTGAAATTGAGGTTGATATTCCGCATGGCGAAGCGTGGCTGCGCGATGACGAAGATCGCCCGCTGATTCTGATCGCCGGCGGTACCGGATTCTCTTATGTGCGTTCTATTCTGTTAACCGCGCTGGCGCGTAACCCGGATCGCGATATCGCCATTTATTGGGGCGGCCGCGAGGCTAAGCATTTGTACGATCTGGCCGAGCTGGAAGCGTTAAGCATCAAGCATCCGAATCTGCGCATCGAGCCGGTGGTCGAGCAACCGGAAGAAGGGTGGCGCGGTCGTTCCGGTACGGTACTGACTGCCGTGCTACAGGATTACGGCACGCTGGCCGAGCATGATATCTACATTGCCGGTCGTTTTGAGATGGCCAAGATTGCCCGCGACCTGTTCTGCAACGAACGCGGCGCGCGCGAAGATCGCCTGTTTGGCGACGCGTTTGCCTTTATCTGAAAATAAAAAACCCGCCCCTGACAGGCGGGAAGAACGGCAACTAAACCTGCTCTCTTCGCCATTGCTGCCTGTTTCTGGTCGCAATGGCGTTGAGATAACCCTTCGATTAAATCCGCTCAAACACAGTGGCAATACCCTGACCTAAACCGATACACATGGTCGCCAGACCGAACTGAGCGTCTTTGCGTTCCATCTGATTGATCAACGTGGTGCTAATGCGCGCCCCGGAGCAGCCCAGCGGATGTCCGAGCGCGATCGCGCCGCCGTTGAGGTTGATCTTCTCGTCAATCTGCTCCATTAAGCCCAGATCTTTAATACACGGCAGGATCTGCGCGGCAAACGCTTCATTCATTTCAAAGACGTCGATATCGCTGGTGGATAAGCCCGCTTTTTTCAGCGCCAGCTTTGAGGCCGGAACCGGGCCATAACCCATAATGGACGGGTCGCAGCCGACCACCGCCATCGAACGGACGCGGGCGCGTGGCTTCAGCCCCAGCTCGCGGGCGCGGCTTTCGCTCATCAGCAGCATTGCCGCCGCGCCGTCGGAAAGGGCGGAAGAGGTGCCTGCCGTTACCGTGCCGGTCACCGGATCAAATGCCGGTCTCAGCGCCGCCAGCGCTTCGACGGTGGTTTCCGGGCGGATCACTTCGTCATAGTTAAAAGACTTCAGTACGCCATCGGCATCGTGGCCACCGGTCGGGATAATCTCGGCTTTGAAGGCGCCTGATTGGGTCGCCGCCCAGGCGCGAGCGTGAGAGCGTGCGGCGAACTGATCCTGCATTTCGCGGCTGATGCCGTGCAGACGCGCCAGCATTTCCGCGGTCAGCCCCATCATGCCGGCGGCTTTCGCCACATTACGGCTGAGGCCCGGATGGAAATCGACACCGTGGCTCATTGGCACATGGCCCATGTGCTCAACGCCGCCAATCAGGCAGACGCTGGCATCGCCGGTCATGATCATACGGGCCGCATCGTGCAGCGCCTGCATGGAGGAACCGCACAGACGGTTAACCGTCGTCGCCGGTACCGAGTGCGGGATTTCTGCCAGCAGCGCGGCGTTACGCGCAATGTTGAAACCCTGCTCCAGCGTTTGTTGCACGCAGCCCCAGTAAATATCGTCAATCGCGCTCGCCTCAAGCGACGGGTTACGCGAAAGCAGGCTACGCATCAGGTGCGCGGAGAGGTCTTCCGCACGCACGTTGCGAAAGGCGCCGCCCTTCGAACGGCCCATCGGGGTGCGAATTGCATCGACAATGACAACCTGTTCCATTGTGACTCCTTAAGCCGTTTTCAGAGCGCCAACCGGACGGGCTGGCTCTACCTGGGGATAATACGCTTCGTTATGGCGCGCTTTGTCACGCAGACCGGCTGGCACTTCATACAGCGGGCCAAGGTGCTGGTATTGCTGTGCCATATCGAGATACTTCGCGCTGCCGATGGTGTCCAGCCAGCGGAATGCGCCGCCGTGGAACGGAGGGAAGCCCAGGCCGTATACCAGCGCCATATCCGCTTCCGCCGGGCTGGCGATAATGCCTTCTTCCAGGCAGCGGACGACTTCGTTAACCATCGGGATCATCATGCGGGCGATAATCTCTTCATCGCTGAAATCGCGCTTCGGCTGGCTGACGTCGGCCAGCAGGCTGTCGACGGCAGCGTCTTCTTCTTTCTTCGGCTTACCTTTGCTGTCTTCTTTATAACGCCAGAAACCGAGGCCGTTCTTCTGGCCGAAACGGTTGGCGTCAAACAGGGCGTCGATGGCGTCGCGATAATCTTTCTGCATCCGCTGCGGGAAGCCCGCCGCCATCACGGCCTGAGCATGGTGGGCGGTATCGATGCCGACAACATCCAGCAGATAGGCCGGGCCCATTGGCCAGCCAAACTGTTTTTCCATCACTTTGTCGACCTTGCGGAAATCCGCCCCGTCGCGCAGCAGCTGGCTGAAGCCGGCGAAGTAGGGGAACAGCACGCGGTTGACGAAGAAGCCGGGACAATCATTCACCACGATTGGCGTCTTGCCCATTTTGCTGGCCCAGGCCACAACTTTGGCAATGGTCTTATCCGAGGTTTTTTCGCCGCGGATCACTTCAACCAGCGGCATGCGATGCACCGGGTTAAAGAAGTGCATACCGCAGAAGTTTTCCGGGCGTTGCAGAACGCTGGCCAGTTCGCTGATGGGGATTGTTGAGGTGTTGGATGCCAGCACGGTATCCGGGCGCACTTTTGCCTCGGTTTCGGCCAGCACCGCTTTCTTCACTTTCGGGTTTTCGACCACCGCTTCAACAACCACGTCGACGCGATCAAAACCGCTGTATTCCAGGGTTGGCTGAATGGTGCTGATCACTCCGGCCAGCTTCAGACCGTCGATTTTGCCGCGTTCCAGCTGTTTATTCAGCAGTTTCGCCGCTTCGGTCATGCCCAGGGTCAGCGATTTGTCGCTAATGTCTTTCATCACCACCGGCACGCCTTTCCAGGCCGACTGGTATGCGATACCGCCGCCCATAATGCCAGCGCCCAGGACAGCAGCATGCTTCGGCGTCTCGACATCTTTGGTCAACTTTTTCGCTTTCGCTTTGACGTACTGGTCGTTCAGGAAGATACCAACCAGCGCGCGGGCCTCATTGGTATGGGCCAGCGGGACAAAGCTTTTATTTTCCAGCACCAGGGCTTCTTCACGACCAAGACGTGCGGCGGCTTCAATGGTTTTCACCGCGGTGATCGGCGCCGGGTAATGTTTCCCGGCCGTTTGTGCGACCATGCCTTTGGCAATCGTGAAGCTCATGGTAGCTTCAATTTTGCTGAGCTTCAGCGGCTCTAGTTTCGGCTGACGTTTTGCTTTCCAGTCCAGATCGCCATTAATCGCCTGACGCAGGATCGCCAGCGCGCCGTCACGCAGTTTTTCCGCTGCGACCACACCATCCACCAGGCCGATTTTCAGCGCCTGATCGGCGCCGACGTCTTTCCCGGCGGCAATAATTTCCAGCGCGCTATCGGCGCCGAGCAAGCGTGGCAGACGCACAGAACCGCCGAAGCCCGGCATAATGCCAAGCTTGGTCTCCGGCAGACCGATACGCAGATCCGGCGTCGCCAGGCGGTAATCGGTCGCCAGGACGCATTCACAACCGCCGCCCAGCGCGTAACCATTGACGGCAGAGATCGTCGGGACGGGAAGATCTTCCAGACGATTGAAAACGCTGTTAGCAAAATGCAACCACTGGCTTAACTGCTCCTCAGGGACCAGGAACAGCGAGAGGAATTCGGTGATATCCGCGCCGACGATAAACGCCGCTTTTTCAGAGCGCAGCAGCAGACCTTTGAGATCGTTTTGTTTTTCCAGTACGTCCAGCGCGTGACCGAGGCTGGCTACGGTTGCGGTATCAAGCTTGTTGACCGAACCTGGGGCATCGAACACCAGTTCGGCGATGCCATCTTCCAGCCAGTCGAGGTACAGGGTGTCGCCTTTGTAGAGCATGTCAGTCTCCTGAATCCAGCAATATGATCTGGTCATACCAGATGAAACGGAGTGTGGAATTTATGTTAAAGAATTGCAAATTACTCTTTAAATAATTGCTGGTCGGATCACATCCGGCGGAAATCACCCGCACGCAGGGTGATGTGCTAAGATGCGGAGTATCACGATCCCATAAAAGCAAAGGATGAAAGATGGAATCCCTGTCCGCGCTCTATAAAAATCATATTGTTACCCTACAAGAACGTACCCGCGACGTGCTGGCCCGTTTTCAGATGGATGCGCTGCTGATTCACTCCGGTGAGCTGGTTAACGTCTTCCTTGACGACCACCCGTACCCGTTCAAGGTCAATCCGCAGTTCAAAGCCTGGGTGCCAGTGACGCAGGTGCCTAACTGCTGGCTGCTGGTGGATGGCGTTAACAAACCGAAGCTGTGGTTCTATCTGCCGGTCGATTACTGGCACAACGTCGAGCCGCTACCGACCGCATTCTGGACCGAAGAAGTTGACGTCATTGCTCTGCCGAAGGCCGATGGCATCGGCAGCCAGCTACCTGCCGCTCGCGGTAATATCGGTTATATTGGGCCGGTACCGGAGCGCGCGCTGGGGCTGGGTATCGCTGCGGATAAGATCAACCCGAAAGGGGTTATCGATTACCTGCACTACTATCGGGCTTACAAAACGGATTACGAGCTGGCCTGTATGCGTGAAGCGCAGAAATCGGCGGTCAATGGTCATCGCGCGGCCTATGAAGCTTTCCAGTCCGGGATGAGCGAATTCGATATCAACCAGGCCTATCTCACCGCTACTGGTCACCGCGATACCGACGTGCCTTACAGCAACATTGTCGCGCTGAATGAGCATGCCTCCGTCCTGCACTACACCAAACTGGATCATCGCGCCCCGGCGGAGATGCGCAGCTTCCTGCTCGACGCTGGCGCAGAATATAACGGCTATGCCGCGGATCTGACGCGAACCTGGGCGGCGCACGGCGACAACGACTTTGCCCATCTGATCAAAGACGTTAATGACGAGCAGCTGGCGCTGATTAGCACCATGAAGGCCGGGACTCGTTATGTTGATTACCATATCCAGTTCCATCAGCGCATCGCAAAGCTACTGCGTAAACACCAGTTGGTTACCGACATAAGCGAAGAGGCGATGGTGGAGAATGACCTGACCGGGCCGTTTATGCCGCACGGGATTGGCCATCCGCTGGGTCTGCAGGTGCATGATGTCGCTGGCTTTATGCAGGATGACACCGGTACGCATCTGGCGGCGCCGTCGAAATACCCGTATCTGCGCTGCACCCGTATTATCGAGCCGCGCATGGTGCTGACTATTGAACCCGGCATCTACTTCATCGAGTCGTTACTGGCGCCGTGGCGTGAAGGCCCGTTCAGCAAGCACTTCAACTGGCAGAAAATTGACGCCATGAAGCCGTTTGGCGGGATCCGTATCGAAGATAACGTGGTGGTTCACGAAAACAGCATTGAAAATATGACGCGCGATCTGAAGCTGGCGTAATGGAAAGCTGGTTAATCCCGGCGGCGCCGGTTACCGTCGTTGAGGAGATTAAAAAAAGCCGTTTTATCACGCTGTTGGCGCATACCGACGGCGTGGCGGCGGCAAAAGCGTTTGTCGAGTCCGTCAGAGCGGATCACCCTGATGCCCGCCACCACTGCGTGGCGTGGGTCGCCGGGCCGCCTGATGATTCGCAACAGCTGGGGTTTTCTGACGATGGCGAACCGGCGGGGACGGCGGGTAAACCGATGCTGGCGCAACTGATGGGGTGCGGCGTGGGTGAGATAACCGCTGTCGTCGTGCGCTACTACGGTGGTATCCTGCTGGGCACTGGCGGCCTGGTGAAAGCCTATGGCGGCGGTGTTCATCAGGCGCTGGCGCAGCTGACGACGCAGCGCAAGACACCGTTAACAGCATATACTTTGCAATGTGAGTATGGGCAACTGGCCGGTATCGAAGCGCTGCTCGCCCAATTCTCCGGGAAGGTAGTCGAAAGCGAATATCTGGCGTCGGTTCGGCTGCGCGTGGCGCTTCCCCGGGCCGAAGTGGCGGCTTTTTCAGCAAAACTGGCTGATTTTAGTCGCGGTTCATTGCAATTACTGAAGATTGACGAATAATCCCCTCTGTTTTTTTGCCTATCAAAGGAAGCGCCAGAGATGCATTTTCGCGCCATAACCCGAATCGTTGGACTGTTGGTCATCTTATTTTCGGGGACGATGATCGTTCCGGGATTAGTGGCCCTGATATATCGCGATGGCGCGGGGCGGGCCTTCACGCAAACCTTTTTTGTTGCGCTGGCGATTGGCTCCATGCTGTGGTGGCCGAATCGTAAACAAAAAGGCGAACTGAAATCCCGCGAAGGGTTTCTGATTGTGGTGCTGTTCTGGACCGTGCTGGGGAGCGTGGGGGCCTTGCCCTTTATTTTCGCCGAGCAGCCGAACCTGACGGTGACCGATGCCTTCTTCGAGTCATTTTCCGGCCTGACGACGACCGGAGCGACCACCCTGGTTGGTTTGGACTCATTACCTCATGCAATCCTCTTTTACCGGCAGATGCTGCAATGGTTCGGCGGCATGGGGATCATTGTGCTGGCGGTGGCGATTCTGCCTATCCTCGGCGTAGGGGGGATGCAGCTCTACCGCGCGGAAATGCCCGGTCCGTTGAAAGACAACAAGATGCGCCCGCGTATCGCCGAGACGGCGAAGACGCTGTGGCTTATCTATGTGTTATTGACGATAGCCTGCGCATTGGCGCTCTGGTTTGCCGGTATGCCGGCGTTCGATGCGATTGGGCACAGCTTTGCCACTATCGCCATCGGCGGTTTCTCGACTCACGATGCCAGCGTCGGCTATTTCAATAGCCCGATGATTAACTCTATCATCGCGATCTTTTTGCTGATCTCTGGCTGTAACTACGGTCTGCATTTTTCGTTATTGAGCGGACGCAGCCTGAAGGTGTACTGGCGCGACCCAGAATTTCGCATGTTCATTGGCGTCCAGTTGACGCTGGTCATCATCTGTACGCTGGTGCTATGGCTTCATAACGTGTATGGGTCGGTGCTGACGACGCTGAATCAGGCATTTTTCCAGGTGGTGTCGATGGCGACCACCGCGGGATTCACTACCGATAGCATTGCGCGCTGGCCGCTATTCCTGCCGGTGTTGCTGCTCTGCTCCGCATTTATCGGCGGCTGTGCCGGTTCCACGGGCGGTGGCTTAAAGGTGATCCGTATCCTGTTGCTGTTTAAGCAGGGCAACCGTGAGCTTAAGCGTCTGGTACACCCGAATGCGGTTTATAGCATCAAGTTAGGTAACCGCGCCTTGCCGGAACGTATTCTTGAAGCCGTGTGGGGGTTCTTCTCCGCCTATGCGCTGGTCTTTATCATTAGTATGTTGGCTATTATCGCCACCGGGGTGGATGATTTCTCTGCCTTCGCCTCCGTGGTGGCGACGTTGAACAACCTCGGGCCTGGGCTTGGCGTTGTCGCGGACAACTTTGCCACTATGAACCCGGTCGCGAAATGGATCCTGATTGCTAATATGCTGTTTGGTCGTCTGGAAGTGTTCACCTTACTGGTGCTCTTTACTCCCACTTTCTGGCGCGAATAACAGGAGTGCTCGTGAAAACTTTAATACTCTTCTCCACCCGCGACGGGCAGACCCGTGAAATCGCTTCGTTTCTGGCCTCCGAGCTGAAAGAGCTGGGCATCGACGCGGACATCTTGAACCTGAACCGTACCGATGTCGTCGAATGGCATCACTACGATCGGGTGGTCATCGGCGCGTCGATTCGCTACGGGCACTTTCATCCGGCGGTGGACCGCTTTGTGAAAAAGCATCTGGCATCATTGCAGGCGCTGCCGGGAGCATTCTTCTCTGTTAACCTGGTGGCGCGTAAACCCGAGAAGCGCACGCCGCAGACCAACAGCTATACGCGTAAGTTTCTGCTGAACTCGCCGTGGCAGCCGCAGAGCTGCGCGGTATTTGCCGGCGCGCTGCGCTACCCGCGCTACAGCTGGTACGATCGGTTTATGATCCGCCTGATTATGAAAATGACCGGGGGGGAAACGGATACCCGCAAAGAAGTGGTCTATACCGACTGGCAACAGGTATCCCGGTTTGCTCGGGAAATCGCACAAATGGCGCGCAAATAGCGCGTAAAACTCGCGTTGTGATGGAAAATCGAGCGAACGAAAAGTTTTTTTGAATTTCCCCTTGTCACCTCAGAATTACTCCCTATAATGCGCCTCCACTGACACGGAACAACGGCAAACAAGCCGCCGGGTCAGCGGGGTTCCGGTGAGAACCTCGCAGAGAAAAGCAAAAATAAATGCTTGACTCTGAGGCGGGAAAGCGTAATATGCACACCCCGCGCCGCAGCGAAAAACGAAGCGGCACTGCTCTTTAACAATTTATCAGACAATCTGTGTGGGCACTCAAAGTGACATGGATTCTTAACGTCCTCGGACGAAAAATGAATACCAAGTCTCTGAGTGAACATGCGTAATTCATTACGAAGTTTAATTCACGAGCATCAAACTTAAATTGAAGAGTTTGATCATGGCTCAGATTGAACGCTGGCGGCAGGCCTAACACATGCAAGTCGAGCGGTAGCACAGAGAGCTTGCTCTCGGGTGACGAGCGGCGGACGGGTGAGTAATGTCTGGGAAACTGCCTGATGGAGGGGGATAACTACTGGAAACGGTAGCTAATACCGCATAACGTCGCAAGACCAAAGTGGGGGACCTTCGGGCCTCATGCCATCAGATGTGCCCAGATGGGATTAGCTGGTAGGTGGGGTAACGGCTCACCTAGGCGACGATCCCTAGCTGGTCTGAGAGGATGACCAGCCACACTGGAACTGAGACACGGTCCAGACTCCTACGGGAGGCAGCAGTGGGGAATATTGCACAATGGGCGCAAGCCTGATGCAGCCATGCCGCGTGTGTGAAGAAGGCCTTCGGGTTGTAAAGCACTTTCAGCGGGGAGGAAGGCGGTGAGGTTAATAACCTCACCGATTGACGTTACCCGCAGAAGAAGCACCGGCTAACTCCGTGCCAGCAGCCGCGGTAATACGGAGGGTGCAAGCGTTAATCGGAATTACTGGGCGTAAAGCGCACGCAGGCGGTCTGTCAAGTCGGATGTGAAATCCCCGGGCTCAACCTGGGAACTGCATTCGAAACTGGCAGGCTAGAGTCTTGTAGAGGGGGGTAGAATTCCAGGTGTAGCGGTGAAATGCGTAGAGATCTGGAGGAATACCGGTGGCGAAGGCGGCCCCCTGGACAAAGACTGACGCTCAGGTGCGAAAGCGTGGGGAGCAAACAGGATTAGATACCCTGGTAGTCCACGCTGTAAACGATGTCGATTTGGAGGTTGTGCCCTTGAGGCGTGGCTTCCGGAGCTAACGCGTTAAATCGACCGCCTGGGGAGTACGGCCGCAAGGTTAAAACTCAAATGAATTGACGGGGGCCCGCACAAGCGGTGGAGCATGTGGTTTAATTCGATGCAACGCGAAGAACCTTACCTGGTCTTGACATCCACAGAACTTTCCAGAGATGGATTGGTGCCTTCGGGAACTGTGAGACAGGTGCTGCATGGCTGTCGTCAGCTCGTGTTGTGAAATGTTGGGTTAAGTCCCGCAACGAGCGCAACCCTTATCCTTTGTTGCCAGCGGTTAGGCCGGGAACTCAAAGGAGACTGCCAGTGATAAACTGGAGGAAGGTGGGGATGACGTCAAGTCATCATGGCCCTTACGACCAGGGCTACACACGTGCTACAATGGCATATACAAAGAGAAGCGACCTCGCGAGAGCAAGCGGACCTCATAAAGTATGTCGTAGTCCGGATTGGAGTCTGCAACTCGACTCCATGAAGTCGGAATCGCTAGTAATCGTAGATCAGAATGCTACGGTGAATACGTTCCCGGGCCTTGTACACACCGCCCGTCACACCATGGGAGTGGGTTGCAAAAGAAGTAGGTAGCTTAACCTTCGGGAGGGCGCTTACCACTTTGTGATTCATGACTGGGGTGAAGTCGTAACAAGGTAACCGTAGGGGAACCTGCGGTTGGATCACCTCCTTACCTTAAAGAACCTGCCTTTGTAGTGCTCACACAGATTGTCTGATGAAAAACAGCAGTAAAAACCTCTACAGGCTTGTAGCTCAGGTGGTTAGAGCGCACCCCTGATAAGGGTGAGGTCGGTGGTTCAAGTCCACTCAGGCCTACCAAATTTGCGAAGCAAATTTGAAGAGGTTGCAAACGATGGGGCTATAGCTCAGCTGGGAGAGCGCCTGCTTTGCACGCAGGAGGTCTGCGGTTCGATCCCGCATAGCTCCACCATCTTTACTGCAAACACAAGAAAACTTCAGAGTGAACCTGAAAAGGTGCACTGCGAAGTTTTGCTCTTTAAAAATCTGGATCAAGCTGAAAATTGAAACGACACATCTTTAATGGTGTGTTCGAGTCTCTCAAATTTTCGCGACAAGATGGTGTTTTACGAAACATCTTCGGGTTGTGAGGTTAAGCGACTAAGCGTACACGGTGGATGCCCTGGCAGTCAGAGGCGATGAAGGACGTGCTAATCTGCGAAAAGCGTCGGTAAGGTGATATGAACCGTTATAACCGGCGATGTCCGAATGGGGAAACCCAGTGCAATTCGTTGCACTATCGTTAACTGAATACATAGGTTAACGAGGCGAACCGGGGGAACTGAAACATCTAAGTACCCCGAGGAAAAGAAATCAACCGAGATTCCCCCAGTAGCGGCGAGCGAACGGGGAGCAGCCCAGAGTCTGAATCAGCTTGTGTGTTAGTGGAACGGTCTGGAAAGTCCGACGGTACAGGGTGATAGTCCCGTACACCAAAATGCACAGGCTGTGAACTCGAAGAGTAGGGCGGGACACGTGGTATCCTGTCTGAATATGGGGGGACCATCCTCCAAGGCTAAATACTCCTGACTGACCGATAGTGAACCAGTACCGTGAGGGAAAGGCGAAAAGAACCCCGGCGAGGGGAGTGAAAAAGAACCTGAAACCGTGTACGTACAAGCAGTGGGAGCACCTTCGGGTGTGACTGCGTACCTTTTGTATAATGGGTCAGCGACTTATATTCTGTAGCAAGGTTAACCGTATAGGGGAGCCGCAGGGAAACCGAGTCTTAACTGGGCGTTAAGTTGCAGGGTATAGACCCGAAACCCGGTGATCTAGCCATGGGCAGGTTGAAGGTTGGGTAACACTAACTGGAGGACCGAACCGACTAATGTTGAAAAATTAGCGGATGACTTGTGGCTGGGGGTGAAAGGCCAATCAAACCGGGAGATAGCTGGTTCTCCCCGAAAGCTATTTAGGTAGCGCCTCGTGAACTCATCTTCGGGGGTAGAGCACTGTTTCGGCTAGGGGGTCATCCCGACTTACCAACCCGATGCAAACTACGAATACCGAAGAATGTTATCACGGGAGACACACGGCGGGTGCTAACGTCCGTCGTGAAGAGGGAAACAACCCAGACCGCCAGCTAAGGTCCCAAAGTCATGGTTAAGTGGGAAACGATGTGGGAAGGCACAGACAGCCAGGATGTTGGCTTAGAAGCAGCCATCATTTAAAGAAAGCGTAATAGCTCACTGGTCGAGTCGGCCTGCGCGGAAGATGTAACGGGGCTAAACCATGCACCGAAGCTGCGGCAGCGACACTATGTGTTGTTGGGTAGGGGAGCGTTCTGTAAGCCTGCGAAGGTGGCCTGTGAGGGTTGCTGGAGGTATCAGAAGTGCGAATGCTGACATAAGTAACGATAAAGCGGGTGAAAAGCCCGCTCGCCGGAAGACCAAGGGTTCCTGTCCAACGTTAATCGGGGCAGGGTGAGTCGACCCCTAAGGCGAGGCCGAAAGGCGTAGTCGATGGGAAACAGGTTAATATTCCTGTACTTGGTGTTACTGCGAAGGGGGGACGGAGAAGGCTATGTTAGCCGGGCGACGGTTGTCCCGGTTTAAGCATGTAGGCGGAGGTTCCAGGTAAATCCGGTACCTTTTAACGCTGAGGTGTGATGACGAGGCACTACGGTGCTGAAGTAACAAATGCCCTGCTTCCAGGAAAAGCCTCTAAGCATCAGGTAACATTAAATCGTACCCCAAACCGACACAGGTGGTCAGGTAGAGAATACCAAGGCGCTTGAGAGAACTCGGGTGAAGGAACTAGGCAAAATGGTGCCGTAACTTCGGGAGAAGGCACGCTGGTGTGTAGGTGAAGTCCCTGCGGATGGAGCTGAGACCAGTCGAAGATACCAGCTGGCTGCAACTGTTTATTAAAAACACAGCACTGTGCAAACACGAAAGTGGACGTATACGGTGTGACGCCTGCCCGGTGCCGGAAGGTTAATTGATGGGGTTATCCGTAAGGAGAAGCTCTTGATCGAAGCCCCGGTAAACGGCGGCCGTAACTATAACGGTCCTAAGGTAGCGAAATTCCTTGTCGGGTAAGTTCCGACCTGCACGAATGGCGTAATGATGGCCAGGCTGTCTCCACCCGAGACTCAGTGAAATTGAACTCGCTGTGAAGATGCAGTGTACCCGCGGCAAGACGGAAAGACCCCGTGAACCTTTACTATAGCTTGACACTGAACATTGAGCCTTGATGTGTAGGATAGGTGGGAGGCTTTGAAGCGTGGACGCCAGTCTGCGTGGAGCCAACCTTGAAATACCACCCTTTAATGTTTGATGTTCTAACGTAGGCCCCTGACCGGGGTTGCGGACAGTGTCTGGTGGGTAGTTTGACTGGGGCGGTCTCCTCCCAAAGAGTAACGGAGGAGCACGAAGGTTAGCTAATCCTGGTCGGACATCAGGAGGTTAGTGCAATGGCATAAGCTAGCTTGACTGCGAGCGTGACGGCGCGAGCAGGTGCGAAAGCAGGTCATAGTGATCCGGTGGTTCTGAATGGAAGGGCCATCGCTCAACGGATAAAAGGTACTCCGGGGATAACAGGCTGATACCGCCCAAGAGTTCATATCGACGGCGGTGTTTGGCACCTCGATGTCGGCTCATCACATCCTGGGGCTGAAGTAGGTCCCAAGGGTATGGCTGTTCGCCATTTAAAGTGGTACGCGAGCTGGGTTTAGAACGTCGTGAGACAGTTCGGTCCCTATCTGCCGTGGGCGCTGGAGAATTGAGGGGGGCTGCTCCTAGTACGAGAGGACCGGAGTGGACGCATCACTGGTGTTCGGGTTGTCATGCCAATGGCACTGCCCGGTAGCTAAATGCGGAAGAGATAAGTGCTGAAAGCATCTAAGCACGAAACTTGCCCCGAGATGAGTTCTCCCTGAGACTTTAAGTCTCCTGAAGGAACGTTGAAGACGACGACGTTGATAGGCCGGGTGTGTAAGCGCAGCGATGCGTTGAGCTAACCGGTACTAATGAACCGTGAGGCTTAACCTTACAACGCCGAAGATGTTTTGGCGATTTGAGAGAAGATTTTCAGCTCTGATTCAGAGTCCGAAGGATTTTGCGCTGAGACAAGGCGGCAAACGAGGCGATGGAAGGAGCATACATAAGTATGTGACTGACACTCGCGAGAGCAGCCAACGCAGTATGAGCGCAAAAGACACAGGACGAGCACAAAGAATTTGCCTGGCGGCACTAGCGCGGTGGTCCCACCTGACCCCATGCCGAACTCAGAAGTGAAACGCCGTAGCGCCGATGGTAGTGTGGGGTCTCCCCATGTGAGAGTAGGGAACTGCCAGGCATCAAATAAAGCAGAAAGCTCAGTCGAAAGACTGAGATTTTTGTTTTTGCGTTTTAACAAGAACCCCGTCCCGAAAGGTGCGGGGTTTTTTGCTGTGTGGGCATATCTCCCCGGTGGCGCTGCGCTTACCGGGGCTACGGATTCGCACCCGCCCTGCACGACCTGTAGCCCGGACCGGTACACCGCATCATTACCGGTAACGCCCCCAATATCACTGCCCCTGCAATCAGGCAAGCCTTCCCCCGCCAGATACGGTAAACTAACGCCGATTTTGCATCAGGAAGCCACTATGAACCACTCCCTCAAACCCTGGAATACCTTTGGCATTGAGCGCTCCGCCAGGACGATTGTACGCGCCGAAACTGAGCAGCAGTTATTAAGCGCCTGGCAAACTGCTGTCGCGGCAGGCGAACCCACGCTGATCCTTGGGGAAGGTAGTAATGTCCTGTTTCTGAACGACTATGCCGGTACGGTGATCCTCAACCGAATTATGGGGATCGAGGTGAGCGAAACGCCGGAAGCCTGGTGCTTGCACGTCGGCGCCGGCGAAAACTGGCATCAACTGGTGCAGTTCACGCTACAGCATGCGATGCCAGGTCTGGAAAATTTGGCATTGATCCCTGGCTGCGCAGGATCTTCGCCGATCCAGAATATTGGCGCCTACGGTGTCGAGCTCCAGCGGGTTTGCAACTATGTGGACTGCATTGAGCTGGAAACGGGTCGTAAGCAGCGTCTTTCAGCGGCGGAATGCCGTTTCGGCTACCGTGACAGTATCTTTAAACATGAATACCAGGATCGCTACGCCATCGTCGCGATTGGTTTAACGTTAGCGAAAGCATGGCAGCCTGTACTGAGTTACGGTGATTTAACGCGTCTTGATCCACAGACCGTCACCCCGCAGCAGGTATTCGATTCCGTTTGTCATATGCGAATGACGAAGTTGCCGGATCCCCGGATTAACGGCAATGCCGGAAGTTTCTTTAAGAATCCGATCGTCAGCGCTCAGGTTGCTGAAGCGCTGCTGGCGCAATTCCCCCAGGCGCCGCATTATCCGCAGGCAAACGGCACCGTCAAGCTGGCCGCGGGCTGGTTAATCGATCAATGTCAGCTCAAAGGGCAACGCATTGGCGGCGCGGCCGTCCATCGACAACAGGCCCTGGTACTCATTAATGAAGATCGAGCGACCAGCGAGGACGTGGTAAAACTAGCCCATTACGTTCGCCAGCAGGTGGGTAAGAAATTCGATGTATGGCTTCAGCCCGAGGTGCGCTTCATTGGAACGCATGGTGAAGTCAACGCAGAGGAGAGCATTGCGTGAAAGACCATACTATTCCCTTAACGTTGATTTCTATCCTGGCTGATGGCGAGTTCCACTCAGGTGAACAGCTTGGTGAGCAGTTAGGCATGAGCCGGGCGGCGATTAATAAGCATATCCAGACCTTACGCGACTGGGGCGTCGATGTGTTTACAGTGCCAGGCAAGGGTTACAGCCTGCCGGAGCCCATTCATCTGTTGGATGAGAAAAAGATTTCCCAACAGATTGAACATGGCCGAGTGACGGTTCTCCCCGTGATTGACTCCACTAACCAGTATTTACTGGACAGGCTTGATGAGCTGACATCCGGGGATGCCTGTGTGGCTGAATATCAGCAGGCAGGGCGAGGACGGCGAGGTAGAAAATGGTTCTCGCCCTTTGGCGCCAATCTTTATCTCTCGATGTACTGGCGCCTGGAGCAGGGGCCGGCGGCGGCTATTGGACTCAGCCTGGTGATTGGTATCGTGATCGCTGAAGTTCTGCAGCAACTCGGGGCCGATCAGGTTCGTGTGAAATGGCCAAACGATATTTACCTGCAAGATCGTAAACTGTCAGGGATCCTCGTGGAACTGACCGGGAAAACGGGTGATGCTGCACAAATCGTTAGTGGCGCGGGTATCAATCTTGTGATGCGTCGCGTGGAGTCTGACGTGGTCAATCAGGGGTGGATAAGCCTTCAGGAGGCGGGGGTTGTCATCGACCGCAATCTCCTCGCCGCGCGCCTGATTAAAGAGCTACGTCTGGGCCTGGAACTGTTCGAGCAGGAAGGGTTAGCGCCCTATCTGCCGCGCTGGGAGAAACTGGATAACTTTATTCATCGCCCGGTAAAACTCATTATCGGTGATAAAGAAATCTATGGAATTTCCCGGGGCATTGATGCGCAAGGCGCACTATTGCTGGAACAGGATGGGGTGATAAAAGCCTGGGTTGGCGGTGAAATATCATTGCGCAGCGCAGAATAAAAAAGGGAGCTTCGGCTCCCTTTGCTTTATTTACGTAAGCGTACTTGATTCACAGAATGATTGGCGCTTTTGGTCATGATCAGGCTGGCACGTTCGCGGGTTGGAAGGATGTTTTCTTTAAGATTCATTAAGTTAATCTCGTTCCATAGCGAGGTGGCAATATCCACCGCCTCTTCCTTCGACAGCTTAGCGTAATTGTGGAAGTAGGAGTCAGGATCGGTAAACGCCCCTTCTCGGAATTTGAGAAAACGGTTGATATACCAGCTTTTCAGTAATTCTTCCGGGGCATCGACATAAATAGAAAAATCGACAAAATCGGATACAAATACATGATGAGGATCGTGCGGATAATCCATTCCACTTTGCAGAACGTTGAGTCCCTCAAGAATTAAAATATCCGGCTGCGCGACGGTTTTATCGCCGTCGGGAATAACATCATAAATCAGATGGGAATAAACCGGCGCGGTTGCCTGCGGTACACCTGATTTAAGATCGGAGACAAACTTCACCAGTCGATGCATATCATAGGACTGCGGGAAGCCTTTCTTCTTCATTAATCCGCGTTCTTTCAATACTGAGTTAGGGTGCAAAAAACCGTCAGTAGTGATGAGTTCAACATGGCGGTGCTCCGGCCAACGGCTAAGCAAGGCCTGCAGTACACGCGCGGTGGTGCTTTTCCCCACCGCAACGCTGCCAGCGATGCTGATGATATAGGGAATGCGTTGACCGTTGGTACCAAGAAATTGTTCGAGAACAGCCTGACGACGCAGGTTAGAACTGATATAGAAGTTGAGCAAACGCGACAGCGGCAAATAGATCTCGGCAACCTCTTCCAGAGAGAGATCTTCGTTGATGCCTTTTAACCGCGTGATTTCATCCTCGGTTAACGTCATCGGGACAGAATCACGAAGTGCAGCCCATTGGTGGCGGTTAAATTGTAGGTACGGTGTCATTAACGTCTGCTCTTTTTGGCTCATAAGCATGTTCTTACCATCGCCGTATACGTTGAAACGGCGATGCTTCACACGAGTTAATCAGGACAATGGGCAGGAGGGTAACACCAGATTGCCGGGAATAATAAGAAAAAAACTCATTGAATGCTGCTTTCTCGCGCCAGCATCACAAGAGAGGAATAAGTTTCTTATTCGTAGTAAACCAGCAGGATAGTGCTAACGGCCCGTTACCTTTCTGTCAGTCGTCCGCATACATCCTGGGCATCAGCGGGTGACTGGAACCGCTCCTGATGAGCTGGATTGCTGGCGAATATTTGCACTGCCCTGTTTGAAATTACACCGTTTTTTCGTGTAAGAGCACAAAATGTGAGCAAGAGAACGTTTTATGCAAATTTTTAGTTGCATGAACTCGCTCCTCTCCCTAGAATGCGCGCTACTTGATGCCGACTTAGCTCAGTAGGTAGAGCAACTGACTTGTAATCAGTAGGTCACCAGTTCGATTCCGGTAGTCGGCACCATAACAATTTGGGTGGGGTTCCCGAGCGGCCAAAGGGAGCAGACTGTAAATCTGCCGTCATCGACTTCGAAGGTTCGAATCCTTCCCCCACCACCACTTTCTGGCGACGCTTTGCGTAGCCGGAGTTGGTTGGGTAAACTAATCAGCTCAATACTAAAGAGAGCAGTCTCTTTAGTATTACAGAAAGAACTGGGTAGCCGAGTTTCAGGATGCGGGCATCGTATAATGGCTATTACCTCAGCCTTCCAAGCTGATGATGCGGGTTCGATTCCCGCTGCCCGCTCCAGACGTGCTGATATGGCTCAGTTGGTAGAGCGCACCCTTGGTAAGGGTGAGGTCCCCAGTTCGACTCTGGGTATCAGCACCACTTCTTTTCTCTCCTTCCCTGTTTCTCTTCTGTTATTTTCATTCAACAAGTCGGGCATGTTGCCTGGTTGATGTGGTGATATCACCGATTTATCCGTGTCTTAGAGGGACAATCGATGTCTAAAGAAAAGTTTGAACGTACAAAACCGCACGTTAACGTCGGTACTATCGGCCACGTTGACCATGGTAAAACAACGCTGACCGCTGCCATCACTACCGTTCTGGCTAAAACCTACGGTGGTTCTGCTCGTGCATTCGACCAGATCGATAACGCACCGGAAGAAAAAGCTCGTGGTATCACCATCAACACCTCTCACGTTGAATATGACACCCCGACTCGCCACTACGCGCACGTAGACTGCCCGGGCCACGCCGACTATGTTAAAAACATGATCACCGGTGCTGCGCAGATGGACGGCGCGATCCTGGTTGTTGCTGCGACTGACGGCCCGATGCCGCAGACTCGTGAGCACATCCTGCTGGGTCGTCAGGTAGGCGTTCCGTACATCATCGTGTTCCTGAACAAATGCGACATGGTTGATGACGAAGAGCTGCTGGAACTGGTTGAGATGGAAGTTCGTGAACTGCTGTCTCAGTACGATTTCCCGGGCGACGACACCCCGATCGTTCGTGGTTCTGCTCTGAAAGCGCTGGAAGGCGACGCAGAGTGGGAAGCGAAAATCATCGAACTGGCTGGCCACCTGGATACCTATATCCCGGAACCAGAGCGTGCGATTGACAAGCCGTTCCTGCTGCCGATCGAAGACGTATTCTCCATCTCCGGTCGTGGTACCGTTGTTACCGGTCGTGTAGAGCGCGGTATCATCAAAGTCGGTGAAGAAGTTGAAATCGTTGGTATCAAAGAAACCGCGAAGACCACCTGTACTGGCGTTGAAATGTTCCGCAAACTGCTGGACGAAGGCCGTGCTGGTGAGAACGTTGGTGTTCTGCTGCGTGGTATCAAACGTGAAGAAATCGAACGTGGTCAGGTACTGGCTAAGCCGGGCAGCATCAAGCCGCACACCAAGTTCGAATCTGAAGTGTACATCCTGTCCAAAGACGAAGGCGGCCGTCATACTCCGTTCTTCAAAGGCTACCGTCCGCAGTTCTACTTCCGTACTACTGACGTGACTGGCACCATCGAACTGCCGGAAGGCGTAGAGATGGTTATGCCGGGCGACAACATCAAAATGGTTGTTACCCTGATCCACCCGATCGCGATGGACGATGGTCTGCGTTTCGCAATCCGTGAAGGCGGTCGTACCGTTGGCGCGGGCGTGGTTGCTAAAGTTCTCGGCTAATCGCTGATAACATTTGACGCAATGCGCAATAAAAGGGCATCATTTGATGCCCTTTTTGCACGCTTTCATACCAGAACCTGGCTCATCAGTGATTTTTTTTGTCATAATCATTGCTGAGACAGGCTCTGAAGAGGGCGTTTATACACCAAACCATTCGAGCGGTAGCGCGACGGCAAGTCAGCGTTCTCCTTTGCAATAGCAGGGAAGAGGCGCCAGAACCGCCAGCGTTGAAGCAGTTTGAACGCGTTCAGTGTATAATCCGAAACTTAATTTCGGTTTGGATCGCCTCGCCCCCGCGGGGTGAAATTGTTTGTAGAATACTTCTGACAGGTTGGTTTATGAGTGCGAATACCGAAGCTCAAGGGAGCGGGCGCGGCCTGGAAGCGATGAAGTGGATTATCGTTGCCGTGCTGCTGATCGTGGCGATCGTGGGCAACTTCCTTTATCGCGACATTATGCTGGCGGTGCGTGCGCTGGCCGTGGTTATTCTTATTGCTGCTGCCGGTGGCGTCGCGCTGTTGACGACGAAAGGTAAGGCGACCGTTGCTTTTGCTCGCGAAGCGCGAACTGAAGTGCGTAAAGTGATTTGGCCGACTCGCCAGGAAACGCTGCATACTACGCTGATTGTTGCTGCCGTGACTGCAGTAATGTCACTGATCCTGTGGGGACTGGATGGTATTCTGGTTCGCCTGGTCTCCTTTATCACTGGCCTGAGGTTCTGAGATGTCTGAAGCTCCTAAAAAGCGCTGGTACGTCGTTCAGGCGTTTTCCGGTTTTGAAGGTCGCGTAGCTACTTCGCTGCGTGAACATATCAAATTACACAACATGGAAGAGTTGTTTGGCGAAGTCATGGTTCCAACCGAAGAAGTGGTTGAAATCCGTGGCGGCCAGCGTCGCAAAAGCGAACGTAAATTCTTCCCTGGCTACGTTCTGGTTCAGATGGTCATGAACGACGCGAGCTGGCACCTGGTGCGCAGCGTACCGCGTGTGATGGGCTTCATCGGCGGTACTTCCGACCGTCCGGCGCCGATCAGCGACAAAGAAGTCGATGCCATCATGAACCGCCTGCAGCAGGTTGGCGATAAGCCGCGTCCGAAAACGCTGTTTGAGCCGGGCGAAATGGTTCGTGTCAACGATGGTCCGTTCGCTGACTTTAACGGCGTCGTTGAAGAAGTGGACTATGAGAAGTCCCGCCTGAAAGTTTCTGTTTCTATCTTCGGTCGTGCGACGCCGGTAGAACTGGACTTCGGTCAGGTTGAGAAGGCGTAAGCCGGCGATCAAAAAAGCAGCGATTTAATCGTTGCATAGGGCGCGAAATTGGCATACAATTTCGCGCCTTTTGTTTTTATGGGCCTGGCCCGTAAAACGATGTTTAATCACGGGGAGCTTCTCTGAAGCGTTAATACCCAATTTGAGGATTTAAGAATGGCTAAGAAAGTACAAGCCTACGTCAAGCTGCAGGTTGCAGCTGGTATGGCAAACCCGAGTCCGCCGGTTGGTCCAGCACTGGGTCAGCAGGGCGTTAACATCATGGAATTCTGCAAAGCGTTCAACGCAAAAACTGAATCCATGGAAAAAGGTCTGCCAATCCCGGTTGTTATCACCGTTTACGCTGACCGTTCTTTCACTTTCGTTACCAAAACCCCGCCGGCAGCAGTTCTGCTGAAAAAAGCGGCTGGTATCAAGTCCGGCTCTGGTAAGCCGAACAAAGATAAAGTGGGTAAAATTTCCCGCGCTCAGCTGCAGGAAATCGCGCAGACCAAAGCTGCCGACATGACTGGTGCCGACATTGAAGCGATGACTCGCTCCATCGAAGGTACTGCACGTTCCATGGGCCTGGTAGTGGAGGACTAAGAAATGGCTAAACTGACCAAGCGCATGTCCGTGATCCGTGACAAAGTTGATGCAACTAAACAGTATGACATCAACGAAGCCATCTCTCTGCTGAAAGAACTGGCTACTGCTAAGTTCGTTGAAAGCGTTGACGTTGCTGTAAACCTGGGCATCGATGCTCGTAAATCTGACCAGAACGTACGTGGTGCAACTGTACTGCCGCACGGTACTGGCCGTTCTGTTCGCGTTGCCGTATTTGCCCAGGGCGCAAACGCTGAAGCTGCTAAAGCTGCAGGCGCTGAGCTGGTAGGTATGGAAGATCTGGCTGACCAGATCAAGAAAGGCGAAATGAACTTTGACGTTGTTATTGCTTCCCCGGATGCAATGCGCGTTGTTGGCCAGCTGGGCCAGGTTCTGGGTCCGCGCGGCCTGATGCCAAACCCGAAAGTGGGTACCGTAACCCCTAACGTTGCTGAAGCGGTTAAGAACGCTAAAGCAGGTCAGGTTCGTTATCGTAACGACAAAAACGGCATCATCCACACCACCATCGGTAAAGTGGACTTTGACGCTGACAAACTGAAAGAAAACCTGGAAGCTCTGCTGGTTGCGCTGAAAAAAGCAAAACCGACTCAGGCGAAAGGCGTGTACATCAAGAAAGTTAGCATCTCCACCACCATGGGTGCAGGTGTTGCAGTAGATCAGGCTGGCCTGAACGCTTCTGCAAACTAATGCCTTTACGTGGGCGGTGATTTTGTCTACAATCTTACCCCCACGATTCTGTCAATAAGACAGACGCTATGCGAGTCATTTGAATTGCAGCAAGGCAGCAATCGAGTGAATCACCGGGAGTGTAGTTAACTACATGACCGGTGTGAACGAGAGCAGCTAACGCCGCTGCGGTTCGAAGGACGAAGTCATAGAAAGAATTTGTTCGTTGGAGCCTGGCCTATCCAGGCCTCCGTCGAAGACCGCAGGTGTTTCGCAAGAAACTTAATCCCCTGCGTAGACGGTGACAGAACGCTAAGATTATTTTTTGGATACTCTGGCTTGTTTCTGCTCACCGTATTTAGACGCTCTTTTCGTTGAATTGAGTGAAGTGAGTTCCAGAGCATAAGCTCTGGCAAACATCCAGGAGCAAAGCTAATGGCTTTAAATCTTCAAGACAAACAAGCGATTGTTGCTGAAGTCAGCGAAGTAGCCAAAGGCGCGCTGTCTGCAGTAGTTGCGGATTCCCGTGGCGTAACTGTAGATAAAATGACTGAACTGCGTAAAGCAGGTCGTGAAGCTGGCGTATACATGCGTGTTGTTCGTAACACCCTGCTGCGCCGCGTCGTTGAAGGTACTCAGTTCGAGTGCCTGAAAGACACGTTTGTTGGTCCGACCCTGATTGCATACTCTATGGAACACCCGGGCGCTGCTGCTCGTCTGTTCAAAGAGTTCGCGAAAGCGAATGCAAAATTTGAGGTCAAAGCCGCTGCCTTTGAAGGTGAGCTGATCCCGGCGTCGCAGATCGACCGCCTGGCAACTCTGCCGACCTACGAAGAAGCAATTGCACGCCTGATGGCAACCATGAAAGAAGCTTCGGCTGGCAAACTGGTTCGTACTCTGGCTGCTGTACGCGATGCGAAAGAAGCTGCTTAATCGCAGTTATCTTTATAAAGCATTCGCTTACGTATAAACTTATTCTGATATTCAGGAACAATTTAAATGTCTATCACTAAAGATCAAATCATTGAAGCAGTATCCGCTATGTCCGTAATGGACGTTGTTGAGCTGATCTCTGCAATGGAAGAAAAATTCGGTGTTTCCGCTGCTGCTGCTGTAGCTGTAGCTGCTGGCCCGGTTGAAGCTGCTGAAGAAAAAACTGAATTCGACGTAATTCTGAAAGCTGCTGGCGCTAACAAAGTTGCTGTTATCAAAGCAGTACGTGGCGCAACTGGCCTGGGTCTGAAAGAAGCTAAAGACCTGGTAGAATCTGCTCCGGCTGCACTGAAAGAAGGCATCAGCAAAGACGACGCTGAAGCTCTGAAAAAATCTCTGGAAGAAGCTGGCGCTGAAGTTGAAGTTAAATAAGCCAACCCTTCCGGTTGCAGCCTGAGAAATCAGGCTGAGGCTGGTGACTTTTTAGTCACCAGCCTTTTTGCGCTGTAAGGCGCCAGTAGCATTTCACACTGTTTGACTGCTGGTTTGCCTGACAATGCTTGTTTCTATCGACGACTTAATATACTGCGACAGGTTAGGGTTCCTGGGCTGTGTAAATCGCAACGAAATGGTTTAAGCGTGATAGCAACAGGTATTGCGGAAAGTGTTCCATTTTCCGGTCAACAAAATAGTGTTGCATAAAAAACTGCCTTACTTAGGCAGACGGGTCGACTTGTCAGCGAGCTGAGGAACCCTATGGTTTACTCCTATACCGAGAAAAAACGTATTCGTAAGGATTTTGGTAAACGTCCACAAGTTCTGGACATACCTTATCTCCTTTCTATCCAGCTTGATTCGTTCCAGAAGTTTATCGAGCAAGATCCTGAAGGGCAGTATGGTCTGGAAGCAGCCTTCCGTTCCGTATTCCCGATTCAGAGCTACAGCGGTAATTCAGAGCTGCAATACGTCAGCTACCGTCTGGGCGAACCTGTTTTTGATGTTAAAGAATGTCAGATCCGTGGCGTGACTTATTCTGCACCGCTGCGCGTAAAACTGCGTCTGGTGATCTACGAGCGCGAAGCGCCGGAAGGCACCGTTAAAGACATCAAAGAACAAGAAGTCTACATGGGCGAAATTCCGCTCATGACCGACAACGGTACCTTTGTTATCAACGGTACCGAGCGTGTTATCGTTTCTCAGCTGCACCGTAGCCCGGGCGTCTTCTTTGACAGTGACAAAGGTAAGACCCACTCCTCCGGTAAGGTCCTGTATAACGCACGTATCATCCCTTACCGCGGTTCCTGGCTGGACTTCGAATTCGACCCGAAAGACAACCTGTTCGTTCGTATCGACCGTCGTCGTAAACTGCCGGCAACCATCATTCTGCGCGCGCTGAATTACACCACTGAGCAGATCCTTGACCTGTTCTTCGAGAAAGTGGTCTTTGAAATTCGCGACAACAAGCTGCAGATGGAGCTGGTACCGGAGCGTCTGCGCGGTGAAACCGCCTCCTTCGATATCGAAGCCAACGGTAAAGTGTACGTTGAGAAAGGCCGTCGTATTACTGCGCGCCACATTCGCCAGCTGGAAAAAGACGATATCAAACATATCGAAGTTCCGGTTGAGTACATCGCGGGTAAAGTTGCTTCTAAAGACTACATCGACGAAGCGACCGGCGAACTGATCTGCCCGGCGAACATGGAGCTGAGCCTGGATCTGCTGGCTAAACTGAGCCAGTCCGGCCACAAGCGTATCGAAACGCTGTTCACCAACGATCTGGACCACGGTCCGTACATTTCTGAAACGGTACGCGTCGACCCGACCAACGATCGTCTGAGCGCGCTGGTAGAAATCTACCGCATGATGCGCCCTGGTGAGCCGCCGACTCGCGAAGCGGCTGAAAGCCTGTTTGAGAACCTGTTCTTCTCCGAAGACCGCTACGATCTGTCCGCGGTTGGTCGTATGAAATTCAACCGTTCTCTGCTGCGCGACGAAATCGAAGGTTCCGGTATCCTGAGCAAAGACGACATCATCGAAGTGATGAAGAAGCTCATCGATATCCGTAACGGTAAAGGCGAAGTCGATGATATCGACCACCTCGGCAACCGTCGTATCCGTTCCGTTGGCGAAATGGCGGAAAACCAGTTCCGCGTTGGCCTGGTACGTGTAGAGCGTGCGGTTAAAGAGCGTCTGTCTCTGGGCGATCTGGATACCCTGATGCCTCAGGATATGATCAACGCCAAGCCGATTTCCGCAGCAGTGAAAGAGTTCTTTGGTTCCAGCCAGCTGTCCCAGTTTATGGACCAGAACAACCCGCTGTCTGAGATTACGCACAAACGTCGTATCTCCGCACTCGGCCCAGGCGGTCTGACCCGTGAACGCGCAGGCTTCGAAGTTCGAGACGTACACCCGACGCACTACGGTCGCGTATGTCCAATCGAAACGCCTGAAGGTCCGAACATCGGTCTGATCAACTCCCTGTCCGTGTACGCACAGACTAACGAATACGGTTTCCTTGAGACCCCGTATCGTAAAGTGACCGACGGTGTGGTTACCGATGAAATTCACTACCTGTCTGCTATCGAAGAAGGCAACTACGTTATTGCTCAGGCGAACTCCAACCTGGATGAAAACGGCCACTTCGTAGAAGACCTGGTTACCTGCCGTAGCAAAGGCGAATCCAGCTTGTTCAGCCGCGACCAGGTTGACTACATGGACGTATCCACCCAGCAGGTGGTATCCGTCGGTGCGTCCCTGATCCCGTTCCTGGAGCACGATGACGCCAACCGTGCATTGATGGGTGCGAACATGCAACGTCAGGCGGTTCCGACTCTGCGCGCTGATAAGCCGCTGGTTGGTACCGGTATGGAACGTGCTGTTGCCGTTGACTCCGGTGTTACTGCGGTGGCTAAACGTGGCGGTACCGTTCAGTACGTGGATGCTTCCCGTATCGTTATCAAAGTTAACGAAGACGAGATGTACCCGGGCGAAGCAGGTATCGACATCTATAACCTGACCAAGTACACCCGTTCTAACCAGAACACCTGCATCAACCAGATGCCTTGCGTGTCCCTGGGCGAACCCATTGAGCGCGGCGACGTGCTGGCCGACGGCCCATCCACCGACCTTGGTGAACTGGCACTGGGTCAGAACATGCGCGTAGCGTTCATGCCGTGGAACGGCTACAACTTCGAAGACTCCATCCTCGTCTCCGAGCGTGTTGTTCAGGAAGACCGTTTCACCACCATCCACATTCAGGAACTGGCGTGCGTGTCCCGTGACACCAAGCTGGGGCCGGAAGAGATCACCGCTGACATCCCGAACGTGGGTGAAGCTGCGCTCTCTAAACTGGATGAGTCCGGTATCGTTTATATCGGCGCGGAAGTGACCGGCGGCGACATTCTGGTTGGTAAGGTAACGCCGAAAGGTGAAACCCAGCTGACGCCGGAAGAGAAACTGCTGCGTGCGATCTTCGGTGAGAAAGCGTCTGACGTTAAAGACTCTTCTCTGCGCGTACCGAACGGTGTCTCTGGTACCGTTATCGACGTTCAGGTCTTTACCCGTGATGGCGTAGAAAAAGACAAACGTGCGCTGGAAATCGAAGAGATGCAGCTGAAGCAGGCGAAGAAAGACCTGTCTGAAGAACTGCAGATCCTCGAAGCCGGTCTGTTCAGTCGTATCTACGCGGTGCTGGTCTCCGGTGGCGTTGAAGCTGAGAAGCTCGACAAACTGCCGCGCGATCGCTGGCTGGAACTGGGCCTGACCGACGAAGAGAAACAGAATCAGCTGGAGCAACTGGCTGAGCAGTATGACGAACTGAAACACGAGTTCGAGAAAAAACTCGAAGCGAAACGCCGTAAAATCACCCAAGGCGACGATCTGGCACCGGGTGTGCTGAAGATTGTTAAGGTATACCTGGCCGTTAAACGCCGTATCCAGCCTGGTGATAAGATGGCAGGCCGTCACGGTAACAAGGGTGTTATCTCTAAGATCAACCCGATCGAAGATATGCCGCACGATGCTAACGGTACGCCGGTAGATATCGTACTGAACCCGCTGGGCGTACCGTCTCGTATGAACATCGGTCAGATCCTGGAAACTCACCTGGGTATGGCTGCGAAAGGCATCGGCGATAAGATCAACGCCATGCTGAAACAGCAGCAAGAAGTCGCGAAACTGCGCGAATTCATCCAGCGTGCTTACGATCTGGGCGCTGACGTTCGCCAGAAAGTTGACCTGAATACCTTCAGCGATGAAGAAGTTCTGCGTCTGGCTGAAAACCTGCGTAAAGGCATGCCGATCGCAACGCCGGTATTCGACGGTGCGAAAGAAGCTGAAATCAAAGAGCTGCTGCAGCTGGGCGACCTGCCGACTTCCGGTCAGATCACCCTGTTTGACGGCCGCACCGGTGAACAGTTCGAACGTCCGGTAACCGTGGGTTACATGTACATGCTGAAACTGAACCACCTGGTCGACGACAAAATGCACGCTCGTTCCACCGGTTCCTACAGCCTGGTTACTCAGCAGCCGCTGGGTGGTAAGGCGCAGTTCGGTGGTCAGCGCTTCGGTGAGATGGAAGTGTGGGCGCTGGAAGCTTATGGCGCGGCCTACACCCTGCAGGAAATGCTCACCGTTAAGTCTGATGACGTGAACGGTCGTACCAAGATGTATAAAAACATCGTGGACGGCAACCACCAGATGGAACCGGGCATGCCGGAGTCCTTCAACGTACTGTTGAAAGAAATCCGCTCGCTGGGCATCAACATCGAACTGGAAGACGAGTAACTCTCGCTCAAACAGGTCACTGGTGCCGGGATAAAACCCGGCGCCAGATTGTGCTAACTCCGACGGGAGCAAATCCGTGAAAGACTTATTAAAGTTTCTGAAAGCGCAAACTAAAACCGAAGAGTTTGATGCGATCAAAATTGCTCTGGCATCGCCAGACATGATCCGTTCATGGTCTTTCGGTGAAGTTAAAAAGCCGGAAACCATTAACTACCGTACGTTCAAGCCTGAGCGTGACGGTCTGTTCTGTGCTCGTATTTTCGGGCCAGTAAAAGACTATGAGTGCCTGTGCGGTAAGTACAAGCGCCTGAAACACCGCGGTGTGATCTGTGAGAAGTGCGGCGTTGAAGTGACCCAGACTAAAGTGCGTCGTGAGCGCATGGGCCACATCGAGCTGGCATGCCCGACGGCGCACATCTGGTTCCTGAAATCGCTGCCGTCCCGTATCGGCCTGCTGCTGGATATGCCGCTGCGCGATATCGAACGTGTACTGTACTTCGAATCCTACGTGGTTATCGAAGGTGGCATGACCAACCTCGAACGCAACCAGATTCTGACTGAAGAGCAGTACCTGGATGCGCTGGAAGAGTTCGGTGACGAATTCGACGCGAAAATGGGTGCGGAAGCGATCCAGGCGCTGCTGCGCAATATGGATCTGGAGCAGGAATGCGAACAGCTGCGTGAAGAGCTGAACGAAACCAACTCCGAAACCAAGCGTAAAAAGCTGACCAAGCGCATTAAACTGCTGGAAGCGTTCGTTCAGTCTGGCAACAAGCCGGAATGGATGATCCTGACCGTTCTGCCGGTTCTGCCGCCAGATCTGCGTCCGCTGGTTCCGCTCGATGGCGGCCGTTTTGCGACTTCTGACCTGAACGATCTGTATCGTCGCGTCATTAACCGTAACAACCGTCTGAAACGTCTGCTGGATCTGGCTGCGCCGGACATCATCGTACGCAACGAAAAACGTATGCTGCAGGAAGCGGTTGACGCCCTGCTGGATAACGGCCGTCGCGGTCGTGCGATCACCGGTTCTAACAAACGTCCTCTGAAATCTTTGGCCGATATGATCAAAGGTAAACAGGGTCGTTTCCGTCAGAACCTGCTTGGTAAGCGTGTTGACTACTCCGGTCGTTCTGTTATCACCGTAGGTCCATACCTGCGTCTGCATCAGTGCGGTCTGCCGAAGAAAATGGCGCTGGAGCTGTTCAAACCGTTCATTTACGGCAAGCTGGAACTGCGTGGCCTGGCCACCACCATCAAAGCTGCTAAGAAAATGGTTGAGCGCGAAGAAGCCGTCGTTTGGGATATCCTGGACGAAGTTATCCGCGAACACCCGGTACTGCTGAACCGTGCGCCAACGCTGCACCGTTTAGGTATCCAGGCATTCGAACCGGTTCTGATCGAAGGTAAAGCTATTCAGCTGCACCCGCTGGTTTGTGCGGCCTATAACGCCGACTTCGATGGTGACCAGATGGCTGTTCACGTACCGCTGACGCTGGAAGCCCAGCTGGAAGCGCGTGCGCTGATGATGTCTACCAACAACATCCTGTCCCCGGCGAACGGCGAACCAATCATCGTTCCGTCTCAGGACGTTGTACTGGGTCTGTACTACATGACCCGTGACTGTGTTAACGCCAAAGGCGAAGGCATGGTGCTGACTGGCCCGAAAGAAGCGGAGCGTATTTATCGCGCCGGTCTGGCCTCTCTGCATGCGCGCGTTAAAGTGCGTATCACTGAATACGAAAAAGACGAGAATGGTGAATTCGTCGCGAAGACTAGCCTGAAAGACACGACCGTTGGCCGTGCCATTCTGTGGATGATCGTACCGAAAGGTCTGCCGTTCTCTATCGTGAACCAGGCGCTCGGTAAGAAAGCGATCTCCAAGATGCTGAACACCTGTTACCGTATTCTGGGCCTGAAACCGACCGTTATTTTTGCGGACCAGACGATGTACACCGGCTTTGCTTATGCAGCGCGTTCAGGTGCATCCGTTGGTATCGATGACATGGTCATCCCGGAGAAAAAATACGAAATCATCAGCGAAGCGGAAGCGGAAGTTGCTGAGATTCAGGAACAGTTCCAGTCTGGTCTGGTCACCGCGGGCGAACGCTACAACAAAGTTATCGATATCTGGGCTGCGGCGAACGATCGTGTATCCAAAGCGATGATGGATAACCTGCAAACCGAAACCGTGATTAACCGTGACGGTCAGGAAGAGCAGCAGGTTTCCTTCAACAGCATCTACATGATGGCCGACTCCGGTGCGCGTGGTTCTGCGGCACAGATTCGTCAGCTGGCTGGTATGCGTGGTCTGATGGCGAAGCCGGATGGCTCCATCATCGAAACGCCGATCACCGCGAACTTCCGTGAAGGTCTGAACGTACTCCAGTACTTCATCTCCACCCACGGTGCGCGTAAAGGTCTGGCGGATACCGCACTGAAGACTGCGAACTCCGGTTACCTGACTCGTCGTCTGGTTGACGTTGCGCAGGACCTGGTTGTCACTGAAGACGACTGTGGCACCCTGGAAGGCATCACCATGACGCCGGTTATCGAAGGTGGCGACGTTAAAGAGCCGCTGCGCGATCGCGTACTGGGTCGTGTGACTGCTGAAGACGTTCTGAAGCCGGGTACCGCGGACATTCTGGTTCCACGCAACACGCTGCTGCACGAGCACTGGTGTGACCTGCTGGAAGAGAACTCCGTTGACTCCGTCAAAGTTCGTTCCGTTGTATCCTGTGACACCGACTTTGGTGTATGTGCGCACTGCTACGGTCGTGACCTGGCGCGTGGCCACCTCATCAACAAAGGTGAGGCTATCGGCGTTATCGCGGCACAGTCCATCGGTGAGCCGGGTACACAGCTGACGATGCGTACGTTCCACATCGGTGGTGCGGCATCTCGTGCGGCTGCTGAATCCAGCATCCAGGTGAAAAATAAAGGTAGCATCCGTCTGAGCAACGCGAAGTCGGTTGTGAACTCCAGCGGTAAACTGGTTATCACCTCTCGTAACACCGAGCTGAAACTGATCGACGAATTCGGTCGTACCAAAGAAAGCTATAAAGTGCCTTACGGCTCCGTTATGGCGAAAGGCGACGGCGAACAGGTTGCTGGCGGTGAAACCGTTGCAAACTGGGATCCGCATACCATGCCGGTTATCACCGAAGTGAGTGGTTTCGTCCGCTTCACTGACATGATCGACGGCCAGACCATTACTCGTCAGACCGACGAGCTGACCGGTCTGTCTTCGCTGGTGGTTCTGGATTCCGCGGAACGTACCTCCGGTGGTAAAGATCTGCGTCCAGCACTGAAAATTGTTGATGCTCAGGGCAATGACGTTCTGATCCCAGGCACCGATATGCCGGCTCAGTACTTCCTGCCGGGTAAAGCGATTGTTCAGCTGGAAGATGGCGTACAGATCAGCTCTGGTGACACCCTGGCGCGTGTTCCGCAGGAATCCGGCGGTACCAAGGACATCACCGGTGGTCTGCCGCGCGTTGCGGACCTGTTCGAAGCACGTCGTCCGAAAGAGCCGGCAATCCTGGCTGAAATCAGCGGCATCATTTCCTTCGGTAAAGAAACCAAAGGGAAACGTCGTCTGGTTATCACCCCGGTAGACGGTAGCGAACCGTACGAAGAGATGATTCCGAAATGGCGTCAGCTGAACGTGTTCGAAGGTGAACGTGTAGAACGTGGTGACGTGGTTTCCGACGGTCCGGAAGCACCGCACGACATTCTGCGTCTTCGTGGCGTGCACGCGGTAACGCGTTACATCACCAACGAAGTGCAGGACGTTTACCGTCTGCAAGGCGTTAAGATTAACGATAAGCACATTGAAGTTATCGTTCGTCAGATGCTGCGTAAAGCGACCATCGAAAGTGCTGGTAGCTCCGACTTCCTCGAAGGCGAGCAGGTTGAATACTCCCGCGTTAAGATCGCTAACCGCGAGCTTGAAGCGAATGGCAAAGTGGCGGCAACCTATTCCCGCGACCTGCTGGGTATCACCAAAGCGTCTCTGGCAACCGAGTCCTTCATCTCCGCGGCCTCGTTCCAGGAGACCACTCGCGTGCTGACCGAAGCAGCCGTTGCGGGCAAACGCGACGAACTGCGCGGTCTGAAAGAGAACGTCATCGTGGGTCGTCTGATCCCGGCGGGTACCGGCTATGCGTACCACCAGGATCGTATGCGCCGTCGCGCAGCGGGCGAACAGCCAGCTGCCCCGCAGGTGAGCGTAGAAGAAGCGTCTGCCAACCTGGCAGAACTGCTGAACGCAGGCCTGGGCGGTTCTGACAACGATTAATCGTTGATGCACTGCTAAAAAGCCGGTCAGGTTTCCTGACCGGCTTTTTTATTGTTTGTTCGCCGCCTCACCCTCTTCTTTAATTACATTTACGACATATTAACGCCGCATATTTTTAGCAATTAATTCATATAAAATATCCATCCCCCGTTCACTGGAAAAACCTTTGTTTATATATGGGTAAAAGTTCTACTCATATCAAAAAATAATCAATCCAAAGGCGATATATTCAAAATACCTAATGAATCATGGGATTACTTCTGCTGCTTTATCTTCGAAGCTACGGCTCTGGAGAGGGATCGCCGCATCTCATGCTTCTCCCGATAAGACGCAGAAATAATACCGGCAGGCAGGTGTTGGTCATTTCTTTTGGTCTGAGTGGACAGGCTCTGGGGGCTGCATGGAATTTGCGATACAACTCATTATTATCTTAATTTGTCTGTTTTATGGTGCCCGAAAAGGCGGTATTGCGCTGGGCCTGTTGGGCGGCATCGGTTTGGTTATCCTTGTTTTTGTGTTCCATCTTCAGCCGGGTAAACCACCGGTTGATGTAATGCTGGTGATCATTGCCGTCGTGGCCGCTTCGGCCACGCTACAGGCGTCCGGCGGGCTGGATGTCATGTTACAGATTGCCGAGAAGCTGCTGCGGCGCAACCCGAAATATGTTTCAATCGTCGCGCCTTTCGTCACCTGCACGCTGACCATTCTCTGCGGTACCGGACACGTGGTGTACACGATCCTGCCGATTATCTACGATGTCGCCATTAAGAATAACATTCGTCCGGAGCGTCCGATGGCGGCCAGCTCCATAGGCGCCCAGATGGGGATCATCGCCAGCCCGGTCTCGGTAGCGGTGGTGTCGCTGGTGGCGATGCTGGGGAATTTTACCTTTAACGGTAAACACCTGGAATTTCTCGACCTGCTGGCGATAACCATTCCGTCCACGCTGCTGGGGATCCTGGCGATTGGTATCTTCAGCTGGTTCCGTGGCAAAGATCTGGATAAAGACGAAGCCTTCCAGGCGTTTATTGCGGTACCGGAAAATCGCCATTACGTCTATGGCGATACGGCGACGCTGCTGGATAAAAAGCTGCCGACCAGCAACTGGATTGCGATGTGGATCTTCCTTGCTTCCATCGCCGTGGTGGCCTTACTCGGCGCGTTTTCCGAACTGCGTCCGGCCTTCGACGGTAAGCCGCTGTCGATGGTGCTGGTGATCCAGATGTTCATGCTGCTCTCCGGGGCATTGATCATCATCATTACCAAAACCAACCCGGCGTCGATTTCTAAAAATGAGGTTTTCCGTTCGGGAATGATCGCTATCGTCGCGGTATACGGCATCGCGTGGATGGCGGAAACTATGTTCGGCGCGCATATGACCGAGATTAAAGGTGTGCTCGGGGAGATGGTGAAGGAGTACCCGTGGGCTTACGCCATCGTACTGCTGCTGGTTTCGAAGTTTGTGAACTCTCAGGCGGCAGCGCTGGCGGCGATTGTTCCGGTGGCGCTGGCCATCGGCGTCGACCCGGCCTATATCGTGGCTTCCGCGCCGGCCTGCTATGGCTACTATATTCTGCCGACCTACCCAAGCGATCTGGCGGCGATCCAGTTCGACCGCTCAGGGACCACCCATATCGGCCGCTTTGTCATTAACCATAGCTTCATCCTGCCCGGGCTCATCGGCGTCGGTGTCTCCTGCGTGTTTGGCTGGGTATTCGCCGCGATGTATGGTTTTCTTTGAGAGGGGACGGGCGCCGGCAGCGGCGCCCGTTAAATCCGCGAGATTACTGCGCGAGCGGCAGACGACGATAGAGTTCAATCATATCGGTCGCCAGATCCTGAATGACCATGGCGTTCATCAGGTGGTCCTGAGAGTGAACGGTGATCAGGTTGACCGGCAGCTTACCGGTGCCTTCATCCAGGCCGATGAGCTGGGTCTGGATTTTATGCGCATGTTTGACGAACTCATGGGACTCGGCCATGGCCTGCTCGGCTGCCGCAAAGTCACCTTTCCGTGCTAACTGGAGAGCAGTGAGCGCCGCGCTACGTGCGGAACCGGCATTAACCAACAGTTCCATGATGATCGTTTCTAAATCTTCCATCGATTACTCCAGCATCTTCAGGGCTTTATCCAGAACGGCATCGCCTTTCATCATGCCGTAGTCCATCATATCGATCACCGCGACTTTCTTGCCGAATGGATCGGCCAGCGCCTGCAGTTTCGCCTGCTCATATTTCACCTGCGGGCCGAGTAAAATAATGTCGGCGGCGGCCAGGTTATCTTTAAACTCGGCGACCGGGACGGCCTTGATAGAAACCTCAACACCTTTCTTCTGCGCGGCATCTTGCATACGCTGAACCAGCATGCTGGTGGACATACCGGCGGCACAGCACAAAACGATATTCTTCATAGTCAGTGGCCCTTGTGTTCCGTGATGTCTTATCTTTATCGCGGCCCTGGCGATGCGACAACCGCTTTACCGTGATTGTGTGTAAGTCATCACACAAAAATTGAAACCGGTTTCATTATTGCCGATAAAAATAAAAAAGCCCACCGAAGTGGGCGGCCGCTTCCTGTTGTCTCACGCGCGGAGGATGCGGTTTTTACCTTGTTGCTTGGCTTTGTAAAGTGCCTCATCGACGCTCACCACCAGCTTATCCAGCGGCTCCATATTCCATTCCCCCAGTCCGGCGCTAAATGTGACCGTCAGGCCATCTTCGCGCCAGGTACGCCGTTCGACGTTGACCCGCCATGTTTCCAGTAGCGTTCGGGCGTTATCGATGTGTTCGGCAGGAAAGACCACCGCGAACTCTTCACCGCCGTAGCGATAAAGGGAAATCTCCAGCGGCTGGAGGACCTGCAGCCCCTCGCGGGCGACGTTGCGCAGGACGATATCGCCGTTGAGGTGTCCCCAGGTGTCGTTGATCGATTTGAAGTTATCGATATCGACCAGGGCAAGGGCGAAAGGTTGGTGATCGTTCATCAGCGCGGCGATATCGCTGTCGAAGGCGCGGCGGTTTTTGCAGCCAGTGAGGGCGTCGATGGTGGCCTGGCGAACGTAGGTCAGTTCACGCTGTTTGTTGGTTTCAATGGCTTTACTCAGCATTGCCTCAAGGCGCGGAGCGCGTTTGACGTCGCCGGTTTTAATCGCATTGATGATATTCATCAGCACGGTACGGGAAGCATGACGCAGATAAAGGCCGAACAAGAGGATGATAATCGCCGCGAGTGAGAAACCGCCGATCACTAAGTTTGTCTCATGGCGCGTCAGATTGATCAGGGTGGCGTTATCGACACGGTAAATCACGAACCAGTCGGGATTGGTAAAGGAGTAGTAGTAATACCAGGTATCGCTCCTGACATCGTAAAGCTGCCCCTCTCCGCTGGTCATTTTATCCATCAGTTCGTCGCTGACGAAGGGTTTAAACAGCGCGCCCGGGTCGGAGTGCAGGACAACTTTGCCATCCCGCTGCACCACAAAAAATTCCCCCTGTACGGGGGCGACCATCTGCCGTAGCGCGAACCCCATGGAGGTGAGATCTAGATGAAAAGCCAGGCTGCCCTTGAGTTTACCCTCCGGAGTAATGATGGGTTTGAAAATGGTAATCGTCGGATGGTGGGTGAAAAAGTCCATATACGGGCTGGTGTAGTGGCTGAAGGTGCTGGCTTCTGCCTGTTTGATAAACCAGGGCCGCGTTTTGGGGTCGAAAGCCAGGCTGTCTTCATTTTTCAGTACTTCCGGGGCGCGCAGATAGTGGCCCTCGGTATCCGCCAGCGAGATGGATGAGACGCTTGGCATCATGTTCTGTAACTGCATTAGCGTGGTTAACCCTTTCTCCGGATCAACGTTCACCGCGCGGTTCAGTTCGTCATTACGGGCAAAGAAGGTGGCCGCGCGGCCGAGGATAAAATCATTTTCCCGCAGCAGCGTTTCCGTATAGTTGATGGCCAGGTTGTGGGTAAAGTTGCGGTTAATATCGTGATAATCTTCGAGAAAATCTTTCCGCTGTGCCAGGGTGACAAAAGTAGCAATCAGCATGAAACTGAGCAAAATGCCGGCAAACCCCACGACGATTGGTGTCGTAAAAGAGAGTTTTCTGTTGTGTAGCGCCATGAATCGTTAATCGTCCCGGATGTATAAACCAAGGGTCCGAACGCAGCTTGTGTCAGCGAGCCTGCCGATCGAATCAGTTAACTATTGCTCAATTATAACTCTGAGGCCTTCATCTATCGTGATTTATATTCGTCGATAATGAACCGGCCCTCGCGCAGCGCGGAGAGGCAGGGCGAAAATGAGGAAGAAAACGTTCGCCCTGGTCAGCGTCCGCTGCTGACCCGGGCAGAATAGAAAAACGGCGGCAATCGGGCGACTCCCCATTTTTCATCTCTCGTGCAGGCACGCAAAATAATCAGCGGCTTGCAACATACTTCATGATGATTGCGAGGCGCGTCCCAGCCAGCTGTCCCAGTCTTTCCATACCGGCTGCAGGCCACGGGCGGCTAGCGCGCTGGCGACCTCTTCAGGGCGGCGATCGTCATGTGGGGCAAATTGCTCGAGCTCCGGATGATCGTCGGCGTAGCCGCCGGGCTGCGTTTTAGAGAAGGCGCTGACGTTATTGATCGCCAGCGGGATCACCCGGTCGCGGAACCAGGGTGATTCACGGGTTGAAAGCGACAGCTCAACCTCCGGCGCCAGCAGGCGGAAGGCGCAAATGGTCTGCACCAGCTGGCGCTCATCCATCAGCGAAGCTGGTTCAATACCGCCGGCGCAGGGACGCAGGCGCGGGAAGGAGACCGAGTAGCGGCTGCGCCAGTAGCGCTGCTGCAGCCACAGCAGGTGCTCGGCGACCATAAAGCAGTCCACCCGCCAGCTGTTGGAAAGACCAATCAACGCGCCGAGGCCGATCTTATCGATCCCCGCCTCGCCCAGGCGATCCGGTGTATCCAGCCGCCAGAAGAAATCCTGTTTTTTCCCTTTCAGATGGTGCTGGGCATACATGCTTTCATGGTAGGTCTCCTGATAGACCATTACCCCGTCGAGCCCCAGCGTTTTCAGCTCGGCATACTCTTCGGTCGCCAGCGGCTGCACCTCCATATGCAGCGAGGCAAACTGGCTGCGGATAGCCGGCAGGTGCTGGCGGAAATAATCCATTCCCACCTTGCCCTGATGCTCGCCGGTCACCAGCAGCAGATGCTCAAAGCCCAGGTCGCGGATCGCGGCGCACTCGCGGGCAATCTCGGCGGCATCCAGCGTCTTGCGCTTAATGCGATTGCTCATTGAGAAGCCGCAGTAGGTGCAGTCATTGGCGCACAGGTTGGAGAGATACAGTGGTACGTAAAAGCTGACGGTATTGCCGAAGCGCTGCCGGGTGAGCCGCTGCGCACGCTGGGCCAGCGGTTCAAGATAGTTGGCCGCCGCCGGTGAAAGCAGGGCCATCATGTCGTCACGGGTGAGCTGTTTGGCCGCCAGCGCCCGTTCGACGTCGGCGGCGGTTTTGCTGTTGATGCGCAGGCGGATGTCGTCCCACTCCAGCTCCCGCCAGCGATCGCTGAAGGTTTTCATGCCAGCGCCTCCAGGAATCCGGTCAGCGGGCTGGTGGCCTGCGCCTGCGTACTGCGTGCCCCCGGTCCGGCCTGACGCGCCAGTAATCCGGCATCGACTGCCATACGGAAGGCGCGGGCCATGGTCACGGGGTCGTCGGCGACGGCAATGGCGGTATTGACCAGCACCGCATCTGCGCCCATCTCCAGCGCCTGCGCCGCATGGCTCGGCACGCCGATCCCGGCATCAACCACCACCGGTACCGTCGCCTGTTCGATAATAATCTCCAGCATAGCCCTGGTTTCCAGCCCCTGATTGGAGCCGATCGGCGCACCCAGCGGCATCACCGCCGCGCAGCCAGCCTCTTCCAGCCGTTTACACAGCACCGGATCGGCGCCACAGTAGGGCAGGACGACGAACCCTTCGCGCACCAGCAGCTCCGCCGCCTTCAGGGTTTCAATCGGGTCAGGCAGCAGCCAGCGGGCATCCGGGTGGATCTCCAGCTTCAGCCAGTGGGTGCCCAGGGCTTCCCGCGCCAGGCGGGCGGCAAACACCGCCTCTTCCGCCGTCTTGGCGCCTGAGGTATTCGGCAGCAGGTTAACGCCCGCCGCCAGCAGCGGCGCGAGAATCGCGTCATTGTGCTGGCGTAAATCGACGCGCTTCATCGCCAGCGTCACCAGCTGGCTTCCCGAGGCGCGAATCGCCTCAACCATCACCTCCGGGGCGGCGAATTTGCCGGTACCGGTAAAAAGATGGGATTCAAACGTTTTGTCTGCAATACGTAACATGTCAACCTCCAGCGATAACCTGAAAAAGCAGGATCCGATCGCCTTCCTGTAAGAGATGATCTTCCCACCGGTCGCGCGGCAGGATGTGTTGATTAAGAGCCAGCGCAACGCCCGGCTGCAGCTGTTCGAGCTGGGTCAGCAGGGCGCTGACGCTGAGATTGTCGGCACATGCCAGCGGCTCGTCGTTAAACCAAATCTGCATGCCGCCCTCCGCACACCGGGCAATTCCGGGAGCGCTGTAGCGCCAGATTACGCCAGTTGCTGGTGCGGGCGTCGAACAGCCGCAGGGTATTACGCGGCGTCGTCATGCCGCTGAGTAGCTTAATCGCCTCCAGCGCCTGCAGCGTGCCCATCATGCCGACGACCGGGCCGACGATCCCCGCGGTGCGGCAGTTGCGCTGCGGTTCGTCGCTATCCGGCCACAGGCAGCGATAGCAGCCCTGCGCCCAGGGGGGAGTGAGCACCATCAACTGACCGCCGAAGCCGACGGCGCTGGCGGTCACTAACGGGGTGTCGAGGGCCACACAGGCGGCGTTGATTGCCTGGCGGGTCACCATGTTATCGGTGCAGTCCAGCACCACGTCCGCTTTCGCCACCTCAGCGCGCAGCGCCTCGCCGCTCAGACGTTGCTGGAGCGCAACCAGTTTGATCTGCGGGTTTAGCTGACTGAGCCGGGTCTTTGCCGCCGCGGCTTTTGGCCGGTCGATATCCTCGCTGGTGAACAGGATCTGCCGCTGCAGGTTGCTGAGATGCACGGCGTCGTCATCGGCCAGGGTCAGCGTCCCGACGCCCGCTCCGGCAAGATAGAGCGCCGCCGGGGAGCCCAGCCCGCCAAGGCCGATAATCAGCACCCGGCTGGCTAACAGTTTCTGCTGACCCTCGATGGCAATATCCTCCAGCAGCAGCTGGCGGCTATAGCGCATAAAGTCGTGATCATTCATCGCCTGCTCCCGCCAGCGCCAGCAGCTGGTCTGTCGCTGCCCGCCAGTCCGCCGCCTGGGTAATAGCGCTGACCACCGCGATGCTGCCGACGCCGGTCGCCAGTACGCCCGGCGCTTTTTCCAGACTGATGCCGCCGATCGCGACGGTGGGGTAATCCGCCAGGCGTTGAATATGTCTGGCTAGCTGGTCGAGGCCCTGCGGCGCGGAAGGCATCTGTTTGGTTTGCGTCGGGAAGACATGGCCCAGCGCGATGTAAGAGGGGCGCGCCGCCAGCGCGACATCAATTTCCATATCGTCGTGAGTGGAGACGCCGAGACGCAGTCCGGCTTTGCGGATAGCGCTCAGATCGGTGGTTTCCAGATCTTCTTGCCCCAGGTGTACCCCGTAGGCCTGATGCTTAATCGCCAGCTGCCAGTAATCGTTAATGAACAACCGGGCGTGATAGCGGCGGCCAAGGGCGATGGCGGCGATCACGTCATCCTCCACGTCGCTGTCACGTTGGTCTTTGATGCGCAGTTGAAGAGTACGCACTCCCGCCTCCAGCAGGCGCTCAATCCACGCCACGCTGTCAACCACCGGGTAGAGTCCAAGACGAAATGGGACGGGTGGAAAATCAGGTTGATACATCAGGCTTCCTCCTGTTTCAGGTAGATTTCGCCGCCACGGGCGCGGAAGTGATGCGACATATCGGCCATGCCAGCTTCGATATTTTGCTTCGCGGCGTAGTCGCGGACTTCCTGGGTGATTTTCATCGAACAGAATTTCGGCCCGCACATGGAGCAGAAATGGGCGACCTTGCCGGACTCCTGCGGCAGGGTTTCATCGTGATAGGCCCGCGCGGTGAAGGGGTCGAGCGCGAGGTTGAACTGGTCTTCCCAGCGGAATTCGAAACGCGCTTTGGACATCGCGTTGTCGCGGATCTGCGCCCCGGGGTGGCCTTTCGCGAGGTCGGCGGCGTGGGCGGCGATTTTGTAGGTAATCAGCCCCTGTTTCACATCCTCTTTGTTGGGCAGGCCGAGATGCTCTTTTGGCGTGACGTAGCACAGCATCGCGCAGCCAAACCAGCCAATCATTGCCGCGCCGATACCGGAAGTGAAATGGTCGTAGCCCGGCGCGATGTCGGTGGTGAGCGGGCCTAAGGTGTAGAATGGCGCTTCGTGGCAATGCTCCAGCTCTTCGGTCATATTGCGGCGGATCATCTGCATCGGCACGTGGCCGGGGCCTTCAATCATCACCTGCACGTCATACTCCCAGGCGATTTTCGTCAGTTCGCCGAGGGTGCGCAGCTCGGAAAACTGCGCCTCGTCGTTGGCGTCCTGAATGGAGCCGGGGCGCAAGCCATCACCCAGCGAGAGCGAAACGTCATAGGCGGCGCAGATTTCGCAGATTTCGCGGAAGTGCTGGTAGAGGAAGTTTTCCTGATGGTGCGACAGGCACCATTTGGCCATGATTGAACCACCGCGCGACACGATACCTGTCAGGCGCTTCGCGGTCATCGGCACGTAGCGCAGCAGTACGCCGGCGTGAATCGTGAAGTAGTCGACGCCCTGTTCGGCCTGTTCCAGCAGGGTATCGCGGAAGGCTTCCCAGGTCAGGTTCTCGGCAATGCCGTTGACCTTCTCCAGCGCCTGGTAAATCGGAACGGTACCAATCGGCACCGGGCTGTTGCGCAGGATCCACTCGCGGGTTTCGTGGATATAGCGGCCGGTGGAGAGGTCCATCACCGTGTCGGCGCCCCAGCGGGTTGACCAGACCAGTTTTTCCACCTCCTCTTCGATGGAAGAGGTCACCGCCGAGTTGCCGATATTGGCATTCACTTTCACCAGGAAATTGCGGCCGATAATCATCGGCTCAGATTCCGGGTGGTTGATGTTGGCGGGGATGATGGCGCGTCCGGCGGCAACTTCATCGCGGACGAACTCGGGGGTAATGTTTTCCGGCAGGCGGGCACCGAAGCCTTCCCCGGCATGCTGCTGGCGCAGAACCTCGCTGCGGATACGTTCGCGACCCATGTTTTCGCGAATGGCGATGAACTCCATCTCCGGGGTGACGATCCCCTGGCGGGCGTAGTGCAGTTGGGTAACGCATTTCCCGGCGACGGCGCGTTTGGGCGTCAGCAGGCCGCTGAAGCGCAGCTCATCGAGACCGTCATCGGCCAGCCGCGCTTTGGTATAGGCCGAGCTGCGTTCGCTGAGCGGAGCGCAGTCGTTACGCGCGTCGATCCACGGCTGGCGCAGCTTTGCCAGCCCCTGGCGGACATCAATGCCAATATCCGGGTCGCCATAAGGGCCGGAGGTGTCATATACCGGGATCGGTTCATTGGCTTCGTACCGGGGGTTATCTTTATCGCCGCCGACGAGGGTCGGGCTGAGCTGAATTTCACGCATCGGGACGCGGATATCCGCTTGTGAGCCGTGAACGTAGATGCGGCGTGAATTGGGAAAAGCGGTACCTGCCAGCGTATCAATGAATCGCTGCGCGTGCTCGCGTTGTTCCCGACGGGTGAGTTTGGTAGTAGACATAGCGCATTCCAGTTAAAAAAGGAGATGGCTTGTCAGACGACGGATGGAGTAACAGATGCGACCGGTCCAGAACGGACAGGTGCAACCAGCAGTTTACTCTTGTTCCCTTCGCAGGTATTAGCCTGATCAGGTTCCGCGGATCCCGAATTAACGGTCTCAGCCTTTTCCACTTTAGCCAGCGCATGGAAAATAGGCACTCCGACAAGATGACGTCCCCTCCGGAGAGGGGGAATGGAGGTAAACTACTCGTTAATTGCGCACAACTCAAGCGGTCGGCGCAATATTATCGCGCACGTCGTTGCTCAGATTATGCGCGACGGCGAGGGCGATCAGTTTATCCTCCAGCGCGAAACGTGCTTCCAGCGACTCGCCGATATCCGACAGCGCCTGCTGAAATTCAAGGTAGTTATCGTGATCGATAGCGTTTTCGAGGCAGGTATCGTAGTAGTCCATCATCTGCTGGGTATTGGCTTCCAGCTGTGGATAAAGCCGGGTGGCGGCTAAAAGTGGGGTATCGCCTTCCATTTCGCCAATAATGCGTTCATAAATACTAAAATGACCGGATGAGAGGTAATCCACCAGACTTTGGCAAAAGTCATCCAGCGCCTTTTCGTTTAGCCGCATAAATGACTCTTTGCCCGGTTTCAGGCCAACCAGATTGTAGTAAGCCACGAGCAGATGCTTACGCACTTGTAGCCAGCGATCGACCAGTTCATTACTACCGCCAACGCGCTCCGTCAGATTTTCCAGCTGGTTTAGCATGATTGACTCCGCTAGTTTTGATTTAAATCTGCTCACCAAAATGTAAATATAATGTTAACAACATGCCAGTGAAGCAAAGGTAGTGCAATAGATATGGATCGTATTATTGAAAAATTAGATCGCGGCTGGTGGGTTGTCAGTCACGAACAAAAATTATGGTTGCCTGGTGGAGAATTACCACATGGCGAAGCGGTTAATTTCGATCTTGTCGGACAGCATGCGCTGCATATTGGCGAGTGGCAGGGCGAGTCCGTCTGGATGGTGCGCCAGGATCGCCGCCATGACATGGGATCGTTACGCCAGGTTCTGGATCAGGATCCGGGTCTCTTCCAGCTGGCGGGGCGAGGGATCCAGCTCGCCGAATTTTATCGATCGCATAAATTTTGCGGCTACTGTGGCCATCCGATGCATGCCAGCAAAAGCGAATGGGCGATGCTGTGCAGCCACTGCCGTGAACGCTATTACCCGCAAATTGCCCCCTGCATTATCGTCGCTATCCGTCGCGATGATTCGATCCTGTTGGCGCAACATACCCGCCATCGTAACGGCGTGCACACCGTGCTGGCCGGGTTTGTCGAAGTGGGTGAAACCCTTGAGCAGGCGGTGGCCCGCGAGGTGATGGAGGAGAGCGGTATCAAGGTGAAAAACCTGCGCTATGTGACCTCTCAGCCGTGGCCGTTCCCGCAGTCGCTGATGACCGCTTTTATGGCGGATTACGCGGATGGCGATATCGTGGTCGACAAAAAAGAGCTGCTGACCGCGGACTGGTACCGCTATGACAATCTGCCGCTCCTGCCACCGCCGGGCACGGTGGCGCGTCGGCTTATCGAAGATACGGTGGCGATGTGTCGGGCAGAGTTCGAGTGACATGTTACACTGGGCGCATCAACGCTAAAGGAATGTAAAAATGACCGAACTGAAAAACGATCGTTACCTGCGCGCGCTGCTGCGTCAGCCGGTTGATGTCACCCCGGTGTGGATGATGCGCCAGGCGGGCCGCTATTTACCGGAGTACAAAGCCACCCGTGCGCAAGCGGGCGACTTTATGTCGCTGTGTAAAAATGCCGAGCTGGCCTGCGAAGTGACGCTCCAGCCGCTGCGCCGTTACCCGCTGGATGCGGCGATCCTCTTTTCGGACATCCTGACGATCCCGGACGCCATGGGTCTGGGGCTGTACTTTGAAGCTGGCGAAGGTCCGCGCTTCACCTCGCCGATAAAAAGCAAAGCCGACGTCGACAAGCTGCCAATCCCGGATCCGGAGCAGGAACTGGGCTATGTCATGAACGCCGTGCGTACCATTCGCCGCGAACTGAAAGGCGAAGTGCCGCTGATCGGCTTCTCCGGTAGCCCCTGGACGCTGGCGACCTACATGGTGGAAGGCGGCAGCAGCAAAGCGTTCACCGTGATCAAAAAGATGATGTACGCCGAACCGCAGGCGCTGCATGCGCTGCTGGAGAAGCTGGCGAAAAGCGTCACCTTGTACCTCAACGCGCAGATCAAAGCCGGCGCGCAGTCGGTGATGATTTTCGACACCTGGGGCGGGGTGCTGACCGGTCGCGACTATCAGCAGTTCTCGCTCTACTACATGCATAAAATTGTCGATGGCCTGCTGCGGGAGAACGAAGGCCGCCGCGTGCCGGTGACCCTGTTCACCAAAGGCGGTGGCCAGTGGCTGGAAGCGATGGCGGAGACCGGCTGTGACGCGCTGGGGCTCGACTGGACCACCGATATCGCTGATGCTCGCCGTCGTGTAGGTCACAAAGTGGCGCTCCAGGGCAATATGGACCCGTCGATGCTGTATGCTCCCGCCCCGCGTATTGAAGAGGAAGTGGCGACTATTCTCGCCGGCTTCGGCCAGGGCGAAGGCCATGTCTTTAACCTTGGTCACGGCATCCATCAGGATGTCGACCCGCAGCATGCGGGCGTCTTTGTTGAGGCGGTGCATCGTCTTTCCACACCCTATCATCAATAGGAGATAAGCCGTATGGATTTAGCCGCGCTACGTACCCAACAACAACAGTTAGCCGCGTCGGTCGAGCGAGCGGATCGACTGGATCGCGACCCGCCGGCGTTGATCGGCGGCGCGGATGTCGGGTTTGAGCAGGAAGGGGAAGTGACCCGGGCTGCGATGGTGCTGCTGACCTGGCCTGAGCTTGAGCTGGTGGAGTATCAGGTGGCGCGCGTCGCCACCACCATGCCCTATATTCCCGGCTTTCTCTCGTTTCGCGAAACACCTGCGCTGCTGGCGGCGTGGGAGCAGCTTTCGCAAAAACCGGACCTGCTCTTCGTCGACGGCCACGGTATCTCCCATCCCCGGCGGCTCGGCGTCGCCAGCCATTTTGGTCTGATGATTGACGTGCCGACCATCGGGGTGGCGAAAAAACGGCTGTGCGGAAAAATCGGCGAACTGGGTGATGAGCCCGGCGCACTGGCCCCGCTGATGGATAAAAATGAGCAACTGGCCTGGGTCTGGCGCAGCAAAGTGCGCTGCAACCCGCTGTTTATTAGCACCGGTCACCGGGTGGGCATGGACAGCGCCTTAATGTGGGTTGAGCGCTGCATGCGAGGCTATCGTCTCCCCGAGCCGACGCGCTGGGCCGATGCGGTGGCGTCCCGTCGTCCGTCGTTTGTGCGTTGGCAAGCAAATCACGGCTGATTCAGGTACACTGCGCCTAATTTCTGACTTCGAGAATTCATCATGTTACAAAACCCGATTCACCTGCGCCTGGAGAAGCTGGAAAGCTGGCAGCATGTCACTTTTATGGCCTGCCTGTGCGAGCGTATGTACCCTAACTACGCCATGTTCTGCAAGCAAACCGAGTTCGGCGACGGCCAGCTGTACCGTCGTATCCTGGACCTGATCTGGGAAACGCTGACGGTTAAAGATGCGAAGGTGAATTTCGACAGTCAGCTGGAGAAACTGGAAGAGGCCATCCCGGCGGCAGATGATTTCGACCTGTACGGTGTTTATCCGGCTATAGACGCCTGCGTGGCGTTGAGCGAACTGATCCATTCGCGTCTGAGCGGTGAAACACTTGAGCACGCGATTGAGGTGAGCAAGACATCCATCACCAGCGTGGCGATGCTGGAAATGACCCAGGCCGGTCGCGAAATGACCGATGAAGAGCTGAAAGCGAACCCGGCGGTAGAGCAGGAATGGGATATTCAGTGGGAAATTTTCCGCCTGCTGGCCGACTGCGAAGAGCGTGACCTTGAGCTGATAAAAGGTCTGCGCGCGGACCTGCGTGAGGCCGGTGAGAGCAATATTGGTATAAATTTTCAGCAGTGAGACCAGAAAACGTGATTTACCGCCTGAATTGTAGCGTCTGAAGGCTTCCATTCCGCCCCCCGTCTGGTCTACATTTGGAGGGCGAAAAAAAGTGGCTATCGGTGCGTGTATGCAGGAGGGTGCTTTTTTGGCATTTCCGTCGCACTCGATGCTTAGCAAGCGATAAACACATTGTAAGGATAACTTATGAACAAGACTCAACTGATTGATGTAATTGCGGACAAAGCTGACCTGTCCAAAGCACAGGCTAAAGCTGCCCTGGAATCTACCCTGGCTGCAATTACTGAGTCTCTGAAAGAAGGTGATGCTGTTCAACTGGTTGGTTTCGGTACCTTCAAAGTGAACCACCGCGCTGAGCGTACTGGCCGCAACCCGCAGACCGGTAAAGAGATCAAAATCGCTGCAGCTAACGTGCCGGCATTTGTTTCTGGCAAAGCACTGAAAGACGCAGTTAAGTAAGACCGCGTGGCAGTGAACAGTTTTATCGAAGGGGCTATTAAGCCCCTTTTGTCTGTCTGGCGCCGGCCTCTGGCGCTGGCGGGCATCCTGTTGCTGACTGCCTGCAGCCACGACGCCTCGCTTCCACCGTTTACCGCCAGCGGTTATGCGGATAATCAGGGGGCGATGCGTATCTGGCGTAAAGATTCAGGTGATGAAGTCCATCTTCTCGCCGCTTTCAGCCCGTGGCGTCACGGGGATACCTCGACCAGTGAATATCGCTGGCAGGGCGATCAATTGACGTTTATCGAACTCAATGTCTACGGTAAGCCGCCGGAACATATTCGCGCCCGCTTCGACGCGCAGGGCGATCTCAGCTTTATGCAGCGGGAAGTCGACGGGCAGAAGCAACAGCTCTCCAGCGACCAGGTCGCACTGTATCGTTATCGCGCCGAGCAGATCCGCCAGACCAGCGATGCTCTCCGCCAGGGACGCGTCGTCCTGCGTCAGGGGCGCTGGAACGCTGCCGCGCATACCGTGTTGACCTGCGAAGGTCAGACGGTGAAGCCTGACCTCGATAGCCGGGCCCTGGCGCATATTGAACGTCGCCAGAGTCATTCCTCCGCCGCGGTGAGCATCGCCTGGCTGGAGGCGTCTGAAGGCTCTCAACTATTGCTGGTCGCCAATGAAAACTTCTGCACCTGGCAGCCGACAGAAAAAAGCTTCTAACGATTACCAGTGGTTCATGCCCCTATGACCACCGCCGTTACCGCGGCAGCCGTTGTATCCCATTCCTGCGCCACGGGGAACGCCCGCCTCAGCCAGGGCGACATCAAACTTCACCCGCTGCTGATCCAGCTTCTGGCGTAAGCCTTCCATCTCCTGAGCGACAGCTTCAATCTTTCCACTGTCCGGCTTTTGCGTCGTGACCAGCGCATTGTACTCATAGCGTTTGGACTGCAGCTGCTGGCGCAGGGCGCTGGTTTGCGCAGCGTAATCGTTATGCAGCTTTTGCGCGGTAGCCTGCTGCTCCTGGGTCAGCTGGCTGTAACCCTGCGCGCCCATTCTGTTGTTATCGCCCCAGTGATGGTTGGCCCAGGCCGCGTTGCTGCCAAAGGTCAGTGCGGCAAGGGTGACGAGGGTGAGAGGTAAGTTACGGTTCCGTTTCATGGCATTATCTCCTGTGTGGTTTCTCTCGTTATTGCATCTTCCATGCCAGCCTGAAAAAGCCCGCCCGTACGGGCCTGCCGGAGGAGCCGATGGGGAAGGTGAGTAAAAATGACCCGTTCCTGGCGGGTCAGGCGGGTCATTTTTACTCGCTAAACCGCAGGCGATATGTTTGAGAACAGGATTGACGGCGTGGGAAAATGGCATGATTTCTGCTGAAGGATCCTGCAGAAAGCAAAAAGGATATGACAAGGACTCACCGATGAAGATCAAACCTTTCTCCCGGCACGCCGCTGCGGACGCCCTGAGCTGGCTGCTGACCGGCGCAATGGTGCTGTTGGTCATGCTGTTCTCCGTAATGATCGTCCGCGACTACGGTCGTGAGACGACCGCCGCCCGACAAACCATTAAGGAGAAGGGGAGCGTGCTGATCCGCGCGCTGGAGTCTGGCACGCGCGTCGGGATGGGGATGCGTATGCATCATGCGCAGCTGCAGGCCCTGCTGGAAGAGATGGCCTGGCAGCCTGGAGTGCTGTGGTTCGCGGTGACCGATGAAAACGGTAAAATCATCGCCCATAGCGATCCGCAACAGGTGGATAACGCGCTGTACAGTCCGGCGCAGATGCGCGAACTCCACGTGAGCGAACAGGCCCGCTGGCGCCGGCTTAGCGAACCGCAGCCGGCGCTGGAGATCTATCGCCAGTTCCGCCCGCTCAATCCTGCTCGCGGCCATCATATGGGGATGATGAATCGCGGCAACAGCGCGCTGGCTCAGCCCACTGTCCCGCAGGTGATTTTTATCGCCTTTGATAGCCGCGAGCTGGATGCGGCGCAGGCCCGCGGCCAGCGTAACATGATGATCATGCTGGGTGCCGCGGCGCTGGTCATCGCGGCGACGATCCTCGCTCAGTTCTGGTTCCGCCGCTATCGTCGCTCACGCCAGCAGCTGCTGGAGGCGATGGCCCGCAAAGAAAAGCTGGTGGCGCTTGGCCATCTGGCGGCGGGTGTCGCGCATGAGATCCGCAATCCGCTCTCTTCGATTAAAGGGCTGGCGAAGTATTTTGCCGAACGCACTCCCCCAGGCGGCGAAGCGCAGCAATTAGCCCAGGTGATGGCGAAAGAAGCCGACCGCCTGAACCGGGTGGTCAGCGAGCTGCTGGAGCTGGTCCGGCCCGCGCATTTAAATTACCAGCCGGTGGATATCAACGCGCTTATCCGGCACTCATTGCAGCTGGTAAGCCAGGATGCGCAGAGTCGCGGGATCGCGCTGCAATTTACTCCGCGCCCTGAGTTAACCACGATCAACGCCGATGCTGACCGCCTGAACCAGGTGCTGTTGAACCTGTACCTGAACGCGATGCAGGCGATTGGCCGTGATGGCGTCATTCACGTATCGGCAAGCGAAGCCGATCGTCAGCGGGTGAAAATCGTCGTCACGGATAGCGGTAAGGGGATGAGCGATGAAGAGCTGCAGGCCATCTTCACACCGTATTTCACCACCAAGGCGGACGGCACGGGGCTGGGGCTGGCGGTGGTACAGAATATTATCGAACAACATGGCGGGACAATCCGCGCCGAAAGCCAGCCGGGGGCCGGAGCGATATTTACGCTTTGGTTACCGGTGGAGGCTCAACGGAGGGAAGATGAGCAGCGATAAAGTACAGATTCTGGTTGTCGATGATGACGTCAGCCACTGCACGATCCTGCAGGCGCTGCTACGCGGCTGGGGCTATCAGGTGGCATTAGCTCACAACGGCCTGCAGGCGCTGGAGCAGATCCATCACCAGGTCTTCGACCTGGTGCTGTGCGATATCCGTATGGCGGAGCTGGACGGTATCGCGACGTTAAAAGAGATAAAAGCCTATAACCCGGCGATACCGGTGCTGATCATGACGGCGTTTTCCAGCGTCGGCACGGCGGTGGAGGCCATTAAGTCCGGGGCGCTGGATTATCTGGTCAAACCGCTGGATTTTGACACCCTACAGCAGACGCTGGTTCAGGCGCTGGCACACACCCGGCAGAGCGAGGGCGATTTCAGCGGCGCGACAGAATTACGATGGGGAATGATTGGCGATAGCCCGGCAATGCAGGCGCTTATCAACAATATTACGCTGGTGGCGCCCTCGGATGCGACGGTGCTGATCTGCGGCGAATCGGGAACCGGTAAAGAACTGGTGGCGCGCGCCATTCACGCCTGCAGCGAACGCCGCGAGAAGCCGCTGGTGACGCTAAACTGCGCGGCGCTGAATGAGTCGCTGCTGGAGTCCGAGCTGTTCGGTCATGAAAAAGGGGCGTTTACCGGGGCGGATCGGCGGCGGGAAGGGCGTTTTGTCGAGGCGGATGGCGGCACGCTGTTCCTTGATGAAATTGGTGATATCTCACCGCTGATGCAGGTGCGTCTGCTGCGGGCGATTCAGGAACGCGAGGTGCAGCGCGTTGGCAGTAACCAGACGCTTGCCGTTGATGTGCGGCTGATTGCCGCTACCCATCGTAATCTGGCGGAGGAGGTGAGCGCCGGGCGCTTTCGCCAGGATCTCTATTATCGCCTGAACGTCGTGACCATTGATATGCCGCCGCTGCGTCAGCGCCGGGAAGACATTCCTCTACTGGCGCAACACTTTCTTAAGCGCTATGCCGAACGCAATCGCAAAACGGTGCAGGGGTTTACGCCGCAGGCGATGGATCTGCTGATCCACTACCCCTGGCCGGGTAATATCCGTGAACTGGAAAACGCGGTGGAGCGGGCGGTGGTGCTGCTGACCGGAAACTATATCTCCGAACGAGAACTGCCGCTGGCGATAGCGGGCACGCCGTTGCCGTCGGGTGGTAGCGAGAACGCGCTGATTCAGCCGTTAGTGGAAGTTGAAAAAGAGGTGATTCTGGCGGCGCTGGAAAAAACGGGCGGCAACAAAACTGAAGCCGCCCGTCAGTTAGGCATTACGCGGAAAACGCTGCTGGCAAAACTTAGCCGTTAGCTTTTTCACGTTCGATGGCGCGCCAGCCGATATCGTTACGGCTAAAGCTGCCGTCCCAGCGAATATCGGTCAGCAGTTGATAGGCGCGCTGCTGCGCCTGCGCCACGGTTTCACCCAGCGCGGTCACGCACAGCACGCGCCCGCCGTTGGTGACGACGCGCTGGTCGTCTGCCAGTTTGGTGCCGGCATGGAAGACTTTACCATCTGCCGCTTCCTGCTGCGGCAGGCCGAAGATCTCATCACCCGTGTTGTAATTGCCCGGATAGCCGCCGGCGGCAACCACCACACCCAGCGACGCGCGGTCATCCCACTCGGAGGTTTTCTCGTCCAGTTTGCCCGCGCAGGCGGCGAGGCACAGATCTACCAGGTCGGACTTCATGCGCAGCATGATCGGCTGGGTTTCCGGATCGCCAAAGCGGCAGTTGAACTCAATTACCTTCGGGTTACCCTGTTTGTCGATCATCAGACCGGCATACAGAAAACCGGTATAGGTATTGCCTTCAGCGGCCATGCCTTTCACGGTTGGCCAGATAATCCGCTCCATGGTGCGCTGATGGACTTCATCAGTCACGACCGGCGCCGGAGAATAAGCGCCCATCCCACCGGTGTTCGGGCCGGTATCGCCGTTGCCGACGCGTTTGTGATCCTGGCTGGTGGCCATCGGCAGGACGTGCTCGCCGTCGACCATCACAATAAAGCTGGCCTCTTCGCCATCGAGGAACTCTTCAATCACGATACGGTGGCCAGCATCGCCAAAGGCGTTGCCGGCCAGCATATCTTCGACTGCCGCTTCGGCTTCCTCAAGGGTCATCGCCACGATAACGCCTTTACCTGCCGCCAGACCGTCGGCTTTGATGACGATCGGCGCGCCTTTCTCCCGCAGATAAGCCAGCGCAGGCTCGACCTCGGTGAAGTTCTGGTATTCCGCCGTCGGGATATGATGACGGGCGAGGAAATCTTTGGTGAAGGCTTTTGAGCCTTCCAGCTGCGCGGCGCCTTCGGTTGGCCCAAAGATGGTCAGCCCTGCGGCACGAAACGCGTCAACCACGCCAATGACCAGCGGCGCTTCCGGGCCAACGATGGTCAGATCGATGTTCTCATCCTGCGCAAAGCGAAGCAGCGCCGGAATATCGGTGACGCCGATGGCGACGTTTTGCAGCGCCGGCTCCAGGGCGGTACCCGCGTTGCCCGGCGCGACATAGACGGTATCAACCAGCGGCGACTGGGCCGCTTTCCAGGCCAGCGCGTGTTCGCGCCCGCCGTTGCCGATTACTAATACTTTCATCTGCTGCTCCGTGAATTAATGGCGGAAGTGGCGCATGTCGGTGAAGATCATGGCGATACCATGTTCGTCCGCGGCGGCAATCACTTCTTCGTCGCGGATAGAGCCGCCCGGCTGGATCACACAGGTGATGCCTACTGCGGCTGCGGCATCAATGCCGTCGCGGAACGGGAAGAAGGCGTCAGAGGCCATGGCGGAGCCTTTCACTTCCAGACCTTCGTCACCGGCTTTAATCCCGGCAATTTTCGCTGAGTAGACGCGGCTCATCTGACCGGCGCCTATGCCGATGGTCATGTTGTCTTTGGCATAGACGATGGCGTTGGATTTAACGAATTTCGCCACTTTCCAGCAGAACAGCGCATCGCGCAGTTCCTGCTCGCTCGGCTGACGTTTGCTGACCACGCGCAGTTCGCCCGCGGTGACCATGCCGAGATCGCGGTCCTGAACCAGCAGGCCGCCATTGACACGTTTGAAATCGAGGCCGGCAACGCGAGTATCCCACTGGCCACAGACCAGTACGCGGACGTTCTGTTTCGCGGCGGTGATCTTCAGCGCTTCTTCGCTGGCGGACGGCGCGATGATCACTTCGACGAACTGGCGAGAGATGATCGCCTGCGCGGTTTCTGCATCCAGCTCGCGGTTAAAGGCGATGATGCCGCCGAACGCGGAGGTTGGGTCAGTTTTATAGGCGCGATCGTAGGCGTCGAGAATCGAGTCGCTGACGGCAACGCCGCATGGGTTAGCGTGCTTAACGATCACGCAGGCTGGCTCATTGAACTCTTTCACGCACTCCAGCGCCGCATCGGTATCGGCAATGTTGTTATAGGAGAGCGCTTTGCCCTGCAGCTGAGTGGCGGTCGCCACGGAAGCTTCTTTGACATTCTCTTCTATATAGAAGGCAGCCTGCTGGTGGCTGTTTTCGCCGTAGCGCATATCCTGCTTCTTAATGAAGTTCAGATTCAGGGTGCGTGGGAAGCGGCCAGCGGCTTCTTTGCTTTCGCCGTGATAGGCCGGAACCATGCTGCCGAAGTAGTTAGCGATCATGCTGTCGTAAGCTGCGGTGTGTTCGAAGGCTTTAATGGCGAGGTCGAAGCGGGTGTTCAGCGTCAGGGAGCCTTCGTTGGCGTCCATCTCATTAATGATGGCGTCGTAGTCGCTGCTCTTCACTACGATAGCGACGTCTTTATGGTTCTTCGCTGCGGAGCGCACCATGGTTGGGCCGCCGATATCAATGTTTTCCACCGCGTCTTCCAGCGAGCATCCTTCACGAGCGACGGTCTGGGCAAACGGGTAAAGGTTAACGACCACCATATCGATAGGCGCAATACCGTGCTGCTGCATGATACCGTCATCCTGACCGCGACGACCGAGGATGCCGCCGTGTACTTTCGGATGCAGGGTCTTCACGCGTCCATCCATCATTTCCGGGAAACCGGTGTAGTCAGAGACTTCGGTAACCGGCAGGCCTTTATCTGCCAGCAAGCGGGCGGTGCCGCCGGTGGACAGCAGCTCGACACCACGAGCGGAAAGCGCCTGCGCGAATTCGACGATACCGGCCTTGTCAGAAACACTGAGCAGAGCGCGGCGGACTGGACGACGTTGTTGCATGGTATTAAATCCCCAGGATTTGAACATTACAGAGAGCGTTAGGTGAGTTTTTGCCTAAAAACTCACCTAACGCACCCAACCGGGCATCCGTGTCATAGCGCGGCATTGTAACGAAAACGTTTGCGCAACGCTCGCGAATTTTTATCTTTCTCTTTCAGGCACCGTTTCTTCTTTATATAGAAGCTGACCCACCGGGCTTTTGTCGCCCTTTCATCGCGCTTCTGTGGATAATTCTGTGTGTAAAAGGGTATAAAGCGGGGTTTTGCTGGGGAATGCAGCAATCAGTCATTTTTCTGCCATTTTTCTATTGCAGGCGCTCGAGAACTCCCTATAATACGCCTCCATCGACACGGCAGATGTGAATCACTTCACACAAACAGCCGGTTCGGTTGAAGAGAAAAATCCTGAAATTCAGGGTTGACTCTGAAAGAGGAAAGCGTAATATACGCCACCTCGCGACAGAGCGCTAAAGCGCGTCGCAACTGCTCTTTAACAATTTATCAGACAATCTGTGTGGGCACTCAAAGTGACATGGATTCTTAACGTCCTCGGACGAAAAATGAATACCAAGTCTCTGAGTGAACATGCGTAATTCATTACGAAGTTTAATTCACGAGCATCAAACTTAAATTGAAGAGTTTGATCATGGCTCAGATTGAACGCTGGCGGCAGGCCTAACACATGCAAGTCGAGCGGTAGCACAGAGAGCTTGCTCTCGGGTGACGAGCGGCGGACGGGTGAGTAATGTCTGGGAAACTGCCTGATGGAGGGGGATAACTACTGGAAACGGTAGCTAATACCGCATAACGTCGCAAGACCAAAGTGGGGGACCTTCGGGCCTCATGCCATCAGATGTGCCCAGATGGGATTAGCTGGTAGGTGGGGTAACGGCTCACCTAGGCGACGATCCCTAGCTGGTCTGAGAGGATGACCAGCCACACTGGAACTGAGACACGGTCCAGACTCCTACGGGAGGCAGCAGTGGGGAATATTGCACAATGGGCGCAAGCCTGATGCAGCCATGCCGCGTGTGTGAAGAAGGCCTTCGGGTTGTAAAGCACTTTCAGCGGGGAGGAAGGCGGTGAGGTTAATAACCTCATCGATTGACGTTACCCGCAGAAGAAGCACCGGCTAACTCCGTGCCAGCAGCCGCGGTAATACGGAGGGTGCAAGCGTTAATCGGAATTACTGGGCGTAAAGCGCACGCAGGCGGTCTGTCAAGTCGGATGTGAAATCCCCGGGCTCAACCTGGGAACTGCATTCGAAACTGGCAGGCTAGAGTCTTGTAGAGGGGGGTAGAATTCCAGGTGTAGCGGTGAAATGCGTAGAGATCTGGAGGAATACCGGTGGCGAAGGCGGCCCCCTGGACAAAGACTGACGCTCAGGTGCGAAAGCGTGGGGAGCAAACAGGATTAGATACCCTGGTAGTCCACGCTGTAAACGATGTCGATTTGGAGGTTGTGCCCTTGAGGCGTGGCTTCCGGAGCTAACGCGTTAAATCGACCGCCTGGGGAGTACGGCCGCAAGGTTAAAACTCAAATGAATTGACGGGGGCCCGCACAAGCGGTGGAGCATGTGGTTTAATTCGATGCAACGCGAAGAACCTTACCTGGTCTTGACATCCACAGAACTTTCCAGAGATGGATTGGTGCCTTCGGGAACTGTGAGACAGGTGCTGCATGGCTGTCGTCAGCTCGTGTTGTGAAATGTTGGGTTAAGTCCCGCAACGAGCGCAACCCTTATCCTTTGTTGCCAGCGGTTCGGCCGGGAACTCAAAGGAGACTGCCAGTGATAAACTGGAGGAAGGTGGGGATGACGTCAAGTCATCATGGCCCTTACGACCAGGGCTACACACGTGCTACAATGGCATATACAAAGAGAAGCGACCTCGCGAGAGCAAGCGGACCTCATAAAGTATGTCGTAGTCCGGATTGGAGTCTGCAACTCGACTCCATGAAGTCGGAATCGCTAGTAATCGTAGATCAGAATGCTACGGTGAATACGTTCCCGGGCCTTGTACACACCGCCCGTCACACCATGGGAGTGGGTTGCAAAAGAAGTAGGTAGCTTAACCTTCGGGAGGGCGCTTACCACTTTGTGATTCATGACTGGGGTGAAGTCGTAACAAGGTAACCGTAGGGGAACCTGCGGTTGGATCACCTCCTTACCTTAAAGAACCTGCCTTTGTAGTGTCCACACAGATTGTCTGATGAAAGTAAAGAAGCAAGGCGTCTTGCGATTGAGACTTCAGTGTCCCCTTCGTCTAGAGGCCCAGGACACCGCCCTTTCACGGCGGTAACAGGGGTTCGAATCCCCTAGGGGACGCCACTTGCTGGTTCGTGAGTGAAAGACGCGTGCCGATGTATCTCAAAACTCATCTTCGGGTGATGTTTGAGATATTTGCTCTTTAAAAATCTGGATCAAGCTGAAAATTGAAACGACACACTGTTTAAGTGTGTTCGAGTCTCTCAAATTTTCGCGACACGATGATGTTTTACGAAACATCTTCGGGTTGTGAGGTTAAGCGACTAAGCGTACACGGTGGATGCCCTGGCAGTCAGAGGCGATGAAGGACGTGCTAATCTGCGAAAAGCGTCGGTAAGGTGATATGAACCGTTACAGCCGGCGATGTCCGAATGGGGAAACCCAGTGCAATTCGTTGCACTATCGTTAACTGAATACATAGGTTAACGAGGCGAACCGGGGGAACTGAAACATCTAAGTACCCCGAGGAAAAGAAATCAACCGAGATTCCCCCAGTAGCGGCGAGCGAACGGGGAGCAGCCCAGAGTCTGAATCAGCTTGTGTGTTAGTGGAACGGTCTGGAAAGTCCGACGGTACAGGGTGATAGTCCCGTACACCAAAATACACAGGTTGTGAACTCGAAGAGTAGGGCGGGACACGTGGTATCCTGTCTGAATATGGGGGGACCATCCTCCAAGGCTAAATACTCCTGACTGACCGATAGTGAACCAGTACCGTGAGGGAAAGGCGAAAAGAACCCCGGCGAGGGGAGTGAAAAAGAACCTGAAACCGTGTACGTACAAGCAGTGGGAGCACCTTCGGGTGTGACTGCGTACCTTTTGTATAATGGGTCAGCGACTTATATTCTGTAGCAAGGTTAACCGTATAGGGGAGCCGCAGGGAAACCGAGTCTTAACTGGGCGTTAAGTTGCAGGGTATAGACCCGAAACCCGGTGATCTAGCCATGGGCAGGTTGAAGGTTGGGTAACACTAACTGGAGGACCGAACCGACTAATGTTGAAAAATTAGCGGATGACTTGTGGCTGGGGGTGAAAGGCCAATCAAACCGGGAGATAGCTGGTTCTCCCCGAAAGCTATTTAGGTAGCGCCTCGTGAACTCATCTTCGGGGGTAGAGCACTGTTTCGGCTAGGGGGTCATCCCGACTTACCAACCCGATGCAAACTACGAATACCGAAGAATGTTATCACGGGAGACACACGGCGGGTGCTAACGTCCGTCGTGAAGAGGGAAACAACCCAGACCGCCAGCTAAGGTCCCAAAGTCATGGTTAAGTGGGAAACGATGTGGGAAGGCACAGACAGCCAGGATGTTGGCTTAGAAGCAGCCATCATTTAAAGAAAGCGTAATAGCTCACTGGTCGAGTCGGCCTGCGCGGAAGATGTAACGGGGCTAAACCATGCACCGAAGCTGCGGCAGCGACACTATGTGTTGTTGGGTAGGGGAGCGTTCTGTAAGCCTGCGAAGGTGGCCTGTGAGGGTTGCTGGAGGTATCAGAAGTGCGAATGCTGACATAAGTAACGATAAAGCGGGTGAAAAGCCCGCTCGCCGGAAGACCAAGGGTTCCTGTCCAACGTTAATCGGGGCAGGGTGAGTCGACCCCTAAGGCGAGGCCGAAAGGCGTAGTCGATGGGAAACAGGTTAATATTCCTGTACTTGGTGTTACTGCGAAGGGGGGACGGAGAAGGCTATGTTAGCCGGGCGACGGTTGTCCCGGTTTAAGCATGTAGGCGGAGGTTCCAGGTAAATCCGGTACCTTTTAACGCTGAGGTGTGATGACGAGGCACTACGGTGCTGAAGTAACAAATGCCCTGCTTCCAGGAAAAGCCTCTAAGCATCAGGTAACATTAAATCGTACCCCAAACCGACACAGGTGGTCAGGTAGAGAATACCAAGGCGCTTGAGAGAACTCGGGTGAAGGAACTAGGCAAAATGGTGCCGTAACTTCGGGAGAAGGCACGCTGGTGTGTAGGTGAAGTCCCTGCGGACGGAGCTGAGACCAGTCGAAGATACCAGCTGGCTGCAACTGTTTATTAAAAACACAGCACTGTGCAAACACGAAAGTGGACGTATACGGTGTGACGCCTGCCCGGTGCCGGAAGGTTAATTGATGGGGTTATCCGTAAGGAGAAGCTCTTGATCGAAGCCCCGGTAAACGGCGGCCGTAACTATAACGGTCCTAAGGTAGCGAAATTCCTTGTCGGGTAAGTTCCGACCTGCACGAATGGCGTAATGATGGCCAGGCTGTCTCCACCCGAGACTCAGTGAAATTGAACTCGCTGTGAAGATGCAGTGTACCCGCGGCAAGACGGAAAGACCCCGTGAACCTTTACTATAGCTTGACACTGAACATTGAGCCTTGATGTGTAGGATAGGTGGGAGGCTTTGAAGCGTGGACGCCAGTCTGCGTGGAGCCAACCTTGAAATACCACCCTTTAATGTTTGATGTTCTAACGTAGGCCCCTGACCGGGGTTGCGGACAGTGTCTGGTGGGTAGTTTGACTGGGGCGGTCTCCTCCCAAAGAGTAACGGAGGAGCACGAAGGTTAGCTAATCCTGGTCGGACATCAGGAGGTTAGTGCAATGGCATAAGCTAGCTTGACTGCGAGCGTGACGGCGCGAGCAGGTGCGAAAGCAGGTCATAGTGATCCGGTGGTTCTGAATGGAAGGGCCATCGCTCAACGGATAAAAGGTACTCCGGGGATAACAGGCTGATACCGCCCAAGAGTTCATATCGACGGCGGTGTTTGGCACCTCGATGTCGGCTCATCACATCCTGGGGCTGAAGTAGGTCCCAAGGGTATGGCTGTTCGCCATTTAAAGTGGTACGCGAGCTGGGTTTAGAACGTCGTGAGACAGTTCGGTCCCTATCTGCCGTGGGCGCTGGAGAATTGAGGGGGGCTGCTCCTAGTACGAGAGGACCGGAGTGGACGCATCACTGGTGTTCGGGTTGTCATGCCAATGGCACTGCCCGGTAGCTAAATGCGGAAGAGATAAGTGCTGAAAGCATCTAAGCACGAAACTTGCCCCGAGATGAGTTCTCCCTGAGACTTTAAGTCTCCTGAAGGAACGTTGAAGACGACGACGTTGATAGGCCGGGTGTGTAAGCGCAGCGATGCGTTGAGCTAACCGGTACTAATGAACCGTGAGGCTTAACCTTACAACGCCGAAGCTGTTTTGGCGGATTTGAGAGAATTTTCAGCTCTGATACAGATTACTCGATGCGTCCGCAGGACGTGTTGAAAAACAGAATTTGCCTGGCGGCGATAGCGCGGTGGTCCCACCTGACCCCATGCCGAACTCAGAAGTGAAACGCCGTAGCGCCGATGGTAGTGTGGGGTCTCCCCATGTGAGAGTAGGGAACTGCCAGGCATCAAATAAAACGAAAGGCTCAGTCGAAAGACTGGGCCTTTTGTTTTTGCGTTTTAACAAGAACCCCGTCCCGAAAGGTGCGGGGTTTTTTGCTGTGTGGGGTATATCTCCCCGGTGGCGCTGCGCTTACCGGGGCTACGGATTCGCACCCGCCCTGCACGACCTGTAGCCCGGACAAGGTGCGCAGCACCGCCTCCGGGGAGGTCCCTGCCTAAGGGTCAGCAGTTGCGACGTCAATCTTAATCTGCTTCAGCCTGCTGCTCATGTATCAAATTCAATAACGGATACGGTTGCCCCAGATCGTCCGTCTCAGTACGCCCTGTTACGTTAAAACCCATCCTCTGATAAAACCCGACCGCTTGTTCATTCTGCTCATTCACATTCGTCGTCAGCTTTGGCGTTAACGACAGGGCATGCTCAATCAGCAATTTCCCCACGCCGCAGCCGCGGACATCCGGATCGACGAACAGCGCATCCATATGCTCTCCGGTAAGCAGCATAAAGGCGATCGGCTGGTCCTGGGTGTTAGCCGCCACCCACAGCGGAGCCTCCGGTAAAAATGCGCGTACCATCTCCTCCAGCTCCTTTCGATACGCTTTTGACAGAAAATCGTGCGTGGCGTCGACCGACCGACACCATATCGCAATCAGTTTATCCCCTTCATCTGGCCGGGAACGGCGGATGCTAATAACCATAGTTTCTCCTTTTCTTCATTCTTATATTCTAACTCAATGCGCGCCGTGAAATTTTCTCACCGTGAACATGCAGACTCGACATTCACCCGATTCCTGGTTATCTTCAGCTATCTGGATGTCTAAACGTTTATACGTATGCTATGAGGTAATACAGTTATGCCAATTCGGGTGCAGGACGAGCTACCAGCCGTCAGTTTCTTGCGCAATGAAAACGTCTTTGTGATGACGACAACACGTGCAACGACTCAGGAAATTCGCCCCCTGAAGGTGTTAATCCTCAACCTGATGCCGAAGAAAATCGAGACGGAAAATCAGTTCCTGCGTCTGCTATCGAACTCTCCGCTGCAGGTGGACATCCAGTTGTTGCGTATTGATGCGCGTGAGTCGCGTAATACGCCGACGGAGCATCTGAATAACTTTTACTGCAATTTCGATGAGATCTGCGATCAGAACTTTGATGGCCTGATTGTCACCGGTGCCCCCTTAGGCCTGGTTGAGTTTAACGATGTTGCTTACTGGCCACAGATCAAACAGGTGCTGGAGTGGGCGAAGGATCACGTCACCTCCACGCTGTTCGTCTGTTGGGCGGTTCAGGCCGCGCTGAATATTCTGTACGGCATTCCCAAGCAGACCCGCGCCGAAAAGATTTCCGGCGTTTATGAACACCATATTCTGCATCCACACGCCTTACTGACCCGCGGTTTCGACGACTCTTTTCTGGCCCCGCACTCACGCTATGCTGATTTTCCGGCGGGACTTATCCGCGATTACACCGATCTCGAGATCCTCGCGGAGACGGAAGAGGGCGATGCGTATTTGTTTGCCAGTAAAGATAAGCGGATCGCCTTTGTTACTGGCCACCCGGAGTACGATGCCAATACCCTGGCAAGCGAATATTTCCGCGATGTGGAAGCCGGTTTGAATCCAGAGGTTCCTTACAACTATTTTCCGCAAAACGACCCGCAGAACAAACCGCGCGCCACCTGGCGGAGCCACGGCAATCTGCTGTTTGCTAACTGGCTTAACTATTATGTCTACCAGATTACACCATACGATCTGCGCCATATGAATCCTACACTGGAGTAATACTCTACACGAAACGATCCTAAAGCGTTTCAGCACTTTGCCTCTGGCACCTTCGGGTGCCTTTTTTATTTCCGAAATTCACTTCATGCTCGATGATAACTTTAATTCCATTGTTATCAATGTGTTAAAGCTATTTTAAAATTAAAATGGAAATTGTTTTTGATTTTGAAAATTAATTGAGTAGTCTTAATTGTGCTGAGCGAAAACTACACAACGATCTCTCGCTCGCTTCCAGCGGATCAACCAAGAGGAACAGCACAATGACGCAGCAGGCGACAATCACCGATGAACTGGCCTTTAGTCAGCCCTATGGCGAGCAGGAGAAGCAGATCTTAACGCCTGAGGCGGTAGAATTTCTGACGGAACTGGTGAGCCGCTTTGCGCCGGCGCGTAATAAGCTACTGGCCGCGCGTCAGCAGCAGCAGCAGGCCATTGATCAAGGTGTACTTCCTGACTTTATTTCGGAAACCGCTTCCATTAGAAATGGAAACTGGACCATCCGCGGTATCCCGGCGGATTTGCAGGATCGCCGTGTTGAAATCACCGGTCCCGTTGAACGCAAAATGGTCATTAACGCGATGAATGCCAACGTCAAAGTCTTTATGGCGGACTTTGAGGATTCGCTGGCGCCTGACTGGCGTAAAGTCATTGATGGCCAAATTAACCTGCGTGATGCCGTGAACGGGACCATCAGCTACACCAACGAGGCCGGCAAAATCTACCAGCTGCAGCCCAATCCCGCTGTGCTGGTATGCCGTGTGCGCGGCCTGCACCTGCCGGAAAAGCACGTCACCTGGCGTAATGAGGCCATCCCCGGCAGTCTGTTCGATTTTGCGCTCTATTTTTTTCATAACTACCAGGCGCTGCTGGCGAAGGGGAGCGGTCCCTACTTCTATCTGCCAAAAACCCAGGCCTGGCAGGAGGCGGCATGGTGGAACGATGTCTTTAGCTTTACGGAAGATCGCTTTGACCTGCCGCGCGGCACCATCAAGGCCACGCTGCTGATTGAGACGCTGCCAGCGGTGTTCCAGATGGATGAGATCCTGCATGCGCTGCGCGACCATATTGTTGGCCTGAACTGCGGCCGTTGGGACTACATCTTCAGCTATATCAAAACGCTGAAAAACCATCCGGACCGCGTGTTGCCTGACCGTCAGGTGGTGACGATGGATAAACCGTTCCTCAGCGCCTACTCACGGTTGTTGATTAAGACCTGCCACAAACGCGGTGCGTTTGCGATGGGCGGCATGGCGGCGTTTATCCCGAGCAAAGATGCCGAACGCAACCGTCAGGTGCTGAGCAAAGTCACCGCCGATAAAGAGCTGGAGGCGAACAACGGTCACGATGGCACCTGGATCGCCCACCCGGGGCTGGCGGATACCGCTATGGCGGTGTTTAACCGCGTACTGGGCGATAAGCCGAATCAGCTCTCGGTCACCCGGAGCGCGGATGCGCCAATTACCGCCGAACAGCTGCTGGCCCCCTGCGAGGGCGAGCGCACGGAAGCCGGGATGCGCGCCAACATTCGCGTGGCGGTGCAGTACATCGAAGCCTGGATCTCCGGCAACGGTTGCGTCCCGATTTATGGCCTGATGGAAGACGCCGCGACGGCCGAGATCTCGCGCACCTCTATCTGGCAGTGGATCCATCATCAGAAAACCCTGAACGACGGCACCCCGGTCACGAAGGCGCTGTTCCGCCAGTGGCTGGCGGAAGAGCTGATGGTGATTCAGGAGGAGCTGGGAGAGCACCGTTTCAGCCACGGCCGCTTTGACGATGCGGCGCGACTGATGGAGCAGATCACCACCTCCGACGAGCTAATTGATTTTCTGACATTACCGGGCTACCGCCTGCTGGCCTGATCGCCAGATGGTGTGGTTCGCCATTTAGTCCTTCACCAATGCGCCTGGGGAGCCAGGAAATTATATGGAGCATCTGCACATGAAAACCCGTACCCAACAAATCGAAGAATTAAATAAAGAGTGGACGAACCCGCGCTGGGAAGGCATTACCCGCCCGTACAGCGCGGAAGAGGTGGTGAAGTTACGCGGCTCGGTGAATCCGGAATGCACGCTGGCGCAGCTTGGCGCGGCGAAAATGTGGCGTCTGCTGCACGGTGAGGCGAAAAAAGGGTACGTCAACAGTCTCGGCGCGCTGACCGGCGGCCAGGCCTTGCAGCAGGCGAAGGCGGGTATCGAAGCCATTTATCTCTCCGGCTGGCAGGTGGCGGCGGATGCTAACCTGGCGTCCAGCATGTATCCGGATCAATCGCTGTATCCGGCCAACTCGGTACCGGCGGTGGTGGATCGGATCAACAACACTTTCCGTCGTGCCGATCAGATCCAGTGGTCGGTCGGGATTGAACCGAACGATCCGCGTTATATCGACTACTTCCTGCCGATCGTGGCGGATGCGGAGGCCGGTTTTGGCGGCGTCCTTAACGCCTTTGAGCTGATGAAATCGATGATTGAAGCCGGTGCAGCGGCGGTTCACTTCGAAGATCAGCTGGCGTCAGTGAAGAAGTGCGGTCATATGGGCGGTAAAGTGCTGGTCCCGACCCAGGAGGCGATTCAGAAGCTGGTGGCGGCGCGTCTGGCAGCCGACGTGATGGGGGTCCCGACGCTGGTGATCGCCCGTACCGATGCCGATGCGGCCGATTTAATTACCTCTGACTGCGATCCGTACGATCGTGAGTTTATTACCGGGGATCGCACCAGCGAAGGGTTCTTCCGCACCCACGCCGGGATCGAGCAGGCGATCAGTCGCGGGCTGGCTTATGCGCCGTACGCGGATCTGGTGTGGTGCGAAACGTCGAAACCGGATCTTGAGCAGGCGCGCCGCTTTGCTGAGGCTATCCATGCGCGTTTCCCGGGCAAATTGCTGGCCTATAACTGCTCACCGTCGTTTAACTGGAAGAAAAATCTCGACGATAAAACCATCGCCAGCTTCCAGCAGCAGCTGTCGGACATGGGATACAAATACCAGTTTATTACCCTCGCCGGGATCCACAGCATGTGGTTCAACATGTTCGACCTCGCCCATGCCTACGCTCAGGGTGAGGGGATGCGCCACTATGTTGAGAAAGTGCAGCAGCCGGAATTCGCTGCCGCGCCGGAAGGCTATAGCTTCGTCTCGCACCAGCAGGAGGTGGGCACTGGCTACTTCGACAAAGTCACTACCATTATCCAGGGCGGCGCCTCATCGGTGACGGCGCTGACCGGCTCGACCGAAGAAGATCAGTTTTGAGCCATGCCCGGCGGCGCGACGCTGACCGGGCCTGGGAAGGGATGCAGGCCGGATAAGCGAGCGCGCCATCCGGCATGACGTGGTGCCGGATGGGGGAAAGCGATGACGCGTGGCCTGGAACTACTGATTGCCCAAACCATTTTACAGGGATTCGACGCCCAGTACGGGCGTTTCCTGGAGGTGACCTCCGGCGCGCAGCAGCGCTTTGAACAGGCTGACTGGCACGCCGTACAGCAGGCGATGAAGCAGCGTATCCATCTCTACGATCACCACGTTGGCCTGGTGGTAGAGCAGCTGCGCTGCATTACCGAAGGGAAAAGTACCGACGTCGATTTTCTTCTGCGGGTGAAACAGCAGTACACCCAACTGTTGCCGGATTACCCTCGCTTTGAAATTGCCGAGAGCTTTTTCAATTCGGTCTACTGCCGACTGTTTGACCACCGCTCGCTGACCCCCGAGCGGCTCTTTATTTTCAGTTCGCAGCCCGAGCGTCCCTTTCGCACCCTACCGCGACCGCTGGCGAAAGATTTCTTTCCGGAACGCGGCTGGTCCCACCTGCTGGGCAAAGTACTGTCCGATTTGCCGTTGCGGCTGCCGTGGCAGAACAAAGCGCGGGATATCGGCTATATCATTGCCAGTCTGCAGGAGGCGCTGGGGGAGGAACTGCTCGCCACCTGTCATCTGCAGGTCGCCAATGAGCTGTTCTACCGGAATAAAGCCGCCTGGCTGGTGGGCAAACTGGTCATGCCGATGGCGACGCTGCCTTTTTTGCTGCCGATCCACCGCAGCGATGAGGGTGAGTTGTTTGTTGACACCTGCCTGACCACCCATGCCGAAGCAAGCATCGTTTTTGGCTTCGCGCGTTCCTATTTTATGGTTTATGCGCCGTTGCCCGGCGCTCTGGTGGAATGGCTGCGTGAGATCCTGCCGGGCAAAACGACGGCCGAGCTGTACATGGCGATTGGCTGTCAGAAGCACGCCAAAACCGAAAGCTATCGCGAATATCTACACTACATTACTCGCTGCGATGAGCAGTTTATTGAAGCGCCGGGCATTCGCGGGATGGTGATGCTGGTGTTTACCCTGCCGGGGTTTGACCGGGTGTTTAAGGTGATCAAAGACCGCTTCGCGCCGCAGAAAGAGGTGACCGCCGCCCACGTGCGCGCCTGCTATCAGCTGGTAAAGGAACACGACCGCGTCGGGCGGATGGCGGATACCCAGGAGTTTGAAAATTTCGTGCTGGATAAACGGCAAATCGCGCCGGCGCTGCTGGCGCTGTTGCAGGCGGAAGCGGGGAACAAACTCACCGATCTCGGCGACCGCATCGTCATCAGTCATCTCTATATTGAACGGCGAATGGTGCCGCTCAACCTGTGGCTGGAGCAGGTTAACGGCCAGGCATTGCGTGATGCGGTAGAAGAGTATGGCAATGCTATCCGCCAGCTGGCCGCCGCCAACATCTTTCCCGGCGATATGCTGTTTAAAAACTTCGGCGTCACCCGCCACGGCCGGGTGGTGTTCTACGACTATGACGAAATTTGCTATATGACAGAGGTAAATTTCCGCCAGATCCCGCCGCCGCGCTATCCGGAAGATGAGCTGGCCAGCGAGCCGTGGTACAGCGTTTCGCCGGGGGATGTGTTTCCGGAGGAGTTCCGCCACTGGCTGTGCGCCGACCCGCGCGTTGGGCCGCTGTTTGAGGAGATGCATGCCGACCTGCTGCGCGCGGACTACTGGCGCGAGCTGCAGACGCGGATTAAAAACGGCCATGTGGAAGATGTTTACGCCTACCGGCGCAAGCAGCGTTTTAGCGTGCGCTATGGCGCTGACAGTAGGCCGGATAAGGTGTTTACGCCGCCATCCGGCAGGGTGCGCCGATCTGCCTGATGGCGCTACGCTTATCAGGCCTACTTAAAATGCCCCAGTGGGGCATTTTTTTATTTAACCCCGCCATACGCCAGCGTCACTTCCTTCGCCGCTTTGATCACCAGCGCGCCCAGCTCGGTCACCCGGTCATCGGTCATGCGTGAAATCGGCCCGGAGATGGAGATTGCCGCGAACGGTTCGCGATGTTCATCATAAATGCAGGCGGCGACGCAGCGCAGGCCGAGCGCGTGCTCCTCGTCATCGAAAGAGTAGCCCCGCTTGCGGGTCTGCGCTAAATCTTCCTTCAGATGCAGCGGCGAGACCAGCGTGGCATGCGTATAGGCATGCAGCCCTTTACGGTGCAGCAGGCTGGTGACCTGCTCTTCGCTTAATTGCGAGAGAAACGCCTTCCCGGCGCCGGAGGCGTGCATCGGCAGCTTACCGCCGATCGGCGCCGACATACGCATCAGCTGGGTGCACTGCACCTGGTCGATAATGATCGCCTGGTGGTCGCTCTGGTCAAGCACCGCCAGATTCACCGTTTCACCGGAATCTTCCATCAGCTGGCGCAGGATCGGGTGGACAATCGCCAGCAGATTGCGGCTTTGCAGAAAGCTGCTGCCGACCACGAAGGCATGCGCCCCGACGGCCCAGTGGCCCAGCTCGCCCACCTGGCGGACGAAGCCCAGCTGCTGCATGGTGGTCAGCAGGCGGTGGGTGGTGGAGTTGGGCAGACCCGCCTGCTGCGCCAGCTCGGTTAGCGCGACGCTGCTGTGGGACTCGGCAATCCATTCGAGCAATTTCAGGCCGCGGGTCAGCGACTGAACCTGACCGCCAGCCTGCTGGGCGGTGGCAGCCGCGGGTTTTCTGCCGCGTTTCGCGGGAACGGGGGTAGTGGCCATCGCGGACTCCTTTTTCTGTATCGTGGAAATGATTTTCGTTTTATTTGGCGATAATGCAATCACAACCGGACTCATCGGAGGAGTGAAGCTGAACATGTCTCATATTGCCTGTTGTTGTCTTTTCCGCTCCGGTGGTTTATGCCAGTATGGTTTGTTGGCTATTTGGCCTGAGTTGAGCGTTGTCGGGAGCAAGTGTGAGCAGCAAAGTTGAGCAACTGCATCAGCAGTTAAAAGAACGTATTCTGGTTCTGGATGGGGGCATGGGCACCATGATCCAGGGCTATCGTCTGAGTGAGCAGGACTTTCGCGGTGAGCGCTTTGCTGACTGGCCGTGCGACCTGAAAGGCAACAACGACCTGCTGGTGCTCAGCAAGCCCGAGGTGATCCGCGAGATCCACGACGCCTACTTCGAGGCCGGTGCGGATATCATTGAGACCAACACCTTTAACTCGACGACCATCGCGATGGCGGATTACCAGATGGAATCCCTGTCGGCCGAGATCAACTTTGCCGCGGCGAAGCTGGCCCGCGCCAGCGCCGACGCCTGGACGGCCCGCACGCCGGAAAAACCGCGCTACGTCGCGGGCGTGCTTGGCCCGACCAACCGTACCGCCTCTATTTCGCCTGATGTGAACGATCCGGCGTTCCGTAATATTACCTTTGACCAGCTGGTGGCTGCCTATCGCGAATCCACCCGGGCGCTGGTGGAAGGTGGCGTGGATCTGATCCTGATTGAAACGGTATTTGATACTCTGAACGCCAAGGCGGCCATCTATGCGGTGAAAGAGGAGCTGGAGGCGCTGGGCGTTGACCTGCCGCTGATGATCTCCGGCACCATCACCGATGCGTCCGGCCGCACGCTTTCCGGACAGACCACCGAAGCCTTTTATAACTCGCTGCGTCACGCCGAAGCCTTATCGTTTGGTCTGAACTGCGCCCTCGGGCCGGACGAACTGCGGCAGTATGTCCAGGAGCTGTCGCGCATCGCCGAATGCTACGTCACGGCGCACCCGAACGCCGGTCTGCCCAACGCCTTCGGTGAATACGATCTGGATGCCGACACCATGGCGACGCAAATTCGCGAATGGGCGGAAGCCGGTTTCCTCAATATCGTCGGCGGCTGCTGCGGTACGACCCCGGAGCATATTGCCGCTATGAGCCGGGCGGTGGCCGGTTTACCGCCGCGCCAGTTGCCGGAACTGCCGGTGGCCTGCCGCCTCGCCGGCCTGGAGCCGCTGAACATCGGCGACGACAGCCTGTTCGTTAACGTCGGCGAACGTACCAACGTCACCGGCTCGGCGAAATTTAAGCGCTTGATCAAAGAAGAGAAGTACAGCGAAGCGCTGGACGTTGCCCGTCAGCAGGTCGAAAGCGGCGCGCAGATTATCGATATCAACATGGATGAGGGGATGCTCGACGCGGAAGCGGCGATGGTGCGCTTCCTCAACCTGATTGCCGGCGAGCCGGACATTGCCCGCGTGCCGATCATGATCGACTCCTCCAAGTGGGAAGTCATTGAAAAGGGTTTGAAATGCATTCAGGGCAAAGGCATTGTTAACTCGATTTCGATGAAAGAGGGCGTTGAACCTTTTATCCACCATGCGAAGCTGGTTCGCCGTTATGGCGCCGCGGTAGTGGTGATGGCCTTTGACGAAGTGGGCCAGGCCGACACCCGCGAACGCAAAATTGAGATTTGCCGTCGCGCTTACAAAATTCTCACTGAAGAGGTCGGCTTCCCGCCAGAAGATATCATCTTTGATCCCAATATCTTTGCGGTAGCGACCGGTATCGAAGAGCACAATAACTATGCGCAGGACTTTATCGGCGCCTGCGAAGACATCAAACGCGAGCTGCCGCATGCGCTGATCTCCGGCGGCGTCTCCAACGTGTCGTTCTCGTTCCGCGGTAATGACCCGGTACGTGAGGCGATCCACGCCGTGTTCCTCTACTACGCTATCCGTAACGGCATGGATATGGGGATCGTCAACGCCGGCCAGCTGGCGATTTACGACGATCTGCCGTGCGAGCTGCGCGACGCGGTCGAAGATGTGATCCTTAACCGCCGCGATGACAGTACCGAACGGTTACTTGAGCTGGCGGAAAAATATCGCGGCAGCAAAGCGGACGACGGCGCGAATGCTCAGCAGGCGGAATGGCGCAGTTGGGACGTGAAAAAGCGTCTCGAATATTCGCTGGTGAAGGGCATTACCGAATTTATCGAACAGGACACCGAAGAAGCGCGTCAGCAGGCTGCCCGCCCGATTGAGGTGATTGAAGGGCCGCTGATGGACGGCATGAACGTGGTCGGCGACCTGTTCGGCGAAGGTAAAATGTTCCTGCCGCAGGTGGTGAAATCCGCTCGCGTGATGAAACAGGCGGTGGCCTACCTCGAACCTTATATCGAAGCCAGCAAAGAACAGGGCTCCAGTAACGGCAAAATGGTGATTGCCACCGTAAAAGGCGACGTTCACGACATTGGTAAAAATATCGTCGGCGTGGTGCTGCAGTGTAATAACTACGAAATTATCGATCTTGGCGTGATGGTCCCGGCGGATAAAATTCTCAAAACCGCCAAAGAGGTCAATGCGGATCTGATCGGCCTTTCCGGGCTGATTACTCCGTCACTGGACGAGATGGTTAACGTGGCGAAAGAGATGGAGCGCCAGGGCTTTACCATCCCGCTGCTGATCGGTGGCGCGACTACCTCGAAAGCGCATACGGCGGTGAAAATCGAGCAGAACTACAGTGGCCCGACCGTTTACGTACAGAACGCCTCGCGCACCGTCGGGGTGGTGGCTGCGCTGCTCTCGGATACGCAGCGCGATGATTTTGTCGCCCGCACGCGTAAAGAGTATGAGACCGTGCGTATTCAGCATGGGCGTAAAAAACCGCGCACGCCGCCGGTGACCCTGGCCGCCGCGCGGGAAAACGATCTGGCCTTCGACTGGGAGAGCTACACGCCGCCGGTGGCCCATCGCCTGGGGGTACAGGAGGTGGAAGCGAGCATCGAGACGCTGCGCAACTACATCGACTGGACGCCGTTCTTCATGACCTGGTCGCTGGCGGGTAAATACCCGCGGATTCTGGAAGATGAAGTGGTGGGCGAAGAGGCACAGCGCCTGTTCAAAGACGCCAACGATTTGTTAGATAAACTCAGCGCAGAGAAAACCCTGAACCCGCGCGGCGTGGTCGGGTTGTTCCCGGCCAACCGCGTGGGCGACGATATTGAAATTTATCGCGATGAAACCCGCACCCACGTGCTGACGGTGAGCCATCATCTGCGTCAGCAGACGGAAAAGGTCGGCTTCGCGAACTACTGCCTCGCCGATTTTGTCGCGCCGAAGCTGAGCGGCAAGGCGGACTACATCGGCGCCTTTGCCGTGACCGGCGGCCTGGAAGAGGACGCGCTGGCGGACGCCTATGAAGCGCAGCATGATGACTATAACAAGATCATGATCAAGGCCATCGCCGATCGTCTGGCGGAAGCCTTCGCCGAGTATCTGCATGAGAAAGTGCGCAAGGTCTACTGGGGGTATGCGGCCAATGAGAACCTCAGCAATGAGGAACTTATTCGCGAGAATTACCAGGGGATCCGTCCGGCGCCGGGGTATCCGGCCTGTCCGGAGCACACCGAAAAAGGCACCATCTGGCAGCTGCTGGACGTCGAAGCCCATACCGGCATGAAGCTGACCGAATCGTTCGCCATGTGGCCCGGGGCATCGGTTTCCGGCTGGTACTTCAGCCATCCGGACAGCAAGTACTTCGCCGTGGCGCAGATCCAGCGCGACCAGGTCGAAGACTACGCGCTGCGTAAAGGGATGACCCCGGCGGAAGTCGAACGCTGGTTAGCGCCTAATCTGGGCTATGATGCCGACTAAATCGTCACCTTTCCTTACAACAAACAAGGCGCTCTGTGAGCGCCTTGTCTCTTTATTGAGGTTAACCCCTTATACTGAGAGAGGTTCCTGATCTTCGGAAAACCTATAATGATAAGGAGAAGCTGATTCCGTGTTAACTCTGCTACACCTGTTGTCCGCGGTTGCTCTGCTGGTGTGGGGCACGCATATTGTGCGTACCGGGGTGATGCGCGTCTATGGCGCTCGCCTGCGTACCGTTCTCAGTAGCAGCGTAGAGAAAAAGCCGCTCGCCTTCTGCGCGGGTCTTGGCGTCACTGCGCTGGTGCAAAGCAGCAATGCCACCACCATGCTGGTGACCTCGTTTGTCGCCCAGGATCTGGTGGGCCTGACGCCAGCGCTGGTAATGGTGCTGGGGGCCGACGTCGGGACGGCGCTGATGGCGAGGGTGCTGACCTTCGACCTGTCGTGGCTATCGCCGCTACTCATTTTTATCGGGGTGATCTTCTTCCTTGGCCGCAAGCAAACCCGCGCCGGGCAGCTGGGGCGAGTGGGGATTGGTCTGGGGCTGATCCTGCTGGCCCTGGAGCTGATTGTGCAGGCCGTGAACCCCATCACCCAGGCCAACGGCGTGCAGGTGATTTTCGCCTCGCTGACCGGCGATATCATGCTGGATGCCTTAATTGGCGCCGTATTCGCGATCATCAGCTACTCCAGCCTGGCGGCGGTGCTGCTGACGGCGACGCTGACCGCGGCGGGAGCAATCTCCTTCCCGGTGGCGCTGTGCCTGGTAATTGGCGCCAACCTGGGCTCCGGGCTGTTGGCGATGCTCAACAACAGCGCGGCAAACGCGGCGGCGCGCCGCGTGGCGCTGGGTAGCCTGCTGTTTAAGCTGGTGGGGAGCCTGATTATTCTGCCATTTGTCCATCCGCTGGCCGCGGCGATGCACAAGCTGCCGTTGGCGGAGTCTGAGCTGGTTATCTACTTCCACGTCTTTTATAACCTGCTGCGCTGCATCGCGATGGTGCCCTTTGCCGGACCGATGGCGAAGCTGTGCCAGCGTATGATCCGCGATGAGCCCGAGCTGGATAACCAGCTGAAACCCAAGCATCTTGACCCGTCGGCGCTGGATACGCCAGCGCTGGCGCTGGCCAATGCCGCGCGCGAGACGCTGCGCATTGGAGATGCGATGGAGCAGATGCTGGGGAGCCTGCATAAAGTGATGCATGGCGAACCGCGTCAGGAGAAAGAGCTACGTCGTATGGCGGACGATATCAACGTGCTCTACACCGCCATTAAGCTCTATCTGGCGCGAATGCCAAAGGATGAGCTGGCGGAGGAGGAGTCCCGGCGCTGGGCGGAAATCATTGAGATGTCGCTAAACCTCGAGCAGGCGTCCGATATCGTCGAGCGGATGGGCAGCGAGATCGCCGATAAATCGCTGGCGGCGCGGCGCGCCTTCTCGGTGGAAGGGTTAAAGGAGCTGGATGCGCTGTACGATCTGTTGCTCAGCAATCTGCAGCTGGCGATGTCGGTCTTCTTCTCCAGCGATGTACCCAGCGCCCGCCGTCTGCGGCGCAGCAAACACCGGTTCCGCATTCTTAACCGCCGTTACTCGCATGCGCACGTTGACCGTCTGCATCAGCAGAACGTGCAGAGTATCGAAACCAGTACGTTGCACCTGGCGCTGCTGGGGGATATGAAGCGTCTGAACAGCCTGTTCTGCTCAGTGGCTTACAGCGTGATGGAGCAGCCGGATGAAGACGACGAACGGGATGACTACTGAGACGGATTATTTTTCCGTCTATGTCGCTTCTTTTCTGGCGAGGTAGCCCTCCCGGGACGTGGCTGACGCCTTCCCGGGAGGGACATCCTAGCTTCTGGCAAACGCCGAGGCTTCTGCCACCAGCGCGTTATCCGGTCGTACGCCGGTATAAAGGGCGAACTGCTCGACAGCTTGCAGGGCAATGACTTCCGCACCGCTGATGGTTTGCTTACCCCGTTGTTGCGCCAGGCGGATCAGCGGAGTTTCCGCCGGCAACGCGACCACGTCAAACACGACGCTGGCCTGGGCCACCATGGCCTTGCTGAACGCCAGCGTGTTACTTTCCGCTCCCCCTGCCATGCCCAGCGGTGTGACATTGACCAGAATCTCGGCTGCGATCCCTTCGGGCAGGGGCTGCCACTGAAAGCCATACTGTTTTGCCAGCGCCAGGCCGCGCTGGCGATTGCGGGCCGCAATGATCACGTCGCGGAAACCGGCATCACGGAAGGCGGCAATGACGGCTTTCCCCATGCCGCCGCTACCCTGAATCATCACTCTGGCGTTGGTATCGAGCCGATGGCTGGCGATCAGGCTTTTGACCGCGATGTAATCGGTGTTTAGCCCGGTTAACTTCCCGTCGTCATTGACGATGGTGTTGACGGAGTCGATGACTTTTGCTGACGGATCGATCGCGTCAAGAAACGGTATGCAGCTCTCTTTAAACGGCATGGAGACCGCACAGCCGCGGATACCCAATGCGCGAACCCCTTTTACCGCCGCCTCAATATCCTTAGTCGTAAAGGCTTTGTAGAGGTAGTTCAATCCCAGCTTGTCATACAGATAGTTATGAAAGCGGGTGCCGAAGTTGCCGGGGCGACCCGCCAGGGAGATGCACAGCAGCGTATCGCGGTTAATCATGCGTAATATCCTCCGCGTGGGCCAGCAGATACGCTTCAGCCTCCTGGGACCAGATCCCATGGTGACGCGCCACAATCGCTGCCAGTTCGGGATCGGCGATCTCGCCCAGCGGCGTGAGCGGGAAGGCTTTTCCGGTATACACCAGCTTTTTTCCCCCGCCGACGGCAGGCAGATCGAGGGTGGTTTCGCCCGCGGCGTTCAGGCCGAGAATATGGGTGACCACTTTCGCCGTCTGGACCTTTTTCGCCTGCATCAGCGCCACCGCGGCGCGCATATCGTCAGTATTACCGCCGGAGGTGCCGACGTAGTGGGTAAAGGCGTAGTGCACGTCGTAGAAGTTGATCGGGGCGCTGAATTGCTTATCCTGGGGGCCAGCAAAGAAATTCAGGCAGCCGTCCGGGGCCAGCAACGAGGAGGCCAGGGTGATCAGCTGTTCGTTTGGCACAAACACGAAGATATCGTCGAAGCCATGGCCGCCGCTGAGCGCCAGCAGCGTATCGCGACTGGCCTCATGGCCGTCGAGGTAGTGGATCAGCGTCTGCGGCTCAGAGGGGTAATGACGGCGGGCGTAGCTGAGCTTCGGCTTATTGGTATCGGTCACTACCAGTAGTGAAGGATTGATGGGGCCGTGCAGCGCATAGTCGATAGCCAGCAGCCCCATCGGCCCCGTCCCGCCCAGGATCAGAGTGCGTCCCTGAGGACGGATCCCCATCACGTGGTTGTAACTCCCCTCCTGCAGATGATAATTGGCGTTGAAAGCGCCAATGACGCAGGAGAGCGGCTCCACCAGCGATCCTTCAAACCAGGTATCCCCCTCCCAGGTGAGCAGGCAATCCTGCGCCATCACCTCATTGGGGATCACCACATGGGTGGCTTCGCCACCGATCCATGGGAATGAGTAGCCGGGGCAGTCGGGTCGGTCGGGCAACTGCAGGTTGGCCTGAATCACGTAGCGCTGCCCTGGCTGAAACTTATGCTGCCACTTTTTACCGACGGCAAGGATTTCGCCGCAGAATTCATGACCGATAATAATGGGCCTGGTGGCCACATCATCTGGCACCTTTTTATGATCGGCACCCTGATTGGCCTCTTTCCATGAGGAAAGACACAGGCTGTCCGTGACCACCCGGGCGAGGATCTCATCGTCCTGCATCGCCGGGAGGGTAAAGGTTTCCAGGCGCAGGTCTCGTTTGCCATACAGGCGCAGGGCCGTTGTTGTTTGCATAAACCACCTCATCCCCTTCATCTTTCGGGGCTATGTTGTTGACGTCACCCCGGCATCGCCGGGGCGGAATAATCAGGACAGAAAGCCGAGGGCGTTGCCGATAATGCCTAAGCCGAAAAGGGCGAAAATCAGCCAGACCGGATTCACTTTCTTGTTCAGCAGACGCACCATCAGTAGCGTCAGGCCCAGCGCCAGCAGGCCGGGGCAGAGCTGATCGAGGATGTTCTGGACGGTCATCGTGACGGTGGCGCCGTCTGCACCGGGCGTTTGGGAAACCACCAGCGGCACATTGATGGTGGTCCATTTGGTCACCAGCACCCCCATGACAAACAGGCCGAGAATGGAGGCGCCTTCGGTCAGCTTCTGCAGCAGGTTACCGCCCATATCGCTGACGATATTGACCCCTTTACGGAAGCCCAGTTGCAGGCCGTACCACTTCATTGCCAGCCGCACTGCATTGAAAATAAAGAAAAATAACAAAGGTCCCAGAATGTTGCCGGAGAGGGCCAGCGAGGCGCCAAGGGCCGCGGTAATCGGCCGCAGCGTGCCCCAGACCAGCGGGTCGCCGACGCCGGCCAGCGGGCCCATCAGACCCACTTTGATGCCGTTGATAGCGCCATCGTCAATGGCCGCGCCGTTAGCCCGGGCCTCCTCCATGGCGGCGGTGACGCCGATCACCGGGCCACACACCGCCGGCGTGGTATTAAAGAACACCAGATGACGCTTCAGCGCCGCGACCTGATCGGCTTTGAGCGGATACAGGCGTTTGATCGCCGGGATCATGTCGTAGCAAAATCCCAGGCCATGAATACGTTCGAAGTTAAAGGAGGCCTGCTGGAGGTTGGAGCGGAGAAACATGCTCACCAGGTCGCCTTGCGTGATTTTTTTCTGTTCCATTTTCGGCTCCATTAGTCGTCAAGCTGGTCAAGGGCGGGGGCAGAGGGGGCAGTGGAGGCGGCGGGTTCAGCCTTACGCCACTGTGGATTGAGCTGGATGTAGATCAGCGCGATGATGACGCCCACGCCGCCGAAGGCCAGCAGGCTGAAGTCGAGATAACCCCCGGCGAGAAAACCGAGGAAAAAGAAGGGCATCAGGTACTTCACGCCCATCATTCGCAGCACCATCGCGTAGCCCACGACGACAATGAAACCACCGGCAATCTGCAGGCCGCGGGTGACGAATTCCGGGATCGCGCTGAGCATACTGCTGACCATGTCCGCGCTAACGAACAGCGAGACCACCAGCGCCGGGATTGCCACGCGCAGTGCCTGCACCCCCAGTGCGGAGACATGCAGCAGGTCGATGGTGCGAAAGCGCGCCTCCTCGGCCGCTTTGTCCGCGGCGTGCTGGAACACCACGGTAATGGTACGGGCGAAAACGGTCAGCACCTGCCCGGCGGCGGCCACCGGCAGAGCAATGGCGATACCGGTGGCAATGCTCTGGTGGCCCACAATCACCAGAATGGCGGAGATAATGCTGGCCAGCGCCGAATCTGGCGACTGCGCTGCCCCCACGTTCATCCAGCCGAGGGCGATCAGCTCCAGCGTACCGCCGAGCATAACCCCGGTTTTTAAATCGCCCAGGATGAGGCCAATCACGGTACAGGCGATAAGGGGCCGATGGGTCTGAAATTCATCCAGCACGCTGCCCATTCCGGCAATACAGGAAAAAATAAATATGGCTATTATCTGTAGGGTACTAATTTCCATAATTTATGACCTTTAAGGTGTGAGTCATCCTGCCTGCTACGGCATATCACAACAGGCGCTATTTTTATTCGCAGAAAGCTGTTTCGTTAATTTTGTCGAGAATATTGACTGACGGATCTGATGCGACCACGCGTAAATCGAGTTTTACGCCCAGTTTATCGAGTTCACGGAATGCCTGAATATCCTGCGGATCCAAAGAAACGGCTTTGGTTAGCTGTTTTTTACCGGGTCGCCAGGCCATGCCACCAATATTTAACGTGGCGATCTGCACGCCCTGGCGCACCATCGTTAAAACATCGTGTGGATTGGTAAATAAATAAAAGACGGTCTCGTCCTGATATTGCGGGTTATGATAGACCGCAACCGCTTTTTCCAGACTGACAACGTTTACCTTCATGCCTGGCGGAGCCGCCTGGCGCAACAGGGTCCGGCGAACCTCATCGTTAAATACATCGTCATTGCAGATAATTATCCGCTGGGCGTTGGCGACTTTTGACCACACGGTGGTGACCTGGCCATGAATCAGTCGGTCATCAATACGGGCGAGGGTAATTTGCATCAGAACTCCTCCTCAACGGTTTCTGGCTGCTGCCAGACCACACAGCACTGACTGGCGATGGCCTGCAGATGCTGGCATAAGTCATCGGCGCTCAGGGTATGCTGGTTATCCACCAGCTCGAGCGCCAGCGGCAGCGACAGGCCGCTAATCACCCGGATCTGCGGGTGACGCATTGCCAGCCCAGCTGCGGCATTCCATGGGCTTCCGCACTGCAAATCTACCGCGATTACCCACTCCTCATCGGTGTGGGCGCTTACTAACTTTTCCAGGTTAATGGCGATATCCGCCGCGTTTTCGCCGGGGACAAACGCGACGGCGCTGACGTTAACCTCGCCGTAGACCATGCATACCGAATCAAGCATGGCCCCGGCCAGCTGGCCGTGGGCGCAGAAGATAGCGTGAACCATACTGCCTCCTTAACCGCGCGTTTTTCCGCCGGCAATGTTAGTGGTGACTCCGGTGATGTAGCTGGCGCGCGCTGACAAGAGATAGCAAACAAAATCAGCCACTTCCGAGAGCTTTCCTGCCCGCCCGATGGGAATGGCGTTTTTGGTATATCCCTCGCGAAGTTGCTCGACGGTGATATTGCGCGTCCAGGCCAGCGCCTCTTCATATTCCGGTGTCCGCAGACCGGTTTTTTCGAGGATCCCCGGCGCAACGCCGACCACGCGGATCCCATATTTACCCAATTCTTTGGACCAGGAGCGGGTAAAGCTGTTGAGCGCGGCCTTGGTCGCGGCGTAGCAGCTTTGACCTTCAGAGCCTTCCAGGCCGCTCTCCGAAGAGACATTGACAATCACACCGGCGCGCTGTTTGACCATTTGACGCGCCACCGCCTGCGACATGAAAAACACCCCTTTCTGGTTGATATTGACCATTTTTTCAAAAGCGGCTTCGTTTAATTCATAGCGGCCGGCCGGTGCTTTTTCGTCGACTAATAAACGCGGGAAATTCACGCCAGCGTTATTGACCAAACCATCAATACGCGACCAGCGCTGAATAATGGCATCGATAGTCTGTTGCACCTCTGTCGCGCTGGAAATATCCGTCGGCCAGAAGTGATAATTATCGCCATTGTGATGACGATCGCCGCCATGAATATCAATCATCTGGACATGAGCACCTTGTGATAATAATTCATCGACAATGGCCAGCCCAATTCCCGAGGCGCCGCCGGTCACGATAATGATGTTATCTTTTAAATTTAACCAGGTATTCATTATTCACTCCCATTTCTTTAGATAAAGGGATCCCCCGCAGCGGGTGCTGCGTGAAATCATATCCTGTGTGTTATTTCAGTAATAACTCAGCCGTTTCTCTGTTTGTCACCAGACAATTAATATAGCGTCCGTGCAATGCGCCAAGAATGCCAGAGTATTTCTCTTCCCCCATGGCGATGCCGATGGAATAGCGAGCCTGGCGGAGCTTCGCCATTTCGATCGACAGGGTTTTTTCGCTCATATTGGTATCGACTAACCCGCCGTTAATATCGTAGAAACGCGAACAGATATCCCCGGCGACGTGGCGGGCGTTGAGATCGTCGCTCTCTTCGCTGCCGTAGAAGGCGTGCCAGTTTGCGCCGTCGCGAATGGCCGGTGAACCAATACCCACCAGCGCCACATCCAGGCTGTCCCAGTAGGATGAGATGGTTTTAAAATGCTGGGACTGCATGATGCCGTTGCGGATCAGCGGGTTATCCAGCAGAGCTGGAAAATCGGCAAGGTGGGATTCCGCTTTCAGTCTGGCTGCCGCGCCGTAGGTTAAGGTGTTCACATGGTAGCGGCTCTCCAGTTTACCGGAAGGTCCACCGATGATGGGGACGCAGATCACCTGGCGTGACTGGCTGGCCTGCGGCAGGTTCTCCACCAGAGAACGCACGGCGCGGCCCCATGAAAAACCGATGATATCGCCTGGCTCCAGCAACCGATCGACAAGCAGGGCGCCATGCTGGCCCATCGCACTCAGCTGTTCTTCTTCCAGCAGCCCATCGCTGCTGGCAACCACCGCCTCTTTCAGGCCAAATTTTTGCTTGAGCTGTTGCTCGAGCCACAGGTTTTCATTGTAGTCATAGTTGATGGCGATGGTAACAATGCCCTGCTCGCGGCCGCGCTTCAGCAGGCGACTGATGGTGGTGCGATAGATCCCCAGCTCGCGAGCGATTTGCGCCTGAGTCATATCCTGCTCGTAATAGAGCTGGGCGATTTTGACAATCAACCGGATATCATCGCTGTTTTCCATGGTCATCTGCAGGCTCCTGCACATTTGTGCAAATCGCGGGTTTGTGCTGTTGATCTGATATAACCCTATTAGAGCCACCGTTTAAAGCGATTTTCTTTTATTTCATCACCCTAATCTGGCGAATAATCTTGCACATTTGCGTTATCAATAGCGGGTTGTTGGCACCTTTGTGCATTGCACGCTAAATCGCTGATTCTGTGATATTTCATCATGCAAAGTTGCCAGGCGTTGAGCGGGACACTTTTGTGAAAAAAGGCGTAGTCGATCACACCTTGCGCCGGAGGGCGCAAAGGCACATCTTTTTTCTCGCCCACAAGGTAGGGTATATTTCGCTTTTACAGGAGAATCTATGCTGCCCGACTCATCAACCCGATTAAATAAATACATCAGCGAAAGCGGCATCTGCTCGCGTCGCGAAGCGGACCGCTTTATTGAACAAGGCAACGTCTTTATTAATGGCAAGCGCGCCACCATTGGCGATCAGGTGAAGCCTGGTGACCTGGTCAAAGTGAACGGACGGTTGATTGAGCCGCGTGAAGCGGATGATCTGGTGCTGATTGCGCTGAATAAGCCGGTCGGTATTGTGAGCACCACCGAAGATGGCGAACGCGACAATATTGTCGACTTCGTCAACCACAGCAAGCGTATCTTCCCTATTGGCCGTCTGGATAAAGATTCTCAGGGGCTGATCTTCCTCACCAACCACGGTGATCTGGTGAACAAGATCCTGCGTGCCGGCAACGACCATGAAAAAGAGTATCTGGTGACGGTCGATAAGCCAGTGACCGATGAGTTCATTCGCGGGATGGGCGCGGGGGTGCCGATTCTCGGGACGGTGACGAAAAAATGTAAAGTGAAGAAAGAGGCGCCGTTCGTTTTCCGCATCACTCTGGTGCAGGGGCTGAATCGCCAGATCCGTCGTATGTGCGAGCACTTTGGCTATGAAGTGACGAAGCTTGAGCGTACGCGGATTATGAACGTGAGCCTGACGGGGATCCCCTTGGGGGAATGGCGTGATCTAACCGATGACGAGTTGATCGACCTGTTCAAGCTGATTGAAAACTCCTCTTCCGAAGCGAAGCCGAAAGCCAGGCCGAAGGCCAAAGCGGCGACTCCCGGCATCAAGCGCCCGGTGGTGAAGATGGAAAATAGCAACGATAAGGGCCGCCCGGCTGCTAACGGGAAACGTTTCACCCAGCCGGGACGTAAAAAGAAAGGGCGTTAACGCCTGCCGCGGGTCGGCGTATTCGCCGACCAGGAAAAGGTCGCTTCCTTATCCGTTTTATAAGCCTGCTGTTTTTTCACCTGGCGGGCTTTCTTCGCTTCCGCTTCACGCTGCGCCATCAGCTTATCGATATATTCCTTTTTCACGCTGTTCGTTTCCGCATTGCTCAGCGGGCGGCCATGCGCAATACGCGCGCGGTCAAGCAGCGTTTTCAATTCGCGCTGTTCGCGCTCGGTCATCTCTTTTTGTGTAATACGGGGGAGTGCCATGGTGGTGCCCTCAGTCAGACCAGAGCACCCAGTGTACGGCAATCAGCGCAAAATAGAACGCATCCGGAAAGCGCCTCGCAGAATATTTCCCTCGTTCGTGACCAGTGCGCGGGTCTGGCTTAGGGTAACGGCACGCCTACTGGCCAACGACGACAAATTTTGGGCGGGAGATGTATAAAATTTTATACAAGGATGTGGTATGCTCAATCAGCAACAGAAATTAAGGCGTATCGTCTGGATGGGCTCTTCCTTTGACGATCTGCGCCAGTTTCCTGAGGACGTCCGCAGAGATGCCGGATTCCAGCTTTATCGTTTACAGTCGGGTTTAGAGGCTGCGGACTGGAAAGCGATGCCTCAACTGGGGCGGGGCGTTGAGGAAATCCGCCTGCGCCACTTTTCCGGTGCATATCGGGTAATTTATCTGGCCCGTTTTGCAGAGGCGATATATGTCCTGCACTGTTTTAACAAAAAGACGCGACGTACCGCCGAACACGAAAAACAGATTGTCAGAAACCGTTTGCAGGTTATACAGCAGGAACACAGGAGTCATAAATGAATCGTAAGAGGGTGGATGGTATTCGTCATGTGACCTCTGAAGAGAGCAATATATTCAGTGAACTGGGCTTTGATGATGCTGACGCAGAGCAGCTTCGGGGACAAGCGGAAAAAGAAGTTGAGCAGTTGATGGCGCTTAAACGACAGTTAATGCAGGAAATCGCTGAGTGGATAGATGAACATCAATTGAAGCAGGCCGATGCTGCCGCGAAGTTGAGCATTTCGCGCCCGCGTATTTCAGATGTGGTCAATCAGAAAACCAGTAAGTTTACCCTGGATGCGTTAGTCATGATGTTAATGAAGTTAGGTAAACCAGTACGTTTGCAGATTGGATAACGCACACGCCCGGGCCTGCGCCCGGACGTATCACGCTCAGCGCTTGTCGGCTTTTTTGGCGATAGGCTTTCCTGACCAGTACCCGGCCAGCAGCGAACCGGACAGGTTATGCCAGACGGAGAACAGCGCGCCTGGCAGCGCCGCCAGCGGGCCGAAGTAAATTTTACCCAGCGCGGCCGCCAGGCCAGAGTTCTGCATCCCCACCTCGATCGCCAGCGTACGGCAGGTGGATTCATCAAAACCAAACAGACGTCCGCCCCAGTAGCCGCCAAGCAGGCCAATGGTGTTATGCAGGATCACCGCGATAATCACCACCAGGCCGACGGAGGCGATATGGGCGGCGGAACCCGCCACCACCGCGCTGATGATCGCCAGTATGCATACCATCGAGAAAGCGGGCAGGAACGGCTCTACCGCTTTCACCACCTTCGGCAGCAGATGATGGACAATCAGTCCCAGCGCGATGGGGATGACCACAATCTGCAGAATGCTGAGCAACATGCCCATGACGTCGACCTGAATATGCGCGTCGACGTACAGACGGGTGAGCAGCGGTGTCGCCACGACGCCGACGAGGGTGGAGACCGAGGAGATGGTCACCGACAGCGCCACATCCCCTTTGGCAAGAAAGATCATCACGTTGGAGGCGGTCCCGCTGGCGACGCTGCCGACCAGCACCATCCCGGCGGAAAGCTCCGGCGGCATATGAAACAGCAGCGCCAGCAGCCAGGCGGCGAGCGGCATCACCAGATAATGGAGAAAGATCCCCGCAGCGACCGGCGCCGGGCGCGACAGGACGCGTTTGAAATCCTCCAGCTTCAGATGCACACCCATACCGAACATGATCAGCATCAGCAGGGTGGTGACCCATGGGCCAATTGGGGTGAAGGTGGTGGGAGTGTAATAGGCCAGAACGGAGAGCAGCAGTGCCCATAACGGGAACAGCCGCGTCAGAGTTGCGAGCATGTTGTGTTCCTTGCGATACGCGAACCGGGCCGCGCCATCCCGATGGGGCGGCGAGCAGGTCCGCTGGTTGTGTTGATGTTGTTATAAAAAAGCCGGGTTCGAGCCCGGCTATAGGTATTGTTTATCGTGCTAAGAAATTTTACTCAAACAAATTATGATGCAGCTTCTGCACCACCTTCTCCGCATCGGCGCCAGGCACCAGGAAGCAGAGGTTATGGCTGGAGGCGCCATAGCAAATCATGCGGATATTAAACGGCTCGAGGACGCCAAAGACCTCTTTGCCGACGCCGCAGGCTTTCGACAGCTCATTGCCAATCAGGGCCACCAGCGCCAGGTCTTCCTCCACTTCCACGCGGCACAGCGAGGAGAGTTCAGTCAGCAGCGCCTGGGTCAGCAGGGTATCGCCTGCAGAGGTTGAGCCGGTGGTATCCATGGTCAGGGCCACGCTCACTTCGGAGGTGGTGATCAAATCGACGGAGATGTTATGGCGCGCCAGAATGCCGAATACCTCGGCGAGGAAGCCGCGGGAGTGCAGCATATTCAGGCTGTGCAGCGTCAGCAGCGTCTGGCGGCGACGCAGCGCCAGCGCGCGGAACAGCGGCGGGTTCTCGGTGGTTTTACACACCAGCGTACCGCCCGCTTTAGGCTCTTTACTGGAGCCGACAAACACCGGGATATCGCTGCGCACAGCGGGCAGCAGGGTCGCCGGGTGCAGCACTTTGGCGCCAAAGGTGGCCATTTCCGCTGCCTCTTCAAAGGCGATGACGTCGATGCGTTTCGCCGCTGGCGCCACGCGCGGATCGGTCGTATAGATCCCGGGCACATCGGTCCAGATATCGACGCGGGTGGCATTCAGCGCTTCGCCGAGCAGAGCGGCGGTATAATCGCTACCGCCGCGGCCGAGGGTGGTGGTGCGGCCTTTCGCTTCGCTGCCGATAAAGCCCTGCGTCACCACCAGGCCTTCCGCCAGGCGCGGCGCCAGCTGCTGCTGGGTCAGTTCGGCGACGGCGGCGATGTCCGGTTCGGCGCGGCCAAAGCGATCGTTAGTGCGCAGCACTTTACGGGCGTCAAACCACTGCGCCTGAATACCGCGTTCACGCAGAATTTCTACAAACAGCAGGGTGGACATCAGTTCGCCATGGCTGACCAGTTCGTCGGTCAGGGCGGTCGAGGAGGCGAGCGCGGCGGCTTCCGCCAGCGTCGTGATATTTTCCAGCAGGCGCTCAATCTCTTCGCGGATCACGTTGGGATAGCGCAAACGCTCCAGAATATTGAACTGGATCTGGCGCAGAGCATCCAGCTGGGAAAAACGTTCGGTGGGTTCCAGCCCTCCCGCTAAGGCCACCAGAATGTTGGTCACGCCGGCGGAGGCGGAGAGCACAACAATACGGGTATTGGCATCGAGCAGCGCCACATCGATGCTGCGGTTCATAGCGTCAAAATCGGCAACGCTGGTGCCGCCAAATTTGGCGACGACTAGATCTGTCATAACAACCTCGTGTCAGGGGGCCTGACTTATTAAAACGATTCCTGAACACCGATCGTGGCAGGGGCTGGACGCCGCCGGATCGCAACAAAATGTCTTAATAAGCCAGGCCAAATTATTCAGCCATGGCACAAGGGAAGAGCGATAAACAGGGTGGCGCAGAGTGATAAACAACTACGATGTCACCCAGAAGTGCTCCACCTTGTAGACCCGACTCACCGCTCTGGGCGCTGAGGTGTTCGGGTATGAAACGCCCGACTGCGAACGTTTCTGGTGACAACCCAGGGGATTCAGCCCCTGTGGCCGGTGAGGAGCGTGACCAGACGCTCTTTCACCTCGGCGTTGCTCCCCCTCACGTATTTTCCCCGGACTGGTTCCTCCAATACGGTTACCTGGGCAACGCACCTCTTCTGGCAATTACCGACGTCTTTCACCTGGCCGGGGGAACAGGGACATTATATCCCCCGCGAATACCCTTTCGCTGTAGCGTGAAATGCGCGAGCAATAGATACCTACCAATACGTAAGCACTGCGGATATATAAAGGCTTAACACCAGCTATGTCAACGCTGCGGTTATGCGGATTTTTCATGCCCCTGCGGCTAACAGAAAAAAGCCTTATGATAGCTATACTAATGGGGCTTTTTACTCCGTTTTGACCCGATTCCTGACCGGCGTCAGGGACAAGTCACAAAAATCATCACAATTTTCCGTCACCGGCGCTACAATCGACCGAAGTCACAATCTCAAATCAGAAGAGTATTGCTAATGAAAAACATCAACCCAACGCAGACCTCTGCCTGGCAGGCATTACAGAAACACTTCGACGAAATGAAAGATGTCACTATCAGCGAGCTGTTCGCCAAAGATAGCGACCGTTTTTCTAAGTTTTCCGCGACGTTCGACGATCTGATGCTGGTGGACTTCTCCAAAAACCGCATCACCGAAGAGACGCTGGCTAAACTGCAGGATCTGGCGAAAGAGACCGATCTGGCAGGCGCCATTAAATCGATGTTCTCCGGCGAAAAGATCAACCGTACCGAAGACCGTGCGGTACTGCACGTCGCGCTGCGCAACCGCAGCAATACGCCGATTGTGGTTGATGGCAAAGATGTGATGCCGGAAGTGAACGCTGTGCTGGAGAAGATGAAAACCTTCTCAGAAGCGATTATCTCCGGTAGCTGGAAAGGCTATACCGGCAAACCGATCACCGACGTGGTTAACATTGGTATCGGCGGTTCCGACCTCGGTCCGTTCATGGTCACCGAAGCGCTGCGTCCGTACAAAAACCACCTCAACATGCACTTTGTCTCCAACGTCGATGGCACCCACATCGCTGAAGTGCTGAAGAACGTCAACCCGGAAACGACCCTGTTCCTGGTGGCGTCCAAGACCTTCACCACTCAGGAAACCATGACCAACGCCCACAGCGCGCGCGACTGGTTCCTGGCGACCGCGGGCGACGACAAGCACGTGGCCAAACACTTCGCGGCGCTTTCTACCAACGCGAAAGCGGTTGGCGAGTTCGGCATCGACACCGCCAACATGTTCGAATTCTGGGACTGGGTTGGCGGCCGCTACTCCCTGTGGTCGGCGATTGGCCTGTCCATCATTCTCTCCGTGGGCTTCGACAACTTCGTTGAGCTGCTGTCCGGCGCGCATGCGATGGATAAACACTTCTCCACCACCCCGGCGGAGAAAAACCTGCCGGTGCTGCTGGCGCTGATCGGTATCTGGTACAACAACTTCTTCGGAGCAGAAACCGAAGCGATTCTGCCGTACGACCAGTACATGCACCGTTTTGCCGCCTACTTCCAGCAGGGCAACATGGAGTCCAACGGTAAGTATGTTGACCGTAACGGCCACGCGGTAGACTACCAGACTGGCCCGATCATCTGGGGTGAGCCGGGCACCAACGGTCAGCACGCGTTCTACCAGCTGATCCACCAGGGCACCAAAATGGTACCGTGCGATTTCATCGCCCCAGCTATCACCCACAACCCGCTGTCCGACCATCATCCGAAGCTGCTGTCCAACTTCTTCGCTCAGACCGAGGCCCTGGCTTTCGGTAAATCCCGTGAAGTGGTCGAGCAGGAATATCGCGATCAGGGTAAAGATCCGGCGACCCTGGAGCACGTGGTGCCGTTCAAAGTGTTTGAAGGCAACCGTCCGACGAACTCCATCCTGCTGCGTGAAATCACCCCGTTCAGCCTGGGGGCGCTGATTGCCCTGTACGAGCACAAAATCTTCACCCAGGGCGCGATCCTCAACATCTTCACCTTCGACCAGTGGGGCGTTGAACTGGGCAAACAGCTGGCTAACCGCATCCTGCCGGAGCTGAAAGACGGCAGCGAAGTTAGCAGCCACGACAGCTCGACTAACGGCCTGATTAACCGTTATAAAGCCTGGCGCGCATAATCTTGCGCAGCTAAGACGCAATGCCGACCCTTAGGTCGGCATTTTTTTTACAGCCGCCGCAGCAGGCGGGCTGGATTTCCCGCCCACACCCCTTTCTCGGTAATGGACTTCGTCACCACGCTGCCCGCGCCAATCACCACGCCGTCGCAGATGCTGACGGCCAGAATCGTGGCGCCACTGCCGATCGACACGTCATCGCCAATCTCAATTCGCCCCCAGCTGGCGCGGTCGGCGTTTGGTTTACCCTCGCGAAACAGGTCGTTGGCAAACATCACGCCGTGACCGATAAAGCAGCGCTGGCCGATGGTGACGTACTCGCAGATAAAGGTATGGGACTGAATTTTACTGTTCGCGCCGATGCGGGTATTGCCCTGGATCTCAACGAACGGCCCGACGAAGACGTTATCGCCCAGTGTGCAGTCGTACAGGTTGGCGGGCTGGTAGATCACCACGTTCTCACCGCTGGTGACGTTGCGGATCGCCGTTTCCCGAAGGGTATGCATAGTGCCTCTCAGATCGGTTTGGCCAGAATATGTAAGGTGCTTTGCTGGCTGGCGGAATGAAATGCGACATCTTTCACGTGCTGCATCCCCTGACGTTCGTAAAAGCGGCGCGCAGCGGGGTTATCGGCGAGCACTTCCAGCCACAGCCAGCGTTCACCGGCCGCTTTTGCTCTCGCCTCGACGGCGCGAAATATCTGCTCGCCGTAGCGTCGGCCCGTTGTGTCAGGCAGCAGATAGAGCTTATGCAACAGCGTACCGGACGGACCTTCAGGACTTATCGCCTGACGACAGGCGTATTTCGCAAAGCCGACAGGGTGGGGGGCTTCAGCAATCAACCAACAGCACTGGGAATCGGTCAGGCTGCGTTGCAGCGAGGCCAGGGAATACTCTTGTTGCAGGTAGCACGCCAGCTCGTCGGCGTTATGCCAGAGGTGAGCAAAGTGATGGCGATAGCTGGCATTGCCCATTTCATTGAGTAAAGCCGCATCCTCTGCGCGTGCGGTACGAATCTTCAGCATGGTTGTTTCCTTTTTAACCCGTCCGTCTGGGCTGTGATTGTTACATCTTCGCCGGTGGTGGCAAAAAGTTAGCGAATAATGTCGATCTGGATCACATTTTTGCGTTATACAGGTCTCAAAGAAGCATAATGATGAGGGGTATTTATGTCGTCGGTTTATCGTCCGCTGGTGAATTTTATCGCCACCGCGATGCAAACGGTTTTGAATCTTGGGCTGCTGTGCCTGGGGATTATTTTGATCGTCTTCCTCGGGAAAGAGACGCTGCATCTGGCCGATGTCCTCTTTACCCCGGAGCCGACCAGTAAGTACCGGCTGGTGGAAGGTCTGGTGGTCTACTTCCTCTACTTCGAGTTTATCGCGCTGATCGTCAAGTATTTTCAGTCGGGGTTCCACTTCCCGCTGCGCTATTTCGTCTATATCGGCATCACCGCGATTGTGCGCCTGATTATCATCGACCATGAGTCGCCGATGGCGGTGCTAATTTACTCTGCTGCGATCCTGATCCTGGTGATTACGCTCTGGCTGTGTAACTCCAATCGCCTGAAACGCGAATAAAAAAAAGCGGCCTCCAGGGCCGCTGACCAACAGTCACAAATAAAATTTATGTAGGGTCCAGTTGAGGATAGCAGTGGCATTGGCCTTACTTTTTCAGCTGAGGGCGACGGCGACAATACCCGGTTGGGGTCGTGTATTGCGGCTAGACCGTCGGCCCTCATCTGAAATTTGGGGCCGGTGTTACAAAAAAAACTTAACCTTTCACCCCACCCGCCGTCAGGCCGTTAACCAGCCAGCGCTGCGCCAGCAGGAAGACGACCGTGATCGGGATGGCGGAGAGCACCGCCGCAGCGGCGAAGTCGCCCCACAGATAGTTCTGCGGGTTGAGATACTGTTGCATACCTACCGCCAGGGTATAGCTGTTCACATCGCGCAGCAGCAGCGAGGCGACGGGCACTTCGGTGATGGCTGCGATGAACGACAGAATAAACACCACCGCCAGAATCGGCACCGACAGCGGCAGCAGCACGAGGCGGAAGGCCTGCCATGGGGTCGCGCCATCCAGCGCCGCCGCTTCTTCCAGCGAACCATCGATGGTTTCGAAGTAGCCTTTAATCGTCCAGACGTGCAGCGCGATACCGCCCATATAAGCGAAGATCACGCCGCCGTGGGTGTTGAGGCCGACGAACGGGATGTACTGGCCCAGGCGGTCAAACAACGCATACAGAGCCACCAGCGACAGCACCGCCGGGAACATCTGGAAAATCAGCATCCCTTTCAGCAGCGTCGCTTTCCCCGGGAAGCGCATACGGGCAAAAGCGTAGGCGCAGGTGGTGGAGAGGGCGACGATACCGATCGCGGTAATGCCGGCGACCTTAATCGAGTTCCACAGCCACAGCAGCACCGGGAACGGCGGCGGCGTGACGCGGCCATCGGCGTGTTCGACGCTGAAGCCTAACGCCAGACGCCAGTGTTCCCAGGAGATGGTATCCGGGATCAGGCTGCCGGTGGCGAAGTTACCCTCGCGCAGCGAGATGGCGATAACCATCAGCAGCGGAAACATAATCGCCGCGATAAAAATCAGTAGCAGGAGATGCGTAGTAAAGAGACGCAGCTTTTGAGATTTGGGTTGGACCATAGCCATTATCGTTATCTCCCTTAATCAAACTTCATGCGTGTGGCTTTCAGATTCACAATCGCTAACGCGCCAACCAGCAGGAAGATAAGCGTTGCGATAGCCGCCGCCAGGCCGAAGTCCTGACCGCCGCCGCCTTCAAAGGCGATGCGATAGGTGTAGCTCACCAGCAGGTCGGTATAACCGGCCGGGGTGGTGGTGCCGAGACGGTCCGGACCACCGTTGGTCAACAGCTGAATCAGCACGAAGTTGTTAAAGTTAAAGGCGAAGCTGGCGATCATCAGCGGTGTCAGCGGTTTGATCAGCAGCGGCAGCGTAATTTTAAAGAAGTTCTGGAACGGACCGGCGCCATCCATCGCCGACGCTTCGTACAGATCGTCCGGAATCGCCTTCAGCAACCCCATGCACAGGATCATCATGTACGGATAGCCCAGCCAGGTATTGACGATGATGATCATGGTGCGCGCGGTGGTCGGGTCGCTAAACCAGGCCGGCTTAATGCCGAACAGCGCGCTGAGCATCATATTGATTTCACCAAAGCTCTGGTTGAACAGCCCTTTGAAAATCAGAATCGAAATAAACGACGGTACGGCATACGGCAGAATCAACAGGACGCGGTAAATTGCTTTGCCTTTCAGTGCTTCCCACTGCACCAGACAAGCCAGCACCATTCCCACGGCCACGGTCAAAATCACCGTCAGCACCGAGAACACCACGGTCCAGACGAAAATAGCGAAGAACGGTTTCTGGATACCTTCGTCCTGGAAGACGCGGGTGAAGTTATCCCAGCCGATCGTCACGGTGTAGCCCGGGCTCAGCTTTTCAGTGCCCCAGCTGCCGTCGGCGTTAATCGCCTGGTAGAAGCCTACGTCATTGTTCGGGCGGTATTTAACGTGGGTCTGATTGTTGGTCAGCACCCCATCTTCGCTAAGCGTATACAGCGGTTGAGTGCCAGAGAACTGACGCAGCGAGCTCATGATCACTTTGCTGTCATCCGGCAGCACCGCGGTCAGTTGGTTCAGCGCAGTGCGGTTCTGGGTAATGACGCGCAGGCTGACGCGCTCGCCTTCCGGCAGGGCATCGGTTTCTTTTAACGCCAGCTTCTGCTCACCGCCGAATTTAAAAGCGTCGGAAAGGTAGTTTTTACCGCTCTCGCCGTCGGTCAGGGCCAGTTTCCACTCGTCCCCCGCCGGGATCAGCGTGAAGTTATAGGCTTTGCCAGCCTGGAAAGAGCGATCCATCAGCACCTGCTGCGCACGTTCAAAGGTCAGCTGGTTGGTGCTGCTGTAGTTAGTGAAGGCGATGGCAATGGTACAGATCAGCGGAAACAGGACGAACAGACCCATGCCGGCGAGGCCGGGATAGACATAGCGCCAGGCATAAGCCTTGCGATTAGCGAAAATATACAGGCCAACTGAGCTTAAAATCAGCGTCATGATGGCGAACAGGTACTCCCCCTGGGCGTACATCAAAACAACAAGGTAACCCACCAGCAGGCACAGTAAGCCAATCACAGACCATGTGAGTTGCGGACTTTGCCACCAGTGTTTCTTTTTAACGGCATCCATGGGGATCATCCTCTACAGCGGTGAAAACTTATTTGTCAGGCGGCGCTTCGCTTACCTGACCTACGGTCCGAGCCGTAGTGGTAGGGCGGGTAAGCGCAAGCGCCACCCGCCGTTTTCTTACTTGGTGATACGGCTCTGTGCATCCTTCAGTGCAGCATCGACCGTCTGGCGACCGCTGGCGGCGTTGATTACCGCGGTACGAACGGCATACCAGAAGGCAGACATCTGCGGGATGTTAGGCATGATTTCGCCATTCTGGGCGTTCGCCATGGTGGCGGCGATGCGCGGATCTTTTTCCAGTTTCTCCTGGAAGGATTTCAGCGCGACAGCACCCAGCGGTTTGTCGTTGTTAACCGCTTCCAGACCCTGATCGGTCATCAGGTAGTTTTCGAGGAACTCTTTCGCCAGCTCTTTGTTCGGGCTGGCGGCGTTGATACCGGCGCTCAGCACGCCAACGAACGGTTTCGATGGTTTGCCTTTAAAGGTCGGCAGCAGGGCGACGCCGTAATTAACCTTGCTCTTATCAATGTTAGACCACGCCCACGGACCGTTGATGGTCATGGCGGTTTCGCCTTTGTTGAAGGCGGCTTCCGCGATGGAGTAATCCGTGTCGGCATTCATGTGCTTGTTCTTGATCAGGTCAACCAGGAAGGTGAGACCCGCTTTCGCGCCTGCGCTGTCTACGCCGACGTTTTTCACGTCATATTTGCCGTTTTCAAACTTGAAGGCGTACCCGCCGTCGGCAGCGATCAGCGGCCAGGTGAAGTACGGTTCTTGCAGGTTGAACATCAGCGCGCTCTTACCTTTCGCTTTCAGCGCTTTATCCAGCGCCGGGATCTCTTCCCAGGTTTTCGGCGGGTTCGGCACCAGGTCCTTGTTATAAATCAGGGACAGGGCTTCAACCGCCACCGGATAGGCGATCAGTTTGCCGTTAAAGCGCACGGCATCCCAGGTGAAGGGATAGAGTTTGTCCTGGAACGCTTTGTCCGGGGTGATTTCAGCCAGCAGGCCGGACTGTGCGTAGCCGCCGAAACGGTCATGCGCCCAGAAGATGATGTCCGGGCCGTCGCCGGTCGCCGCAACCTGCGGGAACTTCTCTTCCAGCTTGTCCGGATGCTCTACGGAAACTTTAATGCCGGTGTCTTTTTCAAACTTTTTACCCACTTCAGCGAGGCCGTTATAGCCTTTGTCGCCGTTAATCCAGATAACCAGCTTACCTTCTTCAATTTTTGCGAGGGCAGAGGCGGAAAACATCATCGTGGTCAGTGCTGACAGCGCGAGGATGCGAGCGCCAGTTTTGATTTTCATATACCCGTCCTATTTGGTGATGTACTCGTGGATACACTTCGGTGGCTTAACGATGATGAGTTTCCTTTTTTAACAACCCCTTTCCATCCTCCCCAGGTCTACGCCCCACCCGCTGGTTGTGTGATCTCCATTGCAAAAACGGCCGTATTGCGTCCTGGAGCACAGAAAAAAGTGCCCAATTTTGTCGTCCCCATCACGAAATCACGCTGCGTCCGCCATCCCCCGCGGCGAGAGGCAATCTCTCATCCTCCCATCTCCTCCCCCATAAAAAAGCCGGGGGGTGGAGGATTTGCCAGCCTAAGGAATGCCGCATAGTCGACCCATCTTGAATGTGTCTTTAAGTGACAGGTTGTAACGAAGGGAGAAGGGCATGGCGAGCGTACAGCTGCGAAATGTAACGAAAGCCTGGGGCGACGTGGTGGTATCTAAAGATATCAATCTCGAGATCCAGGATGGGGAGTTCGTCGTGTTTGTTGGACCGTCGGGCTGCGGCAAATCCACCCTGCTGCGTATGATTGCCGGACTGGAAACCGTCACCAGCGGCGATCTGTTTATTGGCGATACCCGGATGAACGACGTGCCGCCAGCCGAACGTGGCATCGGCATGGTATTCCAGTCATATGCGCTTTATCCCCATCTTTCCGTTGCCGAAAATATGTCTTTCGGCCTCAAGCTGGCCGGCGCGAAAAAAGAGGTTATTAACCAGCGTGTGACTCAGGTGGCTGAGGTCTTACAGCTGGCGCATCTCCTGGAGCGTAAACCGAAAGCGCTTTCCGGTGGTCAGCGCCAGCGTGTGGCGATCGGTCGTACGCTGGTGGCAGAGCCAAGCGTCTTCCTGCTGGATGAACCGCTCTCTAACCTGGATGCCGCCCTGCGCGTCCAGATGCGTATCGAGATCTCCCGTCTGCATAAGCGACTGGCCCGCACCATGATTTATGTCACCCACGATCAGGTGGAAGCGATGACCCTCGCCGACAAGATCGTGGTTCTGGACGCCGGCCGTGTGGCGCAGGTCGGGAAACCGCTGGAGCTCTATCACTATCCGGCTGACCGCTTCGTTGCTGGCTTTATCGGTTCGCCGAAGATGAACTTCCTGCCGGTCAAAGTCACGGCGACGGCTATCGATCAGGTGCAGGTAGAACTGCCGAACCGTCAGCAAGTCTGGCTGCCGGTGGACAGCGCCAACGTTCAGGTGGGCGCCAACATGTCCTTAGGTATCCGCCCGGAGCATTTACTGCCCAGCGATATCGCCGATGTGACCCTCGAAGGCGAGGTTCAGGTCGTCGAACAGCTCGGTCATGAAACGCAAATTCATATCCAGATCCCCGCCATCCGTCAGAACCTGGTTTACCGCCAGAACGACGTGGTGTTGGTAGAAGAGGGAGCCACATTCGCCATCGGTTTGCCGCCAGAACGTTGCCACTTATTCCGTGAGGATGGCACCGCTTGTCGTCGGCTGCATAAAGAGCCGGGCGTGTAAGGCTTCCCATTAAAAAAAGGCGCGAACCCGGCAGGCGGTACACCGGCGAAGCGTTCAAAGAAAAGCAATGATCTCAGGAGATAGAATGATGATTACTCTGCGCAAACTTCCTCTGGCGGTCGCCGTCGCAGCAGGCGTAATGTCTGCTCAGGCGCTGGCTGTCGATTTCCATGGCTACGCGCGTTCCGGCATTGGCTGGACCGGCAGCGGCGGCGAGCAACAGTGCTTCAAAGCGACCGGTGCTCAAAGTAAATACCGTCTTGGTAACGAATGTGAAACCTATGCGGAACTGAAGCTGGGCCAGGAACTGTGGAAAGAAGGGGATAAGAGTTTTTATTTCGATACTAACGTTGCCTATTCCGTGAATCAGGAAGATGACTGGGAAAGCACCTCTCCGGCGTTCCGTGAAGCCAACATCCAGGGTAAAAACCTGATCGACTGGCTGCCGGGCTCCACGCTGTGGGCGGGTAAACGCTTCTATCAGCGTCATGACGTTCACATGATCGACTTCTACTACTGGGATATCTCCGGCCCGGGTGCAGGTCTGGAAAACGTTGACCTTGGCTTCGGTAAGCTCTCTCTGGCCGCTACCCGTAACTCAGAAAGCGGCGGTTCTTATACCTTCTCCAGCGATGACACCAAAAAATATGCAGCGAAAACGGCCAACGACGTCTTTGACATCCGTCTGGCGGGCCTGGAAACCAACCCGGGCGGCGTGCTGGAGTTAGGCGTCGATTACGGCCGTGCGAACCCGCAGGATGACTACCGCCTGGAAGACGGCGCGTCGAAAGACGGCTGGATGTGGACCGGTGAACATACTCAGTCCATCTGGGGCGGCTTCAACAAGTTTGTCGTTCAGTACGCGACCGACGCAATGACCTCCTGGAACAGCGGCCACTCTCAAGGGACCAGCATCGATAACAACGGCAGCATGATCCGCGTTCTGGATCACGGTGCGATGGACTTCAACGATGACTGGGGCCTGATGTACGTGGCGATGTACCAGGACGTGGACCTGGACAGCAAAAACGGTTCGACCTGGTACACCGTGGGTGTCCGTCCGATGTACAAATGGACGCCGATCATGAGCACCCAGCTGGAAATCGGTTACGACAACGTGAAATCCCAGCGTACCAGCGAAAACAACAACCAGTACAAAATTACTCTGGCTCAACAGTGGCAGGCAGGCAACAGCGTCTGGTCTCGTCCGGCTATCCGTATTTTCGCAACCTACGCGAAGTGGGATGAAAACTGGGGTTACAGCAACGCCTCCGGTCTGCAGACCAAAGACAGCAGCGGAAGCGGCATGTACACCTCCAGCCGCGGTGACGACAGCGAAGTTACCTTCGGTGCCCAGATGGAAGTGTGGTGGTAATACCGTCCGCAGGACGGGTGTAACCTGGGAGGGGCGTCAGCCCCTCCTGACTATTCAGGGTTAGCGCGCTATTGCCTGGCTACCGCTAAACCGATGCTATCCAAGGTGAGAAGAATGAAAATGAAGAAAACTCTCGTCGCTCTGTGTTTATCCGCAGGGATGTTGGCATGCGTGCCGGGGATGAGCCTTGCCGATGTTAACTTTGTACCGCAGAACACCAGCGCCGCGCCGTCTATTCCAGCCAGCGCGCTGCAGCAGCTGATCTGGACGCCTGCCGATCAATCAAAGACGCAGAGCGTTGATTTAACCACCGGCGGTCAACGCCTGGATGTCCCGGGGATCGTCGGACCGGTCGCCGCCTGGAGCGTACCGGCCAATATCGGTGAGCTGACCCTGACGCTCGACAGCGAACTGAACAAACATAAGCAGATTTTTGCGCCGAACGTGCTGATTCTGGATCAGAACATGACGCCAGCGGCGTTCTTCCCCAGCAACTACTTTACCTATCAGCAGCCGGGCGTCATGACCGCTGACCGCCTGGGCGGCGTGATGCGCCTGACCCCGGCGCTGGGCCAGCAAAAACTCTATGTGCTGGTGTTTACCACTGAAAAAGATCTCCAGCAGACCACGACCCTACTGGATCCGGCGAAAGCCTATGCCAAAGGCGCCGGCAATGCGGCCCCGGATATCCCGGATCCGATCGCTAAACATACCACCGATGGCGTGCTGAAGCTGAAAGTGAAAACCAATAGCACCTCCAGCGTGCTGGTGGGCCCGCTGTTCGGCTCCTCCGGCCCGGGTCCGGTCACCGTAGGCAATACCGCCGCGCCGGTGGCCGCGCCAGCCGCCGCTGCTGCTGCTGCACCGGCAGCCAAAAGCGAACCGATGCTCAGCGATACCGAAACCTACTTCAACAACGGTATTAAGCAGGCGGTGAAACAAGGTGACATCGACAAAGCCCTGAAATTGATGAACGAAGCTGAGCGCCTCGGCTCGAAATCCGCTCGTTCCACCTTTATCAGCAGTGTAAAAGGCAAGGGGTAATCGTCTCCCCACAATGCTGATGTTTAGGCACAGCCTTTAGGTGCATCCTTCGGGATGCACCTTTTTTTGCACGCGCGGCAGCCTGTTGCATGGCTGTTGCGTGAATGATCGTATATTGACGTTTGCCCGCCACCAACCGCCTATTCTGCGATACAATGCTTTCACGTTATGTACCGGAGAATCAGGCATGTCCCATCCTGCGCTTACGCGACTGCGTGCGCTGCGCTATTTTGCCGTTATGCCATCCCTGGCGCCGCCCCTGAGTGACTGGCTGCTGCTGGAGGACTCAATGACCCAGCGCTTTGAGCAACAAGGAAAGCAGGTCACCGTGACCCTGATTAACGAAGGGTATATTGAGCGTGAGGCGCTGACTGACGAAGCGGCGCTGCTACCTGACGAGCCGCGCTACTGGCTGCGGGAGATTATACTCAATGCCGATGGCGAACCCTGGCTGGCCGGGCGCACGGTGGTGCCGGAGTCGACACTGTGTGGTCCGGAGCTGGCGCTACAGCAGCTCGGGCAGATCCCGCTGGGCCGATACCTGTTCACGTCGTCGACATTAACCCGCGATTTTATTGAAATTGGTCGCGATGCAGCGCTGTGGGGGCGTCGTTCCCGTCTGCGGCTGAGCGGCAAACCCCTGCTGCTGACCGAGCTGTTTTTGCCTGCATCGCCGTTGTACTAAGAGGAAGAAAAAATGGAGTGGAGTCTGTCGCAGAATAAGCTGTTGGCGTTTCATCGCCTGATGCGCACTGACAAACCGATCGGCGCTTTGCTGCTGCTGTGGCCGACGCTGTGGGCGCTGTGGGTGGCCTCGCCGGGCGTCCCGCCGCTGTGGATCCTGGCGGTATTCGTCGCCGGCGTCTGGCTGATGCGCGCCGCCGGCTGCGTGGTGAATGACTATGCCGATCGAAAATTTGATGGTCACGTAAAGCGTACCGCCCGTCGTCCGCTACCGAGCGGCGACGTTACCGAGAAAGAGGCGCGAACGCTGTTTATCGTTCTGGTGTTGCTCTCCTTCCTGCTGGTGCTCACCCTCAACACCATGACCATTCTGCTGTCGGTCGCGGCGCTGGCCCTGGCGTGGGTCTACCCGTTTATGAAGCGCTACACTCATCTGCCGCAGGTGGTGCTGGGGGCCGCCTTTGGCTGGTCGATCCCGATGGCCTTCTCGGCCGTTAGCGAATCGCTGCCGCTGAGCTGCTGGCTGATGTTCCTCGCCAACATTCTGTGGGCGGTGGCCTACGATACCCAGTATGCGATGGTGGATCGCGATGACGACGTGAAGATCGGCATCAAGTCCACGGCGATCCTGTTCGGCGAAAACGATCGTCTGATTATCGGTATCCTGCAGGTGGCCGTGCTGGCGCTGATGGGCGCGGTGGGCTGGCTGAATGGGCTGGGCTGGGAATACTACTGGTCGTTGTTTGTCGCGGCAGGTCTGTTTGGCTGGCAGCAGAAGCTTATCTTCAATCGCGAGCGCGATAACTGCTTCAAAGCGTTTATGAACAATAACTACGTCGGGCTGGTGCTATTCCTGGGCCTGGCGATGAGCTACCTGTAATCCCCTGTCAGCTTCCCCCCGGTGTATCGGGGGGAAGCGAGGGCAGAAAACACCGCGTTACGCGTCATCCTGCGTGACGCTTTCAATCGTCAGCCGCACATCCGACGTAATCAAGTCCGCCAGCATCCGATAAACCTTCAGGGTCTCTTCCGGCTCGGCATCGCCGGTGTCGCTAATGTAGCCTTCATCGCGCAGGGTCAGCACCAGGGTGCTGAACACCGCTTTGTCGAAGAACTCCGGCGCGTTAATGCCATGCAGCACCGACAGGCGCTGGGCCACGGTACGACTCTCTTTTTCCAGCGAACTGCGGTTGATTGACGGGTTGGCGCTCAGCAGCCAGAAGGTGATGGCATAGCGCTGCAGCGTCTCGCGCGCGCCCGCGGCCAGCAGTTGCAGGGAGCGAGAGTGCGACGGATTGAGGCTCATCACCTCGCCATCGACGACGATCAGCTCCTGACGCAGCATCTCGGCAATCAATGCATCCACCACCCCGGCCAGCTCTGCTTTCTCCCAGCGCAGGAACAGCTCGGCCTTGAGGAACGGATACAGCGTTTCGACATGGCGCAGCACTTCGGTGCGGCTGAGCTGACGATGCTGAGTCACCAGGGCGGCTAACAGCGACGGTATCACCAGCATATGGGCGATGTTGTTGCGATAGTAGGTCATCAGCACCGCCTGCTCGCGCGGCAGGATGATGATATCGCCGATGGTGTCCTTCTCCACTTCGAACTTGTTCATTTGCAGCGCGTGGTCGATAAGCTCGCTGGCCGAAGCGGAAGGTGTCGTCGCATCTGGCGAATAGGGCACATTGCGCAGCAGCGCGAGGTAGCACTCCAGCTGTTGGGTGAGCTGCTCCCGGGTCAGTGAACGCTGACGCGAGGCCAGCAGCGCCGTGCAGCACAGGTTCATGGCGTTGGCCGCGCCGGCGTTGTTGATGCGCACCATCAGGTCAGCGGCGATGTTGTTCACCGTTGGCGTCAGCCAGGAAGGGCGGATGGCTTCGATCGGGTCGATGGCTTCCCGCCACTCCGGCACATGGTGGTTAAGGTAGGTCATCAGCGGCAGTGGTTCGCCGAAGTTGACATAGCCCTGGCCAAGGTTGCGCAGCTTGCTCAAGCCACGCACCATCTGCGGCAGGCTCTCTTTCTCTTTGGTGGCGCCGCGCAGCTCTTTAGCGTAGGTGCCTACTTCCATCACGTGTTCATAGCCGATGTAGATAGGCACCAGAGTGATCGGCCGGGTGCCGCCGCGCAGCATCGCCTGGATGGTCATCGACAGCGTACCGGTCTTCGGATCGAGCAGACGGCCGGTACGGGAGCGGCCGCCTTCGACGAAATACTCGACGGAATAGCCGCGGCTGAACAGCTCGCCAAGATATTCACGGAACACCGTGGAGTAGAGCTTGTTGCCCTTAAAGGTGCGACGGATGAAGAACGCGCCCAGGCGGCGGAAGATCGGCCCGGCAGGCCAGAAGTTGAGGTTGATGCCCGCCGCGATATGCGGTGGCACCAGGCCCTGATGATACAGGACGTAGGAGAGCAGCAGATAGTCCATGTGGCTGCGGTGGCAGGGGACATAGACAATCTCATGGCCGTCGTGAGCCAGCTGGCGCACGCGCTCGGCGTTATGCACGTTGATCCCCTGGTACAGGCGGTTCCAGGTGAAGCCGAGAATGCGGTCGGTCAGGCGGATCATCTCGTACGAGAAGTTCGCGGCAATCTCTTCCATCAGCGCGATAGCGTTCTGCTGGGCCTTCTCATGCGAAATTTTCTTGCTGCGCGCTTCGTCTTCCACCGCGCGGGCAATCGCTTTCGAGGCCAGCAGTTTATTAAACAGATCCTGGCGGGCCGGCAGACGCGGGCCGACGGCGGCCAGGCGCTGGCGGGCAAAGTGCATCCGGGCGACGCGAGCCAGCTTCTGGGCGATGATCTTATCGGTACCGTGCTCATCCGCCATGCGGCGCAGCGACACGGAAGGCGAGAAACGCACGAAACTGTCGCGGCCGAGCCAGGAGACGGCGAAAAATTTCTGGATACCGTTCAGCATCCGCAGCGGCGGATTGACTTCCCCTTTCTCACGACCCGGCGAGCGGCCGAACATCACCGAGACCGGCACCATTTGCACATCGAGGTCCGGATGGTTGCGGTGCAGATCGAGGTAGTCGTGGAACAGCTTGATGGACTCTTCTTTTGGCGTGTAATAGGTAAATACGCGCGGCCCACCGTGGATGAATACGTAACGCGGCAGCAGCGCGCCGTCGATCTCCAGCGGTTCAAGCGGATCGGGTAAATCATGCGCCAGGCATTGGGCGCGCAGCGTCAGCAGGTCCGCCTTGGAATTATATGGCAGGACGTACATGACCGGACGCGAGGTATCGAGTCCTAATTCCTGCGCAGGCTCTGCCGGAATAGACTTGCTTTTTACCAGCACCCGTAATGGTAAATTCAGTAATTTATAGTAAATTCGTTGCCAGCCGGACATAAACGATGTGAAGCCTCTGGTTAATCATGCAAATGCGCGGCAAGAATAACAGAAAGTGGGCAAAATTTCCGTTACCACGCGGCAAACGCGTACACTCATCGACGTCATTTACGTAAAAAGGTTTTGTGATGGCCAATAATACCACCGGGTTAACCCGAATCATTAAGGCGGCAGGTTACTCCTGGAAAGGATTTCGCGCAGCGTGGATCAACGAGGCCGCGTTTCGTCAGGAAGGTATCGCCGCCATCGTGGCCGTCGCGATAGCCTGCTGGCTGGACGTCGACGCCATCACCCGCGTATTGCTGATTGGGTCGGTCCTGCTAGTGATGATAGTCGAAATTCTCAACAGCGCGATTGAGGCGGTCGTGGACCGTATTGGCTCGGAATATCATGAGCTTTCAGGGCGCGCCAAAGACATGGGGTCGGCGGCGGTCCTGCTGGCGATTATCATCGCGCTGATCACCTGGGGAACGCTGCTGTGGAGCCATTATCACTAACGTTCTTCGCTAAGCCTCGCAAAATATAAACAATCTGCCGATTTTTGTGTGCCATGTGGTTCCAAAATCACCGGTAGCTGTATATACTCACAGCATAACTGTATATACACCCAGGGGGCGGAATGAAAGCGTTAACGACCAGGCAGCAAGAGGTGTTTGATCTCATTCGGGATCATATCAGCCAGACGGGCATGCCGCCGACGCGTGCGGAAATTGCTCAGCGCTTGGGGTTCCGTTCCCCAAACGCGGCGGAAGAACACCTGAAAGCGCTGGCGCGTAAAGGCGCGATCGAGATCGTCTCCGGTGCTTCTCGCGGTATCCGCCTGCTGACGGAAGAAGAACATGGCCTGCCGCTGATCGGCCGCGTCGCCGCCGGCGAGCCGCTGCTGGCGCAGCAGCACATTGAGGGGCACTATCAGGTCGACCCGTCGATGTTTAAACCCAACGCGGATTTCCTGCTGCGCGTCAGCGGCATGTCGATGAAAGACATCGGTATCCTTGATGGCGATCTGCTGGCGGTCCACAAAACCCAGGACGTGCGTAACGGCCAGGTGGTGGTAGCGCGCATTGACGACGAAGTGACGGTGAAGCGCCTGAAAAAGCAGGGTAACGTCGTCGAACTGTTGCCGGAAAACAGCGAATTTACCCCTATCGTTGTCGATCTGCGTCAGCAGAGTTTTACCATTGAGGGGCTGGCCGTTGGCGTGATCCGTAACGGAGAATGGCTGTAGCGCCTGCCCCTGCGCAGCGTCATCTGATGCATGACGCTGCGACGTTTGTCCTCAATCAGGTCTCCGAACATGCTGCTCAACGCTGCCGATAAAGCGCTGTGGCGCCTTGCGATCCCGATGATTTTCTCCAATATCACCGTCCCGCTGCTGGGGCTGGTGGATACCGCGGTGATCGGCCACCTTGACAGCCCGGTATACCTCGGCGGCGTCGCGGTTGGGGCGACGGCTACCAGTTTCCTCTTCATGCTGCTGCTGTTTTTGCGCATGAGCACCACCGGGCTCACCGCTCAGGCCTGGGGTGCCAAAGATCCGCTGCGACTGGCGCGGGCGCTGGTGCAGCCGCTGGCTCTGGCGCTGGGCGCCGGGGTTCTCATCATCCTGTTTCGCCTGCCGCTGATTAACCTCGCTCTGCATATTGTCGGCGGCAGTGAGGCGGTGCTTGAGCAGGCGAGACGGTTTCTCGAAATCCGCTGGCTCAGCGCCCCCGCCTCGCTGGCCAATCTGGTGCTGCTCGGCTGGCTGCTGGGAGTCCAGTACGCCCGGGCGCCGGTGATTCTGCTGGTGGTCGGTAATCTGCTCAATATTGTGCTCGACCTGTGGCTGGTGATGGGCCTGCGGATGAACGTCCAGGGGGCGGCGCTGGCCACGGTCACCGCGGAGTACGCCACTCTCATTATTGGCCTGATGATGGCGAAGCGGGTGCTGACGCTGCGCGGCGTGTCGCTGGCAATGCTGAAAAACGCCTGGCGCGGGGATCTGCGCCGTCTGCTGGCGTTGAATCGGGACATCATGCTGCGTTCCCTGCTGCTACAGCTGTGCTTTGGCGCGCTGACCGTGTACGGCGCGCGTCTGGGCAGCGACATTGTGGCGGTCAATGCGGTACTGATGACCATGCTGACCTTTACCGCCTATGCGCTGGATGGCTTTGCCTATGCCGTGGAGGCCCACTCCGGCCAGGCCTACGGCGCGCGCGACGGCAGCCAGCTGCTGGAAGTCTGGCGGGCGGCCTGCCGGCAGTCTGGCATGGTGGCGCTGGCGTTTGCCCTGATTTATAGCCTGGCGGGGGAGTACATCATCGCGTTGTTAACCTCGCTGCCTTCTCTGCAGCAGCTGGCCGATCGCTATCTGATCTGGCAGGCCATCCTGCCGGTGGTGGGCGTCTGGTGCTATCTGCTGGACGGCATGTTTATCGGCGCCACACGCGGCGCGGAGATGCGGAACAGCATGGCGGTCGCCGCGGCGGGGTTTGCTGTAACGCTGCTTTCGGTCCCGCTGCTCGGTAACCACGGTCTGTGGCTGGCGCTGGCGGTGTTCCTCGCCCTGCGCGGCCTGTCTCTGGCGCTGATCTGGCGTCGCCACTGGCGACACGGCACCTGGTTTAGCTAGTCATTGCCGTTCATCACGGCCATCTATGAATTCCCGCGGTTGCGCGCCGCTTACCGGGGCAACTCAGTAGCCCGGCTCAGCGTAGCGCAAGCCGGGAAAATCGCCTCAGCCTTACCCATCGGTATGATGGTTAAAAATTCCGAATAACGAATCGGTACCAGCATTCTCATCTATAGTTAATACCATGTCCGGTACAAAACGGGCTGTAAACCCACCGAATGATGAGGACGTTATCATGAATAAAGACGAAATCGGCGGTAACTGGAAACAGTTGAAAGGTAAAGCCAAGGAACAGTGGGGCAAACTTACCGATGATGATATGACCGTGATCGAAGGTAAGCGCGATCAGCTGGTCGGTAAAATTCAGGAACGGTACGGCTATGCGAAGGATCAGGCTGAGAAAGAAGTCTCAGACTGGGAGCATAAAAACGACTACCGCTGGTAGCGTTCCGTGGCTCAAAGAATAAAGCATTTGTGTTAGTGCCTGTCTGAATGGCGTAAGGATGCGCCGTTAACCCTGTTTCCCGCTGCGGCTGACGCTCAGCGGGCTTTCTTTTTCAGCTGAATGGAATGGTCGTGCTGGCAGTGTCCCGGCGTGCTGCAGGCTTCGACTTCCACGCAGTCTGCACAAAGGCCGTGAGCTTCAATCACGTTGTGGCGCAGGGCAAAGCCCATTCTGGCCGCTAACGTATGCATGATATCTTCCACCCCTTCCGCCGCCTCTTCCTTCACCACGCCACAGCGGTCACAGATAAACATGGCTGAGCTATGGGTCGGCTGGTCAAAGAGATGGCACAGCACATAGCTGTTGGTCGATTCAACCTTATGAACAAAGCCCTGCTCGAGTAAAAACTCCAGCGCGCGGTAAACCGTCGGCGGTTTAGCCTGCGGCTCTTTGTCACGCAGGAGATCCAGCAGATCGTAGGCGCTGATCGCCCCTTGTTGCAGGCTCATCAGGCGCAACACCTCCAGACGCTGTGGGGTCAGGCGTACGCCGCGCTGCGCGCATAGCTTTTCAGCATGCGCTAACATCTCTTGCGAAGGGGTCTTATCCATGAGCATCCTCGGGTTGCGTGAATTTGAATCTGTTACTTTATCACGTTCCTCAGAAAACACCGAGAGCCGGCAGGTGATACGGGTCATACTTCAGATTGTCGGTACCTGCGCCAGTTCCGGGTGCTGGCCGCTGACTTTCGTGCAGACTACGCCTTAGTCGATCGCTAAAACCGTCCTGCCCGATTTAATCGCAACACGCATGACCCTGGGTATGCTATATCTGAAGTGTCTCATTTTCGGGAGAAAACGATGAAACGACCTGATTGCATTCGCCACTGGCGCGAACTGGAAGGGCCCGACGATGCCACTTATCCCGACAGCCCGGAGCGTTTTTCGATTGGCGCGCCGCTGGGGCGCGGTTTACGTCTCCACCGGCTGGGGATCCACCACGAGCGACTGCCGCCCGGGCGGCGCACCTCGTACCCGCACGCGGAGAGCGATGAGGAAGAGTTCATCTACGTGCTGGAGGGCTATCCGGAAGTGTGGATAAACGGCTATCTCTGGAAGCTGGAGCCAGGGGACAGCGTGGGTTTTCCCGCGGGTACCGGTATCTGCCACACTTTTCTCAATAACACCGAGCAGGAGGTTCGTCTGCTGGTGGTGGGCGAGGCCAACAAGAAATACAACCGCATCTATTATCCGCTCAATCCAGGCTATGCCGCGACGCGCCAGGATCGCTGGGTTGACCATCCGCCGCAATTCTTCGGTCCACACGACGGCAAGCCGCGGAAAAAGTAATCGACCCGGGGAAGGGGCGAAGCGCGGCGCACTATGCGCCTGTGGTTTATCTTTGTGCTATAGTAGCGCCCCTTTTTACCCGGATGCTTATTTATTCGCCATGATGCCTGAATCAACGTCACCTGTTTTCCCTGCTCACCGCTTCTCCATCGCGCCGATGCTCGACTGGACTGACCGACACTGCCGCTACTTCCTGCGGCTGCTGTCGCGGCATACGCTGCTGTATACCGAAATGGTGACCACGGGGGCGATTATTCACGGCAAAGGTGACTATCTGGCCTATAGCGAAGAAGAGCACCCGGTTGCTCTGCAGCTCGGCGGCAGCGATCCGCAGGCCCTGGCGCAGTGCGCGAAGCTGGCTGAAGCGCGTGGCTACGATGAGATCAATCTCAACGTCGGCTGCCCCTCCGACCGCGTGCAGAACGGGATGTTTGGCGCCTGTCTGATGGGCAATGCGCCACTGGTGGCCGACTGCATCAAGGCGATGCGCGATGTGGTGTCGATTCCGGTCACGGTGAAAACCCGTATCGGGATTGACGATCAGGATAGCTATGAGTTTCTATGCGAATTCATTGAGACGGTCTCCGGCAAGGGCGAGTGTGAGATGTTTATTATTCACGCCCGCAAAGCCTGGCTCTCCGGCCTGAGCCCAAAAGAGAACCGCGAGATCCCGCCGCTGGATTACCCCCGCGTCTGGCAGCTGAAGCGCGACTTTCCCCACCTGACGATGGCGATTAACGGCGGGATCAAATCGCTGGACGAAGCCAGACTGCAGCTTGAGCATATGGATGGGGTGATGGTCGGGCGTGAGGCCTATCAGAACCCGGGTATTCTGGCCTCGGTCGACCGCGAAATTTTCGGCATCGCCGGCGCGGATGCCGATCCGGTGGCGGTGGTGCGAGCCATGTACCCGTATATTGAGCGCGAGCTCAGCAATGGCACCTATCTGGGCCATATTACCCGCCATATGCTGGGGCTGTTTCAGGGCATCCCCGGCGCTCGCCAGTGGCGTCGCTACCTGAGCGAGAACGCGCATAAAGCCGGCGCCGATATTGCGGTGCTGGAGCATGCTCTGAAGCTGGTGGCCGATAAACGTTAATTTCTGACGAAAACCTGGTGAAATTGACCACGCCTCGCGCACTGACGCGGGGCGTTTTCTTTTAAAGTCAAATGTTTATGTTTGGCATGCTTTTTGTAATACCTGCAGAGTGAAGTATTCATTCGTTGGGGAGAGAACCATGCTGGAACTGCTATTTGTCATTGGATTTTTTGTCATGCTGTTGGTGACCGGCGTATCGCTGCTGGGGATTATCGCGGCTATCGTGGTCGCTACCGCGCTGATGTTCGTCGGCGGGTTGTTTGCCTTGATGATCAAATTACTGCCGTGGCTGCTGCTGGCCGTGGTGGTGGTGTGGATTATTCGGGCGCTGAAATCCCCGAACGGAAACGCTTTTCGCGACAATAACCGTTGGCGTTACTAAGGTATTGAGGGGTCTGTCACAACCTGAACAATTTTGCAGACAACCGCGTAGGCATTACTGAGCAAATCTGTCACTATTAGCGCGTTAACGAATTCATCGCGCTGTACCCTACATACAGCCGAACTAAAAAAAAGTAAGGGCTTCCCAGGTGGAAGCCCTAAACTTTTGTCCCTTTGTCCGCTTACGGCAGCAGCAGACTAGACCCCTGAGTTACCCGGCTTTCCAGAACTTCATGCGCCCGACGGGCCTCGGTCAGCGGATAGGTCTGACTCTCGGGCACGTCCACTTTGATTACCCCACTGGCGATCAGTGAAAACAGTTCACTGCAGGCTTCCGCCAGCTCTTCCCGGTTGGTGATATAGCCCTGCAGCGATGGGCGGGTGACGTACAGAGAACCTTTCTGATTCAGGATCCCCAGATTGACGCCGGTCACCGGGCCGGAGGAGTTGCCAAAGCTGACCATCAGGCCGCGTCGCTGCAGGCAGTCCAGAGAGGCTTCCCAGGTATCTTTCCCCACCGAGTCGTAGACCACGGCCACTTTCTTACCGTCGGTAAGCGCCTTGAGTCGCTCCACGATTTGCTCTTCGCGATAGTTAATTACCTGCCAGGCGCCAGCCTCTTTGGCACGCTGCGCTTTCTGCGCGCTGCCGACGGTGCCGATAAGTTTCGCGCCCAGCGCTTTCGCCCACTGACAGGCAATCAGCCCCACGCCGCCGGCGGCCGCGTGAAACAGGAACACTTCATTAGGCTTAATTTCATAGGTTTTGCGCAGCAGATACCAGACCGTCAATCCTTTCAGGAACGATGCCGCGGCCTGTTCGAAAGAGATGGCGTCCGGCAGGACCGCGGCTTTGTCGGCCAGCACATTGTGTACCGTGCTGTAGGCGCCGAGCGCCGACTGCGCGTACACCACCCGATCGCCTACCTTAATGTGCGTTACCCCATGGCCAACTTTACTGACGACGCCGGCTGCCTCGGTGCCCAGACCGCTCGGCAGCGATGGTGGCGGATAGAGGCCGCTACGAACATAGGTGTCGATATAGTTGATACCGATGGCTTTGTTTTCGACCTGAATTTCATGTTCCGCAGGATCGCGGGGCGTGAACTCAACCGCCTGAAGCACCTCCGGCCCGCCGTGTTTTGAAAATTCGATGCGTGTTGCCATGTTCGCTCCTGTGTTGTTCTGAGATTATCCAGTAAGCTTAACAGCCTGCGGCGGCAGCGACGGATTTTCTTATCCGCCTCAGGCCTGCCACGCTTAATGGGTTCTTTAGCGGCAATGGCTTTCTCGCTATACTGTCACGCTCTTTTCCGTATCGGTGAAATGTTAGGCTATGGCAGGAAATAAACCCTTCAACAAACCACAGACAGAAACCCGCGAACGCGATCCGCAGCTCGCCGGGCTGAAAGTCCCGCCGCACTCGATTGAAGCGGAGCAGTCGGTGTTGGGCGGTTTAATGCTGGATAACGAGCGCTGGGACGACGTCGCCGAACGCGTGGTGTCGGAAGATTTCTATACTCGTCCGCATCGTCATATCTTTACCGAGATGGCGCGTCTGCAGGAGTCAGGTAGCCCGATTGACCTGATCACCCTTGCGGAGTCGCTGGAGCGTCAGGGGCAGCTGGACAGCGTCGGCGGCTTCGCCTACCTGGCCGAACTGTCCAAAAACACGCCCAGCGCGGCGAACATCAGCGCCTATGCTGACATCGTGCGCGAACGCGCGGTGGTGCGCGAGATGATTTCGGTGGCCAACGAGATCGCCGAAGCCGGCTTCGACCCGCAGGGGCGAACCAGCGAAGATCTGCTCGATCTCGCCGAATCCCGGGTTTTCAAAATCGCCGAAAGCCGGGCCAATAAAGACGAAGGGCCGAAAAACATCGCCGATGTGCTTGATGCCACCGTCGCCCGTATCGAACAGCTGTTCCAGCAGCCGCATGACGGTGTCACCGGGGTGAATACCGGCTACGACGACCTCAACAAAAAGACCGCTGGCCTGCAGCCGTCGGATCTGATTATCGTCGCCGCCCGTCCGTCGATGGGTAAAACGACCTTCGCGATGAACCTCGTGGAAAACGCGGCAATGCTGCAGGATAAGCCGGTACTCATCTTCAGTCTTGAGATGCCCTCGGAACAGATCATGATGCGTTCTCTGGCCTCGCTGTCGCGCGTCGATCAGACCCGCATTCGTACCGGTCAACTGGACGATGAAGACTGGGCGCGGATCTCCGGCACCATGGGCATCCTGCTGGAAAAACGCAATATCTATATCGATGACTCCTCCGGCTTGACGCCGACGGAAGTGCGCTCCCGCGCGCGGCGTATCGCCCGTGAGCACGGCGGCATCGGACTTATCATGATCGACTACCTGCAGCTGATGCGCGTGCCGTCGCTCTCCGACAACCGTACCCTTGAGATCGCCGAAATCTCCCGCTCGCTGAAGGCGCTGGCGAAAGAGCTGCAGGTGCCGGTGGTGGCGCTGTCGCAGCTGAACCGCTCGCTGGAACAGCGCGCCGATAAACGCCCGGTCAACTCCGACCTGCGTGAGTCCGGATCCATTGAACAGGATGCCGACTTGATCATGTTCATTTACCGTGATGAGGTTTATCACGAGAACAGCGATCTTAAAGGCATCGCGGAAATTATCATTGGTAAACAACGTAACGGCCCGATCGGCACCGTGCGACTGACCTTTAACGGCCAGTGGTCGCGTTTCGATAATTATGCCGGCCCTCAGTATGACGATGAGTAAACTCTGTCTGTCTTTTTTTAAGGAATTCAAATGCAAGCGGCAACTGTAGTTATCAACCGCCGCGCTCTGCGACACAACCTGCAACGTCTGCGTGACCTGGCGCCTGCCAGCAAACTGGTTGCGGTGGTGAAAGCGAACGCCTACGGACACGGCCTCCTTGAGACCGCGCGAACGCTGACCGACGCCGACGCCTTTGGCGTCGCCCGCCTGGAAGAGGCGCTGCGCCTGCGAGCAGGAGGCATCGCCCAGCCGATCCTCCTGCTGGAAGGCTTTTTTGCTGCGGAAGACCTGGCGGTGATCGCCGCCCAGCGCCTGCATACGGCGGTGCATAGCCCCGAACAGCTGGCGGCGCTGGAGCAAGCCGATCTCCCCGAGCCGGTAACCGTGTGGATGAAGCTGGATACCGGCATGCATCGCTTAGGGGTGCGCCCGGAGGAAGCCGAGGCGTTTTATCAGCGTCTGAGCCAGTGTAAAAACGTCCGCCAGCCGGTGAACGTGGTGAGCCATTTCGCCCGCGCCGATGAGCCGACCTGCGGCGCCACCGAACGCCAGCTGGATATCTTCACCACCTTTACCGAAGGCAAACCGGGGCTGCGCTCTATCGCCGCCTCGGGCGGCATTCTGCTGTGGCCGCAATCGCATTACGACTGGGTGCGCCCCGGGATTATCCTGTATGGCGTGTCGCCGCTGGACGATCGCTCCACCGGGCAAGATTTTGGCTGCCAGCCGGTGATGACCCTGACGTCCAGCCTGATTGCGGTGCGCGAGCATAAAGCAGGGGAGCCCGTCGGCTACGGCGGCACCTGGATCAGCGAACGCGATACCCGTCTCGGCGTGGTGGCGATGGGCTATGGCGACGGTTATCCGCGCGCCGCGCCGTCGGGCACGCCGGTGCTGGTCAATGGCCGGGAAGTGCCGATTGTCGGCCGGGTAGCGATGGATATGATCTGCGTTGACCTCGGACCGCAGGCCCAGGATAAAGCCGGCGACGCGGTAGTGCTGTGGGGAGAGGGACTCCCGGTAGAGCGCATCGCCGAGATAACGAAAGTGAGTGCTTACGAACTTATTACGCGACTGACCTCCCGCGTCGCCATGAAATACCTCGACTAAGCACCAGCCGTACCGGATAACCCTGATGTTATCCGGTACGCCATCGGCACAGCCGCGAGCGAAAAAGCGGTTTATGCCACCTCGCGGTCATTTTCCCCTCAACATCCTCTCGACCTGTCGTCATATCCGGTTTATTGTGTAAGAACCTGCCCTATGTAAACCTGGAGATACATCGCGTGTTTCAAAAAGTTGACGCCTACGCCGGCGACCCTATTCTATCTCTGATGGAACGCTTCAAAGAAGATCCGCGAAGCGACAAAGTCAACCTGAGTATCGGGCTGTACTACAACGATGACGGCATTATCCCGCAGCTGCAGGCGGTGGCGGAAGCGGAAGCACGCCTGAACGCCGGGCCGCATGGCGCCTCGCTGTATCTGCCGATGGAAGGGTTGAGCGGCTACCGTCAGGCGATTGCGCCGCTGCTGTTTGGCGCAGAGCATACCGCGCTTAAGCAAAACCGCATTGCCTCCATTCAGACGGTCGGCGGTTCGGGCGCGCTGAAGGTCGGGGCCGACTTCCTCAAACGCTACTTTCCGGAGTCTCATGTCTGGGTCAGCGATCCGACCTGGGAAAACCACATCGCCATTTTTGAAGGGGCTGGCTTCGAAGTAAGTACTTACCCCTGGTTTGACAAAGCCACCAACGGCGTGCGCTTTGAGGACCTGCTGGCGACGCTGCAAACGCTGCCAGCGCGCGATATTGTGCTGCTGCACCCTTGCTGCCACAACCCGACCGGCGCCGACCTGACGCCAGCCCAGTGGGACCGCGTGGTTAAGGTATTACAAGCGCGTCAGCTGATCCCCTTCCTCGACATCGCCTACCAGGGCTTTGGCGGGGGGCTGGAAGAGGATGCTTACGCCATTCGCGCCATCGCCAGCGCCGGGATGCCGATGCTGGTCAGCAACTCGTTCTCCAAGATTTTCTCCCTGTACGGGGAGCGTGTCGGCGGCCTGTCAGTGGTCTGTGAAGACAGCGAAACTGCAGGCCGCGTGCTGGGTCAGCTGAAGGCCACCGTGCGCCGCAACTACTCCAGCCCGCCAAGCTTTGGCGCGCAGGTGGTGGCGACGGTGCTGAACGATGCAGCTCTGAAAGCCACCTGGCAGGCGGAAGTGGACGCCATGCGCGCGCACATTCTGACCATGCGCCAGGCGCTGGTCGACGCGCTGCAGCAGGTTGCTCCGGGCAGCAAGGTGGATTACCTGCTTAAGCAGCGCGGGATGTTCAGCTACACCGGCTTCAGCGCAGCGCAGGTCGATCGTCTGCGCGACGAGTTTGGCGTCTACCTGATTGCCAGCGGTCGTATGTGCGTGGCAGGGTTAAACTCACGTAATGTTCAGCAGGTGGCGAAAGCCTTTGCTGCGGTGATGTAAGCCGCTCTCCAGTGGGTTGCCGCTGCCGGTCAACGGGCAGCGGCAACCTCCTCTCTGATTGTGATCATCCTCTTTTTCTATGACATCTACGCGAAAAAGGCTTTTCATCCACGCGATCGGCGGGTAAGGTCGGGGCGTTGCTAAGCATGCACATTATTAAAAATAATAATGATTGATAGATTTAGGGATAAATATGCGCAAACTTACTCTCGCCTTTGCGGCGGCTTCTCTTTTGTTCTCGCTGAACAGCGCCGTTGTGGCGCGCGCCTCCACGCCACAGCCGCTGTGGGTGGGCACCAATGTGGCCCAGCTGGCCGAGCAGGCGCCGATCCACTGGGTTTCGGTGGCGCAAATCGAGAACAGCCTGCTGGGGCGGCCGCCGATGGCCGTCGGTTTTGATATCGATGACACCGTCCTCTTCTCCAGTCCGGGCTTCTGGCGCGGGCAAAAAACTTTCTCCCCCGGCAGTGAGGATTACCTGAAAAACCCGCAGTTCTGGGAAAAAATGAACAACGGCTGGGATGAATTCAGCATGCCGAAAGAGGTGGCGCGCCAGCTGATTGCGATGCATGTGAAGCGTGGGGACAGCATTTGGTTCGTCACCGGCCGCAGCCAGACCAAAACAGAAACCGTTTCTAAAACCCTGCAGGATGATTTTCTCATTCCGGCCGCCAATATGAATCCGGTGATTTTCGCCGGTGATAAGCCTGGCCAGAACACCAAGACCCAGTGGCTGCAGGCGAAGCAGATAAAGGTTTTCTACGGCGATTCGGATAACGACATCACCGCTGCCCGTGAGGCCGGCGCCCGTGGGATCCGCGTGCTGCGGGCCGCCAACTCCTCCTATAAGCCGCTGCCGATGGCCGGGGCGCTGGGCGAAGAAGTGATCGTCAATTCCGAATACTGACGATCGCCTGAACGCGATAAACGGCAGCGGTAGCGCTGCCGTTTTTTTATGCAAAATCAGGGGTGGAAGGTTTTACCTTTTCACGTATTGCTGCACACTTAGAAGGATTCATTCGCAAAAGGAGTCGATGATGTGGTATCAGCAAACCCTGACGCTTGGGCCAAAATCCCGCGGTTTTCATCTGGTCACCGATGAGGTCCTCGGTCAGATTCGCGGGCTGTCCGGGGTGAAGGTTGGCCTGCTGCACCTCCTGCTCCAGCATACTTCCGCTTCCCTGACGCTCAACGAAAACTGCGATCCCACCGTCCGCTATGACATGGAGCAGTATTTTCTCAACGCCGTGCCGGACAATGCGCCGTACGAACATGATTATGAAGGTCCTGACGATATGCCTTCGCACATCAAATCATCGATGCTTGGCGTGTCGCTGATGCTGCCGGTCGAGGACGGGCGCGTCAGGCTGGGAACCTGGCAGGGCATCTGGCTGGGGGAGCATCGGATACACGGCGGTTCGCGGCACATCGTTGCGACGCTCATGGGGGAATAAAAGATGACAATTTCGGAGTTATTGCAGTACTGCATGGCGAAACCGGGAGCGGAGCAGAGCGTCCATAGCGACTGGAAAGCCACGCAGATCAAAGTCTCGGACGTGCTGTTTGCCATGGTGAAGGAAGTAGAGGACCAGCGGCCGGCGGTCGCGCTGAAAGCGAGCCCGGAACTGGCGGAGCTGCTGCGAGAGCAGCATCGCGATGTCCGGCCCAGCAAGCATCTCAATAAAGCGCACTGGAGCACCGTCTTTCTGGATGGCTCGCTGCCGGATTCGCAAATCTACTACCTGGTCGATGCATCTTACCAGCAGGCGGTGAAAATGCTGCCGGAGTCGGTCCGGCAGCAGCTATCCCGCTAATTATTTCAGCATCGGCTTCAGGAAGCGCGCGGTGTGCGAGGCTTCGCACTCGGCGACGGTCTCAGGTGTACCGGAGACCAGTATTTCGCCGCCGCCGCTACCGCCTTCCGGACCCAGATCGACAATCCAGTCGGCAGTTTTAATCACATCGAGGTTATGCTCAATCACCACGATGGTATTGCCCTGATCGCGCAGCTGATGCAGCACTTCCAGCAACTGCTGAATATCGGCGAAGTGCAGACCCGTGGTCGGCTCATCGAGGATATACAGCGTCTGGCCGGTACCGCGTTTGGAGAGTTCGCGCGCCAGCTTCACGCGCTGCGCCTCGCCGCCGGACAGCGTCGTCGCCGACTGGCCGAGACGGATATAGGTCAGGCCGACGTCCATCAGGGTTTGCAGCTTACGCGCCAGCGCCGGTACGGCATCAAAGAATTCACGCGCCTCTTCAATGGTCATATCCAGCACTTCGTGGATGGTCTTACCCTTGTACTTAATCTCCAGCGTTTCGCGGTTATAGCGTTTGCCTTTGCACTGGTCGCACGGCACATAGATATCCGGCAGGAAGTGCATCTCAACCTTAATGACGCCATCACCCTGGCAGGCTTCACAGCGCCCGCCGCGAACGTTAAAACTAAAGCGCCCTGGCGTATAGCCGCGTGAACGTGATTCCGGCACCCCGGCGAACAGTTCGCGCACCGGCGTAAACACCCCGGTATAGGTCGCCGGGTTGGAGCGCGGCGTACGGCCGATCGGGCTCTGGTCGATATCGATCACTTTATCGAAGTGCTCCAGCCCCTGGATATCGCGATACGGCGCCGGTTCGGCGATGGTCGCGCCGTTAAGCTGGCGCTGAGCAATCGGGAACAGGGTGTCGTTAATCAGCGTCGATTTACCCGAGCCGGAAACGCCGGTAATGCAGGTAAACAGACCGACCGGCAGGGTCAGCGTCACATCCTTCAGGTTGTTGCCGCGCGCGCCGGTCAGTTTCAGCACTTTTTCCGGATTGGCGGGTACGCGCTGTTTCGGCACTTCGATTTTGCGCTTACCGCTCATGAACTGCCCGGTGAGGGATTCTGGTACCGCCATAATGGCGTCCAGTGGCCCTTCGGCCACCACCTGGCCGCCGTGGACCCCAGCGCCAGGGCCGATATCGATCACATGGTCGGCGGCGCGAATCGCGTCTTCGTCATGCTCAACGACGATCACCGTGTTGCCTAAATTACGCAGATGGATCAGGGTACCCAGCAGGCGTTCGTTATCGCGCTGGTGCAGGCCGATAGAAGGCTCATCCAGCACGTACATCACACCAACCAGCCCGGCGCCAATCTGGCTCGCCAGACGGATACGCTGGGCTTCGCCGCCGGAGAGCGTTTCCGCCGAACGGGAAAGCGTCAGATAGTTCAGACCGACGTTGACAAGGAACTTCAGGCGATCGCCGATCTCTTTCAGCACTTTCTCAGCGATTTGCGCCCGCTGGCCGGAGAGCTTCAGGTTGTTGAAGAAGTCCATCGCGTGGCCGATGCTCATATCGGAAATGGTCGGCAGCGGGGTGTTCTCTACAAACACGTGGCGCGCTTCACGACGCAGCCGCGTGCCGTCACAGCTGGCGCATGGGCGGTTGCTGATGAATTTCGCTAGCTCTTCGCGCACGGCGCTGGATTCCGTCTCTTTGTAACGGCGCTCCATATTGTGCAGCACGCCTTCGAACGGGTGACGACGTACCGAGGTGTCGCCGCGATCGTTCATGTATTTGAATTCAATATTCTCTTTACCGGAACCGTACAGGACCACTTTCTGCACGCTGGCGCTGAGGGTGCCCCACGGCGCTTCGACGTCGAATTTATAGTGCTCCGCCAGCGACTTCAGCATCTGGAAGTAGTAGAAGTTGCGGCGATCCCAGCCGCGGATGGCGCCGCCCGCCAGCGACAGCTCCGGATTCTGCACCACGCGGTCGGGATCGAAATATTGCTGAACACCGAGGCCGTCGCAGGTCGGGCAGGCGCCCGCCGGGTTGTTGAAGGAGAACAGGCGCGGCTCCAGCTCGCGCATGCTATAGCCGCAGATCGGGCAGGCGAAGTTAGCGGAAAACAGCAGTTCTTCCGCTTTTTCATCATCCATATTGGCCACAATGGCGGTACCGCCGGAGAGCTCCAGCGCGGTTTCGAACGACTCGGCCAGGCGCTGCGCCAGATCGTCGCGCACCTTAAAGCGGTCGATGACCACCTCGATGGTGTGCTTCTTCTGCAGCTCCAGCTTCGGCGGATCCGAAAGATCGCAGACTTCGCCGTCGATCCGCGCGCGGATGTAGCCCTGGCTGGCGAGGTTTTCCAGGGTTTTGGTGTGCTCGCCTTTACGCTCTTTAATAATGGGCGCCAGCAGCATCAGGCGCAGGCCTTCCGGCTGCGCGAGGACGTTATCGACCATCTGGCTGACGGTTTGCGCCGCCAGCGGCACGTCGTGATCCGGACAGCGCGGTTCACCGACGCGGGCGTACAGCAGACGCAGGTAGTCGTGAATTTCGGTAATGGTACCCACCGTCGAACGGGGGTTGTGAGAGGTTGATTTCTGTTCGATGGAAATCGCCGGCGACAGCCCTTCGATGTGGTCGACGTCCGGCTTCTCCATCAGCGACAGGAACTGTCGCGCATAGGCGGAGAGCGATTCGACGTAGCGACGCTGGCCTTCGGCATACAGGGTGTCGAAAGCGAGTGAAGATTTGCCAGACCCGGAAAGCCCGGTGACGACAATGAGTTTGTCGCGCGGGATAACGAGGTTGATGTTTTTGAGATTATGGGTGCGGGCGCCCCGAACTTCGATCTTATCCATTCACCTTTCCCGGTAGGTAGATACACGGATTGCCTGGTTTGCTTGGAGGACAAACGGCAGAAACGGCTAATTATGACACAATTTAACCTGAATGAATATACAGTATCGGAATGCAAATTCAGGGGGAGTGTGCAACAATGTCTTGTACGAGTGCTATCTCTGGAATCAGCCTCGCAGCTATCAAAATGCTACGTGGAAATGGTACACTCGCGCGTTTACACTATTAAGAAACGTATTCAGGAGACACGAACATGGCCAGCAGAGGCGTAAACAAGGTGATTCTCGTCGGTAATCTGGGGCAGGACCCGGAAGTACGCTACATGCCAAGTGGCGGCGCTGTCGCCAACTTCACGCTGGCAACTTCCGAATCCTGGCGTGACAAGCAGACCGGCGAAATGAAAGAGCAGACCGAGTGGCACCGCGTTGTGCTGTTCGGCAAACTGGCGGAAGTCGCTGGCGAGTATCTGCGCAAAGGCTCTCAGGTATATATCGAAGGCCAGCTGCGTACCCGCAAGTGGACCGATCAATCCGGTCAGGAGAAATACACCACCGAAGTCGTGGTTAACGTTGGCGGCACCATGCAGATGCTGGGCGGCCGTCAGGGTGGCGGCGCGCCGGCAGGCGGCGGCCAGCAGCAGGGCGGTTGGGGTCAGCCTCAGCAGCCGCAGGGCGGCAACCAGTTCAGCGGCGGCGCACAGTCCCGTCCGCAGCAGCAGGCCCCGGCAGCGCCTTCTTCTAACGAACCGCCGATGGACTTCGACGACGACATCCCGTTTTAAGGCTTGCCTTAAACGCGTTGCCTGCGCCGTAAAATACAAAAAGCCCCGGTTTCGCCGGGGTTTTTTCTTTATCCTTTCAGCATCATCCTTTCAGCATTTTTTCTGCGCCACCGTGTCAGAACCGGTTTTTAACCTGCGGCGACGAGCGTTTCAGGCAGAGGGCGCCTGAGCGGTCTCCGGCGTCGCCACGCTGGGCTGCGGTTTCACTGGCTCTGCTGCTGGCTCCTGTCGCGGCGCGGCCGTCGCTTTCTGTTTGCGGGCCATATCATCGACGATCAGCCGATAGGCGATGTAATACTTATAGATATTACTGACGTAGGTGACCGTCTCGGCGCCAATTTTTTCTGCCGCCAGATTTTCGACATTACCGAACCAGACGTTCGGGTCAAATCCTCGCTGTTTAGTCATGGTGCGCAGGCGAGCGATACGCGCCGGACCCGCGTTATAGGAGGCAAAGGCAAACAGCGCCTTATCGAGCCGGGTCATGGGCTCATCAGCATAGTAGCGATCTATCATCCAGCGCATGTATTTCACGCCTGCATGGATGTTGGGATCCAGCTGTTTAATATCGCCCACTTTCAGCTCTTTTCCGGTGCTGGGCATCACCTGCATTACCCCGACGGCGCCGACGTGGCTTCGCACCGACTGGTTCAGTCGCGATTCCTGGTACCCCTGGGCCGCCATCAGCAGCCAGTCGACATCGTAGCGATCGCCATATTTGCGGAAGACTTCCACCATGGCGAGGAACTTGCGCCGTTCCTTACTCGCGGCGGCATTTTTGACATATTTGGCATTTTTCAGGTAACGCAGCAGGAGGATATTACCCAGCGTGGTGCCCTGACGATTCTTTTTGACGAAGTTGTTTAGCACCGCCAGCAGCTGCGGGCTGTCTTTGCGTACCGCCCAGGCAATATTGCCGCCGTCGCGCAGCACCACGTTGTCATGGACCTGAATTTTCGGAAACACCTGTTTCCAGAAAACGGCTTTGTGTTGATCGACGACGATCAGCGGAATCAGCCCGGCGTTGAGCATTTCCAGCAGATCTTCATCCTCCAGCGCTTCCGGCGCTGCCTCCAGGATAACCGGCGGCCGCGACTCACTGGCAAATCGGGCATTCAGCGCCTGCAGACTCTCGTAATAGCTGGAGGAGCGGCGAACAAAGACGGTTTGGCCGGAGAGCTGCTCCAGGCTGTCGATCTTCGGCGATGCCGGCCCGGAGATCAGTAATTCTTTCACGTTGCTGTAGAGCGGCTGGGCGAAATCGACCTGGGCTTCCCGCGAGGGCGTGATGGTCAGATTGGCAGCCGCAATATCGCCTTTACCTTCATTAAGCGCGATAAAGAGATTATCCCGGCTGACCGGCACAAAAACGATATGCAGCTTCAGGTGGCGCTGTTTGAGCTTTTTATCCTTCGCCAACTGCTTATTCAGATCGTTTTCCAGCGCCATAAAGATATCGTGGGTTGCTCCGCGCTGAGTGCCTTTATCAATAAAAAAGAAGGTTTTGCTGTAGGTGGTTAATACCCGAATGGTGCGCCGCTCGGTCATGCCGGGCAGATCGCCTTTCCATGGCTGCAGCATATCGTCGATGTGGATCGACAGCGTATTGTCTTCGGTTGCGACTGGCGGCGCTTTTTCCGCCTCCGCCGCAAGCAGGATAGGGGCGAATAACAGCGCCGCGAGGCAGGTGAGCCAGGCGATAAACAGGCGTGATAGCAAGTTGGCGTTCATGGAGGAACACTCCGCAGGGGGATGTGGTTATTTTAGCAGAACGGCTGCCGTTAGCCGGGCACGACAAGGGCGTAAAAAACATAACGATGCCGACAAATAGTCTTCTCCCATTTTATCGCTTGCTATTAATGTGCTTTTATCTTTACTTTAACTATGGAGATAATATGGCGGAAATGTGTGTTTTTAATGATAAATAGAAAATGATGATGATATTTTTATTTTATTCTTCTCCATTTGTTTTGTTGTAACTGTTTGATTATTTGTGTTTATTTTATTTTTCCCCGATATTGATTATTATCATCTTGATAATGAATCTCATTTTTATTACCGTAGCACAGCACATTACTCTTATTATTCGCTGTCTGGATTACGCTATCAAAGAATAGCGCGCAGCGCTTTTTCTCTAATGATGAAACAGGGCACTTAATTTTATTATGCCTCATGCTGTTTTCTTATTCCCATGACTATCGGGAAGGGGCTGACCTACGCCAAAATCTGGCGAGGCGCAGAGGCGAGTATTTTATCCCATTGTTTTTTCAATTGGGGAAGGCGTTATGCCCGACAGCAACAGAAAACAGGGCATATTCTATGAAATACACGTCTCACTTCCCGCTGGGGATCGTCATTCCTTTGCTCGCCTGTAGCGTGCCGCTGCAGGCGGCAGAGAATATGACAGAACAATCGACGCGCGATAAGAGCACCCCAACGGCCGAAAACCAGGAGGAAACGATGGTGGTGACCGCTGCCAGGCAGAACCTGCAGGCACCGGGCGTGTCGACCATTACCGCAGAGGAGATTCGCAAACATCCCCCCGCCCGCGATGTATCGGAGTTAATTCGTACGCAACCTGGGGTAAACCTGACCGGCAACTCCACCAGTGGTCAGCGCGGCAACAACCGGCAAATTGATATCCGTGGCATGGGGCCCGAGAATACGCTGGTGCTGGTCGATGGTAAACCGGTGACCAGCCGTAACTCGGTGCGGTATGGCTGGCGCGGCGATCGTGACTCCCGCGGCGATACCAGTTGGGTGCCAGCGGAGATGATCGATCATATCGATGTGATCCGCGGCCCGGCGGCGGCGCGCTATGGTAATGGCGCGATGGGCGGGGTCGTCAACATCGTGACCAAACCGACCACGCCAGAATGGCACGGGTCGTGGAATACCTATATGAATGCTCCGCAGCACCGTAAAGAAGGGGCGACGAAACGTACCAACTTTAGCCTCAATGGTCCACTGTCGGACAGTGTCAGCTTCAATCTCTGGGGTAATCTGAGTAAAACCCAGGCTGATGCTCAGGACATTAACGCCGGGCATGAAGCGGAGCGTACCGGTTCCTACGCCGGTTCTTATCCCGCCGGACGTGAAGGGGTGGTGAACAAAGATATTCACAGTAAGCTACGCTGGGAGTTCGCCCCGATGCAGGCCCTGGAGTTTGAGGCCGGCTACAGCCGCCAGGGCAACCTCTATGCCGGCGACACGCAAAACACCAATACCAGTACGTTGGTGAAGAGTATGTACGGGAAAGAGACCAACCGTCTCTACCGGCAAACTTACGGCGTCACATGGACCGGCGGCTGGGATAATGGCGTGACCAGCAACAGCTATGCCCAGTACGAACACACCCGTAACTCGCGAATGAATGAAGGGCTGGCGGGCGGTACGGAAGGGATCTTCTCCAGTAGCGAGTTTTCAGATATCGATCTGGCCGATGTCCTGCTACATAGCGAAGTGAATATTCCGTTTACGCTGGGGGTCGATCAGAATCTGACGCTGGGCACCGAATGGAATCAGCAGCGGATGAAAGATGGCGTATCGACAACCCAGGCGCTCTCTTACGGGACTATCGACGGTGTGTCGGCTACCGGTCGTAGCCCGTACTCCAGCGCCGAGATCTTCTCGCTGTTTACCGAAGATAATATGGCGCTAACGGACAGTACCATGCTGACACCCGCCCTGCGCTTCGATCACCACAGCATCGTCGGCAATAACTGGAGCCCCTCACTGAACCTCTCCCAGGAGTTGACGGATGACTGGACGCTGAAGCTGGGCATTGCCCGCGCTTACAAGGCACCTAACCTCTACCAGTTGAACCCGAACTATATTCTCTACAGCAACGGTCAAGGCTGTTACGCCAGTAGTTCCGCCTGCTATCTGATGGGGAATAGCGACCTGAAAGCGGAGACCAGCGTTAATAAAGAGATTGGTCTTGAGTACAAGCATGATGGCTATCAGGCGGGAATCACCTGGTTCCGTAACGACTATCACAACAAGATTGAGTCAGGGTACGCGGCGGTGGGCACCGCCAGCAACGGCACCACCAATATCTATCAGTGGGAAAACGTACCAAAGGCGTTAGTGGAAGGCCTGGAAGGAACGCTGAATCTTCCGGTGGGGGAGACGGTTAACTGGAGCAATAACCTGACATGGATGCTGCAGAGCAAGAATAAGACGACCGGCGACCGGCTGTCAGTGATCCCGCAGTTTACCCTGAACTCGACTTTGAGCTGGCAGGTTCGTGAAGATCTCTCCCTGCAGAGCACCTTTACCTGGTATGGTCGACAGAAACCAAAACGCTTTAATTATAAGGGCGAGGCGGTCAGCGGCAGCGAACTAAACGAAGTCAGCCCATACAGCATTGTCGGCCTCAGTGCGACCTGGGATGTGAACAAAAATCTGAGCTTCACCAGCGGGATAGATAACCTGTTTGATATTCGCCACTACCGGGCAGGGAATGCGCAAACGACCGGCAACGCGACGACGGGGGCTTATCTGTATGGCGCGGGTGCGGAGACCTATAACGAGTCGGGGCGGACCTTCTTTATGAGCGTTAATACTCATTTCTGATGATGCTGATGAGGAGTAAACCGGGTGCAGCGCGACCCGGTTTTTTTATTTCAGATGAGAGCGGAGGAGGCGGTTATAAATCGTGACAAAATCTTCACGCCCTCTACATTATTAGCTCAACATATCCTTTTATACTGATTTCCGTCGCGCAAGGTCGTTGATCCCGACCGGGTTCGATAATAGCATCCTGCTATTTCCCTTCTGTAATATCCCCTGTCCCCCTTCCATTCCCAACCGCAGCGATGCGGAGGAGGGGGACCTCCTTATTTTTGCCGCGTGATCTGATAGCGATACTGAGTGGGTGTGAGCGCATAATATTTTTTGAAGGTACGATTAAACGCACTGAGATCGTCATAACCGACCATCATACAAATATCGACGATTCGGTAACCAGGCGTCGTCAGCAATAAACGGCAACACAGCGACATGCGCTGCTGGCGGATATATTCCATGGGCGAACGATCAAAATAATGGCGGAAGAGTCGAAATAAATGCCAGGGGGAATAACCAGAGATATCGCTCAGATCGTCGACGGTCAGTTTCTTATCCAGATTATTATCGATCCACAGGAGCAGGTCGTTTAATACCGATTGCTGGAGCGTTTTGCTACGCATGATTGCGGCTAATCCCATAACGAATGGCTCCTCAGCGAGGAGCCTTGGGGTTTATTGAACAGTGAGTTCGCCGTGGCGAACCTGATAATTTTTTTGATTATCAGGGCCAATATAGTCGCTGGCGGGTTTTGCCAGCTGCAGATGACCAAACGCGGTTGATTGCTCTGCATGATAATTTTCGCCGTCATTCACGTCGCCGTGCCCGTTATAACGGGCAATGGCCGGAAAGGGGTACGCCGGGCGAGTCGCGATAACGGCTGGGGCGGCGTCAGCGTAAGGCTGACTGACTTTCTGCACGCCGTGAAACTGCGTTTGGGCATCTGGTTTTTCTGTCATCGGCGGCAGGCTGGTGGCGGCTGGCGCCCGTTTTCCGGCCATGATCTCTTGCGGCGCGATGCCTTCCTCGGTCCAGCGCATCAGCGGGGTAAGGAGATCAATTTGGTCGTAACCTTCGCCATTACCGCAATGGGCTACCCCAGGCAGCAGGAATAACCGCAGGAAGGTATCCGTTGCGGCATGGCCCATCTCTGCTTCTACGCCGCGGTAATAGGCGATAGAAAAGGCTGGGCTGACGGAGTCATCGGCCAGACCGTGCCACAGGATAAGCTTGCCGCCGCGCTGTTGATAGGCATGAAGATTGGTATTTGCCGCGTTATAGAGCGGTGCCAGTTGAGCGACGGCGTCAAAATTCTGCTGGTTCAGTGGGAAATCCCGCATCGATTGGATCTTCTGTTTTCCTCCCGGCAGGAGCACGGATTGCAGAGCCGGCAGTACCATCATTTCCGACATCGAGTGGCCGGTCGGGGTCTCGGGCACCGGCCAGCGTAGCTCGGAGCCCAGCGGCAGACCGCCAGCGACAAACTGGGCGCCGTGGCTGTCGTAAGCGCCGCGGTAGAGTTTTTTCACCACCTCGATCTCTTCCTGCGTCAGGCAGGTAGAACGGTCCTGAGCATCGGCAGGACAGCGGGGGAGCCATGACTCAGAGAACTGACAGGCATACGGATTTTGCAGGATACCATCCTGCACGCCGGAAAGCGTCGGGCAGTGAGCCAGCACGGCCTGGTGAATCAGAGGAAGGCGATCTTTCAGCAGGATAGCGGTACCGTCCGGACGCTGATTGGCGGCCACATTCCAGCCGTGGAAGAAGGAATTCTGAAACTGGAAAAAGGCCGCAGGCGCGCCAGCGCTGATACCGTCAAAATCTTGCGGAAAGCGCTGTGCTTCCATCAATGCTTCGCGACCGCCGTCTGAGCAGCCCATAAAGTACGCGTACTTTGGTTGCTGGCGGTAAAGCGTCTGAATCACCGCTTTGGTCAGCACGGCGGTCAGGTGGTTGGCGCGCCAGGCAAAATCGATGCGCTTTTGCGGATCCTCAGCCCATGAAGCATCCATCATACTGCCATGGTGCCCCATATCGGTTGCTGCCACCACAAACTCGCCGTTCATTGCCGGCAGGCAGCCGCTGGCATTCGACAGACTCAGGTTAATACTCCCGCACAGTCCGCCGCAGCCGACCTGCAAGAAACGTTGACTCCAGCGTTGGGTCGGCAGGGCAATCTGCACGCCAATCTGGGGGGCGATAGTGGCGCTCACCTTGCACCAGCTTCCCTGCGCGGAGGTCTGCATTTCAGTGTGGTTGATAGTGACCTTTGCGCCAACGGCGGCGCTGAAGTCGGTCGCGCTCAGCGCATCGCATGTTAGCGCGGGGAGAACCATCGGCAGACTGGCGGCAGCCTGCGTGGGTGAAGCGAACGATAACCCAAAGAGGGTGCAGAGGATGACGGGTAAGATCGTCTTGAGTAAGCGTGTCATACGCAGTTCCCTGTTGCTAATGATGGGAGGCGGCAGGATGGCGAAGCCTATGCCTCACCTTCCCTGGCGAGGCGCCACTGCTTGGCTATTGTAGATAACGATAGACTTTCCTTGATGCCTTGATAAGGCGACCCTACTGTATTCTGCTATTTTGAGGAAAATATGGAGATGTTCGTTAACGGCCTTTGGCAGTGTATACGGGGTAGAATGTTGTGATATCAGTTGCATAATTTATTCAATTTCTCTTCATTATATCTGCTGGGTTTCAGGATATTTTTCTCCCTGTTCCTGGTGATCCCAGAGAGCATCATTCCTAACGAGAATTTTCCCCCTTTTCATTAACAAGAAAGGGGGCTTTTTTAATAAAAAAACGTTCAGGTAAATCTAAATATAGCCCTGGTGTTGGCCATTAGAACCACGGCGTTCAGCAAAAGTTCCATCATTAAATATATTTTTAAAGATGATTTAACATCCTTTTTTTCTCCATTTTATCGCCATAATTGCATGTAATTCTGCGCCTCGCTCAGGTTATTTTCTGTCGCACATTTTAGAGATGCATCCTGAACAAATAAGCTCAACGCCAGCAGAATACTGCTATTGCTCATTATCTCGTAGACGACACATTCATGTTAAAAAAGACTCATATCATCAGCGGATTATTGATCGCCCCTTTAACGTTATATGCCGCAACATCATATCAAGTTGATGATATCCGTTTTGAAGGGCTACAGCGCGTGACCGTCGGGGCGGCGCTATTAAGTATGCCATTGCACGCGGGAGATGCGGTGACGCCAGAAGATGTCAGCGAGGCTGTGCGCGCGCTGTATGCGAGCGGCAATTTCGAGAATGTGCAGATCCTGCGCGATGGGAAAACGCTGGTGGTGCAGGTTAAGGAACGGCCCACTATTGCCAGCGTCAGTTTTTCTGGGAATAAGTCAGTGAAGGATGATGCGCTAAAGGAAAATCTCACCGCGTCCGGTATTTCTGCAGGTAGCGCACTGGACAGAAATTCGCTTAGCGAAATAGAAAAAGGGTTACAGGATTTCTATTACAGTGCGGGGAAATACAGTGCGCAGGTTCACGCGGTGGTGACCCCGTTACCGCGTAATCGCGTTGACTTAACGTTCGTCTTTCAGGAAGGCATCTCGGCGAAAATCGCACAAATAAACATTATCGGTAATCAGGCGTTTCGGGAAGAGACGCTCCTGGACCAGCTTCAGCTACGCGATAATGTGCCGTGGTGGAACGTGGTAGCCGATAAAAAATACCAGAAGCAGAAGCTGGAAGCCGATCTGGAAACGCTGCGCAGTTTTTATCTCGATCGCGGCTATGCGCGCTTTGCTATCGAGTCCACGCAGGTCAGTATGACGCCAGATAAAAAATCCCTGTATATCACTATCGCCCTCAATGAAGGCGAACGTTATCGGGTCGACCGAACTCAGGTGACAGGCGACCTGGCGCAGCATGGCCCAGAGATCGAGGCCCTTGCCCAGCCGCTGGCGGGGGCATGGTACAGCGGGGCGCAAGTCACCACAGTTGAAAATGAGATCAAAAAGCGTTTCGGTAAGTATGGTTATGCCTGGCCGCAGGTGACGACCACGCCGGAAATCGATGATGCGCATCACCGCGTGGCGCTGCATATTCAGGTCAACGCGGGCCGCCGCTACTCGGTACGCCAGATCCGATTTTCCGGTAACGACACCTCCCGGGACGCGGTGCTGCGTCGTGAAATGCGCCAAATGGAAGGGGCGTGGCTCAACAACGAAAAAGTCGAACAAGGGAAAGTACGTCTTGACCGAACGGGTTTTTTTGAGAACGTTGAACAGCAGATCGTTCCGGTCAGTGGGACGGCAGATCAGGTCGATGTGGTCTACAAGGTGAAGGAGCGCAACACCGGCTCATTTAACGTGGGCCTGGGATTTGGTACGGACAGCGGCGTGAGCTATCAGCTTGGCGTGACTCAGGATAACTGGCTGGGAACGGGTAATAGCGTTAGCTTCAACGGGACGCGCAACAGCTACCAGTCTTATCTTGAACTGGGGGCGACGAACCCGTGGTTTACCGTCGATGGCATCAGCCTGGGCGGAAAGATTTTTTATAACAGCTATGATGCTTCCGATGCGGATGCCGGGAGCTATAACCAGCAGAGCTATGGCTTAGGCAGTACGCTGGGGTTTCCCATTAGCGAAAATAACTCCCTGAACCTGGGACTGGATTATGTTCATAATCGCCTGACCAATATGGATCCGGAGCTGACGACCTGGCGCTACCTCAGCTCCCGGGGAATCGAGCCCAGCGTGGTGACGAAAGATGGCGACAGCGGCGCGAAATATAGCGCCAACGACTATTTTGTGAGTCTTGGATGGGGATATAACGATCTCGATCGCGGCTTCTTCCCGCGTGCGGGAAACAAGAGCAGTCTTAGCGGTAAAGTGACCCTCCCCGGTTCGGATAATAGCTACTACAAGCTCTCATTTGACACCGCCCAGTATCTGCCGCTGAGCGAGAATAAGCGCTGGGTCTGGATGGAACGTTTGCGTGCAGGCTATGCCGGTGGGTTAGACGGCAAAAGTGTACCGTTCTACGATAACTTTTACGCCGGCGGCTCGTCGTCAGTGCGCGGCTTCTCTTCTAACACCATTGGGCCTAAAGCGGCCTATTACCGCTGCAATGGTAGCGAAAGCAGCTATAGCGCCTGCCCGCTGGACGCCTCATCTGATGCGGTCGGCGGGAATGCCATGGCGGTGCTGAACAGCGAATTTATCATTCCAACCCCCTTTGTGAATGATAAGTACGCCGATAGCCTGCGAACCTCGCTGTTTGTTGATGCCGGGACGGTCTGGAGCACATCCTGGCAGAACACCGCGCAGACGCTGGCGGCAGGGATCCCTGATTACGGCGATCCGGGTCATATTCGTCTCTCCGCGGGGATTGCCGTGCAGTGGATGTCTCCCCTCGGTCCACTGGTCTTCTCCTGGGCAGAGCCGTTTAAAAAGTATGATGGCGATAAAGCAGAACAGTTTCAGTTTAATATTGGCAAAACCTGGTAAAAACGCAGGCAGGTCCAACGGGCCTGCCTGCCGTGTGGATCAGGGTTGCACCACTTTCCAGATGGTATATTTCTCTTCTCCCGGTTTAACCGCCTGAGCGAAGTGTTGGTTTAAATGGCTGGCGGTGAACATTACCGCGCCATCCGGGCCGATAGTCGGCGTATCGGGCCAGTACACGCGGTCGTCAGCGGCAAGCAGGGTGAACCGCCCGCTCTGCGGGCGATAACGGACAATACCGTTATGGGTCACATCGGTGATATAGAGTGCGCCATGCTTATCGACCACGATCCCATCGCTATTCCCGCCGACCTCACCCGCGGTACGGATGGCCGCGGCGAGCTGGCGTTCGTTCATCGCGGGATCGCGCAGCGCGGCGGTGGCGATGGTCCGCGCCGTGGTACCGGTGGTGACCGTCCAGTAGAGGGTTTCCTGGTCCGGTGACAGCGCAATACCATTGATACCAAGCATAATGGGGTTGCCCGGCCAGACCGTTTCCCCATGTGAAACCACCTGCAGACCGGCAACCGGCATCAACGCCGGGTGCTGGTTCAGTACCCGGCGGACCGTCCCACGGTTAGCATCCGCGACGATCAGTCCGGCCTGATTGTCCGGCGCGCTGCGCAGGCCGCTGTCGGCGATATACGCCACCCGGCGCGCCTCATCGACCACAATATCGTTGAGGAAGCTTCCTTCCCGGTCGGCGACGCTGTCGAGCGGAATACGCTGCACCAGATGACCGTCGCTGAGCGCATAGATCATGATTTTTTGCGCCCCCGGCGGCGCCGTCTTTTCCCCTGCGACAAAGCCCTGATCTAACGCCCATAGCCAGCCGTTGCGGTTATCGACGTAAAAGCCCAGCACATTGCGCAGGTGCGTGCGGGGATCGGCGCTGATGCTGTTGGCCGCGGTGGACGGAAAGGCGGTGAGTCGTGCCGGGCCGCTCAGGGACTTGGTATCGAGCAGGCTGAGCGTGGCGGGCGCCTGGGTCGAAATCAGACGTGGGGTGCTAACAAATGCCCGACCGGCGGCGTCAAAGTGCAATCCTGCGATGGGCGCATTGACGGAATGCGCATCGACGCGCTGCTGCCAGGTGACCCCGGTATAACTGCGCCATAGCGCCAGATGGGCAGGGGCGTCAGGCCCGGCCGCCAGTGCGGTCTGCCCCAGGGACAGCAGGCCGAGAACGAAGAGTGAAAAACGATGCATCATGGTCTCCAGAAAGCAGTAAAAAAGAGGGGCAGATGGCCCGGTTAAGCCTCGGTAAACGATTTTATTAAATCCCTTCGGGAAGATAAGATGCCTGGAATGACAATCATTTGTTCTCTGGAGAACCAAATGGCCCGGCGGTTTGATTATCTTGCGGATGTAGAAGTCTTTCTGGCGGTGGCCGAGCGCGGGTCGTTTACCGCCGGCGCGGTGGCGCTGTCGTCGACGCCGTCGGTGTTAAGCCGGGCCGTCACCCGTCTTGAAACGCGTCTGGGGTGCCAGCTGCTGCGCCGCTCCACCCGTCGGATCAGCCTGACCGAGGCCGGAAGCGCCTATCTGAGTCAGGTCCGCCAGGCGTTTGAGGTGCTGGATAATGCCGAACGGGAGACGCAGGGGCAAAAAGGGGCGTTATCCGGGCGCGTTAAATTGAGCGCCCCCACCACCTGGGGACACTATCGTTTGCCCGCCCGGCTGGCGTTGTACCGTCAGTTGCACCCCGACGTACAGATTGAGCTGAATATTACCAACCGTAATGTCGATATTATCGCTGAGGGCTTCGATCTGGTGGTGCGCCAGGGACATTTACCCGACAGCGGCCTGGTGGCAAAAAAGCTGGAAGATGCGGCGCTATGTCTGGTGGCCTCGCCGGCCTATTTACGCTCGACAGCGAGACCGCTGAGTAAAATAGCCGATTTGCGCCATCATTCATGCCTGACATTTATTATGCCGGCAACGGGAAAAGTCGCCGAATGGGTATTTCGTGAGGATGGCCGGGATATCAGCTGGCTGCCGACGTCATCTCTGCATGTCTCCGATGATGTGCTCGGGGTGGTCTCGCTGGCCCTGCAGGGGGCGGGGATCTGTCAGAGCTATGCGTTTATTGTGCAGGAGGCGATCGCGCGCGGGGAGCTGGTTCCTGTTCTTCCGGCGTTCGCCGGACGTTCACGGCCTTTCTCGGTGCTTTACCCGCCGCATAAAAGCCAGTCAGCCGCTGCCCGGGCATTAATTACCCTGCTGACCATGCCAGCCGAGGCGCTGGCGACGCTGTGTGCGACATTACCTGATACCCATGGCTGAGGGCTCATCCACAAGGACTAAGACGTTTTGTCAATTATGTTTATATTATCTTATTTTTTATTATATTTTCTTTTCTGTGGTTAATTTATTTCTTTTTTTATAGAGGTTAACCATTAATCTCTTGATGAAAAATTAAGGTTACCGATAATGGGTTATGTTGTTAGGAATTGTCTTAAGTCACATAATTGTCAGGTGTGCTTGCAGTTTATAATGATGGATGCTATCACTATATAAGGTAATAATTTGTAGCATCTGTTATAAGGAAGGAATATGAAATGGACTATTCTTAATACTCTCATCTGCCCGCAATCCGGCATCGCCTTTTCGGCAATATCCAGCCTGCGTTTCTTAAAATTTATTATGTGGTACGAGGCCGATGTGATACTGCTGCCCGGCGAGTCGATGAAGCTCTATTCCTCGAGAGTTTTAATTAATGACCAGTATCATTCATTAAAAATCTACAATATTACGGTGTACGACGAGGCGCAGTGGGAGAAATTACGCGAACGGCCATCTTGCCCGTATCAGGCTGGCGGCAAGCAGTCTGACTCCTGTTTTTTCCAGTCCTTTTGCGCGATTAAGCGCTGCCCGAATAATATTCCGCGCGGTGAACCCTGGCGTTAGCCCGAGAAAGCCGCCGGTCGGCTACCGGCGGCGCGATGTTATTTGACCAGCAGGGCGGCCATTCGTGGCTGGACGCTTGCGCAGCCGGCGAGGACGAGGTTGCCTTGCCGCAGCCCTTCATTGGCGAGAAATGCATTGCACGTTCCGCCCGCCTCCTCAATCAACAGCATACCCGCCAGCGCGTCCCAGCTGTTCATATGCGCTTCAAAATAGCCATGGATCTGACCGGCAGCGACATGCGCCAGCATCAGGGCGCCTGCGCCAAAACGGCGATACTCCAGGCCGGCGTCGAGCAGCGTGTCGATGGCCCGGGCATAGTCGCTGGCCGGGGCGCGGCTGGAGCGCCCCATGCCGATCACCACCGCGTCGGGATCCGGTTCACGCAGCGTCAGGCGACGACCGTTGAGAAACGCCCCTTCGCCGCGGCCGGCGAAGAAAAACTCATTGCGATCGGGGGCGTAGATGATGCCGAGCGAGAGTTCGCCCTGGCACACTCTCGCCAGTGAGATGCACCAATAATCCATACCAAGGATAAAGTTGGTGGTGCCATCCACGGGGTCAAGCACCCAGACGGTGTGCTCATCGCCTTCGAAACCGCTCTCTTCACCGAGGAAACCCTCCTGCGGAAAGTGCGCCTTCAGCCACCCTTTAATCTCCTGTTCTACCGCGAGATCTGCTTGCGAAACAAAGTCCTGGCGCGATTTTTTATCGACCTGCAATCCCGCATCGCGCAGCGCCTGGGCGTGGGCGCCTGCCTGGCGAATCAAGGCGCATAATGACTCTCGTTGTGCTTCCGTCATGGTCTTGCTCTCAGATAATAAAGGGCGACGTGCGCCGGTGAATTAATGTCACCTCCACCCAGGTGGTGCGTGAAGGTTGTAAAGGGTCGACGGTGCGCTCCTGCAGCCGGGCGAGCGCCTGGCGGGAGATCGCCGCCACATCCTGATGTAGCGTGGTGAGCTGGTAGCTATATTGCGCGGTCGGCGGCGTGTTATCAAAACCAATCAACTGATAATCCTCAGGCGCCTGTTTGCCGCGCTGGCGCATTCCATCGAGAAAGCCGCAGGCAATCTGGGCGTTAGCGCAGAAGATCCCCTCCAGCGCCTCGTCGGCGAGCGCAGCGGCCTGAAACCCGCCCGTATAGCCCTCTTCCGGGCAGGCGAGGATCGCCAGATTGCGTTCGACGTCCACTCCGCGCGCCTGCAGTGCCCGGCTGAATGCTTCCCCACGCATGCGCCCGGCCCAGGTGGAAGGTGAGTGGTTGAGCCAGCCAAACCGCCGGCAGCCGCTGCGCAGCAGCTGGTCGGCCGCCAGTTCGGCGCCGGCGATGTTGTCAGAGCAGACATAATCCACCCCGGGGATCGTCGGCTGGCGGTTTATGCCCACTACCGGGATATGCTGCTGGACGCACTCGTTCACCAACGCCTCCGGCGGCTGGCCGGAGGTGACGATAACGCCGGAGACGCGAAACTGCGTGAAACGGCGCAGGGTGTGCGCCAGGTCCTGCTCGCTGTGGATCTCGCTCACCAGCGCCTGAAAGCCCTGGCGCTGGATCTCGTTGAGCAGGGCATCAAGCAGGGCGCTGCGAAAAGGATCGCTGATGCGTGAGACGATCACGCCGATTAAGTGGCTGCGCTGGCGATTGAGCCCCTGGGCAAGAAAGTTAACCTGGTACCCCAGCTCTTCGGCGGCGCGCAGCACCCGCGCCCGGGCGTCGGGAGAGATGCTGCCGTTGCTGCTCAGCGCGCGTGACACCACCGCCCGCGAGACGCCGGCCAGTCTGGCCACATCCTGGGCGGTGACGCTGGGTTTACGTGGGCTCATAGGGCATGCGCCTCATCGGCGAATGCGGGACGCGGCAGCGTAAAGTGGTCCCCATCCTGCGACACGAATAATCCCTGCCACGGCTGACAGGCTTGCTTCAGCGCCGACAGGGCGGCGTCCTCGCAGTGATAGAGCCCCAGCGCCGGGAGCTGCAGCGTTCTGAACAGCATCAGGCAGGAGGGGTAATCGCCATGAGAAGCATCGTCGTCAAGGGCCGCCACTGAGGCACACTCCTGAAACGCCAGCCCGGCGCCGGCCATCAGGGCTATCGAGTCGGCGGTTGGCCGGCCATCGCCGCTGTAAAACAGCGTCTGCCCGGCAATGGTGATGCGGATGGCGCGATTACTCAGCTCATGCTGGGTGGTGGCGGTGCGGATCTGCCAGTCCTGCCACGTCCAGGCTTCGCGGCATTCCTGCCAGTCGATGGTGAAACCAGGATCCGCCTGAGGCCAGTTCGCCAGCGCGGTCAGCTGCATGAGCACCGGCTGCTGCGCTGGCTGGCAGTAGATAATCAGCGGCTTCTGACGGGAGCCACTTTTCCAGTAATTCAGCAGCGCCGTCAGACCGGTACAGTGATCCGGATGGACGTGGGTGAAGTAGATTGCGTCAATATCATTGACCCCACCGCCGCGCTGCCAGAGTGCGCGGGGAACGGTGGGGCCGCAGTCGATTAACCACTGTTTGTTGTCCGCGTCGATCACCCGCAGCGCGGAGGTATTTTGCGTGCAGGAAAAGGCGCTCCCGCAGCCAAGCACATCTATTTTCATTGACCCTCGCCAAAATTTTTTGCCGCTTAATTAAATTGTCATAAATACCCGACAAAGTAGGCTCACATCATGTCGAGTTAACGTTGCATTTTTTTTACAGCCAAATGAACACGTGTTCACCTTGCTAAAAAAATGCCGCAGCAGCGCTTTCAGGTAGCGAATATGAGTTATTTACAGATCACCGGCCTTAAAATTAGTTATGGCGATAACGTGGTTTTACATAATATCGATCTGGCGGTCGAGCAAGGGGAAATGATTGCCCTGCTGGGTCCGTCGGGATGCGGAAAAACCACGCTGCTGAACGCGCTCTGCGGTTTTATTCCGGTGCAAAGCGGCGAGATGGCGATTGCCAGTCGAACGATCACCCATCTTGCGCCGGAGCAGCGCAATATCACCATGGTGTTTCAAAGCTACGCCCTGTGGCCGCACCTGACGGTAGCGCGCAATATCGGCTATGGCCTGAAACTGCGCAAATGGCGCGGGGCGGATATCGCGCGGCGGGTGGCGGAGCTGCTGCGAATAGTGAATCTTGAGGGACTTGGCGAGGTGAAAGTGACCGAACTGTCGGGCGGTCAGCGGCAGCGGGTGGCGCTGGCAAGAGCCCTGGCCATAGAGCCCCAGGTGCTGGTGCTGGATGAGCCGTTATCTAATCTGGATGCCAAAGTGCGCCTGAATGTGCGCCATGAAATTAAATCTCTGCAAAAGAGACTGGGTTTCACGTCATTAATTGTCACCCACGATCAGCAGGAAGCCTTAGTGATGGCGGACCGCATTGCGGTATTAAATCAGGGGCGTATTGAACAAACTGGCACCCCGGAACAAATATATCAACATCCTGCGACGCCCTTCGTCGCTGATTTTATGGGCGCCGATAATAAAATAACCTCCGGTGAATTATCCGCTGCCGCAATATCCGGTTTATCCGCCGCTCAGCAGGGGGAAAAAGTTATTTATTTTCGCAGCGCTGATGCCGCGCTCGCTGAATTAACGCAGCCTGCGCCGCAGGAGGGACTTGCTCTGGAGGGCGTGGTGGAGCAAAGCGCGTTTCTGGGCAATCTGTATCGCCACAGCGTGCGCTGTCATGACCGCCTGCTACTGGCCGATGCCGCGCAGTGCTGGCCGACAAAAAGCCGCGTTCGGCTCCATGTGCCAACGCCGGCCCTGCATATTTTTCCTTTACCACTATCACAGTGATATCAGCGTGTTCATTCTGGGGACAATCCATGTTGACTAAGACGAAAGCAGCGATCGTAACGACCCTCTTCCTGAGCCTTGGCGCACAGGCCGACACCATTCTGAATGTCGCCACCGCGGGCGATCAGAATATGGTGGATTATGTAAAAACCTGGCTGGGGCCAAAATTTGAAGCCGCTCATCCCGGCGTCAAGGTGCGGGTGATCGGTACCGGCCCCGGCGACGCCGGGTCGAATAAAATTAGCGAGAAGCTAACGGCCCAGCAGGAGAGCGGCGCGCAGCAGTGGGATATCGACGTCGCGGTAGTGCACCAGAAGGCGGGCGGTGAGCAGGTGGAAAAGGGATTACTGCAAAAATACCGTCAGGATATTCAGACCGGCGGCATGGTGAGTTCGCCGAGCGCCACTCAGGCGCTGGGCGTTAACGTCGATGGATACGTCATGCCGATGTTCTTAAGCCAGACCGCTATCGCCTGGAACAGCGATCTGCTCAGTACCCCACCGGCGTCGTATGACGAGCTGGTGGCCTGGACGCAGAAACATCCGCAGGCTTTTGGCTATAACGGCATCAAAAACGGCATGTCTGGCGTCAGCTTTGTGGTGGGTTGGATCTACGCCTACGGGACCGACGCCCAGCGTCTCTCCGCTGGGCCCTATGATAAAAGCGTCGAAAAAGGCTGGCAGCAGGCCTATGAGAAGCTGAAGGCGTTCAATAAAAACGTGACTTTCACCCCGGGCAACGCCGGGACGCTCGACATGCTGAGTCGGGGGGAAATCGCCATGGGCCCGGTGTGGGTCGATATGTTCTATAGCTGGAAAGATCAGGGCAAGCTGCCGCCCTCGATCAAGCTTGCTTTACTGGCGCCGGGTATGCCGGGTCAGCCGATGTATTACGTCATCCCGGCGAAGGCGGCGAATCCGCAGCTGGCGCGCGACTTTATCGCGCTGGCCACCAGCCCGGAAGTGCAGGCGCAGGGGATCGTTAAGCAGTTTAACTGGTATCCGGGCATCGACGCCGGCCAGGTGAAGCCGAAACTGGATACGGCGACCTGGCAAAAGCTGTTTGCCGAAATCTCGCCGGAAGCGCTGGCAAAGTATGGCAAAAGCTTCCCGATCGCTCCCTATTTTGACGACATCAAAGAGGGTTACGAAAGCCAGGTGGCCAACTAACGCCTTCTCCCGCCCGGGTTGTCGGCCCGGGCGCTTTCTTGTGCTGACGCCAGGTGCATTATGTCCAGTTCATTAAAATATCTGCTGCTGGTTGCTCCGGCGGCGCTGATGATCGCGATCCTGTTTTTGTATCCGCTGGGGTTTTCGCTGGTCTCGGCGTTTACCGCGCCGGGACAGCCGTTCACGCTCGATCACTTCCGCAAGGTCTATGCGCTTTACGCCAGTGATGTGCTCTTTTCGCTGATTATCGTACTGGTCTCAGTGGCGCTGTTAGCGCTGATCGCCATTACCCTGTCGGCAGTGATTGCGCTGTCACCGTGCCGACCCGTTGTTCGTCTGCTGGGTTTTTTGTATCGCTTACCGCTGTTTATTCCGTTTATTGTCGTCGCCCAGATGATGCGCACTTTTCTCGCCAAAAATGGCCTGATGAACAATGCGCTGGTGGCGGCCGACCTGGTCACACCGCTGGAGACGCTCTCCTGGCTGGGATGGAAAGGGATAGTGATCACCTTTGTCTGGAAGCAACTGGCCTTTGCCACGCTGCTGATCTGCGGGGCGATGGCGGCGCTGGAGTCGTCGCAGATCCTTGCTGCGCGTAACCTTGGCGCCTCCCGGCCGCGGATCCTGTTCGATATCATGCTGCCGCAGGTCCTGCCGACCATCGGCGTGGCGCTGGTGCTGTCGACGGTGACCATGATGTCGGTGCTGTCGGTACCGTTGATGATCGGCGTCGGAACGCCGACGATGCTGACGGTGGATATGGCGTTTCGCGTGAATTCCTATGGCGATTACGCGGTGGCGAATGCGCTGGGTGTGGTGTCGCTGGCGATCTGCGGCGCGCTGTCGTGGTTTTACCTGCGCCACAGCCTGCAGCAAAAAGGAGGGGAATCATGAAAGCGCTGACCCTCGCCTCATCCCCGTCATGGTGGATAAAAGGGCGCCGTAAAGTGCGCGCCAGCCTGGCGCTGCAGACCCTGCTGCTGCTGTTTATGCTGCTGGCGATGTTTGGCCCGTTGCTGAACCTGTTGATCTGGACCGTAGCGGAAAGCTGGTATTTTCCCCATTCGTTGCCCAGTCAGTGGGGTTTGAAGTACTGGTATCAGGTTTTCAATCCATACAGCGATGTGTCCGGTTCGCTGTTAACCAGCGTGTTGATCGCCCTGTTATCGGTGGGGGGCTGTTTGCTGATTTCCGTCCCCGCCGGCTATGCGCTTTCCCGGCGGAAAATGCCGCTGCGGGTGCTGTTTATGCTGCTGTTTCTCATCCCGCAGGCCTTTCCCAACCTGACGGTATACATGAATGTTGCCCGATTGTTTTATCAGTGGGGATTGAACGGCAGTATCGCAGGGGTGGTACTGGTGCATAGCGTTCACGGCCTGATGTATTCGGTGTGGATCTGTATGGCAGCCTTCTCATCCATCGACCCGCTGCTGGCGCGGGCGTCGCGTAACCTTGGCGCCGGACCGGTATATACCTTCTGGCACATTGTGCTGCCGCAGGCGGCGCCGGGGATCGTTGCCGCCAGCATCTTCGTTTTTCTGGAGTCGCTGGATGAGTTTACCGGCACCTTCTTTGTCGGCGCGCCGGATATCACCACGCTGCCGCTACTGCTCTATAACGCCAGCATGTCGGGTAACTATCAGGTCTCGTCGATTACGGCGCTGATTTTGCTGGTGCCATCGCTGCTCTTTATGGTGGTGATCCATAAATTTATGCGCCCGGAGATGATGGCGAAACTGGGGAAGTAAGGACCGTAGAAAACGAAAAAGCTTCCCGGTGGGAAGCTTTTTAACCTCAGGTCATCATCATTGGCCATTCTGGCGGCGTCTGACTCATGACCTCAATCATCACATCTTTGATATTACCCCAGATTTTTGCGATATCGATCAGGGTGATGCCCAGCAAACCGGTGGCGAACCAGCAGGCGGCGGCAAGGCCGAGGCAGCTGCAGATCACTGCCAGACCGGCATAATCGCTTTTCCGTAACTGGATATTCAACGAGCTGGCGAGAAACATCAGTACCGCGCTCACCAGGGGCCAGCGCAACAAAACGACACTGGTAGTAATGGAAGCCATTAACCTATCCTCAAAGAAAGTCGGGGAGCCATGGATGACCTGGCGCGACTGACGATGGCATAGCGCTCTGGTCTCGACTGGCAAACTAGAGAGTGATGAAACGTCATTTCTGTTTCATCAACTTGTGTGAACTATATCACACTTGGTGCTTTATTCGCCAGCCAAAAAATGAGCTTTCGCTGCGCTTAATAAGCTTTGATTTTGTGTGGATATAGGTAAGCAAAACCCGATTATCTTATTTTTATTCTCTTGCTAATGATTATTATTCTGCGGGTTTTATTACCAGTTCCTGTTTATTACACGGAGAAACCGAGTCAGATGCGCGTCTATTCTTAATCTGACGAGAATATCTTTCGAATACCTGATAAATAAGTATTATTCAACACCACCAGCTGAAAAGCTGACGCCCTGAAGGGCTGGCAGATATCTGCTGATGTCTATCGCAGTCGCGATTGCTAACGTGTTCGGGCTACCTTAATTAAGGCATATCGCATGGATGAAAGCGTAAATGGCTGACAGTGCGCCGCATAAGGCGCTCAGACTTGTCGGAATGGGGCTGGTTATTTTATTGCCGGTGATGTTGGCATTGTGGTTTGCCCAGCTGCGGGCCAAAGCCGAAACCATTGATCAATTGCACTCATTTTCGCAGCTGGCGCTGCAAAAAACAGAAATGGTCATCCGGGAAGCGGATCAGGCGCGGTTTAAAGCCAGCCAGTATCGTGGTGAGCTATGCTCAGCGGAGCACCAGCGTTATTTACTGCATATTGTTCGCGGTCTGCTGTATGTAGAAGATCTGATCTACGCCAACGGTCAGCGCTTTATCTGTTCAACGTCCGCTCATCCCGAGACCGGCTGGCGGATGCCCGCGGCGAATTACACCAAAAAGCCGGATGTGGCGATTTACTACTATCGGGATACGCCGTTTTACCCGGGCTTTGCCATGAATTATATGCAGAAGGGGCCCTATGTGGTGGTGGTCAACCCCTACTCGTTCAGCTCGGTGATTGCCAGCGACCGCGATTTAGCCTATGGCGTTTTCGATACTAAAACCAACCTCTTTTTCTCGCTGAGTAATAATGTTGAGCCCGCCGAACTCCAGGCGTTAATTCGCGAAGGCGATGCTTTTTTTAATCAGAATGGCCGTGTGTATACGATAGCCCGCTCCGCTATCCGGCCGATCGCGGTCATCATGTCCACCTCCCGGGCCAGCTACTACCACAACTTCTGTGACCAGGCGAGCCTGACGCTGCCGCTGGGGATCATTTGCAGTATTTTACTGGTGCTGGTGTGGACACGAACCCGCCGCCAGTATCACTCACCGCGCAATATGCTACAGCGGGCTCTGAGCTGCCGCCAGCTGCGGCTGCACTACCAGCCGATTATCGATATTAAAAATAACCGCTGCGTCGGGGCGGAGGCGCTACTGCGATGGCCGGGGTTTGATGGCCCGGTGATGAACCCGGCGGAGTTTATCCCGCTGGCGGAAAATGAAGGCATGATTGCCCAGATCACGGACTACGTGGTGGACGAGCTGTTTTATGAAATGGGTGAGTTTCTTGCCAGCCATCCGCAGCTGTATGTGGCGATCAATCTCTCTGCGTCCGATTTCCACTCGGCGCGGCTGATTTCCCAGATCAGTGAGAAAGCGCACAGCTATGCGGTCTGCATCGGACAGATCAAAATCGAAGTGACCGAGCGCGGGTTTATCGACGTGGCGAAAACGACGCCGGTGATCCAGGCGTTCCGCGAAGCAGGCTATGAGATTGCGATCGATGATTTTGGTACCGGCTACTCGAATCTGCATAATCTGCACGCGCTGAATGTCGATATCCTCAAAATCGATAAAACCTTCGTTGATACGCTGACCACCAACAACACCAGCCATCTGATCGCTGAGCACATCATCGAGATGGCGCGCGGGCTGCGTTTAAAAACTATCGCGGAAGGGGTGGAGACCCCGGAGCAGGTAAGCTGGCTCTACAAGCGCGGCGTGCAATTTTGTCAGGGCTGGCTGTTTGCGAAAGCCATGCCGGCGCGGGAGTTTATGCAGTGGTTAGCGAATGCTCCCACGCCCATAAGCAGGCCTCAGCCGCCGCGTCACGCGGAGATCTGATGGCGGTAGTCGCTGGGAGTGCGGTCGAACTCGCGGCGGAACACCCGGGAGAAGGTTTGCTGCGAGACGTAGCCCAGATCCATCGCGATATCAAAGATAGGTCGCTGAGTGGTTCGCAACGCTTCCGCCGCCAGCAGCAGGCGGCGCTGACGAATATAATCACCCAGCGTCTGATGCATTACGGTACGGAACATCCGCTGCAGATACCATTTCGAGTATCCTGACTTTCTGGCGACTATATCAATGTTAAGTGGTTGATCGATATGTTCATCAATCCATTCAATCAGTGTTTGAATAATATCCTGATGGGACATAAAGCGGCCTCTCTCAATTCTCGATTCGTCGTTTTGTCTGCGGGCGAGTATAATTCCTCAAGTTAACTTGAGGTAAAGCGCTTTATGGAAAAGAAATCACCCCGCATCAAAATGCTGCTGACGCCCGGGGAAGTGGCAAAACGAACCGGCGTGGCGGTCTCGGCTCTCCATTTTTATGAGAGTAAAGGCCTGATCCATAGCCAGCGGAATGCCGGCAACCAGCGGCGCTACCGGCGCGATGTCCTGCGCGCGGTGGCGATTATCAAAATTGCGCAACGCATCGGCATCCCGCTGGCGACCATCGGCGACGCGTTTGGCGTACTGCCGGAAGGGCACAACCTCAGCGCAAAAGAGTGGAAGATGCTGTCATCGCAGTGGCGTGAGGAGCTGGACCGGCGTATTCATACCCTGACGGCGTTGCGCGACCAGCTCGACGGCTGTATCGGCTGCGGCTGTTTATCACGGCGCGACTGCCCGCTGCGCAACCCGGGCGATAAGCTGGGGGAAGAGGGGACCGGCGCCCGGCTGCTGGAAGAGGAATAATAAAACTAAAGCGCCACAACTGGGCGCTTTAGTTGTTTTCCGGTCTTTGTCTTTCGCATTATCTCGCTGGTTCACGAGAGGGTTTCCCCCGACATCGACGTCCCTCAGTATTGCGCAATCTGTTGATGGAGGTTCCGGTTTGCGTCGACACTTTAACTATGGCAGCTGCTGCCATTTTTTCCTTACTATTTTGCCGAAATTTTCCCGGCAATGAGCGCCTGTTCCTATAGTTAATTTGAACAAACCACGGGAGAGGCCCATGCTGACGGTACACCATCTTAATCAATCACGATCGCAACGCGTACTGTGGGCACTGGAAGAGCTGCAGCTGCCTTATCAGATAGTCCGCTATCAGCGGGAAAAGTCGATGCTGGCGCCGGCGGCGCTGAAGAAAGTCCATCCGTTGGGGAAATCGCCGGTGCTGGAAGACAACGGCTATGTGCTGGCGGAGTCCGGGGCCATTCTCGAGTATTTGCAGGAGACCTGGGACAGCGGCGGGCTGCTGAAGCCGCAGGCGATAGAGGACAAACTGCAGTACCGCTTCTGGCTGCACTATGCCGAAGGCTCGCTGATGCCGCTGCTGTTAATGAAGCTGGTGTTCGCCAGCCTGGGTAAACCCCCTGTGCCCTTTGGCGTCCGCTCTCTGGGCGCCCTGCTGGGCAAGGGCATTCAGAAAGCGTGGCTGGATCCCCAGCTGGCCACCCATGCGCGGTTTATTGACGACCATCTTGCCACGCGGCCATGGTTTGCCGGCGAGCGTCTAAGTATGGCCGATATCCAGATGAGCTTCCCGGTGATGGCGCTGTTGGCGCGCGGTGGCGTGCATGACCTTGTCCATATTGAGGCCTGGCGACAGCGGGTGGAGCAGCGTCCGGCCTGGCAGCGGGCCATCGAGCGCGGCGGTCCCTTCACCTTACCCGGCGCCTGAGGTATCAGCGGATCCGATGACGCCGACAAATGAAAGCAACTCACTAAAAATTTGTTAGCGGATTGCGCATAGACGATAACGTTTGCGCATCGTCTGGTTATTTTCTGCTCGTCATAAGCGAAATTTAGCGAAATACGATAAACATCGGTTGAAAAGGGTTATCTAAAGGCCGGATAATCGTTTGCCTTTCTGTTTTGCTCCCTCTTTTTTCTGCTATCCAGGGGGAGGAGATAAGGTTGACACACCGTAGTGTATGCGCGGAGTTAAACGTTTGCTTTTTTGCAGCCCCCCTGGCGCTGCGATTCGGTACAAGGAGATCGCGTTTAACTGGCAGTGGAGGGTCCACCACGCATATCAACGAACAATAAAAATTTTCAGGGGAAGTTTTCTATGTCTACGCCTTCAGCGCGTACCGGCGGTTCATTAGACGCCTGGTTTAAAATTTCGGCGCGCGGTAGCACCGTGCGTCAGGAGATTGTTGCAGGTCTTACTACCTTTCTGGCGATGGTTTACTCCGTCATCGTGGTGCCGGGCATGCTCGGTAAAGCGGGCTTCCCGCCGGCCGCGGTGTTTGTCTCGACCTGTCTGGTGGCGGGCGTTGGCTCGCTGGTGATGGGGTTATGGGCAAATCTGCCGATGGCTATCGGCTGCGCCATTTCGTTGACCGCCTTCACCGCCTTTAGCCTGGTGCTGGGGCAGCAGATCAGTATTCCGGTGGCCCTCGGCGCAGTATTCCTGATGGGTGTCCTGTTCACGGTGATTTCCGCGACCGGCATCCGCAGCTGGATCTTGCGCAACCTGCCGCAGGGCGTGGCGCATGGTACCGGGATCGGGATTGGCCTGTTCCTGCTGCTGATCGCCGCCAACGGCGTTGGTCTGGTGATCAAAAATCCGCTGGACGGTCTGCCGGTGGCGCTGGGCAAATTTGCCAGCTTCCCGGTGGTGATGTCGCTGATTGGCCTCGCGGTGATCATTGGTCTGGAAAAAATGAAGGTGCCGGGCGGTATTCTGCTGACCATTATTGGCGTGTCGATTGTGGGCCTGATTTTCGATCCGAACGTCCATTTCTCCGGTATTTTCGCCATGCCATCCCTGAGCGATGATAAAGGCAACTCGCTGATCGGCAGCCTCGACATCATCGGCGCGCTGAACCCGGTCGTGCTGCCCAGCGTGCTGGCGCTGGTGATGACGGCGGTCTTTGACGCCACCGGTACTATCCGCGCGGTGGCCGGCCAGGCAAACCTGCTGGACAAAGATGGACAGATCATCAACGGCGGTAAAGCGTTGACCACCGACTCCCTGAGCAGCGTCTTCTCCGGTTTAGTTGGCGCGGCGCCAGCGGCGGTGTATATCGAATCGGCGGCGGGTACCGCGGCTGGCGGTAAAACCGGTCTGACCGCGGTGACGGTCGGTGTCCTGTTCCTGCTGATCCTGTTCCTCTCCCCGCTCTCTTATCTGGTACCGGCCTACGCGACCGCGCCGGCGCTGATGTACGTCGGCCTGCTGATGCTGAGCAACGTGGCAAAAATCGATTTCAACGACTTCGTTGACGCGATGGCTGGCCTGATCACCGCGGTGTTTATCGTGCTGACCTGTAACATCGTGACCGGCATCATGATCGGTTTCGCTACCCTGGTGATTGGCCGTCTGGTCTCCGGCGAGTGGCGCAAGCTGAACCTCGGTACGGTAATTATCGCCGTGGCGCTGGTGGCGTTTTACGCGGGCGGTTGGGCGATTTAAACCCTTCGTGCTCCTCACGGGCGGCTCAGGCCGCCCGTTTTATTTTTAAGCCACATCCTGTTTCCATTTGCGTTAATCTGGGTAGCGTATGATTCACAGGCACGACGCCTCACAGGTATAAAAGAAAACGCAGCAAACAGGGAACACATGGAAATATTCTTTACCATCCTCATCATGACCCTCGTGGTCTCACTGTCCGGGGTAGTGACGCGTGTACTGCCCTTTCAGGTTCCACTCCCACTGATGCAAATCGCCATTGGCGCGCTTCTGGCATGGCCGACCTTCGGTTTGCACGTTGAATTTGATCCAGAGCTGTTTCTGGTCCTGTTTATCCCGCCGCTGCTGTTCGCCGACGGCTGGAAAACGCCGACCCGTGAGTTTATTGAACACGGGCGGGAGATCCTTGGTCTGGCGCTGGCGCTGGTGGTCGTGACGGTGGTCGGCATCGGCTTTCTGATCTACTGGATTGTGCCTGGCATTCCGCTGATCCCGGCGTTCGCGCTGGCGGCCGTACTCTCGCCGACCGATGCCGTGGCGCTCTCCGGCATCGTCGGGGAAGGGCGGATACCGAAAAAAATCATGGGCATTCTGCAGGGGGAGGCGTTAATGAACGACGCCTCTGGTCTGGTTTCGCTCAAGTTTGCCGTCGCGGTGGCGATGGGCACTATGGTCTTTACCGTTGGCGGCGCGACCGTAGAATTTCTGAAGGTGGCGATCGGTGGCGTGCTGGCCGGGTTTGTGGTGAGCTGGTCGTATGGCCGTTCGATGCGTTTCCTCAGCCGCTGGGGCGGGGATGAACCCGCCACGCAGATTGTCCTGCTGTTCCTGCTGCCGTTTGCCTCCTATCTGATTGCCGAACATATCGGTGTCTCCGGTATCCTGGCGGCGGTGGCGGCGGGGATGACCATCACCCGTTCCGGCGTGATGCGTACCGCGCCGCTGGCCATGCGTCTGCGCGCTAACAGCACCTGGGCGATGCTGGAATTTGTCTTCAACGGCATGGTCTTCCTGCTGTTGGGCCTGCAGCTGCCGGATATCCTCTCCAGCTCGCTGGTGGCGGCGGAAGCTGACCCCAACGTCGAGACCTGGATGCTGTTTACCGACATCATCCTGATCTATGCCGCGCTGATGCTGGTGCGTTTTGGCTGGCTTTGGTCGATGCGTAAGCTTAGTCAGCGCTTCCTGAAGAAGAAACCGATGGAGTTTGGCTCCTGGACCACCCGCGAGCTGCTGATCTCCTCTGTGGCCGGGGTGCGCGGGGCGATTACCCTCGCCGGTGTGCTCTCGATTCCGCTGTTGCTGCCGGACGGGAATGTTTTCCCGGCGCGCTATGAGCTGATTTTCCTCGCCGCCGGGGTGATCCTGTTCTCGCTGTTCGTCGGGGTGATAGCGCTGCCGATCCTGCTGCGCCACATTGAATCCAGTGACAACGTGCAGCAGCGGAAAGAGGAACGGCTGGCGCGCGCAGCGACGGCAGACGTGGCGATTGTGGCGATCCAGAAGATGGAAGAGCGCCTGGCGGCGGATACCAAAGAGAATATCGATAATCAGCTGCTGACCGAAGTCAGTTCGCGGGTGATCGGTAACCTGCGCCGGCGCGCCGATGGTCGTAACGACGTGGAGACCTCTATGCTCGAAGAGAGCCTGGAGCGCCGCTTCCGTCTGGCGGCGCTGCGCTCCGAGCGTGGAGAGCTGTATCACCTGCGCGCCACCCGGCAGATCAGTAACGAGACGCTGCAGAAGCTGCTGCACGATCTCGACCTGCTGGAAGCGCTGTTAATCGAAGATCAATAACCTTTAGTCCGGATAGCGCGACGCTTATTCGGGCTACTGGCGAGACTGCAGTAAATGTGTCGCCCCGGTAAGCGTTAGCGCGACCGGGGGAAACCCGGGCAGCGGCGCAAGCGCCTGACCCGGGTTACCCATTCCTCTGTGAAACGCGTTGTCACCAGGGAATTATTCCAGCCAGAACGCTTTACTGCACGCCAGCCAGGCCTCAGCGCTGCGCGACATATACACGCCCTCCCGCCAAATCATCCCCAGCTCCCAGCGCAGCTCGCTTTGCAATGGGATCCAGCAAAAGTTCTGCGGGTCGAGACGCTGGCAAATCGGCTCGGGCAGGATCGCCACGCCAATGCCGGCCTGCACCATCGCGGCGAGAAAATCCCACTGGCCGCTGCGCACCGCGATACGCGGCTTTACGTCATGCTCGGCAAACAGGCGCATCAGCTGCTGGCTGAGGGCAAATTCTTCGTTGTAGATGACCAGCGGATACGCCGCCAGCTCGGCCGGCGAGAGCGAGGTCACGCCCTCCCACGGCGCGGTTCTTGGCGTCAGGACGCACAGCGGGTGGTTGAACAACGGCAGGGTGGTGAGGTGGCTACCCTCTTCGATGGGCAGGGCGGTCATCGCCATATCGAGCTCGCCGTTGCTGACCGCCTGCTGGACCGTCAGGCCGCCAAACTCGGCGATTTTCAGCTCGACGCCCGGGTAGCGCTCGCGGAAGCGGCTGATCGGCTCCGCCATCAGCATTCCGACCATCGGTGGAATGCCAAGCCGCAACACCCCTTTATGCAGGTGGTTGATATCGCTCAGTTCTGACTCCAGCTGGCTGAACTCGCCAAGGATCGCCTGGCCGCGTTCAAAAACAACGCGCCCGGTATCGGTGAGCAGCAGTTTACGGCCATCGCGGATCAACAGCGTGCAGTTCAGTTCATCTTCGAGATTTTTGAGCATCTTGCTGATGGTGGGCTGTGTGACGAACAGCTTTTCCGCCGCGCGAGTAAAACTCTGCTGACGAACCACTTCAACGAAATAGCGCAGCGTTCGGATATCCATAATTATTCCCTGAGACTATACCTGCGATGATTTTAATTCATTTCTGTCCGCTTCTGCGGCTCTCTATACTGCACCCCTGACTTCTTTTTTTCAGGAATATCGCTCATGGCCTTCGCGCCAGCTCGCGTTGCCCCCGTCGTGGCGCAGCGTCTTCAAATCCCGCTGCAGGTGCTCCTTTATGTCGGGTTATTTATTTTTGCGCAATATCTGGTGAACAGGTGGCAGGTACCCCTGCCGGCTAACCTGGTCGGCATGGTGATGCTCCTGCTGCTGATCGTCTGCCGGGTGATCCCCCTGAGCTGGGTTCGCGCCGGCGCCCGCTGGTTGCTGGCGGAGATGCTGCTGTTTTTCGTCCCGGCGGTGGTCGCGGTGGTCAATTATACCCAGCTGCTGATGGTTGATGGCTGGCGGATTTTCCTGGTGATTGCCTTAAGCACGCTGATGGTGCTCGGCGCGACGGCCTGGGTCGTCGACAGGGTCTACCGTTACGAAGTGAGCCGGCTAAAAAATGAGTGATGTCATGCTGAGCGTCCTGTGTCTGGTGGCGACGCTGGGTCTCTATTACGCCAATAAAAGACTGTATCGCCGTTTTCATAAACTGCCGCTGATGCCGCTGGTGTTCACGCCGATCCTGCTGGTGCTGATCCTGGTGCTGGGCCATATCTCTTATCAGAGCTATATGGGAGAGACCCACTGGCTGCTGTGGCTGCTGGGCCCCGCCACCATCGCCTTTGCCGTCCCGGTCTATGAAAATGTCGCGGTGATCAAACGCCACTGGATGTCGCTCAGCGCCGGGGTGGTAACGGCGGTGGTGGTGGCGGTGACCAGCTCCGTATGGCTGGCGCGCGGATTGATGTTGTCTGATGAAATCCAGCGCAGCCTGGCGGTGCGCTCGGTGACCACGCCCTTTGCGCTGGCGGCGGCGAAACCGCTCGGTGGTCAGCCCGATTTGGTGGCGCTGTTTGTGGTGATCACCGGCGTCTTTGGCATGGCGGTGGGGGATATACTGTTTTTACGCCTGGCTATCCGGGAAGGGATGGCGAAAGGAGCCGGGTTCGGCGCGGCTTCCCATGGTGCCGGGACGGCGCGCTCCTATGAGCTGGGCCAGCAGGAGGGCGTGGTGGCCAGCCTGGTGATGATGCTGTCTGGCGTAGTGGTGGTGCTGGCGGCGCCGTTAGTGCGCTGGCTGCTGTTTTAGCGTTCTCGTGTAACCGGTTGTTATGAAATATTGAGGGGCGGAATAGTTGTGAACTATTTTCGCCCCTTTTTGTTTATGCCGGTTATTGGTCATCAGAAAAGATTAAGGCAATTCTTATTACCATCCTCTCTTTGTAACTAAATATTTCATAATCAATACTGATCTAATTATATTGCGAATGATGTATAGGCTTTTTATTATCTCTAAGAATTTTATAAGTTTGTATCGCTATGATTTCAAAGGAACTTCATCTTATTTTTCTCATTTTTTAAGGCGATTTGTTTAAAAATCAATTTTTACATTAATAATTGAGCTTTTACCCTCTGTTCGTTATTCTTTTTACGCGGGCTTGTATTATTGAATGGATTCAAATGCTGGTCGTTTATTTATGTATAATATTAATTATCATAAATCATATGTCACGTAAATGTGTATGTGACGCCGCGCGGATGCAAATTCATTCTCTAATATATCTGCATAAAACAATTGACGGACTGATTGTCGTTTATAATGGATATGGGAATAAATATGAAGATGAGTAAAAAAATTCTGGCGGGTGCCCTGATTTTCTCTGCCTGCAGCGTGCTGTCTACCGTTGCTCAGGCCGATAACACCATTACTTTTAATGGTGTTGTTTCCGATACGACCTGTACGGCGACCATTGACGGCGGCGTAACGGCTATTGATATGGGCACCACCTCAGTGGCGGATCTGAAAGCGTATACCTTCGGCGCTGCCAAGAACTTCTCCTTTAGCTTAGCCGATTGCCCGACCGCGGAAGACGGTGGCAACAGCATCGCTCGCGTCACTTTTGGCGGTGTTTCCGATACCGCGAACAGCGATTATTTTAAAAACCAGGCGACTGATGAGCCGGCAACCGGTGTTGCTGTGGCCCTTTTCGACGAAGCGGGTAAGGTGATGAAGAATAATGAAGAGGGTTCGGATGTCGATATTTCTTCCGGTGCCGCAACCATTCCATTCACCGTTAAAATGGTGAAGTCGGGTGATACCGATCCGACGAAAGGTACCGTTCAGACAACTGTGACTTATAACGTGACTTATTATTAATTCGGCGTTTTGTTGAATGGAGAAAGGGGAATCGTCTGCTATTCCCCTTTAATTAAACGTATGAGATATCCTTTTTTTGTGGTCGGTTTTTTGCTGTCTTCCTCTATTGCGCAAGCCAGCGTGGTCGTGGGCGGCACGCGTCTGGTGTTTGATGGTGCGAAAAACAACGCCGTCATCACGGTTGAGAATAAAGATCAGAGCAGCAATATCGTCCAGTCCTGGCTCTCGGTGGTGGATGCCGCGTCGCCAGCCAAAGACGCGTTTATTATTACGCCGCCGCTGTTCCGTCTCAAAGCCGGAGAGAAAGGATTCGTGCGCGTTGTCCGCTCAGGAAAAAAATTACCCGACGATCGCGAGTCGATGTTTTGGCTCAATATCAAAGGGATCCCGGCAACGGAATATGTCCCGGATAAAAATGTGGTGCAGTTTGCCATCAACTCGAAAATAAAATTGATTTATCGACCTGCCGCGTTAAAAGGCAATACACCGGAATCGTATGCCGAAAAATTACAGTGGGGAAAAGCGGGGGACTCGGTGACGGTAAAAAATAACTCACCGCTGTATATGAATTTTTCCCAGGTTAGCCTTAACGGGAAAAATATTTCTGGCGCATGGTTTGCTGCCCCATTTTCTACTTTAAAAATACCCGTGCAGAGTACCTTGTCCGCGACAGGGAAAAAAGAGATCACATGGAGCGTGATTAATGATTATGGTATGTCAGGGAAGAAATATACCGCTATCATTCAGTAGCGTTGAGCTACTGTTTTCAACCAAAAGTATCTGCGTCGCTATTGTTTTGTGCCTGAGTACCTTGTCTTCTCGCGCTGAGGCCGGTGAATATTTCAACCCGAATTTACTCGAAGTCGCCGAGGATCCTGCGGCTTCGGTGGATCTGTCCTATTTTTCGCAAGATGGCGTACCGCCGGGCACCTATCATCTGGATGTTTACATCAATGATAAGTATGTCAGTTCAGAATCGCTGACCTTTCAGGAAATTGGCCATGACGCAGGCGCGACCGCTTCTCCCTGTCTTTCCGCGGAGTATCTGAATTCGTGGTTGATTAATACCACCGCCTATCCCCAGCTGTTCGCGGCAGGGGAAACCTGCGCCCGGCTGTCGGCGATCCCCGGGATGACATTTTCGGTGTCTCTTGCCCAACAGCGAATCGATTTTACCGTTCCGCAGGCCGCGATGCTGAATCGCCCAAGAGACTATATACCGGAGAGCCAGTGGCAGCAGGGGATCAACGCCGGTCTTCTCAACTATAGTGTCACCGGGCAGCGCAATGCGCCGCGGCATAATGGCGCGACCGTAGACAGCCAGTTTGTTAGCCTGCAGACTGGGGTGAATCTGGGGCCATGGCGTCTGCGCAACTACAGCACCTATAGCCACAGCGACAACAGCAGCCGCTGGGAGTCGGTTTACTCGTACCTTGCCCGCGATATTCACACCCTGCGCAGTCAACTGGTGGTCGGTAATACCTATACCTCTTCCGGCATCTTCGACAGTGTGAGCTTTACCGGCCTGCAGCTCAGTTCGGACAAAGAGATGCTGCCGGATAGCCTGCATGGCTTTGCGCCGACGATTCGAGGGATCGCGCGCACCACCGCGGAGGTCTCGGTTTATCAGAATGGTTACAGCATTTATAAAACCACCGTCGCTCCCGGCGCCTTTGAGATTAACGATCTGTATGCCACCGGCAGCGCCGGCGATCTGTACGTCACCGTTAAAGAGTCTGACGGCAGCGAGCAAAACTTTGTGGTGCCTTTTGCCTCGCTGGCGGTCCTGCAGCGCGAGGGCCAGCTGGACTATGCGCTGAGCAGCGGCAGGACGCGCTCAGGCAGCTCCGACGATAAAGAATACAACTTTATTCAGTCTTCCCTGGCCTATGGCGCCACCAGTAACTTTACTCTCTATACCGGCTTTCAGCAGGCGGAAGATAAATACACCAACCTGCTGTTAGGCGCTGGCTTTAACCTTGGCACCATCGGCGCGCTGTCGTTTGACGGCTCTCAGTCGTGGGCCGACGTGAAAACCAGCGATACGGCCTCGTCAACCCGCAAAGAACAGGGGCAATCGTATCGCGTCCGCTTCAGCAAAAGCTTTCTGCAGACGGGCACCAGCTTTTCCGTGGCCGGCTATCGCTACTCCACCGCGGGATACTATTCGTTTCAGGATTTTGTCGATAACGCCTCCACGCAGCGCGACTGCTGTACGCAGAGCGGCAGAACGAAAGGCCGGTTTGACGCTTCGCTGTCGCAGACGCTGTTCGGCTATGGTTCGCTCTCGCTTTCGCTGGTCAATGAAACCTATTGGGACAGCTCGCGCATGGAGTCGGTAGGCGTGGGCTATAGCGGGTCGATTGGCAGGGCCTCCTACTTTATTAACTATTCCTATAACCGCAATGTGCAAAGCACCGATGACAGCGGCAATAACCGGCCGGCCAGCGATACCATCGTCTCCCTGACGCTAAGCATCCCGCTTGGCGAGACGCTCTCGGCGAATTACACCTTGAACCATGGTCGGCATAACGACACCACGCACAGCGTGGGGCTCAATGGCTCGGCGTTCGAGGATCGCTCTCTCAACTGGAGCCTCCAGGAGGGTTACAACACCCGGGATAAGAGCACCTCCGGCAACCTCAGCGTCAATTATCAGGGAGCAAAAGGCGATGTCGCCGGCGGCTATGGCTACGACCACTACAGCAATCACTACAATTATTCGCTGCGCGGCGGCATGGTTGCTCACGCGGGCGGGCTCACGCTGTCGCGCTTTCTGGGTGAGAGTGCTGCACTGATCGAAACGCCCGGCGTCAGCGATGTGCGGGTGCAGGGCCAGACCAACGTGACGACGGATGCCGCCGGGTATGCCGTCGTACCGTATGTTCGCCCTTACCATCGCAACAGCCTGGCGCTGGATGAACAGCAGATGGCTGGCGCCGAGGTGGATAACGTCGCCAGAACGGTGGTCCCAACGCGCAATGCAATCGTCAAAGTGCAGTATGACACCCGAATTGGCTATAAGGCGATGCTCACCCTGCGTACTCGCAACGGTGTGGTGCCTTTCGGCGCGCTGGTGACCCTTGATAATGATCGCGCCAGCGCGGCGCGCAGCAATATTGTCGGCGATGAGGGGCAGGTGTATCTCACGGGGCTGCAGAAAAAAGGCCAGCTGTTAGCGCGCTGGGGGGAGAAAAGCAGTGAGCAGTGCACCGTTCATTACGACTTCTCCAGCATGGCTCTTGGCGACGATATTCTGTTCTATCAGGCCGAATGCCGGTAATAGATGCAGGTTTTCAACATGGAAGAAGGGGCTGATATGAATATGCGAGACGGCAGCACAAGGGGCATCCTGGTGGCCAGCCTTTTGCTGCTCTCCCTTCCGGCGCTGGCTTATGAAGGCAGCAGCACGGTCAATTTTAACGTCACGGGCACCATCGAAGCGCCTTCCTGCGAGGTGGCCGTGGAACCGTCGAACAGTATCGATTTAGGCACCGTCTCCTCGCAGACGTTCTCCGGAAATGCCGGGTCGAGCGGCGCCAGCGTGCCGGTTAAGCTGGTCTTTTCCAGTTGTTCCGCCGATGCGTCGGCGGTAACCATCGCATTTAGCGGAGCAAAATTCGATAACACTTACACCTCGGTTTATAAAAACTTCCGCACAGGCAGCGACGGGGCCAGCGGCGTCGGTATGCAACTTCTCACTCTTGCCGATCAGCAGCCCCTCGGGCCTGGCGACCAGTATCTTTATACCTTTGGTGACCGTGCCGACGTCCATATCTTCAATATGGTAGCACGCATGTTTTCGCCCTATGGCCAGGTAAGGCCGGGGATTGTCGGCTTTACCGCCACGTTCGATGTGGCTTACAAATAACGTTTCGACAGGGATGGGTATGAAAAAACTGATCTTCTTGTTCATGCTGGTACTGTGTCCCCTCTATAGCTGGGCGGCCTGCACGGGAACCAACTATGGCGATGTCTCGATGACTAACTTGCCGGAAAAGATTCTGGTCAACGCCGGGAGCTACACCGCGGGCACCGTGCTGTATGACTCGGGGAAAATTACCCGCGCGCAAACGGAGCTGATTAACTGCGAGGGAAGCACCTACGCGGTGTTTGCCTGGTCCTCGAACAATGCCGGGGCGCTGATAGGGGATAATATCTATGCTACCTCGGTGCAGGGGATCGGCCTCCGCGTCAAGGTGTGGCTCAATATCAGCGGTGAATATGACGGTGATACCGATGATTTCAGCCCCGACTCGCAGGTACATTATATCGGCGATGTGAATTACTATCTCGGTAAGCCCACCGGCCTGTTTGATTATTATGCCTCGACCCATTACACCCCGGCATATCAGCTGCAGCTGGTGGCCACCGGCGGCGCTATCGCCAGCAACAGTCAATTATCGTTCAGCGATCCGGTGGCTACGGTTTCGGCGAAGGATAGTAAGGCGACGCTCTCCATTTCCCGGCTGCACATCAGCGGCACCACCAGCATCCAGATGATCCCGATGGGGTGTATTGTCGGTAGCAATAATCTCAGTTTTGCCATGGGAAGCATCAATGCCAGCGAGTTCAACACCGCGACGAAGGTGGGGAACGCGCGGCAGTCCCTGACCCTTGCCTGCGAGCCGGGAACCAACGTTTCGATGCGTGTGGCGGCGGCGCAAGCGAGTGGGGATAACCCTGGCAACACGGTGATAGCCTTAACGGCAGAGGAGAATGTTGCCACCGGGGTGGGGGTTCAGTTGAATATGGATGGCGAAGCGCTGCCGTTAAATACCGATATCAGCCTCTATACTTCGAGCCGCACGACGGTGACCAACAGCGGCGCGGACGCCAGCTATAGCTATTTCACCAACCCCGACAGCCCAGGCGGGGCCGCGGCCATGCAGACGCTTGCCTTATCCACTAACTATTACAAGACGGGGAGCGCGGTGACCGCGGGTTCGGCAAACGCCACCGGGGTGATCACCTTAACCTATAACTAAGAGGTCGGGGGTGAGCCCCTTCTCCGGACGGCGCCGGGGAAGGGGAGAGAACGATTAATGCGCCTGGCCGCGTTCGATACCGATCCCGGTTTGTGAACGGATAAACTGGGCGCGGAACTGCTCGCGCTCGCGCATCCCTTCCGGTGAGTTATCGGTGGCGGAGAAGACCCAGATACCGATGAACGCGATGGCGATGGAGAACAGCGCCGGATATTCATACGGGAACAGCGCTTTCTCATGGCCGAGGATCTGCACCCAAATGGTCGGGCCGAGGATCATCAGAATGACCGCAGTCAGCAGGCCCAGCCAGCCGCCGACCATCGCGCCGCGGGTGGTCAGCTTCGACCAGTACATCGACAGCAGAATAATCGGGAAGTTACAGCTGGCGGCAATGGAGAAGGCCAGGCCGACCATGAAAGCGATGTTCTGATTTTCAAACAGAATACCCAGCAGAATGGCCACCACCCCGAGGATCAGCACGGTGATCTTGGAGACCTTCAGCTCCTGACGCTCGGTCGCGCCCTTGCGGAAGACGTTGGCGTACAGGTCGTGCGACACCGCTGAGGCGCCGGCGAGCGTCAGGCCAGCCACCACCGCCAGGATAGTGGCGAAAGCGACCGCGGAGATAAAGCCGAGGAACAGATTGCCCCCCACCGCATCCGCCAGATGCACCGCCGCCATGTTATTGCCGCCGATAAGCTGTCCGGCCGCGTCTTTAAACGCCGGGTTCGCGCCGACCAGCATGATGGCGCCGAAGCCGATAATAAAGGTCAGGATATAGAAATAGCCCATAAAACCGGTGGCGTAGAAGACGCTTTTACGCGCTTCTTTGGCATCACTCACGGTAAAGAAGCGCATCAGAATATGCGGCAGGCCGGCGGTACCGAACATCAGACCCAGACCCAGAGAGAGCGCGGATATCGGATCTTTCACCAGTCCGCCGGGACTCATAATCGCCGCCCCTTTCGGATGGACGGCCATCGCCTCGGTAAACAGGTTATTGAAGCTGAAGCCGACGTGCTTCATGACCATAAAGGCCATAAAGCTGGCGCCGCACAGCAGCAGAACCGCTTTAATAATCTGCACCCAGGTGGTTGCCAGCATGCCGCCGAACAGGACATAGAGCACCATCAGCACGCCAACCAGCACCACGGCGACATGGTAATTGAGGCCGAACAGCAGCTGGATCAGCTTGCCGGCGCCCACCATCTGCGCGATCAGATACAGCGCTACCACCACCAGCGATCCGCAGGCGGAGAGGGTGCGGATCGGCCCCTGCTTCAGGCGGTATGAAGCGACGTCAGCAAAGGTATAGCGGCCAAGGTTGCGCAGTCGTTCGGCAATCAGAAACAGGATAATCGGCCAGCCGACGAGAAAGCCCAGCGAGTAGATCAGGCCGTCGTAGCCTGAGGTATACACTAGCGCGGAAATACCGAGGAACGACGCTGCCGACATAAAGTCGCCGGCAATCGCCAGCCCGTTCTGGAAGCCAGTAATATTGCCGCCGGCGGTATAATAATCGCTGCGCGAACGTACCCGTTTTGAGGCCCAGTAGGTGATGTAAAGCGTCAGGGCGACGAAAATCAGGAACATGACAATCGCCTGCCAGTTGGTCGGCTGGCGCTGTACCGCGCCGGTAATGGCGTCTGCCGCGTGAGCGCCGAGGGGCAGCAGCGTGGCGGCGAGCGCCGTCAGGACTCTCTTGATCATGCTTTTACCTCGTTGAGAACGCTCTTGGTCAAACGGTCGAATTCACCATTGGCCCGCCAGACATAAATACCGGTCAGGATAAACGAAATGACGATCACGCCAATGCCGAGCGGGATCCCGCGGGTGACGCTGGTACCGGCGTGCAGCGGAGTGCCGAGCCAGCCGGGCGCGAAGGCGATAAGCAAAATAAAGCCCACGTAGATCACTAACATAATCACTGACAGAATGGCGGCAAACCGTTGCCGTGATGCAACTAACTCCCTGAAATGCGCACTATTTTCTATCCGCTGACAAAGTTGTTCATTCATCTTAGCGTCTCCAGAGGTCTCCCTTTCGTCATCCACTCAGCGGACGCTGGCGACAGCAACCCCTCCGGCGATGGAGCCGGGATACGGTTTGCTGACGGCGTTCCTGCGAGTGGAATCCTGGGGGAGGGACTTATTTTTATCCTCTCCCCGGCGGGGGAGAGGGTGTAGGGAATCGGTCCTTGCTTACGATGGCATCGTTATGGCCTGCTTCTCTTCGAGCAGTTTTTCCACGACGCCAGGATCGGCGAGCGTCGAGGTATCGCCGAGGTTGCTGGTGTCGCCCGCGGCAATCTTACGCAGAATGCGACGCATGATTTTGCCCGAGCGGGTTTTCGGTAGCGAATCGGTCCAGTGCAGCACATCCGGCGTCGCCAGCGGGCCGATCTCTTTGCGCACCCAGTTACGCACTTCGGCATACAGCTCCGGCGTTGGTTCTTCGCCGTGATTGAGCGTCACGTAGGCGTAGATGGCCTGGCCTTTGATGTTGTGCGGGATCCCCACCACCGCCGCCTCAGCGATTTTCGGGTGCGACACCAGCGCGGATTCAATTTCCGCGGTACCCAGACGGTGGCCGGAGACGTTCAGCACGTCATCCACGCGGCCAGTGATCCAGTAGTAACCATCTTCATCGCGACGCGCGCCATCGCCGCTAAAGTACATATTTTTGAAGGTGGAGAAGTAGGTTTGCTCAAAGCGCTCATGGTCACCGAACAGGGTACGCGCCTGGCCGGGCCAGGAGTCGGCGATGGCAAGATTGCCCTCGGTGGCGCCATCCAGCGGCAGGCCTTCGTTATCCACCAGCACCGGCTGGACGCCGAAGAACGGACGCGTCGCGGAGCCGGCCTTCAGCTCGATTGCGCCCGGCAGCGGGGTGATCATAAAGCCGCCGGTTTCGGTCTGCCACCAGGTGTCCATCACCGGGCACTTCTCGTTGCCGATCTTCTTCCAGTACCACTCCCAGGCTTCCGGGTTAATCGGTTCGCCGACCGAGCCGAGAATGCGCAGCGAGGAACGGTCTGTGCCTTCGATAGCTTTGTCGCCTTCCGCCATCAGGGCGCGGATAGCCGTCGGGGCGGTATAGAGAATGCTGACCTTATGCTTATCGACGACCTGGCACATACGCGCCGGGGTTGGCCAGTTCGGTACCCCTTCGAACATCAGGGTGGTGGCGCCGCAGGCCAGCGGACCATACAGCAGATAGCTGTGGCCGGTGACCCAGCCCACATCGGCGGTGCACCAGTAAATATCGCCCGGATGGTAGTCGAAAACGTATTTAAAGGTGGTGGCCGCGTAGACCAGATAGCCGCCGGTGGTGTGCAGCACCCCTTTCGGTTTGCCGGTGGAGCCGGAGGTATAGAGGATGAACAGCGGATCTTCGGCGTTCATCTCGACGGGCCGGTGCTCGGCGCTGGCATTGGCCATCAGGTCGCTCCACCACAGGTCGCGGCCTTCCTGCCAGTCGATTTTGCCGCCGGTACGTTTCAGGACCACGACATGCTCAATACTGTTGACGTTCGGGTTTTTCAGCGCGTCATCAACGTTTTTCTTCAGCGGGATGGCGCGACCAGCGCGCAGCCCTTCGTCAGCGGTGATCACCAGGCGCGAGCTGGAGTCGATAATGCGCCCGGCCACCGCCTCCGGCGAGAAGCCGCCGAAAATCACTGAGTGGATAGCGCCGATGCGGGCGCAGGCCAGCATCGCCACCGCGGCTTCCGGCACCATCGGCATATAAATGGCGACCACATCGCCTTTTTTAATCCCAAGGTCGAGCAGCACATTGGCGAAGCGGCACACGTCCGCATGCAGTTCACGGTAGGTGATGTGCTTGCTCTGGCTGGCGTCGTCGCCTTCCCAGATGATGGCGGTTTGATCGCCGCGCTCGGCGAGATGGCGGTCGAGGCAGTTGGCGGCGAGGTTCAGGGTGCCATCTTCATACCATTTGATGGAAATATTACCCGGCGCGAAAGAGGTGTTCTTCACGCGGGTATAGGGGCGTATCCAGTCAAGGATCTTGCCCTGCTCGCCCCAAAATGTATCAGGGTCGGTTATGGATTGTTGGTACTGCGCCTTGTACTGTTCCGGGTTAATCAGGCAACGTTCCGCGATATTAGCGGGAATAGGGTGTTTGTGTATTTGGCTCATGGCTTTTTTTCTCCTTTGAACTTGTTAAATATATGTCAAACAAACGTTAATAGTAGGGGTTTTGACAGCTTTGTTTGTTAATTGGGGGGCAGATCACGCAATGATTCAACTGAGTGAAATTTCATCAAATGAAACTTTGAAGTGAAATAATTACGTAAATGAATTTATAGAAACGGAAGGTGTGAAATATTTTTTATTACAAATACTTATGCATTGTAACTGGGGAAAATTCGTGACTTTATGCAGAAAACCAGAAGAAAGCCCTATTCTTAAAGGCTTGCGCAGCATGCCGTGCAAATGATACTGATATTGCGCGTTAAATAACCCCACAAAGCAACGCAACACAATTCATACCCCCTGCAGTGGGTACCATGACGAAAAGGAATGGTGCCTTTCATTGAGGAAGTCAGTAGTGAAGAAAACGAAAAAAGTCAGTCTGGCCTGGCAAATCTTGCTAGCCCTGGTGCTGGGTATCCTTCTGGGCAGTTATCTGCATTACCACGCCGAAAGTCGCGATTGGTTGATTAGCAATTTGCTGACGCCGGCGGGCGATATCTTTATCCATCTGATTAAAATGATCGTGGTCCCGATTGTCATTTCGACCCTGGTGGTCGGGATTGCCGGCGTGGGCGATGCCAAGCAGTTAGGCCGGATCGGCGCCAAAACCATTATCTATTTCGAAGTGATCACCACGGTGGCGATCGTGCTGGGTATCACCCTGGCCAACGTCTTTCAGCCGGGGACCGGCATTGATATGTCACAGCTGGCGGCGGTTGATATTTCGAAATATCAGAGCACGACTGCCGAGGTGCAAAGCCATGCGCATGGCCTGATGGGCACTATCCTGTCGCTGGTCCCGACCAACATCGTGGCGTCGATGGCGAAAGGCGATATGCTGCCGATTATCTTCTTCTCGGTGCTGTTTGGTTTGGGGCTCTCCTCGCTGCCGGCGACCCACCGTGAGCCGCTGGTGACGGTCTTCCGCTCCATCTCCGAAACCATGTTTAAAGTCACCCACATGGTGATGCGCTATGCGCCGATCGGGGTGTTCGCCCTGATTTCGGTGACCGTCGCCACCTTTGGTTTCGCCTCGCTGTGGCCGCTGGCCAAGCTGGTACTGCTGGTTTACTTCGCGATCCTGTTCTTCGCGCTGGTGGTGCTGGGGATTGTCGCGCGTCTGTGTGGCCTGAGCATCTGGATCCTGATCCGTATCCTGAAAGATGAGCTGATTCTGGCCTACTCCACCGCCAGCTCGGAGAGCGTGCTGCCGCGCATTATCGAGAAGATGGAAGCCTATGGCGCGCCGGCGTCGATCACCAGCTTTGTGGTGCCGACCGGTTATTCCTTTAACCTCGATGGCTCAACGCTGTATCAGAGCATCGCGGCGATCTTTATCGCCCAGCTGTATGGTATCGACCTCTCTATCTGGCAGGAGATCACCCTGGTGCTGACTCTGATGGTGACCTCGAAAGGGATCGCTGGCGTGCCGGGCGTCTCCTTCGTGGTGCTGCTGGCAACCCTGGGTAGCGTGGGGATCCCGCTGGAAGGCCTCGCCTTTATCGCCGGTGTCGACCGTATTCTCGACATGGCGCGTACCGCGCTGAACGTGGTGGGCAATGCGCTGGCGGTGCTGGTTATCGCCAAATGGGAGCATAAGTTCGACCGCAAAAAAGCGCTGGCGTATGAACGCGAAGTGCTGGGCAAGTTTGATAAAACCGCCCAATAAAACACAAAGCCCGGCGCGAACGCCGGGCTTTTTCTTATCCTTTACTGATCCGGTCAAACTCTTCGCAGCCGGTATCAAACCCCTCCAGGCAGCTGACGTTAAGCCAGTGCAGCGCCTTCTGCTTATTCGGTTCGATAAAGCCTTTCTCTCCCTGCTGGAACATCATCCCGGCCCAGTATTCGGCATAGCCGGTCCGTGAGAGCGCCGAGCTGCCTTTGAAGTATTCGCTCGCTTTCACATCATCTTCCGGGCCGTGCACGCCGCTGGCGTAGATCAGCCCCAGCAGCATCTGGGCGTCCACCGCTGCATCGCTTTCGCTATCCCGGGCGGCATCCTGCAGCAGCGTGATGGCGTGCGCCACATCGGTGGGGCCAGCCTGACGGTTCACCAGCACCCGCGCCAGAACGATCTCCCCGGATTTACTGCCGACCTTGACGGCTTTTTCCGCCAGCTGGCGGGCCTGCGGATAGTCCGCCTGCTGAGGGTTGCGAATTTTGAGCTGCGCCAGCAGCGCCAGTGCATCGCCATCGCCCTGGGCGGCGGCCTTCTGCGCCCAGTATTCGGCTTTCTGATAATCACCGGAGCTGACCCAGGTATCGGCAAGGTAATATTGCGCGCGTCGATCGCCGGCTTCCGCCTGCTGTTGATACTGGCTGCCCGGTTCGGTGGCGACCGCTGCGCCGCTGGTGAAAACCAGTAGAAATAAAAAGAGGTATTTCATTTGTATTTATTATCAGCAAGGAACATAGCGCGCAGTATAAAGGGAGGCGAAAAAGAAGAAAATGGCGGGAATTAGCGGGGTAAATACCCGGAGAAGGCGCAACGCGCCGCCTCCGGGGAAAATCCCCGGTATCGCTACCGCTTACCGGGGCTACAGCGTTGTGCGATTTGGTAGCCCGGAGAAGGCGCAACGCGCCGCCTCCGGAGAAAATCCCCGGTGGCGCTAACGCTTACCGGGGCTACAGCGTTGTGCGATTTGGTAGCCCGGAGAAGGCGCAATGCGCCGCCTCCGGGGAAAATCCCCGGTATCGCTACCGCTTACCGGAGCTACAGCGTTGTGCGATTTGGTAGCCCGGAGAAGGCGCAATGCGCCGCCTCCGGGGAAAATCCCCGGTATCGCTACCGCTTACCGGGGCTACAGCGTTGTGCGATTTGGTAGCCCGGAGAAGGCGCAATGCGCCGCCACCGGGGAAAATCCCCGGTGGCGCTAACGCTTACCGGGGCTACTCAATGGTACAAAGGTTCGAACCTTAACCCATCGCGCTTTCGCGCAGGCGGGCTTTCAGCTTGTTGTACTCATCAATCACGTACTGTTCCGCCGCGCGCTGATCGGCAATCCGCTCAACGTTGACCGCGCAGTACTTGTACTCCGGCGTTTTGGTTATCGGACTCAGGTTCTCTGAGACCAGCTCGTTACAGGCACCGATCCACCACTGGTAGGTCATATACACCGCGCCTTTGTTCGGCCGGTCGCTGACCTGCGCGCGGGTGATGATCCGACCCTTACGCGAATTCACCCACACCAGCGCTTCATCTTCGATGCCTAACCGTTCGGCGTCGGCGGTGTTGATTTGCGCATAGCCAGGTTCATCCGCCAGTGCCGCCAGCGCCGCGCAGTTACCGGTCATTGAACGACACGAGTAGTGGCCGACTTCGCGCACCGTCGACAGCACCATTGGGTACTCGTCGGTGAGCTTATCGATCGGCGCGACCCAGTCGCAGGTGAAGAACTGCGCCAGCCCGTTCGGGGTATCGAACTTCTCTTTAAACAGATACGACGTCCCCTGGTCGGCGTCGGACTCATCGCGGCATGGCCACATGACGTAGCCGAGTTCGCCCATTTTCTCATAGGTGGCGCCGTAGAAGTCCGGGCACAGATGCCGCAACTCATCCCAGATCTCCTGGGTATTGTTGTAGTGCATCGGATAGCCCATCCGGGTGGCGATTTCGCTGATGATCTGCCAGTCGGTTTTCAGGTCCCACTTCGGCTCCACGGCTTTAAAGAAGCGCTGGAAGCCGCGGTCCGCTGCGGTATACACGCCTTCGTGCTCGCCCCACGATGTGGACGGCAGGATGACGTCGGCCGCGGAGGCGGTTTTGGTCATGAAAATGTCCTGGACGATAACCAGTTCCAGATCGTCGAACGCTTTGCGGACCGCCGAGAGTTCGGCATCGGTCTGCAGCGGATCCTCACCCATGATGTACGCTGCCCGCACTTCACCGTGCGCCGCGCGATGCGGCAGCTCGCTGATGCGATAGCCGGTATGTTCCGGCAGGCTGTCGACGCCCCAGGCTTTGGCGAACTTCTCGCGGTTCTCCGGGAATTTGACGTACTGGTAGCCCGGATAGGTATCCGGCAGCGCGCCCATATCGCAGGCCCCCTGGACGTTGTTCTGGCCGCGTACCGGGTTGACGCCGACGCTCGGCTTGCCGAGGTTGCCGGTGAGGATCGCCAGGCTGGTCAGCGACCGGACCGTCTCCACGCCCTGATAGAACTGGGTGACGCCCATGCCCCACAGGATGGCGGCGGATTTGGCGCTGGCGTACATCCGGGCGCAGGCGCGGATCTCCTGGGCGCTAACCCCGGTGATCTCTTCCACCGACTCCGGCGTATAGCCTTCAACGATTTTGCGATACTCCTCGAAGCCCTCGGAACGGCTGGCGACGAAGGATTTATCGTACAGATCCTCTTCAATAATCACGTGGCCAATGGCGTTGAGCAGCGCGATATTCGAGCCGTTCTTCAGCGCAATGTGCATGTCGGCGATGCGCGCGGTTTCAATTTTGCGCGGGTCGCAGACGATGATTTTCGCCCCGTTGCGTTTGGCGTTAATGACGTGATTCGCCACGATAGGGTGGGAATCCGCCGGGTTGTAACCGAAGATAAACACCAGATCGGTGTTATCAATCTCCGTGATGGCATTACTCATGGCGCCGTTACCGACCGACTGGTGCAGACCTGCAACCGAAGGGCCGTGTCAGACGCGAGCGCAGCAGTCGACGTTATTGGTACCAATAACGGCGCGCGCGAATTTTTGCATCACATAGTTGGTTTCATTACCGGTGCCGCGGGAGGAGCCGGTGGTTTGGATCGCATCCGGGCCATATTTGGCTTTAATGGCGCTGAGGCGAGTGGCGACGTAATCCAGCGCCTCATCCCAGGAGACAGCTTCCAGCTTGCCGCCGCGTTGACGACGGATCATGGGGGTTTTCAGGCGCGGCGTCAGGATCTGGGTATCGTTAATAAAGTCCCAGCCATAATAGCCCTTCAGGCACAGGGTTCCCTGGTTGGTTTTCCCCTGCGCCGCTTCAGCCCGAACGATTTTGCCGTTATCGACCACCAGGTTGATTTTGCAACCTGATGCGCAATACGGGCAAACCGTGACGACTTTTTTCATCGGTCTTGCTCCAGTTATTCAATGGGCGCGTTTGCGCTATCGCGCCGTCACTATGCATCTTCTATGCCATATTTTCATTGTGGATATTCCTTGATGATACGCGGCTTTTTTGGGCGAAATGCTGACGAAAAACAGCCTGTCGACAGATTTGACGTGTCGATACGCCGGAGATGTGACGGCGCTTGAAAAAATGTCACCGGGAGAGGAATTTGTCGGCGCAGGCTTGCAGAATCGATCAGACTGACACTAATTCCCCGCGGGCAGAGGCAAAGATGAAACCAGTCATTTTGGTGGTGGATGACGACATAGCGATGGGCGAACTGCTCAGCGATGTGCTTGGCGCGCACGCGTTTGAAGTATTGGTCTGCCAGACCGGCGGCGACGCGCTGGCGAGGGTGGCGCAGCGGGCAGACATCGCGCTGGTTTTGCTGGATATGATCCTGCCGGATACCCATGGTCTGCAGGTGCTTCAGCAGCTGCAGCGCACGCGGCCTGAGTTGCCGGTGGTGATGCTGTCTGGTCTGGGCAGTGAGTCTGATGTAGTGGTGGGCCTGGAGATGGGCGCCGATGATTACATCGCCAAACCTTTCAGCTCGCGGGTGGTGGTCGCCCGGGTGAAAGCGGTACTGCGACGCAGCGGGGCGCTGGCCGGCGAGACGTCGGGCGTCGGCAGCGGCCTGACGTTTAACGGCTGGCGGCTGGATACCACGCGCTGCGAACTGTATAACCCGCAGCAGCAGGCGATCCCGCTGACCCAGGGAGAATATGGCCTGCTGCTGGCGCTGGCGCAGAACGCGCGCCGGGTATTGAATCGCGAACAGCTGCTGGCGCTGACTCATAATGAAAGCACTGAGGTGTTCGACCGGACCATCGACGTGCTGATCATGCGCCTGCGCCGCAAAATCGAGTTAAACCCGCATCAGCCGACGTTGATTAAAACCCTGCGCGGTCTGGGCTATGTCTTTTCCGCCGATGTGACCCACAGCGATAAGGCGGCGTAGGGCGAGGTGCTGCCAACCTGCTCTTGACTTTATTTAGCGCGGCGAGTTTACTTTTTTTATTAAAGTGACACCTTGGGTTAATCTATGCCATCAAAATTAAACTGGCTGCTGCAAAACAGTGCTCCCGGAGATGTGATCCTTCAGTCCTGGTTAAGCCGGCATGCCATCTCTCCCTCTCTGGCCTTTAAATACACGCAAAGTGGCTGGTTAAAAAAACGAGGCAACGGCGTATACGCGCGTGCGGGACGTGAGCCGGAGTGGAACGATGCATTAGCATGTTTGCAAAATCAGCTAGCCGCTCCGGTGTATGTCGCGGGGCTCAGTAGCTTAGTCTGGCAGGGTCGTTCACACTATCTACAGCTCAAACAAAACCAGTGCTGGTTGAGTATGGAAAATAAAGCGCTGCTGCCAAAATGGTTCAGGGAATTCCCGGGTGTGGAGTGGATAGTCATATCGGGGCAAAAACTGCCGGTGCTGGATGATAAATACCGCGTAATGCTTGATGTAAAAGGGAAAAGACTCACCGGCAGTGCGCCGGAACTGGCTGCTTACGAGTTGTTGAGCGCGGTACCGGGGACCCTCTCATTTAACCACGCGGCAGAGCTTTTCCAGGGACTGGTTAATCTTAATCCTCGTAAAGTAGAGTATCTGCTTTCTGTCAGCCAGTCCGTGCAGACCAAGCGTTTGTATCTCTTTTTCGCCAGTTTTTACGAGCATGGTTGGCTCAGACGAATCGATAGCCAAAAAATCGATCTGGGTGCGGGTAAGCGGCAAATCGTGGTAAATGGCAAGTTCAATGCTCAATATCAAATCACTGTGCCTGAACGCTTTCAAAAGGAATAAAAAATATGGATATACAGGCGCCCTATTATCGGCAGGTTGCTCTGTTAATGCAGGTTTTACCCTATGTTGCCGTCGAACGGGAATTTGCTCTGAAAGGTGGCACGGCAATCAATCTCTTTATCCGTGATTTCCCACGATTATCGGTGGATATCGACCTCGCCTGGGTGCCCCTGGAAAGCAGAACGATCGCTTTACCTCATATACGGGATGCGCTTGCACGTATTGCCGCTAATCTGCAACAACAGGCAGGTATGAACGCTGTATTACAAGCTAATCGTTCCGATGAGATGCGTGTCGTTGTTACTACCGATAGCGCACAAATAAAGATAGAGGTCTCACCGGTCGCACGGGGAACATTATATCCACCACAGGAGCGAGAGGTGGTGGGGGCGGTAGAGGACGTTTTTGGCTATGCCAGCCTTCCGGTGGTTTCGTTGCCCGATCTCTACGGTGGAAAATTATGCGCGGCGCTGGATCGCCAGCATCCCAGAGATTTTTATGATGTGAAATTACTTCTTGATGCGCAGGAGCTTAACCGTCCCATTTTCAATGGGTTTATCGCGTATTTACTTAGCCATAATCGGCCTCTGGCTGAAGTGCTTAGTCCTCGCTGGAAAGATATTGCTGAACCCTTTTACCGTGAATTCAGCGGGATGACATTTGAGACGATAGCCCTGGAGGAACTGACAGCAGTCCCCTACAGGATGATTGATGCGTTAAAATCCTGTTTCACGCAACAGGATGTCGATTTTTTGCTGTCATTTAAACGAGGCGAACCAGACTGGCGTTTAGCGCCGGAAACGCGTATTCAGGATTTGCCTGCCGTGCAGTGGAAATTGCGCAATATTCATCAGATGCCAGCGATAAAACGCGCTGAGTCATTAGATAAACTGGAAAAGGTGTTGGCCGAGTGGCGCAGTTAGTCATCTGGCCCGGGCTTGTTGAACTCAGCGTAAAACAGGCGTGATTTGAATAAACCGTATCCCTTTTCTCGCCATGATACGTCGTTCTCCTGTGGCATCGCCCTGATAGCGGGATCTGCCCAGTCTAACCATTCTGCAACTGAATAAACGCCTGCAGCTCAGGGAGCGTTTTGGCGCCGTCGATCGCGTTGGCGGCCTGCAGGCTGGCGCGGGCGCAGGCGTGGGCCAGCTGCAGACTGTCGGTTAACGGCCAGCGTTCGTGACTGCCATACAGCAGGCCGGCGCAGAAGGCATCTCCCGCGCCGACGCTGCCGATAATCTCCTCCGGCGGCAGCCGCCATGACGGTACCCAGCGCCCGGCTTCCGTGCGGGATACGCCCCATGCGCCCTCCGGACAATGGATCACCACCCGCTGGCGCACGCCGGCGTCAAGTAATGCGCTGGCGGCGCGGGCGATATTAGCGACGTGCGGCTCACCGTTGGGCAGACGGATTTCCAGCCCGCTAAACTCGCTGGCCTCCAGCTCATTGATGGTCAGGTAGTCGAGATGCGCCAGCGCCGGCAGGACCCGCGGGCGGTAGTGCGGATCGCCTTTGCGCGACACCAGGTCGAGGGACACTTCATAGCCTCGATCGCGCATCTGCGCCAGCAGTCGCGCGCTGCGGGTGCCGAACGCCTCGTCGGGCCGATCAAGGCTTTCGAGCAGCAGCAGATAGCCGAGATGAAAAATCTTCAGCGGCGTATCCAGCGGCTCAAAGGCCGGGAGGTCAAGCAGTCGGTTGGCGCCGGGAGAGTGAAAGAAGGTGCGCTGGCCGTCGGCGTCGGTCATCACCTGGGTCATCGAGGTGGGTGCGGAGCTGGTGCGCTGCACGAGCTGGCGATTGATATGGTACTGATCGAGCATGGCGGTAATGTAGTCGCCGTCGTTATCCTCGCCAATCAGGCCAACCGCCTGCAGCGGCAGTCCGGCATGCATTTTAGCCAGGGTCAGCAGGACATTCAGCGGGGCGCCGCCGGTGGCGCGTTCACTATGGACAATTTCCACCAGCCAGCCGCGCTCCGGCCACTGCCTGATCTGGTGGACATGATCGACCAGCATGTTGCCTGCGGCAATAATCCCTTTACGTTCCATGATCGCTACTCCGCGCCGTCATACTCGTTAAGCGTAGCGCACAATCGGCGGAACGATTGTGCGCCGGGTTGCGCTTATTTCACGGTCCAGCCTTTGTAAGAGCTGACGTTGTTTTTGTCGATCATCGTCACCGGGATTAGCACTGGCGCGGTCGGCGCCGGTTTGCCCTGTAGGATGTCGTAGCCAATCTCCACCGCCTTCGCCGCCATGACCTGCGGATCCTGCGCCGGCGTCGCGACGAACAGGGAGTTCTTACGCTTCAGCGCCTCTTCGCCGTCCGGGCTGCCGTCGACACCCACGATGAAGAACTCGCTACGCTGCGCCTGTTTCGCCGCCAGATCGGCGCCAATCGCCGTCGGATCGTTGATCGCGAACACGCCGTCAATCTTCGGATTGGCCGCCAGCAGGGAGGTCATCACCTCCAGGCCGCCTTCCCGGCTGCCTTTAGCGTTCTGGTTGGAGGAGAGGATTTTTATATCCGGGTGTTTTTTGAACTCCGTTTCGCAGCCTTCGACGCGGTTTTGTACCGCAGATACCGGCGGCCCGTTGATGATCACCACGCTGCCTTTGTTGTTCAGGCGGTCGCTAATGTATTTACAGGCCAGCTCGCCCGCCTGGGTGTTATCGGAGGTAATGGTGGCGTCGGCGCCTTCGGCGGCGACGTCAACCGCCACCACCACGATCCCGGCCTCTTTGGCCCGCTTCACCGCCGGGCCAATGCCCTTCGAATCGGCGGCGTTGAGGATGATCATATCGACTTTGGCGGCGATAAAGTTATCGATCTGCGCCACCTGCTGGCCCAAATCGTAGCCGCTGGAGACCAGCGTCACTTTGACATTATCTCCCGCCAGCTTGCGGGCCTCCAGCTCCGCCCCTTTGGTGATCTGCACAAAGAACGGGTTGGCAAGGTCGCCCACTGTCACGCCAATCGCTTTCAGTTCTTTGGCCGACGCAAAGGGGGAGGCGGCCAGCAGCGCGCCAGCACACAGCGCGGTCACTATCGGTTTTAAACGCATTCGCTTTTCCTCGCAGGTAAGATGGTGTTGTTATGCACTTTGATGGTGTCGGGTACGGTATTTGTCGATCAGCACCGCAATGATGATCACCGCCCCTTTGATCACCAGTTGCCAGAAGTAGGAGACCCCCATCAGGGTCATGCCGTTATTGAGGGTGGCGATAATCAGCGCCCCCACCAGCGTACCGGTGATGGTGCCGATACCACCGACGAAGCTGGTGCCGCCGAGAATGACCGCGGCGATGGCATCCAGTTCGTAGCCGACGCCGAGGTTGCCGTTGGCGCTGTATAACCGCGAGGCGCTCATCACCCCGCCAAGACCGGAGAGCAGGCCGCTCATGCCGTAGACAAACAGCAGCACCAGCCAGACTTTGATGCCGGTCAGCCGCGCCGCCTGCATGTTGCCGCCCACCGCGTAGATATGCACCCCAAGGGTAGTGCGGCGCAGGATAAACCAGCACACCGCGATAACCGCCAGGGCGATGACCACCAGCCACGGCACCGGGCCGAGGTAGTCATTGCCGATCCACTCAAAGCTGATATCGGAGTTGATCACCGTGGTGCCGTCGGCCAGCAGATAGGCGGCGCCTCGCAGCGCCGTGTAGGTGCCGAGGGTGACGATAAACGGCGGTAGCCCGGCGAAGGCGACCAGCGCGCCGTTGAACAGCCCAAGCAGCAGGCCGAGCATCAGCGCCGCCGGAATCGACAGCAACGCCAGCTCCGGGATCAGCGACACCACCATTGCCGCCACCGCGGTGGTGCCGAGAATGGAGCCAACGGAGAGGTCAATGCCGCCGGTAAGAATGATGAAGGTCATTCCCGCCGCCAGCACAATGTTGATCGAGGCCTGGCGGGTGATATTCAGCAGATTGCTTTCCGTGAAAAAGTTGGGGGCGATAAAGCCGAAAACGGCGACGATCAGGATGAGGATCGGCAGAATGCCGACGGTCTGCATCAGGTCGCCCATCAACATTTTTTTCGCCGAAGCGGATTTCGCGACCGGCGCGGAGGTCTCTTTCGGTATGCTCATAGTTGCCCTGCCTTAAGGTGAGAATCGTTCACGCCGGTGGCCAGCGTCATGATACTTTCCTGGCTGATATCGCCGGCCTGTAACTCGCCGGCGATAGCGCCCTCGCGCATCACATAGACCCGGTCGCTCATGCCCACCACTTCGGGCAGTTCGCTGGAGATCATCAGAATGGCGACGCCCTGGCGCGCCATGTCGTTCATGATGCGGTAAATCTCGCTTTTCGCGCCGACGTCGACGCCGCGGGTGGGTTCATCGAGGATCAGAATGCGCGGGCCAATCGCCACCCAGCGTGAAATCAATAATTTCTGCTGGTTGCCGCCGGACAGTCCGCCGGCGCGCACCTGGGCGTGCGGCACGCGGATGTTAAGCAACTGGATGGCGTCATCGGAGATGGTTTGCGCCTTCCGGCGGTTGAGCATCCCCCAGTTCGCGTCGCGTTCCAGCGTCGCCATGGTGATGTTTTCCTGGGCTGCCAGTTCGAGAAACAACCCCTGTTCTTTGCGGTTTTCGGTCAGAAAGCCGATCCCGAGGTCGATGGCTTCGCGCGGCGAGTGGATCACCACCGGCTCGCCGTCGATCTCAATCACCCCGCCAGTGGCTTTGCGCACGCCGAAGATCAGCTGCGCCAGTTCGGACCGCCCGGCGCCGACCAGTCCGGCGAGGCCGACGATTTCGCCAGCATGCACCACGAGGCTGCTGGGCTTAACCTTGCCGCCATCGGTCAGATCCTCGACCCGCAGGCGCGGCTGGCCGCGGGGAATGTCGCGTTCTTTATTGAACAGATCGCTGAGCGGGCGGCCGACCATCATGCGCACCAGCTCCGGCGCGTTGAGCTTGTCGCGCACCAGGCTGCCGACATACTGCCCGTCGCGCAGGACGCTGACGCGGTCGGAGAGCTCATACACTTCCGCCATGCGGTGGCTGATATAGATAATCGCCATCCCCTCATCGCGCAGGCGCAGGATGAGCTCGAACAGGCGCTGGGTTTCCCGCGAGGAGAGGGCGGCGGTGGGTTCATCCATCACCAGAATGCGGCTTTGACGGTGGAGCGCCCGGGCGATCTCCACCTGCTGCTGTTCGGCGATGGTCAGGGTCATCACCCGGTCGCTGGCTTTGAACTGGGCGCCGAGACGGTCGATCACCGCCTGCGCCTGGCTGAGCATGGCTTTGCGCTGCACCAGGCCACCGCGCGCCAGCTCGCTGCCGAGGAAAATGTTTTCCGCGACGGTCAGGTTCGGCGCCAGCTGCATCTCCTGATAGATCAACGTGATCCCAGCGGCCAGCGCGTCCTTGGGGCCGCGGATGGTTTGCGGTTTTCCGTCGATCAGGATCTCGCCGCTGGTGGCGGTATAGGCGCCGGCAAGGATCTTCATCAGCGTGCTTTTTCCGGCGCCGTTTTCTCCCATCAGGGCATGGATCTCCCCTGGCCAGACCGGCAGGTCGACGCCCTTCAGCGCGTAGAATTTGCCAAAAGCTTTGGCGATATGGCGCATTTCCAGTACCGGGGTGGCGGTCATCGCGGCGCTCCTGTCTATGAGAACAATAGCTGCAGTCCACCACCGGAAAATAAATGCAGAATGTCAGAATCCATTCATATTTGTCATAGTGATAAATAGTTAACCGCGATCACAGTTACGCGGCGTCATTTTCTGCACCGTCACGCCTATATGCCGACCTATCCTTCACTGGAGTTGCTATGACCGCTCGCCGACACCCGTTTTTCACCAGCGCCCGTGGCCGCCTGCTCTCCTTTAATCTATTGATGGGCGTGGTCACCCTGTTGGTGAGCGGCGTGGCGGTGTTCGGCTTTCACCACGCCAGCCAGCTGCAGGAGCAGGTGCAGCGCCAGACTCTCAACGACATGCGCGGCAGTATGGATCTGGCGCGGGACACGGCGAATGTCGCCACGGCGGCGGTGCGCCTGTCGCAGGTGGTGGGGGCGCTGGAGTACAAAAGCGAAGCGGAACGGCTGCTGGCGACGCAGCAGGCGCTGAAGCACTCGCTGGCCCAGCTGGCGGCGGCCCCGCTGGCGCAGCAGGAGCAGGCGCGGGTGGCCAATATTATTCGACGCAGCAACGCGCTGCAGCAGAGCGTGGCGGAGATGCTGGAGCGCGGCCAGCGCCGCCATCTGCAGCGCAATGCGCTGCTGAGTTCGCTTTACCAGAATCAGAGCAATCTGCGCCATCTCGCCGATCTTAACGATCGCGGCGGGGATAAGGCGATCGATCCGCGCCGGCTGGCCGAGATGGACCGGCTGATCGTGGCCGCGATCCATACCGTTACGCCGCGGTCGATCGTTCTGCAGCTCGACCAGCTGCGCGGCGACCTGCCGGCAGGCAGCGCCGATCCCGCGCTGGCGTTTTTCCTGCCCGACGTCACCCGGGAACTGGCGACGCTGGCCCCGCTGTCGGCCCAGCTGGAGGAGAGCGACCTGACGATCAGCTGGTACATGTACCACATCAAAGCGCTGGTCGCGTTGCTTAACGAGGATATCAATCAGTACGTGACCCGGGTGGCGGAAGCCTCAGAGCAGCGGGCAGCGCAGAGCCATCGGGAGCTGCGCTCCATCAGCATGTTTATTCTGCTTTCCGCGCTGCTGGCGCTGGCGATCACCGGCTGCGCCGGGTGGTATATCTACCGTAACCTTGGCTCGAACCTGACCGCCATCTCCCTGGCGATGTCGCGGCTGGCTCAGGGGGAGCCGAACGTCTCGGTGCCGGCCCTGCAGCGGCGCGATGAGCTGGGCGAGCTGGCGCGAGCCTTTAACGTTTTCGCCCGCAATACGGCGTCGCTGGAGCACACCACCCGGCTGCTGAAAGAGAAGACCACCCAGATGGAGATCGATCGGATTAAGCGCCAGGAGCTGGAAGAGGCGCTGCTGCACAGCCAGAAGATGAAGGCCGTCGGCCAGTTGACCGGGGGGCTGGCGCATGACTTTAACAACCTGCTGGCGGTGATCATCGGCAGCCTCGAGCTGGTGGAACCGGACGCACGCGATGCGCCGCGCCTCTCCAGGGCGCTGAAGGCGGCGGAGCGTGGGGCGCTTCTGACTCAGCGGCTGCTGGCCTTTTCGCGCAAACAGGCGCTGCATCCCCAGGCGGTGGCGATGGCGCCGCTGCTGGAGAACCTCAGCGAGCTGATGCGTCACTCCCTGCCAGCGACCTTAAGTCTGGAGATTGAGGCGCAGTCGCCGGCGTGGCCGGCATGGATAGACGTTGGCCAGCTGGAAAACGCCCTGATCAATCTGGTGATGAACGCCCGCGACGCCATGGCCGGGCGCGACGGGGTTATCAAAATACGCACATGGAATCAGCGGGTCACCCGCAGCAGCGGTCAGCGGCAGGATATGGTGGCCCTGGAGGTGATCGATCATGGCAGCGGGATGTCGCAGGCGGTGAAAGCCCGGGTGTTTGAACCGTTCTTCACCACCAAAGCCACCGGCAGCGGCAGCGGTCTGGGACTGTCGATGGTGTATGGTTTTGTGCGCCAGTCGGGCGGCCGGGTGGCGCTGGAGAGCGCGCCGGGGCAGGGGACGACGGTGCGGCTGCAGCTGCCGCGGGCGATGACCGAGGTTGAGACGACGGTGGCGCCAGCGGAGGACGAGCCGCTGCCGGCGGGAGAACGGCTGGCGCTGGTGCTGGAAGATGAAGAAGATGTACGCCAGACGCTGTGTGAACAGCTGCATCAGTTGGGCTGGCTGACGCTGGAGACGCCGAGTGGCGAAGAGGCGCTGCAGCTGCTGGAGGCGTCGCCGGATATCGCTCTGTTGATTAGCGATCTGATGCTGCCCGGCGCGCTGAGCGGCGCCGACGTGATCCATACCGCCCGACGCCGCTTTCCGGCGCTGCCGGTGCTGCTGATCAGCGGCCAGGATTTGCGTCCGGCGCAGAATCCGGCCCTGCCGGAAGTAGAGTGGCTGCGTAAGCCGTTTACCCGCGCCCAGCTGGCGCAGGCGCTGAGCGCGGCGTACGCGAGGATTTGAGATTCCTCCGCTACTCGGGGGTTGTACGCTTGATTAAGGTAGCGGCAGGACTCTGACGAGATTGGCCCCGATGAAACGTTACGCAACCGCACTGCTCTTTTGCACCCTGTCGCTGACCAGCCTGGCCGCTCGCGCCGATATTATCGATGACGCGATCGGCAATATTCAGCAAGCCATTAACGACGCCTATAACCCGGGTAGCAACCGCTCCGATGACGACGACAGATACGATGATGATGGCCGGTATGATGACGGGCGCTATCAGGGGAGCCGTCAGCAGAGCCGCGACAGCCAGCGTCAGTATGACGATCGACAACGGCAACTGGACGATCGCCGCCGCCAGCTTGACGAACGCCAGCGCCAGCTCGATCAGGATCGTCGCCAGTTAGAAAGCGACCAGCGTCGTCTGGATGATAGCTACTGATCGCTCCGCAACGGACCTGCACTTAATCCAGCACGATTTCCATCCCGTCATATCCCGCTTCGAAACCTGTCGGCAGCGGGTTATCCATCATCCAGACATCTAACTGGTGGCTGATATGGGTGAGGATCACCCGCGGACAGCCAATCACCTGGTTAAGGTGGCGGACGGTGTTTAGATCGTTGTGGTTACGCGGGGTCTGCGCGCGCGGCTCATGACTGCAATCAATGATCATCGCCTGCGGGCGGTTGTTGAGTAAAAACTTCAGCGTCTTGTCCGGCAGCCCGGCGGTATCCGAGAGCCAGGCCACCCGGCTGTGGGCCGACTCCAGCAGATAACCGAAGGTGAGCTTCGAGTGGTTGAGCGGCAGGGGCGTTACCCGCAACCCCTGCAGGTCAAACACCACAAACGGCGTGACGGTATGGCTAAAATCGAGCAGGCCGGGGTGCTTGAGCAGATCGTCGCAGCCGGCGTCGTCCGGCGGGCCATAGACCGGGATCGACGCGCCGACTCCCCAGCGCAGCGGAAACAGCCCCTGCACATGATCCAGATGGTAGTGGGTCAGCAGCACCTGCTGAAAACTACCGGCGGGATGATGTTCCATCAGATCCGGTCGTCCGGCATCAAGCAGCGTCACGGCGCTGTTGAACGTGACCACGCCGCTACAGGGGCGGCGTCGGTGGCTCTCCTCGCGGCGGGCGCGGCGGCAGGCCGCGCAGTCGCAACCGAAGACGGGCACCAGCTGGGCGCCGCCGGTGCCGGTTAAACGGATTGTCAGGCTCATCGTGTCACCTTTCACTCATACCGGCTGATCCTCTACGCGTGCCACGTGGCTGCGCAGCAGGCGGAAGAAATCGTCAACCGATTGTCGAAGACTCCCGTCATTATTCAACGTCAGGCAATTGTCCGGCTTATAGCGCGCGGCGCGATCCAGACGCTGGGCGATTTCCAGTGCGTTTTCCCGGCCGCGCTGCTCCAGCCGCTGGCGGAGCACCGGCGGCGAGACGGCGAGACAGATCGGCACCAGCACCTCGCCGTAGCGTTCCCGGGCCAGCGCCAGGTGGGCGCGGGAGCCGTTGGCCACCACGTCAAAGCCAGCGTGCAGCCACAGGTCGATCTCCACGCCAATGCCATAGTAAGTATTGTTGGCGTGCCAGCTGAGAGCAAAAAGATGCTGCTCGGCGCGGGTAAAAAATTCATGTTCGCTGAGGGCGATATGATTCTCGCTGCCCGCGTTAAACGGGCGGGTAATGTAACGATGGGCCACCAGCAGCTGCGGGTGCTCGCGCTCGCGCAGCGCCGCCAGCAGGCTGTCTTTACCGGAGCCAGAGGGGCCCACCAGCCAAATCAGTTTTCCCGGCATTAAAAGACCCTCGTTCCCTGGCGCCAGACATGGTCGATGTGCACATGCTCGCCGCGACGGCGCGCCAGCACCAGGTCGGCGCGTTTCCCCTCGGCGATGACGCCGCGATCGTCAAGGCCCAGCGCCTGCGCCGGATGCTTGCTGACCAGACGGATCGCCTGCGCCAGGGTGAAGGCGTTATCCTCGGCGTCGGCGATGCGGAAAGCGGCATCCAGCAGGCTGGCGGGGTAATAGTCAGACGAGAGAATGTCCAGCAAACCACTGCTCGCCAGCTGGTGCGCCGCGATGTTGCCAGAGTGGGAACCGCCGCGCACGATATTGGGGGCGCCCATCAGGACGTGCATCCCATGCTGACGTGAAGCCTGCGCTGCGGCCAGCGTGGTGGGAAACTCGGCGATGACGCTACCTAACTGACTGGATTCGGCCACATGCGCCTCGGTGGCGTCGTCGTGGCTGGCAAGGGCGATACGACGGGCGCGGCACATGGCGGCGATGGTCTGACGATTCGGCTGCGACCAGGTGGCGGCCAGGGCCATCTGCTCGGCTTCAAAACGGTCCATTTCGTCGTGAGTGAGATGGTATTTGCCCTGATAGTAATCGCGGTACTTGCTGCGATCGGCGTACTGACGCTGGCCTGGCGAGTGGTCCATCAGAGAGACCATGCTCACCGACTCGCGGTCAATCAGCTTTTCAAACAGCGGCAGCGTGGTGTGATGCGGCAGCTCGCAGCGCAGGTGCAGGCGATGCTCGGCGCGGTTGAGGCCGCGCTTTTGCGTCTCTTCCACCGCATTGACCATCTTCTCCAGATTCTCAAGACGATCGCCGCCATCACGCACGTCGCCAATCGCCACGGCGTCGAGCACGGTGGTGATGCCGCTGGCGACCATCATGGCGTCATGGCTGCTCATCGCCGAGTGGGCCGGCCAGTCCACCTTCGGTCGCGGGGTAAAGAACTTGTCGAGGTTATCGGTATGCAGTTCGATAAGGCCCGGCAGCAGCCAGCCGCCTTCCCCATCCAGCGCCTGCGGCAGCCGACTCTGGCTTTCGGCGAAAGCGAGGATGCGACCGTGCTGGACTTCCAGTGAACCGTGGACCACGTCGTCGTCGAGAACCAGTTTTACGTTATTGATAATCATGCTGTCATTCCCATGGGGTGCAGTCGGTCGGCGACCTGACGGCGTACCCCTTCGTCATGGAAAATCCCCACGATGGCCGCGCCGCGCGCTTTGGCATCGTGGATCAGGTTGACCACGGCAGCACTGTTTTTGGCATCCAGTGAGGCGGTGGGCTCATCAAGGAGCAGAATCGGATAGTCGACCGCAAAGCCGCGGGCGATGTTGACCCGCTGCTGCTCGCCGCCTGAAAAGGTCGACGGCGCAAGGTGCCACAGGCGTTCCGGAACGTTGAGGCGGGTCAGGAGCTGGGCGGCTTTCGCGGCGCTCGCTTCACGCGGCGTCCCAAGGTCGAGCAGCGGCTGCATCACCACCTCCAGCGCTGAAATGCGCGGGATCACCCGCAGAAACTGGCTGACCCAGCCGATGGTGGTTTTGCGCACTTCCAGTACCTTGCGTGGGGTGGCGGTGACCAGATCCACCCATTCCTCGCCGTGGCGGATGTGGATATGGCCGCTGTCCGGCAGATAATTGGCATACAGCGAACGCAGCAACGTCGATTTGCCGCTGCCGGAGTGACCGTGGAGTACCACGCACTCCCCGGCGTTAACGGTCAGCGAGGCGTCGGCCAGCACCGGCAGGCGCACGCCGTGCTGCTGGTGCAGAACAAAGGTTTTATGGATGTTTTCAACGCGGATCATGTTAGCCCTCGCGGGGTTGGGTTGCCGGGTGGCGCTTCGCTTACCCGGCCTACGAATAACGCACCTGTAGGCCGGGTAAGGCGTAGCCGCCACCCGGCAAAACAGCATCAATTCTGCAACACCGACGACACCAGCAGCTGGGTGTAAGGGTGATGCGGATCGTCGAGCACCCGGTCGGTTAAGCCACTCTCGACTACCTGGCCCTGCTTCATCACCAGCAGACGGTTCGCCAGCAGACGGGCGACGCCGAGATCGTGGGTAACAATCACCACCGCGAGATTCAGCTCCACCGCCAGGCCGCGCAGCAGATCAAGCAGCCGCGCCTGCACGGACACATCCAGCCCGCCGGTGGGTTCATCCATAAACACCAGCTTCGGCTGGGTAACCAGATTGCGGGCGATCTGCAGACGCTGCTGCATGCCGCCGGAAAAGGTAGTGGGCAGGTCGTCGATGCGTGAGGGCGGGATCTCCACCTCCTGCAGCCACTTTTCGGCGGTGGCGCGAATGTTGCCGTAGTGGCGGGCGCCGGTGGCCATCAGCCGTTCGCCGATGTTGCCCCCGGCGGAGACCTGGCGACGCAGGCCGTCCATCGGGTGCTGATGCACCACGCCCCATTCGGTACGTAGCAGGCGGCGGCGTTCGGCTTCGCTCATGGCATACAGCGAGCGCTGCTGGTACAGCACCTCGCCCTGCTGCGGCGTCAGGCGGGCAGAGATCGCCTTCAGCAGGGTGGTTTTACCGGAGCCGGACTCCCCGACGATGCCGAGTACTTCTCCCGGCCACAGTTCAAAGGAGACATCGCGAAAACCTTTGTCCGGGGCGTAGAGATGGGTCAGGTTATTCACAGCAAGTAATGGCTGGCTCATTTTTTCTGCCCCTCGCTCTGCTGGCGGCAATAGTCGGTATCGGAGCAGACAAACATCCGCTGGCCGCTGTCATCCAGTACCACTTCGTCGAGGTAGCTGTGGCGCGAGCCGCAGATGGCGCAGGGCTCATCCCACTCCTGCACGGTAAATGGATGGTCGTCGAAATCGAGACTTTCCACCGGGGTATAGGGCGGCACCGCGTAGATCCGCTTTTCGCGCCCGGCGCCGAACAGCTGCAGCGCCGGCATCATGTGCATTTTCGGGTTATCGAATTTCGGGATCGGCGAAGGGTCCATCACGTAGCGGCCATTGACCTTCACCGGGTAGGCGTAGGTGGTGGCGATATGGCCGAAGCGGGCGATATCTTCATACAGTTTCACCTGCATGACGCCGTACTCTTCCAGCGCGTGCATGGTGCGGGTTTCGGTTTCGCGCGGCTCGATAAAGCGCAGCGGCTCCGGGATCGGCACTTGATAGATCAGGATCTGATCCTCCACCAGCGGCGTCTCCGGGATCCGGTGGCGGGTCTGGATCAGGGTGGCGTCTTCGGTACGCTCGGTGGTGGCGACGCCGGTGACGCGCTTAAAGAACTGACGAATCGACACCGCGTTGGTGGTGTCATCCGCGCCCTGGTCAATCACCTTCAGCACGTCGTTCTCGCCGATGACGCTGGCGGTCAGCTGGATGCCGCCGGTGCCCCAGCCGTAGGGCATTGGCATTTCGCGACCGCCGAACGGCACCTGGTAGCCGGGAATGGCCACCGCTTTGAGGATCGCCCGGCGGATCATGCGCTTGGTTTGCTCGTCGAGATAAGCAAAGTTATAGCCAGTCAGTGGGTTAGCCACGTTCGTTCTCCCGTTGCAGGCGTTTCAACAGCGCCAGTTCGGCCTGGAAATCGACATAGTGCGGTAGTTTCAGATGCGAGACGAAGCCGGCCGCTTCGACGTTATCGGCATGGGCCAGCACAAACTCTTCATCCTGAGCCGGGCCAGCAATCTCTTCGTCATAGTCTGGCGCCTGCAGGGCGCGGTCGACGAGGGCCATGGCCATTGCTTTGCGCTCGCTCATGCCGAAGGTCAGACCGTAGCCGCGGGTGAAGTGCGGCGGCTCATCCTGCGGGGCGACGAAGCCGTTGACCATTTCGCATTCGGTGAGCAGCAGCTCGCCAATATTGACGCTAAAGCCCAGCTCTTCCGGCACGATTTCCACCTGCACGTAGCCGCTGCGGATCTCGCCGGCAAACGGATGGTTGCGGCCATAGCCGCGCTGGGTCGAATAGGCCAGCGCCAGCAGGTAACCTTCATCGCCGCGCATCAGCTGCTGCAGGCGCGAGGAACGCGAGCAGGGGTAGACCGGCGGGGTGCGGGTGATATCGTCGGGCGGCGTGCCGCGATCTTCCTCGGCCTTCGCCAGCCCCTGCTGCGTGAGCAGGCTAAAGACGTGCGGCGTCGGCTCTGCTTCGCCATCGGCTTGCTGCACAGACGGCGCTTCGCCGTTGGCCAGCAGGGTAAAATCGAGCAGGCGATGGGTGTAGTCGTAGGTGGGGCCTAGCAGCTGGCCGCCGGGAATGTCTTTGTACACTGCGGAGATGCGGCGTTCGAGGCGCATCTCCGCAGTGTTAATCGGTTCGCTGACCGCCAGCCGCGGCAGGGTGGTGCGGTAGGCGCGCAGCAGGAAGATCGCTTCGACGTTATCACCGCTGGCCTGCTTGAGCGCCAGCGCCGCCAGTTCGCGGTCGGCGATGCCGCCCTCGGTCATCACCCGGTCCACCGCCAGGTTGAGCTGGTCGCCTATCTGATCAACGCTCAGTTCGGGAAGCCGTCCATCGCCCCGCCGTTTCTGTTCCTGTAAGGCGTGAGCGGCGAGGATCGCCTTCTCGCCGCCCTTGACGGCTACATACATTTAGCAAACCTCCACGTGGGTGGTGCGCGGGATCGCCAGCAGGCGCTCGCCGCAGGTGAGGATCAGGTCGATGCCCAGCGGGAACGGATGCGGGCGTTCAGTTAATTCGTCGATGATGCAGTCCGGCAGCTGCGGCGCAATCATTCGCTCTTCGGCAATGCCTGCCCCGGTCAGGCGCAGCATGCGTCCGCCGCTGAGGCTGGCGAGCTGAACAATCAGCGTGACGCCGGTTTCCGGAGCAGTGACGGTGCCAGCGGAAAGGACGTTGAGCTGCTCGGCGCTGATGCCGTCATTGGCGACGGCAAAAACCGCCTGCTGCGGCTGATCCACCAGCGGCGCGCCGGTATGAAAGCGCAGATTCTGTCCCACCAGATCGTTATGCAGAGCGCTGGCGAGCCAGACCGGCGTTTCATGATCGGCAAGGGTCAACAGCAGGCTGGTGGAGGCCACGTTCAATGGCTGCCAGCCGTGCTGAAGCTGCTGCAGGGAGACAATCACCCCCGGCTCGCTCATCGCTTTCAGCAGGCGACGAAAACTGTGTTGGGCATCCTGCACAGCCAGGGTAAAAGCGGGTTGTAAGGTCATGCGTTATCTCCGCGAACCAGGGTAAAGAAGTCGACCCGGCTGGCGTTGACTTCGGCGCGTCGGGCTTCAATGCGCGCGCTGCGTAGCGCTTCCAGCGGGGTTATCAGGGTTTCCATTAACGTATGAAAATGGCGAGGCGACTGCAGCAGGGCGTCGATGGCCGCGCAGCGTTCGGCATGCGGGCGGTCGCGGCCTAAGATCCAGCTGTAGCCGAGCGTCCCGTCGGCCAGACGTACCGCCGCGCGGGTGAGCGTGGCGTCGCCGGCAAAGAAACGGTCGCCGATGCCACCCATGCGGGCCTGGAGCTGTACCAGCCCGGTTTCCGGGGTGCGAATCAATTCATACGCCGGCGCCAGCTGCAGGGACTGCATGCGCGCCAGAAGATCTTGCGGTTCACTGTGGGCCAGCACGGACATCCAGCGCTGGCGGGTGGCGGTATCGAAGTGCATTCAGTGCTCCATGGTAAATTCAATCATGTCGGCGCGGGTCAGGCTGACGGAGTATTCGATGGGGGTCTGCTCGCCCTGGCGGCTGTTGAGGGTGCGTACGCAGAGCAGCGGCGCCATGTTGGGGATCTCCAGCAGCTTGCTCTCTTTCGCCTGCGCGCGGCGGGCGCTGATTTTGGTGCGTGCCCGGGTCAGTTTGACGTCGAGCTCATCGCGCAGCAGGTCGTGCAGCGATCCGTGGCTAAAGGTTTGCAATACCGGCCAGAAACGCAGGTCGGCGAAGTAGTGGTCGATCAGGCACAGGGCGACGCCATTGACCCGGCGCAGGGTGCGCAGGTGGATGACGTTCTCGCCCTCATTGATGCCAAAGGCCTCGGCAACATGCGCGCTGGCGGGGCGCAGCACCGACAGCAGCTTTTCGCTGGTGGGATCGCTGCCCTGTTCCAGCAGGTTCTGGCTGAACCGCGCCTGAGCATTAAGCGGGTAATCGATCGGCCGCATCAGCACCAGCACGCCGACGCCCTGACGGCGCTGGACCCAGCCGCGTTCAACCAGCTGGTCGATAGCCCGGCGCAGGGTATGGCGGTTAACGTCAAAGCGCGTCGCCAGCTGCTGTTCGGCGGGCAGATAGTCGCCGCAGCGATAGTGGTGGCGCAGCTCCTGCTCAAGTCGGGCGGCGATTTCCTGATAGCGCGTGGGATAACTGGTCGGATGTCTGGACAGGTGCATAGTCATCAAGCCTCACACAGCATAGGCGAGGAGGTCCCTCGCGTTGTGGGCCGATCCTGACCGGTTTATGTTGCATTTCGGTTAAGTGATGATGACCAAAGGATGAAGAGTTGGTGCCAGACGGATGACAGGGCGGCCGGGCCGCCCTGGCGGGGTCAGCCTTGTTTGACCACGTTGATCATCCAGGGGACGCCAAAGCGGTCGACGACTTTGCCGAAGCCGTGGGCCCAGAACGTTTCCTGCCAGGCCATCTCAATGCGCCCGCCGACGGCCAGTGCGTCGAACCAGCGCTGGCCTTCAGCGACATCGCTGGGATCGAGGACGAGGGTGAAGCCGGCGTAATGCACATCGGGCCCGAAGGCGCTGTCGCTCAGCATCAGCTCGCCATTATTGATGCGCAGGCTGGCGTGGGCGATGGCATCATCTGCCATCTTCTGGCCAGACGGGCAGCCGTCTGACGCTTCTTGCGCCGGGGGCGGCATTTCGCCAAAGGTCATTTTAAACATCAGCTCCGCGCCCAGCGTCTGCTGATAGAAGGCGATTGCCTCGGCGCAGTTGCCTGCAAAGGCAAGGTAGGGACTTAAGGACATGGTGAATACCTCAGTGACCGTAACCCGTAAAGCGTAGTCGCCGGGGACGCTGTTGAGCCAGACGGCAGCGCGAAAATGTGTAGCGGCATAGCGGCGAAATGGTCAGTGAAAATAGCGGGGACTGAGGCGGAAAATAACAGGTTGCACAGGGAGCGGGTGGGGCACGATGATATCGGGAGCGGCGACGGTGGTGCAGGAAAATAATGACGCCGACCTCCCGGAAATAAATCAGTTCTTTTTGACGAATTCCGACTTGAGCTTCATCGGACCAAAACCGTCAATTTTGCAGTCAATATTGTGATCGCCTTCGACCAGACGGATATTCTTCACTTTGGTGCCGATTTTCAGCATCGAAGAGCTGCCTTTTACCTTCAGATCTTTCACGACGGTAACGCTATCGCCATCGGCCAGTAAATTGCCATTGGCATCTTTAACGATCAGAACGTCGCTCTCTTCTGTCGCCTCGGCAGGGTTCCACTCATGGGCACATTCCGGGCAGATGTACATGCCGTTATCTTCATAAGTGTAAGTCGAATCGCATTTTGGGCAGTGTGGCAGTTGCATGACGTTCCTCGTGATGTCGTCGGAAAACAGGACGTTGGTCCTCTAAACAGCGGCTGATAGCCGAAAGTGTGGCTGATTATAGCGCAATCACCCACTTTTGTCGGGTGTTTTTTTAGTAAAAATTACCCATCACACTATTCGGGTGAAAGCAGAATAACCGCCAAAATTATCCGCCAGAGGATAAGGGGGAGTGCGGAAATAATTTTTGCGAGCAGCCAGTAAAATGAACTTATTTATTTTCGGACACTCTGTAATAAGGCGGTAAATTTATGTGAAGTTGATCGCAGATATAAACGCTGTTAGGGTAAAAAAGGGGAGCAGGTCAATTTCATCAGGTATCACGATCGGCCGCTCTATTTATTCACCAGTAGCCAGAGCAGGCGTCAACAGGTTCGGTTGTACATTCTGTCAGCAGACAGTGCAGGCAAACCTGCTACGCTTGAAATGAGGAGCACAGCAATTCACCGCTCCTGACGCACGATACGAATGGCCTTGTCATTCGGCGATGATGCGTGTACTCAAGGCGGAGTAGCAGAGGAAAAATATGCTTAAAAGGAAAAAAATAAAGCCCATCACCCTTAAGGATGTGACCATCATCGATGATGGTAAACTGAAAAAGGCGATCACCGCGGCCTCCCTGGGTAACGCGATGGAGTGGTTCGATTTCGGCGTCTATGGCTTTGTGGCCTACGCCTTAGGTAAAGTCTTCTTCCCCGATGCCAACCCAAGCGTGCAGATGATTGCCGCACTGGGTACCTTCTCCGTTCCATTTTTAATTCGTCCGTTAGGCGGCCTGTTTTTCGGGATGCTGGGCGATAAATATGGTCGGCAGAAAATCCTCGCAATAACCATCGTGATCATGTCGATAAGTACTTTCTGTATCGGCCTGATTCCGTCGTATGCCACGATAGGCATCTGGGCGCCGATCCTGCTGCTGCTGTGTAAAATGGCGCAAGGCTTCTCGGTCGGCGGTGAATATACCGGGGCATCGATCTTCGTCGCGGAATATTCTCCTGACCGTAAACGCGGCTTTATGGGCAGCTGGCTGGACTTTGGCTCCATCGCCGGGTTTGTGATGGGGGCCGGCGTGGTGGTTCTCATCTCCAGCGTGGTGGGGGAACAGAACTTTCTCGACTGGGGTTGGCGTATCCCGTTCTTCCTGGCGCTGCCGTTAGGCATCATCGGTCTCTATCTGCGCCATGCGCTGGAAGAGACCCCGGCGTTCCAGCAGCATGTGGACACCATGGAGCAGGGCGACCGTGAAGGACTGCAGGACGGGCCGAAGGTCTCTTTTAAAGAGATTGCCACCAAGCACTGGCGTAGCCTGCTGACCTGTATTGGTCTGGTGATTTCCACCAACGTGACCTATTACATGCTGCTGACCTATATGCCGAGCTACCTGTCGCATAACCTGCACTACTCGGAAGATCATGGGGTGCTGATCATCATCGCCATCATGGTCGGGATGCTGTTTGTGCAGCCGGTTATCGGTATGCTCAGCGACCGCTTTGGCCGTCGTCCGTTCATCCTGATTGGTAGCGTGGCGCTGTTTGCCCTGGCGATCCCGGCCTTCATTATGATTAACAGCAACGTGATTGGCCTGATTTTCGCTGGTCTGCTGCTGCTGGCGGTCGTGCTGAACTGCTTTATCGGGGTGATGGCCTCCTCGTTGCCGGCGATGTTCCCGACGCACATCCGCTTCAGCGCCCTGGCCAGCGCCTTTAACATCTCGGTGCTGGTTGCTGGTCTGACGCCAACCCTGGCGGCGTGGCTGGTGGAAACCACTCAGAACCTGATGATGCCGGCGTACTACCTGATGGTCATCGCGGTGGTGGGGATGGCGACGGGTCTGTCGATGAAAGAGACGGCTAACCGCCCGCTGAAAGGGGCGACCCCGGCGGCGTCGGATATCCAGGAAGCGAAAGAAATCCTTGGCGAGCACTACGATAACATCGAACAAAAAATCGAAGATATCGATCAGGAGATCGCCGATCTGCAGGCAAAACGGTCGCGTCTGGTGCAGCAGCATCCGCGTATCAACGACTAACCGTTTTCACTGTTAATCATGCCGCCTGGGGAGACCCCGGCGGCATTTTTTATGCCTCCGGCAAGGCCAGCCCGTGACGTCGCTGCTGGCTAAGTTTACGGTACTGCTGCGGCGGCATGCCCACGTAGCGGGTAAAGGTGCTGTAGAAGCGGCTGCTTGAGCGAAAACCGGCGGTAAGGGCAATATCCAGGATGGTCTTGTCGGTATCGCTCAGCAGCGCCCGCACATGATTGATCCGCATGGCGGTAATATACTGCTTCATGGTCTGCTGCATCACCCGCTGAAAGACCCCCATCGCGTAGTTCGGGTTAAGCTTCACGTGCTCGGCAACGGCATTGACGGTCAGCGCCTGGTCATAGTGGGCGGCGATAAACTCCAGCATCTGGCTGACATAAAACTGCGCGTGGCGCGAGACGCTATTCTTGTGGGTGCGCGAGGTTTTGTTGACCAGAATCGGCTGCCAGCCGGAGAGGCTCAGCCGCTTGAGCATCAGGGCGATTTCATCGATCGCCAGCTGGCGAATCTGTTCATTGTCGTGGTTCAGCTCCTGCTGCCAGCGGCGCACTTCAAAGGCGCTTAACTGCTGCGCGGCGAGGGACTTAATTACCATTCCATGGGTGACGTGGTTGATAAGCTCCCGGTCCAGCGGCCATGAGAGAAACAGATGCATCGGCAGGTTGAATATCGCCATCTGCTGGCAATCGCCGGGGCGGGTCAGCTGATGCGGCGTACAGGCCCAGAACAGGGTGATATAGCCTTTCTCAATGCGCACCACTTCGTTATTAATCAAATACTCCACGTCGCCATCGAACGGCACGTTGACCTCCACCTGGCCGTGCCAGTGGCTGGTGGGCATGGCGTGCGGCGGGCGCAGTTCGATATCCATACGCTGATACTCGGAGTAGAGCGCCAGCGGGCTGCGGCTCTGCTTTTCGTCGCTGCTGCACATAAAGGGATCGGGGGGCAGGGAAGTAAAGCGGTGTTCCATGATTAACGTATTCCTGGATTGTCAGAGTGGCTGCATTTTTCGCCAGAACTGACTACAGCTTAGCGGAATAACCGGCCCGTTTTCTCTACTTTTAAGTCGATCTATTGCCAAAAACTCAGATTTTGTGGCGCTTAATGGCCGATCTGAGTTTACGGGAATGCTCCGGCGGGAACAGGGCAGCGTAACGCTGAACGACGTGCCACTCTGCAAGTGTTCAATGACCTGATGGAGAGTGCGTGATGACCGCCCCAAAAATTACTTTTATCGGCGCCGGTTCGACGGTGTTCGTCAAAAATATTCTCGGTGATGTTTTCCAGCGCCCGGCGCTGAAATCGGCGCATATCGCGCTGATGGATATCGATGAAACCCGGCTGGAAGAGTCGCATATCGTGGTGCGCAAGCTGATGGATTCGGTGGGCGCGAACGGCGAAATCAGCTGCCATCGCGATCGTAAAACCGCCCTGCAGGGCGCCGATTTCGTTGTGGTCGCTTTCCAGATTGGCGGCTATGAGCCCTGTACGGTCACCGATTTTGCCGTCTGCAAGCGCCACGGCCTGGAGCAGACCATTGCCGATACGCTGGGGCCGGGAGGCATTATGCGCGCGCTGCGCACCATCCCCCACCTGTGGGCTATCTGCGACGATATGACCGAGGTCTGCCCGGACGCCACCCTGCTTAACTATGTCAACCCGATGGCGATGAATACCTGGGCCATGTATGCCCGCTACCCGCATATCAAGCAGGTTGGCCTCTGCCATTCGGTACAGGGGACGGCGGAAGAGCTTGCGCGCGACCTCGATCTCGATCCGGCGGATTTACGCTACCGCTGCGCGGGAATCAACCATATGGCGTTCTATCTGTCGCTGGAGAAAAAGCTCGCTGACGGCAGCTACGTCAGTCTCTATCCCGACCTGCTGCAGGCCTACGCCGAGGGCCGGGCGCCGAAGCCTAACCTGCACGGCAACCCGCGCTGCGAAAACATCGTCCGCTACGAAATGTTCAAAAAGCTGGGCTACTTTGTCACCGAATCGTCGGAGCATTTCGCGGAATATACGCCATGGTTTATCAAGCCGGGCCGCGATGACCTTATCGCTCACTATAAAGTGCCGCTGGATGAATACCCTAAACGCTGCGTCGAGCAGCTGGCCAACTGGCATCAGGAGCTGGAGAGCTATCAGCGCGGCGAGCGCATAGAGGTGAAACCATCCCGCGAGTATGCCAGCACCATCATGAACGCCATCTGGACCGGCGAGCCAAGCGTGGTGTACGGCAATGTGCGCAACGATAATCTCATCGACAACCTGCCGCAGGGTTGCTGCGTGGAAGTGGCTTGCCTGGTGGACGCCAACGGTATTCAGCCGACCAAAGTGGGCGCGCTGCCGGCGCATCTGGCGGCGCTGATGCAGACCAACATCAACGTACAAACGCTGCTGACGCAGGCGATCCTCAACGAAGACCGGGATTACGTCTATTACGCCACGATGATGGATCCGCACACCGCCGCGGTGCTGGGGATCGAAGAGATCTACGCGCTGGTGGACGATCTGATCGCCAGCCACGGCGACTGGCTGCCGGCCTGGCTGCACCGTTAATCCTCTCATGCCGCCGGGGGCAACGAACCCGGCGGTGCCTGTCACGCTCTATCAAACGCTGAAGGAGGCGCTGGCGACAGCGACCTGTACCCTATGAGTATTTCAATGACAACAAAGCTCAGCTACGGATTTGGTGCCTTTGGTAAAGATTTCGCTATCGGTATCGTCTACATGTATCTGATGTATTACTACACCGATATTGTTGGCCTGTCGGTTGGGGTGGTCGGCACCTTGTTCCTGGTGGCAAGGATCCTCGATGCGATAGCCGATCCGATCATGGGATGGATCGTCAACTGCACGCGATCGCGATGGGGGAAGTTCAAACCGTGGATCCTGATCGGCACGATAACCAACTCGGTGGTGCTGTATATGCTGTTCAGCGCCCATCACTTCAGCGGCGGGGCCCTACTGGCGTGGGTGTGGCTGACCTATCTGCTGTGGGGCTTCACCTATACCATCATGGATGTGCCGTTCTGGTCGCTGGTGCCGACCATTACCCTCGATAAACGTGAACGTGAACAACTGGTGCCTTACCCGCGCTTTTTCGCCAGCCTTGCTGGGTTTGTGACGGCCGGCGTCACGCTGCCGTTTGTCAGCGCCGTGGGCGGCGCCGACCGCGGTTTCGGTTTCCAGATGTTTACCCTGGTGCTGATTGCCTTCTTTGTGATTTCCACCCTGGTCACCCTGCGTAACGTGCATGAGGTTTACTCCTCGGATAGCGGCGTGAGCGAGGATTCCAGCCATCTTTCACTGCGCCAGATGGTGGCGCTCATCTATAAAAACGATCAGCTGGCCTGCCTGTTAGGCATGGCGCTGGCCTATAACACGGCGGCGAACATTATCGCTGGCTTTGCCATTTACTACTTTACCTACGTGATTGGCAGCGCGGAGATGTTCCCGTATTACATGTCCTACGCGGGGGCGGCGAATTTGCTGACGCTGATCCTGTTCCCACGACTGGTGAAAGGGCTGTCGCGGCGCATTCTGTGGGCGGGTGCTTCGATCATGCCCGTGCTGGGCTGCGGCGTGCTGTTGCTGATGGCGCTGAGCGGCGTTTACAACATCGCGCTGATTTCGCTGGCCGGGGTGCTGTTGAATATCGGCACCGCGCTGTTCTGGGTGCTGCAGGTTATTATGGTGGCCGATACCGTCGACTACGGCGAATATACGATGAATATCCGCTGCGAAAGCATCGCCTACTCGGTACAGACGCTGGTGGTGAAAGCGGGCTCGGCGTTTGCGGCCTGGTTTATTGCCATCGTGCTCGGTATCATCGGCTACGTGCCGAATGTTGTGCAGTCATCTCACACGCTGCTGGGGATGCAGGCGATTATGATTGCGCTGCCGACGCTCTTTTTCGCCCTGACGCTGTTTCTCTATTTCCGTTATTACAAACTGAATGGCGATATGTTGCGCCGTATTCAGATTCACCTGCTGGATAAATATCGCCGGGTACCGGAAAATGTCGTCGAGCCGGAACGGCCGATTGTGGTACCCAACCAGGTGTAAAAAGCGTGCGAAAACCGCTGAGGAAAGAGGGGAGGGATGCTCTCTTTTTGTAAAAGAACAGTGTCTGAAACAGACAGAAAGAGAGAAACTGTATTTCTCTATTTTGTCTCAGTTATTTCTCTTTCAGGGCGCATTGAATTGTTCGTTTCTCCATTTTTTCTCAAATAAAACTCGGAATTGTCTCTTTTTCGTGCACTTGCGCGGCTTTTTAACTCTTGCTACTCTTTTTGGGTCTTACATTTTTCTCTTATTTGTCTCAGTGATGGAGCAATGCGATGCGCATTTTTATCGATGATGGTTCAACCAATATCAAAATGCTGTGGGAGCAAGATGGCGAAACTTTCACCCATATCAGCCCCAACAGTTTCAAACGCGGCTGGTCTGCCACCTTCGGTTCCGGGAAGCCTTTTAACTACACCGTGGATGATGAAAAGTACTCATTCGACCTGATCACTCCCGATGCGCTCCCCACCAATAACATTGACTGGCAATATAGCCCGTTGAACTCCATCGCTGTCCATCACGCGCTGCTGACCAGCGGTCTTGAGCCGCAGGATGTCGAGATTGTGGTCACCCTGCCGCTGACCGAATTTTACGACGAAGATGCGCAATATCGTCTTGATAACATTGAGCGTAAGAAAAAGAGCCTGCTGCGCGACGTTAAACTGAACAAAGGCGTGGTGTTCAATATCACGAAAGTTACCGTGCGCCCGGAATCCATTCCGGCGGGGATCAGCCTGTGCGATGAACTGAAACCGTCGCATTCGGTGCTGATTATCGACCTTGGCGGCACCACGCTGGATATTTCAATGGTCGCCGGGCAGATGACCTCGGTTTCGCGCATTTACGGCGATCCGAAGCTGGGGGTATCGCTGGTGACCGATGCGGTTAAGCTGGCGCTGGCCCGGGCGAATACCGACACTTCCAGCTATAACGTTGACCAGATAATCATCAACCGCCACGACGAAGAATACCTGACCGACAACATCAACGATCCGGATGCGGTTTCTGAGGTGAAGAAGGTGATCAATAACAGCATCGAACGTCTGACCACCCGCGTCCTGACGGCGATTGATAGCTTTAAAGGCTATTCGCACGCCATCGTGATTGGCGGCGGCGCGCCGCTGGTGGCCGATGCGATTCGTGAACGTATGGGGCTGCGCGAGGACCGTTTCGTGGTGGCTGAAGAGCCGCAGTTTGCCCTGGTGCGTGGTCTGAAAATTATTGGTTAAGGAGCGTCTATGACTCTGGATCGCAGAAAAGTGCTGATTTACCTGCGCCCGGATATCAGCGCCAGCGAGCGCTTCGCGGACGCAAAAATTGAGGCCCACCACCGTGGCGACCGCGGCGATATGTCGCGTACGGCGCTGCTGGCGGGGCTGGCGTTAGGGGAAGTTGATAGCCGCTTGCCGTCGATGCTGGCGGCGCTGCTGGCGGAAGATACTAAACCGGAAACGCTGCGTAAGATGCTGGCTTCGTTCCTTGAGATCCAGCCGGCCTCTTCCGCCCCGGCATCCGCGCCAGCGGCGGCTCCAGCTAAGGCGCCGGAGCCACCCGCGCCGGTCAGCGAGAGCGTCTCCGCGCGTAATCTCGCCGGTTCGTTACCGGATTAAGCGCTATTCCCGGTTTGCGCTATCCGGGAAACTCCCCGGCTTGCGCTGCGCTTAGCCAGGCTACTGTTTGCACTGTCCGGTAGCCCGGGTAAGGCGGAACGCCGCGACCCGGGAAATTCCCCGGCTTGCGCTGTGCTTAGCCGGGCTACTGTTTGCACCGTCCGGTAGCCCGGGTAAGGCGGAACGCCGCGACCCGGGGAACTCCCCGGCTTTCGGCTGCGCTTAGCCGGGCTACTGTTTGCACTGTCCGGTAGCCCGGGTAAGGCGGAACGCCGCGACCCGGGAAATTCCCCGGCTTGCGCTGTGCTTAGTTTGTAGGCCGGATAAGGCGTAGCCGCCATCCGGCACGAAGGCGGAACGCTGCCACCCGGGATGTCGCCCCTATCCGTGGGCGAGGAAGCGGGCCAGGCGCTGCTGCAGCAGGCGATTTTCGCGGGTCAGCCGCGCGTTCTCATCCAGCAGGGTCAGCGCCACCGCGATCCCCGGCCAGTCCAGCTCCAGCTCGTTACGCAGGCGCACCGCGCGATGGACAATCGTCACCGCGCTGTCGTCGAATAGCCAGGTTTCCGCCTGCGGCTGGTGCGGTTCAATCATCCCCAAGCCGACGATCTCCGTCAGCTCCTCTTCCGATACCCCGGTACGCAGGCACAATTCGGTAATGGTAAACGTCACTGTTACTGTAGCCATCAGGCTTTCCCCCATGTCTTACGCGGATCGAAGCTGGCTTCGGCGGCGGCCAATTGTTGCCAGAGCTCACGCGCTTTTTCATCTGGTTTTGGCGGCATGACAATTTTGATGACGGCGAACAAATCGCCAGTGTGGGTTTTGCTCACCAGCCCTTTGCCCTTGATACGCAGTCGCTGCCCTGCCTGACTGCCCGGCGGCACCGTCAGCAGAATGCTCTCTTTCAGGGTGGGCACCGTGACTTTCGCACCCAGCGCGGCCTCCCATGGCGCCAGCGGCAGGACGATCTCCAGGTTATGGCCGACAATATCGAACAGCGGATGCGGGGCGATGTGGATAACCAGCCACAGATCGCCGTTCGGGCCGCCGTTTTCGCCCGGCGTTCCCTGGCCTTTCAGACGGATACGCTGACCATCGACTACCCCGGCGGGGATCTTCACATTCAGCGTTTTCGGCGTTTCACTTTCGATCATGCCAAACACGTTGTACACCGGCAGGTTATAGCTGATAGTGCGCGTCTGCTCGGCCAGCGTCTCTTCAAGGAACACCGCCACTTCGATCTCCAGATCGTGGCCGCGTGCGGCATGCTGACGGCGACGCTGATGCGCCTGCTGGCCAAACATGGAGGAGAAGATGTCGTCGAAATCTTGCTGGCTGTAGCTCTGCTCGTGTGTCTGCTGCTGGCGACCGAAGCCGGGATCGTTGCGATGCTGCCAGAGCTGATCGTATTCGGCGCGCCGCTGCTCATCTTTCAGGACTTCCCAGGCTTCGGCGAGATCCTTGAATTTGGCTTCGGCATCGCTTTCTTTACTGACGTCGGGGTGATATTTGCGCGCCAGGCGGCGGTAGGCGGTCTTGATAGTTTTCAGATCGTCGGTTGGTTGCACCCCGAGAATGGCATAATAATCCTTCAATTCCATGATTTTATCTCATCTATGCTCAGTGCGGTGGTTACATATTCCCTGGAACAGGCGTCAGTATAAAGCGTAGGGCAAATGCGCCCTGAAGGGGAAGAAAAGTGGCGGAAACTTGACGCCGTCGGGGTCGGCGGCGTCGTGGGAGAGGTTAGTCTTTCGCCTGCGGCCGTGGGCGGCGGCGCCATCCTTCAAACAGCACCAGCAGCGCGCCGACGGCGCCAGCCACGCGCGCGGTGCCGTCCCCGGCGGCGGGAAACAGTTGCTGAATGGTGGGATCGCTGACCAGCATTGAGCCGGCAATCCAGCCGATGAGCATTCCGCCCAACAGCACCACGGCGGGAAAGCGGGTGAGCAGGACCAGGACCAGTTTACTGCCCGCGACGATAATCGGAATGCTGATCGCCACGCCGAGGGCGACCAGCGCAATGTGCCCTTTTCCCGCCGCAGCGACCGCCAACACATTATCCAGCGACATGATCACATCGGCGACGGTGATGGTGATCGCGGTGCGCCACAGGCTCGCGGAGCTGCCGACCTCGCTCTCTTCTTCCTCATTACTCACCAGCTTCATACCAATCCACAGCAGGAGCAACGCGCCGACTATTTTCAGCCACGGTAGCGACAGAAGATACAGGGCGAGCGCCAGCAGCAGCACGCGCGCCAGGATCGCCCCCACGGTACCGATGATGATCGCTTTGGTGCGCTTTTGTGGCGGCAGTTTGCGGCAAGCCATGGCTATCACCACGGCGTTATCGCCGCCCAGCAGTAAATCGATGGCGACAATCTGCAGCATAATCACCGCCATGTCCCATTGTTGGAGTAACGCATTCATTTCGAGAGAAACCACCTGAAAAAAGAGCAAGAAAAACCGCTGCGCAGGGTACTCCGCCTGGGGCGCATTGACCACTGACGCAGACCCACGCCGTCGCGCGGGAAAAGCGTGCCTGAAAAATAAAGTTACGAATCAACGCGCCGTTGGGCAAGGCTTCGGCGAAAAAGGGTGATATTTTGTCACCCAGACTCACCTGCCGTTCACTTATCGCAAGGATCCCCACTATGTCTGGCCACAAGAAATACCTCTCTGTCGCCCTGCTGAGCGCTGTCTTACTGCCGGCGATGGCCTCTGCCGCTGACGCGCCGGCGACTTTCACCCCGGAACAGGAGGCGAAAATCGGCAAAATCGCCGCCGACTACCTGGTCGCCCACCCGGAAGTCCTCCTGCAGGCGAGCCAGAAATTGCAGCAAATACAGGCTGAACAGCAGGCCAGCGCGGCCACTCAGGCAGTGCTGAAAAACGCGGCTGTATTGACCCAGGATAAAAATACCCCGACCTACGGCCCGGCCAACGGCAAAGTCACGGTGATCGAATTCTTCGACTACCAGTGCGTGTACTGCAGCCGTCTGGCGCCGGTGATGGAGCAGGTGATTAAAGCGCACCCGCAGACCCGCTTCGCCTTCAAAGAGTGGCCGATTTTCGGCGGCCGCTGGGAAAGCTCGCTGGAGGCGGCAAAAACCGGCCTGCAGATCTATCAGCAGAAAGGGGCGGATGCCTATCTGGCCTACCATAACGGGATTTACGCTACCGGCCATAACGAAGGTAAGCTGACGACGGCGGATATCCAGCAGCAGGCGAAGAAAGCCGGCTTTGATGCGAAGAAGGCCACCGACGTCGAACCGGTGCTGCAGAGCATTAACGATCTGGCGCAGGAGATTGGTCTGAGCGGCACGCCGGGCGTGATCGTGATGCCGACCACCGGCGCCACGGAAGCCAGCATCACCGTCTTCCCGGGGCTGGCGGATCAGGCCTCGCTGGAAGCCGCCATCAAAAAAGCCGGCGGCTGATCCACGGCGTCGTAACCCATACAGGCCGCCGACGGCGGCCTTGCTCTCATGCGCGATCGCTCTCTTCCTGCGGCGGCGGTAACGCGTGGCTTTTTAAATCAATAATCTGCCCGATTTGATCGTGGTAAACGGTGAGCAAATTATAGCGGCTCATCTCCGAGATAATCTGCGGCGCAACGTTAAAGCTGCTCGCCAGCTCATCATGTCGCAGGGTGAGCACCGCGGTATGATGCCGGGTGCGAGCGCGGCGCCGGTTGTAATGATACCAGAGGATCAACAGCCAGCCGTTCAGTGCGGCAATCAGCAGATACACCAGCGCCGTATTCAGTGAAGCCATCAGCGACTCCCAGCGCGGAGAGGGCGGCGCGATGAACTGCATCAGCAAATTGGCGTACAGAAAGAACAGAAAACCGAGCCAGGCCAGCAGCGTTAAACCGGCGTCGACCAGCCGGGGCAGCACACGGTGTTCGGTTAAGATGAGCGTATTTTCATTCATCACAGGCTTCCTTTTCCCCGGTCCGGACTCACCCAGCGCGCGCGGGAACGTTGACGTTTCACCATCACTTTCGGAAAAGCGACCAGCGTGGTCAGCAGGCCGATCATCCAGTAGACCATCGGGAACCAGATCACCCAGAACAGTGATTTGGCGACCTTTTTCTCATAGCGTCGCTCGATATACAGACTGGCGACGAACTGCAGCAGGCACATCACGCCAAGCAGCATGCCGGTGAACTCCGGCGGAAACAGGCTGTGCACCGCCAGATTGTCAGGCAGCGGCATCAGGCGGCTGAGGATAAACAGCAGAATGGTAACCGCGTAGGCAAAGGCCCACAGCGTGGAGCAGGCATACTCCAGAAACAGCGGCCACATCCGATGATGCTCCCAGTGAAACAGGCGACGGAGGTTGACCAGAAAAACCTCCGCGCCGCCCTGCGCCCAGCGCAGACGCTGCTTCCATAACCCTTTGAGGGTCTCCGGCATCAGGATCCAGCACAGCGCCCGCGGCTCGAAAAAGATGTCCCAGTGGCGGAGCTGAAGCTTCCAGCTGATATCAATATCTTCGGTGATCATATCCGGGCTCCAGTAGCCGACGTCCGCCAGCGCCTGGCGCCGGAAGGCGGCAATCACACCGGAGACGGTAAAGACCCGGCCATAGATCCGCTGCGTCCGCTTGATAAGCCCAATGATCGACGAGAATTCTCCCACCTGAATGCGACCGATCAGCGTGGATCGGGTGCGGATCCGCGGATTGCCGGTGACCGCCCCGACGTGCGGATAGTGGATCAACGGCGCGACCAGCCAGGCCGCGGTATCCCGGTCCAGCAGGGCGTCGCCATCGATGCAGACCAGCAGATCGCCGCGGGCGGCGGCGGCGCCTGCTTTGAGCGCTACCGCTTTTCCCTGATTGGCGGCAAGGTGGATCACCCGCAGCCTCGGCTCCTCCTGCGCCAGCTGCTGGAGCACCTGGGCGGTGTTGTCCGAAGAGCCGTCGTTAATGGCGATCACTTCGAGATTGGCGTAACGCTGGGCCAGCGCCGCGCTGATGGTTTCCCGAGCGTTTTTCTCCTCGTTAAAACAAGGGATCAGGATCGAAATCAGCGGATTGCCCGGCAGCGTCGGCGGCGGGGTATCCTCCCCCCACGGCCAGTGGCGTTCCAGCTGAAACCAGAAATAAAGGCCCCCGGTGATCCACAGCACTGACATAAACAGCGGCCAGAAGAAGACAAAGTCGAGGATAAGCTCGCCGGTAAATACCGCTGCGACACCTAACGGCAGCCCGAATACGAGGCATAAAATACACAATGCGATGATGCGATCAGTCATGGTCAGGGTACCACCAGGAAGAAAATTGCGGCCTGATACGGGAGATATCAGGCTGGTTGTTAATAAAATCGTCAGGGTAGTAGCCGTAGTTTTTGACGCCGTTCAGCCGCAGCAAACGCATCCAGTCCGCCAGCTGCTGGTCGGGAATGGCGTTTTGCTGGCGTCGGTTCCAGTCTCGGGCCTGCAGTTCAAAGATGGTTTTCTTCAGCGCGCCCGGGTGGCTGGCGACGGCCTGGACCAGCCGCGTCAGCCAGGCCTGGCTGGCGTCAATCGGTACGGACTCCATCAGCGGCATCGCCATGGGTACCGTCCAGTCATAGGCGGCAAGGAAGTCATCCAGATTCTGCGCGAACCAGGCTTCGCTCTGCGGCTCCAGGATCGGCAGGGCGAAGAGATTACGCGCCGTTTTCACCTGCGGGCCGCGGATGGCCTGCACCGCCTGGCGTAGATCCAGAGTGAAGCGGGTCAGGGTTTGGCTTTTGAAACGCATCCATGCCTGGCGCTCTTGCGGACGTTGGGGCACCGGGCCGGCATCGTGCCCCAGACCCGTCTGCCGCCAGGCGGCGACCGCCTCCGGGCTCACGTCTTCAAAATCGGTCAGCACGGCGTCATCGTGAAACAGAATCCCGCTGAAGCTGGCGTGCCGGGCCAGATCTTCGTAGATGTCGGTGATCTGCTGGCGAACCCGGGGATCCCAGGGCGACAGGCGAACGTACGGCTGGCGGGCAAGTAACGCCTTCCCGGTTTGCGGATCCCAGCGCTGAACGCGCGGCAGATCGGACGAGAGATCGAAGGCCAGCACCGGCATCCAGGCATACACCTTCACCCCGCCGCGGGTCTGCAACTGCCAGGAGACGAAGTTAAACAGGTCGGCGCGCATCGGCAGCCAGCGGTTGGGGAAATAGAGCGACTTGACCGTGCCGTCGCCTTGCGGGTCGGAAAAGGCCTGCAGAAAGACATGGCTGATTTTCATGTCATAGACGCGCTGCACCAGCTTATCGATATTTTTCGCCTGCTGGACGGGATTGGGGTCATAGACATAGTCCAGATCCACATGCATCACCCGAACAGGATCGGCTTCCTGAATCTGGGTTACGGCGTTGGCAAAGGCCTTGATCGACGGGTTACCGGCGATCAGCATGCGCGGAATATTGTCCAGATCTTTCACATTGCCCAGGCCGTCGTTCAGCGTAAACGCCAGCTGATACCCCTGCTGTTTGGCGATAGCCAGGGTGCTACCGCTGGCGGCGCCATAGGGCCACACCCAGGCGCGCGGCGCTTTCCCGGCGACCTCGTGGATTTTCGCCGTCACTTTCTGCACGTCATCGGCCATGCGCCGGGTAAACTGCGCGTCGCTTTCATAGCGGCCGGTGGTTTTATCCCAGCCGCGGTTGGCGGCGGCGGGCTCGCGGCTGCCCTGCGGATTGGCCGGCAGACCGTAGTGCGAGGCCCAGGTGTGCGCGCCGATCTCCACCAGCGGCGAGCGGCTGAGCTCGCGCACCATCTCCCAGGTAGCGAAGCGCTCGCGCGGCGTCATCAGGCCGCCAAAATTAACGGGCTGGCCAGCGGGAGTGTCCACCCAGCTGCCCACCGGCGCCCACAGCGCCGGAACATTCCAGGCTTTAAGTAGCGGCCAGACGCGGGTGTAAAAGCTGCTATAGCCATCGTCGAAGCTGAGAAGAAAAGCCCTGGCCGGCAGCGGCTTAACGCCATGGTGTGCATCGAGAATGTCCTGGACGCTCACCGCATGGTAGCCGTGATGCAGCAGCCAGGCGATCTGCTCATTGAGCGCGCTGGTGCGCACTGAAAGATAACGCTGGTCGGCGGCATCGTCTTCGACGTCATGGTAGGCCAGCACCAGAAAGCGATCCGCCGGCCAGGGTTGATTGGCCTCCGGTTGGGGGCGCTGCTGCGGGGCGAGGAAGGGGACTTCCTCAGCACGCACGCTGAAGATAAGGCACAGCCAGACGAGAAGCATCAGGCCGTTGCGCAGGGTCGTGTTCAGCATGGTCATCCTTAAAACCGTATATTTGCATCAAGAGTGATGGCGAGGTTGTTTTCGCGTTTACCGTCGTAGGGGCGTTTGTCCCAGTTCAGCATCACCCCGGTGTCGACGACGTTGTTCCAGCGCAGGCGCTGCCCATAACCCAGCACCGTGATCGCCCCGGCGGCGTGATTTTTTTGCCAGTAGCTGCCGCCGCCGGCGAGCAGCTGCTGGCTCCAGACGGTGTCATAGCGCTGGTAAAGCGTGTGATCGACGGCCAGCGCCGCGGTGGCAGCGAGGTCCCGTGCCGGACTGTAGTAGGCGGTGTCGGTGCGGCTATTGGCGCTGGCCGACAGACCGGGCTGCAGATCCAGCGTTAACCACGGCGTCTGCCAGAGGCGCTCTTTACCGGAGAGGATGTACTCCTGGCGGCGGTTACGATCGGTAAACCGGCTGGCGGCCACGCTGACGCGGTATTCCCGGCGTTCGTTTTGATACCAGCGCAGCCAGCCTTCGCCGCGGTTGGCGCTGACGCCGTTGCGTAACGCGCGCAGCGGAGTCTGCTGCGAAATCCGCTCCAGTTCGCCGCCCAGCTGCCAGCGATCGCTGATGTCGTGGGCGGCGGAAAGGCGGACGCCGGGCTTGTTCTCGCCGTGAAAATTGACGCTGGAGAGTTCAAGCTCGCCCCAGTAGTCGCGCGGGCGCCATTCAACGCCGGCGAACAGCTGGCGACGGCTGCCTTTCCCCTCTTCAAAATTGCCTTCAGCGAAGCGGTGCCCGCCGAACAACCGCCAGCTGTCGGCTAGCGGCGGGCTGTAGATCGCCGTCTCAAAACTGAGGTCGTGGGTGCCGCTCTCCGGGTTGTCGGAGTGCAGCCCTTTGCCAACGCTCAGGCGAAGTTCGGAAAGATGATGGACCTCGCGCGCTCTGGCCAGGCGCTGGGTATTCAGATCCCGTGGCGAGCGGGCGACGACGTCGTCAGTCAGCAGATCCATTTGCCGCCACTCCTGCAGATCGAGGGCGACCCAGGCCTGCTGGCGCTCCAGCTGCAGGCTGGCGGGTTCCAGAGATTCCGCTGCTTTTAGCTGGCTTTCGGCGGCTCGCGGTAGCCCTCTGTCCTGCAGAAGGGCGGCATAATCTATCTGCAGGCCCTGATTGCCGGGGGCCGTTGCCGCCAGGCGCTGCATCCGGGCTTCGGCCTGCGGCAGGGCGTTGGTGGCCGCTAAATAGTGCACGTTAAGCGACTGTGCGGTGAGCCAGTCGTCATTCGGCTGCGGCGTCGGCGAACCGTAGAGACGACGGATGTAGGGTGCATTCCGGGTGAGGCGGGCGACATACTGTTGCGCCGCCGGGTACTGACCGGTGTCCAGCAGGGCGTAGAAAAGCTCATGTTCCTCATTCTGTTGGCTTGTCAGCCACGAGGGATGCTGGTGAATAAGCGTCAGCGCAGGCTCAATTTGCTTAAGGGCGATATAAGAGGAGATGACCCAGCCGATGGCCCAGTCGGGAACGGTCTGCTGCTGCGCGATGAGATTTTGGTATTCACGGATGACCTGCGCGTAATCTGCATTGGCGTACAGCGCACCCAGACGATCAATGCGCGCCCGGATGATGTCGGGCGCAGCCTGTGGGTCGGGGTGCCAGGCGGCAATCATCGCGTCGTATTGCGCCAGGGCCGTGCGGGCCAGCGCGTAACGCGCGTTTTCTTCGCGGGAAGGGGTATCGGCAAGGCGCACCAGTTCGGCGGCGGCGTTCAACTGCAGATTGCGCTTTTCCGCAGGCGTCAGTTCGACGCTATTCGCCAGGCCGAGAGCAGGGGAATCGATCCGGTTGCGGGTCAGGGTCGCCATCAGGCTGGCCAGCGCGGCTTTGTTTTGCGGCTCACGATCGAGGATCTGCGTGTCCACCAACAGCTGGTCCCAGCTTTTGCCAAGCCGCAGGTAGACATAAGAGAGCGTCTGCAGGTGGGCAACGCTCGCCTGCTCCGCTACCAGGCGACGCGCTTCGCTGAGCGCCTCGCCGTCCTTGCGGGCATCGGCCAGCGTTTTGATATAGCCGATACGATAATCGTCACTGTCAGGGGCCTGGCTGAGAGCCTGCTGCCAGAGGGTGAGCGAGGCTTGCCACTGTTTCTGGTTACGCAGGGCCTGTGCCGCCGCGGTGGTACCGCGTGCGGGAAGCGGCATATAAACCTGATAGCGTCGCCAGACTTTCACCACTTCATCGTCCTGGCCGGCCCAGAGAGCTACCTGCAGCCAGTCCGCCACCTGAGAAGGGGTTAAGGCATGCCGCAGCTGGTACTGCTGAAGATAAGAGAGAAAGGGGGCGTACTGGCCTTGACGCGCTTGCAGGATCTGCTGGTCATAGAGCGAATCTGCTCCCTGAACCAGCGCCGGGAAGAGCAAAAGCAAGCCGATTGACAGCGAGAGTTTCGTGTTGCGATTAAACAATAACGTATTTGAATAAGGTGATCTTTCCATTTCTATTTGCCATATGTTCATCAAGAATCCATTGCACAACACGACCGTCCTTTGACGGTGAGTTAAAGGATGAGGATGGTCCCATTTAGCTGACTGGCACTGCGGGTGAATGACTTATTGCAAACTAATAAACATATCTCCTGTTGATAATTGAATGGATAATTTATACCCGATACGGCAGCGGATAAATATGGATAAATGATGAGCTGCGTTTTAAGATAATTCTGTAAAATCGACTTAATTCGAGCGGCGTTGTTGAAGTTGGTTTCTTTAACTTACTGAAATAAATAAAAAAGAGAGAGGGTTGGAATTTTGTTTCAAAATTGATGTGCTGCTTATATTGTGAAGAGGTTGGTGGTTTTTACTGGATATTTAAGATGATTTCTGACAAAAATTCTCAATGCCAAAAAAAGCATCTTTTCTGTGGATTTTTTTTATTTATAATTAATCCGTTTATTTTCCATCAGAACGCAAGGAGGGTTTTCACAGCCAGAGTCAGATGCCGCGCTAATGATAAATCACAGGTCTCGTTATTTTTACCGCCATGCGAAGCGTCCAAAGGGGGAAGGAAAACGTCTGGTTGACGAGAATTTGTTGATTAAATGTTAAAGGGACGATTTGTGGCAACTTCAATGATATTGGTTACTCAGGATTACTATCTTTTTCAAGGGGTTAAGAATTTCTTTCCTGATATCATTCAGTTAGATTCTAGCGGAAAAACGATTTTAGATAATGAGGTTGATGAGGTCTCTCTGCTGGTTGATAGCCGTTCGCCGCTTTGTCATTACGATTACCTGGTGATGGAGGCGGCACAATCCAGAAAGCGAATATGTTGTATCGTCCTCGATATGCGCCATCGGGAAGAGCATTTACTGAGTCTGAAATCGTTTTTAAACATGTCATTATCACCCGCCGATATGGCGACATTATTTGGGCTTTTTCTGGAGATGAAGAGCAAGCGGCTGACCAAAGAGTGGTTTGACGATCTGCGCTTAAGTTTGTCTGAACAGTTAATGCTACGTTTGCTTGGGGCGGGTATGACCATGGAGGAGGTGGCGGTGAATCTGAATACCTCGGTAAAAAGCCTTTACCGGAAGCGCACTGCGCTTTATGAGCGACTGGGGTTAGATAATTTTAATGAAGCCTGCTTATTTATCTTCAGAAATAAACTGCTGGAGCACTCCATTAGGTCGCCATGAGGCTTGGTTGTACAGGGAGTGGATGACATCGCAAGGTATTTGATAACGGAAATATAATAAATTAAATAGCTATTGATAGGTACAACCGTCGATACCGTTCGGTATCCATGGCGGCGTTCGACATATAATTCCGGAGCTCTTTGGAAGTAATTACCGCGAATGCGGTTTGCTATGCACAGCGATTATTATAATGAATATATTCCTTGCGCTGCACAGGAATAGTTTTGTCATAAATTAACTCTACCATGGTATTCCGGCCCAGGTGTCGGAATACCATGGGATATCGTGAAAGCATCAGAGGAGCGAGGTGGATGAGAATAAGGGACAGTATTGCTGAACGGTTAGAGGCGAGTGGGCTCTACCGTCGGGCGGCATCCAGATGGATTGAGGTGATGCAGCGCTGCCTGAACGATGATGACAGAGAGTGGATCCGTCACCATCGTAATCAGTGTCTGAAAAAGGCGCAACGTCCGCCAGCGCCGAAAGAGGAGTTTGCCGACCTCCACCAGGCGGCCAAAGAGACGCAATATCGCATGGGTATCGCGAAGCCCTATGGCGAAGCGTTCAGGCTGCCCGGCAAAGGGAAAACGGCCGCCGAGTAATCCCTTTCTTCATGGCGTTTGCCTGACGTCTTCGTCTTATCCGGCCTGCGTTTGCGCAGGCGTTTCCTCATCCCTCAGGCCTGTGCAAGCGCAGCGCCGCCTGGAGATACACATCAGACGCCGTACCCGCGGTTGTGCCGGATGGCGGCATAAATGCCTTATCCGACCTACGGGTCCTCCACAGGTTCAAACAGCGTAGGCCCGCGCAAGCGCAGCGCCGCCGGGCGATACACATCAGACGCCGTACCTGCGGTTGTGCCGGATGGCGGCATAAATGCCTTATCCGGCCTACGGGTCCCCCCGCAGGCTCAAACAGCGTAGGCCCGCGCAAGCGCAGCGCCGCCGGGTAGGGGATCATAGAGTGGAGTTCGATGAAGAGTCCGGATGCAGAAAAGCAAAAACCCGCCTTTTGGGCGGGTTCTTTAAATAGTGGTGCCCGGACTCGGAATCGAACCAAGGACACGGGGATTTTCAATCCCCTGCTCTACCGACTGAGCTATCCGGGCAACGGGGCGCATTAAACCGTAATCCGCCCACCCCGTCAACCAAATTTCTTAAATTACTTATCGATTGCTTATCTTTGCGGCAATTCTGCGTTCAAAGGCGCGTTTTGGCTTAACTTCACTGCATGCCGTTATCACCCTCGCGGGTTTTCCAGCCGCTGGTAATGGCGATTACGTGGCGCAACCCGGAGATAATATAATCGCCAATGACCTCTTCATCCTCGCGCGGGGAGCTCAGCGTAATTTCCGCATCCACGCCGTGGCGATAGGCGCCATGGTGGCTAAAAATAGTGCCGATATAGCACTTCCCGTTCAGCCAGACCGGAATATAGGCCACTGTCTCATAGATATAGTTGATGGCGACGCCGCTGTAGTAGTTATCCGCCTCGTCGGCGGAGGTGCCCGGTGGGATGGGGCAGATCGGCGCATCGTTGTCGCTGACGGGTTTGTCTTTCAGCAGGCTGCCCTGCATGACCTCCAGCGAACGCAGCAGATCCACTTTATCGCTGTCGCTGAGGGGTGGGGTTAACGGCTGGTCTTTCTCCGGGGAGCGGATGCTGTTCAGCGTATAGCGATAGCGAACCGTCACCGCGGGCGTCTGGCTCGCAGTGCTGAACGGGCGCAGCAGGTAGAGATTATCTTCGCCAAACTGGCCGTTGTACCACAGGGCATACACCTGACCGTTGATTTTGACCCAGTGGTTCCATTGGTTAGCCCCGCGGCCATTGATAGAAAAGAGGGCGCCGGGCACCCCGGCATCGAAATCATCGCCGTTATCACTGTCGCTGCCGTCGACGGCGGCAAAGTCATTATCGCCGCGCCGGAGCACCCCGGTGTAGCTGAAGAGCCCGGTGCCGCCCACGTAGCTGTCGATGATCAGATCGCGTTTGCCGTCACCGTCGAGATCGATCAGGGTAAAGCTGACTTTACCGTTTTCTGAATCTGCGCTGATCGAGGAGCGCAGAAACGCCTGCCACTCGTCATCGCTGATATCCGGGGAAGGTTTGCTGGTCGAAACCAGGGTGTCATCGGCGTAGGTGAGCGTGAAGTCGGTAATATGGCCGGTTAACGGAAACTGCTCGGCGACCTTATTCAGCGACAATTCTGGATCGCTTTTTTGCGCTTTCAGCACTGCGTTATACAGCGTGCGCAGGGCGAGGTTATCCGCCTCTTTCTGCTGCCTGGGGATCACCTGGCTGACAAAGGTCGGCAGCATCCAGGTGCCGCCGGGGGTGATTTCCCGACACATACCGGTGCTGTACTTCAGGCTGGGGGTAAAGGTTTTACCATCCCAGATGCGCGTCTCGCCGGTTAGGCAGTCGGCAATGCCCCGTTCTTTGTGCAAAAAGACGATAGTGCCGTTGGCGTAGCTCGAGGCCTCGGTGGTCAGCAACCGTGGCCTGTTCAGCTGGGCGTTATCGACCAGCCACAGCGCATAGCCGTCGTTATAGGGCGCTCGCCAGCAGAGCGCCTGCACCAGAGAATGGGTTTTATCCAGCGCGGTCAGCGTGATCTGGCGCTCTGCCGCCGGGATGGCCGGGTTCTGCCAGTCGTCACAGCGCTGGTTCAGCAGCGGCGTCAGGGAGGGCAGCAGCTTCTGGCGCTGAAGTATGCTCAGCGCCACCGGCTGCGCGTTATGGATCACCGGGGCGGCGATAATCTCCGGGGCGGCAGTGGCTGGCAAAATGGCATCGTCGCCGGCATCGCCTTTATCCAGCAGCGCGTCGGCGGTGCCGGTGCGTCGCTGAAACGCATCCATTTTACCCAGTACCTCGCGGCTGCCGGCGCTGGAAAGCGGCAGGTGCTGGCCGTTAAGGGTGAATTCGATTTTGCGCTGATTCGCCAGGGCCTGTAGCAGGGCGGCAGTCTGATCGCTGTCCAGACGGAAGTGGCTGTCGTCCTGGGCGTCCAGCGCGCCAAGATCCCGGTCGTCGATCAGCAGGCTGGCGGTGGAGTCGGCGGGGATATCGTGCTCGATTTGCGCAAAGGTGGCCGTGGCGGCGAGGCGCTGTTCGCTGCCGGCGTTGCGGGTCAACAGCACGCTGACCTCGCCCATGCGGACGCCGTAACCCGCCGCCCGGCAGGTGCCAGTGTTATCGCAGGCGAGCTCCCAGTCTTTTTGCGTAAAGGAAAAACCTTGCAGGGGAGCCGCCAGCAGAGGTGTGGAGCACAGCCCCAGCCAGGCAGCCCAGAAGAACGCGCGCATATCAATCCCTGTCAGCAATCAGTGAGGGGGAAATTATAGGCGCGACGTGGCGGTTAGGATATCAGAATCAGGTTAAGGCGCCGCCCATACGACACTGGGCGAAGCGCAGAATATCTTCTGCCAGCCGCCGGGCCGTATCCACATCCGTCTGGCTACGCTTGATCAGCAGACGGCTCAGGCAGCCCTCGACGATCAGCTCCATCTGTTTAGCGACCATTTCCGGGTCATCCACCTCCAGCTGAGTCAGCAGCTCATGAGTATAGGCCAGCGAAGCCTGCTTCTGCTGTTCCGCCAGCTGGTGAATGGGGTGCTGGGGATCGGGATAGAAGGTGCAGGCGGCGATAAACAGACAGCCGGGGTAGCGGTGGTTACTAACGCAGGTGGTGAGCGCGGCATAGCGTGCCAGCAGCTTTTGCTCTGCGCTTAAGGTGTCGTCCAGCAGCAACTGTCGGCGCCAGGCATCCACCTGCTGGCTCAGATAGCGAAGCGCGTCGTACAGCAGCGCTTCGCGATCGGGCCAGAAGCGTTTCAGGTCGCTCGTCGGACAGGACACGCGCTCAGCGACCATCTCCAGCGACGTGTTGGCGATACCTTCAATTTCAAGAATTTTAATGGCTTCTGCCAGGACGTCTTCACGTAGCACGGTGTTCTCCTCCATCTTTCCTCCTAAAGTGTCGCTCACGCTTGCCAATCGCGCAAATGGGCGCTGAATGCCGCGGCATCCATAAAGCCGGTGACTCGCCGCTCAGGCTGTTCCTGACCCTCAGCGTTGAAGAACAAGATCGTCGGCAGACCGAGCACCTGCAGGTGTTTCAGCAGCGCGACGTCTTGCGGGCTGTTCTTCGTCACATCAATCTGTAATAACACGGTGCCTTTCAGCGCCTGCTGCACGTCAGGTGAACTAAAGGTGTATTTTTCAAACTCTTTGCACGCCACGCACCAGTCGGCGTAAAGATCGAGCATCACCGGTTGGCCTTTTGCCTGCGCCAGCGCCTGGTTAAGCTCGGCCACCGAGTTGACGCGGGTGAACGTCAGATGCGCCTGCTGCTCGACTGCCGGAGCGCCAAATGCCCAGTCCTGCAGGGGCCGCGCGCTGACCAGCGCGGCAGCAAGCAGGATGATTTGTACCAGCCGCATCCACGGCCGGGTAGCGCCCAGCGAGGTGATAAACGCCCAGCTGAAGAAGGCGACGCCAAGCATTGACCACAGACGTAATCCCCACGGGTCGCCGACAATGCGCTCCAGCAGGAAAACGGGCAGAGCCAGGATCACGAACCCGAAGGCGGTCTTCACATGGCTCATCCACGGGCCGCTCTTCGGCAGCAGACGGTTGCCAAATACGGTGACGAGGATCAATGGCAGGCCCATGCCCAGCGCGTAGAGGTACAGCGTGCCGCCGCCCAGCCAGAGATTACCGCTCTGGGCGATATACAACAGGATGGCGCTCAGCGGCGCGGTGGTGCATGGGGAGCAGATCAGTCCGGCAATGGCGCCCATCGCGAAAACGCCACCGGGCGAGCCGCCCTGGCGCTTATTGCTGAGCAGCGCCAGCCGCGTCTGCAGCGAGGAGGGCAACTGGAGCGTGAACAGGCCGAACATGGAGAGCGCCAGCAGAATAAATACCACCGACAGTCCCGCCAGGACATACGGGTGCTGCAGGGCCGCCTGGAACTGCAGACCGGCGGCGGCCACTACCAGCCCCAGCGCGGTGTAGGTTAAGGCCATCCCCTGGACGTAAATAAAGGCCAGCAGCAGGGCGCGCGCGGTGGAAAGCCGCTGCTTTCCGCCCAGCACAATGCCGGAAATCAGCGGGTACATCGGCAGCACGCAGGGGGTGAAGGCGATACCAATACCTATCAGCAGCGCCCACAGCGCCGTAAAGGGCAGGCGGGCAGGCGTGTCTGCAGGCGGCACTGCGGCAGGCGCAGGTGATGTGGCGAGCTCCGGGGCCGGTCGCGGCTCAACCGGCAGCGGCGGGTTGAACGCCGGACGGCTGCTCGTCGACGGCATGGGCTCGATGGCGGTTGCCTGGCCGTCGGCAGAAGTCGCCAGCACGGCGCTCAGCGGGATCACTTTGGTTTCCGGTGGATAACAGAATCCGGCATCGGCGCAGCCCTGCCAGGTGACGGTGAGGGTGGCGTCTTTCTCCGCCTGCTTCACCGTGACCGGCACGGTCAGGCGCTGGCGGAAAATCTCGCTTTTGCCGTAAAACTCATCTTGATGCCACTCTCCTGCCGGGAGCGCCGGTTCGTCGATCGTCGCCCCGGCGGCGCGAAAGGTAAACTGTTGACGATAAAGATAGTAACCATCCTTGATTTGCCAGCTCAGGTTGACATCGTGCTGTTGCTGCTGAAAGTCAAAGGCGAAGGCCTGGTCAGCAGGCACGAAGTTCGAGCGCCCCGGCGCGTCGAATAACCCGGCGGTGGCTGACGTGCTGCACAGCAGCAGGATCAGCGTAATGATGCGGTAAGCCATGAGAGGTAATCGTTGTCTCCATGAATGACGGGTAGAACCAGCAGTTCAGGGGTTTGATACGGGTGGTGAGACTTCAGGCAATCCAGCAGCGCCTGCTGATGGGCAAGGTCGGTTTTGAGCAGCATCTGAACTTCATACTCCTGCTCGAGTTTCCCTTCCCAGTAATAGAGCGAGGTGGCGCCCGGCAGCAGCGTGGCACAGGCGGCCAGCTTGTCCGCCAGCGCTTTTGCCGCCAGATCCTGGGCGGTCGCTTCATCCGGCGCGGTACAGAGCACAACAACAGCATCAGGCGTAGTCATCATGAACCTCGTATCAGCGAAAAGAGGCACTATAGCACGCAAGATGCGGGGATATTAGCGTCACGATCGGGGGTAGGGGAGGGAAACGGGCAGCGGGCCCGCGCGGGGCCCGCTGCCAGCGGTATTTACAGCATAATCCCGCCAAAGATAAAGCCCAGGATCACGCACAGCGTGATAGCGATAACGCCGGGGATCAGGAAGGCGTGGTTAAAGACGTATTTGCCGATGCGCGTCGAGCCGGTGTCGTCCATCTCCACCGCCGCCAGCAGGGTCGGATAGGTTGGCAGGACGAACAGTGCCGAGACGGCGGCAAACGAGGCGATCGCCGTCAGCGGGCTGACGCCGAGCAGCAGCGCGGCGGGCATCAGCGCCTTGGTGGTGGCTGCCTGTGAGTAGAGCAGCGTGGCGGCGAAGAACAGCACCACCGCCAGCAGCCATGGGTAATTGTGCAGCAGGTCGCCGGCCACGGCCTGGATATCGCTGATGTGCGCTTTAACGAAGGTATCGCCCAGCCAGGCGACGCCGAGGACGCAGACGCAGGCGCTCATCCCGGATTTAAAGGTGCTGGCGTTGAGCACTTCGCCAGTGTCGATTTTGCAGGTGATGCTAATCAGGGTGGCGATGGTCAGCATAAACACCACGATCGCTTCGTTACGCGGCAGCACCGGGTTCTTAATCAGGCCGACGGTATCGCTGATGGCCGTGGCGTAGAACATCACCGCCACGATGCCGATCAAAAACAGGAGGACAGAGCGTTTGGCGTGCGGCTTCAGCTCAAACACCTGGCTGCCGCGCAGTCTAACTTCCCCCTTGGCCAGCCGCTCCTGGTAAATGGGATCGTCTTTCAGTTCGCAGCCGAGGAAGTTGCAAACAATCGCGGTGAGCATTACCGCCAGCAGGGTGACCGGAATACAGATGGCCAGCAGCGTCAGGTAGCTAACGCCCAGCGGCTCAAGGATCCCGGCAAAGAACACCACCGCCGCGGAGATAGGCGAGGCGGTGATCGCTATCTGAGAGGCCACGACCGCAATCGACAGCGGACGAGATGGGCGAATGCCTTGCTCTTTGGCCACTTCGGTGATCACCGGCAGCGTGGAGAAGGCGGTATGGCCGGTGCCGGCGAGTACGGTCATAAACCAGGTCACCAGCGGGGCAAGGAAGGTAATGTACTTCGGGTGGCGGCGCAGCATCCGTTCGGCGAGGCTGACCAGGTAATCCATCCCGCCGGCGACCTGCATGGCGGCGATAGCGGCGATGACCGCCATGATGATTTCAATAACGTCGAAGGGGATCGCACCCGGTTTGATTTGAAAAATAAGCGTCAGGACAAGGACGCCAAGGCCACCGGCAAAGCCGATACCAATGCCGCCGAGCCTGGCGCCGAGATAAATCGCCAGCAGGACAATAACCAGTTCTGCACCAAACATATATGCCTTCCTTGTTTTTTAACAAGTTGATATTGGATTGTTGTATTTTAGTAAAACTAAAAAGCAAAAAAGGCATGTCATCGCTGACATGCCTTTCAATGACTAACCGGAAAGATTACTGTTCGTTTTCATCGGTATAACGCTTCGCTTTATAAGCAGGATGCATCAGGTTTTGCGCGGAGAAAATATCATCCAGCTCCGCCGCCGTCAGCAGCCCACGCTCCAGCACCACTTCCCGCACGCTCTTGCCGGTTTCGGCGCAGATCTTGCCGACGATATCGCCATTGTGGTGGCCGATAAACGGGTTGAGGTAGGTGACGATGCCGATTGAGTTGTAGACGTAGCCTTCACATACCGCTTTATTGGCGGTGATGCCGTTAACGCATTTCTCCAGCAGGTTGTAGCAGGCGTTGGTCAGGATATGTATGGATTCGAACATCGCCTGGCCGATCACCGGCTCCATCACGTTCAGCTGCAGCTGCCCGGCTTCGGAGGCCATGGTCACCGTGGTGTCGTTGCCGATGACTTTAAAGCAGACCTGGTTGACCACCTCCGGCACTACCGGGTTAACCTTCGCCGGCATAATAGAGGAACCCGCCTGCAGCTCCGGCAGGTTGATTTCGTTGAGGCCTGCGCGTGGACCAGAAGAGAGCAGGCGCAGGTCGTTACAGATCTTAGACAGTTTCACCGCCAGGCGTTTCAGCGAGCTGTGAACCATGACGTACGCCCCGCAGTCCGAGGTGGCTTCAATCAGATCTTCCGCCGGAACGACCGGTAAGTTGCTCACTTCCGCCAGCTTCTGCACCGCCAGCTGTTGATAGCCGTCCGGGGTGTTGAGACGTGTACCGATGGCGGTGGCGCCGAGGTTCACCTCCAGCAGCAGCTCCGCAGTGCGCAGAATACTTTTGGTCTCTTCATTAAGCAGCACATTGAAGGCATGGAACTCCTGGCCGAGGGTCATCGGCACCGCGTCCTGCAGCTGGGTGCGGCCCATTTTGAGAATGTCCTGGAACTCCACGGCTTTCGCCTGGAAGCCTTCGCCCAGTTGTTTAATCGCATCGATTAACTTCAGGATGGAGGCATACACCGCGATGCGGAATCCGGTCGGGTAGGCATCGTTGGTGGACTGGCATTTGTTGACGTGATCGTTTGGGTTCAGGTACTGGTATTCGCCTTTCTGATGGCCCATCAGCTCGAGGCCGATGTTCGCCAGGACTTCGTTGGTGTTCATGTTTACGGAGGTGCCGGCCCCGCCCTGGAAGACATCGACCGGGAACTGGTCCATGCATTTGCCGTTATTGAGGACTTCGTCACAGGCGGCGATTATCGCATTTGCCGCGCTTTTGGGAATGGTCTGCAGCTCCTTGTTCGCCAGCGCGGCGGCTTTCTTCACCATCACCATGCCGCGCACGAATTCTGGTATGTCGCTGATTTTGCTGTTGCTAATGTAGAAGTTTTCAATCGCTCGCAGAGTATGAACGCCGTAGTAAGCGTCCGCGGGAACTTCCCTGGTGCCCAACAGATCTTCTTCGATACGAATGTTGTTTAACATGTGAACCTTCTTTTCAAGCTGCCAATGAATTCACCAAATACACAGAATATCCAGGATTCAGTATATTTTCTGGCCGACGATTATTTCCTTAACCGGCCTGGTGCCCAAGATCATATGCTGATGATAGCGAATATCAGTAAGCTTGATCACTTATTACATCGCGGGTGTGAGAAGATTTATTAATCTGTGAAATGGGTCACCGCTTTCCTATTGCTGGAAAAAATAAGCATTTCCGCTGATTGAAAAGCCGCGCAGCATCCCCATCTTAGTGGGATGCGATCAGCAAATTGATGATTACGGGGGCTGAGCTCAGCGCCCGTTAGATGAAGGAGACGCCGGTGCGTTGGATTCCGTTTATTGCCTTTTTTCTTTACGTTTACATTGAGATATCGATCTTTATTCAGGTCGCGCACGTGCTGGGCGTCTTTATGACCCTAATCCTGGTGATCTTTAGCTCGGTGGTAGGGATGTCGCTGGTGCGTAACCAGGGCTTCAAAAATTTCCTGCTGATGCAGCAGAAGATGGCCGCAGGCGAGAGCCCGGCGGCGGAGATGATCAAGAGCGTTTCACTGATTATTGCCGGTCTGCTGCTGTTGCTCCCGGGGTTCTTTACCGACTTCCTTGGCCTGCTGCTATTGCTGCCGCCAGTGCAGAAGCACCTGACGATGAAGCTGATGCCGCATCTGCGCTTCAGCCGGATGCCGGGCGGCGGCTTTAGCGCCGGTACTGGCGGCGGTGAGACCTTCGAAGGGGAATTCCAGCGTAAGGATCAACAGCGCGACCGTCTGGACCATAAGGACGATCCCCGCGATTAATACACGCCCGGCCCGGTCAGCAGATGCGACCGGGCCGCTTTCTTTCCAGGCCTACACGCTTCCCGTCGCCAGCTTGCGCCTGGGTAAAAACAGCCACAGCCCCGCCAGCATCACCAGCGCGTACAGGCTTTTCCAGCCGACCATCGCCAGCAGCAGCAGACAGAGAATGCTGCCCACCACCGCCAATAGCCGATAGCGCCCGCGCAGCAAACGACAGCCGGCCAGCATGCACAGCAGGTAGATCATGATGAAAATGCCGTTGGCATAGACGATCAGCGCGTCCAGATTGATATCGAGCAAATAGATACACAGGGTGCTGACCACGCAGGAGCCCAGCACGGCGTTGAGGGCATTGCGCGGGATCTGCCGTGGCGACAGCCGTGCGAGGTAGCTTTCGGGCTTATGCTGCGCCTGCGACCAGACCAGGCGGGCGAAGCTTTGAATATAGATGTTGAGGCTGGCGAAACAGGCGAGATAGCCGATGACGCAGGCCACCCACAGCGCTTCGACACCGAACAGACGGACCACGATGTTCGGTAGTGACGCCGCCGCCGCCATCTCCTCGCCAAAGGCGTGGAAGTGCAGCACCAGCACGGTACAGGCCCAGTAGACCGAACCGGCAAGCAGCAGGCCTATCATCAGCGCCCTGGGGAAGTCACGCTCGGGATGTTTAAACTCCGAGGCCAGGTGAGCAAAAGCTTCCAGACCGACAAAGCACCAGAACATGACCGATAGCGCGGAGAAGAGCTGACCATGGTCGATCTCCGTCAGGGCGGGGAAGGGGATCTGCGCCGGGCTTATCTCGCCACGCCACCAGACGGCGACGATCAGCGCCACAATCAGCACGGCAACCAGCGTCTGCAGGTTGGCGCTGGAGCTGGCGCCACGCGAACCGATCCACCAGACGATGGCCAGGGTGCCCAGCTCCGCCAACAGTAGCTGCGCATCATGCCAGCCGAACAGCGCCTGGCCGAAGCCGGTGGCGATGTGCAGCGCGGCGGGGAGTCCGACCGGGATAACGGATAAAAACAGCCAGCCGGTGACGCTGGCCAGACGTGGGCCAAATGCCATATCGACAAAGTGGGCCACGCCGCCCGCGCTGGGAAAATGGCGGCCCAGCAGGGCAAAGACGATGGCAATCGGGAAAACAAGGAGAATGAGCAGCGGCCATGCCCACAGACTGTTATCGCCAGCGACCAGCGCCGCCAGCGCCGGGACGGCGAAGACGCCGGTACCCAGCAATGAGGTGGAAAGTAATCCGACTCCCTGTCCCAGTCCCAACTCCTGTTTTAAACCACTCATGATTCCATCCTGCGCCAGTGAAAAAAAAGAGAGTATCACAATCGCTTTTCCTTATGACGCATTGGCCGATAGCGCTGCTTTTTGCGCGCTAGCGCAAAGGTAAAAATTTTTTTTGATTTTGCCCTTGAAGCGGGAAATGGCCACCCCCATCTCTCTCTGCACTAGCCGGTAAACCGCGTTCGGCCCGGCGTCACCCATAACTGATAATGACTTTCTCGAAGGAGAGCTATCAATGAGTATTCGTCCGTTACATGATCGTGTGATCGTCAAACGTAAAGAAGTTGAAACCAAATCTGCAGGCGGCATCGTTCTGACCGGTTCTGCGGCAGCTAAATCAACTCGTGGCGAAATCATCGCTGTCGGTAAAGGCCGCATTCTGGAAAACGGAACTGTGCAGCCGCTGGACGTTAAAGTTGGTGACATCGTGATTTTCAACGATGGCTACGGCGTGAAGTCTGAGAAGATCGACAACGAAGAAGTGCTGATCATGTCCGAAAGCGACATCCTGGCAATTGTTGAAGCGTAATTCGCACGACCCTGAACGAATTTGAGGAATAAAAGAAATGGCAGCAAAAGACGTAAAATTCGGTAACGACGCTCGTGTAAAAATGCTGCGCGGCGTAAACGTACTGGCAGATGCAGTTAAAGTGACCCTGGGCCCGAAAGGCCGCAACGTGGTTCTGGACAAATCCTTCGGCGCGCCGACCATCACTAAAGATGGCGTTTCCGTTGCTCGTGAAATCGAACTGGAAGACAAGTTCGAAAACATGGGTGCGCAGATGGTGAAAGAAGTTGCCTCTAAAGCGAACGACGCGGCAGGCGACGGTACCACCACCGCAACCGTGCTGGCTCAGGCTATCGTGAACGAAGGCCTGAAAGCTGTTGCAGCAGGCATGAACCCGATGGATCTGAAACGTGGTATTGACAAAGCTGTCATTGCCGCCGTTGAAGAACTGAAAGCGCTGTCCGTACCGTGCTCTGACTCTAAAGCTATCGCTCAGGTTGGTACCATCTCCGCTAACTCCGACGAAACCGTCGGTAAACTGATCGCGGAAGCGATGGATAAAGTCGGTAAAGAAGGCGTGATCACCGTTGAAGACGGTACCGGTCTGGAAGACGAACTGGACGTAGTTGAAGGTATGCAGTTCGACCGTGGCTACCTGTCTCCGTACTTCATCAACAAGCCGGACACCGGTGCCGTTGAGCTGGAAAGCCCGTTCATCCTGCTGGCTGACAAAAAAATCTCCAACATCCGCGAAATGCTGCCGGTTCTGGAAGCCGTAGCGAAAGCTGGCAAACCGCTGGTTATCATCGCTGAAGACGTTGAAGGCGAAGCGCTGGCGACCCTGGTGGTTAACACCATGCGCGGCATCGTTAAAGTGGCTGCGGTGAAAGCACCGGGCTTCGGCGACCGTCGTAAAGCCATGCTGCAGGATATCGCTACCCTGACTGGCGGTACCGTTATCTCTGAAGAGATCGGTATGGAGCTGGAAAAAGCGACTCTGGAAGATCTGGGCCAGGCGAAACGCGTGGTTATCAACAAAGACACCACCACCATCATCGATGGCGTTGGCGAAGAGTCTGCAATCCAGGGCCGTGTAGCTCAGATCCGTAAGCAGATCGAAGAAGCGACCTCCGATTACGACCGTGAAAAACTGCAGGAACGTGTCGCTAAACTGGCTGGCGGCGTGGCAGTAATCAAAGTCGGTGCGGCTACCGAAGTTGAAATGAAAGAGAAAAAAGCACGCGTCGACGACGCCCTGCACGCAACCCGTGCTGCGGTTGAAGAAGGCGTGGTGGCTGGCGGCGGCGTAGCGCTGGTTCGCGTTGCGGCGAAACTCGCTGGCCTGACCGGTCAGAACGAAGATCAGAACGTCGGTATCAAAGTTGCGCTGCGCGCAATGGAAGCGCCGCTGCGTCAGATCGTGTCCAACGCCGGTGAAGAGCCGTCTGTTGTTGCTAACAACGTGAAAGCTGGCGACGGTAACTACGGTTACAACGCAGCAACTGAAGAATACGGCAACATGATCGACTTCGGTATCCTGGACCCAACCAAAGTGACCCGTTCTGCTCTGCAGTACGCGGCATCCGTGGCTGGTCTGATGATCACCACCGAGTGCATGGTGACCGACCTGCCGAAAGGCGACGCGCCTGATTTAGGTGCTGCTGGCGGTATGGGCGGCATGGGCGGTATGGGCGGCATGATGTAATCGTGCGCTCTACGGCATAAAAAAGCAGAAACCCCTGGCCAGCAATGGCTGGGGGTTTTTCTTTTGGCGCGCTTTTTAGTATAAGGCTTATACATAAAAATCATTTAAGCTGCATCAGAGCGGCAAGCACCTCCGTTTCGGGCGTGAACTGACAAGCGCGACCGGGGAGGAAATGAACGCGGCTCATGCCGACGCAGTTTGAAGGATGACAGATTTACATCCGGGCCAGTGCGTCCAGCTCATCGATCATGGGGAATAACATGCAGGTAAAATATTTAGCAGGGATTGTCGGCGCAGCCTTACTGTTGGCAGGTTGCAGTTCCAGCAATGAATTAACCTCTGCCGGCCAGAATGTGCGCTTCGTGCAGGAGAAGCCGGGCGCAGAGTGTCAGCTGTTAGGGACCGCGACGGGTAAACAGAGCAACTGGCTCTCCGGCCAGAATGGCGATGAGGGTGGTTCCATGCGCGGTGCGGCAAACGCCCTGCGCAACCAGGCGGCAGCGATGGGCGGCAACGTGATTTACGGCGTCAGCAGCCCGACGCAGAACCTGCTGTCGAGCTTTGTACCTACCGACAGCGAAATGAACGGCCAGGTTTATAAGTGCCCGAACTGATGCGTGACGCCTCTCTCTGCGAGCGCGGAGAGAGGCGTGGTGTTATTTAATCCCTAAAGAGACTTTAGTTTCCTGATAGTAGTTTTTCAGGAATTTTAAGCCTTGTTCGGCCGATAACGTCTGTCCATCTTCGGCAGGGAGGTCATGCATAAACGTCCGTTTTATCTGATGCTTATCGTTATATCCGCGAAATTTAGGTATAAGGTGCATTATACGTAATGCAACATTTTGAATTTGCTGATCGTTAGCGTTGAGGTAGGTCTTGACGATACATCCGCATAGTAGTTTCTCACCATCATCGGTGTGGTAGCTAAACAGAATGGCGACATGATTGGGAAATAACGCCTTTCGCCATTCATCATGAGAATAGTGTTGATAATTCATGGTCGCGCTTTCATCAAGTTCGCAGTCGTAGAGCATAATAAAATCAAGGGTTCCGCTGAAATGAAGAATCGCTTCTTTATCACCGGAGTTTTGTAGTGCCTGAATCATTGCGCGTAATATGATCTCTGCCTGACCATTACTGAAGCGTAAGGTAACAATTTGCTCGCTTTGTAAAGCAGCGATGATGGTAAAGGTTTCACTATCTTTCTTTAAAGCGATTGACATGATGCGCTTTGCAGGATCGGGACATTCGACGTCTTCCTGTTGCATAACTGGTGACTGACTAATAAGAGCCTGGCTTTCCGCGATGAGAACAGTTTTATATTTTTCACCGTCTTTTTGCAGTCGCTCCATTACCGCCATTAGTCTATTCTGCGTAATTAATAAAAAATCACGAATGACCGTATGCTGCATTGTATAACATTCATCAATGCCATCACTATTGCGGACTTTGAGAACAATCGCTAATAAATGTCCTTCATGCATGATAGTTCCGGTATTGATGCCTTTAATGAGGTTATTCATTTTTCTCCTTCCTTGAGATTAACAATTATTTATGAATGTTTTTGCTAGAGAGATCGATGATTCTATCTGCTGAAGCAATTGTTGATGGCCGGTGTGCCACGATAATACGAGTAATACTTAACGATGATATGGACTGATTAATATAAGATTCATTAGCCAAATCCAGGTGACTGGTAGCTTCATCCATAAATAAAATATTTGGCTTACGATAAAGTGCACGAGCGATAAGCAGACGCTGTTTCTGTCCACCAGAGATCCCCAGGCCTAATTCCCCAACCAGGGTTTCGTATCCCATTGGCATCTTCATGATTTCATCATGAATGTTGCTGAGTTTGGCACAATGCATCACAAACTCCATGTCAGGGTTATCTTCAAAACTACAGATATTATCCGCAATTGAGCCAGAAAACAGGCGATCTTCCTGCAATACACAAGCTGTACTCATGCGATAGTTATTTAAACCAATTTTTGAGATATCTAAACCTTCAACAACGACTTCCCCATGAGTGGGGGTCAGAAGACCACACATCACTTTCAAGAGCGTCGTTTTGCCAATACCTGAGGGACCGACCAGCGCAATTGATTCGCCAGGTAGGACATTAATATTAAGATCGCTGAAAATTGGCTTGGTAAACGGATCATATTGATAGCTCAAGTTTTGAACGTTGAGGGCGACACCTCTATTCTCTTCAAATATACGCCTGGCCGGGAGTTCTTTTTCAGGCTCGGTGAAAACGATCTCAGAGAGACGTTCATTATGTAAAGAGAGCATGCGTAGCTGCATACTTAAGTCCACCAGGCTTGACGCTCGTTGCGAGAACTGGCCACGGAAGGCATTAAATGCCATAAACATCCCAAGCGTCATTTCGTTATCAATAACCATGACTGCCCCTAACCACAGGATAACGACCTGATCTATTGATGTAATTAAGGTGTTTATACCACCGAATAGCATATCGAAGCGTGTTTGTTTAATACCAGCATTACAGGCTTCAATATTGATGTTAAGCCAATGTTCCGAACGCCGCCCTTTAAGATCGAGAGCCTTGATTGTAGAGATGCCATACAATGATTCCATAAAATGTGAGCTGGAACGCGCGCCTTTTACAACCTGCTCTTCCGCCACTCGGCGATAGAACTGGTAAGTCGCCAGACGCATGATGGCGTAACACAGAGTAAACCCGATCACTACCCAGACCAACCATCCGCCATACAGCGTCAGCATGATGATTAAGCCAACAGTCATGATCAGGTCTATCAATCCGGAGATGATGCTGTTAGTAAACGTTGAGCGAATTGTATCTAATGAAGAAAAACGTGATTGAATATCACCCAGATGCCGCTTTTCAAAGAAAGAGAGTGGCAGGCTCATTAAATGATCAAATAGCGTAGTTTTCCATTGAATACTGGTTAAGGTGTTTAATGTTAATGAGGTCCATGCACGTAACATGCTGATGAACGTCCGAAATAACGTAAACATTACTAAACCGATGCAGATGACAGCTAAAAGGCTTTCATCGTGAGCAATAATTACATGGTCGGTTACCAGTTGGGTGCCAATGGGTAATAGCAGGTTGATTGCTTCAACAACAACCGAATAAGCAAAAATTTTAAGCAAAGCATTTTTTAGACCACTGATGTTTTTCATCAGGTCAATGAGGCGTAAGCGACTTTTTGCTTTTTCCTGCTGAAAGTTGTTATCAGGCCATAATTCAAGTGCAACGCCGGTAAAGTGATTTGACATTTCTTTTATGCCTATAACACGTTTACCCATTGCCGGATCGTGAATAATGAAACTATTTTTCTTGCGTTTTACTAGTACTACGTAATGATTTAAATCCCAATGTAAAATACAGGGTAGTTTCAATTGTTGGATTTCATCAAGATCAAGAGAAAGCGCGCGACTTTTGAGTTGCGCTTGTTCGGCCGTTTTGCTAAGTGATAATAGTGTTGCACCTTGCGTTGCGCTACCGAAACGATGACGAAAATTAAATAAATCAATTTCGAGACCATGGTAGCCACATATCATTGCCAGACATGCAATGCCACATTCTGAGCCTTCGGATTGCAATATAATAGGGGCTTTTCGACGTAACGAAAAATTTACGCGAGAAGTAATTTTGTCAAATAATTCGTTAATCATTGATCGGCCCATTTACACTGTGAGAGATTTTATAGAAAGGAGTAAACATCCACATATAAAGTGGTCGCTCTTCCAGGAAGACAGTTGCTTCTGCTTTTAGTCCGTTTGAAAGTGTTAAAACTTTATCGTTATAGCGAAATGAACTGTCTTCTATAGATACTAAGGCCTTATATAAAGTGATATCTTGTTGGTTAGCCGCATTACCAACGTTGTTATACTCTTGTAACTCTTGTCGAGAGGCAGGAACCGTTGAGATAGTCGCTACCTTACCAGGAAATTGTCCAAATTTATCTGAAGGAAAGGCTTCATAACGAATATTTATGGTGTCCCCAACCTTAATATAAGGAATACTATTGTTAGGTAGCCAAAGCATTAGATAATATTCAACATTCCCGATGGGCTTAATCTGTGCAAGGCTGCTGCCACGATCAACCATTTGACCGCTAGTCACTGCTAATGATTCTATTTTTCCGTCGGCAGTTGCTTTAATGATAGCATTGTCGTTTGCGCTAGACTCGACACGCTGATTTTTATAGTCATTGATTTGGTTCTTTTGGCTTGAGATCTGGTTATCAAAATCAGCAGATTTAGTCACCATATCGCTCTTAAGCTGTGTTAACTGCGTCTCCAGTTGCATTTTTTGGCTGGTAAGCGATTGGTAGGAACTCTGCTGTTGAAAATAAAGGTTATGCTGATAATTATACTGATCTTTAGTAATTAGCCCCTTTTTAAGATAGTCATCGTAGCTGGAAAGATTGGTACGCATCTTTTTCAGGCCAGCTTGAGTATTTGCCAACATACGCACGGTTTCATGTAGAGAAGATTCTACGCTGGTGAGCTGGTCATTTAGCGCATCAACAGTTTCTTTTTTGTTTTCGGTAATCTTCTGAATAATTTCTTTTGCATTACTGATTTTTTCATCGATCACCTCTGTCATAGCCAGACTAACGTTACCACTGGTGGTATGTCTGGAGACATCAAGTTCGTAGAGCGGAGTTCCTTTTTTTACAACATCACCGATGTTAACAAATTGCTTAACGACAAAACCCTGTTGCGGAGCAAAAACGTTGATGGAGTGCGGTAACGTGACGACTTCACCATACACATTAATGCGCTGGGTATAGTTAAAAAAAATCAGCATGAATATTAGGACGATTAAAAAGGTACACGCCAGCAGGGTAATTAGCCAGGCAGGCATCCCTGCCAACAGAAGTGCTTTGCCCTTCCAGTGATATTTTTTATATTCGATCGCTTCCTTGCGATAAATATTTTGTGCCATATGTGTCTACTTTTTTAATGGGAGAGAAAAGGCCCGAGGGCGGGCCTTATGAAGGGGGGCATTTATGTTTCCCAGAGTACAGACGTGGCGTTAAAAACCGCATATAACATGTCTTCAGTAATCTGGGAAGCGATATTGAGCCCCCTAAAGACGTCAGTGGTTAAGTCACCAACCAGACCAGCGGCCCAGCTGACGATATAGTATTTTGATTAAATTACCAAAATACTAAAGTACCGTTGAACCCTGCGTACAATACATCTTCGAAAATTTGGCAGACAGTATCGTAACCACCAAAAAGGCCTGCAGTTAGGCCACCGACCAGGCCAGCAATACCGCCGACGATGGCACCACCCAAGGCACCAATCAGACCGAAGCCTAACATACCGCCGGTATTTCCGCCGATGGCGGCGCCTGTTGCCATGCCGCCGAGTGTTCCGCCTACCCCACCGATAATCAGACCTGCACCTGCCTGAAAGAGATTGTTGGCGAGAGAGGTGATCGCACTCTGGGCAGAGCTAAAGTCCCAGATATATCCGGTGCCCCATCCTGGTGTATCAGCAGCACCAGAGACGCAATCCATTTCGACCATTGATAATTCTTTCATTGCGAATTCCTTTGCAATAAGAAAGTTATAAAAATCCTAAATTAGGATCTGCTTGGTTCGGTTTGCTTACCAGAGAACAAACGTACCATTGAAGGCCGCATACAGTACGTCTTCGGCAATTTGAAAAACGGTATCGAAACCGCCGAATAAGCCCGCAGTCAGACCACCGACCAGGCCAGCAATACCACCGACGATGGCACCACCCAAGGCACCAATCAGACCGAATCCGAGATTGCCGCCAGTATTGCCGCCGATGGCGGCGCCTGTTGCCATGCCGCCGAGTGTTCCGCCTACCCCACCGATAATCAGACCTGCACCTGCCTGAAAGAGATTGTTGGCTAGAGAGGTGATCGCACTCTGGGCAGAGCTAAAGTCCCAGATATATCCGGTGCCCCATCCTGGGGTATCAGCAGCACCAGAGACGTAATCCATTTCCATAATAGATAATTCTTTCATTATGATATCCTTCACATAATATTTTTCGATTCGTATGGTAGTTTTAGTATTTGTCTTGTATTACCAGAATACTAAGGTGCCATTAAAGCCAGCATAAAGTACGTCTTCTGCAATTTGCATAACGGTGTCAAAACCACCAAAAAGCCCTGCGGTCAGGCCACCAACCAGGCCAGCAATACCGCCGACAATGGCACCACCTAGAGCACCAATCAGACCGAAGCCTAACATACCGCCGGTATTTCCGCCGATGGCAGCACCTGTCGCCATACCGCCAAGTGTTCCGCCTACGCCACCAACAATCAGGCCTGCTCCAGCCTGAAAGAGGTTGTTGGCAAGGGAGATAATTGCGCTCTGGGTAGAACTAAAGTCCCAGGTATAGCCAGTACCCCACCCTGGGGTATCAGCAGCACCAGAGACATAACCCATTTCCATGATAGATAATTCTTTCATTTATTATTTCCTTTATGAGTTAAATGTAATCTCCGTTTTTCAGAGCCGGAGAAACGCTCCCTATAGCTATAGCTAATATAAATATTATTAGTACAGATATTCGTTTTCTGATGGCAGAGGAATGGACACTATCAGCAAATTATCTGCCATAAAATTTCCGCACAAATTAAGTGGTCCTGTATTCTCATGCAATGTGAATTAATAATTCATATTAAAAATTCATCACAAAACAAAACCCTCAACAATAGATGAGGGTTTTGTTATTACAGTTGCTTATCAATCCTGATCGATGGTTACCGTCATGCCCGTATTTGCCGTTCCTGGGCCGATATTGCCAACAGTGGTTGCAGCCTTATATCTGGCAGTCATTGGTAATGTGAGCTCCTTGTTACTTACGCTTGAACTGGTGTAAGTATAATCAGAAGAGAATTTAAGTAGGGTATTATTATTATCCCGGACCTCAACACCTACGTTCTGGGCTGCATTTGCGACTGTGGAATCAACATCCATAAAGCCGTCACTTGCACCAGACGTCATTCGCTCGAAGGAAATCTTCACCGGCGCATCGGTTGGGATGCCATCGGGGCAGTTAATCACCAGTTTGAAGTTTTTCACCGGACCGTAGCCGCCACTATTAAAATCGCTCTTACTGATAGTCCCCATCTGTACTGTCTGGTTACGGTTTGAGTTACTTAAGGTACAACTTTTCGCCGTCCACCCTCCGGCAGGCCCATTGGCAATGTTAATTTCATAAAATTGCTTGGCACCGACAGAAGTGGCACGTGAATTAACCTTAGCAGTGACCAGCGTACCTGTTTTAAATTTTCCTTTATTAACAGTAGGAATTTCACCCGTTTTGATAATTTCTATTTTTACCGTACCGGTGGCATTGCTACCGCTCCATGAACCCATGGCAGGGCTTTGAGTGTAGGGGGCATACTGTGAACGATAGACAATGTCCGTAACACGGATGCCGATACCGGTTAGCCCTGTTTCATAAACTCCTGAAATAGCAGATTCTGTACTAAAATTAGATCCCATCGTTGACCCATACCACAGCGCCTGCGTTCCACAGTTAAAGGCGGCGGGATAATTTCGGGTATTTACCTGCTGTACTTTTAATACACTGCCTACTGGCGCATCGGGATCGATTTTAAGTGAATTAATAGTGATATTCACCTTATTGGCTGAAACAGAGCAGTCTGCCGCCTGAGCCTTGCCGATAGCCAGAGACGTAGCCGCGAGCAACAGGCTTATATGCAATATATTTTTTCTAGTAACTCTCATGCTCAATATCCTTTTATCGCATCCGATTAGCGGCAGACCGCTTGAGACTGTGTTATCCCTGCGTTCTGCGCAGCAGTTTGTAATGAGAATGCAGCAGTACACATCTGGGTCGATTTTTTACCCCACTGTACTTTCAACGAGCCAGTCTCTTGAAGTCCGGTTAGGTATACCATGCCATTATCGTTAACAATACTGCTATAATTTTCCTGCGCAGGGTCAGATACCGTGGCACCGAAAGGTAAAGGATTATTTAAAGTATCAACCAATCTAATTATTGCTCTTAATCCAACATTACCGCGAAAGTTTGCTCTGGATATGGCACCGCGGGTGGGGACAACTTTTTGACTTGTAATATCCATATCGACGTTGTCTGCAAAAGTTTCACTATCCAACATAACTTCATTATAACGATAAGGCGTCAGATACGGGACAATCGCATAGCCGCGGAAATCTGTTTTCACACCGGTTTCATTTAATATCCGGGTGTCTGTCACTCCTGGTGCTTTAACCAGGGCTGCAGTATCGCCTAATTGTTGGCCAAATGTTAATCCGTTCTCATGAAGAACAACGCTGCCTGATGCGCCATAGTTTACGCGCTGCGCATTGTGATCATAGTCATAGCTGCCAAAAACTTCTCCATAGGTTCCGCTATAATCCATACCGGCGCTGCCACTAGCATATTGTTCATTATCATAAGATTGCTGAACGTTCCAGCTTAAATTGTTATCAGCCAGGGTGGTGCCATTTAGCCCAACACTGTTAGTTGTTGAGCCTGGATTCCCTGTATTCATTGAGTATGTGACCCAGGTATTTGGTAACAAACTGCTAAATGGCAGACTTAAGGTTAGTGAAAATAATTTATCACTGTCGTAGTGTCGATTTGAGTCACCATTGATTTGTGAGGATCTATTGTATGAATAATTAAGTGAATAATTAACCAGTTTCCATGTATTGTTATAACCTACACTAAGTGAAGTATTCCGGCGATCTTCATTCCAGTAATCTTCAACTACACCATTGAGCGTTAATGATCCCAGTGAGCGCCCCATATTCTGGCTAATTGTCGCTTCTGTTCTATTGCGAACACGGTCGTATGAATAACTACCGCTATTGCGATAGCTGTTTAGCACATCACCTAACGTATTATAACCAGACGTTGAGTAGCGATAGCCTGCAATGGATAAGTTTGTCCCGATATCGGTTAAGTTTTTACTATAGCGTATGCGCCAGGACTGACCCGATGTTTTATCCTGATTTTTTAATGTTGACCACGCTTGCGTGACATCGACGGATACCGCACCAAAATCACCCATATTTTGTCCAATACCGACCGCAACAGACTGGTATTTTGAGGATGACTGAAAGCCTCCAAACGTGGTGGCACCATACGGTAAACCATAGCTGGCTGTGGCTTGTGTAAATGGAGTCTCGTCAACGGCACCATCGTAGGGGCGATATTGTCCAGAAGTGATACTGTATTTCAGACTGCCTTCACGACGCAGAACTGGCAGGGAAGCGTAAGGTACAACGAACTCTTGCCGACTACCATCTGATTCCTCTACGGTAACATAGAGGTCGCCACTACCACCGGTAGAGTACATATCAGAAATTTCAAAAGCCCCGGGACGCACATAGGATTGGTAGATTAAATATCCGTTTTGCTTAATTAATACTTTAGCATTTGTTCTGGCTATCCCGCGGACAACAGGAGCATATCCCTGAATACTATCGGCATCCATTTGGTCATCAGTAGCTAACTGAGCACCTGTAAAAGGCACACTATCAAAAATGTCTGCATTAGATGAGCTTTCGCCCATTGTTAATACGCTTTTAATTGTTGGAATATTGCGTTCTACATAGGTATAAACAGTATCCCAGTCTCCTGAGCTTGAATCACTGTCAGACTTGTTCCATGTGGTATAATTCCTCAAGCGCCACGGGCCCAGGTTGAGGCCTGGTTGCATGTTGAGATTATAGTTCTCTGTGTCGCTGATATTGGACCGGCGCGCGTAGCTGTTAGAACCGTTGAACTGATAATTCATCAACAAAGCAGTGATACCATCATCAAACTGGTCCGGGGATACATAACCACGAATAGCAGGACTCAGTGCGGCCTGTGGCAAGTTAAATCTTAATGTTTGCGTATTGAAAATAAATTCGTAAGTCGCTTCAGGAATCACAGAGATATCTGCACATCCGAGCGTGTTATCAATTAAGTTTGGAAATGAATCGGTTCTGATACCAAAAGCACGAAAATCTTTTACGCTTAAACATGGCTGGAGAGTGCTACTGTCCTTACCGCTGGAATTTGTTTTAGTGGTAAATTCAACATCACGGGTATCAATAAACGCATCATTAACAATGATATCAACACGATATTTACCGGGAGATTGCGAGTTTTCGTGCTCAAAAGCTGAGAGGTCTGGCACGCGATCCGAACCGTTCATACCGTTCAAAAATGCCGGGTTGAAAAAGTCTCGCGCAATGACATTTGAGCTCAAGCAAGTAAGACAGGCACTCATCAACGCAAGAGAATAGGTGGTGTATCTAAATTTAACAACCATCGCATAATCCTTTATATTAGCGAGTATCGCTTTATTTTTTTTCCGTCTATGCACTTTTATAATGTGGTTTTATGTTCCGGCCCTATACCGCCTTGGTCGTTTATGATTTTCCAGATTACGGTCCCGCTTGATACGCCATTGGGGAGTGCATATTCATTACTTGAGAATGGCGCGAGTAATAGCGCATCCTTTACCAAGGAGTTATTAACTTTTACAGCAGAAAAATTCATATAGTAACCTGTAGGGTTTATGACTTTGAGTTTTCCTCCAGTTATTTGCCAGGTCAACTTTGTTGTAACATTTTCTGGTGTGTCATCGGCAAGTGCTTTTGGCCGATAAAATAGTTTCATCCGATTACGTACAGCGATTTGCAAAGTATTTTGCTTCGCATCTTCATCTGTCGCTGCCGGGATGGAGGTTACGTTAAAGTAAAAGAGAGATTCTCGATCTGCCGGCATCGCACTGCTTGCGTTGAAGATACGTAAAACACTCTTTTGTTGTGCATCAAGCCGGAAAAGTGGCGGCGTGATCATAAAATAACCGGCAGATGATTCAATGCTTCCTTTCTCAAGAAAGGTTTTTATCAAATACGGAAAGTTCTCTTTATTCTCGACTGTTATGTTTATCTCTTTTTTACCTTCCGGATAAACAAGACGAGTACCGCCAATCACAACTCCCGCTTGAGCGTTTGTAATATTAAAGATAACCGTTACTATTGACAGGAAAAATGATAGAAAAATACGCATAATTTTCTCTGCTTAAAAAGAGGATGTGCTCCCATTTATGGGAGCACAAATTACGTCTTAACTACTATTAATAGTTAATGGTAAAGGTAGCGCTAGAGTTTGCAGTACCAGCAGAGATGGTGGTTTCACGCTGGATATAAGCTGCTTTGAAGTTCAGCTCGGTAGAGCTACCGGTACCTACGTTCAGAGTGAACGGCTCAGACGGCTCACCCAGCTTCAGCGCATTGCCGCTTGGGTTAGACAGCAGGATCGCAACTCCAGACGCTGTGGAACCGCTGTCCAATGCCAGGTAGCTGTTATCGCCATTATAATAAGCGCCATCAAACTTCAGAGTTGCCTGAGTCGGAGTACCCGCTGGGCATTCGGTCAGGAAAATCTTCACATTAGTAGAGCCAGCGCCTTGTGCCGCAGTTGAACCTACGCCAGAGAAGCTGCTTACAGGTACAATGCCCAGATCAACGGTTTCGTTGCTGCCGCCAGTCAGGCTACCGATGTGCGTTTCGCAGGAAGCATCGGTGATAGTACCGGTGAACTGAACAGTACCATCAGCTGCCAGTGCATTGCAGGAGATGATTGACGCAGCTACGAATGCAGCGAGAAGCTTAGCATTTTTTTTCATTTTACAAGTCCATATAAATATAAAGTTACTTAGTCCTGCATAGATACCGATAATTAATTATTATCATGTGAATGACATATCATTTATTGATAATTTTGATAAATGTTTGAGGTGTGCTCGATATTTATCAATGCAATTGCCGGCTCTATGATATCGCTTGCCATAGCGAACCATGGGAAAGCGGGAGTAATTTAAAAGCATGGTGCAAAAAATGCTTGTGAATTCTTTATGAAATGCCTCTGAATTTAATGCTTTTATAGTAGATTGAGATGCTGCCATTATTTGAGGTGAATTTAATCTGAAAATGCGGGGGCTAAACAAGATAACTGTCGCATATTGATTTATCTCCTGTATTCTGTGTGGCGCCGGTCAATGTGAACTAAACTCGTTCCTTTTTGAAATGATAATGTTCATAGACCATGTTGGCTGAACTAATTAGAATTTATTATGGATAATGGTTTTTCGTGGGGCAGGGATATGGATAACGCTGCGTTATTTAATGGGTGTATGATTAATCATGAAGTTATCTTTAATGCAAATATGAATGAGCTGTGGCCGCTTTCAGGTGACGGAGAGTGTGTCAGCCTCAATGCGCCCACTGCCAGATGCTTGCTGTTACTCTTGCAGAATAGCGGTAAAGTGATTTCGCGGGATGAATTTCTGGCTGCTGTTTGGGAAACCCGGGGAGTGGTGGTGTCACAAAATACGTTCTATCAAAATATCTCTTTGCTGCGAAAATCATTGCTCAAAGCGGGGCTGTCGGCGGATATCATTATCACCGTCAGGCAAAAAGGGTTTAGCGTCGCGCCAGATACCCTGATCATCCCTCTCTCTGATGAAGAGTGCGAGAATATGAATCGGGCGACATTAACGCATTATCAAAATAATAAGGTTGCCGACGTTACTGCCGAGAGCAAAGGTCATTCTGACGATCACGTAGTTATTCCATTAACAGAAAGCTTAGCGATTCAGGGCAATGAGTTGATAGAGAATAAAGTGGAGATACCAGGAAAACAATCGGAACGATTACAGGTAACTTTTAAAATGCCCACCTGGTTAATCGCGCTGATTGTAGTGATGATTGTGATTAATATCGTGGTGCTGGTGGTGCTTCACCGTTAGCTTGTCGCAATAGGGGGTTATCACGTAATGCGATAGCTGACAGCTGATAGCTGTTTACCTAATCCTCTGGCAAGAAATGGCTTCACATGGTTTGTCTGCCAGAGCGTCCTGGCAGACAAGTGAATCTGACGTTTATCGCTGCTTCAGCCCTAAATCCAGCGGCGTCTTGCTGGGTTCCCCGCCGATCTCGCGCGCCAGCTTCGGCACCATGTAGCCGGAGATGAGGGTCAATAGTTCACGCATGATTTCACGGGCTTCATCATCGCTAACCATGAAGTGCGCCGCCCCTTGTACCCGATCCAGCACGTGCAGGTAGTAGGGCATTACCCCGGCGTCAAACAGCGCATTGCTGAGGTCGGCCAGGGTTTGCGCGTTGTCGTTCACCCCGCGCAGCAGCACGCTCTGGTTGAGCAACGTGACGCCCGCCTGACGCAGCATGGCCATCGCCGCGCGGAACTCATCGTCAATTTCATTGGCGTGGTTGACGTGGTTAACCAGGATTACCTGCAGCGACGAACGCTGGAAGCGGCTGGCCAGCGTCTCGGTGATGCGCGCCGGGATCACAATTGGCAGGCGGCTGTGAATACGCAGACGCTTAACGTGCGGAATAGCTTCCAGCTGGGTCATCAGCCAGTCAAGCTCATGGTCCTTTGCCATCAGCGGGTCGCCGCCGGAGAAGATGATTTCATCAAGCTGCGGATGCGCTGCGATGTAGTCCATCGCCGTCTGCCAGTTGCGCCTGGTGCCCTGATTTTCGGCGTATGGGAAGTGGCGGCGGAAGCAGTAACGACAATTTACCGCACAACCGCCTTTCACCAGCAGCAGTGCCCGGTTGTGATATTTGTGCAACAAGCCGGGCACCACGCTGTGCTGTTCTTCCAGCGGATCGGTGGAGTATCCGGGGGCGACGATAAACTCTTCCTCGGCGGTAAGTACCTGACGAAGCAGCGGATCGTTAGGGTTGCCTTTCTCCATGCGGGCGATAAACGCGCGCGGGACGCGCAGCGGGAACAGGCGTCTGGCCTCGCGTCCGGCCAGCAGTTTTTCATCAGCGTCTACATTTAAAAGACGCAGCAGTTCATCAGGACTGGTCACAACATTGGCAAGTTGCGTTATCCAATCTTCTCTGGATGGGGTATTTAGGGTTACAATATGCGCCATTTTGTGGCTTAGCTACCAGTTAAACAATTTCAGAGGGCCTTATGGCGACTTACTATAGCAACGATTTTCGTGCTGGTCTTAAAATCATGTTAGATGGCGAACCTTATGCGGTAGAAGCCAGCGAATTCGTTAAACCAGGTAAAGGCCAGGCGTTTGCGCGCGTTAAACTGCGCCGCCTGCTGACTGGCACCCGTGTTGAGAAAACCTTCAAATCTACCGATTCGGCAGAAGGCGCGGACGTTGTCGATATGAACCTGACTTACCTGTACAACGACGGTGAGTTCTGGCACTTCATGAACAACGAAACTTTCGAACAGCTGTCTGCTGACGCGAAAGCGATCGGTGACAACGCTAAATGGCTGCTGGATCAGGCTGAGTGCATCGTGACCCTGTGGAACGGCCAGCCGATCGCGGTCACCCCGCCGAACTTCGTTGAGCTGGAAATCATTGAAACCGATCCAGGTCTGAAAGGCGACACCGCGGGTACTGGCGGTAAACCAGCGACCCTGTCTACTGGCGCCGTGGTTAAAGTTCCGCTGTTCGTCCAGATTGGCGAAGTGATCAAAGTGGATACTCGCTCTGGCGAATACGTATCCCGCGTGAAATAATTTCGCGTCATGATGACTGGCGCAGCCTCCGTGCTGCGCCGCTCTTTACGCACAGGTACGACGAACACGAGACATGAAGCGCAGCGTAAAACTTCTGGTGTTACTGTTTCTGAGCAGCGCGTTACTGGCTGGCTGCAACACCGCCCGCGGAGTGGGTGAAGATATTCAGGGCCTGGGCCACGCCATCTCTCACGCCGTGAGCTAAATTTCCTTCCGTTTTGCTAGTGGCGGTTGCCTCCTGGCGCGCCAGCTTCCTCCACGAATATTCCTTTTCTCTTAAAAATCGCAAAGATCCCTTCATCTGTGGACGGTTTGTCTATGCTTATAGGGCATGAAAACAAAACTGACACTAAGGATGACATTATGGTGAAAAAAACGATTGCAGCGTTCTTTACGGTTTTGGTCCTCTCTTCAGCACTGACTGCTTGTAACACTACGCGCGGAGTGGGTCAGGATATTTCAGAAGGCGGCAGCGCAATCTCTGGCGCGGCAACCAAAGCTCAGCAATAAACGCCGTCGACGGTACGGTTTTACGCCGTACCGTTCTTCACTTCCCCCATCCTGTTGGATATACTCACTGCGACTTTTCATCCACCTTACGGGACGACCCGTAAGCGTTTCTCATCCGGGGACGGCCCCAGCAAAGGAGCCTTATGTCCTGGATAGTCTTATTTATCGCTGGTCTGCTGGAAGTGGTATGGGCCGTCGGCCTGAAATATACCCATGGCTTTAGCCGGCTGGTTCCCAGCGTCATCACCATCGTGGCGATGGTCGTCAGCATGGCGCTGCTTTCGTGGGCGATGAAAACCCTGCCGGTGGGAACTGCTTACGCCGTCTGGACCGGAATCGGCGCTGTGGGCGCCGCCGTGACCGGTATTGTGCTGTTGGGTGAATCCGCCAGCGCTATGCGTATCGCCAGTCTCGCCTGCATCGTGGTCGGCATCATTGGCCTGAAGATTAGCGCGCACTAGTTGTAGCGCTGATTGACCCAGATCAGTTTGCTGACATCAAAGCCCTGCCGGGTAGCAATATCCAGCATCTGCTGCCTGACCTCCGGAGCGATGGTGGGTGCCCGCGCCAGTAACCAGAGATAGTCGCGATCGGGTCCGCAGACCAGCGCGTAACGATACTCTTTATCCAGGGCAATGACGTTATAGCTGCCGTAGAAAGGGCCGAAGAAGGAGATCTTCAGCGCGGCGCGGCTGGGCTCGCCGGTAAAGTACGCCACTCCATCCGTTTTCTGCCACATACCGCGGTCGGGGTTATAGCCTTTATTGACCACGTCCAGGCCGCCGTCATCGCGTGGGTGCCAGGCGATCGTGACCTTTTCCAGCCCGCTTTCAAAAGGGTGGTCAAAGCGGGCGATTTCATACCAGGTACCCAGATAGCGCTGAACGTCGAAGGGACTGACCACGGTGACGCCCGGCGGTGGGGTGGGCGTGCTGCAGGCGACAGACAGGAACGAGACGGCAATCGCGGTGATTATCGGCAGGATACGCATGGCATGCTCCTTGCTGGCTTTTAAGCTAAGTGTAGAGTCCAGCAGGGAAAAGGCGGCAAGATTTTTACATGAAGCGAGCCCGGTAGCAGAAATGCGACCGGGCTCTTGCAGGATCAGATAAACAGTACGCCAACGAGGGTGATGACGCTGAGGATTGCCGCCAGGCCGTAGAAGACCCACTTACCGTTGGGTACATGGATTTTCAGGTCGTGCATGGCGTGGTGAATACGGTGTAGACCGCACCACAGCGGCAGAACAATCATCAGAAAGATGAATGCGCGGCCGATAAAGCTTTGGGCAAAAGCCAGCACGCGCTCATAGCTGAAGGCGTCTGCCGGGGCGAGCCCCAGCGGCAGCAAGATGCCGACCAGCAGCACCATCACCGGCGCGACGATCGCGCCCCACATGCCGCCTGCGCCAAACAGCCCCCAGAATACGGGTTCATCGGAACGTTTCGGATTGGGATTAATCATCTCAGCCTCCTTACCAGAACAGGGCCACAAACAGGATCACCACAGTGACCACCGCCGTTACCACCCAGAGCCCTTTAATGACCGGCTCTGGCCCCATTTTTTCGCCTTTGATGATGACGTTGGCGGCTTTCGGCGCCAGCTCAAACCAGGTTTTGGTGTGCAGCAGCGCCGCCGCCAGGGTAATCAGATTGAGGATCACCACCACCGGGTTTTGCAGGAATCCGATATATCCCGCCCAGCTTTCGGCGCCGTGCTTGAGGGCAAACAGCCCGTAAATCAGCACAATGCTAAACCATACTGTCGGTACCGCTGTCCCTTCCCGCACCATGTAGAAGCGATAAAACGGCAGCTTTTTCCACCAGGTGGAGGTCATTGGCCGCACGTAGGGTTTGCGTTTCGTCGTCATAATGCACTCCTTAGCGTGGTTTCAGGGTGGCGATAAGAAAGTCTTTCGAGCTTTCCACCTTGCCCTGCTGGATCGCGGCCGCCGGGTCGACGTGCTTCGGACACACTTCCGAGCAGTAGCCCACGAAAGTACAGGTCCAGACGCCGTTCTGGCCGTTAAGCTGCGCCATACGTTCCTTTTTGCCGTGGTCGCGGCTGTCTTCGTTGTAGCGGTGGGCGAGGGTGATCGCCGCCGGGCCGATAAATTCCGGATTCAGGCCGAACTGCGGGCAGGCGGCATAGCACAGCCCGCAGTTGATGCAGCCGGAGAACTGATGGTATTTGGCCATCTGGGCTGGCGTCTGCTTGTTTGGCCCCTGGTCCGGCGTGCGGTTATTGCCGATGATATACGGCTTAATGGCCTCCAGACTTTCGATAAAGTGGGTCATATCCACCACCAGATCGCGTTCGATCGGGAAGTTGGCCAGCGCCTCAACTTTGATGCCTTTGGTGTAATCGCGCAGGAACGTTTTGCAGGCCAGCTTCGGCACTTTGTTGACCATCATGCCGCAGGAGCCGCAGATCGCCATCCGGCAGGACCAGCGGTAGCTCAGGTCTGGCGCCAGGTTGTCTTTGATGTAGCCCAGGGCGTCCAGCAGCGAGGTCTGCTCATCATAGGGCACGTCATAGAATGCGCTATGCGGTGCGGTGTCGACCTCCGGGTTGTAGCGCACCACTTCGACTTTCAGGTTTTTCATCTCAGCCATGGGTGGTCTCCTTCTTCTCAGCCGCTTCCGCTTCGGCGCCATAGACACGTTTTGCCGGTGGCAGCGTGGTGATCTTCACGTCGCCATATTCCAGACGGGTGGTGCCATCGGCCTCGCGGAAGGCGAGGGTGTGCTTGAGGAAGTTGACGTCGTCGCGCTCGGTACAGCCCTCATCCAGACGCTGGTGCGCACCGCGCGATTCTTTTCGGGCGATGGCCGAGTGCGCCATACATTCGGCAACGTTCAGGCCGTGTCCCAGTTCAATGGTGTACAGCAGGTCGGTGTTGAACACGCTGGAGTTGTCGGTAATGCGCACGCGCTTGAAGCGCTCCTGCAGCTCAGCCAGCTTATCGATAGTTTTCTGCATCAGCTCCGGCGTACGGTAGATGCCGCAGCCTTCCTCCATCGACAGCCCCATTTCATCGCGAATTTTCGCCCAGTTTTCGTTACCTTGCTGGTTAACGAGATTTTTCAGCCGTTGCTCTACATCGGCGGCCTGTGCATCCAGTGCGGCGCTATTTGCCTCAGTCGTCTGTGCGGCGCGCTGCATGGCCTGTTCCCCGGCCAGGCGGCCGAAGACCACCAGCTCGGCCAGCGAGTTGGAACCCAGACGGTTGGCGCCGTGCAGACCGACGGACGAGCATTCGCCCACGGCAAACAGCCCTTTGATCCGGGTTTCGCACTGCTGATCGGTTTCAATACCGCCCATGGTGTAGTGCGCGGTCGGGCGCACCGGGATCGGCTCTTTCACCGGATCGACGCCGACATAGGCTTTCGCCAGCTCACAGATAAACGGCAGGCGCTCCAGCAGCTTTTTCTCGCCGAGGTGGCGGAGATCGAGATAGACCACGTCACCGCGCGGCGTCGGGATGGTGTTCCCTTTCCGCCATTCGTGCCAGAAGGCCTGGGACACTTTGTCGCGTGGACCCAGCTCCATATATTTGTTCTTCGGTTCGCCGAGCGGGGTTTCCGGGCCCATGCCGTAATCCTGCAGGTAGCGATAGCCGTTTTTGTTGACCAGAATCCCGCCTTCACCGCGGCAGCCTTCGGTCATCAGGATCCCGGAGCCCGGCAGGCCGGTCGGGTGATACTGAACAAATTCCATATCGCGCAGCGGCACGCCATGGCCCAGCGCCATACCCATACCATCACCAGTAACGATGCCGCCGTTGGTGTTGTAACGATAGACGCGCCCGGCGCCGCCGGTAGCCAGCACGACCGCGTTAGCGCGGATCTGCACCAGGGTGCCTTCCATCATATTCATCGCTACCAGGCCGCGGGCCTGCCCGTCATCGACCAGCAGGTCAAGGACGAAATGTTCATCAAAGCGCTGAATTTGGGGAAACTGAAGGGAGGTCTGGAAGAGAGTATGCAGCATGTGGAAGCCGGTTTTATCGGCGGCAAACCAGGTGCGTTCGATTTTCATCCCACCGAAGCGCCGGACGTTGACGCTGCCGTCGGGGCGGCGGCTCCACGGGCATCCCCACTGTTCCAGCTGGGTCATTTCCGTTGGGCAGTGATGAACGAAATAGTCGACGACATCCTGCTCGCACAGCCAGTCGCCTCCGGCGACGGTGTCGTGAAAATGATACTCAAAGCTATCGTGATCCTGGGCAACGGCTGCGGACCCCCCTTCTGCAGCGACCGTATGGCTGCGCATCGGATAGACTTTAGAAATCAGGGCGATTTTGGCATTGGGGTTGGCCTGGGCGGCGGCGATAGCGGCGCGTAGGCCTGCTCCGCCAGCACCAATTACGGCGAGATCGGCTTGAAAAGTTTGCACGACATTCCTCCAGTTTTAGTGTATTTCGCCGCCGGGCTGGCGAAAAAGTATCACTGCTCCTTTATAGGTACAGGAGTATAGCCGTAGGGTCAGTAAGGAAAATTGACGTGTTCGATTTTTTTATCGATATGTGCGGTTATTTATCAGTGATATTTATGCATTCAGGTTAACGATAGATTAATGGCATGTAATCTGCCGGGGATTGCACAAAATTTGTTTCACTCGCCGGTTGCGAGTAGACTTCGTGCCCTTAATTTGCAATCGGAGAAAGTACCATGAGCGAGACGGCAACCTGGCAGCCGAGCGCACCCATTCCCAATCTGTTGAAACGCGCGGCGGTGATGGCGGAAATCCGCCGTTTCTTTACCGATCGCGGCGTGCTGGAGGTGGAGACGCCTTGCATGAGTCAGGCGACGGTAACGGATATTCATTTGTTCCCGTTCGAAACCCGTTTCGTCGGCCCGGGCCATTCACAGGGACTCAATTTGTACCTGATGACCAGTCCGGAATACCATATGAAGCGCCTGCTGGCGGCGGGCTGCGGTCCGGTTTTCCAGTTGTGTCGCAGCTTTCGTAATGAAGAGATGGGCCGGCATCACAACCCGGAATTCACCATGCTGGAGTGGTATCGTCCGTGCTATGACATGTATCGCCTGATCAACGAGGTGGACGACCTGCTGCAGCAGGTTCTGGAGTGTCAGCCAGCGGAAAGCCTCTCCTATCAGCAGGCGTTCCAGCGTCATCTGGATATTGATCCGCTCTCTGCTGATAAAACGCAGTTGCGTGAAGTCGCGGCGAAGCTGGATTTAAGCAATATCGCCGATACTGAAGAAGATCGCGACACGCTGCTGCAACTGTTGTTCACCATGGGCGTGGAGCCGCACATCGGTAAAGATCGGCCGACGTTTATCTATCATTTCCCGGCCACCCAGGCCTCGTTAGCGCAGATCAGCCCGGAAGATCATCGGGTCGCTGAGCGCTTCGAGGTTTACTACAAAGGTATTGAGCTGGCGAATGGTTTCCACGAGCTGACCGATGCCCGCGAACAGCGTCTGCGATTCGAGCAGGACAACCGCAAACGCGCCGCGCGCGGCCTTCCGCAGCAGCCTATCGATAACAACCTGCTGGCGGCACTAGAGGCGGGCCTGCCGGACTGCTCCGGCGTGGCGCTGGGCGTTGACCGTGTGGTGATGCTGGCGCTGGGTGCCGAAAGCATCGGCGAGGTGATCGCCTTTACGGTCGACCGCGCCTGATGGCGCTGTCACCTCCTGCCGCCTGAGAGCGGGGGAGGTGACAGACCCGCCCTGACCGATCCTCCCTCACGCTATCCCGGTTTTCGCCCGAATACCCACAATCTCCTTCCGTGCTTTTGCTACTATCCGCGCTCATTTTTTGAGGCCAGGCGTTGCCTGTTGGGTGATGCCCTCGTTTGGATAGATTTATGCATCAACAATTCAAGAAGATGAGCCTGATTGGGCTGATTCTGATGATCTTCACTTCGGTGTTTGGCTTTGCCAACAGCCCGTCGGCGTTTTATCTGATGGGCTACAGTGCGATGCCGTTTTATCTTTTTTCCGCCCTCTTTTTCTTTATTCCGTTCGCGCTGATGATGGCGGAGATGGGCTCGGCTTATCGTCGCGAAGAGGGCGGGATCTATTCCTGGATGAACCACAGCGTCGGGCCGCGCTTTGCTTTCATCGGCACCTTTATGTGGTTTGCGTCGTACGTGGTGTGGATGGTGAGTACGGCGGCTAAAATTTGGGTGCCGTTATCCACCTTTTTGTTTGGCGCGGACAAAACCCAGACCTGGGCGCTGGCTAGCCTGACCCCGACGCAGACGGTGGGCATTCTGGCAGCCTGCTGGATGGGTGTCGTGACCTTTATTGCCGTCAAAGGGATCAATAAAATCGCCAAAATCACCGCCGTCGGCGGCATCGCGGTGATGGGGCTTAACCTGGTGCTACTGCTGGTGAGCGGGGCGATCCTCCTGCTCAACGGCGGCCATTTCGCCCAACCGTTAAACTTCACCTTTTCACCTAATCCCGGGTATCAGTCGGGCATGGCGATGCTGTCGTTTGTGGTATTTGCCATCTTTGCCTATGGCGGAATTGAGGCGGTCGGCGGCTTAGTGGATAAGACTGATAAGCCGGAAAAGAACTTTGCCAAAGGGATTATCATCGCGGCGATCGTTATCTCGGTCGGTTACTCGCTGGCGATTGTGCTGTGGGGCGTGAGCGCCAACTGGCAGCAGGTGCTTGGCGCGCGTTCGACCAACCTCGGCAACATCACCTATGTGCTGATGACCAGCCTTGGGACGACGCTCGGCCAGGCTCTGCACCTGACGCCAGAGTCGGCGGCCCTGACCGGAGTCTGGTTCGCCCGTATTACGGGCCTGTCGATGTTTCTCGCTTACACCGGCGCGTTCTTCACCCTCAGCTATTCTCCCCTGAAAGCGATTATCCAGGGCACGCCAAAAGCGCTCTGGCCGTCGGTGATGACCCGTCTCAACGTCAACGGCATGCCCGCCGCGGCGATGTGGCTGCAGTGTCTGCTGGTCGGGGTGTTTATCGTACTGGTATCGTTCGGTGGGGATAGCGCTTCCGCGTTTTATAACAAGCTGACGCTGATGGCCAATGTCTCCATGACCTTGCCCTATCTATTCCTGACCATCGCCTTCCCGTTCTTCAAGGCGAAAACGCATCTTGACCGACCGTTCGTGATTTTCAAAAACCGTTCGTCGACGCTGCTGGCGACCGGCGTGGTGTTGCTGGTGGTGACTTTCGCCAATATCTTCACCATTATCCAACCCGTCATCGACAGCGGGGACTGGAACAGTACCCTGTGGATGGTCGGTGGACCGATCTTCTTCTCACTGCTGGCGCAGGGGATCTACGAAAGCTACCGTCGGCGCATGGCGTCCGGCGCGCTGGTGATGGAGAGTTAAAGAACCTGCCCGGCGGTGCAGCCGGGCAGGGGATGGTTTACAGGCTACCAGCCGTACGGCGGCTGGTTTTTCCGGCCGAGGTCATGGTTTTACTGCTTTGCCTGCCGTCGATACTTTCCAAACGCATCTGGAACGGAGGGAACGGCATATCAATGCCATGTTCGCGGAAGCCCGCCAGGATCAGCTGATGCATCTCATGGCGCAGCGGCATGCGATGCCCCATCTCCGCGGCAAAAATACGCAGCTCGAAAATCTGGATCCCCTGCTGCAGGTCGACGAGAAACGCCTCCGGCGCCGGGGTATCGATGACCAGAGAGCAGCGATGCGCCGCGGCAATGAGAATTTTCGTGACCTCGTCGGTATCGGCGTCCACGGGGGCCGGCACCGTCAGCACCACGCGGGTGACTGAGTCCGACAGCGACCAGTTGATAAACTGTTCGGTGATGAAGGCCTTGTTCGGCACGATAATCTCTTTCCGGTCCCAGTCACTGATGGTGGTTGCACGGGTATTAATGCGGGTGACGCTGCCCGTCAGGTCGCGAATGGTGACTGTATCGCCGATGCGGATCGGCTTCTCAAACAGGATAATCAGGCCGGAGATAAAGTTGGCGAAGATCTCCTGCAGGCCAAACCCGAGACCCACACCCAGCGCGGCGACCAGCCACTGCAGCTTCGACCACTCAATACCGATCATCGAGAAGCCCACCAGCCCGCCGACGAGCATCAGCAGATATTTGGTGATGGTGGTGATGGCGTAGCCGGTGCCGGGCGTTAAATCGAGATGCTGGAGGATCGCCAGCTCCAGCAGCGCGGGCAGGTTGCGCACCAGCTGAGTGGTGATGATCAGCACCAGAATGGCAATCAACACCGCGCCAAGCGTGATCGGCTCAAGGCTTTCCACCCCTTGTACCGTCGAGGTCACGTCCCACAGCGAGATATTCTCAAGGAAGCCAAACGCCGAGTGAATTTCCGACCACAGCACGATGACCGACAGCAGCGCGATCAGCATCAGCAGGGAACGCACAAGCCGCAGCGACTGGGTACTGATGGCATCGAGATCGACCTCGCTGACCTCCGTCTCCACCGACCCCTCCGGACTGCTGACGTGAACGGGCTCATCTTCGCCGCGGGCGCGCTGGGCGAGAATTTCCGCGCGACGGTGGCGGGCCCGGTCGAAGGCCAGCCGGCGGCGCTGGATCAGCATCCAGCGGCGGATGATGTGATAGACCACCAGCAGCAGGAACCAGATGGCGACCGAGGTTTCCAGACGCGCAAGCAGCGCCTGGGCGGTGGCGAGGTAGCCGACGGCGGCCGCCAGCATGGCCACCAGCGGGGCGCCAAGCATCAGGTTCCACAGCAGGCGGTTCACCATATTGTCGCCATTCCCCTCTTTATCCAGATAGAGCGGAATACCGGCGTGCTTAAGGCTCAGGGTAACCACCGCCAGCGCGCCGCAGATCAACAGGAAGCACAGGCGGCCCAGCGAAGCGGAGAACTCGCGGTCGTTAAGATTATCAAACATGATCAGCGCCATAATCAGCGGCACAATCAGCCCGATGCTCATCAGGTAGTAGCGCATCGCTTTCGCCACGCGGTTACGCGGCCAGCCGAAGTGGGCGATAAACAGCCCGTTTGGCCGGGCGAAGGTGGCGCAGATCATCACCACCCACAGCAAAGGCACGGTCGCCGTGACCCCATCGCCTATCGCCACCGCCAGCGGGAAGGGCCAGGCGGACTGCAGGCCATAGCCGAGCGTCATCCACAACACCGGCAGCGGCGAGGCCACCAGTATCGACCAGAAGACCGTGCGCAGCGTCAGCCAGAAGTGATCCTGGGTGACTTTCCCCACCCGGGCGCTGGAGCGCTCAAGGAAGCGGGTGAAATGGCGTCGGGAGCTGATGCTAAAGCCAACCAGCAGCAGGGCGGCAAACAGCGGCAGCAAGGTCTCTTTGCTGGTGAGCATCATCGCGCTGGCTTTGCCCAGCTCGCTGATGGTATCCAGGGAGATCAGACGCCGTAGATCCTGGACAATCTCCAGCGGCCAGGAGAAGCCGATGGGGCTGACGTCCGAAGTCCAGAACAGATAGCGGTGGGTCGCTTCGTTGATCTCTTTCAGCGCGTCTTCCAGCTGGCCGTTGGCGACCTTCAGCTTAGTGAGCTCCAGCATCAGAGTATCGCCGCCGCGCAGCAGCGAGTTCAGCAGCTCGTTCTGCGTGCGCAGCTGCGCCTGCAGGATCTTGTTCTGCTCGCTGGTCAGCGGTTGGCCGTCGGCCTGACGGATCTGCCGCAGCTGTGGTTGCTTACTGAGTAAATCTTCAAAGCGCAGACGCTGCACGCGCAACTGTGCCATTTCCGTATCCAGCTGCTGTGGGCGAGGGCGTTCCGGCAGTCGCGCCACCTGGGCGCGTAAGGCTTCACCCAGCAGGTTGGAAGAGCCCAGCCACTGCGATTGCTCGCGCAGGGTGTTTAACGCCTGGCGCACCTGCAGCGTTTGATTCGTCGCCTGCCGCTGCTGGGAGGCCACCAGATCCATGCGCTGCGCCTGCTGGTTCAGCGCCTGGGAGAGCTCCCGGTTGACCTTGAACTGCGCGGTGATGTCCGGCGGCAGGTTTTCACTGTTCTCCGCCAGCAGTTCGGTGCTCTCCAGCGCCTTTTCCGCCTCCCGCTGGCGCTGGCTGTTCTGTAAATTGCGCAGCGCCTGCAGATAGGCATCCAGTTGTTCGCTCTGCTTTTGCGCCAGCTCGGAACGGGCGCGCGACAGCTCCTGGCGGTTGTTGGCGGAAAGCTGGGCGAGGTCGAGTTCATCCACCAGCGCCTTCAGGCGCGCCGATTCCGCCTGCAGGGCAAGATTTTGCGCCTGGGCGAGAGCATTGTTGCCGGTTTGCGTGCCGATGCGGCGCTCAACCTCATTGAGCTGACGACGGGCATCGGTTTGCTGTTGCGGCAGCTGGTTCAGGGAGTCGGCGATTTCACGCGCGCGATCCTGCTCCTGCTGCGCCTGGCGGCTCGATTCCAGCAGCTGGCTGCTGACCTGCAGGATCTCCTGGTTCAGCGCATCGGCGGTCAGGCCGGTTGGCACCTGGCGCGGTTCTTCGCTCAGATTGTTGAGCTGGGAGCGCAGGCTTTGAAACAGTTTGGGGAAATTATCGATAACGTCCTGATACTGACGGGCGCGCTCGAGGGACGATTTTTGCTCCTCAAGCGCGTTCAGCGCGGACTGCAGAACTTCAACGGTTTCAGGCTGGGCGGGCTTTGCCGCCTTCGCCTGTTCCAGTTCCTGGGTTATCTGTTTAGCATCCGGGGCTGTCGCAGCGTACGCCCCGAAACTGAGGCTCAAGGCCAACAGGAAAGTGTATATCAGGCGCACGGCATAACCCTTTTTGCTGAAGAATTAACCTTGGTCTTGTGTATCGTCAACCAGCGGGCTGGCGCGGTGTTCGGCGCGGATCTCTTCTTCCGGTAACGGCGCGGGTTCAGCAGCGGTGCTGGCTTCCACGGCGGTCGCCAGCGGTTGGCCGATTTTAGTCACGGACAGGCTTTGCAGCGAGTCGACCAGCTTCACCTGGCCCGGGGCAAACAGGTTGATCACGGTGGAACCCAGTTTGAAGCGGCCCATCTCCTGGCCTTTCAGCAGGGCGACGGAGCCTTCGCTGTCGCCAGCGGGCCAGGTCCAGCGTTTAATAATGCCTTCGCGCGGCGGGGTCACGGTGCCGGACCACACGGTCTCGATGCTGCCGACGATAGTCGCGCCCACCAGAATTTGCGCCATTGGGCCAAACTCAGTATCAAACAGGCAGATGACGCGCTCGTTACGGGCGAACAGGTTAGGCACATTCTGCGCCGTCAGATGGTTAACCGAGAACAGGTCGCCAGGGACGTAGATCATTTCGCGCAGGATGCCGTTGCACGGCATGTGCACGCGGTGATAGTCGCGCGGCGACAGATAGGTGGTGGCGAAGCTGCCGTTACGGAACAGGTCGGCCATTTGATAGTTGCCGGCCAGCAGGGCTTCCAGGCTGTAGTCATGACCTTTGGCCTGCAGGATTTTATCGTCTTCAATGGCGCCAAGCTGGCTGATCACGCCGTCTGCCGGCATCACCAGCACGTTGGGATCGGTATTCAGCGGGCGAACGTCGTCGCGCAGCGGACGCACAAAGAAATCGTTGAAGGTGCGATAAGCCGCGGTATCCGGCTTCTGCGCCTCTTTCATATCGACCTTGTAGTATTTCACGAACAGATCGATGACCAGTTTCGTCAACCAACCTGCGCGTTTGCTCGCACCCCAGCCTGCGAGGCGGGTGAGCCACAGTTTAGGCAGAATGTATTGCAGTGAAAGTTTAAGATCGTTTAACAAAGTAGCCTCCAGGCCATGATATGTCGTTCCTGACCCCGCCCGCGGGCGGGGTCCTGAAAAAAGGGGACGATTCTATACGTAAACCTCGCCAAATGGCATCCGCGTTAGTCGCAGTTTGACCGCGTCCTGGCAGAGCCTGACGTGATGCTCAGCTTAATGATCAGTCATCGGACGAGGAAAAGTTTTTACGCGTTTTTACCTGTACCTGCTCCATGCTTTCGAGGATGCGGTGGTAGTTCTCAAAACGGCTTTCGGCGATCTTGCCGTTCTCTACCGCTTCGCGAAGCGCACAGCCAGGATCGTTATCGTGTTTACAGTCGCGGTATTTGCAATGGCCTAAATAATCATGGAATTCGACAAAGCCATGGGTGATTTGTTCCGCTTCCAGATGCCAGAGGCCAAATTCACGAACGCCCGGCGAATCAATCACATCGCCGCCGTGCGGGAAGTGGTAGAGGCGCGCCGCGGTGGTGGTGTGCTGGCCTAAGCCGGAAACGTCCGAGACATCATTGGTGAGGATTTGATCCTCATTCAGCCCCAGCAGGGCATTCAGCAGACTCGATTTACCGACCCCGGACTGCCCGGCGAAAATGCTGATGCGGTCGGTCAGGGCCGCTTCCAGCGGCTTGAGACCGTCCTGAGTCCGGCTGGAGACCATGAGCACGCGGTAGCCGATATTGCGGTAGATGTCCATTTGCTCATTGACGAAGCGCAGGCCATCGTCATCCAGCAGATCGATTTTATTCAGGACGATCAACGGCTCGATATCCTGCGCCTCGCAGGCCACCAGATAGCGATCGATAATATTCAGCGACAGTTCAGGCAGGATCGCGGAAACCACCACGATCTGATCGATATTGGCGGCGATAGGCTTCACGCCGTCGTAAAAATCCGGACGCGTCAGGACGGAGGCGCGCTCGTGCACCGCTTCGACGATCCCTTTGACGTTTACGCCGTCGGCGGCGTCTTTACCCGGCCGCCAGACCACGCGGTCGCCGGTGACCAGCGAACGGATTGTCCGGCGAATGTTGCAGCGATGGACGCTACCGTCAGCGGATTCGACGTCGGCATGCATACCAAAGCGACTGATGACAATGCCTTCCGACGTTTCGCCAAACAGGTTGTCATCGTAGTCGGCCTTCTCCGCAGTGGTTTTCAGGCGGCGCTGGTGGTTGGCGTTGACGCGGCGCTGCTGGCCTTTGGAGAGTTTATTTTTACTCAATCGAACTGGCTCCTGGTCGCCCTGATGGGGCAAAACCTCTATGATACACGCTATTTTAGATGAATATAGTCACGCAAGAAGGGTGGAAAATAGCATGAGTGCAAATGAAAACAACCTCATTTGGATCGATCTTGAGATGACAGGGCTGGATCCGGAGCGCGATCGCATTATCGAAATCGCCACCCTGGTGACCGATGCCAACCTGAACATTTTGGCTGAAGGGCCGACTATCGCCGTGCATCAGTCGGATGCTCAGCTGGCATTAATGGACGAGTGGAATGTGCGGACGCATACCGGCAGCGGACTGGTGGATCGCGTGAAGGCCAGCGCCGTCAGCGAGCACGATGCCGAACTGGCGACCATTGAGTTTCTTAAGCAGTGGGTGCCGGCAGGCAAGTCGCCGATCTGCGGCAACAGCATCGGCCAGGATCGTCGCTTCCTGTTTAAGTACATGCCGCAACTGGAAGCCTATTTCCACTACCGCTATCTGGACGTCAGCACGCTGAAAGAGCTGGCTCGCCGCTGGAAGCCGGAAATTCTCGACGGCTTTAAAAAGCAGGGCACCCATCAGGCGATGGACGATATCCGCGAGTCGGTTGCCGAGCTGGCCTACTATCGCGAGCATTTCATTAAGCTGTAAACCAATACCGGGCCTGGTGCGGCCCGGTACATCTTTCTGATTATTTAAACCACTTTTGCTGCATCTGCTGGAAGTCAGGCGTCGCCATGACTGCGGTCAGGGCATCGTTGATGGCATTCAGCAACTCCGGATCGTCTTTGCGCACCGCAATCGCATACTGCTTACCGTAATAAGCCGGGTCGGTGGCCCGCTCATCCATGATGGCGTAGTCAGGGTTCTCTTGTTGCCAGGCGTCAAGGGTGGCGAAGTCGCTCATGACGCCGGTTATTTCGCCGGCTTTCAGCGCGGCTAAAGCGCTGGCGACGTCGTCGTAAGGGATCGCCTGCACGGCCTTCTGCTTATTGCGCAGATAGTGCTGGTGCAGCGTGCCTTTCACCACGCCGATTTTTTTGGCTTTCAGATCGGCAAAGGTATGGGCGACATCTTTATTGACGATCACCACCCCGGAGAGGGCCTGTCGATAGGGGCGGCTAAAGGCGACCTGCTTCTCGCGCATTGGGATCACTTCCATACCGGCAATCACCGCATCAAACTTCTTAAAGCGCAATGCCGGGATCAGGGTATCGAAACGCTGCGCCGTAAACTGGCACTGCGCCTGCATCTGCTGGCACAGGGCGTGAGCGAGATCGATATCGAAGCCGACGGGCTGATTTTTGCCGTTGGCGGTGACAAACGGCGGATTGGCCGTGGTAGTGCCAAAATGGAGCGTCTCGGCTGACGCGGTTCCGATGGCCAGCGTGCTCAGCAGCAGGACGGTGAGGACTTTTCTCATGCTAATTCCCTGTTTGGCGTCGTGGTGGCCACGTTATACGTCGCGCCACCGCACTATGATGCGAGCGATTTTGCGTCATTCAGCCGGGCGGAAAAAGCAATTTTGCCCGTTATGACGCTTATTTATACAATTCAGCGGCGTAGGTGGCGAGAAAATGTCCATTTAAACAAAAAACGCAAAAAAGTGATCGTCAGGGGGTTGCAGGGGCATCGAATTCTCGTATAATGCGCCTCCCGTAACGACGCAGAAATGCAAATTACGACGCCATCAAAATATGGCAAAAAAAGCAGTAACGCGGGAATAGCTCAGTTGGTAGAGCACGACCTTGCCAAGGTCGGGGTCGCGAGTTCGAGTCTCGTTTCCCGCTCCAAAATTTGAAAGCACCATCCTGATCACAGGGTTTCAACTCGCAGATGCGAGGCGAAAGCCGAAGATTAAGCGGGAATAGCTCAGTTGGTAGAGCACGACCTTGCCAAGGTCGGGGTCGCGAGTTCGAGTCTCGTTTCCCGCTCCAAAATTTGAAAGACATACCACACCAGTCGCAGTATTCAGGTTGCTACACGGTAGCTTGAATGACGATGATTAAGCGGGAATAGCTCAGTTGGTAGAGCACGACCTTGCCAAGGTCGGGGTCGCGAGTTCGAGTCTCGTTTCCCGCTCCAAATTTTCTTCCATCTCTTATTTATCCACAGTGCAATCCAGCGCCGGGGATGATTTTCATTTGATATCCAGAAATACTGTGAACAGAGTTATCCACAGGTTGTCGTTCCGTCTTTGACGGCGTAAATGCTTCGCTTTGTAAATAGTATCTTTATATACCATTGAAATTTAACAATTAAATTTCATTTCGAAATGTTAATCCGATCACTTGACCTCGGTCTGCGCCTTGAAACGCAATGTGTTTTAGATTTTATTCACAGCCTGTGAATGAATCAGGCGTCGCGCGGCAAGCCTTTCTCTACTACCCTGACCAGACGTAATTTTTTCGGCAGTTGTACTTCGACGGCGTCGGCGTTCCGCTTGTTTATTTGCTCAGCGATAGCCCATTCGATGTGCTCGTCGAGAAGCGGGTGCTCACCCCGGCGACTCTCCAGCGCGCGAAGATGGGCTTCATCCCAGGGCGCATTGCCCAGCGCGACGGCGATATTGCGCAGCCAGCGCAGGTGGCCAATGCGACGAATCGCCGACCCTTCGGTTACCTTCAGAAACCACGCTTCGCTCCAGGCGAACAGCTCCACCAGCGGTGGCGCATGCAACGCTTTGCGTGGACTGAAATCCTCTTCATCGGTGAGCTGTGAGAAACGGTTCCACGGACAGATCAACTGACAATCATCACAACCGTAAATACGGTTGCCGATAAGCGGACGGAACTCCTCCGGGATAGAGCCTTCCAGTTCAATGGTGAGATAGGAGATGCAGCGCCGGGCGTCGACGGTGTAGGGCTCAACGATGGCGCCGGTGGGGCAGATGGTCATGCAGGCGACGCAGCGTCCGCACTCCTCCGCAACCGGGCTGTCGACCGGTAGAGGCAGATCGATCAGCAGTTCGCCGAGGAAAAAGAATGATCCCGCGTCGCGGCTTAAGATAAGTGAGTGCTTACCTGTCCAGCCAAGGCCCGCTTTTTCTGCGATTGGCCGCTCCAGGATAGGCGCGGAATCGACAAAAGGTCTAAAATTGAGCGAAGCACACTGTTCCTGAATCTTCTCCCCCAGTTTTTTCAGGCGATTACGTAGCAGCTTATGATAATCACGCCCGAGGGCATAACGGCTGACGTAACCCAGTGCGGGATCTTTCAGGGTGCGGGCAAAGGCGGCGTTGGCGGGCAGATAGTTCATCCGCACGCTGATAACGCGTAACGTACCGGGCAGCAGTTCGTGGGGACGGGCGCGCATCATACCGTGACGGGCCATCCACTCCATTTCGCCGTGGTATTGTTTATCCAGCCATGCCTGCAGTTTGGGTTCACTAGCGCTGAGGTCGGTATCGGCGATACCCACCTGCTGGAACCCGAGCTCTGTGCCCCACTGTTTGATTTGTTGCGCTAACTGAACGAGATCGAGGGGCTGTGACATGATGGACCATACAATGACGAAAAACCCTGACAGTATACCATACAACATTTGGCCTGCGGAGGCGCTGCGCCTGGCCGAACGAGAGGCGGCGGACAGCCTGGGGCTGACGCTGTTCGAACTGATGCAGCGCGCGGGCGAGGCGGCCTTTCAGCTGGCCAGCCGCGCTTATCCCGCCAGCGCGCACTGGCTGATCCTCTGCGGACATGGCAACAACGGCGGCGACGGATATGTTGTCGCGCGTCTGGCACAGGCCGCGGGGCGGCGGGTGACGCTGCTGGCGGTAGAGAGTGACAGCCCGCTGCCGGAAGAGGCGCAGGCGGCGCGGGAGGCGTGGCTTAACGCCGGCGGCGTGATCCATGCGGCGACTATCCCGTGGCCCGACGATATCTCACTGATTATTGATGGCCTGCTCGGCACCGGTCTGCGCAGTGCGCCGCGCGATCCCGTCGCGGCGCTCATCCACCAGGCGAACCACCACCCGGCGCCGGTGGTGGCGCTGGATATCCCTTCCGGCCTGAATGCGCAGACCGGCGCGACCCCAGGTGCAGTGGTTCAGGCCGACCACACCCTGACCTTTATCGCCCTCAAACCCGGGCTGCTGACCGGCAAGGCGCGGGATGTCGTCGGGCATCTCCATCATCATGCCCTTGGGCTCGAGCGCTGGCTCGCCGGGCAAAGTACTCCCCTGACGCGGTTTTGCGCCGCCCACCTCGCCGACTGGCTGCCGCCGCGGCGGGCCACCTCCCATAAGGGCGATCACGGCAAGCTGGTGATTGTCGGCGGCGATCGCGGCACAGCAGGCGCTATCCGTATGTGCGGTGAAGCGGCCCTACGCAGCGGTGCAGGGCTGGTGCGAGTGCTTACTCACCCGGAGAACGTGGCGCCCATTGTCACCGTGCGGCCGGAATTAATGGTAGATGAACTGACGCCCCAGACCCTGAAAGCCGCGCTGGAATGGGCTGATGTGGTGGCGATTGGCCCGGGTCTGGGGCAGCGCGAATGGGGGCGCAGCGCCCTGCGCACGGTGGAAAGTTTTAACAAACCGATGGTCTGGGACGCTGACGCGCTGAACCTGCTGGCATTCAATCCCGATAAACGTCACAATCGCGTGTTAACGCCGCACCCCGGCGAAGCGGCCCGTCTGCTGAACGTTAGCGTGGCAGAAATTGAAAGCGATCGCTTACTTTCTGCGCAGCGTCTGGTAAAACGGTATGGTGGCGTGGTTGTGCTGAAAGGCGCAGGCACGGTGGTGGCCAGTGAAAGCGGGGCGATGGGCATTATCGATGCCGGCAATGCCGGGATGGCCAGCGGCGGGATGGGCGATGTGCTTACCGGCATTATTGCCGCATTGTTAGGACAGCACCTGACGCCGTATGATGCAGCCTGTGCCGGGTGCGTCGCTCATGGCGATGCCGCCGACCGGGTGGCCGCTCGCGAGGGCACCCGCGGTATGCTGGCGACCGATCTCTTTTCCACGCTCAGGCGTGTTGTTAACCCGGATGTGATTGACGTAGACCATGATTAACCGAGTGATTCCTTTACCCGATGAGCAGGCCACGCTGGCCCTTGGCGACCGCATCGCGCAGGCCTGTACCGGCGCCACCGTGATTTATCTGTATGGTGATTTAGGCGCGGGGAAAACGACCTTCAGCCGCGGATTTTTGCAGGCGCTCGGTCACCGCGGCAATGTCAAAAGCCCAACCTATACCCTGGTGGAGCCGTATACCCTCGAGAATCTGATGGTATATCACTTCGATCTCTACCGACTGGCGGATCCTGAGGAGCTCGAATTTATGGGGATCCGTGATTATTTTGCCGACGATGCCATCTGCCTGGTGGAATGGCCGCAGCAAGGCGCAGGTGTCCTGCCTGACCCGGATGTTGAAATTCACCTTGATTACCAGGCACAAGGGCGTGAGGCGCGTATTACCGCGATCTCCTCACGGGGTGAATCTTTACTGGCGCGTTTAGCCATTTAGCCTGAAGGATGACGGGATGAAGTATCGCATAACCACCTGGCTTGCCGCTGCGCTAATGCTCTCGAGTCTTCACGCCACTGCGGCGAGTTTATCCGATATCCAGGTCTCCAACGGAGACCAGCAGGCCCGTATTACCCTAAGTTTTGTCGGTGAGCCGGAGTACTCCTTTACCCCACAGGGTAAACGTCTGGTCGCGCTGGATATCAAGCAGACCGGCGTATTGCAGGGACTACCGCTGCAGTTTAGCGGCAGCAACCTGGTGAAGAGTATTCGCGCCGGTACGCCGCAGGATACGCAGACGCTGCGTCTGCTGGTGGATTTGACGGAAGATGGTAAAACGCGAGCGGTGAAGCAGCAGAACGGGGCGAATTACACGGTGGTCTTTACCATCAACGCCGACGCACCGCCGCCACCGCCACCGCCACCGCCGCCTGTGGTGGTGAAACGGGCTGACCCGCCGCCAGTGATGCCTTCCCGGACGGCGACGTCAGGGCGTAACCCGTTCAGCTCGTCGGGTCATGAACGGCAGACGGCGATGACCTCCTCCCAGCCGGCGATGACCAACAATCAGACCGTGACTCGCCCGGCGGCCCGTACGGTGTCGGCGGATGATAAGGTGATTATCGCCATCGATGCCGGACACGGCGGTCAGGATCCTGGCGCAATTGGTCCGAATGGCACCAAAGAGAAGAACGTCACTATCGCTATCGCGCGCAAGCTGCGGGCGTTACTGAACGCCGATCCGCAGTTTAAGCCGGTGCTGACCCGCGACGGAGATTACTTTATTTCGGTGATGGGCCGCTCTGACGTAGCGCGTAAGCAAAACGCCAACTTCCTCGTCTCTATCCATGCTGATGCCGCGCCAAACCGCGATGCGACCGGCGCCTCGGTGTGGGTGCTCTCGAACCGTCGCGCCAACAGCGAAATGGCCGGTTGGCTCGAGCAGCATGAGAAGCAGTCTGAACTGCTCGGCGGGGCAGGCGACGTGCTGGCGAACAGCCAGGCCGACCCCTACCTGAGCCAGGCGGTGCTGGATCTGCAGTTCGGTCATTCCCAGCGCGTCGGCTACGATGTGGCGACCAACGTGCTGAGCCAGCTGCAGCGCATTGGCAACCTGCACAAACGCCGCCCGGAGCATGCCAGCCTCGGTGTATTGCGCTCGCCGGATATCCCGTCGATCCTTGTGGAAACGGGCTTTATCAGTAACAACGGTGAAGAGCGGCTGCTGGGGAGCGATGATTACCAGGAGCAGATTGCGGAGGCGATTTATAACGGCCTGCGCAACTACTTTATGCAGCATCCGCTGCAGTCGGCGCCTCGCGGCGAGGCGGCGCAGACCGCCAGCGCCGCAGCGCCAGGCGGGATGTTGATTAACTAAGGAGCAGGGGATGCCGATTCAGGTTCTGCCGCCGCAGCTCGCCAACCAGATTGCCGCCGGCGAAGTGGTGGAGCGGCCCGCGTCGGTGGTAAAAGAGCTGGTTGAGAACAGTCTTGATGCTGGCGCTACGCGGATTGACATTGATATAGAACGCGGCGGCGCGAAGCTCATTCGCATCCGCGATAACGGCAGCGGCATCAAAAAAGACGAGCTGGCGTTGGCCCTGGCTCGTCATGCGACCAGTAAGATCGCCTCGCTTGACGATCTGGAGGCGATTATCAGCCTCGGCTTTCGCGGCGAAGCGCTGGCCAGTATCAGTTCGGTGGCGCGCTTAACGCTGACTTCGCGCACGGCGGAGCAGCAGGAAGCCTGGCAGGCTTATGCCGAAGGCCGCGATCAGGCGGTAACGGTGAAGCCGGCGGCGCACCCGGTCGGCACCACCCTGGAAGTCCTCGATCTGTTCTACAACACGCCGGCGCGGCGCAAATTTATGCGCACCGAAAAAACCGAGTTCGGCCACATTGACGAGGTGGTGCGCCGCATTGCGCTGGCGCGCTTCGACGTCACCATTAACCTCAACCATAACGGTAAGGTGATACGACAGTATCGGGCAGTGGCGCAGGATGGCCAGCGGGAGCGGCGGCTGGGAACCATTTGCGGCGCCGCTTTTCTCGAACATGCGCTGGCGATCGAGTGGCAGCATGGCGATCTGACCCTGCGCGGCTGGGTTGCCGATCCGCTCCATACCACCCCGGCGCTGGCGGAAATTCAGTACTGTTACGTCAACGGCCGGATGATGCGCGACCGGCTGATCAATCATGCTATCCGCCAGGCCTGTGAAGACAAGCTGGGCGCCGATCAGCAGCCGGCGTTTGTGCTGTATCTGGAGATCGATCCCCATCAGGTGGATGTGAACGTCCATCCGGCCAAGCATGAGGTGCGTTTCCATCAGTCTCGCCTGGTGCATGACTTTATCTACCAGGGCGTACTGAGCGTGCTGCAGCAACAGCTTGATGCGCCGCTGGCGGAAAAAGACGACCCGCCGACGCCGCGCCAGATGCCGGAGAATCGCATCGCCGCAGGCGGCAACCAGTTTGCTCGGCCGTCGGAAGCGCGTGAACCGGCAACCCGATTCAGCATGACATCGTCGCGTGAGCCGGCTGCCTCCGGCGGCAGTTCTGGCGGCGCGAGCTGGCCGCATGCGCAGCCCGGTTACCAGAAGCAGCAGGGCGCGCTTTATCGTCAGTTGCTCGACACGCCCGCCGCTCCGCGACCCGCGCAGCCGTCCGCCGCCCCGGCGGAACTGGCTGGTCACAGTCAGAGTTTTGGCAGAGTGCTGACGATTGTCGGCGGCGATTGCGCGCTGCTGGAGCGCGAGGGCAGTCTGGCGCTGCTGTCGTTGACCGTTGCCGAGCGCTGGCTGCGCCAGGCGCAGTTGACGCCGGGTACGGAAGCGGTATGTGCCCAGCCGCTGCTGATCCCGTTGCGGTTAAAAGTCACGGAAGGGGAGAAGCGGGCGCTGGCCGCTGCGCAGTCGGCGCTGGCGCAGTTGGGGATCGAGCTTCATACCGATGCCCTGCACGTGACGGTGCGCGCGGTCCCTTTACCCTTAAGACAACAAAATTTACAAATCTTGATTCCTGAACTGATAGGCTACCTGGCGCAGCAAAACGCATTCGACGTCGGCAACATCGCCCAATGGATGGCGCGTAATCTGACGAGCGAACAGGCGTCATGGAATATGGCGCAGGCGATTGCGCTGCTGGCGGACGTCGAACGTCTTTGCCCGCAGCTGGTGAAAACGCCGCCGGGCGGCCTGTTACAACCTGTAGATCTCCATTCGGCGATGAATGCCCTGAAAGATGAATGATGTAACCGAGGCGAGCCTGCCCAAGGCAATTTTTTTAATGGGCCCGACGGCCTCAGGTAAAACCGCGCTGGCGATAGCCTTACGTAAAGTTTTGCCAGTAGAGTTGATTAGTGTTGATTCCGCCCTCATTTATCGGGGAATGGATATTGGCACTGCCAAACCGGATGCCGCGGAGCTTAGCGCTGCGCCGCACCGGCTGCTGGATATTTTGGATCCCGCAGAAGCCTATTCCGCGGCTGATTTTCGCCGCGACGCGCTGGCGGCGATGGCCGATATTGTCGCCGCCGGGCGTATTCCGCTGTTAGTCGGCGGAACAATGTTGTATTTCAAAGCGTTGCTGGAAGGATTGTCGCCCTTACCGTCGGCTGACCCAGAGGTCAGAGCGCGGATTGAGCAGCAGGCCGCAGAGCAGGGGTGGAACGCGTTACATCAGCAATTACAGGAAATTGATCCCGTGGCTGCTGCGCGTATTCATCCAAATGATCCGCAAAGGCTTTCCCGGGCACTGGAAGTTTTTTTCATTTCGGGTAAAACTTTAACGGAACTGACGCAAACGTCAGGAGACGCTCTGCCATATCAGGTGCATCAGTTCGCCATCGCCCCGGCGAGCCGTGAACTGCTCCATCAACGCATAGAACAGCGTTTTCATCAGATGTTAGCTTCAGGTTTTGAAGCAGAAGTACGGGCGCTTTTTGCCCGCGGAGATTTGCATACGGATATGCCTTCCATCCGTTGTGTTGGATACCGCCAGATGTGGTCATACCTCAATGGCGAGATCCCTTATGATGAGATGGTTTATCGAGGTGTTTGCGCCACGAGACAGTTAGCCAAACGTCAGGTCACCTGGCTGCGCGGTTGGGAAGGTGTGCACTGGTTAGACAGTGAACAACCTGAACAAGCGCTCAACAAAGTATTACAGGTTGTTGGTGCGAGCCAGAACTGAACGTGTACAATTGAACGGTATCGTGCGTAATTTTTTTTAAGAATCGTAAGGTTCTGAGTACAAAACAAGCATACATATAAGGAAAAGAGAGAATGGCTAAGGGGCAATCTTTACAAGATCCGTTCCTGAACGCTTTGCGTCGGGAACGCGTTCCGGTTTCTATTTATTTGGTGAATGGTATCAAGCTGCAAGGGCAAATTGAGTCTTTCGATCAGTTCGTGATCCTGTTGAAGAACACGGTCAGCCAGATGGTCTATAAGCACGCAATTTCTACTGTTGTCCCGTCTCGCCCGGTGTCTCACCACAGCAATAATGCTGGCGGCGGTTCCAGTAACTATCACCACGGTGGTAGCGCGCAGGGCTCTTCTGCGCCGCAACAAGACAGCGACGACGCCGAATAAGGCCAGTGCTGTTTTTCCACGCCGGGGAGCCAGGTTTTCTGTGTTCCCCGCTGGTATTTTATAAGGGGTTTACGCTTGTTTGACCGTTATGACGCCGGTGAGCAGGCGGTACTGGTACACATCTATTTTTCGCAAGACAAAGATATGGAAGATCTCCAGGAGTTTGAAACTCTGGCCTCTTCCGCCGGTGTCGAAGCAATGCAGGTGATTACCGGTAGCCGTAAAGCACCGCACCCGAAGTATTTTGTTGGTGAAGGTAAGGCAGTCGAAATTGCGGAAGCCGTTAAAGCGACCGGCGCGTCGGTCGTGCTCTTCGATCATGCCCTGAGTCCGGCGCAAGAACGCAACCTGGAACGTCTGTGCGAATGCCGGGTTATCGATCGCACCGGTCTTATTTTAGATATTTTCGCCCAGCGCGCGCGCACCCATGAAGGGAAACTGCAGGTTGAGCTGGCGCAGTTGCGCCATATGGCAACCCGCCTCGTCCGCGGCTGGACCCACCTTGAAAGACAGAAAGGCGGGATTGGTTTGCGTGGCCCGGGTGAAACCCAGCTCGAAACCGACCGTCGTTTATTGCGTAACCGCATCATGCAGATCCTGTCGCGACTGGAAAAAGTTGAGAAACAGCGTGAGCAGGGGCGGCGGTCGCGCGCGAAAGCCGATATTCCAACCGTGTCGCTGGTGGGCTACACCAACGCCGGAAAATCAACGCTCTTTAACCAGATCACCGCTGCCGAGGTCTATGCCGCGAACCAGCTGTTCGCCACCCTGGACCCGACGCTGCGCCGCATTGACGTCCCTGACGTCGGCGAAACGGTACTGGCCGATACCGTCGGCTTTATTCGCCATCTGCCGCACGATCTGGTAGCCGCGTTTAAAGCGACGTTGCAGGAGACGCGTCAGGCGACGCTGCTGCTGCATGTGATTGACGCGGCGGATGTCCGTGTGCAGGAAAACATTGATGCGGTAAATACGGTTCTCGCTGAGATTGAAGCCGATGAGATCCCAGCGCTGATGGTGATGAACAAAATCGACATGCTTGACGATTTTGAACCGCGCATCGATCGCGACGATGAAAATAAACCGATTCGGGTCTGGCTTTCAGCGCAGACCGGGGTTGGCGTACCACTGCTTTTTCAGGCATTAACGGAACGTCTTTCCGGTGAAGTGGCCCAGCATACGCTGCGCTTACCGCCGAAAGAAGGGCGACTGAGAAGCCGTTTCTATCAGCTTCAGGCGATAGAAAAAGAGTGGATGGAGGATGACGGCAGCGTGAGTCTGCAGGTGCGCATGCCGATCGTTGACTGGCGGCGCCTCTGTAAGCAAGAGCCAACGCTTGTTGACTATGTGGTTTAACCTTGCAGCTTGCCTGAAGATATTGACCCCTGTGGGGATATCAAAAACAAATATGGAGCATATACATGGCGTGGAATCAGCCCGGTAATAACGGACAGGACCGCGACCCGTGGGGGAGCAGCAAACCTGGCGGCAACTCTGAGGGAAATGGCAACAAAGGTGGTCGCGAGCAGGGGCCGCCGGATCTGGATGATATCTTCCGCAAGTTAAGTAAAAAACTTGGCGGGCTCGGCGGCGGCAAGGGCGGACTGGGCGGTGGTAATAACGCGCAGACCCCTCGCGGACCGATGGGCGGGCGTATTGTCGGCATCGTTGCCGCGGCGGCAGTGATTATCTGGGCGGCCAGCGGTTTTTATACCATTAAAGAAGCCGAACGCGGCGTCGTGACCCGTTTTGGTAAGTTCAGCCATCTGGTTGAGCCAGGCCTGAACTGGAAACCGACCTTTATCGATAACGTTCAGGCGGTGAACGTGGAGTCGGTACGTGAACTGGCCGCTTCCGGCGTCATGCTGACCTCTGACGAAAACGTCGTGCGCGTTGAGATGAACGTGCAGTACCGCGTCACCGATCCGGAACGCTATCTGTTTAGCGTTACCAGCGCGGATGACAGTCTGCGTCAGGCGACTGACAGCGCGCTGCGCGGCGTGATCGGCAAATACACCATGGATCGCATTCTGACCGAAGGTCGTACTGTGATCCGTAGCGATACCCAGCGCGAGCTGGAAGAGACTATCCGCCCGTACAACATGGGGATCACCCTGCTGGACGTCAACTTCCAGACGGCACGTCCGCCGGAAGAGGTGAAGGCGGCGTTTGACGATGCCATTGCCGCGCGTGAGAACGAGCAGCAGTACATCCGTGAAGCGGAAGCTTATACCAACGAAGTACAGCCGCGGGCGAATGGCCAGGCGCAGCGTATCCTTGAAGAGGCGCGTGCCTACAAGACCCAGACCGTCCTGGAAGCCCAGGGTGAAGTGGCTCGCTTTGCTAAGCTCCTGCCGGAATACAAAGCCGCGCCGGAAATTACCCGCGAGCGTCTGTATATCGAAACCATGGAAAAAGTGCTGAGCCACACCCGCAAAGTGCTGGTCAATGACAGCAAAAACGGCAATCTGATGGTTCTGCCGCTTGACCAGATGCTGAAAGGCGCCGCTGCGCCGGCAGCAAAGAGCGATAGCAGTGACGCCAGCGATCTGCTGCGTCTGCCACCTGCATCCAGCACAGGCAGCGCCAGCACCTCATCAACCTCGAGCTCAACCGGGGGTAGCATTATGGACCAACGCCGCGCTAACGCGCAGCGTAACGACTACCAGCGTCAGGGGGAATAACGATGCGTAAATCTGTTATCGCGATCATTGTCATCGTGCTGGTAGTGCTCTACATGTCAGTCTTTGTCGTAAAGGAAGGCGAGCGCGGGATTACGCTGCGTTTCGGTAAAGTTCTGCGCGACGACGAAAACAAGCCGCTGGTGTATGCGCCGGGCCTGCACTTCAAGATCCCGTTTATCGAATCGGTGAAGATGCTGGATGCGCGTATCCAGACCATGGACAACCAGGCTGACCGTTTTGTGACCAAAGAGAAAAAAGACCTGATCGTCGACTCCTATATCAAGTGGCGCATCAGTGACTTCAGCCGTTACTACCTGGCAACCGGCGGCGGCGACGTCTCCCAGGCCGAGGTGCTGCTGAAGCGTAAATTCTCTGACCGTCTGCGTTCTGAAATTGGTCGTCTGGATGTGAAAGACATCGTCACCGACTCCCGTGGCCGCCTGACGCTGGAAGTGCGCGATGCGCTGAACTCGGGTTCTGCTGGCACGGAAGACGAGGTCAGCACCCCGGCGGCTGATGACGCTATCGCCAAAGCCGCTGAGCGGGTGGAAGCGGAAACCAACGGCAAAGTGCAGGTGATCAACCCGAACAGTATGGCGGCGCTGGGTATCGAAGTTGTCGACGTGCGTATCAAACAGATCAACCTGCCGGCAGAAGTGTCGGAAGCGATTTATAACCGTATGCGCGCGGAGCGTGAAGCGGTTGCTCGTCGCCACCGTTCACAGGGTCAGGAAGAAGCTGAGAAACTGCGCGCGACCGCAGACTACGAAGTCACCAAGACGCTGGCGGAAGCCGAGCGCCAGGGTCGTATCCTGCGTGGTGAAGGCGATGCGGAATCGGCAAAACTGTTTGCCGACGCGTTCAGCCAGGATCCAGGCTTCTACTCCTTTATCCGTAGCCTGCGCGCCTATGAGAAGAGCTTCCAGAGCAACCAGGATGTGATGGTCCTGAGCCCGGACAGTGATTTCTTCCGCTATATGCGTTCACCGGATTCGGCGCGTAAATAAGCCGCAGAGGGTGTAAGCCTGAAGTGCTAACGCGAAAAGGCGCCTGTTTCAGGCGCCTTTTTTCATACTGCGGGGGCGTGAATTAGTTGCCGAGCAGTTTGTTCAGCAGGCCACCGATCACCGGCAGGCTCGCCAGCGCACTTTCGATGGTGCCACCGATAGTCGACCCAACGCTTTCGCCCAGGGTTTTGCCCAGGTCTGGCGCCAGGTCGGCCAGATTGAGGGTGCCAATCAGCGGCAGGTTGATGCTCAGGGCATCGGTACCCATCGTCCATGCGGCGGCGCCGACCTTGCTGCCTAAGGAAGCCAGGCCATCCTGTAACCAGCCTGCGCCGCTCACATTTTCGATTTCAAACGCGGTTAATTCTCTCATGATAATCTTCCTGATTATGTAGACGTACCGGGTTGTAGTACGCGACGGCATAGTTACAATTTAAAAAATATGCAGCAATACAATTAGTTGTGAATTTTGTTTCACCTTGCCAGTTCATAATGAAGATGAAATACGGGACAATGTGAAATGAGTGAATGAATTCACCATGCTGGCCGATGACGCCCGCGAGGGCGACGATAATACTTTTCAATTAGGGTTGATAATGAACTCCACCATTTGGCTGGCGCTGGCGCTGGTTTTAGTACTCGAAGGGCTCGGCCCGCTGCTCTATCCTCGCGCCTGGCGCAAAATGGTCGCCAGCCTGAGCCAGTTACCGGATAATTTATTGCGCCGCTTTGGCGGCGGACTTGTGGTTGCAGGGATTGTGATCTACTACATGTTGAGGAAATCGATTGGCTGATCAAAAAGTGGTCGGATTTGCCTTATTTTGGATGCAAAAAGTGCTGTAACTCTGAAAAAGCGATGGTAGAATCCATTTTTAAGCAAACGGTGATTTTGAAAAATGGGTAACAACGTCGTCGTACTGGGCACCCAATGGGGTGACGAAGGTAAAGGGAAGATCGTCGATCTCCTGACAGAACGGGCTAAATATGTTGTGCGCTACCAGGGTGGCCATAACGCAGGCCATACTCTCGTAATCAACGGTGAAAAAACCGTCCTCCATCTTATTCCATCAGGTATTCTCCGTGAGAATGTAATCAGCATCATCGGTAACGGTGTTGTGCTGTCTCCGGCTGCGCTGATGAAAGAGATGAAAGGTCTGGAAGACCGTGGTATCCCTGTTCGTGAGCGTCTGCTGCTGTCCGAAGCCTGCCCGCTTATCCTCGACTATCACGTGGCGCTGGACGTCGCACGTGAGAAAGCACGCGGTGCGAAAGCTATCGGTACGACCGGTCGCGGTATCGGCCCGGCTTACGAAGATAAAGTTGCTCGTCGCGGTCTGCGCGTTGGCGACCTGTTTGATAAAGCCACCTTCGCTGACAAACTGAAAGAAGTGATGGAATATCACAACTTCCAGTTGGTGAACTTCTACAAAGCAGAGGCGGTTGACTACCAGAAAGTGCTGGACGATGTCATGGCGATTGCCGACATCCTCACCGGCATGGTCGTTGATGTTTCCGATCTGCTGGATCAGGCGCGTAAGCGCGGCGACTTCGTGATGTTCGAAGGCGCGCAGGGCACGCTGCTGGATATCGACCACGGTACCTATCCGTACGTAACTTCCTCCAACACCACCGCGGGTGGCGTGGCGACCGGTTCTGGCCTGGGTCCGCGTTATGTGGATTACGTACTGGGTATCATCAAAGCTTACTCGACTCGCGTAGGCGCGGGTCCGTTCCCGACCGAGCTGTTTGATGAAACTGGCGAGTTCCTCTGCAAGCAGGGTAACGAATTCGGCGCCACCACCGGTCGTCGTCGTCGTACCGGCTGGCTGGACGCGGTTGCAGTACGCCGCGCGGTGCAGATTAACTCCCTGTCCGGCTTCTGCCTGACTAAACTGGACGTCCTCGACGGCCTGAAAGAAGTGAAAATCTGCGTCGGCTACCGTATGCCGGACGGCCGTGAAGTGACCACCACTCCGCTGGCTGCCGACAACTGGGAAGGTATCGAGCCTATCTACGAAACCATGCCGGGCTGGTCCGAAACCACCTTTGGCGTGAAAGAGCGCAGCGGTCTGCCGCAGGCAGCGCTGAACTACATCGCTCGTATTGAAGAGCTGACCGGCGTGCCGGTGGATATCATCTCTACTGGTCCAGACCGTACCGAGACCATGATTCTGCGCGACCCGTTCGACGCGTAATCACTCTCAAGGGGCGCCGTTCGGGCGCCCTTGTTTTTGCTGTTCGCCCGCCCCATTTCAAATAAATTAGCGGCCTGAGCGCTGGCTGGTTTATCATCAATAATAATGATGTCGCTCGACATACCCTGTTTTCTTTTCCCTGAGGTTTATGTGCAGTTAACGAGTTTCACCGATTACGGATTACGCGCGCTGATTTATATGGCGTCGCTGCCGGAAGGACGCATGACCAGCATCTCGGAAGTGACCGAGGTCTATGGCGTCTCCCGTAATCATATGGTTAAAATAATCAATCAGTTAAGCCGCATGGGCTACGTGACTGCCGTGCGGGGGAAGAATGGGGGCATTCGCCTCGGTAAACCAGCAGGGCAGATCCGCGTGGGCGACGTGGTGCGCGACCTTGAACCCTTATCGCTGGTCAACTGCAGCAGCGAATTTTGCCACATTACACCAGCCTGTCGTCTGAAACAGGCGCTAGCTGAAGCCGCGCAGAGTTTTCTCAAGGAGCTGGATAACTATACGCTGGCTGATTTGGTTGAGAAGAATCAACCGCTTTATAAATTATTACTGGTGGAGTGACGCCACTCTGCCGGAGATGACAACGGAGGAACCGATATGTCACAAGATCCATTCCAGGAACGCGAAGCTGAGAAGTACGCGAATCCCATCCCGAGCCGGGAATTTATCCTCGAACATTTAACCAAACGGGAAAAGCCTGCCAGCCGCGATGAGCTGGCCATCGAGTTGAATATTGAGGGCGAAGAACAAATAGAAGCGCTGCGCCGCCGCCTGCGCGCGATGGAGCGCGACGGTCAGCTGGTCTTCACACGCCGCCAGTGCTATGCGCTGCCGGAGCGTCTTGATCTCCTCAAAGGTACCGTTATTGGCCACCGTGATGGCTATGGATTCCTGCGCGTTGAAGGGCGCAAGGACGATCTGTATCTGTCGTCAGAGCAGATGAAAACCTGTATTCACGGTGACCAGGTGCTGGCCCAGCCGCTGGGTGCGGACCGTAAGGGCCGCCGCGAGGCGCGCATCGTTCGTGTGCTGGTACCGAAAACCAGCCAGATTGTTGGCCGCTACTTCACCGACGCTGGTGTCGGCTTCGTCGTCCCGGACGACAGTCGCCTGAGCTTCGATATCCTGATCCCGCCTGAAGATATTATGGGCGCGCGGATGGGCTACGTGGTGGTGGTCGAACTGACCCAGCGCCCAACCCGCCGCACCAAAGCGGTCGGGAAAATCGTCGAAGTGCTGGGCGACAACATGGGCACCGGCATGGCCGTCGATATGGCGCTGCGTACCCATGAAATTCCTTACGTCTGGCCGCCGGCGGTGGAAAAACAAGTTTCCGGCCTCAAAGAGCAGGTGCCGGAAGAGGCGAAAGCCGGACGCGTCGATCTGCGCTCTCTGCCGCTGGTCACTATTGATGGCGAAGATGCCCGCGACTTCGATGACGCGGTGTACTGCGAGAAGAAACGCGGCGGCGGCTGGCGTCTGTGGGTGGCTATCGCCGACGTGAGCTACTATGTGCGCCCTGGTACGCCGCTGGACGGCGAAGCGCGTAGCCGCGGGACGTCGGTCTACTTCCCGTCGCAGGTGGTACCGATGCTGCCGGAAGTGCTGTCGAACGGCCTGTGCTCGCTGAACCCGCAGGTCGATCGCCTGTGTATGGTGTGCGAGATGACGATTTCGTCAAAAGGCCGCCTGACCGGCTTTAAGTTCTATGAAGCGGTGATGAGTTCACATGCTCGCCTGACCTACACCAAAGTGTGGCATATGCTGCAGGGCGATCAGGAGCTGCGCGAACACTACGCGCCGCTGGTGAAGCATATTGAAGAGCTGCATAACCTCTACAAAGTGCTGGAGAGCGCCCGCGAAGAGCGCGGCGGTATCTCATTTGAAAGTGAAGAAGCTAAATTCATCTTCAATGCCGAACGCCGTATTGAGCGTATCGAACAGACTCAGCGTAACGATGCGCATAAGCTGATTGAAGAGTGTATGATCCTGGCGAACATCTCCGCCGCGCGTTTCGTTGAGAAAGCGCAGGAGCCGGCACTGTTCCGTATCCACGATAAGCCAAGCACCGAAGCGATTACCTCGTTCCGTACCGTGCTGGCTGAGCTGGGACTGGAGCTGCCGGGCGGCAACAAGCCGGAGCCGCGCGATTACGCCGAACTGTTGACCTCCATTGCCGATCGTCCGGATGCCGAAATGCTGCAAACGATGCTCCTGCGCTCCATGAAGCAGGCGGTCTACGATCCGGAAAACCGTGGCCACTTTGGCCTGGCGCTGCAGTCATACGCCCACTTCACCTCGCCGATTCGCCGCTACCCGGATCTGTCGCTACACCGCGCCATCAAGTATCTGCTGGCAAAAGAGCAGGGACATAAAGGGAATAGCACCGAGACCGGCGGCTGGCACTACAGCATGGAAGAGATGCTCCAGCTGGGCCAGCACTGTTCGATGACCGAGCGCCGCGCCGACGAAGCGACGCGTGAAGTGTCCGACTGGCTGAAGTGCGACTTCATGCAGGATCAGGTGGGCAACACCTTCTCCGGTGTCATCGCCAGCGTGACCGGCTTTGGCTTCTTTGTCCGCCTGAACGATCTGTTTATCGATGGTCTGGTGCATGTCTCCTCCCTGGATAACGACTATTACCGTTTTGACCAGGTTGGCCAGCGGCTGATCGGCGAGTCCGGCGGCCAGACTTATCGTCTGGGCGACCGCGTGGAAGTCCGCGTGGAAGCCGTCAACATGGATGAGCGTAAGATTGATTTCAGCCTGATTTCCAGCGAGCGTGCGCCGCGTAATGTTGGCAAAACCGCCCGTGAGAAAGCGAAAAAGAGTACCTCTGGCAAACCGGGTGGCCGTCGCCGCCAGGTGGGTAAACAGGTGAACTTCGAGCCGGATAGCGCGTTCCGCAAAGAAAAAGACCAGGCTAAAGCGAAGCCCAAAGGCGAGAAGAAAGCGAAAAAACCGTCGGCGAAAACACAGAAAATCGCCGCCGCGACCAAAGCCAAGCGCGCGGCAAAGAAGAAAATCGCCGAGTGATTGACGTCCCTTCACCCCAGCAGTCTGCTGGCGCAGAACGGGGTGAAGGGGACGGATAACAGAACCTAAAACGAGTACATCAATGAGTGAAATGATTTACGGCATCCATGCGGTGCAGGCACTGCTGGAACGCGCACCTGAGCGTTTTCAGGAAGTTTATATTCTGAAAGGCCGTGAGGATAAGCGCCTGCTGCCGCTGATCCATGCCCTGGAAGCGCAGGGCGTGGTGATTCAGGTGGCCAACCGCCAGTTCCTCGATGAGAAGAGCGAAGGCGCGGTGCATCAGGGGATCATTGCCCGCGTGAAGCCAGGACGTCAGTATCAGGAGAACGATCTGCCGGATCTGCTGGCGCAGCACGATCAGCCGTTCCTGCTGATCCTCGACGGCGTAACCGATCCGCACAACCTCGGCGCCTGCCTGCGTAGCGCTGATGCCGCTGGTGTGCATGCGGTGATCGTGCCAAAAGATCGTTCCGCTCAGCTGAATGCGACGGCGAAGAAAGTGGCCTGCGGCGCGGCGGAGAACGTCCCGCTGATCCGCGTGACCAACCTGGCGCGTACCATGCGTCTGCTGCAGGAAGCGGACGTCTGGATCGTCGGGACCGCTGGCGAAGCCGACCATACGCTGTTCCAGAGCAAAATGACCGGCCCGATGGCGCTGGTGATGGGCGCTGAAGGTGAAGGTATGCGTCGTCTGACCCGCGAGCACTGCGATGAGCTGATCAGCATCCCGATGGCGGGTAGCGTCTCCTCGCTGAACGTCTCGGTGGCCACCGGCATCTGCCTGTTTGAAGCGGTACGCCAGCGCAGCTAAGCTGAACCGTCGACGAATCCAAAAAAGCCATCCTCCGGGATGGCTTTTTTGTGACCGCTTTCGCGGGCGAGAATCCCCCTGGAAAACCATACTTATGGCTATCGCCATTGATGGAGGGAGACACGATGCACTGGCAAACGCACACCGTTTTTAATCAACCGACTCCGCTGAATAACAGCAATCTTTTCCTGTCCGATACCGCCTTGCGTGAAGCGGTGGTCCGCGAAGGCGCCGGCTGGGATGGCGATCTGCTCGCCAGCATTGGCCAGCAGCTGGGGACCGCCGAATCGCTGGAGCTGGGACGCCTGGCCAACAGTAACCCACCGGAGCTGCTGCGCTATGACGCCACTGGCGCCCGGCTGGACGACGTACGCTTCCATCCCGCCTGGCACCTGCTGATGCAGGGGCTGTGCGCGAACCGGGTGCATAACCTCGCCTGGCAGGAGGATGCCCGCGAAAGCGCGTTTGTGGCGCGTGCCGCCCGCTTTCTGCTTCATGCCCAGGTGGAGGCCGGGACGTTGTGCCCGATTACCATGACCTTCGCCGCGACGCCCCTGCTGCAGCACGCCCTGCCCGCGCCCTTTCGCGACTGGCTGTCGCCGCTGCTGAGCGACCGTTACGATCCCCACCTCGCGCCTGGCGGCCAGAAGCGCGGCCTGCTGATCGGCATGGGGATGACCGAGAAGCAAGGGGGCTCCGATGTGCTGAGCAATACCACCCGCGCGGAGAAAACGGCGGAAGGGTTTTACCGGCTGGTGGGACACAAGTGGTTCTTCTCAGTGCCGCAGAGCGATGCCCACCTGGTGCTGGCCCAGGCCCCCGCGGGACTGTCGTGCTTCTTTGTGCCGCGTCTGCTGCCCGACGGGCAGCGCAACGGCGTGCGTCTTGAACGCTTAAAAGAGAAGCTCGGCAACCGCTCCAACGCCAGCAGTGAAGTGGAGTTTTATGATGCCTGCGGCTGGCTGGTGGGCGAAGAGGGCGACGGCGTGCGGCAGATCCTCAGGATGGGCGGCCTGACCCGCTTTGACTGCGCGCTGGGCAGCCATGCCCTGATGCGTCGCGCCTTCTCGGTGGCGCTGTATCACGCGCTACAGCGTCAGGCGTTTGGCAAAAACCTGGTCGATCAGCCGATGATGCGCCAGCTGCTGGGGCAAATGGCGCTGCGTCTGGAGGGGCAAACCGCGTTTCTGTTTCGCCTGGCTCGCGCCTGGGACCGTCGGGAGGATGCCCGGGAAAGCGCATGGGTGCGCCTGTTTACGCCGGCGGCCAAGTTTGCCATCTGTAAGGCCGGCATCCCGTTTGTCGCCGAGGCGATGGAAGTGCTCGGCGGCATCGGCTATTGCGAGGAGAGCGAACTCCCGCGCCTCTACCGTGAGATGCCGGTCAACAGCATCTGGGAAGGTTCCGGCAACATTATGTGTCTCGATGTCATGCGGGTGCTCAGCAAGCAGCCGACGGCGATGGAGCTGCTGGCGGCAGAGTGCGCGGAGGTGAAAGGACAGAATCGCCATCTCGACCGCGCGTGGCGTCAACTGCAGCAGCTGCTGAGACGGCCCGCCGAAGAGCAGGGGAGAGAGATTGCCCGGCTGGTCTATCGTCTTGGCGCGGGGGCGCAGATGCTGCGCCACGCTTCGCCGCCGCTGGCTGAAGCCTGGTGTCGGATGATGCTCGACACCCGCGGCGGCATGCGTCTTGATGCGCCGACCCTCGACGACCTGCTGCTGCGGGCCATGGGGCGCGGGCGCCAGGCGCCTCAGGCGTAGAGAATGGCCTGTACGCGCCAGCTGTCCGGCTGTTGTTCTTCGTACATCTGAATAATGCGATACCAGGAGGCGCCTTGCTCGTCCGCTTTGCGGGCAATGGCGTGCTCCACATCCTGTTGGCTGCCGGAAAGATTAGTGACGGAGATCAGACCGATTTCATTCAGGCCAGTGACGCAATCCGCGCTGGCGAATTCGGCTGACTGCGCGGACGTATTGGCCGTCGCAGCGGTAAACAGCAGGCTGGGTAGGGTAAAAGATCGTTTCATCGTCAGCTCCATTTCACGTAGTCCCAAGGGCAGTCCGTTGCTAACGTCCTGCCAGGTGGCTGGCCGAACGTTATTATGCACAGGAGAACGTGAATGGACGCAAAGCTGTGTAAAGCAGATTTAAAGACGCCGCCTCGTCATCGACGATAGAGGATCGCCTGCGAATACCACTGGCCGGGTACCATGGTGTCATCGATCATGATGATGACGTAGTAATCGGCTTTGGCCGCTTCTGCTTTGGCCTTCAGCGCCGCTTCGACATCCATCGGCGAACCGTACATCAGCACACTCACCGTGGCCATTTTCTGCAGGCCAGCCGTCTGGTTACGCTGGATCTCCTGCGGATGGTCGGTGGCGGGCGGCGGGGCTTCCGGCGTTCCCTGCAAGGCACTACACCCGCTGAGGACGATAGCCAGTAACCACGGTGAAAACCTGCGCATAACCATATCTCGTTTCCTGATAGTGATAGTGTAGTGGTAGCCTTAACAGGATTGCCGGGGAATGTTCCCGAACTGTTATCTCTGACGCGATTTTCGAATGAAAATGTTGTGAAAGCGTAACCGGGTTCTCAACATTATGAATCGTAGCAAACTGGGTTGCCCGGTGAATGAATTTTCCCATGACGCCTTACCACGATAGAGAAGGGAGACGATAAATGATTGCACTAGAAATGCGCAACCTCGGCGGCGGTGAAATTTTGCATGCCTGCCCGCAGGAGAGTCTGAATAAACCCTTGCCCTGTATCGTTTTTTATCATGGCTTTACCTCGTCGAAGCTGGTCTACAGCTACTTTGCGGTGGCGTTGGCCGAGGCCGGATTCCGGGTGATCATGCCGGATGCGCCGGAGCATGGGGCGCGTTATCAGGGCGACGAGGCCGGGCGGATGCAGCGCTTCTGGCCGATCCTGCAGCAGAATTTCAGGGAGTTTCCCGCGCTGCGCGAGGCGATTATCGCCGAGGGATGGCTGGAGGGAGAGCGGCTGGCGGTGGCTGGCGCCTCGATGGGAGGGATGACGGCGCTGGGCATCATGACGCACCATCCCGAACTGAACAGCGTCGCTTGTCTGATGGGGTCGGGCTATTTTCGTTCGCTGTCGCAAACCCTGTTTCCCTCGCCTGGCTTTGATGCTGACAGTCTCCGCGAATGGGATGTCAGCCATCAGCTGGCGTCCCTTGCCCGGCGGCCGCTGTTGCTCTGGCATGGGGACGCTGACGATGTGGTGCCGCCGGAAGAGACCTTCCGTCTTGAGCAGGCGCTCCGGCAAGGCGATCTTACCGCCAGGCTGACCTGCGTCTGGCAAAAGGGCGTCCGCCATCGCATTACGCCAGAGGCGCTGGCCGCGACGGTCGCCTTTTTCCGCCAGCATCTTTAAACGCGGATCACGCTGACGCCCTGATCCTCAAGCTGTTTGAGGATTGCGGCATCAGCCTGTTTCCCGGTGATCACCACGTCAATTTGCCCGGCCTGGCTGAATAACATCCCGGCGCGCTCGCCGACCTTGCTGCTGTCGACCAGCACCGCCAGTTTGCCGACCACGTTGAGCATTTTCTGCTCGGCCATGGCGGTCAACATATCGGTTTTGTAGAGCCCTTCGGCGGTGAGTCCTTTGCCGCTGGTGAACATCCAGTGCCCGGCATACAGGCTGTTTTCGCTACCGTGGGGGCTGAGCGTGATGGCGTGGCTGCGGTTATACTGCCCGCCCATGATAATCACGCTGTCGTGCTCCTGATCGATCAGATAATTAGCCAGCGGCAGATAGTTGGTGATGATCTGCACCGGTTTACCGCACAGTTCCCGCCCCAGCAGAAAGGCGGTGGAGCCGCAGTTAATGACGATGCTTTCCCCCGGCGCGATCAGCTGCGAAGCGGCGCGTGCGATACGCACTTTTTCATCCAGATTTTGCGCCTGGTGGATGTTCATTGGCGTCCAGCGGGGGCGCTGCTCACTAATGGCTTCCGCGCCATTGCGAACCTTTTTCAGTTTGCCGCTTTCATCCAGCTTGTTGATATCACGTCGGGCGGTTGCGGGTGAGATCCCGAGCCGCGACATCACCTGCTCTACGGTAACAAACCCCGTTTGGGCGAGCAGATCCAGCAGAATTTGGTGCCTTTGCGCTTCCGTCATGAGCGAATCCGATTAAAAGTGAACGGCAAAGATGATATTTGAAATCATGTGAAAATACTAACCCTGCGGCGGGGTATTTCCGGCAGGCAGTGCCTGCCGGAGGCGGCTTACAGGAAGGATTTGAACGGCAGGTCCGGCTCAATGGTAAAGCAGTCATCGAAGCCGCGCGGGTAGTGATATTCGAAATTGTCTTTATCCAGCGGCCAGGTAAATTTGCCGCCGACCTGCCAGATAAACGGCTTGAAGCCGTACTTCAGACGATCCTTTTTCATCTCCCACAGGACGCGGATCTCCTGCGGATCGGCCTGAAAGTTTGACCAGATATCATGGTGGAACGGGATCACCACTTTAGCGTTGAGCGACTCCGCCATACGCAGGATATCGGCGCTGGTCATTTTGTCGGTGATGCCGCGCGGGTTCTCGCCATACGAGCCGAGGGCGACGTCAATTTGATGCTCGTTGCCGTGCTTCGCGTAGTAGTTGGAGTAGTGGGAATCGCCGCTGTGGTAGAGATTGCCGCCCGGCGTTTTAAACAGATAGTTGACTGCGCGCTGGTCCATGCCGTCCGGCAGCACGCCGGCGGCTTTTTGATCTGCCGGGAGGGTGATCAGCGCTGTGCGATCGAACGCGTCGAGCGCGTGGATCTCAATGTCTTTGATCTTCACCACATCACCGGGCTTCATGACGATACAGCGCGCTTTCGGTACGCCCCAGCCGATCCACAGGTCGACACAGGTTTTCGGCCCAATAAAGGGCACATCGGCCGGGCAGTTCTGCATCACGGCGGCGGCGACGTTGACGTCAATATGATCGTTATGATCATGGGTCGCCAGTACGGCGTCAATCTGGCGAATGGCGAACGGATCGAGCACGAACGGGGTGGTGCGCAGGTTCGGCTGCAGTTTCTTCACCCCCGCCATCCGCTGCATTTGATGGCCGGTTTTCATCAGCGGATTGCCGTGGCTCTGTTTACCGGTGCCGCACCAGAAATCGACGCAGACGTTAGCCCCACCCTCGGATTTTAACCAGATGCCGGTACAGCCCAGCCACCACATGGCGAAGGTGCCTGGCGCAACCTGCTCTTGTTCAATCTCTTCATTCAGCCAGCTACCCCATTCCGGAAAAGTGTTCAGGATCCATGATTCTCGGGTGATGGTTTGGACTTTACTCATCGCGGTCTTCCTCATGCATTTTCAAAAGTGATCAGTATTTGATTGGTTTTGATTTATGTTGTCACTGTGTTTTCAAGATTGCAATCTCGTTTTCCTGCATTTTTGCGAGGCGTCGCGCATAATTTCCGGGCTCCATCCGCTCAAATTGACGTTAGATGTTGTTTTATCTATATGATTTAAAAATGTTTATTTGTGTGTCTACGTACATAATTGGTAATGACCAGAGTGAAAGTGAGGATTATTGCGGCGTACGTCACATTTAATCAAATTCAATCTTGTTGTGATTATTTTTGATTATTAGAGTGAGGGCGACGACAACTGCTGAGCGACATGCGCGTTCAAAGCCTTCCTCTTCTGGAGTGTGTTATGGAGATCCTCTACAACATCTTTACCGTCTTCTTTAATCAGGTCATGACCAATGCCCCGCTGCTGCTGGGTATCGTGACCTGCCTTGGCTATATCCTGTTGCGTAAAAGCGTCAGCGTGATTATCAAAGGTACGATCAAAACCATCATTGGTTTCATGCTGTTACAAGCCGGTTCCGGCATCCTCACCAGCACCTTTAAGCCGGTGGTGGCGAAAATGTCAGAGGTCTATGGCATCAATGGCGCGATTTCCGATACTTACGCCTCGATGATGGCGACCATCGACCGGATGGGCGAGGCCTACAGCTGGGTAGGGTATGCGGTGCTCCTGGCACTGGCGCTGAACATCTGTTACGTCCTGCTGCGCCGCATTACCGGTATCCGCACCATCATGCTGACTGGCCATATCATGTTTCAGCAGGCGGGGCTGATTGCGGTCTCGTTCTTCATCTTTGGTTACGGGATGTGGACGACCATTATCTGCACCGCGGTACTGGTCTCTCTGTACTGGGGGATCACCTCCAACATGATGTTCAAGCCTACCCAACTGGTCACCGACGGCTGCGGTTTTTCCATCGGTCACCAGCAGCAGTTTGCCTCGTGGATTGCTTACAAAGTGGCGCCGTATCTGGGGAAAAAAGAGGAGAGCGTCGAAGACCTCAAGCTGCCCGGCTGGCTGAATATCTTCCACGACAACATCGTCTCTACCGCGATTGTGATGACCATTTTCTTTGGCGCGATCCTGCTTTCCTTCGGTATTGATGTGGTGCAGGCGATGGCGGGCAAAACCCACTGGACGGTCTATATCCTGCAGACCGGTTTCTCCTTCGCGGTGGCCATTTTCATCATTACCCAGGGCGTGCGGATGTTCGTCGCCGAACTGTCCGAAGCCTTCAACGGCATCTCGCAACGCCTGATCCCCGGCGCGGTGCTGGCGATTGACTGCGCCGCGATCTACAGCTTTGCGCCGAATGCGGTGGTGTGGGGCTTTATGTGGGGCACCATCGGCCAGCTGATTGCCGTCGGCATTCTGGTCGGCATCGGCTCTTCAATTCTGATTATTCCAGGCTTTATCCCGATGTTCTTCTCCAACGCGACGATTGGCGTTTTTGCCAACCATTTCGGCGGCTGGCGTGCGGCGCTCAAGATCTGCCTGGTGATGGGCATGGTTGAAATTTTCGGCTGCGTATGGGCGGTGAAGCTCACCGGTATGAGCGCCTGGATGGGGATGGCGGACTGGTCGATTCTGGCGCCGCCGATGATGCAGGGCTTCGCCTCCATCGGGCTGGCGTTTATGGCCGTCATCATCCTGATTGCACTTGCTTATATGTTCTTCGCCGGCCGCGCGCTGCGTGCCGAGGAAGACGCGGAAAAACAACTGGCAGAGGCCTCTGCCCAATAAGGAGTTCTGATTATGACCGTACGTATTCTGGCTGTGTGTGGCAACGGGCAAGGCAGTTCCATGATCATGAAAATGAAGGTGGATCAGTTCCTGACGCAATCCAACATCGACCACACGGTAAACAGCTGCGCGGTAGGTGAATACAAAAGCGAACTGAACGGCGCGGATATCATCATCGCTTCAACCCATATCGCGGGGGAGATTACCGTCTCCGGCAATAAACACGTGGTGGGCGTACGCAATATGCTGTCGCCGGCGGATTTCGGCCCAAAACTGCTGGAGGTGATTAAAACTCACTTCCCGCAGGACGTGAAATAAGGAGCGGCCATGAAACTTCATGAATCGCTGGCGCAGAACCACTCCATTCGCCTGCAGGCGGAAGCGGAAACCTGGCAGGAGGCGGTAAAAATCGGCGTCGACCTGCTGGTGGCCGCCGACGTCGTGGAACCGCGCTATTACCAGGCCATTCTCGACGGCGTGGCCGAGCACGGCCCCTATTTTGTGATTGCCCCCGGGCTGGCGATGCCGCACGGGCGGCCGGAAGAGGGCGTCAGGAAAACCGGCTTTGCGCTGGTCACGCTAAAAAAACCGCTGGTTTTCAACCACGAAGATAACGACCCGGTCGACATTCTGATCACCATGGCGGCGGTTGATGCCACCACTCACCAGGAGGTGGGCATCATGCAGATCGTTAACCTGTTTGACGATGAAGCCAATTTCGACCGTTTACGCGCCTGCCGTAGCGAGCAGGAAGTGCTGGATTTAATCAAAAACGCCACCGCGGCGGCTGTTTAAAAGGAACACCATCATGTCATTACCTATGTTACAGGTCGCTCTGGACAACCAAACGCTGGCCAGTGCCTATGAAACGACCCGCCTGATCGCCGAAGAGGTGGATATCATTGAAGTCGGTACTATTCTTTGCGTCGGCGAAGGGGTGCGTGCGGTGCGCGATCTGAAGGCGCTGTATCCGCATAAAATCGTGCTGGCGGACGCCAAAATTGCCGACGCCGGCAAGATCCTGTCGCGGATGTGCTTTGAAGCCAACGCCGACTGGGTCACGGTGATCTGCTGTGCCGATATCAATACCGCCAAAGGGGCGCTGGACGTCGCCAAAGAATTTAACGGCGATGTGCAAATTGAGCTGACCGGCTTCTGGACCTGGGAACAGGCGCAGGCATGGCGCGAGGCGGGTATTCAGCAGGTGGTCTATCACCGCAGCCGCGACGCACAGGCGGCAGGCGTGGCGTGGAGCGAGGCGGATATCAGCGCGATTAAACGTTTGTCCGATATGGGCTTCAAAGTGACTGTCACCGGCGGTCTGGCGCTGGAAGACCTGCCGCTGTTCGCGGGTATCCCTATTCACGTCTTTATTGCCGGGCGCAGCATCCGCGATGCCGCCTCGCCGGTGGAAGCGGCGCGCCAGTTTAAACGCTCTATCGCCCAGCTGTGGGGTTAAGGAGCGGTTATGTTGGCGAAATCCATTCCGCTCGGCATCTATGAAAAAGCGCTCCCCGCCGGGGAGTGCTGGCTGGAGCGGCTGCAGCTGGCGAAGGCGCTGGGCTTTGATTTTGTGGAAATGTCTCTCGATGAAACGGACGTGCGCCTTGCGCGACTGGACTGGAGCCCCGAGCAGCGTCTGGCGCTGGTCAAGGCGGTGGCTGACACCGGCGTCCGGGTACCATCGATGTGCCTTAGCGCCCATCGCCGTTTTCCGCTGGGTAGTGAAGACGACGCGGTGCGTCATCAGGGGCTGGAAATTATGCGTAAAGCCATCCAGCTGGCGCAGGATGTGGGGATCCGGGTGATCCAGCTGGCAGGCTACGACGTCTATTACCAGCAGGCGAACGATGAGACGCGCCGCCGCTTTCGCGATGGCCTGAAACAGAGCGTCGAAATGGCCAGCCGTGCCCAGGTCACGCTGGCGATGGAGATCATGGATTACCCGCTGATGAACTCGATCAGTAAGGCCTTAGGCTACGCCCATTACCTGAATAATCCGTGGTTCCAGCTTTACCCTGATATCGGCAATCTGTCAGCGTGGGATAACGATGTCCAGATGGAACTGAAGGCGGGGAGCGGGCATATCGTGGCGGTACACGTCAAAGACACGAAACCTGGCGTCTTTAAAAACGTGCCGTTTGGCGAAGGGGTGGTCGATTTTGAACGCTGCTTCGAAACGCTCAAGCAGACCGGCTACTGCGGACCGTATCTGATTGAGATGTGGAGCGAAACCAGCGCTGATCCGCTGGCGGAGGTGGCGAAGGCACGTGACTGGGTGAAGGCGCGGATGGCCCGCGCGGGCCTGATGGAGGCGGCGTAATGCAACAACTGAAACAGCAGGTGTTCGAGGCCAATATGGCTCTGCCGCGCTACGGTCTGGTGACCTTCACCTGGGGCAATGTCAGCGCCATTGACCGGCAGCGCGGGCTGGTGGCGATCAAGCCCAGCGGCGTCGCCTATGAGACCATGAAGGCGGACGATATGGTTGTCGTGGATCTTGAGGGCAACGTGGTGGAAGGGCTGTATCGCCCCTCCTCTGATACCGCCACCCATCTGGCGCTCTATCGTCGTTATCCCGACCTTGGCGGAGTGGTGCATACCCACTCGACGCATGCCACCGCCTGGGCGCAGGCGGGGCTGGCGATCCCGGCGCTCGGCACCACCCATGCGGACTACTTCTTCGGTGATATCCCCTGTACCCGGGCGCTTAGCGCACAGGAGGTGGACGAGGCTTACGAGCTGAACACCGGGCAGGTGATTATCGAAACGCTGGGCGCGTCGAATCCGCTGCATACGCCTGGGATCGTCGTCTATCAGCACGGGCCGTTTGCCTGGGGCAAAGATGCCCACGAGGCGGTACACAACGCGGTGGTGATGGAAGAAGTGGCGCGCATGGCGTGGATTGCCCGCGGCATTAATCCGCAGCTGCAGCCCATCGACAGCTGGCTGATGAAAAAACATTTTCTGCGTAAACACGGGCCAAACGCCTACTATGGGCAGAAGTAAACAGCGTGCTCCGGGGCTTTCACCGTCACGGTGAAGCAACTGGTCTGGCCCCGGAGCCGTTTTTAATCCTGACGATAGGCCGATGGCATCACGCGCATGCCGATGAGCGTGACCATACAAATTATCGCGCCGGCGTAAAACGTCGAGGCGGCGCCGAAGGTTTCCCACAGTACCCCTGCGCCGGTACTGGCCAGCAGCAGCGCCAGGCCGCTCATCAGGTTGAACATACCGAATGCCGTACCGCGTAGTTCCGGCGGCGCGGTATGCGCAACCATCGCTGCCAGCAGGCCCTGGGTCATTCCCATATGAATCCCCCACAGCGCGACGCCGAGCAGCAGCGTACTCCAGTGGCCGCTGAGCGCCAGCACAATATCGGCGAGGATCAGCACCAGCAGTCCCCACTGCAGCAGTTTGCTGTGGCTCATGCTGTCTGAGAGTTTACCGAACGGGTAAGCCGTGAGGCTGTAGACCAGGTTCATCGCCACCATCACCAGCGGGATGGTAAACAGCGGGATCTCCATCTGCTGGGCGCGCAGCACCAGAAAGGCTTCGCTGAAGCGGGCGAGGGTGAAGATGCTGCCGATGGCGACTACCCACCAGTAGGCGGCGGAGAGCTTTTTCAGGTTTTCGCGCTTCAGTGGATTGCTGCGTTTGTGTGCGATGGCAGATTTTGGCTCCTGCAGGCCAAACCCGAGCAGGAGAATGGAGAGCACGGCGGGAATGACCGCCACCCAGAAAATAGCGTGAAAATCGTTGGCCCAGATAAACATCAGCAGCACCGCCAGCAGCGGGCCGAGAAAGGCGCCAACGGTATCCAGCGCCTGGCGGAGCCCGTAGGCGGCGCCGCGGATCTCCGGCGGGGTGACGTCGGCAACCAGCGCATCGCGCGGCGCGCCGCGAATACCTTTCCCTACGCGGTCAATCATGCGGGCGCTAAACACCACTCCGGCGGTGGGGGCGATGGCAAACAGCGGCTTACTGAGCGCGCCCAGGCCGTATCCCAGCAGCGCCAGTCCTTTGCGCTTGCCGACATAGTCGCTGATTACGCCAGAGAAGACTTTCAGGATCAGGGCGGTGGCTTCCGCCAGTCCCTCGATAAGACCGATAATTATCACGCTGGCGCCGAGGGTGGTGGCCATAAACAGCGGTAAGAGGCTGTGGATCATCTCGGAGGAGACATCCATCAGCAGGCTGACGCCGCCGAGTACCCAAACGCCTTTGGGGATACGGCCTAAGGTGGCGAAACGCGGAACCATCAATCACTCCTGATTATCAAATGGCGAGTGGCTGATTAAATCAGGTTGCGATGGCGCTGATAAGTCGGTTTGTAAAATAATTCTCAATTGCGTTTAGGTGAAAACCTCGCTTCGCCCCTCGCAAGGAGAGGCGAAGAATCGGGCAGGCGTTAGCGGTATATCACCGCGCTGGCGCGAAGCGGGCCGTTGGTTTCGGGTTCGTGCATCAGGATAGGCTGAAAGTATTTCGCCCCCTGCGCATCGCTCATCTGGCTAAGGGCCTGCTCGGCCTCGTGCTCAGTGGCCATATTGTGATTGATATAGATAACGCCGAGGCTCTGCACGTCGTCCATGTTGCGGGCCTGACGTTCGGTGATTTGGATAGCTGCCAGCGCGTTGGCGCTGAAGAAAAGCGCAGCCATCATGGCGATGATTTTCAGTTTCATATACTACGCTCCTGACTGACAGTCCTGACGCTGACTCGGGGGCTCTCCTGTGGTCGTTTGGCTCTGATATAAGTGTAATCGCTGCGCGTTCGTCGCATGGCGACCTTTTCTGATGCAGTCGTTCAAAAAAATGCCGCTTCCTTTATTGGTTAATTTTAAATCACCCACTTAGCGCCACTTGGCGCTTAGTGCGAATTATTTGTGCAAATCCGCTTGTGTTCCTGGGGGGGCGCCATTAGAATGACGCGTCAATTTTTCAGCCGCCCTTTAACACGTTCCTTGCCTCCATGGGCCGCGGCTGACCCAGACAGGAGGCTGAATAATCCGTAAGGAGCAATTCGATGCGTCATTACGAAATCGTTTTTATGGTCCATCCTGACCAGAGCGAACAGGTTCCGGGCATGATCGAACGTTACACTGGTGCAATCACTGCAGCAGCAGGTACGATCCACCGTCTGGAAGACTGGGGCCGCCGTCAGCTGGCTTATCCGATCAACAAACTGCACAAAGCTCACTACGTTCTGCTGAACGTTGAAGCACCGCAGGAAGCGATCGATGAGCTGGAAACTAACTTCCGCTTCAACGACGCCGTTATCCGCAGCATGGTAATGCGTACTAAGCACGCTGTTACCGAAGCATCTCCGATGGTTAAAGCGAAAGACGAGCGCCGTGAGCGTCGCGAAGATTTCGCCAACGAAACCGCAGATGATTCTGAAGCTGGGGATTCTGAAGAGTAATCCTGATGACCAACCGTCTGGAGCTGTCCGGCATTATTTGCAGGACTCCACTTCGTAAGGTCAGCCCGTCAGGAATTCCTCACTGCCAGTTCGTGCTTGAGCATCGTTCAGTGCAGGAGGAAGCCGGTTTTCACCGGCAGGCATGGTGTCAAATGCCCGTTATTATTAGCGGTCACGAAAACCAGGCCATTACTCACAGTATAACGGTCGGTAGCGCAGTAACCGTTCGAGGGTTCATCTCTTGCCATAAGGCAAAGAACGGCTTGAGCAAAATGGTTCTGCATGCCGAGCAGATTGAATTGATAGATTCTGGAGACTAGCCATATGGCACGTTATTTCCGTCGTCGCAAGTTCTGCCGTTTCACCGCGGAAGGCGTTCAAGAGATCGACTATAAAGATATCGCTACGCTGAAAAACTACATCACCGAAAGCGGTAAGATTGTCCCGAGCCGTATCACCGGTACCCGTGCAAAATATCAGCGTCAGCTGGCTCGCGCTATCAAACGCGCTCGCTACCTGTCCCTGCTGCCGTACACTGATCGTCATCAGTAATCGGTCACGGTCCATTAATACGACTTTGAGAGGATAAGGTAATGCAAGTTATTCTGCTTGATAAAGTAGCAAACCTGGGTAGCCTGGGTGATCAGGTTAACGTTAAAGCGGGCTATGCTCGTAACTTCCTGGTCCCGCAGGGTAAAGCTGTTCCTGCTACCAAGAAAAACGTTGAATTCTTCGAAGCACGTCGCGCTGAACTGGAAGCCAAACTGGCTGACGTTCTGTCAGCTGCTGAAGCTCGTGCTGCGCAGATCAACGCCCTGGAATCCGTAACCATCGCGTCCAAAGCTGGCGACGAAGGTAAACTGTTCGGTTCCATCGGTACTCGCGACATCGCTGACGCTGTTACTGCAGCAGGCGTTAAAGTTGCTAAGAGCGAAGTTCGCCTGCCGAACGGCGTTCTGCGTAACGTTGGCGAGCACGAAGTGGACTTCCAGGTTCACAGCGAAGTATTCGCTAAAGTTATCATCAACGTGGTTGCTGAGTAATCGGCCTCTGACGTTCTGGTAACAACAAATCGCCGGCCTTGTGCCGGCGTTTTGCTTTTTAGCGCCTTTCATTTTGTTGCGGCGGCGTAACGCTTGCTGTCGTCTTCTTCGCTATCGCGCACGCACAAAGCTGCCGTTCGACTGGCGGGTAAACAGCACCTGCTGGCCGTTGCCGGTATCGATAGTGAGGCCGGTGACTACGCCGTTGGCGTTCTGCCGAATTTGCACCGTCTGTCCGCTCTGCAACGTGCTTAATGGTTTGCCAGCGCCTTCAACCTGCGCCATCGCGTAGACGTCGGTGGCCGGCAGCCCATGATCGCGGAACAGCTGGGCCAGGGTTTTGCCTGACTCGATGCGATAGGTCCGCCACTGCTGCTCAATGCCCGGTGCGGACTGCTGCTGCGAGGATTGATACGGTTGGGAAGCAGGCTGCTGCGTCTGCGCCTGATCTGGCTGCTCGTCCTGAATCGGCTCCGGGGCGACGGGCGCCATCTGATCGGCATCGCTCACGGTCGGCGTATTGGTGATCGGCGGGAGCGGAACGGCCTGATTGCCGCCAGCTTGCGGCTGGGACTGCGACTGAAGATTCAGGTTCGCTTCGCGGCTGTTTGTCGCCGGGCTTTGGCTATCGTCGGAAGGAAGAAGGATACCGATAATGACCAACAGGAAGCCTGCGATGATACCCCGGCGGTGCATCGGGGGAAGCGGGTCCAGGAGGCGAAAATGATCCGGGGCGTGCCAGATCTTCGCCAGGGTAGATGTCAGTTCAAAGCGCCCGGGCATGGCTTTCCTCCTGCTCCGCATATTTTTATCCTGCATATGAGTATAGATGGCTAACGTCCTGATGACCGGAACAAAGTAAAGTTAACCTGCTGCCACCTATTGTTTCTGTTTCGCTGAGATTTGTCATCATCCGCCGACAAAGTTTTACCCATTTCGCTATGGCTGTTATGCTTTCGCACGCTTTTCTCTTGATGTTTATCACCCAAAAAGGAACAAAGATGGCAACCCCAACTTTTGACACTATCGAAGCGCAGGCAAGTTACGGTATCGGCTTGCAGGTTGGACAACAGCTGAGCGAATCCGGCCTGCAGGGGCTGCTGCCGGAAGCGCTGGTAGCGGGTATCGCTGATGCGCTGGAAGGTAACCAGCCGCAGGTGCCGGTAGAAGCCGTTCACCGTGCGCTGCGTGAAATCCACGAGCGTGCTGACGCCGTACGCCGCGAACGTTTCCAGGCCATGGCCGCCGACGGCCAGAAATACCTCGATGAAAACCGCGAGAAAGAGGGTGTGAATAGCACCGAATCTGGTCTGCAGTTCCGCGTACTGACCCAGGGCGAAGGCCCGATCCCGGCACGTACCGACCGCGTACGCGTGCACTACACCGGCAAACTGATCGACGGCACCGTCTTCGACAGCTCCGTCGCCCGTGGTGAGCCTGCTGAATTCCCGGTGACCGGCGTGATTAGCGGCTGGATTGAAGCGCTGACCCTGATGCCGGTCGGTTCTAAATGGGAACTGACGATCCCGCACAACCTGGCCTACGGCGAACGCGGCGCTGGCGCGTCGATTCCTCCGTTCAGCACCCTGATCTTCGAAGTTGAACTGCTGGATATTATCTAAACAGCAGAGGCTTCCTCTTCCCCTGAGGTGGGGGAAGCCGCAAAAATAGCGTAAAATCCTTAAGTTAAAAATTAATTAGAATTATGTTTTGCATTCATCGCGTATGGGTGTATTTTTGTGAGCTATTTCGCGGTGGATGAGTGATATAACACTCACTTTAAACATAAAATTAACATTATATCTAAATCATAGTATTCATCCCTCCGATTCTTACCTAATATCGACTAGCCCTTGCTGGGGTTAATGACAGACGACGGGCCATCAGAGCCTGAACAACACAGACAGGTACAACAGGAAGAAATCACATGGTAGATCAGGTTAAAGTCGCTGCTATTGAGCAGGAGCCGACTGAACAATCGCTACGGCGAAATCTCACAAACCGACATATTCAGCTGATTGCGATTGGCGGGGCGATCGGCACTGGGTTATTTATGGGTTCTGGCAAAACTATCAGCCTTGCCGGGCCATCTATTATTTTTGTTTATATGATTATCGGTTTTATGCTGTTTTTCGTTATGCGAGCCATGGGCGAATTACTGCTGTCGAACCTCGAATATAAATCCTTCAGCGATTTTGCGGCCGATCTGCTGGGGCCGTGGGCGGGTTACTTTACCGGCTGGACCTATTGGTTCTGTTGGGTCGTCACCGGAATGGCGGACGTAGTGGCGATTACCGCCTACGCGCAGTTCTGGTTTCCCGGACTCTCCGACTGGGTCGCCTCGCTGGCGGTGATCCTGCTGCTGCTGGGCCTGAACCTGGCCACCGTCAAAATGTTTGGCGAAATGGAGTTCTGGTTCGCGATGATCAAAATCGTCGCCATTGTGGCGCTAATCGTCGTCGGCCTGGTGATGGTCATGATGCATTTCAAATCGCCGACCGGCGTCGAAGCCTCTTTCGCCCATCTGTGGAATGACGGCGGCTGGTTCCCGAAAGGGCTGAGCGGCTTCTTTGCCGGCTTCCAGATTGCGGTGTTCGCCTTCGTGGGGATTGAGCTGGTGGGGACCACCGCCGCCGAAACCAAAGACCCGGAGAAATCCCTGCCACGGGCGATTAACTCCATCCCGCTGCGTATCATTATGTTCTACGTCTTCGCGCTGATTGTGATTATGTCGGTGACGCCGTGGAGCTCCGTGGTGCCGAGCAAGAGCCCGTTCGTTGAGCTGTTCGTGCTGGTCGGCCTGCCGGCGGCGGCGAGCCTGATCAACTTTGTGGTGCTGACTTCCGCAGCCTCCTCGGCCAACAGCGGCGTGTTCTCTACCAGCCGTATGTTGTTCGGTCTGGCGCAGGATGGTCAGGCGCCGAAGATGTTCGCCAAGCTGTCGAAGCGTGCGGTGCCGGCGAAGGGTTTAACCTTCTCCTGCATGTGCCTGCTGGGCGGTGTGGTCATGCTGATGGTCAACCCGAGCGTGATTGCCGCGTTCACCATGATCACCACGGTGTCGGCGATCCTGTTTATGTTCGTCTGGACGATTATCCTCTGCTCTTATCTGGTCTACCGTAAAAAGCGCCCGCAGCTGCATGAAAAGTCCAAATACAAGATGCCGCTGGGCAAATTCATGTGCTGGGTGTGCATGGCCTTCTTCGTCTTCGTACTGGTGCTGTTGACCCTGGAAGATGATACCCGTGAAGCGCTGATGGTCACCCCGCTGTGGTTTGTTCTGCTGGGCGCGGGCTGGCTGTTTGCCGGCAAAAAACGTCTGGCGAAATAAAAAAGGCCACCCGGAGTGGCCAAAGTAAGACGGACAATGTCGAGGGCGCCTGCGGGCGCCTTTTTCTTTATTTTCCGGCAAGGGCGCGCGGGAACAGTACGTTATTTTCCAGACTGATGTGCTCCATCAGATCGTCAATCATCTCGTTGATACCGTTATACATCGCCTTCCAGGTGGTGCAGGCTTCCGGCGGCGGCGTCACGTTATGGGTGATGTGCTTAATGACCTCCAGCAGTTCACCCGCTTCATCGTGCTCGCTTTCCATTACGCTGATCGGCCCCCCGGCCTGGGTGCCCATCCCCTGTTTGATCATCGGGAACAGGATCTGCTCCTCTTTCATCATGTGGCTGGAGAGTTCCTGATGCAGCATGGTCAGGTATTTGGTCAGCCCTTTCGGCACGTTCGGTTTATCGGCGTGGACACGTTCAACCTTGGTGGCCTGCAGGATCAGCTCCGGCAGCTGTTCGCGGTGCCGGTCGTGATAGCGGACGATGATATGGTCGATAATCTCCGGGAGGGGCGCCGCGCGCCAGTCGCGGGAGAGGGGCTGCTCGGCCAGTTTCGCCAGCTCGGCTTCAATCACCGCGACATCCAGCGCTTTCCGCGATGCGGCGCGCGCCAGGGTCTGTTTGCCGCCGCAGCAGTAATCCATATCGTATTGACGGAACAGGGCGGAGGCGCGCGGGATGGTCAGCGCCAGCTCGCCTAAAGGTTGGTCACGGAAAGCCATAGCAGTTACCTCGTCATCAGGAATATAAGATGTATTTTAAATGCATCTTTTTGGCGAGGGAATACCCCTTAAGGAGGCCTGGCTACTTTTTTTCGTCCGTCAGCGGCTGCAGCATCGGTTTTTCCGGTCTGGCGCGTACGGCGGAGACCACGCCGAGCACCAGCAGCAGGATCCCGCTCAGGGTCAGCAGCGGCGGTAAACTTTGCCGCAGCAGGAAGGTATACAGCAGTCCGGCCAGGGTTTCGAAGACGATTAACGGGCCGAGGATCACCGTCGGCAGCCGCTGGCTGGCGATATTCCAGCACAGCGCGCCGACCCATGAGCAGAGCACCGCGATGGCCAGCATCAGCGTAATGAACACCGCCGGGCGCGGGCCGAAGGGCAGGGGAAACCCGGCCTGCTGGCCGTGCAGCCAGGCGCAGGCGGCGAGATAGCCGGCCAGCGAAACCGGAAGCGTGACCAGTGCCTGAGCGGTAGCCCACATCATCGGCGGCTGATGCGGATTTTCCCGCAACCAGCGGGCGTTGCGCAGGGCATACCAGGCCCAGCAGGCCACCGATCCCAGCGCCAGCGCGATGCCGGAGCCGTAGCGCCACGGGCTAAAATCAGGCAGCCCCTGGCGCAGTTCTGCGACGTTAACGCAGATCAGGCCCACGGCGATGCAGACCAGCGCCGGAAACAGACGCCGCCACGGCAGCTTTCCGTCGCGTTGGCTGTAGAGCAGATTGGCGAACACCGGCAATACCACCGGCAGCGTGCCGATAATCATGGTGGAGACCGGCGCCCCGGTGCGCTGAATAGCACTGGCCAGGCAGACGTAATAGATAAGATTCCCCATCATCGTCAGGCCCAGCGCGGTCCACCAGTCGTTGCGGCTCAGCTGGCGCAAACGCGCGCGCCCGAGCCACGCCAGCGGCAGGGCGATCAGGCCCAGCGCCAGATAGCGCCCCATCGACTGCAGCATCGCCGGGTACTCTGGCACCAGCAGAGGCCCGACAAAAATTAATCCCCACATCAGCCCCGCCAGCAGGGCGTACAGCACACCACTAATCATCATTGCATCCGTTTTCATCACTGTTGGTCTGCAGTGTAGAAGGGGGCCGGGCAGGAATATTGTATGAGATTGCGCATTAGCGCCTGGCGACCTGCTTCTGATAGCGCACCGGCGTAATGCCGTAACGCAGGGTGAAGGCGCGGGTCAGGTGGGACTGGTCGGTGAGGCCGACGGCTATCGCCACTTCGGCGGCGGGCATACCGTGGGTGAGAAACGCTTTGGCGCGCCACAGACGGATGGCCATCAGCATCTGATGGGGCGTCACGTGATAGTGGGCTTTAAACTGGCGCTGAAAGTGGTATGGGCTAAGCGCCGCCACCTGCGCTAGCTCGTCGAGGGTGATGGGGCGCATATAGTTATCGTGCAGGTAGTCGCGCACCCGGTCGAAGCGATGCCCGGCCTCACCCTGCGCAGAGGCATGGTGGGCCAGAGGGCGGAAGGCGTCGATGAGGTCGAGCAGCAGTCCCTGCTGGGCCAGCGGATCGTCGCTATGCCACAGGCCATAAATCAGCTGGCCAATCTGTCGGGAACGCAGGGGATCCTCGCGGACCACCTCGCTGAACCACCAGTCGCGCACCCCGGTGATGGCTTCCAGACGGTCCGGCTCCAGATAAATCATCCGGTAGCGCCAGCCGTCAGCGGTTTCCGCTTCGCCGGTATGCAGCTCGTCGGGATTCATGGTGACAATGGCGTTCGCGGCGGCGATATGCTGGCTGCCGCGGTAGCGAAAGCGTTCAGCGCCTTGCTCAATCACGCCGATGCCGAAGGCTTCGTGGGTATGGGGTTCAAAGGCGTAGCGAGAGATATGGGCGTGGTAAAGCTCCACCCCGGGCAGCTGTTCGAGATGGCGAAAGCGCGCGCGGTCTTTTTCATCACTAAATTGGGGTGGTACGCCCTGCATGCCTGCCTCCCGACGGTTATCCCTTCAATATGAGAGAGGAACCGCCGGGACGCAACCGCAAAAGCTGACAGGGGTGGTTACAGAATGCCTTTCACGCTTTCAGCAAGGGAGGTGGTCGGACGGCCGATCAGCGTACTCAGGGTGCGGCTGTCGTCAAACAGCCCGCCTTTCGACGCGCCGACATCGGAATCCGCCAGCATATCCGCCAGACCCGCCGGCAGACCGACGCTTTTCAGCGCGGCGGCGAAATCGGCTTCGCTGAGGTTCTGGTAGACCACGTTTTTTCCGCTTTGCGTGCTCAGCTCAGCAGCCAGGTCGCTCAGCGTCCAGGCGTTATCACCCGCCAGTTCGTAAATCTTCCCTTCATGGCCTTCACCAGCGATAACGCGGGCGGCAGCGGCGGCATAATCCGCGCGGGTGGCGGAGGCAATTTTACCCTCGCCGGCGGCACCGATAAACACGCCATGCTCCAGCGCCGGCGGTGCGCTGGCCAGATAGTTTTCGGTATACCAGCCATTGCGCAGCAGGGCGTAAGCGATACCAGAGTCGGCCAGCATCTGCTCGGTTTCAATATGCTCTGCGGCCAGGCCCAGCGGCGAGGTGTCGGCGTGCAGCAGGCTGGTGTAGGCGATGAATGTCACCCCAGCGGCTTTGGCGGCGTTGATGACGTTGCGGTGCTGAACGGCGCGCTGACCGACTTCGCTGGAGGAGATTAACAGCAGTTTATCCACGCCCTGCAGCGCGGCGGTTAGTGCCGCTTCATCGCCGTACTCGGCCTGACGGACAACGACGCCCTGCTGGCTGAGGGACTGGGCTTTGGCCGGGTTGCGGACAATCGCCACAATCTGGCTGGCAGGGACGGTTTTTAACAGGTCTTGCAGAACGTAGTGGCCAAGCTGGCCGGTGGCACCGGTAAGGGCGATCATGAGTCTTCTCCTTCGTGTTTAGTGGCAGTTGTGGTAAGCTAACACCTTAACTAACTTTTAGTAAGTACGTACAAAAAGGTAAGTGTGAAAATGGCCGAACCGACGCTGAGCGAGAAACTGCGCAACGGCAACCTGTTTGCGGAACAGTGCCCGTCGCGCGATGTGCTTAAACATGTCACCAGTCGCTGGGGCGTGTTGATTCTGGTGGCGCTGCGCGAGGGGACCCATCGCTTCAGCGATCTGCGCCGCAAAATGGGCGGGGTCAGCGAAAAGATGCTGGCGCAGTCGCTGCAGGCCCTGGAGCAGGATGGTTTTATCGACCGCGTCTCTTATCCGGTGGTACCGCCACACGTTGAATATAGCCTGACGCCGCTCGGCCTGCAGGTGAGCGAGAAAGTGGCGGCGCTGGCGGACTGGATCGAGAGCAATCTGCCTGCGGTGTTGGCTAACCACGGGGAGTGAAAATGTATCACTCCCTGTAGCCCCGCCACCGGGGAGATATTCCCGGATAGCGGCTGGCGTCTTATCCGGGCTACCAGCCAGCCCCGGTTTGTAGCCCCGGTAAGCGCAGCGCCACCGGGGAGATATTCCCGGATAGCGGCTGGCGCCTTATCCGGGCTACCCGTCAGCTCCGGTTTGTAGCCCCGGTAAGCGCAGCGGCACCGGGGAGATGTACCCGGATAGCGGCTGGCGCCTTATCCGGATTACCCGTCAGCCCCGGTTTGTAGCCCCGGTAAGCGCAGCGCCATCGGGGAGATATTCCCGGATAGCGGCTGGCGCCTTATCCGGGCTACCCGTCAGCCCCGGTTTGTAGCCCCGGTAAGCGCAGCGCCACCGGGGAACAGGCATTACTTGCTCAAATCCAGCTGATAAATGGCGAAGCCGATATCATCGGTGGCCACCTGGCGCATTGGATACTGTGCTTTCTCTTTGATAAACGCCGCGGCTTTGTCGCCTGGCGAGGTCTCAAAACGAATATCCAACGGCGTGTTGCTGTGGATCGGCGCCAGACGCCAGTTGTTATCCGCCGCCGGATGGATCGCGCCATCCTTCTTCGATTGCGCACCTATCCATGCCGCCAGCACTGAACGGTTTTCATCCGGTGAGGCAAAGGCGATATGGCTCTCACCGGTGCCGGCGAATTTGCCGCCGTAAGCGCGATAGTTATTGGTCGCGACCAGGAAAGTGGCCTGCGGATCGACAGGTTTACCGTTAAAGGTCAGGTGCTTAATACGCTCTGCCTGCGGATGGATCATCTGACATTCGCCGTCGTAGCGGGCCGGCTGGGTGACGTCAATCTGGTAGTTCACCCCGTCAATGACGTCGAAGTTATAGGTGCGGAAGCCGTCCCAGTTGATCAGCGACTGCGGCTTGCTGCTGGCGGGATCGATCTGGTTAAACTGTCCGGCGGAGCACTCCAGCCACTCCTTGACCTCTTTCCCGCTGACCTTCATCACCACCAGGGTGTTGGGGTAGAGATAGAGGTCGGCGGCATTGCGGAAGGTGAGCTGACCTTTCTCCACTTCGACAAAGCTCGCCGGATCGTTTTTACGTCCGCCGACTTTAAACGGCGCGGCGGCGGAGAGCACCGGCAGCTTCGCCAGATCCGGGTCGCCCTGAATATAGTGTTCTACATAGGCTTTCTGCGCCATGTTGACCACCTGCACCGTCGGATCGTCCTGCACCAGCGCCAGATAGCTGTACATGTTGTCGGCGGACTTGCCGATCGGCTTGCTGACGAATTCGCGAGTGGCGTCGTGGTCGGCTTTCAGCACCGCCACCAGCTTGCCGTCTTCGGCCGCCAGCGATTTCTTCGCCACCGCGTCATAGATTGGCCGCGCTTCCGTTCTACTCTGAGTGACCTGCCATTTGCCGCTGTCGTTGTTCAGCACCAGATCAACCACCCCGAGATGATCGCCCCACATTCCCGGCATCACCGCCGGTACGCCGTTCAGCGTCCCTTTGGCGATATCCGCGCCTTTGATGTTGGCGAAGTCTTTACCCGGGAACACCGCGTGGGCATGGCCGAACATAATGGCGTCCACGCCGGGCACCTGGCTTAAGTAGTAGACCGAGTTTTCGGCCATCGCCTGATACGGGTCGGCGGAGAGGCCGGAGTGCGCGACCACGACCACCACATCAGCGCCTTTCGACCGCATCTCCGGGATATATTTGCGCGCGGTTTCGGTAATGTCGTTGACCGTCACTTTACCGCTGAGATTGGCTTTATCCCAGGTCATGATCTGCGGCGGCACAAAGCCGATATAGCCGATGCGCAGAGTATGGGGTTGACCATCGCTATCCTGAACCTGGGTATCCTGAATCAGATAGGGCGTAAACATCGGTTTGCCAGTTTTGGCATCGATGATATTGGCGTTCACGTAGGGGAATTTCGCCCCGGCCAGCGCCTTATGCAGGAAGTCGAGGCCATAATTGAATTCATGGTTACCCAGGTTGCCGACGGCGTAATTCAGGGTATTCATCGCCTTATACACCGGATGCACATCGCCTTCTTTCAACCCTTTCGCGGCCATGTAGTCGCCTAACGGGCTACCCTGGATAACATCCCCGTTATCCACCAGCACGCTGTTTTTCGCTTCTGCCCGCGCCTGTTCGATCAGGCTGGCGGTACGCACCAGGCCGAATTTCTCCGTGGCGGCATCTTTGTAATAGTCAAAGTCCATCATATTGCTGTGCAGATCGGTGGTTTCCATGATCCGCAGGTCGACCGTCGCGGCGTTGACGCTGGCGGCGATCAGCGTGGCCAGGAGCGTTGCGCTAAACTTAATCATCAGAGGCGTCCTTTTTTTATGAGCGATAGCACAGTAGAAAATGTATTTATATTCTGTTGCTTACAGAAATGTGAATCTTGCCAGAAAAGCGGGCAGAGAAACCGCCATCGTTATCACAGATAGCGGAACTCGCGGTGATGCGATATAAATAAAACAACGAGTTAACGCCACTGTAACCAGACGAGGTGGAGAATGTTAGAACAAGTATGTCAGCTTGCACGGAACGCGGGCGATGCCATCATGGAAGTCTACGATGGAAACCAGCCGATCAACGTCGCCAGCAAGAAAGATGATTCTCCGGTCACGGCGGCGGATATCGCAGCGCACAACGTCATCATCAGCGGTCTGAAAGCGCTGGATCCTGACACCCCGGTTCTTTCCGAGGAGGACCCGCCGGCCTGGGAGGTACGTCAGCACTGGCAGCGCTACTGGCTGGTCGACCCGCTGGACGGCACCAAAGAGTTTATTAAGCGTAACGGCGAATTCACCGTCAATATCGCGCTGATTGAAAACGGCAAGCCGACGCTGGGCGTTGTCTATGCCCCGGTGATGAAGGTGATGTACAGCGCGCAAAATGGCAAAGCCTGGAAAGAAGAGTGCGGGGTGCGCAAGCAGATCCAGGTCCGCGATGCCCGTCCGCCGCTGGTGGTGATCAGTCGCTCTCACGGTAACGATCCGGAGCTGCAGGAGTATCTTGAGCAACTGGGCGAGCATCAAACCACTTCTATCGGATCTTCGCTGAAGTTCTGCCTGGTGGCGGAAGGCCAGGCCCAGCTCTATCCGCGCTTCGGGCCGACCAGCACCTGGGACACTGCCGCCGGCCACGCGGTCGCGGTGGCCGCTGGGGCGCATGTTCACGACTGGCAGGGCAAAACCCTCGACTACACGCCGCGTGAATCCTTCCTCAACCCCGGCTTCCGGGTCTCTATTTATTAAGCAATTTATGCAGCAGGTCGATCACCTGCTGCACCTCCTGCTGGGTCAGCGCACCGTCTTTGGCCCACTGCACACGCCCGTTCTTATCCAGCACCACGATCGCGGAACTCTTCTCGTCCAGTTGCCAGGCTTTACGCACCAGCCCGTTGCTGTCGACGATAAACTGCGACCATGGAAAAAGCTTTTTATTACTCTCAATGCTGCTGCGCACGAACATGCCGGTGCCCGGAATGGCATCGTCGGTGTTAACGATGGTGGTGGTCTGGTAACGATCGTGCGGGAAACCTGCCGCTTTAATCGCCTCGATCAGGTTGGCATTTTTCTCTTTGGCTGATGAGCGACCGGCAATGTGCTGGATAACTCGCACTTTTCCCACCAGCTGCGAGCTGTTCCAGTTTTTATAGCTAAACTTATCCTTATCCAGAATAAGTTCTCCCCGATCCGCGACGCCGACCGGCGCCACACGCTGGCCGTCGACGAAGTTATGCGCTGTGGCCAGCAGCGGGAGAAGCAGTAACGAGGCGGCCAGTATGCTACGTAGGGTCATGCGTAATCCTTAATCATTTTTATGCAGGTGATCCGACCACTTGGTCTCGTTTAATCATAAGTGCGATTGGCGGCGATTACCCGCAATGAGGATGCCAGTTTGCGTGTTGACGCACAAATTAGTAGAAAAACGGCGACTTATACTTACTTCATCGTATGTCCGAAACGAAAATTCTGAATTATTGTCATCAAACGGTAAATAAACTTATACACACTGGGTCCCTCTGAGATTCTGGACTATAGTTTTAGGGCATTAAAATTTGCGCTCCCGATACGTGGGCTAACTGTGGCACCACAGGAGCGTAACCCTGGCAGGAGAGAAGAATGAAAATTTTCCAACGCTACAATCCGCTGCAAGTGGCGAAGTACGTGAAGATCCTGTTTCGTGGACGGTTGTACATCAAGGACGTTGGCGCATTTGAATTTGATAAGGGCAAAATCCTTATCCCGAAGGTCAAGGACAAGCTGCATCTGTCAGTGATGTCCGAAGTCAATCGTCAGGTGTTGCGTCTGCAAACTGAGATGGCATAACCTGAAACGTAGCAGTACGTAGTAGGTAAAAGACGGCTCCCGATGGGAGCCGTTGATGTTTTTAGCCCTTCATTTCCGCATAGCGTTTGCGATATTCGCCCGGTGGGATGCCGTTATGTTTACGAAAAAGGCGGGTGAAATAGACCGGATCGCTGTAACCCACCGATAAAGCAATTTTGTTAAGTGGGAGCGAGGTGCTCTGAATAAGCCACCTGGCGCGGTTGATGCGCTGCGTTTCCCGCCACGCATAGACCGTTTGCCCCAGTTCATTTTTAAAAGGTGCGCCAGACGTGAAGGGGAGATAAACACCATCGCCGCCAGGGTCTCGATTTTTACCTCCTGCGCAATATGGGCGTTAAGATAGTCGCAGATGGCGTTAATCCGTGGGTCGTGGGCATGGCGGTTGCTAATGGGCTGCTGCTGAAAACAGCGGAGAATTAATCTCTCCAGCGCGTTCATTGCCAGCGCTTCTGACAGCGGTACGGACGCAGAGTGGTGGCGTATTACTTCGTAGAAAAGATCGCGCAGCTGCTGGAGCTGGTCGGGATCGTTAATGGTTGTTTTGCCGATACCGTGGGTGGTTTGGTCCCACTTTAGCCAGTCTATCCAGTAGGGGCGGGGGATAAAGTAGATCCACAGATGGTCCCAGTACTCGCTGTGTTCGTCCCTGCCGTAATGATGGGGCACGCCGGGAGGAAACAGCAACAGATCGTTTTCCCGGCACAGCAGGAAGCCATCGCCCGCTTTCGCCCGCGCCTGGCCGCGCAGGGTCAGATTAATGATGTAACCTTTCATCCCCTGCGGGCGATTAATGTAGTAGTCCAGCGTGGAGCCGCGGGTAATCGGCGTGAAGCCTGCGACGACCCAGGCATTGAAGGTAAAGGTCTTCATCAATGGCGAGAAATTGAGTAGCTCATTGATATCCAGTTCCATTCTTTCTCCCACCTGGGCGCCGCCGCGTCGTTAGCTTTCGATGATAGTAAATTCCCAGGCCCTGAGGCGCAACGGCTGGCCGACGTCTACAGCCTCCCCGCTCAGCAGCGCGGTACCCGCGGTCTCGCTGACAACATCCAGCGCCTCGCCGGAGTAATTGAACAGGAAGTGGATAGTATTTCCGGCTCGGTTACGCATCTTTTTAACCACTAACGGATAGCGATAGGCGGAAGTTCGCGAGTTCAGCGTGAGATCCGCCGTCAGGACATCAAACAGCTGGCTAATCAGGCGCTTGTGCGGCAGAAAGCCAACGTACAGGGCGCGTCCCTGACCGTAATCCGCCGCCGTTGCGGCGGCGTATTCGCCCCATGCCGGATGCTGATAGCGCAGCAGTGTGCGGGTTCCGCCATCGGGCGTCAGCAATTCCATCCACAGCTCAGCCTGATTATCATTGCGGCAATCAATCTCTGCGCAGCATGAGCTTACCGTCGTCCCTTCCGGCAGGGTGAACTGGCTGTAGCTGACGCCGCAGCTCTGGCGCAAAATCCCCGGCTGCGCGCTGTTGCGCACCTTGACATTTTCATCGCTAAAGCCTGATTTAAAGCCGATCAGCGCTCTGCCGCCCCGGGCGATATAGTCGTTAATCCGTGTTAGCAGGCCATCATCGGCGGCGTACAGACCAGGAACGATCAGTACCCGGTAGCGCGAGGTTTCCTCGTTCACATCGTGGATGATGTCGAGGCTGATATTGTGGTCATACAGCGCATCGTGGAAGCGGCGGAAGATTTCGTTATAAATGTTGCCCTCGGCATCGCCGGGACGGAAGTGATTGAGGGCGTCCATCGCCTCATTGCTTATTAGCAACGCGACGTCATTTTCGGCCTTCAGCTCCGCCAGCTGCGGCGACAGGCGGGCGAAATCGGCGCCGATGGTGGTGGCTTCCTGCCAGGTTGGGTTGCGCGAGAAGTCGTGGCTGAGCAGCCCCTTCCAGTAGGTTTCGAAGGCGTTATGAATCGAATGCCAGTGCCAGTAGGAGACCATGGCGGCGCCGGAGGCGATATGGCTGAATGCCTGCAGGCGTAGCTGGCCCGGGAAGGGGGTCCACTGGGCGAAGCCCTGAGCCTGGGTTTCCAGTACGAAGTAGTTCTGACCCGGCTTAAGCGAGCGGGTGATGGCGCCGCCAAAGGCGATTTCCCGCCCGGTCAGGTGCGCCTGGCTCGGGTGATAGATATCGACGCCGGCGATATCCAGCGCCTGCGCCGCCGCAAAATGGTCGACCCGCGGCTGCACGCCGTAAGAGTAACCGCGCCATTCGAAATCGAAGTTGTGGGTGACGAACTGGTGCGGCTGGGCGTATTCCCGAACGATGGCCGCCTGCCAGGCCAGATACTCGGTGACCTGCTGACGCTGATAGCGAGAGAAGGCGCAGGCGAGGCTGGCGTTGATGGTGTTTTCCACCGGCGGAAAATCCTGCCAGCGGTCAATGCGGTTGCTCCAGTAATCCAGGCCGAAATCGCGATTCAGCTGCCGGAGGTCAGGATATTTCTCCTGCAGGCTGCGCACGAAGCCCTCCTGCATATAGCGGCCAATATTGTCGTAATGCTTGGTTTCGTTATCCAGTTGCCAGCCGATAATCGCCGGATGGTGCTGCACATGGGCCATCAGCGTGCGGATAATTTTTTCGGCATAGCGGCGAAAGGTCGGATTGACGATATCCATGATCTGCCGCGGGCCATATTTTTGCTGCCCCGCGACGGTGGTGACCAGAATATCGGGATGTTTCGCCGCCAGCCAGGCCGGTACCGCATAGGTCGGCGTCCCGACGATGACCGCAATGCCGGCCTCATGCATCGCCTCCAGCACCCGGTCGATATGGTAGAAATTGTACTGGTCCTCTTCAGGCTCCAGCGTACTCCAGGTGGACTCGGCAATACGCACCACGTTAATGCCGGTTTCGCGCATTAAGGCGATATCCTTAGCCAGCCGATCTTCCGGCATATATTCATCGTAATACGCCACGCCATAAAATAAATGAGACATACACACTACCTCCTGACATTAATTCGCGGGCACCGGTTGTGAAGCGAAGACACGCGCTTTATCCAGCGTAATAAAAGAAATGAGCGTGAAGCACAGAGCGATACCGCCGAGTACGATATAACTGCTGGTAAAGCCCATGCTCTGGTACATATGGCCGATACCGGTCGAGAGAAAAATAGAGCTAAAGCTTTTCGAAAACTGGAAGCCAATTAAGTAAACGGTCGCTGACAGCAGAGGGTTAAAGTTAGCGGTAATATATTTTAGCGCCGCGACGAGGAGCACCGAGCTTTCAAAGCCGTGGAGGAGTTTAATCAGGCTGATGGATACCGGGCCAATAGCCCATGCGGAGCCGATAATGCGCAAGCTCATAATCAGCCCGCAGTATAACAGCGCATTTTTCGGGCCGATTTTATTCACAAACCATGGCGCAAAGAACATCACGATGGCATCAAGGAAAATCTGACCCGTGGTTAAATAACCGAAGACTTCTGCACCCCGGGCTTTACTCTCAAAGAAATGGCTGTAATAGATAGCGAACTGCTGGTCATAGGTTTCATAGACCGCCCCGACGCCAATGACATAGAGGGCGAAGAACCAGAATTTTTTAATTTTTAACAGCGAGACGGCATCGCGGAGGGTAACCGGCGAGGCTTTGCCAGACAGCAACCCCTGCTGCGGGTGGGCGTTGATCTGCATTTTCCAGACAATGACCAGCAGGCAGACACCTGCGCCGCTGGCCAACCAGAAAATCATATTCTGATCAATGCCGTAGAGTTTTCCTGCCGCAAAGGTGCCGATCGCGGCGCCGATGCCGCCGAACATCCGCGCCCGGCCAAATTCGAAACCGGAGGCGCGGCTGACTTTATCAATGTAGGCTTCGCAAACCCCGCAGCCTGCGCCGTAGGCCATGCCAATATAAAGGCCGCCAGCCAGCGCGCCGAGGAACACATTTATTTTTAACAGGGGAGCAAAGACATAGATCCAATAAGGGGCGAATAACGTGATTATAATCGCCAGCATCCACATCAGATTTTTACGATATACCAGTTTATCGGAGATGAAGCCGAATAACGGCTGAACGCAGACGGCGACAATAGCGGTAAAGGAATAGACCAGACCGACGTCCGTATAATTGATGCCGATGGTTTCCGTTAACCACAGTGATAAATAGGGGTAGCAGCATCCCCAGCCTATAAAGAAGAACAGGAAAAACAGACAGCTGATAAAGTAATTTTTATTTGACGTTATCATGGTAACCCTCGCTTCCTTTATTCAGGAATATGATCGTGTAGACGCGGGCAACGTTACCTTTTTGCGTGGCGAGGAGTCATGAACGTTCCGCTATCGAGCAGGAGTAATCTGCTATCGGCAGAGGGGCGTGAGCCGCTTCACATTCGGGACATAAAAAAAGGGCGGATGGTTATCCGCCCTTGAGAGAGAAAAGGTCAGGCTCAGGCGTTCTGGCTTTCCGCCGCTTCGGCCTGCTTGGGCACCAGCACCGTTGGCTTGTTATCGATACGGGTCACCAGCAGCTGGTCGATCCGGTAGTTATCGATATCCACGACCTCAAACTTATACCCGGAGAACTTCACCGCGTCGGTGCGTTTGGGGATTTTACGCAGCATAAACATCATAAAGCCGCCGATGGTCTCGTAATTCCCGGACTGCGGGAACTCGTCGATATCCAGCACACGCATCACGTCATCAATCGGCGTACCGCCATCGATCAGCCACGAGTTTTCATCACGGGCGACAATCTGCTCTTCCAGCCCCTGGCCGACGAGGTCGCCCATCAGGGTGGTCATGACGTCGTTGAGGGTGATGATCCCGACGACCAGCGCGTATTCATTCATGATCACCGCGAAATCTTCGCCGGCGGTTTTGAAGCTTTCCAGCGCTTCTGACAGGGTCAGGGTATCCGGCACGATCAGCGTGTTGCGGATCTGCACGCCGCCGGTCAGGACCAGGCTCTGGTTGGCCAGTACGCGGTTCAGCAGATCTTTTGAATCGACGTAACCGATAATGTGGTCGATATCTTCATTACAGACGAGGAATTTCGAGTGTGGATGTTCGGCCACTTTATTTTTCAGGCTCTGCTCGTCTTCGTGTAAATCAAACCAAATGACGTTTTCGCGCGAGGTCATGGAGGAAGGAACGGTACGGGACTCCAGCTCGAACACGTTCTCAATCAGCTCGTGCTCCTGCTTGCGCAGCACCCCGGCCAGCGCGCCGGCTTCAACGACGGCATAGATATCGTCGGAAGTAATATCGTCTTTACGCACCATCGGCAGTTTGAAGATGCGGAAGATCATGTTGGCCATGCCGTTAAACAACCACACCAGCGGGCGGAAGACTAACAGGCAGAAGCGCATCGGGTTGATGATGCGCAGAGCCACGGTTTCGGGCGCAATCATACCGATGCGTTTCGGAGTCAGGTCAGCAAACAGGATGAACAAGCTGGTGACCAGGGTAAAAGAGATGATGAAGCTCAGCTGCTCGGAGAGCTCCGGCGACATATACCCGCTGAGCAGGCTATGAAACGCCGGGGAGAAGGCCGCGTCGCCCACGATACCGCCAAGAATGGCGACGGCATTGAGGCCGATTTGCACGACGGTAAAGAAGGTGCCCGGGTTCTCCTGCATCTTCAGCACGCGCTGTGCGTTGACGTTGCCTTCATCGGCCAGCAGTTTCAGTTTGATTTTACGTGAGGCGGCCAGTGAGATTTCCGATATCGAAAAAAAGGCACTGACGGCTATCAGACAGAGTATTACTAAAATACTGTTTAACATATCTTTTCTGACCGTTGAGGTCAGATCCTCGGAAGGGAAGTTGATCGAACTATAAGGAAGCTACTTGAACACCCGCCCACAGGCGCGGGCTGGCAATTTCAGAAGGTAGTATAGCGTAACAGTCAGCAAAATCGCCAGAGCATTGATTAATCATTGTTAATTACGCGGTTATCTCTCCGCCACGCGTCAGCGTAAACGCGTACTTATGATGACAGGCGCGCGCCGGTTATTTACCACAACAAGAGCGACTCGCTGCAGGTGAAAGGGAAGGTGATGATCGGCTAATAAAGGGAGCGGAGTCGATCACAGAAATTCACCTGCCATGATAATAACGGATGAAAATTTGTGATGAGAATAGCATCGGTATTTTTACCGTCTTGACCATTCGTATTTAGTAATAGAAATATATCTGTAATTGAAAACGATACTGCAAACGATTTCATATTGATTTGTAAAATATATAGATACGGTCATATTCTTTTCCGTTTTATTTCGAGATGATTAATTTTAGGGATAAAATATGCGTACAAAAACCGCTTTTATTATGTGTTGCGTTCTTGGCATTCCTGCAGCCGGTCACGCGCTGACCTTTGATGTCAGGGGAGGATATCGGGCGGGAAGCCACTCTTACGAGTCCCGCTATAAGGTCAGCCAGGGGTGGGAAACAGGCTGGTGGGCGAGTATGGAGATGGATAACAAAAACAACAAAAATAACCATCAGGGCAACCAGGGTACCGACAGAGCTGATGGTTCCCACTCCTTTGGCGACAGCACGGTCGATTATAATGAAATAGAGGCTAACTATAGCTGGCCATTCGCCGATAAATGGGCCTTGCAGCCTGGCGGCATCTATCACTGGAGCAACAAAGGCACTCAGCTACGGCCTTATCTGCGCGTTAATTATAAAGCCACGCCCGACCTTACCTTTGGGCTGCGTTATCGCTATGACTACAACACTTATGAAACGGTCAATAGTGCCGGTGAGTCGCATCGGGATAGCGTCAATCGTCTGGATTTATATGTTGCCTATAAATTTAATGCACAATGGAGCGCCTTATATCAAGGCACGGTCTATCGCCACGTCAATGACGACTATAAGTATAAAAATGATAAGTCTTCGGCGACAGAAAATGCGCTAACGCTACGCTATAAATGGAATGACTGGTTTAGTCCCTATATCGAATATGATTATCTCGGGAAACAGGGCTACCATGACGGCCAAAATAAAATCTCAGAATCACGGTATCGTATTGGCATGACGTTTACGCTATAACCTCCCCCTGAAGAGCAAGAATCAATATCTGATAACATTAGCTGGCATAATATTAAATACTGCCCCGGCCCTGTCACACCCTTTGGGCCGGGAACCTTCGCCGCTTAGCGATAAGGCCGCGTGGAAGCGCGCGGGATCAGCGTGGGTAGAGAATAGCGCTGAGGATTTTCCACATGGTTGCTTAACAGTAATTCGACAGCATGGCTGGCAAGCTGATCAAGCGGCGTTTTTACCGAGGTTAAGGGGATCGGCAGGCGGCTGACCAAAGGAATATCGTTATAACCCACCAGCGAAACGTCGCGGCCTATCTCCAGCCCGAGTCGATGTGCCGCCGCCATCACGCCGATCGCCAGGTCATCATTGACGGCGAAAATGGCGCTGGGGCGCGCAGGACTATTCAGTATTTCATAACCGGCGTTTTCACCGGCCACAATGGTAAAATCGGAATCTCGCCACCACTGGGGATTCACCTCGGCCTGCGCTTCCTGCATGGCACGCAGGAAACCCTTTTGCCGGTTTAAGGTGCTTGATGAAAAATTCGGCCCGGCAATGATGCCGATTTCCCGGTGCCCTAAATCCAGTAAATGGCGGGTCGCCAGATAACCCCCCAGTTCGTCATCACCAATGGCCGATGGGCTTATACCGTCGGTGCGTAGCGCCAGAACATGATTGATCTGTTTTTCCCGTAGCTGCTGGGGCAGGCGATCGCCCAGGCGGCAGGTGGAAAGGATCAGGCCGTCCACCCGGCGGTCTAACAGAGATTGCGTGGCGCGCTCTTCCGTTTCTGGATCGTTGCCACAGGTGGCCACTACCGTGAAATACCCATGGCGCGCAGCGGCCTGAGAGACGGCTTCATAGAACATCGCCGTCACCGTGTCAGTCAATCTGGGGACCAGGACGCCTATCGTGCCGGTATCGCCCCGGCGCAGACTTGACGCCACATAGTCACGTCGATAACCCAGCTGCTTCGCCGCTTCGCGTATTTTTTCAGCGGAAGGGCTGCGGGACGGGGGGAGACGTTCATCCAGCACGCGTGAAACAGTTGAAACACTCACGCCTGCAGCGCGTGCCACATCCTGCATCGTGATCGTTCTTCCATTTTGCTCTGAAGATGACTGATTTCCCATGACCGATTCCCTGTTTAAATTCAGCTGAGATTGTATTCGTAGTTATTTCGCCCACGCAACTGAATTGGCGTGAGCGGTAACAGGCAATAATGTGGGAAATAGATCACGTAATGCAGATTGATAAACATTTAAGCCGCTCTTTTTTGTGATTCGAATTGCATTTATTCGCAGAGTACCCTTGATCTTGCGGAGTAAAGGGAAGACATTTCAATTCACTTGCAATCGTTCCTGCAATCGATTTCAAGAAGGGGATTTTATCATCTTTATTGTTGAAATGTGTAAGGAGTTAACATGAAAGCACTTGATTTGCGTGGTATTGTTCCAGCCCCCGTTACCCCTTTTACCCGCGATGGACGCATCGATCATCAAGCGATCAAACGCTTAGGTTCCTGGCTTGGCAGCGTGAAAGGCGTGAAAGGTCTGGTGGTGCTGGGACATGCCGGGGAAGGTACCTTCCTGACTCAGCAGGAGCAGGCCGATGTTATCCGTAGTTTTGTGGACTCGACCGAAGGCCGCGTGCCGGTTATCGCCGGTATTACCGGCGAAGGGACGGAAGTGGCGGCGCTGGAAGCACAGCGTGCCGTCGACGCTGGCGCCTCTGCTGGCCTGCTGTATCCCTCCCATGGCTGGCTGCGTTTTGGCTACCAAAAAGGGGCGCCGCAGGATCGTTATCGCGTGGTATACGAAGAGAGCGGCCTGCCGCTTATTCTGTTTCAGTATCCGGATGTCACGAAAGCCACCTATAACCTCGAAACGATGCTGGATATCTCCGCGCAACCGGGAGTCTTTGCGATGAAAAATGGCGTGCGGAATATGCGCCGCTGGGATACGGAAATTCCGGTTATTCGTCGCGAACGCCCCGACTTACAGATCCTCAGCTGCCATGATGAATATTTGCTGCATACCGCTTTTGATATTGATGGTTTCCTGGTGGGGTATGGCAATATTGCGCCGGAACTCCTGTTAGAGCTGCTGGAAGCCGGTAAAGCGCAGGACTATGTGAAGGCCAAAGCGGTTCACGACCGTCTGCTGCCGGTCACCCGGGCCGTTTATCACCGTGGCTCACATATGGAAGGCACGGTCGCGCTGAAACATGCTCTGGTTGAACGTGGCATCCTGGAACACGCGACCGTTCGTTCACCGTTGTTACCGCTGGAACCCGGCGCGGAAGAAGAGATCAAAGCGGCTATCCGTGAAGCAGGTATTAAAAAAGCGGTTATTTAATTCATTATTTGTATGTTAAACCCGTATTCATCATGAATACGGGTTGGTTTTACCAGGGACTATCCGGTTTTATTCAATATATAAGGTTGGCCATATAATATTCTGTAAAGATAATATAATGAGGCTGTCATGAATAATTTAGAAAAAACATCTTCCACTGTACCCGCACAAATAGAAAAACTTCCCTTCTCTCAATTAATTCGCCGTATTGGTCCGGGTATTGTTCTTACCGGGGTCGTTGTCGGTCCCGGCGCTATCACCACCGCGTCGATGTTAGGGGCGGACTATGGCTACTCTTTGCTATGGCTGCTGATCCCCATTGCCTTTATGGGGATCACGTTTATGTTGACGACCTATCGTATCTCGATGCTCATCGGAATGCCGTCAATCGAGGCGATACGTCACTATTACGGTAAAGTCGCCTCGGGGTTTGTGGGGGTGGCTACTTTTTTAGCCTGTCTTTTTTTTACCATGGGGAATATCTCGGGTACCGGGGCCGGCATGAACCTGGTTTTCGGCATTGACTGGAAACTCGGTGCGTTAATTATGATTGCGGTGATGATCTATTGCTATTTCTCTAAAGGCGTTTATTCCAAAGTCGAAAAAGGGATCACTATTTGTATTGTGGCAATGATTATCGCTTTTTATATTACCCTGGTAGGGACGGGGGGACCAGACTGGAAAGCCAGTGGCGAAGGGTTAACGCATTGGATGTTTCCTGCGGGGAGTTTAGTCACCGCCCTGGGCTTTATCAGTACCAATGCCTCCCTGACGACCGGGATCTACGGCACTTACCTTGGCAAAGAGAAAAAATGGAAAAAAGATGACCTCTTTAATGGCGTGATGGTGGCGGATACCGTCGCCCATATTATCGGTGTGCTGCTGATCAGCGGGGCGATTATTCTGGTGGGGGCCATCGTCCTTTTTCCGCAAGGGATATCAATCAATACGCCGACGCAGCTGGCCGATTTGTTAACGCCCAGTATGGGACGGGCGGCAAAATACATTATGGGTGTCGCCCTATTGGGGGCGGGTTTCTCATCTCTACTGGGGAATACTCAGCGTGGGGTTGTGCTGCTCAATTCCGGCTTCAATAAATCTACCGCGCTGGAGAGTAAAGCGGTCCAGTGGGGATCCATGGTGGTGCTGGTGGTGGCGGGGTTAATCTGCTTTAGCTTTGGCGGTTCGCCGGTGCAGTTAATTTACTTAGCGAATGTGGCAACGGCGGTATCCACGCCGGTCGCCGGCTTGTTTATTTGCCTGCTGCTGTGGCGAAAGGATATTAATAAAGGATACAAGGCGCCACGGTTATTACAAATATGCATGGCGATCAGCTATCTCTTTTGTTTGTTGCTCACTCTCGTTGCGCTGATAAATACCTTACCTAAGTTTATGTCCTCTCTTTCAACCCTGTTTTGAGGTGGGGTATGACTGATGCTGCGCGATTAAGCGAAGGCTGGAATCAGATGCGTCCCGGCATGGGCGTTGTGCAAGTACGTATAACAGAGGGAAAATAAAATGGAAGAGACTGTTTTACTGGATGTGCAGAGAATACAGACCTCCGAACAGAGCAGCATTATTCTTCACTCTGTCCGGGCGGTGGATTTAGTGAATCACCTGGTACCTGAGTTACACCTCCTCGATAGCCACAGCGAGCCATACAACGTCCAAAAAACAGTGGTTAACTGCCTTTATGCCGGACAGCAGCTTGCCAGAGAACGGCGGGTTGTTTTGCCATTATTGCCAGAGTCGCTCTATTTGCTGGGTGGGATGGTGATTGCTGCCGGGAAGACCATCGAGAAAAAAGAGGTTATTACCCATAATCGTCTGTGCGAAGAGGCCGGGAGGCTGCTGAAAGACGAGGCGGTATGGGAGAGTATCGACATTATAAGAAGTGTTGCTCTGCCTGTTTACCGCCGGCTGGTGAAAGAGCAGCGCACCCACGTCGCCTCTTTATTACAGGCTCTGCTGCATATCCTTGCCTGGCGTAGCGAGAGTGGCTGGGCGCGGGACCAGGCGCAAAGAATACTATGGGCCGGGGGCGTGTTCGGAACGGCAGGCATCGATTCGCTAATCGCTTTCGATCGGGCATTGGCAGAGAAAGAGATGACGTTTCCGTCATTGCGTGAATGGTTAACCGTGACGGCATTTCTGGCCCACTTCCCTGCGGGCCCGGTCTTTTCTGATTAACCACCACTCCCCGATAGCGCAATCGGGTTGTTACTGAGGCGGCAGGCACACGCCGATGCCGCCGATGCCGCAATAGCCGTGCGGGTTTTTATACAGATACTGCTGATGATCGTCTTCGGCATAGTAGAAGGGTTTGGCGGTAGCGATCTCGGTAGTGATGTGACGAGTATCGTGCGCGTCGTTCATCGCCGCCTGGAAGCGGGCGAGGCTGGCCTTTGCCGCTGCCGTTTGTTCCGGCGTCAGCGGGTAAATCGCCGAACGGTACTGGGTACCGTGGTCGTTGCCCTGTCGCATGCCCTGCGCCGGATCGTGATTTTCCCAGAACACCTGTAATAACTGCTCATAGCTAATGACCTGCGGATCGTAAACCACGCGCACTGCTTCCGCGTGACCGGTCTGGCCGCTGCACACTTCGCGATAGGTCGGATTTGGCGTATAGCCGCCGGTATAGCCTGCGGCGGTGCTGTAAACCCCCGGCAATTGCCAGAACAGGCGCTCCACTCCCCAGAAGCAGCCCATGGCGAACAGCGCCACTTCCATCCCCGCCGGGACGTTGGTCATCGAGTGGCCGTTAACTGCGTGGAGCGTCGCCACTGGCATGGGGGTATTGCGTCCAGGCAGCGCATCCGCCTGGGCGACAAGATGCGTTTTATCAAATAGACTCACGGTTGGCCTCTCAATACAGAAATCGTCGTTAAGGTTGTAACGAAGCGTGTCTTTTAACACAATAAACACGCGTAATACGTCTAGATTAATACATAAGAATTATTTGGGTTATTGCCACTTTTTCAACCCTGGTTGTTAGGGTTTTGTTAAGCCGTGGAGCGGCGCCAGTGTTTCCTGTAGGGGGAAACAGGGAGATTCAGGAGAAAATGTGCTAAAAATCCGCCAGTTATGTATCACCAGCCTTTTGCTGGTCAGCGGGGTCGCCAGCGCAGCGAATGTGCGTTTGCAGGTTGAGGGATTATCCGGGGAGCTGGAGAGAAACGTTCGCGCCCAGCTTTCCACCATCCAGAGTGATGAGGTCACGCCGGATCGTCGCTTTCGCGCGCGCGTCGATGACGCCATTCGCGAAGGTCTGAAAGCGCTGGGTTATTACGAGCCGACGATTGAATTTGATTTACGTCCGCCGCCGAAAAGGGGGCGTCAGGTGCTGATCGCCAAAGTGACCCCGGGTGAACCGGTGCGCATTGGTGGAACCGAGGTCATTCTGCGCGGCGGCGCCCGTACCGATAGCGACTATCTGGCGCTGCTAAAAACGCGTCCGGCCATCGGGACGGTGCTGAACCATGGCGATTATGACGGTTTCAAGAGCTCGTTGACCCGCGTCGCCCTGCGCAAAGGCTACTTTGACAGCGAGTTCAACAAAAGCCAGCTCGGGGTCTCCCTTGACCGCCACCAGGCGTTCTGGGATATCGATTACGACAGCGGCGAGCGCTATCGCTTTGGTCACGTCACCTTCTCCGGATCGCAAATTCGCGATGAATACCTGCAAAACCTCGTGCCGTTTAAAGAGGGCGACTACTACACCTCGCAGGATCTGGCCGAGCTAAACCGCCGCCTGGCGGCGACCGGCTGGTTCAGTTCAGTCGTGGTGGCGCCTGATTTCGCTAAGTCACGGAAAACCAAGGTGCTGCCTCTGCAGGGCGTTGTTTCGCCACGCAAAGAGAACACCGTGGAAACCGGGGTTGGTTTTTCAACCGATGTCGGGCCGCGCGTGAAAGCCACGTGGAAAAAACCGTGGATGAACTCGTATGGCCACAGCCTGACCTCCAGCGTCAGCCTCTCCGCTCCGGAGCAGCAGTTCGACTTTACCTATAAAGTCCCGCTGCTGAAGAGCCCGCTCGAGCAGTACTATCTGATGCAGGGTGGCTTTAAGCGCACCGATCTTAATGACACCCAGGCCGACTCCACCACGCTTGGGGTATCGCGTTTCTGGGAGATGTCGAGCGGCTGGCAGCGGGCGATCAACCTGCGCTGGAGCCTGGACCACTTTACCCAGGCGAACGTCACCAACACCACCATGCTGATTTACCCTGGGGTCTCGGTGAACCGCACTCGCTCTCGCGGCGGTCTGATGCCCACCTGGGGCGATTCACAGCGCTACTCCGTGGACTACTCCAACACCATGTGGGGCTCGGACATCAACTTCATCGTGATGCAGGCCCAGGACGTCTGGATCCGTACCCTCTATGACCGCCACCGCTTTGTGGTGCGCGGCAACCTTGGCTGGATCGAAGCGGATAACTTTGACAAGGTGCCGCCGGATCTGCGCTTTTTCGCCGGGGGCGACCGCAGTATTCGCGGCTATAAATACAAATCTATCTCGCCGAAGGACGATGACGGCAAGCTGATCGGGGCCTCGAAGCTGGCGACCGGCTCGCTGGAGTATCAGTACAACGTCAGTGGTAAATGGTGGGGCGCCGTGTTTGTCGATAGCGGCGAAGCGGTCAGCGATATTCGCGAGAGCGATTTCAAAACCGGCGCCGGGGTGGGCGTGCGCTGGCAGTCGCCGGTGGGGCCGATCAAGCTGGATATCGCCCGGCCGATCGGCGACAAAGAAGAGCATGGTTTACAGTTTTACATCGGTCTGGGGCCTGAATTATGAGTTTATGGAAGAAGATAAGCCTCGGCGTCTTAATCGTGTTGGTGCTCCTGCTGGGCACCGTCGGGTTCCTGGTGGGGACGACCACCGGCTTGCATCTGGTGTTCAAAGCGGCGGATCGCTGGGTACCGGGGCTGGATATCGGCAAAGTCACCGGTGGCTGGCGTGATTTAACCCTCGATAATGTTCGCTACGAGCAGCCCGGCGTGGCGGTCACCGCCGGCCAGTTTCACCTCAGCGTCAGGTTGCGCTGCCTGTGGGACAGCAGCCTGTGCGTGAACGACATCGCGCTGCGCGATATTTACGTCGCTGTCGATACGAAGAAGATGCCGCCCGCCGCGCCGGTCGAGGAAGAAGACAGCGGGCCGCTGAATCTCTCCACCCCTTATCCGATCACCCTCAGCCGCGTCGCACTGCATAACGTCAACGTTAAAATCGACGATACCGCAGTGTCCGTGCGCGATTTTTCCACCGGCCTGAACTGGCAGGAGAAAAACCTGACCCTGACGCCGACCTCGCTGCAGGGGCTGCTGATCGCCCTGCCGAAAGTGGCGAAAGTGGCGCAGGAGCAGGTGGTCGAGCCGAAAATCGACAACCCGAAGCCGCAGGAAAAACCGCTCGGCGAGACGATGACCGACCTCTTCTCGCAGCCGGTGCTGCCGGCAATGACCGATGTCCATCTGCCGCTGAACCTCAATATTCAGGCGTTCCGCGGGGAACAACTACGCCTGACCGGCGATACCGACATCACCGTGTATAACCTGCTGCTGAAAGTCAGCAGTATCGACGGTCAGATGAAGCTCGACGCCCTCGATATCGACTCCGATCAGGGCAAGGTCAGCGCCTCGGGCCACGCGCAATTGCAGGATAACTGGCCGGTGGACATTACCCTCGCCGGAACGCTGAACGTTGACCCGATGAAAGGGGAGAAGGTGCAGCTGAAGGTGGGCGGTGAAGTGCGTAAAACGCTTAAGGTCGGGGTGGACTTAAGCGGGCCAGTCGCGGCCACGCTGCGCGCGGATGCGCAGCTGGCGGAGGCCGGGCTGCCGCTCAATATGGAGCTGAAGAGTAAGCAGCTCGCCTGGCCATTCAGCGGCGAGAAGCAGTTCCAGGCCGATGATGTCCAGCTGAAGTTCAGCGGCAAAATGACCGACTACGCGCTGGCCTTCTCCACGGCGGTGAAAGGTCAGTCGCTGCCGCCGGCGAAAATCACCCTCAACGCCAAAGGCAATGAGCGGCAGATTAATCTCGACAAGCTGACGGTCAACGCCCTGGAAGGGAAAACCGAGCTGAAGGCGCTGCTCGACTGGCAGCAGGCGATCAGCTGGCGCGGCGAGCTGACCCTCGATGGGATCAACACCGCCAAAGAGGTGCCGGACTGGCCGTCGAAGCTCAACGGCATGATCAAGACCCAGGGCAGCCTGTACGGCGGCAGCTGGCAGATGTCGGTGCCGGAGCTGAAAATTACCGGCAACGTGAAGCAGAACAAAGTGGATGTTTCGGGCTCGCTGCAGGGTAACAGCTATCTGCAGTGGAAAATCCCGGGCCTGCACCTGGCGTTAGGCCCGAACAGCGCCGATATCAAAGGTGAGCTTGGGGTGAAGGATCTTAACCTCGACGCCACTATCGATGCCCCGCATCTGGATAATGCATTGCCGGGGCTTGGCGGAACGGCGAAGGGGCTGGTGAAAGTGCGCGGCACTGTCGATGCGCCGCAGCTGCTGGCCGACATCACCGCCCGGGCGCTGCGCTGGCAGGAACTGACGATCGCCCAGGTCAACGTCAAAGGGGACGTGAAATCCACCGATCAGATTGGCGGTAACCTGGACGTGCGGGTAGATCGCATTAGCCAGCCGGGGGTCAATATCAGTTTGGTGCAACTCAATGCCAAAGGTACTGAGAAGCAGCATGAGCTGCGGCTGCGCGTGCAGGGCGATCCGGTTTCCGGCCAGCTGACGCTGGCAGGCAGCTTCGATCGTCAGGCCGAACGCTGGAGAGGCTCGCTGAGCGATACCCGCTTCCAGACGCCGGTAGGGCCGGTAGCGCTGACGCGCAGCATTGCGCTGGACTACCGCAACCAGGAGCAGAAAATCAGCATTGGGCCACACTGCTGGACCAACCCGAACGCCGAGCTTTGCGTCCCGCAGACCATCGACGCGGGCGCCAGCGGGCGGGCGCGAGTGAACCTCAACCGCTTCGATCTGGCGATGCTTAAGCCGTTTATGCCGGAGGCGACCCAGGCCAGCGGCGTGTTTACCGGTAATGCCGATGTGAGCTGGGACACCACCAAAGAGGGGCTGCCGCAGGGCAAAGTGACCCTCAGCGGGCGCAACGTCAAGGTGACCCAGGTGGTCAACGACGCGCCGCTGCCGGTGGCATTCGATACGCTGAACCTCAGCGCCGACCTGCATAACAATCGCGCCGAGCTGGGCTGGCTTATCCGCCTGACCAACAATGGTCAACTGGATGGGCAGGTGCAGGTCACCGACCCGCAGGGGCGGCGTAATCTCGGCGGCAACGTCAATATCAGCAACTTCTCGCTGGCGATGATCAACCCGATTTTCGCTCGCGGCGAAAAAGCCGAGGGGAGGCTCAACGCCCGTCTGCGTCTGGGCGGCAACGTGAAAAGCCCGCAGCTGTTCGGCCAGATGCAGCTGAGCGGGGTGGATATCGATGGCAACTTCATGCCGTTTGATATGCAGCCGAGCCAGCTGGCGATGAACTTCAACGGCACGCGCTCCACCCTGCAGGGGACGGTGAACACCCGCCAGGGGCAAATCGCTCTCAGCGGCAACGCCGACTGGACGCAGATCGATAACTGGCGGGCGCAGATTGCGGCGAAGGGCAGCCGGGTGCGGATCACCGTGCCGCCGATGGTGCGTCTCGATGTGTCGCCGGACGTGGTGTTTACCGCCACGCCGAGCTTGTTCAGCCTTGATGGCAAGGTGGATGTGCCCTGGGCGCGGATCGTGGTCAACGAGGTGCCAGAGAGCGCGGTTGGCGTCTCCTCTGATGAAGTGATGCTGGATAAAAACCTCAAGCCGATTAATCAGCAGAGCGCCGGTATCCCGATCAACAGCAACCTGACGATCCACGTCGGCAACAACGTGCGTCTGGAAGCCTTTGGTCTGAAAGCGCGTCTGACCGGTGATTTGAAAGTGGCGCAGGACAAGCAAGGCTTGGGCCTCAACGGGCAGATCAATATTCCGGACGGCCGCTTCCACGCCTATGGTCAGGATCTGATTGTTCGCAAAGGGGAGCTGCTGTTCTCCGGTCCGCCGGATCAGCCGCTGCTGAATATCGAAGCGATTCGTAACCCGGATGCTACCGAAGACGATGTGATCGCCGGCGTTCGCGTCACCGGCTCCGCCGATCAGCCGAAAGCGGAGATCTTCTCTGACCCGGTGATGTCCCAGCAGGAAGCGCTGTCTTATCTGCTGCGCGGCCAGGGTTTGAGCAGCGGACAGAGCGATAGCGCCGCGATGACCTCAATGCTTATTGGAATGGGGGTTGCACAAAGTGGTCAGGTTGTGGGTAAAATCGGCGAGACGTTTGGCGTAAGCAATTTGGCGTTGGACACCGAAGGGGTAGGCGACTCTTCCCAGGTGGTGGTCAGCGGCTATGTACTGCCGGGTCTGCAGGTAAAATATGGGGTCGGTATTTTCGACTCCCTGGCGACGCTGACTTTACGTTATCGCCTGATGCCTAGGCTATATGTGGAAGCGGTGTCTGGCATTGACCAGGCGCTCGATTTGCTCTATCAGTTTGAGTTTTAGCAATGCGAATATTTGTTTACGGCAGTTTACGACGCAAACAAGGCAACAGCCACTGGATGACCAACGCCCAGTGGCTGGGCGCTCATAGTGTCAACGATTATCAGCTGTACAGCCTGGGCCACTATCCAGGCGCGGTGCCCGGCGAAGGCACAGTACATGGTGAAGTTTATCGTATTGATGCATCGACGCTGGCCGAACTGGATGCGCTACGCACGAAGGGGGGCGAGTATGCGCGCCACCTCATTCAGACGCCTTACGGCAGCGCATGGATGTATGTGTATCAACGTTCCGTTGAGGGATGCACGTTGATAGCGAACGGCAACTGGTTGGATCGCGACCAGTACTAACCACGACAGCGCCACCTTCGGGTGGCGTTGTTTTTTCTGCTCCATGCCTTACCAGAGTGGCAGACGATCCTTCGCCAGCCACATCGCGGAAGCCAGCGTCGTCAGCGCGAGAAAGAATAATCGTCGTGTTGGAGTACTGAACATTACATGATCTCCTCGAGCGCGGTATGGCGGGCCACTCCCTGCAGGTAGCGCCGCATCGCCGAGCGCATCTTCAGCCAGTCAGCTACCCGGTGTGATAATAACCAGGCCGTTGGGCCAATCAGCTCCAGTACCGCCAGGATCCCGCCGAAACTGAGTAATAATAGGGACAGCATGTCCAGTGAATCCTGAACCTGCCACCAGACGCTCCGGCCTGACTGAAGGGCACTGATGAGTTCAACAGCGAGAAATAGCAGATACATCACCAGCGCGAGGCCGTAAAACAGGTAATAGAGCAGCGCCAGTTGTCGGCGACCTGGATAGAGTGGATGGTTTTTTATATAAGCCGCGCCGTCGCTGGCATTGTATAGCGCGTGGATCGCACGGCTGTCGCGCTCGTACACGGCGACGAGGCGATCGCCAATGGCGATAAACGGTGGCTGACGACGATAGAGAACGGGATGCAGCGCGAAATTGGCGCAGCCTGCCTGCCACCAGAAGGCCAGCGGCGCCGTGTCGCATTGTATCCCAACGCCATGGTATTCCCGCGTTGGGTTCCCCGCGAACCACTTCTTAAAAATGATATTGCTAATTTTTCCCGTCCGGACGGCATAGCGTTCCGGCAGGGCTTGCGTAAAAGGCATTGCCGACTGGCGGACGGCCCGCGCCGTTGCAGGTAGCCGCTGGCAAAAGGAAAAGTCGCGGCGGCGGGCCATTGCCATCTTCGTCAGCAGATCGCGCATGGCGGGGTGCCGTTTTAGCACCGGGTGGAACAGTCGCTCATAGAGCCCTGTTAACAGTCCGATGAAGGCCAGTATCGCGATAATGCCGCAGCCGAACCTTCCCCATTCTGAGGTGCTCATCACGAGCGGGATAAGAGCGACGATGAGCGTCAGCAGGCTGATAATCAGCAGCGGACGGGCCCAGCGCGTTACCCGTTGACTGGGTTCAAGGAGCGTTTCGCCATCGCTGAGCCAGTGGATCCAGTAACAGCCGTTGTCCAGGCGGCGGACGCCAAGGTGCAGAGGCTGATTGATCGTCAGGTGGTCAAAAAGCGCGGGGTCGTTAAAATAGCGTTTATCGGTATAAAAGACATGCTCGCCGGCGATAAGGCGCAGATATCCCTGTTTTTCACAGGCGGCGGTGGTGAAACCGGTATAGTTCAGAGTGAAATAGCGAACGCTTTTCACGGGACACCCTCCATGGTGTTATCGCGGCTATCCGTGCCGCAATCAGGCAGGGGATGACCCTGCCTGAGACAGAATTACTTCTGCTTTGCGCGCTCGAAAGAGGCAACGATTTCGGCTTTCGCCGCTTCCGCGTTGTCCCAACCGTCGACTTTAACCCACTTGCCTTTTTCCAGATCTTTGTAGTGCTCAAAGAAATGAGTGATCTGGGCTTTCAGCAGTTCCGGCAGGTCGTTCACATCGTTGATGTGATCGTATTCTTTGCTCAGCTTGGTGTGCGGTACGGCAACCAGTTTCGCATCTTCACCGGATTCGTCGGTCATCTTCAGAACGCCAACCGGACGGCAGCGGATCACGGAGCCCGGCTGCAGCGGGTACGGCGTCGGGACCAGCACGTCAACCGGGTCACCGTCCAGGGACAGGGTGTGGTTGATGTAACCGTAGTTGCACGGATAGAACATTGCTGTGGACATGAAACGGTCAACGAACAATGCACCGCTCTCTTTGTCGACTTCATATTTGATAGGATCTGCGTTCGCCGGGATTTCGATCACGACGTAGATGTCTTCCGGCAGATCTTTGCCCGCAGGTACGTTGAGTAAGCTCATGTCTGTTTCCTTTAAAATGTATGGCAAACAAGTGCTCGGTATTATAGCCAACTCACATCGAAAGTCTTCGCTTCTTTTTCCCGATATCGCCGCGGAGTGCTCCGAATTTTTCGCGTAATAATGACATGAAAATCCATAAACATAGCCACATCATGAATAAATTTATGTAACCGTTTTCATTGCATGTGATTGATTTATCAAACTGCTTAAAAAAACGTCATAAACCGCAACAGCCGCGCTCCCTGCGAAGCCTTATCGGCTCTCCGCTGGGCAGCGAGGCCATCATTAACATCTCATTTACTTTTTTGAAGTGTGATGTAACGCATTCAGTTACATCACCGATTGTCTATAGTTTGTCCGCAGGTGAGACTTTAACCAACAATAACCCTACGAGGATACCCTTATGTGGAAGCGCTTACTTCTTGTCACAGCAGTTTCCGCAGCTATGTCGTCTATGGCGATAGCTGCCCCGCTAACCGTAGGTTTTTCGCAGGTCGGTTCTGAATCCGGCTGGCGTGCGGCGGAAACCAGCGTCGCGAAAGAGGAGGCCGCCAAGCGCGGTATCACCCTGAAGATCGCTGATGGTCAGCAAAAACAGGAAAACCAGATCAAAGCAGTGCGCTCCTTTATCGCTCAGGGGGTCGACGCGATCTTCATTGCACCGGTGGTGGCCACCGGCTGGGAACCGGTGCTGAAAGAGGCGAAAGAGGCCAAGATCCCGGTCTTCCTCCTCGACCGTTCCATTGATGTTAAAGATAAAGATCTCTACATGACCACCGTGACCGCCAACAACGTGCTGGAAGGCCAGCTGATTGGCGACTGGCTGGTGAAAACCGTCGACGGTAAGCCGTGTAACGTCGTTGAACTGCAGGGCACCGTTGGGGCCAGCGTGGCCATCGATCGTAAGAAAGGGTTCGCCGACGCGATTGCCAAAGCGTCGAATATCAAAATTATCCGCTCTCAGTCCGGCGACTTCACCCGCAGCAAAGGGAAAGAGGTGATGGAGAGCTTTATCAAAGCTGAGAATAACGGCAAAAACATCTGCATGGTCTTCGCCCATAACGATGACATGGTAATCGGCGCCATCCAGGCCATTAAAGAGGCGGGTCTGAAGCCGGGCAAAGATATCCTCACGGGCTCCATCGACGGCGTGCCGGATATCTATAAAGCCATGATCGCTGGTGAAGCCAACGCCAGCGTCGAACTGACGCCAAATATGGCCGGCCCGGCGTTTGATGCGCTGGAGAAATACAAAAAAGACGGCACCCTGCCTGAGAAGCTGACCATTACCAAATCGACGCTGTATCTGCCGGATACGGCGAAAGAAGAGTTAGAGAAGAAGAAAAATATGGGCTACTGAGTGGGGAGCCCCTCATTCCATCCCTCTCCCCAGTGGGAGAGGGTAAAAAGCAGCGTTCCAGTAACCCCGGGAAGCCCAGCGCGACCCGGGGTAACCTGACATCATTTGAAGGTGACATCGATTATGAGCGCCGAGGCACACCAGGAGATCCTTCGCACCGAAGGACTCAGTAAATTCTTCCCCGGCGTTAAGGCGCTGGATAACGTCAACTTTAGCCTGCGGCGCGGCGAAATCATGGCCCTGTTGGGCGAAAACGGCGCCGGAAAATCGACGCTGATCAAAGCGCTTACCGGCGTTTACCATGCCGATCGCGGCACCATCTGGCTGGAAGGCCAGGCTATTTCGCCCAAAAATACCGCCCATGCCCAGCAGCTGGGGATTGGTACCGTCTACCAGGAAGTGAACCTGCTACCCAATATGTCGGTGGCGGATAACCTGTTCATCGGCCGTGAGCCGCGGCGGTTTGGCCTGCTGCGACGCAAAGAGATGGAGGCGCGGGCGACGGCGCTGATGGCCTCCTACGGCTTTTCTCTCGACGTGCGCGAACCGCTGAACCGCTTTTCAGTGGCGATGCAGCAGATCGTCGCTATCTGTCGGGCCATCGACCTGTCGGCCAAAGTGCTGATCCTCGACGAGCCCACCGCCAGCCTCGATACCCAGGAGGTGGAGATGCTGTTCACCCTGATGCGCCAGCTCAGGGATAACGGCGTCAGTCTGATCTTCGTCACCCATTTTCTCGATCAGGTCTATGCGGTCAGCGATCGCATCACCGTGCTGCGCAACGGCAGTTTCGTCGGCTGCCGCGAGACTCGCGAGCTACCGCAGATTGAGCTGGTGAAAATGATGCTGGGTCGCGAACTGGACCACAATGCCCTGCAGCGGGCGGGCCGTACCCTGCTGAGCGATAAGCCGGTGGCGGCGTTTGAAGGCTACGGTAAAAAAGGCACCATCGCCCCGTTCGACCTGCAGGTCCGTCCGGGCGAAATTGTGGGCCTCGCCGGCCTGCTGGGTTCCGGACGCACGGAAACCGCCGAGGTGATCTTCGGTATTAAAACGGCGGACAGCGGGAAGGCGTGGATCAAAGGCAAACCGCAGACCCTGCGCTCTCCGCATCAGGCTTCCTGCCTCGGGATCGGCTTCTGTCCTGAAGATCGCAAAACCGACGGCATTATCGCCGCCGCTTCGGTGCGGGAAAATATCGTCCTCGCCCTGCAGGCGCAGCGCGGCTGGCTGCGGCCGATCCCCCGGCGTGAACAGAACGAGATCGCCGAGCGCTTTATTCGCCAGCTGGGGATCCGTACCCCGAGCGCGGAGCAGCCGATCGAGTTTCTCTCTGGCGGCAACCAGCAGAAGGTACTGCTCTCCCGCTGGTTGCTGACCAAACCGCAGTTCCTGATCCTCGATGAGCCGACCCGCGGCATCGACGTCGGCGCCCATGCGGAAATTATTCGCCTGATTGAAACCCTCTGCGCCGATGGTCTGGCGCTGCTGGTTATCTCCTCTGAACTGGAGGAGCTGGTGGGTTACGCCGATCGGGTCATTATCATGCGCGATCGCCGACAGGTGGCGGAGATCCCGCTCGCCGAGCTCTCTGTACCGGCGATCATGAACGCTATTGCGGCATAAGGAGTAACTCATGATGCCTCGATCTCTTTCGCAAACCGGCCCGGAGAAGCGACGCTTCAGCTGGCCGAAGGGTACCCCGCAGATTATTGCCCTGCTGCTGGTGTTGCTGGTCGACAGCCTGGTGGCGCCCCATTTTTATCAGGTGGTGCTCCAGGATGGCCGCCTGTTTGGCAGCCCGATCGATATTCTTAACCGCGCCGCGCCGGTGGCGCTGCTGGCCATCGGCATGACGCTGGTGATCGCCACCGGCGGCATCGACCTGTCAGTGGGGGCGGTGATGGCGATTGCCGGCGCGACGGCCGCCTCGATGACCGTCGCCGGGCACAGCCTGGCGGTGGTGGTGCTGGCCTCGCTGGGGGCCGGTGCGCTGGCCGGGCTGTGGAACGGCATCCTCGTCGCCGTCCTTAAGATCCAGCCTTTTGTGGCGACGTTGATCCTGATGGTGGCCGGGCGCGGGGTCGCGCAGTTGATCACCGCCGGGCAGATCGTCACTTTTGATTCCCCGGCCCTGGCGTGGCTCGGCAGCGGATCGTTTCTGCTGTTTCCAACGCCGGTGATCATCGCTGCCGCCACCCTGCTGTTGTTCTGGCTGTTTACCCGTAAAACGGCGCTGGGCATGTTTATCGAAGCGGTGGGGATTAACATCCGCGCGGCGAAAAACGCCGGTGTGAATACCCGCATCGTGGTGATGCTGGCCTATGTCCTGAGCGGCGTCTGCGCGGCGATTGCCGGGATCATCGTGGCGGCGGACATACGCGGCGCGGATGCGAATAACGCCGGGTTGTGGCTCGAACTGGACGCCATTCTGGCGGTGGTCATCGGTGGCGCCTCGCTGATGGGCGGGCGCTTCAACCTGCTGCTGTCGGTGGTGGGGGCGCTGATTATCCAGGGGATGAATACCGGGATTTTGCTCTCTGGCTTCCCGCCGGAGCTCAACCAGGTGGTGAAAGCGGTGGTGGTGCTGTGCGTACTGATTGTCCAGTCGCCGCGCTTTATCGGTTTACTGAAAGGGGTACGCGGCCATGATAAAACGTAATTTACCGTTGATGATCACCCTGGCGGTGTTTGTGCTGGGCTATCTCTACTGCCTGACGCAGTTCCCCGGCTTTGCCTCAACGCGGGTGATCTGCAATATCCTGACGGATAATGCCTTCCTCGGGATCATCGCCGTGGGCATGACCTTTGTGATCCTCTCCGGTGGGATCGATCTGTCGGTGGGGTCGGTGATCGCTTTTACCGGCGTCTTCCTCGCCAAAGCGATTGGCTTTTGGGGAATATCGCCGCTGGTGGCGTTTCCACTGGTGCTGGTGATGGGCTGCGCCTTCGGTGCGTTTATGGGGCTGCTTATCGACGCGCTGAAGATCCCGGCTTTTATCATCACGCTTGCCGGCATGTTCTTCCTGCGCGGCGTCAGCTATCTGGTGTCGGAGGAGTCGATTCCGATTAACCATCCGGTCTACGACACCTTGTCCGGACTGGCATGGACCATCCCCGGCGGCGGTCGTCTCAGCGCCATGGGGCTATTGATGCTGCTGGTGGTGGTGGCCGGTATTTTTGTCGCCCATCGCACCCGCTTTGGCAACCAGGTGTATGCCATCGGCGGCAACGCGACGTCGGCGAATTTAATGGGGATTTCGACTCGCAGCGCCACGATCCGTATCTATATGCTTTCCACCGGGCTGGCGACGCTGGCCGGGATCGTCTTTTCCATTTATACCCAGGCGGGCTATGCGCTGGCGGGCGTCGGCGTGGAGCTGGACGCGATTGCCTCGGTGGTGATCGGCGGTACGCTGCTCAGCGGCGGTGTTGGCACCGTGCTGGGAACGCTGTTCGGGGTGGCGATCCAGGGGCTGATTCAGACTTACATCAACTTCGATGGCACCCTCAGCTCATGGTGGACGAAAATTGCGATCGGTATTTTGCTGTTTATCTTTATCGCGCTGCAGCGTGGGCTGACGGTGCTGTGGGAAAATCGGCAGAATGCGGCGGTGACGCGGGTGAGCGGAGCGGGGAGTCGCTGACAGGGAACTCCCTTCCCGCAAGGCGGGAAGGGAGGGCAGGGATCAGGCGTCCGGGAATGCTTTAATGAAGTTCTCGACGTCTTCAACCATGTGGTTGTTACCGACAAAGAAGGAGCGGCGCTGGTGCAGGCTTTCCGGGATAATATCCAGAATACGCTCTTTACCGTCGCTGGCCTTACCGCCCGCCTGTTCGGCGAGGAAGGCCATCGGGTTGCATTCATACAGCAGGCGCAGCTTGCCGTCCGGGTGGCTGGCGGTGCTCGGATACAGGTAGATGCCGCCCTTCAGCAGGTTACGGTGGAAGTCCGCCACCAGCGAGCCGATATAGCGTGAGGTATAAGGACGCTGAGTCTCTTTGTCCTCTTCCTGGCAGTACTTAATGTACTTCTTCACGCCCTGCGGGAATTTGATGTAGTTGCCTTCGTTGATGGAGTAGGTATTGCCCTTCTCCGGGAAGCGCATGCGCTCCTGACACAGACAGAAGACGCCGAGGGACGGGTCGTAGGTAAAGGCGTGGACGCCGCAACCGGTGGTATATACCAGCATCGTCGAAGAGCCGTAGACCACATAGCCCGCGGCCACCTGCCTGTTACCCGGCTGCAGGAAGTCTTCTTCTGTCACCGGCGTGCCGACAGGCGTGACGCGGCGGTAGATAGAGAAGATCGTTCCGACAGAGACGTTAACGTCGATGTTAGAGGAGCCATCCAGAGGGTCCATCAGCACCACGTATTTGGCGTGTTCACACCCTTCGAAGACGACAATTTCATCTTCTTCTTCGGAGGCGATCCCGGCAACAATATCGCGTGCTCGCAGTGCGGCTTTTAATTTTTCATTAGCGAACAGATCGAGTTTTTGCTGAACCTCGCCCTGAACGTTTTCAGCACCGCTGGCACCCAGGATATCGACCAGACCGGCCTTGTTGATATCGCGGTGGATGATCTTGGCGCCCAACTTTATTGCTGACAACAAAGCAGTCAGCTCACCGGTGGCGTGGGAGAACTCGTGCTGCTTTTCAACAATAAACTCACCTAACGTTTTCATAACTCGTTCCCTGCATTTTTATGTTGAGTAAAACGAACGCAACAATCTTAACAAAGAATCAAAAAAGTGCGCACTGGTGAATCGCGCCAGCAAAATACAGATTCGCCTGAAATGCATTTCGCCAGGGCCCGGGATATGGGTAAAATGTGCCCCGGATAAGAGAAGGAAATGACGAATGCGCATTCATATTTTAGGAATCTGTGGCACGTTTATGGGGGGCCTGGCCATGCTGGCGCGCTCCCTCGGTCATGAGGTAACAGGGTCGGATGCTAACGTCTATCCGCCGATGAGCACCCTGCTGGAAAACCAGGGGATTGATTTAATTCAGGGTTATGACCCCAGCCAGCTGGATCCCCGGCCGGATCTGGTGATCATCGGTAATGCCATGACTCGCGGCAACCCGTGCGTTGAAGCGGTGCTGGAAAACAATATTCCGTATATGTCCGGCCCGCAGTGGCTGCACGACTTCGTGCTGCGCGATCGCTGGGTGCTGGCCGTCGCCGGGACCCACGGCAAAACCACCACTGCCGGGATGGCAACCTGGATCCTCGAAGCCTGCGGCTATAAACCGGGCTTCGTGATCGGTGGCGTACCGGGGAACTTTGATGTTTCCGCACGCCTGGGCGACAGCCCGTTCTTTGTGATTGAAGCCGACGAATATGACTGCGCCTTCTTCGACAAGCGCTCCAAGTTTGTTCACTACTGCCCGCGGACGCTGATCCTCAACAACCTTGAGTTCGACCACGCGGACATCTTTGACGACCTGAAGGCGATTCAGAAACAGTTCCACCATCTGGTGCGTATCGTGCCGGGCAAAGGCAAAATTATCCTGCCGGAGAACGACATCAACCTGAAGCAGGTGATGGCGATGGGCTGCTGGAGCGAGCAGGAGCTGGTGGGCGAGCAGGGCCACTGGCAGGCGAAGAAGCTGAACGCCGACGCCTCGCAGTGGGAAGTGCTGCTCGACGGCGAAAAGGTTGGTGAAGTGAAGTGGGCGCTGGTCGGCGAGCATAATATGCATAACGGCCTGATGGCGATTGCCGCGGCGCGTCACGTCGGCGTGCTGCCGGCGGATGCCGCGAACGCGCTGGGCAGCTTTATCAACGCCCGCCGTCGCCTGGAGCTGCGCGGCGAAGCCAACGGCGTCACCGTGTATGACGATTTCGCCCATCATCCGACGGCAATCCTCGCCACGCTGCAGGCGCTACGCGGCAAAGTGGGCGGCACCGCGCGTATTCTCGCCGTGCTGGAGCCGCGCTCTAACACCATGAAAATGGGCGTCTGCAAAGACGATCTGGCGCCGTCTCTCGGTCGCGCTGATGAAGTGTTCCTCCTGCAGCCGCAGCATATTCCTTGGCAGGTGGCGGAAGTGGCGGAAGCCTGCGTCCAGCCGGCCCACTGGAGCGCCGACGTCGATACCCTGGCGGAGATGGTGGTCAAAACCGCCCACCCGGGCGACCATATCCTGGTGATGAGCAACGGCGGCTTCGGCGGCATTCATCAGAAGCTGCTGGATAAGCTGGCGCAAAAAGCGGCCGCGGCAGAATAAGCGCGAACGCCTCCGATCACTGCCCTCCGTGTGAGGGCAGTTTTGTTTTCGCCACCAGGGATTGTGCCATGCTGAACTGCGAAAGATTACGTTCTACCGACTCGCCCCATTTCGCCACGCTGGACGCGCTCTACGCGCGCGCCTTTCCGTGGCACGAGCAGCGCGAAAGCGACGCCAAACTTCAGGCGCTGAGCCACCCGCGCTACGCGCTGGAAGCGTGGTTCGATGAGGGCGTATTTATCGGCCTCAGCGGCTGCTGGCAGTTTGCCGGCTACGGTTATATCGAACATCTGGCGATCGACGATACGCTGCGCTCCCGCGGCTATGGTAAACAGCTGCTGGCGCAGATCCTGACGCGCGCGCCGCTGACCATTCTGGAAATCGATCCGCTAACCACGGCAATCGCTCATAAACGGCTGCGCTTTTATCAGTCGATGGGATTTCATGCCAATGCGTGGGCGCATCATCACCCGAGCTATCATCAGGGCATCGCGGATCATGAGTTGCTGGTGCTGAGCTACCCGCAGCCGATCGATGAGCGACAGTACCAGCAGTTTGCCCGGTATCTCGGGCGCGAGGTGATGGGGCGGGAGTAGTCCGGAACGGGGCGTCGCCCCGCTCCGGGAATTCACTGGTTACAACCTTACTCTTTGGCGATCGGCGTCTCGTTCTCCGCGACTTTATTGTCGCCCTGAATCTGCGCGATTTTCTGCTCAACGGCGGCCACCTGAGCGCTGTCGTGCAGCAGGGTGTAGGTCAGATCAAACTGCGCGCTGGCGCCCGGCTGCAGCTGCTTCACGCGTTTTTGTTCGCGTTCAATGGTGACCGGATAGGCGTAGCTGGTGCCCGGTTCGATACCGGTGACGTAGCCCTGTTTGATGGTGTCGGTGTTTTTCCATAGCGTCAGGACCGGCAGCTGACGGGTATCAAACTGAATGGAGGCCCCTTTATCGCCCGCTTTGTTGACCACCGCGGCCAGGGTCTGGTGATTTTCATCGGCCAGCGGCTGAATATTAAATACCATCTCGTCAAAATCTTTGGTCGGTCCCTGATAGGTCTGCCAGGTTTTTAACCCGCTCTTCGCGTAATCATTGAACGGGCTGATGCTGGACATCGGGGCGAGGAAGCGCGCGCCTTCTTCCAGAATCGGGGTGCCGAAGTTGCTGTGGTAGATAATCTGATAATCATGCGGATAGTCAGCATGGTTGGTTAAGACATCATGCAGGCTGAAGCTGTTGCTGCCCGGCACGTAGCGCAGTTCGGTCAGGGTCTGCAGATCGGCTTTTTTGAAGGTGCTCTCTTTCACCAGGCCGCGGATGCGGATTTCATACGGCGCGCTGTCAGCCACCTCGACTTCTACCCGCGAGGCCGGAGTGTTGCCCGCCTTGCCGTGCAGGGTATAAATCTGCCCGTCCGCGGTCACCGGATGGCCGGTCCATTCATAGCCGCAGCGGACCATCATCTCGTTGAATCCTTCCAGCCAGCCGAGTCCATTGCGGCTTTCCAGGTTGATAAACGCCGGGTTGACGACCTCTTTAACCGGCGAATCCCAGCCCATCCGGCTGCCGAAACCCTCAATACGCAGTAAGTTCATGCCGCGGGTTGGGCTGAGAGTGATGGTCAGGCCGTCTTTACTGTGAATGGTGAGGATTTTGCTGCCTTCCTGCTTACCGCCGTGCAGGACTTTTTGCTCAATGCTGAACACATGGTCTTTCACCTTCAGCTGATCGCTGCTGATCTGCCAGTTTCCTTTATCCATCCCCTCTTCAGCGTTCGTCAGCACCCATGTTTTTGCCGCGGCCGAGCCGGAAACCAGCAGGGCGATCGTCGTCAGAACCAATGTCTTTTTCATTTTTATTCCCTTTTTGCTGAATCGATTGTGTCATTGACGTGTGAAATCTACCGGCATGGGGGTGATTAAAATGTGAAGCGCCTCACCTGGTGAGAAAGTGGCCGTTTTTATGATGTTAAATGAGATGAAAGTCGTATTATTTTGCTAAGTAATGCGTATTTATCACCAGGATATGTGATCTACATTGTTTTTAGCTTTAACGATTCAGCTTGATAGGTCAGGCTATAAACAAACGCATCGTTGTGCGGATGAGGGGCCCCAGGCGATACGGAGGGTACATCCCTGCTGGCGCAAACCTTAGAACTGGGGTGAAGGTAGGCCGGATAAGGCGTTAGCCGCCATCCGGCACAACGACGGGAACGGAGTCTGGTACAGATTGCCCGGCGGCGCTGCGCTTGCGCGGGCCTACGAAACAGATTAACCGGTTGATATACAGGGCTCTGTAGGCCGGATAAGGCGTTAGCCGCCATCCGGCACAACGACGGGAACGGAGTCTGGTACAGGTTGCCCGGCGGCGCTGCGCTTGCGCGGGCCTACGAAACAGAGTAACCGTTTGATATACAGGGATCTGTAGCCCGGATAAGGCGCAGCGCGCCGCCATCCGGGAGACGATTGCGGGCAAAAACAGCGGGACTTAGCCTTCGTTTTCCGCCAGTTCACGCAGATACTGGAAGATCAGGCGCGCCGATTTCGGCGGCTTGTTGCCTTCTTTCTCTTTCTTCGCATTGCGGATCAGCGAACGCAGCTGCTGACGGTCAGCATCTGGCCACAGGTTCAGCACTTCAGCGACAGCGTCATCCCCATCGTCAATCAGTCGGTCGCGGATCTGCTCCAGCTTGTGGAACAGCGCAACCTGCTGGTTGTGACGGTTTTTCAGCTTGTCCAGCGCCTGACGAATCGGATCGACATCGCGGTTGCGCAGCATCTTACCGATAAGCTGCAGCTGGCGGCGGCGACCCTCTTTTTTGATTCGCTGGGCGAGTTCGATGGCGTCGCGCAGGTCAGTATCCAGCGGAATTTTATCCAGCGCGTTTTTCCCCAGGTCAACGAGTTCCGCGCCAAGACGCTTCAGTTCTTCCGCGTCGCGCTTAATTTCACTCTTACTGACCCAGATGATTTCATCATCTTCATCTTCAACGTCATCACCGGGCACGTCGTCGAGCCAGTCTTCGGGCTGCTTTGTCATCTCAGGCTCCTTAAAAAAAGAGGCTAATGTTACCAGTTAAGGCGCGCACTGAAAAACGGTTCTCTGTTAGACTTCAGTTAACTCCTTCTTACATTATGGCATTAGCAATGAAAGTCATCTCTCAAGTTGCACAGCAGCGTAAGACGCTGGAAGAAGCCGTTACCACGGCACTGGAACTGGCGGCAGGTAAATCTGACGGTGCGGAAGTCTCCGTCAGCAAAACGACGGGCATCGGCGTCAGCACCCGCTATGGCGAAGTGGAGAATGTAGAATTCAATAGCGATGGGGCGTTAGGCATTACGGTTTACCATCAGAACCGCAAGGGCAGCGCCTCTTCCACCGATCTTAGCCCGGACGCCATCGCCCGCACCGTACAGGCGGCGCTGGATATTGCGCGCTACACCTCCCCGGATCCGTTTGCCGGTGTGGCCGATAAAGAGCTGCTGGCCTTTGACGCCCCGGATCTGGACCTGTTCCACCCGGCGGAGGTCTCCCCGGACGAAGCCATCGAACTGGCCGCCCGCGCGGAGCAAGCGGCGCTGAAGGCCGATAAACGCATCACCAACACCGAAGGCGGCAGCTTTAACAGCCACTACGGCATCAAAGTGTTCGGTAACAGTCACGGCATGCTGCAAAGTTACTGCTCGACTCGCCATTCGCTCTCCAGCTGCGTCATCGCGGAAGATGATGGCGATATGGAGCGCGACTACGCCTACACCATTGGCCGGGCGATCGAGGATCTGCAGTCCCCGGAATGGGTCGGGGAAGAGTGCGCTCGCCGCACCCTGTCGCGTCTGGCGCCGCGTAAGCTGTCGACCATGAAGGCGCCGGTTATTTTCGCCAACGAAGTGGCGACCGGGCTGTTTGGCCACCTGGTCGGAGCGATTGCCGGTGGTTCGGTATACCGCAAATCCACCTTCCTGCTCGATTCGCTGGGCAAACAAATTTTGCCTGAGTGGCTGACCATCGAAGAGCATCCGCACCTGCTGAAAGGGCTGGCCTCCACGCCGTTCGACAGCGAAGGCGTGCGCACTGAGCGTCGTGACATCATCAAAGACGGCGTGCTGACCCAGTGGCTGCTGACCAACTACTCGGCGCGTAAGCTGGGGATGAAAAGCACCGGCCACGCCGGGGGCATCCACAACTGGCGCATTAACGGCCGCGGCCTGAGTTTTGCAAAGATGCTTAAAGAGATGGGCACCGGTCTTGTGGTTACCGAACTGATGGGGCAGGGTGTCAGTGGCGTCACCGGCGACTACTCACGCGGCGCATCCGGCTTCTGGGTAGAAAACGGCGAAATTCAATATCCTGTCAGTGAGATCACCATTGCAGGAAATCTGAAAGAAATGTGGCGTAATATCGTGACCATTGGCGATGATATTGAAACGCGCAGCAACATTCAGTGCGGTTCTGTGCTGCTGCCGGAGATGAAAATCGCCGGGCAATAACACCTGTTTGCTTAAATAATAAAAAGGAAGTGAGCAATGCGTAAAAAACTGTTAGCGATGCTGGCTGTCTCTGCTTTTGCGCTCGGTTCAGCGTCGGCCTTGGCCGACCTGGGCGAAGACATGGACACTCTGGCAGAAAACCTGCAAGTGGTACAGAAGACCTCCGACGCCGGCGAGCTGAAAGCGGCGCTGAATAAGATGCGTACCGCCGCGGTCGATGCCCAGAAAGAGACCCCGCCGAAGCTGGAAGGCAAAGCGGCCGACAGCGCTGAGATGAAAGATTACCGTCATGGTCTGGATATTCTGATCGGCCAGATCGACGGTGCGCTGAAGCTGGCGAACGAAGGCAAGGTGAAAGAGGCACAGGCCGCCGCGGAGGAGTTTAAAACCACCCGCAACACCTACCATAAGAAGTACCGCTAACCGTTCTTTTCGGGAGGCATCAGCCGATGCCTCCCGCCTGAAAGCCTACCGATATCACATTTTTCCACTCTCTTTTTCCGGCCTTTCCGCTGCCGCGGGCGCCTTGTCCACGCTCATTGTTGTGATACATCTCACGTCATAGCCGTCGTTTTTGCCTTTTCCCTGTGAATATGTGGGGTCGATCACGCCTGCCGTCTCCCTTTCCACTTCGAAGTGGAAAACAACTCGCTACAAACTCCCATCCCCCGGCGCTACCTTGATTTCCAGAGACATCAGCGGGGTATCAGAAGTGAATAACGGAGCGGTAATACACGACGAAGGGGAGCAGGCAGCGCAGACTGAACGGCTGGCTGACAAGATGCTGCAGCAGGTTTACGCCTTGTTAAACCGTCACGGCATCGTCCCTAACGACGTTCAGGAGCAAATGCTGACTTCCCACGTGCGGGCCATGGCCCACCGGTCAATCAGTGGTGAACCGCTGCCGGAAGTGGATGCCAGCCTGTTCGAAGAGATTTCACCAGATTCAATGACGCTGGCCCGCGAAGTGGTCGCGCAGTTCGGCAACCTGCCCGATGAAGAGGCCTGGCTGCTGTCCGTCCATTTCGAAGTCGCAAAAGAAAACCTGTAAGGAGCAAAACATGGAACAAATCACCGTAGTCATTGGCGACCGTCTGGGTAAAGGCCAAAAAGTCGCTGCAGGCGCTGAGAAAGCGGGCGCACGTGCTGTGGTCGTCCCTGGCGTTGCTGCCGATATGAAGCTTGGCGACATGATGAAAGCGGAAAACGCTACCTTCGGCATCTCCTTCTGCGGCAGCGGCGGCGCCGGGGCCATCACCGCCCAGACCAAATACGGCTACAAAGCGAAATATGGCATGCGTTCGGTGGAAGAGGGCGTCACTGCCATCAACGAAGGGTGCAACGTGCTGGGCTTCGGCTTTATGGATAAAGAAGAGCTGGGCGAGCGCCTGGTAGAAGCCTGGAAAAAGAAATACGGCGCATAAGTATGAAAGAGCAATTCACCACCACGGTGAGGGTTGCCGGCAAAGGCGAAAGCAAATCACGGGCCTTCGCCGATGCCCTGAACCATGTGCAGGCTGCGGTGATGAAAACCTCATCGCACATTCTGCTGCGTATTGAGCCACAGGACGTGACGGTTGTTCATGCGCGCGAAGCGGTACGAAAAGAGGCCTTCCTGTTCTTCTTTTTGCGCCGTGAACGACGGACCTACAGCGTGGAGCTGGACGTCACCGTCAACGTGACCGCCATCGATCTCGATAAAGTGGATTTCGTCACGCAAACCTGATTGTTAGCAAAGGGTCTGACTATGTTCCTGATAATTTTAATAAAATCGCTCATCATCGGCGGCCTGGTCGGCGTCGGCGTGGGCGCCGGAGCGGCACGCATGTTTCACGCCCCTACCACCCAGGGGATGGGGGCGTTTCGAACCTTGGGCGAGCTGAATTCCTGCGAAGGCGATCCGGCTTCCCACTTCTCCTTTGGCCTCGGTTTCTTCTTTAACGCCTGGGCCTCTTCCGTGGCAGCAGGCTCCTTCACCCAGGATGTTGACCACCGCATTATCCCCAACTGGGGCGCGGCGGCGCTAATGCTGAAAAATCGTAACGTCGGCGAAACGCTGCACGATCCGAAAAAAATGGCCATCTCCTGCGGCATCATCGGCATGATTGTCGTCGCCTTCCTCAACCTCACCGCCTCGTCCGTACCGGAAGCGCTGCAGGTGACCGCGGTTAAGGTCCTGGTGCCGGCGGCAAACCTGCTGGTGAACACCGTGATGCCGGTGATCTTCTGGCTGGCGGCTATCGATGCCGGTAAGAAATCAGGCTTCTGGGCGACGATTTTCGGCGGCGCCGCGCAGCTGATTATGGGTAACGCCGTACCGGGTCTGGTGCTGGGGATCCTGATCGGTAAAGGCGTCGAAGAGAGCGGCTGGAACCGGGTGACTAAAGTGATGATGGTGGCCATCGTCGCGCTGTTTGTCCTCAGCGGCTTCTTCCGCGGCTTCGACATGAAGATGATCGAATCCTTCCATCTGACCGTGCCGAACTGGCTGGACATGATCCACAACTCACTCAGCGGCAAGTAACGGGAGCCTGATAATGGAACAGAATAAAGGTTTTTGGTATGCCGACTGGTCGTTCCCGATCTTTGTTGGCCTGCTCTCCTCCGGCGTCTTCGCCGGGACGCACATGTACTACCTGTACGGCATCGGCGCCTTTAACGAAGTGGCCTTCGTGGCCATGCTGAAGTCGGGGATTGATACCGGCGTTTACGGCGCGGTGGCGGCGTTTGGCGCCAGCTTCCTGTTCGCCCGCATCATCGAAGGGTCGCTGGTGGGGATCCTCGATATCGGCGGAGCGATACAGACCGGTATCGGTCTTGGCGTACCGGCGCTGCTGCTCGGCGCGGGCTTTGTCTTCCCGGTGGCGAACTTCGCCGCCTCGCTGGTCACCGGCCTGGTCCTTGGTCTGGCAGTGGGTTACATCATCATTCTGGCGCGTAAGTTCACCATTAACCAGAGCGATTCCACTTACGGCGCCGACGTGATGATGGGGGCCGGTAATGCCTCCGGCCGCTTCCTCGGTCCCTTGATTATCCTCAGCGCGATGACCGCCTCGATTCCTATCGGGGTTGGCTCGCTGGTTGGCGCACTGCTGTTCTACATCTGGCAGAAACCGATCACCGGCGGCGCCATCCTCGGCGCGATGATCCTCGGCTCCATCTTCCCGGTGGCGATTAGCTAATCGCCCGATGGCGCTGCGCTTATCGGGCCTACACGTCAGCGCGATTGGTAGGCCGGATAAGGCGGTACGCCGCCATCCGGCAACAGATTCACCCTTTTCATCAGGAGATAGCTATGTTTGATTTACTCCTGCGCCGTGCGCGCCTCGTCGACGATACCCTGACTGATATCGCCATCCAGGACGGGAAAATCGCGGCGCTGGGCGAGATTAGCGCGCCCTCCCGCAACACCCTCGATCTGCACGGCAACAGCTACGTCAGCGCCGGCTGGATTGACTCCCACGTTCACTGCTACCCGAATTCGCCGATTTATCACGATGAGCCGGACAGCGTCGGCATCGCCACCGGCGTCACCACCGTGATTGATGCCGGCAGCACCGGCGCCGACGACGTCGATGACTTCTATCAACTGACCCGTAACGCGGCGACGGAAGTTTATGCGTTGCTCAATATCTCCCGCGTCGGGCTGATTGCGCAGAATGAACTGGCCAATATGGCCAATATCGACGCCGCTGCGGTGAAGCAGGCGGTGCAGCGTCATCCTGATTTTATCGTCGGCCTGAAGGCGCGGATGAGCAGCAGCGTCGTCGGCGAAAACGGCATTACGCCGCTGGCGCGCGCCAAGGCCATTCAGCAGGAAAACGGCGATCTGCCGCTGATGGTGCACATCGGCAATAACCCGCCGAACCTCGATGAAATCGCCGATCTGCTGAGCCGCGGCGACATCATTACCCACTGCTATAACGGCAAGCCGAACCGCATTCTGAATCCCGCCGGCGAACTGCGTAGCTCGATTACTCGCGCTCTGCAGCGCGGCGTGCGCCTCGACGTTGGGCACGGCACCGCCAGCTTCAGCTTTGAAGTGGCGCGGCGGGCGATTGCGCTGGGCATTCTGCCGCACACCATCAGCTCCGATATTTACTGCCGTAACCGTATCGATGGCCCGGTGCGCTCGCTGGCGCTGGTGATGTCGAAATTCCTCGCCATCGGCATGACCCTGCCGCAGGTCATTGCCTGCGTGACCGTCAGCGCCGCCGAGGGGCTGCGCCTGTCGCGTAAAGGGCGGCTGGAAGTGGGCTTCGACGCCGATTTAACGCTATTTCGCCTGGAGCACCGGCCCACGCTGCTGGTGGATGCCGAAAAAGAGAGCCTCCAGGCTGACAACATTCTGGTGCCGCTGGCCGCGATCCGCGCGGGCAAAGGCTATCTGACCGAACAAGGGAGCGCGGAACATGCCTTCGATTTTTGAGAAATACCATTTAAAACAGGTGATTAATACTTCGGGCCGCATGACGGCGCTGGGCGTTTCCACGCCGCGCCCGGAAGTGGTGGAAGCCGCGATGGCCGGTATGAACCAGTACTTTGAAATGAAAGACCTGGTGAATAAAACCGGCGAGTACATCGCCAGGTTGCTGGATGTGGAAGGGGCGACCGTTGTCTCCTGCGCGTCGGCGGGGATTGCCCAGTCGGTGGCGGCGGTGCTGGTGAAAGACAGCGACTGGCTGCTGGAGAACCTGCACGTTACGCCGATTGAGAATAACGAAATCGTGTTGCCGAAGGGCCACAACGTCAACTTCGGCGCGCCGGTTGGCACCATGGTGGCGCTGGGCGGCGGTAAGCTGGTGGAAGCGGGCTACGCCAACGAATGTTCCGCCCAACAGCTGGCGGCGGCAATCACCCCGCGCACCGCGGCGATCCTGTACATCAAATCCCACCACTGCGTACAGAAAAGCATGCTCAACGTCGCGCAGGCTGCGGAAGTGGCGCGCCAGCATGGCTTGCCGCTGATTGTCGATGCGGCGGCGGAAGAAGATCTGCAGTGCTACTACCGCATGGGCGCCGACCTGGTGATCTACAGCGGCGCAAAAGCCATTGAAGGGCCGACCAGCGGGCTGGTGATCGGCAAAACGCAGTACGTCGAGTGGGTTAAACGCCAGTCGATGGGGATTGGCCGGGCGATGAAAGTGGGTAAAGAGGGCATTCTCGGCCTGACCTGCGCCATTGAACACTACCTGACGGCGAGCAAAGAGAGCGGCGAGCAGATGGTGGCGAAGATGACGCCGTTTATCGAACAGCTCAACACGCTTAACGGCGTGACCGCCCGGGTGGTGTGGGATAGCGCGGGTCGCGATATCGCCCGCGCCGAAATCAAATTCAACGAAGCGGTGACCGGCGTGAAGACCGGCGATCTGGTTAACGCGCTGAAGCAGGGCGAATACGCCATCTACTTCCGCGGCTATAAAGCGAATGAAGGCATTATCGAAGCCGATGTCCGCAGCGTGAACGCGGAGCAGCTGGCGGTGATCGCCCGCCGCATCGCGGAAGTGCTGAACAAGGAGAAACAAGCATGAAACTGACCCCAAACTTTTACCGTGATCGCGTGTGCCTGAACGTCCTGGCGGGCAGCAAAGACAACGCCCGCGAAATTTACGACGCGGCGGAAGGTCACGTCCTGGTCGGCGTGCTCTCCAAAAACTATCCGGATGTCGCCAGCGCGGTGGCCGATATGCGTGACTACGCGAAGCTTATTGATAACGCGCTCTCCGTCGGGCTGGGCGCAGGCGATCCAAACCAGTCGGCGATGGTGAGCGAGATTTCTCGCCAGGTGCAGCCGCAGCACGTCAACCAGGTCTTCACCGGCGTGGCTACCAGCCGCGCGCTGCTCGGGCAGAATGAGACCGTGGTGAATGGCCTGGTCTCGCCGACCGGTACGCCGGGAATGGTGAAGATCTCCACCGGCCCGCTGAGCAGCGGCGCGGCGGATGGCATTGTGCCGCTGGAAACCGCCATCGCGCTGCTGAAAGACATGGGCGGCAGCTCCATCAAATACTTCCCGATGGGCGGCCTGAAGCACCGCGCCGAATTCGAAGCCGTCGCCAAAGCCTGCGCTGCGCACGATTTCTGGCTGGAACCGACCGGCGGTATCGATCTGGACAACTACAGCGAGATCCTGAAAATCGCTCTCGATGCCGGGGTGAGCAAAATCATCCCGCATATCTACAGCTCGATTATCGATAAAGCCAGCGGCAACACCCGCCCGGCCGATGTGCGCCAGCTGCTGGAGATGACTAAACAGTTAGTGAAGTAGTGCTATTGCCGCTCATCCTAACTTTCTCCCGGAGGGAGAGGGAACCATCTGGTTTTCTCCCTCTCCCTTTGGGAGAGGGCCGGGGTGAGAGGCAACTTATCCCACCGAACCATCAAGGAGTTGCTATGCCTGTCGCTCGTCATCTGCTTGTCGCTTCACTGTCCCTGTTTGCCGCCGCCGCGGGCGCCGCGCAAACCCACTATGCCTGGGTAGGTACCTATAATCCCAATGGCGAAGGTCTGTACCGCTTTACCGTCGATGCCAACACCGGCGCGCTGCGTGACAGGGCGCTGGTGAGCGCGTTGCCAAACGTCGCGCAGCTGACCGTGTCGCGCGATGGCAAAACGCTGTATGCCGCCAGTGAAGTCGAAAAAGGCGTCGTGCAGGCGTGGCGCATTGAGAAGAATGGCGAGCTGACCGCGCTCAGCCAGGTTGCCTCCGGCGGCGCCGGGCCGGTGTATCTCTCCCTGACGCCGGATGGTAAACATCTGCTGGTGGCCAACTACGTCAGCGGGAGTATCGCCGTGCTACCGGTGAAAGAAGATGGTAGCCTGGGCGAGGCAGTGGACAGGCATCAGGATGAAGGCCCGGCAGGCGCCGAACGCCCGGCGGCGGCCGTCGAGGGCAGCTTCGCCATTAGCGATCACAATGGCCCGCACGCCCATATGATCGCCGCCGATCCCAGCGGGAAATTTGTTTATTCCACCGATCTGGGGCTGGATCGGATCTATCAGTACCGGCTGGATAGCGCCAGCGGCAAGCTGACGCCGAACGATCCGCCGTTCATCGCCGCTTCGTCGCCGGGCGCCGGCCCACGCCACTTCGTCTTTACGCCAAAGGGCGACGGCCTGTGGCTGATCAACGAAGAAGCGTCGACGCTGACTTTCTATCATCTGGATAAGCAAAGCGGCTTGCTGCGCGAAGGCAAAACCGTCTCCGCGCTGCCGAAAGAGTATAAGGGCACCAGCTTTGCCGCCGGTCTGGCGCTGAGCAACGATGGTAAGCAGCTGTATGTCGCCAACCGCCTGCATAACAGCATCGCCCACTTTACGGTGCAGGCCGACGGCCGCCTGAGCCACCAGGAGGATATCTGGACGCGTGGGGATTACCCCCGTACGCTGACCCTGGATAATCAGGGGCAGTGGCTGTACGTCATGAACCAGCGTAGCGATAATATTACCCGCTTCAGCGTGGCGCCGAAGGATGGCAAATTAACCTTTGCCTCCGACTACACGCCGGTTGGTAGCCCATCGCAGATGGTGATATCCGCCCAACCCTGAGCCGTAACCACAAGGAACTGACATGCGATTTCCCAACCAACGCTTAGCGCAACTCTTCACCCTGCTGCGGAATGAAACGCTGCCGCAGGATGAGCTGGCGCAGCGGCTGTCGGTTTCCACCCGTACCGTGCGCGCCGATATTACCGCCCTGAATGCGCTACTGGCGCAGTATGGCGCGCAGTTTATCCTCAACCGCGGCAGCGGTTATCAACTGAAAATTGATAACCCGGCGAGCTTTCAGGCGCTGGAGGAGACGGCGCCGAAGACGCAGCACGTGCCGCGAACCGCCCAGGATCGCATCACGTTTCTGCTGGTGCGCTTCCTGACGTCGGCGTTCTCCATCAAGCTGGAAGATCTGGCGGATGAGTGGTTCGTCAGCCGCGCGACGCTGCAAAATGATATGGTCGAGGTGCGTGAGCGCTTCCAGCGCTATCAGCTTACCCTTGAAACCCGCCCTCGCCACGGCATGAAGCTGTTTGGTAGCGAGGTGTCGATTCGCGCCTGCCTGACCGATCTGCTGTGGGAGCTGGCCCAACAGGGCGGTATCAATCCGTTGATCGGCGCCGAGGCGCTGGAGGCGGAAGTGCCTGCGCTGCTGGAGCCGATGCTGCAGGAGACGCTCACCCGGCACCATATTCGCCTCACTGATGTCGGTGAGCGCTTTATCTGCCTGTACGGCGCAGTGGTGGTGCGCCGCGTCAGCGAAGGCTATCCGCTGGCCGATTTCAGCGCCGAAGATGTGGCGCAAAACGTCCGCGACGCCGCGCGCGATTTGGCGGGAGAGCTACAGCGGCTGGCCGGAAAGCCCTTCTCGCCCGCTGAAGAAGAGTGGCTGTGCGTGCATCTCGCCGCCCGTCAGGTGCAGGACGTCGACCCGGAAACCATCAGCGCCGACGATGACGAAGCGCTGGTCAATTATATTCTGCGCTACATCAACAGCCAGTATAACTACAACCTGCTGGACGACGCCCAGCTGCACGCCGATCTGCTGACCCACATTAAGACCATGATCACCCGCGTGCGCTACCAGATCATGATCCCCAATCCGCTGCTGGATAACATCAAACAGCACTACCCGATGGCCTGGGATATGACCCTCGCCGCGGTCTCCAGCTGGGGGAAATATACTCCGTACACCATCAGCGAAAACGAAATCGGCTTTCTGGTGCTGCATATCGGCGTCGGGCTGGAGCGTCACTACAACATTGGCTACCAGCGTCAACCACAGGTGCTACTGGTCTGCGATACCAGCAATGCGATGGTACGGATGATCGAAGCGATCCTGCAGCGCAAATATCCGCAGCTGGAGATCGCCGCCACGATTTCCCAGCGCGAGTATGAACAGCGGGATGCGATCGAGGCGGATTTTGTTATCTCCACGGTGCGCATCAGCGAAAAAGACAAACCGGTGGTGACCATCGCGCCGTTTCCCACCGACTATCAGCTGGATCAGATTGGCAAGCTGGTGCTGGTGGACCGTACCCGTCCGTGGATGCTGAATAAGTACTTCGATGCCGCCCACTTCCGGGTGGTCGATAAGCCGATGGATCAGCAAACGCTGTTCGCCGAGCTGTGCCAGCAGCTGCTGGAGGAAGGCTTTGTTGACGCCGAGTTTCATGCTTCGGTGGTGGAGCGTGAGGCGATTGTCAGCACCATGCTCGGCGATGGCATTGCGCTGCCGCACTCCCTGGGACTGCTGGCCAAAAAGACGGTGGTTTATACGGTTATCGCCCCGCAGGGCATCGCCTGGGGCGACGAAACCGCCCATATCATTTTCCTGCTCGCCATCAGTAAGCGCGAGTACGAAGAGGCGATGGCGATCTACGATATTTTCGTGACTTTCCTGCGCGAGCGCGCCATGAGCCGCCTTGCCACGACCCGCAGCTTCAATGAGTTTAAAACGGTGGCGATGGAGTGCGTCAGCCGGTTTTGAGAGGCTGACGGAGGGGATTAACGCAAATGATGTACCACCTGGTTGCTGCTGCCGCGCCAGATCAGCGCCGGGTCTTTTAAATCCTGCACAAACTTACCGTCGACCAGCACGTTGATCAGGTTCACTACCTGCATCTGCGCCTCATTCAGCTCATCCAGTTTATAGCCGGTCCAGACCCAGATATCTTTGCCGGGGCATTCGGCGCGCACGCGCTGAACCAGCTTGAGGATCTCCGCGACGTTCTGCGGATGCAGCGGATCGCCGCCGGAGAGTGAAATCCCCTGGCGCTTGATGCGGGTATCGTTGAGGTCGGCAATGATGCGGTCGGCCATCTCAGCGGTAAAAGGCATACCGGAGTTCACCCGCCAGGTGCTCTTGTTGTAGCAGCCTGGGCACTCGTGGACGCAGCCGGAAACAAACAGGGTGCAGCGGGTGCCGGGGCCGTTGACGATATCTACCGGGTAGTACTGATGGTAATTCATTTTTCGCTTCTCAATTAACGCCATAGCCGAGTTGGCTGCGCTCGCTCACCCCAGTCACGTACTGAATGTACGCTCCCGGGGATTCCCTCGTTTGCCGCCTTGCTCTGACGCTAATTGCTTTGCGAAAACGGAGGAATGCGGCCATTTCCCGGGTCGCGGCGTTCCGCCTTACCCGGGCTACCGGACGGTGCAAAACAGTAGCCCGGATAAGGCGCTGCGCGCCGCTATCCGGGAAAAGCGCATTGGTCTTTAACCGATTTGCCCATTGCCCAGGTGCTTAACGCGGCGCTTCACCTCTTCCTGCTTGCCGGCGTTGAACGGGCGCGCGTCCGGACTGCCGAGATAACCGCATACCCGACGAGTAACCGACACGCGAGCGGCATCGTGGTTACCGCATTTCGGGCAGGTAAAGCCCTTGCTGGTGCACTCGAACTCGCCGGTAAAACCGCACTCGTAGCATTCATCGATCGGCGTGTTGGTGCCGTAGTACGGCACGTGCTCATAGCTGTAATCCCACACGTCTTCCAGCGCCTTCAGGTTGTGCTGGATATTCGGGTACTCGCCGTAGCAAATGAAGCCGCCGTTGGCCAGCGGCGGGTACGGCGCTTCGAAATCGATCTTGTCGTACGGGTTGACCTTCTTCTCGACGTCAAGGTGGAAGCTGTTGGTGTAGTAGCCTTTATCGGTCACGCCCTCCACTATGCCAAACTCGGCGGTGTCGAGACGGCAGAAGCGGTCGCACAGGTTTTCGCTCGGCGTGCTGTACAGACTAAAGCCGTAGCCGGTTTCTTCCTTCCACACATCGACGGCGTCGCGCAGGCGCTGGACGATGGCCACACCTTTCTCACGCAGCGCCTCGCTGTCGTACATATGCTGATTACCGTACAGCGCATTGATGGTCTCATGGATACCGATGTAACCCAGTGAAATGGACGCGCGGCCGTTTTTGAAAATCTCGGAGACGTCATCGTCGGCTTTCAGCCGCACGCCGCAGGCCCCTTCCATATACAGGATCGGCGCCACGCGGGCCTTCACCCCTTCCAGACGGGCAATACGGGTCATCAGCGCTTTGCGCGCCAGCTGCAGGCGCTCGTCCAGCAGCGCCCAGAAGGCGGCTTCGTCGCCTTTCGCTTCCAGTGCGATACGCGGCAGGTTGAGGCTAATCACGCCGAGATTGTTGCGCCCGTCATGCACCTGCTCACCGTTCTCGTTTTCCCACACCCCGAGGAAGCTGCGGCAGCCCATCGGCGTTTTAAACGACCCGGTCACTTTCACCACCTGATCGTAGTTGAGGATATCCGGGTACATGCGCTTGCTGGCGCACTCCAGCGCCAGTTGCTTGATGTCGTAGTTCGGATCGCCGAACTTATGGTTCAGACCGTCGCGAATGGCGAAGACCAGTTTCGGGAATACCGCGGTTTTGCGATTTTTACCGAGGCCAGCGATGCGGTTGCGCAGAATCGACTGCTGGATCATGCGCGACTCCCAGCTAGTGCCGAGGCCAAAACCAAAGGTGACAAACGGCGTCTGACCGTTGGCGGTATGCAGCGTGTTGACTTCATACTCCAGCGACTGGAAGGCGTCGTAGCACTCTTTTTCGGTACGGGCGCGGGCATAGCCTTCGGCGTCCGGGATCTGCCACTCTTCGGCGATTTTACGATGCTTTTTGAAGCTTTCGGTGACGAACGGCGCCAGCACTTCATCGATACGGTTGATGGTGGTGCCGCCATAAATATGGCTGGCGACCTGGGCGATGATCTGCGCCGTCACCGCGGTGGCGGTAGAGATAGACTTCGGCGGCTCGATCTCCGCGTTGCCCATCTTAAAGCCCTGGGTCAGCATCCCTTTCAGATCGATCAGCATGCAGTTGAACATCGGGAAGAAGGGCGAGTAATCGAGGTCGTGATAGTGGATCATGCCGCGCTCATGGGCCATCACCACATCGTGGGGCAGCAGGTGCTGCCGCGCATAGTGCTTGGCGACGATACCAGCCAGCAGGTCGCGCTGGGTCGGGATGACTTTACTGTCCTTGTTGGCATTTTCGTTGAGCAGCGCGGAGTTGGTCTGCTCGACGAGGCCGCGGATCTCCTGATTGAGGCGGCCGCGCTTCTCGCGCTGGCTATCGCGGTCATGGCGATACTCAATGTAGGCGCGCGCCAGCTGCTTATAGGGGCCGGACATCAGCTGGTTTTCTACCGCAGTCTGGATCTCGTTGATGTCGACCTGGGCGCGGCCCTGCATTTGTTGGCTAACGACTTCTGCGACGGTGGCGCAATAGTCTGCGTCATCGACTCCCGCTGCTTTAGCTGCACGTAGAATTGCTTCCTGAATGCGCTCTGATTTGAACGGCACTTTACAGCCATCACGTTTCATCACATGCGGTGTCATGATCACTCCATATATAGAACAGGTTATCCACAGAGGCGGAGGTTATCCCGAAGGCGCTGCACGCTACGGCTCGTGCTGTTTGCCTTCAGATCCGGCCCGTTTTATCCACATCTCATCACCGCCAGACATCGACAAGATATGGTGACATAATAGACGATTAATACAACATGTAGGGCCGGGACGCATTTTAAGTTCTATATGTAGTGATTTGCATCAAAGATGTTTGCGATTTTATTGACCCAGAACAAGGTAAAAAGGTGAGAGTACGGATGATGGGCGCTGGCGATAAATGTAAATTTATCTGGCTGGAAAATAAGCAAAAATGCCTGGCATCCACCTCCGATGCCAGGCATTACGCTCCGGTTTCTGTCGGGCAAGAAGTACCTTACGCCTGCAGCCACCATATGGCTTCGAACGGCCGCAGCGTCAGACCGGTCGGGCGGGGCGTGGTTTCGGCATAGTTGCTGATGATCATCTTCCAGTCGCCCTGGGCTTCCTCTGGCTGCCAGGTCTGCAGGTCGCGGCTCAGGTTGGCGGCCACCACCAGCGTTTGCCCCTGCCACTGACGGCGATAGCACCACAGCGATGGATGTTCCGGCAGGAGATCCTGGTAATCGCCCCAGGTCAGCAGTGGCAGGGTTTTGCGCAGCATAATCAGCTGCTGATAGGCATAAAACACCGAATCGGGGTCCGCCAGCGCCGCCTCAACGTTGATCTCCCGGTAGTTATCGCCAAGGCCGATCCACGGCTCACCGTCGCTGAAGCCGCCGTTCTCCCCGGCGTGCCATGGCATCGGCGTGCGGCTGTTGTCGCGCGACTTACTGGCGAGGATTGCCAGCAGTTCGTCCGGGCTTTGCCCCTGCGCTGCGCGCTCGATAAACATATTGTGACTTTCGACGTCACGGTAATCGCTGATGCTGCTGAAGTGCGGATTGGTCATGCCGATCTCTTCGCCCTGGTAGATATAGGGCGTGCCCTGCATGCCGTGCAGCACCATCGCCAGCATCTTCGCCGCCGGCACCCGGTACTCGCCTTCGTCGCCAAAGCGCGACACGATGCGCGGCTGATCGTGGTTACACCAGAACAGCGCGTTCCACGCCCGATTGTGCATCCCCTGCTGCCAGTGACGGAACAGCGCTTTCAGCGCCACATAGTCCGGGCGGGCGAGGGTCCATTTTTCACCGCCGGGATAATCGACCTTTAAATGGTGGAAGTTAAAGGTCATCGACAGCTCGCGGCCGTCCAGCGCGGCGTACTGCTGGCAGTGCTCCAGCGAGGTGGAGGACATCTCGCCGACGGTCATCAGGTTACGGGGAGTAAAGACATCGCGACTCATCTCCTGCAGGAATTCATGCACCCGCGGGCCGTCAGTGTAGAAGCGGCGGCCATCACCCTCCGCATCGCAGGGGAAGGTCTGGTCTTTCGAGATCAGGTTGACGACGTCGAGGCGCAGACCGTCGACGCCGCGGTCGGCCCAGAATTCGCAGACCTTTTTCAGCTCAGCGCGTACCGCCGGGTTCTCCCAGTTGAGATCCGCCTGTTCAATGGCGAACAGGTGCAGATAATACTGCCCGCTGTCGGCATGCCACTGCCAGGCGTTGCCGCCAAACTTGGAGCGCCAGTTGTTCGGCAGCGCGTCCGGTTCGCCGTCGCGCCAGATATAGAACTGCCGGTAGGGACTCTCCTTATTCAGCGACTGACGGAACCATTCATGCTCGGTCGAGGTATGGTTCAGTACCATATCCAGCACGATGCGGATACCACGGGCCTTCGCCTCCGCCACCAGGGCGTCAAAGTCGGCCATCGTGCCGTAGGAGGGATCGATAGCGGTGTAGTTCGCCACATCGTAGCCGTTATCCACCTGCGGTGAGACATAGAACGGCGTCAGCCAGATGGCGTCGACCCCAAGCTTCTGCAGATAGTCGAGGCGGGAAGTGACGCCGCGCAGATCGCCGGTACCGCTGCCGGTGGTATCCTGAAAACTCTTCGGATAGATTTGATAAATAACGCCGTTTTGCCACCAGTGGGGAAGATGATTCATAGTGCTTTCCTGCTGCAACGAGGGGCGCCAAAGGCGCCCCGAAAGAAGAAGTTAGACAATCTGCAAGGTGCCCTGACGGTACTTGCGCTGATACACCACGGTGGTCAGGATAATCGGCACCACCACCGCGATAGCCATCGCCATGGCGTACACCTGCCAGTAGGTTGGCTGGATGGAGAGGATGCCCGGCAGGCCGCCGACGCCGATGCCGTTCGCCAGCACGCCGTTCAGGCCGCACAGCAGGCCGGCGAGGCCGGAGCCGATCATCGCGCACAGCATCGGGAAGCGGTACTTCAGGTTGATACCGTACATCGCCGGTTCGGTAACCCCGAGGTAAGCAGAAATTGCCGCCGGCACCGAGATTTCGCGTTCATTCTGTTTACGGCTGGCAATAATAATGCCGACTACCGCCGATGCCTGGGCAATGTTGGATAGCGCAATCAGTGGCCACACCGGGGTGCCGCCCATGCTCTGGATCATCTGCATATCGATAGCGAGGGTGGTCTGGTGGACACCGGTAATCACCAGCGGCGCGTAGAGGAAGCCGAACAACGCGGCGCCGATCGGCGCAAAGCTGCCGGTTAACAGGTGGCGTACCGCGAAGGCCACGCCGTCGCCGATCAGGCGGCCGAACGGACCGATAATGGCGTGCGCGAGGAACACCGCGAGGATCAGCGAGCAGACCGGGACAATGACCAGGTAGAGGTAGTCAGGCACGATGCGCTTGAGGCGCGTCTCGATAAAGCCGAGCGTCAGGCCCGCCAGCAGGGCCGGGATCACCTGCGCCTGGTAGCCGACTTTGGCAATGGTAAACAGGCCGAAATTCCACACCTCCGGCACCTGCTGGCCGAGGAGATAGGCGTTCATCAGCTGCGGGGAAACCAGGGTGACGCCAAGGACGATCCCGAGGATCGGCGTGCCGCCCATTTTCTTCACCGCTGACCAGCAGATCCCCACCGGCAGATAGAAGAAGATCGCCTCGCCAATCAGCCACAGGAAGTCATAGATGGTTTTCAGCGACGGGTGCATCTGAGCCAGCGTCTGGCCGTTGCTCATGGGTAAGTCGCCGATGACGTTACGGAAACCGAGGATCAGACCGCCGCTGATCAGCGCCGGCAGCAGCGGGAAGAAGATCTCGGCAAAGTGCGAGATCAACTGCTCATGCCACTTCATATTTTGCCGCGCGGCCTGCTTGACCTGCTCTTTATCGGCGGAGGTCTGGCCGGTGGTGGCCAGCAGGGCCTTGTAGTAATCGCCCACCTCGGTGCCGATGACCACCTGGAACTGACCGGCGTTAGTGAAGCATCCCTTCACCATGCGCAGCTGTTCAATCTCTTTTGGTTTGGCGATGGCCGGGTCGTTCAGCACAAAGCGCAAACGGGTAATACAGTGGCTGACGGTGGCGATGTTGCCGCGCCCGCCCACCAGTTCGATCAGTTTATCGATGTCCTGCTGGTTTACTTTGCTCATGATGAAGCCTCAAAAACAGAGGGGAGAGATGCCGTTTTTACCTTGAGGGCATCCTAACCGTTTCGTTTGCTTTGCAAAATGGGAACGTTCCCGAAACCCGGCGACGATCACATAAATCGTCCGAACGAGATTAATTCAGGGCGGCGGGAATCACGATCTGGCGGGGTTCGACGCTGCCGGCGATCTGCTCGATCAACTGCCGGGCGGCCCGGCGTCCGGACTCGGCATAGCCGGGATCGACGGTCAAGATTTCCGGGTGGAGAAACTTCATTAGCGGCGTGCTACCGACGCTGGCGAGCTGCAGCGCAGCGCGGCCCTGCTGCTGGAGGTACTTGCTGGCGCCGAGGGCGAGGGTATCCGTCGCGCAGACCAGGGCGCTGGTTTCGGCCGTCAGCACGCTGGCGACGGTGTCATACCCCTGCTTCATGCCCAAGCCCGGCAGAGCGGCGGTGGGCGTCAGGCGATGCTTTTTACAGAAAGCGAGGTAGGCGAGATGGCGGCGTTCGCCGGTGGTGACGTCGCTGTGCGGGACGCCAAGAAAACTGATGTGGCGATGTCCGCGATCGTAGAGCCGCTGCATCAGCAGCGTGATGGCGCCTTCGTCGTCATAGCACACCGAGGCGAAACCGGGGGCGTCGCGGGCCATCAGCACCAGCGTATCGCGCCAGGGGGCGAGCATCGCCTCATCAATGCCGGTAAATCCGAACAGCACTACGCCGTCAATATTACGCCGGGCGAGCATGCCGAGATGCTCTTCAACCAGTCCCGGGGAGAACTGGCTCTCCATCATAATCGGATCGTAACCCTGTTCATAAAAGGCGGGCAGCATGGTCTGCACGGCAAGGTTTTCCGACAGGGAATCCAGACGGGTAACGATAATCGCCACCACTTTATCGCTCTGGCCGCGCATGGCGCGGGCGGAGCGGGAGGGTGAGAAACCGTGCTGCTGCATCACCGCTTCGACGCGCTCGCGGGTCCGTTCGCTGACCCCGCTCTCGTTGTTAAGGACGCGGGATACCGTCGATTTTCCTACGCCGCTTAAACGCGCGATATCTTTGATGGTCAGCCGGTTCTGCATGCGGAATTCTCGTCAGGGATGGTAGAAGTGAGCCTAATGCTACTCAACCAAACCGCAATGAGCAAAGTCTGGTTTACGTTCGGTTTAGTTGCGCGGGCTTATCATCGCCATAAATGCCACACATGTCTCAACGAGCGCGCTATAATCCGCGCCGTTTATATTCACTTACCGGAGAATTTATGGACCCCGATCCCACTCCTCATCCTCGATGGAGCAACCTTTCTTTCCGGTAAGCCTGTTTAACACTGCTTTACCGGAAAGCGTAAAGCAGTGACGTCCTTGATGTCCCTGCCATAAAAATTACATGCCTGACAGGTAGGCTTTGCTACGCCTGTTGGCAACGCTGCGTTCGCTCGCGCGAGCGCGGAGGGACTGTTTATGTTGAAAAATTATACCCGGCAGCTGTTCGCGCAGCTTAGCCGCCATCTGCCACGCCGTTTGGTCCAGCGCGATCCGCTGCCTGATGCCCGTAACCTGACCAGCGTGCCGATCCCGGACTCGCTCGGCCAGCGCTGCCTGGACGTTGCGGCGATGGATGACCAGGAGATCTGGCGTGCCTTTGACAGCCACCCTGAAGGGCTCAATGAAGGCGAAGTGGCGGCAAAGATCCTCAAACATGGTGACAATCAGATCCCGGCGCAGAAGCCCTCGCCGTGGTGGGTGCATCTGTGGACCTGCTATCGCAACCCGTTCAACCTGCTGCTGACGGTGCTCGGCATCGTCTCCTATTCCACCGAAGATCTGTTCGCCGCGGGCGTTATCGCGCTGATGGTCGGCATCTCGACGCTGCTTAACTTCATCCAGGAAGCGCGCTCGACCAAAGCGGCGGATGCGCTAAAGGCGATGGTCAGCAATACCGCCACGGTGCTGCGGGTGGTGAACGAGCAGGGGGAGAGCCGCTGGCTTGAACTGCCTATCGACCAACTGGTGCCAGGAGATATCGTCAAGCTGTCGGCGGGAGATATGATCCCGGCGGACCTGCGCATTATTCAGGCGCGCGACCTGTTTGTCGCTCAGGCCTCGCTGACCGGCGAATCGCTGCCGGTAGAGAAAGTCGCGCGCAGCCGCGACCCGCTGCAGCAGAACCCGCTGGAATGCGACACCCTGTGCTTTATGGGGACCAACGTGGTGAGCGGCTCGGCGCAGGCTATCGTCTACGCCACCGGCGGCAACACCTGGTTTGGCCAGCTGGCCGGGCGCGTCAGCGAGCAGGAAAGCGAGCCGAACGCCTTCCAGAAAGGCATCAGCCGGGTCAGCATGCTGCTGATCCGCTTTATGCTGGTGATGGCCCCGGTGGTGCTATTGATTAATGGCTACACCAAAGGCGACTGGTGGGAAGCGGCGCTGTTTGCACTGTCGGTGGCGGTCGGCTTGACGCCGGAGATGCTGCCGATGATCGTCACCTCGACGCTGGCGCGCGGGGCGGTGAAGCTGTCGAAACAAAAAGTGATCGTCAAACACCTCGACGCCATTCAGAACTTTGGCGCGATGGATATTCTCTGCACCGATAAAACCGGCACCCTGACTCAGGACAAGATCGTGCTGGAGAACCACACCGATGTCTCCGGTAAGTCCAGCGAGAGAGTGCTGCATACCGCCTGGCTCAACAGCCATTACCAGACCGGGCTGAAAAACCTGCTCGATACCGCGGTGCTGGAAGGCGTGGAACTGGATGCCGCCCGCGGCCTCGCGGAGCGCTGGCAGAAGGTGGATGAGATCCCGTTCGACTTCGAACGCCGCCGCATGTCGGTGGTGGTAAAAGAGCAGGGCGACGCGCATCAGCTGATCTGTAAAGGGGCGCTGCAGGAGATCCTTAACGTCTCGACCCAGGTGCGCTACAACGGCGAAATCGTACCGCTGGACGACACCATGCTGCGCCGCATCCGTCGGGTCACCGATACTCTGAACCGTCAGGGACTGCGGGTGGTGGCGGTAGCAACCAAATACCTGCCGGCGCGCGAGGGCGATTACCAGCGCGCCGATGAATCCGATCTGATCCTCGAAGGCTACATCGCCTTCCTCGATCCGCCTAAAGAGACCACCGCCCCGGCGCTGAAGGCGCTGAAGGCCAGCGGTATCACGGTGAAAATCCTCACCGGCGATAGCGAACTGGTGGCGGCGAAGGTGTGCCATGAAGTGGGGCTGGATGTGGGCGAAGTGGTGATTGGCAGCCAGATTGAAGCCATGAGCGACGACGAGCTGTCGGCGCTGGCGAAGCGCACCACTTTGTTTGCGCGTCTGGCGCCACTGCATAAAGAGCGTATCGTGACGCTGCTGAAACGCGAAGGTCACGTGGTGGGCTTTATGGGCGATGGCATCAACGACGCCCCGGCGTTACGCGCGGCGGATATTGGCATTTCCGTTGATGGCGCGGTGGATATCGCCCGCGAGGCGGCGGATATCATTCTGCTGGAAAAAAGCCTGATGGTGCTGGAGGAGGGGGTGATCGAAGGCCGCCGCACCTTCGCCAACATGCTCAAGTACATCAAAATGACCGCCAGCTCCAACTTCGGTAACGTCTTTAGCGTGCTGGTGGCCAGCGCCTTCCTGCCGTTTCTGCCGATGCTGCCGCTGCACCTGTTGATTCAGAACCTGCTGTACGATGTCTCCCAGGTGGCGATCCCGTTCGATAACGTCGATGATGAGCAGATCCGTAAACCGCAGCGCTGGAACCCGGCCGATCTCGGGCGCTTTATGGTCTTCTTTGGACCGATCAGCTCGATTTTCGATATCCTCACCTTCGGCCTGATGTGGTGGGTGTTCCACGCCAATACCGTGGAGATGCAGACTCTGTTCCAGTCCGGCTGGTTTATTGAAGGGCTGCTGTCGCAGACGCTGATTGTGCACATGATCCGCACCCGGCGCATTCCGTTCGTTCAGAGCCGCGCCGCGTGGCCGCTGTTCGCCATGACTCTGGTGGTGATGGCCGTGGGCATTGCCCTGCCGTTCTCGCCGCTGGCGGGCTACCTGCAGCTGCAGGCGCTGCCGCTCAGCTACTTCCCGTGGCTGGTGGTGATCCTGGCGGGCTATATGGTGCTGACCCAGACCGTTAAAGGTTTCTACAGCCGTCGCTACGGCTGGCAGTGAAGGGCGCATTTTCGGATGAGCCACGTAAAAAAGGCAGCCACTGGCTGCCTTTTTTCCTGCCAACCAAAGCGATCAGCGACGTACGGCGATGGCTTCGATCTCGATCTTCACGTCTTTCGGCAGACGAGCGACTTCCACGCAGGAGCGCGCCGGGAAGGTGGCATTGTGCTCGGTGAAAAACGCTTCGTAGGTGGCGTTAACGGTAGCGAAATCGTTGAGATCTTTGACGAATACGGTGGTCTTGACGATGTCGCCGACGGTGAGGCCAGCGGCTTCAACGATCGCTTTCACGTTGTTCAGCGACTGACGCGCCTGCGCGGACACGTCTTCCGGGACGCTGCCGGTTTTCGGGTCGACCGGGATCTGGCCAGAGGTGATGATCATGCTGCCCAGATCAACGCCCTGAACGTATGGGCCAATCGCTGCTGGTGCATTTTCCGTCGCAATAGTTTTGCTCATGTTATCTCCAGATGAACTGAGTAATGTTACGCAAAATCATTCAGGTTGCCGCCAGAGGGTAAGCGCTGTGCCGCCGGCGCAGACGCCGCCTGAAGGACGAAGCGTAGGGTGGTAGCCATTATAGGGAGGCCTACCACCAATACCAACCGCATTTAGTTGGCCAGCACCACATAATGAGAAAACTCTTTTTCACAGTATTTGCATTTGAGTGCGATGTCATCGGCGCGTTTTTTCACTGCAAAACTGGAAGAAACCGGTTCGGCGTGGCTGATACAGTTGCTGTTCGGGCAGACCAGCACGCTGTCAATGCGATCCGGCAGGCTCGGGCGGGATTTGCCCACCACTTCGTAATCATCAATGCGGTTTACCGTCGCCTGCGGGGCGTACAGCGACAGCTGGTTAACCTGCTCGTCGGTCAGGAAGGTGTTCTCGATTTTAATCAAATCCTTGCGGCCCATCTCGCCGGAGGGCAGGTTCAGGCCGATGGTGATGCGCTGGTCGGTTTCGGTCAGTTTGAACAGGGTGAGCAGCTTAAAGCCGACCTGCGCCGGGATATGGTCGATCACGGTGCCGCGTTTAATGGCTTCTACTTGCAGTTTATTGTCGTGTGTCATCTCTCATTCCCCCTTACAGTGCCAGCTCGCTATTCAGTACCAGTGCCAGTAACGCCTGGCGGGCGAAGATGCCGTTACCGGCCTGCTGGAAGTACCAGGCGTGCGGTGTTTTATCGACATCGGTGGTGATTTCGTCAATGCGCGGCAGCGGGTGCAGCACCTTCATGTTGGCGCGCGCCCCTTCGAGGTCGGCGGCGCGCAGGACGAACTGCGCTTTCACGTTGGCGTATTCCGACGGATCCAGACGCTCTTTCTGCACGCGGGTCATGTACAGAATATCCACTTCCGCCATCACGTCGTCGATGGCGCTATGCAGGCTCCAGGCGATACCTTTTTCATCCAGCATATCGAGGATGTACTGCGGCATGGCCAGCGCGTCCGGGGCGATAAAGTAGAAGCGGTTGCCGCTGAATTTGGCCAGCGCCTGGGTCAGGGAGTGGACGGTACGGCCATACTTCAGATCGCCGACCATCGCCACGTTGAGGTTTTCGAGGCGGCCCTGGGTCTCCTGAATGGTGAACAGGTCGAGCAGGGTTTGGGTCGGGTGCTGGTTAGCGCCGTCGCCAGCGTTCAGTACCGGCACGCCGCCGGAGAATTCGGTCGCCAGGCGCGCGGCGCCCTCCTGCGGATGACGCATCACGATGGCGTCAACGTAGGTGCTGATAACGGAGATGGTATCCGCCAGGGTTTCCCCTTTTTTGCCCAGCGAGGTATTGGCGCTGTCAGAAAAGCCGACCACGCTAGCGCCCAGGCGGTGCATCGAGGTTTCAAAAGAGAGGCGGGTGCGAGTCGAGGCTTCAAAGAAACAGCTGGCGATAACCTTATGCTTCAGCAGCTCGGGTTGCGGATTGGCTTTCAGCTTTGCCGCCGTCGCCAGCACCAGTTCGAGGTCTTCGCGGCTGAGATCGTTTATGGAAATGATATGTTTTTGATATAGCGGGTTAGCCATGCTTATCTCCTGACGCCTGGGCAAAAAAAAGCCCCTTAAATAAGGGGCTTCGGGAATCCAATGAGCAACGGAAAGAAAAACGCCAGGCCAGCGTCTGCGTTCAGACGCGCTAAGACAGAATGTCGTACGCAATTGGCCATGCTTCCTCCCGGCAAAACGACTGGCATTATACGCAGACCGTTATGACGATCAAGCGATTCATTCACAAACAGGTAATCGTTTGCCTGCAGAAAAGTGCGTCAGCGCAAAGAACGGTGAAACTGTACTGGTATGGCAGTGGCGATGGGGGTATAAAGTTATAAAATGAAATGCTGTTTTATATTCGAGGTAAGTGATGATTATTGGCAATATCCACCATCTGCAGCCATGGCTGCCTGCCGCGCTGCGCGAGGCCATTGAGCACGTCATCGCCCATGTCAGCGAGGCGACGCCGCAGGGTAAACACGATATCGACGGCAATAACCTGTTTTATCTGATTTCCGAAGACACCACCGAGCCGCAGGCCGCGCGCCGCGCGGAATACCATGCCCGCTATCTCGATATTCAGATTGTGCTCCGCGGCATCGAGGGGATGACCTTCAGTACCTTGCCGGCTGGAGAGCCGCAGACCGACTGGCTGGCGGAGAAAGACATCGCTTTTCTGGCCGAAGGCCAGCAGGAGAAAACGGTGATCCTCAACGAAGGGGATTTTGTGGTGTTTTATCCCGGCGAAGTGCATAAACCGCTATGCGCCGTAGGCGCCCCGGCGAAGGTGCGCAAAGCGGTAGTGAAGATGCTGATGGCGTAAAATGGCGAGCCATATCCCGGATAAGCGCCGTGCTATCCGGGATGTGGCCACACGCGAAGGACTACTTGCTCAGCGTCGCCACCATCACCGCTTTGATGGTGTGCATCCGGTTTTCCGCCTGATCGAAAACCACGCTCGCCGCCGACTCAAACACCTCGTCAGTCACTTCCATACCGCCGTGCAGGCCGTAATCGGCGGCCATCTGTTTGCCCAACGTGGTCTGGTCGTCATGGAATGCCGGCAGGCAGTGGAGGAACTTGACCTGCGGATTGCCGGTCAGCGCCAGCATCGCGCTGTTAACCTGATAGTCGCGGAGCAGGGCGATACGTTCGGCCCATTTTTCCTTCGCCTCGCCCATCGAGACCCAGACGTCGGTATAGATAAAATCGGCGCCTTTCACTCCTGCGGCGATATCTTCCGTCAGGGTGATGTTGCCGCCCTGCTGTTTGGCCAGCGCGGTACAGGTCTCCACCAGCTGAGACTCCGGCCAGCAGGCCGATGGCGCTACCAGGCGCAGATCCAGACCGGTCAGCGCTGCGGCTTCCAGCATCGAATTGCCCATGTTGTTGCGCGCGTCGCCGGCGTAGACCAGCGTCATCTGGTTAAAGGCTTTGCCCGGCAGGTGCTCTTTCATGGTCAGCAGGTCCGCCAGCAACTGGGTGGGGTGGAACTCGTTGGTGAGGCCGTTCCACACCGGCACGCCGGCGTATTGCGCCAGGGTCTCCACCACCTCCTGGCCGTGGCCGCGATACTGAATGCCATCGTACATCCGCCCGAGCACGCGGGCGGTGTCTTTGATCGACTCTTTATGGCCAATCTGGCTGCCGCTTGGCCCCAGATAGGTCACGCGGGCGCCCTGATCGTATGCGGCAACTTCGAAAGAGCATCGTGTACGGGTTGAGTCTTTTTCGAAGATGAGCGCGATGTTTTTCCCTGCCAGTTTCTGGACTTCGATACCGTTTTTCTTATCGGCTTTGAGCTTTGCCGCCAGCTCGAGCAGGGCGGTGATTTCTGCAGGCGTAAAATCGAGTAACTTTAAAAAATGCTTCTGGTAAAACGCAGACATGGTTCCCTCACCTGGCATAGGCCACTAATTGAATTAAAATTCAATTTATATGTATGAATATTCATTTGCAAGTCTGTGATCGAAATCTTTCACTGAGAAGTGGAGGCAATGACGGCGGTATGTGACAATAGGGACAACTGCCGCACATTATGAGGAACGAGCCATGGCAAACCCGGAACACCTGGAAGAACAGCGTGAAGAGACGCGTCTGATTATCGAAGAGCTGCTGGAGGATGGCAGCGATCCGGACGCACTGTACACGATTGAGCATCACCTCTCTGCAGACGATTTCGAAACGCTGGAGAAAGTGGCGGTGGAAGCGTTCAAGCTGGGCTATGAAGTGACCGAGCCCGAAGAGCTGGAAGTGGAAGAGGGTGACATGGTCATCTGCTGCGATATTCTCAGCGAATGCGCGCTGAACGCAGACCTGATCGATGCCCAGGTGGAACAGCTGATGACGCTGGCAGAAAAATATGACGTCGAGTATGACGGTTGGGGTACCTATTATGAGGACCCGAACGGTGAAGAAGACGGCGACGATGACGAAGATTTTGTCGATGAAGACGACGATGGTGTTCGCCACTAAGTTGCAGATGGATACGGCGGTGCCTGCCGCCGTATAGCAAGGAACTTCCATGGATTACCCGCAGATACTCTCCCCGATTATCAACTTCCTGCACTGCCCGACGCCGCAGGCGTGGATTGATGAAGCCCGCAAGCCGGAAAACCTGCCGCTGCTGCTGACCGACCATATGGTGTGCGAACTGAAAGCGGCGCAGAACGCCATGCTGCTGGTGCGTCGCTACGTCGCGGATAAAGCCGACGCCGACGAGCTGCTGGCCTGCCTGAAGCCGTATGAAGACTTCACCTACCGCTGGGGGCCGGAGCCGGATTTTGTCGCTCTGCATAAGCGGATCAACAAAAGCGCCATGCCGCAGACCGACGACCCGTGGGGCCGCCAGTTGCTGGACAGCATGATTTTGCTGATTAAAGAGGAGCTACATCACTTCTGGCAGGTGCGGGAGATGATGCTGGCGCGCGATATCCCCTACGTCAAAATCACCGCCAGTAACTATGCCCGCGGCATGCGGCGGGAGGTGCGTTCGCACGAGCCGGTGATGCTGATCGATAAGTTGATCTGCGGGGCCTATATCGAGGCCCGCTCCTGCGAACGCTTTGCGGCGCTGGCGCCGTGGCTGGACGACGATCTGCAGAAGTTTTATCTGTCGCTGCTGCGCTCTGAAGCGCGTCACTATCAGGACTATCTGGATCTGGCGCAGAAGATTGCCGGAGACGATATTAGCGAGCGGGTGCGCCAGCTCGGCGAGGCGGAAGCGGCGCTGATCCTCAGGCCGGAGGCCGAGTTCCGCTTTCACAGCGGTGTGCCGGTAGCGGCGTAACCCTCGGTATTCGGGCCCTGTAGCCCCGGTAGCCACTAACACCGGCAGTTTCAGTAACCATGGGGAGAGAGATAGCGTTGAGAGCTTCAGCTCGCAATGGTACGGGCCGTAGGTCGGGTAAGGCGTTAGCCGCCACCCGACAAAAAAACGGCACCGCGAGCAAGGGTAAGGTGCAAGCGGTGCCATCCGGGACATACCCCGGCTTGCGCTACGCTTAGCCGGGCTACCGAACTGTAGCCCCGGTAAGCGTAGCGCTACCGGGGACGCCTGCGATATCGAGGCGCTACAGCGTTTTCAGCATCCGCACTTCACAGTCAACGTGGCCGGTGCAACCCAGCGGCCCGTCAATGTGCTCAAAGCCGAGATGTTCATATAAGCCGATCGCCTCCGTCAGGAAGGCGGTAGTTTCCAGATAGCAGCGTTTAAAGCCCTGCTCGCGGGCGTAGTCCAGCGCCAGCAGCGCCAGCTTCTTCGCCAGCCCCTGACCGCGCGCGCTGGTCATAAAATACATTTTCTGTAACTCGCAGATATCCGGCTCGCTGCAGGCGAGCGGCGCGACGCCACCGCCGCCAACCACTTCGCCCTCTTTCTCCACCACCCAATAGGCAGAGCCCGGCTGGCTGTACAGCTCATACAGTTCATCGAGATTCGGGTCGGCGACCGTATAGCCTTTATCGGCGGTCAGGCCATATTCAGCCGAGACCTGGCGGATGACCCTGGCGATGGCGGCATTGTCTGCCGCCGTAATGCGACGCAGCAACGTCGCCGCGGGGACGCTCGTATTCATACAATGACTCATTACCCAAAAAAGACGAATGATGATGTTAATAACATCGCGACAGGGGAGAGCGCAAGCGAGGATGTTTCATAAAAAAACGCCCCTTGCCGGGTGGCAAGGGGCGGGAGGATCACAGCGCGGCGATCACCGCCTGCTGCTCAATCAGCTTCGCTTTCGCTTCCGCGTAGCCTTCCAGCTTCTCGCGCTCTTTAGCGATCACCGCTTCCGGTGCGCGGGCGACAAAGCCTTCGTTGGACAGCTTGCTCTCGATGCGGCCAATTTCACCTTCGATTTTGGCCACTTCTTTCGCCAGACGCGCCAGCTCATCTTCTTTATTGATGAGGCCCGCCATCGGGATCAGCAGCTCGGCGCCGTCGATAATCTTGGTCACGGAGACCGGACCTTTATCATCGGCAGGCAGCACGGTAATGCTTTCCAGACGCGCCAGGTTCAGCAGGAAGCTGCGGTTGTCGTTCACACGACGCTCGGCCTCTTTGCTGCAGCCGCGCAGCAGCAGTTCCAGCGGTTTGCCCGGGGCGATGTTCATTTCCGCACGGATGTTACGCACGGCGACGATCGCCTGCTTCAGCCATTCGGTATCGGCCAGCGCCGCGTCATCCACCTGAGAGGCATCGTACTGCGGGAACGGCTGCAGCATGATGGTGTCGGCGGTGATACCGCAGATCGCTTTCACGCGCTGCCAGATGGTCTCGGTGATGAACGGAATGATCGGATGCGCCAGGCGCAGCAGACCTTCCAGCACGATCACCAGCGTATGACGCGTCCCACGCAGCTCTGCTTCGCTGCCACCGTTCATCACCGGTTTGGTCAGCTCCAGGTACCAGTCGCAGAACTGGTTCCAGGTGAACTCGTACAGGATGCCGGCGGCGATATCGAAGCGGAAGTTATCCAGCGCTTCGCGGTACGCTTTCACGGTGTGGTTGAATTCCGCGAGGATCCAGCGGTCGGCCAGGGAGAGCACCATCTCGCCGCCGTTGAAGCCGCAATCCTGATCTTCGGTATTCATCAGTACGAAGCGGCTGGCGTTCCACAGCTTGTTGCAGAAGTTACGGTAACCTTCCAGACGCTTCATATCCCAGTTGATGTCGCGGCCGGTAGAGGCCAGCGCCGCCAGGGTGAAACGCAGGGCGTCGGTGCCGTGCGGCTCGATGCCGTTCGGGAACTGTTTCTCGGTGCGCTTACGGATTTTTTCCGCCAGCTGCGGCTGCATCATGTTGCCGGTACGTTTCTCCAGCAGCTCCGGCAGGGTGATGCCGTCAACCATATCCAGCGGGTCGATAACGTTACCCTTGGATTTGGACATCTTCTGGCCTTCGTCATCGCGGATCAGACCGGTCATGTAGACGGTCTTAAACGGTACCTGCGGCTTGCCGTTTTCATCTTTGATGAAGTGCATGGTCATCATGATCATGCGGGCGATCCAGAAGAAGATGATGTCGAAGCCGGACACCATCACGCTGGTCGGGTGGAACTGACGCAGGGCGTCGGTGTTTTCCGGCCAGCCGAGGGTGGAGAAGGTCCACAGCGCGGAGGAGAACCAGGTATCGAGAACGTCTTCATCCTGACGCAGGGCAACGTCGGCGCTCAGGTTGTTTTCCTGACGCACTTCGTCTTCGCTACGGCCCACGTAGACGTTGCCGTCGTTGTCATACCATGCCGGGATGCGGTGACCCCACCACAGCTGACGGGAGATACACCAGTCCTGAATATCGCGCATCCAGGAGAAGTACATGTTTTCGTACTGCTTCGGCACGAACTGAATGTCGCCATTCTCAACGGCTTCCACCGCCGGCTTGGCCAGCACGTCCGCACGCACGTACCACTGGTCGGTGAGCATCGGTTCGATAACCACGCCGCCGCGATCGCCGTAAGGGACGGTCAGGTCGTGCGGTTTGATCTCTTCCAGCAGGCCGAGGGCGTCAACCGCCGCAACGACGGCTTTACGCGCCGCGAAGCGTTCCAGTTTCTGGAACTCCGCCGGGATCTCGCTGGAGTAGACGTCGGATTCATTGCCTTTGGTGTCGTAGACTTCCGCGCTTTCGCGGATGTCGCCGTCAAAGGTCAGGATGTTGATCATCGGCAGCTGATGACGACGACCCACTTCGTAGTCGTTAAAGTCGTGCGCCGGGGTGATCTTCACGCAGCCGGTGCCTTTTTCCATGTCGGCGTGTTCGTCGCCCACGATCGGGATGCGACGGTTAACCAGCGGCAGCACCACGAATTTACCAATCAGGTCTTTGTAGCGCGGATCTTCCGGGTTAACGGCCACGCCGGTATCGCCCAGCAGGGTTTCCGGACGGGTGGTGGCGACCACCAGGTAATCTTTACCGTCAGCGGTTTTCGCGCCATCGGCCAGCGGGTAGCGGATGTGCCACATGGAACCTTTCGATTCGCGGTTTTCCACTTCGAGGTCGGAAATGGCGGTGCGCAGTTTCGGGTCCCAGTTAACCAGGCGTTTACCGCGGTAGATCAGATCTTCTTTGTACAGGCGAACAAAGACTTCTTTCACGGCATTGGAAAGCCCCTCGTCCATGGTGAAGCGCTCGCGCTCCCAGTCCACGGAGTTGCCGAGGCGGCGCATCTGGCGGGTAATGGTGCCGCCGGATTCCGCTTTCCACTGCCAGATTTTGTCGATGAAGGCATCGCGGCCGTAGTCGTGACGGGTTTTCCCTTCTTCCGCGGCAATCTTACGCTCAACCACCATCTGGGTGGCGATACCCGCGTGGTCGGTACCGGCCTGCCACAGGGTGTTTTTGCCCTGCATGCGCTGGTAGCGAATCATGGTATCCATGATGGTTTGCTGGAAGGCATGACCCATATGCAAACTGCCGGTGACGTTCGGCGGCGGGATCATGATGCAGAAGCTCTCCTGGCTTTCATCACCATTCGGTTTGAAATAGCCCTGCTTTTCCCAGTGCTCGTAAAGCGGCTGTTCGATATCTTGTGGGTTGTATGTCTTTTCCATTATTTCCAGGTTGCCGTGTTCAGGTTGAAACCAGCCATGCGGTACGCTTTATAGCGTTCGCGCGCCAGTTGTTTCAGATTTTCTTCGTAAGGGACAAAGTCTATCACTTCTGTGAAAGCGGTGGCAAAATCTGCAAAGTTAAGCCGCAGACTGATCAGAATGTCCCGCGGGCTGCTGTTGCGTTTCTGCGGCCAGGCAATCTCCACTGGCGCACCGCCTCTCGGGCCTTCGCCCGCCAGATTATGCGGCACAAAGCTCTCCGGCGGCCGCGACCACAGCGCCTCGTCGAGACGAATCGCCTGCTGCTCATCTTCACAGGCGATCAGGACGCGCTTGCCGTTGCGCCAACGTTCTGCGGCAATGTCACACACCAGCTGCTCGACGGCGCTCAGGCCTTCGACGGTGTTTTCGTTGTCCAGAAGGTAGAACGTTGCATTCTTCATATATGGGGCTTCTTGTCGTGGATTTAAATGCAAAGCCGGGTGGCGCTACGCTTACCCGGCCTACAAACGGCATCTTTCCGTAGGCCCGGTAAGCGTAGCGCCACCGGGCATCAGACGGCAATCACTCTTCGCCGTTAAAACCCGCACGATTGAGCAGGAACTGCGACAGCAGGGCGACCGGACGACCGGTGGCGCCTTTGGCCTTACCGGAACGCCAGGCGGTACCGGCGATGTCGAGGTGCGCCCAGTTGTACTTACGGGTAAAGCGCGACAGGAAGCAGCCGGCGGTAATTGCGCCGCCAGGACGACCGCCGATGTTCGCCATATCGGCAAAGTTGGACTCCAGCTGATCCTGGAACTCGTCGGCCAGCGGCAGACGCCAGGCGCGGTCGCCCGCCAGTTCGGAGGCGCCGATCAGCTCATGGGCCAGCGGGTTATGGTTCGACATCAGGCCGGTGATGTGATGGCCGAGGGCAATCACGCAGGCGCCGGTCAGCGTCGCGACGTCGATAACCGCTTCCGGTTCGAAACGCTCAACGTAGGTCAGGACGTCGCACAACACCAGGCGGCCTTCGGCGTCGGTGTTCAGGACTTCCACCGTCTGGCCGGACATGGTGGTCAGGACGTCACCCGGACGATAGGCGCGACCGCCAGGCATGTTTTCACAGCCCGCCAGCACGCCGATGACGTTCAGCGGCAGCTGCAGCTCGGCAACCATCCGCATCACGCCGTACACCGCCGCGGCGCCGCACATGTCGTACTTCATCTCGTCCATGCCTTCGGCAGGCTTGATGGAGATGCCGCCAGAGTCGAAGGTCAGGCCTTTACCGACCAGCACGATAGGGCGCGCGTCCTCAGACGGGTTGCCTTTATACTCGATGACCGACATCAGCGACTCGTTCTGCGAGCCGTTGCCGACGGCGAGATAGGAGTTCATCCCCAGCTCGCGCATCTGCTGTTCGCCGATCACGCGGGTAATGACGTTCTTGCTGTAGGTATCGGCCAGCTGACGCGCCTGGGAAGCCAGATAGGCGGCGTTACAGATGTTCGGCGGCATGTTGCCAAGATCTTTCGCCGCTTTGATGCCGGCGGCGATCGCCAGGCCATGCTGAATGGCGCGTTCGCCGCTGGTCAGCTCGCGACGGGTCGGCACGTTAAAGACCATTTTACGCAGCGGGCGACGCGGCTCGCTTTTGTTGGTCTTCAACTGATCGAAGCTGTACAGCGTCTCTTTGGCGGTTTCAACGGCCTGGCGAACTTTCCAGTAGTTGTTGCGGCCCTTGACGTGCAGCTCGGTCAGGAAGCAGACGGCTTCCATTGAACCGGTATCATTCAGGGTATTGATGGTTTTCTGGATGACCTGCTTATACTGACGTTCATCCAGCTCGCGCTCTTTGCCGCAGCCAATCAGCAGAATGCGCTCAGACAGAATGTTTGGCACATGGTGCAGCAATAACGTCTGGCCAGGTTTGCCTTCCAGCTCGCCGCGACGCAGCAGGGCGCTGATGTAGCCGTCGCTGATTTTATCGAGTTGTTCGGCGATGGGGGAGAGGCGACGTGGTTCAAAGACGCCGACCACGATACAGGCGCTCCGTTGCTTCTCCGGGCTACCGCTTTTTACACTGAACTCCATGCACTATGCTCCTGAATCTTAAAGACAACAGTGGTGGCTACGGCTATACTCGTCGCCTTTCAAGTTGCAGATGCGCCGGCTGCGCCTGCTTACCTGATGCGGGCCTAACGCGCGCGCCAGGGGTCACAGCCCTGCTGCCTTCTTACAACTCGAAATCCATTGAGTATATAATTGCAAGCTTTCGTAACTCATGTCCGCTGTTGCGGTGACTTCGTGTTAATCTTAACGTTATTAAGGCCTGGGTTCGTCAGAAAAGATCCTGACATGCAGAACCGATGAGTCATTTAATCTTAGCGATGTTTTCAACGACCAAAGAGAATAAATGACGTTTAAGCCATGAAACAAGCAATTTTCCTGCAATAAAACGGGTTTTTACGGGCGTATTTATAGTGATAATCATAAGATATCTGGTTCGTGAGACGCTGAAAAGCCAGTTGGCGATCCTATTCATCCTGTTACTGATTTTCTTTTGTCAGAAATTAGTCAGGATCCTCGGCGCCGCGGTGGATGGCGATATCCCAACCAATCTGGTGCTCTCGCTGTTGGGGCTCGGCATCCCGGAGATGGCGCAGCTTATCCTGCCGTTAAGTTTGTTCCTTGGCCTGCTAATGACCCTGGGCAAGCTGTACACCGAAAGTGAAATTACGGTGATGCACGCCTGCGGTCTGAGCAAAGCCGTGCTGATCAAGGCGGCGATGATCCTCGCGCTGTTCACCGGCGCGGTGGCGGCGGTCAACGTCATGTGGGCGGGGCCGTGGTCGTCGCGCCATCAGGACGAAGTGCTGGCCGAAGCCAAAGCCAACCCCGGCATGGCGGCGCTGGCCCAGGGCCAGTTCCAGCAGGCCAGCGATGGTAACGCGGTGATGTTTATCGAGAGCGTCAACGGCAACCGCTTCCATGACGTCTTCCTTGCCCAGCTGCGTCCGAAAGGCAATGCGCGCCCCTCGGTGGTGGTGGCGGATTCCGGCGAGCTGTCGCAGCAGAAAGACGGTTCGCAGGTGGTAACCCTCAACAAGGGCACCCGCTTTGAAGGCACCGCGATGCTGCGCGATTTCCGCATTACCGACTTCAATAACTATCAGGCCATTATCGGCCACCAGGCAGTGACCTCCGATCCGGACGACACCGAACAGATGGATATGCGCACTCTGTGGCAGACCCATACCGACCGCGCGCGTGCCGAACTGCACTGGCGCTTCACGCTGGTGGCGACCGTCTTCATTATGGCGCTGATGGTGGTGCCGCTCAGCGTGGTGAACCCGCGTCAGGGGCGCGTGCTGTCGATGCTGCCGGCGATGCTGCTTTACCTGGTGTTCTTCCTGCTGCAAACGTCGATTAAGTCGAACGGCGGCAAAGGCAAAATGGACCCGGCTATCTGGATGTGGGCGATTAACCTGCTCTATTTTGCGCTGGCGGTGCTGTTAAACCTGTGGGACACGGTGCCGATGCGCCGCTTCCGCGCCCGTTTTAATAAAGGAGCGGCCTGATGCAGGCGTTTGGCGTACTTGACCGTTATATCGGTAAGACGATTTTCAACACCATCATGATGACCCTGTTCATGCTGGTGTCGCTCTCCGGCATTATCAAGTTTGTCGATCAGCTGAAAAAGTCCGGGCAGGGTAGTTACGATGCACTGGGCGCTGGTCTCTACACCATCCTCAGCGTGCCGAAGGACATCCAGATCTTCTTCCCGATGGCGGCGCTGCTTGGCGCGTTGCTGGGGCTGGGGATGCTGGCCCAACGCAGCGAGCTGGTGGTGATGCAGGCATCCGGTTTCACCCGGCTGCAGGTGGCGCTGGCGGTAATGAAAACTGCGATCCCGCTGGTGCTGCTGACCATGGCGATCGGCGAGTGGGTGGCGCCCCAGGGCGAGCAAATGGCGCGCAACTACCGCGCCCAGCAGATGTACGGCGGTTCGCTGCTGTCGACTCAGCAAGGGTTGTGGGCGAAAGATGGCCACAACTTTGTCTATATCGAACGCGTGAAAGGCAACGATGAGCTGGGGGGCGTCAGCATCTATGCCTTCAATCCGGAGCGTCGTTTAGAGTCGGTGCGCTATGCCGCCTCGGCAAAGTTCGATAGTGAAAATAAAGTGTGGCGCCTGTCGCAGGTGGATGAATCCAACCTGACCGATCCAAAGCAGGTGACCGGGTCGCAGATGGTGAGCGGCACCTGGAAAACCAACCTCACGCCGGATAAGCTCGGCGTGGTTGCCCTGGATCCGGATGCGCTGTCGATCAGCGGTCTGCACAACTATGTAAAATACCTGAAGTCCAGCGGCCAGGATCCGGGACGCTACCAGCTCAATATGTGGAGCAAAATCTTCCAGCCGCTGTCGGTGGCGGTGATGATGCTGATGGCGCTGTCGTTTATCTTTGGTCCGCTGCGTAGCGTGCCGATGGGCGTGCGGGTGGTGACGGGGATTAGCTTCGGCTTTATCTTCTACGTACTGGATCAGATTTTCGGCCCGCTGACCCTGGTCTACGGCATCCCGCCGATCATCGGCGCGCTGTTGCCGAGCGCCAGCTTCTTCCTGATAAGCCTCTGGCTGATGATGCGCAAGGCCTAGCGGGTGAAGCCCGGAACGTATAAGCCCCCTCAACGATGAGGGGGCTTTTTTTTAGCGCTTGCGTCCGCCCAGCAGGCTGCCCAGCATGCCGCGGACGATCTGATTGGTGACCTGGCGAACCGCGCTTTTCGCCGCGGTCTGCACGATACCGTCGCGTTTGCCGCCGCGCGGGCCGGTGCTGCCGAACAGAATATCTTTCAGGCCGCCGAGTAGCCCATCGTCATCGCCGCTCTGCTGGCCCTTCGCCGGCGGAGCCGACTGCTGCCCGGTGGCGACCTGCACCCCTTGCTGCAGCATCTCAAAGGCCGACTCGCGGTCCACCTCCTCCTCATACTTGCCGTACAGCGGCGAGTGATTCAGCAGGCCATTGCGCTCGTCATCGCTGACCGGACCCATTCGCGAGCAGGGGGCGATAACCATAGCCCGCTCGACCACCGACGGACTGCCTTTCTCATCGAGGAAGGAGATCAGCGCCTCGCCGGTGCCCAGCTCCTGGATCGCCTGCTCGGTACTGAAGGCCGGATTGGCGCGCATGGTCTGGGCGGCGGTTTTCACCGCCTTCTGGTCCTTCGGCGTAAAGGCGCGCAGGGCATGCTGCACGCGGTTGCCCAGCTGGCCGAGCACGGCGTCGGGAATATCCGCCGGGTTCTGCGAAACGAAATAGACGCCGACGCCCTTGGAGCGGATGAGGCGGATCACCTGTTCGATTTTATCCAGCAGTACCTGCGGCGCGTCGTTGAACAGCAGATGCGCCTCATCGAAGAAGAACACCAGCTTCGGTTTTTCGAGGTCGCCAGCTTCCGGCAGGCGCTCGTAGAGTTCGGAGAGCATCCACAGCAGGCTGGCGGCATAGAGCTTCGGCATCTGGTAGAGTTTTTCGGCGCTGAGGATATTGATCACCCCTTTACCACTGGCATCGACGCGCATCCAGTCGGCAATATCCAGCATCGGCTCGCCGAAGAAGTGCTCGGCGCCCTGCTGCTCCAGGGTTAACAGCCCGCGCTGGATGGCGCCGATCGAGGCGCTGCTGATATTGCCGTACTGATTCTGGAACGCTTTGGCGTTGTCGCCGATAAACTGGGTGATGGCGCGGAGATCTTTGAAGTCGAGCAGCAGCAGGCCGCGGTCGTCCGCGATACGAAAAATAATGTTCAGCACGCCGCTCTGCACCTCGTTGAGATTGAGCAGGCGCGCCAGCAGCAGGGGGCCAAGATCGGAGACCGTCGCCCGAACCGGGTGACCCTTCTCGCCAAAGATATCCCAGAGCACCACCGGGTTGGCGTGCGGCTCCCAGTCGCTGACGCCGATCTTCTCCAGCCGCGCCTGCAGTTTCTCTGAGCTCTGCCCCGCGGCGGCAATGCCGGTCAGGTCGCCCTTGACGTCCGCCATAAATACCGGCACGCCAATCTCCGAGAACGACTCAGCCAGCTTTTGCAGGGTGACGGTTTTACCGGTGCCGGTCGCACCGGTGATCAGCCCATGGCGGTTGGCCATCGCGGGCAGCAAATACAGCGCGTTATCCAGCGTGCGCGCAATCAACAAGGGTGAGCTCATGATCGATTCCTCCATTTATCCTGCGACGATTATAGGCAACCTCGTCGTCCGGCGTTGGGGAAATTGTCACGTGCCGCGCATGCTGTCCAGAGCAGTCTTCAGGCGCAGTGGCGCTGGATAAGCGCGATGCTCTGCTCAATTTCGCGCTCGATATCCGTTTCGCTCCACTGCGCCAGTTCGGGCGCGAAGGGCTCAAAAGCGTATACCCCTTGATAGCCGCGGGCTTCCAGCGCTTTAACCTGCTCGCAGGTGCCGAGACGATCCTGCGGGGTTAGCATGATGCGCTCGGCATCGGTGAGCTGCTCGCGCGGACGGGTATCTTCCACCCCGGAAAGGTGCACCAGACCGATGTCCGCCACCTCCACCTGGCTGAACTCGTCCGCCGCCTGCGGGTAGAGATGGTGATGGAAGGTGTCGATCAGCAGCTTAAACGGCACGCGGGCGTCGTGGATCAGCGTCTGCGCCTGGAGTGCCGAACGCAGCGAGCTTTGCGGGAAGCCCAGCGGCTCCACCAGGCCGTGGATGCCGTAGAAGGCGAACAGTGGCGCCAGGTCGCGCAGGGCGCTCAGGGTTTCGCTGGCCGGCACTTCGCTGCCGTCGTTGAGCGGACAGAGCACCAGCGATTTGGCGCCGATGGCCTGGGCCTCTTTCAGCAGCGATTCGGTCAGCTGCCGCACCTCTTCGCTACGACGGTTAAAGGGGTAGACCGCGTTAATCGTCAGGATCTCGATGTGGTAGCGCGCCGCCAGCTCGCGCACCTGCTGATGGCTCAGATCGTCGGTCACTTTTCCGCTGGGTAAATCGTTGCGCAGCTCGACCTTATTCAGGCCCAGACGGTTCACCAGACGGAAAAACGCTTCAATGCTGAGCGCTGGCGCGATTTTGCGGTTAATACAAAAACGTTGCATTGCGATGGCCATAGGACACTCCTGACGGAAGAGGGGGTAGGTTCGTTCAATTGGCTAACAGTCAAAACGTTTATTCCAAAATTAGCAAGAATGGAAATGATGAATGTTTGAGCTGTCTCGCAAAATATCACTGGCCCCGACTACGGAGGCGACAGCGGCGGGAAGCCGGGCGTCTTGAGGCGACGAGGCGGGATGCGGGAAGCACACAGGCAATCCGTCGGCGCAAAATGCGACTGTTATCACCAAAATGAAATTTCATTTCACGACAATGTTGAAATATAAATTTCATTTTACTACGGTTATAGCACAGCAGAATCAGCGACGGGCCGGTGTGCGCTGGCCCCCTTCACTATGAGGCGAGAACATGACGATCACAGGAAACTTTATTGGCGGGAAAACCGTTATCAGCAGCAGCAACGAAACGATGCCGGTATACGACCCGGCGACGGGCAAAGCGGTGCGCGAAGTCACGGTGTCAACCGCGCAGGAAGTCTCCGAGGCGATTCAGGTTGCTCGCGATGCGTTTGACAGCTGGTCCCGTACCACGCCGCTGCGCCGCGCCCGCGTGCTGTTCAACTTCAAAATGTTGCTGGAGCAGCACGTGGAAGAGCTGGCGGGGATCATCGTCAGCGAGCACGGCAAAGTGTGGTCGGATGCGCTGGGCGAGCTGACCCGCGGCATGGAAGTGGTCGAATTCGCCTGCGGGATCCCGCACCTGATTAAAGGCGAATACTCCTCTGACGTCGGCACCGGCGTCGACAGCTATTCGCTGATGCAGCCCCTGGGCGTAGTGGCTGGGATCACCCCGTTCAACTTCCCGGCGATGGTGCCGATGTGGATGTTCCCGCTGGCGCTGGCCTGCGGCAACAGTTTCGTTCTCAAGCCGCCGGCGCTGGCGCCGACGGCCGCCGTGCGTCTGGCAGAGCTGCTGAAAGAGGCCGGTCTGCCGGACGGCGTGTTTAACGTCGTGCACTGCAGCAATGAAGATGCCGAGCAGCTGTACACTGACCCGCGTATTGCGGCGGTGAGCTTCGTCGGCTCCTCCGGCGTGGCGGAGTATATCTACAAGACCGCCAGCGCCCACGGCAAGCGCGTACAGGCCTTCGGCGCCGCCAAGAACCACGCGATTGTGATGCCGGATGCCGATCTCGACGCCACCGTTAACGCCATTATGGGCGGCGCTTTTGGCTCCGCAGGCGAGCGCTGCATGGCGCTGCCGGTGGTGGTGGCGGTGGGAGATGAAACCGCCGACAAACTGATCGCCCGCCTGAAGCCGCTGGTGGAAGCGCTGAAAGTGGGGCCGGGCTGCATGCGCGGCCAGGAAGAGAACGAGATGGGACCGGTGGTGTCTGATACCCACCAGAAAAAAGTGCTCGGCTATATTGATAAAGGCGAAAGCGAAGGGGCAAAACTGGTGGTCGATGGCCGCAAACTGCGCGTGCCGGGTTACGACGCGGGCTATTATGTCGGCGGCACCCTGTTCGATCACGTCACCCCGGAGATGACCATCTGGCGCGAAGAGATCTTTGGACCAGTGCTGGGGATTGTGCGCGCGGCGGACTATGACAGCGCCCTGGAGCTGGTCAACAGCCACGAGTTTGGCAACGGCAGCGCCGTTTTCACCAGCAACGGCCACACCGCGCGTGAATTTGTCCACGACGTGCAGGCGGGGATGGTTGGGGTGAACGTGCCGGTCCCGGTGCCGATGGCGTTCCACAGCTTCGGCGGCTGGAAGCGCTCGGTGTTTGGCGCGTTGAACGTCCACGGGCCGGACGGCGTGCGCTTCTACACGCGCATGAAGACCGCCACCGTACGCTGGCCGGCAGGGCAGCAGACCGTATCTGAATTCAGCATGCCGACATTAGGTTAATCGGCGAAGGAGAGCGCCATGTCGTTACTGGCTAAATCGCGAAAAGAGGGACAGATCCAGCATATTACGCCGCAAAGCGCCGGTTGGCGCTATATCGGCTTTGATGTCTGGATGTTGAAAAAAGGGCAGACCGTGACGCTGGAGAGCGGCGATCGCGAGCTATGCCTGGTGCTGGTCGCCGGGCTGGCGTCGGTGAAAACGCAGCATGCCGATTTCCCGAATCTCGGTAAACGGATGTCGCCGTTTGAACGCACCCCGCCGTGGTCGGTCTACGTCCCGCCGCAGGATAAAGTCGAGGTAACCGCCGATTCCGATCTGGAGCTGGCGGTATGCAGCGCGCCGGGCAAAGGCCGCTTCCCGGCACGACTCATTCGGCCGGAAGACGTCGGCGTAGAGCATCGCGGGAAAGGGCGCAACCAGCGCCGGGTGCATAATATTCTGCCGGACAGCGCCGAGGCTGACTGCCTGCTGGTGGTGGAAGTGTACACCGACGAGGGGGCCACCAGTTCGTGGCCATCGCATAAGCATGATACCGCCCTGCCGGGCAAAGAGACGCAGCTGGAAGAGACTTACTATCACCGCTTCGATCCGCCGCAGGGCTTTGCCTTCCAGCGGGTCTACACCGACGACCGTAGCCTGGACGCCTGTATGGCGCCCTACAACCACGATGTGGTGATGGTGCCGCGTGGTTACCACCCGGTGGCGGCGATTGCCGGTTACGACAGCTACTATCTGAACGTGATGGCCGGGCCGGATCGGAAATGGTTGTTCACCTGGGAAGATGACCACGCCTGGATCAACACGCCGGAGTACCCGCGCCACGACTGACGCGCTTTGCAGAAGCGGATAAAAAAGGCCGGTTAGCGATGCTAACCGGCCTTCTTGTTTGAGGGCGGCGGGTGTTTGTTAGCGAAACGCTCCGCGGAATCTCACTCTCCGACCCGGCAAGCGCAGCGCCGCCGGGCAGGACACTTCGGGCGCCATACCCGTCTTGTGCCGGATGGCGCTACGCTTATCCGGCCTACGGCATCCTCCCGTAAGCTCATATATCGTAGGCCCGGCAAGCGCAGCACCGCCGGGCGATGACCGCGGGCACGGAGCCGCTTTTATGCCGGGCGGCGGCTCACGCCTTGCCCGTCCAGGGGGTCGTGCGACCTGCCGTTGATTGACCCACTTGTGCGACTGAAACTGCCGGTGCTGACGGCCTCAAAATCGCTGAGACGTTCCCGGAAGGCCGGGGCAGCCCGCATGGATGCGGGCTGAGGGCCGTGTTTTGCAGGGATGCTGCCTCGGCCCGACCCGAAGCCTGCAGGGATAAGTCGAAGGTACCACGCAGTGGCGATTTTGCTGGCCGGAGCCCGGGGGTACAGGGGGCGGCGGCGACTGGCCGCCCCCTGTGCGCTCCCTGCGCCATGCCAGGCATAACGTAGACGATTAACCGGGAGCGCAATGTGCGCTGAAATCACATGCGACAAACGCTTTTCCCGGATTAATAAAGTTGCATACCAATAACATTATCTCTGGCACCCCGCAGGCGCATATACCTTAGGCCCGGCAAGCGCAGCGCCGCCGGGCAGTCAGGCACCGTACCCGTGGCTGTGCCGGATGGCGGCATAAATGCCTTATCCGGCCTACGAGATCTCGCGTAAGCCCCTATACTCCAGGCCTGGCAAGCAACAGCGCCGCCGGGCAGTCAGGCACCGTACCCGTGGCTGTGCCGGATGGCGGCATAAATGCCTTATCCGGCCTACGGGATCCTCCCGTAAGCCTATACAACTCCGCCGGGTCACAAACGCCAGGCGACTTATCTCACGCCTTCTGCTTGGCCTCGGACTCCTGACTGCTGTTCAGCGCCAGCGAAACCGCCAGCGTCTGGGCCAGACACAGGGAAGCAACCTGCGAACGGAAGCCATCCACCTGCGCTTCACGCACCACAAAGCAGACATCGCTGAAGGCCGCCAGCGGGCTGACCTGGCTGTCGGTAATCGCGATCTGTCGCGCTTTGCGCTGCGCGCCCAGCTCTACCAGCTCGACCACTTCCCGGGCGTACGGCGAGAAGCTCACCGCCACCACCACGTCTTTCGGGCCGACCAGACTCAGCTGCTCGGTGAACATGCCGCCGAGGCCGTCGATCAGAAAGGCTTTGCGATCGAGGTGGCGCAGCGCATAGGTCAGATAGGAGGCGACGCTGAACGACCGGCGCAGGCCAATGACGTAGATATTTTCCGCTTCGCCCAGCAGGGCCACCGCGCGCTCCAGATCATCGCTGGAGGTCTGCATCGCCAGCTGCTGCAGGGCCTGGTTGTTCACCATCGTGAACATATTGAGGATTTCCGTCGGCGTTTCCGGCGGGCTGGACTCATCGCTGGTGGTCTGGCGGAACAGACGGGCGCGCTCGGTATAGTTGGCGGTCTCTTCCATCAAATGTTGCTTGAACATCTGTTTCATTTCGTTAAAGCCGCTGAAGCCGAAGGCGTTGGCAAAACGAATCAACGTGGAAGGGGGAACATCCGCCTGTTGCGCAATGGAGGCCACGGTATCGAAAGCCACGCTATTGCTGTTATCAAGGATATAGCGGGCGACCTGTTTCAGGCGTTTGCTTAACGTATCGTAGCGACGCCTGATTTCATCCTGCAGGATGGTCAGCTGTGTTGGGTTATTGGCCATAGAGTGCGCTCTGAGAAAATGGAAGGAATATGGCTTCCAGTGTACCAAATGAAGCGAATTTTTCATTTATTGCGACGAAATACGCGATTCATTTCACGAAGAAACAGAAAAACGCCCGCTCCGCAAGGTGACGGAGACGGGCGTCGGGGGATCAGCGGCGGGCTTCGCGCCAGTAGCCAATAAGCGTCAGGTAGTTGCGTTTCACTTCCTCTATCAGGGCCTCATCGCTGAGCTCACCCTGCATCCAGCGCCGCGACGGCAGGCCAAAGATGGTGCGCCCAACGGCGAAACCTTTGATCATCGGGTGTGCGGCCGCCTCGGCGAAACCGGCGCGCAGTTTGTCGGAAGGCGCGTCGAGGCCGAGGATCAGGATCCCGCGGCTCCACGGATCTTCGCGCTCGATAAGGGCGGTGATCTGCTGCCAGCTGGCGCTGGAGAGCGGCGGCAGCTTCCACCAGTCCGGCTTGATCCCCAGCTGATAGAAGTGTTCCAGCATGGTGTGGTAATGGCGCTCGTCTTTGTCCGGGCCATTTTCCGGCAGGATCACCTCCAGCAGCAGCTCATGGCCTGACTTGTTACAGGCCTGCCACACCTCGAGCAGCAGGGCGTCCTGCTCTGCACGCAGCGCCGCCGGGTCGGCAGGATGATAGAAGACCAGGCATTTGACGACATGCTCCAGCGGCCAGTCGATCAGCTGCGAGCCGATGTTGCCATGCTCCAGACGCAGCGGTCGCGAGCTGGGCAGCTCGATGGGGCGCCCGATCCACCAGCCCTTGCCGGTAATGGCGTTGAGCGCACGCTGGCCATAGGTGCCGTCGGCCAGAATGCCGCTGCGCTGATCGAGACCCGCCTCCTGCGCCGCCGCTTCGGCCGCGGCTAACAACAACAGCTTGAGCTGCGGAATGCAGGCTTCATCGCGCCCGGTCTCCCGTGCCAGGTCGGCCAGCTGTTTGCGATGGTCGAAGGCGAAAATGCACAGCTCCGGCCACTGCTGACGGCGGCTGGTGATCCGGTGCAGGTGGTTGAGGCGCTCGTCGACGTCCGGGCGCGGCACCGATTCGGCGCGCAGCAGGTAGTCATCGAGTTCGACTTTGGTGGGCATCGCTGGCGCGCAGCCGTGGCGGGAAACCACCAGCGCGCCGCAGGCGTTGGCGTAACGGCAAGCCTGCTCCCAGCCTTCGTCGTTGAGCCAGCCGCGCAGCAGGCCCGACATAAAGGCATCCCCGGCGCCCAGCACATTGAGAACCTCCACGCGCACGCCCTGCTGCAGCGGCACCTGGTCCCAGCTGTCCGGGATATCGCCTTCCAGCACCACGCAGCCCATCGGCCCGCGTTTGCAGACGAGGGTGGCTTTGGTGGCATTGCGCACATTTTTCAGCGCGGTCAGGGTATCGGTGCTGCCCCCGGCAATATGAAACTCTTCTTCGGTTCCCACCACCAAATCGAACAGATGCAGCACTTCCTGCAGCTGGCTGGTGACCGGCCCGGACTCAATGAAACGGGTTTCGCCATCGCCGAGCGAGGTGAGCCCCCACAGCACCGGACGGTAATCGATATCCAGCGCGGTACGCAGGCCGTGACGGCGGGCGTATTCCAGCGCCTTCAGCACCGCGGCGCGGGTGTTGGCGTGCGACAGGTGGGTGCCGGTCACCGCCAGCGCCCGGGAGGAGGCAATATACTCCTCGCTGATGTCGTCAGGCGTTAAGGCCATATCGGCGCAGTTATCGCGGTAGAAAATCAGAGGGAAGGTCTCCTGATCCTTAATCCCCAGCATCACCAGCGCGGTCAGGCGGGATTTGTCGGTGATCAGATACTCCGTATCCACCCCGGCGCGGTTGAGCGTTTCACGCAGAAAACGGCCGTTGTGTTCATCGCCAACGCGCGCCAACATGGCCGATTTCAGCCCCTGAATCGCGGTGCCAAAGGCCACGTTGCCGGAGGAGCCGCCCAGATATTTAGAGAAACTGGCAACGTCTTCTAGCCGCGAACCGATCTGCTGGGCATAGAGGTCGACGGCCACCCGACCTATACAGATGATGTCGAGCCGCTTTACTGCTGCATTCATAGCTAGGATTTCCTTTTTGGTGTCTGCTGCCTGGAAGGGTCGGGATCCCGACGTCGACTCCGTGAACAGCCTGAGGGTTATTGGTTACCCTTAGTTTGAGAAATAAATATTTCATTTGCAAACTCGTTCGAAATTAAAAAACCAAAAGTGTGAGGGATCTACCACTCTGCCGCACTGAGCCTCGCGCGAGCGCGGATCGCCCCCTCTGTCGCCCCAGGGGAAAGTGAAACGCCGGAAGCGGTTTCTTTACCTATGATTTTTAAGGGGATATTGTCGTGTGGCGCGGCAAAAACGGGTCCGAAAACGTGTCAGGAATGTAAGTGAAACGTATGAAATGGGTAGAGAGTTTGATCCCTCTCGCAAAATGAAATATTTCTTCTGTATTTGTATTTAATGAAAAAAATGTTTGCCTATAATCCACAGGTATTCCAGTGACGTGAACGACGGCCCCGGCGGCATCGGCGCGACGCCACACACAAATACTGAACAATAAGGATTGTGCATCATGGGCAAACTGAGACTGACAACGGCGCAGGCGCTGGTGAAGTTCCTCGATAACCAGTACCTGGAAGTGGATGGCGTAGAGCTGAAATTCGTGAAAGGCATTTTCGCGATTTTCGGCCATGGCAACGTCCTGGGGCTGGGGCAGGCGCTGGAGCAGGACAGCGGCGATATGCGCGTCTATCAGGGGCGCAACGAGCAGGGAATGGCCCACGCGGCCACCGGTTTTGCCCGCCAGGCCCTGCGCCGGCAGATTATCGCCTGCACCTCCTCCATCGGTCCGGGAGCGGCCAACATGATCACCGCCGCCGGCACCGCCAGCGCCAACCGCATCCCTCTGCTGCTGCTGCCGGGCGATGTCTTCGCCACCCGCCAGCCGGATCCGGTGCTCCAGCAGATTGAACAGAGCTACGATCTCAGCATCAGCACCAATGATGCTTTCCGCGCAGTCAGCAAATACTGGGACCGCATTACCCGCCCGGAACAGCTGATGAGCGCCTGCATCAACGCCATGCGCGTCCTGACCGACCCGGCGGAAACCGGCGCGGTGACGCTGTGCCTGCCGCAGGATGTGCAGGGTGAAGCCTGGGACTACCCGGAATCCTTCTTTGCGCGCCGCGTGCACCGTCTCGACCGCCGCCCGGCCAGCGCCGCGCAGCTGGCGGACGCCGTGGCGGCCATCAAAGCCAGCCGTAAACCGCTGATCGTTTGCGGCGGTGGGGTGAAATACTCCGGCGCGGGCGAAGCGCTGTCCCGTTTCGCCGAGCGCTACGGGGTGCCCTTCGCCGAAACCCAGGCCGGGAAGGGGACGGTGGTCTCGTCTCACCCCCTGAACGTCGGCGGCGTCGGCGAGACGGGCTGTCTGGCGGCGAACCTGCTGGCGAAAGAGGCCGACCTGGTGATCGGCGTCGGCACCCGCTTCAGCGATTTTACCACCGCCTCGAAATGGATTTTCCAGCACCCGGAGGTGCGTTTCCTGAATATTAACGTCAGCAACTTCGACGCCTGGAAGCTGGACGGCATTGCCATGCTGGCGGACGCCCGGGAAGCAATGACCGCCCTCGACGCGGCGCTGGCGGACAGCGGCTGGCAGGCCGGCTGGGGCGCGCAGATCGAGAGCGTGCAGAGCCGTCAGTTAAAAGAGACCCAGCGCGTCTACCAGGCGGTGTGGCAGGAAAAATCCTTTGTGCCGGAGATCGACGATCATCTCGATCGCGAATCGGTGTATCGCGAGTTCCGCCAGATCACCGACTCCACCCTGACCCAGAGCAGCGTCCTTGGGGTACTGAATGAAACGCTGCCGGCCGAGGCGGTGATCGTCGCGGCGGCGGGCAGCCTGCCCGGCGATCTGCAGCGCGTCTGGCGCAACCGCGCGGAAAACACCTACCACGTGGAGTACGGCTACTCCTGCATGGGATACGAAGTCAACGCCGCGCTGGGCGTGAAGCTGGCGCAGCCGCAGAGCGAAGTCTACTCCCTGGTCGGCGATGGCTCCTTCATGATGCTGCACTCTGAGCTGGTCACCTCCCTGCAGGAGCGGGCGAAGATCAACGTCGTGCTGTTCGACAACATGGCCAACGGCTGCATCAACAACCTGCAGATGGAGCACGGGATGGACAGCTTCGGCACCGAGTTCCGCTACCGCCAGCCGGAAACCGGCCAGCTGCAGGGCGGCCTGGTGCCGGTGGACTTCGCCACCATCGCCGCCGGCTACGGCTGCAAAACCTGGCGCGTCACCACCCTGGACGAACTGCGCCACGCGCTGGACGCCGCCCGTCGCGAAACGGTCAGCACTCTGATTGATATTAAAGTGCTGCCGAAGACCATGGTGCACAAATACGGCAGCTGGTGGAACGTTGGGGTCGCCCAGACGGCGCTCTCTGAGCGGATCCGCAAGGTGGCGCAAATGATTAATGAAAAGCGCGCCCAGGCGCGTGATTACTAAAACGAACCTCTACCCTGAATCCTACAGACTTACGGAGAAAACCATTATGTCGCTCAAATTAGGTGTCATCGGCGCTGGCGCTATCGGTAAAGAACACATCCGTCGCTGCACCCAGGTTCTGCAGGGCGCCACCGTTGTGGCGGTGTCTGATATCAATGCCGACAACGCCCGTGCGGCGGTCGCGCTGCCGGGCGTGCAGGCGGAAGTCTACGCCGACGGCCACGACGTGATTAACGCCAGCGATGTCGATGCCATCCTGGTCACCTCCTGGGACCCGACCCACGAAGAGTACACCCTGGCCGCCATTGCCGCCGGTAAGCCGGTGTTCTGCGAAAAACCGCTGGCGATGTCTGCGGAAGGCTGCCGCCGCATCGTCGATGCTGAAATGAAGGCCGGCCGTCGCCTGGTGCAGGTTGGCTTTATGCGCCCCTACGACGAAGGCTATCTGGCGCTGAAAAAAGTGATCGACGATGGCGATATCGGTGCGCCGCTGATGCTGCGCTGCGCCCACCGCAACCAGTCGGTCGGCGAGAACTACACCACCGATATGGCGATCACCAACACCCTGATCCACGAGCTGGACGTGCTGCGCTGGCTGCTGAACGATGACTACCGTTCCGTGCAGGTGCGCTTCCCGCGCTCCACCTCGCACACCCATGCGCGCCTGAAAGATCCGCAGATCGTCTCCTTTGAAACCAAAAAAGGCACCCTGATCGACGTCGAAGTGTTTGTGAACTGCCAGTACGGGTATGACATCCAGTGCGAAGTGGTCGGCGAAACCGGGATTGCCCGTCTGCCGGAGCCGTCTGCCGTCCAGATGCGCAAGTCCGCCAGCCTGTCGACCGCCATTCTCACCGACTGGAAAGACCGCTTTATCAAAGCCTACGACGTCGAGCTGCAGGCCTTTATCAACGACGTCAAAGCCGGCCAGCTGCACGGCCCGTCGGCCTGGGACGGCTACGCGGCATCGGTGGCGGCGGACGCCTGCATTAAAGCGCAGGGAACCAGCGAGCCGGTTGAGGTGACGCTGCCTGAGTGCCCGGCATTCTACAAACGTTAAGCGCGTTTTGCTGACGGAACTTCTTTGCACAGGTAACGACGATGAAAATTGCCTTTGATGTGGATGTCATTAAGGACCTCGGGATCACCCGCATGGTCCATCAGGTAGCGGAGTGGGGCTACAAGTACATTGAACAGTCGCCGCACCCGCAGATTAACCCGTTCTACAAGCACCCGCGCGCCAGCCGGGAGATCATGGCGGAGTACAAGCAGGCGCTGCGCGATACCGGCCTTGAGCTGTCGTCGTTTATCTGCGTCTACCGCTGGTCTGGCCCGGACGAACTGCGCCGTCAGGCGGCGGTGAAAAACTGGAAACGGCTGGTGGAAATTGCGGTGGAGATGGGCGTTCAGGTGATCAACACCGAGTTCTCCGGCGATCCGAATCAGCCCGAAATCTGCGATGAAATGTTCTATCGCTCCATGGAAGAGCTGTTGCCGATTTTTGAGCGGGAAGGCATCCGCGTGGAGATCCAGGCGCATCCCTGGGATTTCTGCGAAGAGAACAATGAAACCGTCGATATTGTGAAATCGTTCCGCAGCGATAACGTGAAGTACGTCTACAGCGTGCCGCACACCTTTTTCTACGACAAAGGCGTCGGCGACGTGGCGAGCATGCTGCGCTATGCCGGGAGCGATCTCTCCCATGTCCTGATTGCGGACACCCGCAATCATACGAAACATTGCCGCTATATCGTTAACCCGCCGGGCGTGGATGCCGTGGTGCACCAGCATGTAGGCGTCGGGGAAGGGGATGTGGATTTCGACGCGCTGTTCCGCACCCTGCGCGAAATGAAATTCGCCGAGCAGACCTTCAAGGTCGGCGGGGAGCCGATTGTCGCCACCTCGCTGTTTGGCTACCCGGAAAAAATGAAATACCAGGCAGTGGAAACCCGTGAACTTATTGAACGTGAATTGCTGCGCCGCTAAGGCGCAGCGGCAGGAGCCCTACTATGAACAAAGATAACGTCAAACTGGCTATCGCCCCGATCGGCTGGACTAACGATGATATGCCGGAGCTCGGCAGCGAAAACACTTTCCAGCAGATCGTCAGCGAAATGGCGCTGGCCGGCTTTACCGGCAGCGAAGTCGGCAGCAAATATCCGCGCGACCCGGCGGTCCTCAAGCCGATGCTGGATATCCGCGGCATTCAGATCTGCAACGCCTGGTTCAGCACCTTTTTCGCCAACGGCCAGCGGGAAAAAACCATTGATGAATTCGTCAATCACATGAACTTCCTTCATGCGATGGGGGCGAAAGTGATTGGCTGCTCCGAGCAGAGCGGCAGCATCCAGGGGCTGGATAAACCGATCCTCGGCGATGCGAAGCCGTGCTTCAGCGACGAAGAGTGGCAGCGGGTAGCGGAAGGCTATAACACCCTCGGCCGCCTGGCGGCGGAGAAGGGGATGCAGGTCTGTCTGCACCACCACATGGGCACCGGCATTCAGACCACCGCGGAAATCGACAAATTTATGTCGCTGGTGGACGAGCGCGTCTTCCTGCTGTTCGATACCGGCCATGCCTGGTATTCCGAAGGCGGCGAAGCGCCGATGCTGGCGATCCTCAAAAAGTATCTGCCGCGCATCAACCACGTTCACCTGAAAGACGTCCGTCCGCCGGTGATCGACCAGGTGCGCCGCGACGGCCTGTCGTTCCTCGACGGCGTGAAAAAAGGCACCTTCACCGTCCCGGGCGACGGGGTGATCGATTTCCGTCCGGTGTTCAAGCTGCTTGACGACTTTGGCTATAAAGGCTGGATGGTGGTGGAAGCCGAGCAGGATCCTGCTCTGGCCAATCCTTTCGAATACGCCGTCAAAGCGCGCAAATATATCCGCGAAACGGCAGGGATCTAATCGTTGTGACATTTTCAGGCCATACCGGGTATGGCCTGCTTTTTTTCCTTTCACAACCGGACTCAGGGCTTAACCACGGCGCCGTACCGTCCCCTCTCCCGGATTCAGGGCTCAACCACGGCGCCGGACAGTTCCCTCTCCCGGATTCAGGGCTTAACCACGGCGCTGTACCGTCCCCTCTCCCTCAGGGAGAGGGCCAGGGTGAGGGTGACGATGACGGGTAAAGCGTCACTTCACTTCCGCCAGCGCGGTCTTATCCACATAAGGTTTCATCAGCGCGTCGGCTTCCTTCTGCGCTGCCTGAACCGCCGCTTCCGGCGTCACTTTGGCATCATTGACCACCGCCGCCAGCTGGTTCTCCATCGCCTTACGCACCGCCACGGTCTCCCAGGTGGAGTACCACGGATGGGCGTACTTCAGCTGCTCAAGCGCGATCGCCGCCCGCGGATCCTGCTGCAGATAGTCCTTCATCTCCGGCGTATCATATGACGCCTTGCGCGGCGAGAAGTAGCCGGTAAAGCGGCTCCACGCGCCGTTCACGTCGGGGCTCACCAGATAGGTCAGGAACTGATACGCCGCTTTCTTCTGCGCCTCGTTGATGCCTTTAAAGCTCACCAGGCTGGCGCCGCCGATCGGCACCGCACGCTGCTCTTTGGCCGGCAGCATCGCTACCCCAAGCTCAAAATCTTTGCTGTTCTCGCGCATAAAGCCCAGCGCGCCGGTGCTGAGCATCGCCATCCCGAGCTTGCCGGAGAAGAACGCGGCGCTGATCTGCTTCGAGTTCAGCACCCCGGACGGCATCACCTTGTCCCTGTAAATCAGATCCTGCCAGAAGCGCAGGGCGCCGATGGCGGTCGGCGAGTTGTAATAGACCTCGCCCGGATAGTCTTCGTTAAAATATTTCCCGCCGTTGGCGCGCACCAGTGCCGAGAAGATCCAGCCGCCGTAGTCGTCGTTGGTCGACGGCAGCATGATCCCCCACTGGCCTTTGCTTTCGTCGGTCAGCTTTTTGGCATCGGCCAGCAGCTCGGCCCAGGTCTGCGGCGGCTGTTTGATCCCGGCCTGATCGAACATCGTCTTGTTGTAGTAGAGGATCGGCGTCGAGTTATGGAACGGGATCGCATAGGTGGTGCCCATCACCTGGGCGTTCTTATGCATCGCGGGCCAGAATTCCTTTTGCAGAAAATCGCCGGCCTTTTGATCGCCATATTTAAACAGCTCGTCCATCGGCAGGATCTCATCCTTCAGCGCCAGATCGGTGGTGAAGTTGGCGGACATGATCACCAGCGCCGGCGGCTGGCCGGCCTTCTGCGCCGATTCGGCTTTGATCTTGGTGGTGTCGTAGTTGCCGGTGAAGATGCCGCGCACTTCGACATCCTGCTGCGAGTCGTTGAATTGCTTAATGACGCGGGTCATCTCCATGGTCAGCTTGCCGTCCACCGGCGCCGGGAACATGAAGTCTATTTTCTCTTTTGCCAGCGCCGCGCCGCTCAGGGCAAGACTGAGGCCAACCGCGACTACCGTAAGAGGTTTAAACATGATTACACTCCATCAGTAAATTATGCTGGGTCTCAGCATGAAAAAGATGCACATCGGCAGGCGAGAAGCCGACCAGTAGCGACTCGCCTTTCTCCGGCACCGTGCCGCGGTGGCGGCGGCTAAAGCGCAGGGTGCCGATCGGGGTGCTGACGTGGAGCAGGTAATCGGCTCCCATCAGTTCTCGTTGCAGAACGGTGGCCGGCAGGCGCAGATGGCCCTCCTCCACGCGGTCGGTAATATGTTCCGGGCGAACGCCCAGCCAGACGCGGGTCTGATCCCGGTGGCGCGGCGGCAGCGGATGGCGCTGTTCTCCCAACAGTACTGCTCCGTCGACGCAGGGCAGCGACAAGAGGTTCATCGCCGGCGAACCGATAAATCCGGCGACGAACAGGTTGGCCGGATTGGCATACAGATACTCCGGACGCCCGACCTGCTGTACGTGGCCACCGTTCATTACCACGATGCGGTCGGCCATCGACATCGCCTCGGTCTGGTCGTGGGTCACATAGATGGTGCTGGTTTTCAGCTGCTGGTGGAGGGCCATAATGCTGTCGCGCACTTCGCTGCGCAGGCGGGCGTCGAGGTTGGAGAGCGGCTCGTCCATCAGGAACAGCCGCGGATTGCGCACAATCGCCCGGGCCATCGCCACCCGCTGGCGCTGGCCGCCGGAGAGCTTCGCCGGTTTGCGGTCAAGCAGCGCCTCCAGCTGCAGCATCTGCGCCACTTTATCCACCCGTGGCTGCCAGCTGCTTTTCTCTTCCTTGCGCACTTTCATGCCGAAGGTGATGTTGTCGCGCACCGACAGATGCGGAAACAGGGCATAGTTCTGGAAGATCATCGCGAAGTTGCGCTCGCGCGGCGTGGTGGCGGTGATGTTCTCATCATGCAGCCAGATTTGGCCTTCGCTGACCGGCTCCAGCCCGGCGAGCAGGCGCAGCAGGGTGCTTTTCCCGCAGCCCGACGGGCCGACCAGCACCACGAATTCGCCTTCGTGAATATCCAGCGACAGGGCACTGAGCGCCGGTTTGCCGTCGAAACGTTTACTGATGTTTTGCAGACTGAGCATGGCGGTTAGCGCTCTTCCGTTGGGCAACTGATGTTTTCGTCGTACTGCCAGGGGCCGGCGTAGTGGGCCAGCGAGTGCTGGTAGCTCACCCACTGATCGCCGACCTGACGGTGCATCAGGCACGAGGCCGGGGAGAGGTCGTAATAGGGCCGGGTGTCTTCGTGGCAGTACGGCACCTGATGGACGGTGCCGGGGATGGTGGAGATCAGCGCCTGGCGATACTGGGTCATGGTCAGGCTGTGGTTATGGCCGCAGAAGATGCGCGTCAGCGACGGGAAACGCTCCACCAGCGCCAGCAGACGGTGGCCGTTTTCGCAGGCGATCGGGTCCATCTGCGCATTGCCCAGCGGCAGCGGCGGGTGGTGCATAAACACCGTTGCCGGTTTGTCGCCGCCCTCGAACAGCTGCGCCTCCAGCCAGCTGATGGTCTCGTCGGTCAGCCAGCCTTTTGACGTGCCGGCGTGACTGGAGTCGATAAACAGCAGGCGGGTGGCGAAATCATCCACCGCATAGCGCATATTTTGCGGATCGTTGCCCAGCTGCGGGCACAGCGGGTGAAGATGCTCCAGAAAATGGGCTTTGTCGTCGTGGTTGCCGGGGATCAGATACAGCGGATAGTTCAGGCTGCCGAGGATCTGGCGGGCCACCTGATACTCCTCCGGGCGGCCGCAGTTGACGATATCCCCGCTCACCACCACCGCGTCCGGGCGCTCGCGCAGCGCGTTAAGCTGGGAGACCACGTCGGCGTTGGCGGCATTGACGTCGATAAAGCCGTACAGCTTCTCGCCGCGGCTGCGGAAATGGGTATCGGAAATGTGTGCTAACAGCATGAATCACTCCTTATTTGATCCCGGAGAAGCCGAAGCTCCGCAGGAACTGTTTCTGAAAAAGGATGAACGCCAGCATCAGCGGCAGGCAGACCATCAGCGTCCCGGCGCCGATGGTGCCCCACTGGCCGCCGGATTCGGCGCCCATGGCGAAGGAGACCAGCCCGACGGTCAGCACCTGCTTATCGGGATCGTTGAGCATCATCAGCGGCCACAGGTACTCGTTCCAGTGGTAGGTAATGCTGACGGTGGCGAAGGCCAGCACCGACGGCCAGGACATCGGCAGCAGCACGCGGAACAGCACCTGCCACCAGCGGCAGCCCTCCATCAGCGCCGCCTCCTCCAGCTCTTTCGGGATGGCGAGGAACGCCTGACGCATCAGGAACACGCCGAACGCTGAGGTGAAGTAGGGCATCATCACCCCGGTGAGGGTGTTGAGCAGGCCGAAGGTTTTCAGGGTCAGCATGTTCGGCACCATCATCACTACCGGCATGATCATCAGCTGCACCAGGAACAGGAGAAACAGCGTCGGCTTGCCGCGAAACTCGTGGCAGGCGAAGACGTACCCGGCGGTGGTGATGGTCAACAGCTGCACGAAGAAGGTGCCGAAGGTGAAGATAAGGGTGTTGGCGTACAGGCTCAGCCAGTCGGCGCTGTTCCAGGCGTCGCGGAAGTTATCGAGGGTCAGCGGCAGGCGGGGCAGCAGCGAGGCCATATCTTCCCCGAAGGTGGTAGCGCTGAACGAGGTGGCCAGCATCCAGATAAACGGGCTGATCCACAGCAGCGCCAGGCAGCACATTAATACCGTCAGCGTAAAGGGCGACGAGCGGCGCAGGCGCAGCCACAGCGGACGGGCGGCGGCGGGCGTGCGGACCAGCAGCGGCGAGATGTCAGCGCTCATAGTGGGCTCCTTTCTCCAGCAGTTTCAGGTTAATCAGCGAGAAGGCGAACAGCCCGGCCAGGGTCAGGAAGGTGGCGGCGGAGGCTTTGCCGAGGTCGTGGGTATCCCAGGCGAGATTCTGGATGTAATAGAGCAGCACGGTGGTGGCGTTGTCCGGCCCGCCGCGGGTCATCACCGCCACGTGGTCGATCTGGGTGATGGAGTAGATCAGCGCGGTGGTGATCACAAAGCTCAGGGTCGGGCGCAGCAGCGGTAGCGTGACCTTAAAAAAGACCTGCGTGCGGGTAGCCCCCTCCATCAGCGCCGCTTCCCGCGTCGAGGCCGGAATGCTCTGCAACCCGGCGAGGAAAAACAGCATGTAGTAGCCGGCGAACTTCCATACGCCGATCAGCGCCAGGGCCAGCAGCGCGCTGTTGCTGCGCCCCAGCCAGTTGTTGTTCATCGGCCCGAACAGCTTCGCCAGATAGTGGTCGAGCAGGCCGAGGCCGGGCATAAAGATAAACAGCCACAGCGCGGCGGCGCTGACCATCGGGATAATCATCGGGAAGAAAAAGGCGGTGCGCAGCCAGCGGTTGACGCGATGGTTCTCGCTGAGGGCGACCGCCAGCAGCAGGGCGAGCGTCACCCCGGGAACTACCGTCAGCAGGATATAGAGCAGATTATTGCCCAGCGACTGCCAGAAGACGTTATCGGCAAACAGGCGGACGAAGTTATCCAGGCCGACGTACTGCGCGCCGTCGCTGGCCATGCGGGTATCAAACAGGCTGTCATACACCGAACGCCCCAGCGGGAACCAGGTAAACAGCAGTAAAAACAGCAGGGAAGGCGACAGGATCAGCCAGGGAAGCCAGGTATTTCTCATGGTGACGCGCATCTCGTTCAGCCATTTATCGAAGCCCGGATTGTGGGAAGCAATGACTACAGAGGCATGGCGGGGAGATGACGGTTTGATGAAGCGACGGGGAAAACGCCGGGCGAGCGGGCCGCCCGGCGGGAGAGAAGGATCAGAAGTCGGCTTTCAGCACCGCGCGGTAGCGGGCTTTGCCTTCGCGAACGTGCTTCAGCGCTTCGTTAATCTGCGACATCGGGAACAGCTCGGTGGTCGGGGCCACTTTGCTGCGCCCGGCAAACTTCATCAGCCTGCGCAGTTCGGACGGGTTACCGGTCGCCGAGCCGGAGATACTGCGGTCGCCGCCGATAAGGGTAAAGGCCGGCACCGGGAACGGCTTCATCACCGCGCCGACGGTATGGAAGTTGCCGCCGTAGGCCAGGGCTTCGAAGTACGGCTGCCAGTCGAGGTCCACCGCCACGGTGTTGATGATCAGGTCAAACTGACCGGCCAGCGCTTTTAAGGCTTCCGGATCGCGGCTGTTCACCACGCGATCGGCGCCCATCGCCAGCACTTCCTGCTCTTTCGCCGGGTTGGAGCTGAAGGCGGTCACTTCCGCGCCCATCGCCCGCAGCAGCTTAATGGCGATATGGCCGAGGCCGCCGATGCCGATCACCCCGACGCGGCTGGTGGCGGTGACGTGGTGGGTCAGCAGCGGTTTAAAGACGGTGATGCCGCCGCACAGCATCGGGCCGGCGGACGCCAGATCGATGCTCTCCGGCAGGGGGATCACCCACTGCCAGTCGGCGCGCAACTTATTGGCGAAGCCGCCGCGGTTGAGAATGGTCGGCACCGAGCCTTCCAGACAGTTGATCTGGTTGCCGCTGATGCAGGCGTCGCAATGGCCGCAGCTGCGCGCCGTCCAGCCGATGCCGACCTTCTGGCCAATCTTCAGCCCTTTATCCTGCGCCGCGCTGCCCAGCGCCGCCACCCGGCCAATCACCTCGTGACCGGCCACCAGCGGGTAGCTCGACATTCCCCATTCGTTGTCGATCATCGACAGGTCTGAATGGCAGATCCCGCAGTATTCCACTTCAACTTCGACATCTTCCGGCTGCAGCTCGCCGGCATCGTATTCCCACAGCGACAGATCGGCGCCCGCTTCTTTGGCGGCGTAGCTTTTAATGATGCTCATGTTCATTTCCTTGGGGTTGGCGTGATAACCCAGAAAGTGTAGAGCATGGTATTCCCCGGCGCTTGGCAATCGGAGGGGTCGCGCAGCGGGCGGACCAGCCGCCCGTTAAGGTCAGCGGCTGGCCAGCGGCCACTGATTAAGGCGGATGCCGCGCTGCGGGGCGTTCTCGGCAAAATCATCCAGCACCGCCCGCACGTCCGGGTCGAGATAGCCGACGCTGTCGTGCTCGACGATCACCACGCTCTTTTCCGGAATTTTCGCCAGCAGGGCCAGCAGATGCGGATTGTGCATAAAGGTCAGATTCTGCTGGATGCGCAGCACGTAGTGGTCATCGTAGCGCGCCAGCTGCAGCGAGTGGCGATGGCTGCGCCAGAGGCTGAATGCCATCTGGGTGGCAAGACCAATCCCGATCCCCGCCAGCATGCCGCAGGCGATAATCCCGCCGATGGTGGCGAGGAACGGGACGTACTGCGCCGCCCCCTGGCGGAACTGCTCGATGAACAGCCGCGGGGTCGCCAGCTTATAGCCGGTATACAGCAGCACGGCGGCGAGGCTGGCGAGCGGGATTAAGGTTAGCAGGCCGCTGAACCACAGGCCGCAGATCAGCAGCAGCACGCCGTGGATAAAGATCGACAGTTTACTTTGCGCGCCATTGCTGACGTTCACCGAGCTGCGGACGATCACCGCGGTGATCGGCATCGCCCCCAGCACGCCGGAGAGCAGGTTGCCGACGCCCTGGGCGACCATTTCGCGGTTCGGCGAAGGCGGCGGATTTTGCGGGCGCAGCTTTTTCAGCGCCTCCTGGCTGAGCAGGGTTTCGAGGCTGGCGACCAGCGCCAGGGTCACCGCCACCACCCACACCGACGGATTGCGCCACGCGCTCCATGCGGGAGACTCCAGCTCGCCCAGCAGCTCGCCGAGGCTGCCGAACGCCGGCAGGGTAATACGCGGCAGAGCGGCCAGCTGCTGCGGCGCAAAATGGGTCAGCAGCAGGGTGGTCACGCAGCCGAGCAGGACGGCGATCAGCGGCCCGGGGATCCAGCGCAGGCTCTTCACCCGGCGGATAAGCGGCGAACCCCACAGCCATAGCACCAGCAGGCCGCCCGCGGCGACGGCGATAGCACTGAGGGAGAAGGTGGCGTTACCCTTCACGATATCAACGAGCCCGGTCTCTTCTGCGCTGCCGAGCGCAACGGGGATCTGCTGCATAATCAGCAGGATGCCGATCGCCGCCAGCATGCCTTTGATGACGCTGGCGGGAACGAGGGAGATAAAGCGCCCGGCCCGCAGGATGCCGAACAGCAGCTGCAGCACGCCGGCCAGCACCAGCGCCATCAGGAAGAGGGAGAAGGAACCCAGGGATTCAATGGCGGCGACGACGATGGTGACCAGTCCGGCGGCGGGGCCGCTGACGGCGAAGCGGGAGGGGCTGAGAGCGGTGACGACCAGGCCGCCGATAATGCCGGTCAGCAGGCCGACGAAGGGCGGTAAGCCGCTGGCCTGGGCGATGCCGAGGCACAGCGGCAGGGCGACAAGGAAGACGACAATGCCGGCGAGAGAGTCCTGACGAAGCGTGTTCATGGGGCGTGCTCCTGCGGTGAGAGGTGTTCGACGAGGGTGGTTAAATGGCCGGAAGCCAGATCGTAGACGCAGCCGTGCAGGCTGAGCGGTCGCCCGCTGGCGAGCACCGTCTGCACCGGTTCACTCTCCAGCAGACGGGCGAACTGGGCGCGAACGTTGGCTTCCACCAGGGCGTCCAGCGCATGGCGAGAACGCTCCGCGTTGGCGCTGGCGCTGGTGCTGGCGCCGGGGGAGGCCGCAATACAACAGTCATCGGCGATCTGCGCAATTTCGTGATGCAGGGTGTGGCGCAGCTGGCCGATGCGGCGAGCCAGCGCCGAGGACTCCTGCGCCAGCGGCAGGGTGGGCAGAGAGAGCGCCGCCTGCACGCCGCCGCAGCCGTAGTGGCCGCAGAGCACCACCCGCTCCACCTCAAGGTAGTGGAGGGCATACTGCAGGACGCTCATGACGTTGTCGTCGGCGGGATCGAGCATGTTGGCGATATTACGGTGGACAAAGAGCTCGCCGGGCTGGCTGCCGGTGAGCACCTCGGCGGGCACGCGGCTGTCGGAGCAGCCGATCCACAGCGAGTGGGGCCTCTGCCCGTCGATCCATTTTTCGAAATAGTCCGGATCATGCTGACACTTCTGCAGCGCCCAGCTGCGGTTGCGGGCCAGCAAAGGTTTTAACGTCGTCACAAGTATTCTCCTGAGTTAATTCATCGAGTGAATATGTCCATCAAGACTCGTACAGCGACTAGTAAAAATAGTGTTTACCGGAACCCTTCACGCCTGAGGAAAATCCTGGAATAAACGGCAAAAAGAAAACTTTTCATTAATGTAAAGTTATAAAAATATTGATGAAATTAATGTTTTGCCGCGGAGCGGATGAATAACTAAAAGGCATTTGCTAAAACTTTCTGGAATATATGGGAATGGTGGAGGTTGGGGTTGGGGGAATAGTTGGGGAGTGGATATTGGGGATGGGTGGGGAGCGTTGGGTTGTGTTGAGGTATGCGGGTGAGAGTGATGTGAGAACAATTTGAGATGATTTTGAGTGGGGTTTGGGGGATAAAGGGGGAAAGGGGAGTGGCTGGCAGGTGGAGTTGGGGTTGTGGGGGTTGTGAGAGGAGGTGCTGGTGGCAGTTGCGCCCCGGAACGGTGGTAAAAGCTGACGCTGCGCAGGATAGCGCTGTTTTTTTCAACACTTAGCGCAATGACGACACGCTGTCGCTTGCATGACCGCTGCCGACAGGTATAATCCAGAACGTTTCCGCATCCCCTTCAGTGCCGAAGTGGCGAAATCGGTAGACGCAGTTGATTCAAAATCAACCGTAGAAATACGTGCCGGTTCGAGTCCGGCCTTCGGCACCAAAAGATACAATCAAGTCGCTCAAGGGCGGCTTTTTTTGTGTCCATTTTCTTCTGGGATCACCTCCGCGTTTGTTAATCATTGATGACTCTTACTCCCTCTGAGTGTGTTTTTGATTTTAAAATACCTTTTTACATTCTTATCTATATGATTTTGTTATGAAAAAAAATTTTCGATTCAAGATGGGAAGAAAGAAATTTGGGCGAATCATTTTTTTCAACGGAAAATGGATGTTGGTACGCAAAAAATTACGTCAAAAAAGCTGTATGTCACAAAGGGGATTACGTAAAATATCACGTCATCAGATTCACACATACATTGGATGGATTAAAGTATGGCTAATATTGATGCGGATTACTGCTACTCGTTTCCGGCTATACGTGGCATTCAGGCTGGTCGCCCTTTCTATATCGCCACATGCCCGATGCGTATCATCCCGAAAATATTCAGTTTTGATGAAAATGATGTGCCACCGGAATTACGCGCTCAGCGCACGCTAAATAAATCGCGCATTCCCGAGATGGTACGTTATTTGTTGGAAAACCCTAAAGATTATGTGTTTTCAGCTCTGACGGCTTCCATTGCCGTAGACGTTCAATTTGATGAGTTTCCAGGTTCTAACAACCTGGGGACGTTGTGTGTACCAATGGATGCGCAAATTCTAATCAATGATGGACAACATCGCCGTAAAGCGATTGAAGACGCTTTAGACGCTCGACCGGAGCTGGGCCAGGATAATATCCCGGTGTTGTTCTTTGTCGATGAAGGCTTAAAGCGTAGCCAGCAGATGTTCGCCGATCTGAATAAATACGCCATTCGCCCCAGCCCATCGCTGGCGTCGCTATACGATCATCGCGATGCCTGTTCGAATCTGGCGCGTTATCTGGCAATGTCAGTAGAGCCGTTTGTTGGGATGACGGAACTGGAAAAATCTGGCATTAGCCAGCGGTCGAATAAACTATTTACGTTGAGCAGCATTAAGCAAGCTACTCGCGCATTGTTGGGCAAAGATCCCAAAGAGGATAACTTTGAGGAATGCACCCACATTGCTACCCAATATTGGCTGGCTATTTTTAGTGTAATGCCTGATTGGCAATTAGCGGCTAAAAAGGAAGTTTCACCGGTTCAGTTGCGACAAGATTATGTTCACGCTCATGGCATTGGATTGCAGGCACTTGGGCAACTGGGATATACCCTGCTGACGGATTATCCTGAGCAATGGCCGGAGAAAATAGCCGCGCTCAAAACATTTAACTGGCGTAGAAACAATCCGGACCTCATCAAGCGTGCGATGCAACATGGCAAGCTGAGTAAAACCAGTACCGCGATCCAGTTAACTTGCAATGCGCTAAAAACCGCACTCTCAATTCCCCTCACTCCTGAAGAACAGGAGCTTGAAGCTCAAATGGTTGTCTCATGAGTAAATTAGTTCAGGCCTATGATTTGGCCGAATACGAAGATTTTATTAATCAGGAACAGTTCGCTGGACGACCTCTGGCCGAATATGTTGCTGAGGTTCAACGAATTTATTGTGCGGATAAGCGTCCGTGGGTGATTGGCTACAGCGGTGGGAAAGATTCTTCCGCTGTGATCACGCTAGTGTATCTGGCCTTGCTCGGCCTGCCCCCGGAAATGCGCAGCAAAGATGTTTTTGTGGTGTCGTCCGATACGCTGGTCGAAACGCCGGTAGTCGTGGATCTGATTAAGAAAACGATGTTGCAGATTGAGGCGGGAGCGAAGCGTAACGGCTTGCCGATCACTCAACACGCGGTAACGCCTAAAACGAATGAAACCTTCTGGGTCAATTTGCTGGGGAAAGGTTATCCGGCTCCAACTCGTAGTTTCCGTTGGTGCACTGAGCGCATGAAAATCAATCCGGTGAGTGACTTTATTAAAGATAAGGTCAGCCAGTTTGATGAAGTCATCGTCGTACTTGGTTCGCGCAGTAGTGAAAGTGCTTCTCGTGCGCAGGTAATCGCAAAGCACAAGATTGATGGATCACGCCTTGCCCGGCATACCACATTGGCAAACGCGTTCATCTATACCCCCATTGATACCTGGGATGTAGAAGATGTCTGGAAGCTACTGCGCGGCGCGTTCCGCTATGCACCCGAAGATATCGACGAATGGGAAAGCCCGTGGGGTGGAAACAACCGTCCTCTGTGGACGCTGTATATGGATTCTTCCGCACAGGGGGAATGCCCTCTCGTAATTGATGATAGTACTCCTTCCTGCGGTAATTCGCGTTTTGGCTGTTGGACCTGTACCGTTGTCACTAAAGATAAAGCGATGGAAAGTCTGATCAAAAACGGCGAAGAATGGATGTCTCCGTTGCTGAAATATCGCGATCTGCTGGCATTTACCACCGATCCGGTGAATAAAGACACGTTTCGAAACTATAAGCGCCGTACTGGTAAGGTGAGCTATCAGTACGCTAAAGAAAGTGATGAGCCGGGGGCTGAGCGTAAGCATGTTCCAGGTCCTTACTGGCTAAAATACCGTCAGCAATGGCTCAAAGAATTGCTGGAGATTGAGCGCGATTTAAATGCTCAAGGCCATACCATTACGTTAATTACCAAACCAGAGCTACATGCGATTCGTCAAGAGTGGTTGAAAGATCCTAATGAGCCAGACTGGTATGACACGCTACCGGGGATTTACCGCGAAGTGTATCAGCAGGATTTAGACTGGGTGGTAGACGATCAGTCGCGCTTTGATGCCAGCGATGCAGATCTGTTGGTGCAGATAGCGCAGGGGTTTGACGTTGTGCCTGAAATGGTGATGAAACTCATTGAGCTGGAAGTTTCAATGGAAGGCTTAAGCCGTCGTCAGGGGATTTTTGATAAACTTGGCACGATCTTGAAGCAGGACTGGGGCACTCTCGAAGAAATTGAGCAACAACAAGTCAATCTGCAAAATCGAGTTGAACGGGATATTCATCAGGAAGAGCTTACAAAGCTGGAAGCTGAACTTCAGGTTTTACAGCGCAGAATTGTTGATGCCAGTGAATCCTCGTTACTGATTGGGGAGGATAAATAACGTGCTCATTAAACAGCTGGTATTACATAATTTCCGGGTATTTAACGGTACACATACTATTGATCTGGCACCCAGAAAGCGTCCGCATGATTTGAATCCACGACCTATTGTGCTGTTTGGTGGTTTAAACGGCGCAGGGAAAACGTCTATCCTATCGGCGATCCGCATAGCGTTGTATGGCCGACTGGCGTTTGGACTAGCGACTCAACAGCAAGAGTATATCGAACAACTCAGCGCATTGATTCATAACGGCGCGTACTATATTGAGCAGCCGGAAGAAGCATCTGTAGAACTGACGTTTACCTATAATAAAGGCGGTCATGAGGCCGAATTTACCGTTACGCGAACTTGGAAAAAGGGGAAGAGGGACCGCCTTTCTTTGCAACAGGATGGGCAGCCACTCAGTGAGCTGGATTACGATCAGTGTCAGGGATTTCTAAATGAGTTAATTCCGCATGGCATTGCTGATTTGTTCTTTTTCGATGGCGAGAAAATTGCAGAACTTGCTGAGGACGAATCCGGTAATATTTTACGTACTGCCGTACGACGCTTATTGGGGCTGGATCTCATCTCTAAACTGCGTAACGATTTAATGATTTTTATTAAGCGTCAGCAATCCAGCCAGCTAGCAAGTTCTCAGCAACAACAGATTGCAGAGCTTGAAAAACAGAGTAAAGAATTAGCCTGCCAGACAGAAGCACTGCTAGAAAGCGCCGATTTTGCCAAATCGCGGATTGAGTTTCTGTCTAAAGATATAACCCGTTATGAAGGCTTGCTAAATGCTCAGGGGGGCGCTTTTGCCCAGACTAAAGCGCAGGAAAAACAGAAAGTCGAAACGCTGCTAAAAGATAAAGAACATCTGGAAAAAGCACTGAGACAAGAATGCGATGGCTCGCTACCTTATGCGCTTGCGCCCACTATTTTGTCTCGTTTGTTGCAACAAATTGCTGATGAAACGCAGATTAAACAGGCAAAAAGCTTTGAAAAAGAGCTGAGCCAGTTTTTAACGCAACTCAGAAATGATATTGCATTTCGTTCTGCAGGGACTGGCAAAATAGCAGCGGAAGCGATTTCCGATAATCTAAAAGATTATATGGCAACGAAACCAAAAGGTGATTTGCTCTTTGATATCTCTGAGCGTGAAGCAGGTATGCTTCAACAGTCTATTGAGATAGATAGTAAAAGAGCATGGCAGCGTTTTGAACTTTATCGCACACAGTTATCTGAGATTGAACAACAGTTAGAACAAGCGGCTGCTAATATTGCCCGTGCTCCTGAAGATGATCAGCTGATGGATCTCTTTGAAAAATTACGTGACTTGGATAGGCAGCGCGAAGCCCAATTGCAGAAATATCGGACATTGCTGGAAGATGCTAAACGCACGAAACAGCAGCAACTGGATTGTGTTCGCCAGATTCAAAAAGCGCATGATGCCGCTCGTTATCAGCACAGCTATAGTAGTGCGTTTAAGAATGCTCAGGAAACGATAAATTTACTCGATCGCTACAGTGATGTATTAACACAGGCTCGAGTGAAAACACTGTCTACAAACTTTGAGCTTGCTTACCGTAAGTTAGCTCGTAAAGAGGATTTACAACTTAGCGCACACATAAACCCTCAAACGTTTGATGTTGAATTAATTGATGAGAATGGCTCAGTGATTAACCGTAAGTTGCTTTCTGCTGGTGAAAAGCAGATTTATGCAATTGCTATTCTTGAGGCGCTGGCGAAAACCTCTGGCCGTGATTTACCAGTGATCATTGATACACCATTGGGTCGTCTGGACTCTCAACATCGAGATAAATTGATTAATCACTACTTCCCTGAAGCCAGTCATCAAGTTGTGTTGCTTTCTACCGATACTGAAGTAGATGAACGTTATTTTGTTGATCAGTTGCGTGATGATATCTCTCATGCTTATGAGATTGTGTTTAATGCACATACTAAATCATCAACGCTGAAACCTGGTTATTTCTGGGAATTAACTAAGGAGGCTATCTGATGCTCCCGAATCGAATGGCGCTTAGTCGTCAGACTGAAGAACAGCTTAAAAAGCTTAAAGGGTATACTGGGATTACACCCAATATTGCTGCCCGGCTAGCATTTTTCCGCTCGGTGGAGAGTGAGTTTCGTTATTCTCCTGAGCGAGATAGTCGGAAGTTAGATGGCTCGTTGGTGCTGGATAAAATTACATGGCTGGGGGAAACACTACAAGCCACAGAATTGGTATTGAAGATGCTTTACCCGCAGATACCACAGAAGGACATGATTAAGGTTTGGGCGGCACATGTTGAGGATGGTATATCTGGGGTGAGGAACTATCGAAATCTTAAAGACTTTACTTTAGGAATATAATGCTTACATAAGGTATAGGATTGTAATCTTCCTATACCTTATCTGTTTAATGGAAGTTATACACTATTCTAAAAATAATAAATCTTTGCCATCGAACAGCATTTTTTTGTTAAGGTTTTCATCCAACGGTATTCCCTCTAACTCCATTTCCTTTGCAAGCAAATCAATTTCCTCTCTCGTTAGGTGATAACAAGAGTTAAAGATGCAAAAAATGAATTTATTAACAAGGTTTTTATTTTCCGAATACCAAATGGAAAATATATAATTAAATAATGTTTCTTCATTAACATTAAGATAATTAGCCAATTGCATGAATCTATCATGATGATCTAAAGATCCACATTGTTCATAATATTGTAATAGATCATCAGGTTTAGTGCCTAAAAGCAGAGCTACGTTATCGACTCCTTTAGATAAAACATTCCATAGTTCCTGTTCTGGGTTTAATCCATCAATTGATGGTAAAGAAACTACGGGGATTTGTTTCCCTATAAGTTTCGATATTTTATCACGCATATCTGCATCAAACACAGCTAATAAATCAAAATTAATTTTTTTATGAGGGTTAAAATGTTTTACTACTTTTTCGATATCTGACTCACCATCCTGAAAACTAACTATATGATAATCATAAGCAATATCAGAAGCAGCACGATTCAACATGCCTTTAAGAAACATATATGAAAACTTGTCCTCAACAATGAAAATGCCTTTCTTTCTAGGCTTGATACCTAACGCTGTAAAATATTTTCTTTCATGTTTTGGGGAAACTACGCTAATACCAACGTTACTAACATTAGAAATTAGCCTTGCATTTTTAATACCTACTTTACTTAAAATTGTTTCAGAGTGACTAGAGAGCAAAATCCAAATGCCTCGTTGCGAGGACACATGCGCAAGGTAATCCATCAAATACTCTTGGCTATATACTGATATACAATTTTCAATTTCATCAATAAGCAGGATTGAGTTTTTTTCTATCCAATTTATAAACCAAAAAATATACATGCACAAATACTCACCGGAACCCATTTCAAGGCAGGAGTATTCTACACCATCCGGAAGAGTGACTTTGATGAATGGAAATGTATAGTCATCATCAAGAGCCCCCTCAACTTCATAAAATTCTATTTTAGAATAAACTCTACCAATAATATTACCTATTATTGCGATATTTTCTTTTTTTCCTAAAAAACCACTAGGTTCAATGCCTTCTATAAAGTCATTAATGTTATCAGAGTCATTCAGGAATCGTATGATCTTATTGCATTCGACCGATGGCTCAAGATAATTAACAACCGCATTATTAATGTCCTGAACTTCATGATTATTATTTTTTAATGATATATTAATATCTGATAAATTGAGTCTATTATTGACCAAGCCATTCTTTTTAATACACGAGTAAATAGATTTTAAAATAGTACTTTTGCCAACACCATTTTTACCACAAAGTACAGATATACCATTGTCTAATTCCAAACAAAATTTGTCAGATACGCCTTTAGCATCATTAATAGATACTTGGCGAAGCTGGCAGTTGTAGTTAGATAGTTCTTGAGTCCTTCGCCATCCATCATTAAATTTAGCCTGTCTCATAATCCAGTTTCCTTCCAAATTTCGGCCATATCTTCAATTAAGAACTTAACATCATTTTCATGTCTTAATGCATCGGCAAATTTTTCAAGATGATTGGTATCAACATCAGTTAAGTGTACTGGCACAATTCCAGCCATGTAACATGCAAAATTCTGTATTATATCCCTTATAATTATAGAACCTATGGACATTACCCGTGATGAAGAACGCTCTATGTAAATCATCATTAGTTCACGTAGATTCGCCTGACCAATTCCAAAAAAATCAACTACATCTTTAGGGAATCGCTCATTAGTTTTGATACATGTCCTCGCAGTCTCTAAATAAATAAAAGCACTATATAACTTCTCGACATCAATACCATCGGAATGGATATTCATACAACAGATAAGATATATCCAGTTAAGTGACGATGCTTTTGTTAAATTTGTTTTTATATCTTCTTGAGAAGAGTACTTAGATAGATAGCCAAAGAATTTAATTGTGGATTTAATTGCGTTTGATATATCTGAATCAAAGCTAGTATCATCGCGGTATCTATTTGTTAGTGTTGCATCACTTAATTGATATCGTATGCTACCTTTTTCCAGCAACAAACACACTCTAGATAATAAGTCATTATAAGCCATTCTGGAATTGCTAAACCCTAATATATTCCTCCCAACTCCAAGCTCATCCATATATGTGACAAATGAAGAAATATCATCTCTCACGTCTCCAAAAATAGCATTTCTTGCTTCTGACGAGGTTAGTTTAACTGTTTGATTTAGTCTATAGAATAACTCACTTGGCTCACCTAAATTGTATTCAGTAATCTCATAAATTGTTATACCAAATCTCTCTATTTTCTTTTGTACATCGATAGGTAAATCTTTAAATTTTTTCCCATGCAATGCAAGAATCTCTTCATCTTTTGGTTCAATATTGCCATCTACTGCAAACTGGTTATCAAGAAAATCCTTGATAGCGGTTAATCGTTGTTGTCCATCCAGCACTTCCGATTTACCAACACCTAGTGCTACTGTATGTATTGGTGGGACGTACCATTCTCTTAATATAGAATCAATCAACAATTTTTTCTTATTTAATGTCCAGACTTCACCTCTTTGGAAATTAGGGCGCAAATCAAGATCACCATCTTTTATTTCTGTGTAGACGCTTTTTATTTTGTTAGTTGTATCTCTAATAATCATAATCCCCCCTCATTTTTCATTAGCTCCCAAAAAGCCCGATCATGCATCTTCTTAATCTGCTTATCCCCATCGACATATAAACTAAAATGCTTTTCAAGTTGCCGAATCTGTCCCATTAGAGACTCCTGATCACCTTTTTCGTCGATGTTAAATACTGCCTTAATATCCGCATTTTTGATCTCAGAAACTCGATGAATCACCCAAGTGAGAATATAAGAAGCATAATTATTCTCGCCTGTTTTAAAGTGGGTAATTTCTTGTGTTGATAGGATCGCCCCTACACCATATTCGCGGCCCTCTTTAAGAATTTTACGCAAGCTGGCAAAGTCCTGGCGCATAAAGTTATCGGCTTCATCAACCAGAATCATTTTGGTTAGCTGACGATAATCACCGCGCACCGTCGGTTTTCCACGCTTTTGCATCTGCGCATAAAAAAGATCCAGTGTCAGTGCAACTACCAGGTTTTGAATCTCTGATGGATAACCCGCGAGCTCGATAACTGTGACTCCATCAACCAGATCGTACAAACTGGTCATCTTCTCTGGATCTGTTTCAAAAATCTGGAAACCAGCCAGATTATAAAGCGCAGCATATAATGAATCTTCGTCGACTTTCTCTTGTGCCAGGTACTGCTGCCACACATCTTCGATAGTCGGTGCTATACGATTCCATGTTGATCGATCATGAGGCACTATTCCAGCTAAGTCATAGCACTCCATTATTAGCGTAACCAGCTTCATGCGTTGTTTTACGCCAAGGTTATACGCTTTGCCCATTGTTTCAGCGAATGCCATGGCCGTATGCCTCGGTAACATGGGCATATCACCAAATAACGATAATGGATTGTAAGGTAACAACGATAGCTGATACCTCTTAGCGCCCGTAGCTTCCAGAAACGCATCATCTACGTAATCGGATTTATAGTCGAAGATCAGTAAGCCAATCGGTTTACCATCAACGTTGCAGGACTGATTGCGCATCAGTTGCGTAACCAGCGATTTAGTAAACTGAGTTTTCCCGGTACCCATCGTTCCAATAATACCGGTGTTGGTATTCATGAACTTAGCTGTGTTAGTTGGCTCCCAATACAACGGATTCTGGTGTACAGCATCATGACCAAACAAGACTTGTAATGGCGCATTGCTGACATTACCGGGAGTCAGTGCCAATACTCCAGGTTGTGGAAGCTTCGGTGTAGAAATGGGCTGCAGCTCAGTTGTTGTTACCGCCTGTCCCGGGCACGAAGCATTGGCATCATACTCTGGCTTGAGCAGATACTTTTCCGGTACCCGATAGCGTTCGGCTAGTGGAGGTTGATCTCCTTGCGCTGCGATTAACGATGAAAGCAATGAGTAAGGGATCTCAATCTGTAAGATCTTTTCTACTGTCTCTTTATAAGAGAGACCAAAACAGGTTCCGCTGTCTACATGCGCTACCACAAAACCTTCTGCATAGTCAGCAAGCTCACCTAATTGATAATCGCCAGTGAGCCACCATTCGCGTCGCTCCAGAAGAGGGGATAGCTTGTCGTTATCCAGTACTCCATACAAACGCAACTTCTCTACCTGCATTAAGACCTGACGGATAAAAAGAGCCCGGTATAGTTGTGATGCCAGAGTTTGCGGCCCAAGAATATCTTGCTGTAAATAGCGTTTTAGCTCGCGGGCCTGCTGCCCCGCATGGTTGTAATCGGGGCGAGCTCCTGTTTTTACTTCAAGTGGTAACAGATACAGGTTGTTATCTTTGAAGCCGACAAAGAGCACATCGTCAGAGATCGCTCCTTTCTGATAACCCTGTAAATGGCGCGATAAATCGCTTTCTTTCATTCTCAGCCCGACATTGCCGGACACGCGGATCATCTCAGCTACTGACAGTGGGATCCAGCAAATATCTGACTGGAGCAGCATAGACTGTACGAATTTGTATGCACCGATAATGCCGTGTTTTTCTTTGCGCTCCTTTTCATTTGAACGCAACATTTTCAACAGCCACTCACCGTTAAAGGCATTAAATTCAGCAAGTAGTTGCTGGCTATCAACGGTGGATTGTCCTGTTTGAAGGAGACGTAGGAACAACTCAACCTGTTTTGTGACGGTTACGGCGTCATAACCAGCACAACTGGTGTACTGGTCAGAGTAATGAATTAGTACGACATCTTTTTGACTAGTAAAGAAATCGAGTGTGACCTTAGGGTCGATAATTGTGGTCCAGAGAGAGCTATCATAAGAGCGATTCAGCAGTTGCTTAAAGTTACCGCTGACAGCCAGACTAATTCCCTGACCGTGATACTGGCTGTTGCTCTGCCGTGCCGGTTGCCACAGACAGCCTAACAAGCGGGCGAGACGCAGGGCGCAAGACGATTCAGTATCGACATTACGCAGACCAAACGCGGTAAAGTAAGCATCGCCTTGTGTTTCAGCCCCTTCGCCTGCAATCAAGCCATGACATAAAACCCCGCTGGCAGCATCCTCAATGCGAATTTGGCGGCAATCAACCGGTGCGGTGTTGGTGAAAAATGCGAGATGGGCGTAAGCCAGTTGATCGCTTTCCGGTGGCAGGATAAATTTGCTGAATGTTAAGCGACTGCGAAGCAGATCGATCAACATATCGGCTTCAGAACGCCACGCACCGCTGTTCAGACCAAGATCATTTTTAAGTTGTTCATAGCTGCCGCTTTCGGCAAAGCGGTCAAAGGCATTGGGTAGCAGACGTTCGTCATAGCAGTTTACGTGTATCGAAATTGCGTTATCTTTTTCCTGCTTAAAATAATCTACCAGTCCCAGGAATAGCTCTCTGGCTTCTCCCATATTAATAGCATTAATAACCAAGGCATTATTTCCTGCACTCTGGAACAGCCGAGAATAGGCATCTGTAAATTCGTTTAGCTTGTCTTTCACTAGACGCTTAACATATTCGTGGCTCATCTGGCGCTGGGGAACAATATCTATCCAGAAGCGGTTTTCTACCATCGGTTGTAACTGTGCGTATTCATGTTCGCTATGATACACAAATGGCATTAGGCCAGAGACGACCAGACGATCGAGAGTAATCTCTGGTAATGAAGCGAAGGAAGCTGATGCGGGGTATCCGGGCTCGGCGATAATAGTTTCAGCTAGCTGTAAATGATAAGCCATTACCAATGGGTGCAGAGGCGAGAGACGTTCATAATCGTCGCCGCGGCAAATCCCCAGATGTAACAGACGTTTTTCCTGGATGGTTAATGCTCTGCTTAGACTGATTTGCTGTAATGCCTGTTCAAAAGTAGCGATCATGTGACTGACTAATACACGATATTCCGCTGACCATGACACCAGACTCGGCAGGGTATTTCGACATTGATAGTAAACGAACAATTGGTGGTACGCATTATGGAGGTCGGGATAGCTCGCCAGAAGCTCATCCAGTGCAAACTCACTACCATTACTGCCAGTGCTGAGCAGATTACGCTCGATCAGGGCGTTCTCTTGCATAAGCAACTGCTGGCGAACACCAACCACATTATGTTCGATATTGTCTAGGATGACGCGACCTTTCAACTTGTTCCAGGTTGCATTCCCTTCTTCTTTAAAGAGTTTATTAAAACGACCCTGATCAAAAAGTAGAGGCAGTGTTAATCCTTCCTCTGCTCTTGGACCTTCGATGTTAAACAGTAAACGGGAGTCACCTGAAATCAGGGTAAATTTGATCAGCTCACTTTGATCCGCCAGCGTTTCAAAATTAACGAGTGCATAATGGCGGCAATCAACATCATCACTTTCTTCATCAAGTAAACAGGTCTTGTCGCCGAGCTCTGCAATACGTAACTCATTATCTTCCAGTTGCAGAGTTAATTGACCTTTACCGGGTTCAATACGATAACAATGCTGGATTTCATTAAGCCAGAATTGTCCTTGTTCAACTAACAGCAGGCGAAACTTGTACTCTTCTGCTGAGTTATTGCGGTTAATGATTTCGAGGCTAAAGAAGCAGGGCCGACCATCAAAAGGCACTGATGCCAGTATCTTAGAGTTTCTCCCCCCGAGCCGGCTAGTACGCCAGAATCGTTGTTTCTGTAACGGACGATGATGAGCAATTTTTACCTGATTGTCCTGAAGGTCGTTACCCTGGAAGATAAACTCCAGCTCAACGTGTGACTGCCCCGGTAGAACCTGAACCAGGACACTGATATCTCGTTTACCTGCTTTACTGGTGCTTTTGGCTCTTTGCCAGACCTCACCGTTTTCAGCAGTAATGTTTTCCAACACCAGTTTCTGTTCACTGTTTTGTGCTTTTTCATTCAGGTAGACGGAGAAATCAAGTTCACGCCAATCGTCATTGTCAACGAAATGCTCCTGAATGAATTTTGCACTAAATTCAGTTAGTACATTCTCCAGTTGCCCGCTGTAGCGTTCAACACTGTCCTCTATCTGGCGATATAACTTTTGGTTTTCATTGAGCCGGGCGCGCAACTGCTTATCACTAAAATTCAGCAGGTTATTATCGTTGAATAACTTTAGCTCTGAGAAATCCAAATTGCCGTCGTCCAGCAGACGGTATAACGATGAAAATCCAAAAACCGTTGCGCCTTCATCCAATATTGTTGTCAACTGATCGCCCAGCAAACAGCGGGATACTTGAGAACGGGCGCTGTCCGTTGTGATTAACTTTTCGAGCTGGTGACGGAAGGTTTCTGGATGCCAGATAGCATCCGGTGCAGCGACATCTTTGGTACTATTGAGTAAGGTATCCAGCATGCTGTTGTGGATAATCAACAACGCTGTCTGGGCAAAAATGCCATTGCGGCCAGAAACCTGATCGCGTAAATGAGAAATATAGTTTTCTGTAAATGCAGGGGTTGTGGTGCCGTGCAGTACCGGAATAAGCTGAATATTATTACATTGGACGTAGGTAAGATATTGCCCCGGTGCAATTTCTAGTTTATTTCCATTCGCTAAAGAGTCGAAAGCCTTCCAGAGCTTTAAGGCGTTATCCGGATCGGGAGATTTAAACTGGTAGCGCTCACCAGGCTGGATGATGCTGCTAACCCATTCAATGAAGGTTTCTGCCAGATAGGTTTCATACTGTTTTACGGACATATACGGCGTCTCCACTGTCACTCATTCTCTCCACATTCCCCATGCGTTCATAAAACGCAACCAGCATTTGTGTAGACTGGTTATCCAGATAAAATCCGCGTTGCTCAAAACCACGTAGCAGCTCATGCAGACGGAGTTTTTTGTTTTTACCCACGGTAAGGTTAGTTAGTAGCAGTAGTCTATCTTGGTTCAGTACCAGCACTTTCCCCGCTCGGCCACGAACCTGAATGAAGTCAGTGCAAATCAGGCTTTCCAGCTCGTTGATGTATTTGCGATTTACCGCTGCTCGCTCGGTTTTTTTACCCTGAAACTGTTCAACGGCAACAGATAACAGCTGTTTAAAGGCATCTTCCAAGTTTGTAGCGCGATCGCGTTCAGGAAGATCTCGCTCCTCCTTACTGATAAACTTCTGTATATAATTATTGAGTTCATTCAGTACTCGATTCGATGTATCTGAATAATCTAAACAATCTTGATATACCTGCCAAAGAGGGCGTTTTTCCTCACCTTTTACTTGTAATACCTCTAATGCAGAGAGTATGGGGAACAATTTTTCACTTTGGCGGGCAAACCACTTATAGCCGAAGAGCTTTATTTTATCTCGTTCTGAGCTAGCTTTTTCAGTATCGAGGATAAAGAACAATGATTTACTCTGCGGCTCGCCGTCTTGCCAGTTGTCCAGATTGAGCGCCAGTTGTGCGCACCAACTAAAGGCGTACAAACGTAGAGTATTGGTCAGTTCCTGCAAAAGATATTGTGGATGCTCTGCCAGAAACGCCAAATCAGACTGAAAACACGTTACCAGATAGGGTAAATAAGGTTGTTCTTTTGCAAATGGCCCCTCACCCAGTGGAATTAATTTTTTATTGAGCTTATTCAGCATCTCTTTTTCAATAAAATTCAACTTATCTTGTATCGGGTTATTAAGGCTAAAATCTCTCATCAAATTGGCAAACAGTGTTCCAAGGCGTTTGTCGGCAGTCGAGCCTGCACTTATCTTTTCACCATCAAACTGAGCGTGGAACAGCAAGAAAAGGGGAGATACACGAAAAATATCCTGACTGGAAAAATACATCCGTTCCAGCACGGACAAGAACGCGGGTTCATCGATCAATATTTGCAGATGAGTTTTACAATCCTCGCGAAACTGCTCGAGACTGTAAGTATCGATTTTATACTTCACGGCATAGCTTAGTACTAAACCTGTTACGATTTGCCAGTCAATATTGTTATTCTTATTACGTATTGGAAGGTAGCTATCCAGCTGGTTATTACTAACTTTTAAATTTGTTGCAATGGGATACATGACGTTATCCCTCCATGCCGCTGATAGTAATCATGTCATCGTCCGCTCTTGCGCTATAAACCCGCTTTAGGCCATCATAAAACTTTATTTCGCTGCTGGATTTTGCCTTTTCTGCGATTAGTTCAACGATTTCGTCCAGTAAGACAATCGCACTTTTATCATATTTATTAGGGCGATAGCCATTATTCAGTTTGCTCAATAGCTCAAATAAATTAAGACCGATCCGAATCGGATCCAGCGGATCTTGTCCTACTTTTAAATAGATATCGAAACAAGTTGTATGGGTTGTATTTTTCTTGAGAATGGAATCCCAGTCCGGTTTCAGCGCAACAGGTGCTGTTATTTTAATCCCACCAAATTCGCCTAAAAAGAACTCTTCTTTTTGGGTACTCAATTCAGGTGCTTTACGGTTTGCGTAACGCTGAATACCAGCGATAAGCTCGAAAGAGTAAAAGCGATTTAGTGTTCTTTTTTGTTCCGGATCTGCGGTATAGTTTTTATGGAGATGCCAAATCTCTGAATAACGCTCAAAGAGAGCTTCTTTAAAGAATACAGAGAATCTTTTGTGATAGTTATTTCCTAAAGATTCATGTTGTAGTAGCCAGAAAAGTCTAATTAAGGAAGCTGCGTCACCAGGCTTAACACATTGACGATCAAACGTAAGATGTAATTTCGCAAGTGTACTCAGGAAATCATCCAGTTCGGGATCAACTAATCCAAGTTCATAGCGCAAAATAAATTGATCAATCTCGTATGTATGCAATCTGGCAGGATCAAAATCAGAAACCTTTTTAATTAGATCATTTTCTGCACCATTAAACAGATTATCAAACAGATACCCAGGCCCTGTCAGCAGGTGATGTAAAAAATCCAATAAGGTTCTTGTGGTAACAAATTGATCTTTTATTAATCGGGCTTTAAATAGCTGTGTTATTAAAACATTCTGAACACCGGGCAGGCACAGTAGTTTAAAGTTAGCAACGGTTTTTAAATCATGTCCTATTGATTCATCACGTTGATAAATTGTGTAAAACAGGTTTTTGTCGTCATTCCCCGTTAAGTGATTCATTAATTTTTTGATAAAAGGGGAGTATTCCTGCTCTTCGTCAAACTCGAACTTTGGATAATGTTCGAAATCAAAGAATGTACAATGTTCATTGCGGTAAGGACGGTGGCCTTCCTGTTGCGATGACAAGAATGAGTCAATAGCGGCGCGGATAGCCATATGGGACTCAGAACCTTCTCTGGCAAAGTTGGCGAGCATCCCGGTGTTGATACCGATGAGGAGCGGGTATGATAGCGAATGATGATTTTCAAATAAATCATTCAATGCATCAATGGCTGATTGTTGAGGCGCAAAGCTGTGTGTCGCATCCAGATGGAAACTAAACTTCTGTTGATATCGTGGTTCTGACTTACAGCGGGTTAAAATTTCGGATTTCCCATCGCCACTGCTGCCGCATAGAAAAATGATCTCACCGGGAGCAGCGGTATCCAGATAACGCTGTAACTCTTCTTCAATCTCTTGTTTAACAAAGAGTTGTTCTTTTAGCTCATCGAACACATCCTTTTGCCGATGAGTTTCTGTGGTTACGGAAAACGAAGATGACTTCGCAAGTACACCTAACGCTTTACGTAATGTGATCGCGCTCATAACTTCATGTTCTCTAAAGTAAGAATTCGCCTATTTTATACGAGCTAGCCCTTGATCTCTATAGGCCTTTCGTCATCTTATTTACAAGATGGCATATACATCCTCGCATTCGTAACCTTAGTTCCCAAACTACCGACCGCAAAACTACGATTGAGCTGACGGGACAACCCCCGCGCCCTTAGAAGAGCCTTCAAGATAGTTTTGAGCGTGTGCGCACACCGCGATTGACATCTGAATTTAAGGAAGATGCTGTCCACACTGAGAAAATGTGTGGGCTGTTCCATTGCTAAGATATCTGAACGTCTCTATGTATCGGTGCCCTGCCTTTATAAATGACATAGGCTCTCTGTCTCACGTACCATTTCCAGGGCTTTGTGCATCAGCTTTGCCGTCAGAACCTTCGGTCCAGATTTATCTGAATCTTCTTTTTATCCACAGTAGCTTCGGCTAGCATTTTTTGTATTGTTCAAGAGACTTAAGCCGCTTCACTTCAAAGCTTCCATGCAGCAACACTGCTGCGCCAGACATCAAGTAGGGTGATAAGAAATAGTAGACCAACATCATATCTCCAGGGCAGAATCTGTTCATCGGCCTTACAGCAAATGCTGATGATCTGTTCGTCGAAAAAGTGCATTCAATGGGGGTATATTGAAGGTTCAGATTAAAACAAACCTACCATCATATTGTGTTAATCAATGGGACATGTCAGATATTTCCTGACTTGGTAAAAACAGCTAACAACCTATTTTGGGGCTTTACCGGCAAGATTCGGGATGAGTTCCTAATATTCATCAATGCTTTTTATATGAATACGTGCAGAGAAACATCGTTAACTCGCGCCGTGAATACAATCATGACTTAACATAACCATCAGTTGATAACATCACGGCAGCTAAATTTTTTAGCATAAAATATAGAAAGAAAATTTGTTCTGAGCTAATATAGCCTTTTTGGATAAGAAATATAATGGCTTTATTAATATGGAAAGATTATGGATAAAATATTAGACATAGTGAACGGATGGATCGCCGCTGCAGTGTCAAGCGGGGCATTAAGTATTACGCAGGTTATTCTTTTTCTTTTCATCGCAGGGCCTTTGGCTCTTATCATCTGGAGAATCAGAGGGGTAATCGAGTTTGTTAATGAAGTCAGAAACTCAAAGTTAAATGAGTTACAGCGCCTTTTGGATAGCCATGATCTATCTGATGAAATAACTATCTGCTTAAAAGAAGATATCGAGAGAATATCCTGTTATCGCTTGACAGGAATTGCTGATGTACCCAGTCAAAAAATCATCTTAAGACTGTTAGTAAAGAATAAAGGTCTTATAGCCGCAGGTTTCTTTAAAAAATTCAATGCATTTTTATCAGTTAAAGATGGGGTTCTTATGTTTAATAAAGGATTCTCTTTTTGGTTTTTTAATGTCGTTCATGTCTTGTTTTCGTTGCAGTTTATATCACTTTCTATTTTGTCGTTGATATTGTCTATCTACAGGCATGAGCAAATCCCTGTTTGGGGGCATTTAATATTGTATTTCGTTGCTGTGATTATGTTTCTGTTTTTTATCGCTTTTACAGCAATGATACCGCGACCAGGAGAGTGTAAATTACTAAATAAGATCTTACAAATGCAACATAACGACTTGTCTAAATAAAATATTGGCGTCAAGCATATATATTAATGTTGAAGTGGCGTTTGGTACAACATTGGAAAATTCCCTGCCCCATGTAGATGCCAGACTACTGGCTACGGTGGAGGGAATGCCTTTTTAAATAGGCGGCCAAGTAACTGATCTCTAAGTAAATAAGTTTTAGTTATTTTATGTGGTTATTTTCTTTGTAAAGGTATTTAATAATGATAGCAGGAATTACGGTATGAATATAAAATATTAGGTGCAGTAATTTTTGTTAGCAAAAGTCTATTTGTTAAAGGGTTGTGTGGAAACTATTTTTCGTATTTCACATGCTTTCATCTCACTCTGTTATGTAAAACTATTCGTCAGGTTTTCTCAATGAGAGTATGATGACGAATAATTAGATGAAAGGCAATGTTAATGGCTATGATGACTCTTATTCATAAAATAAGTAAATTTATATACTTTATACATCTGTTCGTTATCCTTGCGAGAGTGATACCGCGGCCAGAGTATTATTTGAGCTATGAGGTGGCAAGGAGTATAAATAATTTAATTTTCGACGATGTGAATGCCGATACAATATATGATACTTTCTTTTATATCACTCTAATGACAGTGCTTTCACTTTCTGGGGTGCTTTACATAGCGACGATAAAACTGTTCAAGATAATAAGGCGAGGGTGAAGTTTTATTCCATCAATATTCCCAGGTTATCAGGCTGAATATCAGTGAGAAATATGTAATCTATGCTCGTTTTCGTCTTCATGTTTTCCTGTTGAAATATCATGTGGTTTTATAATGACAGTGCCTTTCTAGGTTTGGATCAGAAATCCTGCAAGTTAGTGTTTATTGTGGTGCGGTGTATGTTATTCTATCCGTTTCGCTTTTGGCTGCAAGCAGGAAAACTCTTTATACCGGCAGTAATAGTTTTGTTCTGTGAATAAAAACCTGCAAATGATGCCTGATATTTTGAACAAAATGATGCATCATACAGATTTCTCTTATGATAAAACCCAGCCTCTGTCGCTAAAACTACGCATAGCTTTTAGTTGAAACGGTAATGGTATTTATATATTCTGAAAATAAGTTGGTTAATTTGCGTAGTTTGCTACACAACCAGTACTATATCCATAAATTATTAAATGGCGTGGGTAGTTTATGGCTCTGCATGGTAAATTTGTCATTAACGACATGTATTATTCTCCATTATCATTCCCCGGCGTTGGTACCTTCCTGGCGTTTTCCGGGAATGGTGCTTACCGTAACCGTGGTGCCTGCGCAATGATACCTAAAGAGGGGCCGGTACCAGCGGGAAAATACTGGATTGTTGACCGTCCGGAAGGGGGGCTCAGATCGCAGGTCAATGCAGGGGTGCGAGATATCTATAACAGTGTAGTTAAGGGTGCTTCATTCAGGCATAGCGAATGGTTTGCCCTGTGGCGGGATGACTGGGGAATCGACGATTACACATGGATTGAGGGGGTTAAGCGAGGCAACTTTCGACTTCATCCTGGCACTTTATCAGAGGGGTGCATCACTCTTCCGCATGATTCAGATTTCGCCATGTTACGTAATGCTCTTCTCAGGACGCAGCAAATAGATGTTCCCTGCATAAGGAAACTGAAGGCATACGGCTCTATTGAGGTGATTGCCAATGACCAGCCATGTTTTTAATTTACTTATGAAGATAGCGTTGCTCGCGGTGGTGATGATGATTGTTGCGAGAGTTGTTCCGTATGATGGATTAGTTGATTCTATTACGGGTAGTTTTACTTATCAGAGCGCTGACAAGGTTACTCATTTCATTTTGGGGGAGCCTGATTTAGAGGTTTGGCAATCTCTGAGCACCTATATTAGTATACTGATTAATACATTTATCAGCATACCTGCGATGAGTGCTATAATCACGATATATAGTGCTGTGATACATAAATTTAGATTTACTAATATCCTCAAAACGTTGGGCCATTCCACGTTGCGGCGATTTGCTAAAGTATTCGGCTTTACCTTCTTATTCTGGGTGCTGTTTCGCTTGCTACCTTATCAGTCCGTAATCCCTCAGCAAAAATATTCAAATTTTACGATAGTAGCGATTGTGAGCTTTCAGTTGCTTTTAACAATTGTTTGCTATTGGTTTATCACGAAGAAAATCATAACTACAAGGAGTTTGTAAAATGCCCATTCCGGCATACATGTGGCTTAAAGACGATGGCGGCGCAGAAATTAAAGGGTCGGTAGATGTTCAGGATCGTGAGGGAAGCATAGAGATTGTTGGTTTTAGCCACGGCCTGAATATTCCGGTAGATAGCGCCAATGGGAAGATAACGGGTAAGCGCTCTCATTCACCGATGATGATTGAAAAGGAGTTTGATAGCTCCAGCCCGTATCTCTATAAAGCTGTCGCGACGGGGCAAACGCTTAAAAGCGCGGAGATCCGCTGGTATCGTATCAACCACGCAGGGCAGGAAGAATGCTACTTCATCATGCTGATCGAGGGAGTGAAAGTAACAGGAATTAACCCGGGAATGCCGAACGCTAAAATGACAGGGAACTCGCAAATCAACCACATGGAATCAGTTTCCCTTATGTATGACAAAATTACCTGGCGCTATGTTGATGGCAATGTCCAGTATTCGGACGACTGGAACGTGAGAGCGTGATAGGTAAAAGGGGCAAATTATGCCCCTTTTTTGTCATTGACTATGCCGCGCTAATAACCCTGCCTGGACAGATTAAACGTCACTGTTACCGTACAGGTACTGTTGCTATAAACGCTGACACTGATATGTCTCCCTTACTTATCCCGCGTCTCGCCAGCCTCCCAGCTGTAGCTGCCATCGGCCGCTAACCTATCGCCCAGCTCCTGATACTCGAACTGATAAAACTCAGCCTGGGTGCCGTACCCGGCGTAGTCTACCGCCGCCAGGCCGACGAACGCCCCGGTAAAGAACCCACCGTAGCTCTGCAATACATAGTCATCGGACAGTACCGCGGCATCCAGCTGAACCGGGATCTCGGTGAAGGTCACGCCATCGAAGCTGTATTCATAGCTGTAGGTCTGCTTGCGGACCTTGGTCCGGAACCAGACGTATTCCACGCCGTCCGGCACCTTGATGGCGTTATCTTTCAGGTACGATGTGTATTTCCCGCGGTTATTTTCGCCGACTTCGATGACCTTGCCGTTAATTTCATTCCAGGTCAGGAAGACAAAGCTCCAGTGGCGGTCGTTATAGTAATTCGTTAACCCGGCCATCTGCTGGTAGCTGAAGGGCTCGAATTTCACTTTCACTGCGGCGTCAAAATAGAAGGCCTGCCAGCGGCGGGCAATCAGCGACAGGTCATGCGTATTGGCTAACGAACCCTGGCCGATTAAGGTTAATTTGCCGTTGCCGGTGGTGCCCATTTTGGGCGTAAACGGCACCCGCAGGGTATTCCAGTTCGGGTCGAGGGCTGGCGACGTAAAGTCATCCTGCTGGCTATTATCGCTGGCGCTTTCGGTGAAGATGGCGTCTTTCGGCCCTTCGACGAAGGTCTTCCCGCCGTGACCGCCTTCAATACGTGGCCAGCCTTCGTCGTCCCAGTACACTTTCTGGATCGAGGTTTCCCGACCGAGGGTTGACCAGCCGCGCGGGTCGTAGATGGATTCCCCCGGGCGATTCCACGGCCGGGCGCAGAGCGAGGCGTAATACCATTCGCCTTCCGGGGTGGAGACCAGCGCGCCATGGCCCTGTTTCTGGATGTAGCTGTCCGGGGTATCGACGTTGGTTAAGAACACGTCGCCCGGCTCGGTTTCAAAGCTGTCGGCCTCGAGGGTTTTCGACCGCGCCACCACCTCCTGGTGGGTAAACACGGTGCCGCCCTGGGCGGCAAACAGATAGTAGTAGCCGTTCAGTTTATAGAGGTGCGGCCCCTCGACCAGTGCCACGGCGGTGCCGCGGTAAATGGTGCGCGCGGTTTCCGGCATTAACTTCAGCGTGTTGGTATCCAGCTCCGTTAAGGTTATGCCATCGAAGGGATGATGGTACTCCCGGTGATCCCAGGTTTGCTGGACGATATATTTCCGGCCATCGTCGTCATGGAACAGCGAGGCGTCAAACCCGACGCCGTTCAGCTTGATCGGGTCGCTCCACGGGCCCCGAATATCCTTCGCCGTGGTCAGGTAGTTGGTCATGTCTTTAAAGGCGCCTTCGGTGACCTTCACATCGGTATACACCAACCAGAATTGCCCATCGGCCCAGGAGAGCGCCGGCGCCCAAATGCCGCCGGAGGAGGGGTTGCCCTTCATGTCCAGCAGGGTGGTGGTGGAGAGCGGCGAAGGCAGCAGGTTCCAGTTTTTCAGGTCTTTCGACTCATGTAAACGCACGCCCGGGAACCACTCAAACGTCGAGTTAGCAATATAGTACGTATCCTCGACGCGAATAATACTGGGGTCGGCATTAAAGCCGCGTAATATCGGGTTTTGAATAAGTGACATTTCATTACACCTTTTAAAATGGAAAGTGACGAATCGGTCTGATTTATAATTTTTTTAACTACACGCGGATCTCATCCAGCTGACGGTTAATGTCGGTCACATGTTTATCGGAGATCGGATAAACCTGGATAATCACCATCGAAATAGCGGCCAGCGCGATCGGGATCCACACCGCGGTCATAATGATCCCGTCGATGGCGCTGGCGCTCTGCATGGCGCCGCTTTCATTAAATCCATACACCGCCAGCAGCCACAGCGGGATAGCGCCGCCGATGGTGAAGCCGATCTTGAAGAAGAGTCCCATAATGGCATTGATAATGGCGGCATTGCGTTTGCCTGATTTTAATTCGCCATACGCGATGACCTCCGGTACCAGCGCCCACATAAAGCCGGTGGCGGAAGTTAAGCCCCACTGTTTAATAAAGGTGGCGATGTAGGCCAGCCACAGGGCGTCGTGCATCCCTTCGCGTGACCAGACGTAGGTCAGCAGTTCGCCGACGATGAACATGGCGAGGAACAGATGGAAGAAGCCTTTTTTACCAAAGATTTTTTTCAGTTTCGGCCAGAACACCGGGAAGGCGATGCCTGGAATAGACGCGACGAGACCCACGGCGCCCATCCATTCGGAATGGCCGACGACGAACTGGTTGAAGAAGCCGTTAACGGTGTTCATGAAGAACATGAAGGTAAAGGCCAGCATAAAGAACATGCCGAGAATAACCAGCGGGCGGTTATGTCTGAGTTCGTGGAAAAGGTCGGTGGTTTTGACGTTGGCGGTCTGCTCGGCGGTCGCGACAACGCGTTCTTTGGTGAATTTATAACAAATAAACAGGGCCACCGCGCCGATGATCATATAGATGGCGTACACGCCAAACCAGGCGTAGTTCGCCGACGGATCGGTATAGTTGCCGAGATTCAGCTCAAGGCCAAAAAAGCCGGTGTCTTTCAGGCTGCGATCTTTCGGCGCCGCCATCTGCACAAACATCGGGAACAGGGTATAGACCAGCAGGTTGGCGCTGTTGGCCAGCATCATGCGGGTACTGGTCAGCTTATCGATCGATTCCGGGTCGCGGGTCAGTGACGCATTCAGCGAGCCATAGGGAATATTGACTAAGGAATAAACCAGGTCCAGCGCCAGATAAATAATAAAGGCGAAAGCCACCGAACCTTTCACCCCAGGGATGGGCGCGAACAGTAATGCCGACAGGATCACCAGTGGCACGCCGGCTCGTAACAGCCACGGACGATATTTCCCCGCTTTCGAGGTCCGTTTATCCACGTAGGTTCCGACCATCGGATCCCAAAACACATTAATGATACGGACAAAAAGAAAAATAAAGCCTGCCGTTGCCGTGCTGATGGTATTTACCGTCAGCATATGCAAAGCCAGAAAACCCCCAATTGTGCCGAAAACCAGGTTTTGCGCAAAGTCGCCCATGCCATAACCAATTCGTTCTCCGCGGGTTAATTTATGATATTCATCATGCCGACTGTGCATTATGTTTTTACTCATTCTAAGCAGACTCCGGTTTGTTTTGTGTAGGTGAAACACTTTCTGACACAGTTGACCTGGAAGAATCTATTACGTTTTTAAATTACGTAATTATGTTTTTTTACTTCTGTGATCCTCGAAGCAAAGGCCTGTATCGCCTGCGTTGAATCGTTATCCGCCGCTAATTTTTTGGCAGGCTGGCATTGTGACAAAATCGGCATTTTAATTTGGTATGGATACCTGAATTCCCCAGGAAGTGTACGCTATACGCGCGCGAAGCGAGATATTTAAAATAGTTTTATTTGCGAGATGGCTCACATTTGAGCATTTTCTCAATCGCTGAGTGAAATAACGTAATTGAGCAACCGACGATGAGAATACACGATGTGTCACAGTTGTTAATTTTCCTGTTTCTCAATTTCGGAGTTCATCATGCAGACCTATTTCGACCAGGTAGATCGCGTTCGCTTTGCCGGACCCAAAACCGATAATCCGCTGGCGTTTCGCCACTATAATCCGGATGAAATCGTGCTGGGAAAACGCATGGCAGAGCATCTGCGTTTTGCCGCCTGTTATTGGCATAACTTCTGCTGGAATGGCGCGGATATGTTTGGCGCCGGTTCGTTTGAGCGTCCCTGGCAGGCCGCGGGCGATGCGCTGGAAATGGCCAAACGCAAAGCGGACGTGGCGTTTGAATTTTTCTACAAGCTCAACGTGCCGTATTACTGCTTCCACGATGTCGACGTCTCGCCAGAAGGCGCGTCGCTGAAAGAATATCTGCACAATTTCGCCGTGATGACCGAAGTGCTGGCGGAAAAACAGCAGCAAACCGGCGTGAAACTGCTCTGGGGCACCGCCAACTGCTTTACCCACCCGCGCTACGGCGCCGGGGCGGCGACCAACCCCGATCCGGAGGTGTTTGCCTGGGCGGCCACGCAGGTGGTGACCGCCATGAACGCCACCCAGCAGCTCGGCGGCGAAAACTATGTGCTGTGGGGCGGCCGCGAAGGTTACGAGTCGCTGCTGAATACCGACCTACGCCAGGAGCGTGAGCAGATTGGCCGCTTCCTGCAGATGGTGGTGGAGCACAAGCATAAGATTGGCTTTGGCGGCACGCTGCTTATCGAGCCGAAACCGCAGGAGCCCACCAAGCATCAGTACGATTACGATGTCGCGACGGTGTATGGTTTCCTGAAGCAGTTTGGTCTGGAAAATGAGATCAAGGTGAACATTGAAGCCAACCATGCCACTCTGGCGGGGCACTCTTTCCACCATGAAATCGCCAGCGCCATCGCGCTGGGGATCTTTGGCTCCGTTGATGCTAACCGCGGCGATGCGCAGCTCGGCTGGGATACGGACCAGTTCCCGAACAGCGTGGAAGAAAATACCCTGGTGATGTACGAGATCCTCAAAGCCGGGGGATTCACCACCGGCGGCCTGAACTTTGACGCCAAAGTTCGTCGGCAGAGCACCGACAAATACGACATGTTCTATGGCCATATTGGCGCCATGGACGTGATGGCGCTGTCCCTCAAGCTGGCCGCGCGCATGATTGAGGATGGCAAGCTCGATCAGGGTCTGGCAAAACGCTATGCCGGCTGGCAGGGCGAGCTGGGGCAGAAAATTATGACCGGGCAGATGTCGCTGGATAATATTGCCCGGTACGCTGAGCAGCATAACCTGAATCCGCAGCATCAGAGCGGGCGTCAGGAATTACTCGAAAATCTCGTCAATACCTATATCTTTGGTTAAATTTTGCTGACATGCCCCTGCGGGGGCATGTATTACGCCGTCTGCCTGCAGCCGAAAAATAGCGTTTATTTGTTCGTGCTGTGTTTTTTTGTCAGTGGCGAAAGACCGTCTGTCTAATACCAACGAAGGAGGGAAAGTAGCGATAATTGTGTAATGCCTCTGTGACCGTACAAAATAAAAAATAACTTGTTCTGATGATAGCGACATATTCTGTCAGCTCAGAATAGGCTGGTTATTGTCTGAATAAAATTAACCTATATTGAGAAACTCATGACAATGATAAAAAAGCTTCCATTAACCATGGCGGTTATCGCCGCGTTTTTTCCGCTTACCTCTGTAATGGCGCAAGAATTTACTCAGGAACAGATCGACGCCATCGTCGCCAAAGCCGTTGATAAAGCGCTGGCCGACCGCCAGGTGAAAATCGACGCCGCGGCCGACAAAAAGGTCGACGTGATCACCAACCCGCAGACCACCGCCGCCTCGCCGGATATGGCCATTCCGTTCGGCCTCAAGTTCAGCGGCTATGCCCGCTATGGCGCCCACTTCCAGACCGGCGACCAGAAATATGTCGGCGTCGACGGCTCCTATAACGGCGCCTCGGCGATCGGCCGTCTCGGCAACGAAAGCAACGGCGGCGAATTCCAGATCAGCAAGGCCTTCAAAAGCGCGCAGGGGGCTATCTGGGATCTCAACGTGATGTTCGACCACTGGAGCGACGAGGTTAACCTGAAGAAGGCCTACGTCGGCGTCACCAACGTCCTCGACTCCAACCCCAACGCCTATCTCTGGGCCGGGCGCGACTTCCACCAGCGTCCGCAACAGGGGATCAACGACTACTTCTGGATGAACCACGACGGCCAGGGCGCCGGGGTGAAGAACTTTGATATCGGCGGCGTGCAGTTTGACGTGGCGACGGTCTCGCAGGTGAAATCCTGTAGCCCGGAAGTGATGGCCGATGAAACCAACCCGTCGCGCATCACCTGTACCGGCAGCTCCGATACCGGCGACAACGGCCACTACGCGCTGACCACCAAAACCCACAACATCAAGGCCGGGCCGATCGACGTCGAGGTGTACGCCAACTACGGCTTTGACTCGAAGGCGGTGGACAGCGACGCGCGCCTCGAAGCCTGGCAGGGCGGCCTGGTGCTGAGCCACACCAACGACAGCGGGGTGAACAAGGTGATCCTGCGCTACTCCGACAACTCGGATAACAGCGTCTACAACAAGACCGACGACCTGACCACGGTCTACGCCAGCTTCGAGGGCAGCCATAAGTTCACCCAGCAGGCGCAGATTGAATATCTGCTGGCTTTCCACGACTACGACAACGGCAAGGACAACACCGACAACCGTAAAAACTACGGCGCCATCGTGCGGCCAATGTACTTCTGGAACGACGTGCACTCCACCTGGCTGGAAGCGGGCTACCAGCGCGTGGATTACGACCAGGGCGGGGATAACCACGGCTGGAAGCTGACGCTGTCGCAGAACATCGCCATCGGCATGGGGCCGGAGTTCCGTCCGATGCTGCGCTTCTACGTGACCGGTGGCCAGGTGGACAACGAGCATACCGCGAAGGTTAACGGCACCCAGGACCAGCAGCTGGATTCGCTGAACGTCGGCGGGATGTTTGAGGCGTGGTTCTGATGCGATAGCATTGCCGAAGGAGCGTTCCCGGCTGGCGCTACGCTTAGCCGGGCTACGACTGGTGCGCTCCATTTATGCCGGATGGCGGCATACATGCCTTATCCGGCCTGCGTTCCTTCCTGCGGGCTCCCCCTGTAGGCCCGGCAAGCGCAGCGCCGCCGGGCGGTCAGGCTCCATACCTGCGATAGTGCCGGATGGCGGTATAAATGCCTTATCCGGCCTGTGATCCCTCACACAGGCTCACACCCCGTAGGCCCGCGCAAGCGCAGCGCAGCCGGGCAGTCAGGTGCCGTACCTGCGGTAGTGCCGGATGGCGGCATAAATGCCTTATCCGGCCTACAAAAAACCTCCTTCCCCCCAGGCCCGCGCAAGCGCAGCGCCGCCGGGCAGCTGGTCCAGGCCAACTCCCTCAGTTCACCGTCAGGCGCAGGGCCAGATCCTGCGGGTAGGGGTCAAAATAGTTCTGCGCCTGGAGGTAGCGATCCGGATACTCGGCCAGATAGTGCTTAAGCAGCGTCAGCGGGGCGAGGATCGGCAGCAGCCCGGCGCGATAGTTGAGGATCACCTCCCGCAGCTCGCCGCGCTGGCGGCTGTTGAGCTGGTCGCGGAAATAACCCTGAATATGCATCAGCACGTTGGTGTGGTTTTTCCGCGAGGCGGGCTGCTTGAGGATCGCCATCAGCTTTTCGCGATAGACCTCGAAGAAAGCCTCCAGATCCTCCCATTCATGCAGCGAGGCGACGAACGGGCCGATCTCCCGGTAGCCCGCCTGGTGGTGAGCCAGCAGCTGCAGCTTGTAGCGGCTGTGAAAGGCCAGCAGGCCGTGGCGGGTCAGGCCGCGGGCGCGCAGGGCATTGAGTTCATGCAGGGCGAAAACGCGCTCGACAAAATTCTCCCGCAGCAGCGGATCGTGCAGCCGGCCATCCTCTTCCACCGGCAGCCACGGGTAGCGCGCCATCAGGGCGCTGGTAAACAGCCCCACGCCTTCCTTACGCCCGCGATTGCCTTTTTCATCGTACAGCCGCACGCGCTCCATCCCGCAGCTCGGCGATTTGGCGCAGACGATAAAGCCCGACAGTTCGCCCAGGGTTGCCAGGTGGGCGCTGGCGAAATCAGCCATCTTCTCCGTCACATCCTCGTGCGGGGCGTGGCTGAAGCGCATGCGGATCTCCCCGACCGGGGTCTGCACCAGGCGGAGCGCCGGACGGGGAACGGGCAGGCCGATCGCCATCTCCGGGCAGACGGGTTTAAACGCCACCCACTGCGCGAGCTCATCCATCACAAAGCCCATACGCTTATGCCCGCCGTCGAATCGCACGGCTGAGCCGGTTAAACATCCGCTGATCCCAATGACAGGTTGCGTGTTCATGGCGCTGTCCTCTCTTCTGCTGTGGTTCGGGTAAAGAAAAGGGTCACGGTGGCGACCGTAATGCCGAATTTCTTCATCTCGGTTTTGTTAAACAAATGGCTGCCGTCCTGCAGGAACATCCAGTCGTCAAAGTGCAGCAGCCACCGGCTGCCGCTGGCCTCGACGTTCATGCTGTAGCGCCAGTGAAAGGCATTGCCTGCCGCCTGGCCGCTGGCCACCCCTTCGATATCCCCGGCGGTGCCCTGATAACGGTTATCGCCGGTGCGGCGAATGCGCCACACCCGCTGCTGCTTCTCGCCATCGTCATAGATAAAGCGCTCATGGAGTGTCAGGGTGTCGCCGACGACGTCGCCATCGATCTCTACATGGAAGCGGCGCAGCTGCTTGCCGCTACGATCCTGCACCATCCCCCACGCCTCGGTTCGCCCCTGAAAATAGTGAAAGATGTCGAGGGCGGGCTGCTGCTGCCGGTACTCCGTGACCTCGGTGCTGCAGCCGGCGAGGATCAGCATCAGCAGCGCCAGGCCAAGGGTCAGAATGCGTTTCATGGTGTACCTCCGATCAACTGCTGACGCAGTTCGGGATAAGTGGTGCGCGGATCGAGCCAGATGGCGAGAAAGCGGGTGCTGAACGCCGCCGACTGGCGCGGGCCGAGCGGGGTAAAGGCGGTCTGCGCGGCGCTGGCGCGGTACCAGAACTGCCCCTCGCCGCCGCTGACCACGAACGCCAGCTGGCTGCCCGGCGCGACGTCCGGCCAGATCCCCTGCAGCATGCGCAGCCAGGCTTCGCTGCGCGGCTCCTGCTGCAGAATGCCCTGCGCCTGCCACTGGTCACGGGTGGCGTCCACCAGCGCATCGCGATCGATGTCGCGCCGGTAGGTGATGATCAGCGCCCGATCCTGCTGCGGGCCGTCATACCGGCCATTGGGCGTGCGCAGCTGCGATTGATAGACGGTGAATGGCCCCCAGGTGAGGGTCGCCTCGCCGACGCGACGCCACGTCAGCCAGTCGGCGGCGTGGGCCGCCGGAGCGAGGGTGGTCAGCCACAGCAGTAACAGCGCGAATCTCATTTTCGCCTCCCCATCCCCAGATGGAATAACAGCATGAGCACCAGCCAGCCGCAGGCCATGGCGGCCACGGCAAGCGCCATCGGCACCAGCAGGGTCATGGCTCCGAGGCGAGCGCCGAGCAGGTAGGCCACCGGGCCGCCGACGGTCGCCACCGTGGCCAGCACCCAGCCGGGAAGCGTCGTGGTGCGGGTCAGTCGGGTCCAGACGACGGCGAACATCAGCCACAGGGCCACCATCCACAGGGGCAGCAGGCTGTCGCCGCGAAAATCGATCAGTCCCGCCAGCGCCCAGCAGGCGTCCAGGCCGCAGCCCGCCGCGGCCAACAGCAGGGCGGGTGGACGACTGGCCGCCGGCAACCGCAGCCAGGCGAAAATGGCCAGCGTCAGCCAGATCAGCAGACCGCGCTCGCGTAACATCACCACCAGCGTCCAGTAAACATCGAACGCAAGGGCCATCAGCAGGTGCTGCGCCGGGCGTGTCATACCCGCTCCGCGGTGAGCTGCACCACGCTGATGGTGCGGGCGTTAAATCCGGCTTCGCAGTAGCCGAAGTAGTAGAGCCACATCCGGCGGAAGCGCTCATCAAAGCCGAGCTTTTCAATATCCTGCCAGGCGTGGGTAAAACGCTGCCGCCAGTGCGCCAGGGTGCGGGCGTAGTCCGGGCCCATGTCGAACAGGTTGCGCACCACAAAATCGGTATGGCGGGTCATCAGCTCGCTCATTGCGGTGATGCTGGGCAAAAAGCCGCCGGGGAAGATGTAGCGCTGGATAAAATCGACGCTTTTGCTGTAGTCGCGATAGCGCTGATCCTGGATGGTGATCGCCTGCAGGGCCATTCTGCCGCCCGGGCGCAGGCGCGCCTGGCAGGTGCGGAAGAAGGCCGGGAGGTAGCGCTGGCCCACCGCCTCAATCATCTCCACCGACACCAGTTTGTCGTACTCGCCGCGCAGATCGCGGTAGTCGCAGAGCAGCACCTCGACGCGATCCTGCAGCCCGGCGCGGGCCATGCGCTCGGTTGCCCAGCGGTGCTGCTCCCGGGAAAGGGTGGTGGTGGTGACCCGGCAGCCGTAATGGCGGGCGGCGTACTCGGCCAACGCCCCCCAACCGGTGCCAATCTCCAGCAGATGATCGCCGGGAGTGAGCGCCAGCTGGTCGCACAGACGCGCCATCTTGGCCCGCTGGGCCTGGGTCAGATCCTGCTGGTCATCGGTAAACAACGCGCTGGAGTAGAGCAGGTCGTCATCCAGAAAGTGGGCATAAAATTCGTTGCCGAGGTCATAATGGGCGGCGATATTCTCCCGCGCCTGGGCGCGGGTGTTGCGGCGGGTCCAGTGGTGCAGGCGGGCGACGGGCTTGCCCAGCAGACGAAAGCCGCGCTCCAGACGCCCCAGCACCTCGCCGTTGCGCGCGAGGATCTGCAGCAGCGCCGTCAGCTGGTGGCTCTCCCAGTCGCCGTCCATCCAGGCCTCGGCCGCCGCCAGGCTGCCGCCGGTCAGCAGACGCCAGTACACCTCCGGTGTGCAGACCCGCGCCTCGGCGCGCAGTGCGGCGGCGGGGTCGCCAAAATGAAACGTCTGCGCCCCTTCGCGCACGGTGAGCGAGCCTTCGCGGAGGCCGCTCAACAGACGAAAGAGCAGCCAGCGCGCGAGCCGCACGTTGCGCGGCACATCGGGTTCAAGCGCAAAGACGGGATCGGTCATGAGCGTTCACTCCTGCTGACAGGATGGTTGTACAGCGGCACGCGCTTCAGCCACAGCCGCAGCGCCTGCCAGTAGATGGCGAGGACGGTTTTCAGGGTCATCAGCGGCAGACGCAGCAGCAGCCCGCGCAGGTTGGCGCGGGTCAATGGCACGCGGCTCAGGGCCAGCGTGGCGTCGAACACCTTGCTGGCCTGATGGTTTTCAATATGCATGTGCAGCGTTTTGCCGGGCGCGTTGAAGCGCCAGTGATAGACCATGTCCATCGGGTTAAACGGCGAAACGTGAAAGGCTTTCTCCAGCGGGCGCGCCTGCTGGCCGTCCACCGCGTAGTAATGACGCTCATTCCACGGCGTGTTACGCACTTCGGCCAGCACCCAGCGCAGGGTGTCGGCCTCGTCATAGCAGTAGTAAAAGTTGACCGGATTAAAATGGAAGCCGAAGTAGCGCAGCTGGGTCAGGAGCATCACGCGTCCCGCCGGGCGGCAGCCGGTCAGGCTCTCCAGCCGGTTCAGCACCTGGGCCTTCAGCGGCGCGCCCAGCGGATAATCGGCGTCGTACCAGGCAGCGGCGGCCAGGCGGTTGCGGCGGATGCCCGCCTCAGGCAGCCTGTCCAGTTCGTCGAGGTCGAGCCAGGCCATAAACAGGCGGTAGACGAAGTGGTGCGCCTTCGGCTGCAGGCGACGGTGGCGCAGGACGCCCTGATAGAGGCAGCTGTTCATCTCAGTTGCCCTCCGCCGCGGCGATGCCCTGCACCACGTCGAGCGCGCTGCGCACCCCGTCCTCATGAAAGCCGTTGTACCAGTAGGCCCCGCAGTACCAGCTCCGCTGCTGGCCGTTAATCTCTTCGCGCCGCAGCTGGGCCGACCAGCTTTGCGGGTTAAACAGCGGATGCTCATAGACGAAGCGCTGCCAGACGTAGCGGTCATCCACCGGCGCGTCCGGGTTCAGGGTGACGCAGAACAGCGGCGCGTCCGCGGGCAGCCCCTGGAGAATATTCATGTTGTAGGTGACGCAGGCCCGGGCCCGATCCCCGTCGCTCAGGCGATAGTTCCAGCTGGCCCAGGCGCGCTGGCGCTCCGGCAGCCAGCGCGGATCGCTGTGCAGCACCACCTCGTTGCGCTGCCAGCCGATGTCCCCGAGGACTTCTCGTTCGGAATCGGTGGGCGCCGCCAGCATCGCCAGGGCCTGCGCGGAGTGGCAGGCGAAGATCACCTGGTCAAAATACGCCTCCCCGGACGCCATCCGCAGGGTGACCCCCGCCGGGTGGCGGTCCACCTGCTGCACCGGCGCGTTGAGCCGCAGGTCCAGGCGATCGCCGAGCCTGGCGAGCAGGGCGCGAACGTATTCCCGGGAACCGCCGGGCACCACGTACCATTGCGGGCGATCGCGAATATCCAGCAGACCGTGGTGTTCAAAGAAGCGTAAAAACAGCGGCAGCGGGAAGCGGCGCATCTCCTGCAGCGACGACGACCAGATCGCCGCCCCCATCGGCAGAATATAGTGGCGGGCGAAGAAGGGGCTGAAGCGGTGGCGGACGAGGAAGCTCTCCAGCGTCGCCCCCGGATCCAGCGCCTCGGTCAGCGCCAGTTTCGCCAGCCGGTTAAAGCGGACGATCTCGCTCAGCAGCCCCCAGAAGGCCGGCTTCAGCAGATTGCGCCGCTGGGCGAAGAGCGAGGTCAGGCTGTGACCGTTGTACTCCAGGCCGCTGGTCGGGTTGTGAACCGAGAAACTCATCTGCGTTTTTTGCCCGTCGATCCCCAGCTCGCTGAGCAGGCCCATAAAGCGCGGATAGGTGCGATCGTTGTAGACGATAAATCCGGTATCGATGGCCCAGGTGCCCTGCGGCGTGGCGACATCCACGGTGGCGGTGTGGCCGCCCGGCGTGGCGCCCGCTTCGAACAGCGTCACCTGATGGTGTCCGGCCAGCCGCCAGGCGCAGGTCAGCCCGGCGATGCCGCTGCCGATGATGGCGATGTTCATGAGCGCACCATCCTGCGCAACAGCAGGCGCTGGATACCCGATGGCAGGCTGGCCAGCAGCCGCAGGGCCAGGCTGAAACCGGTGGGGAAGGCAATGTGGTTTTGGCCTTTCGCCAGGCCATGGCGGATCGCCGTCACCGCCCGATCCACGCTCACCCGGCCGGGCATGGCGAAGTCGTTTTTGCGCGTCAGCGGGGTGTCGACGAAGCCCGGAGAGACCACCGTGACGGCGACCCCTTTCGGCTCCCAGTCCAGACGCAGGCTGTTGGCAAACCAGGTCAGCGCCGCCTTGGAGGCGCCATAGGCTTCCGCGCGCGGGAAGGGTAGCCAGTGCGCCATCGAGCTGACCAGCACCACCCGATCGCCTGCCTCCAGCTGCGTCTGCAGCGCCGCCAGGCAGTTCACCGGCCCGAGAAAGTTGGTGGCCATCACTCGCTCCACGAGGGCGGCATCCACCTGCCCGTGGTCGAGGTATTCGCAGGTCCCGGCGCAGAGAATGATCAGGTCGGCAAAACAGCCCGTCAGCGCCTGGCGACAGGCGTCCCTGTCTGTCATATCGAACAGGCGCCCGCTGATGTTGGGGCTGAACTGCTGGAGCGCCGACAGGCGCGAAGCATCTCGCCCGCAGGCGATAACCAGATGGCCATCCGCCGCGAAGGATTTCGCCAGACCGGCGCCGATCCCGGAGCTGGCGCCGGTGATGAGTACCGTCATCATGAGCGCACCCTCCGCTTCACGCCGCGCACCGCCCAGCCCAGCAGGGGAAGATGCTCGTAGATCATCTCCCCGGCGTCGTAGTAGTCGCGCTGATGGAGGATCTGCTCCCCGGCGATGTCCACCACCGAGCAACCCGGCAGGGCCAGGGTTTCTCCACCGGCAATGCGCGGATGCGACCAGTGCATGGTCCAGGTCACGGCGAACCGTTGGCCGTCGCAGAGCGGCGTGTCGATGGTGAACCGGCACTGCTCCACGTTGGCCAGCAGATGGGTAAAGTAGCGCTGAATGGCGAACAGCCCCTGATGCTGACCAAAAGGATCGCTCAGCGTCGCATCCGGATGGTACAGCGCGGCCAGCGCCGCGGGCGGCTGCGCATCCAGCCCGGCGTAGTACTCAACGAAACGACGAATCACAGACGGCGAGGTGCTCATGGATCACATCCTGGCTAGATACGGTAGCGTAATGGCATACTTAAAACTTACACAAATAAAATTATTTGTCCAAGTTTGTAGAAAAATATATTTTATTTGTGTTAAAAATCATGTTGTTATGATTGGTGTTTTAAGGGGGGGGATCGTGAGTGGTGCGAAGGGCAAGCGTGCGCCCGCCGCGCCACCGGGCGCTGGCGGAACAGAGAGTGGGGTAAGTTAAAACAGAGGGTTAGAGCGGAATCACCTCGAGGGAGACGACCTGCTGCTGCCAGAGTTCCACCTGCCTCTGGCGGGCGGCGGAAAGTTTGCCGCTGGTAACCAGCAGCCAGTTGCGCTGGGGGAAAATCTCCGGCGCCAGGGCGGCGGGAGGCACCGGCAGAACGTCGATGCGATGGCCCTGGCCGGTACGTTTGAGCGCCTCAAGCCAGATTTCGCAGGCGTCGGTCAAGTGCCAGCCGGTGATCAGAAAGTTGTCCCCGGGCGCCTTCTTGTCGCCTTCGAGGCAAAACGAGGTATAGGCGATGATGATGCCGTCGAGAATTTCGCGCAGCGTCATGATGGCCGGCACGTTGGCGGAGACCTGGCTGCGCAGCGGACGCAGCACCTCGGTGACCAGCTCCTGGCGCGGATATTCGCGCCCGGCGTCGTAGATCAGCTGGCGCAGGGACTCGATTTTTCCCTCTTTCAGCCTCTGCAGCATGGTCTCCTGCAACGTCAGCCAGTTGTTGGTGCGCCGTGCGCCGGGGCGCGACAACAGGGGCTTCACCTGGCTGACTGGTACCCCTTTTTTCACCCAGTCGAGGATCTTCAGCGCCTGCTGGACGTCGTCATCGCTGTACTGACGGTGACCACCATCGGTGCGCAGCGGCTTGAGCAGGCCATAGCGGCGCTGCCAGGCGCGAAGCGTGGTCGCATTTATCCCGCATAGTCGGGCAAATTCGCCGATGGAGTAAGGCATGGAGGCCACCTGTTAACAAAGAATATTCTCAATATACTACGAATCACGTCGGCTGGCGTGAAGTGTAGTGGCTTTGCACTACACTTTCCCCTACCGCGTAAATGAAAGGAGTTCTCATGAAGCTATGGCCTGTTGTCACTGGCGTTGCTATCGCGTTGACCCTGGTGGCCTGCAAATCGCCCACCCCGCCGAAGGGCGTTCAGCCGATTAGCGGGTTTGACGCCAGCCGTTACCTTGGAAAATGGTATGAAGTCGCCCGCCTGGAGAATCGCTTCGAGCGAGGCCTGGAGCAGGTGACCGCCACCTACGGCGCCCGCAGCGACGGGGGGATCAGCGTCGTCAATCGCGGTTATGACCCGGTCAAAAAACGCTGGAATGAGAGCGACGGAAAAGCCTACTTCACCGGCGCCCCCACCACCGCGGCGCTGAAGGTGTCGTTCTTCGGGCCATTCTACGGCGGCTATAACGTGATCCGCCTGGACGATGACTACCAGTACGCGCTGGTCAGCGGCCCCAACCGCGATTATCTGTGGATCTTGTCGCGCACCCCCACCATTCCGGCGGCGGTGAAGCAGGATTACCTGAATACCGCGCGCGAGCTGGGCTTTGACGTCGATCGCCTGGTGTGGATCCGCCAGACGCCGCGCTAGCCTCGCCCCTTAGCGGCTGAGCAGGTGGGTATAAACCACGTACAGCCCGACCAGCGCCGCCACGTTCAGCGCCACGCTGACGAAAAACCACCGCCGGAAGGGCTGCTTTTGCGTTTTATGACGAAAGCACTGCTGGCCGAGGATGGCCCCCGGCCAACCTCCCGCCAGGCCCAGCACCAGCAACGTGGTTTCCGGCACCCGTCGCCAGGCTTTGCGCGCCGCCAGCTTGTCGGCGCCATAGATAAGCCATGTCAGAAGGCTGCTCAGTAAAAACCACATCGCCAGCGGGTAGGGCAGCAGGGCGCTGCCCACGGCGGTGAGCAGCAGCAGGGAATAACACACCAGGTTCAGATTCATAGGGACGTTCACGCCGGCCAGAAGAATGGCGCCACTATAGCCAATTTCCCGGACCGGCGTAAACGCGGCGGGTTATTCGCTACGCTTGCCCCGATGCCGGGACAGCCACATCAGCTTATATGCCGCCGGAATGATAAATAGCGACAGCAGCGGGGCGGTGATCATCCCGCCAATCATCGGCGCGGCGATGCGACTCATCACTTCCGACCCGGCGCCGGTGCCCCATAAAATCGGCAACAGGCCGGCGATAATCACCGCCACGGTCATCGCCTTCGGCCGCACGCGCAGAACCGCCCCCTGGTACAGCGCCTCGTCGAGCTTATCGACGTTGAAAGTCTGCGGATTCTTCAGCGACGGTTCCGCCTCGATGGCGTGGCGCAGGTACATCAGCATCACCACGCCAAACTCCGCCGCCACCCCGGCCAGGGCGATAAAGCCGGTCCCGGTGGCTACCGATAAATGGAACCCCATCCAGTAGAGAAACCAGATCCCGCCGACGAGGGCGAACGGCACGCTGGTGATAATCAGCAGCGCCTCGCCGACGCGGCGGAACGCCAGATACAGCAGCACGAAGATAATCATCAGCGTCATCGGCACCATCAGCTTCAGCTTCTGATTGGCGCGCTCCAGCAGCTCAAACTGCCCGGAGTAGGACACACTGATGCCCGGCTTCAGCTTCACCTCCTTGCCGATGGCCTGCTGCAGATCGTGCACTACCGACACCATGTCGCGGTCGCGGGCGTCGATGTAGATCCAACTGGTCGGGCGGGCGTTCTCGGTCTTCAGCATGGATGGTCCGGTGACCACCTTCACCTCAGCCACGTCGCCGAGGACGATCTGCTGCTTCAGCGGCGTGAGGATCGGCAGCTGGCGCAGGGTCTCCGGGCTGTCGCGATAACTCTGCGGGTAGCGGATGTTGATCGGGTAGCGCTCGACGCCTTCCACGGTCTCGCCAACCATCGCCCCGCCGATGGCGGACGAGACGAACAGCTGCACGTCGCCGACGGTCATCCCGTAGCGGGCCGCCTTCTCACGCTGAATATCAATGTTGAGGTAGCGCCCGCCGACCAGCCGCTCGGCTAGCGCTGAAGTGACTCCCGGCACGGTGCGCGCCACCCCTTCAATTTGCTCGGCGATGGCGTCGATATCCGCCAGGTTAGTGCCGGAAACCTTAATGCCAATCGGGCTCTTGATGCCGGTGGAGAGCATGTCGATGCGGTTGCGGATCGGCGGCACCCACAGGTTCGCCAGCCCGGGCAGGCGCACGGTTTTATCCAGCTCCTCGACGATCTTTTCCATGGTCATCCCCGGTCGCCACTGATCCTGGGGCTTAAGCTGAATGGTGGTCTCTACCATCTCCAGCGGTGCCGAGTCGGTAGCGGTTTCGGCCTTGCCGGTTTTGCCGAACACCCGGGCCACTTCCGGCACCGTCATGATCAGCTTATCGGTTTTCTGCAGCATATCCGCCGCCTGCGCAGCGGAGATCCCCGGCAGCGTTGACGGCATATACAGCAGATCGCCTTCGTTAATCTGCGGCAGAAACTCGCCGCCGACCCGGTTAAGCGGCCAGATAACCGTCAGGATCGACAGGAGCGCAATCAACAGGGTGGTCTTCGGCCAGTGCAGCACCTTCAGCAGCAGCGGGTGATAAATGCGGATCAAAAAGCGGTTCAGCGGGTTGCTGTTCTCCGCTGGGATCCTGCCGCGGATCCAGAAGCCCATCAGGATCGGGATCACCACGATCGCCAGCAGCGCCGCCCCGGCCATCGACCAGGTTTTGGTGAAGGCCAGCGGGCCGAACAGTTTGCCCTCCTGGCCTTCGAGGGTGAAAATCGGGATAAACGACAGGGTAATGATCAGCAGGCTGATAAACAGCGCCGGGCCGACCTCCACCGACGCCTCGGTAATGATTTTCCAGCGGATGTCGTTGCTGAGCTTCTCTCCCGGGTGCTGATGTTCCCACTCCTCCAGCCGCTTGTGGGCGTTCTCAATCATCACGATGGCGGCATCGACCATCGCCCCTACCGCAATGGCGATTCCGCCCAGCGACATGATGTTGGCGTTAAGCCCCTGGAAATGCATCATGATAAAGGCGAAGCACAGGCCGAGCGGCAGCGAAATAATCGCCACCAGCGCCGAGCGTACGTGCCACAGGAACAGGGCACAGACCAGCGCGACGACGATAAACTCTTCCAGCAGCTTATGGCTGAGGTTGTCGATGGCGCGGTCGATAAGCTGGCTGCGGTCGTAGGTGGTGACCACTTCAACCCCTTCCGGCAGGCTGCTTTGCAGCGACGCCAGCTTCGCTTTGACCGCCGAGATCACTTCGCGGGCGTTCTTGCCGGAGCGCAGGATCACCACGCCGCCGGCCACTTCGCCTTCGCCGTTAAGCTCGGCGATACCGCGGCGCATCTCCGGGCCGATCTGCACCCGCGCGACGTCGCCGAGATAGACCGGCACGCCGTTATCGCCGGTTTTCAGCACGATATTTTTGAAGTCGTCGAGCGTCTGCAGGTAGCCGCTGGCGCGCACCATATATTCGGCTTCCGCCAGTTCGACGGAAGAGCCGCCCGCCTCCTGGTTAGAGGCGTCCAGCGCCGATTTCACCTCGCCGAGGCTGATGCCGTACTGGGTCAGCTTCATCGGGTCGACGACAATCTGGTACTCCTTGACCACGCCGCCCACCGACGCCACTTCCGAGACGTTAGGGATGGTTTTCAGCTCATATTTTAAGAACCAGTCCTGCAGGGAGCGTAGTTCGGCGAGGTCGTGCTTGCCGCTGCGGTCGACCAGCGCGTACTCGAAGACCCAGCCGACGCCGGTGGCGTCCGGGCCCATTTCGGCGCTGACCCCGGCGGGCAGTTTGCCCTGCACCTGGTTGAGATACTCCAGCACCCGCGAGCGCGCCCAGTAAGGATCGGTGCCGTCTTCAAAAATCACGTACACGTAGGAGTCGCCGAACTGCGAGAAGCCGCGAACTGTTTTGGCGCCGGGTACCGACAGCATGGTGGTGGTCAGCGGCCAGGTGACCTGGTTTTCGACGATCTGCGGCGCCTGTCCCGGGTAGCTGGTTTTGACGATCACCTGTACGTCGGAGAGATCCGGCAGGGCGTCCACCGGGGTGTGGACGATAGTCCAGGTCCCCCAGATGCTGAGAAACAGCGCGCCCATCATCACCAGAAAGCGGTTGGCCACCGAGCGGCGGATAATCCATTCAATCATGGTTCCGTTCCTCAGTGGGCGTGGGCGGCAGGGGCCGCAGTACCGGGAACCTGAGCGCGCATGCGCTCCAGCGCGCCGGCGATATTGGCCTCCGAGTCGATCAGGAACAGGCCGCTGGCGACGACTTTCTCACCCTCCTGCAGCCCGCTGCGAATGGCCGTGACACCATTGGATTCATGGAATACCTGCACGAGTTTCGGCACGAAGCGGCCCTCATTATCCACGGTAATCACTCGCTGCTCGTCGCCGCTGTCGATCAGCGCTTTGGAGGGGATCAGCAGCATCGGTTCGCTTTCACTGGTCAGTTGCAGATAGGCGTTCATCCCCGGCTTCAGCGCTTCATCCGGGTTGTTGACCTGCAGGCGCAGCTGCAGGGTGCGGGTGGCGCTATCGACGCTGGGGAGAAGGGTCCATTTGTTGATGCTGAAGGTTTTCCCCGGCCAGGCGGGAACCTGAATTCTGAACTGCGAGGCGTCTTTAATTAGCCAGGCGATGGATTCCGGCACCGCCACGCTGACCCACACCGGGTCCATGCCCTGAATTTTCGCCACCACATTATCTTTGGCGATATTCATTCCGGCACGCAGATCGAAGGCGGTAATCACGCCATCGATCGGCGCTTTGAGGGTAAAGCGGGTCTGGATTTTACGCGTGGTTTTCAGGCGGCGGATATCGTCATCCGGCATTCCGGCGAGGCGCAGGCGCTCGAGGATCCCCTCGACCTGGGTGGCGGTGCCCCCGGTCTCCTGCAACAACAGATATTCGCTCTGCGCTTCCACCCAGTCAGGGATGGTCAGCTCGAGGAGCGGCGTGCCTTGTTTCACCTTGTCGCCGACGGTCAACGGATAGACTTTATTGATAAAGCCCGCCGCCCGCGCCTGCATAATCACATACTGGTACTCGTTATAGCTAATGTTGGCCGGGAAGGTCTGAGCGTAGCGCAGCGGCCCGCGGGTGACCGCGGCGGTTTTTACGCCGAGATTCTGGGTCTGCGTCGGGTCGATACGCACCCCCGACGCACCAGCGGCGGCATGCTCCTCATCGGCGTATTTCGGCACCAGATCCATATCCATAAACGGCGATTTACCCGGTTTATCGAAGCGGGTGTTCGGGTACATCGGATCGTACCAGAACAGCACTTTACGCTGCTGCTCGGCCGCCGGAGCGGCAGAGTGGGTCGGCGTCAGTCGGGTATACAGCGCCGCGGTAAGCGCGCCGCCAATCACCATGCTGCCGAGGATCAGCGCCGTATTTTTCAGTGTCAGGGATGCCATGTGTCGTCCATTTAGTCGTTGAGGGGCTTACCGTCGCCGGGCCATTAGTTGGCGCGAATATCCTGCAGCAGCGACAGGTTGCCCTGCTGAACGAAGGTGAAGTCCACGCTGTCGCCATCCTTCACATTGTTGAGCTGCGTCTGCGGGGTGATGGTGAAGCGCATGGTCATCGGCGGCCAGTTCACCGCCGGGATGGCCTCGTGGGCGATGGTGATTTTTTTGCTATCCATATCAATAGCTTTAATGACGCCTTTGCCGCTGATGCTTTGCGCCTGCGCGGCGGCGGGCTGTTCATGCATCGCCATGCCGGCGTGCGGGTCGGCGGCCTGGACGGCGAACACCGCGCCAGAAATCAGAGTGAACAGGGCGACTTTAGAGAGTGAATTCATGATCGGGACTCCTTGGGTTATTCCATCCAGCCGCCGCCGAGGGCGGTGAACAGGGTGATTTCATTTGCCTGACGGGAATAGTTGAGTTCCAGCAGGGTTTGTCGGGTGGTAAAAATGTCGCGCTGGGCGCTCAGGACTTCGATGTAGCTGACCGCGCCGTGACGATAGAGCGCAGTAGCGCGCTGCAGGGTGATATTTAGTGAAGCGAGATAGCGCTCCTGGGCGGCAATCTGATCGGCCAGGCTTTGGCGCAGGGCCAGCGCGTCGGCCACCTCTTTAAAGGCGGACTGTATTTTTTGTTCATAGTTGACCACCTGCTGCTGCTGGCGGATCTCCGCCAGATCGAGGTTGGCCTGATTACGCCCGGCGTTGAAAATCGGCAGTTCGATTTTTGGGATAAAGTTCCACATCGCGCTGCCGGCGTTAAACAGGCTGGAGAGCTCGCTGCTGCTGCCGGAGAGCGAGCTGGTCAGGGTGATCGCCGGGAAGAAGGCCGCCCGCGCGGCGCCGATATTGGCGTTGGCCGCCAACAGGCTGTGTTCGGCCTCTAAAATATCCGGCCGCTGCAACAGGATCGCTGAGGAGAGCGATGGCGGCAGGGTTACGCCTTTCAGGTCCACCGCGCTGCTGGCGCTATCGTCCGGCAGATGCTGGTAGCTGCCGAGCAGCAGTTGCAGGGCGTTATTGGCCTGCGCCAGCTGGCCCTGACGTTTGGCGATATCGGCGCGGGTGCTTTCGATCATCCCGCGCGCCTGCTCCAGCGCCAGCACGGTGGTGCTTCCGGTCAGCAGCTGTTTTTCAACGAAGGCGTAAGACTGCTGATAGTTCTGTAAGGTGTCGTTGGCCACCTGCAACTGCGCTGCCGCCAGCCGCTGGTTGAAGTAGCTTTGTGAAACGTTAGCAATCAACAGGATATGCACCGCACGCCGCGCCTCTTCGCTGGCGAAGAAGTTCTGCCGGTCGGCCTCGCTGAGGTTTTTCAACCGGCCAAAGAAGTCGAGGTCATAGCTGAGATTCAGGCCGGCGGCATAATCGCTGCTGGTGGTGGTGTCGCCTTTAAGCTTGCCGCCATAGGTGGTGCTGCCGTCACCGTTCAATTGCGGGTAGCGGTCGGCGTCGGTAACCCGGTACTGGGCGCGGGCTTCCTGCACTTTCAGCGTCGCCATCCGCAGATCGCGGTTATTTATCAGCGCGGTGCTAATCAGGCTTTTCACCTGCGGGTCGACGAAAAAGGTGCGCCAGCCGGTCTCCTGATAGCCCGCTGTCGCAGTAACCAGCTTGTTCTGGCTGAGAGAGAACTGCTGCGGCACCGGCGCGGCGGGGCGCTGGTAGTCCGGAGCGAGCGACAGACAGCCGGTTAAGGCAAATATCACGCTGAGGGTAAGTAGCTGTATAGAACGCATGGCGGCAGACGCTTTCGACGATTTATCCATGGCAGCTACTTTACGTAGCGGGCTCTGTTCAACGCGTGACAGGAAAATGACAAAGCTGTCATTTTCCTGATATTTCATTGCTATCCGGAGGCGCTCCTCTAAAATTGAATACCCGCACAGAACGCGCGTGAAGGAGCCTGCCGTGAAGATTTTGATTGTCGAAGATGAGAAGAAAACCGGAGAGTACCTGACCAAAGGGCTCACCGAGGCCGGCTTCGTCGTCGACCTGGCCGATAACGGCCTTAACGGCTATCACCTGGCAATGACCAGCGATTACGATCTGCTGATCCTCGACATCATGCTGCCGGATGTGAACGGCTGGGATATCGTGCGCATGCTGCGCGCCGCCAATAAAGGCATGCCGATCCTGCTGCTCACCGCGCTTGGCACTATCGAGCATCGGGTGAAGGGCCTGGAGCTGGGCGCCGACGACTATCTGGTGAAGCCATTTGCTTTTGCGGAGCTGCTGGCGCGAGTGCGGACCCTGCTGCGCCGTGGAGCGGCGGTCATCGTCGAAAGCCAGTTTCAGGCGGCGGATCTCAGCGTCGATTTGGTCAGCCGCAAGGTGACGCGTGGCGCGACGCGTATCACCCTGACCAGTAAGGAATTCACTCTGCTGGAGTTCTTCCTGCGCCATCAGGGCGAGGTGCTGCCGCGTTCGCTGATTGCCTCGCAGGTCTGGGATATGAATTTCGACAGCGACACTAACGCCATTGACGTGGCGGTGAAGCGGCTGCGCGCCAAAATTGATAACGACTTCGAGCCGAAGCTTATCCAGACCGTGCGCGGCGTCGGCTATATGCTTGAGGTGCCGGATGGCCGCTAAGCGCCCCTTTTCCCTGGCAACCCGGCTGACCTTCTTTATTAGCCTCGCCACCATCATTGCCTTCTTTGCTTTCACCTGGATCATGATCCATTCGGTGAAGGCCCACTTTGAAGAGCGCGACGTGCACGATCTCAGGCAGCTCAGCACCACCCTGGAGACGGTGCTCAACCACGCCGACTACCCGCAGGCGCGGCGACTGGAGATCGTGAGGAATATCATTGCGGGTTACGCCAACGTCTTTATCTGTCTGGACGACGGCCAGGGCAATATTCTGTTTCAGTCGCCCGACGGGCCGGATCTCAGCCATATGCTGAGTACGCCGGGGCTGGCGATGCAGCTGCGCGACGGGAATGTGATTTCATGGACTGACCCGCAGCCGCGAAAGATGGTTCATGATAATCATCCAATGGAGACCCGCGCCTGGCGGCTGATCATGCTACCGCTGGGCAAGCAGGCGGACGGCAAACCGGCGTACCACCTGCTGATGGCCTTATCCATCGATTTTCACCTGCACTATATTAATGAGCTGAAAGCGAAGCTGATTTCCGCGGCGACGATAATCAGTTTGCTGATCATCGCCATCGTGCTGTTTGTGGTCTATCAGGGGCATAAGCCCATCCGCCAGATCAGTCGCCAGATCCAGAATATTACCTCGCGGGATCTCGACGTGCGCCTTGACCCGCAGGCCGTGCCTATCGAGCTGGAGCGGCTGGCGCTGTCGTTTAACCATATGCTGGAGCGCATAGAGGATGTCTTTACCCGCCAGTCCAACTTCTCCGCCGATATCGCCCATGAAATCCGCACGCCGATTACCAACCTGGTGACGCAAACCGAAATCGCTTTAAGCCAGAGCCGCAGCCAGCAGGAGCTGGAAGAGGTGCTCTATTCCAATCTTGAAGAGTTCTCGCGGATGTCACGGATGGTCAGCGATATGCTGTTCCTCGCCCAGGCGGATAATAACCAGCTGATCCCTGAGCAACAGGCGCTGGATCTGGCTGATGAAGTGCATAAGGTGTTTGAGTTCTTTGAAGCGTGGGCGGAAGAGAAGGCGGTGGCGCTGCGCTTTGTCGGCAGCCACTGCCGGGTGACGGGCGATCCGCTGATGCTGCGGCGAGCGATCAGCAACCTGCTGTCGAATGCGATCCGCTACACGCCGGCCGGCCAGGCGGTGACCATCCAGTTGAGCGAAAGCGCCGAGACGATCCGTCTGGTGGTGGAGAATCCCGGTACGCCGATTGCCGTCGAGCATCTTCCGCGGCTGTTTGACCGTTTCTATCGCGTCGACCCCTCGCGTCAGCGCAAAGGCGAGGGCAGCGGTATCGGCCTGGCGATTGTGAAATCCATCGTCAGCGCCCACCACGGCAGCGTAGCGGTGCAGTCCGATCTGCGCTCTACGCGGTTTATTGTGGTGCTGCCGAAATAGACGCAATAACGGCTGAAAGTCAGCGGGCAGCGCCAGGCGGCCGCCCGCAGTATTGCCGCTCTCTTACTCTTCGAAGTACCAGTAGCCCTGATTAATCAGCCGCGTCAGTTCGCTCACGAACGCCGGATTCTGCAGGCCGCTGCCGAGCTCCTCCTGACCTAATGAGGTATAGCGGCACAGCGCATCCAGCGCTTCGGCATCGGTGGTGTCCAGCTGTTCGCTATGCACGAAGAAGCTGTCGCCGATATGCAGAACGCGCAGGCCGCTCAGACGAGAAAGCTTTTCGCCACCCAGCAGCGCATCGACCACTTCCTCTTCTTCATACGGTGGTTCCGCCGGCGCAATATCCAGCTCGTGACGCGGGGTGGTCACGAAACTGCCGAACCACTGCTTGAAGTCTTCCGGCTGGCGAATCATGTCGATCATCATGGTGCGCAGACGTTCGAGTTCATACTCCTCCACCCGGCCCGGATGCTCGCGGCAGGTGAGGTCCGGATCGCTGTAGTGTTCGCCGCCAAGATCGTTCTCCAGCACATAGTCGGCGAAGCTGCTGATCAGGTCGCGACCGTTTGGCCCGCGGAAGCCGACGGAGTAGTTCAGCGCGGTTTCGTGGGTCACGCCATCGTGCGGGAATCCTGGTGGAATATAGAGGATATCGCCCGGCTGCAGATCTTCATCAATGATCGGCGGGAACGGATCGACGTGCAGCAGTGCCGGATGCGGGCAGAACTGACGCATCGGCAGCTTATCGCCCACGCGCCAGCGGCGGCTGCCCATGCCCTGAATAATAAAGACGTCATACTGATCGATATGCGGGCCGACGCCGCCGCCGGGGACGGAGAAGGAGATCATCAGGTCGTCCAGGCGCCAGTCCGGCAGTACGCGGAACGGGCGCACCAGCTCGGCGGCGGGCATATGCCAGTGGTTTACCGCCTGGGCCAGCAGCGACCAGCCGGTTTCGCCCAGCCCGTCAAAATGTTCAAAAGGACCATTGCTGGCCTGCCATTTGCCGTTGGTCAGGCTGACCAGTCGGCTGTCGACTTCCGGCTCCATGGCTAATCCGGCCAGCTCGTCCGGGGTAATCGGGTCGACGAAGTCCGGAAACGCGTTTTTTAATACCACCGGCTGTTTTTGCCAGTACTTCTCTAAAAACTCGGGCCAGTTAATGTTGAGTTGATAAGCCATCGATTATTACCAGTAAGAAGAAACGGGCCTGATTATAGAAACGGGGGCCAGGTGGGCGCTTTGTCGTGGGTCAAGAGTGGTGCTTAATTCACCATCGGCGCGATAATGGCGTTGGGTAAGAGAGAAAAATCACATTTTTGCCAAAAAACGATCTTAGCGTAAACGGCGCTGCAGGCCGCATGAACACTGGGATGGCGCCTTGAATGGTAAGAAGATGAATAAGCGAAAAGTTCAAATAATGAGCGGTCGATAAGATTTTTCTATTTTAACGCTTGCTACTTCCGGCGAACTCCCTATAATGCGCTCCCACTGACACGGCAGATGTGAATCACTTCACACAAACAGCCAGTTCGGTTGAAGAGAAAAATCCTGAAATTCAGGGTTGACTCTGAAAGAGGAAAGCGTAATATACGCCACCTCGCGACAGAGCGCTAAAGCGCGTCGCAACTGCTCTTTAACAATTTATCAGACAATCTGTGTGGGCACTCAAAGTGACATGGATTCTTAATGTCTTCGGACAATAAATGAATACCAAGTCTCTGAGTGAACATACGTAATTCATTACGAAGTTTAATTCACGAGCATCAAACTTAAATTGAAGAGTTTGATCATGGCTCAGATTGAACGCTGGCGGCAGGCCTAACACATGCAAGTCGAGCGGTAGCACAGAGAGCTTGCTCTCGGGTGACGAGCGGCGGACGGGTGAGTAATGTCTGGGAAACTGCCTGATGGAGGGGGATAACTACTGGAAACGGTAGCTAATACCGCATAACGTCGCAAGACCAAAGTGGGGGACCTTCGGGCCTCATGCCATCAGATGTGCCCAGATGGGATTAGCTGGTAGGTGGGGTAACGGCTCACCTAGGCGACGATCCCTAGCTGGTCTGAGAGGATGACCAGCCACACTGGAACTGAGACACGGTCCAGACTCCTACGGGAGGCAGCAGTGGGGAATATTGCACAATGGGCGCAAGCCTGATGCAGCCATGCCGCGTGTGTGAAGAAGGCCTTCGGGTTGTAAAGCACTTTCAGCGGGGAGGAAGGCGGTGAGGTTAATAACCTCATCGATTGACGTTACCCGCAGAAGAAGCACCGGCTAACTCCGTGCCAGCAGCCGCGGTAATACGGAGGGTGCAAGCGTTAATCGGAATTACTGGGCGTAAAGCGCACGCAGGCGGTCTGTCAAGTCGGATGTGAAATCCCCGGGCTCAACCTGGGAACTGCATTCGAAACTGGCAGGCTAGAGTCTTGTAGAGGGGGGTAGAATTCCAGGTGTAGCGGTGAAATGCGTAGAGATCTGGAGGAATACCGGTGGCGAAGGCGGCCCCCTGGACAAAGACTGACGCTCAGGTGCGAAAGCGTGGGGAGCAAACAGGATTAGATACCCTGGTAGTCCACGCTGTAAACGATGTCGATTTGGAGGTTGTGCCCTTGAGGCGTGGCTTCCGGAGCTAACGCGTTAAATCGACCGCCTGGGGAGTACGGCCGCAAGGTTAAAACTCAAATGAATTGACGGGGGCCCGCACAAGCGGTGGAGCATGTGGTTTAATTCGATGCAACGCGAAGAACCTTACCTGGTCTTGACATCCACAGAACTTTCCAGAGATGGATTGGTGCCTTCGGGAACTGTGAGACAGGTGCTGCATGGCTGTCGTCAGCTCGTGTTGTGAAATGTTGGGTTAAGTCCCGCAACGAGCGCAACCCTTATCCTTTGTTGCCAGCGGTTCGGCCGGGAACTCAAAGGAGACTGCCAGTGATAAACTGGAGGAAGGTGGGGATGACGTCAAGTCATCATGGCCCTTACGACCAGGGCTACACACGTGCTACAATGGCATATACAAAGAGAAGCGACCTCGCGAGAGCAAGCGGACCTCATAAAGTATGTCGTAGTCCGGATTGGAGTCTGCAACTCGACTCCATGAAGTCGGAATCGCTAGTAATCGTAGATCAGAATGCTACGGTGAATACGTTCCCGGGCCTTGTACACACCGCCCGTCACACCATGGGAGTGGGTTGCAAAAGAAGTAGGTAGCTTAACCTTCGGGAGGGCGCTTACCACTTTGTGATTCATGACTGGGGTGAAGTCGTAACAAGGTAACCGTAGGGGAACCTGCGGTTGGATCACCTCCTTACCTTAAAGAACCTGCCTTTGTAGTGCTCACACAGATTGTCTGATGAAAGTAAAGAAGCAAGGCGTCTTGCGATTGAGACTTCAGTGTCCCCTTCGTCTAGAGGCCCAGGACACCGCCCTTTCACGGCGGTAACAGGGGTTCGAATCCCCTAGGGGACGCCACTTGCTGGTTCGTGAGTGAAAGACGCGTGCCGATGTATCTCAAAACTCATCTTCGGGTGACGTTTGAGATATTTGCTCTTTAAAAATCTGGATCAAGCTGAAAATTGAAACGACACATCTTTAATGGTGTGTTCGAGTCTATCAAATTTTCGCGACACGATGGTGTTTTACGAAACATCTTCGGGTTGTGAGGTTAAGCGACTAAGCGTACACGGTGGATGCCCTGGCAGTCAGAGGCGATGAAGGACGTGCTAATCTGCGAAAAGCGTCGGTAAGGTGATATGAACCGTTACAGCCGGCGATGTCCGAATGGGGAAACCCAGTGCAATTCGTTGCACTATCGTTAACTGAATACATAGGTTAACGAGGCGAACCGGGGGAACTGAAACATCTAAGTACCCCGAGGAAAAGAAATCAACCGAGATTCCCCCAGTAGCGGCGAGCGAACGGGGAGCAGCCCAGAGTCTGAATCAGCTTGTGTGTTAGTGGAACGGTCTGGAAAGTCCGACGGTACAGGGTGATAGTCCCGTACACCAAAATACACAGGTTGTGAACTCGAAGAGTAGGGCGGGACACGTGGTATCCTGTCTGAATATGGGGGGACCATCCTCCAAGGCTAAATACTCCTGACTGACCGATAGTGAACCAGTACCGTGAGGGAAAGGCGAAAAGAACCCCGGCGAGGGGAGTGAAAAAGAACCTGAAACCGTGTACGTACAAGCAGTGGGAGCACCTTCGGGTGTGACTGCGTACCTTTTGTATAATGGGTCAGCGACTTATATTCTGTAGCAAGGTTAACCGTATAGGGGAGCCGCAGGGAAACCGAGTCTTAACTGGGCGTTAAGTTGCAGGGTATAGACCCGAAACCCGGTGATCTAGCCATGGGCAGGTTGAAGGTTGGGTAACACTAACTGGAGGACCGAACCGACTAATGTTGAAAAATTAGCGGATGACTTGTGGCTGGGGGTGAAAGGCCAATCAAACCGGGAGATAGCTGGTTCTCCCCGAAAGCTATTTAGGTAGCGCCTCGTGAACTCATCTTCGGGGGTAGAGCACTGTTTCGGCTAGGGGGTCATCCCGACTTACCAACCCGATGCAAACTACGAATACCGAAGAATGTTATCACGGGAGACACACGGCGGGTGCTAACGTCCGTCGTGAAGAGGGAAACAACCCAGACCGCCAGCTAAGGTCCCAAAGTCATGGTTAAGTGGGAAACGATGTGGGAAGGCACAGACAGCCAGGATGTTGGCTTAGAAGCAGCCATCATTTAAAGAAAGCGTAATAGCTCACTGGTCGAGTCGGCCTGCGCGGAAGATGTAACGGGGCTAAACCATGCACCGAAGCTGCGGCAGCAACGCTTATGCGTTGTTGGGTAGGGGAGCGTTCTGTAAGCCTGCGAAGGTGGCCTGTGAGGGCTGCTGGAGGTATCAGAAGTGCGAATGCTGACATAAGTAACGATAAAGCGGGTGAAAAGCCCGCTCGCCGGAAGACCAAGGGTTCCTGTCCAACGTTAATCGGGGCAGGGTGAGTCGACCCCTAAGGCGAGGCCGAAAGGCGTAGTCGATGGGAAACAGGTTAATATTCCTGTACTTGGTGTTACTGCGAAGGGGGGACGGAGAAGGCTATGTTAGCCGGGCGACGGTTGTCCCGGTTTAAGCATGTAGGCGGAGGATTCCAGGTAAATCCGGTACCTTTTTAACGCTGAGGTGTGATGACGAGGCACTACGGTGCTGAAGTAACAAATGCCCTGCTTCCAGGAAAAGCCTCTAAGCATCAGGTAACATTAAATCGTACCCCAAACCGACACAGGTGGTCAGGTAGAGAATACCAAGGCGCTTGAGAGAACTCGGGTGAAGGAACTAGGCAAAATGGTGCCGTAACTTCGGGAGAAGGCACGCTGGTGTGTAGGTGAAGTCCCTGCGGATGGAGCTGAGACCAGTCGAAGATACCAGCTGGCTGCAACTGTTTATTAAAAACACAGCACTGTGCAAACACGAAAGTGGACGTATACGGTGTGACGCCTGCCCGGTGCCGGAAGGTTAATTGATGGGGTTATCCGTAAGGAGAAGCTCTTGATCGAAGCCCCGGTAAACGGCGGCCGTAACTATAACGGTCCTAAGGTAGCGAAATTCCTTGTCGGGTAAGTTCCGACCTGCACGAATGGCGTAATGATGGCCAGGCTGTCTCCACCCGAGACTCAGTGAAATTGAACTCGCTGTGAAGATGCAGTGTACCCGCGGCAAGACGGAAAGACCCCGTGAACCTTTACTATAGCTTGACACTGAACATTGAGCCTTGATGTGTAGGATAGGTGGGAGGCTTTGAAGCGTGGACGCCAGTCTGCGTGGAGCCAACCTTGAAATACCACCCTTTAATGTTTGATGTTCTAACGTAGGCCCCTGACCGGGGTTGCGGACAGTGTCTGGTGGGTAGTTTGACTGGGGCGGTCTCCTCCCAAAGAGTAACGGAGGAGCACGAAGGTTAGCTAATCCTGGTCGGACATCAGGAGGTTAGTGCAATGGCATAAGCTAGCTTGACTGCGAGCGTGACGGCGCGAGCAGGTGCGAAAGCAGGTCATAGTGATCCGGTGGTTCTGAATGGAAGGGCCATCGCTCAACGGATAAAAGGTACTCCGGGGATAACAGGCTGATACCGCCCAAGAGTTCATATCGACGGCGGTGTTTGGCACCTCGATGTCGGCTCATCACATCCTGGGGCTGAAGTAGGTCCCAAGGGTATGGCTGTTCGCCATTTAAAGTGGTACGCGAGCTGGGTTTAGAACGTCGTGAGACAGTTCGGTCCCTATCTGCCGTGGGCGCTGGAGAATTGAGGGGGGCTGCTCCTAGTACGAGAGGACCGGAGTGGACGCATCACTGGTGTTCGGGTTGTCATGCCAATGGCACTGCCCGGTAGCTAAATGCGGAAGAGATAAGTGCTGAAAGCATCTAAGCACGAAACTTGCCCCGAGATGAGTTCTCCCTGAGACTATAAGTCTCCTGAAGGAACGTTAAAGACGATGACGTTGATAGGCCGGGTGTGTAAGCGCAGCGATGCGTTGAGCTAACCGGTACTAATGAACCGTGAGGCTTAACCTTACAACGCCGAAGCTGTTTTGGCGATTTGAGAGAAGATTTTCAGCTCTGATACAGATTACTCGATGCGTCCGTGAGACGTGTTGAAAACAGAATTTGCCTGGCGGCGATAGCGCGGTGGTCCCACCTGACCCCATGCCGAACTCAGAAGTGAAACGCCGTAGCGCCGATGGTAGTGTGGGGTCTCCCCATGTGAGAGTAGGGAACTGCCAGGCATCAAACAAGTAAAAAGCCCATCCTGCCGGATGGGCTTTTTGCGTTTCAGTGGTCCGGGCAGCGTGCCGGTATGTCTCCCCGGTGGCGCTGCGCTTACCGGGGCTACGGATTCGCACCCGCCCTGCACGACCTGTAGCCCGGACAAGGTGCGCAGCACCGCCTCCGGGGAAACATCCGGCCCGACCGCCGGGTTCGTTAACATCAGCAATACCTATCACATTAATAGGTTATCCTGCAATTGTCCTTACTAATAATATGGATTATATTCCCTGCGTGATGAATCAACGCATCATCTCTCCCGAGGGAGAAAAATAGAAAGCAACTCGCTTATTTCTCATCCTGTTAACTGGTTATAAATTCAATGAAAAAACCGCTAATTGGGATTCTGGCTTTCGCTTATGGACTAAGCTTACCTCTGTTTGCTGCTGATACCGCCACATTAACGCTCTCCGGGCGGGTGGTTTCAGAAACCTGCAGTACCGATATCGTCAATAAACAACCTCAGCAGCGTTGCGGAAAGAATACCTATCTTATTGCTTCGCAAAATAGCGTGACGAATGCTCGCGGCGTGATCACGCGGACGGTGAATTTACCGGATGATGCAAGTCGGAAAATAATTATTAGTAGTTACGATTAATATGATCTCTCTATTTCAGCGCCATTTTATTGTGCCTCGGTAAAATAATGGCGCTGCCTCTTCCTCCCGCAAAATAACGCACTTACGATTCAGAAAAAATATTTCCGTGACTGAATACTTCGCTCCCGGATGTATTGTGCCAAACAGTATGCTTCTTCCCTGTTTTTGTCTTAATGAGCTACATCATTAACACTTTGTTAACTTGATCTGGTTTATATGGCGGAAAATTTGTTATACAAAGGGGGATGATTGCCTGTATGGATGCTGCCCGAAATACCTTGCGAGACATATGCAGGTTATCGGCTGGCAATATGAGAATAGAAATGAAAATCCTGCTTAACTGGTCGCCACTGCGCCAGCTCTTCACTTACATTCAGGAGCGCTTTACCTTTCTGGTGCTGCTCTGCTGGCCAGCGATTATCTGGCTGTTCTGCCGGGTCGGCGTATGGCTTATGGATAACGTTTATGAACTGCTGGGGAAATCACCCGCCCAGTCCTTCACCGTTTATCTGCAGCCGTTTATGACCCCCGGCACGCTGCTGCGCATCTCCATCAGCTGGATTGTCTTATTGTTTATCCTGTTTAGTATGGCGATGGCCTTCACCTGGGGTTTACGTCGCTTTATGAACCGCCACAAATAAATCCCTGGGCCGCCGTAAGTCGACGGCCCTTCTTAAGCCCTTACGCCATCTCGCCAATAGTCTTACGAAAACGCAGCAACGCGATAGTAAAGAACACCCCGCCGATAGCCAGCAAGGTTAAGAACTGCGGCCAGACGATGGCAAAGCTGGCGCCACGGTACAGTATCGCCTGCGCCAGACTGACGAAGTGGGTGGTCGGCATGGTCAACATAATATCCTGTACCAGCTGCGGCATACTTTCCCGCGGCGTGGATCCGCCGGAAAGCATCTGCAGCGGCAGCAGCACCAGAATCATCAGCAGCCCCAGCTGCGGCATCGAGCGGGCGAGGGTGCCCATAAAAATGCCGATTGAGGTCGTGGCGAACAGGCTGAGCGCCACCCCCAGCATAAACAGTGGGATCGACCCCTCAATGGGCACCTGCAAAATCCCCTGCACCATCAGTATCAGCGACAACCCGGAGACCACCAGCACCACCAGGCCCATCGACCAGATCTTGGCCATCATGATTTCAAACGGCGTTACTGGCATCACCAACAAGTGCTCTATGGTGCCATGTTCCCGCTCGCGGATCAGCGCCGAACCGGTGAGGACGATCGCCAGCATGGTGATGTTATTGATGATCGCCATCACCGCGCCAAAGCGCTCCTGCTCAAGGTTAGGGTTAAAACGCATCCTTACCGCCAGCTCTACCGGCAGTACGCTGTTATCCCGATAACGGGCGACAAAGCTGTTGACTTCGCCACTGATAATATTCTGGATATAGCCGTTACCGGTAAAGGCCTGGCTCATTCGCGTGGCGTCAACGTTGACCTGGATTTCCGGCTGCCGACCGGCCAGCACATCGCGCTGGAAGTTAGGCGGGATGTTGATGGCGAAAGTGTAGCGCCCGGCATCCAGCCCGGCGTCCATCTCATCAGCGGTGATCAGCTCCGGCTCGAGAAACCAGGGACGGTAGAAAGCGTTAATAATGCGTGAAGAGAGCTGGGATTTATCCATATCAGCAACCGCGATCGGCGCCAGGTGCAGCGAACCGGGCATCACCGTGGCCGAGGAGTACACCGACACGGTAAACGCAAACACGATCAGCGCCAGCATCGCTTTATCGCCGAGCAGGCTGCGCAGCTCTTTGACGCCAAGATTATAAATATTGCGTAATCCGCGCATCATTCCTCCTGTTTCTTCAGCAGCAGCACGCTCAGCCCGAGCACCAGCGGCACCGCAATCAATAGCGGAATGAACGAGCCCCACAAATCGCTGAGATTCAGCGCTTTGGAGAAGGTGCCGCGAGCGATAGTCAGGAAGTGGCTGGTCGGATAAATTTGCCCGATCCAGCGCCCGGGCCCTTCCAGCGACGCCACCGGATCGATCATCCCGGAGAACTGGGTTGCCGGGATCAGCGTAATGATCGCGGTACCGAAGATGGCGGCGATTTGGCTCTTCATAAAGGTTGAGATCAGCAGCCCCAGACCGGTGGCGATGGTGACATACAGCAGCGCCGCCAGGGTCAGCGTCAGGAAGCTGCCCTTATGCGCGACGCCAAAGATAAAGACCGACAGCGCGCACAGCAGGAAGAAGTTAAACATCCCCAGTACGATGTAAGGCAGCTGCTTGCCGAGCAGGAATTCACTGCGGGTGGTTGGCGTTACGTACAAGTTGATAATCGATCCGAGCTCTTTCTCACGGACTACGCTCAGGGCGCTGAGCATCGCCGGGATCATCATCAGCAGCAGCGGGATCACCGCCGGGACGATGGCCGGCAGGCTCTTCACGTCCGGATTATAGCGATAGCGGGTCTCGATGGAGATGAGCGAGGTATCGCGCTGTGGGCTGCTCTGGCGGCCGGCCATCTCCTGCAGCCAGGCGAGATGCATCGCCTGCACGTAACCGCGCACGGTTTCCGCGCGGTTGGGCATCGCGCCGTCCACCCAGACGCCGATTTGCACCGGTGTGCCGCGGGCGATATCGCGACCAAAGTTCGGCGGGATCTCTATTGCCACCGCCAGTTCGCCGTCACGCATCCGGCGGTCCAGTTCGTCATAGCTGTGCAGTGGCGCCTGCTCGATAAAGTAGCGTGAACCGGCTATGTTCTGCGACCAGCCCTGGCTGCTGAGGGTTTGGTCGCGGTCGAGGACGGCAAAGCGCAGATCCTCAACGTCCATGCTGATCCCATAACCCATGATAAACATCAGGATCACCGTCCCCAGCAGCGCCAGCGTCGATCGCACCGGATCGCGGCGCAGCTCCAGCGCCTCGCGGCGGCTGTAGCTAAACAGGCGGCGCAGGCTGAATGACTGGCGTGGGGACGCGTTCTGCTGGTGTGATACGACAGCAGGCGGTGCGGGCGTGGTAGAGACAGAAACGGTCGGTTGTGCGGCATCCGCCGCTTCCTGCAGCCAGGCGATAAACGCCTCTTCGAGGCTGGCTGAGCCACGTTGCTCAACCAGCGCCTGCGGCGTATCGCTGGCCAGCACCTTGCCGGCGTGCATCAGCGAGATGCGATCGCAGCGTTCCGCCTCATTCATAAAGTGGGTGGAGATAAATATAGTAACGCGATCCTGGCGCGCCAGGTCTACCATCAGCTGCCAGAACATATCGCGCGCCACCGGGTCGACGCCGGAGGTCGGCTCATCGAGGATCAGCATCTCCGGGCGGTGGATGACCGCCACCGCTAACGACAGGCGCTGACGGATCCCCAGCGGCAGATCGGCGGGAAGCGCGTCTTTAACCTCGGTCAGCATAAAGCGCTCGCTCATCTCAGCGACCCGGTGGGCTATTTCGTCGTCCGGGATATGAAACAGGCGGGCGTGCAGCTCGAGGTTTTGCCGAACGCTCAGTTCGCTATAGAGCGAAAAGGCCTGTGACATATAGCCCACCCGCTGGCGGGTGGCGATATCCTTCGGGTCGACCGGCTGGCCGAACAGCCAGGCTTCACCTTCGCTGGCGGGCAGCAGGCCGGTGAGCATCTTCATGGTGGTGGATTTGCCGCAGCCGTTAGATCCAAGGAAGCCAAAGATTTCGCCGCGGGCGATGCGAAAGTTAACGTGGTCGACGGCAACAAAGTTGCCGAAGCGCATGGTCAGGCCGCGCGCTTCGATAGCGATCTCTTCCTCACGGTCGTCGCGCGGCGGGATGATTACCGCCTTATGCGCCTGACGTTGCGCTTCAGGTAGCAGGGCGATAAACGCCTGCTCCAGGGTCTGGCTGCCGGTCTGGGCTTTGAGCTCCGCGGCGCTGCCGGTCGCCAGCACCTCGCCGGCATTCATCGCCACCAGCCAGTCAAAGCGCTCGGCCTCTTCCATGTAGGCGGTAGCCACCAGCACGCTCATCTCCGGCTGGCGCTGGCGAATACTGTCGATAAGCTCCCAGAACTGCGCCCGGGAAAGCGGGTCGACGCCGGTGGTCGGTTCATCGAGGATCAGTAATTGAGGGTCATGGATCAGCGCGCAGCACAGGCCGAGCTTTTGCTTCATCCCACCGGAGAGTTTTCCGGCGGGGCGATCGCGAAACGGCGCCAGCCCGGTGCTCTGCAGCAGCTCGTTGATACGCAGTTCGCGCTCTGCTTTATCGTGACCAAACAGGCGGGCGAAGAAGTCGACGTTTTCATACACCGAGAGGGTGTGATAGAGGTTTTTCCCCAGCCCCTGTGGCATCCACGCGATTTTCGGGCACACGTCGCGGCGGTGATGCACATCACGCATATCGCCGCCAAGCACCATCACGTTACCCTGTCCAATGGCCCGCGCCCCGGCGATCAGCGAGAGCAGGCTCGATTTGCCGACGCCGTCCGGGCCAATCAGACCAACCATACGCCGTGCCGGGATCGCCAGGCTGATATCCCGCAGCGCGATGGTGGCGCCATACTGCTGGCCAACGTTTTCCAGCAGGGCGACGGGGGGCGAGGTATCCTGCGGCGTCAGTTTCATTGCGGCAACCTCACCGTTAGCGCCTCAGGCCAGGGTTGTTGTTTATCCACCCGCACGTAAGCCATGCCGGGCAGGCCGGTTTTGACATATTCCAGATGCTGCGCCAGCAGCTCCGGCGGGATGCGCGCTTTGACGCGGAACATCAGCTTAAGGCGCTCGTCGCTGGTTTCTACCGTTTTCGGCGTGAACTGGGCGACGCTGGCGACAAAGCTGATGTTGGCCGGGATCACCAGATCCGGCGCGGCATCAAGGATCAAGCGCGCTTCGCTGCCGAGCGCCAGCAGGCCAGCCTGTTCGGTTGGCAGAAAGAAGGTCATATAGACATCGGCGAGATCGACCATATTCAGCACCCGGCCACCGGCGGCCAGGACTTCGCCTGGCTCAGCGACGCGATACTGAATGCGGCCATCACGGGGTGCTTTCAGCTCGCTATCGTCAATATCGGCAAGGATCCGCCGTTCGGTCGCCTGGGCGGCTTCGACGCGGGTTTGCGCCTGAATAATGCTGGTGCGGGCAGCTTCGATGGCGGCGCGGGCGGCAGAGACCTGGGCTTTTGCCGATTCCAGCGCCGCGCGGGCACTCTCTGCTGCCGCGCGGTCGTCATCCAGCTGCTGGGCGGAGACGGCGCCGCGCTGCGACAGGGCATTCGAGCGGACATGGCGTTTCGCCGAGGAATCCAGCTCCGCCTGGCGCTGCTTCACCACTGCTTCGCTGGCGCGCATTTCACTCTGCCGCTGATCGAGCAAGGCTCTGGCGGCGAGCACCGCGCTTTCCGCCTCCTTGATTTGTGCGGCGGCTTCAAGACGCTGCTCGTTCAGTACGCGAGTATCCATCCTCGCGAGGACTTCTCCCTGACGCACAAACTGGCCCTCTTTGACCAAAATCGTGTCGATACGCCCGGCGATTTTACTGGCAATATCGACTTCGGTGGCTTCGATTCGGCCGTTGCTACTGGCAAAACCGTCCGGGAGACCTGGCGGGCGCAGCAGCCACCATGCGGCGGCGGCGAGCACCACCAGTAAGCCGACAAGATACCCTGCCCAACGTTTCTTTATTTTGTCCATACGCGACTCGCTTGATTCCCTTTGCTGAGTGGTGCGCGTGTTTCCTCCGCCGAGCGGAGCGTCCTCCTTGCGAGGGACGAAAAGGTGGGGGTAAAGGCCGCTGACGCCGCGCTCTGCCGCGTCGATGCGCAGCCGATCGCTGTGCTACTTATGTGGTCATCATCAGCGATCCAGGCCTTAATGAAACACGCATAGTGAGAGCTACCGTCATCGCGATAGTAACATTCGTGGCGATGTTGTCCATACGAAGTGCATGGTCTTGTCGGTGCGTTAACAGAAATACCAACCGTCAGGATAAAACCGCGAAAACAGGGCGCCTGTTTTGTTATCTGGTTGCCCCCCGGTAACTACGATATGATTCCGCTCCTGGCATTGAGAAACATCCGACGAGTGCTTTAATTTCATGAATGAAGAAAGCCAAAAATATATCGCCGTGATTTTTAAGGAATGGCTACCGCTGTATGACAGCCTGACGCCGGACGTCCGTGCATTACTTAAAAAAATGGCCGATGAGCGATCGTCGATGTTAGCGACCCGCTTTTACGATTTTATTTTTCAGGATCCGGATATCGCCAGGCACCTCTCTTATGAGCTGGTTGAGGAACGTCTGAGCCGCTCTCTGGCGGGATGGGTACAGCAGATCCTGACCTGTGAAAAAGAGGATCTTCAGGCTCTTGCGGAGCGCCAGTATCAGATCGGCAGCATTCATTCGCGGATTGGCATCCCGGCAGAGGCGGTGCTGCGCGGCGCGCGGCAGATAAAATCCGGGCTGGTGGAGGCGATTCGTGACAGCCAGGTCGCGCGGGACACAGGGATAGCGGCTATCCATTACGCGATCATGGCGATGAATATGGCGGTGGAGATGATGTGTCACGCCTATACGCTGTCGCATTATCGGGCTACCAAAAATGAAGAAGCTTTTCGTCTGTACAGCCTGATGGATAACGTCCCGATGGAGTATGGCAAGCAGCAGGCATCGCTTTCGGGTTGGGAAAATAGTGCGATTTTTAATATCGTCAGTGAGAACAGGACGGACCTTAACGCAACGTTATTATCTGAATCCGAATTTGGTTTGTGGTTTCGCCATAAATGCGTTCGCTATTTTAACCACAATCCGCAGATGGGGGAGATTACTGAGTTGATCGGTCAGGTGGATGCGTTGATTACCGAATGGCGTACCGCGGAACAGGATGCTGGTTATAAAAATACTCAGAGCCTGCTGCAAAAGATCCATATCCATTGCCAGCACATCAGCAGCCAGCTGGGAGTGTTATTCAGTAGTCTGTCGCAGATGCAAAATGGCAAAGACGCGCTAACCAGCCTGCTTAACCGTCGCTATCTGCCTGTGGTGCTCAAGCATGAAGTCACCCTGGCGATTGAGTATGACCTGCCGCTGACGGTAGCGATTATCGATATTGATTTCTTTAAAGAGATCAATGACAAATGGGGCCATATGGTCGGCGACCGCGCCATTAAGCACGTAGCCGATCTGCTCAGCGATAATATTCGCTCCAGCGACTATCTCTTCCGCTACGGCGGCGAGGAGTTTCTGCTGGTGCTGGTGGAGACCCGCGCGGCAGAGGCTTTCCCTCTCCTTGAACGTCTGCGCAAAAAGATTGGCCAGCTGGCGTTTAACGTTGGCGGCGACACGCAGATCCCCATCACCGCCAGCATTGGCTTTGCCGCCCACACCGGTCACCCCGATTACAACCTGCTGCTGCGCGACGCCGATAACGCGCTGTATGCCGCCAAGCGCGAGGGGCGCAACTGCGTGAAGATGCACAAAGGCGGGGGATAAAACCGCAGCCCCGGTAAGCGTAGCGCGACCTGGGAAGGGCTCTGAAACTCAGAACAGCACCGGCAGCCCCAGCCCGCGCTTCACCTCATGCAGCGTCTGCTGCGTGAGCTGGTGGGCACGTTCGCTGCCCTGGCGCAGCAGCTCAAGCAGCATCCCTTTATCCTGAATATAGGTAGCCCGGCGTTCGCGGATCGGCGCCAGTAGTTCCTGCAAGCAGGTTTCCAGTTCATTCTTACACTGGCGATCGCCCAGCCCGCCGCGCTGATAGTGGGCTTTCATCTCTGCCACCAGCGCCTTATCGCTATGGAAAGCGTCGAGATAGGTGAACACCACGTTGCCGTCGACATGTCCCGGATCGCTGACTCTCAGGTGCGTCGGGTCGGTATACATCGCGCTGACCGCGCGGTGGATCTCCTCTTCACTGGCCGATAACGTCAGCGTATTGCCCAGCGATTTCGACATTTTAGCATTACCGTCGACGCCCGGCAGGCGGCTCACTTCGCTGAGTAGCGCCTTGCAGTGGCGCAGCACCGGCTCGCCGGTGAGGCTATTCATCTTGTGGACGATCTCGTTGGTCTGCTCAATCATCGGTAGCTGATCGTCACCCACCGGCACCAGCTCGGCCTTGAAGGCGGTGATATCGGCCGCCTGGCTAATCGGATAGGCAAGAAAGCCCACTGGCAGCGAACGGGCGAATCCCTTTTGGGCAATCTCATTTTTGACCGTCGGATTACGTTCCACGCGGGCGACGGTGACGATATTCATATACAGCGCGCTGAGCTCCGCCAGCGCGGGCAGAGCGGACTGCAGGCAAATAGTGGTGAGCCTGGGGTCGATGCCGACGGCCAGATAATCGGCCATGACTTCGAGGATATGGTGGCTGATTTTTTGCGGGTTGCTGCCGTTATCGGTGAGCCCTTGCAGGTCGGCGATCAGGATAAACTGCTGGTGGTCGTGCTGCAGCGCGACGCGCTGGCGTAGCGAGCCGACGTAGTGGCCAAGGTGCAGCTGGCCGGTCGGGCGGTCGCCGGTGAGGATGATTTGTGGATGGTTCATCAGGGACTCCTTATCAGACTGTTCAGCCGAAAGACGTCCTGAAAACACCAAAGCCGCCTTCCGGCGGCTTTGAAAATGGAAACGTGTATCGTGCCGCCTGTTATGCAGGCAGCCACCAACGACGGGGATAGGTAACGATAACGTTTCTGTTCATCTTTTTATCCTGCCACGAAATCACGGCGGGGTAAACCCGCCTCGTATTACATGGTCGAGAAGACGTTCATGATAACGCCGCCGGAGATAATCAGCGCCATGGCGATAATGGCCGCCAGGTCCGGTTTCTGCTTATAGAGGATCATGGAGCAAATCGTCACGCCGACGATACCGAAGCCGCACCACAGCGAGTAGGCTACGCCCACCGGAATGGTGCTCATCGCGCGGGTGAGGGCGAAGTAACACAGGCCGTAGGCGCAGACCACCAGCACCGAAGGCGCCAGTTTGCTGAAGCCGTTGGTTTTTTTGATCATCGAGGTGCCGGTGATTTCGGAGCCGATAGACAGCGCCAGCCATAAAAATCCGAGATTAAACATAGGGTGTTCCTTTCCTGTTAGTTGGCGATTTTCTTATCCATAGAGGCGACTGGCGCGGCGGGTGCGGGCTCTTCGCTCTCTTCGGAACCCATTTTCGAGAACAGGTTCATGATAACGATGCCGCTGGCGATCACCGCCATGCCGATGATGGCGGCGGTATCCGGATGCTGGCCGTAGAATGCCATTCCCAGCGTCGAGACCACCAGGATACCGGTTCCGGACCAGGTGGCGTACGCCAGGCCGACCGGGATATCTTTCACCGCCCTTGAGAGCGAGTAATAGCAGGTGCAATAGAGCGCAATCAGCAATACGAGCAGCAGCATTTTTGTGCTGCCTTCGCTGCTACCGAACATTTTTAACGTCGAGGTTGCCGAGGTTTCGGAGAGGATAACCAGCAGCATCCATAACCAGCATTTTGTTTTCGAAGACATCGTTAAGCTCCAGGTTCATAGTTGGGTAAGGTCATATCTTTCTGTTTTTTAAATAATCAATGGCCGCATCGGTCAGTTGCGCGTGCGGGGCCGCCGCCAGCGCCGGATTATTCACTATGTCTGTGACGGTGAGATAACGGCGCGGTTCGCTGCTGGCGGCAGGCGCGGTGGGCGCGTCCAGCGTCGTCAGCAGCTCATTCATGGTGCCGAGGAAGACGCCGCAGGCTTCCAGGCGAGTCAGCGTGGCCTGCAGATGTCCGGCGTAGGCGCTGTCGGCCTGCGCCCCGCGCAACTGGTTGAGTTCGCTGAGCGGATCGCAGTGGTAGCGCAGCGCCAGCACGGGAATACCCGCCAGCAGCGCCTCGTGCGCGCAGCGGGCGAGCGGGCTGCGCAGCGTGCCGTTCAGCAGGTCTGAAGCCAGCGGGTAATCGAGAAACGGCAGCAGTACCGCCCGCCACGGCGCTGACGGCAGGGCATCCTGCCAGGCCGATGACGGGATAATCTCGCCCACCTCCTGCCACGCGGCGGCGTCGGCGAGACCCTCCTCCAGCGCGAGGCGCAGCGGGTAGCCGCAGCTTGCCAGGCGCTGGCGGATTGCCGTGCGGTAGCCGTCAGCGGCGGTCACCATCACCAGTACCGGCGGGCGCAGGCGCTGTAAAATTCGCGCGACTAAACCTTCAATCTGTTCGTCGGTCATGGCGAGCCTCCGTTAGCCGATGAGCGTCACCTGCGCGCCGTTTTTCAACCCGGCGGCATTGGCTTCTTCGGTATCGATGTGAAACTCCAGCGCGAAGTCATCGCGCACCCGCACCACCACTTCATCGAAAGTCAGCTGACGCTTGCCGTTGCTGCGCACGCTGACCTTCTGGCCATTGCTAACGTTGAGCTGGCGCGCGTCCTGCGGCGACATATGAATATGCCGCCAGGCGCAGATCACCTGCGAATGGAGTTCAACGTGGCCTGCGGGCCCAATCAGCAGCGCGCTACCGGCATTATCCAGCTGGCCGGACTCACGAACCGGCGCCTTAATCCCGAGCGTGAAACAGTCGGCGCGCGATACTTCCAGCTGCGATACCGGGCGGGTCGGCCCGAGGACGCGGACGTTGGTCAGCGAGCCTTTCGGCCCGACAACGGTCACGCACTCCTGGGCGGCGAACTGCCCCGGCTGGCGCAGCGGTTTGAACGGCGTCAGGCTGTAGCCTTTGCCGAATAGCGCCTCGACGTCCTGTTGCGCGAGATGGACGTGGCGGTTGGAGATCCCCACCGGGATCGCCGGCGCCGTTGCGCTCAGGCGGGCGGCGATTTTTTCGCGAACCAGGGTGTCGATCATGACTTCTTCCCTTTCTTCAGCGCCGGATGTTTATCTTCCGTTTCGTTCGGGGCGGCAGGGGGGACGATGGGTTCCGGGGCGGCGATAACCACCGGTTCGGCCGCTTTTTTCGCAGGCGGCGGGTTGCCTTTGAGGTTGCTTAACGCTTCAACCACACAGCGCTCCGGGCGGGCAATCACCAGCGACTTCACGGTGTGCTCGGCGCCGGCCACCGCCACGCCGCGTTCAATGGCGGTGTGGATGGCGCTGATCTCCCCTTCAAAGCAGACGCTCACCAGCCCGGAGCCTGGTTTGCGATAGCCAATGCAGGTCACTCCCGCAGCTTTACAGGCGGCGTCGACGGCCTGAATGGCGGCGACCCATCCTCGCGTTTCAATTACGCCTAAACTTTTCATGGTCGGCTCCTGTTAATGGCGGACTAAGCGAATATCAAAATCAAATTGCCGGAAGAAGGTTTCCAGCCGGTCCAGTTCGTCCGGTGAATAAGACGGGTCCTGGGTAATCGGGTAGGGCATATCCAGGCGTTCGTACTTTTTGCGTCCCAACTGGTGGTACGGCAGCATGTCGATGCGGCGGATATTCCCGCGCTTCGCCAGCTTCTGTACGTAATCAATGGCGCCGGTAATGGCGTCGAATGAGTCGTTGTAGCCGCGAATGAGCGGCATACGCACAATGACGTTGGCGCCGGAATCCACCAGCCATTCGAGATTGCGGCGGATCCCTTCGTTGCCGATGCCGAGCATCGCCCTGTGGTGATCGCTGTTAATCTGCTTTATGTCGAATAAGAAGGTGTCGGTGACCGGCGCCAGCTTCTGGTAGTTGGCAAGCGGGGTGGTGCCCTGGGTTTCGACGGCGGTGTTAATCATCATCTTTTTGCATTCGCTGAATAAGGCGACGGCAAAATCGGTCTGCAGGCTCATCTCGCCGCCGCCGATGGTGACGCCACCGCCGGAGGAGATGTAGAAGTCGTAGTCCTGCATGATGATCTCCATCAGCTCGCTGACGGTGACGTCCTTGCCCATAATGTCCAGCGCGTTCTGGGTGCAAATCTCTTCGCATTTGCGGCAGCCGATACAGTCTTTATTGCGGTCGACGAAGTGCTTCATTTCGCCGTTTTCTTCCGCCCGATAATGAATACCCGCCGGACAGACGCTGACGCAGTCGCCGCAGTTAATGCATTTGTCGTGCGAGAACATCACCTGGAACTGGCTGTTCAGCCCTTCCGGGTTGGCGCACCACGGGCAGCGAATGTTGCAGCCCTTAAAAAACACCAGCGTGCGAATGCCATCGCCGTCATAGATCGAATATTTCTGGATATTGAAAATTCGGCCCGTTAATTCTTGTTTTGCGATCACGCTTGCCTCCCGCTCCGTCCCGTTACGGGACGGAGAACTTCCGGTTATTTCTCAAATACAGCTCATTTAATTCTCTTTAAGAGAACTAGAACTTCTCAATCACCGTACGGCTGATGATCTCGTCCTGGACCTCTTTGCACAGCTCGACGAAGTAAGCGCTGTAGCCGGCGACGCGGACGATCAGGTCGCGGTATTTCTCCGGCTCCTGCTGCGCCTTCTTCAGCACTTCGTTATCGACATAGCTGAACTGCATCTGGCCGTTGCCGAGAATCGAGGCGGTACGCAGCAGGGTAATCAAGCCGTGGCGACCTTCCGGGGTATCCAGCAGTCCTTTGAGGAACTTGAAGTTGTGCACCATGCCGATGTTCATGGTTTCCACATTCATCTTGCTGACCGACTTGATAATCGCCGTCGGGCCTTGTTTATCCGCGCCCTGGGTTGGGCTGATGCCGTCGGAGAGCGGCATCCACGCCAGGCGGCCGTTCGGCGTGGCGTTGGTCAGCTCGCCGATTGGCGTGTTGTTGGAGATAGACAGGGTGCCGTGGCTGAGGGTCGAGTAGAGCATTTTGTACTTACGGCACTCTTTCTCGGTCCATTCGGTAATATCCAGCGCGTACTGGTCGACGTAGTTATCGTCGTTACCGTATTTCGGCGCGTTCAGGCAGTCGCGGCGCAGCGCTTCGTAACCTTCAAAGTTGGCCAGCAGCGCATCGCGGATCTGCTCAAGGGTGTATTTCTTCTCTTCGAACACCAGCTTGCGGATCGCCGCCATCGAGTCGACGTAGGTCGCCAGACCGGAGAAAATCAGCCCCGGACCGTGGTTGACCATTGCGCCGCCGGCGGCGACATCTTTGCCGCTCTCCATACAGCCTTCAACCAGCAACGACATCAGCGGCTTCGGCGCCACATCGCGGTGGACACGCTGGCTGATGACGGTGCCGATGGCCGACAGGCGCACGATATGGGCGATCTGCTGTTTCACCGCCGCATCGAATTCGTCGAAGGTGCGCAGGTCGCGCAGGTCGCCGGTATCCAGCCCCTGATAGCTATCGAACAGCACCATCCGCCCGCGGTTGAGCACGAATTCGATAGCGATAGGCCACTGGGTGTAGCCGGTGGAGGTCCACTGGTAGATGCGCCCGGATTTCTGCGGCTCAACGCAGCCCATCAGGCAGTAATCGCGGGCGTCTTCAAAATCGAAGCCTTTGCGCAGCATCATCTTGATGTGGGAGTCATCGAAGTGGCAGGCCGGGAAGCCCATTCCCGCTTTCACCACGTCGACGATTTTTTCCATGTATTTCTGCGGCGACTGGTTGTGAATACGGCAGGCCAGCGACGGCTGGTAAACCTTCACAAAGCGCACGGCGTCCATAATCAGATAGGTCAGATCGTTACAGGCATCGCCCCCGCTACGTTTCTGGCCGCCAACGGTGAGGTTGATAAACGGCTGATAACCCGCGAAATATTTCGCGCCCAGCTCGCTCGACATCCACATCAGTTCGGCACATTTGATGATGAACGCCTGCAGCAGCTCCAGCGCGCTGTCGTGGGTCAGGCGGCCTTCGCGGATATCGGCTTCGAACATCGGGTAGCAGTACTGGTCGACGCGCCCCAGCGACAGCCCGGTCTGGTTCTCTTCGATTTCAAACAGTGATTCGACGGTCCAGATACTCTGCAGCGCTTCCTGCAGGGTCTTCGGCGGATTGGCCGGCACGTTTTCGTTGACGTCGGCGATGGTCAGCAACTCGGCGCGGCGCTGGGCGTTTTGCTCTTTAGCCGCCAGTTCGCGGGCGTGGGCGGCGATGCGGCGGGCGTAGTTGACCACCCCTTCACAGGTTTCAATCGCCGCTTTGTAGTAGTAGATACGGTCGATATCTTCCGGGTTTTCCATGCTCAGGCTGGCCAGATGCGCTTCGGCATCGGCTTTAATGCCGTTCATCCCTTTGGTGAACAGCAGCACGTCGTAGCCCGGACAGGTATCGCCGCCGCCGTTAATCTGGTGATAGGAGAGGTCGCTGACGAAGGTCTCGCCGCTGAAGGCCCAGACGCCGGCTTCACGGTATTGCGCTTCGCAAATCTCGTCCAGCGAACGGCCTTCCCAGAACGGGACGATCTCTTCGCGAATGGTTTTTTTATCCACTTCGCTGATCTCAAACGGATCCTGCGGGCGGGTGCTCATGGTGTCGAGCTCGTCGCGCACCCAGCGCCAGGCGATATCCGGCGAGAAGGCACCCGCGCGCGGCTTGCCACACGGATGCCCGACGATCAGCTCATCGTCCTGAATCAGAATCGGCGCGGTTTCGCAGGCGTGGCGGAAGGCTTTCGCCCGTAGCAGAATGGTCGGCATGCCAGGGTTGGCTTTGACCACTTCGGTAAAGGCCAGCGCGCGATAAATAGAGACGCTCGGGCGCACCGTCAGGTAGTGGTTACGCAGGCGCTGCATACGCGGGGTTAAGCCTTCCATCACCGGCGTGTCGGCGCAGGCGGCGAACGGCGCGTGGCTGACCTGCTGTACGCCGCTAAACAGACGTACCGGCAGATTCAGCGCGCTGAGGTTGCGCTGGGCGCTGATAAACATCGCCGAGAGTTCGTTCACTTCAGCATGGTCAAAAGCGGCGCCGCGCAGCATGGCGTCGAGCATCGGATAGCCGTCAATGGCGCAGGCGGCGCGGACTTCGCTCAGTTCCGCCAGCTTGAACCACAGGCACTCCACGATTTCATAGGCCTGCTGGGTATTCAGCGCGCCGCTGTTGATATCGCGTTGGAAGTAAGGCAGTAGCGTGATATCCGCCCCTTGCGGGTTAACCGCATAGCTACCGTTATCCAGCTGTAGCACCAGCTGGAACAGATAGAACGCCTGGCAGGCTTCTTTGAAATTACGCGCCGGATGGGCCGGAACGTGGTGCAGAATAGCCGCGCTATCGAGCAGCTCGGCTTTGCGATAAGCATTGGTTTCCGCGGCCGCCAGCTGTTCGGCGCTAGTGGCCAGATTTTGCGCCAACGCTAACAGGGCGTCACAGGCGTAGATGGCGGCGCGGCAGCCGTTGACTTCATCCATCCCGCTGCGGCTGACCGCGCTACCGAGGGCGCGGGTTTTCTCTTCCAACTGGTGCTTAATCGCCAGCACGCCTTTTTCGACGACCAGTTTGTAGTCCGGTGAATCGAGATCGCTGCTGAGGTTGAGGAACTGGAATACGGATGGGCGATGCGCGGCGCTTTCATCATGGAAAATCGCCCCGTGCGGTTTACGGGTCTGGTTACCGACGATCAGTTCGTCGGCGCTGATGGTCAGCGGCAGCTGGCGCATCAGTTCATAGAAGCGGCGCGCCGGTTTAACTGCGGCGGGAACGCCCGCGATGTCGCCATCAAGAGCGTTCAGCGTGGTGGCATGTTCGGTGCACAGCGTGCTTTTCTGGGCGAGTAAACGGTCTGCCAGCACTTTGACGCGCGGCGTTAAGTTGTAGTGTGCCATGAAGTATTCTCCAGATGTTCTTTTTCCGCGGCTGATGACAACCCGGTTGTGGATACAGTGTCCGTTTCTGCCGGGTGGCGGCTGACGCCTTACCCGGCCTGCAAATAACCCAGCGATCACCCGGTTATCTGTTACCCGTAGGCCCGCGCAAGCGGAGCGCCGCCGGGCGATGTCTGTTGTCCATGCCACGCCTGGCGATAAAGTTCGGTTAACGCGTTAGCGTCTGGCGCGCGTGGGTTGGTCGGAGTACAGCTGTCGCGCAGCGCCTGGCCGACCATCTCCGGCAGGCGGCGGTCGAATTCAGGCGCGTCAATGCCGGTGTCGCTAATGCCGGAGGGCATGTTCATCTCTTCTTTTAAAGCCTGAATGGCGACCAGCAGGCTGGCGACGCCCTGGCGTGGCGAGGCGGCAGGCAGATCCAGCAGATGCGCCAGACGGGCATATTTATGCGCCGCGAGGGTGTCGCACTGGCCGTCGACATCGGCGTTCCAGGCGACGACGTGCGCCATCAGCAGGGCGTTGGCGCGGCCATGGGGCACGCGGAAGACGCCGCCGAGGGCGTGTGCCAGGCTGTGGGTTATCCCAAGCGACGCGTTGGTGAAGGCCATGCCCGCCATGCAGGAGGCGTTGTGCATCTTTTCGCGCGCCAGCAGGTTGTCGCCGCTGCGCCAGCAGGTCGGCAGATAGCGAAATACCTGCTGCACCACTTTCTCCGCCAGCGCGTCGGAAAAGTCGCTGGCGGCGCGGGAGACGTAGGCCTCAAGGGCGTGACACAGCACGTCCATGCCGGTGTCGGCGGTAATTGCCGGCGGTACCGAAGCCACCAGCGCCGGGTCAAGAATGGCGATATCCGGCAGCAGCGACGCATCCACCAACACCAGCTTCTCCGCGTTGGCTTTCACCACCGAAAAGGCGGTGACTTCCGAACCAGTGCCGCTGGTGGTGGGGATGGCGACAAAGCATGGACGCGGCCGGTTAGCCTGCGGACGGGTTTGCGCCAGGGAGAAAATAACCGCTTTGGCGGCATCGATTACCGAACCGCCGCCGAGCGCGATAACCAGATCCGGATAGTGGTTATCCATCAGCTTCATGCCGCGCACCACGGTGGCGATATCCGGATCGGCCACCACGTCGTCCCACACCTGCCAGGCGATCCCGCGCTGGCGCAGCAGGGCGGTGACGCGCTCGGCGAGGCCAAACTTCACCATCGCTTGATCGGTTACCAGCAGCACGCTGCGGGCGGAGAGTTCGTTCAGCACCGAGAGGGCGTCCTGACCGAAGCAAATCCGCGGTTTCAGTAAAAATTCACTCATTGGGCTATTCACTCCTGTTAGGCGTCCCGAAACACGTTCTCGACAATGGCGACCACCGACATCGCTTTGTAGCGCTCTTTATTGAGCGCGAAGTACTCTTCCGCCAGCACGATGTCGTGCATGCCGGCGCCGACGTTATCGACGGCGACCCAGGTCTGGTCCTTCATCGGCTGCTGATTGTCATCCAGTCGGGTGACCAACAGCAGGTTGCTGCCGCGTAGCTCATCGCATTTCTGCGTGGCGACGACATGGCCGGTTACCTTTGCGAGAATCATCGTTTATCGCCTTATATCAGTGCGTTACTTAGCAAGGCGCTCCAGCACCTGGCGGATAACGCGTTCCACGTTTTGCTCGTTGATTTCGCCTTCCATGCTGGCGGCGCCTGCGCTGGCGAAACGGTCATCGCTGCCTGCGGATCGCGCTGGCGCGGCGTTGGCCGGGGCGTTGAAACGCAGGTCATCAAGAATGCTGCGCTGCGGATCGCTCGTCGGAGAGACGATGGTCGGCTGTGGTTCAGGGCGGCTGCCCGGGGCGCGAAGCTCGTCGATCGACCGCACGCCGTAGCCGACTTTGCGGATATTGAGCAGGTTCATCGGGCCGACGTTGTCGGAGCTGGAACCGCCGCCGACCGCGCCGCAGCCGAGGGTCAGCGCCGGGGAGATGTTGGTAGTCGCGCCGATACCGCCGAGCGCCGCCGGAGTATTAATCAGAATGCGATTGACCGGTTTTTCGAGGCTGAACTGGCGGATGACGTCCTGATTACGGGTGTGGATCACCAGCGTATGGCCGAGTCCTTCGTTGGTCAGCAGCTCCACCACGCGGTGGCAGGCGGCTTTCCAGTCTTCTGCCACGTACAGGCCGAGCACCGGGCACAGTTTTTCGCGCGAGTAGGGGTTTTTCGGCGATACGGTGGTCTGTTCGGCGATCAGTACTTTAGTGCTGGCCGGGACACAGAAGCCCGCCATCTGGCTGAGGTACAGCGCGGTTTTGCCGACCACTTTCGGGTTGATGGTGCCGTTCGGGCGCAGCAGCAGCGCCGCCATTTTCGCCGCTTCATCTTCATTCATAAAGTAGGCACCCTGCGCTTCCAGCTCGCGGTGAACCTCGTCGTAAATGCAGCCTTCGACGATGATCGACTGCTCGGAGGCGCAGATCACCCCATTATCGAAGGTTTTGCTGGTGATGATATCTTTCACCGCGTGGTGGATATCGGCGCTGCGTTCGATAAACGCCGGGCCGTTGCCCGGGCCGCCGCTGATGGTTGGGGTGCCGGACGCATAGGCCGCACGCACCATGCCTTCGCCGCCGGTGGCGAGGATCAGCGACACGTCTTTGCTGTGAATCAGCTCAGAGGTGGCTTCGAGCGTCAGCTGGGTGATGCCGTCGACGCAGCCCTCCGGCGCACCGGCCGCTTCCGCCGCGCGTTTGACGATTTCAATCGCCTTCCAGCTGCACTGACGCGCGCCCGGATGCGGGGAGAAGATAATGGCGTTGCCGGCCTTGAGGGCGATCAGCGCTTTGTAGATAACCGTGGAGGTTGGGTTCGTTGAGGGGACCAGCGCGCAAATCACGCCCAGCGGCACGCCCACGTCCATCACTTTTTTTACCGGGTCGTCATGAATGATGCCAACGGTCTTCATATCTTTGATGGCGTCGTAGACGCGCAGCGAGGCGAAGCGGTTTTTCAGCACTTTGTCCTGCCAGTTGCCAAAACCAGTCTCTTCCGCGGCCATTTTCGCCAGCGCTTCGGCGTGGTGCGCTGCTTCCTGGGCCACGTTTTTCACGATGGCGTCGATTTGCTGTTGCGAAAAGGTGGCCAGCATCGCCTGCGCCTTTTTGGCGTTGCGCACCAGTTCCCGCGCGTTCTGCCGGGACTGCAAATCGTTATCCAGTTCAATCATGAGTCTATCCTTCATCAGACGAAAAGAGTGGAGACGGGGCGCGCCCTGTCAGGTCATGCTTTGTGCTGCGCCGCGATTTTTTCGATGTCGTTATGTGGACGCGCAATGACGCGAGAGCTGACGACTTCGCCGATGCGTTTCGCCGCTTCCACGCCGGAGTCGACCGCTGCGTTGACCGCGCCGACGTCGCCTTTCACCATCGCGGTGACCAGGCCGGAGCCGACGTTTTCATAGCCAATCAATTCGACGTTGGCGGCTTTACACATCGCATCCGCGGCTTCAATACAGGCCACCAGACCTTTGGTTTCGATAAGACCAAGCGCTTCTTTCATCAGGTTTCTCCGTTAGTCCGCAATCTTGTAATGCGAGACGATTTTGTTGATGTCGTTATGCGGACGGGCGATAACCAGCGAGGTCACCACTTCGCCGATGCGTTGTGCGGATTCCACGCCGGAATCGACTGCCGCTTTTACCGCGCCGACGTCGCCTTTCACCATCGCGGTGACGAGGCCGGAGCCGACGTTTTCATAGCCGATAAGCTCGACGTTGGCGGCTTTACACATCGCATCCGCCGCTTCAATGCAGGCCACCAGACCTTTGGTTTCAATCAGACCTAATGCATCACCCATTTGCGTTCTCCTGGCCTTCAGGCCTTGTGTTTAATGACGATTTTGTTGATGTCGTTATGTGGACGCGCGATGACCAGCGAGGTCACCACTTCGCCGATGCGCTGCGCGGATTCCACACCGGAATCCACCGCCGCTTTTACCGCGCCGACGTCGCCTTTCACCATCACGGTGACCAGGCCGGAGCCGACGTTTTCATAGCCGATCAGTTCGACGTTGGCGGCTTTACACATCGCGTCCGCTGCTTCAATACAGGCCACCAGACCTTTGGTTTCGATAAGCCCCAATGCATCACCCATCGTGATCTCCTCCAGAACAGGTTTTGTTATTCGGGAAAACCGTCCGCGTAACGGCATCAACACGCGGAAGCGGCGTTCGGGGTTCACTATAGGGAATGGGGAAGGAAGTGAAATTTAAATCCGTGTAGATGAATATTTTAGGTTTTTACTCTGTGATTTAGCCTTATCCAGGCTTCTATTTATCTTTTCGTTCTGTTTTATGCGTATTGATTTTTATGATGATATGGCGCTTTTTTAGGCTATTTATCGGCGGGAGATGAATGTTAATAAGATGTTAATTACTTGCCAGCGGTTAGTAATATAGCCGCGTGATAATTGTGGGTATGCTCATGTTTTGGCGTCGAAGCTAAATGCAAAACGTGCGCTTTTAGCATCGTGGAAAGAGGGGGCAATAATGGAGCGTGAGCGAGGGCGCATTTTCCTCGCGGCGGTTCAGGGGGGACGGGTTAGTTAAGCGTGCTGCCGGACTTCAGCGTGCAGATGTAGAGCGGCGAGTTGATAGAGCTCAGCAGGATAGCTTTGTCGTTAAGCTTTTGTGCGTTGAGGAACAGGCCGTCATGGCTGTCGGACATTTCGCGCATGAAGTAGTCGAAGATGACATTCGGCGATTCGTCGATGGATGAGGCGCTGGATTCCCACTTTTTGATGCGGTAGTGGCGTTCGGTTGCCGAGATGCGTTGGCTGGTGTAGCTGAATTTGACGTAGCGCTGCAGGTAGAGCCAGCCGGCGGCAGAATCGGTATAGCCTTCCACCACCATCGAACCGTTGCCGTTAGCGGCAAAGTTAAAATGGATATTGCCGTTCACATTCTCTTTTTCCATGTTTTCAAAACGCATGATCGCTTTGGTGGAGCAGCTCATCACGCCATCGTTGGCATCTGGCAGCAGGCGCCAGACGCTAAAACCGGCGGCGGCGACAAACGTCAGAGCGGAAAGGGCGAAAAAGGTGCGGGGCGCGAGTTTCATTGCGGCTTCCAGGAGTAGTAAAAGTAGTTATCGCAATAGCTAAACGGGTTATCCTCGTGCATCGCGCAGTGGGCGAGAAATACCCGGCCCAGGCCGTTAGTCTCCAGCCGGTCGCCGTAGAAGAAAACGAAACGCTCCCCCGGCTTGCAGCCGAGCTTCAGCCGCTGACGCACCTCATCGAAATTCTTAGCGTAGGCCGTGGCGGAAACCGAACGCAGCATTTCATCGCTGGCCAGCAGTTCGCACTGGCTGTGGTTCATCAGCGTCAGATTGATCGGTCGGGCGACGTGGGTACCGGCAAAAGTGAATGCCACCAGCAGCAGGGCGATGATCAGCAGACAGCCGCCGGCCAGATACCAGCACATTCCGCGCGCATGTGGCGAATCGGTGGGCGGCGTTGTCGCCGCCGGAGGGACGGTTTCAACAGCTCTCTGGGGTGGATTAGCACCCTCGGTAAGCGCCGGCCCGGCATCGAGCAGTTCAATGCTCAGATCCTGATTCAGCTGCAGCATGCCGCGCGATACAGTGACGATAATGTTATCGATATCGTAGTGGCGGAAGGTTTTACGCAGCATGCTCAGGTATTGATTGAGGTTGCTGTTGGAAGAGGTTAAACCATTATCATCCCAGACTTTTTTCAACACTTCATCGCGACTGACGACGCCAGTATGGCGGAGAAAAAAATAGAGTAGCGCGCTGGCGGTGATGGATAGCTGGCTATCCGGTTCATCGCTGCCGGGCAGGGTAAGCGTGCCGTCCGTTGCATCATAAATGAGACGGGCATTGATGTTGTAGCGCATCGCGGCCTCACTCTATTCGCTTCACGCGGGAAGCGTCATTTTGGTCAGATCGTTCACCAGCGACTGGCGGTGTTCACTGCTCATGGTGCGCCCTTCGGTCAGTTCCGATAACCAGATGCCGTCGGCCGCGTAGCGTACCAGCGTGCCGGTCGGGCCGTTATCCAGCGCATCGCCCTGCGCCAGGTGACCCAGCATCCAGTCGCGCCAGCATTTTCGCAGCACCGGCTCGTCCGGCATCGCCAGCGACAGCACCATCAACTGGCGGCTTTCGTGAGTGTCCGTCAGCTCCGGGTTGGACAGATAGCGCAAATAGGCGCGGGTAAAGCGCCCGTAAGCGATGTTATCGGCGGCCATCAGTTCGCTAATCGCCTTTTCCATGATCGCCAGCAGCCGGGCGAACAGGGCGAAAATCAGCGCCTGCTTATTGGGAAAGTGATGCAGGAGGCCACCTTTGCTCACGCCAGCCTCGCGGGCGACGGCGTTCAGCGACAGGGCGGCGATACCATCCCGGCCGGCAATCATCGCTGCCGATTCAAGCAACTGACGGTGGAGACGGACGGGATCTTTTTTACGATGCTGGGCTTCCATATTCATGGCCGGAATCATACCGACCAGACGGTATGATTATTCTTGATCGCTATCAATATGAGAGGTGGCTTCGTGCGACGGGATACCGTTAATGCGTGGAGGCTCACAAATTGTCATATTAATGAACGCGATAACCCGGATGGGCTATCGCGTTGAGGTTTATTTCGTTGCCAGATGCACCGCCAGGCCGCTTTGCCCCGGCGCCAGCTCCGGGCGCAGCGTCAGCGACGGGATCAGATAATCGCCATGATTCTGCCGGCGGAATGGAATGGGCTCGGTTTGCCACAGCGTGTCCAGCCGCTCGGCCAGCGTGGCGCACTGGTCGGCGAATTGCCCGGCATCGGTTTTATCCGTGCGGTAGAACACCAGCGGCGGAAGCACCTCAAAGCCGGGATAGAACAGCATACCGTGCTGAATGGGGAACAGGATGTCGTCGATGGGGCCATTGATCCCGCGCGGTGAATAGTGTTCCGCCCAGCCGCCGGCGGTGACGATCAGCATCGCCCGTTTGCCGACGAAGGTGCCTTCCCCATAGCGATCGCCCCAGTGGCGGTCGCTGTGCTCGCCGACGCCATAGGCAAAGCCCCAGGCGTACACCCGGTCGATCCAGCCCTTCATGATGGCGGGCATTGAGAACCACCACAGCGGGAACTGGAAAATCACCGTATCAGCCCACAGCAGCTTTTCCTGCTCGGCTGCGATATCCGCACTTTGGGTGCCCTGGGCAAAGGCCTGTTTGGAATCGAGGGTCGGCCGCCAGAACTCGCCGACCGGCGGGGCGCCGCTGTCATCGGCGTCATACCCGGCCTTCCAGCGCATGGCGTAGAGATCGGAGACTTGCACTTCATGCCCGGCCTGCTGCAGATGGCGGACGGCAAAATTTTTCAGCGCGCCATTAAGCGAGCGCGGTTCCGGATGGGCGTAAATCAGCAGTACTTTCATAACATCACCTCTGGCGTATGGAGAGCTGCAGAGTAGGAAAGCTGACGTTATAGTAGAAATTAATTACTTAAATTCCAGGTATAGCCGTGATTAATTTACATCGTCTGGATCTTAATCTGCTGCGCACGCTTGATGTGCTGCTCAGTGAAAATAATGTCACCCGGGCGGCGCAGCGGCTGAATCTGTCGCAGCCCTCGGTGAGCATTCAGCTCGCCAGGCTGCGGGAGATTTTCGCCGACCCGCTGCTGATGCCGGGTCCGCGCGGCATGCAGCCCACCGCCCGCGCCGATGAACTTCGCCAGCCGCTGCGCGCAGCGCTAGCCGCACTGGAGCAGGCGGTGGCGCCGGTGGCGCCTTTTGATCCGGCGACGGCGGCGGAGACCTGGCGGGTGGCAGCGACGGACTATATGGCCTCGGCGATCCTCCTGCCGATGCTGGGCAGGCTACGGCTGGCCTCTCCCGGCAGTCGGCTGGCGGTGTTCGAGCTACAGCCGGCGCGGCTGGAGCAGCAGGCGGCCAGCGATACAGTAGATCTCTTCTTTCATACCCGCGAGGGCGCGCCGCCGGGGCTACATCAGCGCCTGCTGTTTCGCGAACGCTATGTGCTGGCAGGCCGGGCGGAGCATCCGGCGCTGCGGCCTGGGCTTAGCCTGGAAACGTTCTGTCAGCTGGAGCACGTGATCGTCTCCCCGGACGGGGGCGGCTTCAGCGCGGCGACCGATACCGCGCTGGCGAATCTTGGCCTGGCGCGGCGGGTTGTCCTTTCCGTGCCACATTTCCTGTTTATGCTGGAGACCCTGCGCAATAGCGATCTGGTGGCGGTGCTGCCGGAGCGGCTGGTGCGCGGGCAGAGCGGGCTGGAAGTCGTCGAGCCGCCACTGGCGGTCGCCGGCTTTGAGATGCTGATGCTGTGGCACGAGCGCTGGCACCGCGACCCGGCGCATCAATGGCTGCGTCAGTTCATTGTGAATTCACTGGAGGAACAGACATGCTGAGTGGACTGAATCACCTGACCCTGGCAGTCAGCCAGTTGGCGCCGAGCGTGGCGTTTTATCAGCAACTGCTGGGCATGACGCTGCACGCCCGCTGGGACAGTGGCGCCTATCTCTCCTGCGGCGATCTGTGGCTGTGCCTGTCGCTGGATCCGCAGCGGCGCATCACCCCGTCGGAAGAGAGCGACTACACCCATTATGCGTTTAGCATTAGCGAGGCGGATTTCGCCAGCTTCGCCGCCCGCCTGGAGGTTGCCGGCGTGGCGGTCTGGAAGCTAAACCGCAGCGAAGGCGCCTCGCACTATTTCCTCGACCTCGACGGCCACAAGCTGGAGCTGCACGTCGGCAGTCTCGACCAGCGGCTGGCCGCCTGCCGTGAGCAGCCGTATAAGGGAATGGTGTTTTTTGACCAGTGAAGCTGATTTGCGGACGCGGGGTAACCCGTAGCCCCGGTAAGCGCAGCGCCACCGGGGAGATGCCTTTACAAATTACTCACTCAAAATGTGAGGTTTTTTCCAACGCTGTCACTATTATCACCGGATAATCGTATATACTTTTTTGTATATACAAAAGGATGAATAGTATGCCAATGGAGTTTGAGTGGGATGCAAACAAGGCATTAAGTAATCTACGAAAACATGGAGTCCGGTTTGAAGAAGCGGTATTAGTCTTTGACGATCCGCGGCACCTTTCCCGCCAGGAGCGGTTTGAGAATGGTGAATATCGCTGGCAGACCATCGGTCTTGTGCATGGGATCCTTGTTATCCTGGTGGCGCATTCGGTCCGTTTTGAAAGTGGAACTGAGGTTATTCGTATTATCAGCGCCCGGAAGGCGGACAGAAAAGAGAGGAATCGTTATGAGCATGGTTAAACATAAACGCGGCAATACGGCGGCGCTTACCGCTAAGCGTGATGCCGAACTCAAAGCGCTAGCGAGCAAAGCCGATGAGGATATCGATTACAGCGATATCCCCGCTACAGACGATGCGCAATGGTCAGATGCCGTTCGCGGCAAATTTTTTCGACCGCTAAAAACACAGGCTTCTGTGCGCATTGATGCCGATGTCATGGAGTGGCTCAAACGTCCAGGAAAAGGCTATCAAACTCGACTGAATGCGATTTTAAGAGAAGCGATGATTCGCGATCTTAATAAGAAATAGTTGCTGGTAGCGGCGCTACGTATTTTCGGAGCCCGTAGCCCCGGTAAGCGCAGCGCCACCGGGGAGAACAGGTTAAACTTCACTCCATCGCCACCTTCACCGCTTCCCCCAGCTTCACCATCACCGCTTTATGTTTCTCGGTCGGCGGCAGGGCGCAGTTGATCCTGACGCAGTTGCGATACTTGCCCGCTGCCGAAAACAGCGAGCCCGGCGCGACTTGGATCTTCAGCCGGCACAGCTGTTTGGCGACGCAGACCATATCCACCTGCTCCGGGAGCTCCACCCACAGCATAAAACCACCTTTTGGCCGGGTGACGCAGATCCCGCACGGGAAAAACTCCCGCAGCCAACAGGTGTAGATCTCCATATTACGCTGATAGATCTGCCGCATCCGCCGCACGTGACGGTGGTAGTGGCCTTCGCGAATAAAATTACAGGCCGCCAGTTGAGTGGAGGGGACGTTAGTGCCGCTGGCGGCGTACTTCATCTGTAGCAGCTTGTCGTAGTAGCGCCCGGGCGCTATCCAACCGATGCGCAGGCCGGGGGCGATGGTTTTGGTAAAAGAGCTGCAGAGCATCACCCGGCCGTCGATATCCCAGGAGTGAATGGTGCGCGGGCGCGGGTACTCGGTGGCCAGCTCGCCGTAAATATCATCCTCGAAAATCACGATATCGTGGCGCTGTGCCAGGTTCAGCACCGCGCGCTTGCGAGCGTCCGGCATGATAAAGCCCAGCGGGTTATTGCAGTTTGGCACGAGGATCACCCCTTTGATCGGCCACTGATCCAGCGCCAGCTCCAGGGCCTCAATGCTGATCCCGGTTTCCGGATCGGTAGGGATCTCAATGGTCTTTAATCCCAGTCCGCGCAGCATCTGCATCGTGCCGTAGTAGCAGGGAGATTCCACCGCCACGATATCGCCAGGCAGGCATACCGACAGCAAGGCCAGAGACAGCGCGCTATGGCAGCCGCTGGTGAGCACCAGATCGTCAGCCGTCACTACCGAGCCGCCGTCAAGCATCAGACGGGCGATCTGCTCCCTCAGCTCGCGGCGCCCGGCCAGCTCGTCATAGTTCAGCACTTCGCTGAGGTTATGCTGGATCGCCCGGCTCAGTTCGCGCCAGATAGGCTTCAGGCTTGGCTGTGTGACATCCGGCGAGCCGCCGCCGAAGGGGATAATCGATTTATCGTAGCGGGCGTCGAGCATGGTCAGCACCTGATCCCACTGGGTGATCTCCACCGGGCGCTGTACCGGACGCGACATCGGCGGCACCGGCGGCTGGGCCTTGCGGGGGGCAACGAAATAGCCCGATCGCGGCTGCGGTACGATCATCTGCTGCTGCTCAAGCAACTGATAGGCCTGCTGGACGGTGCTGATGCTGACGCCATGTTCCTGGCTCAGGCTGCGCACCGACGGCAGTTTTTCGCCGTGGCGATACAGGCCCTGTTCGATGCGTTCGGCCAGCAGCGTAGCGAGATATTGGTAGCGGGTCATGCTGTATCCTTAATTTCCGCCATACAGATGGAATAACCAGTACAGATTGGCGTAAAAATTGGGCTCTGGTGTACGTTTTAGCTAATCTGTATGTTAAAGAAAAGCGTTTTGTGAATCTGTATTCCTTGGCCCCAAATCCGTGAAGATAAAGCCTCTGGCAAGGTGAGGAGGTAGAGGATGGAATTTCACGAGAACAGGGCAAGACAGCCATTTATCGGTTTCGTACTGCTGGTGCGGTTTATCAAAAAATGGTGGCTTCAGGAGCAAACGCGCAGAGCTTTGCAGCGAATGAGCGACGAACAGCTGAAAGACATCGGCCTGCGTCGGGATCAGATCAATTAAAAAGTGCGGTTTTTTTCAGGCATCATTCCTTCTTTGCCCCGGTAAGCGCTGGCGACGCCGGGGAATACATTCACGAAATTTATCAATTGATGCGGCGCGATCGTCCGTTTCTTGATACTTACCCTGATAAGTATTATTTTCTTCTCAACAATGAGAGGAAAACCTGTGACCGAAGACGACCTGTTTGCCCGCCGCCCGTTGGGGATGAGAATGGCCATGGTGGTGCGCCAGTGGCGCGCTATTATTGACTCCGCTATCACCGATACCGGACTCACCCAGTCCAGCTGGACGGTGTTGATGCAACTGCATCAGCTGGGAGACAACGTCTCGGTCAGCGAACTGGCGGAGGTGCAGGGGATTGAACTGCCGCCGCTGATGCGCACCCTCTCGTTACTGGAAAAGCAGGGCTATCTGGTGCGTTCTACATCGCCATATGACAAACGCATTCGCCTGCTGACGCTGACCGCCGAGGGGCGGGCGATTCTGGAAAAACTGAGCTGCGTGATCGAGACCTATCAGGAACGCGTGACTCAGACCATCCCGGAGGCCGACCTCGCCACCTTCAGCGCCACATTAAATCAAATCGCCTGCCGTTTGCGGAATATCCGCGAAGAAGATAACAAGATCTAACACACTATGATGACGCCTGAACAAAAATTTGCCCGCTGGGTACGGGTGAGTATTGCCGCTTTTCTGGGAATATTCGCCTGGTTTATCGTTGCCGATATCTGGATCCCGCTGACGCCGGACTCCACCGTCATGCGCGTGGTGACCCCGGTTTCGTCGCGGGTCTCCGGCTATGTCTCGCACGTTTACGTGCACAACAACAGCCAGGTGAAAAAGGGCGACCTGCTGTATGAGCTCGACCCAACGCCATTCATTAATAAAGTTGAAGCGGCGCAGATCGCCCTCGAGCAGGCGAAACTGAGCAACCAGCAACTGGATGCACAAATCGCCGCCGCCCGCGCCAACCTGCGCACCGCACAGTACACCGCCCGTAACGATAAGGTCACGCTCGATCGCTACCAGCGCCTGAGTACGATGCAGAACGTCTCGCAGTCCGACCTCGATAAGGTGCGGACCACCTGGCAGACCAGCGAGCAGTCGGTCTCGGCGCTGAACGCGCAGATCCAGAACCTGCTGATCCAGCGCGGCGAGCGCGACGATAAGCGCAACGTCACTCTGCAGAAATACCGTAATGCGCTGGAGGAGGCGCAGCTGAACCTGGCCTGGACCCAGGTGCGTGCCGAAACTGATGGTATGGTCAGCAACCTGCAGCTTAACCCGGGGATCTACGCCACCGCGGCGACGGCTGTGCTGGCGCTGGTCAACAACAACACTGACATCGTCGCCGACTTCCGTGAAAAGAGCCTGCGCCACACGGCGGTGAATACCGATGCAGCGGTGGTCTTTGATGCCCTGCCGGGGCAAGTCTTCCCGGCGCACGTCACCAGCAGCGATGCCGGGATTCTGGCGGGGCAGGAGGCGGTGAACGGCCAGCTGTCGCAGCCGGAGCAGTCCACCCGCTGGGTGCGCGACGCACAGCGCATGCGCATTCACGTCGCGCTGGATCAGCCGCTGGCGAAACCGCTGCCGACCGGCGCCCGCGCCACGGTGCAGCTGTACAATAGCGAGGGACCTTTCGCCCGCACCTTCGCCGGCCTGCAGATCCACCTGGTGAGCTGGTTGCACTATGTCTATTAATACCCTGGCGCACGTCTTTACGCCGCACGGCAATATCGTCTACACGGCGAATGATTTTCGCCAGACGGTGCGTATCGCCGTGGCCGGGACGATTGCGCTCAGTATCTCCACCTTCTACGACGTGCAGTACGGCGTATTTTTTGTGGTGTATCCGCTGATGCTGATGTCGCTGGTGCCGGTGTTCAACCGCCATGTCGCCCGCCAGTTTGTGTTCAGCGCGGCGGTGAACTGCGTCGAAATGGTATTGATTGTCGGCTATTTGTCACAGTGGCCGGTGATCATGACCCTGGTGGTGTTCGCCCTGTACGTGATGCGTTTCCGCTTTATGAGCCAGGGGCCGCTGTTTCTGCTGGGGTCGATGGGGGTGGTGTGTCAGAGCACGATGCTCAACTTTATGAGCTATCCCACCAGCAACTGGCACACCCTGATGTTCTCCAATATGGAAGCCTGCGTGCTGGCGGTGGCGCTGAGCGCGCTGCTGCATTACCTGATCCCGGACGTCGAACCGCGCAAGCCGCCGCCGCGCATTGAAAAAGACGCCGCCCGCATTCGCCACGAGTCGCTGCTCTCCGGTACGGTCGCGACGATCATCTTTGTGGTGTTCCAGATCTGCGATCTCAGTGACTCGCTGTCGGCGCTGATGGCCGGGATCCTGATCCTGTTTCCGATGCACTATCGCGGGGCGGTGATCAGCTCGATCTGGCGCGTCGTCGGGGTGGTGCTGGCCTGTCTCTATATTCTGGTGGTGCAACTGATCATCTATGATTTCAGCAACCACATGATCCTGATGATGCCGCTGATTGGTCTCGGGCTGGCCTTCAGCGCCCGCCTGCACGTGATGGAGAAAGTGGGCGCCGGGGTGGGCTTCGCCAGCATCACCACCATCGGCATTATGTTCGGCCAGAATCTGCATCCCTATCAGGATCTGGTATTCAGCGACCTGTACCGCATCACCTCGGTGACGGTCTCGCTGGTGGTGACGCTGACTTTGGTCTTTCTCATGCACCGTCTTCTGAACTGCTTTGCGGCGACGCGCTTTGTGGTGAGTGAATAGGGTCACACCGTCATCGCCCGCTGCGCATCGCGAAAGGCGTTATGGAGTAAGCGCCACATATGGTGCGCAGCGGGGGGAAAGCGGCGGTTCGAGTTGCGTAATAAGTGGCATTGGGCGCTGCTGGCGATCGGATGGTCGATGGGGACCGCCTTTAGTATGCCGTGAGCGATTGCTTCCCGGGCGGCGAATTCGGTCATGAAAGAGATCCCCAGACCGGCCTGGCTCAGGCTCATGGCGGTGGAAAAGAGGTTGCAGCGATAGGCCGGATGAAACTGCCGCCCGGCGGTTTTAAACATGGCGTTCATATGGCGCTGTAGGCCAAAGCTTTCTGTCAGGGCGATCAGGCGATATTGCGTCAGCTCATCGATGGTCACCATTGACTGTCGCGCGATGGGATGCTGCGGAGAGACCACCGCGCAGATGGGCCCCCACTGGAAGCTGTGGCGTTTAAGCTCCGGATTGCCGATGGGGCCGAAGGCGACCGCCATATCCGCTTCACCGCTGGCGATATCGTTGAGCATCTCCTGCATATTGCCGACGCTAATATCAACGAATACGTTCGGCCACGACTGCGAAAACGTGCTCATCACCGACTCGATAAAGGTCGTCACCAACCCCCCGCCAATTCTCACAGAGATGGTGCCGCCACGCATATGGCGTAAATCCTTTAGATGACTCTCCAGCTTTTCCCGCCGCTGGCGGCTTTCGTGGTAATCCTCGGCCAGCAAACGTCCGGCTTCAGTGAGCGCCACATTGCGCCCCTGTCGCTCCAGCAGAGGGAGTTCCAGCGTTCGCTCCAGCTGCGCTATCTGGCGGCTGATAACCGACGGATTAATCCCCAGAATATCAGCGGCCCGCCGAATGCCCCCCTGGATCCCGACTTCGTACAGATAGCTCATGGGACGTTCGTGTAACATCCTGTCTCCCTCCTTTGTTGACTTCAGGTCAACAATAACATCCTTTACCAGACATTTATCATCCCGGCTAGTTATAGATAATCGTGATTCAGGTACATAACAGACAAGGGGAGTCACGGAACGGATTAACTGCCATGGCAATAAACCAGTACCACCGGTGGTTGCCAATAATAAGATATCGATATGCCAGTAAAAATATAAATAAGTGAGGTATATGCCTGTTGCCGGCTTTTCGGGAAAAGAGAGGCACCTTATTTATTGATGGGTTTTTACGTCAAAATAATCAATGCCAAAACCAATACATTGAAAAGCGTCCAAATGGCAAAAGACCAATAAGATATTTCATAATGTGAGGACAGGGTATGAGTGAAAATAAAACGTTGGAACGTTCCTCCGACGACGCGACAAATGAGTGGCGGGTAGGACCTGGAGCATGGATCTCGCTGGTGGTGGTGTTATTAGTCTTCTCCGGGCTGCTGTTTAAAGTGGAAGGGATGGCCTGGCTGGGGGCTTTCGACTTTACCACCCTCGGCGGCGCATTTGGCACGATGAAGACCCCGGAAACTAACACTTTTATCGGCAGCGGCGGCATCAGCGCCAAGGCCGGTTTCTTGTTTGCGCTGTCGCTGGTCCCTACGGTGATGCTGGCGCTGGGGTTGCTGGAAATCTTTACCCATTATGGCGCGATACGTGCAGCGCATAAGCTGCTGACGCCGTTGTTACGCCCGTTACTGGGGATCCCGGGTTATACCGGTCTGGCGTTAATTACCGACCTCCAAAGCACCGATGCCGGGGCCGCGTTGACCAAAGAGCTGTATGACAGCAAAAAAATTAGTCGGAAAGATGTGGTGATTATGGGGGCATGGCAATATTCCGGCGCCGGTCTGATCAATAACTATTTCTCCATTGGCTCAGCGCTTTTCGCATCGTTAACCATCCCTATTATTATTCCGCTGCTGTTAATGTTTGTGTTGAAATTCGTTGGCGCGGCAATCACCCGTCTGGTTTTGAATACGGCCTATAAAGGGGATTTTGATAATGAGTAATTCGGCAAAAGTGGCCAGTAATCCGTTTGATATTTTTGTTATCGGTGCACGTAAAGGATTTAATATCGCCATCAACAACCTGATGCCGAATGTATTAATGGCATATGTGATCGCCGAAATGCTTAATTTGCTCGGGGTGATGCAGTTGATAGGCCAGGTCTGCGCGCCGCTGATGGGCCTGTTTGGCTTACCGGGCGAAGCGATTACCGTGCTGCTCACCTCCTGGCTTTCCGCCTCGGCGGGGACGGGAGTGGCGGTGAGCCTGTTGAGTAAAGGCACCCTCAACGTGGCGGACGTCACCATCCTGATCCCGGCCATCTTCCTGATGGGTTCGCAACTACAGTATATGGGGCGGCTGCTTGGGGTGGCGGATGTACCGAAAAAATACTGGCCGCTGCTGATGGCGGTGAGCATTATCAACGCCGTCATCGCCATGCTGGTCATGCGCGTGATGGCATAATGAAAGGCAAGGAGTCAGTCGTGTCGCGAACGTTAGAGCATTTCAATTATCTGCACCAAATACCTGAGCTGGGCTTTGAGGAGTACAAAACCTCGGCTTACATCGGCGACGCCCTGGCGGCGGCAGGGTTCCGGGTTCACCGCAACGTTGGCGGGACGACCGGGATTGTCGCCGAAATCGATAGCGGGGAACCGGGGCCAGTGGTGGCGCTACGGGCAGATATGGATGCGCTGGGCCATATTATCGATGGCCGCTTAGAGGCCCGTCATACCTGCGGTCATGATGGCCACTCGTCGGTGGTATTAACCGCCGCCGAAGAGATCCTCGCCGAGGGGCTGGTAAAGCGTGGGAAGTTAAAAGTGCTTTTTCAGCCTGCTGAAGAGCTGGGGACGGGCGCGATCGCTTTAACGGAGGCCGGGGTACTGGATGACGTAGAGATGCTGTTCGGCTTCCATCTCCGGCCGCTGGAAGAGTGTCCGATGGGCCAGGCGGTACCGGCAATGTACTATTCCGCTTCGGCGACGGTGATGGTGGATTTTCACGGCAAAGCCGCTCACGCCGCTCGTCCGCATCTGGGCATTAACGCGCTGGATGCCGCCTCGCATGCAGTACAGGCGGTGAACGGTATCCATCTGGCGCCGTCGCTTACCTGGAGCGCGAAAGCGACGCGCTTTCTTTGCGATGCGGGCGTCACCAATTCGGTGCCGGCGAAAGCGCACGTTTGTTGGGATCTGCGCTGCGAGGAAAATGACGGCATGGCGACACTCAAAGAACGCGTGGTCAGGGCTATCGAGAGTAGCGCAGCAGCATATGGCGCCAGCGTCGACATCCGGGTAGTCAAAGAGATGCCGGCGGCGATTATCGACGCAGAAGCCACGGCTATCATAAGCCAGGCAATATGCGAAACCTTTGGCGAGGCAGGCTTAACGACCGCGAAGAGTACGCCGGGCAGCGAAGATTTTTTCCACTATTTGCGTCTGCGCCCGGCGGTGAAAGGTGGCTTCTGGGGACTGGGCTGCAACCTGCTGCCGGGCCTGCATCATCCGGAAATGCATTTCGATCGCACCGCGCTGGCGGATGGCGTGCGGGTATTCAAATCCTGCGTTCGCCAGCTGTTGGGCTGAAGCTAAGCTGCCAGCCCCCGGGTAGCGGCTTACGCCTTACCCGGGCTACGGTTGGGCATTTTGTCGGTAGCCCCGGTAAGCGTAAGCGCTACCGGGGAAGCGTCCCGGATGTCGGCTAACGCCTCATCCGGGCTACCGCGGTGCGCATAGGTCGCCAACAGGTGATAGTCATTTCCGGCGACGCGAAACAGGGCTGCCGTTTCGCCGGGTATAACCCATCGTTGCTCATCGCCTGGCATGCAGCTCAGGTAAATGCACAGCCCGCAGCCGCTGCGCAGCTGGCGCGGAATATCCTTCACCTCGAAGGTCATTCCCGCCGCCTGCAGGGCTTTGCGCATCCGCACCACCCCCACCGTGGAATGAAATAAAAACAGGAAGGTTGTCATCCGCGCCTCCGCTGGCGCTGGCCGATCAGCGCTGCGCCGATCGCCCCGGCAAACTGGGCGTCGGGATGGGTTGTCACCGCCATGCCGACATGGCTTTCCAGCATCCGGGCAAAGGTGGCGCAGTGGCTGACGCCGCCGGTAAACAGCAGTGGTCCCTGCGCCGATAAGCGGCCAATAAAGTTCGCGCTGCGCCGGGCCATGGCGTTAATCACCCCGGCCAGAATCGCCTCCGGCACGACGCCTGCCGACCGCAGGCTAATGACCTCCGATTCGGCAAACACCGTGCACATGCTGGTAATCGCATGCGGCTCGACGTCTGCAGTGATGCTGTCGAGTTGTTCGACGCTGGCGCCAAGCGTCCGTGAAATGACGTCCAGAAAGCGGCCGGTGCCGGCGGCGCATTTATCATTCATCAGGAAGTCGCTGAGATTGCCCTCGGCGTCCAGCTGGATGACTTTGCTGTCCTGGCCGCCGATGTCAATCACCGTGCGGGTGTCCGGCGCCAGCAGGCGAGCGCCGAGGCCGTGACAAGAGATCTCCGTCACCTGCTTATCGGCAAAATCCACCAGCTGGCGACCATAGCCGGTGAGGGTTAAAAAAGGCGTCTCCGTGAGGCCAGCGCGTAGCGTTTCCCAGGCCTTATGGATGGCGTCGGCGGGGCGAAAGGGAGTGGGGCAGAGGAAGCGGCGTACAATGACGCCGTCTGCCAGCAGGATGCCTTTTGTGGCGGTGGAGCCGGAATCAATGCCAACCGTATAGTTCACGCGAGCTCCTTACAACATTTCGATAAAGGCGGCGACGCGGGTGCTGAGCTGGCCGAGGTCCGCCGTCGAATAGTCTGTTTCTATCGCCATATAAGGAAGGTCGTGCTGCTGGCGCAGATGGCGTTTAATCGCCAGCGATTCCACGGCATAGGTATGGCAGGCCTGCAGAATGACGTCGATCACCCCGTCGGCCTGATACTCCTCCACCATCTGGCTCAGCAGCTGCAGACGCTGGTCGTTGGGGGAGATACAGGAGCAGCCGATGGCGAGATATTTATCGGTTAAGGCGTCGTAGACGTCACCCTCTTCCGCCACGCAGCGCTCGGTGGCTTTCGCGCCGGTGCAGTTCTCATAGCCGACCACCCAGCCGCCGTTTTCCTCGATGGCGCGGACCACTTTTTCCGCCGCGCCGCCGATCGGGCAGCCGGTGATCAGGATCCGCGGACGAGGTTCCAGCCGTTTACCCTGCCGCCACTCCTGATGGATGCGCTCCGCCATGGCATGCAGTTCATCAATCAGGGTGGTTTTGTCGAAACGGAAGGTGGCGCCATACACCACTTTCAGGATGTCGCCGCCGCTGAGCGCCGGCGGATTGAGTTGCCCGAGACGATAAAAGTGGGCCAGCGCCCGGCGCTCGCGATTTTTCAACACGATGGCTTCGCGTAGCGCCGCCTCGCTAATCGGCGTGCCAAACCGGGTCTCAATCACCTGCTGCAGGCGCAGGATCTCCGTTTTCCACAGCGTGCGGGAAGCGGCGTCGCTGGCGCTGTTCGGCAACTGCATGACGTGGACCGCCTTGAACTCGGCCATGTACTCGTACATCTTCTTTTTACCGTCGCAGGTGGTTTCCCCAACCACCAGGTCAGAGAAATAGAAGTACGGGCATTTATCGGTTTTGCCGAAGCCATAGCTGCTTTTGATAAGCGGGCAGAGGTTGCGCGGCAGATCTTTTTCCGCTTCCTCGATGGTTTCATCGGAGGTGGAGCACAGTGAAACGACAATGGCGCCCGCCGCCATGGCGATCTCCTGAGGCATAAAGGTGCAGTAGGTGCCCACCAGCGGCACGTTCTGCTCTTTAAGATCCATGACGGTGAGAAAGCCCTTCTGGCGAGCTTCTGAGAACTGGTCAAAAATGGCGGGTAGATCGGTGATAAGCGACATGATTTTCCTTCCCCGTACACGGGAGATGCTGAAAGAGTCGCCATTATAGCCCTGTTGTTTGTGAGCTTTTATTGATCTCCTGCGTCTGCGCGCGGCGTTAATAGACCTTCTTCAAATCCATCTCTTCCTGGATCCGCTCGCTCCACGCCAGATGGGTGCGGATAGCCTCTTCGATACCGGCGTTGTAAAACAGCGGCCCCAGCTCTTTGGCGATAAAGTCGACAAAAAACTCGGCGTCAAACTGCTCCAGCTCGAGGTTGAAGGTCTCTTCGCAGTACTTGCTGAGCTTATCGCGCAGCAGGTCGCGCTGTGCCGGGCTGAGTTCAATGTCGTTCATGATGGAGCTTTCTCCGTAAAAGGGCTCACGACTGCCGGGCTTCGATCACCGCTTGCCCACACTGGCGCTGATGGCGTAACAGTCCGGCCAGGCAGCAGGCGGCGACGATCCCGGCGGCCACCGCCAACAGGTGGAAGGGGAGTCTGCCGCCATGGAACCACAGCCAGCGCGCGCCTTCAATCGATAACGCGCTGACGCTGAGGATCACGATATTCAGCGAGGCGGAGACCGTGCCTTTCGGCAGGTCGTTGGAAAAGAGGGTAAAGCGAAACAGCGTCGGGAAAATCAGCCCGATGCCGAAGGCGTAGAAGCAGGTGCCGAGCACTGACCACAGCCAGACGTGCGGCCATATCAGATTCCCAACGATCAGGATGGCCAGGCCGAGCATTTGTATCGGGACCGCGCTGAGCACAAAGCGCGGGCGGGTGGGATCTTTTACCCAGCGCGCCACCGACAGATTAGCGATGATGACGGCGCTGAAGACCGGCACCTGGCTCCAGGCGAACTCGCTGGTGGTCAGCCCGCCGGCGTCCATTAAAATCACTGGCGATACCGCCACCCAGCTCATCAGCGGAATATAGCTCAGCGACAGCGTGGCGGCGCCGAGTAAAAAGATGCGGTTACGAAAGACGGCGCGGAAATCGCGCAGCACGCCGGGCAGGCTGAATGGCACATCGCCGCGGCGCACCGTCTCCGGCATGGTCAACAGCAGGCCGAGCCAGGCCACCAGCCCCATGGCGGCGATGATGCCGAACAGCGCTTTCCAGTGGATGAAATGCATCAGCGCCGCGCCGGAGAGCGGGCCGACGATCGGCGCCACCAGCACGACGGAGGTGATCACCGCCATCAGCCTGATCGATCTTTTTTCCTCAAAGGCCTCCTGCACGGTGACGTAGCCGACGGTGGCGATAAAGCAGATGCTGGTGCCCTGCACGAAGCGGGCAATCAGGAACTGGGTCATGGAGGTGGTGAACAACGTCGCCAGGCACGCGAGGGTGAAAATCAGCGCGCCGGTGAGCAGTACCGGACGCCGTCCGATCCGGTCAGAGAGCGGCCCCAACAGCCATTGCAGCGCCATGCCGCCGGCCATATACAGGCTCACCGAGGCAGGAGCCAGCGCCACATCGGCATTGAAATCCCGCACCACGTGGAGGATCCCCGGCTGGATCAGGTCGGTAGTAAGATAGGCTGAAAAATCATACAGAATGAGCGCCGCCGGGAAGAACAGCGCGGCGGCGTGGCGGGTCAGCCAGTGGGAAATCCGGTGCATCATTTCTCCCTCCCTGTGGAATATTTATCAGCGCTATTGTTCGGATAGTATCATTGCTAACCAATATGCAGATGCAGCAGCGAGGGGATCTGCGAGAGCAGCCACAACATCAGGCCGATGGTCCCCCCCACCAGGGTGCCGTTGATGCGGATAAACTGCAGATCTTTACCGATATTGAGCTCGATCTGCCGCGACATATCGCGGGCGTCCCAGCTCTTCACCGTGTCGCTGATATGGCGGGTGAGGAAGGCGGCGAACTCCGGCGCCACCCGGTGCGCCGCCTGTTCCAGGTGTTCGTTAAGCGATTCGCGCAGGGCGTCGTCGCGGAGTAAGGTTTCACCGAACCACTGGCCAGCCTCGGCGATGCGCTGCTTAATACGTGAGTCATCGCTGCTGATATCGTTTTTTACCCAGCTGCGCAGGTCGCCCCACACTTCACCGAGATAGCGGTTAAAGGTCTCATCATTTTTCAGATATGCTTTGATGTTCTCGGCCTTCTGCGCCATGAGCGGGTCGGATTTCAGGTTGTCGATAAGCTTCTGCACCGCGTGGTCGAAGGCCTGGCGGATCTGGTGGGTACGGTCATGGCTCACCTCGTCCAGCAGGGTATTCACCGCATCGGTGACCATCTCGGCGCTGTGCTCGCCGAGCCACTCGGTGGGTAACAGTTTGGCCTTCAGCGGGTGCTCGGTCTCCAGCCAGCGCACGATGCCGCGGGCGATAAAGGCGCGGGAGTTGTCCCGCTGCAGCAGGGCGATAAGCTGGCTTATCAGCGAATCCAGCAGCTTCTGGTGGCGATTGTCGCGGGTCATTCCCTCCAGCATCATGGCGCTGGTCTGCGTCAGGTCGACTTTATCGATCGCCTTATGTACCGCGCGGCGCAGCAGGCGCTGAATGCGCGCGTCGTCGGTCAGTTCAAGAAAACCGCTCATCACCTGCAGCAGATGCTGGCCGACCCGCCGGGCATTCTCCGGCTGGCTGAACCAGTTGCCGAGCATCAGGGCTGGCTCATAGCGGCGGATCAACGCGACCAGCGACGGGGTATCGAGGAACTTCTCCTCGACAAAGCGGCCAAGATTATCGGCGATGCGGTCTTTGTTACGCGGGATAATCGCCGTATGGCGGGCGACAAAGGGCAGCGGAATACGACGAAACAACGCGACCACCGCAAACCAGTCGGCCAGCGCCCCGACCATCGCCGCTTCGGAAATGGCCTTTAGCGCGCTGACCCACGGCGTCGGCGGCAGCAGCAGGGTGGTGATAAATAGCGCGGCGGCGATCAGCAGCAGCGACAGCGCCAGCAGTTTGGCGCGTTTGAGTTCAGCGAGTTTTTCCATAAACTTAAGCATATAACCTGACGGCGAGGTCGTGCAAAAATCGCCAGATAATCCACAGACCGAAGATCATCAGGACCGCCCCTGCCGCCCGCTCGACTCGCCAGACGATGGCGCCCAGGCGGCGCTGTACCTGCGGCAGCGCAATCGCACTCACCAGCAATAAATCCCAGAAGAACACCACGCTGACCATCCACAACCCGCTCACCGTTTGCTGCAGCAGGGTGACCGCCGGCCCGAGCAGGGAAGTCATCAGCGCCAGATAAAACAGAGCGTTTTTGGGGTTGAGCAGCGATGACCCCAGCCCGAGCAGCAGCTGCCTGCCGAACCCCGGACGCGATGCGCGAATGCTCTCCACCGCCAGCGTCGCGGGACGGCTGCGTATCAGCAGGCTGCCAACCCACAGTAAATAGCCCGCCCCCAACAGCTCAATGAGCAAAAACAGCAGCGGCGCCTGGCGCAGAAGCCCCCAGCCGACGATGGCGAGAACAATATACAGCGCATTGCCGGCGGCGATGCCGAGACACAATCCGATGCTGCCGCGGATCCGGTAGCGCACGGCGTAGCCGACCAGCAGAAAAAAATCAGGGCCCGGGCTGAGCAGAGCGACAAAGTGAGACAGGGCTAGCGCCGGGAAGGCGGCGGGAAAGAGCGTCGATAAGGTATGCATAGTGGCCTCGATAATGGTACTGAGGCCACCCTAAGCGAAGTGCCGTATTACTTATTGTCGGATATTGATCTGCTGTGCGCATATTGCCGCGGCGTGGCGGCGGTATAGCTGACAAAGGTTTTATGGAAATGGCTCTGATCGGCAAAGCCAGCCTGATAGCCGACATCGGCAATAGGGTCCCCGGCGCGTAAACGCGTTTTCGCATATTCGATGCGCGCCATGTTGATCAAACTGGCGGGTGTCAGGCCGGTATCCTGTTTCACGGCGCGGATAACGGTCTCTTTACGAAGCGCGCTGTCGTGGGCCAGCTTATCCAGCGACGGCGGCGCTGGCAGATCTGTCGCCAGGCGCTGAAACAGCAGGGCGCTGGCGTGATGTGGCGCCTGCGGCGCGGTGGCGCACAGCGGCAGCGCGTGCAGGAGTTGCGCCAGCCGGGCGGGCAGTTGTTCAAGGCTCCCGCGGCTCATCAGGGCGACAACCTGCTGGAAACAGGCAAAGAGAGGGCTGTCGCGCAACAGTGGCTGCGGCGAGGCGATACTGGCGCCAGGGGGAATATCCGGGCGCTGCGCGTGGCACCATGCCGCCTCCAGGTACAGCATATGATAGCTGCGCGGCCTGTCATGCAGCGGATTACAGCTATGCGGCGCGTGCGGGGGGATCACGATCAGATCCCCGGGCTGCAGGAGATATTCCTCACCATTGCACAGGCAGCGCGTTTCCCCCTCGATAATCGCCCCCACCGAGAGCTGCGGGTGGCTGTGGCGTTTGTAGGCCTGGCGGCTGCGCCAGGTGCTGCGCAGCTCCAGCCACGGTAGACGATCGTCTCGCCAGAAGGTTTGGGGGATATCTCGGGTATGGTTCACCGCATCGACCTTTGCTGAGGAGGGAGAGGTCGTTTATAGCATGCTGCGCGGAGGCTGTCGCCCGCCTGGATTTGCGTACCGCCTCGAAAAAGGATGTCGCGCTTGCAGTCCGGGGAAATCTATTTTCGTGGCGGTGCGTAAAGGTTGTATTGCCCGGGTGTCAGAAACATTCCGAGCGCGTAGAGTCCCTGCAGGATAAGCAGGCAGGGATGAGCCGATGGCAAAGGGTACCACCTCGACGCCGCATGATGCGGTGTTTAAACAGTTTCTCACTCAGGCCGACACCGCGCGTGATTTCCTGGCGATCCATTTACCGCCTGCGCTGCGTCAGCGCTGCGACCTCGATACCTTACAGCTGGAATCGGCAAGCTTTATCGAGGAGAGCCTGCGGGCCTGGTACTCCGATGTGCTGTGGTCACTCAAAACCGCGTCTGGCGAGGGCTACATTTATGTGGTTATCGAACATCAGAGCTCGCCGGACGCGCAGATGGCTTTTCGCCTGATGCGCTATGCCATCGCCGCGATGCAGCGCCATCTTGATGGCGGTCATACCAGACTGCCGCTGGTGGTGCCGATGCTGTTCTATCACGGAGCGACCACGCCATACCCGTGGTCGCTCAGCTGGCTGGACTGTTTTGCCGATCCGCAGCTGGCGAGGGCGCTTTATATCTCGCCCTTTCCGCTGGTGGATGTCACGGTGATCCCCGACGATGAGATCGTTCGCCACCGGCGCGTGGCATTACTCGAGCTGATACAGAAGCATATTCGCCAGCGCGATTTAATGGGCATTGTTGAGCAACTGACGACGATTTTACTTAGCGGGGACGCTAATGACAGACAGCTAAAAACGCTGTTTAATTATCTGCTGCAGACTGGCAACGCGCGCCGCTTTGGCCGGTTTATCCACGAAGTGGCGCAACGGGTTCCTCAGCACAGGGAGAGATTGATGACCATCGCCGAAAGATTACAGGAAGTGGGCCGCAGAAAAGGCAAACGGGAAGGCCGGCAAGAAGGATGGCAACAAGGCAGACAAGAAGGACAGCATGCCGAGGCGCTGCGCATTGCACAGAGGATGCTGGACGACGGTATTGCCCGCGAGACGGTGGTGAAAATCACTGGCCTGGCCGCCGACGAGATCGCCACGCTGGAACATTGATAACGCCGGGGCGGCCTGAAGGTAGCCCCGGTTAGCCTCTTTATGGAATATTCCGGATATACCTAACTTTACCCGCATCGCCAGCCATCTCGACTACCCTTAATATCCTTGACGGCATTTTTGACTGCCTTAATAGCGATAACAAGGAGACATGCGATATGGCCTATCAGACGGTGAATCCTGCGAATAATCAGCTTATTAAAACGTACCCGGCGCACAGCGACGCGGACGTGGAGGCGGCGCTGCAGCAGGCGGATGCGCTCTACCATTCAGCCTGGGCAAAAGGCGATATTGAACCGCGGCTGGCGGTACTGCATAAGCTGGCTGATCTGATCGACAGCCGGGCGGAGGAACTGGCAAAAATCGCCAGCCAGGAGATGGGGAAACTCATTAAGCAGAGCCGCGGCGAAGTGAAACTTTGCGCGCAGATCGCCCGCTATTATGCCGATAACGCCAAATCGTTGCTGGCGCCGGTGAAATATCCCTCCGAACTCGGCGACGCCTGGGTTGAGCATCATCCCATCGGCGTCTTAATGGCGGTGGAGCCGTGGAACTTCCCCTATTACCAGTTGATGCGCGTCCTGGCGCCAAACCTGGCGGCCGGCAACCCGGTTATCGCCAAACACGCCAGCATTGTGCCGCACTGCGCGGAGACCTTTGCCCATCTGGTGCGCGAGGCCGGCGCACCGGAAGGGGCGTGGACCAACCTGTTTATCTCCCAGGATCAGGTGGCGAAGATTATCGCCGACGATCGCGTGCAGGGCGCGGCGCTCACCGGGTCGGAGAAAGCCGGCAGCGTGGTGGCGGCGCAGGCGGCGAAGCATATTAAGAAATCGACGCTGGAACTGGGCGGTAACGATGTATTTGTGGTACTGGACGATGCCGACCTGGAACGCGCGGTGAAAATCGGCGTCCAGGCGCGGCTGAATAACGCCGGCCAGGTGTGTACCGCTGCCAAGCGTTTTATCCTGCACGAAAATATCGCTGAGTCGTTTCTGGCGAAATTTAGTGAGGCGTTTCGCCAGGTGAAAATCGGCGATCCGCTGGATGAAAGCACCACGCTGGGGCCGCTCTCTTCCAAAGATGCGCTGGACACCCTAAGCAAACAGGTGGACGAGGCGGTGAAAAATGGCGCTACGCTGCATCTGGGCGGCAAAGCGGTGGCACGAGAAGGCAATTTCTTTGAACCCACCATTTTGACCGGTATCACCCGTGACAACCCGGCGTACTTTGAAGAGTTCTTTGGCCCGGTGGCGCAGATCTACGTGGTGAAAAATGACGAGGAGGCAATCCAGCTGGCCAATGATTCCCACTATGGTCTGGGCGGCGCGGTCTTCAGTCAGGATATCGAACGCGCCAAACGGATGGCCTCCGCCATTGAAACCGGGATGGTTTATATCAACTGGCTTACCGATACCGCGCCGGAGCTGCCGTTTGGCGGCGTGAAGCGTTCCGGTTACGGACGGGAGCTCTCCGATCTCGGCATCAAAGAGTTTGTGAACCAGATGCTGGTGGTGGTGCGCCACTAAGCCCGGCCATAAAAAAACCTGCCATTCGGCAGGTTTTTTTATAATAGATTCATTGCACTTCGACTTTATCCCAGCCGCTTTTGAACATACAGCTGTCGACTAAGGTCTCCCGCTGATATTCATTCGCGTCTTCTACCGTATAGCTTGTTTCAACATCCTGTTTCTTATGTTTTTTGTCCGTTTTTTCTGAACTGGACCCGGTCACCACGTTATCCGGAGGGAGATCGACCAGGGCCTGCGCTTCACATTCGGTGAGCTTTTTATGCATTTCGGCATCGCTTAAACCCGGCTTCACCCAGGTATACTGAGTGCAGCCGGTCAGCAGCAACGCCAGGCTCAGCGCAGAGAGCGCGGCGAGACGTGGTTTCATCAGAAGGTGACTCCGCCGCCCACGTAGGCGCCATCAATCAGGGTGTGGTTTGGGCGACCCTCTTTGCCGTCAACGCTCACGTGACGGTAACCCACTTTCAACGTCACTGGACCAATCGGGGACCAGCTTACGCCGCCGTTCGCTTCGACATAGTTTTTTACGCTGTTGTTCAGGCCGTCCGGCGCGACATACCCTTCGCCAAACACGTGGATGCTGTCGGTCAGGGCCACGTTCACCCCGCCGCCGACCGGAAACGCGACGCCGTTATCGCCTTTTTTCGGCCCGAGGTAGATAGCTTTCGCGCCAGCGTTGAGCATAACCGGACCTACTTCCAGATTGTAACCCGCGCCAACGCCGCCGGTCTGGCTACCATCATCGGTATTCTTCAGCCAGTGGCTTTCGGCGTACAGGCCAGAAGAGGATTTACCCATTTCCATATTCAGATTGGTGAAGTTTTTACCTTGTTCAACGGTAAATCCCATCGCCATGGCGGAACCAGAGACCGCGGTCAGGGCAGCAACAATCAGGATGTTAAGCTTTTTCATGGTTTGCTCCTCGTCATTAAATTTGTCTGAGCGCACCTTAACAATCGATGTTTACCTCTGCAAATGTGACTTACGTCAATTTTTTATGCTGGGTTTGTCAGGGCGGTGTTTTGAAAATGTTGTAATGACGTTGGGTTACGGCGAGGTCAATCAGCAAATTTGGTCTGTTTAGCCGCGGTTTAATGGGTGGGCTAAACAGAAACTGAACAGGGCGGGCATTAATTATTAAGGATCCTATTCATTTAGTTTCTTATTATTTCCAAAAGTGTTTCTGCTGTTACTTATTAAAACGTTGCTTTACATTTTTCGACGCGCTGCCGACGTTTGGTCCCTGTTTTTGGCGAGGTGTCAGAGAGAGGATGGTGCCTGCGCCTTGGGGCGCAGGCGGGCAGGTTAGCGTCGTAACCCGGCAAATGCGGCGCGAATTTCCTCTTCCGGCAGCTGAATGCCGATAAATACCAGCGTGCTGTGCGGCGTTTCATCGCCCCACGGGCGATCCCAGTCGGCGCTGTAGAGGCGCTGCACGCCCTGAAACAGCAGGCGATTTGGCTCGCCGTCGATCCACAGCATGCCTTTATAGCGCATCAGTTGCTCGGCGAAGGAGAGCAACAGGTTTTCCATTACCCGTGAAACTTCACTGATATCCACCGGATAGTCGAGCTCGACCACAATCGACGAGACGTCGTTCTGCTTTTCTGCAACAAAATGAAAACGCGGTGTGGCGCTGACAACCTTTTCTTCCAGCATAAAGCCGCTGGTGTTAAACAGCTGGCTTAGATCGATATCGCCGTGAATGACGGTATAAACCGGCGCCCGCGCATTGATGCGCGCCAGCCGTTCGCGCAGCTTCTCGGTGTCGCCGGCAACGTCGGTTTTGGTTAGCAAAATGCGGTCCGCATAGCCGACCTGCGACTGGGCGATGGTGAACTGATCCATCTGCTGGTCGGCATGGACGGCATCCACCAGGGCGATCACGCCGTCCAGCAGATAGCGCTCGCAGAGCACCTCATGGGAGAAAAAGGTCTGGATAATCGGCCCCGGGTCGGCCATGCCGGTGCACTCAATCACCAGCCGGTCAAACTCGATTTCGCCGCGATCGCGACTGTCGAGGAGATCGAGCAGGGCGTCTTCCAGTTCGTTGGAGCGCGTACAGCAAATACAGCCGTTGGTCAGGGTTTTGATCTGCGTGGCGCGGTCGCCGATCAGCTGATCGTCAACGGAGACTTCGCCAAATTCATTTTCAATCACGGCGATTTTGAAACCGTGCTGCTCATTCAGGATATGGCGCAGGAGGGTGGTTTTTCCTGCGCCGAGAAAACCGGTGAGTAGGGTGACTGCAATCGGTGCCATTATTGCCTCCATTAACAGCAGCGTACGCCGCCTTTGCCGTCTCCGCCGTAGCGGGCCTGCTGGCGTTCGCGGAAGAATTCTTCATAAGTCATGTACGGCTGATCCGGATGGTTGGTTTGCATATGTGTGACGTAGTTGTCGTAATCCGGAATGCCAATTAGCATTTTTGCCGCCTGACCGAGATATTTTTTTGCCTGACCTAAGTTACCAAACATTGTAAGTTCCAGATAACGAATAAAGCCGGATGGCGGCTAGCGCCTTATCCGGCCTACGTTAATGCACTTTTTGTAGGCCGGATACGCGTAGCACTATCCGGCATCAGGGTTAATGATGTGACGAGGTCTTCACGCCGCCTTCCGGTACCGGCACGTACGGGGTCTCTTTGTCGGTACGCACCTTATTGTTGCGCACGTTGAGCCAGGTTTTGATGCCGTAGAAGATGATGCTGTACACCACCACCAGGAACAGGATACTCAGCCCGGCGTTGGTGTAGTTGTTGACCACGATATGATTCATGTTGGCAATCTGCTGCGCGGTCAGCTCGCCGCCGGCGGCAATCTTCTCTTTATACTGCTGAGCCATAAAGAAGAAGCCTTCCATCTGCGGATTGCTGCTGAACAGCTTCAGACCCAGCGCCCAGGTGGTGCACAGCAGCAGCCACGCTGCCGGGATAACGGTGACCCAGATATATTTGGTGCGCTGCATTTTGACCAGCACCACGGTGCCAAGCACCAGCGCCACGGCGGCCAGCATCTGGTTAGAGATACCGAACAGCGGCCACAGGCTCTTCACACCGCCCAGCGGGTCGACCACGCCCTGATACAGCAGGTAGCCCCACAGGCCGACGCAGCCCGCGGTACCGATAATCCCGGCGACCAGTGAGTCGGTTTTTTTCAGGAACGGCACGAAGTTACCCAGCAGATCCTGCAGCATAAAGCGGCCTGCGCGGGTACCGGCATCCAGCGCGGTGAGGATAAACAGCGCTTCAAACAGGATACCAAAGTGGTACCAGAAGCCCATATCCGCCATCGGGATGATTTTATGGAACACATGGGCGATACCGACGGCCAGCGTCGGCGCGCCGCCGGCGCGGTTCAGTACCGAAGGTTCGCCGATATCTTTCGCCGTCTGCAGGATCTGCTCAGGGGAGATCACGAAGCCCCAGGAGCTGACGGTCGCCGCCGCATGGACGGTCACTTCTTTCAGCTGCGCGGCGATCATCGCCGCGTTTTCACCGCCCATTTCATGCAGGTTCGGCATGACGATGCCAAGGCCCGCTGGCGGGGTGTTCATCGCGAAGTAGAGACCCGGTTCGATAATCGAGGCGGCGACCAGCGCCATGATGGCCACGAACGACTCCATCAGCATCGCACCGTAGCCGATAAAGCGGGCATCGGTTTCGTTGGCCAGCAGCTTCGGCGTGGTGCCGGAGGCGATCAGCGCGTGGAAGCCGGAGACCGCGCCGCAGGCGATGGTGATAAACAGGAACGGGAACAGCGCGCCTTTCCACAGCGGGCCGGTACCATCAATGTACTGGGTCACCGCCGGCATTTTCAGGTCCGGGTTGAGGATAACGATCCCCAGCGCCAGGCCGACGATCACGCCGATTTTCAGGAAGGTGGCCAGATAGTCACGCGGCGCCAGAATCAGCCATACCGGCAGCAGCGCGGAGATAAACGCGTAGCCAATCAGGGTAAAGGTGATGGTGGTGTCTTTAAAGGTCAGCGCCGGGCCCCAGTATGGGTCGTGGGCAATGATGCCGCCAAACCAGATGGACGCCACCAGCAGCACGATACCGATAACCGAGACTTCACCCACGCGGCCAGGGCGCAGGAAGCGCATGTAGATCCCCATAAACAGGGCAATAGGTACCGTCGAGCAGACGGTAAAGACGCCCCACGGGCTTTCCGCCAGCGCTTTCACCACGATGAGCGCCAGCACCGCGAGGATGATGATCATAATCAGGAAGCAGCCGAACAGCGCGATAGAGCCCGGAACCGGCCCCATTTCCTGCTTGATCATCTCGCCCAGCGAGGCGCCGTTACGCCGTGAGGAGATAAACAGCACCATGAAGTCCTGTACCGCGCCCGCCAGCACCACGCCGGCCAGCAGCCACAGGGTGCCCGGCAGATAGCCCATCTGCGCGGCCAGTACCGGGCCAACCAGCGGGCCGGCGCCGGCAATGGCGGCAAAGTGGTGGCCAAACAGCACGTAGCGGTTGGTTGGCACATAGTTCAGGCCATCGTTATTAATGACCGCCGGCGTCGAGCGCGTTGGGTCAAGCTTCATCACCTTCTGCGCGATGTACAGGCTGTAATAACGGTAGGCGACGAGGTACACAGAAACCGAGGCGACGACGATCCACAGGGCACTGACGTGCTCACCGCGGCGCAACGCGACGACTGAGAGGCAAAATGCCCCGATGATTCCGAGAATCACCCAGGGTATGTGCTTGAATAGTTTTTTGGTATCCATAGTAAAACCTGGCGTTAATTAGATGAATAATTGGCCGAAGCCGTCTGGTTTTAAGTAAGGGTTGATGGAGGTATTGATTAGCTAGGCTGCCTCCGATCTTGCCAGAACAGCGCGCGCGTAAAGTTGGGTAAATGGGTGAGTGGTTGTATAGGAGGTTAAGCGGTTACTGGAAGGGGTAAGCGGTTAGATATGAGTACGAGAGCGCGTAAATGTGTGATTAAGTTCACAATATTATTCTGCGCATCTCAAAGATATGCTTTCAAACTGAGGATAACGGTTTTTATCACCCGCAGATTACTATCTTTATTTCAAATAGAGGTATTTTGATATTATGCTGGCTTTGTCATGTCGTATGGATAGCGTTTAGCAAAGGGAATTCGTGTTATGAAATTTGTAAAGATAATGATCGTCGCCAGTGCTTTTTATTTAACATTTGCTCATGCAAGAGAGATACATCAGGCTGTTGATGAGCCGGCAGCCCCTTATAATTTGCGCTGGGGGATGAGTTACGATGAAGCCAGAAACACGCCTTTATATTCTCTTGAGGTATCAGATATCAATTATGCCGGAAAAGACCCGGATCTGATTATCTCAACGCTGACTCCCCAGGAAGTGGGGGCATTGAAATATCAGGAGATGAAGCTTTATTTCGATAAGAATAAAGGGCTGAAAAGTGTTTTTGTTAGCGCTGATGTTGATTCCAGTCAGCAGGCCTATAAAGTTGATGATGGCCGGGAAGCACTCGCCTTATATAATGAGGAAGTTAAGGTCCTTGATCGAGAATATGGGCCAGCGACAATCAAAGAAGAGTTCATTGCAGACAAAGGGAAATTCTATCAAAGTCTTTCCGCCTGCATTGCAAAACAGCAGGAGTGGTATAGTAAAAGATTAGATCTGAATAAAATAACAAATTGTTCTACCTGGCAACGTACTTATAAAAAAGGTCGGGTAACCGTTTTGCTATACATCGAACCGAGACAAGTTTCCAAACATTATATTTATAAATAAATTAAAGGACTTCACGGTGAGAATATATAAGATTTTTTTTAGAATTATTGCCATGGTCATTATGGTTATGCTCCTTTCTGATTGTCGTCAGTCGTATTATATTGCCAGAAATACGGGGCGCAATATAATGACCTTATCCGACCATCAGCGCGCTAAATCGGCGTTAAACGCTAACGATTTAAACGCAGCTCAGGGCTACCTGACGGGAGAAAAATACAATAATCGCTACAGGCCTGTTAGCGGTGAGGAATCCTGGGGAAGTTTACAATATCGGGCGGCGAAAATCGTCGCCAACGCCGCGGCGAACGGTCAAAAAGTGCGTGATGATGCGCTCTATCTCGCTTATATCTCTTTGTTTGAAGCAGAAGAGGGAGTGCCCGAACGTCCCGATATTATGTTGGGTTACATGCATAAAGCCATGGCGCTACTGTTAGCGAATTCGCAATTACTCGATAAAATCGATTCTAAAAATGTCAGTACTTTACCCAGCCAGTTTACCCTTGAGCGCTATGCTGTATGGCAATATTTATACGATGGCGGCGAGATTGACTGGACCAAAAAAGCGCCTGAAGGTGAAGGTTATACAATTGCTGGCGAAAGCTATCAGACCTGGAATATCAAGTTAAAAAAAGCTATCTGGAATCGGGGAGATGCCTTTTTAACAAATATAGGTAAACAACAATTTATTCATGACGCTATAGATTATTCTCAATTTCCGGTTATTGCCTGTACCGCCAGGCGAAAAGGCTGGCACTTAACATTACCTGCTGACTACCGGGAACAAAATTTCCGCGGCGGTGGACGTTTTGATTGGGCTTCATGTCGCGCTGTTGAATAAGGCTGGCGGGTGAGATGACGCATATTAAGCGCCAGGTTTACGCATCGGGCGATAAGTAAACCTGGGCGCGGATTTTAGACTGCCACTTCCATTTCCATCATCACCGGGTGGAAACGGCGTTTAAAGTAAATCAGACCGTGCCCCTGCGGGCTCAGGGTAATATTGCGGATCTCCACCAGATACACCAGGTGGGTACCAATGGTTTGCACCTGGCTTATCTCGCCTTCGAGACTGGCCAGTGAACCTTTCAGCACCGGCTGCCCGAGCGCGCCCTGCTGCCAGCCGCTGAGGGCAAACCGCTCTTCCATCGTCACCCCGGTCATCCCGGCGAAATGACGGGCCATGATTTCCTGTTCGTGGTTCAGCACGTTGATGCACAACTTGCCGTTACCCTGAAACACCGGGTTCATCGCGCTGTTGGCGTTGATACAAACCATCACCGATGGCGGCGTATCCGTCACCGAGCACACCGCCGTGGCGGTAATGCCGCAGCGACCGGCTTCGCCTTCGGTGGTGACAACGTTAACCGCCGCCGACAGGCTGGCCATGGCATCGCGAAAACGCAGGCGTTGTTCATCTAATTGCATTATGACCTCCCGCTGTGAATTACTTCAGCAGCTTATCCAACATGTTGATATCAGCGTTATTGTGCAGATGCGGCACCGTCCAGCCGTTCTGGTCGTACTCGGACAGGCAGCGGTCGACCATCGCCATCATTTTGTCCATATTGCCGGAGCTCTGCGCCTGGCGCAGACACTGCAGGCGAATTTCATCCTGGCTACCGGAGTAGTTGATCTCATACAGTTCATGGCGACCGCCGAATTCGCTGCCGATCGCGTCCCACATCAGTTTGAGGATCTTGATACGTTCAACGTGATCCATACCGTTGGAGCCGCGCACGTACTTCGCCAGATACTGGTCGATCTGCGGGTTGTTCAGATCGCGGGCGCTGGACGGCAGATAAATCAGGCCGCTGGTGACGTTGCGCTCGATGATGTTCTTGATCTTGGCGTAGGCCATCGGGGCCATCACGCGATAGGTCTGCAGCGCGGCGTGATCCGGCAGCCATGCGCCATTGACCCACGGCGTCGCTTCCGAGCACATGGAATCGCTAAGCGCCCAGAACATGTTGCGCCAAGCGACTACTTCGCCGAGGTCGGCCTGTACGCCGCGGAACTCGAGGGTGCCGGTACATTCCAGAGAGCGTTTCAGCAGGGCGGTGATAAAGTCCAGTTTTACCGCCAGGCGTACGCAGGCCTGCAGGGGATACATGCGGGCGAAACCACCTTCCATGGTCCAGCGGCGGCAGCGGTCAAAGTCGCGATAAATCAGTACGTTCTCCCATGGGATCAGCACCTTATCCATTACCAGAATCGCGTCGTTCTCGTCGAAACGGCTGGAAAGCGGATAGTCGTACGGGGAGCCGGTCGCACCGGCGACCATCTCATAGGAGGCGCGGGAGATAAGCTTGACGCCTTCGGCATCCATCGGCGCGACGAACATCAGCGCGAAGTCCGGGTTCTCGCCCATCACCTGTGCGGAGCCGAAGCCGATCATGTTGTAGTGGGTCAGCGCTGAGTTGGTGGCGACCACTTTCGCGCCGCTGACGATGATCCCGGCATCGGTCTCTTTTTCCAGCTTGATGTAGACATCCTTCACTTCATCAGCCGGCTTGTGGCGGTCGATCGGCGGGTTGACGATCGCGTGGTTAAAGTACAGGCCGGTTTCCTGAATGCGGGTGTACCAGTTGCGGGCGTTCTGCTCGAACTGGCCGTAAAACGCCGGGTTGGCGCCCAGCGCGCAGCCGAAGGCGGCTTTGTAGTCCGGGGTGCGGCCCATCCAGCCGTAGCTTAAGCGCGACCACTCGGCGATGGCGTCGCGCTGCTGGCGCAGGTCGTCGGCGCTTTTCGCCACGCGGAAGAATTTATGGGTGTAGCCGCCGCTGCCGGTATCGGTGCCCCAGCACAGGGAATCCTGCATCTCCGGTTTGTGCAGCGCATCGTACAGCTGAGCGACAGAAGCCGCGGCGTTACGGAAGGCCGGGTGGGTGGTGACATCCTTCACGCGCTCGCCGTAGATATAAATTTCGCGGCCATCCTGCAGGCTTTTTAAATACTCTTCGCCAGTTAACGGGCGTTTCGCGTCGGCGCGGAAATCTTCAGGTTTCATAGGGGCCTCTTCAGTATTTATCGGAAAAATAATGTTAAATATATGTTTTGTTTTTGTTGTTTAATTGAAGCGGTTATTGCGCTTGCCGTGAAGGGACGTTTGCGACAACGGCGGGTACTTTTCAGGCGGGATTAAATTTTGTGATCTCGGCAGCTTTTGGCGGGTGGCGCGGCGCTGACCCGCCCTGTGGTCTGTAGCCCAGGCAAGCGCAGCGCCGCCGGGGTATTACGACACAGGTACTTTTTGCGCCCGGTAGCTGCTGGGCGAGCAGCCGACCTGGCGGCTAAAAAAGCGCGCAAAATAGGCAGGGTCTTTAAACCCCAGCTGCCAGGCAATCTCATTGACCGCGCTATCGGAAAACAGCAGCAGCCGCTTCGCCTCGCGCAGCTGGCGGTCGAATATCAGCCGCTTCGGCGAACGGTTGGCGAAGCGGCGGCAGATATCGGTCAGCCGCGATTCGGTCAGATGCAGCTCCCTGGCGTAATCCGGTACCGTCCAGTGCTGATGGTAGTGGCTGTCGATCATCTGGTTAAAGCGCTGGAATAGCTTCAGCTCGCCGCGCATCCCGCTGGCGGCATGATCGTCGAGCCTGGCGTTGCGCAGCAGCAGGGTAAATACCGCCTGCGCCAGCAGCGCCAGGGTGTGTTCCCGCCCGGGCAACTGGGCGGTAGATTCCCGACGAATCAGCTGCCAGTAGTGGGCCAGCGCCGCCAGCTCGTCGGGTTTATCTGCCAGCGACAGACAGATCCCCGGCAGGCCGAAGGTCTCCCGCGTGCCGGGATAAAGCACCTCCAGCAGCGGCCAGATGAGTTCTTCGTGCACCGTCAACACGTGACCATCGCTATCGGACTCGGTAATAAACGCGTGCGGCACCGAGGGCGGCGTTAACACAAACAGCGGCGCCTGCACCGAATAGCGATGGTCATCAAGCTGCAGCTCAATCTGCCCGGTATCAAGGTAGTGCATCTGGAAATAACGGTCGTGACGATGCGCCTGCATGTCGCGGCCAAAAAAGGCCGCCATGCGGGAAAACGACTGATAGTGCACCTCTTCGGTGCCCAGGCTCTCGTCGTACTCTTTATTGATATCGATGTTGGCGATTGGGCTTTGGCACATAGCGGCTCCTTACGGTGTCGCGCGAGGGCGCGAGCCCTTCATCGGAATCGCCCAGATGATCACCGCGCCAATCACCAGCAGTGCGGCGACGAACCACAGCCCGCTGCTGAAGCTGCCGGTAATATCCTTCAGCCAGCCGATCATAAAGGGACTGAGCGCCGATCCGATATTGCCGGTGGCGTTGATCACCGCAATGCCGATTGCGCGGGCACGCAGACTGATGGACTGATCCGGCGTGGTCCAGAAGATGGCCATAGCGCTAAACGATCCGGTGGAGGCCATCACGATCCCGAGCAGCTGGATCAGGTTATGATCGGTGGCTGACGCCAGCAGCCAGCCCGCAGCGGCGAACAGGAACGGCAGGGCAGTGTGATGCTTCCGCTCCTGGTATTTATCGGAGTGGCGGCTCCAGTAGATCATCCCGAGAATGGTACAAATTTGCGGGATCGCCGCCAGCAGACCGATGGTGATATTGCTGCTGCTTTCGTTAAAGCTTTTGAGGATCTGCGGCGTCCAGATGCTGATCGCGCTGAGCGTATTGGTCAGGCAGAAGTAGGCGAGGGTATACATCAACACGATCGGGGTGAACACTTCCCGCCACAGGCTGCGCTGCTGCATGGCGTGATGGCTGATGGCCCCTTCCGGCTGCACCAGAGTCAGGCGATCGTTATCCATCATCTCCTGCAGACATTTTTTGTCCTCCGCCGTCAGCCACCTGGCCTTCGACGGCGAATCATCGAGCCAGAACCAGACCATAATGCCGAGCAGCACCGACGGGAAGCCTTCCAGCAGGAACAGCCACTGCCAGCCGTGCAGGTTCAGCAGACCGTCGAGGGACAAGATATAGCCGGAGACGATCGACCCCAGCGCGGTGGTCACCGGCATCGCAATCATAAACAACGCGTTAGCGCGGGCGCGGAAAAATGCCGGGAACCAGTAGGTCAGGTACAGCAGGATACCCGGCAGGAAACCGGCCTCGGTGATCCCCACCAGCATGCGCAGAACATAGAGACTTTTTGGTCCGGTGGCGAACATGGTGGCGGTAGAGGCGATGCCCCACAGCACCATGATGGTAGCGATCCAGCGTCGTGCGCCGACGATGCTGAGCATCACGTTGCTGGGAATGCCAAAAATGACGTAAGTGGCGTAAAACAGGGTGGTGGCCAGGCCAAACATGGTGGCGTTGAGGCCCAGATCCTGCCCCATGGTTAATCCAGCAAAGCCGATATTGATCCGGTCTAAAAACGAAAAGATAAACAGGACGAATAAAAACACGATCAGACGGCGGAAGAGCTTGTTGATAACCGACTGCTGCTGCGCCGTCAGCTGTTTGTGCTGATTCGCCGGATCGAACTTTTCCGGGATGGCAGGTGATGTATCGCTCATTATTATTTTCCTCTAATGGGAATTTTGTAGGGTACTGCGGGTTGCCCGGTAGTGCTGCGCTTACCGGACCTGCGATTCGCTGCTGCTCCGGGCCGGATGAGCGTAGCGCCACCCGGCGTTAGTAGACGCCTGACGAACCCAGGTCGGTTTTTTCCGCGCCAAACCGCGCCGCCAGCGCTTCTGCGCCGCGGGCCAGCAGGGTGGTATCGACGCCGACGGCGACGAACAGCGCGCCCAGTTCGAGATAGCGTTTCGCCAGCTGTTCATTGGCCATCAGGATCCCCGGCGCCTTTCCGGCCTGGCGGATTTGCTGGATGGCATCTTCAATGGCGGCCTGCACTTCCGGGTGTTGTGGGTTGCCGCCGTGGCCCATATCGGCGCTGAGATCCGCCGGGCCGATAAACACGCCGTCCACCCCGTCGACATCGAGGATCTGCGGCAAATTTTTCAGCGCTTCGCGGGTCTCAATCTGTACCAGTACGCACATGGCGTCATTGGCCCGGTGGATATAATCCGGAATGCGATTCCAGCGTGAGGCGCGGGCCAGCGCGCTGCCGACTCCGCGGATGCCGGCAGGCGGGTAGCGGGTGGCGCTTACCGCCAGCCGCGCTTCTTCGGCATTCTGCACCATCGGCACCAGCAGAGTTTGCGCGCCGACGTCCAGCAGCTGTTTGATCTGCACCGGATCGTTCCACGACGGACGAACCACCGGCTGGCTGGGGTAGGGCGCAATGGCCTGAAGCTGGGTCAGCACCGTTTGTACATTGTTGGGCGCGTGTTCGCCGTCGATCAGCAGCCAGTCGAAGCCCGCGCCGGCCAGCAGTTCGGCGCTGTAGCTGCTGCACAGCCCAAGCCATAGGCCGATTTGCGGACGCCCGGTCTTGAGCGCCTCTTTAAATGCGTTGTTCATGTTGCTTTCCTCAAACAAAGCGGCAGCTGATGGCGCCCATGTTGCCGTAGTCGACGTGGAAGGTATCGCCCTTGCGCGCCGGGACCGGACGGGTGAAGGAGCCGCCGAGGATAATCTGCCCGGCTTCGAGCTGGACATCGTATGGCGCCAGTTTGTTGGCCAGCCACGCCACGCCGTTGGCCGGATGATTGAGTACGCCCGCGGCGACGCCGGTCTCCTCAATCACGCCGTTGCGATACAGCAGGGCGGAGATCCAGCGCAGGTCGAGCTCGTCTGGTTTAATCGGCCGGCCGCCGAGGATCACCCCGGCGTTGGCGGCGTTATCGGAGATAGTGTCGAACACTTTGCGCGGACGCTGGGTTTCCGGGTCGATGTTGTGGCAACGCGCGTCGATAAGCTCCAGCGCCGGGATAACGTAGTCGGTGGCGTTGTAGACATCAAACAGCGTGCAGTTCGGGCCGCGCAGCGGTTTGGCCAGCACGAAGGCCAGCTCGACTTCAATACGTGGCACGATAAAGCGGTCGGTGGGAATATCGCTGCCGTCGTGGAAGAACATATCGTCGAGCAGCGCGCCGTAGTCCGGCTCGCTGATCTGCGAACTGGCCTGCATCGCTTTAGAGGTCAGGCCGATCTTGTGGCCTTTGAGCGCGCGGCCTTCGGCGATCTTCATTTCGACCCACTCGCGCTGGACGGCGTAGGCGTCCTCAATGGTGATCGACGGATAATCCAGCGAGATCGCGCGGATCTGTTCACGCTGTTTTTCGGCCTGGTTCAGCCGCTGGGCAATCAGGGTGCGGGTCTGTTTATCGAGCATAGTGATTCCTGTGGCATTGCATTGCCGGATGGCGCTTCGCTTATCCGGCCTACAAATTCATGGCCGTTGTAGGCCCGGTAAGCGCAGCGCCACCGGGCAATTTGCACATTATTTAAATAACGCGTGCACGTTGTTCTGTTTGTAGTTCAGCGTCGGGTCGAGTTCTTCCATGGCGAACGACAGCGCCAGATAGCGGCTCTCCATTAGCGCGGCAAAATGGGCTTTGATCAGTGCGAACAGCATATCTCCCACGTCCTGACGGCTCTCCAGACTGCGCCCGGCGCCGATCTTCAGGGTCATATGCACGAAGGCGTAATCCTGCTTGCCGTCGGCCATCTGCCAGGTATCGAGCCAGTGGGCGCGGCTGCGGATCCCGCCGATCGGAAAGATGCCGGTGGCGGCCAGCGCCTCGTTGACTTTGGCGAACAGGCCCGGTAAATCGGCCTGTTCACGGATGTTGTCGGTACATTCGGCGATAAAATGCGGCATGGGGCCCCCTTACGCCTGCGCTGGCAACGGGAACACGGCGTTAACCTGGCCGGTACCGGAGCTGGCGAATAGCTCGGTGATAAACTCCACCTTGCCGTCGTATTTATCCCAACCCAGCAGACCGAGCAGCATCACCGTGTCGTGCATGTTGCCTTCGCCGTAGCAGTAGTCGGCGTACTCCGGCAGCATGGTGCAGAACTCTTTGAATTTGCCCTCCCGCCACAGTTTCACCACGCGCTCATCCATCTGATGATCAAACTCGCGGGTGTAGCTGTTCATGCCCTCTTCGGCGCGCTGGTCATCGATAAAGCGGTGCGACAGCGAACCGCTGGCCAGCACCGCTACGGTGCCGTCATATTTCTCAATGGCTTTGAGGATGGCCTCGCCCAGCCTGCGGCTGTCGGCAAAGTCGTGAACGGTACAAAACGCGGAAATGGACACCACCTTGAAATGCTTATCGCTGTTCATGTAGCGCATTGGCACCAGGGTGCCGTACTCCAGCTTCAGGCTGGGAATATTGTGTGCTTTGGCGCGTACGCCGAGCTTTACGGCCTCGTCGGCGATAAGCTGGCCCAGCTCCGGATTGCCGTCGTAGTCGTAGGTCATGTCGCGAATAAAATGCGGCAGTTCGTTACTGGTGTAGACGCCCTGAAAATGGTCGGCGCAGTTGATGTGATAGGCGCTGTTGACCAGCCAGTGGGTGTCGAACACGATGATGGTATCGACGCCCATTTCACGGCAGCGCTTGCCAATTTCTTTATGCCCGTCGATCGCGCCCTGGCGGCAGCCGTGGTTTTTCCCCGGCAGCTCAGACAGATACATCGACGGCACGTGAGTGATTTTTGCTGCTAACGCTAACTTACCCATATCAGACTCCCCATTTCGGGATCGGATGGTCGCCCATCGAGATGCAGACGTTTTTCATTTCGGCGAACACTTCAAAGCTGTACTCGCCGCCTTCGCGGCCGGTGCCGGAGGCCTTCACGCCGCCGAACGGCTGACGCAGGTCTCGCACGTTCTGGGTGTTGACGAACACCATCCCGGCTTCAATACCGCGCGCCAGACGCAGCACTTTGCTGACGTCCTGGGTCCAGATATACGACGCCAGGCCGTATTCCACATCGTTCGCCAGGCGCAGCCCTTCCGCTTCGTCTTTGAACGGCAGCAGGCAGGCGACCGGGCCAAAAATCTCTTCCTGGGCGACGCGCATGCGGTTGTCGACATCCGCCAGTACCGTCGGGCGCAGGAAGTTGCCGGCTTTCAGATGCGCCGGCAGGTCGGACGGTTTATCCGCGCCGCCGGCCAGCAGGGTGGCGCCCTCTTCGATGCCGAGGCGAATGTAGCCGGACACTTTCTCCCAGTGCTGCTTGCTAATCAGCGCGCCGACCTGGGTATTCGGATCGGTCGGATCGCCCACGCGCAGGCGGTTGGCGCGCTCGGCGAAGCGCTTGACGAACTCCGGATAAATACTCTGCTGAATGAAAATGCGCGAACCGGCGGTGCAGCGTTCGCCGTTGATCGAGAAGATGGTGAACAGCGCGGCGTCGAGCGCGCGCTCAATATCGGCGTCTTCAAAAATCAGCACCGGCGATTTTCCGCCGAGCTCCATAGAGTACTTTTTCAGACCGGCGTTCTTCATGATGTTGCGGCCGGTGGCGGTGCCGCCGGTGAAGGAGACGGCGCGCACATCATGATGGCGCACCAGCGCGTCGCCGGCGGTGGCGCCATAGCCCTGCACCACGTTGAGCACGCCAGCCGGGATCCCGGCTTCCAGCGCCAGCTCGCCCAGACGATCGGCGGTCAGCGGCGACAGCTCGGACATTTTCAGCACCGCGGTATTCCCCAGCGCCAGGCACGGCGCCACCTTCCAGGTGGCGGTCATAAACGGTACGTTCCACGGCGACACCAGCGCGCACACACCAACCGGCTGCACGAGGGTATAGTTAAGCATCTTGTCGTCGACCGGATAGGTCTTGCCGTTCATCTGCTGGCACACTTCGGCGAAAAATTCGAAGTTATGCGACGCCCGCGGGATCAGCACGTTTTTGGTCTGGTGGATAGGCAGGCCGGTATCGGCGGTTTCCATCGCCGCGATCTCCGGGACGTTCTGATCGATCAGATCCCCCAGGCGGCGCATCAGGCGCGCGCGCTCTTTCATCGGCAGGTTAGCCCACTTCGGAAAGGCCTCTTTCGCCGCCGCTACCGCCTGGTGAACCTCGGCTTCGCCGCCAGAGGCGACTTCAGCCAGTACCTCGCCGGTGGCCGGGTTGGTGGTATGAAAATAGTCTGCGCCGGCAACGTTTTTACCGTTGATCCAATGGTTAATCTTTTTCATGACAGTGTCTCCTCATACGCTTGCTGGCTGATGATATGGTTGACCAGGCGGCCCACGCCCTCGACTTCAACGATCACCTCGTCGCCCGGCACCACATCGGATAGCCCTTTCGGCGTGCCGGTGGCGATCATGTCGCCCGGTTGCAGGGTCATAAATTCGCTTAAATAAGCGATGAGGAACGGGATGCTGAAGATCAGATCGGCGGTGGTGCCCTGCTGGCGCAGTTCGCCGTTGACCCAGGTGCGCAGGGCCAGATTATGCGGATCCGGGATCGCCTCTTTGGCGACGATCCACGGGCCAATCGGCGTCAGGGTATCGCGGCTTTTGACCCGCAGGTTCGGGCGGTAGTAGTTTTCCAGGTAGTCGCGGATCGCGTAGTCGTTGCACACGGTATAGCCAGCGACATAGTCCATGGCCTCGGCTTCGCTGACGCGGCGCGCGGTTTTCCCGATCACCACCACCAGTTCGGCTTCGTAGTGCATGTATTCGACGTTATCCGGGCGTACCGACTGCTGCTGGTGGCCAATAAAGGTGTTCGGCGCTTTGATGAACACCAAAGGCTCGGTTGGCGGCTTAAATTCCAGCTCGTTGGCGTGGTCGGCGTAGTTCAGCCCCAGCGCGAACAGCGTGCCGTCGGCGGGCGGCAACCAGCGGAATTCGCCTTCTTTCAATACCGTGCCATCGTTCAGGCGCACCTGGTCGCGTTCATCGACCAGCACGTCGCGTACCTGTCCCTGCCATTCAATGCGTGCCTGTTTCATGCCAGCTCTCCTTCTGCGACAACCGGGTTTTCCAGCGCCGGGAATCCGTCGGCGAGAATACGTACGCGGTCGCCGGGGCGCAGCGTGACGCGAGAGTGGGGCGTGCCGATAAGGATCGCGTCGCCGGGATTGAGGGTGGCGAACTCGCTTAAGGCGCTCAGCAGCTGCGCGGCGTTACGCTGCAGATCGCCGGTATGCCAGCTATCCGCCTCGCGGCCGTTGATTTCGGTGATGATGGTCAGGTTATCGACGTTACGCACCGCCGACAGCGCGCCGACGGGGCAGAAGCCATCGCGGCATTTCGCCTTGATCGCCGGGCGATAAAAACTCTCTTCCGGCAGACTCACATCGTTAGCCAGCGCGTAGCCGGCGATATAGTTCGCTGCCTCTGCCGCCGCCACTTTACGCGCGGTTTTGCCGACAATCAGCGCCACCGTCGCGCCGCTTTGTACGGTCTCGCCCTGCGGATAGGGGATCGCCTCGCCGTCGCCAATCACGGTATTGCGCGGCTTGATAAACCAGACCGCGGTTTTCGGCGGCGTCTTGTAGGGGGCCTGTTGAAACGCTTCGCGCCAGGCGTCGAGCTGGCTGCGATGATTGAGCGCAACGGCGAAGATGGTACCTTTCATTCACCACTCCTCTGGTACTGATTTCGGATTTAAATGCATTTCATTAATATGTTAATGATCATCTTTTATGCTTTGCGGCCAGGTTTAGCAACTGGAAGTGAATGTTTTGTGATCTGATTAACACAATATTTACACATCAATAACTTATTGGTTTTTAATCAATGAGTTGACTGTTTTTCAGGAAGAGGCTGGTACTTTTCAGGTGCAGAAACCGGTTGTACATGGCAGGATTAAAGCTAATTATTAAGTTGTTAATAAGTTTTGGATGAGGCTGTAGAGGGGATACTATGCATGATTCATTAACCATTGCCTTGTTGCAGGCGCGTGAGGCGGCGATGGCCTACTTTCGGCCGATCGTCAAACGGCACAATCTCACCGAACAGCAGTGGCGGATCGTGCGAATTCTCGCCGAACGTCCGTCGATGGATTTTCACGATCTGGCCTTTCGCGCCTGCATCCTGCGCCCCAGCCTGACCGGGATTTTGACGCGCATGGAGCGGGATGGGCTGGTGCTGCGCTTAAAGCCGGTTAACGATCAGCGCAAGCTGTACGTCTCGCTGACGCCTGCCGGAACCGCGCTGTATGAAAGCGCTCAGGCCGAGGTGGAAGAAACCTATCGTCTGCTGGAGGCCCAGTTCACCACGGAAAAGCTGCAGCAACTGACCTCGCTGCTGGAGGAGTTTATTGCGCTTGGCGTCCCTGCCGGGCGCGGTGATGAAGAAGAGTAGCGGTTACGGCTCGGCGCTCGGCCGGGCGAGGGCAATAAGCGTTTCCGCGCGGGCGGGGGCCAGCGGTTCTCTTGGCTGCGGCAGCGGCCAGCCGTACAACCAGCGGGCGCTGGCGGCGCAGGTGCGCCCCTGACAAGCGCCCATTCCGCAGCGCTGGGTAAGTTTGGCCTGCGGCCAGCCTCCGGCGGCCGCCACATCGCCGCAGCGTACATCCTCGCAGCGGCACAGCAGGCTCTCCGGCGTTGCGGCGTCTTTCAAGGATTCCGTCAGCCGGAAGGTACGGTTGATTGCTTCGGCGAAACGCTGCCAGCGGGCGCGGCGGGTAAATAACGCCTGCGCTTGCTGGCTGGCCCCGGCGGCGGCATACCCGGCGATTTCGCCCTCCGCCAGCGCCAGCTCGCTACCGCCGAAACCGGTGCACTCGCCGGCGGCATAGATATCCGCGACGCTGGTTTGCTGCCAGCGGTTAACCTGGATCGCCTCCTGTGCCGTGGCGCAGCCAAACAGCAGCCCCGTCTCGATATTGGGTATCAGCCCGTAGCCGATAGCCAGCCGATCGCAGGCGATAGTCCGCTCGACGCCGCGCTGGCGAAGCGTAACGGCTTCCAGCCGCGTTGCGCCGTGAGCGCGGATCGCCTGCGCGCCGCTCAGATAGCCTTTCGGGGCCAGCGTCGCTAACTGGCGCAGCTTCTGCGGCCAGCGCCACAGCCCGCCGGCGAAGCGCAGCAGCGCCGGGAGCGGCGCTTGTTCAATGATATTCGTCACGTCGCCTCCAGCCTTGTTCACCGTATCCGCCACCGCCAGCAGTAGCGGACCGCTGCCGGCAATCACCACCTTTTCTCCTTTCAGCGACAGGCCCTGTTTGATTTGCGCCTGCAGGCCGCCCGCGCCGGTCACGCCGGGTAAGGTCCAGCCGGGAAAGGGCAGCGACAGCTCGCGCGCGCCGCAGCAGAGGATCAGTTTCTGCCAGCAAACCACGCCGCCGCCGTCGGCGGTTTCAAACAGCACGCTGTGCGCGGAGGGGCGGGCAATCAGCCGTGCGCCGTTCACTACCCGGATGGCGGCAGACGCGGCGATGGCGTCGCGGTAGCGCCGGGCCAGGGCGGGCTGCGTCGCCTGCGGACCCGCGCGCCAGATTTGTCCGCCAGGGGCGGGGTTATCGTCGAGAATAATCACCTGTTTATCGCAGGCGGCGGCGGAGAGCGCGGCCGCCATGCCGGCGGGGCCGGCGCCGAGGATTAAAATGTCACAGCGCAGCGTGTTCATCGTGGCTCCTTTCTATTTGCATACCGGCCCGGCACAGGGTCTGGCAGGCCAGCACCCGAAGGCCATCGACGGTGACCCGGCACTCCTGGCAGACGCCCATGCCGCAAAACGGCGCGCGGAGCTCGCCGTTAACCGCCTGGCGGGTGGTGGGGTCGCCGGTCAACGCCAGCGCCGCCGCCACGCTAATGCCTTCCGGCACCGTCAGCGCTTCGCCATCAATGGTGATAGTGAGCGTGGCCTTCATGCAATCGCCTCCTGTTGACACAAACGGGCCGGGAGCCAGGCGTCGGGCGCCAATGGGCAGCGTTCATCGAGGATCTGCGCCGCCAGCAGTTCAGCTGTGGCCGGAGCGGTGGTGACGCCCAGCCCTTCATGGCCCAGCGCCAGCCATACGCCACGGCGCGTGGGATGCGGGCCGATCAGCGGGTTGCCATCCTGCGAGGCGGCGCGCAGGCCGCTCCAGCAGCGGATGATATTCAACGTCGCCAGCGCCGGCACGAAATGGCGGGCGCGATCGAGCATCTGCGCCAGCAAGGGCAGATCCAACTCGCGCTCACGGTTATCAAACTGACGCGAAGAGCCAATCAGCAGCTGGCCGGTTGGCCGCGGCTGAAGGTTAAACGCCACCGAGGTGCCGCCGCCATGGGCGCTGGCGCCGTAACCCAGCTCAACCAGCTGGTGATGCACCCGCGGCCGGTAGCGATCGGTAATCGCCAGTTGGCCTTTTTTCGGTCGCAGCCAGTTTTCCGCTAACAGCGCGTTGGCTTCAAGTCCGCAGGCCACCACGATGGCCCGCGCCTGTAGCCGTTTGCCGCTGGCGAGCAGCACCTGCGGTTCGGTAATCGCCTGCGCGCTGTCGTGCAGGCAGGTAAGATGGTCTCCGGCATCGGCCATCAGCCAGCGGGCGACGTTTGGCGCGTAAAGGATGCCATCGCCTGGCACCCACAGGCCGCCCGCCAGCCCGCCGCGCAGCAGCGGTTCGCGCCCGGCGATCTGCTGCGGGGTCTGGCGTTCGCTGGGCACCTGATAGCTGGCCAGCCGCCGCAGTTTTTCGCCCGCGACGGCCATCTCTTCTTCGCTTTCCGCCAGCCACAGCGTGCCGCAGCCGCGCCAGGCGCAATGGTCGGGCATCCGTGGCGTGATAGCGCGCCAGCGTTCCAGCGACCATGCCGATAATGCAAGCTCGGCGGGGTCGTCATCCATGCACACCAGATGGCCCATACCGGCCGCCGTGGCGCCGGGCTGACCGTCGTCGATAAGCGTCACGCTCTGCCCCCGCTTCGCCAGCTGCCACGCGCAGGCGGCGCCGATGATCCCGGCGCCGATTACGATGACGTCGCACTGCTTCACGGCGCGATCCCCCAGCAGAAGGGATCGTCAGGGTTGAGGATCAACTGGTTGTCTCCACACACCCAGGCTTCGCCGCGGATCGTTGGGATGATGCCTTCCGCGGTGCGCTGGTAGCTGGCGGTAAACTGGCTGCCGATGATGCTGGCCTGACGCCAGATTTCCCCCGGCTGCAGCTTGCCATCCTGCGCCAGGCAGGCCAGCTTGGCGCTGGTGCCGGTACCGCACGGCGAGCGATCCCAGGCCTTTCCCGGACAGAGTACGAAGTTGCGGCTGTCGGCGGCATCGTCAGCGGCGAAGAGTTCGATATGGTCGATAATGCCGCCGTCGTCGCCGCGGATCCCCGCCGTCTCCAATCCCTCGCGTACCGCCCAGGCGTAGTCGGTGAGCTGTGGAATCTGTTCGGGGGTAATGGCGAACGGGTGGTCGTTAATCAGGAAAAACCAGTTGCCGCCCCAGGCAATATCGCCGATGACGGGACCATGCGCGGTCTCAACGCGGATCTGTTTTTTCCAGCGGCGGGCCGGGACGTTTTGCACCGATACGCTGCCATCGTCGTGCAACGTAGCGCTTACGTCGCCGACCGGTGTTTCAATCAGATGTACGCCGGGCTGGATACGCCCAAGCCAGGCCAGCGAGGCGATAAGCCCGATTGTGCCGTGGCCGCACATATTCAGAAAACCGGCATTGTTGAAGAAAATCACGCCAGCGGTAGCCGCCGCCGAGACCGGTTTGCACAGCAGCGCGCCGACCAGTACGTCATTACCGCGCGGTTCGAGAATGGCCGCCTGACGCCAATGGTCGAAGTCGCGGGCGAAGCGGTCGCGGCGCTTCGCCATGCTGCCGCCGCCGAGATCGGGGAATCCGTCAACGATCAGGCGGGTCGGTTCGCCGCCGGTATGTGAATCAATAGCTCTCAACGTAACAGGGGGGCGTGGCGCGGTCATCAGGCTCTCCGGAAGTTAACAACATGTTTCATCATGCTGGCGCAACCTTTCCCGACCTGCTTGAGCGCTTTCGTCAGAGAAAATGACGAAATCTGCACAGTCATGCGCGCGGCATATTTCTATTTCACATAGTTATTTCTTATTAATCATTTGCTTAATGCTGTGGTAAACCGAAAGTGACCATTGCGCCAGTGGCTAAATCAGGGGAAGGCGTAAAGCGGATCCAGGATCGCAAAACCGAGGGATGCTGCTTGAGGTGTTAACGGAAAGTGAATAAATATCCTTCGGTCACTTACCATGAGGAGGCCTTATGATCGGTGTTTCTGATGCGGCGCCGCCGCGCGCGGTTAACCAACCTGAGCTGGCCGTCGATGAGCTGAGCCAGATCTGCGAAGGGCTGGCGCGCCAGCGGCCGGAAAATATGCCCGTGCTGCTGAATGCGCTGGCGCTGATTGCGCCCCTGCTCAATGCCATTCCTAATGTGGTCTTTTTTATCAAAGATCGTCAGGCGCGCTATCTGCTGGCGAACCTGACGCTGGCCCGCCGCTGTGGTTTCAAAAGCGTCTCCTCGCTGCTGGGCAAAACCTCCGCCGATGTCTTTCCTTCCGCGCTGGGTCAGGGTTATACCGAACAGGATCTGCGGGTGTTGCGCGAAGGTGTGACCCTGCGCGATCAGCTGGAAATGCATCTCTACAATGGCCGCGAGCGCGGCTGGTGCCTGACGCAGAAACTGGCGCTGCGCGATGTCCGCGGGCAGGTGATCGGCATGGCCGGGATCTCGCACGATCTGCAGGAGGCTCATGCCCGCCATCCGGCGTGGCAGCGGCTGGCGATCGTCGACGATCATATCCGCCGCCATTATCACCGGCCGATCGCCATGGAAGAGTTAACCGCCTTAAGCGGGATGTCGATTGCGCAGATCGAACGCTACTGCAAACGGATCTTTCATCTCACTCCGCGGCAGATGATCCACAAAGTGCGGCTGGAAAAAGCGACCGAACTGCTGGCTGGCGATACGCCGATTACCGATATCGCCCTGCAGTGCGGGTATACCGATCACAGCGCCTTTAGCCGCCAGTTCAAGGCGATGACCGGCTCGACGCCGCGCGATTTTCGCCTCACGCTGCTCGGATAAACGCTGGCTCACACTTTTGCCGACTGTGCTAATTTCGTCATCGTATTGAGGGAAAACCGACAAGCCGCCGGTTCCGCGACACGTCAATCTGTCAGTGAATATTCACCATTCATTCACTTCGACTTAACAAAATGACGACAAGGAACCGAGCATGAGCAAAAAAGCGATTCACTGGAGCGGCGTATTCCCGGCGGTCAGCACGCAGTTTCGTAGCGATTACTCCCTCGATTTAGACGCCACTCACGCGGTGATGAAAAACCTGGTGAAAGATGGCGTTTCCGGGCTGGTGGTATGCGGCAGCGTGGGTGAAAACACCTCGCTGAGCACCGATGAAAAACTACAGATTATCGAGGTGGCGAAGGATGCCGCCGGCGGCAAAATTCCGGTCATCGCCGGGGTGGCCGAGTTCACCACCGCCTTCGCCCAGAAAATGGCGAAAGAGGCGGAGTGCGTCGGCGTCGACGGGATCATGGTGATGCCGGCGCTGGTCTACTCCTCAAAACCGCATGAAACCGCGGCCCACTTCCGCAGCGTGGCGAGCGCTACCGACCTGCCGATTATGGTCTACAACAACCCGCCGATTTACAAAAACGACGTGACGCCGGACATTCTCGCCACCCTGACCGACTGCGACAACATCGTCTGCTTTAAAGACTCCTCCGGCGATACCCGCCGCTTTATCGACCTGCGTAACACCGTTGGCGACCGCTTCGTGCTGTTTGCCGGGCTGGATGACGTGGTGGTGGAAAGCATCGCCGTCGGCGCGGAAGGCTGGATCTCCGGAATGTCCAACGCCTTCCCGCGCGAAGGGGAAACGTTATTCCGTCTCGCCCGCCAGCAGCGTTACGAAGAGGCGATGGCGCTGTACCGCTGGTTCATGCCGCTGCTGCATCTCGATGCGCGTCCGGATCTGGTGCAGTGCATCAAGCTGTGTGAAGAGTTGCTGGGCCGCGGCAGCGCCATTACCCGTCCGCCGCGTCTGGCGCTGGAAGGCGAAACGCGCCAGCAGGTGGTGGCGATCGTTGAACAGGCGCTGGCCACTCGTCCGACGCTGCCGGATGTCGGCCTCTGAGCACAGGAGTCACTATGAATGCATCTCAGACCATGGCGGGACGGCAGTTTATCGCCGGACGCCGTATTGCCAGCGGTGAGGCGACGCTATTGAGCCTGCGGGCGGTGGACGGCGAAGCCACCGGCCACCGCTTTTATCCGGCTTCCCGTGAGGAAGCCGCACTGGCCGCAGAAGCCGCGCAGCAGGCCTTTGCCGTCTATTCACAAACCACGCCGCAGCAGCGGGCGCACTTTCTCTGCGCGATTGCCGATGAACTGGACGCGCTGGGCGAGCCGTTTTTTGCTATCGCCGGGCAGGAGACCGCGCTGCCGCTGGCGCGGCTACAGGGAGAGCGGGCGCGCACCAGCGGCCAGTTGCGGATGTTTGCTGGCGTGATCCTGCGCGGTGATACCTTCGCCGCCCGTATTGATACCGCCTTAGCCGACCGTCAGCCGCTGCCGCGCCCGGACCTGCGCCAGTATCAGCAGGCGTTAGGGCCGGTGGCGGTGTTTGGCGCCAGCAACTTTCCGTTGGCCTTTTCTACCGCTGGCGGCGATACCGCCTCGGCGCTGGCGGCTGGCTGCCCGGTGGTGGTGAAGGCCCATCCGGGCCATATGGCCACCGCCGAGCTGACCGCCGAGGCGATCGTCAGGGCGGTGGTACGGTGCGGTTTACCCGGCGGCGTATTCAATATGATTTTCGGGACCGATATCGGCGCCGAATTGGTCCGTCATCCGGCGATTCAGGCCGTTGGCTTTACCGGTTCGTTGGCCGGCGGTAAGTCGCTGTATCAGCTGGCGCAGCAGCGACCGCAGCCAATTCCGCTGTTTGCTGAAATGTCGGCGATTAACCCATTGATTATTCTGCCGCAGGCGCTGCAGACGCGGGCCGAGGCGCTGGCAAACGAGCTGGTGGCGTCATTCACCCTCGGCGGTGGCCAGTTCTGTACCCGTCCGGGGCTGATTCTGGCGCTGCGCGGCGCCGGGCTGGAACGCTTTAAGTCGGCGCTGTGCGCGGCGGTAGCGGACTCCACGCCGCAGGTGTTGCTCAATGCGCCGACCCTTCAGCACTACCGTCAGGGAGTGGCGGCACTGGCGGCGCACCCGCGTATTGAGAGGCTGGCGAGCGGCCTCGTCGCCGGCGTCGGGCAGGCGCAGACCCAGTTGTGGCAGGCTCAGGTCGAGGATCTGCTGGCGCAGGATACGCTGCTGCAGAGCGAAGTTTTCGGCCCGCTGTCGCTGCTGGTGGAAGTGGACGATGAGGCCCAGCTGCAGGCGGTGGTGAAAGCGCTGCAGGGGCAGCTCACCGCGACGGTGCATGCTGAGGCGGATGATGGCCCGCTGGCGGCGAGCCTGCTACCGCTGCTGTGTGAGAAGGCCGGACGGGTGCTGTTTAACGGGTATCCCACCGGCGTGGAAGTGTGCGATGCGATGGTCCACGGCGGCCCGTGGCCGGCGACCACCGACGCACGCGGGACCTCGGTCGGCAGCCGGGCGATTGAGCGTTTTCTGCGCCCGGTCTGTCTGCAGAACGCGCCGGCTGCCCTGTTACCGCCGGCGCTGCAGGATGCGAACCCTTTGAACCTGCTGCGCCTGGTCAACGGCCAGTGGACCCGGGAAGCGATTTCCTCCTCTCATTGACGCAAGGGCATCACCATGACCATTCACACTACGCATAACAGTCAAACCCGCGTTGCTGAGTCGGGTAAGTTTAAAAAACAGCTGACCCTGACCGATCTCACCTTTATCGGCCTGGGGGCGATATTCGGCTCCGGATGGTTATTCGCCGCCAGCCACGTGGCCTCCATCGCCGGTCCGGCCGGGATCGCCTCGTGGGTGATCGGCGGCTTTGCAGTATTGCTGCTGGGGATTGTCTACTGCGAGCTGGGGGCGGCGCTGCCGCGCGCCGGCGGCATTATTCGCTACCCGGTCTTTTCCCACGGTGAGCTGATGGGCTATCTGCTGGGGTTCATCACCCTGATCGCTTTCTCCAGCCTGATCTCAATTGAAATCGTCGCCGCCCGGCAATATGCCGCGGCCTGGTTTCCGGCGCTGACCCAGCCGGGCTCCAGCTCGCCGACGCTGCTGGGGTGGGTGGTGCAGTTCCTGCTGCTCTGTTTCTTCTTCGCGCTTAACTACTACAGCGTTAAGACCTTCGCCCGATCGAACAACTTCATCAGCGTGCTCAAGTTTCTGGTGCCGCTGCTGGTGGTGGTGACGCTGTTCGCCTTCTTTAAACCGGAGAACCTGCACGCGCAGGGGATTGCGCCGTTTGGCATGTCCGGAGTGGAAGCGGCGATCAGCGCGGGCGGAATTATCTTCGCTTATCTGGGACTGACGCCGATTATCTCGGTGGCCAGCGAAGTACAAAAGCCGCAGCGGACTATCCCTATTGCGTTGATTTTATCAGTGGTGCTGTCGACGATTATCTACGTGCTGCTGCAGCTGGCGTTCCTTGGCAGTATCCCCACCGAGATGCTGAACGGCGGCTGGGCTGAGGTGAGCAAACAGTTCTCGCTGCCGTATCGCGATATCGCCATTACCCTCGGCATGGGCTGGCTGGCCTTTATGGTGATAAGCGATGCGATCATCTCCCCGAGCGGCACCGGCAATATCTATATGAACGCGACGCCGCGGGTGATCTACGGCTGGGCGAAGGCGGGTACTTTCTTTAAAGCCTTTACCCATATCGATAAAGCGTCCGGGATTCCGCGTCCGGCGCTGTGGCTGACCTTCGGGCTTTCAATCTTCTGGACGCTGCCGTTCCCCTCCTGGGAACAGCTGATTAGCGTGGTGTCGGCGGCCCTGGTGCTGAGCTACGCCATCGCTCCGGTGACCGCTGCCGGGCTGCGCCGCAACGCGCCGGATTTGCCGCGGCCGTTCCGCGTGCGCGCCTTCGGCATCATCGGCCCGGTATCGTTTATGATCTCGGCGCTGATTGTCTACTGGTCAGGCTGGAATACGCTCTCGTGGCTGCTGGGGCTGCAAATCGTGATGTTTGTCGTCTACGTGATGTGCAAAGGTAAGGTGCCGGAACATACCGTGAGCCTGGCGCAGCAGGTGAAGTCTTCGCTGTGGCTGATCGTGTTTTATGCGTTGATTATCCTCTTTTCCTGGCTGGGCAGCTTCGGCGGGCTTAATGTTATCGGTCACCCCTGGGATACGGTGCTGGTGGCGGCGATGTCGTTGGGGATTTACTACTGGGGCGCGCGCAGCTGCCTGCCGCAGGCTAACTTTAGCGGAGACGAAGAAGAGTAAAGGAGAACAGTATGGAGTCGGTAACTCTATCGTTACCTGAAGCTTATGACCTGGCGCTGGAGGTACTCAGCGCCAATGGATTTAGCGCCGACCACGCGGAGGCGATTGCCCGCAATGTGACCGCCGGGGAACGCGATGGCTGCGCTTCCCACGGCCTGTGGCGGCTGTTGGGCATTGTCGATACCCTGCGCAAAGGTAAGGTATCGCCCGATGCCGAGCCGCAGATCCATGACCAGGCGCCGGCGATTGCGCGGGCGGACGCCGGGGGCGCTTTTTCACTGCTGGCCTACGAGCGCGCGCTGCCGCTGCTGCTGGAGAAGGCGCGGCAAAACGGCATTGCGGCGCTGGCGATTAACCGCTGCGTCCATTTTTCCGCGCTGTTTGCCGATATTGAGCCGTTGACCGAGGCAGGACTGGTGGGGCTGGCCTGCACGCCAAGCCACGCCTGGGTCGCCCCGGCGGGCGGCACGCGTCCGCTGTTCGGCACCAACCCTATTGCCTTTGGCTGGCCGCGGCGGGATAAGCCGCCGTTTATTGTTGATATGGCGACCAGCGCCGCGGCGCGCGGTGAGATCCAGCTGTATCAGCGTGCTGGCAAAGCGCTACCGCAAGGATGGGGAATCGACAGTCAGGGACAGCCAACGACCGATGCCGCGGAGGTGCTGAACGGCGCGATGTTAACCTTTGGCGGGCATAAGGGCTCGGCGCTGGCGGCAATGGTTGAACTGCTGGCCGGGCCGCTTATCGGCGATATGACCAGCGCCGAATCGCTGGCGTGGGATAACGGCGCGGGTGGGCTCCCCTACGGCGGCGAGCTTATCCTGGCGCTGGATCCGCAGCGCTTTCTCGGCGCGCAGGCACAAGAGCAGCTGGCGCGCGCCGAAACGCTGTTCAATGCGATGCAGGATCAGGGGGCGCGGCTGCCGGGCGAGCGGCGTTTCGCCTGCCGTCAGCAGAGTGAGCGGCAGGGGGTTACCATCAGCCGTTCATTGCATGATGAGATTTGCGCCTTGCGGCCATAGTAAAGCGCGGAGCGCGGCGGGCCGACCATCAGAGCGACAGGCGCATGGCGCAGCGCGACTCGGGCGGCAGGCCGTGCCGGGTCTCCTGTTCCCTTTTTGCCGCCAGTCCGGCAGGCAGGGTCAGCTCATCGAGCATGGTGAATCCCAGACGGGTATAAAACGGCGCATTCCACGGCACCTCGCGGAAGGTGGTGAGGGTTACCGCCGGGTAGCCCATCTGCTGTGCGCCCTCAATAACCTGCTTCAGCAGCATCCGGCCGATGCCCTGATGCTGCCAGTCCTGATGGACGGCGACTTCGACGATAAATAACGCATCGTCGAGCGGTTCGGTCAGAATAAAGCCAATCGGCTGCCCGGCGGCTTCCGCCAGCAGGCTATGCTCGGTTTCCAGATAATCATGATGACGCGCAACGCTAATCACCTCACTGTCCGCCAGCCAGGCGAGAGAGGGGATCTGGCGAAATGCCTGGGCGGCAGAACGTTCAATGGCGGGCAGAAGGGCGATATCGCTCTCCTGAGTCAGGCGTAATACGGCACCGGCAGTTATAGTGTTAGTTTTCATCACCTCAGCATAGCAGCCTTCGGGAGAAAAGTATGGAGCTGACCGCCGTTCCCGCCACGCAGTTCAGCAGCGTGCAGTTAACGGATATTCTCAACGCCTGTTTTGAAGCCTATCTGGTGCCTGTTACCCAGTCGGTGGCGGGATTTGTACAGCGTTTCAGCGCCGAGGGGATGAGCCTGATCGATTCCCGCGTCTGGCTGGCCGGAGATGAACCGGCGGCGATCGCGATTGTCGCCCGCCGGGGAAGTGCCGCTCGCCTGGCGGCCTTTGCCCTGCGCCCGGCCTGGCGCGGCAAAGGCCTGGGCCGGGAACTGATGCAAGATCTGCTAATGCTCCTGCAACAGCAGGGGGTTGAGACGGTATCTCTGGAGGTGATCCGCGATAACCATGCGGCCGTCGCGCTATATCAGACGCTGGGCTTTACGCGACGCTACGGGCTCTGCGGCTACCTGAGCAATGAACCTCTGGCTCCGGTAGCGGGCGTATTACAGCTTTATCCCACCCTGGCCCTGCTACGGCGCGCCATTGACGAGAGTAACAGTCAGCTCCCCTGGCTGCTGGATCCGCTCACCTTCGCCACCCTGCCATGTCAGGTCGTGACGCTGGAACAGCGCGCCTTCGCGGTTCTAACAACGGCGGGCTCACGGCCTGTACTGCAATTTTTGTGGGTGGAGCCCGCCGCCCGCCGTCAGGGGCTGGCGCGTGAGCTGCTGGTGACGCTGGCGCAGCAGCTCCCGGGTGTGGGGACTTCGGTGACGGTCCCGGAAACGTTTACACCGCTGTTTGCCGCGGCGGGATATGCGCCGCTATCGCTGCAGCAGTATGAAATGAGCGCAACGATGAATGCCCTGCGGTCAGCAGGGCGTTAAGATTCAGTCGTTACGCGGGTCACTAATCGGCTGGCGAACCAGGAAAATGTAGGCCAGTGCGCCGAGAGCGGTCACACAGCCGCATATAACCAGTGCCAGCTGGAAGGAATGGGTGGTATCGACAATAAATCCGGTCACCACCGGTGCGAATGAAGCGCAGATAAAGCTGGCGAAATTCTGAATACTGCCGACGGAAGCCGTCATTCTTGATGCTACGGCGACGTGGATCAATCCCCAGCAGGACGTTCCGGCAAAATGAATACAGAACAACGCCATACCGATTAACAGCACCGCCGCGATTGAGGTGGTGGCATGCGGCACGATCAGCGTAAACGCCGCGGAGCAGAACATCCCGGCAATAATGCAGATCTTGCGGCTTTTGATCGGGGCCATGCCGCCTTTGACCAGCCAGTCGGTGACGTAGCCATTGATCAGCATACCGGCGGCACCAAACAGGAAAGGAATGGCGGCCATAAACCCGGTACTTTTCAGATCGAGGTTATACGCCGTTTGCAGGTAACCCGGCAGCCATGCCAGATATAGCCACGCGGTATAGTTGATGCCGCTGAAGCCGAACATCATTCCCCACATGGTTTTGTTTTTAAACAGACTGCGCCATTCGGCAAAGCTCAGCGGGTCGCGGCGCACGTTGACGCTTCCGGCATTAAGGTAGGCCTGCTCATCGGCGGTGAGGGGGATATCCTCCCGGTTGCGATAAAGCATATACCAGCCGATAGCGACGAAGATCCCCAGTACGCCGATGGTAATAAACATCCAGCGCCAGCCCATCATCAGCATCATCGCGGCAAGGATCGGCGGGCTGATCGCCACGCCAATTGTCGAGGCGGCGTTAAAGAAGCCCATTGGGCGGCCGCGCTCTTTAATATTAAACCAGTCGTTGATCACCTTGACGCCGCACGGGTTCATCGGCGCTTCGCCGATCCCCATGCCGATACGCACCAGGACAAACTGGGTAAAGCTGTGCACCATCCCGGAGACCGCCTGAAATAGCGACCAGAAAAACATCCCCAGCCCCAGCATGATGCGTGGACCTTTGCGATCCAGCAACGGCCCGCAGGGCAGTTGCGCAATGCCATAGGCCAGAGAGAAAACCGATAACAGCGCCCCGATTTCAGTGGCGGTAAGCCCTAACTCCTCGCGAATCGTTAAGTTCGCAACGGACAATGAACTTCGGTCGAGGTAGTTAATCACCGCCGCCAGAAATAACAGAATCATTGCCGTTGTTTGAATCTTTTTAATACGAGAACTACGTTGTAGTGTATTTTCTAAGGGAACTGAAAGGGTTTCCGCTTCCCCCTTTTTAAAGTCGGTCTGCGGGTCTATGGTTATATTTTGTGATTCCACGCCTGACTCCTGATTATTATGTTTGAATACCAAGTGACAACGAAGGGGGTAAACATCACCCACCGGTTTCACAGTAAAGTAAGTCGACTTGTTTTCAGCATAAATAACCTTTTTGAGGGCGCCGGATTACGTTTTTGGATTTGTGCTGTTGCTAATCATTTTCTGTTTTTAATCGGTACTTAATGTGCCAGCGATTCACTTTGCTTGAGAGAGTTAATCATGGATTGCTTCGCGGAGTTCAGGTGGTTACGTAGCGCCAGGTTGGCATCCAGATCGCTGCGACAGATGAGTGCGCTCAGGATCGTCATATGTTCATCAATGGCGATGATATTGCGCTGTTTAAGGTCACTTTCATCCCACTGATAGTGGAAGTGAAAGATCACGGAAATAATTTCAAGTGATTGATTAAAAAATATATTATCAGCAGCGGAAAGCAGCAGCGAATGAAAATCACGATCGAGCTGGGAGAACATACGAAAGCTGTTGCCGATGCTGTCCCGCAGGGTGCGGTGGCGCTCGAGCAGGGTTTTGGCCTGCAGCCAGCGGGCATCGCTGTCCGGCAGATTAAGAAAATGTTGAAGTGCGTGGGTTTCCAGCATTTCCCGCAATTCGAACAGTTGCTCGGCCCAGGATTGCTCAAATTTTTTCATGTTCCACTGGCCGCGCTTTTCGCTTTCAATCAGGTTGTAGCGGCTGAATTTCAGTAAAAATTCTCTGACCACGACCGGGCTGACGCCCGCGGCACGCGCCAGTTGCAGTTCGGAGAACCGCTCCCCGGCGCGTAGCTGACGCTGGTTAATCATGGTAAAAAACGCTTGTTCAAAGAGACGGTTTTGTTCGGTCAGCGAGGCGCTGGAACCATCGAAGCCATCCTGTACTTCCGGCTGACGAAGGATCTGGTAGTCGTGATTGACCTGGCTCAAGACGCCGCGCTCGCATAAGTGGCAAAGGATATGGCGCACCGTGGTGCGGCTGATGTTATACATCTCCGCCAGTGCGCTTTGCGAGGGTAGCGGCGAGGGGATAAAGCCACGCGCCATATCGTTGATGACCTGGTTAATAACATTGTGACGTAGGTTTTGTGAGCGACTCATAACGTTTTCCTTTTTTATCCATTAAAGCCGGATTTAAAACAGTTTTGTGCGCGACATTTCACAGATTTTGCAATGAGTTTCACTCTGTTTCTATTTTTCATCGATATCTAAGCCAACAAATACGGAGGAAATTATTATGACGTCGATGAATACTTTAGTGTGTCAGGAACCTAAAAAACTACACTGGGAAAAACGCCAGATTCCCATTCCCGGCGATGATGAAGTGCTCATTAAAATAAAGGCAGTGGGGATTTGTGGGACAGACATTCATGCCTGGGGCGGCAATCAGCCTTTTTTTAGTTATCCGCGTGTTCTTGGACATGAAATATGCGGTGAGATAATTGGGCTGGGTAAAAATATTCTTAATTTGAAGAGCGGCCAACAGGTTGCTGTGATTCCCTATGTCGCCTGCCGCCAGTGTCCGGCCTGCCTGAACGGCCGGACAAACTGCTGCGAGAAGATTTCGGTGATCGGCGTGCATCGGGACGGCGGGTTTAGCGAGTATCTCTGCGTGCCGGTAAACAATCTGCTGGTGGTGGATGACGTCGACCCTGAAGCCGTGGCGTTGATTGAGCCATTCGCCATTAGCGCCCACGCGGTGCGTCGTGCCGCTATCCGGGCAGGGGAGCAGGTGCTGGTGGTCGGCGCGGGCCCGATTGGGCTCGGGGCGGCGGCGATCGCTAAGGCTGACGGTGCGCAGGTAGTAGTGGCGGATACCAGCCCGGCGCGGCGCGATCATGTGGCACAGCATCTCGGCCTGACCACCCTCGATCCCTCCGATCCGCTGTTTATCGAGCAACTGTCTGCCACGTTTGGCGGTTCTCTGGCGCAGAAAGTGATTGACGCGACGGGAAATCAGCAGGCGATGAATAACACCGTTAATTTAATCCGTCACGGCGGTAGCATCATTTTTGTTGGTCTGTTTAAGGGGGAACTGCAGTTTTCTGATCCGGAATTTCATAAGAAAGAGACGACGATGATGGGCAGCCGTAACGCGACGGAAGAGGATTTTGCCAAGGTCGGGCGGCTGATGGCCGAGGGGAAAATCACCGCCAGGATGATGCTGACCCACCGTTACGATTTCAGGTCGCTGGCGGACATTTACGAAAGCGACGTGATTAATAATCGTCAGCTGATCAAAGGCGTTATTCATTTTTAGCAGGTAAGCTTATGAAATCGTTAAACCGACAAGATTTTCCCGGGCCGCAGTACCCGACGCGCGCGATTCAGTTTGGCGAGGGCAACTTCCTGCGGGCATTTATTGACTGGCAGCTGGATCTGCTGAATGAGCAAACCGATCTGGCGGCGGGTGTGACCATTATTCGCCCGATCAACACCGCGTTTCCGCCGTCGTTAAATACCCAGGACGGACTCTATACCACGATCATTCGTGGGTTGAATGAACGCGGCGAGGCGGTGAGCGAATCGCGGATTATTCGCTCCGTTAATAACGAGCTCAATCCCTGGCAGGATTTTGCCAGCTATCTGGCGCTGGCTCGTAATCCGGCGATCGCGTTCGTATTTTCAAATACTACCGAAGCGGGTATTAGCTATCATGCCGGAGATCGGCCTGACGATAAGCCGCCGGTTAGCTTCCCGGCGAAGCTGACCCAACTGCTGCTCGAACGTTTCCGCCATTTCAATGGCGCTGCGGATAAGGGGTGGACGATTATCCCCTGCGAGCTAATCGACTACAACGGCGAAGCGCTGAAGGCGCTGGTGCTACGCTACGCCAAAGAGTGGCAATTGCCCGCGGCTTTTCGCGACTGGGTTGAGACCGCCAATACGTTTTGTTCAACGCTGGTTGACCGCATCGTCACCGGCTACCCGCGTGATGAAGCAGAAAAGCTGGAAGCGGAGCTGGGCTACCATGATGCTTTCCTTGATACCGCCGAATACTTTTGGTTATTCGTCATTCAGGGTCCGCAGGCGCTGGCGGAAACGCTGCGGCTGGATCGCTACCCGCTTAATATCCGCATCGTAGAGGATATCCGGCCCTATAAAGCGCGCAAGGTTGCCATTCTTAACGGTGCGCATACCGCGCTGGTGCCGGTAGCATGGCTGTGCGGGGTGGATACCGTTGGCGAAGCGATGCAGGACGAAGCCATTCGCCATTATGTACAGCAGACGATTGATGAAGAGATTATCCCGGCGCTCGATTTACCGGCCGAGGAGCTTCGTCAGTTTGCCGATGCGGTCACCGGGCGCTTTCTTAATCCCTATATTCGCCATCAATTGCTCGCCATCGCCCTGAACGGCATGACTAAGTTCCGCACCCGGATCCTGCCGCAGCTGCTGACGACAATCCGCCAGCACGGCGCGATCCCGCCGCGGCTAACGTTTGCCCTGGCGGCGCTTATCGCCTTCTATCGCGGCCAGCGCGACGGACAGGTGTATCCGCTGCAGGATGATGACGTCTGGTTAACCCGCTTCTCGCAAGGATGGAAGCAGGTGGCGAACGGGAGCCCGCTGCATGGACTGGTGCTGGAGGTTTTACAGGATAACGCGCACTGGGGCGAGGATCTGACGGCTATTCCCGGCCTTTCCGACCAGGTCACGCGCTATCTGGAAATGATTTTGCGCTCAGGAATGCGGGAGGCCCTGGCGCGGCTGTAACGGTTTTGTTATGCGGCGTCCGCGGATTTGGGCGCCGTTTTTTTTGTGCTCCGAACCGCAAAAAGTGAATTTAGCGCCAACGCCTGGTGGATTTCCCGCATCATAAGCCTCTGTAAGGTGAAGAGGGGGATGTCATGCGTAAAACGGAACTGTTGGCTTTTCTGCAAAATCAGACCGATTTTTTTGATCCGGATAACCTGAGCGAGGTCTTCACCGCTGGCTACCTGGCCCGGCGTTTTGCGATGCAAAGAAATACCGCCAGCCACTATCTGAATCAGTTGGTGGCCCAGGATGTGCTGGTGAAGATCAATACTCGACCAGTCTATTTCCTGCATAAAGCCGCCTTCTGCCAGCAGTTTTTCCCTCTTTCCCGCAGCGAGTACGCCAGCATGGCAGAACTGCTCGCAGAGAGCGACCGGCAGCCGGAGCAGGCGGATCATTTCTCATTGCTGACCGGCCATGACGGTAGCCTGCGCAAGCCTATCGAACAGATGAAAACCGCGCTGTTTTATCCCAACGGTGGGCTTCCGCTGCTGATCGTTGGCGACAGCGGAACTGGCAAGAGCTATATGGCGGAGCTGATGCATGAGTTTGCTATCGCCCAGGGGCTGCTGCCGCCCGATGCGCCTTTTGTCAGCTTTAACTGCGCCCAGTATGCCAGCAACCCGGAGCTGTTGGCCGCCAACCTGTTTGGTTACGTCAAAGGCGCGTTTACCGGCGCGCAGAGCGATAAAGCCGGGGCGTTTGAAGCGGCAAACGGCGGCGTGCTGTTTCTCGACGAAGTCCACCGCCTGGATGCGCAGGGGCAGGAGAAGCTGTTCACCTGGCTGGACCGTAAGGAGATCTATCGGGTGGGGGAAACGGCGCAGGGGATGCCGATTTCGCTGAGGCTGGTGTTTGCCACCACCGAAGATATTCACAGCACGTTTCTGACCACCTTTATTCGTCGTATCCCGATCCTCGTTAGCCTGCCTGATTTACAGACCCGCAGCCGCCACGAAAAAGACGCGCTCACGCTGCAGTTTTTCTGGCAGGAGGCGCGCACGTTGGCTACCCGGCTGCAGCTGACGCCCCGGCTGCTACAGGTGCTGACGCACTATGTTTATCGCGGTAACGTCGGTGAGCTGAAGAATGTGGTGAAATACGCCGTGGCGTCGGCCTGGGCCAGGTGTCCGGGCAGCGAGATGCTTACCGTGACGCTGCACGATCTGCCGGAAAATATCATGGCTGCGACGCCGGCGCTCAGTGAAGCGATGGGCCAGCAGGAGCCGCTGCTTATCGAGCCGCAGACCAGCCTGGTCTGGCTGCTGCGCGCGCGCGACCCGATTCAGGGGCTGATTTATGATACTCAGTGCCGCGTTCTCGCGCTGTATGAGGCGGTGCAGAGTAAAAAAACGCTCTGGGAAGAGGCGCAAAAAAGCATGGGCGAGGAGATTGAAACCCTCTTCGATCGGCTGATTTTCGATAATCACGATGCCAATAGTTCGCATATGCTGCTACTGATAACGCATCAGGTGCGGGAGGAGTTTTATCGCCTTGAAAAGCGCTTCAATATCCAGTTTAACGGCAACTGTATCTACGCTTTAAGCCACTACCTGATACATCGTTCCCGGCAGGGGCCGTCCACGATGAGCAACGAGAAAAGCCGCCTGCTGGAGGATTTTCTGGCGCAGAAATATCCGCTGCTGTATCGCTTTTGCGAAGAGATCCTCGCTGCGCTGGCGCTGAAGCTGGACATTGAACCCCGGCGCATTGACCTGCTGCTGCTGGTGCTGTGGTTACAGAAAAATGGCGCCATCAGCCAGCAGCAGGTGACCCGGGCAATTATCCTCGCCCACGGTTACGCCACCGCCAGCAGCATCGCCAACGTGGCGAACCGGTTGCTGAAAAGCCAGCTGTTTGAGTCATTCGATATGCCGCTTGACGTGACGCCGGAGGCTATTGCTAACCAGGTGATGGCCTGGATTGAGAGCCACGCTCTGGCGTCAGGGTTGATCATTCTGGTCGATATGGGATCGCTGAACGCCATTCATCGCCATTTTAACCGTCGGCTGAGTACGCCGATGGCGATAATTAATAACGTCTCGACCGGGATGGCGATGTACGTTGGGGAGCGCATTTTGCAGGGCGTTATGCTGGAAGATATCGTCCGCGACATCGGCGATGACCTTGCGGTTGAGCACCAGCTCTATTACCCGCAAACCGATAAACCGCGGGCGATTCTTACGACCTGCGCCACCGGTCTGGGCGCGGCGGCGAATTTGTCGGCGCTGTTAAAAGCCAGCATTCCTGAAGCGCTGGGGATCGATATTGTGGCCTGTGATGTGGAAACGCTCGCCGATCCCGCGCGGCGGCAACCGATGCTCAGCCGCTATGAGGTGTTGGCGATCGTCGGTACCCTGGATCCGCAGCTTGCCGATCTGCCGTGGATCTCGCTGGATTCGCTGATTTCCGGCCAGGGCAGCCGCCCGCTGATGCGTATCTTCGGCGAGCTGACCTCCTCTGAACAAGTCAGCGAGATCAATAACCTGATCCTGAAAAATTTCTCGCTGCGCCGGGTGATCGAGTCGGTGACGATCCTCGATACCGCAAAGGTCATCAATCAGGTCGAGCAGTTTTTACTGCGCTATGAGCATCTGGCCGGCTGCGACGTGCCCAACGATCGCAAGGTGGCGCTGTATGTGCATATCAGCTGTCTGATAGAGCGCCTGATCCGCAACGCGTCGCCATCCCATTATTCCGGAAGGCAGTGTCCGCAGAGCGAGCTGGCGACGCTCCGCGAGGCTTTTAGTGTCATAGAGAGCGGGTATAGTGTCAAAATCCCCGTCGTCGAGCTCTGCTACATTCATGATATCCTGACGCGGGAAACGGAATTTATTCAGGAAGATCAAGAGTTTTAGTTCCCTCAGTCCGTTCGTCTTTGCGCTAACCAGCGCGCCACTGTTTCTGGCACGCCGGTTGCAATTAAGAAAGCAGTGGAATGCGCTTTCGAGGTAAGGATGAAACGACACTATATTTTTGCCAGCCATGGCACCTTTGCTAACGGTTTGCTGAACTCCGTGGAGCTAATCCTCGGTAAACAGCCGGATATTCATACCCTGTGCGCCTATGTAGAAGAGGAGTCCGATCTCACGCAGCAGGTGGAGGCGCTACTGGCGCGTTTCCCGGCACAGGATGAGCTGATAGTGATTACGGATATTTTCGCCGGTAGTGTGAATAACGAGTTTGTGCGTTTTTTATCACGCCCACACTTCCATTTATTATCCGGTTTAAATCTGCCGTTAATTATTGACTTGCTGATTTCCGCAGCGGAAGAGAATACTGAAAAATTAATTACCGAAGCATTAACTAGCGCCAAAGAGAGCATTCAGTACTGCAATCAAACGATTGCCAGTGCGATGACTATGGATAAAGACTTCTGAAATGAGGAAGCATGATGATTACGTTATTAAGGGTAGACCATCGATTACTTCACGGCCAGGTGGCCTTTTCCTGGACCCAATATGTCGGCGCCGATTGCATTTTGATCGCCAACGACAGTGTCCCTGAAGATGAACTGCGGAAAACCACCATTAAGCTTGCCAAACCGCCCTCGGTAAAACTGGTGATTAAAAATATCAATGATGCTATTGAGGCGATAAAAAGTGGGGTGACCGATAAATATAATTTATTTATTGTCGTGGAATCGGTCAATGACGCCTGGCGTATTGCCAGCGCTATCGGGGAAATAAAAAGCATAAATCTCGGCGGAATTAAGGCTAAAGAGGGCAGTAAAAATATCTCTAAGGCGATTAATTTACTGCCGACAGAAATAGAGCAGCTACAACAACTGGTGGGGAAGGGCGTCGAGGTGGAGATTCGCCAGGTCCCGAACGATCGCAAACAGCTTTTTACGGAATGCGTGTAATTCCGGAGGACAGATTATGGTAGAGGCTCTCTTACTGGGTCTGGTGGCGTTTATCGCGCAATCGGAATATGCCTTAGGGACGTCGCTGATTTCCCGGCCTATCGTCACCGGGCTGCTGACCGGACTGGTGCTGGGGGATGTACAGACCGGCGTCATTATGGGCGCGACGCTGGAGCTGGCGTTTATCGGCTCTTTCTCCGTTGGTGCCTCGATCCCGCCCGACGTGGTGACGGGCGGTATTCTCGGCGTGGCGTTCGCCATCACCTCCGGCGCGGGCACGGAAACGGCGCTGTTGCTCGGCCTGCCTATCGCCACCCTGACCCTGATCCTGAAAAACGTTTATCTGGGGATGTTTATCCCGATGCTCAGCCAGAAGGCGGACGGGTATGCGGAACGGGCGGATACGCGGGGCATTGAGCGGATGCATCTGATTGCCGGCTTCGGGCTGTCGCTGACGCTGGCCACGGTGGTGACCGTTTCATTCCTGGTGGGCAGCAACGCGGTGAAATCCCTGCTCGATACCATCCCGGAATTTATCAAACACGGGCTCAGCGTCGCCACCGGCATGATCCCGGCGCTCGGCTTCGCGATGCTTGCCAGGTTGCTGATTAACAAGAAAGTTGCGCCGTACTTTTTCCTCGGCTTTGTGCTAATGGCTTATTTGAAAATCCCGGTGACCGGCATCGCCATTCTCGGCGCCATCGTGGCGGTGGTCATGGTTAACGTCACCGCGTTGAATTCACCTCGTACGACGACAGAACAAGGAGTCAGCGATGACGACGAAGACGATTTCTGAAGAGACCCTGCAACCGCAGGAGCAGGAAGAAACCCGGATTACGCCACGAGATTTACGCCGGGTGTTCTGGCGCTCCTTCCAGATGGAGTTCTCGTGGAACTATGAGCGGCAGATGAATCTCGCCTTTGTTTACGCGCTGATTCCGGTGCTGAAAAAGCTCTATCCGCGCAAAGAGGAGCTAGCCAGGGCGCTGAAACGTCATCTGGTGTTTTTCAATACCACGCCGCATATCGTCACCCTGCTGCTGGGGATCACCACGGCGATGGAGGAGAAAAACAGCCAGCAGAAAAACATGGATGCCACTGCGATTGATAACGTCAAAGCCTCGCTGATGGGGCCGCTGGCCGGGCTGGGGGACTCTTTCTTCTGGGGGACGCTGCGCCTGATCGCCACCGGGATCGGCACCAGCCTGGCGCTGAAGGGCAACATCCTCGGGCCGATCCTGTTTCTGCTGGTGTTTAACGTGCCGCACATTCTGGTGCGCTGGTGCTTTACCCGCTGGGGCTACGTGCTGGGAACCGGGGTCCTGCAGCGGATCCAGAAGAGCGGAATGATGGAGAGCCTGACCTACGGAGCGTCGATTATCGGCCTGATGGTGGTCGGGGCGATGACCGCCTCAATGATCGATATCACCATCCCTCTCTCCTTTGGTGCCGGAGAAGCCAAAACTCAGGTGCAGGACATTATCAATGACATTCTGCCCTGCATGCTGCCGCTGGTGAGTTTTGGCATCGTCTACTGGCTGCTGGGACGGAAAGTTAAACCGCTCTCAATTATTGGCGGCATGGCGCTGGTAGGCATTCTGGGTTCGTGGATCGGATTGTTTTAACGGGAGTGAGCTATGCGACCAACAATGATGACCTATATCCGTGAAGAGCCGGCCTGCCTGGCGCAGATCCTGCGTGGCTACCGGCAAAAGCTGGCGGCGATTGAGACCTTTGCCCGCCAGCACCCGGTACGCCGAATTTTGCTGCTGGCGACCGGATCGTCGCTGAATGCCGCGCTGTGCGCGCGCTATTTCTTTGAACAACGCTTCGGTGTGCTGGTTGACATTAAAGAGCCGTACAACTTTACCCATTACGAAGCGATCGACCCGCATACCGATCTGGTGGTGGCGATTTCACAGAGCGGGAAAAGCGCGTCAACGCTGGAGGCGATGCGTAAGGTACAGGCCTCAGGACTGCCGGTGTTTGCCCTGACCTCCGACCCGCAAAGCCCGATAGCCCGCGCTTGCGATGGCGTTCTGGATATCAATACCGGGATCGAGAGCGTAGGGTTTGTGACCCGCGGTTTTAGCGCGACGGTGCTGAATCTGTTGCTGATAGCGCTGATCATTGCTCGTCAGCAGGGGAAAGTCAGCGAGGTCGAGGAGCAGCACTATCTCGCTGAATTCCAGCGGCTGCTTGCGGCGATCCCGGATGTTATCGCCCGCACCTCGCGCTTTATCGACCGGTATAGCGAAACGCTGCGGAGCGGGGAGCGCTTTGTCGCCACCGGCTACGGTGCGCTGGTTGGCGTGGCGAAGGAATTTGAAACCAAATTTACTGAAACGGTGCGCGTGCCTTCCAGCGGCTTTGAGCTGGAAGCCTATATGCACGGTCCCTATCTGGAAGCCAACACCCGCCATGTGATGCTGTTTATTGAAGATGCGCCTGATGCGCGAACCCGGGCGCTGCGGGACTATATGGCGCCGTCCATTGCCCGGGCTTTTACGCTAACGCTGAGCGATGACGAGGATGCGCAGACGCTGGCGCTAAACTGTCCGTGCGAGCATCACCTGGCGCCGCTGTTGCTGATTGTTCCCGTCCAGATGCTGGCCTGGCATACCGCCGGACTGAAAGGCATCGATCTGGCTAAACGTATTTTTGACGATTTTGACCGCGTATTAAAAAGTAAAATCTGAATATTCAGGAGAAAACTATGTTGGGTTTTAATCAGGACGAGTACCTGACCAGTGCTCGCGAGATCATCGCTGCGCGTAAACAGGCTGAAACCGTGGCCGACGATATTTATGACAGCGGCTGCAGCGCATTATTTTTTGCCTCGGTAGGCGGTTCTCTGGCACCGATGATGGCCATTAATGAGTTTGCCAAAGAATTAACCAGTGTGCCGGTATATCTTGAGCAGGCGGCCGAATTAATTCATCGCGGACATAAAAAATTAAATAAAGATGCAGTTGTCGTTACGTTATCTAAATCCGGTGATACCAAAGAGTCGGTGGCTATTGCCGAGTGGTGCAAGGCGCAGGGGATCCGCGTGGTGGCTATTACCCGTCATGCCGACTCGCCATTGGCCGCCGCCGCCAGCTGGCATATTCCGATGTGCCACAAAAACGGTGTGGAATATGAATATATGCTGCTGTACTGGTTATTCTTCCGCGTTATTTATCGTCACGGCGAGTTTGAAAATTATGCGCGATTTGCCAGCCAGCTCGAATTACTGCCGGAAAATCTTCTGCAGGCCAAACGCCAGTTCGATCTCCAGGCGGATAGCATTGCCGCACAATACCACGACTGCGACTATATGATGTGGATTGGCGGCGCGGAAATGTGGGGCGAGGTTTACCTGTTCTCAATGTGTATTCTCGAAGAGATGCAGTGGAAGCGGACGAAATCCGTGAGCTCGGCTGAATTTTTCCACGGCACCCTGGAGCTGCTGGAAAAAGAGGTCCCGCTGTTTCTGGTGAAAGGAGAGGGGAAATGCCGGGCGCTGGACGAGCGCGTCGAACGCTTTGCCGAAAAGATAACTGACCATCTGGTGGTGATCGACCCGCGCGACTATCCGCTGAACGGCATTGATGACGCGTTCCGCTGGATTATGGCGCCGTGCGTGGTGTCCACCCTGCTGGTGGATCGGCTGGCGGCCCACTTTGAACACCATACCGGCCACGACCTCAATATCCGCCGTTACTACCGTCAGTTTGATTACTAAGCCATGTTGATGGCGGCCAGCCGGGCTGGCCGCCATGCTATTCTCCGAGGCGCTTCCCAGAAAATTATCGTCAAATCCATTCGGGTAAAAACCGGTGGTAGAGTCCGGCTTTCCTTCTCTTTCAGGCAAGCGGATGGCCATGAAAAAACGGATGACCTCGACGCCGCACGATGCGGTCTTTAAACGATTTCTTCGCCACCCGGAGACGGCGAATGATTTCCTCGCCCTCTACCTTCCCGAAGCGATCCGCCAGCAGTGCGATTTCGCTACCCTGAGACTGCAATCGGCGAGCTTTATCGATGAGGATCTGCGCGCCTGGTATTCGGACGTCCTCTGGTCGGTGCAAACTACCTGCGGTGCGGGGTATGTTTATGTGGTGATAGAGCATCAGAGCTCACCGGATAACCATATGGCGTTTCGCCTGATGCGCTATGCGATTGCCGCAATGCAGCGCCATCTGGATGCCGGGCACAAAACGCTGCCGTTGGTGGTGCCGATGCTTTTTTATCACGGTGTGACCAGTCCATACCCCTTTTCCCTCAACTGGCTGGATGAATTTGCCGACCCGCAGCTGGCGAAGAGGCTCTACGGCAGTCAGTTTCCATTGATCGACGTCACGGTCATGCCGGACGATGACATCGTGCAGCATCGGCGGGTCGCCCTGCTGGAGCTGATGCAAAAACATATTCGCCAGCGCGATCTCAGCGGCATAACGGAGTCGTTGGCGGCCGTTGTGATGCTGGGATACACTAACCGTCGGCAGTTGAGAATGCTGTTTCACTATATGCTGCAGTACGGTAATACGGCCGAGCCGGGCGTGTTTCTCCGCCGGCTGGCCCGCCGTCTGCCACAGTATGAGGAGACACTGATGTCTATCGCGCAAAAGCTTAAGCAGGAAGGTCGGCAAGAAGGTCGGCAGGAAGGTCGACTAGAAGGCCGGGAAGAAGGGCACCAGGAGGGCTTGCAGGAAGGAAGCCGGCGCGAGGCGCTGCGCATTGCCGGCAGTATGTTACAAAATGGCCTCGACAAAGAGATGGTACAGAAAATCACTGGACTGTCGGCTGATGAACTACAGCCGCTGTAGGGTTAACGCCCTGCCACGGCAACCGTTGCCCGGCGCGGAAACCCGCCGGGCAGGATGGTTTTAGCCTTCGCTTTTCACCACTTTGATCTCCACCATGCCGATCCCCAGCTGACGTGGGGAGTGACCGAGGATATTGCCCTCGTTGGTGGACTGCGGGTCCGGCGGAGTGATTGTCAGGGTGTTGCTGCGCGACGGGTTGTCGAAATGCAGCGTCGTAGTGGTCACATCATTGGCCAGCGTAAGCACTTGCTCACTTTCACCTACCCGCACCGGGATCGGCTTATTGGCGTTTGGGCCGTAAGCTTTGGCGGTGATCACCAGATCAAATTTTTCCGGTAGCGGCTCTTTATATTCAATCTTCACGTCGCTGCCCAGCTGGGCATTGGACCACCGCCCCCAGGACTCGGGACGCGAAATGCCGCTGAACTGCTTGACCTCTTCCGGGGCGCCGGCGACGTTAAACACGAAGCTGTCGGCCTTGTAGCGAATATCGTTGTCGACGACTTTTAGCGTATCGACGTTCCCCTTATAGCGCTCCATATCGATAAGGGTATCCCTGAAAGCGGTTTTGCCTTGCCACTGCGGCTTATCGACGTGCTGAACCTTTTGCTCACCGCCCAGCTGCCCCTGCGAGACGCACCAGTCGGTAGAGAGCGCGAGTTCAGGCGCCCACAGCTGCCCCATTTTATAGCAGCGATCGACCCAGACGAAATTATCCCGCGGCGCGAAATCGGCCAGCTGGAAGCGCAGCGGCGCGGAGTATTCGCTCTCCGGCAGCGGTTCAACGCGCTGGTTTGATACCCTGAGCAGTAGCGGCAGACGGAAATGGCTGCCGGAGAAGGCGATCATGTTCTTCTGCGAATCGATGGTGAAGTTTTTCATCTCTTTCGGGAAGTTCCACAGGCGGATCACGTCCGGTTTCCAGGCTAGGACCTTCTCTTTCATATTCATGAAAATACCGGAGAGCGACTGGCCGGAGAGGCTGCTGCGCCCGAGGCCGATATAGTTATCGCCGCCGAGAATATCGAGCACCGTCGCGCCGTTATCCATGGTGTTGCGTTTCACCGCCAGGGTCTCCTGCTGCGGTTTATCGCCGCGCAGGACGAAGAACAGATTGCTGCGATCGTGCTTGTTGAGGTAATCCCAGGCGCTGTTCTTCATGGCCAGGTGATCGGAAGAGACCACGATGACCGTGTTTTTGAAATAGGGTGAGGCTTTAATCTTCTCTATCAGCGCGGCGATATGTTCCTGGCTGCAGCTAACGGCGCTGAAGGAGAGGTTTTTCTTACCGTCCACGTCATAGCGTTTACGCTCGCAGGTGCGCGAGATAAAGCCGTCGGGGTGGTGGGTATCCACCGTCAGGGCGAACAGCGAGAAGCGTTTACCGGAGCGCGACAGCTCTTCGAATTTTTTCCACGTCTCATCGAGCACGGTGTCGTCATAGAAGCCCCAGTCGTTGCGATAGGCGGGATCCGCTACCGTAGTTTTGAGCTCTTCCGCCCCGTACAGGTGATCGAAGCCGTGGGATTTGAGAAACACGTCTTTGCCGGCAAAGCGCAGGTTGGCTCCCTGCACAAAATAGTTTTCATAGCCGGAGTTTTTCAGGATATCGCCAAGGCAGATATTCTGGGGAAAGAAGCTGGAGACCGAGGCCGAGGCGTTGCCTTCAAACGGCGCGAACAGCGGAATGCCGCACTGCGAGGCGACCATACCGGCGATGGTGTAATCCGTCCCCGGGAGCTGCATGGTATTGCTGAAATCGAGGCCCTGATCTTTTATTTTGCCGAGCTCAGGGGTGAGGTTAGGAAAGGCGTCGTTATCAAAATAGGTACGCTCGAGGCTTTCGCCATAGATATAGACCAGGTTCAGCTGTGGATTGTCGATACGCTTCGACGGCTCTTTGTAGTATGCGGCAAAGTCCGGGTCACCTTCCCGTGACTGCGATTTCACCAGCTCGCTGATCTGATGGAAGGCCGGGCTGGCATCCACTGAGGCCAGCGCCAGCAGCAGCGCCGCCAGGCTGTAACCGACGTGATGAGGATGATGCCGACGGCGGCGCAGCACCCAGCCCAGCGCGCCAAAGACGGCAACCAGCGCGACGCCCACCCCGACGCCCGGCAGAATGTATTTGCCGATCCCGGCGCCAGTCAGGCTGTTGGTCAGGGTATAGAGCACCGCGTCGTTGATGCCGTCGCCGGTAAAGTAGTCGCTGGCGTAGAGGGTGATGTTCAGCACCACGAACAGACCTAACACCGTGAGCGTGGCGGCAAACCACCAGGTGTTACGACCCGCTTTCCAGGCATACAGCACCACCGAAGCTAAAAATAAGGCGATGGATAACAACTCTGACACAGCTCATCCTCATTAGCGCCAGTTGTCGGCTGGCAGAATAGATTACTTTTCACGCCACACTGTAATTGCAGCGCCATCTTGCTGCAATTCTAGCGTCATGAAACTGTGCAGTTATTCAGAATTGGTTTAGATGTTGCCTTTTTTGATCGGTGTCGCATCGGGTGTGGCGGGGAAGCGGAGAGGGAAAAAGGGTAAAAAAACCGTTTCAGGCCGCGCTGCCGTCGCGAAGGCAACAAACGCGGCATGAGCAGTACGTATCAGGAGAGGAAGTTAACGCCCTGTTTTAAGACCAGATCGCAGGCTTTGGTTTTCACCTGTTTCGCCAGCGAGCTGTTGCCAAGCGTATTCAGGTCCAGCTGCTGGCCGTTATTACTGTTGAGCAAGCCCTGCAGGCCATCAAGATAGTTGGTGTCTTGTTTCTGTTTTTCCGGCGTGCTGAGTCCCAGTTTATCCAGCACCTGGTTTTTGACGTTATCGGCGCTGGTCACGGAGGCCAGTTTCTGTTGCGCGCAATATGACAGGATCCCGGCCGCATTATTCATGCTGCTGGCGGTCAGAGACTGGCTGCTGCCGCTGAGCAGGCTGGTTAGCGAGGAGACGGACATGCCGCCGCTGCCAGCCTGGGTGCTGCTGCCGCTAAGCTGGCTGGCGGCGCTGTTAAGAGAATCCTGCCAGGAGGCAGCGTGAGCGCCGGCGAGGGTAAATGCACTGGCGGCAAAAGCGGCAAGTAAGCCATTTTTAAACGATTTCATAGACGGACTCATAAGCGTGACTGAATAATCGCTTTAGTATAACGCCGTCATCGTCCGGAAATCTCTTAATACTCCTTGCCAGTGACGCGGTGCCGGTAACTTTCCCAGTTGAAGATAACCCACAGACTGTTCCCCAGCCGCATACGGTCCATTACCCGTTCGCCGAGCAGCTTGTTCATCTCTTCCATATTACTGTTGGTGAGCATCCCGGTAGGCCGTTTGGATGAAGAACGACGGTCAACTATCTGATTGATAATGACCTTCTCATAGCGAGACTCCGTCTGCATACCAATTTCATCAATCACTAACAGGTCGACTTTGCTGAGGTCGCTCAGTAACTGCTCTTCGCTCGTTTCCCGGTTGCCAAAGGTATCTTTCATCGCCGACATAATATCGGCCACGGTGATGATTAAGACCGACTTCCCGCGCAGCAGCAGCTCGTTGCAGATGGCTGCCGCCAGGTGATTTTTGCCGGTCCCCGGTTTACCGGAGAAGATAAAGCTGGCGATATTGCCATCGAACTCTTCCACATACTGACGTGCGCGGGCGAGGGCGTTCATCTGTCCTTCGCACTCGACGCGGTAGTTATCAAAGGAACAGTTCTGATGCAGCGGGCGGATCCCTGAGCGGTTGAAGGTGCGCTGCATTTTCATCGCGCGATTCTCCCGCTCCAGCGCTTCGGAACGCAGCCGGCCTTGCTCTTTTTGCCAGGCCAGCAGTTCTTCGCCGGTTTTAAACGCCGGTTCGATATGGGCCGGCATCATTTTCTGCAGACGCTTCATCAGGTCGCCCACGTTTTTCATGCTCATCCTCGGAAACCTCGCGGAATATGACTGTCGGGTTCGCTCACGCTGTTCACATCGCGCTTCGGCTGTCCGCCGTTGCTGGCGCGGCTGATTTGCACGCTACGCGCCAGCTTCTGCTGCCACTGCACGTGGTGAAACACTTTACCTTCCGCCTGCCAGTAAGCGACGAAGGCAGCCAGCTCTTCCGGCGTGACTGGCTGGCTCAGGGCAATGCCCCACAGCGCGGCCAGGCGCTGAAAATCGGCGTCAGGCTGCCAGTCGGCGTACATGGCAAATTTGCCCATTGGCACCGCAACTGGCGCCGCGGCGGGCTCCTCGAAAAACTGCGGGTCAAGGGCGATGTCGCTGCCGGGGCGCGCCAGTCTGGCTTCCAGCTCCAGCAGTTGCGCCAGCCGCGCTGGCGTCAGCGCATAGAATGCCGGCGCGTTATTGGCAAAAACGGCAACGGTGCCGTCAGTTGATTTCGCCAGCAGCGCCGCGTGCTGCTGGAGGAACTCTTCCAGGCCGCTAAAATGGGAGGTTAAAATTCGCGAAGACATAACTCTATCTCAACTCTGAACTGCAAAGAGTGGGGTGATCTGCACATAGTAGCACAGAGCCTATCGCGGAAGGAGCGTCGCGGCTGTACCGCGACGCCGGGATCAGACGCGAGGGCGCTTACGATACAGCCACAGACCGGGTATCGACAGGCCAATAGAAAGGGCGCCCACAATAGACGACGCCTTTAAAAAATTGCTCAGCAGCAAAATCATCATCTCTTCAGAATAGCCAAAATGGCTGATCTTTACCGCGGAGATCATCGCGGTATAGGCCGAGATGCCGGGAAACATCGGGATCACGGCGGCGACGGTAAAAATCTTCGGATGCGCCAGATACCAGCGTGACCACTGAATGCCGATGCTGCCCACCAGCAGCGCGGCGAGAAAGGTGGCCCATTCAATGTTAAAACCGGCGCTCATCATGACCATGCGCGAGCCGTGACCGATCGCCCCCAGCAGCGCGCACCAGCGCAAGGCGCGCTGGGGGACATTAAAGACCATGGCAAAACCAACGGCAGGGATTGCCGCCAGCAGCATGTCTTCCGCCAGTGCGAAAATAAACGAGATTATGCCCATCCGCGCAGCCCCCATACGGTCATCGCCATCACCACGCCAATGCAGGTGGCAAGGGTTAACAGGCTGGCGATCGCCCAGCGGGCGAGCCCCGTATTAATATGCCCTTTAAACATATCGGCGACGGCGTTGATCAAAGGAAAACCCGGAACCAGCAGCAGGACGCTGGCGGCCATGGCAATGGTCGGCGTACTGGCAAAGGCCTGGAGGCGCAGCAGCAGCCCGGAGATGGTTGTGGCGACAAAGGCGGTGATGCAGAAGTTGATCTGCGGATGCATGGACCGGTGGGTCAGCACCTGGCGAATGTACATGGCTACCGTACTGGCGCAGAAGCTGACCAGCGCACCGTCCCAGCCGCCGTTATTCAGTTTGCAGAAACAGGCGCAGGAGAGCCCCACCATGATGACCAGCAGCCAGCGCGGATAACGCAAGGGAACGATCTGCGAAAAGCGCTTCTCGACATCGCGATAGTCGAGCAGCTTATGTTCGGCGAGGATCACAATGTGCTGCACTTCCGTTACCACATGCATATTGATGCCGCGGTCGACATTTTTACGCGTTGAGGTGAGACATTCGCCATCTTTAATGGTGGTCAGCACGATGGCATTAGACGAGATGGCGCTTTCGACGCTGTCCATTCCCAGCGCCCGTCCGAGGCGGGTGGATAGCTCTTCCACCAGCGCACTTTCGGCGCCGTGCTGTAACAAAAAAAGACCACACTGGATGCACAATCGTGTGATTGCCCGCTGCTGTGACCGATCAACCTGCATAATTCCTCTGCTGTCCGCGACGTCTGGTTATCTGTCGATACTTTAACCTGAAGCGCCGTAGCGGCTGAGGGGGGCGGGATCAAATAATATGCAAAAATGTCCCGGCTGGCGGGGCGGCAGAATTTGAAGCATCCCACACTTTTGCCAGTTTGGTGAAAAGTGCAATTTTTGCCGCCATTCATCCCTTCTTTTTCCCGTCTGACTTATCAAAAATGCAGGAAAGTACTTTTATTAAACAAAAAATATACAAATAATTAACCCTGCAAGAGTGAGACAACCCTATGAAAACACAGGTCGCGATTATTGGCGCAGGTCCCTCCGGGCTGCTGCTGGGGCAGTTGTTGCACAACGCCGGGATCCATACCGTGATCCTCGAGCGTCAAACGCCACAGTATGTGCTGGGGCGCATCCGCGCGGGAATTCTGGAAAGCGGCACCGTCGATCTGCTACGCGAAGCGGGCGTGGCGCAGCGGATGGATGCCGAAGGCCTGGTGCATCATGGGGTGGAGTTTCTGTTTGATGGCCAGCGGGTACCCGTCGCACTGAGCGAGCTGACTGACGGCAAGAGTGTGATGGTTTATGGCCAGACGGAAGTGACCCGCGATCTGATGGCGGCCCGGGCCGCCAGCGGCGCGCCGATCGTCTATGGCGTGAGCGAGGTGGCTATTCATGACGCGAAAAGCGACCGACCGACGGTCACCTACCTCAGCGAAGGTGAAACCTGCCGCCTGGAGTGCGACTTTATCGCCGGTTGCGACGGTTTTCACGGGGTGTCACGGCAAAGCATTCCCGCTGACATTCTCAAAACCTACGAGAGCGTGTGGCCGTTTGGTTGGTTAGGCCTGCTGGCGGATACGCCGCCGGTCAATCCGGAGCTGATTTATGCACACCATCAGCGGGGGTTTGTATTGTGTAGTCAGCGCTCACTTACGCGCAGCCGCTATTATCTACAGGTTCCGCTGAGCGATAAGGTTGAAGCCTGGTCGGACGAACGTTTCTGGCAGGAGCTGAAAAGCCGCTTGCCGGAGGACCTGGCATCCAGGTTAGTGACTGGTCACTCACTTGAGAAGAGCATTGCCCCGCTGCGCAGTTTCGTGGTGGAGCCGATGCAGTATGGGCGGCTGTTTCTGGTGGGAGATGCGGCGCATATCGTTCCGCCAACCGGCGCCAAAGGGTTAAACCTGGCGGCATCGGATGTTAACTACCTGTGGCGGATCCTGCGTGAATACTATCATCGTGGCCGCAGCGATCTGCTGGCGACCTACTCGCAACTGGCGCTGGATCGGGTGTGGAAAGGGGAACGCTTTAGCTGGTTTATGACTCGCCTGCTGCATGATTTCCCGGACCAGAATGCGTTCGACGCCAAAATGCAGGCCGCCGACCGCCGCTACTACCTTGGCTCCCGCGCCGGGCTGACCACCATCGCGGAAAACTACGTGGGCTTGCCCATGGAACGCGTTACCTGACTAAAGAGGAGTGATTATGCCGCCCATGCAAGTCGTCCCCGTATTTAAGCTGTATGGCGAAGAGCGCGGCTGGCCAACGCCGGACCTGCTGCACTGCGAGTCGATTTTGCAGCGTAGCAGTCTGTATGAGTGGCATATTCGCGTTCATCAGCATGCGGAAATGGTCCAGCTCCTCTACCTGCATCAGGGCCGGGCGGAGATCGAAATTGAAGGCGCCACCGCGGTGATGACGGCGTCCTGCATCCAGGTGGTTCCCGCCCTTTGTATTCATGGGTTTCATTTTTCACCCGGGACACAAGGGTATGTGCTCTCCCTGGCGCTGCCGCTGCTGAGCCGGTTTGAAAACCAGTTCGGCCAGCCGCTGGATGTGCTTAGTGTACCGCAGTGCGTGCCGGTAGGCCGTTCCCGGGGGCGTATGCATACGCTATTTTCGGCGCTTCGCGAGGAATATTGCGAAGAGCATGATGCCCGGGAGATGATGTTGTACTCGTTGCTGGGGACGCTGCTGGCCTGGCTGAACCGGCAGTGCCGCCCCGCACCGCCCGCGGAAGATAAAGCGGAGCGGAAGCGCAGTATGATGCGCCACTTTTCCCGGCTTATTGAGAGCCACTACCGGCAGCATCTCCCGCTGGCGGAGTATGCGAAGCTAATTGGGTTGTCGGTCACGCACTTAAATTATTTATGCCGCGAGTTCTATGGCTGTAGCGCGCTGGGGGTATTGCATCAACGCCTGATGCTGGAAGCGCGACGCAATCTGCAGTACACCCGCATGACGGTAACACAACTCTCTGATTACTTAGGGTTTAGTGATGCTGCCTATTTTTCTCGCTTTTTCCGCCGCTATAGCGGGATGTCGCCTAAAGCATTTAGAGAAACAATCAAAGATAATGCTTTATAACTCACGTGCCTGAAATTATTTTTGCTAAATAATAGTTTTATCTTTTCTAATTTATTAGCGCAGGAGCGTCTGTGCTAATATTAATCGCAAGTATACACAGCAATAATATTTACACGGTATGACCACGGTTCGGTCGTTACGTATACCGTGTACGCAGGCCATGAATATACTTTTTATATTCATTCAGAGAATGATAAGGCGATGATGTTAAGCGCCGATTGTTTGCCGGCAGGCGAAGGAACTTCGACAGGAAGCGGAGGTGTTATGTTACCAGGACAAGGTAAGTTTGGTGTTGTTATTAGTAAAATTCCCGTCATGCAGTCAGGGTTAAAGGTTATCTTTAATGAAAATCTCCCTGATTACGAACTCAGTTTTTGTCGTTCTCATGATGAGCTCACCCTTTTGCAACTGCGGCGGGCAGTGCTGGTCGTCGCGGATATCTCCGGCGAGATTGCGCATCCCCGTGCCGTCTGCGAGCGGTATTACTCTCTGATGACGCAGTATCGTGATATTCACTGGGTTTTTATGGTCAGTGACAGCCTCTATCCATTGGCCGTTGAGCTTTTAATTCGCCCTGAAAGCTCGCTGATCTCGGAGAGTGAGCCGGTTAACCGGTTGATTGAGGTGATTTGCGCCGGCAGTCGTGCCGCTGAGCAAATTAGCCGGACGTTGTTCACCGGAGACGAGGATAGCGATTTCGCAAGCTACCACTCTGCGGCGATGCTGACCCTTTCGGAACGCAAGGTTTTGCGTCTTCTGGCAAAGGGATGGGGAATCAATCAGATCGCTGCGCTGTTGAAAAAGAGCAATAAAACCATCAGTGCGCAGAAAAATAGCGCAATGCGACGCTTATCACTGCGAAGCAATGCTGAAATGTATGCCTGGATCAACAGCGTGCAGGGAATGCAAGAGCTGAATATCAATTCAGCTTACGGGGAGCAAATGGAATGGAAAAAAATAGCACAACCCGCCATGTCGCCATCGTAGAGAAATGTGTGATGACGGAAATGGCCTGGCGCTATATCTTTAGTCGTGAAGATAATAGCCGATATCATATTCATCTGTTTAAAAATGTCAGTATGCTCAGGGCGGCGGAAACATCGTTTTCCTGGTCGGCCATTATCTTTTCTCTTTCGGGAAGCCGTTCTTCACGAGCTGAGAGTCTGCTTTTTGTTCATGAAATGGCGCGGTGTCGGCCGGAAGTCCAGGCAATTATTCTGGCTAATAATGAAAGTGAAATGCATCTGATCGGCCATCTTATGCCGGCTTGTCTGCATGGCATACTGAATAAATCCGCGCCGCGACGCTGGTTACAGGAGCGTTTGTTACAGTTGCTGGATAATCATCACCTCAGCGGCAGCGAACAATTTTGCGACAGAGAGGCGTGCAACGATCCGCTAAGTCCAACGGAGCACGCCATCCTTCGGTATATGTCGTGGGGATATTCGCTTTCTGATATTGCGATACAGCTGAACCGGAACATTAAAACTATCCGCGCGCATAAATTTAACGCCATGACCAAGCTCGGGGTTCGCTCAGACATCGGTTTATTAAACGCGGCGGATATCTTGCTGCATTTACCGATGAGCGGCGCGAACAACGCCGTTAAACAGGTGGCGTAACGCGGCTATAAACACACGTCTACCCATGTCGCATCGGTGAGCTGCGCCAATCGTTCTGGTTCAATACGAACGGCGCTGTGAATGGCTCCCGCTGCGGGTAGCACCTCCTGATAGTGCCTGAGCGAGACGTCGCAATAGACGGCCAGCGGATTTTCCAGACCAAAAGGGCACACGCCGCCTACCGGATGACCGGTCCAGGTCACCACCTCATCGCTGCTTAACATTCTGGCTTTCGCACCAAAGGTCTCTTTCAGCTTTTTGTTATCCAGCCGCGCATCGCCCCTGGCGACGATCAGAACAATCTTATCCTTGATCTTGAGCGACAGCGTTTTGGCGATTTGTCCAGGCTCAACGTTGTGTGCGGCAGCGGCGAGTGCGACGGTGGCGGTACTCTGGTTTAACTCAATAATTTCGATATCGGGGGCGTGTTCGGCAAAAAACTGCCGTACAGACTGCAGACTCATTGGATTCTCCTGATTTAAGCCTGGTTAAATCTGTCACAAGCCTGGCGGAGTGTAAATAACAGCGCGGACAATCCAGATTCTTTCTATTTTGTCGATCTCCTTCACATTCACCGTAACCGGTTACTGTAACCGGTTGCGGTTGTGCGCGTAGAGATGAATACTGGAACAGTCACTTCTCACTTTATTTATAACATAAGAGCCGTGTATGAATCGTTGCGTCATGAGCAGTATAGCCGGTAATCCATCAGCGGCCTGCTGCATCAAAAAGCGGTCATCGTAACGGCAGGGTAATCGTTGTTGGGCCAGTATCAATAGCCTGTCAGGAGGGCTACTATGTCTGCTAACCATGCTGCGTTTAATTTGATATTTCGCTTTGTAGAAAATTACATAAGCCCCATAGCAGGGCGGATCTCATCGCAGCGTCACGTCATGGCTATCCGTGACGGTTTTATCTCAGCGATGCCATTTATGATCGTCGGATCGTTCCTGCTGGTGTTTGCTTATCCACCTTTCTCACCGGATACCACCTGGGGTTTTGCCCGCGCCTGGCTGGATCTGGCAAAAGAGTTTGAGGGGCGTATTCTGACCCCCTTTGATATGACGATGGGGATCATGTCGATCTACATCTGCGCGGCGATCTCCTATAACCTCGGTAAGCACTACGAGAAATCCAATCAGCTCGATCCCTTCATGTGCGCAATGCTGTCGATCATGGCCTTTTTGCTGATTGCCGCGCCGAAGACCAATGGCACGCTGCCGGTGGATAGCCTCGGGGGGACCGGGATCTTTACCGCGATTCTGGTGGCGATCTATTGCGTGGAAATGATGCGTTTTTTGAAAGCGCACAACATTGGGATCCGCTTGCCGGACCAGGTTCCGCCGATGATCAAAAACTCCTTTGATCTGTTGATCCCGGTGCTGGTGGTCGTGCTGACGCTGTATCCGCTGAGTCTGTTTATCCAGCACCATTTTGACATGCTGATCCCGCAGGCCATTATGGCCATCTTCAAACCGCTCGTTTCGGCAGCCGACTCTCTGCCGGCAATTCTGCTGGCGGTGCTTATTGGCCACCTGTTGTGGTTCGCCGGGATCCACGGTGCCGCGATTGTGTCCGGGATGCTGCAGATGTTCTGGCTGACCAACCTCGGTATGAACCAGCAGGCGCTGGCCCAGGGGGCGCCTCTGCCGCATATCTTCATGGAGGCGTTCTGGACATTCTTCATAGTGGTTGGTGGTTCCGGGGCGACCATGGGGCTGGTGTTCTGTTATCTGCGTAGCCGCTCAGCGCATTTGCGCTCCATTGGTCGTCTGAGCGTGGTGCCAAGCCTGTTTAACATTAACGAGCCGGTTATCTTTGGGACGCCTATCGTCATGAATCCGGTGTTCTTTATTCCGTTCCTGCTGGCGCCAATGGTGAACGCGGTGCTGGCCTGGGCAGCAATGAAGCTGGATCTGATTGGCCGCGTTATCTCGGTGGTACCGTGGACGGCGCCAGCACCGATTGGCGGCGCCTGGGCGCTGGGCTGGGATTTTCGGGCGGCGGTTCTGGTGATCGTTCTGGCCTGCGTGTCGGCGATTATCTACTTCCCGTTCTTTAAGGTGTATGAGAAACAGCTGCTTGCTCAGGAAGCGGAAGAGGCCGAACGGGCGGAGCAGGAGAGTCAACAGACCGCATAAATAGCAACGGGCGGCAAGGGCCGCCCGTTAATTTTGAGGTAGGGGGCGTTATTTCAGCGTGCAGTCGCCGCACTGTTGGACATCCGGCAGGCGATAGCGCTGGCAGCAGGTGCGTCGGACTAACAGCCCTTCACGCAGCACCACCGTTCGCCACAGCGGGTTATCCTGACCATCGGCGAGCTGTTTTTCAAAGAAGCAGTGCTGACGCAGAGCGGCGACCTGCTCATCGCCCAGCTGCGTGCGCATTTCACCTAAATACCAGTTGATCAGATAGCCGGTATTACTCCAGATAAGTTTGCCATTGATCTCGCCCGTCGCTTCCAGCGCCTCAACAACCGGCTGCAGGGTACGAATCACCAGGGCATCTATCCGCGCCTGCGGTGAAAGCGCTGCTATCCTGGCATCGTTATGCACATCAATCCAGAAGCAGGCAGCCCGACCGCTCTCGTGAAATTCGACATGGAAATGTTCTGGCGCCAGGCTGAGTCCCTGCGGTTCATTAAGCAGCGCCAGCATCAGCGGCGGCACCAGCAGGCCGATATACCACTGGGCCCAGAGCGAGAGCAGGGGCTTCTGTTCACGCGGCTGCGTGGGCTGATGACGATAGATATGATCGGACCAGGTGGCCAGCAGGGAGCGTAACGCGATGGGTTGCGACCACTCGGCGAGCGTTAACGCATGCGGCGGGGCAGGCTCATCCAGACGCAGGAAATCCAGCAGATGAGGGCGCAGGGCAGTGATTTTTGCCCGAAGACTCTCCGCCAGCGCGCGTTCAGCCGTCGGGAAGGGAGCCCGCCAGATGAGTTCGTCGCTAAGAGAAAGGGAGCGCCAGGCCATTTGATTTCCAGATACAAATCTAAATGATAATGATTCCTGATATTAGTTGTTTGCAGGCGGCATGGCAAGGAGTTTGTCGGCGCCGCGATACCGCGGCGCGCGAAGGAAAAGCTAACTGGCAAGAATAATATTGCGTCCTTTATTTTTGGCCTCATACAGTGCGCCATCGGCTCGTGCCAGCGCTTGCTCAATGTTGTCATCAATGAGCGGCGTCAGGCCAATGCTGATGGTCACGTTGGTGGCGACACTTTCATTAAACATATGCGGGATCTTCAGATCATAGACCCGCTGGCGAATGCGTTCGGCAGCCTGCCAGGCGGTTTCCTCGCTGCTGTTGGTCAGCAGGACCATAAACTCTTCCCCACCAAAACGAGCGACAATATCGCGTGAGCGCACGGCGTTGCGGATCGCGGCAGAGACGCGAATCAGCGCCTGGTCGCCCATCATATGACCATAGTGGTCGTTATAGGCTTTAAAGTGATCGATATCGAGGAGCAGCACAAAGTGGTTGTCTCCGTCCAGCGCCAGCAGGGTGTCGAGGCGGTTCTGTAGCCCGCGGCGATTATACAAACCGGTCAGGGGATCCAGCATACTGAGATCGTTGAGCGTGTTGCGTTCCTGCATCAGTTTATCCATTAATCCTTGCGTGAAGGCATCGTTGCGCTTCTGGATAATATTTTGCAGGGTAATACCGGCAATAGGCAGCACAAAACAGTAGGTCATGCGCAACCATTGTTCCCCCTCTGACATTATCAGGCAGATAAGGAAAGTCGGTAAAGAGTGAAGGGTAAAGGCAGTGATATTATTGGAAAAAGCGATGGTGCCGATAAACAGAATGCTTAATAGGGCGATTACCAGATAGTTAAAATGCGGCGGTGTCAATAGCATCGCTTTTGCCACCACGTGCCATGCCCAGAGCATGCCAAATAACAACGAGATAGCCGGAATATTTATTTTCGCTTGCGGCCATTTCCAGTGCCAGAGCAGCAACAGCCCGCTGCAGGCCACGATCAGGGCGCAGGGCAGCGTAAAACGAACTACCGTAAATAGTGGGCTGACCAGCGACAGAGAGGAGGAAATGAAATTAAGCAGTAAAAAAAGCCGTAAGGAATATTGATATTTTTGTGCGTAGTGTGCTCGCCAGGTTTGTGCAGTCATATCGGAAGAATCATTATTAGTCGTTAAATTTCAAAATGATGAAAGCCAAAAATGAAGAGTCTGATAACAATGTGCAAAAAAAGGTTATTTGCAAAATAAGCAAAATATTTAATATATATCGATAATCCGCTTAATTTATCACCTTCATGAATGTATGTCATTACCGCGAACGTAAAGAAAAAGACGCAAAGCACATCGCAAATGACAAATGATAAATGTTATCATATGATATTGGTTATCATTATCGTTTTGAGAGGTGAAACCATGTTGCAGCGGGCATTAGGGAGTGGTTGGGGTGTAGTGGTTCCCGGCGTGGTGATTGCCGCTCTCGGGTATGCCGGAGTCTCGGCCGATGTGTGGCGGACGCTGGTCACGGTGGGCATGCTGATGTCCGCAGCGATGATATGGCATCGTCAACTGCGCCATTTTATCCTGCTGCCATCTTGCGTTGCATTGATTGGTGGAATAATGCTGATGATTCTGGATTTTAAACTAGGGGGATAATGCCGGAAGAGAAAAGAATATTGGTGCGAGGGGGGGGACTTGAACCCCCACGTCCGTAAGGACACTAACACCTGAAGCTAGCGCGTCTACCAATTCCGCCACCTTCGCACAGTATTCTTTCTTTAGGATATTGCCTCGTTGGTGCGAGGGGGGGGACTTGAACCCCCACGTCCGTAAGGACACTAACACCTGAAGCTAGCGCGTCTACCAATTCCGCCACCTTCGCCCAGTGCGAGCAATATCTTTGTGGATTATGGTGCGAGGGGGGGGACTTGAACCCCCACGTCCGTAAGGACACTAACACCTGAAGCTAGCGCGTCTACCAATTCCGCCACCTTCGCATACCATCGACACTATGAAAGTATCGTTACCACGGAGGCGCATTCTAGTGGTTTTCGGCGGCACGTCAATAGTTAATTATGCAGGTTGTATCGATTGCTGCAAAAATGGTCGGGTTTGCCGCGAAGAAGAGCCAGCGGCACCGCAAGTGGGCCGCTGGCGCCAGAAGACGATTATTTTTTCGCCTGGCGGGTCATGATGGTGCGATAGACCTTAAACCGTCCTGTTTGGGCGATCACTTCATGGAAGCCAAATGTCTCATCCAGTACCTGGGGATACGGCAGGAAGGCGTTGGCGACAATGCGCAGTTCGCCGCCGCTGTTCAGATGGCGAACCGCGCCGCGGATCAGCGCCTGGGCCGCTTCGAGGCTGGTCTGCAGCCCATCATGGAATGGCGGGTTGGAGATGATCATGTCGAAGCGACCATTGACCTCCGAAAAGACGTTGCTGGCAAACACATCGCCTGCAAAACCATTAGCGGCAAGCGTCGCGCGGCTGGCTTCGACCGCCGGGGCGCTGACGTCGCACAGGGTCAGACGCACCTTCGGCGAATGGCTGGCCAGCACTGCGGCCAGCACGCCCGCGCCGCAGCCGACATCCAGCACTTTCCCTTTGGTATGCGGCTCGAGAGTGGACAGCAGCAGCTGACTGCCGACGTCCAGACCGTCGCGACTAAACACGCCAGGCAGCGTTTTAATCGTCAGATTATCCAGCGCATACTCGCCCCAGAATGCTTCGGCGTCGAAGGTCGGCTGCTTTTCCAGACGACCATGGTAGAGGCCACAGCGACGGGCGCTGTCGATTTTATTCAGCGGGGCATATTCGGCCAGCATTTGCTCTGCGCTGCGAACGCCGCTACGGTTTTCCCCGACGACGAAAATATCGATTCCCACCGGCAGCAGAGAGAGCAGGTTCATCAGCTGGAACTGCGCCTCGGGTTTGTTCTTCGGCCAGTAGTAGATCAGGGTGTCGCAATCGGCGACGTCGGCGGCCTCGGCCACTAAGCTAAAACGGACGTTGTCACCCATCTGACGGTTCAGCACCTGCCAGTGGTGGAACTGTTGGGTATGAGCGCGGCTGGCCGCGGTATCCAGACGCGCAGGCAGGTCATCCTGCAGGTCACCGGCAAACAGAACGCGGGCGGACTCGAAATCATCACTGTGGCGCAGCAAGACTTCACTTGCCGGGGTAAAAGCGGACATGAAACACTCCTTCATTAAGACTGGCGCCGATTATAGTAGTTTGTTGGCGCAGATACGACGGATTTGCTATATTGCGCGCTTGTTTACCAGGAGTGTTTCGCTATGACATCCCGACGAGACTGGCAATTACAGCAGCTGGGCATTACCCAGTGGTCGCTGCGCCGACCGGGGGCGTTGCAGGGCGAAATCGCTGTCTCGCTTCCTGAACATATTCGTCTGGTGATGGTGGCAGAAACCCCGCCGTCGCTGACAGAGCCGCTGATTGGCGACATATTACGCGCGCTGGCCGTGACGCCAGATCAGGTCCTGCAGCTTACCCCCGAGCGGGTGGCGATGCTGCCGCAGGACAGCCGTTGCAACAGCTGGCGGTTGGGCACAGAGGCGTCGCTGCCGCTGGCGGGCGCCCAGGTGTCCACCCCCGCTTTTGATGAACTTCAGACCAGCGCGCCTGCTCGCAGGGCGCTCTGGCAACAAATCTGCGCACATGAACACGATTTCTACCCTCAGCACGGCTGATTTATCCAACGCCTGGCAAATCGAAAAACGCGCCCACGCTTTCCCGTGGAGCGAACAGACCTTTGCCAGCAATCAGGGTGAACGTTATCTGAATTACCAACTGGCAGTGGATGGGGAAATGGCGGCATTTGCCATTACTCAGATTGTCCTTGATGAAGCGACGCTGTTTAACATCGCCGTCGACCCCGCATACCAGCGCCGTGGCCTGGGACGGGAACTGCTGGAACATGTTATTGATGAAGTTGAAAAACGCGGCGTCGTCACGCTGTGGCTGGAGGTGCGCGCTTCCAACGCTGCCGCCATTGCGCTCTATGAAAGCGTGGGTTTTAACGAAGCGACCATCCGCCGCAACTACTATCCGACGGTCGACGGGCGCGAAGACGCCATCATTATGGCTCTGCCAATCAGTATGTAAGACAAGGTGATACGATGAAATGGGACTGGATTTTCTTTGATGCCGATGAAACGTTGTTTTCGTTTGATTCTTTCAGCGGCTTACAGCGGATGTTTCTCGACTACAGCGTGACATTTACCGCCGAAGATTTTCAGGACTATCAGGCCGTGAATAAGCCGCTGTGGGTGGATTATCAAAACGGCGTCATCACCTCGCTGCAGCTGCAGCACCAGCGCTTTGACAGCTGGGCGGAACGTTTGAATGTTAAGCCGGGTGAGCTCAACGACGCGTTTATGAATGCGATGGCGGAAATCTGTGCCCCGCTGCCGGGGGCGGTCTCGCTGCTCAACGCGCTGCAGGGCAAGGTCAGGATGGGCATCATCACCAACGGTTTTACCTCGCTGCAGCAGACTCGTCTGGAACGCACAGGTTTACGCGATCACTTTGATTTACTGATTATTTCTGAAGAAGTCGGCGTCGCCAAGCCGGATGCGCGCATCTTCGATTACGCGCTGGCGCAGGCGGGTAATCCACCGCGCTCGCGAGTACTGATGGTCGGTGATACCGCTGAGTCGGATATCCGCGGCGGCGTGAATGCCGGCCTGGCGACCTGCTGGCTGAATGCGCACCAGCAAACGCTGCCGGTAGACCTGCAGCCCGACTGGACGGTGACCTCGTTAAGCGAACTGGAGCAGCTCCTGTGTAAACACTGATTGCCTCCCCCCCATTGATGGGTAAAATAGCCGCAATTTTTCGTATTCCACATGCGCAGCCCGTTGCTGCGTTTACTTAGAAGATTAATTATGACGTTGTCTCCTTATCTGCAAGAGGTGGCCAAACGCCGCACTTTTGCCATTATTTCTCACCCGGATGCCGGTAAGACCACCATCACCGAAAAGGTGCTGCTGTTCGGACAGGCGATTCAGACCGCCGGTACCGTAAAAGGCCGTGGCTCCAGCCAGCATGCAAAGTCCGACTGGATGGAGATGGAAAAGCAGCGTGGGATCTCAATCACCACCTCGGTGATGCAGTTCCCGTATCACGACTGCCTGGTGAACCTGCTGGATACGCCGGGGCACGAAGACTTCTCCGAAGATACCTACCGTACTCTGACGGCGGTTGACTGCTGTCTGATGGTGATCGACGCGGCGAAAGGCGTTGAAGACCGGACCCGTAAGCTGATGGAAGTTACCCGTCTGCGCGACACGCCGATCCTCACCTTTATGAACAAACTCGACCGTGATATCCGCGATCCGATGGAGTTGCTGGATGAAGTTGAGAATGAGCTGAAAATCGGCTGCGCGCCGATTACCTGGCCTATCGGCTGCGGCAAGCTGTTCAAAGGCGTTTATCATCTCTACAAAGATGAAACCTACCTGTATCAGACCGGTAAAGGCCACACCATTCAGGAAGTGCGCATCGTGAAGGGGCTCAACAACCCGGAACTCGACGCAGCGGTGGGGGAAGACCTGGCGCAGCAGTTGCGCGACGAGCTGGAGCTGGTGCAGGGCGCGTCAAACGAGTTCGATAAAGATCTGTTCCTGGCGGGCGAAATCACCCCGGTGTTCTTCGGGACCGCGTTAGGTAACTTCGGCGTTGACCATATGCTGGATGGCCTGGTGGAGTGGGCGCCGGCGCCGATGCCGCGTAACACCGACACGCGTGAAGTCACCGCCACGGAAGAGAAATTCACCGGCTTCGTGTTTAAAATTCAGGCCAACATGGACCCGAAACACCGCGACCGTGTGGCTTTCATGCGCGTGGTGTCCGGCAAATATGAAAAAGGCATGAAGCTGCGTCAGGTGCGTATCGGTAAAGACGTCGTGATTTCCGACGCGCTGACCTTTATGGCTGGCGACCGTTCTCACGTTGAAGAAGCGTATCCGGGCGATATCATCGGCCTGCATAACCACGGCACCATTCAGATTGGCGATACCTTCACCCAGGGCGAGATGATGAAGTTCACCGGTATTCCGAACTTCGCACCGGAACTGTTCCGTCGTATTCGCCTGAAGGATCCGCTGAAGCAGAAACAGCTGCTGAAAGGGCTGGTTCAGCTCTCTGAAGAGGGCGCGGTACAGGTCTTCCGTCCGATCGCCAATAACGACCTGATCGTCGGCGCCGTTGGTGTGCTGCAGTTTGACGTGGTGGTAGCGCGTCTGAAAAGCGAATACAACGTGGAAGCGATTTACGAATCGGTCAACGTGGCCACCGCGCGCTGGGTTGAATCCACGGATGTGAAGAAATTCGAAGAGTTCAAACGTAAAAACGAAGTTCAGCTGGCGCTGGATGGCGGCGATAATCTGACCTATATCGCCCCGACAATGGTCAACCTGAACCTGACGCAGGAGCGTTATCCTGACGTGGTGTTCCGCAAAACGCGCGAGCACTAATCCCTGATGAAGCGCGGCATAGCCCGCGCTTTTTTCTTTCCAAGCTCGCGTTTCCCTCCTTCTGGAAAGTTCTTAAAACACCGCTAATTCGTCTGTTTTTTGTCCATATCATCCGCAACCCCTTCGTCTGTCTACTATATTTAATTCGTGATTTTAAAAATGCTGGCGTAATTCACTGCTTTCAGACGCCAGCGCTGGTGAAAAAACGAGGACATCACGATGACCAGACTAAAGAATGCCAATATGTTGCTGGCGCTCTTCTTAGGCTTAGCCGCGTTGAACGCCTCGGCAGAGACGGAAAAAACAACGGTAGACAGTGCGAAGTCGGCTGCCAGCAATGCGGGAGAGGCGGTAGACAATTCGATTAATAAAGTCGGCGATTTTATGGATGACAGCACCATTACCGCGCGGGTAAAAGCGGCGTTGATCGACCATAAAGATATTAACTCCGGCGATATTTCGGTGAAAACGGAGAATAAAGTGGTCACCCTCAGCGGCGACGTCACCAGTACTGAACAGAAAAGTCAGGCACTGAGCGTAGCGAAAGGGGTCGAAGGCGTCTCGCACGTTAACGACAAGCTGACGGTCCATCATAAATCATCGAGCGAGACGGCGACGCTGAAAGGCTATGCCGGGGATACCGCCATTACCAGCGAAGTGAAAGCCAAGCTGCTGGCGGATGACATTGTCCCTTCGCGCAATGTGAAAGTCGAAACCAACGCCGGCGCGGTGCATCTGACCGGTACGGTGGCTTCCGCGGCGCAGGCGGAGCGTGCGGCAGAGATTGCGAAAGCGGTCTCCGGCGTGAAAAGCGTCCGCAACGATCTTAGCGTTAAGTAAATCGAGTTATTAACAAAAGTGTTGTCTGGCCAAGGTTGCCGAACGAATAGCAGCATCCTCTGAGCGATGAGCTATACAGAAAGGGTGCGCAAACCGCTGTTCACCGTCCATTATGGTAAGGAGAAAAGTATGTTTCGATGGGGAATTATTTTTCTGGTCATTGCATTAATTGCTGCGGCCCTGGGCTTTGGTGGTCTGGCGGGTACTGCCGCTGGCGCCGCGAAAATCGTCTTTGTCGTCGGGATTATCCTGTTCCTGGTGAGCCTGTTTACAGGACGCAGACGTCCTTAGGTGGCCCGCGATGCGGGCGATGCTGAAGCCTGAGCATTTTTACTGACACGTCATCTTACACAAAGCCAGTCCTGCGGACTGGCTTTCGCGGTTTAAGCGATGGGCAAATTGCGTTACCTTGTCAGGAGAAGACCAATCGAACAGGAAAGCAGGGTGGGGCAACGCATTCCCGTCACGCTGGGCAATATCGCCCCGCTGGCGGTTAAACCCTTCCGACCAGGTAAGCTGGCGCTGGTATGCGAAGGCGGGGGACAGCGAGGGATTTTTACTGCCGGGGTGCTGGACGAATTTATGCGCGCCGGATTTAACCCCTTTGATCTGATGTTGGGGACCTCCGCCGGCGCGCAAAACCTCTCCGCCTACATGTGTAATCAGCAAGGCTATGCCCGCAAAGTTATCACCCGCTACACCACCTCACGCCAGTTTTTCGATCCGATGCGCTTTGTGCGCGGCGGCAACCTTATCGATCTCGACTGGCTGGTGGAGGCCACTTCGCAGCAGATGCCGCTGGCCATGAATTATGCTGAAGCGCAGTTCGCGTTGGGGAAAGAGCTGTGGCTGTGCGCCTGCCGCGGTGACGATTACTCTGCCTGCTATTTTTCGCCGACGCCGCAAACGTGGCTGGACCTGATCCGCGCCTCCAGCGCCATCCCCGGCTTTTATCGCAGCGGCGTGTTGCTCGACGGCGTCAGCTACCTTGACGGCGGCGTCAGCGATGCGATCCCGGTGCAGGAGGCGGCCCGCCGCGGCGCGCAGACCATCGTGGTGATCCGTACCGTCCCCTCGCAGATGTTTTATACCCCGCAGTGGTTTAAGCGGATGGAGCGCTGGCTGGGGGAGAGCAGCCTGCAGCCGCTGGTCAATCTGGTGCACCACCACGAAAACACTTACCGCGCTATCCAGCAGTTCATCGAGAAGCCACCCGGCAAGCTGCGGATCTTCGAAATCTACCCGCAGCGGCCATTGCGCAGTATGGCGCTTGGCAGTCGACTGCCGGCGCTGCTGGAGGACTACAAAACCGGACGTCAGTGTGGCCGCTATTTCCTGGCGACGGTGGGTAAACTGCTGGCCGACCAGCCGCCGCTGCTGCGCCATGCGCCGCGTATTGCCCGGCCTGCGCCGGTGGTGGTGCCGCCCGTACCGGTGGCCAATGAAGCGCCTCAGGCGACTATCATTCCTGCACCGCAGGCGAATGACGCCAGCTTTGATCATGAGGATCTGGCATGAGCCACCGTTTTATCGATACCCACTGCCACTTCGATTTTCCTCCCTTCGCCGAGGATGAAACCGCCAGCCTGGCGCGCGCGACCCAGGCCGGTGTCGGGCAGATCATTGTCCCGGCCATCTCCGCTGCGCGTTTTAACCGGGTGCTGGCGCTGGCGGCGCAGCATGAGGCGCTGTACGCCGCGCTGGGCATGCATCCGATCGTCATTGAGCAGCATGCCGATGAGGGGTTGGCGCTGCTGGAGAGGTGTCTGTCCCTGCGTCCGCCAAAACTGGTGGCGGTGGGGGAGATTGGCCTCGATCTCTATCGCGACGATCCGCAGTTTGACCGCCAGCAAGCGCTGCTGGAGGAGCAACTGAGGCTGGCGAAGCGTTACGATCTGCCGGTGATCCTCCACTCCCGACGTACCCACGATAAGCTGGCGATGCTACTGAAAAAACATGCCCTGCCGCGCACCGGCGTGGTACATGGCTTCGCCGGCAGCCTGCAGCAGGCCGAGCGCTTCGTTCAGCTCGGCTATAAGATTGGCGTTGGCGGCACTATTACCTATCCGCGCGCCAGCAAAACCCGCGAAGTGATGGCGCGTCTGCCGCTTTCCGCGCTGCTGCTGGAGACCGATGCGCCGGATATGCCGCTGAATGGTTTTCAGGGTCAGCCCAACCGCCCTGAACAGGTGGCGCGCGTATTTGACGCGCTATGTGAACTGCGCGCGGAATCGGCACCGATGATTGAAGCCGCGGTGATGGCGAATACAAAAAGCCTCTTTTCCGCGCTGGCAGGCTAAGCCTCTCCTTTTCTGCCCGAGACGAAGCAGGCCTCGATTTTGGCCTGCTGTGATAATTACATCATTTTTTGTCCATCTAAAATTCTTTATATCTCAATAATAAACTGTTGTTTATGGCGACAATGTGCACAAATTGTGCGCCGTGGCGTCGAGAAACTTCAGTAGTTTATGTTAGAATAATAACATCATCACTCACTGCGCTTTGCCGGTTATGCTTAAACAGGACGTACAGGTCAGCGTCGCGATAGTGGATGATTAATTGTGACTTGCATCACATCACAGTAATGCAAATTAGTAAGTAGTTTTCGTTAACTGTGATGAATGTCGAAGTGTAACAGCGAGTGGATGTTACAATAGTAACAGACTCGCAAGGTGAACAAACTATTGATCCGGCATGACGCCGGCGGAGTATGAAATGACTGATTTAAAAGCAAGCAGCCTGCGCGCGTTAAAACTGATGGACCTGACCACCCTGAATGACGACGACACCAATGAGAAAGTCATTGCCCTGTGTCATCAGGCGAAAACCCCGGTGGGTAACACTGCGGCGGTGTGTATCTACCCGCGCTTCATCCCGATTGCCCGTAAAACGCTGAACGAGCAAGGAACGCCGGATATTCGCATCGCCACGGTCACCAACTTCCCGCACGGTAATGACGATATCGACATTGCGCTGGCGGAAACCCGCGCAGCGATCGCTTACGGTGCCGATGAAGTGGATGTGGTCTTCCCGTACCGCGCGCTGATCGCCGGCAACGAGCAGGTCGGTTTCGAGCTGGTGAAAGCCTGTAAAGAGGCCTGCGCGGCGGCCAACGTGCTGCTGAAAGTGATCATCGAAACCGGTGAGCTGAAAGAAGAAGCGCTGATCCGCAAAGCGTCTGAAATCTCTATCAAGGCAGGCGCTGACTTTATCAAAACTTCGACCGGTAAAGTGCCGGTGAATGCCACGCCGGAAAGCGCGCGCATCATGATGGAAGTGATCCGCGATATGGGCGTTGAGAAAACCGTTGGCTTCAAGCCTGCCGGCGGCGTACGCAGCGCGGAAGATGCGCAGCAGTTCCTGGCGATCGCTGATGAACTGTTCGGCGCCGACTGGGCCGATTCTCGTCACTATCGTTTTGGCGCATCCAGCCTGCTGGCTAGCCTGTTGAAAGCGCTGGGTCACGGCGACGGCAAGAGCGCCAGCAGCTACTAATCCCTTGATTTGCCGGATGGCGCTGCGCTTATCCGGCCTACGAATGGATGCCTGTAGGCCGGATAAGGCGCTCGCGCCGTCATCCGGCAATTTATTCTCTTTGGGAGGTTACCGTGTTTCTCGCACAAGAAATTATTCGTAAAAAACGTGATGGTCATGCATTAAGCGATGAAGAGATCCGCTTTTTCATCAACGGCATCCGCGACAATACTATCTCAGAAGGGCAGATCGCCGCGCTGGCGATGACCATTTTCTTCCACGATATGTCCATGCCGGAGCGTGTTTCGCTGACCATGGCGATGCGGGATTCCGGCACCGTTCTCAACTGGAAAAGCCTTAACCTCAACGGCCCGATCGTCGATAAACACTCCACCGGCGGCGTGGGTGACGTGACCTCGCTGATGTTGGGGCCAATGGTGGCCGCCTGCGGCGGTTATGTACCGATGATCTCCGGGCGTGGCCTCGGCCATACCGGCGGTACGCTGGATAAACTGGAAGCGATCCCGGGCTTCGATATCTTCCCGGACGACAACCGCTTTCGCGAGATTATTAAAGATGTCGGCGTGGCGATTATCGGGCAGACCAGCTCGCTTGCTCCGGCCGACAAACGTTTCTATGCCACCCGCGATATTACCGCGACGGTGGACTCCATCCCGCTGATTACCGCCTCGATTCTGGCCAAGAAACTGGCGGAAGGGCTGGACGCGCTGGTGATGGACGTCAAAGTCGGCAGCGGCGCCTTTATGCCGACTTATGAACTCTCTGCCGCGCTGGCCGAAGCGATCGTGGGTGTTGCCAACGGCGCCGGCGTGCGTACCACCGCGCTGCTGACCGATATGAATCAGGTGCTGGCATCCAGCGCCGGCAACGCCGTTGAAGTTCGCGAAGCGGTGCAGTTCCTGACCGGCGAATATCGCAACCCACGCCTGTTCGACGTGACGATGGCGCTGTGTGTGGAAATGCTGATCTCCGGCAAGCTGGCGGCGGATGACGCCGAGGCGCGCGCGAAGCTGCAGGCGGTGCTGGATAACGGTAAAGCGGCGGAAGTCTTTGGCCGCATGGTCGCGGCGCAGAAAGGGCCGACCGACTTTGTCGAGAATTATGATCATTATCTGCCGACGGCGATGCTGAGCAAAGCGGTCTATGCTGATACCGAAGGTTTTATCAGCGCGATGGATACTCGCGCGCTGGGAATGGCAGTGGTTTCTATGGGCGGCGGCCGCCGCCAGGCATCAGATACCATTGACTATAGCGTTGGCTTTACCGATATGGCGCGTCTGGGTGACCACGTTGACGGACAGCGTCCGCTGGCGGTGATCCATGCCAAAGACGAGAACAGTTGGCAGGAGGCCGCGAAAGCGGTCAAAGCGGCCATTAAACTGGACGATAAAGCCCCGGAAATTACACCGACAGTCTATCGCCGCATCACTGAATAGCGATATACTGATCTGATCGCTTTTTTGCAGCGCAAGATGTATGGAGAACAAGATGAAACGTGCATTTATCATGGTGCTGGACTCCTTTGGGATTGGTGCAACGGAAGACGCAGACCGCTTTGGCGACGTCGGCGCCGATACGATGGGCCACATTGCGGAAGCCTGCGCCAAAGGCGAGGCTGACAATGGCCGCAAAGGCCCGCTGAATTTACCGAACCTGACCCGTCTGGGTCTGGTGAAAGCGCATGAAGGTTCTACCGGTAAAATTGCCGCCGGAATGGATGGCAATGCCGAAGTGATTGGTGCCTATGCCTGGGCGCATGAACTCTCTTCTGGTAAAGATACGCCGTCAGGCCACTGGGAGATCGCCGGCGTGCCGGTGCTGTTTGACTGGGGCTACTTTAGCGACCATGAAAACAGCTTCCCGCAGGAGCTGCTGGATAAGCTGGTGAAGCGTGCGAACCTGCCGGGCTACCTCGGCAACTGCCACTCCTCCGGGACGGTGATCCTCGATCAGCTCGGCGAAGAACATATGAAAACCGGGAAACCGATCTTCTATACCTCCGCTGACTCGGTGTTCCAGATCGCCTGTCACGAAGAGACCTTTGGCCTCGACAAGCTGTATGAGCTGTGCGAAATCGCGCGTGAAGAGCTGACCGAAGGCGGCTATAACATTGGCCGCGTCATCGCCCGTCCGTTTATCGGCGACAAAGCCGGTAACTTCCAGCGTACCGGCAACCGTCACGATCTGGCGGTCGAACCGCCGGCGCCGACCGTGCTGCAGAAGCTGGTTGACGAGAAGAACGGCCACGTGGTGTCCGTGGGTAAAATCGCCGACATCTACGCCAACTGCGGCATCACTAAGAAAGTGAAAGCCACCGGGCTGGACGCGCTGTTCGACGCGACCATCAAAGAGATGAAGGAAGCGGGCGACGAGACCATCGTCTTCACTAACTTCGTCGACTTTGACTCCTCCTGGGGCCACCGTCGCGATGTCGCCGGCTACGCGGCGGGTCTGGAGCTGTTCGACCGCCGTCTGCCGGAGCTGATGGAGCTGGTTGGCGAAGACGACATTCTGATCCTCACCGCCGACCACGGCTGTGACCCGACCTGGACCGGTACCGACCATACCCGCGAGCATATTCCGGTGCTGGTATATGGCCCGAAAGTGAAACCGGGTTCGCTCGGTCACCGTGAAACCTTCGCGGACATCGGCCAGACTATTGCGAAATACTTTGGTACGTCTGACATGGAATATGGCAAAGCCATGTTCTGAGGTCATTGCCCGGTGGCGCACAGCGATCCGGGCCTACGATTTGTAGGCCGGGTAAGGCGTAGCCGCCACCCGGCAAAAACAACAATGTAAAAGGAACTGAAGATGGCAACTCCTCACATTAACGCAGAAATGGGCGATTTCGCTGACGTCGTTTTGATGCCGGGCGACCCGCTGCGCGCGAAGCACATTGCAGAAACCTTCCTTGAAGACGTGCGTGAAGTGAACAACGTGCGCGGCATGCTGGGCTTCACCGGTACTTATAAAGGCCGCAAAATCTCCGTGATGGGCCACGGGATGGGTATCCCGTCCTGCTCAATCTACACCAAAGAGCTGATCACCGATTTCGGCGTGAAGAAAATCATCCGCGTGGGCTCCTGCGGCGCGGTGCGTGAAGATGTCAAACTGCGTGACGTGGTGATCGGCATGGGCGCGTGCACCGACTCTAAAGTGAACCGTCTGCGTTTCAAAGACCATGATTTCGCGGCGATTGCCGATTTCGGCATGGTGCGTAACGCGGTAGACGCGGCGAAAGCGCTGGGCGTTGACGCGCGCGTAGGCAACATCTTCTCCGCTGACCTGTTCTATACGCCAGACCCGTCCATGTTCGACGTGATGGAAAAATACGGCATCCTGGGCGTGGAAATGGAAGCGGCCGGGATCTACGGCGTGGCGGCAGAATTCGGCGCGAAAGCGCTGACCATCTGCACCGTCTCCGACCACATCCGTACCCACGAGCAGACCACTGCCGCTGAACGTCAGACGACCTTCAACGATATGATCAAAATCGCACTGGAATCGGTACTGCTGGGCGATAAAGAATAAGACCTGTTGTGCCGGGTGGCGGCTTCGCCTGACCCGGCCTACGGTTTTCCAGGCCCGCTAAGCGCAGCGGGCTTTTTTTATTAGCGCACCGCGCCGGCTATCCACGCCGACAGTTCTTTGAGTTCCGCTTCCTGCTCCGGGAAATCGCCGACCAGCGCCTCACACTGCTGCTGCAAGACTTCCGCCCGATACTGACAGCCAACTAAGCGTGCCGCCAGGGCCTCGAGCGGCGCCGGGTTCAGGCTATCGGTAAAGGCTTGCGTGCGGGTGATATGGCCTTTCTCGACGTCAAAATGCAGCTCAACGCCGCCCCAGCGAAAGCGCTCGTCCAGCAGATGAGAGAAGGCCGGCGCCTGGCCGAAGTTCCACTCCCAGCTGCTCTGGCGGGCGAAGGTCTCGGCAAAATTCGGCAGGTCCGGCGTGTTGTCCGGGGAGATCACCTCAGCGTCCACCCATTCGCCGTAATGGCTGAAGAACGCCTCCTGAATCGCCTCGCAAATGTGCTGATGAGTAATACCCGGCAGCAGCTCAACCAGGTTCGCCACGCGACCGCGCACCGAGGTAATGCCTTTGGCCTGTAGCTTTTTTTGGTCCGGGTTAAGGTAGTTAGCGAGGCGACTTAAATCGGCATTCAGCAGCAGGGTGCCGTGATGGAAACCGCGGTCTATGGTCTCACGATAGGCGGAACCAGACACCTTGCGATCGCCGCTGTCGGTTTTGACCACCAGATCGTTGCGCCCGGAGGCTTCGGCGGTTACGCCGAGTGAATTGAGCGCCGCCAGCACGATAGCGGTGGAGACGGTTTTGTCGTACTCCGGTTTGCCTGCCATAAAGGTAAAGCAGGTATTGCCGAGGTCGTGGAACACCGCGCCGCCGCCGCTGCTGCGACGGGCCAGCCGCACGTGATCTTCCTCCATGCGGCGAGTATTACACTCCTTCCACGGATTCTGCGCGCGGCCGATGACCACGGTATCGGCATTGCGCCACAGGAACAGCACCCGCTGGGTGGCGGGCATCTGGCGGAAAATACACTCCTCGACCGCCAGGTTGAACCACGGGTCGTAAGAGTCAGAGAGCAGGAGGCGCAATGTGGACATTATAGATTTCCTTTCTTTTCATCGTCTTCATCCTCAACCGGCTTGTTGGCGGTGAGCAGGAAGGGCGATTGCTGCCAGCGGGTGCGTTTACCCTGCAGCAGCGTGCGGGTTAGCACCACGCCGATAGCCAGGGACAGTAACAGCATCAGGCGTAATATATTGGTGGTATTATCCACCTGCTTCGCCTCGGTCGCCAGGGTATGAGTATCGAGGGTCAGACGCAGGTAGCCCAGCGGGCCGTTTTTTCCCGGAACCGGCTCGACAATCTGCTGGTTGAAGTAGCCGCCGGCTTTTTTGCCATCCAGCGCCAGCCGGTCGCGAACCTCGACGCTTTCGCCAGAGCGTGCCACCAGGTCGCCCTGTTCGTCATACACGCCGGCGTCCAGTACGCGGCTGTTATGGGTCAGCTGCGTCAACAGTTGATTAATGCGCTTCTCGTCCGGTGTTTCGCTGCGCATCAGCGGCACGAGATTCAGTACCACCTGCTGCGCCAGCGTGCGGGCCAGCTCTTCCAGCTGCGGATTGCGTTGTTTCTGACTGTTCTGACTGAACCACGAGGCGCCCTGCATCAGTGCGACGAGCAGCGCCAGACAGATAAGGACAATGACCGCACGATGCAGCCGGAATTTCAGTTTTGCGCGAACCATATTCCACCTTTGAAAATTTGCAGCTTAATGTTGCCAGAAGCGCTGGTTACAAGGTAGCCTCATGCGTTATTTTCCTCGCCTGAATGAAGAGATGTGGAGCCGTAATGCCTAACAGTTTGACCTGGTGCGACCTGCCTGAAGACGTTTCCCTGTGGCCTGGGTTGCCGCTTTCCCTGAGCGGCGATGAGGTCATGCCGCTGGATTATCACGCCGGGCGCAGCGGCTGGCTGCTGTACGGGCGTGGGCTGAATAAGCGCCGTCTGACGGACTGGCAGCGCGAGCTGGGCGCCGCGTTAGTGATCGTTGCCTCCTGGGTGGTCGAGGATTACCAGGTGATCCGCCTGGCCGGTTCGCTGACTCCCCGTGCGACGCGACTGGCGCATGAGGCGGGGCTGGACGTCGCGCCATTGGGTAAAATCCCCCATCTGCGCACCCCGGGCCTGCTGGTGATGGACATGGACTCCACGGCGATCCAGATCGAATGCATCGATGAGATTGCGAAACTGGCTGGCACCGGCGAGCTGGTCTCGGAAGTGACCGAGCGGGCGATGCGTGGGGAGCTGGACTTCACCGCCAGCCTGCGCCAGCGCGTGGCGACGCTGAAAGATGCGGATGCCAGTATTTTGCTGCAGGTGCGCGACGCGCTGCCGCTGATGCCGGGCCTGGCACAGCTGGTGCTCAAGCTGGAAACGTTAGGCTGGAAAGTGGCGATCGCCTCCGGCGGCTTCACCTTCTTTGCCGAGTACCTGCGCGACAAGCTGCATCTCGACGCGGTGTTCGCCAATGAACTGGAGATCCGCGACGGCAAGCTCACCGGCAACGTGCTCGGCGATATCGTCGATGCGAAATATAAAGCCAATACGTTGCGCAAGCTGGCGGAAAAGTATGAGATCCCAACGGCGCAAACTGTGGCTATCGGTGATGGCGCCAACGACCTGCCGATGATTAAGGCGGCAGGCCTCGGCATCGCCTATCACGCGAAGCCTAAAGTGAATGAACAGGCGGAAGTGACTATCCGCCACGCTGACCTGATGGGGGTATTCTGTATTCTCTCGGGCAGCATGAACCAAAAGTAAGAGGTAAACGTGGCGAAAGCTCCAAAACGCGCATTTGTCTGTAATGAATGTGGTGCGGATTATCCGCGCTGGCAGGGGCAGTGCAGCGCCTGCCATGCCTGGAACACCATCACCGAGATGCGCATCGCCGCGTCGCCGCAGGTGGCGAGAAACGAGCGTCTTTCAGGCTATGCCGGTAACGCCGGCGTGTCGAAGGTGCAGAAGCTGTCAGATATCAGCCTGGAGGCGCTGCCGCGTTTCTCCACCGGCTTTAAAGAGTTTGACCGCGTGCTGGGCGGCGGCGTAGTGCCGGGCAGCGCGATCCTGATTGGCGGCAACCCCGGCGCCGGGAAATCGACGCTGCTGCTGCAAACCCTCTGCAAACTTGCGGAGGGGATGAAAACCCTGTACGTCACCGGGGAGGAGTCCCTGCAACAGGTGGCGATGCGCGCCCATCGTCTCGGGTTGCCGACGGCCAACCTGAACATGCTCTCGGAAACCAGCATTGAGCAGATCTGTCAGATCGCCGATGAAGAAAAGCCGCAGCTGATGGTGATCGACTCCATCCAGGTGATGCATATGGCCGACGTGCAGTCGTCGCCGGGCAGTGTCGCCCAGGTACGTGAAACCGCGGCTTATTTGACGCGCTTTGCTAAAACTCGCGGCGTGGCGATTGTGATGGTCGGCCACGTCACCAAAGATGGCTCGCTGGCCGGTCCGAAGGTGCTGGAGCACTGTATCGACTGCTCGGTGCTGCTGGACGGGGATGCCGATTCCCGTTTCCGCACCCTGCGCAGCCACAAAAACCGCTTTGGCGCGGTCAATGAACTCGGCGTTTTCGCCATGACCGAGCAGGGCCTGCGCGAAGTCAGCAACCCCTCCGCTATCTTCCTTAGCCGGGGAGATGAAATCACCTCCGGCAGTTCGGTGATGGTGGTCTGGGAAGGGACCCGCCCGCTGCTGGTGGAGATCCAGGCGCTGGTGGATCACTCGATGATGTCCAACCCGCGCCGCGTGGCGGTGGGGCTGGAACAGAACCGTCTGGCGATCCTGCTGGCGGTGCTGCATCGTCACGGCGGCCTGCAGATGGCCGATCAGGACGTCTTCGTCAACGTGGTTGGCGGGGTGAAGGTTACCGAAACCAGCGCTGACCTGGCGCTGCTGCTGGCGATGGTTTCCAGCCTGCGCGATCGCCCGCTGCCGCAGGATCTGGTGGTCTTTGGCGAAGTCGGGCTGGCCGGGGAAATTCGCCCGGTGCCGAGCGGTCAGGAGCGTATATCCGAAGCGGCGAAGCATGGTTTCCGCCGCGCCATCGTCCCGGCGGCCAATGTGCCGAAAAAAGTACCGGAAGGCATGCAAATCTTTGGTGTGAAAAAGCTTTCAGACGCGCTAAGCGTTTTTGACGACTTATAATAAGTTAAAAGGAGATTAGCGATGTCGTCATTTGACTATTTAAAAAGCGCCATTAAGCAGAAAGGCTGTACCCTGCAGCAGGTGGCGGAAGCCAGCGGAATGACCAAGGGGTATCTCAGCCAGCTGCTGAATGCCAAAATCAAAAGCCCGAGCGCGCAGAAGCTTGAAGCGCTGCATCGTTTCCTCGGGCTGGAGTTTCCCCGCCGGCAGAAAAGCGTCGGGGTGGTGTTTGGTAAGTTTTACCCGCTGCATACCGGGCATATCTATCTGATACAGCGCGCCTGTAGCCAGGTCGATGAGCTGCATATCATCATGGGCTATGACGATACCCGCGACCGCGAGCTGTTTGAAGAGAGCGCCATGTCGCAGCAGCCGACGGTGCCTGACCGCCTGCGCTGGCTGCTGCAGACCTTTAAATATCAGAAGAATATTCGCATCCACGCCTTCAATGAAGAGGGGATGGAGCCCTATCCGCATGGCTGGGACGTCTGGAGCCATGGGATCCGCGCTTTTATGAGTGAAAAAGGGATCGAGCCGAACCGGATCTATACCTCGGAAGAGGCCGATGCGCCGCAGTACCTTGAGCATCTGGGGATCGAGACGGTGCTTATCGATCCTAAGCGGACCTTTATGAATATTAGCGGCGGGCAGATCCGCGAGAACCCGTTCCGCTACTGGGAATATATTCCGACGGAAGTGAAACCGTTCTTTGTGCGGACGGTGGCGATCCTCGGCGGCGAGTCGAGCGGTAAATCGACGCTGGTGAATAAGCTCGCCAATATCTTCAATACCACCAGCGCCTGGGAATATGGCCGGGATTATGTCTTTTCGCATCTTGGCGGCGATGAGATGGCGCTCCAGTATTCGGATTACGATAAAATTGCCCTCGGACATGCGCAGTATATTGATTTTGCAGTGAAATACGCCAACAAGGTGGCGTTTATCGATACCGACTTCGTCAGCACTCAGGCCTTCTGCCTGAAGTACGAGGGGCGTGAGCACCCGTTCGTGCAGGCGCTGATTGATGAATACCGTTTCGACCTGGTGATCCTGCTGGAGAACAATACCCCGTGGGTGGCCGATGGGTTACGCAGCCTTGGGAGTTCGGTGGATCGTAAAGAGTTTCAGTCGCTGCTGGTGTCGCTGCTGAAAGAGAACGAGATCGAGTTTGTCCATGTTAAGGAGTCGGACTACGATGCCCGGTTCCTGCGCTGCGTTGAGCTGGTGAAACAGCTGATGGGCGAGCAGGGGTAGGTCCTCTGCGGGCTGTTGCCCTCACCCCAACCCTCTCCCGGTGGGAGAGGGAGCAAACCCTAAAAAAGGCAACTTGCGTTGCCTTTTTGCATTTACCTTGCCCTCACCCCAACCCTCTCCCAATGGGAGAGGGAGCAAACAATAAAAAAGGCAACCGAAGTTGCCTTTTTGCGTTTTATTTCGCGATACGCTTGTACTTGATTCGCTTCGGCTCCAGCGCGTCGGCGCCGAGGGTGCGTTTCTTATACTCTTCGTATTCGGTAAAGTTACCTTCGAAGAACTCAACCTTACCTTCATCCTGGTAATCCAGAATGTGGGTGGCAATACGGTCAAGGAACCAGCGGTCGTGCGAGATAACCATCGCGCAGCCCGGGAACTCCAGCAGGGCGTTTTCCAGCGCGCGCAGGGTTTCGATATCCAGGTCGTTGGTTGGTTCATCGAGCAGCAGGACGTTACCGCCGACCTGCAGCAGTTTCGCCAGGTGCAGACGACCACGCTCACCGCCGGACAGCTCGCCAACGCGTTTACCCTGGTCGACGCCTTTGAAGTTAAAGCGGCCCACGTAGGCGCGGCTCGGCATCTCGGTGTTGCCGATCTTCATGATATCCAGGCCGCCGGATACTTCTTCCCACACGGTCTTACTGTTGTCCATCGCGTCGCGGAACTGATCGACGGAGGCCAGCTTAACGGTTTCACCCAGGGTGATGGTGCCGGAATCTGGCTGCTCCTGGCCGGACATCATACGGAACAGGGTGGATTTACCCGCGCCGTTCGGACCGATGATGCCGACGATAGCGCCTTTCGGTACCGAGAAGCTCAGATCGTCAATCAGCACGCGGTCGCCGTAGGATTTGCGCAGATGGCTGACTTCCAGAACTTTATCGCCCAGACGCGCGCCTGGCGGAATGAACAGTTCGTTAGTCTCGTTGCGTTTCTGGTATTCGACGTTGTTAAGCTCTTCAAAGCGCGCCAGACGGGCTTTGCCCTTGGACTGACGGCCTTTCGCGCCCTGGCGAACCCACTCGAGTTCTTTCTCGATGGATTTACGACGCGCCGCTTCCTGAGAAGCTTCCTGCGCCAGACGCTGATCTTTCTGCTCCAGCCAGGAGGAGTAGTTGCCTTCCCACGGAATACCTTCACCGCGGTCAAGTTCGAGGATCCAGCCGGCGACGTTGTCGAGGAAGTAACGGTCGTGGGTAATCGCCACCACGGTGCCTTCGAAATCGTGCAGGAAGCGTTCCAGCCAGGCGACGGACTCGGCGTCCAGGTGGTTAGTCGGTTCGTCGAGCAGCAGCATATCTGGTTTTTCCAGCAGCAGGCGGCACAGCGCGACGCGGCGGCGTTCACCACCGGAAAGATTCGCGATTTTCGCATCCCAGTCCGGCAGGCGCAGGGCATCGGCCGCGCGCTCCAGCTGCACGTTCAGGTTGTGGCCGTCGTGCGCCTGGATAATCTCTTCGAACTTGCCTTGCTGGGCGGCAAGCTTATCGAAGTCCGCATCCGGCTCGGCGTATTTGGCATACACTTCGTCCAGACCCTTCAGCGCGTTAACCACTTCGGCGACCGCTTCTTCAACGGACTCGCGCACGGTGTGCTCCGGGTTGAGCTGCGGCTCCTGCGGCAGGTAGCCGATTTTGATGCCAGGCTGCGGACGCGCTTCACCTTCGATCTCGGTGTCGATACCGGCCATGATGCGCAGCAGGGTAGACTTACCGGCGCCGTTCAGACCGAGCACACCGATTTTCGCGCCAGGGAAGAAGCTGAGGGAGATATTTTTCAAAATATGACGTTTCGGCGGAACCACTTTGCCGACACGATGCATGGTATAAACGAATTGAGCCACGTTGGACTTCGCCTCTTTCTATTTTGATAGATAGTTCAAAGCCGAAGTGTAGCCTTTTTCGCGCGCTAATCCCAGCGAGGCGACAGGATTCACAGAAGCGTAAAAAAATGTCCAGGACATGGCGCGTTTAGCGTTGTCTGATTAGCATAAGTAAAGCTGCCTGCCGAACCGGCGGGGGCTTTTAAGCGGCACGATGCTGCGAAAATGCACCGGAAAGAGGAAGAGCTTGTGGAAAAAGCCAAAAAAATGGCGTGGCGTCTTTTGGCTGCCAGCGTTGGTCTGTTGACGTTGAGTCAGCTGGCGCATGCGGATTCACTGGATGAACAGCGCAACCGCTACGCACAAATTAAGCAGGCGTGGGATAACCGGCAGATGGATGTGGTCGACCAGCTGATGCCCACGTTAAGCACCTATCCCCTGTACCCCTATTTGCAGTACCGGCAGATCACCGACGATCTGATGAACCAGCCGGCGCTGGTGGTGAAAAACTTTATTGACGCCAATCCGACGCTGCCCCCGGCGCGTTCCTTACGTTCGCGCTTCGTGAATGAACTGGCCCGGCGCAGCGACTGGCGCGGCCTACTGGCGTTTAGTCCTGATAAGCCGACCAGCACCGAGGCACAGTGCAACTATTACTACGCCAAGTTGAGCGTGGGGCAGTCGCAGGAAGCCTGGAGCGGGGCGAAAGACCTGTGGTTGACGGGCAAGAACCAGCCTGGCGCCTGTGAGCCGCTGTTCAGCGCCTGGCGTGACTCCGGACAGCAGGATCCGCTGGCCTATCTCGAACGGATCCGCCTGGCGATGAAGGCCGGCAATATCGGGCTGGTCAAATCGCTGGCTCAGCAAATGCCCGGCAACTATCAGAGCATCGCTTCCGCCGTCGTCGCCCTGGCTAACGATCCAAATAGTGTTCTGACCTTCGCCCGCACCACCGGGGCGACGGACTTTACCCGCCAGATGGCCGCCGTCGCCTTCGCCAGCGTCGCCCGTCAGGATGTGGAAAATGCCCGCCTGATGATCCCTTCGTTGGTGCAGGCTCAGCAGCTCAACGAGGATCAAACTCAGGAGCTACGTGATATTGTCGCCTGGCGCCTGATGGGTACCGATGTAACCGAAGAGCAGGCTATCTGGCGCGATGACGCGATTATGCGCTCACAGTCCACGCCGCTAGTGGAGCGGCGCGTGCGGATGGCGCTGGGAACGGGCGATCGCCATGGCCTGAACACCTGGCTGGCGCGCCTGCCGATGGAGGCGAAAGAGAAAGACGAATGGCGCTACTGGCAAGCGGATCTGCTGCTTGAGCGCGGCAGGGACGAGGAGGCGCAGGCGATCCTTCGCTCGTTGATGCAACAGCGAGGCTTCTATCCGATGGTCGCTGCGCAGCGACTTGGCGAGGAGTATACCTTCCGCATCGATAAAGCCTCGGGAACGATCGATCCGGCGCTGGCTTCCGGTCCGGAGATGGCGCGGGTACGCGAGCTGATGTACTGGAATATGGATAACACCGCGCGCACCGAATGGGCGAACCTCGTCACCAGCCGAACCAAATCCCAGCAGGCGCAGCTGGCGCGTTACGCTTTTGATCAGCACTGGTGGGATCTGAGCGTGCAGGCGACGATCGCCGGCAAACTGTGGGATCAGCTGGAGGAGCGCTTCCCGCTGGCGTATAACGATCTGTTCGCGCGTTACATCAGTGGCAAAGATATCCCGCAGAGCTATGCGATGGCGATTGCCCGTCAGGAGAGTGCCTGGAACCCGAAAGTGCGCTCGCCGGTTGGCGCCAGCGGACTGATGCAGATTATGCCGGGCACCGCGACGCATACCGTCAGCATGTTCAGCATTCCCGGCTACAGCGGCCCGTCGCAGCTGTTGGATCCGGAAACCAACATCAACATCGGCACCAGCTATCTGCAGTATGTCTACCAGCAGTTCGGCAATAACCGTATCTATGCCTCGGCGGCCTATAACGCCGGGCCGGGCCGGGTTCGTACCTGGCAGGGGAACAGCGCCGGACGGATCGATGCGGTGGCGTTTGTCGAGAGTATTCCGTTCTCGGAAACCCGCGGCTACGTGAAGAATGTCCTCTCCTATGACGCCTACTATCGCTACTTTATGGGGCAGCAGGATAAGCTCTTCAGCGATGCGGAGTGGCGGCAGCGTTACTGATCGCCGGGAAGTATGTTATGCTTTGTACTCGTTGAAGAGTACATTCGACGGGCAGCGTAAGCTGCCCGTCTCAATATGGTGGCGCGATATGACCCAACAATCTCCTTATTCCGCGGCCGTTGCCGAACAACGTCATCAGGAGTGGCTGCGCTTTGTGGCGCTGTTACAACAGGCCTATGCTGAGGATCTGCATCTGCCATTGCTGCAGCTGATGCTGACGCCCGACGAGCGCGAAGCGCTGGGCACCCGGGTGCGCATTATTGAAGAGCTGCTGCGCGGTGAGATGAGCCAGCGCGAACTGAAAAATGAGCTCGGCGCCGGGATTGCGACCATTACCCGCGGGTCGAACAGCCTGAAATCAGCGCCGGCCGAACTGCGTCAGTGGCTGGAACAGACGCTGCTGACTAGCGATAAATAGCGTTATGAAACGGGCTTAACGCCAGCACGACCGCCTGATGGTAAACGCTGCTGCGGGTTAATTTTCCACCGGTGAAAACCCCAATCGCTCCCTCTTTACGACCGATCTGGTCGATGCCGGTATACTGCGACATGACCGGTCCCAGGGCTTCACCAGCGCGAACCTGCTCAAGAATTACCTCAGGTAACGGCAGTGTGGCTGAGCGCGCTTCTCCGCGCCGATCAGCGCTTTCAATGACCACCCAGCTAAAGGTGCTGCCATCGTCGATACCGGCCTCAATGGCCACCCAGAAATCGGCACTGGGTTGGACAAGACGCGCATTGGCGACGCGATTTCGTGCGCCAGCGCGCGTTTCCTCGCTGCCGAAGGGCTGTTCCGGCACGCCGCTCTCGACGGAGACGGACTCAATATGGCAGGATCCTTCGCCGAAAATCTCGTTAAAAGCCTGCAGAATTGCCTGAATTTTGGCGGGATTAGTGGTCGCTGAGACAACATGGTGCATAATCAAAACAACTCAGAATAAACTAACGTCATCGCAGTATACTCTAAATCACCCTCAGGGCAGGCGGTAATGCCCAAACCCGGTTGATAACGAGTCCAGAACGGAAAAAAAGCATGTTACAGGTATACCTTGTTCGCCACGGTGAAACGCAGTGGAACGCCGAGCGACGTATTCAGGGTCAGTCCGATAGCCCGCTGACCGCACACGGTGAGCGCCAGGCCTGGCAGGTTGGCGAGCGCGCCAGAACGCTGGGGATCACCCATATTATTACCAGCGATCTGGGACGAACCCGCCGCACAGCAGAGATTATCGCCGAAGCCTGCGGCTGCAGCGTGATCGCCGATGCGCGTCTGCGCGAGCTGGATATGGGGGTGCTGGAGAAGCGCCATATCGACTCGCTCAGCGACGAAGAAGAGGGCTGGCGTCGCCAGCTGGTCAACGGCACGCCGGATGGCCGTATTCCGCAGGGCGAATCGATGCAGGAGCTCAGCGAGCGGATGCATGCGGCGCTGGCATCCTGTCTGGAATTACCGGCCGGTAGCCGACCACTGCTGGTGAGTCATGGGATTGCGCTGGGCTGCCTGGTGAGCACGATTTTAGGGCTGCCAGCATACGCTGAGCGTCGTTTGCGACTGCGCAACTGCTCTATCTCGCGCGTTGACTATCAGCAAAGCCCGTGGCTGGCTTCCGGCTGGGTGGTGGAAACGGCGGGCGACGTCTCGCATCTTGACGCCCCCGCGATGGACGAGCTGCAGCGTTAACGACGAATCGGGATCAGATACTCGCAGCGTAACTGAATCGGCGTAGCCTGATCCCGGTTTTCATCTTCAGGGTAGAAGCGTTCAATATCCAGCCCCTTGCGACGGGTCAGGTTTAGCATCGGCATGCAGGTACCGTAGACCGTCAGGATGAATTCCTGCAGGCCGGTGCCCAGTCCTTCATACGTGAACATGACATACTCGCCGCCCTCCAGGGTGACCGGGTGGGCGTTCTGCAGATGACCATTAGCCATCTCCGGCGTCAACGCGGTGGTATAGAACACTTCCTGCTCATCGTCTTTCTCCAGGCTCGGACGCGGCTCATGCAGCCCGTAGAGCACCGGAGGGATCGACGGCGAATTGCCGAGGAAGTCCCGCCAGAACTGGACGCGCATCTGGTTGCGGAAATCGGAGATTTCCTCGAGCTTACAGGTATAGCTCTGGGTGACGCCGAGCAACTGAGTGGTGGGCAGGGCGACAAATTCATGTTTTGGCAGCGTGAATTCGCCAAGACGCAGCGGCGGACGCATACCGAACGAGCTCCAGTCCGGGGAGCGGCGGTAGAGCGCCGGCGTCAGCGAGAACTGCTTTTTAAATGCCCGGGTGAAGGTCTGCTGGGAGTCGAAACGGTACTGAAGCGCAATATCAAGGATTGGACGGGCGGTTAGACGTAATGCGACAGCAGATTTCGATAACCGGCGCGCGCGAATATAGGCACCGATGGCATGGCCGGTGACATCCTTAAACATTCGCTGTAAATGCCACTTGGAATAACCTGCCTTCGCCGCCACATTGTCCAGAGAAAGCGGCTGATCCAGGTGACCTTCCAGCCAGCTAAGGAGATCGCGAATAATCCCTGCTTGATCCATAAAATGTCCCCATCCTTAAACACAGGTGCCTGATATTAAAGTAGCGGATAATAGCATTTTTTGATGTTTTAGCATTCAGTGTTTTTTTTGCTTTTAAATGCGGAAGGTCAGTGGAGCTGAACGATAATTTTGTAAAGCTGTGATCTATAAACCTTTTCTGCTAAGTGCGTGATAATCACTCAGCTATATTTTTTAATAATGGTAACAATATGAAATACAAGAAGTTTGCGATGGGCCTGCTGCTGCTGGCCGGCTGCCAGATGGCTCAGGCGGAGCAGATTGGTTCCGTGGATACGGTCTTCAAATGGTTAGGGCCGGATCACAAAATTGTCGTCGAAGCCTTTGACGATCCGGATGTGCAGAACGTGACCTGCTATATCAGCCGGGCGAAAACCGGCGGGATCAAAGGCGGGTTGGGGCTGGCGGAAGATACCTCCGACGCGGCCATCTCCTGCCAGCAGGTCGGGCCGATTGAGCTGACGGACAAAATCAAAAACGGCAAAAGCCAGGGCGACGTGGTGTTCCAGAAGCGCACCTCGCTGGTGTTTAAAAAACTGCAGGTCGTGCGTTTCTATGATGCGAAGCGCAATGCGCTGGTCTATCTGACCTACTCGGATAAAGTGGTTGATGGCTCGCCGAAGAACGCCATCAGCGCCGTGCCGATCATGCCATGGAATAAATAAACGGGAGCGCGCATGCAGCAGCCACGGATTTGGTTAGTCGAGGATGAACAGAGTATCGCTGATACCCTGGTTTACCCGCTGCAGCAGGAGGGCTTCCAGGTCACCGTCTTTGGCCGCGGGTTGCCCGCGCTGGAGGCGGCGGCGCATCAGGCGCCCGATGTCGCCATCCTTGACGTCGGCTTGCCGGATATCAGCGGCTTTGAGCTCTGTCGGCGCCTGCAGACGCGTTATCCGGCGCTGCCGGTGCTGTTTCTGACGGCGCGGAGCGACGAGGTCGATAAGCTGCTGGGGCTGGAAATCGGCGCTGACGATTATATCGCCAAGCCGTTTTCGCCGCGCGAAGTCTGCGCGCGGGTGCGAACCGTGCTGCGGCGACTGCAGAAGTTTGCCGCGCCTTCGCCGGTGGTGCGCGTCGGCGAGTTTGTGCTCGATGAGCAGGCGGCGTCGATAAGCTGGTTCGGCCAGCCGCTGAACCTGACGCGCTACGAATTCCTGCTGTTGAAAACCCTGCTTCACGCGCCTGGTCGCGTCTTCTCCCGTCAGCAATTGATGGAGCTGGTGTGGAGCGATGCCTGGGAAAGCCTCGACCGTACCGTCGATACCCATATCAAAACCCTGCGCGCCAAGCTGCGGGCCGTGAATCCCGAGGTTACGCCGATCAATACCCATCGCGGCATGGGCTACAGCCTGGGGCGTGGCTGATGCGTATCGGCATGCGCCTGCTGCTGGGCTATTTTCTTATCGTCGCTATCGCCGCGTGGTTTGTGCTGTCGATCTTTGTCCAGGAAGTGAAGCCAGGCGTGCGCGGGGCGACGGAGGGGACCCTCAACGATACCGCCACGCTGCTGGCGGCGCTGGCGCGTGAGGACCTGCAGGCGGCAAATCCGCAGCAGGGCAGGCTGGCTCAGGCCTTTCAACGGCTCAACCAGCAGCCGATCAACGCCCATATTGGCGGAATTAAAAAGGTGCGTAATGAGTACCGTGTCTATCTGACCGATGCCAGGGGCAAGGTGGTGTTTGACTCCAGCGGACAGGCGACAGGGCAGGACTATTCGCGCTGGAATGATGTCTGGCTCACCCTGCGCGGCCAGTACGGCGCGCGCAGTACGCGCAGCGATCCGCATGATGAAACCAGCTCAGTCATGTATATCGCCGCGCCAGTGATGGATAAGGGGCGGATTATCGGGGTGTTGAGCGTCGGTAAACCCAACCTGGCGATGACGCCGGTCATCAAGCGCAGCGAACGGCGGATCCTCTGGGCCGGCGGCGCCCTGCTGGGCATTGCGTTGTTGATTGGCGTCGGCGTCGTCTGGTGGATCAATTTCTCTATCGGCAAGCTGGTGCGCTATGCGGACTCGGTGACCGCTGAGCGCCCGCTGCCGCTGCCGGAGGTTGGCAGCAGCGAATTGCGCAAGCTGGCCCAGGCCCTGGAGAGCATGCGGGTAAAGCTCGAAGGTAAGAATGCCATCGAAAACTATGTCTATGACCTGACCCATGAACTGAAAAGCCCGCTGGCGGCCATCCGCGGCGCGGCGGAGATCCTGCGCGAAGGGCCGCCGCCTGAGGTAGCGGCGCGGTTTACTGATAATATCCTCGCGCAAAACACCCGGATGCAACTGCTGGTGGAGCGGCTGCTCCAGCAGGCGCGACTGGAAAGCCGGCTGGAGATAAAGCAGCAGCCGGTGTCGATAGATGCGCTATACCAACGGCTGACGGAGGAGCGTGACATCGCTCTGGCGGCGAAAGCTATCACCCTGCGCTGGCGGGAGAGTGGGATGCTGGTCAATGGCGATGGCGAGCTGCTGGCCCAGGCGCTGGGTAATCTGCTCGACAACGCGATTGACTTTACCCCCAAGGGCGGCGAGATCGCCCTGGCTGCGGAGAAGCGAAATGAAGAGGTGCAATTGAGCGTTATCGACAACGGGTGCGGTATTCCGGACTATGCCCTGGAACGAATCTTTGAGCGATTCTACTCGCTACCGCGCGAAGACGGCCATAAGAGCAGCGGCCTGGGACTGGCGTTCGTTCGTGAAGTCGCGCGCCTGCATCAGGGTGATATTCATCTGCACAATCGGCCCGAAGGCGGCGTGGTCGCCACGCTGCGACTTCACCGTCCCTTCACATAGCTTCAAATTCCCCCCACATAGCCGCTCTACAGTGAGGCCATCACGATAGGGAGAAAGGCTATGTTGAAATCACCGTTATTCTGGAAAATCACCACGTTAATCGGTTGTGTTGTGCTGTTATCTTTGCCGTTAATGATGGTCAGGGAGCTTATTAATGAGCGGGCGGATTATCGTAGCGAAGTGGTGGACGCCATTGAGCAAAGCACCAGTGGTTCGCAAAAACTTGCCGGGCCGCTGATCGCTATTCCGATAACCGAGACCTTGACCCGCATGGAGAACCAAAAAGAGGTCAACTATCAGCGGAGCTGGGTGTATTACTGGCTGCCGGAGTCGCTGGCGGTCACCGGCAAACAGACCGTGGAGTCGAGGAGGGTGGGCATCTACAGCGGCCAGGTCTGGCATAACGCCTTGCAGATTAAGGCCTCGTTTGATCCGCTGCGTCTGGCGGCGCTGAGAAAAACGAATATCGTCTTAGGCCCGCCGCGGCTGGTGGTGAGCGTCGGCGATGCCCGCGGCATTGGCGCCATCCATGCCCCGGAGGTCAACGGTAACGTATTAAGCGTGGAGCCGGGGCTGGGGATAAGCGGCGATGGCGCAGGTATTCATATGCCAATGCCTGCGCTGGCGGAGGACAACAAGCCGCTTGAGATTGCCTTTTCACTCGATCTGAACGGGACGGGAGAGTTTTCACTGGTGCCGATCGGGCGTAACAGCGAGCTGCAGTTAACCAGTAACTGGCCGCATCCCGGCTTTCTCGGCAGCTTCCTGCCAACGCAACGGGAAGTGAGTGCTGCCGGCTATCGCGCCCACTGGCAAAGCAGCTGGTTCGCCAACGATATGGGGAGCTATTTTAAGGATGATATGGAGATCCCGTGGTCGCGGCTGCCGGCGTTCAGTGCCGATGTGATGTCCCTTGCCGACCAGTACCAGCTAACCGATCGGGCGACAAAATATGCCATCCTGTTAATCGGGCTCACCTTTATGGCTTTTTTCGTGTTCGAGAGCCTGACCCGTCGTCCCCTGCATCCGATGCAGTATCTGCTGGTGGGCCTGTCGCTGGTGCTGTTTTACCTGGTGCTGCTGGCGCTCTCGGAGCATGTTGGATTTACCGCCGCCTGGCTGGCGGCCAGCCTGTCCGGCGCGGTGATGAACGGGGTCTATTTACAGGCAGTGCTCAGGGGATGGCGTAACAGCCTGCTGTTTGTCGCCGCGCTGCTGCTGCTGGATGGTGTGATGTGGTTTCTGCTGCATTCCGAGGACAGCGCGCTACTGCTGGGTACCGGGGTACTGGTACTGGCGCTGAGCGTCCTGATGTTTTTGACCCGCCGGGTGGACTGGTATGCGTTATCGTTACCGAAAGGCAGTGCGCCCCCGCCGCCGGCTGCCGATGACGACAAGCTGCGCCTCTGGAAAGAGTGACGACATAAAAAAACGGCGCCCTGAGGCGCCGTTTTCACATCATGGCTGCGGAATAAAACGCATTATTCCTGCAGATCGCCACAGAAACGGTAGCCTTCACCGTGAATGGTGGCGATGATTTCCGGGGTATCCGGAGTGGATTCGAAGTGTTTACGAATCCGACGAATGGTCACGTCAACGGTACGGTCATGCGGCTTCAGCTCGCGACCGGTCATTTTCTTCAGCAGCTCGGCGCGAGACTGAATTTTGCCCGGGTTTTCGCAGAAGTGCAGCATCGCGCGGAATTCACTGCGCGGCAGCTTGTACTGCTCGCCGTTCGGGCTCACCAGTGAGCGGCTGTTGATATCGAGTTCCCAACCATTGAACTTGTAGCTCTCCACGCTGCGGCGCTCTTCGCTCACGGTACCGAGATTCATGGTACGGGAGAGCAGGTTGCGCGCGCGGATGGTCAGCTCACGCGGGTTAAACGGTTTAGTGATATAGTCGTCAGCGCCGATTTCGAGGCCAAGGATCTTATCCACTTCGTTGTCGCGGCCGGTTAAGAACATCAGCGCGACGTCAGCCTGCTCACGCAACTCGCGCGCCAGCAGAAGACCATTTTTACCCGGCAGGTTGATATCCATGATTACCAGGTTGATATCATTTTCAGACAGGATCTGATGCATTTCCGCGCCATCGGTCGCTTCGAATACATCGTAACCTTCTGCTTCGAAAATACTTTTTAACGTGTTGCGTGTTACCAACTCGTCTTCAACGATAAGAATGTGCGGGGTCTGCATGTTTGCTACCTAAATTGCCAACTAAATCGAAACAGGAAGTACCAAAGTCCCTGACCTGCCTGCTGCATGTCGCAAATTAACATGCGCGGCGTAACATGACTAAAGTACGTAATTGCGTTCTTGATGCACTTTCCATCAACGTCAACAACATCATTAGCTTGGTCGTGGGTACTTTCCCTCTGGACCCGACGGTGTCAAAAACGGCTGTCATCCTAACCATTTTAACAGCAACATAACAGGCTAAGAGAGGCCGAACACCCAATAAAACTACGCTTCGTTGACATATATCAAGTTCAATTGTAGCACGTTAACAGTCTTGTGAAATCATTGCATCGTCATGCTCTTTATAGTCACAATCCTTACACAGCTCAACTAGTTGCGTGGATAAATTAATAAATACAGTGAATCCAATGCATGGAACGATGGCTCAGATGAAATTTCATTGCCCATCATATGGATAAATGGGTTCTGTTAACATACTCCTCGTCATGGCCTCCTGAGAACAGTTTAGATTTTTTTATGGGTAAGCAAACGCAATTTTAGTGATTTTTGTTGCAAATTTGTAAATTTTCACCGCGTAAAATGGTGGGGCCAGCGCTTCACCAACGCCTGAGAGAGAGAAAGAAACCGCAATGCGTTTAACGATTATTTTAGTCGCCCCAGCCCGGGCAGAAAACGTCGGTGCCGCTGCCAGAGCAATGAAAACGATGGGATTTCGCGATCTCAGGATCGTGGACAGTGAAGCCCACCTGGCGCCAGCGGCACGCTGGGTGGCGCATGGCTCAGGTGACATCCTCGATGGCGTCACTACCTATCCAACCCTTGCTGCGGCGCTGCACGACGTCGATTTTACCGTCGCCACCACCGCCCGCAGTCGCGCGCGGTTTCACTACTACGCCACGCCGCAGCAACTGTTGCCACTGCTGGAGGAGAAGGCGCAGTGGATGACGCACGCGGCGCTGGTTTTTGGCCGTGAAGACTCCGGGTTGAGCAATGAGGAGCTGGCCCTGGCCGATGTGCTCACCGGCGTGCCGATGGTAGCGGATTATCCATCGCTCAATCTCGGCCAGTCGGTGATGGTCTACTGTTATCAATTAGCATCGCTTATGCAACAAACGGCTCCCGCCGCCACCGCGGCAGATCATCATCAGCTGCAGGCGTTACGCATCCGCACCGAGGCATTGCTTTCGCGTTTAGGCGCGGAGGAGGATGCCAAACTGGCCGACTGGCTGGCGCAACGAATGGGGCTGCTGCAGCAGCGCGACACGGCAATGTTGCATCGATTGCTGCATGATATTGAAAAAAACCTACCAGAATAAAGCTCTATCATATTTTTTAGTTATAGTTATCTGTGCTGTTTTTGTGGGATAAATTCCGCCGAACTGGATGTTTTTTCTTGCCATGACGGCGCAATACGTAAGCTGGCTGAAATGGGGTTAATTGAGAAATTCATTGACTTAAGAAGGCAGATACTTTAACCAATATAGGCAGGACACACAGACAGATAAAAATACAGAGTACACAACATCCATGAATCGCATCGGCATGATTACCACCATTATCACCACCACCATTACCACAGGTAACGGTGCGGGCTGACGCGTACAGGAAACACAGAAAAAAGCCCGCACCTGAACAGTGCGGGCTTTTTTTTTGACAAGAGATCAAGGGGTAAGAACCATGCGAGTGTTGAAGTTCGGCGGTACATCAGTGGCAAATGCGGAACGTTTTCTGCGGGTTGCCGATATTCTGGAGAGTAATGCCAGGCAGGGGCAGGTAGCGACCGTACTGTCTGCCCCGGCGAAGATCACCAACCACCTGGTGGCGATGATTGAAAAAACGATCGGTGGCCAGGATGCCCTCCCGAATATTGCCGATGCTGAACGCATTTTTGCCGAACTTCTCCAGGGCCTTGCCGATGCCCAGCCCGCTTTCCCGCTTGCCCAACTGAAAGCCTTCGTTGAGCAGGAATTTGCTCAGATTAAGCATGTCCTGCACGGCATCAGCCTGCTGGGCCAATGCCCGGATGGGGTTAATGCCGCGCTGATCTGCCGTGGCGAAAAGCTCTCCATCGCCATCATGGCGGGTCTGCTGGAAGCCCGTGGACATAAAGTCAGTGTGATTAACCCGGTCGAAAAACTGCTCGCCGTGGGCCACTATCTGGAATCCACCGTCGATATCGCCGAATCCACCCGCCGCATTGCCGCCAGCCAGATCCCGGCAGACCATATGATCCTGATGGCCGGATTTACCGCCGGCAATGAGAAGGGCGAACTGGTGGTGCTGGGGCGTAACGGCTCCGACTATTCGGCGGCGGTACTGGCCGCCTGCCTGCGCGCGGACTGTTGCGAAATCTGGACCGATGTCGACGGGGTGTATACCTGCGATCCGCGCCAGGTGCCAGATGCGCGTCTGCTGAAATCAATGTCTTATCAGGAGGCGATGGAGCTCTCCTACTTTGGCGCGAAAGTGCTGCATCCGCGCACCATTGCCCCTATCGCTCAGTTTCAGATCCCATGCCTGATCAAAAATACCGGCAACCCGCAGGCGCCGGGAACGCTCATCGGCGCCAGTCGCGATGAAGACGACCTGCCGGTGAAAGGCATCTCTAACCTCAACAATATGGCGATGTTCAACGTCTCCGGTCCGGGGATGAAAGGTATGGTCGGCATGGCGGCACGCGTCTTCGCCACCATGTCCCGCGCTGGCATCTCGGTGGTATTGATCACCCAATCCTCTTCGGAGTACAGCATCAGTTTCTGCGTGCCGCAGAGCGATTGCGCGCGTGCCAAACGGGCGATGGAAGATGAGTTTTATCTCGAGCTGAAAGAGGGGCTGCTGGAGCCGCTGGCCATTATGGAGCGTCTGGCCATCATCTCCGTGGTGGGCGACGGGATGCGTACCCTGCGCGGTATCTCGGCGAAATTTTTTGCGGCGCTGGCCCGCGCCAATATCAATATCGTGGCGATTGCCCAGGGCTCTTCCGAGCGCTCTATTTCGGTGGTGGTCAGCAATGACGACGCCACCACCGGCGTGCGCGTGACCCATCAGATGCTGTTCAACACCGACCAGGTGATTGAAGTGTTTGTCATCGGCGTCGGCGGTGTCGGCGGCGCGCTGCTGGAGCAGATCAAGCGCCAGCAGGGATGGCTGAAGAACAAACATATCGATCTGCGCGTCTGCGGTGTAGCCAATTCTCAGGCGCTGCTGACCAGCGTTCATGGCCTGAATCTGGAGAACTGGAGTGAAGCGCTGGCGGAGGCGAAAGAGCCGTTTAATCTTGGCCGTCTGATCCGCCTGGTGAAAGAGTACCACCTGCTCAATCCGGTGATCGTCGACTGTACCTCCAGCCAGGCGGTCGCCGATCAGTACGCCGACTTCCTGCGCGAAGGTTTCCATGTGGTGACGCCGAACAAAAAGGCCAATACCTCTTCGCTGGATTACTATCACCAGCTGCGCCATGCGGCCAGCAGCTCGCGCCGTAAGTTCCTCTATGACACTAACGTTGGCGCTGGCCTGCCGGTGATTGAGAACCTGCAGAACCTGCTCAACGCCGGCGATGAGCTGCGCCACTTCTCCGGGATCCTTTCCGGCTCTCTGTCCTTTATCTTCGGCAAGCTGGACGAGGGGGTGAGTTTCTCAGCCGCGACGGCGCTGGCCCGTGAGATGGGGTATACCGAGCCGGATCCGCGCGACGATTTATCCGGGGTGGATGTCGCGCGTAAGCTGTTGATTCTGGCCCGTGAGACCGGGCGTGAACTGGAGCTGTCAGACATTATCGTGGAGTCGGCGCTGCCGGCGGACTTCGACGCCAGCGGCGACGTCGAAACCTTTATGGCCCGTCTGCCCTCGCTGGACGATGGGTTTGCTTCGCGGGTTGCTAAGGCACGTGATGAAGGTAAAGTCTTGCGCTACGTCGGTAACATCGAAGAGGATGGTACCTGCCGCGTGAAAATTGCCGCCGTTGACGGCAACGATCCATTATTCAAAGTCAAAAATGGTGAGAACGCGCTGGCCTTTTACAGCCACTATTATCAGCCACTGCCGCTGGTGCTGCGCGGCTATGGCGCCGGGAACGACGTCACGGCGGCCGGCGTATTTGCCGACCTGCTGCGCACCTTGTCCTGGAAGTTAGGAGTTTAAGATGGTCAAAGTATATGCCCCGGCTTCCAGTGCCAATATGAGCGTCGGGTTTGATGTGTTGGGCGCGGCGGTCACGCCGGTGGATGGCACGCTGCTGGGCGATAACGTCACTGTTGAAGCGGCGGAGCAATTCAGTCTGCACAATCTGGGACGCTTTGCCAGCAAACTGCCGACGGCGCCGCAGGAAAACATTGTTTATCAGTGCTGGGAAAGCTTTTGCCGGGAGATCGGTAAGACGGTACCGGTGACGATGACCCTGGAAAAAAACATGCCGATCGGCTCCGGGCTCGGCTCCAGCGCCTGCTCGGTGGTCGCCGCGCTGGTGGCCATGAACGAGTTCTGCGGTAAGCCGCTCAACGAGACGCGGATGCTGGCGCTGATGGGGGAGATGGAAGGGCGTATCTCCGGCAGCATTCACTACGATAACGTGGCGCCGTGCTATCTTGGCGGCATGCAGTTGATGATCGAAGAGAACGGGATTATCAGCCAGCAGGTGCCGGGGTTTGATGAGTGGCTGTGGGTGTTGGCCTATCCGGGGATTAAAGTATCCACCGCCGAAGCGCGGGCGATTCTGCCGGCACAATACCGCCGCCAGGATTGTATCGCCCATGGTCGCCACCTCGCGGGCTTTATTCATGCCTGCTACACCCGCCAGCCGCAGCTGGCGGCAAAATTGATGAAAGATGTCATTGCCGAACCGTACCGTACCAAACTGTTGCCGGGCTTTAGCGAAGCGCGCCAGGCGACAATGGAGATCGGTGCGCAGGCTTGCGGCATCTCCGGCTCTGGCCCGACGCTGTTTGCGTTGTGTGATAAACCGGACACCGCACAGCGCGTCGCCGACTGGCTTGGCGCGCACTATCTGCAGAATCAGGAAGGCTTTGTTCATATTTGCCGGCTGGACACGGCGGGCGCACGCGTAGTGGGATAACCAATGAAACTGTATAACTTAAAAGATCATAACGAGCAGGTCAGCTTTGCGCAGGCCGTCACCCAGGGACTTGGCAAGCATCAGGGTCTGTTCTTTCCGCACGATCTGCCGGAATTCAGCCTGACTGAAATCGACGACATGCTGGCGCAGGATTTTGTCACCCGCAGCGCCAAAATTTTATCGGCCTTTATCGGCGATGAGATCCCGCAGGATGTCCTGCAGCAGCGGGTGCGCGCAGCGTTTGCGTTTCCGGCGCCAGTAAGCAAGGTTCAGGACGATGTCGGCTGCCTGGAGCTGTTCCACGGCCCGACGCTGGCGTTTAAAGATTTTGGCGGCCGCTTTATGGCGCAGATGCTGACCCATATCGCCGGCGATAAGCCGGTCACCATTCTCACCGCAACCTCCGGCGACACCGGGGCGGCGGTGGCGCATGCCTTCTACGGTCTGCCGAACGTCAAGGTCGTGATCCTCTATCCGCGCGGTAAGATCAGCCCGCTGCAGGAGAAGCTGTTCTGTACCCTCGGCGGCAACATTAAAACCGTGGCGATTGATGGCGACTTTGATGCCTGCCAGGCGCTGGTGAAGCAGGCGTTTGACGATGAAGAGCTGAAGGCCACGCTGGGGCTCAACTCGGCTAACTCCATCAACATCAGCCGCCTGCTGGCGCAGATCTGCTACTACTTCGAAGCGGCGGCGCAGCTGCCGCAGGAAGCTCGCAATCAGCTGGTGATTTCCGTGCCAAGCGGCAACTTCGGCGATCTGACCGCTGGTCTGCTGGCCAAGTCGCTGGGTCTGCCGATTAAGCGCTTTATTGCCGCCACCAACGCGAACGACACCGTTCCCCGTTATCTGCAGGGCGGCGAGTGGGCGCCAAAAGCCACCCAGGCGACGCTGTCTAACGCCATGGACGTTAGCCAGCCGAACAACTGGCCGCGCGTCGAGGAGCTGTTCCGCCGTAAAATCTGGCGCCTGAGCGAGCTGGGTTACGCCGCGGTCGATGATGAGACCACCAAAGCGGCGATGCGCGAGCTGAAGGCCATCGGCTACATCTCTGAGCCGCACGCGGCGATTGCCTGGCGCGCGCTGCGCGATCAGCTGCAGCCGGGAGAGTACGGCCTGTTCCTCGGTACCGCGCATCCGGCGAAATTCAAAGAGAGCGTGGAAGAGATCCTGCAGGAAACCCTGCCGCTGCCGAAGGAGCTGGCTGACCGCGCCGACCTGCCGCTGCTGTCCCACAATCTGCCGGCGGATTTCGCCGCGCTGCGTAAGCTGATGATGGGCTAGTATTGTCGTTCATCCACCAGCTAAACCGGGCCTGGTGCCCGGTTTTTTTACGCTCGAAGATGGAGATATTGTGTACGAACGAGCAATAAATGCGGCGCACTCTAGATTCAGATTGCAGAGAATAATCAGAATAGTTTTGTGGCGTTAATATTTTGCTATCGGCCCATAACGGGGACGGATAGAAGAGGTCACTTATGACAACGCTGAAATCTGCTTTGCTGGCACTTTCTATATTGCTGGTCGCTCCTGCGTTGGTTCATGCCGACGAAATCACCCTGCTCCCGGCGGTGAAGCTGCAAATCGGCGATCGCGATGATTATGGGCACTACTGGGATGGCGATCATTGGCGCGATCGTGACTGGTGGGCTCACCATTATGACTGGCGTGACGATCGCTGGCGCCCGCATGATGATTATCGCCACCATGATCGCGATGATGATGACGATCAAGGCCATCATGGCCATGGGCACGAGCGGCATCACCACGACGACTGATCATCTTTGCCCCCGCTGAGAGGCCGGGGGCATCGAGGCCTACTGCTCGTGGCGTTTAAACACCAGCTCACCTTTCTCCGAAGCCTCCGCATCAAAGAAATAGCCTTCGCTATTAAAGGCTTTGAGCTGCTCCGGCTGGGTTAAGCGGTTTTCGATAATGTAGCGACTCATCAGACCGCGCGCCTTTTTCGCATAGAAGCTGATCACTTTGAATTTACCGTTTTTCTCATCGAGGAAGACCGGCTTGATCAGCTGACCCTGCAATTTTTGCGTTTTCACCGATTTAAAATACTCATCGGAAGCCAGATTGATGACGATATCGTCGCCCTGAGCCTGCAGCGCCTGATTCAGCTTCTCGGTAATGGTCTCGCCCCAGAACTGGTACAGATCTTTGCCGCACGGGTTTTCCAGACGGATCCCCATCTCCAGGCGGTAGGGCTGCATCAGGTCCAGCGGGCGCAGCACGCCATACAGGCCGGAGAGCATGCGCAGGTGTCGCTGGGCGAAGTCAAAGTCGTCCTCGGTGAGCGTCTCTGCCTGCAGGCCGGTGTAGACATCGCCCTTAAAGGCAAGGATCGCCTGGCGGGCATTTTGCGGCGTAAAGTCAGGATGCCAGTCGTGGAAACGGGTGGCGTTCAGATCCGCCAGCTTGTCGCTAATGCTCATTAGCTTGCCGATTTGCGGCGCGGTCAGCTTACGAGCGATGCCGATAAGCTGTTGAGAGTACTCGAGGAGTTCGGGCTGGGTATAGCGAGTCGTTGCCAGCGGGCTTTGATAATCGAGCGTTTTAGCAGGTGAAATCAGAATCAGCATATCCAGTCCTTGCAGGTAATTTCGACGAATTTTAACAAAAAAAGTGCATGGTGGGATCGATAGCCGCGATTGCCGCGCTATTCGCGCGGCAGTTCATTCCAGGCACCCGGGGCCAGCTGCTGGTGAATATCCGGGTAGCGGGCGGCATCGAAAGTGGGCTGGATACCCAGCCGCCGCTGGCGCAGATAATCGCTGGCGATAATCCGCACCGTCGGGGAAAGCAGCAGGATGGCCGTCAGGTTGGTCATCGCCATCAGCGCCATGATGATATCCGCGCTCTGCCAGACGACAGGCAGGCTTACCAGGGTCCCCAGCAGCACCATCAGGACGGTGAGTATTCGCAGCCCCCAGATGTAGCGAGGCTTATCCAGGCGCAGAAAGACCAGATTATTTTCCGCATACACGTAGTTGGCCACAATAGAGCTAAAGGCGAACAGCAGCACGATGAGGGCGATAAAATCGGCTCCCCAGCCGCCGACCAGCACGCTCATCGCGTGTTGCAAGTCCTGAATGCCATTGAGCGTATATTCATTGTCGGGGCGCGGCGCCAGCATGACGATAATCGCGCTGGCAGTACAGATCACGATGGTATCGATAAACACGCCAATCATCTGCACGATCCCCTGCGCTGCCGGGTGCGGCGGCCAGGAGGCGGCGGCCGCGGCGGCGTTAGGCGAAGAACCCATCCCTGCTTCATTGGAGAACATGCCGCGCTGGAAGCCACTGGTCAGTGCCTGGCTGATGGAGTAGCCCACCGCGCCGGCGGCGGCTTCCTGCCAGCCGAAGGCGCAGCGAAAGATGGTGGCAAAAATGGTCGGCAGGGCGGTGACGTGCCACAGGCCGATGAGCAGGCTGGTGGCGATCCACAGCAGCGCCATGATGGGCACCAGCCACTGCATCAGGCGCGCCACGCCGCGCAGGCCACGGAGAATGGCCAGGAAAACGAAAATGGCCAGCACGCCGCCGCTGACTGCCGCTGGCAGATCGAACGCATAGTGCAGGGCATGGGCCACCGAGTTGGCCTGCACGGTGTTAAAGATAAATCCATAGGCCAGCAGCAGGAGGATCGAAAACAGAACGCCCATCCAGCGCATGCCGAGACCGCGCGCCATATACCACGCCGGGCCACCGCGAAACTGTCCCTGGCTGTCGCGCTCTTTGTATAGTTGCGCAAGAGAACACTCAGCGAAGCTGCTGGCCATGCCGAGCAGGGCGGAAACCCACATCCAGAATACGGCCCCAGGCCCGCCGGCGGCGATCGCCAGCGTCACCCCGGCAAGGTTGCCGCTGCCGACCCGGGCGGCAAGACTGGTACAGAGCGCCTGGAAGGACGTTAAACCGCCCGGCTGCGGGTGCAGGCTTTTTTTCAGACTGCGGCCGAATTTGCGCACGTAACGGAACTGAATACCCCGGGTTTGCCAGCTAAACCAGATCCCCGCCCCCAGTAACAGATAAATCATCACTGAGCCCCAGAGTATTTCATTGATAAATGAGAGAAAATCAGGCATTAAACATCCTCTTGTCCATGCCGGTACGCTTGTGTAAGCGTTACCAATTAAGTGACAATCCTTTCGCTTTCAGCAAATTAAGCGGCACAGTTTATCACACTCTGCGCTCTTCTCTCGTCGGCGGTTGCGCTGACCCGGCAGCGTGTTATCATCTGGGCAGACCGGTTACATCCCCTTAACTGCTGTTTAAGAGAAATATATCATGACGGATAAATTAACTTCTCTGCGTCAGTACACCACTGTCGTCGCTGACACCGGAGATATTGCGGCAATGAAGCTGTATCAGCCTCAGGATGCCACCACCAACCCTTCCCTGATTCTCGGCGCGGCTCAGATCCCTGAGTACCGTAAGCTGATTGATGACGCTGTGGCCTGGGCACGTAGCCAGAGCAGCGATCGCGCGCAGCAGATCCTCGATGCTTCCGACAAGCTGGCGGTGAACATCGGTCTCGAAATCCTGAAACTGATCCCGGGCCGTATTTCCACTGAAGTGGATGCACGCCTCTCCTATGATACTGAAGCGTCTATCGCGAAAGCCAAGCGCATCATCAAGCTGTATAACGACGCGGGCATCAGCAACGATCGTATTCTTATCAAGCTGGCTTCCACCTGGCAGGGCATTCGCGCCGCTGAACAGCTGGAAAAAGAAGGCATCAACTGTAACCTGACGCTGCTGTTCTCCTTCGCTCAGGCTCGCGCTTGCGCCGAAGCGGGCGTCTTCCTGATTTCGCCGTTTGTTGGCCGTATCCTCGACTGGTACAAAGCTAACACCGACAAGAAAGAGTACGCGCCGGCAGAAGATCCGGGCGTGGTTTCCGTCAGCGAAATCTACGAATACTACAAGCAGCACGGCTATGAAACCGTGGTGATGGGCGCCAGCTTCCGTAATGTTGGCGAAATCCTGGAACTGGCCGGCTGTGACCGCCTGACCATCGCCCCGGCGCTGCTGAAAGAGCTGTCTGAAAGCGAAGGCGCCGTTGAGCGTAAACTGGTTTATACCGGCGAAGTGAAAGCGCGTCCGGAACGTATTACCGAATCTGAGTTCCTGTGGCAGCATAACCAGGATCCGATGGCGGTAGACAAACTGGCGGAAGGTATCCGTAAGTTTGCGATCGACCAGGAAAAACTGGAAAAAATGATCGGCGAACTGCTGTAATCCCGCAGGTGGCCGACGCCCGTCGGCCACATTACACTGTCTGTCCCGCCTCCGGCAGTGTATCATTTCGTTTAACGCCACAGTTTGAACGGAATAACCATGAATACCTTACGAATCGGCTTAGTTTCCATCTCCGATCGCGCCTCCAGCGGCGTCTATCAGGATAAAGGCATCCCGGCACTGGAAGAGTGGCTGGCGCGTGCCCTCACCACCCCTTTCGAACTGCAAACCCGCCTGATTCCGGATGAGCAGGTGATCATTGAGCAAACGCTGTGCGAACTGGTTGACGAGATGGGGTGCCATCTGGTGCTGACCACCGGCGGAACCGGCCCTGCGCGTCGCGATGTGACGCCTGACGCAACGCTGGCGATTGCCGATCGCGAGATGCCGGGCTTCGGCGAGCAAATGCGCCAGGTTAGCCTACACTTTGTGCCGACGGCTATCCTTTCCCGGCAGGTCGGGGTGATCCGCAAGCAGGCGTTGATCCTCAACCTTCCCGGACAACCGAAAGCGATTCAGGAGACCCTGGAAGGGGTAAAAGATGCTGACGGCAAGGTACTGGTGCACGGTATTTTTGCAAGTGTACCTTATTGTGTACAGTTGCTGGAGGGGCCTTATGTGGAAACCGATGGCCGTGTGGTAGAAGCATTTCGTCCTAAGAGCGCCAGGCGCGAAACTTTATCCTGAATTTAATGCATTTGTGACATAACCTGCATCGCTGATGGTGTGCCGTTTTATTTACGATATAGTGCTGTTTACTTTACACGCTATAAATCACGCTGCACACCTCAGGATGAAATCGCGTTATGTCATATGCAAACCGACCGCTAAACCGCCAGGATTATAAAACGCTGACGCTGGCCGCCCTGGGCGGCGCGCTGGAGTTTTATGACTTTATCATTTTCGTTTTCTTTGCCGCCGTCGTCGGTGAGCTCTTCTTTCCCGCAGATATTCCCGAATGGCTCCGTCAGGTACAAACCTTTGGCATTTTCGCCGCCGGTTATCTGGCGCGCCCGCTGGGGGGGATCATCATGGCCCACTTTGGCGATCTGGTGGGACGCAAGAAAATGTTCACCCTCAGCATCCTGCTGATGGCGCTGCCGACCCTGGCGATTGGCCTGCTGCCAACCTATAGCTCGGTGGGCATCGTCGCGCCGTTGCTGTTACTGCTGATGCGTATTCTGCAGGGGGCGGCGATCGGCGGGGAAGTTCCTGGCGCCTGGGTGTTTGTCGCCGAGCATGTCCCGGAAAAACGCATTGGTATCGCCTGCGGTACGCTGACGGCCGGCCTGACGGTTGGCATTCTGTTGGGGTCGGTGGTGGCGACGCTTATCAACACCAGCCTGACGCCGCAGGGGATCCACGACGGCGGCTGGCGGATCCCCTTCCTGTTGGGCGGTGTATTTGGTCTGATTGCGATGTATCTGCGTCGCTGGCTGCAGGAGACGCCGATTTTTCTTGAGATGCAGCAGCGTAAAGCGCTGGCGCAGGAGCTGCCGGTAAAAGCGGTAGCGCTGAAGCACCAGAAGGCGGTGGTGATCTCTATGCTGCTGACCTGGCTGCTGTCGGCAGGCGTGGTGGTGGTGATCCTGATGTCGCCGGTCTGGCTGCAGAAACACTATGGCTTCGCGCCGGCGATTACCCTGCAGGCCAATAGCATCGCCACGATTATGTTGTGCATCGGCTGTCTGCTCGCCGGGCTGGCGGCGGATCGCTTTGGCGCCAGCCGGACTTTCATCGTCGGCAGCCTGCTGCTGGCGGTTGCCAGCTGGGCATTTTACCACCTGTCCGGCGCCAGCCCGCAGCGGCTGTTTCTGCTCTACGGCACGGTGGGGCTCTGCGTCGGGGTGGTAGGGGCGGTGCCTTATGTCATGGTGCGGGCCTTCCCGGCTGAAGTGCGCTTCACCGGCATCTCATTTTCCTACAACCTGTCGTACGCGATCTTTGGCGGCCTGACGCCGATTGCGGTCACCATGCTGATGGGCGTGTCGCCGATGGCGCCAGCCTGGTATGTGCTGGCCCTCTCGCTGATGGGGCTAGGATTAGGTATCTGGCTGCGTCAGGGGCTGACGGCGTCGGCGGGATTGCCGGAAGGGGAACTGCAGCGTTGAGTCTGGTTTACCGATGATGACCTGCCGCCGCCCTGTGACAGGACGGCGGCGGACGATTAACGTGGTTCGCCGATCGGCAGCACGGTGCGGCCGAACTGCTCGTTCAGCACTTCACCCATCGCCAGGTAAATAGCGCTGGCGCCACAAACCAGGCCGACCCAGCCAGCGACTTTCACAATGCCTTCGTTATCCACCAGATGACCAATCGCCAGCAGCGCGAACAACACGGTCAGGCTCAGGAAGACAAACTGCAGCATGCGGGCTGCTTTCAGGGTGCCAAAGAACATAAACAGGGTAAAGACGCCCCACAGGCCGAGGTACATGCCGAGGAAGTGCGCGTTCGGCGCTTCCGCCAGACCCATTTTCGGCATCAGGAGGATAGCCACCAGCGTCAGCCAGAAGCTGCCGTAGGAGGTAAAAGCGGTTAAGCCAAAGGTGTTGCCTTTCTTGTATTCAAGCAGGCCGGCAAAAATTTGCGCAATGCCGCCGTAAAAAATGCCCATCGCCAGGATAGCTACATCGAATGCGAACAGGCCGCTATTCGCCAGGTTAAGCAGAATAGTGGTCATGCCGAAGCCCATAAGGCCCAGCGGTGCCGGATTAGCCAACTTAGTGTTGCCCATAATTCCTCAAAATTATCATTAAAAGGGAAGCATTACCCCGCGACTTGGCGGCGGGGCGCGGCATAATAATGAGGCGCTGAAGGGCTGTCTATGATCTGGCGGGGTATTTTTCACCAATTTCTGTTGCGCCCGACGGCGGCTGGATCATTTGCCGTAAACAGGCAATATGCAGGACCGCAGGGATGGTGACCCGGTAAGCGCTGCCGCTCACCGCTTTGACGCTGTTCAGCGCGGCGCCGAGCGGCCCGCCCAGCCCGGCGCCGCGCACCAGACCATGACCAATAACGCTTACGGCGGCATGGGTGCGCAGAATGGCGGTTAAGCGCTCGTCCAGCAACAGGGCGACCCCTTCGCTTAGCTTGCGGTGCCTCAGCAGATGGGGCAACAGATTTTCCAGCTCATGGCTCCGGCAATCCACCGCGGCAAGAAATTGTGCCTTTTGCTCCGCATCCAGCTTATTCCAGCTGTGCTGCAGGAAATGTTCCAGTAACTGCTGTTCGATCTGCGGCGTCGTCATCTGTTTGTCGACCTTCGCCTTCAGCCGTTTACACACATCCAGCAGGATCGCGCGATAAAATTTGCCGTGGCGGCGTAGGGTGTTGGCGATGCTGTCGCCGCCAAAATGCTGTAGCTCTCCGGCAATCAGCTGCCAGTTGCGGCGATAGCGTTCAGGGTGGCCCTCCATTGCTAAAAAGGTCTCGTTGCGCAGCAGCGTGCTGGAGAGGCGGGGTTTGCCGTTTTCGCCGTGGGTCAGAATACGGGTAAAAGCTTCCAGATGCGCCTCGCTGCACTCAGGAAGAAAGGCCAGATCGTCATCTGCCAGATAGTTAATATGCATAAATCATCCCTCCTCAGGATAACGAGGTTAGTCGTCGCCGATAATTTTTAATGAGGCCATATCTGAGGAGTGGACCGTGTGGCCGGAGAAGGCGATTTTCTTCACACAGCGTTTGCTGTCGTTATCGCTATTGATGTTGATCCAGCCGGAGGTGCTGCCCTCTTTTATCCCGGCGGGGACGTTCAGCGTATGGCTGGCGCCGCGGCTGGCCTTAAAGTAGACCGTCGCCCCGGAGAGCTGTACATCGCCGCGTTCGGCGCTGAGCTGAATGCGTTTGACGACCCGACAGACCGGGAGTTTCAGCGTCAGGTCGTTGGTTTCATTGCGCGGCATGGCTACCACACCGAGGATTTTATGGTCGTTGGCGGCCGCCGAGGTGATAAACGATAAGCCGAGGATAAGCCCCGCGGAAATCCGGAATAGTGGTTTCATCAATATGTCCCCTGAATAAGTAAAGTGCGACGGCGAGGGATATTATCACCAGGGGCGTGGGGCCATTAGCGCGCAAGTATTGCGGGTTATGTCAATGATATTATGAATATATTTTGTTTTCACATTCATCATTTATATATGCATTTCGCTGCCTCTTTTGGCGCCTGACAATGTCGCTCGGGACGCTTTTCACGACTCAGGTCGGGGCCCGGTGCAAAAAATTTTTAGGCTTGCCCCTTGATGCCGGGGTGGGCGACCCCATCTTGTAGTCAACCGCAGTGAAGAACCTGAAAAAAAATGATGTCTGGGCAGTTGAAACCGCACGTTTCGCCCTTATTACAGGTTCACAACCACATGTTGATCGAATTTTTAGTGGAGACGTTTAGATGGGTAAAATTATTGGTATCGACCTGGGTACTACCAACTCTTGTGTAGCGATTATGGATGGCACTACTGCACGCGTGCTGGAGAACGCCGAAGGCGATCGCACCACGCCTTCTATCATTGCCTATACCCAGGATGGTGAAACTCTGGTTGGTCAGCCGGCTAAACGTCAGGCAGTGACAAACCCGCAAAACACCCTGTTTGCGATTAAACGCCTGATTGGCCGCCGCTTCCAGGACGAAGAAGTTCAGCGTGACGTTTCTATCATGCCATACAAAATTGTTGCCGCAGACAATGGCGACGCATGGCTGGATGTGAAAGGCACCAAAACTGCACCGCCGCAGATCTCTGCTGAAGTGCTGAAAAAAATGAAGAAAACGGCTGAAGATTACCTGGGTGAACCGGTAACTGAAGCGGTTATCACCGTACCGGCTTACTTCAACGATGCGCAGCGTCAGGCAACCAAAGATGCCGGCCGTATCGCCGGTCTGGAAGTCAAACGTATCATCAACGAACCAACCGCGGCCGCGCTGGCTTACGGTCTGGATAAAGAAGTCGGTAACCGCACTATCGCGGTATACGACCTCGGTGGTGGTACTTTCGATATCTCTATTATCGAAATCGACGAAGTTGACGGCGAGAAAACCTTTGAAGTACTGGCGACCAACGGTGACACCCACCTGGGCGGTGAAGACTTCGATACGCGTCTGATCAACTACCTCGTTGATGAGTTCAAGAAAGATCAGGGCATTGACCTGCGTAACGACCCGCTGGCCATGCAGCGCCTGAAAGAAGCCGCTGAGAAAGCGAAGATTGAACTGTCTTCTGCTCAGCAGACCGACGTTAACCTGCCGTATATCACTGCAGATGCGACCGGTCCGAAACATATGAATATCAAAGTGACTCGCGCGAAACTGGAAAGCCTGGTAGAAGACCTGGTTAACCGTTCCATCGAGCCGCTGAAAGTGGCCCTGCAGGATGCCGGTCTGTCCGTTTCCGATATCAACGACGTGATCCTCGTTGGTGGTCAGACTCGTATGCCGATGGTGCAGAAAAAAGTCGCTGAGTTCTTCGGTAAAGAGCCGCGTAAAGACGTTAACCCGGATGAAGCTGTGGCGATCGGCGCAGCGGTTCAGGGTGGTGTACTGACGGGTGATGTGAAAGACGTTCTGCTGCTGGACGTAACCCCGCTGTCGCTGGGTATCGAAACCATGGGCGGCGTGATGACAGCGCTTATCAACAAAAACACCACTATCCCGACCAAGCACAGCCAGGTGTTCTCTACTGCAGAAGACAACCAGTCTGCGGTAACCATCCATGTGCTGCAGGGTGAGCGTAAACGCGCGTCTGATAACAAATCACTGGGTCAGTTCAACCTGGATGGTATTAATCCGGCGCCGCGCGGTATGCCGCAGATCGAAGTCACCTTCGACATCGATGCTGACGGTATCCTGCACGTTTCCGCGAAAGACAAAAACAGCGGTAAAGAGCAGAAGATCACCATCAAGGCGTCTTCCGGTCTGAATGAAGAAGAAATTCAGAAAATGGTTCGCGAAGCAGAAGCTAACGCCGAATCTGACCGTAAGTTCGAAGAGCTGGTACAGACCCGTAACCAGGGCGACCATCTGCTGCACAGCACTCGCAAGCAGGTTGAAGAAGCAGGCGATAAACTGCCGGCTGATGACAAAACCGCTATCGAGTCTGCGCTGACTGCGCTGGAAACTTCCCTGAAAGGCGAAGACAAAGCGGACATCGAAGCGAAAATGCAGGCGCTGGCGCAGGCTTCTCAGAAGCTGATGGAAATTGCTCAGCAGCAGCACGCTCAGCAGCAGGCGGGTTCCGCTGACGCTCAGGCGAGCAACGCGAAAGACGACGATGTTGTCGACGCTGAGTTCGAAGAAGTGAAAGATAAAAAATAATCGCCCTTTGAACGGGTAAAACACTGGCACGGGCGAAGAGGTTTCCTCTCCGCCCGTGCACGCATGTTAAGGGGCTGAAAAACACCGATGGCAAAGCAAGATTACTACGAGATTTTAGGCGTCTCCAAAACAGCGGAAGAGCGTGAAATCAAAAAGGCTTACAAGCGCCTGGCCATGAAGTATCACCCGGACCGCAACCAGGGTGATAAAGAGGCCGAAGCCAAATTTAAAGAAATCAAAGAAGCGTATGAAATCCTGACTGATGCCCAGAAGCGTGCGGCCTACGATCAGTACGGCCACGCGGCCTTCGAACAGGGCGGCATGGGCGGCGGCGGCGGTTTTGGCGGCGGTGCGGATTTCAGCGATATCTTTGGCGATGTTTTCGGCGATATCTTTGGCGGCGGACGTGGTCGTCAGCGCGCGGCGCGCGGCGCCGATCTCCGTTACAACATGGAGCTGACGCTGGAAGAAGCGGTGCGTGGCGTCACCAAAGAGATCCGTATTCCGACGCTGGAAGAGTGCGACGTCTGTCACGGCAGCGGCGCCAAGGCCGGCAGCAAGCCGCAGACCTGTCCGACCTGTCATGGCGCAGGCCAGGTGCAGATGCGTCAGGGCTTCTTTGCGGTACAGCAGACCTGTCCGCACTGTCAGGGACGCGGTACGCTGATTAAAGATCCATGCAACAAATGTCATGGTCATGGGCGTGTAGAGAAAACGAAAACCTTGTCGGTTAAAATTCCGGCAGGTGTGGACACCGGCGATCGGATCCGTCTGGCGGGCGAAGGCGAAGCTGGCGAGCATGGCGCACCGGCAGGCGATCTGTACGTACAGGTCCAGGTGAAGCAGCACGCTATCTTTGAGCGTGAAGGTAATAACCTGTACTGCGAAGTCCCGATCAACTTCACGATGGCGGCGCTGGGTGGTGAGATTGAAGTGCCGACGCTCGACGGTCGCGTCAGTCTGAAAGTGCCGGGTGAAACCCAGACCGGCAAGCTGTTCCGCATGCGCGGCAAAGGTGTGAAATCCGTTCGCGGCGGCGCCCAGGGCGATCTGCTGTGCCGCGTGGTGGTGGAGACGCCGGTAGGGCTGAACGAGAAGCAGAAGCAGCTGCTGAAAGAGCTGCAGGAGAGCTTCGGCGGCCCGACCGGGGAAAACAACAGCCCGCGTTCGAAAAGCTTCTTCGACGGTGTGAAGAAGTTCTTCGACGACCTGACCCGCTAATTCCGCTTTTCCTGATATCCGGCCCGGGCCTTGCTGCCCGGGCTTTTTTTGCCTTACGCCTCCTCTTTTATTCGTAAAAAACGAACATTAAAGCAATTTAAATCTGATTTTTTCGAGTTATCAGTGTGTGTATTATGCTTTTATCGAGTTATTCACCAACAGGATGAAAGTAAAAGTGAAACATCTGCAACGATTCTTTAGTAGCGATGCTTCCGGCGGCATTGTCTTAATCATTGCCGCCGCGCTGGCGATGGTGATGGCCAATACCAGCGTGACCAGCGGTCTGTATCACTCCTTCCTGGAGACGCCAGTTCAGCTGCGAGTGGGGGCGCTGGAGATCAATAAGAACATGCTGTTATGGATCAATGATGCCCTGATGGCGGTGTTTTTTTTACTGATTGGCCTGGAGGTCAAACGTGAGCTGATTCAGGGGTCGCTGGCGAGCCGTCGTCAGGCGGTGTTTCCAGTGATTGCCGCGCTCGGCGGGATGATTGTGCCGGCCCTGGTCTATCTGGCTTTTAACGCCCAGGATCCTGTCGCCAGAGAGGGGTGGGCGATCCCGGCGGCGACGGATATTGCCTTTGCGCTCGGTGTGCTGGCGCTGTTAGGTAGCCGGGTACCGACGGCGCTGAAGATTTTCCTGATGGCGCTGGCGATTATTGATGACCTCGGGGCTATCGTGATTATCGCGCTGTTTTATACCCACGACCTGTCCATGCTTTCGCTGGGCGTGGCGGCGGCGGCAATTGCGGTGCTGGTGGCCCTGAACCTCAGCGGCGTGCGGCGTACCGGGATCTATATTCTGGTTGGCGCGGTGCTGTGGACGGCGGTGCTGAAGTCTGGCGTTCATGCGACCCTTGCCGGGGTGATCGTCGGCTTTATGATCCCGCTCGAGGAAAAGCATGGCAAGTCACCGGCCAAAGCGCTTGAGCATGTCCTGCACCCGTGGGTCGCGTTTATGATCCTGCCGCTGTTCGCCTTCGCCAACGCTGGCGTTTCGCTGCAGGGAGTCACCCTGGCCGGACTGACGTCGCTTCTGCCGCTGGGCATTATGGCCGGGCTGTTTATCGGCAAGCCGCTGGGGATCAGCCTGTTCTGCTGGCTGGCGCTGAAGCTGAAGTGGGCCTCGCTGCCGGAGGGGACCACCTGCAAGCAGATCATGGCGGTGGGTATTCTGTGTGGGATTGGCTTTACGATGTCGATTTTCATCGCCACTCTGGCCTTCGGTAGCGTCGACCCCGCGTTGATCAACTGGGCCAAGCTTGGCATCCTGATTGGCTCAGTGCTATCAGCAGTCATCGGATATCTCATACTGCGTCAGCGCGTGACGGAGACTCGCCTCGCGGTATAACCTTTCTGCAGGAGAGCCTGCGTGGCTCTCCTGGACATTATCAGGGAGAGAAGCATGTCACATATCAACTACAACCATCTGTACTACTTCTGGCACGTGTATAAAGAAGGGTCCGTCGTTGGCGCGGCGGAGGCGCTGTTTCTGACGCCGCAGACGATTACCGGGCAGATCAAAGCCCTGGAAGAGCGCCTGCAGGGTAAGTTGTTTAAGCGAAAAGGAAGGGGACTGGAGCCGAGTGAGCTGGGCGAGCTGGTCTTCCGCTATGCCGACCGCATGTTTACCCTCAGCCAGGAGATGCTCGACATCGTCAACTACCGCAAAGAGTCGAATCTGCTGTTTGATGTCGGCGTCGCTGATGCGTTATCCAAGCGGCTGGTCAGCGGCGTGCTGGATGCCGCCGTCGTTGAGAGTGAGCAGATCCATCTGCGCTGTTTTGAATCCACCCATGAGCTGCTGCTGGAGCAACTGAGCCAGCATAAGCTCGATATGATTATCTCTGACTGTCCGATCGACTCGACACAGCAGGAAGGGCTATTTTCGGTGAAGATTGGCGAGTGCAGCGTCAGCTTCTGGTGCATGAATCCGGCGCCGACGAAGCCGTTTCCGGCCTGTCTGGAAGAGCGGCGGCTGCTGATCCCCGGTCGGCGTTCGATGCTGGGGCGTAAACTGCTGAACTGGATTAACGTGCAGGGCCTGAAGGTGGAGATCCTCGGCGAATTTGACGATGCGGCGCTCATGAAAGCCTTCGGCGCCGCGCATAATGCGATATTTGTCGCGCCGACGCTCTATGCGCATGATTTCTACTATGACGAATCGATTATCGAAATTGGCCGCATGGATAGCGTGATGGAGGAGTATCACGCTATTTTTGCCGAGCGAATGATTCAGCATCCCGCGGTTCAGCGCATCTGTAATCGCGATTACTCGTCACTGTTTACCGAACCCCGATAGCCTGCCGGCGTGGGCTGGCGTGGCGCTGGCCGCGCCAGCGCGCGTTAGCGGGGGAAGATGGCGGGCATAAAAAAACCCGCTTTCGCGGGTTTCTTTAACAAAGTTCAGCAAGCAGGCGATTAAGCCAGTTTGTTGATCTGTGCAGTCAGGTTTGCTTTATGACGCGCAGCTTTGTTTTTGTGGATCAGACCTTTAGCAGCCTGACGGTCCACGATTGGTTGCATTTCGTTAAATGCTTTCTGTGCAGCAGCTTTGTCGCCAGCTTCGATAGCTGCGTATACTTTCTTGATGAAAGTACGCATCATAGAGCGACGGCTTGCGTTGTGCTTGCGAGCCTTTTCAGACTGAACGGCGCGCTTCTTAGCTGATTTGATATTAGCCAAGGTCCAACTCCCAAATGTGTTCTATATGGACAATTCAAAGGCCGAGGAATATGCCCGTTTAGCCTTCTTTTGTCAATGGATTTGTGCAAATAAGCGCCGTTTAACACCACAGCGCTTCATTACGTAGTGATGGCGCAAGATTCTACCAGCTTGTTGCAGTCGAATACAGCTTTTCCACCATAAAAATCGCCGGGCGCGGCCAGTTTTCCCGCTTTCTCGCGCTGAGTGAATGAATTCCTGAGAACTTTCGTTGCCGAGGTGCAATCGCTGGTTAACGTTGACAGTTGTACAAGGTATACTCGGACGATTTTCACTGTTTTGAGCCAGACATGAAGCTGATACGCGGCATACATAATCTCAGTCAGGCCCCGCACGGGTGCGTGCTGACCATTGGTAATTTTGACGGCGTGCATCGTGGGCATCAGGCACTGCTGCAGCGGTTGCGCGAAGAGGGCCGCCAGCGCGGTTTACCGGTGGTGGTGATGATTTTCGAACCCCAGCCGCTGGAGCTCTTTGCCGCCGATAAAGCCCCGGCGCGGTTGACCCGCCTGCGTGAAAAGCTGGGCTATCTGGCTGAAAGCGGGGTCGACTATGTATTGTGCGTTCGCTTTGACCGCCGGTTCGCCGCGCTAACCGCGCAGGATTTTATCAGCGAACTGCTGGTGCGCCGCCTGGGTGTGCAGTTCCTTGCCGTCGGTGATGATTTCCGCTTTGGCGCTGGTCGCCAGGGGGATTTTTTGTTATTGCAAAAGGCCGGAGCGGAATACGGCTTCGACGTGACCAGCACCCAGACTTTCTGCGAAGGTGGGGTGCGTATCAGCAGTACGGCGGTGCGTCAGGCGCTGGCGGATGACGATCTCCTGCTGGCGGAGACGCTGCTGGGCCATCCGTTTAGCATCTCCGGACGCGTCGTTCATGGTGATGAACTGGGCCGTACCATAGGTTTTCCGACGGCGAACTTACCGCTGCGTCGTCAGGTTTCCCCGGTTAAAGGGGTCTATGCGGTAGAAGTGACAGGGCTGGGCGACAAACCCATAGCGGGCGTCGCCAATATTGGCACCCGTCCAACGGTCGCGGGCGTGCGTCAGCAGCTTGAAGTACATCTGTTGGACGTTGTAATGGACCTCTACGGTCGCCATATCAATGTAGTACTGCGTAAAAAGATACGTAACGAGCAGCGGTTTGCGTCGCTGGACGAGCTGAAGGCGCAAATCGCACGTGATGAGTTAACGGCCCGCGAATTATTTGGGCTGACCAGCCAGGCCTGAGCCGCTGGTGTTTATCAAACCGAAATACGGAACCGAGAATCTGATGAGTGACTATAAATCGACCCTGAATTTGCCGGAAACAGGGTTCCCTATGCGTGGCGACCTCGCCAAACGCGAACCGGGAATGCTGGCGCGTTGGACCGATGATGACCTGTACGGCATCATTCGTGCAGCCAAAAAAGGCAAAAAAACCTTCATTCTGCATGATGGCCCTCCTTATGCGAATGGCAGCATTCATATTGGTCACTCGGTTAACAAGATTCTGAAAGACATTATCGTTAAGTCCAAAGGACTGACGGGCTATGACTCGCCGTACGTTCCGGGCTGGGACTGCCACGGTCTGCCGATCGAACTGAAAGTCGAGCAGCAATACGGTAAGCCGGGTGAGAAATTCACCGCCGCTGAATTCCGCGCCAAGTGCCGCGAATATGCCGCGGAGCAGATCGACGGTCAGCGTAAAGACTTTATCCGCCTGGGCGTGCTGGGCGACTGGTCGCGTCCGTACCTGACCATGGACTTCAAAACCGAAGCCAACATCATCCGTGCGCTGGGTAAAATCATCGGCAACGGTCATCTGCATAAAGGCGCTAAGCCGGTGCACTGGTGCGTTGACTGCCGTTCCGCGCTGGCGGAAGCGGAAGTGGAGTATTACGACAAAACCTCTCCGTCTATCGATGTGGCGTTCCACGCGGTAGACAAAGCCGCGGTACTGGCGAAATTCGGCGTAGCCGACGTCAACGGCCCGGTTTCCCTGGTTATCTGGACCACCACGCCGTGGACCCTGCCGGCTAACCGTGCCATCTCTCTGTCGCCGGAATTCGACTACGCGCTGGTGCAGGTTGACGGTCAGGCGCTGATCCTGGCGAAAGACCTGGTTGAGAGCGTAATGAAGCGCGTTGGCGCGGCGGACTACACTATTCTGGCGGCGGTACAAGGTTCTGAGCTTGAACTGATGCGCTTTAAGCATCCGTTCCTCGATTTCGACGTGCCGGCGATCCTTGGCGACCACGTGACGCTGGACGCGGGTACCGGTGCGGTGCATACCGCCGGCGGCCACGGTCCGGACGACTACACCATCAGCCAGAAATACGGTCTGGAAATCGCCAACCCGGTTGGCCCGGACGGTGCTTACCTGCCTGGTACCTATCCGTCTCTGGATGGCATCAACGTCTTCAAAGCCAACGACATCATCGTTGAGATGCTGCGTGACAGCGGCGCGCTGCTGCACGTGGAAAAAATGCAGCACAGCTATCCGTGCTGCTGGCGACACAAATCGCCGATCATCTTCCGCGCCACCCCGCAGTGGTTCGTGAGCATGGATCAGAAAGGCCTGCGCGCGCAATCGCTGAAAGAGATCAAAGGCGTGCAGTGGATCCCGGACTGGGGCCAGGCGCGTATCGAATCGATGGTCGCTAACCGCCCTGACTGGTGTATCTCCCGTCAGCGTACCTGGGGCGTGCCGATGTCGCTGTTCGTGCACAAAGAAACCCACGAACTGCACCCGCGTACCCTCGAACTGATGGAAGAAGTGGCGAAACGCGTTGAAGTTGACGGCATCCAGGCGTGGTGGGATCTCGATTCCCGCGACATCCTTGGCGATGACGCCGACAGCTACGAGAAAGTGCCGGATACCCTCGACGTGTGGTTTGACTCCGGGTCGACCCACTCTTCCGTGGTTGATGTGCGTCCGGAATTCGCCGGTCACGCCGCGGACATGTATCTGGAAGGCTCTGACCAGCATCGCGGCTGGTTCATGTCTTCACTGATGATCTCCACGGCGATGAAAGGCAAAGCGCCATATCGCCAGGTACTGACCCACGGCTTCACCGTCGATGGCCAGGGCCGCAAAATGTCCAAGTCTATCGGTAACACCGTTAGCCCGCAGGACGTGATGAACAAGCTGGGCGCCGATATCCTGCGTCTGTGGGTGGCTTCCACCGACTACACCGGCGAAATGGCGGTCTCCGATGAGATCCTCAAACGCGCCGCGGACAGCTATCGTCGTATCCGTAACACCGCGCGCTTCCTGCTGGCGAACCTGAACGGTTTCGATCCAGCGAAAGACATGGTTAAACCGGAAGAGATGGTGGTGCTGGACCGCTGGGCAGTCGGCTGCGCGCAGGCGGCACAGGAAGATATCCTGAAAGCCTACGAATCCTACGACTTCCATGAAGTGGTACAGCGCCTGATGCGCTTCTGCTCCATCGAAATGGGCTCGTTCTACCTCGACATCATCAAAGACCGCCAGTACACCGCGAAAGCGGACAGCGTGGCGCGTCGCAGCTGCCAGACCGCGCTGTTCCATATCGTGGAAGCGCTGGTGCGCTGGATGGCGCCGATCATGTCCTTCACCGCGGACGAAATCTGGGGCTACCTGCCGGGCGATCGTGAGAAATATGTCTTCACCGGCGAGTGGTATGAAGGTCTGTTCGGCCTGGCCGACAATGAAGCGATGAACGACGGTTTCTGGGATGAATTGCTCAAGGTGCGCGGCGAAGTCAACAAGGTGATCGAGCAAGCGCGTGCGGATAAGAAAGTCGGTGGCTCTCTGGAAGCAGCGGTCACGCTGTATGCCGATGCCGACCTGGCGGCCAAGCTCAACGCGCTGGGCGATGAATTACGATTTGTCCTGTTGACCTCCGGCGCCAACGTTGCCGATTATGCGCAGGCGCCGGCTGATGCCTGGCAGAGCGATCTGCTGAAAGGGCTGAAAGTGGTCCTGAGTAAAGCCGAGGGCGAGAAGTGCCCACGCTGCTGGCATTACACCAGTGACGTCGGCAAGGTAGCGGAACACGCAGAAATCTGCGGTCGCTGTGTGAGCAACGTCGCCGGTAACGGCGAGCAACGTAAATTCGCCTGATGAGTAAATCGATCTGTTCAACGGGGCTACGCTGGCTGTGGGTCGTCGTAGCCGTGCTGATTATCGATCTGGGTAGCAAATTCCTGATCCTCCAGAACTTCGCTCTGGGGGAGACGGTTCCGCTGTTCCCGTCGCTTAATCTGCATTATGCCCGCAACTATGGCGCGGCGTTTAGTTTCCTCGCCGACAGCGGCGGCTGGCAGCGCTGGTTCTTTTCCGGGATCGCGATCGGCATTTGTGTGGTGCTGACGGTACTGATGTACCGTTCGAAGGCGACGCAAAAGCTGAACAATATTGCCTACGCCCTGATTATCGGCGGTGCGCTGGGTAACTTGTTCGATCGCCTGTGGCACGGCTTCGTGGTCGATATGATCGACTTCTACGTCGGCGACTGGCATTTCGCCACCTTCAACCTCGCCGATAGTGCGATCTGCATCGGCGCAGCGCTGATTGTGCTGGAAGGTTTCTTGCCGAAACCGACCGCGAAAGAGCAGGCGTAAATGTCAATGCCGGGTGGCGCTACGCTTACCCGGCCTACAGAATTTGTGGCCGCCCGTCGGTCCGGTTAGCATAGCGCCACCGGGCAACCGGTGACCTAAAACAAGCGAGCAATTTGCATGTCTAAATCCGTACAGAGCAACAGCGCGGTACTGGTGCACTTCACACTGAAACTGGACGACGGCTCCACCGCCGAGTCCACCCGCAGCAACGGCAAACCGGCGCTGTTTCGCCTCGGCGACACCTCTCTGTCTGAAGGGCTGGAGCAACAGCTTCTCGGTCTGAAAGAGGGGGAGAAAAAGGCCTTTTCGCTGGAGCCTGACGCCGCCTTTGGCGTACCCAGCCCTGACCTGATTCAGTATTTCTCTCGCCGTGAATTTATCGACGCTGGCGAACCAGAGATCGGCGCGATTATGCTCTTTACCGCAATGGATGGCAGCGAAATGCCTGGCGTGATCCGCGAAGTGAACGGCGATTCCATCACCGTCGACTTCAACCATCCGCTGGCCGGGCGCACCGTTCATTTTGATATTGAAGTGCTGGAGATCGATCCGGCGCTGGAGGAGTAACATGCAGATCCTGTTGGCTAACCCGCGCGGTTTTTGCGCTGGTGTTGACCGCGCTATCAGCATTGTAGAAAACGCGCTGACGCTGTATGGCGCACCGATCTATGTTCGTCATGAAGTGGTGCACAACCGCTATGTGGTGGATAGCCTGCGCAAGCGCGGCGCCATTTTTATCGAACAGATCAGCGAAGTGCCGGACGGCGCGATCCTGATTTTCTCCGCTCACGGCGTATCGCAGGCGGTACGGAATGAAGCGAAGAGCCGCGACCTGACGGTGTTCGACGCCACCTGTCCGCTGGTGACCAAAGTCCATATGGAAGTCGCCCGCGCCAGCCGCCGTGGCGAAGAGTCGATTCTGATCGGCCATGCCGGCCACCCGGAAGTCGAAGGCACTATGGGGCAGTACAATAACCCGCAAGGGGGCATGTACCTGGTCGAGTCGCCGGAAGACGTTCTCAAGCTGGAAGTCAAAAACGACGCCCGGCTGTCGTTTATGACCCAGACCACGCTCTCCGTCGACGATACGTCTGACGTTATTGACGCCCTGCGCGCGCGTTTCCCGAAAATCGTCGGCCCGCGCAAAGACGACATTTGCTATGCCACCACTAACCGTCAGGAAGCCGTGCGCGCGCTGGCGGAGCAGGCTGACGTGGTGCTGGTGGTCGGGTCGAAAAACTCCTCCAACTCTAACCGCCTCGCCGAGCTGGCGCAGCGGATGGGCAAAGCGGCTTACCTGATTGACGACGCCTCCGATATCCAGGAAGCGTGGGTCAAGGATGCGGCCTGTGTCGGCGTGACGGCGGGCGCATCGGCGCCGGATATTCTGGTGCAGAACGTCATTACCCGCCTGCAGGAGCTGGGCGGCGGCGAAGCCGTGCCACTGGAAGGCCGGGAAGAGAATATCGTCTTTGAAGTGCCGAAAGAGCTGCGTGTGGATGTCCGTGAAGTAGAGTAAGTTCTTTCCTCCAGCAGTATGAGAAGATGCCAGACTTAACGTCTGGCATTTTTTTTAGGGAGAAACCATGCGCTTACCGATCATTCTTGATACTGACCCGGGCATCGACGATGCTGCCGCCATTGCCGCGGCGCTGTTCGCGCCCGAGCTGGAGCTGCAACTGATGACCACCGTGGCGGGCAACGTTTCGGTGGAGAAGACGACCCGTAACGCGCTGCAGCTGCTGCACTTCTGGAATGCCGATGTGCCGCTGGCGCAGGGGGCGTCGATGCCGCTGGTGCGTCCGTTGCGCGACGCCGCCTCGGTGCATGGCGAATCCGGCATGGAGGGGTATGACTTTGTTGAGCATCAACGTCAGCCGCTGGCGAAGCCGGCCTTCCAGGCGATCCGCGATGCATTGATGCACGCTGCCGAGCCGATTACTCTGGTGGCGATTGGCCCGCTGACCAATATAGCGCTGCTGCTGACCCAGTACCCGGAATGCGTGTTCAACATTCGCCGGCTGGTGATCATGGGCGGCTCGGCGGGCCGCGGCAACTTCACGCCGAATGCGGAATTCAATATTGCTATCGACCCGGAAGCCGCCGCGAAAGTCTTCCACAGCGGGCTGGAGATTGTGATGTGCGGGCTGGACGTCACCAACCGGGCGCTGCTGGCGGCAGATTACCTGGCGACCCTACCGACGCTGAACCAGACCGGTAAAATGCTTCATGCTCTGTTTAGCCACTATCGCAGCGGCAGCATGAGCAGTGGTTTGCGAATGCACGATCTCTGCGCTATTGCGTGGCTGGCGCGCCCGGAACTGTTCACTCTCCAGCCGTGTTTTGTGGCGGTGGAGACGCAGGGGACCTGGACCGCCGGCACCACGGTGGTGGATATCGAAGGACGACTGGGTCAGCCGGCGAACGCCCTGGTGGCGCTCGATATCGACGTGGAAGGGTTTCAGCGTTGGGCAGCGGAGGTGATTGCCCTGGCGCCGTAACCGTTTATCCTTGCGGGTTTGTGTCGACAACGTTACACCACAGTTCGCTCGCTTCATCCGTCCACATCAGGAGTAACAGTGACGCGAAGCGTTCAGCTGCTGCGGAAAGCGGGCGGTTTTTTACGCGGATCATACCCAGTGTACGCCGGATGACGGGTTCCACTAGCGGCACGCTGACCACCGCGCTGTTGACGTGATGGGGCATGGCCAGACAGGGCAATGCCGATACGCCAAGCCCCGCCTCAACCAGGCCGAGAGAGGTGGATAAATGTCTGACTTCATAAAACCAGTTCAGCTTCCACGGTTTATCTGCCAGGCAACTTTCAATCAGTTGCCGATTGCCGCTCGATCGCCTTACGCCAATTAATCTCTGCGAGGCGAGCTCTCGCCATTCCACCAATTTCTTGCTGGCCAGTGGATGATCCTTTCTGCAGGCCAGGACGAAGGGTTCATTGACCAGTGGGCTAAATTCGATATCGGGATGTGTGATGAAGTTCATGTTTATTCCAAAATCGACTTCCCCCTTTCTCACCGAGGTCATGCAATTTTCTATACCTTGTTCATAAATTCGTACTTTGATATGCGGATAGCGCTGATTAAATTGAACGATAGCGCGAGGCAAAAAATAAAAGACGGCTGTGGGGATACAGGACAACGTTATCGTATCCTGGACATGAGAAGTGAGGCTGCTGACGTCGAAGATGGCGGCATCGAGGCTGGCAATCAGCGATTTTGCTTTCGGCAGCAGCATTGCTCCCGCCTGCGTGAGCTGAATTTTTCGGGTGGTACGTACGAATAGCGCGGTATTGAGATTACTTTCAATTTTTTTAATTTTTCGCGTCAGCGCGGGTTGTGTCAGATTAAGGACCTCGGCGGCTTTACTAAACGAGCCGAGCTCCGCCACGGTCACAAAGGCTTTCATACCGGATAGTTCATTGTTCATCATGACTCCCTGAGCGTAAATAGACTTTATGCCTATAATAGGGCCTAATTAATTATCATCGCGATGAAATCTGTAATTGATGTTCTGGGGGAATAAATCTTATTTTTTAATTTTATCAATCACCGACACCCTTGCAAGTAGAATCAGCGGGTAAACGGTATGGCGGCAATGAAATAATAAAGTTAATAAAAAACTTTAAATTCATTGAATGTATTTAATTCACGCCTGCCGCTTATTTGAGTTTTTCTTCTCTATTTGTAAGGAGCGTGTTATGAAAACTATTCCATGCGCACTTATGCGTGGCGGCACCTCAAAAGGGGCCTTTCTGTTAGCAGACGATCTCCCTGAAGATACGCAGAAACGTAATGAGGCGTTATTAACTATCATGGGTTCAGGCCATGAGCTGGAAATCGACGGGATTGGCGGCGGTAGCCCACAGACCAGCAAGGTGGCGATTGTTAGCCAATCGACCAGTCAACAAGCGGATGTGGATTACTTATTTGTTCAGGTCATTGTCAATGAACGCCGGGTAGATACCACGCCGAATTGCGGCAATATGCTCTGCGCCGTGGGTGGGTTTGCCATCGAAAAAGGACTCGTCGCGGCAACCTCTCCGGTGACACGGGTGCGCATCAGGAACGTGAATACCAATACCTTTGTTGACGCAGACATTCAGACCCCGAATGGGCAGGTGGTTTATGAAGGCGGCACGCATATTGACGGCGTTCCAGGCCAGGCCGCACCCGTTGGCTTGACGTTTTTGAACGCTGCAGGGGCGAAATCCGGCCAGCTATTCCCCACCGGCAACCGGGTCGATATCTTTGATAGTATTCGCGTGACCTGTATCGATATGGCGATGCCCATGGTCATTATTCCGGCGCAAAGCCTGGGCAAAACAGGATATGAGTCAGCGAGTGAATTAGATCAGGATAAAGGCTTTTTTCAACGCCTGGAATCCATCCGCAAACAAGCTGGCGCGGCAATGGGATTTGGCGACGTATCAAATATGGTGATCCCCAAACCCGTGCTGGTGGCGCCACCACAGCATGGTGGAACACTGACTGTTCGCTATTTCATGCCGCATAGCTGTCATAAATCGTTGGCGATCACCGGCGCCATCGGCCTGGCGAGTTCATGCATTATTGCTGATACCGTGGTTAACGAAATGACCCGCATGGCGGGGGATGGCCTCATTAACGTTGAGCATCCCAGCGGAAGCATTGATGTGAGTCTGAGCAATACTCATGGGCAGCCAGAAAACATTCGCGCATCGGTTATTCGCACCGCGCGTAAAATTCTCTCGGGAATGGTTTACCTGCCAGATTAATCATCTCACCAGACAATTTATAAATTATTCGAAACAGAGTGCCCGATTTTTATTTTGGGTCATTCCTGAGCGTTTTTATATGATTAATCCAGGCAAGGAATCAAAATGGATAAAAAATCGTTATGGAAACTATTGGTTATTATAGCCATACCAATACTGATAAGTGTATTTCCCGCACCTGAAGGGTTGACTAAGCTAGCATGGGTGTTGTCAGGTATTTATCTGGCGGCCATCGTTGGTTTAGTGATCAAACCCTTTTCCGAACCGGTTGTCTTGTTAATCGCCGTCGCTGCCTCTATGGTGGTGATCGGTAATTTAGGCGACGGCACCATAAAGTCATCGAGCGTCTTAAGCGGTTATGCTTCCGGCACCACCTGGCTGGTGTTCTCTGCATTCACCCTCAGTGCCGCTTTTGTCATTACCGGCTTAGGTAAACGTATTGCTTATATTCTTATTGGCAAGATAGGCAGTACGACGCTGGGATTAGGCTATGTCACCGCTTTTTTGGATCTGATCCTGTCACCCGCTACGCCGTCGAATACCGCGCGTGCTGGCGGTATCGTTTTACCGATTATCAATAGCGTGGCTGTGGCCCTGGGATCGGAACCTGAACATAGCGCAAAACGCGTTGGTCATTACCTGATGATGAACGTCTATATGGTGACCAAAACCACCAGCTATATGTTTTTTACGGCGATGGCCGGCAATATTCTGGCGCTCAAGATGATTGAGGATATTTGTCATATCAAATTGAGCTGGGGCGGATGGGCGCTGGCCGGCGTGTTGCCAGGCATCATTATGCTGCTACTGACGCCGCTGATTATTTATAAGCTTTATCCCCCTGAGCTGAAGAAGGTGGATAACAAAGCGATAGCCAAAGCCGGTATTGAATCCTTAGGACCGATGACGTTACGGGAAAAAATGCTCTCCTGCCTGTTTATCATGGCGCTGGGCGGTTGGGTATTCAGTAAATCGCTGGGCGTGAACGAATCAACGGTCGCCATTTGTGTGATGGCATTGATGCTGGTATTAAAAATCGTCAGCTGGGATGATGTGATTAAGAACAAAGGTGGCTGGAACACACTGATTTGGTATGGCGGCATCATCGGTTTGAGCTCATTGCTGTCCAGCGTGGGTTTTTTCATGTGGCTGGCTGACTTGCTCAAAAATAACATTTCTTTTGGCACTCATAGTACGCTCGCCTTCATCATTATCGTGGCGTTAAGTATTTTAGTCCGTTACTTCTTTGCTTCGGGCAGCGCCTATATTGTGGCGATGGTTCCAGTTTTTGCCATGCTGGCCAATGTGTCTGGGGCGCCGGTGATGCTGACTGCATTAGCTCTGCTGTTTAGTAATTCCTATGGCGGAATGGTCACTCACTATGGCGGTGCGGCGGGCCCCGTTATATTTGGTGTGGGATACAACGATATTAAGTCCTGGTGGATTGTGGGCGGTATATTGGCACTGTTGACTTTCATCTTACACATTACCGTAGGGGTATGGTGGTGGGAGTTATTAATGTACTGGAAAGTGATTTGATGTAGCTTTGAGAGTGTCAATACGCCCGCATTTTATTTTGCATCACCTGCTGTTATTAAAAATATTATTTTTATTTGCTGAACGAGGGATTATCTATTTATGTCACCAGTTGCCATTACCTTGTCACTATTACTATTTTCAATCGTGATGTTTGTTTGGGAAAAAATCCCTCTGGCTGCCACGGCAATGATTGTCTGCATTGTTTTAGTCGTAACCGGAATTTTCGATGTGAAAACGGCTTTCGCCGGATTTATTAACCAAAATGTTATTTTATTTGTGGCGATGTTCGTGGTTGGCGGCGCCCTGTTTGAAACCGGCGTCACCGATAAGATTGGCGGCATAGTGACGCGTTACGCCAGGTCAGAGAAGCAGCTTATCGTTATTATTATGCTGGTGTGCGGCCTGCTATCCGGGTTTTTATCCAATACCGGAACGGCTGCGGTGCTGATACCCGTGGTTATCGGCGCTGCTATCAAGTCTGGCTATGCGCAATCTCGCCTGCTGATGCCGCTGGCGTTTGCTTCGGCGCTGGGGGGAAACTTATCTCTCATTGGCTCCCCGGGCAATCTGATCGCCCAGTCGGCGCTGGAGCAAGTCGGGCAACGTTTTGGTTTTTTCGAGTATGCCAAACTTGGTATTCCCATGCTGCTCTGCGGGATCCTCTACTTTTTGACCATAGGCTATAAACTGTTGCCGGCAAAATCGGCAAGCAGCAAAGCAAATGCGGACAATGGTAGAAAAATTTCTTGCCCAAAATATAAGCAAGTGATTGCTGTTCTGGTATTGGTATTTACCGTCCTGGGAATGATTTTCGAGAATATTATTGGTTTACCCATTGCCATTATTGGTTCCATTGGCGCTTTATTCTTAGTCATTACCGGCGTCATTACGGAAAAGCAGGCATACCAGTCAATTGATTCACAGACTATTTTTCTGTTCGGCGGAACCTTAGCGTTAGCGAAAGCGCTTGAAACCACCGGGGCCGGGGAAATCATGGCTCGCTCTGTTATCGATCTGCTTGGTCAACAGGCTTCACCATTTTTACTGCTCAGCTCAGTATTGGTCATCTCCTGTGCATTAACCAATTTTATGTCAAATACGGCAACGGCCGCCTTACTGATGCCAATCGGTTTGTCTATTGCCAATTCGATGGGGGCTGACCCACGGGCGGTGCTGATGGCTATTGTGGTGGGTTGTTCGTGTGCCTATGCGACGCCAGTGGGAACCCCGGCGAATATGATGATTTTTTCCGCCGGGGGGTATCGATTTATGGATTATGTCCGGGTCGGTCTGCCGCTGATTATTATATCGATTATTGTGAGTTTTATTTTACTTCCCATCTTCTTCCCCTTCTATCCGTAAGCGTAGGTGGGCAGGAAAAAGGTTTTAATTTTATCTACAGCAAAGGATGCAAATCATGATTAAATTACATGAACATGGGGTTTATTTATCCCATGAGAATGGTATTGTTGCGGAAAAGTCATGTTCATTTCCCGTCGATAAGGAAAGTGCCCGTAAGGGAACGATCTCCTGGTCAATTCTGTCGTCCCATAGTCGATCAGCCGACGAGCGGAAGTTAAAAATTCAGTTTGATTCCATAACCTCCCATGATCTTACCTTCGTTGGCATTATTCAGACAGCGAAAGCGTCCGGGATGACGCGCTTTCCCTTGCCCTATGTTTTAACCAATTGCCACAATTCACTTTGCGCAGTGGGTGGCACGATAAACAGTGACGATCATATTTTTGGCCTGACATCGGCGCAGAAATATGGCGGGATCTATGTTCCTCCGCATATTTCCGTTATCCACCAGTATATGCGTGAAATGATGGCGGGTTGCGGCCAAATGATTCTGGGGTCGGATAGTCATACCCGCTATGGCGCACTGGGCACGATGGCGGTTGGCGAAGGGGGCGGTGAATTAGTTAAACAGTTGCTGGGCAGTACCTGGGATATTGATTATCCAGAGGTTGTCGCGGTGTATTTAACCGGTAAACCGGCAGCGGGGGTTGGGCCGCATGATATTGCGTTAGCGATCGTTGGCGCCGTCTTCAAGAGCGGCTACGTGAAGAATAAAGTGATGGAGTTCATCGGCCCCGGTGTGTCCAGCATGTCGACCGACTTCAGAAACAGCATCGATGTGATGACCACCGAGACTACCTGCCTGTCCTCCATCTGGCAGACGGATGAAGAGACGCATAGTTTCTTGCGCCTTCATGGCAGGGAGAAAGACTATCGGGCGCTGGCGGCAAAAGACATGGCATACTATGACGGTTGCGTTGAGGTCGATTTAAGCACTATCAAGCCGATGATTGCGTTACCGTTTCATCCTGCCAATGTCTATGAAATTGCGACGCTTAATGAAAACCTGGCGGACATTTTACGTGAAGTGGAAGTGGAGTCGGAGAAGATCTCCCTTGGGCGCGCGAAGCTGTCGCTGTTAGACAAAATAGAGAACGGTAAATTACGCGTCCAGCAGGGGATCATTGCCGGTTGCGCCGGAGGTAACTATGTCAACGTGGCCCAGGCGGCTCAGGCCCTGAAGCACCATGCCTGCGGGGACAATATTTTCTCGCTCTCTGTATATCCTTCCTCGCAGCCAGTGCTGATGGCGTTAAACAAAAAGGGATTAATTAACGATCTCATGAGCACTGGCGCCATTGTTCGCACGGCATTCTGCGGCCCGTGTTTTGGCGCCGGCGATACCCCGATGCATAATGGTTTAAGCATCCGGCACACGACGCGTAATTTTCCCAACCGCGAAGGTTCTAAACCGGGAAATGGCCAAATGTCCGCGGTGGCATTAATGGATGCCCGCTCAATTGCTGCAACGGCCATCAACGGCGGACTTCTGACGTCAGCTGCGGAACTCGATTGCTGGCAGGACGTACCCGACTATGAATTTGATGTATCACCCTATCAGAGCCGGGTTTATCAGGGCTTCGTGAAAGGGGTAACGCAGCAGCCGCTGATCTATGGCCCGAACATCAAAGACTGGCCGGAGATGAATGCGCTAACGGAAAATATTCTGTTGGTGGTGGCTGCAAAGATAATGGATCCGGTGACCACCACCGACGAACTGATCCCTTCCGGTGAAACATCGTCGTTTCGTTCTAATCCATTAGGTCTGGCGGAATTTACGCTATCCCGTCGCGATCCGGAATATGTCGGACGGAGTAAAGCCATCGCCGCAATGGAGCAACAGCGCGTTAACGGTGAGGATCTCTATCGCGGTTATCCGCAGCTGGAAAATATTTTTTCACGGCTGCGACTGCTGCCTGGCCAGGAACATATTACCGTTGAGCAGACGGAGATTGGCAGTATGGTCTATGCGGTCAAACCCGGCGATGGATCGGCGCGCGAGCAGGCCGCGAGCTGCCAGCGGGTGCTGGGTGGGTTGGCTAATATTTGCCAGGAGTATGCAACCAAGCGCTATCGCTCCAATGTCATTAACTGGGGGATGCTGCCGCTGCAGATGAAACAGATACCTGACTTTGAGGTCGGCGACTTTATCTATATTCCAGCGATAAAAAGTGCGCTGGCAGGCGACCTGAACGATATCACCGCCTTTGTCCTCAGTGATAAAAAGCCGATTCAGCAGATTAGCCTCTATATGGAAACGTTAACCGCCGCTGAGCAAGAGATTATTAAAGCCGGTGGGCTTATTAATTATAATAAAAATCAATTAACTAATAATCATTAATTGATTTCACCCCGTGCTGGCGGCCAGTTCGCTGCCAGCCATTCTTTCCTGCCAAAATCCGCTTTTTTGTGCCAGCACATAAATTGCCGCTGAATAATCATTTAATCTGCCTTTTATTGCGCGGGTCGGGTCTATCAACCTGGCCCGCAGCTATTCACGTTATTCTCATGGAGAGAGGCAATGACCTGTGGACAGGCGTATTTGAGCGGCTGGAAAGAGACCTTTAATTTTAGTGGCCGCGCCAGCCGGCAGCAGTTCTGGACGTTTTTTCTCATCAATGTATTGATCGCCACAGCGCCGCTGGCGGCCTGGTGTCTGGCAACCAGCGTTAACCCTCAATACGGCATCCTCAGTTTTGTTGTCATTCCCTTTGCCGCGCTCTGGCTGCTGCTGATGGCGCTCCCCTTGCTGGCTGTTGGCTGCCGGCGAATGCATGATATCGGCCGCTCCGGGATCTGGTTTGTGTTGGGGGTTATCATTCCGTGGTTTGCAATTATTTCGCTGGCTCTGTGCTGCCTGCGTTCAACGCCGGCACCGTCTCGCTGAGATAATCAATCATCACCCGCATCCTGGCGGGCATATGCTTATCTCCCGCCCACAGCAGCCACAGGTCGCCGGAGTAGCTGCTGATGAATTCCCACTCGGGCAGCACCTGCACGATATCGCCCTTCGCCAGCGCCTCGCGAGCGGTAAACAGCGGCAGGCTGCCAATGCCCAGATGCTGCTTAACCGCGTCGAGGCGGACGGCGGTATGGTTGGCGGCGTACCGCCCGTAGGTTTGCACTGTTTCGCTTTTCCCTTCCCGGCGGAACTTCCAGCGCGCGTCGGCGGGCGTTTCGCCAAGACTAATGCAGCAATGCGCGCGCAGATCCTGCGGCGTATACGGCGTACCGTGCTGCTGTAAATAGGGCTCAGTGGCGCAGATAACGTGCCTGATTGGCATCAGCGGTTTGCCATGCAGACCAGGGGAAGGGGTATCGGTGATGCGCAGCGCCAAATCAATACCGTCATCGATAAAATCCAGAGGGCGATCTTCCAGCCGCAGGCAGACGTCCACCTGCGGGTAGCGATGGAAAAACGCCATCATCAGCGGGTGGATCACAAAGCGGCCGACGGCTTTCGGTACGCTGAGCGTCAGCTTTCCCTGAGCGACCGTTTGGCGACTGCTGGCGGAATCTATCGCCTGCCGCGCCGCTTCCAGCATCTGCTGGGCATGCTGATACACCGTTTCCCCGGCATCGCTCAGTCGCAACTTGCGGGTGGTTCGATGCAGCAGCTTGCTGCCCATCTCCCGCTCCAGCCGCGACACGCTGCGGCTCACGGCGGAGGGCGTCAGGCCGCTCTGGCGGGCGACGGCGGAAAAGCTGCCCTGGTCGACAATCTGGACGAAGAGGGCGAGGTCCGGCAGGAGGTTTAGATTCATTTGTGCTCCCGGGGCAAAAGTGCATTGGCGGGTGGTGGGATTATCGCTGTCGATATTATCAATATACTGGTCGGACAGAGAGGAGAATCACCATGACTGAACGAGTTTATTACACCAGCGATGCTACCGACGGGCGCGCCCAGATCATCGCCTGCACCGCAGAAGCGGATGGCCGTTACGCCATCGAACTGGATCGGACGTTGTTTCACCCGCAAGGAGGTGGTCAACCGGCAGACCGCGGCTGGATAGCCGGGCAGGTGGTTGAGACGGTTATTGTGCGCGGCGACAGCGTGCTGCATATCCTGTCGCAACCGCTTCCCCTCGGTGACGTGGAGATGAAAATTGATGCCTCCGCGAGACAGCTGCATGCCCGTCTGCATTCTGCCGGCCACCTGCTTGGCCTGGCGGGCGAACAGCTTGGCTGGCAACCGGTGAAAGCGCACCACTGGCCCGGCGAAGGGCGGATAACCTTTACCAGCAGGAACAATGCCGCGCTGCCGGACGCCAGTGCGCTACTGGCGCCGGTGAAGGCCTGGCAGGCGCAGGACTTACCGCGTCAGGTGACGTTCGCTGATGGCTTGCGCCAGGTGGGCTTCGGCGAACTGCCCGCTTATCCCTGCGGTGGCACCCACGTCGCCCGTCTGGCGGAGCTGGGCGACGTCGTCGTCAGCCAGATTAAAATAAAGAAGGGGCAGCTGGTGGTCAGCTACACCCTGGCGTAAGCGTTTTATCTCTGCTCAGGATAGGCCTGCTTGCCGTGATAAATGCGCTCCGGTCGGCCGACCTTGCCGTAGCTGATTTCCGCTTCCAGAAAGTCGTTCTTCACCCCTTGTTCCAGATAACGGCGGGCGGTGGTTTTGCTGCTGCCGAGGATACGGGCCAGCGAGTCGGCGGTATGTACCACCGACGGGTCGGCAAACAGCTGGAGCACGCGCTGAAAGGTGCTTTCATCGATCCCGCGCAGTGGTGCGCTGGCGGGTTCCGTTTGCTCCCGGGCCTGAATATTAAACAGTGCATCGACATGGATCTGGCTGGCCTGTTCGCTGGAGCGCAGCGAGCTACGATAGCGGGCAAAGCGCTCCAGCGTGTGCTGCAGGCGCTGATAGTGCACCGGCTTAATCAGGTAATCGAACACCCCAAGACGCAGCGCTTCGCTAATGGTATCCATATGATTATCTGCAGTAATAAAGATAATCCGTCCCTTGTAATGCGTACTGACAGCATGGCGTATCAGATCGATACCTTTGCCGTCGGGTAAAAAATTATCCAGCAGGATCAGCTGCGGTTGATACAGTCTGAGCTGTTTCCTGGCGCTCTCAAGCTTATCCGCAATACCAATGACGTCGAACTGGGGAAACTGTTTAATGTTATCCACCAGGATCTCCGCCAGCATAGGTTCGTCTTCAACGATAAGAGTAGTGATGCTATCCATGATGTTCTTCTCGGGTCAGGGGGATATAAAGCGTAAAGATGGTGCCAAAAGGAATATTATTTTCGACGACAATACTGCCGCCTGCCTGTTCCACATAGCTGCGTACCAGCCAGAGTCCGATACCATGATCTTTGCTGGCGCTGCTGGTGACGCCGCGCTCGAAGATCCGATCGCGCAGCGTCTCGTCAATGCCGCATCCCTGGTCGGCGATCTCAATGATCACTTCGTGACCGTCGCTGTTGATCAGGCATTCTATCTGCCTTGACCCCTGCGGCTGACGCAGGCTGGCATTGTAGGCGTTATCAAGCAGATTCCCCACGATCGAGATCCATTCATTGTGAGAAAGGGCGGTGGGTAATCTGTCAACGAAGCAGGCCGGATCGAATACCAGCTCCAGACCGAGCTCTTTGGCCCGGTAATACTTGCCGATCAACAGTCCGGCCAGATGGTTATCCTGGAAATTCCGCGCGATAAAATCGATCACCTTCTGGTGACTTTCCGACTGCTGTTGGATCAGATCCAGCGCATGATCGTAGCGTTTAAGAAACAGCAGGCCAGCGATAGTGGAGATCAGATTGCGATGCTCATGCTGCACGGCGCGCAGATTATCGGCATACTGTTGCACCTGGCTAAGCTGCAGGCTAAGGGTGTTGATATCGTCTTTGCTGCGAAAGCTGATCACCCAACCCTGTGGCTCATTGTTTAAGATCACCGCCATCCGGCTGGCGATCACTTTGATCTGATTGAAGGTGACGATTTCGTCTTTTTTATTGGCCTGTGGCGCATCGTAGAAAAAGGTCTCCTGCGAGATAACGTTGTTGATCCCTTTGCCGATAAGCGTGGTTTCCGGTTGGCTCAAATTGAGCAGGCGGCGGGCAGTCTGATTAATCGCAGTGATTTTATAACCGGAGTCGATGGCGATAAGCCCTTCGAACACCGATTCAAACAGCACGCTTTGCTGGATCAACAGCTGTGACAGCTGCTGGGGTTCCATATTGAGCATCTGCTTTTTGATATGCAGTGAGAAGCGGCGGGCGCAATAGAGCAGGAGCAGTAACATGATGGCCATCGGGATCAGCAGCGAGCTTATCTGCAGGCTGAGCCAGTTCTCCAGTTGCTCGATGGTATAGCCTACCGACACAATGCCGATCACTTTGCCGGTCGCGTCCTGAATCGGCGATTTACCACGCAACGAGGATCCCAGCGAGCCTTTGCGCACTGACACGTAGCTTTTGGCGTTTATCAATGCCTCATCACTATCGCCGCCCTCCATCGATTTGCCGATTTCATCAGGATTGACGTGATAGAGGCGCTGGCCGCTGGCATCACCGACGGTGATGTAGGTGGCGTCGGAGAACGAACGCATGGGGTCGATAAGGGCTTTGATTCTGGCGAGGTCGCGTTTCTGTACCGCCTCCACCAGCTCCGGCATCGCCGAAATCTGCATCGCCTGAATCAGCGCCCGTTGCCCGACCTGATAATGCAGACGCTCCTCGGTAATGTCTGTCAGATACCATGACATCGCCAGCATGACGATCGTCGAGGTAAATAAGATCAGCAGGAAGATGCGATTCTGAAACGATCGCCGGGCAAACCAGTGGGTGATTTTTCGGGTATACATTGGGTAGATAGACATTAAATTGTTATTCTCCCCGTTTTGCGCCCCCGGCGCCGACAGGTGGAGCACAGAACAGAAAATTTCAGACATGTACCCGGCCCCGTCATGCCAGGAGTGGGTATCAAATCAGCCCGGAGGCGGGGCGACAGCCACACCTCCGGGAAGGATGCCGGCCTACATCGCCAGCACGTACTTGAGCATCACCCCGGCGGCGATCGCCGAGCCGATCACCCCGGCCACGTTCGGGCCCATGGCGTGCATCAGCAGGAAGTTCTGCCCGTCCGCTTCCAGACCCACTTTGTTCGACACCCGCGCCGCCATCGGCACCGCCGACACCCCCGCCGAGCCGATCAGCGGGTTGATTTTGTGCCGGCTGAACACGTTCATCAGCTTCGCCATCAGCACCCCGGCGGCGGTGCCCACGCAGAAGGCGATCACCCCCAGCACCAGGATCCCCAGCGTCTGCGGCTGCAGGAACTTGTCCGCCACCAGCTTGGCCCCCACCGACAGCCCGAGGAAGATGGTCACGATGTTGATCAGCGCGTTCTGCACCGTATCGCTCAGCCGCTCCACCACGCCGCTCTCGCGCATCAGGTTGCCGAAGCAGAACATCCCCAGCAGCGGCGCGGCGTCCGGCAGCAGGAGCGCCACCAGCAGCAACAGCACCGCCGGGAAGAGGATCTTCTCCCGCTTACTTACCGTGCGCAGCTGCACCATGCGAATTTTCCGCTCCCTGTCGCTGGTCAGCGCCTTCATGATCGGCGGCTGGATCAGCGGCACCAGCGCCATATAGGAGTAGGCCGCCACCGCGATGGCCCCCAGCAGCTCCGGCGCCAGCTTGCCCGACAGGTAAATCGCCGTCGGGCCGTCGGCGCCGCCGATGATGCCGATGGCCGCCGCCTGCGGCAGGGTGAAGCTGATGATGCCGAAGTAGTTCAGCGTCAGCGCCCCGAGGACGGTGGCGAAGATCCCGAACTGCGCCGCCGCCCCCAGCAGCAGGGTGCGCGGGTTGGCCAGCAGCGGGCCGAAGTCGGTCATTGCCCCGACGCCCATAAAGATGACCAGCGGCGCAATGCCCGAGCCAATCGCCACCTTATAGAAGATGGCCAGCACCCCGGCGGAGTAGCCCATGTCCACCGCCAGCGTCTCCATCTGCCCCTGCACCGACGGCAGGGCCAGCGCCAGCGCCTCCTTAATGGCGTGGACGTCCGGCGCGCAGTGGAGCTTCGCGGCAATCACCGCCAGCTGCGCCGGGTCGTGGTGGGCCAGCAGGCTCTCCAGGGCGGTGAGCGCCAGCCCGGCCTCCGGGATGTTCGACAGCAGGCCGCCGAAGCCAATCGGCAGCAGCAGTAACGGCTCAAACTTCTTCGCAATCGCCAGCCACAGCAGCAGCAGGCTGACCAGCAGCATCACCGCCTGGCCGGCCCCCAGGTGCATCAGCCCCATGCCCTGAATCAGGGCGTTCAGACTTTCCATTTCCGCTCCTCGTCCTTACGCCAGCTGCAGCAGAGTGTCGCCGACCGCCACCGCGTCGCCGGCTTTCACCGCGATACCGCGTACGGTCCCGGCCTGCGCGGCGCGGATTTCGGTTTCCATCTTCATGGCTTCCAGAATCAGCAGCACCTCGCCTTCGGCCACCGTCTGGCCTTCCGCGGCCAGCACCTTCCAGATAGTGCCCGCCAGCGGGGCGGTCACCGGGGTGCCGGCGCCGGCCGGAGCCGGGGCGGCAGCAGGCGCAGCGGCCACCGGCGCGGCGCTGAGCTGGCTGACGTCGCCGCCGTCGCTGACTTTGACCACAAAGGCTTTGCCTTCCACTTCGACGGTGTAGACGCCGGAGGCGGCTGGTTTTTCTGCTTTTGCCACCGGCTGCGCGGCTTCCGCCTGCGGTACCGGCTCAAAGGCTGCCGGGTTGTGGCGGTTTTCGAGGAACTTCAGGCCGGGCTGCGGGAACAGGGCCACGGTGAGCACGTCGTCGATGGCGTTTTCGGCAAGGGTGATGCCTTTCTCCTGCGCCTGGCGTCTGACGTCGGCTTCCAGCTGCGCCAGCTCCGGCTTCAGCAGGTCGGCCGGGCGGCAGGTCACCGGGTCAGCGCCGTCAAGCACCCGCGCCTGCAGGGCGGCGTTCACCGGCGCCGGGGTGCGGCCGTACTCACCCTTCAGGATACCGGCGGTCTCCTTCGCGATGGTTTTGTAGCGCTCGCCGGTCAGGACGTTGAGCACCGCCTGGGTGCCGACAATCTGCGAGGTCGGGGTGACCAGCGGGATGAAGCCGAGGTCCTCGCGCACGCGGGGGATTTCCGCCAGCACCTCATCCAGACGTTGGGCGGCGCTCTGCTGCTTCAGCTGGCTTTCGAGGTTGGTGAGCATCCCGCCCGGGACCTGGGCGACGAGGATACGGCTGTCGGTGCCCTTCAGCTGGCCTTCGAAGGCGTGGTACTTCTTACGCACCTCGCGGAAGTACGCGGCGATGCTCTCCAGCTTGTGGATATCCAGCCCGGTGTCATATTGCGTGCCGGCGAGGGTGGCGACCAGCGCCTCGGTGGCCGGGTGGCCGTAGGTAGCGCTCATGGACGAAATCGCCGTATCCACGCCGTCGACCCCGGCTTCAATGGCCTTCAGCAGCGCCATCTCCGCCATCCCGGTGGTGGCATGGCAGTGCAGGTGCAGGGTGACGTCGTAGCGTTTTTTGATTTCGCTGACCAGCTCAAAGGCGGCATGCGGCGTCAGAATGCCGGACATGTCCTTGATGGCGACGGAGTCGACGCCGGTCTCCAGCAGCTGTTCGGTGAGGTCGAGCCAGGTCTGCAGGGTGTGCGCCGGGCTGGTGGTGTACGAAAGCGTACCCTGGGCGTGGGCGCCGTGGCGGCGGACCGCCTGCAGGGCGGCCTGCATGTTGCGCGGGTCGTTCATGGCGTCGAAGACGCGGAAGACGTCCATGCCGTTTTTGACGGTGCGCTCCACGAAGCGCTCCACCACGTCGTCGGCGTAGTGGCGGTAGCCGAGCAGGTTCTGGCCGCGGAGCAGCATCTGCAGCGGGGTCTTCGGCATCGCCTTTTTCAGCTCGCGCAGGCGGACCCACGGGTCCTCGCCGAGGAAGCGGATGCAGGCGTCAAAGGTGGCGCCGCCCCAGCACTCAAGGGAGCGGTAGCCGACGTCATCCAGCTGAGCGGCGACGGGGAGCATATCGTCGAGACGCAGACGGGTGGCGAACAGGGACTGGTGGGCGTCGCGCAGGACGACATCGGTAATGGCAACGGTCATAAATTCCTCCGTGAATTAAGGGTGAAGACGGCGATGGTGGTGAATGGCGGCGACAATCGCCGGCTTTAAGCGGGCGAAGTCGTCGGCGGGCGCGGCCGGGGCCGGTTTGGGGGCGGCAGGCGGCTCGGGAAACAGGCGGTTGACGGCGAGGGACATTCCCCGGATGGCAAAGATGAGCAGCAGCAGGAACACCAGCACAAAGCCCATGCCGAGAAACATCAGGGTGAAGCCTTCGCCTAACAGGACGGCATTGTCAGTCATTGGTACATCTCAAATAGGGGCACGATGACGCGCTGTCTGACAAGGTTTCTGGCGTTTCCGGCTAAGGAGCAGGGTGGATTTCCCTCTGCCGCTCCCGGCATAGGACCCTGATACGTTCTTCACCTGTCAGTTCAACGTGCCATCGTGCAAATGGGTTAAACCATCATGCCGAACACGATGCTGGCGATGACCAACACAATACCCCCGCCCAAACGGGAGGAGATTTGCGCATAAGAGATAAGGTTCATACGGTTACAAGCAGAGAGAACTTCCAGGTCGCCGGAGCCGCCGCGGTTGGCCATACACAGGCCCGCCGTGATCGCCGATTCAATTGGGAAGAAGCCCATCAGCCAGCCGCCGATCGCCGCGCCGAGCACTGCGCCGATAACGATTACGGCGGCGATAACAACGTTATAGACAGTAATGGCATTGATGATTTCCTGCAGGTCGGTGTAGCAGACGCCGACGCCGACCATCAGTACCCACAGCAACTGTTTAGAGAAGAAATCAGACAGACGCTTGGCGCCGGCTTTGATTTCTGGTGAGCACAGGCCGGAGGCGTTTAGCGCCGCAACGATCAATACCATCCACGCGAAGTAGTGAATCGAAACGCCGCCAATGCTGGGCAGGATTTTCTTGGCGACGACGTAGGCCAGCAGGAAACAGGTAGTGGACAGCACCAGGCCGACGGCGGTTTCACGATGGGTGATTTGTCCCGCTTTTTCATCGTCTTCCACTTTGAATGAGGCTTTACGCACCAGTTCGCCTTCGCCGCTCAGCCAGGTGTGCTTTTTACCGATGATATCGAGTATCGCGGCAAAGACGATGGCGAAGATGTTGGCGATGGTCAGGATAGCGATGGCAGTAGAGTAATATTCTTCGCGAGAACGACCAGTGACGGAGTGGTAAATCTCCGACAGGGGGACCGCGCCCGCGCCGTTACCGCCACCCATGATCGGCAGGACGTACAGCATCATGATGCGATCCACTGGAATCCCGAACACCAGACCGATAGCGATGCCGAAAATCGACGCGCCGACAATGCCCATCAGGATGGTTGGAATATAGCCGAGCAGTGATTTCAGCAGCAGGCGGCGGTTTACCGACAGGATTGCACCGGTGATTAATACCGCGATAAATAAGTTAAGGAAGTTACTTTTATCCATCACGTTGCTGATAGCATCTATCTCTTTCTGCGTGAAAATACCGGCATAGACGAAATAAGCCGCCACCAGGAAAATCATCACCGGAGCGCCACCGATATATTTATTGAATATTGGCAGGCGCTTACCAATTTCGCCGAACAAGGCGCCGATAATAAACATGATGGCGAAACCGCCGACAATGTCGGTGGGTAAAGCGTTATAGAAATGTGAAAGTAATAGTGTAATTAACGCAAACGCGTAAAGAGGTAGCGGCATGCCGAAGATTTTAAATCCCAGCAGGTCGCTAACGCCCTTCTTCTCCGTTGCCGGAGCCTGACTCATGTTAGTCATAAACGTTATCCTGTTTATCGATGGAGTAGTAAGACCGGCGCATAGTAATAAATAGCCCCAGGGGTAAGGTGTGATTACCTTCACTGAATACTCGTGTTTTTTATTAATTTAATTGGTTTTATGATTCTGAATTAATTAACAACATAAAAACCATAAAGCCAATTAAGCCACGAGAAAAACTGTGACTTAAATACAAGAATCCATAGCCGAACGCTGGCGAAATACAGTTCGTTTTGAAATGACGAAGCGCTAAAAAATGACACTGATATTAAAACGCGTTCAGCTATTAAAAGATAAACCGCGGCGAGAGGCGATCGATCGGTTTCTCCGCCAGCATCAACTGTCGTTAGAGGCCGACTGCGAAATGGCGATTATCGCCGAGTATCAGCAGCGGCTGGTCGGCTGCGGTGCTATCGCCGGCAATGTGCTGAAATGCATCGCCATCGATCCCTCGCTGCAGGGGGAGGGGCTGAGCCTTAAATTACTGACCGAGCTCCTGACGCTGGCCTATGAGCTGAGGCGCAGCGAGCTGTTTTTATTCACTAAACCCAGTAACGCTGCGCTATTTTCCGGGGCAGGCTTCTGGCCAATTGCCCAGGCGGGCGATCGCGCCGTATTAATGGAAAACAGCCGCGAACGGCTGACGCGCTATTGCCGACAGCTGGCGATGTACCGTCAGCCGGGGCGCAAAATCGGCGCCATTGTGATGAATGCCAATCCGTTTACCCTCGGCCACCGTTGGCTGGTGGAGCAGGCGGCACGCCAGTGCGACTGGTTACATCTGTTTGTCGTGAAGGAAGATGCCTCCTGCTTTTCCTATCACGATCGCTTTACGCTTATCGAAAAAGGTATCGCCGGCATCGACAAAGTGACGCTGCATCCCGGTTCGGCATACCTCATCTCGCGGGCGACGTTTCCCGGCTACTTCCTCAAAGAGCAGGGCGTGGTCGATGACTGCCACAGCCAGATTGACCTGCAGATATTCCGTGAACGCCTGGCCCCGGCGCTGCAGATAACCCATCGCTTTGTCGGCACCGAGCCGCTGTGTTCGCTGACCCGTAGCTACAACCAGCGCATGAAGGCGTTGCTGGAAGCGCCCGGTGACGCGCCGCCTGTTGAAGTTGTGGAGCTGGCGCGCATCGAAAAAAACGGCGGGCCGATATCCGCTTCCCGCGTGCGCGAGCTGTACCGACAGCGCAACTGGCAAGCCGTCGCGGCGCTGGTGCCGCCGGGCACCCTCTCTTTTCTGATGCAACTGGCGGAGAGCGAACATCAAACCGCCTGATTTATACGCCCTAACTAAGGATTTTCCCCTATGGAAATGAAGATTGACGCCCTGGCCGGCACGCTGGAGTCCAGCGATGTGATGGTCAGGATTGGACCGGCGGCGCAGCCGGGCATTCAGATGGAAATCGACAGCATTGTGAAACAACAGTTTGGCGCTGCGATTGAGCAGGTGGTCAGAGAAACGCTGGCGCAGCTTGGCGTGAAGCAGGCCAACGTGGTGGTCGATGATAAAGGCGCCCTGGAGTGCGTACTGCGGGCCCGTGTACAGGCTGCGGCGCTGCGCGCGGCGCAACAGTCTCAATTGCAATGGAGCCAGTTATGAAACCACGTCGCAGTATGCTGTTCATCCCTGGCGCCAATGCCGCCATGTTAAGCACGTCATTCGTCTACGGCGCTGATGCGGTGATGTTCGACCTGGAAGATGCCGTTTCGCTGCGCGAGAAAGATACCGCTCGTCTGCTGGTGTATCAGGCGCTGCAGCATCCTCTGTATCAGGATATCGAAACCGTGGTGCGCATTAACCCGCTGAATACGCCGTTTGGTCTTGCCGACCTTGAAGCGGTGGTACGCGCGGGTGTGGACATGGTACGTCTGCCGAAAACCGACAGCAAAGAAGATATCCATGAACTGGAAGCGCACGTTGAGCGGATTGAACGCGAATGCGGCCGGGAAGTGGGCAGCACCAAGTTAATGGCGGCGATCGAGTCGGCGCTGGGGGTGGTGAACGCGGTGGAGATCGCCCGCGCCAGTCCGCGTCTGGCGGCGATCGCGCTGGCGGCTTTCGATTACGTTATGGATATGGGCACTTCTCGCGGCGACGGCACTGAACTGTTCTATGCCCGCTGTGCGGTACTGCATGCCGCGCGCGTTGCCGGCATCGCCGCCTATGACGTGGTGTGGTCGGATATCAACAACGAAGAGGGGTTCCTCGCGGAAGCGAATCTGGCGAAAAACCTCGGCTTCAACGGCAAATCGCTGGTCAACCCACGACAAATTGAACTCCTGCATCAGGTCTATGCCCCGACGCGCAAAGAGGTCGACCATGCGCTGGAGGTGATTGCCGCCGCGGAAGAGGCAGAGTCGCGCGGTCTGGGCGTGGTGTCGCTCAACGGCAAGATGATCGATGGACCGATTATCGACCACGCTCGCAAAGTGGTGGCGCTCTCGGCTTCCGGGATTCGTGATTAAGGGGAACAAGATGAAAGAGACAGTAGCAATGCTTAATCAGCAGTACGTGATGCCGGAAGGACTGACCCCTTATGCGGGCGTGACGGCGAAAAGTCCGTGGCTGGCCAGTGAAACAGAAAAGCGCCAGCGTAAAATCTGCGACTCGCTGGAAACGGCAATCCGTCGCTCCGGCCTGCAAAACGGCATGACCATTTCGTTCCACCACGCGTTTCGCGGCGGTGACAAAGTGGTCAACATGGTCATGGCAACGCTGGCGGAAATGGGCTTTCGCGATCTGACCCTGGCATCCAGTTCGCTGATCGACGCCCACTGGCCGCTGATCGAGCATATTAAAAAAGGCGTGATCCGCCAGATCTATACCTCCGGTCTGCGCGGCAAGCTGGGCGAGGAGATCTCCGCCGGCCTGATGGAAAACCCGGTGCAGATCCACTCCCACGGCGGTCGCGTACAGCTGATCCAAAGCGGCGAACTGTCGATTGATGTGGCGTTTCTCGGCGTCCCTTGCTGCGATGAGTTTGGCAATGCCAACGGCTTTAGCGGTAAGTCGCGCTGCGGTTCGCTGGGCTATGCGCGCGTTGATGCGGAACATGCCAAATGCGTAGTGCTGTTGACCGAAGCGTGGGTGGATTACCCAAACTATCCGGCCAGCATTGCCCAGGATCAGGTGGATCTGATCGTCCAGGTGGACGAAGTCGGCGATCCGCAAAAAATTACCGCTGGGGCGATCCGTCTGACCAGCAACCCGCGCGAACTGCTGATTGCCCGCCAGGCGGCGAAGGTGGTCGAGCATTCCGGGTACTTTAAAGACGGCTTCTCGCTGCAGACTGGCACCGGCGGCGCCTCGCTGGCGGTGAGCCGCTTCCTCGAAGACAAAATGCGCCGTAACGGCATTACCGCCAGCTTCGGCCTCGGCGGCATCACCGGCACGATGGTCGATCTGCACGAAAAGGGGCTGATCAAAACGCTGCTCGATACCCAGTCGTTCGATGGCGACGCCGCGCGTTCGCTGGCGCAGAACCCGAACCACGTCGAGATCTCCACCAATCAGTATGCCAGCCCAGGCTCTAAAGGCGCCTCCTGCGAGCGCTTAAACGTGGTAATGCTCAGCGCGCTGGAAATCGATACCGACTTTAACGTCAACGTGATGACCGGCTCTAACGGCGTGCTGCGCGGCGCTTCCGGCGGACATAGCGATACCGCCGCCGGCGCGGATCTGACCATCATTACCGCGCCGTTAGTTCGCGGGCGAATTCCCTGCGTCGTGGAAAAAGTGCTGACCCGCGTGACGCCGGGAGCCAGCGTGGATGTGCTGGTCACTGACCACGGCATAGCGGTCAACCCGGCACGTCAGGACCTGATCGACAATTTGCGCAGCGCAGGCATTCCGCTGATGACCATTGAGGAGCTGCAGCAGCGTGCGGAACTGCTAACCGGCAAGCCGCAGCCGATCGAATTTACCGATCGGGTGGTGGCGGTGGTGCGCTATCGCGACGGTTCGGTCATCGATGTGATTCGTCAGGTGAAAAACAGCGACTAAACGCAGAGGGGAAAGGCCATGAGCGACGTGTTAATTAATCCGGCGCGTGTGCGGCGCGTGAAGCCACTGAGTGCCGAAGAGGTGGTCAGCGCGGTAGAGCGCGCGCTGTTGACCGAAGTTCGCCTGACCCCTAAGCCCGGGTTGGTGGATATTCGTAACGCTGGCGCGCACCGGGATATGGATCTGGCCTCGTTTGAGGCCAGCACCGCGGTGGTGGCGCCATGGATGGAGAAATTTTTCATCATGGGCCACGATACTGCGGCGGTCGCGCCGGAGCAGGTATTGATGATGCTGCGCCCGGTGGGGATGGCCTGTGAGAACGATATGCTGGAGGCCACCGGCGGGGTGAATACCCATCGCGGGGCGATCTTCGCTTTTGGCCTGCTCAGCGCGGCGGCGGGCAGGCTGGTGTCGAAAGGTGAGCCGATAGAGCAGCACCGGCTTTGCGATCAGGTGGCGCGCTTCTGTCGCGGCATGGTTATGCAGGAATTGTCTTCTGCTGGCGGGGAACGGCTTAGTAAAGGCGAGGCTCATTTTCTGCGTTATGGTCTCCCCGGGGCCCGCGGCGAGGCGGAGAGCGGTTTCCTGACGGTGCGTACCCAGGCCTTGCCAGTCTTTACCCGCATGATGGAAGAGACCGGCGACAGCAATCTGGCGCTGCTGCAAACCCTGCTGCATCTGATGGCGTGGAATGATGACACCAACCTGGTCTCGCGCGGCGGGCTTGCCGGGCTGAACTTTGTCCAGCAGGAGGCGCAGCGACTGCTGTGGCAGGGCGGCGTGCTGGCGGACGGCGGGCTGGAGGCGCTGCGCCAGTTTGACGATGAGCTGATTGCCCGCCATCTCAGCCCCGGCGGCAGCGCCGATCTGCTGGCGGTGACCTGGTTTTTATCCACGTTTCCCGCCGGCGCGCTTTTCCCGCTGTAACCCACTGCAACACCGCCTTCGCCCGCACTGTACGGGCGAAGGCGCCATCATTAGCCTTCCCGGTTGTCACTACGTAAACATGGAATTGCGGCACAATCGTATAGTTTTTACTGATATCGTCCGCCGTTTGTCATAAATTTCTAATTATCGGCGTTTTTGAGTAGCGGCCCGCTGACGGGCTGGTTACTCTGAAAACAATTTACGTAATGTTAACAAAAGAGAATAGCTATGCATGATGCACAAATCCGCGTGGCCATCGCCGGCGCGGGCGGCCGGATGGGACGCCAGTTAATTCAGGCTGCATTGCAGATGGAAGGCGTGGCGCTGGGCGCGGCGCTGGAGCGCGAAGGGTCAAGCCTGGTGGGCAGCGACGCCGGGGAGCTGGCGGGCGCCGGCAAAGCGGGCGTCGCGGTGCAGAGCAGCCTGACGGCGGTAAAAGATGATTTCGACGTGTTGATCGATTTTACCCGCCCGGAAGGCACGCTGAATCATCTGGCGTTTTGCCGCGAGCACGGTAAAGGGATGGTCATCGGCACCACCGGTTTTGACGACGCTGGCAAGCAGGCGATTCGCGACGCCGCGCAGGAGATTGCCATTGTCTTCGCCGCTAACTTTAGCGTCGGCGTCAACGTCCTGTTAAAGCTGCTGGAGAAGGCGGCAAAGGTGATGGGCGACTACACCGACATCGAAATTATCGAAGCGCACCACCGGCATAAAGTGGATGCGCCGTCAGGCACCGCGCTGGCGATGGGCGAAGCGATCGCCGGAGCATTGAACAAAGATCTGAAGGAATGCGCCGTCTACAGTCGTGAAGGTCATACCGGCGAACGCGTTCCGGGCACCATTGGCTTCGCCACCGTCCGTGCGGGCGATATCGTCGGGGAGCATACGGCGATGTTTGCTGATATCGGTGAGCGTATTGAAATCACCCATAAAGCCTCCAGCCGGATGACCTTTGCTAATGGCGCGGTTCGCTCTGCATTATGGCTGAAAGACAAGAAAAATGGTCTGTTTGACATGCGTGATGTGCTGGGTTTGAACAGTTTATAACGATTATTACCCATCGTGATGTGGTTATTGCAATCAATAAGTTATTGATGCAAGGGGCAATATATTGTTGCCCTTTTTTATTTTTGTGGGTTTGGTGTGTGTTTTACGTTGTGATAGCTATAAATAATAATATTCATGCTGTTTTTGGTGAATGAAATGTAAATTTTGACCATTTGGTCCACTTTTTAGCGCTTCGTCGCCAGGTTTTACACTCTTTCCCGTCCGCAAGCGTTTTCTCAGCCAGGTTTGTTGATCTTTTTGGCGTAAAAATCACATGTTATGCGCCAGTGGCGTAAAATGACATTAAAAATCTCCGCTTTAAGTTGACTTTTATCCGACATCTCTCCAGAATGCCGCCGTTTGCCAAAAATCTGCGGGCAACAGATTTGCATTGATTCAGATCGTGTTTATGAATTAATATGCAAATAAAGTGAGTGGATATTCTCTGGAGGGTGTTTTGATTAAGTCAGCGCTATTGGTTCTGGAAGACGGAACCCAGTTTCACGGTCGGGCCATCGGGGCAACCGGCACGGCGGTTGGGGAAGTCGTTTTCAATACTTCAATGACCGGTTATCAAGAAATCCTCACTGATCCTTCCTATTCCCGCCAAATCGTCACTCTTACTTATCCTCATATTGGTAATGTCGGCACCAACGCCGCCGATGAAGAATCTTCTCAGGTACACGCGCAGGGTCTGGTGATCCGCGATCTGCCGCTGATTGCCAGCAACTTCCGCAATACTGAAGATCTTTCTTCTTATCTGAAGCGCCATAACATCGTGGCGATTGCCGATATCGATACCCGCAAGCTGACGCGTCTGCTGCGTGAGAAAGGGGCGCAGAACGGCTGCATCATCGCGGGCGACAGCCCGGATGCTCAGCTGGCGCTGGAGAAAGCGAAAGCGTTCCCGGGTCTGAACGGCATGGATCTGGCGAAGGAAGTGACCACCGCAGAAACCTACAGCTGGACGCAGGGCAGCTGGACTCTGGCGGGCGACCTGCCGGAAGCGAAAGCGGAAAGCGAGCTGCCGTTCCACGTTGTGGCGTATGACTTCGGCGCGAAACGCAACATCCTGCGCATGCTGGTGGACCGCGGCTGCCGCCTGACGGTGGTGCCGGCGCAGACCTCTGCCGAAGACGTGCTGAAAATGAATCCGGACGGTATTTTCCTCTCTAACGGCCCAGGCGACCCGGCGCCGTGCGATTACGCTATCGACGCGATTGAAAAATTCCTTGAGACCGATATTCCGCTATTCGGTATCTGCCTTGGCCATCAGCTGCTGGCGCTGGCGAGTGGTGCGAAGACCATTAAGATGAAGTTCGGCCACCACGGCGGCAACCATCCGGTGAAAGATATTGATAACAATGTGGTGATGATCACCGCGCAGAACCACGGTTTTGCGGTTGACGAAGCCACCTTGCCGGCCAACCTGCGCGTGACCCACAAGTCGCTGTTCGACGGCACCCTGCAGGGCATTCATCGTACCGACAAACCGGCGTTTAGCTTCCAGGGGCACCCTGAAGCGAGCCCGGGGCCGCACGATGCCGCGCCGCTGTTCGACCACTTTATCGAGTTAATTGAGCTCTACCGTCAGTCCGCGAAATAATCAGGAGTAAAAGAGCAATGCCAAAACGTACAGACATAAAAAGTATCCTGATTCTGGGCGCGGGCCCGATTGTTATCGGTCAGGCGTGTGAGTTTGACTACTCCGGCGCGCAGGCCTGTAAAGCCCTGCGTGAAGAGGGCTACCGCGTTATTCTGGTGAACTCCAACCCGGCGACCATCATGACCGACCCGGAAATGGCTGATGCGACCTACATCGAGCCGATTCACTGGGAAGTGGTACGTAAAATTATCGAAAAAGAGCGCCCGGATGCCGTGCTGCCGACCATGGGCGGCCAGACCGCGCTGAACTGTGCGCTGGAGCTGGAACGTCAGGGCGTGCTGGCAGAGTTCGGCGTGACCATGATCGGCGCCACTGCGGACGCGATTGATAAAGCGGAAGACCGTCGTCGCTTCGACGTGGCGATGAAGAAAATCGGCCTCGACACCGCGCGCTCCGGCATCGCCCACACCATGGAAGAAGCGCTGGCGGTTGCCGCCGACGTTGGCTTCCCGTGCATTATCCGTCCGTCCTTTACGATGGGCGGCACCGGCGGCGGTATCGCCTATAACCGCGAAGAGTTCGAAGAAATCTGCGAACGCGGCCTGGATCTCTCTCCGACCAACGAACTGCTGATCGATGAATCGCTGATCGGCTGGAAAGAGTACGAGATGGAAGTGGTGCGCGATAAGAACGACAACTGCATCATCGTCTGCTCGATTGAAAACTTCGATGCCATGGGGATCCATACCGGCGACTCCATCACCGTTGCCCCGGCGCAGACCCTGACCGACAAAGAATACCAAATCATGCGTAACGCCTCGATGGCGGTCCTGCGTGAAATCGGTGTGGAAACCGGCGGCTCAAACGTGCAGTTCTCGGTGAACCCGAAAGACGGTCGCCTGATCGTTATCGAAATGAACCCGCGCGTTTCCCGCTCTTCGGCGCTGGCCTCGAAAGCCACCGGCTTCCCGATTGCTAAAGTGGCGGCCAAGCTGGCAGTGGGCTACACCCTTGACGAGCTGATGAACGACATCACCGGCGGCCGCACTCCGGCTTCCTTCGAGCCGTCCATCGACTACGTGGTCACCAAAATTCCACGCTTCAACTTCGAAAAATTCGCTGGCGCGAACGACCGTCTGACCACCCAGATGAAATCCGTCGGCGAAGTGATGGCCATTGGCCGCACCCAGCAGGAATCGCTGCAGAAAGCGCTGCGCGGCCTGGAAGTGGGCGCCACCGGCTTCGACCCGAAAGTGAGCCTCGACGACCCGGAAGCGCTGACTAAAATTCGCCGCGAGCTGAAAGACGCTGGCGCCGAGCGTATCTGGTACATCGCGGATGCCTTCCGCGCCGGCCTCTCGGTAGACGGCGTCTTCAACCTGACCAATATCGACCGCTGGTTCCTGGTGCAGATTGAAGAGCTGGTGCGTCTGGAAGAGAAAGTGGTGGAAGTGGGCATCAACGGCCTCGACGCCGACTTCCTGCGTACCCTGAAGCGTAAAGGCTTTGCCGATGCGCGTCTGGCGAAACTGGCGGGCGTGCGGGAAGCGGAAATTCGCAAGCTGCGCGACCAGTATGACCTGCATCCGGTCTACAAGCGCGTAGACACCTGCGCCGCCGAATTCGCCACCGATACCGCCTACATGTACTCCACTTATGAAGAAGAGTGTGAGTCCAACCCGTCCGTTGACCGCGATAAAATCATGGTCCTCGGCGGCGGCCCGAACCGTATCGGCCAGGGTATCGAATTTGACTACTGCTGCGTACACGCCTCTCTGGCGCTGCGCGAAGACGGTTACGAGACCATCATGGTCAACTGTAACCCGGAAACCGTGTCTACCGACTATGACACCTCCGACCGTCTGTACTTCGAGCCGGTGACCCTGGAAGACGTGCTGGAAATCGTGCGCATCGAGAAGCCGAAGGGCGTTATCGTCCAGTACGGCGGCCAGACGCCGCTGAAGCTGGCGCGCGCCCTGGAAGCCGCAGGCGTACCGGTTATCGGCACCAGCCCGGACGCTATCGACCGCGCGGAAGACCGTGAGCGCTTCCAGCATGCGGTTGACCGTCTGAAGCTGAAGCAGCCGGCGAACGCCACCGTCACTGCCATTGAGCAGGCGGTAGAGAGAGCGAAAGAGATTGGCTACCCGCTGGTGGTTCGGCCGTCTTACGTGCTCGGCGGCCGGGCGATGGAAATTGTTTACGACGAGCAGGATCTGCGCCGCTACTTCCAGACCGCGGTTAGCGTCTCCAACGATGCACCGGTACTGCTGGATCGCTTCCTCGATGACGCGATTGAAGTGGATGTCGACGCCATCTGCGATGGCGAGATGGTGCTGATTGGCGGCATCATGGAGCATATCGAGCAGGCGGGCGTACACTCCGGCGACTCAGCCTGTTCCCTGCCAGCGTATACGCTGAGCCAGGAAATTCAGGATGTGATGCGCGAGCAGGTGCAGAAGCTGGCTTTCGAGTTGCAGGTTCGCGGCCTGATGAACGTCCAGTTCGCGGTGAAAGATAACGAAGTTTATCTGATTGAAGTGAACCCGCGTGCGGCGCGTACCGTACCATTCGTCTCCAAAGCCACCGGTGTCCCGCTGGCGAAAGTCGCGGCGCGCGTAATGGCCGGTAAGACGCTGGCGCAGCAGGGCGTGACCAAAGAGATCATCCCGCCGTACTACTCGGTGAAAGAGGTGGTTCTGCCGTTCAACAAATTCCCGGGCGTTGACCCGCTGTTAGGGCCAGAAATGCGCTCTACCGGGGAAGTGATGGGCGTGGGCCGTACCTTCGCGGAAGCATTCGCCAAAGCGCAGCTGGGCAGCAACTCGACCATGAAGAAACAGGGCCGTGCACTGCTCTCCGTTCGCGAAGGCGACAAAGAGCGCGTGGTCGACCTGGCGGCGAAGCTGCTGAAGTTTGGCTTTGAGCTGGATGCGACCCACGGTACGGCGATTGTGCTGGGCGAAGCCGGTATCAACCCGCGTCTGGTGAACAAGGTGCATGAAGGTCGTCCGCACATTCAGGACCGTATCAAGAATGGCGAATACACCTACATCATCAACACCACCGCAGGTCGCCAGGCGATTGAAGACTCCAAGCTGATTCGCCGCAGCGCGCTGCAGTACAAGGTGCATTACGACACCACCCTGAACGGCGGCTTTGCCACCGCGATGGCGCTGAATGCTGACGCCACCGAGAAGGTGATTTCGGTTCAGGAAATGCACGCGCAAATCACCAAATAAGCGCGCCGGCCTGGCCGGAGAGCAACAAACCAGGGCTGACGACATCGTCAGCCCTTTTTTTGGGCTGCAGTCATCTTCGGAGAGTTCTGCTTTTAACCACCTGTCGGGTCAGGCTAACTATAGTGAGCACCATAACGATACCTATTGATGAAAAGACAGGAGGATACAATGCGGAACAATATTCTGGTGGCATCCGCACTGGCAGCGACGGCAATCATGTTCGTGGCCGGCTGCTCATCGAATCAGTCGATCAAAACCACCGATGGCAAGACCATTGTCACCAGCGGCAAACCGCAGGTGGATGATGACACCGGCCTCGTCTCATACAAAAATGCCGAAACCGGCCGCGTGGAGCAGATTAACCGCGACCAGGTGAAGTCCATGGATGAGCTGGATAACTAATAGTTATCCCAGGCCCCGCGGGGAGTGTGCGGGGCCGAACGATCGCGTTACAGTAGCGCGCGATCGATTTTAACCACGATTTTACGCAACGCTGCGCCTTGTTCGAGGCAGGCCATCGGGCGGTGTAATTCGCCAGGGAAGAGGATCGCCAGCTCTTCCGGGTAGAGATGAATCAGCGTTTCGCTGTCGATAGCCTGACAGAAACCGATATCCTGCGTCGTGTTGAAGTGACCATCTTCAACGATCGGCAGCCCTTTATTCCCGGCACCGATGATCTCTTCACCTTTCAGCACAATGTGAATGTCGAGATATTGACGATGATATTCCGGGCGTTGCTCGCTCAGCGGCCGGGTATGGCCTTCGACGACGGTAAAAAACACATTATCACTCTCGACGGTATATTTCCCCGGCGGCAGCGCGTGCGGTTGTTGCTGTAACACGGCCTGCAGCGCCTGGCGGATCACCGGCGGATAGAGCTCATTTTCGGCGGCGGCGGTTAAGGTATCGATAATCATGCCGGGATCCTCTGCGGTTGTTGCGAATGAAGTAACGTTAATGAGTGAGCGACAATACTGGCGACGTCGGGGGTAATATCGACGGCCAGAACATCGCTTTCACTGGCGTCGGGTGTTTCCAGGGCGGCAAACTGGCTACGCAGTAACGCTTCTGGCATAAAGTGGCCTTTACGCTGGCGCATTCGCTGCAAAATGCAGTCATAATCCCCGGTCAACCACAGGAAGCGTAGCTTCGCGTTCCCCTCACGCAGGCGGTCGCGATAGCGCTTTTTTAATGCGGAACAGACCAATACACCTGACTCGTTTTTCTGCTCAAGACTGAAAATGACGTCGGCGATACGCGTCAGCCACGGCTGACGATCCTCATCATTCAGCGGCTGGCTGGTGGCCATTTTGACGATATTGTTGCGTGGATGAAGGTCGTCGCCGTCGATAAATTTCGCTCCCAGCGCGTGGGCCAATGCCTGACCGACGGTGGATTTGCCGGTTCCGGAGACGCCCATCAAAATAATGCATTGTCCTGCCATCATGCGCTCCTTCTCTCAGACCGCGACCAGCATGCCGCCGTCAACGAACAGCAGATGGCCGTTGACGAAATTCGACGCGTTTGACGATAAAAAGACGGCAGCGCCGACCAGCTCCTGCGGATCGCCCCAGCGGGCGGCAGGGGTGCGTTTGCATAACCAGTCGGTAAACGCCTTATCCTCAACCAGCGTCCGGGTCATCGCCGTATTAAAGTAGCCCGGGGCAATGCCGTTGACCTGAATGTTGTGCCGCGCCAGCTCAACGCACATTCCGCGGGTTAGCATCTTCACCGCGCCTTTGGCGGCGGCGTAGGGGGTGATGGTGTCGCGCCCCAGCTCGCTCTGCATGGAGCAGATATTGATGATTTTTCCCTGCTGGCGGTCAACCATGCGCTTCGCGACGGCCTGAGAGACGAGAAATACCGCCGTCTGGTTAACTGAAATCACGTCATTCCATTCCTGCACCGGGAATTCGGTAAACGGGTGGCGGCGCTGGATCCCGGCGTTATTGAATAACACGTCAATCGGGCCAAGATGCGCTTCGATATTGGCAATGGCTTCTTCAACGGCCTCGGCATCGGTCACGTTAAATACCGCAGCATGGGCGGTGGCGCCTTCGTCGCGGAGCTTCATCACCGCATCGTCCGCTCGCGGGGCAGAAAGGTCATTAATAATGATTTCTGCGCCATATTGCGCCAGACCCTGAGCCATGACAAAACCGATCCCCTGTCCTGCGCCCGTAATTAAAATGCGTTTACCTTGTAAGCTGAAAAGATCGTTCATCTCGATATCCTGATTAGCGGCTGAAGAAAACCTGTGCCCTATCTCACGGATTTTTACCGGGGGAAACTGTGATGAAGATCACTCGGAACCGTGTTACAAAAAGGGGTTACTTTAAACGTGACGCTGCCGGTAAATCTCGCTGACTCAACAGGTTAACGGCTACGGACTGGCATTCTCTTTTGCCCCCCCGACAGGCATAATGGCCTGAAGCAGTCAGGTATTTGGCGGACACACAGATGAAAGCACAACGCATTACTCTCCATGATATTGCCGAGCTGGCTGGCGTAACCAAGATGACCGTTAGCCGCTATTTGCGCACCCCGGAAAAGGTGAAACCGGAGACGGCGGAGCGTATTGCCAGCGTGATAGCGGAGATCGGCTATCAGCCCGACCCGGATAATCCGGCGATGACCAGCGTCGCCGTGCCGCGGATTGGCGTACTCATTCCCTCCTTTCATAATCAAATTTTTGCCGATCTGCTGGCCGGCATCGAATCTGTCGCCGCCGGGCATGGTTACCAGACGCTGGTGGTGAATTACGACTACGATCGCCAGCGTGAAGAGGAGCAGATTGCCGCCGTGCTGGCGTTTAATGTGAAAGGACTGCTGCTGACCGAGTCGGTGCACTCCCTGCGGGCGGACAAGTATCTGAATGCCGCGAAGATCCCGATCGCCGAAGTGATGGGGCTGGCGGAGAATCCAGGACGCATCAACGTCGGATTCGATAACTTCCAGGCCGGCTTCGATATGACCACCATGCTGCTGGCCAGCGGTAAACGACGGATCATCTACTTCGGCTCGATGTCCGACGTCCGCGACGAGCAGCGTTATCTGGGCTACTGTCGGGCGATGGAGAGTGCCGGGCTGGCGGTGGGGCGCATTGCGCCGAATAAAGTCTCGTCGGTTTCCATTGGCACCGGCATGATGACCCTGGCGCGGCAAATGTACGCCGATATGGACGGTATCCTGTGCACTAATGACGACCTGGCGGTGGGCGTGTTACAGGAGTGCCTGGCATCCGGTATCAGCGTGCCCCAGGAGCTGGCTATCGCGGGCTTTCATGGCCTGGAGATCGGCCAGATCGTCTCTCCCCGGCTGGCCAGCGTCCTGACGCCGCGCTTCGAGATGGGTAAGGTGGCGACAGAGATTTTAATAAAGAAAATCAAAGGACTGCCCACCATTGAAAAAGTGGACCTCCACTACCGCCTGTCGATGGGCGAAACGATTTAACGGCCACCAGCCAGCGCCTGTCGTGTGTTAGCGAAAGGTTAATGCGCGCGCGGTCCATCGCCTGTCTGGTCGCCGTTTTGTCTTCACGATCACGCGTCCGGTAACACGCATTTTTAACACGATTCAGCGTGATACAGATCGCAAAATCCCCCGATAAAAACCCGTTTGATAGTGGCTACCGTCGTAACCAAACGTCAAACAGGTGATCTGATGAAGAGTGTTATTCCCCGCGCCGTCCTTTTAGTGGCCCCCGTAATTGAAACCCTGCAGCGGCAGCTGGCGGAGCATTTCCCGCTGTTGCGTCTCTACGAGCAGGACGATCCGATCGCCTTTCTGCGTGAGCAAGGAGAGAACATTGCCGTCGTGGTCACTCGCGGCGACGTCGGCGTAGCAAACAGCGTCCTTGAGTTGCTGCCTCAGGCTGGGCTGATTGCCATCTTCGGCGTCGGTACCGATGCGGTGGATCTGGCGTATGCCCGCTCGCGGCAAATTGCCGTCACCATCACCTCCGGGGTGTTGACGAATGATGTCGCTGACCTGGCGATGGGGCTGCTGCTGGCCGGTTCCCGTCAGCTCTGTCAGGGCGATCGCTTTGTCCGCGAGGGACGCTGGCTGAGCGGTGGTATGCCGTTGGCGACTCAGGTCAGCGGGAAGCGTATCGGCCTGCTGGGTATGGGGAATATTGGCCAGGCGATCGCCCGCCGGGCGCGGGGTTTTGATATGCAGGTGCTGTATACCGACCGTAAAAAGATAGCGGGCCTCGATTATCAGTGGTGTGCCGACCTGCATACCCTGGCGCATGAGAGCGATTTTCTGGTGATTGCCGCATCCGGCGGCGAGGCGAACCGCGGCATCATCGACGCCTCGGTGTTTAACGTGATGCCGGCGCATGCCTGGCTTATCAATATTGCCCGCGGTTCGCTGGTGGATGAAAAGGCGTTGATCCACGCGTTACAAAACGGCGTTATCGCCGGGGCCGGGCTCGATGTTTTCGAACAGGAACCCCAGGTCCCGGCGGCGCTGATCGCCCTCGATAACGTGGTGCTGCAGCCGCATGTCGCCAGCGCCACGCAGGAAACACGACAGAAAATGAGCGAAGTGGTTTTTGCTAACGTCGCCGCCTGGTTTGCCGGCGCAGCGCTGCCAAACGCTATCGATTAATTAGCTTTTTATTTCTGTACCCGCGCGATCTCAATCAAAACAATAACCTCTGCATAGAGAGTGCAAATATATGAACGAGAAAATTCCCAGCACCCGTTGGCTGCGTATCATTGTGCCGGTGTTAATTGCCTGCATTATGTCATTTATGGACCGGGTTAATATTAGCTTTGCCCTGCCAGGCGGCATGGAGGCCGATTTAGGCATTACCAGCCAAATGGCCGGCGTGGCCAGTGGTATCTTTTTTATTGGTTATTTATTTTTGCAAATTCCCGGTGGGCGAATTGCGGTTAACGGCAGCGGTAAAAAATTTATTGCCTGGTCGCTGGTAGCCTGGGCTATCGTTTCCGTGGCGACAGGGTTTGTGACTCATCAATATCAACTGCTGGTGCTGCGATTTATTCTCGGGGTTTCGGAAGGGGGAATGCTGCCGGTAGTGCTGACCATGGTCAGCAATTGGTTTCCGGAAAAAGAGCTGGGTCGCGCGAACGCGTTTGTGATGATGTTTGCCCCGCTCGGCGGCATGCTCACCGCGCCGGTCTCCGGCGCCATTATTGCGGCGCTTGACTGGCGCTGGCTGTTTATCATCGAAGGGCTGTTGTCGCTGGTGGTGCTGGTCGTGTGGTGGTTTATGATCAGCGACCGTCCGCAAGAGGCCCACTGGTTGCCCGCCCGCGAGCGTGACTATCTGGTGACCACCCTGGCCGCCGAGCGTGCGGCGAAGCAGGCCGAAGCCCCAGTCAGCAAGGCCCCGGTGAAGGATGTGTTTGGTAATGCCGGACTGATGAAGCTGGTGATCCTCAATTTTTTCTACCAGACCGGGGATTATGGCTACACGTTGTGGCTGCCGACCATTCTGAAGGGGTTAACCGGCGGCAACATGGCCAGCGTTGGCTTCCTGGCGGTGCTGCCGTTTGTCGCCACGCTGGCCGGGATCTATGTGATTTCGTTGTTCAGCGACCACAGCGGTAAGCGTCGTCTGTGGGTTCGCTTCTCGCTCTACAGTTTTGCGGCAGCGCTGGTGGCGTCGGTGGTGCTGCGCGAACACATGGTGGCGGCCTATATCGCGCTGGTGATCTGCGGCTTCTTTCTCAAATCGGCTACCAGTCCGTTCTGGTCGATGCCGGGGCGTATCGCTTCGCCGGAGGTGGCGGGCAGCGCACGCGGGGTGATCAATGGTCTGGGCAATCTCGGCGGATTCTGTGGCCCCTATCTGGTGGGCGTGATGATGTATCTCTACGGCCAGAATGTGGCGGTCTGCGCCCTGGCCGGTTCGTTGATTATCGCCGGCACAATGACCTTTCTGCTACCGAAGCAATGCGATCTGGTCGACAGCGATTCTGATGTGGCGATCAAGAAGCAACCCCGAAATGCGTAACCCACTGCGACATAAATCACAGTTATCATTGTAAGCGGTTGGCTTAACTGTCTACACTCTTGCTGATTACGACAAGAGCAAACGCAGGCCAATCAATGATTCTGATAATTTATGCGCATCCTTATCCGCAGCATTCTCATGCGAATAAGCGAATGCTTGAACAGGCAGGGACGCTTGAAGGCGTAGAGATACGCTCCCTCTATCAACTCTATCCCGACTTTAATATCGATGTCGCCGCCGAGCAGGCGGCGCTGGCCCGTGCCGATCTGGTTATCTGGCAGCACCCTATGCAATGGTATAGCGTACCGCCGCTGCTCAAGCTGTGGATGGACAAAGTGTTGGCGCACGGCTGGGCCTATGGTCACAACGGTATTGCCCTGCGCGGTAAATCGCTGATGTGGGCGGTGACCACCGGCGGCGGTGAAAGCCACTTCGACATCGGCTCATTCCCCGGTTTTCCGGTGCTGGCGCAGCCGTTGCAGGCAACCGCGCTTTACTGCGGAATGAAATGGCTGCCGCCGTTCGCCATGCACTGCACTTTTATCTGCGATGACGAAACGCTGCAGGCGCAGGCCCGCCATTATCGTCAACGCTTAATCGACTGGCAGGAGGCACACCAGAATGGATAGCCATACGCTGATACAAGCGCTGATTTACCTGGGCGCCGCGGCGCTGATTGTGCCCATCGCCGTCCGCCTGGGGCTGGGGTCGGTGCTGGGCTATCTGATCGCTGGCTGTATTATCGGCCCGTGGGGGCTGCGGCTGGTGACTGACGCCGAGGCGATTCTGCACTTTGCCGAGATCGGCGTGGTGCTGATGCTGTTCGTGATTGGTCTGGAGCTGGATCCGCAGCGGCTGTGGAAGCTACGCGCCTCGGTGTTCGGCGGCGGCGCGCTGCAGATGGTAGCCTGCGGGGTATTGATCGGTCTGTTCTGCATGCTGCTGGGCCTGCGCTGGCAGGTGGCCGAGCTGATAGGCATGACCCTGGCGCTCTCTTCCACAGCCATTGCGATGCAGGCGATGAATGAGCGCAATCTGACGGTGTCGCAGATGGGGCGGAGCGCCTTCGCGGTGCTGCTGTTTCAGGATATCGCGGCGATCCCATTGGTAGCGATGATCCCCCTGCTGGCGGCCAGCGGCGGCGCCACCTCGCTGGTGGCGTTTGCCCTCTCCGCGCTGAAGGTGGCCGCGGCGCTGGCGCTGGTGGTGGCCCTGGGGCGCTATCTGACCCGTCCGCTGCTGCGCTTTGTCGCCCGTTCCGGCCTGCGCGAAGTGTTCAGCGCCGTGGCGCTGTTCCTGGTCTTCGGCTTTGGATTGCTGCTGGAGGAAGTCGGGCTGTCGATGGCGATGGGGGCGTTTCTCGCCGGGGTGCTGCTGGCCAGCTCCGAGTATCGTCATGCGCTGGAGAGCGATATTGAGCCGTTTAAAGGACTGCTGCTGGGGTTGTTCTTTATCGGCGTCGGCATGTCGATTGACTTCGGCACTCTCGTGACTCATCCGTTGCGTATCGTTATTTTGCTGGTCGGTTTCCTGGCGATAAAAATGCTGATGCTGTGGCTTATCGCCAGGCCGCTGGGCGTGCCACGCGCCCAGCGCCGCTGGTTTGCAGTGTTGCTGGGGCAGGGAAGCGAGTTTGCGTTTGTGGTCTTTGGCGCCGCGCGGATGGCGGATGTACTGGACGGCGAATGGGCTAAGGCGCTGACCCTGGCGGTGGCGCTGTCGATGGCGGCGACGCCGGTCTTGCTGGTCCTGCTGACCCGTCTGGAGAAATCGGCCAGCGGCCAGGCGCGGGATGCTGACGAGATTGATGAAGAGCAGCCGCGGGTGATTGTTGCCGGCTTTGGCCGCTTCGGACAGATTGCCGGGCGACTGTTGCTCTCCAGCGGGGTGAAGATGGTGATCCTCGATCACGACCCGGATCATGTTGATACCCTGCGCAAATTTGATATGAAGGTTTTCTACGGCGATGCCACCCGGGTCGACCTGCTGGAATCGGCTGGCGCCGAAAAGGCGGAAGTACTGATCAATGCCATCGACGATCCGCACGTCAGCCTTGAGCTGGTGGAGAGGGTAAAAGAGCATTTTCCGCATCTGCAGATCATCTCCCGCGCCCGCGATGTCGATCATTACATTAAGCTGCGCCAGGCTGGCGTCGAGGCGCCGGAGCGTGAAACCTTCGAGGCGGCGCTGAAGTCCGGCCGAATGACGCTGGAGGCGCTGGGACTCGGCGCCTATGAAGCCCGCGAGCGGGCCGATCTGTTCCGTCGCTTCAACCTGCAGATGGTCGAAGAGATGGTGGCGATGGCGGAAAACGACGCGGCGTCGCGGGTGGCGGTCTTCAAGCGGACCAGCGATATGCTCACCGGCATCATCAACGAAGATCGTCATCATCTGTCGCTGGTGCAGCGTCACGGCTGGCAGGGGACGGAAGAGGGCAGGCACACCGGGGATATTGCCGATGAGCCGGAAAATAAGCCCTCAGCCTGACGCTCGTCAGTAACATTTTGTTTTCCGTTTAGAACCGGTTCTGGCGGCCCACGGTGTGAACGTGGGCTTGCCAGCAAATCAGAAAATTTTCTTATTCTTTACCTTCCGGCCAGTCGACGAAGTAGTACGCTTTCCGTATAGTGGCGACAATTTTTTGCACTCGGGAATGAATGAATGATCAGTCTGATTGCGGCGTTAGCGGTAGATCGCGTCATTGGTATGGAAAACGCCATGCCATGGAACCTGCCTGCCGATCTCGCCTGGTTCAAACGCAACACGTTAAATAAGCCGGTGGTGATGGGGCGTCTGACCTGGGAATCCATTGGGCGCCCGTTGCCGGGGCGTAAAAATATCGTGATCAGCAGCAAACCCGGCAGCGACGATCGCGTGCAGTGGGTCTCCTCAGTGGAGGAAGCGATTGCTGCCTGCGGCGATGTGGAAGAGATTATGGTGATTGGCGGCGGCCGCGTTTATGAGCAGTTCCTGCCGAAAGCGCATAAGCTCTATCTGACCCACATTGATGCGGAAGTGGAAGGCGATACCCATTTCCCGGATTACGACCCGGACCAGTGGGAGTCGGTGTTCAGCGAGTTTCATGACGCTGACGCGCAGAACTCACACAGCTACTGCTTTGAGATCCTCGAACGCCGTTAAGCTGGAAGGATAGCAATGAAAAAACCCCGGTCGCGCCTGGCGTGACCGGGGTTTTCTTTTGCGTGAATTCCGCGACGAAGGCGCACTCAGTATCTCGTCATGTTCCCCGTCGCAGGCTTCGTCTTTCGGGAGCGCTGTCCGGGCGACAAATCGCAAGGAAATGTAGGTCGGGTAAGGCGTTAGCCGCCACCCGACACAAAAGTGGCTCCGCGCCCGCCGTTCTTGCCCGGGGCTACAAATCGCAAGGCAATGTAGCCCGGATAAGGCGCAACGCGCCGCCATCCGGGAAGACTCAGGACGCGACGGCTTCGCCTTCGTCGAGGCTTTTCTGGCGGTTCGACGGCTGGGTGAAGTACTGCTTATCTTCCCAGCGCAGGCAGGTGAGTTCCCCGCCCCAGCAGCAGCCCGTATCCAGGGCGTAAATCCCCTCCGGCGTACCGCGTCCCTCCAGTGAAGCCCAGTGGCCAAAGGCAATGCTGTAGGCATTGCTGACCGGGCCAGGAATGGCAAACCACGGCTTCAGCGGCGCTGGGGCGTCCTCGGGCGCCTCTTTCGAATACATATCCAGCTGGCCGTTGGGGAAGCAGTAGCGCATGCGGGTAAAAGCATTAGAGATAAAGCGCAGGCGCGCCAGACCGCTCAGCTCGTTGCTCCAGTGATTCGGCATATCGCCATACATGGCATCGAGGAAGAAAGGGTAGGAGTCGCTGGAGAGCACCGCTTCTACATCGCGCGCGCACTGCTGGGCGGTCTCCAGATCCCACTGCGGCGTGATGCCCGCGTGGGCCATCACCAGCTTTTTCTCTTCATCCACCTGCAGCAGCGGCTGGCGACGCAACCAGTTGAGCAGCTCGTCGGCATCCGGGGCTTCCAGCAGGGATTTCAGACGATCCTTCGGCTTGTTACGGCTGATACCGGCGAAGACGGCCAGCAGGTGGAGATCATGGTTGCCCAGCACCAGTCGCACACTGTCGCCCAGAGATTTGACATAGCGCAGGACCTCCAGCGACCCCGGGCCACGGGCCACCAGATCGCCGGTCAGCCATAGCGTATCGGTGCTCGGGTCGAATTCAACCTGCGCTAATAATGCGATCAGTTCATCGTAGCAACCGTGAACGTCGCCAATAAGGTATGTTGACATTGTTTTAATGAATGAGCGTTGGAACTGCGAGACGGAACACAGGGATCTCGATACGGAACGGCGCGCCGTCGATATCGATCATCTCATAATGACCCTGCATGGTTCCCAGCGGCGTTTCGATGACCGCGCCGCTGGTATATTGATATTCACCGCCAGCGGGAATATGTGGTTGCTCGCCGACCACCCCTTCACCCTGAACTTCAGTCTCACGACCGTGGCCGTTAGTGATGAGCCAGTAGCGGCCAAGCAGCTGAACCTGACTCCGCCCCAGATTGCGAATGGTGACGGTATAAGCGAAGACGTAACGCTCTTCTTCCGGAGAAGACTGCGATTCGATATAGACGCTTTGCACCTGAACGCAAACACGAGGCGAATTAATCATGGTTAGCTCTCCTTCGAAGGCAGATTGTTGGATAACCAGTTGGCCATCTTACAGTACTGCTCTACAGAAATATTTTCCGCACGCACTGCCGGGTCGACGCCCAGCTCGGTCAACACTTCAACGCTAAACAGATTGCCGAGACTATTGCGGATGGTCTTACGGCGCTGGTTGAAGGCTTCGGTGGTGATGCGGCTCAGTACCCGGACCTCTTTTACCGGATACGGCATGGTGCGGTGCGGCACCAGGCGAACCACCGCGGAGTCAACCTTAGGCGGCGGGGTAAACGCGCTCGGCGGCACTTCGAGTACCGGGATCACCTGGCAATAATATTGCGCCATCACGCTTAACCGACCATACGCCTTACTGTTCGGCCCGGCAACCAGACGATTGACCACTTCTTTCTGCAGCATAAAGTGCATATCGGCAATGGCATCAGTATAGCTGAACAGATGGAACATTAGCGGCGTCGAGATATTGTACGGCAGGTTGCCGAAGACGCGCAGCGGCTGGCCCATTTTCTCCGCCAGTTCGCCGAAGTTCATGGTCATCGCATCCTGCTGATAGATGGTCAGCTTCGGTCCGAGGAACGGGTGCGTCTGCAGGCGAGCCGCCAGATCGCGGTCCAGTTCGATAACGGTCAGCTGGTCAAGACGTTCGCCGACCGGTTCGGTCAGCGCGGCGAGACCCGGGCCGATTTCAACCATCGCCTGGCCTTTCTGCGGATTAATCGCCGAGACGATGCTGTCGATCACAAACTGATCGTTGAGGAAGTTCTGCCCGAAGCGTTTACGGGCTAAATGGCCCTGATGGACTCGATTATTCATTGGGTATTAACAATCATTTTGATGGCGAGATTAAGCGCCGTGATAAAACTGCCGACGTCCGCTTTTCCCTGACCCGCTAATTCCAGTGCGGTGCCGTGGTCGACGGAGGTACGAATAAAAGGTAAACCGAGCGTAATGTTCACGCCACGGCCAAAGCCCTGGTATTTTAGCACGGGCAGGCCCTGATCGTGGTACATCGCGAGTACCGCATCGGCATGGTCAAGGTATTTGGGCTGAAAGAGGGTGTCTGCCGGCAGCGGACCGCTGAGGTTCATCCCCTTCGCGCGCATCTCTTCCAGCACCGGAATAATGGTATCTATCTCTTCCGTTCCCATATGGCCGCCTTCGCCAGCGTGCGGGTTAAGCCCGCAAACCAGCACATGCGGCTGGGCAATGCCAAATTTCGTGCGCAGATCGTGATCGAGAATGGTGATGATCTCGCGCAGCAGCTCGGGCGTTATTGCTTCGCTGATGGCTTTCAACGGCAGATGGGTCGTCACCAGCGCCACCCGCAGCTCCTCGGTCGCCAGCATCATCACCACTTTGCTGGCCTTCGCGCGCTCTTCGAAGAACTCGGTATGACCGGTGAAGGCGATGCCGGCGTCGTTGATGTTGCCTTTGTGCACCGGGCCGGTCACTAACGCCGCAAATTCGCCGCTAAGGCAGCCGTCGCAAGCGCGCGCCAGCGTTTCCACGACATAGGCGCCGTTTTGCACGCTCAGCACGCCGGGTTCCGCCGGAACGTTCAGCGGTACGTTAAGCAGCGTCAGCGTACCAGCGCGTTGCGGAACGGGCGGTTGCGCAGGATCGTATGGGAGGAGAGATAAAGGAAGACCGAGCCGCTGGGCTCGGTCAGTTAACAGGGCGCCGTCGGCGCAGATCACCAGCTCAACTGGCCAGTCGCGCTGGGCAAGCTGCACGACCAGATCAGGGCCAATCCCGGCGGGTTCGCCGGGAGTGATGACAACTTTACGGATTTCAGGCATCGATATTAGTTGCTCAGAATTTTAACATACGCACTGGCGCGCTGTTCCTGCATCCAGGTTGCCGCTTCTTCAGAGAATTTGCGGTTCATCAGCATGCGGTATGCACGATCTTTCTGCGCGGCGTCGGTTCTGTCGACCTGACGGCTATCCAGCAGTTCGATCAGATGCCAGCCGAAGGAGGAGTGCACCGGTCCGCTGGTCTGCCCTTTGTTCAAACGCATCAGCGCATCGCGGAATGCCGGATCGAAGATGTCCGGCGTCGCCCAACCTAAATCACCGCCCTGGTTTGCTGAACCCGGATCTTCAGAGAACGCTTTCGCCGCTTTGGCGAAGGTGGTTTTCCCGCTCTTAATGTCAGCCGCGATTTGTTCCAGTTTGGCCTGGGCCTGGGCATCATTCATGATCGGCGACGGCTTAAGCAGAATATGACGGGCATGCACTTCGGTGACGGAGATGTTCTGAGTCCCGCCGCGCAGGTCGTTGACTTTCAGAATGTGGAAGCCGACGCCAGAGCGGATCGGGCCGACGATATCCCCTTTTTTGGCGGTGCTTAACGCCTGGGCGAAAATACCAGGCAGCTCCTGGATACGACCCCAGCCCATCTGGCCTCCCTTCAGCGCCTGTTGGTCAGCGGAGTAGGTGATGGCCAGTTTACCGAAGTTAGCGCCGTTGCGCGCTTGTTCAACGATGGCATTTGCTTGCTCCTGAGCTGCGGCAACTTCATCCGCGGTCGGGTTTTCCGCCAGCGGGATCAGGATGTGGCTCAGGTTAAGCTCGGTGCTGGCATCGTTCTGGTCGCCAATCTGTTTTGCCAGCGCTTCGACTTCCTGCGGCAGCACGGTGATACGGCGACGCACTTCATTGTTACGCACTTCCGAAATCAGCATCTCTTTGCGGATCTGGCTACGGTAGGTGTTGTAGTTGATGCCTTCATAGGCCAGACGGCTGCGCATCTGATCCATGGTCATGTTGTTTTGTTTGGCGATGTTGGCGATGGCCTGATCGAGCTGGTCGTCAGAGACCTTCACGCCCATCTTCTGCCCCAACTGCAATACGATCTGGTCCATGATCAGTCTTTCGAGGATTTGATGGCGCAGTGTCGCGTCATCCGGCAGCTGTTGGCCAGCCTGACCCGCATTGAGCTTAACTGATTGCATCAAACCATCGACGTCGCTTTCCAGCACGACGCCATTATTGACGACGGCCGCTACTTTATCGACCACCTGAGGGGCAGCGAAACTGGTATTCGCGATCATGGCGATACCGAGAAGCAGCGTTTTCCAGTTCTTCATACTTTTTCCATTTCAATTAACCGCAAATGCGGACGATGTTGTAAACCAGCCGCATCACAGGGAGCTCTGGTACGGTAAAATGTTCGAACGCAGCATCTGCTGGGTGCCGAGGCCGTAGTTAGAGCTCAGACCGCGCAATTCAATATTGATTCCGAAGGTGTTGTCGTATTTGCTCTCGCCGCCGTTGTTGTTGCTATCCCAGCCGTTGACTTTACGTTCGTAGCCAAGACGGATGGCGTAGCAGCAGGAGTTATACTGAACACCCAACATCTGGTTTGCTGCTTTCCGGGTATTGGTATCGAAGTAGTATGCCCCGACCACAGACCAGCGATCGACGATCGGCCAACTGGCGGTCATCCCCACCTGCGAAATACCCTGTTTATATTGTGCCGCCGTGGAATATGAAGGCAGTGTAGCCTGAATATATTCCGGGCTGGCGTAACGATAGTTAAGCTGGACTAAGCGGTTTTCATCGCGACGGTATTCAATGGTGCCGTTACCGGTAGCGACGTTATCCAGACGGGTGTCGTACTGGATCCCTCCGCGTAAACCCCAGTCATCGGCGATGCGCCAGTAGGTATCGCCGGCCCATACCAGTGAACCCGTGGTGTCGTTGTTCTCCCAGTTGATGTTGTCATCACCGGTGCGTGACTCGGTGAAATAGTAGATTTGACCAACGGAAATATTAAAACGTTCCACGGCGGCGGCATCATACACGCGAGAGGTGATGCCGGTAGTGACCTGGTTGGCTGACGCGATGCGGTCCAGACCGCTATAGGTACGGTCGCGGAACAGGCCGGTGTAGTCCGACTGCAATAGCGTGGAGTCGTAGCTACCGATTTCACTCTGATCGCGGTACGGCACGTACAGATACTGCATGCGCGGTTCCAGCGTTTGGGTGAATCCCTCCTGCAGGTCGCGTTCAAAGACCATTTTACCGTCGATTTTAAACTGCGGCATTACGCGGCTGACAGACTCTTTGTAGTCAGTGCCGTTGGCGGCGTTGTACTTATCGAGGTTGCTCTGCTGGTAGTGGGTCGCCAGCAGCTTGGCTTCAGTATTCAGACTGCCCCAGGCGTTGGACAGCGGCAGGTTGATCGTCGGTTCGAGGTGAACGCGGGTCGCTTCCGGCATGTTGTTATTCGAGTTAACAAAATGGGCGACCTGACCGTACAGATGGGTATCGAACGGGCCGACATCGTTCTGGTAGTAGTTGATGTCGAGCTGCGGCTCAGCCGAGTAGGAGTTGCTCGATTCCCGGTCAAAGACCTGGAACTGCTTGGTCGATACCGTCGCGTCAAAGTTCTGATTGACGTAACCGGCGCTGAATTTCTGCGTCGCATAGCCGTCGGTACTGGAACCATATTTCGAGCTGAAATCGTTGAAGTAGTCAGGATCGCTGACCTTGGTGTAGTCAGCGTTCAGACGCCATACCTGATCGATAACCCCGGAGTGGTTCCAGTAGAACAGCCAGCGGCGGCTGTTGCTGTCGCTCGAATGATCGTCTTCGTAGACTTTATCCGACGGCAGGTAGTCGAATTCAGTTAAGCCGCTGCCGAGCTGGGTCAGGTAGCGGAATTCGTTTTCCCACATCACGCCGCCGCGTTTGTTCATATAGTGCGGGGTGATAGTGGCATCGAAGTTCGGCGCAATGTTCCAGTAGTACGGCAGGGAGAATTCCACACCGTTTTTGGTACTGTATTTGGCGTTCGGGATCAGGAAACCGGAACGACGTTTGTCGCCCACCGGCAACTGCAGGTAAGGGCTGTAGAAAATCGGTACTGAGCCCAGCTTAAAGCGGGCGTTCCAGATCTCGGCAACCTGCTCTTCACGGTCGTGGATGACTTCGCTGCCCACGACGCTCCAGGTGTCGGAGCCCGGCAGACAGGAGGTAAAGCTGCCGTTTTCCAGAATGGTATAGCGGTTTTCGCCGCGCTGTTTCATCAGGTCCGCCGTGCCGCGTCCCTGGCGTCCGACCATTTGATAATCGCCCTGCCAGACGTTGGTATCTTTGGTGTTCAGGTTTGACCAGGCTTTAGGCCCTTTGAGGATCACCTGGTTATCGTCGTAATGGACGTTGCCCAGCGCATCCACCGTTCGCACCGGTTGCGCCTGGCCCGCGGCCTGCTGCTGATGCAGCTGCACTTCGTCGGCACGCAGGCGGCTGTTCCCCTGGTTAATATCGACGTTGCCGGTGAAGACGGCATTATCCGGGTAGTTGCCCTTCGCATGATCGGCGTTAATCGTCACCGGCAGATCGCCAGGCCGCCCTTCCACGAGCGGACGATCAAAGCTTGGCACGCCAAGCATACATTGCGTTGCGAGATCGGCAGCGAGGCCTTGTTGGCTATACAAGGCGCTGGCAATCATCGTAGCCAGGAGGCTGGGAATACGTTTTTTCATACGTTGTATTTATTGTTCCATCATCTTGTGGCAGCGGCTTGCAAACGGTCAGAGCCTAACTTACTCAACATTATCACGCTAGTGTTAATCCTGCCCGTTTCGAGCCCGAGCGTTAGGCACCCTGTTGAATGACGAGTATGATAAAGCAAATTATAGGCTATGTCCCACAATTGACCGAGGCGCGAGTGCCGGGTAACGTGCGGTCATATTCGAGCTTAACGGCGATAAACAGTTGGGGAGTCTATGCAGTATTTGGGTAAAGTGATTGGCGTGGCAGTGGCTTTGCTGATGGGCGGTGGGTTTTGGGGTGTCGTGCTCGGCTTCCTGGTGGGCCATATGTTTGACCGGGCGCGCAGTCGCCGGTTGAATCTCTTCGCCAATCAACAGGAACGCCAGTCGCTCTTCTTTTCCACCACCTTTGAAGTGATGGGGCATCTGACCAAATCCAAGGGTCGCGTCACCGAAGCTGATATTCATGTCGCCAATGTGCTGATGGATCGCATGAACCTGCACGGTGCATCGCGTACGGCGGCGCAGCAGGCGTTTCGCGACGGCAAGGCCGACAACTATCCGCTGCGCGAGAAGATGCGTCAGCTGCGCAGCGTCTGCTTTGGGCGCTTCGATCTGATTCGGATGTTTCTGGAAATTCAGCTGCAGGCGGCGTTCGCTGACGGCGAATTGCACCCCAACGAACGTGAAGTGCTGTTCGTCATCGCTGACGAGCTTGGCATCTCCCGCGCCCAGTTCGATCAATTCCTGCGGATGATGCAGGGCGGCGCCCAGTTTGGCGGCGGTTCGCAGCAGCAATCGTATGGTCAGCACGGCGGCAATGCCGGCTGGCAGCAGGCGCAGCGCGGGCCAACCCTCGAAGATGCCTGCAATGTGCTGGGGGTGAAACCGACCGATGACGCGGCGACGGTGAAGCGCGCCTATCGTAAGCTGATGAACGAACATCATCCGGACAAGCTAGTGGCGAAAGGGCTGCCGCCGGAGATGATGGAGATGGCCAAACAGAAAGCTCAGGAGATCCAGAAGGCCTGGGAGCTGATCAAAGAGCAGCGCGGCTTCTGAGTTTTCCCGCCCCTCCCGTCCGGCGAGGGGTTTTAGTTTTTAGGCTGTGCGCGTCGGTACAGCCGCCGCGGATGGCCGATTTTTCCATACAGCATCTCCACTTCCAGAAAGCCGGTCTCGACACCGTGTTCCAGATAGCGCCGGGCGGTGGTTTTGCTGAGCCCGGCGGCGCTGACCACCTCATCGACGGAAAAACAGTGTGCTTCCCGGCCGCTAAACAATCCCTGCACCAGCGCCAGCGTCTTCTCTTCAATGCCCTTACTGCCGCTATCCACGCGGAAGTTCTTCGCCTGCAGTTGGTAGAGAGAATCGACGTTCTGCTGATCGACGATTTTCCATTCCCGCTGCTGATCGTAAAACTGGATAAAGCGCTCAAGCGACTGGCTCAGCCGCTTCCAGGAGACGGGCTTAAGGATATAGTCGAAGGCGCCGTTGCGGATGGCCAGGCTGCAGGTTTCCATATCGCTGGCGGCGGTGATAAAGATCACTGAGCAATGGGTGGTTGCCAGCACCGGGTCGGTCATCAGCGTGACGCCTTTGCCGTCCGGTAAATAGTTATCCAGCAGCACCAGCTGCGGCGGACTGGCGTGGAGCAACTGCCGCGCCTGAGCGAGGGAGGCCGCCATGCCTGCCAGCCGCAGTCGCGGGTGTTTTTGCACAAGCTCGGCGTGCAGGCGCGCCAGCTCGCTCTCATCTTCAATGATCAGCACATCGACCAGGTCATGATGCATTGTGGGCCTCCGTTTGCGGACAGGCGGGGGCGTCGGCCGGGATAAACAGGGTGAAGATGGTTCCCCGCGGCGCGTTGTCGGCGACTTCGATGGTGCCGCCCGCCTGAGTGACATAATGTTCAATAAGATACAAACCAATGCCGTGATCGCCACGGGTTTTGGTGGTCACGCCGCGTTCAAAAATGCGGTCGCGAATATCGGGACGAATGCCGACGCCGCGGTCAGCCACTTCGATGATCAGTTCCCGGGCGTTGAGCTGAATCAGCACTTCCACCGGCTCGTGCGGCAGCTCGGCGCGCTGCGTGGCTTCGATGGCGTTATCCAGCAGGTTGCCGATGATGGAGATCAGTTCGGATTCCTTTAGCGACGGCAGCGGACGATCGATACGACAGGCCGGGTCGAAGCTCAGGACCACGCCTTTTTCGCGGGCGCGGGTCGCTTTGCCCAACAGCAGGCCGCACAGTGTCGGCGAGTGGAAGTGCGAGGAGATGAAGTCCAGCAGCTCCTGGGCATGCTCCGACTGGGCCTGAATATAGCGGATCGCTTCGTCATAGTGACCCATATGCAGCAGACCGGAGAGGGTGGTCATCCGGTTGAGCTGCTCGTGGCGCATGATGCGCAGGTTGTCGACATAGCGCTTCACCTGGCTGAGCTGGGCGGTGAGGGCATTGATTTCGTTGCGGTCGCGGAAGGTGATCACCCAGCCCTGCAGCGTATTCTCCAGCATAATGCGCACCCGGCTGGCGAGCACGGTCAGCTGGTTGAAGCGGCACAGCTCGTCATGAGTGTCACGCTCGAGCATGTCGCCGCTGGCGAAAAACGGCTGCGGCGAAATGACGCTGTCGATTGACTGGCCGCGCAGCTGACGGGCAGGCTGGCTGAGCCCCAGCAGGCTGCGGGCGGCATGGTTAATCACCTCAATGCGCCGCTGGTGATCGATGACGATCACCCCTTCAAAGATCGACTCCATCATTGCCTTTTGCTGACGTACCAGCAGGCCTATCTCCCGCGGCTCGAGCGAAAAAATCTGCTTCTTGATGCTGCGGGTAAAGTACCAGGAGAAGATAAACAGGGCGATGAGCAGCAGGATGGCGGCGATAAAAATATTGATCACTTTGGTCAGCGTGATGCTGTCGAGATAGCTGGTGAGGTAGCCAACGGAGACAATGCCGATCACCTGCCCCTCGTCATCGACGATGGGCGTTTTGCTGCGCAGTGAGACGCCGAGGCCGCCTTTGCGAATGGTGGTGATGGAGTGCCCCTCCAGCACCGCCTGATTGTCGCCGCCGACCAGCCGCGTACCAACCCACTCCGGATGGACGGAGTGAAACAGATGCACGCCCTGCCGATCGCCGATGACGATAAAACTGGCGTCGCTATGGGCGGCGATTTGCTGCATAAACGCCCGGATCGCCTGCGGATCGTGCTGGCTGACCTGCTGACGCAAATTTGGCATCAGGGCTATCTCTTCAGCCTGAATTTTGGCCCGGCCACTCATCTCCTGATACAGCTGGCGGCTGGCGTCAAAATAATAATAAATGCCCAGCGCTATAAAGAGGACCGAGAAAAAGGCGACCAGCGAAATAAACAGCTTATATTGAAAAGAGAGCTTCATAGGTCCCGTACTGCGTATTCACCATACCGGCACTCTATCATTTTTCTGTCACGTGACGTAAATGTTAAGAAGAAGTTGTGATCGTCTGCGCAGGCGCTGGCTGTCGGCGGGGGACTCAGTGGAAATAACGCGTCAGGGAGAATAAAAACCATAAAAACCACAATAATAAATCAGAGATATATCACCCCTTAGCGGTTCCGTGAATAGAAACCATAAAAACCATAGTGACCATTAAAACTTCTTTTTTAATCTGGGGAGCTTCACATTAACGACGCCGCTGTCCCTTTACGCTGAAAATGAATAATAACGACAGGGCTGAATTTATGAGCACCACAGACAATGCATTCTCTGCAACCCTTGAACCGATCAATACGCCGAAAACCACGCTGAAGCAGCGCTGGTGGCACATCATGGATAACTGGAAGGTAGGGATCGTCCCGCTGCCGCTATTTTTGCTGGCCGGGGGGCTGATTGCCCTCGACTGCCTTGGCGGTAAACTGCCGAGCGATATCGTGGTGATGGTGGCCACCCTGGCTTTCTTTGGCTTCGCCTGCGGCGAGTTTGGTAAGCGCCTGCCGGTGCTGGGAAAACTCGGCGCGGCGGCGATCTGCGCCACTTTTATTCCTTCCGCGCTGGTCCACTACGGTCTGCTGCCGGATGTGGTCGTGGAATCCACCACCAAATTCTATAAATCCACCAATATCCTCTATCTCTACATCTGCTGCATCATCGTCGGCAGCATCATGAGTATGAACCGCACCACGCTGATTCAGGGCTTTCTGAAGATCTTCTTCCCGATGCTGTGTGGCGAAGTGGTCGGCATGCTGGTGGGCATCGGCGTCGGCACGCTGCTGGGCATGGAGCCGTTCCAGGTGTTCTTCTTTATCGTGCTGCCGATCATGGCCGGTGGCGTGGGGGAAGGGGCGATCCCGCTGTCAATGGGTTACGCCGCGCTGATGCATATGGAGCAGGGCGTGGCGCTGGGCCGGATATTGCCGATGGTGATGCTCGGCAGTCTGACGGCGATCGTTATCTCCGGCTGCCTCAACCAGCTCGGCAAGCGCTCCCCGCATCTCACCGGTGAAGGACAACTGATGCCGAACCGCAGCAATGAAACCCGTAGCCTCGGCGAGAGCGAAGGCGTGAGCGGCAAAACCGACGTCGGGACTCTGGCCTCCGGCGCGCTGCTGGCGGTGCTGCTGTATATGATGGGGATGCTTGGCCACAAACTGATTGGCCTGCCGGCGCCGGTGGGCATGCTGTTCCTCGCGGTGCTGTTAAAGCTGGCTAATGTGGTTTCTCCACGCCTGCAGGAGGGATCGCAGATGGTGTATAAATTCTTCCGCACCGCGGTGACTTACCCGATCCTCTTTGCCGTCGGCGTGGCGATCACCCCGTGGCAGGAACTGGTAAACGCCTTCACGCTGACCAACCTGCTGGTGATCGTCAGTACCGTCTCGGCGCTGGTGGCGACCGGGTTCTTTGTGGGTAAAAAAATAGGGATGCACCCGATCGATGTGGCGATTGTCTCCTGCTGCCAGAGCGGGCAGGGCGGCACCGGCGATGTGGCGATCCTGACCGCCGGTAACCGCATGAGCCTGATGCCGTTCGCGCAGATCGCTACCCGCATCGGCGGGGCGATAAATGTCTCGCTGGGACTGCTGTTCCTCAGCCACTATCTGGCGTGATTAAACGCTGCGCTAAGCGATAAATCTGCCATTTTCCGCTACAGAACGCAGAAAATATCTGCGTTCTGTATCCTAAATGCTCCGCATTTAGCGTTACAATCAGCGCGCGATCGGCTATCGCATCCATCATCATGACAGCCCAGGCGCTGTCGCATTTATCATATGTAGGAGAGGAATTAATGTCAGTGGATACTCCCGCCCAGGCGGGCGTCAGCATCGATGCATTGCTGGCGGCGAAAGAGCAGCGTGCAGCCCGCCAGGCTGACTGGCTGGCCCATTATCAGCAGCCTGTTATTTCCCTGACCCTGGTGACCCCGGGGGCGGTGAAAGACAGCATTCGCTATCGCAACATGATGGGCGTTGCCCTCCAGGCCTGCGACCAGCTGCTGTGGAAGCACCGCTGGCAAGCGCTGGATCGTCAGGTGCTGTGGTTGCCGACCGGGCCCGAAGCGCTGTGGTGCGTGGCGCACCCGGCCAGCGAAATCAAAGCGATGTGCAGCACGCTGGAGCAGAGCCATCCGCTGGGACGCCTGTGGGATATCGATGTGATCTGTCCACAGAACGGGCAGGTGGGACGTCAGTCGCTGGGTGAGTCGCAGCGCCGCTGTCTGCTGTGTGATGAGCCGGCGCACGCCTGCGCGCGCAGCCGTCGCCACGACACCGATCTCGTCGTGGCGCGCGTTGAGCAGATGATTGATGCGTGGTTTGCCCGCGACTAACGGGTCAGTATTCCCCGGCGGCAAGGCGCTACCGGGGACATCCTAAAAGTCGACCGGCGCGCGAAAGGTCATCGCGTTGCCGTAGGCAGGGTGGGTGATGGTGAGCGTCTCGGCGTGCAGCAGCAGACGCGGGGCCATCGCCAGCGCCTCCGGCGTGGCGTAAAAGCGGTCGCCAAGGATCGGATGCCCCAGCGCCAGCATATGCACGCGCAGCTGATGCGAGCGCCCGGTAATCGGCTTCAGGCGCACGCGGGCGGTGTTGTCCTCCGCGTACTCCAGCACCTCATACTCGGTTTGCGCCGCTTTGCCGGTTTCGTAGCACACCTTCTGCTTTGGCCGGTTCGGCCAGTCGCAAATCAGCGGTAAATCCACCAGACCTTCCGCCGGCTGCGGATGGCCCCAGACGCGGGCGACGTACTGTTTTTTCGGCTCGCGCTCGCGGAACTGACGTTTCAGCTCACGCTCCGCGGCTTTATTCAGCGCCACCACAATCACGCCGCTGGTGGCCATATCCAGGCGATGCACCGATTCGGCCTGCGGGAAGTCGCGCTGAATGCGCGTCATCACGCTGTCTTTATGCTCCTCAAGACGACCGGGTACGGACAACAAGCCGCTCGGCTTGTTGACCACCATGATGTGCTCATCCTGATACAGGATCACCAGCCAGGGATCCTGCGGCGGATTGTAGTTTTCCATCGCCATGTTCGCGTTCCGTTACTGGTGGGTGACGACGATCAGACGCAGCGCGTCCAGACGCCATCCGGCCTGCGCCAGCGCATCCATCACCTGCTGACGGTTGCTTTCGATCGCCGCCAGTTCGTCGTCACGGATGTTCGGGTTCACCGCCTTCAGCGCTTCCAGACGCGACAGCTCCGCCGTCAGCTTTTCATCGGCTTCGTTACGCGCTGCGTCGATCAGCCCCAGCGCCGCTTTGGCGATCTGCGCTTCGCCCTGTTGCAGAATGGCGTGAACGTCCTGCTGCACCGCGTTGACCAGTTTGCTGCCGGTGTGGCGGTTAACCGCGCTCAGCTGGCGGTTGAAGCTTTCAAATTCCACCTGGCCGGCGAGGTTGTTGCCGTTTTTATCCAGCAGCAGGCGAACCGGGGTCGCCGGCAGGAAGCGGTTAAGCTGCAGCTGCTTCGGCGCCTGCGCTTCGACGACGTAGATCAGCTCCAGCAGCAGGGTGCCGACCGGCAGCGCCTTATTCTTCAGCAGGGAAATGGTGCTGCTGCCGGTATCGCCGGAGAGGATCAGATCCAGACCGTTGCGGATCAGCGGATGTTCCCAGGTGATGAACTGCGCATCTTCACGCGACAGCGCCACGTCACGCTCGAAGGTGATGGTGCAGCCGTCTTCCGGCAGGCCCGGGAAATCCGGGACCAGCATATGGTCGGACGGGGTGAGGACGATCAGGTTTTCACCGCGGTCGTCCTGGTTGATGCCGACGATATCGAACAGGTTCATCGAGAAGGCGATCAGACTGGTGTCGTCATCCTGCTCTTCGATGCTCTCCGCCAGCGCCTGCGCTTTCTCGCCACCGTTGGAGTGGATCTCCAGCAGACGGTCGCGGCCCTGCTCCAGCTGCGCCTTCAGGGCGTCATGCTGTTGGCGGCAGGATTTGATCAGATCGTCAAAGCCATCGGTGGATTCTGGCGCCGCAAGATAGTTAATCAGTTCATCATGGACGCTGTCGTAGACGGTGCGGCCGGTCGGGCAGGTATGTTCGAAGGCGTCGAGCCCTTCGTGATACCAGCGCACCAGCACCGACTGCGCGGTCTTTTCCAGGTATGGAACGTGGATCTGGATATCGTGCGCCTGACCGATACGGTCGAGACGGCCGATACGCTGCTCCAGCAGATCCGGGTTAAATGGCAGGTCGAACATCACCAGGTTGCTGGCGAACTGGAAGTTACGTCCTTCGGAGCCGATTTCGGAGCACAGCAACACCTGCGCGCCGGTGTCTTCTTCGGCAAACCACGCCGCGGCGCGGTCGCGTTCGATAATCGACATCCCTTCATGGAACACCGCGGCGCGGATGCCTTCGCGCTCGCGCAGCACCTGCTCCAGCTGTAGCGCGGTGGCGGCTTTGGCGCAAATCACCAGGACCTTCTGCGAGCGATGGCTGGTCAGGTAGCCCATCAGCCACTCGACGCGCGGGTCGAAGTTCCACCAGGTGCCGGTATCGCCTTCAAATTCCTGATAGATCTGCTCCGGATAGAGCATGTCGCGCGCGCGCTCTTCCGCGGTTTTGCGGGCGCCCATGATGCCAGAGACCTTGATGGCCGTCTGGTACTGGGTCGGCAGCGGCAGACGAATGGTGTGCAGCTCGCGTTTCGGGAAGCCTTTCACGCCGTTACGGGTGTTCCGGAACAGCACGCGGCTGGTGCCGTGGCGGTCCATCAGCATCGAGACCAGCTCCTGGCGCGCGGCCTGAGCGTCTTCGCGATCGCTGTTGGCAGCCTGCAGCAGCGGCTCGATATCCTGCTCGCCGATCAGATCGCCAAGGGTATTGAGTTCGCTATCGCTCAGCGTGTTGCCCGCCAGCAGCAGGGCGACGGCGTCGGCGACCGGGCGGTAGTTTTGTTGTTCTTCAACAAACTGGGCAAAATCGTGGAAGCGGTTTGGATCCAGCAGACGCAGGCGCGCAAAGTGGCTCTCCATCCCCAACTGTTCCGGCGTCGCGGTCAGCAGCAGGATGCCCGGCACGCGCTCGGCCAGCTGTTCAATGGCCTGATATTCACGGCTCGGCGCCTCTTCGCTCCACACCAGGTGGTGCGCTTCGTCGACCACCATCAGGTCCCATTCGGCGTCGCACAGATGCTCCAGGCGCTGTTTGCTGCGGCGCACGAAGTCTAAAGAGCAGATCACCAGCTGTTCGGTTTCGAACGGGTTGTAGGCATCGTGCTGCGCTTCGGCGTAACGTTCGTCGTCGAACAGCGAGAAACGCAGGTTGAAACGGCGCAGCATTTCCACCAGCCACTGGTGCTGGAGGGTTTCCGGGACCACAATCAGCACGCGCTCGGCGGCGCCGGAGAGCAGCTGCTGGTGGAGGATCATCCCGGCTTCGATGGTTTTACCTAAGCCCACTTCATCGGCCAGCAGGACGCGCGGCGCGTGACGACGGCCCACGTCATGGGCGATGTTCAGCTGATGCGGGATCAGGCTGGTGCGCTGGCCGCGCAGGCCGCTCCACGGCATGCGGTACTGCTCGCTCTGGAACTTACGCGCACGGTAGCGCAGGGCAAAGCGGTCCATACGGTCAATTTGACCGGCAAACAGGCGGTCCTGCGGCTTGCTGAACACCAGTTTGCTGTCGAGCAGCACTTCACGCAGAGTCACGTTCGCTTCCTGGGTGTCCAGGCGAGTACCGGTGTAGGACAGCAGCCCGTTCTCTTCATTCACTTTGTCAACGTGGAGCTGCCAGCCTTCATGGCTGGTAATGGTGTCGCCCGGGTTAAACATCACGCGGGTGATCGGGGAATCGTTGCGAGAGTACAGACGGTTTTCGCCGATGGCGGGGAAAAGGAGAGTGACCATGCGCGCATCCAGCGCTACCACCGTCCCTAATCCTAGTTCGCTCTCTGTGTCGCTAATCCAGCGTTGACCAAGTGTAAAAGGCATATGTGTTCGGCTCTTTGTTCTTTAATTGCAGGCAATAGTTGATCATCTCCATGAATAATCGGAGATGCGTCAAAATTGGGGCCAGGAATGGAAAGGGCGCTATATTACTGGATGGAGGAACGTTCGTCACCTCCTCCGCACCCTTCATTTTTCGGCTTTTGTGCCTGCGGAATGAGTGAGAAAAAATTAAAATAGCCCCAGCTGTCCTGTCACTATTGTAGCAAAGTCATCGTTGACGAAGGGCAGGATCCCTTCCGCCACCGGCTGCAACTGCTTTGTTAAATAGTGATCGTAATCGAGCGGCGACTGCTGGTAATCCACCGGCTCCGGGCCGCTGGTGGTCCAGACGTATTTGATGGTGCCGCGCTGCTGATACTGCTGCGCCCGCCCAAGCTTCACGTTGTGTTCATCCGCCAGCCTCGCGGCGCGCACGTGCGGCGGCACGTTACGTTGATACTCGGCCAGCGGTCGGCGCAGGCGCTTGCGATAAACCAGCTGCTTGTCGAGTTCGCCATTCATCAGCCTGGCGATAGTCTCCCGCACATAATCCTGATACGGCTGGTTGCGGAAGATGCGCAGGTATAACTCCTGTTGAAACTGCTGGGCTAGCGGCGTCCAGTCGGTGCGTACCGTCTCCAGCCCCTTGAACACCATGCGCTGGGCATCGCCCTCCTGAATCATCCCGGCATAGCGCTTCTTGCTGCCGGTATCGGCGCCGCGGATCGTCGGCATTAAAAAGCGGCAGAAGTGGGTTTCATACTCCAGCTCCAGGGCGCTGGTCAGCTGGCTTTTACCAAGCTCCTGCGCCCACCAGGCATTGACGTCGCTGACCAGCTCGCGGCCGATCTCCGCTGCCTGTGCTTCGCTATGCGGGCGTTTCAGCCAGACGAAGGTGGAATCGGTATCGCCGTAGATAACGTCGTAGCCTTTGGCTTCAATTAGCGCTTTGGTCTGGCGCATGATCGCGTGACCGCGCATGGTAATCGACGAGGCGAGACGCGGGTCGAAGAAGCGGCAGGCGCTGGTGCCCAGCACGCCGTAGAAGGCGTTCATGATAATCTTCAGCGCCTGGGAGAGCGGCTTATTATGCTGGCGTTTGGCTTCATCGCGGCCGTGCCAGATCTGGCTGACAATGCCGGGCAGGCAGTGTTTGTCGCGTGAAAAGCGGGCGCCGAGGAAGCCCTCGATGCTGTGCTGATCATCGGGCTGCGCCAGGCCTTCCACCAGGCCGACCGGATCGATTAGAAAGGTACGAATAATCGACGGATACAGGCTTTTATAGTCCAGCACCAGCACCGAGTCATACAGACCGGGGCGGGAGTCCATCACGTAGCCGCCGGGGCTGGCCTGCGGGGGGACGTCGCCGAGGTTCGGCGCCACGTAGCCCAGGCGGTGCATGCGTGGGAAATAGAGATGGCTGAAGGCGGCCACCGATCCGCCGTGGCGATCGGCGGGCAGACCGTTAACCGTCGCCCGTTCGAGCAGAAACGGCATGATCTCCGTTTTGTGGAAGATCCGCGTGACCAGCTCGCAATCCTGCAGGTTATAGATCGCCAGCGCCGGTTTGTCTTCATGGAAGCGGCGATCGATCTCGTCCATCCGATCCCACGGGTTGTCAATGGCTTTACCTTCACCCAGCAGTTCGCGGGCCACGGCCTCCAGTGAAAAGGAGGAGAAGTTCCAGAACGCGGATTTTAGCGCGTCGATGCCGTCGATAATTAGCCGCCCGTTGGCCTGGGCGAAAAAGACGCCGTTCTTAAAACCGTGCTCACGCCACTCCAGCTCGCTGTTGCCGCGGCCGAGACGCAGCGGGATACGATAGCGCTCGGCGTGCTTTTGCAGGACCCGCAGATCGAACTGCACCACGTTCCAGCCGATCAGCACGTCAGGGTCGTGTTCGGCAAACCAGGCGTTGAGCTTTTCCAGCAGCAGGGGACGGCTGGCGATGAAGACCAGCTCGAAGTCGACGTCTGGCGGCGTTTCCGGTTCGGGGCCCAGCATGTAGACCACCCGCTGGCCGCAGCCTTCCAGACCGATGCAGTACAGCTCGCCGTGGCGGCTGGTTTCGATATCCAGCGACACCCATTTCAGCGGCGGGCGATAGTCAGGGTTCGGTTTCATGCGCGCGTTGACCAGCTGCGAGCCGCGCGTTTCGCCTTCCACCCACACCGGGGCGGTAATAAAGCGCTCCATCAGGTAGCGCTCCGGCGGACGGATATCACCCTCGTAGACGGTGACGCCGCTGTCGCGGAGCATCTTCTCCAGACGCATCAATTGACGATGGGCGCGACAGTAAAGGCCGACAACCGGCTGCCGGTGGAAATCTCTCAGGGTCAGTGGAGCGAAGCGGAAGCCTTTCTCCCCCTGCAGCAGCTGTTCAGCCTGCGCCTGCTGCGCTTCGGGGATAAAGGCAACGGACTCCTGCGGCGGGAGTGTGACCTGCAGCGGGCCGTCGTCGGTGGCCAGCCAGAAGGAGAGCTCGCTGCCCTGCGGGGTGTCCCGCCAGTGACGGGTGAGTAGAAAACCTGCTCGTGGCTGGGTCACGGGTATTCTCGCCGATAAAAAACCAGGCTTGATTATAGCCTGGTTTCATGATGGATGCTGGGGTTTTATACAGGTATTCGGCGCTAAGGTGGCGAGCAGGGTGATTATTGGCCGTAGTAGGCTTTGGCCCCGTGCTTACGCAGATAGTGCTTATCGAGCAGCGTCTGCTGCATATCCGGCAGCTGCGGCGCCAGCTGGCGGCAGAAGATACCCATATAGGCGATCTCTTCCAGCACGATGGCGTTATGCACCGCGTCTTCGGCATTCTTACCCCAGGCAAACGGGCCGTGGGAATGCACCAGCACGCCGGGCATCTGCGCCGGGTCGATTCCCTGCTGACGGAAAGTTTCGACAATCACGTTGCCGGTTTCCCACTCATATTCGCCGTTGATCTCCGCATCGGTCATCAACCGGGTGCAGGGAACCGGGCCATAGAAATAGTCAGCGTGGGTGGTGCCGGTCGCTGGAATGGATTGCCCGGCCTGCGCCCAGATGGTGGCGTGGCGCGAATGGGTATGCACAATACCGCCCAGCGTCGGGAAGGCCTGATACAGCAGGCGATGAGTAGGGGTATCCGACGAGGGCTTCTTGTTGCCTTCCACCACCTCGCCAGTCTCCAGACTGACGACCACCATATCGTCGGCGGTCATCACGCGGTAATCCACGCCGGAGGGTTTGATAACCAGAACGCCCTGGTCGCGGTCGACGGCGCTGACGTTGCCCCAGGTTAAGGTCACCAGATTATGCTGCGGCAGCGCTAAGTTGGCTTCCAGAACCTGGCGTTTAAGATCTTCTAACATAGTGTGCTCCGAATAGCAGGCGAGTCGGGTATCCCTCACCCCGACCCTCTCCCGGCGGGAGAGGGAGAAAGGCGGCATGGCGCCCTGTCGGTATCCTCTCCCCAACGGGGAGAGGGAAAGGGTGAGGGGACGGCCTCTTAGCGTTTTGAACCGTAATACACTTCATTCCAGCGCAGCGCGTCCTTGAAGGACGGCAGACGGGTATCGTTGTCGATGACCGTCAGCTCGATATTGTGCAGCTCGGCGAACTGGCGCATATCGTCGAGGTTCAGCGCATGGCTGAAGACGGTATGGTGCGCGCCACCGGCGATGATCCAGGCTTCCGAAGCGGTACGCAGATCCGGCTGCGCTTTCCACAGGGCGTTGGCCACCGGCAGCTTCGGCAGATCGTGCGGCGTCGGGACGGTTTCAATGGTATTGACCAGCAGACGGAAGCGATCTCCCAGATCGATCAGGCTGGCGACAATCGCCGGGCCGGTCTGGGTATTGAAGATCAAACGCGCCGGATCCGCTTTGCCGCCGATACCCAGCGGCTGGACGTCGAGGATCGGTTTCTCAGCGGTAGCGATCGTCGGGCACACTTCCAGCATATGCGAACCGAGCACCAGGTCGTTGCCGTTGTCGAAGTGGTAGGTGTAATCCTCCATAAAGGAGGTGCCGCCCTGCAGACCGGTTGACATCACCTTCATGATGCGAAGCAGAGCGGCGGTTTTCCAGTCGCCTTCACCGGCAAAGCCGTAGCCCTGCTGCATCAGGCGCTGCACGGCGAGACCCGGAAGCTGTTTCAGGCCGTGGAGATCTTCAAAGGTGGTGGTAAAGGCGTGGAACCCGCCCTGCTCGAGAAAGCGTTTCATCCCCAGCTCAATGCGCGCGGCGTCCAGCACGTTCTGGCGCTTCTCGCCGTGAACCTGCGCCGCCGGGGTCAGACGGTAGCTGCTTTCATATTCATCGACCAGCGCGCTGATATCGCCGTCGCTGATGCTGTTGACCACCTGCACCAGATCGCCGACCGCCCAGGTGTTCACTGAGAAGCCAAACTTGATCTGCGCCGCGACTTTATCGCCGTCGGTCACCGCTACTTCGCGCATGTTATCGCCGAAACGGCACACTTTCAGATGGCGAGTATCCTGTTTGGAGACCGCCTGGCGCATCCAGCCGCCGATGCGCTGGTGGGCTTCTTTATCCTGCCAGTGGCCGGTGACCACGCTGTGTTGCTGGCGCATACGGGCGCCGATGAAACCGAACTCGCGGCCGCCGTGCGCGGTCTGGTTCAGGTTCATAAAGTCCATATCGATGCTGTCCCACGGCAGCGCGGCATTGTATTGCGTATGGAACTGCAGCAGCGGCTTGTTGAGGATGGTCAGGCCGTTGATCCACATTTTTGCCGGCGAGAAGGTATGCAACCAGACCACTAACCCGGCGCATTTGTCATCGTAGTTGGCGTCGCGGCAGATATGAGTGATCTCGTCCGGAGTGGTGCCCAGCGGCTTAAGGACCAGTTTGCACGGCAGTTTGGCTTCCGCATTCAGGCTGTTCACCACATGTTCGGCATGCTTCGTCACCTGGCGCAGGGCTTCCGGGCCGTACAGATGTTGACTGCCAATAACGAACCATACTTCATAGTTATCAAAAATCGTCATTTTCGTATCCTTAATGGGTGAGCGCTGCCTGAGATTGCGGGGCTTTTTCCGCCTTTGCAGCCGAAGGGAGATAGTGTTGTTCAGCGCTGACCGACCACTGCTGGTAGCGCTGATAGAGTTGTTCGAAACGTTGCGCCTGCACCGGGCGTGGCTGCAGGGTGGTTTCCACCTGGCTTGCCATCCGCTGCTGGGCGGCGGGAATATCGTCATAGACGCCGGCGGCGACGGCGGCGAAGATAGCCGCCCCCAGCGCACAGCACTGATCGGAGGCGACAATCTGCAGCGGGCGGTTCAGCACATCGCAGCAGGCCTGCATGATGACCTGGTTTTTCCGTGCGATACCGCCGAGGGCCATCACGTTGTTAACCGGGATCCCCTGCTCGGTGAAGCACTCCATAATGGCGCGGGCGCCAAAGGCGGTGGCGGCGATGAGGCCACCGAACAGCGCCGGCGCGTCGGTCGCCAGGTTAAGATCGGTGATCACCCCTTTCAGACGCTGGTTGGCATTCGGCGTGCGGCGGCCGTTGAACCAGTCGAGCACCACCGGCAGGTGATCGAGGGACGGATTATTGGCCCAGGCTTCGGTGAGCGCCGGCAGTAACTGTTTTTGGCTGGCTTTGATTTGCTCGCGCAACGCCGGCTGCTGCTGAGCCAGTTGTTCCAGCGGCCAGCCGAGAATGCGGCCAAACCAGGCGTAAATATCGCCGAAGGCGGACTGGCCTGCCTCCATGCCGATAAAGTGCGGAACCACGCTGCCGTCAACCTGCCCGCAGATGCCTTTTACCGTGCGCTCGCCGACGCTCTCTTTATCGGCAATCAGGATGTCGCAGGTGGAGGTGCCGATGACTTTCACCAGCGCGTTAGGTTGCGCCCCGGCGCCAACGGCGCCCATATGGCAGTCGAAGGCGCCGCCGGAGATGGCCACGGTCTGCGACAGACCCAGACGCTGGGCCCACTCTGCGCTCAGCGTGCCGACCGGCACATCGGCCGTCCAGGTATCGGTGAACAGCGGCCAGGCCAGATGCTGGTTAATGATGGGATCAAGCTCATCGAAGAAGCTGGCCGGCGGCAGACCGCCCCAGCTTTCGTGCCACAGCGATTTATGTCCGGCGCTGCAGCGGCCGCGGCGCAGATCCTGCGGACGGGTGGTGCCGGAGAGCAGGGCGGGCACCCAGTCGCAAAGTTCTACCCACGAGGCGGCTGCCTGGGCGACGGCGCTATCTTCGCGGGTGACGTGAAGGATTTTGGCCCAGAACCATTCGCTGGAGTAGATACCGCCGATATAGCGCGAGTAATCCTCTTTGCCCGGCTGGTGACACAGGCGGGTGATCGCCTCGGCTTCCTCGACCGCGGTGTGATCCTTCCACAGGACAAACATGGCGTTAGGGTTGTCAGCGAATTCTTCGCGCAGCGCCAGCACGTTGCCCTCGGCATCAACGGGAGCCGGGGTTGAGCCGGTGCTGTCGACGCCAATGCCCACGACGTCGGCGCGCTGTTCGGCGCTCAGCGAAGCGAGCACGCTTTTCAGCGCCGCTTCCATGGACTCGATGTAATCTCGCGGGTGGTGGCGGAACCGGTTGTTAGCCCCATCGCAATACTGTCCTTCCCGCCAGCGCGGATACCACTCTACGCTTGCCGCCAGCTCTGCGCCGGACGCGCATTCCACCGCCAGGGCGCGGACTGAGTCACTACCAAAGTCGAGGCCAATCGCAATTGCCATCTTGTTACTCCATGCAGAAATCATTCATGCAGCAACAGTAGATATCCCCGGCAAAATCCGTCAGGCCGGATTCGCTAATCTTATGGATTATTTTGCTGTCACCTCGCAAAGTGTGACGCCGTGCAAATATTCGATGTGGACTTTCCTGCCGTATTTATAGACACTTTTGTTACCCGGTATATCACGGTGGAATGCACGCTGCTGGCGCTTTTTCGCTTACCGTGCGGCTTTTTAGCGAAATTCCCACCGCCGTCGCAGTCGCGACAGGGCCGAGAGCGATAAAATGATGAATATGGACAATTGGTGTCATTAATACCTTCGGGGAGAACCACGCGTATGGCCGAAACGCAAAACGATCCGCTGCTGCCGGGCTACTCTTTTAACGCTCATCTGGTCACCGGCCTCACGCCGATTGAGGCGCAGGGATACCTGGATTTCTTTATCGACCGCCCGCTGGGCATGAAAGGCTATATTCTCAACCTGACGATCCGCGGCGAGGGTGTTATCAACAACCACGGCGAGCAGTTCGTCTGCCGGCCGGGTGATATGTTGCTGTTCCCGCCAGGGGAAATCCATCACTACGGCCGCCATCCCGACGCCAGCGAGTGGTATCACCAGTGGGTCTACTTCCGGCCACGCGCCTACTGGCACGAGTGGCTCAACTGGCCGACGATCTTCGCCCAGACCGGCTTTTTCCGTCCGGATGAACAGTGGCAGGCGCGCTTTGGCGAACTGTTCGGCCAGATCGTCGATGCCGGGCAGGGGGCGGGGCGCTATTCCGAACTGCTGGCAATAAATCTGCTGGAACAGCTGCTGCTGCGGCGCATGGAGGCGATCAACGAATCGCTGCATCCGCCGCTGGATAACCGGGTGCGCGACGCCTGCCAGTACATCAGCGACCATCTGGCGGACAGCCATTTTGATATTGCCAGCGTCGCCCAGCACGTCTGCCTGTCGCCCTCGCGTCTGTCGCACCTGTTCCGCCAGCAGTTGGGGATCAGCGTGCTCGGCTGGCGGGAAGATCAGCGCATCAGCCAGGCCAAACTGCTGCTGAGCACGACACGGATGCCGATCGCCACCGTCGGGCGCAACGTTGGCTTTGAAGATCAGCTCTATTTTTCGCGCGTATTTAAAAAATGCACCGGCGCCAGCCCGAGCGAATTCCGTGCAGGATGTGAATAAAAAGTAAAGAAAGTGAAATGATGACCCGCTTAAATATCACAGCCAGTAAACTATTAAGACAATTGGTGGCTTGACGAGGGCGCGATGGCTCCGGAGAATCCGGGCTTCGTTTTTTAACCGGGTACATTATGCAAGCATTGCTGGAACACTTTATCACCCAATCCACGGTCTACTCGTTGTTAGCCGTGATGCTGGTGGCCTTTCTCGAGTCGCTGGCGCTGGTGGGGCTTATCTTACCCGGAACGGTGATGATGGCCGGCCTTGGGGCGCTTATCGGCAGCGGTGAGGTTAACTTCTGGCAGGCGTGGCTGGCGGGGATTGTCGGCTGTCTGCTGGGCGACTGGATCTCATTCTGGCTCGGCTGGCGCTTTAAAAAGCCGCTGCACCGCTGGTCGTTTATGAAGAAAAACCGTGCCCTGTTGGAGAAGACCGAGCATGCGTTGCATCAGCACAGCATGATCACCATTCTGATCGGCCGCTTTGTTGGGCCGACGCGACCGCTGGTGCCGATGGTCGCCGGGATGCTCGATCTGCCGGTGGCGAAGTTTGTGCTACCGAATATTATCGGCTGCCTGCTCTGGCCGCCGCTCTATTTCCTGCCCGGCATTCTCGCCGGGGCGGCGATTGATATTCCGGCCGATGAAAACAGCGCCAGCTTTAAATGGCTGCTGTTGGGGGCGGCGCTGCTGGCCTGGCTGGCAGGGTGGCTGTGCTGGCGGCTGTGGCGGAGCGCGAAAACCTCAGGCGATCGCCTGACCCGCTGGCTGCCGCGCGGCCGACTACTGTGGCTGTCACCGCTGATGGTGGTGGTCGCCGCGACGGCGCTGACTCTGGTCTGCCGCCATCCGCTGATGCCGGTCTATCTGGCGATCCTGCACAAGGTTATTGCGCGCTGATGCCCATCAGATGCGAGGCGCTGCTGTTGCCGCTTAACAGCTCGGCGGTGGCGCCATCCCAGACAATCCGCCCTTCGGCGACCACTATCGAGCGCGGCGCGATGCGTGCGGCATCTTCCACGCTGTGGGAGACCATCAGCAGAGTGAGCTGCTGCTGCTCGCAGACATCGGCGACCAGGGACAGCATCTCCTGACGCAGCGCCGGGTCAAGCGCTGAGAAGGGTTCATCCAGTAACAGCACCGGCTGCTGGCGCACCAGACAGCGGGCCAGCGCCGCGCGCTGCCGCTGACCGCCGGAAAGCTCGCCCGGCAGGCGTTCCAGCAGCGCATCAATTCCCATCTGTCCGGCCATCGCCGCCACCTGCGCCTGCTGCTCGCGGCTCAGTTTCAGGCCCGGGTGGATCCCGAGGCTGATATTCTGCCGAACCGTGAGATGGTTAAACAGGTTATTCTCCTGGAACAGCATCGAGACCGGACGCTGCGCCGGCGGCGTCGCGTTATGCACCTCGCCATTGATCCGCAGGCTGCCGCTGGCGGGCGGTAGAAAACCGGCGATCAGATTCAGCAGGGTGCTCTTTCCGGCGCCGCTGGGGCCGAGCACCGCGATGCGCTCGCCGCGCGCGACGTCGAGGGTAAAACGCATCGGCAGATGCTGGTACAGCCAGGTCACATCATTGAGTTTTAGCATCACGCCCCGGAAGTTTTTCAATCAGCGTAAATAATAAGAAACAGAGCAGCAGCAGGAGCAGGGCGGTGACGGCGCCGTCCTGGCTGCGGTAGGCGCCTATCTGCTGGTACAGATAGAAAGGCAGGGTGCGGAACGCCTCGTTGCCGAACAGGGCCACCACGCCGAAGTCACCAATCGACAGCACGCAGGCGAAGGCTAACGCCTGGGCCAGCGGGCGCCGGAGGGCGCGAAGCTCAACCACCCGCAGCCGCGTGAAGCCTTCAATCCCCAACGACTGGCACAGCATACTGTAGCGAGCGGTTACGTCGCGCATCGGGTTTTCCAGCACTTTGAGCGCGTAGGGGATCGCCATCAGGGCATTGGTGAAGATGACGATGCCGTCGGCGGACTCCGGCAGTCCGACGCTGTTACTGAGCAGCAGAAAAAAGCCAGTGGCCAGCACAATCCCCGGCATGGCAAGGATTAACATGCCGCTCAGCTCCATCGCCTGCCCGGCCAGCGGCCGCTGGCGGGCGCGCAGCTCCCGGCTGCTCCACAGCAGCATCATCGTCAGGGTTACGCTCAACAGCCCGGCGGCGATGGCGATGCGCAGAGAGGTACTCAATGCCTGCCAGAGCGCCGGCTGCGCCAGCACGTTCAGCATGTTGCGGTTGATCCCGTCGACGATGACCGCCAGCAGCGGCGGGAGCAGCAGCAGCAGGGCGGCGCCGATCAAGAGTCCGTCGCTCAGGCGGCTATGCAGACGATCGTCAGGGTCGCGCCAGCCGCGGACATGGCTGACGCCGATAGCCACCGCTTTACTGAGGCGCTGGCTGAGCAGCACCAGCGCGAGGCAGCAAAGCATCTGGATCAGCGCCAGCATTGCCGCGCGCGCCGGATCGTAGTCAAAGCTCAGCGCCTGGTAGATAGCCAGCTCAATCGTGGTGGCCTTCGGGCCGCCGCCCAGCGACAGCACGGTGGCGAAGCTGGCGAAGCAGAGCATAAAAATCAGCGCAGCGACGGCGGGAATGTGCCGGCGCATCCACGGCCATTCGACGAGGCGGAAGAAGGCATAGCCGCGCATGCCAAGCTGGGCGGCAATTTGCCGCTGTTCACCAGGGATACTCTCCAGCGCCTGCAGCAGCAGGCGGGTGGCCATCGGCATATTGAAAAAGACGTGCGCCAGCAGGATGCCCTGCAGACCGTAGGGCGAGAAATCCCACTGCCAGCCGAGCGCGTGAAACAGCGAGGCCAGCCAGCCCTGGCGGCCATAGACGCTGAGGATGCCGAACACCGCCACCAGCACCGGCAGGATCAGGGTCATCGCGCACAGGCGCAGCAGCAGTGTGCGGCCCGGGAAGCGACGCCGGTAAAGGGCGCGGGCGAGAAAGATGGCCGGCACCACCGAGAACAGCGCTGACAGCGACGCCTGCCAGAAGGAGAAGCGCATCACGTGCCACAGGTAGCTATCGCTGAAGACCGATTGCCAGCCCGCGCCGGGGGCGCTAAACCACAGCGCCAGAAACGCCGCCAGCGCGACGGCGCAGAGCAGGGTGGCGGCAAAAAGGCCCGGCAATAGCCCGCTAAGGTTTAGCGGCTGACGGCGCGTTGCCATGCGCTAATCCAGGTCTGACGCTCGCTGGCGACCTGCTGCGGGGTAAACGACAGGGTGGTCTGCGGCTTCACCAGGGTATCAAACCCGGCCGGCAGCGCGACCTGAGTCACCGGATACATCCAGTTCCCGGTGGGGATGGCGTTCTGGAAGCCAGGCGAGACCATAAATTTGAGGAACTTCTCCGCCAGTGCCGGCTGCTTGCTGGCGGCGGTACGCGCGGCAACTTCGACCTGCAGATAATGGCCTTCAGCGAAGCTCGCCGCCGCATAGTTGTCTTTCTTCTCTTCAATAATGTGGTAAGCCGGCGAGGTGGTGTAGCTTAAGACCAGGTCGCTTTCCCCTTTCAGGAACAGACCGTAGGCTTCACTCCAGCCCTTGGTGACGGTGATCGTTTTCGCCGCCAGCTTCTGCCAGGCCTCGGGCGCTTTATCGCCATAGACCTTTTGCATCCACAGCAGCAGGCCCAGCCCCGGGGTGCTGGTGCGGGGATCTTCGTAGATGACGCGCCATTTCTGCGGGCTCTCAACCAGCTCTTTCAGGCTTTTCGGCGGGTTAGCCAGTTTATTTTTGTCATAGACGAAGGCGAAATAGCCGTAATCGTAGGGGACAAAGGTGTCATTATCCCATCCGCCTGGCACGCTGACCGCGCTGGCAGGTACGTGGCTTTTGGCGAACAGTTTACTCTGCGCCGCGGCTTCCAGCAGGTTGTTATCCAGGCCAAGCACGATGTCGGCCTTGCTGTTCTTGCCTTCCATGCGCAGGCGATTCAGTAGCGAAACGCCATCTTCCAGGGCGACGAACTTCAGTTCGCAGCCGCAGTCCGCTTCAAAGGCTTTTTTGACCGCCGGGCCGGGGCCCCAGTCGGCAGAGAAGGAGTCATAGGTATAGACGGTGAGGACAGGCTTAGCCAGAGCGGGCATGGCGACCAGCGCCAGCAGCGGGAGTAATTTTTTCAACACTTTGCACCTCAGAAAAAAGGGGTGGCAAAGGATTTTGAGTGAGCCTCAAATCCCTTCGCCGGCGTTATCCGGATCAGGTTCGACGGGTATTTTCTCAGCCCATACGCTTCATCCTTCAAGCCGCATCTGCGTTAGCTTCGCGCGTTCACCCCTGTCACATAGTTATCTATGCTCCAGGGGATTCACCCGCTTGCTGCCGTGATGCAACTTGAATGATATTGCGTATGTTTATTAGCACCCCGTTGAGAACGGCCTTAGTGTAATGATTTTGTCAGATGACGGAAAGCGCTTACGGCTCCGGCGGCGCAAACCACGCGGATTTAAAGTCGAACCAGCCGAGGGTGTTCATCCGTACGCCGCGCATACTGCGCTGCCCCTGAATCATCAGCCAGTGGTGGATCAGCGGCACGATATGTTGCCCGGCCAGCAGCCGCTGGCTCCAGGTGGCCGGATTAAACTCTCCCGCGCGCCAGCGGCAGGCGTCTGCCTGCCAGTCAATGGGGATGCAGCGCTGAATGAGCGGGACTTCGTACAGATAGGCGAAGAGTGAGAATTCGATCGGTAAGGTGAAGTTAACGCTGTTAAGCCAGATATCGCTGACCACCTCGCCGCGATGCCAGGCATCATACTCCAGCTCTTGGATCTCCAGTTTTACCTGATGCGCTGCCAGCAGGTCGCGCATAATCCCGCCGATCACCCGATGTTCGACGTGATCGCGGTAATAGGTGAGGGTGACGGTCTCCAGCCCCGCCGGCTTCTCGCAGGCGTGGTTGCTGGCGTGATGCCAGCGCGGCAGCAGGCCGTAGGCGGGAAACCAGTTGCCCTGGTAGTGTTCGCCCGCATGGTAGAGCAGGTTGGCGGGCTGAAACAGATAGCTTAACCAGCGACGCACCGCGTCGTTGGCCCCCAGCGGGCTTCGCGAGTCGAACAGCAGGTAATAGCAGCCCTCTTCCAGGCGACTCTCCACCGCTTTTTCGCTTTCGGTATTGCCCTGCAGCGTCAGGCCGCCATTGGGCTCTTCACTAATTTCCGGCAGCACCCAGACGTTCACCTCATCGATCAGCGCCCGGTAGCCAAAATAGTCTTCAAAGGCATGGATCTTGAGCTGGTTCTGATTGTTACGCACCACAGCATAAGGGCCGGTGCCGACCGGCATGGAGGAAAAGTGGTTCATGGTCTGCCACTCCTGCGGCAGCACCATCGCCGGCACCTGGCCCAGCAGCCAGGGCAGCCAGCGGTCGGGCTGGCGCAGATGAATATCCAGGGTCCAGGCGGTGGGCGATTCGATGCGTTCGATATGTGAATAGAGCGGCAGGGCATTGCTGCGCTGCAGAGAGGCGATCACATCCGCCATCTCCAGCTCACGGCCGTGGTGAAAATGGATGCCCGGGCGGAGGAAAAAGCGCCAGTGGGTGGGGGTCAGCTGCTGCCAATGGTGGGCAATATCGGCTTCCAGTTCCCCATTTTCCTCATTTACCCGCGTCAGGGCGCTGAAAATTTGCCGGGCAATATGCGTTTCCGAACGCCGCAGCGCACTGCCGGGCAGTAAATTCTTCATCGGACGGTAGTAGAGCACGCGCAGGATATGGCGTCCCTGGCGGAAGCTGCGGCCAAGATGAGAGATCAGCATCTGGCGGACGGCGGCCTTATCGCCGACCAACTGCACCAGCTGATCGATGCGATCCTGCTCGAGGAGATCTTCGGCACGCTGCTGCTGCAGGGCGAGACCGGTATAGAGAAAGGTTAGCCGCGAACGCTTGCCGCGGCCTGCCTCCGCCTCCCAGGCCAGCCAGCCGCGGGACTCCATCATATTGAGCAGGGTGCGCATATGGCGACGCGAGCAGCTCAGCATTTCCGCCAGCTCGTTGAGGGTGGTCTCCTGCGACTTGCCGTCGCAGCACTGCCATAAGCGGATGAACTGTTGTTGCAGACGGCTGGAAGACATAAAAGGGGAACTCCTGCGCAAAACTCAGCAATTTATTACTCCCCATATTAAGCCAATAATGAATCCCGATGAAGCGAGGAGGTGAATATGATGAGGTCTACCGCAAAATCGTTCTACCAGCGCTATTTTTCTGCGACGCAGGATGCGTCCTGGCTGGCCCGCCTGATGGCAGGACGACAACAGGAAATCCTGGGAGAACTGATGCAGTGGGGAGTGACGTCAAAGGCCTCTGATCATTGACTTGCAGACATCATGTGTGACTGAGTATTGGTGTTATACTCGTCGTTTTTCACGCTGCAGGGGCGTTGGCCGCGACCGCTCGTTTCGCTGTCGATGCGCTCAGGGTCTGACGTTCTGGCCACGCTCACCCTTTCAGGGCCAGCACAAGCGCTGTGCAAAACGGTTAACCGTTTTGTCCTGCAACATGAAACCCATAGAGTATAGAATCACCCGCCAGCAGAAATCCTCTGCTGGCTTTTTTCGTTTACTTCGCGTGTGTTAAGGACATTCCATGCTGTGGTTGATGACGATGGGACGACGGCTAAACGGCGTGTATGCCGCCTTTATGCTGGTTGCTTTTATGATGGGCGTGGCGGGCGCGTTGCAGGCGCCGACGTTGAGTTTGTTTCTCAGCCGCGAAGTAGGGGCGCAGCCGTTCTGGGTGGGCCTGTTCTACACGGTAAATGCCATTGCCGGGATCCTGGTGAGTCTGGCGTTGGCTAAGCGCTCTGATAGCCGCGGCGATCGGCGGCGGTTAATTATGCTCTGCTGCCTGATGGCGGTGGGCAATGCGCTGCTGTTTGCCTTCAACCGTCACTACCTGACGTTAATTACCTGCGGGGTGATGCTGGCGTCCATCGCCAATGCCGCCATGCCGCAGCTCTTCGCCCTGGCGCGGGAGTATGCCGACAGCTCGGCGCGGGAAGTGGTGATGTTCAGTTCGATCATGCGTGCCCAGCTGTCGCTGGCGTGGGTGATTGGCCCGCCGCTGGCCTTTATGCTGGCCCTCAATTATGGCTTTACCACCATGTTTTCCATTGCGGCGGGCATCTTTGTCATTAGCCTGGCGCTGATTGCCATCAAGCTGCCCTCGGTCCCGCGGGTGGAACAGCCTTCGGAAGAGGCGGCGGCGCTGGTGCAGGCCGGCGGCTGGCAGGATAAGAACGTGCGCATGCTGTTTATCGCCTCCACGCTGATGTGGACCTGCAACACGATGTATATCATTGATATGCCGCTGTGGATCAGTAACGATCTCGGTCTTCCCGACAGCCTTGCCGGGATCCTGATGGGCACCGCCGCCGGACTGGAAATACCGGCGATGATCCTCGCCGGCTACTACGTGAAGCGCTTTGGTAAACGTAAAATGATGGTGGCGGCGGTCGCGGCCGGTGTGCTGTTTTATGCCGGGTTGATTCTGTTTCATGGCCGTACGGCGCTGCTGGCCCTGCAGCTATTTAACGCGGTCTTTATCGGTATTATCGCCGGGATCGGTATGCTGTGGTTCCAGGATTTAATGCCGGGCCGGGCGGGGGCGGCGACCACCCTGTTCACCAACAGTATTTCCACCGGCGTGATCCTCGCCGGCGTGATGCAGGGGGCGCTGTCGCAAAGTTATGGCCACGCCAGCGTCTACTGGACAATCGCCGCGATTTCGCTGGTGACATTGTTTTTGACCAGCAGGGTGAAGGATATCTGACAATCTGCCTTGCCCCGGCGAGCCGCGTCGCCGGGGCAAGCTGACTACTCCAGGACGATACGCTTGATATCGCCGATGATAAAAATGTAGGCAATCACGCCGATCAGCGCCGTCAGGCCGACGTAGATCAGCGCGTAAAAGAAATTACCCGTTGCGGAGATAATCACACCAATTATCAGTGGCGCAATAATAGATGCCATATTGGCGCAAAAATTAAATATGCCGCCGGTGAGGCCTGCCATATTTTCCGGGGCAATATCAGAAATTAAGGTCCAGCCCAGACCGACCATCCCCTGGCCAAAAAATGCCACCGACATAATAATGATTACGGTGCTGTTAGCGCTTACCCAGTTTGCCGCAATAATACAGCTGGACAGTAGTAAACCGGAAATTATTGGTAACTTTCGACTGATGTTGACGGAGCCGGTTCGCTTCAGCAACCGGTCCGAGATCCAGCCGCCGAAGAGGATGCCGATCGCGGCGGCGAGGAAGGGCCAGGTGGCGAAGAATCCAACGTGAAGCCAGGGGAGATGGCGCTCGTTGGCAAGATAGCTGGGAAACCACGTCAGAAAAAACACCAGCGTGGTGTTCCCGGCGAACTGGCCCAGACTGGCGCCTACGATCTGACGACAGCCCAGCAGACGCCTGGCGTCACGCCAGTTAAATGGAACGTTCTGGATTTTATTGTTAATGCTGTTTACGCCGATGTAATCCAGCTCTGCTTTATTAGCCGTGCGTGATTCATGCGGTTCGTGATAAAAACGCCACCACACCAACGTAAATAAAATACCTAATCCGCCGGTGAGAAAAAACAGCGTTCTCCAGCCATGGTGTTCGAGGATTAAAAATAACAGCGGCGAGAAAGCGGCCAGCCCTATATATTCGCCAACTGTATATGTTGCCGTCGCCCGCGCGCGCTCATGCTGGGGAAACCAGGTGCTGACGATGCGGCTGTTGGCCGGAAAGCAGGGCGCTTCGCTGACGCCAAGCCCCAGGCGCAGGAGGAGCAGGGTTTTCAGCCCGAGGGTAAAACTCTGCAGCAGAGTAAACAGCGACCAGAAGAAAATAGACAGGGTATAGGTGAGCTTGTTACCAAAACGGTCTAAAAATACCCCGCCAGGGATCTGTGCCAGCGCATAGGTCCAGGCAAAGGCGGAGAAAATGATGCCCATCATCGCTGGATCGATATGAATTTCCTGGGTTAATTGTGGGGCGACAATACCCAGGATGGTGCGATCGAGATAATTGATCATCGTTCCGACGGACAACAGCAGTAAAATAACTATCCGAACGCGGCTTCTTTTTTTCGTCCCCGATGAGGAAGTGAGGACTTCCTGAGAGTTTGACATACTCATAGCGAGTTCCTTTAAAGTTTAAAATATTTTTGCATATATTCGCACATGCAAAAACATCTCCAGGAACTATAGATAGTATCTATGAATGGCAACGCTTTGTTGCACATTCATACGCTTCACAAAAGAATATTTGATGTAACGCCGATATTTACCCGCTCTCGCACATTATTGGTGGCTTGCATGGTATATTAGCGTCAGTGCATTTATTCTTATATTATACGGGCAAAAATAATGAACCTAAAGCAACTTTATTATTTTAAACGTCTGTCTGAAACCGAACATTACACCGAAGCCGCCTCCAGTCTGTGCATCACCCAGCCCTCGCTAAGCCATGCGATATCGGAGCTGGAGAAGGAGTTAGGGGTCGCGCTGTTCGCCAGACAGGGACGGAACGTTAAAATTACGCAAAACGGCAAGCGTTTTTTGCCGTATGTCGAAGATGCGCTGGCCTCGCTGGAGAATGGCCGGATGACATTACAAAAAAATGGCGCCGAGAATAAAGAGAATATTCGCATCGCCTTTATTTACACGATGGGCGAATATGTTGTTCCGCAGTTAATTAATCAATATTCTCTTTCACCTGAATGTCACAACGTTACTTTTTCTTTTACTCAGGGGACATCGCTGACCCTATTGCAGGAGCTGAAAGCTGGCAAAGTCGATCTGGCGATTTGCTCTTATATTGCGGATGAGCCGGATATCGATTTTATTCCTGTTATTCAGCAGGAGCTGGTGGTGGTCACGGCGAAGGATCATCCGTTGGCCCGCCTGTATGAACATGAGGTCGATCTGGTAGAGACGATTCATTATCCCTATATCTATTTTTCAGAGAATAGCGGTTTACGTCCGTTTATCGATAATGTGTTTATGCAGCAAAAGCTGGTGCCGGAGATCGCCTGCTACGTGGATGAGGATACCGCGATGGCCGGGCTGGTCAGTATTGACTATGGGATCGCGATTATGCCGCGGATCTCCGCGCTCTCCTATTACAACGTTCACATCCTGAAGATTAAAAACACCATCCCCCCACGCTATATCTATCTGGCGACAATGAAAGATCGGTTACTTTCCCCGGCGCTACAGTCATTTAAAAATGTGGTTATCCACGACAGCCAGAATCTCTGTTAGTGGATGGCCCGGAGATCGCCTCCGGGCCATTCGGGCATCAGGAGAGAATATCCATCACTTCACGTAGTTTGGCGATGGCGATCTGTCCTGGCGCAGAAGCCTGTCCTACGGTACCGAAGGTCATCGCCGAGCCGAATAAGCGCCCGGTAACCCGGCTAACGCCACCGGATTTGCCCATCGACATGGTAATCAGCGGGCGAGTGGCATATTTTTCTTTCATGGTCAGCGTAGCGGCAAGCAAGGTCAGAACGTCCTGCGGCGACTGCGGCATCACCGCGATCTTCGGCAGGTCGGCGCCCAGATCCTGCATGCGGCGCAGGCGATAGATAATATCTTCCTGAGCGGGAGTCTTGTGGAAATCATGGTTACTCATGATCACCTTGACGCCCGCGGCATGCGCATCGTCAACCAGCGCGCGGATCTGCGCTTCATCATTGAATAGCTCGATATCGATAACATCAACCAGTCCGCTGCGCGCGGCTTCGCGATTGAGCGCGAAGTACGCTTCGTCGCTGATCTCGGTTTCGCCACCTTCTTTCTTGCTGCGGAAGGTGAACAGCAGCGGGAGCGCTTTCAGCGCGCCACGGATTTCCGCCAGCGCGGCCATCACCTGGGTCATGTCTCTGACCTGGGTAAAGTGGTCAACGCGCCATTCGATAATATCGGCGCCGGCATCGACCAGACCATGGGCGTTACCCAGTATCTCATCGAGGGTTTTGCCGATCAGCGGTACACAAATGAGGGTTTCCCCTTCCTGAAAGGTGATGTTCTTTACGGTTACTGCATTTGTCATGTAGGTATCCATTATTGTTCGCGTTGAACCTCAGGCGGTGACTGCGGTGCGGGACACTTTTTGCGCCGCCCGAGCCTGCAGTTGACGATAGCCGATGTACAGGGCGATCACAAAGCCGATCACGGCGATTGCAAAATCAAACCACATAATGCTGGCAATACTGATCTGCGAAAGCTTTGCGGTGATCAGGGGGATCGTGAAGCTGGCGATACTGCCGGCGGTGTAGAAGATCCCGGTTGCTTTGCCTTTTCCGTTCGGGAAACTCATTGCCATGATTGTTGCTCCCAACTGCAGTACCCCGCCGGCGGCGGCAAAGCCGATGATAAAGGCGAAGCCGGTGACCATCATCGGCGTCGGGAACAGGCACACCAGCAGCAGCGAAATCATCGACAGGCCAGTATAGATGATCATGGCGATGGCTGAGCTGAACACCTCTTTGACGAAGGCGGCGGTCACGAAGACGCAGACCAGCGAACCGACGGTATAGATGCTAAGCAGTTTAATCGCCGAGGCGTAGGGCAGACCGACCACGAATTGACCGTACTGCGCCAGCCACTGGCTGACCAGATAGAAGGTTGCCATGCCAATGTAGCCGTACAGGGTGAAGATCACCATATCCAGCTTATTAGCCTGCGGCCGGGCAGTTGCTTCCGCCTGCGCCGTAGGGGCCTCCTCTTTTTTCGCCGACTGGCTATCCGGGAATGGCATTTTGAGCAGGTAGATGCCGCTCAGGACAAACAGTCCCGCCGCAATGACGAACGACCAGCCGAACCACAGATTCGCCCAGATCAGGAAGCTGATAATGAACGGCAGCAGGAACTGCCCGGCGGAAACGAAGGCTTTGATCAGCACGTTGGCCCGGCTGGCGGAGTGCGGGAAAGACTCCATTAGCGCCGGATAGGTTCCGGAGTCGAGGAAGCTATTCGCCAGGCCCGCCATAATGCCGAAGACGTAGGCCAGATAGATATTTTTAGTCAGCAGGATGCCGACGAAGAAGATCAGATAGCTGAGGATCCCCAGATAAATAAAAGGCTTACGGCCAAAGCGATCCGACAAAAAGCCGGTCACAATGGTCGCCAGCTTGCCGATACCTAACGAGGAGATAACGATGGATACGCCAGCAGCGTCTGTTCCCCACTGTTCCTGAAGATGGGCCATGTTGAGGGTGATTAAGAGCACCCCCATGCCGTGAATCAGGTAGTTGAGATACAGCCCTGCCGCAGTAGGGATGTATTTATTTTTCATCATTCGCCTCTTAGAACAGAATGCTCTTGATGTAATCAACCGGCATCTGTTTACCCGTCCAGATTTCGAACGCGCGCGCGCCTTGCCACAGCATCATCCCCAGACCGTTCAGGGTGCGGCAGCCTTTTTTCTCCGCCACTTCCAGCAGGTGGGTTTTACGTGGGTTGTAGACGACGTCAGAGACGATCAGATCCGGGCGCAGGAAGCTGTCGTTCGGCAGCAACATTTGGCCTTCGAACGGCTTCATGCCAACGCCGGTGGCATTGGTCAGGATCACGCTGCTGTCGATTTCGGCGCGCAGCTTGTCATGATCGTCGAGATCGAACAGATGGATCTCGCAGTTGGTGTTGTTGCGGATCTTAGCTACCGTTTCTTCGGCGTTGGCGAAGAATTTATCGCGGCGGTTAAAGATGGAGATTGCCTTCACGCCATCCAGCGCCGCCTGGACGCAGAGGGCGGTCGCCGCGCCGCCGGCGCCGAGGACGGTCATCTTCTTGCCGATGATATCGATACCCGCTTCGCTAAGGGCGCGCATATAGCCGGTGCCGTCGGTGATATGCCCGGTCAGTACGCCATCGTCGTTGACCACGGTGTTGACCGCCCCGACCAGCTGCGCCGCCGGCGACAGCTTATCGAGATACTGGCAAATTTCGGTTTTGTTCGGCATAGAGACATTAAAGCCGCGCAGCTTCATTGCCCGAAAGCCCTGCACAACGTCCTTCAGCTCCTGATTACCGACTTCAAAAGCCAAATAAACATAGTCCAGCCCGAGATGGGCGAAAGCCTCGTTATGCATGGTGGGTGACATGCTGTGGCGAATCGGGGTGGCGATCAGGCCAATCAGCTCAGTGTGTCCAGTAATACGTTCTGCCATGACAAAAATCCTCAATAAGTTAGAAAGGGAATTCGTTGTGCTTCGCGGCTGCCCAGCGCACCCATGTCTTCCAGGGTATCCAGCACGTTGCGGCCTTCGCGGATGCCGTCGATAATGCGCCGCGCCATCAGGCTGTCGCCGATATTCATGATTTTGACGTTATTGGCATTGGCCCAGCGCTCGATCTCGTCGAGACCCGTCCGGTTGGCGCGCATCCCCAGGCAGACAAAGCCGTAGTCAAAGGGGATATCGAAGGTTTGCTGTGTATTTTTCACCCGGAAATGGTCGGCAGCGACTGCCATCAGTTGGGTATTCATGTGCTGTTCGACCTGGTGCTCGTCGAGCATGGTCAACATGGCATTTTTGGTAATGATGTCGAGGTCGCGACCGGCGGCGTCCTGCATTTCGATTAATACCGCCTGCGCGCCGCGCGCCGTAAAGTATTCGATAACGTCGAGGCCAACGGCGCCTGCGCCGACGACGGCGATACGTTTACCCTCGATATCGGTAAATTTCGCCAGGTTGTCGATCATGCCGGTAATGGAAAAGACTTTGCCGTCCGCGGTATCAATGTTTTCCCGCAAGCCCTCAATGGGCGGCAGCAGCGGCGTTGAGCCGGTGGCGTTGACAATCAGATGCGGATGCAGGGCGGAAACTGAGGCCACGTCGGCACGTTTGCCGACCTGCAGCATCAGGTTGTCCAGCGAGGCGATGCGATTTTTCATAAACTGCGGGAAATCAGCGATGCGCTTTTTCTCCGGCAGACGGGAGATATCGCTGGCGAGGCCGCCGACGTGGTTTTTCGCCTCCAGCAGCCAGGTATGGCAACCGACTTCCGCCGCCGTGCAGGCGGCTTCCATCCCGGCGGTGCCAGCGCCGATGACCACCACGTTCGTTTCGCGACTGACGCGGCGCATTTTATAGGCATCGCCGTGGATGATGTCCGGGTTAATCGAACAGCGCAGCGGGCGCGAGCGGGCGATACGATGGTCAGCGCAACCGATATTGCAGGAGATGCATTTGCGCATCAGGCGCTCTTTACCGCCTTGCACCTTCTGCACCCACTCCGGCTCGGCAATCAGGCCGCGGCCAATGGCAATAAGGTCGGCATCGCCGCTGGCGAGAATATCCTCGGCCACCTGTGGTGAGCGAATATTGCCGGCGATGACCGTGGGCTTATGGAATTTATCGCGCACCGCGCGGGAGAGGTAGCGCTTCCAGCCATCCTCCAGCGACATCTGGTCGATTTGCAGATTCAGGTTGTCATTCTGCGCCGCAGAGACGTTGATGATATCGACCTTATCCTGGCAGAGTTCAAGGATGCGCAGGGAATCTTCGAGGGTATTGCCCCCCTTGAGGAAGTCGTCGGCGCTGATGCGCAGGCTGACCGGAAAACGCGGCCCCACGCAGGCGCGCACTTTATCGATAATCAGACTTAATATCCGGGTGCGATTTTCGACGGTGCCGCCAAATTCATCGGTGCGTTTGTTAAATAACGGCGATAAAAACTGGCTAATTAAATAGGAATGACCGGCATGAATTTCGACGCTGTCAAAACCCGCACGACGAACGCGCTCCGCGGCATCACCAAACTTTTCAACGGCATGATAAATTTCCTCATGCGTCATTGGGCGTGGAATATTTCCGTGCTTTTTCGAGGGCGTCGTGGAGGAAGAGAGTGGCGTCTGACCGTCAAGGCGGTAGGCGTACGCCGAAGCGCCAGCATGATTTAACTGAATGGATACGCAGGCGCCATGTTTATGCAGGGTCTCGGTTAATTTAAACAGTCGCGGAATATATTGATCGTTATCGATGCGTAACTGCGTGGTGCCGTTGGAAGCAAAGGGAAAATCAATACAGATGTTTTCGATGGTGATAAGTCCGGTGCCGCCTTTGGCCCGCAGTTCATAGTATTCCAGCTGTTCCTGCGAGACCTCGCCGTTGAGCGTGGCCATATTGGTGCCCATAGGGGGCATGATAATGCGGTTTTTTAGCGTCATGCCGTTGATGGTCAACGGACTGAAAAGGTGCGGATAGTGGCTCATCTCTTCTCTCCACAGGAGGCCGGGAGGCCGATATGCGGGGGCCCGGGCGTGTCCTTAGTTAATATTTCTCTGTGGGCAAAGATAGCGAGGGGAAAAATCGAAAAATAATGTTTTTTTTTGTTCTGAGCTATAGGGGTTCTCTATGAGATTAACGCTTCTTTCACATTCTTATATTTTTATATTAAACACTCGTGCCTTATTTTTACTTGCAGTGAAGGGATAATACATAAACAACGAAGAGGAAGAGAAGGAAAGCGGAATGATTCTTCTTTATGGTGTGGGGCAGGGTGGGGTCAAGGCCTGACAATCAGCGAATCAATATTGGTTTTTGTGCGTGAGATCGCAATTTCCGCCGCGATAAAATTAAAAAGCCCGGTCAAATGACCGGGCCCGAAGGTTAATTCATAAACGCCGGCAGCTTGCGTTCATAGTCGGAAATCGCCTCTCCGTGCTGCAGCGTCAGGCCGATGCTATCCAGGCCGTTGAGCATACAGTGGCGGCGGAAGTCGTCGATCTTAAAGCTGTAGGTTTTATCCCCAGCTTTAACCACCTGCGCTTCCAGATCCACTTCAAACGTCATGCCCGGGTTGGCCTGCACCAGCTTGAACAGCTCGTCGACCTGCTCGTCGCTCAGGGTCACCGGCAGCAGCTGGTTATTGAAGCTGTTGCCGTAAAAGATATCGGCAAAGCTTGGCGCAATCACGACCTTAAAGCCGTAATCGGTCAACGCCCACGGCGCGTGCTCGCGCGAGGAGCCGCAGCCGAAGTTTTCACGTGCCAGCAGGATTGACGCCCCTTTGTATTGCGGGAAATTCAGCACAAAATCCGGGTTCGGCTGCTGGCCTTTATCGTCGAGAAAGCGCCAGTCGTTAAACAGGTGGGCGCCGAAGCCGGTGCGAGTCACTTTCTGCAAAAACTGCTTGGGAATAATCGCGTCGGTATCGACGTTTGCAGCATCCAGCGGAACCACCAGGCCGGTATGTTGGGTAAATTTCTCTGCCATGATGGTCTCCTTACTTCAGATTACGGATATCGGCGAAATGACCGGTAACAGCTGCCGCTGCGGCCATTGCCGGGCTCACCAGGTGCGTGCGTCCGCCGCGGCCCTGACGGCCTTCAAAATTACGGTTGCTGGTGGAGGCACAGCGCTCGCCCGGATTCAGGCGGTCATTGTTCATTGCCAGACACATCGAGCAACCCGGTAAGCGCCACTCAAAGCCGGCTTCGATGAAGATCTTATCCAGGCCTTCCGCTTCCGCCTGCGCTTTCACCGGACCGGAACCCGGCACCACCAGCGCCTGGACACCCGGTGCCACTTTACGCCCTTTAGCGATTTCCGCCGCGGCGCGTAAATCTTCGATTCGCGAGTTGGTGCAGGAGCCGATAAACACTTTGTCGATAGCCACATCCGTCAGCGGGATCCCGGATTTCAGGCCCATGTAGGCCAGCGCTTTTTCGGCGCTGGCGCGTTCCACTGGATCGCTGAATGACGCCGGATCGGGGATATTATCCGTCACTGAGATCACCTGGCCCGGGTTGGTGCCCCAGGTCACCTGCGGGGCAATCTCCGCCGCCTGCAGCGTCACCACGGTATCAAACGTCGCGCCATCGTCGGTTTTCAGGGTTTTCCAGTACGCGACGGCATCGTCAAAATCTTTGCCTTTCGGCGCATGCAGACGGCCGCGTACGTAATTGAAGGTGGTTTCGTCCGGCGCGACCAGGCCCGCTTTGGCGCCCATCTCGATCGCCATGTTGCACAGGGTCATACGCCCTTCCATGCTCAGATCGCGGATCGCTTCGCCGCAGAACTCAACCACATGGCCGGTGCCGCCGGCGCTACCGGTTTTACCAATGATGGCCAGCACGATATCTTTAGCGGTAATACCCGGCGCCGCTTTGCCTTGCACGTCGATTTTCATGGTCTTCGCGCGGCCCTGTTTCAGGGTCTGGGTCGCCAGCACATGCTCCACTTCGGAGGTGCCGATACCGAACGCCAGCGCCCCGAACGCGCCGTGGGTGGCGGTATGGGAGTCACCGCAAACAATGGTCATCCCCGGCAGGGTGACGCCCTGCTCCGGGCCCATGACGTGGACGATACCCTGGTATGGGTGATTTAAGTCATACAGCTCAACGCCAAACTCTTTACAGTTCTTAATCAGCTCCTGCATCTGGATACGGGCCATCTCGCCGGACGCGTTGATATCTTTGGTCTGCGTCGAGACGTTGTGATCCATGGTCGCGAAGGTTTTACCCGGTTGGCGCACCTGGCGGCCATGCGCGCGCAGGCCGTCAAACGCCTGCGGGGAGGTCACTTCGTGCACCAGATGGCGGTCGATGTACAGCAGCGGGGTTTCGTTCTGCGCCTCATACACTACGTGCGCATCAAATAATTTTTCGTATAACGTCTTCGCCATGATTACACCCCTTCTGCGACATAGCGGGCAATGATATCGCCCATTTCATCAGTACTGACCGCCGCCGTTCCGCGCGCCAGGTCGCCGGTACGAACCCCTTCCTCTAAAGCACGGTTGATGGCGCTTTCAATGGCGGTCGCCGCTTCGTCAGCGTCGAGGCTGTAGCGCAGCAGCAGGGCCAGAGAGAGGATCTGCGCGATCGGGTTAGCGATATTTTTGCCCGCGATGTCCGGCGCCGAGCCGCCCGCTGGTTCATACAGGCCAAAACCTTGTTCGTTAAGGCTCGCGGACGGCAGCATACCCATCGAGCCGGTGATCATCGCGCACTCGTCGGAGAGGATGTCGCCAAACAGGTTGGAGCACAGCAGCACGTCGAACTGGGACGGATCTTTAATCAGTTGCATGGTGGCGTTATCGATATACATATGCGCCAGCTCAACGTCCGGATACTCCTTGCCGATCTCGGTGACGATTTCGCGCCACAGAATGGACGACTGCAGGACGTTGGCCTTATCGATGGAGGTCACTTTGTGACGACGCTTACGAGCGGATTCAAAAGCGATGCGCGCGATACGTTCGATTTCAAAGCGGTGATACACCTCGGTATCAAAGGCTTTCTCATGCTGACCGCTGCCTTCGCGGCCTTTTGGCTGGCCGAAGTAGATGCCGCCGGTCAGTTCGCGAACGCAGAGAATGTCGAAGCCGTTGGCAGCGATGTCGGCGCGCAGCGGGCAGAACTCCTCTAGCCCCTGGTACAGTTTGGCCGGACGCAGATTGCTGAACAGTTTGAAGTGTTTACGCAGCGGCAGCAGCGCACCGCGCTCTGGCTGCTCGGCGGGCGGCAGGTGTTCCCATTTCGGACCACCGACGGAGCCGAACAGGATCGCATCCGCCTGTTCGCATCCGGCGACGGTCGCCTGCGGCAGGGGAGTCCCCTGACGGTCAATAGCCGCCCCACCGACGTCATACTGGCTGGTGGTAATGTGCATGGCAAAACGTTGGCGCACGGCTTCCAGTACTTTCATCGCCTGGTTCATCACTTCCGGGCCAATGCCATCACCCGGCAAAACGGCAATATGGTAATTCTTCGACATTACACGGTTTCCTTATTGTTCTCTTTATTCTGAGCTTTGCGTTGCAATTCTTTTTCGACTTCGGCGGCGCGCCAGATGTTGTTCAGCACGTGAACCATGGCTTTTGCTGACGACTCAACGATATCTGTGGCCAGGCCAACCCCGTGGAAACGGCGGCCGTTGTAGTCAACGACGATATCCACCTGGCCCAGGGCGTCTTTGCCGTGGCCTTTCGCACTTAAGCCATACTTCACTAAATCAATGTTGTAGTTTGTCACGCGGTTAATAGCCTGGTAGATGGCGTCGACCGGACCGTTGCCATTAGCGGCTTCGGTTTTGATTTCATCCCCGCAGACCAGCTTGATTGAAGCGGTGGCGATATCGCTGGAGCCAGACTGGACGCTGAAGTAGTCCAGGCGGAAATGCTCCGGCTCTTCCTGCTGCTTGTTGATAAACGCCAGCGCTTCCAGATCGTAATCGAAGACCTGGCCTTTTTTGTCCGCCAGCTTCAGGAACGCGTCGTACAGATGATCCAGGTTGTAATCGCTCTCCTGGTAACCCATCTCTTCCATCCGGTGTTTCACCGCCGCGCGACCGGAGCGGGAAGTCAGGTTCAGCTGTACCTGGTTCAGGCCGATGGATTCCGGAGTCATGATTTCGTAGTTTTCGCGGTTCTTCAGTACGCCGTCCTGGTGGATGCCGGAGGAGTGGGCGAAGGCGCCGGTGCCGACGATGGCTTTGTTGGCCGGGATAGGCATATTGCAGATCTGGCTGACGGTCTGGCTGGTGCGCCAGATTTCATGATGATTAATGTTGGTGTGCACGTTCATGATGTCTTTGCGCACTTTGATCGCCATGATCACTTCTTCCAGCGCACAGTTGCCAGCGCGTTCGCCGATACCGTTCATCGCGCCTTCTACCTGGCGCGCACCGGCGTGGACCGCGGCGAGGGCGTTACCGACGGCGATGCCCAGGTCATCATGGGTGTGGACGGAAATAATCGCTTTGTCGATATTCGGCACGCGATCATACAGGCCGCTGATAATGTTGGCGTATTCGAACGGCATGGTGTAGCCGACGGTGTCCGGGATATTAATGGTGGTGGCGCCAGCGTTGATCGCCGCTTCCACGACGCGAGCCAGATCGGCAATCGGCGTGCGGCCGGCGTCTTCACAGGAGAATTCGACATCGTCAGTGTAGTTGCGCGCCCGCTTCACCATATAGATCGCGCGCTCAATCACTTCATCCAGCGTGCTGCGCAGTTTGGTGGCGATATGCATCGGCGAGGTCGCAATAAAGGTATGGATGCGGAAAGCTTCAGCCACCTTTAAGGATTCTGCTGCCACATCGATATCTTTCTCAACGCAGCGCGCCAGAGCGCAAACACGGCTGTTTTTGATGGTGCGTGCGATGCTTTGCACCGATTCAAAATCGCCCGGGGAAGAGACCGGGAAACCGACTTCCATTACGTCGACCCCCATACGCTCAAGGGCCAGAGCGATCTGCAGCTTCTCTTTGACACTCAGGCTTGCCTGTAACGCTTGTTCGCCATCACGTAAGGTCGTATCGAAAATAATGACTTGCTGGCTCATGGTTTGGATCCTTAGTCTGTGTCCTGGCGCCTTGTTGACGAGCATAAAAAAACCCGCGCCAAGGCGCGGGTTTTATAGTCTTGCTGGAAGATGACTTAACGCTGAACGTCGCCCAACAGCCTACCGCGCAAATGGCATGCGTTTAGTAGTAGTAGGCTGGTGATACGAGCGGTGCGAATCATTGCGTCAAACTCCAGATGAAATCGTTATGCTTTTAGAGTTACTGGATAGCCGTTTTAAAGTCAACCCCTGGCACGGAAAAAGCGTTATTGGCTCACGATGTGAATTAGCAAATTGTGCTGATGTAAGCCCTGTTTTGCCGAAGATCCTATTTTGGACAAAGGGAGGCGCGTCCTCATTTGTTTCATTTGAAAAAGTGCTTTGCATTCAACGCATCGCTCACGATGTGCCATGAACGAGGCGGCAAAAAAAGCTATCTGAATGAAAATATTATATTTATTTTCCTTATGAATGTATTTGCCCATTAGCGGATTATTTTTCAATGATAAGCAGTTGTTAATTTTATGAGGTTAAAAATAAAATACTTTATTATTGCTTAAGTTACAGTTAACTAGTGGTGTTGTTTTTATTTTTACGGATTATGGTTACACTCACCATCATTAAGTAACCGGTATGGTTTGAGCGGTTCATTTTCTTGGTAGTCCCGCTTTTTCACTGCCACTCATAGCCTTGATATATTCCTAAAAATCTCCTTTGCTATTTTGCAAATGTCATTTGCATGATAAATGATATTTTCGACGCTAATTATAGCGGTTTAGTAAAGGGAATTCATCGTGACGGCGGAATTAGATATGTTAATTGACACTCCAGAATATAAATCAGCCCCCGGACAGGAAGTCGTTAAACCTCAACTACGGATGGTTGATCTCAATCTGCTCACCGTTTTTGATGCGGTTATGCAAGAGCAGAATATCACCCGTGCCGCCCATACGCTCGGCATGTCTCAACCCGCGGTGAGTAACGCGGTTTCACGTCTGAAAGTGATGTTTAATGATGAGCTGTTTGTGCGCTATGGCCGCGGTATTCAGCCGACGGCGCGGGCCTATCAGCTTTTTGGTTCTGTGCGCCAGGCGCTGCAGCTGGTCCAAAACGAATTGCCGGGCTCCGGTTTTGAACCGCTAAGCAGTGAGCGCGTTTTCCATCTGTGCGTCTGCAGCCCGCTGGATAACATCCTGACGTCGGTTATTTTTAATAAAGTTGCGGAGATCGCACCCAATATTCATTTGGTTTTTAAATCCGCGCTGAATCAAAATACGGAACATCAGTTACGTTATCAGGAAACGGAATTTGTGATCGGTTATGAAGAGTTCCGTCGCCCTGAGTTTGCCTGCGTCCCGTTATTCAAAGACGAAATGGTTTTGGTGGCCAGTCGCAACCACCCCCGTATTTCCGGGCCGGTGATGGAGGCGGATATTTATCGTGAGGAGCATGCTACGGTGGCTCTCGATCGGTATGCCTCATTCAGTTTACCGTGGTATGACACGGCCGATAAACAGGCGCGTATCGCCTATCAGGGTAATGCGATGGTCAGCGTATTAAACGTGGTATCGCAAACTCAGATGGTGGCGATTGCCCCGCGCTGGCTGGCCAATGAGTTTGCCGATAAATTAGCCCTGCAAATATTACCTTTGCCGTTGAAGGTTAACAGCCGGACCTGCTATCTCTCGTGGCATGAAGCGGCTGGCCGCGATAAAGGCCATCAGTGGATGGAAGAGCTGCTGGTGGATATTTGCAAGCGCTGAGCCGATGGCAACGAGGGTAAAAGGAGCTTCGGCTCCTTTTTTTATATGATGTAAATTCGATAATGCAGAATTTTGTTCTGTTTGACCTGTTCGAGGCATTCGTTTGGTTCGTGAAAAATGGATCAATTCCTGCTATCACGCCTTTTCTCCGAGTATTTACCATTCCCTTTTCTTATCTCTGAAGCAATCCACCATATTTTCACTTCTCCGCTTTCTTTTCTTCTTATTACGGGGATAACACATCCCCTGCGGCGAATTGCCTGCCTGCTGGCGAGCAGTTATGGTAGTGGCATGCAGTCCATTCACCTCAGTGCGGAGGGTCTCTCCTCCGCATCGTGCGAGCGCGCGGAAATTGAGTTCCGCTGTCGTAAAACAATAAGCCTGGAGGCAAACCATGGAGATGTTGTCAGGAGCCGAGATGGTCGTCCAATCGCTTGTCGATCAGGGCGTCAAGCAAGTATTCGGCTATCCCGGAGGCGCAGTCCTCGATATCTATGATGCGTTACATACCCTTGGCGGTATCGATCATGTGCTGGTTCGCCACGAGCAGGCGGCAGTGCATATGGCGGATGGCCTGGCGCGGGCGACCGGCGAGGTTGGCGTCGTGCTGGTCACCTCTGGACCAGGGGCGACGAACGCCATCACCGGTATCGCGACGGCCTATATGGATTCCATTCCGCTGGTAATCCTCTCCGGGCAGGTGGCGACATCGCTGATCGGCTACGATGCCTTCCAGGAGTGCGACATGGTGGGGATTTCCCGTCCGGTGGTGAAGCACAGTTTCCTGGTGAAGCAGACCGAAGATATTCCCGGTGTCCTGAAGAAAGCCTTCTGGCTGGCGGCCAGCGGTCGCCCCGGACCGGTGGTGGTCGATCTACCGAAAGATATTCTCAATCCGGCGAAAAAGCTGCCGTACGCCTGGCCGGAGGCGGTGAGTATGCGTTCGTATAACCCGACCACCAGCGGTCATAAGGGACAGATTAAACGCGCCCTGCAGGCCCTGGTGGCGGCGAGTAAGCCGGTCGTTTACGTCGGCGGCGGGGCGATCAATGCGCATTGCGAACCCCAGCTGCGTGAACTGGTGGAAAAGCTGAAGCTGCCGGTTGCTTCCTCTCTGATGGGGCTTGGCGCTTTCCCGGCGACGCACCCGCAGGCGCTGGGGATGCTGGGTATGCACGGCACCTATGAAGCCAACATGACCATGCACCATTCGGACGTCATTTTCGCCGTCGGCGTCCGCTTTGACGATCGGACCACCAACAATCTGGCCAAGTACTGTCCGAACGCGACGGTGCTGCATATTGATATCGATCCGACCTCGATCTCGAAAACCGTGCCGGCAGATGTGCCGATCGTCGGCGATGCCCGGCTGGTACTGGAGCAGATGCTGGAGCTACTGGACCAGGAAGAGACGCAGCAGCCGCTGGACGACATTCGCGACTGGTGGCAACAGATCGAGCAGTGGCGTGCCCGCCATTGTCTGCGCTACGACGACCAGAGCGATAAAATCAAACCGCAGGCGGTGATTGAAACTATCTGGCGGTTGACCCAGGGCGATGCCTACGTCACTTCCGATGTGGGCCAGCACCAGATGTTCGCCGCCCTTTATTACCCCTTCGACAAACCACGGCGCTGGATTAACTCCGGTGGTCTCGGCACCATGGGCTTTGGCCTACCGGCTGCGCTGGGGGTCAAAATGGCTCTGCCGGACGAAATGGTGGTCTGCGTGACCGGTGACGGCAGTATCCAGATGAACATTCAGGAACTCTCTACTGCGCTGCAGTATGAGTTACCGGTCCTGGTGCTTAACCTCAACAACCGCTATCTCGGGATGGTGAAGCAGTGGCAGGATATGCTCTATTCCGGGCGCCACTCCCAGTCCTATATGGAATCGCTGCCGGACTTTGTGCGTCTGGCGGAAGCCTATGGTCACGTCGGGATCCGCATCAGCGAGCCGCAGGAGCTGGAGTCAAAGCTTGCTGAAGCGCTGGAGCAGGTGCGTCAGCGCCGGCTGGTGTTTGTCGATGTCACCGTCGACGGCAGTGAGCATGTGTACCCCATGCAGATCCGCGGCGGCGGCATGGATGAGATGTGGTTGAGCAAAACGGAGAGGACCTGATTATGCGCCGGATATTATCGGTATTACTGGAAAACGAATCGGGCGCATTGTCCCGCGTTATCGGCCTCTTTTCCCAGCGCGGCTATAATATAGAAAGCCTGACTGTGGCGCCGACGGACGACCCTACGCTCTCCAGAATGACCATCCAGACCGTGGGCGATGAAAAAGCGATCGAGCAGATTGAAAAGCAGCTGCACAAGCTGGTGGATGTGCTGCGAGTCAGCGAATTGGGGCAGGGGGCCCATGTCGAACGCGAAATCATGCTGGTGAAGGTTCAGGCCAGCGGCTATGGCCGTGAAGAAGTGAAACGCAACACCGAAATCTTTCGCGGACAGATTATCGATGTGACGCCTTCTATCTATACCGTTCAGCTCGCCGGAACCAGTGATAAGCTTGATGCTTTCCTGGCTTCGCTGCGCGATGTCGCTCGGATCGTAGAAGTGGCTCGCTCCGGTGTGGTCGGCCTGTCTCGCGGTGATAAAATCATGCGCTGAGGATCGGGAACTGATGCAAAAATAGCCCGGCAGCGACTGTCGGGCTTTTTTTTTGCGAAATCAGTAGGAACTGTAAGCGAAAGCGGTTGCTGCGCTAACTATTCTGCGCTTAGATGTTATAAAAAGGGTTCCATACCTGAATAATGGTTATGTTTGGCACTTCTTACCCAAGGGGCAATTGTGAAACTGGATGAAATCGCCCGGCTGGCCGGTGTTTCAAGAACCACCGCGAGCTATGTGATTAATGGCAAAGCGAAGCAGTACCGCGTAAGCGATAAAACGGTCGAAAAGGTGATGGCTGTGGTGCGAGAGCATAACTATCATCCGAATGCGGTCGCCGCTGGCCTGCGTGCAGGACGCACACGATCTATCGGTCTGGTGATCCCGGATCTCGAAAATACCAGCTATACCCGCATTGCAAATTATCTCGAACGTCAGGCGCGTCAGCGCGGCTATCAGCTGCTGATTGCCTGTTCGGAGGATCAACCCGATAACGAGATGCGCTGCATTGAGCATCTGCTGCAGCGCCAGGTGGACGCTATCATTGTCTCCACTTCGCTGCCGCCGGAGCACCCTTTCTATCAACGCTGGGCTAACGATCCATTTCCGATTGTCGCGCTTGACCGCGCTCTTGACCGCGAGCATTTCACCAGTGTGGTCGGCGCTGATCAGGATGACGCTGAAATGCTCGCTGCCGAGCTGCGGACCTTCCCTGGCGAAACGGTACTTTATCTCGGCGCGCTGCCGGAACTGTCGGTGAGCTTCCTGCGCGAGCAGGGCTTCCGCAAAGCCTGGCAGGACGATCCGCGCGAGGTGCATTATCTCTATGCCAACAGCTATGAGCGCGAAGCGGCGGCTCAGCTGTTTGAGAAATGGCTTGAAACCCATCCGATGCCTCAGGCGCTGTTTACTACTTCTTTCCCGTTGCTGCAGGGCGTGATGGATGTGACGCTGCGCCGTGAGGGCAAACTGCCCTCCGAGCTGGCGATCGCCACCTTCGGCGATAATGAGCTGCTCGATTTTCTGCAGTGCCCGGTGCTGGCGGTGGCTCAGCGCCATCGCGATGTCGCTGAGCGGGTGCTGGAGATCGTCCTCGCCAGCCTCGATGAACCGCGCAAGCCAAAGCCGGGCCTGAGCCGTATTCGCCGTAATCTCTATCGTCGCGGTAGCCTGAATCGCCGCTAAGCGCGCAATATCGCCAGAGCCCAGGAATATTCCTGGCGGGCCTGCCGGAAAGCAGGCCTTTGGCGATTAATCAGGCAATTGACGTCCAAAATGCAAAACTGAATATATTTCAGACAAATCCCTAAACTTCTTTACGTGTTATTTTGTTTAATTCGCTGGCAATCGTTTTGTTACTCAAAACGGGACACAAAAAATGATTGCGCAGGCTTTAATTGTATTATTTTGTTACATTCACCAGGTTAATTGCTGAATTAACACTCATTTTGTACGCCCCAGCCTTTCTCTTCTGCCCTATCCCGCGTCTGGTCCGCCCCTCAGCCAGCAACAGGTACTGTTAACGACCGGCATAATGGCCTAAAATGCCGCTCGCGTCGCAAACTGACACTTTATATTTTCCCGCCGAAGATATTTTGTTGTTTATAACTGTTACGAGTTTGTTGGTTATTTTCTTACACGTATTCATAACGTTAATTTGCCTCGCCTGTTGATGATTTTTTCATCAGGGCTAATGTCGGCTGTAAATAATGGGTTTTTGAGCTCTGTTGGCATCCGTGCTGGCTTGACAAGCTTTTCCTCCGCTCCGTAAACTCCTTCTGGTGGGAATTTGTGGGATAAAGTGGCGAAAAGGGGTGAGGCTGGCATGTTCCGTGGAGCAACGTTGGTCAATCTCGACAGCAAAGGCCGCCTGGCCGTGCCAACGCGCTATCGCGATGGGCTGATCGAGGACGCTGCCGGTCAATTGGTATGCACCATTGACATTCATCACCCGTGCCTGCTGCTTTATCCATTGCCTGAATGGGAAATCATTGAGCAGAAATTGTCGCGTTTATCGAGCATGAATCCCGTTGAGCGGCGCGTACAGCGTTTGCTTCTGGGTCATGCCAGCGAATGTCAGATGGATAATGCCGGACGATTGCTCATCGCGCCGGTGTTACGGCAGCATGCCGGGCTGACAAAAGAAGTGATGCTGGTCGGGCAGTTTAATAAGTTTGAACTGTGGGATGAAACGACCTGGTATCAACGGGTCAAGGAAGATATCGACGCTGAGCAGTCCGCGACCGGTGAACTGTCGGAGCGCCTGCAGGATTTGTCCTTATAAAAATGATGGAAAATTATAAACATACTACGGTACTTCTGGATGAAGCCGTCAACGGCCTCAATATTCGTCCAGACGGTATCTATATTGATGGTACTTTTGGCCGCGGTGGTCACTCGCGCCTGATCCTCTCCCGGCTGGGAGCGGAAGGACGCTTGCTGGCAATCGATCGCGATCCACAGGCGATTGCCGTCGCGAAAACCATCGATGATCCCCGCTTTTCCATCGTACATGGTCCTTTTTCACAGCTCGCTGACTACGTCGACGAGCGTAATCTTACCGGTAAGATCGACGGCATTCTGCTCGATCTCGGCGTCTCTTCCCCGCAGCTTGACGATGCGGAACGCGGCTTTTCCTTTATGCGCGACGGGCCGCTGGACATGCGCATGGATCCGACGCGCGGTCAGTCCGCGGCCGAGTGGCTGCAGACGGCAGAAGAAGCCGATATCGCCTGGGTGATTAAAACCTTCGGCGAAGAGCGTTTCGGTAAACGTATCGCCCGCGCGATCGTCGAACGTAACCGTATTGAACCGATGACCCGCACCAAAGAGCTGGCGGAGGTCATTGCTGCGGCGATGCCGGTAAAAGATAAGCATAAACATCCCGCGACCCGTACCTTCCAGGCGGTGCGCATATGGGTAAACAGTGAACTGGAGGAGATAGAGCAGGCGCTAAAAAGCTCGCTCAGCGTGCTGGCCCCGGGTGGGCGGCTATCGATCATTAGTTTTCATTCGCTGGAAGATCGCATTGTGAAGCGCTTTATGCGTGAACAAAGCCGCGGTCCGCAGGTTCCGGCGGGAATACCGATGACCGAAGCGCAGCTCAAAAAACTGGGCGGCCGTGAGTTACGAGCACTAGGCAAGTTGATGCCGGGCGAAGAAGAGGTGGCAGAGAATCCACGTGCCCGTAGTTCAGTGCTGCGTATTGCAGAGAGGACGAACGCATGATCGGCAGAGTGACAGAGGCCTTAAGCAAGGTTAAAGGGTCGATTGGAAGCAACGAGCGCCATGCTTTGCCTGGCGTGATCGGGGACGACCTTCTGCGGTTTGGGAAACTGCCACTCTGCCTGTTCATTTGCATCATTATTACGGCGATTACCGTGGTCACCACCGCGCACCATACGCGCCTGCTGACCGCGCAGCGTGAACAACTGGTTCTGGAACGCGACGCCCTGGATATCGAGTGGCGCAACCTGATCCTCGAAGAGAACGCGCTCGGCGATCACAGTCGGGTTGAGCGGATCGCGACCGAGAAGTTGCAGATGCAACACGTCGATCCATCACAAGAAAATATCGTTGTACAGAAATAAGGATTATTGCGACGGATGAAAGCAGCGCCAAAAACGCCAAAAGCAAAGCGTCAGGAAGAACAGGCCAACTTTATCAGTTGGCGTTTTGCGTTGCTGTGCGGCTGTATTCTGCTGGCGCTGACTTTCCTGCTGGGTCGTGTCGCCTGGCTCCAGGTGGTCAGCCCCGACATGCTGGTGCGTCAGGGCGATATGCGCTCGCTGCGCGTCCAGGAAGTGTCTACCGCGCGCGGGATGATTACCGACCGCTCCGGGCGGCCGCTGGCGGTCAGCGTACCGGTGAAAGCTATCTGGGCCGATCCGAAGGAGCTGCATGATGCCGGGGGGGTCACCCTGGATACGCGCTGGAAGGCGCTGGCGGACGCCCTCAATATGCCGCTGGATCAGCTGGCAACGCGCATCAATACCAATCCGCGGATGCGTTTTATCTATCTGGCGCGTCAGGTAAACCCTGACATGGCCGACTACATCAAAAAGCTAAAGCTGCCGGGCATTCATCTGCGTGAAGAGTCCCGTCGTTATTACCCTTCCGGAGAAGTGACTGCTCACCTCATTGGCTTTACCAACGTCGACAGCCAGGGGATTGAAGGGGTCGAAAAAAGCTTTGATAAATGGCTTACCGGCCAGCCGGGCGAGCGTATCGTGCGTAAAGACCGCTATGGCCGGGTCATTGAAGATATCTCTTCTACCGACAGCCAGGCGGCGCACAACCTGGCGCTGAGCATCGACGAACGTCTGCAGGCGCTGGTCTATCGCGAGCTGAACAACGCCGTGGCCTTTAACAAAGCCGAGTCGGGCAGCGCCGTGTTAGTGGACGTTAACACCGGGGAAGTGCTGGCGATGGCCAACAGCCCCTCCTATAACCCGAACAACTTCGCCGGTACGGCGAAAGACACCATGCGTAACCGCGCTATCACCGACGTATTCGAACCGGGTTCGACGGTGAAACCGATGGTGGTGATGACGGCGCTGCAACGCGGCATCGTCAACGAAAATACCGTGCTGAATACCATTCCCTATCGAATTAACGGCCACGAAATCAAAGACGTGGCGCGTTATAGCGAATTGACCCTGACCGGGGTGCTACAGAAGTCGAGTAACGTCGGTGTTTCTAAGCTGGCGTTAGCGATGCCGTCCTCAGCGTTAGTAGATACTTACTCACGTTTTGGGCTTGGAAAGGCGACCAATTTGGGGTTGGTCGGAGAACGCAGTGGCTTATATCCTCAAAAACAACGGTGGTCTGACATAGAGAGGGCCACCTTTTCTTTCGGCTACGGGCTAATGGTAACCCCGTTACAGTTAGCGCGAGTCTACGCAACGATTGGCAGCTATGGCATCTATCGCCCGCTGTCAATTACCAAGGTTGATCCACCGGTTCCGGGCGAGCGCGTCTTCCCGGAATCACTCGTTCGTACCGTCGTTCATATGATGGAAAGCGTGGCGCTGCCCGGCGGCGGCGGCGTGAAAGCGGCGATCAAAGGCTATCGCATCGCGATTAAAACCGGTACGGCGAAAAAAGTGGGGCCGGATGGCCGCTATATCAACAAATATATTGCTTACACCGCAGGCGTTGCGCCCGCCAGCCATCCGCGCTTCGCGCTGGTGGTGGTGATCAACGACCCGCAGGCAGGTAAATACTACGGTGGCGCCGTTTCCGCGCCGGTCTTCGGTGCCATCATGGGCGGCGTATTGCGCACCATGAACATTGAGCCGGATGCGCTGGCAACGGGCGAAAAAAGTGAATTTGTAATTAATCAAGGCGAGGGAACAGGTGGCAGATCGTAATTTGCGCGACCTACTCGCTCCGTGGGTGCCAAACGCACCGGAGCGCATTCTGCGAGAGATGACGCTGGACAGCCGGGTGGCTGCTTCCGGCGATCTCTTTATCGCGGTACAGGGTCATCAGGCGGACGGGCGTCGTTATATCCCGCAGGCGATAGCGCAAGGTGTGGCTGCCATTATTGCTGAAGCGCAGGGCGAGGCTGAAGACGGTGAGATCCGTGAAATGCACGGCGTGCCGGTTATTTACCTGAGCCAGCTTAACGAACGCTTATCGGCGCTGGCCGGGCGTTTTTATCATCAGCCGTCGCAGCAGCTGCGTCTGGTGGGCGTCACCGGTACTAACGGTAAAACGACCACCACTCAACTGCTGGCGCAGTGGGCGAAGCTGCTCGGCGAAACCAGCGCAGTGATGGGGACCGTTGGCAACGGCCTGCTGGATAAAGTCGTGCCGACCGAAAATACCACCGGTTCTGCGGTAGACGTTCAGCATGTGCTCTCCAGTCTGGTCGGGCAGGGGGCAACCTTCGGCGCGATGGAAGTCTCTTCCCACGGTCTGGTGCAACACCGCGTGGCGGCGCTGCAGTTTGCCGCCTCGGTGTTTACCAATCTGAGCCGCGACCACCTCGACTACCATGGCGACATGGAGCACTACGAAGCGGCGAAATGGCTGCTGTACTCGACCCACCATTGCGGCCAGGCCATCGTCAACGCTGACGATGAAGTGGGGCGTCGCTGGCTGGCGAAGCTGCCGGATGCGGTGGCGGTGTCGATGGAAGATCATATCAATCCGAACTGCCACGGCCGCTGGCTGAAGGCCACCGCGGTCAACTATCACGACAGCGGCGCGACCATTCAGTTTGACTCCAGCTGGGGCAACGGTGAAATCGAAAGCCGCCTGATGGGCGCCTTTAACGTCAGCAACCTGCTGCTGGCGCTGGCGACGCTGCTGGCGCTGGGCTATCCGCTGGCCGATCTGCTGAAAACCGCAGCGCGTTTACAGCCGGTATGCGGCCGTATGGAAGTGTTCAGCGCGCCCGGTAAACCGGCCGTGGTGGTGGATTACGCCCATACGCCTGACGCGCTGGAAAAAGCGCTGCAGGCCGCGCGCCTGCACTGCAGCGGCAAGCTGTGGTGCGTTTTCGGCTGCGGCGGCGACCGTGACAAAGGCAAGCGTCCGCTGATGGGCGCTATCGCTGAAGAATTTGCCGACATCGTGGTGGTCACTGATGACAACCCGCGCACCGAAGAGCCGCGGGCGATTATCAACGATATTCTGGCCGGCATGCTCGATGCGGGTCATGCGAAGGTGATGGAAGGCCGCGCGGAAGCGGTCACCAACGCCGTGATGCAGGCGAAAGAGAACGACGTGGTGCTGGTGGCGGGTAAAGGCCATGAAGATTACCAGATCGTCGGCAATCGCCGTCTGGATTATTCCGACCGCGTCACCGTCGCGCGTCTGCTGGGAGCGGTAGCATGATTCGCTTTACGTTAAGCCAGCTCGCCGCGATCGCCCATGGCGAACGGCAGGGTAGCGACATCGCTATCGACGAGGTGACCTCCGATACCCGTAAAGTGACGGCGGGCTGCCTGTTTGTGGCGCTGAAAGGCGAGCGTTTCGACGCTCATGATTTTGCCGAACAGGCGAAAGCAGCTGGCGCCGGCGCGCTGCTGGTGAGCCGTCCGCTGGCCTGCGATCTCCCGCAGGTGATCGTGAAAGATACCCGCCAGGCTTTCGGCGAGTTAGCCGCCTGGGTGCGTCAGCAGGTACCGACCCGCGTCGTCGCCCTGACCGGCTCGTCCGGTAAAACCTCGGTCAAAGAGATGACCGCGGCGATCCTTAGCCAGTGCGGCAACACACTGTATACCGCTGGCAACCTGAACAACGATATCGGTGTACCGATGACGCTGCTGCGCCTGACTAAAGAGCATCAGTACGCGGTGATCGAACTCGGCGCCAACCACCAGGGCGAAATCGCCTGGACCGTCAGCCTGACGCGTCCGGAAGCCGCGCTGGTCAACAACCTTGCTGCGGCGCACCTCGAAGGTTTCGGCTCGCTGGCGGGCGTGGCGAAGGCGAAGGGCGAAATCTATACCGGTCTGCCGGAAAACGGCATCGCCATTCTCAATGCTGATAACAACGACTGGCTGAACTGGCAGGCGGTGATTGGCGATCGCAAAGTGTGGCGCTTCTCACCGAATGCGGCCAACAGCGACTTCACGGCGACCAACGTGCAGATCACCAGCCACGGTACCGAATTTACGCTGCAGACCCCAACCGGCAACGTTGACGTCCTGCTGCCGCTGCCGGGACGCCATAACATCGCTAACGCGCTGGCGGCGACCTCGCTGGCGATGGCGGTAGGCGCCGATCTGGCGGCGGTAAAAGCCGGTCTGGCGCAGCTGAAGGCCGTTCCGGGGCGTCTGTTCCCGATCCGGCTGACGGAGAGCCAGCTGCTGCTGGATGACTCCTACAACGCCAACGTTGGTTCGATGACCGCGGCAGTGCAGGTACTGTCAGAGATGCCCGGCTTCCGGGCGATGGTGGTCGGCGATATGGCGGAGCTTGGCGCGGAAAGCGCGGCCTGCCATCGCGAAGTCGGCGAGGCAGCGAAAGCGGCGGGGCTGGATTGCGTCCTCAGCGTCGGCACCTTGAGCGCGGATATCAGCCGCGCCAGCGGCGTGGGCGAACATTTTAATGATAAAGCCGCAGTAGTGGCTCGCCTGCGCGAGCTGCTGGCGGAGCACAAGATAATGACCATTTTAGTGAAGGGTTCACGTAGTGCCGCCATGGAAGAGGTAGTACGCGCATTACAGGAGACTGGGACATGTTAGTATGGCTGGCCGAACATTTGGTCAAATATTATTCCGGCTTTAACGTCTTTTCTTATCTGACGTTTCGCGCCATCGTCAGCCTGCTGACCGCGCTGTTCATCTCGTTGTGGATGGGCCCGCGCATGATCGCCCGTCTGCAAAAACTCTCCTTCGGCCAGGTTGTACGTAACGACGGTCCGGAGTCCCATTTCAGCAAACGCGGCACGCCGACCATGGGGGGGATCATGATCCTCACTGCGATCACCGTCTCCGTTCTGCTGTGGGCTTACCCCTCCAACCCGTACGTCTGGTGCGTACTGACGGTATTAATCGGCTACGGGATCATCGGCTTTGTTGATGATTACCGTAAAGTCGTGCGCAAAGATACCAAAGGCCTGATCGCCCGCTGGAAGTATTTCTGGATGTCGGTGATCGCGCTGGGCGTGGCGTTCGCGCTCTATCTGGCCGGGAAAGACACCCCGGCGACCGAGCTGGTGGTGCCATTCTTTAAAGACGTGATGCCGCAGCTGGGCCTGCTCTATATCCTGCTGGCTTACTTCGTTATCGTCGGTACCGGCAACGCCGTCAACCTGACCGATGGCCTCGACGGCCTGGCGATTATGCCGACCGTCTTCGTCGCTGCCGGCTTTGCGCTGGTGGCATGGGCTACCGGCAACATGAACTTCGCCAACTACCTGCACATTCCCTATCTGCGCCATGCTGGCGAGCTGGTGATCGTCTGTACGGCGATTGTCGGCGCGGGTCTGGGCTTCCTGTGGTTTAACACCTATCCGGCGCAGGTCTTTATGGGCGACGTCGGTTCGCTGGCGCTTGGCGGCGCGCTGGGCATTATCGCCGTGCTGCTGCGTCAGGAATTCCTGCTGGTGATTATGGGCGGCGTTTTCGTCGTGGAGACTCTGTCGGTGATCCTGCAGGTTGGCTCCTTTAAGCTGCGCGGTCAGCGCATCTTCCGTATGGCGCCGATTCACCATCACTATGAACTGAAGGGCTGGCCGGAGCCGCGCGTTATCGTGCGCTTCTGGATTATTTCGCTGATGCTGGTGCTGATTGGCCTGGCGACGCTGAAGGTACGTTAATCATGGCAGATTATCAGGGTAAAAAAGTCGTCATTATTGGGCTGGGTATGACCGGCCTGTCATGCGTGGACTTTTTCATGGCGCGCGGCGTGACGCCGCGTGTAATGGACACCCGCGTCGCGCCTCCGGGGCTGGATAAATTACCCGAATCGGTCGAATGCCATGTCGGTGGACTCAATGATACCTGGCTGCTGGCGGCGGATCTGATTGTCGCCAGTCCCGGCATCGCGCTGGCCCATCCTTCGCTGAGCGCGGCGGCCGAAGCAGGCGTAGAGATCGTTGGTGATATCGAACTGTTCTGCCGCGAGGCGCAGGCGCCGATCATCGCCATTACCGGCTCTAACGGCAAAAGCACCGTCACTACCCTGGTGGGCGAGATGGCGAAAGCGGCCGGGGTTAACGTCGGCGTGGGCGGTAATATCGGCCTGCCGGCGCTGATGCTGCTGGACACCGATCGTGAGCTATATGTGCTGGAGCTCTCCAGCTTCCAGCTGGAAACGACTTCCAGCCTGCAGGCGGTGGCGGCAACCATCCTCAACGTGACTGAGGACCATATGGACCGCTACCCGCTGGGGCTGCAGCAGTATCGCGCGGCGAAGCTGCGGATTTACGAGAATGCAAAAACCTGCGTGGTGAACGCGGACGATGCGCTCACGATGCCGGTACGCGGGGCGGACGATCGCTGCATCAGCTTTGGTGTCGATGTCGGTGACTACCACCTTAACCGTCAGCAGGGCGAAACCTGGCTGCGCGTTAAAGGTGAGAAAGTCCTCAATGTGAAAGAGATGCCTCTCACCGGTCAGCATAACTACAGCAACGCCCTGGCGGCACTGGCGCTGGCCGATGCCGCGGGCCTGCCGCGGGCCAGTAGCCTCAAGGCATTAACCACCTTTACTGGCCTGGCCCATCGCTTTCAGCTGGTGCTGGATCACAACGGCGTACGCTGGATTAACGACTCGAAGGCAACCAACGTCGGCAGCACCGAGGCGGCGCTGAACGGCCTGCAGCTGGATGGCACGCTGTATCTTCTGCTGGGCGGCGACGGCAAGTCCGCTGATTTCACCCCGCTGAAGCGCTACCTCGGCGGCGATCGTATCCGTCTGTACTGCTTTGGTCGCGACGGCGCCGAGCTCGCCGAGCTGCGTCCTGACGTGGCGGTACAAACTGAAACCATGGAACAGGCGATGCGTCAGATAGCGCCCCTGGTGAAAGCGGGCGACATGGTTCTCCTGTCGCCGGCGTGCGCCAGCCTGGATCAGTTTAAGAATTTTGAACAACGGGGCGATATGTTTGCCCGTCTGGCGAAGGAGTTAGGTTGATGCGTTTCTCTCTCCCACGCCTGAGAATGCCGCAGCTGAGCTTGCCTCGGTTGAGACTGCCGCGACTGCCGGGGATGTTTATCTTCGCCTGGCTGTTCGCCGCGCTAAAAGGCTGGGTGATGGGCTCGCGCCCGAAAGATAACGACAGTCTGGTGATGTATGACCGGATGCTGCTATGGCTGACCTTCGGCCTGGCGGCGATCGGCTTTATCATGGTGACCTCGGCGTCGATGCCGGTGGGGCAGCGCCTGGCGAACGATCCTTTCCTCTTTGCCAAGCGCGACGGCCTGTATATTGTACTGGCCTTTGTCCTCGCGCTGGTGACGCTGCGCCTGCCGATGGATTTCTGGCAGCGCCACAGTACCGCGATGCTGATCGCTTCGATCGTTATGCTGCTGATCGTGCTGGTGGTGGGTAGCTCGGTAAACGGGGCATCGCGCTGGATCGCCCTCGGCCCGCTGCGCATCCAGCCGGCGGAGTTCACCAAGCTGTCGCTGTTCTGCTATATCGCCAACTATCTGGTGCGTAAAGCGGATGAAGTGCGTAACAACCTGCGCGGGTTCTTAAAACCGATGGGCGTGATTTTCGTGCTGGCGATCCTGCTGCTGGCGCAGCCTGACCTCGGTACCGTGGTAGTGCTGTTCGTCACCACGCTGGCGATGCTCTTCCTTGCCGGCGCGAAGCTGTGGCAGTTCATCGCCATTATCGGCATGGGTATCTCGGCGGTGGTCCTGCTGATCCTCGCCGAACCGTACCGTATTCGCCGTGTGACCTCCTTCTGGAACCCATGGGAAGACCCGTTCGGCAGTGGTTACCAGCTGACCCAGTCGCTGATGGCCTTTGGCCGCGGCGAGATGTGGGGGCAGGGCCTCGGCAACTCAGTGCAAAAACTGGAGTATTTGCCGGAAGCGCACACTGACTTTATCTTCGCCATTATCGGCGAAGAACTCGGTTATATCGGTGTGGTACTGGCGCTTTTAATGGTATTCTTCGTCGCTTTCCGCGCCATGTCGATTGGCCGTAAAGCGCTGGAGATCGATCATCGCTTCTCCGGCTTCCTCGCCTGTGCGATTGGCATCTGGTTTAGCTTCCAGGCGTTAGTTAACGTCGGGGCGGCGGCGGGGATGCTGCCGACGAAAGGTCTGACGCTGCCGCTGATCAGTTATGGTGGTTCCAGTCTGCTGATTATGTCGACGGCCATCATGTTGTTGTTGCGAATAGATTATGAAACGCGTCTGGAAAAAGCCCAGGCGTTTACACGGGGTGTTCGATGAGCGGTCAGGAAAAGCGGTTGATGGTGATGGCGGGCGGTACCGGCGGGCATGTGTTCCCGGGGCTGGCGGTCGCGCACCATTTAATGGACCAGGGCTGGCAGGTTCGCTGGCTGGGTACCGCCGATCGTATGGAAGCGGATTTAGTGCCGAAAAACGGCATCGAGATTGATTTTATCCGTATCTCCGGCCTGCGTGGCAAAGGGATAAAAGCGCAGCTGTTGGCGCCGGTGCGTATCTTCAACGCCTGGCGTCAGGCGCGAGCGATCATGAAGCGTTTCCAGCCGGATGTGGTGCTGGGCATGGGCGGCTATGTCTCCGGGCCTGGCGGTCTGGCGGCGTGGTCGTTGGGGATCCCGGTGGTCCTCCACGAACAAAACGGTATTGCCGGTCTGACCAACAAATGGCTGGCGAAGATTGCGAAGAAAGTGATGCAGGCGTTTCCCGGCGCGTTCCCGCATGCGGACGTGGTCGGAAACCCGGTGCGTACCGATGTACTGGCGCTGCCGCTGCCGGGTCAGCGTCTGGTGGGGCGTCATGGACCGATTCGCGTGCTGGTGGTCGGTGGCTCTCAGGGCGCGCGCGTCCTGAACCAGACTATGCCGCAGGTGGCGGCGAAGCTCGGTGATGCGGTGACCATCTGGCATCAGAGCGGCAAAGGTGGCCAGCAAACCGTGCAACAGGCCTATGCCGCTGCGGGGCAGCCGCAGCATAAAGTGACGGAATTTATTGATGACATGGCCGCTGCCTATGCCTGGGCTGATGTCGTGGTTTGCCGTTCCGGCGCGCTGACGGTCAGCGAAATCGCGGCTGCAGGTTTACCGGCGCTGTTTGTACCCTTCCAGCACAAAGATCGTCAGCAGTACTGGAATGCGCTGCCGCTGGAGAAAGCCGGCGCGGCGAAAATTCTTGAACAGCCTGAGTTCACGGTAGAGGCGGTTGCCTCTACCCTGGCGAGCTGGGATCGGGAAACGTTGCTGGATATGGCGGAACGAGCGCGTGGCGCTTCGATTCCGGACGCTACCGAGCGAGTAGCAGAAGAGGTCAGCGCCGTAGCTTTGGCGCGCTAATTGCGGTGATTTTCACCGCCCGAATGACAGAAGTTGATGGCGTAAAGAATGAATACACAAGATTTGGCAAAACTGCGTTCCATAGTGCCCGAGATGCGTCGCGTCCGGCACATTCACTTTGTCGGCATCGGCGGTGCCGGTATGGGCGGTATTGCCGAAGTGTTGGCTAATGAAGGTTACCAGATCAGCGGCTCCGACCTGGCGCCGAATCCGGTGACCCAACAGCTGTCGCAGCTTGGCGCCACTATTTATTTCAACCATCGCCCGGAAAACGTGCGCGATGCCAGCGTTGTGGTCGTTTCCAGCGCGATTTCCGCGGATAACCCGGAAATCGTTGCCGCACACGAAGCGCGCATTCCGGTGATCCGCCGTGCGGAAATGCTGGCGGAGCTGATGCGCTTCCGCCACGGGATTGCGATTGCCGGAACTCACGGCAAAACCACTACCACCGCGATGGTGTCCAGTATTTACGCCGAAGCCGGGCTCGACCCGACCTTCGTCAACGGCGGGCTGGTGAAAGCGGCGGGCGTGCATGCCCGTCTCGGCCATAGCCGTTATTTGATTGCGGAAGCGGATGAGAGCGATGCGTCGTTCCTGCATCTGCAGCCGATGGTCGCGATTGTGACCAACATCGAAGCCGACCATATGGATACCTACCATGGCGACTTCGAAAATCTGAAGCAGACCTTTATTAACTTCCTGCACAACCTGCCGTTCTACGGACGCGCGGTGATGTGCGTGGATGATCCGGTTATTCGTGAACTGCTGCCGCGCGTCGGCCGGCAGATCACCACCTACGGTTTTAGCGACGACGCCGACGTTCGCGTCGAGGACTACCGTCAGCTTGGGGCTCAAGGCCATTTTCGCCTGGTGCGTCAGGATAAAGAGATCCTGCAGGTCACGCTCAATGCCCCGGGTCGCCATAACGCGCTGAACGCGGCGGCGGCGGTGGCCGTGGCGACGGAAGAGGGAATTGACGACCAGGCGATCCTGCGCGCGCTGGAAAGTTTCCAGGGAACCGGACGCCGCTTTGATTTTCTTGGCGAGTTTCCGCTGGCGGAAGTCAACGGCAAGCCGGGCAGCGCGATGCTGATCGATGACTACGGCCACCACCCGACGGAAGTGGACGCCACCATCAAAGCCGCGCGCGCTGGCTGGCCGGATAAAAATCTGGTGATGCTGTTCCAACCGCACCGTTATACCCGTACCCGCGATCTGTATGACGATTTCGCCAACGTGCTGACCCAGGTCGATGCGCTGCTGATGCTGGATGTCTATCCGGCGGGCGAAGCGCCGATCCCGGGCGCCGATAGCCGCTCACTGTGCCGTACGATCCGCGGTCGCGGTAAAGTTGACCCAATCCTGGTCTCTGACCCGGCCCAGGCCGCGGAGATGCTGGCGTCGGTGCTGACCGGTAACGATTTAGTGCTGGTGCAGGGCGCGGGCAATATCGGAAAAATTGCCCGTCACCTGGCTGAAATCAAACTGGCTCCGCAAAAAACGGAGGAAGAGCGCCATGGCTGATAAAATCGCGGTGCTTTTCGGTGGAACCTCCGCTGAACGTGAAGTGTCGCTGAATTCAGGCGCCGCGGTGCTGGCCGGGCTGCGTGAAGGCGGGGTGGATGCCCATCCGGTCGACCCGCGCGACATCGATATTACCCAGTTAAAAAATCTGGGCTTTAAGAAAGCGTTTATTGCCCTCCATGGCCGCGGCGGGGAAGATGGCACATTGCAGGGGCTGCTGGATCTGATCCAGTTGCCTTATACCGGCAGCGGGGTGATGGCCTCTGCGCTGTCGATGGATAAACTGCGCAGCAAATGGCTGTGGCAGGGGGCGGGATTGCCGGTCGCGCCGTGGGTCGCGCTGACCCGCGCCCAGTTTACTGCAGGACTTTCTGCTGCCGTTGAACAACAGATTGCGGCGCTGGGCCTGCCGGTCATCATCAAGCCGAGCCGTGAAGGCTCCAGCGTCGGGATGTCGAAAGTCAGCGAAAGCTGTGATTTACCGAGTGCATTGGCGCTGGCTTTTCAGCATGATGATGAAGTTTTGGTCGAAAAATGGCTTAGTGGGCCGGAATTTACCGTCGCCATCGTCGGTGAAGAAATTTTACCGTCAATACGTATCCAGGCCGCGGGAACCTTCTATGATTATGAGGCGAAGTATCTGTCTGATGAGACGCAATATTTCTGCCCTGGATTTGAAGATCCCGCGCGTGAGTCAGACATCCAGAGCCTGGTGCTTAAAGCCTGGAATGTTCTGGGGTGTAAAGGCTGGGGCCGTATTGACGTGATGCTGGACAGCGATGGCCAGTTTTATCTGCTGGAAGCAAATACTTCCCCGGGCATGACCAGCCATAGCCTTGTACCGATGGCGGCGCGTCAGGCAGGAATGAGCTTCTCCCAGCTTGTTGTACGAATTCTGGACCTGGCGGGGTGATATGTCGCAGGCTGCGCTGAATACGCGGAACCATGAAGAGGACGTTTCTTCTTCGCGTCGGAGTAATGGAACGCGGCTGGCAGGGATCGTTTTCCTGCTGGCGGTGCTGTTTACCGTGCTGGTCAGCGGGTGGATGGTTCTTGGCTGGATGGAAGATGCGCAGCGCTTGCCGCTGTCGAAGATGGTGGTGACCGGCGAGCGTCACTATACGCGCAATGATGACATCCGCCAGGCGATTCTGGCGTTGGGTTCACCGGGTACTTTCATGACTCAGGATGTGAACATTATTCAGAGTCAAATTGAACGCTTGCCGTGGATTAAGCAGGCGAGCGTCCGTAAGCAGTGGCCCGATGAATTGAAGATTCATCTGGTTGAATATGTGCCGATTGCGCGCTGGAATGATCAACATATGGTGGATGCAGAAGGAAATGCCTTCAGCGTACCGGCGGATCGCACCAGCAAACAGAATTTACCGATGTTATACGGCCCGGAAGGCAGCGAGAACGAAGTGCTGCAAGGGTATCGTGACATGGGGCAGGTGCTGGCAAAGGATAAATTCACGTTGAAAGTGGCGGCGATGACCGCCCGTCGCTCCTGGCAGTTGACGCTTAATAATGACATTAAGCTCAACCTTGGCCGTGGCGATACCATGAAACGGCTTCAGCGCTTTATGGAACTCTACCCGGTTCTCCAGCAGCAGGCGCAGACCGACGGCAAACGGATTAGCTACGTTGATTTGCGTTATGACTCGGGTGCGGCAGTGGGCTGGGTACCTGCTCCCGTAGAGGAAACTAATCAACAACAGAATCAGGCACAGGCAGAACAACAATGATCAAGGCGACGGACAGAAAACTGGTAGTTGGACTGGAGATTGGCACCGCTAAGGTGGCCGCTTTAGTAGGGGAAGTTCTGCCCGACGGCATGATTAATATCATCGGCGTGGGCAGTTGCCCATCACGTGGTATGGATAAAGGCGGTGTGAACGACCTCGAGTCGGTGGTGAAATGCGTACAGCGCGCCATCGACCAGGCCGAACTGATGGCGGATTGCCAGATTTCATCAGTTTATTTGGCACTTTCGGGTAAACATATAAGCTGTCAGAATGAAATCGGGATGGTACCGATTTCGGAAGAAGAAGTGACGCTGGATGACGTTGAGAACGTGGTCCACACCGCGAAGTCGGTTCGCGTCCGCGATGAACATCGCGTCCTGCACGTGATTCCGCAGGAATATGCCATCGACTACCAGGAAGGGATTAAAAATCCGGTAGGGCTGTCTGGTGTGCGTATGCAGGCGAAGGTGCATCTGATTACCTGCCATAACGATATGGCGAAAAACATTGTTAAAGCGGTGGAACGTTGCGGTCTGAAAGTTGACCAACTTATTTTCGCCGGGTTAGCGGCCAGTTATTCGGTATTAACAGAAGACGAACGTGAGCTGGGCGTCTGCGTCGTGGACATCGGCGGTGGTACAATGGATATCGCCGTCTACACCGGCGGCGCGCTGCGTCACACCAAAGTGATCCCGTACGCCGGGAACGTGGTGACCAGCGATATCGCCTATGCCTTTGGTACGCCGCCGAGCGATGCCGAAGCGATTAAGGTTCGTCACGGTTGCGCATTAGGTTCCATCGTCGGTAAAGACGAAAACGTCGAAGTCCCGAGCGTAGGCGGACGTCCGCCGCGCAGCCTGCAGCGTCAGACGCTGGCAGAGGTGATTGAACCGCGTTATACCGAGCTGCTTAATCTGGTCAACGAAGAGATCCTGCAGCTGCAGGAACAGCTTCGCCAGCAGGGTGTCAAACATCATCTGGCGGCAGGGATTGTGTTAACCGGCGGCGCGGCGCAAATTGAAGGCCTGGCGGCCTGTGCGCAGCGGGTATTCCATACCCAGGTGCGTATTGGCGCGCCGCTGAACATTACTGGTTTAACGGATTACGCCCAGGAGCCGTATTATTCGACGGCGGTTGGGCTGCTGCACTACGGCAAAGAGTCACATTTGAGTGGTGAAGCGGAAGTCGAAAAACGCGTGACGGCGTCAGTGGGCTCGTGGATTAAACGACTCAACAGCTGGCTGCGAAAAGAGTTTTAATTTTTTAAGAGAACGCAGACAATTAGCGTTCTCAGGCGACAGGCACAAGACGGAGAGAAACTATGTTTGAACCTATGGAACTGACCAACGACGCGGTGATTAAAGTCATCGGCGTCGGTGGCGGCGGCGGTAACGCCGTTGAACACATGGTGCGCGAGCGCATTGAGGGTGTTGAATTCTTCGCGGTGAACACCGATGCGCAGGCGCTGCGTAAAACGGCTGTTGGCCAGACTATCCAGATCGGTAGCGGTATTACCAAAGGTCTGGGTGCGGGCGCGAACCCGGAAGTCGGCCGCAATGCGGCGGACGAAGACCGCGAAGCGCTGCGTGCGGCCCTTGATGGCGCAGACATGGTGTTCATCGCGGCAGGCATGGGCGGCGGTACCGGTACCGGTGCGGCGCCAGTGGTTGCGGAAGTGGCGAAGGATCTGGGTATCCTCACCGTTGCGGTGGTCACGAAGCCGTTTAATTTCGAAGGCAAGAAGCGCATGGCGTTTGCTGAGCAGGGGATCACCGAGCTGTCCAAGCACGTTGACTCACTGATCACCATCCCGAACGACAAGCTGCTGAAAGTACTCGGCCGTGGTATTTCTCTGCTCGACGCGTTCGGCGCGGCAAACGATGTACTGAAAGGCGCGGTGCAGGGTATCGCCGAACTGATTACGCGTCCGGGCCTGATGAACGTCGACTTCGCGGACGTCCGTACCGTGATGTCAGAAATGGGCTACGCGATGATGGGCTCCGGCGTGGCGAGTGGTGAAGACCGTGCGGAAGAAGCGGCTGAAATGGCTATCTCTTCTCCGCTGCTGGAAGATATCGACCTGTCCGGCGCGCGCGGCGTACTGGTTAACATTACTGCGGGCTTCGACCTGCGTCTGGATGAGTTCGAAACCGTGGGTAACACCATCCGTGCCTTTGCGTCGGATAACGCGACCGTGGTTATCGGGACCTCTCTGGACCCGGATATGAACGACGAGCTGCGCGTGACCGTGGTGGCGACTGGTATCGGCATGGACAAGCGTCCGGAAATTACCCTGGTGACCAACAAACAGGTTCAGCAGCCGGTGATGGATCGCTACCAGCAGCACGGTATGTCGCCGCTGACGCAAGAGCAGAAGCCGGCAGCAAAAGTGGTGAACGACAATACGCCGCAAACCGCGAAAGAGCCGGATTATCTGGATATCCCAGCCTTCCTGCGTAAGCAAGCCGATTAAGAATCGACTGGAAGTTGGGCATCTGCGCTCTTTGTGCTAAACTGGCCTCCCGATAGTGGTGTACACTTCGGTTGGATAGGTAAATTGGCGAGATTATACGATGATCAAACAAAGGACTCTTAAACGTATCGTTCAGGCGACTGGTGTCGGTTTGCATACCGGCAAGAAAGTCACACTGACGTTACGCCCTGCGCCGGCAAATACCGGGGTCATCTATCGTCGCACCGACTTGAATCCACCGGTAGATTTTCCGGCTGATGCCAAATCTGTGCGTGATACCATGCTCTGTACTTGCCTGGTTAATGAGCATGACGTGCGGATTTCTACGGTTGAACACCTGAACGCCGCATTGGCTGGCCTGGGTATCGACAACATTATTGTTGAAGTCGACGCACCGGAAATCCCGATTATGGACGGCAGTGCGGCTCCGTTCGTTTATCTGTTGCTGGACGCCGGCATCGATGAACTGAACTGCGCCAAGAAATTTGTTCGTATCAAAGAGACGGTTCGCGTCGAAGATGGCGACAAATGGGCTGAATTCAAACCGTACAATGGTTTTTCGCTGGATTTCACCATCGATTTTAACCATCCGGCGATTGATGCCAGCACCCAGCGCTATACGCTGAACTTCTCGGCCGATGCGTTCATGCGTCAGATTAGCCGTGCGCGTACCTTCGGTTTTATGCGCGATATCGAATATCTGCAGTCCCGCGGCCTGTGCCTGGGCGGCAGCTTCGATTGTGCCATCGTTGTTGACGATTATCGCGTACTGAACGAAGACGGTCTGCGCTTTGAAGACGAATTTGTTCGCCACAAAATGCTGGATGCGATCGGTGACCTGTTTATGTGTGGTCACAACATTATCGGCGCATTCACGGCGTACAAATCGGGTCACGCGTTGAATAACAAACTGCTGCAGGCGGTCCTGGCAAAACAGGAAGCCTGGGAGTATGTGACCTTCGAAGACGACGCAAAACTGCCTATGGCGTTCCGCGCACCGTCGATGGTTCTGGCGTAAGCCTGACCATTCAGTAAATTCGACTGGTAACCTGGTACTCTCTCCGACCAGGGAACCAGTCGTTTTTCTTTTATAACCCCTTCCAGTTATTTTTCGCAGTGATTGTCGGGCAATAATTAGCGCGCGTTCGCTGTTTTATTAAGCGTTTTCCCCGGGCAATCGCCTTCATTCATGCTGCCTCAGCGCGGTAATAATGTTAGTATTTGAGCGCAAAATTATTTCTCCGGGTTGCTTTACCCCGTGGATGTCAGGGTGTCCTGCAAAAAACGCTAATTAAGAGGCGGCCTGAACGACGACGGGTATACCAACGAAAGGTAATGAAAGTGAGTGGATTGCTGACGCGCTGGCGACAGTTTGGCAGACGGTATTTTTGGCCGCATCTCCTGTTGGGGATGGTCGCGGCCAGCTTCGGCCTGCCCGCGCTTAGCAACAGCCACGAAACTGCGACGCCGGCGAAGGCAACGTCCAGCAACCATAATCCGAGCAAAGTTAACTTCTCTCAGCTGGCGCTGCTGGAGAGTAATCGTCGGCCGAACTTTACCGTCGACTACTGGCATCAGCACGCCATTCGCACCGTTATTCGTCATCTCTCCTTCGCGATGGCGCCACAGGCATTGCCGGTGGCGGAAGAAACTTCCCCGCTGCAGGCCCAACATCTGGCGCTGCTTGATACGCTCAGCGCGCTGCTGACCCAGGACAGCACGCCGCCGGTGGTGATCCGCCAGGTGGCTTACATCTCTTCCTCATATTCTGCCTTCCGCGTGAGCGCCTGGATTAGCCAGGTGGCGGGGATCCGCGCAGGACCTCAACGTCTCAGCTGAAAATAACCACGGACCATCCTATTTTTTGTGACTCCGCACCGCGGGGCGTTTGAGATTTTATTATGCTTATTAAAATGTTAACTAAGGTTTTCGGCAGCCGTAACGACCGTACGCTGCGTCGTATGCGCAAAGTTGTCAATATCATCAACGGTATGGAACCGGCGATGGAAAAACTCTCTGATGACGAGCTGAAAGCGAAAACTGCTGAATTCCGCGCGCGCCTGGAAAAAGGCGAAGTGCTGGAAAACCTGATCCCGGAAGCCTTTGCCGTCGTTCGCGAAGCCAGTAAGCGTGTGTTCGGCATGCGCCACTTCGACGTCCAGCTGCTGGGCGGTATGGTGCTTAACGATCGCTGCATCGCCGAGATGCGTACTGGTGAAGGTAAAACGCTGACCGCGACCCTGCCGGCGTACCTCAACGCGCTGACCGGTAAAGGCGTCCACGTGGTGACCGTCAACGACTATCTGGCGCAGCGTGACGCCGAAAACAACCGTCCGCTGTTCGAATTCCTTGGTATGAGCGTGGGCATCAATATGTCCGGTCTGCCGGCGCCGGCGAAGCGTGAAGCCTACGCGGCCGACATTACCTACGGCACCAACAACGAATACGGCTTCGACTATCTGCGCGACAACATGGCCTTCAGCCCGGAAGAGCGCGTTCAACGTAAACTGCACTATGCGCTGGTGGATGAGGTGGACTCCATCCTGATCGACGAAGCGCGTACCCCGCTGATCATTTCCGGTCCGGCGGAAGACAGCTCTGAAATGTACCGTAAGGTAAACAAAATCATCCCGCACCTGATCCGTCAGGAAAAAGAGGATTCGGATACCTTTACCGGTGAAGGCCACTTCTCTGTTGATGAGAAAGCCCGCCAGGTTAACCTGACCGAACGCGGTCTGGTGCTCATCGAAGAGCTGCTGGTGCAGGAAGGCATTATGGAAGAAGGTGAGTCGCTGTACTCCCCGACCAACATCATGCTGATGCACCATGTGACCGCCGCGCTGCGCGCCCATGCGTTGTTCACCCGCGACGTTGACTACATCGTTAAAGATGGCGAAGTTATCATCGTCGATGAGCACACTGGCCGTACGATGCAAGGCCGCCGTTGGTCCGATGGTCTGCACCAGGCGGTGGAAGCCAAAGAAGGCGTGGAGATCCAGAACGAAAACCAGACTCTGGCCTCTATCACCTTCCAGAACTACTTCCGCCTGTACGAGAAACTGGCGGGGATGACCGGTACAGCGGATACCGAAGCCTTCGAATTCAGCTCTATCTATAAGCTGGATACCGTTGTCGTGCCGACCAACCGTCCGATGATCCGTAAGGACATGGCGGATCTGGTCTATATGACCGAAGCGGAAAAAATTCAGGCGATTATCGAAGATATTAAAACCCGCACCGCTGCCGGCCAGCCGGTGCTGGTGGGGACTATCTCGATCGAAAAATCCGAAGTAGTTTCGCGCGAGCTGACCAAAGCCGGCATCAAGCACAACGTACTGAACGCCAAGTTCCACGCCAGCGAAGCGGATATCGTCGCCCAGGCGGGTTATCCGGCAGCGGTGACCATTGCCACCAACATGGCGGGTCGTGGTACCGATATTATGCTCGGCGGTAGCTGGCAGGCGGAAGTCGCCGCGCTGGAAAATCCGACGGCGGAACAGATTGAAAAAATCAAAGCGGACTGGCAGGTGCGCCATGATGCGGTTCTGGCCGCAGGCGGTCTACACATTATCGGTACTGAGCGTCATGAATCACGCCGTATCGATAACCAGCTGCGTGGCCGTGCGGGTCGTCAGGGTGATGCCGGTTCTTCCCGCTTCTACCTGTCGATGGAAGATGCCCTGATGCGTATCTTCGCCTCCGATCGTGTGTCCGGCATGATGCGCAAACTGGGGATGAAACCGGGTGAAGCCATCGAGCACCCATGGGTGACTAAGGCTATCGCCAACGCCCAGCGTAAAGTGGAAAGCCGTAACTTTGATATTCGTAAGCAGCTGCTGGAATATGATGATGTGGCTAACGACCAGCGCCGCGCGATCTACACTCAGCGTAACGAACTGCTGGACGTGTCTGATGTCAGCGAAACCATCAACAGCATCCGCGAAGACGTCTTTAAAGCGACTATCGATGCGCATATTCCGCCGCAGTCGCTGGAAGAGATGTGGGATATTGAAGGCCTGCAGGAGCGTCTGAAAAACGACTTCGACCTCGAGCTGCCGATCAAAGAGTGGCTGGATAAAGAGCCAGAGCTGCATGAAGAGACCCTGCGTGAACGTATTCTGCAGAGCGCGGTAGAAACTTACCAGCGTAAAGAAGAAGTGGTCGGTGCCGAGATGATGCGTCACTTTGAGAAAGGTGTGATGCTGCAGACCCTGGACTCCCTGTGGAAAGAGCACCTGGCAGCGATGGACTATCTGCGTCAGGGTATCCATCTGCGTGGCTATGCGCAGAAAGATCCGAAGCAGGAGTACAAGCGCGAATCGTTCTCTATGTTTGCTGCGATGCTGGAGTCACTGAAGTATGAAGTGATTAGCACCCTGAGCAAAGTCCAGGTGCGTATGCCGGAAGAAGTCGAAGCGATGGAGCAACAGCGTCGTGAAGAAGCCGAGCGCCTGGCGCAGATGCAGCAGCTCAGCCATCAGAGCGACGATGAGGCCGCTGCCGAGGATCTGGCGGCACAAACCGGCGAGCGTAAAGTGGGGCGTAACGATCCCTGTCCGTGCGGTTCCGGTAAAAAATATAAACAGTGCCACGGCCGTCTGAGCTAAGGCCTGATAAAAAAACAAAGGCGCAGAGTTCTGCGCCTTTTTTATGGAGCTGATTCAATGAAAAAACTGCAAATCGCCGTCGGGATAATTCGCAATCCGCAAGGCGAAATCTTTATTACCCAGCGCGCCGCTGATGCCCATATGGCGAATAAGCTGGAGTTCCCGGGCGGGAAGATTGAATCTGATGAGACGCCGGAGCAGGCGCTAATTCGCGAGCTGCAGGAAGAGGTTGGAATTACGGTAAGGTCTGCAACGCTATTTGATAAGCTGGAGTATCAGTTCCCTGACCGCCATATAACGCTGTGGTTTTTCCTTGTGGAAAGTTGGCAAGGCGAGCCATGGGGTAAAGAAGGGCAACCGGGACGGTGGATGGCGGGTCAGACACTGGATCCAGAGGCGTTCCCCCCGGCGAATGAACCGGTTATCAACAAACTTATCGGCCTGGGCTGAGCGTCAGGCTACAACGCTAACCCGATAATTATCGGGTTAGCGTGCCGGTAAATCAGGGCTGCTGCTCGCTCCAGTCATCGCTGTCGGAGAGATCGCCCGCACTGGGGATGCGTTTCTCTTCTGCGGCCCATTCTCCCAGATCGATCAGCTGACAGCGCTTGCTGCAGAATGGACGAAAGGGACTCTGCTCACCCCACACCACGTTTTTGCCGCAGGTCGGGCAGTTGACGATGGTCTCTTCAGACATGTTATCTCCTTAGCAGCAGGCCAGTTCAAAATCAAAGCGCTCCGGCACGATCCCATACTCACTGTCCAGCGGCAGGAAACGGATAGCGAAACGGCTCTTATGGCCGGAGATCTGCGGATACAGCTGGTGAGCCAGATCGAGACGCAGACGTAGCAGATCGGCATCTTCGCCATTATCCTGGTAAAAGCCATTGAGGCTGGTCTGTTTGCGAAACAGCGCAGAGTTACGGATCAGGTCGAGGATCAGGTTCAGGGACTGGATCAGCGGATCGAGGCTGGCGAGCCAGCTGGCCACCTGCTCGTCCCGATGCGCCTGTGGCATATGGAGCCAGATATGCAGGGTCGGTAAATCGAAGCTGCAGCAGCCGCCTGGAATACTCAGGCGCTGACGCACCAGCGCAATCAGGCGATCTTCACGCAGAAACTGGCCAATACGCGGCGCGGCCATCAGGGTGCTGGAGGATTGCTTCAGCTGCTGGCGCAGTTCGTTAATGCGCTCCTGATCGACGCCCGGTACTTCAGCCCAGGACTGGAGCTTGCGCTGCTGGCGCTCCAGTTCTTTAACCAGGTCGGTACGCACCTCGCCACGCTCCAGCACATCCAACAGATCGCCGGCGTTACGGAAAAAATGGAGCGCATCGGCATGAGTGGCAATCATCGGATGGAAAGCCATTTGCTGGATCAGAAATTCGATGCGCAGCCAGGTACGCATTTTCTCATTAAGAGGATGTTCAAACAGAACGGGGGTATGCATTACGAGTTTTCCTGTGAGGCGGCCTGCGATGCCAGCATTAAATACTTTTCGTGCAGGCGGGCAACATCCGATGCCACTGCATCCGGCGTGCCAGTGTTTTCAATAACATCGTCCGCGACGGCCAGGCGCTGCTCGCGCGTGGCCTGAGCGGCAAGAATATGTTCAGCATGTTCGCGGCTGACCTTGTCACGCAGCATGGTGCGTTCGATCTGCGTTTCTTTTGGCACATCGACGACCAGTACGCGATCGGCCTGACCGGACAGGCGGTTTTCGACCAGCAAAGGTACGACCCAGAGGAGATAAGGGGAGGTAGCAGCCTGCATCTGGCGGCGCGTTTCCTGCTGGATCAGCGGATGCAACAGCGCGTTAAGCCAGGCTTTATCCTCCACGTGAGCAAAAATTTTTTCCCGCAGCAGGCGGCGGTTCAGCGTGCCGTCGGGGGCAATCATCTGCGACCCAAAGTGGCCGGCGATGGCCTGGAGCGCTGGGGTGCCAGGTTCGACCACCTGGCGGGCGATAACATCGGCATCAACAACGTTAACCCCGAGCTGCGCGAAGGCGTCTGCGACCGTGCTTTTACCGCTGCCGATCCCACCTGTTAACGCGACTGTGTACCCCATATCTTCTGACCCTGAAACGGATTGCTCGTATTTTTTGCATTCAGACAGCGATGACTGGCCGCACGTCGGAGAGGTGATAGTGATCATGTCGTGATAGTCACGTGCCAACCGGGATCGCCGCCCGCTATTCTGTTTCTTTTAATCAAGAAAATCAAATGGTTAAAAATAATACGCTGGCGAGGAAAGGCATAAGCGCTTTTTTCTCCATTCACCAGGTAAATTTATACGATTGTAGCGTAAAAAAAGTGAAAATCGCAGTCTTGCGCAGGCCTGATTCGTGCGTATGATAACGTCACTGGAGTTGTGCTCTCACAATAATGCAATTAACCCCAGGAATTCGCACATGCGTATTGAAGAAGATCTGAAGCTTGGTTTCAAAGACGTTCTTATCCGCCCGAAACGCTCTACTCTCAAAAGCCGTTCTGATGTTGAGCTGGAACGTGAATTCACTTTCAAACATTCAGGCCAGACCTGGTCCGGTGTGCCAATTATTGCGGCCAACATGGATACCGTCGGCACCTTCAGTATGGCGCAAGCACTGGCCACTTTTGGTATTCTGACCGCGGTACACAAGCACTACACCGTTGAGGAATGGCAGGCGTTTGTACAGGGCGCGTCCGCAGACGTCCTCAAGCATGTGATGGTTTCCACCGGCACTTCCGATGCGGATTTCGAAAAGACGCAACAGATCCTCTCTCAGAATCCGCAACTGAAATTTGTGTGCATCGACGTGGCTAACGGCTACTCTGAGCACTTCGTGCAGTTTGTGGCGAAAGCTCGTGAAGCCTGGCCGCAGAAAACCATTATCGCCGGAAACGTGGTCACTGGTGAAATGTGCGAAGAGCTGATCCTCTCCGGCGCCGATATTGTGAAAGTCGGGATTGGCCCGGGTTCCGTCTGCACTACCCGCGTCAAAACTGGCGTCGGCTATCCGCAGCTCTCCGCCGTGATCGAGTGCGCTGATGCGGCGCACGGCCTGGGCGGCCAGATCATCAGCGACGGGGGATGCACCATGCCGGGTGATGTGGCGAAAGCTTTCGGCGGCGGCGCCGATTTCGTGATGCTCGGCGGCATGCTGGCGGGCCATGAAGAGAGCGGCGGAACCATCGTTGAAGAGAACGGGGAAAAATTCATGCTGTTCTATGGCATGAGCTCCGAGTCGGCGATGACGCGCCATGTGGGCGGTGTCGCGAAATACCGCGCGGCGGAAGGTAAAACCGTTAAGCTACCGCTGCGTGGCCCGGTGGATAATACTGCTCGCGATATCCTTGGCGGCCTGCGTTCAGCCTGCACCTATGTTGGCGCGTCGCGTCTGAAAGAGCTGACCAAACGGACGACCTTTATCCGCGTTCAGGAACAAGAGAACCGGATATTCAATAGCCTGTAAGCGGCTTCGCTGGCGCCTGTGCTGCGCCAGCGTTTCTCACCCTCCCGCCCCGCCAATGGCATCGCCCAGATGAAAAACGGGCAAATACATCGCCACCACCAGAATGCCGACCAGTGAACCGGTTATCACCAGCATGATGGGTTCGAGATGCGCAGCCAGACTGTCGGCTCGCTGATGCGTTTGCTCTCGATGATGGTGCGCCAGATTTTCCAGCATTTGATCCAGCGCCCCCGCGCTTTCACCCGTACGGATGAGCTGCAGGCACAGCGGAGTAAAACCGCCGCACCGGCTTAACGCCTGCCAAATCGGTTCCCCCTGGGCTATCAGCGTACGGGCTTGCGCCAGGCGCTGGCGCCAGAGTGGGCACGACAGAGTTGCTTCAACACTTTGCAAACCCTGCAGAAAGCTAATACCGGCGCTTTGGGTTAACGCCAGGATGGTAAAGATCAGGCTCAGCTGTTGGCCGCCGATCAGGGGGCCGATGAGAGGGAGCGCGTTCAGCAATCGCTGGCGACGCAGCAACCAGTCGCTACGCCGCCGGACCAGCTGGTTGAGCAGCAGCGGGCTCAGGAAAAGGGCCAGCAGTAGCGGCCAGCCGCGACTTAGCATGTCGCCTGCCGCAACGACCATCCGCGTCAACAGCGGCAGCGGCGTACTGAACGTCTGGTAGATAGCGGTGAACTCGGGCAGGACAAAATAGAGCATCCCCAGCACCACCAGCAGCGCCAGGGCGAGTACGATCAGCGGGTAACGCAGCGCTTTTTTGACCTTGCCGGCGAGCCGCTGCTGCTCCTGCTGTTGGTTGGCCAGCTGCTGGCAGCAAATATCGAGCTTGCCTGTCAGTTCGCCGGTGCTAATCATCGCCAGATAAAGCGGCGGAAAGGCTTGAGGCCACTGCGCCAGCGCGGTAGTGAAAGCTACACCCTGAGCCAGTTCGCGGCCCAGGGACTCAAGCAGCGCTTGCCATTGCGGGTGTGGTTGCTGCTGCGCCAGCAGAGATAAACCGTCCGCCAGCGGCAGGCCGGCCTGCAGCAGGGTGGCGAGCTGACGGATCGTTTCGCTACTGTAGCGTGGGTGCCAGAGATTCAGCTTCACTGCACAGCGGCGCACGGCCAGCGGCATGACGCGCTGCTGCTGAAGGTCGTGCAGCACCTCCAGACGACTGGCTTGCCATAGCATCCCCTGGCAAGGGGCGCCGTGCGCATCGATACCGCGCCAGCGCCAGAGACGCTTAGTCGCCATGGGGGATCCCCAGCACCCGCACCACCTCTTCAAGGCTGGTCAGCCCCTGTTCGATAGCCTGACAACCGCTTTCAAAAAGCGTCATCATCCCCTCGGCTCGCGCCAGAGATTCAATCTCAATGGCATTCAGCCCCTGGACTATTCCCTGGCGTAACCCGGGGGTGACAGGCATGACCTCAAACAGCGCCAGCCTGCCGTGATAACCGTGATAACAGTGATCGCAGCCAGCCGCCTGCCAGCGCGGCAGCGGGCGTGGCCACAGGCTGTGCGGCAGGTCGGCGGCGCTACCGACATTGCGCCGACAGTGGGGGCACAGCTTGCGGACCAGGCGCTGGGCGATAACCAGCGAGAGCGCTGAAGATATCATCCAGCGGGCGATGCCCATCTGCTGCAGGCGGGTGAGGGTTTCGCTGGTGGAGTTGGTGTGCAGGGTGGAAAGCACCAGATGGCCGGTCTGGGCGGCTTTCAGGGCTATTTCAGCGGTCTCGGCGTCACGAATCTCGCCTACCATGACAATATCCGGATCCTGGCGTAACAGGGCGCGGAGTACGCTGTGAAAGGTGAGCCCGGAACGCGGATTAATTTGCGTCTGATTCATCCCGGCGATGGGGATCTCCAGCGGATCCTCGACGCTACAGATGTTCACTTGCTCCCGGTTTCTGGCCTGCAGGGCGCTGTAGAGGGTCACCGTTTTACCGCTTCCGGTCGGGCCGGTGACCAGCAGTAGACCCTGCGGCTGATTAAGCGCCTGGCGAAAAGCCGCCAGCTGGGACGAGGAGAGTCCGAGGGCCTCCAGATCCAGGGCCTGGTCAACCTGATGCAGAAGACGCAGGACAATTTTTTCGCCATAGCGGCAGGGTAGAGTGGCGATGCGAAAGGAGAGCGGTCGTCCGCCGAGGTTCAGCGCGAACTGACCATCCTGTGGTAAACGATGCTCGGCGATATCGAGACTGGCCATGACCTTGAGTCGCGCGATAACCGGTGCCGCCAGCTCGGGGGCCAGCAACGGCAGGGCATGGAGGACGCCATCGACCCGCAGGCGGATGCGTAAATGCGTTTCCGTGGGTTCGATATGAATATCGGACGCCCGCTGACGCAGAGCCTGTTCGAGGATCTGGTTGACCCGTTCGGCGATATTCTCTGGCCCCGCGTTTTGCGCCAGTTGCGCCTGCTTTTCCTGGGCCTGCAGACGCTTGTCCATCTGTTCCTGGCTCCAGCATTCAATATCGATTCGCTTTTGCGTCGCGAAGCGCAGCGCCTCCATCAGCTCCGCCGGTGGGGTATCGACCACCGCAATGGCTATTGTCTGCTCGTCGCTATGCAGTAACATGGCGTGATAGCGGCGACAGAGAGGGATCAGCTGTTCTGTTTTCATGTGTTTGCCCTTACTTCACCCGGAAGACGTCTTCGCAGGCCTGCTGAAGGGCGCTGTTGCCGGTGATAGTGCAGACGCGCTGCCAGCCAGTGACGCCCTCGGCGTTATCCCAGGTCGGCGTCAGGGTGACGCCCAGTCCGTTCAGGCTTTCCTGGCCGGTGAGGGTGACGACCCCTTTGGCCACGCTCATGGCGGAGAGGTAGCGAGTGGTTGTCGGCGAGGGAATGCCGTTGCTGCCGCCGTCACATACCGTCAGGCCGCCATGATCGAGCGCGCAAAGTTCGATGGCCGTCCGGTAAGGGACAAAGGTCTGCAGCAGGTCGGTGAGGGCGGCTTTACGCAGGTAGTTCTGGTAGGCCGGGATGCCAATGGCACTGAGAATAGCGATGATCCCAATGACCACCATCAGTTCAATCAGGGTGAAACCACGTTGTTTATCCATAAGTCGCTCCTTGTTGTGACAGGAGCACTGTGACGGGATTTGGGATACCAGGCGAGGAGGCGAAAACAATCCGGGAAACCAGATTCCAGGGTTTTTACTTTGCTTACATGGTGGGCATGAACGGCTGCGAGTCGGCTCGCAAAATCAGGCCCTCACGCCCGGCAGCGTGAAGGCCAATTACTTAGCGAAAACGCATCGACAGGTCGAGCGCCTGCACATGTTTGGTCAGGGCGCCGACGGAGATATAGTCGACGCCGGTGTCGGCAAATTCGCGGATGGTGTCGAAGGTGACGTTACCGGAGACCTCCAGCGCCGCCTGGCCTGCGGTGATTTTCACCGCCTCGCGCATCAGGTCGGTGGTGAAGTTATCGAGCATAATGATGTCCGCCCCGGCTTTTAACGCCTGCTCCAGCTCATCCAGGGTTTCCACTTCCACTTCCACCGGCACATCAGGATGTAGCCAGAACGCCTTTTCCACCGCCTGACGGATCGAACCGGAGGCGATGATATGGTTTTCTTTAATCAGGAAAGCGTCGAACAGGCCCAGGCGGTGGTTGGCGCCGCCGCCGCAGAGTACCGCGTATTTCAGCGCGGTACGCAGCCCTGGCAGCGTTTTACGGGTATCCAGAAGTTGGGTTTTGGTGCCGGCCAGCAGGTCGACGTAGCGACGGACGACGCTGGCGACGCCGGAGAGAGTTTGCACAAAGTTCAGCGCCGTGCGTTCGCCGGTGAGCAGAATACGCGACGGGCCTTCCAGCTCGAACAGCGGCTGGTCGGCTTTGACCGCATCGCCGTCGGCCACGTGCCAGGTGATATTCACGTCGTCACCGGCGAGCTGAATAAAGACCTCTTCCACCCAGCGTTTGCCACAGAAGACGCCATCTTCGCGGGTAATGACCACCGCATGGGAGCGTGCATCCTGCGGCAATAATTGCGCGCTAATATCGTTGTTGGCGTCGACTTCGCCGCCCAAATCTTCCCGCAGGGAGTGTGCGACAGCATCGGTAATATCGAGGTTAATACGTTCCAGCAGCACGTCACGGCGGCGGTCGGGGTTGTAACGACGAGGCGACATGATAAAGCTCCAGATAGATAAGATTCAGAAGTGGGAAACATGCTAACCTGAACGACGTTTCAGTACCATACACACTTCATCCTTTGGGCCGGCGTGTGGCCCGGAAGCATGAGTTCGCGAAAGGAGATCCCGCATGCAGTTGAACGAGGGATGGCTGGTCGGCGCGCGTCGGGTTCCCTCGCCGCACCATGACTGCCGTCCGGATGAAGAAGCCCCTTCCTTACTGGTGGTGCATAACATTAGCCTGCCACCGGGTGAATTTGGTGGTCCGTGGATTGATGCGCTGTTCACTGGCACCCTGGATCCGCATGCGCATCCTTTCTTTGCCGAGATTGCTCATCTGCGCGTTTCGGCACATTGTCTGATTCGCCGTGATGGCGAAATCGTGCAGTATGTGCCTTTCGATAAGCGTGCGTGGCATGCGGGGGTCTCCTGCTATCAGGGGCGAGAACGCTGCAATGACTTTTCCATTGGCATTGAGCTGGAAGGCACGGATACCCTGGCGTATACCGATGCGCAGTACCAGCAGCTGGCGGCGGTGACGGAACTACTGATCACGATTTACCCGGCTATCGCCGAAAACATCGCGGGCCACAGCGATATCGCGCCCGTGCGGAAAACCGATCCAGGACCGGCCTTTGACTGGATAAAATTCCGGGCGCTACTCAGTGCGCCGTCAGATAAGGAGACATCATGACGCTGTTTACGACGCTGCTGGTGCTTATCGCCGAACGGCTGTTTAAGCTGGGCGAACACTGGCAGCTTGATCATCGGCTGGAGGTGGTGTTCCGCCGGATAAAACATTTTTCGCTGCTGGGCACGCTGCTGATGACGGTGGTGGCTGTCGCGGTGGTGTATCTCATTCAGCGCCTGCTGCAGGGGCAGCTATTTAACGTACCTCTGCTGGTGTTCTGGATCTTGCTGGGCCTGTTGTGCATCGGGGCAGGCAAGGTTCGGCTGCATTATCATGCCTATCTGAAAGCGGCGTCGCGCAATGACAGTCGCGCCTGCGATGCCATGGCCAGCGAGCTGACGCTGATCCACGGCGTACCGCCGGGCTGCGATGAGCGTGAATATCTGAGTGAGCTGCAAAATGCGCTGCTGTGGATTAACTATCGATATTACCTGGCGCCGCTTTTCTGGTTTGTGGTGGGGGGCGCGTGGGGGCCGCTGACGCTTATCGCTTATAGCGTCCTGCGTGCCTGGCAGACGTGGCTGGCGCGCTACCAGACGCCGCATCATCGTTTGCAGTCTGGAATCGATGGTCTCTTGCATATCGTGGACTGGCTGCCGGTGCGTCTGGTGGGGGTTGTCTATGCTCTGGTGGGGCATGGAGAGAAAGCGCTCCCGGCGTGGTTTGCATCGTTAGGCGACCGCCATTCATCGCAGTATCAGGTATTGACCCGCCTGGCGCAGTATTCCCTGGCTCGTGAACCGCACGTGGATAAAGTGGCGACCCCGAAGGCCGCGGTGTCGATGGCCAAGAAAACCTCGCTGGTGGTGGTGGTGATCATGGCGCTGCTGACGATTTACGGCACCCTGGTTTAACGGCCTGAGCCCGCGCTCAGCCTGCCACGATGCATGCACCTGCGGGACTCTTGTTGCCGGGTGGCGGCTTCGCCTGACCCGGCCTGCAGAACCCGCGTCAGCGGGCTTCATTCCGAACCGCTACAGCGTATCCGCCGGCGGGATGCCGAAGTCGGGCATCCCGTCCTCCCTCCAGCTGACGAGTTTTAACCGCGTATGGCGATTGGGGTCATACAGTGGATCGCCTTCTATCTCGGTGTAATTCCGCGCGTGATACACCAGCACATCTTCCCCTGCCGGCGTTTGGGTAAAACTATTATGGCCCGGGCCATACTGGCGGTTTTCATAGCTGGTACGAAAGACCGGCTGCGGGGCTTTATGCCAGTTCGTCGGCTGCAGCGGATCGGCCTGCCGGTCGATCCATAACAACCCCATGCAGTAGTTTTCATCGGTGGCGCTGGCGGAATAGCTGATGAACAGCTTATCGCCATGCACCAGCACCGCAGGACCTTCGTTGACCTTAAATCCCCGGCACTCCCAGTCGAACTCCGGCTTGCTCAGCATGACCGGCTCGCCTTTTAGCGTCCACGGGTTGGCCATTTCAGCAAGATATAAGTTTGAGTTGCCTTCGATATGCGGGGATTTTTGCGCCCACAGATACCAGCGTTTGCCCTGATGGATAAAAGTAGTGGCATCGAGGGCGAAGGTATCGAAAGGCGTGACCACCTGGCCTTTTTCCTGCCAGCGACCGGTCAGCGGATCGTTGTCGGCGCACTCGAGAACGAACATGCGATGCTGGAACATCCCCAGCGCATCCAGATCGTGAGTATGGGTGGCGGCAAAATAGATATACCACTTACCGTCTATTTCATGCAGCTCCGGCGCCCAAATCAGCTGGCTCATCGGCCCGCTTTGCGGCGCGCGCCAGACCACTACCGGCTCAGCATCGCGCAATCCTTCAAGGGTGGCCGCGCGCCGGATCTCCAGCCGGTCATATTCCGGTACCGAGGCAATAAAGTAGTAGTGATTAAGGTGGCGCAGAATAAAGGGGTCTGCGCGCTGTTCAATAAAGGGGTTTGGCCAGTTGTTCATCAGGCTTTCCTTACGTGTTCACTGGTTTTCAGTTCCTGGTATTCGTTCAGCTCGCTGTAGTTGCTGCGGCGCTTCTCTAAATCGCTTTGAATCTGGCGCATCAGGGTGCGGTCAACCTTCAGCAGGCGCACCACGCCGGCGGTGATCAGATAGCCGACGCCGGGGATGACCGAGAATAGGAGCACGATGCCGTTGAGGGCGGAGGCGCTTTGCGCTTTCGCGCCGGCGTCGTAGCCGTACCATGACAGCAGGAAACCTACCATTGCTCCGGCGACCGCCAGGCCGACCTTGAGGAAGAACAGATTGCCGGAGAAGCTAATGCCGGTGATGCGCTTACCGGTTTTCCACTCGCCATAGTCGTCAACGTCGGACATCAGCGACCAGTGCAGCGGAGAGGGGATCTGATGCAGGATGTTGAGCAGGAAGTAGAGCACCATAATCAGCGTGGTGGCGTGCGGATTAAAGAAATAGAAGGCGCAGGAGAAAATCGCCAGCACGATGTTGGTCCAGAAGAAAACCTGCAGTTTGCACCAGCGGTCGGTGAGGACTTTCGCCAGCATGCTGCCAATCATCATCCCGACCACGCCGAGGCTGATAAACAGGGTGGCAAAATGGGTGCTTTGTCCCATCACCCAGGTGACGTAATACATGGTGGCGGCCATGCGAATAAAGCCCGGGCAGACGTTGCACAGCGTGAGCAGCAGGATGCGCACCCACTGGTCATTTTTCCACACGTCTTTGAGGTCTTTTTTCAGTTCATCATTCGTCTGCACCGCCGGGTGTATGCGTTCACGCACGGTAGCGAAGCAGAACAGGAACATACACATGCCGATAAAGGCCAGCACGGTCATCGCCATCTGGTAGCCCTTCGCTTTATCGGCGCCGCCGAACCAGTCGGCCATTGGCAGCAGCGTCAATGACAGCAGCAGCGTGGCGATACCCACCATAACAAAACGATAGGACTGGCAGGCAACGCGTTCTTTCGGATCAGCGGTCATCACCGTTCCCAGCGAGCAGTAGGGGATGTTAATCGCGGTATAGGTCACCGACAGCAGAAAGTAGGTCACGAACGCATAGATAACTTTGCTGTTATAGGTCCACTCAGGAGTAGTGAACATCAGCACGCTGAACAGGGCGTAGGGGAAGGCAATCCACAGTAGCCATGGACGAAAGCGGCCATATTTACTGCGGGTACGGTCGGCAAGGGCGCCCATAATCGGATCGGTCACCGCATCGATGACGCGCACCGACAACAGCAGTACGCCGACCAGCGCCGGCGCCAGGCCGAAGATATCGGTATAAAAATAGTTAACAAACAGCATGATGGCGCCAAATATGATATTGCATCCGGCATCACCCATCCCGTAACCAATCTTTTCCTTTATTGATAGTCTATTGTCTGCCATGTGCGGTCTCTCCGTTGCAGTATGGAGAGAATTATTGGCTGCTATCGAGGGAAATACGTTGCAGGAACTCGTTAACGATATGGATATATCAGCTATGGAGGGGAAAGTGTGAAGCAGATAACAATGCTCTGCGCCCGTTATTCAGGGAGGGGCGCAGAGCAAAGAGAAATATTTATGAGATGTATTATTGTGCTTTTATGGTGGCGGCGGCTTTCTGTTTAAACAGATAGCCCACGCCCAGCACCGCAATCCATACCGGGATCAGCCAAACGGAAATCGCCATCCCCGGGGTCATCAGCATAATCACCAGCACTGCCGCCATAAACAGCAGGCAAACCCAGTTACCCAGCGGGTAGAAGAGGGCAGGGAAGCGAGTGGTGACCCCCTGCTGCTGTTTGGCGCGACGGAATTTCATATGCGCCAGGCTGATCATCGCCCAGTTGATAACCAGGGCCGAGACCACCAGCGCCATCAACAGGCCGAAGGCGGATTCCGGCGCCAGGTAGTTTATCAGTACGCACAGCGCGGTCACCAGGGCCGAGACGAGGATGGTATTCACCGGCACGCCGCGTTTGTCGACGCTGAGTAGCGCTTTCGGCGCGTTACCCTGCTGGGCAAGGCCGAACAGCATACGGCTGTTGCAGTAGACGCAGCTGTTATAAACCGACAGAGCCGCCGTCAGCACCACGACGTTAAGGGCATTTGCCACCAGCGTATCGCCAAGCTCATGGAAAATCAGGACGAATGGGCTGGTGTCCGCGGTCACGCGGGTCCACGGCAGCAGGGAGAGCAGCACCGCCAGCGAGCCAACATAGAAGATCAGGATACGGTAGATAACCTGGTTGGTGGCTTTCGGAATGCTTTGCTCCGGATTATCCGCTTCCGCCGCGGTGATCCCCACCAGCTCCAGACCGCCGAAGGAGAACATGATGATCGCCATCATCATTACCAGTCCGGTAAAGCCGTGCGGCAGGAAGCCACCCTGATCCCACAGGTTACGTACCGTCGCCTGCGGGCCGCCGTTGCCGCTGAACAGCAGCCAGCCGCCGAACAGAATCATCGCCACCACGGCGACCACTTTGATAATCGCGAACCAGAACTCCATTTCCCCGAACACTTTCACGTTGGTCAGGTTAATGGCGTTGATAGCGATGAAGAAGACCGCCGCAGAGGCCCAGGTCGGGATTTCCGGCCACCAGAACTGGATATATTTGCCGACGGCGGTGAGTTCCGCCATGGCCACCAGGACATACAGCACCCAGTAGTTCCAGCCGGAAGCGAAGCCGGCAAAGCCGCCCCAGTATTTATATGCGAAGTGGCTAAACGAACCTGCTACCGGCTCTTCCACCACCATCTCACCCAACTGACGCATGATCAGAAAGGCGATAAAGCCGGCGATAGCGTAACCAAGAATGATACCCGGGCCGGCGGACTGAATGACGGACGCGCTTCCCAGAAACAGGCCGGTGCCGATAGCCCCGCCCAGCGCGATAAGCTGAATGTGGCGGTTTTTCAGGCCGCGCTTCAGCCGATCGCCGTGCTGTTGACCTTCCATATGAAACCTCGTGTGTGGTTATTTTTTGTGTACGTCATCCGTCAGGTTGCTGCTTCTCTGCTGTCCCTGCCAGAAAGCATAGCCAGCGAAAATTTGGGCGAAGTGGCCCACTTTTTACCTGAGTGATGGCGCGCACATATTGTTGTGTTTGTGTATTTAGCGACTTCCGTTTCTGTATTGTTTTGTTTACGGAAGGCGGTGTGGTAATTCAAAAAAAGGCCTTTCGTCTGAGGGAGAATAGTGTTAAGCGCGACCGAATGCACCTGCTTTATGAAGGGATGATGACGATGTGTCTAAAAAGACATCAATAGACACATTCAGTATTATTCCATCGCATTACCCATGATTGGTTATTTATTCTGTTAATTTGATTTTTTATTCATCTATGGCGCAGTTGAATCGGTTCAGATAGCGTAATTTTTCGTTTCCATAAAGTTAACGCTACCCCTTTGTGAGTAAACGTAACATTTGTGCAAGGTTACATTTCTGAAATGTTATTTCTGTAAGGTTGTTAAAATGTCCGCGGTTTACTGATTTCAATCAAAACCTGTATGGACAGAAGGTGAATACTTTGTTACTTTAGCGCTACGAACTTTAAATTGGTAAGACCAATTGACTCCGGGCTAATGGCAGAGACAGGGAATATGGCCTACAGCAAAATCCGCCAACCAAAATTATCCGATGTGATAGAGCAGCAGCTGGAGTTTCTGATCCTTGAGGGGACCTTGCGCCCCGGTGAAAAACTTCCGCCCGAACGCGAACTGGCTAAGCAGTTCGACGTTTCCCGCCCCTCGCTGCGTGAGGCGATTCAACGCCTCGAAGCCAAGGGCTTGTTGCTTCGTCGTCAGGGAGGTGGAACGTTTGTTCAGAGCCGCCTGTGGCAGAGCTTCAGCGATCCGCTGGTCGAGCTGCTGTCCGATCACCCTGAATCCCAATTCGATCTGCTTGAGACCCGTCACGCGCTGGAAGGCATCGCGGCTTATTACGCGGCGCTGCGCAGCAATGATGAAGATCGCGATCGTATCCGCGAGCTGCATCAGGCCATTGAACGGGCGCAGCAGTCGGGCGATCTGGACGCTGAGTCCGGCGCCGTCGTCCAGTATCAAATCGCCGTCACCGAGGCGGCACACAATGTGGTTTTGCTCCATCTGCTAAGGTGTATGGAGCCGATGCTGGCACAAAACGTTCGTCAGAACTTTGAATTGCTGTATGCCCGCCGGGAAATGCTCCCGTTGGTCAGCAACCATCGTACTCGCATTTTCGAGGCGATAATGGCCGGGGAGCCGGAGCAGGCGCGTGAGGCGTCGCACCGTCACCTGGCGTTCATTGAGGAAATTTTGCTGGACCGTAGCCGTGAGCAGAGTCGTAGAGAGCGCTCACTGCGTCGTTTACAGCAACGAAAGGACGAGAACTCCGGTTCTTAAGCGCCATTTTTAGAGCGCGGCAACTAAACGCAGAACCTGTCTTATTGAATTTTTGGTTGTTCAAAGGTGAAGAACGAAGAGTTCAATGGGACAGGTTCCAGATTAATCAACGATTAGATAGATAAGGAATACCCCCCATGTCAGAACGTTTACCAAATGACGTGGATCCGATCGAAACTCGCGACTGGCTACAGGCGATCGAATCGGTCATCCGTGAAGAAGGTGTTGAGCGTGCTCAGTATCTTATTGACCAACTCCTTTCTGAAGCCCGCAAAGGCGGGGTGAAAGTGGCTGCTGGCGCATCGACCGGCGGTTACGTCAACACTATTGCCGTTGAAGATGAACCGGAATACCCGGGGAATCTGGATCTGGAACGTCGTATCCGTTCTGCGATCCGCTGGAACGCGATCATGACCGTTCTGCGCGCATCGAAAAAAGATCTCGAACTGGGCGGCCACATGGCTTCCTTCCAGTCTTCCGCAACCTTCTACGAAGTGTGCTTCAACCACTTCTTCCGCGCACGCAACGAGCAGGATGGCGGCGATCTGGTGTACTTCCAGGGCCACATCTCTCCGGGCGTGTATGCGCGTGCTTTCCTGGAAGGTCGTCTGACTGAAGAGCAGATGAACAATTTCCGTCAGGAAGTTCACGGTAAAGGTCTGTCCTCTTATCCGCACCCGAAACTGATGCCGGAATTCTGGCAGTTCCCGACCGTTTCTATGGGTCTGGGCCCAATCGGGGCAATTTATCAGGCTAAATTCCTGAAATATCTGGAACACCGTGGTCTGAAAGACACCTCCAAACAAACCGTTTATGCTTTCCTGGGCGACGGTGAGATGGACGAGCCGGAATCTAAAGGTGCGATCACCATCGCCACCCGCGAGAAGCTGGACAACCTGGTCTTCGTTATCAACTGTAACCTGCAGCGTCTTGATGGCCCGGTAACGGGTAACGGCAAAATCATCAACGAACTGGAAGGCATCTTCGCGGGCGCAGGCTGGAACGTTATCAAGGTTATCTGGGGCGGTCGTTGGGATGAGCTGCTGCGTAAAGACACCAGCGGTAAGCTGATCCAGCTGATGGAAGAAACCGTTGACGGCGATTACCAGACCTTCAAATCCAAAGACGGTGCATATGTGCGCGAGCACTTCTTCGGTAAATATCCGGAGACCGCGGCGCTGGTTGCCGACTGGACTGACGAGCAGATTTGGGCCCTGAACCGCGGCGGCCACGATCCGAAGAAAGTTTACGCTGCACTGAAAAAAGCGCAGGAAACCAAAGGCAAAGCGACCGTAATCCTCGCCCATACCATTAAAGGTTACGGCATGGGTGACACCGCTGAAGGTAAGAACATCGCCCACCAGGTTAAGAAAATGAACATGGACGGCGTTCGTTACGTCCGCGATCGTTTCAACGTGCCGGTTGCCGATGCCGATCTCGAAAAACTGCCGTACGTCACCTTCCCGGAAGGTTCCGAAGAGCACACCTATCTGCACGCTCAGCGCCAGAAACTGCACGGCTATCTGCCGAGCCGTCAGCCGAACTTCTCTGAGAAGCTGGAGCTGCCGACGCTGGAAGATTTCGCTCCGCTGCTGGAAGAGCAGAATAAAGAGATCTCTACCACTATCGCATTTGTTCGTGCCCTGAACGTGATGCTGAAGAACAAATCCATCAAAGACCGCCTCGTGCCGATTATCGCCGACGAAGCGCGTACTTTCGGTATGGAAGGTCTGTTCCGTCAGATCGGTATTTACAGCCCGAACGGCCAGCAGTACACCCCGCAGGACCGTGAGCAGGTTGCTTACTACAAAGAAGACGAGAAAGGCCAGATCCTGCAGGAAGGGATCAACGAGCTGGGCGCAGGCGCATCCTGGCTGGCTGCGGCGACTTCTTACAGCACCAACAACCTGCCGATGATCCCGTTCTACATCTACTACTCGATGTTCGGGTTCCAGCGTATCGGCGACCTGTGCTGGCAGGCAGGCGACCAGCAGGCTCGCGGCTTCCTGATCGGTGGTACTTCCGGTCGTACAACGCTGAACGGCGAAGGTCTGCAGCACGAAGATGGCCACAGCCATATTCAGTCGCTGACTATCCCGAACTGTATCTCTTACGATCCGTCCTATGCATACGAAGTGGCTGTCATCATGCATGATGGCCTGGAGCGTATGTACGGTGAGAAACAAGAGAACGTTTACTACTACATCACTACGCTGAACGAAAACTACCACATGCCGGCCATGCCGGAAGGTGCCGAGGAAGGTATCCGTAAAGGTATCTACAAACTCGAAACCATTGAAGGTAGCAAAGGTAAAGTTCAGCTGCTGGGCTCCGGTTCTATCCTGCGTCACGTTCGTGAAGCAGCGCAGATCCTGGCGAAAGACTACGGCGTGGGCTCTGACGTGTATAGCGTCACCTCCTTCACCGAACTGGCGCGTGATGGCCAGGATTGCGAACGCTGGAACATGCTGCACCCGCTGGAAACCCCGCGCGTGCCGTATATCGCTCAGGTAATGAACGACGCTCCGGCCGTGGCATCCACTGACTATATGAAACTGTTCGCTGAGCAGGTTCGTACTTATGTACCGGCTGATGATTACCGCGTACTGGGTACCGATGGCTTCGGTCGTTCCGACAGCCGTGAAAACCTGCGTCACCACTTCGAAGTCGATGCTTCCTATGTGGTCGTTGCAGCGCTGGGCGAACTGGCTAAACGTGGTGAAATCGATAAGAAAGTGGTGGCTGACGCTATCGCGAAATTCGACATCGATGCAGAAAAAGTTAACCCGCGTCTGGCGTAAGAGGTAAAAGAATAATGGCTATCGAAATCAAAGTACCGGACATCGGGGCTGATGAAGTTGAAATCACCGAGATCCTGGTCAAAGTGGGCGACAAAGTAGAAGCTGAACAGTCGCTGATCACCGTAGAAGGCGATAAAGCCTCTATGGAAGTCCCGTCTCCGCAGGCTGGCGTCGTGAAAGAGATTAAAGTCTCCGTCGGCGACAAAACCGAGACTGGCAAACTGATTATGATTTTCGATTCCGCCGAGGGTGCAGCAGCCGCTGCACCTGCGCAGGAAGAGAAGAAAGAAGCCGCGCCGGCTGCGGCTGCGCCAGCAGCTGCCGCGGCAGCGAAAGAAGTTCACGTCCCGGATATCGGCGGCGATGAAGTTGAAGTTACTGAGATCATGGTTAAAGTGGGCGACACCATCGCCGCTGAGCAATCCCTGATCACCGTAGAAGGCGATAAAGCCTCTATGGAAGTGCCGGCGCCGTTCGCGGGTACCGTGAAAGAGATCAAAATCAACACCGGCGATAAAGTGTCCACCGGCTCCCTGATCATGATCTTCGAAGTGGCGGGCGCTGCGCCTGCCGCTGCTCCGGCACAAGCTGCCGCTCCGGCTGCCGCGGCACCGGCTGCCGCCGCTGGCGCGAAAGACGTTAACGTCCCGGACATCGGCGGTGATGAAGTTGAAGTCACTGAAGTGATGGTTAAAGTCGGCGATAAAGTGGCTGCTGAGCAGTCCCTGATCACCGTCGAAGGCGACAAAGCGTCTATGGAAGTGCCGGCGCCATTCGCAGGTACCGTCAAAGAGATCAAAATCAGCACCGGCGATAAAGTCAAAACCGGTTCCCTGATCATGGTCTTCGAAGTGGAAGGCGCTGCGCCTGCCGCCGCGCCGGCTCAGGCTGCTGCTCCGGCACCGGCTGCTGCACCGGCTCAGGCCGCTAAGCCTGCCGCTGCACCGGCTGCGAAAGCAGAAGGCAAAACTGAATTCGCTGAAAACGATGCTTACGTTCACGCGACGCCGCTGATTCGCCGCCTGGCGCGCGAGTTCGGCGTTAACCTGGCAAAAGTGAAAGGCACCGGCCGTAAAGGTCGTATCCTGCGCGAAGACGTTCAGGCTTATGTGAAAGACGCGGTTAAACGCGCTGAATCCGCACCGGCGGCTGCCGCTGGCGGCGGTATCCCGGGCATGCTGCCATGGCCGAAGGTTGACTTCAGCAAGTTTGGTGAAATCGAAGAAGTGGAACTGGGTCGTATCCAGAAAATCTCTGGGGCTAACCTGAGCCGTAACTGGGTGATGATCCCGCACGTTACCCACTTCGACAAAACCGATATCACCGATCTGGAAGCGTTCCGTAAGCAGCAGAACGCCGAAGCTGAGAAGCGTAAACTGGACGTGAAATTCACCCCAGTGGTCTTCATCATGAAAGCCGTTGCCGCTGCGCTTGAGCAGATGCCGCGCTTCAACAGCTCGCTGTCCGAAGATGGTCAGCGCCTGACGCTGAAGAAATACATCAACATCGGTGTGGCGGTTGATACCCCGAACGGTCTGGTGGTTCCGGTCTTCAAAGACGTGAATAAGAAGAGCATCACCGAGCTGTCTCGTGAACTGACCACCATCTCGAAGAAAGCGCGCGATGGCAAGCTGACGGCTGGCGAAATGCAGGGCGGTTGCTTCACCATCTCCAGCATCGGCGGCCTGGGCACTACCCACTTCGCGCCGATTGTTAACGCGCCGGAAGTGGCCATCCTGGGCGTGTCTAAGTCCGCGATGGAGCCGGTATGGAATGGTAAAGAGTTCGTTCCGCGTCTGATGATGCCGATCTCTCTGTCCTTCGACCACCGCGTCATCGACGGTGCTGATGGTGCCCGCTTCATTACCATCATTAACAACACCTTGAGCGACATTCGCCGTCTGGTGATGTAATCGAAAAAGCCGGCCTGACGGCCGGCTTTTTTCTGATAACCTCAGGCTGTTGGGGATTATCAGCAACAAAGGACAAAATCGTTTGCCGTTTGTTGTTTAAAAATTGTTAACAATTTTGTAAAATACACGCGGATAGAACGTCCCGGTGGACTTGGGCGTAAGAATAATAGCGTCAGACCCGCCGGATATAAATTACAGAGGTCATGATGAGTACTGAAATCAAAACTCAGGTCGTGGTACTTGGGGCAGGCCCCGCAGGTTACTCTGCAGCCTTCCGTTGCGCTGATTTAGGTCTGGAAACCGTCATCGTAGAACGTTACAGCACCCTCGGTGGCGTTTGCCTGAACGTGGGTTGTATCCCGTCTAAAGCGCTGCTGCACGTGGCAAAAGTTATCGAAGAAGCGAAAGCGCTGGCCGAACACGGCATCGTTTTCGGCGAACCGAAAACCGACATTGACAAGATCCGCACCTGGAAAGAAAAAGTTATCACTCAGCTGACCGGCGGCCTGGCTGGCATGGCTAAAGGCCGTAAAGTGAAAGTGGTTAACGGTCTGGGTAAATTTACCGGCGCCAACACCCTGGAAGTGGAAGGCGAAAACGGTAAAACCGTGATCAACTTCGACAACGCCATCATCGCGGCGGGCTCCCGTCCGATTCAGCTGCCGTTTATCCCGCATGAAGATCCGCGCGTATGGGACTCCACCGACGCCCTGGAACTGAAATCCGTACCGAAACGTATGCTGGTCATGGGTGGCGGTATCATCGGTCTGGAAATGGGTACCGTATACCATGCGCTGGGTTCAGAGATTGACGTGGTTGAAATGTTCGACCAGGTTATCCCGGCTGCCGATAAAGACGTGGTGAAAGTCTTCACTAAACGCATCAGCAAGAAATTCAACCTGATGCTGGAAACCAAAGTGACTGCCGTTGAAGCGAAAGAAGACGGTATTTACGTTTCCATGGAAGGCAAAAAAGCGCCGGCTGAAGCGCAGCGTTACGACGCCGTGCTGGTCGCTATCGGTCGCGTACCGAACGGCAAAAACCTCGACGCAGGTAAAGCGGGCGTGGAAGTGGACGATCGTGGCTTCATCCGCGTTGACAAACAAATGCGCACCAACGTGCCGCACATCTTTGCTATCGGCGATATCGTCGGTCAGCCGATGCTGGCGCACAAAGGCGTACACGAAGGTCACGTTGCCGCAGAAGTTATCTCCGGCCTGAAACACTACTTCGATCCGAAAGTGATCCCGTCCATCGCCTACACTGAGCCAGAAGTGGCATGGGTTGGTCTGACTGAGAAAGAAGCGAAAGAGAAAGGCATCAGCTACGAAACCGCCACCTTCCCGTGGGCTGCTTCCGGCCGTGCTATCGCTTCCGACTGCGCAGACGGTATGACCAAACTGATCTTCGACAAAGAGACCCACCGTGTTATCGGCGGCGCGATTGTCGGCACCAACGGCGGCGAGCTGCTGGGTGAGATCGGCCTGGCTATCGAAATGGGCTGCGACGCTGAAGACATCGCGCTGACCATCCATGCTCACCCGACTCTGCACGAGTCTGTTGGCCTGGCGGCAGAAGTCTTCGAAGGCAGCATCACCGATCTGCCAAACGCCAAAGCGAAGAAAAAGTAACTTTTTCTTTCAGGCTAAAAGCATAAGCGGCTCCCGGAGCCGCTTTTTTTATGCCTGATGTTTAGAACTATGTCTCCGTTCATAAACCGCTACACCTCATACATACTTTGAAAATAATCACGCCATAAACTTATAGGCAGTTAACGATATAGTTGAGGTGTGAGATGAAACGCTTTTTAACCGCAGCGCTGGTCGCTGCAACGTGCCTATCCGGTGTGGCCTGCGCGGCTGACGCCACCATCCCCTGGGCGGACAACAGCGGTGGCACGGAAACGACCCATATCGCGGCGATGGGGCAGGATCTGAATGCCCAGCATCAGCAGGTGACGAAGACGAATGAGGGGGTATGGGCGGCGAACTCCGGAAGCATCAGCGCTGATGAAGCGGCATTATCCAGCACAAAGCCGACTTTTGCTGGCGATCCGTCTCTGATGCCCCATCAGGGCTAAGCGAATAGAAACGCCAGGTTGCTTGAGGGCAACCTGGCGTTTTTTTATGGTTTGACAACCTGCCAGCCGGCGTCAGCATCGGGGGCAAAGCGCGTGATGGCCTGCGCTTTTGCGGCGCTCTCTTCGCCGAGATTAGCCTGATAAACGGTATCGTGTAGATCGATCATAAAGCTCATCACTCCGGTTTCACCCCATTCCACAGGCCAGGCAAGCAAGGCCGCATCCTGGTCATCGCGGCCTGCGATAATGCGGAAACGATAGCCATGATAACCGGCGCCGGGCTCCGTCGGGCTGAATGCCGGCCCCAGCGGGCTGGGCGTCTCACCCGGCGACGTCGGCCAGTACAACCCATCTTTTTTGCCTTCACTGCTGATGATTTTCTGCGCCCAGCGGTGATTAAGCTGGTAGTAATCCTGCTGGGCGTCAACGTAAGCGTGCATGGCGGCTATCGCTGACAGTTCATTGCGACCGATGGCGCGGGTGAGGATCTCCTCTTCGCCTGCGGCCATATCAAAGCGCCAGCCCTGAGACGTTTTTACGATAGGCACCGGCAACCGCCATGCTTCGCTGCCGACGTCGAGCCAGGCGTTATCACCCTGCTGCACGATGACATGTTTTACCTGCCAGTCGCGCTGAAAACGGTCGACGGCGCTGGGGTCGATCCCATCGGTAGGTAAAAATTGCTGCCAGTTATCGCCGAGCACCTTGCTCAGCGCCGCTTCATTTTGCTGGCTGAGCGCCTCAGCCAGCGCGCTCGCGGCCTGCTCCGGGGTAGAAAACTGCTGCTGGGCGAAGGCGGCTAACGGTGACAGTATCAATGTGAACAGGGCAATAGGTAATAGGTTTCTCATTCTGCTCATCCTCAGCGGCGGCGCAGTTCATGGTGTTCGGAAAGACGTTCTCTGGCGCCGCCACGCTCCTCGCGGTTTACAGCGGAAAACTGCCGACTTTGCAGTCCCCGTTCCTGCTGCGCTTGCCAGGAGGGGGCGCGGCTTTCGTTGCCGCTAAGAGCGCTGGCGCGTAAATGACTAACCTGCTGCTGACGCTGCGCGGGCGTGGCGGACTGGATCTGCTGCCGATGCTGTTGCTGCTGAGGTGTCAGGTTCTGCTCGCGGCTCTTAACGGTTTCCAGACGCTGCTGTTGTTGCGGCGTGGGATTTTTCAACTGCGTTTTCGCCGCCTCGCGACGCTGCTGCTGGGTCGAGGTTGGTGTGCTGTCGTAACCGCGATAGTTGCTGCGCTGGGTGGCTTGTTTCAATTGCGCCGAAGCTGCCTGACGCTGGGCATCGCGTGAGGCGTTGTTTGCCGCCAGGTTGCCCGCTGTCGCCGCCGGTACGTTATGCTGCAGCTGGGTCATCGCTGCCTGGCGCTGCGCTTCGCGATCGACTGGCGCATGTTGGGTAGCGCTCAGTCCGCCGGAAACGTTGGTCTGATGGAAGCGTTGAGCAACCGTATTATCGGGATACGGTGTGTGACCGCGATAGGCAGGATTATGCTGCCAGTTAACGTGGTTGCCCGGCAGGTTTTCTCCCGTTATATGATTGAAATTATTTACATTAATATTGATGTTATCGCCATTATGCGAGTAATCGCCGTGGTGATAGTCGTCATCGTGATGGTGGTGGTCATCATCATCATCCCAGTCGATACTGCTAAACAGCGCCCAGGTAGTGGCCACGCCCAGGCTGTAACCGAAGCCTTTGACGAAGCTATCGGTAAACTGCTCCCCGGGAGGCGGCGGCAGGTAGACCGGCGGATAGGCGCTGTTTGGCCAGGTGCCATAGACGGTGGAGGGGTTATAGCTGGGAACATAGACCACCTGCGGATTGGTCGGTTCTATTTTAATGACCTGCGTGGGTGCAGGCGCCGCCGAGTGGGTGGTGGACGTTGCTGCCGTGCTGCTGGCGGAAACCGGTGCGGCAGGGGTGACAATCACTTTCTGCTGTGGCGTGGATTTCAGGGTCCCGGTCTGCTGGGCAATAGCGCGCAGGCGCTGCACCGAGTCCATCACATCATGCGGCTGGGCCAAAAACGCATTGCCGAGGTTCTCCACCCACGGCGGATTTTCGCCCATCATCGCCAGCAGGGCAGGGAAAGCGACAAGGGATTTGACGCTGGGATCCCACGGCTGACTGGCAACCGCCTGAACCGCCGCATCCCCTTTTATCGCGGGGTTATCCTGGGACCACTGTACCGCCTGCATGACGTTGTCGGGATAAGTGGAGGCCATCAACACCTGCGACAGCAGACTGTCCGGGTAGAGCGCGATGGGCGCGACCCACTGATCAATTTGCGCCTGGGTGTAGGTGGTGGTCACCGGCTGCGCTGCGGCAGGAGGTGAGGTTGGCGTTGGTGCCGGTGCAGGCTGCGCCGCCGCCTCAGTGACCTTCTCTGGAGTACGGCTTTGCACATAGAGTGTTCCCGCCGCCGCGAGTAAGCCAGCGCTACAGAGCAGGGCGATGATATGGGGTTTGAACGGCAGTGACATAGAAGCTCCTGACCCAAAAAGTAACCCATCTCGCTAAAGTATCGGCGAAAACGGCGCGTTTGCTGAGTATAAGTAAGCGGTATGGCTTTTTATTGATTATTGTTGGGATCGGCCCGGGGAGTTGTACGCGGAAAGGAATTTTTGTCGCGGGATTTGAACAGAAAGCCTGCAATATCCTGCCCTTAACGATTCAGCTAAATTTTAATGTTGCTTTTTTGTAAACAGATTAACACCTTTCAAAAATCCTGCTATGCTGCCGACGCGGTATCGGGCATTTACCCTACAAACTGCTGTCTCACAGGAGCGTGAAGAAAATCGCCCAGCCACTAAATCCTTCAAGATGCGTCAAGGCGGCAAACTGCCAATACCGAAGCAGATTGATTGAAGACGTGTAGGCCGCATTATGACAATGAGAAGCGAGGAGAACCGTCGTGCTAGAAGAATACCGTAAGCACGTAGCTGAGCGTGCCGCCATGGGGATTGTTGCCAAACCCTTAGATGCAACCCAAATGGCCGCGCTGGTAGAACTGCTGAAAAACCCGCCTGCGGGCGAAGAAGAATTCCTGTTAGACCTGCTGATTAACCGTGTACCGCCGGGCGTCGACGAAGCCGCCTATGTTAAAGCTGGATTCCTTGCCGCGATCGCCAAAGGCGAAGCGACCTCCCCTCTTGTAACCCCTGAAAAAGCCGTTGAACTGCTGGGCACCATGCAGGGTGGTTACAACATTCATCCGCTGATCGATGCGCTGGACGACGCGAAACTGGCGCCGATTGCCGCGAAAGCGCTGTCTCATACTCTGCTGATGTTCGATAACTTCTACGACGTAGAAGAGAAAGCGAAAGCAGGTAACGAGCACGCTAAACGGGTCATGCAATCCTGGGCTGATGCTGAGTGGTTCCTGAACCGCCCGCAGCTGGCAGAGAAAATCACCGTTACCGTCTTCAAGGTCACCGGCGAAACCAATACCGATGACCTGTCTCCGGCGCCGGATGCCTGGTCGCGCCCGGATATCCCACTGCATGCGCTGGCGATGCTGAAAAACGCCCGCGAAGGTATTGATCCGGACCAGCCGGGCGTCGTCGGCCCGATTAAACAAATCGAAGCCCTGCAGCAGAAAGGCTATCCGCTGGCCTACGTCGGCGACGTGGTCGGTACGGGTTCCTCGCGTAAATCCGCGACCAACTCGGTGCTGTGGTTTATGGGCGACGATATCCCGAACGTGCCGAACAAGCGCGGCGGCGGTCTGTGCCTGGGCGGCAAAATCGCGCCAATCTTCTTCAACACCATGGAAGATGCGGGTGCGCTGCCTATCGAAGTTGATGTGTCAAACCTGAACATGGGCGACGTGATTGACGTTTACCCGTTCAAAGGCGAAGTGCGTAATCACGAAACCAACGAACTGCTGGCCAGCTTCGAGCTGAAAACCGATGTGCTGATCGACGAAGTGCGCGCCGGTGGCCGTATTCCGCTGATCATCGGCCGCGGCTTGACCACCAAAGCGCGCGAAGCGCTGGGGCTGCCGCACAGCGACGTCTTCCGTCAGGCGAAAGACGTGGCGGAAAGCACCCGCGGCTTCTCTCTGGCGCAGAAAATGGTTGGCCGCGCCTGCGGCGTTGCCGGTATCCGTCCGGGCGCCTACTGCGAGCCGAAAATGACCTCTGTCGGTTCTCAGGACACCACCGGTCCAATGACCCGTGATGAACTGAAAGACCTGGCGTGCCTGGGCTTCTCCGCGGACCTGGTGATGCAGTCCTTCTGCCACACCGCGGCCTATCCGAAGCCGGTTGACGTGACCACGCACCATACCCTGCCGGACTTCATCATGAACCGCGGTGGTGTTTCTCTACGTCCGGGCGATGGCGTTATCCACTCCTGGCTGAACCGCATGCTGCTGCCGGATACCGTGGGTACCGGCGGCGACTCCCATACCCGTTTCCCAATCGGTATTTCCTTCCCGGCGGGCTCTGGTCTGGTGGCCTTTGCCGCTGCGACCGGCGTCATGCCGTTGGATATGCCGGAATCGGTGCTGGTGCGCTTCAAAGGGAAAATGCAGCCGGGTATCACCCTGCGCGACCTGGTTCATGCCATCCCACTGTATGCCATCAAGCAGGGCCTGCTGACTGTTGAGAAGAAAGGTAAGAAAAACATCTTCTCTGGTCGCATCCTCGAGATCGAAGGTCTGCCGGATCTGAAAGTCGAGCAGGCATTTGAACTGACCGATGCGTCCGCTGAGCGTTCTGCTGCCGGCTGTACCATCAAGCTGAACAAAGAGCCGATCGTTGAGTACCTGAACTCCAACATCGTCCTGCTGAAGTGGATGATCGCCGAAGGCTACGGCGACCGCCGTACGCTGGAACGCCGTATCCAGGGCATGGAAAAATGGCTGGCGGATCCGCAGCTGCTGGAAGCCGACGCTGACGCGGAATACGCGGCAGTGATCGACATCGATCTGGCGGATATCAAAGAGCCAATCCTGTGCGCGCCGAACGATCCGGACGATGCCCGTCTGCTGTCTGACGTGCAGGGCGAGAAGATCGACGAAGTGTTCATCGGTTCCTGCATGACCAACATCGGCCACTTCCGTGCCGCCGGTAAGCTGCTGGACAGCCACAAAGGCCAGCTGCCGACTCGCCTGTGGGTGGCGCCGCCAACCCGTATGGACGCCGCGCAGCTGACCGAAGAAGGCTACTACAGCGTGTTTGGTAAGAGCGGGGCGCGTATCGAAATCCCTGGCTGTTCCCTGTGTATGGGTAACCAGGCTCGCGTGGCCGACGGTGCGACGGTGGTCTCCACCTCCACCCGTAACTTCCCGAACCGTTTAGGTACCGGCGCTAACGTCTATCTGGCCTCTGCCGAGCTGGCAGCGGTGGCTTCTCTGCTCGGCAAATTGCCGACGCCGGAAGAGTACCAGACCTTCGTGGCGCAGGTGGATAAGACAGCGGAAGATACCTACCGTTATCTGAACTTTAACCAGCTGGATCAGTACACTGAAAAAGCTGACGGCGTGATCTTCCAGACCGCGGTGTAAAACCATTCGGTCAGCCCGGCTGACCGTTTGGCGATAAACTCCCCAATGCCCGGTGAACATTGCATCACCGGGCATTTTTATTTCCAAACCTCCTGCCCGTTACGCTTTTTTTCTTTCTGTCTGCTGCGATAATTACTGCATGGGTACAGTGCAGCGGTGACGCATTGCCCTTGCAGAGGAAAAGACTATGGACTACGAATTTCTGCGCGATATTACCGGAGTGGTAAAGGTGCGAATGTCGATGGATCACGAGGCGATCGGCCACTGGTTCAACGAAGAGGTGAAAGACAATCTTGCCCTGCTTGATGAAGTAGAGCAGGCTGCACGCACCGTGAAGGGCAGTGAACGTTCCTGGCAGCGGGCTGGCCATGAATATACGCTGTGGCTGGATGGCGAAGAGGTGATGATCCGCGCCAATCAGCTGGAGTTTTCCGGCGACGAAATCGAGGAGGGGATGAGCTACTACGACGAAGAAAGTCTCTCTCTCTGCGGCGTGGAGGATTTCCTGCAGGTTGTTGCCGCTTATCGTGAATTTATGCAGCAGCGTTAATGACGCCTTTTATGTCGGGTGGCGCAAGAGCGTAGCCCTGCTAAGCGTAGCGTGAGCAGGGGAAATCCCCGGGTAGCGGCTGGTGCCTTACCCGGGCGACCAGGCGACGCAGAATCCCAGGCCCGGCAAGCACAAGCGCCGCCGGGCATTTCCAATATTACACGGCAGGAATATTGCGGCCGTAGTAAATCTCGCGCATCTCTTTCCACAGCAGGTCGGTAATGACCTTGCGCTCTTCGGCGGTCAATTCTTCCGGTCGGGTATGGAACATGTAGTGCTTAAGGTCGAACTCCTTGAGCAACATTTTGGTATGGAAGATATTTTCCTGATAAACGTTCACATCGACCATGTCATACAACGACTTAATGTCATCGGACATAAAGTTCTGAATCGAATTGATTTCATGATCGATAAAATGCTTCATCCCATTGATATCGCGGGTAAAGCCGCGTACGCGGTAGTCAATGGTCACAATGTCCGATTCCAGCTGGTGGATCAGATAGTTCAGCGCTTTAAGCGGAGAAATGACCCCGCAGGTAGAGACTTCAATATCGGCGCGGAAGGTGCACAGTCCACCTTCCGGATGGCTCTCCGGGTAGGTATGCACGCAGATATGGCTCTTATCGAGATGGGCGACCACGGTTTCCGGTAACGGACCTGGATGTTCGGTCTGGTCGATAAGCTTGGGATCGACAGGCTCTTCGCTGACCAGAATGGTCACGCTGGCGCCCTGGGGTTCATAATCCTGGCGGGCGATATTCAGGATATTGGCGCCAATAATAGAACAGGTTTCTGTCAGGATCTCCGTCAGGCGATTGGCATTATAGAGTTCGTCGATATAGGCGATGTAGCCGTCACGCTCCTCTGCCGTTTTGGCGTAACAGATATCGTAGATACAAAAACTCAGGCTTTTAGTCAGGTTGTTAAAGCCATGCAGCTTCAATTTTTTCAATTTAGTTCACCCCCTTACTTCGCGTCACGGTGCGGACAGAGCATCATGCAGATATTGTGGTAAGGCGAAGGCCGCCGTATGGATTGCCGGATTGTAGTAACGGCAGGTCAGGTTGGCTTTGTGAAAGCGCGCCTGAATGATTTCGCTGGAGAGATGGCGCAACGCCTCGTTGTCGCTCGCCCAGGCAAAAGTCATGATCCCGCCGTAATAGGTTGGGATGGCCGCCTGATAGAAGCTGACGTCGCGAAAATAGTGGCTCAGTTTGCGATGGCTACCGACCGCTTCGTCCTGCTGCAGGAAACAAACGCCGTTTTGGGCAACGAACACGCCCCCCGGGTTCAGGCAGCGTTTGCAGCCTTCATAAAAAGCCGAGGTGAACAGGCTTTCGCCCGGACCGATAGGGTCGGTACAGTCCGAAATGATCACGTCAAACGTTTGCGTCGTCTGGTTAACAAAATTGACGCCATCATCAATCACCAGCGTGAAGCGCGGATCGTCGTAGGCCCCGGCGCTATGGTTGGGCAGGTACTGACGGCAGAATGAGACCACCCCGGCATCGATTTCCACCATGGTGATGGTTTCGATGCTACGGTGACGAGAGACTTCGCGCAGCATCGCGCCGTCGCCGCCGCCGATGATCAGGACATGCTTCGCGTTCCCGTGGGCCAGCAGCGGCACGTGGGTCATCATTTCGTGATAGATAAACTCATCGCGTTCGGTGGTTTGCACGACGCCATCCAGCGCCATCACCCGGCCAAAGGCGCGGTTGTCGAAGATGATCAAATCCTGATGATCGGTTTTTTCGTGGTACAGCACGTTATCAACGCTAAAGTACTGACCAAAATGGTCATGCAGCGTTTCATGCCACAGTGGATTATCGGCCACGGTGAGGCTCCTCCTTCGTTAACATCTGTTACACCCGTAAAACGAGTGCAACATCATAGACAACTATAGATGAGGATGCACGGCGGTTATTGCAGCAATGCGGCAGGAATAACCGCCACCGCCCGGGGAGAGCGGTGGGGGGAGGGTTATTTCGCCGGTGCGGGTTGGCTATCTACTATCCGCACGGAATAAACCATGGTGGCGCCTGGCGGGATTTTCGGCGGTAATCCTTTACTGCCATAGGCTTTTTCGGGCGGGACGACCAGCGTCAAGGAGCCATGGTTCTGCAGGCGTTGCAGCGGGCCGCGAAACACCGGGGGATAGGCATCCAGCTTCTGGGTGAGCGCCTGATCTTTCGCTTCCATATCGTTGATCACTGTCCCGTCCGTCAGCATCTCTTTGATTACTACGGTGACCAGATCGTTACCGCTTATTTTTCCTTTGCCCGGATAATCGACGCGACTGTAGACGCCATCTTTGAAGATCACATCTTTTTTGCGCGCAAACGCCTGCTGATATTTCTTACCGGCACTGATGTTTTTCTGCTCGATTTTATTCAGGTTCTGGAAAACCTGCTGCGAGACGTCAAACAGCGCCTTGTTACGCTCCTGTTCTCCGAGACGAAGCTGGCCGCTAAAAGCATCTTCGATACCCCGCAGCACCAGCCCGGCGTCGACGGTAATTCCCTGAGTGCGACGGGTGGTGAGAACGTTAAGGGCTTCTGCTCCCATCGAGGCGCCGATCGCATAAGCCTGCTGTTCTCCCGATGCGCTGAGTTTGGCGGCGGCGCTCTCGCCGCTGCGCGTTTTAGACTGTACAGAAAGCTGTGTTCTCAGCAGTTGGATTTCATCTTCTTTCATCCGTAGCTGGGCGTTGTCTTTATCCGCCTGCAGGCGGTAGGCTGCAACAACCGCCGCCATTTCCGGCGGCTCATTTTTTGGCGCTGCAGCGGTGTCAGGGCGGGTTGTTGGCGCTTTTTCCGCGGCGGCCAACCGGGCGGTTAACGACTGCTTGTCGGCGTTTAGCGCCTTGACCTGGTCGAGAGCGGCCTGCTGTGTTTTCTCCGCGGCGTCGAGCCGGATAGTCAGCGACTGCTTATCGGTGGTCAGCGCTTTGACCTGGTCGAGGGCGGACAGCTTCTCTTTTTCCGCCGCGGCCAGTCGGCTGGCCAGCGGCTGTTTATCAGCGTTCAGTGTTTTGGCCTGGTCGAGGGCGGCCTGCTGTGCCTTCTCCGCAGCGGCGAGCCGGATAGTCAGCGACTGCTTATCGGTGGTCAGCGCTTTAACCTGCTCGAGGGCAGCCAGCTTCTCTTTTTCCACCACGGCCAGTCGGGTGGCCAGCGGCTGTTTGTCGGCGTTAAGGGCTTTGGCCTGGTCGAGGGCGGCCTGTTTCTCTTTTTCCGCAGCCATCAGCCGGGCGGTGAGTGTCTGCTTGTCTGTGTCGAGGGCGGTGAGCTGGCCGAGTGCGGTCTGCTGTGCTTTTTCCGCGGCGGCCAGCCGGGAGGTCAGCGTTTGTTTATCTGTATTCAGCGTGGTGAGGCTGGTGCTGAGCCGTTTATTTTCCGCTTCGACGCTCTGAAGCTGCGACGTTAATTGTTGGATCTGCTTAAGTGCGGCAGCCTGGCTCTGTTGCAGAGTATTATTCCGGGCAACGACTTCCTTTTTAATTAACGTCTCATTTTCCGCCGTGGCGGCGGTTAAGGCGAGCTGTAATTGCTTTATTTTATTATTTAACGCCGCTTGCTCATTCGCAATGGATGTATCCGTGGCTGGTGTGGCGGTAAGCTGTTTTTTTAATTGTTGGATAATTTTATCTTTTTGCACAATCGTTGCCTGTTGGCTGGCGATTCTTTTTTGCAACTGTGCGTTATTGGCCGTCGTTTTTTTATTGTCCGCGTTCTGGCGAGCGTCTGACGCTTGCTTTGCTGTGGCCGCAGAGCTTTTCTCTTCTTGCGCCTGAGCTTGCTGAGTTTGCTGCTGGGCGTAATCGAGAAAAGCCGGCGTAGCACCGGCGTAGAATGAGGTTGAAAGCGCCAGCGCCGCGACGAGCATCAGCAGTGGTGCTTTAGGGGTCAGCGTGGCGGGTTTGTTCATGGCAGTTTGTTTTCACCACGCTGTACCAGGGTATCGATCAGCGTTTTCTGGATATCGGAACACAGTTTGATGGATTTAAACTGATACATGGAGTCAATGCCCAGTCGGGTGGGATCGGCCACTTTATCGCGCACATTGTTGTATTGCGATGCCGAACGCACCAGGGCATTGAACTCATTGCTGAGTTTAGTTGCCTGCTGTGGGTTCACCTCTTTAAGTGAATCCAGCGCCTTTCGGCAGGACTCAATACGCTCCTGTTCGCTGGCCGCTCGCTCCTGCTCAGCCTGCTGCTGTGATGTGAGCGGCGTGGTGATCGGTTTTACCTGCTGGCGAGAAGAGGTATTGCTACAGCCCACTAATAAAAGTGCGGCGAGCGGGATAATACGGAGAGTCGGCGAGATATTCACAATTTCAGTCCATGAAGTAGGGATATTTTCACCGGATTCTAGAAGGGTGCTTTTTATTTTGCAATATATGACTAATGATATTTTATTAGTTTTTTAGTCATTCATCATTATTAGGGGTTTAATTTATTTGGCGAATTGATAGGTTTGCAATTAAATAATGTTTGTTTATATACAATAATAAATATAGATATAAATATTTAAATGTGACAAATGAAACGGCAAAGGCGCGGAGCGTGACCGTCCGCGCCGGTCATTATTTGACGTAAGCCAACAGGCTGAGCGAATCGCGGGCCAGCGCTTTGCATTTTTTCGCCGTCGGGATGTTAATACCGCTGAGATCTCGGTAGCTATCCTCGCCAAGCGCTTTCATGTTGTAGCTGTCGTAGTTGCTCAGGTCCCACTGGTTCTGTTGGGCAAAGAAAACCAGCGCGCGTCGGATCTGTGTATTGGGCAGGTTCTGGTAGCCACAGTCGTTTTTCAGAAACACAAAAACCGCGGTTAAATCAGCCATATCTTCTGCTTCTGATTCGCTGAGCGCGTAGCTGTTGGCGGAGAGAGCAAGCAGGCTGCCGAGTACCATTGTTCTGAAAAGCGTCTTCATTTTTTCTACCATTAGATCACCGACGCTTCAAATTAGCATACTTCTTTACACAGCGCCGATCTTTATTCTTACTCTTCTGCTTGACCTTCCCGTTACGGTAGGGTTTAAGCTCAAATATTCGCCCGCAGAATAAAAAGGATGTGAATATGCAACGTCGAGACTTCCTCAAACTGACCGCCGCGGTTAGCGTGGCCAGCGCATTACCGCTATGGAGCCGTGCGGTTTTTGCGGCCAGTCGCCCGGCTCTGCCGATACCGACGCTGTTGACGGCCGATGCGCGCAACCGTATCGCCCTGACGATCCAGGCGGGCAAAACACAGTTTGGCGCTCTGCACGCCACCACCTGGGGCTATAACGGTTCACTGCTGGGTCCTGCGCTACAGTTGACGCAGGGGAAGACCATTACGGTTGACATTACCAACCAGCTGGCGGAAGAGACCACGCTGCACTGGCATGGCCTGGAGGTCCCGGGCGAGGTCGACGGCGGACCGCAGGGGGTTATCGCCCCGGGCGCCACCCGTACGGTGAGCTTCACGCCGACGCAGCGGGCGGCCACCTGCTGGTTTCATCCGCATCAACATGGGACCACCGGCCGGCAGGTGGCGATGGGGCTGGCCGGCCTGGTGCTGATCGAGGATGAAGAGAGCGGACGCCTGCTGCTGCCTAAGCAATGGGGAATCGATGATGTGCCGGTGATTGTCCAGGACAAGAAGTTCACCGCCGCCGGCGAGATCGACTACCAGCTGGATGTGATGAGCGCCGCTGTCGGCTGGTTTGGCGATACGCTGCTGACCAATGGCGCTCTCTATCCCGAACATGCCGCCCCACGGGGCTGGCTACGTCTGCGCTTGCTAAACGGCTGTAATGCCCGTTCCCTCAATTTTGCCACCAGCGATAAGCGTCCGCTGTACGTGGTGGCCAGTGACGGCGGTCTGTTGGCCGAGCCGGTGAAGGTCGATGAATTGCCGGTGTTGATGGGGGAACGCTTTGAGGTGCTGGTGGACACCAGCGACGGTAAACCTTTCGATCTGGTGACCCTGCCGGTGAGCCAGATGGGCATGGCCATTGCGCCTTTTGATCAACCGCAGCCGGTGCTGCGCGTTCAGCCGCTGGTCATTCCCGCCTCCGGCAAACTGCTGGATACGCTGGCCACGCTGCCGGCGTTACCGTCCCTGACGGGGCTGACGCAGCGTCAGCTCCAGCTGTCGATGGATCCGATGCTCGACAGGATGGGCATGCAGGCGCTGATGGAGAAGTATGGCGACCAGGCGATGGCGGGAATGGACCACGGCATGATGGGGCATGGCGGCATGGGCGACATGAGCAATATGCACTATGGCGACATGAGCAATATGAGCAATATGAACCACGAGGCTGGTCGGGATCATGGCATGTCGTCAGGCAAGGGGTTTGATTTCCATAACGCCAACCGCATCAACGGCAAAGCCTTCGACATGAATGTGCCGATGTTTGCCGCGGCCAGAGGCCAGTATGAGCGCTGGGTGATATCGGGTAAGGGCGACATGATGCTGCATCCGTTCCATATCCACGGCACCCAGTTCCGTATCCTCAGCGAGAACGGCAAGCCGCCAGCCGCGCACCGCAGCGGCTGGAAAGATACCGTCCGCGTGGAAGGTGACGTCAGTGAAGTGTTGGTGAAGTTTGATCATCCGGCGCCGAAGGAGTTTGCCTATATGGCCCACTGCCACCTGCTGGAGCATGAAGACACCGGGATGATGTTGGGATTCACGGTTTAGGGCTCGGCGGCCTGCTGCCATCTTCCATGGGGAGAAGGGATAAACACAAAAAAAACGGCAACTTTCGTTGCCGTTTTGCGTTTTATTTGGCGTCATCCGGGAGCGCATAGGCGACGATGTAATCGCCCATTTTGGTACCGAACGAGCCGTGACCGCCGGCAGAGATGACAACATACTGTTTGCCATTCACTTCGTAGGTCATTGGGGTGGCCTGACCGCCGGCTGGCAGACGGGCTTCCCACAGCTTCTCGCCGTTGCTCATATTGTACGCGCGCAGGTAGTTATCTGCGGTCGCGCCGATGAACAGGACGTTACCGGCCGTGGAGATCGGACCGCCAAGCATCGGCATCCCCATGGTGAACGGCAGCTTAACCGGCATCGGGAACGGCAGGCTGTCCTGCGGAGTACCGATACGTTTTTTCCATACCACTTCGTTGGTTTTCAGATCCAGCGCGGAGATATAGCCCCAGGCCGGTTGTTTGCACGGCAGACCGAACGGCGACAGGAACGGATTCAGGGTGACGCCGTACGGGACACCGTACTGTGGCTGCACGCCGGACTCGGTGCCAGAGCCTTTCGCATCTTTCGGCGGCTCCATCGGGTTGCCCGGGCCGCGTGGGATCAGTTTAGAGACGAACGGCAGCGCCATCGGGTTGGCAATAGCCACCTGACGGTTCGGATCGACGGAGATACCGCCCCATTCAAACATCCCCAGGTTACCCGGGAAGACGAGAGTGCCCTGCTCAGATGGCGGGGTGAAGATACCTTCATAGCGCATCTGGTGGAAGATCACGCGACACACCAGCTGGTCGAACATAGTGGCGCCCCACATGTCCGCCCCGGTCAGATCTTTCTTCGGACGGAAGCTCAGATCGGAGAACGGCTGGGTTTTGGCGACGTAATCCCCTTTGGCAGCGCCCTGCGGAACCGGTTTTTCCGGGGCCGGGACCACCAGCTCGCCATTACGGCGATCCAGTACGAAGATGTTGCCGGTTTTCGCCGGGGCATAGACGACCGGTACGGTTTTACCATTAACCTCAATGTCAGCCAGCGTCGGCTGGGAGGGCATATCCATATCCCACAGATCGTGGTGGACGGTCTGGTAGCTCCAGGCCAGCTTACCGGTGGTGGCGTTCAGCGCCACAATCGAGCTGGCGTAACGCTCTTGCTCCGGCGTGCGGTTGCCGCCCCAGATATCCGGGGTGGTCACGCCCATCGGCAGATAGACCAGATCCAGCTTAGCGTCGTAGGCGGCAGGCGCCCAGGAGTTCGGTGAGTTGAGCGTGAAGTGATGTTCATCGCTCGGGATGGCGTTCGGATCTTTCGCACCCGGATCGAAGGCCCACAAGAGTTTACCGGTATTCACATCAAAGCCGCGGATGACGCCAGACGGCTCGCGGGTTGAGAAGTTATCGGTGACCGCGCCGGCAATCACGATGGTTTTATCGGTGATAATCGGCGGAGAAGTGGGTTCATACATACCCGGCGTGGTGACCGGCATGTTGGTCTGCAGGTTGAGAATACCTTTATTGGCAAAGGTTTCGCACAGCTTACCGTTGTCGGCGTTCACCGCGAACAGGCGGCCATCGTTCACCGGCAGGATAATACGGCGCGGACAGTCGGCGACGACGTCGGCAGGCGCGTTATCCGCTTTGGCTTCGTGATAAGAGACGCCGCGGCAGGTGACGTGCTGGAACGACGGATCGGCGTTCAGCTGCGGGTCAAAATGCCACTTCTCTTTACCGGTGGCCGCGTCCAGCGCGAACAGACGCTGGTGGGCGGTACACAGGAAGAGCGTGTCGCCGACTTTAATCGGCGTCACTTCGTTGGTGATTTCACCCGGGTCGTTCGGTTGCTTCAGGTCGCCGGTGCGGAATACCCAGGCTTCCTTCAGGTTCTTCACGTTGTCGGCGTTAATCTGCTTCAGCGGAGAGAAGCGCTGGCCTTCCTGGTTGCGGCCATAGGCCGGCCAGTCGCCGTCGGCAACGTTGGAGATCGGCGCGGCCGGGGTGGCGTCGGCGCTCAGGGTGCCGTTGACTTCCTGCGGGTCGTTAAAACCAGCCCAGGTCAGCATGCCGCCGCTGATCAGCAGGGCGACGACCAGCGCGCCTACGGCGCCAGCGGAAGGCACGGACAGACGACGCCAGACAAAGGGCAGGATCAGCCAGATACCAAAGAAGACGAGGATGTCGCTACGCGGCGTCAGCGCCCAGAAGTCGAAGCCGACTTCCCAGACGCCCCAGATCATCGTCGCCAGCAGCAGCGCAGCGTACAGCCACAGCGCAGCGCGTTTGCCGCGCAGCAGCATCACGGTCACGCCCAGCATCACCAGACCGGCGATAGGGTAGTACCAGGAGCCGCCAAGCACGACCAGCCATGCTCCGCCGATTAAAAGATAGAGGCCGCAGAACGCTGCAAATAGCGCAGTCAGCGTCACCAGGAGCCTTGATTGTTGAGACTTTGTTTCAGCCATAGAAAGTTACTCATGTGTTTGTTAATTTTTTAACTGCAATTAATTATAGGTTTTAACAAGTGTGATCGGAATCACAAATATGGCTTTATTAATCCCTGCACCGAAGATTTCTTTTTGCTGGTATACTGGATGGCTTGCCGGTCATCGTCGGGGCGAAAGCAGCGGCTTTGATGATTTATATTTAGAATCAAATGGTTAGTCTTATGAAACATACTGTAGAAGTGATGATCCCGGAATCCGAGATCAAAGCGCGCATCGCGGAACTGGGTCGTCAAATCAACGAACATTATCAGGACAGCGGCAGCGAAATGGTGCTGGTGGGGCTGCTTCGCGGCTCATTTATGTTCATGGCCGACCTGTGCCGTGAAGTGCAGGTGCCGCATGAAGTCGATTTTATGACCGCCTCCAGCTACGGCAGCGGCATGTCCACCACCCGTGATGTGAAAATCCTCAAAGATCTGGATGAAGACATCCGTGGTAAAGATGTACTGATCGTGGAAGACATCATCGATTCCGGCAATACCCTGTCTAAAGTGCGTGAGATCCTCAGCCTGCGCGAGCCGAAATCGCTGGCCATTTGTACGCTGCTGGATAAACCAAGCCGTCGTGAAGTGAATGTCCCGGTTGAGTTCGTCGGTTTCGCCATTCCGGACGAGTTCGTGGTGGGCTACGGTATCGACTACGCCCAGCGCTACCGTCATCTGCCGTATATTGGCAAAGTTACCCTGCTGGACGAGTAAGAGATATCCCCCCAGGACAGCGCGTGCTGCGCTCTCCAGGGGGGCTAAGCCTGAAGGCTATTTGTGGTTGATGTGCTTGATCTTGAGGTTGGAGATGCCGTGGCGATAGCGCTGTTCGAGGGTTTCCCGGCTCACGGCGGTGACATCCAGATCGCGCAGCAGCCCGTCGTGAATGCCATATGCCCAGCCGTGGATGGTGACCTTCTGTCCGCGCTTCCACGCCGATTGCATAATCGTCGAATGTCCCAGGTTGTACACCTGCTCCATCACGTTGAGTTCGCAAAGGGTATCCAGACGGCGCTCCTCAGGCATTTCACCCAGCAGTGAGCTGTGCTTGAACCAGATATCGCGGATATGCAGGAGCCAGTTGTCGATAAGCCCCAGCTCCGGGTTTTCCACCGCCGCCTGCACGCCGCCGCAGCCGTAGTGGCCACAAATAATAATGTGCTCGACTTCGAGGACATCGACGGCATACTGCACCACCGACAGGCAGTTCAGGTCGGTGTGGATCACCAGGTTAGCGACGTTACGATGGACAAACAGTTCGCCAGGTTCCAGGCCGGTAAGTCGCTCAGCGGGAACGCGGCTGTCAGAGCAGCCAATCCAAAGGAAGCGCGGTTTCTGCGTCTGCGACAGTTTCTCAAAAAAGCCGGGGTCCTCTTCCACCAGCATTTTTGACCATAGTGCATTATTGCTGATGAGTGTATCTATATCATTCATGGACGTTATCGGCCTGTAACCAAGTAAGTGCGTTGCGCTAATATAGGGTAAGCTCACCTTTTTTAAAACCATCTTAACCCGTGATACGTCAGGCTACCGATGCGTTGGCGGCGCCAGCGCCAGTAGAACGCAAACGTGAGTCAGGCGGGTTAATGACGTGTCACGACACGAGAAGAGATATTTAATGACCATTGCTCTGGAATTAAAACAGCTCAAAAAAACCTACCCCGGCGGGGTTCAGGCGCTGCGGGGAATCGACCTGCAGGTCGAGGCGGGGGATTTCTATGCCCTGCTGGGGCCGAACGGGGCCGGAAAATCCACGACTATCGGCATCATCAGTTCGCTGGTGAATAAAACCTCCGGTCAGGTCAATGTCTTTGGCTACGATCTGGAAAAAGACGTCGTCAATGCCAAGCGTCAGCTTGGCCTGGTGCCGCAGGAATTTAACTTCAACCCGTTCGAGACCGTGCAGCAGATTGTCGTTAACCAGGCGGGCTACTACGGCGTGGAACGCAAAGAAGCTGTCGCCCGCAGCGAAAAATACCTAAAACAGCTCGATCTGTGGGAAAAACGCAACGAACGCGCGCGGATGCTCTCCGGCGGGATGAAGCGTCGCCTGATGATCGCCCGCGCGCTAATGCATGAGCCGAAGCTGCTGATCCTCGACGAACCGACCGCTGGCGTCGATATTGAACTGCGTCGCTCAATGTGGGGCTTTCTTAAGGATCTGAACGATCGCGGAACCACCATTATCCTGACCACCCACTATCTCGAAGAGGCCGAAATGCTATGCCGCAACATCGGCATCATCCAGCACGGCGCGCTGGTGGAAAACACCTCGATGAAAGCGCTGCTGTCGAAGCTGAAGTCAGAGACCTTTATTCTTGACCTCGCGCCAAAAAGCCCGGTACCGAAGCTCGAAGGCTACCAGTATCAACTGGTCGATACCTCGACGCTGGAAGTCGAGGTTCTGCGCGAGCAGGGGATTAACAGCGTCTTTGCCCAACTGAGCGCCCAGGGGGTGCAGGTACTGAGTATGCGTAACAAAGCTAACCGTCTGGAAGAGCTGTTTGTCACGCTGGTGCATGAGCGAAAAGGAGAGTCAGCATGATGCAGCTTTATTGGGTCGCGCTGAAAAGCATCTGGACCAAAGAGATCCACCGTTTTATGCGCATCTGGATCCAGACGCTGGTGCCGCCGGTGATCACCATGACCCTGTACTTCGTGATTTTCGGCAACCTGATCGGGTCGCGCATCGGCGAGATGCACGGCTTTACCTATATGCAGTTTATCGTGCCGGGCCTGATCATGATGGCGGTGATCACCAACGCTTATGCCAATGTCGCCTCGTCGTTCTTCAGCGCCAAGTTTCAGCGCAATATTGAAGAGCTGCTGGTGGCGCCGGTGCCGACGCATGTGATCATCGCTGGCTACGTTGGCGGCGGCGTGGCGCGCGGACTGTGCGTGGGGATCCTGGTGACGGCGGTATCGCTGTTCTTTGTGCCGTTCCAGGTTCACTCCTGGCTGTTTGTCGCCCTGACGCTGATCCTCACCGCGGTGCTGTTCTCGCTGGCGGGTCTGTTGAACGCGGTGTTTGCCAAGACCTTTGACGACATTAGCCTGATCCCGACCTTTGTGCTGACGCCGCTGACCTACCTCGGCGGGGTGTTCTACTCGTTGACCCTGCTGCCGCCGTTCTGGCAGGGGTTGTCGCATCTGAATCCCATCGTCTACATGATCAGCGGTTTCCGCTTCGGCTTCCTGGGTATCAACGATGTGCCGCTGGTGACCACCTTTGCGGTGCTGGTGGTCTTCATCGTCGCCTTCTATCTGCTTTGCTGGTCGTTAATCCAGCGCGGCCGCGGCCTGCGCAGCTGATGCTCATCACGGTTAGCGCTTCCTGATGCCAATACGCGAAGCGCTAACCGCTTATCTTTGACCGCCATCACCGATACGCCATCCTCCCCTTGCTACATTGTTGGCTGGCTAAGGAGGGAAGCATGCTTGGTTGGGTCATTACCTGCCACGATGAGCTGGCGCAGGAGATGCTGGATCGTCTTGAACGAAAATTTGGTCCGCTGGCCCAGTGCCGGGCGGTCAATTACTGGCGCAATCTCAGCAGTAATATGTTGAGCCGGATGATGTGCGATGCGCTGCATGCCACCGACTCCGGGGACGGGGTCATTTTCCTGACCGACAGAACCGGCGCGGCGCCTTATCGGGCCGCGGCGCTGATGAGCCACAAACATACCCACTGCGAAGTGATCTCCGGCGTCAGCTATTCATTACTTGAGCGAATGTATCTGCTGCGGAACACGTTAAGCAGCGAGGCGTTTCGCCAGGCCATCGTCAGCGCGGGCGGGCCGATGGTGAGCAGCCTGTGGCATCAGCAGCAGAAGAATCCCCCGTTCCGCTTGCGCCATGATACCTTCGGAAATTAAACAGCGTGACAGATGCTGCTTTTGTTACAATAACTGCCGTTGATGGTTTACCGGTTCGATGCGCATGCTTGCCCGATTTTTTACGCTGCTTCTTTTACTGACCTCGCTCAGCGCTTCCGCCAGTCTGCTTAGCCAGCAGGGCAAGCCTGTACACTATATGCAGACCACCGAAGATGCGGTCATCTGGGCGCAGGTGGGGAATCATGTGGTCAGCGTCGGCAATGTGCGTGCCGGGCAGATCCTCGCGGTCGTCCCGACGGCGGCTGACTATTATGAATTTCGCTTCGGCTTCGGCACCGGGTTTATTGATAAAGGCCACCTCGAGCCGGTACAGGGTAAGCAGCGAGTGGAGGACCGACTGGGGGATCTCAATAAACCGTTGAGTAACCAGAATTTGCTCACCTGGAAAGATACGCCGCTCTACAACACACCCGCCGTGAGCAGCGTGCCGTTTGGTACGCTGGCCACTAACCTGCGCTATCCGATCCTCAGCAAGCTAAAAGACCGGCTCAATCAGACCTGGTTTCAGATCCGCATTGGCGACCGGCTGGCGTGGGTCAGCAGTCTGGATGCACAGGAAGATAATGGTATTCCCGTACTGACCTATCATCACATTCTGCGCGACGAAGAGAACACCCGTTTCCGCCATACCTCGACCACGACCTCGGTACGCGCCTTCAACAACCAGATGACCTGGCTGCGCGATCAGGGCTATACCACGCTGACCCTGTATCAGCTGGAAGGCTATGTGCGTAATAAAATCAACCTTCCGGCGCGGGCAGTGGTCATCACCTTCGATGACGGCCTGAAATCGGTAAACCGTTACGCCTATCCGGTACTAAAGCAGTACGGTTTTCATGCCACCGCGTTTATTATCTCCTCGCGTATTAAGCGCCATCCGCAGAAATGGGATCCGAAATCGCTGCAGTTCATGAGTATTTCTGAGCTCCGGCAGATCCAGGATGTTTTTGATATTCAGTCGCATACCCACTTCCTGCATCGGGTTGACGCCGGCCGCCGGCCGATTTTATTCAGCCGCAATTACCATAATATTCTGTTTGATTTCGCCCGCTCGCGCCGGGCGCTCAGCCAGTTTAATCCACATGTTCTCTACCTTTCCTATCCCTTCGGCGGCTATAACGCCACGGCGGTGCAGGCGGCGAATGACGCCGGGTTTCATATGGCGGTGACAACGGTGCGTGGGAAGGTGAAGCCGGGTGACAATCCGTTTCTGTTAAAGCGGTTATATATCTTACGCACGGATTCGCTGGAGACGATGTCGCGGCTGATCAGTAACCAGCCGCAGGGGTAATACCGGCGCTGCGCCTGAGCGCAGCGCCGCGGTCATCAGGCGACCTGCACCGGAATGGCTTTCGCCTGGCGCTTCATTTCATTGTCGCCTTCGAAGTAGGCGATGTTAGGCTGCCAGGTGCGCGCCTCTTCGTCCGACATGGTGACGAAGCTGGCGATGATCAGGATATCGCCGACGCTGGCGCAGTGCGCGGCGGCGCCGTTGACGGAGATGATTCTGGAACCCCGTTCGGCGGCAATCGCATAGGTGGAGAAACGATTGCCGTTGGTGACGTTCCAGAGGTGAATGGTTTCATTCTCCAGAATACCGGCCGCATCCAGGAAATCCTGGTCAATGGCGCATGAACCTTCATAGTGCAGGTCAGCCTGCGTGACTTTTACGCGGTGGAGCTTGCCCTGCAGCATATTACGCATCATAACTTCTACCCTTCAACCTTAATGTAGCAGAGCGGACAGGTCGTCCGCCCTGAGAAAAGCCCGGGCAAGTATTGCCCGATTTTTACCCGCTGTCTACTGACCGAGCGTGACGATCTGGTTGTCGATCAGGCGGGCCTGACCCAGCCAGGCGGCCATCAGGATCACCGCGCGCTGGCTGGCATCCGTCAGCTCAAGCAGGGTGTCGGCATCGCGGATCTGAATGTCGTCGGCGCGGAAGCCTTTTTCATTTAGCTCCTGTTCAGCGATAGCGATGATCTCATCGAGCTGGCGATCGCCGGCGGCCAGTTTTTCCGCCACCGCGCTCAGCACTTTGTAGAGGCCGGGAGCGATTTTGCGCTGGTCGGCGGTCAGGTAGCCGTTACGCGAGCTCAGCGCCAGGCCATCTTTCGCGCGGACGATCGGCACGCCGATAATCTCGATATCGTAGCCCATGTCGGCGACCATCTTGCGGATCAGCGCCAGCTGCTGAAAGTCTTTCTCGCCGAAGCAGGCGACGTCCGGCTGAACCAGATTGAACAGCTTACTGACGATGGTCGACACGCCGCGGAAGTGGCCCGGGCGGCTGGCGCCTTCCAGCATAGTGGACAGGCCGGGGACGTCGACGTAGGTCTGGCCTTCGGTGCCCTGGGGATAAACTTCCGCCGGCGTCGGCGCGAAGACAAAGTCGACATGGCGCTTGTTCAGCTTTTCGCAATCATCCTGCAGGGTACGCGGATAGCGCGCCAGGTCGTCGGCGCGGTCAAACTGCATCGGATTGACGAAAATACTGACCACCACCACGTCCGCGCTGGCTTTAGCCTCATCAACCAGCTTCATATGACCATCATGCAGGTTGCCCATCGTCGGAACCAGCGCGATACGCTTACCTTCCTGACGCAGACGGCGGATATGCTGACGCAGCAGCAGCACGGATTCAATAATCAGCACAACAAGACTCCTTAATGGAAACTGTGTTCTTCGCCCGGATAGACCCCGGATTCAACTTCGGCAATATACTGCCGTACCGCGGCGCGGATGTCGCCCGCTTCGGCAAGGAAATTCTTGGCGAATTTAGGGATGTGGCCGCCGGTGATCCCGAATGCGTCATGCATCACCAGGATCTGCCCGTCGGTGACGTTGCCCGCGCCGATGCCGATCACTGGAATGGTCAGGGCGTCGGTAATGCGTTTCGCCAGTTCTACCGGGACGCACTCCAGCACCAGCAGCTGCGCGCCAGCCGCTTCCAGCGCTAATGCGTCGTCAAACAGGGTCTGCGCTGCATCGCCGCGCCCCTGCACTTTATACCCGCCGAATACGTTTACCGACTGCGGCGTGAGGCCGAGGTGGCCGCAAACCGGCACCGCGCGTTCCGCCAGCATCTTCACGGTATCGGCCAGCCAGGCGCCGCCTTCGAGTTTGACCATATTGGCGCCAGCGCGCATCACGATGGCCGCATTTTCGAAGGTCTGTTCGGGGGTGGCGTAGGCCATGAACGGCAGGTCGGCAAGCAGCAGGCTGTTCGGCGCACCGCGGCGGACGGCGCGGGTGTGATAGGCGATATCTTCCACGGTGACCGGCAGGGTGGAGTCGTGACCCTGTACCGTCATTCCCAGGGAATCGCCCACCAGCAGCACATTAATGCCTTCATCGGCGAACAGCTTCGCGAAGCTATGGTCGTAGGCGGTAATGGTGGCAAAGCGCTTCTTTTCCTGTTTGCATTTCTGCAGCAGGGCAATGGTGGTCGGTTTCATAACATTTCCTGATGATGAAAGTCATATTAACCGGCATTCTAACAGCAGCATTCAGAGGGGCAATGATTTTGGGCAACCGATTACGACGATCGCCGCAAATGCTAAAAAAGGAGAGGGGATTACCAGCTCGCGGGTTTTTCCGCGCCCAGATCATCCAGCACGGCGCGCAGCGCAGGGCCGTCAGGAAAATGGAGATCCGGAGCGATCTCGAACAGCGGCCAGAGCATAAAGCCGCGGTTTTTCATATCATAGTGCGGAACGGTCAGGCGCGGGCTATTGATGACCTCATCGCCAAACAGCATGATGTCGAGGTCGAGCGTGCGCGGTCCCCAGCGTTCAGCTTTGCGCACCCGACCCTGCTGCAGCTCGATGCGCTGAGTGTGATCGAGCAGCGCATCGGGCGCCAGGGTGGTTTCCAGCGCGACGGCGGCGTTGAGATAGTCCGGCTGATCCTGCGGGCCCAGCGGCGGCGTGCGGTAGAACGAAGAGACGTTCACCACGCGGCTGTGCGGAATATCGCCCAGCGCGCGGATGGCTGCCTGCACCTGCTCCAGCGGAGAAGCAAGGTTACTGCCAAGCGCGATATAGACCAGGGTCATGCGTTACCCTGACGCGGCGCGCGTTTGCGCGGACGACGGTGGCGACGGCGTGGCGCCGGATCGTCCCCGAGGTCGTTGAGCATGTCTTTTTGTTCCGGCGGCGCGGCAACCTGGAATTCGCCCCACCATTTGGTCAGACGCTGCAGTTCGCTGTTGTTTTCCGCCCCGGCGCGCAGCTCCAGCAGATCGTAGGCGGCACGGAATTTCGGATGTTCCATCAGCTTCCAGGCGCGTTTGCCCTGACGACGGGACATGCGCAATTGCAGCTGCCAGATATCACGAATAAGGGTAGTGATGCGCTTAGGGATCGCCAGCGTACGGCAGGCTTCGTCCAGAACATCGTTCATCGCCAGAGCGAAGGCATCGTAGTACGCCAGGCCGCTCTCCTGGGCGATTTTTTGCGCCGTCTCCAGCAGCGGATACCAGAACATCACCGCGAAGAGGAAGGCCGGATTGACGCGCATGTCGTTATGAATGCGGTTATCGGTGTTCTTCAGCACCTGGCTGATGATCCGTTCCATCGGGCTGTCGCCGCGCTCGGTAAAGTAGCGGGTGATGGTCGGGAACAGCGGCTGGAACAGGTTGTATTCGCGCAGCAGCATGTAGGTCTGGTAGCCATACCCGGCCTGCAGCAGCTTAAGCACCTCTTCGAACAGGCGTGCCGGCGGCACGTCGTGGAGCAGGGTGGCCAGGCGCGGCAGTGGTTCAGCCGTTTCCGGGCTGATACGCATATCCAGCTTGGCGGCAAAGCGCACCGCGCGCAGCATGCGTACCGGATCTTCGCGATAGCGGGTTTCCGGATTGCCGATCAGGCGGATCACGCCGTCCTGCAGATCCTTCATGCCGCCGACGTAGTCGCGAACGGTAAAGTCAGCCACGCTGTAATAAAGGCTATTGATGGTGAAGTCGCGACGCTGGGCATCCTCTTCGATCGAGCCGAAGATGTTATCCCGCAGCAGCATGCCATTCTGGCCCTGCTGGGAGGTCACGCGATCGGTGGTGTGCCCTTCGTGGTGGCCGCGGAAGGTGGCCACTTCAATGATTTCCGGCCCGAACATGACGTGCGCCAGGCGGAAACGTCGCCCGACCAGACGGCAGTTGCGGAACAGCTTGCGCACCTGATCCGGTGTGGCGTTGGTGGTGACGTCAAAATCTTTCGGCTTTTTGCCAAGCAGCAGGTCGCGGACACCGCCGCCGACCAGCCAGGATTCGTAGCCTGCCTTGTTGAGGCGGTACATGACCTTGAGGGCGTTTTCACTGATATCTTTGCGGGAAATAGCATGCTGCTCACGCGGGATCACCGTCATAGGCATGGGTTCGACGGCGGCTTCTGCCTCGCGCTCCTCACGGCTTAGCACCTTACGGCAAAAATTAGCGACTCGGGTAAAAATGGTGCACCTCGTAGTGTCAGACGGACTTCAGATCAACTGTACAGTATAAAAATAGCGGCTAATCATAGCTCAGCGGGAGCCATTTGAGAATGCTCGATTTTTGCGGGCTGCCAGTTGGCGACGGCCTGACTGAGTAAATCGTCCATGCTCAGGGCTTGCCAGTCCTGGGCGATGTCCTGATTAAGAAACCGGAGCGCCCGGACAATTTCGGGGCGCGGATCGCCTTCCGGCAGCGCCGGTGCGTGGTTTTGTTTAGAGAGTTTATTCCCGTCAGCATTGAGGGCCAGCGGCAGATGGAGGTAGTCCGGCGCCTGCCAGCCAAAATGCTGATACAGTGAAATCTGCCGGACCGTCGGCTCAATCAGGTCAGCGCCGCGGACGATCTCGGTGATCCCCTGAAAGTGGTCATCAACCACCACCGCCAGATTGTAGGCAAACAGGCCGTCGCGACGGTGGATAATAAAATCCTCGCGCGCCAGCGGCTCATTGGCGATGAGCGTACCGTGCAGGCGATCGGTGAACTGCAGCACCGGACGGGTCTGGCGCAGGCGCAGCGCGGCGTTTTCCGCCCCCAGCCCGAGGTCGCGGCAGTGACCATCGTAGATCCCGCCTACGGCATGGATCCGCGCGCGGGTGCAGGTGCAGTAATAGCTCAGCCCTTGTTCACCCAGCCAGGCCAGCGCCTCGCGGTAAGCTTCATGTCGTTGCGACTGCCAGAGCACGTCGCCGTCCCAGTGCAGACCGTAGTGGTCAAGCTGGCGCAGAATGGTGTCGGCGGCCCCGGGGACTTCGCGCGGCGGGTCGATATCTTCAATACGAACGCGCCAGATACCCTGGTTCGCGCGGGCTTGCAGGTAGCTGCCGAGCGCGGCAATCAAAGAGCCGAAGTGGAGTTCACCGGAGGGGGAGGGAGCAAAGCGCCCAATATAGCGTGAGTCAGTCATGTTACGGACAACAGAACCAGGCGGGAGAGACTCCCGCCAGAGAGTGAGGCAGCAGGGGATTAGCCCGCCATCTGTTTTTCGCGAATTTCCGCCAGGGTTTTGCAGTCAATGCACAGATCCGCAGTCGGACGCGCTTCCAGACGGCGAATGCCGATCTCCACGCCGCAGGATTCGCAGTAGCCGAAGTCTTCATCTTCAACTTTTTTCAGCGTTTTCTCGATCTTTTTGATCAGTTTACGTTCGCGGTCGCGGTTACGCAGTTCCAGGCTGAACTCTTCTTCCTGGGCGGCACGGTCTACCGGATCCGGGAAGTTAGCAGCTTCATCCTGCATGTGCGTTACGGTGCGATCCACTTCATCCCTGAGTTGATTACGCCATGCTTCAAGAATACGCTTGAAGTGCGCCAGCTGGGCTTCGTTCATATACTCTTCGCCCGGTTTCTCTTGGTACGGCTCCACCCCAGCGATGGCGAGAATACTCAGGGACGATGTTTTACGGTTTTGCCCTTCTTGCATGTTGCTTCTCCTTAACACGCACTATCGATCCCCATGTGGGGGAAAATCAGGCCGCTATAAATAGCAGATGCTTTTCCGGATAGCAATTATCTAAACGTTACACTTGACAACCCTGTGAAGAAAAGCGTATTCGCGCTTGCGACCCGAACACTATTTAGCCACTTATTTCCCGGGGTTTAACACCACGGCAATCGGCTTATTCAGAGTCATCTTCGTCGTAGAAAGTTCCGCCTTCCAGGCGAGAATTTCCACCCCCTTGTCGCGGGCTTCTGTTAACAGCTGTGCGTATCTGGCATCAATATGATGCGCGGGAGAGAAACGGTCAATTGCCGAATGCAAAACGGCAAATAAAATCACCGCACGGTCGCCATTTGCCGCGACGGCCATCAGCTCCCGCAGGTGCTTCTGACCGCGCGTGGTTACCGCATCGGGAAAATAACCGTATTCTTTCTCCGCCAACGTAACCGATTTCACTTCAATATAGCAGTTTTGTCGGTCATCTGCCTGTAACATAATATCGATACGGCTATTCTCTTCGCCATATTTCACTTCGCTTTTCAGCTGGTTATAGCCGGAAAGCTCAGGGATTATTCCGGCGGAAATCGCCTCTTTTGCCAGCGAATTCGCGCGCAGCGTATTGACGCAAATAACCGCGCCCTGTTGCGTTTCAGTTAATTCCCAGGTGTGGGCATATTTGCGCTTCGCATTGTCAGAAGTGGAATACCAGACGGTGTCGCCCGGGGCGGCGCAACCGGTCATTGCGCCGGTATTGGGGCAGTGAAGCGTCAGCTCACGGCCATCGGGGGTAACCACGTCAGCAAGAAATCGTTTGTAACGTTTAAGCAAAATAGCGGGCTGTAACGGCGGATCAAACTGCATCAACTTTCCTTATGAAACGGATAACGTTCCAGCGCCGTGTAGCGCGTGCGCCCCCGGCCGAAGCTGGACTCATAAAGCACGAACTCGTTCACCGGAAACGACCAGTGAAAGCCGGGAGCCGGGATCGGCACCGCCTGGCGGGCATCGCGCCACAGGGTAATATGCGGATGAAACGGCTGCGGGCTCTGATAGCAGCCGCTGCGCGCCGCCTGAGCGCGCAGCATACTGGCGAGCTGCAGCAGGCCGCGCGGCGGCTGACGGGTCCCGAGCCAGACCACCCGCGAGCGCAGCCACTGTCCGGCATCGTCCAGTGTCAGGGTAAAGCCCGGCTGGCGCAGCCGGCCAGCGAGGGCGGCCAGCGCCCGCTGTTTTTCCGCGCTCACCTCGCCGAGAAACGCCAGCGTCAGATGGAGGTTATCCGCCGCGACGGGCCTGCCGGCATCCTCGGGGAAGTGGCTTGCCCGCCACTGGACGATCTGTTTCTGGACGGCAGACGGCAGTTCAAGCGCAAAAAACAGCCTTTTCGGCTCAGACATGATAGAGACTCGGTAATGAATTAGGGGGATGCTACAATGTGAGCCCCTGAATGTTAACCCCCGGAGCCTTTTGTGTCCTCATTGCCGGTTGCCGCCGTCCTCCCAGAACTGTTATCCGCCCTGCAGCACGCGCCGCAGGTTTTGCTCAACGCGCCGACCGGCGCCGGGAAATCGACCTGGCTGCCGCTGCAGATCCTCGCCGAGGGCAACATCGCGGGACGCATTATCCTGCTGGAGCCGAGGCGCCTGGCGGCGCGTAATGTCGCGCAGCGGCTGGCTGAACTGCTTGGCGAAAAGCCGGGGGAGACCGTGGGTTACCGCATGCGCGCCGAAACCTGCGTCGGGCCGCAGACCCGCCTGGAGGTGGTTACGGAGGGGATCCTGACGCGCATGATCCAGCGCGATCCGGAGCTGGCGGGCGTGGGGCTGGTGATCCTCGATGAGTTTCACGAGCGTAGCCTGCAGGCGGATCTGGCGCTGGCCTTGCTGCTCGACGTCCAGCAGGGATTGCGTGACGATCTCAAGCTGCTGATCATGTCGGCGACCCTCGATAACGATCGCCTGCAGCGTCTGCTGCCTGAGGCGCCAGTGGTGGTCTCGGAGGGACGCGCTTATCCGGTGGAGCGCCGTTTCAACCCGCTTCCCACGCACCAGCGCTTTGATGAGGCGGTGGCGGTGGCGGCAGCGGAGCTGTTGCGACACGAGCAGGGATCGATGCTGCTGTTTCTGCCCGGCGTCGGTGAGATCCAGCGCGTTCAGGAACAGCTGACGGAGCGCGTGGCGGAGGATGTCATCCTCTGCCCGCTGTACGGCGCGCTGCCCCTAAGCGAGCAGCGCAAAGCGATCCTCCCGGCGCCGGCCGGGAAGCGCAAAGTGGTGCTGGCCACCAATATCGCCGAGACCAGTCTGACCATCGAGGGGATCCGCCTGGTGGTCGACAGCGCCCAGGAGCGGGTCGCCCGCTTCGACCCGCGCACCGGCCTGACCCGGCTGGTGACGCAGCGCATCAGCCAGGCATCGATGACGCAGCGTGCCGGACGCGCCGGTCGTCTCTCTCCGGGGATCTGCCTGCATTTGCTCGGCAAAGAACAGGCGGAACGGGCGGCGGCGCAGAGCGAACCGGAGATCCTGCACAGCGATCTGTCGGCGCTACTGCTGGAGCTGCTGCAGTGGGGCTGCCACGATCCGGCCGCGCTGGCCTGGCTGGATCAGCCGCCCGCGGTGAACCTGGCCGCCGCGCGCCGCCTGCTGGCGGCGCTCTCGGCGCTGGACGGCGAGCGGCTGTCGGCGTTTGGCCGCAAAATGGCGACCCTCGGCAACGAGCCCCGGCTGGCGGCGATGCTGGCCGCCGCGCAGACCGATGACGAGGCGGCGACGGCGGCCAGGCTGGCGGCGATCCTTGAGGAGCCTCCGCGCGGCGGGCTGGTGGATTTGGGCGCCGTCTTTTCCCGTCAGCAGACCAACTGGCAGCAGCGGGCGCAGCAGCTGATGAAGCGTCTGGCCCGCCGCGGCGGCCAGCCCGATGCCGAAGGAATGGCGGGGTTGCTGGCGTCGGCCTTCGCCGATCGCATCGCCCGACGCCGCGGTCAGGAGGGGCGCTACCAGCTGGCGAACGGCATGGGCGCGATGCTGGACGCCGACGACGCGCTGGGCCGCCATGAGTGGCTGATCGCTCCGCTGCTGCTGCAGGGCAGCGCCTCGCCGGATGCCCGCATGCTGTTGGCTCTGCCAGTGGATATCGGCGAGCTGATCGCCGCCCGTCCCGAGCTGGCGCAGCGTTCCGACACGGTGGAGTGGGATGAAGCGCAGGGGACGCTGAAAGCCTGGCGGCGGACGGTGATAGGCCAGCTGGTGATCAAGACCCAGCCGCTGGCGAAGCCCTCTGAGGCGGAGCTGCATCAGGCGATGCTCAACGGTATTCGTGAGAAAGGCCTCGGTGTGCTCAACTGGACGCCAGAGGCTGAGCAGCTGCGACTGCGGCTGCAGTGTGCGGCGCAGTGGTTGCCGGAAGAGGCGTGGCCCGCGGTGGATGACGCTTCGCTATTGGCCTCGCTGGAGGCATGGCTGCTGCCGCAGATGAACGGCGTTCACTCGCTGCGGGCGCTGAAGGCACTGGATCTGCGTCAGGCGCTACAGGACTGGCTGCCGTGGCCGCTGCGCCAGAAGCTGGATCGCGAGCTGCCGACGCACTATACCGTGCCGACCGGCAGCCGTCTGGCGATCCGTTACCATGCGGAGAACCCGCCAGCGCTGGCGGTACGTATGCAGGAGATGTTCGGCGAGGCCACGACGCCGGTTATCGCCGAGGGGCGGGTGCCGCTGGTGCTGGAGCTGCTGTCGCCCGCCCAGCGTCCGCTGCAGATCACCCGCGATCTGAGCGCCTTCTGGCAGGGAAGCTACCGCGAGGTGCAAAAAGAGATGAAGGGACGCTACCCGAAACACGTCTGGCCGGACGATCCGGCCAACACCGCCCCGACCCGGCGCAGCAAAAAATATTCGTAGTCGTCTGGCCGGGCGGTATCCTGCCCGGCCAGGCGGGCAGTAACCGCTAGACCATCTGCTGCCAGAGAAAAATGCCCCCTCCGGCCAGCGCCAGCCAGGGGCCGAAGGCCAGCGGCTGCTGCAGCGACTGCCGGGTCCACAGGCGCTGCAGCAGGGTCCACACCAGCCCGCAGGCCGAGGCGAGCAACAGCACCTGCGGCAGAACCTGCCAGCCGCACCAGGCGCCCAGCGCCGCCAGCAGCTTAAAATCGCCATAGCCCAGCGCCTCTTTCCCGGTCAGCAGGCGGAACAGCCAGTAGACCGACCACAGTGCCAGATAACCGGCCATCGCCCCGGCGACCGCGTCCGGCAGGGCAATGTACACCTCGTTAAGATTGAACAGCAGCCCGGCCCACAGCAGGGGCAGCGTCAGACGGTCGGGCAACAGCTGGGTCCGGGCGTCAATCCGCGCCAGCATCAGCAGGAACGAGAGCAGCAGCAGGCCGCCCGCCAGCGGCAGGCCCGGCGCGAGCAGCGCCCCGGCGAGGATAAACAGCAGGCCGGTGGCCAGCTCGGTCAGCGGATAGCTCCACGCGATGGGCGCCTGACAGCAGCGGGCGCGACGGCCCAGCCAGAGGAAACTGAGCAGCGGGATATTGTCCCGCCAGGCGATCGGCTGGCGGCACTGCGGGCAGGAGGAGCCCGGGGTGCTGAGGGTTATCCGCTCGTCGTCCGCGGTCTGGGTCAACATGCGTGGCAGACGATAGATCACCACGTTGTAAAAGCTGCCCAGCGCCAGGCCGAACAGCAGCAGGAAGCCATACCAGACAAGGGGAAAGTGCAGCGATAATGCCGTTAATGTCGTCATTTTTGCTCCTGGGGTAACCATTTTCCCTGAATCTGCCACGGTGTGCGACCCGGCTCGTTTTTAGAGGCGGGGCGCGTCACCAGCAGCGCCAACAGCGGCGGCATTCCCTGCCGGGGCTGTAGCGTACCGCGAAACAGATAGCGGCCATCGGGCGACAGGGTCCCCTGGCCGCTGAGGCTCAGCTGATGAGAATCCTGGCGGAGGGTCAGCGCCACGGCGCCGTCCGCCGTACAGCGGAAGGTTCCATTAACCTGGGCCAGCTCCAGGCTGCCGACCGGGGAGTGCAGTCGGGCCTGACGCCACTGCGCGCCTCCGGCGGTGATTTGTCGGCAGCGCCCCTCGCTGAAGTGCGCTTCGGCCAGGCTGAAAGTGACCTCTCCCTCGGCGCTGACGGGCATGGTCGACATCAGCCAGCGGCTGAGCAGGCTGGCGGGGGCGGTGAGCCGCCCCTCCTGCAGGCGCAGATCGCGCAGGCCCCACAGCCGGGCCTGACCCTCCACGCCGCGGGGATCGCTGAGAGAGACCTGCCAGCCCGCCAGGGTCAGCGACCACGCCAGTCGTTCAAGCCGTTCGCCATGCCAGTAGACCGGTTGCGCCGCGCCGCGCCAGACGCTGCCGCTGAGGCTGCCCACCTGTACGCCGGGCGGCAGCATCGGGACCAGCAGGCGCGCCGGGGCGGTAGCGGTGAGCCACAACAGATAGAGCGCCAGCAGCAGTCCGCCCGCGATCCCTTTAGCTTTCATCGTCGCGCTCCAGCAGCAGATGGTTGACCATAACCCAGCCGGGCCGCGACGGCTGCCCGGTCACGGACAGGGAGACCGCGTTGACGCCACGCATCGCCGGGGCGTCGAGCCACGCCATCAGCGCCTGGAAGGTGCAGGGCTGGAGGGTGACCTGCAGACGTTTTCCCTGCGGCTGCAGGCGGGCGACGGCCAGCCCGTGGCTCGCCGCCTCGCGCATCACCAGGGCGGTGAGCGCCTCTTTTGCCGTCGGCGTGGGCTGCTGGCTGAGCTGCTGCAGGCGCGGGCTCTGCTGCGTCATCCAGCGCAGGCTGGCCTGCTCTTTCATCAGGGTTTGTCGCCACTGCGCCTCACGGGCTCGCCAGGGCTGCCACAATCCGTACCAGAGGGCGCATACCACCAGCAGCCCCGCGAGTCCGAGCAGCAGGCGTTGCTCGGACGGCGTGCGCTGCCGCCACCAGATAAGCAGATTAGCCATTGTTTTCCTCCAGCGTCAGTTGTCCCTCAATGCCATCCGGTTTCGTGGTCATGTCACCTGGCCGGACGCGAAACCGCGGCTGCGCCCGCTGGGTGAACTGCTCCAGCGCCCGGGAAGAGACCGCGGCGATATCCAGCTGCAGACGGTTGCCCGCGGCATCCCAGCTCAGCGTCCGCAGGCGGATCCCCGGCGTGTCGCTGAGGATGTTTTGCAGCGCGCTGAGGCGATCGACTAGGGGGGCATGCTGCGCCTGACGGGCGAGGGTTTGCAGGTGTTGCTGCATCTGCAGTCGCGGATTAATCACCTTTTTCTCCGTCGGAAACCAGCGGTGATAGAAAGCCCGGCTGGCCTGCTGCGCCGCCTCGGCCTGACGCGCCAGATCGAGATGGTCCAGCACGCTGTTTGTCCCCACCAGTAACGCCAGAGCCAGTGCGGCATATTGCGCCGAACGCCAGGTCGCCTGTGCAGGCCGCCGCCGACGGACGGCAAACTCCCCCTGCAGCAGACTGAGCTTCTGCGTTGCCGGATAGCGTGCGGCAAGGGTCAGCAATGTCTGCGCAGGTTGCGCCCGCCAGACGCCCGGCGCCGCGGGCGGCGGTGAATAGCTGTCGATGACTGGTTCTTCCGCCTCGCTCTGCAGCAGCTCCGTCAGCCAGACGTTTTCCGCCGCCATGCCGCCCCACGGCTGGTGGCGGATCAGCCACTGCTCGTCCACCTGCACCGCGCTCCACGCTGGCGGATGCCAGGGCAGGGCCAGCACGTCGGGCGTCAACGCCAGGGGCCGAAGGGAGAGCGACTCGCAGCGGGCCAGCCAGTCGCGCATTTTTTGCCGCTGTACGGCGACGATCTCGCACTGCGCCTGCTGGCGGTGGAGCAAGGCAAAATGGGTGGCTTCGACATCGTCGGCCAGCTGCTCTTCCAGCAGGAATGGGGCGACCTGCAGCGGCGGTTTACGCAAGCCCGCCGGCAGGGTGAGCGAGTGAAACGCGCAGTCGCTGGCCGGGATCAGCACCCAGGCGGGGTAGTGCGCCGCCAGCGCCGGGAAAGGGCTGGCGTCCTCAGCCGGCCACCGGCCGCTGGCCTCGTGGTGTGGCTCGCCGGGGGCGAAGAGTTGCCAGTGCAGCGGCGCCAGCCCGGGGGCGAAGCGCACGATCAGCATGGCCTGGGGAGAAGCGTTTAACTTATTCATCGACCACCATAGAAAGTCCATATCGCCGCTGGACGACGGTAAACGTGCGCCCCTCCTGTTGCAGGACGCTGTGCAGCTGAAAGCGAAGATTGCCGGTCACCACGGTAAAGGCGGCGATAAAGCGCGTGCTGTGCACCGTCAGCCAGGGGCGGGCAAGCGTGGTATCGGTTTTCTGCAGCGTCGGCTGCGCGAGAAACGCAGCGACGCTGCTCCATCCGGTTCGCGGGCGGTTGTGCAGCAGTTGTTGCGCCTCCTGCAGCGTCAGCTCGCCGGGAAAGAGGGCCACCAGCAGGGGGGCCTGGGAGGGCCGCAGGGTGTTGACATTGACCTGCAGCGCGTCATCCGGCTGGACGCAGACGAAGGGGAGCAGGCGCTGATAGAGGGCGGCGTCCATACCCGCCAGCAGGCGCAGCTCGCTGACATCCTGCATCGGCTGGTTGGCGGCGAGATAGCCTGGGGTTTGCGCCATATAGACCTCATCCTCTGCTCCGTTCAGCCGCGGCTGGCCGTCGCTGTCCGTCCAGTCGCCAAGGGCAGCGGCGATCTGGCTGGCGCGCAGCGGCGATTCGCCGAGCAGCGCCAACAGCCGGACGAAGACGTCGGTCGGGTAGGGCGTTTCGCCGCTGGTCTCATCCGCGCGATGGTTGATGGCATTGAGGTTAAAGCAGGCGTGCCCGTCGCGGATCGTGGCGCGGATTTCGCCATTGTCGAGGGTAAAGCGGCGCCCCTCCTGCGCCCAGGTTTGCGCCAGGTTCGTTTGACTGGGCGAGTCCAGCGCGTCGCGTTGCAGGAGCGCGGCGGCCATGTTTTCCGCCGCCAGGGCGTACCATCTGGCCTGCAGATTATCGAGGGTCACGGCGGTATGCTGATACATGACCGCGGTGCGTTCGGTCATGGCGCTGGCGAGGATCATCATCAGGGCAAGGATGAACAGCACCATCAGGAGCGCGACGCCGCGTTGCCGATTTTTCACTGGCTGCCTCCCGGGGTGAGTAAAAACAGGCGGGTGATCTCCCCGCTGTTCGCCAGCGTCAGGGTGATCTCCAGCCCTTGCGGCAGCGTCTGCGAGCGATCCCAGGTCTCCTGCCAGCGTCCGTCGGCGTAGAAGCGCAGACGAAACGCCGTCACCTCGCGCAATACCACCCGAACCGTCGGCTGGCTGCCGGTCAGCGGATCCTGCTGATCGAAGCTCAGTCGCTCAAGCTGTTGCTGGCGCAGACGGTAGCTGACGTTCTGGATCTCCGAACGCGGGAGGATCCCCAGTGGGTTCGGCCAGCCGCTGCGGCTGAAGGCCAGCCCCCAGTCGTCGCTCTGCAACTGGAAACGTCCGGCGAAGAAAAGCGTGTCGCTGTTTCTGGCGCGACGGGGAATGATGTGCGTGACATCGTCGGCGATCTGGCGAAAGGCGCGCTGGAGGGCGGCGATCTGCTGGCTCTTCTCGCGGGTCAGGCCATCGGCGCGGATGACGTTCTGCAGCACCATCACGGCGGCGGCGCTAAGGACGGCGAGGATAGCCAGCGCCAGCAGCGTTTCAATCAGGGTGAAACCGCGCATTTTCGTTATCATGGCGGCGTCACCCAGGTGCGCAGGGTCGCCAGCGGCGCGGGATCGCTTTTTTGCCGCCGGACCTCCACGTCCAGCGCCCGCAGCTGCGGCAGCGCGGTTTCCACTCCCTGCCAGCGGACAAACCAGCGCGTTCCGGCGGCTTCCACGGTGGTTTCGGACCAGCTGAGGGCGGGCCAGCGTTTCTCCAGCCGCAGCTGCACCAGCTGATTATCTGCCAGCCAGCTGGCGAGGATTTTCTCTTCCATACGCCCAAGCTGGCGCGTCTGCTGCAGGGTGGACTGCATCACCGCCAGACCGGCGAGGGCGAAAATCACCAGCGCGACCATCACTTCGATAAGCGTCATCCCGGCCTGGCGTTTCATGGCTGCTCCCGCGCCGCCAGCGGCTGGCTGTCACCCTGGGCGTCGATGGTGATGCCCGTCGCGGCGTCAATCCGCAGCTGAAACGGTGTGACTTCGCCGCCTGGGAAGATCAGCACGTCGGGCTGCTCGCCTGGCGTCCACGCCTGGCCGTCGGGAAAGCGCAGCGTCAGCCTGGTCCGGGGGAGGGTTTCCGCCGTGGTGACGCGTCCGGCCTGCAGCGGCAGCCACTGCGCGTTGCCCCAGCGGTCATCAGCCGCCGCCGGAGCGTCTTCGTCGGCAGGCTGCAGGCGCATAAACTGCCAGCGGTCAGGGTGGATGACGATCCCGAAGAGCTGACCGGTTTGCTGCCCGCGCTCGCGGACAAAATCCAGCTGCGCCTGAAAGCGCGCCAGGATCTGCGTAGCCTCCTGGGTGCGGGCGGAGGGAAACGCCAGCAGCACCATGCTGGCGCTGACGCCAATCAGCAGCAGGACCAGCATCATCTCAAGGAGCGTGAAACCGCGCTGAGACACTATTTCTTCCCGAGGGTCCAGTTGCCGATGTCGTCATTGGTGTCGGGCATCCCGTCCGGGCCGACGCTGAAGACGTCGATGGCGCCATGCTGACCCGGGCTTAACAGCTGATACTCATTTCCCCACGGGTCCTGCGGCAGGCGGCGGATATAGCCGCCTTCCGGGTAGTTGCGGGCGTGCGGCTCGGCGGCCGGGGCGGTCACCAGCGCCTGCAGTCCCTGCTCGGTGTTGGGGTAGCGGCTGTTGTCCAGTTTATACATATCCAGCGCCCCCTCGAGCGCCACCAGATCGCTGACGACTTTCTGGCGGTCCGCTTTCTCCTTGTTGCCCATCAGGTTAGGCACCACCAGGCTGGCGAGAATACCGAGAATGACGATCACCACCATAATTTCCAGTAACGTGAAACCGCGTTGCCGTTGCATAGTTTTCTCCATTAATACAGTTACATACTCATAAGGGTGTTCAGTTGCAGGATCGGCTGCAGGATAGCCAGCACGATAAACAGCACCATGCCGGCCATGGTGACCACCAGCAGGGGTTCAAACAGACTGAGGGCCATCTGGATCTGCGCGCTCAGCTCCCGGTCCTGGTTCTCCGCCGCGCGCTCCAGCATCGCGGTCAACTCGCCGCTCTGCTCGCCGCTGGCGATCATGTAGCGCATCATCGGCGGGAACAGGGCGGTGGATTCCAGCGCCCGATGCAGACTGACGCCTTCGCGTACCGATTCGCTGGCCGCCGCCAGCTGGCTGCGCGCCCAGGCGTTGCTGAGGACGCCGGCGCTGATGCGCATCGACAGCAGCAGCGGCACCGCGCTGGCATTGAGAATGCTTAAGGTGCGGGCGTAGCGTGCGCTGTTCACGCTGCGCGCCACGCGGCCGATGACCGGCAGGCGCAGCAGCATCCGGTCCCAGGCGAGCCGCCGGCCGGGCTGGCGCAGCAGATAACGCAGCGTCAGCAGCGCCAGTAGCGACAGCAGCACCAGCCAGGGCCCCGCGCTGCGCACGATATCGCTCAGGCTCATCAGCAGCCGGGTGGAGAACGGCAGGGCCTGTTTCAGATGAACAAACTGCTCAACGACTTTTGGGACCACAGTGGAGAGCAGAATGGCGATCACGCTGATGGCGACCAGCGTTAGCACGATGGGATAGATCATTGCCTGCTGCAGGCGGGCGCGAAGCTGCTGGCGCTGCTCGGTATAGTCCGCCAGCCGGTTCAGCACGCCGTCGAGATGGCCGGAGGTTTCGCCAGCCGCCACCATGGCGCAGAACAGTCCATCGAAGCAGGCGGGATAGCCGCGCATCGCCTCCGCCAGCGAATGGCCTTCGAGTACTTTGCTGCGCACCCCGGCCATTAACGTTCTTAGCGGCGCCTTTTCGCACTGCTGGGCGACGGCATCGAGCGCTTTTTCCAGCGGGATCCCGGCGGCAACCAGGGTGGCCAGCTGGCGGGTGAGCAGGGCTAAATCACCGGCGCTGGTGCGCCGGGTGAGGGATCCGCCGCGCCACAGCCGGCGCGCCGGGTCGGCGGCGGTCACTTCCAGCGCCAGCCAGCCGTTGTCCCGCAGCAGCTGGCGGGCGTGGCGGGCGGAGTCGGCCTGCTGAACGCCGCGGCGGGTTTTGCCCTGCGGGTCCAGTGCCTGATAGCGAAACAGGGCCATCTCAGACGCTTTCCGTCGTTTGCTGTTCGGTGACCCGCATCACCTCTTCCCAGCTGGTGATCCCCGCCAGCGCTTTGTCGCGTCCGGCATGGCGCAGGGTTTGCCAGGCTGGCCCCAGCTGCTGGATCAGGGTGATCTCATTCTCGCCGCGGTGGATGGCGGCGCGGATGCGGTCGTCAACCAGCAGCAGTTCATGAATACCGGTGCGTCCGCGATAGCCGATGAAATTACACTCCGGACAGCCTTTGGGCTGCCACAGCCGCGCGCCGACCGGGACCGCCATCTGCCGGGCGGTGTCGGCATCCGCCTGCGTGGGCTGACGGCAGTGCGGGCAAAGTTGGCGCACCAGCCGCTGCGACATCACCGCCAGCAGCGACGTGGAGAGTAAAAAAGGCTCCACGCCCATATCCTGCAGACGGGAAATGGCGCCCAGCGCGCTGTTGGTGTGCAGGGTCGACAGCACCAGGTGTCCGGTCAGCGAGGCCTGGACGGCGATCTGGGCGGTTTCGCCATCGCGGATTTCCCCCACCAGTACCACATCCGGATCCTGGCGCAGTATGGCGCGCAGGCCGCGGGCGAAAGTCATATCGACTTTGGCGTTGACCTGAGTCTGGCCGATGCCCTCCAGCTCATACTCCACCGGATCTTCAATGGTCATGATATTGCGTTCGTGGGCGTCGAGGCGGCTGAGGGCGGCATACAGGGTAGTGCTTTTCCCCGACCCGGTCGGCCCGGTGACCAGAATAATGCCGTGTGGCCGGGCGATCAGCGCGTCGACCCGATCGAGCAGAGCGGGGGGCATGCCCAGCGTCAGCAGATCCAGGTTGACGCTGTTTTTGTCCAGCAGGCGCAGGACGACGCGTTCGCCGTGGCTGGAGGGCAGGGTGGAGACGCGCACGTCGATCGCCCGCCCGCCGATGCGCAGCGCCATCCGCCCATCCTGAGGGATCCGTTTTTCAGCAATATCCAGGCTGGCCATCACCTTGATACGCGAAATTAACAGCGCGGCCAGCCGCCGCTGCGGGCGCAGAATTTCGCGCAGCACGCCGTCGACGCGAAAGCGGATCTGCAGATGGCGCTCATAGGTTTCGATATGAATATCCGAGGCTTTCTCTTTGATGGCCTCGGTGAGCATGGCGTTGATCAGGCGGATGATCGGCGCGTCGTCCTCGCTGTCGAGCAGATCGTCGCTGTCCGGTAGCTCTTCGGCGAGGGTATAGAGGTCGAGCTCATTGCCGATATCGGCCATCATGCGGTGCGCTTCCGCCGAGTCGCGCTGATAGCTGAGCACCAGCACTTTCTCGAACGCGTCCGGCGCCAGACGGCTGACGCTCATCGGTCCGTCCGCCAGGCGACGCGCTTCCAGCAGCGCCCGGGCGGCGGTATCGGAGCGGCACAGCGCTTCGCAGCGTTCGCCGTCGCTGAGCAGCACAAGATGATGCGCGCAGGCCCAGGCAAAGGGCAGCAGCGGACGGCGTTCGGCGGCTGGCGTCATGGGCGGCCTCCGAGGTTAAAGGCGTCAATGGCGGCGCTGACCTGGCGGAAGGCCTGGGTCTCCTGCTTTGGATAGATGTGCAGCAGGTCATTACTGAGTGTCGCTTCGCTGCTGTCTTTGCCCCGCTGTTTGGTTTGCGCATTGTCGAATGCGGTGTACTGGCCGGAAGAGGCCTGACGGTACTCATCACGATCGCGAATGATGGTCGGACGGATAAACAGCATCAGGTTGCGTTTCGACACTTTCTTGCTCTCGGAGCGGAACAGGGCGCCGATCACCGGGATGTCGCCGAGCAGCGGCACTTTGTCGGCGGTATCGGTGACGCTTTTATCCAGCAGCCCGCCAACCACCACCGTTTCACCGCTGCCGACCAGCACGGCGTTATTCACCGTCCGGGTATTGAAGGTCGCGCCGAGATCGCTACTGGTGCTGGAGGCCGAGTCGGCGACGCTCGATACCTCCTGCTCAATCTCCAGCAGCACGGCATCGCCTTCGTTAATCTGCGGTTTCACCTTCAGCTTAATGCCGACGGTTTTGCGCTCGACGGTATTAAAGATGTTGTCGCCGGAGGTGGTTTGCGAGCCGGTTAATACCGGAACTTCCTGGCCGACGTTAAAGGTGGCTTGCATGTTGTCGAGGGTGACGATGCTGGGGGTGGCCAGAATATCGTTCTTGGTACTGCTGGAGAGGGCGGTGAGCAGCATCGCCCAGTTCCCCTGATAGAAGCCGGCGGCGATACCGTTAAACGAGCCCAGAGCGCTGGCCAGCGAGCTGCTGACGGTATCGTCTTTGTTGTATTGGTTGGCGCCAGCGATAACCGTGGAGATCGGCAGCCCGCTGTTGGTGAACTGGGTCATGCCGGCATTTTTATTGGCCCACTGGATACCGAGGTTGAGGCCGTCGGCATCCTGCACTTCGGCGATAATCGCCTCCACCAGCACCTGCGGGCGGCGGATATCGAGCTGGGCGATCACTCGCTCAAGATCGTTCATCACGTCCGGCGCCGCGGTGACGATCAGGGCGTTGGTCTGGCCGTGGGCTTTGATAATGATATTTTTGTCGATCGCGGCCACCGGTTTGGCGCTTTGCTTATCGTTCTGTAGTGAGCTGCTGATCCCGGTGAGGACCTCCACCAGATCGGCGGCTTTGGCGTACTTCAGGTAGATCACTTTGGTGTTGCCCTGCACCGCCTGCTGGCGGTCGAGCTGTTTGATCATGGCGATAATGCGCTGGCGCGAGTTCGGCTCGCCGCTGACCAGTACCGCGTTGGTGCGCTCATCGGCCACCACGTTCGCCACCATCGAGCCCGGCAGCGCCGACTTGCTGCTGTCTTTATTGAGCTCGGTAACCAGTTTGACCACCTCCGCGGCGGAGGCCCAGGAGAGGGGAACGGTCACCACGCTGCGATCCCCGGCGTTGTCGACGCGCTCGACAATGGTCAGCAGGCGTTTGATGACCGCTGCGCGGCCGGTCATCAGCAATACGTTGGAGGGCTCATAATGGACCACGCTGCCGGCGCCGGCGTTATCGTTCAGCTGGCGAAGCAGCGGGGCGAGATCGCGGGCGGCGACGTTGGTCAGGGGCACCACCCGGGTGACCACTTCATCGCCTTCGCCCGGTGCAGCCTCGCTGGCGACCGGGACGGCCGAGGTTTTTGCATCTTTAGCCCGCACCACCTTCAGTACGCCGTTATTCATATTGATCACGGCGAAGCCATACACATCCAGCACGCTAAGAAAGAATTGATAATACTGCTCTTCATTGAGCATATCGTAACTGCGTACGGTAATGGTGCCGCGCACGCTGGGATCGATAATCACCGTTTTATTCAGGTTTTTGCTGACGGTATTGATAAATTCCTGGATATCGGTGCCTTTAAAGCTGGCGGAAAATTCTTCTGCGATGGCCGGACGAAATAGCAGCGGCGTTAATATCAGTAGCACAGTCAGCATTTTCCGCAGTCGTTTTATGGTTGGCAATTATTCATCCCCCAGCGCGAAAGCGATATCGTGTCGTTGACCTTCTCGCTCAACGGTCAGCGTTATTTCGGTCTGTTCATTCAGGTGTTGCAGCGCCTGCTGTGCTTGCGCCTGATCGCGTAAATCAATGCCATTTAGGGCAATGGCTAAATCATTTTCCTGCAGGCCGGACTGACGAAATAGCGAGGCGTCTTTGCCTGGATTAAGGCGATAGCCCTGCAGTTTGTCGCCACTGAGCACCGGCGAAATAGATAAATAAGTGAGGATATTTTGCGGCTGTTCGCGGAGTTGCTTCACAAGAGGCGGAGTGGCCGCTGTAGTGGGCGATGACGACGGCGCGCGGGTATCGTTAAATAACAAAATGGCCTCTTTGCGTCCCTGATAGTTAACGATGATCCGGTCGGGAAGAATGGCGACGATCCGCGCATCGTACCCCGGGATAGTATCGCCGGAACTAAGGCTAACCTGCTGATTTCCTTTTTCTATAATGGCGATGGATCGTGCCGGGTTACTGCTGGCGAGCAGACCCGTAAGGCGTAGTTTCAGGCTGGAAACCGGCACCTGATTGAGGTGGGTTGCATCCGTTGGCGCGGGGTTGTTTTTTGCCGCCAGACCAAACAGGGTAAATACAGGCCGTTCGGTTTTTAATTCCGACTCCGCCATTGGAGAAGCGGTTAATGGCAGGGCGGAAATATCCTCATGACTCACAGGGAATACCACGCGCCAGGTTAATTTCGCCAGCTGGGGGATAGCGGTTATTAATATGATGAGCGTCACAATTTGTGGTAATAATTTAATTATCCCTTTATTTATATTTGTTAACCCCATCACAGAAACTGGCATTTTAATTCCTTTGCTAATTTATTTTTCTGCACGTTGGCGTAATACCCTACCGAAACAGGTAGGTGATTATTGGCTTTTGAATTATTTATTGCCGGAGAGTGGCGATAAGCGTGGCGAATCATAATCAGTTTGCGGTTTCGGGTCGTCATTCCCTTTATTGATTTACTCCCCCGGCTTCCTACGCCCCCCTCTCATTTGTGGGGGATGATTGCGCCCCGGAAAGCAAAAATATCTAATTAGCGCGCTGTAAAGATATTCATCCTTTCTTACCTTTTATAATTTAATAAGCATATTAGGGACTATCGAATGCTCAGATATACCTGTCATGCCCTATTTCTTGGATCGTTAGTATTATTGAGTGGCTGTGATAACAGCTCTTCCTCTTCACCCTCTGGCTCACCGGGTTCACCAGGCAATCCTGGCAACCCAGGCACGCCCGGTACGCCCGACCCGCAGGATGTGGTCGTCCGCTTACCGGACGTTGCCGTCCCTGGCGAAGCGGCGCAGGCTTCCGCCAACCAGGCTGTCATTCACCTTGTCGATATCGCCGGCATCACCAGCAGCACGCCGGCCGACTATGCGACTAAAAACCTCTATCTATGGAATAACGAAACCTGTGATGCGCTGAGCGCGCCGGTGGCGGACTGGAATGATGTCAGCACTACGCCGACCGGCAGCGACAAATATGGCCCTTACTGGGTGATCCCGCTGACTAAAGAGAGCGGATGTATCAACGTTATCGTCCGCGATGGCACCAATAAGCTTATCGACAGCGACCTGCGCGTCTCTTTTGGCGATTTCACCGATCGCACGGTATCGGTCATCGCTGGCAACAGCGCGGTCTATGACTCCCGCGCCGACGCCTTCCGCGCCGCCTTTGGCGTGGCGCTGGCCGATGCGCACTGGGTCGATAAAACCACCCTGCTGTGGCCGGGTGGCGAAAATAAACCCATTGTGCGCCTCTATTACAGCCACAGCAGTAAGGTGGCCGCCGACAGTAACGGCGAATTTACCGATAAATATGTCAAGCTGACCCCCACTACTGTCAGCCAGCAGGTGAGCATGCGCTTCCCGCATCTCGCCAGCTATCCTGCCTTTAAGCTGCCGGATGATGTCAACGTCGATGAATTGCTGCAGGGCGAGACGGTGGCGATATCCGCCGAAAGCGACGGGATCCTTAGCTCCGCCACCCAGGTGCAGACCGCCGGCGTGCTGGACGATACCTATGCCGCTGCCGCCGAGGCGCTGAGCTATGGCGCCCAGCTAACTGATAGCGGTGTGACCTTCCGCGTCTGGGCGCCCACGGCGCAGCAGGTTGAGCTGGTGGTCTACAGCGCCGACAAGAAGGTGGTGGCCAGCCATCCGATGACCCGCGACAGCGCCTCCGGCGCCTGGTCCTGGCAGGGCGGGAGCGACCTGAAGGGCGCGTTCTACCGCTACGCGATGACCGTCTACCACCCGCAGTCGCGTAAAGTCGAGCAGTACGAAGTGACCGATCCCTACGCCCATAGTTTGTCGACCAACTCGGAGTACAGCCAGGTGGTCGATCTCAACGACAGCGCGCTGAAGCCGGAAGGCTGGGACGGGCTGACGATGCCGCACGCGCAGAAAACCAAAGCCGACCTGGCGAAAATGACGATCCACGAGTCGCATATTCGCGATCTCTCTGCCTGGGATCAAACCGTTCCCGCCGAACTGCGCGGTAAGTATCTGGCGCTCACCGCCCAGGAGAGCAATATGGTCCAGCATCTGAAACAGCTGTCGGCCTCGGGAGTGACCCATATTGAGCTGCTGCCGGTCTTCGATCTGGCGACGGTCAATGAATTCAGCGACAAAGTCGCCGATATTCAGCAGCCGTTCAGTCGCCTGTGCGAGATCAACAGCGCGGTGAAGAGCAGCGAGTTCGCGGGCTATTGCGACAGCGGTTCGACGGTCGAAGAGGTGCTGACCCAGCTGAAGCAGAACGACAGCAAGGATAACCCGCAGGTGCAGGCGTTGAATACGCTGGTGGCGCAGACCGACTCCTATAACTGGGGCTACGATCCGTTCCACTACACGGTGCCGGAAGGATCCTACGCCACCGATCCGGAAGGCACGGCGCGCATTAAAGAGTTCCGCACCATGATTCAGGCGATCAAGCAGGATCTGGGAATGAACGTCATTATGGACGTGGTGTACAACCACACCAACGCCGCCGGCCCGACCGACCGCACCTCGGTGCTGGATAAGATCGTCCCCTGGTACTATCAGCGCCTGAATGAAACCACCGGCAGCGTGGAATCGGCCACCTGTTGCTCCGACTCGGCGCCAGAGCACCGGATGTTCGCCAAGCTTATCGCCGATTCACTGGCGGTATGGACCACCGATTATAAGATCGATGGCTTCCGCTTCGACCTGATGGGCTATCATCCGAAAGCGCAGATCCTCTCGGCCTGGGAGCGCATTAAAGCGCTGAACCCGGACATTTATTTCTTTGGTGAAGGCTGGGATTCCAACCAGAGCGATCGCTTTGAAATTGCCTCGCAAATCAATCTGAAAGGCACCGGGATCGGCACGTTCTCCGATCGTCTGCGTGACGCCGTGCGCGGCGGCGGGCCGTTCGATTCCGGCGATGCATTGCGCCAGAATCAGGGGGTGGGTAGCGGCGCCGGCGTTCTGCCGAATGAGCTGACCAGCATGACCGACGATCAGGCGCGCCACCTCGCCGATCTGACCCGTCTGGGCATGGCCGGTAACCTCGCGGACTTCGTGCTGATCGACAAAGACGGCGCGGTGAAGAAAGGCAGCGAGATTGACTATAACGGCGCGCCTGGCGGCTATGCGGCTGACCCGACGGAAGTCGTGAATTATGTGTCAAAACACGACAACCAAACGCTGTGGGACATGATCAGCTATAAAGCTGCTCAGGAGGCGGATCTCGATACCCGCGTCCGGATGCAGGCGGTGTCGCTGGCGACGGTGATGCTCGGCCAGGGGATCGCCTTTGACCAGCAGGGCTCAGAGCTGCTGCGCTCTAAATCTTTTACCCGCGATTCGTATGATTCCGGTGACTGGTTTAACCGCGTGGATTACTCCCTGCAGGACAACAACTACAACGTGGGTATGCCGCGCAGCAGCGATGATGGCAGCAACTATGACATTATCGCCCGGGTGAAAGACGCGGTGGCTACTCCGGGTGAAACGGAGCTCAAGCAGATGACCGCGTTTTATCAGGAGCTGACCGCGCTGCGTAAATCGTCTCCGCTGTTTACTCTCGGTGACGGCGCGACGGTGATGAAGCGCGTGGACTTCCGCAATACCGGCGCCGATCAGCTGACGGGTCTGCTGGTGATGACCATCGATGACGGGATGCAGGCTGGCGCCAGTCTGGACAGCCGTGTCGACGGCATCGTGGTGGCGATCAACGCCGCACCGGAAAGCCGGACGCTGCAGGACTTCGCCGGCACATCGCTGCAGCTGAGCGCCATCCAGCAGGCGGCAGGCGACCGTTCGCTGGCGAGCGGCGTGCAGGTTGCCGCTGACGGCTCGGTCACGCTGCCGGCCTGGTCGGTAGCGGTCCTCGAGCTGCCACAGGGGGAATCGCAGGGCGCTGGCCTGCCGGTGAGCAGTAAATAACATAACGTGGGGCGCCCGTAAGGGCGCCTCTGGCTGATGACAAACCTGTTTCGTTATTGTGCTCGCCTTTCTGCCGGGTGGCGGCTTTCGCCTTACCCGGCCTACGAAAGACTGCAATATCAAACAGTTATGCAGTTGTCTGTCGGCCCGCACTAGCGTAGCGCCGCCGGGCAATCTCTGAAGAATGCACTTTGTCAGCAGTCTGGGGCGCCCGTAAGGGCGCCTTCTCTGCACCGTGAGGGAACAGGAGACGGTTGTGATTGTTCGTGATGATAGTGAAAGAGGCATCTCGCCGCTGACGGCGCCTCAGCCGTCCACCGCGCAGGCAGACGCGCCGGTAAGCCGCGGCCGGATGGTGCAGATCCCCGGCTGGATTATCCCGCTGTACGCCGGATTATTTATCGCGCTCGGCTGGTTTGGCGGCGAGCAGTGGCGCCATCCGTCACCGCCGCAAACGCTGCCTCTGCCGGTGGCTCATGCGGCGCTTTTGCCGTTAACCGCCGCCGGGGAGACCGCGCCAAAAAACCCGCCGTCGGCGGTAAAACCCAGCGCGCCTGCGGCGCCGGTAATGGACAGCGATACGCTGCCGCCCCTGCGCTATAGCGCCCATGTCTATGCCTCGCTACCGGAAAAGCGCAGCATTGTGTTAAACGGCAAAGCGTGGTCGGAGGGTGATTCCCCGCTGCCCAATCTGGTGGTGGAGCAGATCCAGCAGGATGTGACGATCTTTAGCTTCAACGGCACAACATTTACCCTGGCGGCGCTGGATGACTGGCCAGGCGGGAAAATTGACGAGGAGCCGAAAGGGGAATAAGGGCTACGCGCAATAAAATGCGCGTTGAGAATATTTTGTTTAGTCGCTGCGCAAGCTGGCAATAAAGGGAGCGAGCTGGCGATTAAATTGACTACACTGTGTGGCTTCCGGAGTGCTGTCCTGCAAAAGTTGTTGATAAAGCCGGTCGCTATTTTGGCTTAACGTCGCCACGTCAATATTTCCCCACCCGCGCGCTTTGCCGACATTCACCGCTGCCCGATATATCGTTTCATCGGCGGGCAGATCGCTACGATTACATTTATTCTTGAGATAGCGCGTCCCGGCTGCTACCGACGAGAGCTGCTCCAGCTGCGCCTGGCTGCTGATGGCCGGGCTGAGCGTTGAGGCGGGTTTCTGTTGGCAGCCAGAGAGCACGGCGACCACGCAAAGCGAAAATATAAGCGGAATGCGCATAGTAAAGTAATCAAAATAATGAATCACTGGCCGCTAGTTTAACAAAGATTTTCCTGGTGTCATCATAAAATATTATTCTGCATAAATGTTAACAGGCTCTCATTTTTATTGGAAGAAACTCGATTAATTCCCTTTACTTCTCTCAATAATAAATGTTGTCGTCCGGGAAATATATTTTCGGTGTGAGGCGATGCCGCCGCATTTGGCATCAGGGCGAGCGTCATTTTTTATGTTATTAAAAAACATACTCTTTCCCATCTTGTTACGTGCGCAGGAGGTAAAATGCTGGTTAAGAATGTCGCATTTTAGTGCTATCCTGTATGCCCTGAACATTACGTGCTATGTTCTGACCATTTCTGCTGATGATGCGTTTAACATAATGATTTTATGGTGAATTTTTATTGTTAATATCATGTAAAACGAAGCAAACCAACCTCATGAAAGGCTGGCGGCATGTCCTGCCTGCCAGCAGGTTGTCGTCCGAAGGATAAGCAGCCTGGACGTTAATTTGAGAGATTTCTTCTTCCTCTGTGCAGGGGAAGTATTGAGAATCAGGCCCTTGCGCCTGAACGTTGCGGAGAAAAAGCATGGCGGGAGATGACCGCGAGCCTATCGGACGTAAGGGGAGACCCTCACGTCCGACAAAACAAAAAGTTACCCGTCGCCGGGTCCGGGAAGAGGACTACGACGACGAGTATGATGACGATGATTATGAGGATGAGAAACCGGTGCCGAGAAAAGGAAAAGGCAACGGTGGCAAACCTCGTCGTAAGCGCCGCTGGCTGTGGCTGCTGGTCAAGCTGGGGATTGTCTTCGCGGTGCTGATTGCCGCCTATGGCGTCTACCTCGATCAGAAAATCCGCAGCCGCATTGACGGTAAAGTCTGGGAGCTGCCGGCCGCGGTTTATGGCCGGATGGTGAATCTTGAGCCGGATATGCAGATCAGCAAAAACGAGATGGTGCGTCTGCTGAACGCCACCCAGTATCGTCAGGTCAGCGCGATGACGCGCCCGGGCGAATACACCGTGCAGGCCAACAGCATCGAGATGATCCGTCGTCCGTTCGATTTCCCGGACAGTAAAGAAGGGCAGGTGCGCGCGCGTCTGACCTTCGATGGCGACCATCTGGAGACCATCGAGAATATGGATAATAACCGCCAGTTCGGTTTCTTCCGTCTCGATCCGCGTCTTATTACCATGCTGCAGTCGCCGAATGGTGAGCAGCGCCTGTTCGTGAAGCGCAGTGGCTTCCCGGATCTGCTGGTGGATACGCTGCTGGCGACCGAAGACCGCCACTTCTACGAGCACGATGGTATCAGCCTGTATTCCATCGGCCGCGCGGTGCTGGCGAACCTGACGGCAGGTCGTACGGTGCAGGGGGCGAGTACCCTGACCCAGCAGCTGGTGAAAAACCTGTTCCTCTCCAGCGAGCGCTCCTACTGGCGTAAAGCCAACGAAGCGTATATGGCGCTGATCGTCGATGCCCGCTACAGCAAGGATCGCATCCTTGAGCTGTATATGAACGAGGTGTACCTCGGCCAGAGCGGCGATAATGAAATTCGCGGCTTCCCGCTGGCCAGCCTGTACTACTTTGGCCGTCCGGTGGAAGAGCTGAGCCTCGATCAGCAGGCGCTGCTGGTGGGGATGGTGAAAGGGGCGTCGGTGTATAACCCGTGGCGCAACCCGAAACTGGCCCTTGAGCGACGCAATCTGGTGCTGCGTCTGCTGCAGCAGCAGCAGGTTATCGACCAGGAGCTGTACGATATGCTGAGCGCGCGTCCGCTGGGCGTGCAGCCGCGCGGCGGGGTGATTTCACCGCAGCCGGCCTTTATGCAGATGGTTCGTCAGGAGCTGCAGGCGAAGCTGGGCGATAAAGTGAAAGATCTCTCCGGCGTGAAGATCTTCACCACCTTCGACTCGGTGGCGCAGGATGCGGCGGAAAAAGCGGCTACTGAAGGGATCCCGGTACTGAAGAAACAGCGCAAGCTGGCAGATCTGGAAACCGCCATGGTGGTGGTGGACCGCTTTACCGGTGAAGTGCGGGCGATGGTCGGCGGCGCGGAGCCGCAGTTCGCCGGCTACAACCGCGCGATGCAGGCCCGCCGGTCGATTGGTTCTCTGGCCAAGCCGGCGACCTATCTGACCGCGCTGAGCCAGCCGAACCAGTATCGCCTGAACACCTGGATCGCCGATGCGCCGGTGACCATTCGCCTGTCCAACGGCCAGACGTGGTCTCCGCAGAACGACGATCGTCGCTTCAGCGGCCAGGTGATGCTGGTGGATGCCTTGACCCGCTCGATGAACGTCCCGACGGTTAACCTCGGGATGGCGCTGGGCTTGCCGGCGGTCGTCGATACCTGGACTAAACTGGGGGCGCCGAAGAATCAGCTCAACGCGGTGCCGGCGATGCTGCTGGGTGCGCTGAACCTGACGCCGATTGAAGTGGCGCAGGCCTTCCAGACCATCGCCAGCGGCGGCAACCGTGCACCGCTGTCCGCCCTGCGGTCAGTGATTGCGGAAGATGGCACGGTGCTCTACCAGAGCTACCCGCAGGCGGAACGCGCCGTGCCTGCCCAGGCGGCCTACATGACGCTGTGGACCATGCAGCAGGTGGTGCAGCGCGGCACGGGGCGTCAGCTGGGCGCGAAGTATCCGGGCCTGCATCTGGCGGGGAAAACCGGGACCACCAACAATAACGTCGATACCTGGTTCGCCGGCATCGACGGTAGCCAGGTGACCATCACCTGGGTGGGCCGCGACAACAACCAGCCGACCAAACTGTACGGCGCCAGCGGCGCGATGTCGATTTACCAGCGCTATCTGGCGAACCAGACGCCAACGCCGCTGGCGTTGACGGCGCCGGAAGACGTGGTCGACATGGGCGTGGACAGCAACGGCAACCTCGTCTGCAGCGGTGGCGTCCGTTCGCTGCCGGTCTGGACGACGCAGCCGGATGCGCTGTGCCGCCAGGGCGAGATGATGCAGCAGCAGCAGTTGCAGCAGCAGGAAGCGAACAACCCGTTTAATCAGTCCGGGCAACAGCAGCCGCAGCAGCAGCAACAGCAACAGCAACAGCAGCAGCAACAGCCGAAGCAGCAGGAAAAGAGCGACGGCGTCGCGGGCTGGATCAAGGATATGTTCGGCAGTAACTGATTTTGGTCGCACAACCCGACCCCTTAATACGAAAGTATTAAGGGGTTTTTTTATACCTGTAAAAAAGTTAACGCCTCTTTAACTCCATAATAACTATCTGGTTATTAATTCGGCCTTCGGTCTCGCCAGGCTGGCATATCGCTTGCCTTGCCTTCGGCGTTTCGCCTATTATATCGCCCGTCATAATAATAATTATCGTTTACGTTATCATTCACTTTCATCAGAGATATACCCATGGCGCGTCCAAAAACTGCTCAGCCAAATCACTCGCTGCGTAAAATCGCAGTCGTAGTAGCCACGGCGGTTAGCGGCATGTCTGTCTATGCACAGGCTGCGGAACAACCGAAACAAGAAGAGACTATCACCGTCGTTGCGGCACCGGCCGCCCAGGAAAGCGCCTGGGGACCGGCGCCGACCATCGCGGCAAAACGCTCTGCCACGGCGACGAAAACCGATACCCCGATCGAAAAAACGCCGCAGTCTGTCTCGGTGGTCACGCGCCAGGAGATGGAGATGCGCCAGCCGACCACGGTAAAAGAGGCGCTCTCCTATACGCCGAGCGTCTTCTCCACCCGCGGTAGCTCGACCACCTATGATGTGGTCACCATCCGCGGTTTCACTACCTCGACGACCGTCAATACCAACCAGTATCTGGACGGCATGAAGCTGCAGGGAAATAACTACTCTGAAGTCTCCATGGACCCGTATTTCCTCGAGCGCGTGGAAGTGATGCGCGGGCCAACCTCGGTGCTGTACGGCAACAGCAACCCTGGCGGTATCGTCAGCATGGTCAGCAAACGCCCGACCACTGAGCCGCTGAAAGAAGTGCAGTTCAAGATGGGCACCGACAACCTGTGGCAGACCGGGTTTGACTTCAGCGACGCCATTGATGATGCCGGCGTCTGGTCCTATCGCCTGACCGGCCTGGGCCGCAGCCAGGATACCCAGCAGCAGATGGCGAAGTCTACCCGCTATGCGGTGGCGCCGTCCTTTAGCTGGCGCCCGGACGATAAAACCGACTTCACCTTCCTGAGCAACTTCCAGAATGACCCGGATGCGGGCTACTACGGCTGGCTGCCGCGCGAAGGCACCGTGGTGCCGTATTACGATGCCAACGGGAAGGCGCACAAGCTGCCGACCGATTTCAACGAAGGCGAGGCGGATAATAAGATCTCGCGCCGCCAGAAGATGGTGGGTTATAGCTTCTCCCATCAGTTTGATGACACCTTTACCGTGCGGCAGAACCTGCGCTATGCCGAGGTTGATACCTTGTATCGCTCGGTGTACGGGAATGGCTATGTCGCCCCGGGCTACATGAATCGCGCCTATGTGCGTTCTGATGAGCACCTGAACACCTTTACCGTCGATACCCAGCTGCAGTCTGCTTTCGCCACCGGCGCGGTCAGCCATACGCTGCTGACCGGCGTGGATTACTCGCGGATGCGCAACGATGTGGATGCCGACTACGGGACGGCGGATCCTATCAGCATGAGCAACCCGCAATACGGCAACCCGAATATTCAGGTCACTTTCCCGTACGCGGTCCTCAACCGAATGGAGCAGACGGGCCTGTACGCGCAGGATCAGATGGAGTGGGATAAGTGGGTCATGACCCTGGGCGGCCGTTACGATTACGCCACCACCTCAACGTTAACTCGCTCCAGCAACAGCCTGGCGGAGAATCACGACCAGCAGTTCACCTGGCGCGGCGGTATCAATTACCTGTTTGATAACGGCATCTCTCCGTACTTCAGCTACAGCGAATCCTTCGAGCCGGTATCGGGCTCCGGGCTTAACGGCCAGCCGTTCGATCCGTCGCGTGGCAAGCAGTATGAAGCTGGCGTGAAATATGTGCCGAAAGACATGCCGGTGGTGGTCACCGCCGCGGTCTATCAGCTGACCAAAGATAAGAACCTGACGGCGGATCCGGCTAACCAGGCGTTCAGCATCCAGACCGGCGAGATCCGCTCCCGCGGCCTTGAGCTGGAGGCGAAAGCGGCGGTGAACGCCAATATCAACGTCACCGCGGCTTACAGCTATACCGATGCGGAATACACTCACGATACGGTGTTCAACGGCAAGCGTCCGGCGGAAGTGCCGCGCAATATGGCCTCCCTGTGGGCGGATTACACCTTCCACGAAACCGCGCTCAGCGGTTTGACGGTCGGCGCCGGGGCGCGCTATATCGGTTCTACGGTCAGCTATTACAAAACTGACACCAGCACCGGTAACAAAAATGATGCCTTCAATGTGGCCGGTTATGCGCTGATGGATGCGACGGTCAAATACGATCTGGCGCGCTTTGGCCTGCCGGGCTCTTCGGTCGGCGTCAACGTCAACAACCTGTTTGACCGCGAATATGTCTCCAGCTGCTATAGCGAATACGCCTGCTACTGGGGTGCGGGACGTCAGGTTGTCGCGACCGCAACCTTCCGCTTCTAACTACTCACGGGCGCGGTTCGCCGCGCCCAACATCAGGTTGTTGCTATGCAGGAACAGACTCCGCACTCTGAGACCACCTTTGCGTTAAATGGCGTGACCTTTCGCGTACCGGGTCGCACGCTGCTTCACCCCCTTTCGTTAACCTTCCCGGCAGGAAAAGTGACTGGCCTGATAGGCCATAACGGTTCCGGCAAATCCACATTACTGAAAATGCTCGGCCGCCATCAGCCGCCTTCCGCGGGCGAGGTGCTGCTGGACGGCCAGCCGCTGGAGAGCTGGAGTAGCAAGGCGTTTGCCCGCAAAGTGGCCTATCTGCCGCAGCAGCTGCCGGCGGCGGAAGGGATGACAGTTCGCGAGCTGGTGGCGATAGGTCGCTACCCGTGGCATGGCGCGCTGGGGCGCTTCGGCGTGGCGGATCGCGAAAAGGTGGAAGAGGCGATCGCGCTGGTGGGGCTGAAGCCTTTGGCGCAGCGGCTGGTGGACAGTCTCTCCGGCGGCGAGCGTCAGCGGGCGTGGATCGCCATGCTGGTGGCGCAGGATAGCCGCTGTCTGCTGCTTGATGAACCGACCTCGGCGCTGGATATCGCCCATCAGGTCGATGTCCTGGCGCTGGTGCATCGTCTCAGCCAGCAGCGTGGCCTGACGGTGATCGCGGTCCTGCATGATATCAATATGGCTGCCCGCTACTGCGATTATCTGGTCGCGCTGCGCGGTGGGGAAATGATCGCCCAGGGAACGCCAGCAGAACTGATGCGCAGCGACACGCTGGAACAAATCTACGGCATCCCGATGGGGATCCTGCCGCACCCGGCGGGCGCGGCGCCGGTAAGTTTTGTCTATTGATGATGAACCCAACTCTGATAACCCGACGCCGCCTGCTGACCGCGATGGCGCTCTCGCCGCTGCTGTGGCAGATGCGCGGCGCGCAGGCGGCGAACATTGACCCGCAGCGCGTCGTCGCGCTGGAGTGGCTGCCGGCCGAACTGCTGCTGGCGCTTGGCGTCACGCCCTACGGCGTGGCCGACATTCCCAACTATCGCCTGTGGGTGAACGAACCCGCGCTGCCCGCGTCGGTAATCGATGTCGGCCTGCGCACCGAACCCAATCTTGAGCTGCTGACGCAGATGAAACCGTCGTTTATCGTCTGGTCGGCAGGCTATGGCCCGTCGCCAGAAAAGCTGGCGCGTATCGCGCCTGGCCGTGGTTTCACCTTCAGCGACGGCAAACGGCCGCTGGCGATGGCCCAGCGTTCGCTACTGGAAATGGCCGACCTGCTGGGTAAACAACAGCAGGCGAAGCGCCATCTGGCGGAGTTCGACGCGCTGATGGAGAACCTGCGTCCGCGATTTGCCCGGCGTGGCGATCGCCCACTGCTGATGATTTCGCTGCTTGATGCCCGCCACGTGCTGGTATTCGGTGAGAACTGCCTGTTCCAGGAGGTGCTTGACCGCTTTGGCATTCAAAACGCCTGGCGCGGCGAAGCGGCATTCTGGGGCAGCGTCACCGTCGGTATTGATCGGCTGGCGGCATTTAACGAGGCCGATGTGATCTGTTTCGATCATGGCAACGATCGGGAGATGGCCCAGCTGTTGGCGACCCCGCTGTGGCAGGCGATGCCGTTCGTGCGCGCGGGGCGTTTCCAGCGGGTTCCGGCGGTGTGGTTCTATGGCGCGACGCTGTCGGCGATGCATTTCGCCCGCGTGCTGGCCGATACGCAGGGGAGGGCGGCGGTATGAACGCGCGTCTCTCGCCGTTAGCCATTCTCCTGCTGACCGGGCTGCTGGTTGCCGCTTTCGCGCTGAGCATCGTCAACCTCAATGTCGCTTTACCTTACGCGCAATGGCGTCAGGCGCTGTGGCAGCCGGATATCGATAATATCGCCCAGATGCTGTTCCATTACAGCCTGCTGCCGAGGCTGGCGATATCGCTGCTGGTCGGCGCCGGGCTGGGGCTGGTCGGCGTGCTGTTCCAGCAGGTGCTGCGTAACCCGCTGGCGGAGCCAACCACGCTCGGCGTCGCCACCGGCGCACAGCTGGGAATGACGGTGACGACGCTATGGGCCATCCCTGGCGTGCTGGCCTCGCAGTTTGCGGCGCTGGCTGGGGCTTGTCTGGTGGGGGCGCTGGTGTTTGGCGTCTCGTGGGGCAAACGTCTGTCGTCGGTGACGCTGATCCTGGCCGGCCTGGTAGTGAGTCTCTATTGCGGCGCGGTCAATCAGCTGATGGTGATTTTCCATCACGATCAGCTGCAAAGCATGTTCCTGTGGAGTACCGGCACCCTGACGCAGACCGACTGGAGCGTGGTGCAACGCCTGTGGCCGCAGCTGCTCGGCGGCGCGATGTTGACGCTGTTATTGCTACGCCCGTTAACCCTGATGGGACTCGATGATGGCGTGGCGCGCAACCTTGGGCTGGCGCTGTCTCTGGCGCGGCTTGGCGTGCTGACGCTGGCGATTGTCATCAGCGCGCTGCTGGTTAACGCGGTCGGCATTATCGGCTTTATCGGTCTGTTCGCGCCGCTGCTGGCGAAAATGCTCGGCGCCCGCCGCCTGCTGCCGCGATTGCTGCTGGCGGCGCTAATTGGCGCGTTGATCCTGTGGCTTTCCGATCAAATTATTCTCTGGCTCAGCCGGGTCTGGCGGGAAGTCTCGACCGGGTCAGTCACCGCGCTGATTGGCGCGCCTTTATTGCTGTGGCTGCTGCCGCGGCTGCGCAGCATCAGCGCCCCGGTGATGAATGGCGGCGATAAAGCGTTGATCGAGCGCCGCCACGTGCTGTGGTTCGCGCTGGGCGGCTTAGCGCTGCTGCTGTTGGCGATAACCGCCGCGCTGACCTTTGGTCGCGATGCCCATGGCTGGCAGTGGGCCAGCGGCGATCTGCTGGCGCAACTGATGCCCTGGCGCTGGCCACGTGTGCTCTCGGCGCTGTTCGCCGGGGTGATGCTGGCGGTCGCGGGCTGCATCATTCAACGCCTGACCGGCAACCCGATGGCCAGCCCGGAAGTACTGGGCATCAGCTCTGGCGCGGCGTTCGGTGTGGTATTGATGCTGTTCTTCGTGCCGGGCAACGCCTTTGTCTGGCTGTTGCCTGCCGGCAGCCTTGGCGCGGCGGCAACGCTGCTGGTTATTCTGATCGCCGCCGGGCGCGGCGGTTTCTCGCCGCACCGGATGCTGCTGGCGGGGATGGCGCTGAGTACCGCCTTCACCATGCTGTTGATGATGCTGCAGGCCAGCGGCGATCCGCGCATGGCGCAGATCCTGACGTGGATGTCCGGTTCGACCTATAGCGCGACGCCGGAGATGGCGCTGCGTAGTGGCGTGGTGATGCTGGCGCTGCTGGCGCTGGCGCCGCTCTGCCGCCGCTGGCTGACCATTTTGCCGCTGGGCGGCGAGGCGGCGCGGGCGGTGGGGATGGCGCTGACGCCATCGCGTATCGGGTTGCTGCTGCTGGCGGCGAGCCTGACGGCGACGGCGACGCTCACCATTGGGCCGTTAAGTTTCGTTGGCCTGATGGCGCCGCATATTGCGAGGATGCTGGGATTCCGCCGGACGATGCCGCATATGGTGATTTCCGGGCTGACGGGCGGGATGCTGCTGGTGTTCGCCGACTGGTGCGGGCGAATGATGATGTTCCCCTACCAGATCCCGGCGGGGCTGTTGTCGACCTTTATCGGCGCGCCGTACTTTATCTATTTGCTGAGAAAGCAGAGCCGCTAACGATCCTGGATGGCCTCAATATCCCCGGTGGCGCTAGCGCTTACCGGGGCTACAGCGCTGTGCAATTTGGTAGCCCGGACAAGGCGCAGCGCGCCGCCTCCGGGAAACTCCCCGGTGGCGCTAGCGCTTACCGGGGCTACAGCGCTGTGCGATTTGGTAGCCCGGACAAGGCGCAATGCGCCGCCTCCGGGAAAATCCCTGCGCCACCAGGCGTTCAAGTACCTTACAGTTTGGCAAACACCCGACGGGCGGCGTCGATGGTGTTGTTAATGTCCTCTTCGCTGTGGGCGATGGACATAAAGCCGGCTTCAAACGCCGACGGCGCCAGGTACACACCTTCCTCCAGCATCAGGTGGAAGAAGCGCTTGAAGCGTTCGACATCGCACTTCACCACGTCCTGATAGCAGGTGACGGTTTCGGCATCGGTAAAGAAGATGCCGAACATGCCGCCGACGTTATTGACCACCAGCGGGATCCCGGTTTCGCGCGCCGCGTTCAGCAGGCCATCCGCCAGCTGGTTGGTCAGCTCGGTCAGGGTTTCATGCACGCCCGGCTGCGCCACTTCGCTTAAGCAGGCGAAGCCAGCGGCCATGGCGATCGGGTTACCGGAGAGCGTACCAGCCTGGTACACCGGGCCGGTCGGCGCCAGCGCGTCCATCACTTCGCGGCGGCCGCCGAAGGCGCCCACCGGCATCCCGCCGCCGATGATTTTCCCGAGACAGGTCAGATCCGGCTCCACGCCGTAATAAGCCTGGGCGCCCGCCAGCGCCACGCGGAAGCCGGTCATCACTTCGTCGATGATCAGCAGGGCGCCAAATTCGTCGCACAACGCGCGCAGGCCCGGCAGGAACTCCGGCTGCGGCGGAATGCAGTTCATATTCCCGGCGACCGGCTCGACGATGATGCAGGCGATATCCTGTGGATATTGCTCGAACGCCGCGCGTACCGAGGCGAGGTCGTTATAGGTGCAGGTCAGGGTATGTTTCGCGAAATCGGCTGGCACGCCCGGCGAATTTGGCTGGCCGAGGGTCAGCGCGCCGGAACCGGCTTTCACCAGCAGACAGTCGGCATGGCCGTGATAGCAGCCTTCGAACTTAATGATCTTATCGCGGCCGGTGAAGCCGCGGGCCAGGCGAATCGCGCTCATGGTCGCTTCGGTGCCGGAGTTCACCATCCGCACCATATCCATGGTCGGGACCAGCTCGGTCACCAGCTCCGCCATTTTCACTTCCATTTCGGTCGGCGCGCCAAAGCTCAGGCCGCGGGACGCCGCTTCGATCACCGCATTGCGGATAGCCGGGTGGTTGTGGCCCAGCACCATCGGACCCCAGGAGCCGACATAATCGATATAGGCCTTCCCGTCCACGTCATAAAGATAGGCGCCATCCGCGCGTTCGATAAACAGCGGCGTGCCGCCGACGCCGGTGAAGGCGCGCACCGGCGAGTTAACGCCGCCGGGGATCAGTTCGCGCGCAGCATGGTATAGATTTTCAGATTTGCTCATGGCCAGGGTCCTGGTTCGTGAAAAATGTTTTATCGGCTATTCTAAGTTATTCCAGGATGGTTATGAAAGTTTTGCCCAATTGAAACAATGCGCCGCAAGGGCATTTTTTTGACGACGCAGCGCGCCGGGACGGCTAAAATGCCTCTCTCTTCATTTGTATTACCAATAATTGATAATGGCATGAAAGCAGAAACTCCCTCTTTTGAAGCACATCAGTTCGTGCGGGTACGTCGCGGCGATGCGGTGCGCCGTTTGATTCAGCGCGATAAAACGCCGCTGGCGGTCCTGTTGATGGCGGCGGTGGTTGGCACGCTGGCCGGTCTGGTGGGCGTGGCGTTTGAAAAGAGCGTGAACTGGGTGCAGAACCAGCGGATCGGCGCGCTGGCGCAGGTGGCCGATCATTGGTATCTGGTCTGGCCGCTGGCGTTTATCTTGTCGGCGCTGCTGGCAATGGTCGGTTATTTTCTCGTGCGCCGCTTTGCGCCGGAGGCGGGCGGCTCCGGGATCCCGGAAATCGAAGGGGCGCTGGAGGAGCTGCGGCCGGTGCGCTGGTGGCGCGTGCTGCCGGTGAAATTCATCGGCGGCATGGGGACCCTGGGCGCCGGAATGGTGCTGGGACGCGAAGGGCCGATGGTGCAGCTTGGCGGCAACATTGGACGCATGGTGCTGGATATCTTCCGCATGCGCAGTCCGGAGGCGCGGCACACGCTGCTGGCGACCGGTGCGGCGTCGGGGCTCTCGGCGGCCTTTAATGCGCCGCTGGCCGGTATTCTGTTTATCATCGAAGAGATGCGCCCGCAGTTTCGCTACAACCTGATCTCCATTAAAGCGGTATTTACCGGCGTGATCATGTCGAGCATTGTGTTTCGTATTTTCAATGGCGAAGCGGCGATCATTGAGGTAGGCAAGCTGAGCAACGCCCCGGTGAATACCCTGTGGCTGTATCTGGTGCTGGGCATGCTCTTTGGTTGCTTTGGTCCGCTGTTTAACTTCCTGGTGCTGCGCACCCAGGATATCTTCCAGCGCATCCACGGTGGCAATATCAAAAAATGGGTATTGATGGGCGGGGTCATCGGCGGGATCTGCGGCCTGCTGGGGCTGATGCAGCCCTCCGCGGTGGGCGGTGGCTTTAACCTGATCCCCATCGCCGCCGCCGGTAATTTCTCCGTCGGTTTGCTGCTGTTTATCTTTATTGCCCGCGTGGTGACCACGCTGATCTGCTTCTCTTCCGGCGCGCCGGGGGGGATCTTCGCGCCGATGCTGGCGCTGGGCACCTTGCTGGGCACGGCGTTCGGCATGGCGGCTATTCCGCTGTTTCCGGCCTACCATCTCGATGCCGGCACCTTCGCCATCGCCGGGATGGGGGCGCTGCTGGCCGCCTCGGTGCGCGCGCCGCTCACCGGGATTGTGCTGGTGCTGGAGATGACGGATAACTATCAGCTCATTTTGCCAATGATTATTACCTGCCTTGGCGCAACACTACTGGCGCAATTCCTCGGCGGTAAGCCTTTGTATTCGACCATTCTGCAACGTACTCTGGCGAAGCAGGAGGCCGAGCAGGCGGCAAAAGCGCAGCAGGCACCGCGGGAGAATACTTGAACGATTTACCAGGGTATTAGATAATGGCTCAAAAGGTCCGGTTATTCTTTAACCGGCCGGAAGTATCAATGGGAGCAAAAAATGAGTGATGACGTAGCGTTGCCGCTGGAGTTTACCGAAGCCGCAGCCAACAAAGTAAAACACCTGATTGCGGATGAAGATAATCCGAACCTGAAACTGCGCGTGTATATCACCGGCGGCGGTTGCAGCGGTTTCCAGTATGGCTTCACCTTTGACGATCAGGTGAACGAAGGCGATATGACCATCGAGAAACAGGGCGTCGGCCTGGTGGTTGACCCAATGAGCCTGCAGTATCTGGTCGGCGGCGCCGTCGACTATACCGAGGGTCTGGAAGGTTCGCGTTTCATCGTGACCAACCCGAACGCGAAAAGCACCTGCGGCTGCGGTTCCTCATTCAGCGTTTAAAGCGAGTGCGACCGGGCGCCTTCTCCTCCAGCGAGAGGGAGCCAACGCGAAAAACGGTAACCTTAAGGTTACCGTTTTGCTTTTACTACCGCCCGTTATCGTCCAGGGCAAACGTCGGCAGCTTCAGGTGCCAGCGGATCGCCGCCAGACGGATCACCAGTGTCACCACCATGCCCATCATCGCCGAATTCTCCAGCGGGAGATGAAAGGTGTCGTGTGCTGTAGCGTGGACAATGCCGCCGACAATACAGGCGGTGGCGTAGATCTCGGTGCGCAGAATCATGGGAATTTCGCGCGCCAGCACGTCACGGATAATCCCGCCGCCGACGCCGGTGACCACCCCCATGCAGACCGCCACCAGCGGACCACTGCCGGCGAGAAAGGCTTTATTGACGCCGATGCCGACAAACACCGCCAGACCGACGGCATCAAGAACGGGCAGTATCCATTTCGGCAGCCGACGCGGCTGGCGGACCAGCAGGATGGTCAGCATGCTGGTGACCATCGCCACCACCAGATCGGTGGGATCTTTGACCCAGAATACCGGGCCATTCGCCAGCGCCATGTCGCGGATGGTTCCGCCGCCCACCGCCGTCACCACGCCTAACACCAGCACGCCGAATGGGTCCATGCGTAATTTTCCCGCCAGCAGAACGCCGGAGATCGCGAAGACAGCCGTGCCAATAATATCCAGCCAATAGACAAGCATCGTTGATTCCCACTGAACATCCGGTGCGCCGGATGATTATTTTACCTGGTCAAGCGCCGCACAAAGTTGTTTGGCGGCGAGGATAATACGTGGGCTTGCGCGTTCAAACCAGTCGCTGTGTAACGCAATCAACGAAATGGTGAGCTGATGTTGCCAAAAGCGCTGCGCTTCGGCAATGCGGCTGGCGTCGCCGGTCACCACGATCGCCTGCGGCTGGCGGGCCAGCACCTGTTCGCGGCTCACCTGCGGCCAGGGAACACGGCTGGTGGCAAAGATATTCTCGCCGCCGCACAGCCCCAGCACCTGATCCTGAATCGAACCGGGACCACTGGTGAATAGCGGCGCGGATCCGAACTGCAGGAAGACGCGTTTCTTCGGCGCATTGGCATAGCGCGCTTTCAGCGTATCGTATTCCTGCTGCATCGCCTGCGCCGCCTGCTGCGCTTTTTCCGGCTGCGGGCTCCACTGCGCCAGCTGACGCAGGGTGGCGATGATCTCTTCTATCGTCGAGGTCTGCACCCAGAGGACATGAATACCCAGCGACTGCAGCTGGTTAACCTGGCGTTCGGCATTGCCCCCGCGCCAGGCCAGCACCACGTCTGGCTTTAGCGCCACGATGCGCTCCAGGTTCATCCCCTGCCAGCTGGCAACCTGTTCTATGGTTTTGGCCTGCGGCGGATAATCGGAATAGCTGCTGACGCCGACCGGCGTGATCCCGGCGGCAAAGGCCAGTTCGGTATTGGCGGGGGAGAGGGTGACCACCCGCGGCGCGGCCAGTAGCCACGCCGGGGCGAGTAACAGCAGCGCGGCAAGCGCGAAGGATAGCGACTTAGCCACGTGCCAGGTTCTGTACCAGATTCTCCACCATCAGGGTGGACTGTCTGGCGGCGACCGCAAGGAACTCGTCAAAACTGAGGTGGGACTGCTGGTCGGCCACGTCGGAGATGGCGCGAACCACCACGAAGGGAACCTTGAAGTTATGGCAGACGTGAGCGATGGCGGTCGCTTCCATTTCCACGGCGATTGCCTGCGGGAAATTATGGCGGATCTTCGCCAGCGCGACGGAGCCGTTAATGAAGGCATCGCCGCTGACGATCAGGCCGCGAACGGCATTGAGATCTAACGCTTTAATGCAGTCTTCGGCGGCGGCCACCAGCTTATCGTCCGCTTTAAAGCCCGCCGGGCAGCCAGGCAGCTGGCCATACTCATAACCGAAGGCAGTGACGTCGGCATCGTGGTAGCGCGCTTCATCGGAGACGACGATATCGCCGACCTTCAGCGTCGGCGCGAGGCCGCCGGCAGAACCGGTATTAATGATCACGTCAGGCTGGCAGCGCTCCAGCAGCAGGGTCGCGCCCGTCGCCGCCGCCACTTTCCCGATACCAGACTTCAGCAGAGCGACGTCAACGCCGTGAAGTTGGCCGGTATAGATTTCGCTCCCGCCAATAGTGATAGTCTGGCGGTTTTCGATTTTGTCGCGCAGGAGGGTAACTTCCTCTTCCATAGCGCCAATAATGCCAATTTTCATAGATTTACTCGCGATGTGTCAGGTTTAGTTGCATAGTCTATCATGCGCTTAAGGGGAAGCGTATTGCTCGCGCGGGAGAGGCTATGGCAAAGATTGATTTTCGCAACAAGATAAACTGGCGTCGACGCTTCCGTTCGCCGCCGCGGGTGGAGACGGAGCGCGACATCCTGCGGATCTTCGAAAGCGATCGGGGGCGGATCGTCAACTCGCCGGCCATCCGCCGCCTACAGCAAAAAACCCAGGTCTTCCCGCTGGAGCGCAACGCGGCGGTCCGTACTCGCCTGACCCACTCGCTGGAGGTGCAGCAGGTGGGGCGCTATATCGCCAAAGAAGTGCTTAGCAGGCTGAAAGAGCAGAAGCTACTGGAAGAGTATGGCCTGGAAGAGCTGACCGGGCCATTCGAGAGCGTGGTTGAAATGGCCTGCCTGATGCACGACATTGGCAACCCGCCGTTTGGCCACTTTGGCGAGGCGGCGATTAACGACTGGTTTCGCCAGCGCCTGGCCCCCGGCGATGCGCTCGGCCAGCCGTTGACCGACGATCGCTGCGAGGTACAGGCGTTACGCCTGCACGAAGGGGAAACGGCGCTGAATGCGCTGCGGCGTAAAGTGCGCCAGGATCTCTGCAGCTTTGAGGGCAACGCGCAGGGGATTCGTCTGGTCCACACGCTGATGCGGATGAATCTGACCTGGGCGCAGGTGGGCTGCATCCTGAAATATACCCGACCGGCGTGGTGGTTCGAGGCGACGCCAGCCAGTCACAGTTATTTAATGAAGAAGCCTGGCTATTATTTAGCCGAAGAAGAGTATGTCGCGCGCCTGCGTAAAGAACTGGATCTGGCACCTTACAATCGATTCCCATTAACCTGGATTATGGAGGCCGCGGATGACATCTCATATTGCGTCGCGGATCTTGAGGATGCGGTTGAAAAACGTATTTTCAGCGCCGAGCAGCTTTATCAGCATCTTTACGACGCCTGGGGCAACCATGAAAAAGGATCGTTATTCTCTCAGGTAGTGGAAAATGCCTGGGAAAAATCGCGAGCTAATTACCTGCGACAGAGCGCGGAAGATCAGTTTTTTATGTATTTGCGGGTAAACACGCTGAATAAGCTGGTGCCCTACGCGGCGCGCCGATTTATTGATAACCTGCCGGCCATCTTCACTGGCGACTTTAATCATGCGCTGCTTGAGGACGATAGCGATTGCAGCCAGCTGCTGGAACTCTATAAAAATGTAGCGATGAAACAGGTCTTTAGCCATCCGGATGTCGAGCAGCTGGAATTGCAGGGCTACCGGGTGATTAGCGGCCTGCTGGATATCTATCAGCCGCTGCTGAAATTATCTCTGGAGGATTTCAGCGAATTAGTGGCGCAGGAGCGGGTACGGCGGTTACCCATTGCCTCCCGGCTGTATCAGAAACTTTCAACCCGTCACCGGCTGGCCTATGTTGAAGCAGTAAATAAGCTGGTGCGCACGGCGCCTGAATTTGCGCTGATGGAATACTATTATCGCTGCCGTCTGATCCAGGATTATATCAGCGGAATGACGGATTTGTATGCGTGGGATGAATATCGGCGACTGATGGCGGTGGAATAGGCTGGAGTTTTGTAAAGATGGACAATAAATTTTTACTTTTTCCAGAAACTTAATTCCGGAACTTAGCGCTATAAAATGACTCTGATAGTCACGTACACAGCAACTTTCGTTATCTGATATTGAGATTGAAACTGATGAAAAAAACCACGTTAGCAATGAGTGCACTGGCTCTGAGTTTAGGTCTGGCGTTGTCCCCGCTCTCTGCGAGCGCGGCAGAAACGGCATCTTCGGCCACTAATGCACAGCAGATGCCAAGCCTGGCCCCGATGCTGGAGAAGGTGATGCCATCGGTGGTGAGCATTAACGTTGAAGGTAGCACTACTGTTAATACCCCACGGATGCCGCGTAACTTCCAGCAGTTCTTTGGCGATAACTCGCCGTTTTGCCAGGATGGTTCGCCTTTCCAGAGTTCACCGTTTTGCCAGGGCGGTGGACAGGGCGGTCAGCCTGACGGCGGCCAGCAGCAGAAATTTATGGCGCTGGGCTCCGGCGTCATCATTGATGCGGCCAAAGGGTATGTGGTGACCAACAACCACGTTGTGGACAACGCCACCACGATTAAGGTTCAACTGAGCGATGGCCGTAAGTTTGATGCCAAAGTCGTGGGCAAAGATCCGCGCTCCGATATCGCGCTGATTCAGATTCAGGATCCGAAAAACCTGACGGCGATTAAGCTGGCTGATTCTGATGCGCTGCGCGTCGGCGACTACACCGTGGCTATCGGTAACCCGTTTGGTCTGGGCGAAACCGTGACCTCCGGGATTGTCTCCGCGCTGGGCCGTAGCGGCCTGAACGTGGAAAACTACGAAAACTTTATCCAGACCGATGCGGCGATTAACCGCGGGAACTCCGGCGGCGCGCTGGTGAACCTCAACGGCGAGCTGATCGGCATTAACACCGCCATCCTGGCGCCGGACGGCGGCAACATCGGTATCGGTTTTGCTATCCCGAGCAACATGGTAAAAAACCTGACCGAGCAGATGGTGAAATATGGCCAGGTGAAACGCGGTGAGCTGGGCATCATGGGCACCGAACTGAACTCTGAACTGGCGAAAGCGATGAAAGTCGACGCCCAGCGCGGCGCCTTTGTCAGCCAGGTGATGCCAGGTTCGGCAGCCGCCAAAGCGGGCATTAAAGCCGGCGACGTGATCACCACCCTCAATGGCAAGGCGATCAGCAGCTTCGCCGCGCTGCGTGCTCAGGTCGGCACTATGCCTATCGGCAGCAAAGTTGAGCTTGGCCTGCTCCGCGACGGCAAACCGGTCACCGTTACCGTCGAACTGCAGCAGAGCAACCAGACCCAGGTGGATTCCAGCACCATCTTCAACGGGATTGAAGGGGCGGAAATGAGTAACAAGGGTCAGGATAAGGGCGTGGTGGTCAACAATGTGAAAGCCGGCACCCCGGCGGCGCAGATTGGCCTCAAGAAAGGCGATATCATTGTCGGGGCGAATCAGCAGCCGGTGAAAAACATCGCCGATCTGCGGAAAATCTTCGACGCCAAACCGTCCGTGCTGGCGCTGAACATTCAGCGCGGCGACGCCTCTATCTACCTGCTGTTGCAGTAATCGTCAGCGCAAGCGCCACAGCCCCTTCCCTCGCCGAGGGCAGGGGCTTTTTTTTCGTTCTGTGACCACTTCCACAACTCCACATATCTCGCCCCGCCTTCGGGCATATGCACAATGCAGCAGGACGGAGACTCTTTTATGCTGGTGCCCTGCATAGGGGAGGATTACATGGCTGGCTGGCATCTTGATACCAAAATGGCGCAGGATATTGTGGCGCGCACGATGCGCATCATCGATACCAACATCAACGTGATGGATGCCCGCGGGCGGATTATCGGCAGCGGCGATCGGGAAAGAATTGGTGAATTGCACGAAGGCGCGCTGCTGGTGCTTTCTCAGGGGCGGGTGGTGGATATCGACGATGCGGTCGCTCGCCATCTGCACGGCGTGCGTCAGGGGATCAACCTGCCGCTACGCCTCGAAGGTGAAATCGTCGGGGTGATCGGCCTGACCGGCGAGCCGGAGGCGCTGCGGAAATATGGCGAGCTGGTGTGCATGACGGCAGAGATGATGCTGGAGCAGTCGCGGCTGATGCATCTCCTTGCGCAGGACAGCCGCCTGCGCGAAGAGCTGGTGATGAACCTGATTCAGGCGGAAGAGCATACCCCGGCGCTGAACGAATGGGCTCAGCGGTTAGGTATCGATCTCAATCAGCCGCGGGTGGTGGCGATGATTGAGGTGGACAGCGGCCAGCTCGGCGTGGACAGCGCGATGGCGGAACTGCAGCAGTTGCAGAACGCGCTGACCACCCCCGATCGCAATAATCTGGTGGCCATTGTGTCACTCACGGAAATGGTGGTGCTGAAACCGGCGCTGAACAGCTTTGGCCGCTGGGACGCCGACGATCACGTCCGCCGCGTCGAACAGCTTATCGCCAGGATGAAAGAGAATGGTCAGCTCCGCTTTCGCGTGGCGCTGGGCAACTTCTTCACCGGTCCCGGGAGTATCGCCCGCTCTTACCGTACCGCACGGACGACCATGATGGTGGGTAAGCAACGAATGCCGGAGAGCCGCAGCTATTTCTATCAGGATCTGATGCTGCCGGTGCTGCTAGACAGCCTGCGCGGCGGCTGGCAGGCCAATGAACTGGCCCGTCCGCTGGCGCGTCTGAAGGCTATGGATAACAACGGTTTGCTGCGGCGTACGCTGCAGGCGTGGTTTCGCCATAACGTGCAGCCGCTGGCGACATCAAAGGCGCTGTTTATTCATCGCAATACCCTGGAGTATCGGTTGAACCGTATCTCGGAGCTGACCGGTCTGGATCTCGGCAGCTTTGACGATCGGCTGCTGCTCTATATAGCCCTGCAGCTGGATGAGCAACGATAGGGCGTCGAGATAAAAATGCCGGGAGGCGGTTCGCCTTACCCGGCCTGGAGGATGCATGGCGTAAGCGGCAGATTATATTGGTTGCCCGGTCAGGCGGTGCGCCGCCGGGAACGCTGTCACTTACGGGTAAGTTTTTCCAGATCGGCTTCGATTTCGCTGATCTTATTGGTGACCACGCTTTCCAGATGGCGTAAATCGTCGAGGATTTTACGCTTGAGATCGATTTCAGTGCGATCGCGCTGGCAGATCTGATCCAGTTCGTCGATGACGTAGCGCAGATTGGGGCTGATCTCCTGGACTTCTTTGTAGCCCTGGCCGACGCCGTCGGCGACAACGGTTTTGCGCTGACGCGGGTATTTAAACTTCACGCTCTTGGCGAAGAATTCGCCTTTGTCTTTCTGAAAATAGATTTTCAGGATGTCGTTGTTAGCTTCCTGCCGCAGGCTATAGCGATCGATCTCATCAGGGTTGGTAATGCCAAGACTTTTCAGATTATCGTACATAACGGTACCTTTGATAGCATCATAACCATTGAATAATTAACGAAAAAATCCATTTTCGCCAGCATCAAATATAAAAAAAGCGGGATATCTCCCGCTTTTTATTTGCTTTAGTCGATGGTGCGCAGCAGTTCGTTAATGCCGACTTTGCCGCGGGTTTTGGCATCGACTTTCTTAACGATCACCGCGCAGTACAGGCTGTATTTACCATCCTTCGACGGCAGGTTGCCTGACACGACTACCGAGCCAGCCGGTACGCGGCCGTAGAAGACTTCACCGGTTTCGCGATCGTAGATTTTGGTGCTCTGACCCAGGTAAACGCCCATGGAGATGACGGAGCCTTCTTCGACAATCACCCCTTCAACCACTTCAGAGCGCGCGCCGATGAAGCAGTTGTCTTCGATGATGGTCGGGTTCGCCTGCAGCGGCTCCAGTACGCCACCGATGCCGACGCCGCCGGACAGGTGAACGTTTTTACCGATCTGCGCGCAGGAGCCGACGGTAGCCCAGGTATCAACCATGGTGCCTTCGTCAACGTAGGCGCCGATGTTAACGTAGGACGGCATCAGCACGGTGTTGCGGGCGATGAATGCGCCCTGACGTACCGCTGCCGGCGGCACCACGCGGAAACCTTCTTTCTGGAAACGCGCTTCGTCATAGTCAGCGAATTTCATCGGTACTTTATCGAAGTAGCGGCTTTCCGCACCATCGATAACCTGGTTATCGTTAATACGGAAAGAGAGCAGTACCGCTTTCTTCAGCCATTGATGCGTCACCCACTGACCATCGATCTTCTCAGCGACGCGCAGCGCGCCGGAATCCAGAAGGGCGATAACCTGGTTTACCGCTTCGCGGGTCACGGTATCCACATTGGCCGGCGTGATGTCGGCGCGACGCTCGAAGGCGGACTCAATAACGTTCTGTAACTGCTGCATTGTTTCTTTCCATTCACTAAAAAAAATACGTCACCCTTTATCGTTTGGATTGAGGGCCTCTGTCAACCGTTGTTGCACTTCTTGTTGTAGCTCATTATTAAGGCCACGCCGGTCGGCGGTGGCGATTATAAATAAATCTTCTACTCGCTCACCAATTGTCGTAATTCGCGCCCCGTGAAGCGAAATACCGAGGTCGGCGAACACCTGGCCGACGCGGGCGAGCAGCCCTGGCTGATCGAGCGCAATCAGCTCGAGAAACGATTTTCGATCGGTATGGGTCGGCAGGAAATTCACCTCTGTCGGCACAGAGAAGTGACGCAGTTTTGCCGCCTGACGACGCGGGGCCGGGGGTTCCCAGCTGCGCTGAGTTATCGTCTGTTCAAGACCGTGGCGAATCGCGTCGTGGCGGTCAGCTGAAAGCGGGCTGCCGTCGGGTTCGAGGACAATAAAGGTATCCATCGCCATGCCGTCGCGGGTGGTGAAGATCTGCGCGTCGTGGACGCTAAGGTTGCGACGGTCCAGTTCGCCGCACACCGCGGCAAACAGATAAGGGCGATCCGGGCTCCAGATAAAAATCTCCGTACCGCCGCGGGTGGCCTGCGAACTCAGCAGGATCATTGGCTTATTCAGATCGTGACGCAGCAGGTTGCGGGCGTGCCAGGCGAGCTGCGTCGGCGTATGCCGCACGAAATAGTTGGCGCGGCAGCGGTTCCAGATCTGATGCAGCGCCTCTTCATTAATATTGTCCATCCGCAACAAAGCCAGCGCCTGCAACTGATGATGACGCACCCGTTCGCGCATGTCCGGGGTGCTTTGCATGCCCCGACGCAGCTGTTTCTCGGTGGCGAAATAGAGTTCGCGCAGCAGACTCTGCTTCCAGCTGTTCCACAGCGTTTCGTTAGTGGCGCAGATATCGGCAACGGTCAGGCACACCAGATAGCGCAGGCGATTTTCCGTTTGCACTTCCTCGGCGAACTGCTTAATCACCTCCGGATCCTGAATGTCGCGCCGCTGGGCGGTGACCGACATCAGCAGATGGTGACGCACCAGCCAGGCGACCAGCTGCGTTTCGCGAGAGTTCAGTCCGTGCAGCTCGGCAAACTTCAGCACATCCTGCGCGCCGAGGATCGAGTGGTCGCCGCCACGCCCTTTCGCAATGTCGTGGAACAGGGCGGCGATTAAAATCAGCTCCGGGTGCGTTAAGCGCGGCCATAGCTCCACGCACAGCGGGTGGCGGCTGCGGGTTTCTTCTTTGGCAAAGCTCTCCAGCTTCAGCATCACGCGGATGGTGTGTTCATCGACGGTGTAGGCGTGAAACAGATCAAACTGCATCTGGCCGACGATATGTGACCACTGCGGCATATAGGCCCACAGCACGCTGTGGCGATGCATCGGCAGCAGTCCGCGGCTGACCGCCCCCTGATGGCGCAGCATGCTGAGAAAGAGCGTGCGCGCCTCCGGGATATAGCACAGCGGCTGGGTCAGATGGCGCCGGGCATGGCGCAGATGGCGCAACGTCGTGGAGTAGATGCCGGTGATAGTGCTGTTGCGCACCATCATATAAAACATGCGCAGAATGGCCTGCGGTTCGCGAATAAACAGCGTGTCGTCACGCAGATCGATAAGGGTGCCGCGCAGCTGGAAGTCATCGTCTATCGGGCGCGGTTTTTCATCCTCGGTCAGGGCGAGAATAGCCTCTTCAAACAGCTGAAGCAGCATCTGGTTCAGCTCGCTCACCCGGCGGGTGACGCGGAAGAAGTCCTTCATCATATGCTCAATCGGCTGGTTGCCGTCGCCTTCATAGCCAAGCCGGCGGGCGACGCTGAGCTGGCGGTCGAAAAGCAGACGGTTGTCATAGCGAGTGAGCTCGAGATGCAGTGCGAAACGGATGCGCCACAGCTGATGCAGACACTCGTTGAGCTCATTGCGCTCGGCTTCGGTCAGAAAGCCGAAGCCGACCATCTCATCCATCGAGGTGGCGCCAAAATGACGGCGAGCCACCCACTGTAGCGTATGGATGTCGCGCAGGCCGCCGGGGCTGCTTTTTACGTCCGGCTCCAGGTTATAGCTGGTGCCGTGATAGCGTTGATGACGGACGTTCTGCTCTTCCACTTTGGCGGCGAAGAACTTTTCCGATGGCCAGAAGCCGTCGCTAAAAATATGTTTTTGCAGTTCAAGGAACAGTGCGACGTCGCCGATCAGCAGGCGCGATTCAATCAAGTTAGTGGCGACGGTGAGATCCGAGAGTCCTTCCAGCAGACACTCTTCGAGGGTGCGCACGCTGTGGCCCACCTCCAGCTTGACGTCCCACAGCAGCGTCAGCAGTTCGCCGACCTTTTGCGCCTGCTCGTCAGGCAGCTTTTTGCGGCTGAGGATCAGCAGGTCGACGTCAGAGAGCGGATGCAGCTCGCCGCGGCCATAGCCGCCGACGGCCACCAGCGCCAGATCGCAGACGGATTCAAAACCGTAGGCGATCCACAACCGCTGCAGCAGCTGGTCGATAAATTCGGTGCGCGCCGCAATGAGCTGCTCCGCGGCGATGCCGGAGTCAAACGCCTCGCCCAGCCAGTGCTGGAAGGTATCGATGTGCGCCTTAATTGCAGCACAGTTCAGATCGCCCTGCGGCCAGCTCACCGGATGTTCCGGCGGGACGGGCAGAAGAGGGGAGGCTGTGTCAGGTAATGAGTTGCTCATCGCGTCACCATAAGAAAAAACTATCTAATAAAAAAGCCGGCGGGCGCCGGCTTTTCATCATTCATCGTGCGAGATTATCGCCGGGATGGTGTCATCCTTGCGTAGCGTCAGAATTTCGCAGCCGTTGTCTGTCACCACAATAGTATGCTCGTACTGCGCAGACAAGCTCCGGTCTTTAGTTTTCACCGTCCAGCCGTCTTTCATGCTGCGGATCTCTTTTTTACCGGCGTTGACCATCGGCTCGATGGTGAAGGTCATGCCGGGTTTGAGTACAACGTTGGTTTCTGGTGAGTCGTAGTGCAGCACCTGCGGCTCTTCATGGAAGCCGCGGCCGATACCGTGGCCACAGTATTCGCGCACCACGGAAAAACCTTCGGCTTCAACGTATTTCTGGATCGCCGCGCCGATGGTGCGCAGGTTGATCCCCGGCTTCACCATTTTCAGCGCCAGATACAGGCTTTCCTGAGTGATGCGGCACAGGCGCTCACCGAGAATCGTCGGTTTACCGACGATAAACATTTTGGAGGTGTCGCCATGGAAATCATCTTTAATGACCGTCACGTCGATGTTAACGATATCGCCATCTTTCAGCAGTTTGCCGTCGTCAGGGATACCGTGGCAAACTACTTCGTTGACCGAAATGCAGACGGACTTCGGATAGCCGTGATAGCCGAGGCAGGCGGAAATGGCCTTCTGCTCGTTAACGATATAGTCGTTACAGATGCGGTCCAGTTCACCGGTGCTGACGCCAGGTTTAACCCAGGGTTCGATCATTTCCAGCACTTCAGCGGCCAGGCGGCCGGCAACGCGCATTTTTTCAATGTCTTCAGATGTCTTGATAGAGATAGCCATGGAGTATGTCCAGCAGTGTCGATATTTTCGACAATAATAGAGTAAGTCCTGCCAATGGTAACAGTCCGGGCAGGCTGGTGCCAAATTGAGAATCATTAACAGCACGTGGCGTCAACAAGAGTTGGTGTCTGGGCGGATTTTGTGGTATAAAGCGCGCCGGACTTCCGTTCCATCTCAGATACACAAGGATGGGACGTAAGCGACATACTCATATTGTGTAAATAACACACACGTATCGACACATATTCCGGGGTGCCCTTTGGGGTCGGTAATATGGGATACGTGGAGGCATAACCCCAATTTAATCTATAGAGGTTTTAAACATGGCAACTGTTTCCATGCGCGACATGCTCAAGGCTGGTGTTCACTTTGGTCACCAGACCCGTTACTGGAACCCGAAAATGAAGCCTTTCATCTTCGGCGCGCGTAACAAAGTTCACATCATCAACCTTGAGAAAACGGTACCGATGTTCAACGAAGCTCTGGCTGAGCTGAACAAAATCTCTGCCCGTAAAGGCAAGATCCTGTTCGTGGGTACTAAGCGCGCTGCAAGCGAAGCGGTAAAAGAAGCTGCTAACAGCTGCGACCAGTTCTTCGTGAACCATCGCTGGCTGGGCGGTATGCTGACTAACTGGAAAACCGTTCGTCAGTCCATCAAACGTCTGAAAGACCTGGAAACTCAGTCCCAGGACGGTACTTTCGACAAGCTGACCAAGAAAGAAGCGCTGATGCGCACTCGTGAGCTGGACAAGCTGGAAAACAGCCTGGGCGGTATCAAAGACATGGGCGGCCTGCCGGACGCACTGTTCGTTATCGACGCTGACCACGAGCACATCGCTATCAAAGAAGCAAACAACCTGGGTATTCCGGTATTTGCTATCGTTGATACCAACTCTGATCCGGACGGCGTAGACTTCGTTATCCCGGGTAACGACGATGCAATCCGCGCAGTAAGCCTGTACCTGGGCGCTGTTGCTGCTACCGTTCGTGAAGGTCGCTCTCAGGACCTGGCTTCTCAGGCGGAAGAAAGCTTCGTAGAAGCTGAATAATAAGGTTTAAGCCCTTATTAGTACCGTGTATGAATAGGGGCCCATTACAGGCCCCTTTTTTCAATTTACGCTGTTTGGCCGTTGGCCGGGCAGTATCCACATCTCCCGAGGATTTTAGAATGGCTGAAATTACCGCTTCCCTGGTAAAAGAACTGCGCGAACGTACTGGCGCAGGCATGATGGATTGCAAAAAAGCGCTGACTGAAGCGAATGGCGACATCGAGCTGGCAATCGAAAACATGCGTAAATCCGGCGCGATCAAAGCGGCGAAGAAAGCAGGCAACGTGGCTGCTGACGGCGTGATCAAAACCAAAATCGAAGGCAACTACGGTTACATTCTGGAAGTTAACTGCCAGACTGACTTCGTTGCTAAAGATGGTGGTTTCCAGGCATTTGCTGACAAAGTACTGGACGCTGCTGTTGCGGGTAAAATCTCCGACGTTGAAGTTCTGAAAGCGCAGTTCGAAGAAGAACGCGTTGCGCTGGTTGCTAAAATCGGTGAGAACATCAACATCCGTCGTATCGCTGTTCTGGAAGGCGACGTTCTGGGTAGCTACCAGCACGGTGCGCGCATCGGTGTTCTGGTTGCCGCTAAAGGCGCTGACGAAGAGCTGGTTAAGCAGCTGGCAATGCACGTTGCAGCAAGCAAGCCGGAATTCGTTAAGCCGGAAGACGTGTCTGCTGAAGTGGTAGAGAAAGAGTACCAGGTTCAGCTGGACATCGCGATGCAGTCCGGTAAGCCGAAAGAAATCGCAGAGAAAATGGTTGAAGGCCGCATGAAGAAATTCACCGGCGAAGTTTCTCTGACGGGTCAGCCTTTCGTTATGGAGCCGAGCAAATCTGTTGGTCAGCTGCTGAAAGAGCACAACGCTGACGTGACTGGCTTCATCCGCTTTGAAGTGGGCGAAGGCATCGAGAAAGTTGAGACTGACTTTGCAGCAGAAGTTGCTGCGATGTCCAAGCAGTCTTAATTTTTACAAGGAGCCGCCTGAGGGCGGCTTCTTTTTGCGCCCATTTTGTAAATTCAGCCAACTGCGTATAGTGACCGCGCTGAAATGCGACATACAATGTCGCCAGAATTCTCATATCTCATTCGTTGACAGTCTCAGGAAAGAAACATGGCTACCAATGCAAAACCCGTCTACAAACGTATTCTGCTGAAATTAAGTGGCGAAGCGCTGCAGGGCTCAGAAGGCTTCGGTATTGATGCAAGCATACTTGACCGCATGGCTCAGGAGATCAAAGAGCTGGTCGAGCTGGGTATTCAGGTTGGCGTAGTAATTGGTGGTGGTAACCTGTTCCGTGGTGCTGGTCTGGCGAAAGCGGGTATGAACCGCGTTGTGGGCGACCACATGGGCATGCTGGCAACGGTCATGAACGGCCTGGCAATGCGTGATGCGCTCCACCGCGCCTATGTGAACGCTCGTCTGATGTCCGCCATCCCGCTGAACGGCGTGTGCGACAACTACAGCTGGGCAGAGGCGATCAGCCTGCTGCGCAACAACCGCGTGGTGATCCTCTCCGCAGGCACCGGCAACCCGTTCTTTACCACCGATTCCGCAGCCTGCCTGCGTGGTATTGAAATTGAAGCCGACGTGGTGCTGAAAGCGACCAAGGTTGACGGTGTGTTTACCGCGGATCCGGCCAAAGATCCTTCTGCCACCATGTACGATCAGCTGACCTACAGCGAAGTGCTGGATAAAGAGCTGAAAGTCATGGATCTGGCGGCCTTCACCCTGGCGCGTGACCACAAATTGCCGATTCGCGTCTTCAACATGAACAAACCCGGCGCCCTGCGTCGCGTGGTCATGGGCGAAAAAGAAGGCACATTGATCACGGAATAATTCCCGTCAGCGCCAAATCCGGGTAATATTCCGCTTTACTTTCGCGGGGATATTGCCCGGTGATTTTCATTAAATCTGACTATACTTAGCTCATTTTCCGACGGGTGTCCCGTCTGGTCTGACTGAGACAAGCTTTCAAGGATTCGTAACGTGATTAGCGATATCAGAAAAGATGCTGAAATCCGCATGGAAAAATGCGTCGAAGCATTCAAAAACCAAATCAGCAAAATTCGCACGGGTCGTGCTTCTCCGAGCCTGCTGGACGGGATTGTTGTTGAATATTACGGTACGCCGACTCCGCTGCGCCAGCTGGCCAGCGTCACCGTCGAAGACTCCCGTACCCTGAAAATCAACGTCTTTGACCGTTCTATGTCTGCGGCCGTTGAAAAAGCGATCATGGCGTCTGACCTCGGTCTGAACCCAAGCTCCGCCGGCAGCGATATTCGTGTTCCGCTGCCGCCGCTGACCGAAGAGCGTCGTAAAGATCTGACCAAGATCGTCCGTGGCGAAGCTGAGCAGGCGCGTGTCGCCGTGCGTAACGTTCGCCGTGACGCGAACGACAAAGTTAAAGCGCTGCTGAAAGAGAAAGAGATCAGCGAAGATGACGATCGCCGTTCTCAGGACGACGTGCAGAAAATGACTGACGCCGCCATCAAGAAAGTTGACGCGGCGCTGGCAGATAAAGAAGCGGAACTGATGCAGTTCTGATGCTCTGCTGTTGCTCGGGCCGATACTTCCTGGCCTGAGTAAAATCTGAAACGCCGTACAGAAGACTGTACGCTCAATTCTCGGGATTGCGTTGAGCTGGCTGGCCTTGTAGCCTTTAGCGCTAAGTTGAAGGCCTGATGCCGCCGCCTTACCCCCGATAGTTGTCGCGTAGGGGCTTGCTGGCGGCGTTTTGCTTTTTATTCTGTTTCCTTTCTTCTGGACGTCTCATGAAGCAATTAACCGTTCTCGGTTCGACCGGCTCCATTGGCTGTAGCACGCTGGACGTGGTACGCCATAACCCTGGTTGCTTTTCCGTCGCCGCGCTGGTCGCGGGGAAAAACGTTGACCGCATGGTTGAACAATGCCTGGAATTTACTCCGCGTTACGCCGTGATGGATGATGCGCAAAGCGCTGAGCGGTTGCGCACCCGTCTGCATGAGCATGGCTGCCGTACCGAGGTGCTGAGCGGCCAGCAGGCGGCGGCTGAGGTCGCGGCGCTGGATGAGGTCGATCAGGTGATGGCGGCAATCGTCGGCGCGGCGGGGCTGGTACCGACGCTTGCGGCGATCCGCGCCGGGAAAACCGTGTTGTTGGCGAATAAAGAATCGCTGGTGACCTGCGGTCGCTTGTTCATGGAGGCCGTTCAGCGGTCGGGGGCGCGATTGCTGCCGGTCGATAGCGAACATAACGCGATTTTTCAGAGTATGCCGGAGACAATTCAACAGCATCTGGGATACGCTGACCTCACCCGGAATGGCGTCTCGTCCATTCTGTTAACCGGTTCCGGGGGGCCTTTCCGCGAGACGGACGTGGCTGAACTATCGGCGATGACCCCGGATCAGGCCTGCCGCCATCCCAACTGGTCGATGGGACGTAAGATCTCCGTCGATTCAGCCACGATGATGAACAAAGGTCTGGAATATATTGAAGCGCGCTGGCTGTTCAATGCTTCGGCGCAGCAGATGGAAGTGCTGATCCACCCGCAGTCGGTGATCCACTCGATGGTTCGCTATCAGGACGGCAGCGTGCTGGCCCAGCTTGGGGAGCCGGATATGCGCACGCCGATTGCTCATACCATGGGCTGGCCACAGCGCCTGAGCTCCGGGGTCAAACCACTGGACTTCTGCCAGCTGAGCAACCTGAGCTTCTCCGCGCCGGACTACGCCCGCTATCCCTGCCTGAAGCTGGCGATGGACGCGTTTGAGGTCGGCCAGGCGGCCACCACGGCGCTGAATGCGGCCAATGAAGAGTCGGTTGCCGCGTTTCTGCATGGCGATATCCGCTTTACCGATATTGCGGCGGTGAATCTGGCGGTGCTGGATAAGATGAACCTGCAGGAGCCGCAAAGCATTGATGATGTTCTGGTTATCGACGCTGACGCTCGTGCGGTAGCTCACCAGCAGCTTAATCGTTTGGGCGCGCAGGCGTAACGCGGTGGTATTTGTGGGCGAAAGGCTTCGGTGATATAGTCTGCGCCACCCGATCGTTGCATTTTGTTGTTAAAGATTACGGTGGCCGTGGCAAAACACGGCTTTTTTGCGTAAAGCTTTTGGTTGTTCTCTGCGATTGGCTGCAGCCCCGGCATCGGATAAAAATGCGTATCCAGCGCGGCCCGGTGGCCTCTGTTTGGTGGCTAGTTAATCCTTATTATGGACTTAAAACGCGTGATGTTGTCTGCTAATCAAACTGTCAGCGAAATATCGCCAACTCATGGCTGCCGTCATGTCGCCATTATTATGGATGGCAACGGCCGTTGGGCGAAACGGCAAGGTAAAATTCGCGCTTTCGGGCACAAGGCCGGTGCGAAATCCGTGCGTCGCGCGGTCTCCTTCGCGGCGAATAATGGAATTGAGGCGTTAACGTTATACGCGTTCAGCAGCGAAAACTGGAACCGTCCAGCCCAGGAAGTCAGCGCGCTGATGGAACTGTTCGTCTGGGCGCTGGATAGCGAAGTCAAAAGTCTGCACCGACACAATGTGCGTTTGCGGGTCATTGGCGACACCACGCGCTTCAATGCGCGCCTGCAGGAACGCATCCGCAAAGCGGAAGCGTTGACCGCAAACAATACCGGCTTAACGCTGAACATTGCGGCAAATTACGGCGGTCGCTGGGATATTACCCAGGGCGTTCGTCTGCTGGCGAAACAAGTACAGGACGGGACGCTGCTGCCTGAAGAGATCACGGAAGAGATGCTGAGTCAGCAGGTCTGCATGCATGAACTGGCTCCCGTTGATTTAGTTATTAGGACCGGGGGAGAGCACCGAATAAGTAACTTTTTGATTTGGCAAATTGCCTATGCCGAACTTTACTTTACGGATGTTCTTTGGCCCGATTTTGCTGAACAGGACTTTGAAGGTGCACTCCATGCCTTTGTTAATCGAGAGCGTCGTTTCGGCGGCACTGAGCCGGGTGGCAGTCATGCCTGATGGGGGTCACTTTTGCTGAAGTATCGCCTGATATCTGCTTTCGTCTTAATTCCCGTCGTCATTGCGGCGCTGTTCTTATTGCCGCCGATGGGATTTGCTATCGTGACCCTCGTGGTCTGCATGCTCGCCGCGTGGGAGTGGGGGCAACTGAGCGGTTTCACCTCAACGTCGCAGCGGGTCTGGCTGGCGGTGCTGTGCGGCCTTCTGCTGGCTGCCATGCTTTTTCTGCTGCCTGAATACCATTATGACGTTCATCAACCGATGGTGGAAGGTTCACTCTGGGCCTCATTCGCCTGGTGGATCGTCGCGCTGTTGCTGGTGTTATCGTACCCGGCGTCGGCGGCATTCTGGCGCCATTCCAAAGTGCTGCGCCTTATCTTCGGCATATTGACCATTGTTCCGTTTTTCTGGGGCATGCTGGCGCTGCGCGCCTGGCACTATACCGATAACCACTACAGCGGTGCGGTGTGGCTGCTGTACGTCATGATCCTTGTCTGGGGAGCCGACTCTGGCGCCTACATGTTTGGCAAAATGTTCGGCAAGCATAAGCTGGCGCCAAAGGTTTCACCGGGAAAAACCTGGCAGGGTTTTTTTGGCGGTTTGCTGACGGCGGCCGTGATCTCCTGGGCTTACGGGGTGTGGGCGCATCTTGACGTCACGCCGACGGTGCTGCTGGTCTGTTCCGTGGTGGCGGCCCTGGCTTCCGTGCTGGGCGATCTGACGGAAAGTATGTTTAAGCGCGAGGCCGGCATTAAGGATAGCGGGCACTTGATTCCCGGACACGGCGGTATTCTCGATCGTATCGACAGCCTGACGGCGGCGGTACCGGTCTTCGCCTGTCTGCTACTGTTGGTCTTCAGGACGATTTGACGGAAGGTTATATGCTGAGCGTGCTCTGGAATCTGGCAGCTTTTATCATTGCGCTTGGCGTACTGATTACGGTGCATGAGTTTGGCCATTTTTGGGTGGCGCGCCGCTGCGGCATCCGGGTTGAGCGTTTTTCTATCGGCTTTGGCAAAGCGCTGTGGCGGCGGATGGATAAGCAGGGCACGGAGTTCGTGATTGCCCTGATCCCGCTGGGCGGCTACGTCAAGATGCTGGACGAGCGCGTCGAGGCGGTGGCGCCGGAGATGCGCCACTACGCCTTCAACAATAAAACCGTCGGCCAGCGTGCGGCGGTGATTGCCGCCGGCCCCATCGCTAACTTCATTTTCGCTATCTTTGCTTACTGGCTGGTCTTTATTATCGGTGTTCCTGGCGTGCGGCCGGTGGTGGGTGAAATAACGCCCAATTCGGTTGCCGCGCAAGCACAAATTGCAAAAGGAACGGAACTTAAAGCGATAGATGGTATCGAAACGCCTGATTGGGATGCGGTGCGTATGCAGCTGGTCGCCAAAATCGGCAACCCGCAAACAATACTTACCGTCGCCCCTTTCGGGACCAATCAGCGCCAGGATAAAATCGTCGATCTGCGGCACTGGGCGTTTGAGCCAGACAAGCAAGATCCCGTGACCTCGCTGGGGATCCAGCCGCGCAGCGCGCAGATTGATACGGTGCTGGCGGAGGTCCAGACGGGCTCGGCAGCTCAGAAAGCGGGTTTGCAAGCGGGCGACCGGATCGTTAAAGTCGATGGTCAACCGTTAACGCAGTGGATGACGTTTGTTAATCTGGTGCGCGATAATCCGGGCAAAGCGCTGGCGCTGGAGATTGAACGGCAGGGGAGTGCGCTGCCGTTAACCCTGACGCCGGATGCGAAAACGGTAAAAGGTAAGGCAGAAGGGTTCGCAGGGGTGGTGCCAAAGGTCATCCCGCTACCTGAGGAATACAAGACAGTACGTCAGTACGGACCGTTTGCCGCCATCGCTGAAGCCACGGATAAAACCTGGCAGCTGATGTCACTGACGGTCAGGATGCTGGGTAAATTGATAACCGGTGATGTCAAACTGAACAACCTCAGTGGGCCGATCTCTATCGCTCAGGGGGCTGGAATGTCAGCGGAGTTTGGGTTGATTTATTATCTGATGTTCCTTGCGCTGATTAGCGTGAACCTCGGAATCATCAACCTGTTCCCACTGCCCGTACTGGATGGGGGACATCTGCTGTTTTTAGCGATCGAAAAGCTGAAGGGCGGGCCGGTATCCGAGCGAGTTCAAGACTTTAGTTATCGCATTGGCTCAATACTGCTGGTGCTGTTAATGGGGCTTGCACTTTTCAATGATTTCTCTCGGTTATAAGAGAGTTTGTTAGGAAGAACGCATAATAACGATGGCGATGAAAAAGTTGCTCATAGCGTCGCTGCTGTTTAGCAGCGCGACTGTATACGGTGCTGAAGGGTTCGTGGTGAAGGACATTCATTTCGAAGGCTTGCAGCGTGTCGCTGTTGGTGCGGCCCTCCTCAGTATGCCAGTGCGTCCTGGCGATACGGTGACCGACGATGATATCAGTAACACTATTCGCGCGCTGTTTGCCACTGGCAACTTTGAGGACGTCCGCGTCCTGCGCGATGGTGATACCCTGCTGGTGCAGGTGAAAGAGCGTCCGACGATCGCCAGCATCACCTTCTCCGGCAATAAGTCGGTGAAAGATGACATGCTCAAGCAGAACCTCGAGGCCTCTGGTGTTCGGGTGGGCGAGTCGCTTGACCGCACGACCATCGCGGATATCGAGAAGGGTCTGGAGGATTTCTACTACAGCGTTGGTAAATACAGCGCCAGCGTCAAAGCGGTTGTGACGCCGCTGCCGCGTAACCGTGTCGATCTGAAGCTGGTCTTCCAGGAAGGCGTCTCCGCAAAAATTCAGCAGATCAATATCGTCGGCAACCATGCGTTTTCGACCGATGAACTGATCTCCCACTTCCAGCTGCGCGATGAGGTACCGTGGTGGAACGTGGTCGGCGACCGTAAATACCAGAAGCAGAAGCTGGCGGGCGACCTTGAAACCCTGCGCAGCTACTATCTGGATCGCGGTTATGCCCGTTTCAACATCGATTCTACTCAGGTTAGCCTGACGCCGGACAAGAAAGGGATCTACATTACCGTCAACATCACCGAAGGCGATCAGTACAAGCTTTCCGGGGTGCAGGTAACGGGCGATCTCGCGGGCCATTCGGCCGAAATCGAAGCGCTGACCAAAGTCGAGCCGGGCGAACTGTACAACGGCGCGAAAGTAACCAAGATGGAAAACGACATCAAGAAACTGTTGGGTCGTTATGGTTACGCTTACCCGCGCGTTCAGTCGCAGCCGGAAATCAACGACAGCGATAAGACCGTCAAACTGCACGTCAACGTCGATGCGGGTAACCGCTATTATGTGCGTAAAATTCGCTTCGAAGGCAACGACACCTCCAAAGATGCCGTCCTGCGCCGCGAAATGCGCCAGATGGAAGGCGCATGGCTGGGGAGCGATCTCGTCGATCAGGGTAAAGACCGCCTCAACCGTTTAGGCTTCTTCGAAACGGTGGATACCGATACCCAACGCGTGCCGGGCAGCCCGGACCAGGTCGACGTTGTCTACAAGGTGAAAGAGCGTAACACCGGTAGCTTCAACTTCGGTATCGGCTACGGTACCGAAAGCGGCGTCAGCTTCCAGGCGGGCGTCCAGCAAGATAACTGGTTAGGTACCGGTTATGCGGTCGGGATCAACGGCACCAAAAACGATTACCAGACCTATACCGAACTGTCGGTGACCAACCCGTACTTCACCGTTGACGGTGTGAGCCTCGGCGGCCGTATCTTCTATAATGACTTCGATGCGAACGATGCGGATCTGTCTGACTATACCAACAAAAGCTATGGTACAGACGTCACGCTGGGCTTCCCGGTCAACGAATACAACACGCTGCGCGCCGGGGTCGGTTATGTTCATAACTCCCTGTCCAATATGCAGCCGCAGGTGGCGATGTGGCGTTACCTGAACTCGATGGGCCAGTATCCGGACAACACCAACGACCGGAACTCGTTCAGTGCGAATGACTTCACCTTCAACTACGGTTGGACCTACAACAAGCTTGACCGCGGCTTCTTCCCAACGGAAGGTTCGCGCGTCAACCTGAACGGTAAGGTGACCATTCCGGGCTCAGACAACGAATACTACAAAGCGACGCTGGATACCGCCACCTATGTGCCGATCGACAACGATCACCAGTGGGTAGTGTTGGGTCGTACCCGCTTTGGCTATGGCGATGGTATCGGCGGCAAAGAGATGCCGTTCTATGAGAACTTCTATGCCGGTGGTTCCAGCACCGTGCGTGGCTTCCAGTCGAACACCATTGGTCCGAAGGCGGTGTACTTCCCGTCGAGCAGCCGTCATGATGGCGATAGCGGTTATACCAATGACTGTAAGAGCACCGAATCCGCGCCGTGTAAATCCGATGATGCGGTGGGCGGTAACGCGATGGCGGTGGCCAGCCTGGAGCTGATTACCCCGACGCCGTTTATTAGTGACAAATATGCGAACTCGGTCCGTACTTCCGTCTTCTGGGATATGGGTACCGTATGGGATACTCACTGGGATTCGAACGCCTATGGCGGTTACCCGGATTACAGTGATCCGAGCAACATCCGTATGTCTGCGGGTATTGCCGTGCAGTGGATGTCGCCGTTGGGGCCGTTGGTCTTCTCCTACGCCCAACCGTTCAAAAAGTACGATGGAGACAAAGCCGAACAGTTCCAGTTTAACATTGGTAAAACCTGGTAATTGTTGGCGGCAACGGAATGCAAGTGCAGTATAGCGCTGACTGTAGGCGATAACGCGGTTATCGCCTCGCCACGCAAATAACGGTACCCCTGGGTACTCATGGGATGGTAAGGAGTTTATTGTGAAAAAGTGGTTATTAGCTGCAGGTCTGGGTTTGGCAATGGTAACTTCCGCTCAGGCGGCAGATAAAATTGCCCTGGTGAACATGAACAGCCTGTTCCAACAGGTTGCCCAGAAAACTGGCGTTTCCAACACGCTGGAAAACGAGTTCAAAGGCCGCGCTAGCGAACTGCAGCGTATGGAAGGCGACCTGCAGTCTAAAATGCAGCGTCTGCAGTCCATGAAGCCGGGCGCCGATCGTACCAAACTGGAAAAAGACGTGATGGCTCAGCGCCAGACCTTCTCCCAGAAAGCGCAGGCGTTTGAACAGGATCGCGCACGTCGTTCCAACGAAGAGCGTGGCAAACTGGTTACCCGCATCCAGACTGCTGTACAGAGCGTAGCGAAAGATCAGAGCATCGATCTGGTGGTTGACGCAAATGCCGTTGCATACAACAGCAGCGATGTAAAAGACATCACCGCTGATGTGCTGAAACAGGTTAAATAAGTAATGCCTTCAATTCGACTGGCTGATCTCGCGCAGCAGTTGGATGCAGAATTACACGGTGATGGCGATATCGTCATCACCGGCGTTGCGTCCATGCAGAGCGCGAAAACGGGCCAAATCACTTTCATGGTCAACCCTAAGTACCGTGAACACCTGGCCGCTTGTCAGGCTTCTGCCGTTGTCATGACGCAGGATGATTTGCCTTTTGCCCATAGCGCCGCGCTGGTAGTGCGTAATCCCTACCTGACCTACGCGCGCATGGCTCAAATTCTTGATACCACGCCACAGCCGGCACAGGATATCGCGCCGAGCGCGGTCATCGATCCGTCGGCGAAGCTGGGTAACAACGTGTCGATCGGCGCTAATGCGGTTATCGAATCCGGTGTTGTACTGGGCGATAACGTGGTGATCGGCGCAGGCTGCTTCGTTGGGAAAAATACGAAAATCGGTGCCGGCTCGCGTTTGTGGGCCAATGTGACCATTTACCATGAGATTGAGATCGGCGAGAATTGCCTGATCCAGTCCAGCACGGTGATCGGCGCGGATGGCTTCGGTTATGCTAACGATCGCGGTAACTGGGTCAAGATCCCGCAACTGGGTCGCGTCATTATTGGCGATCGCGTGGAGATTGGCGCCTGCACCACCATCGATCGCGGCGCGCTGGACGATACCCTTATCGGTAACGGCGTTATCATTGATAACCAGTGTCAGATTGCGCATAACGTGGTGATTGGCGACAATACCGCGGTTGCCGGCGGCGTTATCATGGCGGGCAGCCTGAAAATTGGCCGCTATTGCATGATTGGCGGCGCCAGCGTGATTAACGGCCATATGGAAATCTGCGATAAAGTCACCGTCACGGGGATGGGGATGGTGATGCGTCCTATCTCTGAACCTGGCGTATACTCCTCCGGTATTCCGCTACAGCCGAACAAGGCGTGGCGTAAAACTGCGGCGCTGGTGATGAATATTGACGAGATGAGCAAGCGCCTGAAAGCGATTGAGCGCAAGGTTAATCAACAAGACTAATTCATCATTTGGTCACATGACATTTCCGGCCTGTTGCATTCGCTAAAAGATTGCCGCAGGCCGTGTTATTATTGCCTTTTAGTACATTTAGACAGGAAGAGTATTTTGACTACTGACACTCATACTCTGCACATTGAAGAGATTCTGGAACTTCTGCCTCACCGTTACCCGTTCCTGCTGGTAGACCGCGTGCTGGATTTTGAAGAAGGTCGTTTTCTGCGCGCAGTAAAAAATGTTTCTGTAAACGAGCCGTTTTTCCAGGGGCACTTCCCTGGTAAGCCGATTTTGCCTGGCGTGCTGATTCTGGAAGCGATGGCGCAGGCCACCGGGATTCTGGCATTTAAAAGCGTCGGAAAACTGGAGCCAGGCGAGCTGTATTATTTCGCAGGCATCGACGAAGCGCGCTTCAAACGTCCGGTAGTACCAGGCGATCAGATGATTATGGAAGTCACTTTCGAGAAAACCCGCCGCGGCCTGACCCGTTTCAAAGGCGTCGCGCTGGTTGACGGTAAAGTGGTTTGCGAAGCGACGATGATGTGTGCGCGTAGCCGGGAGGCCTGATACGTGATTGATAAAACCGCTTTTGTTCATCCTACCGCCATTGTAGAAGAAGGCGCCGTCATTGGTGCTAACGTTCACATTGGTCCGTTTTGTATTGTTGGCGCTAACGTCGAAATTGGCGAAGGCACCGTACTGAAGTCTCATGTCGTCGTTAACGGCCATACCAAAATCGGCCGTGACAATGAGATCTATCAGTTCGCTTCCATCGGCGAAGTTAACCAGGATCTGAAATATGCTGGCGAACCGACCCGGGTGGAAATTGGCGATCGCAACCGCATCCGCGAAAGCGTCACCATTCATCGCGGCACAGTACAGGGCGGTGGATTAACAAAGGTGGGCAACGATAACCTGCTGATGATCAACGCCCATGTGGCGCACGATTGTACGCTTGGCGATCGCTGCATTCTGGCCAATAACGCAACCTTGGCCGGTCACGTATCTCTGGATGATTTCGTCATCATCGGCGGCATGACCGCAGTACACCAGTTCTGCATCATCGGCGCACACGTCATGGTAGGCGGATGCTCCGGCGTGGCGCAGGACGTTCCGCCGTTCGTGATTGCCCAGGGTAACCACGCGACGCCGTTTGGCGTCAACATCGAAGGGCTGAAACGCCGCGGCTTTAGCCGTGAGGCGATTACCGCGATTCGTAACGCGTATAAACTGCTGTACCGCAGCGGCAAAACGCTGGACGAAGCCAAACCGGAAATCGCCGAACTGGCGACTCAGCATCCTGAAGTTCAGCCGTTTGTTGATTTCTTTGCCCGTTCCACTCGCGGCTTGATTCGTTAATGGCTGAACCGCGTCCCCTGACGATTGCCCTGGTCGCCGGAGAAACCTCCGGCGATATTCTTGGTGCGGGCCTCATCCGGGCTCTCAAAGCGCGCATCCCTGACGCGCGCTTTGTCGGCGTGGCGGGGCCGCTGATGCAGGCGGAAGGGTGCGAAGCCTGGTACGAAATGGAAGAGCTGGCGGTGATGGGCATTGTTGAGGTGCTCGGTCGCTTACGCCGTCTCCTGCATATTCGCGCCGATCTTACCCGCCGCTTTGGCGAGCTGCGCCCCGATGTCTTCGTCGGCATCGACGCCCCTGACTTCAATATTACCCTCGAAGGGAATCTGAAAAAGCAGGGCATCAAAACGATTCACTACGTCAGCCCGTCGGTCTGGGCCTGGCGACAAAAACGCGTTTTCAAAATCGGCAGAGCGACCGACCTGGTGCTGGCTTTTCTGCCTTTCGAAAAAGCGTTTTATGACAAATTTAACGTCCCCTGCCGCTTTATCGGCCATACCATGGCGGATGCGATGCCGCTGGATCCTGACAAAGGCGCTGCGCGCGACCGGTTAGGGATCCCGCACAATGTGCGCTGTCTGGCGTTGCTGCCCGGCAGCCGCGGCGCGGAAGTCGAAATGCTCAGCGCGGACTTTCTGAAAACCGCGCAGTTGTTACGCGTCACTTATCCCGATTTGCAGGTGGTAGTGCCGCTGGTCAATGCCAAACGGCGGGAGCAGTTTGAGCGAATCAAAGCTGAGACGGCGCCGGATATGATCGTGCATATGCTGGACGGTCAGGCGCGCGATGCGATGATCGCCAGCGACGCCGCGCTGCTGGCCTCCGGGACGGCGGCGCTGGAGTGCATGCTGGCGAAGTGCCCGATGGTGGTTGGCTACCGCATGAAGCCGTTCACCTTCTGGCTGGCAAAGCGTCTGGTGAAAACCGACTACGTCTCCTTGCCGAATCTGCTGGCCGGTCGCGAGCTGGTCAAAGAGCTACTGCAGGATGAGTGCGAGCCGCAGGCGCTGGCCGCCGCCCTGCAGCCGCTGCTGGCCGATGGCAAAACCAGCCACGAGATGCATGAGACGTTCCGCGCGCTGCATCAGCAGATCCGCTGCAACGCCGATGAGCAGGCCGCGGACGCCGTACTGGAGTTAGCAAAACAATGATGGAGTTCGTCTATCCGCATACCCATCTGGTTGCCGGCGTTGATGAGGTTGGCCGCGGGCCGCTGGTTGGCGCGGTCGTGACCGCGGCGGTGATCCTCGATCCGGCGAAGCCGATTGTGGGTCTGAATGATTCCAAAAAACTCAGCGAAAAGCGTCGCCTGGCGCTGTGCGATGAGATTAAAGAGAAAGCGCTGTGCTGGAGCCTGGGGCGTGCCGAGCCGCACGAAATCGACGAGCTGAATATTCTGCATGCCACTATGCTGGCGATGCAGCGCGCCGTCGCCGGCCTGAGCATTGTTCCTGAGTTTGTCCTGATCGATGGCAACCGCTGTCCGTCGCTGCCGATGCCCTCTCTGGCGGTGGTGAAAGGCGACAGCCGGGTGGCAGAAATCAGCGCAGCGTCTATTCTGGCAAAAGTCACTCGTGACGCCGAAATGGCCACGCTGGACCTCGCATTTCCCCACTACGGATTTGCCCAGCATAAAGGCTATCCCACCGCTGTTCACCTGCAGAAGCTGCAGGAACACGGCGCAACAGAGCATCACCGGCGCAGTTTTGGTCCGGTGAAGCGTGCCCTGGGCCTGGCGTCCAACTAAGTCACCGGGATCTAAAGATGGCTGAACCACGTTTCGTACACCTGCGGGTGCACAGCGACTATTCCATGATCGATGGGCTGGCAAAGACCGGGCCACTGGTCAAGAAGGCGGCCTCGCTTGGCATGCCGGCGCTGGCGATCACCGATTTCACCAACCTGTGCGGGCTGGTGAAGTTCTACGGGACGGGACACGGCGCGGGTATTAAGCCGATTGTCGGCGCCGATTTTCACGTGCAGTGCGACCTGCTCGGCGATGAGTTTACCGAGCTGACCGTGCTGGCGGCGAACAACACCGGTTACCAGAACCTGACGCTGCTCATTTCCCGCGCCTATCAGCGCGGCTACGGCGCGCTGGGGCCGTGGATTGACCGCGACTGGCTGGTGGAACACCAGGAAGGGCTGATTCTGCTTTCCGGCGGCCGTAAAGGCGACGTCGGCGTTAGCCTGATCCGCGGCAATATGCCGTTAGTGGAACAGTGCGTCGCGTTCTATGAAGAGCATTTCCCGGACCGTTATTTTCTTGAGCTGATCCGCACCGGTCGTCAGGATGAAGAGGCCTATCTCCACGCCGCCGTGGCGCTGGCGGAAGCACGCGGCCTGCCGGTGGTGGCGACCAACGATGTCCGCTTCCTCGACACCAGCGATTTCGACGCCCATGAAATCCGCGTCGCGATCCACGACGGCTTTACGCTCGACGACCCGAAACGGCCGCGCAACTACTCGCCGCAGCAATATATGCGCAGTGAGGAGGAGATGTGCGAGCTGTTCGCCGATATCCCGGAAGCGCTGGAGAACAGCGTCGAGATCGCCAAACGCTGCAACGTCACCGTGCGGCTTGGCGAATATTTCCTGCCGCAGTTCCCGACCGGCGATATGACCACGGAGGATTTCCTGGTCATGAAATCGAAAGAGGGTCTGGAAGAGCGGCTGGAATTTCTCTTCCCGGATCCTGCCGTCCGTGCTGAAAAGCGCCCGGAGTATGACCAGCGTCTGGATATTGAACTCCAGGTGATCAACCAGATGGGGTTCCCGGGCTACTTCCTGATCGTTATGGAGTTTATCCAGTGGTCGAAGGATAACGGCGTGCCGGTTGGCCCGGGCCGCGGTTCCGGCGCCGGCTCGCTGGTGGCCTACGCGCTGAAGATCACCGATCTTGATCCGCTGGAATTCGACCTGCTGTTCGAACGTTTCCTTAACCCGGAACGTGTCTCGATGCCCGACTTCGACGTCGATTTCTGCATGGAGAAACGCGATCAGGTTATTGAGCACGTGGCGGACATGTATGGCCGCGATGCGGTATCGCAGATCATCACCTTCGGTACCATGGCGGCGAAAGCGGTCATCCGCGATGTGGGCCGCGTGCTGGGTCACCCGTACGGCTTTGTCGACCGTATCTCCAAGCTGGTGCCGCCCGATCCGGGTATGACGCTGGCGAAAGCGTTTGAAGCCGAACCGCAGCTGCCGGAAATCTATGAGGCGGACGAAGAAGTTAAAGCGCTGATCGACATGGCGCGTAAGCTGGAAGGGGTGACGCGAAACGCCGGTAAACACGCCGGTGGGGTGGTTATCGCTCCCACTAAAATTACTGACTTTGCGCCGCTGTATTGCGATGAGCAGGGGCTGCATCCGGTTACCCAGTTTGACAAAAACGACGTGGAATACGCCGGGCTGGTAAAATTCGACTTCCTCGGTCTGCGTACGCTCACTATCATTAACTGGGCGCTGGAGATGATCAACAAGCGGCGGGCGAAAAACGGCGAAGGGCCGTTGGATATCGCCGCTATCCCGTTGGATGACAAGAAAAGCTTCGACATGCTGCAGCGCTCGGAAACCACCGCGGTCTTCCAGCTTGAATCGCGCGGCATGAAAGATCTGATTAAGCGTCTGCAGCCTGACTGCTTCGAAGATATGATCGCGCTGGTGGCCCTGTTCCGCCCGGGTCCGCTGCAGTCGGGGATGGTAGATAACTTTATCGACCGTAAGCACGGCCGCGAAGAGATTTCCTACCCGGACGTGCAGTGGCAGCATGAGAGCCTGAAACCGGTGCTGGAGCCGACCTACGGCATTATCCTGTATCAGGAACAGGTCATGCAGATTGCCCAGGTGCTCTCCGGTTATACCCTCGGCGGCGCGGATATGCTGCGCCGTGCGATGGGTAAGAAAAAACCGGAGGAGATGGCCAAGCAGCGTTCTATCTTTGAAGATGGGGCGAAGAAAAACGGCGTTGACGGCGAACTGGCGATGAAAATCTTCGACCTGGTGGAGAAATTCGCCGGTTACGGATTTAACAAGTCGCACTCCGCCGCCTACGCGCTGGTCTCCTACCAGACGCTGTGGCTTAAGGCGCACTATCCGGCTGAGTTTATGGCGGCGGTAATGACCGCCGATATGGACAACACCGAGAAGGTCGTTGGCCTGGTGGACGAGTGCTGGCGCATGGGGCTGAAAATTTTGCCCCCGGATATTAACTCCGGCCTGTACCATTTCCACGTTAACGACGACGGCGAGATTGTCTACGGCATCGGCGCCATCAAAGGCGTTGGCGAAGGGCCGATCGAAGCGATCATTGAGGCGCGCAACAATGGCGGTTATTTCCGCGAGCTGTTCGACCTCTGCGCGCGGACCGATATTAAAAAGCTCAACCGCCGGGTGCTGGAAAAACTGATTATGTCCGGGGCGTTCGATCGTCTCGGTCCGCATCGCGCGGCGCTGATGAACTCGCTGGGCGATGCGTTGAAAGCCGCCGACCAGCACGCGAAAGCGGAGGCTATTGGCCAGGCCGATATGTTCGGCGTACTGGCGGAAGAGCCTGAACAAATAGAACAGTCCTACGCCAGCTGCCAGCCATGGCCTGAGCAGGTGGTGCTGGATGGTGAAAGGGAAACCCTGGGGCTATACCTGACCGGGCACCCGATTAACCAGTACCTGAAAGAGATTGAGCGCTACGTCGGCGGCGTGCGGCTCAAAGACATGCATCCGACCGATCGTGGTAAAGTGACCACGGCGGCGGGGCTGGTGATTGCGGCGCGGGTAATGGTCACCAAGCGCGGCAATCGTATCGGCATCTGTACCCTGGATGACCGTTCCGGGCGTCTGGAGGTGATGTTGTTCACCGACGCGCTGGATAAATATCAGCAGTTGCTGGAAAAAGACCGCATACTTATCGTCAGCGGACAGGTCAGCTTTGATGACTTTAGCGGGGGGCTTAAAATGACCGCCCGCGAAGTCATGGACATTGACGAAGCCCGGGAAAAATATGCTCGCGGGCTTGCTATCTCGCTGACGGACAGGCAAATTGATGACCAGCTTTTAAACCGACTCCGTCAGTCTCTGGAACCCCACCGTTCGGGAACCATTCCAGTGCACCTCTACTATCAGAGGGCGGATGCACGCGCGCGGTTGCGTTTCGGCGCAACATGGCGCGTCTCTCCGAGCGATCGTTTACTTAACGATCTGCGTGGCCTTATCGGCTCGGAGCAGGTGGAACTGGAGTTTGACTAATACAGGAATACTATGAGTCTGAATTTCCTAGATTTTGAACAGCCGATTGCAGAGCTGGAAGCGAAAATCGATTCCCTGACTGCGGTAAGCCGTCAGGATGAGAAACTGGATATTAACATCGACGAAGAAGTGCATCGTCTGCGCGAGAAAAGCGTAGAGCTGACACGCAAAATCTTCGCCGATCTCGGTGCATGGCAGGTTGCGCAACTGGCGCGCCACCCGCGCCGTCCTTATACCCTGGATTATGTCCGCCTGGCGTTCGACGAATTTGACGAACTGGCCGGTGACCGCGCCTACGCTGACGATAAAGCGATTGTCGGCGGTATCGCGCGTCTTGATGGTCGTCCGGTGATGATCATCGGCCACCAGAAAGGTCGCGAAACCAAAGAGAAGATCCGTCGCAACTTTGGTATGCCGGCCCCGGAAGGCTACCGCAAAGCGCTGCGCCTGATGGAAATGGCCGAGCGGTTTAAAATGCCGATCATCACCTTCATCGACACCCCTGGCGCCTACCCGGGCGTCGGCGCGGAAGAGCGCGGCCAGTCGGAAGCGATTGCCCGCAACCTGCGTGAGATGTCGCGTCTGAGCGTGCCGGTTATCTGCACCGTGATCGGCGAAGGCGGCTCCGGCGGCGCGCTGGCGATTGGCGTGGGCGACAAGGTCAATATGCTGCAGTACAGCACCTATTCGGTGATTTCGCCGGAAGGCTGCGCGTCCATTCTGTGGAAAAGCGCGGATAAAGCACCGCTGGCCGCGGAAGCGATGGGTATCGTCGCACCGCGTCTGAAAGAGCTGAAGCTGATTGATTCTATCGTTCAGGAACCGTTGGGCGGCGCGCACCGCAACCCGGAAGCAATGGCAGCGAGCCTGAAAGCGCAGCTGCTGGCAGACCTGGCCGATCTCGATCTGCTCAGCGAAGAAGAGCTGCTGAACCGCCGCTATCAGCGTCTGATGAGCTACGGTTACGCCTAAGTTTTCCGCTAGCGAAAAACACTAAGGGCCGGATTTTCCGGCCCTTTTTTTGTGTGCGATGCGCCCAGGGGATTGCTATGATGCTTGACTTAGGTGAATACCAGGAGGAAAGCGTGAATATTATCGCCATCATGGGGCCTCACGGCGTCTACCACAAAGACGAGCCGATCAAAGAACTGGAAGCGGCGCTGCAGCGCCAGGGCTTCCAGACCATCTGGCCGCAAAACAGCGCCGACCTGCTGCAGTTTATTGAGCACAACCCGCGCATCTGCGGGGTGATCTTCGACTGGGATGAATACAGCGTCGATCTGTGCAGCGATATCAATCAGCTCAATGAATATCTGCCCCTGTACGCCTTTATTAATGCCCACTCCACGATGGACGTCAGCAGTCAAGATCTACGCATGACGCTGTGGTTCTTCGAATATGCGCTGGGACTCTCCGAAGAGATCGCCACCCGCATTGGGCAGTATACCCGCGAGTACCTGGACAATATCACCCCGCCGTTTACCCGCGCGCTGTTTAACTATGTACAGGAGGGGAAGTATACCTTTTGTACACCGGGCCATATGGGCGGTAGCGCCTATCAGAAAAGCCCGGTGGGCTGCCTGTTCTATGATTTCTTTGGCGGAAATACGCTGAAGGCGGATGTCTCGATTTCGGTCACCGAGCTGGGCTCCCTGCTGGATCATACCGGCCCGCATCTGGAGGCGGAGGAGTATATTGCCCGCGCCTTTGGCGCTGAACAGAGCTACATGGTGACCAATGGCACCTCGACGTCCAACAAAATTGTTGGTATGTACTCGGCGCCCGCCGGCAGCACGCTGCTGATTGACCGTAACTGTCACAAATCACTGGCCCACCTGCTGATGATGAGCGATGTGGTTCCCCTGTGGCTGAAGCCGACCCGCAACGCGTTGGGGATCCTCGGCGGTATCCCCCGACGCGAATTTACCCGCGACAGCATTCAGCAGAAAGTGCGCGACACGGGCGGGGCGCAGTGGCCCGTGCATGCGGTGATCACCAACTCCACCTACGATGGTCTGCTCTATAACACCACCTGGCTTAAGGAGACGCTCGACGTCCCGTCGATCCATTTCGATTCCGCCTGGGTGCCCTATACCCATTTCCATCCGATATATCAGGGGAAAAGCGGCATGAGCGGTGAGCGGATCCCCGGAAAAGTCATCTTCGAGACGCAGTCCACGCATAAGATGCTGGCCGCGCTGTCGCAGGCCTCGCTGATCCACATTAAGGGCAACTATGATGAAGAGACCTTTAATGAAGCCTTTATGATGCATACCTCGACGTCGCCGAGCTATCCCATCGTCGCGTCGATTGAGACCGCGGCGGCGATGCTGCGCGGTAACTCCGGTAAGCGCCTGATCCAGCGCTCCATTGAGCGGGCGCTGGATTTCCGCAAAGAGGTGCAGCGACTGCGCGAGGAGTCGGACGGCTGGTTCTTTGATATCTGGCAGCCGGAAGCGGTGGATAAAGCCGAGTGCTGGCCGGTGGCGCCTGGCGAAGACTGGCACGGTTTCAAAGATGCCGATGCGGATCATATGTATCTCGATCCGGTGAAGGTCACCATTCTGACGCCGGGCATGGACGAGCAGGGGAATATGGCTGAAGAGGGGATCCCGGCGGCGCTGGTGGCGAAGTTCCTCGACGAGCGGGGCGTGGTGGTGGAGAAAACGGGCCCCTATAACCTGCTGTTCCTGTTCAGCATCGGTATTGATAAAACCCGGGCGATGGGGCTGCTGCGCGGCCTGACCGAGTTCAAACGCGCCTACGATCTCAATCTGCGGGTGAAAAATATGTTGCCGGATCTGTACGCGGAAGATCCCGACTTCTACCGCAACATGCGGATCCAGGATCTGGCGCAGGGGATCCACCGCTTGATCCGTCAGCACCAGCTGCCGCAGCTGATGCTCAGCGCCTTTGACGTCCTGCCGGAAATGAAAATGACGCCGCATCACGCCTGGCAGCGCCAGATTAAGGGTGAGGTGGAAACCATTGAACTGGAGAACCTGGTCGGCCGGATTTCGGCCAACATGATCCTCCCTTATCCGCCGGGCGTACCGCTGCTGATGCCGGGAGAGATGATCACGGAGGAGAGCCGGGCAGTGCTCGATTTCCTGCTGATGCTCTGCTCCATCGGCCGTCATTACCCGGGGTTTGAGACCGATATTCACGGGGCGAAGCGCGATGAGGACGGCGTGTATCGGGTACGAGTCTTAAAAAATGACGAAAGGCTTGCGCGTTAACGGCGCGCACGAGTAACGTGGCTGGCTTAACAGAAGGAGTTTGACCATGCTGGGTTTGAAACGGGTTCACCATATTGCCATCATTGCGACTGACTACGCCCGCAGTAAAGCGTTCTATTGCGATATTCTGGGGTTTACGCTGCAAAGTGAGTTCTATCGCGCCGAGCGCGACTCCTGGAAGGGCGATCTGGCGCTCAATGGCGAGTACGTGATTGAGCTGTTCTCGTTCCCGTTTCCCCCGGCCCGCCCCAGTCGCCCCGAAGCCTGCGGGCTGCGTCATCTGGCCTTTAGCGTGGATGATATCGACGCCGCGGTAGCGCATCTGACGGCGCATGGCGTCGAGTGCGAAGCGATTCGCGTCGATCCCTTTACCGGCAAACGCTTTACCTTCTTTAGCGATCCGGACGACCTGCCGCTGGAAATATATCAGCAGTAAACCTTGCCAGCGCGACCCTGGCCCGGTAACTTGCCGGGCCATCACTTCTCGGTATGTTCGTGGATATGACGGCTGATATTGCGCATACGCTTCATCCCCATCGCCAGCTGCTGGTGGCCTTCAGCGGCGGTCTGGATTCGACGGTTCTCCTGCACCAGCTGGTGCTACTGCGGGAACAGGATCCCTCGCTGACGCTGCGGGCGGTGCATGTTCACCACGGCCTGAGCGCCCATGCAGACGACTGGGTGGCGCATTGTCGGCAGATTTGCCTGCAGTGGCAGGTGCCGCTGGTGGTGCATCATGTGACGTTAGCCAGGGGCGGTCTCGGCGTGGAGGCCCATGCCCGTGCGGCGCGCTATCAGGCCTTTCAGGATACGCTCAATGCCGGCGAGGTGTTAGTGACCGCCCAGCACCAGGATGACCAGTGCGAAACGCTGCTGCTGGCGTTAAAACGCGGCAGCGGTCCTACTGGTCTGTCGGCGATGGCGCCATCCTCTGCCTTTGCCGACAGTCGACTACTGCGTCCTCTCCTCAATGAAACCCGCGAATCGCTACGCCAGTGGGCGCTCGCCCATCAGCTGTCGTGGATTGAAGATGAGAGTAATCAGGACGATACCTATGACCGCAACTTTCTGCGCCTGCGGGTGATCCCGGTCCTGCGCGAGCGCTGGCCGCATTTTAGCGAGGCCGTTGCCCGCAGCGCCAGCCTGTGCGCCGAGCAGGAACAACTGCTGGACGAAATGCTGGCGGCGGAGCTGGCGTCGCTGGTGGCCGAAGATGGCTCGCTGGCTATCACGCCGCTGACGTCGATGAGCCCACCCCGTCGCGCGGCGCTGCTGCGTCGCTGGCTCGCCGGGCAGCAGGCGCCGATGCCAGCCCGGGAGGTGCCAGAGCGCCTCTGGCATGAGGTGGCGCTGGCGCGGGAAGATGCCAGCCCTTGTCTGCGGCTGGGGGATTTTACCGTCCGCCGTTTTCAACAGCGTTTGTACTGGGTGAAGTATCTTCCCGGCCAGACGGAAAGTGTCCAGCACTGGCCCGACTGGCGCCAGCCGCTGCGGCTGGCAGACGGTCTCGGCGAGCTGATGCTGCAGCCCGGCGGCAGGCTGCGCCCGCCGTCTGCGGATGAGCCGGTCACTGTCCGCTTTCGCGCCAGCGGCCACCTGCATATCGTCGGACGCCACGGCGGACGTAAGCTGAAGAAGATCTGGCAGGAGCTGGGCGTTCCTCCCTGGCGACGAGACACTACGCCGCTGCTGTTTTACGGCGAAACGCCGATCGCTGCAGCGGACGATCTGTTTGTGACCACCGAAGGTGAAGTGAAGGACGGGGAAGGGGTCAGGCTGTCATGGAGGAAAACGGGCGGTTAAGCCCGTTTTGATTCAGGATTCGCTCACCACCACGGTGCCGATTTCCGGGTGACTGAAGCTGGCGATTTTATCCAGGCGCAGCTCGCGGACGTTGCCGGCGAGTTCGACCACCAGATACTCGATATTTTTACGCGAGATTAGATCGCTGGCCTTTGCCTGCAGCTGTTCGCCATCCTTCAGCGCCAGCGTCAGCACCAGGTGATGCTGGCAAGCCAGTTCCAGGTTGTCGTAATCATCGCAGTTAATGGGTTGATAAGTATCATTCATTGACATAATCGCTCACCAGTAAGTTTGCTGCCGCATAAGCGGCCTTTTCCCTGACTGACTCCGAAAGGGCCTCATCCGCCGCAATCTCATTCAATACTTTCAACACGCAACCCAGCGCATCCGGGATATACCCTAAGTCTCCGCTGGCTATTTCCGCATACCGCTTGCGTATTAACTCACAATAGTGGTCCACATGCCCTCCTGTCAGCGTTCTGACTCAACCGTGGGATGCAAGTTTAAGCCTACGAAGATAAACTCTGTTTAGCAAGGGAACTATATCATAGTCATTTAAGCAATTTCAGCAGGATGAAACAGGTTGCTGCGATTGACGACAGCCTTTTGCCGCCAGTTTCGCTACAATGTCCGCCATTCTTTTCAGGAGTTTATTCATGGCGCTGAAAGCGACAATATATAAAGCTGCGGTAAATGTAGCCGATCTGGATCGCAACCAGTTTCTGGATGCTAACCTGACGCTGGCGCAGCACCCCTCGGAAACCCAGGAGCGCATGATGCTGCGCCTGCTGGCGTGGATCAAATATGCCGATGAACGGCTGCAGTTTACCCGCGGCCTGTCGTCGGACGACGAGCCGGAGCTGTGGCTGCTTAACGATCATCTCGGGGTCGATCTGTGGATCGAACTGGGTCTGCCGGATGAGCGGCGGATTAAGAAAGCCTGCTCACGGGCGCAGGCGGTAGCGCTGTTTGCCTATAATAGCCGGGCCGCTGAAATCTGGTGGCAGCAGAATCAGAACAAGCTTGCGGCGTACCCGAAGTTGACCATCTGGTATCTTGATGACGCGCAACTGGCGCAGCTTAGCGCCTTTGCCGACCGTACCATGACACTGCAGGCCACTCTGCAGGACGGTAGTATCTGGTTATCCGATGCTCGGAATAATCTGGAAATTCATTTGACGGCCTGGCAAGCACCGGCATGATTACCATTAGCCGCAGCGTGACCCTTGCCGATAACGAGGTTACGCTGGAAGGTATTCGTGCCCAGGGGGCCGGGGGCCAGCATGTGAACAAAGCGTCGACGGCAATCCATCTGCGCTTTGATATTAAAGCTTCAAGCCTGCCGGAGTTTTACAAAGAGCGCCTGCTCGCCGCCAGGCACCACTTAATTTCTGCTGACGGTGTGGTTATCATTAAGGCTCAGGAATACCGCAGCCAGGAGATGAACCGTGAAGCGGCGATTGCCCGGCTGGTGGCCCTCATAAAAGAATTAACCGCAGTGCAAAAAAGTCGCCGGGAGACGCGACCGACTCGGGCATCCAAAGAGCGACGCCTTGCTTCCAAGGCACAGAAGTCCTCAGTCAAGGCGCTGCGTGGGAAAGTTCGCCAGTGAAGACGTCGGCGAACGGGTGAAATGGATGATAAGGAAAGCAAAGTGAAGAAAATCGTATTCTCCGTGATAGCGGCCTGCTCGCTGTTCGCGCTGTTTGGTTGTAACCATCGCGCCGAGACTGACACCGTACAGCCAGCGGCGATGGAAGAGCTCAAACCGATGCAGCAAAGCTGGCGTGGGGTGCTGCCTTGCGCGGATTGTGAAGGTATCGACACCTCGCTGTTCCTGGAAAAAGACGGTACCTGGGTGATGAACGAGCACTACCAGGGCGCTCGTCGTGAACCGTCATCTTTTGCCTCTTATGGCACCTGGGCTCGCACAGCGGATAAACTGGTGCTGACCGACAGCAAAGGCGAGAAATCATATTTTCGCGCGAAGGGCGACAAGCTGGAGATGCTTGACCGCAACGGGAGCCCCGTTCAGTCTCCTCTCAATTATACCCTGGAGCCGGTGAAGGCCAGCCTGCCGACCACCCCGATGGCGATGCGCGGCATGTATTTCTATATGGCCGATGCGGCAACCTTTACCGATTGCGCGACCGGTAAACGCGTCGCGGTGGCGAACAATGCCCAGCTTGAGCGGGATTATGCCGCTGCCCGCGGCAATGATTCACGACCGGTGCTGCTGGTGGTGGAGGGGCACTTTACCCTCGAGGCGAACCCGGACACCGGCGAAATGATGAAGACGCTGATGACGGACCAGGCCGGCAAATTTATTCCCGGTAAAGACTGTAGCCATTGATTGTCAGGCCCCTGCCCGGGAAACGGGCAGGGGATGATCCCACGCAGTCCCCCTACTTGCTCCTGCTATTCGCCCTGTCATATACAGAGTGAGCGTGGGTCTGGCTGGCGGAAAAGCGCAAATCTTTTCTTTACTCCGCATCGTCCTTCGGTTTATTCAGCCCCACCAGCTTCCCGGCCTGAAGATAAACGCCCAGTTTCAGATGCCCGACATACTGTAGCTGCGTTTCGGGTTTAAACGTGGCGACGTCTCCTTCCCGCATGTGCAGCAGATCGGAAGGACTTATCCACGCCGCCTGCGCCAGGGTCAGCGGATGCCCGGCTCTGACGAAGGCCTCGCTGACAAACTCCGAGCAAAACCACGCTTTCTTGTCGGCGCTTGCTGCATCGCCCAGTTGCGCTTTGGCCAGGCCGCTCACGCACTGCTGACGAAAGTTACGCGAGAAAGGGTTGAGCGAGCAGAGCGGTTTGGTGACCATATAAGGGATAAACTGAATAATGCCGCGATAGTTATACCCGCTGTCTTTGACCTGCCAGACAAAATTTTTCATCGCCGTTGCCTGGTCCGGCGTCAGGTCGGGCGCCCTGAGGGCAAAGAGTTTATCGCTATGCGCCAGCGCCTGCTGAACAGAAATCACCTGTACGCCAGCGCCGGTGGCTTCCGCGATCTGACCCTCGCCAAGATACAGTGCGACGTGGCTAACGGAAGAGGCGCTGAAGGCGCGGATCCCAAGCGAAGTGATACCCAGGCTGGACGAGAAAAGCAGGTCGCCGGAACGGAGATCGCTTTCGTCAATTTCGTGGAGCCCGCTGCCGGCAATCGAGCTTTGACGCTGGAGGGTGACAGCCCATGGCGGGGAGCGGCCCTCGGTAGCGGATGCGGAAGCGGCGCTGCGGCCGACGTCTATGGTGCAGGCGGTAAGCAGCAGCAGGGCGGAAGTAAGCAGTCCGCTGCTGAGGATAGGTGCAGTCATGGGTACTTTCCTTGTAAAAAAAAGGCCCTGACATCCGTTCAGGGCCCTGAGGTGGTTGCTTAGCCTTTTATCGCTTTAACCAGATATTCCACGATATCACCGGTTTTAATCAGCTGCTTCTCACCATTGCGACGATACTTGTATTCGATATCATCGTTATCGAGGTTCCGATCGCCCAGCACGATGGTGTGCGGAATACCGATCAGCTCCATATCGGCGAACATCACGCCCGGACGCTCTTTACGGTCGTCCATCAGCACATCGATGCCGTGCGCACGCAGCTCGGCGTACAGCTTCTCGGCCAGCTCCTGCACGCGATAGGACTTGTGCATATTCATCGGCAGAATTGCCACCTGGAACGGCGCGATGGCGTCTGGCCAGATAATCCCGCGATCGTCAAAGTTCTGCTCGATAGCGGCGGCCACCACACGGGTCACCCCAATACCGTAGCAACCCATGGTCAGGATCTGGTTACGGCCATCTTCGCCCTGAACTGCGGCATTCATCGCCTGAGAGTACTTAGTACCCAGCTGGAAGATGTGGCCCACTTCGATACCGCGCTTGATAAGCAGAGTACCCTTGCCGTCCGGGCTCGGATCGCCGGCAACGACGTTACGAATATCAGCAACTTCCGGAGTCGCGACGTCGCGATCCCAGTTGATGCCGAAGTAGTGTTTGCCATCGATGTTAGCGCCAGCGGCGAAATCGCTCATTACCGCGACGGTACGGTCGATAACCACCGGGATCGGCAGGTTCACCGGACCCAGGGAGCCCGGACCCGCTTTCACCAGAGCGCGGATCTCTTCTTCGGTGGCGAAGGTCAGCGGGCTGGCGACCTGCGGCAGTTTTTCCGCTTTCACTTCGTTCAGCTCGTGATCGCCGCGCACCAGCAGGGCAACCAGCGGGGAGGCGCTACCTTCAACCGCTTTCACCAGCAGGGTCTTCACTGTTTTTTCGATCGGCAGGTCGAACTGCTCAACCAGCTCGGCGATGGTTTTGGCGTTCGGCGTATCAACCAGGGTCATCTCCTGGGTGGCGGCTGCGCGCGGCTCTTTTGGCGCAACGGCTTCCGCAAACTCGATGTTTGCCGCGTAGTCGGAGCTGTCGGAGAAGATCACATCGTCTTCGCCGCTCTGCGCCAGCACCTGGAATTCATGAGAGGCGCTGCCGCCGATAGAACCGGTGTCAGCCTGTACCGCACGGAAATCCAGCCCCATACGACTGAAGATTTTGCTGTAAGCGGTATACATCGCGTCGTAGGTTTCCTGCAGCGATTCCTGAGAGGTATGGAAAGAGTAAGCATCTTTCATCAGGAATTCACGGGAGCGCATCACGCCGAAACGCGGGCGCACTTCGTCGCGGAATTTGGTCTGGATCTGATAGAAGTTCAGCGGCAGCTGCTTATAGGAGTTCAGCTCGTTGCGGATCAGATCGGTAATGACCTCTTCGTGGGTTGGTCCGAGGACGAACGGGCGATCGCCGCGATCGGCAATGCGCAGCAGTTCCGGGCCATATTGCTCCCAGCGACCGCTCTCCTGCCACAGTTCAGAAGGCTGAACGACCGGCATTAACACCTCGATCGCACCGGCATTATTCATTTCTTCACGCACGATGTTTTCGACTTTTTTCAGGACGCGCACGCCGGTCGGCAGCCAGGTGTATAACCCGGAGGCCAGCTTGCGGATCATCCCGGCGCGCAGCATCAGCTGGTGGCTGATTACCTCGGCGTCGGCAGGTGTCTCCTTCAGAGTGGAGAGCAGATATTGGCTAGTACGCATGTTGTAACGGTTCCAGTTAAACGAGCGGAACAGGCTGGTTGCCCAGCCTGAAACAAAAAAGTGGTTTAGTTTACCAGTGTGGCAAAGATGCCAAAAGAGAGGAAAAATAAAATTAGCGCGCTTCGAGGGCAAAGACTTCAAAACCAGAGGCAATCACCCGCCAGCGGACGTTGAAATCCAGCAACCAGACGGCATAATTTTTTCCTGCTTCTTCCTCTTTACGGTAGGCCGGGCGCGGATCCTGCGCCAATACTTCGCGGATAAACGCTTTGATATGCGGGTAGCGTTTTTCCAGGGTCAGTAACTGTGCTTCTGTTTCCGGTGTAAAACTGACGTTCATACCCGCCAGCGGCGCCTGTTGCGCATAGCTGGCGCTGGCATCCGGCAGGGCTTCGGCGAAAGGAAGATACGGTTTGATATCAACCACCGGCGTCCCGTCGACGAGATCGAGGCTACCGAGTTCCAGGATCACCTGATCCTTCTGACAGCGAATGCCTTTCAGCTCAACCAGCGACATGCCGATGGGGTTGGGGCGAAACGTCGAACGGGTGGCGAAGACGCCCATCCGCGCATTGCCTCCCAGTCGGGGAGGGCGCACCGTCGGACGCCAACCGCCTTCCATGGTCTGATGAAACACAAACAGGATCCACAGATGGCTGAAGTTTTCCAGGCCTCGCACGGCGTCGGCCTGGTTGTAGGGCGCAACCAGATGCAGTTCTCCGCCGCCGTGTTTCACCAGACCAGGCTGGCGAGGAACGGCAAATTTCTCTTTATACGGCGAGCGGATAACGCCTATCTGCGCGAACTGGAATGCACTCATTGTGCCGAAACGTTAAGCGCCGAGCCCAGACAAACCGCCTGACGGTAGCAGCCTGGCGTGCCGCTGGTCACTTCGCAGCGGTGAAGCAGGACGGCATTGGCTTTCATGCGTGCCGCATTCACCTGCAGACGCTTGCGGGCGGTTGGGATGTTCGGCGGAGAATCCTGATTTGAGGCCTGGCATGACTCACCAGTCACTTCACCCAGATCGCGGAACGGTTTTCCCACCAGCTCTGACGCATCGGTATAAATACGTACCGGCGCCGGACGGGTTGCGCGTGGTTTGCTCGGCTCAGATTTAACCGGGGGGGTTGCAGTGCTTTGAACAGGTTCAACGGGGGATCTGCTTAGCATGGAACAACCGCTTAACATGAGTGCTAACAAACAGACCGGTAAAGCACGCATAGTATTTCCTCAATGAATAAAAAACAGGGCGTTATTGAATCAGGTGCTTGCATAAATGACAAGACGGGCGTGAAGCCCGTCCTGAATGATATTACGGTGAGAAAAGATTACCAGCCTTTCACTGCGCCGCCGTTAAAGATCTTGTTCGCCGCTTCGTAAACTTCATCGCTCTGGTAAGCCTGAACGAATTTCTTCACATTCTCAGCATCTTTATTGTCTTCACGCGCCACAATCAGGTTCACGTAAGGAGACTCTTTGCCTTCAACAAAGATACCGTCTTTCGCCGGGGTCAGGCCAATCTGGCTGGCGTAAGTGGTGTTGATGACGGCCAGCGCAATCTGTGCGTCGTCCAGCGAACGCGGCAGCTGTGGCGCTTCCAGTTCAACAATTTTCAGGTTTTTCGGGTTCTCGACGATATCCAGCGAGGTCGGCAGCAGGCCCACGCCGTCTTTCAGTTTGATCAGACCCACCTGCTGCAGCAGCAGCAGGGAACGGCCGAGGTTAGTCGGATCGTTCGGGACGGCGATCTGCGAGCCCGGCTGCAGTTCGTCCAGCGATTTGATTTTCTTCGAGTAACCCGCGATCGGATAGACGAAGGTGTTGCCAACGGAGACCAGCTTATAGCCACGGTCTTTAATCTGCTGGTCGAGATACGGTTTATGCTGGAAGGCGTTCACGTCGATATCGCCTTTGCTTAGCGCTTCGTTTGGCAGCACGTAATCGTTGAAGGTCACCAGCTCAACATCGAGACCATACTTCTCTTTTGCCACTTTCTGCGCAACTTCAGCGACCTGCTGTTCCGCCCCGACGATAACGCCGACTTTAATATGATTCGGATCTTTTTCATCCTGACCGCAACCCACCAGCGCCAGAGAACCGATTAACGCGCCAACTGCCGCAAAGGTTTTGAAATTAAAGGCCATGTTATTTCCTTCCTGTAAGAATGAGTGTTGTCTGCCAATAACGTTATTTATGAGTCACAGCCCGGACGATACGATCGCCAGAGAATTGAATTAAATAAACCAGAATAACCAGTAACACCAGTACGGTATTCATCACCGTTGCGTTGTAGCCGATATAACCGTACTGATAACCAATCTGCCCCAGACCACCGGCGCCCACCGCGCCGCCCATGGCGGAGTAGCCTACCAGGGTAATAAGAGTGATGGTGGCGGCGTTGACCAGCCCCGGCAGCGCTTCAGGCAGCAGAACCTTGCGGACGATCTGCAGCGGTGTGGCGCCCATCGCGCGGGAAGCTTCGATGAGCCCGGTCGGGATCTCCAGCAGGGCGTTCTCCACCATGCGGGCGATAAACGGCGCGGCGCCCACCGTCAGCGGAACGATTGCCGCCTGCAGGCCGATCGAGGTGCCGACGATTACGCGGGTAAACGGGATCATCCAGACCAGCAGGATAATGAACGGAATGGAACGGAAAATGTTCACCAGCGCCGACAGAGTACGGTACAGTTTGGCATTGGCGACGATTTGCCCCGGCCGGGTCACATACAGCAGCACGCCCACCGGCAGACCAAGGACAAAACCGAAGAAGCCGGAGACAAAGGTCATTGCCAGCGTTTCCCATACGCCGCGCAACAGCAGCCACATCATTGCCTCAGACATAACCCAATACCTCTACTTTTACATGATGTTCCTGCAGCCAGGCGATGGCCGCCTGAGTGTCTTCCTGTGTACCGTGCATTTCGGTGAGCATGATGCCGAACTTCACCCCGCCGGCATAATCCATCTGCGCGCTGATAATGTTGTTATTCACATTGAAGCGACGCGCGGTTTCAGAGAGCAGCGGCGCATCGACGGAGTGGCCGGTAAATTCCATGCGCAGCATCGGTACACTGTCCGCTGCGGCGGTAGGTTTCAGGCGTGCCTGGTAGTCATCCGGAATATCCAGGTGCAGCGTGGACTGAATAAACTGCTGGGCCAGCGGCGTCTTCGGATGGGAGAAGACTTCGCTCACCGTGTCCTGCTCAATAAGCTGGCCGTTGCTAATCACCGCCACGCAGTCGCAGATGCGTTTCACCACATCCATTTCGTGGGTGATTAGCAGAATGGTCAGTCCCAGACGACGGTTAATGTCTTTCAGCAGTTCGAGAATGGAACGGGTGGTGGCTGGGTCGAGAGCGCTGGTGGCTTCATCGCACAGCAATACCTTAGGATTGCTGGCCAGTGCGCGGGCAATGGCGACGCGCTGTTTCTGGCCACCGGAGAGATTAGCCGGGTAGCTGTCGTGCTTATCACCCAGGCCGACGAGATCCAGCAGCTCCGTCACACGACGTTTGATTTCTGCCTGCGGGGTGTTATCCAGTTCCAGGGGCAACGCGACGTTGCCGAAAACGGTCCGGGAGGCCAGCAGGTTAAAATGCTGGAAAATCATGCCAATCTGACGGCGCGCACGGGTTAGCTCTTTTTCCGACAGTGCAGTCAATTCCTGACCGTCAACCTGTACGCTGCCCTCGGTCGGGCGCTCCAGCAGGTTGACGCAGCGAATCAGCGTACTTTTACCGGCGCCGGAGGCACCGATGACGCCATAAATTTGTCCGGCAGGGACATGCAGGCTGACGTTATTCAGCGCCTGAATGCTGCGATTCCCCTGCTGGAACACTTTGGTGATATTGGAAAGTTTAATCATCAGTTATTTATTATCGTTTAGCCGTTTGCCGTGGCATTTTCTTCTGCCGTATCCAGGCGATGCCTGTCAATGAAATGGATGTTAAGGCATCCAGACGTCTAAATCAATCTGACTCTTTATAATGAGCACTTTCTTGCATGCTGAAACATGCGATACTAACGGCACTAGCCTTTTTCAGGAGCAAACCGGTGGCAAAGTCAGTACCCGCAATTTTTCTCGACCGTGACGGCACTATTAATGTCGATCATGGCTACGTCCACGAAATCGACAATTTTGAATTTATCGATGGCGTCATTGACGCGATGCGCGAACTAAAAGAGATGGGCTATGCGCTGGTGCTGGTCACTAACCAGTCCGGTATTGCTCGCGGTAAATTTACCGAAGCCCAGTTTGAAACGCTGACCGAATGGATGGACTGGTCTCTGGCCGATCGTGGCGTCGACCTGGACGGTATCTACTATTGCCCGCATCACCCGCAGGGTGCGGTGGAAGAGTACCGTCAGACCTGTGATTGTCGTAAACCGCATCCGGGGATGCTGATCTCCGCCCGCGATTATCTGCATATCGATATGGCTTCTTCCTATATGGTAGGGGACAAACTGGAAGATATGCAGGCTGCTGCGGCGGCAGATGTCGGTACTAAAGTGCTTGTGCGTACCGGTAAGCCCCTGACTGAAGAAGCGGAAAAAGCGGCTGACTGGGTGCTAAATAGCCTGGCAGAGTTGCCTGCGGCGATTAAAAAGCAGCAAAAATAAGCGTTGCGTTTAAAAGATGAGCGGTTGAAATAAAATTGTATTTTTCCGCTTGTCATTCCCGGAGAGCTCCCTATAATGCGCCTCCATCGACACGGCGGATGTGAATCACTTCACACAAACAGCCGGTTCGGTTGAAGAGAAAAATCCTGAAAAACGGGTTGACTCTGAAAGAGGAAAGCGTAATATACGCCACCTCGCGACAGAGCGCTAAAGCGCGTCGCAACTGCTCTTTAACAATTTATCAGACAATCTGTGTGGGCACTCAAAGTGACATGGATTCTTAACGTCCTCGGACGAAAAATGAATACCAAGTCTCTGAGTGAACATGCGTAATTCATTACGAAGTTTAATTCACGAGCATCAAACTTAAATTGAAGAGTTTGATCATGGCTCAGATTGAACGCTGGCGGCAGGCCTAACACATGCAAGTCGAGCGGTAGCACAGAGAGCTTGCTCTCGGGTGACGAGCGGCGGACGGGTGAGTAATGTCTGGGAAACTGCCTGATGGAGGGGGATAACTACTGGAAACGGTAGCTAATACCGCATAATGTCGCAAGACCAAAGTGGGGGACCTTCGGGCCTCATGCCATCAGATGTGCCCAGATGGGATTAGCTAGTAGGTGGGGTAACGGCTCACCTAGGCGACGATCCCTAGCTGGTCTGAGAGGATGACCAGCCACACTGGAACTGAGACACGGTCCAGACTCCTACGGGAGGCAGCAGTGGGGAATATTGCACAATGGGCGCAAGCCTGATGCAGCCATGCCGCGTGTGTGAAGAAGGCCTTCGGGTTGTAAAGCACTTTCAGCGGGGAGGAAGGCGGTGAGGTTAATAACCTCACCGATTGACGTTACCCGCAGAAGAAGCACCGGCTAACTCCGTGCCAGCAGCCGCGGTAATACGGAGGGTGCAAGCGTTAATCGGAATTACTGGGCGTAAAGCGCACGCAGGCGGTCTGTCAAGTCGGATGTGAAATCCCCGGGCTCAACCTGGGAACTGCATTCGAAACTGGCAGGCTAGAGTCTTGTAGAGGGGGGTAGAATTCCAGGTGTAGCGGTGAAATGCGTAGAGATCTGGAGGAATACCGGTGGCGAAGGCGGCCCCCTGGACAAAGACTGACGCTCAGGTGCGAAAGCGTGGGGAGCAAACAGGATTAGATACCCTGGTAGTCCACGCTGTAAACGATGTCGATTTGGAGGTTGTGCCCTTGAGGCGTGGCTTCCGGAGCTAACGCGTTAAATCGACCGCCTGGGGAGTACGGCCGCAAGGTTAAAACTCAAATGAATTGACGGGGGCCCGCACAAGCGGTGGAGCATGTGGTTTAATTCGATGCAACGCGAAGAACCTTACCTGGTCTTGACATCCACAGAACTTTCCAGAGATGGATTGGTGCCTTCGGGAACTGTGAGACAGGTGCTGCATGGCTGTCGTCAGCTCGTGTTGTGAAATGTTGGGTTAAGTCCCGCAACGAGCGCAACCCTTATCCTTTGTTGCCAGCGGTCCGGCCGGGAACTCAAAGGAGACTGCCAGTGATAAACTGGAGGAAGGTGGGGATGACGTCAAGTCATCATGGCCCTTACGACCAGGGCTACACACGTGCTACAATGGCATATACAAAGAGAAGCGACCTCGCGAGAGCAAGCGGACCTCATAAAGTATGTCGTAGTCCGGATTGGAGTCTGCAACTCGACTCCATGAAGTCGGAATCGCTAGTAATCGTAGATCAGAATGCTACGGTGAATACGTTCCCGGGCCTTGTACACACCGCCCGTCACACCATGGGAGTGGGTTGCAAAAGAAGTAGGTAGCTTAACCTTCGGGAGGGCGCTTACCACTTTGTGATTCATGACTGGGGTGAAGTCGTAACAAGGTAACCGTAGGGGAACCTGCGGTTGGATCACCTCCTTACCTTAAAGAACCTGCCTTTGTAGTGCTCACACAGATTGTCTGATGAAAAACAGCAGTAAAAACCTCTACAGGCTTGTAGCTCAGGTGGTTAGAGCGCACCCCTGATAAGGGTGAGGTCGGTGGTTCAAGTCCACTCAGGCCTACCAAATTTGCGAAGCAAATTTGAAGAGGTTGCAAACGATGGGGCTATAGCTCAGCTGGGAGAGCGCCTGCTTTGCACGCAGGAGGTCTGCGGTTCGATCCCGCATAGCTCCACCATCTTTACTGCAAACACAAGAAAACTTCAGAGTGAACCTGAAAAGGTGCACTGCGAAGTTTTGCTCTTTAAAAATCTGGATCAAGCTGAAAATTGAAACGACACACTGTTTAAGTGTGTTCGAGTCTCTCAAATTTTCGCGACACGATGATGTTTTACGAAACATCTTCGGGTTGTGAGGTTAAGCGACTAAGCGTACACGGTGGATGCCCTGGCAGTCAGAGGCGATGAAGGACGTGCTAATCTGCGAAAAGCGTCGGTAAGGTGATATGAACCGTTACAGCCGGCGATGTCCGAATGGGGAAACCCAGTGCAATTCGTTGCACTATCGTTAACTGAATACATAGGTTAACGAGGCGAACCGGGGGAACTGAAACATCTAAGTACCCCGAGGAAAAGAAATCAACCGAGATTCCCCCAGTAGCGGCGAGCGAACGGGGAGCAGCCCAGAGTCTGAATCAGCTTGTGTGTTAGTGGAACGGTCTGGAAAGTCCGACGGTAGAGGGTGATAGTCCCGTACACCAAAATGCACAGGTTGTGAACTCGAAGAGTAGGGCGGGACACGTGGTATCCTGTCTGAATATGGGGGGACCATCCTCCAAGGCTAAATACTCCTGACTGACCGATAGTGAACCAGTACCGTGAGGGAAAGGCGAAAAGAACCCCGGCGAGGGGAGTGAAAAAGAACCTGAAACCGTGTACGTACAAGCAGTGGGAGCACCTTCGGGTGTGACTGCGTACCTTTTGTATAATGGGTCAGCGACTTATATTCTGTAGCAAGGTTAACCGTATAGGGGAGCCGCAGGGAAACCGAGTCTTAACTGGGCGTTAAGTTGCAGGGTATAGACCCGAAACCCGGTGATCTAGCCATGGGCAGGTTGAAGGTTGGGTAACACTAACTGGAGGACCGAACCGACTAATGTTGAAAAATTAGCGGATGACTTGTGGCTGGGGGTGAAAGGCCAATCAAACCGGGAGATAGCTGGTTCTCCCCGAAAGCTATTTAGGTAGCGCCTCGTGAATTCATCTTCGGGGGTAGAGCACTGTTTCGGCTAGGGGGTCATCCCGACTTACCAACCCGATGCAAACTACGAATACCGAAGAATGTTATCACGGGAGACACACGGCGGGTGCTAACGTCCGTCGTGAAGAGGGAAACAACCCAGACCGCCAGCTAAGGTCCCAAAGTCATGGTTAAGTGGGAAACGATGTGGGAAGGCACAGACAGCCAGGATGTTGGCTTAGAAGCAGCCATCATTTAAAGAAAGCGTAATAGCTCACTGGTCGAGTCGGCCTGCGCGGAAGATGTAACGGGGCTAAACCATGCACCGAAGCTGCGGCAGCGACACTATGTGTTGTTGGGTAGGGGAGCGTTCTGTAAGCCTGCGAAGGTGACCTGTGAGGGTTGCTGGAGGTATCAGAAGTGCGAATGCTGACATAAGTAACGATAAAGCGGGTGAAAAGCCCGCTCGCCGGAAGACCAAGGGTTCCTGTCCAACGTTAATCGGGGCAGGGTGAGTCGACCCCTAAGGCGAGGCCGAAAGGCGTAGTCGATGGGAAACAGGTTAATATTCCTGTACTTGGTGTTACTGCGAAGGGGGGACGGAGAAGGCTATGTTAGCCGGGCGACGGTTGTCCCGGTTTAAGCATGTAGGCGGAGGATTCCAGGTAAATCCGGTACCTTTTTAACGCTGAGGTGTGATGACGAGGCACTACGGTGCTGAAGTAACAAATGCCCTGCTTCCAGGAAAAGCCTCTAAGCATCAGGTAACATTAAATCGTACCCCAAACCGACACAGGTGGTCAGGTAGAGAATACCAAGGCGCTTGAGAGAACTCGGGTGAAGGAACTAGGCAAAATGGTGCCGTAACTTCGGGAGAAGGCACGCTGGTGTGTAGGTGAAGTCCCTGCGGATGGAGCTGAGACCAGTCGAAGATACCAGCTGGCTGCAACTGTTTATTAAAAACACAGCACTGTGCAAACACGAAAGTGGACGTATACGGTGTGACGCCTGCCCGGTGCCGGAAGGTTAATTGATGGGGTTATCCGTAAGGAGAAGCTCTTGATCGAAGCCCCGGTAAACGGCGGCCGTAACTATAACGGTCCTAAGGTAGCGAAATTCCTTGTCGGGTAAGTTCCGACCTGCACGAATGGCGTAATGATGGCCAGGCTGTCTCCACCCGAGACTCAGTGAAATTGAACTCGCTGTGAAGATGCAGTGTACCCGCGGCAAGACGGAAAGACCCCGTGAACCTTTACTATAGCTTGACACTGAACATTGAGCCTTGATGTGTAGGATAGGTGGGAGGCTTTGAAGCGTGGACGCCAGTCTGCGTGGAGCCAACCTTGAAATACCACCCTTTAATGTTTGATGTTCTAACGTAGGCCCCTGACCGGGGTTGCGGACAGTGTCTGGTGGGTAGTTTGACTGGGGCGGTCTCCTCCCAAAGAGTAACGGAGGAGCACGAAGGTTAGCTAATCCTGGTCGGACATCAGGAGGTTAGTGCAATGGCATAAGCTAGCTTGACTGCGAGCGTGACGGCGCGAGCAGGTGCGAAAGCAGGTCATAGTGATCCGGTGGTTCTGAATGGAAGGGCCATCGCTCAACGGATAAAAGGTACTCCGGGGATAACAGGCTGATACCGCCCAAGAGTTCATATCGACGGCGGTGTTTGGCACCTCGATGTCGGCTCATCACATCCTGGGGCTGAAGTAGGTCCCAAGGGTATGGCTGTTCGCCATTTAAAGTGGTACGCGAGCTGGGTTTAGAACGTCGTGAGACAGTTCGGTCCCTATCTGCCGTGGGCGCTGGAGAATTGAGGGGGGCTGCTCCTAGTACGAGAGGACCGGAGTGGACGCATCACTGGTGTTCGGGTTGTCATGCCAATGGCACTGCCCGGTAGCTAAATGCGGAAGAGATAAGTGCTGAAAGCATCTAAGCACGAAACTTGCCCCGAGATGAGTTCTCCCTGAGACTTTAAGTCTCCTGAAGGAACGTTGAAGACGACGACGTTGATAGGCCGGGTGTGTAAGCGCAGCGATGCGTTGAGCTAACCGGTACTAATGAACCGTGAGGCTTAACCTTACAACGCCGAAGATGTTTTGGCGATTTGAGAGAAGATTTTCAGCTCTGATTCAGAGTCCGAAGGATTTTGCGCTGAGACAAGGCGGCAAACGAGGCGATGGAAGGAGCATACATAAGTATGTGACTGACACTCGCGAGAGCAGCCAACGCAGTATGAGCGCAAAAGACACAGGACGAGCACAAAGAATTTGCCTGGCGGCACTAGCGCGGTGGTCCCACCTGACCCCATGCCGAACTCAGAAGTGAAACGCCGTAGCGCCGATGGTAGTGTGGGGTCTCCCCATGTGAGAGTAGGGAACTGCCAGGCATCAAATTGCAGTAAGCCGGGGTGACAACCGGTGGTAATAAAGCGAAGAAATTCGGTGGAGCGGTAGTTCAGTCGGTTAGAATACCTGCCTGTCACGCAGGGGGTCGCGGGTTCGAGTCCCGTCCGTTCCGCCACTTATTAAGAGCCCTGAGCATTTGCTCAGGGCTTTTTTGTTTGATCTGTTCTCTATTATTGCTAATTCAGCAAAAATCCTCTGCATTAATCGCTCTTTTTCTCCTCCACACCATCAGCCATAATTTCATCCGTTAACCGAAATGAAGAAATAACGAGGAAAATCATGGCAATCCCTGCATTTGGTCTTGGCACCTTCCGTCTGAAAGATGATGTTGTTATCGCATCCGTAAAAACCGCGCTGGAGCTGGGCTATCGTGCTATCGACACCGCGCAAATCTATGACAACGAAGCAGCGGTGGGTCAGGCCATCGCCGAAAGCGGCGTGCCGCGTGATGAGCTGTTCATCACGACCAAAATCTGGATCGAAAACCTGAGCAAAGACAAACTCATCGCCAGCCTGAAAGAGAGCCTGCATAAGCTGCGCACTGACTATGTTGATCTCACGCTGATCCACTGGCCGTCACCGAACGATGCGGTAGCTGTTGAAGAGTTTATGGCAGCCCTGATGGAAGCGAAGAAGCTGGGTCTGACCCGTCAGATCGGTATCTCCAACTTCACTATTCCACTGATGGAGCGCGCGATTGCCGCCGTTGGCGCTGAGAATATCGCGACTAACCAGATTGAGCTCTCGCCGTATCTGCAAAACCGTAAAGTGGTCGATTGGGCGCGTGAGCACGGCATCCATATCACCTCTTACATGACGCTGGCCTACGGTAAGGCACTGAAAGATGAAGTGATTGCCCGCATCGCGGCGAAACATGGTGCGACCCCAGCGCAGGTTATCCTGGCATGGGCGATGGGCGAAGGCTATGCGGTTATCCCATCGTCCACCAAACGTGACAATCTGGCCAGCAACCTGAAAGCGCAGGATCTGCAGCTGGATGATGAAGATCGTAAAGCGATCGCCGCACTCGACTGCAACGATCGTCTGGTGAGTCCGGAAGGTCTGGCTCCACAGTGGGATTAATCTCCCGCTTTCGGCATGCCGTTCGCACTGCCGTCTGAGACGATATTACGACAGCTCCTTCGGGAGCTGTTTGACGTGCTCACTTAGAAAGTCAATAAATGCCCTGATGCGCGTGCTGACCGCCCGGTCGCTGTAGTACACCGCACTGAATGGCATCTCCACCGGCAAGCGTTTGTCGGCAAGTAACTCCACAAACTCCCCACGGCCAATCTCTTTATCCACCATATAATCCGACAAACAGGCTATGCCGTTACCGGTCAGGCACAGCTGCTTGAGCGTTTCGCCGCTATTGGAGGACACCGCCGATTCGATCTCTAACAGCTGACCATCGCAACAGGAGACAGGCCAGGTATTCAGCGATACCGGCTCGGTGAACCCGAGGCAGTGATGCTGTTTCAGATCTGACGGATGCTGCGGCATACCGTAGCGCGCGACATAGTCTGGCGAGGCGACGATCTTACGATAGCTGGTAAATAGCGGTCGGGCGCGCAGGCTGGAATCCGTTAAGGTCCCGGCCCGAATGGCCACATCCACTTTTCGTTCAATCAGGTTAATAAACGTCTCTGAAGAGACGAGCGACAGCGTCATTTCCGGGTAGCGCTCGCGAAATGGCTTCACCAGCGGCATGAGAAAATGCAGCATCACCGGCGTCGCGGCATCCACCCGCAGCAGGCCCCGCGGCGTTGTGCGCGTTTCCAGCAGGTCATTCTCTGCTGCCGCCATTTCCTGCAAGACCACCTGCATCCGGCGAAAATAGCGCTCGCCTTCCTCCGTCAGACTGAGCTGGCGGGTGGTCCGATTGAGCAGGCTTACGCCTAGCTTTGATTCCAGCTTCTTGACCGCCCGGCTGACGGCAGAGTTGGCCTGTCCGAGCTGCTCGGCCGCCCGGCTGAAACTTCCGCTTTCCACCACCGCCACAAAGATGGCGATCTCCTCTGATGTGGCTCTCATTATTGCACCTGTAGCAAAATTCTATTGATACTTTGATAGTTTTTGTTATTTATACAGCCCTTCATACTACGTGTCATCTTAATCCTGATGCTACGGAGTAAATTATGCCACTGGCGCTATTTGCCTTAACTATCGGTGCCTTCGCGATTGGCACCACTGAATTTGTGATTGTCGGCCTGGTCCCGACTATCGCGCAACAACTCTCTATCTCTCTGCCTTCGGCGGGACTGCTGGTCTCTATCTACGCGCTGGGCGTGGCGATTGGCGCTCCGGTGCTGACGGCGTTAACGGGGCGTATGCCGCGTAAACAGCTGCTGCTGGCGTTGATGGTCCTGTTTACGGCGGGTAATGTGCTGGCCTGGCAGGCCCCGGGCTATGAAACGCTGATCCTGGCGCGATTGCTGACCGGTCTGGCACACGGCGTGTTCTTCTCTATTGGCTCGACAATCGCCACCAGCCTGGTGGCAAAAGAGAAAGCCGCCTCAGCTATCGCTATTATGTTCGGCGGCCTGACGGTCGCGCTGGTCACCGGGGTGCCGTTCGGGACTTTCATCGGTCAGCATTTTGGCTGGCGGGAAACGTTCCTCGCGGTATCGATTCTGGGCGTGATTGCGCTTATCAGCAGTCTGCTTCTGGTACCGAATAATATTCCGGGCCGCGCCAGCGCCAGCCTGCGCGATCAGATGAAAGTCTTAACTCATCCTCGCCTGCTGATGATCTACGCCATTACCGCGCTGGGCTATGGCGGCGTATTTACCGCCTTTACTTTTCTTGCTCCGATGATGCAGGAGCTGGCCGGTTTCAGTCCGTCTGCGGTTAGCTGGATCCTGTTGGGCTACGGTGTCTCGGTCGCTATTGGCAATGTGTGGGGAGGCAAACTGGCCGATAAGCATGGCGCCGTCTCCGCGCTGAAGTTTATCTTCGCCGCGCTGGTTGTGCTGCTGCTGGTCTTCCAGTTGACCGCCAGCATCCACTATGCTGCGCTGGCAACGGTGCTGGTAATGGGTATTTTCGCCTTCGGCAACGTGCCGGGTCTGCAGGTATACGTGGTGCAAAAAGCCGAACAGTATACGCCTGGCGCCGTCGACGTCGCTTCCGGCCTGAATATTGCCGCCTTCAATATTGGTATTGCGCTGGGGTCCATCGTCGGCGGGCAGACGGTTGAACGGTATGGTCTGGCGCAGACGCCGTGGATTGGTGCGGTGATTGTGCTGGTCGCCCTGCTGTTGGTGATGCTGAGCGGTCGTTTAGATAAATCGCCGCGCCGTTCGACAGCGGTTTCTCTCGAAGGCTAGGGTTTATCGCAAATTGCATTGAAAGTGGATGGGAAAATCCCTATAACAGAAGAACCAGTCGTTGTTGGGCTGGTTTCTGTTATTGAGGATTGATGCCCAAATTGCGAAAGAATACCTATGCCATGCGCTACGTCGCCGGACAACCTGCGGAGAGGATATTGCCTCCGGGGGCGTTTGCGGGCGTCAGTCCGGTTTATCCTGCCGGCACGCCGTTAAGCAGCGATGAAAAGATCCGCGTGCTGGTATGGAATATCTTCAAGCAGCAGCGCGCAGAGTGGCAGTCGGTCCTCAAAAATTTCGGCAAAGATGCGCATTTGGTCCTGTTGCAGGAGGCGCAAACTACCCCAGAACTGGTCAGGTTCGCGACTTCAAACTATCTGGCCGCCGATCAGGTACCGGCGCTGGTATTGCCGCAGCATCCTTCCGGCGTGATGACGCTGGCCTCCGCTCACCCCATCTATTGCTGTCCGCTGCGCGAGCGCGAGCCTATTTTGCGATTGCCGAAATCGGCCTTAGTGACCGTTTATCCGCTGCCCGATGCGCGGCTGCTGATGGTGGTCAACATCCATGCGGTCAACTTTAGCCTTGGCGTCGATGTCTACAGCAAGCAGTTGCTGCCGATCGGCGATCAGATCGCTCATCACAGCGGGCCGGTGATCATGGCCGGGGATTTCAATGCATGGAGCCGGCCGCGAATGAACGCGCTGTACCGCTTTGCGCGTGAGATGTCGTTACGCGAAGTTCGTTTCTCTGACGATCAGCGCCGCCGTGCGTTTGGTCGTCCGCTCGATTTTGTGTTCTATCGTGGGTTAAGCGTGCACGATGCTACCGTGCTGGTGACCCGCGCCTCCGATCACAACCCGCTACTAGTCGAATTCAGTCCCGGCAAGCCTGATTAATTTAAGGTATGTCAGGCCTGCCATCGGGCAGGTCTGCGTTCAGCACGATGCTGCCCTAAATTACTCACACAACCGAAGGACAACACAATGACAACACGCTCTCACCATGACAACGTCGAAAAGCAGTTCGGCTCCCAGGCCAGCGCCTATTTGACCAGCGCCGTGCACGCCTCCGGGCGCGATCTGCAGCGGCTGGCTGAACGGCTGGCCGATTTCCCTCAGGCGAAAGTGCTGGATATGGGCTGCGGGGCAGGGCACGCCAGCTTTACCGCGGCGGGACAGGTTGCCGAGGTGACCGCCTATGATTTATCAAGCCAGATGCTGGAAGTGGTTACCGCGGCGGCAAAAGAGAAAGGCTTTAGCAATATCGTGACCCAGCAGGGATATGCTGAAACGCTGCCGTTCGCTGATGCCAGCTTTGATGTGGTGATTAGCCGCTACTCCGCGCACCACTGGCATGATGTCGGCCAGGCGCTGCGTGAGGTGAAACGTGTTCTCAAGCCGGGCGGGGTGATGATCATAATGGACGTGATGTCGCCGGGTCATCCGGTACGTGATGTCTGGTTGCAGACCGTGGAAGCGCTGCGCGATACCTCGCACGTGCGTAATTATTCCAGCGGCGAGTGGCTGGCGCTGGCCAATGACGCAGGCCTGGTGATTAATCATTTATCGACCGATCGCCTGCCGCTGGAGTTCAGCTCATGGGTGGCGCGGATGCGCACCCCAGAGGCGCTGGTAGAAGCGATTCGCTTATATCAGCAGAGCGCTTCGGCGGAGGTCAAAGCCTACTTCGAATTACAGCAGGACGGGTCGTTTACCAGCGATACCATCCTGTTCGAAGCGCATAAAGCGGTTTAATACGGGCAACAAAAAAGGCACCGGGGGAAGTCGGTGCCTTTTTATCGAACCCTGACGTATCAGGACTCTGGTCGATCGCTGTTTTTCACAAACAGCGTTAGCTGATCGCCAGGCCGCAGATTGTCGGTATCGCTGTTCCAGCGCATCACGTCGCGAATATTAACACCGTGACGCTTGGCGATGCTCGACAGCGAATCACCTTTGCGAACACGATAGGTGATGCTATCGCTGTTGTTCGCCAGGCGCTGTGCGCTGCTACCTGCGCCGACAACCAGACTCTGCCCGACTTTTAACCCTGAACCGCGCAGATTGTTCCACTGCTGCAAATCCCGGGTCGTGACGCCGAGACGCGAAGCAATCCCGGAAATCGTGTCGCCAGAGCGTACCTTATAGCTACGGCTGGTCAGCGGCGTATTGTCCGCGAGCTGCGTTGGCTGCACGGCGGCAATGTCGCCAGAGGCCAGCGATTCACGCAGCTGAGCGGCGTGCTTCTGCGGCACCATGACGTACTTTGGCCCACTCGCGCCCAGCGTTGACCCCTTTACGCCAGCGTTGAAGGTTTTCAGTTTGCTGACCGGCATTCCTGCCATGTCCGCGAGCTGAGAAATATCAACCGGGCTGTCGAGGCGAACGCGCGCCAGCGCACGGCTTTCATCGGCCGTAGGCAGCTTTACGCCGTAACGCTTGCTGTTTTTGAGAATGTCGCTCAACGCCAGCATTTTCGGTACGTAGATTTTCGTTTCATGCGGCAGAGACAGCGACCAGAAATCGGTGGGTTTACCACGCGAACGGTTCGCTTTTACTGCTTTCATGACCCGACCTTCGCCGCTGTTATAGGCTGCGACCGTTAATAACCAGTCGCCGTCGAACATTTTGTTCAGACGTTGCATCATGTCCAGCGCCGCGGTAGTAGATGCGACGACGTCACGACGCGCATCGTAACTGCGGGTCTGTTTTAAACCATAATTGCGCCCTGTGCTCGGAATGATCTGCCAAATGCCTGCGGCATTGGCGCCAGACGTCGCGTGTGGGTCAAAAGCGCTCTCCACTATGGGTAGTAATACCAGTTCCATTGGCATGTTACGTTTCTTAACCTGCCCGGCTATCCAGTACATATACGGCTCTGCCCGTAAAGTTACATCGTGGAGATAGCTCTTATTTCTTAAGTACTTCTGTTTCTGTTCGCGAATCCGGGGATTATCCGGTATTCCCATCTTTAGCTCGTCGCCTATGGAAGTCCACAGATCCTGGTCTTGCGCGTAGAAGGTTCCATCATCTAACCAGCGCGCTTGACTTGTGAACTTACCTGCTTCCCCTTGACCAGCCGCAGAAAGGCTCTGTGCTCGCTGTTCGACGGTGCCATCGTGCTTAGACGCCTGGCACCCCACCAGCAGGACAGAGGCGAGTAATATCGCTCGTGCCTTCATGTGTGTGTCAATAGTTGCTTAAAAGACGACCAAGAATAACGGCGAAGTTGGCCGATGACAAGAATTAAATATCAGAAGTCGTCTTTCTTTGACCTTAACCATGCAAATCGCGCCACAGAGTGTTGCAAATTTGTTTCTTGGTTAATTTTATCAATTAAATCAATATCATTTACGCGTAAAAATAAATTTATACGACGCTCATTTTTCAGAGTTACGGGTAGTGTTTTTTGTTTTTTTGCACGTAACTCATTAACTTTATGATAGTAATCGTTTATGTCCCTATCATCTGGCAGGATACTCAATGCAAACTTCATATTCGCTAACGTATATTCATGTGCGCAACATATGAGGGTTTCTTCAGGAAGGGCGTTAATTTTCATAAATGATTGATACATCTGCTCTGCAGTACCTTCGAAGAGCCTTCCGCAGCCGCCGGAGAACATTGTGTCGCCACAGAACAGATAAGGTTCGCTGTAGTAACAGATATGTCCTAATGTGTGACCTGGCGTAGAGAAAATGGAAAAATCGTGCCCGAGAATTGACAGCCGATCGCCATCGCCTACCACCTGAGTGACTCCCTTATCCTGGGTTTCCGCCGGCCCGTAAACCACTATAGAAGGGAATTTTTCACGTAATTGTTTTACGCCACCGACGTGATCCTGATGGTGATGGGTTAGTAAAATGGCTTCGGGCTGCCATTGGTTTTCCTCAATGGCCGCCAGAACCGGCGCGGCTTCGCCTGGGTCAACGATGATGCAGCGGCCGTTATTCTCACTGAGAACCCAGATGTAGTTGTCCTGAAACGCGGGAATACTGATAAGATTCATAAATTACCTCTAAAGCGTAGCGGAAGGTGGCAATGAAGCCGGCAAGGATACCTCACACAGTGACAGCGCCTGAGCATTGGTCCAGTATGCCGTGGGGCGAATACTATCGCGAAACGCTGGAGCAGCAGATGAAACCGTGGCTGGCTAAATTATATGGCTTTCATCTGCTTAAGATTGGCAATCTGAGCGCGGAAATCAATACTGAAGCTTGCGCCATCTCGCACCAGGTCAATGTCTCGCTGGCAGGAAATCCGATGCAGGTTCGGGCCGATCCGCTGCATTTACCCTTTGCCGAAAAGTCCGTCGACGCGTGCCTGCTGGCGCACACCCTGCCGTGGTGTAGCGATCCGCATCGTCTGCTGCGGGAAGCCGATCGTGTACTGATCGATGATGGCTGGATGATCCTGACCGGGTTTAATCCGGTCAGCCTGATGGGGTTGCGTAAGCTGGTGCCGTTCCTGCGCAACGGTACGCCTTATAATAGCCGTATGTTTACGCTGATGCGCCAGCTGGACTGGCTGTCGCTACTCAACTTTGAAGTGCTGCACTATGGGCGTTATCAGGTTTTACCCTGGTCGCGCCACGGCGGCAAACTGCTGAGCACCCATCTGCCAGCGCTGGGCTGTTTGCAATTGATTGTCGCCCGCAAACGGACCATTCCGCTGACGCTCAATCCGATGAAATCCGGTAAAGCGAAAACCCAGCTGCGGCCGGCAGTCGGCGCCACCCGGCAGTGGCGCAAGGGGCAGAATTAGCTCTCCGGCTGGTAGCCGATGTCGTCCTGAGTGGGATGGGAGGCCGCCGCGCGGGCCAGCTCGTCGCAGCGTTCGTTTTCTGGATGGCCGGCGTGGCCCTTCACCCACTCCCATTTGATCTTATGCTGGCCAAGCGCAGCATCCAGCCGCTGCCAGAGGTCGACATTCTTTACCGGTTTTTTCTCTGCCGTTTTCCAGCCGCGCTTTTTCCAGTTGTGGATCCACTGGGTGATCCCCTGGCGGACATACTGGCTGTCGGTGCTGAGCACCACCTCACAATGCTCTTTTAACGCCTCGAGAGCGACGATTGCCGCCATCAGTTCCATGCGGTTATTGGTGGTCAGACGGTAGCCGGCGCTAAAGGTTTTTTCGTGCTGGCGGTAGCGCATGATGGCGCCGTAACCGCCGGGTCCTGGATTTCCCAGGCAAGAGCCGTCGGTGAAAATTTCTACCTGTTTGAGCATCTCTGGTAGACTTCCTGTAATTGAAATCGATTTGTAAACGATAAGTCTGACATAAATGACCGCTATGAGCACTGCAATTACGCGCCAGATTGTTCTCGATACCGAAACCACCGGTATGAACCAGATCGGGGCGCACTACGAAGGACACAAGATTATCGAGATCGGCGCCGTGGAGGTGATCAACCGCCGCCTGACCGGTAACAATTTCCATGTCTATCTGAAGCCCGATCGGCTGGTGGATCCTGAAGCATTCGGCGTGCACGGGATCGCCGATGAGTTCCTGCTGGACAAACCCACCTTTGCCGATGTGGCTGATGAGTTTATGGATTACATCCGCGGCGCGGAGCTGGTGATCCATAACGCCTCGTTCGATATCGGCTTTATGGATTATGAGTTCGGTAAGCTGAACCGCGGCATTGGAAAAACCGAGACCTTTTGTAAAATCACCGACAGTCTGGCACTGGCGCGGAAAATGTTCCCCGGCAAGCGCAACAGTCTGGATGCGTTATGTTCGCGCTACGAAATAGATAACAGCAAGCGTACGCTGCACGGGGCATTACTCGATGCCCAGATCCTTGCCGATGTCTATTTGATGATGACCGGCGGCCAGACTTCGATGGCGTTCTCTATGGAAGGCGAAAGCCAGCAGCAGGCGGGAGAGATGGGCATTCAGCGCGTCGTCCGCGCCGCCAGCCAGTTACGGGTAGTTTATGCCTCTGATGAAGAACTGGTGAACCATGAATCCCGCCTCGATCTGGTACAAAAGAAAGGCGGAAGCTGCCTGTGGCGTGCCTGATAACCACTAAAATGGATTAAAAGTAGGCGGTTGGGCGATTTTTGCAGCAAACGATTCAAAACGGTAGAAAAAGCGTTGACGGGGTAGAGGGGAATCCGTAATATTCGCCTCGTTCCCAACGGAACAACAACGCGGAGCGGTAGTTCAGTCGGTTAGAATACCTGCCTGTCACGCAGGGGGTCGCGGGTTCGAGTCCCGTCCGTTCCGCCACTATTCAGAAAGCCTGAATCAGCAATGATTCAGGCTTTCGTCGTTTTCGTCGCCGAATTTCAGCGCGCCTCTTGTTCCTCCTGCATACACTGCATGAATACCCGCATCGCCGGACTGATTGCTTTCCCGGCGTGATGGGCGCAGAGCGCATGGATCGTCAGCGGCGTCTCGCTGAACGGCAGCTCGACCAGCGTCCCGCGTTTGAGTTCCTCCTCTACCGCAAAGCGCGGCAGAAAACTCACCCCCAGATTGCCCGCCACGCACTGCTTGATGCTTTCAATACTCCACAGTTCGATGGTGTTCTCCATGGTAATGCCGCGCTGGCGCAGGGTACTTTCAAAAATCTGCCGGAACACGCACTGGGGCTCGTTGATGATAAAGCTCAATGGGATATGCTGCCGCGGGCGCAGGAAGTCGACCGGCGCCTGATCGACTGACGCGACCAGCGCCAGCGGCTGCGAGCCAAGTTCCATCATGGTGAGCGCATCATCGTTGCCAACCCGGTAAAACACCCCCAGGTCGACTTCGTCAGCGAGCAGCGCATCACGGATGCTGTAGCAATTGAGCGACTGCAGTGACAGGCGGACCTTCGGGGCGCGTTGCTTAAAACGCTGCAGCACCGGCGGCATTTTGTACGCCAGCAAGGTTTCACCAGTGGCGACGCGAAGTTCGCCGCCGGGTTCATCGTCCTGGCGCGCCGCCTGGCGAATCGACGCCATCACTTTGGTCAGATCGTAGACGTGCGGCAGGACATTTTTACCGGCGGCGGTGAGACACATCCGTCGGCCAATTTTCTCAAAAAGCGGGATAGCAAGCTCCTGCTCAAGCTGCTGGATATGAAAGGTTACGGTGGACTGGGTGCAGCACAGTTTCTGCGAGGCGCGCAGAAAGGATCCTTCTTCGACAACCGTTTTGAAGGTGATAAAGCGTCGCAGATCCATATTTCCTCTTTATATCGACATTCTCGAATTCAGAATGAAAAAACATTCATTTTTTTAAATTATCAGCTTCGGGTACTGTCTGCCAGTCAAGAGGAGAAAACACGTGACACCTACCCTGATTAGCGCCTTTTTAACTTACACCCTGATCACCGCCCTGACGCCCGGGCCGAATAATATTCTGGCGCTGAGCAGCGTCACCGCGCACGGCTTTCGACGGAGCATGCGGGTTCTGGCCGGCATGAGCCTGGGGTTTGTGATCATCATGCTGATTTGTGCCGGGCTGACGTTCACTCTCGTTACCCTGGATGAGGGGATAACCTCCCTGCTACGCTGGGTCGGCGCAGGGTATATCCTGTGGCTGGCCTGGCACATTGCCCGCAGCGACCCGGCCAGCGGTGGGCAGGAGGAGCGGCCTGTCAGCTTCTGGGCCAGCCTGGGGCTGCAGTTTGTGAATGTAAAAATTATCCTGTACGGCATCACGGCCCTGTCGACCTTTGTTCTGCCAGTGACTCGCGAGCCATTCTGGCTGGTGATGATAAGCCTGTTGCTATCAGTAATAGGCGTTGCCGGCAATCTTTGCTGGGCGCTGGCCGGTCAGCTGTTTCAGCCGGTGTTCGAACGCCATGGAAGAGGGTTAAATCTGCTGCTGGCGCTGCTGCTGGTCTGGTGCGCGGTACGAATGTTTATGGAATGAATTAAGGGAGCGTAACGCTCCCTTGAGGTTATTTATCCTGCGGCAGGGCGGGTTGCCCTTCATTTACCCAGGTCATGAAGATCCGATAACCGATGGCCAGCAGGGTGGCGCCGAGAAACATACCGAGAATGCCGTTAGAGGCCATTCCGCCGAGGGCGCCCAGCAGCACTACCGGCATTGGCGCGTCGACTCCGCGCCCCAGCAGCAGAGGTTTGAGGACGTTATCGGCCATGCCGGCGACGATCAGCAGGATGGTGTAGAAGATATCCATGCCGGTACTGTGGGTGCCGAGACTCCACATTAGCGCAATGGCCGGGGCCGTCACCAGGATCACCGGCACCTGGGCAATGCCGAGGAGCAGGGCCAGAATAAAGAAGATCCCGACGGCGGGAATGCTGGCCATCAGCATGATCACGCCGACCAGCAGCGCCTGGATCAATGCCACCCCGATGACGCCCTGGGCGACCGCGCGGATGGTGCTGGTGCACAGGCGGGTGAGGGTCACGCCTTTATTTTCATCGGTAATACGGATGGCAATACGCTGGGCGCTGATGGCGCCCGCTGCGCCCCAGGCCATCATAATTCCCGAGACGATAAACGAAATAATAAAGCCAATCAGCCCGCCGCCCATGCTGGCCAAAATACTGAGAAACTGTTTGGCAATGTCGCCGATTTGCGAGCGGTAATTACTGAGCAGTCCCGGGAGATCGACGGAAGCTCTCATCCACAGGGCGCTAAGCCGTTCGCCAATGATCGGTAACGCGGCAATGCGCGAGGAGGGCGGGGGAATGGTAAAGCTCTGGCTGCCCATCTTGTCTATCATGGCGCTGGCGCTTTCCGCCAGCGAGGTGATCATCAGCACCGTGGGGATGACGATCAGTAAAATACCTAACAACACCAGCACCACTGACGCCAGTCCCTGTTTGCCCGCTAACAATCCGGCAAAATATTGATGTAAGGGATAGAGCGCCACGGCGAGGATCAGCGCCCAGAGCATCATATTGATAAAGGGAGAAAAGACGGTAAAACAGAATGAGGCCAGCGCCAGAATAAGCCCAAACCGAATAAACATATCGAGAAAGCGGGTGACCAGCCGTTTTTCAATCAACAGCAGATTATTATTATCCATTTTCTTTTACGCTCACATAATATTCTTACGCCAACGCTCAGCGTTGTTTAACAAAACACGCCAGCAACAGAAAATTCATGATTTACAACGCAGAAGTGAGTTGAAGGTGATCTCCGCCCATTTGGTTGTGGGGTCTTTTAATGAGTGTAGAACAGAAATGAATGGCGCCCGGCAAATATTCTGCGGTGCGCTGGCGGGCGAAATCCCGCTTTCTTTACCTGCTGAATGAGGAAGAAAGCGGAGGGAGATTAACCGAGGGTAAAAGGATCGGCATCGCGCCAGGCGGGAAATTTTTCGCGATATTCCTGGAGGGCAGCCAGCGACAATTCGGCATCAAGACGGGTGGCCTGATGCGGATCGGCAGTGGCGACAATCTCCCCCTGGGGACTGATAATCCGGCTATCGCCGCGGTAATGATGGCCGTTACCGTCAGTACCGACCCGGTTACAGCCGGCGACATAGGCCTGGTTCTCGATAGCGCGGGCGACCAGCAGCGACTGCCAGTGCAGGGAGCGCGGCGCCGGCCAGTTGGCAACATACAGCGCCAAATCATAGTCGTTCAGATTACGCGACCATACCGGAAAGCGCAGGTCGTAACAGACCAGCGGCAGGATACGCCATCCGCGCCATTCAAAGACCACGCGTCGGTCACCAGCCTCATAATGATGGTGTTCATCGGCCATACGGAACAGGTGCCGTTTATCATAATGGTGCACCGTACCGTCGGGCTCGACCAGCAGGAAGCGGTTAACAGCGCCGTGTTCGGTTTGCAGCGCTGCGCTGCCGGCAATCAGCGCCTGGGTTTGCGCGGCCCGGGCATGCATCCACTCCACCACGTCGGCTTCGGGTAAAGACTGTTTTGCCGCTTCCATGGCAAAGCCGGTGGTGAACATCTCCGGTAAAACAATGACATCGCGCCCAATAATCCCTTCCAGTTGGCGATCAAAATGGCGCAGGTTGGCAGGGCCGTCCATCCAGACCAGCGGTTGTTGCAACAGCGTAATTTTCAGGCCAGGCACAATGGTCAACTCCATTCTCATGAGGGGGTTAGGTTAACTGTAACACCATATCAGCCTCGCGGCGGTCAGCGGAATATTTTGTTAAAAAAATGCTACTCACAGAAGCCACGGAGGAGGGGGGACGAAAAAAAGGCGGGGAAAATTCCCCGCCCGGCGTGTGATGTGGTGATTGTTTTATTATGCGGCTTCAACTTTGCGAACTTTTTCCGGCAGCTTTACCGGCTTTGTCGCCAGCTCCTCTGGCGCAAAGTCGTCGACGTTGATGCTGCGCAAGCGACTGTGCTCTGCGCGGGTCAGAATAGCGGCTTCTTCCTGATTTATTAATCCTTTGGCCAGCGCGTTGTGTGCCAGCTCATCCAGACGGGTGAACGGCAGGTTTTTACCCAACTCTTTGCAGATCCGCTGGTGGATAGGATCGGCCGCCATCACTTCCAGCAGCGCCTCTTCCAGCAGACCAACCGGGTTATGCTCGCTCGGCGTCAGGTACTGACCGCGACCGATGCGGGAGCGAGTGGCGCTGGGCACCTGCAGAATTTTAGCGACTTTATGGTCCAGCTTATCCGACGGCGCATGATGATGACGCCCGGTCGGGAAGATGGCCACACGCATCGCACCTGCCACCAGACGGTTGGGGAAGTTTTTCAGCAGATCGTCGATGGCCTGTTCAGCCTGGTGCAGCGCATCCTGCACTCCCCAGTGAACCAGCGGCAGATCGGCTTCATTGCGTCCTTCATCGTCATAGCGTTTCAGCACCGCCGAGGCCAGATACAGCTGGCTTAACACATCCCCCAGACGCGCGGAGATACGTTCGCGACGCTTGAGGCTGCCGCCCAGTACCGCCATCGACACGTCTGACAGCAGCGCGAGGTTGGCACTCAGACGGTTCATTTGCTGATAGTAACGACGGGTGGCGTCACGGGTCGGCGCGCTGCTGGTGCGTCCGCCGGTCAGGCCCAGCCAGAAACTCCGGACTTTGTTACTGCCGACATGGCCGATGTGTTTGAACAGCAGCTTATCGTAGGCGTTCAGGTCGTTATTCTGCGCGGCGGCCATCTCTTCCAGCACGTAAGGGTGGCAGCGAATAGCCCCCTGACCGAAGATCATCATGCTGCGGGTCAGAATGTTGGCGCCTTCAACGGTGATGGCGATCGGCGCGCCCTGGTAAGCCCGGGCGAGGAAGTTACCTTCGCCCAGCATAATGCCTTTCCCGCCGGTAATATCCATCGCGTCGATAATGGAGCGCTGGCCGCGGTGGGTACAGTGATATTTCACAATCGCGGACAGCACTGCCGGTTTCTCGCCGAGCATAATGCCGTAGGTGATCAGCGACGCCGCGGCGTCCATCACATAGGCGTTACCCGCGATGCGCGCCAGCGCCTCTTCAATCCCTTCCATTTTGCCGATCGAGATTTTGAACTGACGGCGAATGTGGGCGTAGGCGCCGGTCGCCATGGCGACGGATTTCAGGCCGCCGGTGGCGTTGGAAGGCAGGGTAATGCCGCGGCCCACGGACAGACATTCAACCAGCATGCGCCAGCCCTGACCGGCCATGCTCGGGCCGCCGATGATGTAATCGATCGGCACGAAGATATCCTTGCCGCGGGTTGGGCCGTTCTGGAACGGGACGTTCAGCGGGAAGTGGCGACGGCCAATTTCCACGCCCGGCGTTGAGGTGGGGATCAGCGCGCAGGTGATGCCCAGCTCTTCCTCGCCGCCCAGCAAACGGTCCGGGTCAGAGAGTTTGAAGGCCAGCCCCAGCACGGTGGCGATTGGCGCCAGCGTGATATAGCGTTTGTTCCAGGTCAGGCGCATCCCCAGCACCTGTTGACCCTGCCAGTCGCCCATGCACACCACGCCGGTATCCGGAATAGCGCCGGCGTCAGAGCCCGCTTCCGGACTGGTCAGTGCGAAGCAGGGGATTTCCAGGCCGCGCGCCAGACGCGGCAGATAATGATTCTTCTGTTCTTCGGTACCGTAATGCTGCAGCAGTTCGCCCGGGCCCAGCGAGTTTGGGACGCCGACGGTGATCGCCAGGATGCCGGAGACGCCAGAAAGTTTCTGTAGCACTCGTGCCTGAGCGTAAGCGGAGAACTCAAGCCCGCCATACTCTTTCTTGATAATCATCGCGAAGAAGCGGTGCTCTTTCAGATAGGCCCACAGCTCGGGCGGCAGATCGGCCATTTCGTGGGTGATGGCGAAGTCGTTAGCCATCCGGCAGGCCTCTTCCACCGGGCCGTCGAGGAAAGCTTGCTCTTCGGCGGTCAGGCGCGGCTGCGGATAGTTATGCAGCTTGTGCCAGTCCGGGTTGCCGCGGAACAGATCGCCTTCCCACCAGGTGGTGCCGGCGTCGATGGCTTCTTTTTCCGTACGCGACATCGGCGGCATCACCTTGCGGAAAGCGCGAAATGCCGGTGCGGAAATCATCGATTTACGCATGGGGGCAAAGTTGAACGGCAACAAAATAATGGCCAGCGGCAGCAGCAGCCAGATATTCCACAGTCCGGCCGCGCCGAGCGCCGCGGTCCAGGCGAGCAAAATCACACTGCTGAGCAGCAGGCTGACCCGGTGATAGAAGAGCGCACCGAGTAAAACGACGGTTGCAACAATACTCAAAATCATCATAGAGAAATGCTCCCTGAGCTTGTAGGAGGTCTGACCACTTGTGATGTATTGGTTGTAGTGCATGCGTTTTTATTTAGCAATGTGTTTACAAAATAATTACAACCTCGCTCACATTGTTGTATGCAAAAGCGGCACATAAAATCAAAAGGGCGGGGGATAACACTGCCTGCTGCTTCTCGCTTCGGCGGCTATCCGGTACACTGCCAGGGTTATTCCACTCATACTGAAGGATTATCCTCATGTACCAGGATCTTATTCGTAACGAACTGAACGAAGCCGCGGAAACGCTGGCTAACTTTCTGCAGGACGAAGCCAATATCCATGCTATCCAGCGTGCCGCTGTTCTGTTGGCGGATAGCTTTAAGGCGGGTGGGAAAGTGCTGTCCTGTGGTAACGGCGGTTCCCATTGCGATGCGATGCATTTTGCGGAAGAGCTGACCGGTCGTTATCGCGAAAACCGCCCGGGTTACCCGGCCATCGCGATCTCCGACGTCAGCCATCTCTCCTGCGTGAGCAATGATTTTGGCTATGAGTATGTGTTCTCCCGCTATGTTGAATCCGTCGGCCGTGCGGGCGATGTGCTGCTCGGCATCTCCACGTCAGGTAACTCCGGCAACGTGATCAAGGCCATTGAAGCCGCGCGGGCGCAGGGGATGAAAGTGATCACCCTGACCGGTAAAGACGGCGGCAAAATGGCGGGTTCCGCCGACGTTGAAATACGCGTGCCACACTTTGGCTATGCCGACCGCATCCAGGAGATCCACATCAAAGTGATCCATATCCTGATTATGCTGATCGAAAAAGAGATGGTGAAAGGCTAACAGGCAGGCGAGTGTGTACTGTTGACGGCGGCCTCGCTTTGGCGCCGTCGTGATTTGTGAGGGTGAGGTGATCTATGTGCGAACTGCTCGGGATGAGCGCCAATGTGCCAACAGATATCTGTTTTAGCTTTACCGGGCTGGTGCAGCGCGGGGGCGGGACGGGGCCGCATAAAGACGGCTGGGGCATCACCTTCTATGAAGGCAAAGGCTGTCGCACATTCAAAGATCCGCAGCCGAGCTTTCAGTCGCCGATCGCGAAACTGGTCCAGGATTACCCGATTAAGTCCTGTTCCGTCGTCGCCCATATCCGTCAGGCCAATCGCGGGATGGTGGCCCTGGAGAACACCCATCCCTTCACCCGCGAACTGTGGGGGCGCAACTGGACCTATGCGCACAATGGGCAGCTCAAAGGCTATAAATCGCTGAAAACCGGTAATTTCCATCCGGTAGGTGAAACCGACAGTGAAAAAGCGTTTTGCTGGCTGCTGCACCGTTTAACCGAGCGCTATCCGCGCACGCCGGGCAATATGCTGGGCGTTTTCAAGTATATCGCCACCCTGGCGGGTGAACTGCGTGAGAAAGGGGTGTTCAACATGCTGCTGTCGGACGGGCGCTACGTGATGGCGTTCTGCTCGACCAATCTGCACTGGATCACCCGGCGGGCGCCGTTTGGCGTGGCAAAACTGCTGGACCAGGATGTGGAGATCGACTTTCAACGCGAGACCACACCCAACGATGTGGTCACGGTTATCGCCACGCAGCCGCTGACGGCCAATGAAACCTGGCACAAGATCATGCCAGGCGAGTGGGCGTTATTTTGTCTCGGGGAGCGTGTAGTTTGAGGCCAGCTGCGGCTGAACAACCTCGTGGCTGAGCGGCTTGCTTACCACATAGCGGCCGTCAGTCACTGACACAATCGGCGGTTTGTGGGTCTGCTGGAAATAGTCATAGCCAGGCTTAAGCTGTTTCCAGAAATCTGCATAGTAGGAGTATTTGTGGCGTTCCATATTGGCGTTGGTCATGCGGAACGGATAGATACTCACCTGCACGCTTGGCTGGCCGAAGACTAAGGCGCCGGTCACAAACTGGAAGATCTCATCGATCCCGCTGTCGGTCATGGCGTAGCAGCCGACTGAGACGCAGTCGCCATGGATCATCAGGTATTTCCCTTCATAACCATGGGCGCGATCGTAGGCGTTCGGGAAGCCGATGTTAATGGCTTTATAGAAGCGGCTGTCGGGTTTGAGCTGGCTGCGGGTGACGCTATAGAACCCTTCCGGACTCTTGAAATCACCCTGACGCTGTTTCGGACCCAGGCCACCGGAATAGTTGCAGATCCGATAGCTGTCGAGGAGCTGGTAGGTTTCACCCATTTTGACGTAAAGGTCGAGCATGCGCTCTTCTTTAAAGATCTCAATGTAAACCGGTGAACCCATTAATTGCTGCTTGTATTCTTTGCTAACCGGCGTCGTCGGGCTATTGCTGCTGAGCAGCCCGGCAAATGACACGCACGGCAACAGAAGCATCGCAATAAATAATGCGATTTTGCGCATACTGCTTGTTCCTTGATAAAACAAAATAGCCACATTGCCAGGACGGCAAGAGAGACCCGAAATCAGAGTTTTCTGGATTTAGAGCGCTCACATTAGCATCACGGCATTTTTTCGCAAGGGCGACGTGGCGGCGTTTACAATTCAGCCTCACTTTATAACCCGCTTACGGCGAAAACACAGTCAGAACTTTGCGCAATAGCTCGCATTTTAGAAGCACTTATTGCCCCTCGTGCTACAGCCGCCGCTCACGAAATGTTACACTTGCGCCGGTTCATCACCAGAGTAAGAAAGGAGGCTTCTCTTCCGTCATGAGCGCCACTGGCGCCGTTTCGCCCTTTCTTCTCTGCCATTCTGTCAATAAGCTGGCCCCGGCCTGCGTCGGGGTTGAGGTTACGGATACCTGCTAACGATATGATTAAAATCACGAAAGGGCTGGATTTGCCCATAGCTGGCATGCCATTACAGCAGATCTCTCCTGCGCCAGCGGTGAAGCGCGTCGCGCTACTCGGCGAAGAGTACGTCGGGATGCGTCCCGCTATGGCGGTCAAAGAGGGCGATCGGGTCAAAAAAGGTCAGATCCTGTTCGAAGATAAAAAGACCCCCGGCGTCTACTTTACCGCCCCGGCGAGCGGGGTTGTCAGCGCCATCCACCGCGGTGAACGGCGCGTTTTACAGTCAGTGGTGATTGATATCGAGGGCAATGACGCGGTGGCCTTTACCCGTTACGCCGCGGACGCACTGGCTGAGCTGCCGCGCGACACCGTACAGCAGCAGCTGCTGGCCTCGGGCCTGTGGACCGCGCTACGCACCCGGCCATTCAGTAAAACGCCGCGCCCGGGCAGCGTGCCCGCCGCTATTTTTGTCAACGCCATGGATACCAATCCGCTGGCGGCGGAGCCGCAGCCGATTATTCTGGCCGAGCGTGCCGCCTTCGATGCCGGTCTTACCGTGCTCACGCGTCTGACCGACGGGAAAGTGCACGTCTGCCAGCCCAGCGGCGGCAAGCTGGGCGGCCATCCTGCCGGCCAGGTCTGTTTTAATCAGTTCTCCGGGCCGCACCCGGCGGGGCTGCCGGGAACCCATATTCACTTTCTGGAGCCGGTGAGCCTGAATAAACAGGTCTGGCACCTCAATTATCAGGATGCGATCGCTATCGGTCAGCTTTTCCTTGAAGGTGAGCTGAACTGCGAACGGGTAATTGCGCTCGGCGGCCCGCAGGTGAAGTCGCCGCGGCTGGTCAAAACGACGCTGGGCGCCAGCCTGGACGATCTGCTGGCGGGCGAGCTGGAGGAGGGGGAAAACCGCGTCATTTCCGGCTCGGTACTTAGCGGTACCCGCGCCCACGGCCCCCACGCTTTCCTCGGGCGTTTCCATCTGCAGGTGAGCGTGGTTCGCGAAGGTCGGGAAAAAGAGCTGTTTGGCTGGGTGATGCCGGGCAAAGAGAAGTTCTCGATTACCCGCACTACGCTAGGCCATTTCTTCAAGCGCAAGCGCTTTCATTTCTCCACGGATACTAACGGCGGCGAGCGGGCGATGGTGCCGATCGGCAACTATGAGCGGGTGATGCCGCTGGATATTCTGCCAACCATATTGCTGCGCGATCTGCTGGCCGGCGATAGCGATAGCGCCCAGGCGCTGGGCTGTCTGGAGCTGGATGAAGAAGATCTGGCGCTCTGCACCTACGTTTGTCCGGGCAAATATGAATACGGTCCGGCGCTGCGCAGCGTGTTAACCCAGATTGAGCAGGAAGGATAAGAGATGGGCTTAAAGCACCTGATTGAGAAACTTGAGCCGCATTTCACGCATGGCGGCAAGCTGGAAAAATATTACCCGCTGTATGAAGCGGCGGCGACCATCTTCTACACGCCGGGGCAGGTCACCCGCGGCGCGGCGCACGTGCGCGACGCCATCGACCTCAAGCGGATGATGATCCTCGTGTGGTTTGCCGTATTCCCGGCGATGTTCTGGGGCATGTACAACGTTGGGCTGCAGACCATTCCGGCGCTGCACAAACTGTACGGCGCCGAACAGCTGCAGCAGGTGATCGCCAACAACTGGCATTACAGCGTCGCCCAGTGGTTAGGGGTCAGCTTCAGCGCTGACGCCGGCTGGCTGAGCATGATGACCCTGGGCGCGGTCTTCTTCCTGCCGATCTATATCACCGTTTTTATCGTCGGCGGCTTCTGGGAAGTGCTGTTCGCGATTGTGCGCAAACATGAGATCAACGAAGGCTTTTTCGTTACCTCAATTCTCTTCGCGCTGATTGTGCCGCCTACGCTGCCGCTATGGCAGGCGGCGCTGGGGATCTCCTTTGGGGTGGTGATCGCCAAAGAGATTTTCGGCGGTACCGGGCGCAACTTCCTCAACCCGGCGCTGGCGGGGCGCGCGTTCCTGTTCTTCGCCTACCCGGCGCAGATTTCCGGCGATCTCGTGTGGACGGCGGCGGATGGTTTCTCCGGCGCCACGCCGCTCTCCCAGTGGGCCAGCGGCGGCGGTGAAGCGCTGGTTAACGTCGCGACCGGCATCCCGGTGAGCTGGATGGACGCCTTCCTCGGCAACATTCCTGGCTCAATTGGCGAAGTCTCCACGCTGATGATCCTGATCGGCGGCGCGATCATTCTCTTTGGCCGCGTCGCGTCCTGGCGCATCGTCGCCGGGGTAATGATCGGCATGATCGCCACCGCCACCCTGTTTAACGTTATCGGCTCCGATACCAACCCGATGTTCTCGATGCCGTGGTACTGGCATCTGGTGCTCGGCGGCTTTGCCTTCGGCATGATGTTTATGGCGACGGACCCGGTATCCGCCTCGTTTACCGATAAAGGGAAATGGAGTTACGGCGTGCTGATCGGCGTGATGTGCGTGCTGATCCGCGTGGTGAACCCGGCTTATCCGGAAGGGATGATGCTGGCGATCCTCTTCGCCAACCTCTTCGCACCGCTGTTCGATTACCTGGTGGTGCAGGCCAATATTAAGCGGAGGAAGTCGCGTGGCTGAGAAGAAAAGTAACGATAGCATCGGCAAAACGCTGCTGGTGGTGCTGGTGCTTTGTCTGGTCTGCTCCATCGTGGTAGCGGGCTCGGCCGTGGGGCTGAAATCCCGCCAGCAGGCGCAGCGGGCGCTGGATAAACAGCGCAATATCCTGGCCGTCGCCGGCCTGATACAGCCCGGGATGGATGCTGATGCGGTAGCGGAAACCTTCGCGGCGCGCATTTCGCCGCGACTGGTGAATCTGGCGACCGGCGAGCTGCTGGAGAAAGACCCGGCAAAATTTAATCAGGCCCAGGCGCTGAAGGATCCGCAGCAGAGCATCGCGCTGGACGCCAGCCAGGATCCGGCCGGCATTAAACGCCGTAGCAACCTGGCGGAAATTTATCTGGTGCGCGACGCGCAGCAACAGATTGAGCAGATGGTGCTGCCGATCTACGGCAATGGCCTGTGGTCGATGATGTATGCCTTTGTGGCGCTGGACGTTGATGGCCGCACGGTGAAAGGCATTACATATTACGATCAGGGGGAAACCCCGGGGCTGGGCGGCGAAGTGGAGAACCCGAACTGGCGCCAGCAGTTTATTGGCAAGCAGGTGCTGGATGACAACGGCATGCCGGCACTCCGGGTGGTGAAAGGCGGCGCGCGCGCCGGTGACCTGCATGCAGTAGACGGTTTATCCGGCGCCACGCTAACGTCTAACGGCGTGCAGCACAGCTTTGATTTCTGGATGGGCGAACTGGGCTTTGGTCCGTTCCTGAAAAAAGTGCGTGAGGGAGGGCTGAATAATGGCTGAACAGAGCGATATGAAAGAGGTGAAGCGCGTGCTGGTGGGGCCGCTCATCGCCAACAACCCCATCGCCCTGCAGGTGCTGGGCGTCTGCTCCGCGCTGGCGGTAACCACTAAACTGGAAACCGCCTTCGTGATGACCATTGCGGTGACGCTGGTGACGGCGTTTTCCAGCATGTTTATCTCGATGATTCGCCACCATATTCCCAATAGCGTGCGCATCATCGTGCAGATGGCGATCATCGCCTCGCTGGTCATCGTGGTGGATCAGCTGTTGCGGGCTTTCGCTTATGAGACCTCTAAGCAGCTGTCGGTATTCGTCGGGCTTATCATCACCAACTGTATCGTGATGGGGCGCGCCGAAGCCTACGCCATGAAATCGCCGCCGCTGGCCAGCTTTATGGACGGTATTGGCAACGGTCTCGGCTATGGCGCGATCCTGATAATCGTCGGCTTCCTGCGCGAGCTTATCGGCAGCGGCAAGCTGTTCGGTATCACGGTGCTGGAGACGGTGCAGAACGGCGGCTGGTATCAGCCGAACGGCCTGTTCCTGCTGGCGCCGAGCGCATTCTTCATTATCGGTTTGCTGATCTGGGCCCTGCGTAGCTGGAAGCCTGAACAGCAGGAAAAGGAGTAATCGATGATGGCTCATTACATTAGCCTGTTTGTCCGCGCGGTGTTCGTTGAGAACATGGCGCTGGCCTTCTTCCTCGGGATGTGTACCTTCCTCGCGGTGTCGAAAAAGGTCTCCACCGCCTTCGGCCTCGGCGTCGCAGTGACGGTGGTGCTGGGTCTTGCTGTGCCAATCAACAACCTGGTCTATAACCTGGTGCTGCGCGACGGCGCGCTGGTGGAAGGCGTAGATCTCAGCTTCCTGAACTTCATCACCTTTATCGGGGTGATTGCGGCGCTGGTGCAGATCCTGGAGATGATCCTCGATAAGTACTTCCCGGCACTCTATAACGCGTTAGGGATCTTCCTGCCGCTTATCGCCGTTAACTGCGCCATTTTCGGCGGCGTGTCGTTCATGGTGCAGCGTGATTACAACTTCCCGGAATCCATCGTCTACGGCTTCGGCTCCGGCATCGGCTGGATGCTGGCGATCGTGGCGATGGCGGGGATCCGCGAAAAAATGAAGTACGCCAACGTGCCCGCCGGTCTGCGCGGGTTAGGGATCACCTTTATCACCACCGGGTTGATGGCGCTGGGCTTTATGTCCTTCTCCGGCGTGCAGCTATAAGGGCGAATAAGTATGGAAATTATTCTTGGCGTCGTGATGTTCACGCTGATTGTGCTGGTGCTGTCGGGGCTTATCCTGGCTGCGCGCTCAAAGCTGGTGAACGCGGGCGACGTGGTTATTGAGATCAATAACGAAGCGGATAAACAGATCCGCACCCCGGCGGGTGACAAACTGCTGAACACGCTGTCCAGCAACGGTATCTTCGTCTCTTCCGCCTGCGGCGGCGGCGGCTCCTGCGGCCAGTGTCGGGTGACCATCAAAGAAGGCGGCGGCGATATTCTGCCGACCGAGCTTTCGCATATCACCAAACGCGAAGCCAAAGAAGGGTGCCGCCTGGCCTGCCAGGTGGCGGTGAAGCAGAATATGAAAATTGAGCTGCCGGAAGAGATTTTCGGCGTGAAAAAATGGGAGTGCGAGGTTATCTCTAACGATAACAAAGCCACCTTCATTAAAGAGCTCAAATTACGGGTGCCTGATGGTGAAGCGGTGCCGTTCCGCGCCGGCGGCTATATTCAGATCGAATGCCCGTCGCATAAAGTGGCCTATGCCGACTTTGATATTCCTGATGAATATCGTTCAGACTGGGACAAATTCAATCTGTTCCGCTATGTCTCTGAGGTGAAAGAGCCGACCCTGCGCGCCTACTCGATGGCTAACTATCCGGAAGAGAAGGGCATCATTATGCTCAACGTGCGCATCGCCACGCCGCCGCCGAAGGTCCCGGATGCGCCGCCGGGGATCATGTCGTCCTATATCTGGTCGCTGAAGCCTGGCGATAAGGTGACGATTTCCGGGCCGTTCGGCGAGTTCTTTGCTAAAGAGACCGACGCTGAGATGGTGTTTATCGGCGGCGGCGCCGGCATGGCGCCGATGCGCTCGCATATCTTTGATCAGCTTAAGCGGCTGCACAGCACGCGCAAAATCAGCTTCTGGTACGGCGCCCGTTCGCTGCGCGAGATGTTCTACGATGATGAGTTCGAGCAGCTGGCGCGCGACAACCCTAACTTTACCTTCCACGTCGCGCTCTCCGATCCGCTGCCGGAAGATAACTGGACCGGGCATACGGGCTTTATCCATAATGTTCTGTATGAAAACTATCTGCGCGACCACCCGGCGCCGGAAGACTGCGAATTCTATATGTGCGGGCCGCCGGTGATGAACGCCGCGGTGATAAAAATGCTCAAAGACCTGGGCGTCGAAGATGAGAACATCATGCTCGACGACTTTGGAGGCTGACGATGCTGACGGTATTTGTCGCGACCTTTGTGATTTTTGCGCTGGTGATCCTCGGTATGTCGCTGGGCTACCTGGTGAAGCGCAAGAGCATTCAGGGCAGCTGCGGCGGGATCTCGTCGCTGGGGCTGGAGAAAGTCTGCGACTGTCCGGAACCGTGCGACGCGCGTAAGAAACGTCTCGCTCGCGAGGCGCAGCGTCAGCAGCGGCGTATTTTGTAATGCCCGGCGGCGCTGCGCATGCCGGACCTGCTGCTTCAGTTTTGTAGGCCGGGTCAGGCGCAGCCGCCACCCGGCATAAAGCGGCTCCGTGCCCGGTGGCGCTGCGCTTGCCGGGTCTGCTGCTTCGGTTTTGTAGGCCGGGTAAGGCGCCAGCCGCCACCCGGCAATAGCATGCCAGCAATGTGAGGCCGCTTTCGCGGCCTTTTTAGCCGTTGACTCCCTTACTGCCAGCTTTTCGCCTGTGCCGGAGAATCCACCATCACCCCGTCGGCACCCAGCTCCTTCGCCGTGCGGTAGTCTTCCGCACTGTTGATGCCGAAGAAAATAATGTGCGCTTTGCCCTGTGAGCGGAAGCAATCCATCGCCTCTTTATCCCAGGTGAGCGTTGCCGGGGAGATCCCTTCGCCAAGGGTAAACTTCTCCACCACCTCCACCTTGCGCTTCAGCTCCAGCCCATACCACTGCTCGCCCTCGTGCTGGCTGCTCAGTTGACACTGGTGGCTGAGTGAAATAGTCGCAAGTTTAGTGCGAGTCTCGCTGCGGGTGACGAAGCGGGGAATAGCCGATGGCAGGGCGGCGATATAGCGGTCATCGGTGGAATAGACCCGCACGCGATCGAGGCTGTCGGTGGCTTTTAACACCGCCAGCAGGCGTTCGCCCATCACCGCCGGATCGGCATCTGGAGATTTGATATCGATGTAGAAAAAAGTGTGCGGCCACTGTTGCAGCACGCTTTGCAGGGTCGGGATCGTAGCCTGCTTACCGCGCCACGGGTGGCTGTCATCCCCCCATTTCCAGCCGGCGTCGACTTTCGCCAGCTCGGCGGCGGTTAAGCTGGAGACCTTACCCTCGGCGTTGGTCAGGGCGGAGAGATCGCTTGAACGGTAGAGTACCGGTACGCCGTCGCGGCTTAACTGCACCGTGACCCAGATGGCCTCAGCGTGGTTCTCCAGCGCCAGTTTAATGGCCGGCAGGGTATTTTCCGGCGCATCGCCGGTACCGCCGCGGTGGGCAATCAGCTGTGGGTTAGCTAAAGCGCTGCTGGCGGCCAGCAGGCAAAGGGCGGTGAGTCGTTTCTTCATAATTGTATCTTTCAGATTAGTTGATTAACGTTATGAAAATAAACATGATTTATTGCACTTTTATGTTGTCAGCGTTTTTTTGACCACCGGAGTAAAAAAAGCATCAAACTGGCGCGCAGTTTTGCTATGCTGTATGGGTATACAGTGTTGAGTCTGACGATGCGTAAAATTATCCATGTCGATATGGACTGTTTCTTTGCAGCGGTGGAGATGCGCGACAACCCGGCGTTGCGTGATATCCCCCTCGCGATAGGCGGCAGTCGGGTACAGCGTGGCGTGATTAGTACCGCGAACTATCCTGCGCGTAAGTTTGGTGTGCGCAGCGCCATGCCGACGGCAACGGCGCTCAAGCTGTGCCCGCATCTCACGCTGCTTCCCGGCCGCTTCGATGCCTACAAAGAAGCCTCGAATCATATCCGCGAAATTTTCTCCCGCTATACCTCGCGCATTGAGCCGCTGTCGCTGGATGAAGCCTACCTTGACGTCAGCGACAGCGTGCATTGTCACGGGTCGGCCACTCTAATAGCTCAGGAGATCCGCCAGACCATCGAACGGGAGCTGCACCTCACCGCCTCGGCGGGCGTGGCGCCGGTGAAGTTTCTCGCTAAAATCGCTTCCGATATGAATAAACCCAACGGCCAGTTCGTTATCGCTCCCCATCAGGTGGCAGAGTTTGTGCGGGCGCTGCCGCTGGCGAAAATACCCGGTGTCGGAAAGGTGTCGGCGGCGAAGCTGGAAAATATGGGCCTGCGTACCTGTGGCGATGTGCAGAACAGCGATCTGGCCATGCTGCTCAAGCGCTTCGGTAAATTCGGCCGTATTCTGTGGGAGCGCAGCCACGGGATTGATGAGCGGGAAATCCATAACGATCGGCAACGTAAATCGGTGGGCGTGGAGCGGACGTTAGCGGAAGATATCCACGAATGGTCAGCGTGCGAAGCGATTATCGAAAATCTCTATCCCGAACTGGAGCGGCGGCTGGCGAAGGTCAAACCGGACCTGTTGATCGCCCGCCAGGGGATTAAACTGAAATTCAATGACTTCCAGCTGACCACTCAGGAGCACGTCTGGCCGCGGCTGAACAAAGAGGATCTGATTGCCACCGCCCACAAAGCCTGGGATGAGCGGCGCGGCGGACGGGGCGTGCGTCTGGTTGGGCTCCATGTGACGCTGCTCGATCCGCAGCTGGAAAGGCAGCTTTTATTAGGGATTTAACCATGCATATTCGTGCTTACCGCGACAGCGATTTGCCATTGCTCTGCCAGATCTTTCTGCGCGCGGTGCAGGAAACGGCGAGCCGGGACTATACCCCGGCGCAGATTGCGGCCTGGGCGCAGGTGGATGAGACGCGCTGGCGACAAAAGCTGGCTGACTCAGTCGGGCGGGTGGCCGTGGTTAACAATCAACCGGTTGGCTTTATCACCGCCATCGGGACGCATATCGATTTGCTCTTTGTCTCGCCGGATCACGCCCGGCAGGGTATCGGCGGCGCGCTTATCGAGGCGCTCTGCGCTCAGTATCCTGCGCAAATCCTGACGGTGGACGCCAGCATTACCGCAAAGCCCTGTTTTACGGCCCATGGATTTAAAGTGGTGGCGGAGCAGCGGGTGGCAGCCCGTGGGGAGTGGTTTATTAACTACCGGATGGAAAAACGCGTGGCGCTAAGGTGATGCGGGGAAAACCGGCGGCGGGCCGCCGCCGGTGGTGGGGCTTATTTAGCCGGAATGGCTTTCAACAGCTCGGTCAGCAGCGTCCAGTACTGACCGACGCTTTCGATATGTACCTGCTCATCCGGGGAGTGCGGACCGGTAATGGTTGGCCCGATGGAGACCATGTCCATCTCCGGATACGGTTTTTTGAACAGACCGCATTCCAGACCGGCGTGGATGATCTGGATGTTCGGCGTCTTGTTGAACAGACGCTGGTAAGTCTCGCGCACCAGGTGCATTACCGGCGAGTTGGCGTCCGGCTGCCAGCCAGGGTAAGCGCCTTTGGCTTCGGTTTTCGCCCCCGCCAGTTTACCCAGAGAATCCAGCATGCTGACCACGTAGTCTTTGCCGCTGTCGATCAGCGAGCGGATCAGGCAGTGGATCTGCACGTTGTCATCGGTCATGGTGACGACGCCGACGTTCAGCGAAGTTTCCACTACGCCTTTCGCCACGTCAGAGTTGCGGATAACCCCGTTCGGCGTGGCGTTCAGCAGGCGGATGAAACCGTCGCGGGAAGCCTGCGTCAGCGCTGCTTTGTCGTTATCAACCGCTTCCAGGAGCACTACCAGGTTCTTCTCTTTGGCCTCCAGCTCGTTTTTCAGCAGCGCCTGGTAAGTATTCACCAGCGCTTTCAGCGCATCGGCTTTATCCGCGGCGACGGCGACGGTTGCGTATGCTTCGCGCGGGATGGCGTTGCGCAACGTACCGCCGTTGAAATCGACCAGACGCAAATCCAGCTCATCGGCGTGGCCGGCGAGGAAGCGCGACAGCAGCTTGTTGGCGTTACCCAGACCCAGGTGAATGTCACCGCCGGAGTGGCCGCCTTTCAGCCCTTTTAAGGTTACTTTAAAGCTTTGGAACCCGGCCGGAATCGCTTCGCGAGTCAGCGCCAGGTTAGAGGTGAAATCGATCCCGCCGGCGCAACCCATGTAGATTTCGCCTTCTTCTTCGGAGTCGGTATTGATCAGGATATCCGCCTGCAGCCAGTTGGCCTGCAGACCGAACGCGCCGTCCATACCGGCCTCTTCGGTCATGGTCAGTAGCACTTCCAGCGGGCCGTGAGCGACGCTGTCGTCGGCCAGCACGGCCAGTGCGGACGCCATCCCGATGCCGTTATCCGCGCCCAGCGTGGTGCCGCGCGCTTTCACCCATTCGCCGTCAATGTACGGCTGGATCGGATCTTTGGCGAAGTCGTGGACGGTATCGTTGTTTTTCTGCGGCACCATATCGAGGTGCGCCTGCAGCGCTACGGGCTTGCGGTTTCCCATACCGGCAGTCGCGCCTTTACGAATCAGAATGTTGCCAACCTGGTCACGTTCCGCGTGTAAGCCTTTTTCTTTTGCCCAACCCATAATGTGCTCGGCGAGCTGTTCTTCGTGATAGGACGGGTGCGGGATGGAGCAAATCTTGGCAAAAATATCCCAAAGCGGCTGCGGGGATAGTTGAGACAGTTCAGACACGGTAAGTCTCCTTACAGACTCCTGCATACAGCGGTTGCAGGACGAGGGTTAGCGTTAAAATACACAACAAGCCCGGGCTTGCGCGATGGGGTTGAGAATACCACTTTCCATCGCCGCAGGTAGTGTAAACAACGCAAAAAGCGTTGCGCAAACCGCTTAACACTGGTTTTTAGTGCGTCAGATCTCTATAATCTCGCGCAACCATTTTCCCCCTCGAACATTATTTAAGCCGTATTACACAGGCTGGGACACTTCACATGAGCGAAAAATACGTCGTCACCTGGGACATGTTGCAGATTCACGCCCGCAAACTGGCCAGCCGTCTGCTGCCGGTTGAGCAATGGAAAGGCATTATTGCCGTCAGCCGCGGTGGACTGGTACCGGGAGCCTTACTGGCGCGTGAACTGGGCATTCGTCATGTTGATACCGTATGCATCTCCAGCTACGACCATGATAACCAGCGCGAGCTGAAAGTGCTGAAACGCGCGGAAGGCGATGGCGAAGGCTTTATCGTTATCGACGATCTGGTGGATACCGGCGGTACCGCCGTGGCGATCCGCGAAATGTATCCAAAAGCACACTTTGTCACCATTTTCGCCAAGCCGGCAGGCCGCCCGCTGGTGGACGATTACGTTGTGGATATTCCGCAGGACACCTGGATTGAACAGCCGTGGGATATGGGCGTGGTGTTTGTACCGCCTATCGCAGGTCGTTAATTCTTCAGGACAGTGCTATTTACCACGCCCGGCTTGCCGGGCGTGGTTTTTTTTATCCTTTAGCAGGTTACAATAACAGGAGTGGCACTACGACGGAGGCTGCACATGTCACAGGCTAACCTCAGCGAAACGCTGTTTAAACCCCGCTTCAAACATCCCGAAACCTCTACGCTGGTGCGTCGGTTTTCCGCCGGAAAACCGCAGGCGATGCAGTCGGCGCTGAGCGGCAATCACGTCGATCACTGGTACCGTCTGATCAACCGTTTGATGTGGATCTGGCGCGGCGTGACCCCGCAGGAGATCCTCGATGTGCAAGCGCGCATTGTGATGAGCGAGGCCGAACGAACGGATCCAGAACTGTTCGATACCGTTATCGGCTATCGCGGCGGCAACTGGATCTTTGAGTGGGCGAAAGAGGCCATGCAGTGGCAGCAAAAGGCCGGGCAGGAAGCCGATCCTTTGCTGAGCGGCCGCCACTGGTTGCATGCATCGAACCTGTATAGCATTGCCGCTTATCCGCATATTAAAGGCGATGAGCTGGCCGAACAGGCGCAGGCTTTAGCCAACCGGGCGTATGAAGAGGCCGCCCAGCGGCTGCCGGGCTCGCTGCGCGAACTGGAGTTCACCATTCCTGGCGGTTCGCCAATAACCGGCTTTTTGCATATGCCAAAAGGCGATGGGCCGTTTCCGACGGTGCTGATGTGCGGGGGCCTGGACTCACTGCAGACGGATTATTACAACCTGTATGAGAACTACTTCTCACCGCTCGGTATTGCCATGCTGACGATCGATATGCCTTCCATCGGCTTCTCGTCAAAATGGACGCTGAATCAGGACACCAGCCTGCTGCACCAGCACGCGCTGCGCCATCTGGAAAATGTACCGTGGGTCGATCATACCCGGGTCGCGGCCTTTGGCTTCCGCTTTGGCGCCAATATCGCGGTCCGTCTGGGTTACCTGGAGCCGCAGCGGCTGAAGGCTGTGGCGTGTCTGGGCCCGGTCGTTCATGGTCTGCTGGTGGATCCCCTGCATCAGGGGCGCGTGCCGGAGATGTATCTTGACGTGCTGGCCTCGCGGCTGGGCATGCATGACGCGTCCGATGAAGCGCTGCGCGTGGAGCTCAACCGCTACTCGTTAAAAACCCAGGGACTGCTGGGGCGCCGTTGCCCGACGCCGATGCTTTCCGGCTTCTGGAAGGACGATCCGTTCAGCCCCGAAGAGGAGTCGCGGTTAATCACTTCGTCATCTGCCGATGGCAAACTGCTGGAGATCCCGTTTAACCCGGTGTATCGCAATTTTGATCACGCATTGCGACAGATCGCCCGCTGGATCAATCATAGATTTGGTTAATTTATTGCTAAATTCTATTGGTTTGGTAAAACAGTTGCATCACTAAAGGAGATCGCAATGACGTTACCGAGTGGACACCTGAAAAGTAAGTTGATCAAGAAATTCACGGCGCTAGGGCCTTACATTCGCGAAGAGCAGTGCCATGACAACCGTTTCTTTTTCGATTGCCTGGCAGTTTGCGTCAATGTTAAGCCCGCACCGGAGAAGCGTGAATTCTGGGGCTGGTGGATGGAAATGGAAGCACAAGAGTCACGTTTCACCTATAGCTACCAGTTTGGCCTGTTCAATAAAGAAGGTTCATGGCAGGCGGTCGACATTGACGACCCGGAAGTGAGCGAGAGACTGGAAAAAACGCTACGCGAGTTCCACGAGCGCGCGGCAGCACTGCTGACCACCTTTAATCTGAAGCTGGAACCGGCCGACGATTTCAGCGAACCGGTTCGCCTGCGGGCCTGATTGATCTACGGATACGATTTCTCCACGCCCGTGCGGCGTGGAGGAGCGTGCCGCCATACCCGTAATTTCAACCCCACCATCTGACTCACCCTGCCTGCGGCGACAGCTTGCCAGCCATCGCCTGTTGAATAATCGGGATAGGGGTCAGTAAGTGCTCGCGCATCAGCGCGCTGGCTCGTTCGGCATCGCGCGCCAGAATGGCGTCCAGCAGGGTCTGGTGTTGAACATGTTTGTCTTCCAGCATCTCCACCGACAGCACGGTGGTGCGCAGCCAGATGAAACGGTAGCGCGCCGCCAGATCGAACAGCCTTTCGCGCATCTGCAGCAGATACTGGGAGCCGCAGCCGGCGACGATGGCGGTGTGAAACGCCTGATGGCGCTGGTCCCATTCATCGAGTAAGCGCTCACTGGCGTCACAGGACTCCAGCTTGTTGAGCAGATGGGCGCGGGCCAGCAGCTCGGCTTCCCACTCGTCGCCGCCGCGTTCGATGGCGAGGCGCACCAGCATGGCTTCCATATTGGCGCGCGCGTCGAAGATATCGAGAAGCTCCTGCTCCGACATGGGCGCCACCCGATAGCCTTTCTGATTAACCACCGTCACCAGCCTTTCCGCCACCAGCTGCGAGAGCGCCTCCCGCAGCGGCCCGACACCGAGCTCATAGCGCGACGTCAGCAGGCTCATTCGCAGCTTCTCATCGGGTTGGTAGACCCCGCGGATGATGTCGTTTTTCAGCCAACGGTACCCGTCAATGGCCGTCGCCTGGGGAATGGCGGTCATGTTCTTACTCCTGAATACTCTTCCCGGCGGGCGCCGGGAACAGGGTTAACGCGTATTTTGCAGCGGCAGTTTTTGCCACAATACCAGCTTTTTCCAGCGCGACATAATCGGGACTGTACAAATAATTCCCAATGCTAACAGGCCGGTAGAGATCACCTCCAGCTGCTGCGCCGGACGGAACAGCATCACCACCAGCACGAAGGTGATAAAGGCGATCACCAGCCAGGTCAGGTACGGATAGAGCCACATTCTCAGACGGATCTCGCCGCCTTGCGCCTGAAGGATTTTGCGCATCCGCAGTTGTGAAACGGCGATCACCAGATAGACCAGCAGGGCGATGGCGCCAGAGCTGTCGATGAGGAATTTAAACACCTTCGCGGGCGCATAGTAGTTCACCACCACGGTGAGGAACGCCGCGCCGGTGGAGAGCAGCACCGCCACGTACGGAGTTTTGCTGCGGTTGGTCCGGCCCATGATGGCCGGCGCATCGCCGCGACGGCTCAGGGAGTAGAGCATCCGCGAGGCGGTATACAGCGCCGAGTTCAGACAGCTGGTGACCGACAGGAGGATCACGCCGTCCATAATCAGCTTCGCGTAGGGAATATGCAGCAGCTCGAGCACCGAGCGGTAGGAACCGATGCTCTTCAGCCCCGGCATATTCCATGGGATGAGGGCGACGACGATAAAGATCGAGCACAGATAAAAAATAGAGATACGCCAGATCACCGAGTTGGTGGCGCGGACGATGTGTTTATCCGGCGTGTCCGATTCGGCGGCGGCAATGGTGACGATCTCCGCGCCCATAAAAGAGAACATGGTGATCAGCATCGCGCTCAGCACCGCGCCGAAGCCGTTCGGCATAAAGCCGCCGTGGTCCCACAGCCGCGAAATGCCGCTGACCTCGGCATAGGGATAAAAACCGGTAATGGCGACCGCGCCCAGTACGATAAACGCCAGAATAGCGATCACTTTGCACAGCGCCAGCCAGAACTCGAATTCGCCGTAGTTCTTGACGCTCAGCAGGTTACTGCCGGTGAGGGCGAGAGTGATGACCAGGGAGAACAACCACACCGGGACGCCCGGCACCCACGAATGCAGAATAATCGCCGCGATATTGGCTTCCAGCGGAATAACCAGTACCCAGAACCACCAGTACAGCCAGCCGATGGTATACCCCGCCCAGCGGCCGATGGCTTTGTCGGCGTAGGTGGAAAAGGAGCCAGTATCCGGCGTGGCGACGGCCATTTCGGCCAGCATACGCATAATCATCACCACCAGCAGCCCGGCAAACAGATAGGCCAGCAGCACCGCCGGGCCCGCTTCGGCAATGGCGACGCTGGAACCGACAAATAAACTCGCGCCGATCACCCCGGCGATAGATAACATCGTGACGTGGCGCGACTTCAGTCCCGCCCCTAAATCCTGTGATTGCGACAGTTGCCCCATCATTTACCCTCTCGAAGTGTGTCACCTGGGAGAGCGCCCCGACATTCCCGCGCCGGGGCACGCGTATTATTGTTGTTTTGCAGGTCTCGTCTTCATTCCCTTACGAACGTACTTCGCTTCCGCATGTGTTCTGTTCTATGCCTGTTTCGCCTTGGTAAAGCAGTCGGCGATGATCTTGAGACCCTGCTCGATCTGCGCCTCTTCAATGGTCAGCGGCACCAGGATGCGCAGCACGTTGTAGTACGGCCCGCAGGAGAGCAGGATCAGGCCTTTGTCGCGGGCGCGGGCGACGATATCCGCCGTCAGCCTGGCGTTAGGCTTGCTGCGGTCGCCCTCTTCAAACAGCTCAATGGCGATCATCGCCCCCAGGCCGCGAACGTCACCGATCTCCGGATGCTCTTCTCCAATCGCCAGCAGGCCCTGGCGCAGGGTGTCGCCGAGCTGGTTGGCTTTTTCCAGCAGGTTCTCCTGCTCGAAAATCTGTAATACCGCCAGGGCGGCGGCGCAGGCGATGGGGTTGCCAGCGTAGGTGCCGCCGAGTCCGCCGGGGGCGATGGCATCCATCACCTCCGCCCGCCCGGTGACGCCCGCCAGCGGGAAACCGCCGGCGATGGATTTGGCGAAGGTGGTGATATCTGCCGCCACGCCCATCTGCTCCATGGCGAACAGCGTGCCGGTACGGCCCGCGCCGCTCTGGACCTCATCGGCGATGAGCATAATGCCGTGTTCGTCGCACAGGGCGCGCAGGCGCTGCATAAAAGCCGGGGAAGCGGCATAAAACCCGCCTTCACCCTGCACCGGCTCAATAATGATGGCGGCGATATCTTCCGGCGCGGCATCGTTTTTGAAGATGCGATGGATGCTGGCGATCGCCTCGTCATCACTGACGCCGTGCAGCGCGCACGGGTAGAGGGCGCGATAGACGTGGCCCGGCATTAACCCCATACCGGCGGAGTACGGGTTCACTTTTCCGGTCAGCGACAGGGTGTAATGGGTACGGCCGTGATAAGCGCCGGTGAAGGCGATGGCGCCGCTGCGCCCGGTTGCCGCGCGGGCGATTTTCACCGCGTTCTCCACCGCTTCCGACCCGGTGGTGACCAGCAGGGTTTTCTTGGCGAAATCACCGGGCACCTTCTGGTTCATCTTTTCGCACAGCGCCAGATAGGGCTCGTAGGCCAGTACCTGGAAGCAGGTATGAGATAGCTTTTTCAGCTGGTCTTCGACGGCGGCGACAACCTGCGGATGCAGATGGCCGGTATTGAGCACCGCGATACCGCCGGCAAAATCGAGATATTCCCGGCCTTCGACGTCCCACACCCGGCAGTTCTCCGCGCGTTCGGCGAAGATAGGGTGGATCTGGCCGACGCCGCGCGGGACCGCATCGCTGCGACGCGCCATCATTGCTTTATTGCTGTTCATCCATCGCTCCTGTTAAAGGCCAATACACATATATTTGATTTCTAAGTAATCTTCGATGCCGTACTTCGACCCTTCGCGGCCGAGGCCGGAGGCCTTGACGCCGCCGAACGGGGCGACTTCGGTGGAGATAATGCCGGTGTTAATCCCGATAATGCCGTATTCCAGCGCTTCGCCGACGCGGAAGACGCGGCTCAGATCGCGGGCGTAGAAATAGGCGGCGAGGCCGAATTCGGTATCGTTGGCCTGGGCAATGACGTCGGCTTCATCCTTAAAGCGGAACAGCGGCGCCAGCGGGCCGAAGGTCTCCTCTTTCGCCACTTTGGCGCTGTCGGGAACGTTGACCAGGATGGTCGGCTGGAAGAAGTTGCCGCCCAGGGCGTGCGGTTTGCCGCCGGTGACGACTTTCGCGCCTTTGGCGATGGCGTCGGCAATATGTTCTTCAACTTTGGCGACGGCTTTCTCGTCGATCAGCGGGCCGGTGGTGACGCCATCCTGCAGGCCATCGCCGATGCGCAGTTTTTCCACCGCCTGCTGCAGTTTTTCAGCGAAACGGTCATACACCCCGTCCTGGACGTACAGTCGGTTGGCGCAGACGCAGGTCTGCCCGGCGTTGCGGAACTTCGACGCCAGCGCCCCTTCGACGGCTTTATCAAGGTCGGCATCATCAAAGACGATAAACGGCGCGTTGCCGCCCAGCTCCAGGGAGACTTTTTTGATGTCTTTCGCGCACTGCTCCATCAGCTGGCGGCCAATCTCGGTCGAGCCGGTAAAGGAGAGCTTGCGCACCAGCGGGTTGCTGGTCAGTTCGCCGCCGACGGCCCCGGCGGAGCCGGTGACCACGTTGAACACCCCGGCGGGGATCCCGGCGCGATTGGCCAGTTCGGCCAGCGCTAGCGCTGAAAACGGCGTCTGGCTGGCCGGTTTCAGGACCATGGTGCAGCCGGCGGCCAGCGCCGGGCCCGCTTTGCGGGTGATCATCGCCGCCGGGAAGTTCCACGGGGTGATGGCGGCGGTAACGCCGATGGGCTGCTTAATCACCAGCAGGCGTTTGTCGGCCTGATGGCCGGGAATGGTATCGCCGTAAATGCGCTTACCTTCTTCGGCGAACCACTCAATAAAGGAGGCGGCGTAGCTGATTTCGCCTTTGGCTTCCGCCAGCGGTTTTCCCTGCTCGAGGGTCATCAGGCGGGCGAGATCGTCCTGATTCTCCATCATAAGATCGAACCAGCGGCGCAGAATATTCGCCCGCTCTTTGGCGGTCAGGGCACGCCAGGCGGGAAGGGCGCGATTGGCGGCTTCAATTGCTTCGCGGGTTTCGTCGGCGCCCATTTTCGGCACATTGCCGAGCTGCTCGCCGTTGGCCGGGTTGGTCACCGCAATCACATCGCCGTTGGGCGCATCGCGCCACTGACCATCGATCAGCGCCTGCTGGCGAAACAGTGTCATATCGTTGAGTTGCATAATCGCTTCCTGTCTTAAGGGGGTTAACGGGTAAAAGCGGCGTGTAGTGTCTCCACGCTACGTGCCGCACGCAGCGTGCGTCCGGGATTGCTCTGGCTTTCCAGCAGGGTCTGCACCTTGCTGACGATGTGCGCGCCGATCGGGATAGCGGAGGTGGCCGCCGGCGATGGCGCATTGCAGGTATGTATCGAACGCGCGGTGGTGACGAAGAGAAAATCGTCGATCAGTTTGCCCTGCGGCGATACCGCCTGCGCCCGCACGCCGGCGTGCCACGGGCGTAAATCGCTCAGCGTCAGGCTCGGGCAGTATTTCTGCACCAGCCGCAGATAGCCGCTTCTGCACAGCGAATTCTTCATTTCGCCCAGTCCGGCGCGCAGGTTGTTTTGCAGTACCCGGCGGATGCCGGGCGAGGTGAGGATCTCCAGGGTATCGGCCAGCGAGATATCGCGCTTGCGGTAGCCTTCGCGCTTCAGAGCCAGCACGGCGTTGGGGCCGACGGTGACGCTGCCGTCGATCATGCGGGTCAGGTGGACGCCGAGGAACGGCATCGCCGGATCGGGGATCGGATAGATCAGATGGTTGACGATCTGGTTGTGCTGCGGCGCCAGCTGGAAATACTCGCCGCGGAACGGACAGATGATAAACCCGGGATCGACGCCGAGCATTTTTACCAGCCGATCGGCCATCAAGCCCGAACAGGCGATCAGCGTGGAGGCCTCATATTCGGCGCCCTGGCGGGTGCGGATCACCACGCCGCTGGCATGTTCTTTCAGGGCGCTGACTTCGGCGTCGTAGACGATCGTTCCGCCTTTTGATTCGAAGATCTTCGCCATTGCCGCCGCCACGTCGCGGTAGCTGACGATGCCGCTGGAAGGGACGAAGATCCCGCCGAGCCCGGTAATGTTCGGTTCGCGCTCGCGTAGCTCCCCGGCGCTTAGCCACTCGCGCTGCAGGCCGTTGGCGGCGGTGCGATCCCACAGGGCGCGCATCCGCTCCATCTCCAGCGGCGAGGTGGCGACCAGCATTTTGCCGCAGACGTCATAGCGGATGCCGTTCTGCTCGCAAAAGGCCTTGGTGGCGCGGTTGCCGGCGAGGCAAAACTGCGCCTTGAGGCTGCCGGGGGTGTAATACACCCCGGCGTGGATCACGCCGCTGTTGTGGCCAGTCTGATGGCAGGCCGGACCGGTCTCTTTTTCCAGCAGCGCAATGCGGGCGTCCGGGTAAATCTCAATTAACTGCATGGCGGTCGACATGCCGATGATGCCGCCGCCGATAATCACGAAATCATACATCCGCTCAATTCCTTCGCCTGAGAACCCTTATTGATGAGTCTGGTAATGTTTCGTGGAATACGCAAAGTAGCCGCGCTGGCGCATCAGTTCGCGGCGCAGGTCCGGGTGCGGCGTAAACCGGTCGCGGCCGTGCAGCCAGAACAGGTTGTTAATCAGCAGGAATTTGCCCACCGGCACCGGTATTGAAAGGATGTTTTTGCTGGTTTCCAGCGCGTCGGAAAGGCGGCTCAGCCAGGTGCCTTCTTCAAAATCTTTCGGCTGGACGAACTGGTCGATATAGCGCATTACCGGACGGCCCAGCGAATCGACGTCGAACACCGGGTGGAAAACATCCTTGCTGACGTTTTTGCTCGGCGGCGCGGCCCAGCGCATTGGGCGGCGAGCCAGCGGGTCGCGGAAAAATTCGTCGAGATGCTCCCAGTCGTCGAGATGCAGCAGCAGGGAATTACCGCCCTGCATGTTCTGCTCGTCGATCTTCATCATTAACACGTAGTCGGTTTGCTCTTCGACGTAGGTGCCGTCGTTGTGCAGCTCCATCACCCGGTGCGGCTGGCGCAGGTAGCTGTCGGAGTTATCGACATTTTTCACCACAAAGCGAGCGTAATACTGACCGCTCATGGCGTCGAAGTTGGAACGGCCAATCAGATGGGCGACGGCGGTGGCCAGCTTGACCATCTCCTCGGCCTGGCTGACGTTATCGATCCCTTCGCCGTTGATCAGCAGCGCGCCTTCCGCACGATCGAGCAATGTTTTGATCAGCAACGGCTGCAGCTGATTGCCGCACAGATCGTCGAGGATCTTGCCGACCTGGAAGCGTAAGAAAGATTTGTACTCCAGCGCCTGCACCGGCCACTGCGCGACCTGCTGCAGGAACTGCGTGGTTGTTTCGGCGGAAAAGGTGAGCTCCAGCAGGCGCGGCGACTGTGCGGAAGGGGCAATGGAAAAGCCCGGATATGGCTGGGCTAACGGCGCGGGTGTCGGTTTTACTGCGGTCAGGGCGTTCATCAGGATCGTTCCTCGCTGTAAGGTCAGGGTGATGTTCATTTCGTAGCCATAAATTAAAAATATCTACATTTTTATAAAATGCGTACGAAATGGCCTTTTTGTTTCTATTTTGTGATCTGAAAACAATTATTTAACAATGCGGGAGGGAGATAAGGTGGTGGTTAATCTTGAGGAACAGAGCGGGTGGCGGAAAGCGCAAAATGCGGGGAAGGCTGAGGGGAAATCGTAATACCGGTCACAGTTTTTAATCTGCGCCATACCCTTATGAACTGAGGGTGTTAGTATTCAGCGCGTTAATACCTTTCAATGCTTACCGAGGCTTCGATGCTGGAGAATGTCATTATCAGATAATCAGTTCCCCGACCTGCCCAGGCCGGACTGATTATCGCTGCGCTTAAACCTTACGCACACACCTGCGGGTGTAGGCATGTTTTCGCACATGATAATGAACAGGTTTCAGTATGAATTTATCCCGTCAGGAACAACGGACCTTACACGTTCTCGCCAAAGGTGGCCGTATTGCGCACGTCCGCGATACCTCCGGCCGCATTACCGCCGTCGAATGCTACACCCGGGAAGGGCTGTTGCTGAACGACTGCACCCTCGCGGTCTTCAAAAAGCTCAAAACCAAAAAGCTGATTAAGTCGGTGAACGGCCAGCCGTACCGGATCAACACCACTGGTTTGAATAACGTTCGCGCGCAGGCGGACAACCGCTGATACAGCGACCCGGGCAGGGTCGCTGCCCGGGCGTATGGCTCTCAAGGAGAAACACCCATGATCGATATCCCTCGCATTTTTACTATCAGTGAAAGCGAACACCGTATTCATAACCCTTTTACCCCGGAAAAGTACGCCACCCTGGGACGGGCGCTGCGGATGGCGCCGGGCACCGCTATTCTTGACCTTGGCAGCGGCTCCGGCGAGATGCTCTGTAGCTGGGCGCGCGATCATCAGATCGTCGGCACCGGCGTGGACATGAGCCTGCTGTTCAGCCAGCAGGCGACCGCCCGTGCAGAAGCGCTCGGGGTAAGCGACCGGGTAACCTTTGTGCATCAGGATGCCAGCGGATACGTCGCCAGCCAGCCGTGCGATATTGCCGCCTGCGTGGGGGCCACGTGGATCGGCGGCGGGGTGGCCGGCACGATTGCGCTGCTGAAGCAGAGCCTGCGGCCCGGCGGCATGCTGCTGATCGGCGAGCCATGGTGGCGTAAACGTCCGGCCACGGCGGAAGAGGCGGTTGCCTGCGGCGCGCAGACTCCCGATGACTTCCTGACGCTGCCGGCGCTGGTCGCCCACTTTGGTGAACTGGGCTATGACGTGGTGGAGATGGTGCTGGCCGACCAGGAGGGCTGGGATCGTTATGAAGCGGCGAAATGGCTGACGATGCGCCGCTGGCTGGAGGCCAATCCGCACGATGACTTCGCGCCGGAGGTTCGCCAGCAGTTGACCACCGCGCCGCTGCACCATGTCACCTGGACCCGGGAATATCTCGGCTGGGGCGTGTTTGTCCTGATGGCGCGTTAACCGGTATGTCGGTAGCGTCAGGAGGCGCTACCGACCATCTTCAGACCTTCAGTTCGTCGTAGCTGACCATGACGTGCTGGCGAAAGGCAGGCCGTTCGGTTAGCCGTGCATAGTAAGCCGCCAGATGGGGGAGGGAATGACGGGTGATGTCGATGGCAAAGTAGCGGTACAGCACATGGCCAAACTGGATGTCGGCCAGGGTGAACGTATCGCCCACCAGATAGCGACTGCCGGCGAGACGCGTCTCGGCAATCGCCAGCTTTTGCTCCAGAGCCTTCACCGCCGCGGCGATGGCCTGCGGATCCCGCTCGGCGGCAGGCGTGCGCACCACGCGCCATAACACCGGCGCCGTAAAGCCGAGGGCGATATTCTGCTTTGACCACTCGGCCCAGCGATCAACCTCAGTGCGGGCCAGCAGATCGCCCGGCCAGAAGGCGTCATCGGCGTAGCGATTGGCTAAATAGCGAAGGATAGCGCCCGTTTCCCACAGCGGCGGATTATCGCCATCCTGCAGCACTGGCACCGTGCGATTGGGATTGAGCTGATAAAACGCCTCGCTGTCGGTACCACCATAGCGATGCCCCACGTCGAACCGGAGATAGTCCAGCCCAAGCTCGCCAACACACCACATCAGCGCCTGCACGTTAGAGGAGGTTTTTCGGCCCCAGATGGTCAGCATTGAGATCTCCAGAGAACAGGGAAAGAAGGAGCATAGCAGGTTGGGTTGAAAACGTGAGGGGGAAAAGATGGGTGGTATAGCGGTGTATATGGTGTGGGGACGCATGTTATCCCCTTGCGATAACGCGAATTCATCCCTACAAAGGTATAATGACCATCAATATGGCGCTTGTATAAAATAATGCAGCAATCATCTTTGAACGAGAATAAGGCGAGGGAGTGGAAACGTTAGTTATTCTGGCCGTAGTCGTATGGATACTTTTCAAGCTGGTACAAAAGGTTACGAGCAAACTCTATCCTCAAGACTCGGTGAAGGTACAGGAGAAGCCCGACACAACGCCAGCGACGGATGCCTGGGGAAATTACCCTAAAGCTGAAGGGCATGTCGTTTTATTCGAGCAGTACCGGCGTGAGCAGGCGCTGCGGCAGCAAGCAGCTAAAGAGGCTGATACGTTCTACCGCTCAAGGGAGTGGCGGCGTTTACGTTACCAGGCGTTCCAGCGCTACGGCAATAAATGTTGCGTATGCGGGCGCGGCGCCAATGACGGAATGGTGATGCACGTTGATCATATTAAACCGCGTTCTCTTTACCCGCATTTAGCCCTCGATATTGCCAATCTGCAAATCATGTGCAACGAGTGCAACGTCAGTAAGGGCAACAGAGATGAGGTCGAGTGGCAATAATAAGGACAGGTTAGCGGCTATGTGCAATTCCCCTGGTATTAAAATGTTCGTAACGAACAAATAAGCAAGTCTTGACGGAATGAATCCGCAATGACGCTTTTATTTCGTTACAGCAGCTCATTGGTGAATTCCTTCATCACCGCATTTGTCGGTAGCGCCATTTGCCTTGCGTTAGTCCTGCTCATTTTCAATAAAGTGAGATGACTGCCAGTGGCTGGAGATCAATGATGCGGGATACTTACCTAACGACGGGCTGTTACCTTATCGAACGTTCAAGGAAAATACAGGAGGGATAACGGGCAACTTACTCCGTATCGCGCAGCTATCGCCTCCCTTATTTCTTATTGATGCAACGGTTGGTCGCAGGCCGCGAGGATTGACTCATGCATCGCTTCGGAAAGTGTCGGATGCGCAAAGATCATCGACAGGAGACTTTCATCTGTGGCCTCCAGGTGACGGGCGATGCCAAACCCCTGGATCTGTTCCGTGACCTGTGCGCCAACCATATGCGCGCCCAGCAACTCGCCGGTTTCAGCATCGAAAATAGTCTTCACAAAACCCTCCGTCTCGCCGCTGGCCAGCGCCTTACCATTGCTCTGATAAGAGAACTTACCGATCCTGACGGGTCGTCCTCTGGCCAGGGCCGTCGATTCCGTCAGGCCCAGACTGGCAACCTGAGGCCGGGAATAAGTGCAACCGGGCACATAGTCGCGATCAAGCGGGTGGGTGCCTTCGACACCAGCCAGTGTCTCAATGCAGATCACGCCTTCGTGGCTGGCCTTGTGCGCCAGACACGGCGGGCCGGCTACATCGCCGATGGCATAAAGCCCAAATACGTTAGTGCGACAAGCCGCGTCCGTCTTGATAAAACCGCGGTCTAACTCGACGCCCAGTGCTTCCAGCCCCAGATCTTCAATATTCGGCTGTACGCCAACCGCCAGCAGCACGCGTTCGACTTCCAGGAAAGATTCGGCGCTCGTATTTTTCATTGTACAGCGCACCCCGGTATCGGTGAGCTGTACTTGCGTTACCTGGGTCTGGGTATGGACCTGAATCCCGCGCTTTTCGAATGACTTACGCACCGCCGCTGACACTTCGGCATCTTCCACGGGCAAAATCTGCGACGCTAGCTCGACCAGCGTCACTTTACAGCCCAGATCGTTATAAAGGCTGGCGAACTCGACGCCAATCGCGCCTGAACCGATGATTAATAGCGACCTGGGCAATCGCTTAGGCTGTAGTGCCTCGTAATAGGTCCAGATATATTCGCCATCTGGCTCTATGCCTGGTAATGCGCGTGGTCGGGCGCCCGTGGCCAGGATCACGTGATCGGCCCGGTAATCGTGCGCTTCCCCCCGGGCATCCGCTACCGTTATTTGTCCCTTACCGCGCAGCCGCGCGGTGCCATCAATCACCCTCACGCCATTTTTCTTCAACAGGTACTCAACCCCGCCGGTGAGCTGTTGCGAAACGGCACGGCTAAACTGCACCAGTTTTTGCAGATCGACATTCACCTCACCCACGCTGATGCCCAGCTGACTGGCATGGGTGATACTGTGCGCGACCTCAGCGCCATGCAACAGCGCCTTGGTTGGAATGCATCCCCAGTTCAGGCAGATGCCGCCCAGATGTTGTTTTTCCACTAAGGCGGTACGAAGACCTAGCTGGCCGGCACGGATGGCGGCCACATACCCCCCAGGACCCCCGCCGATGATCAGCACATCGTAATTATCGTGCATAGCTCGTCTCCTGGATAAACATCAGGGTTGGGGTTTCAGTCAGTCGCTTGAGTTCCTGGAGAAAAGCTGCACCTGCCGCCCCATCGATGACCCGGTGATCGCAGGATAGCGATACCGTCACTTGGTGGCGCGCGACGATTTGCCCGTCGCGTACTACCGCCCGCATCTCGCCGGTGCCAATGGCGAGGATTGCGCTTTGCGGTGGATTGATGATGGCGTCAAACTGCCGGATGCCGAGCATCCCCAGATTTGACACGCTAAAGGTCCCCCCCTGGAACTCTTCCGGCTTCAGCGTGCCCGCTTTGGCCCTGGTCACCAGGGCGTGAATTTCGGCCGATATGTCGCTGATCGATTTCCGGTTCGCCGAGCGAACAATGGGGGTAATTAGCCCGTCAGGCAGCGCAACGGCCACTGAAATGTCGGCATCCACAAAGCGGCGGATACTTTGTGTCGCTTCATCAAACTGGATGTTGACGTCTGGCACGGCCACCAGCGCCAGGGCACAAGCTTTCACCAGCAGGTCGTTAACCGAAATCTTGACACCGGGTACTTCGCGGTTAATTTCCTGACGAAACGCTAACAGTCGTTCCAGATCGATATCGACACTCAAACGGAAATGGGGAGACTGTTGCTTAGAGGTTTGCAAGCGAGAAGCGATAGCCCGCCGCATACCGGACATGGGGATGCTCTCAAAGGGTGTCGGGGCACTCTCCTGCACAGGGCTGGTCTGCGGGGGCCCGTCGAGCAACAACGACGCAGCCAGCACATCATCGCGACTCACCCGACCGCGTGAACCGCTGCTTCGGCAGTCATGCAAGTTGATACCCAGCTTGCCGGCCAGGCGGCGCGCCAGCGGGGTGGCCGATACCTGGCTATCATCGGCATGCGAGCGGGGCGCTTTGCTGCGACGAACGGGTGGCGTCGGAGAGGCCAGGCGACCGCCGGCGGCAACGATCGCGCTTTCCAGATCAGAAACAGAGATACGATCCCCGCGTCCGCTGCCGCGGACCTTTTTCAGGTCGACACCCCAGCGGGCAGACAGTCGTAACGCATGGGGCGTGGCATTAACCTGAGTCACATCAGTCACGCCTTGCAGACTGACGGGGATGACGGTCTGCCCAATAGGGGGCTCCGGACTGTTGGATGGCGGCGAAACAACGGAAGGTGGCTTACCGCCTGCCTGTGCCGCTACGTCCGGCGCGGCAGCCTCCGGGCCAGGGGCTGCGGGTTTCACTGTAGCCAGACTGGCAGCGAATTCGTCCAGTTCAGCATCGCTGACCGAAGCGTCAGCCACCAGAGCCAGCACGGCGCCAACCTGAAGCGTCTCACCCTCCCGGGCGATTATCCGGCGTAATGTACCGGCAAAAGGTGCCTCCAGCACATTGACGATTTTACTGGTTTCAATCTCACAGATTTCCTGTCCTCTGGTGAAATCGTCACCCTCCTGGATTGCCCATCGAGCGAGCAAGCCTTCCTCCATGGAAAGCCCCCACTTTGGCATTTCAAGCGTCTTGATTTCGCTCATAGGTTAATCCTCCAGCACTTGACGGACGGCGGCTTCGATACGTTCAACGCCAGGGATCCAGAGTTTTTCGAGAGCAGGGGAGAACGGGACCGGCGTGTGTGGCGGCGTCACCAGCAGAACGGGCGCTTTGAGGAAATGGAATGCCTGAGACGCAATCAGCGCCGCGACATCATGAGCAAAACCGAAGCGTGCAGCAGATTCGTCGACTATCACTACCCGCCCCGTGGAAGCCACCGATTCCAGAATACCTTCCTCATCCAGCGGCGAAATGGTTCGCGGGTCGACCACCTCGACCGAGATCCCCTCTCTGGCCAGTTTGTCCGCCACCTGGTTTGCTTTATGTACCATTGCCGACAACGCAATGATGGTGACATCCTCTCCTTCGCGCGTGTAGTTGGCTACACCTAGCGGGATGGTATAGATCTCGTCCGGTACCTCGCCCTTGAGGTCGTACAGCATTTTATGCTCGCAGAATACCACCGGGTCGTCGTCGCGAATGGACTGGATTAACAGACCCTTGACGTCATAAGGCGTCGAGGGCACCACCACTTTCAGTCCAGGCGTGGTGGCAAAGATATTATAGGGTGACTGTGAATGCTGGGCCGCGGCGGAAAACCCTGCGCCGATCATCCCTCGCATTACCAGCGGAGCTCTGGCTTTGCCACCAAACATGTAGCGGAACTTAGCCGCCTGGTTATACAGTGCATCGTGACTCACACCAAAAAAATCCATGAACATCAATTCCGCGACTGGCCGCAGCCCCGTTGCTGCGGCGCCGGCCGCCATACCGATAATGGCCGACTCGGTAATGGGCGTGTCGATCACCCGATCGGAGCCGAACTGCGTCCACAGCCCTTTAGTGACACCCAGTACACCGCCAAAGGCTTCAATCTTCGCCTCTTCGGGCGCATTTCCGCCATGACCGCCACGCAAGTCTTCACCGATGAGCACTACGCGTTCATCGCGTTCCATTTCCTGAGCCAGGGCTTCCTTGACCGCTTCACGATAGGTTTTTATTGTCATGGTTATCACCCTCAGTATGAGACGTACACGTCTGTCAGCAGGTCTTCCGGAGCCGGGTAGGCAGCGGCGCGGGCCTTCAATACGGCATCGTTGACCAGGGCTTCTACTTCCTCGTCAATCGCCGCCAGTTCTTCCTGGGTGATATGCTGCTTGACCTTAGCGGTGAAAATCTTCAGCGGATCATGTTGTTCACGCAGGCGTTGCACTTCACCTTCCGCGCGGTATAGCGCGGGATCGCCCTCAAAATGACCATGCCAGCGGAAGGCTTTGGCCTCAATGACGCTTGGGCCACCGCCTTCTCGCGCACGCTTGACCGCCTCTGAGGTTGCCTCATAAACGGCAAAGAAATCGGTGCCATCGACGGTCACTGCCGGCAGGCCGAAGCCAGCGGCGCGCCGGGCGATATCACGCCCACCCACGGCGTAGTCATGGCCGGTCCCTTCGCCGTAACCGTTGTTCTCGAAAATAAAGACGGCTGGAAGCTGGAGCACGACGGCCATATTGATGGCTTCAAAGACCAGGCCCTGATTAGAACCCCCATCGCCCGTAAAAGAGACACCGACGTTGCCGGTTTTTAGCGTTTTTGCCGTTAGCGCGGCGCCGATGGCCAGTGGAGGGGCCCCCCCAACGATAGCGTTCGCCCCCAGCATTCCTTTCGACAGATCGGCAATGTGCATCGAGCCACCCTTACCGCGACATAACCCGCTGTCCTTACCGAATATTTCGGCCATCATGCCGTGAATGTCACAACCTTTAGCAATACAGTGGCCATGTCCACGGTGTGTTGAACCAATGAAATCTGCGCTCGTTAAATTTTCGCAGACCCCCACCGCGATGGCCTCCTCACCGGTATAAAGGTGAATGAAGCCCGGAATATCACCGCTGGTATTTTCCTGATGCAACCGCTCTTCAAAGGTCCTGATCTCCCGCATCTTGCGGTAAGCCTGCAATAACGCCTGTTTGCTGAGCATCGTTTAATTCTCCTCAATAAAGGTCACCCAGGCGGGGCCAACAGACAGGGCGAATAACCCTGGCCACACCCATGCAATGAATCTACGAGCGGTTAGAGAGAGTGCGAAGCCACCTTCATGGGGGGGTAGGTGGGGGTTTTCATGCTTGAGGTCAAACTTTCTAAATTTTGTGTAGCCATAAAGTTTGCCTGCCCCATGTCATCCCGGTGGCTGGCGTACAATTGAAAAAAACAAAACGAGTAGACACCACGGATGAAGCCATTGGATTTAGAAGGTCGCCAATCACCCTCACTGGTCTCCGGGCCATTGCGGCTGACGCGAGGCTTGCCGTTAATCCTGACCAAATTCGTCCCGCCTCGCTCCTCGATACAATTGCTGGAGCGCCCCCGGCTTCTTCAGCTTCTCAGTCCCGTTCAGCAGTGCCGGCTGGGCGTCGTCTGCGCCGGCGCTGGATTTGGCAAAACCACGTTGTTGGCGCAATGGCATCAGCAGATGGTCGCCCAGGGTGAACGTATCGCCTGGCTGAGCCTCGATGAGGATGATGATGACGTATGGCAGTTTATTCCTTATCTGCTGCAAGCATTGCGTCCACTCTATGCTGACTGGGACGCCGATTTCTGGCGTGACATGGAAGAACAGAAGCTCTCCAGCTCCGAGCAACTGCTGGCCGGGCTCATTAACCAGCTACACTATTGCCCGCATGACGTATACCTGATCATCGACGACTTCCACGTGATTAACGATCGTGGGGTCTATGAAGCCGTGGGGTATTTAATCAAGCATGCGCCTGCCGCCTTGCATCTGATCATTGGCAGCCGTTTCCACCCGAATCTTGCGCTGAGCCAGCTGCAGGCCCAGGACCAACTGGTGGAAATCTATGATCGAGACCTGCAATTCACGCTCGAAGAAACAAAACACTATTTTAGCCGCACGGTTGCGCTACCCCTCAGCAACCACCATGCACAGCGGCTACAGTCCGTGACTGAGGGCTGGATTGCAGGGATGAAGATCGCTTCATTGTCCGCAGAATTACAGCATGATCCCGAGCATCTGTTGCGCAATATGCATGGAGGAACACGGTCTATTGCCCGCTATCTGAAAGAGGTGGTACTGGATCCGCTGCCGGAAGAGGTTCTTGATTTTCTGGTGAAAACGTCCTTCCTCAGTCGGTTAAATGCCGAATTATGCAATGCAGTGACTGGACGTGATGATAGTAAAGCGATGCTGGCATGGATTGAGCGACACAACCTTTTTTTGTCAGCCCTTGACGAACAAGGCTACTGGTTCCGCTACCATCCTCTGTTGCAGGAAAATCTTCGGACCATGCTGCAGCAGAACAACGATATTGATCGCAAACAGCTACATGAATTAGCCAGTCATTGGTTCGTCGAACAGAAGCTGTGGTCTGAGGCGGTACGCCATGCGCTCAGCGCAGGCAAGCCGGTGCATAGCCCCGTACAGGACGGCGCAAGCGCTCAGTCACTGGCGGAAGAAGGGGATATCGATACCCTGATCTCATGGATGCATCATTTACCGCCCAGCACCGATCCTTCGCGCATTGACCTGCAAATTAATCTGGCCTGGGCACTGGCGCATTATTTCCACTTTGATGAGTCGAGGCAGCTGCTTGATAACCTCGATCAGATGGTACTTCATCATCGTGAGGATTTAACTCGCAGCACCTGGTGTAAATTGCGCGTTGTGCGGGCAATTTGCGAAGCCTTTGCGGAAAACATCCCGGAGAGTCTGGCTATTGTTCAGCCGTTGCTGGCCGAAGTGCCCTGCGGCGACACCTGGGTTGATGGTCTGATATGCAATATTCTCAGCTATTGCCATGTTGTTAACCAGCGCTATCACGATGCGCTGGAGGTTCAACAGCATATGCCCTCTCCGGAAAGTCCTTTAGATAATCTGTTTGTCTCGGTTTATCGCGCTTTTATCATTGCCCAGTGCCATCTTTGTCAGGGCGATCTGGGGAAAGCCGGGTGGTACGCAGAGAAAACGTTGCGCCAGGCTGAATGTTATACCGGTACCCAGTCGACCAGTGGCGCGACGCTGGCGCCGCTGCTGGCGGAGATAGCCTATGAATGTCAGAGTGGCGACTCGCCCGATCATCTGTTAGCCGACCGGCTCGAATTCATCGACCGATTCAGTCCACCCGATGCGCTGCGTCGTTGCTATACCTATCTCGCGCGTCAGGCCCTGGATGGCGATATGCCGTATGAGGCCGAGCGATTGCTGGAGCATGCGCAGCGTCTTGCCGTGTCTCGCGGCTGGCAACGGCTCCAGGCCATGATGTTAGCCGAGCAGGTGAGGGTGCGGCTGCAGCGCGGCAATGTCACAGGCGCAGAGCAACTGCAGCGACAACTCGAACAAATGGCCGCCAGCTTCCGAATGGATGCCGAACATCCCTGTCAACGCGCTATCGTTCTGTATGCATCCCTTAGCCACTGTCGCCTTCTTCTCGCCACAGGCCAGGCGCCGCAAGCCTGTATTCTCCTGGCTGACATGGTCCCTGATCAGGAAAGCCGGGGGGACAGGTTAACCGCAGCGCGTCTGCGTACGCTCTGGTCATTAGCCTTGTGGAACAGCGGCAAAACTGCGGCAGCGCGCACGACATTTCAGCCAGTCGTGCAGCTGGCTGAACAACAGCATCTCAAGGGCCTCTTTCTTGAGGCTGGCGATACCTTGCAACCTTTGCTTGCCGGTATGAATGAAACCTCTTCGGCTTGTACAGAGGAAGGGATAGTCCATGAACCCTGGGCCGGCAAGTGCGCGCCTGCAGATGGAACACCGTTTAATAGTGGAAGCCCCGATATTCATGGGGAACTCAGCGAGCGAGAGTTGCAGGTATTACAACTGATCGCTGAAGGTCAGATGAATAAAGAAATTGCTCGCACCCTCGTTATTTCTGCTGAAACGGTCAAATGGCACATCAAAAATATCTACGCGAAGCTCAAAGTGAATAGTCGCACTCAAGCGATGAGCCGGGCGCTGGAGATGAAATTACTAGATTAACGGTTTGAACAGGGGGCAGTTTTGATGTCCTTGCTCAGCGATAAGTGCGTTGAGTTTAAGGGGGCGACGCAAGGGGAAAGCAACCCTGGTGTAAACCCAGAGAGGCTTTTATCTTGATGTAGAGTGGTACTGTTTTCCGGGAGGAGATCAATTAAACCGTTTTCTCATGCTTATGACTGGCATAAGCGGGGGGCATTATCCTTGCACCAGAGATAATAGAAGCGCCTGAGCAGTTCTTGTGGCCAGGCTGGTTCGCCGGACATCTCGGCCATTTCCAACCCTTCGCCGCACTGTTTGAGGCAGGCGGCCATAATATCCCAGGTAAATTCCGGGTGGAACTGCACCGAATACGCCGTGTCGCTATAGCGCAGAATCTGGCAGACGTCCCGGGTGGAAAAAGCCAGTACGCTGGCACCTTCCGGCGGCCGTAGCACGGTTTGCCGGTGAGAAAGCCAGGCCGCGAAGCGACCGGGACATGTCGTTAGCAGCGGGGCAGTGCTGTTTTCGGCGATCTGGATCAGCTGAAGCCCGTGTTCACTCCCCTGCGGGTTATCCGCAACCAGCCCTCCCAGCGCGTGGGCAATCAGCTGGTGGCCATAGCCGACGCCAAGCAATGGCAGGTTCAGGGCGTGGGCGAGGCGTATCCATTGCGCGGTCTCCTCGCTCCACGCCAACCGGTCGGTGACCATCGCCCAGGAGCCGCTGATGATAGCGCCGCAGATTGTGTCGATAGCGGGCAGGAGCTCATGGCGATCCGGGCGAAAAACCCGGTACTCCCCGCGGTTTAAGGCGAGCACCTGAACGAACCATCGGCTTTGCTCGCCTGCCTCCTGGCGGATGACCGCCGGCGGATCGCCCATTTGAATAATCGCCAACGGCCTGGCCATCTTAATCCTGCAGATAAAAGTCGATGCTGGAGTTCAGTACCGGGCGAATAATCCCCGTCTGTATCGCAAAGTCGCCGAACGCCTCATCCGGGTTATCCGCCTGCGCCCAGGCGCTCAGTAACGCGTCAAGGTCGCGGATAATCTCCTCAAGCGGCTGGTTCTCTTTATAGAGGCGAGGAATACGCGTTCCCTCGCGGTTGCCGCCGAGGTATATGTCATAGCGGCCCACGGCACGGCCGACGAGGCCGATTTCGGCCAGCATCGCCCGGCCACAGCCGTTAGGGCAGCCGGTGACGCGAAATATCACGTCCCGATCGGCAATCCCGTTACGTATTAAGATAGCGTCAAGGCGATCGACGATGTCCGGCAGCACGCGTTCGGCCTCGGCCATCGCCAGCGGACAGGTGGGATAGGAGACGCAGGCCATCGCGCTTTTTCGCTGCGGCGATACCGTGTCATCAATCAGGGAATAGCGCTGCGCCAGTGCGTCAATCTGTGCTCGGTTGCGCTCGCTGACGCCGGCGATAATGATATTTTGATTGGGGGTTAAGCGAAAATCGCCCGTGTGGACGGCGGCGATGGCGGCCAGGCCCGATTTGAGCGGCTTGCCGGGCTTATCAATCAACCTGCCGCTGGGGATAAACAGGGTGAGATGGTGCTTACCGTCGATCCCTTCGACCCAGCCGATACGATCGCCGCGACTGCTGAAAGCGTAAGGGCGCAGCGGTTGGAATGCCAAGCCTGCCCGCAGCTCGACTTCCGCTTTAAACACCTCAATGCCGAGTCGATCGATAGTATATTTTGTTTTAGCGTTGCGTCGATTTGCGCGGTTTCCCAGGTCTCTTTGGGTGGCGACAACGGCGGTGGCAACCGCCAGCGTAGCGTTCAAAGGAATATACCCCAGCTCCGTCGCCAGGCGCGGATAGGTACTCTGATCGCCGTGGGTCATCGCGAGGCCGCCGCCTACAAGCACGTTGAAGCCCGTCAACTGCCCATTGTCGCCGATAGCGATAAAGTTAAGATCGTTGGCGTGTAAATCGACGTCGTTTTGCGGCGGAATGACCACCGCGGTTTTAAATTTGCGCGGCAGATAGTTGTTGCCCAGAATGGGTTCTTCTTCCGGCTGTGCGATCTTTTCACCGTCCAGCCAGACTTCGGCATAGGCGTTTGTTTTCGGCAACAGATGCTCCGATATCTTTTTAGCCCACTCGTAAGCCTGATGATGAAGCCTTGACTCCACCGGATTTGAAGTACACAGCACGTTACGGTTGACGTCGCCCGCCGTCGCCCGCGAATCGAGACCCAGCTGATGCAATAGCCGATGAACCGGCTTGATATTGCGTTTTAGCACGCCGTGTAGCTGCAGTGCCTGGCGGTTGGTGATGCGGATGCTGCCGTAAAGCGTATGCTGCGACGCAAACTCGTCAATCCCCAGCCACTGCTGCGGGCTGATGATCCCGCCGGGTAAACGCACCCGCAGCATCACCGTATGCAGCGGTTCCAGCATTTGCGCCGCTCTTTCCTGGCGAATATCGCGATCGTCCTGCTGGTACATACCGTGGAAGCGGATCAGCTGAAAGTTATCGCCGAGAAATCCGCCGGTTAATTCGTTATGCAGATCTTCTTTAATCGTGCCGCGCAGAAGCTGGCTCTGCTGTTTCAATCGTTCATTATCCGAAAATTCATCATTGCTCATTATAGTGTTCTCAACAGAGTGCGGGTTAATTCACCCGAAAATACCAGTGAATTACATCACAGCGGATCCTTCACCAACATGAACAGTTTGTTTGTTAATCGATATAACAGTTGTTATAACCACTGATTCTAATTAATTATTATTCGTTCTGAGTTATTTTTCCGCTATTCGTTAGCGATTATTTTGCTAATGGTTGAGCGCATCGCCGATAGATGGTATCAGGGAGGCAGTGATATTGGGGGGCAGCGCGCAGCGATTTATTTTTTATGTGCTGCGACTGCCGGCAGGCTATGTAAGGCAGGAGTGGTATGGATATAGATGCTGAATCTGATTGATAAACGCATGTTTACTTTTGAAATTATATTTAAGGTAGGCCGAGTCGGCATCCTCAATACCGAGGATGATATCCATCATCGCATATTCGATTTTTTTATGGCTGATAAAGGTGTTGACGGTCATTCCGGTTTGTTTTTTGAAAATGCGATGCACATATTGCCGGGAAACTTGCAGATATTCAGAGATATCATAAACTGAAATGTTATTCTTTATATTTTGATAAATATATTGTATGGCGGAATTAACCAATGTCTGGCTGTTGGATATTATGCTGTCGGAGAGTTGAACATGGTGTTGCATAGATACTACTTCTTTTTTTACTATATCTTTTTTATTGTAGGTAATTTAAAACAAAACGAAATATACAATGTTGTGGTTTTTATGGATAACAGTATTACGAGTCCGTGATGATCGAGATTTTAGCGCAGGCGTTTTGTCGGCGTCATTTCCGCTCGCACAGCAGAGTATGGCCTGAAGCATGGCCGATCGCAATCAACCATGCTGCAGCAGGGGCGAGTTAAACGATTTCGTTTATCTGCAGATAATTCCGGCCGTGAAATTGCTGAGCGGCGGCGTTGTCCCGGCACTGCTGACTGTAGCGGCCGGGGGTGACCCCTGTGATGCGTTGAAATGCGCGATTAAACGCAGCCTGGGATAGATAGCCGACTCGTTCCGCGCTCTGCGTCAGGCTTACACCGCCGGCGATGTGCTGGCAGGCCAGTGCAATGCGAATATGGCGCACAATTTCTGCAGGTGACAGCGGCGAAACCTGGTTAAAGCGCTGAATAAACCACGAGCGCGACAGGCCCGATGCGCGCGCCATGGCTTCCACCGTCCAGGGGCGTGCCGGAAACAAGACAATCTCCGCCATCAGATTGAGGAATTCTGTTGTCAGCGGAATATTATCCAACGGCGTCTTCACCGTATGGCTGGATAAATAGTGGCGGATCACCATAAAAAAGAGTAATTCCGTCAGCGAAGCGATAAGCTTTTCACTGCGTAGCGCCGTCTGTGTCGCTTCCCGATTAATCACCGCCACCAGTTTGCCGATGGAGCCGGACCGGTCGTCCTGTGCTTTAAATACGATAACCTGCGGCAAAAAGCTCAACAGCATCTGGCTAATGGTGGTTTTAAAGGTAATAAAACCGCAGGCTAATGCGGTGCTGGTCTCATCTTTGTAAGTCAGCGGCTGCATTTCCTGCACCGGCGCGCGGTAGGCGCTTTGCGCATTTTCATGGGAGGAAAGAACGAATGGACAATCCTGTAAAATAAAAACCATGTCGCCTTTTTCAAGACGTAACGCGCTGGAATGCTGGGCGCAATGCAGCCAGCAGTGCCCCTCCATCACCAGGTGATAGCTGGCCTTTCCACTGCCCGAAGTGCCGCCTTTCCACGAGCCGCAATACTTGCCCACATGGAAAACGGAGTTCTCAATGCTCAGATTATCTAATAACCATTCGCTATTTAGCATAGTAAAAAAGAATAAATAAAGGACGAATGAACAATAATCAACTTTTTATCAGTATTGCTCCCCATGTTCAATAAAAACATACTGATTGTAATTTAACAGGAGGCTAATTATGACAAGAATTACCTTGCAGACCCTGGCAACTGCTCCAGAGGAATCAAAAACTTATCTGGAAAACGCCCGGCGTTCTTCAGGATTTATTCCCAACTTATTACTGGCGCTGTCTAATTCGCCGCAGGCGCTGCAAACATATATAACAGTTGGCGCTATAAATAATAATAACAGTCTATCCGCAGCGGAACGAGAAACGGTGCAATTAATTGCTGCAACTGTCCATGGTTGCGGTTTTTGCGTGGCGGGACACAGCGCAACGGTCGAAAAGAAAAAGATCATGCCTCCGGCCGATTTACAGGCGCTACGCAAGCGGCAGCCGCTGCCAGACCCGCATCTTGAAGCCATTGCCAGCTTCGCACGCGAAGTCATCGCCACGCGCGGCGCGGTTAGCGAGGCGGCATGGCAGGGGTTTCGCGCGGCGGGTTACGGCGAGCGCCAGGCGCTGGATGTGATCCTCGGCGTCAGCTTGGCCACGCTGTGCAACTTCGCCAATAGCCTGGCGCAAACGCCGCTCAATACCGAGCTAAGTCCGTGGGCTTGGTCCGACTAAATCTGGCCCGTTCTCTGCTGAAGGAGAGTACGCATGCTACATCATTCCTTACGCGAGTGGCTTGACGACCGGGCGGCGGAACTCGACCGTTCCAGTGAACTTAGCCACGCGTTATTGCTAAAGCTGGCGCAAGCGAACCTGTTTCGTATCGGGATCGCGCCGGCGCTCGGGGGCAGCGGCGGTACGCTGCTGGATGCGATTGATGCCATTAGCGCGGTAGCCCGCCATTCGCTGACGGCGGCGTTTATGTTTTGGGGACACCGTACCTATATCGACATCCTGACGCAGGCGCCACAGAGCGCGTTATGCGATCGCATATTGCCCGATCTGCTGGCCGGCCAGCTGGCGGGGGCGACGGGTTTATCCAACGCGATGAAATTCCTCTCCGGGCTCGAAGAGCTGCAGATCGGCGGCGTAGCTGACGGGAAGGGGGGCTGGCGGCTCTCCGGGCAGCTTCACTGGGTTACCAATTTACAAACCCGCGGTTTCCAGGCGGTGACGGTTGTTCAGCCTGTTGGCGGCGGTGAACCGTTCATCGCCAGCATCGGATCCGGCCTTGCCGGCGTGTCGCGCTCTGCCGATCTTGCGCTGATGGCGATGCAGGGCAGCGCCACGGCGGCATTGCACTTTGACGATGTCGCGCTGGAAAAAGACGGGGTGATCCATTCTGCCGCCCGGACGTTTTTGCCCGCGGTGCGCCCGCGTTTTCTCGGTTTGCAGTGCGGCATGGCGCTAGGGCTGGCCGAATGTATTCTTGACGAGTGCCGCGACCGATTAAGCGACGGCCATGTGCTGCGCGGGGAATGGCAGACGCTGGCACAGCGCTATCGCCAGATCCGCAGCGACCTTTACGCCGGTGTGGAAAGCCAGCGCTTTGTACAGCAGCCCGGTGAACTGTTCCGGCTACGTATCGGGCTGGTCGAACTGGCGATAAACGGCATACAGCTGGAACTCATGCTCGCGGGAGGGCGGGCCTATCTATCGCCGCAGGGCGATCGGACCGCGCGCCGCTGGCGCGAATGTGCTTTCCTTCCGCTGGTCACCCCCAGTGTTGTGCAGCTGAAACAGCAGCTGGCAAGGCTGCCGGCATGAGCGTGTTACTGCATGCCAGCCACCTTGAGGTGGGGTATCACCGCGGGCAGGCAACGACCCGCCTGCTGCAGGATTTCAACTTTTCGCTGGCGGAAAATGAAATTGTCGCCGTAGTGGGAGCCAGCGGCGTCGGGAAGTCGAGCCTGCTGCGGATCCTCGCCGGGCTGGAAAAGCCGCTGGCTGGAGAGGTGAACTACCTCGGCCAGCCGCTGGACGGCCCGCATCCCCACCTTTCGGTGGCTTTCCAGGACCCCACGCTGCTGCCCTGGCGCACTCTGGAACAGAATGTCGCTTTTGGCCTCGATTTCCGCCATCAGCCGCGGCTTGAGGCGCACGAACGTCAGGAACGCGTGCGGCAGGCGATTGCGTCGGTCGGTCTGATTACCCATCTCAGCAAGCTACCGACCCAGCTTTCCGGCGGGATGGCACAGCGCGTGGCGCTAGCCCGATGTCTGGCGCGGCGGCCGAAAGTGATGCTGCTTGATGAGCCGTTTAGCGCGCTGGATGAAGTCACCCGCCATGATATGCAGCGGCTGCTGATCGCCGTGCTGAATCAACACCGGATGTCGGCGCTGCTGATTACCCATGATATTGATGAGGCGCTGCTGGTGGCGGACCGGGTTATTTTGCTGGGCGGCGCTCCGGGCCGCCTGATGGGCGAATGGCGCCCACAGATCCCGCATCCGCGCGATAATGCGCTGGAGGCGCTCGCTGCCCTGCGGCTGGACATATTGAAGAAACTGCGTGATGTGCGCGCGGATACCGATGCGGAGAAACGCTATGTGCCTGATGTGTGATGCGATGTCGCGCCGCGACTTTCTGAAATTGAGCGCGCTGCTGAGCGCTGGAGCCGCACTACCGCTGGTAATGCAACAGCAGGCGCGCGCCGCCGCTGAACCGGACGCGCCGGTCAGAGTCGGCTATCTGCCGATCGTCGACGCGGCGCCGCTGCTGGTGGCGCACGGGCTGGGCCTGTTCGACAAGGCCGGGGTGAAAGCCGAGCGTCCGGTGATGTTCCGCAGCTGGTCGCAACTGACAGAGGCATTTATCGGCGGCCGGGTGAACGTGATTCATATGCTTTCGCCGGTAACGATTTGGGCGCGCTACCAGGCGAAGCTGCCGGCCAAAGTGGTGGCCTGGAACCATACCAACGGTTCGGCGCTGACCGTAGCGCCGCAAATTAGCCGCGTCGAAGAGCTGGAGGGGAAAACCGTCGCCGTACCTTTCTGGTACTCAATACACAACGTGGTGCTGCAGCAAATATTGCGCAGCGCCGGGCTGCAGACAGTCACCAGCGCGCCGGGGAAAAAACAGGTTCGCCTGCTGGTACTTTCACCCGCGGATATGGTGCCCGCGCTGGCGGCCGGGCAAATTCAGGGTTTTATCGTCGCTGAGCCCTTTAACGCGCTAGCCGAAACACGCCATGTCGGGCGGATCCTGCGCTTTACCGGCGATGTCTGGCAAAACCACGCCTGCTGCGTGGTCATGATGCACGAAAGCGATCTCAGCATGCGCCCGGCATGGAGCCAGAGCGTGACTGACGCGCTGGTTAACGCCCAGCAGTGGATCCGCCAGCACCGGGCGGAAACGGCCCAGTTGCTGTCGCACAGCGACGAACATCGCTATACCCCACACGACGCCGACGTGCTTCGCCAGGTGCTGCTGCCGACGCCAGCGATGCAGGCTAGCTGGCACAAGGACGGCGCTATCCGCCACGATGCGTGGCACCAGCAGCGGATTGATTTCCAGCCATGGCCGTACGCCAGCTATTTCGCATCGCTCACCGACCAGCTAAAGCAGACGGTGATGGAGGGCAATAGCGATTTTCTCGCCCGACTCAACGGGCAGCAGGTCGCCGCCGATCTGGTAGCGTCGGATTTCGTGCGTCAAAGTATCGTCCGCGCCGGCGGTATGACCGCGTTTGGTCTTCCCGACGGCGCGTTTGACCGTGAGGAAACGATCGCGCCATGAAACCGATTTTAATCCGTATTGGCTGGGCGCTGCCCGGTCTGGCGCTGCTGCTGCTGATCTGGGGGGCAATCACTCACTTTGCCGGCGGAATGGCCGGGCTATTCGCGCCGGAAAACGCCTTGCGTAGCCTTCAGGAGATGCTTGCCCAGGGGGAGCTGGTGCGCAATATTGCCATCAGCTTGTCGAGGGTGGCGGTTGGCTTGGGGCTGGCGCTGATCGTCGGTATCCCGTGCGGCTTGCTGATGGGCTGCTCGGCGGCAAGCGAACTCCTGGCGATGCCGGCTCTGCAGTTTTTGCGTATGATCTCGCCGCTCTCGTGGATGCCCGTCGCCGTGATGCTGCTGGGGATCGGCGATCGGCCGATCTGGTTCTTGCTTAGCTTTGCCGCCGTGTGGCCGGTGCTGCTCAATACCGCCAGCGGCGTCAGGCAACTACCGCCCGGCTGGCTGCTGCTGGCCCGTTCGTTGAGCGCGACGCGCCGGGAAACGCTTTGGCATATTATTCTGCCCGGTGTTCGTGCCCATATTCTCACCGGCGTCCGGCTGGCCATCGGCATCCTGTGGATTGTGCTGGTGCCTTGTGAAATGTTGGGGGTCAGCTCAGGGCTGGGCTATGCCATTCTTGATGCTCGCGACCGGCTGGATTATTCCGCCCTGATGGCGGTGATTGTGACTATTGGCGCGATCGGCTTTTTGATGGACTGGCTGGCCAGGTATTTTATCCATACGGTTAGCGCCTGATCGCCCTTAACCCTCTGCCGAGGGCGAATGTTCTCGGCATGCCGTAGCGTACCAGCCCATCGGCATGGAAATCAGGGACGGTGCTTGCATGGATTGGGTCAGCCCAGCCACCTTGCGGCGTACGCATCTGAACTCGAGGCTGTACCTTCCCACAGATATAGCCCGGCAAGCCTGCTGGACTGACCCCGAACTATCCGCTTTGTGTAAGCAACGGCGCTCTAAACACAGGAGGCTATTACCATGTTATAACAGCGCTGGAGCTGAAATGACTCTCTTACAGGACCGGCTTTCTGGCGGTCCCTCTGAAACCTGATCAGGCAATAAACCTCTTCGAAACCCTAACTCTTCTGTTAGATACAAGAGAGAGCGTTCCTGTGATAAAAACTCGATTTTAACCTTAACAATTCTAAACATGTTTAACGTTTTTTTAAGAAATGAAATGCTATTAATTTATTGATATTTTATAAAAAATATTTTTTCAGGCTGGATATATAAAAGCGTATGCATGCCATAAGACACTTCATATCGAAGCTACAGTCTTTTAAACATCGCATCGTGGGGGTCTCTATCCAGAACAGTGTATGGCAGTTTTGATGCCCTGGTTCAGCGATAAGAACAGTGAGCTTAAGTGCGTTGGTTGCGGGGGAAAAAGTAACCCAGGCGTAACCCCAAACAGGTTTTTAAAGACAGTGGCTTATGTAACTTTTTGATTGAAATGGTGCCGATAATAGGAGTCGAACCTACGACCTTCGCATTACGAATGCGCTGCTCTACCAACTGAGCTATATCGGCCCTGCAAGAGGTGTTCACGAGCGTGAATCACGAGGCAAAAGGTTAGAACTTAGCGGGCGATGCGTCAATAGCCAGTGGAATCAACTGCCTATTTTTGCATCGCCCGTTCTCATTTACGCACGAATGGTATCGTCGCCGAAACCAATCCACTTATAGGTGGTTAACGCTTCCAGCCCCATCGGGCCGCGGGCGTGTAGCTTCTGGGTGCTGACAGCCACTTCCGCGCCAAGGCCGAACTGGCCGCCGTCGGTGAAGCGCGTGGAGGCGTTCACGTAGACGGCGGAAGAGTCCACTTCATTGATAAAGCGGTTGGCGTTACGCAAGGTGCGGGTCAGGATGGCGTCGGAGTGCTGGGTGCCATGTTCCCGAATATGGGCGATAGCCTCATCCATATCGGCCACCACTTTGACGTTCAGATCCAGCGACAGATACTCGTCGTCATACTGCTCCGCTTTCACCGGCTCGACCTTCGCAGGGCCGTTTTGCAGCGCGGGCAGGGCGGAAGGGGCGGCGTGCAGGGTGACGCCGCTCTCGGCCATCTGCTTGCTCAACGCCGGCAGGAAGGTGTCGGCGATGTTGCGGTGTACCAGCAGCGTTTCCACGGTATTGCAGGTGCTCGGCCGCTGGGTCTTGGCGTTGACGATGATCTTCAGCGCAGGGGCGATCTCGGCGGTTTCATCAACGAAGATATGGCACACGCCAATCCCGCCGGTGATCACCGGGATCGTTGACTGCTCGCGGCACAGCTTGTGCAGGCCAGCGCCGCCGCGGGGGATCAGCATATCGATGTATTTATCCATCTTCAGCATTTCGCCCACCAGCGCGCGATCCGGGCTCTCAATGGCCTGTACCGCGGCGGCCGGCAGACCGCACTCCTGCAGCGCCTGCTGGATCACCTTCACCGTGGCGGCGTTGGTGCGCCAGGTCTCTTTCCCGCCGCGCAGGATCGCTGCGTTGCCGGTTTTCAGACACAGGGAGGCGACGTCGACCGTCACGTTGGGTCGCGCTTCATAAATCACGCCAATCACCCCCAGCGGGACGCGGCGACGTTCAATACGCAGACCGCTGTCCAGCAGCCCGCCGTCGATCACCTGGCCGACCGGATCGGCCAGATTGCACACCTGGCGCACATCGTTGGCGATGCCGCTCAGACGCGCCGGGGTCAGCGCGAGGCGATCAAGCATCGCTTCACTCAGGCCATTGGCGCGAGCTTCGGCTAAATCTTCCGCGTTGGCGCGCAGAATATCGTCGGTCTGCGCTTCCAGATAATCGGCGATCTTTTCCAGTACCTGGTTCTTTTCCCGGCTGGAGAGTAACGCCAGCTGCCAGGAGGCCGCTTTGGCGGCAATGCCCATTTGTTCCAGCATTTTCAGCTCCTTAACGGATGATCATATCATCGCGGTGGACGGCCACCGGGCCGTATTCATAGCCCAGAATGGCATCGATTTGCTGCGAGTGCTGGCCGGCGATAAGGCGCAGCGCATCGCTGTTGTAGCGGCTGACGCCGTGAGCGATATCGCGTCCTTCGCTATTACGGATGCGGATCACTTCGCCGCGGGAGAAGTTGCCGCTGACGATTTTGATGCCTTTTGGCAACAGCGAGCTGCCTCTTTCGAGGATCGCCTGAGTCGCGCCCGCATCGACGGTCAGTTCACCGGCCGGCGGGGCGCCGAAGATCCAGCGCTTACGGTTCTCCAGCGGAGACTCCTGAGCGTGGAAGCAGGTGCCTACCGGCAGGCCTTCCATCGCATGGCCGATGACGTCCGGGCGGTTGCCAGCGGCGATAATGGTATCAATCCCCGCGCGGCAGGCGACATCCGCGGCCTGCAGCTTGGTGCCCATGCCGCCGGTGCCGAGTCCGGAGACGCTGTCGCCGGCGATGGCGCGCAGCGCGTCGTCGATGCCGTAGACGTCTTTAATCAGCTCCGCCTGCGGGTTGCTACGCGGGTCGGCGGTGAACAGGCCTGGCTGGTCGGTTAACAGCAGCAGCTTATCCGCCCCGGCGAGGATCGCGGCCAGTGCGGAGAGATTGTCGTTATCGCCCACTTTGATTTCCGCGGTGGCGACGGCGTCGTTTTCGTTAATGACCGGGACGATGCTGTTATCCAGCAGCGCGCGCAGAGTGTCGCGGGCGTTGAGGAACCGTTCTCTGTCTTCCATGTCGGCGCGGGTCAGCAGCATCTGGCCAACGTGAATGCCATAGATAGAAAACAGCTGTTCCCACAGCTGGATCAGACGGCTTTGTCCCACCGCCGCCAGCAGCTGCTTGGAGGCGATGGTGGCGGGCAGTTCCGGGTAACCAAGGTGCTCGCGCCCGGCGGCAATGGCCCCGGAGGTCACGATGACAATACGGTGTCCCATGGCGTGCAGCTGTGCGCACTGGCGCACGAGCTCAACGATATGGGCGCGGTTCAGGCGGCGGGACCCGCCTGTTAAAACACTGGTGCCCAGTTTTACCACCAGCGTCTGGCTTTCACTCATGATTCTCTGCCGTTCAAAAGGAATATCGATATCGAGCTGATGTTGTAGCAGGAGTCGGCCCGCTTGCCAACACCCGGGGCGGCGGGCGCGCCATTTTATTGCGCGGGATCGGGCATTCTGGAGAGGGGATGTGACAAAAATATGTCAGATACATTTAAATACTCTTTTTTATAAAAAGTTCCACCTTGTCATAAATATTTAATCTCCCGGCGTTAAAAAACCTCCTGTTTTTGATGGGCGAGCGCCCGCAATTGAATAGCGCGTATAAATAAATCACCAGGACTGAATAATGAAAAAGAGTACTCTGGCATTAATGATGATGGGCTTTGTGGCTTCAACAGCGACGCAGGCAGCGGAAGTTTATAACAAGAACGCGAACAAACTGGATGTGTACGGCAAGATCAAAGCCATGCACTACTTCAGCGATTATGACAGCAAAGATGGCGATCAGACTTACGTGCGTTTCGGTATTAAAGGCGAAACGCAGATTAACGACGACCTGACCGGCTATGGCCGTTGGGAATCTGAATTCTCGGGCAACAAAACCGAGAGCGACTCGAGCCAGAAAACCCGTCTGGCATTCGCCGGGGTGAAGCTGAAGAACTACGGCTCCTTCGATTACGGTCGTAACCTTGGCGCCCTGTACGACGTGGAAGCCTGGACCGATATGTTCCCGGAATTCGGCGGCGATTCCTCTGCCCAGACCGATAACTTTATGACCAAACGCGCCAGCGGCCTGGCGACCTACCGCAATACCGATTTCTTCGGTCTGGTGGATGGTCTGGATATGACCCTGCAGTACCAGGGTAAAAACGAAGGCCGTGAAGCGAAGAAACAGAACGGCGACGGCGTTGGCACCTCATTAAGCTATGATTTCGGCGGCAGCGACTTCGCCGTCAGCGCGGCCTACACCAGCTCCGACCGTACCAACGATCAGAACCTGCTGGCCCGCGGCCAGGGTTCGAAAGCGGAAGCCTGGGCGACCGGCCTGAAATATGACGCCAACAATATCTACCTGGCGACCATGTATTCTGAGACCCGCAAAATGACCCCGATCAGCGGCGGTTTTGCCAACAAAGCGCAGAACTTTGAAGCGGTGGCGCAGTATCAGTTCGACTTCGGTCTGCGTCCGTCCCTCGGCTATGTGCTGTCGAAAGGGAAGGATATCGAAGGGGTGGGTAGCGAAGATCTGGTTAACTACATTGACGTGGGCCTGACCTACTACTTCAACAAAAACATGAACGCCTTCGTGGATTACAAAATCAACCAGCTGAAAAGCGATAACAAACTCGGCATCAACGATGACGACATCGTCGCGCTGGGTATGACCTACCAGTTCTGATTGACCGCAGAACCACCCGCCGCAGCCCTGGCTGCGGCTTTTTTTTAGCGGCGATTCTTCGCCAGATGCAGGGTGTCGCTGTTCATGGTGATCTGCGCGTTATACTCCTTCGGCAGACGACGCGCCTGATAGAACGCCGATTCCCAGTAAGGGTTGTCCAGCGAAGAGCGCATCACGCCCTGGCTGCTCGAGGCGTGAAGGAAATTATGATCGGTATCGTAAAAGCCAACGTGCATCCCGGCCCGGGTGCGGAAGAAAACCAGATCGCCGGGACGTAAATCGCGTTTATTGACCCGCACGCCCATGTGCAACAGCTCGCGGGTGGTGATCCGCTCCATCGGCAGGTTAAAGCGATCCTTCAACGTGCGCCAGACGAAACCCGAGCAGTCGACGCCGCTTTGTTCAGTACCGCCCCATTCATAGGGGGTTCCCTGCCAGGTGTGCATCTGATCATGCAGGGCCGCCACCACCGGGATCAGATCGTCCGATCCGCCGTCAATGGTCATATCCGCATGAGATTTTGTGTTCTTTGCCTGTTTCGGTGAGGAGGAGCATCCTGCCAACAACAAAAAAGGAATTAAAAAGAGAGCATGCGTCAGTTTTGGCTTCATATCGTTATTTTCGAAGTAGCAAGCAGACTGCTTTGTTTTATAGCCGATTAAAAAGAACGGCTGAATAAGCCGAGGCCGCCTTTACGTTTATTTACGATTAAAAATAAACAACCAGTCGAGAGATCACCCATAAAAGGCAGTTGTCACTTCCGAACGGCCTGTGCCAGGATTCTGATTAAACATTTCACGAGGCATTCCATGACGCATTACGCCATCTCTGGTGAGACTTTGCCCGGCGCCGCTTTCGACGCGGGGTGGATGACGTCTGCGCTTCATCATTGCTTCACCACGCTCTGCCCACCGCCTCCCCCTCCAGACCGGGTTGTTTTCGACGCTTAACGCCGTCTTTAGCAGGCGCTTACCTGCCGGTATGACGCTTGATACCTTGTGTTTGACGTTCTGGAGCATGCTATGCACGTTCGCTATTCTCTGCTCGCCTCGCAGGCGACAACGGCCATTTTTGTGCTGCTGTGGGGCAGCGCGGCCATCTTCACCCGCTGGGGACTGGACAACGCTTCGCCGATGGCGCTGCTGGTCTTTCGTTTTCTGATTGCCCTGGTCGCGCTGGCGCCGCTGGCCATCGTCCGTCGGCGCTGGCTACCCGCGCCGGGCACCCGCCTGCAGACAGCGGCCACCGGCCTGATGCTGATTGGCGGCTATTCGGTCTGTTACTTCGAGGCGATGGCTAACGGTGTGACGCCGGGACTTATCGCCACCATCATGGGGATCCAGCCCATCCTTACGCTTTGCGTGGTGGAGCGTCGCCTGCAGGGGCGGCGGCTGTCAGGGCTGCTGATTGCCCTGGCGGGGCTGGTGCTGCTGGTGTGGCGCAGCCTGGCGGCCTCGCCGATGGCGATGGTGGGGATCCTGTTTGCGCTGGCGGCTCTGCTGCTGATGACCTTTGGCGCGCTGTGGCAAAAGCGCAGCCGTCAGGCGCCGGCGGATGTCCTGCCGCTGCAGTACGCCGTCAGTCTGGGGCTGTGCCTGCTGATTGCCCCGGTCAGCGGCTTCCAGTTTACTGTTAACGCCGGGTTGATTATTCCGGTGCTGTTTCTCGGGCTGCTGATTTCGGTGGTCGCCCAGCTGCTGCTGTATCGTCTGCTGAGCGCGGGAAATATTGTCAATGTCACCAGCCTCTTTTATCTGGTGCCAGTGATCACGGCGCTACTGGATTATCTGCTGCTGGGCAACCGGCTGCCGGCGGCGGCGATGGTCGGTATGGTGGCGATCATCGGTGGGATCGTGCTGGTGTTCCGCACCGCGAAGGTCCGCGCCGGCTTATGGCGAGCCGGGCGCTTTGGCGTCCGGTTCATTTTCCTGTCATCTTTTTTACGCATGCTCCCGGCAGCTTATTTTGACCAGTAAGGGAAAGTACCATGGGCAACACGCTGACGATTTTTGATCTCGATAACACCCTGATACAGGGCGATAGCAGTACGGTCTGGAGCCAGTTTATGGTTCGCGAAGGGCTGGCAACGCAGAAGGGGTATCTTGCCCGCGAGGCGCGGCTAATGGCGGATTATGACCGGGGAGAGATGAATATCGCCGATTATGTGGCCCTGATCCAGGCGCCGCTGGCCGGAATACCGAAGTCGGACGTTGATGCGCTGGTGGCCCGCTGCGTGCGCGAGGCGATCCTGCCCCGGGTCTATCCGCAGGCGTGGGAGCTCATTCGTCGTCTGCGGGCCGAGGGGGAGCAGATGCTGATTATCTCCGCCTCGGTTAGCCTGCTGGTGCAGGCGGTGGCCGCCGCGCTGGAGATTGATCAGGCGCTGGGCATTGACGTGGAGATGGTCGACGGCGGCTACAGCGGGGTCATTGCCGGGATCCCTAGCTATCAGCAGGGGAAGGTGGCGCGTCTGGCGCAGTGGCGCGAGGCGCATCCGCAGTATGACGGCGAGGTGACTTTCTATACCGATTCCATTAACGATCTGCCGCTGTGCCTGCATGCGGATCGCGTGCGGCTGGTCAATCCCTGTCCGCAGCTGCAGGCGGCGGGTGCCGGATATGGCTGGCCGGTGCTGAGCTGGCGGCTGGAATAGCAACAACGGTGAATAAATTAACGGCAGGGCGCACGAACCCCTGGCCGGGTAAGGCGCAGCCGCCACCCGGCGGAATAACGGTACAAGCGTAAATTTCCCTGTGCATACTGCGCCTGGCAGGGCTACAACTTCTATGTTATTTCCGGACAGATAGCGCTCCCAATATTTTTTCTGCACTATGTCACTCATGGCGCAGGGAGCGCACAGGGGGCGGCCAGTCGCCGCCGCCCCCTGTACCCCCGGGCTCCGGCCAGCAACATCGCCACTGCGTGGTGCCTTCGACTTATCCCTGCAGGCTTCGGGTCGGGCCGAGGCAGCATCCCTGCAAAACACGGCCCTCAGCCCGCATCCATGCGGGCTGCCCCGGCCTTCCGGGAACGTCTCAGCGATGTTGAGGCCGCCAGTACCGGCAGTTTCAGTTGCCCCAGGCCCGGCGGTGAGTCAACAGCCAGTCCTGGACGAGTAGGCCGGATAAGGCGAAGCCGCCATCCGGCGCAAAGGTGTGCTAGCGTCCGCCCTGATACAGCGGCACCGCGGCGCCGCCGATATAGCGACGGCGCAGCCAGGCGGAAAGGGTGTCCATGATCATCACCACCGCCACCAGCAGCAGGGTGATAAACATCACCACATCCCAGTTCCACAGGCGCATGTTCTCGGCATAGATAAGCCCGATACCCCCGGCGCCGACGAAGCCCAGCACCGCCGCGGAGCGGGTGTTGGATTCAATCTGATACAGGCTCAGGGCGAGGAAGGTTGGGAACGACTGGGTAAAAATGCCAAAGCGATGCTTTTGCAGGCCGTTCGCGCCCACGGCGGTCAGCCCGCGCCCGGGCGAGCGGTCCACGGCTTCGTGTCCTTCCGCGTACAGCCGTCCCAGCAGACCGGTGTCCTGCATGATGATCGCCAGCACCCCAGCCAGCGGCCCGAGGCCGACCGCGCGCACGAAAATCAACCCCCAGATAGCCATGTCGATCCCGCGCAGCACATCAAACAGGCGGCGCATCAGCAGGGCAAGGGTCCCCAGCACCACGCCGCGCATGATGTTGCGGGCGGCAAAGAAGGAGAGCAGCAGCGCCAGCACCGTGGCGGTCAGCGTCCCGGCGAAGACGATAGCCAGGGTGATGCCGATTTGCGTGAAGTAATAGCCGAACGGCCAGTTCCAGAAGTCGTGCCAGACGAACATCCGCGCCAGGTAGCGGCCAATCTGCTGCAGACCGGTGGTCAGCTGCTCGCCGCTGATGCCAAACTGCAGAAAAAACCAGACGTAATAGAGCACGCAGGCCAGCGCCACCAGCCCGACGTAGCGCAGGTAGCGCCCCTGAACCTGATAGAGCTGTTTATGCTGCCGCCGGCTGGCGGCGATATCCGGTTGCATGTGCCAGACGCTCATTTCTTACCCTCCAGTACCCACAGGCGCAGACGACCGGACAGCATGTCCAGCGCCGACACCACCAGAATGATCAGCAGCAGGGTGATGCTCACCTGATCGTAGCGGTCGAGCTTGATATTGGTCATCAGCTCCTGGCCGATACCGCCCGCGCCCACCAGCCCGAGAATCGTCGACGAACGGAAGTTGATTTCAAGCCGCATAAAGCCGTAGGAGAGAAACAGCGGTTTCACTTGCGGCCACAGGGCGAAGCGGATTTTCTGCAGCGGCGACGCGCCGCAGGCCGCCAGGCCGCGTACCGGTTTGTTTTGCGCGCTCTCCACCGCCTCGTAGAACAGTTTGGTCAGGCTGCCGACGGTGTGCAGCATCAGCGCCAGAAAGCCCGGGATCGCGCCGATGCCGAACGCCATAACAAAGATCACCGCCCACGCCAGCTCGGGCATGGTGCGCAAAAACGCCACCAGTACCCGAATGGCAAAGCGTACCGGCGCCGGGGTCCAGGCGTTGTTGGCGGCGAGGAACGCGAAGATGGTGGCAATGGCGACTGCCACCAGCGTCGAGGCCAGCGCCAGCTGCAGGGTTTCCCAGATGAGCGGCAGCTGGATCGGCAGGCGATAGCCCCACCAGGCCAGCGAGCCTTTGGTCTGCACATCGGCGAACAGGTTACCGGCACTCAGAGGCGGAATGGTCTCTGCCATATAGTCAAAGAAGTGGGGCAGCGAGTGCCAGATGGTCAGCAGATTAAATTCTGCGGCGCTGCCGGCGGCAAAATAGAGCGCCAGCAGGAGTAACGACCAGCAGACGGTATCGCGCTTTTGCCGCGAGCGTACCTGCTGGTAATAGCGTTCAAATTCGGTGTGGGTCGTCTTCATGCGTCGGGGATCTTCAACGTAGCGCCGCCGCTCACCCTGTGGGCAAGCAGGCGGCGTTGAGGCAGGATTAACGCGCGCTCACCAGCTCGCGTTTCATGTCGATAATCTGCTGGAAGTCAGCCACGCTGCCCGGACCGATGTGCTGGGTACCGCCCATCGCTTTGATAAAGCAGGCGTGATCCTCGGTGTCCAGTTTTTTCACCGCCGCCACGACTTTCGCCTTAAAGTCCGCCGGCAGCGCATTGCTTACCAGGATCGGGCCGTTCGGGATCAGCGGTGATTGCCAGATAATGCGGATCTGCTTCATCAGATCCGGATGATCCATGCGAATCAGACGGTTGAACGCGCCGGTGGTGTAGCCGGTGTTGTAATCGCCGACCATCGAGGTCCAGGTGACCGCGCCCGCGAACTGGCCGTTCAGCACGCCGAGAATGTCCTGCTCGTGGCCGCCGGAGAAGGTGACGCTGGAGAAGGTATTGTTGTATTTGTTGTCGGCGTTTCCGCCAAATTTTTCTTTAAACGCATGGTTAGGGATCAGATACCCGGAAGTGGAATCCGGATCGGCGAAGCCGAAGGCTTTGCCTTTTAAATCGTCCAGCGTTTTGTACGGGGAGTCGGCTTTGACGATCACCACGGAGTGATAGCCGCGGGACTGATCTTTATCGTCCACGGCGATGCCGACGATATCCACGGCTTTCGGGTTATTGATATAAACCGAAGCGTAAGAGGAGGGGGACATGCTCAGCACCACGTCGACTTTGCCCCCCAGCAGACCCTGGATCACCCCGGAATAGTCGGAAGAGTTACGCAGTTTGGTATCCACGTTCAGCTCTTTATCGAGGAAGGTCTTCACACACTGGTTATCACCGATTTGCTGGGTGGCGTTCTGCCCGCCGAGAATGCCCAGATTCAGCTCTTTCGGCTGCGCTGCCGCCGCCTGCCATGCCATCATCATGCCCGCGACCACTGCGGATAAACGAACTGCGCCAGTCATATATTTTTTCATTATGTTGCCCGTGTGAGTGAAATTAATGCAATTGGCTAACTTCATCGCCGTACAGCTGCTGCAGCACATCCTGCGTCAGCCGGGAGGGGTGATCGTCAAAAATAAGCTGGCCGCTGGCGACGCCGATAACCCGGGTGCAGTAGGTCTTCACCAGCTCTACCGAATGCAGGTTTACCATCACGCTGATGCCCTGCTCGCTAATCTCGCGCAGCACATCCATGATGCGCTGGGTGTTTTTCGGATCCAGCGAGGCGACAGGTTCGTCGGCCAGCAAAATGCCGGGGTTTTGCATCAGTGCCCGGCAGATTGCCACCCGCTGCATCTGTCCCCCGGAGAGATTCTCCGCCCGCTGCAGCGCGTGCGGCAGCATGTTCATCCATTCGAGCAGCGCAATGGCGCGCGCCCGGTCGGCGGCGGGGAAAATTTTAAACAGCGACTTCAGGGTTGAAGTCTGGCTGAGGCGGCCAAGCAGGACGTTGGTGAGCACGTCGAGGCGCGGTACCAGGCAGAAGTCCTGAAAGATCATCCCGCACTGACTGCGCCAGGCGTTGAGTGAGCGGCCTTTCAGCTTTGAGACATCGTGTGGCATACCGACTTCCGGATAGCTAAGAATTTCACCGCCGCTGGCGCTGTGCGTACCATTAAGGACATGCAGGAGCGTCGATTTACCGGCGCCGGAGCGGCCAATGACCCCGACCATTTCACCGGCGTGCAGGTCAAAGCTGATGCCGTCCAGCACCTTGTGCTGAGCATGATAGGCTTTCGTCAGGTTACGCACGCTTAAGACCTTCCGCTGCAGGCCGGCATCGAGATCGGTGAACGGCTGGAAATCAGTTTCGGCCACCGCGGCAAGAGAGCTGTTCATAAGAGTGTCCAGGTTCGTCATTAACTGGGCACTATTAATAGGTCTTTATATGAAATTTCGATGACGGTATTGCGAACAAAGCGTGAACAGGCGGGAAAAGGCGGGGATGACAGGCCGACCGCGCGGCTTGCTGACCGCTGGCGAAGCCTTGAAAAGCGGCTATGCTTTCGGGGGGCGCGAAGGCAGGCGCAGCCGTGACGGCAGGCACCTATCGGCAAAACTCGTTTTATCTTGCTAATGAGGTCTGTTTAATCGAATAGATAATGCTTCTACCTTTGTTTAGCATTCATCATTCCGCAGAATTAACATATGCATAACTATTTTGTGCGGCAGGTTAATCTATTCATGTGACTTATGAATTGGTAAATCATCCTGGTTATTGCTTATATTCAGATTTATATTCTTTATTTTGTTGTTAATTTGGTTTATTTGACAACTCCAGCCTGCTCCTCATTAAGAATATTCCTAACATAATAGGGCGAAGATCCTGGGTAATATAAAGCACAAGTAAGAATTGAGGGTAATATTGCCAATAACCTCATGAAAATAAATGTCTTTTTCCACTCCTCAAAAATCCGATATTTTCAGTTTTTGTAAATATTGACCCAGGCACGAAATTGATTGCCTGTCCGCGTGTTGACACTCCATAGGAAAAAACTTAAATTCAACGCCATGCAGAAATAATTAAAATTAAACCCGGCTTATCAAATATTGATAAGTAATGCGTGTCTTATTTAATGGCGATTTATTAAAGGAAGCGAATACGCCAGTTAACTTTGTAGGCCTGGCAAACAGTGAAGTTGTAAAAATGATTACTTCAAGGACTATGAGGTTAAAAACTATATGGAATATAAATGCTGTTCCGATAAGTACATTTGGTCTGCCCATGACTCCTACTTCTATAAAGGACTATCCGAACTCATTCTGGATATCGATGAATTAATTTATCTGTCGCAGGAGAAGATTAGAAAGGATTTTGTGTTTATCAATCTCAACACGGCTTCTTTAAATGAATTTATCAGGCGCGATAGCGAATGGCTATCCGCGGTAAAGGGGAAACAGGTCGTATTGATTGCGGCCAGGAAATCAGAAGCCTTAGCAAATTACTGGTATTACAATAGCAATATTCGCGGCGTGGTATATGTTGGCCTGAGTCGCGATATTAGAAAAGAACTGGCCTACGTAATTAATGGCAGATTTCTCCGCAAAGATATTAAGAAAGATAAAATTACTGACCGGGAAATGAAAATAATCCGCATGACCGCTCAGGGCATGCAGCCGAAATCGATCGCCAGAATTGAAAATTGTAGCGTGAAGACAGTATATACCCATCGGCGCAATGCTGAGGCCAAACTGTATTCCAAAATATATAAGTTAGTTCAGTAACACCTAGGCAATATTGTTTTTTAAATGGTTCACCGGGACATCATGTCCTTAATTCAACTCAGGATGAAAAAGCGATGAAAAAAAAGGTTCTGGCAATAGCTCTGGTAACAGCGTTTACCGGTATGGGTGTGGCGCAGGCTGCTGACGTAACGGCTCAGGCTGTTGCGACCTGGTCGGCGACCGCTAAAAAAGACACCACCAGCAAGCTGGTTGTGACCCCGCTCGGCAGCCTGGCATTCCAGTACGCCGAAGGCATTAAAGGCTTTAACTCGCAGAAAGGTCTGTTTGACGTGGCGATTGAGGGTGACGCAACGGCGACCGCCTTTAAGCTGACCTCGCGCCTTATCACCAACACCTTAACCCAGCTGGACACTTCCGGCTCCACGCTGAGCGTGGGTGTGGATTATAACGGCGCCGCGGTCGAAAAAACGGCAGATACCGTGATGATCGATACCGCTAACGGCGTGCTGGGCGGCAACCTCAGCGCGCTGGCTAATGGCTACAACGCCAGCGGCCGTACCACCGCGCAGGATGGTTTCACTTTCTCCATCATTAGCGGCACCACCAACGGCACCACCGCAGTGACCGATTACAGCACCCTGCCGGAAGGGATCTGGAGCGGCGACGTCAGCGTCCAGTTCGACGCCACCTGGACCAGCTGATCCTTCTGATGCACCAGCAGGGGGGGCTCCCCCTGCTTTTTTCACGGACGGAATTGTTATGAAAAAGCACCTTCTGGCTCTCGGGCTGCTGCTTGCCGGGGTGTCGCCGGCGCAGGCGCTGGATGTCGGCGATATCTCATCTTTTATGAACAGCGGCAGCAGCACGCTGAGCAAAACAATCAAGAACAGCACAGACAGTGGTCGACTGATCAATATCCATCTCGAACGGCTCTCTTCCCCGCTGGATGGTGGGCAGGTTATCCCGATGGATAAACCGGATGAGGTGCTGCTTACCCCCGCCAGCCTGCTGCTACCCGCCCAGGCCAGCGATGTGATCCGCTTCTTCTACAAAGGCCCGGCGGATGACAAAGAGCGCTACTACCGTATTGTCTGGTTCGATCAGGCACTCAGCGATGCCCAGCGCGATAACGCCAACCGCAGCGCGGTAGCGACGGCGTCCGCTCGCATCGGCACCATCCTGGTGGTGGCGCCGCGTCAGGTGAATTACCGCTTTCAGTACGCCAACGGCTCTCTGACCAACACCGGGAATGCGACGCTGCGGATCCTCGCCTACGGCCCTTGCCTGAAGGCCGCCGACGGTAAGGAGTGTAAAGAGAATTACTACCTGATGCCGGGTAAATCGCGCCGTTTTACGCAGGTGGACACGGCGAATAAAAAAGGACGGGTTGCGCTTTGGCAGGGTGAGCAGTTTGTTCCCGTGAAATAGACAGTTGTGCAGATGGATAACGACGATGCCTCTACGACGGATTTCCCCAGGACTGAAAACGCAGCTTGCCTTCGGCATGATCTTTTTGTTCGTTCAGCCCGACGCCAGCGCTGCTGCCGTACGTGCCCAGCAGATTGGCGGGGTGATTATTCCGCAGGCCTTCAGCCGGGCGCTGCAGGACGGTATGAGCGTCCCGCTCTATATTCATCTTGCCGGCAGCCAGGACACCCGTGACGATCAGCGGATCGGCAGCGCCTTTATCTGGCTGGACGACGGCCAGCTGCGTGTCCGGCAGATCCAACTGGAGGAGAGCGAGGGGAACGCCAGCGTCAGCCAACAGACCCGACAGCAGCTGATCGGCCTGGCCAACGCCCCGTTCAGCGAGGCACTCACCATTCCCCTGACCGACAGCGCGCAGCTGGATCTCAGCCTGCGCCAGCTGCTGCTGCAGCTGGTGGTCAAACGCGAGGCGCTGGGCACCGTGCTGCGCTCGCGCAGCGAAGATATCGGTCAGTCCAGCGTGAACACCCTCAGCAGCAACCTGAGCTATAACCTCGGCGTCTATAACAACCAGATGCGCAATGGCGGGAGCAACACCTCCAGCTACCTGTCGCTGAACAACGTCACCGCGCTGCGGGAGCATCACGTGGTGCTCGACGGCTCGCTGTACGGGATCGGCAGCGGTCAGCAGGACAGTGAATTATATAAGGCCATGTATGAGCGCGATTTCGCCGGCCACCGCTTTGCCGGCGGGATGCTCGACACCTGGAACCTGCAGTCCCTGGGACCGATGACCGCTATTTCGGCCGGCAAGATTTACGGCCTTTCCTGGGGGAATCAGGCCAGCTCCACCGTCTTCGACAACAGTCAGTCGGCCACGCCGGTGATTGCCTTTTTACCGGCGGCGGGCGAGGTGCATCTCACCCGTGACGGCCGGTTGCTGAGCGTCCAGAACTTCGCCATGGGCAACCATGAAGTGGATACCCGCGGCCTGCCGTACGGTATTTACGACGTGGAAGTGGAGGTGATCGTTAATGGTCGGGTGGTCAGCAAACGCACCCAGCGGGTCAATAAGCTGTTCAGCCGGGGACGCGGCATCGGCGCGCCGCTGGCGTGGCAGGTATGGGGCGGCAGTTTCCATATGGATCGCTGGTCGGAAAGCGGCAAAAAGACCCGGCCGGCAAAAGAGAGCTGGCTGGCAGGCCTCTCGACCTCCGGGTCGCTCAGCACCCTGAGCTGGGCGGCAACGGGCTATGGCTACGACAACCAGGCGGTGGGGGAAACCCGCCTGACGCTGCCGCTGGGCGAGTCGATCAACGTTAACCTGCAGAATATGCTGGCCAGCGACAGTTCCTGGAGCAGCGTCGGCAGCATCAGCGCTACGCTGCCGGGAGGCTTCAGTTCAGTGTGGGTCAACCAGGAGAGAACCCGCATTGGCGATCAATTGCGGCGCAGCGATGCCGACAACCGGGCGATCGGTGGCACCCTCAACCTGAACGCGCTGTGGTCGAAGCTGGGGACGTTCAGCGTCAGCTACAACGATGACCGCCGCTACAACAGTCATTACTACACTGCGGATTACTATCAGACGGTCTACAGCGGCGCGTTTGGATCGCTCGGCCTGCGGGCGGGGATCCAGCGCTATAACAATGGCGACAGCAGCGCCAACACCGGGAAATATATCGCTCTCGATCTCTCGCTGCCGCTGGGCAACTGGTTCAGCGCCGGGATGACCCATCAGAACGGCTACACCATGGCTAACCTCTCAGCGCGCAAGCAGTTTGATGAAGGCACTATTCGCACCATCGGCGCCAATCTGTCGCGGGCCATCTCCGGCGATACCGGGGATGACAAAACCCTCAGCGGCGGAGCGTATGCCCAGTTCGACGCCCGCTACGCCAGCGGCACGCTGAACGTCAACAGTGCGGCGGACGGCTACGTCAACACTAACCTCACCGCCAGCGGCAGCGTCGGCTGGCAGGGCAAAAACATCGCCGCCAGCGGACGAACTGACGGTAACGCCGGAGTGATCTTCAACACCGGGCTGGAGGACGATGGTCAGATTAGCGCCAGGGTTAACGGGCGGATTTTCCCGCTCAGCGGCAAGCGTAACTACCTGCCGCTCTCTCCCTATGGCCGCTATGAGGTGGAGCTGCAGAACAGCAAAAACTCGCTCGATAGCTACGACATCGTCAGCGGGCGTAAGAGTCATCTGACCCTTTATCCGGGCAACGTCGCAGTGATTGAGCCAGAGGTGAAGCAGATGGTCACCGTCTCCGGTCGTATTCGTGCAGAAGACGGCACGCTGCTGGCGAATGCGCGGATTAACAACCATATCGGCCGTACCCGGACCGATGAAAACGGCGAGTTTGTCATGGACGTGGATAAGAAATACCCCACTATCGATTTCAGCTACGGCGGCAATAAAACCTGCGAAGTGGCGCTGGAGCTCAGCCAGGCACGCGGCGCCGTCTGGGTCGGGGATGTGGTCTGCAGCGGCCTCTCGTCGTGGGCGGCGGTGCAGCAGACAGGAGAAGAGAATGAAAGTTAATGCACTGATGGCGCTGGCGATCCTCGCGCTGCTTTGGCCGGCAGCCGCACTCAGGGCGGCGGTGACCAAGACCACCTGGTCGGATGCGCCGGCGCGCGAGTTTGTGTTTGTTGAAAACAACTCCGACGACAACTTTTTCGTCACCCCCGGCGGGGCGCTGGATCCGCGTATGACCGGCGCTAACCGCTGGACCGGCTTAAAATACACCGGCTCCGGCACCATTTATCAGCAGAGTCTCGGTTATATCGATAACGGCTACAACACCGGGCTCAATGCCAACTGGAAGTTTGATATGTGGCTGGAAAACTCGCCGGTTTCGCACCCCTTAACCGGCCTGCGCTGCATCAACTGGTACGCCGGGTGCGATATGGCCACCAGCCTGATCCTGCCGCAAACCACCGACGCCAGCGGGTTTTATGGCGCGACGGTGACCAGCGGCGGCGCGAAGTGGATGCACGGCATGATGTCGGACGCGTTTTATCAATATTTGCAGCAGATGCCGGTCGGCGGCAGCTTTACGATGACCATCAATGCCTGTCAGACCTCGGTGAACTACGATGCCAGCAGCGGTGCGCGCTGTAAGGATCAGGCCTCCGGTAACTGGTATGTGCGCAACGTCACCCACACAAAAGCCGCGAACCTGCGGTTGATTAATACCCACTCGCTGGCGGAGGTGTTTATCAACAGCGACGGCGTGCCGACCTTGGGAGAAGGGAACGCCGACTGCCAGACGCAGACCATCGGCAGCCGCGCAGGATTAAGCTGTAAGATGGTCAACTATACCTTGCAGACCAACGGCTTAAGCAACACCTCGATCCATATTTTCCCGGCGATCGCCAACTCGTCGCTGGCCTCGGCCGTCGGGGCGTACGATATGCAGTTCAGCCTCAACGGCAGCTCCTGGAAGCCGGTGAGCAATACCGCTTATTACTACACTTTCAACGAGATGAAGAGCTCAGACTCGATCTATGTTTTCTTCTCCAGCAACTTCTTTAAGCAGATGGTGAATCTCGGGATCAGCGATATCAACACCAAGGATCTGTTCAACTTTCGCTTTCAGAACACCACCTCGCCGGAGTCAGGCTGGTATGAGTTTTCCACCTCCAACACGCTGATTATCAAGCCCCGTGATTTCAGCATCAGCATTATCTCGGACGAATATACCTCGGCGCCGTCGCGCGAGGGATATGTCGGCAGCGGCGAACCGGCGCTCGATTTCGGCTACATCGTCACCACCAGCGGTAAAACGGCCGCCGATGAAGTGCTGATCAAGGTGACCGGACCGGCGCAGGTGATTGGCGGGCGTTCCTACTGTCTCTTCAGCTCTGATGACGGTACGGCGAAAGTGCCGTTCCCGGCGACGCTCTCTTTTATCACCCGCAGCGGCACGACGCAGACCTACGATGCCGGGTGCGATGACAGCTGGCGGGATATGACCGATGCGCTGTGGCTGACCACGCCATGGACCGATATCTCCGGCGAAGTGGGGCAGATGGATAAGACCACGGTGAAATTTTCGATTCCGATGGATAACGCCATTTCGCTGCGGACGGTAGACGATAACGGCTGGTTTGGCGAAGTCAGCGCTTCAGGAGAGATTCATGTCCAGGCGACGTGGCGCAACATTAACTAAGGCCCTGCTGACGGTGGGCTGCCTGCTGGCAGCGCCGCTGGCTCAGGCGATCTCGGTCGGTAACCTGACCTTTTCCCTGCCGGCCGAAGCGGATTTCGCCAGCAAACGGGTGGTCAACAACAATAAAAGCGCGCGGCTGTACCGCATCGCCGTCAGCGCCATCGATCGCCCGGGCGGCAGCGAAGTCCGCTCCCGGCCGGTGGATGGCGAACTGCTGTTCGCCCCCCGCCAGCTGGTACTGCAGGCAGGTGAGAGCGAGTATTTTAAATTTTACTATCATGGGCCGCGGGATAACCGCGAGCGCTACTATCGGGTCTCGTTTCGCGAAATCCCCACCCGCAACCTGACGAGGCGCAGCCCGACCGGCGGCGAGGTCAGCATGGAGCCGGTGGTGGTGATGGATACCATTCTGGTGGTGCGCCCACGCGAGGTGCAGTTTAAATGGTCTTTCGATAAGGTGGCCGGGACGGTGAGCAACACCGGCAATACCTGGTTCAAGCTGCTGATTAAACCCGGATGCGATTCGACCGAAGAGGAGGGGGACGCGTGGTATCTGCGTCCTGGCGACGTGGTTCGCCAGCCGGCATTGCGCCAGCCGGGGAACCACTATCTGGTTTATAACGACAAATTTATTAAGATCAGCGATACCTGCCCGGTGAAGCCCCGTCCCGCGGAGTGACCCTTATCCGGTGGTCGCGCGGCGGGTAAAACGCCGGCTGGCCAGCAGGCTCAGACCGCAGCACAGCAGGTAGTACACCGCGCCGGTGAAAACGAAGATCGCCAGGGGATAGATTTGCACCCGGTTGTTGACCTGACCGGCCACGGTGGTCAGCTCCGGGACGTTGACGATAAACGCCAGCGACGTGTCTTTCAGCAGGCCGATAAAGATCCCCACCAGCGAGGGCTGAACATTGCGCAGCGCCTGCGGGAGCAGCACCAGGCGCAGCGTTTGCCCGGGGGCGAACCCCTGGGTCAGCGCCGCCTCATACTGTCCTTTCGGCAGCGACTGCAGCCCGGCCAGCACCGAGTGCATCACCGAGGCGGCGGTAAACCACGCCAGCGCCAGGGTCACGGTCACCGCGCCGGGCAGATCGCCGCCGGTCAGCATCGGCAGCAGATACCACAGCCAGAAGATGACAAATATCAGCGGGATGCCGCGAATAATTTCCGCCCACAGAAACAGCAGACGCCGCACCAGCCCGCCGTAGCGCCAGGCCAGGCCCGCCAGCGCAATGCCTCCCGGCAGCGCCAGCAGGGTGGCGCCGATGGCCATCAGCAGGGTCAGCGCCACGCCGCCGGGCTGGCCCTCCGCCAGTCGGCCCCACAGCAGGTAATCGAGGTTATCGGCGATCACCGCCAGATTAGCGTTCATGTTGGGCGCTCCGTTGCAGTTTTCTTCCCGGGCCGAGACGCGTTAGCGCCACGCCCATCGCCACCCCCAGCGCCAGGTACAGCGCGGTACCGACGGCAAACGCCTCCAGGGCGTGCGCGTTATAGCTCTCAATCTGTCGTACCTGATAGGTCAGTTCCGCAAAGCCGATGCCGCTGGCCAGCGATGAGAGTTTCATCAGGTTAAGATACTGGCCGACAATCGGCTGCCAGGCGTTGGCCAGCCCCTGCGGCAGGAGGATAAAGCGCAGCTCCTGCCACGGCGTAAAGCCCTGCGACAGCGCGGCTTCCCGCTGCCCGTGGCTGACGGCGCGCAGTCCGGAGGCGATCTCTTCCACCAGAAAGGCGGAGGTAAAGACCCCCAGCCCCCACATCGAGCAGAGGAACTCCGGTGTCAGCCACCAGACGTTACCCGGCAAAATGGACCAGGCGTGTTCGTCGTTCACCACCTTCTTCACCGCCAGCGGCAGCAGGTTCCAGGCGGCAAAGTACCAGAACAGCAGCTGGACCAGCAGCGGGGTGTTGCGAAACAACGAGACCCACGCGGCCACCAGTCCGCGCCCCGCGCGGCCGCCGCCGAGGCGCAGGGCCAGCAGCAGGACCGCCAGCAGGGTGGCGAGCAGGATCCCGGCGACGCTGACCCAGACGGTGGTGAGAAAACCAGAGATAATCCATTGCAACGGCTGCCCGCTCAGGACGCCGTGCCAGTCAAGCATCGGCGTCACTCGAGGCTCTCCTGGTGCAGCGGATCCAGCACCTTCTGCAGAAAACGCCGTGCGCGGGCATGCTGCGGATGGGCGAAAAACTCAGCCGGCGGGGCGACCTCGAGAATGTCGCCGCCGTCGATAAACACCACCCGGTCGGCAATTTCCCGGGCAAACTGCATCTCATGGGTCACCACCAGCATGGTGATCCCGCTGTGGGCGAGGGTTTTCATCACCTGCAGCACTTCGCCGATCATCTCCGGGTCGAGCGCCGAGGTGGGCTCATCGAACAGGATAATCTGCGGCGAGGAGGCCAGGGCGCGGGCGATCGCCACCCGCTGCTGCTGGCCGCCGGAGAGCTGCGCCGGCATCTGCTGCGCTTTTTCTTCCAGTCCGACCTGGCGCAGCAGCGCCAGCGCTCGCTCCTGAGCCGCACTTTTCCCCCAGCCGTGAACGCGCTCCAGCGCCAGCGTGATGTTCTCCTGCGCCGTCAGGTGGGCGTAAAGGTTGAACTGCTGGAAGACAAAGCCGACGCGGCTGCGCAGCTGGCGCAAGGCGCTGCCGCTCAGCCGGCTGGTCGGTTTATCGTCGATCAGGATCTCGCCGCCGCTTAAGGATTCGAGCTGGTTGATCAAGCGGATCAGCGTCGATTTTCCCGAACCGGAAGGGCCGAGGATCGCCACCACTTCGCCGGGCTCGACCTGCAGGTTGATGGCGTTTAGCACCTGATGATCGCCGTAGCGCTTGGCCACATCACGGAACGTAATGCTGGCGCGCTGCAGACGTGAAAAATCCGCGGCCGGGGCCGCGGAGTGGGAGAGTAAACCCGAGAACATATTATTTCGCTTCTATGGTAAAGGCGCGCGGCTGCGGCGTTTTAGTGGCAGGTCCAAACCAGACATCATAGATTTTCGCGGCTTCGCCGGTTTTCTCCAGCTTCACCAGCTCATCGTTAACGGCTTTCAACAGGGCCGGTTCGCCTTTCTTCACGCCCACGCCAATCTCTTCTTTGCTGAGCAGGTCGGGCAGAATTTTAAACTTGGCTTTATCCGGCGCTTCCGCCAGCAGACCGGCGAGGATGGTGCTGTCCTGGGTGATGGCCTGGACGTTGCCGTTGCGCAGGGCGGTCAGGGCCAGCGGAATATCGTCATAGGAGAGGACGCGAGCCTGCGGGAAACGCTGGTGCAGGGCTTGCTCGCCGGTGGTGCCTTTCACCGCGCCGATGCGCGCTTTGCTGTACTCATCGAGCTTATCCGGAGAGCCGGCCGGCACGAGGAACTGCTGGCCGGTGACGAAATACGGCGTCGAGAAATCAATAACCTGGGCCCGCTCCGGGGTGATGGTTATGTCGGCGACGATCAGGTCGGCTTTGCCGGACTGCAGCAGCGGAATACGGTTGGCCGGGTTGGTGGCCACCAGCTCGAGTTTGACGCCGAGCGCTTTCGCCAGCGCCTGGGCAAAGTCGACATCATAGCCGACGATATGGTGGGTTTTGGCATCCACGGAGCCGAACGGCGGGTTGGCGTCGAAGGTGGCGACTTTCACGACGCCGGCGGCTTTGATGTCAGCCAGCTGGTCTGCCTGTGCCTGAGACGCGAGCAGCAGCATACCCAGCGCCAGTGCAATTTTTGTGGTTTTATTGCGCATGTTTTTTCCCCTGAATCCCTGTTTTGTTTTGTGGACATCACGCTCCCACAAATTCCCCGTCGGCGGCAAAGAAGAAAAAATTCTTATCTATAACGAAAAAGAACTTAACAAACCTGTGGGTATTCTTTATGCGCCGCTGGCGTTTTACCGGCGCGGCAACGATTGCCGGGCGGTTCCCTCTCCCTCCGGAGAGAGGGGGAGGGGTAGGGGTAATTTTCCGTTCATCGTGCGCATGGGCGTTAGCCCCGCGGTGTATACCGGGGCTGTAACGATTGCCGGGTGGTTCCCTCTCCCTCAGGGAGAGGGTTAGGGTGAGGGGATAGGAGCGGGAGTAATATGCGCCAGCCAGGATTGCAAATTCGGAATTAATATTTCCCGCGCCCGGCCAACTGTGGTTGAAATAGACCCAGGCGATTCGCTTCCCGACAGAGGAGAAAATGAAAGTGGCATTGTGGCAACGATTAACGGGCTGGCTGGCTTTTTTGTCCAACGGTGAAGCCGGACAGCAGGATACCCAGCGCGTCATGGAGGCGATACTGCCGGTGGCCAGCCTCTACGGCGTGGACATTGGCAACGTGGAAACCCGGTGGTTCCGTCATGATAAGACATACTGAGCGACGCAGGACGCGAGAAGCCTACTGGAACGAGGTGTGCTTTGTGTAGCAAGAGACTGCCTGAGGTTGCGGCAACACAGGATGCGCCGCCGCAGCCCAGGCAGTTTTGACCACGCTTATCCCCCCAGATACATCCGCTTAATTTCCGGGTTAGTCAGCATCTCCCGCGCCGCGCCTGACAAGGTGATCCGGCCATTCTCCAGGACATACGCCCGATCGGCGATAGCCAGTGCTGCCGTCGCATTCTGCTCCACCAGCAGCACCGTCATATTCTCTTCGCGCAGTTGCTTAATGATGCCGAACAGCTCGCCGACAATTTTCGGCGCCAGCCCGAGGCTCGGTTCATCCAGCATCAATAACACCGGCTCGCTCATCAGCGCCCGGGCGATGGCCAGCATCTGCTGCTCGCCGCCGCTCATGGTGCCCGCCATCTGATGGCGTCGTTCCTTGAGCCGAGGAAAGAGGGCGTACATGCGATCGCGCAGGCGGGTGTAGCCGGCGAGATTATTGTAAGCGCCCATGCGCAGGTTCTCTTCGATAGTCAGGTTGGTAAAGACCCGACGTCCCTCCGGCACCAGCGCCAGCCCGCGGCGTACAATCTGGTGGGTCTGGCTGCGTGAGATATCGTCGTTGAGGAAGCTGACGCGCCCGCTGGAGCGCACCAGGTTGACGATCCCGTTGAGGGTGGAGGTTTTACCGGCGCCATTGCTGCCGATCAGGGTGACGATCTCCCGGTCATAGACGTCGATATCAACGCCTTTCAGCCCCTGGATCACGCCGTAAAAGACCTTCAGTTCCCGGGCGTTAAGCATAATTGGCTTCTCCCAGATAAGCGGAAATGACGTCAGGATGCTGGATCGCCTCGGCCATCAGGCCGCTGAACAGCGGCTTACCATACTCCAGCACCATCACCCGCTCGCACAGGCGATTGACGAAGGGCATATCGTGCTCAATCAGCAGGACGCTGAGCTGATAGTCATGTCGCATGCGGAAGATCAGCTCCGCCAGGTCCTCGGTTTCCTTCGGGTTCATCCCGGCGGCCGGCTCATCGAGCAGCAGCAGCTTCGGCGCGGTGGCCAGCGCGCGGGCGATCTCCACTTTGCGCTGGTTGCCATAGCTCAGATTTGTGGCCTGCATATGGGCGAAGTGGGCGATGCCGATGTCCTCCAGGATGGCCATGGCTTTGGCCTTCGCCGCCCGCTCGGCCGGAAAGTAGCGGCCAATATGCAGAGCTGCCTCCAGCAGCGAGTAGCGGCTGGCGCGGTCGAGCCCGACCATCACGTTCTCCAGCACCGTCATGGAGTTAAACAGACGGATATTCTGGAAGGTACGGGCGATCCCGGCGTTCACCACCTGGTTGGGCTTCAGCCCCTTCAGCGACGTACCCGCCAGGGTGACGTTGCCGCTGGTGGGTTTATAGTTGGCGGTGATGACGTTAAACAGGGTGGTCTTGCCCGCACCGTTAGGGCCGATAAGGCCAAAGATCTCCGCTTCATCAACATGGAAGCTGACGTTGTCGATGGCCCGCAGGCCGCCAAACTGCATGGTGACGTCCTGCACCTGCAGGATAACGTTATTTTCCGCCATAGCTGCTGTTCCTTCTTCCCATCTGCCAAATCTCTTTTTTCCCCAGCAGCCCTTCGCGGGCGAAGAGCATGATGATCAGCAACAGCAGGGAGAAAACCACCATTCGCAGGCCCGGATAGGCGCCGAGATCGTGACCGAAGAACTGTAGCGGCTGGTCGAGGAAGCGCAGCCATTCGCCGCTGCCGACCACCAGTACGGTGCCGAGCAGGGCGCCGGTGGTGCTGCCGAGCCCGCCGAGGACGATAATAATCAGCAGCTGGAAGGTGAGCATAAAGTCGAACAGCCCCGGGGAAATAGTGGTCAGCAGCGAAGCCAGCAGACCGCCGCCGATCCCTTCGAAGAAGGCGCTGGTGGCGAAGGCGCAGGTTTTGATGCGGAAGGTGTTGACCCCCATGGCGATCGCCGCATCTTCATCGTCGCGAATGGCTTTCATCATCCGGCCATACTTCGACCACACCAGCTGAAGGATCATGCCGGTGGCCAGCAGGGCGAACAGCCCGCACCAGAACAGGAGATGCGGCTGCTGCGGAATATCGTTCAGCCCGATGGCGCCGTTGGTGATTTGCGGATTGTTAATAGCGAGGATCTTGATGATAAACCCAAAGCCGAGGGTGACAATGGCCAGGTAGTCGCCACGCACCCGGAAGACCGGCACGGCGAGGCACACCGCCAGCGCCGCCGCGCACAGGCCGCTTATCAGCAGGGCAGGGAGGAAGCCTGCGTGCAGGCTGAGGATCCACGGGCTGGGGGCGGCCATTTCAAACATGTCTACCTTGCTGTCGCTGGAGAGGATCAGCAGGGCGGTGACGTAGGCGCCCACCGCCACGAAGCCGTTCGGCTCCAGCGACAGCTGGCCGGTCACGCCGTTGATCAGGTTGTAGCTGACCGCAAGGATCATAAAGATAAAAATGGTGCTGATGACACGAACAATGTAGTCATTGAAAACCACGTTGATTCCGGCCAGCAGCGCGATACAGATGACAATAATGGCCAGGTTGCGCAGCTGCGCCCCGGCGGTCGTCGTCGCGTTGAGCATCAGAAACGGCTCCTTTCCAGACGTTCGTCGCCCATAATGCCGACCGGGCGGAACAAGAGGACCAGAATCAAGAACAGGAAGGCGAAAGCATCTTTATAGCCGCCCAGTTCGGGGAAGATCGCCACGGCGACCACTTCGGTAAAACCGAGGATAAAGCCGCCCAGCACCGCGCCGGTGACGCTGCCGATCCCGCCCAGCACGGCGGCGGCGAAGGCCTTCAGGCCGATAAGCACGCCCATCAGGGGATCGATAGTGGGGTAGCTGATGGAGTAGAACACGCCGCCGAGCGCCGCGAGACTACTGCCGAGGGCGAAGACCAGGGAGATGATCCGGTTGGCGTCAATGCCCATCAGGCGCACGGTGTTGACGTCAAAGGCCACCGCGCGGATCGCCATCCCATAACGGGTGCGGTACAGCAGCCAGAGGATCGCCAGCAGCAGCAGGACGGTGATCAGCGGCACAATCCACGCCACGTTGGTAATGATGACGCTGCCGAAGGCGCGGGTCTGGTTGAAAAAGTCAGGGGCGGAGAAGAAGCGTGAGCTGCCGCCGAACAGCACGTTAAACAGGTTTTCGAGGAAGAAGCTGACGCCGATGGCGGTGATCAGCATGGAGATTTTCGAGGCCTGACGCAGCGGACGATAGGCGACCCGGTCAATCAGCATACCAAACAGGCCGCACAGCCCGAGGGTCAGGAAAACGGCTACCCCGAAGGGTAGCCCAACTGAAGAAAATAAAAACAGCGTACTAAACGCGCCGACCATCATCACGTCCGCATGGGCGAAGTTGATCAGCCGTAGCACGCCATAAACCATCGTATAACCGATGGCAATCAGGGCGTACATGCCCCCAAGACTCATTCCATTGACCACTTGCTGGAGAAAAATGGCGCCGTCCATTTTGTAGCCTCGTCACAACTTAAGGGTTAACCACGGTACGAAACGCCAGCTTGCCATCTTTAACTTCGTTGATGACCGCGCTGCGAATGGCATCGCCGTTCTGTAACGTCAGCGTGCCGGTCACGCCCTGGAAATCTTTGGTGGCGCGGATTTTTTCATTCACGCAGACCCGATCGTGGGGATCGCTGCACTGGTTCATGGCGTTGACGATGACGTTATAGGCGTCCGCCGCCATTGCGCCCCAGGTATGGGTCGGCTGCTGGTATTTGGCTTCCCAGGCTTTGATGAAGGTTTCCCCGGCCGGGGTCTGCTCTTTGGCGTTCGGCGAGTAATAATCGGTGGTCATATAGCCGTTGACCGCGTCTTTACCGACATCGAAGAAGACCTGATCCGCGGCCAGACCGTCGCCGCCCACCACCGGTTTGTTGAGCCCCAGTTGTTTAGACTGCACGGCAATCAGCGCCCCTTCGGTGTAGTAGATCGGCATGTAAATCATGTCGACATTCTTCGCCTTGACGCTCGCCAGCTGGGCTTTAAAGTCCTTGCTGCCGCCCGGGGCCTGTACCTCGATGGGAATGGTGCCGCCGTTTTTCAGGAACTGGGTGCGGAACGCTTTCGCCAGGCCGACGGAGTAGTCGTTGCTGCTGTCAAACACGATGGCGGCGGTTTTGGCTTTCAGATCGCGGGAGGCCAGATTGGCCCCGACCACCCCCTGGAAGCTGTCCGAGAAACAGACCCGGCTGACGTACGGATGGTTACGGGTGACGCGGTCGTTGGTGGCGGTGGAGGAGACCAGCGGCGTTTTGCTGTCGTCGGCGATCTTGGTCATCGCCAGGGTGTTGGAGGAGGTGACTTCCCCGATCACGGCATCCACTTTATCGCTGGAGACCAGGCGCTGCATGGCGTTGGCCGCTTCGACTTTGTCGCTTTTATCATCGATAACGATAAGCTTGATGGTATCGCCATTTTTTAACGTCGGGGTGATGGCCTGAATAATGTCCAGCCCTTTCTGCGACGGCTGGCCGTAGCCGCTGAGGGCGCCGCTCAGGGGTAATACCACCCCGATTTTAATTTCCGCTGCCTGCGCGCTGCTGGCGCCGACCAGCGCGGCAACCAGCGTGGCCATTAAAGACGCTTTCCCGGAAAACGATTTCATGGGTATTTCTCCGTCGGTCGATTATTTATCTTTAACCATCAATGACTGCATAACATTGAGGAATAATTCGCCAGCGTGTCCGACGAATTATTGGCTGTTATGTTGAATAGATAACGAGATATATACCCTAAATAATTCGAGTCGCATGAAGGCGGCAAGTGAGCGAGTCCCCAGGCGCTTACAGAAGTAAGTGACTGGGGGGAGAGAACGCAGCCAACGCACATGCAACTTGAAGTATGACGGGTATTTTTAATGCGCTGATTTACCTTACAACGTCCGTTTCGTTTTTACTCATGCAATATTCTTATTACCTGCTGGGAGGGGCATAAGGCTGATGACAACACGGTTTTTGCTACGGTGAACGCATTTTGCCGGGTGGCGACTGGCGCCTTACCCGGCCTGAAAAATCCACCATATAAACCGGTTGAACGGTTTGCGCAGGCCCGCGCAAGCGAAGCGCCGTCGGGCAATTTCAGCGCGCACCCGAATATAATATTCAGGTGCGCCGGTAGTATTAAAATTTATTCTGCTGCTGGTGTGACTTATTCTTTTAAAGGGGGCAATGGTTTTATTTTTCCATGCAGCGCCGGATTATCACTTTCATCTTTTAACTGCACGCCGGTGACGCGGCGTAAAAAAGCCTGCTCCAGCAGCCAGGCCAGTTTAAAGGCGGCGGCGTCATGGCTTAATCCCTCCGGACGAATATTGGAGATACAGTTGCGCTCAGATTCCAGACGCTGACGATGGGGCTGCCAGGTGAGGTAGACGCCGAGGCTGTCCGGCGAGGAGAGACCCGGTCGTTCGCCAATCAGGATCGCCACCGCGCGGGCTTTCAGGGTTTCGCCAATATCATCCCCCAGCGCCACCCGCGACTGATGCGCCAGCACTACCGGCGCCAGGCCGATACCCAGCGTTTGCAGATAGGGCAGCAGGGCGCGGATCAATGGCACCGCCTGGCGCTCTACCGCCCAGGAAGAGAGGCCATCGCCGATTACCAGCAGCAGATCGGCGGGGCGGACGCCGCTGGCGGCGAGGTCGGCGCGGCTTTCGTCGGCGAGCTGCCGCCCGAGATCCGGACGCCGAAGATAGGTGTGACGGTCCGGCGCGGCGCTGCGCACCGTCAGGGCGTCGAGGCCGAGCGCCGCCAGCGGCGCCACCAGCTGCTGGCTGGCGAACGGTTGATGAATGGCATCCCGCGCTCTGGCGTGGGCCAGACCAAAGTTGAGAACTTCGCGGGTCGGCAGGCTGGCGCCGCTGCGCCCCAGGGCGATCCGCGCATCGGTAAATTCACGCAGCGGGTTCCAGGCATCGGGACGGTTCATACAGGGGCTCCTTGCGGCAGAACGGACAACAGCGGATGGCGGGCGTCAGTGAGCCGCAGCGCGCCGTGCGGATCGATAATTTGCATCTTCGCCAGCCAGTCGGCGAACTCCGGGGCATGTTTTAAGCCAAGCAGGCGACGGGCGTACAGCGCGTCATGGAACGAGGTGCTCTGGTAATTGAGCATGATATCGTCCGCTCCGGGCACACCGATCAGGAAGGTGAGCCCGGCGGTGCACAGCAGAGTCAGCAGGGTGTCCATATCATCCTGATCCGCTTCCGCGTGGTTGGTATAGCAGACGTCGCAGCCGATCGGCAGGCCCATCAGCTTGCCGCAGAAATGATCCTCCAGCCCGGCGCGAATAATCTGCTTGCCGTCGTAGAGATACTCCGGACCGATAAAGCCGACCACGGTATTGACCAGTAGCGGTTCAAAGTGACGGGCGACGGCGTAGGCCCGCGCCTCACAGGTCTGTTGATCGACGCCGTGGTGGGCGTTGGCCGACAGGCAGCTTCCCTGGCCGGTCTCAAAATACATCACATTGTTGCCGAGGGTACCGCGCCTGAGGCTGAGGGCCGCCTCGCGGGCCTCCTGCAGCATGGCAAGATTGATGCCGAAGCCGCTGTTGGCCGCTTCGGTTCCCGCCACCGACTGAAACACCAGATCCACCGGCGCGCCGCGCTCAATCAGCTGCAGCGTATTGGTGACATGGGTCAGAATGCAGGACTGGGTGGGAATGGCGAAGCGCTGAATAATATCGTCCAGCATGACGTTCAGCTGCGCCAGCACCGGTAAGCTGTCGCTGGCCGGGTTGATGCCGATCACCGCGTCCCCGGCGCCGTACAGCAGCCCGTCGAGCATACTGGCGGCGATGCCTTTCAGGTCGTCGGTAGGATGGTTGGGCTGCAGGCGTACGCTGAGGTGGCCGGGCAGGCCGATGGTGTTGCGAAAGCGCGTCACCACCTGGCATTTGCTGGCGGCAAGGATCAGATCCTGATTGCGCATCAGCTTACTGACCGCCGCCGCCATCTCCGGGGTGATGGCGCGGGCGACCCGCTGCAGCGTGGCGGTATCGGTAGCATCATCCAGCAGCCAGTCGCGAAAATCGCCGACCGTCAGATGGCGCAGGTCGGCAAAGCCCTGCGCATCATGGGTGTCGAGGATCAGGCGAGTCACTTCGTCCTGCTCGTAAGGGATAAGCGGGTTGTCGAGAATGTCGGTCAGCGGCACCTCGGCGAGGGCCATTTTCGCCGCCATCCGCTCTTCGGCTGAGGTGGCGATAACCCCTGCGAGGGCGTCGCCGGAGCGGGCTGGCGACGCTTTCGCCATCAACGTTTTCAGACTATCAAAGCGCCATACCTGGCCCGATAGCGTGGTTTTATACATGCCGCCTCCTCAGGAGACCGTGCGCAGTTGAGGATCCACTGGCGCCCGTTCACGGGCCGCTGCGGTTTTGCGGAACCACAGGTAGCCGCCGAGCATCATCGCCGCGAAAATCAGCGCCAGCAGCAGGTTATACCAGACCATCGCCACCAGGCAGAGCACCGCCATGCCGAGGGCAAAGGCCGGCGCCAGCGGGTAGAGCGGGGCGCGGAATGGGCGGATCAGCTTCGGCTCGCTACGGCGCAGTTTGAACAGCGCCGCCATGGAAGTGATATACATAACAATAGCCCCAAATACCGACATAGTGACGATACAGGCGGTCAGCGGCATGCCGCTGATGGTGATCAGCGAGTCGGAGAAGATCGCGGCGATACCGACCACCCCGCCGGCGAGGATCGCCAGATGTGGGGTGCGGGTGCGGCGGTTGAGGGTCGCCAGCCCGGCGGGCAGATAGCCGGCGCGGGCGAGGGAGTAGATCTGCCGCGAATAGCCCATAATGATGCCGTGGAAGGAGGCGACGAGGCCAAACAGCCCCAGCCACACCAGCATATGCAGCCAGCCGCTGCCATTGCCCACCACCGTCTTCATCGCCTGGGGCAGCGGATCGTTAATATTGGACAGCGCGCGCCAGTCGCCGACGCCGCCGGCGAAGACCATCACGCCGATCGCCAGCACCGTCAGCGTCAGAATGCCGCCGCCCAGGGCGCGCGGAATGGTGCGCTGCGGATCTTTGGCTTCTTCGGCCGCCATGGAGGCCCCCTCAATGGCGAGGAAGAACCAGATGGCGAACGGAATGGCGGCGAACATCCCCGGCAGCGCCAGGCCGCTGAAGCTTTCCGCGCCCGCCCAGCCGTTAGTGGTGAAGTGGCTCCAGGAGAAGCCGGGCGCGACCACGCCCATAAACACCAGCAGCTCGAAGATGGCCAGCAGGGTGACGATCAGCTCAAAGGTGGCGGCAATGCCGACGCCGAGAATATTGAGCGTCATAAAGATCACGTAAGCGCCGCAGGCGACCCATTTCGGATCCAGTGCCGGAAACTGCACGTTGAGGTAGGCGCCGATGGCCATGGCGATGGCCGGCGGGGCGAAGACGAATTCAATCAGGGTGGCAAAACCGGCGATAAAGCCGCCGGTGGGCCCGAAGGCGCGGTAGGCATAGGCGAAAGGGCCGCCAGCGTGCGGGATGGCGGTGGTCAGCTCGGTAAAGCTGAAAATAAAGGCGCAGTACATCGCGGCGACCGCCAGGGCGACGACCATAAACCCCATCGTGCCCGCCTGCGACCAGCCGTAGCTCCAGCCGAAGTACTCCCCGGATATCACCAGTCCGACGGCGATCCCCCATAAACGAAAACTGCCGAGCGTTCTTTTTAAGGTGGTGGTTTGCTCTGTCATACGTGTTGCCTCGCCAGATAGAAAGGTTCTGAACGACAGGCTGCAAAGAGAGTGCCAGAACGTGGTCCGTCGCGATGAGGCGTCAGCGCGTGGCGCGCCCGCTGGCGCTGCGCAAAAATGGGGCAGGCTGCACGCTGTCGGCGCGTGCCCTGGTGCAGCGGCTTTGCTTTTTCCGCGGCGGCACGGTATAACACTTCTTCTTTTGGATGTTTAGATGTCTATACGTTTATACGCATCATGACCCGGGCAAGCGGGCTGGCGTGAGAAAATAAAATGCAAAGCACAACACAACAACAAGGTGGGCAACTGAAGCGCACCATGAAAACGCGCCATCTGATCATGCTGTCGCTCGGCGGCGTGATTGGCACCGGCTTATTTTTTAATACCGGCTATATCATCTCCACCACCGGCGCGGCCGGGACGCTGCTGGCGTATCTGATTGGCGCCCTGGTGGTCTGGCTGGTGATGCAGTGCCTCGGTGAATTGTCGGTGGCGATGCCGGAGACCGGCGCCTTCCACGTTTACGCGGCGCGCTATCTTGGCCCGGCGACGGGCTATACCGTGGCGTGGCTCTACTGGCTAACGTGGACGGTGGCGCTGGGTTCGAGCTTCACCGCGGCGGGTTTCTGCATGCAGTACTGGTTCCCGCAGGTGCCGGTCTGGATCTGGTGCGTGGTGTTTTGCGCGGTGATCTTCGGCCTTAATATCATTTCGACGCGCTTCTTCGCGGAAGGCGAGTTCTGGTTCTCGCTGGTGAAAGTGATCACCATCATCGCGTTTATTATTCTCGGCGGCGCGGCCATTTTCGGCATCATTCCGATGCAGGATGGCTCGCCGGCGCCGGGCCTGCACAATATCACCGCCGAAGGCTGGTTCCCGCACGGCGGCCTGCCGATCCTGATGACCATGGTGGCGGTGAACTTCGCCTTCTCCGGGACGGAGCTTATCGGCATTGCCGCCGGAGAGACGGAAAACCCGCATAAGGTTATTCCGGTCGCCATCCGCACCACCATTGCCCGGCTGATTATTTTCTTTATCGGCACCGTGTTCGTGCTGGCGGCGCTGATCCCAATGCAGCAGGCGGGGGTGGAGAAAAGCCCCTTCGTGCTGGTGTTTGAAAAGGTGGGCATCCCTTACGCGGCGGATATTTTCAACTTTGTGATCCTGACGGCGATCCTCTCGGCGGCTAACTCCGGCCTGTACGCTTCCGGGCGGATGCTGTGGTCGCTGTCGAACGAGAAGACGCTGCCGGCCTGCTTTGCCAAAGTCAATAAACGGGGCGTGCCGGTGACCGCGCTGTCGGTGAGTATGCTGGGCGGCGTGCTGGCGCTGTTCTCCAGCGTGGTGGCGCCCGATACGGTGTTTGTGGCGCTGTCGGCGATCTCCGGTTTTGCGGTAGTGGCGGTGTGGTTGAGCATCTGCGCCTCGCACTTTATGTTCCGCCGCCGCCATCTGCAGCAGGGTAAGGCGCTGAGCGATCTGCAGTATCGCGCTCCCTGGTATCCGGTGGTGCCCGTTCTGGGGTTTGTGCTGTGCCTGGTGGCCTGCGTGGGCCTCGCCTTTGACCCGAGCCAGAGAATTGCGCTGTGGTGCGGGATCCCCTTTGTGGCCCTGTGCTATGGTGCCTGGTATCTCACTCGTTCACGGAATATGACTCAGGAGTCCCAACATGTCGCAGACTAACCCGTTCACTGCTCTGCTTGCCGCCCAGCCTTATGTCCTGCTGGACGGCGCCATGGCCACCGAGCTGGAGGCCCGCGGCTGCGATCTGGCCGACAGCCTGTGGTCGGCGAAAGTGCTGCTGGAGAACCCGCAGCTGATCCGCGATGTGCATCTCGACTACTTTCGCGCCGGGGCGCAGGTGGCGATCACCGCCAGCTATCAGGCCACCCCGGCGGGCTTTGCCGCGCGCGGGCTGGATGATGCGCAGTCCCGGGCGCTGATCGGCAAAAGCGTCGAACTGGCGCGCAAAGCGCGCGAGGCGTACCTCGCCGAGAACCCGCAGGCCGGCACGCTGCTGGTGGCCGGTTCGGTAGGGCCGTATGGCGCGTTTCTCGCCGACGGCTCGGAGTATCGCGGCGATTATCAGCGCAGCGCGGCAGAGTTCCAGGATTTCCACCGCCCGCGCGTCGAAGCCCTTCTGGATGCGGGCGCCGACCTGCTGGCCTGTGAAACCCTGCCGTCATTTGCTGAGATCCAGGCGCTGACGGCCCTGCTGCAGGACTATCCCCGCGCCCGCGCCTGGTACTCTTTCACGCTGCGCGACGCCGAACATCTCAGCGATGGGACGCCGCTACGCGAGGTGATGGCTGCCCTGGCGGATAACCCGCAGGTGGTGGCGGTGGGCATCAACTGTATCGCCCTGGAAAATACGCCCGCGGCGCTGGCGCATCTGCACAGCCTGACGGCCCTGCCGCTGGTGGTCTATCCTAACTCCGGCGAACATTATGATGCGGTGAGCAAGACCTGGCACCATCATGGCGAAGCCTGCGCCACCCTGGCGGATTATCTGCCGCAGTGGCTGGCGGCCGGGGCGAAGCTGATTGGCGGCTGCTGCCGCACCACGCCGAAGGATATCGCCGCGCTTAACGCGAAGCGCTGAGTTTTTTGCCGGGTGGCGCTGCGCTTACCCGGCCTACACTTTGCGCGATCCGTCGCCGCCACCCGGCGCCAACCATCTGCCACTCACCAACCGCTCAAAACCAACTATCCTTTCCCGCTTTTGTTCTAAAAACGATTCGCTATTAGCCAGAATTTTTAATTACTTCATCTCCCTCCTGATGCCGGAAATACTGCACCTATAACAACTCAGGGGAAGCAGACATTATGGCATTCACATCGCGAATTACTCTTCTGGCGGCGCTGGCTGTCGCCGCCTTCCAGGCGCAGGCGGTCAACGTGACAGTGGCGTATCAAACCTCCGCTGAGCCGGCGAAAGTCGCCCAGGCGGACAACACCTTCGCCAAAACCAGCGGCGCGACCGTCGACTGGCGGAAATTCGACAGCGGCGCCAGCGTGGTGCGTGCCCTGGCCTCCGGCGATGTGCAGATCGGCAATATCGGCTCCAGCCCGCTGGCGGTGGCCGCCAGTCAGCAGGTGCCGATTGAAGTGTTCCTGCTCGCTTCAAAGCTCGGCAACTCCGAAGCGCTGGTGGTGAAAAAAAGCATTACCAAACCGGAAGATCTGATCGGCAAGCGCATCGCCGTGCCGTTTATCTCCACCACCCACTACAGCCTGTTGTCGGCGCTCAAACACTGGGGCATCAAGCCGGGCCAGGTGCAGATTATTAACCTGCAGCCGCCGGCGATTATCGCCGCCTGGCAGCGCGGGGATATCGATGGCGCTTACGTCTGGGCGCCAGCGGTTAACGAACTGGAAAAAGAGGGCAAGGTGCTGACCGATTCCGCGCAGGTTGGGGAGTGGGGCGCGCCGACCCTCGACGTTTGGGTGGTCCGTAAGGACTTCGCCGAGCAGCATCCGGAGATCGTCAAAGCCTTTGCTAAAAGCGCCATCGACGCCCAGCAGCCCTACATCGCCAACCCGGAAACATGGCTGAAACAGCCGGACAACATCAGCAAGCTGGCGCGCCTGAGCGGCGTGCCGGAAGCCGATGTCCCCGGGCTGGTGAAGGGGAACACCTACCTGACCGCCGCTGAGCAGGCGCAGGCGCTGAATGGTCCGGTCAATCAGGCCATCGTCGATACCGCGCGCTTCCTGAAAGAGCAGGGCAAAGTGCCCGCGGCGGGAACCGATTATCGTCAGTACGTCACTGACCGTTTCGTGAAGTAAAGGAGGCGGCGATGCTGCAAATCTCGCATCTTTCCGCCGACTACGGCGGTAAACCGGCGCTGGCGGATATCAACCTGACGCTGGAGAGTGGGGAGCTGTTGGTGGTGCTGGGGCCGTCGGGCTGCGGTAAAACTACCCTGCTAAACCTGATTGCCGGATTCGTGCCCTATCAGCACGGCAGCATCACCCTCGAAGGTCAGCGGGTGACCGGGCCGGGCGCAGAGCGCGGCGTGGTCTTCCAGAACGAAGGCCTGCTGCCGTGGCGCAATGTGCAGGATAACGTGGCGCTGGGCCTCCAGCTGGCGGGCGTGGATAAAGCGCAGCGCCGGCAAGCGGCGGCGCAGATGCTGAAGAAGGTGGGTCTCGAAGGGGCGGAAAAACGCTTTATCTGGCAGCTGTCCGGCGGTCAACGCCAGCGGGTGGGCATCGCCCGGGCGCTGGCGGCGAATCCGCAGCTGTTGCTGCTGGATGAGCCCTTCGGCGCGCTTGACGCCTTTACCCGCGAGCAGATGCAGACATTGCTGCTGAAACTGTGGCATGAGACCGGCAAACAGGTGCTGCTGATCACTCATGACATTGAAGAGGCCATCTTTATGGCCACCGAGCTGGTACTGCTGTCGCCGGGGCCGGGACGGGTGGTGGAGCGGCTGCGGCTTGATTTTAGCCGTCGCTTTGTCGCGGGCGAATCCTGCCGCAGCATCAAATCCGACCCGCGGTTTATTGAACAGCGGGAATACATTCTGAGCCGGGTGTTTGACCAACGGGAGGCTTTCTCATGAGCGTGGTACTGAACGACAAACCGCGTCAGACGACGCTGAAGTGGCGCTGGCCGCTCTCCCGTCAGCTCACCCTCAGCGTGGCGACTCTGGCGGTATTGCTGGCCGTCTGGTGGGCGGTCGCGGCGCTGCAGCTGATTAGCCCGCTGTTTCTGCCGCCGCCGGGCCAGGTACTGCAAAAGCTTATCACCATCGCCGGGCCGCAGGGTTTTATGGATGCGACGCTCTGGCAGCATCTGGCGGCGAGCCTGACGCGGATCGTCATCGCCTTGCTGGCGGCAGTGCTTATTGGCGTACCGGTGGGGATCGCCATGGGGCTCAACTCGACGGTGCGTGGGATCCTCGATCCGCTGATCGAACTCTATCGTCCGGTGCCGCCGCTGGCCTACCTACCGCTGATGGTGATCTGGTTTGGCATCGGTGAAACCTCGAAGATCCTGCTGATCTACCTGGCGATTTTCGCGCCGGTAGCCATGTCGGCGCTGGCAGGGGTAAAAAGCGCGCAGCAGGTGCGCATTCGCGCCGCCCGTTCGCTGGGCGCCAGCCGGGCGCAGGTGCTGTGGCTGGTGATCCTCCCCGGCGCGCTGCCGGAGATCCTCACCGGGCTGCGCATTGGTCTCGGGGTGGGCTGGTCAACGCTGGTGGCCGCTGAGCTGATCGCTGCCACCCGCGGATTAGGATTTATGGTGCAGTCTGCCGGCGAGTTTCTCGCCACCGATGTGGTGCTGGCGGGGATCGCGGTGATTGCCATTATCGCCTTTTTACTGGAACTGGGTCTGCGCGCGCTGCAGCGTCGCCTGACGCCCTGGCATGGAGAAGTACAATGAGTGAACGTCTGAGCATTACCCCGCTGGGGCCCTATATTGGCGCGCAGGTGACCGGGGCGGATTTAACCCGTCCGCTGAGCGACAACCAGTTTGAACAGCTGTATCACGCGGTGCTGCGTCATCAGGTAGTATTCCTGCGCGAGCAAAATATCACCCCGGCGCAACAGCGCGACCTGGCTCTGCGGTTTGGCGACCTGCATATCCATCCGGTCTACCCTCACGCCCCTGGCGTGGAAGAGATTATCGTCCTCGATACCCACAACGATAATCCGCCGGATAATGACAACTGGCATACCGATGTCACCTTTATCGACACGCCGCCCGCCGGCGCCATTCTGGCGGCGAAAGAGCTGCCGACGACCGGCGGGGACACCCTGTGGACCAGCGGCATTGCCGCCTGGGAAGCGCTGTCAGAACCTTTCCGGCAGCTGCTGAGCGGCCTGCATGCCGAACATGATTTCCGCAAATCGTTCCAGGAGTATAAGTACAACAAGACCGAAGCCGAGCATCGGCGCTGGCAGGAAGCGGTGGCGAAGCATCCGCCGCTGCTGCACCCGGTAGTGCGTACCCACCCGGTGACCGGCAAGCAGGCGCTGTTCGTTAATGAAGGGTTTACCACGCGAATTGTCGAGGTGAGTGAGAAAGAGAGCGCAGCGCTGCTGAACTTCCTGTTTGCTCATGTCACTAAACCGGAGTTTCAGGTGCGCTGGCGCTGGCAGCCGAACGATGTCGCTATCTGGGATAACCGGGTGACCCAGCATTACGCCAACGCCGACTATCTGCCGCAGCGGCGGATCATGCACCGGGCGACGATCCTCGGCGATAAGCCGTATTACCGGGCGGGGTAAGGCTTGTATCAGCCGCGAGTCGCGGAGAAAAGCGGATGCTGCATTGCCCGCTGCTTCCCGGAGGCGGCGCCTGACGCAGCTTTTCCGGGCGACCGATCCGTCGGAAACGGTGAACCGTAGCCCGGCTAAGGCGCAACGCGCCGCAAGCCGGGAAAAAGCGTTTATGCCGATTTTTGCGCACCCAGATGCGCGCCAATATAGCGCTGATAGCGATTGGCCTTCAGGTAGGTGAGATCCACCAGCACCAGACCATCCACGCAGTTATTGAAATCCGGATCGCTGCCGAAATCGATAAACTGCACGCCGCCCGGCTCGCACACTTCCGAGTACTGCTTATACAGCGGCGGGATCGCGCAGCCGAGATTGCCGAGCAGGGACTTCAGCCGGGCCAGGTCGTCGTTGTAATCCTCCCCGCCAAACTGCGCCAGCACGTCGGGCAGCGACGCCGGATAAGGTCGACGCGACTCCGCCAGCGGATGCGTCGCCGGGAACCACAGCCGGTAGAACGCCACCAGCAGATCGCGGGCGGCGGGCGGCAACCCGCCAGAAATCGACACCGGACCAAACAGATAGCGATAGTGCGGATAGCGCGCCAGATAAGCGCCGATGCCTGACCACAGGTAGTCCAGCCCGCGACGCCCCCAGTAGCGCGGCTGGATAAAGCTGCGCCCCAGCTCAATGCCGTGCTGCAGGACATCGTCCATCCGCCCGTCGTAATGGAACAGGCTGTAACTGTAGATCCCTTCCAGGCCGCGCTCTGCCAGCTGGATGGCCGTCGGCATAAAGCGGTAAGCGCCGACGATTTCCAGATCGTCTTCATCCCACAGGATCAGATGCAGATAGTCGTCGTCATACCCGTCGATATCCCGCCGTTTGCCGCTGCCTTCCCCGACCGCGCGGAAGGCGATTTCCCGCAGGCGTCCCAGCTCGCGCAGCAGCGGCGCGTCCTCCTGGCCGTTGCGCTGCCAGAGGTAAATCACTTTGCCGTCGGTGGTGCGGCCCAGGCATTCGGTCTTGTGCAGTTCGCGTTTGAGCAGCGCCCGGTCTTCCGGACGGGCGATGGCGCTTGCGGTTTTAAACCGCCCCGGCAGCCCTTTGCGCAGCTGTTCAAGGTGCTGATAGCAGCGGCCGGTAAGCTCGCGAGCGCTGGACTTGGCATCGAACCAGCTCGACCAGGGGATCTGCTGGCCGATGCGCACCGGCAGGCTGCTGTTGCGCCGGCGAAACATCTGCTGCATCAGCAGGAGCAGCGGCAGGTTGTCGGAGACCAGCGTGCTGGCGTAAAACAGGGCGCTGTTGTGGGCGTTAATCCACGCCGGCAGCAGCGGGGCGCGATATTTTGCCGCCAGCTTAATAAAGCCGGAGTGCCATTTTTTATCGCGGATACCGCGACGGGTGAGGCGGGAGACTTCCCCCGCCGGGAAGAAGATCAGCACCCCGCCGGCCTGCAGCTGGTGATCCATCTGCTGCAGCGCCGCTTTAGCGGTGCGGCCATGAATATTATCTACCGGGATAAACAGCGAGCTCAGGGGCTCAAGGTGGGTGAGCATGCGGTTGGTGACCACTTTGACATCGCGGCGCACGCGGGATACCGCATACAGGAGCGCCAGGCCGTCGAGGGTGCCGGTGGGGTGGTTGGCGATAATGACCAGCGGGCCATATTCGGGGATTTGTTCGAGATCGTGCGCCGGGATGGCGCAGCGGATATTGAGGTATTCCAGTACCTGTTCGACCGTATCAAGCCCCTTCAGGTGGCGATGACGATCGGCAAATTGTTGAAACTCTTCCTCATAAAACAGCTTTTTTAACAGTTTCTTTTGCCAGGGGGCGGGCCTCGCCTGAGGCCACAGGTCATCGAGTACGTTGTCGAGACTAAACATAGTGGCTCCTCCTCCGTCCTGCCCAGACAGTAGAAGGTGGAGATGTCGTTCAGATTACAGTTGGGTGAAGTTTCGGTCGCAGCGGGGGAGGTTTCCCGGATAGCGGCTAACGCCTCATCCGGGCTACGGTTGGCGCCGATTTGTAGCCCCGGTAAGCGTCAGCGCCACCGGGGAGAGGCTATCGGCGTTCACCGCAGCTAAGATCAAAGCTATCGCCAGCCAAATTTGGGGGATATAGCCCGCGCTGGACATCGCGATGAAAGGTTGAAAATGGCCAATCGATCACCCGGGTGACCCAGCCATGCTTAAGTGGATTGATATGGATGTAATCAACGTGTCGGCGGTAATCATCTTCATCGCGTATGGCATGCTCCCAGAAGCGCGGTTGCCAGAGGGGTTGTCGTTTTAACGTTCTGCTAAAACAGCCTTTGATATCTCACCAGCGTGAAGAAAAATCGTCATCATTATGAGGTAGTGTCCAGATGCAATGCAGATGTTCAGGCAACACCACCCAGGCATCAATAATAAAGGGGCGATGTTGTTTAACAACGGCGACAGAGTAGCGCAATAATTCTATGTTTTCAGTTAGGTGCATGCTTCTACGGTCTTTAAGGTTAACAGTGAAGAACCAGGTTCCCCCCTTAATGTAATAACGTCGATAAGCCACCACAGGATCTCCTGGAATTCGGTATTTATGATGTGGTTTAACACGTTAGAAGGCGAAATCCGGTACGCCAAGGAGAAGGCGCAGAAGGTGGAAAGCGGCGCGCAAAGTTTTAGCTACAGATATTGGTTAGCGCCTGTCCCCGGATAGCGGCGCAAGCGCCTTATCCGGGCTACGGTGTGGTGGTCGCGATAAATACAGCGCACCGGGGATGAGGTTTGGTAGCCCCGGTAAGCGAAGCGCCACCGGGGAGGGACGGGTTTAACGGAGGATTTTTTTCTCGGCCAGATCGAGGGCGAAATAGCTGAAGATCAGGTCGGCGCCTGCGCGTTTGATAGCGCCGAGGCTTTCCAGAACCACTTTCTCTTCATCGATAGCGCCCGCCTGGGCAGCGAATTTGATCATCGCGTACTCCCCGCTGACCTGATAGGCGCCGAGCGGCAGATCGCTGCGTTCGCGGATATCGCGCAGAATATCCAGGTAGGCGCCAGCCGGTTTCACCATCAGGCAGTCGGCGCCCTGGGCTTCATCGAGCAGCGACTCGCGAATGGCCTCCCGGCGGTTCATCGGGCTCATCTGATAGGTTTTCCGATCGCCCTTCAGCGCGGTACCGGCCGCTTCGCGGAACGGGCCGTAGAAGGAGGAAGCGAACTTGGTGGAGTAGGACATAATCGCCGTATTAGTGAAACCGGCGGCATCCAGCGAGCGGCGAATCGCCTGTACCTGTCCGTCCATCGCGGCGGAAGGAGCGATGAAATCCGCCCCGGCGGCGGCGGCGACAACGGCCTGCTTGCCGAGGTTTTCCAGGGTCGCGTCGTTATCCACCCCGTGGTCGCACAGCACGCCACAGTGACCGTGGGAAGTGTATTCGCAGAAGCAGGTATCGGACATGACGATCATCTCCGGCACCGTGGACTTGCAGATCCGCGACATACGCGCCACCAGGCCATTTTCATTCCAGGTATCGCTGCCGGTGGCATCGGTGTGATGAGAAATGCCAAAGGTCATCACCGAGCGAATACCGGCGTTGGCGATGCGTTCGATTTCACGTGCCAGATATTTTTCCGGAATGCGCATCACGCCGGGCATGGCCTCGATCGCTTTGTAATCATCAATTTCTTCTTCAACAAAGATCGGCAACACCAGGTCGTTCAAACTCAGTGTTGTCTCTTCAAACAGGGCGCGCAGCGCAGCGGATTGACGCAGGCGGCGGGGGCGAGTGATTAAATCTGTCATGGTTTGCCTGATTTTGTGAAATGAAAGACGTTAGTGTAACTGAAATGGCATGGGGATGTTTCGCCAAAACGATCGTTATGTCGTGTCGGCGAAACCCCCGCGAGCTTACTGGCTGGCCGTCTGCATGTTGGGCTGCGCGCCGCTCAGCTCGCTGACCAGGTCGTTGATGCCATCGCTCATATTGTTGAAGCGGGTTAACGGCGAGCGGGTTACCACCACAAAAGCGCCGACGTTAGCCTGCGGATTCATCGCCATATAGGTGATAAACCCGCCGCCACCGCCGGTTTTCTGAATAATCCCCGGATGGCCATTCTTCGGCTTCATATACACCCAGCCAAGTCCCAGCGCGTCGGCGCGGCCCGGCACGTCCATACCAATCACCCGGGTCAGTTGGTTACGCTGATAAATCAGCGTCTGCATCCGATCGGCCTGCTGGCTGCGGGTATAGAAATCGGATGACAGGAACTGCTGCATCCAGCGCATCATATCCCCCGGCGTCGAGTAGACTCCGCCGCTGCCGATCGCCGCCAGGGTGTTGTTGCATGGGCTGGCGCCTTTTTCCGGGATCATCAGCCGCTGGCACTGATCCGGTGACGGGGTAAAGGTGGTGTCCTTCATCCCCAGCGGCCGGGTGATCTGTTCTTCAAACAGCTGCGGATAAGGTTTGCCGGCAGCGGTGGAGAGCGCGTCCGCCAGTAAATCAAAGGCCAGGTTGGAGTAGGCCGCCTGTGAGCCCGGCGCGGTCTTCAGGGTCGCGGTAGAGAGCCAGTTCCAGCGCTGCTGGCGGGTCGGCCAGACAAACACCGGACGATGAGCGGCGCCGCCAGGCTGCTCGCGCGGCAGGGCGCTGGTATGGGTTGCGAGGTTAACCAGGGTGATTGGTTTTCCCTGCCAGTCAGGCACCCGGGTACCCGGCGGGGCGTATTTGCTCAGCGGATCGTTGAGTTTCACCACTCCCTGGTCGAGCAGCTTCACCAGCATCTCGCTGGTCATCAGTTTGCTGAGGGAGGCGATACGGATCACCGAGTCGAGCTGCGGGTGCTGATTATTCCCCGGGCGGGTTTCGCCAAAGCTGCGAAAAACACGCTGATTGCCATCGATAACCACCAGCGCCATGCCGGTGGCGCCGCTGCCGTAGTAGATATGATTGGCGTAACGATCGACCACATCCGAGGCGAAAACCGGGTCAACGGTAGGCTGTGCGGCCTGCACCGAGGTCCACGACGCCGCGCACAGCGCAGCAAAAATGAGCAAACTACGTTTCAACGGAGATCATCCATTAAATAAATAAAAAAGAAGAGGGTATTTATACTACGAAGTGGCGCAGAACAAAGTGGGATTCACGACATTCCTGCAGGAAAAAGGTAACGGTGCGTAAAAAAGACTTTTTTACGCTTTCAGATATCGGCTTTTTCCGCTGCCGCGTATGATGACCGTTTGGCTGAAAGTTCGTGGGAGAGAACAATGACGGCTCAACGGGTAGTGATGGTCGTGGATATGCAAAACGGCGTGTTCGCCACGCCGCGTCTGGCGCGCGAGCGCTGCGTCGCGCAAATTAATCGTCTGGTGCGCGCGGCGGACAAGGTTATTTTCATTCAGCATGATGAGGCCGGCGGCCTCGAAGCCGGCAGCGAAGGCTTCGCCCTGCTTCCCGAGCTGGAACAGCCAGCTGGCGCGCTGTATGTCACCAAAACCGCCTGCGACGCCTTCTACCACACCTCGCTGGCGCAGGTGCTGGACGAACACGACATTCAGCAGTTCGTTATCTGCGGCTGCGCCACCGACTACTGCCTCGACACCACCATTAAAAACGGCGCCAGCCGCGGGTACGGTATTGTGATCGCGGAAGATGCCCATACCACCGCCGACCGCCCCGCCGCGCAGGCCGCGACGCTTATCGCCCACTACAATGAGGTGTGGCGTACGCTGACCGTTCCTGGCAATCCTTTACAGGTGAAACCCACAGAAACAATTCTGCACGCCTGGCAGCAGAACTAAGCTGTTGATATCCGGTCTTATCATTCGTCTGCCCCGCGAGAGCGCATCCACGCGGCGGCCGACGTATGCGTCGTACACAGCAATAGCAGAACGATAAGAAGTTAGCAGGAGACAATGATGTTTAAATCTTTTTTCCCCAAACCGGGGCCGTTTTTTATTTCTGCCTTTATCTGGTCGCTGCTGGCCGTGATCTTTTGGCAGGCGGGCGGCGGCGACTGGCTGCTGCGGGTCACCGGAGCATCGCAAAATGTGGCGATCAGCGCGGCGCGCTTCTGGTCGCTCAACTATCTGGTGTTCTACGCTTACTATCTGTTTTGCGTCGGCGTGTTTGCACTCTTCTGGTTTGTCTACTGCCCGCATCGCTGGCAGTACTGGTCGATTCTCGGCACGTCGCTCATCATCTTCGTCACCTGGTTTCTGGTGGAAGTCGGGGTGGCGATCAACGCCTGGTATGCGCCGTTCTACGACCTGATCCAGAGCGCGCTGGCCACCCCGCATAAGGTCAGCATCAACCAGTTTTATCATGAGATCGGCATCTTTCTCGGCATCGCGCTCATCGCGGTGATCATTGGCGTGATGAACAACTTCTTCGTCAGCCACTACGTCTTCCGCTGGCGCACGGCGATGAACGAACACTATATGGCCCACTGGCAGCATCTGCGCCATATCGAAGGCGCCGCGCAGCGTGTGCAGGAAGATACCATGCGCTTTGCCTCCACCCTGGAAGATATGGGGGTAAGCTTTATCAACGCGGTGATGACCTTGATCGCCTTCCTGCCGGTGCTGGTGACGCTCTCCGAACACGTTCCCGACCTGCCTATCGTCGGCCATTTGCCGTATGGTCTGGTGATTGCCGCTATCGTCTGGTCGCTGATGGGGACCGGCCTGCTGGCGGTGGTGGGGATTAAGCTGCCGGGCCTGGAGTTTAAAAACCAGCGCGTGGAAGCCGCCTATCGTAAAGAGCTGGTCTACGGTGAGGACGATGAAACCCGCGCCACGCCGCCGACGGTGCGCGAGCTGTTCAGCGCGGTGCGTCGCAACTATTTCCGTCTCTATTTCCACTATATGTATTTCAATATCGCCCGCATTCTCTACCTGCAGGTGGATAACGTTTTCGGCCTTTTCCTGCTGTTTCCGTCGATCGTTGCCGGTACGATTACCCTCGGGCTGATGACGCAAATTACCAACGTCTTCGGCCAGGTGCGCGGCTCGTTCCAGTACCTGATTAGCTCGTGGACGACGCTGGTGGAACTGATGTCCATCTACAAACGTCTGCGCAGTTTTGAACGCGAGCTGGACGGCAAGCCGCTGCAGGAAGCGATCCCGACATTACGTTAATTAAGACAAGGAAGCATGATGGCCGCACGTTTATCGCGCATTATTCCCGGTTCATTGACGCTGTTGGCGGCCATGGTGCTGAGCGCCTGTACCAGCCAGCAGGCCCCGACGCTGAAAAAGGGCGAGAAGCCCGTTGACGTGGCGTCGGTGGTGCGGCAGAAAATGCCGGCCAGCGTCAAGGATCGGGAGGCCTGGGCGCAAGCCATCGCCACCGCGTTTGACAGCCAGAAGCTGGCGCCGACGGAAGAGAATGTCTGCTCGGTGCTGGCGGTCGCGCAGCAGGAGTCTAACTATCAGTCCGATCCGGTGGTGCCGGGGTTGAATAAAATCGCCTGGCAGGAAATTGACCGCCGGGCGGAAAAAATGCACATTCCGCCGTTTCTGGTCCATACCGCGCTGAAGATCACCTCGCCAAACGGTAAAAGCTATAGCGACCGTCTGGACAATGTGAAGACGGAAAAGCAGCTGAGCGCCATTTTTGATGACTTTATCGGGATGGTGCCTATGGGGCAGAAGCTGTTCGGTTCACTTAACCCGGTGCACACCGGGGGGCCGATGCAGGTCAGCATTGCCTTTGCCGAGCAGCACACCTCCGGCTACCCGTGGAAAATGAACGGGACGGTGCGCCAGGAGGTCTTCAGCCTGCGCGGTGGCCTGTGGTTTGGCACCTATCATCTGTTGAATTACCCGGCCAGCTACAGCGTGCCGCTGTACCGCTTTGCCGACTTCAACGCCGGCTGGTATGCCAGCCGTAACGCCGCCTTCCAGAACGCGGTGGTGAAAGCCAGCGGGGTGAAACTGGCGCTCGACGGCGACCTTATCCGCTACGACAGCGAGGAACCGGGCAGCACCGAGCTGGCGGTGCGTCGTCTGGCGGGCCAGTTGGGAATGAGCGACAGCGAGATCCACCGCCAGTTGAAAAAGGGCGACAGCCTGGCGTTTGAGAAGACCGACCTTTATCAGCAGGTTTTCCGCCTCGCCGAGAAAAGGGCGGGCAAGACTCTGCCGCGGGAGATGTTGCCAGGGATCCAGCTTGAGAGTCCGAAAATTACCCGTAATCTGACGACGGCGTGGTTTGCAAAACGGGTTGATGAGCGGCGGGCAAATTGTATGGCGCGGCGTTAACGGCGCTGACGCCAGCGCACAATGAGCGCCAGCAGCCCGATGAACGAGCAGCCGATCAGGAAAGGGATCAGGCCAAAGAGGGTGCCAACGGCGAGACTGATGTCGACTTGCGGACGGCTGGCGTCCTGCGTTTGCATCAAGCGTTCAAATACCCCCGGAGCGTGGATCAGCATGCTGAGCATCTGCGCGCCGGCCCAGCAGCAGACTAGCACGAACAGGCCGTAGGCGACATGGCTGCCGGTCAACGCCCCTCTTTTTTTATTTCCCAAAAGCGATTTTGAAAAACTGAATTCAGCCATAGGCCCTCCCACCTCTGTACTGCTGGTTTTTTCTCCAGCTCTATGGCAGGTATTCTGGCAGTGAGGGGCCATTGTCAGTATCAGATTGCTGGTAATTGCCGTCCAGGAATAATCCTGTTTTCGCTGGTGTGTTAACCGCGCCACAGGAATGGAAAAGGGAGAGCGGCGTCGCAATCCAGCAACATTCTCTCCCGCGCTACAGACCGCCGCGGGCGGCTATGCGAAGATGCGTTTTTTTGCTGTTGGAGGTCGCATGAAGCTCACAGATAAAATTCGCCGCGACTGGCACTACTACGCGGTGGCGCTGGGGCTAATTTTTATTCTCAATGGGGTGGTGGGGCTGCTGGGGTTTGAAACACAGGGCTGGCAATCCTACGCCGTCGGTCTGGTCACCTGGGTCATTAGCTTCTGGGCCGCGGGCCTGGTGATCCGCCGCCGCCCGGCAGAAGAGGCCTGAGACCCCTGCTGCCAGGCGCGATAAACGCGTTTTAGTTCATGGAGGTTTTCAGCGCCCGGTCCGCGGCATGGCGCTCCAGCGCCAGCTCAATCAGCCGGGTGATCAGACTGGTGTAGTCGAGGCCGCTGGCCTGCCACAGCTTCGGATACATGCTGATGTTGGTAAAGCCCGGCAGGGTGTTGATCTCGTTGATCACCACCTCGTTGTCGGCGGTGAGGAACACGTCGACGCGGGCCATGCCGCTGCAGCCCAGGGTCTGGTAGGCCTGCACTGCAATCGCGCGGATCTTGTCGTTGATCTCAGGGGCGATGGCGGCCGGGACCACCACCTGCGCGCCCTGGTCATCGATATATTTGGTGTCGTAGGCGTAAAACTCGCTGTTGAGGACAATTTCACCGCAGGTGCTGGCCTGCGGGTGGTCGTTACCCAGCACCGCACACTCAATTTCCCGCCCTTTAATGCCTTGTTCCACCACGACTTTATGATCAAATTCAAAGGCCAGGGCCACCGCCTGATGGTACTGCTCTTCGTTTTTAACTTTGCTGACGCCAACCGATGATCCCTGGTTGGCCGGCTTCACGAACAGCGGCAGCCCCAGCTTCGCTTCAACATCGGCAAAGCTGAACTGCGCGCGGTTGGCGCGGGTCAGGGTGATAAACGGGGCGACGGCGAGCCCGGCATCGCGCAGCAGACGTTTGGTCACGTCTTTGTCCATACAGGCCGCGGAACCCAGCACATCGGAACCCACGAAAGGCAGATTCGCCATGCGCAGCATCCCCTGCAGGGAGCCATCCTCGCCCAGCGTGCCGTGGACGATGGGGAAAATCACATCGATAGCCGCCAGCGGCTGGCCGCTGTCGGCGTTAATCAGCTGCTGTGCTTCGCGGCCCGGGATCTGCGCCAGGGTCACCGTGGAAGGACGCAGGGCAATGCGGGCAGGATCCTGAGCATTGAGCAGGTAGTTGCCGGCGTCGTTGATGTGCCATAGCCCCTGTTTATCAATACCCAACAGAACCACATCGAAGCGCGATTTATCAATCGCTTCCACGATATTCTTCGCTGACTGCAGCGACACTTCATGCTCCGCCGACTTGCCGCCAAAAACGATCCCAACCCTCATCTTTGCCATTTCAACTTCCATCCAGATAACATCAAAGGGCATAACATACCATGTGAAACCGCTGCCTGCCTGCCATAATATTTACCTGATCAATTGACGGGAGTGGGCGTGAGAGGAAAGACGCTGCTGGTGCTGGCCGGGCTGCTCGGCGCGGGCCTGTTAGGATACCGCTATCTGCCGCCGCACCTGAATCCGCTGGCGCCGCTGGCGCTTGACGATCCCCCGGGCTGGTTGACGTCATTCAAGCTGCGCAGGCTGACGGCAGACCAGTGCGCCTCCCTGCTGGCGGAAGCCAATCGCCGCCGGCTTATCGCCAGCCAGCCGGTGGCGGACAGCGAGGGAAGCTGCCCGCTGCATAACGTGGTGCGGGTAGCGAATTTTGGCAGCGTGACGCTGAGCAGCAGTTTCCTCGCCAGCTGCCCGCTGGCGCTGAGCAGTGCGCTGTATGTCGAGCAGCAGGCGAAACCGCTGACCCGTCAACTGATGGCGAGCGATCTGCGCCAGATCGATCATCTCGGCAGCTTCGCCTGCCGCAATATCTACCATCGGCAACAGGCGCGGCGCAGTGAACACGCCACGGCGGACGCGCTGGACGTCAGCGGTTTCCGCCTGGCGGACGGCCGACGCGTCAGCGTCCTGCAGGGCTGGCGGAGCGAGACCTCGCATCCCTGGCTGGCGGCGCTGTTGAACAACAGCTGCCACTACTTCGGCAACGCGCTGGGGCCAGAGTACAATGCGGCTCACGCCAATCATTTTCATCTGGGGATGCGCGGACAGGGCTTCTGCTTTTGAGCATAAAGCGCTGTGAGTAGCCTAAATGACCAGAAAATGCTTCGTCAGGTTCTCATCCACACTCATAAAACACCAAACTCACCGCCAGCGCATCTATGGTAGTACACCAGTGGAATGAAATTGCTAAGCTAGGTAATAATTGGCAAATCATTAATGAATACGCGTAGTTATGGAATCCTGGAAGGTTAATCTCATCTCCGTCTGGTTTGGTTGCTTTTTTACCGGCCTGGCGATCAGTCAAATTCTCCCTTTTTTGCCCCTCTACGTCTCCCAGCTGGGCGTTACCTCGCATGAAGCGCTGTCGATGTGGTCGGGGCTGACCTTCAGCGTGACTTTTCTTGTCTCGGCGATCGTCTCGCCGATGTGGGGGAGCCTGGCAGACCGCAAAGGCCGCAAGCTGATGCTGCTGCGTGCCTCGCTGGGGATGGCGATTGCTATTTTACTGCAGGCCTTCGCCACTAACGTCTGGCAGCTGTTTATCCTGCGGGCGATCATGGGCTTAACCTCCGGTTATATCCCCAACGCCATGGCGCTGGTGGCCTCCCAGGTGCCGCGCGAGCGCAGCGGCTGGGCGCTGAGCACGCTATCAACCGCGCAAATCAGCGGCGTGATCGGCGGCCCGCTGCTGGGCGGCTTCCTGGCGGACCACGTCGGGCTGCGGATGGTCTTTTTTATTACGGCGATCCTGCTGACCATCAGTTTTCTGGTGACCCTGTTTCTGATCAAAGAGGGAGGGCGCCCTCAGGTCAGTAAAAGCGAGCGCCTCACCGGAAAACAAGTCCTTGCCTCTTTACCCTATCCGGGGCTGGTGATCAGCCTGTTCTTCACCACCCTGGTGATCCAGTTGTGCAACGGCTCAATTGGCCCGATCCTGGCGCTGTTTATCAAGTCGATGGCGCCGGACAGCAACAATATCGCCTTTCTGGCCGGGATGATCGCCGCGGTGCCTGGTGTGTCGGCGCTGATTTCTGCGCCACGGCTGGGTAAGTTAGGCGATCGCATCGGTACCTCGCGGATCCTGCTCGCGACGCTCTGCTGCGCAGTGGTGATGTTTTTCGCCATGTCTTTTGTCACCACCCCGCTGCAATTGGGTACGCTGCGTTTCCTGCTCGGCTTTGCCGATGGCGCGATGCTCCCGGCGGTGCAGACTTTATTGCTGAAATACAGCAGCGACAGCGTCACCGGACGCATCTTTGGCTATAACCAGTCGTTTATGTATCTGGGCAACGTCGCCGGGCCGCTGATTGGCGCCTCTGTATCGGCGATGGCCGGCTTCCGCTGGGTGTTTATTGCTACCGCCATTATCGTTTTCATTAACCTCTGGCAGCTGGCATGGATGCTGCGCCGCACCCGCCGGGCTAACGCCTGAACCTCTGCTGACGGTATTTATCGCGATACCGTCAGCGTTATTCACCGTCGGTACATTTACCATTACTTTTTGTTATCGCCATGCCGTGAGCGCTATTCCATTTTATTATTTCCTGCGCCATCTGGTTATAACCATCCCCGGCCATGATTAAACAATACTATTTATAGTGGTATTTTGTTGTGGTAAAACGTTTCGCTGTATATTGGGTGTTGCGATGATTCTTATTTTAAGTAATTCTGAGGTCCGTCATCGGGTATGACATCCCAATCAAAAACAGGCCTCGCATAAGGAACTGGTGCTATGAAGAATCTCATTGCTGAGTTACTGGTTAAACTGGCGCAAAAGGAAGAAGAAGCAAAGGAACTGACGGTGCAGGTTGAAGCGCTGGAGATCGTGGTCACCGCATTATTGCGCCATATGGAGCATGATGCCCAGCAGGCATTGATTCAGGATATAGAACAGGCGATTGACCAGGTGACGCCCTGTCCGCCGGTCAACGACCAGGATGCGATGCTGCTGCAGCAATATCTAAAGAAGCTGTTGCGGCATCCTCGTAGCTAGTCTTTGTGACACGACAAGGATGCCGTCATTTTTCTGTCATCTCCCTTTTATAAAGTCTCCCTCGTTTTGTTTTTTTTAAGTATTTTTTACATGGAGATGACAAAAGTGAAATTAAGCGCCCTGTTTATTGCCCTGGTTCCTCTGCTGGGCTCGCCGGTTATTCATGCAGAAACGACTGCTGCGCCGGTTCTGGAAAATCGCGCTGCGCAGGGAGATATCACCACTCCCGGCGGCGCGCGTCGTTTAACCGGCGATCAAACCGAAGCGCTGCGCGCCTCGTTAATCAATAAGCCGGCTAAAAACGTTATTTTGCTGATTGGCGATGGCATGGGTGATTCGGAAATTACCGCTGCGCGAAATTATGCGCAAGGGGCGGGCGGTTTCTTTAAAGGGATTGACGCCTTGCCGTTAACCGGGCAGTACACGCACTATTCGCTGGATAAAAAAACCGGGAAACCGGACTACGTGACCGACTCGGCGGCGTCCGCCACTGCCTGGACCACCGGCGTCAAGACCTATAACGGCGCGCTGGGCGTCGATATTCATGAGAACGCGCATCAGACCCTCCTCGAGCTGGCGAAAGCGGCGGGGCTGGCCACCGGCAACGTTTCCACCGCCGAGCTGCAGGACGCCACCCCCGCAGCGCTGGTGGCGCATGTGACATCGCGTAAATGTTACGGCCCCACGGTCACCAGTGAAAAATGCCCCAGCAATGCGCTGGAGAAAGGGGGCAAAGGCTCCATTACCGAACAGCTGCTGAACGCCCGGCCGGATGTCACCTTAGGCGGCGGGGCGAAGACCTTTGCCGAAACGGCGACGGCGGGCGAGTGGCAGGGCAAAACCCTGCGCGAGCAGGCGGAAGCGCGCGGCTACCAGATTGTGACCGACGCGGCTTCCCTTGCCGCCGCGACTGACGCCAGTCAGGCTAAGCCGCTGCTGGGTCTCTTCGCCGATGGCAATATGCCGGTTCGCTGGGAAGGGCCGAAGGCGTCTTATCACGGCAATATCGATAAGGCGCCGGTGACCTGTACGCCAAACCCGAAACGCGACGCCTCGGTGCCGACGCTGGCGCAGATGACGGAGAAAGCGATTGACCTGCTGAGCCGCAACGAGAAAGGTTTCTTCCTGCAGGTGGAAGGCGCTTCCATCGATAAACAGGATCATGCGGCGAATCCGTGTGGCCAGATCGGCGAAACCGTAGACCTCGACGAAGCGGTGCAGAAGGCGCTGGAGTTTGCGCGAAAAGACGGCAATACCCTGGTGATCGTCACCGCCGACCATGCGCACGCCAGCCAGATCATTCCGGCGGACAGCAAAGCCCCGGGACTGACCCAGGCTCTGAATACCCACGATGGCGCAGTGATGGTCATGAGCTACGGCAACTCTGAGGAAGAGTCGATGGAGCATACCGGCACCCAGCTGCGCATTGCGGCCTACGGTCCACACGCGGCTAACGTCGTCGGCCTGACCGACCAGACCGACCTGTTCTCGACCATGAAAGCCGCCCTGAGTCTGAAATAAGTCGCTGCCGGTGGCGAAATTGCGTCACCGGCTGGTTTTTTTTCTATCTGCGTCCAGACTTACAACGATCCACTCACAGAAGGATGGTGCGATGAAAATAACCTTACTAATGACTCTACTGTTTGGCTTGATCTTTATCAGCGCGGTTGGCGCGGCAGAAAAAACGCCCACTCCACAGCAGCAAAAGATGACGGACTGCAATCAGCAAGCGTCAGCCAAAGCGCTGAAAGGAGATGAGCGCAAAACGTTTATGAGCCAGTGCCTGAAAAAAGAGACCACTACGTCGCAAGGAAAAGCGCTCACCCCTCAGCAGCAGAAGATGAGCGACTGCAACAAAGCGGCCTCGGCAAAATCGTTGAAGGGTGATGAACGCAGTACCTTCATGAGTACCTGCCTGAAGAAAGCCTGAAAAAAAGGGAGCGCTTATCCGCTCCCTTCTTCTTTGAACACTCAGGGCATTGCTGCCTACCCTCTCAGGCTCAGGAGCGGCTCAGTTTCTCTGATTTCTCCATACATTGGGTGATGGCTTCGATCACCGCGGAGCGGAACCCTTTCTCTTCCAGTACGCGGACGGCTTCGATGGTGGTCCCGCCAGGCGAGCAGACCATATCTTTCAGCGCCCCCGGATGCTCGCCGCTCTCCAGCACCATTTTGGCGGAGCCCATTACCGCCTGGGCGGCGAATTTATAGGCCTGGGCGCGCGGCATGCCGCCGAGGACGGCGGCATCGGCCATCGCTTCGATAAACATAAAGACATAGGCCGGCGCGGAGCCGCTCACGCCCACCACCGGATGGATCATCGGCTCGGCAATTTGTTCCGCCTGGCCAAAGCAGCGGAACATGGTCAGCACTTCGGCCACGTCTTCGCTGCTTACCAGCGCGTTAGGCGTGACGGAGGTCATACCGGCGTTGACCAGTGACGGCGTATTGGGCATCGCGCGAATAATTTTGCGATCGTGACCGAGGGCGCGCGCCAGTTGCTCAAGCGTGACCCCGGCGGCGATGGAGACCACCAGCGACTCTTTATTCAGGCTTGAGGCGACGTCGCCCAGCACTTTGGTCATGATCCCCGGCTTAACCGCGCCGAAGACGATATCGGCAATCTGCGCCACTTCCTGAGCGCTCCCGGCGGCGTTGATGCCATACTGGTCGCGCAGAGCCGCAACCTTATCCGGCGACGGGGTATAGACCCAGATTTGTCCCGGCTGTACCTGGCCGCTGGCGATCAGTCCACCCAGAATGGCCTTACCCATATTGCCGCAGCCGATAAAGCCAATTTTCTTATCCATCACCATTCCCCTCTGCTTTTTTCGTTACGATCTGATTAGCTTACCATCCTGGCGCTTTCATGGGGGAGAAAAGCAGGTAACATTGGCGTCACTTATTGCAGGTAACAGGAGCTGGCATGGCTATTTGGGTAGATGCGGACGCGTGTCCGAACGTGATTAAAGAGATTTTGTTCCGCGCGGCAGAGCGAACCCAGATCCCGGTGACGCTGGTGGCGAATCAGCCGCTGCGCGTACCGCCGTCGCGTTTCATCCGCACTCTGCGGGTTGAACAAGGTTTTGACGTGGCGGATAACGAAATCGTTCGCCAGTGCGCGGCGGGAGATTTAGTCATCACCGCCGACATCCCGCTGGCGGCAGAGGTGCTGGCGAAGGGCGGGGCGGCGCTGAATCCGCGCGGGGAACGTTACAGCGAGGCGACGATCCGCGAGCGCCTGACGATGCGGGATTTTATGGAGACATTACGGGCCAGCGGCGTGCAGACCGGCGGCCCGGATAGTTTATCGCAGCGCGACCGGCAACAGTTTGCCGCCGAGCTGGAGAAGTGGTTGCTGGCGGTTAAGCGTCAGCAGGGTTAAACCCAGCTATCGTCGTCGCTGCCAATATCATCGTCGCCAAAGCCGGCGTCGAAGTCGTCGTTCCAGGTGTTGTCGGCAAGGAACTGATCGTCTCCCTGGCGGAACGGATCGTCACCCGCGGTGGCGTCCTGCGCGGCGGCATCAGGCTGCGGCTGCTCTTCGATGATATTAACGATCTCCTGCGGGTGCGAGCCGCTGAACATGTTGGTCAGCATATTGCCCAGCACCACGCCGCCCGCTACGCCTGCGGCCGTTTGCAGCGCGCCCGCCATAAAGCCGCCGCCGCGTGCCGCTGCCTGCGGGGCATAGTTCGGTTGCTGTTGCGGCGAGGCATACTGCGGCTGGGCGCTGGCCTGCGGGCGACCGTATTGCTCCGCGCCCGGGATGGGGTCAGAGCCGCGTGACGAGCCGCCACCGCCAAACAGGCCGGAGAGGAATCCGCCGCTGCTGGGCTTCGCCGCCTGCAGCTGGCTGACCTGGCTCTCCAGCGCCTGGATGCGATCGTTAAGCTGTTTAATCGCGGCTTCCTGGATAAGAATGGTTTGCGCCATATAGTAGGGGGCCGCCGGCTGCGCGCTCACATGTTGGGCAATCCGCTCCTCGGCGCTGGTATCGCGCGATGCACTGTGCGCCTCAGCCTCTTTTAGCCGGGAAAACAGTCCATCAATAAGGCGTTGTTCTTCAGATTGCATGTTACATTCCTCTGTCACACTGTCGAATAGGCATCAGGGTGCGTCTGAAACACGATGTTGTAAATATGTTGCTTCGTAAAGCTATGCATAAATGTGTTACCGTTTACGCCAGCGTTGGATAAAAAATAACGCCCAGCCGAAAGTAAAGCTGGTTAAACACTTAATGCAATGATAAGTTTACATCAAGAGCCCCTTTTGTCACTGTGGTGATGGGGTGTAAAGAAGTTGTGTAACGTTTTGTTTACGACTACGTTACGGAACAAACAGCGATAATACGTTCTTTCGTTTTCATATTTTACGACAGGCGGAACCAGGGGGTCTTCGGTCATGACACAGCCAATCTTTCTCATCGGGCCACGCGGCTGCGGTAAAACCACCGTCGGTCATGCGCTGGCGCGAGCGCGGCATTTTCAGTTCTCCGATACCGATCATCGGCTGCAGGCCCATGAGCAGCGGACGGTGGCCGAGATCGTGCAGGCAGAAGGGTGGGCGCGTTTTCGCGAACTGGAGACCCTGTCGCTGAAGGCCGTGACTCTGCCGAATACGGTGATCGCCACCGGCGGCGGTATTGTGCTGGCGGAAGGTAATCGCCAGTTTATGCGGGAGAACGGCGTGGTGATCTATCTGCAGGCCTCGGTGTCGGCGCTCATTGATCGTCTGGAGGCCTACCCAAAAGCCGAACAGCGGCCGACGCTTACCGGTAAGCCGGTACGTGAGGAAGTGGGCGAGGTGTTGGCGCAGCGCGAAGCCTTATACCGTGATGCCGCCCATCATATTGTCGATGCCACGGCCTCCCCGGATCGGGTGGTGGAGCAGATTATGACCATGCTGTGCGGCGCGACGGCAACCCCGGTAAGTTAAGAATTTACTTACATTAAGGCGGCGAGGGGCGCCTATACTTGATAGTTCTGATACCAGAAGAAGGAAGAACTATGCCAAACAGGCCCCCATATCCGAGAGAAGCGCGCGTGGTTGCGGTAGAGAAAGGCCCGCAGGGTCAGACCGTCACCTGGTATCAACTCCGCGCGGATTATCCTGAACCCAATTCGCTGATCAGCGAACATCCTACCGAGCAGGAAGCCGTGGATGCCAAGCGGCGCTATGAAGATCCTGATAAGTCGTAACCCCTGAGCCCGGATTGCCGGCCATACTGGCAATATCGGGCGTATCTCACATTTTTTATTTATCAGTCGTACTAATGAATATCTAACACACGGATTTTTCAGGCACGCCGCTGTCGCCCGGCAATCTTTACATTCAACCGCGGCGCGGAACTGCTACGCTTCTCGACGGTTGATTTTTACTCACCAGGGGGGCGGATGCCGTGTGTGGTAAGTCTGTCTTGAAGCAGTGGTAGTGAAAAGGTACATGATATGAGTAGTGCAACGATGGCAATTTTGACCATCGGCGTTGTGCCGCTGGCGGGAGTGTTGCCGCTCCTGACCGAACATATCAGGGAAGAACAGATCACCCACATTAGTTTGCTGGGCGATATGACACATGCTGAGGTAACCAAAGAGTACGCGGTGGGTGACGGCGAGCAGGGCCTGCTGACCTTGCTCAATGATAACCAGCTGGTGATGGTATCGCGGCAGAAAATTGAACGCGATATCCGCAGCGTGATCGCGATGCTGGATCGGCAGAACTATGATGTGATCCTGTTGCTTAGCTCCGAACAGTTAAGCGGTTTTACCACCCACCATGCGATCCTTCTTGAGCCGCAGCGGATCATCCCGCCGCTGGTGGCGTCGATCGTCGATGGGCATCAGGTGGGGGTGATCGTGCCGGTGGAAGAGATCATGCCTATGCAGCGGCAAAAGTGGCTCTCGCTGGAAAAGTCGCCGTACTACGCGCTGGCCAACCCTTTTACCGGCAGCGACAGTGAGTTATTAAGCGCCGGCAAAACGCTGCTGGAGCAGGGCGCCGACGTGCTGGTCCTCGACTGTCTCGGTTACTATCAGCATCACCGCGATGTGTTACAAAAAGCCCTGGACGTCCCGGTTTTGCTGTCGAATGTGCTGGTTTCCCGACTGGCGGCAGAACTATTGGTCTAATGTGTTAATTTCACGTGACAGGGGCAAGGAGCGCCCCCTATATTGAGCCTTTAACCGACGATCAGAAGGGCTTGTTTATGCTTCAAAGCAATGAATACTTTGACGGAAAAGTGAAATCCATTGGCTTCACCAGCAGCAGTACCGGTCGCGCCAGCGTTGGCGTGATGGCGGAAGGGGAATACACCTTTGGTACGGCGCAGCCGGAAGAGATGACGGTGGTCAGCGGGGCGCTGAATGTCCTGCTGCCGGGTGAGACTGAGTGGAAAGTTTACGCCGCCGGCGAAGTTTTCAATGTGCCAGGCAACAGCGAATTTCATCTGCAGGTGGCTGAGCCAACCTCTTATCTGTGCCGCTATCTGTAAGCCAGAGTGACACCCGGCGCCTGCCGCCGGGTTGTTTTTTCCTTCCTGCCTGGCAGGAAGGAAAGCGGCGCTTAGCGCTGCGCTTCGCCGCCGAGCCCTTCTACCAGGCTTTGGATCAGGGCAGCCAGCTCGCCGGTCATTAAGATAAAGTCGGCGTCAAAGCGCTGGGCGAAATCCTCCCGATCGATATCTTCGTTTTGGTCACGTAATTCATCGCAGAACTTGAGGCGCTTAATTGACGCATCGTCGCAGATCACAAACTGAATACGCTGCTGCCAGTCCAGCGCCAGCTTGGTGACGACCTTCCCGGCCTCAATGTGCACGGCGATTTCGTCGCTGACCAGATCCTGTTTCTTGGCGCGGATCACGCCGCCATCTTCCAGCATCGCTTTCAGCTCGGCTTCATCCAGCAGCTGGAAGCCCTGCGCCACGGTGCCGGAGCGGACCCATTCGGTCAGCGTCAGCTCAATCGGATTCTCCAGGGTCAGCGGCACCACCGGCAGCGAGCCGAGGGTTTTACGCAGCAGGGCCAGCGTGTCTTCCGCTTTCTTCGCGCTGGCGCAGTCGACCATGATCAGGCCGTTGACGGTATCGATCCACATCATCGTCTGGCTGAAGCGGCTGAAGGCGCGCGGCAGCAGCGAGTGCAACACTTCATCTTTCAGGGAATCTTTCTCGGTCTTCTTCAGCTTGCGGCCCTGATCGGCTTCCAGCTTCTGGATCTTCGCCTCCAGCGCCTGCTTGATCACCGGCGACGGCAGGATCTTTTCTTCTTTACGCGCGCAGATAACGATCTGGCCGTTTGCCGTATGCGTCAGCGCGTCGCTGTGCGATCCCATCGGCGACACCCAACCGGTTTTCGCCATATCCTGGCTGCCACACGGGGTAAATGTCAGCTCGGCCAGCTGTTTTTCCATCTCCTCGGCGCGCAATTCGATATCGCGGCTGAGACGGTAAACCATTAAATTTTTGAACCACAGCATGATAATTTCCACGGCTTTGTCGTTAAATCAGGCGGGCATGATAGCGAATTGTCGCTATGCTTGCATTGTTAATCGGGGTGAGGAGCTGAGCGTGCGTATTGGTATTGATTTAGGTGGAACAAAAACCGAAGTGATAGCCCTGAGCGACCAGGGAGAGCAGCTGTTTCGCCACCGGTTACCCACGCCGCGTGAGGACTACCGGCAAACCATCGAGACTATCGCCACCCTGGTAGCGATGGCCGAGCAGGCGACCGGACAGCAGGGTACCGTGGGGATGGGCATTCCTGGCGCAATTTCGCCCTATACCGGGGTGGTGAAAAACGCCAACTCGACCTGGCTCAACGGCCAGCCCTTTGATAAGGATCTCAGCCTGCGCCTTGAGCGTGAAGTCCGGCTGGCCAACGACGCCAACTGTCTGGCGGTGTCGGAGGCGGTGGACGGCGCGGCGGCGGGGGCGCAAACGGTGTTTGCGGTGATTATCGGCACTGGCTGCGGCGCCGGGGTGGCGCTCAACGGGCGGGCGCATATCGGCGGCAACGGTAACGCCGGCGAGTGGGGGCATAACCCGCTGCCGTGGATGAACGACGATGAGCTGCGCTATCGTGCGGAAGTGCCCTGCTACTGCGGTAAACAGGGATGTATCGAAACCTTTATCTCCGGCACCGGCTTTGCCACCGACTACCAGCGGCTGAGCGGCAAGGGGTTAACTGGCAGCGAGATTATGCGTCTGGTGGGCGAAGGTGACGAAAAGGCCGAACTGGCGCTGAGCCGCTATGAACAGCGGCTGGCGAAATCGCTGGCCCACGTGGTGAATATCCTCGACCCGGACGTTATCGTGCTGGGCGGCGGGATGAGCAACGTCGAGCGTCTGTATCAAACGGTACCGGACCTGGTGAAGCAGTGGGTCTTCGGCGGCGAGTGTGAAACGCCGATCCGCAAAGCGTTGCACGGTGACTCCAGCGGAGTACGCGGCGCGGCCTGGCTGTGGCCGCTCCAGGGGACCTGAACCGCTCCCCCTCACCCCGGCCCTCTCCCTGCAGGGAGAGGGAGAAAAGCGGTACGGTGCGGGTGGTAGAGGCAGTGGCCGGGAACCCCTCATCCTGCAGGGAGAGGGGAATCGCAATAGCGTGCGAAATTACAGACCGGCGCCGGACGGTTCCCTCTCCCTCCGGGAGAGGGTTAGGGTGAGGGGACATCGCAATAATTCAGACCTCACTCCACCGCAAACACTCTGTCCAGCCGACTGTAGCCCAGGCCATTTATCTTCTTCACTTTGATCTGCACCGGAATACGTTCCTTCATTGCCTCCACGTGGCTGATCACCCCGATAATTTTGCCACTGGCGTTAAGGGCATCCAGGGCGTCCAGCGCCGTATCCAGCGTTTCGCTGTCGAGGGTGCCAAAGCCTTCATCGAGAAACAGGGAGTCAATCCGTGTCTTATGGCTCACCAGGTCTGACAGCGCCAGGGCCAGCGCCAGGCTGACGAGGAAACTTTCGCCGCCGGAGAGGGTGCGGGTGTCGCGCACGGCGTCGGCCTGCCAGGTATCGACAACCTCCAGCTCCAGCGCCTCGCTGGCCTTGCGTTGCAGCAGATAGCGGCCGTGCAGGCGGTTGAGCTGCTGGTTTGCCAGCCAGACCAGATTATCGAGGGTCAGCCCCTGGGCGAATTTGCGGAACCGGTCGCCGGTGCTGGAGCCGATCAGCGAATTCAGATAGCCCCAGTCGTCCGCCAGCTGCGCCGCCTCTGCAATCTGCTGCCCCAGCGCCTGCTGCTGCTGGCGGCTTTCATTATCCTGCCTGAGCTGCTGGCGGATCTCACCCTGACGGGTCGTGTTGTCCCGCAGCCGCTGGGCCAGGGCGTGCAGCTGCGTTTGCAGGGTGGGGCCGTCCGCGTCTGATCCTTGCGGCCGCAGCGCCAGATGCGCCTGTTGCTGCTGAGTCGCCTGCTCGCAGAGCACCGTCGCTTGCTGAAGCTGCTGCTCAAGCGACTGTTTTAACTGCGTCAGCCGCTGGGCGGTCTCGTCATCCAGCAGTGCGGCGAGGAACGCCTCCCGATCGTTGAAGCGGCTGGCGGCCAGGGCAGTCGTGAATTGCGTCTGTGACTGATGTACGCGCGCCGTTTCTTCGGTCTCCAGTTGCTGCTGGGCGACAAGCTGGCTGTGCAGCGACAGGCATTCCTCGTGGATTTCGCGCCAGTTGTCCGGGATCACCGGCTCAGCCTCCGCGTCATCCTCATCGCCGGGCGGCAGCGTATCGAGCAGCGGTTTCAGGGCGGCGATCTGCTCCTGGAGCACGCCATGCCGCGTCTGTTGCGCCTGCCACCGGGCAAATTCGCTTTCGCGAGCGTGCAGCCAGGCGGCTTCTGCGCCTTCTTCCGGCAGGCTGAGCGACAGCGTCTGCAGGGCGTTCTCCAGCCCCTGGCGCGTGGTCTCCAGCTGCTGGTGAGCCTGGCGCTCCAGCGCTTGCTGGTCGTTGAGCTGGCTCTGTAACATCAGACGCTGGCTGAGCTGATAGAGCTGCTGCTCGTAGCGCTCCTGCTCCTGCATCCAGTCGTTTATCTCTTGCGCAATATCCCGCGTGACCTGCAGAGCGGCGCAGGTTTCCTGCCACGCTTTAGTGAGCGCTTGCTCTTCCTCTGTGAGCCGCCGGGCCGCTTCGGTCTCACGCTGGAGCTGCTGCGTCAGGGCGTTGACCTGCCCGAGGACCAGCAGACCTTCTTCTTTCAGCGCGGCGACCTCTTTTTCCAGCGCGTCGCGGCGGCGCTGATTATCCGTGACCGTTAGGGAGGCGTATTGCTCAATCGCCGGATGTTCACAGGATCCGCACAGCGGGCAGGGCTTCCCCGCCTCAAGCCGGGCGCGGTAACCTTCCAGATCTTTAATCGTTTCTTCCCGCTGGCAGAGCGCCTTCAGGTCGAGATAGTGCTGGTTTTTGTCTTTATATTGCTCCCGACGTTGCGTCAGGGTGGCATTGAGTTTTGCCTGCTCCGTTTGCGCCTGCTGGATGTTCTCGGCGCTCTGCCGCAGGCGTTTGTGCAACTGCTGATGCTGTTCATGCAGGGAGAGCAGCCGCTGGCGCAGCGGCCGCGATTGCGTTTGCTGCGCCATCGCCGCCGCGACTTCCTCTGCGGACAATGACAGGGAGCTGGCCGGCAGAGCGCTTAGTTTCTGGCGCAGCGCGGCCAGGCGGGTGGTCTGAGCCGTTAGCTGCTGTTTATCGCGCGTCAGTTGCGAGAATTGCGCCCGCCAGCCGGCAATCTCCTGGCCCCATAAGCGGAATCGGTCATGGGCCGCCAGCCACTGCGCCAGGTCCGTCAGTTCAGCCTGACGCTGCTGCTGAGCGAGCAGGGCGCTGCGGCGGATGCGCGCGCGCTGCGCGGTGCAGGCAAGTAAGCGAGCATTTACTTCGTTGATCCGTTGCCGGGTTTGCGCCAGACCTGCCACCTGTTCCTGCTGACGCTCCCACAGGGGGCGCAGTTGGGCGGCCGGCTGGGCCAGCTCAAGCTTCGCCAGCGCCGGGGCGGCGTCGGTCAGCGCCTGGCGGGCCTGCTGCTGCCGGCTAACCGCCTGCTGGTGCTGCTGCGCCAGCTCGTCGCAGCGCGTCAGCCACTGAAGCTGCTGTTGCTGGTTTTGTTGCTGCGTTAGCAGGGTTTTTTCTTCGTCAGTGAGTACCTGCAAACTTTCCTGCAGCGCCTGCTGCTGCGCTTCCGTCAGCAGAACGATGCCCGCCGCCTGGGCTTCGAACTTCTCCAGCGCGTGGCGAGCAGCTTTGTGCTGTTCGTAGACCATGGCCGAAATCTGGCCGTAGATTTCCGTGCCGGTCAGCTCCTCCAGCAGCTCCGCGCGATCGCTCGGCTTCGCGTTCAGGAAGGCGGCAAATTGTCCCTGGGAAAGCAGCATCGAGCGGGTGAAACGGCCATAGTCTAGCCCGGTGAGCGTCGCGGTTTGCTCCAGTTTGTCCGAGACCTTATCGGCGAGGATTTTGCCGTCGGCGCAGCGTGCCAGCTCGACGCGGGGCGCCTGCAGATTGCCATCCGGTTGGTTGCGTGCCCGGTTCTGGCTCCAGAAAGCGCGGTAGGCGGTGCCTTTGACTTCAAACTCGACTTCCGCCAGACATTCGGCGGTATCGCGGGTCATCAGGTCATTTTGCGACTGGGAAACTTTATTCAGGCGCGGCGTCTCGTGATAAAGCGCCAGGCAAATGGCATCGAGCAGGGTGGTTTTGCCGGCGCCGGTGGCGCCGGTAATGGCGAACAGGCCGTTGCTGACGAACGGCTCGGCGGTAAAGTCTATCTTCCATTCACCCTTCAGGGAGTTGAGGTTTTTCAGACGCAGACTGAGGATTTTCATGCGTTTTCGTCCTCCGCGGTGAGCGTATGCAGCGTATGGGTGAACAGCTCGTGCAGCCGGGCGCGCTTGTCATCGTCAATCTCGGTCAGCGCCAGCCGGCGCTCGAACACCTCTTCCACCTTCAGTTCGCTAAGGGTCTCCCGCTGGGCGTTGAGCAATATTTTCTCGCGCTGCTCGCGGCTGCGTCGTACCAGCAACACTTCCACCGGCAGATCCTCCGTCAGCGCCTGAATATGACGCTGAATATCGTGCAGGTAGTCCTCGGTGGTAATTTCGATATCCAGCCACACCGGCGGGTCCTGCTCGACGCCGCGCCACTGCTCCAGCTGGGCGGTGATGGCGGCCAGATCGCCTTTGATCACTGCCAGCGGCTGGGTCACGGGCACCTCCAGGGTTTCCACGGCGCTGAGGCGCCCGTCGTTAAAACTCACCAGGTGCACCGATTTGGCTTTGCCGGTTTCATCGAAGCTCAGCGGCAGCGGCGAGCCGCTGTAGCGGATGTGCTCGCAGCCACCGACCACCTGCGCCCGATGAATATGGCCCAGCGCAATGTAGTCGGCAGGCGGGAAGTGTTGCGCCGGAAAGGCATCCAGCGTGCCGATGTAAATGTCGCGGACGGCATCGCTTTTGCTGGCGCCGACGGTGGTCAGGTGGCCGCTGGCAATGATGGGCAGCGGCCGATCGCCGCGCAGCGCGCAGGCCTGCTGATACTGCTCCTGATAATAGTCGCTGATGGCGTGCAGTAGCTGTTGCTGTTTTTCCCGACCGGAGTGGCCGGCCTGACTGGTAACCAGCTCGCGGGGGCGTAAAAACGGCACCGGGCAAAAGATGGCGCCAGGGGTGCCGTCGCGCAACGGCAGCTCAATGGGCGCGTAGCCGGCGTTCGCCACCACGGTGGTGTGCAAAAAGGCGAGAATATCGCGGGACTCATTGAGCATCGCCACTGAATCGTGATTGCCCGCCAGCACCACCAGGCGACAGCCGGTCTGCTGCAACTGGACGACAAAACGGTTATACAGCTCGCGGGCATAGCTCGGCGGCGAGCCGGTATCAAAAATATCGCCAGCCACGATAATGGCGTCGACTTCATGCTCCTGCGCGCGGGCCAGCAGCCAGGTAAGAAAAGCGTCGTGTTCTGCCGCGCGGCTTTTGCTGTAAAAATTCTGGCCCAAATGCCAGTCGGAGGTGTGAAGGAGGCGCATAAATCTTCCCTAGCGAAAAAAGCATGGGCGGCAGTATATCATTTGTCGGCGCGGGGTAAGTCCGCGTCATGCTTCAAATTACCCGATCATCAGACCGTCATTTTTTTCATAAATCTGTCACAAAAGTGACGCATAATGACGCCGCACTTCTATACTGATGGCTAAAAAACACAGGGTAAATAATGGCGAGAAGAATTCTGGTCGTTGAAGATGAAGCTCCAATCCGCGAAATGGTCTGCTTTGTTCTGGAGCAAAATGGCTTTCAGCCCGTCGAGGCGGAAGATTATGACAGCGCGGTGAATCAACTCAATGAACCCTGGCCTGATTTGATTCTCCTTGACTGGATGCTGCCGGGTGGTTCGGGGCTGCAGTTTATTAAGTTGCTCAAGCGCGAGGCGATGACGCGGGATATCCCGGTTGTGATGCTGACCGCGCGTGGAGAAGAAGAGGATCGTGTTCGCGGCCTGGAGACCGGCGCGGACGACTACATTACCAAGCCTTTCTCACCGAAAGAGCTGGTGGCGCGAATCAAAGCGGTGATGCGCCGTATTTCGCCGATGGCGGTGGAAGAGGTGATCGAAATGCAGGGTCTGAGCCTCGACCCTTCGTCGCATCGGGTGATGACCGGCGACAGTCCGCTGGACATGGGGCCGACGGAATTTAAATTATTGCACTTCTTTATGACCCATCCTGAGCGAGTGTACAGCCGCGAGCAGCTGCTGAACCACGTCTGGGGAACCAACGTCTATGTGGAAGACCGCACGGTGGACGTCCATATTCGCCGCCTGCGCAAAGCGCTGGAACACAGTGGCCATGATCGCATGGTGCAAACGGTTCGCGGCACGGGGTATCGTTTCTCCGCCCGTTTCTGAATTTTGACAGGAGTGTGACCCGTGCTGGAACGGCTGTCATGGAAAAGGCTGGCGCTGGAGCTCTTTTTAGCGTGTATTCCGGCCCTGATTCTGGGGGCGTTTGTGGGTCATCTGCCGTGGTTTTTACTGGCGGCAGTGACCGGTTTGCTGATCTGGCATTTCTGGAATTTGATGCGCCTGTCGTGGTGGTTGTGGGTGGATCGGAGCATGACTCCTCCGCCTGGACGCGGCAGCTGGGAGCCGCTGCTGTATGGTCTGCATCAGATGCAGATGCGTAATAAAAAGCGTCGACGCGAGCTGGGAAGCCTGATTAAACGCTTTCGCAGCGGGGCGGAATCGCTGCCGGATGCGGTTGTACTGACCACGGAAGAGGGGGCCATTTTCTGGTGTAATGGCCTGGCGCAGCAGATTTTAAACCTGCGCTGGCCGGACGACAGTGGCCAAAATATTCTCAACCTCCTGCGTTATCCCGAGTTCGCCAACTATCTGAAACAGCGTGATTTTTCTAAGCCACTCAACCTGGTGCTGAATAACGCTCGCCATCTGGAAATTCGCGTGATGCCTTACACCGATAAGCAGTGGCTGATGGTGGCGCGCGACGTGACGCAGATGCATCAGCTGGAAGGGGCGCGGCGGAACTTTTTCGCCAACGTCAGCCATGAACTGCGCACCCCGCTGACGGTGCTGCAGGGCTATCTGGAGATGATGCAGGAGCAGGTACTGGAGGGGGCGACGCGGGAAAAAGCCCTGCACACCATGCGAGAGCAAACTCAGCGTATGGAAGGGCTGGTGAAGCAGTTGCTGACGCTGTCGCGCATTGAAGCCGCGCCGGCGCTGGCGATGAATGACCGCATCGACGTGCCGATGATGCTGCGGGTGGTGGAGCGCGAGGCGCAAACTCTCAGCCAGGAGAAACAGACGCTGATCTTCACCGTTGACGAGCAGCTCAAGGTGTTGGGTAATGAGGAGCAACTGCGCAGCGCCATTTCCAATCTGGTCTATAACGCGGTGAACCACACCCCGCCGGGGACCGAAATTCGCGTCAGCTGGCAGCGGACCCCGCAGGGGGCGCTGTTCAGCGTCGAGGATAATGGGCCAGGCATTGCGCCAGAGCATATTCCCCGTTTGACCGAGCGTTTTTATCGGGTGGATAAAGCTCGCTCCCGGCAAACGGGGGGCAGCGGTCTGGGACTGGCGATCGTCAAACACGCGGTCAACCATCATGACAGCCGGCTGGAGATCGACAGCACGGTGGGCAAGGGAACCCGTTTTAGCTTCCTGCTCCCGGAACGATTAATTGCCAGAAACGACGCCTGATCGGCGTGCTGTCAGCTTATCTTGCCAATGACCAGCCCCGGCTGGTCATTTTCGTTGGCATCCCTTTTTTCCTCGCCTATTTAATGAACGCGTGCTGCTTTTTTGTTCGCATGATAAGCCACGGGTTTTCCATCAATATGGTAAATGATTCTGGTGTGAAACTGATAACCAGCATAATCATCTGCTTTTGCGATCGTGCCTTGCTTTAAAACGTTATAAGCGTTTAAATTGCGCCTGCGCAGTCGATGACAGACTGCTTTTGCGTGGTAATACCAAAAACAATTCTTTCCCACGCCGCTTCGGGAGCATATCTCGCTGAGTTTACCGGCAATGGCCGCTGTATCGTCCCTGAGAGGGGAGCGCGGTATTTTTCCATTTTTTACAACACCACATCCACAGGCAGTAATGAATTTATGACCCATCAGTTAAAATCTCGCGACATCATAGCGTTGGGCTTTATGACCTTCGCGTTGTTTGTTGGCGCAGGCAACATAATTTTCCCTCCGATGGTTGGCTTACAGGCGGGCGAGCACGTCTGGACAGCGGCGATCGGCTTCCTGATCACTGCGGTGGGTCTGCCGGTGCTGACGGTGGTGGCGCTGGCGAAAGTCGGCGGCGGCGTTGAAAGCCTGAGCACCCCGATTGGTAAAGTGGCGGGTATCCTGCTGGCGGTGGTGTGTTATCTCGCGGTGGGACCGCTGTTCGCGACCCCGCGCACCGCGACCGTCTCCTTTGAGGTCGGTATTGCGCCGCTGACCGGCGACGGCCCGCTGCCGCTGCTGATCTACAGCGTTATCTATTTCGCGCTGGTGATTCTGGTCTCCCTCTATCCGGGCAAACTGCTGGACACCGTGGGCAACTTCCTTGCGCCGCTGAAAATTATCGCCCTGATTGTGCTGGCGGTCGCGGCCATCATCTGGCCAGCGGGCCCGATCAGCGACGCGCTGGAAGCGTATCGTACGGCGCCATTCTCCAATGGCTTCGTCAACGGCTACCTGACCATGGATACCCTCGGCGCGATGGTGTTCGGGATCGTGATTGTCAATGCGGCACGCTCCCGCGGCGTCAGCGAAGCGCGTCTGTTGACCCGCTACACCGTCTGGGCTGGCCTGATGGCAGGCGTTGGCCTGACGCTGCTGTACCTGGCGTTGTTCCGTCTGGGTTCTGACAGCGCCACTCTCGTGGACCAGTCCGCCAACGGCGCGGCCATTCTGCACTCCTACGTGCAGCACACCTTCGGCGGGGCGGGCAGCTTCCTGCTGGCGGCGCTGATCTTCATCGCTTGTCTGGTGACGGCGGTGGGCCTGACCTGCGCCTGCGCCGAGTTCTTTGCCCAGTATCTGCCGTTCTCCTATCGCACGCTGGTCTTTATCCTTGGCCTGTTCTCGATGGCGGTCTCCAATCTGGGTCTGAGCCATCTGATTCAGGTGTCAATTCCGGTGCTGACCGCTATCTATCCGCCGTGTATCGCACTGGTTGTATTAAGCTTTACCCGCAGTTGGTGGCATAATTCGTCCCGCGTTATCGCACCGGCCATGTTTATCAGCCTGATGTTTGGTATCATTGACGGGATTAAGTCATCGGCGTTTGCCGCGATTCTGCCGGCCTGGACCGCGCGTCTGCCGCTGGCGGAGCAGGGCCTGGCCTGGCTGATGCCCACCGCCGTGATGGTGTTCCTCGCGGTGATCTGGGATCGCGCAGCCGGACGTCAGGTGACTTCCAGCGCCCATTAACAGGCGTTAAGGAAAAGCGTTTAACCACGGGACTTCGGGTTCCGTGGTTTTTTATTTTTTGTGTTAAACGGCATTGAAAAACCACGATGGAAAGTAGTAACAAGCTTAAGCGCGGGCTAAGCACCCGGCATATTCGCTTTATGGCCCTGGGTTCCGCCATCGGCACCGGGCTTTTTTACGGCTCAGCCGACGCCATTAAAATGGCCGGACCCAGCGTGCTGTTGGCCTACATTATCGGTGGCGTCGCGGCATATATCATTATGCGGGCGCTCGGTGAGATGTCGGTGCATAACCCTGCCGCCAGCTCATTTTCCCGCTATGCCCAGGAAAACCTCGGCGGACTGGCGGGCTATATCACCGGCTGGACCTACTGCTTCGAAATCCTGATCGTCGCCATCGCCGACGTCACCGCCTTCGGTATCTACATGGGCGTCTGGTTCCCGACGGTGCCGCACTGGATCTGGGTGCTCAGCGTGGTACTGATCATCTGCGCCGTCAACCTGATGAGCGTCAAGGTGTTTGGTGAGCTGGAGTTCTGGTTCTCGTTCTTCAAAGTGGCCACCATTATCATCATGATCCTTGCCGGGTTCGGCATTATTATCTGGGGGATCGGCAACGGCGGCCAGCCGACCGGCATTCATAACCTGTGGAGCAACGGCGGCTTCTTCAGCAACGGTTGGCTGGGGATGGTGATGTCGCTGCAGATGGTGATGTTCGCCTACGGCGGCATCGAAATCATCGGTATTACCGCCGGTGAGGCGAAAGACCCGGAGAAATCCATTCCGCGCGCGATCAACTCGGTGCCGATGCGTATTCTGGTGTTCTACGTCGGCACACTGTTCGTCATTATGTCCATCTATCCGTGGAATCAGGTGGGAACCGACGGCAGCCCCTTTGTCCTGACCTTCCAGCATCTGGGCATTACCTTCGCGGCCAGTATTCTTAACTTCGTGGTCCTGACAGCCTCCCTGTCGGCGATTAACTCCGACGTGTTCGGCGTGGGCCGTATGCTGCACGGTATGGCTGAGCAGGGCAGCGCGCCGAAGGTGTTCGCTAAAACGTCGCGCCGCGGTATTCCGTGGGTGACGGTGATGGTGATGACTATTGCGCTATTGTTTGCGGTGTATCTCAATTACATCATGCCGGAAAACGTCTTCCTGGTGATCGCCTCCCTGGCCACCTTCGCCACGGTGTGGGTGTGGATTATGATCCTGTTGTCACAGATTGCCTTCCGCCGCCGTCTGTCGCCCGAAGAGGTCAAGGCGCTGAAATTCAAAGTGCCCGGCGGAGTGGTGACCACGGTAGTCGGCCTGGTGTTCCTGGCCTTTATTATCGCCCTGATCGGCTATCATCCGGATACCCGTATCTCGCTGTATGTCGGTATGGCGTGGATCGGCCTGCTGCTGCTGGGCTGGGTCTTTAAGACCCGTCGCGATCGCCGTCTGGCGCAGGCACAGTAAATGCACCGCCCTGGTCAGCATCATGCGACCGGGGCGGCTTGCAGTCCCGCGTCCTCCCCCGTTATCCTCCCCCAAAAAATCCTGTGATGATGAGTTCTGCGCCTGACGGCTATGGCAAGGTGTGCCCATTCTGCACAATGAGGATTCACGATGTTGAAGGCATGGCACCTTCCGGTTGCACCCTTTATCAAGGTGCAACAGGACCGACTGTTTATTACCCTGTGGTTAAGCGGTGAGTCGCTGCCGCAGCGGATCACGCTGCGCGCGGAAGAGGATAACGAAGAGCTGTCGCTGCCGATGCAGCGGCTCCGTCAGGCGCCGCAGCCAGGCGTGGTGGCATGGCGCGGTGAAATCTCTCTCGCCAGCGGCCAGCCGCGCCGCCGCTACAGCTTTAAGCTGCTGTGGGCCGACCATCAGCGCTGGTTTACGCCACAAGGTTTCACCCGTTTCCCGCCGGCCAGGCTGGAACAGTTTGCCATTGACCTGCCGGACGCCGGCCCGCAGTGGGTGGCCGATCAGGTGTTCTATCAGATTTTCCCCGATCGCTTTGCCCGCAGCGCCGCGCGTGACGCCGACCAGGATGCGGTCTATTACCATCACGCGGCGGGACGGGAGATTGTGCGCAAGGCATGGGACGAACCGCTAACCGGTGAGGCGGGCGGGTCGACGTTCTACGGCGGCGATCTCGACGGCATCAGCGAAAAACTTCCCTACCTGAAGCAACTCGGCGTCACCGCCCTCTATCTGAACCCGGTTTTCGCCGCCCCCAGCGTGCATAAATACGATACCGAGGATTATCGGCGCGTCGATCCGCAGTTTGGCGGCGACGCGGCGCTGCTCCGGCTGCGGCACAACACCCAGCGGGCGGGGATGCGCATGATCCTCGACGGGGTGTTCAACCATACCGGCGATTCCCATCCCTGGTTCGACCGACACCAGCAGGGCAGCGGCGGCGCCGGCCATTATCCGGACTCCCCGTGGCGCGACTGGTTTACCTTCTCAGAGGAGGGGCAGGCGCACAACTGGCTGGGCTATGCCAGTCTGCCGAAGCTCGACTATCGCTCGACCAGCCTGGTCAACGAGATCTATGCCGGCGAGGACAGTATCGTACGCCACTGGCTGAAGGCGCCGTGGAGCATGGACGGCTGGCGTCTGGACGTGGTGCATATGCTGGGCGAAGGCGGCGGGGCGCGGAATAACCTGCAGCATATCGCCGGCATCACTCAGGCGGCAAAACAAACGCAGCCGGAAGCCTTTGTCTTTGGCGAACATTTTGGCGATGCGCGACAATGGCTGCAGGCGGATGCCGAAGATGCGGCGATGAACTATCGCGGCTTTACCTTCCCGATCTGGGGATTCCTCGCCAATACCGATATCTCTTACGATCCGCAGAAGATAGACGCCCAGACCTGCATGGCGTGGATGGATAATTATCGCGCCGGGCTGTCGCATCAGCAGCAGCTGAGGATGTTCAACCAGCTCGACAGCCATGATACGGCGCGCTTTAAATCTCTCCTTGGTAAAGACGTAGCGCGCCTGCCGCTGGCGGTGGTGTGGCTGTTTAGCTGGCCGGGCGTACCGTGCATCTACTACGGCGACGAGGTGGGCGTGGATGGCAACAACGATCCGTTCTGCCGCAAACCGTTCCCGTGGGATCCGGCGCTGCAGGATACCCAGTTGCTGGCGCTGTATCAGCGGATGGCGAAACTGCGTAAGGCCCAGCAGGCGCTGCGCTACGGCGGCTGTCAGGTGATTTACGCCGAGGATAACGTGGTGGTGTTTGTCCGGGTCTACAAACTGCAGCGCGTGCTGGTGGCGATTAACCGCGGGGAAGCCTGCGAGGTGGTTATCGAGGATTCGCCGCTGCTGAACGTGGCCGGGTGGACGCTGCTGGAAGGCGCCGGCGCCTTTCAGGACGGGGTGCTGACCCTTCCGGCCATCTCCGCCAGCGTCTGGTCCGGCCGTTAACGGTAGAGCTGGCTCAGCAGGTCGCCGCGGAGGAGCGCCTCCCGCCACCAGCGCTGAGCCAGCCCGTCATTCCCGCTGCGCCAGGCCATGTAGGTGATATCTTTTTCCCGCCAGCAGGCGACGCTTTTCTCCACCAGACTGCCTTTTTCCAGCCACGGGCGAGCGATATGGCGCGGCAGAAAGCCGCAGCCCAACCCGGCGCACAGCAGTTCGACTTTACTGGCGAAATCATCGACGCCGATTTGCGGCTGCTCGTCGAGGAGATTGCTGTTTAGCGGATGGCAATAACGGGCGCTGTCGCGGATCACGATGGCCCGATGTTGGCTGAGCTGTTTATTGGTCAGTGGCTCCTTCGCCTGAGCCAGCGGGTGGGCGGGGGCAACCACGAAAATATTATCCAGTGCGCCGAGGGTTTGCCATGACCACTCTGCAGAGGTCGGAGGCTCATTGATGGCGCCGAGGATAATATCCGCGCCATGGTGGGTCAGCTCTTCCCACGAACCGGCGAGGGTGTGATGACTGAAGTTCAGCCGCGTCTGCGGGTTTTGCGCATAAAATTCGGCGATCAGCGGTAGCAGGGCAGAAAAGGGAAACGAAGCATCGAGAGCGATCGCCAGCTCTCGCTCCCAGCCCGCGCTCAGCTGCTGCGCCTGCTTTTCCAGATCTCTGGCGGCGCTCAACAGCTGCCGTCCCTTCTCCAGCATCAGCCTACCGGTATCGGTAAACTTCGCCCGGTGGCCAGAGCGATCCAACAGCACAATATCCAGATCGCTCTCCAGCTTCTGGATCATATAGCTCAGGGCGGCGGGGGTTTTATACAGCGACTCCGCGGCGGTGGCGAAGGACCCGTGTCTGTCCAGGGCATCAAGGATCATGAGTACATCAAAATTCACACGCATGGGGGAGCTATCCATTAATTTATTTTCCCTTGTTGTACCTAAGCACAATAATCAATGCCAGTGAATAAATCAGAACAGTTTGGCGTAAAAATTTGATTAATGCGGATGCGAGCAAATCCTTGCTACGGGCAAAAAAATAAACCACAAAAAAACTTTAATAACTTGTTAGAAATAACTGGCTATACTCACCATGCTTTATCAGTCAGGATCCACACGACACATTAACCATCATGTCATCTTTTTAACTCATTGATTAAGAAGGTATTTAATGTCTATTCGTGAACTGCTCGATCCCACTAATTCCGCACTTATCTTTATTGACCACCAGCCGCAGATGTCATTTGGCGTGGCGAATATCGATCGCCAGACCCTGAAAAATAACACCGTGGCGCTGGCGAAAGCGGGCAAAATTTTTAATGTGCCGGTGATTTATACCTCCGTAGAGACCAAAAGCTTCAGCGGTTATATCTGGCCGGAATTATTGGCCGTGCATCCTGACGTCAAGCCGATTGAACGTACCTCAATGAACTCCTGGGAAGACGACGCGTTTGTGGCGGCGGTGAAAGCGACCGGCCGTAAAAAGCTGGTGATTTCCGCCCTGTGGACCGAAGTCTGCCTGACCTTCCCGGCGTTGATGGCGCTGGAGGCGGGCTACGAGGTCTATGTGGTGACGGATACCTCCGGCGGCACCTCTGTCGACGCCCATGAGCGGTCTATTGACCGGATGGTGCAGGCGGGGGCGGTACCGGTGACCTGGCAACAGGTGCTGCTGGAGTACCAGCGCGACTGGTCGCGCAAAGCGACCTACGATGCGGTGATGGACCTCGTACGCGAACACAGCGGCGCCTACGGGATGGGCGTGGATTACGCTTATACCATGGTGCATGGCGCGCCGGAGCGTAAAGCGTAAATCACTTCATCCTTCAGGCTGCCTGATCTTCGGCTGCGTTTACCCGTCCCCGGTCGCTGACTTATCTCCGCTCAGGGGGACGTGCCGGCTTGCCGCCTTGACGTAGCATGAATGATGTTGTGTATGGTCATCTGTGGCTAATGGCGGGAACAATCCCGCCATTCCCCTGAAGCAAGGAACTCTCTATGGCGCAGCAAAAATCGGTGACCCTGGTCATCAGCCATCTGCTCGATCCGCAACACGGCCAGCGCTACGAGGAGTGGCTCGGTAAAATTATGCCCATTGCGGCCGAGTTTCCCGGCCATCTCGGCGCGAATGTGATCCGGCCCGCCGCAGGGCAGAATCTGTGGAGCGTCATAATCCGCTTCGATACCCTGGAGCACCTCTACGCCTGGACGCAGTCGGAAACCCGTCGGCAGCTGGTGGCAGAGATTGCGCCGTTGCTGACGGAAGGCGATCGGACGGAGGTGCGGACCGAGCCGGCCTTCTGGTTTACCCCGCCGACGGCGAACGTGCGCCAGCCGCGGCGCTGGAAACAATTTCTGATCACCCTGCTGGTGATTTTTCCCAGCACCAACCTGGTGCCTGCGGTCACCGGTATGCTGTTGCCGTCGCTCAAAGGGAGCCTGCTGCTGCACCTGATCAATGATGCCTGCGTGGTTGCGCTGGTGGTCTGGTTCTGGATGCCCATCGTGACCCGCCTGTTTGCTGGCTGGTTAAAGAAAAACTGAGTCAGCCTCCTCAAGGAGTGCGTTATGTCGCAAACTGCCACACTGATTCTGACCCACGGTCAGATTCATACCCTCGATCGCGCGAATCCCCTGGCGGAAGCCGTGGCCATCGCCGACGGAAAAATTGTTGCTACCGGAAGCCACGATCGGATCATGAGCTTTGCCGCCGAGGGGACGCAAATCGTCGATCTCAAAGGGCATACGGTGATCCCGGGCCTCAACGATTCTCACCTGCACCTGATCCGCGGCGGGTTGAACTACAACCTTGAGCTCCGCTGGGAGGGCGTTCCCTCGCTGGCCGATGCCCTGCGAATGCTTAAGGATCAGGCGGATCGCACACCCTCTCCGCAGTGGGTGCGGGTGGTCGGCGGCTGGAGCGAATTTCAGTTCGCTGAGCGGCGGATGCCGACCCTGGAAGAGCTGAACGACGCGGCGCCCGATACGCCGGTGTTTGTGCTGCATCTCTACGATCGCGCGCTGCTGAACCGCGCGGCGCTGAAAGCCGTGGGTTATACCAAAGAGACGCCGGATCCGGTGGGCGGAGAGATCGTCCGCGATAGCCGCGGCAACCCGACCGGGATGCTGATCGCCAAACCGAACGCCATGATCCTTTACGCCACGCTGGCCAAAGGGCCGAAGCTGCCGCTGGATCTGCAGGTGAACTCTACCCGTCAGTTTATGCGCGAGCTGAACCGACTGGGGCTGACCAGCGCCATCGACGCCGGGGGCGGCTTCCAGAACTATCCGGAAGATTACGAAATTATCGAACAGCTGCACGCGAAAGATCAGATGACCGTGCGCATCGCCTACAACCTGTTTACCCAGCGGCCGAAGCAGGAGCTGGAGGATTTCGAACGCTGGACCGATATGCTGAAGCCGGGGCAGGGGACCGACTTCTATCGCGCCAACGGCGCCGGCGAGATGCTGGTGTTCTCGGCGGCGGATTTTGAAGATTTCCTGCAGCCGCGGCCGGATCTGCCGCAAGGCATGGAGGATGAGCTGGAGCGGGTGGTGCGCCATCTGGTGGAGCATCGCTGGCCGTTCCGCCTGCATGCCACCTACGACGAGTCCATCAGCCGGATGCTGGACGTGTTTGAGAAGGTGAACCGCGATATCCCGTTTAATGGCCTGCACTGGTTCTTCGATCATGCCGAGACCATTACCGAGCGTAACATTGAGCGGGTGAAGGCGCTGGGCGGCGGTATTGCGGTGCAGCACCGGATGGCCTTCCAGGGCGAATATTTTGTCGATCGCTACGGTAAAGAGGCGGTGAAACATACCCCGCCGGTAGCGAAAATGCTGGAACTGGACGTGCCGGTGGGGCTGGGCACCGATGCCACCCGCGTCGCCAGCTATAACCCGTGGACTGCGCTGTACTGGCTGGTCTCCGGGCGCACCGTTGGCGGGATGGCGATGTATGACGACGACAACCGCCTGCCGCGCGATGTCGCGCTGGAGCTGTGGACGGCGGGCAGCGCCTGGTTCTCCAGCGAGCAGGGCAAGAAAGGCCGTCTGGCCGCCGGTCAGCTTGCCGATCTGGTGGTGCTGTCGAAAGACTACTTCAGCGTCGCGGAAGAGGAGATCAAAGGCATTGAGTCCGTGTTAACGGTGGTTGATGGCAAAGTGGTGTACGCTGCCGGTCACTTTTCGCCGCTGGCGCCGCCGCCCATTCCGGTGCTACCGGAGTGGTCACCGGTGGTGAAGGTCCCGGGCCATTACCGTTCCGCTCCGCCGGCGGCGGCTAAAATCGGCGCCATGGTGCAGATGCACCAGTGCTGCGGCAGCTGCGGCGTTCACGGCCACCAACATGATATTGCGCGCAAGTCGTCGATTCCGGTCTCCGATGAGCAAGCTTTCTGGGGCGTGCTGGGCTGCTCCTGCTTTGCCTTCTGATACCTTGACGCCTCCGCCCCGGCAGCTTCGGGGCGGAGGTTTCAGCCGCAGGCCCGGCGTCAATAGCGCTGCTGTGAGCCAAAAAGCGCCATGCGGCGGGCAATCATCTCACGTACCGGCTGCAGTCCCTGGGTGATGACTTTCCGCGGATCGTTCACATCGTGCCCGGTATCGGCGGCAAAGATCGCTTTCACCTGCTGGCACCAGGCGTACATGTTTTCGGTATTGACGTTAATCTTGGCGGTGCCGCAGGCAATCGCCCGGCGCATATCCTCATCGGCAATACCGGTGCCGCCATGCAGCACCAGCGGGACCTTCACGCGCTCGGCTATGGCTTTCATCTCAGTAAATCCCAGTCGGGCTTTACCTTTATACAGACCATGGGTGGAACCCAGCGCGGCGGCGAGGCAATCCACCTGCGTTTCTGTCACCAGGGTGTAGCACTCTTCAGGATCGGCGTAAATGACCTCGGAGTTAACGATACCATCTTCACTGCCGGCGATGGTCCCCAGTTCGGCTTCCACGGAGATGCCCTTGCTGTGCGCCAGCGCCACCAGGTGGCGGGTGATGGTCAGGTTTTCCCTGAACGGCAGATGTGAACCATCAAACATAATGGAACTGAAGCCGGCAGCGATCGCGGCTTCGCAGGCCTCCTGGGTAGTGCCGTGATCCAGATGCAGAGCCACCGGAATATCAATATGTAAATAATCTATGGCATTAACCACAATATCATGAATACATTTTAGCCCGAGCATATGCTTAACCGTGCCGCCGGACACGCCCAAAATAACCGGTGAGCGGCACTGCTGGGCGGTGCTTAATACGGCGCCGACCCATTCCAGATTATTAATGTTGAACTGACCGACGGCGTAACCGTTCTTTAGGGCATGCTGAAGCATGTCCTTCATCGACACTAACATATTCACCTCTTGATATGTATTAAACGCAGTTATTCTTCAAAATATTGCTTTAAATTTCTCTCGTAGCTATTTAGCGAGTGGTGGACGACCGCCAGATCTGGCATCGATTCCCGTACCCCTTTTTTCTCAATAGAAATAGCGGCGGTCAGGCTGGCAAATAAAATAATATTATCTATATGCCACGAATAATGGACGCCATAGGTAAAGGCACCGTGAAAAACATCCCCGGCGCCGGTGGTATCAACGGCATTGCACAGCCAGGACGGGACGATCTGCAGCATACCGCTCTTTAAGAAGGCGCAGCCTTTTTCGCCAAGGGTAATAAACGCCTCGCCGCGGCAAATTTTATTCAGTTCAATCAGGGCCGCTTTAATGTCTGCTTCGGTGCTCAGTGAACGATAGCTCATATAATCGCGGGCAAAATGTTCGCTTACGACAAAATAGTCAGTCCAGGCCGCCAGTTTAATATTGCTGGCACGCAGTGAACCCCCGTCCATCACGACTTTGGCGTGGGGCAGTTTCTTGATTAAATATTCACTGATTTCTGCCTCATGGCCGTCAATTAAAATGGTGACCGGCTCCTCGCTGGCAATCAGCCGCTCGGCGAGGTCGTCCAGTTTGAGCTTTTGATCGTAGGTCAGGGAAGGTGGCGTTTGCATCTTGCGGGTAATAATCGTCCGCGAACCCGTTAAGCGATTGACCAGCACCGAGGCCAGCGGAGTGATCATGTCATCGGAAAAAACCACCTGGCTGGTATCCACGCCCGCTTCGGCAAACTCATCGATAATGCGCTGACCGTAAAGGTCCTGATGCAGATGACCAATGTAATAGACTTCCTCACCCCATAATCCTAGCAGCCATGCCGCATTGGCCGCTGGGCCGCCGCCGCTTTCTATAAAATCATGACAAAAGTTTTTGGTATTCTCCTGAGGCCATTCATTGAGAAAGAAAAACTGATCGAAACAAGCAAATCCAATGGACAAAATAGCCATAACCACTCCTGATTATTGGTCAGCGGCGGGAAGCCTGACCTCCCCGCCGGGAAAAATGACGTCGCTTATTCATTTTTCTGCTTCGCCGTGAGCTCCTCATAGCTGAGCGTATCGCCAACCACCCGTACGTGACGGAAACAGAAAGGCGCCAGCAGCGCGACGAGCAGCACCAGACAAATCAGGTAGATAGTGACCTGGCCAAACTGGGTGAAGGCGTTACCGATAATGATGCCCCATACCGCGAAGTCGAAATCGGCGAAGGTGCTGTTTTCAAACCCGAGGTTGCCGAGCGCCGGCAGCAGCATCGCCGGCAGGAAGGCGAGGAAGATCCCCCCGATAAAGGAGGCGATGATACATCCGCGCTTGCCGCCCAGCTTGTCGGCGAAGACGCCGGACGTGCCGCCGCAGAAGAAGTGCGGCACCATGCCGGGAATAATCAGCGCCATGCCCAGCCCGCCGAGCAAGAGCATCCCGACCAGCCCGCCCACGAAGGAACTGATGAATCCCACCACCACGGCGGTGGGGCTAAAGGTGAAGAATACCGCGCAGTCAACGGCCGGGATGGAGTCCGGTATCAGCTTCTGGCTGATGCCCTGGAATGCCGGCACCAGATCGCCGAGGATCAGCCGCACACCGTTGTACACAATGGCCACGCCAACGGCGAATTGCAGGCCGGTCAGCACCGAGAAGATCAGCATGTTTTGGTCGGTGATGGTGCTCAGGTATGCCGACCCGGCGACAGCGCTGCAGATAAAGTAGATAACAAACATCACGATACCGGTGGTGACGGTGGTATCGCGCAGAAAGCCCCACTTTTCTGAAATTTCGGTATCCGCGAAGGAATTTGCCGGATTGCCGGTCCGGCTGGCGATCCATGCCGAGAGGTAGTAGCCGAGGGAGCCGAAATGACCCATGGCGATCCCACCGTCTTCCGTGACCTGCTTGGTGTAACGCTGACCAATCGCGGGGGAGATGGCCGACCATGACCCCAGCAGGAATCCGCCGATCAGGATCAACATCCAGCCATGGAACTCCGCCGCCTGCAGGACAGCGGAAAACAGGCAGGCGAGGAAGAACGAGTGATGGCCGGTCAGAAAGATATATTTATACTTGGTACAGCGGGCGATAATCAGGTTGAAAATAAAGCCTAACAGCAAAATACTCATGGTTTCCACGCCCAGCATCTTCTGGGCGACGGAGACAATGGCTTCATTGTTTGGAATAACGCCGCGGATATTAAACCCGGCCTCGATAATACCGCCCAGCGGGTTGAGATTGGCAACGATAACGCCTGCGCCAGCGCTCAACATTAAATAGCCTAGAATCGGTTTTAATGTGCCGGTAAGGAGTTTGTTACCGGGGGAGCGCAGCGCCACTAAACCGACAAAAGCAATCAGCCCCATTAAAAAAGCAGGTTGACTGAATATTTCCGCTAAGAAACTAAGAATAGCCTGCATGGTCGTTCCCTCTATGTTAATTAAGAGTGATTCGCCGCAATTTTGGTCAGCGCGTCGGTAATATCCTCGGCGATTTTCGCTTTATGGACATAGCTGCGAATGATGGCGACATGACAGTGGGCTGGAAATTGATTTGCCAGTTCTTTGATCGTGACGTAAAGGTCGGCTTTTTCGCCGACGGCGTTAGCAAAATCGACCGAGGCGACGTCCGCTTTGATACCTAATTCTTCACAGATCTTTTTGACATTATTCGCAGCCATCAATGAACTGCCAATACCGTTACCACAAACTGTTCTGATAACTAACATAATGACTACTCCATTTGTTTTTGGATGAAATGTAAGACTGAATTCACGTCATTTTCCTGCTGAAGGAAGGTCACAATATCTGACTCGATCAGCGAGGCTATCAGTTGGATCATTTTGATATGACTGTCAGCGTCCGCGCCGGCGATAGCGATGATCACGGTAACCGGATCGAACTCATCGTGGCCGAAGGAGATTGGCGTGGCGGTGGTGACAAGCGAAAATCCGGTTTGCAATGCCCCTTTTTCCGGCCGGGCGTGCGGCATGGCAATCCCGTCGTCTATGACGATAGCGGCGCCGAAATCTTCATATACCGTCAGCATCTCGTTGACATATTCGACGCTGCAAATCTGAAGCCTGGCGAGTAATGAACCCGCCAGTTCGATGGCCTCTTCCGCACGGGAAATATTCTGCTTAAGGGCGATTAACGACGGGTCAAAAATAATTTCCATCCTCAGCTCCTGAACGTATTCCTGTTCCTGAGTAAAATCATGACTAAATACATTGATGAAAATGATGGATGAGATCACATCCGGGGTTTTAAATATTGATGGGGATCACATCGACGGCAAAGTACCGGCAGAAAACGATATAAATAATTTATTTATTTTTCAGTGGGTTATGAAGGCTTTGTATTTTGATGCTGAAATTTGACAGAGAAAAAGTGAGAGGTAGGGCGAATTTTTTTGGCAGAAGTGTATCTCTGGTCACAAATATCGGCGGGTCATTTTCTTAAATTTTGACACCGCTAACAAAAAAGGCCCGCCTGAGCGAGCCTTTTATTAAAACGCCTGCCGATTACAGGCTGGAGACGTTTTCGGTCAGGTATTTTGCTACGCCTTCCGGAGAAGCAGCCATACCTTCTTTTCCTTTTTCCCACTGCGCCGGGCAGACTTCGCCGTGCTCTTCGTGGAACTGCAGCGCGTCAACCATACGCAGCATTTCGTCGATGTTACGGCCCAGCGGCAGGTCGTTAACCACCTGGTGGCGTACCACGCCGTTAGCGTCGATCAGGAAAGAGCCGCGCAGCGCTACGCCTTCGTCCGGATGCTCGATACCGTAAGCTTTCTGGATTTCACGTTTGATGTCAGCAACCATCGCGTATTTAACCGGGCCGATACCGCCCTGGTCTACCGGGGTGTTACGCCATGCGTTGTGAACGAACTCGGAGTCGAAGGAAACGCCAACCACTTCCACGCCGCGTTTCTGGAATTCTTCGTAACGTTTGTCGAACGCGATCAGCTCAGACGGGCACACGAAGGTGAAGTCCATCGGCCAGAAGAACAGAACGGTAGGTTTACCGTTGGTGTGCTGTTTGAAATTGAATTTCTCAACGATCTCACCATTACCCAGCACAGCGGCTGCAGTAAAATCCGGCGCTTGACGAGTGACCAGAACCATTTGATTCTCCTGTAATTACTAAGGTTATTTGGAACGCAACGCGGGCAAGTATAGAGCCTGGCCGCTAATAACACAAAGAGGCGCTGACAATCGTTCAGCCAGCTTTTACCTATCAATCACGTGGCTATTACAGCTGTTTGTTTTCTGCCAGGCGCATCATTTGCGGATAAAAGCGCCAGAACTGCCCCTCCAGCTGGTCGTAGTGGGTATCCAGATCCTGCCAGGAATCGCGTAGGGCGTCGAGACGCGGACGGCGGCTGGCCATGCCGTTAAGCACGCGCTGAATAAAATCCATCTCCTGATAGCGCTCCAGCCAGCGCTCCGACCACAGGTACTGATTCAGATTGACGAAGCGTGGCGGCGAGTCAGGCAGGATGGGGACGATCTGCTGCTCGGCGTAGCGCACGAACTCGTCCAGCGGCAGGTCAGGGGAGAGCTGCGCCCAGTGCTGCGACAGGAAATGATCCCACATGACATCGAGGGTGATGGGGGCGACGCGACGGGTTTGCGGGCGAAACCACTCCCGCGCCTCTTTGACTTCCGCCAGGTTGTCAGTCATCACGTCAATCCGGCGATGCATATAGATGCCGTCGATGATCTCCGCCGGATAGTCGCCCTGCGGGTTGCCGCGCACAAAATCGGCCATCAGGTTGCCGGGCAGCGAGCTGTCGGCGAGATGGGCGAGGTGCAGGTGGGCGAGAAAATTCATAAAACGACATCCTTTAAATACGAGCGGGCAGGTGGAATCACCGATGTTGCGCTGAACGGCGCCTCGGTGTCCGCATGGCATGCTGCCTGGCTGCGCGCGGCACCTTTGCCACCGGTAAGGCATTCGGTTGCCGCATGGCGGCATTCGGAATGATTTGGAATATAGATTATGTCATTCATCCGGAGGGGTAAAGGTTGCAGGCGGAACGCCCCGGCACTAGACTACCCGCCTCTTTATTCAGTCTGAGTTACCGTCATGCGCGTTACCGATTTTGCTTTTGAACTACCCGAATCTCTGATCGCCCACTATCCGATGCCTGAGCGCAGCAGCTGCCGCCTGCTCTCCCTGGACGGGCCGACGGGCGCGCTGACGCATGGCACCTTCACCGACATCCTCGATAAGCTCAATCCCGGCGATCTGCTGGTGTTTAACAACACCCGGGTGATCCCGGCGCGTCTGTTCGGCCGTAAGGCCAGCGGCGGCAAGATTGAAGTGCTGGTGGAGCGGATGCTGGATGATAAGCGCATCCTGGCCCATATTCGCGCCTCAAAAGCGCCGAAGCCGGGCGCCGAGCTGCTGCTGGGCGATGACGAGAGCATTAAGGCCACGATGCTGGCGCGTCATGGCGCGCTGTTTGAAGTGGAATTTAACGACGAGCGTCCGGTGCTGGAGATCCTCAACGGGATCGGCCATATGCCGCTGCCGCCCTACATTGACCGCCCGGACGAAGACGCTGATCGCGAACTCTATCAAACCGTCTACGGCACCAGGCCGGGCGCGGTAGCCGCCCCGACCGCCGGTCTGCACTTCGACGAACCGCTGCTGGACAAACTGCGCGCCAAAGGCGTTGAGATGGCGTTTGTCACCCTGCACGTGGGGGCGGGGACTTTCCAGCCGGTGCGCGTCGACAGCATTGAAGAGCACACCATGCACTCTGAATATGCGGAAGTGCCGCAGGAGGTGGTCGATGCGGTGCTGGCGGCGAAAGCGCGCGGCAACCGCGTGATTGCGGTAGGCACCACCTCGGTACGCTCGCTGGAGAGCGCGGCGCAGGCGGCGAAAGACGCCCTGATCGCGCCGTTCTTCGACGATACGCAGATTTTCATCTACCCGGGTTATCAGTACCAGGTGATCGATGCGCTGGTAACCAACTTCCATCTCCCTGAATCCACACTGATTATGCTGGTGTCGGCGTTTGCGGGTTATCAGCACACCATGAACGCCTATAAGGTGGCGGTGGAGCAGAAATATCGCTTTTTTAGCTACGGGGATGCGATGTTTATCACGTACAATCCGCAGGCTATTTCTGAGCGTCCCTGACAAGGCCGGCCCGCCGGCGTTTTGGACGCCATGACGCATTTTTTAGCCACGGAATCATTCCGTGGCGAGTATGAAAACGTCGGACTGTTTTTCTGACGCAGGAGCAAGCATGAAATTTGAACTGGATACCACCGACGGTCGCGCCCGCCGCGGTCGCCTGGTGTTTGAGCGCGGCGTGGTGGAAACACCGGCCTTTATGCCCGTTGGCACCTACGGCACCGTCAAAGGGATGACGCCGGAAGAAGTGGAAGCCACCGGCGCGCAGATTATTCTCGGCAACACCTTCCACCTGTGGCTGCGCCCGGGTCAGGAGATCATGAAGCTGCATGGCGATCTGCACGATTTTATGCAGTGGAAAGGACCGATCCTTACCGACTCCGGCGGCTTCCAGGTGTTCAGCCTTGGCGATATCCGTAAGATCACCGAGCAGGGCGTCCATTTCCGCAACCCGATCAACGGCGATCCGATTTTCCTCGATCCGGAAAAATCGATGGAGATTCAATACGATCTCGGTTCCGACATCGTGATGATCTTCGACGAATGTACGCCGTACCCGGCAGACTGGGATTACGCCAAGCGCTCGATGGAAATGTCTCTGCGCTGGGCCAGGCGCAGCCGCGACCGTTTCGATAGCCTTGGCAATAAAAATGCGCTGTTCGGCATCATTCAGGGCAGCGTTTACGAAGATTTACGTGATATCTCGGTGAAAGGTCTGGTAGAGATTGGCTTTGATGGCTACGCTGTCGGCGGTTTGGCGGTCGGTGAGCCGAAGGAAGACATGCACCGTATTCTGGAGCACGTCTGCCCGCAGATCCCGGCCGATAAACCACGATACCTGATGGGCGTCGGGAAGCCGGAAGATCTGGTGGAAGGGGTACGTCGCGGTATCGATATGTTCGACTGCGTCATGCCGACGCGCAACGCGCGTAACGGCCACCTGTTCGTCACCGACGGCGTGGTGAAAATCCGCAACGCGAAGCACAAAAGCGATACCGCACCGCTGGACGCCGAGTGTGATTGCTATACATGTCGCAATTATTCACGCGCTTACTTGCATCACCTCGACCGTTGCAACGAAATATTGGGCGCGCGTCTCAATACCATTCATAACCTGCGCTACTATCAGCGTTTAATGGCTGGTTTACGCAAGGCTATCGAAGAGGGTAAATTAGAGAGCTTCGTGACCGATTTTTACCAACGTCAGGGGCGCACCGTGCCTCCTTTGAACGTTGATTAATTTTAATAATGAGGGAATTTCAATGAGCTTTTTTATTTCTGATGCGGTAGCGGCAACGGGTGCACCGGCGCAGGGCAGCCCGATGTCTCTGATTCTGATGCTGGTGGTGTTCGGTCTGATTTTTTACTTCATGATCCTGCGTCCACAGCAGAAGCGCACCAAGGAACACAAGAACCTGATGAACTCCATCGCCAAAGGTGATGAAGTGCTGACCAACGGCGGTCTGGTCGGTCGCGTGACCAAAGTAGCGGAAACTGGCTACATTGCTATCGCGCTGAACGATACCACTGAAGTGGTTATCAAACGTGACTTCGTTGCTGCCGTTCTGCCGAAAGGCACCATGAAGGCGCTGTAATCTAACTTTTCCCAAAGGGAACTGCCGTGTTAAACCGTTATCCTTTGTGGAAGTACGTCATGCTGGTCGTCGTCATTGTCGTCGGCCTGATCTATGCGCTTCCCAACCTGTATGGTGAGGATCCGGCTGTTCAAATCACTGGCGCGCGCGGCGTCGCCGCCAGTGAGCAAACGCTGATCCAGGTCCAGAAAACTTTACAAGAAGAAAAAATAACCGCGAAGTCTGTGGCACTGGAAGAGGGCGCTATTCTTGCGCGCTTCGACACCACTGATACCCAGCTGCGTGCGCGTGAAGCGCTGCTTACCGTGCTGGGTGACAAATACGTCGTGGCGCTAAACCTTGCTCCGGCAACCCCACGCTGGCTGGCGGCACTCTATGCCGAGCCAATGAAGCTGGGTCTTGATCTGCGCGGCGGCGTGCACTTCCTGATGGAAGTCGACATGGACACCGCGTTAGGCAAACTGCAGGAACAGAACATCGACAGCCTGCGCAGCGAACTGCGTGACAAAGGCATTCCTTACGCGACCGTGCGCAAGGAAGACAACTATGGTCTGAGCATCGTCTTCCGCGACAGCGCGGCGCGCGACCAGGCTATCTCTTATCTCAGCCCTCGCCATCGCGATCTGGTGATTTCCTCTCAGGGTGACAACAGCCTGAAAGCGGTGATGACCGATGAGCGCCTGAAAGAAGCCCGTGAGTACGCGGTTCAGCAGAACATTAACATTCTGCGTAACCGTGTGAACCAGCTGGGCGTCGCCGAACCGCTGGTTCAGCGTCAGGGTGCTGACCGCATCGTGGTTGAGCTGCCGGGTATCCAGGATACCGCGCGGGCGAAAGAGATCCTTGGCGCAACCGCGACCCTCGAGTTCCGTCTGGTCAATACCAACGTGGACCAGTCCGCCGCTGCCTCTGGCCGCGTGCCGGGCGACTCGGAAGTGAAAGAGACGCGTGAAGGCCAGCCGGTGGTGCTGTACAAGCGAGTGATCCTGACCGGTGACCATATCACCGACTCGACCTCCAGCATGGATGAGTACAACCAGCCGCAGGTCAACATCTCGCTGGACAGCGCGGGCGGTAATATCATGTCTAACTTCACCAAGGACAATATCGGTAAGCCGATGGCGACCCTGTTCGTGGAGTATAAAGACAGCGGTAAGAAAGACGCTAACGGTCGCGCTATCCTGGCGAAAGAGGAAGAGGTGATTAACATCGCCAACATCCAGTCGCGTCTGGGTAACAGCTTCCGTATCACCGGTATCAGCAACCCGAACGAAGCACGCCAGCTGTCGCTGCTGCTGCGTGCCGGCGCGCTGATTGCCCCGATTCAGATCGTCGAAGAGCGGACTATCGGCCCAACCCTTGGTATGCAGAACATCAAGCAGGGTCTGGAAGCCTGTCTGGCCGGCCTGGTGGTCTCTATCCTGTTCATGATCCTCTTCTATAAGAAGTTCGGTCTGATTGCGACCTCGGCGCTGATTGCCAACCTGGTGCTGATTGTCGGCATTATGTCCCTGATCCCGGGGGCGACGCTGACCATGCCGGGCATCGCGGGTATCGTGTTAACCCTTGCGGTGGCGGTCGATGCTAACGTTCTGATCAACGAGCGTATCAAAGAAGAGCTGAGCAACGGGCGTACCGTTCAGCAGGCGATTGACGAAGGTTATCGTGGCGCGTTCAGCTCGATCTTCGACGCCAACGTGACGACGCTTATCAAAGTGATCATCCTGTACGCAGTCGGTACCGGTGCCATTAAAGGGTTTGCGATTACCACCGGTATCGGTATCGCGACCTCAATGTTTACCGCTATCGTCGGCACCCGTGCCATCGTGAACCTGCTGTACGGCGGCAAGCGCGTTAAAAAGCTGTCTATCTGAGGAGTGCGTTGTGGCACAGGAATATACTGTTGAACAATTGAACCACGGCCGTAAAGTCTGGGACTTTATGCGCTGGGACTACTGGGCCTTCGGCATTTCAGGTTTTCTGCTGATTGTGTCGATCGCCATCATCGGCGTCCGCGGCTTTAACTGGGGGCTCGATTTCACCGGCGGTACGGTGATCGAGATTACCCTTGAGAAGCCGGTCGATCTGGACCAGATGCGCGACTCCCTGCAGAAAGCGGGCTTTGAAGAGCCGCAGGTGCAGAACTTTGGCAGCAGCCGCGACATCATGGTACGTATGCCGCCGGTGCATGACGCCAACGTCAGCCAGGAACTGGGCAGCAAGGTCGTGACGGTGATTAACGAATCGACCAGCCAGAATGCGGCGGTGAAGCGAATTGAGTTTGTCGGCCCGAGCGTCGGCGCGGACCTCGCGCAAACTGGCGCCCTGGCGCTGATTGCCGCGCTGGTCTGTATCCTGATCTACGTCGGCTTCCGCTTCGAATGGCGTCTGGCTGCCGGGGTGGTTATCGCCCTGGCGCACGATGTGGTGATCACCATGGGCGTACTGTCGCTGTTCCATATCGAGATCGACCTGACCATTGTGGCCTCGTTGATGTCGGTTATCGGCTACTCGCTGAACGACAGTATTGTGGTATCGGACCGTATCCGTGAAAACTTCCGTAAGATCCGCCGCGGTACGCCGTACGAGATCTTCAACGTGTCGTTGACCCAGACGCTGCACCGTACCTTGATCACCTCCGGGACCACCCTGATGGTGATCCTGATGCTGTTCCTGTTCGGCGGCCCGATTCTGGAAGGCTTCTCGCTGACCATGCTGATCGGTGTCTCCATCGGTACGGCTTCCTCTATCTACGTCGCCTCTGCGCTGGCGTTGAAACTGGGTATGAAGCGCGAGCATCTGCTGCAGCAGAAGGTCGAAAAAGAAGGGGCGGACCAGCCGTCTATTCTGCCGTAATCCGGTTCAGTTGAGATAAAGCCATCCCGGCCCAGGCGGCCGGGATTTTTTTGTCCGCGATAAAACCTGCTGACAGTATGCTGTCAGGAGCCCTCCCATACACTCCTTCTGAACTCACTAACGAGCAGGAGGAAGTATGAATAACGTGATTAACTGGTTTGAAATTCCGGTCGCCGATATGGATCGCGCCGTCGCGTTTTATGAGCCGGTGATGCAGGTGACGCTGCGTCGCGAAACCATGGACTGCGCCGAGCTGGCGGTGTTCCCGCATCAGGATCCGGCCCCTGGCGGCGCGTTGGCCAAATTTGAGGGTATCGCCCCTTCAGCGCAGGGCGCTATTATTTATCTGCATACAGACCATCTTGCCGCCACCCTGGACCGCATTGCCTCGGCGGGTGGGGCGTGTGTTTTCGGGCCGCTGACGCTGCCGAATGATATTGGCACCATCGCGCTGTTTACTGACAGCGAGGGCAACCGCGTCGGCCTGCACCAGCCGGCTTAACCTAAACGTTTTGTGAAGTGAGACATGACCCGACGCGCCGACCGTTTATTTCAGATTGTGCAGATCCTGCGCGGCAGGCGGCTCACTACCGCCGCGCTGCTGGCGGAGCGGCTGGGCGTGTCGGAGCGCACCGTGTATCGCGATATTCGCGATCTCTCCCTCTCCGGCGTGCCGGTGGAGGGCGAGGCGGGGAGTGGTTATCGCCTGCTGGCGGGCTACGATCTGCCGCCGCTGATGCTGACCACCAAAGAATCCGAAGCGCTGATCGCCGCGATTCGGTTGCTGAAAACCTGGGGCGGTGAGGCGCTGTCGCAATCGCTGGAATCCGCCCAGGAGAAGATGCTGGCGATCCTGCCGGAGGCGCGCCGGCGCCAGGCGGAGCAGACCCGCCTGTTTGCCCCCGATCTCGGTGCCCATCGTTATGCCAAAACCTATTTTGACGTCATTCATCAGGCGGTCTCCGGCCAGCAGGTGCTGCAGTTGCGCTATCAGGATGAGTCTGGCCGGGTAACCGAGCGCGACGTGCTGCCGCTGGGGCTGTTTTTCTGGGGGGAGCGCTGGCTGCTGGTGGCCTGGTGCGAGCTGCGTAATGATTATCGTAACTTTCGCCTCGACCGTTGTCTGGCGGTCAGGGCGACCGAGCGTCGATTCAGCGAGTGTGCCGATCGCTCGTTAAGCGATTTTCTGCGCAAAGTGCGGTGCGACGTGTGGGAGAAATAAAAACGCCCGGCTGGCCCGGGCGCTGTCTTGCTGTATCCGCAATTAGAAGTTGTAACCGACCACGAAGTAACCACCCCAGCCGGTCGAGCGGACGCTGAAATCGCCATCGCCGAAGTTCAGCTTGGCATCGTCAGCCCACTGGCCGCCGTTATGGAAGTAACGGGCCACCACCGAGTAGTGCCAGTGCGCGTAGTTCAACGCCAGGATGTGGCTGGAGGCGATGGAGTTGCTGGTGCGCGCGTGCTTCCCGTTCAGATCGTAGAAGTTGTCATCGCCGAGATCAGAACCCCAGTCGAAGTTGGTGAAACCGATGTAGCTCAGCGAGCCGCCCCACAGGTCGGTCAGCGGCACGAAGTATTTCACTTTGAAGCGGTAGCCGTCCCACTCGTTTTCGTTGGACGCGCCGTAGTTCTGCCACTGGTATTTGGCGTAGACGTTCAGTGACAGGCTCATCGGCAGGCCGGTATCGATATCGGTACCCAGACCCATATACCAGGTGCTCTGCTCCTGAGAGTCGTTACGGCCCATATCGTAGATATAGTTGTTCGCGAAGTACCACTCTTTGAACGGCCCGAAGCTCAGATCGGTATTGGTCAGCTTATCGATAGAGAAACGCGGTTCGATCTCCATAAACAGCGGCGAGCCGTTGTTCCAGATACCTTTTGCCGTGCTGTTGCCGCCGAAGAATACCGGGGCATCGATATAGCCGTAGAAATCAAACCAGTCTTTTTTGGCGAACGCTTCATATTCAAGGTAGGTATCGTTACGGATCTGCGGTCCAAAACGGGTGTGGTAGCTGCCCACCACGTTAACACTCTGGTGCCACCAGTCAGACAGGTACTGCGGTTTATCGTTTTCTGCCGCGCCCGCAGTAAAAGAAGTGGAGAGCGCCACAACCGCACCCGCTGCCAGTAATGTTTTTTTCATAGTAATGCCACTGTTTAAATTGAGCCTGAAGGCGTTAAAAGAAGTGCCGAAGCGTTTCTAAATATTTCGTCTTTCTGTGGGGGTCTATTATAGGAATCATTGCTCACAAAAATACGTGTTGTTTCACATAACCAGAACATGCGTAATCGATTGCGTTCACGATTCTATGCATTTCTTGACAAAATGCTACTGAAAATCGCCATACAGAACGATTTCTAATGAACTCTTGTGAAAAGTTGTAAGTGGATAAGAAAGACGGGGCTGGAGGTAGCCGGGCGGGGGAGGGCCCGGCGTGAAGATTTACTGTGCGGCGGCGGGCTGGATATCGTGGACGCGAATAAAACCGACTTTGTCGGGCGTCACGTTCAGACGCAACGGGATATCCACATCGCTGGGGGCGAGGATGCTGGCCGGGGCGCTAATCAGCTGATCCTGAACATTGACTTCCTGATAGCTGTGGGTGGTGCCGGTGATCTGCCCGGAGGCGACGGTGGCGGTAAAGGCCGGCAGCGGATCGTTGGATTCACCCTGAATGCGTAAAGTCAGGCGTGACCCGTCGCCGTCCGGCGTAATGCTGCCCACCGACATGCGCAGGGTGCCGATCTGGCTCTCCAGCCGCGCCGGGGTTTTGGCCTCCGGCAGCAGATAGACGCCGCGGGTGGATTTGGCGTTCAGCGCGTTTTGTTGGGTGATTTTGATCGTTTGCTGATTGAGCTGGGTCATCTCCTGGCTCAGGGTACTCACGCTCTGGTGCATCTGGCGGATTTCGCTTTGCTGGGCGCAGGCGGTCAGGGTAAACAGGCTGCCCGCGATGGCGAGTTTCAGGTAACGTCTTGTCATGGTCAGGATTCCGTTTGCAGAGGATGCTTAATGGTAGCCAAACCGCCTGCCACTCTCATAGATCCTTTGTCTCAAAAGCTCTTTCTTTGTAGTCAGGTCACTTCGCGGTAAACTACCCTTCAGTTTAACTACCTGTCAGGACGCGCTATGCATTGCCCTTTCTGTTTCGCCGTGGATACCAAAGTGATCGACTCTCGTCTGGTGGGGGAAGGCTCTTCCGTGCGTCGCCGTCGGCAGTGCCTGGTCTGTAATGAACGCTTTACCACCTTCGAAGTGGCGGAGCTGGTGATGCCCCGGGTGGTGAAGAGTAACGATGTGCGTGAACCCTTCAACGAAGACAAGCTGCGCAGCGGGATGCTGAAAGCGCTGGAGAAACGTCCGGTTAGCGCCGATGACGTGGAAATGGCGGTCAACCATATCAAAACCCATCTGCGCGGCACCGGCGAGCGCGAAGTGGCCAGCAAAATGATTGGCAATCTGGTGATGGAGCAGCTGAAAAAGCTGGATAAAGTCGCCTATATTCGCTTTGCGTCGGTCTATCGCAGCTTTGAAGACATCAAAGAATTCGGCGAAGAGATCGCCCGCTTACAGGACTAAGCCATGCAGGACGAAATGTACATGGCGCGAGCGCTGAAGCTTGCCGCGCGCGGACGCTTTACCACCCATCCTAACCCTAACGTTGGCTGCGTCATTGTGAAAGACGGCGAGATCGTCGGCGAGGGCTTTCACTATCGCGCCGGCGAGCCGCACGCCGAAGTGCACGCGCTCCGCATGGCCGGCGAAAAGGCGCAGGGCGCCACCGCCTACGTCACCCTTGAGCCCTGCAGCCACCATGGCCGTACGCCGCCGTGCTGCGATGCGTTGATCGCCGCCGGCGTTAGCCGCGTGGTCGCTGCGATGCAAGACCCAAACCCGCAGGTGGCGGGGCGCGGTCTGTATCGTCTGCAGCAGGCCGGTATTGACGTCAGCCACGGGCTGATGATGAACGAAGCGGAAGCGCTGAATAAGGGCTTCCTGAAGCGGATGCGCACCGGTTTTCCCTGGGTGCAGCTGAAGCTGGGCGCCTCGCTGGACGGCCGCACGGCGATGGCCAGTGGTGAAAGCCAGTGGATCACCTCCCCGCAGGCGCGACGCGACGTGCAGCGTCTGCGCGCCCAAAGTCATGCCATCCTCACCAGCAGCGCCACCGTGCTGGCGGACGATCCTGCGCTGACCGTGCGCTGGCAGGAGCTGAGCGCGGATACTCAGGCGCTGTATCCCGAAGAGAATTTGCGCCAACCGCTGCGCGTCGTCATCGACAGTCAGAACCGCGTCACGCCTGAGCACCGTATTGTGCAGCAGGCAGGAGAAACGCTGTTTGCCCGCCTGCGTGCGGATGAGCGCCAGTGGCCGGAAAGCGTTCGTACGCTGCTGGTGCCGGAACATAACGGCCATCTCGATCTGGTGTTGCTGATGATGCTGCTTGGCAAACAGCAGGTGAACAGCGTCTGGGTGGAGGCGGGAGCGACGCTTGCCGGGGCGCTGCTGCAGGCTGGCCTTGTCGACGAGCTTATCGTCTATATTGCGCCTAAACTGTTAGGCAATGCGGCGCGTGGATTATGCGCGCTGCCGGGGCTTGAAGAACTGAGCCAGGCACCCCATTTCAAATTCAATGAGATACGTCAGGTTGGCCCGGATGTCTGCCTGCATTTAACCACTGCGTGAGGCTTTCCTGATTATTAGGAAGCAGCGCTCAGAATAATATGATAAAATCCGCCCCCCTTGCGGGGCACATGAACCCGAAGGAAGAGTATGAACATTATTGAAGCTAACGTTGCTACCCCGGACGCTCGCGTCGCCATCACCATTGCGCGTTTCAACAACTTTATCAATGACAGCCTGCTGGAAGGTGCGATTGACGCCCTGAAACGCATTGGTCAGGTAAAAGATGAAAACATCACCGTTGTTTGGGTTCCAGGCGCGTATGAGCTGCCGCTGGCGGCTGGCGCACTGGCGAAAACCGGTAAATATGACGCGGTGATCGCGCTGGGTACGGTGATCCGCGGCGGTACTGCCCACTTTGAATATGTGGCTGGCGGTGCCAGCAATGGCCTGGCGCATGTCGCTCAGGACAGCGAAATCCCGGTAGCCTTTGGTGTTCTGACCACTGAAAGTATTGAACAAGCCATCGAGCGCGCTGGCACCAAAGCCGGTAACAAAGGCGCAGAAGCTGCGCTGACCGCGCTGGAAATGATTAACGTATTGAAAGCCATCAAGGCCTGATTTTTGTAAGGGGAATTCCGTGAAACCTGCTGCTCGTCGCCGCGCCCGTGAGTGTGCCGTCCAGGCGCTCTACTCCTGGCAGTTGTCCCACAACGACATCGCTGATGTCGAATACCAGTTCCTGGCGGAACAGGACGTAAAAGATGTAGATGTTCTGTATTTCCGTGAACTGCTGTCCGGAGTGGCGACTAACAGCGCGTACCTCGACGGCCTGATGAAGCCCTACCTGTCCCGTCAGCTGGAAGAGCTGGGCCAGGTGGAAAAAGCGGTGCTGCGTATCGCGCTGTTTGAGCTGTCCAAACGTGACGACGTACCGTATAAAGTGGCCATCAATGAAGCTATCGAACTGGCGAAAACCTTCGGCGCTGAAGATAGCCATAAGTTCGTCAACGGCGTGCTGGACAAAGCGGCTCCGGTAATTCGTCCCCGCAAAAAGTAAACGCCAGGCCGGGCTTTGCAGGATATCATCCAGCGAACCCGGCCTTATTTTTTTCTTTGCTGAGGCATAACGTATGGCATGCGGCGAATTTTCCCTGATTGCCCGTTATTTTGATCGCGTTAAAAGCGCCCGCCTTGATGTTGAAACCGGCATCGGCGATGACTGCGCGCTCCTGAATATCCCCGAGAAAAAAACGCTGGCAATCAGCACCGACACCCTGGTGGCGGGCAATCACTTCTTACCCGATATCGACCCTGCCGACCTCGCTTATAAAGCGCTGGCGGTGAACCTGAGCGACCTCGCGGCGATGGGCGCGGAACCGGCGTGGCTCACGCTGGCGCTGACTTTGCCAGAGGTGGATGAAACCTGGCTGGAAGCCTTTAGCGACAGCCTGTTTGTCCAGCTGGACTATTACGATATGCAGCTGATTGGCGGTGATACCACCCGTGGCCCGCTCGCCATGACGCTGGGTATTCACGGCTTTGTGCCGCCAGGGCGCGCCATGAAACGCGCTGGCGCGAAGCCAGGAGACTGGATCTATGTCACCGGCACCCCGGGAGACAGCGCCGCCGGCCTGGCGGTGCTGCAGAACCGGCTGACGGTGGATGAACCGTCTGACGCCGACTACCTGCTGGCTCGTCATCTGCGCCCGATGCCGCGCGTGCTGCAGGGTCAGGCGCTGCGTGACCTGGCGACATCGGCTATCGATCTTTCCGACGGCCTGATCTCCGATCTGGGCCATATTCTTAAAGCCAGCGGCTGCGGCGCGCGCATCGATCTCGATGCCATGCCGTATTCCGACGCGATACTGCGCCAGGTGGAGCCCGAGCAGGCGCTGCGCTGGGCGCTCGCCGGCGGGGAAGATTACGAACTGTGCTTTACCGTACCGGAGCTGAACCGCGGGGCGCTGGACGTGGCCCTTGGCCATCTTGGCGCGCGTTTTACCTGTATCGGACAGATTGCGCCGGAGAGCGAAGGGCTGCAATTTATCCGCGATGGTAAGCCGGTCGCGCTTGATTTAAAGGGATACGATCACTTTGCGTAGTCGAGACGAGGCGTTACGCCGCCTGAGCATGCGTAACCCGTGGCATCTGCTGGCGACTGGCTTTGGCAGCGGCTTAAGCCCGGTGGTACCGGGGACGATGGGGTCGCTGGCGGCGATCCCGTTCTGGTATCTGATGACCTTTCTCCCCTGGCAGCTCTACTCGCTGGTGGTGATGATGAGCATCTGTATTGGCGTCTATCTGTGCCATCGCACGGCCAAAGATATGGGCACCCATGACCACGGCAGTATAGTCTGGGATGAGTTTGTCGGGATGTGGATCACCCTGATGGCGTTGCCGACCCTGGACTGGCAGTGGGTGGCCGCTGGCTTCGTGATTTTCCGTATCTTCGATATGTGGAAGCCGTGGCCGATTCGCTGGTTTGACCGCAATATCCACGGCGGAATGGGGATTATGGTCGACGATATCGTCGCCGGCGTGATCTCGGCCGGCGTGCTGTATGTCATTGGCCATCACTGGCCCATCGGTCTGCTTTAATCGTCTCTCCCCGGTAGCATCATGCTGCCGGGGAAACCACACTTGTTACTTAAATCCCACCACCGGATGCGGCTGATACGGCGCCTCCAGCTTGTCGATCTGTTCCGGAGAAAGCGTCAAATCCACCGCCTGCAGCAGGTCGTCGAGCTGTTCCTGACGCGATGGACCGATAATCGGCGCGGCAACGCCAGGTTTACTTAACAGCCAGGCGAGGGCGACCTGGGCGCGGCTGGCGTCGAGTTCTTCCGCCACGTCCGCGAGATTCCCGGCGATCTGCGCGTCGTTTTCTTCGCTGGTGCTGTAAAGCGTTTTGCCGAACTCATCCGAAACCAGCCGGGCGGTGGTCTCTCCCCAGGGGCGGGTCAGTCTGCCGCGCGCCAGCGGGCTCCACGGGATCACCGCCACGCCGTTGTGCTGACACAGTGGCAGCATCTCATTCTCTTCTTCCCGGTAAATCAGATTGTAGTGATCCTGCATGGTGACAAAGCGCGCCCAGCCGTTCTGCTGCTGGAGCGCCAGCGCCTGGGCAAATTGTCGGGCATGCATGGACGAGGCGCCGATATAGCGCGCTTTGCCGGCTTTCACCACCTCGTCCAGCGCTTCGAGGGTCTCTTCAATCGGGGTGGTATAGTCCCAGCGGTGGATCTGCAGCAGGTCGACATAGTCCATCCCAAGACGGCGCAGGCTGTCGTCGATGGAGCGCAGGATCTGCGCCCGGGAAAGCCCTTCCGCCAGATCGCCGACCTGGTGATACACTTTGGTCGCGACAACCACCTCATCACGGCGGGCAAAGTCGCGCAGGGCGCGGCCAACGATCTCTTCACTGCTGCCGTCGGAGTAGCTGTTTGCGGTATCGAAGAAGTTGATGCCGCCTTCAATAGCGTGCTGGATAAGCGGGCGGCTGCTCTCTTCCGGAAGCGTCCAGGCGTGTCTGCCGCGGTCCGGCTCGCCGAAGGTCATGCAGCCGAGGCAGAGTCGGGAAACCCGTAAGGCAGTATCACCGAGGGGGATATAGTGCATAGTGCGCTCCTGCTATTCATCAAGGGTATCCCTTAAGCATAGCAGGAGCGGAAGGGGCAATTATGCCAGCCAGTCGCGGATTTTGGCTTCAATACCGGCGGCATCAAGGCCGAGGTCGGCGCGGATCTCTTCCTGAGTGCCCTGAGGAATAAAATAATCCGGCAGGCCAATATTGAGCACCGGTACCGCCCGGCGATGGGCCATCAGCACTTCGTTCACGCCGCTGCCGGCGCCGCCCATGATGGCGTTCTCTTCCAGCGTCACCAGCGCGTCGTGTTCGCCGGCCAGCTGCAGGATCAGCGCCGTATCCAGCGGCTTCACAAAGCGCATATCCACGAGGGTCGCGTTGAGTTTATCCGCTACCGCCGCGGCTTCCGGCAGCAGGGTGCCAAAGTTGAGGATCGCTATTTTCTCGCCCTGACGTTTCACTACCCCTTTGCCGATCGGCAGCGATGCCAGCGGCTCGAGCGTCGCGCCGGTGCCGCTACCGCGCGGATAGCGCACGGCGCAGGGGCCGTCGCTGTAATGGTAGCCGGTATGCAGCATCTGGCGACATTCATTTTCATCGCTCGGGGTCATCACCACCATATCCGGAATACAGCGCAGGAAGGAGAGATCGAACGCTCCCTGATGCGTCTGGCCGTCTGCACCGACAATCCCGGCGCGGTCGATAGCAAACAGCACCGGCAGCTTCTGGATAGCCACATCGTGGATCACCTGATCGTAGGCTCGCTGCAGGAAGGTGGAGTAGATCGCCACCACCGGCTTGTAGTCGCCAATCGCCAGCCCGGCGGCGAAGGTGACCGCATGCTGCTCGGCAATGGCGACGTCAAAGTACTGATCGGGGAATTTCTTCGAAAACTCCACCATCCCTGAACCTTCGCGCATCGCCGGCGTGATCGCCATCAGCTTGCTGTCTTTGGCCGCCGTTTCGCACAGCCAGTCGCCGAAGATTTTCGAGTAGGAAGGGAGACCGCCGCTGCTTTTGGGCAGTACGCCGCTGGTATGGTCGAATTTTGGCACCGCATGGAAGGTGATCGGGTCTTTCTCGGCAGGCTCATAGCCGCGGCCCTTTTTGGTCATAATATGCAGGAACTGCGGGCCTTTCAGGTCGCGCATGTTCTTCAGCGTGCTGACCAGACCGAGCACATCGTGGCCATCGACCGGCCCGATGTAGTTAAAGCCCAGCTCTTCAAACAGCGTGCCCGGCACCACCATCCCTTTGATATGTTCTTCGGTTCGTTTAAGCAGCTCTTTAATCGGCGGCACCCCGGAGAAGACCTTTTTACCCCCTTCGCGCAGGGTGGAGTAGAGCTTGCCGGAGAGCAGCTGCGCCAGATGATTGTTCAGCGCGCCAACGTTCTCGGAAATCGACATTTCATTGTCATTCAGCACCACCAGCAGGTCGGGTTTGATATCCCCGGCGTGGTTCATCGCTTCAAACGCCATGCCGGCGGTGATCGCCCCGTCGCCAATCACGCACACTGCGCGCCGCTGCTTATCCTCTTTCGCGGCGGCGATAGCCACCCCGATACCGGCTGAAATGGAGGTCGAGGAGTGGCCGACGCTCAGCACGTCATACTCGCTTTCACCGCGCCACGGGAAGGGGTGCAGGCCGCCTTTCTGGCGAATGGTGCCGATTTTGTCCCGGCGGCCGGTCAGAATTTTATGCGGGTAGGCCTGATGGCCGACGTCCCAGATCAGGCGATCGAACGGCGTGTTATACACGTAGTGCAGCGCCACGGTCAGTTCCACCGTGCCGAGGCCAGAGGCAAAGTGACCGCTGGAGCGGCTGACGCTGTCCAGCAGATAGCGCCGCAGCTCATCACACAGCTTCGGCAGGCTCTCTTTTGGCAACAGGCGCAACTCCTGGGTGGAATCTACCAGCGCCAGGGTCGGGTATTTGGCAATATCAAAACTCATCAGAGACTCATTTATTGTTTATTTATCGCGCTGAATAATGTAATTCGCGAGCGCTTCCAGTGCCGAAGTATCCAGAGATTGTGCGGCCAGCTCATCTAACGACCGGCGGGCATCAGCGATCAGGTCGTGCGCTTTCTTCCGGGCTTGCTCAAGACCCAGGAGGGCGGGATAGGTGCTTTTACCCAATTGCTGGTCGGCACCCTGACGTTTGCCAAGGGTCGCAGTATCCCCTACCACGTCGAGAATGTCATCCTGGACCTGGAAGGCAAGACCGATATTTTCCGCATAGCGATCCAGCGCGGGCAGGGCAGCGCGGCCGCGTTCGCCGGCGCTCAGCGCCCCCATCCGGACGGCGGCGCGGATCAACGCCCCCGTTTTGTGGCGATGGATACGCTCCAGCGCCTGCAGATCCACCTGCTGTCCTTCCGCCTCCAGATCCAGCGCCTGGCCGCCGCACATACCCGCCACGCCGCTGGCCTGCGCCAGTTCGGAGACCATCGCCAGCCGGTCCCGATCAGAGACGTCGGCCATCGGCGCATCACTCAGTATAGAGAACGCCAGCGTTTGCAGGGCATCTCCCGCAAGAATTGCGTTGGCTTCGCCAAATTTAATATGACAAGTCGGCAGTCCGCGACGCAGATCGTCATCATCCATCGCCGGCAAATCATCATGCATCAGGGAATAAGCATGAATACATTCGACCGCCGCGGCGGGGGCATCGAGCGTGGTGCGGCTGACGCCGAACATCGCGCCGGTGGCATAGACAAGGAAGGGGCGCAGGCGTTTACCGCCTAAGAGTGCGCCATAATGCATCGCTTCCACCAGCGGAGTGTTCTGAAAGGGCTGCGGCGCGATAAAACGGCGCAATGCCCCATTAGCCTGTTCCACACAGGCCTGCAATTGTTGCGGGAAATCCATTTTATTCAGCGTCCGGCGTAAAAGGCGTGGTCGGGGAATCTTCACTATCCGCCAGCAGGATCTGCACGCGCTGTTCGGCCTTCTGCAGCTGACTTTGCCCCTGGCGCGCCAGCTGTACGCCGCGCTCAAATTCGCTTAGCGCTTCCTCTAACGGCAAATCGCCGCTTTCCAGACGGTTAACGATCTGCTCCAGTTCGCCCAGAGCAGTTTCAAAGCTGGCCGGGGCCTCATTTTTCTTTGGCATAGTGAATGTAGACTCTTGTTATGTCGCGACGGCAATACCGGGTATGGTAACGAAGTCACGCGTGTAAGCAAATAACGCGCAATGGTGATATACTCCGCGCCCAGGATGCAGGCACCGGTGTGCGCTGCTTTACAACTTTTGCTTATAGCCCCGTCGGGCTTGCCAACGAACTATTGTCGCCATGAAGTTTATCATTAAATTGTTCCCGGAAATCACCATCAAAAGCCAATCTGTGCGGTTGCGCTTCATTAAAATCTTAACCGGGAACATTCGTAACGTTCTCAAAAATTATGACGAGACGCTGGCCGTCGTCCGTCATTGGGATCATATCGAAGTTCGCGCGAAAGATGAAAATCAGCGCCCGGCTATTCGCGATGCGCTGACCCGTATCCCCGGCATCCACCATATTCTGGAAGTCGAAGACGTACCGTTCACCTCGCTGCACGATATTTTTGAAAAGACGCTGCCGCTGTGGCGCGAGGCGCTGGAAGGCAAGACCTTCTGCGTGCGTGTGAAGCGTCGCGGCAAACATGAATTCACCTCCATTGAGGTGGAACGCTACGTCGGCGGCGGTCTGAATCAGCATATTGAAACGGCGCGCGTGAAGCTGACCGACCCGGACGTCACCGTCAATCTCGAGATTGAAAACGATCGCCTGCTGCTGGTGAAAGGCCGCTATGAAGGCATCGGCGGCTTCCCGATCGGCACCCAGGAAGATGTGCTGTCGCTGATCTCCGGCGGCTTTGACTCCGGCGTTTCCAGCTATATGCTGATGCGCCGCGGCTGCCGCGTGCACTACTGCTTCTTTAACCTTGGCGGCGCCGCCCATGAGATTGGCGTTCGCCAGGTCGCGCATTACCTGTGGAACCGCTTCGGCAGCTCGCACCGTGTTCGCTTTGTGGCGATTAACTTTGAGCCCGTGGTCGGCGAAATCCTCGAAAAAGTGGACGACGGTCAGATGGGCGTCGTGCTCAAGCGCATGATGGTCCGCGCCGCGTCAAAAGTCGCGGAACGCTACGGCGTGCAGGCGCTGGTCACCGGCGAAGCGCTGGGCCAGGTTTCCAGTCAGACCCTCACTAACCTGCGTCTGATCGACAACGTCTCCGATACTCTGATCCTGCGTCCGCTGATTTCGCACGATAAAGAGCACATCATCGACCTGGCGCGTGAGATCGGCACGGAAGATTTCGCCCGCACCATGCCGGAATACTGCGGCGTGATCTCGAAGAGCCCGACCGTGAAGGCGGTGAAGGCGAAGATTGAAGCGGAGGAAGAACACTTCGATTTCAGCATCCTCGATAAAGTGGTGGAAGAGGCGAGCAATATCGACATTCGCGATATTGCCCAGCAGACGGAAGCCGCCGTGGTTGAAGTGGAAACCGTGACCGGCTTTGGCGCTAACGACGCGATCCTCGACATCCGCTCCATTGACGAGCAGGAAGACAAGCCGCTGAAGGTCGAGGGCGTTGAGGTCGTTTCGCTGCCGTTCTACAAGCTGAGCACCAAATTTGGCGATCTCGATCAGAGCAAAACCTGGCTGCTGTGGTGCGAGCGCGGGGTGATGAGCCGTCTGCAGGCGCTCTATCTGCGCGAGCAGGGCTTCAGCAACGTGAAAGTGTATCGCCCGTAACGGGTTGCCATCCATATTGAAAAAGGCCTTCCCCGATGGAAGGCCTTTTTGTCATCCCCGGGCCAGCGCATTAGCGCAGGGTCATCGCCAGGTCATTCAACTGATCGATGACGATATTCCAGCCCTCAAAAAATCCCATCTGCTCATGCTGCTCGCGAGTTTCATCATCCGCATGCAGCACCGTGGCCGTATAGCGACATCCGTCTTTTTCGTCGGCAAAGGTGATGATGGCCGTCATGGCAAAAGGGGACACGGCAGGACGATAATCCGCCGTCAGCATCGAGGTCATGACGATTTTTTGTTGCGGGATGACCGCAAGAAAACAGCCGGGATTATCGCTGCGTTCACCGTCAGGGCCGTGCATCACGGTATGAAAAGCCCCGCCAGAGCGAAAATCAAAGGCCAGCACCTCAGTAGACCAGGGCTTCGGGCACCACCAGGTTTTGAGTAATGCCGGGTCGGCCCACGCGCGCCACAGGGCAGAGGCTGGCGCGCTGAGCAGGCGGCTGATGACAAGATCGCGAGAATCGGATGCGCTACGGGACATGCTACGACTCCTCAGGAAAAGGGGAGCCAGTCCGCGGCGCGGACCGGCTATCAGGCTTCGTAGTAATTATAGATGCCGGCGGCCATTACCAGCTGCGAGGCGACCTCATACGCTTTCTCGCGACCCACCAACAGGTCAATCATTTTCAGGGCGAAATCAATCGATGTCCCCGGTCCCTGGCTGGTTAACAGATTCACCCGTGGATCCCAGACCACCCGTTTATCCTGCCACTGATCGGCGGGGATATGTTCCTTCAGCGCCGGAAAACCGGTCATGTTACCGATTGGGAACAGCTGATGGGGCACCAGCACGGTCGCCGGGGCGGCGCAGATGGCGGCCACAATGCGGCCTGAGAGGTGGAACTGTCGGACGGTTTCCACCAACAGCGGGCTGTCGCGGAAGCACTCTGCGCCCTTGATGCCGCCCGGGAGGACGATGATATCGAAATCACCATCGGCCACCTCGACCAGCGGCGCATCCGCCAGCAGTTTGACGCCGCGTGAGCAGACGATGGTCAGGCCGCCGTCGCTGGCGACGCTGGCGGTGGTTACCTTCACTCCGCCGCGGACCAGCAGATCGATAGTGGTGACCGCTTCGGTCTCTTCGCTACCAGGGGCGAGGCAAATCAGTGCCGACGCGCTCATATTCATTCTCCTTACGCTTGATCAATTCAAATAAGCGGGCGTTTTCCGGTACGGCAACGCCGTGGGCGCGGGCGCGGTTGAGCAGAAAACCGGTGATATAGTCGATCTCCGTGTGCCGCTGGGCGCGGATGTCCTGCAGCATGGATGAGATATTTTCTGCCGTACTTTCAATCACCTGTTCGACATAAAATAGCAGGTTTTCCGCCGAGGTATGAATACCTTCGCGCTCCATCACCGCCGCCACTTCCTGGCAAATGGCGGCAACCTCCTGCGGATAGTGGCGCAGATCGCCGTTTTTACATCCTTTGAGGGCGGTCAGAGGATTAATGACGCAGTTTACCGCCAGCTTGCGCCAGGTGGCCGAGTAGATATGGTTGTGCCAGGCGACATCCGGCAGTACGCTTTGCAGGACTTCCGCGAGATAGCTGTAGTCCTCCTCGTAGCTTTTCGCCGGACCGATATGGGTGGTGCCCTGGGCGACGTGGATGATCACATTCCCGTCGCGACGCGCTGCCTGGGTGGTGGAGGCCAGCAGCAAAGGCTGTTTCACGCCGCGCAGCTCCTCGACGGTGCCCATGCCGTTATGCACCAGCACAATTGGCGTAGTGACCGGCAGGATCCCGGCCAGGTGCTTCACCGCATTCGACACCTGCCAGGCCTTTAAGGTGACGATCAGCAGCTCGCTGCTGGCGAGAAAATCGGGGTCGTTGGCCGTCAGTGATTCGTTGAACACCGAGCCGTCGGTTTCAATGACATTGACGCTACAGAATGGCTGCGGTACGCGTAGCCAGCCCTGGACTTCATGTCCCTGTTTGCACAACGCGGTCAGCCATAGTTGTCCCAGTGCACCGCATCCCAGTACGGTTACTTTCATTGTTCCTCCTCATCTGCCGCTACCCCAGGCGCTGATGGCTAAAGTCTATCTCGTCGCTTTTCGCATTGTCGGACGGAAAGGGGGATTCGGCGTCGTCGGGCAGCACGGGTAAATAGCGCGAGCGTTGCGTAATCAGCTAAGCTTCCGGGATAACAAGTTGAGTTATGCCGCGTTGCAGGTATTATGCAACGCAAAAGAAACGGAAGGAGAGGAAAAGATGCCATCTTTCGATATTGTCTCTGAAGTTGATCTTCAGGAAGCCCGTAACGCGGTGGACAACGCGAGCCGCGAAGTCGAGTCGCGTTTTGATTTTCGTGGCGTTGAAGCCACTTTTGAATTAAACGACGCCAACAAAACCATTAAGGTGCTGAGTGAGTCTGACTTCCAGGTGAACCAGCTGCTGGATATCCTGCGCGCTAAGCTGCTTAAGCGCGGCATTGAAGGTACCTCCCTCGACGTGCCGGAAGATATCGTGCACAGCGGTAAAACCTGGTTTGTTGAAGCGAAGCTGAAGCAGGGCATTGAAAGCGCGGTGCAGAAGAAGATCGTCAAACTGATCAAAGACAGCAAGCTGAAAGTGCAGGCGCAGATTCAGGGCGAAGAGATCCGCGTGACCGGTAAGTCCCGCGACGATCTACAGTCGGTGATGGCGCTGGTGCGCGGCGGCGATCTGGGGCAGCCGTTCCAGTTCAAAAACTTCCGCGACTAACGCGGCGACAGACAGCAAAAAGCGGGGAATTCCCCGCTTTTTTTATACCCCTTTGATGAGCTGCTCGATCTCGAAGCGGTTGGTGACCTTGCTGTCGATTTTGATATACACCGAGCGCTCCTCAGGCACCACCAGCGCCTGATGAACCCCGTTGGCGTTCAGCAGACGCGTCTGTAGCGCGCTGTCGACCACCACGCCATCCGGCACCTCCACCCGCAGGCTGCTGACGTACGGCGGCTCGCTCATGGTACTGGCCACCAGCAGCCACAGCATTGCCAGCAGGGCTCCCAGCAAGAACACGGTTTGCGAATCAAAGAAACCATCGACCCAGCCGCCAAGCGCGCCGCCAATCGCCACGCCGAGGAACTGGCTGGTGGAGTAGACGCCCATTGCGGTGCCTTTATAGCCCGCCGGCGACTCCTTGCTAATTAACGATGGCAGCAGCGCTTCCAGCAGGTTAAACGCCAGGAAGAAGAGCTGGACGCCCGCCACCAGTTCCCAGAAGTAGCCTCCAGCGCCCCAGAGGACAATTTCCGCAATCAGCAGGATGGCGACGCAGAGCAGGAAGACGCGCTTCATTTTGCGCTTCACTTCGGCATAGATGATAAACGGCACCACCGAGATGAACGAGATAACCATGGTGACCAGGTAAATCTTCCAGTGCTCGGCGGCCGGAAAGCCAGCAGCCTCCAGTTGGCCGGGCAGCGCGACAAAGGTCGACATCAGCATGATGTGCAGGCACATGATGCCAAAGTTGAGCTTCAGCAGGCGTGGTTCCACCAGTACTTTGCTAAAGCAGCCCTTCACCATCCCGGATTCGCGGTTGAGCACGTGGTTATGGCTGTTGGGCACCACCCACAGGGTGAGCAGGATGCCGATGGTCGCCAGAATGGCGATCATCCAGAACAGCGCGTGCAGACCCAGCTGGTGGGTGACAATCGGCCCCAGCACCATGGCGATGGCGAAGGTGACGCCGAAGCTGACGCCGATAAAGGCCATCGCTTTGGTGCGGTTCTGTTCGCGAGTGAGATCGGACAGCAAGGCCATGACCGCGGCGGCGATAGCGCCGGAGCCCTGCAGGGCGCGGCCAAGAATGATGCCCCAGATAGAGTCGGTGAGCGCGGCGATGACGCTGCCGAGTACAAAGATGAGCAGGCCGCCGACGATCAGCGGCTTACGGCCAATACGGTCAGATAACAGTCCGAAGGGGATTTGGAAAATCGCCTGCGCCAGGCCGTAGATACCGATCGCCAGGCCAATCAGCGCTTCACTGGCGCCCTGCAACGCCATGCCATACGTGGTCAGAACCGGCAGGACCATAAACATGCCAAGCATGCGCAGGGAGAATACCGTCCCCAAACCCCAGGTCGCGCGCAGTTCCCCTGGCGTCATTTTGTTATCGTTCATTACCACCTCAATATAAAAACTGCGCCTAGTGTAGCGGCGGGGGGTAAGAAGCGTAAATAAATGTTTGTTTAACAGATATTACGGGGCTGTTGCGCGATGAGACAAGTTGGTAAAAATCAATAAACCAGTGGAGGGGGACTCCACTGGCGAGGGGAAAAATTAAGGTAAAGTAAAGTCAACCCACTGACTGCCAGCGTCAGCCGATTTGACGCACTGTTCGACCCAATAGACGCCGTGCAGCCCGGCTTCAACGTCCGGATACCAGAAGTCTTGCAGGAAAGCGCGATCGTCACGGTCCGTGGCGTCAATCGCCTGCGCATAGCGGCGATAGAGGTTGGCCCAGGCTTCGAATAGCCCTTCCGGATGGCCGCCGCCGATGCGGTCATCCGCCAGCGCGTTCGGCGACAGGTAGGGCATCCCGCGCTCAAGAATCCGCGCCGGCTCGCCCTGCACCTCATAGCTGAGCTGGTTAGGATGCTCATCCCACCATTCGATACTCGCTTTTTCACCGACGATACGCACTTTTTGCGAGTGCATGGCGCCGCTGTTGACCGCGCTGGTCCACATCGAGCCAACCGCGCCGTTGTCATATTCCATCAGGACAAAGGCGTTATCTTCCAGCGGCGCGCGGGAGGGGACAAAGCTCTGGCGGGAGCACATCAGCCGTTTGATATTGAGCTGCGGCGCCATGGTTTCGGCGACAAACAGCGGATGGGTGGCCAGATCGCCCAACACATAGCTGGGCCCGGCAAACTTCGGCGTCACGCGCCAGCGGGTGGATTCAGCCTGCAGCTCGACGGCCTGGTTATGAAAGCCGTGGGCGAACTGCATATTGACGATGCGGATCTCGCCGAGCAGTCCATCGGCAATCATCTGCCGCGCCTGCTGGATCATCTGATAGCCGGCATAGCCGTAGGTGACGCCGACGATTTTGTTCTGTTTTTTGCTCAGGTCCACCAGCTCGCGTGCTTCTTCGGCGCTAAAGCAGAGGGGCTTTTCACAGATGACGTGGAGGCCCGCTTCCAGCGCCGCTTTGGTGATGGCGAAATGGGTATTGTTCGGGGTGGTGACCGAGACGACCTCGATGCCGTCAGGGCGCTGCGCCTCTTCACGAAACAGGGTCTGATAGTCGGCGTAGCAGCGCTCCGGCGCGATGCCCAGTTGCTCGCCGAACGCGCGCCCGCGCTCGGCATCGACGTCAAGCGCGCCGGCCAGCAGGGTATAAACATTGTCACGCAGCGCCGCACAGCGGTGGCTGTAGCCGATCTGACTGGTTCCCCCGCCGCCGACCATGCCCCAACGCAGGGAGCGGGATAAGGGTTTCAGGCCGTTTAACATGGTGCTCTCCTTTTTGAAATCATTCGCACTCTGAGGCGCTCAATGCCGACGCCTGCGGCAACGCGCATCCGGATAGACTGACCTTAACTTAAGGAAATGTTTGTTCTGTTTCAATTGTGTTGTGGAATTTATTTTCCATATATGCGAGGGGGATCGAATTAGCGAAAGTTTCTTTTGGGCTGCGTTGAAAAGATGAGCGAGGGCTTATCGCCTCCCGGAACAGAGCAGATTCTTGCGGGTGTTTTTCGTTCCGACCAAATATGAAATAAATTTTCTTTTTAGCCGCTGAGCCGGTGCAATCCGCAGATTGCACCGGGGAGCCGATGCCGCTATGACGCTCCGCGCACAGACGCGGGGGAAGGTGAAGCGGCGGGAGGATTACCGGCCGCAAAGATGCCTTTCGCCGCCAGACCTGCGACGGTGAGGGCTGCCGGGATACCGAGGATCAAAAAGACGCTTTCAAAGGGCAGGTTGAGCGCCATCATCTCGGCACCGGCAAAGGCGCTAAGAATGGCGCCGATGCGCCCGACGCCATGCATCCAGCTGGATCCCGTCGCCCGCGCCTGCGTAGGATAGTAGCGGGCGGAGAGGGCGTTCATACCGGTATTCGCGCCGTTCAGACAGGCGCCGCTGATAAACGCCAGCATACAGAGCAAGGCAAAGCTGCCCGCGGCGTAGCCCATCGCCATGGTGAACAGGCCGCCAACGGCGTAGATCATCCCCAGCGCGCGATGAGGGTTGATCCTGTCCATCAGCCAGCCGGCAAACAGCGAGCCGAGGGTGCCGCCCGCCTGGTAGATCGCTGTCATGATGGCCGCCTGGCTAACGGTCATTCCCACCGCTTTAACCAGCGTTGGCAGCCAGCTACCGAGGATATAGACCAGGAACAGCCCCATAAAGTAGACCAGCCATAGCATCAGTGAGCCGAAGCCGTACTGGCGGGAGAGCACAATGCGCATCGCGTTGCCGGCCGCCGGCTGCGCCGGCAGGGTAAACGTCACGTTGTCGCTGATTTGTCCGGGATAGAGACGGTTAAGAATGGCGCGAATGCGTGCGGCGGGCGCTTGTTTGATCACCAGAAAACGAACCGACTCCGGCAGCAGCCAGATAAGCAGCGGGGCAAACAGCAGCGGCAGAATGCCGCCGAGCGCCATCAGCGAGTGCCAGCCAAACTGCGGGATCAGCCACGATGCTGAGAATCCTCCTGCCGCCGCGCCGAAGGTGAAGCCGCAAAAGATGACGGTAATAATAAATGAACGCTGGCGTTCCGGAGCGTACTCCGACACCAGCGTCCCGATGTTCGGCATCGCGGCGCCCAACCCCAGGCCGGTCATAAAGCGGAAAAACATCATCTGTTCAATGTTGTGCGAGAAGGCGGTGGCGATGGTCCAGAAGCCGAAGAAAAAGACGCTATTGATAATGATTTTCTTGCGCCCCAGCCAGTCGGCGAGCGGGCCAGAGAAAATCGCGCCCAGCGCGAGGCCGATCAGCGCGGCGCTGATCACCACGCCTAGCTGGTGGTTGCTTACCCCCCATTCCAGCTTTAGCGTCGGGGCGATAAACCCCATGATCGCGATATCAAAACCATCGAGAGCGATAACGCAAAAACCGAGAAAAATGATCTGCTTTTGAAAGCGGCTCAGCGGGTTACGGTTTATTAACTCTCTGACATCCAGGCGTTGAGTCTGTGTCATAGCGTATTCCTTATGCGCAGGAGCGCAGGTAGGGCTGCGCGGCATTGAACAGTAATTGCGCCCGCTGGAGCGGCGGCAAGGCGCCCTGCTCGCCGTCGAGCGGCACTTCGAGGGAGACCGGCAGCGTTGCCGGCAGGGCCGACATTAGACCGTGCAGATCCAGACCGCCTTCCCCTGGCACGTTGCGCGCCGAGCGGGCCTGGCGGATGAGTTCCTGTTCGCTCTCCGGCCTCTGCGCCGCGCCATCGCAGAGCTGCATATAGTTGAGATGATGCGCGGGCAGGCTGGAGAGGGCGGCGAGCGATTCTCCCGCGCGCCAGAAATGAAGGGCGTCCACCAGGATGCCGATATCCTCCCGCCCGCTGGCGGCGATCATCGCCTGCGCATCGGCGATAGTGCGCAGTTGGGTCCAGGGCATCGGCTCAAGGTTCATGGTCAGCCCATAGGGGCGACCGGCCGCGGCGAGGATAGCCAGGTTGTCGGCGCTGCGCTGAAGGTTGTCATCATTGCCGGCGACTAACACCTGTCCGGCGCCAAGACGCGCCGCAGTCTCCATAAACCGCTGCAGCCGATCGTCGAGAGTAAACCCGGGGGTCAGGCGGACGATCTCCACGTCTGAGACGCGGATGCCGGTTTCCATCAGCGCAGACAGCGTCGCGCGGACGGCGGGGGTATCGCCCAGCATGTCGTAGTCCGGGTCGGCCGGTGTGGCGGGAAGCAGCCGCAGACCAACGTGGGTAAAACCGGTTTTGGCCGCTATCCGCACCTGTTCGGGAGGAGGGACATCGAGCAGGGTCAGCGCGGCGAGCGATAGGGTACGCATGTTCATAAAGGGCTCCGGTACAGTTGCAGGTGAAGATAGTTATGGGTATTGCCGTCCCTGGTCGTTTATTGCTTTGTTTTTATTGTTTTTTCCGCCAGATTTTTACCCACCAGATAGCCGAAGGTCATGGCGGGTCCGAGGGTTATCCCTCCGCTGGGGTAATAGCCGCGCATCACGCTCGACATGTCGTTGCCGATGGCGAACAGGCCCGGTATCGGCTGCTGCTGTCCATCCAGCACCCGGGCGTGTTCGTCGGTTTGCAGTCCGCTGAAGGTGCCCAGCGAGCCGGGTAGAATGCGCACCGCGTAAAACGGCCCTTCGCGCAGCGGTCCGAGCGTCACCTGATGGTCACCCTGAGCGCGGTTATAGGCTGATGCCCCGCGGTGAAAATCGACGTCTTCGCCAGTGCTGGCGAAGTGGTTAAAGCGTTCAACGGTTTCCGCCAGCGCATTGGCGTCGATGGCGCACTGCTTCGCCAGCTCTCCCAGCGTGTTTCCCCGCAGCAGGTAACCGGTACGCAGCCAGGCGGTGGGGGTGAACGGGAACGGTCTGGCATGACCCAGACCGTAGCGACGCAGCGCGCGACGATCGGCCAGCAGCCAGGCCTGCGGCGTGTCGCCCGCGGGTGTGGCCGCCAGCAGGGCGGCGATAAAGTCATGATAAGAGTCTGCCTCGTTAACAAAGCGTTTGCCGTTGGGCAGGACAGCGATCACCCCGGGCTTGGCGCGTTCCACCAGGTGGGGAAACATCAGCTGCTGACCGCTGGCCAGGGTGACGCGGGACACCGGCGCCCAGGCCAGCGGGTGGCGCAGGCGGGTGTCGAACTGGCCGCCGACGGATTCGCCAAGCCTGATCCCCTCGCCCTGATTGTCCGGCGGTGCGGCGGAAAAATGGCCGTAACCCTCCGCCGCGTGGGGCACCACCTGCGCCAGCCGCTGCCGATCGTGGGGAAAACCGCCGCAGGCCAGCACCACGGCCCCTGCTTCGACGTGAATTTCCCCGCTGTCGCTGCGCAGCACCGCGCCGGACACACCCTGCGGGCCCTGCAGCAGCCGGACCACCGGGGCATTGAGCTGAAAGTGCACTCCGGCGTCGAGGGCGGATCGCAGCAGACGGGCGACCAGCGCATTGCCATTGACCAGATGCTGCCCTCGTCCGGCGCGCAGCCGCTGCCAGCCGTGGCGCAGCAGGCGGCGGACGGCATACAGCGCGGAGCGCGGCGAGCGGGTGGCATTGAAAAAATGCGCCATATCCGCGCCGCCGGCGATGCCCATCCCGGCAAGGCTGATGGTCTCCAGCGGCGGACGCAGTCGGTGGAGCCAGTCGCCGAGCTGACGGCCATCGTAGGGCTGAGCGGTGACCGACCGCCCACCGCTCGCCGCGCCCGGCGACGCGTGAAAGTCCGGCATGGCACTGCCTGAGAGAAACTGCACTGCCGTCCTGTGATGAAAAAAATCCACCATCTCCGGCCCGTGGCGCAGGAAGGTCTGCAGGCGAACGTCGGCGGCTTCGCCCCCCATCTCATGCTGCAGATAGGTCAGCGGGGCGTCAGCCGCTTCGTCGATGCCCTCCGCCCGCGCCAGCGGGTTGCGGGGGATCCACAGCCAGCCGCCGGACCAGGCGCTGGTCCCGCCGAGTACTGACGCTTTCTCCGCCACCATGACGCTGGCGCCGTGCATGGCCGCGGTGACCGCGGCAGAGAGTCCCGCCGCGCCGGAGCCGACCACCAGCACATCCACCTTCACAGGCCTGCTCATGATGGACTCCTTACTGCAATGGTGAAAAAGCGGTGGGGCGCATCAGCACCGACTCCAGGCGTTCAACGGCGGCCAGTTCGCGATTTTTCCGCGAAAAGGTCTGCCAGCGTTCGTCCTGCGCCATTCGCGCGCGGCGCACCAGGCGATCGTCCAGGCTTTCATAAGCCCAGATGTGCACCACCTGATTGACCACGCCGATCTCGGTAAAAAAGAAACCGATCAGTTTGCCGAGATGGTCGGTCTGCACCGCCAGGGCATCGCTTTGGTACAGCGCCAGCCAGTCGGCCATTTTCAACGGATTGATGGTGTACGTGCGTTTTTCGTAGATCATGATGTTTTCCTGATTAGTGGGGGGAGTGTTGTGCCAGATGGCAGGCGGCGAGGTAGCCAAACGTCAGCCCCGGGCCGAGGGTGATGCCGGGACCCGGGTAGGTGCCGGCCATCAGCGAATCCATGTCATTTCCCACCGCGTACAGCCCCGCGATGGGTTTTCCTTCCACGTTGACGACCTGTGCATCGGCGGTGGTGACCAGGCCCCGCGACGTTCCCAGATCGCCGGTATAGAGTTTGATGGCATAGAACGGCGCGCTGAGCAGGGGGGCGTTACAGGCGTCAGGCTGATGACCCGGATCGCCCATCGCCCGGTTATAGCTGTTGCCGCCTTTAGCAAATTCCCGATCCACGCCCTGCGCAGCGTCGCGGTTGTAGCGGGCTACCGTCTCGCTCAGGGTTTGGGCATCCAGACCAAGCTGTTGCGCCAGCGTCTCCAGGGTGTCGGCTTTGTACAGATAGCCAGCGGCGACCAGGGCGTCATTATTGACCGGCGCCGGGCGTGCCAGCCCGAGGCCGTAACGCTTCATCGCCTGGGCGTCGCAGAGTAAAAAGCAGGGGGCATTTTCCGCTGCATCCTGCATCGCGCTGGCGAAATGGTGATAGGAGTTAGACTCGTTGACGAAGCGTACCGCCCGCTGATTGACGGCAATCACGCCCGGTTTGGCCCGGTCGGTTACCAGATGGGGGAAGCGCTCCTCGCTGCCGTCGGCCCGGGTCAGCACCGATACTGGCGCCCAGAAAAAGTTGGAGGCCTGATCGGCTCCCTCGCGAGCGTTAAGCGCCGCCGCGAGATGCAGCGCGGCGCCATCGTTGGCCGGCGGCGACATGGTGAAGTGTTCGCGGGTGTGTGGCCGATAGCGCGCCGCCAGCGCGCCCGCGGCAAAGCCGCCTGCGGCCAGCACCACCCCGCGGCGGGCGTGCAGCGTCTCTCTTTGCCCCTGATACTCAATCTCCACCCCGCGGACCGCGCCTTGCGCTTCGCACAGCGCCAGAACATTGACATTCAGCCGCAGGTTCATGCCTTTACGCAGCGCCGTTGTCGCCATGCGGGCTATCAGCGCATTGCCCATCGCCAGGCGGGTGCCGCGAGGGTACTTCACCCGGTCGCGGGCGTAGCGCAGCAGTAGCCGGGTGCAATGGGCCAGGGAGCGTAGCGAGCGCCGCATGTCGAGAAAATGTTGAATGTCGACGCGGTTGACCATCATCCCGCCAAACAGCAACATCCCCGGCGGCGGTGAACGCAGGTCGCGAAACGCGTCCCCCAGTTCACGACCGTCATACTCCACCACCTCCAGCGCACGACCGACGTCGACCGCGCCGGGTTCATCCGGATAGTAATCAGGGGAGAGCGGGCGCAGGCTATATTTCACCGCCCCCTCGCGCTCGAGAAAGGCCAGCGCCTCACGCCCGGCGCTAACAAACGCTTCGGCGAGATCTTCACGGTACTGGCTCTCGCCGATAATGGTCCGCAGGTAGGTTTTCATCGCCTCGGCGCTGCCGCTTTTACCCGCCGCACGCGCCTGATCGGTATCGTGCAGCCACACGGCGCCACCGGAGATAGCCGAGGTGCCGCCGAACTGGCCGGCTTTCTCCAGCATCAGCACCGACAGCCCTTTGCAGCTGGCGGTGACCGCGGCGGCAAAGCCAGCGGCGCCGCTGCCGATGACGATCACATCCCAGCTCTTCATGCTGCCGCTCCCTGCGCCGGCGGGATGGCGCCGATAAACTGGCCCATCAGCGTCATCTGCGCCAGCGCCATTTCCGGCCCGGTCTGCACCCGGCAGCCGCGGGCGGCGGCGAAAGTGAGCAACGGCGTCATCACCGGGGCGGTGACAACATCAGCCACGTGGGTGGCGCTGTCGAGCGTATCCAGCAGCGCCTGCGGCAGGGGCAGCTCATCAAATCCGGCCATGCCGGCCGGCGAGCCATTAACCAATAGATCGACGCCGTGAAGGGTGTCCGGCAGCGCGCTCAGTTGTACCGCCGGGAAGGCCTCAGCCAGAAGGTCATGCAGGCGTTGCCGGGTGGTCGGGTTTTGATCGTGCAGGGCCAGCTGACGGATCCCCGCCTCGCACAGTCCCCAGGCGATGGCGCTGCCGACGCCGCCGCAGCCGGAGAGCAGCGCCTGCTTACCTGCCGGCTGAAAACCCTGCGCCTCGGCGGCGAGCTGAAAGCCGACGCCGTCCAGCATATCGCCCTGCAAACGGCCATCCGCCAATTTGCGGATCACATTGATGGCGTTGAGTCGGCGGGCGCGGGGGGTGAGCTCGTCGACCAGCGCGGCGGCGCGCTGCTTATGCGGCACCGTCACCAGCACGCCGGTCATGTTCTGCCAGCCACGCAGAGCGTTGAGGTAGTCGACTACCGCGTCCGGGGCGATATCCACCGGGATCATGACGCTGTCCATGTGCTGTTCAGCAAAGTAGCGGTTGAAGTTATCCGGTGATTTGACCTGGGCGATCGGATGACCAATCACGGCGACAACCTGGGTAGTTCCACTGACCATTTCAAACCTCATTTGTTAAATGAATGTTGTGAAAGTATTTCAGTGGAAGCTGGGAGCGACAACGCAGAATTCGGACATGTCGGTTGTTAATCGCACGATCGCTGCGATAATCGCAGGAAATCGATAATGATGTTGCAAAAATGTGAGCGAATATGCAAAACACCATTCATCCACGCGATCTGATCGTCGGTTTACAAAAAGGGCTGGCGTTAATCCAGCTTTTTTCCAAAACCTGCCCAAAACTCACCGTCGCCCAGGCGGCGAAAATGAGCGGCCTGACGCAAAGCGCCGCGCGGCGTTTTCTGTTGACGTTGCTGCATGAGCGCTATCTGCAAACCGATGGGCGTTATTACTGGCTTACCCCGAAGACGCTGCGGCTTGGTCAGGCCTACGTCGATTCGGCGCAGTTTCCCCGCATGGTGCGGCCAATTGTCGAATACATCGCCAGCCGGACCGAGGAGCACGCCTCGGTAGGGGTGGTGGATGAAGATGAGCTGGTCTATATCGCCCGCAGCCGGCATACGCCATTTAACTCCACGTCGGTTCGGCTTGGGGAGCGGGTGCCCATCTTCTGTACCGCCGGGGGACGGTTATGGCTGGCTTCGCTGCCGGAAGCTGAGTGCGAGGCAGTTCTGCAGCGTATTACCCGGGAACAACGCACGCCCTATACGGTGACCGACGTCGCGTTGCTGATGGAGAAAATCGCCCAGGTGCGGCGCCAGGGTTATGCCACCATTGAACAGGAGTTTGAGATTGGCATGCTGGTGCTGGCGGTGCCGTTAACTGACAGGGAAGGAACCTGGTGGGGCGCGCTGAGTCTGACCAGCCATCAATCGCGCACATCGCTGGAAGCGTTATGTCACGACCATCTCGATCTGCTCTACAGCGCGCAGGCGATGCTGGTGAGCTAAACAGGGCAGCCGATGCGCTGCCCTCAAAGATGTTGCTTACGCCGACGCGTTGTTCAGGAAGCTGTTCCAGTTGCTGGCGGCGTTATCTACGAAGATGTTCCAGTTTTTGCCAGCGGTGAGGACAAAGTTTCCCCAGTTTTCGCTACCAGTGGTCACAAAGGTTTCCCAGTTTGACTGCCCGGTCAGGAAGGAACCAAACGCCATCGCGCTGTCGCCGACGAAGGAGGCAAACGCGCTGCCGGAGGTGAGAACAAAAGAGGTGAAGCCGACGCCCGAGTTGGCAACAAAGCTGGCGAAGCCGCTGGCCGCGCCGAACAGGTTAAAGCCACCGGAGATGTACTCCATTTCGTTTAGTGTTAACTCTTTCATTGCAATTCCTTGTAGTAATGATTTTCCAAATGGGTGGGTAAACCCGGTGCAAAAGGTAGCACTGCTGTCGTGCACAGCGCGAGTCAGGTCCGCTGTGTATTAGCTCATTTTTTCCTCATTTTTTGGCAGGAGAGCAGCGTAAACGGCCGGAAGAGGGGAGGGGAGTATGAAATGAGAAAGAAAGCGGTGAGGAAGCAGAAAAGAAAAAGCCCCGTAAAAACGGGGCTTTATATCGCACTGGAGTGGGAGATTATCTCACGTAAGCCAGCAGGCTATGTGAATCCGGCACCATAAAGTCAACGGACATCATCACGGACAGCGCGGTGATGGCGACGATGGAAAAGACGAACAGCTTACGCGCCCAGACTTTATCATCGGCCACTTTATAGCCACGCAGCGCCATGCCCAGCCACCAGACGCTGACCGCTGCCGCCACGACCAGGTATTTATACCCGGCGTAGCCGCCCAGCGAGAGCATCAGGGTCGCCACGGCAAAGGCAACGATGTACAGCGTAATATGGTTTTTGGCGACCGAAATGCCTTTCACCACCGGCAGCACCGGAATGTTCGCCGCCTGATAATCCTTAAAGCGGAAAATCGCGATGGCGTAGGAGTGAGGCATCTGCCACAGGCTAAAGATAGCCAGCAGGATCGCCGCACCGCTGTCGAAATCACCGGTGACCGCGCAGTAGCCAATCACCGGCGGCGCGGCGCCGGAGAGTGAGCCAATCAGCGTGCCATAGACGGAGTGGCGTTTCATGTACAGGCTGTAGACGCCGACATAAACCACGAACCCCATCACCCCCAGCCAGCAGGCCAGCGGATTTGCGCCGAACCACAGCAGCATGAAGCCAGCAATACCCAGCAAGGTGGCATACACCAGCGAAGCTTCTGGCGAGATCAGCCCTTTGACCAGCACCCGGTTTTTCGTCCGTTCCATCTTACGATCGATGTCCCGGTCGATGTAGTTGTTGAATACACAACCCGAGGCGACCACCAGGGATACTCCAAGGAGCGTCCAGACGAACAGCGGATAGTCGATGTGGCCTTTGGAGGCCAACAGGAAACCGCCGATCACGGAGATCAGGTTGCCAAAAATAATGCCTGGTTTCGTTACTTGCAGGTATTGCTTAAACATACTCGCCGCTCTTAGTGCATCATCATGTTGTAGTTCAGGTTCCACATAATCCAGATGGAGCCGACAACCACGATCGCAATGATGATTACGGTGAAGATAAATGCGGTCAGGTTCCAGCCTTCATCGGACTTGCTGTTCATATGCAGGAAGTACACGAGGTGTACCACGATCTGCACCACAGCGGTCACCAGAATGGTGCCAAGGATAACCGCATGCGAGGCGGAGCCACTCATCACCATGGCGAACGGAATGACCGTCAGGATGATGGACAGGATAAATCCTGTCATGTAGCTCTTCACGCTGCCGTGAGAAGCGCCGCTATGATCGGTAGAATGACTCATTACATCGCCCCCATCAGATAGACAACCGAGAACACGCAGATCCACACGACGTCCAGGAAGTGCCAGAACAGGCTCAGGCACAGGATACGCGTGCGGTTAGTGCTAGTCAGGCCACGACGTGAAACCTGGAACATCAGCACCGCCATCCAGATAAGGCCAGAGGTCACGTGCAGACCGTGGGTGCCGACCAGCGCGAAGAACGCCGACAGGAAACCGCTACGATCCGGACCGAAGCCTTCCATGATCAGGTGATGGAATTCATAGATTTCCATCCCGATAAAGCCAGCGCCAAACAACCAGGTCAACGCCAGCCAGGAAACCACCTGGCTCTTGTTGTTTTTGTACATGGCGATAGCCGCCATGCCGTAGGTGATGGAGCTGAACAGCAGCAGTGCGGTTTCAACCAGAACGAACGGCAGTTCGAAAATATCTTTGCCCGTCGGTCCGCCGGCTGTGCCGTTCACCAGAACGGCATAGGTAGCAAACAGCGTAGCGAAGATGATGCAGTCGCTCATCAGGTAGATCCAGAAACCGAATACCTTCATCGGTCCTGTATCATGGTGCCCGTGTTCATGCGCGTGGGCAGTATGCGCAAGAGTATCAGTTGCCATTTTTCAGCCCTGCTTTGTTAATCTCATCGAAATGCTGTTTTTCCAGTTTTTCGACTTCTGCAACCGGTACGTAGTAATCCACGTCCTCGTCAAAGCTCTTAATAATCCAGGTCGCTACGATGCCGATGAAGCTGGCAATCGCCATCCACCAGATATGCCAGATCATGGCGAAACCAAATACCGTAGCGAAGGCGGCAATGACGATGCCGGCGCCGCTGTTTTTCGGCATATGAATTTCTTCATAGTGAGCAGGCTGTTTGTACGCTTCACCTTTCTCTTTCATTTCCCAGAAGGCATCACGCTCGTGAACCTGAGGAACGATAGCGAAGTTATAGAACGGCGGTGGAGAAGAGGTTGCCCACTCCAGCGTACGACCACCCCATGGGTCACCGGTCAGGTCACGGTTCTGATCGCGGTCGCGAATAGACACGTAGAACTGAATCAGCTGGCACAGGATACCGCAGGCGATCAGCGCTGCACCGCAAGCTGCAACAACCAGCATCGGGTGGAACTGCGGATCGATCTGCTGGCTCAGACGACGGGTCATACCCATGAAGCCCAGCACGTACAGCGGCATAAACGCCACGAAGAAGCCGATGATCCAGAACCAGAAAGCGCGTTTGCCCCAGGTTTCGTTCAGGGTGAAGCCAAAGGCTTTCGGCCACCAGTAGGTCAGACCTGCGAAGCAACCGAATACTACGCCGCCGATGATAACGTTATGGAAGTGCGCGATCAGGAACAGGCTGTTATGCAGAACGAAGTCCGCGCCCGGTACCGCCAGCAGCACGCCAGTCATCCCACCGACGGAGAAGGTCACGATAAAGCCGATAGTCCACATCATCGCTGAGTTGAAGACGATGCGACCCTGATACATGGTGAACAGCCAGTTGAAGATCTTAACCCCGGTCGGGATCGCGATAATCATGGTAGTAATACCGAAGAAGGCGTTTACGTTCGCGCCAGCACCCATGGTGAAGAAGTGGTGCAGCCAAACGATGAACGACAGAACGGTAATACAGACGGTTGCCCACACCAGAGAGGTGTAACCGAACAGACGCTTACGCGAGAATGTCGCGGCGATTTCGGAGAAGACCCCGAACACCGGCAGAACCAGGATGTACACTTCCGGGTGACCCCAGGCCCAAATCAGGTTGATGTACATCATCATGTTGCCACCCATATCGTTGGTAAAGAAATGGGTGCCCAGGTAACGATCCAGGGTCAGCAGCGCGATGGTGACGGTCAGAATTGGGAAAGAGGCGATAATCAGGATGTTAGCGCACAGAGATGCCCAGGAGAATACCGGCATCTTGAACATGGTCATGCCCGGGGCGCGCATCTTGATAATGGTCACGAAGAAGTTAATACCGGTCAGGGTAGTACCGATACCGGAGAGCTGCAGCGCCCAAATCCAGTAATCGACCCCTACGCCAGGACTGTATTCAATTCCCGACAGCGGCGGATAGGCCAGCCAACCGGTCTGCGCGAACTCACCGACGCCCAGAGACAGGTTAACCAGAATCACGCCCACAACGGTGAACCAGAAGCTCAGGTTGTTGAGGAACGGGAAGGCCACGTCGCGCGCGCCGAGCTGAAGCGGAACCACCAGGTTCATCAGACCGATAACGAACGGCATCGCCACGAAGAAGATCATGATAACGCCGTGGGCGGTAAAGATCTGATCGTAGTGATGAGGCGGCAGGAAGCCTGCTTCCCCGGCCGAGGCCAGCACCTGCTGGCTACGCATCATAACGGCATCAGCAAAGCCACGCAGCAGCATGACGATTGCCACGATAACGTACATGATACCGAGACGTTTGTGGTCGACAGAAGTCAGCCACTCGTTCCACAGGTAGGACCACTTACCGAAGTAAGTGATGGCAGCCAGAAGCGCCAGTCCCCCAATGATAATCGCAGCCACCGTAACCACGATAATGGGTTCGTGGTAGGGCACTGCATCCAGTGTAAGTTTTCCGAACATCGTTTTCTTCCTCGGCCCCTTAGTGAGCGGTTTCCGCGTGGCTCATGTCCATGCCTTCCATCCCGTCGTGAGCAGCGTGCTCGCCTTCAGGTTTGGACATGTTCATGCTCTCGTGAGACATGAATTTGTTCACAACATCTTTGAACAGATCCGGCTTCACGTTAGAGAAGTATTCCACTTTGTTGTATTCGCTAGGCACAGCCACTTTATCGAACGCGGCCATGGAGTCCATGGAGTTCGGCGACTGTTTGGCTTTTTCAACCCACTGATCGAAGGTTGCACGATCCGGAGTAGCAATCGCTTTGAACTTCATACCTGAGAAGCCCGGGCCACTGTAGCTAGCGGAGATACCGTCATAAGTACCAGCTTCGTCAGCAATGAGGTGCAGTTGAGTCTGCATCCCGGCCATTGCGTAAATCTGGCTACCTAAGCGCGGAATGAAGAACGAGTTCATCACCGAGTTAGAGGTCACTTTGAAGTGTACCGGTACGTTCGCCGGGAAGGCGATTTCGTTAACGGTAGCAATACCCTGTTCCGGATAGATAAAGAACCATTTCCAGTCCATCGAAACGACTTCGATGGTGATTGGTTTCTCGTCGTGGGCAAGCGGTTTGCTTGGCTCCAGTGCGTGAGTGGTTTTCCAGGTCAGAACGGCCAGGAACAGGATGATCAGAATAGGTACCGTCCAGACCACAGCTTCCACTTTGTTGGAGTGTGACCAGTTCGGGCTATACTTCGCATCTTTATTGCTCGCGCGATACTTCCAGGCAAATCCTACTGCCATCAAGACGGCGGGAATAACGACAATCATCATCAGGCCGAAGGCCGTCAGAATCAAAGAGCGTTGCTCCAGTCCAATCTGTCCTTTTGGGTCAAGGAGTGCAGAATCACAACCACTGAGTAATACAGTACTTGCGATTAATGACATCCATCCCAAACTTTTATTGTATTTCCTGAGTCTCATTGAACGACCTCAATTCCACGGGATCTGGTGGCGTTTAAAGTGTACGGGCATTTTACGGTAAGGTTGCATTACTGTAAACATGATTGGATCTCTGTCAGTTCTGTGTTAGCGGCTTCTGCTTGGTTTGTCACATATGTTACGTAGTGTTACGTAATCGCTTGCAAAGCCTGATTTTCGTGGGATTGATAACGAAAGGGATAAGAAAAGGAGTGCTTAGCGGCGAATGGGCATAACCACCCAAAAATTAGAACAATTGTTTAACATTTAATTATCAAATAAAAGACATTGTGAAAACCTAAAATAAAATCGCCGTAGCTGAATCGGTTAAATTATTTAAAGAATCGAATGAAAACTGTCAATAATTTCCAGAAATCAAAAACGCACAAAACAACAAATAGCGCGGCGGGCAATATAAAAGCGTTAATAAGCCGTTATAATTACGTTTCGTAATTACAACGGCTAATAATGATGCAGCTTCCTTAAATCAGGCGAGTTTTACGCAGCGCCAGGTAGTCGAGCAGACCGCCGAACAAAATACCGCCCACCGCAGTCAGCGCCGCAACCTCCAGCAGACCGGACAGGAAAGAGAAGGCGGTGTAATCCAGGGCGTTCATGATCAGCAGTACCAGCCATACCGCCAGCAGCAGGCAGCCCAGCGCCAGGATCCTTAACGCCAACGCATAGGCTTGCGGGTATTCGCTTCGCGGCATAAAGCTTGCTGTGCGTTGGGTATGCTCAAGCGTTTGCCGGCACAGTAGCAGCAGCGCGATCCCCGGTACCGCCGCAACGACCGAGAAGAGATAGAACGTCGACCAGCCGTGGGCCTCGACAAACCAGCCGGCGATCGGCCCAACGTACACGCGGCCGACCGCGGACAGCGCAGAGAGCAGCGCGAACTGGGTAGCGGAAAAGGATTTATTGCACAGCGTCATCAGCAGCGCGACAAACGCCGCCGTCCCCATTCCCCCGCACAGGTTTTCAAAGAACACGGCGGTTGCCATGGAATAGAGGTGCTTATCGGTAATCGACAGCAGCCAGTAGCCAGCGTTGGAGACCCCCTGCAGCACACCGAAGATCAGCAGCGCCCGAAACAGCGTCAGCCGCTGCATCAGGACCCCGCCGTACAGGGCGCCGAGAATGGTGGCAAACAGGCCTAAGGTTTTGTTCACCATCCCCACTTCGCCGGCGTCAAAACCGACGCCGCGGATGAGGAAGGTGGTGGTCAGGCTCATGGCAAACGCATCGCCCAGCTTATAAAGGACGATGAGCAGCAGAATCAGCCAGGCGTTATTGCGACCGAAAAAATCGCGCAGCGGTTCGGCGACCGCCTGCTCCAGCGATCTGGGAACCGGGATAACGTCGCTCGGCTCGGGCGCCAGCAGTGTGGCGATGATGCACGGCACCAGCAGCGCCGCCATCAGCCAGTACATCCCCTGCCAGCCGAGATAGCGGTCGGCAAGCCACAGTGCCAGCCCCCCGGATACCAGCATCCCGAGGCGATAACCCAGCACGCTGATCGCGGCGCCAGCGCCGCGCTCTTCCGCTGGCAGAACGTCGGTTTTCCAGGCGTCGAACACAATATCCTGTGACGCCGAGCAGAAGGCGATCACCACCGCCAGCGCCGCCATCCAGCGGAGCTGGGAGACAGGCTCAAGAAAGCCCATCGCCGCGATAGCCAGCAGGAGCAGGACCTGGGTAGTCAGCAGCCAACCGCGACGACGCCCAAGAAACGGCGGCGTATAGCGGTCCATTAGCGGGGACCAGAGAAATTTAAAGACATAGGCCTGGCCGACGAGTGAGAAAAAACCGATCGTTTTCAGATCGATATTTTCCACTGTCATCCAGGCCTGCAGGGTACCGGAGGTGAGAGCCAGCGGCAGGCCTGAGGCGAAACCGAGGAGCAGCAAAATCGCTGATTTCGGCTGTTGAAAAATGTGTAAGTAGTGACTGGACATAGCATAAAGCACGAACCCGGCCGCGGCCGGGTTCGTGGTGGCATTAACGCGCGTTTTGCTTGATGAAATCGTGGATGCTGGTGTCCTGCGCCATATCGGCGATGGTATCGGTCAGGACGCTGTTGACGGCATCAGCGATGTTCTTGTTCGAGGCCTGGAAGGCGCCTTCAACGGAATAGCTGGCGCGGTAGTTTTTGGTCATCTTCGTGCCGTTTGCCGCGGTGGCGATGATGGCGATATCGGCTTTCGTGGCGATGTTGTAGCGCACGTTGCCCTGGGAGACGTCAGCGTAGAGTTTATTGACAATAATCTGCAGATCGACCGCACCGTTCGGGCCAATCATGTAGCCGCGAGCGGTCATCTGTTTCTCCAGCACTTCCTGCAGCAGGAAGCGCAGATCGCGCGAGGCGGTGAGGGTGACCTGCTGATTGTCGCGCGTGACTTTCGCCAGCGCCTGGTCCGGACGCTGATCGGCGCCGTTGATGCTGACGGTCACGCCCATCAGGCTCGGATCCTGCTGCGGCAGCGTGATTTTCGGCGATACTTCAATGGTGGTCGGCGGCGTGGCGCATCCTGCCAGCATAAACATGGCGACCAACGGGAAAAGGATCTTCTTAAGCATGTTCAGGTCTCAACGCATGGTGTTGTTATAAGGAAAATTACCGCCATCATAGCATTGCCAACGGCAAGGGGAAGTGGCAACGCGTGTAAATCCATCGCCCTGGCGGTTTTCTGAGCGTCCCGCCATGGTTAATCGCTCTTTCCCCGGCGGATCTGGCGACCAGAGCCAGTAAACGTGATACTTTTGAATGAAAATATCAGAACAATGCTAATTTTTTGTTGTTTTCTCCTAATGGAAGCGGTAAAAGCGGCTAACATTTAAATGGAGTGGCGGCATCTCAGCGTTGTCGGAGGAGAAAATTCATGATGATACGTGAACAGATCGAAGCAAAACTTAGAGCAGCGTTCGACCCGATGTATCTCGAAGTCGTGGATGAAAGTTATCGTCACAACGTCCCAGCGGGCTCTGAAAGTCATTTTAAAGTGGTGTTAGTGAGCGATCGCTTCACTGGCGAGCGTTTCCTCAATCGCCACCGTATGATCTACGGCACGCTAACCGAGGAGCTGTCGAATACGGTGCATGCCCTGGCGCTGCACACCTACACGATAAAAGAGTGGGAAGCATTACAGGATACGGTTTTCGCCTCGCCGCCTTGCCGCGGTGCGGGGAGTATCGCCTAGAAATCCCATTTGCAACCGCTGGCGCTTTTCCAGTATGTTGCTTGCAGATTTAGCAAAAACGGCCTACGGGCCGTTTTGTTTTGCCTGGAAAATGCGCAAAGTGAGCGCTTTTGCGGACAAATTTGAGCGGGAAATGTGAAAAATGCCGCAGCAGTGGGCGACAACCGTTCTCGACTCACAAAAGTGATGCCGCTATAATGCCGCGTCTTATATATGAATGTCTTCGGGATGATTCTGACGACAGGGAATGTGTTTCTGATTTGAAGAGGGCATCCCGGTTCTGCGAAGCCACCTACACGCGCTTCCAGAGTTGACCGAGCACTGTGATTTTTTTGAGGTAACAAGATGCAAGTTTCAGTTGAAACCACTCAGGGCCTTGGGCGCCGTGTAACGATTACTATCGCCGCTGACAGCATCGAGAATGCTGTCAAAAGCGAGCTGGTCAACGTAGCGAAAAAAGTTCGCATTGACGGCTTCCGTAAAGGCAAAGTGCCGATGAATGTTGTTGCTCAGCGTTATGGCGCATCCGTTCGCCAGGACGTGCTGGGCGACCTGATGAGCCGTCATTTCGTTGACGCGATCATCAAAGAGAAAATCAATCCGGCCGGTGCGCCGAACTACGTTCCGGGCGAATACAAACTGGGCGAAGACTTCACCTACGCGGTAGAGTTCGAAGTGTATCCGGAAGTTGAACTGCAGGGTCTGGACGCAATCGAAGTTGAAAAACCGGTTGTTGAAGTGACCGACGCTGACGTTGACACCATGCTGGAAACCCTGCGCAAACAGCAGGCGACCTGGAAAGACAAAGACGGCGCCGTTGACGCTGAAGATCGCGTCACTATCGACTTCACCGGTTCCGTAGACGGCGAAGAGTTCGAAGGCGGCAAAGCCTCTGACTTCGTACTGGCGATGGGCCAGGGTCGCATGATCCCGGGCTTCGAAGATGGTATCAAAGGCCACAAAGCGGGCGAAGAGTTCACCATCGACGTGACCTTCCCGGAAGAATACCACGCAGAAAACCTGAAAGGTAAAGCGGCTAAGTTCGTTATCAACCTGAAAAAAGTTGAAGAGCGTGAACTGCCGGAGCTGACTGAAGAATTCATCAAACGTTTCGGCGTGGAAGATGGTTCCGTCGCTGGCCTGCGCGCTGAAGTGCGTAAAAACATGGAGCGCGAGCTGAAAGGCGCTGTGCGTAACCGCGTGAAGTCTCAGGCTATCGAAGGTCTGGTTAAAGCCAACGAGATCGACGTTCCGGCTGCCCTGATTGACAGCGAAATCGACGTGCTGCGTCGTCAGGCTGCTCAGCGTTTCGGTGGCAACGAGAAACAGGCTCTGGAACTGCCGCGCGAGCTGTTCGAAGAGCAGGCTAAACGCCGCGTTGTTGTCGGTCTGCTGCTGGGCGAAGTGATTCGCACCAATGAGCTGAAAGCTGACGAAGAGCGCGTGAAAGGCCTGATCGAAGAGATGGCTTCTGCGTACGAAGATCCGTCAGAAGTGGTTGAGTTCTACAGCAAGAACAAAGAGCTGATGGACAACATGCGCAACGTGGCGCTGGAAGAGCAGGCTGTTGAAGCTGTGCTGGCGAAAGCCAAAGTGTCTGAAAAAGCCACTTCCTTCAACGAACTGATGAACCAGCAGGCGTAATTTCGCCGCGATTGTTTAAGGTTCGAGCAAAAACCCGTTGCCGAAAGGCGGCGGGTTTTTTTTTAAGATAATGATAGCCTCAGGCACGGTGCTAAAACGCATTTACCATGATAGCGTTACAGCAAAAGCTTGTTATGCTTGAAATATGGCAACACCATCCCCATTACCGGGGGAGGCAACTGCATCCGCTATCGCACGCGTGTTGAAGAGGCGGTGACGCGTTCAGCGGATAGAAACTGTGGCTGATAATCCGTCCGTAAGGTTACAATCAGTGCAGCAGGTATTTTAAAATTACTCCAGGAGACGGAAATGTCATACAGTGGCGAACGAGACAACTTTGCACCCCATATGGCCCTGGTGCCGATGGTCATTGAACAGACCTCACGCGGTGAACGTTCTTTTGATATCTACTCCCGTCTGCTTAAGGAACGCGTCATTTTTCTGACCGGCCAGGTCGAAGACCACATGGCAAACCTGATCGTGGCGCAGATGCTGTTTCTGGAAGCGGAAAACCCGGAAAAAGACATTTACCTGTACATTAACTCTCCGGGCGGGGTGATCACCGCCGGGATGTCGATTTATGACACCATGCAGTTCATCAAGCCGGATGTCAGCACCATTTGTATGGGGCAGGCCGCTTCTATGGGCGCGTTTCTGCTGACCGCCGGGGCGAAAGGCAAGCGCTTCTGCCTGCCGAACTCCCGCGTGATGATCCACCAGCCGCTGGGCGGCTATCAGGGACAGGCGACGGATATTGAGATCCACGCCCGTGAAATCCTGAAGGTGAAAGGACGCATGAATGAGCTGATGGCGCATCATACCGGCCAGTCTCTTGAGCAGATTGAGCGTGACACCGAGCGTGACCGCTTCCTCTCCGCTGCGGAAGCCGTGGAGTACGGGCTGGTCGACTCTATTTTGACCCATCGTAATTGATGCCCGAGGCGCAAGGGTGCCGCTTTACGCTTCATCCTTCTCGCCGCGATTTTTCGGGTGGTTGGCATTTTTTCGGACGCTTGCCGGGCAGGCTTGCGGCCGGAGGCTTTGCCACCGCCTCGATGTAGCGCGAAGGATTTTGTGTATATACTAATGAAGGGCGGCACAACGCTATATGGCGGCTTGCGCCTGAGAATGGCATTTGCGTCGTCGTGTGCGGCACAAAGAACTTAAAAAGAGGTTTGGACTCATGACAGATAAACGCAAAGATGGATCGGGCAAATTGTTGTATTGCTCTTTTTGCGGCAAAAGCCAGCATGAAGTGCGTAAGCTGATCGCCGGGCCATCCGTGTATATCTGCGACGAATGCGTTGATTTATGTAACGACATCATTCGCGAAGAGATTAAAGAAGTTGCGCCGCACCGCGAGCGCAGCGCATTGCCGACGCCGCACGAGATTCGCCACCACCTTGATGACTATGTCATCGGTCAGGAACAGGCGAAGAAAGTGTTGGCGGTCGCGGTATACAACCACTACAAACGTCTGCGCAATGGCGATACCAGCAATGGCGTAGAGCTGGGTAAAAGTAACATTCTGCTGATCGGGCCGACCGGTTCCGGTAAAACGCTGTTGGCGGAAACGCTGGCGCGCCTGCTGGATGTGCCGTTTACCATGGCAGACGCCACCACCCTGACCGAAGCGGGTTATGTGGGTGAGGACGTCGAAAATATCATTCAGAAACTGCTGCAGAAGTGCGACTACGACGTGCAGAAAGCGCAGCGCGGCATCGTTTATATCGACGAAATCGACAAAATTTCGCGTAAATCCGATAACCCGTCGATTACCCGCGACGTCTCCGGCGAAGGCGTACAGCAGGCGTTGCTGAAGCTTATCGAAGGCACCGTCGCCGCCGTTCCACCGCAGGGCGGGCGTAAACATCCGCAGCAAGAGTTCCTGCAGGTTGATACCTCCAAGATCCTGTTTATCTGCGGCGGCGCGTTCGCCGGCCTGGACAAAGTGATTTCCCACCGTGTTGAAACCGGCTCCGGCATTGGTTTTGGCGCGACGGTAAAAGCGAAGTCCGACAAAGCGAGCGAAGGCGAGCTGCTGGCCCAGGTCGAGCCGGAAGATCTGATCAAGTTTGGTCTGATCCCGGAATTCATTGGCCGTCTGCCGGTGGTGGCGACCCTGAATGAGCTGAGCGAAGAAGCCCTGATCCAGATCCTGAAAGAGCCGAAAAATGCCCTGACCAAGCAGTATCAGGCGCTGTTTAGCCTTGAGGGCGCAGAGCTTGAATTCCGCGACGAAGCGCTGGACGCCATCGCCAAGAAAGCGATGGCGCGTAAAACCGGCGCCCGCGGTCTGCGCTCGATTGTGGAAGCGGCGCTGCTGGATACCATGTATGACCTGCCTTCGATGGATGATGTCGAAAAAGTGGTCATTGATGAGTCGGTTATCGAGGGTCAGAGCAAACCGCTGCTGATCTACGGCAAACCGGAAGCCCAGCAGGCATCTGGTGAATAATTAACCATTTCACTCAAGCAGTTAACAAAAAGGGGGGATTTTATCTCCCCTTTTATTTTTCCTGCATTCCCGCCGTTGAATGTGTGGAATACATCCCCATATACTGGATTACATATTAACGACGATGCAGTGGAGTATGGCGTCGTCGGCTACCTGGCGGACTTTAAACTAAGAGAGAGCTCTATGAATCCTGAGCGTTCTGAACGCATTGAAATCCCCGTATTGCCATTGCGCGATGTGGTGGTTTATCCGCACATGGTCATACCCCTGTTCGTAGGGCGGGAAAAATCTATTCGTTGCCTCGAAGCGGCCATGGACCATGATAAAAAAATCATGCTGGTTGCGCAGAAAGAAGCGTCGACGGATGAGCCGGGTGTAAACGATCTTTTCACCGTTGGAACCGTGGCGTCTATTTTGCAGATGCTGAAGCTGCCGGACGGCACCGTGAAGGTGCTGGTCGAAGGGCTGCAGCGTGCACGTATTTCTGCGCTGTCTGATAATGGCGAACATTTCTCGGCGAAAGCGGAGTATCTCGACTCGCCGGCGATTGACGAACGCGAGCAGGAAGTACTGGTTCGCACCGCTATCAGCCAGTTTGAAGGCTATATCAAGCTGAACAAAAAGATCCCACCGGAAGTGCTGACGTCGCTGAACAGCATCGACGATCCGGCACGCCTGGCGGATACCATCGCGGCGCACATGCCGCTGAAGCTGGCTGACAAGCAGTCTGTGCTTGAGATGTCCGACGTCAACGAACGTCTGGAATATCTGATGGCGATGATGGAATCGGAAATCGATCTGCTGCAGGTTGAGAAGCGTATTCGCAACCGCGTCAAAAAGCAGATGGAGAAATCCCAGCGCGAGTACTATCTGAACGAGCAAATGAAAGCGATTCAGAAAGAACTCGGCGAGATGGACGACGCCCCGGACGAAAACGAAGCGCTGAAGCGTAAGATCGACGCGGCGAAAATGCCGAAAGAGGCGAAAGAAAAAACCGAAGCGGAACTGCAGAAACTGAAGATGATGTCGCCGATGTCGGCGGAGGCGACCGTCGTGCGTGGCTACATCGACTGGATGGTGCAGGTGCCGTGGAACGCGCGCAGTAAGGTCAAAAAAGACCTGCGCCAGGCCCAGGAGATCCTTGATACCGATCACTATGGCCTGGAGCGCGTGAAGGATCGCATCCTTGAATATCTCGCGGTGCAGAGCCGGGTGAACAAAATCAAGGGGCCAATCCTCTGTCTGGTGGGACCGCCGGGGGTAGGTAAAACCTCGTTAGGTCAATCCATCGCCAAAGCGACCGGACGTAAATACGTACGTATGGCGTTAGGTGGCGTGCGCGATGAAGCGGAAATTCGCGGTCATCGTCGGACCTATATTGGCTCGATGCCGGGCAAACTGATCCAGAAAATGGCGAAAGTGGGGGTGAAAAACCCGCTGTTCCTGCTGGATGAGATCGACAAAATGTCTTCCGACATGCGCGGCGACCCGGCTTCTGCGTTGCTTGAGGTGCTGGATCCGGAACAGAACGTGGCCTTTAACGACCACTATCTGGAAGTGGATTACGATCTCAGCGATGTGATGTTCGTGGCGACGTCTAACTCCATGAACATTCCGGCGCCGCTGCTGGATCGTATGGAAGTGATTCGCCTCTCCGGTTACACCGAAGATGAAAAGCTGAACATCGCCAAGCGTCACCTGCTGCCGAAGCAGATCGAACGTAACGCGCTGAAGAAAGGCGAGCTGACCGTCGACGATAGCGCCATTATCGGCATTATTCGTTACTACACGCGTGAAGCGGGGGTTCGTAGCCTGGAGCGTGAAATCTCCAAGCTGTGCCGTAAAGCCGTTAAACAGCTGCTGCTGGATAAGTCGCTGAAACACATCGAGATTAACGGTGAGAATCTGCATGATTATCTCGGCGTACAGCGCTTTGACTATGGCCGTGCCGATAGCGAGAACCGCGTCGGTCAGGTGACCGGTCTGGCGTGGACGGAGGTGGGGGGCGATCTGCTGACCATCGAAACCGCCTGCGTACCAGGCAAAGGCAAGCTGACCTACACCGGTTCGCTGGGTGAGGTCATGCAGGAATCGATTCAGGCTGCGCTGACCGTGGTGCGTTCGCGGGCGGACAAACTGGGCATTAACGCCGACTTCTACGAGAAGCGTGATATTCACGTCCACGTTCCGGAAGGGGCGACGCCGAAGGATGGTCCTAGCGCGGGTATCGCCATGTGCACGGCGCTGGTCTCCTGCCTGACCGGTAACCCGGTACGCGCTGATGTGGCGATGACCGGTGAAATCACTCTGCGTGGTCAGGTGCTGCCGATCGGCGGTCTGAAGGAAAAACTGCTGGCGGCGCATCGCGGCGGCATTAAGACTGTTCTGATTCCTGATGAGAACAAACGCGACCTTGAAGAAATTCCAGATAACGTTATCGCCGATTTGGATATCCATCCGGTGAAACGAATCGAGGAAGTTCTGACACTTGCGCTGCAGAACGAACCGTTCGGCATGCAGGTTGTGACCGCGAAATAGTGATTCTGCGCAAATTGCGCTAATAAAAATAGGGCTGGTAAGTCATTTCGGACTTGCCAGCCTTTTTTTGTGTAGCTAACTTAGATCGCTGGCAGGGGGGTCATCGACAACTGCTGTTGTAAGGGCATGACAGTCCTGATATAACTGCTGCGCGGTCGCACTATGAAGGACTCAGGTGCGATATAAATTATAAAGAGAGGAAGAGAACAGTGAATAAATCTCAACTGATTGACAAAATTGCTGCGGGTGCGGACATTTCTAAAGCTGCAGCTGGACGTGCGTTAGATGCTTTAATCGCTTCTGTTACTGAATCTCTGCAGGCTGGGGATGACGTTGCGCTGGTAGGTTTTGGTACCTTTGCTGTTAAAGAACGTGCCGCTCGTACTGGTCGCAACCCACAAACAGGTAAAGAAATTACTATCGCTGCCGCAAAAGTGCCGGGCTTCCGTGCTGGTAAAGCGCTGAAAGACGCGGTGAACTGATCGGCTTTCCCGTCAGGGAATGTGACGAAGTACAAGGGCGCATCGTGAGATGTGCCTTTTTTATTGCCTTTTCAGACCACTTTATGTGTGTTTATCGCTACTTGTGGGCTGACAATCACCCTGTTTTCTTGTCAAAATACGTCCTCACGCGCGGCGGCCATCACGTGCTATGCTGCGCGAGCTAAAGTCATCTACAGCGGAGCGTTGTTACACCATGATGGACAACCTACGCACGGCCGCCAACAGCGTCGTGCTCAAGATTATTTTCGGTATCATTATCGTCTCGTTCATTTTGACCGGGGTGAGTGGTTACCTGATTGGCGGTGGCAAAAACTATGCCGCAAAAGTGAATGGCCAGGAGATTGGCCGTGGGCAGTTTGAAAATGCCGTCGCCAGCGAACGTAACCGTATGCAGCAGCAGCTTGGCGACCAGTTCTCCGAGCTGGCGGCGAACGAAAACTACATGAAAACCATGCGCCAGCAGGTGCTGAACCGCCTGATCGATGAATCGCTTCTGGATCAGTATGCCCGCGAGCTGGGCCTCAGCATCAGCGATGAGCAGGTGAAGCAGGCGATCTTCCAGACCCAGGCTTTCCAGACGAACGGTAAGTTCGACAACCAGCGTTTCAGCGGTATTGTCGCCCAGATGGGGATGACCACCGATCAGTACGCTCAGGCGCTGCGTAACCAGCTGACCACACAGCAACTGATTAACGCCATTGCGGGTACCGACTTCATGCTGCCGGGTGAGTCCGATCAGCTGGCGGCGCTGGTGTCTCAGCAGCGTGTCGTCCGCGAAGCGACCATCAACGTGAATGCCCTGGCGGCAAAACAGACGGCCAGCGATGAGGAAATCAACGCTTTCTGGCAGCAGAATCAGGCCCGTTTTATGGCGCCGGAGCAGTTCCGCGTCAGCTATATCAAAATGGATGCCGCCAGCATGCAGGAGAGCGCCTCTGACGAAGAGATTCAGTCATGGTACGACCAGCATAAGGATCAGTTCACTCAGCCGCAGCGCAACCGCTACAGCGTGATTCAGACCAAAACGGAAGCCGATGCGAAAGCGGTGCTGGCCGAGCTGCAAAAAGGGGCAGATTTCGCCACGCTGGCGAAAGAAAAATCGACCGATATTATCTCTGCCCGCAACGGCGGCGATATGGGGTGGATGGAAGAGGCCTCTACGGTGCCTGAGCTGAAAGATGCCGGGCTGAAAGAGAAAGGCCAGCTGTCTGGCGTGATCAAATCCTCGGTTGGCTTCCTGGTGGCCCGTCTGGACGACGTCCAGCCGGCGCAGGTGAAGCCGCTGGCTGACGTGCGTAATGACATTGCGGCGAAAGTGAAGCAGGAAAAAGCGCTGGATGCTTACTACGCGCTGCAGCAGAAGGTGAGCGATGCGGCCAGCAACGATAATGAATCGCTGGCGGGCGCGGCGCAGGTCGCCGGACTGAAGGTGGTGGAAACCGGCTGGTTTGGCCGCGATAACCTGCCGGAAGAGCTGAACTTTAAACCGGTCGCTGACGCTATCTTCAACGGCGGTCTGGTGGGTGAGAACGGCGCGCCGGGCAGCAACTCCGACATCATTACCGTTGACGGCGATCGCGCATTTGTTCTGCGCATCAGCGAGCACAAAGCCGAGGCGGTGAAGCCGCTGGCTGAAGTGAAGGCGCAGGTTAGCGATATCGTTAAGCACAATAAAGCGGAACAGCAGGCGAAACTGGACGCCGACAAGCTGCTGGCGGCGCTGAAAGACGGCAAAGGCGATGAAGCGATGAAGGCGGCTGGCCTGAGCTTTGGCGCGCCGCAGACGCTTTCCCGTACCGGCCAGGATCCGCTGAGCCAGCTGGCATTCACTCTGCCGCTGCCGCAGCAGGGCAAACCGGTCTACGGCGTTGGCAGCAATATGCAAGGCGATGTGGTGCTGGTGGCGCTGGATGAAGTGAAAGCAGGCAACATGCCGGAAGAGCAGAAGAAGGCCATGGTTCAGGGGATTACCCAGAACAACGCCCAAATCGCTTTCGAAGCACTGATGAGCAACCTGCGCAAGGCGGCGAAAATTAAGCTGGGCGACAGCATCGACCAGCAGCAGTAATTTCGCGTCGTCTCGCAAAAATGAGCAACATGATGTAATCCTCAAGGGCCGCTTTCGCGGCCCTTTCCATTTCTGTGATTTGCCTTTTGTCGGCCATCCGCACTGACGCTATCGTAACCTTGCTGTCTACACACAAGGAGATATCAGCATGAAATATGGAATAAAAACACTGATGGCCGCGGGCGTTCTGGTTTTCGCGGTAGGCGTACAGGGCGCGCTGGCGGCACCCGCCAGCGGTAAAGCGGCGGTGAATAAAGAAAATGTGCAGGCGACCGCTTCGGCGAAGGCGGAAGCGGTGCCCGGCGACACCGACAACGGGGCGACAAAAGTCAGCATTAACCACGCCAGCGCCGAACAGCTGGCGCAGGCGTTGAATGGCGTGGGGTTGAAAAAAGCCCAGGCCATTGTCAGCTACCGCGAAGAGTACGGGCCGTTCAAAACCCTCGATGATCTGAAGCAGGTCCCGGGAATGGGGAGCGCGTTGGTGGAGCGCAATTTAGCCCATCTGACGCTGTAAATTTTATGCCAGACCTTGCACAGCGGTGATTTTTTGCCAGGATAAAGAGGTTGCATCAAGTGGTGTGACCTCTTACCTCATAAACAACAATAACAGAAAGGCATTAGTGCTATGCAGACACAAATTAAAGTTCGCGGCTATCATCTGGACGTCTACCAGCATGTGAACAACGCACGTTACCTGGAGTTCCTTGAGGAAGCCCGCTGGGACGGCCTGGAAAACAGCCCCGCGTTTCAGTGGATGATGGAGAAAAACATCGCCTTCGTGGTGGTGAATATCAATATTAACTACCGTCGTCCGGCGGTGCTGGGCGATGTGCTGACAGTGAGCAGCAAACTGGAGCAACTCAACGGCAAAAGCGGCACCCTTAGTCAGGTGGTCACCCTCAACCCCAATGGCGAAGTGGTAGCCGATGCGCTGATTACCTTTGTCTGTATCGATTTGAAGACCCAGAAGGCGCTGCCACTGGAAGGGGAGTTGCGTGAGAAACTTGACCAGATGAACTTGCGCTGACAACCGACGTGCGAGTGACGGGCCCACGGCAGGTGATGAACCCGTAGCCCCGGTAAGCGTCGCGCTACCGGGGAATTTGAGTCAAAGCTCCGGTAAATCGCTCCCCGGAGGCTATGCCTGTGCCAGCCCGGTTTTTTGCTTCATCACCGCCATTACGCCGACCTTGTCCCCCAGATACTGGTTGAGTCCGTTTGCGCGCAGGTTACAGGCGGCGCACTGGCCGCAGCCATCGCCCTTAATGCCGTTGTAGCAGGTGAGGGTTTCCTGGCGCACCAGATCCAGCTGACCCCAGAAGTCGGCAAGCGCCCAGGTCTCGGCTTTATTCAGCCACATCAGCGGCGTCTCAAAGCGAATGTCTTTCGCCATCCCAAGGCTGACGGCGTGGTGCAGCGCTTTGACAAACTCATCGCGACAGTCCGGGTAGCCGGAGAAGTCGGTCTCGCACACGCCGGTGATGATGGCTTCGGCTTTCACCTGATAGGCGTAGATTGCCGTCAGGGTTAAAAACAGAATATTGCGCCCGGGGACAAAGGTGTTGGGAATGCCTTCGGCATCAGGCTGATAGTCCGGTACCGGAATGTTATCGCGGGTCAGGCTGCTGACTGCCAGTTCGTTGAGCAGAGTGACGTCCAGCACTTTATGCGCGACGGCGCCCAGTTTCAGGGCGAGTTCGCGCGCAACGTCGATTTCCGCGCGGTGGCGTTGGCCATAATCAAAAGTGACGCAATGCACTTCATCATACTGTTGCAGAGCCTGCACCAGACAGGTGGTTGAATCTTGTCCTCCGCTGAAGACAACTACGGCGCGTTTCATGGCAATTCCTGACTAAATGAGTAAAGGCGCTATGGTAGCGCCAGACGCGCGCGGCGACCAGCTCTCTCACGTCAACGAGGCCGGCAGCCAGGCGCTGGCGAAGTCAAACCAGCCCCGGGCGTTGAGGCGCAGGCCATTGACCCCCGGCGGCGCGCTGATCCGATAGTTATACTTAAACAACGGCGTCATGATGGCGTCTTCCATCAGACTGTTGAAGACGTTGCGCAGCGCATCGTTGCGGCTGCGGGCGTCGGGCTGAGACTGCACGGCGTCTAATGTCGCCTGCAGATGGGCATATTGCGCCCCGGTCAGCAAATTAGGCCACAGCATATCGCAGCGCAGCCACTGCTCCAGGGCGTACTCCGGCGCTTCGCCGATCAGTCGGTCGCCCATCATCAGGTCGGCCTGCCCCAGATGCTGACAGCCTTCCCAGTTTTTGGCGTCATGAAAAATGATCGTCAGTTCGCAGCCCAGCAGAGCCAGCCGTTGCCTCAGTTGCTCGGCCATCGCATGAAGCTCGACCGGCAGATGATAGAGCAGAGTGAGCCTGGCCGGCAGCGGCACCGCGTTGTTTTCCGGTCCCTGCGGGATGGACCATCCCGGCAGCACCTCATGGCTTGGCGTAATCAGATCCTCCTCCAGCGGCAGCGTTTCCAGCAGCGACGAGTGATGGATTATCGACACCAGCCGCTGGGCCTGCGTTTTACTAAGACGCGGGCTGTGGCGCAGGGTCAGATAGCAGAAGCCAAGGCTGATACGGTTGCTGACCTGGCGCAGATTGTGGAGCTCTTCGCGATCGCCGATGGTGATCTGCACCGGGTGGCGGCAGCTGGTGCCGAGATCGCGGTCAAAGAGCTGAGGAGTGATCCAGTATTCCACCGCCTGGATCAGCGGATGCTGCAGGTGGTACCGGGGATGGTTCTCCAGGCGGACGAGTTCCGGACTAAACCGCTTCAGGCGGAATGGCCCGCAGCCGATGGCCGGATCGTCGGGATGCGCCAGCACGCTGCAGTAGCTGGCCAGGCGGAACGGCAGCCAGTAGTCAGGACGATGCAGCGTGATGGTGAGACACTGGGCGTGAGTGACATCGATACGGCTGATGCTGGCGAAGAGGGTCCGTAAGGCGGGCAGCTCAAGCAGCAACCGTAACCGCTGCCGTAGCTGTGCGGTTTGCACCGCATCGCCATTGTGCCAGTACAGCGTGGAGCGAATGTAAAAATGCCAGCGCAGGCCGTCCGGTGAGACCTGCCAGTGATGCGCCAGATCGCCGATCGGCATATTGTCGCCTTCATCGAAGCGCGTCAGCCCGGCATAGATCTGCCCGGCCAGATGCTGCTCGGCGCGTCCGGGGAGAAAGCCAGGACGCAGCGGCTCCAGTGGGCGATAGTAAGGAATACGCAGCGTCGGAGTATTGTTTTGCCACTGACCGCCGAGGAAGGGATGGAGCAGGGCTTTCAGCTCCACCGGGGCCAGTTGCGCCAGCTCCAGCGCGTTTTGCTGCTGACCGTTGTTCAGCGCCTGCTCCATCATCTCGTTGCGCAGACTTTCCGGGGTTTTGTGAAATGAGAGCTGTCCGCGTTTGCCGCGCCCGGAGCTGGCCTGCCAGCTTAGCCACCCCGCCTCCTGCGCCTGACGCAGCAGAGTGCGGACGTGGCGTTCGCTACAAAAACAGCGCTCCGCCAGTTCGCCGACGGTCACCTGCTGCGGCGCCCCGGCTGAGGGTTGCCACAATCGCTGGTATTGATTTAAACGGTGTAAGAGTCGCATGGGGGCCGTCATCCACCGGGCCGCTGTAAACCCGGAACAATTAATAATATCTATTCACTATTACTTCCGTATATCCCAGGTGATACTGCAACACAAGCGAAGCCCATCACACATCGGGGAATACACCATGGCAAAACTGGCCGCATTTGATATGGACGGCACCCTGCTGATGCCGGACCATCGTCTCGGCGAGCAAACGCTCACCGCGCTGAAACGGCTGCGGGAACGTAATATCACCCTGACGTTCGCTACCGGTCGCCATGTGCTGGAGATGCACCATGTGATTGGCGAATTTTCCCTGGACGCATTTCTGATCACCGGCAACGGGACGCGTATCCATTCGCTGGAAGGGGAGGAGCTTTATCGCCAGGATCTCGCTCCCGAGGCGGCGGAAGCGGTGCTGCACAGCAAATGGGATACTCAGGCCAGCATGCATGTGTTTAACGATGGCGGCTGGTTCACCGGTCAGGCAAGGCCTGAATTGTTGCAAGCGCATGTCTTCAGCGGCTTTCACTATCAACTGTGCGATCCGAAACGCATGTCGGCGCAGCATGTCACCAAGATCTGTTTTTGCGGCGATCATGACGATCTCCGCCGCCTGCGGATCCAACTGAATGAGACGCTGGGCGATCGCGCGTTTCTCTGCTTCTCGGCGATGGACTGTCTGGAAGTGCTGCCGGTCGGGTGTAATAAAGGTGCGGCGCTGGCGGTGCTCAGCCAGCACTTAGGCTTCACCCTGCAGGAGTGCATGGCGTTTGGCGATGCGATGAATGACCGCGAGATGCTGGGCAGCGTTGGGCGGGGTTTTATCATGGGCAACGCGATGCCGCAGCTGAAAGCCGAGCTGCCGCATCTTCCGGTTATCGGAGACTGCCGGCATCAGGCGGTCTCCCACTTTTTAACGCATTGGCTGGATAATCCTGATCTTCCTTATTCCCCCGAATAGAGAGACCCTTCCGGCAAGCCAGATAGTTTTCTATCTGGCTTTTTTTATCGCCTGCCGACCAGCGCGGCGATCTCCGCCTGCCAGGGCGCGATATCGCCGATATTGGCGGCCACCCACTGCGGGTTGTAATAGGTTTCCAGGTAGCGCTCACCGCTGTCGCACAACAGCGTGACGATGGAACCCGTTCGCCCTTCCTCGCGCATCCGCGCGGCCAGCTGCAATACGCCCCACATATTGGTGCCGGTAGAAGCGCCGACCTTGCGCCCAAGCTGTGTTTCCAGCCACAGGGCGGTGGCCACGCTCGCCGCATCCGGTACGCGCAGCATCTCGTCGACGACGTCGGGAATAAATGACGGTTCGACGCGTGGGCGGCCGATGCCTTCAATTTTGCTGCCGACCGGGCTTCGCAGGGTGGCGTCGCGGGTCTGCCAGTATTCGAGGAAGACCGAATTCTGCGGATCAACGACCATCAGCTGCGTCTCATGGCCCTGGCTGCGAATATAGCGGCCAATGGTTGCCGAGGTGCCGCCGGTGCCGGCGCTCATGACGATCCATGACGGTTGCGGGTGCGGTTCATGGCTCATCTGACGGAAAATACTGTCGGCGATATTGTTATTGCCGCGCCAGTCGGTGGCCCGCTCGGCAAAGGTGAATTGATCCATATAATGGCCGTTCAGCTCGCGGGCCAGCGTTTCGGAAGCATCGTAGATTTCGCAGGCGCTCTGCACAAAATGGCAGCGTCCGCCGTAAAACTCGATCTGTTCGATCTTACGTTTGGCGGTGCAGGAAGGCATCACGGCGATAAACGGCAGCCCCAGCAGGCGGGCGAAGTAGGCCTCCGAAACGGCGGTTGAACCCGAGGAGGATTCAATAATCGGCGTACCTTCTTTGATCCAGCCGTTGCACAGGCCATAGAGAAACAGCGACCTCGCCAGGCGATGTTTAAGGCTGCCGGTAGGGTGGGTGCTTTCATCTTTCAGATACAGGTGGATGCCCGGAAACGCGGGCAGCGCCAGACGGATCAGGTGCGTGTCGGCGGAGCGCTGATAGTCGGCGTTGATTTCGCTAATGGCATGTTTAACCCAGGCGCTATTCATCGTGATTTCCTGTTTGTCATTTTGTGCCTAGCTTAGCGGAAAGCGCAGGAAAAATTGTTGCCATTTAGCCTTTGGATTACCATTATGAGAGCAAAATTTTCTCTTCGGATGCCATATGCTAGATAAAATTGACCGTAAGCTGCTGGCGCTGCTGCAGGAAGATTGCACCCTCTCTTTGCAGGCGCTGGCCGATGCCGTTAATCTGACCACCACGCCCTGCTGGAAGCGCCTGAAAAGGCTCGAAGATGAAGGTATTTTGCGCGGGCGCGTCGCCTTACTGGATGCCGAAAAGGTGGGGCTGGGCCTGACGGCGTTTGTCCTGATCAAGACTCAGCATCACAGCAGCGACTGGTATGGCCATTTTGTGAGCGAAGTGACGCAGATGGCGGAGGTGCTCGGCTTCTGGCGGATGGCAGGAGAGTATGATTACCTGCTGCGGGTGCAGGTGGCCGATATGAAACGCTATGACGATTTTTATAAACGTTTAGTGAACAGCGTGCCGGGGCTGTCGGATGTCACTTCGAGTTTTGCCATGGAACAGATAAAATATACCACCGCCTTGCCTGTCGAATAACGGTATTGCGCCGTAACCCATTACAAATCAGGATTTTACTGCTTGCGATTATTTGCTCAACTCAGCTGGTACTTCCGCCGGGAGTGGCGCCGCTATCTTGGCGCGATTGCCCTGCTGGCCATTATTGCCGTCCTGCAGCTTATTCCGCCGAAGGTGGTGGGCATTGTGGTGGACGGCGTGACGCAACAACATTACACCGCAGAGAAGGTGTGGATGTGGATCGGCGCGCTGGTGCTGGTCGCGGTAATGGTTTACCTGCTGCGCTATGTCTGGCGCGTGCTGCTGTTCGGCGCCTCTTACCAGCTGGCGGTCGAACTGCGGGAAGATTTTTACCGGCAACTGAGCCGCCAGCATCCGGCATTCTATTTGCGCCATCGCACTGGCGATCTGATCGCCCGCGCCACCAACGATGTTGACCGGGTGGTATTTGCCGCCGGTGAAGGGGTGTTAACCCTGGTGGATTCGATGGTGATGGGCTGTGCGGTATTGATTGTGATGTCGACGCAGATTAGCTGGCAGCTCACCCTGCTGGCGCTGTTGCCGATGCCGCTGATGGCGCTGGCGATCAAACGCAACGGCGATGCGCTTCACGAACGTTTTCGCGTGGCCCAGGCGGCCTTTTCCAGCCTTAACGATCGCACACAGGAGAGCCTGACCAGCATCCGCATGATTAAGGCTTTTGGGCTGGAGGATCGCCAGTCGGCGCAGTTTGCCGCCGATGCCGCCGATACCGGCGCGAAAAATATGCGCGTGGCACGCATTGACGCGCGTTTCGACCCCACCATCTATATCGCCATTGGGGCCGCTAACCTGCTGGCTATCGGCGGCGGCAGCTGGATGGTGATCCACGGCAGCCTGACGCTGGGCCAGCTGACCAGCTTTGTGATGTATCTTGGCCTGATGATCTGGCCGATGCTGGCGCTGGCGTGGATGTTTAACATTGTTGAGCGCGGTAGCGCGGCCTATGGCCGTATCCGCACGATGCTTGAAGAGGCGCCGGCGGTGGACGACGGTACTGAAGCAGTGCCGGCAGGCCGCGGTGTCCTGCAGGTTGCCATCCGCAACTTCATCTATCCGCAGGCGAGTAAACCTTCGCTGGAGCAGGTTAATTTTACCCTCCAGCCGGGGCAAATGCTGGGTATCTGCGGGCCGACGGGCGCCGGTAAAAGTACCATTCTGGCGCTGCTGCAACGTCATTTTGACGTCACCAGCGGCGAGATCCGCTTTCACGATCTGCCGCTGCCGCGTCTGCAGCTCGACAGCTGGCGCGCCCGGCTGGCGGTGGTCAATCAGACGCCATTTTTATTCTCCGACACCGTCGCCAATAATATCGCGCTGGGCAAACCGGATGCGACACCGGCGCAGATTGAACGCGTGGCACGGCTGGCCAGCGTGCATGACGACATTCTGCGCCTGCCCCAGGGGTACGATACCGAGGTGGGCGAGCGCGGCGTGATGCTCTCCGGCGGCCAGAAACAGCGCATCTCGATTGCCCGCGCTCTGCTGCTGGAGGCTGAAATTTTGATCCTTGATGATGCTTTGTCGGCGGTAGATGGCCGTACGGAGCACCAGATCCTGCACAACCTGCGCCAGTGGGGGGAGGGGCGGACGGTGATTATCAGCGCCCACCGGCTGTCGGCGCTGACCGAGGCCAGTGAAATTCTGGTGTTACAGCATGGGCATATTGCCCAGCGTGGCCGCCATGAGGCGCTGGCCGTGCAGCCAGGCTGGTACCGCGACATGTATCGTTACCAGCAGCTGGAAGCCGCGCTTGACGAGGTTCCGCAGGCGCAAGAGGAGGCCCTGGATGCGTAGCTTTACCGAACTCTGGCCGACGCTTAAACGCCTGCTGGCCTATGGTTCTCCCTGGCGTAAGCCGCTGGCCATTGCGGTGGGGATGATGTGGATCGCGGCGGCGGCGGAAGTGAGCGGCCCGCTGCTCATCAGCTATTTCATCGATAATATGGTGGCGAAGCATACGCTCCCGCTGAAGCTGGTGGCAGGCCTGGCGGTAGCCTATATCGGCCTGCAGCTGCTGGCGGCATTACTGCACTATAACCAGTCGCTGCTGTTTAACCGCGCCGCGGTCGGCGTCGTCCAGCAGTTGCGTAGCGATGTAATGGATGCCGCCCTGCATCAGCCGCTCAGCGAGTTTGATACCCAGCCGGTTGGGCAGCTTATCTCGCGGGTGACCAACGATACGGAAGTCATTCGCGATCTGTACGTGACGGTGGTGGCGACGGTGCTGCGCAGCGCGGCGCTGATCGGCGCGATGCTGGTGGCGATGTTTAGCCTCGACTGGCGGATGGCGCTGGTGGCGATCGCGATCTTCCCGGCGGTGCTGATCGTGATGATCATCTATCAGCGCTATAGCACGCCGATCGTGCGCCGGGTGCGCGCCTGGCTTGCTGATATCAACGATGGTTTCAACGAAGTGATCAACGGCATGGGGGTGATCCAGCAGTTCCGCCAGCAGGCGCGCTTTGGCGAACGGATGCGCGAGGCCAGCTATGCCCACTATCTGGCGCGGATGCAGACGTTGCGCCTCGACGGTTTTCTGCTGCGCCCGCTGCTGAGCCTTTTTTCCTCGCTGGTGCTGTGCGGGCTGCTGATGCTGTTTGGCTTTAGCGCGGTGGGCACGATCGAGGTCGGGGTCCTGTACGCGTTTATCAGCTATCTCGGACGCCTTAACGAGCCGCTTATTGAGCTGACCACCCAGCAGTCGATGCTGCAGCAGGCGGTGGTCGCCGGCGAACGCGTTTTTGAGCTGATGGATCGCCCGCGCCAGGCGTGGGGCTCGGATGACGCGCCGCTGAGCAGCGGCCGGGTGGAAATTGACCATCTCTCCTTTGCCTACCGGGGGGATCGACTGGTCCTGCAGGATATCAGTCTGGATATTCCCTCCCGCAGCTTCGTGGCGCTGGTCGGGCATACCGGCAGCGGGAAGAGTACTCTCGCGAGTCTGATGATGGGCTATTACCCGTTAACCCACGGGGAGATCCGCATCGATGGCCGGCCGCTTGCTTCCCTCAGCCACAGCGCGTTGCGTCGGGGCATCGCGATGGTGCAACAGGATCCGGTGGTGCTGGCGGATACCTTCTACGCCAACGTCGCGCTGGGTCGGGATATCAGTGAGACGCAGGTCTGGGAAGCGCTGGAGGCGGTGCAACTGGCGGAGGTGGCGCGCAGCATGAGCGATGGCCTGTACACTCAGCTGGGCGAGCAGGGCAATAACCTCTCCGTTGGGCAGAAACAGCTGTTGGCGCTGGCGCGCGTGCTGGTGGAGACCCCGCAGGTATTGATTCTGGATGAGGCGACGGCAAACATCGACTCCGGCACCGAGCAGGCGATCCAGCAGGCGCTGGCGAAAGTCCGCCAGCATACCACCCTCGTGGTTATCGCCCATCGACTGTCAACCATCGTTGAGGCCGATACCATCCTGGTGCTGCATCGCGGTCAGGCTGTCGAGCGGGGCACCCATCAGCAGCTGCTGGCGGCGAAGGGTCGTTACTGGCAGATGTATCAGCTGCAGCTGGCTGGCGAAGAGCTGGCGGCCAGCGCCCGGGAAGAGTCGCTCAGCGCCTGATGCACCACCAGCAGGCAGCGAAGAAAGCGTGGCCTGCCGTGGTGCAAAAACGTTACATTAAATGCACTGTTGTGGTGCATTTTTGCGCTGCAAACGCGTTTCAGCAGGCAATTGTCTGACCTGTCCCCTGTTTTTTACCATCAAAGGGCCGCTCTGCGGCCTTTTTTCATTTCTGGCATAGCCCTTGCTTTATATCCATCGTGTTAGCTGCGGCCATTACCGAATACTGCCTGGAGGGGACTTATGAAGCTGGTTACCGTGGTAATCAAACCATTCAAACTGGAAGACGTGCGTGAAGCCTTGTCTTCCATCGGCATTCAGGGCCTGACGGTCACTGAAGTCAAGGGCTTTGGCCGTCAGAAAGGTCATGCGGAGCTCTACCGCGGCGCCGAGTATAGCGTCAACTTTCTGCCAAAAGTGAAGATTGATGTGGCGATTGCCGACGATCAGCTGGATGAAGTCATCGATGTGATCAGCAAAGCGGCTTACACCGGAAAAATTGGCGACGGCAAAATTTTTGTCGCTGAATTGCAGCGCGTCATTCGCATCCGTACCGGCGAAGCTGACGAAGCGGCACTGTAATTTCCAGACCACACAGTGATGGGGAACGAAACAATGAAAATGGCAACAATGAAATCGGGTCTGGGGGCATTAGCCCTTCTTCCGGGACTGGCAATGGCCGCGCCCGCAGTGGCGGACAAAGCCGATAACGCGTTTATGATGATTTGCACCGCGCTGGTTCTGTTTATGACCATCCCGGGGATCGCGCTGTTTTACGGCGGCCTGATCCGCGGCAAAAACGTCCTTTCCATGCTGACTCAGGTGATTGTGACCTTTGGCCTGGTCTGCGTACTGTGGGTGATTTATGGCTATACCCTGGCCTTCGGCACCGGCGGCAGCTTCTTCGGTAGCTTTGACTGGGTGATGCTGAAAAATATTGAACTGAAAGCGCTGATGGGCACCTTCTATCAGTACATCCACGTGGCCTTCCAGGGCTCGTTCGCCTGTATCACCGTCGGGCTGATCGTGGGGGCGCTGGCTGAGCGTATTCGTTTCTCCGCCGTGCTGATTTTTGTGGTGGTGTGGATGACGCTCTCTTATGTTCCGATTGCGCACATGGTCTGGGGCGGCGGTCTGCTGGCGACCCACGGCGCGCTGGACTTCGCGGGCGGCACCGTTGTACACATCAACGCTGCGGTTGCCGGGCTGGTGGGGGCGTACATGATGGGCAAACGTGTGGGCTTCGGCAAAGAAGCGTTCAAACCGCACAATCTGCCGATGGTGTTCACCGGAACCGCCATCCTCTACGTGGGCTGGTTCGGCTTCAACGCCGGCTCCGCCAGCGCAGCGAACGAAATTGCCGCACTGGCTTTCGTCAACACCGTCGTCGCCACAGCGGCTGCCATCCTGGCGTGGACCTTTGGTGAATGGGCTCTGCGCGGCAAACCTTCACTGCTGGGCGCCTGCTCCGGGGCGATTGCCGGTCTGGTTGGCGTCACACCAGCCTGTGGGTATATCGGTGTCGGTGGGGCGTTGATTGTGGGTATCGCATCTGGTCTGGCGGGCATCTGGGGCGTAACGGCGCTGAAACGCTGGCTGCGGGTTGATGACCCTTGCGACGTCTTCGGCGTCCACGGCGTCTGCGGCATCGTCGGCTGTATCCTGACCGGTATCTTCGCGGCCACCTCTCTGGGCGGCGTGGGTTATGCAGAAGGCGTCACCATGGGCCATCAGCTGCTGGTGCAACTCGAGAGTATCGCGATTACCATCGTCTGGTCGGGCGTTGTCGCTTTCATTGGCTACAAAGTGGCGGACATGACCGTGGGGCTGCGCGTACCAGAAGAGCAGGAGCGCGAAGGACTGGACGTCAACAGCCATGGCGAAAACGCCTACAACGCCTGATAGAAAACCCTTCTCTCTGTAGCAAAAAGCCTCCCGTCAGGGAGGCTTTTTTTATGCGTTGCGGTTACGCATCACCCCTTCCTGGACCGTTGAAGCCACCAGCGTTCCATCCTGAGTGTAGAACTCGCCGCGGACGAAACCACGGGCGCTGGAGGCCGAGGTGCTTTCAACGCTGTATAACAGCCATTCATTGATATTAAACGGCCGGTGGAACCACATTGAGTGGTCGATAGTGGCGACCTGCATGCCAGGCTCAAGGAAGCCGACGCCGTGCGGCTGCAGCGCCACCGGCAGGAAATTAAAGTCCGAGGCATAGCCCAGCAGATATTGATGAATGCGCAGATCGTCGGGAACAGCGCCATTGGCGCGCAGCCACACCTGGCGCACCGGTTCAGCAATATGGCCTTTCATCGGGTTATGAAATTCGACCGGGCGGATCTCCAGCGGTTTATCACAGAGGAATTTATCTTTTACCTGCGGCGGCAGAAGGTGTGCCAGCTTGCGGGCGATATCGGTTTCCGAGTGCAGGCCGTCAGGAGAGGGGGCCGGCGGCATCGCTTTCTGATGCTCATAGCCGTGCTCTGGCGCCTGGAATGAGGCGGTCATATAGAAGATCGGCTTCCCGTTCTGAATGGCGGCCACTCGCCGGGCGCTAAAGCTGTTGCCGTCGCGCAGTACTTCCACATCGTAGACGATCGGTTTCTGGCTGTCGCCGGGGCGCAGAAAGTAGCTGTGAAACGAATGTACCAGACGTTCAACGGGCACGGTCTCTTTTGCCGCATACAGCGCCTGGCCCACCACCTGGCCGCCAAAAACCTGGCGCAATCCCAGGTCTTCGCTCTGTCCGCGGAATAACCCTTCCTCAATTTTTTCCAGATCTAATAATGCCAGCAGGTTAGAGAGTGCCTGACTCATACTTATCCTCAATTAATGATAGCGGCGCAGCGCGGTGCGCGTGATGTGGCAAAGTATAACCTGGAATCGCAAGTGGTCCGATGGGTGTAATAATCTGAATAACGAGGGGGCAACAGGAACAAATCTGAGATCTGTGCCACACTTATTGACGACACGAAAGTTCCTGCCGGCGAAGCGGCGGAACATCCTCCTGGGTATTAAGGGATGATAAGGAGAACATCATGAAATTTGCCTATATGTTTAGTGCCTTAGCCGTCGCCGCGACGCTAACCGCCTGTGCTAATCACCACTCTACCAGTTCTTCGACTCAGGCAGCCGCGCCCGACCCTTATGGCATCGCGACGCTGAGCGTGGCACAGCAGCAGCCGAGCGTTACGGGGACGATTAATATCCGCCAGAGAATCGCTTTACCGCCGGATGCGGTACTGACGGTGACCCTGTCGGATGCTTCTCTGGCAGATGCGCCAGCCCGCGTGTTGTCGCAAAAAGCGGTGCGTACCGAAGGCAAACAGGCGCCATTTAACTTTGCCCTGCCTTACAATCCGGCAGACATTCAGCCGAACGCCCGTATTCTGCTGAGTGCCGCGATCGCGGTGAACGGCCAGCTAATGTTCATTACCGATACCGTGCAGACGGTGATAAACCAGGGTGGGACGCATGCCGACCTGACGCTGGTTCCGGTCACGCAGACCGCCGTCCCCGTTGCGCAATAAGCTCGCCGAGCCCCCTGACGGGGGCTTTTTTTTGTCTTCAGTAAACCCAGCGATAATGCTGGAGATCGATATGGCCGCTGCCGGAGACCTGAACCCCTTCGGCCAGCAACGCCTGGCGCTGTCGCTGAAGATCGGGCCCGGTGAGGGAGATATCGCCATGGCGATTGACCACCCGATGCCAGGGCAGGGTTGACCCTTCCGGCAGGCGCTTCAGTACGCCACCTACCTGGCGCGCGGCGCGCGGTGAACCGGCCAGGCGGGCGACATCGCCGTAGGTGGCGACATAGCCTTCCGGTATCGACGCCACGATATGCCAGACGCGTTGGGGGAATGTGTCGTGCGGATCCATGTTCAGCCCTGTTAACCGGAAAACGCCAGCATAAGCGCTGAGGCGCAGGCTGTACAGCCTGCCTCGGTTCAGGCGGGTTGTTCGACAGTGAAGGTCAGGGCCAGGCCGAGGATCTGCATGCCATGGACATTGTCAGACGGTGAACTGGCGATGAGGCTCTCGAGAAATTTCAACCGCTGCGAAGTGGCGTTAATGATCAGTTTCGCGCGCAGGCCTGGCATGGTCAGCGACGAAATGGGGTACACCACCCGGCCGCTGATGTAGACGGGCAGTTTGCGCAGTTCCACCTGGCGCAGCACGCCGACGGTGGAATAGAGCAGCGCCAGCGGCGTGACCGCCCGCACGGGGGTCTGGCTGATGGTCGCGAAGTCGAGCATTTTTTCCGGGCGCAGATAGTTCACGCCATGAAAGGCGATGGTCATCCCTTCAATAGCGGGTAAAGGCAGAGTGATGGTCTGTGGTGATGAGTCAGTCATTCGATTACCGTCGAGACAAGGTGCTGATGATTAAAGGTGACGCAAGAGGGCTAAGTATGGTGGATAACCCGGCAATGTGCTGAGCGCGCGCTCCCAATCTCACAGCCTGGCCGTGAGTTGTTGGTTTTATTGGCGTATTGTGCAATAAACCAGCAGGCGATCGGGGTGAGCTTGCAATTCACCAGGTCAGCAGGGATAATGCGCCAGCGCGTTGGGTAACTAACGCTCTCAATGGGGGCTCTGTTGGTTCTCCCGCAACGCTACTCTGTTTACCAGGTCAGGTCCGGAAGGAAGCAGCCAGAGCAGACGACGTGTGTGCCGGGATGTAGCTGGCAGGGCCCCCACCCATTTCGCCCTCCTGATATCTCCCTTGTATTTGTCCGGTCTTTATCCCTGCTATAATTAATATCTGATACGGATCACATATTATTTTTTGTTGCTAAAACAACCCGTTTTTATTCCATAATATTTACTTGTCATAAATCTGAAATGCTACTGAAATATTAATGTCATTTGCATGTCATAAATAAAAGGCATCTTATTGATGGGAATTTGTTGCCAGAGCCATGCTATAAAATATATCTCTGGATCAGCATGTTAACTTCGTGTATTAATTATGATGATTTTATTGCACGGGAAGCGTAGCTATGACCACAGTGGTTTTGAATGTAAAAATTGACGCCGAGTTAAAAGAGAAGCTGCGTCATTATGCGGAAGTGAATAACGAGAACCTGGGAACGGCAACGGAAAAGCTGCTGCAGCTGGCTTTTCAGCTGGAGGAATCAGCAGGTGAGGCGGGGGTGACGGAAGAGGACATTGACAGCCAGCATACCGAAGAGGAAGCGACCCCATTAACCCCTAAAGAAATCAAAGCATTAAGAAAACTTCTGAAGAAGAAAAAATGAAACAACAATTCTCTACAGCCAGCAACTATAGCGAAGCCTGCGATATGTTGCGCTCAGGATACGTAAAACACGTGCGCCTGAACTGGAATATCGGTAGTGATGAGTTCTTTCGCATTGCCTCCGACTGGTGTGACACCGGCGCTAAAATTAAAAAAGATGAAGATGGCTTTATTATTTCCCTGAAAGGGTTTCCTATTCCGCGTCAGCATTAATGAAATTGCCTTATTTCTGTCACCGGGATGCCATAACCAGAGGGCAGGATACTCAGGCAATTTTATAAAAACATCTCATATACCTCATGGATGATGGTCATTTGACGGGCTGATGCCAGCCCGTCGATATTTTCTTATATTATTTTCCGCAAACGCGTATTTTCCTTCTGTTCTGCAAGGCTTTGCCACAGCGGTTGTAGCGTGGAGAAGGCCTGGCGCAATGCTTCGTCTGGCAGTGTAAATGGCAGACGCAAATAGCGATCAAAGGCTCCCTCAAGACCAAAGCGCGTGCCGGTGCCGATATGGATCCCCTGACTTTCCGCACGCGCAGAGAACAGCGTGGCCAGCATGTCAGGGAGTTCCACCCAAAAAGAGAGCCCACCTTCCGGCGGCGTAAAGCGCCAGCGGGGAAAATATTCCGCCATTAACGTTTCGCACATGTCCCGGCGCGCCTTCAGCATTTCCCGCCGCGGCGGTAGCAGCGTGGCGGCATTGGCCAGCAGCCAGCTGCAGGCCAGTTGCTCCAGCAGAGGCGTACCCAAATCCAGGGAATCGCGAGCCTGAATAAGGGAGGCGATGGTTCGCGTACTGGCGCGGATCCAGCCGATGCGCAGTCCCCCCCAGAAACTTTTCCCGGCCGAACCAATAGTGATCACCGCGGCATCGGGATTAAAGCAGGCCAGCGGTAGAGGAGGTGGCGCGTTATACCACAGATCAACCATGGTCTCGTCGATCACCAGCGTCGTCCGCGTCCTGGCGGCGATATCCGCGACCCGCTGGCGGGTGGGAGCATCCATACAGCGCCCGGTGGGATTGTGAAAATCCGGCATCAGCCACGCCAGACGCGGCGCGGTCTGCGCAATAGTCGCCGCGAGTCCATCACAGTCCCATCCCTGCTGGGGAAGCGCGACGCCGACCGGGCGGCAGGAGGCGCCCTGAATGGCGCTAATCGCCATCGGATAGGTGGGGGCGTCGATGACCACCCGGTCACCCGGGCCGGTAAACAGGCGGAGGATCAATGCGAAGGCGCTGAGGGCGCCGTTGACCACAATCACTTCATCGGGCCGCGTCGGCAGACCGCGTTCGCTGTAGCGACGGGCAATCGCCTCCCGCAGTACCGGCAGCCCTTGTTGATCGTAGCCGGTCTGGCCCAGGTAGGGCGGCAGCAGCGTCATGGCATGCTGGAAGGCCTGATGGACTTCCGGCCCGGCGCTGAGGGCGGCGGTAGAGAGATTCAGCGAGGAGGGGATGCCTGAGGGGGGCGGCAGGTCGGCGGGACGCTCTGGCAAGACAATGCGCGAACCGCTTCCCTGACGGCTGTAGAGAAAACCCTCCTCCCGTAACTGGCCGAGCGCGCTGGCGATGGTGGTCCGGCTGACGTTCAGCGCCGCCGCCAGCTCGCGCTCGCCTGGCAGGCGCGTTTGCAGCGTCAGGCGACCGTCGAGGATCAGCAGGCGGAGCGCTTCCGCTAGCTGACGCCATAGCGGCGTGCGTGAAGTGGACTCCTGCCAGTTGCCGAGCAGGCGTACCAGCGATTGTGTTCCAAAGCGTCGGGTTGACATAGCGATCCACTTTTCCAAAACTGGCCATTAATTATCAGTCCATTTTTGCTGATGATAAGGGCATTCGCAATGATGTAGAGGAAAAAATATGCTTCGTCGCCTGCTGCAGTTATATATCGGCCTGGTACTTTATGGCGTGTCCACGGCGCTCTTCGTGCATGCCAATCTTGGCGCCGATCCGTGGGATGTTTTCCATCTCGGGGTGGCTAAACAACTGGGTATCAGTTTCGGTACGGTGATTATCCTGACCGGCGCGGCGGTGCTGCTGCTGTGGATCCCGATCCGGCAAATGCCGGGACTCGGCACGGTGAGCAACGTCATCGTGCTGGGGCTGGCGGCGGATGCCACGCTGGCCGTCCTGCCGCCGCTGGAGTCGCTGGTGGCTCGCAGTGTGCTGCTGGTGGGGGCGATTGTGCTGAATGCTATCGCCACCGGGATGTACATCGGCGCGGGCTTTGGCCCCGGGCCGCGCGATGGCCTGATGACTGGCCTGCACGCTCGTACCGGCTGGTCTTTGCGTGGCATCCGGACGGCTATCGAGTTGACTGTGCTGGTGATTGGCTGGCTGCTGGGCGGTAAGTTTGGCGTCGGCACCGTGATTTACGCGCTGTTGATTGGGCCGCTGATCCAGCTGTGTCTGCCGTGGTTTCGCCAGCCCGTCAGCCGCAAAGCGGTCAGCACTCCGCAGGAGATAGTCTCCTGAATTAACGACTCGCCCTCTCTATCCGCAAGAGGGCGAGCCGACGCTTACAGGCCGCTCAGACCGTGAACCATCATGTAGATCCCCACCACGATAATCAGTAAACCTGAGAACCAGGGCGCCTTGCGCGAGACATCGTTAAGCCAGGGCCAGCGGCGGGTGGCCTGTTTAAGACTCAGCGCGGCGATAGCCCCGGAAGCCACCAGCGTCAGCGCCAGACCAACGCTAAAGCCCAGTACCAGCGTGGCGCCAAGCGAAAATTTCTTCAGCTGTAAACAGATAAGCAGCACAGTAATGGACGCCGGACAGGGGATCAGCCCGCCGGTCAGGCCAAACAGTACGATCTGCCCGGTCGTCACCTGGCGGCCATCAAAGCGCCGGTTGATCTCCTGAGCATGAGCCCGCTGATGCGCGTCCTGCCACTCCTCCGCCACCAGCGGCACGGCGGATGAGGACGCATGGTGATGGTCATGGTGGTGATCATGTTCATGGTGGTGATCATGTTCGTGGTGATGATCATGTTCGTGGTGATGATCATGTTCGTGATGGTGCTCATGTTCATGGTGGTGATCATGGTGCGTGTGGGGCTGCGATTCGCGCCAGGTGCGCCAGAGCATCCAGCAGGCAATCAGTACAATCGCTATCCCCGAGATCAGCTGAAACCAGGGTTCAGAGGTCTGCGCGTTCCAGCCGCGGCCAAACCACAGGCCGGCCATGGCGATCAGCCAGACCACTGCCGTATGGGAAACCGTCGCCGCCAGCCCCAGCAGCACCGCCTGTTTTAACGTTCCCCGTACCGCTACGATAAAGGCGGCCATCATGGTTTTTGAATGGCCCGGTTCAAGGCCGTGCAGGGCACCGAGCAGTATCGCGCTGGGAATAAACAGCCAGGCATTACCTTGCTGCAGAAGGGAAGTGAAATCGTTCATATCGGGATCCTTGCCAAAAGTGCGCTTATCCTACTCCCCCCCAGTAGTAAAATACTACCCCCCAGTAGAAAAAGCGGCTGACAAAAGGGATCATGCTATGCTGGCAGGCGTTACTGATGATGAAGGTCGGTAATCACGGACAGAATGAAACGGTGGATCGTGCAATGTCACATACAGTTCGACACAAAAAAATGTTACTGACCCGACTGAAAAAAATTCAGGGGCAGAGTTCCGCGTTAGAGAAAATGCTCAATCGCGAGCATGAGTGCGCTGAGGTGCTACAGCAGCTGGCGGCGATTCGCGGCGCGGTCAACGGTATGATGCTGCAGGTTATTCAGGGGCATCTGACCGACCATGTGGTGAAAGAGCCTGAAGAGACACAGCGTGAAGCGGATCTGGAGACGGTGATGCAGGTGATCAAATCTTATCTGAAGTAGCGCCCAGGCGCGGGCGGCGAAGTGGCCACACCCGCTGGCATTCTGCTTATTGCTCCTGTTGCTTAATGCACATGGAGGTTATTTTCCGCCCACAGAATAAACTGCTCTTTTGGCAGCGCTTTGCTGTACAGCCATCCCTGGGCGTACTGGACGCCATGCTGTCGTAGCCAGTCGCGCTGGCTTTCGGTTTCCACCCCTTCGGCGACGGTGGCCAGATTGAGCGCCTTGGCCATTTCAATAATGTGCGGCGTCAGCGGCCGGTACTCGAGGGTATCGACAAAAGATTTATCGATTTTCAGCGTATCGACGTCCAGTTTCTGCAGATAGCTCAGGCTGGAGTAGCCGGTGCCAAAGTCATCAATCGAGATACGATGCCCGGCCTGACGGTAGTGAGCGATCACCGGCATGGTGGTCTCCGGATCGACAAATCCGCGCTCGGTGATTTCAAGGATGATCTGTTCGGCGGCGATCCCCCAGTGCTGCAGCTGATCGTGTAACAACTTCGGTAGGGTGGGCGAGCGTAAATCATCTACCGACAGGTTGATGGAGATGTGCACTTCCGGCCGCTGCCGCAGCCAGGGACCGAGATCGGTAAAAATTTTCCTGACGATATCTTCCGTCAACTGCGTAATCAGCCCGGTCTGCTCGGCCAGAGGAATAAAAATATCCGGCGATAAAAAGGTGCCGTCGGGTTGCTGCCAGCGGGCCAGCGCCTCGGCCCCGGCGATTTTCTCATCCTGCAACGAGATTATCGGCTGATAGTAAACCTGAATCGCTTCGGAGTTGAGGGCGTCCAGCATACTGTTGCGTGGTGATCGCAGGTGTCTCAGCAGGCGCAGCAGCAGCCAGGTAGCAAGCAGGCTGGTGAAGATGCCGACAGGGAGCCAGAAGATTAGCTGCTGGCGAATATGCTGCTGCAGCGGCAGCGTCGACGACCAGGTCACGATGCCGGAGCCCAGCTCGGGAATGCGCTGGATCCGATAGACCGTGTTATCCAGCGTCAGCATATTAACATGTGGATCTTTAATACGCTGCCAGACCGTATCCGGCAGCGGTTGGCTGCTGATTACCATTTTCAGGTGATCCAAACCAAACAGCATGGTATGGATCTTCTCCTCGCTGGCAGGAACCACATCGATAAAAGAGATGGGATCGATCATCACCATATGCTGTTGACTGCCCATGGCCGTCATCTGGTGATTAAGGCCGAGATCGTTTATTGAGGTCAGCCAGGTGCGATAGCCGTCAGGGGCAATGTGGTCCGGCGGGGGAAAGGTGACCGCGACGCTATGGTCTTCCAGGGAGGAACATTGCGGCACGGAATCACGCAGCCAGAGCACTTCCTGAATGTAGCGATGGGTGTAGGCGATGCGGCGGAGCGTGAGCAGGTGCTCAGGGCTACAGGAGGCGGCGGTGTGTGAGTCGGCCTCACGTAGCGCTTCCCTGGCCTGATCGGCAACCTGCAGCGTGCGGACGACGATACGGTTGGAATAGTCATCCAGTTCACGATAGAACTGCAGCTTGGCCTGCCGCGCTGCCTGCCAGATGCTGAGTGAGATGGGCAGGATGATGGCCAGTATCAGCACCCCTGTAAACAGCGCCACCAGATGCCGGGTCCTCATGCCTGTGTCCTTATCGTTCGCCGGGTGTCATCAGTATATGCGAAAGATAAATCAGGCGCAGCGAGAGAAGTGAGCTGAGGTCGCGAAAAAACCGGCATCGCGAGAGGCTGCGATGCCGGGAGAGAAGGATGATTCCGATGCAGCAGAATAAAAATGAGGGTGTGAATGCCGGGCAGGGTGTGTTCCGGCATTCAGTCGCAGCATACGCGGCGCAGATGACAGCAATATGTTAGCTAGTGCGCATCCGGCGCCGGGATATCAGCGCTGATACGCAGGTCATTCTCATCAAATACCATGCAAAAGCGCTCATCGAAGGCCAGATTTATTTTCTGCCACGGGCGGAAATGGACGTCGCCGGGCAGCAGAACCTTGACGTTATCGTGGCCGTAGCACTGGCCGAACAGATAGGTATTGTTACCCAGACGCTCCACCACTTCACATTGAAACTCCACCACGGTACCGGTAGTGACGTCGGGCGTGAGATGCTCTGGCCGGATCCCCAGCGTCACCGCGGCGCCGGGCTTCAGCGGCTGGGTAGCGATATTGAGGACCAACTGATGGTCCTGCGCGAGGGTGACCGTTAAGCGTTCCGGCTGCCAGTCGCTGACGATGGCTGGCAAAAAATTCATCTTCGGCGAGCCGATAAAGCCGGCGACGAATTTGTTGACCGGATTGTAATACAGCGCCATCGGCGAACCCATTTGTTCGACTTTCCCATAGTTCATGACCACGATTTTATCGGCCAGCGTCATCGCCTCTACCTGATCGTGGGTGACATACACCATGGTGGTCTTCAGCTCCTGGTGCAGACGGGCAATATGCAGGCGCATATCGACGCGCAGCTCCGCATCGAGGTTAGAGAGCGGCTCATCGAACATAAACACCCGGGGATTACGCACGATCGCCCGGCCAATGGCCACGCGCTGCCGCTGGCCGCCAGAGAGCTGCTTCGGTTTACGATCCAGCAGGTGCGAGAGCTGCAGCGTTTTAGCCACCATTTCCACCTGGCGACGGATCTCCGTTTTCGGCACTTTATTCACCTTCAACCCGTAGCCCATGTTCTCTGCCACCGTCATGTGCGGGTAGAGCGCATAGGACTGGAAGACCATCGCCACGCCGCGGCGGGCCGGCACGACATCATTCATCACCTCATCGCCGATCAGCACTTCACCCTCGCTGACCTCTTCCAGACCGGCAATCATGCGCAGCAGCGTCGATTTTCCACAGCCGGAAGGACCGACGAAAACGGCAAACTCGCCATCTTCAATATCGAGATTGACCTGGTGCAGCGTCACCGTGCTGCCGAACCTTTTGGTGACATTCCTCAGTCGTATATTGGACATCCACATTCCCCGAAGTGAGTAGCTGTTGTTTGCCGTTGCTTTGTCGCTGTGTGTAGCATGAATTGTATTACGTGTAACAAATCAGCGTGGCGATGTTCAACAGCAGTAAAATCATGCCCTGACTATAACTTCCGCAGTTTTAGCGCCATACAGCGGCGTTTCATTTCTGTAATGATGATCACACAACTGGCAGCTTATGGTAGTTTTGTCAGCGATCTACGGGTAGCGTATAACAAAAGAGAGCTGGAGCCTTTTTCTCATATAACTCGCCAGTTTGAAGTGATTTATTTTTCTGACTGGCAGAGATAAGCCCAATAAAAACCATTAAATTGTTATACCTTCACATGAGGTTGATAATGAAAAAGAACATGCTTGCTGCACTGATCCTTACCACCCTGGCGGCGGGGCAACTCACCAGCCTGCAGGCGCACGCCGCCGGGCAGCTCAACGTCTGGGAGGACATTAAAAAATCCGCGGGTATTAAAACCGCGGTCAGCGATTTTGAGAAGCAGTACAACGTGAAGGTCAATCTCCAGGAGATGCCTTATGCCCAGCAGCTGGAAAAGCTGCGCCTCGACGGCCCGGCGGGCATTGGGCCGGACGTGCTGGTGATCCCGAATGACCAGCTCGGCGGCGCCGTGGTTCAGGGACTACTCTCGCCTCTCAGCGTCGATCAGGCGAAACAGGATGCCTTTACGCCAGCCTCCATCAATGCCTTCCGCATGGACAACGCGCTGTACGGGATCCCGAAAGCAGTGGAAACCCTGGTGCTTATCTACAACAAGGACCTGATCGACAAGCCGCTGGACAGCCTGCAGGCCTGGCTGGACTACTCGAAAACCCAGCGCGAGCAGAACAAATACGGCCTGCTCGCCAAGTTTGACCAGATCTATTACAGCTGGGGGGCGATTGGCCCGATGGGCGGCTATATCTTTGCTAAAAACGACAGCGGTGGCTTTAACCCGCAGCAAGTGGGCCTCAATACCCCCGGCGCCGTCGAAGCCGTCACCTTCCTGAAAAAATTCTATGCCGAGAAGGTCTTTCCAGCGGGGATCCTCGGCGATAACGGGCTGAATGCCATCGATTCCCTGTTTACCGAGAAAAAAGCGGCGGCGGTGATCAACGGCCCCTGGGCCTTCCAGCCGTATGAAGCCGCTGGCATTAACTATGGCGTGGCGCCCCTGCCGACCCTGCCGGACGGCAAGCCGATGAGCTCCTTCCTGGGCGTCAAAGGCTATGTGGTATCGACCTGGAGTAAAGACAAAGCGCTGGCGCAACAGTTTATCGAGTTCATCAACCAGCCGCAGTATGTGAAAGCCCGCTATGTCGCCACCGGCGAAATTCCGCCGCTGAAGGCGATGATTGACGATCCGGTGATTAAAAACGACCAAAAGGCCAGTGCCGTCGCCATCCAGTCGGCGCGAGCGGTGGCGATGCCGGGCATTCCGGAGATGGGGGAAGTGTGGGGGCCGGCCAACGCCGCGCTTGAACTGAGCCTCACCGGTAAGCAGGCGCCGCAGGCCGCGCTCGATAACGCGGTGAAACAGATCACGATGCAGATCGAAGCAATGCAGGCCAGCAATCAGTAATTCACCGTCACGTGAAGTCACCGAGCGGGAGGGGGACCTCCCGTTTGTAGAAGGAGTCGAGTGTGAGCATCCATTCCAGCGAAAATTTTAGCGACGCACGCGGGCCCGGGCGCCATGCATGGTGCGGCCTGCTGCTGGCAATCGTGCCGGGTTTCGGTCAGTTTTATCATCGCCAGTGGCTGAAAGGGCTGGTCTTCCTGGTGCTGCTCAGCAGCTTTCTGGGGATTTTTTATGATTTCCTGCGTGAGGGGTTGTGGGGGTTATATACCCTGGGTGAAGAGGTACCGCGGGATAACTCTATCTTCCTGTTAGCGGAGGGGATTATCAGTGTGCTGATCGTCGCCTTTGGCGTGCTGATCTATTTTCTCTCGCTGCGGGATGCGTGGCTGAACGGCAAAAAACGCGATGAGGGGATCGCCCTGAACAGCGTGCGTAAGCAGTACCAGATGCTGCTGAGCGACGGCTTCCCGTACCTGATGATCACCCCGGGCTTTATTCTGCTGGTGTTTGTGGTGATCTTTCCCATTCTGTTCGGTTTCGCCATCGCCTTCACCAACTACAACCTGTACCACACGCCGCCGGCGAAGCTGGTGGACTGGGTGGGGCTGAAAAACTTCGTCAATATTTTCACCCTCTCTATCTGGCGCTCCACCTTCCTGGATGTGCTGCAGTGGACCGTGGTGTGGACGCTGCTGGCGACCACCCTGCAGTGTACGGTGGGCGTGCTGCTGGCGATTCTGGTGAATCAAAAAGATCTGCGCTTTAAGCCGCTGATCCGCACCATCTTTATTTTGCCGTGGGCGGTGCCGGGGTTTGTCACCATCCTCGTCTTTGCCGGTATGTTCAACGATTCATTCGGGGTCATCAACAACGCGATCCTGTCGTTCTTCGGTATCAGCCCAAAGGCATGGCTGACCGACCCGTTCTGGACTAAAACGGCGCTGATCATGATGCAGACCTGGCTTGGCTTCCCGTTTGTCTTTGCCATGACCACCGGCGTGCTGCAGGCGATCCCGGACGATCTGTATGAAGCAGCGACGATGGACGGCGCCAGCGCCTTTACCCGTCTGCGCACCATCACTCTGCCGCTGGTGCTGTACGCGATCGCGCCGATCATCATCACTCAGTACACCTTCAACTTTAATAACTTCAACATCATTTATCTGTTTAACAACGGCGGTCCTGCGGTGGCAGGCTCCAACGCCGGTGGGACGGATATTCTGGTGTCGTGGATCTATAAGCTGACGATGTCCTCGTCGCAGTACGCCATCGCGGCGACCATCACGATCCTGCTGTCGATCTTTGTCGTCGGCCTGGCGCTGTGGCAGTTCCGCGCCACCAAATCCTTCAAAAATGACGACATGGCGTAAGGGAAGCAACATGGCTCAATCACCCAGTATTAAACGCGAAAAGTGGATCCGACTCTCTCTCACCTGGCTGGTGGTTATTCTGGTCTCGGTGGTGATCATCTATCCGCTGGTCTGGACGGTCGGGGCGTCGCTGAACGCCGGCAATAGCCTGCTCAGTACCTCGATCATTCCGGAAAACCTGTCGTTCCAGCACTATGCCGATCTGTTCAATGGCAATGTGAATTACCTCACCTGGTACTGGAACTCGATGAAAATCAGCTTTCTGACCATGGTGCTGACCCTGATTAGCGTCAGCTTTACCGCTTACGCCTTCTCCCGCTTCCGCTTTAAAGGGCGGCAGAACGGGCTGATGCTGTTCCTGCTGCTGCAGATGATCCCGCAGTTTTCCGCGCTGATTGCGATCTTTGTGCTATCGCAACTGCTTGGCCTGATTAACAGCCATCTGGCGCTGGTGCTGATCTACGTCGGGGGGATGATCCCGATGAATACCTGGCTGATGAAGGGGTATCTCGACGCGATCCCCAAAGATCTGGATGAGTCCGCTCGCATGGACGGCGCCAGCAGCTTTCGCATCTTTATCGAGATCATCATGCCGTTGTCGAGGCCGATCCTCGCGGTGGTGGCGCTGTTCTCCTTCACCGGTCCGCTGGGCGATTTCATCCTCTCCAGCACCATCCTGCGTACCCCGGATAAATACACGCTGCCTATCGGTTTGTATAACCTGGTGGCGCAAAAAATGGGTGCCAGTTACACCACCTACGCGGCGGGGGCGGTGCTGATTGCCGTACCGGTGGCGATCCTCTACCTGGCGTTACAAAAATACTTTGTCTCCGGCCTGACCTCGGGCAGTACTAAAGGATAAGCACATGAAAAGATTCACCCCCGCATGGCTTGCGGTTTGTCTGGCATGCAGTTTCTCCACCCCTACTCTGGCCGCGGACGCGCTTGAAACCCGCGCGTTTCAGGGCATGCCGGCGGACTTTATCAAAGGCGCGGATATCTCCACGCTGCTGGATGCCGAAAAGCACGGGGCGACGTTCTACGACCAGAATAATCAGCGCAAGGATCCGATCGCGATTCTGAAAGAGAACGGCGTCAACTATGTTCGCCTCCGTCTGTGGGTGGATCCGCAATCGGCGAGCGGTGAGGGCTATGGCGGCGGAAATAACGACCTGGCCACCACCCTGACCCTCGCGAAACGGGCGAAAGCCCAGGGGATGAAGCTGCTGCTCGATTTTCATTACAGCGATTTCTGGACCGATCCCGGCAAGCAGTTCAAGCCGAAAGCCTGGGAAAAGATGGATTATCCGCAGCTGAAAACGGCGATTCATGACTATACCCGCGATACCATCGCCCGCTTTAAGCAGGCAGGCGTCCTGCCGGACATGGTGCAGATCGGCAATGAGATCAACGGCGGCATCCTGTGGCCGGAAGGGAAAAGCTGGGGGCAGGGGGGCGGCGAGTTCGACCGGCTGGCCGGGCTGCTGAACGCGGCTATCGCTGGCCTGAAGGAGAACCTGCATCACGGCGAGCAAGTGAAAATCATGCTGCATCTGGCCGAAGGGACCAAGAACGATACCTTCCGCTGGTGGTTTGATGAGATTGACAAGCGCCATGTACCGTATGACGTGATCGGTCTGTCGATGTACACCTACTGGAACGGGCCGATCAGCGCCCTGAAGGCCAATATGGATGACATCAGCAAACGCTATAACAAAGACGTTATCGTCGTCGAGGCGGCCTATGCCTATACCCTGGCCAACTGCGACAACGCGGAAAATAGTTTCCAGGCGAAAGAGGAAAAGGACGGGGGTTATCCCGCCACCGTGCAGGGGCAATATCACTATATTCACGATCTGATGCAGGCCGTCATAGATGTTCCCGACCAGCGCGGCAAAGGTATTTTTTACTGGGAGCCCACGTGGATTGCCGTGCCGGGAAATACCTGGGCCACCCCGGCGGGGATGAAATATATCCACGACGAGTGGAAAGAAGGGAATGCACGTGAAAATCAGGCGCTATTTGATTGCCAGGGAAAAGTATTGCCGTCGGTAAAAGTTTTTAATTAATTTTTTGTCGTTTTTTTCAGGAAGTTTATTATGAATAAATTTGCACCTTTACATCCGAAGGTTAGTACGCTGCTGCATGGCGCGGATTATAATCCGGAGCAATGGGAGAATGACCCCGATATTATTGATAAAGACATTGCCATGATGCAGCAGGCAAAATGCAATGTGATGTCGGTGGGAATATTTAGCTGGGCGAAACTGGAGCCACGCGAAGGGGTATTTAATTTCGCCTGGCTGGATACTATCCTCGATAAACTGTATGCCGCCGGCATTCATGTTTTTCTGGCCACGCCGAGCGGCGCGCGTCCGGCGTGGATGTCTCAGCGCTATCCGCAGGTTCTGCGGGTGGGACGCGATCGGGTGCCGGCCCTGCACGGCGGCCGTCACAACCACTGTATGTCGTCACCGGTCTATCGCGAGAAAACCCTGAAAATCAATACCCTGCTTGCAGAGCGTTATTCTTCACACCCGGCGGTACTGGGCTGGCATATTTCCAATGAATATGGCGGTGAATGCCATTGCGATCTCTGCCAGAACCGTTTTCGTGACTGGCTGAAGGCGCGTTACCAGACCCTGGAGAACCTCAACCAGGCCTGGTGGAGCACCTTCTGGAGTCATACCTATACCGACTGGTCGCAAATTGAATCACCTGCGCCACAGGGCGAGGTGTCAATTCACGGTCTCAATCTTGACTGGCATCGCTTTAACACCGCTCAGGTGACCGATTTCTGCCGCCATGAAATTGCCCCGCTGAAGGCGGCGAATGCCTCCCTGCCGGTGACCACTAACTTTATGGAGTATTTCTACGATTACGACTACTGGCAACTGGCAGAGGCGCTGGACTTTATCTCGTGGGACAGCTATCCGATGTGGCACCGCGATAAAGACGAAACCGCACTGGCCTGCTACACCGCGATGTATCACGACATGATGCGCAGCCTGAAGGGCGGCAAACCGTTTGTGCTGATGGAGTCCACACCAGGCGCCACCAACTGGCAGCCGACCAGCAAACTGAAGAAGCCGGGAATGCATATTCTCTCCTCGCTGCAGGCGGTGGCGCATGGCGCCGACTCGGTGCAGTATTTCCAGTGGCGGAAAAGCCGCGGTTCGGTTGAGAAATTTCACGGCGCGGTGGTTGACCACGTCGGGCACATTGATACCCGTATTGGTCGTGAAGTCAGCCAGCTCGGCGAGATACTGAGCAAGCTACCAGAGGTCCGGGGTTGTCGCACCGAGGCGAAAGTAGCGATTATCTTCGACCAACAAAACCGCTGGGCGCTTGATGACGCCCAGGGGCCGCGCAATCTGGGTATGGAGTATGAGAAGACGGTCAACGAACACTACCGTCCGTTCTGGGAACAGGGCATTGCCGTCGATGTGATTGACGCTGATGTCGATTTAACGCCATACCGGTTAGTGATTGCCCCGATGTTATATATGGTGCGCGACGGCTTTGCCGCGCGGGCAGAGGCGTTTGTCGCCAGCGGCGGCCACCTGGTGACCACCTACTGGACCGGCATCGTCAATGAGTCCGATCTCTGCTATCTCGGCGGCTTCCCGGGCCCGCTGCGCAATCTGCTGGGGATCTGGGCGGAAGAGATCGACTGTCTGAATGACGGCGAGTTTAATCTTGTGCAGGGGCTTGCCGGGAATCAGTGCGGTCTGCAGGGTCCCTATCAGGTGCGCCATCTCTGTGAACTAATCCATACCGAGAGCGCTCAGACGCTGGCCACCTACCGGGATGATTTCTATGCCGGACGGCCGGCGGTGACGGTGAACGGTTTCGGGAAAGGTAAAGCCTGGCATGTCGCCTCCCGCAACGATTTAGCCTTCCAGCGCGATTTCTTTGCTGCCCTGAGCAGGGAGCTGGATCTGCCACGAGCGATAGCGGCGGATTTACCGCCCGGCGTAGTGGCTACCGCGCGCACCGACGGTGAGAGCACGTTTGTCTTCCTGCAGAACTACAGCGCGCAAAGTCATACTCTGACTCTGCCGCCGGGGTATTGGGATTGCCTGACCGACGCGGCGGTGTCAGACCCGCTGACACTCTCAGCATGGGATTGCCGTATTCTTCGTCGTCACGCCTAATCCTTTTTTCTCCACGCCTGCTCTGACGAGCAGGCTTTTTTTTATCTTAAACCTGGAGTTTATGATGGTGAGTTTAAAATCCTTTCTGCACTATTTCTCTCCTGCACGTCCGGCACAGCCATTAAGCGAGGCGGAAAAACAGCAAATCGAGGCGCTGATTCAGGCCTTTGGTGGCGAAGCGAATATTACGCAAGTGGATGCCTGTATTACTCGTCTGCGGGTGACGGTTCGTCATCTTGCAGCCGTGGATACTGACGCATTACAGCAGCAGGGCGCGCTGGGCGTCATTATTCTCGGTCAGCAGGTGCATGCTATTTTCGGTAAGCAGTCCGATGCGCTGCGTCAATTGCTGGATGAGCATTTTGCTACCAGGAAATAAATAAAACGGGATAACCTGAAAACAGGTTATCCCGAAAATAAGACAAAGATAGCAGTGGCAATAATAATTACCGGAGAGGTAATTCATGACCTTACAGTTGGAGATAAAAATAATGTACTTGTCTTACCAGCGCGATATTACCACCAAGCCTCAACCTGCACGCCGAAATTCCAGGTATTATTCGCCGTCTGGTCTTCAAACGGTTTACCATCTTCGGAATCATTCAGGTATGAAGCAAAAATGCGTAATTCCGGGCGTGACATAAAGTCCGGCCCGTCCGCCAGGCCCAGCGCAATGGTATATTTCTCACCGGCCTGTTTGTAGCTGGTGCCATTGTTATAGCTGTCTTTCTGATAGAAACCGCCGACTTCGCCAATCAGGCGGACGTAGTCGGTGAACTGATACTGCCCGCGGGCAACCAGCGACAGCATCCGCGTTTTGTCGGTGTAGTCGGTAATGTCATCCGCCGAGCCCCAGGTCAGGACGTGGTTGATGGAGAACTTTTCGGTAATCGGGATCAGGCCGGTGTTAATCACGCGATAGCCGGTGGCGTCGTTCACGTAGTTCCACATATCGTACCAGCCGCCGCCCTGGGAGACCATGTTCTGCGCCAGCCCTTTGTTAGCATACTGCAGCACGGTTTTGTTATAGCCGCCCAGCATATCCTGACTGATTTCACCGGTCAGCATCACGCCATTATCGGCATCGTACAGCCCGCCGTAGCTGTCCTGTTTTTTGGTGGTGTTCGGCATGGCGTAGTCGATGCCGAATTCGGTCCACGAACCCGACCACGGCTTCCAGCCTGCATAGCGTAAATCGATATAGTTAATATTGACGTTGCTGTCGCCATCGACGCGATAGTCAACGTCGTTGGCATCGCCGCGGATCCACGCCAGCGAGACGGCGCCTGGGCCGAGGGTGTAGTTTTCCACCCCGGCCCCGGAGCCGGATATGTTCCAGTATTTGGTATCGATGATGTGCAGATCGTGGCGCTGGTAGTAACGTTTACCCCCCCAGATCACCGCATTCGGATCGCCGGGGATCAGCCCTTTGATCTGCAGGTTCAGCTGACGTAAACCGAACTGTGCATCATCATTCAGCGTGGTTTCATTATCGTTAGAGCCGTCGGAGACCATGCTGACCATGCTGTCGAGATAGAAGCTGACGTCATCTTTCTTGTAGACCTCGGAGCCCAGCTCCAGCTCACCATAGGTATCCGATTCATTACCCAAACGGCCCAGCTTGTTCTTTTGCCATTCCGCTTCACTACCATCGCCGGAGACCCCAACCCCGGCGCGCATATAGCCATGGAAATCGATACTCGGGATTGCGGCGGTCGCTGCAAACGCGGAAGGGGCGATTAGCGCAGCGGCTAACGCGGCGGAAAGGGCGCGCAGTGTCGTATTCATCTCTATCCTCTTATTGTTTTGTATTACGTTCACATAACTGATGTCATAAAATGCCTAAATGTAACTTCAGGCAAACGAGATATGATTATTGTGTGACTAAGTGCAAATAATCATGCTGGTTTTTGTTGTGATGGGTGAGATGATTCACAATTAACTGTGTTGTGAACGTAATACTTTTTGTGGTGTAATTTTGCGATGAAAGGTGGCGGTGAGCGTTTTTTCAAATGGCCCCTGTTACAATCATGGGATAACAACATAAGGAACCGGACCATGAAGTCTAAAAGCGCTACTCTGGAAGACGTCGCTCGTCATGCGGGCGTCTCTTACCAGACCGTGTCCAGGGTACTCAACAAATCTGCCAATGTATCCGAAGCGACGCGCCGCAAGGTGGAGAAATCGATAGAGGCCTTACGCTATGTGCCAAACCGGCTGGCGCAGCAGCTGGTGGGGAAGGAGAGCCAGACGGTCGGGCTGGTGACGATTTCGCTGGCCTGGCATGCGCCTTCCCAGGTGGCGGCGGCGGTAAAACGCTATGCCAATCTGGAAGGTTACCAGGTCCTGATTTCGATGATCGATGAGAGCGTCAACCAAAGTATCCAGGATTCCATCAATGAGCTGAAATCTCAGCGGGTGGATAAAGTCATTATCAACGTGCCGCTGGAGACCGAGCAGGCGCAGAAAATCGCCGCTGACAACGATGATATCGTCTGCCTTTTTCTCGATGTCGACCCCTACAGTTCCGTGTTTAACGTTTCGTTTAATCCGGCAGATGGCACCCGGGCCAGCGTCAAATATCTTTATGAGATGGGGCATCGGGAGATCGCGCTGCTGGCGGGGCCGGACAGCTCCGTCTCGGCCAAACTCCGGCTGAAAAGCTGGCTGGAGACTCTCGAGGGCTACGGCCTGAAGCCGGTGACCGTTCTGCACGGCAACTGGGATGCGCAAAGCGGCTATGCCGGCGCGCTGCAGATGCTGCGCGAAACGCCCAATTTCAGCGCCGTGCTGGTGGGTAATGACCAGATGGCGCTGGGGGTGCTCAGCGCCTTCCATCAGCACCAGGTGGCGGTGCCGGGGGAGAAGTCCGTCATTGGCTATGACGATACCTACGAAAGCTCCTTTTTCTATCCGGCGCTGAGTACGGTGTCGCTGGACCTCGATCTGCAGGGGAAAGAAGCGGTGCGGCGGATCCTCGCCAGCACCAGCGGTGCGCCACATACTTCATCCATCCTGCCGGCGCGCCTGGTGATACGTCATTCCAGCGGCGCCAGAACTGAGCAAGGCAAAGATCTGCAGGCCATCGCGGAACAGCTACGCGCCATCGCCCACCGTCTGGCGCCCTGAAACCTAAGGCGGGGAAACTCGCCTTAGGCCCATTACCCTTAATTTGAACATGGTTGATCTTTGTCGTGGAACGGCGTAACTTAAATGTTATGTTATAACATAATGACGAGGTCATCATGAAAGCCCATATCCATCCCCCCTATCGCACGGTGGTGTTTCACGACACCAGCGTTAATGAGTATTTTAAAGTCGGTTCCACCATCCGCACCGATCGCGTGATTGAACTCGACGGCGAAACTTTTCCGTATGTAACGATCGACGTCTCCTCGAAATCGCATCCGTACTACACCGGCAAACAAAAAACCTTCGCCAGCGAGGGCAGCGCGGCCCGGTTCCGTCAGCGCTTCGGCGGCTTTATTGATGCGAAAAGGAAGGCATGATGCAGGTCGTTAACTCATTACGCAGCGCCAAACAGCGCCACCCGGATTGTCAGCTGGTCAAGCGCAAAGGGCGGCTGTACGTTATCTGTAAGAGCAACCCCCGCTTTAAAGCGGTGCAGGGGCGCAAAAAACGTCGTTAACGGAAACTCTCCAGAGTGCGGCGCTGCTGGCCGTCGGCGGTAAAATTGTCGGCGGCCAGCCATTGCCGCATGGCGTTATCCAGCTGCGGCCATTCGCCGTCTATCACCGAAAACCAGTCCGTATCCCGGTTATGTCCTTTGCTCACCAGTGCCTGGCGAAAACGTCCTTCGTACTGAAAACCCAGCCGCCTTGCCGCCCGGCTCGACGGCATATTGAGACTATTACATTTCCATTCATAGCGACGATAACCGAGCGTATCAAACACATACTGCATCAACAGCCAGTGCGCTTCGGTGGCCATAGCCGTTCGGCTCAGCAACGGTGAAAAATGCACATGTCCCACCTCTACCACGCCGTGGGTGGCGTCGATGCGCATTAACGCCAGCGAGCCAACCGCTTTCCCTTGCCGCTGGTCAACGACGGCAAAATGGATCGGGTCTGCCAGCGTGGCGACCTGCTCCACCCAGGCACTGAATTCTGCAAGGTTGCTCTCAGGTTCACGCAGCAGCCACGTCCAGCTGCGGACGTCTGGCGCCAGCTGGTGAGCAGCAAACAGATCGCTGGCATGCGCGAGAGTCAGTGGTTCGAGCCGACAGCGGCTGCCCTGTAAAATCTGCCGTGCTGGCCATGGACGCGGTTGCCAGTCAGGCAGCGCGGCGCCGAGTTCCTGTCCAAACTGATTGTATTCACGCATTGCGGTTTCCTTAGCGGGGTTTTTCAGGCAGCGTACGCGCTCACTGGTTCCATAAAAAGTGCCACAGGCGTATGTTTTTATAGGGCCACGAGGAGATGAGATGAACATACCGGACGATGGTTTTTTTACGCTGGTGACGCAGGGGATACAGCACCGATCGGATGAAACCCTGCAGCGGGCCCTTTACCACACATTGCGCCATGCCATCCTGCAGGGAACTCTGGCGGCCAACTGCCGTTTGCCCGGATCGCGGGTGATGGCCGGACGGCTGCAGCTGTCGCGAAATACGGTCAATGCTGCCCTGGAGCAGCTGGCGCTGGAGGGATACCTGATGCGGAGCCGTCAGGGAACGCAGGTGGTACCGCTCGCCGCCTGCCGCGAAGAGCCCGTGAAGGTGCCGCCCGTCGTGCTGCCTGAACGGCTGCAAGGGCTGCCAGCCGCAATGCGCCGCGACTCTCCGGCGCTGCTGTTTACCCCTGGCATGCCGGCGGTGAACTATTTCCCGTTGCCGCTGTGGCGGCGGCTGATGGATAACGTCTTACGTGACGAGGGCAGTGCACTGCTGGGCTATGGCGAGGCGGCAGGCGACCCCTTGCTGCGGGAGGCTATCGCTCGTCATCTGGCGCTCTCCCGGGGGATCCGTTGCGATATTCGGCAGATTGTCATTACCGAAGGGGCGCTGGAAGGGGTGAACTTATGCGCTTCGCTATTGACGGATCCTGGCGACAGCGTGTGGGTGGAAGAGCCGGGGTACCTGGGGGCCAGGAGCAGTTTCCAGCGGGCGGGGCTGCGGGTCAGCGGAATGGCGGTCGATGACGAAGGGATGGGGATTGCCAACGGCGTCGCGGAGCCGCCCCGGCTGATCTTCACCTCTCCCTCTCATCAGTATCCCCTCGGGAGCGTCATGAGCGCCGCGCGACGTCTGGCGCTGGTGGAGTACGCCCGCCTGCACGGGGCGTGGATTGTGGAGGATGACTACGACAGCGAGTTTCGCCATAGCGGAGAGCCGATCCCGGCGATGCTGGGGATGGTGCCGGATGCCCCGGTGGTGTATCTCGGTACCTTCAGCAAAACACTCTTTCCGGCGCTGCGTATTGGCTTCATGGTGATGCCGCCTGCGCTGGCGGATGCCGTTCAGGATGTGATTGGCACGTTGCTGCGTGGAGGACACCGCACGGAACAGCGGGCGCTGGCCAGGTTTATTGAGAAGGGGCACTATGCTCGCCATCTGGCGGCCATGCGTCGCCTGTACCGCAAGCGCCAACAACAGCTGCGTGAGGCACTGGCGCAAGAGATAACCGTGCCATGCGAGGTCCTTGGCGGGGAAGGGGGGCTCCATTTGACAGTCGCAATGGAAGGGTTCGATGACCAGGCGATTGCGCAGCAGGCGCGTCAGTTTCAACTGGCGCCTGCCGCGTTAAGTCATTTCTATCTCGACCCGCAGCGGGGGCGGAGCGGGCTGGTGCTGGGATATGGTAATACTTCTGCTTCCCGCTATCCGCTGGCGCTGCGGACGCTAAATCGTCTTATTGTGCAGCACCGGCGCGGGTCAGCGTAAAAACGTCGTAGAAGGAGAGCTCGCCTTTGGTGGCGACCATCTTTTTGAGCTGCGCCTTCTGCTCGCTATCGACATCCGGCGACTGAAGAATACGCTCGATCAGCTGCCGGGGAACAAAGCGGGTGTTATACCATTCCCCGTTGTAGCACACGCGAAAGTCGAGGACATCGATATCTTCATAACGATAGCGCGGATAGACGTCAAAGAAGAAAAAGGCGTTGAACAGGATGAACAGCACCACCAGCAACCAGACCGAGTCTACCAGCGTTTCAGAGCGCAGCATGACCACCAGCGTCGCCAGAAACGCGGCATACATGGCAACAAACAGCCCCGGATGGTTGCGGATAAAACTGATGCTAAAACGCGGGCGATTATCGCGTTTTTCCTGAACGTTGAGTTCGTCAATGGTATGAGTTAGCAGGCGTTGTATTTCTGTCATCTTGGTCCCCGAATTCTGCAATGAGCCAGCCGTGCGCGCCCGGCGGACCAGGCGTGGCAGGCTTAGCCTGAAGGCTATTTTATGTTGCAATATTCCACGGCGAAAGTAACAGATCAGTTACAGAAAACCATAACAGTTACGGATTTGGTAGCGGAAGGCGCTTAATGATCTGCGCCGGGTTGCCGCCGACAACGGCCCCGGCCGGTACATCTTTGGTGACGACTGCACCGGACGCAATGACCGCATTATCACCAATGGTCACCCCGGGATTGATTACCGCCCGCCCACCAATCCACACATTGTGGCCAATGGTCACTGGTTTGCCATATTCCTGGCCGCTGTTACGCGCCTCGGCATCCAGCGGATGGGTGGCGGTATAAATATGGACGCCCGGCGCCAGCATGCAGTTATCGCCAATATGAATAGGGCAGACGTCCAGCATCACGCAGTCAAAATTGGCGTAAAACGCGTTGCCGAGAAAGATATTGTAGCCGTAGTCGCAGCGAAAGCTTGGCTCGATATACGCATCGCCGGCGCGACCGAACAGCTCGGCCAGAATATGCTGACGTTCTTCCTGCGCATCCGGGGAGGAATGATTATAACGGTGTAACAACTGTCTGGCGCGCAGGCGATCGGCGCGAAGCGTTGGGTCGCCAGATAAATAGAGCTCACCGGCGATCATTTTACGTTTTTCTTCACTCATGGGTCTTCCTTATACCTGACTTGAGATGGCCGTAGCAGTATAAAAAAGAAACCGGTTACAGGGTTGCTGTTAGCTGAATGATGTGATGACTATCACAAAGATACCCTGCGGCGGCTGACGCGTATCGTCCGGTCAGCAGACCACGTTGTGCGCGTCGATTAGCGGATAAACTTCCAGACTGAGGTCGGGATCTTATCGTACAGCTTATTCATGGTCAGTTCAGCCAGACGATGATCGGCGGCTGAGTAAAATACCGCCAGTTCATTATCAGACAGTTCATATTTATTTTTTTCAATGACGCGCTCCAGCGTGTCAATTGTCTGGCAACGACGTAAGCGCATCAAATAGTCTGTTTTAGTTAATGGCTTATCAGACATAATTCCACCTTTTGATTGTAATAATTCTAACACGAGAGACTGGCCGGGTTTTCCCGGCTGGCGTTGACAAAGCAACGAAATAGTCGATTACCGGATTTTTTCCACTTTTGCAAATCCGTTGAGTTAATGCCGTAGTTACTGAACAAGGTAAAAGTATCGTCCAGATATTCGTCAACCTGAGCGACCAGTTTATTATCCTCAGTGTACTTAATTTTATAATTAAGCGCGAATGTGGCAATGTGCTCGATCAATTCATTTAACTGAAGATTGACAGCCGAAGTCGGGTCGTTGACCCAGCCATGGTTGCTCTCTTCCAGGTTTGCAAGGCAGTCATGATACAGCGTTTCGCAGAGAAAGCGTAGCTGTGCAATATCATGTCTTTTTGGCGAGTATTCGTCCATAACGCATCCCCTTTTGAGTGGTTTAAACGACGACTAACAAACACCGTTGTGGGATGAACACGACTAACCGACCTGACACTAACTGAGTAATCCTGCTGATTTAACTATAATCCACTCTCCAACAGATTTCATCGTGCTATTACGAAAAATTACAATTATCAGAGAGAAATTATCTTAAAAATAGACGAATTAATTTCGCAGGCCCTGACGCACAGCCCGAGAAATAGAGAAGTCTTATCAATCATCGGCTTAAGGCAGGCAGCTGTCGCGTTCAGAAACCGCCGGCCGCGGGCGTTGGTATTAGGATTATTCCTGGTAAATGAGTGTGTAAAGATCATAAGTACCAGGCAATGTGAAAAAATAGCCAGGACCATATCAATATATATTAAATGCAGTGTGAAAAACAAACAATGGCAATATGTGCCCTGTTGCGACGGACAAAAAAAGGGCCGCGAAGGCGGCCCTTTGTTCAAGTGTGACGATTAATGATGCTCAACCTGATGGCTGTGCTCAATATCTTCCGATTTCTTGCTAAAGCGGCGACGAACCACCACGAAGAACACTGGCACGAAGAAGATGGCCAGAATCGTCGCGGTCACCATCCCGCCCATTACGCCAGTACCGACGGCGTTCTGCGCGCCGGAGCCGGCACCCGAGCTGATCACCAGCGGCATAACGCCGAGGATAAACGCCAGGGAGGTCATCAGGATCGGACGCAGACGCATACGCACTGCTTCAAGCGTTGCCTCAATTAGCCCTTTACCCTCTTTCTCCATCAGGTCTTTGGCGAATTCAACGATCAATATCGCGTTCTTCGCCGACAGGCCGATGGTGGTCAACAGGCCCACCTGGAAGTAAACGTCGTTGGTTAAACCGCGGAAGGTAGCGGCTAACAGCGCACCGACCACACCCAGCGGGACGACCAGCATGACCGAGAACGGAATTGACCAGCTCTCATACAGCGCTGCCAGACACAGGAAGACGACAATCAGCGAAATGGCATACAGGGCAGGGGCCTGGTTGCCGGACAGTCGTTCCTGATAAGACATCCCGGTCCAGTCGTAGCCGATACCGGAAGGCAGTTTACCCGCCAGCTCTTCCATCAGGCTCATCGCCTCACCGGTACTCTTGCCTGGCGCTGCCTGGCCGAGAATTTCCAGGGACGGCAGGCCGTTGTAGCGTTCCAGACGCGGCGAACCGTATTCCCAACGCGAAGTAGAGAAGGCGGAGAACGGCACCATCTGACCATCGCTGCCACGAACATACCACTTGCCGATGTCTTCCGGCAGCATACGGTATTTCGCTTCAGACATGATGTACACTTTCTTCACGCGGCCGCGGTCGATAAAGTCGTTGACATAGCTCCCGCCCCAGGCCGCGCCCAGCGTGGTGTTAATGTCGCTGATGGAGACGCCCAGCGCCTGGGCTTTTTCCTGATCGATATCGATTTTAAACTGCGGTGTATCTTCCAGGCCGTTAGGGCGCACGCCGGTCAGCACGTCAGGGTGCTGCGCCACCATGCCAAACAGCTGGTTACGCGCCTGGGTCAGTTTTTCGTGGCCCAGACCGCCCTGGTCAATGAGCTGGAAGTCAAAGCCGGTCGCGGTACCCAGTTCAACGATAGCTGGCAGGTTAAAGGCGAACACCATCGCATCTTTAATCTGCGAGAAGTAGCCCATCGCCCGGCCGGTGATCGCTTCAACTTTGTTTTCCTCACCCGGACGCTGGCTCCAGTCTTTCAGCGAGACGAACGCGATGCCGGTGTTCTGGCCGCGGCCGGCGAAGCCGAAGCCGTTAACCGCAAACACGGATTCCACGTTGTCCTTCTCTTTGGTGAGATAGTAATTCGTCATCTCATCCAGCACTTTCTGCGTACGCTCCTGGGTGGCGCCGGCAGGCAGCTGCGCCATGCTCAGGAATACCCCCTGGTCCTCGTCCGGCAGGAACGAGCTCGGCAGACGGACGAACAGCCACGCCATGCCCACCACGATGATCAGATACAGGACCAGATAACGACCGGTGCTGCGCAGAATGTTGCCTACGCTGTCGGTGTAGTGGTGCGTGCTCTTATCGAACATGCGGTTAAACCAACCGAAGAAACCGGTGGTCGCGCCATGGCTGCCTTTCTGAATAGGCTTCAGCATGGTGGCGCACAGCGCTGGCGTCAGGATCAACGCCACCAGTACCGACAGCGCCATCGCAGAAACGATGGTGATGGAGAACTGGCGATAGATGGCCCCGGTTGAACCGCCGAAGAACGCCATTGGGATAAATACCGCCGACAGCACCATGGCGATACCGACCAGCGCGCCCTGGATCTGTCCCATCGATTTACGCGTCGCTTCTTTCGGCGGCAGACCCTCTTCCGCCATTACGCGCTCGACGTTCTCGACCACCACGATGGCGTCATCCACCAACAGGCCGATGGCGAGCACCATCCCGAACATCGTCAGGGTGTTTATCGAGAAGCCAAACGCCGCCAACACCGCGAAGGTGCCTAACAGGACTACGGGTACGGCGATGGTCGGGATCAGCGTGGCGCGGAAGTTCTGCAGGAACAGATACATGACCAGGAACACCAGGATGATCGCTTCCACCAGCGTTTTAACCACTTCGTGAATAGAAATTTTCACGAACGGGGTGGTGTCATACGGGTAAACGATCTTCATCCCCGACGGGAAAAACGGCTCCATCTTCGCCAGTTCTGCACGGATAGCGTTGGCGGTATCCAGCGCGTTCGCGCCGGTAGCCAGTTTAATACCCAGACCCGATGCTGGCTGGCCGTTAAACTTCGCCACTACGTCATAGCTTTCGCCGCCCAGCTCAATTTTGGCGACATCGCGCAGACGAACCTGGGAACCGTCCTGGTTCACCTTCAGCAGAATGTTGCCAAACTCTTCGGTATTGGTCAGACGGGTTTGCGCGATGATCGAGGCGTTAAGCTGCTGGCCTTTCACCGGCGGCGTACCGCCTAACTGACCCGCGGCCACCTGGGCGTTCTGCGCTTTCAGGGCGCTGATCACGTCCACCGGCGTCAGCTGGAAGTTGTTCAGTTTGTTCGGATCCATCCAGATACGCATCGCGTACTGGGAACCGAACAGCTGAACGTCGCCGACACCGCTGGTACGGCTGATCGGGTCCTTCATGTTGGCCGCCACGTAGTCCGAAATATCGTCCTGGTTCATGGTGCCGTTGGTGTTAATAACGCCGACAACCATCAGGAAGCTGCTGGACGCTTTCTCAACGCTAATCCCTTGCTGCTGTACTTCTTGCGGCAGCAGAGGCGTCGCCAGCGCCAGCTTGTTCTGAACCTGAACCTGGGCAATATCCGGATCGGTACCGGATTCGAAGGTCAGGGTGATGGTCGCCGTACCGGTGGAGTCGCCATTGGAGGACATGTACATCAGGTGGTCGATACCGTTCATATTCTGTTCGATAACCTGAGTCACGGTGTTCTGCACAGTTTCGGCGTCAGCACCGGGGTACATGGCGGTAATGGAAATTGCTGGCGGCGCAATCGTCGGATATTGCGCTACCGGCAATTTGAGGATCGATAATCCCCCAGCCAGCATGATGATGATGGCGATCACCCATGCAAATATGGGGCGATCGATAAAGAAATTAGGCATGTCTTAACGGCTCCTGTTTAAGTTAAGACTTGGTTTGTTCTGATGGCGCGTTGCCTGCGGCTTGCTGTTTATCATCAGAAGCTACTTCCTGCGCTTTTACCTGCACGCCTGGTTTGATTTTTTGCAGGCCGGTGACGATAACGCGATCGCCCGTTTTCAGACCGTCAGTGACCAGCCATTTATCGCCAATCGCCTGAGAAGCAGTGACCTGGCGGACTTCGACTTTATCGCCTTCCCCGACCACCATGACGCTGGCGTCGCCGCGCGGCGTACGGGTAACACCCTGTTGCGGTACCAGCAGGGCGTCAGGGTTAACCCCTTCTTCCAGACGGGCACGCACAAACATCCCCGGTAGCAGGGTGTGGTCCGGGTTCGGGAAAATCGCGCGCAGCGTGATAGAGCCGGTGGTCTGATCGACGGTGACATCCGAAAATTCCAGCGTGCCGGCCTGCGGATACTTAAGACCGTCATTCGTCACCAGCTCCACTTTCGCTTTGCCGTTTTCCTGTTTCAGGCGGCCATCGGCCAGCTCCTGTTTCAGGCGCAGGAAATCGTTGCTCGACTGGGTGACGTCAACATAGATCGGATCCAGCTGCTGAACAGTTGCCAGGGCGGTCGTTTGACCATTCTGCACCAGCGCCCCTTCGGTCACCGCGGATTTACCAATCCGGCCGCTGATCGGCGAGGTGACTTTGGTGTAGGCCAGATTGATGCGCGCAGTTTCCACGGCCGCTTTCGCTGCGACCACGGCCGCATTGCTCTGCTGTGCCGTCGCGACGGCGGTATCGTAGTCTTGTTGACTAATATATTTCGTGCCTAACAGTTTCTGATAACGCTTGACCGTCAGTTGATCCATGTTCGCCGCCGCCTGGGCTTTTGCCAGGTCGCCTTTGGCGCTGTCATAGCTGGCCTGATAGGTGGCGGGATCGATCTGATACAGGGAAACGCCGGCCTGGATATCGCTACCTTCCACGAAGTTACGTTTTAAAATAATGCCACTGACCTGAGGACGGACTTCCGCAATGCGATAGGCGCTGGTGCGGCCTGGCAGTTCGGTGGTTATTTGTAGAGGTGCGGATTTGAGCGTCACAATACCGACTTCCGGCATGTGCTGGGCTCCTTGTTGAGCCGGTTTATCGTCACATCCTGTTAGCGCTAAGCTGCCTGAGAGCATCAGAACGACCGCCAGAGGCGTTAACCCTCTGTTTTTGTTCATATGTAAACCTCGAGTGTCCAATTTCAAAATGTTCAGTGGCTCAAACAACCACAAACCCACTACAGTCTTTCTATTATGGTCATGCTATGGTACATACATTCACAAATGTATGTAAACGTAACCTCTGTAAAGTCATTAACCTATGGCACGAAAAACCAAACAACAGGCACGTGAAACCCGGCAACTGATTCTGGATGTTGCTCTGCGTCTGTTTTCGCAGCAAGGCGTATCATCTACCTCGTTGGCAACAATTGCAAAAGCTGCGGGTGTAACGAGGGGGGCTATCTACTGGCATTTCAAGAATAAATCAGATTTATTCAACGAAATTTGGGAGCTGTCAGACGCCAGTATTAGCGATCTCGAAATTGAGTATCGGGCAAAATTCCCCAACGATCCACTCTCAGTTATCAGGGAGATATTAGTCTATGTTCTTGAAGCGACAGTGACAGAGGAACGTCGACGATTAATGATGGAGATTATCTACCACAAGTGTGAGTTTGTCGGTGAGATGACCGTGGTGCAGCAGGCCCAGCGGCAGCTCTCCCTGGCGAGCTACGAGCGTATCGAGCAGACCTTAAAAGAGTGTATCGCCGCGAAGCTGTTGCCCGCCAATTTACTCACCCGGCGGGCGGCCGTGTTAATGCGCAGCTACCTTTCCGGACTGATGGAAAACTGGCTGTTTGCCCCTGATTCATTCGACCTGCATGCGGAAGCGCGAGACTACGTCGCCATCCTGCTGGAGATGTATCAGTTCTGTCCCACGCTACGCGGCCCGGAGAGCCTGACAGCTTAACGTTAGCGCGCGGATGAACGTGAATTTTTAGCGCCGTCCGCCGCTATTCGCCAGCGAAGAGAAGTGCTATTCTGCGCGCTTGCGACGACCCCCGGTATTCTCCGGCATTTGCATTCATTCATATTAACTATGCTGCACACGATCTCCAGGCAACGCGCCACGTTTATCTTTTTCATTACGCTGCTCTGCTTTATTGGCCTTTTCAGCCCAGTCCAGGGCCGCGCCGCGGACCTCCCTGACCGGGCAGAGGTGCAGAGCCAGCTCAATACGTTAAACAAGCAAAAAGAACTGACTCCCCAGGACAAACTGGTCCAGCAGGATTTGACCCAGACGCTGGAAACGCTGGATAAAATCGAGCGCATCAAAAGCGAGACGGCACAGCTGCGTCAGCAGGTCGAGCAAGCCCCGGCGAAGCTGCGCCAGGCGGTGGATAGTCTCAACAACCTGAGCGAGGTCCCTGACGACGCCGCCACGCGCAAAACGCTCAGTACGCTCTCTCTGCGTCAACTGGAGTCACGCGTCACCCAGACGCTGGACGATCTGCAGAATGCGCAAAACGATCTGGCGACCTATAACAGCCAGCTGGTTTCCCTGCAAACGCAGCCGGAACGTGTGCAGAACGCGATGTATAACGCCTCCCAACAGTTGCAGCAGATCCGCAATCGGCTGAATGGCACCTCGGTGGGCGACGAGACGCTGCGCCCGACCCAGCAGGTGCTGTTGCAGGCTCAACAGGCGCTGCTCAACGCGCAGATTGAGCAGCAGCGCAAGAGCCTCGAAGGCAACACCGTCCTGCAGGATACCCTGCAGAAGCAGCGTGACTACGTCACCGCCTGGAGCAACCGGCTGGAGCATCAGCTGCAGCTGCTGCAGGAGGCGGTGAACAGCAAGCGGCTTACGCTGACGGAGAAAACCGCCCAGGAGGCGGTCACCCCGGATGAAACCACGCGAATTCAGGCCAATCCGCTGGTCAAGCAGGAGCTGGATATTAACCATCAGCTCAGCGAGAAGCTGATCCAGGCGACGGAGAACGGTAACCAGCTGGTGCAGCGCAATATCCAGGTGAAGAACTGGCTCGACCGCGCGCTGCAGTCTGAACGGGATATTAAAGAGCAAATTTCAGTTCTGCGGGGGAGCCTGCTGCTGTCGCGCATTCTTTATCAGCAACAGCAGACGCTGCCGTCGGCGGACGAACTGCAGGATATGACCAACCGCATCGCCGACCTGCGGCTCGAGCAGTTTGAGGTGAACCAGCAGCGCGACGCGCTGTTCCAGAGCGACGCCTTTGTCGCCAAACTGGAGGAGGGGCACAGCAGCGAAGTGAACGATGAAGTCCACGCCGCGCTACTGGAAGTGATCGACATGCGCCGCGAACTGCTTGACCAGTTCAACAAACAGCTGGGGAACCAGCTGATGATGGCCATCAACCTGCAGATCAACCAGCAGCAGTTGATGAGCGTCTCGAGCAGTCTGAAGGAAATTCTGACCCAACAAATTTTCTGGGTGAACAGCAATAAACCGATGGACTGGGAGTGGATTAAGGCCTTCCCGGAAGCGCTGAAAGGTCAGTTTAAGGCGATGAAAATCACCGTGAACTGGGAAAAAGCGTGGCCCGCGGTGTTTATCGCTTTCCTGGCCGGTTTACCATTGCTGCTGATTGCCGGCCTGATCCGCTGGCGTCTGCAGTGGCTGAAGGATTATCAGGCTAAGCTTGCTTCCCAGGTGGGGCAGCTGCGCAACGATACCCAGCTGCATACGCCAAAGGCGATCCTGATCGACCTGATTCGGGCCTTGCCGGTGGTGCTGGTAATTTTGGCGATTGGCCTGATCTTACTCACCATGCAGCTTAATATCAGCGGACTGCTGTGGGCGTACAGTAAAAAGCTGGCCATGTTCTGGCTGGTCTTTGGTCTGTGCTGGAAAGTGCTGGAAAAGAACGGCGTGGCGGTCAGCCACTTCAATATGCCTGCGCAGTTGACCAGCCACTGGCGGCGACAAATTGTTCGCGTCAGCCTCGCGTTGCTGCCGCTGAATTTCTGGTCGGTGATTTCCGAGCTGTCGCCACTGAACCTGATGGACGACGTGCTGGGGCAGTTTGTGATTTTCTTCAATCTGCTGCTGATTGCCGTGCTGGTCTGGCCGATGTGTCGGGAAAGCTGGCGTGATAAAGAATCACACAGCCTGCGCCTGCTGACGATCACCGTGCTGTCTATTGTCCCGGTAGCCCTGATGGTGCTGACGGCGACCGGTTACTTCTACACCACGCTGCGCCTGGCGGGACGCTGGATCGAGACCGTGTATCTGGTGATGATCTGGAACCTGCTGTACCAGACCGTGCTGCGCGGTCTGAGCGTGGCGGCGCGACGTATCGCCTGGCGCCGGGCGCTGGCGCGCCGTCAGCATCTGGTGAAGGAGGGTGCGGAAGGCGCCGAGCCGCAGGAGGAGCCGACTATCGCTCTCGAGCAGGTCAACCAGCAGACGCTGCGCATCACCATGCTGGTGATGATCGCGCTGTTCGCGGTCATGTTCTGGGCGATTTGGTCTGATCTGATCACCGTTTTCGCCTATCTCGACAGCATTACCCTCTGGCACTACAACGGTACCGAAGCGGGGGCCAGCGTGGTGCGCAGCGTCACGATGGGCAGTCTGCTGTTTGCCATTGTGGCGTCGATGGTCGCCTGGGCGCTAATACGCAACCTGCCGGGTCTGCTGGAGGTGCTGGTTCTCTCGCGTCTCAATATGCGTCAGGGCACCTCCTACGCCATCACCACCATTCTTAACTATGCGATTATCGCCATCGGTGCGATGACGGTGTTCGGGTCGCTGGGCGTCTCCTGGGATAAACTACAATGGCTGGCGGCCGCGCTGTCGGTTGGTTTAGGTTTTGGCCTGCAGGAGATCTTCGGTAACTTCGTCTCCGGTCTGATTATTCTGTTCGAGCGTCCAGTGCGCATTGGGGATACGGTAACCATCGGCACCTTCTCCGGTACGGTAAGCAAAATCCGTATCCGCGCGACCACCATCACCGACTTCGATCGCAAAGAGGTGATTATCCCGAACAAGGCGTTCGTTACCGAGCGCTTGATCAACTGGTCGCTCTCCGACACCGTGACCCGGGTGGTGATCCGCCTCGGCGTCGCCTATGGCTCCGATCTGGATAAAGTGAAAGAGGTGCTGCTGAAGGCCGCGCACGATCATCCGAAAGTGATGCAGGAGCCGGCGCCTGCGGTTTTCTTCACCACCTTCGGGGCCAGTACGCTGGATCATGAACTGCGTCTGTATGTTCGTGAATTGCGCGATCGCAGCTACACGGTGGATGAGCTCAACCGCGCCATCGACCGCCTGTGCCGGGAAAATGACATCAACATTGCCTTTAACCAGCTGGAAGTTCATCTGCGCAATGAAAAAGGTGATGAAGTCACCGAAGTGAAGCGGGACGGGAAGGGGGACGATCTGGCGCCCACCACCGCGTCCTGATCGAAGAGGGGCGGCGCAAAGCCGCCCCTGCTGCATCAGGGTGCCAGCGCGGCGAGTTCCTCGTCGCTGAGTCCGGTGAGTTCCTGCACGGTTTGACGTTCGAGGCCGCGCGCCAGCATTCTGGCGGCGATGCTGCGAGTGGCGGCTTCTCGACCTTCCTGCTCACCCTCTTGCTGTCCCTGTTTACGGCCTTTTTCTTCCAGCCATTCGGCAATGGTCATCATCAGCTCCTTATGCCTGGGCGACTGCGCCGCCAGCGTGCGGATCAGCGCCCCCGGATGTTCCGTAGTTCCCGCCTGCAACATATAGCGCAGCAGCGTATTCAGCTGCGCTTCTGTCAGATAGCCTTGCGTCATCAGCGCAATCAGCGGCACCTGCAGCTCGGCCAGATCGCGATGGCGGATATGCTTTTGCAGCAGCTCCAGCATGGCCATCCGCCGATGACGGGCGATCTGATTATCTGGCATTACGGTGAGGTCCACCAGCGGAAAATCATTGCTATAGAGCGTCTTCGCCAGCGCCGGATCGGCGAATAGCTGTTGCCAGTTGCGAGCCCAGGGCCAGGGGCTCACTTTGCCGTGATAAAACAGAATGGGCACCACCAGCGGCAGCGTGTCGTGGCCGGCGTCCAGATGACGCTGCATGGCGGCCAGCGCATAGCGCAGCAGGCGAAATGCCATCAGCTTGTCCGGGGTACTCTGGTGCTCAATCAGCGCGTACACATAGCCCGGTCCATGACGCGTGCGCAGTGAGTAAAGGATATCGGAATAGCTGGCGCGCAGGTCCTCTTCAACAAAGCTGCCGGAGACCAGCTGCAGCGAATCCAGTTCGCAGATCGCCAGAAACGGCGCGGGGAGATACAACTGCAAAAAATCCTTCGCGACCGCCTGATGCATGAGCATCTGGCGAAACACCGCGTCGTGTGGGGTTTGACTGACTTTTTCCATCAATATTGTCTCCAGTGGCGTCATGCGCAGAGGACCAGACTGCCAGCACACTGCCGGAGACAACATCCTACTTCTCTGGGTTTTGCGACCCGCTTTCCGCGTTTTTTAACTTGTTTGCATAATCCCGCCTGACAATTTCCAGCGCGCCCAGCACGGTTTGCGCCGGGATCTGATGCGATTCCAGCAACATGATTAAATCGACGGCCAGTTTGACCTCATCGGATGCATTTTCCAGCGACATCGGGCTCTCCTGTTAGCGCGTCAGCCGCGCCAGTACGTTTTCAATCTTGTCCAGTGCCTGTCGGCAGCGCGCCAACCGGCCGCTGTAGGCTTCAACTTCTTTCCCCAGCCGCTGCTGCTCGTCAAGGCTGGTCGCCTGCGCCAGCTGACGCTGACGTTGGTCGCGCATCGCCAGCAGGCGGCGCTCATACTCCTGATGCTGCAGGCGACGGCGCTGCCAGCGGCTCAGCGTTGGCGACGCGTGGTCCCAACTGCGCAAGGACCAGGTGGCGGTTTCACGACGCAGCGCGGCGATTTGCGCCGCCAGACGTTCGGCAATCCAGACCACCTGCGGCAGTTGCTGGCGCTCGACGGCCTGGCTCAGTTGGGAAAAGTTTTGCCGGGCTTCCGCCAGATAGTCCTGCATCAGCGTGCTGCGGGTATGAAAGAGCTGACGGTCAAAGCGTGGGCTCAGGGTCGCGTGCTCCGCCAGCGGCGCCACCAGCGCGGCCAGCTCGCTGAGCTGATCGTTCAGCGTTTGTAAAAGTTGAGCTGTTTTCACCACACCTCTCCATTCCCTTCCAGCCAACTGTGCTACAGTAGCCTCATCTGTTTGATAACGATTCGCATTATGCCACCTGTTATTCTAACCATTATCGGCTGGCTGGCGGTAGCGCTGGGTACGCTGGGCATCTTCTTACCGTTGCTGCCGACGACGCCGTTTATTCTGCTCGCCGCCTGGTGCTTTGCCCGCTCATCGCCGCGCTTTCACCAGTGGCTGCTGTATCGCTCCTGGTTTGGCGGCTATCTTCGCCATTGGCAGCAGTACCGCGCGATGCCTCGCGGCGCCAAACCGCGCGCCATTGCGATGATCGTAGTGACTTTTGCTATTTCGCTGTGGCTGGTTAAGCTTACGTGGGTGCGCATCATGCTGTTGGTCATTCTGGCCTGCCTGCTGATCTTTATGTGGCGCATTCCGGTGGTTGACGCAAAGCAACAAAAGCACTGATGCGCAATAATGCCTGTTGCAATTGTTGCTGACAGCCAGTAAATTCTGGCGTTTTCGAGCGCGGGCAAGCCTGGTCAAAGGTTAAACAAATGTTTCTTTGGCCCCTTTTGCACGCCCGTGGGTAACACCGTTTCAATCAGGCATACACTTATGACCGCAACTGCACAGCAGCTTGAATATCTGAAGAACAGCATCCAGAGTATCGAGGATTATCCAAAACCTGGCATTCTTTTCCGCGATGTCACCAGCTTACTGGAAGACCCGAAGGCCTACGCGCTTAGCATTGAACTGCTGACCGAGCGCTACAAAGACGCGGGTATTACCAAAGTGGTAGGGACTGAGGCGCGTGGCTTCCTGTTCGGCGCCCCGGTTGCGCTGGCGCTGGGCGTGGGCTTTGTTCCGGTTCGCAAGCCGCGTAAGTTGCCGCGTGAAACCATTGCCGAGAGCTATGAGCTGGAGTATGGCACCGATCAGCTGGAGATTCACGTTGATGCGATCAAACCGGGCGACAAGGTGCTGGTGGTGGACGATCTGCTGGCGACCGGCGGCACCATCGACGCGACGGTCAAACTGATCCGCCGTCTCGGCGGCGAAGTGCACGATGCCGCTTTCATTATCAACCTGTTCGATCTGGGCGGCGAACAGCGCCTGGAGAAGCTGGGGATCCACTGCTACAGCCTGGTGCCGTTCCCGGGCCACTAAGCAAATCCCTCCACATAGCCTCGCCGATCGGGCGGGGCTGTGATAGCATGACCCCTTCGTGATTTCACCTTCCAGCGTTTCAGAGCCAGCCCATGAGTTATCAGGTCTTAGCCCGTAAATGGCGCCCACAAACCTTTGCTGACGTCGTCGGCCAGGAACATGTGCTGACCGCACTGGCGAACGGCTTGTCGTTAGGGCGCATTCATCACGCTTATCTCTTTTCCGGTACCCGCGGGGTCGGTAAGACCTCCATCGCCCGTCTGCTGGCGAAAGGGTTAAACTGTGAAACCGGCATCACCGCCACCCCCTGCGGCGTGTGCGATAACTGCCGGGAAATTGAACAGGGGCGTTTTGTCGATCTGATTGAGATTGACGCCGCCTCGCGCACCAAAGTCGAAGATACCCGCGACCTGCTGGATAACGTCCAGTACGCGCCGGCCCGCGGCCGCTTTAAGGTCTATCTCATCGACGAAGTCCATATGTTGTCGCGCCACAGCTTCAACGCGTTATTAAAAACGCTGGAGGAGCCGCCAGCACACGTCAAATTCCTGCTGGCGACGACGGATCCGCAGAAGCTGCCGGTGACGATCTTATCCCGCTGCCTGCAGTTCCATCTCAAAGCCCTGGATGTTGAACAGATCCGCCATCAGCTGGAGCATATTCTTGGCGAAGAGCAGATTGCCTTTGAACCCCGCGCGCTGCAGCTCTTGTCGCGGGCAGCCGACGGCAGCCTGCGCGATGCCTTAAGCCTGACCGATCAGGCGATTGCCAGTGGAGAAGGACAGCTGACGGCCGCATCGGTGAGCACCATGCTCGGCACCCTTGATGACGATCAGGCGCTGTCGCTGATTGAAGCGCTGGTCGCTGCCGACGGCGAGCGGGTGATGGCGGGCGTCAATGACGCCGCCGCACGCGGCGTCGAGTGGGAGGCGCTGTTGGTGGAGATGCAGAGCCTGCTGCACCGCATCGCCATGGTACAGCTGTCGCCTTCGGCGCTGGGCGCCGATATGGCCACGGTCGAAGTGCGGATGCGCGAACTGGCGCGAACCGTACCGCCGGGTGACGTTCAGCTTTACTACCAAACGCTGCTGATGGGCCGCAAAGAGCTGCCTTATGCGCCGGACCGGCGAATGGGCGTCGAAATGACGCTGCTCCGCGCGCTGGCGTTTCATCCGCGTAAGCCGCTTCCAGAGCCGGAAGTGCAGCCAGCACAGACCGCCGCGCCCGCGCCGCGTCAGCCGGTTGCCCCCGCTGCGCCGCCGCAGCAGCCGTCGCAGAGTTTGCCGCCGACCACCAGCCAGGTGCTGGCGGCCCGCAGCCACCTGCAGCGCAGCCAGGGAGCAACCACTCCAAAAAAGAGTGAACCGGCAGCCGCTTCCCGCGCGCGGCCGGTGAATAACGCTGCGCTGGAGCGACTGAGTTCGATTACCGAGCGCGTCCAGGCTCGTCCGGCGGCGGCTGCCCTTGAGCAGGCCCCGGCGAAGAAAGAGGCCTATCGCTGGAAGGCGACGACAGTGGTTGAAGAGGCCAAAGTCGAAGTCGCGACGCCAAAAGCGCTGAAAAAAGCGCTGGAGCATGAGAAGACGCCGGAGCTGGCGGCCAAGCTCGCCGAAGAAGCGGTCGAGCGCGACAGCTGGGCGGCGGAAGTGAGCCGGCTGGCGGTACCTAAGCTGGTCGAGCAGGTGGCGCTCAACGCGTGGAAAGAGCAGGAGGGCAGCCGCGTCTGTCTGCATCTGCGCCCCAGCCAGCGTCACCTCAATTCCACCGGCGCGCAGCAAAAGCTGGCTGAAGCGCTGGGGGTGTTGTACGGTACGCCGGTTGAATTGACCATCGTGGAAGATGATAATCCCGCGATGCGTACGCCGCTGGAGTGGCGGCAGGCTATTTATGAAGAAAAGCTCGCGCAGGCGCGCGAAGCCATTATCGCGGATAATAACATTCAGACCCTGCGTCGTTTCTTCGACGCCGATCTGGATGAAGAGAGTATCCGCCCCATTTGAACGCCAGTCTGACTGGCATTCAGTACCTTTAACGATGACTGACTGAGAGAGAAGCCTATGTTTGGTGGAAAAGGCGGCCTGGGTAACCTGATGAAGCAGGCCCAGCAGATGCAAGACAAAATGCAGAAGATGCAGGAAGAGATCGCTCAGCTGGAAGTGACCGGCGAATCCGGCGCGGGTCTGGTGAAAGTGACCATTAACGGCGCGCACAACTGCCGCCGTGTGGAAATCGACCCAAGCCTGCTGGAAGACGACAAAGAAATGCTGGAAGATCTGGTGGCTGCCGCGTTTAACGACGCCGCGCGCCGCATTGAAGAGACCCAGAAAGAGAAGATGGCTTCCGTTTCTGCCGGTATGCAGCTGCCGCCAGGCTTCAAGATGCCGTTCTGATGCAAACCAGCCCGCTGTTAACTCAGCTTATGGAAGCGCTGCGCTGTCTGCCGGGCGTTGGCCCGAAGTCGGCGCAGCGCATGGCGTTTACCCTGCTGCAGCGCGATCGCAGCGGCGGTATGCGCCTGGCGCAGGCGCTGACGCGCGCGATGTCGGAGATCGGCCACTGCGCCGATTGCCGCACCTTCACCGAGCAGGAGGTGTGCAATATCTGCAGCAACCCGCGTCGCCAGGAAAACGGCCAGATCTGCGTGGTGGAGAGTCCGGCGGACATCCACGCCATCGAGCAGACCGGGCAGTATTCCGGCCGCTACTTCGTGCTGATGGGGCACCTGTCGCCGCTCGACGGCATCGGGCCAGATGACATCGGGCTCGATCGCCTTGAACAACGGCTGGAAGCGGAGTCGATCACCGAGGTGATCCTTGCCACTAACCCGACCGTTGAGGGTGAGGCGACGGCCAACTACATCGCGGAGCTGTGCGCGCAGTATGGCATTGATGCCAGCCGCATCGCCCACGGCGTGCCGGTGGGCGGCGAGCTGGAAATGGTCGACGGCACCACGCTGTCCCACTCGCTGGCCGGTCGTCACAAGATTACTTTCTGAACAAATGGAGGCGGCCAGCGCCGCCTCCGCTTGAAAAATTTCCCCGCAGTCCCCATCTCCCACTCAACGGTTTTTTACCCCATTTAAAATGGCATTGTTGAGGTTGAATCAGATGAAAGGACAAGAAACTCGTGGTTTTCAGTCAGAGGTAAAGCAACTTCTGCACCTGATGATCCATTCCCTCTATTCCAACAAAGAAATCTTTCTGCGTGAGCTGATTTCCAACGCCTCTGATGCGGCCGATAAGCTGCGTTTCCGCGCGCTGTCGCAGCCGGATTTGTATGAGGGCGATGGCGAGCTGCGCGTACGGGTTTCGTTTGATAAAGACAACCGCACCCTGACCATCGCCGATAACGGTATCGGCATGAACCGGGAAGAGGTTATCGATCATCTCGGCACTATCGCCAAATCCGGCACCAAAGCGTTTCTGGAATCGATGGGTTCCGACCAGGCGAAAGACAGCCAGCTGATCGGCCAGTTCGGCGTCGGCTTCTACTCTGCCTTCATCGTGGCGGATAAAGTGACCGTGCGTACCCGTGCGGCGGGCGATAAACCTGAGAACGGCGTGTTCTGGGAATCCGCCGGCGAAGGGGAATACACTGTTGCCGACATCACCAAAGCCGATCGCGGCACCGAAATCACCCTGCATCTGCGTGAGGGCGAAGACGATTTCCTCAATGACTGGCGCGTGCGCTCCATCATCAGCAAGTATTCCGACCATATCGCGCTGCCGGTTGAGATTGAAAAGCAGGAAGAGAAAGACGGCGAAACCGTGATTTCGTGGGAAAAAATCAACAAGGCGCAGGCCCTGTGGACCCGCAGCAAGTCCGAAGTTAACGACGACGAATACAAAGAGTTTTACAAGCATATCGCTCACGACTACAGCGACCCGCTGACCTGGAGCCACAACCGCGTGGAAGGTAAGCAGGAGTACACCAGCCTGCTGTATATCCCGTCGCAGGCGCCGTGGGATATGTGGAACCGCGATCATAAACACGGCCTGAAGCTGTACGTGCAGCGTGTGTTCATTATGGACGACGCCGAGCAGTTTATGCCGAACTACCTGCGCTTCGTGCGTGGCCTGATCGACTCCAACGATCTGCCGCTGAACGTCTCCCGTGAAATCCTGCAGGACAGCAGCGTGACCCGCAACCTGCGTACCGCGCTGACCAAACGCGCGCTGCAGATGCTGGATAAGCTGGCGAAAGACGACGCTGAAAAATATCAAACTTTCTGGAAACAGTTCGGCCTGGTGCTGAAAGAGGGCCCGGCGGAAGATCCGAGCAACCAGGAAGCGATCGCCAAACTGCTGCGTTTCGCGACGACGCATACCGACTCCTCCGCGCAGACCGTGTCGCTGGAAGAGTATGTCTCGCGGATGAAAGAAGGCCAGGAGAAGATCTACTACATCACTGCCGACAGCTATGCGGCGGCGAAGAGCAGCCCGCACCTCGAACTGCTGCGTAAGAAAGGGATTGAAGTTCTGCTGCTCTCCGATCGCATCGACGAGTGGATGATGAGCTACCTGACCGAGTTCGACGGCAAAGCGTTCCAGTCGGTGGCGAAAGCCGACGAGTCGCTGGACAAGCTGGCGGATGAAGTGGACGAGTCCACAAAAGAAGCTGAAAAAGCGCTGGAGCCGTTCGTTGAGCGTGTGAAAAACCTGCTTGGCGACCGGGTGAAAGAGGTGCGTCTGACCCATCGTCTGACCGACACCCCGGCGATTGTCACTACCGATGCCGATGAGATGAGCACGCAGATGGCGAAGCTGTTCGCGGCAGCGGGCCAGGCGGCACCGGAAGTGAAATACATCTTCGAACTGAACCCGGCGCATCAGCTGGTGAAACGCGCCGCCGATACCCAGGATGACGCGCAGTTCGGCGAATGGGTGGAACTGCTGCTGGATCAGGCGCTGCTGGCCGAGCGCGGCACGCTGGAAGATCCGAACCAGTTTATCCGTCGTATGAACCAGCTGCTGGCTTCCTGACGCGAACCTGAACGAGTAGCCCGGCCGAGCGACGCGACGCCGGGAACGGGATAAATGCCCCGCCTGAGCAATTTGCTCCGGCGGGGCATTTCACATTGGATTGCATAAAATATCTCACCATTAACCGTTTCAGCCGCACCGCCTTCCTTGAGCCATCGCCGTTCTGGTGGTATGGTTTAGCGTTTTTGAAAAATTGAATCGACTTTTGAGGGGATTTTCGTAATGCGTATTATTCTGCTTGGCGCTCCGGGCGCGGGTAAAGGAACTCAGGCTCAGTTCATCATGGAGAAATACGGTATTCCGCAAATCTCCACCGGCGATATGCTGCGCGCGGCGGTAAAATCCGGCTCTGAGCTCGGTAAGCAAGCGAAAGACATTATGGACGCCGGCAAGCTGGTAACCGATGAGCTGGTCATCGCGCTGGTGAAAGAGCGTATCGCCCAGGAAGATTGCCGTAACGGCTTCCTGCTGGACGGCTTCCCGCGCACCATTCCGCAGGCTGACGCCATGAAAGAAGCGGGTATTACCGTTGATTACGTGCTGGAATTCGACGTGCCGGACGAACTGATCGTCGACCGCATCGTTGGCCGTCGCGTTCATGCGGCATCCGGTCGCGTATACCACATCAAATTCAATCCGCCGAAGGTGGAAGGCAAAGACGACGTGACCGGCGAAGAGCTGACCACCCGTAAAGACGACCAGGAAGAGACCGTGCGTAAGCGCCTGGTGGAATACCATCAGATGACAGCACCGCTGATCGGCTACTACACCAAAGAAGCGCAGGCGGGCAACACCAAATATGCCAAAGTCGACGGCACCAAAGCGGTAGCTGACGTGCGCGCTGAACTGGAAAAAATCCTCGGCTGATAAAGCCTTTTCTCATCCTGCTGCCGCAGGATGAGAACTCCTCTCATTTCTACCTTTTGCTATGATTGGTTCCGTTTAGCGCCATTTCAGCTACAATTGGCTGCGATTCAAATGGTTAAGAGGCGGTAATGCATCAGACGAAAACAGGTATCTTGCTGGCCAATTTAGGCACTCCCGATGCGCCCACCCCCGGTGCGGTGAAGCGCTATCTGCGACAATTCCTCAGCGACAAACGGGTGGTGGATACATCTCGTCTGCTATGGTGGCCGCTGCTGCGTGGCGTCATACTGCCGATTCGCTCCCCGCGCGTGGCGAAGCTCTATCAGTCCGTGTGGATGGAGGAGGGATCGCCGCTGATGGTATACAGCCGTCGCCAGCAGCAGGCGCTGGCCGCCAGGCTGCCGGATACGCCGGTGGCGCTGGGCATGAGCTATGGTTCGCCGTCGCTGGCCAGCGCGGTGGATGATTTACTGGCGCAGGGGGTGGGACACATCGTGGTGCTGCCGCTGTACCCACAATATTCCTGTTCGACGGTGGCCGCCGTCTGGGATGAGCTGGCGCGGATCCTTGCGAAAAAGCGCGCTATTCCGGGTATCTCGTTTATTCGCGACTATGCCGATCACCCGGACTATATCCATGCGCTGGCGGCCAGCGTGCGCGCCTCCTTCGCGGTGCACGGGGAACCCGATCTGCTGCTGCTCTCCTACCATGGGATCCCGCAGCGCTATGCCAACCAGGGCGATGATTATCCCCAGCGCTGTCGCGATACCACGCGGGAACTGGTTTCCGCGCTGGGGCTGCCGCCGGAGCGGGTGATGATGACCTTCCAGTCGCGCTTTGGCCGGGAACCCTGGCTGACGCCGTACACCGATGAGACGCTGAAGATGCTTGGCGAGCAGGGGACGAAGCATATTCAGGTGCTGTGCCCGGGGTTTGCCGCTGACTGTCTCGAAACGCTGGAAGAGATTGCCGTTCAGAACCGGGAAGTTTTCCTCGAAGCGGGTGGCGAGCAGTATGAATATATTCCGGCGCTAAATGCGGATGTGGCGCATATTGAGATGATGGTCAACCTGACGGCGCCTTATCGCTGATCGCGCGCAGGGCGGGGAATATGCTACTATTTCCCGCTTGTTCCCTGTTATTTAAGCGCCACTATGAAATTTCCCGGTAAACGCAAATCCAAACACTATTTTCCCGTCAACGCCCGCGACCCGCTGCTGCAGCAAATTCAGCCGGAGAATGAATCCAGCGTCTCCTGGGTGGTCGGTATCGACCAGACGCTGGTGGATATCGAAGCGAAAGTGGATGAAGCGTTTATCGTACGCTATGGTCTGAGCGCGGGCCACTCGCTGGTGATTGAAGATGACGTCGCCGAGGCGCTGTACCAGGAGCTGGTACGCAATAATCTCATTACCCATCAGTTTGCCGGCGGCACCATCGGCAATACCATGCATAACTACTCGGTGCTGGCGGACGATCGCTCGGTGCTGCTTGGCGTGATGTGCAGCAATATCGACATCGGCGGCTATGCCTATCGCTACCTGTGCAATACCTCCAGCCGCACCGATCTGAACTATCTGCAGGGCGTCGACGGCGCCATTGGCCGCTGTTTTACCCTGATCAGCGACAGCGGCGAGCGCACCTTCGCCATCAGCCCGGGTCACATGAACAAGCTGCGCCCGGAAAGCATTCCGGAAGCGGTGATCGCCGGCGCCTCGGCGCTGGTGCTCACCTCCTACCTGGTACGCTGCAAGCCGGGCGAGCCGATGCCAGACGCCACGATGAAAGCCATCGAGTACGCCAAAAAGCATGATGTGCCGGTGGTGTTAACTCTCGGAACTAAATACGTGATTGCCGATAACCCGGCGTGGTGGCAGCAGTTCCTGCAGGAGCATGTCTCGATTCTGGCGATGAATGAAGAAGAAGGGGAAGCCCTGACCGGTTTTGCCGATCCGCTGTCGGCGGCGGATAAAGCGCTGGACTGGGTCGACCTGGTGCTGTGCACTGCCGGTCCGGCGGGCCTGTATATGGCGGGCTTTACCGAAGAAGAGGCGAAGCGGAAAACCCAGCATCCGCTGCTGCCGGGGGCGATCCCGGAGTTTAACCAGTTTGAATTCAGCCGTGCGATGCGCCACCAGGATTGCGTTAATCCGCTGCGTATCTATTCACATATCGCCCCGTATATGGGCGGGCCTGAAAAAATCATGAATACCAACGGCGCTGGCGACGGCGCCCTGGCGGCGCTGCTGCATGACATCACCGCCAATAACTACCACCGCAATAACGTACCCAACTCCAGCAAGCACAAATGCAAATGGCTGACCTACTCCTCACTGGCGCAGGTGTGTAAATATGCCAACCGCGTGAGCTATCAGGTGCTGAACCAGCACTCGCCGCGTTTAACCCGCGGCCTGCCGGAGCGTGAGGACAGCCTGGAAGAGGCGTACTGGGATCGGTAAGCGCGCCCCTCTCCCGACGGGGAGAGGGCAGTACATCAGCCGGTGACCACTTCACCGGCCGGTGGCGTTTCCAGAAGCTGCAGCATGGCGCGGGCAATTTCCCGCTCGCCCATCACCACCTGATTAGCCCCGCGATCGATAATGTAGTCCACTTCATCATCGTAATGGGCGCGGGCGATGATCTCGATATTCGGGCATTTTTCCCGTGCGGAAGCGACAATCTCTCCGGCCTCGTAGCCGTTGGGGATAGTCAGCAGCAGCCAGCGGGCGCAGTCGAGATGCGCCAGTTCCATGATCTCTTCATTGGCGGCATTACCCAGCACCGCGCTGATCCCGCGCTCGCGTAACTCATCCACGCGGGTACGCGAGGTTTCAACCACCACCAGCGGGATCCCCTGGGCCATCAGCTTCTCGCCCAGCAGACTGCCGACGCGGCCGAAGCCAACCAGCAGCGCGTGGTTACAGATATCGACTGGCACCTGTTTCTCATCTTCCAGCACCTCTTCCAGCGTCTGCTCGTCGAGGGTTTCGGTTTTATCGAGATATTTTTCCAGCAGGGTAAACAGCACCGGGTTGAGCATAATCGAGATGATCGCCCCGGCCAGCACCAGGTTTTGTCCAGCCTGCGGCAGCAGGTTAAGCGCCATCCCCAGGCCGGCGAGAATAAAGGCAAACTCACCAATCTGCGCCAGGCTGGCGGCAATGGTCAATGCGGTACGCGGCGAATGACCAAACATACGCACGAGGAAAAAGGCGGCGGCGGATTTACCAAAGATAATAATCGCCAGTGTCGCCAGCACCGCCAGCGGCTGCTGCACCAGCACCATCGGGTCAAACAGCATGCCGACGGAGACAAAGAACAGCACCGCGAAGGCGTCGCGCAGCGGCAGGGTGTCATGGGCGGCGCGGTGGCTCAGCTCAGATTCGTTAAGCACCATGCCGGCGAAGAAGGCGCCAAGGGCGAAGGAGACATCAAACAGCTCCACGGCGCCGAAGGCGATGCCCAGCGCCAGGGCCAGCACCGACAGGGTGAACAGCTCGCGTGATCCGGTGGCGGCGCTGCGCGACATGATCCACGGCACCAACCGGCGACCGACCAGCATCATGATGGCGATAAAGGCCACCACTTTACCAATGGTGATCCCGAGGTCGAGGGCCAGAGAGGCGAAGCCAACGTCACCTTTCTCCGTCATCCCGGCAATCGCTGGCAGCAGGACCAGCGTCAGGACCATCACCAGGTCTTCTACAATCAGCCAGCCAATGGCAATCTGCCCGCGCTGACTGTCAATAAGCTGTCGCTCCTCGAGGGCACGCAGTAGCACCACGGTACTGGCGGTGGAGAGACACAGGCCAAAGACGATGCCGGTCATCAGCGACCAGCCAAGGGCGGCGGAGAGTGCCATACCCAACAGCGTCGCCACGGCTATCTGGGCGATGGCCCCGGGAATGGCGATCGACTTTACCGCCATCAGATCTTTCAGGGAAAAATGCAGCCCGACGCCGAACATCAGCAGGATCACGCCGAGTTCTGCCAGTTCAGGAGCCAGTTTGGTATCAGCAACAAAGCCTGGGGTGAAAGGTCCGGCCAGCACGCCCGCTAAGAGATATCCCACCAGAGGAGAAATACGTAGCTTATTGGCAATCATGCCGAGAATAAAGGCGAGCACGAGGCCGCCGACAATGGTGGTGATAAGCGGTGTTGCGTGGTGCATTCCGTCTCCTTTCCAGTGGTGTATCGGTCCATTTTGCTACCCTATCCGGGTAATAGTTTATGACAAAAACGTTCACTTTGTTTATGAATAATTCTTGAATTGTGCAAAAAAATGGAATTAACCGGCCAAAAGGCACAGAAGGGAAAATCGCGGAGGGAATGCGCGCATCAGGCTGATGGCGCAAGGGATAACGGCGGCCAGCGTTGCACTTTGGCCGCCGGATAATCAGGCTTTTTGCCGGTTATCAGGAAGAAATATCGTCAGGAAACCCAGCAGCGGCAGGAAGGCACAGATTTTATACACCAGATCGATACTGGTATGGTCCGCCAGCAGGCCCAGCACCGCGGCGCCAAGGCCACCCATGCCAAAGGCGAAGCCGAAGAACAGGCCAGAAACCATGCCGATTCGACCCGGCAGCAGCTCCTGCGCATAGACCAGGATAGCGGAAAAGGCCGAGGCGAGGATAAAACCAATAATCACCGTTAAAATCCCCGTCCATTCAAGGCTGGCGTAGGGTAAAATGAGGGTAAACGGCGCCACACCGAGGATAGAGCCCCAAATCACATATTTACGTCCAATTTTATCGCCAACTGGCCCGCCGATTACCGTCCCGGCGGCAACCGCGAACAGGAAGGCAAACAGATGAAGCTGGGCATTTTGCACCGATAATCCGAACTTATGCATCAGATAAAAGGTGTAATAGCTGCTAATGCTCGCCATATAGAAATATTTCGAGAAAATCAGCATCAGCAGAATACCTACCGCCAGAATCACCTTATTGCGCGGCAGCGGATTAACGATCAGCGGCTTCGGTTTGCCTTTATTCATACGGTGCTGTGCGGCATACCAGCGGCTGATTTGCGACAGCACCACAATAGCCAGCAGGGCGGCCAGCACGAACCAGGCGACGTTGCCTTTGCCATAGGGGGCGATAATCACCGCCGCCAGCAATGGACCAAGCGAGCTGCCGAAGTTGCCGCCGACCTGGAACAGCGACTGGGCCAGGCCGTGACGGCCGCCAGAGGCCATCCGCGCCACGCGGGACGATTCCGGATGGAAAACCGAGGAGCCGGTACCCACCAGCGCGGCAGCCAGCAGCACCATGCCGAAACTCCCGGCCAGCGCCAGCAGAATCAAACCGCAGAGGGTGAAGCACATGCCCACCGGCAGCGACCACGGCATCGAGCGTTTATCGGTGATGTAGCCAATCACCGGCTGGAATAGCGATGAGGTGAGCTGGAAGGTGAGGGTGATCATCCCGATCTGCACGAAGGTAAGGGAGAACTCCGCCTGCAGCAGCGGGTAAATCGCCAGGATGAGCGACTGGATCATATCGTTAAGCAAATGGGACAGGCTGATCGCGCCTAAGATGCCAAACGAGGTGCGTGCTTTTTGCGGCGGCGCAGCAGGGCCGGACAGGGGTTGAGCGGTCTGATTGATTGCCATAGGTTCACGTCACTTTTTTATATAGCTTTCGTCATTTTTACGCCATGGCGACGACCCTGATTTTCCCGGCTACTACATGGGAAATATAACCAACGGGCTGACGCAATGCCATACAACGCGAAGGCGTATAGAGGATGCAGGTGGAATTATTATCCGACTAACATACCTGTCCTTAGGGGTTGAAGGAAGTCGCAATTCTGAAAACATATTTGTCAACGCGACTAACTCGCTATACTTTCGGCACTTGGGATTAAGTCAGGGAGTGAAGCATGCATTATTTTAAACATCGCGTAGCGCTGGCGTTATTTGCCGCCTTATCGCTGGGCAGCCTGTCCGCACAGGCCTATGAGCAGGATAAAACCTATAAAATTACCATCCTGCACACCAACGATCATCACGGCCATTTCTGGCGCAATGACTACGGCGAATATGGTCTGGCGGCGCAGAAAACGTTGGTCGATGGCATCCGGAAAGAAGTGGCGGCGGAAGGGGGGAGCGTCCTGCTGTTATCCGGCGGCGATATTAATACCGGCGTGCCGGAGTCTGATTTACAGGATGCAGAGCCCGATTTTCGCGGCATGAACCTGATCGGCTACGACGCAATGGCGGTGGGGAACCATGAATTTGATAATCCGCTGAGCGTGCTGCGCCAGCAGGAAAAGTGGGCTAAGTTCCCGTTCCTGTCGGCCAATATTTATCAGAAAAGCACCGGCGAACGGCTGTTCAAACCCTGGGCGCTGTTTAAGCGCGGCGGGCTGAAAATCGCGGTGATTGGCTTAACCACCGACGATACGGCCAAGATTGGCAATCCGGAATATTTCACCGATATCGAATTCCGCAAACCGGCGGAAGAGGCGAAGCTGGTGATCCAGGAGCTGCAGCAGAATGAAAAGCCGGACGTGATCCTGGCCACCACCCATATGGGCCATTACGACAATGGCAACCACGGCTCTAACGCGCCGGGCGACGTTGAAATGGCGCGGAGTTTACCTGCGGGATCGCTGGCGATGATCGTCGGCGGTCACTCGCAGGATCCGGTATGCATGGCGTCGGAAAATAAAAAGCAGGTCGATTATGTGCCAGGCACCCCGTGCGCGCCGGATCGTCAGAACGGCATCTGGATCGTCCAGGCGCATGAGTGGGGCAAATACGTCGGCCGCGCCGATTTTGAGTTCCGCAACGGCGAGATGAAGCTGGTGCATTATCAGTTGATCCCGGTGAACCTGAAGAAAAAAGTGACTTACGATAACGGCCAAAGCGAGCGGGTGCTGTATACGCCGCAGATCGCAGAGAACCCGCAGATGATGTCGCTGCTGACGCCATTCCAGAACAAAGGCAAAGCGCAGCTGCAGGTCAAAATCGGTAGCGTGAATGGTCATCTGGAGGGCGACCGCAGTAAAGTGCGCTTTGTGCAGACCAATATGGGGCACCTGCTGCTGGCGGCGCAGATGGCGCGCAGCAACGCGGATTTCGCGGTGATGAGCGGCGGTGGGATCCGCGACTCCATCGAGGCGGGGGATATCACCTATAAGGATGTGATGAAGGTCCAGCCGTTCGGCAATGTGCTGACCTATGTCGATATGAGCGGCAAGGAGGTGGTGGATTACCTGACCGCCGTCGCGCAGATGAAGCCGGATTCCGGCGCCTATCCGCAGTTTGCCAACGTCAGCTTTGTAGCCAAAGATGGCAAACTGAACGATCTGAAAATCAAAGGCGAACCGGTGGATCCGGCGAAGACCTACCGGATGGCGACGCTGAGCTTTAACGCTACCGGCGGCGATGGCTATCCGAACATTGCCGATAAACCCGGGTATGTGAATACCGGCTTTATCGATGCCGAAGTGCTGAAAGAGTATATCGAGAAGAACTCGCCGCTGGATGCGGCAGCCTACGAGCCGAAAGGCGAGGTGAGCTGGCAGTAGGTCTGAGCTTCAGGTTGGCTATTTCCCCGGTGGCGCTGCGCTTACCGGGGCTACGAGTTGGATAACCCGGATAAGGCGCGTGCGCCGCTATCCGGGATGGTGTGCTCAATCGCGGCGGGCGATATCGGCGAACTTCGCGTCCAGAAGCTGCGCCAGATCGCTGGCCGCCAGCTCAATATCCAGACCGCGTTTGCCGCCGGAAATATAGATGGTGGCAAATTCCTGCGCCGGAGCGTCAATCACCGTCGGCAGGCGCTTCTTCTGCCCCAGCGGACTGATACCGCCCACCAGATAGCCGGTGATACGCTGCGCCACCATCGGGTCGGCCATGTCGACTTTCTTGGCGCCCAGCGCTTTCGCCACTTTCTTCAAATCCAGCTGCCCGGCGACCGGGGTGACGGCGACCGCCAGATGCTTCATATCGCCGTTAACGGCGACCAGCAGGGTCTTGTAAACCTGGTCGGCATTGAGGCCGAGCTTGCGCACCACTTCATCTCCGAAGTTGGTCTCATTGGGATCGTGATCGTAACTGTGGATCTGAAAGGGGATTTTGTTTTTTTCGAGTAATTTAACGGCGGGAGTCATAGCTATCCTTCTTACCAACCGGTTTTGCGTGACGTCAGAATACGCCCGCAGGTTGTCTAAAAAATAGTACCATCTTGCGCAATAGTGTTGGCAGTGATGGTCACTTTGAGCGACAATCAGACGATCCGGGATGCAAATCCCGGGATAATAATAATGATGAAATTCCTCTTTGACGGGCCAATAGCAATATTGGCCATTTTTTTAGGTCAGCATATCCGGCAGATTCCCTTCGCCATACAGGTGCAGCGCGCCGACGGCAACCACGTAGCGCCCCGGCGGCAAGGCCAGCAGCGTCTCGCGCCAGGCGAGATTGCGCTGGTGCATCAGCACATCATACAAAGACTGACTAAAGGTCGTCGGCAGCGATACCGCGCCGCGCGATGGCGGTTGCTCCAGCCACCAGCCGATCATCACCTGTAGCAGGCGGGCATTGGTCCGCCAGTGGCTCAGCGTATCCTCCAGCAGCGCCATCCCCCCGTCGGGCAGATCGCGCAGCAGCGCGATTTGGCTGTCGGCGCCTTCCAGCTCCATCACCGTTATGTTGCTCTCGCGGGCGGCCATCAGCAACTGATAATCGATGCCGTAATCCGGTCGCAGTCCCAGCTTCTGCGCCTGGGTGGCTTGTAGCACCATCGCCACCTGCCACAGCGGCTGGCTGTCGAACAGCCCGACCGACAGGCCCAGCTCGCCGGCTCGCGCCTCTAGCTCACTCAACTGCGCATCGCTCAGACGTTCTGCCAGCGGCGGGTAAGAGGGAAGGTTGCTAAACGGGGTTTCATTGCCGCTGATATCGGCCTCGACGATTAACGCATCGGCCTGGCGTATTTTTTTCAGAAGCTTCGCCGGCGGCGGCGCCATGTCGCGGGTGCCCATATGGATGCTGCCGACGAGGTGCAAATAGCGTTCGCCGGGCAGAACGATATCCATCGCAGGCCAGGAATAAGACGAGCCGACGGCGGCTCGCCACAGCATTTTTATCCGGTTTAACAGGCCCATACGCGCTCCGAAGTGTGAGGCATTCATGCTAGCGCATATGGTGATACACGTCACCCTTCCGGCGGGCTTTTCTTGTGTCAGCAAAAATACAGGCGCCGAACAACGTCGGCGCCCGTTTCATCTGACGGCGTTTACTCTTTTGGTTTAAAGCGCAGCAGGCGGTTGGCGTTACTCACCACGGTGATCGACGACAGCGCCATCGCCGCGCCGGCGACCACCGGGTTGAGCAGGGTGCCGGTCAGCGGCCAGAGGATCCCGGCGGCAATCGGGATACCCAGCGAGTTGTAGACAAACGCGCCCAGCAGGTTCTGCTTCATATTGCGTAAGGTCGCCTTCGAAATCGCCAGCGCATCGGCCACGCCGTGAAGACTATGGCGCATCAGGGTGATCGCCGCGGTTTCAATAGCGACATCGCTGCCGCCGCCCATGGCGATCCCGACATCCGCCTGGGCCAGCGCCGGAGCGTCGTTAATGCCGTCGCCAACCATCGCCACTTTGTGCCCCTGGCTCTGCAGTCGTTTAATGGCATCGGCTTTACCGTCCGGCAGCACGCCAGCGATCACTTCATCAATGCCGGCTTCTTTGGCGATGGCCTTCGCGGTGGTGGGATTATCCCCGGTAAGCATCACCAGCCGGTAGCCCTGCCGATGCAGGCGGGCCAGGGCGTCGACGCTGTCTTCGCGCAGCGGGTCACGGATGGCGAACAGCGCGGCCGCCTGACCATCCACCGCCAGCAGCACCGGCGTGGCGCCGCGCGAGGCCTGCGCCGTCATCTCGCTTTCTATATCGCCGGTGGCGATATGCTGCTCGTTGAGCAGCGCCTGGTTGCCGAGCAGCAGGCGATGACCTTCCGCTTCGCCGCTGACGCCAAGGCCGCGCAGGGTGCGGAAGCCGCTCACTTCCGGCAACGAACTGTCGGCGGCTTTATCGAGGATCGCTCGCGCCAGCGGATGACTTGAGCCCTGCTCCAGCGCGGCGGCAAGACGCAGCGCGGTATGCTCATCAACGCCAGCGAAAGTTTTCACCGCCACCACCTGCGGCTTGCCTTCGGTCAGGGTGCCGGTTTTATCGAACACCAGGGTGTCGAGTTCACTGGCGCGCTGCAGCGCATCGGCATCGCGCACCAGCACACCGTACTCCGCCGCCCGGCCAACGCCGGAGATAATCGACATCGGCGTCGCCAGGCCTAACGCGCACGGACAGGCGATAATCAGTACCGTGGTGGCAATGACCAGGGTATAGACGATCTGCGGCGCCGGGCCGAAGACGTACCAGATCGCGGCGCTGATCAGCGCAATGGCGACTACCGCCGGAACAAATACGGCGGAGATTTTATCCGCCAGCTGGCCGATCTCCGGCTTGCTGCTCTGCGCCTGGCGCACCATACGGATAATTCTTGCCAGCGTGGTCTGGCTGCCGACGGCGCTGGCGGTGAACAGCACGCTGCCGTCCTGCACCACGGTGCCGGCGTGAATGGCATCGCCATCGCCTTTTTGCTGTGGCACCGGTTCGCCGGTGAGCATCGCTTCATCAAACCAGGCTTCGCCCTGGCTTATCACGCCGTCGACCGGGACGCGGTCGCCGGTGGTCAGGCGCAGCGTCATACCCGCCTGAACTTCCGCGAGCGGCAGATCCTTTTCCCCCTCAGGGGTCACCACGCGGGCTGAAGGTGGCGTCAGATCGAGCAGTTTCTCCAGCGCTTTCGAGGAGCGCTGGCGGGCGCGGGCCTCCAGCATATGGCCGAGGTTAATCAGGCCGATAATCATCGCGCTGGCTTCGTAATACAGATGCCGGGCTTCCATCGGAAACCACTGCGGCCACAGGTTGACGCTCATCGAGTACAGCCAGGCGACGCCGGTGCCGAGCGCCACGAGCGTATCCATGGTGGCGGTGCCGTTTTTCAGGCTTTTCCACGCGCTGCGGTAGAAGTGGCCGCCGGCAAAGACCATGACAGCGAGGGTGACAAGGCCGATAACCAGCCACAGCGAACGGTTGTCATCGCTGACCATCATGTTATCGCCGATCATCCCCCAGACCATCACCGGCACGCCGACCAGCAGGGCGACAATCGCCTGCCAGCGAAAACGCTTCATCGTAGCAATAGCGGTTTCCTGCTGGCGTTCGCGGCGTTGCAGATCGTCTTCGATCGCCTCCGCGCCATAGCCGGCTTTCTCCACCGCCTGCACTAATTCTGCGGCGGACGCACTGCCCATCACCAGCGCCGTGCGTTCCGCCAGGTTAACCCGCGCCTGTGAGACGCCCGGCACCGCGGCAAGCGCGTTTTGTACCCGGGAGACGCAGCTGGCGCAGCTCATGCCGTTGATCAGCAGCTGTTGACTGTCATCTTCGTCATGGGCTGCCGGAAGCTCAGGAGTGGCCGCTGTCAGTGCTTCCGACGGGATTGATGATTCTGCCAGCGGTTTAGCCTTTGGGTGGCTGAGCTCCGCGCCGTATCCGGCTTGTTTCACGGTATCAATCAGCGCTTGCGCGCTGGCGCTGCCCGTGACATGGGCTTCAGTGAGGGTCACCTCGGCTTGCTCAACGTCAGGACGCTGCTCCAGACTCTCTTTCACGCGTTTGACGCAGTGGCCGCAGGAGAGGCCATCCAGCGTCAGGTCGATAGTGTTAGACATAAATAACTCCTGAATAATTTTCCGGTCAACGATTGACCAGACCCACTCTTTCATCGAGTATTAAGAAGGTTAAACCTTCCAGCAAGGGGAAGGTCAAGGAGAAAAAATGAATATCAGCGATGTGGCGAAAAAAACCGGTTTAACCAGCAAAGCGATTCGTTTTTACGAAGAGAAGGGGCTGGTGACGCCGCCGTTGCGGAGCGAAAACGGCTACCGCACCTACAGTCAGCAGCATCTCGATGAGCTGACGCTGCTGCGCCAGGCGCGGCAGGTGGGGTTTAACCTGGAAGAGTGCCGCGAGCTGGTGGCCTTGTTCAACGACCCGTCGCGGCACAGCGCCGATGTGAAAAAACGCACGCTGGAGAAAGTGGCGGATATCGAGAACCATATCCTCGAGCTGCAAAATATGCGCGCGCACCTGCTGGCGCTGGCCGAATCCTGCCCCGGCGACGACAGCGCGGAGTGCCCGATTATCGATAATCTTTCCGGCTGCTGTCATCGCAAGGCGCAGGCTTAACGGACGGCGGGTCTGATCCGTAGCGTAATCCCTTCTACGGCAATCACTTCAACCTTGCTGCCCGCCGCGAGGTCTTCATCGGCAATCACTGGCCAGGAGCTGTCGCCCACGCGTACGTGGCCGCGGCCGTTTACCAGCGGGGCATCCAGCGTCAGGCGGCGGCCCACCAGTTGCTGACCGCGCTGGTTGAGCTGAGCATCGGCCGGGCGCTGCGTTTTGACCCGCTTGCGCAGCCATTTCGACCACAGCCACGCCGCCAGCAGGGTGAGAACGGCAAACAGCGTCCCTTGCCATTCCCAGCTCAGCGGCAGGAGCCAGGTCAGGGCGCCGGTCACCACGCCAGCGACGCCGCTCCACAGCAGATAGCCGCTGCCGCCAAGCATCTCGGCCGCCAGCAGCAGCCCGCCCAGGCTTAACCAGAACAGATGCGGATGGGCGAAGATCATGTCGATCATGATTTTTTCCGATCGCCAGCGCCTTCTTTGATCAGCTCGCTGATCCCGGCGATCGATCCCATCAGGCTGCTGGCATCCAGCGGCATCAGCACCACTTTGCTGTTGTTAGCGGCGCCAATCTGCTGCAGCGCATCGGTGTACTTCTGCGCCACGAAGTAGTTGATCGCCTGAATATCGCCCGAGGCGATTGCCGAGGAGACCATCTGAGTGGCGCGGGCTTCCGCTTCGGCGGAACGTTCGCGAGCTTCGGCCTGCAGGAAAGCGGACTGCCGTTCCCCCTCGGCTTTGAGGATCTGCGACTGCTTTTCCCCTTCCGCTTTCAGAATTTCCGCCTGTCGCACCCCTTCGGCCTCAAGGATATAGGCGCGTTTGGTACGTTCGGCTTTCATCTGGGCGTTCATTGAGGCAATAAGCTCCGCCGGCGGGCGAACGTCGCGAATTTCGACGCGGGTGATTTTTACTCCCCACGGATTAGTGGCGTCGTCAACGATATGCAGCAGACGGGTGTTAATGCTGTCGCGTTGGGAGAGCATTTCGTCCAGCTCCATCGAGCCGAGCACGGTACGGATATTGGTCATCGTCAGGTTGACGATCGCCTGCTCAAGATTGCTGACCTCGTAGGCGGCCTTTGGCGCGTCAATCACCTGAATAAAGCAGACCGCGTCGATGGTGACGTTGGCGTTATCCCGGGAGATAACCTCCTGCGAGGGGATATCGAGCACCTGCTCCATCATGTTCACTTTGCGGCCGATTCGGTCCATAAACGGCACGACTAAGCTTAATCCCGGCTGCAGCGTCTGGGTAAAGCGCCCAAAACGTTCTACCGTCCACTGATAGCCTTGCGGGACAATTTTCACCGCCGCGGCCACAATGACCAGCGCGACGAAAATAAGGATAGGAATAAAAATCAGCATCAAAAACCTCCTGTCTTGTTGCCTGGTGGGGCGCTACAAGGAAATAGCGCATGTTTAAACTGAGTATATCTTTCTCCTCATCCTGGAGAAAGGAAAGTGGGGTAAACTAGCGGTGTTTCAGAAAATAATCAGGAAGACTCATGAAGGAAAATAACGCGCTTTTGCGTCTCGAGGGTGTGGGGTTTAAGACCGACGACGCAGTTATTTTACACAATATCACTCTTCAGCTCAGACCCGGAGAATTTAAGCTGATTACCGGGCCTTCCGGCTGCGGGAAAAGCACCTTGCTGAAGATTATCGCCTCGCTGCTCAGCCCAACCTCCGGACGCCTGTTTTTTGACGATGTGGATATCGCGACGCTGTCGCCGGAAACCTATCGTCAGCAGGTGTCTTACTGCGCGCAGACGCCGGCGCTGTTCGGTGATTCAGTCTACGATAACCTGATTTTTCCGTGGCAGATCCGCAACAAACAACCCGATCCGCAGGCGCTGGTGGCTGACCTGCAGCGCTTTGGCCTTGGCGAAAATATGCTGGAAAAGTCTATTAACGAACTGTCCGGCGGGGAAAAGCAGCGCGTATCGCTGATCCGCAATTTACAATTTCTGCCGCGCGTGCTGCTGCTGGACGAAATTACCAGCGCGCTGGATGAAAGTAATAAACAGAATGTGAATGACATTATTCATGGCTACGCGACGGAAAAACAGGTCGCTGTTCTGTGGGTCACCCACGATCGCAACGAAATTTCGCATGCCGATGAAGTGATTACGCTGCAACCTGCCGGCGGAAACCTGCAGGAGGTACAGCATGAACGGGCATAACATTACGAACGAATCGCTGGCGCTGTCGATGGTGCTGGTGCTGATCGCTATTCTGGTCAGCTATCGGGAAAAACTGGCACTGGAAAAAGATATTATCTGGAGTATTTGCCGGGCGATCGTGCAGCTGATTATCGTCGGCTATGTGCTGAAATATATCTTTAACGTCAATCATGCGGTTCTGACGCTGTTGATGGTGCTGTTTATCTGCTTTAACGCGGCGTGGAATGCGAAGAAGCGCAGTAAATATATCGATAAAGCTTTTGTCTCGTCGTTTATCGCTATTACCACTGGCGCCGGACTAACGTTGGCGGTACTGGTCTTTTCGGGGTCGATCGCCTTCGTGCCGATGCAGGTGATCCCGATTGCCGGGATGGTGGCCGGGAACGCCATGGTGGCGGTGGGGCTGTGCTACAACAATATGGGCCAGCGCTTCAGCAGCGAGCAGCAGCAGATTCAGGAGAAGCTGAGCCTCGGCGCGACGCCGAAGATGGCTGCGGCGCGGCTGATTCGCGAGAGCATTCGCGCGTCATTGATTCCCACCGTCGATTCAGCGAAAACGGTCGGGCTGGTGAGCTTGCCTGGGATGATGTCGGGGCTAATTTTTGCCGGTATTGACCCGGTGAAGGCGATTAAGTACCAGATCATGGTGACCTTTATGCTGCTGTCGACCGCCAGCCTGTCGACGATTATCGCCGGCTATCTGACCTACCGGAAGTTCTTCAATGCCCGTCATCAGCTGGTGGTAACGCAGCTGAAAAAGCACCCATGAACGATCCCGGGTTGCGGCGTTCACGCCTTACCCGGGCTACCACGGCGTAATCTGTAGCCCGGATAAGCGTAGCGCTATCCGGGTCAGCGCCTCTGATTAGTACAGCAGCGAATACAGCTGGCGGCGGTATTTGGCGGCCAGCGCATCGCCGGTACCGAGGGCGGCGAGGATCTCCTGCAGCATCTTGCGCGCCTGGCCATCGCCGGCGCCTAAATCCTTCTGCAGATGGCTGAACAGCAGCGCCAGCGCTTCTTCATTACGCCCGACCTGATGCAGCTGCAGCGCCAGCTGGGAGGCCAGCTGCGCATCGTCCGGATTCTGTTCCACCTGCTGCTGCAACTGCTGAATTTCCGGGGTGTCGGCGGCCTGTTTGAGCAGCTCGATCTGCGCCACCAGACCCTGATAGTGGGTGTCCTGATCCTGCAGCGGGATGGTTTTCAGCACGCTTTCCGCTTCATCGGAACGGTGAAGGGCAATCAGCGTTTCCGCCAGCAGCAGACCAATCTGGCTGTCCTGATTCGACAGCTGCCAGGCTTCCTTCAGCAGCGGTAATGCCTCGGCGTATTTTTCTTCCTGCATCAGGGCCAGCGCCTGCTGGGCTTTCAGCTCCTCTTCACGCGGCAGGACTTTATCCAGCAGGGCGCGAATCGCTTCCTCCGGCTGCGGGCCTTCAAAACCGTCCACCGGCTGGCCGTTCTGGAACAGATAAACTGTAGGGATGGCGCGCAGACCAAACTGTGAAGCGAGCATTTGCTCGGCGTCGCAATCGACCTTCGCCAGCGTGAACTGGCCGTTATACTGGGCGGCCAGGCGCTCGAGGACTGGGGTCAGTTGTTCGCAGTGCTGGCTGCGGGCAGACCAGAAATAAAACAGCACCGGGACGTTCATGGACTGCTGTAGCGTCTGCTGCAGGTTCGCTTCGCTAATATTGACAATATTCTGTTCGGACATGGGCATTTCTCGTTAGTCGATTTCTGTTTTACATGGGGGCGGCATGCCGCGCTTCAACTCAGCCGTGGATAATTTTGTCCATCGCGCGGGCAGGCAGCAGGCGTTTGAGCAGCGCCACCGCGTGAGTCACCAGAGTGACCGGGTAGCGCAGCTTTGGCTTATCGCTGGTAAAAGCGTGGCGCACTTTTTCCACCACCGCCTCCGGTCCGAGGGTAAAGCGGGCGGCAATGCCCGGATTTTCTACGGGTTTATCGCTTTGCGTCTGGTTGACGTTATCGGTAAAGCGGGTGCGGATCGGGCCCGGTTCAATCAGGCTGACCTGAATACCACTGTGGCGCAATTCCATGCGTAGCGCATCGGACCACGCCTCGAGGGCGTATTTACTGGCGGCATAGGCCCCGCGACCGGGACTGGCGATAAGCCCCATCACCGAGGAGGTCATCACGATGCGCCCTTCGCCGTGCGGCGTCATCGCCGGCAGCAGCAGCATGGTCAGCTGATGCGCGCCGAAAAAGTTGGCGGAAAACTGCTGTTCCATCTGCTGGCGGCTGATGGTGTTCAGCGGGCCATAGACGCCATAACCGGCGTTATTGAACAGGCCATAGAGACGATTATCGGTCAGCGCAATCACCTCCGCCGCCGCGCGCTCCACGCTCTGTGGGTCATCCAGATCGAGCAAAATACCGGTTAGCCCCAGCTCCTGCATCCGCGCGACGTCCTCCGCTTTGCGGCAGGCCGCCAGCACGCGAAAGCCCTGGCGGGTTAAATCCAGCGCGCTTTCCAGACCAATTCCGCTGGAACAGCCTGTCACTAAAACCGTTTTTTGCATAACTTTACCTGTCAGCGACCCCTGGCGTTCAGGAGTCATGATTAACTAAGGGAGCCAGCCGGTTCGCCATCCAGTCGGCGATAAACGGCTGCGCGTCGCGATTTGGGTGAATGCCGTCGTCCTGCATCCATTGCGGTTTGAGATAGACCTCCTCCATAAAAAAAGGCAGGAGAGGAATATCGAACTCTTTGGCCAGGGCCGGGTAAATCGCGCCGAAGGCTTCATTATAGCGGCGGCCATAGTTCGCCGGCAGGTGAATTTGCATCAGCAGCGGCTCGGCGTTGGCCGCTTTGATATCTTTAATAATGGTGCGCAGTGTTTGCTCGGTCTGCTGTGGCGGAAAACCGCGCAGCCCGTCATTGCCGCCGAGCTCAACCAGCACCCAGCGCGGCTGATGCTGCTTAAGCAGCGCTGGCAGGCGGGCCAGCCCCTGCTGCGAGGTATCGCCGCTGATGCTGGCGTTCACCACCGGTGTTTTCGCCTGCCACTTCTCATTGAGCAGCGCAGGCCAGGCGGCGTTGGCCGCCATTCGATAGCCAGCGCTCAGGCTGTCGCCGAGGATCAGCAGCGTGTCCGCCGCCATTGCGCGGCAGGTAAACAGGAACAAAAACAGGAAAGGCACATGCCAGCGGAAAACATACTTGAAGTTCATCATCTTAAGAAGTCCGTCGGTCAGGGAGAGCATCAGCTCTCCATCCTTACCGGAGTTGAGCTGGTTGTCAAACCGCGGCAGACCATCGCCCTGATCGGCGAGTCAGGTTCCGGTAAATCGACCCTGCTGGCGATCCTCGCTGGCCTGGACGATGGCAGCAGCGGGGAAGTCTCGATGCTGGGCAAACCGCTGCATCGGATGGATGAGGAGGCGCGGGCGGCGCTGCGGGCGCAGCACGTTGGCTTTGTTTTTCAGTCGTTTATGCTGATCCCGACGCTCAACGCCCTGGAGAACGTCGAGCTGCCGGCGCTGCTGCGCGGCGCCAGCGACAGTGAGAGCCAGGGCGATGCCCGCGCGCTGCTTGAGCAGCTGGGGCTTGGCAAACGCCTGCACCACCTGCCGGCGCAGCTCTCCGGCGGCGAACAGCAGCGGGTGGCGCTGGCCCGGGCCTTCAACGGGCGCCCGGCCCTCCTGTTCGCCGATGAGCCCACCGGCAACCTCGATCGCCAGACCGGGGACAAAATTGCCGATCTGCTGTTCTCGCTTAATCGCGAACACGGCACCACCCTGATCCTCGTCACTCACGATCCGCTGCTGGCGGCGCGCTGCGACCGCCGTCTGCGCCTGGTGGATGGTCAGCTGCGGGAGGAAGCATGATCGCCCGCTGGTTCTGGCGCGAATGGCGCTCGCCGTCGCTGCTGATCGTTTGGCTGGCGTTAAGCCTCGCCGTGGCCTGCGTGCTGGCCCTGGGGTCGATAAGCGATCGGATGGAGAAAGGCCTTAGCCAGCAAAGCCGTGAGTTTATGGCCGGCGACCGTACGCTGCGCAGTTCGCGCGAGGTACCCGCCGAGTGGATCGCGCAAGCGCGGAAGTCAGGGCTGACCGTCGGCGAGCAGCTGAGCTTCGCCACCATGACGTTCGCCGGTGATACGCCGCAGCTGGCGGACGTTAAGGCGGTGGACGACCGTTATCCGCTGTATGGCACCCTCGAGACGCAGCCGCCGGGGCTGAAGCCGCAGGCGGGGAGCGTGCTGCTGGCGCCAAGGCTGATGGCGCTCCTGAACCTGAAAACCGGCGATACGATTGACGTTGGCGATGCCACGCTGCGCATTGCCGGGGAAGTGATTCAGGAGCCGGATGCAGGGTTTAACCCCTTCCAGATGGCGCCGCGACTGATGATGAATATGGCTGACGTGGCAAAAACCGGGGCCGTGCAGCCCGGCAGTCGCGTCGCATGGCGCTATAAGTTCGCCGGTAACGTGCAACAGCTGGCGGATTATGAACAATGGCTGCTGCCGAAGCTCGGCGCGGAACATCGCTGGACTGGCCTTGAACAGGACGACAGCGCGCTGGGCAAATCCCTTGAGCGCTCGCAGCAATTCCTGCTGTTATCCGCGCTGTTGACGCTGCTGCTGGCCGTTGCCGCGATCGCCGTGGCGATGAGCCACTACTGCCGCAGTCGCTACGATCTGGTCGCAATTTTGAAGACGCTGGGCGCCGGGCGGGCGCAGCTGCGCAAGCTCATCGTCGGCCAGTGGCTGCTGCTGCTGACGCTGTCGGTAATAAGCGGCGGGGTCGTGGGCCTGGCGCTGGAGCGCCTGCTGCTGTTGATGCTCAAACCGGTGCTGCCCGCCGCACTACCCGCTGCCAGCGGTTGGCCGTGGCTGTGGGCTATCGGGGCGACAGGCGTCATTTCCCTGCTGGTGGGCCTGCGGCCGTATCGACTGCTGCTGGCGACCCTGCCGCTGCGAGTGCTGCGTCAGGATGTGGTGGCTAACGTCTGGCCGCTGAAACACTATATTCCTGTGGTCTGCGCGGTGGTGGTCGGCGGGCTGGCCTGGCTGATGGGCGGCAGCCCGCTGCTGTGGTCGGTGCTGGCCGGGGCGGTGGTGCTGGCGCTGCTGTGCGGCCTGGTGGGCTGGGGATTGCTGTGGCTGCTCAAACGCCTGACGCTCAAAGCCTTGCCGCTGCGTCTGGCGGTGAACCGCCTGCTGCGCCAGCCGTGGTCGACCCTCAGCCAGCTGGCGGCGTTTTCCCTGTCGTTTATGCTACTGGCGCTGCTGCTGGTGCTGCGCGGCGATCTGCTTGACCGCTGGCAGCAGCAGTTGCCCCGGGAAAGCCCGAACTACTTTCTGATCAATATTGCCCCTGAGCAGATAATGCCGGTGAAGACTTTCCTCGCCGAACACCAGACCCGGGCGGCGGAATTTTATCCGATCGTCCGGGCTCGTCTGACGCAGATCAACGGTCACTCCACGGACGGTAACAAAGATGAAGCGCTTAACCGGGAACTCAATCTGACCTGGAGCGCCGATCGTCCGGATCATAATCCGCTGGTGGCCGGCAACTGGCCGCCGAAGCCGGGCGAGGTATCGATTGAAGAGGGACTGGCGCAGCGGCTGGGGGTGAAGATCGGCGATACGGTGACCTTTACCGGCGATACTCAGGACTTCAGCGCGAAGGTCAGCAGCGTGCGCAAAGTTGACTGGGAGAGCCTGCGGCCCAACTTCTTCTTTATTTTCCCCTCCGGGGCGCTGGACGGGCAGCCGCAGAGCTGGCTCACCAGCTTCCGCTGGGATAACGGTCCCGCGATGTTGACCCAGTTGAACCGCGAGTTTCCCACCGTTAGCTTGTTGGATATCGGCGCCATCCTGCGTCAGGTCGGCCAGGTGCTCTCCCAGGTCAGCCGGGCGCTGGAGGTGATGGTGGGCCTGGTCACGGCCTGCGGCGTGCTGCTGTTGCTGGCGCAGGTCCAGGTCGGTATGCGCCAGCGGCATCAGGAGCTGGTGGTCTGGCGCACGCTGGGGGCCGGGAAATCGCTGCTGCGCGCCACGCTGTGGGCGGAGTTTGCCCTGCTGGGGCTGGTTTCCGGACTGGTGGCGGCGATAGGCGCGGAAGTGGCGCTGGCGATGCTGCAGACGAAAGTATTTGATTTCCCCTGGACGCCGGACTGGCGCTTGTGGGTGATGCTGCCGCTGACGGGAGCGGTGTTGTTATCTCTGTGCGGCGGCGGGCTGGGGCTGCGTTTGTTAAAGGGGAAAGCGTTGTTCCGTCAGTTTAGCCAGTAAGATTATTGCATTTTGATGATGCGCCGCCGTTTTTGGCGGCGCTTTTATTTTAAGCGCACAAATTGATAACTCGTTGATTTTTAAGCGCACAAAACATTAAAAAACCGACAACACGCTGTACTGATTCGCGGTTAATATTCAGCTGGTAAATATAAGGTTGCTTATTAATCAAGGAAAAACTATGGCACATAAAATAAAAGCGCTGGCGGTCTCGATCGGCGCAACACTGGTGTTCGCTTCATTTGCTTCCCACGCGGAGATCACGCTGCTGAAACAAGATCCGCAGGCGGGCGATCCGTTAAGCCGGCTTAACTTTACCGTCGGCGGGAGTATTCGTCCGCAGTTCAACATGATGAGCGGTGATGGTGATAAAGGATCCTATAAGCGTAACGGTTTCGACGGTGGCACCCGTTTCCGCTTCGCGGCGGATTACTACCTGTTCGATGATATTAGCTGGATCAGCTACTACGAACTGGGGGTGAACATTCCGGCACTGTTTGACTGGGATAACCACTACGCGGAAGGCGCAAACAATACCACCCGCCGCATGCTGTATACCGGCCTGAAAAGCGATACCTGGGGCACATTAACCTACGGGCAGCAGAACAGCATTTACTATGATGTGGTGGGGGTGAAAACCGATATCTGGGACTACGACATGATCGGCCAGGCCCCGGGAAACGGTATTAACGGCGATTACGATGGCTCCTATCGTTCACGTAATATGCTGAAATATAAGAAAACCGTGGGTGATGTCGATCTATACGGCTCTTATCTGTTCGAAGATAGTGAGTATCTGCCTGGCAACGGCCTGCGCTACAAGCGTAAAGGCGGCGGTTCTGTTGGTGCGGACTACCACATCATGAAGGACCTGACCTGGGGTACCGCATGGAACTATACCCGCGCCGAAATGCGCGACCCGTCAAGCGCCGACAGCAAAACCTATGACCAGAACATCGTCGGTACCGCGCTGAGCTGGACCCCGGATAACTGGACCTTCTCCTTCGGCGGCGGCTGGTATCAGAACTTCCTCACCACCAAAAAAACCGATGTGCATAACTACTTCGCCGGCGACGCCTGGGGGATTGAATATTTTGCGGGCTATAAATTCCCGATCAATCAATACGCTGTTAAATCTATTCAGCCGTACTTTATGGGCGACCGCCTGCAGTACGTGAATGGCCGCAACTACCAGCGTATCGATAACGGTCTGGGGATCAGCTTCCAGCTGGATTACGGTTTCCGCGTTGACTACGAACACGTGTTTACCTCCAGCACCGACAACCTGGGGGATATGAACCTGGTGCGTCTGCGCTACGACTTCTAAGCGGTCACAACCCCCGGTCGCGCTGCGCTACCGGGGCTACAAATCGCGCCGAGCGGTAGCCCGGCTAAGGCGTTTACGCCGCAAGCCGGGACAATAGCGCATGCGATTACTTCGCCAGCCAGGCGGCGACCTCCTGCCAGTTGCCGCGAAACAGGATCTTCCCGGCTTTTTTCCCCAACTGATAGCGATACATCGGGTCGTAGTATTCTTCCAGCAGCGGCACCAGCCAGGCGAAGTGCGCCTCGGTGCTGGCGGTGCGCTGCTGCTGCGCCAGCGCCGCGTCGAGCCGTTCAGTCAGCTGAGCAAAACGCTGCAGCCCCAGGCGACGGCGGATGGCAAACAGACCATGATGGAGGTACTCGCCGTATGCCAGCCAGCCTTTCTCTTCGCCATACGCGGCGATGAAGTCGCGATACATGCGATCGAAGTACTCTTCGCGCAGCCGTTCGAGGCGAACGTCAAATGGATCTTCCACCACCGCCAGCGGCGATTGCGCCATGCGGAGGCGCAGGCACTCCGGCAGATGGTTGGCACCGATCATATGGCCTTCATCTTCCAGCACCCAGCGGGTCTGCTGTTCGGCTTTTTTAAGCAGGCTGACCGCCAGATGGTTTTCAAAGGTGGCCTGCGGGTGCTGATCCTGCAGGGTTCGACCGAATGAAGAACCGCGGTGATGGGCAAGCCCTTCCAGATCGATACCGTCCGGTCGCGAGCAGACCAGCTGAGTTTTGCCATTGCCGGTGCAGCCGCCAATCAGCACAATCGGGCGCTGCACCAGTTCGTCGGTGGCCTGGATCGCCGCCTGGCGTAGCGCTTTATAGCCGCCGACGATCAGGGGGTACTCCACGCCAGCGTCTTTCAGCCACTGCTGGACGATATGCGATCGCTGGCCGCCGCGGGCGCAGCACAGGTAACCGTGCGGGTAACGGGCGCACGCTTCCAGCCACGCCTGGATCCGGCTGGCGCGCAGGTCGCCATCAACCAGCTTATGGCCGAGCGCCAGCGCCGCCTCTGGTCCCTGACGCTTGTAGCAGGTGCCGACCGCGGCGCGTTCTTCATCATTCATTAGCGGCAGGTTGATCGCCGCCGGCATCGCGCTTTGGCTAAACTCCACCGGGGCGCGTACGTCAATCAGTGGCGTATCGCTGGCGAGAATGGCGCGATAATCCGTCCCATTGGTCATGGGGTATCCTCTGAAGTCAAAACAGAAATGGGCTTTACAGCAAGGGGGGGATTGTACGCGCCTCAAGGTGTGCCGGGGAAGGGGATAGATCAAATCCCCGGCACGCAGGGCTTAGCTGAGCTGCGATTGCGCCCAGAACAGGCCGCTGGTGTACTCCGGCGGCAGCAGCGGCTTGATCGCTTCCAGCGTCGCGCTCAGGCGATCGGTATCGCTGTCGGTGAGGTTCAGGTGCCCGACTTTGCGACCCGGACGCACCTCTTTATCGTACCAGTGCAGGTGCACCAGCGGCAGCTTCAGCCAGTCGTAGTTGAGATCGGTGCCGATCAGGTTGATCATTACCGACGGGCTGTTGACCACCGGCGGCGGCAGCGGCAGGTCGGTAATCGCTCGCAGATGCAGTTCAAACTGGCTGATGGAGGCGCCATTTTGCGTCCAGTGGCCGCTGTTGTGCACGCGCGGCGCCAGCTCGTTGATCAGCAGCCCCTCGGCGGTGACGAAGCACTCCATCGCCATCACGCCGACGTAGTTCAGCTCGTTCATGATCGCCGTCAGCATGCTTTCCGCTTGTTCCTGCTGGCGGGCATTGGCCTGCGGGAAGGCCACGCTGGCGCGCAGAATACCGTCCTGATGCAGGTTGCGGGTCAGCGGGTAGAAGACGGTGCTACCGTCATGAGCGCGGGCGCCCACCAGAGACACTTCGCCGGAGAAGTTAATCCCCTGCTCGACGATGCACTCGCCGTAGTTATCCTCCGGGAGTTGCGCGGTTTCGTCAGCGCGCAGGCGCCACTGGCCGCGGCCGTCGTAGCCGCCGACGCGACGCTTAACGATCGCCAGCTCGCCGAGACGAGCAAACACCGCCGGCCATTCGCTTTTATCCGCCAGCAGCTGCCACGGGGCAGTGGCCAGGCCAAGCTTGTCGAACAGCTGCTTTTGCGTCAGGCGGTCGGCGATAATCGGGAAGACATCGCGGTTGACGAACGCCGGATGGCGGGCCAGCTCGCGGGTGAGGGCGGTTTCCGGCCAGCGTTCAATTTCTGCCGTGATGACGCTCTGCTGGAACGGCACCGCTTCCGGGTCGGCTTCCAGCCCCACCGGCCAGACGGCGATGCCCAGCGGCTCACCGGCCTGGCGCAGCATGCGACCTAACTGACCGTTACCGAGCACGCATACCTGTTTCATGCCGCACCCCGCGGATCCGGGTTATCCAGCACTTCATCGGTTTGTGCCTGACGCCAGGCGCTCAGGCGCTGGTGCAGTTCGGCATCATGCTGGGCAAGGATCTGCGCGGCGAGCAGGCCAGCATTCGCTGCGCCAGCTTTGCCGATAGCCAGCGTACCGACCGGAATGCCGCGCGGCATTTGCACAATGGAGTAGAGGCTGTCGACACCGCTTAAGGCCGCGCTCTGAACCGGTACGCCGAGCACCGGCACCAGGGTTTTCGCCGCAATCATGCCCGGCAGATGCGCCGCGCCGCCTGCCCCTGCAATAATCACCTGATAACCGTGGCTCTCGGCGCTTTCAGCAAAGCTGAACAGCTTATCAGGCGTACGGTGGGCGGAGACCACTTCGACATGGTACGGAACGTTCAGGGCATCAAGGATTTCTGCGGTAAATTGCATGGTAGCCCAGTCGCTTTTGGACCCCATCACGATGGCGATACGCGCCGAATTATTGCGGGAAGACATGCGTCTTAAAACTCCTGTGGGTGTGTTTCACACTGCTTTAGAGGCCACAGAGAATAGCATGAACTGCCAGCAAGGAAAACGGTTGCGTGCGCATGGTTAGCCGTCTTTTGTCTCGTTCAGTGATGACGTCGATCGCGGCTTAGTGGCCTTTATCTCATTCATGATACAGGTGATGAGCAGCACTACCCCCCACGGGAGCATCAGGGTGCCCATCACCAGTAAATAGATTTGTACCAGCCGACTATCGTGAGGGCGGGTACAGAGCAAATAAATGGCATAGAAATAGATGGCCCACGCCAGCATTGCACACCAGACAAACGTCAGCGTGTTGCCAATAGCGACGCCGACTAAGGCGATATAACTTACCCCTAACGGATTGAGGATCGCGATGATCGTTCCCCACATCAGCGGCTGACTCCACTTTTTTCTGTTCATGCTCGTTCCTTGAGAGTGATGTCGTGGGAGACTAGCATGCAGGACGCGGGGAAGCGCGCACCTTTACCCGGGCAAAAGACGGTTTCGGAATTGTGCTCGCGCAGGAACTAGAACGGAAAGTGGATCAGTTCGACGTCGTCCGGTGTCACCTTGACCATCGAACCTTCGCTGTGCCAGGCGCCAAGTACCACGCGCCATGCGGGTTGGCCGTTGGCCTGCAGTTCATGGACCGCCGGGCGATGGGTATGGCCGTGGATCAGCCACTGCACATGATGTCTTTCCATGACGTCAACTACCGCCTGTGGATTCACATCCATAATGTCCATTGATTTACTGCTGTTGGCGGCTTTGCTGTCGGCGCGCATGCGGGCGGCGATGCGGCGGCGGATCAACAGCGGCAGGGCCAGGAACAGACGCTGGATCCACGGGGTGTGGACTTTGGCGCGAAACGCCAGATAGCCTGGGTCATCGGTGCACAGCGTGTCGCCATGCATAATCAACACTTCACGGCCATAGAGGTCCAGTCGCTCTTCTTCGGCGAGCAGGAGCATCCCGCTCTGGCGGGCAAAGCGCTGGCCGACGAGAAAATCGCGGTTGCCGTGGATGAAGTAGCACGGCACGCCGGCGTCGACGACGGCTTTGATTGCCGAGGCAATTTGTTGGTGCAGCGGGTTCGGATCGTCATCGCCGATCCACGCCTCAAACAGATCGCCAAGGATATACAGGGCGTCCGCCTGGCGGGCTTCTCCCTGTAAAAAACGCAGAAAACCGGCGGTGATCGCCGGTTCTTCTGTTTGCAGGTGCAAATCTGCAATAAAAAGTGTCGCCACGAATTACTCGCTGACGGTGACGCTTTTGATGATCACATCATCTTTCGGCACATCCTGGTGCATGCCGCTGCGGCCGGTGGCAACCGCTTTGATTTTGTCTACCACGTCCATGCCTTCAACCACTTCGGCGAAAACGCAGTAGCCCCAACCCTGCAGGCTTTCGCCAGAGAAGTTCAGGAAGTCGTTATCGGCCACGTTGATGAAGAACTGGGCGGTGGCGGAGTGCGGCGCCTGAGTACGGGCCATTGCCAGCGTACCACGGGTGTTTTTCAGGCCGTTGTTCGCTTCGTTCTGAATCGGAGATTTGGTCTCTTTTTGTTTCATGCCCGGTTCGAAACCGCCGCCCTGAATCATAAAGCCGTTGATAACACGGTGGAAAATGGTGTTGTCGTAGAAACCTTCGCGGCAGTAGTCCAGGAAGTTTTTAACTGTTTCCGGCGCTTTGTCGTCAAACGTTTTGATTACGATATCGCCATGATTGGTGTGGAAAGTAACCATTTTTGCATCCTGTTCCGATGAGTGTGGTGCCAGCACCCGATGTCGGGTGAGATATAGGGGGGTGTTATAGCATAACCGCGGGGGTCGATGCACCTTGCAATGTGTGCTGCGTCCGGTCTGAATTATGGGTATTATAGAGACTTCATTACCCACACACGTCTACACGGAATCTTCGATGTTAAAAATTTTTAATACACTGACGCGCCAGAAAGAGGAATTTAAACCTATCCATGCCGGGGAAGTCGGCATGTACGTGTGTGGTATTACCGTTTACGATCTCTGTCATATCGGCCATGGCCGTACCTTCGTCTCCTTTGACGTCGTGGCGCGCTATCTGCGTTTTCTTGGCTATAAGCTCAAGTACGTGCGCAATATCACCGATATCGATGACAAAATCATTAAGCGCGCTAATGAAAACGGCGAAAGCTTTGTCGCGCTGGTCGATCGCATGATTGCCGAAATGCACAAAGATTTTGACGCGCTGAATATTCTGCGTCCCGACAGCGAACCGCGCGCAACGCACCATATCGCGGAGATCATTGAGATCACCGAGCAGCTGATCGCTAAAGGCCATGCTTACGTCGCAGATAACGGCGACGTGATGTTTGACGTGCCGACGGACCCGAACTACGGTCTGCTGTCGCGTCAGGATCTCGATCAGCTGCAGGCGGGGGCGCGCGTCGACGTGGTTGACGTCAAGCGGAATCCGATGGACTTCGTCCTGTGGAAGATGTCGAAAGAGGGCGAGCCAAGCTGGCCGTCGCCGTGGGGCGCGGGTCGTCCGGGCTGGCATATCGAGTGCTCGGCGATGAACTGCAAGCAGCTCGGCAACCACTTCGATATTCATGGCGGCGGTTCGGATCTGATGTTCCCGCATCATGAAAACGAAATCGCCCAGTCCACCTGCGCCCATGACGGCGAGTACGTTAACTACTGGATGCACTCCGGCATGGTGATGGTTGACCGCGAGAAGATGTCGAAATCGCTGGGTAACTTCTTTACCGTCCGCGACGTGCTGAAGTATTACGATGCGGAGACGATTCGCTACTTCCTGATGTCCGGCCACTATCGCAGCCAGCTGAACTACAGCGAAGAGAACCTCAAGCAGGCGCGTTCGGCGCTGGAGCGTCTGTACACCGCGCTGCGCGGGACGGACAAATCCGTCGACGCGGCGGGTGGCGAAGCCTTCGAAGCACGCTTTATCGAGGCAATGGACGACGACTTCAACACCCCGGAAGCCTATTCGGTGCTGTTCGATATGGCGCGTGAAGTAAACCGCCTGAAAACCGAGGACGCCGCAGCGGCAAATGCCATGGCGGCCCACCTGCGTAAGCTTGCTGCGGTGCTGGGTCTGCTGGAGCAGGAGCCGGAGGCGTTCCTGCAGAGCGGCGCGCAGGTTGACGACGCGGAAGTGGCGGAGATCGAATCGCTGATCCAGCAGCGTCTGGACGCGCGTAAAGCGAAAGACTGGGCGGCGGCGGATGCGGCGCGCGACCGTCTTAACGAGATGGGCATTGTGCTGGAAGATGGCCCGCAGGGCACCACCTGGCGCCGGAAGTAAGCCATAAAAAAACGCCCGCAAAAGCGGGCGTTTTTCTTTTCGTTGTCAGGCCGTGACGGTGACGCTCTGGCCTTCAAAGCTCACCGTCTGACCGGCGACGATTTTGCAGCGTTTGCGGGTTTCCACCGCGCCGTCAACTTTCACCAGCCCGTCAGCGATAGCGATTTTCGCCTGGGCGCCGCTTTCGCTCCAGCCTTCCAGCTTCAGCAGATCGCACAGCTCAACGTGCGGGTGTTTACCTAAGGAAAATGTCGCCATCTCAGGCCTCCTCAACGTCGTGATACTCTTCGCACGCCTGCAGCGTGTTCTGAATCAGGGTGGCGACGGTCATCGGGCCAACGCCGCCGGGAACCGGGGTGATGTAGGACGCGCGTTCGGCGGCATCTTCATACACCACGTCGCCGACCACTTTGCCGCTTTCCAGACGGTTAATGCCGACATCGACCACAATCGCCCCTTCTTTAATCCACTCGCCAGGAATAAAGCCCGGTTTACCTACCGCGACGATCAGCAGGTCGGCGTTTTCGACGTGATGGCGCAGGTTTTTGGTAAAGCGGTGGGTCACGGTGGTGGTGCAGCCGGCCAGCAGCAGCTCCATGCTCATCGGGCGACCGACGATATTGGACGCGCCAATGACCACCGCATTGAGGCCGTAGGTGTCGATATTGTAGCGTTCCAGCAAGGTCACGATACCGCGCGGAGTGCACGGACGCAGGCGCGGCGCGCGCTGGCACAGGCGGCCAACGTTATAGGGATGGAAGCCGTCGACGTCTTTATCCGGCGCGATGCGCTCGAGCACTTTGACGTTGTCGATCCCTGCCGGCAGGGGCAGCTGAACCAGAATACCGTCGATGGTCTTATCGGCATTCAGGGTGTCGATAAGCTCCAGCAGCTCGGCTTCGCTGGTGGTTTCCGGGAGATCGTAAGAGCGGGAGACGAAGCCCACTTCTTCACATGCTTTGCGCTTGCTGCCGACATAAATCTGCGAGGCCGGGTTGCTACCGACCAGCACGACGGCCAGCCCAGGGGCGCGTTTTCCGGCCGCAACGCGAGCCTTCACTTTTTCCGCAACCTCAGAGCGTACCTGCTGCGCAATCGTTTTACCGTCAATAATTTTTGCTGCCATCAGAGAGAGGATTCCATCTGTATCTTTACGAAAGGGGGATGAGGATATTTTGTCAGAAGCGGGCCTCGCTGTCAGTCCTCGTTTGCTGTTTTATCCTGTCTGCGGTGAATTTAGCCTGTTTTGACCCTGTTAAGCCCAGGGTCATTGGTGTGTTGCGCCTGGCCACTAAGTGAATTTTCGCGCGCATGAGCCCCGGTGGTATGCTTCTTGTACAGTTGCTGAGGGATATTTCGCCAGCATCGTATAAGCCCCGCAGTTTCCTGGCAAAATGGATTGACTCAACGGACGTGGACCGTATAATTCCAGGCGTTTCACTCCGCGAAGCACTCGCTTCTCAGGGCGCCCTTAGCTCAGCTGGATAGAGCAACGGCCTTCTAAGCCGTAGGTCACAGGTTCGAATCCTGTAGGGCGTGCCATTCAATATCAGCTTCTTATCCTCTTGCTGCTTTTTCGTACCGGACACCATTTTCCCTATCCTGTAACCTGGCTGTGCTATTGCGGTTGAAAAACATATTTCAACTACGCGTTAATACATTCGTTATTTTCCCCTGCCGTCTATTTTGCTGCGCAAAAGTCATTATCCTAAAAACGATCCTCATTCATTATTTCATGTTCACATACCGTAAGTTTCATGCTTAAATCCGCGCAACATATAATGGAATATGTTTTTGCACTGCACGTTAAGTAATAACGAGAACACGGATGAAATCTCTGTATTTGGCTCTGGGACTAATGACGCTGAGTCTGACCACCCACGCCGCTTTTTTATCGCCAACCGATCGCGACAGCGTTGAGCAACAGCAGCAACAATTACTGCGTCAGAACCAGCAGCAACGTGAATCGCTGGAGCGCGCCACGCCAAGCCTTCACGCGGCGATGCCTGCGCAGCCTGAAGCCTCTGATGGCCCCTGTTTTTCTATCCATCGCATCGCGTTAGATGGCGCGACGCTTATTGATCCGCGTCAGCAGCAAAAAATAGTCCGGCCCTGGCTTGGGCAATGCATGGATATTGCGCGTATTACTAAACTCGTAAATATTATTTCCGACTGGTATATCAGTCGGGGATATATTACCAGCCGCGCTTTTCTGACCGAGCAGGATTTACGTTCCGGGGTATTACATCTGACTATTCTTGAAGGAAAGCTCGAAAAAATCACCATGGAAGGGGCGGCTAAACGTGAGTTAACAATGGCGTTTCCAGGGCTGGAAGGCCATATTCTTAACCTGCGTGATATCGAACAGGGGATGGAGCAGATTAACCGCACGCGCGCGACGCCTGTGCAAATTGAAATCCAGCCGGGCGAAAAACCTGGCGGTTCAATCGTTAACCTGACGGCGACAGCGGAGCGCCCACTTTTGTTGTCGATGAGCGTCGACAACAGCGGCCAGAAGAGTACAGGTAACTCTGTTGTTGCTGGCTGGATAAACGTTGCAAGCATAGGGAATGGCTTATGGGGAACAGTGGGCTGGAATGCAGCCGGTGGCGCGCTAACCAATCAGATCAACGGTGACAATCCTTTAACAGGAGCAATTACTAATGGTCTGGGTTCTGCTGGCGGTTACTGGGGAGGCAAACTAATCTCTTCAGGCACAAATGCGGCTGGTAAATGGCTAACCGGCGGCTGGGATCCTAAGTTTAATCCTGACCTGCTGAAATATACCGAAATTAAAGGTCAACTGGGGATCTCTAAGGAGATGTTGCCTGGTAAGCTTCCAGGCAATATGGGTAATATTGGAGCTTCAGTAATATCAGAGGGAGGCGGTAAAGGAGCTGAACAGGTAATAAAAAAAATAGGAGATAAAAATGAAAAATGATCTCCGAGTTAGATGTGTTCAGTCTCTATTTCTCTTAGTTGCTACGATTTTATTCATGATCGCATTATCTGTATGCGGAAAGATTTTTTTTTCGTTGTTACTGTGGCTGCTTGGCGATGGTTTTAATACAACTTGGCAGGATGTTTTGCACGGAGCGAAATTAGGACTTTATGGTGGAAGCATTGGAGGCATTGGACTCGCATTATTCCGCCTTTTTAAAGTAAAGGGATTTTAATCTATGTCGAAAAGATCCCAGCCTTTGTGGTTGGGATTGTTGTTGAGACTAACTCGCTGAGTCTGCCAAAAGGGATGACGGAAACCGGACAGGCAGCTACATCCTGGGTGAAGTATGCGCAGGACAACAATCTTTCGCCGGAGCAGGTACAGGCCGGGTTAAAGGATATCGTTCGCGGCGACTTGCCGGAAAGCGCGGATATTATCAAAGCCATTCTGAGTAATAGCCCGGGCTCGGATACAGTAATGGCGTTGCTGACAGCGGAAGAGGCGAAGGATTATGCGCTGGCTCTGCTGACGTCAATCCCGGCAGAAAAAGCGTTATCGTTAGCGGGTAAAGCAGCCGGTATTATTGATAACACAATACTGATTAGAGCAGCGGAGAAGATCTCGACGGCTAAGCCGGGTAAACAATTTACAGCGCCGAGGGATTTGAATGAACAGATGGTGTGGAAGCAGGTTGAATCCAATCCTTCACAAGGGCAAATACTTGACGGTATGAATAAAGATCCTCGATTCCCTACATCGGCTGGCTTCCAGAAAATGCAGGTTAACCATGAATTACCAGATGGTTCAAATATAACAATTCACTATCAGTATAATTCAGTGACGGGTAAAGCATACGATATGAAGATTACAAGTCCTCAACCGAATCCATTACAACCAGGTCCATCACTGAGGGATAAGCAATGAAAATAAGACCTTATAACTCATCTAATGTTATTGATATTTATGCTATTTACTGGAGTGGTAAGGACACTCTTTTTTTGGGAATGCCAAAAGGACATTGTGGGTTAATTGCATATAACTCACAAAAAGTAGATATAGTAGATCCTGATATCTCTGGAGAACTTACATACTTTAATAATAACTACTCTGGCATTTACCACTGGGCACTAATTAAGGACAGGTTACTTGATGATTTACTCGAAAATGATGAAACGGCCTATGAACGCTTCCTTGAAATCGTGAAAGCTGAAGGTCTGGTTGATCCCGATTTTTATTAACTGCAAAAGATCCCGACTTCAGCGCCGGGATCTTTTTTACCCGTCAATTACGACAGCACGCAGAGCAGCCTCAGCGGTGGCCTGGGTTACACCTTCGGCGCCGGGTCGTGGTCAGGAAGCCTGAATGCCAGTCGTGACAAAATGACCAGTGACTGGTCTTCGGTGCAGGAGCAGAGCGGGATATTTGCCGGTCAGGGCGGCTTTGATGTCACTGTGGGCAGCCACACGCAGCTGAATGGCGGGGTGATTGCTGCCACAGGAAGCGCAGATAAAAACAGCCTCGATACCGGCACGCTGGGTTTCAGCGATATCCACAACCAGGCGGATTATAAAACGCAGCACCAGGGAGTGGGTATCAACACCGGGGCAGTACCGGCGCACAGTTTGCCGGGAACATGACCAGCGCCCTGCTGGCGGGTGGCGGCAACAGCGGTCATGCGGAAGGTACGACGCAGTCGGCGGTATCCGAGGGCACTATCACCATCCGTGACCAGGCCAGCCAGAAGCAGGACGTGGCTGACCTGAGTCGCGACACGGAACACGCCAGCGGCAGTATCGGGCCGATATTTGACAAGGAGAAGGAGCAGCGTCGCCTGCAGGAAGTGCAGCTGACAGGGGAGATTGGCAGCCAGGCGGCAGATATTGCGCGCACGCAGGGCGAGATAGCAAAACAGAAGGCGATAAAAGACCCCGCAGCCCTGACGGCGGCGGAAGCGAAGCTGAAGGCAGAGGGTAACAGCAGTCCGACGGCAGAACAGATTGCGGACCAGGCGGGTCGTACCGCGATGGCTGCATACGGAACCGGCAGTGACCTGCAGCGGGGTATCCAGGCAGCCACGGCAGCGCTGCAGGGACTGGCGGGCGGTGATATCGCCGGGGCGCTGGCAGGGGCATCGGCGCCGGAGCTGGCGAATCTTATCGGTCACGGTTCAGGGCTGAGTGACGGTGCCGCGATGGTGGCGCACGCTATCCTGGGCGGTGCGGTGGCGGCGCTGCAGGGCAACAGTGCGGCGGCGGGCGCAGCAGGTTCGGCAGCAGGTGAACTGGCCGCGAAGGCAATAGCGGGCATGCTGTACCCGGATGTGACGGATTTGTCCACACTGACAGAAGCACAGATGCAGACTGTGAGTACGCTGGCCACTATTTCAGCGGGGATGGCAGGCGGTCTGGCCGGGAACAGTACGGCGTCAGCCGTGGCGGGCGCTCAGGCCGGGAAGAACGCGGTTGAGAATAACTCGCTGGCGCATGTGCTGGCAGCGATAGAGGCCAACAAGCCGGGAACAGTTGAGTCATGGACAAAAGAGCAGCAGGAGCAAATCAGGGAAGCGTGCAGTGGTGGAACGCCGGTGTCATGCGAAACGGCAGTAGCCGCAATAGGTAGTGCAATGGCATGGCCATTATTACCGGGAGCAGCAGCTACAACCAGCCTGATAGGTGCTGGAGCTAATGCTGGAGTGGGCCTTCTGATTAACGGTGAAGTAAATCCAAATGACGTTATTCTGGGATACTGGACCGGCGCATTCACAGCAGGAACCGGAGTGTGGGGAACGATGGCAGTTAATGCTGGTAGTGGTGCCACATCAAATTATCTCAAAGGTGATGATCCTCTGAAAGGTGGATTGATCAGCGGGGCTGCTTCCGGGCTGGGTTATGGTGCAGGTAAACTGGTTGAATTACCGTTTGATAAAGTCCTTAATCCAATGAAGCCATGGAAAGATTGGATCTGGACAGATGTTGGAATGGGGATATCCAAACCTCTGCCGATTAATCCAGTGCCCGGCGTTGCTGGCAACATAACTGGTTCAGTCACAACAGAATATGGCAATGATCAAGCAGGAAAAACAACGGAGGGGCAGAAATGAAATTTTCACTCTCAAAATGGCTTTTGAGCCTGCTCTACTTAGTGATTGCTTTACCTATTGGAATATTTATTGCAACGGTTGCCACTCAAATTTTAATAAAATTATTTTATTTTAGTACTAGCGGATTGACTGTGGATTTATTATCCATCGATTATGTGAAAATTTTGAAAGGCAGCGTTGTTGGTGGCGTTATTGGAGCTATAGGTTGCTGGTTTGTGTACTACCAGCACTATAGGAAAAACAGACGCAAATAACGCTACCCGAGTGAGTTGTTGTAGAGAATAATTTACTTGGCGGTAGTGAAGATGCGCAGGCGGCATGCTTGCGATGTAAGCATCCCGGCAATCGCACCTGGATCTTCTTTTTAGCCGTCAGCACCTGACCGGCTCAATCACAGCCGTTCCTGTTCCATGCTGACCATCACCGGCGTGTCAGTGCTGAATCCCGCTTCTGCCAGCCAGTTACCGCACGACCTGTGTGAAGCGGACCCCACTCAGAGCCAGAGTGCTTCCACGACGGGAAGTACAGGCGACAGCGTGGTGATTGATCCCGGCTACAATAGCCGGAATAACATGATCATTATCACCGCCCATTGATCTGGCCCGCGACAGAAATATCAAAACAAATACGCGGTTATGAAACGACGGGATTGAGGTCATTGAAATAGTTGGTTGTGACCTGGGACCCGGCAGCGGTGGGGGAGACGTTGCATGATATGCCCAATTATCAGAGCTTAGTAGATTATTGCTGGCGTCAAATGGGGTTGGTGAGCCCTTGCCCTTCATCTTCAAATTTTTTCAGGATGACGTAATGATTAAAGCCTATAATACATATTATACCAGTAAACTTTTATCATTATTGTCCAGCTGATTATTTATGAAATGATGACGTTAATATGCAGCAAATGGAGAGGTTAACATGCTTAAAAAAATGTGCTTAATTGCTTTTACATTAGTTATTGCTGGATGTACCAATACCAGTCATCTTTCAGGTGATGTCCATTCTTCAGCCACGGCTGGACGCGTACAACAAGTTTTTTATGGCCAGCTGGTGTCAGTCAGAGCGGTGCAAATTCAGGCGGGTGATAACAGCAATGCGCTTGGCGCTGTCGCCGGAGGTGTCATTGGTGGTGTAGCGGGAAGTGCCGTCGGTGGCGGTTCAGGCCAAAGACTGGCGACGGCGACTGGCGCTGTTGCGGGAGGTTTAGCTGGTCAGGCGGTTCAGGCAAGAATGAATCTTGTTCAAGGGGTCGAGCTTGAAATACGCTTAGATGATGGAAGAACGTTCATGGTCGTACAACGTCAGGGGCCAACGCGATTCTCGGTAGGGCAACGAGTTGCCATTTCATCCGTAGGTGGGCAAACGACAGTATCCCCGCGCTAATTTTAATAGTTAATAACATAAATACCTAATGCCAGCTACGCTTTAAGGCTGGCATGGTAAAAATGGAATATCTCAAATTTAGGGTGTTTTATGAAAAAACCATCTTATTTTTTAAAGGTAATTTGCCTCTTTTTTTCAGGAACACTTATCGCTGGTTGCTCTGTGTTTATGACGAGTATTGGAAACTCGCAAACGATGAATGTCAGTTTTGTTTCAAACCCGCAGACAACCGTTCGATGCCTTAAAACCGGTGCGAAAATTAACGGTTTTATTCTTGATGATAGCCAGTTAACTGATGAGGGTAAGCTTTTCTTAACGAAACAAAATATGAACTCAGCCATTTCGATTATGGTCACGGAAAGTTTAAACGGTACAGGCTTACGGGTTCGTTTTGATAACAGAGATAACATCTTGATCGATGGCTGGAATAAAGCAATCCGATACTGCAGAAGCACGATACCCTAAAAACAAGGATGTCTTTTAAAAGCCGGAATATATCAGGCGTCAAGTCGCTCACCATTCTTATCAGTTTCAGGAAGAGAGGTGAGCTTGAGCGTAACACGCTAATCATGCTGCATGAAAATAAGTAGGCAACGTAGTCAGAAACACGACCATGCGCTGTGAGGCGTGCGAGAGTGCCAGGCTCTGGCCGCAAATCTTTTGCTTGCGGATAGCCTTCTCAGCAGACATATCCTCTCTCTATGATGAGGCCAGCTCGTCGGCCTACGGGAAGGGGGCAGACCAAATAACCGCAATCTGATAACAAAAAGTTTAATTTTTTTCCCCGCCGCGCTGACTATAGTTAGGGCACTTTCACTTGCCCAATAAGGTCACGATTATGAAATTAGTTATCGCCTCCGTAATTTCTCTGCTCAGCTTCAGCGCGCTGGCGGCGCCAGAGGGGACGCTCAGCGTACACATTCTTAATCAGCAAACCGGGCTCCCTTCACCGGGGGTGCAGATTGAGCTGGATAAACAGCAGGGGGAGAGCTGGCAGCATATCGCCACCGGTAAAACGGATGCCGATGGGCGGATTAAATCGCTCTATCCGCAGGCGGAGAATATGGAGCCGGGGGTTTATAAAGTGACGTTTAAAACCGGTGACTATTTTAAAAGCCAAAACATGAATACGTTCTTCCCGGTGGTTCCGGTTATTTTCAATGTTACAAAGCAAAATCAAAAACTGCATATCCCGCTGCTGCTCAGTCAGTACGGATACTCTACCTACCGCGGCAGCTGATGACGCAAGCTGCTATCCAGCCAACGCCTGCGCCTCTTCCGCAGGCGTCACGCTTTCCTCGCACCACGATGTCCACGCCTAACGTTCGGTCTCTTTCTCTTTAAAGTGTTTAACAGCTTCGTCGTACATCGCCAGCAGGCCGGAAATTTCGCCTTCATATTGCGGCACGCGCTGGGCGCGAACGAGCTCAATCAGCAGCGCATAGGCTGCTTCTTCCGGGGCCGCATGTGGATTGATCAGTCCAGACATATCACCTCCTTAACAGTGGGCTTTTAGCCTACCCCTCGGCGGGAAAACGCAACAGCCTGATATGCAACCAGTACTTCTTATATGGCTCTTGTGAAACCTCAGAGGCGAAGACCACGGCGGAAATCAATTGAAGGAGGGGTTATCCAGACCACTGGCGTGGCGGTTAGCGGTGCATCTACACCGGCAGCAGGCTCATCATCAGCCAGGCGATGGTAATGCAGATGAGGGTCATCGACAGCACAAAATTCATGGTAGCTCTTCTTCATCCTTTCTTTACTCAGCGTAAATTTTGACAGCGATGATCGCCTTTATCCTTGGCGATTTGTGCCGCTATCCGGCGGTGGGCTGGGGAAAGACGGCCTGTTTCCCCGTGAAGGCCAGTAAAATATCCTCTTTGTCAGGGTTATAGTGATGACATCAATGAATAAGCGGCATCACATTGGTTATGTTGGTCTTTCCGCCTGAAGAATGACTTCAGGTCGCTGATAAGCTTGCTGGGGGACTAACAGGATGAGCACTACACCGTTAACGCTTTCTTTTGCCGGGCAACAACCGCCCATCGCCCTGCCGCAGGTGCCGGGAACGCGGGGGCCGGTGGGAGTCGACATGCGCGGGCTAAATCAGTCCGGATTCTGCAGCTATGACCCCGGCTTCGCCAATACCGCCGGATGCCAGTCGGCGATCTCGTGGATCGATACGGAAAACAGCGTGCTGCTGCACCGCGGCTATCCGGTAGATCAGCTGGCTCGCCAGTGCGATTTTCTCGAAGTGGCCTACATCATGCTGAACGGTGACGCGCCGGATGAGGCCAGCTATCAAACCTTTCGCGAGACCATCACCCGCCATACTCTGGTCCACGAGCAGATAGCCCGCATGTGCAGCGGCTTTCGTCGCGATTCGCACCCGATGGCGCTGATGTGCGCCCTGGTGGGGGCGCTGGCGGCGTTCTATCATGATGTCCTGGATGTGGAAAATCCGCAGCACCGGGCGCTGGCCGCCACCCGGCTGCTGTCGAAAATGCCCACTATCGCCGCCATGAGCTACAAGTACACCATTGAACAACCCGCCGCGTATCCGCGCAACGATCTCTCCTATGCCGGAAATTTCCTGCAGATGCTGTTTGCTATCCCGGCGGAGAAATATGTTCTGAATCCGGTCATCGAGCAGGCGATGAACCAGATCCTGGTGCTCCATGCCGATCACGGGCAGTGCGCCTCGACCACCACGGTGCGTGCGGCGGGCTCCTCCGGGGCGAATTTATTCGCCTGCGTCGCCGCCGGGCTGGCGTCGCTGTGGGGGCCAATGCACGGTGGCGCCAATGAATCGAGCATGCGAATGCTGGAGGAGATTGAAAGCGTCGATCAGGTTCCGGCGTTTCTGCGCCAGGCGAAGCGCGATCCGCAGGCATTTCGCCGGCTGGGTTTTGGCAACTCGCGCTACCGTCACCGCGATCCGCGCGCCGGGATCCTGCGTGAAACCAGCCATCGGGTACTGGCGGAGGTAGGCATGTCCGACCGTTTGCTACAGGTGGCGATGGCCCTTGAGGACGTGGCGCTGACCGACCCCTATTTTGTGGACAATGGCCTGTCGCCGAGCGTGGATTTCTATACCGCGGTGATCCTCAAGGCGATGAATCTGCCTTCGTCGATGTTTGCGGTGGTCACCGCGGTCGGTCGGACGGTCGGTTGGGTGGCGCACTGGAACGAGATGCACCAGGCGCCGCTGACCATCTACCGGCCACGGCAGATTTACGTTGGCGAGGGCTATCGGGATTACGTCTCCCGACGCGGCGAGCAGTCTGCTGGCCCAAGGTAATGCGTACGGGCAGGAGGCGCGCGGCGTCTTCCTGCCCAGGCGGGGTGCTACTTAGACATGCCGGGAGAGCAGATAGTGCTCGACGGCGGTATATTCGGTTAACCGGGTATACAGCGCCAACAGGGCGCTGAGAAAAGCGCCTACCTCACAGGCTTGCGGCCCGGGTGTGGCGAGTAATGGCTGTAGCGTAGCTCTCAGTTGATCAAGGTCAGACTTCAGCACATACGGTATATGCAGGGTGCTGAGGATGGCTTCAGTCTGCTGGAAATCGTGACGAGATGGCAACGCCTCGTCTGCGCTTAGCCAGCTCAGGATAATCAACATAAGGCGATTTTTAGCGTAGAGATACGATTTCATGGCCTGTCTCCTGTCGGTAGTGGCGCAACACCATCCCCTGAACTTTGTTCATCAGTTCCACGTTATTTTTCACCGCCAGCTTGCTAAGGACGCGTGAACGGTAGTAGTAGACCCGTTTGATCGTGAGCTGCATGGTGCTGGCCACGTGACACAACGGCATTCCCCCCATCAACAGGCTGATTAAAAAAGTTTCCTTACGGGTCAGGTTATAGCTGTCAGGTATGGCGATATAGAGCTTGTCGGCGGGGGGCGACGTCCAGCGCGGAGCGCGGGCAAGCGCCGTACTGAGCCCGGCAAAACTGGTGATGAACTCTGCGCCGAGCACAATGGCGAGGCTGCTTTCGAGCTCGCTCAACGGGTAGCCTGATTTGGCAAAAATAAAGATCCGGATCAGGGGATTAAACGATTTTAAACTGAGCGCGACCTGCAGTACTTCGATGCTGACGCTGCTGTAATCAATAAGGATGGTGCTTAACCGGGCTCCGGCATCGGTCGCAAAAAAAGTATAGAACATCTCACTCTGTCCGCTAAACGGGTAACAGAGCATTTCTTTAATATCCAGAGGCTTGCTGTTTGGTTCATTAATATACGCCTTCAGCGCAATATTAAAATATTCTGAATCCGCAATGCAGATCAACATAATGACCTCCTGGCATAAATACGCTGTGCATGCTGTCCTGCCTGATTCGACAATTTACTGTAGAGAATACCCGTCTGAAATAACATACTCCCTGCGCTTTCAATCGAGGGGGGAGAACGTGGGAGGAGGTGGTTAATAATGAGGGTGAGATATTTAGATCGCATTTTGTGAATATTTTATAGAAAACATATAATAAAAATTATCATTTATTTACAATGAGTTATGCTTTTATTGTGCATTTGTTTTATTTCTTTTTCAGAGTGGCGTTAAGACTTTTCTATAAAAAGTAGAAATGGTCCTGGTGGCGAATTTGAATAATAAACAATGAAGTGAGTAGGATGTCAGTGCAGGGAAGGGGTTAAAAGATAACTGGTTAATCCAATGGAATGAGCATTAATAAATTGTACGTATAAAGTACGCCAGGGGTATTTCCTGAACGATTCTCCATAAGCGTGGTGATGAGGAGTGAATATGAAAAAATACAGCAGAGGAATGGCATCTTTCGTGGTGATGATGATGCTTTCTCCGGTAGCGGCACAGGCTGCTGATGGCAAAGTCACCTTTAATGGTGAAGTCATCGAAAATACTTGTACGGTAGTGAATAAAGATAAGACGGTGACCCTGCCGACGGTCCAGCGTTCAGCGCTCAGCAGCGCGGGTGAGACGGCGGGCGTGGTTCCCTTCACCATCGATCTGACGAGCTGCACCCCAGGGGCTGATGTCTCGGTGTACTTCGAGAAAGATCAATACGTTTCCACGGAGGGCCGACTAAAAAATACCCTGTCTGACGGCACGGAAGCAGAAAACGTCGATGTGGAACTGCTGAACACCCGGTTTACGCCGATTAACCTCGCGGAGACCCCGGCGGTCGCTGCAGACGGCACCATTGCTCGCCCGGACGTGATCCCGGTGGCGGTGGCTGAGCAGGATGGTTCCGCCTCGCTGCCTTTCTATGCCCGCTACTATGCGACCGACGCCGCTACGGCTGGAAAAGTCGCTACCTACGTCAACTTTACGGTGGTCTATCCGTAAACCCTGTCCACGGCCCCGCTCAGGGGCCGTTTATCCACCCGGCAAGGAGGAGGTGAATATGCGGCGTATGGTTCTGGCATGGCTGCTGTCCTGCATTTTACCCTCGGCGGACGCCAGCATGGTTATTGACGGCACACGGATTATTTTTCCCGGCGACAAAAAAGAGATCGCCGTCCGGGCCACCAATATGGGGGAGACCCCCTCTCTGACGCAGGTCTGGGTCGACGATGGCCGCGTGCAAAATCAACCGGAAAAAGATTCGGCGCCGTTTATTGTGCTGCCGCCGATTGTGCGTATCGAGCCGGGAAAGGGCCAAAGCTGGCGCCTGGTATTCAACGGCAGCCGTCTGCCGCAGGATCGGGAGTCGCTGTTCTGGTTTAATCTGCTGGACATCCCGCCTGAGCCGAAAAACGGCACGGCAATCAATTACCTCCAGCTCGCGATACGGTCGCGTATCAAGCTGTTTTACCGTCCGGCAGGCGTGGCGGCGGAAAAAATGGCGCCGGAGAATGCCCTGCGCTGGGCGCTGTCTCCCACGGGCAATGGGCTGCGGGTGAGCAATGCCTCATCGCGCTATATCACCATCGACAGCATCACCCTTAACGGACAAAAACAGTCCGCTGGCATGGTCGCCCCTTTTTCCTCGCTGGAGATCGCGCTTAAAGGGGTCGCGCTGCGTACGCTGCCGGAGAAATTCAGCTTCACCACCATCAATGATTACGGCGCGGTAGTGAATCATAATTATCCTCAGTAAGGACATTATTATGAAACTCAGGGAGATCAAGTTTGGATTGATGCTGCTCCTTCCCTGGCAGGAGGCATGGGCGGCAGAGGCGTTTAGTTTTAACCGCGCCCATTTGCACGGCGCCGCGCAGGTTGATCTCCAGAAATATCAATACGGTAATCCGCTGCACGCCGGACAGTATCGCAGCACGCTCTCGGTGAATGGCCGGGACCTGGCGGAAGAAACGTTTGTTATCCAGGAACACGATGGCCAGCTTGAGCCCTGCATCTCGCCCTCGCTGTTCGACGCCCTGCAGCTGAAGGACGCCCAGTGGCCGGCGGCGGCCACCTGCCTGCGCTTTTCGCAGATCAATAAGGCGATCGGCTGGGAGTATGACAGCGGGGAAAACGTCCTGCGGGTGAATATGCCCCAGGCGCTACTGCAACCCCATTATCGGGGGGCGGTGAACCTGAAGAAGGTGGATAGCGGCGTGCCCGCCGCAGTGCTGCGCTATCAGGCCAACAGCTATCAGAGCATCGTCGACGGGGATAGCAGCAGCCATCATTATCTCGGGCTGGATGCCAGCCTGCGCGCCTTTGGCTGGCGTTTACATCACCAGTCCAGCTACCAGGCGCAGGAGGGGAATACACACTGGGATAGCATTGCCACCTGGGCTGAGAGAAGTGTAGTGAACTGGGCGTCCACGTTACGGCTGGGTCAGGGATGGACCGACGGAACCTTCTTTGACAGCGTCAGTTTTATCGGCGGCAGGCTGGCTACCGATGTGCGCATGCTGCCGGGCTCCCGCCGCGGCTTTGCGCCGTCGGTTAGCGGCGTGGCGCGCACCAATGCCCGCGTGACGGTCACCCAGAACGGCGCCCTGTTGTACGAGGCCACGGTTCCGCCGGGCAAATTCACCTTTAACGATCTCTATCCCACCAACGCCGGCGGCGATTTACAGGTAACGATCCATGAGGCGGACGGCAGTCAGGAGACCTTTACCGTGCCGTACGCCGCGCTGCCTGGCCTGGTGCGGGCAGGCGCGGTCTACTATGACCTGTCGCTGGGCTATCTGGATGAGGACGGGAGCGCCGGGCGGCCGGGATTTGGCGAAGCCACAGTGCAGTACGGCTTCAATGACTATGTCAGCGGCTATACCGGCGCCAACGCGACGACGGATTATTACTCGACGCTGGTCGGCAGCGCCTTCAATACCTACTGGGGGGCGCTGGCGGTCGATCTTTCCCGTTCTGCGGCGAAGGGCAGGGAACGCGGCTGGCAGGAGGGGTATCGCTGGCGGGTATCCGCATCAAAATCCTTCGCGTCCGATACGCGGATGCTGGTCTCGATGAGCCACAGCAACGACGGCAACTATCGTTCCATTCGCGACGCCGTCCGGGAGCACGACCGTCACCCCAACGACTGGCGGGAGATGACCCGCTACAGCGCGACGTTGTCTCAGCAGGCCGGCAGCGGCAGCCTGTCGTTTAACGGAATCTGGAGTGAGGATGTCCGCCACCACCGCTGGCGCTCCTATCAGCTGGGGTACGCCAACCGCTATGGTCAGCTCAATTACTACCTGTACGCCCAGCAGAGTCAGGATATTCATCACCGCAATAATCAGGTGGTGGGCGTCTCCTTTTCGCTGCCGTTCGGGCAGGCGGGCAGCCTGACTACCCGCTTTAACCATGATAAGAACTACGGCGGCCAGCTGCAGTCCAGCTATACCGGCAGCGCTGGCGAGAAAAATGCCTTTAGCTATGGCCTGACCGCCAGCTACGACATGCCGCGGGAGAACCCGCTCGAGGCCAGCGTTGGGGGCAACGGTAGCCTGCGTACGGATTATGCGTACCTGAATGCCAGCGCCAGCGCCGGTCGCCACCAGCAGCAGTACTCGCTGGGGGCATCGGGCGCCCTGGTGGCGCATCAGGGCGGAATGACCGCCACCCCCGAACTGGGGGAAACCTTCGCCATTGTGGAAGCGCCCGGCGCGGCGGGCGCTCGGGTGGCAAACCGCCTCGGACAGCCGATAAACCGCCAGGGTTTTACGATCATCCCTTACCTCGATCCTTTTACCGATAACTGGCTGGATCTCGATCCGCAGGGTCTGAACGACCATGTGGAGATTGTCTCCAGCAGCACGACGGTGGTGCCCGATTCGGGCGCGGCGGTGAAGGTCAAATTTGTCACGCGTACCGGCTATCCCTGGTTTGCCCATGTCACGCTGCCGGATGGCGCGGCGCCCCCGCTGGGCGCGGAGGTGTTTGACGACAGCGGTCGGGCGGTTGGCGCCGTCGGTCAGGGCGGGCTGCTGTATGCCCGGGTGCCGCAGGCCGACGGCAGCGTCTCGGTAGTATGGGGCGAACGCAGCGGGCAACGCTGCCGGTTGGCCTATGCCATCCGTGGCGACGCGGCGCAACAGGTTAGCCGCGGTACGCCGCATCAGGTCTGCCGGCCGGGAATAAAGGAGAAGTAATATGAAAAAAATCATCGCATCAGGGGTACCGCTTCTGCTGGCCGGCGGATACTGCGCCTCGCTGTCGGCAGCGTGCCAGATGGTCAGTGGCAAAACTATCGAGTATTCAGTGAACGTCAGCCAGGCCAGTATCAACCTTGACGTCAGCAATCGCCCCATCGGCTCCCTGCTATACAGCTACGGAGGGATGATTATCACTAATAACGAACGCTGGGAGATCGCCTGCAGCGGCAGCGAGCCCGGCGGGTTTCAGAGCATCGGCGGCTCACGGGTCGGCCCGGCGGGAGACGGCAAGCCCGGGGATATCTACAGCATCGACCGCCTGCCGGGCATTGGTTACAGCTTCCAGATGGGGGAACAGGATGGCATTAATTTCGATCCCCTGTTCACGGCCTGGCCCTCAGCGCCGGTATTTTCCGGCCAGCGCGCATTTCAGGCGGAAAATAAAAAACCGACCATCTATTTCTGGCGGATTGCCGATAACGGCGGTCTACCGCCGCCGGGCGAGTATTGCCTTAACGATTACCTTGGCGATATTTATCTTGGCGGAGTACAGGCGATGCGCTTTAGCGTCAGTGGGCTCTGTATTCAGGTCAAATCACCCACCTGCAAGATTACTGACGACAGTAAAAACATTAACGTCTTCCTCGGGCGGCATAACAAAACCGCGTTTACCGGGCTCAACAGCACCACCGCCCCGGTTCCTTTTAACATCAACCTGACGAACTGTGAAAATGTCGGCAGCGTGTTTATGCAGTTTAACGCGACGGTGGACAGCGCTGTCGCCGCCAACGAGGTGATTAAAATCGATGACCAACCTGAAGGCGCATCCGGACTTGGCGTGCAAATCCTCAGTGCCGGCGGCGCGCTGGTGCCGCTAAACCAGGTGAGCCAGGTCTGGTCCGGGAATAAAGGCAGTCAGACGAACTATCGTTTATCCTATCAGGCCCGCTATATCCAGACGCAGCCCGCAGTGACTGCGGGCGAGGCGAACGCCAGCGCGACCTTCGTGGTGACTTATAACTGATCGGCCTGACGGCGTGGCGTCGTCAGGCATGCGCCAGTAAAGGAAACATCAACTTCCTGTCTTTAAACAGGTTTTCCTTCTGGTCATAGACGAAGAGGATATCTTCTCCCTCTATTTTCTCATACTCGCCGAGCCGGTCTTCATTAGGGGTAAAACCGAGGATGGCCTGGTAAACATGGTCATCGGCCAGTTCGTTGACCAGCGTCGACAGGCTCTTACCCTCCTCGCAGAAGAGGTCAAAGCAGATCAGCACCGGACCGTTTTGCATGGCGATGACCACTGCCTCATTTTTTGCCGAGTAATAAACAAAATGCTTCATAAAGGCTGAGCAGTAAAACATCAGCAGGCCAAAGTTATGCTCCACCCGCAGCGGTGAGAACGGGTTGGATTTTTCATAGTAATGGCGGAGCAGGGCGACATCGTCAGCGCTGTCCATATCCAGTTTACGAAAATCACCGGCTCGCGGGGAAACCGGCATAATATATTGATGCTCTTCGCTGCGGGTGAAGCCAAATTTGGGGTAAAAATCCACCGTGGTGGGATTGGCGAATAAAAAGAAGGCGTCCGCCTCCTGCTGCCAGTCCTGCAGGATGTGATGGATAAGCTGGCCGGCTAATCCCTTATTACGGTGGTCCGGTTCGGTCATCACGGTGCCAATCTGAATATAACGCCGGGGCTCGCCCTGCCAGCGCAGGTCGATGATATTGGCCGAGGCGTTAGCGATAACTTTATTGCGTTCGACAAAGGCGTAGGGGATATAGGCGTCGGTCCAGTAACCTTGCTGATACCACTCTTCAAAAGACAGATCAAAAGTCTTAACGGCAAGGTCAATGAAGCTTTTTCTTAATGGGCTATTTTCTCTGACTTGCTTCACTAATTGATAATTCATTGTCATAGTTCCTTCTCACTATGGCTTCTGAAAGCGGCGACGTCGGCAAATGCACTTGCGTCGAATGAGCGCTGTAAACGTAGCATATCTGGGAAAAGGATCCGCAATGTCGATGCTTAACCTTTGCCCCAGTCACAAATAACCGCATGCTGGCCATATCAGACCGGGCTGAACGGCCTGTTTGCGTTTGCTATCGCCATAATAGAGCGTGAGTAAACGAGGCACTGGTCGAGAGGCTGAGGCAAATGTACTGGCGATTTTATCGACAATCGGCCGCGCCGTAGAGGTTAGGTTTATTTATTTATGCATTAAACAGGAAATTTTACGCGATCTGCCTAATAATAGAGTAGCCGTCATCGCAAGGGCTGAAATTACTCAAGGAGCGACGTATAATAACGCCCTTTGTGTCTGAGTATTACCGCACGAATTGGAAAAATATAACATGCAGGATCCGCTACTTTATTTCGCGGTTTTTGCTCAGCTATTATTGAGTGAATTAACAGGATTACTATGTCAAATTTACCCAAATTTTCCCGCGCGCTTTTGCACCCGCGTTACTGGCTGTTGTGGCTGGGAATTGGCTTTTTGTGGCTGCTGGTGCAATTACCGTATCCGGTGATCTACCGTCTGGGAACGGCGCTTGGGCGGCTGGCAATGCGGGTGATGAAAAGCCGCGCGCGGATTGCCAGACGTAATCTCGAACTCTGCTTTCCCGAGATGAGCGCCGCCGACCGCGAGGCGCTGCTGGTGAAAAACTTTGAATCGCTGGGCATGGGGCTGATGGAGACCGGCATGGCCTGGTTCTGGCCGACGCACCGGGTGGCGCGCTGGACCGAGACCAGCGGCGTTAACGAGGTGGTGGAGCTTCTGGAACAAAAGCAGGGCATCTTACTGATCGGTATTCATTTTCTGACCCTCGAAATGGGGGCGCGAATGTATGGCATGTTTACCCCGGGCATTGGCGTCTACCGGCCCAATGATAACCCGCTGATTGACTGGCTGCAGACCTGGGGACGCTTGCGTTCGAACAAGACCATGCTGGATCGAAAAAATCTGAAAGGGATGGTCAGGGCGCTGAAAGAGGGGGAGATCCTCTGGTACGCGCCAGATCACGATTACGGCCCGGCCAGCAGCGTTTTTGCCCCGCTGTTTGCCGTCGAGCAGGCGGCGACCACCACCGGCACCTGGATGCTGGCGAAAATGTCCGGGGCGACGATTGTGCCGTTTGTTCCGCGGCGCAAGCCCAACGGCATGGGGTATGAATTGATCTCTCTGACGCCAGAGCGCACGCCGCCGCTGGCGAGCGCCGAGGTCACGGCGGCCTGGATGAATCAGATTATCGAACAGTGCATCCTGATGGCGCCCGAGCAATATATGTGGCTGCACCGGCGTTTTAAGACTCGCCCGGAAGGGGTACCGCCGCGTTACTGAACGCTTCGGCCGAAAAATAAGCGCATCGGTAGCACGCTCAGTAAATCGCCGTCTATACTGAAAGAGCCTGACTGAAGGCTAATTCCAAGGAGATTGCAGGATGAAAAAAGTGATAGTCGCGTTAGCCCTTTCCGCCGTTGCATTTGGCGCGTCCGCCGCACAGTTGATCACCAAAGAAGAAGTGAAACACTTCAAACTGACCAAGGTCGGACCGATCTCGGTAGGGCCGTCCGGTGGCGAGTTCTCTTCACCTTCCGATCTGCACGATCAGCTCTCTAAGCTGGCCGATGAGAAAGGCGGAAAATATTACGTGATTACCGCCGCGCGCGAGCATGGTCCAAACTTCGAAGCCACAGCGGAAGTGTATAAATAACCTTTTTAAAAGCGTGCCGTAGCGGCGCGCGACGCATTGAGCCTGGAGCGCGTTAAGCCTCCGGGCTCATTTTTTTTCTGCCATCGGAATTGCCTTAGGCAATTGCGGCAGCGGAAATGCGTTTTTATCGCTATATATAAATTTCATGATCACGATGTTAATGAATTATTGCTTTTTATTGTTAATAAAAAGCCAATTCTGACCTAATGCCTGAGGGAGTGACCCCTGGCAAAAATAGGTAGGACAAATGTGTTATCATCGCGCCTTTCCCTTTTTGTCTGGGGCTTTCTTGTATGCTACAACCTGTTGTTCGCGTCGGTGAATGGCTGGTAACCCCCTCTGTAAACCAAATCAGCAGGAAGGGGCGCCAGCTTACCCTTGAACCGCGTTTAATCGATCTTCTGGTCTTTTTTGCCCGCCATCCGGGGGAAGTGCTTAGCCGGGACGAGCTTATCGAAAACGTCTGGACCCGGAACGTTGTGACCAGCCACGTCGTCACGCAGAGTATTTCCGAACTGCGCAAGTCGCTCAAAGACGGCGACGACGTTAGCCTTGAGTACATCGCGACGGTACCCAAACGGGGGTATAAGCTCACGGTGCCGGTGATCTGGTGCACCGAGGAGGGGGAGGAACTCGCCCCGCAGGTGGAGGCGCTGACGCCTTCGTCGTCGACCGCTATTCCCGTGCCACCGGCTGCCGGTGGGCCGCCAGAAGCCCCCGACTCCTCCGCCGATCTTACCGCGCCGGTGACAGCGCCAGCGGCGGCTCCCGCTGTCGCCAGCGCGCCATCGGCCCGCAAACGCCTCACCACCGCCCTGGTGTGGGGGCTGTTCCTGTTGGCTCTGGGCACCTGTGTGGCGCTGGTGGCGCTGTCGAGCATGGAGTCGCGGCCGCCGGTCAACAAGGCGCGGCTGCTGCTCAATCCGCGCGATATCGATATCCACCTGGTCAATGGTAACTCCTGCACCAACTGGTCGTCGCAGCACTCCTACGCGGTCGGCCTGGCCAGCCTGATCACCACCTCGCTGAACACCTTCTCGACCTTTATGGTGCATGACAAAACGGACTACAACATCAATGAGCCGAGCAGCTCCGGGAAAACGCTGACCATTGAGTTCGTCAATCAGCGCCACTATCGGGCGCAGCAGTGCTTTATGTCGGTCCAGCTGGTGGATAACGCCGACAGCTCGACGATGCTGGATAAACGCTACTTTGTGACCAACGACAACCAGCTGACCATTCAGAACGATCTGATGAACAGCCTGTCGGATGCCCTGACGCAACCGTGGCCGGCGCGGATGCAGGCGATGCTCAGGCAATATCAGCCCTCGCAGAGCGTGGCGTTAACCTATTTCTACCAGTCGCATCAGCTGTTAATGAAGGGCGATGTTGATTCATTAAGTAAAGCCAGTAGCCTGCTGGATGATGTGATTAAGCGGGCGCCGGATTTTATTTACGCCTATGCCGAAAAAACGCTGGTGGATGTATTACGCCATTCGCAGCAGCCGCTGGACGATAAACAGCTAGCTGCCCTCTACAGTGAGGTTGAGCGGGTAGGGGAGATGCCGGGTATTAAAGACATGGCGATTTATTATCAAATAAAAGCGGTAGATTCGTTGGGTAAGGGTAAAGTCGACGAAGCGAATACCGCGATTAACAGTGCGATTGATTTAGAGATGTCGTGGCTGAATTATGTGCTGTTAGGCAAAGTCTATGAGATGAAAGGAGAGAACCGACTGGCTGCCGATTCTTACATCACCGCGTTTAATTTACGGCCCGGCGGGGATACCCTGTACTGGATTGAAAACGGTGTTTTCCAGACATCAGTTAATCGGGTGGTACCGTATCTCGACAATTTCCTCTCTTCAGAATAAGTAAACCCTCATCATGCGCAAGGTTTTGGGCATGATGAGGTTAAATTTATGTTTCTCATGAAGCCTCTGGTTGTTATTTGTATTTAGCATTCAGGAGGCTTTGAATAACACTTCAGTAACACTCACATCCCACTCTAACTCCATGTAACTAAACGATGTTTATCTTTTTCTGACACCCTGCTGTCATGTTTATATGTTAAGCGAAAAAGGTCAAAATATCATTTGTCTGATGTTTGTTGTTATTTCACTTTATCTTTAGGACTTATCTCGTACAAATCAGTAATCTTGTTGGCAGTTGGTCGGGTCAATTAATGGTTCTGTATCATGATCTGTACCTCCCAAATAAACTTAGGAGAAAAACAACCATGAGTTCTGCCAAGAAGATCGGGCTATTTGCCTGTACCGGTGTCGTCGCCGGTAATATGATGGGGAGCGGTATTGCATTATTACCTGCGAACCTGGCCAGCATCGGTGGTATTGCCATTTGGGGCTGGGTAATTTCAATTATTGGTGCGATGTCTCTGGCTTATGTTTATGCCCGACTGGCCACTAAGAACCCGCAACAGGGTGGTCCAATTGCCTACGCCGGGGAAATATCTCCCGCATTCGGTTTCCAGACCGGTGTGCTTTATTATCATGCAAACTGGATTGGTAACCTGGCCATCGGGATTACCGCAGTTTCTTATCTCTCAACGTTCTTCCCAATTTTAAATAACCCGGTGCCAGCAGGTATTGCCTGTATTGCCATCGTGTGGATCTTTACTTTCGTTAATATGCTCGGCGGGACCTGGGTCAGCCGTCTGACCACTATTGGTCTGGTACTGGTGCTTATTCCAGTGGTCATGACCGCGGTTGTCGGCTGGCACTGGTTTGATGTCGCCACCTATCAGGCGAACTGGAACACCTCCAGCACCACCGATAGCCACGCGGTCATTAAAAGTATCCTGCTCTGCCTGTGGGCCTTTGTTGGCGTCGAATCCGCCGCCGTGAGTACCGGGATGGTGAAAAACCCGAAACGTACCGTCCCGCTGGCAACCATGCTGGGTACTGCGATGGCCGGTATCGTCTATATCGCCGCGACTCAGGTTATCGCCGGTATGTATCCTGCTTCTCAGATGGCCGCGTCCGGTGCGCCGTTCGCGATTAGCGCCTCTACCATTCTCGGCGGCTGGGCTGCTCCGATGGTTTCCGCTTTCACCGCCTTCGCTTGCCTGACGTCTCTGGGCTCGTGGATGATGCTGGTTGGCCAGGCTGGTGTACGTGCTGCCAACGACGGTAACTTCCCGAAAGTGTATGGCGAAGTCGATAGCAACGGTATCCCGAAAAAAGGCCTGCTGCTGGCCGCGGTGAAAATGACCGCGCTGATGGTACTGATCACCCTGATGAACTCCGCCGGTGGTAAAGCCTCCGACCTGTTCGGTGAACTGACCGGTATCGCGGTACTGCTGACCATGCTGCCTTACTTCTACTCCTGTGTTGACCTGATTCGCTTCGAAGGCATCAACATTCGTAACTTCGTTAGCCTGATTTGTTCGGTACTGGGTTGCGTGTTCTGCTTCATCGCGCTGATGGGCGCAAGCTCCTTCGAACTGGCCGGCACCTTTATCGTTAGCCTGATTATCCTGATGTTCTACGGTCGCAAAATGCACCAGCGCCAGAACAACGCAACGGATAACAACAGCCCCGCTAACGCGCACTAATCAGTAACCCTTTTTCCTGAGGCTCCTTCCATCACCTGTCATCACGCGACGGGAGGGGCTTTCTACATCTGGAGATTTGACTATGAACGTTATTGCAATCATGAATCACATGGGTGTTTACTTCAAAGAAGAACCCATCCGTGAACTGCATCGTGCTCTCGAACGCCTGGACTTCCGTATTGTCTACCCGAACGACCGTGACGACTTATTAAAACTTATCGAAAACAACTCTCGTCTGTGCGGCGTGATCTTCGACTGGGATAAATACAATCTCGAACTGTGCGAAGAAATCAGCAAAATGAACGAGTACATGCCGCTGTACGCGTTCGCTAACACCTACTCGACTCTGGACGTTAGCCTGAACGATCTGCGCATGCAGGTTCGCTTCTTCGAATATGCGCTGGGCGCCGCTGAAGATATCGCGAACAAAATCAAACAGAACACTGATGAATACATCGATACCATTCTGCCGCCGCTGACCAAAGCGCTGTTCAAATATGTACGTGAAGGCAAATACACCTTCTGCACCCCAGGCCACATGGGCGGTACCGCGTTCCAGAAAAGCCCGGTAGGCAGCATCTTCTATGATTTCTTTGGCCCGAATACCATGAAATCCGATATCTCCATTTCGGTTTCTGAACTGGGTTCTCTGCTGGACCACAGCGGCCCGCACAAAGAAGCGGAAGAGTATATCGCTCGCGTCTTTAACGCTGAACGCAGCTACATGGTGACCAACGGTACTTCTACTGCTAACAAAATCGTCGGCATGTACTCCGCGCCGGCCGGCAGCACCGTGCTGATTGACCGTAACTGCCACAAATCGCTGACTCACCTGATGATGATGAGCGACATTACGCCGATCTACTTCCGTCCGACCCGTAACGCCTACGGTATCCTCGGCGGTATCCCGCAGAGCGAATTCCAGCACGCGACTATCGCCAAGCGTGTGAAAGAGACGCCGAATGCGACCTGGCCGGTACACGCGGTGATCACCAACTCAACCTATGATGGTCTGCTGTATAACACCGACTTCATCAAGAAAACCCTGGATGTGAAATCCATCCACTTTGACTCCGCATGGGTCCCTTACACCAACTTCTCGCCGATCTATGAAGGCAAATGCGGGATGAGCGGCGGCCGCGTCGAAGGGAAAGTGATCTACGAAACCCAGTCCACGCACAAACTGCTGGCGGCATTCTCCCAGGCGTCGATGATCCACGTGAAAGGCGACGTAAACGAAGAGACCTTCAACGAAGCCTACATGATGCACACCACCACTTCCCCGCACTACGGGATCGTGGCGTCCACCGAAACCGCGGCGGCGATGATGAAGGGTAACGCCGGTAAGCGTCTGATTGACGGCTCTATTGAACGTTCCATCAAGTTCCGTAAAGAGATCAAACGTCTGAAAGGCGAGTCTGACGGCTGGTTCTTCGACGTCTGGCAGCCGGAGCATATCGATGGTCCTGAATGCTGGCCGCTGCGTTCCGACAGCGCATGGCACGGTTTCAAAAACATCGATAACGAGCACATGTACCTCGACCCGATCAAAGTCACGCTGCTGACGCCGGGGATGAAGAAAGACGGCACCATGGATGACTTCGGTATTCCGGCGAGCATCGTGGCGAAATATCTCGACGAACACGGCATCGTGGTGGAGAAAACCGGTCCGTACAACCTGCTGTTCCTGTTCAGCATCGGTATCGACAAAACCAAAGCGCTGAGCCTGCTGCGTGCGCTGACCGACTTCAAACGCGCGTTCGACCTGAACCTGCGGGTGAAAAACATGCTGCCGTCGCTGTACCGTGAAGATCCTGAATTCTATGAAAACATGCGTATTCAGGACCTGGCGCAGAACATTCACAAACTGATTGAGCATCACAACCTGCCGGACCTGATGTTCCGCGCGTTTGAAGTGCTGCCATCGATGGTGATGACCCCGTATGCCGCGTTCCAGAAAGAGCTGCACGGTCAGACTGAAGAGGTTTATCTCGAAGAGATGGTCGGCCGCGTCAACGCCAACATGATCCTGCCGTATCCTCCGGGAGTGCCGCTGGTGATGCCGGGTGAAATGATCACCGAAGAAAGCCGCCCGGTGCTGGAGTTCCTGCAGATGCTGTGCGAAATCGGCGCCCACTACCCGGGCTTCGAAACCGATATCCACGGCGCCTATCGTCAGGCGGATGGTCGTTACACCGTTAAAGTGCTGAAAGAAGAAAACAACAAGTAATAGACGCACACCAGGGAAGTGGCTTGCCACTTCCCTTTTTTCACGCTGCAAGGAGAACCTATGAAAACACCCTCACAGCCGCGCGCGATTTACTACATCGTTGCGATCCAGATCTGGGAGTACTTCAGCTTTTACGGCATGCGTGCCTTACTCATCCTTTATCTCACCCACCAGCTTGGCTTTGACGACAGCCATGCCATCAGTCTGTTCAGCGCCTACGCATCTTTAGTTTACGTTACCCCTATTCTCGGCGGCTGGCTTGCCGACCGCCTGCTCGGCAACCGCACGGCGGTGATTGCCGGGGCGCTGTTAATGACCCTCGGCCACGTGGTGCTGGGCGTCGAGTCGACCTCCGCATGGAGTCTGTACGTCGCGCTGGCGATCATCATCTGCGGCTACGGCCTGTTCAAATCCAATATCAGCTGCCTGCTCGGCGAACTGTACGCTCACGACGACCCGCGTCGCGACGGCGGTTTCTCGCTGCTGTACGCCGCCGGCAACGTCGGGTCGATCGCCGCGCCCATCGCCTGCGGACTGGCGGCGCAGTGGTACGGCTGGCATATCGGCTTTGCGCTGGCGGGGATCGGCATGTTTATCGGCCTGATGATTTTCTTAAGCGGCAGCCGCCATTTCCGGCATACCCGCGGCGTCGATAAACCGGCGCTGCGGGCAGTGAAATTTGTGCTGCCGACCTGGGGCTGGCTGCTGGTGATGCTGTGCCTGGCGCCGGTGTTCTTCACGCTGCTGCTGCAAAACAACTGGTCCGGCTATCTGCTGGCGATCGTCTGCCTGTTCGCCGCCCAGATGGTGGCGCGGATCATGATCAAAGCCCCGGAGCATCGTCGCGCGCTGTGGCAGATCGTCCTGCTGATGCTCGCCGGAACGCTGTTCTGGGTGCTGGCGCAGCAGGGCGGGAGCTCGATTAGCCTGTTTATCGACCACTTCGTCAATCGTCGCCTGCTGAACTGGGACGTGCCAACCGCGCTGTTCCAGTCGGTCAACGCGGTGGCGGTGATGGCGGCCGGCGTGGTGCTGGCGTGGCTGATGCGCCCGGAAGGCAGCGTGCGTTCGGTGCTGCGCGTCTGGCTGAAATTCGCTTTCGGCCTGCTGCTGATGGGCGGCGGCTTTATGCTGCTGGCGCTCAATGCCCGCCACGGCGCGGCTGACGGCCAGGCCTCGATGGGCATGATGGTCGCCGGGCTGGCGATGATGGGCTTTGCCGAACTGTTTATCGACCCGGTGGCGATGGCGCAAATCACCCGTCTGAACATGCCCGGCGTCACCGGGGTGTTGACCGGGATCTATATGCTGGCCACTGGCGCGGTGGCCAACTGGCTGGCGGGCGTGGTGGCGCAGCAAACCACCGAATCGCAAATTAGCGACACGGCGATTGCTGCCTATCAACATTTCTTCTCGCAGATGGGCGAATGGACTCTCGGCTGCGTGGCGGTGATGGTTGTTATCGCCTTTGCCGCAGCCTGTAGTGTGGGCAAACGCCGTGCGGCTGCCGGTGAAGTTACCGGCGGCGGCGCCTGACGCTCGTCCCGGCTGGTGGCGTAAACGCCTTATCCGGGCCGCGATTCGTAGCCCCGGTAAGCGCGGCGCGACCGGGGGCATGACATCAACAGCGGAGCGCGAAGTCGCTCCTTGCACAGCTTAGTGAACAGGAGGAGGATATTCTGGCATGCGCGGAGGCCAACGATAAAAAATACCGTTACTGAAGCCATAGCTGAGTGAGATCAGCTTGGAGTGAATCCAGGATCGTTAAGATTGTGCTCTGGTGTCTTCCCAGAGACAGGCCGCGCGGAAGGGTGACCTGGTTCAATTTATCGAAGCTAGTTTGAAAGCAAGGTTATGAGGAATCCATATGTCTGAACAACAAGCACAAGGTGCCGATGAGGCCATTGACCTTAATAATGAACTGAAAACTCGTCGCGAAAAACTGGCTGCACTGCGTGAGCAGGGCGTAGCCTTCCCCAACGACTTCCGTCGCGATCATACCTCTGACCAATTGCATGCTGAATTCGATGCGAAGGATAACGATGAACTCGCTTCCCTGAACGTTGAAGTTGCGGTGGCTGGCCGGATGATGACCCGCCGCGTGATGGGCAAAGCCTCTTTCGTCACTCTTCAGGACGTCGGCGGCCGCATTCAGCTGTACGTGGCGCGCGATGACCTGCCGGAAGGCGTCTACAACGAACAGTTTAAAAAATGGGACCTCGGCGATATCATCGCCGCCCGCGGCAAGCTGTTCAAAACGCAAACCGGCGAACTCTCTATTCACTGCACCGAGCTGCGTCTGCTGACCAAAGCCCTGCGCCCGCTGCCGGATAAATTCCACGGCCTGCAGGATCAGGAAGTCCGCTATCGCCAGCGCTATCTGGATCTGATCGCCAACGAAGAGTCACGTCATACGTTCCGTATCCGTTCGCAGATCCTCGCGACCATGCGCCAGTTCATGGTGGCTCGTGGCTTTATGGAAGTCGAAACCCCGATGATGCAGGTGATCCCTGGCGGTGCGTCCGCCCGTCCGTTCATCACCCATCACAACGCGCTGGATCTGGATATGTACCTGCGCATCGCGCCGGAACTGTATCTGAAACGTCTGGTGGTCGGCGGTTTTGAACGTGTGTTTGAAATCAACCGCAACTTCCGTAATGAAGGGATCTCGGTACGCCATAACCCAGAGTTCACCATGATGGAACTGTATATGGCGTATGCGGACTACAAAGACCTGATCGAACTGACCGAGTCGTTGTTCCGCACCCTGGCGCAGACGGTGCTGGGCAAAACCAAAGTGCCATATGGCGACCAGGTGTTTGATTTCGGTAAGCCGTTTGAAAAACTGACCATGCGCGAAGCGATCAAGAAACACCGTCCGGAAACCAACATGGCGGATCTGGATAACTTCGACGCGGCGAAAGCGCTGGCGGAATCTCTCGGTATTCAGGTAGAGAAAAGCTGGGGTCTGGGACGTATCGTCACCGAAATCTTTGACGAAGTGGCGGAAGCGCATCTGATTCAGCCAACCTTCATCACCGAATACCCGGCGGAAGTTTCCCCGCTGGCGCGCCGTAACGACGTCAACCCGGAAATCACTGACCGCTTTGAATTCTTCATTGGCGGCCGCGAAATCGGTAACGGTTTCAGTGAGCTGAACGATGCCGAAGATCAGGCGCAGCGCTTCCAGGATCAGGTGAACGCCAAAGCGGCGGGCGATGACGAAGCGATGTTCTATGACGAAGACTACGTCACCGCCCTGGAGTATGGTTTACCGCCGACCGCGGGTCTGGGTATCGGTATCGACCGCATGGTGATGCTGTTTACCAACAGCCATACCATCCGCGACGTGATCCTCTTCCCGGCCATGCGTCCGCAGAAGTAATCCGTTGCACTCCCTCCCGGCCTGCGCCGGGAGGTCCTCCCTGCATTATCCCCATCCTGTCTTTTGCCCTGCTTTATGAACCGCTAACCGCTATTTATCGGGATGTTTTGCCGTGGCCAGACGCGCGACAATAGTGACCATTTCGCAAGGAGACGCTATGAGCAAATTTGGTATTGCCCTCATGACCGCGGCGGCTATTAGCCTGCTGAGCGGCTGCCAGGCGGCGAAGGAGAAGCATCCGACGCAGGAGGAACTGATCCGCCAGATGCAGCAGCGGGCCGCGGCCCCGGATACGCACACACTGCCGCCGGGCAAAGCCACGCAGGATCAACTGATGCGCTACGCCTTCACGCTCAGAGAGGCGGTTATGGTTCAATTGCCCAACAGCGCACGCTACCAGGGGAAAATATGCTCCGTGCGGCTGTCGCTTAACCGCAGTGCAAAACTGACCGGACTGCAGCAGGAGGGGGGCGATCCGGCGTTCTGCGCGGTAGTGACCGATGCGGTACTGCGCACGACCTTCCCGCCCTTTGCCAGCGAAGGGGTCTACCAGATCTTTAACCATCCGCTACTGGATTTTAAGCCTTAGCGCACCCGGCTTTCCGCCCCCGCCGGACGGCAGGGGCGGAGAGATTACTGCACTTTTTGCAGGGAGCCGCGCTGGCTGCCGTTTGTCCAGCTGCCGTTAAAGGCGTTGTTGAGGGTAAAGGCTGAGCTTTTCACCCGGAAAGTCAGTTTACCCTGGCTGGCTTTCGCCTCCTCGACCAGATGACCATGGGTTTTCACCGTTTTAGCGGTGACGGTAATCTCATCAATTTTATCGCCATACTCCGTATAAACATACCAGGTGCCCACCCAGGGGCCGAAGCCGCTGCTGGCCTGCTGCGCGGCGGCGGCATTCTCGGCTTTGGTTTTATGAATATCGCAGGTGGTCCCGTCGGTCATCTGCGTGCAGCCGGAACGTTCAAGCTGTTCCCGGTATTTCGCGCTAATGGCGTGGGCCGGCGCGGCGGCGACCAGCGCCAGGGTGAGGGTGGTGAAAAGCCAGGTCTTATTCATCTTATTGTTTCTCATCGCGATAGCGGCGTGCATTGTCATAAAGGTTGATACACATTGGTGCATTCTCCCGGTGGCGTCAGAATAAATATAACCGCAGCCATTCCTGATAAATAACTAGCAGGAAGGAGATGGGTTATTTATTGGTAAAACATCATTACCCTGATTTTATTTATCACTGTACCTTCCCGCTGCATGTCATATTATTGCAGAGAGAATGTTAAGTAATTGATGTTTTAAAAGTGACTATTTGTCACTTACGCAAATAACAGCAGGCCAGGCCTGGGCGCGCGGCTAAAGCCCGCGCCGGTGCGGTGTTGAGTTTTTTTCATATTGCTATCATCATATTTCGAATGAAAGGGATAACCTCTGAAGCGGGTTATTAAGCCAGTAATTTTTAGCCGCAAAATAAGCCGGCGGCAAGCATTATTTCCATTTATTTTTCAGGGTTACCTGAAATAGCGGATATATCGCCAGCGCAATGATGGATTTCCATCATTTCTCCGTTTTCATCGTCGGTCGTCGCCTGCTTATAGTGACGCCAGACAAGACCACAGGGTGAAAAGGAGAACAAGATGGCGACAGAGCATCTGCAGTGGGGCGTGAGCCCCCTGTGCTGGACCAACGATGTGCTGGAGGATTTAGGCGGCGATATCCCCCTGGATACCTGCCTGCGCGAGGCGCGGGAGGCGGGCTATCAGGGCATTGAGTTAGGACGGAAATTTCCCCGCCAGGCAGAGACGCTGGGCCCGCTGCTGGCGGCGGCTGACCTGCGCCTGGCGTCCGGCTGGTACAGCGGCTTGCTGGCCGAGCGCAGCGTGGAAGCGGAGCTGGAGGCGGTGCGGGAGCACGCGCAGCTCCTCCGGCAGCTCGGCGCGAGGGTGATGGTTTACGGCGAGTGCGGGCAACTGCCGGGTGAAACCCCGCTTGATGAGCCTATTTCACTCTCGCCGCCGTTAAGCCGTGTCAGCCTGGCGGCGTATTGCCACAAGCTAAATACCTTTGCCGACCTGCTGCTGCGCGACTATGGCCTCCAGCTGGCCTATCACCATCATCTGATGATGCTGGTGGAGCATGATGACGAGCTGGAGCGGTTTCTGTCCCATACCCATGACAACGTCGGGCTGGCGTTTGATACCGGACACGCCTTTGTCGCCGGGGTCGAGCTCCCGCGCGTGCTGCAAAAATATGGCCACCGTATCCGCCATCTGCATCTGAAAGACGTGCGTCCGCAGGTGCTGGGGCGTCTGTATCGTGAAAACCTGAGCTTTAACGAGGCGGTGCGCGCCGGGCTGTTTACCATCCCCGGCGACGGCTGCATCGACTATGCGCCGATCCTCGACTTCGTCCGGGACAGCGACTACCGCGGCTGGCTGATTATCGAAGCCGAGCAGGACCCGGCGATGGCGCCGCCGTTGGCCACCGCCCGCCGCGCCTTTGCCTGGCTGGCACACCATTTATCTTCCCCTTCACCGTTAGAGGAGCACGCAGCATGAGCGCGCGGTTAAATATCGGTCTTATCGGCTCGGGTTTTATGGGTCAGGCACATGCTGACGCGTACCGTCGCGCGGCCATGTTCTATCCCGATCTGCCGAAGCGCCCGCATCTCTACGCGCTGGCGGATCAGGATCAGGCGCTGGCTGAACGCCATGCGGCGAAACTGGGGGCGGAAAAGGCCTACGGCGACTGGCGCGAGCTGGTAAACGATCCGCAGGTTGATGTGGTGGATATCACCTCGCCGAACCATCTGCACTACACAATGGCGATGGCGGCGATCGCGGCGGGTAAACATGTCTATTGCGAGAAGCCGCTGGCGGTCAACGAGCAGCAGGCGCAGGAGATGGCGCAGGCGGCACGGCGCGCGGGGGTGAAGACCATGGTGGCCTTTAACAACATCAAAACGCCGGCGGCACTGCTGGCAAAGCAGATTATCGCCCGGGGCGATATTGGCGAACCGGTGCGCTTTCGCGGCACCTTTGATCAGGGGTTTTATAACGACCCGAACCTGCCCTGGTCCTGGCGCTGCTCGAAAACCCTCGGCGGCAGCGGCGCGCTTGGCGACCTTGGCGCCCATACCCTGTCGGTCGCCCAGTTTTTGCTGGGCGGGATCCGCGAAGTGACCGCCAGCGCGCAAACCTGCCTGCGCCAGCGTCCGGTGCCGCAGTGCGATGCCGGGTATGCCAGCCGGGTCGCGGCCGATGCTGAGTGGCGGGAAGTAGAAAATGACGATCAGGTTCAGTGCCTGGTCAATTTCGACAGCGGCGCGGCGGGAGTGATTGAGGCCTCGCGCATCGCCGCCGGGCGGATCTTCGGCGTGTTCTGGGAGGTTTCCGGCACCGAAGGCACGCTGTATATGGACGGGGAGCGCTTTAACGAGCTGCAGGTGTATCGCTTCAACGATGACAAACACGACCGCGGCTTTAAGACGCTGTATGCCGGGAGCCAGATCCCGGCCTATGCCGGCTTCTTCGGCTTCGATTTTGGCGGCGGTGGGCTGGGCTATTTTGACGTCAAGGTGATCGAAGTGCATGACCTGGTGCAGGGGATTTGCGGGGAGGGCGACTGCTATCCCAACTTCGAATTTGGTTTGCAGAATCAGCGCGTGCTGTCGGCGATTGAAGCCTCGATGGTCAGCCGCCGCTGGGTGAACGTGGTTAAAGACTAAGGAGCCGCTATGTTTCCCTCACACTTACCGATCCCGCGCCGCCCGGCGGCGCAGAGCATTCCCTCCCTGCGCTGGGGCATTATCGGTCCCGGCTGGATCGCCGAGCGCTTTGTGCACTCATTGAAAACCTACAGCCGGCAGCAGGTGGTGGCGGTGGCCTCCCGCAGCCAGGCGAAGGCCGAGCGGGTGGCCGCGGAATGGGGGATCCCCCAGGCTTACGGCCAGGTGGAGGAGATGCTGGCGCGCCCGGATATTGATGCGGTGTACATTGCGACGCCGCACAACCATCACTTTCCCGACGGCATGCAGGCGCTGAAGGCGGGTAAACACGTGCTGATTGAGAAGCCCTTCGCGCTCAACCTCGGCGAAGGGCGTGAGCTGCAGGCCGAAGCCGCCCGCCAGGGGAAGCTGGCGCTGGAGGCAATGTGGTGCGATTACGCGCCGAAATATGATGTGATCCGCCAGCTGCTGGAGGATGGGGCGCTCGGCGACCTGCATACCCTGCTGGCCGATCACGGCGAGTATTTCACCCCCGACCACCGCATCTTCAATGCCGACCTTGCCGGCGGGCCGATGATGGACCTCGGCAGCTATTTGACCTCGTTTGCGCTGATGGTGGGCGGCATGCCGCAGGAGATTGTCGCCCGCGGCAGCGCCACGGCGGAGGGGCTTAACGGTCAGACGTCGATGCTGTTTAGCTGGCAGAACGGGATGCAGGGGTTGTTAAACACGACGTTGTTCAGCAACACGCCGGGCGGGGCGGTGGTGGCCGGACGCCAGGCGACCCTGACGATCGACGGTCAGTTTTATGCCCCCGGCGGCTTCACGCTCGCCGCCAGCCAGGGCGGGCAGGCGCTGCGCTGGGAAGAGCCGCGCAATCGCTACGACCAGCTGTTCTGGCAGGCGGAGCATTTTGCCTGGTGCATCGGGCAGGGGTTGCAGGACTCGCCGCTGCGGTCGCTCAGTCGGGTGCTGCAGAATCTGCAGGTGATGGATGAAGTGCGGCGCCAGGTGGGCGCGGTGTTTAACGAAGAACGCTAAGGAGCCGGCCGGGCTTTGGTTTGCAGATAGCGCGAGCGTGTCTGCCATTGCCCGGCACCAGGACGCGTACGATGCCGGATGTCTGTTGCCCGGCGGCTCTGCGCTTGCACGGGCCTACGATTTTACTTCAACCGTTTGATATTAAAGCATATTAATGCCAGTGTTATGTAGGCCGGGCAAGGCATCGCCGCCGCCCGGCATAAAGGCTGGTACAGCGCCTGATGGCGGTTGCCACGCAACCACTCAGCGACAGTCGTCGACGGCGACAAACTGGCCATGCTGCAGGGACTGAACCGCCGCTTCGGCAATGGCCTGCGCCTGCAGGCCGTCCAGCAGGCCGGGCAGATCGGCCACGGTTTCACCATTCAGGGCGCGAATAAAGGCGTCAAGATGCTGGTAATAAGATCCCTGTACCCGGCTGAACCAGTCCGGCCACAGGCCCGGCTCAATGCGCTGATTGCCGCGCCACAGGGTAGGGCCCGCCGGCGACTGGCTACCGGACTCCAGCGCGCCTTCGGCGCCCAGCAGCGTGATCCGTTCATCATACCCGTGGCCGGTGCGGCGGGTGTTGTCCAGCTGCGCCAGCGCGCCGCCGCGCATCTGCATCATCAGGATGGAGGTGTCGACATCGCCAAATTCGGCAATGTCCGGCAGGGCCAGCGCCGCGCCCATCGCCGCCACGGTACGCACTTCATCGCCAGTGAGAAAGCGCAGGAGATCGAAGAAGTGGATCGCCTGATCGCGCATCTGGCCGCCGGAGCTGCGCAGATAGTCGAGCGGCGGCATGGTGGAGGCGCGGCAGACCATCTGCACCAGCTCGACCCGGCCGATCAGCCCTTGCTCCAGCTGGCGGCGGAGCTGCTGATGGCTGCTGTCGAAGCGCCGGTTAAAGCCGACAGTCACCGGCACGTTCAGGGGGAGCACCCGCTCCACCACCTCACGGGCGCGCGCCAGGGAGAGGTCGATCGGTTTTTCGCAATAGACCGCCTTGCCCGCCCGGGCGGCGGCTTCCAGCAGTTCGGCATGCGACGGGGTTGAACTGGCGATCAGCACCGCGTCGATGGCGTCGCTATGGATCGCCTCGCTCACTGTCACCGCCCGGGCGCCATAGCGGGCGGCCAGCGCCTGGGCGCGCTCCGGGGCGGCATCGGCCACCATCGTCAGCGCACTTCCTTCATGACGGGCAAGACTGGTGGCATGAACCTGACCGATAAAACCACTGCCTACCAGGGCAAAACGTTTGCAGATCATTTTTTTCTCCAGAATGGCGAGGGGACGTTGCCACCATAATCGGTTTGCTAAACTCACTGACACTGCCGTTTTGATGGATTTCCATCATGAAGAGAGGGGCGATGAAAAACATTTCACTGGCGATGCTGGCCAGACAGATTGGCGTCGGCGTGGCCACCGTTGACCGGGTGCTGAACGAACGCGGCGGCGTATCGCCGCAGACCACCCGCAAAGTGCTGCAGGCGGCGCGCGAGGCGGGGCTGAAGCGGATCCTGCCGGAGGAGCACCGCTTTCCCTGGCAGGTTGAGGTCTTTCTCAGCAGCAATGACTCGTTCTTCTTTCCCCAGCTGGCGCAGGATTTTGCCGCCGTGGCGGATAGCCTCGGCTATCGCCGTCTGACCCTGCACCGCACCTTTGTCCCGGAGTCGCAGCCGACGACCCTGGCCCGGCGCATTGTGCGCAGCTGCCAGCAGCGTCAGGGGATCATCGTCTTCGGCAATGACCATCCCGCAGTGCACGACGCGCTGCGCCGCTGCCGGGAGGCGGGCGTCCCGGCGATCACCCTGGCGACGGACCTGCCCGGCGCCGACCGACTCTGCCACGTGGGGATCAATCAGCTGCAGGCTGGCCGCACGGCGGGGTTAATGCTGGGGAGGATGACGCCGCGGCCCGGCGAGGTGCTGATGGTCAGCGGCCGGCAAGATTACAGCGCGCATCGCCTGCGCATTCAGGGGTTTCGCGAGGTGCTGAGCCAGCGCTTTCCCCACCTGCAGCTCAGCGACGTGCTGGCGGGTGAGGAGCGGCGGGAGCAGATCACCCGCCTGCTGGAACAAGCCCTGTGCCGCAGCCGGAATATTGTTGGGATCTATAACACCGGGCTTGGCAATACCCAGATTGCCGAGGCGCTGGCCCGCCACCGCCGCGAAGGCGACGTCTGCTGGATCACCCATGAGCGTTACAACACCACCCGGCAGCAGCTGGCGAAGGGGAGTCTGGCGTTAACGCTCGATCAGAACACCCGCCAACACGCCCAGCTGGCGATCGACCTGATGCTGCGCCATCTGGAGTCCGGCTACCAGCCGCAAACCTATGCCGACGGTAAAGTCGACTTTATCCTCTACAGCGCCGAAAACGTCGACTGAGTCGGTCGGCGTATCCCCTCCTGACCGCATGACTATCCCTGCGGGTAAATACCCGCCTGGCGGGGAAGCGATCGCGTCAAAGCGTTGTCTGCCTCTCATTTTTCGCTCATTTATGCGGCAATGTTAGATGTCTGTCAAAATTCTGTTACTGCATAGTTTTAAAATTTTCATTTCAGTTATTTACTTATAAAAGTTTCAAATGTCTTGTTAATGAAATAAATGGTCTGAAATCCAGGTTGCGGCGTAAATGGACTAACGTTTCAAAAAAGTGATGAAAAAACAGCCGTAATTTGTGATTTAGATCACGATGGAGTGCGAGAGGTGCCGCAGCGTCGTCGATATCACAGCAGACATTTGCCGCAACGTAACTGAAATTAATTTTTCATTTTGTTTCATTCACCGGCGTACCTACAAAATCAAGGATCAACTATGAATATTAAGAAAACGATTGTTGCCTCTTTGTTAGCCTGCATGCTGCCTGCGGTGGTTATGGCAAAAGACGTCTCTATTGGCGTCTCCATGGCGCTGTTTGACGATAACTTCCTGACGATCCTGCGGACCTCGATGCAAAAAGAGATGAAAAAAGACGGCGTTAAATCGCAGATCGAGGACGCAAAAGGGGATGTCTCCCAGCAGCTGCAGCAGGTGCAAAACTTTATCGGCCAGGGGGTGGACGCCATTATCGTCAACCCGGTGGATACCAATGCGGTGAAACCGATTATGGATCAGGCCACCAAAGCCGGGATCCCGCTGGTGTTTGTGAACCGCCGTCCGCAGGCGGAGCTGACCGACAAGATGGCCTATGTGGGGTCGGATTCCATTCTCGCCGGCCGTCTGCAGATGGAAGCGCTGGCGAAAGCGATGAACGGTAAGGGCAATGTGGCGATCCTGCTCGGCGACCTGGCGAATGAGTCCACCCGCGATCGTACCAAAGGGGTGGAAGAGGTGGTGGCGAAATACCCGAACATCAAAATCGTCCAGAAGCAGACCGCGAAATTTACCCGCAATGACGCGGTGGACGTGGTCAGCAACTGGATGACCAGCGGTGAGGATATCCAGGCCATCGCCTCCAACAACGATGAAATGGCGATCGGCGCCCTGCAGGCTCTGGGCAAAAACCCGAACCATATTCTCATCGCTGGCGTGGATGGCACCCCGGATGCCCTGCAGATGCTGAAGAGCGGCAAAATGATCGCCACCATCTTCCAGGATGCGAAAGGCCAGGGTGAAGGCGCAGTCGACGCGGCCATCAAGCTGGCGAACGGCGAGAAAGTGGAAAAAATCATCGACGTGCCGTATCAGCTGATCACCAAAGAGAACATGGCTGAATTTACCAACCGTAATCAGAAATAGTCCTGGCCAACCCGTGGTACGGAGGTGGATGTATGAACGCTTTTGCACTTGAAGCCGAAGGTATCAGTAAGTTCTTCCCCGGCGTGAAGGCGCTCGATAATGTCTCATTGCGCGTGCGTCCGGGAACGGTGCATGCCCTGATGGGCGAGAACGGCGCCGGTAAATCCACGCTGATGAAGTGCCTGATCGGTATCTATCGCCCCGATAAAGGGTCGATTCGCGTGAAAGGGGAGCCGGTGGAGTTTACCGACACCATGGATGCGTTGCGCTCGGGGATCTCGATGATCCACCAGGAGCTCAATCTGGTGCCGCATATGACGGTGGCGGAGAATATCTGGCTGGGGCGCGAGCCGATGAAGTACGGCTTTGTCGATCACGGCCAGCTGACCCGCCAGACCCAGGCGCTGCTGGACAAGCTTAATATCCGCTTAACCGCCGACCGACTGGTGGGCGACCTGAGCATCGCCGCTCAGCAGATGGTGGAGATTGCCAAGGCGGTTTCATGGAACGCGGATATTGTGATCATGGATGAGCCCACCTCGGCGCTGACCGAAGGCGAGGTGGCTCACCTGTTCACCATCATCCGCGACCTGCGCGCCCAGGGTAAAGCGATCATCTATATCAGTCACAAAATGGATGAGATCTTTGCCATTACCGATGAGATCAGCGTGTTTCGCGACGGCACCTGGGTGGGGAGCAAAAACACCACCGAATTTACCCGGCAGTCGCTGATCACCCAGATGGTGGGCCGCGAATTAACCCAGCTGTTTCCGAAATTTAATAACACCATCGGCGAAGAGGTGCTGACGGTGCGCAACCTGACGCGCCAGGGCGTGTTCCATGACGTCAGCTTTACTGTACGCCGCGGTGAAATCCTTGGCGTGGCCGGGCTGGTGGGCGCCGGGCGCAGCGAGGTGATGGAAAGCCTGTTCGGTATGGAGCGCTTCGACAGCGGCGAAGTGCTGATCGACGGGGCGCCGGTGACCATTGATTCCCCCTCCGTGGCGATTGAAAAGGGGATGGCGTTATTAACCGAAGACCGCAAAAAGTCGGGCCTGTTTCTGGTGCTGTCGGTGCTGGAAAATATGAGTATCGTCAAAATGCCGGAATATATCGGCAAGAGCGGTTTTGTCCAGCACGTGAAAATGGCCGAAGACTGCATGGAGCAAATTCGCCGGCTCAATATTAAAACGCCGACGATGGATCAAATTATTAATAACCTCAGCGGGGGGAATCAGCAAAAAGTCCTGATTGCGCGCTGGCTGTTAGCGCAACCGAAAATCTTAATTCTCGATGAGCCGACCCGCGGTATCGACGTCGGGGCGAAGGCGGAGATTTATCATCTGATCAGTGAACTGGCGAATCGGGGGGTGGCGGTCATTATGGTCTCCTCTGAGCTGCCGGAAATCCTTGGCATGAGTGATCGGGTTATGGTGATGCATGAAGGCCGTATCACCGGCATCCTGGAAAAAGACGAAGCCGACCAGGAAACCATTTTGTCGTTGGCATCCCATTGAGGCACAGAGAATGAGTAATATGAAATTAACGGCGGCTCCGGCCAGCGAGGGTTCCTCCTTCTTCGCTAATTTGCGGCATAAAATGCCGAAAGATACCGGCATCTTTGTGGTGATGCTGGTGATTGCCCTGACTTTTGAAATTGCCGGCTGGTATGTTCGCGACCAGTCGTTCCTGCTCAATACCAACCGCCTGGTGCTGATTGTGCTGCAGGTGGCGATCATCGGCATCATCGCCGTCGGCGTCACCCAGGTGATCATCACCACCGGGATTGACCTCTCCTCCGGCTCGGTTATCGCCCTTGCGGCGGTGGTGGCGGCGAGCCTGGCGCAAACTTCCGACAGCCTGTCGCCGATGTTCCCGGCGCTGGTCAACCTGCCGGCGGTGATCCCCATTTGCGCGGGGATCGGCGTCGGCCTGCTGTGCGGCCTGACCAACGGTTTTCTGGTGACGCGGACCGGTATTCCGCCGTTTATTGCCACCCTCGGGATGATGGTTTCGGCGCGCGGTCTGGCGCAGTATTACACCCAGGGCAACCCGATCAGCTTCCTCTCCGACAGCTTTACGGCGATAGGTCAGGGGGCGATGCCGGTGATTATCTTCTTCGTGATCGCCGCCGTGTTTCACATTGCGCTGAAGCATACCCGTTATGGCAAATATGTGTATGCCATCGGCGGCAACATGACATCGGCCAAAGTGTCCGGCATCAACGTGAATAAGTACCTGGTGATTGTCTACACCATCGCCGGGGCGCTCTCCGGGCTGGCGGGGGTGGTGCTGGCGGCGCGCGTCAGCAGCGGCCAGTCGAGCATGGGGATGTCCTACGAGCTGGACGCGATTGCCGCCGCGGTGATCGGCGGCAGCAGCTTAATGGGCGGGGTGGGGCGCATTACCGGCACCCTGATTGGCGCGATGATCCTTGGTCTGATCAAAAGCGGTTTTACCTTTGTCGGCGTCGATGCCTACGTGCAGGATATTATTAAGGGCATCATTATTGTCGCCGCGGTGACCATCGACATGCGTCGCAACCGGAAAAAACACTAATCTTATCAACGGGCGGCAGCGGCGAAGGATGTCGTTGCCGCCCGTCCTGTCCAGAAATAAACAAAATACGCCCCGCCAGGCGCGGCTGTCTGTTTTGCCCACGCGGCTCATCCTGTACAGTTTTGCCACTTCCGTTGTCTATTCGTCAGGGGGCCCATGCGTGGCCTCCGGTTTCTGGAGTCGTATGAATACACCATCCGTCGTCAAATCCTCGCCGCTCTGGCGACCGGCAAGCAGGGGCATTATCGTCACGCTGATCGCCGGACTGGCGATCCTGGCGCTCGGTCGGGGCGTGAATTTGCCGGCCAGAGAGGTTTACCGTGAGATGCAGACCCGCCAGCTGGAGGAGGATGCGCAGTGGGTGGCGCAACGCCTTGAGCTGCGAATGAACACGCCGGCGCCGCAGCGGGAAGCCGCCTGGCCGTTGGCGGCGATGCGCGCCGAACTCCATACCCTCGCCCGGCAGCGGCATTATCAACTGCTGCTGGTGAATGGCGACGGGCATCTGCTGGCGGCGTCGCATGCGCTGCCGGCCAGCGTACTGGCCCAGGTGCAGGCGCAGTTCCCCAGGGAGATGCAGCCGCCGCTGTTCGGCAGCCACTACCAGACTATCCAGCCTTTCGCCCCGCACCAGCGGATGTTAACCCGCGCGCTGAACGGCGAGGCGGGGCTAACGGGCTGGAATCTGGTGGTGCTGGCGCCGGACGGCGGATTGCCCTCGTTACTGATGGCTTACCGCTGGCCGGTGACGATCGGCCTGGGCATGCTGTTTGCCGGTGCGCTGCTGGCGGTGAGGCAGGCAGCGCGCGCCCGGCGAAAACGCTAATTGCCGACGGCGCCGTCAGGGATGGCGAAACTGCAGGGTGGCGGGGAGGTAGCGCTGGAGCGGCTCCGGCGCCTGGCCGTCGATCAGCTGGCTGAGCAGATCGTAGCAGTGCCAGGCCAGCTGGCGATTATCCTGCTGCACGGTATCAATGCGCAGGGAAAGCGAATCATACAGGTAGTGATCGTCGAAGCTGGCGAGATGAATATTGGAGTCCAGCAGATGATGCTGGCTCATGTAGCGCAGGACCCCTTCGAGCAGTCCGCAGGCCGCGGTAAATAAGGCCTTCGGCGGACGTCCCAGCCGCGCGCAGAGCGCCGCGAACATCTCATACCCGGAGCTGGGGTGGTAGTTACCGTTGATCACCCACTCAGGGCGCAGCGTGACCCCCGCCTGAGCCAGGCCTTGCGTGAATCCCGCCAGCCGGTCGCGCGACGGCGACAGCCGCGGCTGGCCGCCGAGAAACCAGAATTCGTCCGCATGCTGAGGCGCAATGCGGGAGATCAGCTCGGCGGTTGGCGTCACCGAGTCGGTCATCACCAGCGGCAGGGCGCTGTCGCTGGGGGAGCGGTCAAAAAGCACCACCGGCAGCTGTTCGCTGAGCTTCAGGTAGTCGGCATCGCTGTGCATGCACGAGGCGACGATCAGCCCGTCGACCTGGCGGGCAATCATATTATTGACCACCACGCTCTCCTGGCCGGGGTTTTCGTCGGTGCAGGAGATAAGCAGCTGCACGCCAGCTTCCCGGCAGAGCGTCTCAAGCTCATGGGAGAAAACGGCAAACCCGTAGTTGGTGATCTCCGGTACCACCAGGCCAATGGTATGGCTGCGGTTATCGCGCAGCGAGCGCGCATGAATGCTGGGCTGATAGTGCTGCTCGCGGGCGATCGCCAGCACGCGCTCGCGCGTCTCCTGCGCCACGCGCAGCTCTTTGCCACGGCCGTTGAGCACCAGACTGGCGGTCGCTTTGGAGACGCCCGCCAGTTCGGCGATATCTTTGATAGTTACGCGTTTGGTTTTCATCACCACTCAGGAGCCTGAAAGCAAAACGCTTATACTACCATGCATGGCCGCAGCAGCCAGCGGCAGAATGCCACCGGCGTCGCACCGCTGAAGATTAACTGCCCCGGATAGCCCGGGAAGAAGCGGCTGCTCATCACCCCTTCGCCATCGTTGATGAAAATTTCCACGCTGGAGCGGTCGATAAAGATCCGCAGGCACCGCGCTTCGCCGCGCCAGTAGCGGTGATGCATCTCGGCGGTCTGCAGCCCGCGGCGCGACAGACGCAGGCCGTCGCGGTTGGCGGTGAGCTGCAGGGCGCCGGCAAAGTCCAGCCCCAGCGTACTGTTGGGGGCGATGTCAAAGACCAGCTCCATCGGGGCGAGGGGCAGGGTCTGCCCGCGCCAGCCCTGGGCTTCCTCGCGCAGAGCAGCCAGCTCGCGCAGCGGGCGCTGATACAGGGTGCCCGCCTGCCACTCCAGCTCGCGCACGCAGGTCATCTGGTGGATCCATCCCTGTGCGCGGGTGGGTTGATGCATCTCTTCCCCGTCCGGGACGCCCATCCAGCCGACCAGCAGACGGCGGCCATCCTCGGCCAGCATGGTCTGCGGCGCGTAGAACTCAAACCCGCTGTCCAGCTCGTGCAGCGGGCCGTGGTCGAAGGTGCCGCGCTCGGCGTCGAAGCGGCCTGCCATCCACACCGCAGGATAGGTATTGAGAAAGCGCTGCGCTTCACGGGCCAGCCCCTGCGGGCAGCAGATCAGCAGGTGGGTATCCGCCAGCGGAAAGAGATCCGGGCACTCCCACATATAGCCGCCGTTCGCCAGACCGTTAACGCCATGTCCGGCGATCTCGCCCACCAGGCGCCACTCCCGCAGATCGCTGGCGGTGAACAGCAGCACTTTACCGTGCTGTTGCAAATCCTGCGCGCCGAGGACCATGTACCAGCGCCCGTCCTGCTGCCACACCTTGGGGTCGCGTACATGGCCGGTGTAACCGTCAGGGAGCGGCAGCACCGGCCCCAGCTTGCGGAAGGTGCCATCGGCATTCTCTGTCGCCAGGCACTGCCAGGCGGTACGCCCGCCGTCGGGGAATTTCACGTTGCCGGTGTAGCACAGGGTCAGGGCGCCCTCGAACTCGACCGCGCTGCCGGAGTAGCAGCCGTTGCGGTCATACTCTTCGTCCGGCATCAGGGCGATAGGTTCATGCCGCCAGTGCAGCAGATCGGCTGAACTCCAGTGTCCCCAGCACTTATAGGTATGGTCACAGGCGAGCGGGTTCCACTGATAAAACAGGTGGTAACGCCCGGCGACCTGGCAAAAGCCGTTGGGATCGTTCAGCAGTCCGCTGACCGGCGCCAGATGCCATTGCGGATAATGGCTGTCGGCCAGCGCCTGCGGCTGGCCCTGCATAACGGCCTGCAGGATCGCAGGCAGGCGTGACGGTAATGACATTATTCAGCGTCCGTTTTGTATTTCAGCGTCAGAGAGAGCATGAAGGCCACGGCGAAGGCGATCGCCATTCCGATAATGTAGTTCAGCAGCGAGCTGGCCTGCACGATGGCCATCCCCGGGATCGCCGTCAGGCCCACCGCGGTCATATAGACGTGCATTGACACCACCCAGGCGCCGCCGGCGGCACCACCGACCAGCGCGGCGATGAACGGCTTCACAAAGCGCAGGTTAATCCCGAAGATTGCCGCTTCCGTGATCCCCAGCATCGCCGAAAACGCCGACGGCAGGGTGATGGCTTTGATTTTGGCATCTTTGGTTTTAAACCACACCGCAAAGCAGGCGCCGCCCTGAGCGACGTTGGCCATCGCCCAGATCGGCAACAGGAAGTTGACGCCAATCGATGGGTTGCCCAGCAGACCCGCCTCGATGGCATGGAAGCTGTGATGGATACCGGTAATGACGATCACCGAGTAGAGGCCGCCGAACAGCAGGCCCGCCAGCCAGCCGGCGTGGCTGATAAGCGTGCTGAGGATAAACGAAATACCGTCGCCGAGCGCGCGACCGGCCGGGCCGATCAGCAGCAGGGCGATAAAGCCGGAGATAATCACCGTCAGGAACGGGGTGAGGATCAGGTCCAGCGCGTCAGGGATAACGCGGCGCAGCCGTTTCTCGACCATGCTCATAAACCACACCGCCAGCAGCACCGGGAAGACGGTGCCCTGGTAGCCGATCATCGCCACTTCGATGCCGAAGAAATTCATGGTGTGGAAGCCGGCGGCGACGCCCCAGGCGTTGGTCAGCGCCGGGTGGGTGAGGATCCCGCCAAGGGTCGCGCCCAGATAAGGGTTACCGCCAAATTCGCGGGCGGCGGTAAAGCCGATCAGGATCGGCAGAATGATAAACGCTGCCGAGCTGCACATATCCAGCATGATATAGATAGCGTTGCTCGGGTCGACCCAACCGTAGGTTTTCACCATCCCCAACAGGCCCATCAGCAGGCCGGAGGCGACGATGGCGGGAATAATCGGTACGAAAATGTTGGACAGCAGGCGGGCGATGCGCTGGAACGGGTTCAGCTTTTTCGCGGCCAGGTCGGCGGCTTCGGATTTGCTTGATTCGCTGATGCCTGCGGCCTGGATAAAGGCGGCATAGACTTTATTGACCACCCCGGTGCCGAAGATGATCTGCATCTGTCCGGCATTGCGAAAGCAGCCTTTCACCCCGTCGATTTTGCCAATGGCCTGTTGGTCGGCGAGCGCGTCGTCGACCAGCACCAGCCGCAGGCGGGTGGCGCAGTGTGCGGCGCTGGCGATATTTTCCTTGCCGCCCAGCAGGGGAAGCAGTGAGCGGGAAATCTGATCAAAATCCATAGTACCCTCTAAATGCATGATGATATGGCGTGGGCGGCGCCAGCCGTGGCAGGCACCGCGAACCTTATATTTATGTGTTACTTACCCTGTCGTCCGGGTTACCGTCAGAACCAGGTCTCCATTTGCATACCGAACGACCATTCGCCGCCCGATTTGAACCCGTTGCTGCCTAATGCATCATCGTTGGCGTAGTTATCCAGTTTTTTGCTCCAGTCCATCCACGATGTATAGAAGCGGATCTCCGGACGCGAGAAGAAGTCGCCGATGCTGCCCACCTTGAAGGTTGGGGCGAAGGTCAGCTTGTAGAAGCTGCCGTTCACCGCGTGGCGATCGTTGTAGCCTTCAGGCTGCAGATCCATGTACTGATAGCTGCCCTCCCAGGCTAGGGCGAAATTCTGCGTCACTTCCTGAATCAGACGCAGGTTGAGAGTGGCCCACTGATAGCTGTCGCCATCGACATAACGATCTTTACTGCTCTGCGCCAGCACGGCCGGGGCAATAAACCAGCGATCGCTCAGCGGCGTCGTGCCGTAGCTGGCGAAGCGCCAGGTATTGGCCCCCGGGCGCAGCGCACCGTCGGAGCCGATGCCTTTAACCTCGGCGCCCAGCCCGTGGCCGTACAGCAGGGCCGTTTTGCTGGTCCCGTCGCGCAGGCCATAGAAGCTCTCATTGTGCAGGCCCAGCAGAGCATGGACCCCGGTGTTAGCGGCATCGCCTTTCACCAGATTGCCGTTCGTGTCCTGGCGTTCGTCATTATCTTTCGCCCGCATCCCGCTGACCATCATCTGCACCGGGCCGGCAAAGTTATTCATGCTGACGATATAGTTCTGCACGCTGTTACTGCTGTCAGCGATATCGCCAAAGTTGCGGCCGTATAACGAGAAGTTGCTGCGCAGGCTGTCGTTCCATTTCACGTCGTAGATCCCGCCGCCGGTCCCGGCGAGGAACACCACATCCGAGTCAATCCAGTGGATGTCGAAGTTGTCACGGTCAAAGCGTTTCCCGGCCCACAGGGTTGCGCCTTTGAACGGGCCTTCGAAGGTGGGCAGGTTGCCCAGCTCGACAAACGCCTGGCGCACGTTCAGGTCGCTGCTGCTTGCCGTCCAGTCGTTATAGGTGGTTTGCCCGTCGGCCACCATCACTTTGAAACGGGTGGTCGCCCCGTTGTCCAGCGTCTGTTTATGTTCGAGGTTCATTTCCACATAGGTGTCGGCCTGGTTGCCCAGACGACCAATGGCGCCACCGGTCTCCCCGGCGGGGGTCATATAAGCGCCGGATTTGGTGCTGGCGGCCGAGTCGTTCATGATCACGCCGGAACGGGCATAGCCGTGGAACTCAAAGCCGCCAGGCCGTTCGGCTTTTTCTTCCAGCTGAGTGGTGCGCTTGGCCACCTGCTGGGTGGTGACCTGGGTTTGCTGCTGCTGCTGGGTTAACTGCTGAACTTTCTGCTCCGCCGAGGCGGCACGGCTTTCGGCAGTGCTGGCGCGGGTTTCGGCGTCCTGCAGGCGTTTTTCCAGGGCGGCGAGACGCGCTTCAATGCTGTTCAGGTCTGTCTGCCCATGGGCGGCGGCGGTGCCGGTTAGCAAAGCAATAAGAATGGCTAACTTCCGTTTTTTATACATGCTGTTGACATCCAAAGGTGAAAATCAGTGAGTGTGCTAACTTTTGCTAAACCGGTTTAGTTAATATGGTAAACATGTCAGTAACGCGGTGAAAATAAAAATTGCTAAACCGGTTTAAGAATTGTGATGTCGCCAGCAAAGTGGGCCGTTAGCCGGCCCAACGGGATCACAGCGAGCGCTGAAGATCGTCCCTGTAGGGCAGGGCGGTCATGGCGCCTTTGGCGGTGGTGGCCAGCGCGCCGCAGGTTTGCGCCAGCGTAAGGTCGGGAGCCAGCGCGGCGAGGTTGTCAGGGATACCGTGAGCGGCGAGGCCGGCGAGCAGCCCGGCGACAAAGGCATCGCCGGCGCCAGTGGTATCAACGGCCACCACCGGGCGAGCGGGGAAGTGGCTAACCTGCCCGCGCAGGGCGGCCTGGACCCCCGCTTTGCCCTGGGTCACCAGCAGCAGCGTCGGCTGGAAGCGGGCGTTCAGCCGGGCGATGCCGCTGACGATGTCGTCGCTGCCGCTGACAAAGGCCAGCTCCTCTTCCGAGAGTTTTATGGCGTCGGCGAGGGCCAGCGCCCGGTCGAGACAGTCACGCAGGTCCTGCGGATCCTGCCACAGGTCGCTGCGGATATTGGGGTCGAAGCTGACATAGCCCCCGGCGCGTTTTATCGCCTCCATTGCCGCGAATGCCGTGCTGCGGCTCGGCTCGGCGCTGAGAGCGATGGAGCAGACGTGCAGCCACTGGCCGGCGGCAAACGGCGGGAGATCCTCGGGCTGAAGGAACAGGTCGGCGCTCGGACGGACCATAAAGGTAAAGGTGCGCTCCCCGTGCTGATCGAGATCGACCACCACCGTGGAGGTGCGCTGCGCCGCATCGAGGCGCATGTAATTCACATCGACCTGCTCCTGCGCCAGGGTGTGACGCATAAAGCGGCCGAAGGGATCGTCGCCGACGCGGCCAATAAACCCGCTGTCGCCGCCGAGCCGCGCCACGCCGACCGCGACGTTGGCCGGTGCGCCGCCGGGGCATTGCAGCAGGCGGCCCTCGCCATCGGGCAGGAGATCAACGACCGCATCGCCGAGTACCCAGATTTTTCCATTCATTCGACAAATTCCTCTTAGCTAAACTATGTTAAACCGGTTTGGCTAATTAAAGCATAGCCCACCGGTAAGCGGAACGATCGGGTCACGAAACAGGGAGGCGAGGGTAAAAAATGTGAGCCAGGCGGAATATTTCGCCACTCCAGATCTGGACTTTTCCTTCCCCACCCGCTTAGGTATAGTTCAACAGGTCGCGGTTAGCCCCGCCGCGGTGGCCAAAGGTAAAGGAGTGCGCAGCGCGATGAACCCCAGTTTTGGCGATATTTACGATCGGTACCAGAAGCTGACGCTGACCACGCATCTGCCGGCGGTGATCGCCTGCAGTGAAACGCTGAGTTTGGGCAAAGACCAGGGCTTTATTCCGCAGCCGGGCTATCTCTACTTTCTGCTGCAGGGGCAAATGACGTTGGCCTTTGGCGATGAGCAGAACCTGGTCGGGATTGTTATCGCGCATATGCCGTTAGGATTACTGGAACATTATTGTCCGTCGGTCGCGCTCTATTATCGGTGTCTGGGCGAGTGCCAGCTGGCGAAAATAACCGCCAGCGATTTTGAGCGAATATTCTTTCATTCGTCGCCGGGCTATATGCAAGAGCTGACCACGATCCTGGCCTATATGGGCATATTTGCCCTTGATGCCCACTATGAACGTGGCAGCCAGACCAGTTTTCAGACCATTAAATCGATGCTGTCGCGCTATCTATATCGCAGCGAAATCGATGGTGGTCAGCATGAGAGCCTGTCGGCATTTATTATTAAACGAACCAATCTCTCGCGCAGCTATGTGTACCAGGTGCTGGCCGCGCTGCGCGAGGGGGGATATATCACGGTGAAAAAAGGCAAGCTGATCTCCATCGACCGTCATATTCCTGAGAAATTCTGAACCCGATTCGGCAGATTCACGCCATCACGTTGCTATCACCGCCAGGGAAAGCGCTAAGCGCGCTTTTTCCCCGGCCCCGTTACGTCTGAATCTGGCTGTTTTATTAAGTTAACCTTTCACTCTGGAGTTATTTTATGACCCTGGATTATGTTGCGCTGGCCATTCTGATCGCCGTGGCCTTAATACTGTTTTATGGCGTGATTGTTATTCACGATATTCCTTATGAAATTGCCAAAGAGCGGCGCCATCCTCATCAGGATGCGATTCATTATGCCGGCTGGGTCAGCTTATTTACCTTGCACGCGCTGTGGCCTTTGTTATGGATCTGGGCAACGCTGTGGCGCGAAGATCGCGGGTGGGGAATGCGCCACATTGCCGACGATCAGCAGGCGCTGCATCAGCGTCTGGAAACGGTGGTCCAGCAACTGGAACAGGTCCAGCGCGAGGTGGCTGCGCTGAAAGCGGAGGAGGCAAACTAATGGAAACGTTAATGTTACTGACCTACGCCGCGCTGTGCATCGTGGTGTTTAAAGTCTTCCGCATCCCGCTCAATAAGTGGACCGTACCGACGGCGGTGCTCGGCGGTATCGCCCTGATTGGCGCGGTGATCTTCGGGATGAACTACAACTTCCCGTATACCGACGTTGGTAACCAGGTGTTTCGTACCGTGCCGATTGTGTCGCAGGTGCGCGGCCGGGTGCAGAGCGTACCGGTGAAGCCTAACCAGATGCTGCATAAGGGCGATGTGCTGTTTACCCTCGACCCGACGCCGTTCCAGGCAAAAGTAGACGATCTGCAGGCGCAGATAAAAGCGGCCAGTCAGGATGCGCTCTCCTTAAACGCGGCGTTAAGCCAGGCGCAGGCCGAGCTGAGCAGAGCGGTGGCCCAGCGCGACCAGTCGCGGCGGGAATATGCCCGCTATCGGGAGGGTCATGCCCAGGGCGCCTTCTCCGATCAAATGGTTGATACCCGTCTGCAGACGTGGAAGGCCGATGAAGCCAGCGTCAGCGCGGCTCAGGCAAAGGTGGTGCAGGCGCGCAACGCGCTGGACTCGGTGGTGAAGGGCAAAAATACCACCGTGGCCTCCCTGCTGGCGCAGCTGCAAAAGGCGCAGTTTCAGCTGGAGAACACCGTCGTCCGTGCCCCGGAGGATGGCTATGTCAGTACCGTCGGCTTACGGCCGGGCACCATGTCCACTGCCCTGGGGATGATCCCGCTGATGACCTTTGTGCCGGTGGAGGGCGCCGCCTCGCGGGAGTACGTCGCGGCATTTCGCCAGAACGCCCTGCAGCGTCTGCACAAAGGCGAGCCCGCGGAGCTGATGTTTCCGGCCATCCCGGGTACCGTCTTTCGCGGAGAAGTGGCCGACGTGCTGCCGGCGATTGGCGAGAGTCAGTTTCAGGGGCAGGGCAAATTGCTGACCACAGACGCGCTCAATACCCATGGCCGGGCGCTGGTGGTGCTGAAGGTGACCGATCCGCGATTTGCCGAATACGCTCTGCCGCAGGGGGCCACCCTTGAGGCGGCGGTCTACTCGGATCACCTGAAAGAGCTGTCGCTGATCAGGAAGATCCTGATCCGCATGAAAAGCTGGGAAAACTACCTCTATCTCGATCACTAAGCCGGCGGGCGCAGGGCGGACGTGCCGCCCCGCGCCGCAGTCAGGCCTCGCTGTCCACCAGGCCGTCAATAATGACCTGCCGCACCCCCTGCGAACAGGGTTCAATACGCCCGCGCACCCCATAGACGGCCGCCAGGGTCTCGGGGGTGATGACCGCGGCCGGGGTGCCGTCGCCGAGCAACTGGCCCGCCTTGAGCATCAGCACGTGGTCGGCATGACGCAGGGCAATATTGATATCGTGCACCACCACCAGGGTTACGATGTTGCGCCGTCGGGTCTCCCGGCGTACCAGATCCATCACGTGAAACTGGTAGTTGAGGTCAAGGGCGCTGAGCGGTTCGTCGAGCAGCAGCAGGCGCGGCTGGCGGATCAGCGACTGAGCGAGACCCACCAGCTGCTTTTGCCCGCCGGAGAGCTGATCGAGGTAGCTCATCGCCAGATGGGCAATCCCCAGCTGCCGCAGCAGCGCCATCACCTCCTCCTGGTGCTGCGGACTGTGGCGTCCTCCGGCGGCGCGCTGGGCAACGATAATCGACTCCAGCACATGCAGATGCACGCCGGCGGGCAGCGTCTGCGGAAGATAGACCACCTGCTCTGCGCGACGTGAGAACGGCTGCGTCAGCAGATTTTCCCCCTCCAGCAGCAGCTCGCCGCGGCAGGGTCCCAGACCCGCCATCGCCCGCATTAACGTTGATTTACCGCTGCCGTTTGGCCCCAGCAGCGCGGTGATTTTCCCTCGCGGCAGATGGGGAACCGTCAGGTTCTCGATCACCTTGCGTCTGGGGTAGCCGGCGCTGAAGTGAGACAGCGACAGCCCGGATAACGTCTGGTCGCTCATACCTGCCCCCGATGACGTAAAATAATGCTCAAAAAGAACGGGACCCCGACCAGGGAAGTGACGATCCCCACCGGAATAATGGCCCCCGGGATCAGGTTCTTCGAGGCGATGGAGGCCAGGGAGAGCACCAGAGCGCCGATCAGCGCGCTGGCGGGCAGATAAAAGCGATGGTCTTCGCCGAAGAGCATCCGCGCAATATGCGGCGCCACCAGGCCGATAAAGCCGATTGGCCCGACAAAGGCCACCGAAAGCGCAGACAGTATGCTGATCCGCAGCAGCGTGGTCAGGCGCAGGCGGCGAACGTTAATGCCAAAGCTGATGGCCCGGTCCTCGCCCAGCCGCAGGGCGGTCAGCTTCCACGCGCTGCGCAGCGACAGGGGCATCACCAGCGCCAGGGCGACCAGCAGGATGGCGACTTTGCTCCAGGAGGCGCGGTCGATGCTGCCCATGGTCCAGAACACCAGCCCCTGCAGCGTGTCTTCGTTGGCGATGAACTGCAGCATCGAGACCAGGGCGTTAAAGGTAAAGACCAGCGCGATGCCGAACAGGATGACCCCGGAGGTGGCCACCTGGGTCCAGCGGGTGATGCCGTCCAGCAGCAGGGCCGCCAGCAGGGCGAAGATAAAGGCGTTGGCCGAGATAAACCACTGGCCGGGAATACCGGGCAGGCCAATACCCAGCACAATCGCCAGCGCGGCGCCAAACGCCGCAGCCGAGGAGACGCCAAGGGTAAACGGACTGGCCAGAGGGTTATTGAGGATGGTCTGCATTTCGGCGCCGGCCAGTCCCAGCGCCAGGCCGACGATAATCGCCATCACCGCATAGGGCAGACGGATATCCCAGACGATGGCGCGCGTGCCCGGTTCGGCGCTGGCCGGATCGGTTAACGTCTGCCACAGGCTCTGCAGCGGCAGACCGGAGGGGCCGAGCATAAAATCGAGCAGCAGCGACGCGACAATCAACAGCGCCAGCAGGAGCATCAGCAGCAGACGGCGACGCACGATACGGCGATAGTCATCTATCACGCCAGAGGTCCCGGCGGGCAGCCCGTCGAGCACGGAGTCGGAGGTTAAACGCATGCCGGATTACTCGCTCTGCTGCCAGGAGAAGACGAACGGCTGGTCCGGCAGGTCGGTGAAATGGCGCACGATATAATGGTAAGTCTCATCCGGGTTGAGATCGCCGAAGGCCTGCGGGTAGATATCTTTCGCCAGGTATTCCATGCCGACAATATTCCACGGGTGGTTATAGAAGTGGTGATAGACGCCATAGGCCCGCTTTTCCTGTACCGCCGGGATCTGGCTGACCCCAGGTCGCGCCAGCAGGATCTGCGCCTGGGCCTTCACCGCCTCCGGCTTAACCTCATAACCCAGGGGCAGCACCTGGCTGTTGCCGCGCTTCGAGCCGGTCATGATCCAGGCGTCGGGCTTCATGCTGATGATTTTCTCCAGCGAGACGAACCCGGAGGCGCCCGGCAGCAGCTGCGAACCGATATTGTTCGCCCCGACCGCCTCCACCAGCCCGCCCCAGCCGCTGTGGCCGTGGGTAAAGCAGCAGGCGTCGCTGTTGCCGGCCAGCGCTTCCACGAAGACGTTGGCCTTCGGCGTGATGGCCGCGGTTTTCTGGCGAATCGTCTGCAGCTGCTGACGATAGTAATCGGTAAAGGCTTTGGCCTGGCTCTCGCGGTTAAGGACTTTGCCCAGCAGGTCGATGCTGGGGGCGGTATCTTTCGCCGGGTCTATCTCATAGTCGACAAACAGCACCGGAACGTGCAGGGCGCTGAGCTTGTCGATGACGCCGCTCTCCATCAGCGCTGGCCTGGCGCGCAGCTGGGCGATCATCAGATCCGGCTGACGGGCGATGACGCTTTCAAGATCGACGTTCCCTTTGTCGCTGAAGCCCATGTCAAGGATCGTGGCCGACTGCGGCCACGTCGTTTTCAGCATCTGCCAGGTGGCAACATCCTGCTTTTTCGCCAGATTATTCCATGCCACCAGCCGTTTAAACGGATTGTCCCGGTCCAGCAGGGCGAGGGTCATAATGTCGCGGCCATCCTGCAAAATAATACGCTGCGGCTCTTTGGCCAGGGTGACCTGCCGGCCGTCGAGGTCAGTGACCGTCAGGGGATATTGGGTTGCATAGCTGAAGAGGGGCGTCGCGATCAGCGCAGTAAGTAACAGCGATCTTACTGATTTTCTTGCCATAAAAGGAGTTCCGTTTGCCAATTTATAAATATAATGATTCTGAGAATTATTCTCGAACAAACATCAACGGCAAGTATATCAAGGACAAATTTCATAAAATGTAACAAACATGTTGGAAATTATGCCAACGCCGACAGGGCGCGCACGGCGGCAGCATTTTCTGCCATGGCTGGACATCGAAGACGTTTTTCAGGCTAATTCCTAATGTCATCCCCGGTTCGTTGTGCCATCCTGAATGCGACTCATAACACGACACGTGAGAGAGGATATTATGAAAAAAGCAATGATTGCGTTATCGGCTATTCTGGTTGCAGCTCCGGTTTTTGCTGCGACAACACATGCAACAGATGATACCGTCGCGGCGGCGAATGCCAATGCCAACACCGCCAAAGAGAAGCTGCACCAGGCCCAGCATGAGGGCGAAGAGCAGCAGCTGAAGGCGAAACATGCTGCCGAAGGCAAGCAGGACAGCGTTGGCAGCCAGGTGAGCGAAGGCGCGCAGAAAACCTGGAACAAGACCAAAGAAGGCACCGAGAAGGGGTGGGATAAGACCAAAGAGGTCAGTGAAAAAGGCTGGAATGCCACCAAATCCGGTGCGGAAAAGGGCTGGGATAAAACCAAAACCGGCGCCGAAGAGTTAAAAAATAAAGTGACTGAATAAGTCCTTTTACCTGTCTGAATCAAGGTCGCGAAAGCGGCCTTTTTTATTGCCCCGCCATCAGCACAACCTCTTCCCGACAGCCGATGCCAGGAATCGTCCTGGTTAACCAGTTACTCACTCTTTCTTCACATTTGCCCGGTACAAAGGAGCTGAATCAGGAGGTGTACCATGAAAAAGATGATTTCTCTGGCAGTAATTTTATCGTGTGTGCTGAGCGTCCCGGCCTTTGCCGATGGCCCGAACGACGGCCATCGCCCGGGGCAGCCAACGGTGTGGCAGAACGGTCCGGACCATGATGGGCATGCGCCGCAGGGCGGACCTGACGCGCATCATCAGGGCGACCATGACCAGCGTGGCCCGGATCGCGACGGTCATGGCAAACGCGATCAGGCACGTCATGAGCAGGACCATTTCGCCTGGCGCGGGAACGATTTCCGCAAAGGACACCCGGCTCCGGCGCCGTTCCGTGGCGATGAATATCGCGTCCGCGACTGGAGCGACCGCGGCCTGCCGCCCCCGCCGGAAGGCCATCACTGGTCCTATATCGACGGTAACTATGTGCTGATCGCTGCGGCGACCGGGATCATCACCTCGATTCTGGTGAGCGGCGCCCTCGGCCACTAAATGCGCTGCTCCGCGACGCCGGGTCAGGGAAAGCCTGATCCGGCGATGGCGCACTCACGGAAAGCTACGGGTTCAGCGCAGCATCCGGCCAGTATTTATAACCATTGATCATTGCCTGGGCGGCCAGCCCTTTTTCGGTCAGGTCGTAGACGTTGACCTTCGAGGGCAGGGAGGCGGTATCTGACGCCACGCCGCTGGTGGAGGCGGCGATCGGCGCGATGCCTTTGTCATCATATTTTGCGGCGGCATTCGCATCGGCGCCAACCATGTATCCCTGGCGAATAAAGGTCTCCAGGGCCGCTTTATCATGGAAAACCAGCACCGTGCGCTGCTGCTTAATCCCCATCCCCAGGCCGGCGCCGCCCTGGGCCATTTTCATATAGGTATCCTTCCCGGTGGCCTTATTCCGCACCACGCCGTAACCGCTGCCAAACCCGAACAGCAGGATCTTGCTGCTGTTATTGGCAAACACCGCATACCCCTTCGCATGCTGAATATCACTGCGGGCCTCAGGCTGCAGGGCGTAAAGCTTGTTGAGGGTTTCGCTGCGCATCTTCTGGATGCTGGCCCGCTGCTGGCTGGCGGTATCGCTCTGCGCGCTGCAGCCCGCTAGCATGACGATGGCGGCGAGGGAAAGCGTCTGTAATTTCATACACGTTTATTTTATTTAAATCTGAATATGGTCGGGAATGGTAGGTTAAATAACGGTAAATCCTCCATAAAATAAACGTTTATTTTTAAATTTCACTATTTTGATTATTTATTACTCTGTAATGTGCGGATTATTAAATAAGATGAGTTCATTCCAGGTATTAGAAATGCTGCTTGCATAAAGTTTCCACCACGTTACCGTGTTAAGTCCTTAATTTATTTCCCGGAGAACGGCATGAGTGATTATGTAATCCCCGAAATTAAAGCGACGGAAGATGAAATGATTTCTATCCGTCATTATTTACATGCCAATCCGGAATTAAGTCTGGAAGAGTTTAATACCAGTGAGCTGGTGGCTGGCAAACTGGCGGAGTGGGGCTATCAGGTCACCCGCGGCCTCGGTAAAACCGGCGTCGTCGGCAGCCTGAGCAAGGGCGACTCGCCGCGTACTATTGGCCTGCGCGCCGATATGGACGCGCTGCCGATCCATGAAACTACTGATTTGCCCTGGGCCAGTACGGTACCCGGAAAAATGCACGCCTGCGGCCATGACGGCCATACCACCATTCTGCTGGCGGCGGCGAAATACATCGCCTCGCCGGCCTGCCAGTTTAACGGCACGGTGCATCTGATTTTTCAGCCGGCGGAAGAGGCTATCGGCGGCGCCGATTTAATGATTAAAGACGGGCTGTTCGAGCAATTCCCCTGCGAACGCATCTTTGGCTTGCACAACATGCCGGGGCTACCGGTGGGCAAGCTGGGCTTCTACGCCGGCAACTTTATGGCCTCGGCGGACACCGTCAAAATTACGATTACCGGCTACGGCGGCCACGGCGCCCATCCGGAGCGAACCGTCGACCCGGTCGTCGCCGGTGCGGCGCTGGTGATGGCCCTGCAGAGCATCGTGGCGCGCAACGTGCCGCCGGGGGAAACGGCAGTGGTCAGCGTCGGCACCTTCCAGGCCGGTATCGCCTCCAACGTCATTCCGGAGAGCGTGGTGATGGAGCTGAGCGTGCGGGCGATGAAGCCGGACATTCGCGATCTGCTGATCAAGCGTATTCACGAGCTCGCTGACTTTACCGCCAAAAGCTATGGCGCCAGCAGCGTAGTGGAGGTGTACGACTCCTACCCGGTATTAACCAACAGCCCTGAAGAGACCGATTTCGCCCGGGCGCTGGCGCTGGAAGTGTTTGGCCGCGAAGGGGTACTGGAGTCGGTCTCACCGATGAACGCCAGCGAGGATTTCGCTTTTATGCTGCGCGAACGCCCAGGGAGCTACTTCCTGCTCGGCAACGGTGAGAAAGGGGAGAAGGGCGGTTGCATGGTGCACAACCCCGGCTACGACTTTAACGATGACATTATCACCACCGGCGCGACGCTGTTCGCCCGCCTGGTGGAAAAGCACTGTCGCTAATCTCTGGAGAAGAACGCGAATGAAAAAATCACTGTTGCTATGGCTGGCATTAATGGCGTCGACGTCGGCGCTGGCCGAAGGGGGAAAGGAGATCCGCTTCGGCGTCGACCCGACTTTCGCGCCGTTTGAATGGAAAGATCCGCAGGGCAAGCTGGCGGGGTTTGATATCGATTTAGGCAACGCCATTTGCCAGCAGCTGCAGGCGAAATGCGTGTGGGTGGAAAGCAATTTCGACGGCATTATCCCGGCGCTGAAGGCGCGTAAATTCGACGCGATCCTTTCCGGGATGTACATGACCGAGAAGCGCAAAGCGCAGATTGCCTTTAGCGACAAGCTATATAACGGGCCGGTGTTCCTCGTGGCGCGTAAAAATACCCTGCAGGGCAATACGCCGGAACAGCTGAAGGGCAAAACCATCGGCGTGGAGCAGGGCTCGGCGCAGGAGACTTATGTTAACCAGCACTGGCGGCCGCAGGGGATTAACATTGTGGCCTACCAGGGGGCCGATAGCGTGGTGCGTGACCTGGAGTCCGGGCGCATCGACGGCGCAGTGCTCTCCGGGATGATGGCCGACTACAGCTTCCTGCAGCAGCCGCAGGGTAAGGAATTCGCCTTTGTCGGCGGCCATCTGCAGGACGATACGCTGTTTGGCGCCGGGGCGGCGATCGGCTTGCGTAAAGACGATGAGGCACTGCGTCAGGAAATTAACGGTGCCATTGCGAAGATTCTTGCCGACGGCACCTATAAAAAATTAGCCGGCAAATATTTTAGCTTTGATGTTTATTCCGGGACATAATGTCTGAGTGTACCTGCGGGCGTGGAGCGCCCGCCGTAAGATTCCTTTTCTGATTATCCAATCACCTCCTCTCCTGACCCCTGCGGTTACCTGAGGGAAGCAGAATATAAGCTAAGGAGTACTCGGCATGATGACACGTCCATTGGGTAAAACCGGATTTTCCATCGCCCCATTAGTCTTTGGCGGCAACGTCTTTGGCTGGACCATCGATGAAAAAACCAGTTTTGCTCTTCTTGATGCTTTTGTTGACCACGGTTTTGACGCTATCGATACGGCGGATGTTTATTCCCGCTGGGCGGAAGGCAACCAGGGCGGCGAATCCGAAACCATCATCGGTCGTTGGCTGCAGGCGCGCCCCGGCATGCGCGATAAGGTCAAAATCTTCACCAAAGTCGGCTCCGATTTAGGCCTACCCGGCCATAAAGGGCTCAGCAAAGCCTGGATCCAACAGGCGGTAGATGACTCCCTGCGCCGCCTTAATACCGACTACATTGATCTCTACTTCTCCCACTGGCCGGATCCGCAAACCCCGGTGGAGGAAACGCTGGAGGCTTTCCACAGCCTGCAGCAGGCCGGAAAAATCCGCGCCATGGGGGCCTCTAACCTGGATGCGATGCAGCTGGCGGGGGCGCTGGAGGTAGCGCGTAAAGGCGGCTTGCCTGCCTGGCAGGTGCTGCAGCCGGAATATAACCTCTACCACCGCTCCGCGTTTGAAGGCGCGCTGTGCGATCTCTGCGTCAGCCGCGATATCGGGGTGGTGACCTACTACAGCCTAGCCTCCGGGTTCTTAACCGGTAAGTACCGCCAGCCATCGGATCTGGCCCAGAGCCAGCGCGGAGGGGGGATTGGTAAGTACCTGAATCCGCGCGGGATGCGGATTATCGATACCCTGGTGGCGGTCGCGGACGAGCAGGGGGCGAAGCCGGCTGAGGTGGCCCTGGCGTGGCTGATCGGCCGCGAAGGCGTGACCGCGCCGATCGCCAGCGCCACCAGCGTGGCTCAGGTGGAGAGTTTTGCCCGCGCGGCGGCGCTGAGCCTGAGCGCGGAGCAAGTGGCGCGACTGGACAGCGCCAGCGCCTGAGTCACTCCCTCTCTCCGGCGGGGAGAGGGAGAAGGGCTATACATGACGCGGACCGTAGGCCGGGTTAGGCGCCAGCCGCCACCCGGCATAAAGCGGCTCCGTAGCTGATGCCATCGCCCGGTGGCGCTGCGCTTACCGGGCCTACGATGTGTCAGTCTGTGAGAGGGACCCGTAGGCCGGGTCAGGCGCAGCCGCCACCCGGCGAAATGACGGCGCAACCGGAAATGCCCCTGCTCGCGCTGCGCTTAGCAGGGCTACCACTCCTGTGCTATTTCCGGGCTGATTGCGCTCCCGATATTTTTTCTGCGTTATGTCACTCATGGCACAGGGAGCGCACAGGGGGCGGCCAGTCGCCGCCGCCCCCTGTACCCCCGGGCTCCGGCCAGCAAAATCGCCACTGCGTGGTACCTTCGACTTTTCCCTGCAGGCTTCGGGTCGGGCCGAGGCAGCGTCCGTGCAAAACACGGCCCTCAGCCCGCATCCATGCGGGCTGCCCCGGCCTTCCGGGAACGTCTCAGCGATTTTGAGGCCGTCAGCACCGGCAGTTTCAGTCGCACAAGTGGGTAAATTAATGACTGGCTGCTCGGACCGTAGGCCGGGTCAGGCGCAGCCGCCACCCGGCGAAATGACGGGTGTGGTGCCTGAAAGCGTGCCCGGCGGCGCCCCTTTATTCCTGATGGCGGGTGACGTTGAGGATCTTCGCGCTGGCGCCGACCGGGAAATTGCTGAGGGCGCCGAAATCGCTGCCCTGATAGCCCATGATCTTGCCGTCGGTGCGCATCTGCTGCAGATCGATCAGGATCACCCCCAGCGTGGGAATGATTTTCTCCCGCCAGACGAACAGATAGAGATCCTCAGCCACCTGCACATAGTGGCAGCGATCGACATCCGCCAGCCCCTTTTCCACACCGTCCAGACACTGCCAGGTGTAAAAATTGTCGTTGAGATAGATGTGCTCATAGCGCTCGGTCGGGCTGTAGGTGTACTGATTGCGCATGCCAATAAGCGCATCGGTAAAGTCCGGCAGCGGCCCCGACTGCTCATCCAGGCGGGCAAAAACAAACCGTGCCTCTACCGCGGTCAGCGGCAGGCCTTGCTCCACCCGGCTGAAGGCGTCCAGCCGCGCGGCGGCTTCGTCCGGCAGCTGGCCGTAGACCAGGGTGGCGTTGCGCTGTGTCAGGTTGCATACCGCGCTAATGCTGGCGTTATCCCGCTCCGGGTCAAGGAAGTCGATAAACAGAATGTCCGGGCGCAGGGCGGTTGCCCGCCAGGGCGCGCGCTTGCCGTTCCAGCTGAGCGTCTGGTCATCTTCGATAACCAACTGCTGCGGCTTACTGCCCGCGACATAAAAAGTAAAGGTTTCGCCGGCGGGCAGGCTGGTGGTGGCGAGTAAATTACCGTGTGGCGCAAAACCATCGGCCAGCGCGCCGACCTGGATAAATACGGCTTCTGAAGTCATAGGGGCTCCTGAACAGAGTAGGGCGTTAGGCAAACGCCAGAGTGGGAACATCGACGATACTGGCGCCGCCGTCGGCGACCAGCGTGGCGCCGCTGATGATGGCGGCCTGCGGCGAACAGAGAAACTGACAGGCCTCGGCTATCTCCTCGGGGCAGGCGGGGCGGCGCAGCGGAACATCGCGACAGACCCGCTGATAAGCCTCCGTCAGCGATAGCCCTTCTGCCTGCATCAGCGGGCGCATCTCTTCATCCGCCATCGGCGTCGTGACCCAGCCGGGACAGATGGCGTTGGCGCGTACCCCCTGTGGGCCGTAATCGCGGGCGACGGAACGCATCAGGCCAATTAAGGCGTGTTTGGCGGTGACGTAGCCGCAGGCCTGCGGCCCGGCGGCGAGTGAGGCGATGGAGGCGACAAACAGGACATTGCCTCGGCGGGCAATGAGCGAGGGCAGACAGGCGCGAACGCTGGCGAACGCGCTGGTGAGATTGCCGTCCAGCGCCTCGCGCCACTGGCTGTCGCTGGTCTCGGCGGCGGGGCTGTTGCCCATCCCGCCGGCGCTGCAGATGAGGACATCAATACCGCCAGCCTGGTCGAGGATCGCCGGCAGCAGCCGCTGACCCCAGACCTCGCCGTCGGCGGCATCGCCCACCAGCGCTGTCGCGCCGGTCTCATCGGCGACAGCCTGCAATGGCGCTTCGCGCCGTCCGGTAATAAACACCCGGTCGCCCGCGGCGCACATCAGCCGCGCGCAGGCGGCGCCAATTCCGGTTCCACCGCCGGTGATCACCACGACTCTCGCCATTCGCTCTCTCCTGTTATGGGGTCTTCGATTACCTTAAAAAGCGCGTCAGGTCCCGGCTATCGTCCGGAAGAACGATAGCCGTGGCGGTTAATGGATCTCTCTCACAGGGCGCCGTTCTCATTATTTCGGCAACAGCGGGTCAGGCGTCATCACATGATTACGCCGCGGCGAAAATTAATTGCATCCTGTTAAGGGTATAAGTGAAAAAAAACAGAAATCCATCGTTCTTTAGGATGAGAATGACGCGTCGGGGATAGGTTTTTTTTATCACCAGGGGCAGGTACGCCGGGTGTTAATCTTTTTTGTTTATATTTTAACGCGGCTATCGTAAAGCATGGCGGGTGTGTTTTTTAAATGCTTTATATAACAATGGTTTGTTGAAAATTATGTAACGGCTATCACATTGTTAATATGTTAATGATTGTGTTACTTAAATGTGAAATGTATGCTTCAATTATCAGTAGTCATCCATGTGTCATGTACCATCATCTCGACGGGGAGGCCCTATCATGTCTGCTTTGTTAAAAGCCAGCCGTAATGATGCGATAATAGCCCGTTGTTTACAGACTATTTCCCAGCTAATTCCACTGACTTCAGCGGTCTTTTATCGAGTAAATAATCGTTTAAAACCCGAAAGCTATATATTGCATAATATTTCCGATAATACGCACCAACAATATCTGGAAAACTTCCAGCCGCTGGATCCGCTTCTGCCCTCGCATTTTAGCCACCAGAACACCACCGTGGCGGCGATGACGCCGCGGCTCTGCGACCGCAACCGCCATTACTATCATGAATTCATGTTGCCGAATAACGTACGCGACATGACCGAGATCTTTATTCGCCGCGAGCGGCGGATCATCGCCGGTATCTCGCTGATGCGCGACGTGCCTTTCTCCAGCGAAGAGCGCCAGCGGGCTCAGGCGGTGCTGCCGCTGGTGGAGCTGGCCATTCGCGACTGTCTGCAGGAAGACGATGACCTGCCCGCCATCCTGACGGCGAAAGAGCGGGAAATCGTCGGCATGGTGCGCGAAGGCGCCAGCAATAAGCTGATTGCCCGCCAGCTGGATATCTCGCTCTCGACGGTAAAAACGCACCTGCGCAACATTTTCGCCAAGACCGAAGTGGTCAATCGTACCGAACTGGTTTCCCGAACCTGGATGCCGGCCGCTCAGCGTACGCTGCATCTGTGATCTGACTTTCGCATCCCGCGCGCGCCGTGGCAGCACGGCGTTTTCCTGATGCCTGTGGGTATCACTCCCTGGAGGATCCTCCGGGGGGAGGCTTTTTTGACCGGAGCACGCCTACGATGTCGAGTACCCCTCTCACTGATAATGCGCTTTCCCGGCCCGCCGGGCTGGTGGTCTCCCTGCGTTTGCTGGCGGCGATCGTGATTTTTGCCGCTATTGCGCCGGGTATTCTGATGACCGCGCCGGCGGTGGCGGCGCAGCTGGCCAGCGAATGGCAGCTTAAACCTGGGCAGATCGGCTGGCTGTTCTCGGCGGAGCTGGGGGCGATGAGTCTGGCGACGCTCCCGGCGTGGTGGTGGATGAGCCGCCTCGACTGGCGGCGGGTCGCCCTGATGGCCGGGGTGGTGTTTCTGACCGCCAACCTCGCCTCGGCGGTGGTCACCCAGTACGAGACGCTGCTGGCGGCGCGCTTTCTCGCCTCGCTGGCGGGCGGCACGCTGATGATTTTGTGTATCAGCTGCGCGGCGGGGACGCCGAACCCGTCGCGGGTCTACGCCTTTTGGGTGCTCGGGCAACTGCTGTTAGGCATGCTTGGCCTGCTGGTGCTGCCCGGCCTGTTCGCGACCTTTGGCCTGAAGGTGGTTTATCTGATCCTCGCCGCCATTATGCTCTGCTGTTTGCCGCTGGTGTCCGCTTTCCCTCCGCGCTTTCAACCGCTCTCTGCCTCCCACCAGCAGCCGTCGACGGCGCTGTGGCGTCAGGCGCTGGCGGTGCTGGCGGTACTCACTTTCTATATCAGCCTCAGCGCAGTGTGGACCTTTATCGGCACCATCGGCAGCGCGGCGGGGCTAACCCCGACGCAGGTCGGTCTGGTGCTGGCGGCGGCGACGGTTTGCGGCATTATCGGCGCCGGCGGCGCGGCGCTGCGGGGTACCCAGCGGGCCGATCGTTTACCGGTGTGGCTGGGCTACGGCCTGCTGATCGTCAGCGTTGGGCTGCTGATCGGCCAGCCGCTGCTGGTGCGCTACGCCATCGCGGCGCTGCTGTTTAAGTTCACCTGGACCTTCGTGCTGCCCTTTATTCTTGCCCGTGTGGCCGGGCTCGATAGCAACGGCCGGCTGATGAACAGCATCAATCTGGTGATCGGCGGCGGCATGGCGGCCGGTCCGGCCTTAGCCGGGGCCTTACTGCAGCGTTTTGCCAGCGCCGACCCGCTGCTGGCGGCGGCAGGCGTCTGCGCGCTGCTGTCATTGATTTTGATTGCGGCGGCGTCCGCCGCCGGGAAGAGTTAGCCCACGGGAGGATAGAGTGAAAAGAAAAACCGGTTTCTTTTTTGATGAACGTTGTTTCTGGCACAGTACCGGCCTGCACGCGGTGACGCTGCCGGTGGGCGGGTGGGTGCAGCCGCCCGCCGGTGGCGGCCATGCTGAATCGCCGGAGACCAAACGGCGGATGAAAAACCTGATGGACGTCTCCGGGCTGACGCCGCAGCTGGCGCTGCGCAGCGCGGCGCCGGCGAGCCTTGAGGACCTGCGGCGGATCCACCCCGACAGCTATCTGGAGCGCTTCAAGGCGATCAGCGATAACGGCGGTGGCATGCTCGGCAAAGAGGCGCCGCTGGGGCCGGGCAGTTATGAAATCGCCTGTCTTTCCGCCGGGCTGGCCTGTGCGGCGGTGGAAGCGGTGCTGGAGGGGGAGCTGGATAATGCCTATTCGCTGTCGCGCCCGCCCGGACACCACTGTCTGCCGGACCAGTCGATGGGATTTTGTTTCCTCGCCAATATTCCCATTGCCGTCGAGCGGGCGAAAGCGCAGCTGGGGCTGGGCAAGGTGGCGATCATTGACTGGGATGTTCACCACGGCAACGGCACCCAGCATATCTACCTGCAGCGCGACGACGTACTGACTATCTCCTTGCATCAGGACGGCTGCTTCCCGCCGGGCTACGCCGGCGAGGACGATCGCGGCGTGGGCGCGGGCGAAGGTTACAACATTAATATTCCGCTGCTGGCCGGGGCGGGCGACGACAGCTGGCGCTATGCGCTGGAAACTATCGTCATTCCTGCGCTGGCGCGTTTTGAGCCGGAGCTGATTATTATCGCCTGCGGCTATGACGCCAACGCCATGGATCCATTAGCGCGGATGCAGCTACATAGCGACAGCTTCCGGGCGATGACCGAACAGGTCCAGCAGGCGGCGGATCGCCTGTGCGGCGGGAAACTGGTGATGGTGCACGAGGGCGGCTACGCCGAATCCTACGTGCCGTTCTGCGGCCTGGCGGTGATGGAAACGCTGAGCGGTATCCGTACCGAGGTCCAGGATCCGCTGCGGGAATTTATTCAGCAGCAGCAGCCGCGGGCGGAGTTCGCGCAGTTCCAGAGGCAGGCTATCGATCGGCTGGCGCAACGGTTTGGTCTGCTATAAAACGCCTCAGCTTCCCCGCTGTGATGGCGGGGAAGTCAATGCTTTCCCTTCTGCGATTCCACCGCGCATCCACTGACTTACCGCCTGATTAATCATCGCCAGCACGCTGAGCAGCAGCATCCGCTGCTGCGCTTCCAGCCGCAGATAACGGCGCAGCGGGGGCATTTTACAGACCACTTCGCTGGCGGCCCAGGGTTCAATGCTGCAGCGCCAGCCGCTACTATCAAAGGTCAGCGAAAAGCGGCGGTAATCCAGCTCGCTTAAGGTCTGCTGGAGATTAGGAAAACCGTTGAGATAGCTGGCGAGTTCCTCGCTGCCTTTGCCGCCGATAAAGCGGATCGGCTGGCGTTTCCACCAGCCGGATTGATGGGCGCGAATGTTACCGCGCACGGGCCGGGTCACCGGCCCCTCGACGACAAACTCGCAGCTGTGAATGCTGGCCATAAACAGCCGCTTCTGACGCACGCTGAAGGTCACGGCGGTGGCGTCGTTCAATCGCAGCAATGCGCTGCGTTCGCTCAGCTTTTCGCACGGCCAGCCCGCCAGATCGCGCTGCACCGCGTTCATTAACGGCGTCTCAAACCAGGGGACGGAGGACATCTGGCGTCATCTCCCCGCGGGTCTGTTTTTCATAATTGTTGATGGCGCGCTCCACCACCTCTTCCACTACCAGCGGCTTGAACGGATTGACGCGCTGCACACACACCGTCCAGAACAGGGCGTAAGCGGCGGTCAGGCCGAGCATTATGCCGAACGGTACCAGCACCTGGCGGCTGTCCATCCCGGGCGGCGTGATATTGACGATAGCGATGATGATCCCGACGCTGGAGATAATCTGCGGCAGCGGGAACCACGGCGAGCGGTAGGCGCGCGGCAGGTCCGGGCGGCGAATGCGCAGCATCACCACCGACAGCGTCACCAGCAGATAGGCGACGCCCCAGGCGCAGACCGCGGCGAGGATCAGCGGCACGATGCGGTCCAGATCGCCGTTCAGATACCAGGCGTGCAGGCAGGGGATCGCCACCCCGATGGCAATGGCGATCACCGGCGTCTTAAAGCGCGGGTGCAGCCAGGTCAGGAAGCGGGGCAGCGCGCCGTCCAGTGCCATGCCGTAGATAATACGCGGCACGGCGGCCATCAGCGTATTGATGGTGGCGCAGCCGGCCAGCAGCAGCCCGACCCCCAACCAGTACTGGCCGGCGTGGCCCATCACCCGTTCGGCGAAGGCCGGGATCGCCATCGGTGTATCCAGCAGATGGACGTTGTTGGCCGCGTCGAGCACGGTATTCTCCACCTGGCGGTTGATCGCCGCGCCGTAGATAAACATGCAGCTGGCGACTCCCAGCAGGCCCAGCGCCATCGCCCGCGGAATAGTGCGGTGGGCCTGTTTAATCTCCGGCGCCATCGGCGTCACCAGTTCGCAGCCGACGAACATAAACATCGCCATGCCGATATAGCCGAACAGACCGTTGATATCGCTGATGTTCAGCGGCGTGCCGAACCAGCCGGAAAGATGAGTCACCGGCGCCATAAAAATGCCACACAGGCCGAAAATAGTCAGTGTGGTCCACATGCCGAAGGTCAGCACCACTTCGACCTTGCCGAAGATTTCCACGCCGATGGCGTTGAGCAAGCCGAAAATCACCACCATGCCGACACCCACCATCCAGGTGTTCTGGTGGGCGGCCATCTGAGCGTTGATCGATTCGAAGTTCACCAGCGCCATAATGCCCGCCAGGATCGTCTCCGCCGTCCCGGCGAAAATATGGACGATCAGATAGGCGCACAGCGCGCCGGTGATGGCGAAGAAGCGGCCCATGCCGCAGGAGATATAGTCGTACACCGAACCGGTGGTAGGAATGAGCGTCGCCGCCTCGGCAAAGGTGGTGACCTGCGCCTGCATCATAATAAAGGCCAGCAGCACCGCCAGCGCGAAGGTATCGCCGCCCATGCCGAAGCCGCTGGTGACCGTCAGGATCACCGGGCTGGCCATGATCAGCCCGACGGAGCTGGCGAGGGTGGTCGGGAAGCCGACGACGCCGCGCTCAAGATGGCTGGCGAGTCTGTTACTAAACATAGTCAACCTCTGCACAATAATGGGGTAGGGCAGGGAATAGCCAGCGCCACTCCCGGATAGTCATAATTTAGGCGGGCATCCTGCTCAATGAATATCGTCCGGAAGGTGGAGGGCGGCGCATGATTCTGTGACGCAGTCGATGAATGTCGCGGTGGATAAACAACATGACCCCGAAAACCGGGGCCATCCGTCTTGCCACGGTGCGCGTATTTCTGCCGGATGGCGGCTGCGCCTTATCCGGCCTACGGTCCGTGCGGCCTGCCTTTAATTTATTCACCATGCTGACTGAAACGCCGGTGTTGGCGGCCTCAAAACCCCCGGTGGCGCTGCTGCTTACCGGGGCTACAGCGCTGTGCGATTTGGTAGCCCGGAGAAGGCGCAATGCGCCGCCTCCGGGTCCCCCTGTGCGCTCCCTGCGCCGCCGGGCATTATCAGCGTGTTAGCGCGTCTCGACGTTCGCCAGGTAGTGCTTCACAAAGCGCGGCGTCAGGATTTTCCACTCCACTTCGGTGCCCTGTTTAACAAACCAGCTGTCGCCCGGCGCAAAGCGCTGCGGCTCGCCACCGGCGACGGTCAGCTCCACTTCGCCTTCCAGCACGGTGGCATGCTCGGTAAACGGATAGGTCATGGTAAAGCTCCCCTCAGTGGACGAAAACAGTCCGCAGGTAAAGGCGTCCTGCGGCTCGCCGTAGATCATCGCCCCGGCCACCTGCGGGTCTCCCGCGGTCGGCGTCGCGCCGAGCAGGCTGACGCTGCCGATCGGCTGCAGGTCAGGTACCGGGTGTTTAAGTTTAAAAGCGTGCATAGCGTTCTCCTGGTTAACTCCGGCCTTTCCAGAAACCGGCGGTTTGATGCATCAATTTTCCGGCTGTGACTAATAGCAAGCGCAGGCTGTCACGGCCGTGGATGGTCGCGTGGGGGATGCTGCTCAGCAGGCGATAGCGGTCGGAACCGCCGTTGATCCCTTCGGCGAGGATTTTGCACACGATGTGCGACGGGGTGACGCCGAAGCCGGAGTACCCCTGGACGTAAAAGACGTTGTTGTGATCGCGTAGGGTGCCGATCTGCGGGAACAGGTTGGCGCTACAGGCCATCGGCCCGCCCCAGGCGAAATCGATCTTCACATCCTTCAGATAGGGGAAGACCTCCGCCAGCAGGGTGCGATTCCAGGCGGCGAAATCGTTCGGCGTATATTCCACAAAGCGAGTCGCGCTGCCGAACAACAGGCGATTTTCCCGGGTGACGCGGTAGTAGTTAATCACCGGGCGAATATCGCTGAAGGCGCCGCGCAGTGGGCTGATGCGCTCGATCAGTTCATCGGAAAGGGGCTCGGTCGACACCTGATAGGAGTAGGTCACCAGCGTCTTGTTGTAGATCTCCGGCTCCATATTGTTGAGGAAGCTGTCGCAGGCCCACAGTAGTTTGGCGGCTTTGACGCTGCCCATCGCGGTGCGTACCCGCACCTGTTTGCCGTAATTCACCTCCACCACTGGCGAGGATTCGAAGATCTTTACCCCCAGCGAATGGGCGGCCTGCGCCGAACCGAGCAGCATATTGAGCGAATGGATCTGCCCGCCGCCCATATGTTTCAGCGCGCCGCAGTAGACCTCGGAGCCAACCACCTGCTGCACCTCTTTGCCGGTATACAGTTCGATTTCTTCATCCGGGGTAGCGGCTTTAAACTCCTTCTCCCACTGGCGCAGCGTTTTGAGCTGCCGCTGGTTATAGGCGAGATAGCCGTAGCCGGGGACGAAATCGGCGTCGATATGGTATTTGCGGATGCGTTCGCGAATGATGCCCGCGCCGAGGTTGGCGATTTTAAACAGCGTCTCCAGCCCCTCTTTGCCGACGTGCTTTTTCACCGCTTCGATGTCGTGACCGATACCGGCCATCACCTGGCCGCCGTTGCGCCCGGTACCGCCGTAGCCAAGATGGCGCGCCTCCAGCACCACCACGTTGGTGATACCCTGTTCCGCCAGCTCAAGGGCGGTGTTAATCCCCGAGAAGCCGCCGCCGATAATCACCACGTCGGCTTCAATATCTTCCCGCAGCGCCGGGAAATGGAGGTGGTATTTCTTCGTCGCGCCGTAGTAGTTCAGCGCATCGATTTTAATGTTCATCGCGTTACCCTGTGGTCTTGCCTGGCTCAAGGTCCTCATCACAGCACGCCATGCGGGCGTTGAATATCGTCCGGAAGAATGACGTTCTTTAGAACGATGGGCGGCGCAGAGCAACCGTGCTGTGATAGGCCAACTTTGCTAAAAAAACGGGTGCTGACGATGAGCGAGATAACCTTACTGGCGGAAGTGACCGCCTTTTTACGCCAGCCACACGGGCAGTTTATTGCCGGTCAACGTGAGGCGGGCCACGGCGCGCCGTTCGCGGTGGTTAACCCGGCCACCGGTCAGGCAATTGCTGAGGTGACGGCAGCGGATGTGGATCAGGCGGATCGCGTCATGGAGAGCGCCCGCCAGGCGTTCAGTCAGTGGCGTGAGATGCCGACGCTGGCGCGCGGTACGCTGCTGTTGAAGCTGGCGGATGCCCTGGCTGAGCATCGCGAAGCGCTGGCGCAGCTGGAAAGTCTCTGCTCCGGCAAGACCATCATGCTGGCGCGGATGTTGGAGCTGGATCAATCGGTGGCGTTTTTGCGCTACTTCGCCGGCTGGGCGGGGAAAGTCACCGGCGAAACGCTGGATGTCTCGCTCCCCTCCATGAACGGTGAGAAATATACCGCCTTCACCCGCCGCCAGCCGCTGGGGGTGGTGGTCGGCATCGTGCCGTGGAACTTCTCCATCATGATTGCCATCTGGAAGCTGGCGGCGGCCCTGGTCTGCGGCTGCACCATCGTCCTCAAACCGAGCGAGTATACGCCGCTGACGCTGCTGCGCGTGGCGGAGCTGGCGAAAGCGGTGGGTATCCCGGATGGGGTGATTAACGTGGTCAACGGCACCGGCGGCGAGATTGCCCAGCGGCTGATGACGCATCCGGCCTGCGCCAAGGTGAGCTTCACCGGCTCGGTGGCCACCGGTGAAAAAGTCCAGCAGTCGGCCTGCGCGTCAGGTAAACGGGTGACCCTTGAACTGGGGGGCAAAAACGCCGCGCTGTTCCTCGATGACCTGACGCCGGAGGCGATGGTCAACGGCATTATTGAAGCCGGCTACCTGAACCAGGGGCAGATTTGCGCCGCTGCGGAGCGTTTTTATCTGCCGCAGGGCAAACTGGATGCAGTGCTGGCGCTGCTGAAAGACAAGCTCAGCGCCTTCGCGCCGGGATCGCCGCTGGATGAACAGACGCTGATGGGGCCGCTGGCCAACCGCCAGCAGTACGAGAAAGTGCTCAAACTGATCCAGACCGCGCGCGACGAGGGGGATACCATCGTCTGCGGCGGCGAAGCGCTGCCGGGAGAGGGGTATTTCCTGCAGCCGACTGCGGTCAAAGTCCGCAGCGAAGAGAGCACCCTGATGCGCGAGGAGACCTTCGGTCCGGTATGCAGCTTTATCGGCTATCGCAGTGAAGAAGAGGCGCTGGCGCGGATCAATGCGTCGCCATATGGCCTGGCGGCCAGCGTCTGGTCCGATAATATTCGCCAGGCGCTGCGCTACTCGGAGGCGATTGACGCCGGCATCGTGTGGGTCAATATGCATACCTTCCTCGACCCGGCGGTACCGTTCGGCGGCATGAAGGGCTCGGGCATCGGGCGCGAATTCGGCAGCGCGTTTATCGATGATTATACGGAGCTGAAGTCGGTGATGGTGCGCTATTAATCGCCGTTCAGCGACATAGCGCTGTCATGTGTCGCTTTGCGCCAGATGGGCAACACATCGTGTGCCTTCTGGCCTGCAACCCGGGCGGTGCACGGCATCGCTTCCGGGACTCTTTTCCCGTCACGGATCCTGTCTTCCCCTCGTAATCCGCCATTGCCGTAAAAAAAATCAGCAGATTATCTTTTTTGCCCGCCAGGACTTGTTTGACATTAGATAATGAGTATAGTTCTCATTCTCTTTTTCATTCGTAATTTTGGCAAGGTTCGAGCTGCGCCAGTGAGTCGTTCACTAAGAGTCGCGAAGGCGTAGGGTGACGTAAAGACAGCAGGCTGGAAACAGACAATATCGGTCGCTGCGCGTCCATCGGGTCATTGATTTTTTATAGGGTTGATCCAATGAAATACACACTTCCGACGTTGACGCTGGCCATCAGCGCGGCGTTAAGCGGCTGCGCGACGCCTCATTCCTCTGCCGTTTCCCAACCGGTTGTCGACTCGCCAGCCCCTAACGTGGCGCAACCGCTGCAGCGCCAGCTAGCGGAAGGGCTGTACGAGATGGCGTTAAGCCCGCAGGGTGATGCGCTGTACGTCGCCAGCGCCGAAGGCTTTAAAAATGTGCAGGGCGGGGCGGTCTACACACTGGATCCGCACACCCTCAATACCATCGGCCTGACGCACACCGATCTGAAAAACTTCGCTTTACAGCTCTCTGCGGAGGGTAAAACGCTGTATGTCAGCAATTCGCTGGACGGCGGCATCAGCGCTATCGACACCGCCACCGGCAAGGTAAAAAACCGCCTGCTGTTCAGCGAGCGCAATGAAAAAGGTCGCCCTTATGGGGCCCGCCAGCTGCTGTTGCTGAACAATACTCTCTACGTTGGTGCGGTCGCCGACCCGGCGCAAATCTGGGTGGTTGACGCCACCACTCTGAAGCTGAAAACACGGATTAAAAATACCGGTAAATGGATGACCGGCCTGCACTACTCCGCACAAACCGGTCGCGTGTACGCCGCTAACGGCAGCGGTGAAATTCTGGTGATCAACCCACATAACCAGCGCATTGAACAGCGCTGGAAGCCGCTGGGCGACAAGCCAGCGCTGCTGCTTAATATGGCCGAAGATAGCGACACCGGCCGCCTGTTTGTGACTGATAACTCGAAAGCGAAAACCACTCTGGTGCTGGATATCCACAGCGGCAAGCTGCTTAAACAGCTCGACGTCGGCGATTCGCTGGCAGTGCAGTTCAATAAGAAACGCCACGAAATTTATATTTCGCAGCGTGAATCCGGCAAGGTTATCAGCCTTGACGCCAGCCGCTACACGCTGAAGAAAAGCTGGGCGCTGCCGGCCAATCCCAACAGCCTGCTGCTTTCCGCCGATGGTCAGACGCTATTTGTCACCGTCAAACAGCCCTTCAATAAAGACCACTCCACAAAAGGCCCGGACAGCGTCGTACGCATTGACCTGAACGCGCAATAAAAATAACGGGTCCGGCACGGGCCCTTTGATTCATTTATCCTCATCCATGGGGCAAATTATGCACACCACGCACTATTCATCCTTCCCGCTGCGTAAAACGCTGCTGGCCTTAGCCATCGGCGCTGCCAGTCAAACGGCGATGGCCGCGGACGCTGCCGCCGCGAAGCAACCTGGCGAAGAGACCCTCATCGTCGAGGCTAACGAAACCAGCGATTTTAAATCCGGCGGCAACCTTGTGGTTCCGGCATTCCTCGACGGGCAGATCGCCCACGGCGGTCGTCTGGGGATGCTTGGCGAACAAAAGGCGATGGACGTTCCTTTTAACGTTATCGGCTATACCTCGAAACTGATTCAGGATCAGCAGGCGAAAACCATCGCCGATGTCGTCAGTAACGATGCTGGCGTGCAGGCCGTACAGGGCTACGGCAACTTCGCCGAGACCTATCGAATCCGCGGGTTTAAGCTCGATGGCGATGACATGACCATGGGCGGCCTGGCGGGCGTGGTGCCGCGTCAGGTGATGGACACCCAGATGCTGGAGCGCGTTGAAATTTTCAAAGGAGCTAACAGCCTGCTTAACGGTGCGGCCAGCAGCGGCGTCGGCGGGATGATTAACCTTGAGCCGAAACGGGCGGAAGATCTGCCGACCGCGCGCGTTGGCGTCGACTATACCTCTGATTCTCAGGTGGGCGGCACCCTCGACCTGGGACGCCGTTTCGGCGACAACAACCAGTTCGGCGCCCGGGTCAACCTGGTGCATCGCGAGGGTGAAGGCGCTATCGATAATGATAAACGTCGTACTACGCTGGCTTCGCTGGGGCTTGATTACCGCGGCGACCGTTTCCGCTCCTCGCTCGATTTCGGCTACCAGAAGAAAACGTTCCACGGCGGTACGATGGGCGTCAATATCAGCGGCGTGGATTTCGTTCCGGCGCTGCCGGACAACAGCAAAAACTACAGCCAGAAGTGGGGCTATAGCGATATCGAAAGCGAATTCGGCATGGCGAAGGCAGAATACGACCTGACCGATAGCTGGACGGTATACAGCGCCCTTGGCGGCCAGCATTCGCATGAAATTGGTACCTACAGCGCGCCGAAGCTTCTGAATAAAAACGGCGATGCGACGGTGGGCCGCCTGGATACTAACCGCATTATTGACGCGATCAGCGGCATGGGCGGGGTACGCGGCGATTTCAATACCGGCGCGATTTCGCATAAGGTGAACCTCGGCTATGCGGCGCAGGTGCATACCGATGCTACCGCCTGGCGGATGTCGGCGAAGAATCCGACCACCAATATCTATGACAACCGTGATGTGGCGATGCCGGATAACGCCTATTTTGGCGGCAACTACCACGATCCGCTGGTCACCTCGCGCAGCCGTACGCAGGGCTGGCTGCTGAGTGATACCCTCGGCTTCTTTAACGATAAAGTGCTGTTTACCGCCGCCGCTCGTCATCAGAAAGTGGTTGTGCGCAACTACAGCAACGCCACCGGGCTGGAAGATACCTCTTCGCGTTATACTCAAAGCCGCTGGATGCCGACGTTTGGCCTGGTGTACAAGCCGTGGGAGCAGCTGTCGCTGTATGCTAACCATACCGAAGCGCTGCAGCCGGGCTCTGTGGCGCCGACGACGGCGGCCAATGCCGGGCAGAGTACCGGGATCGCGCACTCGAAGCAGGACGAAGTGGGCGTCAAGATCGACTACGGAACGATCGGCGGATCGCTGGCGCTGTTTGAAATCAAAAAACCGAACGCTATTTCCGATACCGCTGGCAATTACGGCCTCGACGGCGAGCAGCGTAACCGCGGCGTAGAGATGAACGTCTTCGGCGAGCCGATGCTGGGGCTGCGTCTTAACGCCAGTACGGTGTGGCTGGATGCCAAACAGACTAAAACCGCTAAAGGCGCAACCGACGGTAAAGATGCCATCGGGGTGGCTAACTTCTACGCAGTGCTCGGCGCCGAGTATGATATCAAGCCGGTGGAAGGCCTGACCGCCACCGCGCGCGTCAATCATAGCGGGTCGCAGTATGCCGATGCGGCCAATACCAAGAAGCTGGATAGCTACACCACCCTGGATTTAGGCCTGCGCTATCGTATGCGCCTGAACGCCGACCAGAACGAAATGACCTGGCGCGTCGGGGTGACCAACGTGACCAACGAGAAGTACTGGTCTGGCATTGACGATACCGGTACCTATCTGTTCGAAGGCGATCCGCGTACCGTGCGCGTCTCAATGAGCTACGACTTCTGACGCTAAAAAAGCGGGGCGGGCGGCTGACGCTCGCCCCGCGCAACTTGCGACAATTCCCCCTAAGTGATAAAAGGTGCCCCTTCACAAAAACACACAGGGGAACGACGTGAAAGACGCGTCAACGTCGTCGGATGCCGTAGAAGAGAGCGGCCCGACGCTTCATCGCGGTTTACAGAACCGACACATTCAACTTATCGCCCTTGGCGGCGCGATTGGTACCGGCCTGTTTCTTGGCATTGGTCCTGCGATTCAAATGGCTGGCCCGGCGGTCTTATTGGGCTACGCCGTGGCCGGGATTGTCGCTTTTCTGATCATGCGCCAGCTGGGCGAGATGGTGGTGGAAGAGCCAGTATCCGGCTCCTTTGCCCACTTTGCCTACAAATACTGGGGCCCGTTCGCTGGTTTCCTGTCCGGCTGGAACTACTGGGTGATGTTCGTGCTGGTAGGGATGGCGGAACTGACCGCCGCCGGGATCTACATGCAGTACTGGCTCCCCGACGTGCCCACCTGGGTTTGGGCGGCGGCCTTCTTCCTCATTATTAACGCCGTCAACCTGGTCAACGTCCGTCTGTATGGCGAAGCGGAGTTCTGGTTCGCACTGATTAAGGTGCTGGCGATTATCGGCATGATTGCCTTTGGCCTGTGGATGCTGTTTGGCGGCCACGGCGGCAGCAAAGCCGGGTTCGACAACCTGTGGAAACACGGCGGCTTCCTCGCCACCGGCTGGCACGGTCTTATTCTGTCGCTGGCGGTGATTATGTTCTCCTTCGGCGGGCTGGAACTTATCGGCATCACCGCCGCCGAAGCGCAAAACCCGGAAAAGAGCATCCCGAAAGCGGTGAACCAGGTGGTTTATCGTATCCTGCTGTTCTATATCGGTTCGCTGGTGGTGCTGCTGGCGCTCTACCCGTGGGTGGAGATCAAATCCGACAGCAGCCCGTTTGTGATGATTTTCCATCATCTCGACAGCAACATGGTGGCCTCCGCGCTGAACTTCGTCATTCTGGTGGCCTCGCTGTCGGTCTATAACAGCGGTGTGTACTCCAACAGCCGGATGCTGTTCGGCCTGTCGGTGCAGGGCAATGCGCCGACGTTCCTCGCCCGCGTCAGCAAACGCGGCGTGCCGGTGAATTCGCTGCTGCTGTCAGGCGTCATTACCTCGCTGGTGGTGGTGCTGAACTACCTGCTGCCGCATGAAGCGCTGGGGCTGCTGATGGCCCTGGTGGTGGCGACGCTGCTCCTGAACTGGATCATGATCTGTATGGCGCACCTGAAGTTCCGTGCCGCCCAGCGCCGCAAAGGGCGTGAATCGAAGTTCAAAGCGCTGCTGGCGCCCGCCAGCAACTACTTCTGCATTGCTTTCCTTGGGTTGATTCTGGTGCTGATGTGCACTATCGACGGCATGCGCCTGTCGGCAATCCTGCTGCCGGTGTGGATCCTGTTCCTGTTTATCGCCTTCAAACTGCTGCGCCGCCCGGCGTAAGCGAGACGCCCCGCCGTCCGGCGGGGCTGCCTGCCTTTTTATTGTGATCCTCTTCGCAGGTGGGGAATTTGTCTGGCGATCTTCTTTTTGTAATCGATTACTTTTGTGTTGAGCGATTTTGTAATCGATTACTTTTCTGAGGGCGAGCAACATGGTCACAACAACAGAAGGTCGGGAAAGTGTCCGCGTGAGCCACCGTTTTCTGGTGCCGCGGTTGTCGTTAATGATGTTTATGCAGTTCTTTATCTGGGGCAGCTGGTCGGTGACCCTGGGGCTGGTGATGACCCGCTATGAGATGTCACTGCTGATCGGCGATGCGTTCTCCGCCGGGCCGATCGCCTCCATCCTGTCCCCCTTTGTGCTGGGGATGCTGGTGGACCGCTTTTTCGCCTCGCAGAAGGTGATGGCGGTGATGCACCTGGCCGGGGCGGCGATCCTGTGGTTTGTCCCCCAGGCGCTGGTGGCGCAGAACGGCGCCCTGCTGATTGGCCTGCTGTTCGGCTATACGCTGTGCTATATGCCGACCCTGGCGCTGACCAACAATATTGCGTTCCACAGCCTGGCCAATATCGATAAAACCTTCCCGGTGGTCCGCGTGTTCGGCACCATCGGCTGGATTATCGCCGGGATCTGCATCGGGGTGACCGGCATCTCTGATACCACCGGCATCTTCACCGTGGCGGCGCTCTGTTCGGTGGCGCTGGCGATCTACAGCCTGACGCTGCCCCATACCCCGGCGCCGGCCAAAGGCATGCCGGTGCAGTTTCGCGATCTGCTGTGCGCGGACGCCTTCGCGCTGCTGAAAACCCGTCACTTCCTGATTTTCTCCCTCTGCGCCACCTTAATTTCCGTGCCGTTAGGCACCTATTACGCCTATACCGCGTCGTATCTGGCGGATGCCGGCGTCAAGGATGTCAGCACCGCGATGTCGTTCGGCCAGATGTCAGAGATCGTCTTTATGCTGGTGATCCCGCTGCTGTTCCGTCGCCTCGGGGTGAAATATATGCTGCTCATCGGTATGGTGGCGTGGTTTGTCCGCTACGCCTTTTTTGCCCTCGGGGTCAGCGAAGAGGGGCGCTTCCTGCTCTATCTGGGCATTTTGCTGCACGGCGTGTGCTATGACTTTTTCTTTGTCGTCGGTTTTATCTACACCGACCGCGTGACGGGCGAGAAGGTCAAAGGCCAGGCGCAGAGCATGATTGTGATGTTCACCTACGGGATCGGCATGCTGCTGGGCTCGCAGATCTCCGGCGCGCTGTATAACCATCTGGTGGCCGGCCAGAGCGTGCCGCAGGCCTGGGTGACCTTTTGGTGGATCCCGGCGGTGGCCGCCGCGGTTATCGCGCTGATTTTCCTTTTCTCTTTCCAGTACAACGAGAAAGAGCCGCACTAATTTTTCAGGAGGGGGTATGAAAACGATTAAGGGACCGGGCATTTTTCTGGCGCAGTTTATCGGCCCGCAGGCGCCGTTCAACACCCTGGCGGGGATGGCGCAGTGGGCCGCCGGCCTGAGGTACAAGGCATTGCAGATCCCCTGCAACCACCCGGCGATTTTCGATGTCGAGCGGGCGGCGGCGAGCCAGACCTACTGCGACGAGGTCCGCGGCACCCTGGCGGAGCATGGGCTGGTCATCAGCGAGCTGTCCACTCATCTTGAAGGGCAACTGGTGGCGGTGCATCCGGCGTATGACGCGGCGTTTGACGCCTTTGCCCCAGCCGCGTTACATGGCGATCCGCAGGCGCGCCAGCGCTGGGCGGTGGAGAAAGTGCGCCAGGCGGCAGTGGCCTCCGGCCGTCTGGGGCTGAAGGCCCATGCGACCTTTTCCGGGGCGCTGGCATGGCCCTTTTTTTATCCGTGGCCGCCGCACAATCAGCCGCTTCTGGATGAGGCCTTTGCCGAGCTGGCCCGGCGCTGGCGGCCGCTGCTGGACCACTTCGACGAACAGGGCGTCGATGTCTGCTATGAGATCCACCCCGGCGAAGATCTGCACGATGGCGTGACCTTTGAGCGTTTTCTCGCGCTGGTGGATAACCATCCGCGCTGCAATATGCTCTATGACCCGAGCCACCTGCATCTGCAGCAGATGGACTATCTGACTTATATCGATATCTATCACTCGCGTATTAAAGCGTTTCACGTCAAGGACGCCGAATTTCGCCGCAACGGGCGCAATGGCGTCTATGGCGGATACCAGCCCTGGCAGCAGCGGGCCGGGCGTTTCCGCTCTCCCGGCGACGGGCAGATCGACTTCAAAGGGGTGTTCAGTAAGCTGACCGAATATGATTTTGACGGCTGGGCGGTGCTGGAGTGGGAGTGCTGCCTGAAGGACGCCGAGACCGGCGCGCGCGAGGGCAGCGAGTTTATCCGCCGCCATATCATTCCCGTTGCCGGACGGGCCTTCGATGACTTTGCCGCCGGCGGGAGGGAATAACATGATTCAGGTTGCGATAATCGGGGCAGGGTTTATTGGCCCGGCGCATCTGGAGGCGCTGCGGCGGCTGGGAGATGTCGAGGTCGTGGCGCTGTGCGACAGCCGCCTTGAGGCGGCGCAGCGCAAGGCGCAGGCGCTGAACATTGCCCATGCCTACGACAGCGTGGAGGCGCTGCTGGCCCATCCGGGGCTGCAGGTGGTGCATAACTGTACGCCGAACCATCTGCATGCCCAGATTAACCGGCAGATCCTCGCCGCCGGGCTGCACGTCTTCTCGGAAAAGCCGCTGTGTATGACGGCGGAGGAGGCGCGGGAGCTGGTGGCGCTTGCCGCCCGGGCCGGCGTGGTGCATGGCGTCAGCTTCGTCTATCGCCAGTTCGCCATGGTCCAGCAGGCGGCGGCGATGATCCGCCATGGCGAGGTCGGCAGGATCTTCGCGGCGCACGGCAGCTATTTACAGGACTGGATGCTGCTGGAGACCGACTACAACTGGCGGGTCGATTCGGCGCAGGGCGGCGCGTCGCGGACGGTGGCCGACATCGGCTCCCACTGGTGCGATACCGTGCAGTTTATGACCGGTCGGCGGATTGTCGAGGTGATGGCGGATCTGTCGATTGTCTGGCCGACGCGTAAAGCGCCAGTCAATGGCAAAGCGACCTTCAGCGCCGTTCACGAGGCGCAGGCATATGAAACCCGGCCTGTCGATACTGAGGACTTTGGCTCGGTGCTGTTGCGTTTTGACGATGGCAGCAAAGGCAGCTTGATGGTCTCCCAGGTGAGCGCCGGGCGGAAAAACCGTCTGGCGGTGGAGATTAACGGCAGCCTCTGTTCTCTGGCCTGGGATCAGGAAGTGCCCCAGCGACTGTGGATCGGCCACCGCGAGCAGCCGGATCGCCTGCTCAGCGACGACCCGAGCCTGCTGCGGCCGGAGGCCGCCGCCAGCGCCCATTATCCCGGCGGCCATATTGAGGGCTGGCCGGATGCCTTCAAGAATATGATGGGGCATTTTTATCAGGCGGTGCGCGCCGGGAAGATGCCGGAGGCCGGGGCCCGGCGCTTCGCCGCTTTCGACGACGGCGCCGATGTGATGTACATCATCGAGGCGATCGTCAAAAGCCATCAGCAGCAGCGCTGGGTCAGCGTCGAACGCTGAGCGCAGGCGGGGCGCAGGATTATTTCACCCCAAGATAGCCGTCGAGATAGGCACCGGAGAGCTCGTTGCCGAACAGGACGGCATCTTTATTTTCCATCGCATTATCCCATTTGTCGCTGGCGTTGCCGGTAAAGGCGTGCTCGGTGCGGGTGCCCTGCGCCGCCTGTTGTTTGATGGCCTCAGCGGTGCGGCGGGCGTCGCTTTCACTCATGCCAGCGGCTTTATCCTGCTGGCCGCGGGCGTACATTGCCGTGAAGGTCGGCAGGTTTAAACGGTAATTTTCCTGGCGGTTGACGGTGAAATTGCCGCCGACAAAATCGGAGCGGTGGGCGACAAACGCGTAAGCGTGGCGTTCCGGTGACGATTTTGACGAGGTGCAGCCGGTGATCGTTGCCAGGGCACAGCTGAGGGCGAGAACCGCGGTGGAGAGCCTCATGGAGATATCATCCTTAATCATAAACGAAGAAATAGGGCGCCAGGGGGGCTGTCGCCAGAGCGCGAACCGGGTGGAACGGCAAAAGGATGCGCGTTAACGGCGTGGGAGAGAAGCCCTGATTTTTAATAGTTTTCTCGTGCGTTCCCGCGCTTTCGCGCCAGGCTGGCAGGCTGACCAGAGGTCATTTATGATAGCCTGCAGGATCCACCTCTATCGCAGGAAGTGCAGGGTTTATGTCTATTCAGAAAATTGCTCGTCTGGCCGGCGTCTCGGTGGCCACGGTGTCGCGGGTGCTGAACAACAGCGATACGGTAAAAGCCAAAAACCGTGAGCGCGTGCTGCAGGCGATCAAAGAGAGCAACTATCAGCCGAACCTGCTGGCGCGTCAGCTGCGAACCGCTCGCAGCAATATGATCCTGGTGATGGTCTCCAATATCGCTAACCCCTTTTGCGCCGAGGTGGTGAAAGGGATAGAAGAAGAGGCGGAGAAGAATGGCTACCGCATTCTGCTGTGTAACTCCGGGTCGGATCTGGCCCGCTCGACCTCGGGCCTGCAGCTGCTCTCCGGCAAAATGGTCGACGGCATTATTACCATGAACGCGCTCTCCAGCCTGCCGGAACTGACCACCATGATTGGCGATGCGCCCTGGGTGCAGTGCGCGGAGTATGCCGACACCGGCAGCATCTCCTGCGTCGGGATTAACGACGTCGAGGCGGCTCAGGGGGCGGTGTCCCGACTGGCCGATAGCGGCCGCCGCCGCATTGCGCTCATTAATCACGACCTGAGCTATCGCTATGCCCGTCTGCGCGAGCGCGGCTATAAAAGCGTGCTGCACGTGCACGGTCTGGTGTATCAGCAGGTGACTTACGCGCAGGATCTTAGCGCGGCGGCCGGTAAACGGGCGATGGAGCAGCTGCTGTCGCAAGACGAGCAGCCCGACGCGGTGTTTGCCGTTTCGGACTCACTTGCTGCCGGGGCGCTGCGGGCGATTGACCAGGCCGGACTGCGGGTGCCGGAGGATATCGCGGTGATCGGCTTCGACGGCACCGAGCTGGCGGAAGTGGTCTCCCCGCAGCTGACCACCGTCGAACAGCCCTCCCGGGCGATCGGCCGCACGGCGGTGGATCTGTTAATGAAACGCATCGACGATCCCGACGCCGCCGTCGAGCGGGTGATGATGGACTGGCGCGTGATAGCCCGCGCCAGCGCCTGAGGATCAGCGGGAGAAGGCGCCCGCCAGCGCGCGAATGTCGTTGCCGGTGGGCGTTTGATGAATGCGTAAGCCAAACTCCTCCACCACGGCGAAGACATGGTCGAAAATATCCGCCTGGATCCCCTCATATTCCGCCCACACCACGGTGTTGGTGAAGCAGTAGATCTCGATGGGCAACCCGTTGGCATCCGGCGCCAGCTGGCGCACCATCAGGGTCATATCCTGGCGGATGCGTGGATGATGGCGTAAATACTCCTGCAGATAGGCGCGGAAGGTGCCGACATTGGTCATTCGCCGCTCATTGAGAACCGACTGTTCCCCGGCGTACTGCTGGTTCCAGGCGCTAATCTCCTCGTGGCGCGAATCCATATAGGGCTTAAGCAACTTCGCCCGGATCAGGCGCTGCTGCTCCTGTTCATCAAGAAAATGAATGCTGGTGGTGTCGATGTTAAGGCTGCGTTTGATGCGGCGGCCGCCGGAGGCCGACATGCCGCTCCAGTTTTTAAACGAGTCGGAGACCAGCGACCAGGTTGGAATGGTGGTGATGGTGTTGTCCCAGTTGCGTACCTTCACCGTGGTGAGGCCGATATCGATCACCGCGCCGTCGGCGCCATACTTCGGCATCTCCAGCCAGTCGCCAAGCTTGAGCATATCGTTGGCAGAGAGCTGGATACCGGCCACCAGACCGAGGATCGGATCTTTAAACACCAGCATCAGCACCGCGGCCATCGCGCCGAGCCCGCTAATCAGGATCGCCGGTGACTGGCCTATCAGCAGGGAAATAATCAGGATGCCGATAATAATCGCCGTCACCAGCTTAATCCCCTGGAATATGCCCTTCAGCGGCAGCTGTGAGGCGGCGGGAAATTTCTGCGCCAGCTTTAAAATGACATCCAGCAGCGAGAAGAAGGACAGCATGGCATATATCATCACCCATAGCTGAGCCACGGTGGTTAATATTTCCGCGGCCTCGCTGCCTTTTTGCAGCCACAGCACCGCCTGCACGTTGACGATGATCCCCTGCAGGGTAAAAGCCAGTCGGTGAAAGAGTTTATTCTGCGTGATGATTTGCAGCCACAGATGGCTGCTGGCCAACGCCCGTTTTTCAAAAGCGCGCAGGACCACTTTGTGCAATATCAGATGCACGACGACGGCGGTGAATAAGATAATGCCGAAGATAATCATCAGCGAGCGGGTGGGGGTTATTTCGATACCTAAGGCGGCAATTTGCGATATTAATTCCTGCATAACGTCTCCTGAATATCCAGCGGGTATGATGACCGCTGGATAGCTATTATGCAAATCACCGCCGCCGGTATTACGACGCTACCGTCGCCGGCTGTCGGTTGAGATGATGGCGCAGCCACAGCGCGATCGCCCCCAGCAACAGCATCATGGCCACCTCGACCAGCAGAAAATCAATCAGCGCCTGCGGATAGTTTCCGCCGCCGCGACGGGCCAGCGCCAGGAACAGCGAACCAAGGATAGCCGGTCCGAGACCGAGGGTCGCCTGCTGCAGGGTGCTGAGGATGGCGCTCCCGGCCCCGGCGTCGCTGGCGCTGATATCGCGCATGCCAATCCGGTAAAAGCTGTTGACGATCAGCGCCTGACCGTAGCCGATCAGCGCCGTGGCGGGGACCAGCGTCAGGGCGGTGGTGGCGATGCCGAAGCGGGAGAAGGTGGCGCACAGCAGCAGTAGCCCGGCGATCTGCACCGCCAGACCAGTCAACAGGATCCGCCCCATGCTGTGGCGGGCGATAAGCCGCGGGGCATACAGCGCCGAAATAAAATAGGCCACGCCGAGGGCGATAAAGCTATTGCCGGACTGCCACGGCGCCATCCCCAGCCCCTCCTGCATGGTCAGCGCCATGCAGAACATAAAGCCGGACCAGGCGCTGAAAAATAGCAGGGCGATGGCCATGCCGAAGCGGATGCTGGTCAACTGCAGCAGACGCGGCGGCAGCAGGGGATGGTCGCCACGCTGCTGCTGGCGCAGGGCGCTCTGACGCATGGCGAACAGCAGCGGCAGGACCGCCACCAGCATCAGCTGCAGCCACAGCGGCCAGTGCAGCTCCGGACCGAGGGCCATCGGGAACAGCAAGCAGCAGAGGATCAGCGCGAGGTACAGCGTGCCCTGCCAGTCAATACGCGACGGCGTCTCGCTACGGGTTTCCGGCACATAGCGGCGGCTCAGAGCCAACACCAGCAGGCAGATCGGCACATTGATAAAAAAGGCGTTGCGCCAGCCCAGCCCGGCGATGTCCGCCGATACCAGCCAGCCGCCGCCCATCTGTCCGACAATAAAGGCGATCCCGCCGATCCCACCATACAGGCTGATGGCCCGGGCGTGGGCGGGGCCTTTGAGGGTCACGTGCAGGGTGGCGAGGATCTGCGGCACAATCAGCGCCGCCCCGGCGCCCTGCAGGGTGCGGGCCGCCAGCAGGGCGCTGATGCTGTTCGCCATCCCGCACAGCAGGGAAGCGATGCCAAAGAGGGCGACGCCCCACATAAACAGGCGCCGGCGGCCATAGTTATCGCCAAGCTTACTGCCCATCGCCAGGCAGACGGCAAAGGCGACGCCGTAGAGCGCGACGATAAGCTCCAGCTGCGTGGCGCTGGCCGCCAGGGTGTGGGTGATGGCGTCCAGCGCCACATTGGTGATCGAGGTATCAATAAGCGGCAGCATCTGGCCGCCCAGCAGCAGCAACAGACCGGCGCGGCCGGGTGAAACAGCAGACGTATTCATGGGATTCTCCATTGCGTCATTCAGCAGACCGACGTAGCATTACCGATAAATTAAACGGGTACCAGTTCCTGTCTATACTGGTACTGGCACTACTATGCTGGAGGGGTGATGACCACGATGCCGCAACGGGAGTTGACGATCGCCGTGCCGGACGATCGACGCAAACAGCTGGGGGCATTTTTGCGCGCCCGCCGCGAAAGCCTCGATCCGCAGCGCCTGGGGTTGCCCCGCGTGGGCCGCCGGCGCACGCCGGGCCTGCGTCGGGAAGAGGTGGCGATGCTCGCCGACGTCGGCGTCACCTGGTACACCTGGCTGGAGCAGGGGCGGGAGGTGAATCCGTCGGAGGCGGTGCTGGTGGGGGTCGCGAATGCCCTGCAGTGCAGTCCGCTGGAGACCCGGCACCTGTTCGTACTGGCGGGGCTGACCCCGCCGGAAGCCACCCAGGTGACGGTGTGCGAAGGCATCAGCCCCGGCACCCGCCGGATGCTGGACAGCCTGATGCCGCAGCCGGCCAGCATTCAGAAACCGAACTTTGATATTGTGGCCTGGAACGACAGCTTCTGCCGCCTGATGGGCATCGATTTCGCCACCCTCCCGGAAGAAGATCGCAACTGTATTTATCTCTATCTGACCCATGAGACCTGGCGCAGCCGGATCGAAAATCGCGATGTGCTGCCGACCTTCGTCTCCTATTTCCGCGCCGCGATGGCCGAGCACCGTGGCGATCCGGCGTGGGAAAACAAGCTGGCGCGCTTTTTCGCCGCCTCGTCGGAGTTTGAAGCGCTGTGGCATCAGCGTTACGAGGTGCGCGGTGTGGAAAACCAGATTAAACATTTTAACCACCCGCAGCTCGGGCGATTCAGTCTGCAGCAGATGTACTGGTATTCGGCGCCGCGCAACGGTTCGCGCCTGCTGGTCTATCTGCCGATGGACGAGGCGGGCGAGCAGGCGCTGGCGTGGCTGGACCAACATTAATCACAAGGAATCAGATGGCTGGCAATGTGCCATCTTCGGGTATTCCCGGCCGGCGCTGCTGGACGGTTCCCTTACCCTCCGGGAGAGGGGTAGGGAAAGCACTGTCGGGAAGTCCTGTATGTGATCTACGACTTCAGCACACATTGCGCTCCCGATACGCCTTCTGCGTTATGTCACTCATGGCGCAGGGAGCGCACAGGGGGCGGCCAGTCGCCGCCGCCCCCTGTACCCCCGGGCTCCGGCCAGCAACATCGCCACTGCGTGGTGCCTTCGACTTATCCCTGCAGGCTTCGGGTCGGGCCGAGGCAGCGTCCGTGCAAAACACGGCCCTCAGCCCGCATCCATGCGGCCTGCCGGGAACGTCTCAGCGATGTTGAGGCCGCCAGCATCGGCAGTTTCAGCAGCCCCAGGACCCGCGGTGATTTGGGTTTGTAGGCCGGGTAAGGCGTACGCCGCCACCCGGCAGAAAGGCGAGCACATTAGCGAACAGGTTTGTCATCAGTCTCAAGGAATGCCTATGAACGTAACCCGAAAAGAGCAGCGCATTATTCAGCGCGCGCTGAACGCCTGGCAGGCCAGCGGGGAGTTAACCCCGTCGGACAGTCAGCGGCTGGCGCACACGCTGCGCGTCTCCCCCTTCGACTGGCGGCGCCTGAGCCGCTACGCCTTCTGGACCGCGCTGGCCTGCGTGCTGATTGCTCTGGGCAGCCTGTTCGCCGACAGCGAGCTGGTGGCGTGGCTGCTGAGCCTGTTCAGCCACTCGGCGCTGACGCGGATCCTGCTGCCTGCGCTGCTGGCAGTCGTCTGCTACGGCTGGGGCTTTCGCCGCCAGCGACGGGAAACGCAATGGCACTACAGCACCGAGGCGATTTTGTTTCTGGGCGTCGTCTTTACCGCCGTGTCGCTATGGCAGCTTGGCGAACGGCTGGATAACGGCAGCGGCCATATCGCACCGCTGTTTCTGGCCGGATGCGTGATTTACGGCGCCATCGGCTATGTTGCCCGCTCCGGGCTGGTGTGGCTCTTTTTTCTGCTGGCGCTGGGCAACTGGTTCGGCGCGGAAACCGGCTACGTCTCGGGGTGGGGCGCCTACTGGCTGGGCATGAACTACCCGATTCGCTTCGTCCTGTTCGGCGGCGCGCTGCTGGCGCTCTGCTACGGCGCGCAATCCCTGCTTCGCCAGCGGCAGCTGTTTACCGTCAGCAAGGCGATGGGCCTCACGTACCTGTTTATTGCGCTGTGGATCCTGTCGATTTTCGGCAATTACGACGCAGACAGCTGGTACCAGGTGAGCCAGGCGCGACTCCTGCCGTGGGGGCTGCTGTTTGCCGTAGCGGCCGGCGTCTGCATTTTTATCAGCCTGAAAACCGATGACGGAATGCTGCGCGGCTTCGGACTAACCTTCCTGGCGATCAATCTCTATACCCGTTTCTTTGAGTTTTTCTGGAACGGGATGCACAAAGTGCTGTTTTTCCTGATCCTTGCCGTCTCGCTGGCGGTGATTGGCCGCTATGCCGAGCGCATCTGGCACGCCGGCGAAGGGCAGGTGGAGAAAAAATAAGCTCGCGTTGAGAACGCTAACCCCTCAGGCCGCGCTCAGTCGCGGCCTTTTTTCGCCCCTGATTCCAGTTTCAGCACATTTTTCTGCGATTGGCTGCAAATGAGCATAGGCTTGCCGGGCATCTCAAAAATTAGCCTTTAAGGCAATTTGTCTTCTATGCTAACCTCCAGAAGAAGGGAGTCTGATGTTCAGATTGGTTGTGCATGTGGACGTTAAAAAGGAATTGCAGGCGCTTCCGCCCATTGTCCAGGCGAAGATGATCCGGCAAATAGACAAGTTACGCCAAAATCCCACCGCGCTGAGAGAACCTGACAGTAAACCGCTGGGGCAGGGGCTATTTGAAATTCGTGCGTTAGGTTCGGTACAGGGGCGAGGGATCTACGTTTTTCAGCAAGGCAAGACGCTCTTTCTGCTACGGGTTTTTGTCAAGAAAACGCAAAAAACCCCGTCATCGGAAATTCGCCTGGCGCTGAAGCGATTAGAGGAGATGCGCAATGAGTAAAAAGATCATTGACTGGGATACGTTAAAAACAGAACTGCTTAGCCAGCCTGAGGTTCAGGCTGCATTCGATGCGCAAGAACGTCAACAGCGATTACGTACTATGCTGGCGCAATGGCGCGAGCAGGCGGGGCTGACCCGAGCCCAGGTGGCGCAGAGGATGGGGGTGAGTGCGCCGACGGTCTCCAGAATGGAAGCCAATATCACCCGCGCCAGTCTGGATACCTTAACGCGATACGCGTTAGCCTGTGGAATAAAGCACCCACAAATTTTACTTTACTAACGCCCTCGGTGGCGATTCACTTACCGGCTCAAATTAACGACAGGCCGCACGGACCCCAGGTCGGGTAAGCGAAGCGCCACCCGACAAAACAACGGCGCATCGGGCTACGGTTCCGGGGAACAGTGAATGGGTGCGCTCTGCTGCCCTCACCCCGGCCCTCTCCCACAGGGAGAGGGAGAAACCGGCAGTTTCAGTCGCGCAAGTGGGTAAATCACCAACAGGTCGCACGAACCCCAGGCCGGGCAAGGCGTGAGCCGCCGCCCGGCATAAAAGCCGCTCCGCACCCGCTGCCCGGCGGCGCTGCGCTTGCGCGGGCCTACGGTGAGAGGTAACTATATGATATACATTGTTATGTAGGCCGGGTCAGGCGTAGCCGCCACCCGGCAATAACAAGCAGCACCAGAGGCGCCCGGTGAAAGGCGCCTGGTGGAGAGATTAAATCTCGGTAATGGTCGTCGACTGCGGCAGACGCGACTTCGGCAGGGTGGCGTTGAAATCTTCCACGCTATGGTGGCCAACCGGGACCACCACCAGGCTGGTGTAGCCCTGGGCTTTCAGGTCAAATTCCTCATCGAGGATCGCAAAATCAATCCCTTCGATCGGCACGGCGTCGAGGCCCATCGCCGCCACGCCCAGCAGGAAATTGCCGACGTTGAGATACACCTGCTTCGCCATCCACTGATCGTCATCTTTCAGCTCTTTGCGGTGCATATCGGCAAAGAAGGTACGACCCTTGTGGTTAGCGGCTTTTGCGTCCGGGGTGGCGAAACGGCCATCGGCCTCTTCCTGATCCACCACACGCTGCAGCCAGGCGTCGTCCATCGCGGTTTTCGCGCAGAACACCACCACGTGCGAGGCGTCGAGAATTTTGCGTTCGTTGAACACGTAGGTGCCGCTGGCGGCTTTGGCTACGCGAGCTTTCCCTTCATCGGTGCTGGCGACGATAAAGTGCCACGGCTGGGAGTTGGTGCTAGACGGGCTGTACTGCAGCAGCGTTTTCAGCTGTTCGGCTTCGCTGGCAGTCAGCTTTTTCGTGGCGTCAAAGGCCTTGGTGGAATAGCGCTTTAAAGCGACCGATACGATATCCATAACTCTTCCTCACAGTTTACAGCACCTTACCGGTGCGTTAAGGAGAGGAAGAGTACAGCGAAGATCGCCAAATGATAAGGGTGAAAAATGCGATAACACTTATCGCATTTGGCTGAAAATCAGCGCGGACGCAGGCGCTGCTGGGCCTTTTTACTCAGCTTGTTCACCACCTGATGCCACGAATCGTCAATCAGCTCGGCCAGCAGATCCTCGCTGATATCCTCTCCCGGCACCACCGTGATCCAGTGTTTCTTGTTCATATGGTAGCCCGGTTCGATACTGCGATAAATTTCCTGATTGAGCAGCGACTTCTGCGGCTCAGCCTTCAGGTTGACCAGCGCCCGGCCGCGAATGGTCATTGTGATCATAAAGATACGGCCATCGACCTTAAACACGTCGTACTCTGGCCCAAAAGGCCAGCAGTGCTCGGTAAACGGGTAGGTCAGGGCGATACGATGAGCGCAGGGATGCAGCATCTCGGGGGTCATTAGGCGTCCGCCTCATGCAGGGCGTTCCACATGGCTTCAAAGCCGAGGGCGATAATCTCCCGGGCGCGCTGCGGATCGTGGCTGGCGAATTCGATGGTGGTCTCCGCCAGCGACAGAAACAGGGCATCGCCAAAGGCGCGGTACGCCTCGCTGAGAAAAATCTCTTTCACCGACAGTTGGCACATTTCGTTGAGCTCCGGGAAGCTCTCTTTTACCTGGCGACGGGTTTCGTCGGTGATGCGCTCGCTGAGCGCCATCCGGCGGATCGCCTTGTGCTCCATCGGGTTGCGCACGCCCCAGTCGATATAGCTGTTCCAGATATTGCGCGCGTTCTCTTTCGGGCGCTTCTCGTGCGGATCCAGCCCGGCGATCATTGTGCGCACCAGGCGCAGCTTAATCGCGAGGTACAGCTCGTTGAGCAACTCATCCTTGGTGGCGAAATAGCGAAACAGCGTCCCCTCGGCCACCCCAGCGCTGCGGGCGATGGCCGACGTCGAGGCGGCGATGCCGGACTGGGCGAAAGCCGCGGTGGCAGCTTCCAGTAACGCTTGCTTTTTATCTTCACTCTTTGGACGAGCCACTACTTTTTTCCTCACGCAGGTTTAAACAAACCGCCGATCTTTGCACGTCTGACCAGGTCGCTGCAACGGCGGAACGCAAAAATTGAAAATCGTCTTGACGACTTTCATCACTTTCCTAATAATGAGTGCGTACTCACTCATAATCAAGTTATATCACAAAGCCTCCGGGATGGGGGCTTTTGTCTGGTCAGGATATGAACCGTGTCACTTTTAGCGTGGTCGCCATCATGTTACTCGCAGCAGCAACGACATTGCCGTTTGTCCTCAATGCCGGTTTTGGTAAGGCGCCGCAGGGGGCACAGCTTAGCCAGGTGGAAGCGTCTCCCCACTACCGGGACGGCCAGTTCCATAACCAATTGCCCACGCCAGGGTTCACCGGGCAGAAAAATATGCTGGCGGCGTGGTGGGATTTCCTGATGACCAAACGGGAAAACGCCCGTCCCGCTCAGCCGCTGCCGCTGGTGAAGACCGACCTGGCGACGCTGCCCCTGGGGCAGGATGTGATGGTCTGGCTCGGCCACTCCTCCTGGTACCTGCAGCTGGCAGGAAAACGTATCCTGATCGATCCGGTGTTCAGCGATTACGCGGCGCCGTTCTCCTTTATCAATAAAGCCTTTCCCGGCGACTATCCGTGGCGGGCGGAAGGGATGCCAGACATCGATCTGCTGATCATCTCCCACGATCACTACGACCATCTGGATTACGCCACCATCCGCGCCTTGCTGCCGAAAATTAAGCGGGTCATTACGCCGCTGGGCGTCGGGTCGCATCTGCGCTACTGGGGGATGGACGGGGCGCTGATTACCGAAGCGGACTGGCAGCAGGCGATCCCGGTCAGCGATGAATTCACCGTTCACGTTCTGCCGGCGCGGCACTTTTCCGGCCGTGGACTGAAGCGTAACCAGACGCTGTGGGCCAGTTTTCTGTTCGTCACCCCGCAGCAAAAAATTTATTACAGCGGCGACAGCGGCTATGGGCCGCACTTCAAAGCGATTGGTGATGAATTTGGTCCGGTTGATCTGGCGATTATGGAGAACGGGCAGTATGACCAGGACTGGAAATATATTCACATGATGCCGGATGAAACGGCTCAGGCTGCCGACGACCTGCGCGCCCGCGCGGTGCTGCCTGGGCATGCAGGACGGTTTGTTCTGGCGAAACACAGCTGGGATGAACCGTATCAACGGCTGGCGGCTGCCAGCGAAGGAAGGGCCTGGCGTCTGCTGACGCCTATGCAGGGCGAGCCGCTGTGGGTCGCCGATAAGACGCAATCATTTAACGCCTGGTGGCGCTAAGCGCCAGTGCAGTTTCAGAGGAGAGAGCATATGACGATTTCCGCTCAGGTGATTGACACTATCGTCGAGTGGATTGATGACAACCTGCATCAACCACTGCGTATTGATGATATCGCTCGCCATGCCGGGTATTCGAAATGGCATCTGCAACGGCTGTTTTTACAGTACAAGGGAGAGAGCCTTGGGCGCTATATTCGTGAAAGGAAGCTGCTGCTGGCCGCCCGCGATCTGCGCGACACCGATCAGCGGGTCTACGATATCTGCCTGAAGTATGGCTTCGATTCGCAACAGACCTTTACCCGCGTCTTCACCCGGACCTTCAACCAGCCGCCGGGCGCCTACCGCAAAGAAAACCACAGCCGCGCCCACTGAGGCGCGCTCTCCTGGTTTACCGTTCGAGGGAAAACCAGCGACGCCACACCCAGCGCAGCACCAGAAATTCAAGGGTGCCCAGCGCTAAGAACCACAGACAAAACAACACCGTATAGAGCTGGTTGAGATCCATCATATGGAATGTCTCAACCAGCTTTTGCGCCAGCGTCAGGCCCAGCGAAGGCGCGGGCAACAGCAGACAGGAGAGCAGGGCCAGCAGTAAGATCCCGGCGGCGGAGAGAAGCGTTTCCAGCGGATGTTTCATGTCATGTTAATCATCAGTTAAAAAACATATTGTCCGGTAAAATAATGCTTAACGCAATATGCTTTGTTTTTTTACTCTCTATAACACGGCTATTTTAAATATTATTGCCTGCCATTCGCTCTCATGTTAATTAATCTGAAATAATTTGTAATTAAGTTAATTGCAGCCGGATGTAAATTAACGTCATTATTATGCCAGCGCTTTTACAAAACTATAAGTGCTATATCCCACCAGCGTGGCAACAATGATGGCCAGCAGGATGTACAGCGCCAGACGGCGTCCTCGGTAGATTCCAAACATATTTAACCTCGTTTAGTTTTGGTTTATTAATATTCTGTAATATTTATCTTGTGAATTAACTTATCACACATTTTGTATTTTGCGAAAAATTTAGGCGGATATTGGATCACATTTTTACCGGCTTTTTAGCCACGTTTTACTTCATTGGCCAGGAATGATTTCAGGCTTTCCGATTCACGGAATTTATAAGGAAAATGTAATTTGACCAAGATGAATAACCCAAAGTTTACGACGCCCTCGGGCGACACCGCGCCACGGCAGGTCTGGCAGCAGACCGTTGACGCAGTGCTGGCGCAGACAAAAAGCCAGGCCGCTGGGTTAAATTCCGCAGACGCCGCCGAGCGCCTGAATACCTTTGGTCCGAATGCCCTGCCGGAAAAGAAGGGTAAACCGGGCTGGCTGCGCTTTCTCGCCCACTTTAACGACGTACTGATTTACGTGCTGCTGGCTGCCGCGGCGCTGACCGCCATTATGGGTCACTGGGTCGATACCCTGGTGATCCTCGGCGTGACGGTGATTAACGCCCTGATCGGTCATATCCAGGAGAGCAACGCCGAAAAATCCCTGCAGGGGATCCGCAACATGCTCTCCAGCGATGCCCGCGTCCAGCGTAACGGCAAACATGAGACTATCCCGACGCGCGACCTGGTTCCAGGGGACATCGTTATCCTGCGCGCCGGCGACCGCGTACCAGCGGATATGCGCCTGATTGAAACCCACAACCTGCGGGTGGAAGAGGCGATCCTCACCGGCGAGTCGACGGTGGTGGATAAAATCACCGACGCGCTGGAGGGCGACCTGCCGCTGGGCGACCGGGTGAACATGGTCTTCTCCGGCACCACCGTCAGCGCTGGCGGCGGCATCGGCGTGGTGACCGCCACCGGCGCGGAGACCGAACTCGGCCATATCAACCAGATGATGGCGGGCATTGAGAAGCACCGTACCCCGCTGCTGGTGCAGATGGATAAGCTCGGCAAAGCGATTTTTGTCATTATCCTCGCCATGATGGTGGCGCTGTTTATCTTTAGCCTCGCGCTGCGGGATATCCCGATGGGCGAGCTGCTGCTGTCGCTGATTAGCCTGGCGGTGGCCGCGGTACCGGAGGGGCTGCCGGCGATCATCTCGATTATTCTGTCGCTGGGCGTGCAGACGATGGCGCGCAAGCGGGCGATTATTCGTAAGCTGCCGACCGTGGAAACTCTCGGCGCCATGACCGTGGTCTGTTCGGATAAAACCGGCACTCTGACGATGAACGAAATGACCGTCAAAGCGATCATCACGGCAGACTGCTGCTACCGGGTGGAAGGCGACAGCTATGAGCCGCAGGGACGGATCTTCCTTGAGGGGAGCGACGAGCCCGTGCAGGTTCAGCCCGGCACCGTGCTGGAGACCTGGCTGCGCACCATCGACCTGTGTAACGACAGCCAGCTTACCCAGGATGAGCGCGGTCTGTGGGGGATCACCGGCGGGCCGACCGAAGGGGCGCTGAAGGTGCTGGCGGCGAAAGCGCAGCTCCCGGCGGTGGAGGCCCGTCTGGTGGCCAAGATCCCCTTTGACTCACAGTACAAATATATGTCGACCCTGCAGCACATCGATGGCGAGGCCCGGGTGCTGATCACCGGTGCGCCGGACGTTATCTTCGCCATGTGCCGCGAGCAGATGAGCCGCCACGGCGCGGTGCCGTTCGAGGCGCAGTACTGGGAAGAGGAGATGGCGCGCTTCGCCCGTCAGGGACTGCGCATGGTGGCGGCGGCCTGTAAGCCTGCCAGCCTTGATGCCACCACCCTCAACCATGAGGACCTGCAGGAGGGGCTGATTTTCCTCGGCATCGCCGGGATGATGGATCCCCCGCGTCCGAAAGCCATTGACGCCATCCATGCCTGCCAGACCGCCGGGATCCGCGTGAAGATGATCACTGGCGACCACCCGCAGACGGCGATGAGCATCGGCCAGATGCTGGGGATCACCAACAGCAGCCAGGCCATGACCGGCTACCAGCTGGAGCACATGGACGATGCGGCGCTGGCGAAGGCGGCGGTGGAGTACGACATCTTTGCCCGTACCAGCCCGGAGCATAAGCTGCGCCTGGTGAAAGCCCTGCAGGATAACGGCGAAGTGGTCGGCATGACCGGAGACGGCGTCAACGACGCGCCGGCGCTGCGCCAGGCCGACGTGGGTATCGCCATGGGTATCAAAGGTACCGAAGTCACCAAAGAGGCGGCTGACATGGTGTTGACCGATGATAACTTCGCGACCATCGCCAGCTCGGTAAAAGAGGGCCGTCGGGTCTATGACAACCTGAAGAAGACCATCCTCTTCATCATGCCGACCAACCTGGCGCAGGGGCTGCTGATCATCATCGCCCTGCTGGCGGGGAACATTATTCCGCTGACCCCGGTGCTGATCCTGTGGATGAACATGGCGACGTCGGCGACGCTCTCCTTCGGCCTGGCCTTTGAAGCCGCAGAGCGCAACGTGATGAACCGCCCGCCGCGTAAAACCGGCCAGCACGTGATGGATGGCTTCGCCGTGTGGCGAGTGGCTTTTGTCGGGTCTATGATTGCTATTGCCGCCTTTATCCTTGAGGCCTGGCTGGCGCCGCGCGGCCACAGTCCGGAGTTTATCCGCACCGTGCTGCTGCAGATGCTGGTGACGGCGCAGTGGGTCTACATGATCAACTGCCGCAGCAGCGACAGCTTCTCCCTGAGCATGGGTCTGCTGCGCAACAAAGGCATCTGGCTGGTGACCGGTGTCCTGCTGCTGATGCAGCTGGTCATTATCTATGTCCCGCTGATGCAGAGCATGTTTGGTACGGAAGCGCTGCCGCTGCGCTACTGGTTTATCACCCTGGTCATCGGCGTCGCCATGTTCCTGGTGGTGGAAGTTGAGAAGCGCCTGACGCGCCGGTTCCGCAAAACGGCTTGATTGATCTCGCGCGCCTCGCTGCAGGCGCGCGTTACTTTCGCAAGGATCCCCCTATGATTAAAACCTTCCGCTTTGCTCTGCTGGCCTGCGGTCTGGCCGGCGGCGCCCTGACGGCGACCGCCGCGCCGGCGGTGCCGGTCCGCGTCGCCACGGTCGAACTGGCGCCTCATGCTGAAGAACGCGCGATCCCCGGGCGGGTCGAGGCGATCCGCGCCGTCGACATTCGCGCGCGCACCGAAGGGGTGATAGTTCAGCGCCACTTCCAGGATGGCCAGTATGTTACCGAGGGCGACCTGCTGTTTACCCTCGACGACGCGCAGCCCCGCGCGGCCCTGGCCCTGGCGCAGGCCGAGCTGAAAAGCGCCGAAGCCTCATTACGTCAGTCGCAGCAACTGCTCACTCGCTACGAGCGGCTCATTAACAACCACTCCATCAGTCGCAACGACGTCGACACGGCCCGGATGCAGCGCGACGTCGCCGCCGCCGCCGTGCAGCAGGCGAAAGCCCGCGTCGAGGCCCAGCAGATTGTGCTCAGCTACACCCGGATTGCGGCGCCGGTGACCGGTCGCGTGGGGCACAGCGCCTTTCACGTCGGGACGCTGATTAACCCATCCAGCGGCGTGCTGGTGGACATCGTGCAGCTGGATCCGGTGCGGGTGTCGTTCGCTCTCGACGAAGCCGCATTTTTCAGCAAATCCGGCCAGCATGCCGACATCCACGCCCTGAAGCAGGCGTGGCTGGCGCAGATTGAGGTGGATGGCAAACGGCGCGATGGGGTGTTGACCTCCATCGATAACCGGATTGACGCCCGCACCGGCAGCGTGGCGGTGCGGGCGGAGTTCGCCAATCCGCAGCACCGTCTGCTGCCGGGCGGCAGCGTAACAATCCTGTTCCGTCCGCAGGAGCTGCAGTCACGGGTGATGATCCCGGCCGCCGCCGTGCAGCAGGATCCGCAGGGCTTTTTCAGCTGGGTGCTGAAGCCGGACCACACCGCCGGGCAGCGTCGTCTGACCCTCGCGGGGCAGCAGGGGCAGCAGTTTGCGGTTGAGAAAGGGCTGCAGGCGGGCGAGCAGGTGATCACCGACGGCGCGCAGCGTTTACGCGAAGGCGCCGCGGTACAGGTGCTGAACTAAGTAAGGAGAAGGGATGCTGACCTTTTTTATCCGTCGTCCGCGATTTGCCATGGTGATCGCGCTGCTGCTGACCTTTGTCGGCGCGGTGTCGCTGAAGCTGATCCCGGTGGAGCAGTACCCGGCGATCACCCCGCCGGTGGTGAACGTCAGCGCCAGCTGGCCGGGCGCCAGCGCGTCAGATGTGGCGGAAGCCATCGCCGCCCCGCTGGAGACCCAGCTCAACGGCGTCGATCATATGCTGTATATGGAGTCCACCAGCTCGGATGAGGGAACGTACCGCCTGAGCATTACCTTCGCGGCGGGCACCGATGCCGACCTGGCGGCGATCGACGTGCAAAACCGGGTGGCGCAGGCGCTGGCGCAGCTCCCGGCGGAGGTGCAGCAGAATGGCGTCCAGGTCCGCAAGCGCGCCAGCAACCTGCTGATGGGGGTGAGCCTCTACTCGCCGCTGGGCACGCTGTCGCCGCTGTTTGTCAGTAACTACGCCAGCACCCAGGTGCGCGAGGCGCTGGCCCGCCTGCCCGGCGTCGGCGAGGTGCAGATGTTTGGCGCCCGGGATTACAGTATGCGCATCTGGCTGCGTCCGGACCGCATGAATGCGCTCAACATCACCACGGATGACGTTGCCCAGGCGCTGCGCGAGCAGAATGTGCAGGGCGCGGCGGGGCAGGTGGGCACCCCGCCAGTATTCAACGGCCAGCAGCAGACGCTGACCATCAACGGGCTGGGGCGTCTGAACGAGGCGGCCAGCTTTGGCGAGATTATCCTCCGCCGCGGCGCGCAGGGGCAGCTGGTTCGCCTCGCCGACGTGGCGACCATTGAGCTGGGCGCCCGCAGCTACAGCTCCGGCGCGCAGCTGAACGGTAAAGCGTCGGCCTATCTGGGGATCTACCCGACGCCCACCGCCAATGCCCTGCAGGTCGCCAGCGCAGTGCGTGCGGAGCTTAACCGCCTGCACACTCGCTTTCCGGCGGATCTCACCTGGGAGGTGAAGTTCGATACCACCCGCTTTGTGGCGGCGACGATCAAAGAGATCGGCGTCTCGCTGGCGCTGACCCTGCTGGCAGTGGTCGTGGTGGTGTCGCTGTTCCTGCAGAGCTGGCGAGCGACGCTGATCGTAGTGCTGGCGATCCCGGTGTCACTGATCGGCACCTTTGCGGTGCTCTATCTGCTGGGCTACAGCGCCAACACCCTCAGCCTGTTCGCGATCATTCTCGCCCTGACGATGGTGGTGGATGACGCCATTGTGGTGGTAGAGAATGTCGAAACCAAAATGGCGGAAGGGCTGGATCGCCTGCAGGCCACCGCCCAGGCGCTGCAGCAGATCGCCGGGCCGGTGATCGCCACGACCCTGGTGCTGCTGGCGGTATTTGTGCCGGTGGCGCTGCTCCCGGGGATCGTCGGCGAGCTGTACCGGCAGTTTGCCGTGACGCTCTCCACCGCGGTGGCCCTGTCGAGCCTGGTGGCGCTAACCCTGACACCGGCCCTCTGCGCACTGCTGCTGCGCCCGCGTCCCGCCCGGCCAGCGGCGGTGTGGCGGGTGTTTAACCGTCTTCTCGACGGCACCCGCGACGGCTATGGCCGGCTGGTGGGCTGGATGAACCGCCGTCCCTGGCTGGCGCTGGCGGCGACGGTGGCGGCAGGCGCGCTGGTGGCGTTCAGCTTCACCTCGATGCCGAAAGGCTTCCTGCCGCAGGAAGATCAGGGTTACCTGTTTGCCAGCGTGCAACTGCCGGAGGCGGCGTCGCTGGAGCGTACCGAAGCGGTGATGGCCCAGGCGCGCAAGCTGCTGATGGCTAACCCGGCGGTGGAGGATGTGATTCAGGTGTCCGGCTTCAACATTCTCAACGGCACCAGCGCCTCTAATGGCGGGTTTATCTCGGTGATGCTCAAAGACTGGCACCAGCGGCCGCCGCTGGATGCGGTGATGGCAGATATTCAGCGCCAGCTGCTGTCGCTACCCGAGGCGACGATCATGACCTTCGCGCCGCCGACCCTGCCGGGCCTGGGCAATGCCTCGGGGTTTGATCTGCGCATCCTGGCGCAGGCCGGTCAGTCGTCGGCGGAGCTGGAGCAGGTGACGCGGCAGATCCTCCAGCTGGCGAACCAGCATCCTCAACTGAGCCGGGTGTTTACCACCTGGAGCAGCAACGTGCCGCAGCTGACCCTGACGGTCGACCGCGACCGGGCGGCGCTGCTGGATGTGCCGGTGGCGCAAATTTTCAGCAGCCTGCAGACGGCGTTCGGCGGCACGCGCGCCGGCGATTTCAGCCGTAACAATCGTGTCTATCATGTGGTGATGCAAAATGAGATGCAGTGGCGCGAGCGGGCAGAGCAGATTAGCGAGCTGTACGTCCGCAGCCGCGACGGCGAGCGGGTGCGGCTGAGCAATCTGGTCACCATTACGCCGACGGTGGGGGCGCCGTTTATTCAGCAGTACAATCAGTTCCCGTCCGTTTCAGTGAGCGGTTCAGCGGCCGAGGGGGTCAGCAGCCGCACGGCGATGGCGGCCATGGAGCAGATTTTGCAGGCCCATCTGCCGCCGGGATATGACTATGCCTGGAGCGGGATCTCCTGGCAGGAGCAGCAGACCGGCAATCAGGCGGTGTGGATCGTGCTGGCGGCGGTAGCGATGGCGTGGCTGTTCCTGGTGGCGCAGTATGAGAGCTGGACGCTGCCGGCGAGCGTCATGCTCTCGGTGCTGTTCGCCATCGGCGGAGCGCTGCTCTGGCTGTGGACCGCGGGCTATGCCAACGATGTGTATGTTCAGATAGGGCTGGTGCTGCTGATTGCCCTGGCGGCGAAGAATGCGATTCTGATTGTTGAATTCGCCCGCAGCCGGCGCGAGGAGGGGCTGTCGATAGTTGACGCCGCGCGCGAGGGGGCCACCCGCCGCTTCCGCGCGGTGATGATGACCGCGGTGTCGTTTATTATCGGCATCATGCCGATGATGCTCGCCACCGGCGCCGGGGCGCAGAGCCGGCGGATCATCGGCACCACGGTATTCAGCGGTATGCTGGTGGCGACGATGATTGGCATCCTGTTTATCCCGTCGCTGTATGTGCTGTTTCAGCGTATGCGTGAGTGGGCGCATCGGCGGGGGTAAGCGTTGCGCCACAGCGTCTGCCTGTCGATCCCCTCTCCCTGTGGGAGAGGGTTAGGGTGAGGGGGATTTTCCGTTCACGTCGCGTTTGGCCTTATCTGCCGGAGCAACAGCGTCTGCCGGGCGGTCCCTTCTCCCTGTGGGAGAGGGTTAGGGTGAGGGGGAATTTTCCGTTCACGTTGCGTTTGGCCTTATCTGCCGGAGCAACAGCGTCTGCCGGGCGCTCCCCTCTCCCTGTGGGAGAGGGTTAGGGTGAGGGTGGGTTTTGCGTTCACGTTGCGTTTGGCCTTATCTGCCGGAGCAACAGCGTCTGCCGGGCGGTCCTCTCTCCCTGTGGGAGAGGGTTAGGGTGAGGGGGAATTTTCCGTTCACGTTGCGTTTGGCAGAAAAGGGTAGTCCTTCGCTGGTGAACGGGTAAAGGGGGAGAAAACCGTCTCCCCCTTTACAATCCCCCCGGTCCCGCAGAGAAATCGGTGCTGCGCACTACGCTCACCTCCCGGTCGTCCGCCTGCGGTCGGCTCAACTCGACGTCGTGTCTCGAATCGCCTCTGGCCGCCCTCCGTGGCGGCCAGCCCTTGTCTGCCGACCTCCGGTTCGCCGATTTCAGCGGGAATCGGCCCCGCTGCACGCCCGTAGTTTTCAGAGGCCAAACCATAGCGATCAGAATATATCCGTTAAAAATTGTATGTGCCTTTCTCCGTGGCCCCGCTGTGTATACCGGAGCAACAGCGTCTGCCGGGCGGTCCCCTCTCCCTGTGGGAGAGGGTTAGGGTGAGGGGGAATTTTCCGTTCACGTTGCGTTTGGCAGAAAAGGGTAGTCCTTCGCTGGTGAACGGGTAAGGACGGCGGGCACGGCGCCGCTTTTGTGCCGGGCGCCCGCTACTTCCTCTCCACCGTTATCATGGTCACGAACGGATGATACTGCCACGGCACGCTGCCGCCTTTGCGGTACATCTTCGACAGCGTGCCGTCGAGATAGAGCATCTGCCGCACCCCAAGCTTTGACTGCGCATAGCAGGCAAAATCATAGAAGTTGGTCTCGCGATCGCTGAGCATAAACACCACCCGGCCCTGCTTATCGATACCCACCCCGTTACGCAGCTTGCGCGAACTGGCTGAGGGCTTCAGCCGCCAGTTGATGACGCCATTCTCAATCAGCATCGGGCCGGACTGCACCGCATAACGGATGGCGGGAGAGGGTTTGTACGCCGGCAGCGGCACGATTTTCGCCCGGTCGTTCGCCACCAGGAACACGCCGCCGGGGCGGATAAAGAAGTTCCCGCCGCCGGCGGAACGGTTTACCGGCGTCAGCCGTTTACCGTCTTCGATATACAGCCCCAGCGGCGCGTAGGCTTTATCGTAAATGCCGCCGTTCATCGCCATCTGCACCCGGCCGTCGCCATCGATACCCGCCAGCAGCGAACGCAGGGAACCCCACGCTTTGCCGTGCCGATCCTGCCAGTACATCGCAATGCGCTCTTTCTGCGCATCCACCCGATAGCTCTGCAGGGTCAGCTTCGGGTCGGTGAGGGTACAGGCGGCGCTGGCGACGGCGGCCAGGGGCAGCAGCGCCAGGGGGAGCAGGCAACGTAATAACATGGGCAGTCCTTTCTATGGTCTGCGCCGAGTATACCCGCCTCGCTGCCTTATGCCGCCCAAATCTCACAGTGTTTTTGCACCAGGCCGGAAAGCGAACCGCCGTTGGCGATAAAGTCGCGCATCTGCTGCGCTTCGCTGTGCGGCGATTTCGCCTGGCGGACCACCGCTTCCAGCGCCGCCGTCGCCTTCAACTGATGGGCGAAGGGAGCCAGCCGGTCGGCGAGCTGCAGGATCTCCTGGCGGATGCTGCGCTGCTCTCCGCTGCGCACGTCGGTGAGGGTCCCGTCCAGCCCATAGCGGCACGCCTGATAGCGGTTAAAGGGGTACAGCAGATAATCATCAGGCTGGTGCTTAAAAGGGCGCTCCGTCAACAGCCAGCAGGCCAGGGTCTGTATAAAGCCGGCGATATGGATCGCCTGGGCGAGGGTCAGGGGAGTGTCCATCACCCGCACCTCGACGGTACCAAACTGCGGGCTGGGGCGAATATCCCAGTGCAGATCCTTCATGCTGTCGATCATGCTGGTGTAGCTCAGCTGGCGGAACAGGCGACGAAACCCCTGCCAGTCTGCCACCCACGGCATCGGACCGTTGTCGGGATAGGAGGAGAAGCGGTTCAGGCGTGAACAGGCGAAGCGGCTGTCGGTACTGTCAAACCACGGCGAGGCGGCGTTAAGGGCGATGAAGTGCGGCACAAAGCGCGACAGGCCGTGCAGCAGATAGAGGGCGTCGTCGCCGCTCTGGCAGCCGACGTGCACATGCTGGCCAAAGACCGTGGCCTGCTGCGCCAGATAGCCAAAATGCTCGACGGTTTTGACATAGCGCGGATTGTCGCTGATTTGCTGACGCTGCCAGGCATGAAAGGGGTGCGAACCGCCGCCGCAGATCTGCAGATGATGGCGCAGCGCCGCGCGCTGAACCGCCTGCTGGATGGCGCTGAGCTGGGTTTGGGCATGGCTGATGTCGCGGCACACCCCGGTGGCGATCTCCAGCATGCTCTCGGTGATGTCATGTTTGGCTTCTCCCACGGTCAACTGATGCTGGACGTCGGCAATCAGCGTCGAGGCATCCTGGCTGAGGTCGTAACCCGGCGGGTTCACCACCTGCAGCTCCAGTTCGATACCGAGGGTAAAAGGATCGGAGCGGTGAAAATCGGCTAAAGGCATAGTCTCTCCCGGTCGATGTGTTCCCTGAAGTATAGAAGGGATTGATCCCGACGGAGAATACGCGGCGGCGGACGGGGGATGAATGAAAAGTGACGCAGCGTGATTATTTGAAATTTGCCATATAGCGGCTGGTGCAATTCTGCAACATATTTCCCGCTGGCGGTGCGGCGGAATAAGGTGCAATTATTTTCCCATAATTATCATGGTGATAATATAAGTCATTCTTATTTTATTGGTCGGTTTTGGCCTATTATCGCCCGCGTAAGAGCTGGTACGCATTTTGCCTGTTAATCCGTGACACTTTATTTAACAGGGATCATGTGATGCACAAAAAGACGTTATTTTCGCGTGCCGGTCGTCTCGCCGTGGCGGTGAGCGGCGCACTGGCCCTGGCGGGCGCCGCCTTACCTGCCAACGCCTCCACGCTGCGGATTGCCATGACCGCCGCGGATATTCCGTTAACCCTTGGCCAGCCGGATCAAGGCTATGAGGGCAACCGCTTTACCGGCATCCCGCTGTACGACGCGCTGGTGGAGTGGGATCTGTCGCAAGGTGAAAAGCCCAGCGGTCTGGTGCCGGGGCTGGCGACCGAGTGGCACATCGATCCGCAGAACACCAGCCGCTGGATTTTCACCTTGCGTCCGGGCGTCAGGTTCCATGACGGGACGGAGGTGAACGCCGACGCCATCGTCTGGAACGTGGATAAGGTGCTGAATAAAGCGGCGCCGCAGTACGCCCCGGGGCAGATCGGCAACACCCTGTCGCGCATGCCGACCCTCACCGGCGCAGAGAAAATTGACGACCACACTGTGGCGCTGACCACCTCGGAACCAGACGCGCTGCTGCCGTACAACATCACCAACCTGTTTATCGTCTCGCCGACGGCGTGGCAGAAACAGTATGACGCGGTGCCGGCCAGCGCGGGAGATAGCGCCGCGCGCAGCAAACAGGCGTGGACCGCCTTCGCCGCCCACGCGGTGGGTAGCGGCCCGTTCAAACTGGAGAAGCTGGTGCCGCGTCAGCAGCTGATCCTCGATAAAAACCCCGACTACTGGAACAAAGATCGCATTCCCCGGGTGGATAAAGTGGTGCTGATCCCCTTGCCGGAGGCCAACGCCCGTACCGCGGCGCTGCTGTCGAAGCAGGTGGACTGGATTGAAGCCCCGGCGCCGGACGCCATCGATCAGATCAAGTCTCAGGGTTTTCACCTCTACGCCAATACCCAGCCGCACCTGTGGCCCTGGCAGTTCTCCTTTGAAAAAGGATCGCCGTGGCAGGACATCCGCGTGCGCAAAGCGGCCAACCTGTGTCTGAACCGTGCCGAGCTGAAGAGCTACCTCGGCGGCTACATGACCGAGGCCACCGGGGTCTACGAGGCTGACAGCCCGTGGCATGGCAAACCCACCTTCCAGATCAAATATGACCCGGACACCGCCCGCCAGCTAATGACCGAGGCCGGATACAGCGCCAGCAAACCGCTGCACGTCACGGTGGCCACCTCGGCCTCCGGCTCCGGGCAGATGCAGCCCTTGCCGATGAACGAGTATATCCAGCAGAGCCTGAAGAGCTGCTTCTTCAATGTGGATATCAAAGTGGTGGAATGGAACACCCTGTTTACCAACTGGCGCCTGGGTGCCCGGGACCCCTCGGCGAAAGGGATCGATGCGATCAACGTCAGCGCCGCGGTTAACGATCCGTACTTTGGCCTGATCCGCTTCTCGACCGCCAAAGCGTTTCCGCCGGTGGCGACCAACTGGGGTTACTTCTCCACTCCGGAGACGGAGAAGCTGGCCGCCGCCGTCAAGCACGCCTTTACCCCGGCGGAGATGAACCAAGCGGCCGGTGAGCTGCACGCCGCGCTGGTGGATCAGGTGCCATTCCTGTTTGTCGCCCACGACGTCGGGCCGCGTGCGATTTCCCCTGCGGTGACCGGGGTGGTGCAACCGCAGAGCTGGTTTATCGACCTCAGCCTGGTGAGCAAAAAAGAGTAATCGTGAAAGGGGCGACCGATGATCAATACGCTGCTATACCGCATTCTGCTGGCTATCCCCACCATGCTTGGGGTGGCGGTGATCTGTTTCATGCTGGTGCAGATCGCTCCGGGCGACCCGTTGGTGTCGGTGATGCCGCCGGACGCCTCGGAGGCGCTGCGTCAGACATTAATGCAGGCTTACGGCTTTGATAAGCCGCTGCCCCTGCAGTTTATCCACTGGCTGTGGCGGGCGCTGCATGGCGACCTTGGTATGTCGGTCGCCACCGGCCGCCCGGTGATAGACGAAGTGATGACCGCGGTGGCGTACTCCCTGCGCCTGGCGCTGCTGGCGACGGCGATCGGCTTCGTCCTCGGCAGCCTGTTCGGCTTTGTCGCCGGCTATTTTCGCAACAGCGTCATTGACCGTCTGGCCTCAGTGTTGTCGGTATTTGGCGTCAGCGTGCCGCACTACTGGCTGGGGATGCTGCTGGTGATCCTCTGCAGCGTTAAGTTCGCGCTGCTGCCGGCCACCGGCGGCGGGCCGATAGGCGAGGTGGGCTGGCAATGGGACTGGGCGCACCTGCAGTTCATGCTGCTGCCAGCCCTCACCTTGTCGGTGATCCCCACCGGGATTATCGCCCGCACCGTGCGCTCGCAGGTGGCCGATATCCTCAGCCAGGAGTTTATCGTTGGCCTGCGCGCTCGCGGGCTCAACGAGTCGCGCATCTTTGTCCACGTCATGAAAAATGCCGCGCCCACCGCGCTGGCGGTGATGGGGCTGCAGGTAGGCTATCTGATGGGCGGCTCGATCCTTGTGGAGACCGTTTTCTCCTGGCCGGGAACCGGATTGCTGCTCAATACCGCCATTTTTCAGCGCGACCTGCCCCTGCTGCAGGGCACCATCTGGGTGCTGGCGCTGTTTTTCGTGCTGCTCAACCTGCTGGTGGATATTCTGCAGACCACCCTCGACCCGCGTATTAAGAGGAGCTGACCATGGTGGATACAGCAACGACGAAAGCGGTCCCGGCCGCAGCGGCCCACGCTTCCCGGCAAGGTTACTGGCGCGGCGTGCTGCGCCGCTTACTGCGCGACCCCGGCGGGGTGGTGGTGGGCGTGGTGATCCTCCTGCTGCTGGCCCTGGCGCTGTTCGGTCCGTGGCTTATCGTCAAAGATCCTTATCAAACGTCGATGTTCCTGCGCCTGAAACCCATCGGCAGCGACGGCTTCCCGTTGGGCTCGGATGAGCTGGGACGCGACATGCTGTCGCGGTTGATCCTTGGCACCCGGCTGTCGTTGTTTATGGGAATTGTCCCGGTGGTGTTCGCCTTTTTTATCGGCGGGGCCATCGGGATTATCGCCGGCTATACGGGCGGCAAAACCAATACCGTGATTATGCGCACCGTGGATGTGTTCTATGCCTTTCCCTCCGTCCTGCTGGCGATTGCGCTGTCGGGAGCGCTGGGGGCGGGCATCGGCAATGCGCTGTTGTCGCTGACCCTCGTGTTTGTCCCGCAGGTGGCGCGGATTGCCGAGAGCGTGACCGCCCAGGTGCGACATATGGACTATATTGACGCCGCCCGGGCCACTGGCGCCAGCGCGTTGACCATTATCCGCGTCCAGGTGTTGGGCAACGTGCTCGGGCCGATCTTCGTCTTCTCCACCGGGCTGATTTCGGTGTGCATGATCCTCGCCTCCGGCCTGTCGTTTCTCGGCCTCGGCGTGCGGCCGCCGGAGCCCGAGTGGGGGCTGATGCTCAATACGCTGCGCACGGCAATCTATACCCAGCCGTGGGTGGCCGCCCTGCCGGGCCTGATGATTTTTATCACCTCCATTTCGTTCAATATCCTCGCGGACCGCCTGCGTGCGGCAATGGCGATTAAGGAGTAAGCGATGCAACCCTTTATCAATATCGACCTTGGCGGGCCGGCGCAGCCGCTGCTGAAGGTCAATCACCTGCTGAAGTACTTTCGCGGCGGCAAAGGCCGGGAGGTGGTGCAGGCGGTGGACGATATCAGCTTCACGGTGATGAAAGGCGAAACCCTGGGGGTGGTCGGCGAGTCGGGCTGCGGCAAATCGACCACCGCCCGGCTGCTGATGCAGTTGCTCACCCAGGACAGCGGCGAACTGATCTTCGACGGACAGGGGGTCGGCTCGTCGCGTCTGCCGCTGAAAGCCTACCGTCGCCAGGTGCAGATGGTCTTTCAGGATAGCTATGCTTCGCTCAATCCGCGCCTGACCATGGAGGAGAGCATCGCCTTCGGCCAGCGTGTCCATGGCGTCAGCGCCAGAGAGGCCAGCGAATATGCCCGCTATCTGCTGGCGCACGTTGGCCTTGAGCCGGCGCGCTTTGCCGACCGCTACCCGCATGCGCTTTCCGGCGGCCAGCGGCAGCGGGTGAATATCGCCCGCGCGCTGGCGATGAAGCCGCGGCTGGTGATCCTCGATGAGGCAGTGTCGGCGCTGGATAAATCGGTGGAAGCCCAGGTGCTGCAGCTGCTGCAGGAGCTGAAACGCACCCTCGAGCTGACCTACGTGTTCATCAGCCACGATCTGCACGTGGTTCGCTGGCTGTCGGATCGGATCCTCGTCATGTACCTTGGCGAAGTGGTGGAGATTGGCCCGGCGGAGCAGCTGTTTACCGCCTCCGCCCACCCCTATACCCGGGCGCTGTTAAGCTCGATGCCCTCCATGGACCCGGAAAACCGCACCCTGACCTCGCCGCTGAGCGGCGATCCCCCCAGCCCCATCGCGCCGCCGAGCGGCTGCCGCTTTCACACCCGCTGCCCGCATGCGAAGGCGGTCTGCGCCGAGGTGAAACCGCGGCTGGAGGCGGTCGGGGAGGGGCACCAGAGCGCCTGCCTGATGGCGCAGCCGGCCTCGCCCTGGCATCAAAGCATCCCCCTTAAGGAGGTCAGCCATGTCGGATAACGCCTTTGTCCATGTGCACGACCTGCGGGTCGTCTTTCGCCGCGACGGACAGACCATCAACGCGGTCAATGGAGTCTCCTTTGACGTACAAAAGGGGGAGGTGATGGCGCTGATTGGCGAGTCGGGTTCCGGCAAGAGCGTGACCCTGCGGGCGCTGATGCGCCTGCACCCGCCAGGGAGCAGTGAGCTCTCCGGCACCCTGCAGGTGGGGGACGACGAGGTGCTGACGATGAGCGCCAGCCAGCTGCGGCGCTATCGCGGTGGACGCTGCGCGATGATTTTTCAGGAGCCGCTGCTGGCCTTCGATCCGGTCTACACCGTCGGGCAGCAGATTATTGAAGGGCTGCGCCGCCACGAAGGGCTGTCGCGCCAGGCGGCCCGGGACAGGGCGCTGGAGGCCCTGCGCCAGGTGCGCATTCCCAGCCCTGAGCGGCGGCTGGATGCTTACCCGCACGAGATGTCCGGCGGGATGCGCCAGCGGGCGATGATCGCCCTTGCGCTCTCCTGTAACCCGCAGCTGCTGCTGGCGGATGAGCCAACCACCGCCCTCGACGCCACGGTGCAAATCCAGATCCTGATCCTGCTGCGCGAGCAGCAAAAGCAGCGCGGGCTGTCGATCGTGTTTGTGACCCACGATATCGGCGCCGCGGTGGAGATCGCCGACCGGGTGGCGGTGATGTACGCCGGGCGGATCGTCGAGGAAGCGTCGATGAGCGAGATCCTGCGCCACCCGCGCCATCCTTATACCCAGGTGCTGCTGGGCAGTCGGCCGAAAGAGGGGCTTAAGAAAGGTGATGCCCTGCACTGCATTCCCGGCGCGCCGCCGGATCTGGCGCGCTTGCCGCCCGGCTGCGCTTTTGCCGAGCGCTGCCCGCACCGTCGCCCGGTCTGTGAACAGAGTCTGCCGCCGACGGAATCCGTCGCGGAGCGCCACGCGGTGAGTTGCCACCGCTGGCGCGAGCTGGCGATTGACGCTAACGCCCAGGCCCTGGCCGTCTGATCGGCGGCAAAAAACCATACAGGATGAAGACCAGGCGTTGATAGCGCATTCCCACCGCCGGTTACGCTGGCGGCGACCTTGATGTCAGGAGACTACCATGAGCAGTGATGTACTTTTTACCCCCGCGACCGACACCACCGGCTGGCGCATCAATGGCGACCGCCTGTGGGCGTCGTTAATGGATCTCGCGCAGATCGGCGCCACGCCGAAGGGCGGCTGCCGCCGTCTGACCCTCACCGACCTCGACCGCCAGGGGCGGGACAAGGTAATAGGCTGGGCGCGGGAGGCCGGGATGAGCGTCACCATCGATAAAATCGGCAATGTGTTTATGCGCCGGGAAGGCCGCAACCCCGGCCTGCCGCCCATCGTCTCCGGCAGCCATATTGACACTCAGCCCACCGGCGGCAAATTTGATGGCAACTACGGCGTGCTGGCGGCGCTGGAGGTGGTGCGCACGCTCAACGATCTGCAGATTGACACCGACGCGCCGATTGAGGTGGTGTTCTGGACCAACGAAGAGGGGTCGCGCTTTGTGCCGGTGATGATGGGCTCCGGGGTCTTTGCCGGCGTCTTCCCGCTGGAAGAGACCTGGGCCGTCACGGATAAAGAGGGTGTCAGCGTCGGCGAGGCGCTGGCGCAGATCGGCTATATCGGCGAGCAGACCCCGGGGGAGCATCCCATCGGCGCCTATTTTGAGGCGCACATTGAGCAGGGGCCGATTCTCGAAGATGAAGCGAAAACCATCGGTATCGTGCAGGGCGTGCTGGGGATCCGCTGGTACGACTGCGTGGTCACCGGCCAGGCCTCGCACGCCGGACCCACGCCGATGCGCCTGCGTCAGGATGCCCTGCAGGTGGCGACCCGCATTATGCAGGAAGTGGTGGCCATTGCCGGGCGCAGCGAAGAGGGACGCGGCACCGTCGGCAGCGTGCAGGTGTGGCCCAACAGCCGCAACGTGGTGCCAGGGGAGGTCACCTTCTCCATTGATATGCGCAATCTCAGCGATGCGCTGGTGGACGAGATGGATCGCCAGCTGCGGGCGTTTATCGCGGAGGTTGAGCGGGAGAGCGGTCTGCAGGTGGCCCTGAAGCAGGTAAGCCACTATCCGGCGGCGCCGTTCGATGCTGAATGCCAGCAGGCCATTGCCGATGCCGCGCAGCGGCTGGGCTATCCGGCGCGGCCGATCGTCTCCGGCGCCGGGCATGACGCAGTGTATATGAGCTACCTGGCGCCCACCGGGATGATTTTTATCCCCTGCAAGGACGGGATCAGCCATAACGAAATTGAGTATGCCTCGCCGGAGCACGTCGCCGCCGGGGCCAACGTGCTGCTGCAGGTGATGCTTCAGTACGCGCGGCCGGTGTAGACGGTCGTCCTCCCCGGCGGCGCGTCCTCCAGCCGTTTATCATGCTGTCACCCGGGTAAGGCGGTTACACCGCCGCGACCCGGGACGGCGGATGACGGGGCGGTCAATCACGGCTCCCGCTCCCTGCGCTAACCCGCTGGCGGCCAAATTTGCGCGAGCCCACCACGCACAGCACCACGCCCAGCGTAACCGCCAGCATCAAGGGGCTGACGGTTTCGTGCAACAGCGCCGCCGACAGGCCAAGCCCGAAGAACGGCTGCAATAGCTGGAGCTGGCCGACGGCGGCGATCCCGCCCGCGGCCAGCCCTTTGTACCAGAAGATGAAACCGATCAGCATGCTGAACAGCGACACATAGCCGAGCGCCGCCCAGGAGGAGGCCGATATGGCATGCCAGGACGCGGGCTGAACCATCAGCGAGGCGGGGAGCATCAACGGCAGGGCTATCACCAGCGCCCAGCAGATCACCTGCCAGCCGCCGAGCTCCCGCGTCAGCTTTGCCCCTTCCGCATAGCCGAGGCCGCAGGCGATAACCGCCGCCAGCATCAGCAGATCGCCGCTGAGTGAGGCCGCCGCACTTTGCGTCAGGGCGAATCCCACCACCAGCAGGCTGCCCAGCAGCGAAAAGATCCAGAAAGCCCGCCGCGGGCGTTCGCCGCCGCGCAGTACGCCGAAGAGGGCGGTCATCAGCGGCAGCAGGCCAATAAACACAATCGAATGCGCCGAGGTGATGTGCTGCAGGGCCAGCGCCGTGAGCAGAGGAAAGCCGATCACCACCCCTGATGAGACGATGATCAAGGGCACAAGCTGCGCCAGGCGCGGGCGTTTCTGGCGAAAGCCGACCAGCAGCGCGACGGCAAGCAGCCCGGCGATGGAGGCGCGCAGAAAGGTCAATAAGAACGGATCCATATCCTGCACCGCCAGTCGCGTCGCGGGCAGCGACCCGCTAAAAATAATCACCCCCAGTAAACCATGAAGCCATCCGGACCAGGGACCGGGCACCGATTTATCCATTGTTGAATCTACCACGTTAACCTCGCGTTATCAGATGTGCTGTGCCCGCTTGAGCATCGTCTGCGGCGATGGTAATGTGCCTAATCTAATACAATCAAATTATTGTCATAGATACATTTCACGATGAAAGCCCGATATAAAGCCGTTGTCGACCGATATGCCCAGGCGATCCGCAGCGGGCAGCTGCCCGCAGGCAGCCGTCTGCCGACGCACCGTACCCTTGCCGCCGGAGAACGCCTCTCGCTGGCCACCGCCACGCGCGTCTACCGTGAACTGGAAGAGATGGGGTTGGTCAGCGGCGAAACCGGCCGCGGCACCTTCGTGCGCGACCTCTCGCTGCCGCCGGGGCACGGGGTCGATCAGCAGGTGGTGGCCGCCGATGTCGTGGATCTCAATTTCAACTACCCTTCGCTGCCGGAGCAGGGCGATGCGCTGCGCGAGGCGCTCAGGCAGCTGGCGATGGCGGGCGATATTGACTCGCATCTGCGCTATCAGCCTCATGCCGGGCGGCTCGCCGAGCGGGAAATTATCGCCCGCCATTTGACCTGCCAGCACTTTGCCCCGGACGCGGAAAATGTCCTGATCGTCAACGGCGCACAGCACGGGCTGGCGGTGACCGTGATGGGGCTGTTACGTCCGGGGGATGTGGTGGCGGTGGATGCGCTGACCTATTCGGGCTTCAAGGTTCTGGCGGCGCTGTATCATCTGGAGCTGGCGGCGATCCCCTGTCGACCGGAGGGGCCGGACCTGCAGGCGCTTCATACGCTGTGCCAGCAGCGGCGGGTGCGGGCGGTGTATACCATGCCGACGCTGCACAATCCGCTGGGCTGGGTGCTCAACACCGGGCAGCGGCAGGCGCTGGCCGATCTTGCGCGCCAGCACGATCTGCTGATTATTGAAGATGCCGCCTACGCCCGGCTGGTGAGCCGTCCGCCGCCGCCGGTGATCAGCTATGCGCCGGAAAGAACGGTGTATGTCACCGGTTTTTCAAAAAATATCGCCACCGGGCTGCGCGTGGGGGTGGTGATTTCTCCGCCGCGCTACCGGCCGGAGATTGAGCGCGCCATCCGCGCCACGACGTGGAATACGCCGACGCTGATAAGTTCGCTGATCTGCGCCTGGATTGAAGATGGCACGGTGGCACGCTTTGAAATGCAGAAACGACAGGATGCGCGACAGCGGCAGCAGGTGGCCCGCGAGGTGCTTTGTGGGCTTCCCGTCGTCAGTCATCCCGATTCGTACTTTGTCTGGCTGCCTCTGGGTGAAGAGAGCCGGGCCGATCGACTGGCGAATGCGCTGATGGAACGCCGTATTTCGGTGTCGACCGCCGAGCCGTTCTGCGTCTCCGCCACGATCCCGCAGGCGCTGCGCATTGCGCTCGGATCGGTGCCTTTCGACAGTCTGCGCCCGGCGCTGCTCAGCGTGCGCGACGCCGTTGAGTATGAACAATACCGCTAACCCATCTGCTCCAGCTGGCCGCGCAGGACCTCCACCCCCTGGGCGATGGCGTCAGGGTTAATGGCGTGGAATCCCATGCGAAAATAGTTATCCGGCGGCGCGGCGCTGAGAAAATGGCGCGCCCCGGGCTCAATCAGCACGCCGGCGTGGGCGGCGCGCCAGGTGAGCTGCTGGGTGTTGATCTGCGCCGGGGTCTGCAGCCAGAACGCGTTAGCATGTTCGCTCCCCGCCAGCGCGCGACACGACGGCAGATAGCGCTGCAGGGCGGCGTGCAGGCGCTCCCAGCGCTGGGCGGAGTCGTAGTGGTAGCGCCGCAGATGGGTTTCATAATGGCCCTGGGCAAGGAAGTGGGCCATCTGGTACTGAATGTTGGTCGGCGGATGGCGATAGACCAGCCGGCGCAGGGCGCGCGCCTCGTCGATCAGGTCCGGGTCGGCGACCATAAACCCCAACCGCAGCCCCGGTGACAGCGCTTTTGACAGGCTGCTGACATACACCACCCGGCCGCTGCGATCGCTGGCCTTCAGCGCCGGCAGCGGGTTGAGGGTAAAGTTACTCTCCGAGTCATAATCATCTTCAATAATGACCGCGTCATGGCGGGCGGCATGCTCCAGCAGCTGGCGACGCCGCGCACTGCTCATGGTCACCCCGGTGGGCACCTGATGGCCGGGGGTGACATAGTAGTAATCGCAGGGACGCTCATTAAGCACGATCCCCTCTTCATCCACCGGGTGCGGCACCACCTCGGCGTCGGCGAGCAGAAAGGTGTTGATGGCTTCGCGAAAGCAGGGGTTTTCGACGCCAATGCGGGTGGTGGAAGAGAGCAGCAGTCGGGTCAGCAGGTAGAGCGCATTTTGCGAGCCAAGGGTGATGAGAATTTCATCCGGCGCGGCGACAATGCCGCGCTTGGGCAGCACCCGGGTGCGGATCTGCTCGATCAGCATCGGCACATCCTGGTCAATATGGTCGATGACCCACGCCGGGTCGCGCACCCCGCCGTGCAGCCAGTTCGCCGCCGAGCGCCAGGTGGCCAGCGGGAACTGCCGGGTATCGGGCTGGCCGTAGATAAACGGGTAGCGGTAGTGCATCCAGCCCGCCGGTTTGAGGATCGACTCCTGCTGGCTGGGGGTCATCTGCAGCCGGTCGCCCCAGCGTGGTGCAGCGGCTTCGCGCTGCGGTGCACTCTCGACGGCGGCAGGCGAAGCTTCATGATAGTCGGGATGCAGGTAGTAACCGCTTCGTGGGCGGCTAATCAGGTAGCCCTCGTTGACCAGACTTTCAAACACCAGCGCGGTGGTGTTGCGCGAGACGCGAAGCTGGCTGGCCAGCTGGCGACAGGAGGGCAGCGGGGTGTCGGCGGCGAAGATCCCGCTGAGAATGGCATTCACCAGCGTCTCTCGCACCTGTTCCTGCAAACCGCGGCCAGGCTGAAAATCAACGTGTAACAGGTGACGGATCATACGGGGCTCCTCTGGCAATAACGCATTGCGACCACCCGTTACACTCAGCAAATTCCATACCACCCTGCCGCCATCTGACACAGCGATGCGGCCCATCTGGCTCTATACGGAATTGAAAAACGCTCCCACATTAAAAACGTATTCAGCCGCCGTGGACCGGAACGTCCCCGGCCACTATTTTGCAGAAACCTTTTCGCGTTCTGGAATGAACCCGTCTGGCCAATCCATCAGGGGTGAAATAATGAAAAAATCATTGGCATCAATGTGTCTGAGCGCTGTATTAACGGTCGCTTTTTCTTATCACGCCGTCGCGGCCGATCTTCCGGAAATAGAAAAATCCGGCACCTTGAAAGTGGCGACGGAAGATGATTATGCGCCGTTTAACTTTATGAATAATGGCCAGGCCGATGGCTTTAACAAAGATATGCTTGAGGAATTACGTAAATATGCCAAATTCCATGTCGACCAGAGCATATTACCGTGGACCGGATTATTAGCGGCCGTCTCCACCGGGCAATACGATATGGCCTTAACCGGGGCGGTTATTACCGATGAGCGGCTGAAGGTTTTTGATTTCACCCCACCGTGGGCCTCCGCGCAGCACTATTTCGTCAAACGCGCTGGTGATACTTCGTTAAATACGATTGCCGATCTCAGCGGCAAAAAAGTGGGGTTACAGGCCGGGAGCGCGCTGCTGGCGCGTTTGCCGGAGCTGAAGGCGATGCTGGAGAAGACCGGCGGCAAGCTGGGACCGGTGGTGGAGTATCCCTCCTATCCGGAAGCCTACGCCGACCTGGCGAATAAGCGACTGGATTACGTGATTAACGTGGTGATCTCGGTAAACGACCTGGCGAAAGCCAAACCGAAGGTCTTCGCCAAAGGGCTGGCTGTCTCCGGACCGGGGTATATGGCGTGGCCGATCCCGAAAAACTCGCCGCAGCTGCTGGCCTATATGACCAAGTTTATGAACCACATGAAGGAGACCGGCAAGCTCGCCGAGCTGCAGAAAAAATGGTTTGGCGAAACCTATGACAACCTGCCGACCGAGGCGATCACCAGCCCGGAACAGTTTCACAAACTCGCCGGACTGTAATATTCCGCGGCGGGCGACCGCCGCCTGTTGCTGAGAAGGAGGGCCTCATGGATGCAATTTCCTGGCAGTTATTAATCGAAGGCGCATGGACGACCCTCTGGATTTCGGCCATCGCTATCGCCTTCGGGGTGGTGGCGGGCCTGCTGATCGCCCTGGTACGGATGCTGCGCCTGCCGGTGATCGACCAACTGCTGGTGGTCTATATCAGTCTGGCCCGCGCAACGCCGCTGGTGACGCTGGTGCTATTTCTGTTCCTTTCCCTGCCGACGATGGGCATTAACCTCGACAAGAACGTGGCCGCCATCGTGGCGCTGACGCTTAACACCTCGGCGTTTAACGCTGAGATCTGGCGCAACGCCTTCCGCACCTTTCCGCGCGAACAGCGGGAGGCGGCGGAGTCGGTGGGAATGCGCCGCTGGACCTACTTCCGCTACATCATGCTGCCGCAGATGTGGATCGAGAGCCTGCCGGCGCTGGTCAATGAGATGTCCTTTTTGATCAAAGGTAGCCCGGCCATCGCCGTGATTGGCGTGGTGGATCTCACCCGGGTCACCAACCGTATCTCCTCGGTCACCTACGAGCCGCTGTCGCCGATCCTCGCCGCCGGCCTGCTGTATGTGGTGATCATCGGCTGTTTGTTGAAGCTGCAGGGTATCGCGGAACGTAAAGCCAGGCGTCTGGCGCGCTAGGAACGGGAGGCATTATGAATCAGTGGGGCGTTATCTGGTCGGTTCGCGATAGCTTTATTGCCGGGTTATTCGCGACCCTCGAACTGTTTATTACCGCCGCCCTGGCGGCGCTGATTATCGGTATTGCGCTGTGTTATTTTAGCGAATATCAAAAGAAAGTGATTAACCGGATTATTATTGGTTTCGTCAGCCTGATGCGTGCGATCCCTTTTTTGATCCTCGCTTATCTTCTGTATTACGGGCTGCCGCAGCTCGGTATTAGCATGGAGCCGTGGACCGCCGGTTTACTGGCCCTGATTATTTATCATGGCGCCTATTTTTTTGAAATATTGCGCAGCCAGCGGCGGGTATTTTCCGGCGGATATATTGAAGCGGCGATTGCTCAGGGCTTTTCGCGCTATGCCATTTTTCGGCGGATTATTTTACCCAATATCATCTCTTCCGCCTTACCGCTGATCGGCAATCAGCTGATTATTTGCCTGAAGGACACCGCTTTCCTGAGCATTATTACCGTTCAGGAGATCACCGCCGCCGCCAACAGCGTCCAGGCGACCTATTTTATTCCGTTTAACGCCTTTATCGTCGCCATTGGGCTTTACTGGGCGATCAGCATTCTGCTGGAGCTGCTGATTAAGCGCCTGACTGCCTGGGGAGCCAAAAGAGGAATGAGCCATGCCTGAGTCTATTGCCGTAAGCGTCAAAAACGTCTCCAAACAGTTCGATAATGTGGAAGTCCTGCGGGATATTAACCTGACGGTGGAGAAGGGGACCGTGGTGAGTATTCTCGGCTCGTCCGGGTCGGGAAAATCCACACTGCTGCGCTGTATGAACTGGCTGGAACAGCCGGACCGCGGTGAAATTCATATCGGCGGTCAGCGACTGGGGATTGATGAACAGCGCGGCCGGGCGATGTCGCACCGCCAGCTGGCCAAAATTCGCGAGCGGGTGGGGATGGTCTTTCAGAGTTTTAACCTGTGGCCGCATCTGACCGTTCAGCAAAACGTCAGCGAGGCGCTGCTGCACGTTAAGGGCATGAAACGAGACGAGGCGAAGGCCATTGCCATGCAGCAGCTGGAGAAAGTGGGCATGGCGCACAAAGCCGATGTTTACCCGATCACTCTCTCCGGCGGGCAGAAGCAGCGGGTGGCGATCGCCCGTTCGCTGGCGATGTCGCCCGAAGTTATTCTCTTCGATGAACCGACGTCGGCGCTGGATCCGGAGCTGGTTAATGAGGTGTTGGGGGTAATGAAAGCCCTCGCCGCCGAGGGTTACACCATGGTGGTGGTGACGCACGAGATGGATTTTGCCCGCCAGGTATCCAACGAGGTGGTGTTTCTGGAGAAGGGGCTGCTGATTGAGAAGGCGCCGCCGGAGAAGTTCTTCACTCAGCCTGACTCTGAACGCGTCAGGCAGTTTCTGCAAAGCAGCCGTTAGTCCGGCTTGCATCCCCTGCCGGTATCGCCGGCAGGGGAAAAACCACGCGCCTGCCTAGTCCCGGTCAATAGCGAACGGCTGCCACGCCTGACGGACCGGCATCACCTCCACCCGGTTAATGTTCATATGCGCCGGCAACGTGGCGATATAAAACATCTGCTCGGCGATATCGCGCGCGCTCAGCGGCGTGGTGCCGCGATAGAGCTTATCCGATGCCGCCTGGTCGCCTTTGGTACGCACCAGGGTAAATTCGGTCTCGGCAATCCCCGGCGCCAGATCGGTGACCCGCACGCCGGTGCCAAGCAGATCGCAGCGCAGGTTATAGCTGAACTGCTTCACAAACGCCTTGCTGGCGCCATACACATGGCTGCCGGGATAGGGCCACTGCCCGGCGATCGAGCCGATATTGATAATACTCGCCCCGGCGCCATGGCGTATCAGCGTCGGCAGCAGGGCGTGGGTCATCGTCACCAGACCGGTGACGTTGGTGTCGATCATCGTTTTCCAGTCCTCCAGCGCCACCTCCTGCGCCGGCAGCGGCGACAGCGCCAGCCCGGCGTTGTTGATCAGGGTGGTGACATCGGCGAAGGGGGCGGGGAGCGACGCCACGGCGGCAGCCACCGCCTCGCTGTCACGAACGTCAAGCTCAATAATATGCACCGGCACCTGGGCGGCGAGTCTGTCCTGCAAGGCCTTCAGTCGCGGATAGCGGCGCCCGCTCAGCACCAGCGACCAGCCCGCGTCGGCAAACACCTGCGCTGCCGCTTCGCCAAAACCCGAGGTCGCCCCGGTGATAAACACTACGTTGCTCGTTGCCATGTCATTCTCCTGTGCGGTTGTCCCTCCACTATAAAAACGCCGGACGGCAAGGCACAGGGCCAGACGGCGGATGCGGATGTGACACCGTGTCACATCGTTTTTCACGCACTGGCTCTATCCGATTTATGCGGCCGAGGCCAATGATGAAGCCAACCACTACGACATGAGAGAGGGCAGGGTATGAAGCTGGCAATTCACAACGAGGTCGCGGTAAGCAATGACGAAGTTCGGCAGCTGGATCGCGCTTATGTGTTTCATTCATGGTCGATGCAGGGCAATCTCCATCCGCTGGTGATTGCCGGGGCGCAAGGCTGCGAGCTATGGGATTACGAGGGGAATACCTGGCTCGATTTCAGCAGCCAGCTGGTGAACGTCAACATTGGCTATCAGCACCCCCGGGTACTGGCGGCCATGAAGGCGCAGCTGGAGACCCTGGTCACCATCGCGCCCGCCACCGCCAACCTTGCCCGCGGCGAAGCGGCGAAGCGCATCGTCGACCTGGCGCCGGCGGGCTTCAGCAAGGTGTTCTTCACCAACGCCGGGGCGGATGCCAATGAGAACGCGATTCGTATGGCGCGGCTCTATACCGGGCGCGACAAAGTGCTGTCGGCCTATCGCTCCTACCATGGCAACACCGGCAGCGCGATCGCCGCCACCGGCGACTGGCGCCGGGTGCCGAATGAGTTCTCCCGCGGCCATGTGCACTTCTTCAACCCCTACCTTTACCGCAGCGAGTTCAACGCCGCGACTGAAGAAGAGGAGTGCCAGCGCGCGCTGGCGCATCTGCGGCGGATCATCGAATGCGAGGGGCCGACCGCCATCGCGGCGATCCTGCTGGAGTCCATCCCCGGCACCGCCGGGATCCTCGTGCCGCCGGCAGGCTATATGCAGGGTGTGCGCGCCCTGGCCGACGAGTTTGGCATCGTGCTGATCCTCGATGAGGTGATGGCCGGCTTTGGCCGTACCGGCAGCTGGTTCGCCTTCGAACAGGATGGCGTGGTGCCGGATCTGGTGACCTTTGCCAAAGGGGTTAACGCGGGCTACGTGCCGGCGGGCGGGGTGCTGATTAGCGAGCCGATTGCCCGCTATTTTGACGACCACTTTTTTGCCGGCGGGCTGACCTACTCCGGCCATCCGCTGGCGATGGCGGCGATTGTCGCCACCATCGACGCGATGAAAGAGGAGAAGGTGGTTGAGAACGCGGCCTATATCGGCAACGAGGTGCTGCGCCCCGGTCTCGAGGCGCTGGCGGAGAAGCACGCCATTATCGGCGAGGTGCGTGGTCGCGGCCTGTTCCAGGCGCTGGAGCTGGTGAGCAGCCGTGAACAAAAAACGCCGCTGACTGCCGCCGACATGGCCGCGATCAAAGGGGCCTTAACCGAGGCCGGGCTGTTGGCCTTTGTGGTGGAGAACCGCATTCACGTGGTGCCGCCGTGCACCATTACTGCTGAGCAGGTGGCGCAAGGGCTGGCGATTTTTGATGCGGTCTTTGCTCGCTTTGCCAGCCTGGCGAAGTAGGGGAGTGGCATCGGATAACGTTACCTGGCAGTACGCTTGCCGGGCCTAAACGCCAGCCGGACGGTGCCCTCTCCCTCCGGGAGAGGGCCAGGGTGAGGGGAAGCACTGCAGTGTGGTTGTTTATGTTATCGGTGGCTTCAGCGTAGTTTGCGCTCCCGGTTAATCGTCTGCGTTATGTCACTCATGGCGCAGGGAGCGCACAGGGGGCGGCCAGTCGCCGCCGCCCCCTGTACCCCCGGCCTTCCGGGAACGTCTCAGCGATGTTGAGGCCGCCAGCACCGGCAGTTTCAGCAACAATGGTGAATAAATTAACGACAGGTCGCACGAATCCCAGGTCGGGTAAGCGGAGCGCCACCCGACAAAACAACGGCGCATCGGGCTAAGGCGCCGGCAGCGGGGATAGGGTGCGCTCTGTTGCCCTCACCCCGGCCCTCTCCCACAGGGAGAGGGGGAAAACCGAGCCTCACTCCGGCTCTTCATACACAGGGAGAGGGGGGAAACCGGCAGTTTCAGTCGCCGCAAGTGGGTAAATTAACGACAGGTCGCACGGACCCCAGGTCGGGTAAGCGAAGCGCCACCCGACAAAACAGCGGCTCATCCGCTGACCTCACCTCATCCGGTGTTCTCCGTTGACCAGCGCTTCGCGATCGAAAAAGCGCTGGATCACACCCTCCGCCATAAACGCCGCCCGATCGGACATATGGGCGATGACGTCGGCATCGTGGCTCACCAGCAGATAGGTCATGCCGTGCTCCTGTTTCAGGCGGTTAAGCAGATTGAGAATTTCCGCCTGCACTGACATATCCAGCGCCGAGGTCGGCTCATCCAGCAGCAGGATCTGCGGGCGCAGCAGCAGGGCGCGGGCAATGGCTACGCGCTGCCGTTGCCCGCCGGAGAGCTGGTGTGGATAGCGGCGGACGGCGTCGGCGGCCAGACCCACCTGCTCAAGGGCGGTGGTCACTCGGGGGGCAACGTCGCGGATGCCGTGGATCTGCAGCGGCTCCGCCAGGGTGCGCCACAGAGTATGGTTGGGATGCAGCGAGGCGTACGGATCCTGAAACACCATCTGCACGTTGCGCCGCAGCGCGCCCTGAAAGCGGGCGCCCGGCGCGATGCCCTGGCCCAGCAGTTCCACGCTGCCGCGCCATTCGCGCTGTAATCCGGCGAGCACGCGCAAAATCGTCGATTTACCGCAGCCGGAGGCGCCGATCAGACTGAAGGTTTCCCCGGCGTCGACACAGAAACTGGCGGCAGAGACCGCCGTCTTCGCGCCGAATGTTACCTGCAAATCCTGAAGATTAACGATCGCCATGGGCCGTCTCCGTAAAGTCCTGGGTTCTGTCGAGGGTCGGCAGCATCTGGCCGTAGGTGTGCGCATTCGGCCGGCAGGTCCACAGGGTGCGCGTATAAGGGTGCGTCGCGCTCGGCAGCGCCGACGCCGGCATCTCATCGACCTGTCTCCCCTGGTACATCACCAGCACGCGATCGCAATGCGCGGCCACCAGCGGCAGATCGTGGCTGATCAGTAGCATGGCCATCTGCCGCTGCGCGCACTGCTCCACCAGCAGCTCGAGGATCTGGTTGCGCAGGCGGGCGTCGAGGGCCGAAGTTGGCTCGTCGGCTATCAGCACCTTCGGGTTATTAAGCAGCGCGAGGGCGATCATCACCCGCTGGCCCATCCCGCCGGAGAGCTCCCCGGGATAGCGGCTGAGGACCGGCAGATCCAGACCGACGGCGGCGATGGCGTCTTTAACCGCCTCGGCGCGCCCACGGCGGCTGAGACGCTGATGCAGGGTTAACGCCTCTTCCAGCTGCGTCTGAATGGACTGCACCGGATTCAGCGCATAGCGCGGATCCTGCAGCACCATAGCGATATCGTTGCCGCGCAGCGCGCGCCAGCCGCGGGCGCTGAGGGTTAGCACATCGCGCCCCAGCACCTCCAGCCGTTCGGCGCTCACCACCCCGGGCTTGCGCACCAGGCCCATCAGCGCCCGGGCGGTCATCGATTTGCCGGAGCCGGATTCGCCCACCAGCGCCAGCCGCTCGTTGCCGAGGGTGAAGCTGACGTTGTCCACCACCCGGGCGGTGGGGTAGTCGACGGCGAGTCGCTGGACGGTCAGTCGGATGTCAGTCATGTTGCGGCTCCAGAATATCGCGCAGGCCATCGCCCAGCAGGTTAAACGCCAGGCTGGCGAGCAGGATCGCCGCGCCGGGGATGGCAGCGATCCACCACTGGTCGAAAATCACCTGCATCCCGTCGGCAATCATCGCTCCCCACTCCGCCATCGGCGGGCGGGCGCCCAGGCCGAGAAAGCCGAGCCCGGCGGCGGCGAGGATAATGCCCGCCAGATCGAGCGCCAGCCGGACAATCGCCGACGGCAGACACAGCGGCAGAATATGGCCGATCAGCAGCCGCCAGCCGCGAATGCCCAGCATCTCCGCCGCGGCGAGGTAATCGCTATGGCGCAGGCGCTGAATTTCGCTGCGCGCCTGACGGGCATAGGCCGGCCAGGTGGTCAGGGCTAACGCCAGCGCGCCGTTGACCAGCCCCGGGCCGAGCATCGCCACGAACGCGAAGGCGAGGATCAGCCGCGGCATCGACATCACCACGTCGGTAAAGCGCATCAGTATCCGCTCCAGCCACCCGCCATAGTAGCCGGAGAGGATACCTACCAGCAGCCCGACGGGCAGGGTAATGGCGGTCACCAGCGCCACCAGACCCAGCGCCGGGCGGGCGCCGTAGAGCAGGCGCGACAGCAGGTCGCGGCCGTAGCTGTCGGTGCCGAGCCAGTGCCCTGCCCCCGGTCCCTGCAGGCGGGCGGCGGCATCCTGCCAGTTGGGATCGTGGGGCGCCAGCCACGGGGCGAACAGCGCCGTCAGCACCAGCAGGATCACCAGGGTCAGGCCACTGAAGGCGGCGGGTGAGCGGCGCAGACGGCGTAAAAACAGATAAGTCGGCATCAGCGCACCCTCGGATCGGTTAACCGCACCAGCAGGTCGGTCAGGTTATTGATCAGCACAAAACTCACGCCAATCAGCAGCGTGCCGCCCATGATCGCCGTGGTATCTCCGGCGAACAGCGCGGTGGTGAGATAGCGGCCGATCCCCGGCCACGAGAAGACGGTTTCGGTGAGCACCGCCCCTTCGAGCATGGAGGTCCAGGCGAGGGCGGTCACCGTCAGCAGAGTGCCGCGGATATTGGGCAGGACGTGGCGCAGCAAAATCGTCATCTCTCCGGCCCCTTTGGCCCGCGCCAGCAGAATGTACTCTTTGTTCATCTCGCTCAGGCAGGCGGAGCGGGTCAGGCGGGTGATGCTCGCCAGCGAGTAATAGGCCAGCACCAGCACCGGCAGCGCCAGATGGCCGATGGCATTTTTAAATGCGGCGGTATCGCCGGAGAGCCAGGTGTCGATCAGCGCAAAACCGCTGCGCGGCTCGACGGTATACTGATAAATATCGTCGAGTCGACCCGGGCCCGGCGCCCACTGCAGCCGGGCGTAAAACAGGGCCAGCATCAGCAGGCCGAGCCAGAAAATGGGCACCGAGTTGCCCAACAGGGTAAAGGTGCGCACCGCCAGATCCCACGGCGAACCGGCGTAACGGGCGCACAGCACCCCGGCGACGATGCCCAGTACCGCGCCGACGATCAGCGCCAGGGTCGCCAGCTCAAGGGTCGCCGGGAAGACCGCCAGCAGATCGTGGAGCACCGGCTGGCCGGTGGCGCTGGCGATGCCAAGATCGCCATGAGCCAGGTTGACCAGGTAGTGCCAGAACTGCACCGGCAGCGGCTGGTCGAGACCCAGCTGATGGCGAACCTGGTCATAGGTCGACTGGCTGGCATGGTCGCCGACGATCTGCAGTACGCGGTCGACGGGCGACAGCGCGGAGAGCGAGAAGGTGACCAGCAACAGCCCGAACAGCGTGAGCAGCAGCGTCAACAGCCCCTGCAGCAGGCGGGTAAGGTGAGTGGAAAACGATGGCATGGAAAATGGAAATTCCTGGTATATCAGCATGATTCCCGGCGGCGCGACGCCCGCCGGGCCCGGGTGGCGAAACGGTCATCCGGGCAGGCGAGGCCGCCGGACCCGGTGACCAAAACCCGCTTACTTGGTGACGTTATCGTACCAGACCATATCGGCGTTCAGCCCCTGCTGATAGCCCTTCACGTTATCGCGTACCACGATCTGGGTTTTCCCCTGGTCAATAAAGACGTATGGCGAATGCTGCAGCAGGGATTCCTGCATCGTTTTGTACAGATCGAGGCGTTTCGCCGGGTCCGGCTCCGCCACCGCGGCGAGGGTGGCTTTATTCAGCTCAGGGATCTGCCAGCCGTTGAGCCCGGCCACGGTGCTGGACTTACCATCGTTCCAGGCAAAGGCGCTGGCGTTGGAATGCGCATCAAAGTAGTCCGGGATCCACAGGCGGATCGCCGCCTGATGCTGCTTCGCGCGTACCCGGGCATAAACCTGGCTGCCGGCGGCCGGCAGCAGATCCACTTTCACCCCGCCCTGGGCAAAGCTGGCCTGCAGCGACTGGGCGATGGTGATAAACGGCGGTTTGTTCTCCACGTCGAGGGTGAAGTGGGCATCCTTAATGCCCGCTTTATCGAGGATAGCCTTAGCTTTTTGCGGGTCGAAGGTGAACGGATTGGTTTCCAGCGCCCCCGGCAGGCCGGCCGGCAGGAAGCTTTGGTGAATAAAGTACTGGCCTTTCAGCAGGTTTTTGGTGATGCCCTCATAATCGACCAGCCAGCGCGCCGCCTCCCAGAAGGCCGGATTATTCAGCAGCGGGTTGGCGCTGTTGGCGGTATTAAACACCAGATAGTTCTGCTCGGCGGACGGGATGCTCAGCACCTTCACGCCGGGTTTATCCTGCAGGGCGGCAATCTGGTCAGCGCCGAGATCGCGGGCCACGTCGGCATCCCCCTGCTGGATCAGCAGGCGGCGGGAAGCCGGGTCGGGGACGTTTTTAATAATGATGCTCTTGATCTTCGGCGCGCCGGTGGGGGAGCTGGCGTTGGCTTCCAGCACGATGGCCTGATGCGGCTGGTAGACGCGCATTTTATAGGCCCCGCTGCCCGCCGAGTGCATCTTCAGCCAGTCGTTGCCGAAGTCATTATTTTTCGCGTTCGGCGCTACCTGTTTTTCATCAACGATGGAGGCGATAGGGGTGGAGAGAATATTCAGCGCCACCGCCGGGCTGACGTCGGCGGTCCAGTGCAGCGTCAGGGTATGGTCATCAATCTTTTTCAGCTGGCTGGCGATGTTGTCCGGCTGCCAGCCGAGCACGTTGAGAATAAACGCCGGCGATTTATTCAGCGTCACCGCACGGGTGTAAGAGAAAATAACATCTTCCGGGCGCAGCGGATTACCGGAGGCGAATTTGGCATCCGGCTTCAGTTTGATGGTCAGGGTTTTCGCCGCCGGATCGGCCTGCCAGCTTTCGGCGAGGATCGGTACGATTTTTTCAGGGTTGTTGCGGTCCGGCTGCACCAGACGCTGATAGAGGCTGGGGACCGTCTGAATGCTGGAGAGTTCGTTCGCTTCCGCCGGGTCGAGGCTGACGATATCGTCGAGACCTTGGGCGACCACCAGCGTGTTGGGCGGTGTAGCGGCATGCGCGGCGGCGGTGAGCGCCGTCAGTACCAGTAAAGGCAACAGTTTTTTGGTCATGTGCAATCCCTGAAAAATGGTTGTTTTAATTTTTTATGCCTCGCTACGTTAGGCCGCTTGCCAAAAGGCGTAAAGTCAAAATAAGGATATCCTTATGCTAAAAACGCATATTCAAGAACGACAGGTTATTGCCGGCCGCGCAGAAGCGTCTTTCTCCGCTTCTGGCTTCTTGCTATAACAAATCGTCTATTGCAAGGAGGTGGGTGTGCCGGAAATCAATGAGTTTGGCCAGCAGGTGAACGACCTTGTTCCTGGCTGGCAGGGGGCGCAAGTCCTGCGGCGGACGGCGTTAAATGGCCGTTTTTGTCGACTGGAGCCGCTGGACGTTGACCGTCATGCGGCGGATCTGTTTGCCGCCTATGCGCTCGGCGACAACAGCGACTGGACGTGGCTGGCGTCTACGCGACCGGAGAGCGTGGCGGCGACCGCCCACTGGATCGCGGGCAAGGTGAATGATGATGCTCTGGTGCCGTATGCGGTGGTTGACCTGCGTAGCGAGCATGCGGTGGGCATCGTCAGCTATATGGCGATCGAGCGGGAAATGGGCACGGTTGAGATCGGCCATGTCACTTGGTCGCGACGGATGAAAAACACCCCGCTGGGTACCGAAGCGGTCTGGCTGTTGCTGAAGAACGGCTTTGACCACGGCTATCGTCGGCTGGAGTGGAAATGCGATTCGATGAATGTCGCCTCGCGCCGGGCCGCCGAGCGGCTGGGCTTTAGCTGGGAAGGACGTCTGCGGCAGAGGCTGGTGCGTAAAGGGCGGACGCGCGACAGCGATATGCTGTCTATCATCGACGGCGAGTGGCCTGCGCGCGATGCGGCGCTGCGGGCATGGCTGGCGGCGGAGAACTTTACTGCCGACGGGCAGCAGATCAAACGCCTTGAGGCATTTCGTTAGGCCTGTATGGTGAATGGGCAGAGTGCATTACGCCAGCTCTGCCCATAAAAAGGCTATTTCTCGATCATCTGAATAATTTGATCCCGGTTAATAGCATGTTCATTTCCCGCGATGTCCTCATAGGTGATTAACCCATTATCGTTATCGACCTCCGGTTTACCGTGGGTGATAATCATCTCACCATTTTTTTTCTCTAATACATAATTGCTGGAACACCCCGCAACGGTGAACGTTAATAATGCCAAACCGAATACTGCAACGAACTTTTTCATTGTGCTACCTGTTGTAAGAAAGCCACGGTGGGCCGCAGAATATGACAGACTAACCAGTTATCGAAAGTGGGTCATAATTAACACCGAATAAAGTATTAACATGGCGACTAACGTAATAACCACAATACGACGTTCAAGGGGCGTGGCCTTTTTCTTAGATTCATCATCTGGTTTTGTTAACATGATATTCTCTCTGTTAGCCCTGTCAGTGCTCCCGATTCCGACACCGGCAGAGGTGAGTTCTCGGCAATATTGTCGGGATGAACGACTTGCTAGTTGTTATTTAATACCCAGAGTTAAAGTAACGATTCCAGTGATAACCATTAAAAGACCCGTTCAGGCATTTTGGCTAACACAACATTAAAAATCTCATTTTATGGCTGAAGCTGGCTATGCCTGCCGCAGACTCTGTTGCGCAGGCAGCACGCTTATTATTTTTTTCGCCTGTAACGGATAAAAATACCTGATATTATCAATGCTCCGGGGCTGGAAACGGCAAACCCCGGATGACGTTATTGCATGATCCTCACCAAAATATTAAACAGACGTATTTAATATGATGAGAACAGGCGTTCGCCGCTAAGTTAATATGATGCTATAGGTTCGTCGATTTACAGAATAAAGGTACCTTCAATAACCAGACAGGCTTCGCCTGATAGTTCAACACGTCCGTTATCTTTTATGTGGCAGAAGAGTTCTCCCTTACGGTTGCCACCTTGCTGGGCATGAAGGGTTTTTTTCGCCAGTTTTTCACTCCACAGCGGCGCCAGAAAAGTATGTGCCGAACCGGTGACCGGATCTTCGTTGACTCCCACCTGCGGACCGAACCAGCGAGAACGAAAATCGAAGGTCCGGGATGCGGCCGTGACCACCACGCCACGAGTGTTGAAGGCATTCAAGGCGTTAAAGTCGGGTTTAAGCGCGTCCAGCAGCGCTTCATCATCAATGACGACAATAATATCGGAGGCTTGCCAGGTTTCACCTGCGTCTTCAGCCAGCCCCAGGGCCTTGAACAACCCTTGCGGCGCGGCGATGGGGGACGGAACAACCAGCGGAAAATCCAGGGTATATTTTCCGTCATGCAGCGTGACGTCCAGCGCGCCGCTGCGAGTGAAAAAACGCACCCGCTCGCGCGCTTGTTGATTGAGCAGCACGCTGGCCGCAGCCAGCGTGGCATGACCGCAGAGATCCACCTCGACGGCCGGGGTAAACCAGCGTAACCCGAAACCGTCAGGCTGCCTGACAACAAAGGCCGTTTCCGACAGGTTGTTTTCCGTCGCAATGTGCTGCAGCACGCTATCTTCAGGCCACGTCTCCAGCAAACAAACCGCGGCGGGATTGCCGGTAAAGGGGCCTTTCGAAAAAGCATCGACCTGATAAAAGCGAATGCGCTGCTGTGAATTATTTTTCATTCATCACCTCAAGGTCATTATAAACCGTATATCGTGTTACCCCCAGGGCCTGAGCCGCCTGCTGCACGCCCCCGCGCATCTTGAAAATACCTTTCGTATGCATTTCAGCGACAATTTTTAAACGCTGCGCTTTTTGTATTTTTTTACCCGGCACTGAATATTTATCAATGATTTCCTGAATTGACTGATCGATCAGCCCACCCAAATTAAGATCGACCGCCTCAGCGGCCTCCGATGGCGATGGCAGCAGCGCGTCAAGGCTTTTGCGTATTTGCTCATAAGGCGAGGGGTCGACATTAATACAGAAGGCGATAAGCGGATATCCCTCTTCGCTGTAATAAATTGTCGATGCGCTATTGAGCGTTTTCCCCGAAGCGGTGACGGTTTTATAATCGCTTATGGTTCTCGGCTTGTTGTTATTCGTCTTCTGCAGCAGTAGCGCAAAACCGGTATCTTTTTCCGGACCGGCTAACAAATGATCGCCATTACCCCTGCCGCTAACATGTCCGTTAATGATTTTGATAATGGAATGTTCAGGGGTAGTGAGATTATGCAACACCACCTCCTGATTCGCTGATAATGTCCCCGCCATAGCGTCCATGGCTGCTTCAAGCGGCCCGGCAATCTGTGCAACCTGCTGTGTGTACTCTGATGTCATGGATGATCCTTTGCTTGCATCGTGATCAGGAAGCGATCCCGGAGCGCCATTTTACCATGGGAGATACGCTGACAGGATTAAATTATACGCATAATGTTTAATTATCAACAAAAAGTTGAATTTATAGTTTGGACAGCGTACCTTTTGCTGCAGAAAGCGTCAGCGCTCATGTCGGGTGCGTCTTTATGTTATGGAAATATAATGAGAATTTACGGCGTGATGGCCATTGCCGTTCTGCTGGTGGCCTGTGGAGTCATTCACCCCTTCGGCGACAAAACCGTCTATCAGTCCTATTCAGTATCCGATCGGCCGGGGCTGCAGTGGCGCTATGACTGCATACGCAGCGCCCTGAAGCCGCAAGGCTATGAGGTTGAGCGCATCTTCCCTGAGCAGAATGCGCCAAACTTCTTTGATATTTCGCAGTACGGCACACGAGTCGCCCAGATCGATATGTACCAGGTGGCTGGGGCGAGGACGATAAGTATCACCCTGATATCCGGTGCAAAACAGGTGAATGCTGCTGTTGATAGCATTATTCAGCCGTGCCTTGAGCGCTAAGGGATGCTGGAAAGGTGAGGAGTGTCCTTTCCGCACGGGAAAGGACAAGTGCGGCATAGACGATTAGCGGCGAACCGGCGCGTCGCCAGCGACATAATACGCCGCGGTGCTGCGCGGCAGCGGCTGGCGGCCGCGAATGGCGTCGGCCATCTTCTCGCCGATCATAATGGTGGTGGCGTTGAGGTTGCCGGTGATGATCTGCGGCATAATCGAGGCATCGACCACCCGCACGCCTTCCAGACCGTGGACGCGGCCCTCGCCATCGACCACCGCCATCTCGTCGTAACCCATCTTACAGGTCCCGCACGGGTGGAACGCGGTCTCGGCGTGGTTGCGCACAAACTCATCCAGTTCGGCATCGCTCTGGCATTCTGTTCCCGGACTGATTTCGCGGCCGCGATACTTATCCAGCGCCGGCTGGTTCATGATTTCGCGGGTAATGCGGATGGCGTCGCGGAACTCCTGCCAGTCCTGTTCATGGGACATATAGTTAAACAGGATCGCCGGATGGGCGTGCGGATCGCGCGACTTCAGGCGCACGTGGCCGCGGCTGGGCGAACGCATTGAACCGACGTGGCACTGGAAGCCGTGCTCTTTCACCGCGTTGGAGCCATTGTAGTTAATCGCCACCGGCAGGAAGTGGTACTGAATGTTCGGCCAGGCGAACTCTGCGCGGCTGCGGATAAAACCGCCTGCTTCGAACTGGTTGCTGGCGCCGATGCCGGTGCCGCCGAACAGCCACTCGGCGCCGATCTTCGGCTGGTTCCACCACTGTAGCGCCGGGTAGAGCGACACCGGCTCTTTGCATTCATATTGCAGATACATCTCCAGATGGTCCTGCAGGTTCTCACCCACGCCGGGGAGATCGTGCACCACCGGGATATCGAACTGCCTGAGCAGCTCCGGGTTACCCACGCCGGAGCGCTGCAGGATCTGCGGCGAGGCAATCGCCCCGGCGCACAGCAGCACCTCTTTGTTGGCCGTCGCTTTTGACGGGATCGTGCTTTCTCCCTCCAGCCACTCGACGCCCACCGCGCGCTTGCCGGCAAAAATAATGTGATCGGTCAGCGCATGGGTGCGGATGGTCAGGTTCGGGCGCCCTCGCGCCTGGTCGAGATAGCCGCGGGCGGTACTGGCGCGACGGCCCTGCGGCGTCACGGTGCGGTCCATCGGGCCAAAGCCTTCCTGCTGGTAGCCGTTGAGATCGTCGGTACGCGGATAGCCCGCCTGCACCCCGGCTTCAACCATCGCCTCGAAGAGCGGATTATTGCCCGGCTTCGGTGTCGTCACGCTCACCGGGCCATCGCCGCCGTGATAGTCGTTAGGCCCGATATCGCGGGTTTCCGCTTTCCGGTAGTAGGGCAGGCAGTTGAGATAGCTCCAGTGCTCCAGACCCGGCTCTTTGGCCCAGTTGTCCAGATCCATCGCGTTGCCGCGAATGTAGCACATGCCGTTGATCAGCGACGAGCCGCCCAGTCCTTTGCCGCGTCCGCACTCCATGCGGCGATGGTTCATGTACGGCTCAGGTTCGGTTTCGTAGGCCCAGTTGTAGCGTTTGCCCTGCAGCGGGTAAGCCAGCGCGGCGGGCATCTGGGTGCGGAAGTCGAACCGGTAGTCCGGGCCGCCGGCTTCCAGCAGCAGGACGGTGGTGTTTGGATCTTCAGTCAGTCGTGTTGCCAGAACGTTGCCGGCGGAGCCGGCGCCAATAATGATGTAGTCAAATTGCAAAAAAACCTCCCGGTTAAAATATGGACTGGAATTTACCCATCTCAACCTGGATGGACTTCACCTGGGTGTAACTCTGCAGCGTCATGACGCCATTCTCGCGGCCAATGCCGGAGTGCTTATAGCCGCCAACCGGCATCTCCGCCGGGGATTCACCCCAGCTGTTGATCCAGCAGATGCCGGCTTCCAGCTGGTGGATAAGACGGTGGGCACGGTTGAGGTTGGGCGTCACCACGCCGGCGGCGAGGCCGTATTCGGTGGCGTTGGCGCGGCGAATGACCTCCGCTTCGTCGGTATAGCTGAGGATCGACATCACCGGGCCGAAGATCTCTTCGCGCACGATAGTCATCTCGTCGCTACAGTCGGTAAACACCGTCGGGGCGACCCACGCGCCGTTATCGAAACCGTCGCCTTTCAGCGCCTCGCCGCCGCACAGCAGGCGCGCGCCTTCGCGTTTGCCGCTCTCGATATAGCGCAGAACGTTGTCGCGATGGGGGAAGCTGACCAGCGGGCCGAAGTTGGTGTCATCGGCAAACAGATCGCCGGGGCGGATGCGGCCCACGCGTTCGAGGATCTTGTGCTCGAATTCCGCCTTCTGTTTCGCCGGGACAAACACCCGGGTGCCGTTGGTGCACACCTGACCGGAGCTGTAGAAGTTGGCCATCATGGCGATATCGGCGGCGAGGTCGAGGTCGGCATCGTCTGCGATAATCAGCGGCGATTTACCGCCCAGCTCCATGGTGACCTCTTTCAGCGACGATGCCGCGGAGTTGGCCATCACTTTTTTGCCGCTGGCGACGCCGCCGGTGAAGGAGATTTTGGCGATACCCGGATGTTCAGTCAGATACTGGCCGGTCTCCGCACCGATCCCTGGCAGGACGTTAAACACCCCGTCCGGCAGGCCCGCTTCGCTGTAAATTTCCGCCAGCTTGAGGGCGGTGAGCGGGGTGACCTCGCTCGGTTTGAAAATCATCGCATTGCCAGCGGCCAGCGCTGGCGCCGATTTCCACAGGGCGATCTGGATCGGGTAGTTCCACGCGCCGATCCCGGCTACCACCCCCAGCGGTTCGCGACGGGTATAGACGAAGGAACTGTCGCGCAGCGGGATCTGGCTGCCTTCCAGCGCCGGGATCAAGCCAGCGTAATACTCCAGCACGTCGGCGCCGGTGACGATATCGACGGCGGCGGTTTCGCTGAGGGGTTTACCGGTATCCAGCGTCTCCAGCCGCGCCAGCTCATCGTTGCGCTGGCGCAGAAGGTCGACGGCGCGACGCAGGATGCGCGAGCGTTCCATGGCGGTCATCGCCGCCCAGATTTTTTGCCCACGCTGCGCGCTCTCGACGGCGCGGTCGACATCCTCGCGTCCGGCAGCCTGAACGGTCGCCAGCACCTCGCCAGTGGCAGGGTTGATGGTCTCGAAGGTGCGACCGCTGGTGGCCGATGTATAACCACCATTAATATAAAGCTGCTGTTCTGCCATTCGGGACATAACGCCTCCTCGGTTATGGGTTCGGTAAATGCTGACGAATAAAGTGGCTGGTCAGCGACTGCGCCAGCGTCTTATCCAGCGGTTTGCCGCTGAGCGCCGCCCGCAGCCACAGGCCGTCTATCAGCGCCGCCAGCCCGTAGCCGGCCTCCTGCGCCTGCTCGCGCGGCAGCTCGCGGCGGAATTCGTACACCAGGTTCGACAGCAGCCGACGGCTGCTGACCTGCTGTAACCGATAAAGCATCGGCTGGTGCATGCTGCTGGCCCAGAAGGCCAGCCAGGCCTTCATCGCCGCGCTGCTGATCTGCGTCTCATCAAAGTTGCCGCCGACAATCGCCTGCAGGCGCTGGCTGGCGCTGCCGTCCGGCAGGGCGTGCAGACGGTTGAGCACCGCGTCGCGCAGCTGGCTGGTGATGTCGCGCATGGTCGCCTCCAGCAGACCATTTTTATCTTTGAAATAGTGACTGATGATCCCCGTCGATACGCCCGCCCGTCGGGCGATCTGCGCGATGGTCGCGTCATGCATTCCGACTTCATTTATTGCGTCCAGCGTGGCGTCGATCAGTTGCCTGCGCCGGATTGGCTGCATCCCCAGTTTGGGCATTTTTGCCACTCCATTCATCAGCGTTGGTTAACTATTAAAGCGGTTTTTGATTGGACGTTCAATATAAAATGTGTCTTAATTGTTACGTTATTGAATTTTAATAGTTACAAAAACAGTGGGGATACTGGATGACAGATCTTTCGCAAAACAGAGAAAAGGACAAAATCAATCCGGTGGTTTTTTATACCTCGGCCGGACTGATTTTGTTGTTTTCCCTGATGACGATCTTTTTTCGCGATTTTTCTGCCGAGTGGATTGGGCGCACCCTCAACTGGGTGTCGAAAACCTTCGGCTGGTACTATCTGCTGGCGGCGACGCTGTATATCGTCTTTGTCGTCTGCATTGCCTGCTCGCGCTTCGGCTCGGTGAAGCTCGGCCCGGAGCAGTCCAAGCCCGAGTTCAGCTTGCTGAGCTGGGCGGCGATGCTGTTTGCCGCCGGGATCGGTATCGACCTGATGTTCTTCTCGGTCGCCGAGCCGGTGACGCAATATATGCAGCCGCCGGAAGGGGCGGGGCAGACCATCGAGGCGGCGCGCCAGGCGATGGTCTGGACGCTGTTTCACTATGGCTTAACCGGTTGGTCAATGTATGCCCTGATGGGCATGGCGCTGGGATACTTTAGCTATCGTTATAATTTGCCGCTCACCATCCGCTCGGCGCTGTACCCGATTTTTGGCAAACGGATCAATGGACCCATCGGCCACAGCGTCGATATTGCGGCGGTGATCGGCACCATCTTCGGCATCGCCACCACCCTCGGTATCGGCGTCGTGCAGCTCAACTACGGTCTGAGCGTGCTGTTCGATATTCCGGACTCGCTGGCGGCGAAAGCGGCGCTGATTGCGCTGTCGGTGATCATCGCCACCATCTCGGTCACCTCCGGGGTGGACAAGGGCATCCGCGTGCTCTCCGAGCTGAACGTCGCCCTCGCGCTGGGGCTGATCCTGTTCGTGCTGTTCATGGGCGATACCTCCTTCCTGCTCAATGCGTTAGTGCTGAACGTCGGCGACTACGTCAATCGCTTTATGGGGATGACGCTGAACAGCTTCGCCTTCGACCGCCCTGTGGAGTGGATGAATAACTGGACGCTCTTTTTCTGGGCGTGGTGGGTGGCCTGGTCGCCGTTTGTGGGCCTGTTCCTGGCGCGCATTTCGCGCGGACGCACCATCCGCCAGTTTGTGATGGGCACCCTGATTATTCCGTTCACCTTTACCCTGCTGTGGCTATCGGTGTTCGGCAACAGCGCGCTGTATGAGATTATTCACGGCGACGCGGCCTTTGCCGAGGAGGCGATGCTCCACCCGGAACGCGGATTCTACAGCCTGCTGGCGCAGTACCCGGCGTTTACCTTTAGCGCGTCGGTGGCGACCATTACCGGTCTGCTGTTCTACGTCACCTCCGCCGACTCCGGCGCGCTGGTGCTGGGGAACTTCACCTCGAAGCTGAAGGACATCAACAGCGACGCCCCGAACTGGCTGCGCATCTTCTGGTCGGTGGCCATCGGTCTGTTGACCCTCGGGATGCTGATGACCAACGGCATCTCGGCGCTGCAGAACACCACGGTGATCATGGGTCTGCCGTTCAGCTTTGTGATTTTCTTCGTGATGGCCGGACTGTATAAATCCCTGAAAGTGGAAGATTACCGCCGGGTCAGCGCCAGTCGCGACACCGCCCCGCGTCCGATGGGCCTCCAGGATCGTCTGAGCTGGAAGAAGCGCCTGTCGCGGCTGATGAATTACCCGGGCACGCGCTATACCAAACAGATGATGGAGACGGTGTGCTACCCGGCGATGGAAGAGGTAGCCCAGGAGCTGCGGCTGCGCGGCGCCGCAGTGGAACTGAAGAGCCTGCCGCCGGAAGAGGGCGAGAACCTGGGCCACCTCGATCTGCTGGTGCACATGGGCGACGAGCAGAACTTTATCTACAAGATCTGGCCGCAGCAGTACTCGGTCCCGGGCTTTACCTATCGGGCGCGCAGCGGGAAATCCACCTATTACCGGCTGGAGACCTTCCTGCTGGAGGGCAGTCAGGGTAACGACCTGATGGACTACAGCAAAGAGCAGGTGATCACCGATATTCTCGACCAGTACGAACGGCACCTGAACTTTATCCATCTGCATCGGGAAGCGCCGGGGAACAGCGTGATGTTCCCGGATGGCTAATCAGGGAAGCCCCCGTCGGGAAAAGGCTGACGGGGGCGACGGGCGGTTACGGGTAGTTAAAGGCGTCCGGATGGTTGTCGAGGCTACCGCTGAGGGCGGCAAACAGCACGGTTTTGCCATCGATGGACAGGGCATCGCTGACGTTAAGCCAGGTCAGCTTCTCCTGGTCGGTTTTTTCATCGACCACCGAGTAAACGCCGGACATCTGTTGGCTTTTCTCCGACCAGATCACCGCGATACGTTCATGGCCGCAGTCGTGGGGTTTGCAGGCGCTTAACACCTGCCAGGATTCGCTACCCAGTTTCACCGTCTGCGCCGGTGAACCGGTGCCGCCGGTGGTTACCCAGGCGGGCAGCTGATGGCCTTTGACCATCTGGTTAAACGACGCCCGGGTGGCGGCATCGTGGGCCAGACTGTTCAACGTGACATCGTCTTGCGCCATGACGCTGGCGGAGGCGGCTAAGGTGATGATAGCGGTAAGCGCTTTAAACATGTTTCCTCCTGGACTTATTCCGTCCTCATAACAAGCCTCTTTATAGTGAGCGTAGGGAATGATTAATGCAAACTCTGACATATTTTCTGTGAATGATTAGAAGCGGTGCGCGCATGGACGTTACGCTAAGCGATATGCCATGATGCGGATTGATTTATTTTCCAAATATATGCCCTTGTGATAAAGCAGTCAGCGAAATGGCATAGTTATTTAGGCGATATAGCATGGCGTATGTGAATCATCTACTGACGTTTATTGAGAGTAATCCGGCGCTGGCGGTGGGGTTTAATCTTATTCTGCTGCTGGTCTCCGGCATATTTGCCCATCTTTTATGCAAGTTCTTGCTGATTAAAGTGGTGCGTAAGGTCTTCTTTAGTAGCCACAAACAGGATGTGCCGCTGGAGAAGGATCGACGCATCGCCGAAAAACTGTCCAATTTCATTCCGGTTATTATCGTCTATTACGTCCTGCAGTTTATGCCGGCGATGCCGGCATCGCTGGTGACGGCGATTAATACCATCTGCGGGATCTTGTTTTTTATTTTTATGTCGGTGTTTTTCAACGAGATGCTGGATATTGTCAACAGCTCTTATCTGCGAAAGACCAAACGTAAAAATCATTCCATTAAGGGCTATATCCAGATAGGCAAAATCTTAGTTCACATCCTGGCGGCGATTATGATCCTCGCCGTGATGTCGAACAAATCGCCGATCATTATTATCTCCAGTCTGGGGGCCGTGGCGGCGGTGCTGATGATCGTGTTCCAGCATACCCTGCTGTCGCTGGTGGCGAACGTTCAGCTGTCGTCCAACGACGTGCTCCAGTTGGGTGATTGGATTGAAATGCCTGACAAGAACCTCAGCGGTGAAGTGACGGATATCGCGCTGCACACCATTACCATCCGCAACTGGGACAATACCATCTCCCGCATCCCGACGAAGAATTTCCTCACCGAGACCTATACCAACTGGCAGGCGATGTTCTCCTCCGGGGCGCGGCGGATCATGCGCAGTATCGCCATCGATCAGCACTCGGTGCGTTTTCTCGACCAGGAGATGCTCTCCTCGATGCTGACCATCCGTGGGGTGAGTGAGCCTTTGAGCACGCTGCTTGATGGCCGGGATCCCGGCGGCGTGGCCGACCGCTGGTTTATCGATAACGGGCTGACCAACCTGACCCTGTTTCGCCACTATCTGATGCACTATCTCGCCGAGCGACCGGATATTATTAAGGAGATGTACATTGTGGCGAGAACGCTGAAACCGTCGCCGTCGGGCATCCCGCTGGAGATTTACTGCTTCACCTCCTCGACGCTGTGGAAAGACTACGAAAACACCCAGTCGGCGATATTTGAGTACATTACCGCCGTGGCCGGACAGTTTTCCCTGCGACTTTATCAGTATCCCGCCGGGCACGATTTCTGGCGTCTCTCCCAGGAGCATGCCGCCCGGACAGGGTTGCCGCCGTCGGCTGAAGGCTAAGCGCTGATCTGCTGGCGCCAGAGGGCGATCTCCTCCTCCAGCCAGGCGATGAACCGGGCGACTTCCGGCCGGTTCTCCGCCTGGGGGGAGAGGGTCAGCCAGTAGTGCCAGGGGTAGGGGACGGTGACGGCGGTGAGCTGCACCAGCTCGCCGCGGGCTATCGCCCCCGCCACCAGCGAGCGCCGCTCCAGCGCCACGCCGGCCCCCAGGCGGACCGCCTCCAGCACCAGATTGGAGTCGTTCAGGCGCAGGCCCGCGGGGACGATCGGCTTTTCCAGCCCCGCCTGGCTGCACCAGGCATGCCAGGACTCCATGGAAAAAATAATATCGCTGGCGGCGATCGCCTGCGGGGTGGTCGGCAGGTCGCCGCTGCGATAGTGCGGCGCGGCCACCACCAGTTGTTCATCGGCAAACAGATGCCGGCTTTCCATCCCCTCCCAGTCGCCTTGCCCCATGCGAATGGCCAGATCGATACCCTCCTGTTGCAGGTTAACCACCGCCAGGCTGGTCAGCAGGCGCACCGCGATCTGCGGATGCCGCGCCTGAAAGCGCGCCAGCCGCGGCAGCAGCCAGTGGCAGCCAAAGGAGGGGAGCGTCGCCAGGGTCACTTCCAGGGTGCGGGGTTTGATCTGCACCATGCGCGTGGCGTCGGCGATGTGCTGTAACGCCTCGCGGATTTGCAGGGCATAGAGCCGTCCTTCTTCCGTGATGCGCACCCCGCGGCCGTGGCGGATAAACAGTGTGACGCCGACCAGCGCTTCCAGCTGTTTGATGTGCTGGCTGACCGCCGAATGGGTCACGCTCAACTCGTGGGCGGCCTGCGTCACGCTGCCGAGGCGCGCCACCGCCTCAAAGCTGCGCAGGCTGGCGACAGGAGGAAAATCTGCCATGGTGGTTTCTCTGTCAGTGAGTCGATACGTTAACGTTACTACCGGGTTAGCGGCTTTTAAAGCCGCTGCAAACAGGCTGAAAAGGAGCCAAATGCTGCCTCAGTCGGTATAGCACAAGGGGAACTGGAGGGCTACCGCGAATCGCCAATCTGTTAGTTTGACTAACCATTGCGGTAAGTATCCCGTGATATTCGCGGCCTCGGTTTTCCAGTAAGGTAAAGCCGCAACCCCCTTTATCGCAGGCAGGAGTGACGATGAAACTCATTGGTATGATGGATTCACCTTATGTAAGACGCGTGGCGGTTTCTCTGGCGCTCTATGGCGTGGAATTCGAGAGCCTGCCGCTCTCGGTCTTTAGCGGCTTTGACGAATTTTCCCGTATTAATCCGGTGGTCAAGGCGCCGACGGTGGTGCTCGATAACGGGACGCAGCTGATGGACTCCACCCTGATCCTCCACTATTTCGAAACGACCAATCCCACCGGGCGCCGGCTGCTTCCCGCGCATCCCGAGGCGCTGGCCCGCGATCTGCACCTGCTGGGGGTGATCCTCGCCGCCAGTGAAAAAGCGGTCCAGCATGTTTATGAGCACCGTCTGCGGCCGGAAGAGAAGCAGCATCAGCCGTGGATAGCCCGGGTGACCGGCCAACTGCTCGCCGCCTGTCGGGAATGGGACGCCCGGCTGGCAGACCGCGCCGCCGCCGCGCAGCCGGATCAGGTGCTGGTCACCAGCACGGTGGTCTGGTCCTTTATCCAGTTGATGATCCCGGCGGTGGTGTCGGCAGCGGCGTTTCCTCATATCCGCGCGCTGGCGGAGAAGGGGGAGGCGCTGCCGGTATTTCAACAGTATCCGCTGGTTTAACGGCAGGGATGGAGAGGGGCGCCGCAGCGTGGCGCCCTGAAGCAGGAGAGGATTACCAGCAGACAAACCCGCCGTCGACCACCAGGTCTACGCCGGTGCAGAACGAGGCGGCGTCGCTGGCGAGGAACAGCGCCGGGCCGGCCATCTCTTCCACCTTCGCCATTCGCTGCATCGGCGTCTGGCTTTCAAACTCGCGGGTCTGGTGCACCATCTCCGGACGGGTATTCATCGGCGTGGCGGTATATCCCGGGCTGATGGAATTGACGCGGATCCCTTTGGCCACCCACTCCATCGCCAGGCTTTTCGACAGATGGATTACGCCGGCTTTGGAGCAGTTGTAATGTGCCTGGTCGAGGCCGCGGTTAACGATAATCCCCGACATCGAGGCGATATTGATAATCGACCCGCCGCCGGACTCCAGCATCAGTTCCGCTTCCGCTTTGCAGGAGTTCCATACGCCGGTGAGATTGATATCGATCACCCGCTGCCATTGCTCGCTCTCCATCTCCAGCGCCGGATTGGCGTTGGCGATCCCGGCGGCGTTGACGGCGATGTCGAGGCGGCCAAAGCGGTTTTTGGCCAGCGCGACGGCGGCGCGCAGGTCGGCAATCTGGCGGACATCGCCGGTATAAGAACAAGCCTGACCGCCGATGGATTCAATATGGCTGACCGTTTCTGCCAGCCCGCCGTCGTCGCGAAGATCAAAACAGACTACCCGCGCACCCGCGCTGGCGAGGCTGCAGGCGATGGTCTGGCCGATACCGCTGCCGGCGCCGGTGACGAAGGCGACGCGCCCCTGCAGGTTAAACAGCTGCTGTGCAAAATCTTTACCGATCATAATGTTTACTCTCTTCAATATAGTGTCGAACGTCGGGAGCCCTGTTTCCCGAATGGCGGCGCGTAGCGCCTTATCCGGGCAACCTTTCGGCGGTGTTACGTAGCCCCGGTAAGCGAAGCGCCACCGGGGGGCCGTCCCGGCGTGGTGGCGCCAATGCGGGACGCCTTATTCGGGCGATGGGGCCCGCTAACCCGCGGGGGATTACGACATAATCAAACCGCCATCGATATTGATGGTCTGCCCGGTGAGATAGCGCGCGTCGTCGGAGGCGAGGAAGGCCACCAGCCCGGCCACGTCTTCCGGTTTACCGGCGCGTTTCATCGGAATGCCCTCGACCCACTCGGCCATCAGTTCGCCCTTGCCGTAGCGCTTCTGCTCGGTGCTGAGAATTTCGCCCCACACGCGATCGTTGTAATCCCACATTTCGCTTTCAATAATGCCCGGGCAGAAGGCGTTGACGGTGATATTCCACGGCGCCAGCTCGTGAGCCAGGCTTTGGGTAATGCCGATCACGCCCATTTTGCTGGCGGCATAATGCGGCGTGTAGATAAAGCCCTGTCGCCCCTGGCCGGAAGAGGTATTGATCAGGCTGCCGTGATTCTGTTTCACCATATATTTGGCCGCCTCGCGGCAGCACAGCCACACGCCGGTGGTGTTGACCGCCAGCACTTTTTCGAAATCGGCTTTTGGCATCCGGTCGTAGTAATCGATGGTGATCACCCCGGCGTTCTGAATGGAGACGTCAATGGTGCCGAAGCGCGCGGCGGCCTGCTCATACAGCGACTGCACCTGCGCTTCATCGGTGACATCGACCTGCAGCGATAAAATATCCGCCTGATAGCGCTGACGCAGGGTTTCGGCGGTCTCGTGAACGCGCTCGGCGTTGGAGACCATCACCAGATTCGCGCCGTCGCGGGCAAAGCGCTCCGCAATACCTGCGCCGATGCCGCGGCAGGCGCCGGTGATCACCACCGTTTTGTTCTGGAAATCTCGTTGCATATTTTTTCCCTTTCGCTGAGCCGGGCACCAGGCCCGGCGGAAGATGTGAATCGTTGCCGGTTAGCTGGAGGTGGCGCCGTTGGGGGGGATGGCGGCCAGTTTCTCCTCGTGGCGGCGCATCAGGATGACCTTGCTCTGCAGCTTCTGCTGGAACTGGTCGACGACCACAGCGGTGACGATCACCACGCCTTTAATCACCATCTGCCAGAAGTCGCTAACGCCCATCATCACCATGCCGTCGGCAAGGAAGACGATGACGAAGGCGCCGATAATTGACCCGGTTACCCGGCCGCGGCCGCCGGCCAGCGCAGTGCCGCCGAGCACGGTGGCGCCGATGGCGTCCATCTCAAACATGTTGCCGGTCATCGGGTGCGCGGTTTGCAGCTGTGATGCGACGATCAGGCCGACAAACGCCGCGCACAGGCCGGAGAAGGCATAGACGAATATTTTCGCTTTCACGATCGGCACGCCGGCGAGGCGGGCGGCAGACTCATTGCCGCCGATGGCGTAGATGTAGCGGCCAAGCGGCGTTTTGGTGGTCAGCCAGTAGCCCAGCACGAGGAAGCCGATCATCAGCCAGATCGGCAGATAGACGCCGAGCAGGGTGCCGGAGCCGAGGGTGGCGAAACCGGTGTTGCCCAGCGCTTCCATGCCGTTGAGATTCGGGTAGGTGCCCCCGTCGTTAAACAGCAGCGCGGAGCCGCGGGCGACGTACATCATGCCTAAGGTGCAGATAAACGGCGCCACGCCGAAGCGGGTGATCACCGCGCCGTTGACCAGACCGACCAGCACGCCGAAGATCGCCACGCAGAGGATCACCTCCGGGACATTAAAGAAGAGGATATCGCCGTTCCACAGCGGCAGGCCGTTGGTCAGCAGCGCGCCCGCCACCATGCCGCAGATCCCCGCCACCGCGCCGACGGACAAATCAATGCCGCCGGTGAGAATGACCAGCGTCATGCCGATGGCCAGCAGGCCGGTGATCGCCACGTGCTGGGTCATGATCAGCAGGTTAGAGGCGGTCAGGAAGTTGGGTACCATCACGCTGAAGAACGCGATCACCAGCAGGAGGGCGATAAAGGTGCGGGCCTTCAGCAGGTACATATAAATCATATATTTCTGGTTCATGATGGATTCCAGCCTGATTAATCTTGAGGTGTTGAAGCCGCGATTAACTGTTCGCGGGTCACCGCGTGACGCGGTAGATCGGCGGTAATGCGGCCATCGGCCATCACCAGGATGCGGTCGGCAAGGGCCATCACCTCATCCAGCTCCGAAGATGAGAACATCACCGCCAGCCCCTGCTGGGCCATTTTGCCGATCAGGTGATAGACGTCGGTTTTCGCGCCGACGTCGATGCCGCGCGTCGGTTCGTCGAGGAACACCACCTGCGGCTGGGTCATCAGCGCTTTACCCAGCACCACTTTTTGTTGATTGCCGCCGCTCAGCGAGGTGATGGGCAATGTGGCGTCGCTGACCTTGATCGCCAGCTGCTGGATCATCTCTTTCACGCAGGACTCTTCTTTCTGCGGATTCAACCAGCGCCAGGCGCGGCGGAACCCCTGCAGGCTGAAATCAGAGAGCGTCATGTTGGCCTGAATCGACATCATCTGCACCACGCCTTCGCCCTGACGGTCCTCCGGCACCAGCGCCAGCCCCTTTTTCAGGCGCTGTTGAAAGCGAGATTTGCCGATGCTTTCGCCGTTAAGATGCACCTCGCCGCGCTGGCAGGGCATCAAGCCCACCAGACCTTTAAACAGCTCGGTGCGCCCGGCGCCCAGCAGGCCGTAAATACCGATCACTTCGCCTTTGCTGAGGGTGAAGGTGACGTCATTAAGTTTGTAGCCGCCGCTCGGATGCAGCGCGGTCAGCCCTTTGACGTCAAGCACTGCGTCGCCTTTCGGCGCCGGTTGATAATCAAAGTGTTTTTTCTTATCACCGACCATCTGCTCGATGATCCACGGAACGCTGGCGTCGCTGACGTGACGCTCGCTGATAAAACGACCGTCGCGGAAAATGGTGATGTTGTCGCCAATCTCCATCAGCTCTTCGAGGCGATGCGAGATATAGATGATGGTCACGCCGCGGCGTTTAAGCTGCGCGATCACTTTGAACAGCACTTTGACCTCAGACTGGCTCAGCGCCGAGGTGGGTTCGTCCATGATCAGCACGCGGGTGTCTTTCGACAGGGCGCGGGCAATCTCGACTAACTGCTGGTGGCCGATACCGAGTTCACCCAGCGGAGCATAAGGATCGACATCCAGCTCCAGCCGTTCCAGCAGCGATTTGGCCAGCGCGTACTGGTATTTTTCGTTAATGCGTCCTTTCTGAAAGAATTCATTCGCCATGAAGATGTTGTCCATCACATTCATATTGGGGAATAAATTCAGTTCCTGAAAAATAATACTGATGCCCAGTTTTTCTGCCTGATGCGTCGAATGTAATGAAACCGCTTCGCCATCGAGAATAATTTGCCCGGAAGAGGGCGTTTCCACACCGGCAAGCATTTTCATCATGGTGGATTTACCCGCACCATTTTCTCCGATCAGCACGTTGACCTTATTTCGATAGACCCGGTAATTAACATTATCCAGGGCGGTTACGCCGGGATAGACGCGCGACAGGCCGCGGGTTTCGATAATCACTTCGGACTCAACGGGCTGGGGAGCGACGAGATCGTGCGGCGCCATATTATTGTCCCCCCGCATGAATGATTTTCGCCGGGGTAATTTCCGGGAGAGTTTGCGGAATATCCCAGGCCGAGAAGACGCCGTACACCTCCACGCTATCGCCGGTTTTGACGTTGGCTGTCTGAATCATTTTCACCGCCTGACTGTTGATATTCTTGCTGTACTCGCCGAACAGCACCTGGTCATTAAAGTCCTGATAGCTGGCGCCGCTGTAGCCGTCGCGCAGCTGGGTGCCGCGCAGGGTAGGGCCAATCTGCACCGTCACCTTCCCGACGCTGGCGTCGGACAGGGTCATTTTGCCGCTGCGCGAGGCGGTATCGAGTTTGCTGACGGTGCCTGAAACCTTGACGTAGAAGATGCAGGGGTTTTCATCCTGCGCACGGTAGCCGAGGGTTTTACAGGCGCTATCAATGTCTTTTGCCGCCTTGAGCGCGCTCATCAGTTCCGCCGCCGGACGCGCTTTCGTCACCACCTGCGGTACGATGCTCTGCTGCCAGGTTTTATCCATATTCGCCATATGCGGGTTGGGCGGGGATTTCAGGTCTGCCAGCTCCTGCTGCGAGACGATGCGACAGCCCCCTAGCGCCAGTACGGCCAGCGTCAGACAGGTTTTCTTAAACATAATGCTCTCCTCTGCGCCCCCGCAGGGGCGCAACCACCCGAACTCAGGACTTAATGTTGAAATCCTGGACTTTATCGGCGTTATCCTGGGTAATCAGAATGCCGCGGAACATCACGCGCTGCTTCGCCGGCTTCTCGCCTTTTTGCAGGTAGTTATCCAGATCGGTGACGCCCTGAGCGGCGATGGCCTGCGCCTGCAGCATCACGGTTGCCTGCAGGGTGCCGGCTTTCACGGCGTCGCGCTCATCGTTGCTGCCGTCGATGCCGACGACGATCACATCGCTACGGTTGGCTGCTTTCAGCGCCGCAATCGCGCCGAGGGCTACCGGCCCGTTGCCACAGATGACGCCTTTCACGTCGGGGTGAGCCTGCAGGATGCTGTCCATGATGCGTTTGCCGTCGATCAGGGTGCCTTTGGCATCCTGTTTCGCCACGCTGACCATATCCGGATACTGGTCAATGACCTGATGGAAAGATTTAGAACGGGTGACGCAGTTATTATCGGCGAGGTTGCAGGTCAGCTCGGCGTATTTGCCTTTCTCCGCCATTTTTTCCACGAAGACGTTGGCGACCTCAGAGCCGGCCTGGAAGTTATTGTGGGTAATTTGTTCCAGCGCCACATCATCAACCGGAATTTCACGGTTAATTAAGACCACCGGAATGCCGGCTTTTTTGGCTTTTTCAATGGCGGCGACGCTGGCGGTGGAATCAGCGTTATCGAGAATAATGCCCTGCACTTTTTTACCAATCGCGGTGTCGATAAGCTCATTCTGCTTTTTGACATCTTCGCCATGGGACAGCACGGTAGTTTTATAGCCGAGCGCCTGGGCTTTTTCGCTGGCGCCTTTGGCTTCCGAGGCGTAATACGGGTTATCCAGCGAGTTGACCATGATCATAATGGTGCCTTTCTCCGCGGCGTGCGCGGCAAAGGAGAAGGCGGTCAGGGTAGCAGCGGTTAAAAGGGTTATACGTAATTTCATGACTCTGTTCCTGTATTTTTATATTCGAACAAATGAGCCCCTGAGCGGGCAGGCTTTTACGGTCTGAAATTTCCCCTGATGTATTCGGGGATAGCGATATCGTTATGGGCCGGGTTTCTCCTGTGATAAGTGAATGCGTGTCGTCGCGCAGTCTGGCGGTCAGGCTGGCGAGTCCGGTTTCCATAATGTTCGGTCGACCGCATGGCGCCACTCCTGCCAGCGCGTTTGTAAACGCTGGTGGCGGGCCATGTCGGGCTGAAAGGTGCTGTGTTCGGTTAAGAAGGCCTGCAGATCGGCGGTCGACCCCGGATGGAGCGCTTTGCGTGCCAGCAACGCCGCGCCGATGGCGGACAGCTCCGGCACGTCGCTGCGCATCACCGGGCAGCCGAGCAGATCGGCCTGGTATTGCATCAGCCAGTCATTGTTGGTCGGCCCGCCGTCCACCATCAACGCCGTCAGGGTGAACTCCTCATGCTGACGCATCGCTACCACCACGTCGGCTATCTGATAGGTGATGGACTCCAGCGCCGCACGGATCAGATGCGCGCGTTTCACCCCGCGACTCAGGCCGCAAATCACGCCGCGGGCGCTGTCGTCCCACCAGGGGGCGCCAAGACCGGTCAGCGCCGGCACGAAGTAGACCCCGAGGGTTGAGTCGACGGAGGCGGGGAGGGTATTCAGCTCATGGGCCAGCTCGGCGGCAGAGAGTTCGCTCAGGCCGGTGCTGTCCGCCATCCAGGCGACGGCATCGCCGGTGTGGGGAATATTCCCTTCCAGGCCCCACACCAGTTGGTCGCCATCGTGCCAGGCGACAGTGGTCGCCAGCGCGTCGATATCGCACTTCGCCGATTTGACCGGGGCCATGACCGAAGAGCCGGTGCCGTAGGTGGCTTTGACGCAGCCTGCCTCGCCGAGCGCGTGGCCGAACAGTGCCGCGTGGGAGTCGCCGATCATCGCCATGATCGGAATACCGTCCGGAATGGCGGCCAGTCCTCTGGTATGGCCGAAGAGGCCGCTCGACGGTTTAATGTCCGGCAACGCCGCGCGCGGAATGCCGAACAGCGCCAGCATCTCGTCGTCCCACTCGCCGCGGTGCAGGTTCAGCAGCTGGGTGCGGGCGGCATTGGAGTAGTCGCAGCAGAAGGCTTCTCCAGCGGTCAGATTCCACAGCAGCCAGCTGTCGATGGTGCCGAGGCAAATCTCACCGCGTTCGGCACGCAGGTGGCCATCGACAGTCGCATCCAGCAGCCAGCGCATTTTGGAGGCCGAGAACAGCGGGGCGATTGGCAGGCCGGTGGCACGCTTAATGTGCTGTTCCTGGCGATCGTGACGCAGTGTGTCGCAGAACGCGGCGCTGCGGGTGCATTGCCAGGTGATCGCCGCGTTAATCGGTTCACCGCTGTCGCGATACCAGCCGATGGCGGTTTCCCGCTGGTTGCTGATGGCCAGCGCGGCGACGTTTTCCGCGCCAACGTGGGCCACCGCGCTGGCGATCACCGCCAGCGAGGCGGTAACCAGCGCTTCGCCCGATTGCTCCACCCAGCCGTCGCGCGGCGTTTGGATCGCCAGCGGCTGCGAGAATTTGACGATAACTTTGCCCCGGCTATCCAGCACCACCGCTTTGGCGTTGGTGGTGCCTTCATCCAGGGCAATGATGAACTCTTTTGCTGTCGCCTGCATCGTGCTCTCCTCGGTCACTCGGTGTCCTGGAACCGCGAAGACGAGGAATATCTCCCACCGTCTCCTGCGTCTGTGCAGGCCATGTTGTGACATTTCGTTATCATCTTTTTAATCACTGAATATATATTCGATAGTGATTATTTATTTGATACCTTAAGCCACAAACCCGGTGACGGGCTACCGGAAAAATCATCAATTGTGCTGGCAATCACATTTCGCCGATCGGCGAAAGCGGCAGTTGGCGGCTGGAGTGGCTGATTAACTGATTGAATTTAAATGTATTAATAGAGTCAGCCCTGAAGTTAAAAAAGCACGTCAGGGCGGCAGTGAGGAAAAGCAGCGCGGCAGGTTAGTCGCTAACCAGCATGCGAGCGGTAGGATAATCGGTGATTAAAACATCAATGTAGCCGCCGGTGAGGGCGCCTTTGATGGCCGCGACTTTATCGGTACCGCCGGCCAGCGCGACCACGTTCGGGCATTTTTTGACCTTCTCCAGCGCCATACCGATCACCGGATCTTCATCATCGCGTAACACCGGATGGCCGTTTTTGTCGTAGTAGTGCAGGCAGATATCACCCACCGCGCCGCGCGCCGCCAGCACCTGCAGCATATCTTCGTGATAGTAGTTACCGGAGGTTTTCAGCAGTTGAGAGGGTTCGAGAATGCCGATGCCGACGATGGCGATATCCACTTCATCAAAGCGCGACACCACGTCAGCGACGTCTTTGCTGGCCAGCAGCCGGTTGCGCTCCTCCATGGATCCCTCGATGCTCTGTGACGGCAGCAGCCAGGCGTCGCAATTCAGGCGCTGGGCGAGGGTCTGGGTAAGAATCGTCGCCTGCACGTTACCGTTTGGCCCGACGCCGCCGAGCAGCTGGATCACGCCGCTGGCTTTCAGGTTTTGCGCATGAACTTCATCGACCATCGCGCGAATGGTTGAGCTCCACGAGGAGACGCCAATCAGATCTTTTGGCCGCAGCCGGGTTTCCAGATAGTGGGCGGCAGCGGAGCCAATCGCCCGCTTGATGGTATGATCGCTGGCCTCTTCCTCGGTATCCACCACCACCGCCTGCTTAAGGCCGTAGCGATCCTCAAGCCCTTTTTCGAGCTTCAGAAAGATGTTGGACGGCTGAACGACGCTGATCTTGACGACGCCTTCTTTCTGGCAGCGGGTAATGGCGCGGGAGACAAATGACTGAGACAGCGAGAGAAGTTGGGCGATATCAGACTGCTTTCGTCCTTCCAGATAGTAAAGCGTGGCAATCTTAACCAATAGCCGTTGTTCATCCTGCTTAGCCATATTAATCCTCGAAAATCATTTATCGCCTTTCTTCAGGCGGTTAGCTGCAGCCATTATCGTAGTGACTTTTATCATACGCGAAAAAAAATCAGACTTAAGTGTGACAGGCGTCTAACTTTTGCCAATCCTCAAAATCGACTATGGACAAAAACAAAACAGCCAGGCCATAATCGAATAAAGAATCATTATTGAATATATATTCAAGGCGATTTCAAGTCAATGTGTTTATCCGGGCTTCGCCTGGAGCGGGAGGCAGAATGTTCCTGAGTAGGGCGCTGTGGCAGAAGGCTTACCACCCGGCATGGGGATATCTGGTTTTTTTAGTCCTTGCTGGAATAAATATTCCATGCTGAAAATAAATTCAGAGGTGTGAAATGAATCCCTACAGATATGATATTCAGACGCTGGAGTGTAAAGCCCGCGCGGTGCGGCGCCATATTGTGCGCTTAAACGCCAATAGTCCGGCCGGCGGCCACACCGGGGCTGACCTTTCGCAGGTCGAACTGTTAACCGCGCTCTATTTCCGCGTCCTTAACGTCGCGCCGGACCGGCTCGACGACCCGCAGCGCGATATCTACATCCAGTCGAAAGGCCATGCGGTGGGCTGCTACTACTGCGTCCTGGCGGAAGCGGGATTCTTCCCGGTCGAGTGGCTGGAGACCTACCAGCATGCCAACTCCCATCTCCCCGGCCACCCGGTGCGGCAGAAAACGCCGGGCATCGAGCTCAACACCGGCGCGCTGGGTCACGGTTTGCCTGTTGCGGTGGGGCTGGCGCTGGCCGCGAAGAAAAGCAACAGCACCCGCCGCATTTTTTTGATCACCGGCGACGGCGAACTGGCGGAAGGCAGTAACTGGGAAGCCGCCCTGGCGGCGGCGCACTACGGTCTGGATAACCTGGTCATTATTAATGATAAGAACAACCTCCAGCTGGCCGGGCCGACGCGCGAAATCATGAATACCGATCCGCTGGCCGATAAATGGCGCGCCTTCGGTATGGAAGTCAGCGAGTGCCAGGGTAACGACATGGCCTCGGTGGTCGCGGCCATCGAGGGGCTACAGCAGAACGGTAAACCGAACGTTATTATTGCCAACACCACGAAAGGCGCGGGGATCTCCTTTATCCAGGGGCGCCCGGAGTGGCACCACCGGGTGCCGAAAGGCGAAGAGATCGCTCTGGCGCTGGAGGAACTGAAAGATGAGTAATACAGAACACCTGGCTAACGTCATGGTCGAGGCCTTTATCGCCGCCGTGGAAAGTGGTGTCGATCTGGTGCCGGTGGTGGCCGACTCCACGTCGACGGCTAAAATCGCCCCCTTTATTAAGCAGTTTCCCGGTCGGCTGGTGAACGTCGGCATCGCTGAGCAGAGCATGGTCGGCACCGCCGCCGGTCTGGCGCTGGGCGGCAAAGTGGCGGTGACCTGTAACGCCGCGCCGTTTCTTATCTCGCGGGCCAATGAGCAAATCAAAGTGGATGTCTGCTACAACAACACCAACGTCAAGCTGTTCGGCCTTAACGCCGGAGCCAGCTACGGCCCGCTGGCCAGCACCCACCATGCCATTGACGATCTGGCGGTGATGCGCGGCTTTGGCAATATCCAGATCTTCGCCCCCTCCACGCCGCGCGAATGTCGGCAGATCATCGACTATGCTCTTGCTTATCAGGGCCCGGTCTATATTCGTCTCGATGGCAAGGCGCTGCCGGAGCTGCTTGACGAGTCGTATCGCTTTGTTCCCGGCGCCGTGTTGACCCTGCGCGAAGGCGAGGACGTCGCGCTGGTGGCCACCGGTTCGACGGTGCATGAAGTGGTGGAGGCGGCGCAGCAGCTTGCCGACCTCGGTATCCAGGCGAAAGTGGTCAACGTGCCGTCGATCCGCCCCTGCGATACCGCGGCGCTGCTGGCGGCGCTCCGGCCGTGTGGCTCAGTGATCACCGTCGAAGAGCATAACGTCAACGGCGGGTTGGGTAGCCTGGTGGCGGAGGTGCTGGCGGAAGCGGGGGTGGGCATTGCCCTGCAGCGGTTGGGGATCCCGGACGGGGAGTACGCCGCCGCCGCCGATCGCGGCTGGATGCGCCAGTACCACGGGTTTGATGCCGCCGCCATCGTTGCCCTGGTGCAAAAACGGGGCTGATGGACTGAACGCCCGTCGCGTGAAGCGCGGGCGTTTACTGCTGCAATGCGCAAAGCGTGATGACCTGCTCCTCCGACGCTATCCAGTGCAAGGGATAGCGTTGCTCCGCAAACTCAAGCGCTAAGGTGCTTGCCGTTATGTCCACGATCTGAAAATCGGCGAACCCCAGCGCGCGCTGATTTGCCGCAGGCGTCGCCTTAAACCCACTCTCTTTTGCCGAAAACGCCAGCGTCAGCGCCAGCGGGAAGGGCAGGCCGCTGCGCAGCAGCGCTGTTTTTTCCGTCGGACTGATAATGCTGTCCTCCAGCTCCGCCGCCATCTGGGGGGTAAACCGGCGCTCAATATCGACGCCCACCGGCCGATCGGCGATCACCGCCAGCGCGCGCTGGGCGCAGTGGCTGATGCTACCGAACCAGGGCGTGGGCCACAGCGGCTGGCGCTGGTCGCTGATGGCGGGAGGCTGTTTCTCCCCCACCTCGCGCAGGGCGTATACCGCGGCGATGCGTCCGGCCAGGTGCTCCGCCTGCCGCTTGCGGCCCCAGCCGCTCAGACTGGCGTGATAGGGCAGCCAGAACAGATCTTCAGGCTGGAAAGTCGCCGGGTCGAAGTCGATCTGCTGCAGCGTATAGCCGGCCAGCGGCAGCGTGGCGTGATGGATGCGCATAGGACAAGGTTACCGCGGTTGTCCCCGCCCTTTATCCTGCAAGGGCGGGGGAGGGAGAAGCCGCTATCAGAAGTGGGTGTTGACGCTCATATACCAGGTGCGGCCCGATTCGTTATAGGTCTCGGCACCGGCGCCATACATATAGCCGGTGGTGCCCCCGGTGGTCTGGGCGTTGCCCGCGCGCCAGTGACGCTTGTCGAAGACGTTATCCACGCCGCCGGTCAGACTGACGTATTTGGTGACGTCCCAGGTCGCGCTCAGGCCGAGGATGCTGTAGGGGCTGACCTCGTTCTTCTCGCTGCCGGTAACCGGTTGACCCTTGTAGTTGTACTTCTTCGGCTCCTGCTTGCCGTACCAGGTGAAGGTCGACTGCAGCGAAACGTCATCGCGTACCTGCCAGCTCAGCGTAGAGTTCAGCGTATATTCCGGGATAATCGACAGACGATCGCCGGTCTCTTTGTTCTTACTCTGCAGCATATAGGTGATGTTGTTGGTCCAGTTGACGGTCTCGCTCACCGGCACGTTCAACGTCCCTTCCAGGCCTTCCACCACCGCTTTTGGTACGTTTTCCCATTGGTAGAGGTCGGTGCCGCTGCCGTTGGTATAGACCGGGGCATAGCCCGCTTCAATCTTGTTGCGGTAGTCGTTGCGGAACCAGGTGACGCCCGCCAGCCAACCGTCGCGTTTAAACTCGAGGCCAATCTCTTTGTTGATGCTGGTCTCGGCTTTTAAGTCGTCGTTACCCTGCAGATAGCAGCCGGATTTACTGGCGTAGCAACCCTGGCCTTTGCTGTAGAGAATGTAGTTCGGGTTGGTCTGATACAGGCTCGGCGCTTTATAGGCGCGAGCGATACCCATCTTCAGCGTGAAGTCGTCCCACAGGCCCTGCGACAGGTTGAGGGACGGGCTCCAGTTGTTGCCGACGATGCTGTGATGATCGAAACGCAGCGCCGGGGTTAGCATGGTGGTGTCGGTCAGCTCCATGTTGTTCTCAGCGAACAGCGAGAAGATTTCCGCCTGCGAGTACGGGCTGCGGCCAGTGCTGTCGTAGCCCGGGATGCTGCCGCCCGACAGCGCCTGGGTGTTGGAGGCGTTATCCTTCATCCGCTGCTGGTTCCACTCGCTGCCCAGCGTCAGGTTCTGATTAACCAGATAGTCGAACGGGATGCTGACTTCGCTGTGCAGCATCACATCCGCCAGATCGATATCCGTGAACTGGTTGCTGTTAAAGATCCCCTCGGTGCCCCCGGCCAGGCCTTCGCCTTTGCGCGAGTTGCGGGTGCGCTCGTACTGCGCCCAGTTGCTGGTGGTCACCCCGTTGTCCCAGGCGCCGTTCCAGGTGACCGAGTAGGTGTTACGGTACAGACGGTTGGTCTCTTTACCGTAGTTCTCTTTCACCAGGTCGTTGGAGTTGGTGTTCTGGGTGTCGCCGGCGTAGAGGTTGCCCTGGCGGCTGTAGCCCGCCTCAAACTCCAGCGACTGCATCGGGGCGAATTCCCAGCGCACCAGACCATCGATGTTTTTATTTTGTACCCCTTCGCGCCCGGCAGGCAGGGTGTCGGCATAGATCCCGGTACGTTCGGACTGATGGCCCTGGTTGATATCCCAGGCGTCGGCCTGCGTTTTGTCGAGGTTACCGAACAGACGGAAGCTGAAATCGCCGCCCAGCGGGCCGCTGAGGCTAAAGTTAGTGCGTTTGGTGGAGCCTTCATCCTTGTGCTCCGGGGCGTTCATATAGGTGTTCCATGAGCCGTGCCACTCATCGCCGGTTTTTTTGGTGATGATATTCACCACCCCGCCGGCGGCGCCGTTGCCGTAGCGGGCGGCGGCCGGGCCGCGAATTACTTCGATGCGTTCGATCATCTCCGGCGGCACCCAGCTGGTGTCGCCGCGGGTGTCGCGCTCGCCGCGCCAGCCAAGGCGCACGGAATTGCGGCTGGTGACCGGCTTGCCATCGATCAGGATCAGGGTGTTTTCCGGACCCATGCCGCGGATATCAATCTGGCGGTTATTGCCGCGCTGGCCGCTGGTGGAGTTGCCGGTCAGGTTGACCCCCGGCATGGTGCGAATGATCTCCGAGACGTCGCGCGCCGGCGGGCGTTTGCGGATCTCATCGGCGGTGATGGTGGAGACGCCCGGCGCCTGCAGATTCTGCTCGGCGGCGGTGACCACCATGGTCTCTTCAGCAGCGCTGTTTTTATCGTCGGTGGCGGTTTCCGCTGCGCTTAACGGAAAAGCAACCCCGTAAATTCCCAGATTGACCAGCAAGGCCAGGGATTTGATCCTGTTATTCATTGTTATTCCTGCTCTTTAGTCGCCACGTTCCCCAAACGCCCCTTCCCACCGGGAGGGGAGGCGGCATAAATGTTGCCGGAAGAGGGCAAAGGCACTCCGTCGCTAACTGAATAAGCTCTCTTCGACATGTTTTGTGAAAGACGCGCTTCCCACGGCGCGCTAATACGCTATTGCAAATGCAAATAGTTATCAATAATATTATCAATAAAGAATTACAATTAATTAAAAAAGTCACGCTATACATAGGGTTAATGACAGAATGTTAAGGACAGGAAGCGAGGAGTGGTGGCAAACCCTGCAGGGGCCGCAGTGCCGCGCAGTGGATGGCGTCATCGAGGTGACGTTCTGGTGGCGGGATCCGGCGGGGGATGAAACGCACTCTCCGCGCCGTCGGGTATGGCTCTATATCACCGGCGTGACCGACCACCATCAGAATGCGCGGCCGCAATCGCTGACGCGTCTGCCCGGGACCGACGCCTGGTCCTGGCGAACCACCCTGTCGCCGACCTGGCGCGGTAGCTACTGTTTTATTCCCTCCGACCGTGACGATGATTTTTCCCCTGAGGTGTTCAGCGCTGACGCGCCCGACCGCGCGCTGCTGCGCGAAGGCTGGCGCAAACTGCTGCCGCGGGCGATAGCCGATCCGCTAAACCCGCACAGCTGGCAGGGCGGACGCGGCCATGGCGTGTCGGCCCTGGAGATGCCGCAGGCGCCCGCGCAGCCCGGCTGGGACCAGTTTAATGAGGCGCATCCTCCCGCCCGATGCCTTGAGTGGCGCAGCGCGCGTCTGGGCAACCATCGCCGGGTCTGGATCTACACCACCGGCGAGGCCGTCGACCCGCAAACGCGGCCCCTGGCGATCCTGCTCGACGGCCAGTTCTGGGCCGAGAGCATGCCGGTGTGGTCGCCGCTGGCCGCGCTGACCAACGAGGGGAGTCTGCCGCCGGCGGTCTACCTGCTGATCGATGCGATCGACAACCAGCGCCGCGGGGTTGAGCTGCCCTGTCACCGCGATTTCTGGCTGGCGGTGCAGGAGGAGCTCCTGCCGCTGATCCGCGGCCATGCCCCGTTCAGCGACCGCCCGGAGCGGACAGTGGTGGCCGGGCAAAGCTTCGGCGGCCTGGCGGCGATGTTCGCCGCCCTCAACTGGCCGCAGCGCTTTGGCTGCGTACTCAGCCAGTCAGGCTCCTACTGGTGGCCGCATCGCGATGGCTGCGGGACGGGCTTTATCGGCGAACAGCTTCGCCAGGGTGAGGTGTCCGCGGCCGGGCTGCGCATCTGGCTGGAAGCGGGCCAGCGTGAACCCATTATTTTTCGCGCCAACCAGGCGCTGTTGGCGCAACTCACTACGACACAGCAGACGATTTTCTGGCGTCAGGTTGACGGCGGGCATGATGCGCTTTGCTGGCGCGGCGGGCTGACGGCAGGGCTTATCCAGCTCTGGCAGCCTCTGCTGTCGCACCCTTAGCACCGCGCTTTACGACAGGAGTTTGATATGCAATTCAGTAACCCCTTCGACAATCCGCAAGGGCAGTTTTACATTCTGCGCAATGATCAGCAGCAGTACAGCCTGTGGCCGGCGCACTGCGACCTGCCTGCCGGCTGGGCGGTGGTGTGCCCCCCGCAGTCGGCCGAGGCCTGCAACGCCTGGCTGGCGGCCAACTGGTCAACCCTGACCCCCGCCCATCATGCGTCATAAGGAGCTGACAATGACCACTCGTTTACCGCTGGTTGCCGCGCAGCCGGGGATCTGGATGGCCGAGCGCCTCTCCACTCTGCCAGGCGCCTGGAGCGTGGCCCACTATGTTGAACTGCGGGGCGCGCTCGACCCGGCGCTGCTGGGTAAGGCGATTGTCGCCGGTCTGCAGCAGGCGGACACCCTCAGCCTGCGCTTTGAGGAAGAGGAGGGGGAAGTCTGGCAGTGGGTGGCGGCCGACCGCACCTTTGGCGAACCGTCGATCATTGACCTGCGTACGGCGCCGGATCCGCATCGCGCCGCCACGGAGCGGATGCAGGCGGACCTGGCGCAGGATCTGCGTGTCGACGGCGGCAACCCGCTGGTGTGCCATCAGCTGCTGCGCGTCGGCGACGACCGCTGGTACTGGTATCAGCGATATCACCACTTGCTGGTGGATGGCTTCAGCTTCCCGGCGATAACCCGGCAGATCGCCGCCATTTACCGCGCCTGGCAGCGTGGGGAAGCCACTCCTGAGTCGCCTTTCACCCCCTTCGCCGAGGTGGTGGACGAGTACCAGCGCTACGCCGGCAGCGAGGCCTGGCAGCGGGATAAAGCCTTCTGGCAGGCTCAGCGCCAGGCGTTACCGGCGCCAGCCTCACTCTCTGCCGCGCCGCTGGGCGGACGCGCCGCCGGGAGCGATATCTGGCGGATGAAGCTGGAGATGAACGCCGACGCCTTCCGCCGTCTGGCTGGCCATGCGCCGCAGTGTCAGCCCGCTGACCTGGCGCTGGCGCTCACCACGCTGTGGCTGGGCCGCCTGTGCAACCGGATGGACTACGCGGCGGGCTTTATCTTTATGCGCCGGATGGGTTCAGCCGCGCTGACCTCGACGGGGCCGGTGCTCAATGTCCTGCCTCTGGCGGTGCATATTGACGCCCAGGAGACGCTGGCAGACCTGGCGATGCGCCTCGCCGCTCAGTTGAAAAAGATGCGCCGCCATCAGCGCTATGACGCCGAACAGATCGTTCGCGACAGCGGTAAAGCGGCAGGGGACGAACCGCTGTTCGGCCCGGTGCTGAACGTCAAAGTCTTTGATTACCAGCTGGATATCGATGGTGTGCAGGCAGTGACCCACACCCTCGCCACCGGCCCGGTCAACGATCTCGAGCTGGCGCTGTTCCCGGATGAGACCGGCGGGCTGTCGCTGGAGATCCTCGCCAACAAGGCCCGGTACGACGAAGCCGAGCTCCGTCGCCATGTGGCGAGACTGACCGCGCTGCTGGCGCAGTTCGCCGCCGATCCGGCGCTGCGCTGCGGCGAAGCAGAGATGCTCTCCGCCAACGAGCTGGCCCGGCTGGCGGCGGTCAACGATACCGTTGTGCCGCTGCCTGCCACCACCCTCAGCGCGCTGGTGGCCGACCAGGCGCGGAAGACCCCGGATGCCTCGGCGCTGGCGGACGCCCGCTGGCAGTTCAGCTATCGCGAGATGCGTCAGCAGGTGGTGGCGCTCGCGCAACTGCTGCGTCAGCGCGGCGTGAAGCCGGGCGACAGCGTGGCGGTGGCCCTGCCGCGCTCGGTGTTCCTGACCCTGGCGCTGCATGGCATTGTCGAAGCGGGGGCCGCCTGGCTGCCGCTGGACACCGGCTACCCGGACGACCGCCTGCGGATGATGCTGGAAGACGCCCGGCCGTCGCTGCTGATCACCTCGGAGGATCAACTGGCCCGCTTCAGCGATATTCCGGGGCTGGAAAGCCTCTGCTATCAGCAGCCGCTGGCCGCCGGGGATGACGCGCCGCTGGCGCTGTCAAAACCGGACCATACCGCCTACATCATCTTTACCTCTGGCTCCACCGGGCGGCCTAAAGGGGTGATGGTCGGCCAGACCGCCATCGTCAACCGCCTGCTGTGGATGCAGGATCGCTATCCGTTATCTGCCCAGGACGTGGTGGCGCAGAAAACGCCGTGCAGTTTCGACGTGTCGGTGTGGGAGTTCTGGTGGCCGTTTATCGCCGGCGCGCAGCTGGTGATGGCCGAGCCGGAGGCGCACCGCGACCCGCAGGCGATGCAGCAGTTCTTCGCCCGCTACGGCGTGACCACCACCCACTTTGTGCCGTCGATGCTGGCGGCGTTTGTCGCCTCGCTGGATGCCGACAGCGTCGCTGCCTGCCGCACGCTGCGGCGGGTATTCTGCAGCGGCGAAGCGCTGCCGACGGAATTGTGTCGTGAATGGGGGCGCTTAACCGGCGCGCCGCTGCATAACCTGTACGGCCCGACGGAAGCGGCGGTGGACGTCAGCTGGTACCCGGCCTGCGGATCTGAGCTGGCGGCGGTGACCGGCAGCAGCGTGCCGATTGGCTGGCCGGTGTGGAACACCGGGCTGCGCATTCTCGATGCCGCGATGCGCCCGGTGCCGCCGGGGGTGGCGGGGGATCTTTATCTCACCGGCATCCAGCTGGCGCAGGGCTATCTGGGACGTCCGGACCTCACCGCCAGCCGCTTTATCGCCGACCCGTTTGCCCCCGGTGAGCGGATGTATCGCACCGGCGACGTGGCGCGCTGGCTGACGAACGGCGCGGTGGAGTATCTTGGCCGCAGCGACGACCAGCTGAAGATCCGCGGGCAGCGCATCGAGCTTGGCGAGATTGACCGGGTGATGTCGGGCCTGCCGGACGTGGCGCAGGCGGTGAGTCACGCCTGCGTCTTCAACCAGGCGGCGGCGACCGGCGGCGATGCCCGACAGCTGGTGGGCTATCTGGTCTCTGACTCCGGCCTGCCGCTGGATACCGCGGCGCTGAAAGCGCGGCTGGCGGAACAGCTGCCGCCGCATATGGTGCCGGTGGTGCTGATGCAGCTCGCTGAGCTGCCGCTTAGCGCCAACGGCAAACTGGACCGCAAAGCGCTGCCGCTGCCGACCCTCGGCGGGGAGCGCAGCGGCCGGCCGCCGGAGCCCGGGATGGAAACCCTTGTCGCCACGGCCTTCAGCCAGCTGCTGGGCTGCGAGGTGAACGATATCGACGCCGATTTCTTCGCCCTCGGCGGTCATTCTCTGCTGGCGATGCGTCTGGCGGCACAGCTCAGCCGCCAGCTGGCGCGGCAGGTGACCCCGGGGCAGGTGATGGTGGCCTCGACGGTGGGCAAACTGAGCGCGCTGCTGGCTGCCGATCTCAGCGATGAGCAGGCCCGGCGCCTGGGGCTGGATACGCTTCTGCCGCTGCGCGAGAGCGACGGCCCGACGCTGTTCTGCTTCCATCCGGCCTCCGGCTTCGCCTGGCAGTTCAGCGTGCTGGCGCGCTATCTCAGCCCGCGCTGGTCAATAACCGGTATTCAGTCGCCGCGCCCGCAGGGGCCGATGGCCAGCGCCGCCAGCCTCGACGAGGTGTGCGAGCACCATCTGCGCACGCTGCTGGCGCAGCAGCCGCACGGCCCTTATTACCTGTTTGGGTATTCGCTGGGCGGCACCTTAGCCCAGGGGATTGCCGCCCGCTTGCGCCAGCGCGGCGAAGCGGTGGCCTTCCTCGGCCTGCTGGATACCTGGCCGCCGGAGACGCAAAACTGGGCGGAGAAAGAGGCCAACGGGCTGGATCCCGAGGTACTGGCGGAGATCGACCGCGAGCGCGAAGCGTTCCTCGCTGCCCAGCAGGGGCAAGCCTCCGGCGAGCTGTTCAGCGCTATCGAAGGTAACTATGCCGATGCGGTGCGGCTGTTAACCACCGCCCACAGCGCGAAGTTTGACGGCAAGGCGACGCTTTTCGTGGCGGAGAAGACGCGGCAGGCGGGGATGGATCCGCAGGTCGTATGGGGCCCGTGGGTGGCGGAACTGGAGGTGTTCAGCCAGAACTGCGCCCACGTCGACATTATCTCCCCGCAGGCCTTTGAAGCCATCGGCCCGGTGGTCAGGGAGATTCTGGGGTAACGGTTGAGTTCGGGCTACAGCAGGTAGCCCGGCTCAGCGTAGCGCAAGCCGGCGAAAGAGGAGATTACCGGCGGCCCAGCGGGACCACCAGCGGCGTATGCGCCACCGGATCTTCAATGATCGTGCAGCGCAGACCGTAAATCCGTTCAATCAGATCGGCGGTGACGATCTCCTTCGGCGCCCCCTCGGCGACGATCTTGCCGTCGCGCAGGGCGATCAGGTGGGTGGCGTAGCGGCAGGCCTGGTTAAGATCGTGCAGCACCGCCGCCAGGGTATAGCCCTTCTCGCGATTCAGCTCACTCAATAGCTCCAGCAGATCGATCTGATGGCTGATGTCCAGCCAGGTGGTTGGCTCATCAAGCAGCATAATCGCCGTCTCCTGGGCCAGCACCATCGCAATCCACGCCCGCTGCCGCTGGCCGCCGGAAAGCGTGTCGACGCTCTGCAGCGCCAGATCGCTGATCCCGGTCGCCCGCATCGCCTTGTTCACCGCCTCTTCATCTTCTTTGCGCCAGCGGGTAAACAGCGGCTGGTGCGGATAGCGCCCACGGGCCACCAGCTCCTGCACCGTGATATCGCCAGGAGTGGTGGCATTCTGCGCCAGCAGCCCGATACGGCGGGCAACCTCTTTACTGGCGTACTGCTGGATCTGCGCGCCGTCGAGCCAGACGTGGCCGCTGGCGGGCGTCATCAGGCGACTGAGTGTGCGCAATAGCGTCGACTTGCCGCAGCCGTTGGGGCCGATAATGGCGGTGAAGTGACCGTCAGGGATGGTCACGTTCAGCGACTCGGCGATGGTCTTGTTACCGTAGGCCAGGGTTAACTGCTCGCCGCGCAAACGGGAGGGGACAGCACTCATTTTTTGCGGGACTCCTGAATCAACAATGCAATAAGGTAAATACCGCCGAGGCTGACGGTTAACACGCCAACCGGCAGCTGCCACGGCATAAACAGCCGCTGGGCGCCGTAATCGGCCAGCGCCAGCAGCAGCGCGCCGCACAGGGCCGATTGGGTCAGTCCCCAGCGGGCCGTGCCGCTCAGGCGGCGGGCGATATGCGGCGCCACCAGCGCAATAAATGAGATCGGCCCGGCCAGCGCCGTCGAGGCGGCGGTGAGCACCACCGCCACCAGCATCAGCAGCAGGCGCGAACGCTCGACCTGCACACCCAGCGCGCAGGCGGTATCGTCGCCCATCTCCAGCAGTCGCATCCGGCGAACCAGCAGGGCGCTGCCCACCAGCATCAACAGGATCAGCGGCGCCGACGGCCAGGTTTTACCCCAGGTCAGGCCGTTAAGCGATCCGGCGTTCCACAGGCCCGCAGAAAGGGCGGTCTCCAGCGAGGCGCGCAGCAGCAGCCAGGTGTTGAATGCCACCAGCATGGCGCGCACGCCGATGCCGATAATGATCAGGCGGAAGGTCTCGATCCCGTTGCGCCAGGCCAGCAGCCAGACCACCAGCGAGGTCAACACCCCGCCGGCCATCGCCGCCAGGGCAATCGCCGTCAGGTTCTGGCCGAAGAGGACCATCGCCACCAGCACGCCGCTCCAGGCGCCGGTGTTAAAGCCCATCACGTCCGGGCTGCCGAGCGGGTTGCGGGTCAGCGACTGGAAAATGGCGCCGCTGACGCCGAGCGCGGCGCCGATGAGCAGCGCCATTAACACCCGCGGCAGCCGCCATTCGTTCACCACCATCGCGACGTTGCGCGGCGCATCGCCGAACAGCGCCGAGAACACCTGGTCAATCGTCAGGGGCACCGGGCCTTGCGCCAGCCCGAGCAGGGAAATCAGCAGGCTGGCGGCCATCAGCACCAGGCAACTGGCTATCAGGCGGCGGGACGGGGCAATCACAGGCCACCTCCCCGCGGCTGGCGGCGCACCAGCCAGATCAGCACCGGCGCGCCGAGAAAGGCGCTCACCACCGATACCCGCAGTTCGCCGGGCACCAGCAGGCGGCCAATCACGTCGGCAAACAGCAGCAGGGCCGGGGTGGCGAGCAGGGTGACCGGCAGCGACCAGCGATGATCGGCCCCCACCAGCCAGCGCGCCATATGCGGCATCATCAGGCCGATAAAGGCGATGGGGCCGACGACGGCGGTGGCGCTGCCGCACAGGACGGTGATGACGATCAGGCCGATCAGCTGGGTGCGGGCGACGCGGCTGCCGAGGGCGGTGGCGGTATCGTTGCCGAGGCTCAGGCTGTTAAGCGCCCGGCTCAGCAGCAGGGCGGCGATCCCCGCCATCACCACCGGCAGCAGGACAATTTTCAGCGTCTGCAGGGTGCGGATATCCAGCGAACCGGCCTGCCAGAAGCGCAGCTGATCGTAGACGTCCGGGTTGAGCAGGGCGATGCCGTTGGACAGCCCCTCCAGCACCGCCGCAAGGGCGACCCCGGCGAGGGTGAGGCGCACCGGGCTCAGCTGGCCGCCGCCCTGACTGCCGGTAAAGGCCACCAGCAGCGAGGCGCAGAGCGCGCCGCAAAACGCCAGCAGCAGTTGCTCCTGCGGGGAGGTGATCCCGAACAGCGCCGCGCCGAGGACGATGGCGAAGCTGGCGCCGGAGTTGACCCCCAGCAGGCCGGGGTCGGCCAGCGGGTTGCGGGTGAGCGTTTGCATCAGCGCGCCGGCGAGACCGAGGGCGACGCCGGCCAGCAGACCGGCCAGGGTACGCGGCAGGCGCGCGTCCAGCACGATGGTGCAGTCGGCGCTTTGACAGGTTCCGCTGAAGGCGGTGAATACCGTGCCGATCGGCAACGATTTGGCGCCGATGGTCAGGCTAAGCGCGGCGGCTAAGGCGAGTAACAGCAACAATCCGGGCACGGCGACAGAGCGTACCGCGGTCGTAGAAAACGACATAACTGACATCCCTGATATGATAATGATAGTAATTATCGTTATCGATTTTATTCAGCTATGGTAGCATGACCCACAGTAAAAAGGGTATTAAAAATAACGACAAGGCGCTGTAATGAACCGACAATCCTGGCTGCTCAATCTCAGCCTGCTGAAAACTCACCCGGCGTTTCGCGCCGTTTTTATCGCTCGCTTTATCTCTATTCTGTCGCTTGGCCTGCTGGGCGTGGCCATTCCGGTCCAGATCCAGATGATGACCCATTCGACCTGGCAGGTCGGGCTGTCGGTGACGCTGACCGGCGCGTCGATGTTTGTTGGCTTGATGGTGGGGGGCGTGCTGGCTGACCGCTATGAACGTAAACGCCTGATCCTGCTGGCGCGCGGCACCTGCGGCGTGGGCTTTGTCGGTCTGTGTCTGAACGCCCTGCTGCCGGAGCCGTCGCTGGCGGCGATCTACCTGCTGGGGATCTGGGACGGGTTCTTCGCCTCGTTGGGGGTGACCGCGCTGCTGGCGGCGACCCCGGCGCTGGTGGGGCGGGAAAACCTGATGCAGGCCGGGGCCATCACCATGTTGACGGTGCGCCTTGGCTCGGTGATTTCGCCGATGATCGGCGGCCTGCTGCTGGCCACCGGCGGCGTGGCCTGGAACTTCGGCCTGGCGGCGGCGGGGACCTTTATCACCACCTTAACCCTGCTGCGTCTGCCGCAGCTGCCGCCGCCTCCGCAGCCGCGCGAGCATCCGCTGCGATCTCTGCTGGCGGGGCTGACCTTCCTCTGTCAGAGCCCGCTTATCGGCGGGATTGCGCTGCTTGGCGGTCTGCTGACCATGGCCAGCGCGGTGCGGGTGCTCTATCCGGCGCTGGCCGGGAGCTGGCAGATGTCGGCCGGACAGATTGGCCTGCTGTACGCCGCTATTCCGCTCGGTGCGGCGCTGGGGGCGTTGACCAGCGGTCAGCTGGCCCAGACGGTGCGGCCGGGTGCGCTGATGCTGGCGACCACGGTGGGATCGTTTGTCGCCATTGCGCTGTTCAGCCTGATGCCGCACTGGGCGTTGGGCGCGCTGTGCCTGGCGCTGTTTGGCTGGCTGAGCGCTATTAGCTCGCTGCTGCAGTACACCCTGATCCAGACCCAGACGCCGGAAAATATGCTTGGGCGGATTAATGGTCTGTGGACCGCGCAAAACGTCACCGGCGACGCCATCGGCGCGGCGCTGCTCGGCGGATTAGGGGCGGTGATGACCCCGGCGGCATCCGCCAGCGCCAGCGGCTGGGCGCTGGCGCTCGTCGGCGTGCTGTTGGTGGGGCTGCTACGCGAGCTGCGCCGTTTCCAGCGCCCGGAAATCGTCAACGAAAGTTAAGTAGGGTGCGATTGCCCGGTGGCGGCTACGCCTTACCGGGCCTACAGTCTCGGGCATTGTAGGCCGGTGCAAGCGCCGCGCCGCCCGGCAAGATGTTCAGGCCGCGTACCCGGCCTGATGCCCGGTGGCGGCTACGCCTTACCGGGCCTACGGTCTCGGGTATTGTAGGCCGGGCAAGCGGAGCGCCGCCCGGCAAAGAGTTCAGGTTACGTACCCGTCCTGATGGCACGGCCCGCGTTAGCCGAACAGGCTGGAGAGACGCTGGAGCACCAGCAGGGCGCTGTAGTAGTCAAGACGGAAGGTCTCGGTGCCCAGCGGGTAGACGCGTTTGCCTGCGACCGCCGGGAGATGCGCCAGCAGCGGGTTGGCGTAGATGGCATCCGCATCTTTCTGGTCGCCGGCGAACAGGAACAGGCTCTGGCCGTTCAGACCGGCCGCGAGGTTCTCCCCGCCCAGCTGCACGATATCGTGGCGTTTACCCTGACTATGGCTGGCGGGCAGGCCGCCCGGCAGCGTCGCCAGGTTAAAGCCCAGCTGTTCGAGCATCTGCCCCTGGGCCGATGCCGGCGTCCAGATATTGGCGCTGTGCGCGGCGGCGGTATAGACCAGGGCGGTCACCGGCTGCGGCGGCAGTTTCATTTTTTCTTTTAACGAAACGAGCTGTTTATTGAAGTCGGCTATGCGCGCGCTGGCCTGCTGCTCATGGCCGGTGATCTGCCCCAGTTGGGTGAGCAAGGTTTGCCAGCTTTTATCGTCATAGTTGATGACCAGCGTCGGGGCGATCGTTTTGAGCTGATCGTACAGCGGCAGGGCAGAGTCGCCGCCGGTGGCGCTCACCAGGATCAGATCCGGCATCTGGGCGGCCACCGCTTCCGCGCTTGGTTCGCCGATGTACAGCCGTGCCAGCTTGCGGGCTTTGGCGACCTCGCTCCACTGACGCAGAAAGCCCTGACTATCGGCGACGCGGTTGTTCGGCGTGGTGGCGCCGCTGGCGACCACCGGGGCGTCAATCGCCAGCAGCGAGCCGGTGAGGGTCACGCTGGTGGAGACAATGCGCAGCGGCTGGCTCGGCAGGGTGTGTGTCCCGTAGCTGTCGGTGACCTGGCGCGGCCAGTCCGCCGCCTGGGCTGAGGTAATTCCTAAAAGCAACAGCATGCCGGTCAGCGCACCGCGGCGGCAGAAAGAAAAGAAGTTCACGTCATCGCATCCTGATTCGAAAGGTAATAAATGCGTCTCATTTTCAACTTTGCGTCAGCAGGATGCAAGCCAAAGTGGCGCGCAATGACGTAACGCGGTTGACATGGCGGGCAATACCTTTTAGGTTAGCCAACCAAAATACAAATGATAATTATTCGTAATATATTTATCGTTTTTGGAGGATGATATGGAAACGTCACTGGCTGAGGATGTACAGAAACACACCCAGACCCTGTCTCCGGACAGCTTCTTCTTTATGTCGCCGTACCGCAGTTTTAGCACCTCCGGCTGCTTCCGCCGCTTCTCACAGCCCGCTGTCGGCGGCGATGCGCTGAACGGCGAGTTCCAGCAGCAGCTGGCCGCCGCTTTTGCCGACGCCCGCGCGGCGGGGATCCGCAAGCCGGTGATGGTGGGGGCTATCCCGTTCGACACCTGTCAGCCTTCCGAGCTCTATATCCCCGAGCGCTGGGAAGCGTTCTCCCGCCCGGAAAAACAGCGTTCCGCCCGCTACGCCGCGCCGCTGGAGACAATGGAAGTGGTGGAGCGCCGGGAGATCCCGGAGCAGGACGCGTTTTTAGCCATGGTGGAACGCGCTGCCGCGCTGACCGCCACCCCGGAAGTGGACAAGGTGGTGCTCTCAAGGCTTATCGATATTACCACCCGCGACCGCGTCGATAGCGGCGCGTTGATGGAGCGACTGATCGCCCAGAACCCGGCGAGCTTTAACTTCCATGTGCCGCTCTCCGACGGCGGCGTGCTGCTGGGCGCCAGCCCGGAGCTGCTGCTGCGTAAAGACGGGCCGCGCTTCAGCTCATTGCCGCTGGCTGGCTCCGCCCGTCGTCAACCGGACGATGTGCTGGATCGGGAAGCGGGCAACAGGCTGCTGGCATCCGGCAAAGATCGCCACGAGCACGAGCTGGTGACCCAGGCGATGAAGAGCGTGCTGGGCCCGCGCAGCAGCCAGCTGTCGCTGCCGGCATCGCCGCAGTTGATTACCACCCCAACGCTCTGGCACCTGGCAACACCAATCGAAGGCACCGCGCTGGCGCAAGAAAACGCCATGTCGCTGGCCTGTCTGCTGCACCCGACCCCGGCGCTGAGCGGCTTCCCACACCAGGTGGCGAAGCGCCTGATTGCCGAACTGGAACCCTTCGACCGTCAGCTGTTCGGCGGCATCGTCGGCTGGTGTGACGATGAAGGCAACGGCGAATGGGTGGTGACCATCCGCTGCGCGCGTCTGCAGCAGCGTACGCTGCGCCTGTTTGCCGGCGCGGGAATCGTTCCGGCCTCCTCGCCGCTGGGCGAATGGCGCGAAACCGGCGTCAAACTGACCACCATGCTTAACGTATTTGGCTTGAATTAAGAGGCAAGGATGATTGCATTTACCCGTTGGCCGGATGCGTTCGCGGCCCGCTATCGTCAAAAAGGCTACTGGCAGGATCTGCCGTTAACCAATCTGATCACCCGTCACGCGGAAAACGACGCCGTGGCGATTATCGATGGCGAACGGCAGATTAGCTACCGCCAGTTTAATCAGCTGGTGGACAACCTTGCCTGCTCGCTGCAGCGCCAGGGACTGAAGCGCGGGGAAACCGCGCTGGTGCAGTTGGGCAACGTCGCCGAGTTTTACATCACCTTCTTTGCGCTGCTGCGCATCGGCGTCGCGCCAGTGAACGCGCTGTTCAGCCATCAGCGCAGCGAGCTTAACGCCTACGCCGCGCAGATTAAACCGGCGCTGCTGATTGCCGATCGCGAGCACGCGCTGTTTGCTGACGATAGCTTCCTCCATGCGTTTATCGCTGAGCATCCTTCCCTGCGCGTCGCACTGTTGCGTAACGACGGCGGCGAGCGCGATCTGGCGACGGAGATTAACCGCCCGGCGGATAACTTTGTCGCCAATCCAACCCCTGCCGACGAAGTGGCCTTTTTCCAGCTCTCCGGCGGCAGCACCGGGACGCCGAAGCTGATCCCGCGCACCCATAACGATTACGACTACAGCATCCGCCGCAGCAACGAGATCTGCGGGATCAACGCGGAGACGCGCTACCTCAACGCGCTGCCGGCGGCGCATAACTATGCGATGAGTTCCCCGGGTTCGCTCGGCGTCTTCCTCGCCGGCGGGCGGGTGATCCTCGCCGCCGACCCGAGCGCCACCCTCTGTTTCCCGCTGATTGAACAACATCAGATCAACGTTGCCTCGCTGGTGCCGCCGGCGGTCAGCCTGTGGCTGCAGGCGATCCATGAATGGGGCAGCAATGCGCAACTGCAATCGCTGGGGCTGCTGCAGGTCGGCGGCGCGCGCCTGTCGGCGACCCTCGCCGCGCGCATTCCGGAGGAAATCGGCTGCCAGCTGCAGCAGGTGTTCGGCATGGCGGAGGGGCTGGTGAATTACACCCGCCTTAACGACAGCCCGGAGCGGATCATCCATACCCAGGGCTGCCCGATGTGCCCGGACGATGAAGTGTGGGTAGCGGATGCCGACGGCAACCCGCTGCCGCGCGGCGAAGTGGGTCGCCTGATGACCCGCGGGCCGTATACCTTCCGCGGCTACTACAACAGCCCGCAGCATAACGCGGAAGCCTTTGACGCCGAGGGGTTTTACTGCTCCGGCGATCTGATTTCGATCGACGAAGACGGGTATATCACCGTCCAGGGCCGGGAAAAAGATCAGATCAACCGCGGCGGCGAGAAGATCGCCGCTGAAGAGATCGAAAACCTGCTGCTGCGCCATGAGGCGGTGATCCACGCCGCGCTGGTCAGCATCGAAGACAACCTGCTGGGCGAGAAAAGCTGCGCTTATCTGGTGGTGACCTCGCCGCTGCGCGCCGTCGCGGTGCGCCGCTTCCTGCGCGAGCAGGGCGTGGCGGAATTTAAACTGCCGGATCGCGTGGAGTGCGTTGCCGCGCTGCCGCTGACGCCGGTGGGCAAAGTCGATAAAAAACAATTACGTCAGTGGCTGGCCGAAGGCAAGCTGGGCTGAAGGAGAACAGAGAATGGCAATCCCTAAATTACAGGCATATGCGCTGCCGGAAGCCAGCGATATCCCGGCGAACAAAGTCAACTGGGCCTTTGAGCCGTCGCGCGCCGCGCTGCTGATCCACGATATGCAGGAGTATTTCCTCAACTTCTGGGGCGAAAACAGCGCGATGATGGAGAAAGTGGTGGCCAATATCGCCGCCCTGCGCGACTTCTGCAAACAGAACGGCATTCCGGTGTACTACACCGCCCAGCCGAAAGAGCAGAGTGATGAAGATCGGGCGTTGCTGAATGATATGTGGGGGCCGGGCCTGACCCGCTCGCCGGAGCAGCAGCAGGTGATTGCCGCGCTGGCGCCGGATGAAGACGATACCGTGCTGGTGAAATGGCGTTACAGCGCATTTCACCGCTCGCCGCTGGAGGAGATGTTGAAAAAGGCCGGCCGCGACCAGCTGATCATCACCGGCGTTTATGCTCATATCGGCTGCATGACCACCGCCACCGATGCTTTCATGCGCGATATCAAACCGTTCTTTGTCGCCGACGCCCTGGCGGACTTCAGCCGTGAAGAGCACCTGATGGCGCTGAAATACGTCGCTGGCCGCTCCGGCCGCGTGGTGATGACCGAAGAGCTGCTGCCGCTGCCGGCCTCCAAAGCGGCGCTGCGCGCGCTGATCCTGCCGCTGCTCGACGAATCCGACGAACCGCTGGATGATGAAAATCTGATCGACTACGGTCTGGATTCGGTGCGGATGATGGCCCTGGCCGCCCGCTGGCGCAAAGTGCACGGCGATATCGACTTCGTGATGCTGGCGAAGAACCCGACCATCGACGCCTGGTGGGCGCTGCTCTCCCGTGAGGTGAAATAATGGCGGCGCTGGATTTCCACGGTCAGACCGTGTGGGTGACCGGCGCAGGTAAAGGGATTGGCTATGCCACCGCGCTGGCTTTCGTCGAGGCCGGGGCCAACGTTACCGGTTTCGACCTTGCCTTTGACGGCGAAGGTTATCCGTTTGCCACCGAAACGCTGGACGTCGCCGATGCCGGTCAGGTACGCGACGTGTGCGCGCGGCTGCTCAACAACATCGAACGACTGGACGTGCTGGTGAACGCCGCCGGGATCCTGCGCATGGGCGCCACCGACCAGCTGAGCGCGGAAGACTGGCAGCAAACCTTCGCGGTCAACGTTGGCGGCGCGTTTAATCTGTTTCAGCAGACGATGGCCCAGTTCCGCCGTCAGCGGGGCGGGGCGATCGTCACCGTCGCCTCCGATGCCGCGCATACGCCGCGTATCGGCATGAGCGCCTATGGCGCCTCGAAAGCGGCGCTGAAAAGCCTGGCGTTAACCGTTGGCCTTGAGCTGGCAGGCAGCGGCGTGCGCTGCAACCTCGTGTCGCCGGGCTCCACCGACACCGATATGCAGCGCACCCTGTGGGTCAGCGACGATGCCGAGCAGCAGCGGATCCGCGGCTTCGGCGAGCAGTTTAAGCTGGGCATCCCGCTGGGCAAAATCGCCCGCCCGCAGGAGATCGCCAATACCATTCTGTTCCTCGCCTCTTCTCACGCCAGCCATATTACGCTGCAGGATATTGTGGTCGATGGCGGCTCGACGCTGGGGGCGTAAATGGCCTGGAAGCGAGAGCTCACGCTGGCGGCGCTGAACGCCAGCAGCGAAAACACCATGGTGGCGCATCTTGGCATCATCTACACCCGACTGGAAGCGGGGCTGCTGGAGGCGGAGATGCCGGTGGATGCGCGCACCCATCAGCCGTTTGGTCTGCTGCACGGCGGCGCCTCCGCGGCGCTGGCGGAGACGCTGGGCTCGATGGCCGGTTGGCTGATGACCGAAGAAGGGCAGTGCGTGGTGGGCACCGAGCTTAACGCTACCCACCATCGTCCGGTCTCCAGCGGGAAAGTGCGCGGCGAATGCCGACCGCTGCATCTTGGCCGCCAGAGCCAGAGCTGGGAGATAGTGGTGTATGACGAGAAGGGGCGGCGCTGCTGCACCTGTCGTCTGGGCACCGCGGTGCTGGGCTAAGAAGCCGCTATTTCCCCGGCTTGCGCTACGCTTAGCCGGGCTACGTATCGGCGCAATGGGTAGCCCGGATAAGGCGCAGCGCGCCGCCATCCGGGAATTTCCCTGCTCGCGCTGCGCTTAGCAGGGCTACGGTTTCTGGACCAGGAAGCCGCTGTTTCCCCGGCTTGCGCTACGCTTAGCCGGGCTACGTATCGGCGCAATGGGTAGCCCGGATAAGGCGCAGCGCGCCGCCATCCGGGAATTTCCCTGCTCGCGCTGCGCTTAGCAGGGCTACGGTTTCTGGGCCAGGAAGCCGCTATTTCCCCGGCTTGCGCTACGCTTAGCCGGGCTACGTATCGGCGCAATGGGTAGCCCGGATAAGGCGCAGCGCGCCGCCATCCGGGAATTTCCCTGCTCGCGCTGTACTTAGCAGGGCTACGGTTTCTGGGCCAGGAAGCCGCTATTTCCCCGGCTTGCGCTACGCTTAGCCGGGCTACGTATCGGCGCAATGGGTAGCCGGGATAAGGCGCAGCGCGCCGCCATCCGGGAATTTCCCTGCTCGCGCTGCGCTTAGCAGGGCTACGGTTTCTGGGCTGAGGAGCCGCTATTTCCCCGGCTTGCGCTACGCTTGGCCGGGCTACGTATCGGCGCAATGGGTAGCCGGGATAAGGCGCAGCGCGCCGCCATCCGGGAATTTCCCTGCTCGCGCTGTACTTAGCAGGGCTACGGTTTCTGGGCTGAGGAGCCGCTATTTCCCCGGCTTGCGCTGCGCTTGGCCGGGCTACGGATCTGTAGGTCGGGTAAGGCGTTAGCCGCCACCCGACAAACAAACGGCACCGTTCACGGTAATCCTTTCATTCATTTTCCTGCCTTAAGTGATCTCGCTAGCAATGTGAGACAAATCTCTGTGGGTGTACGGCATCTGCGCTGTTTCGATGTTGTTAAATTCTGCGTTGTGATCTAGAAACAAAATGTAACATCCTGATTACCCTACCGGTGGACCACAACAATGAATAATTCAGGGAAATACCTTATCTGGACACTGCTCTCCGTGATCGGAGCCTTTGCCCTCGGCTATATCGCCTTAAACCGGGGTGAGCAGATAAATGCGCTGTGGATTGTCGTCGCGGCGGTCTGCGTTTATCTGATCGCATATCGTTTCTACGGTCTGTATATCGCCAAAACCGTTCTCGGCGTTGACCCGACGCGGATGACGCCGGCGGTACGACATAATGACGGCCTCGATTATGTTCCGACCGACAAAAAAGTGCTGTTCGGTCACCATTTTGCCGCCATTGCCGGCGCGGGGCCGCTGGTGGGCCCGGTGCTTGCCGCGCAGATGGGCTACCTGCCGGGGATGATCTGGATCCTCGCCGGCGTGGTGCTGGCGGGGGCGGTACAGGACTTTATGGTGCTGTTTGTTTCGACCCGTCGCGATGGCCGCTCGCTTGGCGAACTGGTTAAAGAGGAGATGGGGCCAACCGCTGGCGTCCTGGCGCTGGTGGCCTGCTTTATGATCATGGTCATCATCCTCGCGGTCCTGGCGATGATCGTGGTGAAAGCGTTGACCCACAGTCCGTGGGGGACATACACCGTCGCCTTTACCATCCCGCTGGCGATCTTTATGGGTATCTATATTCGCTACCTGCGCCCGGGGCGCATCGGCGAGGTGTCGGTGATCGGCCTGGTGATGCTGGTGTTCGCCATCATCTCCGGCGGTTGGGTGGCGGAAAGCCCGACCTGGGCGCCGTGGTTTGATTACACCGGCGTACAGCTGACCTGGATCCTGGTGGGCTACGGCTTTGTCGCCGCGGTACTGCCGGTCTGGCTGCTGCTGGCCCCGCGCGACTACCTCTCCACCTTCCTGAAAATCGGCACCATCGTGGGGCTGGCGATTGGCATTCTGATTATGCGCCCGACCCTGACCATGCCGGCGCTGACCAAGTTCGTCGACGGTACCGGCCCGGTGTGGAGCGGCAACCTGTTCCCGTTCCTGTTTATCACCATCGCCTGCGGCGCGGTCTCCGGCTTCCACGCGCTGATCTCCTCCGGCACCACGCCGAAAATGTTGGCCAACGAAGGCCAGGCCTGCTTTATCGGCTACGGTGGTATGTTGATGGAATCCTTCGTCGCCATTATGGCGCTGGTGGCGGCCTGTATTATCGACCCGGGCGTCTACTTCGCGATGAACAGCCCGATGGCGGTGCTGGCGCCGGCGGGAACCACCGATGTGGTCGCCTCGGCGGCGCAGGTGGTGAGCGGCTGGGGCTTTAGCATTACCCCGGATACGCTGCATCAAATCGCCAGCGAGGTGGGTGAACAGTCGATTATCTCCCGCGCCGGCGGCGCGCCAACCCTGGCGGTGGGGATGGCCTACATCCTGCACGGCTCGCTGGGCGGGCTGATGGATGTCTCGTTCTGGTACCACTTCGCCATTCTGTTTGAGGCGCTGTTTATCCTGACGGCGGTTGATGCCGGCACCCGTGCGGCGCGCTTTATGCTGCAGGATCTGCTGGGCGTGATTAGCCCGGGGCTGAAAAAAACCAGTTCGCTGCCGGCCAACCTGCTGGCGACCGCGCTGTGCGTCCTGGCGTGGGGCTACTTCCTGCATCAGGGGGTAGTGGATCCGCTGGGCGGGATTAACACCCTGTGGCCGCTGTTCGGTATCGCCAACCAGATGCTGGCGGGGATGGCGCTGATGCTCTGCGCGGTGGTCCTGTTCAAGATGAAACGCCAGCGCTACGCGTGGGTGGCGCTGCTGCCGACAAGCTGGCTGCTGATCTGTACCCTGACCGCCGGCTGGCAGAAGTCGTTCAGCCCGGACACCAAAGTGGGTTTCCTGGCCATCGCTAATAAATTCCAGGCGATGATCGACAGCGGCAACATTCCGCCGCAATATACCGAATCACAGCTGGCGCAGCTGGTGTTTAACAACCGTCTCGATGCCGGGCTGACCATCTTCTTTATGATTGTGGTGGTGGTGCTGGCGCTGTTCTCGATTAAAACCGCGCTGGCGGCGCTGAAAGAGGATAAACCGACGGCGAAAGAGACGCCGTACCAGGCGATGCCCGCCGATGCGCAAACTATAACCGCGCAGGCGAAGCGCGCGCATTAACCGGTGTGCCGGGTGGCGGCTTCGCCTTACCCGGCCTACATTTCTGATCCTCCTTCTCCCTTTGGGAGAGGGAAACAAAAGAGAAATGACTTATGTTCGACACCCTCTCCAAAGCGGGAAAATATTTAGGCCAGGCGGCGAAGATGATGATCGGCGTGCCGGATTACGATAACTACGTCGAGCACATGCGAATAACCCACCCGGATCAGACGCCGATGACCTATGAAGAATTCTTTCGCGAGCGCCAGGACGCGCGCTACGGCGGCAAGGGCGGGGCGAAGTGCTGTTAACCCTCTTTCGGCAGATAGAGGCTGATCTGCTCCTGGGTACAGCCGTAAATCGCCGCCAGCTTCTCGCGGGTGCGCTTCTGCGGACGGGAGTCCAGCGCTTCCAGCTGCGACACGGCGGACTGGCTGATGCCGAGTTTAGCCGCGACCTCCTGCTGGGATAGCCCGCGCAGGATGCGCCACGCGGCCTGCAGACTGACGTTTTCTTTATGCATCACGTCGCATACTTCGCCTGGTAGCATGACATTATCATAGATGTCTGATTCATAAGGAATATCTTCCCAGTCGCTTTCATCCTCGTCGTCGTACTCCAGCAGAGCCAGGCGCATACGAAAGTAATCGCTGTAAGGAATGACGACATACTGGTCTTTTCCTTCTTCATCCTTGATGTACTGAATAGTCATATTCGGTATCTTCCTCATGAAGGTAGGTGGTGGTGGTTCGGCGTTTAACCGCCACGACGTAGCAGGTATCGCCCGGCGGATCCCCAAAGGTGTAGATGACTCTGTAATCACCTAATCGCAGCCGGTAGTGGTTTTCGGGAGAGGACAATTTTTTGATATCCGAGATAGGTGAAGCTTTATCATCCATCTTTTCCAGCCTGGATTTAATGCGGCTCTTATACCGATTATCGATTTTAGAAAATTGCTTATCTGCCGTTTTTGACCAGACAATCTTCATCCGTACCTCCACTGTACGCCCACACAAAATATAAGGAAATAATAAGACTATTAGATAAATTCCGAATTTCTTATGGGGTACTGTAGAGCGGAGAAAAAACGCAGGTAAGAGGCAAAACGCAACCCGTCGAGGCGGCGCGGGAAGGCCTCTGTCGGGCGACAGAGGCTTGCAGAAAATGTGCGATCAGGCGTTCAATCCGCCATCCACGTCCAGCCCCGTACCGGAGATCTGCCCGGCGGCCGGGCTGGCGAGGAAGGTGACCGCCGCGGCGATGTCTTCCGGCTGGCCGTAGTGACCGACCGCAATCATCTGGCGCTGGGCTTCCGCCTGTTCTCCGTCTTCCGGGTTCATATCGCTGTTGGTCGGCCCTGGATGGACAAGGTTAACGGTGATCCCGCGAGGGCCTAAATCACGCGCCAGGCCACGGGTCAGGGCGTTGAGGGCGGACTTGGTCATGGCGTAAACCGCGATGCCCGGCATGGCCACGCGATTAGCCAGACAGCTGCCGATGTTGATGATCCGTCCGCCATCGGCCATATGCACCAGCGCTTCCTGGGTGGCGATGACCACCCCACGAATATTGACGTTGATAAGGGCGTCAATGTCCGCCAGCGTCATGGATTCCAGTGGACCGCCGCGGGCGATCCCGGCGTTGTTGACCAAAATATCCAGCCCGCCGAGGGACCGGGCCGCATGGGTTACCGCCTCCTGAATAGCCTGCGCGCTGGCGCTGTCGGCCTGCACCGCCTCGCCGTGCCGACCCAGGGCCTTTATTTCATCGGCGACTGCCTGGGCTTTATCGGCCGATTTTTCATACGTAATAACCACATCGGCACCGGCGCGTGCCAGCGACAGCGCGATTGCGCGACCCAACCCACGGCTGGCGCCGGTAACCAGCGCCTTTTTACCTGTTAAATCGATCTGCATGATGACCTCGTTGCGAGAGTGGTGAGCATCATCATTAGGTATAGACGGTCGGGGCGATTAACGGCTGAAGTATTCCACCTTCTCAAACGCCGCGCGCAGAACCTCAGGGGTTAACGTCACTGGTAAATAGTGAATCGACTCGCCCGGGCGCAGGGTATGGGCAATGACCCGGTCCAGTTCTGTGCGGTTATTGATATCGACCTCCAGTGCCGCCAGGGTGGTCGGCAGGTTAAAGCGCTGATACGCCTGCACTAACTGCGCCAGCACATCGTCCTGAGCAAGCAGGGCGCTCTGTACCAGAATGCCGTAGGCGACTTTGGTACCGTGGAGGAATTTATCCGTCTGCGGCAGCACCGTCAGTCCGTTGTGCACCGCATGGGCGGCGGCGACCCGGGTGTAACGTTCCCCCAGCCCGCCAACCATCCCGCCGCCGGCGATAATCGCCTCTACCACATCGCGAAACGCCTGGGTCAGATCGCCGCGGCGCTGGTCCGCCAGCGCCGTTTCGCTGCTGGCCAGCAGCACGTCGCGGATCGCCAGCGCGCCGTTAATCCCCAGCCGCACGGTGAGCGGCAGCGCCTCCGGTTGCGGCGCCAGCACCACTGCCTCATACCATTTGGCTAAGGTGTCGCCAATGCCCGCCAGCAGGTACTCCGCCGGGGCGTTGAGAATGATGCGCGGCTCGACCAGCACCAGGAAGTTGGCGTCATCGAAGATCTCAAAATTCAGGGCCTGTCCGGCGTCGCTGTACCACACCGACAGCGGCGTCCACGCCGCGCAGGTGGCGGCGATGGTCGGGATGGCCACCAGCGGTACCCCCAGGCGGCGGGCCAGCACTTTCGCGCTGTCGAGCAGCGCGCCGCCGCCGACGCCAATCACTACCGCCCGATCGTCACCGGAGGCCTGCACCAGCGCCGCCACGTCGCGTTCGCTGCAGTGGCCGGTAAAGCGGATCTTTTTTGCCTCCGGCAGGTGGAAGGCCGCCGGCAGAAAAGGTTCGGCGCCGGCCAGGGCGCGCTCGCCATAGACCCACACCGCCCGTGAGAGCTGGTCGGCGCTGAAAAAATCGCTCAGCCGCTCAAGGCTGCCAGGGTGGGAGAAATAGTTGGCCGGGCCGGGTACGACGCGGATATCGCTGTTGCTCATGGAAGCTGTCCTTATAGGTGTTGGGCTAAACTGATGTTATGTCTGGACATCCAGATGGCTAATATTATTTCGTTGTATCTTATGCTTTTTACGCAGTTGTCAGCCAGCGGCGGCTATGAAAAATTCGTTAAATCAGAAGATTAATTACCGCACGGGAACAGTGATGAGCGCGAACCGCCTTGAGATGCATAACATTAGCCTGGCCTTCTCCGGCTTTCAGGCACTGAACAAGGTGGACTTTACCCTTCATGGCGGGTCGGTGCATGCCCTGACCGGGGCCAACGGCGCGGGTAAGTCGACGCTGATGGCGGTGCTGTGCGGCACCCACGCTCATTATGAAGGCGAGGTGACGATCAACAACCAGCCGGTCACCATTCGTTCGCCGCGGGATGCTAAACAGTTGGGGATCCACCTGGTGCAGCAGGAGGTAGATGTGGCGCTGGTACCTGGCCTGAGCATTGCGGAAAACATCATGCTGGACAGGCTGGCAGAGCCGGGCATGGCGTTTCGCTGGTCGCGGGTTCGGCAGCTGGCGCGCGAGGCGCTGGCGCAGCTGGACGTGGCGCTGGACGTCAGGCGCTCCATTGACAGCTGCACGCTCGCCGAAAAACAGCAAATCCTGCTGGCTCGCGCTCTGTCGCACCATTGCCGCTTTTTGATCCTCGATGAGCCCACCGCGCCGCTGGATCAGCATGAAAGTGAGCGCCTGTTTGCGGTAGTACGCCGTCTGCAGCAGCAGGGGATCGGGGTGGTGTTTATTTCGCATCGTATCCATGAACTGAAGGCGATCTGCGACACCCTGACGGTGCTGCGCGACGGGCGGCTAATTGAGAGCGGCCCGATGGCGCCGCTGAGCGGCGAACAGATCGTCGAAAAGATGCTGGGCCACGAGCTGAGCGATATCTTCCCACCGCCGCGCCCGCCGCACGGCGAAGAGGTGCTGCTGCAGGTTGACGGTTTGCATGATGAGGCGCTGCTGCAGGATATTTCGCTGCGTCTGCGGAAGGGGGAAATTCTGGGTATCGCCGGGCTGGCCGGCGCGGGCAAAACCGAGCTGTGCAAAGCGCTGTTCGGCGCCAGCAAAAGCCGGGTGCAGCGTGGCGAGCTGAACGGCCAGCCGTGGCGACCGCGCGATCCTGCCGACTCGGTGGGGCGCGGCCTGGCGCTGGTCCCGGAGGAGCGGCGCAAAGAGGGCATTTTCATCGAAGAGCCGATCGCGATGAACCTGGCGGTCAGCGCCGATAACAGCTTTTCGCGCTGGAGCCTGTTTGGCCATCGGCAGGCCTGGCGCTGGGCGGAGGAGGTGATTGCCCGCCTCGGCGTGCGCGCCACTGGCCCGGGGCAGATGCTGCGCCGTCTTTCCGGCGGCAACCAGCAGAAGGTGGCCATTGGCAAATGGCTGCGCAGTCATGCCAATGTTTTGATTTTTGACGAACCGACCAAAGGGGTCGATGTGAAAGCGAAAACCGATCTGTTCATGCTGATCGATGGTCTGGCGCGGGAAGGCAAAGGGGTGATTTATGCCTCGGGTGAATTCGCCGAGCTGGTCGGTTTATGCGACCGCATCTGCGTGCTATGGGACGGACGGATTGTGGCGGAGATCCCCGGCGCGGAAGCCCGGGAAGAGACGTTGCTTTATTATTCAACCGGAGGAGCGGCAGCGTGAGCAAGGCCCTGGCAGTAAACGCGACGGTATCGGGCCGTCAGCGATTTTTTGATTTTCTCTATAAGTGGGGCATGTTGCTGACCGTGGTGCTGCTGGTGGCGGTCTTTGGCCTCGCCTCGGACAACTTCCTTGATCCGTTCAACATCATCAACATTCTGCGCTCGATCGCGATTGTCACGGTGATTGCCATCGGGGTGTCGATTTCTCTCACCATTGGCGGCTTTGATCTGTCAGTGGGATCGACGGCATCGCTGGCTAACGCGCTGGTGATTTCCCTGTTTGTCTGGCATGGCCTGGGGACCACCGAAGCGATTCTGATCACCCTCGCGCTCTGCACCCTGGTGGGGCTGTTTAACGCCTTTCTGATCGTGGTGCTGCGCATTCCTGACATGCTCGCCACCCTGGCCAGCCTGTTTGTGATTCAGGGCGTGGCGATGACCTACAGCTACGGCGGTTCGATTACTGAAAACATGGTGCTGCCGAGCGGCGAGATGGCGGAAGGCACTATCCCGGCGGGCTTTGGCGCGCTGGGGCAGGTGCCGACCATCGTCATCATCATGCTGGTGGTGACGCTGGTCGCCCAGCTGGCGCTGTCGTTCACCACCCACGGACGGCGGATGTACGCCATCGGTGGCAACCCGGAGGCCGCGCGGCTCTCCGGCCTGCGGATCACTCGTTACAAAGTCGCAGCATACGTGATTGCCTCGCTGCTGGCCGGGCTGGGCGGCATTCTGCTGGCCTCGCGTATCGGATCCTCGCAGGTCAACGCCGGCGGCGGCTATCTAATGGACGCGGTGGCGGCGGCCTGGATCGGCTTTTCGCTGGCGGGCTCCGGTAAACCGAACGCCCTGGGGACGCTGGTGGGGGCGGTGATCCTCGGCGTGCTCTCCAACGGGCTGGTGATGCTCTCGGTGCCGTATTACGCGATGGACATTATTAAAGGGTTGGTCCTGGCTGGCGCGCTGGCACTGACCTATTTTCAGCGCCGTACTTAACATTTTACAGGGTAAACAGCATGAAAAAGATCGCACTCTCTCTGATGACGCTGGGTCTGCTGCAGTCGACGGCGGCGCTGGCCACTGCCCCGACGCCGGTGCCGGCGGCGATTGCCGAGCACAGCGGCCCGATCCGTATTGCGGTGATCCGCAACCTGGGGTCTGACGATAACACCACCCAGTTTGTCTCCGGGGCGCTGCAGGAAGGCAAAAAGCTCGGTTTCAAAATCAGCACCTTCCTGAGCAACGGCGATGACGCCAAATTCCAGGACTTCGTCAACCAGGCCATCAGCCAGAAATACGATGGCATTATTCTCTCCCAGGGGCGTGACCCGTATTCCACCGCCCTGGTGAAGAAGGCGGTGGATGCCGGGATCAAAGTGGCGGTGTTCGATACCGCGGTGAGCGGTGAGATCCCCGGGGTGACGGTCAGTCAGCAGGATGACGCGTCGCTGACCGAGCTCTCTTTTGGCCAGCTGGTGAAAGACTTCAACGGCAAGGCCAACATCGTCAAGTTGTGGGTGGCGGGCTTCCCGCCGATGGAGCGCCGTCAGGCGGCTTACCAGACGCTGCTGAAGCAAAATCCGGGGATTAAAGAGCTCGAGTCGATCGGCGCCGTGTCATCCGATGTGCAGGGCGACACTGCCAACAAGGTGGGGGCGATCCTCGCCAAGTATCCGAAAGGGAAAATCGACGCGATCTGGGGCACCTGGGATGCCTTTAGCCAGGGGGCCTATAAAGCGCTGAAAGAGAATGGCCGCACCGAGATCAAACTCTACAGCATTGATATTTCCAACCAGGATCTGCAGCTGATGCGCGAAGCCGGCAGCCCATGGAAGGTGAGCGTGGCGGTGGATCCGAAGCTTATCGGCGCGACCAACGTGCGGCTGATCGCCAATAAGATCGCCGGCGAGCCGACGCCAGCCACCTACGACTTCAAGGCGGCGGCGATCCCGCAGGCGCTGCTGGCGGCCCAGCCGGGGGCGGTGAACGTGGCGTCGCTGGGGAAAATTATCCCTGGCTGGGGCCAGACCGAAGACTTTATCGCGCCGTGGTTCGCGACGCTGGAAGCGAAAAACAAATAAAATCAAGCCGGGTGGCGGTGGGCGGCGGCCTGGTGCCCTCACCCCGGCCCTCTTCCGCAGGGAGAGGGGGAAAACCATGCCACCGGGCGAGAGGGATCCCCTATGTCAGCATTACCTTCCCCCGAATACAGCCGCAATATGCGGCTGATTGGCCATAGCGATCAGGGCGGTCGTCCGGACGGCGTGCAGCTGATGGTGCACCGCGGATTCGCCTATATCGGCCATATGGTGTCGCAGGGCTTTTCCGTGGTCGATGTTCGCGATCCGACCCGGCCTACCACCGTCAACTATATTGCCGCGCCGCCGGGCACCTGGAACGTGCATCTGCAGGCGCATGACGATCTGCTGCTGGTGATCAACGCCCGGGATCTGTTTGCCGACGCCCGTTTTGCTGATGAGAAGGTCTACTACACCCGCTCGGTGGGCGACACGGTCAGCGATGTGCAGGACAAGGGCTGGAGCGCCGGGCTGCGCATCTTTGATATTTCCACTCCCGCGCAGCCGCGGGAAATCAGTTTCCTGTCGCTTAACGGCATCGGTATTCACCGCATCTGGTACGTCGGCGGCCGCTGGGCGTATGTGTCCGCGTTGATCGACGGTTTTACTGACTACATCTTCCTGACCATCGATCTGGCCGATCCGCGTAAGCCCGAAGTGGCCGGGCGCTGGTGGCTGCCGGGGATGCACCAGGCGGGCGGTGAAACACCGGACTGGCCGCAGGGCAAACGCTATGCGCTGCATCACGCCATTATTGCCGGGGATACCGCCTACGGCAGCTGGCGCGACGGCGGCCTGACGCTGCTGGATGTCAAAGACCGTACCCAGCCGACGCTGATTAGCCATCGCAACTGGAGCCCGCCGTTCGGCGGCGGGACGCATACCGCGCTGCCGCTACCGGATCGTGACCTGCTGGTGGTGCTGGATGAAGCGGTGCTCGACAATCAGGAGGACGGTGAGAAGCTGATCTGGCTGTTTGATATCCGCGAGCCGTCAAACCCGGTGAGCATCGCCACGTTCCCGCCGCCGGATGAAATCGACTATGTGGCGAAAGGGGCGCATTTCGGTCCGCACAACCTGCATGAGAATCGTCCCGGCAGCTTTGTCAGCTCAACGCTGATTTTTGCCACTTATCAGAATGCCGGCGTGCGGGCTTACGATATATCTAACCCGTATCGTCCGCTGGAGACCGGGGCGCTGGTGCCGGCGGCGCCGAAGACGATGATGGATACCCGTCCCGGCCGCCCGCAGGTGATCCAGTCCTGCGATGTGTTTGTCGATGCGCAGGGCATTATCTACAGCACCGATTACAACGGCGGGCTGTCGGTGATTGAGTATCTGGGATGAGGACAAGGTAAACGCAAAATTGTGCTCGCATGTCTGCCGGGTGGCGGCTTTCGCCTTACCCGGCCTACAAAAGACTGCAAGATCAAACCGTCATGCGGTTATCTGTAGGCCCGCGCAAGCGCAGCGCCGCCGGGCAATCCCTGATGATTGCACTTTTTTAGGGTTTGCTCCCTCTCCCTGTGGGAGAGGGTTGGGGTGAGGGCAAGGTAAACGCAAAAAGGCAATGACAATGGCCTTTTTTAGGGTGTGCTCCCTCTCCCTATGGGAGAGGGCCGGGGTGAGGGAAAACAGGCGCACTCAGCTGTACTGGCGTACCCGCGCCAGCAGCTCGTCGACGCTGTCGATACGCTCGGCCAGCACAATCAGCGCTTTGCCGAGGGTAATGGCGTGGCGCAGGCATTCATGGCGCATGGCGTCGTCCCGGATAGTGTCGATATCCGCGACGTGCGACAGCCCGACGCTGCGGCGGATCAGTTCGCTGCCGCAGAAGCCAACCGCGTCGGCCCAGACTTTCTTCAGAAAGGCGGAAGCGTAGCCGGGGTAAGCCAGGGCCGCGTCGCGGGTTTTCTCCGCCGCCAGCGCCTGGAAGCGTTCGGCGAAGGTGGTCCACAGCTGGTGGATATCGTTCAGTCGCTGCTCGCGTGCGGCGGCGGCGTCGCGAATGCCGAGCTGGCCCGGCAGGCCGCAGTAGTTAAGCAGCAAGTTGCCGATGGCGGTGCCGATATCGAAGCCAATGGGGCCGAAATAGCCGAACTCGGCGTCGATGGCCTTCAGGCTGCCTTCGGCAACGAAGATCGACCCGCTGTGGATATCGCCGTGCAGCAGCGCTTCCGCATGGGCAAAGAAACGATGCTTCAGCGCCGCCACCGCCAGCTTTAGCTGGGCGTCGTCGCGCAGGACGGCAACATCGGCCTCCAGCTCCGCCGGGTAGTTATTACGCTCGTGGATCTGATACGGGTCGTTAAAGAACAGATCCTCGGTGATCTCGCACATCGCCGGGTTACTAAACTGCGCCACCTGCGCTTTTTTCTCGTGGGGATGGAGATAGAAATCGCTGGTGTGGAACAGCACCTGCGCCAGATAGTCGCCAAGCTGGCGGGCCGCCTGCGGGTAGTAGACGTTAGCGATAAGCTCCCCGCGCCAGATGCGGTGGTCGGAAAGATCTTCCATCACCATCACCGCCAGCTCGGGATCAAAGTGATGGATTTTTACCGTGTGCTGCGGACTGTGCTGATAGTGGGCGACCAGGGTCTGCGCTTCCAGACGGGCGCGGTCGAGGGTCAGGGGCCAGGATTCGCCGACACAGCGCACGTAGGGCAGGGCCTGTTTGACGATCGCCCGGCTGACGCCCTGGCGATCGAACACTTTAAACACCAGATTGAGGTTGCCATCGCCCACTTCCTGCGCGCTGACCAGCTCAGATGGGTTGTCGATGCCGGCGAACTGCTGCGCGTAAGCCACGGCATCGTGGGCGGTGAAGGTATGGTATTGCGACATTGCCTCGATCCTCGAATTCTGATTAAGCCGTTCAGACGTCTATACTTCTGGATTCCATCCTGACACAATGTGATACAACAACGCAACAGGGATTTAACGACATGCAGACATTACAGACCACCAGCCTGCGGGTGAGTGAAAATCAGCTTTTTATTCTCGACCAGCAGGCCTTGCCGCAGGAGAAACGCTGGCTGGCGGCGGATAACGTTGCGCTGCTGGTGGACCATATTCATGCCCTGCGGGTGCGCGGCGCGCCGCTGATTGGCCTGTCCGCCAGCCTGCTGCTGGCTCTGCTGGCCCAGCGCGGCCTGAACCGGGATGCACTCCAGCAGACGCTGGAGACGCTGCGCGCGGCGCGGCCGACGGCGGTCAACCTGATGAATAATCTGGATCGCATGAAGCAGGCGCTGGCCCGGGAAGATTACCCGCAGGCGCTGGAAGCGGAAGCTTTGCGTCTGGTCGAAGAAGATAAACAGCTGTGCGACCGCATCGCTGAGGCGGGCAGTGCGCTGGTGAAGCCCGGCAGTCGACTGCTGACCCATTGCAACACCGGTGGCCTGGCGACCGCCGGGGTAGGGACCGCCCTGGGGGTTATCGCGCTGGCGCACCGGCAGGGAAAGGTGGCCAGCGTGTGGGTCGATGAAACCCGGCCACTGCTGCAGGGCGGACGTTTAACCGCCTGGGAGCTGGGCGAGCTGGGCGTGCCGTATCAGCTGATCACCGATTCAATGGCCGCCAGCCTGATGGCGCAGGGGCAGGTGGATGCGGTGTGGGTCGGCGCCGACCGTATCGCCGCCAACGGCGATGTGGCGAATAAAATCGGCACCTACTCTCTGGCGGTTTTGGCCCATTATCACCAGATCCCGTTTTACGTCGCTGCCCCGCAGACCACCCTCGACCGCCATTGCCCGAACGGGGCGGCGATCCCCATTGAGCAGCGCGCGGCGGCGGAAGTAACCGGGGTGGCGGGCAGCTTTGGCGCGGTACAGTGGGCGCCGACGGGGGCCGCCGTTTACAATCCGGCGTTCGACGTCACGCCTGCTGGGCTGGTGAGCGGCTGGGTGCTGGACAGCGGGGTGGTCACCCCGGCGCAGGTCGCCGCCGGGGCGTTTGCGCCGGACAATGAATAGCCGACACCGTGCCGGGCCTGGAAAAAATGGCTTTCCCGGGCCCGGGCAAGCGCTGCATTGCTACGGCAGGACCATGGCTACCGCCGGGGCGGATGACCGGTCGATACGCTGACCGAGGGCGGTAATAGCCGCCTGGAAGGGACACAGCGTACCGACGTCGGTCTGACGGCAGCCCGGCTGACGCCACTCCTGACGCAGCATCGGGTGCTGCGCGTCCGGCGTCTGCAGACGACGCAGGTCGTCGAGGCCTTGCGCCTGGAAATAGACCCGCAGATAGCGTTCCCCGCTCTTCGCGTTGCGCCAGCGCTCCAGCACCAGGCTACTGCCCGGCGGGATATTTCCCCGGCTGTAGCCCGGCAGCTGCCAGCTAAAGTTCATCAGCGTGCGCACCATGGCGATATTGGTGTCATGGGCCACCAGCAGCAGCCAGCGTACGTTCGGATTCGCCTCCGGTTTGACGCCGTCGAGCATGGCGTTGAGCAGCACCGACCCGCGTTTTTGCGCGGTATACAGCACGTCGTTACTGAGATCGTAGTTTTCCGTTAACAGCGGCAGCAGGGCGGTGATCTGCCTGGCCTGGGTGATCTTGCCCCACGCCAGCTGGCTGAGAGGCAGGTTTTCACTCCAGCCGAGACGCAGCGTCTCCACCATATTGGCCATCACGCTCAGTCCGCTAATAGTGGTTTTCCCGCTTTTGCTCTGCTCCACCTGCCAGGGGGTGTCGAAGATCGGGCAGGGTTTATCGGCCTGACAAACCGCCTGTTGCAATAGCTGGATGGCCGGCGCCAGCGCCTGCCGACGCTGCGCCAGATCCCCGGCCTTCTCTTTCACCGCCGCCAGCTGGCGGGCGGGGTCGGTTTGCGTGGCGGCGAACTTGTCGGTCTGAAACAGGGGATCGGCATCCCCGCTGACATAATGGATAGCGACGCCGCAGCCGGGGAAGGCGCCATCCACCAGCGCCTGGGCGGTCGCCCGCGTCCGCTGCAGCGGGCTGGCGCGCACGTAAATCGACTCCGCCGTCGGGCATCCCGCCTGCAGCAGGCCGAGCTGGCGATAGTGCTGGCCTTCCTCACGTCCTTTGTTAACCACGGCGGCATAGCCATGGCCGGTGAGCTCGCCGTCATGGGTGGTCCACTCGGTCCACGGTCGGCCGGTGGCGGCCTCGATGGCTTCCCGGTTGCCGGCCGTCGGCGGGCGGATACCGTGGCGGCTGAGCTCGACCACTTTCTCCAGCTGCCAGTCCGCGGCGGCAGCAGATTGCAGCGCCAGCAGCGGCAGCGCGCAGGCGATAAACAGGCGTAACAGCCCCTGATGTCTTGCAGGCATCATATCTTCTTCCTTAATTCGTTAATCGGTTATGAGGAGAACGAGGTCTGCCGTTCGACGGCATGGCGCCGGGCGACGATGGCGGCAGTGGTAAAACAGAGTAGCGCGGAACCCAGACCGGTACCCACCCAGAACAGCGCCAACGTGCTGAAATCATACAGCGTTTTGCCGTTCTCAAGGATAGCCGTTTTATCAATAATGATCCCAGTGAGAAACTCGCCCAGGCCGGCGCCGGCGTAGCTGGCGATGCCGATGGTGCCGAGCGCGGCCCCGGCGGCTTTGCGCGAGGAGATATCGACGGCGATCAGCCCGCCGAGGAAGCAGGTCAGGGCGCCAATGGTGGCCCCGAAGATAATCATCGCCAGAATATCAGTGTAATAATTGTGCGGCGACCAGAGCATCAGGGCGAAGCCGGCGGTGTTCAGCAGGCTGATAAACCCGGCCATCACGCTGCGGTTGCGTGGAAAAAAGCGGTCGGAGAGCATGCCGGCGATGATGGTCCCGGCGATGCCGGCGATGGCGTTGACGCCGATAATCCCGGACGCCTCCAGCGTGGAATAGGCTTTATCCTGCTCGAGAAAGAAGATCCCCCACGAGTTGACGGCGTAGCGGTCGATGTACATAAAGGCGGAGGCGAGGGCGAGGGTCCACAGCGCCGGGTTGCGCAGCGCCAGCAGCTGGTTTTTAAACACTGAGCCGCGGGCTTCGGCCTCCTCCTGCGGTTCATCGCGGATGACGTTGATGGACGGGAAGCCACTGCTCTGCGGCGAATCGTGCATGAACAGCACCAGCAGCACCACCCCGGCGGCGCCGAGCGCAGCGGTGGACAGGTAGCCCATCTGCCAGCCAAATCCGGCGATCACTGCGGCGATCACCATATAGGTCACCGCCTCGCCGATATTATGCGCCGTCGACCAGATGCCATAGAAGGTGCCGCGCTCCTTAACGCCGTACCAGCGCGCCAGCGAGACCGCGCAGGGGCCGACGCCCATCGACTGGGCCCAGCCGTTGATCCCCCAGAAGATGGCCAGCAGCAGGGCGTTGGTGGTCATCCCCATCATCAGGTTCATCCCGGCGCTGAGCAATAAACCGAGGCTCATATAGCGCACCACGTTGGCGTGATCGGCGATAAAGCCGTTGACCAGCTTGCCGATGGCGTAGCTGAAGAACAGGGTTGAGCCGATCATGCCCAGCTCCGTCGGGGTGATCCCCAGATCCACCAGCGCGCTTTTGGCGACGGTGAAGGATAACCGGCAGACGTAAAAGGTGACGTAGGCCAGGGTCATGGCGATAAAGGTTTGCCAGCGCACCCGGCGAAAACGGTGTTCATCAAACGCGGCGCCCGCTTTCGGCGGCGACGCCCGGAAAAAAGCGATAATTCCAGACATAGGTGGTTCTCCGCAGGTCGGAGGCCTGACTGATTGATGTGGTTCGTCCGTGAATGAAGTTATCGTTACTGTGTAGAGTACATAATCAGAAATAGCCTGACCCGTAAGGGTTAATGTAAGGGTTGTGGGATCATCTTTTTCAGCTGCGGGTAGAGCGTCTGGCTGGCCAGCAGTAGCGGGTTGCCGCGCTGGATCCCCTCCTGCGCCAGAAAATCGTTGCTGGCGCCGCCCGCTTCGCGCATCAGCACCAGCCCCGGCAGAGCGTCCCACGGGTTCATGTGCGGCTCGTAGTAGCCAATCAACCGGCCCGCCGCCGCCCAGGCGCTCATCAACGCCCCGGAACCGTTGCGGATAAACATGCCGCCGTCGCTGAGCAGCGCCTGCAGAAACGGCAGAAAGTCCGCCGGGGTGACGCGATGCGAGGTGCCGACGCCCATCACGCCCTCTTTGACCGTCGTCGCGGGGTGTGGACGGATCGGGGCGTCGTTGAGCCAGGCGCCATGGCCCCGCAGGGCGTGAAACAGCTCGCGATGGTTGGGGTCGTAGACCACGCCGATGACCGGTTCGCCGTCGGCGACGATCGCCAGCGACAGGCACCAGGTGTGCAGGCCGTTGAGGAAACAGCTGGTGCCATCGATGGGGTCGACCACCCACAGGATCCGGGCGTCGGGCAGGCGGGTGCCGCTCTCTTCGCCGAGAAAGCCATCTTGCGGAAACGCGCTCTGAATGCGCTGTTTGACAAAGGCCTCCACCCGTTTGTCGGCCACACTGACCACATCCTGCAGGTCATTGCCTTTATGGTCGACGGTCAGCGCCTCGCGCTGTTGATAGTATTCAAACGCCAGCTCAGCCCCCGCTTTCGCCAGCTCGCAGGCCAGACGGTAGCGGGCCTGTAGCGCTTCTGATTCCTGAGATTGCATAGTGACTCCCTATTTTGCACACGTGTGCATTTTGCGTGAAAAAAACAGCCCCGAAGGGCCGAATGAGTGTGGCCGGGTTTCGCAGAAGGTTCTGTGATCGCTCCAGCATAAAATGATTTTTTCATTTCGCACTATGACGAATAATTAGTTTCACCGGCACTTCGCGATGGCGTGAGGGCAGGCTGAAGCGGGCGATCCGCGTCATCAACAGATCCACCGCGTGGTGCGCCAGCAGGGCGGTATTCTGCTGGACGGTGGTGAGCTGATAGGGCTGCCAGTCCGCCTGCGGGATATCGTCAAAACCGACGATGGCCGGCAGCGGGGCGGGGGCGTCCCGCAGGCCATCCAGGGCGCCCAGCGCCAGCATATCGGTGGCGCAGAACAGCGCCTGCACTCCGGGGTTTTCAGCAACCAATTCTCTGGCGGCCTGGTAGCCGGCCTGATAGCCGCCGCCGTCGCAGAAGCGGCTGCTCACCGCCATACCCGACGTCCGGGCGATGAAAGCCTCATAGCGCTGGCGGGTGCTGAAGTTCTCGCGATTTTCGCCAATAAAGCCAACCTGCTGCCAGCCTCGACGACTGAACAGATCCGCCACCAGCTTCGCCCCCTGGGCATTATCGCTGCACACCCGGTCGCAGCCGGCGAGGTCCGCATGGCGGTTGATCAGGGTGACGGGGATCTTGCGCGCCAGATACTCTTCCGCCAGCGACAGCGGCGGCGCGCCGGAGGTGATGATCACCCCGGCGACGTGATAGCTCAGCAGTTGTTTAAGCGAGGGGGCGAGCTGCTGCGGATCGTCAGCGTTCATCAGCAGCGGCATAAAGCCATTGAGCGCCAGCTGATGGACCAGCGGCGCCAGCAGTTTGCTGCGAAACGGGTTGTCGAAACCGGCGGTGACGATGCCGATAAAATTACTGCTGCCAGTGATCATCGTCCGGGCGATGATATTCACCTGATAGCCCAGGGCTTCCGCGGCGCTCAGCACCTTCTGCCGGGTCTTCTCCGACACCGAGGCGCCGGGGGTGAAGGTGCGGGAGACCGCCGAGCGCGAGACGCCGGCCAGTCTGGCCACGTCCTCGGCCTTAATCCATTTTTTATCGCTCATCGTCGTTTCGCGCCGTCTGTTTTCCAGGAAGCCGACGCCCGGGCGGGCGTCGGTCACGCACACTGCCTGAAAAGGTATCACAGAAAGGCGCCGACGCGCAGCGCCTTGCGCCTTATGCCGGGTAGCGGATGTGCTCCACCTCACGCTGCAAAATCACCTTGCCGTGGCGAATGGAGGTCAGCACCCGTGCCTGACGACGGACGGCCTCGTAGTCGTTTTCCGCATCGAGGATCAGCAGGTTCGCCGGGCGGCCTTCGGCGAGGCCGTAGTTATCGCCCAGACACAGCGCCCGGGCGCTGTTGTCGGTGACGAAGTCGAGGCAGCGCTGCAGATCGTCATAGCCGAGCATATGGCAGATGTGCAGCCCGGCATCCAGAATGCGCAGGATATTGCCGTTCCCCAGCGGGTACCACGGATCCTGAATCGAGTCCTGGGCAAAGCAGACGTTGATGCCGGCGCGATCCAGCTCCGCCACCCGGGTGACGCCGCGCCGTTTCGGCCAGCTGTCAAACCGGCCCTGCAGATGAATGCTTTCGGTCGGGCAGGAGATGAAGTTGATGCCCGAGGCTTTCAGCAGGCGAAACAGCTTTGAGCAGTAGGCGTTATCATAAGAGCCCATCGCGCAGGTGTGGCTGGCGGTGACCTGCGCCCCCATGCCGCGCACCCGCGCCTCCTCCGCCAGTACTTCAAGGAAACGCGATTGCGGATCGTCGATTTCATCGCAGTGGACATCCACCAGGCGGCCGTAACGCTGGGCGAGGTCCATCAAAAACATCACCGAGCTGACCCCTTTGTCGCGGGTGTTCTCATAGTGCGGAATGCCGCCCACCACGTCGGCGCCCATCTCGATGGCGCGGGTCATGAGTCCGCGGCCGTCGGGGTACGATTCGATTCCCTCCTGCGGGAAGGCGACAATCTGCAGATCGATAAGATCGGCGGCCTCTTGTTTCACCGCCAGCAGCGCCTTCAGGGCCGCCAGCGACGGATCGGTGACATCCACATGGGTCCGGACGTGCTGGACGCCGAAGTCGCGCAGCATGCCGATGGTTTTCAGCGCCCGCTGGCGGGTGTCCTCCGGGGTAATACTCGCTTTGCGCTGGCTCCAGCGGGTGATGCCTTCAAACAGGGTGCCGCTGCGGTTCCACTCCGGCTCGCCCGCGGTGAGGGTGGCGTCAAGATGGATATGCGGCTCGACGAAGGGCGGGATCGCCAGCCGGCCCTGGGCGTCGATATCCCCGGCGTCGGCACTCTGCATCGCGGCCTGGGCGGAGATGCGGTGAATCATCCCGTCCTGCAGGTCAAGGGTAAACAGCGCCTCCTGGCGGCGCAGGCGAGCGTTAATAATTTTCATGGTGGGTCCTGTAAATGGTTTTGCGATAAACGCCAGATCACCAGCGCGACCGAGGCGTTGAGATGAAACTGGGGGTGGCTGACCGGGTAGCCGGTCAGTTTTTCAATACGCTGGATGCGCTGATGTAATGTGTTGCGATGCAGGCCCAGCCGGTCGGCGGCCCGCACCACGTTGCCGTTCTCCTGCAGCAGCGTCTCGAGGGTCTCCAGCAGCAGCCATGGCGCTTTGCGGCCCGGCTCGATCAGGCAGCCCAGAGTGTCGTGCATAAAATCGTTGAGCAGCGCCGGGTCGCTGACCGCGGACAACAGTTTGATAAACCCCAACTGCTGATAGTCGCTGATACGCTGGGTCGGCCGCAGGGTATCGCACAGATCCAGCGCCTGGCGCGCCTGCGACAGCGCCCGCGGATAACCCTGCAGCTGCCTGACCGGTGCGGAGAGGCCGCAGAGCAGCGACAAACCCTCCTCTCCGTCCGCCAGCGCCTGCAGCCACTGCTGCAGCCATTTTTTCTGCTGAAAGCCTTCCCCCTCCTCATCCGGCAGCAGGAAAAGAAACATATTGCTGCGCTCCAGCAGCGGGAAGGGGTTGCCCTGCTGGTTGAGCTGCTGCTGCAGCTGCTGACGCACGCTGCGGTGGGCCTGCAGCAGCCAGGCTTCGGCCTGCTCGGGCGGGAACTGGCGAAACAGGCGGGACAGCCCCTCCAGACGCAGCGCCGCCAGCCGCAGCGGACGGGTAAAATCGAGCTGCTGATGGAGGGCGCGCTGATGGAGCATCTGCAGATCCGGATAGTCGCCGGTGACCAGCTGCATCAGAATGTCGCGCTGTGACTGCAGGGCGTTTTCACTGCGGACCAGCGCGGTGCCGATGCGCTCGGTGACAATTACCATCTTCAGCAGGTAGGGCTGCTCAATCAGCGGAATGCCCAGCTCGTCGGCAAGGGCGATCAGCGTGGCGGGAATGGCGTGGATATAGGCCTCGCCGGTGAGGATCACCATCCCGGCGATGCCGCGCTGTTTTCCCTCCATCAGCAACTGGATCAGGTTGGCTTCATCACGGGGATGGTTGATGCCGGTAATAAAGACCAGCTCGCCGCCCATGATCCACTCGGCGATATGTTCATTTTCCGCCACGTAGTACCAGCGTACGGCCCGCTGCAGCCCTTGCTTTCCCGCCCGCAGACGCAGGGCGGAGAGTCCCTCAAGGGCCAGCAGTTCGCTGACCGTCAGGCTCATGGCTCCTGCTCCGCGACGGCGGCAGGCTGGCGTTTGCTTAGCAGGCACAGGACGATATAGACCAGCGCGGAGACGGTGATCCCCACCAGCGGCGCGATCCACGGTGACAGATAGGCCACCACCGCGCCGGCGGCGTAGGCGCCGAGTCCCAGCCAGTTAAAACGCGGCAGGCGGGCGTTCTGCAGCAGGGGATAGCGCCCGCCGCGGGCGAACCAGTAGTCGGCGAGGATCACCCCGCCAATGGGCGGAATAATACTGCCCAGCAGCACGAGGAACGGGATCAGCATTTCATACATACCGCCAATAGCGAGCACAATGCCCACCCCGGCGGCGGCGATGGTTAGCGTCCGGCGACGTTCGCTGCGCAGCAGATGGCAGGCGGCGGCGGAGACGTTATAGATGGTGGGCCCCTGGATGGTCAGCAGGTTGAGACACAGCATGATCACCGCGGCGACCGACAGCCCCTGCAGGATCAGGACTTCCACAATATCGGCCTGTTGATAAACGATGGCGCACCAGGCGCCGGCGACGATCATCAGCCCGTTGCCGATGAGGAAGCTGCCCATGCTGGCGAGAATGGCGGTCCGGCTGGAGTTAGCCAGCCGGGTCCAGTTCGTCGCCTGGGTGGCGCCGCTGGCGAAGGTCCCGAAGACCATGGTGATGGCCGCCGACCAGGTCATGGTGTCGCTCGGCGCAATGCGGGTCATCGCCTGCCAGCCGCCGGCGTGGTGCAGCGCCAGATACATGGAGACCATCAGCAGCACAAACATCAATGGCACCGACAGGCGCGACAGCGCGTCCAGTCCCTTGTAGCCCACCAGCGCGGTGACGCAGAACAAAATGCCAAACAGCACCATCAGCGGCTGGGTCAGCGCCTCGGGCAGGGCGAGGATCTTCACCAGCGAGATAGCGACCGTGGCGGTCCCCCAGGCGTACCAGCCCAGCTCGGCAAAACCAAGAATAAAATCGGCCAGCTTGCTGCCGATCTCCCCGAAGCAGAACCGGCCCATCAGCACCGTATTCAGGCCGCTGCGCGCGGCGATCCAGCCCAGCGACGCGGCATAGAGGGCCAGCAAGGCGTTGCCGATGACGGCTATCCACAGCAGATTGACGATGGAAAAGGAGACGCCGAGTTTGCCGCCGGCAAACATCGTGCCGGTGAAAAAGGTAAAGCTGAACAACACCATGGCGATGGAAAATACGCCTTTGCGTCCGGCGGCGGGCGCTTCGACGAGGGGAAAATCATTGCTGTTTGACATCCTGGAACCTCTGGCTGGTAGATGGGCGGTGATAGCCGGAAGTAGCAAGAGATGTGCCAGGAAAAACCGGGCACGGGGAATATCACAGGATGTGCACAGTGCACAGTAATGAGGAGGTAAAGAGGAGGAGATGCCATTTTAGTGGGCATCCTGCCATGTTTTGCACCAGTCCAGGGCAGAAGAGGGCGGCGAGCGCATCCCTGGCGCAGGAGGAGAATTTCAGCCAGGGCGATCCGCCAGTTTTTGGCCAGCGAGTAGTGGAGAATAGCGGTGTATTGAAAACGGTTGGTTAAATCACTGTGAATAAGGGTTATTTAATATGCATTTATGATATAACCATTTGTCTTGTGTGTGTTTCCTGAAATATTGTCCCCTCCGGTTAGCGGTGTTAGTATCGGATAAATAGCCATTTAGACGGCTAAATAAATCATCGCTAACCTAAGGAACTGCTATGTGGCAAGAAAGACTCGCGCAACTGGTCACCACCTGTCATTGGATCGGGGCGAAAGGCTGGGCGCCGGCGACCGGCGGCAATATGTCGGTGCGTCAGGATGACACCTGGTGCTGGCTAAGCGAGTCGGGCCGCGACAAAGGCAGCCTGACGACCGAGGATTTTCTGCAGGTTGAGATCGCCACCAACCAGGCGCCTTCCGGACGGAAGCCGTCGGCCGAGACCGGCCTGCACACCCTGGTGTATCGCCTGTTCCCGGAAGCCAACGTGGTGCTGCATGTGCATACCGTCAACGCCACCGTGCTGTCGCGCATCGAAAAAAGCGACACGCTGGCGCTGCAGGGGTATGAAATGCAGAAAACCCTTAGCGGGCAGCACAGCCATCTCGATACCGTTCCGGTCGCCATCTTTGATAATGACCAGGATATTGACGCCCTGGCGGCGCGGATTGCCGATTATGCGCAAACGCGCCCGCTGCGCTACGGCTTTCTGCTGCGCGGCCACGGCCTGACCTGCTGGGGGAAAGATATTCAGGAGGCCCGCCGTCAACTGGAGGGGCTGGAGTTCCTGTTCGAGTGCGAGCTGATGCGCCGCCGCTACGAGCCCTGAGCCGGAGCAGGTATGGATTTTTATCTTGGGATCGATATCGGCACCTCGCGGGTGAAAGCGGTGCTGTTTGATCAGCATTTCACCGCCTGCGCCAGCGCCGCGGAAAATACCTCACCCCTCCTGTCGGCCAATGGCTACGCGGAACAGGATATGACCCAGCTGTGGCATTCGGTGCTGGCTATTCTGCGCCAGATTGCCCGCCACCCGGCGCTACAGGCGGGGCGGCTGCGGGCCATCGGCCTCGCCGGGCAAGGGGAGGGGGTCTGGCTCAGCGATGAGCAGGGCGAACCGGTGGGCCCGGGGATCCTGTGGAGCGATACCCGCAGCCACGAGCTGATGAGCGACCTGCTGCGCCGACCCGGCTTCGACCGCCGCTATTTCGCCGATACCGGCACCCACCTGCAGCCCTGCAATACCAGCCTGCAGCTGTACTGGCTGAAACAGTATCAGCCGGCGCGGCTGGCGGCCGCGCGCTATCTGTTTTTCGCCAAGGACTGGATCCGCTTTCGCCTGACCGGCGTGGCGGCGCTGGAGTTGACGGACGCCAGCAGCTCGTTACTCAATCAGCAGACCGGCAACTGGTCCTCGGTGGTGATGAACGAGATGGGGCTGAACGAACTGCTGCCGCTGTTTCCCCCGCTGCTGGCCCCGGATGCTCCGGCCGGCACGCTGAGCGATGCGGTGGCGGCGCTGACCGGGCTGCCCGCCGCGACGCCGGTGGCCGCCGGGGCGCTGGATGTCTGTAGCGCCGCGCTGGGCTGCGGCGCGGTCAACGAAGGGGATATCTACACGATCCTCGGCACTACCTGCTGCACCGGGATCGTCTGCCGCGGCCCGCAGACGGTGAACGAGGCGACGCGCTTTGTCACCCATACCGAAGCCGGGCAGGTGATCTCGCTGTTTCCGATGCAGGCCGGTACGCCAAACATTGACTGGCTGCAGCAGCATATTTCGCTGGACGCCGATCTGGGTCGGCTGGAGCAGGCGATCGCGGAGGTGGAGCCAGGCAGCGGCGGCGTCTTCTGGCAGCCGTACCTCAATGGCGAACGTGCGCCGTTTTACAGCCCGGACGCGCGGGCCGGCTTTTTCGGCATTAGCCCGCACACCACCCGCGCCGAACTGCAGCGCGCGGTGTTTGAAGGCCTGGCCTTCGCCATTGTCGATGCGCTACAGGGTTATCCGCAGGGCGGCGAGCTGTATCTGACCGGCGGCGGCGCAGCCTCGGCGACCTGGCTGCAGATTATCGCCGACTGTACCGGGCGTACGGTGGTCTCCAGCGCCTTTAACGAACTGAGCGCGCGCGGCGCGGCGATTCTGGCGGCCCGCAGCGTCGCGGCGCTGGCCGAGACGCCTCCGCTGGCGCAGACCCGCTATCAGCCGCGCCCTCAGGCGCATGCCCGCTACGCGGCGCTGTATCCCGTTTACCGCCTGCTGCGTGAGCAGATGCTGCCGGTATGGCAGGCCAGACAGGCCGCCCTTCAACCTCTTTCTCAGGACGTACAACCATGAAAATCGTTTTTACCGCCGAGCATGCTGGCGACCTTAGCGCCTTCCACCAGCTGGGCGAGCTGCTGGTGGAGGGATGGGCGCTGGGCAAACCGAAACTTAGCGCCGGTCAGCTGATTGAGCTGGCCCATGACGCCGAGGTGCTGGTGACCAGCTATGATGAGGTGACAGACGCGGTAATGGCCGCCTGTCCGCGCCTGCAGGTGATCGCCTGTACTCGCGCGAATCCGGTGAATATTGATACCCAGGCCGCCCAGGCGCGCGGCATCCGGGTGCTCTACACCCCGGGGCGCAATGCCGATGCCGCCGCGGAGCTGACGCTTGGCCTGATGCTCAGCCTGGCGCGCCATATTCCGCAATCCCATGCGGCGCTGAAGCGGGGGGAATTCACGCAGGCTGATAATGCCGCCGCCGCCACCCAGCAGGGTCTGCGGCGGGATGTGGTCTGGGACGTGAGCCCGGAAAGCCCCTATGAAGTGTTTAAAGGCAGTGAACTGCGCAATAAAACGCTGGGGCTGGTGGGGTATGGCAACATTGGCCGCCGGGTGGCGCGTATCGCCCGGGCGTTCGGCATGGCGGTGTTGGTGGTGGATCCGTTCGTCGCCGCAGAGGATATCAATGAGCCAGGGCTACAGAAAACGACCCTGGAGGCGCTGTTCCGCGAGGCGGATATCGTCAGCCTGCACCTGAGCAGCGGGCCGCACAGTGACGGGCTGGTGAATGCGGCGCTGTTAAACAGCATGAAGCCCGGCGCGCTGCTGATCAATACCTCTCGCGCGGCGGTGGTCGACGAGGCGGCACTAATTGATGCCCTGCGCCACGGCCCGCTGGGCGGCGCGGCGCTGGATGTCTATCACCGCGAACCGCTGTGGCGAGATCATCCTTTTGTTATCGAGTTCGATAACGTGATTATCACGCCGCATATCGCCGGAGCCACCCGGGAGAGTATCGCCAAACACACGGCGATGATTGCCGCCGATCTTCAGCGCTATGTCGCCGGGGAGCCGCTGCTGTACCAGTGGCGTTAAGCCGCTTGCGCCGCTGCGGCGGCGCGGGTCCATCGTCAGGGGCGATGGGCCGCCATAAAAGCCTGGGTCTGTTCCCAGTCCACTACCCCGGCATCCGATCCCATCCCGGTCGCCACCAGCGCGGCCACCGCCGAGGCGACGTCACACGCTGCTTTCACGCTGAGTCCGCGCGCCAGCGCGGCAATAAACCCGCCGCAGTAGCTGTCGCCGCAGCCGGTGGTATCCACTGCCTCGACCGGCCACGGCGCAATATGCTCCAGCGCGCCATCTCGACGGATAAGCCAGGAACCGTTCTCGCCGTCTTTCAGAATGCAGGTGCCCACACCGAGTGCCAGGAAGAAGCGGCCGATGGCCTCCGGCTGCGTCTCGCCGGAGAGAAAGGCGGCTTCCTCCAGCGAAGGCATGAAATAATCCACCGACGGCAACAGGGGCCGCAGTAGTTCGAGGGTGTCTTCATTCGGGGCGATAAGGTCAAAGCTGGTGGTGACTCCGCGTGCTTTAGCCGCCTGCAACAGCCGCGCGCTCTGTCCCTGGTCCATTGCCGCCAGCAGTCCGGTCCCGCCGTGATGCAGGAAACGACAGTCGAGGACGGCGTCAAATTCCGTTTCACTGACGAACAGGGCGTCGGATGCGCCCCGGCAATGCAGGGCCGGACGCTCGCCGTTGGGGCGAATCGGCAGGATCGTCGCCGAGGTCTCTTTCAGCGCGGTGCGCTGGATAAGCGAGCAGTCGATGCCCAGCCGGGCATAGCTGGCGAGGATAAAGTCGGCCTTTTCATCTTCACCCAGGCAGGCCACCGCTGCGGTGCGGATCCCCAGCTTCGCGGCGTTAATATTGGCCCCGGCGGCGGTGCCGGCGGGGTTGAGGCGAATTTGCTCAATAAAGGCGACGCCGCCGCGCGGCGGGATCGCCACCACCGGGCGCCCGGCGATATCCAGAATAGTCAGGCCGACAAACACGGCGTCAAAGGTTGCCATCGTTCTCCCGTTTAGCGATGCGTTTGGCGCAGGCGCGCCTGCCAGAAAGAAAGGGCGAGGGCCACCACCAGAATCACGCCGACCAGCGCGTCCTTCACCAGATAATTGAGCCCCATCAGGTTCAGGCCATTATCAATAATGGCAAGGAACAGCACGCCGCCGAGGGTGCCAAGGATGCTGACCCGACCCAGACGGTTAAAGGCGGTGCCGATAAATACCGCCGCAATGGCGTCCATCAGGTAAGACTGCCCGGCCAGGGGAGTAAACTGCCGCAGGTTGGCGGAGAGGATCACCCCGCCGATGGCGCAGAGCGCCGAGGCGGCCACCAGCACGCCGAGCATGGTCAGGCGATCGCGGATCCCGGCGATACGCGCCGCTTCGCTGTTCTGGCCGATGGCGCGGACATATTTGCCCCACAGCGTGCGCTCGGTGACCAGCCAGGCCACCAGCCACAGCGCCAGCACAATCACCACCGGCGTGGGGATCCCACCAAGGTTGCCCACTGCCAGATCGTGATATTCCGGCGCCATCCGCCGATAAGCTATCGCGCCGCCGCCGTCGGTATAGATGCGCTCGGCGCTGCTGGCGATAAACCAGGTGCCGAGCGTGGCGAGGAAGGGGCGGATCCGGCAGATGAGGATCAGAAAGGCATTGAGCAGGCCAATCAGCACACCGCCAAGCAGGGCGCAGCCTACCGCAGCCTGCCACGGCAGATGCCAGGTTTTCAGGGCGACGAGGGCGAAGGCGGCGCCGAAATCGAGCGCGACGCCTACCGACAGGTCAATCGCCCCGGCGCTGACGATCAGGGTCATCGCCATCGCCACAATCAGCAGGATCGCGCTGCCCTGCAGCAGGTTGGCCCAGTTATCCACGGTTAAAAATACCGGATTCGCCCAGCCAAACAGGGCGATGGCCAGCAGGGTGATGACGCCAAATCCGGCTCGCGACAGCCAGGCCAGCGGGCTGCTGGCCGTCGGTTCTGCCGGGGCAGGGGTTTTCAGGGTGATTTGGCTCATGCCTCGCCTCCTTTGTGTCTGACCGCCGATGCCGCCAGCACCACCAGGATCAGGCCGCCTTTAATGGCGCCCATCCAGAAGATATTGACCCCCAGCAGGCCGAGCCCGTTAGAGAGGGCGTTAACCAGGATCGCCCCCAGCAGCGCCCCCCAGATGGTGACCACCCGACGGCGCGAGAAGGCGGCGCCGATAAAGGTCGCGAGCACGGTTTCCAGCAGCAGCGGCGTGGCCGTCCCGCTGGAACTGCCGGAGCCCTGGCTGAGCAGCGGCAGAATAGCCAGCCCGGCGGCAATGCCCGCTAACAGCCAGACCAGCAGGGTCAAGCGGCGCACGTTCAGGCCGCTCATCTGCGCCATATCGCGATTGCCGCCCACCGCCTGCACATGCTGGCCGAAGCGGGAGTGGTGGAGCAGGAACTGGAACAGGATAAACACCCCCAGCAGATAGATCAGCGGCCAGGGCAGGCCCAGCACACTGTTATCGCGAAAGGCGACCATCAGCGGATCGCTGACCGCGATGCGCCGCTGGCCGGTCAACAGATCTGTCAGGCCGGTAAACGCCACGGAGGTCGAGAGGGTGGCCAGCAGCGGCGGCAGGCCGGCCGCCAGCACCAGGAAGCCGTTGATCGCCCCGCAGAGCAGGCAAACCGCCGCCAGCAGCGCCAGCAGCAGGAGGTACGGCGTGTGCCATTCGGCCAGACCGAGGCTGAGCAGCGCGACGCCGAGCACCGCCGTCGCCGGCAGGGAGAGGTCGATGCCGCCGGAGACCACGTCATCCCCGCCCACGGCGATAACGCAGACCAGGCCGAAACAGAGGATCGCCAGCGGAACGCTCTGGACCAGCATCAGGCTGATATTTTGCCAGCTGAGAAAGTAGGGAGACTGTACGCTCAGCCATACCAGCAGCGCCAGAAACAGGATCAGGGGAAATTTTTCAATCAGCGTCGCCAGGCCCGGACGGCCGCGACGCTGGATAGCGGTACTCATAGTGAAGGCTCCTGTCCGCCGTTGATCGCCACCAGCAGGGCGTCCAGCGTTAGCCCGCGGGTGGGCAGATTGGCCGCCAGCGTGCCGCGCCAGAGGACCAGGATCCGGTCGCATAGTCCGAGCAGTTCGGGGGCGTCGCTGGAGGAGACCAGCACCGCCCGTCCTTTATCGGCCAGCTGGCGCGTCCGTTGATAAATATCGCGACGGGCGCCGATATCGACCCCAAGGGTGGGTTCATCGAGAATAAACAGCCGGGCATCGGTGCCGAGCCAGCGGGCGAGGATCGCTTTTTGCTGGTTGCCGCCGCTCATGTAGCGTACCGGCAGCGCCGGGCGTCCCGGGCGGATCGCCAGCTGTTCTATCCAGTCGCGCGCTTTCTGCTCGGCGATACCCCGCCGCTCCCAGCCAAAGGTAGCGGTCTCCGGCAGTGAGGCGAGATTAATATTGTCGGCGGTGGTGAAGGGCAGGATCAGCCCCTGATGGCGGCGGTCGCGTGGCACCAGCGCCATGCCGGCGCGGATCGCCTGCTTCGGCGTACGAATGCGCCGCGGCTGGCCGTCGAGGTGGATCGTACCGCGTTCTGCCGGGCGTAAGCCGTAGAGTAAGTCGACCAGCACATCGCGTCCGGCGCCCAGCAGGCCGGCGACGCCGACGATTTCGCCCGGCTGAATATCAAAAGAGAGATCCTGCAGCTGCCGCCCGTCGCTCAGCTGGCGCACCGAGAGCAGCGGGGCCGCCCCGTTGTCTGCCGCCGGGTGATGGCGCGGGGTATACAGCTGGTCGATTTCCCGGCCGACCATCATGGCGATCAGCGCCTCGGTATTCTGCAGCAGGTCGCGGTCCGGGTAACCGACCACTTCCCCGTTACGCAGCACGGTGCCGCGGTCGCAGAGGGTAGCTATCTCATTGAGGTAGTGGGAAATATACAGAATGGCAATGCCCTGGTCGCGCAGGCGAAGGATGGCGGAGGAGACCAGACTGGCCTCCTGCGCCTCCAGGGGGGCGGTGGGCTCGTCGAACACCACCAGCCGCGCCGCGCCGTCGATCAGCGCGCGGGCAATCTGCACCAGCTTGCGCTCGGCCAGGCTCAGGTCGCGCACCAGCCGTTCGGGGTCGATCGCCAGTTGCCAGTTTTGCTGGAAAAATTGCGCCGTGGCGGCCTTCATCCGTCGGCGATCCAGCGCCCCCCAGCGGGTGCGATACTCCTGGCCGAGAAAAACCGATTCCGCGACGGTAAAGTGCGGGATCAGGTTAAGCTCCTGGTGAATGACGCGAATGCCGGCGGCTTCAATGGCTGCCGGATTGCCGAGGGGCAGCGGGTGACCGTCGAGGGTCGCGCTGCCGCTGTCAGCCTGATAGACGCCGGCGAGGATTTTAATCAGCGTCGATTTACCGGCGCCGTTCTCGCCAATCAGGCCATGAATTTCCCCCGGATTGAGGCGCAGGGTGACTGAATTAAGCGCCGTAACGCTGGCAAAACGTTTGCCGATCTGGTCCATGACCAGACCCGCGGCGGGGCGCTCCCCGCCAGGGTGTTGATTTATCACTGCAGTTCGCCGTATCCCAACTGTTTATACACCGCTTTCGCCTCCTGCGGACCTTTCACTGGTATCACCGGGATAAAGGTTTGCACCGGCAGTTTCTGACCGGCAAAGTAGCGGGCCACGTTGTCGGCGGAGGTCTGGCCAATCAGATGCGGCTGCTGCGCGACGTTAGCCACAAACGGACTGCCGGGCTCTGCCATGATCTCCAGCGTCTCCGGACCGGCGTCGATGGCCGTCACTTTCACATCCTTATCACGGCCGGTCTCTTCCAGTGCCTGGACGATACCGATGGCCGGTTGATCCCAGCAGGCGACATGGATGGCGTCCAGTTTGCCTTTCGGATACTGGCTGAGTAATTCGAGGGTTTTCTTCCGCGCGTCTTCCGGCGAGTTGGCGAACTGTTCCGCGAGCTCAGGCTGGATAATATGAATATCCGGATAATCCTTAAGGACATATTTCCACTGATCGTAGCGAATTCCGCAAATACGCAGCGCGCTGGAGAACGCGTTAAATACGGCGACGTTGCCTTTGCCGCCTAATTCATCCGCCATGTAGCGGCCGATGGTCGAGCCTAAGGTGTAGTTATCGGAGGTGGTATTGTTGACCGAATATTGAGAAACGTGATCCACGGTAAATACCGGGATACCAGCATCACGCAATGCTTTAAATTTTGGTTCGACGGCGCTGTCGCCGAGAATACTAATTACCGCGTCCACCTTGCGTGACAGTAAAATATCGTGATTATTGGCATGAACCTGATTATCGCGGCCGCCATCGACGCCAATGACTTTGCCCCCCAGTTTCTCCACTTCCTCTGTCGCACCTTTAAAGGCCTCGCGATCCCAGAAATGCTGAGTGCCGACAACGGCAACGCCAATGGTTTTTCCCTGTAAGGAGAGGGCGTCTGCGGCAGTGACGCTCAGCGAGGCAAGGGAAAGCAGTCCCAGCGCGGCAGGCAATAATTTTCTCTTCTGCGACATTGTTATTATGATCCTGTGATGAAGGTGGTTGCGGACCGGTAGCATGACAAGAAGCACCTCGCCACCTCAAATACAAAATAAGTCTAAGTTATGCCGGGAATGTTATATCGCAGAAACGCCAGAGAAAAATGTTATTTTGCCATCGGGAACCTGAAAATATTTCATGATGCAAAATATACCTTTTTATTTTGTGGTTTTATTTTTGACTTTTTCCGTGTTTATTTAACGGATAAAGACGGCTTTCTGTTTATTGTGATGGCGTGGAGAAATAAGGCCCTTGCAGGGAAATGCAGGTGATTGCGCGGGCTAATACTTTTTTTAGCAGAGTAATGTCTGGCTGGGACGGGGATATTTCCGTCATTTCCTCGATTTATTTTAACGAGTTTTTTGGCTGAGAAGAACGCGAGTGCTATGAAGAAACAGCATAATTATACGGTGATGCACTGGGGAACGTGGCAGGTGGAGAGCCGCGAGGGCGATATCGTGGCGGTTAATCCGGTGCCCTGGGATAAAAATCCGTCACGCATTGGTCAGTCGCTCCCCGACGCGGTGACCAGCCAAACGCGCATTCGCCGTCCGGCGGTGCGCGCCGGCTATCTTCAGCAGGGCCCAGCGTCACGAGAAGGGCGAGGCAAGGAGCCCTTTGTCGAAGTCAGTTGGGAGGTGGCGCTGGACCTGCTGGCTCGCGAGCTGCGCTCGGTCAAGGCGCGCTGCGGCAATGAGGCGATCTACGGCGGCTCCTACGGCTGGGCCAGCGCTGGACGCTTTCACCATGCGCAGAGCCAGCTGCACCGGTTTCTCAAGGGATTTGGCGGGTACACCGCCAGCACCAATACCTATAGCAGCGCCGCGGGCGAGCGCATTCTGCCGCATATTCTCGGGCCGTTGAGCCCGCTGCACCGTCAGCATACCCATTTTTCCGAGCTGGCGCGGGAGTGCCAGCTGTTTGTCGCGATTGGCGGTCTGCCGCTGCGCAATGCCCAGGTCAACGGCGGCGGCGCCAATGACCATATGCTGCCGTACTGGCTGGATAAGATGCAGGCCAACGGCACCCGATTTATCAATATCAGCCCGGTACGCAATGACCTCAGCGCGGTGCCCGACGCCGAGTGGCTGGCCATTCGTCCGGGCACCGATACCGCACTGCTGCTGGCGCTGAGCTATGTACTGATCGCTGAGTCTCTCTACGACCAGGCGTTTGTTGCCAGCCATACCGTCGGGTTTGCCCCCTATCGCGCTTATCTGTTGGGCGAGCACGACGGCGTAGCGAAAACCCCGGCGTGGGCGGCGGCGATTACCGGCCTGGATGCCCAGCGCATCGCCGACCTGGCGCGGGAGATGGCCCGCCACCGGACGATGGTGAATATCTCCTGGTCTATCCAGCGCGCCCGTCAGGGAGAGCAAGCCTACTGGGCGACGGTGGCCCTGACCGCGCTGCTGGGACAGATCGGCACGCCGGGCGGCGGCCTCGGGTTTGGCTACGCCTGCACTAACCTGGCGGGCGCGGTGCGAAAAGCGTTTTCCGGCCCACGCTTACCCGCCGGGGAGAATGCGGTGGATAGCGTTATCCCGGTGGCGCGGCTGTCCGATATGCTGCTGCACCCGGGAGAAGCCTATGAGTTCGACGGTCAGCAGCTGCGCTATCCCGACATCCGTCTGGTTTATTGGGCGGGAGGCAATGCGTTTCATCATCATCAGGATATCAACCGACTGTGCGAGGCCTGGCGCCGTCCGGAGACGGTGGTGGTGCATGAGCAGTACTGGACCGCGCAGGCTAAATTCTCCGATATCGTCCTGCCAGCCACCACCTCGCTGGAGCGAGAGGATATCGGCAGCGGCGGTCACGACGGGTTTATGATCGCCATGAGCGCGCAGATCCCGCCGGTGGGCGAAGCGCGTGACGATTACGCCATTTTCCACGATCTGGCCGATCGGCTGGGCTTCGGAGAACAGTTCAGCGAGGGGCGGGACGCCGGGCAGTGGCTGCGTCATCTCTATGAGGAGTCAAGACCGCGGGCGCAGGAGGAGGGTATTGCGCTGCCCTCGTTCGAGGACTTCTGGCAGCAAGGGGTACTGGAGTACAGTGCGCCGGAGCGGCCGCAGATCTTTCTCGCCGATTTTCGCGCCGATCCGCAGCGCTATCCGCTCTCCACGCCCTCCGGCAAGATTGAACTCTTTTCCGCTACCGTCGCCGGGTTTGGCTATCGTGAATGCCCGGGCCATCCATGGTGGGATGAACAGGAGGCCGCCCGGCAGCGACAGGAGGCGGCGCGGTGGCCGCTTCATCTGCTCTCCAGTCAGCCGCGCGCCCGCCTGCACAGTCAGTACGACCACGGCAGCGTCAGCCGGGCGACGAAAATTCAGGGACGCGAGCCGCTGTGGATGCATCCGAGCGATGCGCAGGCAAGAGACATCCGCGAAGGCAGCGTGGTGAAGGTCTATAACGACCGCGGGGCGATTCTGGCGGGCGTGCACCTGAGCGAGCAGATTTTGCCCGGCGTGGTACAGATGTCCACCGGCGCCTGGTATGACCCGCTGGATCCCAATGAAAAAGGAACGCTCGATAAGCACGGTAATCCCAACGTGTTAACCGAGGATCGCGGCAGTTCGCGCCTGGGGCAGGGCTGTAGCGCCCAGAGCTGTTGGGTGGAGATCGCCCCGTGGCGTGAGGCACTGCCGCCGATCACCGCCTTTGATCCACCGAGGTTTATTGAGGTTTAGGCGTTGGCGCTCGCCGGCGGCGGGGCGGGTAGTCCGGAGGAGGCGCGGTATGCGCCGCCTCCGGCAAAGCCCGCGCCTGGCGGTTTAAGACTGACGACAGTTTGACGTTACGCCAGCCGCGGGTAGGCGCTGGCGATATCGTCACCGGTAAACTGGGCGATCCAGCCTTCCGGGTTATCAAAAATGCGAATGGCGGTGAAGTTCGGTTCTGAACCCATATCAAACCAGTGCGGGGTGTGGGCGGGAACCGAAATCAGATCGTTCTTTTCGCACAGTACCTGGAACACCTCGTCGCCAATATGCAGGCAGAACAGGCCGGCGCCCTCGACAAAAAACCGCACCTCGTCTTCGCCATGGGTGTGCTCGTTGAGGAATTTTTCCCGCAGCGCCTCTTTTTGCGGGTTATCGGCGCGCAGGCTGATGACGTCCCAGCTCTGGTAGCCCTTTTCGGCGACCAGTTTATCAATCGCATGCTGATAGGCGGCAATCACCGTTTCCGGGCTGGGATTTGCGCCGAGGTCGCGGTCGGCCTGCCAGCGCTCGAAGCGGACGCCTTTGGCGTTCAGTTGATCCTGAATCGCTTTGGCGTCGGTGCTGTGCCAGAGCGGTGTTTGCGGATCGGTCACGGAAAAAAGAGTTAATGCGCTCATGCTGGGATCTGCTCCGGATGAATGTCGTCAAAACGCTGAACCTGAGGATGGTGGCTCGCCGGGTCGCGGTCGCCGCGTACCAGTTGGATCGTTCGCAAACCTGCAGCCTCGGCGGCGTCGAGCTCCTGATGGATATCCGACAGGAACAGGATGGTGCCAGGGGCATGGCCCAGGTGTTCAGCAATGTTACGGTAGGACTGCACCTCGCGTTTGGCGCCTACCAGGGTATCGAAATAGCCCGTGAACAGATGAGTAATATCACCTTCATCGCTGTAGCCAAATAACAATTTCTGCGCGGCAACGGAGCCTGAGGAATATACATACAGATCAATGCCCTGCGCTTTCCATTTCTCCAGCGCCGGCAGTACGTCCGGATAGAGATGGCCGGTAAAGTCGCCGTTGAGATAGCCGTCACGCCAGATGATCCCCTGCAGCGCCTTTAGCGCCGTGGATTTACGGTCTTCGTCCATAAAGGCGAAGAGGGTAGTGATAAGGTCGGCGGTGCTGGCGGCCGGGGCGTCTGTCTCGCGGCGCAGGTTGTCGAGAATGGTTTTGACGGGCTCAGCGTACTGCTGAGCGGTCACAAAGCCGGCCAGTCGTTCGCGGGCGTAGGGGAACAGCACGTTATGCACGAAGCGGATATCGCTGGTGGTGCCTTCTATGTCGGTCACGATGGCGCGGATCATGGTTTCTCCAGAGTGGCGTGGCGCGGAATAACATTAGCATTTAGACGTCTAAGCGTCTTGATTGCCAAATATTAACATCGTGTTATAGTGGCTTCAACAACAGCATTACAATCGGTATAAAAAGAATGAGCAATAACCCTTTGATTCCAGAGAGTAAACTTCCTGCGCTCGGCACCACGATTTTTACCCAGATGAGTGCCCTGGCCCAGCAGCATCAGGCCATCAACCTGTCACAGGGCTTTCCCGATTTCGACGGCCCGCGCTATCTTCAGGAGCGTCTGGCCTACCATGTGGCGCAGGGGGCGAATCAGTACGCCCCGATGACCGGCGTGCCGGCGCTGCGCGAGGCGATCGCCGGGAAGACAGCGGAGCTGTATGGTTACCTGCCCGACGTCAATAGCGATATTACGGTCACCGCCGGCGCGACGGAGGCCCTGTACGCGGCGATCACCGCCCTGGTGCGCCGCGGCGACGAGGTGGTCTGTTTCGATCCCAGCTATGACAGCTATGCCCCCGCGGTGGCGCTGGCCGGCGGCGAATTACGCCGTATTGCGCTGCAGCCGCCGCATTTTCGCGTCGACTGGCAGCAGTTTGCTGCGGCGCTGAGCGATAAAACCCGTCTGGTGATCCTCAATACCCCGCACAATCCATCAGCCACCGTCTGGCAGCGTGAAGATTTCGCTGCCCTGTGGCAGGCGATTGCCGAACGCGAGATCTATGTCCTCAGTGATGAGGTCTATGAGCACATCTGCTTTGCCGAGGGCAGCCACGCCAGCGTGCTGGCGCATCCCCAGCTTCGCGAGCGGGCGGTGGCGGTCTCCTCGTTTGGCAAAACGTTTCATATGACCGGCTGGAAGGTCGGCTACTGCGTGGCCCCGGCGGCCATCAGCGCCGAACTGCGCAAGGTGCATCAGTATCTGACCTTCTCGGTGAATACCCCGGCGCAGCTGGCGATCGCCGACATGCTGCGCGAAGCGCCTGAGCACTATCGTGAGCTGCCGGCGTTTTATCGGGAACGCCGCGATCTGTTTATTGAAGCGCTGCGCCCAAGCCGACTGGAACTTCTGCCCTGTGAAGGGACCTATTTCCTGCTGGCGGACTACAGCGCCATTTCCGATCTTGACGACGTCAGCTTCTGCCGCTGGCTGACGACCGAAGTCGGGGTGGCGGCGATCCCGCTCTCCGTCTTCTGCGCCGATCCGTTCCCGCACAAGCTGATCCGCTTATGCTTTGCCAAACAGCCGGCGACTCTGTTGGCTGCGGCGACGCGTTTGTGCCAGCTGTAGTCACTTAATCGTCCACGCCTGGGAGAACTGGCGGCCAGCGAACATCTCCGTGAGGCCGCTAATTTGCTTCAGGCGCAATACCTCATCGGCATCCATCCCCAGCTCTTTGCCGATTTTCTGTGGCGTCCAGCCAAGCTGGGTCAGTTCGCGGACAATCTCTGACATGGCGTGGATTTGGTGGCGCCCGCGCGCCCGGTTATGGCGTATGGTCGCTGCCATCAGCCCGTCACGCGAGGCGGCTTCACTCGTCAGGCAGGTCACTGGCAGATAACCTTTCAGCGTTTTTTTCAGCACCGCTTTGCTGCAGGCCAGCTCATGACGGTGAAAACCGTCGACAATCGTATACGCCTGCGGGCTTTGCTGGATGACGACGACCGGCTGGGTAAAGCCGTCGGCTTCCAGCGACGTTTGCAGCAGGCGTTTTTCCGGTGGCGCCACGTTATTCGGATTGTAGTCGTTGGGGATGACCTGCTCCTGTTTTACCCACAGCACGCAGTCAACGGGCTGGGAGCGGAAGGGACTGCGCTGGTGGAGCACCTGACGAAACGCATTGATTGCCTCGATGCGCGCCTCGTCATCCAGCGTTTGCAGATAAGCGTCCAGCGCCTGCGTCAGTTGTTGTTGCATAATATCCCCCATTGTTGGCGATGTTTTTCCATGCGTTTACGGTAGCGCTGATAGTGGCTGCTTTTGGTCGGGCTAAACGAAAGCTGACGGCACCAGTAGTCGTTATTGAGCAGCACTTTGCAGACCCGCCGCCAGGACGGGATATCTTTGGTGCCAATGTCCGCAGGCTGGGTGTCCGGAATATCTTCCATGCCTTTTTTCTGATACCAACGCAGGTAGACGGCGATTTTGTTGCGGTAGTGCTCGGCAGTGGTTTCCGGCATGCTGTCGAGCAGGAACAGCGCATAGCTTTTCCATGTCAGGTGGTCGGGCTTGTCGATTTTTCGGTGGCCGTAAAATTGATTATCATGCCCGGCATAGACCCCGCCGCTGTGTGCGCCGCTCACCCGCTGACACATTGCGGCCCAGCGCTCAGGCTCCAGCACATGGTAGAGCCACAGTCCCTGGCGCTGCTCCGGACCGAACGGTTCGCAGATGCGCATATAGCGCAGCGGCACCCCGGCCTGATACATCAGATCGTACAGAGGGTTATAAGACTGCCCGCTTTTGGCAAACCAGGTCCAGATGTCGGCCGTTTTCCAGTCATAGAGCGGGTAGATGTACCAGGCGTGGCCGCCCGGCGCCGAGGTGGTCCAGGGTTTATCATCGGCGAAGCGCTGTTTACGCTGCGAAGAGATGGCCATAAAGCGATTCAGTGACTCGTCGGCGCGAATGCCCACCAGCACGGCGGCGGGGCGCCGCTGTGAAAACCACTCGGCGAAGTGGCTGACAAAGGACTCAAAGCTCATCCCCGGTTGATAAAATGAAAAATAGCCCGGGTGGGTAATCGCCCAGGGCGGCGGCTGACGGACCCAGTCGGCCCCGGGCTCCCAGCATTGCCATTGCGGTTTATACTGCGTCAGCGCGTTTTGGGTGGTGAGCGGCAGGGCGACCCAGTAAAAGGTTTCGACAACATCCGCATACAGCGCACGCAGTTTTTCGCAGTGGGCGATGGTGCAGGAGAACTGCGCTTCCCAGTCAATAAACAACACACTGATTTTTTTACCCTGTAACCGCGCCGCCTGGGCGGTTAAATGCAGCATGACGGTGGAGTCTTTTCCACCCGAGAAAGAGACGCAAACGCGTGAAAAATTATCCAGCACCCACTGGATGCGCTGCTCAGTTGCCTGCAGCACCGATTCCGGTAAGGGATATTTAATAAACGACATGACCATTAATCCTTTAATAGTAGAGCTTCCCGTTTGTTCAGTATAAACGATGAGCGCTGCGAAATTAATGGTCGATCTGCATTCAAACAGAGTGTGAAAACAGGTGGGCAGTTACTCACTATTATTAAGTTGTGGGCGTGATATATCTCTGTCATTCATTAGAATGGAGATTAATTCAGATAGAAAATGATTTTGTGTAGATGATTGATGGTAGTTAATGTATATCGTGATCTCTGGAAAAAGTGCCTCTATATCGAGAGCGTGAAGTGGCATGGCCGGGGAAATAAAATCATATAAATAGGAGGGGATGAAGCCAATTAAGTCGGTTTTATTGATCATGTTAAGAATGGTCATAAAAGAGTCGCTGCGAAAGGCAATATTACCCGGATTTAACCATGGCGTGCTGCTTTGCTGGACGCGCTGAATGACAGGATCGTTGGTGATATAGTGGGTGAAAAATTCCTGTGCCAGCGCTTCAATCGACGTGAGTTGATCTCGCCGCGGATGGTCCGCCCGGCAAACCGCCAGCGTCTGCACCGTCTGATAGGGCTGACAGATCGTGGCGCGGTTGGTAATAGGCATTCGGGTGAACACCAGGTCCGCCTGGCGATACGCCAGCAGCTCCTCAGCCGATTCCGTGGTGGTCAGGTTATGGTGCTCAATCTGCAAATTGGCCTGATGACAGAGCTCATTAATCATAAAATGGCTATTCACTGAACAGAACAGCGGAGGGCCATATATCACGATACGTTTACGCAGTTCGGAGCGATTATTGAGATTGATGGTTTTTTCCAGCTGTTCGAGATTTTGTTGCAAATGATAATGAAGATTGACACAGGCGGTAGTGGGCGTCATCCCTTTCCCAACGCGAACAAATAACGGATCGTTTAACTGCTGGCGCAAACGCTGCAACGACTGGCTCACCGCTGACGGGGTGATAAATAACATGGCGGCTGCTTTGCTAATGCTCAAATGTTGATAGATACATTCAAAAATAACCAATAAATTCAAATCGAACTTTTTCAGATCGTAAAGATTTGCCATTAATGCAGTCCTGTGTATTATCAGCGCGGGTGGAAATATTCTTAGTGAGAATGTTGATTGGCTTAATATTTGCGGTGTGAATTTAATTACCGGACTATAACGTTAAGTTCTGCTTAATATATCTTATCGTCGACAGGGGCGCCAGCGGTCGTTGTTATCTGGCGCCATTATGCAATGGGATTATTCTTGTTCGCCCATCATGATCTGCAGTTTTTCTTTATCCGGCAGGCCGACCACCTGCTGCAGCATATTATCCTTATTCATATAGTAAATGGCTGGCGTGACGTTGGCCCCCAGTTCGTCCATCAGTTGCTGATTAACGTTGAGCACTTTCATTTTCTCCGGCGGAATAGCCTGCGGGATCGTCAGGGCCATTTTCCCATTCGATTGCTCATAATCATGCCAGGTCTTCGCCGGATCCTTGGTGGCCAGAATCGCGGCGGCGGTGGCCGGGCTTTCGGGCTTGATCACCCCCACCAGCAGGGTGCGGATCTGCACTTTACCGGCTTCCACCCAGGGGCGGGACTGCTGCCAGAACTGTTTACAGTAGGGGCAGAAGGGATCGGCAAAGACATACAGCACGATGGGGGCGTCCTTATTGCCATCCTGCAGCCAGTGGGCGCTGGCCATCTTCTTCCACATCTCCTGTCCTGCCGGCGTGTAGAGCTCTTTTTGAAACAACTGCTCGCTGAGGTTGTTGCCGTTCTCGTCATACATATAGCCGGAAATGGCATGTTTGCCGTCCGGCGTGAGGTAGATGGCGACCCCCATGTCCTGGTATTTGCCCAGCCAGCCTTTCATTCCCCCTGGCGCCTCAAAGGGTTTTATAATGGTAATGCCCTGTTTTTCAATCGCTTTTACCGGAGCGGGGAGCTCCTCCGCCTGGCTACATAACGGAAAAAGGCTGAGCAAGAGAAGACGCTTTAACATGAATATTCCTTGTAAAATCAGCAGGAAAGGGCAAAACGATTGTCGAACCTATCACAGTCATAGGCAAGATCAGCAGAATGACGGATTGCCCTTTGCTGGCGTGGGTGATGTAATCCTGGATGCTGTTACATTAAGGTAATGTAGAGCGCAACACATAGCCAGTCTGACTGGCGCTGAACCTACCTTCGGGTATTTCAGGTAACGGGGCCGCCTGAAAGGGTGGCCTTTTTACTTTTGTCGCGGCAAATGATGCGAAAAACAGCGATCAGCGCTGAACGCGTCGACAGGTTCACAGAGTTGTCTTGTTCCGGTTGTTAGATAACGCTTATTGATTCGATAATGTAAACGCATTGGTCGGGTCAGGAAAAATTCGTTAACTTAGACCTCAACGAAAACACGGAGGAAGTATAGATGTCCTTAATTAACACCAAAATCAAACCGTTCAAAAACCAGGCATTCAAAAATGGTGAATTCATCGAAGTCACCGAGAAAGACACCGAAGGCCGCTGGAGCGTCTTCTTCTTCTATCCGGCTGACTTCACTTTCGTCTGCCCGACCGAACTGGGCGACGTGGCTGACCATTACGAAGAACTGCAGAAGCTGGGCGTAGACGTTTACTCTGTGTCTACCGATACCCACTTCACCCACAAAGCGTGGCACAGCAGCTCTGAAACCATCGCGAAAATCAAATACGCGATGATCGGCGACCCGACTGGCGCCCTGACCCGTAACTTCGACAACATGCGTGAAGATGAAGGTCTGGCTGACCGTGCCACCTTCGTGGTTGACCCGCAGGGTATCATCCAGGCGATCGAAGTTACCGCTGAAGGTATCGGCCGTGATGCGTCTGACCTGCTGCGTAAAATCAAAGCGGCGCAGTACGTTGCTTCTCACCCAGGCGAAGTCTGCCCGGCTAAATGGAAAGAAGGCGAAGCGACACTGGCTCCGTCTCTGGACCTGGTCGGTAAGATTTAAGTCTGTTTGTGCCCGGCGGCGCTACGCTTGCACGGGCCTACAAGATTGTAGGCCGGGTAAACGGCGTGCCACCCGGCAATCAATGGGCGCTTTCGCGCCCATTTTATTCCAACACCATGATGCAAGCGCATTCAGGCCGCCTGGACGAGGCCGCTTGCATGATGATGTTTTAAGCCCAGGAGATAACAATGCTCGACACCAACATGAAAACCCAGCTCAAGGCCTACCTTGAGAAGCTGACCAAGCCTGTTGAGCTGATTGCCACGCTGGATGACAGCGCTAAATCGGCAGAAATCAAGGAACTGTTGGCTGAAATCGCTGAACTGTCAGACAAAGTCACCTTTAAAGAAGACAACACGCTCGCGGTACGTAAGCCATCATTCCTGATTACTAACCCAGGTTCCGACCAGGGCCCACGCTTTGCAGGCTCTCCGCTGGGCCACGAGTTTACCTCGCTGGTGCTGGCGCTGCTGTGGACCGGCGGTCATCCGTCGAAAGAGGCCCAGTCGCTGCTGGAGCAGATCCGCGATATTGATGGCGATTTCGAGTTCGAGACTTATTATTCACTCTCCTGTCATAACTGCCCGGATGTGGTGCAGGCCCTGAACCTGATGTCGGTGCTCAACCCGCGCATCAAGCACACGGCGATTGACGGTGGGACCTTCCAGAATGAAATTACCGATCGCAACGTCATGGGCGTTCCTGCGGTGTATCTGAATGGTCAGGAGTTTGGTCAGGGGCGAATGACGCTGACGGAAATTGTCGCCAAAGTGGATACCGGTGCGGAAAAACGCGCAGCGGAAGAGCTGAACCAACGTGATGCTTACGATGTGCTGATTGTCGGCTCCGGCCCGTCCGGTGCGGCCGCGGCGGTATATTCTGCGCGTAAAGGTATTCGTACCGGCCTGATGGGCGAGCGCTTCGGCGGTCAGGTGCTGGATACCGTGGATATCGAAAACTATATTTCGGTGCCGAAAACCGAAGGCCAGAAACTGGCCGGCGCGCTGAAAGCGCACGTCAGCGACTATAACGTCGATGTGATCGACTCCCAGAGCGCGACCAAACTGACGCCAGCGGCGACAGAGGGCGGCCTGCATCAGATTGAAACCGCCTCTGGCGCGGTGCTGAAGGCGCGTAGCGTCATCATTGCCACCGGGGCGAAATGGCGCAATATGAACGTACCGGGCGAAGATCAGTATCGCACCAAAGGCGTGACCTACTGCCCGCACTGCGACGGTCCGCTGTTTAAGGGCAAACGCGTAGCGGTAATTGGCGGCGGGAACTCCGGGGTAGAAGCCGCTATCGACCTGGCGGGCGTCGTAGAGCATGTGACCCTGCTGGAGTTTGCTCCAGAGATGAAAGCCGACCAGGTGTTGCAGGATAAAGTCCGCAGCCTGAAGAATGTCGACATCATTCTTAATGCGCAGACCACGGAAGTGAAAGGCGATGGCAGCAAAGTCACCGGCCTGCAATATCGTGACCGGGTGAGCGGTGATGAGCATCATGTCGCGCTGGCGGGGATCTTCGTCCAGATTGGCCTGCTGCCTAACACCACCTGGCTGGAAGGCGCCGTTGAGCGCAACCGCATGGGTGAGATCATCATCGATGCGAAGTGCGAAACCAATGTCAAAGGCGTATTCGCCGCTGGCGACTGCACCACCGTGCCGTACAAGCAGATTATTATCGCGGCAGGGGAAGGGGCAAAAGCGTCGCTGAGCGCCTTCGACTACCTGATCCGCACGAAAACCGCATAACAAGTCAGACAATAGACCTGCATAACAAAGAGGCTACCCTGGGGTAGCCTCTTTTTTTCTATTTCGTCATATTTACCTGACGACCATCACCGGGATATGGGCATGGCGGATCACGCTTGAGGCATTGGATCCGAGCAGGTGGGTACTGATGGACGGGTTGCGCGAGCCAATCACCACGACATCGGCGTTAATTTCGCTGGCCAGCTCGTTGACCATATCGCGCACGCTGCCGAAACGGACATGCAGCTTGATACGTGAGGGGTCAATGCTGAAATGGCTGACCATCGTCTGCAGACGAGTTTCCGCCTCATGCTGCAGGTGTTCTTCAAACCGCCGCAGATCGGCGGTAAAGCGGCTCATGGTGAAGCTCGCAGAGCCGGGTAATACGTGGAGCAGATGGATCACCCCGTCCTGCTGGGCCAGAAACTCCGCATGCCGGACGGCTTTATCGCTCAGCGCCATCTCAAAGACATCAACGGGCATAATGATAGTCTTATACATATGCAATCCTCCTTGTTCATTTGCGTCTATATCAACATATTATATGAGGATATAGTGTCATTCAGGTCGCAAAACTGTCAGTCAGGCAGGTGCAAAGCGTAAAAAAAGGTTAGCGAGGAAGGAACAGCAGAAAGAGGATGTATGGACATCCTCTGAATAAAGCGCGAAACGCCTCAGGCAGCAGGGATTAGCGGTGGAATTCGCCAGCGGCTTCCGGCTGGTACAAGAGCTCCAGCACTTCCAGGTGTGTCGATGCACCGCCCGGCAGCTCCCAGTGAATGGTGCTGCCGACTTTCAGACCCAGCAGCGCGGCGCCCACCGGCGCGAGGACGGAGAGCTGGCTGGCGCTGTCAGTCACCTGAGACGGAAACACCAGCGTCCGCACGCGCTCTTCGCCGCTGGTTAAATCGCGGAATTTTACCTTACTGTTCATGGTGACGACGTCATGCGGCATCGCTTCCGGCGCCAGCATTTGCGCGCGGTCGAGCTCGTCATTCAGGGCATCGGCAACCGGTAAGTTGGCGAAAGCCGGCTGCTCCAGCAGCCTGTCGATACGTTCGGCATCCAGTTCGTTAATGATGATTGCGGGTCTGGTCATTGCATACTCCATGTTATCCAGGAACCTGTCCGTAAAAGAAAACCCTCGCCGAAAAGGGCAAGGGTTAAGGTCCTACCATCATACTGAGAGTTGCCGGTAGTTTGAAGTGATGAAACGCACATTCAGCGTGCAACGCCCCCCGGCGGGCGGCGTTTTCTGCTCAGCACGTCGCTTTGCGCTACTGACCGACCTTGTCCAGGATAAACTGGGTTCCACAGTTGCCCGGATGGGGTTGCGGCAGAAAGGCGGACGTGGCCAGCGGGGCGTTGATGGTGGCGGCGTTGAGGGAGATTTGCATCTCGGTCAGATAGGCCGGATTACCGTTACAGGTTAATTTAAACGCCTTCACGCTTTGCGGACCCCAGGCGCGGGCCACCGCGGCATCGAAGTCGGCGCGGCTGACGGTTTGACCATAATGCTTCGCGAGGAAATCGCCTACCGGGCTATGCTTAATTTCCCCATTCAGGCGCACCATGGTGCCAAAATAGCTATCGGGATCAAAGCCGAAGCAGACGCCATGTTTGGCGTATTCGTAGCGCTCCAGGCAGGAGGTGCCGCCCGAACCCGGCATCACGTTATTGAGCTTATTGGCCATCTCCAGCGACAGCCCGGTTTCCGCCGCCTGGCATTTGCGGTTCGCTTTCACTTCCGGCATGTTGGGCACCGGGCGCGTGGCGCAGCCGTAGCGCATCCAGCGTCGTTCATCCACCCCGCGCGCGGCAATCGACTTTGGCAGCCCGGGCCACAGGCCGTGCACGGTCAGAAAGTCGGCTTTGTTCGCCGTGTCCTGCTGCAGGCGACACTCTTCCGGTTCGCTACGGTTGCGGTCAAGCATGCTCTGACAGAATCCGGTTTGCCAGGAGAGGGCAAGAACGTAGCGGTCAAAATCAGCGTATCGCGTCGCGGTGAGCGGTTCAGCGCCGGCCTGAGTGGCGGTGAGCACAAGGGCAAGCGCGGCGAAATCCTTCCTGAACATGTTTATTCCTGATTGTGGATGGCAAAAGATAACGGGGAGTTATTAAAGCATAAAAAAGGCGCCCGCTGGCGCCTTTTCGCGTGGTTAGACCATTAGTGGACTGCGCTGCCGGGCACCAGAATCTCAGTGGCGATAATCACCACCAGCAGGCCAACCATCACCGGCACGGAGGTACGTTTGACCACTTCGAACGGCGAAATTTTTGCCATCCCGGCAACGGCGACCACCACCCCGGAGACCGGCGATATCGTGCGGCCGAGGTTAGAGGCCTGCAGCATCGGAATCGACAGATAAGCCGGATTGATGCCGGAAGAGTGCGCCAGCTTGGGGATCATCTCAACAAAAGCGTAGAACGGGGCATTACCGGAGCCGGTGGTCATTGCCGCCAGCATGGTCAGGATCACCAGCACCAGCATCAGAATAATACTGGCCGAGCCGAAGGAGGTGGCGATGGAGATCAGCCCATTGATAAAGCCGATGGTGCTTAGCCCCTGGGCGAAGACGCCGGCGGCGACCAGCAGCATCACTACGCCGGCGAAGGCGTCAGCCATCCCGCGGTAGGCGACTTCCAGCCCGCTGAAGACGTTTTTGGTGTTAAACCCGCGCAGGAACTCAAGGATCGCCGCCAGCAGCATGCAGCCGACGAGGATGGTGATAATGTGCAGTTCCGGTCCCCATTTACCATCAAAGATCAGCACGCCGATGATCGGGGTAAACGGCAGAATGGCGTACAGCGCCGGGGCGGTGGTGGTGATGTCGTTGACATCCAGCATTTCGTGGGAAATGTTCTCTTTTTTATCCAGGTAACGCTGCCAGAAGAAATGGGCGATTGCCATGCAGATAATGGCCGCGATGGAGATGGGCAGCGTGGTCTTGAAGGCAAAGTCGATCAGCGGCATTTCTGCGGCTTTAGCCGCCAGTACAACATCGCCAGAGGTAGGCGAGAGGATAATGGCCGCCGGTGAAGCGCAGATGGCTGCCGCCGCCCCGCGACTGATACCGACGTTCACCATCACCGGGAACAGCGTCGCCATCAGCAGCACGCCAAGGCCGGTCGCAGAGGAGACCGCCAGCGACATCAGGCAGGCGACAAAGTAGGCGGCAATCATCAGCAGATAGGGCGAATTAATATAGCGCAGCGGCTTTGATGCTAATTTCACCACCATATCATTGGCGCCAATATGGGTCATGTAGGTGGCGAAGCCGCACAGCATCATAATCATCATACCCAGATCGCCACCGCGGCTCATGAGTAGAATCTTAATGTATTCAATAATATCGGTGGCAGAATAACCGGTGCTGTCGGTATTGCCCGGCAAGACTTTATGCCCCAGCAGGGCGCTGACGATCAATAAGATTAAGCCCCCGACGAACAGCACCCCGGTGGCCGAGTAGCCCTTAATGATATAGCGGGCGACGCCCACAATGACCACAATCCCGATCAGGATCTCAACAAACGTCAGCATTTATTACCCCTAAGCCCAAAGAATATGTAGATAAAAAGCGTCATGCCAAATTTTAATGTGCGAATGTGCCGAAAAAACGGACAAAACTCGCTGATGCAAATCAATAAAGCGATAAGAACTACGCGTCACCCGTCTCGCCTGGATATAATCACCAGATAGATAGTTAAAAGGTTCTGATGGTCACCGGGCAAAAATCAGGAGTTTGCCTTATTTCGTTCAACCTGTATTGAGACTATCTTTGCTATTTTAGGCGGCTTTTAAATGAAAGTGGTAATGGAAAAGTGTTGATGTTACGTCGTTTTTCTCTGTTTTCTCTTGGTTTTTTTGGATGGTTGTTGGTATCCGTAAACGCCAGCGCGTCGTTTTCATCGACCCTCAGCGAAGGTTACCAGACCTTAAGTAATAACGTCGCGCAGACCTGGAATGAGCCGGAGCACTATGACTTGTACGTTCCAGCCATTACCTGGCACGCGCGGTTTGCCTATGATAAGGAAAAGACGGATAAGTATAACGAACGCCCCTGGGGCGCGGGTTTTGGCGTCTCGCGCTGGGATGAGAAGGGAAACTGGCACGGTCTGTACCTGATGGCGTTTAAAGATTCTTTCAATAAATGGGAGCCTATCGGCGGCTACGGCTGGGAGAAAACCTGGCGCCCGCTGACCGACCAGAACTTCCACCTTGGACTCGGCTATACCCTTGGCGTGACGGCGCGCGATAACTGGGACTACATCCCCATTCCGGTGATCTTACCATTGGCGTCAATAGGTTACGGTCCGGCGACTTTCCAGATGACCTATATTCCCGGCACCTACAATAACGGTAACGTTTACTTCGCCTGGGCTCGTATACAGTTTTAATTCGCTAAGTCTTAGCAATAAATGAGATAAGCGGTGTGTCTTGTGGAAAAACAAGGACTAAAGCGTTACCCACTAAAAAAGATAGCGACTTTTATCACTTTTTAGCAAAGTTGCACTGGACAAAAGGTACCACAATTGGTGTACTGATACTCGACACAGCATTAGTGTCGATTTTTCATATAAAGGTAATTTTGATGTCTAAGATTAAAGGTAACGTTAAGTGGTTTAATGAGTCCAAAGGATTCGGTTTCATTACTCCGGAAGATGGCAGCAAAGATGTATTCGTACACTTCTCTGCAATCCAGTCCAACGGTTTCAAAACTCTGGCTGAAGGTCAGCGTGTAGAGTTCGAAATCACTAACGGTGCCAAAGGCCCTTCTGCTGCAAACGTAATGGCTATCTAACCAACACGTCAGTAGAATATAAAAACCCGCTTAACGCGGGTTTTTTTTTGCCTGTTTTTCAGATTGTTAACGGCTGGCGGCCTGCGAGAAAAGCCAGAAGGCGACGGCCGTCATGGCAAACGAACCCAGCAAATTCACCATCACGTTGAGGAGTGCCCAGCTCACCCGCCCCTGCTGCAGGAGAAAGACCACTTCCGCCGAGAAGGTGGAGAAGGTGGTCAACCCGCCGCAGAACCCGGTGGTGATCAGGAGCTTCCACATCGGGTCAATATCCGTCAGACGGTTAAACCACGCCAGCCCGGCACCAATCACAAAGGCGCCTACCAGGTTGGCCGTCAATGTCCCAATCGGGATAGCATGATGCACAGGATTGAGCTTCATGCCGAGCCACCAGCGCAATACGCTGCCGGTGCCACCGCCAATAAAAACGGCGCAAAGAAGTTGAAACACGGTTGTTTCCTGCTATTTGATATAAGAGAACCTCAAGTGTAGCGCGCGACGGGCGCGATTGGCTATTCATAACCTGACCGGAGAAAAACATGCGGGTAGCGGCAGGACAATTTGCCGTCACGCCAGTATGGCGGACGAATGCGCAGACCTGTGTGGCGATGATGCAACAGGCTGCGCGTGAAGGGGCGGCGCTGCTGGTGCTGCCAGAGGCGTTACTGGCGCGAGATGACAACGACCCGGATATGTCAGTGAAATCGGCTCAGCCGCTGGATGGGGCGTTTTTGCAGTTGCTGCTGGCTGAGAGCGGGCGTAACCGTTTGACCACCGTCCTGACGCTGCATGTGCCGTCGGCAGAAGGCCGTGCGACCAATACGCTGGTGGTCTTGCGGGATGGCGAAGTAATAGCCCATTATCACAAACTGCATTTATACGACGCCTTCGCAATGCAGGAGTCGCGGCGGGTGGATCCTGGCCAGCAGATCCCGCCGGTAATTGAAGTGGCGGGGTTACGCGTTGGCCTGATGACCTGCTACGATCTTCGCTTCCCGGAACTGGCCCTATCGCTGGCGCTGAACGGAGCTGAGCTGCTGGTACTGCCCACCGCATGGGTGAGAGGGCCACAGAAAGAGCACCACTGGGCGACGCTGTTGGCGGCGCGCGCGCTCGATACGACCTGCTATATCGTGGCGGCAGGCGAATGCGGGACGCGGAATATTGGTCAGAGCCGCATTGTTGACCCGCTGGGAACGACGCTGGCGGGGGCCGGGAGCGAACCGCAACTGATCTTTGCCGATGTCTCCGCAGAGCACCTTGCGCGGGTTCGCGAGCGTTTGCCGGTACTGCAGAACCGACGATTTGCGCCACCGCAATTATTGTGATGTTTTTTTAAACAGGGCTTGATTCACCTTGTTACAGATTGCTATTGTGTCCGCGCGTCAAATACCCGTATTGTTTATCCTAATAATTCGCTGTGCACGTCAGGACGGACACCCCTGCGCTAACTCCTTCAGGGGGAAGGCTCTGGGCCGAATCACGCAGCCCACGCACAGGTGGATTACAATATGACGGATAAATGCGTGTATGATGGCGTATTCGCAGCTTGTATAGAGAAGAAGGTTAGCTATGGGTGAGATTAGTATTACCAAACTGCTGGTAGTCGCAGCACTGATTATCTTAGTGTTTGGTACCAAGAAATTACGTACGCTGGGCGGCGACCTGGGTTCGGCTATCAAGGGCTTTAAAAAGGCCATGAACGAGGATGACGATAGCGCGAAGAAAGCCACCGTGGAAGAAGAAGCGCCGGCGCAGAAGATCTCTCATAAAGAGTAATTGATCCGATGCGTCCCCCCGGAGGGATGCTGGCGGAACGGCGAAGAGGCCGCGACGAATATCGTTGCGGCCTTTGTCGTTTTTGGCGATGCCGCGCAGAAAAGATGCAACGAACTGTTACGAAAACGCGAAGCAGAGGAAGCAGAGGAAGCGGAGAGGGGCCGCTGCGGCGAAAAGGCGCGCAGCGGCAAAAGCGGCAGTTACTTCACTTCCATTCCTTTAGCCTGCAGGTCGGCATGATAGGAAGAGCGAACGAAGGGACCGCAGGCGGCGTGGGTGAAGCCCATCGCCATCGCTTCCGCTTTCATCTCTTCGAACTCTTCCGGGCTGACGTAGCGCTGTACTGGCAGGTGGTGACGGCTCGGCTGCAGATACTGGCCTAACGTCAGCATGGTGACGCCATGGCGACGCAGGTCGCGCATCACTTCAATGATCTCGTCGTTGGTTTCGCCCAGACCGACCATCAGGCCAGATTTCGTCGGGATCTCCGGATGCGCTTCTTTAAAACGCTCCAGCAGCTTCAGCGACCAGTTGTAATCCGCGCCCGGACGCACCTGACGATAGAGACGAGGTACGTTTTCGAGGTTATGGTTGAAGACATCCGGCGGGGTTACCGTCAGAATATCAAGCGCGCGATCCATGCGGCCGCGGAAATCCGGAACCAGCGTTTCGATCTTAATCGACGGGTTTTTCTCGCGAATGGCGCTGATGCAGTCGGCAAAATGCTGTGCGCCGCCATCACGCAGGTCGTCACGGTCCACTGAAGTGACCACGACGTAGCGCAGACCCATATCAGCGATGGTTTGCGCCAGCTTCTGTGGTTCGTTCGCATCTGGTGCAACCGGGCGCCCGTGCGCGACATCGCAGAACGGGCAGCGACGAGTACAGATCGCGCCGAGGATCATAAAGGTCGCGGTACCGTGGTTGAAGCATTCTGCAAGGTTCGGGCAGGAGGCTTCTTCACACACGGAGTGCAGGCCGTTCTTACGCATCGCTGCTTTGATACCCTGGATACGGGACGAATCTGCCGGAAGTTTGATTTTCATCCATTCCGGTTTTCTGAGCAGAGCTTCACGCTCAGTTGCCACGTTTTTCACCGGGATAAGGGCCATTTTATCGGCGTCGCGGTACTTAACACCGCGTTCCATCACAATGGGTTTACTCATAGCGTGCGTGTTCCAGTTGCGAGTCACGAAGGAAAGCGAATTAATTCAATGAAATGTTGCAATTATCAACTATTTTTGAATCAAGAGCAGGCAGTATACCATTGAAAAGGGGCAGAAAGCAGCCTGCCTGCCTCGCAAATTGTAAAATAGTTGTTGTTTTATCCTTTTCCTTTCCGTGCGCTACGCCTTAAACGCCTGGATTACCGTCTCGATAATTTCTTTCAGCAATGGCTCCTTCCCGCTTTGCTTATTGTAGTGCAGCGCAACATTAATTTTTTCGTCCTGCAGGGAGTGAAAATCCAGGGTTTGCAGTGGCCAGAGCCGGGATACCATGGCGAACAGGCGCTCGGTGGTCAGCCCCAGCATGTCGCTCTCGGCGATCATGGCTGCCTGGGTCAGCAGGTTAAAGGTGCTGAATCCGCAGCGTCGTTCGCCCATCTCTTCCTGCAGGCGGCGGTGAAGGGTGGGGTAGCGCTGGCCTTCCGGAAGCAGTAGCGCAAATTCATACTGAGCGAGATGGGCTTCATCCTGTGGGCCGTGCAGCGCGGGGTGCTCAGCACGGCAGTACATCCGTACCCGATCCTGGTACAGCACATGATGGCTTATCGCCTGGCCGCTGTGCAGATGAGTGTCAATTAACAGATCCACCTGGCGCTGGTCGAGCTGCCGCGCGGCGTCGGTGATGGCGATGTTGTGCAACAGGATTTGCGGAAAGGCCGGTTTTAGCGCACTGGCCACGATGGGTATCAGTAGCGCCCCCATGCCTGGCGTGGTGGCGATAGTGATCACCCGCTGCTGGTGGGGGCTACCAGCGATATCCAGCGCACTGAGGAAAGCCTCCATACCCCGGCTGATGTACTGATGAAGATGGGTAGCATACGCGGTGGGCATCACACCTTGCCCCTTGCGGATAAACAGCGGGTCAGGAAAAAGCGCCCGCAGTTTGTTAATCGACTGGCTAATAGCCGATGGCGTGATATTCAGTATCTTAGCGGCGTTGACGATGCCTTTATGGACGTAAACGGCTTCGAAGATGGTTAACAGGTTGAGGTCAATATTGCGCAGGATGCGAAACATCTGGCGGTCATAACGTTCATCCTGTCGTTCAGGGGATTCTGACGGAGACGTATTCTCTGGCACGCGATGAGTCCGGTTGGGAATGATAGGGCAAGTATAGCGGCCCACCGCCTCCCGTACGTGACAATTGATTGCAAAAATAATGTGTTAATCATTTAGCGCCCCGCTGCCTGCGGGGCGCTGATCTACCGTTTACTGCTGGGGGAGATATTCGTGCGGGGGATGGTTCAGCAGCGCCAGCAGATTGGCGACCAGCCGCGGGGCGACCGTCTCTGGAGTCACCTCTGGCTGCCACTGGCGCATTTGCGTCATCTCCATGCCGGCATAGCCGCAGGGATTGATGCGCAGAAATGGCGCGAGATCCATCGCGATATTGAGCGCCAGACCGTGGAAAGAGCACCCTTTGCGGATCCGCAGTCCCAGTGAGCAGATTTTGCGATCGCCGACGTAGACCCCTGGGGCATCGGCGCGGGGATGCGATTCGATGCCATACTCGGCCAGGGTATTAACGACCGTTTGCTCCAGCAGCGTCACCAGCTCGCGCACACCCAGCTTGCGGCGTTTAAGGTTCAACAGAACATACATTACCTGCTGTCCTGGACCGTGATAGGTCACCTGGCCGCCGCGATCGCTCTGGATCACCGGAATATCGCCGGGCACCAGCACGTGTTCCGCTTTGCCTGCCTGGCCCTGAGTGAAGACCGGGTGATGTTCCACCAGCCAGATCTCGTCGAGGGTGTCTTCATCGCGGGCGTCGGTGAATTCATGCATCGCCTGCGAGATGGGTTCGTATGGTTGCAGGCCAAGCTGCCGGATAAGAATTTTATTGTGCTGCAAAACAACATCTCCGCCGGGAAGAGAGGACTCAAGGCGGGGAGTATATCACAGCAGGGCGGAAGGGGATGAAAGGACCCGGCACGGCGGCCGGGTCGGGGAAAAGGTTACAGCACCATCCGTACGATATCGATATTGCCTAACTCTTCGTACAGCGTTTCCACCTGCTCAATGTGGGTGGCGTTGATGGTGATGGAGACCGAGTGGTAGTTACCTTTGCTGCTCGGTTTTACTGACGGCGAGTAATCACCAGGCGCATGGCGCTGTACCACTTCCACCACCTGATCAACCAGCTCCGGCAACGCCTGTCCCATTACTTTGTAAGTAAAGGGGGTAGGGAATTCCAGCAGTTCGTTAAGTTTGGTTTTCATGTCAGCTCCGGTGTTACGACAAAATAATAACTCCCACCAAGGGCGGGAGTTATCAGGTTACTTGGATAAATAGTATATGGGGATGGAAATCACACTTTCAAGTGTTCGATTTTTAACCAAACCAGTGGTGGAACATTAACTTAATGTAATCAATAATTTTGCCAAAGAAATTCCCTTCCGGGATTTCCTGCAGCACCACCAGCGGGCGCTGATCGATAGTTTTACCATCCAACTGGAAGTTGATGGTGCCGACCACCTGGTTTTTCTGCAGCGGGGCGTGCAGTTCAGTGTTATTCAGCACATAGCTGGCTTTCAGATCTTTCATCCGGCCACGCGGGATGGTCAGGTAGACATCTTTATCCACCCCCAGCGAGGCGCGATCGCTGTCACCGAACCAGGCCGGTTCGGAAGCAAACTCTTTGCCGGCTTTGATCGGGTTGACGGTTTCAAAGAAGCGGAAGCCCCAGGTCAGCAGTTTTTTGCTTTCCGACTCACGACCTTTGAAAGTACGTCCGCCCATCACCGCCGAGATAAGACGCATCTGGCCTTCGGTGGCAGAGGCGACGAGGTTGTAGCCCGCTTTGTCGGTATGACCCGTTTTGATGCCGTCGACGTTCAGGCTGTTATCCCACAGCAGGCCGTTACGGTTCAGCTGGCGGATGCCGTTGAAAGTGAACTCTTTCTCACGATAGATAGAGTACTCGTTCGGCACATCGCGGATCAGCGCCTGGCCAATCAGCGCCATGTCGCGCGCGGAACTGTACTGTCCGTCAGCATCGAGGCCGTGAACGGTCTGGAAATGGGTGTTTTTCAGGCCCAGGGCGTTAACATAGTTGTTCATCAGGCTGACGAAGGCGTCCTGGCTACCGGCAACATAGTCGGCCATGGCCACGCAGGCATCGTTACCCGACTGCAGGTTGATACCCCGGATCAGCTGCGAAACCGGAACCTGCATCCCCGGCTTGAGGAACATCAGAGAAGAGCCTTTGAAAACCGGGTTGCCGGTGGCCCAAGCATCGTTGCCGACAGTGACCAGATCGGACTCTTTGAATTTACCCGCTTTCATCGCCTGACCGATGACATAGCTGGTCATCATTTTGGTCAGACTGGCCGGGTCGCGACGGGAGTCGGCGTTATTTTCCGCCAGCACTTTGCCGGAGTTGTAATCAATAAGCACCCAGGATTCGGCGTCAATCTGCGGGGCGCCTGGGATCATCGTTTTGATATTCAGGTCATCGGCGCGGGCAGCGGAGGAGAGCGCTGCAACGGAGAGCGCCGTGATGAGTAAACGAGCGGTGAAAGAGGTCTTCATGGTCAGAACAACGGCATCCGTGATGGAGTTAAAAAAGTGCCTTACTATAGCAAATGCTCTGCGGGCCAGCATCCGACATTGCGCATGAGTTTGTTAATGACTTTTACATGCGCAAGGTGAACGGGCTGCCCGCGGCGTTTAGTTGGCGCGAGTAATAAAGGACTGCAGCTGCGCTTCGCTTTGCAGGCGCTGCTGAACGGCGCTGGCCTGCGCCTTATCAGCAAACGGGCCCAGCTGAATACGCCATACCGCGCCGTTTTGCGTGACCCGGCCTGGCACCGAGAACTGCTGGCTCAGGCGCTGCTGATACTGCTGCGCCCGCGCCTGGTCGCTCACTGCGCCAACCTGGACGACAAAATTACCGCTGGCGCTGGAGGTGGCGGTAGAGGAGGCGGCAACGGCGCTGGCGGTCGCGGCAGTGGCCGCTGTCGCCGCTACGCTACCCTGGATGGAGCCTGGCGCGGTGACGGGAGCCGTTTGCGTCGCGACGGCAGCAGCAGGGGCCGCAGTGGCGGCGGTCGTGGCTGCCGGCTCGCTACTCTCCAGCACGCCGCTGTTCAGCGGCGTCGGGGCGCCGAGGAAACCGCCGCTGTTCACCGGCGCGCCGACGCTGTCTTCCGGCTTCAGCGTGCTGTTGCTGATCGGGCGAACGTCGGCAGGCGCAGGCTGGTTCATACCTGTGGCGTCACCGCCGTCCAGATTCGGTCGGGCGGGCAGGGCGTACGTCTGTTTGGCGACGGTGGTGCAGGCCATTCCCGGACCGGAAAGCGAACCGTCAGGCGCAACGATGATGGGGTCGATACGCACCTTGGTGTTGTTCGAGGTGTTCAGACGGTCAGCAGACGCACGGGAGAGCGAGATAACGCGATCGTTACCATACGGGCCGCGATCGTTAATCCGCACGACGATCATGCGGCCGTTAGCGAGGTTGGTGATCCGCGCATAGCTCGGGATTGGCAGCGTGGGGTGCGCCGCGGTCAACTGGGTCGGATCGAAGGTTTCGCCGCTGGCGGTCAGGTTACTGTTAGGTTCCGCGTCATAGATCGCCGCAAAACCAGCCTGCGTAAAGTTGGCCGGATCCTGAACGATTTTATAGCTTTTACCGTCGCGCTCATAATCCTGATTCGCCGTGGCGTTCGGCGTTTCATACTGCGGATCGGCGCCGCTGATCTCAACCGTCGGGCCATTACAGACGGCCGGCTGTGGAGTACTGACCGTTTTTTGTTGCACGTCATCACTCGAACATGCCGCCAGCAGCCCCGCTGCTATGCAGATCCCCAGCCATTGCTTACGCATTGCAAACCCCTTTAAACGCTTTTCGACAACATTTTTCTGTGGGTATGGATCGACATCACGATACCAAACCCGGCCATCAATACGATCAGGGCGGAGCCCCCGTAGCTCACCAGCGGCAACGGTACGCCCACCACCGGTAAAATACCACTCACCATACCAATATTTACGAAGACATAAACGAATAAAATCAACATTAAACCACCGGCCATGACCCGGCCAAAGGTGGTTTGCGCCTGGGCGGCGATCCACAGCCCGCGCATGATCAGCAGAATATAGAGCGCCAGCAGGATCAGCACACCAATCAGCCCCAGCTCTTCGGCCAGCACGGCGAAGATAAAGTCGGTGTGGCGTTCCGGCAGGAACTCCAGCTGCGACTGCGTGCCGTGCAGCCAGCCTTTGCCGCGCAGACCGCCGGAGCCAATGGCAATTTTAGACTGAATAATGTGATAGCCGGCGCCCAGCGGGTCGGTTTCCGGGTCGAGGAGCATCATCACGCGCTGGCGCTGATAGTCATGCATCAGGAAGAACCACAGGATCGGTATAAAGGCGGCGACCAGCACCACGGCGATCCCGATAAGACGCCAGCTTAGACCGGAAAGGAACAGCACAAACAGCCCGGAGAGGGCGATCAGAATCGAGGTGCCGAGGTCGGGCTGCGCTGCCACCAGCAGGGTCGGCAGGAAGATCAGCACCAGCGCAATCGCGGTGTTCTTCAGCGACGGCGGACAGACGTCGCGGTTAATAAAGCGCGCGACCATCAGCGGCACGGCGATTTTCGCTATCTCCGACGGCTGAAAGCGGACGATACCGAGATCCAGCCAGCGCTGCGCCCCTTTGGAGATAGCGCCGAAAGCATCAACGGCCACCAGCAGAATAATACAGAAAATATAAAGATAGGGCGCCCAGCCTTCATAGACCCGCGGTGGGATCTGCGCCATGACGATCATGATCACCACGCCCATGGCGATCTGGCCGATTTTACGTTCCATCATGCCGACGTCCTGACCGCTGGCGCTCCAGATAACCAGCGCGCTGTAGGTCAGTAGCGCCAGCAGGATCAGCAGCATGGTGGGGTCAAGATGGATTTTATCCCACAGCGATTTTTTGTTCGGATTATCCGTCATTATTGATCCTCCCCTGCGGTGACCGCCGGGTTTTCGCTTGGCAGCGTGGTGTTGTTATCGCCCAGCATAATGTGATCAAGGATTTGTCGCATAATGGTGCCGACCGCCGGGCCGGCGCCGCCGTTTTCCAGGATCATCGCCACGGCAACCTGAGGGTTGTTATAAGGCGCAAACGCCGTCATCAGTTTATGGTCGCGCAGACGTTCAGAGATGCGGTGCGCGTTATAGGTTTCGTTGGCCTTCAGGCCGAACACCTGGGCGGTACCGGACTTGGCCGCGATCTTATACGGCGCGCTGGCGAAATATTTGTGCGCGGTGCCGTTGCCGCGGTTGGCCACGCCGAACATGCCGTCTTTGGCGATTTCCCAGTAGCCGGAATGGATGTCGCCCACCGGCGGCTCATGCGGCTGAACCCACGGAACGGGCTTGCCGTCTTCCACGGTGCTTTGCAGCAGGTGCGGCACTTTCACCACCCCGTCATTAATCAGGATCATCAGCGCCTTGTTCATCTGGATGGGGGTGGCAGTCCAGTACCCCTGACCGATGCCCACCGGAATGGTGTCCCCCTGGTACCAGGGTTTCTTGAAGCGCTTGAGCTTCCATTCGCGGGTTGGCATGTTGCCCGAGCGCTCTTCAGAAAGGTCGATACCGGTGTAGTGGCCGTAGCCAAACTTGCTCATCCACTCAGAGAGGCGATCGATGCCCATGTCATAGGCGACCTGATAGAAATAGGTATCCGCAGACTCCTCCAGCGCTTTGGTGACGTTCAGGTGGCCGTGGCCCCATTTTTTCCAGTCACGATAGCGTTTATCGGAGCCAGGCAGCTGCCACCAGCCTGGGTCGAACAGGCTGGTATTGCGGGTGATCACCCCGGCGCTCAGCGCCGAGACGGCGACGTACGGTTTTACCGTTGACGCCGGCGGGTAGACCCCCTGCGTCGCGCGGTTGACCAGCGGCGTGTTCGGATCGTTGAGCAGACCGGAGTAATCTTTACTGGAGATGCCGTCGACGAACAGGTTTGGGTCATAGCTTGGCGTAGATACCAGCGCCAGAACGGCGCCGGTACGCGGATCGGTGACCACCACGGCGGCACGGCTACCGGCCAGCAGGGTTTCGATATACTGCTGCAGCTTGAGATCGAGAGTGAGGTAGATATCGCGTCCGGCCTGCGGCGGCACCTCTTTCAGTTGTCGAATGACGCGGCCGCGGTTGTTCACTTCAACCTCTTCGTAGCCGGTCTGACCGTGCAGGACATCCTCATAATAACGCTCAATACCCAGCTTACCGATGTCGTGGGTTGAGGCGTAGTTAGCCAGCTTGCCTTCTTTGTCGAGGCGGTCGACGTCTTTATCGTTAATTTTTGAGACGTAGCCAATGACGTGCGTCAGCGCCGAGTTATAGGGATAATAACGACGCTTGTAGCCTTTGACTTCCACGCCGGGAAAGCGGTACTGGTTGACGGCAAAGCGGGCAACCTGCACTTCACTGAGGTTGACCTTTACCGGAATCGAGGTAAAGCGATGGGAGCGTGCGCGCTCCTTTTTGAAGCCGGCGATATCATCGTCGGTTAAATCGACGACGTCACGCAGCGCATCCAGCGTCTGCTGCACGTTATCGACTTTCTCCGGCATCATCTCCAGCTGATAAATGGTGCGGTTAAGCGCCAGCGGGGTGCCGTTGCGATCGTAAATAATGCCGCGGCTCGGCGGGATCGGTACCAGCTTGATGCGGTTTTCGTTCGAACGCGTCTGATAGTCATTGAAGCGAACGATTTGCACATTGTACAGGTTGGCGACCAGAACGCCGGTAAGCAGCAAAATCCCCAAAAAAGCGACCAGCGCCCGGCGCACGAACAGCGAGGATTCAGCCGTATAGTCGCGGAAAGAATTCTGTAATTTCATTCGCTGCTTAGTCTACCCTGATCATCATTACTCACGGTGGTACGGGTGGTTGGTGGTTATGCTCCACGCCCGATACAGACTCTCGGCCACCAGTACGCGCACCAGCGGGTGAGGTAAGGTGAGGGTGGAGAGCGACCAACTCTGTTCCGCCGCTGCTTTACAGGCTGGAGAGAGGCCTTCCGGGCCGCCTACCAGCAAACTGACGTCGCGCCCGTCCTGTTTCCAGCGTTCCAGTTCGCGTGCCAGCTGCGGCGTATCCCATGGTTTTCCCGGAATATCCAGGGTCACGATACGGTTCTTACCGGCAGCGGCCAACATCATCTCGCCCTCTTTTTCGAGGATGCGCTTGATATCGGCGTTCTTGCCGCGTTTACCGGCGGGGATCTCCACCAGTTCAAACGGCATATCTTTGGGAAAACGGCGCAGATACTCGCTAAAGCCGGTCTGTACCCAGTCCGGCATTTTGGTGCCAACGGCCACCAGCTGCAACTTCACGCATTAACTCCAGAGTTTTTCCAGCTCGTACAGACGACGGCTCTCTTCCTGCATGACGTGAACCATCACGTCGCCGAGGTCGACGACGATCCAGTCGGCGGCGGCTTCCCCTTCAACGCCCAGCGGCAGCATGCCGGCGGCGCGGGATTCCTGAACCACGTGGTCGGCGATGGACATCACGTGACGGGTAGAGGTGCCGGTGCAGATAATCATGCAATCGGTGATGCTGGATTTGCCATGTACATCAATGGCGACGATGTCCTGACCTTTCAGGTCATCAATTTTGTCGATAACAAAATCCTGGAGTGCTTTACCCTGCAAGTGTTCCCCCTGGGTGCATGAAGATTGATAATGATAAAGAGCCTGACAGTATACCTGAACTGATGAAAAAGTCGGGTGAAATGTCTGTCGGCAGGCGTTCGTGGCGGGGTATCATCCCATCCCTCGCCGCGGATTGCATCGCCATTTTTGTAAAACAATTTCTGCAAACATGCTGTGGCGGATGCTGCCCGGCAGCGGAGAATAGCAGCCTGCTGTGGCCTGTCAATGGTCTGGCGGGAATTCTTCTTGCGGCTGCCAGACGGCCTGGCTATTTAATACGCGCAGGGTGGTGAAATCGTCGCGCATATCGAGGAGGCTCCAGGCGCCATGGGCAATCGGGAAATGCCACATCGCCGCCGCGGGCATCTGCAACAGCAGGGCCGTCAGCAGGCTCAGGACGCCCTGATGGCCGACAATCAGCAGGTGGTCAAGATGGCGGCAGTCGGCCAGCGTTGTGGTGAATTCGCTGACGCGGCGGGCAAAATTCTGAAAGTTTTCGCCATTGGTGGGGGCCGCGTGCTGCCAGTCAGCACACCACGCGGCATAGTTTTGTGCATCCTCCCGCTGGAGATCGCGATGATGACGCATCTCCCAGTCGCCGAAAAACATTTCATTGAGCGTGGCATGGCACTCACGCGGGATATGGCGATCGCCAAGCAGCAGATCGGCCGTTGTCCCGGTTCTCGCCAGCTCGCTACAGATGACTTTGTCGAAAGGTACTGCCCGCAGCCGTTCGCCGAGCGCTCGCGCCTGGGCGACGCCGCGCGGCGTCAGAGGAGTGGGGGCGTGGCCGCTGTATAACCCGGCAACGTTGGCTTCGGTTTCGCCGTGGCGAACTAACCATAATTTCATGATGATGCTCAGACAGGCGGTGGAGACGTGGCGCTACGATAGCGCTTTTTTAGCATCAGGCCCAGTCCGGGGTCAGCAATAGAGTCCCTGCTCGCGGATGTAGTCCAGCACGGTGGCCGGCAGCATCTCGGCGCAGGATTCCCCGCGCTCGAGGCGCTGGCGGATAATCGTCGCCGAGATATCGAACCACGGCGTTTCCGCCAGGTAGATGGCCCCGGCGGGGCGGTTATGCAGGCGCTCTACGTCGTGGGTTAAGTGACGGTCCAGCCACTGCTGATCAGCGTCGTGCGCCATGGTCAGCGGGTAACCCGGGCGGCGGCAGACGATCAGATGAACGTTATCAAGGATGGTTTCATAGCGGTGCCAGGTGGGGAAGGTGAGCAGCGAATCCTGGCCGATGATAAACGCCAGCGGTTTTTCTGCCCCCTGCTCCTGGCGCCATGCCTGCAGCGTGTCTGCTGTCCAGGAGGGGGTGTCACGCTGCAGTTCGCGTTCGTCGAGCGTGAACAGCGGCTTATCGGCAATCGCCAGCTTCAGCATATGCACGCGCTGGGCGCTGGTGGCTTCCGGCTGGGGACGGTGCGGCGGGACGTTGTTAGGCATGATGATGACCTTGCTCAGGCCAATCTGATTCGCCAGGATCTCGACCGGCTTGAGGTGACCATAATGCACCGGATCGAAGGTGCCGCCATAGATTGCCTGTAACTGAGTCATATCAACCATCAATAAAAACGTCCGCCAGGGCTTTGTGGCAGAGCAACAACGAAAGACTTTCCAGTTCGGGCCAGACGTCGTGCCCGTAATCCTGTTTAAAGGTCAGTTCCGCGCGGGTCAGGAGGGTCACCGCCTGGCGCAACTGTTCCCCGCTCAGTCGGGCGAGGGCATCGCTGAGCAGCTGACGGCGGTTTTGCCAGACCCGATGTTTATCAAACAGCGAGCGCAGCGGCGTGTGCGTCGACTGGCGTTTGAGCGTGACCAGCAGCAGCAGCTCCCGCTGTAGCGTACGCAGCAGGATCGCCGGCTCGCAGCCTTCAAGGCGGAGCTGTTGCAGAACATGCAGCACGCGCTTGCTTTTGCCTGCCAGTAGCGCATCGACCCAATGGTAAGGGGTAAAGTGGGCGGCATCGTTTACCGCCTGCTCAACCCGGGGCAGGGTCAGCTTACCGTCCGGCCAGAGCAGCGCCAGACGCTCCAGCGCCTGCGCCAGCGCCAGCAGATTACCTTCGTAACAGTAGCACAGCAGCTGACTGGCCGCGTCGTCGAGCTGCAGCTGATGCTGTTTGGCCCGGGCGGCCAGCCAGCGCGGCAGCTGCGCGTATTCCGGCGTCTGGCAACTGACCTGGACGGCCCGCTGCGCCAGGGCGGTAAGCCACGCGGCATTCTCCTGGGCTTTGGTCAGCTTATTCCCGCGAACTATCAGCAGCAGGTCGTCGTGCAGCAGGCCGATCAGGGTCGCCAGCTGTTCGTTGATCGCCGCGTTAGGGCCGTTTTCCGGCAGGATTAGCAGCAGCGTTTGCCGGCTGGAGAACAGACTCAACGCCTGGCTTAACGCGAAAATCGCCTGCCAGTCGGTACTGTTATCGATGGTGAAGGTGTGGTGCTCGGTAAAGCCCTGGGCGGCAGCGGCTTCGCGAATGGCGTCCTGGCTTTCCTGCAACAGCAGGGGATCGTTGCCAAGCAGCAGATAGGCCGCGCGCAGCCCTTCAGTGAGCTGCGCGCGGAGTTGTTCCGGGTACAACCGAATCATCATTGACCCAGAGTGGTGGAGACGCGGTTACCCGAGGAAGCCGGTGCCGTGCTGCCGGCGACCGGTTTCTCTTCCTGCTGGGTTGCTTCAACATCTGCAACCTGCACGCTCGGCAGCTTACGAATCAGCTGTTCCGCCGCTTTGTCGTACATTTCCTGGATAATCATATCCTGCTCGGCGTCTTTCGCTAACGCCGCCTGCGGGTTATCGAAGAACGAACGATAGACCTTGGTGGTAATCGGATAGATATCGTGACCCGGGATCAGGACGCTGGCATGAACGGTCATGACCATCTGATATTCCGCGGTACGACCATCCTGGAACACCGAGGCGGTATCTTTCTGAATCGACGAACCATCGAGGCGCAGAGAAGGAACATCTTTACGCAGCGTGCTGGCGTCGATCAGGTCCACGCCATTAAGACGCAGCTGATTACGTACCGCGCGACTTAACGGTCCGTTCGGATCGCTCGACTGAAGAATCATGGTTTTCATGGTGGTGGGCACCTTCGTAGTGCTACGCAGATGCCAGCCACAGCCGGCGGTGACAAGCACCGCCAGGGATAACAACATTGTTACCAGATATCGCACGCTTCCTCCCGCGCTTAGCCAACGACCAGATTGAGCAGTTTACCCGGAACGTAAATCACTTTACGCACGGTTTTACCGTCGAGATATTTCGCGACCAGATGCTCCTGGCCGGCACGCTCGCGGACCTGCTCTTCAGTTGCATCTACCGCAACGGTAATTTTACCACGAACTTTGCCATTGACCTGGACGACGACGAGGGTGCTGTCTTCCACCATCGCGCTTTCATCCGCCACCGGCCACGGCGCGTTGTCGATATCGCCTTCGCCGTTCAGCTCGCGCCACAGTGTGAAGCTGGCGTGCGGGGTGAACGGGTTCAGCATACGCACCACCGCCAGCAGCGCTTCCTGCATCAGGGCACGATCCTGTTCGTCTTCCTGCGGCGCTTTCGCCAGCTTGTTCATCAGCTCCATGATCGCCGCGATGGCGGTGTTGAAGGTCTGACGACGGCCGATGTCATCGGTCACTTTGGCGATCGTTTTGTGAATATCGCGACGCAGCGCTTTCTGATCTTCACTCAGCGCCGCCACGTTCAGTGCCGCAACGTCCCCTTTGGTGGTGTGCTCGTAGACCAGTTTCCAGACGCGTTTCAGGAAGCGGTTAGCCCCTTCAACGCCAGATTCCTGCCACTCGAGGGTCATATCCGCCGGGGACGCAAACATCATGAACAGACGCACGGTATCCGCGCCATAACGCTCAACCATCACCTGCGGGTCGATGCCGTTGTTTTTCGACTTGGACATCTTGCTCATGCCGGTGTACACCAGCTCATGGCCTGCCGCGTCTTTCGCTTTCACGATGCGGCCTTTTTCGTCGCGCTCAACGATGGCGTCAACCGGGGAAACCCAGTTACGTTCGCCGTTTTCGCCTACATAGTAGAAGGCGTCAGCCAGCACCATGCCCTGGCACAGCAGCTGCTTCGCCGGCTCATCGGAGTTGACCATGCCCGCGTCGCGCATCAGCTTGTGGAAGAAGCGGAAGTAGAGCAGGTGCATGATGGCGTGTTCGATACCGCCGATGTAGATATCTACCGGCAGCCAGTAGTTGGCCGCTTTCGAATCCAGCATCCCTTCCTGATACTGCGGGCAGGTGTAGCGCGCATAGTACCAGGAGGATTCCATAAAGGTGTCAAAGGTGTCGGTTTCACGCAGCGCCGGCTGACCGTTAACGGTGGTTTTCGCCCATTCAGGATCGGCTTTGATCGGGCTGGTGATGCCGTCCATGACCACATCTTCCGGCAGGATCACCGGCAGTTGATCTTCCGGGGTCGGCAGCACGGTGCCATCTTCCAGGGTCACCATCGGGATCGGCGCACCCCAGTAGCGTTGACGGGACACACCCCAGTCACGCAGACGGTAGTTAATTTTACGCTCGCCTACGCCCATGGCTGCCAGTTTGTCGGCAATGGCGTTGAAGCCGGCTTCATAATCGAGGCCGCTGAACTCGCCGGAGTTAAACAGGACGCCTTTCTCGGTCAGCGCCTGCGCGGAGAGATCCGGCTCGCTGCCGTCAGCGGCGAGGATAACCGGCTTGATGTTCAGACCGTACTTGCTGGCGAACTCATAGTCACGCTGGTCGTGACCCGGAACGGCCATGACCGCGCCGGTGCCATATTCCATCAGCACGAAGTTTGCCGCCCAGACAGGAATTTCTTCGCCGGTCAGCGGGTGAATGGCTTTAAACCCGGTATCGACGCCTTTTTTCTCCATCGTCGCCATGTCGGCTTCGGCCACTTTGGTATTACGGCATTCGTCGATAAAGGCAGCCAGCGCCGGATTGTTCGCTGCAGCCTGCTGCGCCAGCGGGTGACCCGCCGCGACGGCCAGGTAGGTGCAGCCCATAAAGGTGTCCGGACGGGTGGTGTAGACGGTCAGCTTATCGGCGTAGTTATTGACGTCAAAGGAGATTTCCACCCCTTCGGAACGGCCGATCCAGTTGCGCTGCATGGTCTTTACGGTGTCTGGCCAGTGATCCAGTTTATCCAGATCGTTCAGCAGTTCATCGGCGTAGGCGGTGATTTTAATAAACCACTGCGGGATCTCTTTACGCTCGACTTTGGTATCGCAGCGCCAGCAGCAGCCGTCGATAACCTGTTCGTTGGCCAGTACGGTCTGGTCGTTCGGGCACCAGTTCACCGCGGAGGTTTTCTTGTATACCAGCCCTTTTTTGTACAGCTCGGTGAAGAACTTCTGCTCCCAGCGGTAGTATTCCGGGGTGCAGGTCGCCAGCTCGCGGCTCCAGTCATAGCCAAAACCCAGCATTTTGAGCTGGTTTTTCATGTAGGCGATGTTGTCGTAGGTCCACGGTGCTGGCGCGGTGTTGTTTTTCACTGCCGCGCCTTCCGCCGGCAGACCAAACGCATCCCAGCCAATCGGCTGCAGGACGTTTTTGCCCAGCATACGCTGGTAGCGGGCAATCACGTCGCCGATGGTGTAGTTACGCACGTGACCCATGTGTAGTCGACCAGAAGGATAAGGAAGCATCGACAGGCAGTAATACTTCTCTTTGCTCTCGTCTTCAGTTACTTCAAATGTACGATTTTCGTCCCAGTGAAGCTGGACTTTCGATTCTATCTCTTCCGGGCGGTATTGCTCTTGCATGGCAGCCAGTGGTCCTGTTTTCAATACAGCTACAAAATGTAGCCAATGGATGTGATATTTCAGATCGGCATAGCATAGCCCAAACGCCCCCGTCAAAACAGCCTTTCGCACATTAACATCGGCAAAAGCCGCGCTGATTATTTCGCGACTCTGTGGCTTGTCAGACACAGCGGGAGAGGAATAAGGTCTATTATCAGAAGACGTTAACCACACCGGAGGCGAAATGATGAACAAGGTTGCTCAATATTACCGTGAACTGGTCTCCTCGCTCAGCGAACGGCTCCGCCATGGAGAGCGCGATATCGACGCGCTGGTGACACAGGCGCGGGAAAAAATCGCCCGCGCCGGCGATCTCACGCAGAGCGAGATCGAGTCGGTGATTGCGGCAGTAAAACGCGATCTCGAGGAGTTTGCCCGCAGCTACGAAGAGAGTCATGAAGACGAGAGCGACAGCGTGTTTATGCGGGTGATCAAAGAGAGCCTGTGGCAGGAACTGGCTGATATCACCGACAAAACGCAGCTCGAGTGGCGCGAAGTCTTTCAGGATCTGAATCACCACGGCGTGTACCACAGCGGTGAGGTGGTCGGCCTGGGCAATCTGGTCTGCGAGAAGTGCCACTATCACCTGGCAGTGTATACCCCGGACGTGCTGCCGCGCTGTCCGAAGTGTGGCCACGATCAGTTCCAGCGTCGGCCCTTCGAACCCTAAGCGGTGCGAAAAACGATGCGCGAGGCTGCGCGCATCGTGGTTTGTCTTATTTCACGGTGTTGACTTCGGTGCTCTTGAAATACTGTTTCCCACCCATGTCGCTAACATATTTCTGCGATGAGTTGAGTACCAGTTTATCGGCGGTTAAGGTCCCGACGCCGCATTTCGCCAGGCCCAGTATGCCGCAACTTTTACCACCATTGACCACTTTGGTGGCGGTTAACGTCATATTGCCGCCCGCGCTGAGGGTGGAATAGTTGTAGATCGCGCCTTTATTTTTGGTATTTAAGGTCAGGTCGCCGGTGCTGCTGATCTGCCCTTCGTTGGTGATATCTGAGTAGGTCGTGATTGAAATATTCTTTGCATTGATAGTGCCATTGTTGCTTACCACGCCATGATCGGTGGTGATATCGGCCGCCTTCATATAACCATTTTGATTCAGCCAGTAGCTGTGGGCGGTAATGGCATTGGTGGCTTCCATGCGACCGCTGGTGCTTTGCGCCAGCGTACCGTTGGTCTGCAGGTTGATATTTTCGCCGGTGATATTACCGAGGTTATAGATTTCCCCGCTGTTTGCGCTGCCATCCTGCTTAAGCGACTGAATGGTGGTTTGGCCGGTAGAGTTAATGTTGCCGGTGTTTTTAAAGCTGTCGCCAACAAACGTCAGGCTGGTATTTTTGGCGCTGATTTTGCCTTCATTGAAGAAATCGCCCATCGCCGTGATGGAAATCTGGTTATTTGACAGCAATGAGGATTTTTCCTCGTTGCTGATTTTCCCGCCGCTGGTCAGCGTTAAACCGTTGGTGCCGGTGATCGAACCGGATTTAAAGCTCGTGATGTTACTGTTGGCGGAGGCAATCAGCTGGCCGCCGGTGAGCGATCCAGTATTGACGATAGAGCTCCCACTGGAAAGCATTAAGTAATAAGCGCCGGCGATGCTGCCGTCATTGGTGATCCCCGTGGCGGTGGAAACCTGGCTCAGCAAACCTTTGCCCGTTATTGTCCCTTTGTTTAGCAGGTTACCGTTGCTGGTGAGCTGCAGCGTGCTGTTAGCGACAATGGAGCCCTGGTTACGTACGCCAAAGCCGATGTTATTGCCGACCATGCTGATGCTGTTGGCGGTGATGCCGCCAAGGCTGCTGACGTCGATGCTGTACTGCGGGTTGATCGTCATTTCGATAAGCGTCGCTTGTTTACCTGCAGAGGTTATCGCGCCAGAGCTGTTATCCATGGTGAAGCGACCTGCGCTGACCAGGGCATTATTGGCCTGTACTTTACCGTTAATCTTAATCGCGTCGGCGAGCAGAACCGCGTAGCCGTTAGCGGCGTTCATGCCATTTTCGCCGATGGTGAGGGTGCCGCCCGTTACGGTATAGCTGCCGATGGCGCCGTCGCTGGTCATGTTGACTTTACCGGTGGTCAGGATGGCCTTGTTGGTATTGACAAAGCTACAGCCGGAGCAGGTGATGCCGTTTGGGTTGGCGATCACCACGTCCGCTTTCTGACCGTTAACTTCGATAAAGCCCTTCAGGCTACTGGCGTTTTTGGAGGTCACCTCGTTCAAAATCACCGAGGCGCTGCCGGCGGTCAGGTTGTTGTTGCGGGCAATGTTGCCCAACGTGCCGTGGCTGACATTCTCGCCGCTGTTATTAAGGACGGTGCCATTAGTACCGACGTTGAAGTCGCGGTACAGGTTATGGGAGACGCCGGCGGCGTTCGGCTTTTCAATATCAATAACCGTGGCGCCGGACGAATGCGTATAGCTGGTCGGGTCGGCATAAACCACCGACGAGGTTAATACTGCCGCCAGCGCGACATAAGAAGCTTTAAACTTAAACATTTTATTTATTCCTTTAAATTAAGATTAATAAACAACGTAGCTGAAAGGGTCGATAATGATTGAATTAATACCTCCACTGTAATGAAAAGCCCATATTCAGGGCGTCGCTATGAAACGTATCCGGTTTACTGAGCGGGGTGCTAATAAACAGATCGTATTGCGTTGACCATAATTGTCCGCGCAGGCCGCTGACGGCGCCGGAAAGGACTTTGCCTTTTTGATACAGATCGGCACCAATAAGGCGACCCACATCCGCGCCCAGATAGAATTGCCGCTCGTGGGTGGGTAGATGCCAGATAAAATCGTTGCGCCAGTACCATCCCTGATTGCCGGACAGGCTGTTTTCACCGTCAAAACCGCGCACGCTCCAGCGACTACCAATATTGAATTTATTATCGGAAGCGAGTTTGTCCGGGCTGAACTGGGCGCTCAAGCGGGGAGCCCAGGTAAATTTGTCGCCGGTGGCGTCAAATTTCATTAGCGCCTGCAGATTACCATGCACGATCCGTGACAGCGGGCTGTATAACCCGGCCTTTTCCTCCGGCGTTGGCGTTGAGCTGAGCCACGGCAGGCTGCGCTGGATGCCGATGCTGGCATCAACAATCTTTTTGTTAAAGTAGTGCTGGTGGTTGAGGGTGAATTCCCATGAGGGGTTCTGCTTGCGCATCACCAGTAGCTCACTGCCGCCAAAGTAATAATGCGAGGTACTCTTGGCGATCCGCAGGTCGGCGGTGGTTTTTTGCTGCCGGGTGTGGGAGAGCAGACGACTCAGCGTGGCGCTGTAGTAGCGATTTTTACTCTTATAATCCATCGTCGACCAGTTGCCGTTAAACTGCTGGCGATACTGGCTGTATGCCCCGTAGGCGCTTAGTGTCCAGTAGCCGAAGGGGATGGAGTAATACAGGCTGCCGTTGTGGTTGCCGTCGTTATGCTGATTGAATTCAATATCGCCCCCGCCGGAAAGGTACAGGATATCGTTGAGGGTGGTCAGGTCATAGAGATAGAGGGCGCCGCCGGCCTGGTAGCGGCCGCTGGCTTTGCTGCCGGCGTCGTCAAGCCAGGCGCCAAGCTGCCATTTTTTCGCCAGGCTGCGGGCAATCTGGATATCGCTTTCTCCCTCGTGCTGGCCTGGCAGCAGTTTCATGTGCGCCGTAGCGCCGGGCAGACGCTGCATATTGGCCATCCCCTGCTCAAGATCGCTTAAGCGCAGGATTGTGCCGGAAGAGGTTGGCAGTGAATTCCACAGGCGGGTGGTGTCCGAGCCGTCGGCATAGCCGATAGCGCCCACTTTGCCATAGTGCAGCGTCAACCTGAGCATGCCCTGCTCCAGCGACTGGGAGGGCACATCAATCAGCGAGGTGATGTAGCCTTGCGCAATCAGCTCGTTTTGCAAGGTATAGGCTAGCAGGCGAATACCTTCGCTGCCGAGGCAGCGGCCCTGCGCCTGCTGCGCGGTTTTCGCCAGTAATTTCCGGGTGAGCGCCTGGTTATCGGAGTCGATATCGACCCGGTTGATCAATTTACAATGCGTTTCCTCAGGGAAAGGGATACCCTGCGGCGCCACGTGCTGTTGTGAAGACTGAAAGTCCTGTTGCTGCGGCGCCAGCGCCTCCTGGCGGGCTTTATCCTGCTCCGTCTGGTGAGTAGAAGAGGTCAATGGCGCGGCCCCGGCGGCTGAGGTGCCCGCCAGCGTGATAAACAGTAGCCCGGTGAGCGTGCGAGATCGAATTAACATGAAGCAATATCCATTTGTTTCATTGGTTCGGTGGCGCATCCGTTATTCTGCGTGCGGCAGAGAATATTGATGGCCTTTATTTCGCGCAGGCGAGGTCAGGCAAGAATATTATATTCAATTAATAAAATAATCGTGCGACGAACCTGTTACGAGGCGTTATATGCTAGCGGCGGTAGTGAAGCAGATCCACGAATTCATTAGTGAATTCTTTATGAATTGATCAATTTAATAAATAAGTTCAGCTTTTATCACTGAGGTTTATTTGGTACGTAAATGATAGTAGCGATAACCGGCCGCATAAATAATATAGAAGAATAATATGGCGGGAAAGATAAGCTGCGCATACCGGGCGGTATGCGCAGCGAATAACGATTAATGCAGAATTTTGGCGAGGAAATCTTTGGCGCGATCGGATTGCGGATTGGCAAAGAAGGCTTCTTTATCGGCATCTTCGACAATCTTCCCTTCATCCATAAAGATCACCCGGTTCGCCACCTTGCGGGCAAAACCCATTTCATGGGTCACGACCATCATGGTCATCCCCTCGTTGGCCAATTCGACCATGACGTCCAGCACCTCGTTAATCATCTCCGGGTCAAGCGCTGAGGTGGGCTCATCAAACAGCATAGCGATCGGGTCCATACACAGGGCACGGGCAATGGCCACGCGCTGCTGCTGACCACCGGAGAGCTGCGCCGGATATTTTTCCGCATGCGCCGCCAGGCCAACGCGCTCCAGCAATTTGAGGCCTTTCTTGCGCGCTGATGCTTTATCGCGGTTAAGCACTTTGACCTGCGCCAGCGTCAGGTTGTCGATAATCGACAGATGAGGGAACAGTTCAAAATGCTGAAAGACCATTCCGACGTGCGAGCGCAGTTTAGCCAGGTTGGTCTTTTTATCGTTAACCACGGTGCCGTCGACGATAATCTGCCCCTGTTGCACAGGCTCAAGGCCGTTTACGGTTTTAATCAGCGTGGATTTACCGGAGCCTGACGGCCCGCAGACCACCACGACTTCACCTTTTTTCACTTCCGTGGAGCAATCGGTCAGCACCTGAAAGTGACCATACCATTTTGAAACGTTTTTCAGGGTAATCATTACACAGTCCTTTTCTTCAACCAGCTGACCAACAGCGAGGCGCTGAGGCTAATCACAAAATAGACGCCGCCCGCGAACAGGATCATTTCGACCTGGGTTCCGTCGCGCTCACCAATGGTGGAGGCGGTACGGAAGAAGTCGGCGAGGCTCAATACATACACCAGCGAGGTATCCTGGAACAGGACGATCCCCTGGGTAAGCAGCAGCGGCACCATGGCGCGGAAGGCCTGCGGCAGGATCACCAGCCGCATTGACTGCCAGTGGGTCATCCCCAGCGCCAACGCGGCGCCGGACTGGCCGCGGGAGATGCTCTGGATGCCGGCGCGGATAATCTCTGAGTAGTAGGCGGCTTCGAACATCGAAAAGGCCACCATCGCCGAGATCAGGCGAATATCCGTTTTCGGCGACAGCCCCAGCACGTTCTGCAGGAAGCCCGGGACAATCAGATAGAACCACAGCAGGACCATCACCAGCGGGATAGAACGGAATACGTTAACGTAGGTTTTAGCAAACCAGGCCAGCGGCAGAAAGCTGGACAGGCGCATCACCGCCAGCAGGGTGCCCCAGACGATACCGACCACGATGGCAATCACCGTAATCTTCAGGGTGATCACCAGCCCTGCCAGCAGATAGGGCATAGACGGAACGATCGAACTCCAGTCAAAATCGTACATTATTTGCCTCCCATATTGCCAGGCAGGCGAACCTTACGCTCGACCACATACATAATCAGCATAATCACCGCGTTGATGAAGACGTAGGCCAGGGTGATGGCCGTAAAAGACTCCCAGGCATGAGCGGAGTAGTCCAGCAGCTTGCCCGCCTGCGCAGCCATATCGGCAAGACCGATGGTGGAGGCGATGGCCGAGTTTTTCACCAGGTTCATCATTTCTGAGGTCATCGGCGGTACGATAACGCGGTAGGCGTTCGGCAGCAGCACGTAGCGGTAGGTTTGCGGCAGGGTCAGGCCCATCGCCAGACCGGCGTTCTTCTGCCCGCGCGGCAGCGACTGAATGGCGGCGCGTACCTGCTCGCAGACGCGGGCGGCGGTAAACAGCCCCAGGCACAGCATGGAGGAGACAAAGAACTGAATGTTTGGGTCCAGCTCCGATTTAAACCACATGCCGATATTTTCCGGCAGGAATTCCGGCACCACCAGGTACCAGGTAAAGAACTGCACGATCAGCGGCACGTTGCGAAACAGTTCGACATAGCAGGTGCCAATGCCCGAGAGGAAGCGATTGGGGACCGTGCGTAAAATGCCGAACAGTGAGCCGACGAGAAAAGCGATGATCCAGGCCGAGATGGAGAGGGCGACGGTTATCTGAAAACCGCTCCACAGCCAGCCCAGGTAGGTAGTGTTGCCGAAGGGGGCCTGTTGCAGGAATATCCCCCAGTTCCAGTCTATTGACATACATGACTCCTGGAAAAAAAAGGGTAGCCATTGCTACCCTCGAAGACGGTTGTCCAGCTTGTTTCGGTATTCGCGGCGGCTGGGGAACGACCAGCCACCGTATAGTCTGTCCGTGCTGTGACAATCATCGGGAGGGCAGGATATCCCGCCCCTGGTTGTTATAATTAGTTCAGTGCTTTGTCATTAGGTGATTTGAACAGCGCTTTCATGTCGTCAGACAGTTCGAAGTTCAGGTTAAGGTTTTTCGGCGGAATTGGATTTTTGAACCATTTATCAAACCATTTCGCCGCTTCGCCAGAGGTCTGGGCCTGAGCAACGGTTTCATCGACCAGCGCTTTGAACGACGGATCGTCTTTACGCAGCATGCAGCCATAGGCTTCTTTCGACTGTGCGGTGCCGACGATTTCCCAGTTATCCGGTTTCTTCGCCTTGGCGCGTTCGCCGGCCAGCAGAGCGTCATCCATCATAAAGGCCACGGCGCGTCCGCTTTCCAGGGTGCGGAAAGAGTCGCCATGATCTTTGGCGCTGATAATGCGCATATTCATTTTTTTCTCATCGTTCAGCTTATGCAGCAGGATCTCTGAGGTGGTTCCGGAGGTGACAACGACCGCTTTATCCTTCAGGTCCGGGAAATCTTTGATCGGACCGCCTTTCTTCACCAGCAGACGGGTGCCGACCACGAAGATGGTATCGGAGAAGGCCGCCTGTTTCTGGCGCTCAAGGTTGTTGGTGGTTGAGCCGCACTCGAAATCAAAGGTGCCATTCTGCAGCAGCGGGATACGGTTCTGCGAGGTGACAGGGATCAGTTTGACCTGCAGGTCCGGCTTGTTCAGCTTTTTCTTGATGGCATCAACGATGGCGTTGGAGTAGTCCTGAGAGTAGCCCACAACCTTCTGCTGGTTATCGTAGTAAGAGAACGGGACTGAAGATTCACGATGGCCGACAACGATAACCCCATTTTTGGCGATCTTATCCAGGGTGCTCTGGCCTGCCGCCGGGGCGGCATCTTCTGCGTGTGCCAGACCGGCGGTCACACCCATGACCAGCATTGCGGCGGCCAGTTTACGTAATTGCATATCCTACTCCTTATCCGTAGCGTCAGCGGCGCTATTGATACCCATTGTGATTGTGTGTGTTGTTATTCGAGGCACGCGTCCACGTGCCGCATTTGTATGTGTTTGTTAGCATTTAGTTTGGCTTAATGTAAAGATTTTGCTGTTTTATTGTTTATTTTTGCGAAGTGCACCGCACCAATGGGAGGCAAAGATCTTCCATTGCACCAAAATAGCGCGACCGCCGAACGTTTATGGTGCAACCCGGTTGCACTGGGTCGGACGATGGCGCTACCAGGGAGAATAAAGCAATGACTGTGCCAGGATGGCTGGCGCGGGGAGAAAAAATGCCGGCGACGGGCGTCGCCGGCGGAGAAACTTATCGGCGACGCTGACGCAGGCTCATCAGTAGCGCAGCGAAGCCTAACAGCGCCGTCAGCGCCCATAGCGGCCAGTTGCCGGTGCGGGCGTAAGGGGTTAAGCCGCTGGTGGGCGTCACGGTGGTGGTCAACACCTCGCGGGTAAACTGCGGGATCATCTTCTGGATCTCGCCGCGCGGGCCGATCACCGCAGTAATGCCGTTGTTGGTGCTGCGCAGGAGTGGGCGGGCCAGCTCCAGCGCGCGCATCCGCGCCATCTGGAAGTGTTGCCACGGACCGATGGACTTACCGAACCAGGCGTCGTTGGAGATGGTCAGCAGGAAGTCGGTATCCGGCCGGAAGTTATCGCGTACCTGTTCCCCGAGGATGATCTCGTAGCAGATGGCGGCGGTCAGCTTCAGGTTATGTGCCATCAGCTGCGGCTGCACGTAGGGGCCGCGGCTGAAGGAGGACATCGGCAGGTCAAAGAACGGCGCCAGCGGACGCAGAATCGATTCCAGCGGCACAAACTCACCGAACGGCACCAGATGGTTCTTGTTGTAACGGTTGGTCGAGTCGTAGCGGTACGGGTTATCTTTACCGAGGGTAATGATGGTGTTGTAGGTATCGTAGCGGTTCTGCTTATTGAGACGCGCATCGACAATGCCGGTGATCAGCGAACTGTCTTTTGCGCGCAGCAGATCGTCCATCATGCTGAGGAACTGCTGCTGGTTGATCTCCAGATCCGGGATCGCCGACTCGGGCCAGATAATCAGCTGCGAGTGGCCGATATGCGGCTGGGTCAGCGCCAGGTAGGTTTTCAGGGTGTTGACCAGCTGCTTCTCGTCCCACTTCATGGCCTGTGGGATATCGCCTTGCACCAGCGAGACCTGGGTCGCGCGCTCCGGCAGCAGCTGATACCACTGGATATAGCGCAGCGGGAACGGCAGGGCGAACAGCAGCGCGGCAATAGCCAGCGGCTTCCAGTTACGCTGGACGAGGGCCAGGGCCAGCAGGCCGCTAACCATCATCAGCAGGAAGTTGATCGCCTCGACGCCCATCACCGGCGCGAGACCTTTCAGCGGGCCGTCGATCTGGCTATAGCCGAACTGCAGCCACGGGAAGCCGGTCAGCACCCAGCCGCGCAGGAACTCGGTGATTTGCCAGACGACGGGAGCGGCGATAGCCACCCGCAGCCAGCTGGTTTTGGGCCACAGCCGGGAGAGCAGGCCGGCAAACAGGCCGGTATAGAGCGAGAGATAGGCCGCCAGCAGAACGACGAGGAAGACGTTAACCGGACCTGGCATACCGCCGAATTGCGCGATGCTGACATAGACCCAGTTGATACCGGTGCCAAACAGCCCGAATCCCCAGAAATAGCCGATCCCGGCGCTTTGCAGCGGGCGTCGGTTGAGGGTTAACGCCTGCAGACCGATCAGCGAAACGATAGCTGCCGGCCAGAAGTCATAAGGTGAAAAAGCCAGCGTTCCGCTGGCTCCGAATAGCAGCGCCAGCAGCAGACGTACGCGCTGGCGTTCAAGAAGAGAGGCAAATACCATTTAGGCTAATCGTCCCGTAAATTAACGCCTGTTGCCACAGGCTATGCTGTTTGCCAGCAGGGGGAGGGGACAGCCGGGGATCGCCCACGGTCTGTCTCCCGGCTGGCCGTGACCTTCAGCGCCGCGGCTTACTCTTCCAGCTTCGGCTGGGGAGCGTCATCGGGCAGCTTTACATGCACCTGAATGATACGACGGCTATCTGCCATTGCCACCTTGAATTGGTAACCATCAATGTCGATAGATTCGCCGCGGGCCGGCAGATGGCCGAAGGCCTGCATCACCAGCCCGCCAATGGTATCCACTTCTTCATCGCTGAAGTGCGTGTCGAAGGCGTCATTGAAGTCTTCGATGGAGGCCAGAGCGCGCACCGTCCAGGTGTGGCGGCTCAGCTGGCGGAAATCGATATCTTCTTCTTCGTCGTATTCGTCTTCAATTTCCCCGACGATGAGCTCAAGGATATCCTCGATGGTCACCAGGCCGGAGACGCCGCCGAATTCGTCAATAACGATCGCCATATGGTAGCGCTGTGAGCGAAACTCTTTCAGCATGCGGTCGACCCGCTTGCTTTCCGGGACGACAACCGCCGGCCGTAACACTTTTTCCATGCTGAAGGCTTCGGCGTCGCTGCGCATAAACGGCAGCAGATCCTTGGCCATCAGAATCCCTTCGATGTGATCTTTATCTTCACTGATGACCGGGAAACGCGAGTGGGCGGATTCGATAATGACATCCAGGCACTCGTCCAGCGTCTGGTTACGTTTCAGGGTTATCATTTGTGAACGGGGGATCATAATGTCGCGGACCCGCTGGTCGGCGATATCCATTACCCCTTCGAGCATGTCACGCGTATCTTCATCGATAAGATCGTTCTGCCCGGAATCACGGATCAGCGCCAGCAGTTCATCACGGTTTTTCGGTTCCCCGTGAAAAAGCTGGCTGAGTAACAGGGAGAAAAATCCCTTTTTGCTGTTTACTGTGTCACTACTGTGTGAATTGTCGTCGCTCATGGCGTCGTTTGGGTTCTCATGTTGATTTAACTGTCGCTCGTCGCGCGTAAACTCAGCGCCGGACGGCATGGGTTGCCTGACGTTCAGGCTGGCAAAATGCAGGAACAGCGGCCGGATGCGGCGCAAGCGCCGCCATCCGGCAGGGGCTATTCAGCAATCTTCTCGGAAATGTACGGGTCCTCATAGCCCAGAGCAAGCATTATCTCTGTTTCAAGGCCTTCCATCTCTTCCGCTTCGTCGTCTTCGATATGATCGTAGCCCAGCAGATGCAGGCTGCCGTGCACCACCATATGCGCCCAGTGCGCCTCCAGCGGCTTACCTTGCTCGCTGGCTTCCTGCTCCACCACCTGACGGCAGATGATCAGATCGCCGAGCAGCGGCATTTCAATCCCCGGCGGCGCTTCAAACGGGAAGGAGAGAACGTTGGTAGGCTTATCCTTGCCGCGGTAGGTCAGGTTCAGCTCGTGGCTTTCTGCAACATCGACCAGACGAATCGTTAACTCTGACTCCTCCTGAAATGGCGGAATGACGGCATCGACCCAGCGCTGAAAAAGGGCTTCGTCCGGCAGGCCGCTGGTCTCTTCGCAGGCCAGCTGTAAATCGAGGATCACCTGACTCATTTTTGCTCCTGTTCCTGGGCTTCGCGTTTGCGCTCGGCGGCCAGTTCTGCTTTACGTTTCTGGTCTGCGGCTTCCCACGCCTCATAGGCGTTAACGATACGGGCAACCACCGGATGGCGCACCACGTCTTCGCTATGGAAGAAGTTAAAGCTGATCTCATCGACTTCGGCCAGCACTTCGATGGCGTGGCGCAGACCGGATTTGGTGCTGCGCGGCAGGTCAATCTGCGTGATGTCGCCGGTGATCACCGCCTTGGAGTTAAAGCCGATGCGGGTCAGGAACATCTTCATCTGTTCAATGGTGGTGTTCTGGCTTTCATCAAGAATGATAAAGGCGTCATTCAGCGTTCGTCCGCGCATATAGGCCAGCGGGGCCACTTCGATGACGTTACGCTCAATCAGCTTCTCTACTTTCTCAAAGCCGAGCATCTCAAACAGCGCGTCATACAGCGGGCGCAGATATGGGTCGACTTTCTGGCTCAGATCGCCGGGCAGGAAGCCGAGCTTTTCGCCAGCCTCGACGGCCGGACGGGTCAGCAGAATACGGCGGATCTCCTGACGCTCCAGCGCATCGACCGCCGCCGCCACCGCCAGATAGGTTTTACCCGTCCCCGCCGGACCCACGCCGAAAGTGATGTCATGATCGAGGATATTGGCGATGTACTGCGCCTGGTTCGGCGTACGCGGTTTGATCACCCCGCGCTTGGTCTTGATATTGACGGCTTTCCCGTACTCCGGCACGCTCTCGGCGCTCTGCTCCAGCACGCGCGCCTCTTTGATCGCCAGATGGATCTGCTCCGGCTCAATATCCTGAATCTGACCGCGCATCGGCGCCGTATCGACATACAGGCTGCGCAGAATATCGGCGGCGGCGTGTACGCAAATAGCGCGTCCGGTCAGTTTAAAGTGATTGTCACGGCGGTTGATCTCAATGCCTAACCGACGCTCCAGCTGTTTGATATTGTCGTCAAACGGGCCGCACAAGGCTAACAGGCGTGCGTTATCCGCTGGCTCCAGGGTAATTTCACGAGTGTCTATGTTCAAACTGTTCCTCTTTACGCAGGTGGCCGGACGCGGCGCGTGGCCGGCTAATCAGGAAATTATTTACGTCACAGGAAAATGGCGCAAGCATTGCTGTAGATATAGGGACGGAGAGAGGAATTACAAGGCCTGCCGGAACCGACAGGCCTGAAGGGATCACGGCTGATAGATACCCACGCCAAGATCGTTCTCTTTACGGGTGCGGGCAATCACTGATTCAGGTGATTCAGCGATACGCAGACCCATCTCCGCCTCGGTACGCACGATTTTGCCGCGCAGCGAGTTGGTGTAAACATCGACGATTTCAACATCGACGAATTTACCGACCATATCCGGCGTACCTTCGAAGTTGACCACGCGGTTGTTCTCGGTGCGCCCGGAAAGCTCCATCAGGCTCTTACGCGACGTGCCTTCCACCAGAATGCGCTGTACCGTGCCGAGCATGCGACGGCTCCAGGCCATCGCCTGCTGGTTGATCCGCTCCTGCAGAATATACAGACGCTGCTTTTTATCCTCCTCCGGCACGTCATCGACCATATCGGCCGCCGGGGTGCCCGGACGAGCGGAGAAGATAAAGCTGTAGCTCATATCGAAATTGACGTCGGCGATTAGCTTCATCGTCTTTTCGAAATCGTCTGTAGTTTCGCCAGGGAAGCCGACAATAAAGTCAGAGCTTATCTGAATATCCGGGCGCGCCTCACGCAGCTTGCGAATAATCGCTTTGTACTCCAGTGCGGTATGGGTGCGTCCCATCAGATTCAGAACCCGGTCAGAACCACTCTGCACCGGCAGGTGCAGGAAGCTCACCAGTTCCGGCGTATCGCGATAGACCTCGATGATATCGTCGGTAAATTCGATCGGGTGGCTGGTGGTGAAGCGAATGCGATCGATGCCGTCGATGGCGGCGACCAGACGCAGCAGATCGGCAAAGCTGCCGGTGGTGCCGTCGTAATTCTCACCGCGCCAGGCGTTAACGTTCTGGCCCAGCAGATTAACCTCACGCACGCCCTGCGCCGCCAGCTGGGCGATTTCAAACAGGATATCGTCGCACGGACGGCTGACCTCTTCTCCGCGGGTGTACGGCACCACACAGTAGGTGCAGTATTTGTTGCAACCTTCCATAATCGAAACAAAGGCGGTCGGGCCGTCGGCGCGCGGCTCTGGCAGGCGATCGAATTTTTCAATTTCCGGGAAGCTGATATCCACCACCGGGCTGCGGTTGCCGCGCACGGCGTTAATCATCTCCGGCAGGCGGTGCAGGGTTTGCGGCCCGAAAATAATATCGACATAGTGTGCGCGCTGACGAATATGGTCGCCTTCCTGGGAGGCCACGCAGCCGCCAACGCCAATAATCAGGTCCGGGTTTTTCTCTTTCAGCAGCTTCCAGCGTCCGAGCTGATGGAAAACTTTTTCCTGGGCCTTCTCACGAATTGAGCAGGTATTGAGCAACAGCACATCTGCTTCTTCCGCCACTTCGGTCAGTTGATACCCATGTGTCGCATCCAGCAGATCGGCCATCTTTGATGAATCATACTCGTTCATCTGACAGCCCCAGGTTTTAATATGGAGTTTTTTTGTCATTGACTTGCTCATGCTCAGTAATAGATATCCAAAACGCGGGGATATATACAGGGTGAATTTCGCTTTCCAGGGCGCGTATTGTAATGCTTTGGTCGCCCCCTGACCAGTGCGAGCGTTATCACCGCAAGGGAACAAAAAATCCGGTAAACTTAACGGATTCTGCTTTAAGGATAATAGCCATGACAATTCACGCAACAGATGTCGCCATCGTGGGCGGCGGCATGGTCGGCGGCGCCCTGGCGTTGGGGCTGGCGCAACAGGGATTTACCGTGACGGTGCTTGAGAAAACGGCGCCTCCGGCTTTCGAACCGGCATCCGCCCCGGATGTGCGGATCTCGGCTATCAGCGCGGCTTCGGTCGGCCTGCTGAAGAGTCTCGGCGTCTGGGATGCCGTACGGGCGATGCGCGTCCACGCTTATCGTCGTCTGGAGACCTGGGAGTGGGAGAGCGCGCACGTCGCCTTTGACGCCGCAGAGCTCAAACTGCCGGAGCTGGGCTACATGGTCGAGAACAAGGTCCTGCAATGGGGCCTCTGGCAAGCGCTGGCGGCGCATGAAGGGGTCACCCTGCGCGTTGGTAGCGAACTGGAGGCGATGCAGCGCGGCGAGGCGCATACCGCGCTGCATTTACGCGAGGGAGAGGCGATCCACGCCCGGCTGGTGATCGGCGCCGACGGCGCCAATTCCCAGGTGCGGGAGATGGCCGGCATCGGCGTACACGCCTGGCAATATCAGCAGTCCTGTATGCTGATCAGCGTCGAATGCGCCGACGATCCCGGCGACAGCACCTGGCAGCAGTTTACCCCCAGCGGGCCGCGCGCCTTCCTGCCGCTGTTCGACCACAGGGCCTCGCTGGTCTGGTACGACACGCCTGCGCGGATCCGTCAGCTGCAGGGCATGACCATGGCGCAACTCCAGCAGGAGATCGCCAGTCACTTTCCGGCGCGGCTGGGTCGTGTGACGCCGCAGGCGGCCGGCGCTTTTCCGCTCACCCGGCGTCATGCGCTGCAGTATGTCCAGCCCGGCCTGGCGCTGGTGGGCGATGCGGCGCATACCATTCATCCGCTGGCGGGGCAGGGGGTTAACCTTGGCTACCGCGATGTGGATGCCCTGCTGGAGATCCTGGCGCAAGCGCGCGGTCGAGGCGAAGACTGGGCCAGCCTGCTGGTGCTGAAGCGCTACCAGGCGCGGCGGCGAGCGGATAATTTTATCATGCAGTCGGGGATGGATTTGTTTTATGCCGGTTTCAGCAATGACCTGGCGCCGGTGCGGATGCTGCGTAATATTGGCCTGATGGCGGCTGAACGCGCCGGGGTGTTGAAGCGTCAGGCGCTGAAGTATGCCTTAGGCTTGTAAAACCGGCTTCCCGGGCAGGGGCGTAGTGGAGAGCGCCTGCCCGGCAGTCAGTACTGCGTAAGCGTGTCAGGACGCCAATAGCAAAAAAGCTCACCGAAGTGAGCTTTTTTGCATTTAAGTGGCTGGGGTACGAGGATTCGAACCTCGGAATGCCGGAATCAGAATCCGGTGCCTTACCGCTTGGCGATACCCCAATTGTCTGTTGCGCTTTACCGTAACTACCCCGGTTGAGGGCAACAGTGCGTTCACTGCTGAACGACTTTTTAATTTGGCTGGGGTACGAGGATTCGAACCTCGGAATGCCGGAATCAGAATCCGGTGCCTTACCGCTTGGCGATACCCCAACAAATTGTTTCGGAATTATCGATGCGTATCGATACGTCCTGAATATGGTGGCTACGACGGGATTCGAACCTGTGACCCCATCATTATGAGTGATGTGCTCTAACCAGCTGAGCTACGTAGCCAAATTGTCTTACTGTTTCTTCGATGGCTGGGGTACCTGGATTCGAACCAGGGAATGCCGGTATCAAAAACCGGTGCCTTACCGCTTGGCGATACCCCAATACCGTCGCGGTGAACCGCAAATATCGAAGAAATATGGCTGGGGTACCTGGATTCGAACCAGGGAATGCCGGTATCAAAAACCGGTGCCTTACCGCTTGGCGATACCCCATCCGTACAACGCTAACTGGTGAATGGTGCGGGAGGCGAGACTTGAACTCGCACACCTTGCGGCGCCAGAACCTAAATCTGGTGCGTCTACCAATTTCGCCACTCCCGCAAAAAAGATGGTGGCTACGACGGGATTCGAACCTGTGACCCCATCATTATGAGTGATGTGCTCTAACCAGCTGAGCTACGTAGCCATCTTTTTTTCGCGTAACCTTATCGGCGTTGCGGGGCGCATTATGCGTATTGGGCCTGCGAGCGTCAACCTCTTTTTCAAGGAAAATCGTTGTAATGTGACTGTTTGGTTAGGTTGCGAACAGCTCGCTGCAATATTCGGCAATTATTGGTTATTTATCGTTTTTCAGCGGCATAAATCCTGCAAAAAGAAAACGGACCCCGGAGGGTCCGTTTCGCGTTTCACCGCCCGTCAGGGCTTATTTGTAGGCAGACTGGTGGACGCCCACCGCACGGCCTGATGGATCGTTCATGGTCTTGAACGCTTCATCCCACTCAATGGCTTTCGCTGAAGAGCAGGCCACCGACGGACCGCCAGGGACACACTCCGCCGCGCTCGGCAGCGGGAACAGCTCTTCGAAGATCTCGCGGTACAGATAGCCTTCTTTGGAGGTCGGCGTGTTGTACGGGAAACGGAAGCTCGCCGTTTCCAGCTGCTGATCGCTGATCTGCTTCGCGGCCACTTCTTTCAGCGTATCGATCCAGCTGTAGCCGACGCCGTCAGAGAACTGCTCTTTCTGCCGCCAGGCAACGCTGGCCGGCAGGTAGGATTCAAAGCATTCACGCAGCACGTGTTTTTCCATTTTGCCGTTGCCGCACATCTTATCCTGCGGGTTGATGCGCATCGCCACGTCGAGGAACTTCTTGTCGAGGAACGGCACGCGGGCTTCCACGCCCCAGGCGGACATCGCTTTGTTGGCGCGGGCGCAGTCAAACATATGCAGCGCCTGCAGCTTGCGCACCGTCTCTTCGTGCAGTTCTTTGGCGTTCGGCGCCTTATGGAAATAGAGGTAGCCGCCGAACACTTCGTCCGAACCTTCGCCGGAAAGCACCATTTTGATGCCCATGGCTTTAATTTTACGCGACATCAGGTACATCGGCGTCGAGGCGCGAATGGTGGTCACGTCATACGTTTCGATGTGATAGATAACGTCGCGGATCGCATCCAGCCCTTCCTGGACCGTAAAGTGAATTTCGTGGTGTACGGTGCCGAGGTGGTTGGCCACTTCCTGCGCCGCTTTCAGGTCAGGAGAGCCTTCCAGACCGACCGCGAAAGAGTGCAACTGCGGCCACCAGGCTTCGCTACGCTCCTGATCTTCGACGCGACGGGCGGCGAATTTCTTGGTGATAGCCGAGATGACCGATGAATCAAGACCGCCGGAGAGCAGCACGCCGTAAGGCACGTCGGACATTAGGTGGCTTTTCACCGACTCTTCCAGCGCCTGGCGCAGCTCGTTCTTATCGGTAACGTTGTCTTTCACCGCGTCGTAATCGAACCAGTCACGCTGATAGTACTGGCGAATTTCGCCGTCTTTGCTCCACAGGTAGCTGCCCGCCGGGAACTCTTTAATGGTGCGGCATACCGGCACCAGCGCTTTCATTTCGGAGGCGACATAGAAGTTGCCGTGTTCGTCATGGCCCATATACAGCGGAATAATACCGATATGGTCGCGACCAATTAAGTACGCGTCTTTCTCGCTGTCGTACAGGGCGAAGGCGAACATCCCCTGCAGGTCGTCGAGGAACTCAGGGCCTTTTTCCTGATACAGCGCGAGGATCACTTCGCAGTCAGAGCCGGTCTGGAACTGATAGCGATCGCCATACTCCGCGCGCAGCGCCTGATGGTTGTAGATCTCGCCGTTAACGGCCAGCGCATGGGTTTTTTCGGCGTTGTACAGCGGCTGGGCACCGGCGTTGACGTCGACAATAGACAGGCGCTCGTGCGCCAGAATCGCTTTGTCGCTGGCATACACGCCAGACCAGTCCGGACCGCGATGGCGCATCAGGCGGGAAAGCTCCAGCGCCTTTTTACGCAGCTCGCCTGCGTCAGTTTTAATATCCAGTACGCCAAAAATAGAACACATAGCCTTCTCCATTACCCTGTCGTGTTTGATGTTGTGCTGGCTTCGTCTCGTGGCGAAGCCTGAGTGCGTGCTTAAGAAAATGCCGTAAAGGGGGCGCTGGCGCAAGGGTTTTGCGGCCTGAAAAAGAAAAAACGCAACTGTGATTGTTGAACAGTAAAAAAAGAGTATCTTTTGAGCGACTTTATTGAAGAATACGCATTTATAGGCCGTTTTTATTAGATGGATGACTTTTGGCAGGCGCTATAAATGAAAAACCACGTCCTGCGACGTGGTTGGCATCAGAAAATATCGATTTCCGCGACGGAAGGGTAAATCCACGACGGGCGAAACGGCATGCTGTCGATGTCATCGAGGGTGGAGACGCCGGAGAGCACCAGAATCGTCTCCAGCCCCGCCTGGAAGCCGGCCAGAATGTCAGTGCGCAGGTTATCGCCGACGATCACTGTCTGCTCGGAGTGAGCCTGCATTTTGTTCAGCGCTGAACGGATGATCCACGGGCTGGGTTTACCGACGTAAAACGGCTTACGGCCGGAGATCTTCTCGATCCCGGCGCACAGCGCGCCACAGGCCGGATAGTAGCCGCGACCGTGCGTATCCGGGTTGGTGGCAATGAAGCGGGCGCCGTTGGCAACGAAGAAGGCGGCCTTATGCATCATCTCCCAGTTGAATGAACGGGTTTCCCCGACGATGACAAAATCCGGGTTCACATCGGTGATGGTAAAGCCGGCTTTGTACAGTTCGTGGATCAGCGCCCCTTCACCCACCACATAGGCTTTCTTGCCTTCCTGGCGGCGCAGGAAATCGGCGGTGGCCATCGCCGAGGTGTAAAACGCGGTATCCGGCACGTCGATGCCGGCGGTGGCGAAACGGTTGGCCAAATCCTGGCCGGTTTGCGACGGGTAGTTGGTCAGCATTACCAGCGGCATGCCTTTATCGAGGATGCGTTTGATAAACTCGGCAGCGCCGGGAACGGCGACGTTATCGTGCATCAGCACGCCGTCAATATCACAAATTATGTTTTGAATGGTCATGGTGGGTCCAGAATCATTAACAAAGACGAAACTATACTCGTCATCGATGAGGTTTCACATCGCTGGTGGACCATACCCACCAGCGACAGGGTGATGCGGATCGTTTCGCGCTATCAATAAAGAGGCGATTAGCTCTCAAGCAAGCGCTGCAGCAGCGTGCCATTGAGCATAGCGCGTTTGACCAGCGCGAAGGCGCCAATCGCTGAGCGATGGTCGAGGGTAGAACGCACCACCGGCAGGTTCTTGCGAAACGCTTTCAGCGCCTGGGCGTTAATGCAGCCTTCGATGGCCGGAAGAAGGACCTTTTCAGCTTCCACTATTTCGCCGGCGACAACGATTTTTTGTGGGTTGAACAGGTTAATCGCGATGGCGATCGTTTTCCCGAGGTGACGCCCCACGTACTCAATCACCTCGCAGGCCAGGGCATCGCCCTTGTTGGCCGCTTTGCAGATAGTTTTGATCGTGCAGTCATCCGGCGTCAGACGGCTCTGGTAGCCCTGCTCAAGCAGGTGGCGAACCCGCTGTTCGATGGCGGCATTGGCCGCGACGGTCTCCAGACAGCCGAAGTTGCCGCAGTGGCAGCGCTCGCCCAGCGGATCGACCTGAATGTGGCCAATTTCGCCGACGTTGCCGTTCCGGCCAATAAAAATGCGCCCGTTAGAGATGATGCCCGCGCCGGTACCGCGGTGCACGCGCACCAGGATGGAGTCTTCGCAGTCCTGACTTGCACCGAAATAGTGCTCGGCCAGCGCCAGGCTGCGGATGTCGTGCCCGACATAGCAGGTGACGTTGAAGCGTTTTTCCAGCGCCCCGACCAGGCCCCAGTTTTCCACCGCAATATGCGGCATATAGCGGATCACGCCGCTTTCCGGGTCGACGAGGCCTGGCAGGATCACCGAGATGGCGATCAGCTCGCGAATTTTGCGCTGACAGTTTTCGATAAAGGTGGCGATGATATTCAGCAGGGCGTGTTCCAGCGTTTCCTGGGTGCGCTCGGGCAGGGGAAAATGTTCCTCTTCCAGGGTCTTGCTGCTTAAATCATACAGGGTCAGAGTGGCGTCATAGCGGCCAAGCCGCACGCCGATGGCGTTGAAGTTGCGGGTTTCAGCGATGATAGAGATAGCGCGGCGGCCTCCGGTGGAGGCCTGCTGATCGACTTCTTTGATCAGGCCGCGCTCAATAAGCTGACGCGTGATTTTGGTCACGCTGGCAGGGGCAAGCTGGCTTTGTTCGGCTATCTGAATGCGCGAGATGGGCCCATGCTGGTCAATCAGGCGGTACACGGCCGCGCTGTTCAGTTGTTTTACGAGGTCAACGTTACCAATTTGAGCTTGTCCGCCTGCTGTCATACTTTTACTTACTCAGTGACGACCTCGTTACCATTAACGATGGTCTTGGTGATTTTATAATCGCGTGTAAAGGCGGTCAGGTTAGCGACCATGCCCGGCGCAATGCTGCCGAGCTGCTTATCCACACCGATAGCGCGCGCGGGATAGAGCGTCGCCATCCGCAATACTTCGTCCAGTGCCACGCCGCAATGCTCCACCAGATTACGCACCCCTTCAATCATGGTCAGGGAGGAGCCGCTGAGCGTGCCGTTTTCATCTACGCACAGTCCATTGCGGTAGTATATTGTTTTCCCGGCAAAAATGAACTGGTCAATATTCGCCCCCGCCGGCGCGGTGGCGTCGGTGACCAGGCACAGTTTGTCGCCTTTCAGGCGCTTGGCGTTACGTACGTTGGCATAATCGACATGCATCCCGTCGACAATAATACCGCAGTAGACATCCGGCTCGTCAAAAATCGCCCCGGCCAGACCCGGTTCGCGTCCGGTAATATACGGCATCGCGTTATACAGGTGAGTGGCGAAGGTAATGCCGGCGCGGAAGCCGACTTTCGCCTCTTTCAGCGTGGCGTTGGAGTGGCCGGCGGAGACGACGATCCCGGCGGCAACCAGCTTGCGGATCACTTCCGGCTCAACGCGCTCAGGGGCGAGGGTCACCTTGGTGATCACATCGGCGTTATCGCAGAGGAAATCGACCAGCGCGGCGTCCGGTTTACGCACGTAGTCCGGGTTGTGGGTGCCTTTCTTGACGATATTCAGCCACGGCCCTTCAAGATGCAGACCCAGCGCCTGATTCGGGTGTTTTTGCAGGTATTCGCGCATGACGCGGATACCTTGCTTCATCAGATCGTCACTGGAGGTAATCAGCGTCGGCAGGAAGCTGGTGCAGCCTGAACGTTCGTTCGCCTTCTGCATGATCTCCAGCGTTTCAACGGTGACCGCCTCTGGGCTGTCGTTAAACTGCACGCCGCCGCAGCCATTGAGCTGAACGTCGATAAAACCGGGGGCAATTATTGCGCCGTTGACCGAGCGCTGCTCCATGTCAGACGGCAAATCCGCCAGCGGACAGAGACGTTCGATTAGGCCATCGGCGATAACAACCGCATGGTCATCGAGAATTTCATGACCGGTATAAACCCGGCCCTGGGTTAATGCATACATTACGACCCCCGGTATATACGCCCCATCAGGTCAGCGATCGTTCGTTTGCCGCCGGCATGATGATGCATACAAAGAAAAAGAGGGTCCCGCGCAAGTGGCGGGACACGACTACATTACAGACCTTTAATATTTTCAGCTTCTAATTCGTTGAAATATTTCAGGGTTTTCACTTTCAGCTCCATGGTGGACGGCTCGTCGCAGACAATCACCGCCTTCGGATGCAGCTGCAGGCAGGTAATGGTCCACATATGGTTGACGTTACCTTCTACCGCCGCCTGCAGCGCTAGCGCTTTCTGATGACCCAGCACCAGAATCATCACTTCTTCTGCATCCAGCAGGGTGCCTACGCCCACGGTCAACGCGTATTTCGGCACCAGATCCACATCACCATCGAAGAAGCGGGAGTTCGCCACACGGGTGTCATGGGTCAGGGTCTTAATACGGGTGCGGGACGCCAGAGAAGAGGCCGGTTCGTTGAACGCGATGTGACCATCGTTGCCTACGCCGCCCATGAACAGGTGGATTTTACCGTAGGAACGAATTTTTTCTTCATAGCGACGGCATTCCGCATCGATGTCCGGCGCGTTACCATTCAGCAGATTGATATTTTCTGCCGGAATATCAACGTGGTCAAAGAAATTACGGTGCATGAAGCTATGATAGCTTTCCGGATGCTCTTTTGGCAGGCCGACATATTCATCCATATTAAAGGTGACGACGTGTTTGAAGCTAACCTGGCCTGCTTTATGCATTTCAACCAGCGCTTTGTAGGCGGTCAGCGGAGTGCCACCGGTAGGCAGACCCAGCACGAACGGGCGGTCCGCGGTCGGTTTGAATGCATTAATACGGTTAACGATGTGGCGGGCAGCCCATTTACCGACCTGCTCAGCGGTTACCAGGGGGATCAGTCTCATTCTTCACCTCTATAGTTAAAGTAGATTCTGGCGGATTGGCGCCAGCACTCTGAGGAGAGTATTGCAGCAACTGCGCCGACCGGGGTCAATCCGTGTTGATTTTTTGAATGATAAAATAAGTTTTCGATGTTAGCCAGTGAAAGGGAGGGGGGAATACGATATTTGGTGATAATTATCACAAAAAATACCCGTTTAATTTGCGATACGAATTAATTTTTCACACACTTTGCCGGTAAGTGATAAAACCGACCTTGTTACACAATAAAAAAGTGGCTTTGAAAATGAGCCTCATCGGGGTCTCATAGGGGGAATAAGATGAATATTTTAGGTTTCTTTCAGCGACTGGGTAGGGCGTTGCAGCTCCCTATCGCAGTGCTGCCGGTCGCGGCATTGCTGCTGCGTTTCGGGCAACCAGACCTGTTGAATGTACCCTTCATCGCGCAAGCGGGTGGGGCGATCTTCGATAATCTGGCGCTGATCTTCGCAATTGGTGTGGCATCAAGCTGGTCCAAGGATAACGCGGGTTCTGCGGCGCTGGCCGGCGCAGTAGGGTATTTCGTGATGACCAAAGCGATGGTCACCATCAACCCGGAAATTAACATGGGCGTGCTGGCCGGTATCATTACCGGTCTGGTGGCAGGGGCGGTGTACAACCGCTGGGCCGGCATCAAGCTGCCGGACTTCCTGAGTTTCTTCGGCGGCAAACGCTTCGTGCCGATCGCCACCGGCTTCTTCTGTCTGATCCTCGCCGCGATCTTCGGCTACGTCTGGCCGCCGGTGCAACACGCTATCCACTCTGGTGGCGAATGGATCGTCTCCGCAGGGGCGCTCGGTTCCGGTATCTTTGGTTTCATCAACCGTCTGCTGATCCCAACCGGTCTGCATCAGGTGCTGAACACCATCGCCTGGTTCCAGATTGGTGAGTTCACTAACGCCGCTGGCGCTGTGTTCCACGGCGACATCAACCGCTTCTACGCCGGCGACGGCACCGCGGGGATGTTCATGTCCGGCTTCTTCCCGATCATGATGTTTGGTCTGCCGGGTGCGGCGCTGGCGATGTATCTGGCGGCGCCGAAAGCGCGTCGTCCGATGGTCGGCGGTATGCTGCTGTCCGTAGCCATCACCGCGTTCCTGACCGGGGTAACCGAGCCGCTGGAATTCCTGTTCATGTTCCTGGCTCCGCTGCTGTACCTCCTGCACGCGGTGCTGACCGGTATCAGCCTGTTCATCGCAACAGCGCTGGGGATCCACGCGGGCTTCTCCTTCTCCGCAGGTGCAATTGACTATGTGCTGATGTACAGCCTGCCTGCGGCCAGCAAAAACGTCTGGATGCTGCTGGTGATGGGCGTGGTGTTCTTCTTCGTCTACTTCCTGCTGTTCAGCGCGGTGATCCGCATGTTCAACCTGAAAACGCCGGGTCGTGAAGACAAAGCCGCTGACGTGGTAACGGAAGAAGCCAACAGCAACACTGAAGAGGGCCTGACCCAGCTGGCGACCAGCTATATCGCCGCGGTGGGCGGAACCGACAACCTGAAAGCCATTGACGCCTGTATCACCCGTCTGCGTCTGACCGTGGGCGATTCGGCGAAAGTGAACGACGCGGCCTGTAAACGTCTCGGCGCGTCCGGGGTGGTGAAACTGAATAAGCAAACCATCCAGGTTATCGTCGGTGCGAAAGCAGAATCTATCGGCGATGAGATGAAAAAAGTGGTTACCCGCGGCCCGGTAGCGGCAGCAGCAGCCGCACCGGCTGGCAAAGTCGCCACCGCAGCGCCAGCGGCTAAACCGCAGGCGGTAGCGAATGCGAAGACCGTTGAGTCGCTGGTTTCGCCGATTACCGGTGACGTGGTGGCGCTCGAACAGGTGCCGGACGAAGCCTTCGCCAGCAAAGCCGTCGGCGACGGTATCGCGGTGAAACCGACCAGCAACATCGTTGTCGCGCCAGCGGCGGGTACTGTGGTGAAAATTTTCAACACTAACCACGCGTTCTGCCTCGAAACCAACAACGGCGCGGAAATCGTCGTCCACATGGGGATCGACACCGTGGCGCTGGAAGGCAAGGGCTTCAAACGTTTGGTTGAAGAGGGCACGGACGTGAAGGCCGGTGAGCCGATCCTGGAAATGGATCTGGACTTCCTCAACGCCAACGCGCGCTCAATGATTAGCCCGGTCGTCTGCAGCAATAGCGATGACTACAGCGCGCTGGTGATACTGGCGAGCGGTAAGGTCGTTGCCGGCCAGACGCCGCTGTATGAGATTAAAGGCAAGTAAGGCTCCTGAGTCGAGTTTATGCCTCAGCGGCGAAGGGAAACCTTCGCCGCTTTTTTTTCCAGCAATCGGCCCCATAATCCTCTTCTGATACCTATTTTACGTAACTAATAGTTGTCACTACGTCCTGCTTGTAAGATCATGTGCCGTTATACGTTGTTTACGCTTTGAGGAACCCGTGATGAGTGAGGCAGAAGCCCGCCCGACTAACTTTATCCGTCAGATCATTGATGAAGATCTGGCTACCGGTAAACATACCACCGTTCACACTCGCTTCCCGCCGGAGCCGAACGGTTATCTGCACATTGGCCATGCGAAATCCATCTGCCTGAACTTCGGCATCGCGCAGGATTATCAGGGTCAATGCAACCTGCGTTTCGATGACACCAACCCGGTGAAAGAAGATATCGAATACGTGGAGTCGATTAAAAACGACGTGCAGTGGTTAGGTTTCCACTGGTCCGGGGACGTTTGCTACTCGTCTGATTACTTTGATCAGCTGCATCAGTATGCGGTTGAGCTGATCAACAAAGGTCTGGCCTATGTTGATGAACTCTCTCCTGATGAAATTCGCGAATACCGCGGCACCCTGAAAGCGCCGGGTAAAAACAGCCCGTATCGCGACCGCAGCGTGGAAGAAAACCTGGCGCTGTTTGAAAAAATGCGCAGCGGCGGCTTCGAAGAGGGTAAAGCCTGCCTGCGCGCGAAGATCGATATGGCATCGCCGTTCATCGTGATGCGCGATCCGGTGCTGTACCGCATTAAGTTCGCTGAGCATCATCAGACCGGCAACAAGTGGTGCATCTACCCGATGTATGACTTCACCCACTGCATCAGCGATGCGCTGGAAGGCATCACCCACTCGCTGTGTACCCTGGAGTTCCAGGACAACCGCCGCCTGTACGACTGGGTGCTCGACAACATCAGCATTCCGGTTCACCCGCGTCAGTATGAATTCTCGCGCCTGAATCTCGAATACACCGTGATGTCCAAGCGTAAGCTGAACCAGCTGGTGACCGAGAAGCACGTGGAAGGCTGGGATGACCCGCGTATGCCGACCATCTCTGGTCTGCGTCGCCGTGGCTACACCGCTGAATCCATCCGCGAGTTCTGCAAGCGCATCGGCGTGACCAAGCAGGACAACACCATCGAGATGGCATCGCTGGAGTCCTGCATTCGTGAAGATCTGAATGAAAACGCCCCGCGCGCGATGGCGGTGATCGATCCGGTGAAACTGGTTATCGAGAACTATCCGCAGGGCGAAAGCGAAATGGTGGCGATGCCGAACCATCCGAACAAGCCGGAAATGGGCAGTCGTGAAGTGCCGTTCAGCGCCGAAATCTGGATCGATCGCGCTGACTTCCGTGAAGAAGCCAACAAACAGTACAAGCGTCTGGTGCTGGGTAAAGAAGTGCGTCTGCGCAATGCCTACGTGATCAAAGCGGAACGCGTGGAGAAAGATGCCGAAGGCAATATCACCACTATTTTCTGCACCTACGATGCCGATACCCTGAGTAAAGATCCGGCCGACGGTCGCAAGGTCAAAGGCGTGATCCACTGGGTGAGTGCGGCGCATGCGCTGCCGGTGGAGATCCGTCTCTACGATCGCCTGTTCAGCGTACCAAACCCGGGGGCGGAGGAAGATTTCCTCGCGGTAATCAACCCGGATTCGCTGGTGATTAAGCAGGGATATGCGGAGCCGAGCCTGGCGCAGGCCGAAGCAGGCAAAGCTTACCAGTTTGAGCGTGAAGGTTACTTCTGCCTCGACAGTCGCTATGCAAACGCCTCCAGTCTGGTGTTCAACCGCACTGTCGGGCTGCGTGATACCTGGGCGAAAGTCGGCGAATAAATTTCCCTCTCGTAAAAGCGTCGCACCTTGCGGCGCTTTTTTTTTGTTTCAGAATCAGCCAATTAAACTTTTCATTTTCGCGATGCGAATTAATCCTGTTACTGCGCGGTAATAAATAGCGCTTCTGATGTTTCCTGTCATATACAAAAAACCAATGTAATCGCTTTCAGTTCTTCTATTTTTCCCTGATTTTGCAATGACTTCCATGACAAAATTATCAGGGATAAGACTGTAACAAAAAGACATAAATTATGTGCGCTTTGTCATAATCTTAAGCTTTGCCTCACGAAAAACATTGATAATTCGCGTCACGAAAAATAGTCTATCTACAGTGGTTTCGCGGCCTTTTTCACCGCCCCACATTTTGCAGTTTTATTTATTTTTTTAGCGAATGACCGTTGGTCTTCGCCTTTTAAAACGTCAAAGAGGATATGCACATGCGTACGTTTAGTGGCAAACGTAGTACGCTGGCGCTGGCTATTGCCGCCGTCACCGCGATGTCGGGCTGGGTTGTGGTTCCGCAGGCCAGCGCAGCAGGCTTTATCGATGATTCAACCTTAACCGGCGGTATCTATTACTGGCAGCGTGAGCGTGACCGTAAAGATGTCACCGACGGCGACAAATATAAAACCAACCTTTCCCACTCCACCTGGAACGCTAACCTGGACTTCCAGTCCGGCTATGCTGCCGATATGTTTGGCCTTGATATTGCTGCATTTACCGCGATTGAAATGGCCGAGAACGGCGATAGCGGCCACCCGAACGAAATTGCCTTCTCATCGCGCAACAAAGCCTATGACGAAGACTACTCCGGCGATAAGAGCGGTATCAGCCTGTATAAAGCCGCCGCGAAATTCAAATACGGTCCGGCGTGGGCACGTGCGGGCTATATCCAGCCAACCGGCCAGACTCTGCTGGCCCCGCACTGGAGCTTTATGCCAGGTACCTATCAGGGGGCGGAGGCCGGGGCTAACTTCGACTATGGCACGGCGGGCGCGTTAAGTTTTTCCTATATGTGGACGAACGAGTATAAAGCGCCATGGCATATCGAGATGGACGATTTCTATCAGAACGACAAGAAAACCAAAGTTGATTATCTCCACTCCGTCGGCGCCAAATATGATTTCAAAAACGACCTGGTGCTGGAGGCGGCATTTGGTCAGGCTCAGGGCTATATCGATCAGTACTTTGCAAAAGCCAGCTACAAGTTTGACGTCGCCGGCGCGCCGCTGAGCACCAGCTACCAGTTCTACGGCACCCGCGATAAGGTCAGCAACGGCGGGGTCAATGACATCTATGACGGCACCGCATGGCTGCAGGCGTTAACCTTCGGCTATAAAGTGGCGGATGTGCTGGACCTGCGTCTGGAAGGCACCTGGGTGAAGGCCGATGGCCAGCAGGGCTACTTCCTGCAGCGTATGACGCCGACCTATGCCTCTTCCAACGGTCGTCTCGATATCTGGTGGGATAACCGCTCCGACTTTAACGCCAACGGCGAAAAAGCGGTCTTCTTCGGCGCGATGTATGACATGAAAAACTGGGATATGCCTGGCTGGGCGTTTGGCGCGTCTTATGTCTACGCCTGGGATGCGAAGCCGGGAAGAATGTCCTCTCCGGATGCGTACTATGACCCTGACTATCGCCTGAAAGAATCGGCTTACAGCCTGGATGCGTTGTATACCGTGCAGGAAGGTCGGGCGAAGGGCACCCTGTTCAAACTGCACTTTACCCAGTACGACAACCATTCCGATATTCCGAGCTGGAGCGGCGGCTACGGCAACATCTTCCAGGATGAGCGCGACGTGAAGTTCATGGTTATCGCCCCGTTCACTATTTTCTGATGCCTGCGCGGCGGGCGTGAGCCTGCCGCACCTCTGGGAGAACGACAATGAAAAAAATGCTGCTTATTGCCATGATGGCCTCGGGTCTGGTGGCCTGCGCCACGTCGCCGGCACCGAAAGAAGACACCAAACTCAAAGATGCCTATAGCGCCTGTATTAATACGGCGGAGGGGAATCCGGACAAGATTGAAGCCTGTCAGAGCGTACTGAATGTACTGAAAGAGGATAAACAGCACCAGCAATTTGCCAATCAGGAGAGCGTTCGCGTCCTGGATTACCAACAGTGTATTCAGGCCACCCGCACCGGCAACGATCAGGCGGTGAAAGCGCGCTGCGACCAGATCTGGAAGGAGATCCGCAGCAATAATACGACCCATTAAATCAGACGTTAGCGGCAAACGGGCGGAGCATACCTCCGCCCGTTTGTTTTTTTAGCGCTGACTCTCCGCCGGCTGATAGCCTCGGCTCAGCCGCACGAACAGCAGCGCGGTGGCAATGAACCCGCACAGCGCGGCGCACATTAGCCACCAGCCCGGCGCGCTTTTATCGCCGGTGAGCTCGACCAGGGCGGTAGAGATAGCCGGCGTCAGGCCGCCGAAAATGGCAGTAGCGAGACTAAAGGCCAGAGAGAATCCCACAGTGCGGACGTACACCGGCATCACTTCGGTTAGCGCCGCCACCATCGCGCCGTTATACATGCCAAAAAAGAACGAGAACCACAGCAGGACCAGCGTCATACGCGTAAAATCGGGCGCGGCGGTGAGCCAGTGCATCACCGGCCAGGTGGTGAGCAGCGCCAGCACGGTAATGCCCATCAGCACCGGGCGACGACCGATCCGGTCAGAGATCGCCCCGCCAATCGGTAACCAGATAAAGTTAGAGATGCCCACCAGCATGGTCACCAGCAGGCTGTCGCGAGCGCTGAGGTGCAGCACCGCTCTGCCGTAGGTCGGCGTATAGACGGTGATAAAATAAAAGGTGGTGGTGGTCATCGCCACCAGCAACGTCCCGGCGGTAATAATGCGCCAGTTCCTGGCGATAGTGGTCAGGATCTCTTTAGTATCCGGGCGATGTTTACGCTGCAGGAATTCCTCTGTTTCCTGCAGCGAGCGGCGCAGCACGAAAATCAGCGGAATAATCAGGCAGCCAATGAAGAAAGGGATGCGCCAGCCCCAGTCGGCGATCTCCTCATGCTCAAGCGTGGCGTTCAGCGCATAGCCAATCAACGCCGCCATGACGATAGCCACCTGCTGGCTGGCGGACTGCCAGCTGGTATAGAAGCCTTTATTGCCCGGCGTGGCGATTTCCGACAGATAGACCGACACCCCGCCAAGCTCGACGCCCGCGGAAAACCCCTGCAGCAAGCGGCCCACTAACACGAGGATCGGCGCCAGCACGCCGATGGTCTGATAGCCAGGTACCAGGGCGATGAGTAGCGTCCCGCAGCCCATGATCGCCAGGGTGACCATCAGCCCTTTGCGGCGCCCGATTCTGTCGATATAGGCGCCGAGGACCACCGCGCCGATGGGGCGCATCAGGAAGCCCGAACCAAACACCGCAAAGGTCAGCATCAGCGCTGCGAACTCGCTCTCCGCCGGAAAGAAGGTGCGGGCGATATAGGTGGCATAAAAGCCAAACAGGAAAAAGTCGAACTGTTCGAGAAAATTACCGCTGGTCACGCGGAGGATAGCGCCGACGGTGCCGGCGCGCGTGGATTGTTGCGTCATAGGGTGTGCTCTCCATTGTCTTTATCTTGTTTTTATAGAGGTAAGAGGGAGCGGGTTAGTCGCCTGCGACTGCCGCCTGTTTTCCGCGCCGCTTCTCAATTGCCCACTTGAGTAGCGCCGCACAGCGATAAAATCCGTGGGCAAATTTTCCGTAGGGAAGGGTTAAGAACAGGGCCATTACCACCCCGAGGTGAACAGCGAGCAAAATACCCATCCATGAGGTATCCCGTCCCGCCAGCAGCGCCAGGCCGGTGAAGCTGGTCAGCAGCAGTAGCAGGATAAAGCCGCGGTCCATCGGTTTTTGTCGTGCATCGCCGTGCAACGGCGACCGGCGCAGGTTTAGCCACAGCAGGCCAGCTGGCCCCACCAGCAGGCCGATGCCGCCAAGGGTCCCCAGCAGCACCGGGACGCTGAAGAACGGGTAGGGAGCTTCCCGGTCGGCGAAATAGTGATAGCCCGTGGCCACCACGGTGGCGGCGAAGCAGAGCATAAAGCCGTAGAAGGTGAAGTGGTGGAAACGGCGGCGCAGCAGGGTGAAGGCGTCATCGGCTTCGTTGCAGCCTTTGCCATGCCCGCCATCGAGATATTTCAGCGTCAACGCATCCTGTGAGGCCTTGGCGATATCAACCGCGTGCGGCTGGCCCGGGGAGATCTCGCGCCAGAAGCGGATCACCCCGGTCATCAGCAAGCCAAAGGCCAGCACGAAGACCGAGCCAAACATCCACGCCAGCAGGTTATGCGGGAATATCTGATAGAAATCGCCCGCCAGCGGCGGATGAAGCAGCGAGCCTTTGAGCCCCATCGCCAGCAGCAGAAAGAAAATCAGTCCGCCGACCAGCGCCAGTACGGTGGTCACACCAGCCCGGCGGTACAGGCTGCCAAAGGCGGCGGGCTGGGCGTAATGCTGATAAGTTTCCAGCCGAACTTCGGCCATCGCCTTCGGCACGTTAATCGCGAATTCGTGCGGCGGCGCGTACTGACAGGCGTGCAGGCAGGCGCCGCAGTTATGACACAGGTTAGCCAGATAGTTAATATCTGCTTTGCCAAAGGCCAGGCGCTGGGTCATCGCCGGGAATACGGCGCAAAACCCTTCGCAGTAGCGGCAGGCGTTACATACCTGCATCACCCTTTCCACTTCCGCCTCCGGCTCGGTGATGATCTGCGCCTCAATGATCAGCTTCTCAAGCGACTTCATGGTGTTTCTCCTGCTGTGCCGCCCGGGCGGCTTGCTGGCCGGCAATGCGGCCGAAGGTGGTGCCGATCGACATCCCGACGCCGGCGGTATAGCCTTTGCCCAGCACGTTGCCAGCCATCATTTCCCCGGCGACAAACAGGTTGCGGCTGGGTTTACCGGCGAAGTGGACGGCGGCGGTGTCGTCGACGTAGAGCCCGAGGTAGGTGAAGGTGATCCCCGGACGTAAGGCATAGCCGTAGTAAGGCGGCGTATCGATAGGCCGCGCCCAGTGGGTCTTTGGCGGCGTCAGGCCGGCGGTGGCGCAGTTATCCAGGCGGGTATGATCGAACTGGCCTGGCGCGCAGGCGGCATTATAGTCGGCGATGGTTTGCGTAAAGCGTTCGCTGTCCAGGCCGAGCTGGCGGGCCAGCTCGGGAAGGGTGTTGGCCTGAGCGCCGGGAAAGACGGGCGGCATAAAGTGGCCGATGGCTTTGCTGTCGATGATCGAGTAGCCGATTTGCCCGGGCTGGTGGGCGACCAGCCGGCCCCAGATGGCATAGCGTTTGGGCCAGAAATCTTCTCCTTCATCGTAAAAACGGTCGGCATCGCGGTTGACCACTACCCCCAGCGACACGCAGTCGACGCGGGTACAGATCCCGCCATCGTAGAGCGGCGCCCGGGCGTCAATGGCGACGCAGTGGGACTGCGAGGGATCGCCGATAATATCGGCCCCGGCGTCGATCATAAACTTGAGCAGCACTCCCTGGTTGAAGCGGGTGCCGCGGATGAGAAAGTTATCGGCGGGCCATTCACCGCGGTCATTTTGCCCCCAGGCCTCGCGCAGCCATTCGCGGTTGGATTCAAATCCGCCGGCGGCGAGGACGCAGCTTTTCGCAACAATCCGTTCCTCGCCCGCCAGCGCGGCGACAAATTCGCCGTTGCGCAGCTCGAGAGCCTGCACCGGCGTGTTGTAGCGGATCTGCACCCCCATCTGCTCCGCGCTGCGGTAATAGGCATTGACCAGCGCTTTGCCGCCGCCCATAAAAAAGGCGTTGGTGCGGGCTACGTGCAGGGCGCCGGAGAGCGGCGGCTGAAAGTTAACTCCGTGCTGGCGCATCCAGTCCCGGCATTGTGACGAGGTGCGGATCACCAGTCGGGCCAGCGCTTCGTTGGTATTCCCCTCGGTGACGCGCAGCAGATCCTGCCAGTACTCTTCTTCCGGGTAGCTGTCGACCAGCACGTCCTGCGGCGCATCGTGCATACAGCGCAGGTTACGCGTGTGCTGCGAGTTGCCGCCGCGCCACTCCCGCGGCGCCGCCTCCAGCAGCAGCACCGAGGCGCCAGCTTCCCGGGCGGTTAAGGCGGCGCATAGCGCGGCATTGCCGCCGCCAATCACCAGTACATCCACCATTATCGGCTCCCTTACAATTTAATTAATTGTTAAATTTGTAATGGGAATGTAGGTGGTAACAGCGGTGAGGCGCTATGGTGTAATGCTAAAGAGGGGTTTAGTGAGCGTAAAGGGTAGCACCCGGCCAGCGGTCAGACTCCACCAGCTGGCGCATGACTTTGCTGAGTATCACTCGAGCCGCAAGGCCTGCCGGAGTGAGTTCATCATCAGACAGACTGACCAGAAAGTTGGGGCGACTGAGTATCGGGTTGACGACGTCGATCACCCTCAGCGCCTGATGCTCGAGGTGGGAGATGGCGGCCCCGGGCTGCAGGGTGGCCCCCAGTCCGCTGCGCACGGCCTGCATCAGCAGGGCCAGACCGTCAATGTCCGCCACCACCTCAACGCTGAGATGATGCTGCTGGCAAACTGCCTCCAGCCTGCCGCGCAGGCCATGGCCCTGGCTTGGCATAATCAACGGCAGGGAGGTGAGCTGGTCAGGGGAGATGTGGTCCTCCTGCAGGGGGGCCAACAGCGCATGGGTGCCAATCAGGAACAGGCGTTCTTCCAGCACCGGTCTGGCGCTCCAGCGCAGGATCTTTTCCTGCTGGAAAACGATAGCTAAATCGAGCTGGCGGGTGTTGATCATCCGCTCCAGATTACCGGAGAGGCTTTCCACCAAATGCAGGCGCACGTCGGGATAGCTTTCGCGCATCGCATTGATGAACGGGACGCCGAGAACGGAGGCGGTGCTGGGGGCCATGCCGACGCTAACGTGGCCTGACAGGCGCGCCTCGCGGGCGGCGAGGATGGCATCATCGGCATGGCTCAGCGCCAGCTGTGCCTGCGAGTAGAAAGCGAGACCCGCGCTGGTGGGCGTGACCCCGCGGGAGGTCCGCTGCAGCAGGCGAATGGCCAGTTCGTTTTCCAGGCGTGCGATCTGCTGGCTGAGCGCCGAGACGCCGATATTAAGATCAAGCGCGGCGCGCCCCATGCTGCCGGTTTCAACAATGCGCACAAAATAGCGTAGCTGGCGAAGTTCCATATCAACTCTCCGGACAAAACGGGGACGCGGGAAGGTCACCTGTGGGACGAGAGCGGTAAGGGCAGCAGAGGCGCCCATAAAAAAGCCAACCGGCAGGTTGGCTTTTCAGTCTCAGCGAAGCGGGGAATTATTTTTCCACCGCGTCGTGGGCGTGTTCGTCCTCGCGGCAATCACCTTCCGCACAGTGGCCGTACAGATACAGACTGTGGTTGGTCAGGCGGATGCCGTGGCGGGAGGCAATTTCACGCTGGCGTAATTCGATCGAGTCATCGCTGAATTCGATCACTTTGCCGCAGTCGAGGCAAATCAGGTGATCGTGGTGATGCTGCTGGGTCAGTTCGAAAACGGATTTACCGCCTTCAAAATTATGACGAGTCACGATACCGGCATCATCAAACTGGTTGAGTACGCGGTAAACGGTCGCCAGACCGATCTCTTCGCCCATGTCGATCAGGCGTTTATATAAGTCTTCCGCACTGACATGATGGTTATCCGGTTCCTGCAGCACTTCAAGGATTTTCAGTCGAGGAAGTGTGACTTTCAGGCCAGCCTTCTTTAATGCGGTATTGTTGTCAGTCATGCGGAATCTGTCCTGTTGCTAAACGATCTACTTCCTTCAACGGAAGTCATACAGAAATTAACCCGACGTAATGCGTCTCATTATAGAACTGCCACTGGTAAATGAAAACTGCAAGCATCAGGCCTGGTTTGCTGTCAAAAACGAGGCACCAGCTACAAACTGCGTCACGTGCCTCGTAGAATCAGAGGACATTGTACAGATATGTGATTAAAAGTTAAAAACTTGTAGCTATTAGTTTGATTGCTTTTGTCTATTAATGCGACGCAACTCAATGATTGCGCCGCTTAATCATCAGGCGTTTTTGATTTCTTCGAGGTGCAGCTCTTCGGCAACCTGCTTCACCCATTTCTCAACGCGCTCGTTGGTCAGCTCCGGCTGGCGGTCTTCATCAATGGCGAGGCCGACGAAGTGGTCGTCATCTGCCAGGCCTTTGGAGGCCTCAAAATGATACCCGGCTGTCGGCCAGTGACCGACGATGGTCGCGCCGCGCGGCTCAATGATGTCGCGGATGGTGCCCAGCGCGTCGCAGAAGTATTCTGCGTAGTCTTCCTGGTCGCCACAGCCGAACAGCGCCACCAGTTTACCATTGAAGTCGATCTCTTCCAGCGTCGGGAAGAAGTCGTCCCAGTCACACTGCGCTTCGCCGTAGTACCAGGTCGGGATACCGAGCAGCAGAATGTCGTGGGCTTCCAGGTCTTCTTTGCTGCTTTTGGCAATGTCGTGAACATCAGCAACATCTTTACCAAGCTGCTTTTGAATCATTTTTGCAATATTTTCGGTGTTGCCGGTGTCGCTGCCAAAAAAGATGCCGATGATTGCCATGAGTAAAATAACCTCTTGAAACTTAAATGATGTGGTAGGGACGCGATGCCCATAGATAACGGCAATCATAGCAGAACAGGCAAGGGCGCGGAAACAGCAATCACGCCCGACTGCACACTCTGCTACACGAATGCGGATTTTTCGCGGAAAGTTAGACTTTTCCCTGGCTGTGCAGGGCGCGCAATTGGGTCATCAGCATCTCTTCAATGAGATCGCTACGGCTCATATTACGCGCTTCCGCCAGTTCATTGAGCGCATCGACCGCGTCGGCGTTGAGTTTTAACTCGACGCGCTTCAGCCCGCGAACCTTATCGCGTTTCAGCTGGTTACGTTTGTTGATGCGCAGTTGTTCATCGCGCGACAGCGGATTGGTTTTCGGTCTTCCCGGGCGACGCTCGTTTGCGAACAAATCTAATGTCGTACGGTCCGTTTGTTCTTTTGCCATGATTCTGAGTGACTTCGGGGAAACAAGCTGCCGGGCTCTAGCCGGCGCAGATAGCGCGCCATCATACATCAGGCGAACGGCTGCGCCAACGACCGCGGGCATTCTGCGGCGCGGTCGGGCATATTTTAGCCAATCAGGCGGCGATGCTCGTCAGATAGCGGCGGATGGCGCGTAACACCGCCTCGGGTTTCTCGGCATGCACCCAGTGTCCGGCGCCAGCGATGACGTGCGCCCGGGCCTGCGGGAACTGCGCCAGCAGCGCGTCGCGGTAGGCGTCGGTCACATAGGGCGAGTTGCCGCCGGGAATAAACTGCGTCGGGTGCGGCCAGGCCGGAATGGTTTCCCAGCCGACGATATGCGGGTACTGGTCCCACAGCACCGGCACGTTAAAGCGCCATTCGCCGTCGACAAAAGATTTCAGCAGGAACTGAATCACGCCCTCTTCCCGCAGATGCTCACGCATCACCTGCGCCGCCTGCTGGCGGCTGCTGGCGGAGGATTCGCTGACGGCGCGGATAGCGGCGAAGATCTCATCATGGCGGCGCACATGATAATCCACCGGCGCGATATCGATCGCCACCAGTCCGCTGATGCGTTCCGGCGCCAGGGCGGTCAACGCCATCACCGCTTTCCCGCCCATCGAATGGCCGATAAAGGTGGCGCGCTCGATCTGGTGCGCGTCGAGCGTATCAAGCAGATCCTGCGCCATGGCGGGGTAGGTCATCTCTGGCGATCGCGGCGACAAACCGTGGTTGCGCATATCGACCTGCACAATATCGTGGTCGGCGATCAGGTCGCGGGCGAGGATGCCCAGGTTGTCCAGGCTGCCAAACAGACCGTGGACCAGCACGATCGGGGAGTGGTTGTGCGGATTCTGTGCAGATTGCGCTCGGCTATTTAATTTCATGGCAAAGTTCTTTTTTTCGCTCCGTCGGGTTAGGGTATTATGTTGGACATTCTGCCATCCGGCTGCAAGACCCAGAAGTTTTCTGAGTTTTACCGCCATCCTGGTTTGACGCTATCCGCGGTTGGGATTTGTACTTATAATCCCAACGATTTGTATTCAGAAAAGATATCGCACTGGATTAAGATGAAAACAATTGAAGTTGATGATGAACTCTATCGCTATATTGCCAGCCACACTCTGCATATCGGCGAGAGCGCATCCGACATTTTACGGCGCATGCTGAAATTTTCCGCCGTTTCCCAACCGGCTACACCGGTCAGCAAAGCCGCGCCGGCACTGGCGCCAGCGCCTGCCGTGGAGGTGAAACCCGCTAACCCGGCGAAAGATAAAGTCCGCGCCATGCGCGAGCTGCTGTTATCTGATGAATACGCCGAGCAGAAGCGTGCGGTGAACCGTTTCATGCTGGTGTTGACGACCCTCTATTCTCTGGACAATAAAGCATTTGCCGAGGCGACCGAGTCTCTGCATGGCCGCACGCGCGTCTACTTTGCAGAAGATGCGCGTACGCTGCTGAAAAGCGGTAATCAGACCAAACCAAAACAGGTTCCTGGTACACCGTGGTGGGTTATCACTAATACCAATACCGGCCGTAAATGCAGCATGATTGAGCACATCATGCAGTCGATGCAGTTCCCTGCGGAGCTGATTGAAAAGGTTTGCGGCACGATCTAGCTTTTTAACATTTGCACCAGAAGGATCAGGCAATGGCAATCGATAAACGTGCGGGGCAGCCTGCGCAACAGAGTGATTTGATTAACGTCGCCCAACTGACTGCTCAGTACTACGTGCTGAAGCCTGAAGTCGGTAATGCGGAGCATGCGGTAAAATTCGGCACCTCTGGCCATCGCGGTAGCGCGGCGCGCCACAACTTCAACGAACCGCATATCCTGGCCATCGCCCAGGCCATTGCGGAAGATCGTGCGAAGAACGGGATCACCGGTCCGTGCTATGTCGGCAAAGATACCCACGCCCTTTCCGAGCCGGCGTTTATTTCGGTGCTGGAAGTGTTAACCGCCAACGGCGTTGACGTGATCGTGCAGGAAAACAACGGCTTCACTCCGACGCCGGCGGTCTCCAATGCGATTCTGGTGCATAACAAAAAAGGCGGTCCGCTGGCAGACGGCATTGTGATCACCCCGTCACACAACCCGCCGGAAGATGGTGGTATCAAGTACAACCCGCCAAACGGCGGCCCGGCTGATACCAACGTCACCAAAGTGGTGGAGAACCGCGCCAACGAACTGCTGGCCGCCGGCCTGCAGGGCGTGAAACGCATTTCTCTGGACGCGGCGCTGGCTTCTGGTCACGTTAAAGAACAGGATCTGGTGCAGCCGTTCATTGAAGGGCTGGCGGACATCGTCGACATGGCGGCGATCCAGAAAGCGGGCCTGACGCTGGGTGTCGATCCGCTGGGCGGGTCCGGTATCGAATACTGGAAACGTATTGGCGAACACTACAAGCTCAATCTGACCATTGTGAACGATCAGGTTGACCAGACCTTCCGCTTTATGCACCTCGATAAAGACGGCGCCATCCGTATGGACTGCTCCTCAGAGTGTGCGATGGCAGGCCTGCTGGCGCTGCGCGATAAGTTCGATCTGGCGTTTGCTAACGATCCGGATTACGACCGCCACGGGATTGTCACCCCAGCCGGGTTGATGAACCCGAACCACTACCTGGCGGTAGCGATCAACTACCTGTTCCAGCATCGTCCGCAGTGGGGCAAAGAGGTGGCGGTGGGGAAAACGCTAGTCTCCTCCGCGATGATTGACCGGGTGGTGAACGATCTGGGCCGCAAGCTGGTGGAAGTGCCGGTGGGCTTTAAATGGTTTGTCGACGGCCTGTTCGACGGCAGCTTCGGCTTCGGCGGCGAAGAGAGCGCCGGGGCCTCCTTCCTGCGCTTTGACGGCACGCCATGGTCCACCGATAAAGACGGCATCATCATGTGCCTGCTGGCGGCGGAAATCACCGCAGTGACCGGGAAAAACCCGCAGGAGCATTATAACGAACTGGCTGAACGCTTCGGTGCGCCGAGCTACAACCGCCTGCAGGCTTCCGCAACTTCCGCGCAGAAAGCGGCGCTGTCCAAGCTCTCTCCGGAAATGGTCAGCGCTGACACCCTGGCGGGCGATCCGATCACTGCTCGTCTGACCGCGGCGCCGGGCAACGGGGCGGCGATTGGCGGCCTGAAGGTGATGACCGACAACGGCTGGTTCGCGGCGCGTCCGTCAGGCACCGAAGACGCCTACAAGATCTACTGCGAAAGCTTCCTCGGCGAAGAGCATCGCAAGCTGATTGAAAAAGAAGCGGTAGAGATTGTCAGCGAAGTGCTGAAGAACGCGTAACCGCAGCCAAACATCAGGCCCCTTGTGGGCCTGATTTTTTTCGCAAGGATAGCGATGAAAATACAACGGAAGTCCCTGTTTTTATTCTGGGCGTGGATGGATCTCTTTTTCGTCCTGCAATTCTTATGGTGGAATATTGCCCACCGCCGCCTCCCTTTTTACGACGACCTGCTGGCTTATCTCCAGCTGCTGCATACTTACGGCTCTGGGGCGGTCTGGCTGTATCCGCTGAATGTTCTGCTGATTATCAGCATCCCGCTATCGATGATCCTCTTTTTCCGTCAGAGCCGCTATGCGCTGTGGCTGGCCTGGGGGCAGGCGCCGCTCAGGCTGGTGTTTATGCAGCCTTCGCTGTCGCTGGGTCTGTGGCTGATTCAGGCTGCCGGCGTCAGGCATGTAGCGATCCTGGCCGGTTTTCTGCTGCTCTCTGAAGGGCTGAAAATCGCCAGCCTCTGGTACTGCAGAGGCAGAGCTCAGGGCATAAAGCGATAGCCAATGCCGGTTTCGGTCAGCAAATGCTGCGGCCGTGCCGGATCGGCCTCCAGCTTTTGTCGCAAATGACCCATATAGATCCGCAGATAGTGGCTGTGCTCCACGGCGTTAGGCCCCCACACCTGATTCAGCAACTGGCGCTGGGTAAGCACTTTGCCGGGATTATTCAACAGCGCCGCCAGCAGACGAAACTCGATGGGCGTCAGGTGGATCTCTTCGCTGCCGCGCAGGATGCGGCGGGCGGGGATATTGACCTCCAGGTCGGCGAAGCGCACCACTGGCTCATCGTCCTGCGCCGCGCCGTGGCGACGCAGCGCGACGCGCAGGCGGGCCTGCAGCTCGCCGATGCCAAAGGGTTTACTTAAGTAGTCATCGGCGCCGGCATCCAGGGCGGCAATTTTGTCATGCTCTTCGCTACGCGCTGACAGGACGATAATCGGCATCTGGCTCCACTGACGCAGGTCGCGAATAAAATCAATGCCGTCACCATCCGGCAGGCCCAGATCGAGGATCGCGAGGTCGGGCTTACGGGTAGCGGCTTCAATCAGCCCACGCTGCAGGGTTTCCGCTTCAAATACGCGCATGCCGTCGGCTTCCAGCGCGGTGCGCAGAAAGCGTCGGATAGCGTGTTCGTCTTCGATAATCAGAACGTTAATCACAATTCCTCAGGTAGCTCTTCCAGTTCAGGGGGCGTTTCTCCCGGCAGTGTAACACGGAATGAGGCACCGCCCTCGGGCCGGTTGCTGGCGGAGATGGTCCCGCCGTGAACGTCGACGATGGCCTGACAGATGGCAAGGCCCAGCCCGACGCCAGGGATCGCCGACTCTTTGTTGCCGCGGGCGAATTTATCAAAGATAGCCTGTTCCTGGCCTGCCGGGATCCCCGGACCGTTATCCCATACCTCCAGCGACAGCTGCCGGGCGTCCGCCTCGGCGCGGATGCCGATGTTCGCCCGGGCGCCGGCATACTTATGGGCATTTTCCAGCAGGTTGATCAGCACCCGCTCGAACAGCGGCCCGTCGACATGCACCAGCTGGAGGGGATCGGGGAGATCCAACTGAATGTGCTGGCCGCCGAGGCTCGGTTCGAGCATGCGCAGCGCGCTGCCGACCACTTCCTCCAGCGTCAGCCACTCCTTATGCAGATTAAAGCCGCCGGACTGGATCCGCGCCATATCCAGCAGGTTGTTCACCAGCCGGGTGGTGTTGAGTACATGCTGGCGAATTTCGTTGGCCTGCGGAGCATGCTTTGAACCTTCGCTGGCCAGATCGAGGGTCAGAATTTCCGCCTGGCCAAACAGCACGGTCAGCGGAGTACGCAGATCGTGCGACAGGGCGGCGAGCAGCGAGTTACGCAGGCTTTCCCGCTCGCTGGTCAGCCGGGCCTGCTCTTCGCTGGCGGTCAGGGTGAGGCGCTCCAGGGCGCTGGCCACCAGCAGGGTAAAGGTCTCCAGCAACCGCTGCTGCTCCGGGATCATCAGCTGGCGCAGATTCTCCGGCTCCACCACCAATAGCCCCCAGGTGCGGGCGGCGCTCTTCAGCGGTAAAATTTGGTACGGCACGCCGGGCAGGGTATCGGTGCCGGCGCCGGCAGGCTGCCCCTTATCAAAGCTCCAGCGGGCGATGGCGTCATCCCATGGGGTCAGCCCTGGCTGGTGGGTTAAGGGCAGCAGTTTTCCCTGGGCGTCCGGCAGCAGCAACTGGCTGCGGGCCTGAAAGGTGGAGGCGATGAAGCGCTCGCTGGTGGTGGCGATATCCTGCTGGCTACGACCCACCGCCAGTGCTTTAGACATCTCATACAGGTGGCGGGTACGGCGTTCACGGTAGCGCGCCACCCGCGCCTGGTAGCGTACGCCAGCGGTGAGGTTACCGATAAGCAGGCCCACAGTGAGCATCACGCCGAAGGTGAGCAGATACTGGACATCTGACACCGCCAGCGTCCCGCGCGGGGCGACAAAAAACAGATCGAAGCTGATAACGTTGATCACCGTCGCCAGCACCGACGGCCAGCGGCCATAGACCAGGGCGATGATCACCACCCCCAGCAGATAGAGCATCACCAGGTTGGCGGCTTCGAAGGCCATCAACCACTGCATGGCCACCAGGGTAATGATGGCGCATAGCGCCACCGCCACCGCGCAGCCCTGCAGCTGCAGGCGCCACTTTTCCAGCGCCGTACGGCTGTCGTTGGCCCGGGCAGGGAGAGGGGACGGTTTTTCATCGAGGGCGATCACCACCAGATCGAGGTCCGGCGCATGGCGAGCCAGACGGTCGGCGAAGCCGCTGCGATCCCACCAGCGGCGTTTGCGCTGGCGGCCGATGACGATTTTGCCGAGGTTATGCTCGCGGGCGTAATGGAGGACCGCTTTCTCTTCCGACGGGTCGGAGAGGGTGGCGGTTTCGGCGCCCAGCTCCTGGGCCAGACGCAGCGCGGCGAGAATAGCCCGCCGCCGGGCTTCCGGCAGGCGGTGCAGGGAAGGGGTCTCGACATACACTGCATGCCAGACGCTGCCCAGGCGGGCGGCGAGCCGGGCGGCGGCGCGCACCAGCTTTTCGCTGCCGGTGTTGTGCCCGATACAGAGCAGGATCGCATCGCGGGTGTGCCAGACTTTCTCCTGGCCCTGGCGGTCGCGCCAGGCGCGCATCTGTTCATCGACGCGGTCGGCGGTGCGGCGCAGAGCCAGCTCGCGCAGCGCAATCAGGTTTCCCTTGCGGAAAAAGTTTTCGATGGCGCGCTCGGCCTGGCCGCCGATATAGACTTTGCCCTCATTGAGCCGCTGGCGCAGATCGTCAGGGGGGAGGTCCACCAGCACCACGTCGTCCGCGGCGTCAAAGAAGGGGTCGGGAACGGTCTCCCGCACCTGCACGCCGGTGATCCCGCTGACGACGTCGTTCAGGCTTTCCAGATGCTGGACGTTGACGGTGGTAAAGACATCAATTCCGGCCTCCAGCAGTTCATCCACATCCTGCCAGCGCTTCGGATGGCGGGAGCCGGGCGCATTGCTGTGCGCCAGCTCATCCACCAGAATCAGCGCCGGACGGCGGGCGAGGGCGGCGTCGAGATCGAACTCATACACGTACCGCCCGCGATGAGCGAGCCGCCGCGGCGGCAGGGTGCTCAGGCCCTCCAGCATCGCAGCGGTCTCTTTTCGGCCGTGGGTCTCCGCCACGCCAATCAGAATATCCAGCCCCTGGGCGCGCAGCCGCTGCGCTTCCGCCAGCATCGCCCAGGTTTTCCCCACCCCGGCGCAGGCGCCGAAGAACACTTTCAGTTTGCCGCGATGCGGGGCGGCGGTGTGCTGCAGCAGGCGGTCAGGGTCCGGGCGCAGCGGCTCGTCACTCATTTACTTATCCTTCAGGGCATCCAGCGCCATATTGAGTTGCAGTATATTGACCACCGGCTGACCAAGGAAGCTCAGCAGCGGGGTTTGTGTGGCCTGGTTCACCAGCTGGCTTACCTGCTCAACGCTCAGCTGGCGCGCTTTAGCCACCCGGGGGACCTGCCACAGCGCGGCGGCCGGGGTCAGGTTGTTATCGAGACCGCTCGCCGAGGTGGTGACCAGCTCGACCGGCACCCGCGGGTCGGCGTCCGGGTTCGCGGCGCGCAGGGCCTGTACGCGCTCGCTCACCGCTTTATCCAGCGCCGGGTTGCTGGCGGCAAGGTTGCTGCCGCCTGACGCCATGGGATTATCCGCCGTCTCAGCGGTGGCCGACGGGCGGCCCTGGAAATAGCCTGCGGCAGTATAGTTCTGGCCAATCAGTCCGGAGCCGCGCACCTCACCGTTCAGGCGGATCAGCGAGCCGTTGGCCTGTGAGTTAAACCACCATTGTCCCAGGCTGGTGGTCAGCAGAGGATAGACGCCGCCGGTAAGCAGCGTTAACAGAATAAATAGCACAAGTGCTGGACGAATCAATGACATAGTTTTTTCCTCACACCAGACCGCTCAGGGTCAGCAGCAGGTCGATGGCTTTAATACCGATAAAGGGCACCAGCAGACCGCCGAGGCCGTAGATCCACAGGTTGCGGCGCAGCATCGCCGAGGCGGAGAGTGGGCGATAGCTCACGCCTTTCAGGGCCAGCGGGATCAGGAAGACGATGATCAGCGCGTTAAAGATAACGGCGCTGAGGATCGCTGACGACGGTGAATGCAGGCCCATCACGTTCAGCATGGCCAGCTGGGGATAGACCGCGGCAAATGCCGCCGGAATAATGGCGAAATATTTCGCCACGTCGTTGGCAATACTGAAGGTAGTCAGTGAGCCGCGCGTCATTAACATCTGTTTGCCGATATGGACCACCTCAATCAGCTTGGTGGGGTTGGAATCCAGGTCGACCATGTTGCCTGCTTCCTTCGCCGCCTGGGTGCCGGAGTTCATGGCCACCGCCACGTCGGCCTGAGCCAGCGCGGGCGCATCGTTGGTGCCGTCGCCGGTCATCGCCACCAGCCGACCTTCCGACTGATACTGGCGGATCAACGCCAGCTTGGCTTCCGGCGTCGCTTCGGCGAGGAAATCATCGACCCCGGCCTCGGCGGCGATCGCCGCGGCGGTCAGGCGGTTATCGCCGGTGATCATCACCGTTTTAATGCCCATTTTGCGCAGCTGGGCGAAACGTTCTTTGATACCGCCTTTAACGATATCTTTGAGCGAAATAATCCCCAGCACCTTTTCCCCTTCGGCGACCACCAGCGGCGTGGCCCCCTGGCGGGCGACCTCTTCCACCTGCTTATCGACATCGGCAGGGAAGTGGCCTCCATTGGCCTCCACGTGGCGGCGAATGGCGTCCACCGACCCTTTGCGGATCATGCGTTGATCGATATTGATGCCGCTCATCCGCGTTTGCGCGGTAAAAGGGACAAAGGTGGCGTGCAGCGACTGCAGATCGCGTTCGCGCAGGTTAAAGCGCTGTTTCGCCAGCACCACGATGCTGCGCCCCTCAGGGGTTTCATCCGCCAGCGAGGAGAGCTGGGCGGCGTCGGCGAGGGTTCGCTCTTCCACGCCGCGCGCCGGCAGGAAGGCGGAAGCCTGACGGTTGCCGAGGGTAATGGTCCCGGTTTTATCCAGCAGCAGGACATCGACGTCGCCAGCGGCCTCCACCGCGCGGCCACTGGTGGCGATGACGTTGGCGCCGAGCATACGACTCATCCCGGCGACGCCGATGGCCGACAGCAGCCCGCCGATGGTGGTCGGGATCAGGCACACCAGCAGGGCGACCAGCACGGTAACGCTGACCGCATTGCCGCTCCACGCCGAGAAGGGCCAGATGGTGGCGGTGGCCAGCAGGAACACCAGCGTCAGGGCGATCAGCAGGATCGTCAGGGCGATCTCGTTCGGCGTTTTACGGCGCTGGGCGCCTTCCACCATGGCGATCATCCGGTCGAGGAAGGTTTCTCCCGGGTTCACGCTGCAGCGGATCACCAGCCAGTCGGAGAGAATGCGTGTCCCGCCGGTCACCGAGGCAAAATCGCCACCGGATTCACGGATCACCGGGGCAGACTCGCCGGTAATGGCGCTTTCGTCCACCGAGGCGCCGCCTTCGATGACTTCGCCATCGCAGGGGATAATATCCCCGGCTTCCACCAGCACCACGTCGCCTTTGCGCAGGTCTTCCGCCGGCACGTGGTCGACCGTCGCGTCATGCTGCGGGGCGCGCAGTTTGCGGGCGAAGGCCGTTTTTTTCACCCCTTTCAGGCTGTTGGCCTGGGCTTTGCTGCGGCCTTCCGCCATCGCTTCGGCAAAGTTAGCGAACAGCACGGTAAACCACAGCCAGATGCTGACGGCGGCGGTAAATGTGGCGCTACCGGTCAGGGCGCCGCCAGCCATGGCGATCGCCAGCAGGGTGGTTAACAGACTGCCCACCCAGACGATAAACATCACCGGATTGCGCCATTGCACCATCGGGCTGAGTTTTTTCACGGCATCCAGCAGCGCTTGGCGCATCAGCGTCGGCTCCAGCAGGGCTAATTGTTTGCGACTCATAACAGGGTGCTCCGCATCGCTCAAAGTAAGGAAAAGTGTTCAGCCAGCGGGCCAAGCGCCAGCGCAGGAATAAAGGTCAGGGCGCCCACCAGCAGCACGGTGCCGATCAGTAAACCGATAAACAGGGCGTCGTGGGTGGCCAGGGTGCCGGGGCTGGCCGGTTGAATTTTCTTCGCCACCAGCGAGCCGGCGATGGCCATCACCGGAATGATGACGGCGAAGCGGCCGACCAGCATGCAGAACGCCAGCAGCAGGTTCCAGAACGGCGTCGCCGCACCCAGGCCAGCGAAGGCGCTGCCGTTGTTATTGGCCGCCGAGGTGACGGCGTACAGCACTTCGCTAAAGCCGTGCGGTCCAGGGTTGAACATCCCGGCGCGGCCGGCGTCGGTCATCATCGCCAGCGCCGTGCCAAGCAGCACCAGCGTCGGGGTGACCAGAATGGCGAGGGCGATCATTTTCATTTCCCGGACATCGATTTTCTTCCCGAGATACTCCGGAGTGCGGCCGACCATCAGCCCGGCGATAAATACCGCCAGCATAACGAACAGCAGCATGCCGTACAGGCCCGAACCGACGCCGCCGAACACCACTTCGCCAATCTGCATCAGCCACATCGGCACCATGCCGCCCAGCGCGGTGAAGGAGTCATGCATGGCATTGACCGCGCCGCAGGAGGCGGCAGTGGTGATCACCGCGAACAGACTGCTGGCGAGAATACCGAAGCGACTCTCTTTACCTTCCATATTCAGGCTACTGTCAGCGCCCAGCGTCAGCAGGTGGGGGTTGCCGCGAGTTTCCGCCCACATCACCACGGCGACGCAGAGGATAAAGATCAGCGTCATTGCCCACAGGATGGCGCGCCCCTGGCGGCGATCGCTCACTACCTCGCCGAAGGCGAAGCACAGTGCTGCCGGGATCAGGAAGATTGCCAGCATCTGCACGAGATTGGTCAGCGCGGTCGGGTTTTCAAACGGGTGAGCGGAGTTGGCGTTAAAGAAACCGCCGCCGTTGGTGCCCAGCAGCTTAATCGCTTCCTGCGAGGCGACAGGCCCCATCGGCAACAGCTGGTGCGCCCCTTCTAGGGTGGTAAAGGGCTGGTAGGCCAGCAGATTCTGCGGCACACCCTGCTGAATAAAGAACAGGGCCACCAGCAGGGAGAGCGGCAGCAGCAGCCACAGGGTAATGCGCGTCAGGTCGACCCAGGCATTGCCAAGGGCGGACATTTTCTGCCGGGCGAAGGCGCGGGTCAGGGCGAATACCACGGCGATCCCGGTGGCGGCAGAGAGGAAATTCTGCACCGTCAGGCCGACCATCTGGCTGAGATAGCTCATGGTGCTTTCGCCGGCGTAAGCCTGCCAGTTGGTATTGCTGACAAAGCTGACCGCCGTGTTGAGCGCCAGATCCCATGACAATCCCGGTAGATGCTGCGGGTTAAACGGCAACACGCCCTGGAGCATCAGCAGGGCAAACAGGGCCAGGCCGCCGAGGGCGTTAAACAGCAGGATCGCCAGCAAATACTGCAGCCAGCCCATCTCCTCGGCGCGGATCCCGGCCACGCGCCACAGGACGCGCTCGACGCCGGCCAGGCCGGGAAGCGGGATATCGTTCACCATCCTCGCCAGACACGTCCCCAGCGGGCGCGCCAGCACCAGCAACACCAGCAGGTAGCTGGCTAATAATAAAAATCCCTGGGCAGCCATCAGAATGCCTCCGCGTGTATCAAGGCATAAACCAGATAAGCCAGTAACAGGAACACCAGCCCAACGCCAGTGAGTACGCCTGCAGTCACAATCCACCTCCGGGTGTCTTTTTTGATTTACCGGGAGAATAGAAATTACGGCGCAAAGATTTCGCAAAAATCGGCGGGCGCGGTGTAAAAAAAGTATAAAAATGACAAAGGCACAATTTAACTGATGGTTAGTATTAATTTAACTTTTTTGTAACTAATTTACGTGGTAAATGTAAATTAAGTATAAATACGTGCTTTTTAGTGGTCGGATGAGTAGTGAAATTACAACCAGAGCGGTATTATTTTGCTCAGACAAACATGATTAATTTTACCGGCGCTGCTTGCCGGCCTGACAAAGGGGAGAGAAATGATGGCGTTGTACAAAGCTTATCCTGCTCATATTATTTTACTGCGTCGTGCTTTCGCCGTCGTGGCTGGCGTCGCGGCGCTGCCGGTGATGCTGTTCTGGAAAGATCGCGCCCGCTATTACAGCTGGCTGCACCGGGTGTGGTCGAAAACCAGCGAGCAGCCGGTGTGGATGGCGCAGGCGGAAAAAGCCGCTCACGATTTCTATTAATCCGTCCTGCTGCGACGAAGACAAGAAAACCGCCGGTTGCCCCCGGCGGTTTTTTTTCGTCGCTTGTCTACACTCGTTTTCATGCACCGCAGTGGAATTGGCAGGTGCTTATTTTGCCGGAGCGCGCTATTTTTTCCGGCTTATATCATGAGATGAGTTTTGCTGACGGATATCGAGGAGTTATATGGCCACCCATCTGGTCTGGTTACGCACGGATTTACGCATTCACGATAACCTGGCGCTGGCCGCCGCCTGCCGGGATCCGCAGGCGCAGGTGCTGGCGCTGTATATCGCCACCCCGGGGCAGTGGCGTGAGCATCACCTGGCGCCGCGGCAGGCCGCGTTTATCGTCAGCCATTTGCACAGTCTGCACACCGCGCTGGCGGAACGGGGCATACCGCTGTGGGTCGAAGAGGCGGATGATTTTACCGCCAGCGTCGAACGGCTGGCCCATTTCTGCCAGCAGCACCAGGTCAGTCACCTGTTCTACAACTATCAGTACGAATTCAATGAACGTCAGCGCGATGCCGCCGTTGAGAACATCTTGCGCGATGTCATTTGCCAGGGCTTTGACGACAGCGTCCTGTTGCCGCCCGGCAGCGTCATGACCGGCAGCGGCGAAATGTATAAAGTTTTCACGCCGTTTAAGAATGCGTTTATTCGCCGTCTGCGGGACGGGCTCCCGGCGTGCGTGGCGGCGCCGAAGCCGCGCCAGGCGCCTGCCCGCCAGGCGCCGCCGCTGCCTGAGCTCAACTACCCGCAAACGCCGTTCGATGGGCTGCTGTTTGCCGCGGATGAAAAAACGGCGCTAGCGCGGCTGCGCGCGTTTTGTCAGCAACCGGCGGCGGAGTATGAGGGGCAGCGTGACTTCCCCGCCGTGGAAGGGACCAGTCGCCTGTCGCCCTGCCTGGCCACCGGGGTGTTGTCACCGCGCCAGTGCCTGCATCGTCTGCTGACGGAACACCCCGCCGCGCTGGACGGCGGGGCAGGCGCCACCTGGCTTAATGAGCTGATCTGGCGCGAGTTTTACCGCCATCTGATGGTCTACTATCCGAAACTCTGTAAAGGACGCCCGTTTATCGCATGGACCGATAAGGTCGCCTGGCGTGAAGATGAGGCCGCCCTGCAGGCCTGGCAGCGCGGGGAGACCGGCTTTCCGATAGTCGATGCCGCGATGCGCCAGCTTAACGCCACCGGCTGGATGCATAACCGGTTGCGCATGATTGTCGCCAGCTTCCTGACGAAAGATCTGCGCCTCGACTGGCGGGCAGGGGAGCGCTACTTCATGAGTCAACTGATTGATGGCGACCTGGCGGCGAACAACGGCGGCTGGCAGTGGGCGGCCTCGACAGGCACCGACGCCGCGCCCTATTTCCGCATATTTAACCCCACCACCCAGGGCGAGAAGTTTGATAAGCAGGGGGTGTTTATGCGTCGCTGGCTGCCTGAGCTGGCAAAGGTGCCGGAGAAGGCGCTGCATCAGCCGTGGGCGTGGGCGGATAAACAGGGGATCAAACTGGATTATCCGCGCCCGATAGTCGATCACAAACAGGCGCGGCAGGAGACGCTGGCGGCCTGGGAGGCCGCCAGAAAAGGAATTACTCCACCGCCAGACGGCGGGTCCTGACCTTCAGCGAGTGATACAGCCAGATGACCAGCACCACGCCGACACAGGCCAGCGCGCCCCAGGTGATCTGGCTGAAGACCTTGATGTAGGCGTCAATGGAGTAGTTCACTGCCCCGGCGGCGTCGAAGGACGCCTGCGAGGTCTGGTCGGCGATGACGCCGGCCAGATAGTTGGCGATGGCCCCGGAGAGCAGCATATAGATACCGGTCAGCACCCCGGTGACCCCCGGGATCTCAATGCGGGTGATTTGCGACATGGCGACCGGGTCGATAAACAGTTCGGCAAAACCCATCACCGCCAGCCCCAGCACCATCAGCGGCATGGACGACTGGCCATAGGCCGCGGACCAGCGGGCGCTGAGGGTCAGGATGCAGAACCCGGCGCTCATCAGGCCCAGACCGAGGGCAAATTTCCCCCAGATGCGCACGGTGCGATTGCCACCGACGCTCTCTTTCACCAGCCACGCCAGCACCATCCCGCAGAGCATCACCGCGAAGGCGTTGACCGACTGGAACATGGCGGTAGGGACTTCGTAGTTCATGATATGGCGATTAACGAAGCGGTCAATATACAGGCTGATGGAGCTCCCGCCCTGCTGGGCGAAGGCCCAGAACAGCAGGCTAAACGCGGTGAGGACGACGATCAGGCGCAGATCCTTACGCTGTTTATCGGTTTCAGCGCGCAGGTAGATCCGCGCCAGCACCGCCAGGCCGATAACGGTGGCCACGATCAGGGCATACACCGACCACTCCTGCCAGAACAGCACGGCGATCAGCAGCGGGGCGGTAACCAGCAGCACCAGCAGCCAGCCCCAGTTCGGCAGCAGGAAGCGGCGCGCGCACAGCGCCTGGCGGTTGACGCCGGCAGTATGCTGGAAGTGACGGTTGCCGCAGAGAAAAATCACCAGTCCCGCCACCATGCCGATGGCCGCCAGGGCAAAGCCCATCGCCCAGCTATACTCCTCCTGTACGTAGCCGCAGGCGATCGGCGCGATAATCGAGCCGATATTGCCCGCGGCATACATCAGCGAGAAGCCGCCGTCGCGACGCGGATCGGCAGGTTCGTAGAGTTCGCCCAGCAGACAGCTGACGTTGGATTTAAACAACCCGTAGCCGCAGACGATGATCGCCAGCGACAGGTAGAGGAAGACTGGGGCGGTTTCGCTGGCTCCGAGCACCAGATGGCCAATGGCCATCAGCAGCGCGCCGAGCATGACCGCCATCCGGTTGCCTAACAGCTTATCGGCCAGATAGCCGCCGAGGATCGGCGTGACATAGACCAGCGAACAGTAGGCGCTGAACAGGGCATAGGCGTGGTTATCGTCATATTTGAGCTGATTGGTGAGATAGAGGATCAGCAGGGCGCGCATGCCGTAGAAGCTAAAATATTCCCAGATTTGCAGCGCCACGACGTAGTAAATCGCCCGCGGTTGCGATGATGTTGTCTTCATGAGAAGTGTGGTTTCCTGGCGTAAAGCGAAAGTCGATCGTTCTGCATGAATAGCGCTTTATTAGTCATATTCATGGCTTGAGGGGCTTTCTGTTTATTTAATATGCTTTATTAATGCATAAATATACACGAATGCGCGATGGGGTGGGTAGACAAAATGCGGGATTAACAAAAAAGTCATGGTCGGTGCCGGTTGTGGACTATCGACGGCCCGAATGGATCTGGTTATGTTATGCCTTTGTATACCCTGATTATCTGCTGGAGTGGCGATGAAAAATAGCGAACTGGAACAACTGATAAACGACAAGCTCAATAGTGCGGCCATCAGTGATTTCGCCCCTAACGGTCTGCAGGTGGAAGGACGTGATACGGTGCAAACGATCGTCACCGGGGTGACGGCCAGCCAGGCGCTGCTGGATGAAGCCGTTCGGCTGCAGGCGGATGCGGTGATCGTCCATCATGGCTATTTCTGGAAAAACGAGTCGCCAGTGATCCGCGGCATGAAGCGCCGCCGCCTGAAGACTCTGCTGGCCAACGATATCAATCTCTACGGCTGGCACCTGCCGCTGGATGCCCACCCGGAGCTGGGCAACAACGCGCAACTGGCGCATCTGCTGGGGATTAACGTGCTGGGTGAAATCGAACCGCTGGTGCCTTGGGGCGAACTGTCGATGCCGGTTTCCGGCCTCGAACTGGCCTCGTGGATCGAAGCGCGGCTGGGGCGCAAGCCGTTATGGTGCGGCGATACCGGGCCGGACACCGTCAGCCGCGTCGCCTGGTGTACCGGCGGCGGCCAGAGCTTTATCGACGCCGCGGCGCGCTTTGGGGTGGATGCGTTTATTACCGGCGAGGTGTCGGAACAAACTATTCACTCTGCCCGCGAACAGGGGCTGCATTTTTATGCCGCCGGCCACCACGCCACCGAGCGGGGCGGCATTCGCGCCCTCAGTGAATGGCTGACGGAAACGACCGACCTGGATGTCACCTTTATTGATATTCCTAACCCTGCCTGACGGGAGAGAGAAAAGTGCAGCGAGCGCGTTGTTATCTGTTAGGAGAAACGGCCGTCGTGCTGGAGCTGGAGCCGCCGGTCACGCTCGAGAGCCAGCAACGGATCTGGGGATTGGCCCAGCGTCTGTCTCACCATGAAGAGGTGGTTGACGCCATTCCCGGCATGAACAATATCACCGTGGTGCTCCGCCGCCCGCAGGAGATGGCGTGGGAGGCGATAGACCGTCTGCAGCGCTGGTGGGAGGAGAGTCTTGCGCTGGAGCCGGAGTCGAGGTCATTAACCATCCCGGTCGTGTACGGCGGCGAGGCCGGGCCGGATCTCGGGGTGGTGGCGCAACACAGCGGCCTGAGTGAAAAACAGGTTGTGGAGCTGCATGCCTCGGTGGAATACCTGGTCTGGTTTATTGGTTTTCAGCCGGGATTCCCCTACCTGGGCGGGCTGCCGCCGGCGCTGGCGACCCCGCGTCGCGCCGAACCGCGCGTGCGGGTCCCGGCCGGATCGGTGGGCATTGGCGGCGCGCAAACCGGCATCTATCCGCTGGCGACGCCCGGCGGCTGGCAGCTGCTGGGGCGGACCGCGTTGACGCTGTTTGACCCGGCGCGTAAGGAGCCTGCGCTGTTGCGCGTGGGCGATAAAATTCGCTTTGTGCCGCAAAAGGAGGGGGTATGTTAACCCTGATCCGCGCCGGTCTGTACACCTCGGTACAGGACGGTGGACGAGAAGGCCTGCGCCAGTCTGGCATCAGCCGCTGCGGCGCTCTGGATTATCCCTCGCTGGTGATTGCCAATCTGCTGGTTGGCAACGAGGCGAACGCCGCCGGGCTGGAGATTACCCTCGGTCAGGTGGAGATCGAATTTGCCCGCAGCGGCTGGTTCGCGCTGACCGGCGCCGCCTGCGAAGCGACGCTGGACGGCAAAGCGGTCTGGGTGGGCTGGCGCACCGCCTACCGGGCCGGGCAGCGGTTGGTGCTGAAAACGCCGCAGCATGGCATTCGTAGCTATCTGGCGGTGGCGGGCGGGGTCGCGGTCCCGGTGGTGCTTGGCTCGCGCAGCACGGATCTTAAGGCGGGGATTGGCGGTCTGGAAGGACGCCGCCTGCAGGATGGCGACCAGCTGAAGCTCGGGAAAGCCGCCCGCCGCTTTACCACCTCGCGCGGCGTCAAGCAGCTGCCGCTGGGCAACCGCATTCGCGCGCTGCCGGGCCCGGAGTATCACGAGTTTGATGCGGCCTCGCAGGCGTCGTTCTGGCGCTCCCCCTGGCAGCTCAGTCCGCAGAGCAATCGCATGGGCTACCGTCTGCAGGGGCAGCCGTTGAAACGGACCACCGATCGCGAGATGCTGTCGCACGGTCTGCTGCCGGGCGTAGTGCAGGTGCCGCATAACGGCCAGCCCATCGTCCTGATGAACGATGCGCAAACCACCGGCGGCTATCCGCGCATCGCCTGCATTATTGAGGCTGATATGTACCAGCTGGCGCAGATCCCGCTGGGGCAGCCGATCCACTTTGTCGCCTGCTCGCTGGAGGAGGCCTTAAAAGCACGGGCCGATCGCCAGCGTTATCTTGAACAACTGGCCTGGAGACTCCACGATGATGATTGATCTCAATGCCGATCTCGGGGAAGGGGGCGCGAACGATAGCGCGCTGCTCCAGCTGGTCTCGTCGGCGAATATCGCCTGCGGCTTTCATGCCGGCGACGCCGGACTGATGGTGCAGAGCGTACGCGAGGCGCTGAAGTACGGCGTGGCGGTGGGCGCCCATCCGGGATACCCCGACCGGGAAAATTTTGGCCGTACGGCGATGGATCTGCCGCCGGAAACGGTCTATGCCCAGACGCTGTATCAGATTGGCGCCCTGGCGGCGATCGTTCAGGCGCAGGGCGGCGAGCTACAGCATGTGAAGCCGCACGGCATGCTCTATAACCAGGCGGCCAAGTCGCCGCCGCTGGCGGACGCGATCGCCCGCGCGATCCGTGATGTTAACCCGAAGCTGGTGCTGGTGGGGCTGGCGGGCAGCGAACTGATCCGCGCCGGGCAGCACTATGGTCTGACGACACGCCAGGAGGTGTTTGCCGACCGCGGCTACCTGGCCGACGGTAGCCTGGTGCCGCGCAGCCAGCCCGGCGCGCTGATCGACAGCGAAGAGCAGGCTCTGGCGCAAACCCTCGAGATGGTGCAGCACCACCGGGTGCGCAGCATCAGCGGCGAGTGGGCGAACGTGGTGGCGCAGACGGTGTGTCTGCACGGCGATGGCCCGCACGCGCTGGATTTTGCCCGCCGTCTGCGGGCGGCCTTTGCCGGGCGCCATATTCTGGTCAGCGCGCAACTGGACGCTGAAGCGTGACAACCTGAATGACCGCGAAGGAGAGGATGATGGCGGGAGTATTGCTCACCGGTTTTGAACCCTTTGATGGCGAAACGGTTAACCCTTCATGGGAAGTGGTGAAGCAGCTGGACGGGACGATGATTGCCGGGCAGCCGGTGATCGCCCGCCAGCTCCCCTGTGTGTTTGGCGAGGCGCTGTCGGTGCTTTACGCAGCGATAGAAGACCTGCAGCCGAGGCTGGTCATTGCCGTGGGGCAGGCCGGCGGTCGCGTCGATATCAGCGTTGAACGTGTGGCTATCAACGTCGATGATGCGCGCATTCCCGATAACAAAGGCCAGCAGCCTGTCGACACGCCGATCGTCGACGGGGGGCCGGCGGCGTGGTTCAGTACCTTACCGATCAAAGCGATCGTCAGCGCGTTGCGCGATCGCGGGATCCCGGCTTCGGTCTCCCAAACCGCCGGCACCTTCGTCTGCAATCACGTGATGTATGGTTTGCTACATAAGCTGCAGGAGCAGGCTGGCGTCAGGGGCGGCTTTATCCATATTCCATGGCTACCGGCGCAGGCGGCGGCCCATCCCGGCGAGCCGAGTATGGCGACCGCCACCGTGCGGGAAGCGCTGGAAACGGCCATTGCCGTGGCGCTGCGCCAGTCGGTGGATAGTAAACTGGGCGGCGGCGCCACCCATTAACAGAAGGATGACAGTATGCCGGAAGGTCCGGAGATCCGCCGCGCGGCGGATAAACTGGAGGCGGCAATCAAAGGCGAACCCTTAACCGATGCCTGGTTCGCCTTTCCGCAGTTGCAACCCTATCAAAGCCTGTTGATTGGCCAGCGGGTGACCCATATCGCCACCCGCGGCAAGGCCCTGTTAACACACTTCTCCGGCGGGCTGACCCTGTACAGCCATAATCAGCTGTATGGTGTCTGGCGCGTGGTTGACGCCGGGGAACAGCCCGCCTCTAACCGGGTGCTGCGCGTCAGGCTGCAGACCGCCCGCAAGGCGATTTTGCTCTATAGCGCCTCGGACATCGAGATGCTCACGGCGGAGCAGGTTGCCCATCACCCGTTTTTACTGCGCGTGGGGCCAGATGTGCTGGATATGACGTTAACCGTGGAGGAGGTGAAAGCGCGGCTGCTGTCGGCCAAATTCCGCCATCGTCAGTTTTCCGGCCTGCTGCTGGATCAGGCTTTTCTGGCCGGGCTCGGTAACTATCTGCGGGTGGAGATCCTCTGGCAGGTGGGATTAAGCGGAAAGCGTAAAGCCGCTGAACTGAGCGATAGTCAGCTGGATGCGCTGGCGCACGCGCTGCTGGCTATTCCGCGGTTGTCGTATCACACCCGCGGCCAGGCCGATGACAACAAGCATCACGGCGCGCTGTTTCGCTTTAAGGTCTTCCATCGCGACGGGGAAAGGTGCGAGCGCTGTGGGGGTGTGATTGAGAAGACGACACTCTCCTCGCGGCCGTTTTACTGGTGTCCTGGATGCCAGCATTAAGCCCGGCAGTCAGGCAGATAAAAAAACGCGCCAGGCGGCGCGTTTTTTTTCATCCGGACGGCAAGATTAGCGCTTAATGTCGGACTGGTAATCGCGTTTGGTGTAGCCAGTGTACAGCTGACGCGGACGGGCGATCTTCATGCCATCGCTGTGCATTTCGTTCCAGTGCGCAATCCAGCCCACGGTACGCGCCATGGCGAAGATAACGGTAAACATGGAGGACGGAATACCCATCGCTTTCAGGATGATACCGGAGTAGAAGTCGACGTTCGGGTAGAGTTTCTTCTCGATGAAGTACGGGTCGTTCAGCGCGATATGCTCCAGCTCCATGGCTACCTGCAGCAGATCGTCTTTGGTGCCCAGCTCTTTCAGCACTTCATGGCAGGTTTCACGCATCACGGTGGCGCGCGGGTCGTAGTTTTTGTAAACACGATGGCCGAAGCCCATCAGGCGGAAAGAGTCATTCTTGTCTTTCGCACGACGAACAAATTCCGGAATGTGCTCAACGGAGCTGATCTCTTCCAGCATCTTCAGCGCCGCTTCGTTGGCGCCGCCGTGCGCCGGTCCCCACAGGGAGGCGATGCCAGCAGCGATACAGGCGAACGGGTTAGCGCCGGAGGAGCCGGCGGTACGTACCGTCGAGGTCGACGCGTTCTGCTCGTGATCGGCGTGCAGGATCAGAATACGATCCATCGCGCGTTCAAGCACCGGATTGACTTCATACTCTTCGCACGGTGTCGCGAACATCATGCGCAGGAAGTTGCCGGCGTAGGAGAGGTCGTTGCGCGGATAAACAAACGGCTGGCCGATAGAATACTTGTAACACATGGCTGCCATGGTTGGCATTTTGGACAGCAGACGGTAGGCAGCAATCTCGCGGTGACGTGGGTTATTCACGTCGAGGGAGTCATGATAGAACGCCGCCAGGGCGCCGGTGATCCCGCACATCACGGCCATCGGGTGGGAATCGCGACGGAATGCATGGAACAGACGCGTGATCTGCTCATGAATCATGGTGTGGCGGGTGACGGTGGTTTTGAATTCGTCATATTCGGCCTGAGTCGGTTTTTCACCGTACAGCAGAATATAACATACTTCGAGATAGTTAGATTCGGTCGCTAACTGGTCGATCGGGAAGCCGCGGTGCAGCAGGATCCCCTCGTCACCATCGATAAACGTAATTTTAGATTCACAAGAAGCAGTGGATGTGAAACCTGGGTCAAAAGTAAATACGCCTTTTGAACCAAGACTACGAATATCAATAACATCCTGACCGAGCGTGCCTTTTAGCACATCCAGTTCAATAGCAGTGTCACCACCCAGGGTGATTTTTGCTTTAGCATCAGACATTTATGGTCTCCTTAGCGCCTTTATTGCTTAAGACTGCCGGGTGGTGGATTTGCTTTCGGCCCGCGCCTGCATACGTTACCAGTTTGTTATGTTGCACACAGCTCTGCGTCAGCGAAAAGGGCAGGGTACAGAGCAACGGCGCTTGATGGTACGTCCTTCAGGGCTGCGGTGAAACAACAGCAAATCAGCGTTTTAGCAGTCCGAATATTAAAACCTGTATACCACTAATAACTGTCCTGATTACATCGGTCAATACTGACACACTGTTACATAACTTATTCTCAGGTGAAAGAGTGACCCCATAACTTTTGAGCATTATTGCATTTAACTGGTAATGGTTGTAACAAGAATGTTTAATATTTGTCAAATCAGGTGATTAAAAATTAAAAAAATGTTGTTATCGTGACCTTGATCACTGTTCCGGAGAAAACCCAACAAACTATATGTAGGTTAATTGTAATGATTTTGTGAACGGCCTATACTGCGGCCAGGTCTCCGGAACACCCTGCAATCCCGAGCCACCCAGCGTTGTTTAGTGATGTTTTAATGCCTGAAAAGACGTTTTAACATGACTTCTGGTTATAGAAAGGACGCTGTCTGACCCGCAAGCAGACCGGAGGAAGGAAACAATAAGAACAGCATGTGGGCGTTATTCATGGTAAGAAATGTGAAAAAACAAAGACCTGTCAATCTGGATCTACAAACGATACGGTTCCCAATCACGGCGATAGCGTCCATTCTCCATCGCGTTTCCGGTGTCATCACCTTCGTGGCGGTCGGAATTCTGCTTTGGTTGCTGGGCACCAGCCTTTCCTCCCCTGAAGGTTTTCTGACGGCGGCCTCGATCATGGATAGCTTCTTTGTGAAGTTCATCATGTGGGGCATTCTCACCGCACTGGCCTATCATGTCGTTGTCGGTATCCGCCATCTGATGATGGACTTTGGCTACCTGGACGAAACCCTCGAAGCAGGGAAACGTTCCGCCAAAATCTCTTTTGTTATTACTGTCGTGCTTTCACTTCTCGCAGGAGTCCTCGTATGGTAAGCAACGCCTCAGCACTGGGACGCAACGGCGTACATGACTTTATTCTGGTCCGTGCTACCGCCATCGTTCTGACCCTCTACATCATCTACATGGTTGGCTTCTTCGCCACCACAGGTGAAATCTCATGGGAAGTGTGGACCGGATTCTTTGCCTCCGGCTTCACTAAAGTCTTCACTCTGCTGGCTCTCGTCTCCATTCTCATCCATGCCTGGATCGGGATGTGGCAGGTGTTAACGGACTACGTTAAACCACTGGCTCTGCGCCTGGTTCTGCAACTGGCTATCGTTGTGGCGCTGGTGGCTTACGTTCTTTATGGATTTGTTGTGGTGTGGGGTGTGTAATGAAATTGCCAGTCAGAGAGTTTGATGCTGTTGTTATCGGTGCCGGCGGCGCAGGTATGCGCGCGGCGCTGCAAATTTCCCAGAGCGGACAGACCTGTGCACTGCTCTCCAAAGTGTTCCCTACCCGTTCCCATACCGTATCCGCGCAGGGTGGTATCACCGTCGCGCTCGGTAACTCCCATGAAGATAACTGGGAATGGCATATGTACGACACCGTAAAAGGGTCGGACTATATTGGCGACCAGGACGCCATTGAATATATGTGTAAGACCGGCCCGGAAGCGATTCTTGAGCTGGAACATATGGGCCTGCCGTTCTCCCGTCTTGACGACGGCCGTATTTATCAGCGCCCGTTCGGCGGCCAGTCGAAAAACTTCGGCGGCGAGCAAGCGGCACGCACCGCGGCGGCGGCTGACCGTACCGGCCACGCGCTGTTGCACACCCTGTATCAACAGAACCTGAAAAACCACACCACTATCTTCTCCGAATGGTATGCCCTCGATCTGGTGAAAAACCAGGACGGCGCGGTGGTCGGTTGTACCGCCCTGTGCATCGAGACCGGCGAAGTGGTCTACTTTAAAGCCCGCGCCACCGTGCTGGCGACCGGCGGCGCAGGCCGTATTTATCAGTCCACCACCAACGCCCACATCAACACCGGTGACGGCGTCGGGATGGCCATCCGCGCCGGCGTTCCGGTGCAGGATATGGAAATGTGGCAGTTCCACCCGACCGGCATCGCCGGTGCAGGGGTGCTGGTCACCGAAGGTTGCCGCGGCGAAGGCGGTTACCTGCTGAACAAACACGGCGAGCGCTTTATGGAGCGTTATGCCCCGAACGCCAAAGACCTGGCGGGTCGTGACGTGGTGGCGCGTTCCATCATGATCGAAATCCGCGAAGGCCGCGGCTGCGATGGTCCGTGGGGCCCGCATGCGAAACTGAAACTTGATCACCTGGGTAAAGAGGTTCTGGAATCTCGTCTGCCAGGTATCCTTGAGCTGTCCCGTACCTTTGCTCACGTCGATCCGGTGAAAGAGCCGATCCCGGTTATCCCAACCTGCCACTACATGATGGGCGGTATCCCGACCAAAGTCACCGGTCAGGCGCTGACCGTGAATGAGAAGGGCGAAGACGTGGTGATCCCGGGCCTGTTCGCGGTAGGCGAAATTGCCTGCGTATCGGTCCACGGCGCCAACCGTCTGGGCGGCAACTCGCTGCTCGACCTGGTGGTCTTCGGCCGCGCGGCGGGCCTGCATCTGCAGGAGTCCATCGCCGAACAGGGCACGCTGCGCGACGCCAGCGAATCGGATGTCGAAGGCTCGCTGGACCGCCTCAATCGCTGGAACAATACCCGCTCCGGCGAAGACCCGGTGGAAATCCGCAAAGCACTGCAGGAATGTATGCAGCACAACTTCTCGGTGTTCCGCGAAGGCGATGCGATGCACAAAGGTCTGGAGCAACTGAAAGTGATCCGCGAGCGCCTGAAAAACGCGCGTCTCGACGATACTTCCAGCGAGTTCAACACCCAGCGCGTCGAGTGCCTGGAGTTGGACAACCTGATGGAGACCGCGTTTGCGACCGCCGTGTCCGCTAACTTCCGTACTGAAAGCCGTGGCGCCCATAGCCGCTTCGACTTCCCGGATCGTGATGATGAAAACTGGCTGTGCCATTCCCTGTATCTGCCAGAGTCGGAATCCATGACGCGTCGTAGCGTCAACATGGAACCGAAACTGCGTCCGGCATTCCCGCCGAAGATTCGTACTTACTAATGCGGAGACAGGAAAATGAAACTCGAGTTTTCAATTTATCGCTATAACCCGGATGTTGACGACGCTCCGCATATGCAGGATTACACCCTTGAAGCGGAAGAAGGTCGTGACATGATGCTGCTGGATGCGCTGATCCAGCTGAAAGAAAAAGATCCGTCGCTGTCGTTCCGCCGCTCCTGCCGTGAAGGGGTTTGCGGTTCCGATGGTCTGAACATGAACGGGAAAAACGGTCTGGCGTGCATCACGCCAATCTCCGCGCTGAATCAGCCGGGCAAGAAGATTGTTATCCGTCCGCTGCCAGGATTACCGGTTATCCGTGATTTGGTGGTGGACATGGGGCAATTCTATGCACAATATGAGAAGATTAAGCCTTACTTGTTGAATAATGGGCAAAATCCTCCGGCTCGCGAGCATCTGCAGATGCCTGAGCAGCGTGAGAAACTCGATGGTCTGTACGAGTGTATTCTGTGCGCATGTTGTTCAACCTCGTGCCCGTCGTTCTGGTGGAACCCGGACAAGTTCATCGGCCCGGCTGGCCTGCTGGCCGCGTATCGCTTCCTGATCGACAGTCGCGATACCGAAACCAGCGAGCGCCTGGAAGGCCTGAGCGATGCTTTCAGCGTATTCCGCTGTCACAGCATTATGAACTGCGTCAGTGTGTGTCCTAAAGGGCTTAACCCGACGCGCGCCATCGGCCATATTAAGTCGATGCTGCTACAGCGCAGCGCGTAAGCAACACGGTCTGTCCCGGATGGCGCTTGCGCTTATCCGGGCTACCAAAGCAGTAGCCCCGGCAAGCGTTAGCGCTGCCGGGGGATGTAGCAGGAAATCTTTAAAAACCGCCACAAGATGTACCAGTAATCGAGGCGTTCAGTGCGAGGTAAGGCGGCAACTGAGCGCATCCCCGGGAGCATAGTGAACTATGTGACCGGGGTAAGCGAAGGCAGCCAACACAACCGCAGCCTGAACGCTGAAGATTAATGGCAGTTTTTAAAGGTTCCTTAGCGGATCGAAACCACAACTCGTCCGCAACAAGTGAACCCCGGCACGTGCACTCGGTGTGCGTGGTAGTTTCTACGGCGAAATAAGCATAAAAGTGCTTAAGGGATCACGATGCAGAACGGCGCAATGAAAGCCTGGCTGGACTCTTCTTTCCTCTCTGGTTCGAACCAGAGCTGGATAGAACAGCTCTATGAAGACTTCTTAACCGATCCTGACTCTGTTGACGCCAACTGGCGTTCGATGTTCCAGCAGTTACCTGGCACCGGAGTTAAACCGGATCAATTCCATTCCAAAACACGTGATTATTTCCGTCGACTGGCGAAGGATGCCTCACGTTACACTTCTTCGATTTCCGACCCTGACACCAATGTGAAGCAGGTTAAAGTCCTGCAGCTCATCAACGCATACCGTTTCCGTGGCCACCAGCATGCGAATCTCGATCCGCTGGGACTGTGGAAGCAAGAGAGAGTGGCGGATCTTGATCCGGCCTACCACGATCTGACCGAGGCCGATTTCCAGGATAGCTATAACGTAGGTTCATTTGCCATCGGTAAAGACACGATGAAGCTGGGCGACCTGATTGCCGCCCTCAAGCAAACCTACTGCGGCTCCATCGGCGCGGAATACATGCATATCACCTCTACTGAGGAAAAACGCTGGATCCAGCAGCGTATTGAATCGGTAGCCGGTAAAGCGAGCTTCACCGCGGCAGAGAAAAAGCGCTTCCTCAGTGAACTGACCGCTGCAGAAGGGCTGGAACGTTACCTCGGCGCCAAATTCCCGGGGGCGAAACGCTTCTCGCTGGAAGGGGGTGATGCCCTGATCCCGATGCTCAAAGAGATGATCCGCCATGCAGGCAAAAGCGGCACCCGCGAAGTGGTGCTGGGCATGGCGCACCGTGGCCGTCTGAACGTGCTGGTCAACGTGCTGGGTAAAAAACCGCAGGACCTGTTCGACGAGTTCGCGGGCAAACATAAAGAACACCTCGGCACCGGCGACGTGAAGTACCACATGGGCTTCTCTTCCGATATGGAAACCGAAGGCGGTCTGGTCCACCTGGCGCTGGCGTTTAACCCGTCGCACCTGGAGATCGTCAGCCCGGTGGTTATCGGTTCCGTACGCGCCCGTCTGGATCGTCTGGACGAGCCAAGCAGCAACAAAGTTCTGCCTATTACCATCCACGGCGACGCCGCCGTTACCGGCCAGGGCGTGGTTCAGGAAACCCTGAACATGTCGAAAGCCCGCGGTTACGAAGTCGGCGGTACCGTGCGTATCGTTATCAACAACCAGGTTGGCTTTACCACCTCCAACCCGCTGGATGCGCGTTCTACGCCATACTGTACCGATATCGGTAAGATGGTTCAGGCGCCGATTTTCCACGTTAACGCGGATGACCCGGAAGCCGTTGCTTTCGTTACCCGTCTGGCGCTGGATTTCCGTAATACCTTCAAACGCGATGTCTTCATCGACCTGGTGTGCTACCGCCGTCACGGCCATAACGAAGCCGACGAGCCGAGCGCAACCCAGCCGCTGATGTACCAGAAAATCAAAAAGCATCCGACCCCGCGCAAAATCTATGCTGACAAGCTGGAGCAGGAGAAAGTTGCGACGCTGGAAGACGCGACTGAGCAGGTTAACCTTTACCGCGATGCGCTGGATGCCGGCGAATGCGTGGTAGAGGAGTGGCGTCCGATGAATATGCACTCCTTTACCTGGTCTCCCTACCTCAACCACGAGTGGGACGAGAGCTATCCGGATAAAGTGGATCCGAAACGTCTGCAAGAGCTGGCTAAACGCATCAGTACGGTGCCGGAAGGTATCGAAATGCAGTCCCGTGTAGCGAAAATCTACGGCGATCGCCAACTGATGGCCGCCGGCGAGAAGCTGTTCGATTGGGGCGGCGCTGAAAACCTGGCTTATGCCACCCTGGTTGACGAAGGCATTCCGGTGCGCCTGTCCGGTGAAGACTCCGGTCGCGGCACCTTCTTCCACCGTCACGCGGTTATCCATAACCAGAGCAACGGTTCTACCTATACCCCGCTGCAGCATGTGCACAACGGCCAGGGCCAGTTCCGCGTCTGGGACTCGGTGCTGTCTGAAGAAGCCGTGCTGGCGTTCGAATACGGTTACGCCACCGCAGAGCCGCGTACGCTGACCATCTGGGAAGCGCAGTTCGGCGACTTCGCCAACGGCGCGCAGGTGGTGATTGATCAGTTCATCTCCTCTGGCGAACAGAAATGGGGCCGGATGTGCGGTCTGGTGATGTTGCTGCCGCACGGCTACGAAGGGCAGGGCCCGGAGCACTCCTCCGCGCGTCTGGAACGCTATCTGCAGCTGTGCGCTGAGCAGAACATGCAGGTTTGCGTACCGTCCACCCCGGCACAGGTTTACCATATGCTGCGTCGTCAGGCGCTGCGCGGTATGCGCCGTCCGCTGGTGGTGATGTCGCCGAAGTCTCTGCTGCGCCACCCGCTGGCGGTCTCCAGCATGGACGAACTGGCGAACGGCACCTTTATGCCGGCCATCGGCGAAATCGACGAACTCGATCCGCAAGCCGTGAAGCGCGTCGTACTGTGCTCTGGTAAGGTTTACTACGACCTGCTGGAACAGCGCCGCAAAAACGAGCAAAAAGATGTCGCCATCGTGCGTATCGAACAGCTCTACCCGTTCCCGCATCAGGCGGTGCAGGAAGCGCTGAAAGCTTACTCGCACGTACATGATTTTGTCTGGTGCCAGGAAGAGCCGCTCAACCAGGGCGCATGGTACTGCAGCCAGCACCACCTTCGTGAAGTAGTTCCATTTGGGGCCTCTCTGCGTTATGCAGGCCGCCCGGCCTCCGCCTCTCCGGCGGTAGGGTACATGTCCGTTCACCAGAAACAGCAACAAGATCTGGTCAATGACGCGCTGAACGTCGATTAATTAAAGGATACACAATGAGTAGCGTAGATATTCTGGTTCCCGACCTGCCTGAGTCCGTAGCTGACGCAACCGTCGCCACCTGGCATAAAAAACCGGGCGACGCGGTCGTCCGTGACGAAGTTCTGGTCGAAATCGAAACTGACAAAGTGGTACTGGAAGTACCGGCATCAGCGGACGGCATTCTGGATGCAGTGCTGGAAGACGAGGGCGCTACCGTCCTGTCTCGCCAGATCCTTGGCCGCCTGCGTGAAGGCAACAGCGCAGGTAAAGAAACCAGCGAAAAAGCGGATGCGAAAGCGTCCACCCCGGCGCAGCGCCAGCAGGCTTCTCTGGAAGAGCAGAACAACGATGCGCTCAGCCCGGCGATCCGTCGTCTGCTGGCGGAGCACAACCTCGACGCCGCTGCCATCAAAGGTACCGGCGTGGGTGGCCGCCTGACTCGTGAAGACGTCGAGAAACATCTGGCGAAAGCCCCGGCGGCGGCTGAAGCCAAAGCGCCAGCGGCTACCGCGGCAGCGACACCAGCGCCGCAGCTGGGTCACCGTTCAGAAAAACGCGTCCCGATGACCCGTCTGCGTAAACGCGTGGCCGAGCGTCTGCTGGAAGCGAAAAATTCCACCGCCATGCTGACGACCTTTAACGAAGTCAACATGAAGCCGATTATGGATCTGCGTAAGCAGTACGGCGATGCCTTCGAAAAACGTCACGGTATCCGTCTGGGCTTCATGTCCTTCTACGTGAAAGCGGTGGTTGAAGCGCTGAAACGCTACCCGGAAGTGAACGCTTCCATCGATGGCGACGACGTGGTTTACCACAACTACTTTGACGTCAGCATGGCAGTGTCCACTCCGCGCGGCCTGGTAACCCCGGTTCTGCGTGACGTTGACCTGCTGGGCATGGCGGACATCGAAAAGAATATCAAAGAGCTGGCGGTGAAAGGCCGTGACGGCAAGCTGACCGTAGATGACCTGACCGGCGGTAACTTCACCATTACCAACGGCGGCGTCTTCGGTTCCCTGATGTCCACGCCGATCATCAACCCACCGCAGAGCGCCATCCTGGGTATGCATGCCATTAAAGACCGTCCGATGGCGGTGAATGGCAAGGTAGAGATCCTGCCGATGATGTACCTGGCGCTCTCCTATGACCACCGTCTGATCGATGGGCGTGAATCGGTTGGCTTCCTGGTGGCGATTAAAGAGCTGCTGGAAGATCCGACTCGTCTGCTGCTGGACGTGTAGTCAGTAAGAGTATGACTTACCGTAGGCCGGATAAGGCATTTTTGCCGCCATCCGGCGTTGATGAGATGCCTGATGGCGACGCTAGTGCGTCTTATCAGGCCTACAGGTTTAAAGATAATTACACCCTGAAGGATGGACTGAACACATGAACTTACATGAATATCAGGCAAAACAACTTTTTGCCCGCTATGGCTTACCGGCGCCGGTGGGTTATGCCTGTACTACTCCGCGTGAAGCAGAAGAAGCCGCTTCAAAAATCGGCGCGGGTCCGTGGGTAGTGAAATGTCAGGTTCACGCTGGTGGCCGCGGTAAAGCGGGCGGTGTGAAAGTAGTTAAGAGCAAAGAAGAGATCCGCGCTTTTGCTGAGCATTGGCTGGGCAAACGCCTGGTGACTTACCAAACCGATGCTAACGGCCAGCCGGTCAACCAGATTCTGGTGGAAGCAGCGACCGATATCGATAAAGAGCTGTATCTGGGCGCGGTCGTTGATCGTAGCTCCCGTCGCGTGGTGTTCATGGCGTCGACTGAAGGCGGCGTGGAAATCGAAAAAGTCGCGGAAGAAACCCCGCACCTGATCCACAAGATTGCCATCGATCCGCTGGCGGGCCCGATGCCTTATCAGGGGCGTGAACTGGCGTTCAAACTGGGTCTGGAAGGTAAGCAGGTTCAGCAGTTCACCAAGATTTTCATGGGTCTGGCGACCATTTTCCTTGAGCGCGATCTGGCGCTGATCGAAATCAACCCGTTGGTTATCACTAAGCAGGGCGACCTGATCTGCCTCGACGGCAAACTGGGCGCTGACGGCAACGCGCTGTTCCGCCAGCCGGATCTGCGCGAAATGCGCGACCAGTCTCAGGAAGATCCGCGCGAAGCGCAGGCGGCGCAGTGGGAACTGAACTACGTTGCGCTCGACGGCAACATCGGTTGCATGGTTAACGGCGCAGGCCTGGCGATGGGCACCATGGACATCGTTAAGCTGCACGGCGGCGAACCGGCTAACTTCCTCGACGTTGGCGGCGGCGCCACCAAAGAGCGCGTGACCGAAGCGTTCAAAATCATCCTTTCTGATGACAATGTTAAAGCAGTGCTGGTTAACATCTTCGGCGGCATCGTGCGTTGCGACCTGATCGCTGACGGCATCATCGGTGCGGTAGCGGAAGTTGGGGTTAACGTTCCGGTCGTGGTTCGTCTGGAAGGTAACAACGCCGAACTGGGCGCGAAAAAACTGGCTGACAGCGGCCTGAATATTATTGCAGCGAAAAGTCTGACGGACGCAGCACAGCAGGTTGTTGCCGCAGTGGAGGGGAAATAATGTCAGTTTTAATTAATAAAGATACCAAGGTTATCTGCCAGGGCTTCACCGGTAGCCAGGGGACCTTCCACTCTGAACAAGCGATCGCTTACGGTACGCAAATGGTTGGCGGCGTGACGCCAGGCAAAGGCGGCACCACCCATCTGGGTCTGCCGGTGTTCAACACCGTGCGCGAAGCCGTTGAAGCGACCGGCGCGACCGCGACCGTTATCTACGTTCCGGCGCCGTTCTGCAAAGACTCCATTCTGGAAGCAATCGACGCGGGCATTAAGCTGATTATCACCATCACCGAAGGTATCCCGACGCTGGATATGCTGACTGTGAAAGTGAAGCTGGACGAAGCGGGCGTGCGCATGATTGGCCCGAACTGCCCAGGCGTTATCACCCCGGGTGAATGCAAAATCGGCATCATGCCGGGTCACATTCACAAGCCGGGTAAAGTGGGCATCGTTTCCCGTTCCGGTACCCTGACCTATGAAGCGGTTAAGCAGACCACCGACTACGGCTTCGGCCAGTCTACCTGCGTCGGTATCGGCGGCGACCCGATCCCGGGCTCCAACTTCATCGATATCCTGAAGCTGTTCCAGGAAGATCCGCAGACCGAAGCGATCGTGATGATCGGTGAGATCGGCGGCAGCGCGGAAGAAGAAGCGGCAGCCTACATCAAAGAGCACGTGACCAAGCCGGTTGTCGGCTACATCGCGGGCGTGACCGCGCCGAAAGGCAAGCGTATGGGCCACGCGGGCGCCATCATCGCTGGCGGTAAAGGTACTGCTGATGAGAAATTCGCCGCCCTGGAAGCCGCTGGTGTGAAAACCGTTCGCAGCCTGGCCGATATCGGCGAAGCGCTGAAAGCTATCATCAAGTAAACCCTCTCTGCTTCTCCGAAGCAGAAATCTGTCCGATTTCGACATGGTTGGCCACCGTCAGGTGGCCTTTTTTATGGGCGTTATCCATCTCGCCAGAACATCCGCTGAACCGGCGGAATGCCTGCTCCGTGAAAAACCTTATCTATCATATTGATTTTATGAATTATTTCATGAATATAATCCCGGCAGCGTGGTTGCTGAAGGAAATATTTCCGCAATTCGCGACAGGCAAGGGTTTTAGATAGTGAAAAAACAGAAGAGAAGGGCATAAGAAAACAGGAAAAATACTGTGAGCAGTCTAGCATTATTAGGATCGGCGCATTTTTTTTCATTTTTCCCCGCGGCGTTAAATAATATTACCTATGATTCTCATATCTCTCTTTTCAGTAACCAAGCAAGCCATACTTTAAACACAATATTAACATTAAGTTCACCAATATTCTTTATTGAGCTACATAATTAACACGTAGAGTAAAAATTGATTTATATCAATGCTTAATGCTTGGAAAAATTCTTCAAAAAACGTTAAATTGTCGCAAGTCAAATTGGCCTAAACAGGCTATCTTCGCTATATATTGATCACCGTCGAAAAATGTAAAACTGGAACAATAAAAACATATTTATTGTAAGGTTATTGCGGCGTAATATATTGGGGAATCAATTGGGTTTTCGTTAACGTATTTGTAACCTTGACGTGGCGTGGCTTCACTTTCAGGTGAAACGCGCTGCGGAAGGGCCAACAAATAACTTTTGTATTGGGGCATGCGTATGAGCCAGAGCTTCTCGGTTCATTTTCGGAGTCTTCATGCGATGAGCAAGGAGTCATGATGTTAGATATAGTCGAACTGTCGCGCTTACAGTTTGCCTTGACCGCGATGTACCACTTCCTTTTTGTGCCGCTAACGCTCGGTATGGCGTTCCTGCTGGCCATCATGGAAACGGTTTACGTCCTTTCCGGCAAACAGATTTATAAAGATATGACCAAATTCTGGGGCAAGTTGTTTGGTATCAACTTCGCGCTGGGTGTGGCGACCGGTCTGACCATGGAGTTCCAGTTCGGGACTAACTGGTCGTATTACTCACACTATGTGGGCGATATCTTCGGTGCGCCGCTGGCCATTGAAGGTCTGATGGCCTTCTTCCTCGAATCCACCTTTGTAGGTCTGTTCTTCTTCGGTTGGGATCGTCTGGGTAAAGTTCAGCACATGGCGGTCACCTGGCTGGTTGCGCTGGGCTCCAACCTCTCCGCGCTGTGGATCCTCGTCGCCAACGGCTGGATGCAGAACCCTATCGCATCGGACTTCAACTTCGAAACCATGCGTATGGAGATGGTCAGCTTCTCTGAACTGGTGCTCAACCCGGTCGCCCAGGTGAAGTTCGTTCACACCGTGGCGTCTGGCTATGTCACCGGCGCGATGTTCATCCTGGCTATCAGCTCCTGGTATATGCTGAAAGGCCGCGACTTTGCCTTTGCTAAGCGCTCCTTTGCCATCGCAGCCAGCTTCGGTATGGCGGCGATCCTCTCCGTTATTGTGCTGGGTGACGAATCCGGTTACGAAATGGGTGACGTGCAGAAAACCAAACTGGCGGCTATCGAAGCTGAGTGGGAAACCCAGCCGGCGCCGGCTGCCTTTACTCTGTTTGGTATTCCCGATCAGAATGCGCAGACCAACCACTTCGCGATCCAGATCCCTTACGCGCTGGGCATCATCGCCACCCGCTCGGTGGATAAGCCGGTTATCGGCCTGAAAGATCTGATGGTTCAGCACGAAGAGCGTATCCGTAACGGGATGAAAGCGTACGCGCTACTGGAGCAGCTGCGCGCCGGTTCGACCGACCAGGCCGTGCGTGACCAGTTCAATAGCGTGAAGAAAGACCTCGGCTATGGCCTGTTGCTGAAGCGCTATACGCCGAACGTCGCTGACGCCACGGAAGAGCAGATCGCCAAAGCGACCAAAGACTCTATTCCAAGCGTCGCCCCGCTGTACTTCGCCTTCCGTATCATGGTGGCGTGCGGCATCCTGATGCTGTTGATTATCGGCGCCTCCTTCTGGAGCGTGATTCGTAACCGCATTGGCGAGAAAAAATGGCTGCTGCGCGCCGCGTTCTTTGGCCTGCCGCTGCCGTGGATTGCCGTGGAGTCAGGCTGGTTTGTTGCCGAGTATGGCCGTCAGCCGTGGGCGATTGGTGAGGTCCTGCCGACCGCGGTGGCCAACTCGTCGCTGACCGCAGGCGATCTGATCTTCTCAATGTTGCTGATCTGCGGTCTGTACACGCTGTTCCTGGTGGCTGAACTGTTCCTGATGTTCAAGTTTGCCCGCAAAGGACCTAGCAGCCTGAAAACCGGCCGCTATCACTTTGAACAGTCCTCTGCGGCTATTCAGTCGGCACGCTAAGACAGGAGTCGTCAAATGATCGATTATGAAGTATTGCGTTTTATCTGGTGGCTGCTGATTGGCATTCTGCTGATTGGCTTCGCTGTCGCCGACGGGTTCGACATGGGGGTGGGCATGCTCACCCGTTTCCTCGGCCGTAACGACACCGAGCGTCGGATTATGATCAACGCCATCGCTCCGCACTGGGACGGTAACCAGGTGTGGCTGATCACCGCCGGCGGCGCGCTGTTCGCGGCCTGGCCGATGGTTTACGCCGCAGCGTTCTCTGGCTTCTATGTGGCGATGATTCTGGTGCTGGCTTCGCTGTTCTTCCGTCCGGTCGGTTTTGACTACCGTTCCAAGATCGAGGACACCCGCTGGCGCAACATGTGGGACTGGGGCATCTTCATCGGTAGCTTCGTACCGCCGCTGGTGATTGGTGTGGCCTTCGGCAACCTGTTGCAGGGCGTGCCGTTCCACGTCGATGAATACCTGCGTCTGTTCTATACCGGAAACTTCTTCCAGCTGCTGAACCCGTTTGGTCTGCTGGCCGGTATCGTCAGCGTGGCGATGATCCTGACTCAGGGTGCCACCTACCTGCAGATGCGTACCGTAGGCGAACTGCACCTGCGTACCCGCACCGTTTCCACGGTGGCGGCGCTGGTGACGCTGGTCTGCTTCGCGCTGGCGGGTGTGTGGGTCTACTACGGCATCGACGGCTATGTGGTGAAATCAGTAATGGATCATAGCGGCCCGTCTAACCCGCTGACTAAAGAAGTCGTGCGTGAGGCCGGTGCATGGATGGTGAACTTTAATAACATGCCAGCGCTGTGGGCCGTTCCTGCCCTGGGCGTGGTGCTGCCGCTGCTGACCGTCGTCTCGACTAAAGCGGATAAAGGCGCGTGGGCATTCCTGTTCTCCTCGCTGACCCTGGCCTGCATCATTCTGACCGCCGGTATTGCGATGTTCCCGTTCATCATGCCGTCCAGCACCATGCTGAACGCCAGCCTGACGATGTGGGACGCGACCTCCAGTCAGCGGACGCTGAACCTGATGACCTACGTGGCGATTGTCTTCGTGCCGATCATTCTGGCCTACACCAGCTGGTGTTACTGGAAGATGTTCGGCCGCATTACGCGCGAAGACATCGAAAAGAACACCCACTCGCTGTACTAAGGTAAGGAGCTATATATGTGGTACTTCGCATGGATTTTGGGAACGCTTCTTGCCTGTGCCTTTGGGGTGATTACCGCGCTGGCGCTTGAGCACGTGGAAGCCACCAAAGCAGGTAAAGAAGAACACTGATGAGTATTATCGTGATGCGATATACGAAATCATTCGGATTGCATCGAGGCGGCAAGTCTGTGAATCCCCAGGAGCTTACACCAGTAAGTGACTGGGGTAAGCAGACGTAGCCAACAAAGAGGCGACGTGAATGATAAAGTATATGTATGCGATAATGGACAAGCGCCCGTTAAGGGCGCTTTCCTTATTGATGGCGCTGCTGCTGGCAGGCTGCATCTTCTGGGATCCGTCGCGCTTTGCGGCGAAGACCAGCGAGCTGGAAATCTGGCATGGTTTCTTGCTGATGTGGGCGGTTTGCAGCGGCGTTATTCACGGCGTGGGCTTCCGTCCGCGTGCCGTTCACTGGCAGGGGATTTTTTGTCCGCTTATCGCTGATATCGTGCTCGCTTTGGGTCTCTTCTTTTTCTTCTTTTGAATAAGAGATCTCTGTTAATGGTATGGGCTTGCATAAGCCCATAAAAATTTACGCCCCGTTTACTTTCCCCCATTCCAAACCACCTTTCCCGCGCGTATAGTAGCGAAGTTTGAAAGCTCTAACCTTTTTTTGCATTACCGGGATGTAAAGTGAATACAACGCTGTTTCGATGGCCGGTTCGGGTCTACTACGAAGATACCGACGCCGGTGGTGTGGTTTACCACGCCAGTTACGTCGCTTTTTATGAAAGAGCACGCACAGAGATGCTGCGCCACCATCACTTTAGTCAACAGGTGCTGTTGGCTGAACGCGTTGCCTTCGTGGTTCGCAAAATGACGCTGGAGTATTTTGCCCCCGCCAGACTCGACGACATGCTCGAAGTCCAGACGGAAATTACCTCGATGCGCGGCACCTCTTTGGTTTTCACGCAGCGAATCGTCAACGCCGAGAATACAGTGTTAAACGAAGCTGAGGTTCTCATTGTGTGCGTTGATCCACTCTTAATGAAGCCACGTGCGCTTCCCAAGTCTATTGTCGCGGAGTTTAAGCAGTGACTGACATGAATATCCTTGATTTGTTCCTGAAGGCGAGCCTTCTGGTTAAACTTATCATGTTGATTTTGATTGGTTTTTCTATCGCTTCCTGGGCTATCATTATTCAGAGAACGCGTATCCTTAACTCGGCCGCGCGTGAAGCTGAAGCGTTCGAGGACAAATTCTGGTCCGGGATCGAGCTGTCCCGTTTGTACCAGGAGAGCCAGGGGCGTCGCGATAACCTGACCGGTTCAGAACAAATCTTCTACAGCGGTTTCAAAGAATTTGCACGCCTGCATCGGGCCAACAGCCATGCGCCGGAAGCGATTGTCGAAGGGGCATCGCGCGCGATGCGTATTTCGATGAACCGCGAGCTGGAAACGCTGGAAACCCATATCCCGTTCCTCGGCACCGTAGGCTCTATCAGCCCGTATATCGGTCTGTTCGGTACTGTCTGGGGGATTATGCATGCCTTTATCGCCCTTGGCGCGGTGAAGCAGGCCACCCTGCAGATGGTGGCGCCAGGTATCGCCGAAGCGCTGATCGCCACCGCGATCGGTCTGTTCGCCGCGATCCCGGCGGTCATGGCGTACAACCGCCTGAACCAGCGCGTGAACAAGCTTGAACTGAACTACGACAACTTTATGGAAGAGTTCACCGCTATTCTGCACCGTCAGGCCTTTACCACCAGCGAAAGCAATAAGGGGTAAGCCATGGCCAGAGCACGTGGACGCGGACGTCGCGAACTGAAGTCCGAGATCAACATCGTTCCGCTGCTGGATGTCCTGCTGGTACTGCTGCTGATCTTTATGGCAACGGCGCCCATCATTACGCAGAGCGTGGAAGTCGATCTGCCGGACGCCACGGAATCGCAAGCGGTGAAAAGCAATGACGATCCGCCGGTGATTGTGGAAGTCTCCGGGGTAGGGCAGTACAGCGTGAAAGTGGGGCAGGAGACGCTGTCCCAGCTGCCGCCGGAGCAGGTGATTGCCGAAGCGAAGCGTCGTCTTGAAGCCAATGAGAAAACGGTATTCCTGATCGGCGGTGCGAAAGACGTCCCTTACGATGAAATTATTAAAGCGCTGAACCTGTTGCATAGTGCAGGGGTTAAATCGGTCGGCTTGATGACCAAACCTATTTAATCGCTTCAGGTATGTGCGTCCGCGTGGCGTCCGATGGTGAGTATCGCTCGCCGTCGGCGTGCATCGCGGGTACAGGCGAACAGTTTTTGGGAACCGATAGTGTCAAAGGCAACCGAACAAAACGACAAGCTTAAACGAGCGATCATCATTTCAGTCGCGCTGCACATCATTCTGATCGCGCTGCTGATCTGGAGTTCGTTTGACGAGCATCTGGATGCCTCTGCCGGCGGCGGCGGGGGATCGTCCATTGATGCCGTCATGGTCGATCCGGGGGCGGTGGTAAATAACTATAACCGTCAGCAACAGCAGCAGGCCAGCGCACGTCGCGCCGCTGAGCAGCGTGAAAAACAGGCGCAGCAGCAGGCGGAAGAGTTACGTGAGAAACAGGCAGCGGAACAGGAACGGCTGAAACAGCTCGAACAGGAACGGCTGCAGGCGCAGGAAGCGGCGAAAGAAGCGAAGGAACAGCAGAAGCAGGCTGAGGAAGCGGCTGCCAAGGCTGCCGCGGCGGCGAAAGCCAAAGCGGATGCGCAGGCTAAAGAAGCGCAGGAAGCGGCTGCCAAAGCGGCTGCCGACGCAAAAGCGAAGGCGGATGCCCAGGCAAAAGCGGCTGAGCTGGCAGCGGCTAAAGCCGCCGCTGACGCGAAGAAACAGGCCGATGCCGCCGCCGCGAAAGCGGCAGCCGATGCGAAGAAACAGGCGGAAGCCGAAGCGGCGAAAGCCGCAGCAGAAGCGCAGAAGAAAGCGGAAGCGGCAGCGGCGAAGAAAGCGCAGCAGGAAGCAGAGAAGAAGGCCCAGCAGGAGGCGGCTAAGCAAGCTGCGGCTGAAAAAGCGGCAGCAGAAAAAGCCGCCGAAAAAGCCGCTGAGAAAGCTGCCGCCCAAAAAGCGGCCGCAGAGAAGGCCGCCGCCGAAAAAGCCGCCGCAGCTGAAAAAGCGGCGGCAGCCAAAGCGGCTGCGGCTGAGAAGGCAGCGGCCGATAAAGCGGCCAAAGCGGCAGCAGCAAAAGCGGCGGCAGCGAAGAAAGCGGCTGCCGCGAAAGAAGCGGACGGCGTTGACGACCTGCTTGGCGATCTGAGTTCGGGTAAGAATGCGCCTAAAACAGGCGGAGGAGCCAAAGGAAACAATGCCTCTGCTGCCGGGAGTGGTAATACTAAAAACAGTGCCTCGGGGGCTGATATCAATAACTATGCTGGGCAGATAAAGTCGGCGATTGAAAGTAAGTTTTATGACGCATCGTCCTATGCAGGCAAAACATGTACCTTGCGTATCAAACTTGCTCCTGACGGCCTGTTGTTAAATATACAGTCCGAAGGTGGTGATCCTGCTCTGTGCCAGGCCGCTCTTGCCGCAGCCCGGCAGGCTAAGTTCCCGAAACCACCTAGCCAGGCAGTATATGAAGTCTTCAAAAATGCGCCACTGGACTTCAAACCTCAGTGACATTTTTCCCCGTGCAAACGGGGAAAAACAATCTATGGTAGTCACAGGGTTTTGGTAGTTTTGTATATTTGAGTTTGTTAACATTCTGCTAAATTATCGTGGGCTTTCCGCCCGGATAAGGGAGATATGATGAAGCAGGCATTACGAGTAGCATTTGGTTTTTTAATGCTGTGGGCGGCGGTGCTGCACGCAGAAGTACGTATCGAGATCACCCAGGGGGTGGACTCGGCACGCCCTATCGGCGTGGTACCGTTCCAGTGGGCCGGCCAGGGCGCTGCGCCTGAAGATGTTGGCGGTATCGTGGCAGCTGACCTGCGCAACAGTGGTAAATTCAACCCGCTGGATCGCTCGCGTCTGCCGCAGCAGCCGACCAGTGCCCAGGAAGTGCAGCCTGCTGCCTGGTCTGCGCTGGGTATCGACGCCGTGGTCGTCGGTCAGGTCACGTCAAACCCGGATGGTTCTTATCAGGTAGCATATCAGCTGGTGGATACCGGCGGTGCGCCGGGTACAACGCTGGCGCAAGGCTCTTTTAAAGTCACTAAACAGTACCTGCGCTACGCAGCGCACGCTGCCAGCGACGTGGTATTTGAGAAGCTGACCGGCATCAAGGGCGCCTTCCGTACCCGTATCGCCTACGTGGTGCAGAAAAACGGCGGCCAGTTCCCTTACGAACTGCGCGTGTCCGACTACGATGGTTACAACCAGTTCCTTGTTCACCGTTCCTCCCAGCCGCTGATGTCCCCGGCCTGGTCTCCGGACGGTTCTAAACTGGCTTACGTGACCTTTGAAAGTGGTCGTTCTGCGCTGGTGGTTCAGACCCTAGCGAACGGCGCTGTGCGTCAGATCGCCTCCTTCCCGCAGCACAACGGCGCGCCGGCGTTCTCTCCGGATGGCTCTAAGTTGGCCTTCGCGCTGTCGAAAACCGGTAGCCTGAACCTGTACGTGATGGATCTGGGCTCCGGTCAGATTCGTCAGGTGACTAACGGTCGCAGCAACAACACCGAACCAAGCTGGTTCCCGGACAGCCAGAACCTGGCCTTCACCTCTGACCAGGCCGGTCGTCCGCAGGTGTATAAAGTCAACATCAATGGCGGCACGCCGCAGCGTATCACCTGGGAAGGTTCACAGAACCAGGACGCCGACGTGAGCGCAGATGGTAAAACCATGGTAATGGTCAGCTCGGCCGGCGGTCAGCAGCACATTGCCAAACAAGATCTGGAAGCGGGTGGTGTACAGGTTCTGTCATCAACGTTTTTAGACGAAACGCCAAGTCTGGCACCTAACGGCACTATGGTAATCTACAGCTCTTCTCAGGGGATGGGATCCGTGCTGAATCTGGTTTCTACAGATGGGCGTTTCAAAGCGCGTCTTCCGGCAACTGATGGACAGGTAAAATCGCCTGCCTGGTCGCCGTATCTGTGATAATAAATAATTGATTATTAAAGGAATCAAAGAAATGCAACTGAACAAAGTGCTGAAAGGGCTGATGATCGCTCTGCCGGTTATGGCAATCGCGGCATGTTCTTCTAACAAGAACGCCAGCAACGACCAGAGCGGTGAAGGCATGCTGGGTGCCGGCACTGGTATGGACGCTAACGGTAACGGCGGCAACATGTCTTCTGAAGAGCAAGCTCGTCTGCAGATGCAGCAGCTGCAACAGAACAACATCGTTTACTTCGATCTGGACAAGTACGATATCCGTTCTGACTTCGCTGCCATGCTGGACGCGCATGCGAACTTCCTGCGCAGCAACCCGTCCTACAAAGTGACTGTAGAAGGTCACGCGGATGAGCGCGGTACGCCGGAATACAACATCGCTCTGGGTGAGCGTCGTGCTAACGCCGTTAAGATGTATCTGCAGGGCAAAGGTGTTTCTGCCGATCAGATCTCCATCGTTTCTTACGGTAAAGAAAAACCAGCAGTACTGGGTCATGACGAAGCGGCATATGCCAAAAACCGTCGCGCCGTACTGGTTTACTAAGAGAATTGCATGAGCAGTAACTTCAGACATCATTTATTGAGTCTGTCGTTACTGGTTGGCATAGCGGCCCCCTGGGCCGCTTTTGCTCAGGCGCCAATCAGTAGTGTCGGCTCAGGCTCGGTCGAAGACCGCGTCACTCAACTCGAGCGTATTTCCAATGCTCACAGCCAGCTTTTAACCCAACTCCAGCAACAACTCTCTGATAACCAGACTGACATTGATTCTCTCCGTGGCCAGATCCAGGAGAACCAATATCAGCTGAATCAGATCGTTGAGCGCCAGAAGCAGATTCTGCTGCAGATAGATAGTCTGAGCAGCGGTGGCGGCGCAGCGGCAGCATCAGGTACGCAGGCTCCATCGTCTTCCGGCGATCAGAGCGCGGCTGCCACCAGCACAGCGCCAGCGGCCTCGTCAGGCGCCCCGGCGATGACCGGCGATGCGAACACCGATTACAATGCGGCCATTGCCCTGGTGAAGGATGCTTCACGCCAGGATGACGCAATGGTGGCGTTTCAGAACTTCGTTAAAAAGTACCCGGATTCAACTTATCAGCCGAACGCCAACTATTGGCTCGGACAGTTGAATTACAATAAGGGGAAAAAAGACGATGCGGCGTTTTACTTCGCCTCGGTGGTGAAGAACTACCCGAAATCGCCAAAAGCGCCTGACGCCATGTTTAAGGTCGGCGTGATCATGCAGGACAAGGGTGATACCGCGAAAGCGAAAGCGGTTTACCAGCAGGTGATCAGTAAATTCCCCGGCACCGACGGTGCGAAACAAGCGCAAAAACGTCTTAATGCTCTTGGTTGATTACGGCATGACCAGAAATCGCGTTATTTCTGGTCTTGTCGCCTGAATCACCAGCAGTTAAGTGATCTTTATCGAAATTTTAGTTGCGCTGAATTCTGAAATCAGTAATATATGCCGCCGTTGCCAAGGGATATCAAACAAGCCCAAAGCGATGCCAGAGTGGGTCGTTAGCTCAGTTGGTAGAGCAGTTGACTTTTAATCAATTGGTCGCAGGTTCGAATCCTGCACGACCCACCACTTAGCAGTATCCAGCGCAGTATCGGGTGATTAGCTCAGCTGGGAGAGCACCTCCCTTACAAGGAGGGGGTCGGCGGTTCGATCCCGTCATCACCCACCACCGGGTCGTTAGCTCAGTTGGTAGAGCAGTTGACTTTTAATCAATTGGTCGCAGGTTCGAATCCTGCACGACCCACCATCTTTAACATCGAACGTCGGTGTTAAACGTGAAGGATAACGTTGCTTCAGCAACGGCGCCCCAGGGCGAGCGAAGCGAGTCATCCTGCACGACCCACCACATTTTAATGATGGGGCCGGTGGACGCAGTATCGGTAGTATCCAGCGCAGTTTCGGGTGATTAGCTCAGCTGGGAGAGCACCTCCCTTACAAGGAGGGGGTCGGCGGTTCGATCCCGTCATCACCCACCACTCGGGTCGTTAGCTCAGTTGGTAGAGCAGTTGACTTTTAATCAATTGGTCGCAGGTTCGAATCCTGCACGACCCACCAATTTCAGCATTTAACTCAAATGTTGAACGTGAAGGATAACGTTGCGTCAGCAATGGCCCGAAGGGCGAGGCGAAGCCGAGTCATCCTGCACGACCCACCAATTTCAATATTGGTGCCGAGTGAAATTATTCAGGTAGTACCAGAGCGGGTCGTTAGCTCAGTTGGTAGAGCAGTTGACTTTTAATCAATTGGTCGCAGGTTCGAATCCTGCACGACCCACCATCCTGAATGATTACAGTAGCAAAATCCCGCAAGGGGTCGTTAGCTCAGTTGGTAGAGCAGTTGACTTTTAATCAATTGGTCGCAGGTTCGAATCCTGCACGACCCACCAATGTAAAAAGGCGCCCTAAAGGCGCCTTTTTGCTATGCGCAGAACTCAATGATTCGACAAAATTGTCGGGAACAATTTTGAACAACGCGGCAGCGTTGGCCCGCAGGGCGAGTCTCAGGATGAGACGAGTTTCTCTGCCGCAGGTTCGGGTCGAACGCAGTGAGACAACGGAGCCGCTTGCGGCGACGGCCCAAAGGGCGAGGCGAAGCCGAGTCATCCTGCACGACCCACCAATGTAAAAAGGCGCCCTAAAGGCGCCTTTTTGCTATCCGCCATACTCCAAAATTCGACTTCAGCATGACTCCACGGTCACGCTGCGCTTACCGTGGCTACACAGGGTACGAACCGGTCGCTCGGGCAGATGCGCACCATCGTCCGCGGCATACGGGCTGATGTACAAAATTCATCACGACTTTTTGCTCGTAATCCGCTATCTTGTTTAGCATATAAAACACCATGACCGTGTTAAGGCGCAGACAGGCCATAGTGACGGTCTTAGAGTTAAGCCAGTAAAACGAGATTGCATGATGAGCGTAATGTTTGATCCTGAAACGGCGATTTATCCTTTCCCAGCGAAACCACAACCGCTGACCGTCGACGAAAAGCAGTTTTATCGCGAAAAAATCAAGCGCCTGTTGCGCGAGCGCGACGCCGTGATGGTGGCGCATTACTACACCGATCCTGAAATTCAACAACTGGCGGAAGAAACCGGCGGCTGTATCGCCGACTCGCTGGAGATGGCGCGTTTTGGCGCCCGTCATTCGGCCTCCACGCTGCTGGTCGCCGGGGTGCGTTTTATGGGGGAAACCGCCAAAATCCTCAGCCCGGAAAAGACCATTCTGATGCCGACCCTGAACGCGGAGTGTTCGCTGGATCTGGGCTGTCCGATTGAGGAATTCAACGCCTTCTGCGATGCCCATCCCGATCGCACCGTGGTGGTTTATGCCAATACGTCCGCCGCGGTGAAGGCCCGCGCTGACTGGGTGGTTACCTCCAGTATCGCCGTGGAACTCATTGATCATCTGGACAGCCTGGGCCAAAAGATCCTCTGGGCACCGGACCGCCACCTTGGCCGCTATGTCCAGCGTCAGACCGGCGCAGACGTGCTGTGCTGGCAGGGGGCATGCATCGTGCACGATGAGTTTAAAACCCAGGCACTGATGCGTATGAAGGCCCTCTATCCTGAAGCTGCTGTACTGGTCCATCCTGAATCGCCGCAGGCGATCGTCGAGATGGCGGATGCCGTGGGATCCACCAGCCAGCTGATTGCGGCGGCGAAAAGCTTGCCCCAGCGCCAGCTGATCGTGGCCACCGATCGCGGTATCTTCTATAAAATGCAGCAGGCGGTACCGGAGAAAATGCTGCTGGAAGCGCCCACTGCCGGCGAAGGGGCGACCTGCCGCAGCTGCGCGCACTGCCCGTGGATGGCGATGAACGGCCTGAAAGCCATTGCCGAGGGACTCGAACAGGGCGGCGCTGAACACGAAATCCACGTCGACGAAGCGCTGCGCACCGGGGCATTGATTCCGCTTAACCGGATGCTGGATTTTGCGGCTACACTACGGGGATAACGTATTGTCGCGTCGCAAGACGCTGAGGGGATGAAATGGATTTTTTTAGCACGCAGAATATCTTAGTACATATACCCATCGGCGCCGGGGGGTATGATCTCTCCTGGATAGAGGCCGTGGGGACCATCGCCGGGCTGCTGTGCATCTGGCTGGCGAGCCTGGAGAAGATCAGTAACTATGCTTTCGGGCTGGTCAACGTCACGCTGTTCGCCATCATCTTCTTTCAGATCCAGCTGTATGCCAGCCTGCTGCTGCAGCTGTTCTTCTTTGCCGCTAACGTTTACGGCTGGTATGCCTGGTCGCGACAAAGCAGCAACCATGAGGCTGAGCTGCAGATCCGCTGGCTGCCGCGCAGCAAAGCGCTGGGCTGGCTGGCGGCCTGCGTGGTGGCGATCGGCTTGCTGACCCTGTTTATCAACCCGTTTTTTGCTTTCCTGACGCGGATCGCGGTCAGCCTGATGCAAGCGCTGGGTCTGCAGGTCTCCATGCCGGTGCTGCAGCCGGATGCCTTCCCGTTCTGGGACTCCTGCATGACGGTGCTGTCGGTGGTGGCGATGATCTTAATGACCCGCAAGTATGTTGAAAACTGGCTGCTGTGGGTGATTGTCAACGTGATAAGCGTGGTGATTTTTGCCCGCCAGGGCGTCTATGCCATGTCGCTGGAATACCTCTTGCTGACGTTCATTGCGCTGAACGGCAGCCGGATGTGGATAAACAGCGCGCGTGAGCGAGGTTCTCACGCGTTTTCTGGCTAATGGTGGTGGTGATGATCGTGCCCGGCGTGCATCGTGTTGAGATGGCACTCCGGGCCGCTGCAGGGCTGGTACTCCATCTGCACCGTGGCATGCTCAATTTCATATTTATGTTCCAGGAAATGCAGGATGCGGTTGAGTAACGCATCATGATCGTGCGGCGGGACCACCTGAACATGGAGCGTCATCACCGGTTTTTCCCCCACCAGCCAGACGTGGACGTGGTGAACATCGCGTACCTCCGGGATAGAGCGGCGAATATCCCGCTGCAGGGCCGCCACATCCAGCGAACGCGGCGCGCCTTCCAGCAGTTCATTCAGACTCTCCTTCAGTAATCGCCAGGCGCTACGTAATACCAGGCAGGAAACCAGCACGGAAAGGATTGGGTCGACAGGCGTCCAGCCGGTGGTGAGGATCACCACGGCCGCCACGATTGCGCCGACCGAGCCCAGCAGGTCGCCCAGCACGTGTAGCGCCGCAGCGCGCACGTTGAGATTCTGCTCTTCACTCCCCCGATGCAGGATCCAGAAGGCCAGCACGTTGGCCAGCAGGCCGGCGACCGCAATCACCATCATCGTCACGCCGGCCACCGGCTGCGGATGCTGGAAGCGCTGAATCGCCTCCCAGACAATCAAAATGGTAATCACCACCAGGGCAATGGCATTGAGAAACGCCGCCAGGGTGGTCAAACGCAACCAGCCAAAGGTATGGCGGGTATTCGGTGGGCGACTGGCGAAGCGAACCGCCAGCAGCGCAAACAGCAGGGCGGCAGAGTCGGTGAGCATATGGCCGGCATCTGCCAGCAGGGCCAGTGAGCCGGAGATTGCGCCGCCGACGGCTTCAACCAGCATAAAACCGGCGGTGACGATAAACGCCCATCGCAGCCGGCGAGCGTTACTGCTGTCCGGAGCCTGGGCAGGGGAGTGCGAATGCGGGTGGGCCATCGTGTCGTCCCTTGATAGTTATCATTATTACGCTATGACATCATAAACAGAGAGCGATAACAAACGAAGAAAAGGCGAGCCTGGCTCGCCTTTTCTTCGTTTGTTCCCAGCGTATCACTTACTGGGTGGTACCGTCGGTTTTGCTGTTGTCGTGGTTCATGCTGCCGCCATTGTCCAGTTTCTTACCGGTGTCCGGACAGCGGCCGTCTTTACACATCGAGTTTTTATGCACTTCATCGCTCGACATATTATCCTGGCTCATCGTCGAGCCGTCAGGATGGAGCATGGTGCCGCCAGAGCCGGAATTGATCTGGTTATTGTCCACATTGTTTGGTGCCACGTTCTCACGGGCATCCGGCGCCACCTGACCGGCATCCGCGGAAGAGTTGGCCTGGCCATTATTGGACTGGGCGCCGGTGTCTGCCGCCAGGGCCGCGCCGCTGGCAAGACCTAAGGTGGCGGTGAGTAAAAGGGTCGTCAGTTTTTTCATATTCATCGGATACTCCTGTTAAACCGGGAAGGGGAAATGCGCTTCCCGCGGTGAGTGTGCCAGGGATCTGACTCGCTATGGTTAAAGACTCCGCAGACGATCGCAGTGTCACTATATAATCCTGAAACGTAAGACTTAATTAGCTTTAACAGTTAATTATTGTAGTGCATGAGCCTGGTTTCGCTACTTTATGGCGTATTTTTGCCTATTTCCAGGATTATTCCATCACTACTGTAAAATCACGTTTACACTTTTTCGGCGAAGAGATAGATTGGAGGGATTGCATTTCATTGAATAAGTATGGCAACGCTGGAAAGAAGATGAATTATCAGAACGACGATTTACGCATTAAAGAGATCAACGAATTATTACCTCCCGTTGCGCTCCTGGAAAAATTCCCTGCTACCGAAAATGCTGCAAATACCGTTGCGCATGCTCGCAAAGCGATCCATCAGATCCTCAAGGGCGACGATGATCGTCTGCTGGTAGTGATTGGGCCCTGTTCGATTCACGATCCGGCAGCGGCGAAAGAGTACGCTTCCCGTCTGCTGCCCCTGCGCGAGGCATTGAAGGGTGAGCTCGAGATCGTCATGCGGGTCTATTTTGAAAAACCGCGCACCACCGTCGGCTGGAAAGGGCTTATCAACGATCCCCATATGGATAACAGCTTCCGCATCAACGACGGGTTGCGCATCGCGCGCAAACTGCTGCTGGACATTAACGACAGCGGCCTGCCGGCGGCGGGGGAATTCCTCGATATGATCACCCCGCAGTATGTCGCCGATCTGATGAGCTGGGGCGCCATTGGGGCGCGTACCACCGAATCCCAGGTTCACCGTGAACTTGCCTCCGGACTCTCCTGCCCGGTGGGCTTTAAGAATGGTACCGATGGCACCATCAAGGTGGCTATCGACGCGATTAACGCCGCTGGCGCACCGCACTGTTTCCTGTCGGTCACTAAGTGGGGCCACTCCGCTATCGTGAATACCAGCGGTAACGGCGACTGCCATATTATTCTGCGCGGCGGCAAAGAGCCGAACTACAGCGCGAAGCACGTGGCGGATGTGAAGATCGGCCTGGCGAAAGCGGGCCTGCCGGCTCAGGTGATGATCGACTTCAGCCATGCCAACTCCAGCAAGCAGTTCAAGAAGCAGATGGAAGTGGGCGCGGACGTATGCCAGCAGATTGCCGGCGGTGAGCGGGCGATCATGGGCGTGATGATTGAAAGCCATCTGGTGGAAGGCAACCAGAGCCTCGAGAGCGGTGAACCGCTGACCTACGGCAAGAGCGTCACCGACGCCTGCATCGGCTGGGAGGATACCGAAACGATCCTGCGTCAGCTGGCGGAAGCGGTGAAAACCCGCCGCGGCTAAGCGAATCTGCGCTGGCGAAGGCAATAAAAAAAGCGTGGAGATTTCCACGCTTTTTTGTTTTTACCGGGAGGAATTACTTCGCTTTACCCTGGTTGGCGACGGCAGCCGCTTTCGCCGCGATCTCTTCCGCATTGCCCAGATAGTAATGTTTGATCGGCTTGAAGTTTTCATCGAACTCATACACCAGCGGTACGCCGGTCGGGATGTTCAGTTCGAGGATCTCGTCTTCGCCCATGTTGTCGAGGTATTTCACCAGCGCGCGCAGGGAGTTACCGTGAGCGGCGATGATCACGCGCTCACCGCTTTTCAGGCGCGGCAGAATGGTTTCGTTCCAGTAAGGCACGACGCGGTCGATGGTCAGCGCCAGGCTTTCAGTGGTCGGCAGTTCGGCGTCGGTCAGTTTTGCATAGCGCGGATCGTGGCCCGGGTAGCGCTCGTCGTCTTTGGTCAGCTCCGGCGGAGTGACAGCGAAGCCGCGACGCCACTGTTTAACCTGCTCGTCACCGTATTTCTCAGCGGTTTCCGCTTTGTTCAGGCCCTGCAGCGCGCCGTAATGACGCTCGTTCAGCTTCCAGGATTTCTCAACCGGCAGCCAGGCCTGATCCAGTTCGTCCAGCACGTTCCACAGGGTGTGGATGGCACGTTTCAGCACGGAGGTATAAGCAAAATCAAAGCTGAAGCCTTCAGCCTTCAGCAGTTTACCTGCCGCTTTCGCTTCGCTAACGCCTTTCTCGGACAGATCAACGTCGTACCAACCGGTGAAGCGGTTTTCGTTGTTCCACTGGCTTTCGCCATGACGAACCAGTACCAGCTTAGTTACAGCCATTCTCTTACTCCTCTCTACACGCCATCCCTCGCGCCGCGAACGGTGCGCTGAATATGTTGGTGTATGTGTTATTGATTGATAACTATTCTCATTATATTGCCGTGATTTGGCTCACGGCAATGCTTATCCCTAACCATAGCGAAAATAGTGGCTCAGTGTAAGGTGCTTGTAAAACACAGGTTATTTTTTTGTCCTTTGGTGACGGAAAATAGAGCAGGTTGCTGAAAAAAGAGGCGGCAGAGAGGAGGGCGGGGACGAAAAACAGCGCCCCCGGCGGAGGGCGCTGGCGATTAACAGGCGATAAACTGATATTCCGTCAGGCTGACGTACTCCTGGCCCGGACGTAACACACAGTCCGGCTGCGGCCATTCCGGATGATTCGGCGAATCCGGCAGGAATTCGCTCTCCAGCGCCAGCCCCTGCCAGTCGGCGTAGGGCTCCGTCGTCTGCGACGGGGTGCCGCCGAGATAGTTGCCGGAGTAAAACTGCAGCGCCGGAGCGGAGGTATAGACCGTCATCTGCAGCTTGCCGTCCTGCGACCAGACCTGCGCCGCAGGCTGGCTGGCGTCGCCTTTGGCATCCAGCAGGAAGGCATGATCGTATCCCTTCACCTTTTGCTGATCGGCGTCGGCGAGGAAGTCGGCGGCGATGGTTTTCGGCTGGCGGAAATCAAAGCTGGTGTTAGCAACATCTTTGAGTTCACCACCCGGGATACCGTCGCTTTCCACCGGCAGATACCTCTGGGCGAGGATCTGCAACTGGTGCTGGCGCACGTCGCCCTGGTCACCGTCGAGGTTGAAATAGACGTGATTGGTCATGTTCACCGGGCAGGGTTGGTCCACGGTGGCGCGATAGGTAATCGCGATGCGGTTATCGTCGGTCAGACGATAGTGCGCGGTGGCCTGCAGAGTGCCGGGGAAGCCTTGATCGCCATCGGGCGAGGTCAGAGCGAACAGCACTTCCTGCTCGTCGGCGCGGACAATGCGCCAGCGGCGCTTATCAAACCCTTCCGGGCCGCCGTGGAGCTGGTGGCCCGCGTCGTTTGACGGCGTGACGTTGACGAGCTGGCCGTCAAGCGGGAAGCGGCTATTGCCGATACGGTTGGCGTAGCGGCCTACCGAGGCGCCAAGAAACGCGGCCTGGTGGGCATAGTCCTCCAGCTTCGCACAGCCCAGCAGCGGATGACGCAGGCTGCCATCAGCCAGCGGCACCTCGGCGCTGAGCAGCGTCGCGCCCCAATCCGCCACGGTAACGGTCATGCCCGCCTTATTGCGCAGGGTCACCTGCTGCCAGGGCTGGCCGTCCGGCGCCAGCGCGGTGGTTTGCGTTACCATTGGCCTGCCCCCTGTGACGGTTTGCAGACATAGAATGTCTCTTTAATACCGGTTTTCGCTTCATACGTTTTAGCAACGGCCTGCTGAACGGTATCGACCAGATCTTCCGGGACCAGCGCTACCACGCAGCCGCCAAAGCCGCCGCCGGTCATGCGTACGCCGCCTTTATCACCGATCGCGGCCTTAACGATCTCCACCAGAGTGTCGATCTGCGGGACGGTGATCTCGAAATCATCGCGCATCGAGGCATGGGATTCGGCCATCAGCTCACCCATCCGCTTCAGGTCGCCTTTTTCGAGGGCGCTGGCGGCTTCCACGGTGCGGGCATTCTCCGTCAGCACATGGCGTACGCGCTTCGCGACGACCGGATCCAGCTCATGGGCGACGGCGTTAAATTGCTCGAGGGTAACATCGCGCAGGGCGGGCTGCTGGAAGAAGCGCGCGCCGGTTTCGCACTGTTCACGACGGGTGTTGTACTCGCTGCCGACGAGGGTGCGCTTAAAGTTGCTGTTGATGATCACCACCGCCACGCCTTTCGGCATCGAGACGGCTTTGGTGCCCAGCGAACGGCAGTCGATCAGCAGCGCGTGGTCTTTTTTGCCCAGCGCCGAAATCAGCTGATCCATGATGCCGCAGTTGCAGCCGACGAACTGGTTTTCCGCCTCCTGGCCGTTGAGGGCGATTTGCGCGCCATCCAGCGGCAGATGATAGAGCTGCTGGAACACGGTGCCGACGGCGACTTCCAGCGAGGCTGAGGAGCTTAACCCCGCACCCTGCGGTACATTGCCGCTGATCACCAGATCCGCGCCGCCAAAGTGGTTGTTCCGCTGCTGCAGATGCTTTACCACGCCGCGGACATAGTTCGACCACTGCTGGGTGTCGTGACTGATAATCGGCGCGTCGAGAGAGAATTCATCGGTCTGATTGTCGTAATCGGCGGCAATCACCCGCACCGTACGATCGTCGCGCGGCGCGCAGCTGATCACCGTCTGGTAGTCGATGGCGCAGGGCAGCACAAAACCGTCGTTGTAATCGGTATGCTCGCCGATCAGGTTGACGCGGCCTGGCGCCTGAATGACATGGCTGGCCGGATAACCGAAGGCGTCAGCAAACAGGGTTTGGGTTTTCTCTTTCAGACTCATCATTACACTCCGGATTCACGAAAATGGACGTCGCTGACGGCGCGCAGTCGTTCGGCAGCTTGCTCGGCGGTCAGATCGCGCTGGGTTTCGGCCAGCATTTCATAGCCAACCATAAACTTGCGGACCGTCGCGGAGCGCAGCAGCGGCGGATAAAAGTGGGCATGAAGCTGCCAGTGGTGATGGTCTTCGTCGTTAAACGGCGCGCCGTGCCAGCCCATGGAGTAGGGGAATGAGCACTGGAACAGGTTGTCGTAACGGCTGGTCAGCTTTTTCAACGCCAGCGCCAGATCGCTGCGCTGGGCGTCGGTGAGATCGGTAATACGCTGCACGTGCGCTTTCGGCAACAGCAGCGTTTCGAATGGCCAGGCGGCCCAGTAGGGCACGACCGCCAGCCAGTGCTCGGTGTCCACCACCGTGCGGCTGCCGTCGGCCAGTTCGCGCTGAACATAGTCCAGCAGCATCGGCTGACCTTGTCCGGCGTAATACTCTTTCTGCAGACGGTCTTCCCGTTCCGCTTCATTGGGCAGGAAGCTATTGGCCCACACCTGACCATGCGGGTGAGGGTTGGAGCAGCCCATCGCTGCCCCTTTGTTTTCAAAGACCTGGACCCACGGGTAGCTTTTCCCGAGGTCCGCGGTCTGTTCCTGCCACGCTTTAACCACGCCTTCCAGCGCTTCAGGGCTCAGTTCCGGCAGCGTTTTGCTGTGGTCTGGCGAGAAGCAGATCACCCGACTGGTGCCGCGCGCGCTCTGACAGCGCATCAGCGGATCGTCACTCTCCGGTGCGTCCGGAGTGTCGGTCATCAGGGCCGCAAAGTCGTTGGTAAACACGTAGGTACCGGTGTAATTCGGGTTGGTGTCGCCGGTGACACGGGTATTACCTGGGCACAGGAAACAGTCCGGATCGTGGGCTGGCAAGGTCTGTTTTGCCGGCGTTTCCTGCGCCCCCTGCCAGGGGCGCTTGGCGCGATGCGGAGAAACCAGAATCCACTGCCCGGTTAACGGGTTATAACGACGATGTGGATGGTCAACGGGGTTAAATACGCTCATGAAGGTTCCTTAGTCTGGATAACCCTGCGGATGGCGGGACTGCCAGTGCCAGGTGTCCTGCGCCATTTCGTCCAGGTTGCGCGTCACGCGCCAGTTCAGCTCGCGGTCGGCCTTGGCGGCATCCGCCCAGTAGGCCGGGAGGTCGCCATCGCGGCGCGGCGCGAAATGGTAGTTAATGGGTTTGCCGCAGGCCTTGCTGAAAGCATTGACCACGTCGAGCACGCTGCTGCCGACGCCGGCGCCAAGGTTGTAGATATGGACCCCGGCTTTGTCAGCCAGTTTTTCCATGGCCGCGACGTGGCCATCGGCGAGATCCATCACGTGGATATAATCGCGCACACCGGTGCCATCCTCGGTCGGGTAGTCGTTACCAAAGACGGCCAGCGAGTCGCGACGACCAACGGCGACCTGGGCGATGTACGGCATCAGGTTGTTTGGGATCCCCTGCGGGTCTTCCCCCATGTCGCCCGACGGGTGGGCGCCGACCGGGTTGAAGTAGCGCAGCAGGGCAATGCTCCACTCCGGCTGGGCTTTCTGCAGGTCGGTCAGGATCTGCTCCACCATCAGCTTGCTTTTGCCGTAAGGGCTTTGCGGGGTGCCGGTCGGGAAGCTTTCGACATATGGGATTTTCGGCTGGTCGCCGTAGACGGTAGCTGAGGAGCTAAAGATGAAGTTCTTCACGCCCGCGGCGCGCATGGCAGAAACTAATTTCAGTGTGCCGGTGACGTTATTATCGTAATATTCCAGCGGCTTGGCGACGGACTCCCCGACGGCTTTCAGCCCGGCGAAGTGGATCACCGCCTCAATGGCGTGATCGTGGAGGATCTCCGTCATCAGCGCTTCGTTACGAATATCGCCTTCAATAAAGGTGGCTTCTTTGCCGCCGAGACGCTCAATCACCGGCAGTACGCTGCGCTTGCTGTTGCAGAGATTGTCGAGGATCACCACCTCATGTCCCTGCTGCAGCAGTTGAACGCAGGTATGACTTCCAATGTAACCGCTACCACCTGTAACCAGAACTTTCATGATTCGCTCCATTCGGCTTATCGTGTATGAGGAAGATAGCATATCAAAGAAGTGAAAAGTGTGACACAGGGCAAGTTAGTGGAATCGTTTACACTTGATGGTGAAACGACATAAATTCAAATTTTTTATTTTTAATACAGATGGTTAGGTGATTTTTCCGCTATTTTTCTGAAAAATACCAGGGATCTTTCGACCCCCGGCAGGGGGCATCAGGCCACAGGACCGAGCTGATAAGTGTAACCGTCTCCACTGGGAACGAACGCCAGGCGATGGGTAATACAGTCCGGGGCATCTTCCGCATGGTGCGAGACAAACAGCAGCTGTGTGGCCCCTTCGCCAATCAACACGTCGACAAAGCGACGCACCAGCTGGCGATTGAGGGGATCCAGCCCCTGCAGCGGTTCATCGAGGATCAGCAGGGTCGGATGCTTCACCAGCGCGCGAACGATAAGCGCCAGCCGCTGCTGGCCCCACGACAGGCTATGAAACGGCGCGTCGGCAGTGCGTTTATCAATGCCGAGAATATCCAGCCACTGTTGCACCAGCTTGTGTTGCTTGTCCGAGACCGCCTGATAAATGCCGATAGAGTCAAAATAGCCCGACAGGATGACGTTGCGGACGTTGGTGCTGACCCGGTAGTCCAGATGCAGGCTGCTGCTGACGTAGCCGATATGCTTTTTAATATCCCAGATGGTCTCACCGCTGCCGCGACGGCGGCCAAAGAGCGTCAGATCGTTGCTGTAACCCTGCGGATGATCGCCGGTGATAAGGCTCAGCAGCGTGGATTTACCGGCGCCGTTGGGGCCGACGATCTGCCAGTGTTCGCCCGGGTTCACGGTCCATGAGAGGTGATTGATGACCGGGCGATCGTTGTAGGAGACCACACCGTCATTGAGCACGATACGCGGCGCCGAGTCTGCCAGCGCATGACGGGCTGGTGGAACATCCGGCTCCGGCAGGGTGATGCCGTCCAGTTTTTCACTGTGCGCCAGCTGGGCGACCAGCGCCTGCTGCAGCAGGGAAGACTTCTCGCCGGTCTCGCTGAGGGTGCAGTCAGCCAGCACGCCGGCGAATTGTACAAACTCCGGGATCTCATCGAAGCGGTTGAGGACCAGCACCAGGGTGATGCCGGCGCGATGCAGGTCGGCCAGCAGGGCAGCCAGCTGCTGGCGGGAGTTGACGTCGAGGCCGTCGAAAGGTTCGTCGAGGATCAGCAGTTGCGGATCGGTCATCAGGGCCTGACACAGCAGGGTCTTACGCGTTTCCCCGGTCGACAGGTACTTAAACCGGCGGTCCAGCAGGGCGCTGATGCCAAACTGTTCGGCCAGGCGCGCGCAGCGGGCAGGATCTTTTACCTCATCCTGGATAATCTCTGCGGTGGTGCGGCCGGTGTCTTCTTCGCCGGGGCTGAGCAGGTCGGTGTTATTGCGCTGCCACTCGTCGCTGACCAGCTTCTGCAACTGCTCGAAGGAGAGGCGGGTTACGCGGGAGAAGTGGCTTTCGTGCTGGCCGCTGAGCAGGGTCAGGTCGCCAGCCAGAGCCCGCGCGAGGGCGGATTTGCCGCTGCCGTTGCTACCGACAAACGCCCAGCTTTGACCCGCTCTCAGGTTCAGCTGGTCTATTTTTAAGGTTTTTGTATCGCTCAGGCGAAACGTGCCTTGCGAAATTTGCAATGATGACATGATGTATCCCATTTTTTGCAGCGATGTGCATCAGGGATACGACTTCGGGCGCGTAATGTCAATGGGGTCAGCATAACGTCGCGAGAATGATGCGATCGGCATTGAAGTAAGCGATCGCCTCCGTCCCTTCCGCCAGGCCAGACGTCTGCGCCTGTGGCAGAGTGGCGCACAGGGTCTGACCGTCGGCCAGCGTCATCAGTACTTCGCACTGCCCGGACCCGCATTCGATATGGCTGATACGACCCGACAACTGGTTATCGGCCTGGCGGGCCACGGCGGGGTCGAGGGTGATGCCGACCCAGGGCGCCTTCAGCAGGACCAGCACCTCCTGGCCCTCATCGAGCCCCAGTTTCTCAGCGCTTTGTGCGGTGATGGCGACGGTCAGGCGCGTCTGCCCGTCGGCCAGCAGTACCTCGACGTGCTGCTGCACCTGCTGGCGATCGCGGCCGGTAATGGTGCCGAACCACTGGTTGCGGGCGCTGGTCTGCAGGGAAAAGCGTGAGATGGCCGCCAGCAGGCTGTCCAGCGGCAGGGCATCGTCATCGCTGAGCACATCAAACGCTTTCTGCTGGATCTGCGCCAGCAGATCGTACAGTTGGATCAGCCGCTGCCCATAGCGGGTCAGCACCGCGCCGCCGCCGCCTTTACCGCCGGTGGCACGATCCACCAGCGGTTGTTCGCTGAGCTGGTTCATCTCGTTGATAGCATCCCACGCGCTTTTATAGCTGATACCCGCGTGCTTGGCCCCCTGGCTTATCGAACCGGTCTGGTCAATCTGTTTGAGCAGGGCGATCCGCCGCGGATCGGCAAACAGGCGCTGCTGTAGCTTAAGGGTAAGAAGAATTTCGGCCTGCATAATCGTTTCCTGACAAAAAAGGGTATTGTGACCGATAGTCACCCGCTTGCAAAACCTCTGTGCGCGGTTTTGTCATTACCCACCGCACAAATGGGGCGTGTTTTTTCGGCTGAAACCGTTACAATCAGCAAATCATACTATCTGGAGTGAACCATGTTAGAGCTTTTGAAAAGTCTGGTTTTTGCGGTCATCATGGTACCGGTGGTGATGGCGGTCATCCTGGGACTGATTTACGGTCTTGGCGAAGTGTTCAACCTCTTCTCCGGCGTAGGCCACAAAGATCGCAGCCAGCAAAATCATTGATTTCCCGGCGCCCGGTTTAACCGGGCGCTGTGCTATTTCCCTCCTGTATCATTTCCCTTCGTTTTATTGTCCTGTGTCACTATAAAAATGCTCTGCATATCGTTATATTGTCGAATACATAACGCATTGACAGGAGATTCAGATGGCAGGTTCTTGGTTACGCGGGGTTATCGGGGTATCACTCACGCTGTGCGTCGCGGGTCAGGCGCTGGCGGCAGAGGGGAAAGTGACCGTTTTCGCCGCCGCATCGTTAACCAACGCGATGCAGGATATTGCCCAGGCGTATAAGAAAGAGAAAAACGTCGATGTCGTGTCGTCGTTTGCCTCGTCGTCGACGCTGGCGCGGCAAATTGAAGCGGGCGCACCAGCCGATCTGTTTATCTCCGCCGATCAGAAATGGATGGATTACGCCGCAGACAAAAAGGCCATCGACCCGGCAACCCGAGCCACCCTGCTTGGCAACAGCCTGGTGGTGGTCGCGCCGAAAGCCAGCGCGCAGGGGGCGATTACCATTGATGAGAAAACCGACTGGACCAGCCTGCTGAAAGGAGGCCGTCTGGCGGTGGGCGATCCGCAGCACGTTCCGGCAGGCATCTACGCCAAAGAGGCGCTGCAGAAACTCGGCGCCTGGGAGACGTTGTCGCCGAAACTTGCCCCGGCGGAAGACGTGCGCGGCGCGCTGGCCCTGGTGGAGCGCAACGAAGCGCCGCTGGGGATTGTCTATGGCTCCGATGCCGTGGCCAGCAAAGGGGTTAAAGTGGTCGGCACCTTCCCGGAGGCCTCGCATCAGAAAGTCGAGTACCCGCTGGCGATTGTCGATGGTCACCGCAATGCGGCCGTGAGCGCTTTCTATGACTACCTGAAAGGGCCGGAAGCGTCCGCGATTTTTAAACGTTACGGATTTACCACCCGCTGATGTTTCTGAGCGAACCCGAATGGCAGGCGGTGCTGCTGAGCCTGAAAGTCTCCTCCCTGGCGGTGGCCTTGAGCCTGCCCTTTGGCATCTTTTTTTCCTGGCTGCTGGTTCGGCGCACCTTTCCCGGCAAGGCGCTGCTCGACAGTATTCTCCATTTACCGCTGGTGCTGCCGCCGGTGGTGGTGGGGTATCTGCTGCTGGTGGCCATGGGGCGGCGTGGGTTTATTGGCAGCTGGCTGTATGACTGGTTCGGCATCAGCTTTGCCTTCAGCTGGCGCGGGGCGGTGCTGGCGGCGGCGGTGATGTCTTTTCCGCTGATGGTGCGCGCCATTCGCCTGGCGCTGGAAGGGGTGGATGTCAAACTGGAGCAAGCGGCGAGAACCCTCGGGGCCAGCCGCTGGCGAGTGTTTATGACTATTACGCTACCGCTGACTCTGCCGGGGATTATTGTCGGCACGGTGCTGGCCTTCGCCCGCTCGTTAGGGGAGTTTGGCGCGACCATCACGTTCGTCTCCAATATTCCCGGCGAAACGCGCACCCTGCCTTCGGCGATGTACACCTTGATCCAGACCCCGGGCGGGGAGGGGGCGGCGGCTCGCCTCTGCCTCATCGCCATCGGACTGGCGCTGGTTTCGCTGCTGATTTCGGAATGGCTGGCCCGCGTGAGCCGCCAGCGCATGGGAGGATAATGATGCTGGAGCTGGACTTTACCCAGACCCTCGGCAGTCACTGCCTGCAGATCCGTGAAACCCTGCCCGCCAGCGGGATCACCGCCATCTTTGGCGTCTCCGGCGCTGGCAAAACCTCGTTGATTAACGCCATTAGCGGCCTGACCCGGCCGCAGACGGGGCGCATCGTGCTCAACGGCAGGGTGCTGAACGACACCGCCCAGCGTATCTGTCTGGCGCCGGAACAGCGCCGTATCGGCTATGTGTTTCAGGACGCGCGCCTGTTTCCCCACTATAAAGTGCGCGGTAATCTGCGCTACGGGATGGCGAAATGCATGGTCAGCCAGTTCGATAAGCTGGTGGAATTGCTGGGGATCGCGCCCTTGCTGGATCGCCTGCCGGGCCGGTTATCCGGCGGCGAAAAGCAGCGAGTGGCCATCGGCCGCGCCCTGCTGACCGCACCGGAGCTACTGCTGCTGGATGAGCCGCTGGCCTCGCTGGATATTCCGCGCAAACGCGAACTGTTGCCCTACCTGCAGCGGCTGGCGCAGGAGATCCATATTCCGATGCTCTACGTCAGCCACTCGCTGGATGAGATCCAGCATCTGGCCGATCGCGTGCTGGTGCTGGAGGCCGGTAAGGTGAAGGCTTTTGGTCCGCTGGAGGAGGTCTGGAGCAGCAGCGTGATGCACCCCTGGCTGCCGGCGGAACAGCAGAGTACGATCCTCAGCGCCACCGTCGCCGCGCAGCATCCGCAGTACGCGATGACGGCTCTGACGCTGGGTGACCAGCTGCTGTGGGTCAACCGGCTCGAACGTCCCGCAGGCGACACCGCACGGATCCGCATTCAGGCGTCGGACGTTTCGCTGACACTGGCCCAGCCGTCCGGGACCAGCATCCGCAATATCTTGCGCGCCGAGGTGGCTCAGTGTCTGGAGGTCAACGGACAGATTGAAGTGCAGCTCAGAGTGAGTGGCCGTCTGCTATGGGCCAGGATTAGCCCATGGGCGCGGGACGACCTGGCGATAGCGCCAGGTCAGCAGGTGTTTGCTCAGATCAAAAGCGTGTCGATCGCCGCCTGATTACAGCAGCTGGCGGTAGATAAACTCGGCGATGCTGGTGGACTCATTGTCGCCGATGACCACCCTGGCGCGAGCTTTCACCTCGTCCACCGCATTGCCCATCGCCACCCCAGTGCCCGCCGCTTCCAGCATGCTAAGATCGTTGTAGTTATCGCCGAAGGCCACCACATCCTGCATCGACAGCCCCTGGCTGGCCACCCATTGCGCCAGGCGTTTGCCTTTGCTGTTGCCGGCGCGCGCGATATCCACCTGATCGTGCCACGACCATTCGCACTCCAGGCCCAGCGTCTCGCCGACCTCGCGGGCAAAGCGCTGCAGGCGGGGAATGTCTTCATCGGTGAGGGCAAATTTCCATACCGCGTTGACCTCGCGGACCGCCTGCGCCAGCGAATCGACCTGGCGGAAGACCGGGCGCTGATCCTCCGGCAGCGCCTGCGCCCAGTTGCGGGTGCGGATCACATGCCCGGTGGGCTGTTCATAAAGCATCGCATCATCCACATACGCCAGGCCATGGATCTGCTGTTCGGCGAGCATGGCCGTCAGGCTTACCGCTTGCGCTACCGGCATAGGATCGGCTGTCAAAACCTCTTTTGCGTGATAATCATACAAATAAGTGCCATTACAACAAATTGCAGGTGTATCGAGAGCCAGTGCCTGATAAAAAGGATGGATAGCGACGTGATGACGTCCGGTAACGACGATAACCTGGTAGCCCGCCTCTCTGGCGCGGGCCAGTGCCTCCAGCGAAGCAGGCAGGATGGTTTTTTTGCTGGTGAGCAGGGTGCCGTCTAAATCCAGGGCAATCACGCGTGTTGTCATGTGTTATTTCCGGTTGATGTTGAAAAGTGACCTGGCCATGATGGTACACCGCCGTGGCGTCAGGACCAATTTTTCCACATCTGCCGTGAATACCTGTATGCCCTTTGTGCCGCCGTCCGTCGGAAATTCAGCGGACTTTGCGAGTATCATGGGCGGATGTCTTATAATTTTCAGGGTGCTGTTATCCTGAAAATGAAAATTCCACGTGCAGTGAGGGAAGGAGTAGTCATGAAACAAACCGTTTATACCGCCAGCCCGGAAAGCCAACAAATCCACGTCTGGAGTCTTGAAGCGGACGGCAAACTGACGCTGGTGCAGGTGGTTGATGCCCCGGGACAGGTACAGCCGATGGTGGTCAGTCCCAACAAGGAGTATCTGTACGTTGGCGTTCGTCCGGAGTTTCGCGTGTTAGCGTATCGCATCACGCCGGATAACGGAGCGTTGACCTTTGCGGGAGAAGCGGCGCTGCCGGGCAGCCCGACCCACATTTCTACCGATCATCATGGCCGCTTTGTCTTCAGCGCCTCCTACAATCAGGGTTGCGTCAGCGTGACGCCGCTGCAGGACGGCCTGCCGGGCGAAACCGTCACCGTGGTGGAAGGCCTGGAAGGGTGTCACTCGGCCAATATCTCCCCGGACAACCGCACCCTGTGGGTGCCGGCGCTGAAGCAGGATCGCATCTGCCTGTTTACCCTTAGCGAGGATGGTTTCCTCTCCGCTCAGGAACCGGCGGAAGTGACCACCGTCGAGGGCGCCGGTCCGCGCCACATGGTGTTCCATCCGAACCAGCAGTATGGTTATTGCGTCAATGAACTGAACAGCTCCGTTGACGTCTGGGAGCTGAAAGACCCGAATGGCAATATCGAATGTGTACAAACCCTGGATATGATGCCGCCTGATTTCACCGGCGTGCGCTGGGCGGCGGATATTCACATCACCCCTGACGGTCGTCATCTGTACGCCTGCGATCGTACCGCCAGCATCATCACGGTGTTCAGCGTCTCGGAAGATGGCAGCGTGCTGGCAGTGGAAGGCTATCAGCCGACGGAAACTCAGCCACGCGGCTTTAACCTCGATCACAGCGGTAAGTATCTGATTGCCGCAGGGCAGAAATCGCACCATATCGCAGTGTATGAAATTGAGGGTGAGCAGGGGCTGCTGCATGAGAAAGGCCGCTATGCGGTTGGGCAGGGGCCGATGTGGGTGGTGGTCAACGCCCACTGAAGGGTCAGACGGTAAAAGAAAAACCTCGCGTCAGCGAGGTTTTTTTGATCAGAGCGGACAGGCTCTGTAGGGAAGCTGTTGCCCTGGCGGGCCTGAAGCGTGACGGCTTTAGATATCGTCCATGGTGTAGCCGACGACAATCTCCAGCGTTTTACGGATCACGTCGGCGGTCACCACATCATCGGTGCTTTCCAGCGCCTGAATCAGCCATAAAATAATGGCCTTATTGTTCAGGTGACCCTCGGACTGGAGAATACTGTTGATGGCGAGCGACATGACGGCGGACTCATCAACCAGCTTATCACCGGCGTTACGGAAATAGTCGGAGAGCGCGGTGTCCTGCAGTCCTGCGTAAATATCGGGTTGCTGATGCATAGTCTGTCTCATCACATTCTCACTCTGTTTTATTCACCATGGTTGGGACAATCAGTGGATTTTTTTAGCTTCCGGCGCCATGCTGCTCTGCGCCAGCGTTCCTCTGCTTTCCCAACGGCCATTGATTTTCTTAACCTGCAAAGGCGCGAGCTTCCGCTGGAGGGCGAGCTTCGCGCAAATTTCTTCAATAACGGCAGCGATGATTTTCCTTCGCTGGCGATCTGACTCTGTGGCCTGCATCAACCGAAGCCGAACCAGCAGGGTCGGGGTGGTAATCGGGCGATTCGTTTTCAGAAGCGCGAGCACCGCCTCGCCGATGATCTCATCGGTTATTTCCTCAGTATCACTGCTATTCATAACCGTCTCTCTGCATGCCACACTCTTCCTGAATCTGGTAACGGGCATTCAGGTCAGCAGCAGGTTTATGGAAGCGATCGCCCCTCATCTGCTACTGCGGTTGCAACAGGCGACGATCGATGACGTTATTCCTGACCGGCAAACAACAAACCAATTAAGGTTTGATAGTGGCTCTCTTCCTCAGGCGCACGGGCGCTGTCAAGGCGGCTCAACAGTTTGGTGCACAGGGCCTTGCGGTTGAGATGGCGCCCTTCGTTGAGAATATCCATCACGATCTGACCCAGCGTTTCCTGCTGGGAAGGTAACGATGCTTTGTTGAAATACTGGGCAATTGCGTTCGCTGTATCTGGAATGTAACCATTCTGCTGCATATGTGCTCCTTTCATTTCATTCATCTGTTAACTGCAAATAAACTTATACAATAATTAATAAGTTGTACATAGAAAGTTGCGTAATATTGCAGCGATCGTTGATATCATGATGATTTTTAATGTAATATTTGTTTTTGTTTGCGGAGATCCTGGCTTGTAAAGGTAGGGGGTAGCGTTGCATGTTGTACAAGAAAAGAAAAAAAAGAAAAACCTTGCACAAAGAGTGGATTTTTAGTGTATCTTTTTTGTTAAGATAAAACGTAGTTTTGCAAGACGATTAGCCTGATAACTGCTACTGTGAATGCTTATCCCTCCCATCTGGAATCACTATGCTTACCACCATCATTTATCGCAGCCATATTTGCGACAATGTCTCATTCAAATCGATCGAGGCCATGGTTGCCAGGGCAAACGAGAGAAATGGGCAGGCGGATGTCACCGGTATATTACTGTTTAACGGGACGCATTTTTTTCAACTTATTGAAGGACCGGAAGAAAAGGTAAGGGATATTTATCAAACAATTGTCCTCGATCCTCGTCATTATAATCTGGTGGAGTTGTTTTGCGATTATGCACCGTCCCGTCGATTTGGTAAGGTCGGTATGGAACTGTTTGATTTACGGGAACATGATCGTGAGGAAGTACTACAGACAGTGATGGACCGGGGCACGACAAAATATCAGCTCACCTATGACGACCGGGCGCTGCAATTTTTCCGTACTTTTGTCGAATCCACGGAAAAAGCGAACTATTTTGAGATCCCTTCGGCGGACAGTTGGGTTTTTATTCCCGATAAGGACACTTTTTATCCGGACACCCCCATTATCGATAATACGGAAAGCTGGTCTTTTGCCTTTCAGCCGATCGTCGATCCTTTCGCCTGCGAAATTATCTCGTGGGAAGCGCTGCTGCGTACACCGGACGGCCAGTCTCCTGGCGCCTATTTTGCCGGGCTGGCAGGGGATGATATTTATCTCGCCGACCTGCACAGTAAGCGCGTCGCGCTGTCTCTGGCGGGTAAATTAGGTTTACGTAATAAGGCGTTAAGCATTAATTTGCTGCCGATGACGCTGGTCAAAGCGCCGAATGCGGTGGCTTTCCTGCTCGACGAAATTAGTCGCAATGACCTGATCCCGGAGCAGATTATTGTCGAGTTCACTGAGCGGGAAGTGATTTCGCGGATGGCCGATTTTACCGATGCGGTGCGCAAACTGAAGGGCGCGGGGATTAATCTTGCCATCGATCACTTCGGCGCCGGGTTTGCCGGGCTGTCGCTGCTGGCGCAATACCAACCCGACAGAATTAAAATCGACCATGAGCTGATCCGCAATATCCACCAGGACGGGCCGCGCCAGTCGATTGTACAGGCGATTATCAAATGCTGTACTTCTCTGGAGATTGCGGTCTCAGCCGTCGGCGTTGAGCGTGCTGAAGAGTGGATGTGGCTTGAATCAGCCGGGATTTCGCAGTTTCAGGGCAATTTATTCGCGGGTGCCCGCCTGGGGGGCCTGCCCGCCGTTGCCTGGCCGGAGAAGAAATAATCCACCGCGAAATCAGCTTACTATTTTTTCATCTTTTTCCCCGCGCGCTGTGAGCCACAACCTGATATCTTTATCTGTACAAGAAAATAGAGTTGTACAGGATGCCTGAATTCGTTAGTTTAGGTAAAAAGTATCAGGTTGATGTGAGGCTGCTATGGCGTTTTACAGTATCGGTGAAGTCGCCGAACGTTGCGGAATCAATCCGGTTACATTGCGCGCCTGGCAGCGGCGTTACGGTCTACTGAAACCGCAGCGCAGCGAAGGCGGGCATCGACAGTTTGATGAAGAAGATATCCTGCGCATAGAAGAGATCAAGCGCTGGATAGAGCGCGGTGTATCCGTAGGGAAAGTCAAAGCGCTGCTGGAGGATAATCTGCCGGCGGCGCGCGACGAATCCGCGCATCTTCAGGAAGAGATGATGTCCATTCTGCGTTATATGCAGCCCGCCAGAATCCGCGCCAAATTAATGGCGCTGAGCCATCAACACCCCGTTGATACCCTCATCGATAGCCTGTTAGTGCCGGTACGACAGCGTCTCAAGCTCGATCAGAATACCTCGTTGGTGATTAGCAGCCTGCTGGACGGCTTGCTCATTGACTGCGTGGCGCTGTTTCTCGCCGAAGCGCGTAAAAAAAATGGTAAAGAGACGCTGCTGGTGGGCTGGAGCAATGAAGACCGGACGCGTCTGTGGCTGGAGGCATGGCGTCTTTCGCAGCGCGGTTGGCATGTCAATGTTCTCGCTGAACCGCTGGAGTCGCCGCGGCCCGAGCTCTTCCCCGGGCAGCATATCTTTGTCTGGACCGGACGCGCCGCCACGCCACTGCAGGAGGAACTGCTCAGCCACTGGCAGGAGCAGGGCTTCAGCATTCATTTTCACGGTACGCAATAGCCCCGTCTGGGGGACAGGCCGGGGCTATTGCACCTGACTACAGGTGAATCTGACTCCAGGATTTAAAGGTTTCACTACGACTGATATTAAAAAAATCGGTCCTACCGCTACAGCCGAGCTTTTTAATCAGATTCAGCCGGATCTGATAAATGGTTTTGATGTGCAGATTTAGCGAACGACCAATGCTGGCAACCGCTTCGCCATTGCTGATAAGCTGAATAACTTTCTTTTCCCGTTCGGTAAACTGCACCGAGGCGCCCGGCGCCGGGTGCGTTTTGTAATAGCGGGTGGGCTGATGCAGGAAGATTTTTAATTCTTCCGGCGTCGAATTTGCCGGTAAGCGCAACATAGGCAGTTCACTGAGAAAATTAAGATCGTTTCCCTCAGTTAACAGAATAAATAACGTATCCCGCCGATTATAGTTATGCTCAAGCACCGCGAAATAATTGTCGCTGGTAAAAAAAACATGTTTTTTACGAAAATAAGATGCCGGCAAGGTATTCAGGATCAGCGACATCCCGTAGAGAAGAAAACGATTATCAAACCACAGATCGTAATGCTCAGAACGATAGCAAGTATTATGGTGTGACATTTTTTGAGCCCCAGTTAGCAGATGAAAACCCAGGCGTGCCGGCACAGCAGGGCTGTCCCTGCTGTCGGCGCGGTGGGATCACTTAATGATGATGTTTTTTGCTGTACAGCATATCCAACGCCTGCAGATAGAGGTCGGAAAGTATTTCATTACTTTCCGTTTGCAGGCGGTGCTGGATTTCCGTAATCATCCGCTCATTATTGATCGTGCTGTGCTGCTTCATGAGCGTGTTTTCAATATTCTTCATCAGGGCTGAATTGAAGACAAATTCTGCTGGAATGGTATTTTTAATATGCATAGCTCGAACTCTCCCACGTATAAAGCAAACTGACCATAAAAGTCGCAGCGTACCGGTGGTACGCGAAAAGTCACTAACAGGAAATGCAAAACCAGGAACCACCGCCAGACTCGCCACGCAACCGTTTAGCGTTCCCGCTTTGTTGCGCAACAAGCAGTTAACACTCAAAAACTATAGTCGGTGATCTCAGGATGTACAACTTTTTTCATAACGATATGTACAGCGAGACGGTTTATTTTTTCGTTTTAATTTTATTTGTTGATTTTAAAGGTATTTTTGATTTTATTAACTTGTACAAAAAAGCGGTTCTGTGCAGGATGCGGATACAGGGCAATCAGACAGGGGATAATGACGCAGACCCGATCGGAATACGGGCTCTGTCGGTTTACGTCACTTGAGCAGAAAGAGCGCCGACGCAGGAAGGGGTACACAGCAACTCTGTCGTCGACAGGTGGCTAACTTCCGCGTCGGACCCTCAGCATAGCGGAAAACAGGTGAGGTTTTGTCTGTTTTTTGCACAATATAGTAAAGAGAGAAATATCAACCACTCCGCTATCGCCATGGTCGGTTTGTTGGCGGATTAGGCGTGTGCTACGCTTTTCTGGAACTCCATTTTCATTTCGGCACGGTTATCTTCCCCCATTTTCCTGTCGGGTGTCGCACCAGCATAACGACCGGTAAATACGGCAAAAGCATTCTGTTCATGGACAGGCATAGAGGACTGAGGAGGGATGATGCGTGGTAAAAGCGTGATGCTCCTGGCCGGGTTAGCCGCTTTCGCGCAGGCGAAAGAAATTAATCTCTATTCGGTAAATACTGGTTCCTATGTTTACCATCTGACCAATAACCACGGACAATATACTGAGAATTTTGAAAACCACTTTTTCTCGGTAGAGCGGAAATTCTCGGAAGATTCGAAATATAGTCTGCTGATTGGCACGATGAACAATAGTTTCGACGATCGTTGCCTGGCGCTGGGGGTGAGAAGAGACTGGTACCACAACGGCAGTGGATGGACCTTTAAAGGGGTCTACGGCTACACCGGCGAATTCTTCTTCGACGCCTTTGAGCATTGCGGCGATCATGGCTCCTACAAAGATTTTAAGGACGCCACCGGGATCGGCTTTTCCCCCTATATCTACCATGCCATTCAGTACAACTTTACCGACTATTTCGCCCTTGAGAGCGGCATCATTATTCCCAGCGTGTTTGTGATTAGCATCCAGTGGAGTTTCCGCTAAGTTGCCGCGTCGTTTGTCACAGGGTTATCACCTTCTTGAGCAGCGTGCTGGAGAGCACAGCGAGAGAAATGAGCACCGACAGGATAAACGTTAGCGCAATCACGCCCAGCTTGGTGGCTAACGAGTGAATAGGGATCAGCATCACCAGCAGGTGGAAAACGGAGTAGTGCAGAATATAGACCCCGGTCATCGCTTTGCTAACCGTCGCCAGCACCGCCTCCTTCAGTTCGCGGTTCTTTTTAAACTGCACGGCGTTAGCGGCGATCACCAGCAGGACGATCAGAATATAAATTTGCGATCCCGTCAGAATGAACGCATTGCGATCGGCTTTAAACAGCGCGAAGAAAAAATGGCGTTCATAAAACCAGGTAAATAAATAGACAAAGGGCAGGGCGATAATGGAGGCTTTAATCACCCGCGGGTCGCGTATCCACTCCGTGACTCGCGGATCGTTAAACAACTGCCCGGTTAAATAAAAAAGTAGCCATGTCCACAGACGATACTGCGGCGGCAGGCTGAAGAGATGTTTGTCCGGGTAGAGCACCGAGAGCAGGTCGTAACCATAAGCGCAGCACAGCAGCGTCAGAACCACGGTGAAAAACAGGCCCCGCCGCTGGCTGAGCCAGGCGATAAAGGGATGGAAGGTATAGATCACGATCAGGGCGAAAATAAACCAGGGCTGGATCAGGTAGCCGCGCTGATAAGGCTCCCAGACATAATAGACCGTTACCCAGAACAGAAAGACGATGACCACGCTTTTAATTTTGCCGATTTGCCAGTTGGCATCGTGACGCGTCTGTGCATCAAGATAACCAGCCACCACAAAAAACAACGGCGTCGCGATGGTCGAGATAAAGGTCAGCAGCCCGAGGATCCAGTGATAGTCATAATCATAGTGATCCCAGGTGTTATAGATAGTGAAAAAGGTCACCGCTGTCATACAGCCTAATGTCTTGATAATGCTGAGACCGGTACTGTTCATCGTTGAGGCGTCATATCCTTATGGTGGAAGCAAGCGTAAATTACCGGCAGAACCAGTAGCGTCAGTACGGTGGCAAAGGCGAGGCCGAACATGATCACCACCGCCATACTCTGGAAAAAGACATCGCGCAGCAGCGGGGCAAGGCCAAGCACAGTAGTAAAGGCGGTCAGCAGGATCGGCCGCAGACGAGAGGTTGCCGCATCAATGATTGCTTGTCTTTGATCTTTCTCCTGTTTTTGTTGCTCTATCTCTTCCACCAGCACAATGCCGTTGCGGATCAGCATACCGCTGAGGCTAAGCAGGCCGATTAAGGCCATAAAGCCGAAAGGGATGCCGGTCAGCAAAAAACCGGGCGTGACGCCGATCAGCGCCAGCGGGACGGTCAGCCAGATGGCAACAGCGTTTTTCAGCGAACTGAACATCAGCACCGTAATGATAAACATCACCAGATAGCCAAGCGGTAGGGTCGTGAACAGCCCTTGCTGCGCTTCACTGGAGTTTTCCGCATCGCCGCCCCATTCGATGCGGTAGCCATGCGGCAGCGTCAGCGCGTCAATGCGCGGTTTCACTCTGGCAAGGATATCGCCCGACGTTTGGCCGCTTTGCGGGCTGGGGTCGGTCTGAACGGTAAGCACGCGGGTGCGATCGCGACGGAGAATCAATGGATCTTCCCACTCCAGCGAGAAGCCATGGATGACGTTACTCAACGGAATATACTGCTGCCGGCTCTGGCTCCAGACCAGCACGTTATTCAGGTGATTGGCATCCTGTCGCTCTGCTTCCGGCGGACGGACGATAACCGGCAGCAGGTCGGCGCCCTCGCGATATAACCCGGCGCGACTGCCGGAGAAATTCATCTCCAGCGCGCTATCAATATCCTGTTTATCCACCCCCAGCTCACGTCCCAACGCCAGAGAGTATTGCGGGCGGATCACCTTGCTGCGGTTCTGCCAGTCGTTACGTACGCTGTCGGTCGCCGGATCCGCGGCGAGAATGTCGCCCACCTGACTGGCCAGCGCGCGCAGAGTATCCGGATCAGGGCCCTTAATGCGCACTTCAATCGCGCTATCGCCGGACGGGCCGAACATAATGCGTTTGGTGCTGGCGTTCACCTGCGGGTAGTTTCTGGCAATCCAGGCCTCGACGTGGCGGGTGACGGGGGCGATACTGCGCTGGTCGTCCATCCGCACCATAATCTGCGCGTAGTTGCTGTACTGGCGCTGCCCGCTGTAGGTGAGAATAAATCGCATACTGCCCTGGCCAATGGTGGAGACGGTGGTAGCCACCCCCGGCTGGCTGGCGATCGACCGCTCAATATCGCGGGTCATCTGCTCGGTGGCGTTAATATCGGTACCGTAGGGCAACCACAGGTCGACAAAGAAAATGGGCGTATTCGATGACGGAAAGAAATTCTGCCGGACGAAGGTGAAGCCCCAGATCGCTCCGGCTAACAGCGCGCCCATCAGCACCAGCGTCAGGGTCTTTTGCTGCAGCAGTATTCGCAGCGTCTGCTGATAGCCGCGATAAAAGCGACCGCGGTAGGGATCGGCTTTTTCCTTCGGCGCCTCGGCCGACGGGGCGTTTTTAAACAACCACCACTTGATGAGTACCGGCGTGATGGTCAGGGCGGAAAACCAGCTGAGCATCAGGGAGATCAGCAGCACCTGGAACAGGGATTTGCAATACTCCCCGGTGGAGTCTTGTGAGAGGCCAATTGGCGCGAAGGCGAGGATGGCGATGACCGTGGCGCCGAGCAGCGGCAGGGCGGAGCGGCGGATCACATAGTTAATTGCGCCCAGCAGCGGAGAGCCTTGCTGGCGGGCGATCAGCACCCCTTCGACAATGACAATGGCATTGTCCACCAGCATACTCAGGGCGATGATCAGCGCCCCGAGCGAGATCCGTTGTAACTCGATCCCCCAGATATACATAATAAGCAGGGTGCCGAGAACGTTGAGCGCCAGCGACAAAGCAATAATGATCCCGCTGCGCACCCCCATGAACACCAGCAGCACGCCGACGACGATTGCCAGGGCCATCAGGAAGTTGGTAATAAAGCCATTGACCGAGTGGGCGACCTCTGCCGCCTGATCGTAAAAAATGGCGATGTCGATACCCGCTGGTTTATCGGCGGCCATTTGCTGAAGTCGGGCTTCGAGGGCATGCCCCACGTCAATGACATTGACCCCGGGGATAAAGGAGACCCCCATGGTCACTGCCTGGCGGCCGTTGGCATGATAGATACTGGAGGGAGAGTCGGTCAGCCCGCGCGACAACGTGGCAATATCCCGCAGTCGGGTGGTGGCGCTGGCGCCATGAGGGCTGACCAGAAGATCCCCCAGTTCATCGATATTCTGAAACTCCCCGGTGGGGTGAAGGCGGATCGATTCGCTGCCGGCGCGGATCTCCCCGGCGCTGGATACCACGTTGAGCCGGGTCAGGATAGCGGCAAGCTGGTTAAGCGTAATACCGCGCGCCGCCATTTTCGCCAGCGAGATATCAACATTGATCTGCTGTGGAATCGCGCCGCCAATGGCGACTTTGCCGACGCCCGGCACCAGCACCAGCTCACGGCGCAACTGCTCGGCATAGCGCACCAGCTCAGGATTGGTAAAACTGTCGCCCGAAATGGCGAAGAAAAAGCCAAACACATCGCCAAAGTCATCATTGACGAAGGAGGGGACTACCCCCGGGGGAAAAAGCCGGCTGGCGTCACCGACGCGGCGACGCAGCTCATCCCAGATTTGCGGCAGTTCGCTGGAATGGTACTGCGAAGCAATATTCACTGTAATTTGCGATAAGCCATTCGAGGAGATGGAGCTGACGTTATCCAGCGAGGGAAGCTGCTGAATCGCGTTTTCCAGCGGCAGGGTCACCTCCTCCTCCACCTGCTGAGCGGACGCGCCAGGGTAGTGGGTGACGATCACCGCCGTTTTGATGGTGAAGGCGGGATCTTCCAGGCGGCCAATATTGAGCAGGGCGAACAGGCCACCCACCCCCAACAGCAAAATGGCTAACCAGACGCGGGTCGGGTTGTTAATAAACTGACGGGAAATGTCCATTTATAATCCTCGTTCACGCGTCCAGATCCGCACCGGCTGCCGGTCGTGGAGTTCGCTTACCCCCGCTGCAACCACCTGTTCGCCCGCACGGAGCCCTTCGGTGATCATCACTCCCTGCGAGGTCACTTCCCCGACCGTGACTCTGCGCTCCTCAAGATACAGATGGGCGTTTTCGCCTTTTACCACCCAGACGACCGGTTCATTCTTCGGTCGGTTATCGGGGTTAAACACTGCTTCCACGGGCACTACGAGGGTTTCCCGTCCGGCGCTGGCCGGCAAATTGCCGAGATTGACCGTCACGGTGCCGCTAACCCCGCCGACGGTGGGAAAATCATCTGGTCGCGGCATGGTTAAAATGATCTGCCAGGTGAGGGTGCTGTTGTCGCTGCTGCCGGTATGCTCTTTGTATTCCGCGGTAAACTCGCGGCCCGGCAGAGTATTGATCCTGACGACGGGGCGGTAGGCGGTATTGCGGATATCGAGCGAGGTGAACAGATTTTCCGGAATGCTGAAGACCACATCGAGCAGGTCGGTACGCGTCAGGGTAATCACCGGCTGGCCAGCGGCGACCACCTGATGATTACGGATATGCACGCCGGCGGCAATCCCGCCGAAGGGGGCGGTGAGACTCATTTGCGCCAGCTCTTCACGGGCAATTTTCAAGGCCGCGTTGGCGGCATCGCGATTGGCGCGCTGCACGTCCATCTCCGCCTGGGAAATCGCCTGACGTCCTGCCAGGGTCTGGAAACGATCAAACTGACGCTGGGCGAGGGTTGCCGCCGTTTGTCGCTCATTGACCCGCTGCTGGGCTTCGCGGGCATTCAGACGCGCCAGCGTTTGTCCCTGAGTTAGGGTTGCACCCTGGCGAATATCCAGTGACTCCACCTGACCACCCCGTTTAAACGACAGTTCGGTGGAGTCGCCAGACTCGATGCGGGCTGGAAACGTCCGCTGCTGGGTGTTACCCACGGCGGTGACTTGCGCCACCTTGACCATCCGGGGAGCGGCTTCGACGGACGGCGCTTTCTGATCGCAAGCGGTTGTTAATAAAATAACAACCGGGATGAGAGAAAAATAACGGTTCACAGTATTCCCCTCAGACTCATGATTTATTTTACGTTTTTATTAGGCGGCGCACGCTTATTCTGCGAGGGCGGCGACAACCAGATAGGTGAATAGTCCTACCAGTGTACAGGCGACAATGGCCAGCGCGACAAACAATCCCAGACGTAACAGGCTATAACCAAACATGATTTTCTCCCTTAACTCCCACCCGAACCGCGAATGTCATTTCGCCCGGCACAATGTGTGACCGTCGGACATTCGGTGCGGCACTCCTGCTTGTAATCAGCATAGTCGGAGAAAACATGAAGTGTTAAAAAAGAGAATACCGCGTCGCTGTTGGCGTCAAGGGGTTAAGGGCAGGAGATCTGCGGGCTTTCGCGGGCTTTTATAATATTTTTCAGTCTATTAATGGCTCATTTTCTAATGTTAATTTTCCTGTGCTACGTTTAATAACATCGATTCCGCTTGCCGCTTCTGTTGTTGAGATTTGCTTCCTCCCCAAGTATGGGGCTATTCATCACTACGCATTGTATTGGTAATAAAAGGATTATCTCATGTATAAAAATATCGTTGTTCCCGTTGACGTGTTTGATGCAGGCCTGGCCGACAAAGCCCTCTCTCATGCGAAGTTTCTCGCCCAGCACTCTGCCGGGCAAATTCATCTTGTGCATGTTATTCCGGCATTTTCACCGGTATTAACGCGTGGATTTATCTCTGATGCGCGAAAGATGGAAGAGCATTTGATTTCTACCGCTAAGGAAAAACTCAGCGATCTGGTAAAGAAAAATTCTCTGGCGGAAGAGACCAGCCATCTTTATGTGCGCAGTGGCAATATTCGCGATCAAGTGATTGACCTGGCCGATGAGCTGAAAGCGGACGTGGTGATTGTCGGTTCGCGCAATCCGGGGATCCAGACCCACCTTCTGGGCTCTGAAGCGGCAAACATCGTGCGCTACGCCCATGTACCGGTTTTCGTTGTGCGCTGATGACGGCGGGATGTCGTCCTGACTTCCGCTTCAGAAATCGAGGGAGAGAGTATGAATACAGATAAACCGGGGGCGCCCTTCTATCAGCGTTCCGTCGAGGAGACGCTCGCCAGCGTGCAAAGTACGCCGGAGGGCATTAGCGGGACAGAAGCGGCCACACGCCTGCAGCAGTATGGCGAAAACGCCCTGCCGCAGAAGCCGGGTAAGCCAGCCTGGCTGCGTTTTATCGTGCATTTTAACGATGTACTAATCTACGTGCTGCTGGCGGCGGCGCTGCTGAAGGCGGTGATGGGCCATTGGATCGACATGGCGGTGATCCTCGCGGTGGCGGTCGTCAATGCGCTGATTGGCTTCATCCAGGAAAGTAATGCGGAGAAATCGCTGCAGAGTATCCGCAATATGCTGTCCAGCGAAGCGGTAGTGATCCGCCAGGGTAACCATGAAACCATCCCCACCACCTCGCTGGTACCCGGCGATATCGTGGTGATCCGCGCCGGCGACCGTATCCCCGCTGATTTACGGGTGATTGAGGCGCACAACCTGCGGGTGGAAGAGGCCATCCTCACCGGGGAGTCAACGGTGGTGGAAAAAACCACCGAGCCGCTGAGCGGCGATTTACCGCTCGGCGATCGCAGCAACCTGTTGTTTTCCGGTACCACCGTCAGCTCAGGGGCGGGCAAAGGGATCGTGGTGGCGACCGGCGGCGATACCGAGCTGGGTCACATCAACCAGATGATGGCGGGCATTGAAAAACACCGTACGCCGCTGCTGGTGCAAATGGACAAGCTGGGCAAAGCCATCTTTATCCTCATTCTGGTGATGATGGCGGCGCTGTTCGTCTTTAGCCTGCTGTTCCGCGATATGCCGGTCTCCGAACTGATGCTGTCGCTGATTAGCCTCGCGGTGGCGTCAGTCCCGGAAGGCTTGCCGGCGATTATCTCGATTATTCTGTCGCTCGGTGTGCAGGCGATGGCGCGCCAGAAAGCGATTATCCGCAAGCTGCCGACGGTGGAAACCCTCGGCGCGATGACGGTTATCTGTTCGGATAAAACCGGGACCCTCACCATGAACGAAATGACGGTGAAGGCGGTGATCACCGCGGACAGCGTCTATCGGGTGGAAGGGGATAGCTATGAGCCGGTCGGTAAGATCCACGCCATTGATGACCCGACGCCGGTCGCGGTCGCGCCTGGCACGCTGTTCGAACGCTATCTGCGTACCATCGATCTGTGTAACGACAGTCAGCTTATTAAAGATGAGAGCGGGTTGTGGAAAATCACCGGTGGCCCGACCGAGGGGGCGCTGAAGGTACTGGCGGCGAAGGTTACTCTGCCGCCGCTGACCAGCGAGCTGCGCAGTAAAATTCCTTTTGATTCGCAATATAAATACATGTCGACCCTCTACCGGCTGGGTGAAGAGGAGGTGGTGCTGGTCACTGGCGCGCCGGATGTCCTGTTCCGCTTGTGTCAATATCAACAGAGCGACAGCGGATTGCAGCCGCTGGATCTACCGTACTGGGAAGGCAAAATTGAAGAGTACGCCCGGGAAGGGCTACGGATGGTGGCCGCGGCCTGGAAGCCGGCTTCCGCAGGCCAGACGGAACTAACCCATCAGGATCTGCAGCAGGGGGTGATTTTGTTAGGGGTTGCCGGGATGATGGATCCGCCGCGTCCGGAGGCCATCACGGCGATTGCCGACTGCCTGCAGGCCGGGATCCGCGTGAAGATGATCACCGGCGACCACCCGCAAACGGCGATGAGTATCGGCAAGATGCTGGGGATTGGCAATGCGGGGAATGCCATTACCGGGCGCGAACTGGAGGTGATGGACGACGCGCAGCTGAGCGTGGCCGCGCAGCAGTATGATATCTTTGCCCGAACCAGCCCGGAAGATAAGTTCCGCCTGGTGCAGGCCCTGCAGAGCAAGAAAGAGATTGTCGGGATGACCGGCGACGGGGTGAACGATGCTCCGGCGCTGAAGCAGGCTGACGTCGGCGTGGCGATGGGGATCAAGGGGACCGAGGTGACCAAGGAAGCCGCCGATATGGTGCTGACCGATGATAACTTCGCCACCATCGCCAGCGCGGTCCGCGAGGGGCGTCGGGTGTATGACAACCTGAAGAAAACCATTCTCTTCGTCATGCCGACCAACCTTGCGCAGGGGTTACTGATCGTGATCGCGCTGCTGGCGGGCAACGTACTGCCGCTGACGCCGGTGCTGATCCTGTGGATGAACATGGCCACTTCCGCTACGCTGTCGTTTGGTCTGGCGTTTGAAGCCGGTGAGAAAAATATTATGCGGCGGCCGCCGCGTGATCCGAAAATTCACGTCATGGACGGCTTTGCCATCTGGCGCGTGGCGTTTGTGGGGTCGATGATTGCGGTCAGCGCATTTATTCTCGAAGCCTGGCTGCAGCCGCGCGGCTATTCGCCGGAGTTTATCCGTACCGTGCTGTTGCAGACCCTGGTCACCGCCCAATGGTTCTATATGCTGAACTGCCGCGTGTCGGATGGTTTCTCGTTGACGAAAAGTCTGCTGGCTAACAAAGGGATCTGGATTGTCAGCGGCGTGCTGCTGGTGCTGCAGCTGCTGATTATCTATGCGCCGTTTATGCAGATGCTGTTCGGTACCACCGGGCTGCCGTTCCGCTACTGGGTGATCACCTTCATCATCGGCTTCGCGATGTTCCTGATCGTTGAACTGGAAAAACCGCTGACCCGCAAATGGCGAACCGCCTGACGGCGTGACGTGCAGTACGCAAAAGAGAACACGCAAAAGAGAAGAGGGGGCATCGCCCCCTCTCTGGCTGACGACAAACCTGTTTCGTCATTGTGCTCGCATTTCTGCCGGGTGGCGGCATTCGCCTTACCCGGCCTACGAAAGACTTCAATATCAAACTGTTATGCAGTTAGCAGTAGGCCCGCGCAAGCGCAGCGCCGCCGGGCAATCCCTGAAGATTGCACGTTGTCAGCAGTCTGAGAGAGGGCATCGCCCTCTCTTTTATTATGGTTCACGCTTGTTGCGCGTTACTGTTTCGGCTCGGCGACCACAGTGCTTCCCACGCCGCGGTTGTTATATTCCCACATGCGATTGACGCTATTGTCGTTGAGGTTGCGCTGCAGATTGCCTTTGGCATCTACTGCGCCAACGTTACCGCTAAAGGCACGGTTTGAACCGACCGCTGCCGCCCACGGCTGGGCGATGTTAAAGCCTTCATTGATGACGCTGTCGCGGATCACGACCTGGCCATTGCTGTTGCCGTCAACGTCCAGCGCGCGGCCCAGCTGCGCGACGTTATCGCCGGACGCGGTAAAGCGGCTGTTGGTCGCCAGGAAGCCGTAGGTCACGCTCTTCAGGGTAGCCGGCGCGAAAACATAGGCTTCTTTCTGGGTACGCGAGTTCACCACGCGGAAATCGGTGTTATCAAATACCACCGCGCCGCGACCGGACACGATATCCACATCGCCTTCAATGTAGCTGTTGGTCACCAGGGTGCGGGTCTGGCGGTTATCCTGCAGACGGTTCTGCACGCCGCTGTTGGTCACAAAGAAGGTGTTCTGACGGCCAAGAATATTGACCTTGTTGATCTGCACCTGATCGCCATCGGTGCGCAGGGCGACGGCCTGGTGAGTACCGGCGTCGACGCTGTCGCCAAGGTTGTTGGCGATGGTCAGGTTCTGCAGCTGCAGGCCGTTATTCTGCGACCAGAAGACCGCAGAGCACATCACGCCGACGGTGGCCGCGGATTTATTCTGGCAGCTATCGAACATATACCATGCCGGTTTGCCTGGCATATATTTACCGCCCGGATTGACCAGACGGCGCCAGGTGTTGCGATCCATTTCAGAATCAATGGCTTCGCTGATTTTCACGTCAATCGGTTTATCGCCGGTACCATACAGGGTCAGGGCGCCAGGCGCCGCCGGTACGTAAACCGTTCCCGGGTACTCGCCAGGCATGATGGCAATAAACAGACGGCGATTTGAATGACGGGCAATCGCCGCATCGACCGCCGCCTGGACGGTGGTATGGGTCACGCCCTGGGTTCCCGCCGGGCCAACGATAAAGTCAGGCTGCGCCGGCAGGCTGATGGCAGATGGCGTCCAGGCCGCGGCATTGGGAGTCAGCGACTGGAAATAGGCCGCCGGGGTAAAGTTTTTCGCTTCATCGGCGTTCAGAATGGGACGCGCGGTGGTGCCCGGTGCAGTCTGCGTAGAGGGCTGTTGATCGGCAGGCGTCGAGCTACAGGCGGACAGCGTCACGCCGAAGGCCAGCGCCAGCGCCAGACGGGAAACGGAATATGTGTTCATGTTGCTCCGGGCAAAATTAAGCGTAGTGAAATACCCCGGCTGAGACGCCAGGGTATAAGTCCTTTAAAACCTGCTGTTTTATACTAACTTGAACGAAACGGGAAGACATGGGCGGAAAAACTTACCGTCTTTACGCAACGTGCAGTCCTGCTGGATGGTCTTTAGTCACAAAAAAATAACATTTCCCCGCGCTATTGTTGACTTTATCGGCGTTATGAAAATAAATGTCTATACAACCCATGACAAGTTAAGCGCTATGACTCAAGCCACCTCTGAACGCGTTATCTGGCGAAACGCGCGTCTCGCCACCCTGAACCCTGATTACTCTCAACCCTACGGTCTGCTGGAGCGCCATGCGCTGCTGGTGCGCAATGGCCGCATTGAGGCAATTGTCGCCGACGCTGACGCCCCCGGCGGGCGCAGTATCGATCTCGAAGGCCGGCTGGTTACGCCGGGTTTAATCGACTGCCATACCCACCTGATCTTTGGCGGCAGCCGGGCGCAGGAGTGGGAGCAGCGGCTGAACGGCGTCTCCTATCAAACCATCAGCGCTAACGGCGGTGGGATTAATTCCACCGTGCGCGCCACGCGCGACAGCAGCGAAGCAGAACTACTGGCGCTGGCGCAGCCGCGTCTGGAACGCCTGCTGCGTGAAGGGGTGACCACCCTGGAGATTAAATCAGGCTACGGTCTCGATCTGCAAAACGAACGCAAAATGCTGCGGGTCGCCCGCCAGCTGGCCGACGACAATGGCGTGGAACTGTCGGCGACGTTGCTCTCCGCCCACGCCACGCCGCCGGAATATCATGGCGACGCCGATGGCTATATCTCGCTGGTCTGCGAGACCATACTGCCGACGCTGTGGCAGGAGGGACTGTTTGAAAGCGTTGACGTCTTCTGTGAAAACGTTGGCTTCAGCCCGCAGCAAACCGAGCGCGTCTTTCAGGCGGCGCAGGCGCTGGGCATTCCGGTAAAAGGCCACGTTGAGCAGCTCTCGTCGCTGGGCGGTGCGCAGCTGGTGAGCCGCTATCACGGACTGTCCGCCGACCATATCGAGTATCTGACGGAAGAGGGCGTGGCGGCGATGCGCGAAAGCGGCACCGTGGCAGCTCTGCTCCCCGGCGCGTTCTACTTCCTTAATGAAACCCGCAAACCGCCGGTGGAACTGCTGCGCAAATACCAGGTGCCGATGGCGGTGGCGACCGATTTCAACCCCGGCACCAGCCCCTTCGCCAGCCTGCATCTGGCGATGAACATGGCCTGCGTCAAGTTTGGTTTAACGCCGGAAGAGGCCTGGGCCGGGGTAACGCGCCATGCCGCGCGGGCGCTGGGGAGGCAGAACAGCCACGGTCAGCTGGCGGCGGGCTTTGTGGCTAACTTTGCCATCTGGGATGCCGAGCATCCGGTCGAGATGGTGTATGAGCCGGGGCGCGCGCCGCTCTGGGGACGCGTGGTACGAGGAGAACGGCAATGATGCTGTGGCAAGCTACGCCCGCCAGTCTCTGGCAGGGACGCGATGATAGCGCGGAAGCGCCTAATGCGCTGCGCCTGTTCCAGACTATCGCCCGCGCGGAACGCTTCGCGCCGCAGGAGATGCCCGGTGATATCGCGCTGCTCGGCTTCGCCTGTGACGAAGGCGTCCGGCGTAACAAAGGGCGTACCGGCGCCGGGCATGGTCCGGAAGCGCTGCGCCGGGCGCTGGCCAATATGGCCAGCCATCAGGGCCACGACCGCTGCGTGGATATGGGCACGATTAGCGTCGATGGCGAACAGTTAGAAGCCGCGCATCAGGCGCTGCGCGAGGCGGTGGCCGCCTGCCAGCGTGCCGGTAAACGTACGCTGGTCCTGGGCGGCGGCCACGAGACGGCCTTCGGCCACGGCGCTGGGGTACTGGATGCCTTCCCGGGCGAAAAAGTGGGCATTATTAATCTCGATGCGCATCTGGATTTACGCTTTGCCGAATGCGCCAGCTCCGGGACGCCGTTCCGCCAGCTGGCGCTGGAGTGTGACGCCCAGCAGCGCGGTTTTCACTATACCTGCATCGGCGTCAGCCGGGCGGCGAACACCCAGGCGCTATGGGATGAAGCAGCGCGCCGCCAGGTGGCTGTCGTTGAGGATCTGGCGGTGCTGGCGGCCTTCGACACTCACGTGTTGCCGGAGCTGGAGCGCAATATCGCGCAGTATGATCGTCTGTATCTGACCATCGATCTCGACGTGCTGCCGGCGCGCGAAATGCCGGCGGTTTCCGCGCCGGCGGCGCTGGGCGTGCCGCTGGCAATCCTGCTGCGCATCGTTGAGCCGTTGTGCCGCAGCGGAAAGCTGCAGGCGGTGGATTTGGTCGAGTTTAATCCGCAATTTGACATCGATGGACAGGGCGCCCGCGCGGCGGCCCGTCTGGCATGGCAAATCGCCCATTGGTGGCGCTAGCGATCCGCGCTATTATTTTCGCTTCGCCGCTCCGCTTATTATGCATAAGGAAAGCCAGGCCATGTTTGCACAACAACCTCGTTCCGCGCCCGCGCCTTTCTATGAAAAGGTGAAGCAGGCGATTAGCGAAAAAATCTACCGCGGCGAGTGGCGTCCGCACGACCGAATTCCCTCGGAGGCTGAACTGGTTGCCCAGTTCGGCTTCAGCCGGATGACCATCAACCGCGCGCTGCGCGAGCTGACGGATGAAGGCCTGCTGGTCAGGCTGCAGGGGGTCGGGACCTTCGTCGCCGAGCCGAAAGGGCAGTCGGCGCTGTTTGAAGTGCGCAGCATTGCCGATGAAATTGTCTCTCGTCGCCATCAGCACCGCTGTGAAGTGCTGCTGCTGGAGGAGACCGAAGCCGATCTCATTCAGGCGGAGGCGCTCACCGTCGCCGAAGGCACGCGTATCTTTCATTCACGGATGGTGCATTTCGAAAACGAGGTTCCGGTACAAATCGAAGATCGCTGCGTGAATGCTGCGGTGGTGCCGGATTACTTGTTACAGGATTACACCACTACCACGCCGCATGATTATCTGTCGCTGATCGCGCCATTAACCGAAGGCGAACATATTGTCGAGGCGGTGCAGGCGACGTCAGAGGAGTGCGCGTTGCTGCGCATTCTGCCGCACGATCCCTGCCTGCTCATTCGCCGTCGCACCTGGTCGAAGACGCATATCGTCTCACACGCTCGCCTGCTGTTCCCCGGCGCGCGCTACCGTCTGCAGGGCCATTTCAGCTCGTAATTTTCCCTGGCGTCAGCAAAACGTGATTGCTGACGCAATATAACAAAATTGTATCATTTCTGTTAAATCCTGGCTTGCGCAGAGTTGTATAGACAAGTATATGTATCTACGTACACAACGTTAATTGTCAGGAGAAACCCCGATGTCGCAAAGCAAATATCGCCAGCTGGACGTCCGTGCACCGAGAGGCACGACGCTGACCGCCAGGAGCTGGTTGACCGAAGCGCCGCTGCGTATGTTAATGAACAACCTCGATCCCGATGTCGCTGAAAACCCGCATGAGCTGGTGGTCTATGGCGGTATTGGTCGCGCTGCGCGCAACTGGGAATGCTATGACGCTATCGTGAAGGCGCTGAAAAACCTGGAAAGCGACGAGACTCTGCTGGTGCAGTCCGGCAAACCGGTCGGCGTCTTTAAAACGCATGAAAACTCGCCGCGCGTGCTGATCGCTAACTCCAACCTGGTTCCGCACTGGGCCACCTGGGAACACTTCAACGAACTGGATGCCAAAGGGCTGGCGATGTACGGCCAGATGACCGCCGGCAGCTGGATCTACATCGGTAGCCAGGGCATCGTGCAGGGCACCTACGAAACCTTCGTCGAAGCCGGTCGCCAGCACTATCAGGGCAGCCTGAAAGGCCGTTGGGTATTAACCGCCGGTCTGGGCGGCATGGGTGGCGCGCAGCCGCTGGCCGCGACGCTGGCAGGCGCCTGCTCGCTGAACATCGAATGTCAGCAGAGCCGCATCGATTTCCGTCTGCGTACCCGCTACGTGGATGAACAGGCCACTTCTCTGGATGACGCCCTGGCGCGCATCAAAAAATACACCGCCGAAGGCCGCGCCATCTCCATCGCGCTGTGCGGCAACGCTGCGGATATCGTGCCAGAGCTGGTGAAACGCGGCGTGCGCCCGGATATGGTTACCGATCAGACCAGCGCCCACGATCCGCTGCATGGCTATCTGCCGAAAGGCTGGAGCTGGGAGGAGTATCAGCAGAAAGCCGAATCCGATCCGCAGGGCACCATTCTGGCGGCGAAACGCTCAATGGCCGACCACGTGCAGGCGATGCTGGCCTTCCACGAGATGGGGGTGCCGACCTTCGACTACGGCAACAACATTCGCCAGATGGCGCAGGAAGTGGGCGTCAGCAACGCCTTCGATTTCCCGGGTTTCGTGCCGGCGTATATCCGCCCGCTGTTCTGCCGGGGTATCGGCCCGTTCCGTTGGGTAGCGCTGTCCGGCGATCCGCAGGATATCTACAAAACCGACGCGAAAGTGAAAGAGATCATTAAAGATGATAAGCATCTGCACCACTGGCTGGATATGGCGCGCGAGCGCATCAGCTTCCAGGGACTGCCGGCGCGTATCTGCTGGGTAGGTCTGGAGTGGCGTCAGAAGCTCGGTCTGGCGTTTAACGAAATGGTGCGCAGCGGCGAAGTCTCCGCGCCGATCGTGATTGGCCGCGATCACCTTGATTCCGGCTCCGTCGCCAGCCCGAACCGCGAAACCGAAGCCATGCGCGACGGCTCAGATGCGGTATCCGACTGGCCGCTGCTGAACGCCTTGCTTAATACCGCCAGCGGCGCGACCTGGGTGTCGCTGCACCACGGCGGCGGAGTAGGTATGGGCTTCTCGCAGCACTCCGGGATGGTTATCGTCTGTGACGGTACCGATGAAGCGGCGGCGCGTATCGCTCGCGTCCTGCGCAACGACCCGGCGACCGGCGTGATGCGTCATGCCGATGCGGGTTACGATATTGCTATTGAATGCGCAGCAGAACAGGGTCTGAATCTTCCGATGGTGGCAGCAACGCAGGGGAACGCTAAATGAAATCGTTAACGCTCATTCCGGGGAAACTGAGCCTGTCGCAGCTCCGCGAGGTTTACAGCCACCCGCTGAACATTACCCTCGACAGCAGCGCGTTTGCCGCCATTGATGAGAGCGTGGCCTGCGTCAACGCCATCCTTGCCGAAGGGCGTACCGCCTACGGTATCAACACCGGTTTTGGCCTGCTGGCGCAAACCCGTATCTCGACGGACGATCTGGAGAACCTGCAGCGTTCGCTGGTGCTGTCCCATGCGGCGGGCGTAGGTGAGCCGCTGGACGACGACCTGGCGCGCCTGATTATGGTGCTGAAGATTAACAGCCTGTCTCGCGGTTTCTCCGGGATCCGCCTGAGCGTGATCCAGGCGCTGATTGGCCTGGTCAATGCCGGCGTGACGCCGTGGATCCCGGCGAAAGGTTCCGTCGGCGCCTCCGGTGACCTCGCGCCGCTGGCGCATATGTCGCTGACCCTGCTGGGTGAAGGCAAAGCGCGGGTTCGCGGTGGCGAATGGCTGCCAGCGACCGACGCGCTGCGTCAGGCGGGGCTGGAGCCGATAACCCTGGCGGCGAAAGAGGGCCTGGCGCTACTCAACGGCACCCAGGCCTCAACCGCTTTTGCCCTGCGCGGTCTGTTCGAAGCCGAAGATCTGTTCGCCTCCGCGGTCGTCTGCGGGGCGTTAACCACTGAAGCGGCGCTGGGTTCGCGTCGTCCGTTCGACGCGCGTATTCACGAGGTGCGCGGCCAGCGCGGGCAGATTGATGCGGCGGCACTGTATCGTCACCTGTTGACCGATGACAGCGCGATCTCGCGGTCGCATCATAATTGCACCAAGGTTCAGGATCCGTACTCACTGCGCTGCCAGCCGCAAGTGATGGGCGCCTGCCTGACGCAGATCCGCCAGGCGGCGGAAGTACTGTTAGCCGAAGCGAATGCGGTCTCCGATAACCCGCTGGTCTTTGCCGCCGAAAATGACGTCATCTCCGGCGGTAACTTCCACGCCGAACCGGTGGCGATGGCGGCGGATAATATCGCGCTGGCGATCGCCGAAATCGGCTCGCTCTCCGAGCGTCGTATCGCGCTGATGATGGACAGCCATATGTCGCAGCTGCCGCCGTTCCTCGTGAAAAATGGCGGCGTCAACTCCGGGTTTATGATCGCCCAGGTCACAGCGGCGGCTTTGGCCAGTGAAAACAAAGCGCTGTCACACCCGCATAGCGTTGACAGCCTGCCGACGTCCGCCAACCAGGAAGACCACGTCTCGATGGCGCCGGCTGCCGGTCGTCGCCTGTGGGCGATGGCGGAAAACACCCGCGGGGTGCTGGCCGTTGAGTGGCTGGCGGCGGCGCAGGGCCTGGATATGCGCGAAGGGCTGACCACCAGTCCGCTGCTGGAAGAGGCGCGTCATCTGCTGCGCGAACGCGTGCCGCATTATACGCAGGATCGCTTCTTCGCCCCTGATATTGAAAATGCCATTGCACTTTTGGCTGCACGTCACCTGACGCGTCTGCTGCCTGCCGTACTGCATTAATCACCGTTGTTCTCTGTACCCGCGTCGGGGGAAGTCATTCCCCCGGCCGACCTACATCGCATATTTGTCGTCATATAAAAAAATCAGGACACCTGTATATGCAACAACAACACAAACCGCATCTGCTGCGCGGGCTGAATGCCCGACACATTCGTTTTATTGCGCTCGGTTCCGCTATCGGCACCGGGCTATTCTATGGTTCGGCCTCCGCCATTAAGGCGGCGGGTCCGGCGGTGCTGCTGGCCTACCTGATTGGCGGCGCGGCGGTCTTTATGGTCATGCGCGCGCTGGGTGAAATGGCGGTGCGCAATCCGGTTTCCGGCTCCTTTGGCAGCTATGCTCGCCAGTATCTCGGGCCGCTGGCCGGATTTATTACCGGCTGGACCTACACCTTTGAAATGGTGATCGTGGCGCTGGCCGACGTCACCGCGTTCGGTATCTATATGGGACTGTGGTATCCCGATGTGCCGCGCTGGATCTGGATCCTCAGCATCATCTTCTTTATTGGCGCGATGAACCTGTGCAACGTGCGGGTGTTCGGTGAGATGGAGTTCTGGCTGTCGCTGATTAAAGTGGTGGCGATTATCGCCATGATGGCGGCGGGCGCGGGGATCATCTTCTTTGGCTTTGGCCATAGTTTCCCGGCTACCGGGCTGGAAAATTTGTGGAGCCACGGCGGCTTTGCGCCACATGGCTGGCAGGGGATCATCGCCTCGCTTGGCATCGTGATGTTCGCTTTCGGCGGCGTGGAAATTATCGGCGTCACCGCGGCGGAAGCGCAGAACCCGAAGAAGGTCATCCCGCAGGCCATCAACACCATTCCGCTGCGTATTATTCTGTTTTACGTCTGCACCCTGGCGGTGCTGATGGCGATCTTCCCGTGGAATAGTTTTGGCGAGCAGGGCAGTCCGTTTGTGCTGATCTTCGATGGCCTCGGGATCCCGGCGGCGGCGACCGTGCTGAATATCATCGTGATTAGCGCCAGTATCTCGGCGATTAACAGCGATATTTTTGGCGCCGGGCGCATGATGTACGGCATGTCGAAAGAGGGGCTTGCGCCGAAGTGCTTCCAGCGGATTGCCAGCAACGGCGTACCCTGGATGACGGTGGTGGTGATGGGCGTGGCGCTGCTGGTGGCGGTGGTGCTTAACTATCTGATGCCGGAACAGGTCTTTGTCCTGATTGCCTCGCTGGCGGCGTTCGCCACCGTCTGGGTGTGGCTGATGATCCTGCTCTCTCATTTCTCGATGCGCCGCGGTTTATCGGCCGAAGAGCGCAGTAAGATCGAATTCCCGATCCCCTTCTGGCCGGTTGGTCCGCTGTTGACGCTGCTGTTTATGGGGCTGGTGATCGCCGTGCTGGGAATGGTGGAAGAGACGCGCGTGGCGCTGTTAGCCGGGCTGGTCTGGCTGGGGCTGCTGACGGTGGTGTGGTACGCGCGCGTGCGTAAAACCGCGCTGCAGGTGGCCACGGAACAGTAAGGTCAATCTCCCCGGTGGCGCTGCGCTTACCGGGGCTACAAATGGCACTGACTGTAGCGAGTAGCCCGGATAAGGCGTAAGCCGCTATCCGGGGGGATAATTAACTGAACAGGGCGGTGATGGAAGCGCTGGCGAGCGAATGGAAATGGACGTTAAAGCCGACCATCGCGCCGCTGGCCTCGGCATCGACATCAATCTTATCGATATCCAGGGCGTGGACGGTAAAAATGTAGCGGTGGGTTTCGCCCTTCGGCGGTGCCGCGCCGCCGTAGCCTGCCTTACCAAAATCGGTGCGGGTCTGAACGGCCTCTTCCGGTAGCTCCGCCTGACCGGAGCCGGCACCCTGTGGTAGCACCCGAGTATCGGCAGGCAGGTTGACTACCACCCAGTGCCACCAGCCGGAGCCGGTCGGTGCATCCGGGTCGTAGCAGGTGACGACAAAGCTTTTGGTGCCCGCGGGCACATCATCCCACATCAGGTGCGGCGAAATATTGTCGCCATCATATCCCATGCCGTTGAAGACGTGACGATTAGGCAGCTTGCCGCCGTCCTGGAGATCGTGACTGATCAATTTCATGCTTCATCCTCATTGATAATGTGCAGATTAACAAAGAAGTGTAGCCTTCCCGGCGGCGCAAATCCGCTGTTTATTCGCTAAAAAATGTTTCGTCCTGCACGGCCAGGTTGACCGCACGGGTCAGGCGGGTCAGCTGTTTGGGCGTGATGATGTACGGGGGCATCAGATAAATCAGACGGCCAAACGGGCGGATCCACACCCCTTGTTCGACGAAAAAGCGCTGCAGGGCGGCCATATTTACCGGACGCCGGGTTTCAACCACGCCAATCGCGCCCAGCACGCGCACATCGGCGACCAGCGCAGATCCCCGCGCCGAAGCTAGCTCGGCCTGTAGTTGGGCTTCAATCGCCGCCACCTGCTGTTGCCACTCGCCGCTCTCCAGCAGGCGCAGGCTTTCGCTTGCCACCGCGCAGGCCAGCGGATTGCCCATAAAGGTGGGGCCGTGCATAAAGCAGCCGGCTTCGCCATTGCTGATGGTTTCCGCGATCTCGCGGGTGGTCAGTGCGGCGGAAAGAGTCATGGTGCCGCCGGTCAGCGCTTTACCCAGACACAGAATATCGGCGGCGATACCAGCGTGTTCGCAGGCGAACAGTTTGCCGGTGCGGCCAAAGCCGGTAGCAATCTCATCGGCGATCAGCAAAATCCCTTCCCGGTCGCACATTTTACGCACCCGCCTCAGCCACTCCGGATGGTACATCCGCATTCCGCCGGCGCCCTGGACGATCGGTTCGAGGATCACCGCGGCGATGTCGTGGCGATGCGCGGCCATCAGGCGGGCAAACGGCACCATATCCAGCTCATCCCACTCGCCGTCGAAGCGGCTTTGCGGCGCGGGAGCAAACAGGTTATCCGGCAGGTAGCCCTGCCACAGGCTGTGCATTGAATTCTGCGGATCGCAGACCGACATCGCGCCGAACGTGTCGCCATGATAGCCGTTGCGGAAGGTCAGGAAACGACGACGCGGCTGGCCTTTGGCCTGCCAGTACTGCAGCGCCATTTTCATCGCCACCTCTACCGCCACCGAACCGGAATCGGCGAGGAAAACGCACTCCAGCGATTCCGGGGTCATCGCCACCAGCTGGCGGCACAGCGCCACCGCCGACGGATGGGTGATCCCGCCAAACATCACGTGCGACATCTGATCGATCTGCGCTTTCATCGCCGCATTGAGGCGCGGGTGATTGTAGCCGTGGATCGCCGCCCACCAGGAGGACATGCCGTCAACCAGTTGTTCACCGCCGGCGAGGGACAGCTCGCACCCGTGGGCGGAAACCACCGGGTAGACCGGCAGGGGAGAAGTCATAGAGGTGTAGGGGTGCCAGATGTGGCGCCGATCGAAGGCGAGATCGTCCAGTGTCATAAGCGACTTGTAAACCATTTTGAAAACATTTAGGTTTACGAGTATAAACCGAACCGCAAATTAACAAAACCTTTTGGAGAGGCTAATGGCTCACCACGCACGCTGGACAATGTCGCAAGTTACTGAGTTATTTAATAAACCACTCATCGATCTGTTATTCGAAGCGCAGCAAATCCACCGCCAGCATTTTGACCCGCGTCAGGTGCAGGTCAGTACGTTGCTGTCGATTAAAACCGGCGCTTGTCCGGAAGACTGTAAATATTGCCCGCAAAGCGCACGCTACAAAACCGGTCTTGAATCCGAGCGCCTGATGGAGGTCGAGCAGGTGCTGGAGTCGGCACGTCAGGCGAAAAACGCCGGCTCCACCCGCTTCTGCATGGGCGCGGCGTGGAAGAACCCCAATGACCGCGATATGCCCTATCTGGAGCAGATGGTGAAAGGCGTCAAGGCGCTGGGGCTGGAGTCCTGTATGACGCTCGGTACCCTGACCGCCAGCCAGGCGCAGCGCCTGGCCGGCGCGGGGCTTGATTACTACAACCATAACCTCGACACCTCGCCGGAATTTTACGGCAACATCATCACCACCCGTACCTATCAGGAGCGTCTGGATACGCTGGATAAAGTGCGCGATGCCGGGATCAAAGTCTGCTCCGGCGGCATCGTCGGGCTGGGAGAGACCGTAAAAGATCGCGCCGGGCTGCTGCTGCAGCTGGCTAATCTGCCGACGCCGCCGGAGAGTGTGCCGATCAACATGCTGGTGAAAGTTAAAGGCACGCCGCTGGCGGATAACGACGATGTCGACGCTTTCGATTTCATCCGCACCATCGCCATCGCACGCATCATGATGCCCACCTCTTACGTGCGTCTCTCCGCCGGCCGCGAACAGATGAACGAGCAGACCCAGGCGATGTGCTTTATGGCCGGGGCGAACTCGATTTTTTACGGCTGCAAGCTGCTCACCACGCCGAACCCGGAAGAGGACAAAGACCTGCAGCTGTTCCGCAAGCTGGGGATCAACCCGCAGCAGACGGCGGTACTGGAAGGCGATAATGAGCAGCAGCAGCGCCTGGAGCAGGCCCTACTCACCCCCGACACTGAGGAATATTACAACGCGGCGGCGCTATGACCTGGCAGCAACGAATCGAGCGGGCGCTGGACGAGCGGCAGCAGACGGATGCGTTTCGCCGCCGCCTGCCGGTAAGCCACGGCGCCGGACGCTGGCTGGAGCGCGAAGGGGAGCGCTGGCTCAACTTCTCCAGCAATGATTACCTGGGCCTGAGCCAGCATGCCGGCATTATCGCCGCCTGGCAGCAGGGGGCGGAACGTTATGGCGTCGGCTCCGGCGGATCGGGCCACGTGAGCGGCTATAGTGAGGCCCACCGCGCGCTGGAAGAGGAACTTGCCGACTGGCTCGGTTACCCGCGCGCGCTACTGTTTATCTCCGGCTTTGCCGCCAATCAGGCACTGGTTGCCGCGCTGGCGGAAAAAGAGGATCGGATTGTCGCCGACCGCCTGAGCCACGCCTCCCTGCTGGAAGCGGCGAGCCTCAGCCCGGCCCAGCTGCGGCGCTTTGCCCACAACGATCCGCAGCAGCTCGCGCAGCTGCTGGCGAAACCGCTGGACGGTCTGCAGTTAGTGGTGACTGAAGGCATTTTCAGTATGGACGGCGACAGCGCGCCGCTGGCGGCCATTCACGCCGCAGCGCAGACCGCCGGGGCGGTATTGCTGGCGGATGACGCCCACGGCATCGGCGTGGTCGGTGAGGAAGGGCGTGGAAGCTGCGCCGCGCAGGGGGTGCGCCCGGAGCTGCTGGTGGTCACCTTCGGTAAGGCGTTTGGGGTGAGCGGCGCGGCGGTACTGTGTAGCGAATCGATGGCGGATTATCTGCTGCAGTTTGCCCGTCATCTGATCTACAGCACCGCCATGCCGCCCGCCCAGGCTGTGGCGCTGAGCGCGGCGCTGCGGGTCATTCGTAGCGATGAGGGCCAGCAGCGGCGGGAAACCCTGGCCGCCCGCATCCGTCAGTTCCGTGCAGGGATGGGCGATGTGTCGCTGGGGCTGACCGATTCCGTCAGCGCGATCCAGCCGCTGATCGTCGGCGATAACGCGCGAGCGCTGAGCCTGGCCTGCCGTCTGCGCGAGGCCGGCTGCTGGGCGACGGCGATCCGACCACCGACGGTGCCGGTCGGCAGCGCTCGCCTGCGTCTGACCCTGACCGCCGCTCATCAGGCTGAGGACATTAACCGTTTACTGGAGGCGCTGCATGGTCACGGTGAATAAGCAGGCGGTGGCCGCGGCGTTTGGCCGGGCGGCCAGCGGCTATACGCAACATGATGAACTGCAGCGGCGCAGCGCCGATCTGCTGCTGCGCCAGCTGGCGCGCCGCGATTTTGCTCAGGTGCTGGATGCTGGCTGCGGCCCCGGCAGCATGAGCCGCTACTGGCGTGAGGCGGGCAGCGTGGTGACCGCGCTGGATCTCTCCGCCGGCATGCTGGCCCAGGCGCAGCGCCACGACGCCGCGCAGCATTATCTGCAGGGCGATATCGAAGCGCTGCCGCTGCCGGATGGCTGCGTCGATCTGGCATGGAGCAACCTGGCGGTGCAGTGGTGCGACGATCTGCGCGCGGCGATCGGCGAGCTGTGCCGGGTGGTGCGACCCGGCGGGCGGGTGGCGTTTACCACGCTGCTGGCCGGATCGCTGCCGGAGCTTAATCAGGCGTGGCAGGCTATTGACGACCGTCCGCATGCCAACCGTTTTCTCAGCGAACCGGCGGTAAGGGCGGCGCTGAGCGGCCTGCGCGCCGAAGGCATCGTTCATCAGATTAGCCTGCCGTTCGCCGATGCGCTGAGCGCTATGCGCTCCCTGAAGGGCATCGGCGCTACCCATTTGCACCAGGGGAGGGCATCCGCCCCGCTTGGCCGCGGCAAACTGCGCGAACTGCAGCTGGCCTGGCCGCAACAGCAGGGTATCTGCCCGCTGACGTATTATCTTTTTACAGGAGTCATTGAACGTGACTAAACGTTTTTTCGTCACCGGAACCGATACTGAAGTCGGGAAAACGGTCGCCAGCAGCGCACTGCTGCAGGCGGCGAACCAGTTGGGTTTTAACACCGCCGGCTATAAACCGGTGGCTTCCGGTAGCGACCTGACCGCACAAGGGTTACGCAATGAAGATGCGCTGGCCCTGCAGCGTAATAGCCGGGTGGCGCTGAGCTATGAACAGGTCAACCCTTATACTTTTGCCGAACCGACCTCGCCGCATATTATTAGCGCCGATGAAGGGCGACCGATTGCCGCGACGACGCTTTCCAGCGGCTTACGCGAACTGGAGCGCCTGGCAGACTGGGTACTGGTGGAAGGGGCCGGCGGCTGGTTTACGCCGCTCTCGGACACCCTGACCTTCGCCGACTGGGCGCAGCAGGAGCAGCTGCCGGTGATTCTGGTGGTGGGGGTCAAGCTCGGCTGTATCAACCATGCGATGCTTACCGCCCAGGCGGTGCGCCAGGCGGGGCTGCCGCTGGCGGGCTGGATCGCCAATGACGTGCAGCCGCCGGGCAAGCGCCATGGCGAATATCTGGCGACGCTGAAAAACCGGTTGGCCGCGCCGTTTCTTGGTGAAATACCGTGGCTTGTCGATATCGCGCAGCGCGACGATCTCGGCCAGTATCTGGATCTCAGCGCGCTGGATCTGGCGTCATCCACTGCGCCAGCAGCGGTTCATCCAGCGCCATAATATCGCCCTCGGCGACATTACGCCCCCGGTGAAGGACACAGAACCGATCCGCCACCCGGCGGATAAAGGGCAGGTGCTGCTCGGCGAGCAGCACCGTCAGACCGATATCGCGATTTAACCGCAGCAGCAATTCCGCCAGCTTTTGCAGGCAGCGCGGCCCTGCGCCGCGTGAGGGTTCGTCAAGGATCAGCAGTCGTGGCTGGACGATCAGCGCCCTGGCCAGCGCCAGCTGGTACTGATCGTCGGCGCTTAGCGAAGCGCCTTTGCGCTGCCGTAGCGCATAGAGTTCGGGAAAATGGTCATAAATTTCGCCGCCGCTGGCGTTAGCCCCGGGTTTCCCGGCCGCCAGGGCAATATGCAGGTTCTCTTCCACGCTGAGCTGGGAAAAGATGCGTTTATCCTGCGGCACGTAGCCGATGCCGATGGCGCTGCGCGACTGAGCGGACAGGGGGGTGAGATCGCACGGCGGGGCGCCAATGTCATGCCAGGTCATCCGACCGCTGGCCACCGGCAGATGGCCGGCAATGCAGTTGACCAGGGTGGTTTTTCCCATTCCCTCGCGTCCCAGTACGCCAATGCACTCTCCGGGGCGTAGTTCAAGATCGACATTCCACAGCGAGTGCTGATTACCGTAAAAATGATTTACTGCCTGTAAATTCAACATGGACGTTTTCTCCTTATCCTGGCGTCAGGGCGACAGAAAGATGCTGCAAAACTCTTGCCAGGAAAAAGAACGCTCGGAAAAAACCGCGAAACGCCGACACCATCGGGCACAGTCAGCGCGGGCGCTGCACTTTTCCGGTGCCCGACGCTAAAGGGTGGTGCAAAAAGCAGCAAAAATCGAGCGGCTTTAAACGGATAGTTATCAAAAATAGTTCGATAAAAATTTTTCGCCGCACGGTTTACGGCGAAAGTCGATTTGCGCCGGGCGGCGGCGGTCTTGGGCTGCAGACAGTTATCCACTATTCCTGTGGATAACCTTGTGTATTAGAGTTAGAAAACCTGCGGTAAGCTAGAGCGTACGCGGCCTGCGGCTGAATTGGCGCGAAAGGCGTCTTTTCTTTAAATTCATTAAATATCAGTTTGTTAGATAAAATCAATGGGTGTAAGAAAAGCGTCATCTACTGCCATAAAACTTTCACCCGTCCGCTTGACAAATGTTAAAAGGTAAAAATTTCTGGGGATAACCCTGCCGGCCGGAGGATTATTCCACCCGGCGCGCGTTTTATGCGCACCATGGCGGCGAAATAAGCCGTTTGCTGACGCTATCATAGTGATGCACTGTTTAAATATCCAGTATAATTTGTTGGCAAAAAATGGCCCGGAGGGTAGAATTAAACACCGGCCGCTAAATCCATCTTCAGGTTTTGATCAATGAGTAAATCGTTTGTTCTGCATTCCGCCTTTCGCCCCTCCGGAGACCAACCGGAAGCCATCCGCCGCCTGGAAGAGGGGCTGGAGGATGGGCTCGCGCATCAAACGCTGCTGGGGGTCACCGGCTCCGGTAAAACCTTCACCATCGCCAACGTAATTGCCGACCTGCAGCGGCCGACGATGGTGCTGGCGCCAAACAAAACCCTGGCGGCCCAGCTCTACGGCGAGATGAAAGAGTTTTTCCCGGAGAATGCCGTCGAGTATTTCGTCTCCTACTACGATTACTATCAGCCGGAAGCCTACGTCCCCAGCTCAGATACCTTCATTGAGAAGGACGCCTCGGTAAACGAACATATCGAGCAGATGCGCTTGTCGGCGACCAAAGCGCTGCTCGAGCGGCGCGACGTGGTGGTGGTGGCGTCAGTCTCGGCTATCTACGGCCTCGGCGACCCGGACCTGTACCTGAAGATGATGCTGCACCTGACGGTCGGGATGCTGATTGACCAGCGCGCTATCCTGCGCCGTCTGGCCGAACTGCAGTATACCCGCAACGATCAGGCCTTCCAGCGCGGCACCTTTCGCGTGCGCGGCGAGGTGATCGACGTCTTCCCGGCGGAATCCGACGATATCGCGCTGCGCATTGAGCTGTTTGATGAAGAGGTCGAGCGCCTGTCGCTGTTCGACCCGCTCACCGGCCACGTGGAATCGACGGTGCCGCGCTACACCATTTATCCCAAGACCCACTACGTGACGCCGCGGGAACGCATCGTCCAGGCGATGGAAGAGATCAAGCTGGAGCTGGCGGAGCGGCGCAAGGTTCTGCTGGCCAACAACAAGCTTCTGGAAGAGCAGCGCTTAACCCAGCGTACCCAGTTCGACCTCGAAATGATGAACGAGCTGGGCTACTGCTCGGGCATTGAAAACTACTCGCGCTTCCTTTCCGGTCGCGGGCCCGGCGAGCCGCCGCCCACTCTGTTTGACTATCTGCCGGCAGACGGTCTGCTGGTGATAGACGAATCCCACGTTACGGTGCCGCAGATCGGCGGTATGTACCGGGGCGACCGGGCGCGCAAAGAGACGCTGGTGGAGTACGGTTTCCGCCTGCCGTCGGCGCTGGATAACCGGCCGATGAAGTTTGAAGAATTTGAAGCGCTGGCCCCGCAAACCATCTACGTCTCGGCAACCCCCGGCGCCTACGAGCTGGATAAATCCGGCGGCGAAGTGGTGGATCAGGTGGTGCGGCCGACCGGTCTGCTTGACCCGATCATCGAAGTGCGGCCGGTAGCCACTCAGGTCGATGACCTGCTGTCGGAGATCCGCCTGCGCACGGCCATCAACGAGCGCGTGCTGGTGACCACCCTCACCAAGCGGATGGCGGAGGATTTAACCGAGTATCTTGAGGAGCACGGCGAGCGGGTGCGCTATCTGCACTCGGATATCGACACCGTCGAACGCATGGAGATTATCCGCGACCTGCGCCTTGGCGAGTTTGACGTGCTGGTAGGGATCAACCTGCTGCGTGAGGGGCTGGATATGCCGGAGGTGTCGCTGGTGGCGATCCTGGATGCCGACAAAGAGGGCTTCCTGCGCTCCGAACGCTCGCTTATCCAGACCATCGGCCGCGCGGCGCGAAACATCAACGGCAAGGCCATCCTTTACGGCGATAAGATCACCCCTTCCATGGCCAAAGCCATTGGCGAGACCGAGCGTCGACGGGAGAAACAGCAGCGTTATAACGAAGAGCATGGCATCGTACCGCAGGGCCTCAACAAGAAAGTGGTGGATATCCTGCAGTTGGGCCAGGGCCTGGCGAAAACTAAAGCCAAAGGGCGCGGTAAAGCGAAGACCGTTGAGCCTGCCGGGCTTAGCGCCGTGGAGATGACGCCAAAAGCGCTGCAGCAGAAGATCCACGAGCTGGAAGGGCAGATGATGCAGCACGCCCAGAACCTCGAGTTCGAAGAGGCGGCGCAAATTCGCGACCAGTTGCATCAGCTGCGCGAGCTGTTTATCGCCGCCTCCTGAGTCCCGGCGCATACTGCCGGAGTGGGCGTGTGGGGCGTAGTGAAGGCGGGACGCTTCTCTCATTGTCCCGCTACCAGATAGCAAACCTTTGAGAAGAAAAAAGGCCGCATTGCGGCCTTCTTAATGTTTGCTTAATCTCGCCAGGCGACACTAACCTCCCCATGATGAGGATAGCGCCCATGCAAAAAATCAACTTCCGTGAATATCTGGCGGTCGCCACCGCCCTGGTTATTATTGTTGCCTTTTTCCATCAGTGGGTACTGACGTTCTGACCCGCGCGCCGCGGGAATAACACCCACGCGCGGACGCCGGGCCCCGGCTGGCGGTTATGCAAAAAGAACTGGGCGTCATGCAGCTGAGCAATGCGCGTGACGATGCTCAGTCCGAGGCCTATGCCGCCGTAGCGACTGTCCATGCGCACAAACGCTTTACTGAGTTCGCCGCTTTTCGCCTCATCAATCCCTGGGCCTTCATCTTCCACCGCCATCACCGGCATCAGGCCCGCTTTCACCGACACGCGGATAGTTGACCCTTCCGGGCTGTAGCGGTGAGCATTCTCCACCAGATTGCGCAGGATCACACGGATTAACGTCGCGTCGCCAGAGACGATGGCCTCGCTTTCGACATCCGTCAGCAGCAGCCGCTGCTGACGCTGCGCCAGCATGGTCTCCAGCTCATCCTGCAGCGGTTTGACCACGTCATCCAGCAGCAGCACCTGCTGATAGCTGCCGGCGGAAAAAGACTGTCCGACGCGCGCCAGCTGCAGCAGCTGCGAAATGCTGGTGGTCATCTGGTCGAGGCGCTGGATCAGCGGGTCGACGCCCACGCCGTGCACTTTCGCCAGTAGTTCGAGGTGCAACCGCAGGCCGGCCAGCGGGGTACGTAGCTCATGCGCCACGTCGGCGGTAAACAGCCGCTCACGGTCGAGGGTCAGATTGAGGCGGGAAACCAGCTGATTCAGGGCGGTGGTCACCGCCGTGACTTCGGGCACCGATTCGCTGAGCACGATGGGGGTGAGGTTGTCCGGCGTGCGGCTCTCCAGCTCGCTTTGCAGTCGGGAGAGCGGGCGGGTGATCTTGCGCACCGCCAGCATGCTGATATACAGCGCCAGGCCAACGATCAACAGGCTCGGCACCAGCAGGCTGGCGACCGCTTCCCGTACCTCATGCTCCACATGTTTCTGGTTATTGTGGCCTTCAATGGCGCTGGCCACCAGCAACTGGATCTGCTCTTTGCTCTCATGCCATAGCCAGAAGACGCTGATCAGCTGGCAGACCACCAGGATGGCGCCAATGGTCAGCAGCAGCCGGTGGCGCATGGTCCAGGTTTCGGTTGCAAACAGAGCCATGGTCTATTCCGTGTCGATGTGGTTAGCCAGCATATAGCCAAAACCCCTGACGGTGCGGATCCGCGATTTGCCAATCTTTTCGCGCAGGTTATGAATATGCACCTCAAGGGTATTGGTCGCCGGCTCGTTGTCCCAGCTGTAGATGTCGTTGTAGAGGATCTCACGATGCACCGGGCTACCGGCTTTCATCATCAGCCGCGACAGCAGGGCATACTCTTTTGGCGTCAATTCCAGCGCCGTCTCACCCAGCCACACCAGGCGGCGGGTGACGTTGAGGCGCAGATCGCCGACGCTGATTTCGTTATCGCCCTGGTTATTATGCCGGCGGAGCAGGGCGCGAATGCGCGCATTCAGCTCTTCCAGGGCAAAGGGTTTCACCAGATAGTCATCCGCGCCGGTATCGAGACCGCTAATGCGATCCTCAAGCGTATCGCGGGCGGTGAGGATCAGCACCGGCTGGGTCATCTTCTCCCGCCGCATACGGGTGAGAAAATGCAGACCGTCTTCATCCGGCAGGCCGAGGTCGAGTACGATCAGGCTGTAGTGATTGCTGGCCAACGATAGCGCCGCTTCGTGCGCTGTGGAGACGCCGTCGCATACGTATCCTTCACTTTGCATCGCCAGAATCAACCCCTGCAACAGCAGCGCATCGTCTTCAATGACTAAGATTTTCATCAACCAGCCTCTCTACATGGCGTTAAAATATCATCTGCTGCCTGGTACTCGTGGGTGCTGACGCCGAGCAGGCCGAGCAGGGTGGAGAACAGATTATCTTGTGAATAATCCTTCGTCTTAGCCTGTTGTTGCAAACACTGGCTGGAGACACCGTAACGTTGCTGGTAATCCGGCGACAGCCACAGCAGCATGGGCACGTGTTTTTGCGTATCCGGCGCAATTGAGTACGGCAGACCATGCAAATAGACGCCATCTTCACCCAGCGATTCGCCGTGATCGGACAAATAAACCAGGCTAGTGGTAAATTTATCCTGTTTGGATTGCAGTAATTTTATCGCTTTATCAACAACATAGTCGACATACAGAATGGTGTTGTCGTAGGTATTGGTCAACTGTTGTTGCGTACAACTTTGGATTTCATTGGTATCGCAGGTCGGGGTGAATTTTTTGAATTCAGCCGGATAGCGGTTGTAATAGGTTGGGCCGTGGCTGCCGATAGTATGCAGTACGATAATGCCATCCTGTTTCAGGTTGTCGATGTAACTGTCCAGATTATGGAACAGGACCTCATCGTAGCACTCGCCGTCGATGCACTGACCGCTGAGGTGTAGATCGGTGACGTTTTGGTGCGGTACGCGGTCACAGGCGCCCTTACAGCCACCGTCATTGTCGTTCCACAGCACCTGAACACCGGCGCGCTGCAGAATATCCAGGACGCCTTCCTGATGGTGCGCCAGTTCTTCATCGTAATGCGCGCGCGGCATATTGGAGAACATACAGGGGACGGAAACCGCAGTTGCCGTGCCGCAGGAGGTGGTTTTCGGGAAGTACACCACGTCGTCCCGTTGCAGGCGTGGGTTAGTCTCCCGATCGTAGCCGCCCAGCGAGAAGTTCCCGGCGCGCGAGGTTTCGCCCAGCACCACAATCGTCAGGTTTTTGCGGGGGCCGCTATGCATCACCGGTTTCTGCCTGGCATCTTCGCCAATCTTCACCAGCGGCAGATTGTCCATGCGGTTGTGCGCATACCACGAGTTCAGCGCCACAATGCTGTTGGAGGGACTCAGGGATTTCACCAGCTCTTTGTTGTTACGGAACACCGAGGCGTAATCTTTGTAGAACAGCGCGGCCACCAGAATAATCAGCAGCGCCGAAACGGCGATATTGAGCAGGCGCATCGCCGCGCCGCGCCACCGCGTGGCGGGCTTACGGATTTTCACCCACCAGGCGACGAATACCGCTAAAACCCCCGAGAGGCCGAGTACGGCGATCATTTCGCCGGAGAGCAGAGCAAAGCTCTCCGCCGGAGTGGTGTCGAGGATATTGGTGATCATGCTGCGGTCGATCACTACCCCGAAGTTCCAGATAAAGTACTGCGCCGACGCGCTGAGCAGAATAAACAGGCTGATGACCACCCGATCGAGCTTCAGGAACGAGGCGAGGGTGGTGATGATATTCATCACGCTAATGGCCACGATCGGCATACTGAGGAATACCAGCCAGTTATGCAGGCTGTTTACCGGCAGTAACGGGAAAACCTGGCGATAAAAAGCCAGGTTGAGAAAGATACCGATATAGCAAGCAAAGAGAATCAAATAAGTCGTGCGGCTGAAGAGCGGCCGACGCAGAGGCAATAACGACATAATACCTACCCACAGAAAGAGATAAGCATATAGTGCCAGCCCTATTTTAAGACAACCTTAAGATTTTAAGGTGCACCGAAGGTTGGCCCTCCGGCGCGCAGCGTCAGCCAGGAAGCTGAATCGCCTTTTCCAGCGCGCCGCGGAGCAGCGCCCGATCATGGCGATAGGGCACGTCACTGGCCTCCAGCGGCGTCTGGATCACCAGCCGGTCGTTGATGCCGCGGATATCGGCTTTTGGCCCGGCGATCACCGCATCCACCACCCGCTTACCCACGTAGTGCTCCATAATCGCAATGCGCTCCGCCAGCGACAGCCTCGCCGCCGGGCTGTGCTCTTTACCCAGATTATCGATAAACACCATCGGCGCCGGGGTGCGGCGCAGCGCCTGGGCCATCTCGTCGAGCAGCAGGATCGGCAGCAGGCTGGTGTAAAAGCTGCCCGGGCCGATGAGGATCAGATCGGCTTCGGCGATCGCTTCCACCGCCTCGCGAGTGGCGGGTACCGGTGGGGTAAGCATCAGCTCCTGCGGTAGGTTGTCGAGCTGATCGATATTCACTTCGCCGTAAACTTCATGGCCTTCATGATCGAGCGCCATCAAATCCACCGGTTGTTCCGACATCGGGATAAGAAACGCGTCTACTTTGAGCAGGTTTCTGATTAAATTTATAGCTTCTAAAGGCCGCACGCTCAGGTGGTCCAGCGCCTTTAACATCAGATTTCCGAGGTTATGCCCGGAAAGTTCGCCATTACCGCTAAAACGATACTCGAACATCGCCGACGCCACGCTGGGCTCGGCAATTAACTGATTGATGCAGTTGCGCATATCGCCCCAGGCAATGCCGCCTTCCGAGCGGCGGATCCGCCCGGTGGAGCCCCCGTTGTCGGTGGTGGTGACAATGCCGGTCAGCCGCGAGCCGAGCGAGGAGAGGGAGGACATCACCCGGCCCAGACCATGCCCGCCGCCGAGCGCGACCACCCGATCGAGGTCAGCGAATGTACGATTGCGCATAGAAATTCCTTATTTCACATAAACGGCCACACACTACCCGATCTACCCCTAAAAGACGATGGGAGGAGCCCGACAAACTGACCGACATCAAGGCAAAAAAATGATTTATGGCTATTCTGTAGCGAAAATGCACGAAGGTAGCGATATATACAATGTTATATAACGAAATCGCAAATGGCGAAACCGTCCGTAACGCGCTACTATCGGCATAACCTGTTAACACTCTAGCCTCTTCGCCTGTGTCAAAAGATATGGCGGTTTGGCCGCGACCCCTCCGGGTGTCGCCAGGGCGTGGGAAGAAATGACCGCGCCTCCCGTATTTGGAAAGGTGTATATGGCCTCACAGCTTACCGATGCATTCGCGCGTAAGTTTTTTTACCTGCGTCTGTCGATTACCGATGTGTGCAACTTCCGTTGCACCTACTGCCTGCCGGACGGCTACAAACCCGGCGCCGTCAATAACAACGGCTTTCTCAGCGTAGACGAAGTGCGCCGCGTCACGCGCGCTTTCTCCGCGCTGGGCACCGAAAAAGTTCGCCTCACCGGTGGGGAACCCTCTCTGCGTCGCGACTTCACCGAAATCATTGCCGCGGTGCGTGAAAACCCGGCGATCCGTCAGATTGCGGTTACCACCAACGGTTACCGCCTGGCGCGCGATGTCGAACGCTGGCGCGATGCCGGGCTGACGGCGATTAACGTCAGCGTTGATAGCCTCGACGCCCGTCAATTTCAGGCCATCACCGGCCAGGACAAGTTCCACCAGGTGATGGACGGCATTGATGCTGCTTTCGCCGCGGGCTTTGACAAGGTGAAGGTCAATACCGTGCTGATGCGTGATGTTAATCATCACCAGCTCGATACCTTTCTCGCGTGGATCCAACCCCGTCGTATTCAGCTGCGTTTTATTGAGCTGATGGAAACCGGAGAGGGCAGCGATCTGTTCCGCCGTCACCATCTTTCCGGCATGGTGCTGCGCGAGGAGCTGCTGCGCCGCGGCTGGATCCACCAGATCCGCCAGCGCAGCGATGGCCCGGCGCAGGTCTTTTGTCACCCGGATTACGCCGGTGAAATCGGCCTCATCATGCCGTATGAAAAAGATTTCTGCGCCACCTGCAACCGCCTGCGCGTCTCATCCGTTGGCAAACTGCACCTGTGTCTGTTTGGCGAAGGCGGCGTCGACCTGCGCGACCTGATGGCTGAGGACGAGCAACAGGCCGAGCTGGAAGCGCGGATAGCCGAAGCCTTGACCCATAAAAAGCAGACCCATTTCCTGCATCAGGGCAACACCGGTATTACGCAGAACCTGTCCTATATTGGCGGTTAATCGTTTTCGAAAGGAGCATTCAGATGAGCCAGGCTAGCGCTGAGTTTATTCCGACCCGTATTGCTATTCTTACTGTTTCCAGCCGCCGTGGCGAAGAGGATGATACCTCCGGCCACTGGCTGCGCGAGGCGGCGCAGGAGGCGGGACACCATGTCGTCGATAAGGCGATTGTGAAAGAAAACCGCTACGCCATCCGCGCCCAGGTGTCGGCGTGGATCGCCAGCGATGACGTGCAGGTGGTGCTGATCACCGGCGGGACCGGGTTCACCGAGGGTGACCAGGCGCCGGAAGCGCTGCTGCCGCTGTTTGACCGTGAGGTCGAAGGCTTTGGCGAAGTGTTCCGCATGCTGTCGTTCGAAGAGATCGGCACCTCGACGCTGCAGTCCCGGGCCGTGGCCGGCGTCGCCAACCGCACGCTGATTTTTGCCATGCCGGGCTCGACCAAAGCCTGCCGCACGGCGTGGGACAACATCATTGCCCCGCAGCTGGATGCTCGCACCCGTCCGTGTAACTTCATTCCTCACCTGAAGAAATAATCTATGTCACAACTGACCCATATTAACGCCGCGGGCGAAGCCCATATGGTGGATGTCTCTGGCAAAGCGGAAACGGTGCGCGAAGCGCGCGCCGAGGCTTATGTCGAAATGCAGGCGGCGACGCTGGCGATGATTATCGACGGCAGCCACCACAAAGGCGATGTGTTCGCCACCGCGCGTATCGCCGGGATCCAGGCGGCAAAACGTACCTGGGAGCTGATCCCGCTGTGTCATCCGCTGATGCTGAGCAAAGTGGAAGTCAATCTGCAGGCGCAGCCGGAGCATAACCGGGTGCGCATTGAGTCGCTTTGCCGTCTGACCGGTAAAACCGGCGTTGAGATGGAAGCATTGACCGCCGCCTCCGTTGCCGCGCTGACCATCTACGACATGTGCAAGGCGGTGCAAAAAGATATGGTCATTGGCCCGGTGCGCCTGCTGGCGAAAAGCGGCGGCAAGTCCGGCGATTTTAAGGTGGACGAACGCCATGATTAAGGTTCTGTTTTTCGCCCAGGTGCGCGAACTGGTCGGCACCGATGCCCTGACACTCGACGCCCGCGACCTGGCAACCGTCGAGGCCGTGCGCCAGCAGCTTGCCGCGCGCGGCGACCGCTGGGCGCTGGCCCTGGAAGAGGGCAAGCTGCTGGCGGCAGTCAACCAGACGCTGACCGCGTTTGACCATCCGGTCGCCAGCGGCGACGAAGTGGCGTTCTTCCCGCCGGTCACCGGGGGCTAAGATGACGCAAACTCGTATCGTGGTTAGCCCGGCGCGCTTTTGCGTCGGCGATGAGTATCCGTGGCTGGCCGAGCGCGATGAAGACGGTGCGGTGGTCACCTTCACCGGTAAAGTGCGCAATCACAATCTTGGCGACAGCGTAAAAGCGCTGACCCTCGAGCACTATCCGGGGATGACCGAGAAATCACTGGCGGAAATTGTCAACCTGGCGCGCGAGCGCTGGCCGCTGGGCCGGGTGACGGTTATCCACCGCATCGGCGAAATGTGGCCGGGGGAAGAGATTGTGTTTGTCGGCGTCACCAGCGCCCACCGCGGCAGCGCCTTCGCCGCCGGCGAGTTTATTATGGACTACCTGAAAACCCGCGCGCCGTTCTGGAAGCGTGAGGCGACGCCGGAAGGCGAACGCTGGGTCGACGCCCGCGACAGCGATCGTCAGGCGGCAGAGCGCTGGTAGTGTGATACGCTTACAGGGTGAAACTTTGTTAATCAGGAGAGAGTCATGGACAGATATCCGCGTTCCGATTCAATCGTGCAGGGCCGTACCGGCCTGCAGACTTACATGGCGCAGGTATACGGCTGGATGACGGTCGGCCTGCTGCTGACGGCGTTTATCGCGTGGTTTGCGGCGAATACCCCGGCGGTGATGATGTTCGTCTTTTCGAGCAAAATCACTTTCTTCGGGCTGATTATTGCCCAGCTGGCGCTGGTGTTTGTGCTGTCGGGGATGGTGCAGCGGCTGAGCGCCGGGATGGCCACCACGCTGTTTATGCTCTACTCGGCGCTGACCGGGCTGACGCTGTCGAGCATTTTTATCGCCTATACCTACTCATCGATCGCCAGCACCTTTGTGGTCACCGGCGGGATGTTCGGGGCGATGAGCTTGTATGGTTACACCACGAAGCGCGATCTGAGCGGCTTCGGCAGCATGCTGTTTATGGGGCTGATTGGCATCGTGCTGGCATCGCTGGTCAACTTGTGGCTGAAGAGCGAGGCGCTGATGTGGGCGGTGACCTACATTGGGGTGGTGCTGTTTGTCGGTTTGACGGCGTATGACACCCAGAAGCTGAAAAACATCGGCGAGCAGATTGACACCCGCGACAGCGCTACGCTGCGTAAATACTCGATCCTCGGGGCCTTAACGCTGTACCTGGACTTTATCAACCTGTTCCTGATGCTGCTGCGTATTATGGGCAACCGCCGCTAACCTCTTAATATCAGAGGGTTGCATCTCCTAACGCCCGGCAAGCGCAGCGCCGCCGGGCGATATATCAGGCACGGTACCCGTGATTTTGCCGGGTGGCGGCTGCGCCTTACCCGGCCTACAGGATCCTCTCACAGGCTCACACCCCGTAGGCCCATGCAAGCGCAGCGCCGCCGGGCGATGGCATCAGGCACGGTACCCGTGATTTTGCCGGGTGGCGGCTGCGCCTTACCCGGCCTACAGGATCCTCTCACAGGCTCACACCCCGTAGGCCCGTGCAAGCGCAGCGCCGCCGGGCGATGGCATCAGGTACGGTACCCGTGGTGCTGCCGGGTGGCGGCTGGCGCCTGACCCGGCCTACAGGAGCCTCTCACAGGCTCACACCCCGTAGGCCCGTGCAAGCCGCAGCGCCGCCGGGCGAGATTTCAGGCACGGTACCCGTGATGTTGCCGGGTGGCGGCTGGCGCCTTATCCGGCCTACGGTGCGTGCGACCTGTCGTTAATTTATTCACCTTTCTTGCTGAAACTGCCGGTGCTGACGGCCTCAAAATCGCTGAGACGTTCCCGGAAGGTCGGGGCAGCCCGCATGGATGCGGGCTGAGGGCCGTGTTTTGCAGGGACGCTGCCTCGGCCCGACCCGAAGCCTGCAGGGATAAGTCGAAGGCACCACGAAGTGGCGATTTTGCTGGCCGGAGCCCGGGGGGACAGGGGGCGGCGGCGACTGGCCGCCCCCTGTGCGCTCCCTGCGCCATGAATGACATAACGCAGAAGACTAACCGGGAGCGCAAACTACGCTGAAGCCACAGATAATATAAACAACCACACCGCAGTGCTTCCCCTCACCCTGTCCCTCTCCCGGAGGGAGAGGGAACCGTCCGGCTGGCGTTTAGACCTGCCAAGCGCAGCGCCGCCGGGCGAGATATCAGGCACGGTTCCCGTGATGTTGCCGGGTGGCGGCTGGCGCCTTACCCGGCCTACAAGATCCTCTCACAGGCTCACACCCCGCAGGCCCGGCAAGCGCAGCGCGACCTGGCCGTGTCATTCGCGGGCCAGCTTACGCTGGTTCTTTTGCCGCAGCTTTTTCGCCCGACTCTCCAGCAGCAGATAAGCCACCGTCGCCAGCAGCAGCGGCAGGAAATAATAGAGCGCGCGCCAGGCGAGCAGGGCGGCGATAATCGCGCCCTTCGAAATCTCCTCTCCGGAGAGCATGGCGATAAACACCGCCTCCAGCACGCCGATCCCGGCGGGAATATGAACGATCACCCCGGCGATACTGCTCACCAGCAGCACCCCTAATACCAGGAAATAGTTAATTTCGCTGCCCAACAGCAGCCAGATTATCGCCCCCATCGCCATCCAGTTCGCCGCCGAAATCCCCATCTGCAGCAACGCGAAGCGCCAGGAGGGCAGCACCAGCCGCTGGCCTTTAATCGTCAGGTGACGGCGTTTGGCAAACGCGCAACCGAACAGATAGCAAAGCGTAAGGATCAGCATCACCCCGCCGATAATGCGCAGAGTGGTCTGGCTGATGTACCAGTGCGGCGGCAGCTTCACCAGATCCGCCGTAAATATCACCCCACCGAGCAGGATATAGCCCAGCCAGTTGGTGGTAATGCTTAAGGAAAAAATACGGGTGATGGTGCCGCCGTTGAGCCCCAGCCGCGAGTACAGCCGGTAGCGCATGCCGATCCCGCCGACCCAGGTGCTGAGCGTCAGGTTAAAGGCATAGCAGATAAACGACACCAGCATCACCTGGCGTTTCGCCAGCTTATGCCCACAATAGGCCCGGCCAAGCAGATCGTAGCAGCCGTAGATCAGATAGCTGACGATGACCAGCGCAATGGCGCTAAACAAGGCCAGCCGATCGTAGCCGCGGATCACCTTCCACACGTCCTGCCAGTCGACTTTTTGCGCGTAAATCACCAGCAGGACGATCACCGCGATAAAAAAGAGCACGGTAAGTACTCTTTTCGCCATCCGCCAGCGGGGATGCGATTTGCTCATAGCGGATTATCCCTGGTTTGTGAGTCGACACGATCCTGGGTTTCAATCTCCGGCTGCACCGGCGGGCTGACCCTGGCCAGCCGCGGCGTATGGGCTGGTAGCCAGCCGACCCACGCCGGGAAGTGGCGCAGAAAGTGGAAGGCCATCACGCTGACGCCCAGCCGCCACCAGTTGCGTTTCGGCAGCATCGTTTTATCGATCCGCTGGCAATCCCTGGCGATAAGCCCGTTAAGGTTATCGCGCAGCGTCTGGTTAAACACCCGGTCGTGGATAATCAGATTGGCTTCCAGATTCAGCGACAGGCTCAATGGATCCAGGTTGCTCGACCCGACGGTGGCCCAGTGGTCATCCGCCAGGGCGACCTTGCCATGCAGCGGACGGCGGCGATATTCGTAGATCTGCACCCCGCCCTTAACGAGATAGTGATAGAGCAGGTGGGCGCCAAACTTCACAATCGGAATATCCGGCTCGCCCTGGACGATCAGCTTGACCCGCACGCCGCGTCGCGCAGCGTTGCGCATCGCATGCAGCAGGCGGTAGCCGGGAAAGAAATAGGCGTTGGCAATGATCACCTCCCGGCGGGCGCTGGTGAGCATCTTCAGGTAGTGGCGTTCGATATCGTCGCGGTGATCCTGGTTGTCGCGCCAGATGAACAGCGCCTGCGCCTCGCCGGGAGTCTGGTTGATCTCTGGCTGGTGGCGACGGCGGCGCCACCAGCGGCGGGCGGTTTCGCTGTTGGGCAGGTTCTCCAGCTCGAACTGGAGAATATCAAGCACCACCGGCCCCTCGACCTGCACCGCATAATCCTGTTTCGCCTCCGGGCCGTAGTCGCTCATATGCTCGGCGGAGTAGTTGATGCCGCCGACAAAGGCGGTGGTGTCGTCAATCACCACGATTTTACGGTGCATCCGACGGAACAGGTTGGTGCGCATCCCCATTAGCTTAGGGCGCGGATCGTAGTAGCGAAAAATCACCCCGGCGGCGGTCAGTTCGCCGACAAACTCATCGCTGAGATCCGGCGAGCCGTAGCCGTCAAGCAGCACCTCCACCTGAATACCGCGGCGGGCGGCTTTCAGCAGCACCGCGTGCAGCCGCCAGCCCACCTCATCTTCAAACCAGATAAAGGATTCGAGGATCACCCGCCGGCTGGCGCGACCAATAGCCGCAAACAGCGCCGGATAGTACTGGTCGCCGTTCTCCAGTAGCGTAATGCGGTTGCCTTCCTGCCAACGACATTTCACAAGTGTATCTCCACGCTAAGGGGCGCATGATCGGACAGATGCCGCCATTGTTTGAGGGCCAGCGCCTTCGGGTGGCTGGCGTGGGCGTTTTTGACATAAATACGATCGAGGCGCAGCAGCGGAAAACTGACCGGAAACGTACGCGCCGGCCGTCCGCGGGCGCGGGTAAAGATCTCTTCCAGCCCGGCTTGCGCTTTTAACGGCTGATTCGCCTGCTGACGCCAGTCGTTAAAATCCCCGGCCACCACCACCGGCTCACCGGCGGGGAGGGTATTGACCCATTCTGCCAGCATGGTCAACTGCGCCTGCCGTTGGTCGGCGCGTAAACCCAGGTGAACGCAGATCACATGGATCGTCACGCCGCTCTCTGGCGGCACGATGCGGCAGTAAAGCAGACCGCGTTTCTCGCCGTTGCCGACTGAAATATCCCGATTTTCATAGTATTCAATGGGAAAGCGCGACAGTACGGCATTGCCGTGGTGGCCTTCCGGATAGACTGCGTTGCGCCCGTAGGCGTAATCGCTCCACATGGTGTCGGCGAGAAATTCATAATGGGTGGTATCTGGCCAGTTCTCGATGCGCAGCGGGTGAACCTCGTGAGCGCCCATCACTTCCTGCAGGCAAACAATATCCGCGCTGACGCTGCGCACGGCGTCGCGCAACTCGGGCAAAATAAAACGCCGATTAAACGCCGTAAAGCCTTTATGGGTGTTAATTGTCAGCACGTTCAACGAAAATCCCGACGTTGGCTCAGCCATAATTCTCCAGTAAATGTCACTTTCCTGAATAAAATAGTGTAGTAGACGTCACAAAAAGATGCGGTGTTACGGAATTTTCCGTAAAGTGCGGTACTCTGAGTAGCAGAGAAAAATCCTTCAGGAGAGAAGCCATGAAGTGGCAACAACGTGTACGCGTCGCAACAGGTCTTAGTTGCTGGCAGATTATGTTGCATCTACTGGTCGTGGCAGTGCTGGTGATGGGATGGATGAGCGGCGCGCTGGTGCGCGTCGGATTGGGGCTGTGCGTCCTCTATAGCGTCACGCTGCTGGCGATGCTGTTTTTGCAGCGTCACCACGAGGCGCGCTGGCGCGATGTGGGAGACTTCCTTGAGGAGCTCACCACCACCTGGTACTTTGGCGCGGCCATGATAGCGCTGTGGCTGCTGTCGCGCGTGCTGCACAACAACCTGCTGCTGGCCCTCGCCGGGCTGGTGATACTGGCAGGCCCGGCGGTGGTCTCGCTGCTGGCGAAAGATAAAAAACTACGCAATCTTTCTTCGGAACATCGCATACGCCGCTGAGCCGGTGGTGGCCGCTATGACCAGTAGCGGCCACAAACTTCCCCACACAATCTTCAGACTCGCATCCTTCAGATAAATTTGCTTGGTGATATCGGTAAAATGGCGGATCGGGTTTATCCAGGTCAGATCCTGCAGCCACTGCGGCATATTTTCCACCGGTGAAACGTAGCCCGAAAGCAGGATCGCCGGCATCATAAAGACGAACACGCCGATAAACGCCTGCTGCTGGGTGGCGCACAGCGATGAAATCAATAAACCGAAGCCCACCAGCGATAAGCCATAAATCACCATCGTGAAATAGAACAGCAGCAGCGAGCCGGCAAACGGGATCTGATAGGCCCAGATACCAATCGCCAGCACGATAGTCGCCTGCAGGGTGGCGACGATCAGCGCCGGCACTGCTTTGCCAACGAAGATTTGCCAGGTGGCGAGGGGCGAGACCAGCAGCTGATCGAGGGTACCCTGTTCGCGCTCACGGGCCACCGACAACGACGTCACGATCATCACTCCGATGGTGGTGATCATGGCGATAAGCGACGGCACCACGAACCACTTATAGTCGAGATTCGGGTTGTACCAGTTGCGCACCACCAGTTCGCTGTTGTTCGGCTTCGCTTTCCCCTCCAGCAGCTCCTGCTGATAGTTTTTTACGATCTGCTGCAGGTAGTTGGCGGCGATTTGCGCGCTGTTGGAGTTGCGCCCGTCGAGCAGGAGCTGCAGCGGGGCGGTTTGATAGTTGTCGAGATTACGCGAGAAATCCGCCGGGAAGCGTACCACCAGCAGGGCTTTTTGTTCATCGATGGTCGGCTGGATCGCCTGCGGGCTTTTCAGCAACAGGACGTGGGTAAAGGCTTTGGCGCGGGCGAAGCGCTGAGTGAGTTCCACCGCGTGGCGGCCGCTGTCTTCGTTGTAGATGGCGATGGTGGCGTTGGTCACCTCCAGCGTCGCGGCAAAGGGAAACAACAATACCTGAATCAGCACCGGCATGATTAAAATTGCCCGCGTTTGCGGCTCGCGCAGCAGCGACTGCAGCTCTTTGCGGATCAATGTCCATAAACGGTGAAACATAATTGCTCCTTTGGCCCATTCAACCACGCCGGGCGGCACTGCGTTTGCCCGGCCTGGGGGATCGGCGAACCGTATAATCGATGTTGGTTAAACCGTAGGCCCGGTCAGCGCAGCGCCACCGGGCAAAACCTAATCCAGACGCCGCTTGGTTTTTAACCACGTCAGGCCGATAAACATCACCGCCGACGCAATCAAAAACAGCACATTCACCAGCAGCACCACCGGAATATTGCCCGCCAGAAACAGGCTTTGCAGGGTGTTGACGAAATAGCGCGCCGGGATCACGTAGGTCACCGCGCGGATCACCGCCGGCATACTGTCTATCTGGAAAATAAACCCGGACAGCATAATCGACGGTAAAAACGCGGCATTCAGCGCCACCTGCGCGGCGTTAAACTGGTTGCGGGTAATGGTTGAGATCAGCAGCCCCATCCCCAGGGTGCTGAGCAAAAACAGACTGGTGATGACAAACAGGATCGGCAGCGAGCCGCGATAGGGCACGCCGAGAATAAATACCGACACCAGCATACAGAGCAACATCGCCAGCATGCCGAGGAAATAGTAGGGAATGAGCTTGCATAGCAGCAGTTCGGCGCGGGTGATCTCCGTCGACAGCAGCGCCTCCATGGTGCCGCGCTCCCATTCGCGCGCCACCACCAGCGAGGTCAGGATCGCGCCGACCACGGTCATGATGATGGTAATTGCGCCGGGGATAATAAAGTGCTGGCTAATAGCCGCCGGGTTAAACCAGTAGCGCATCTGCACGTCGATCAGCGGTTCAAAGGTTTCGCCGCGGTCTTCCGCCCGCTGCTGCTGCCAGATCTGCCAGATACCTTCCACGTAGCCCTGAGCGAAGTTGGCGGTATTGGGCTCGCTGCCGTCGGTGATGAGCTGCAGCGGTGCGTCGGCGCCGGCGCGGGCCATCTGGCGGTCGAAGTCCACCGGAATGACCACCATGGCGCGGATGCGCCCGGCCTGCATCATTTGAATCAGTTGCTGGCGATTATCGCTGACCGTGGCGTCGATATAGGGCGAGCCGGTCATGGTATGGACGAAATCCAGCGCCTCTTCGCTCTGTTGCTCCAGCAATACGCCGACCCGCAGTTTGCTGGAGTCGAGGTTAATGCCATAGCCGAAGATAAACAGCAGGAGTAGCGGGATCACCACCGCGATCAGCCAGCTGCTGGGATCGCGGACGATCTGCCGGGTCTCTTTCACGCACAGGGCGCGGACCCGCCGCCAGGAGAGAATGCTATTGCTCATGGCTATTCTCCTTATCCCAGCGGTTAATCAGGGTAATGAACGCCTGCTCCATGGTCGGGTCCGTCTGGCTGTCATCCGCTGCCTGGGCCTTCAGCGCGTCCGGGGTGCCGCTGGCGATAAGTTTACCGTGGTAAACCAGCCCGATACGGTCGCAGTATTCCGCCTCATCCATAAAGTGGGTGGTCACCATCACCGTCACCCCTTTATCGACCATGCTGTTGATATGCAGCCAGAACTCGCGGCGGGTGATGGGGTCGACGCCGGAGGTCGGTTCATCGAGAAACAGAATATCGGGCTCATGCATCAGCGAGCAGGCCAGCGCCAGCCGCTGCTTGTAGCCGAGCGGCAGCTCGTCGGCGGCGTGACGGGCGATACTTTTCAGGCCAAAGGCATCGCTCATTCGGGCGATTTTTTCATTTTGCGCCCGGCCGCGCAGGCCATAGACGCCGGAGAAAAAGCGCAGGTTCTGCTCGACGCTGAGGTTGCCATACAGCGAAAATTTTTGCGCCATATAGCCCAGATGCTGGCGCGCCTTGCCAGAGCTGACCTTAAGATCCATCCCCAGCACCAGCGCTTTGCCGGAGGTGGGCACCAGCAGGCCGCACATCATTTTGAAGGTGGTGGATTTCCCGGCGCCGTTGGGGCCGAGCAGGCCGAAAATTTCACCGCGCTTAACCTGGAAATCGACGTGGTCGGTAGCGGCGAAATCACCAAACTTTTTCGTTAACGACTGGGCTTCAATGACCGTTTCGTCTTTGCTGCCGTCAACACGATGGATAATCGCTCCCAACGGCGATTCGGCGGTTCCCGCTCCGCCGAGCAGATCGATAAACGCATCTTCAAAGCGCGGCGCGGTGTCGGCCACCTGCAGCGGCGGCATGTCGCCATGCTGCTGGACTTCCTCAATGCGGGCGTCCTTTTTCAGGATCAGGCGCACCGATTTGCCCTGGATCACGCCATCGCTGACCTGCGGCAGCTTCAGCGCCCGCTGCAGCAGACGGCGGTTGTTTTCCTGTGGGCTGGAGACGAGGAAACTGCGCCCGGCCATGGTTTGCGTCAGCGCCGTCGGCTCACCCTGGTAGAGCAGTTTGCCTTCGTTCATCAGCAGCACGTCGCGGCATTGTTCCGCTTCATCGAGATAGGAGGTGCTCCACAGGATCAGCATGCCGTCGCCGGCCAGCTCGTGCACCATCTGCCACAGCTCGCGGCGCGAGATAGGGTCGACGCCGACGCCGGGCTCATCCAGCAGCAGTACTTTCGGGTCGCCCACCAGGGTACAGGCGAGCCCCAGCTTTTGCTTCATGCCGCCGGAAAGCTTGCCTGCCAGCCGTTCGGTGAACGGGCCAAGGGAGGTGAACTCCAGCAGACGGTCGAAAATTTTCTTCCGCGCCTCGCCGGTGACGCTGCGCAGGTCGGCGTACAGGGTCAGGTTTTCCATCACCGTCAGATCTTCATACAGGCCGAACTTCTGCGGCATATAGCCGAGCACCGCGTGCAGGGCGCTGTCGTCTTTTAGCGGGTCGAAGCCGATCACGCTGGCGCGGCCCTCATCAGGCTTGAGCAAACCGGCCAGCATTCGCATCAGGGTGGTTTTCCCCGCGCCGTCGGGCCCCACCAGCCCGGTGACGTAGCCGGCGTGGATCGTGCAGGTGAGCGGCGCCACCGCTGGCCTGTCCATTCCGGGAAAACGGCGGCTCAGACCGTTTAAGGCAATGATGGCCTCACTCATGTCCGTTCCCGTGGTTAAAGGAGACGGTCACCGGCATCCCCTGGCGCAGGGCGCCGTCGGCATCGTTCACCACAATACGCAGACGATAAACGAGGTCGGTACGCAGATCCGGCGTTTCAACGGTCTTCGGCGTGAATTCAGCGCTTGGCGAGACAAAGCCGATTTTGCCGTGATAGGGCTTATCCGGCCGGCTGTCGGTATACAGCAGCACTTCACGTCCCGGCTGCGCCTGACCAAGGTTTTTTTCGTCAACATAGGCGCGGACCCATACCGGATGGGTTAACGACAGCGTCAGTACGGTGCCGCCGGCGTTGAGCATGGTGCCGGGCTCGACGGCGCGGGTCATCAGCGTACCGTCGGAAGGGGCGGTGAGCACGGTATCGTGCAGGTCCAGTTTGGCCTGGGCCAGCGCCGCCTGCGCCTGTTCCAGACTGGCTTTGGCCTGGGCAATCTCCTGCGGGCGGTTACCGGCGCGATACTGACGCAGCTTATCCTGCGCTGATTTGAGCGTTGCCTGCGCCTGGTCGCGCGAGGAGCGGGCGTTCTCCAGATCGTTGGCGGAAATCGCGCTGCTGGCGCGCAGCCCGAGCTGGCGCTGATAAAAGTTTTGCGCATAGTCGTAAGCGGCCTGCGCCTGTTTCACCGCCGCCGCGGCCTGGGCAATCTCTTCCGCGCGGTAGCCGGCCATCATCAGGTCATACTGCGCCTGGGCGGTAGAGACGTTGGCCTGGGCCTGCAGCAGGGCATTTTCATACGGCGCGCGATCAAGCTCGCCGAGAGTTTGCCCGGCGCGGATGCTGTCGCCTTCGTCGACGGTCAGCGAAGCCAGTCTGCCGCCGACGCGGAAGCTCATGTTGACGGTGCGGATATCGACATTGCCATACAGGGTCAGCGGCTGCTGCCGGCTGCTCTGGTACCACCACCAGCCGCCGCCCAGCGCGGCGAGAAGAATCACGATCAACAGAATGACGACGACGGGTTTTTTCATCAGCCCAAACTCCTTTGCGATAACCCATGCAGAATGAAATCGATATGACAGGTAATGACCTCGAAAATCTGTTCGGTCTTTTGCGCGTCAAACTGCGTCCAGCCGGTGCGTAGCAGGATGGTTTCACGCCCAAGACGGAAAGCCAGCACCTCGCCCAGCAGGGCGTGGGTGTGGAGGATCATTTGCGTATCACCGGCATCGCGGCCTGTCCAGGCGGCAATCAGCCGGGTGAGATAGTGGTGCAGGGGGGCGATCACCTGCTGGTGGATCAGATGGTAGGCGGCGGTCGGCGCCAGCTGCTCACGGGAAATGAATTTGCTTAAGTTGACCGTATCATCCTGGGTCAGCAGCAGGATCATGTTATGGCAGGCGTTGAGAATGAGGGCGCGTATTGCCTGGCGATCCGGCGACTTCCCGGCGAGCAGGGCCTCCGCCGCTTCGGCCTGTGGGCGAAAATTGTCGCCGATAAAATCGGCGATCCATTGGGCACAGGCGAGATATAAGTCGTCTTTCGAGCCAAAATAATAGGTGATAGCGGCGATATTCTGCCCGGCCTGGGCGGCGATATCGCGGGTGGTGGCATGCTGACCATACTCGCCAAACTGGGCGATAGCGGCCGCGATAAGCTGATTTTTTGCCTGTTCGCCTTTACTGGTCATCGCGCTCGGTAAAAGTTAATCAATCGATTGATTAACTTTAGGCCTCGATCGGCGGTTTGTCCACCAGCCGGGATCAAATATGGAACCCTTCCTCCTTCAGCTCCCCGGCGACCCAGGCGAAGAAACGCTGGACCTTCTCCTTCTGTTCATTGGCATGGGGAAGAACGAAGTGGTGCGCGCCGACCGGCATACTCCGCTCGTCGTCAAATACCGGCGTCAGCTGCCCCTGACGCACGTGCCCGCCGGCCAGCAGATTGCTTTCGAGGATCACGCCCATCCCCATTCTGGCCGCCTCGATGCTCATGTACGACCGGTCGAAATTAAAAATGAAGTTTTTATGCCAGCCGCGGACCTTGTGCCACGACAGCCAACTGCTCCAGTTAATTAAGGTGCTGTCGGAGTGGATCAGATCGCAGGCCAGCAGATCTTCCACCGCATGCACAGGATGGCTGGCTAAATAAGACGCTGCGCTGTAGGGCAAGACGCACTCATTTTTAATGGTTCTGACCAACAGCGTTGGCCACTGTGATAGCCCGTGACGAATATCGATATCAATATTATCCCGGGAGAACTGGATGCTTTCATAGGAACAGGTCAGGCTGATTTTTAACTCCGGCCACGCCTGGCGAAATTTATCCAGGCGAGGCATCAACCACAGCAGGCCGAAGCTCGGCGCCGAGTGAATACGTAAATAATCCTGATGGATATCATTGATCACCTGGCTGGTGGCCTGGCCAATCATATTCAGCGCCCCGGAGACCTCTTTGAGATATTTTTCTCCCACCGCCGTTAACATGACGCCTTTACTGCTGCGGGAGAACAGTTTTTTCCCCAGAAAGTGCTCCAGGCTGGCTATCTGATGGCTGACCGCCGAGGCGGTAATATTGAGATTCTCTGCGGCCAGGTTGAGGCTGCCGGTAGCGGCGACTTCAATAAAGGCCTGGATATTGCGTAAAGAGGGCATCGGCAAATTTTTATTGGGCAGCGGTTGACTCATGGCAGCATCCTGGGCTGGGCGTTTCTAAAATAAAATAGCGAACAGCGTGGCGCAGTCGTGATAGCCAGCATAGGGAAAAGGAAAAAAATGATTTTAATTTGTGATGGGCTTAACAATTTATCTCGTTAAAAGCGCGCGTGTCAGTAAAAACTAAAAATTTGCGGGAAGTCACTAACTCAATTTTTCTCAATCATAATTGAGGTTTTTTGAATACCGTTTCATTTTGGGGTTGTTATATTCCTCTCACAGGCCTGATCACAAACGGCGATGCGTTGAGATCGCCATTATAAAACACCTAACCACCTGTTTAGCTAAGCGAAAAGATATTTATCTTTTGCTGCTGTATGGAAAGTGAAAACGCGGTGATCCGAAGCGGCAACGGGCAGCGAAGTGGATGAGGTATAAGATGAGGAAACCCTATGTCACGTATAGATACACTAGTCTGTACTGACGCCAGGAAAACGAAATATCGTTTCGTGGTTTTGACGATGATTTTCCTGGTGTATGCCATCAATTACGCCGACAGAACCAATATTGGCGCGGTTCTGCCGTTTATCATTGATGAGTTTCATATCAATAATTTTGAAGCCGGGGCCATCGCCAGTATGTTTTTCCTCGGCTATGCGGTAAGCCAGATCCCGGCCGGTTTTTTCATCGCCAAACGCGGTACCCGGGGGCTGGTTTCGCTGTCCATTTTCGGCTTCTCCGCCTTTACCTGGCTGATGGGCACGGTGAGCTCCGTGTTTGGCCTGAAGCTGGTGCGTCTGGGACTGGGGCTAAGCGAAGGGCCTTGCCCGGTGGGGCTGGCTTCCACCATAAATAACTGGTTTCCACCAAAAGAGAAAGCCACGGCAACCGGCGTTTACATCGCGGCGACCATGTTTGCGCCGATTATTGTCCCGCCGCTGGCGGTGTGGATTGCGGTGACCTGGGGCTGGCGGTGGGTCTTTTTCTCCTTCGCGATACCCGGGATTGTGGCAGCGATAGCCTGGTATCTATTGGTGAAGTCAAAGCCATCAGAAAGCGGATTTGTTTCACAAAGTGAACTGGCAGAGATTAATGCCGGGCGTGAAAGTCATAATAATAGCGTACGCGAAAATATATTAATTGCCGATCGATTCACCTGGCTGGATAAAATCATTCGGGTAAAGAAGATGGCGCCAATTGATACGGCGAAAGGCTTATTCACCTCAAAAAATATTCTCGGTGACTGCCTGGCGTATTTTATGATGGTTAGCGTGCTGTACGGATTATTAACCTGGATCCCCCTGTATTTAGTCAAAGAGCGTGGCTTTGATGTAATGAGTATGGGTTTCGTGGCCAGTATGCCGTGCATCGGCGGCTTTATTGGCGCGATTGGCGGCGGGTGGATTTCAGATAAAGTCCTGGGCCGCCGACGTAAACCCACCATGATGTTTACTGCCGTGTCAACGGTGGTCATGATGTTAATTATGCTGAATATCCCGGCAAGCACCCTGGCGGTCTGTATTGGATTATTTTTTGTCGGTTTTTGTTTGAATATCGGCTGGCCGGCTTTTACCGCCTACGGTATGGCCGTTTCGGACAGCAAAACCTATCCAATCGCCTCTTCCATAATTAATAGCGGCGGCAACCTCGGTGGATTTGTCGCGCCGATGGCAGCCGGTTTCTTACTTGATAAAACCGGGAGTTTTAATTCTGTATTTACCTATTTTGGTATCTGCGCCGCCATTGGTTTGGTGGTGATTCTTTTCCTCGATGAACCACAATAACGGAAATATATCCTGTTAATTAATATGACGTAATGTCATGGAGTGAAACTATGTTATTAAAAGATAAAGTCGCCATTATTACTGGCGCGGCCTCCGCTCGCGGTTTGGGTTTCGCCACCGCGAAATTATTCGCCGACAACGGCGCGAAAGTGGTCATTATCGACCTCAATGGTGAAGCCAGCAAAACCGCGGCGGCGGCATTAGGCGAAGGCCATCTCGGCCTGGCGGCGAACGTCGCTGATGAAGTGCAGGTACAGGCGGCCATCGAACAAATTCTGGCGAAATATGGCCGGGTTGATGTGCTGGTGAATAACGCCGGGATTACCCAGCCGCTGAAGCTGATGGAGATCAAGCGCGCCAACTATGACGCGGTACTTGATGTCAGCCTGCGCGGTACGCTTCTGATGTCGCAGGCGGTTATTCCCACCATGCGGGCGCAAAAATCCGGCAGCATCGTCTGCATCTCGTCCGTTTCCGCCCAGCGCGGCGGCGGTATCTTCGGCGGCCCGCACTACAGCGCGGCAAAAGCCGGGGTGCTGGGTCTGGCGCGGGCGATGGCGCGCGAGCTTGGCCCGGATAACGTCCGCGTTAACTGCATCACCCCGGGGCTGATTCAGACCGACATTACCGCCGGCAAGCTGACCGACGACATGACGGCCAACATTCTTGCCGGGATCCCAATGAACCGCCTCGGCGACGCGGTAGACATCGCGCGCGCCGCGCTGTTCCTCGGCAGCGACCTCTCTTCCTACTCCACCGGTATCACCCTGGACGTTAACGGCGGCATGTTAATTCACTAAGCGAGGCAAACAGATGAAGATGACCGAATCACAAAAAGTCGCCGCGGCGGCGTGGCGTATTCGCCGTTACGCCCTGCAAATGGGGGAAGTGCAGGGGCAGGGCTATATCGGCCAGGCGCTGGGCTATGCCGATGTGCTGGCCACCGCCTTCAGCCACGCCATGACCTATCGTCCGGAAGATCCCGAGTGGGAGGGGCGCGATCGCTTCCTGCTCTCTCATGGCCATTACGCTATCGCTTATTATGCCGCGCTGCTGGAGGCGGGCATTATCCCGGAAGCCGAGCTGGAAACTTACGGCTCCGACGACAGCCGCCTGCCGATGTCCGGCATGGCGACCTACACCCCGGGGATGGAGATGTCCGGCGGTTCGCTGGGACAGGGGCTGTCCATTGCCGTCGGCATGGCGCTAGGGCTGCGGCAGAAACAGAGCACGGCCTGGGTCTATAACTCCATGTCCGATGGGGAGCTGGACGAAGGGTCGACCTGGGAAGCGGCGATGTCGGCGGCTCACTATGGCCTGAGCAACCTGATTAACCTTGTCGACGTCAACAAACAGCAGGCGGACGGTGATTCGCGCAAAATCCTCGGCTTTGAGCCGCTGCAGGATAAATGGGCCGCCTTCGGCTGGTACGTACAGCGCGTGGACGGTAACGATCTGCCGGCGGTGATGGCCGCTTTTGACAACGCGAAAAGTTATTCCGGCAACCAGCCGCGGGTCATTTTATGCGACACGCTGATGGGCAAAGGGGTGCCGTTCCTCGAAACCCGCGATAAAAACCATTTTATTCGCGTCGATGCCGACGAATGGCAAAAAGCGATTGCGGTGCTGGACGCTAACAAACCAGAAGGAGTGCTGTAATGAGCCAGAGTCAACCCCGTTTAAAAACGTCGGCGATGATCGCCTCGATTGCCGATGAAGGCCAGGCGACCATCTCTGCGCCCTTCGGCGTCGCGCTGTCAAAACTGGCGGCGCAGCGTCCGGAAATCGTCGGAATGACCGCGGACCTGTCAAAATATACCGATCTGCATATTTTCGCCCAGGCCTTCCCGGATCGTTTCTTCCAGATGGGCATGGCCGAGCAGCTGCTGATGGCGGCGGCGGGGGGAATGGCGAAGGAGGGATTTATTCCTTTCGCCACCACCTATGCCGCCTTTGCAACCCGTCGCGCCTATGATTTTATTCATCAGGTCATCGCTGAAGAGCATCTGAACGTGAAGATCTGCGCGGCGCTGCCGGGCCTGACGACCGGTTATGGCCCCAGCCATCAGGCCACTGAAGATCTGGCGATTATGCGCGGTATCCCCGGCATGGTCATCGTCGATCCTTGCGATGCGCTGGAGATAGAGCAGGCGGTGCCGGCCATTGCCGATCACCAGGGGCCGGTGTATATGCGCCTGCTGCGCGGTAAGGTGCCGCTGGTGCTGGATAAATATGACTATCAGTTCGAACTGGGTAAAGCAAAGCTGCTGGAGGACGGCAACGATGTGCTGATCATCTCCTCCGGGCTGATGACCATGCGCGCGCTGGAGGCGGTTGATAAGCTGCGGGCCGATAACATCAGCGTGGCGGTCCTGCACGTGCCGACCATCAAACCGCTGGATGAAAAAGCGATTATTGAACAGGCGTCGAAGCCAGGTCGTCTGGTGGTGACTGCGGAAAACCACACCGCGGTCGGCGGCCTGGGGGAGGCGGTGGCCGCGCTGTTGATGCGTAAGGGTGTGCGCTGTGAGCTGGATACTGTGGGGCTGCCCGACGCGTTCCTGTTAGCCGGCGCGCTGCCGACCCTTCACGATCGTTATGGCATCTCCACCGCGAAGATCGTTGAAAAACTTAAGTATCGTCTGCGTTAATCGCTTTGCCATGACGCACCAGGCCGCTGAGCGCGCTCAGCGGCCTTCTCATGCCCGCCAGCCAGGCGCGGTATTCTTTTGCAGATTTTATGCGGCCTGTCACAAAATCTGCTAGACTGCGCCCCTTCATGGCATTGTGGTTTTTGCCATCTCTTATCGCAATAATCTCCCTGAAAACTACGCCCTTCACCGGGCCGGGGCGGTTCGGAGTTGTTATGTCTTTTGATTCCCTTGGCCTGAATCCCGATATCCTGCGCGCTGTCGCTGAGCAGGGCTACGTTGAGCCGACCCCTATCCAACAGCAGGCGATCCCGGCAGTAATGCAGGGGCGCGACCTGATGGCCAGCGCCCAGACCGGTACCGGTAAGACGGCGGGCTTTACCCTGCCGCTGCTGCAGCGCCTGATTGACAAAGAGCCGCACGCAAAGGGTCGCCGTCCGGTACGCGCGCTGATCCTGACCCCGACCCGTGAGCTGGCGGCGCAGGTGGGCGAGAACGTCCGCGATTACAGCAAGTACCTGAATATTCGCTCGCTGGTGGTATTCGGCGGCGTGAGCATCAACCCGCAGATGATGAAGCTGCGCGGTGGCGTCGACATCCTCGTTGCCACCCCGGGCCGTCTGCTGGACCTCGAACATCAGAACGCGGTCAGCCTTGATAGCGTGGAAATCCTTGTGCTGGACGAAGCGGACCGCATGCTGGATATGGGCTTTATCCATGACATCCGTCGCGTACTGGCTAAACTGCCGGCGCGTCGACAGAACCTGCTGTTCTCGGCGACCTTCTCCGACGAGATCAAGGGCCTGGCCGAGAAACTGCTGCACAACCCGCTGGAAGTGGAAGTGGCGCGTCGCAACACCGCGTCCGAGCAGATCACCCAGCACGTCCATTTCGTTGATAAGAACCGCAAGCGCGAACTGTTGTCGCAGCTGATCGGCGAAGGCAACTGGCAGCAGGTGCTGGTGTTTACCCGCACCAAGCATGGCGCCAACCACCTCGCGGAGCAGCTTAATAAAGACGGCATCCGCAGCGCGGCGATCCATGGCAACAAGAGCCAGGGAGCGCGTACCCGCGCGCTGGCCGACTTTAAATCCGGCGGCATTCGCGTGCTGGTTGCGACCGATATCGCCGCCCGTGGTCTGGATATCGAAGAGCTGCCGCACGTGGTGAACTACGAGCTGCCGAACGTACCGGAAGATTACGTCCACCGTATCGGCCGTACCGGTCGCGCGGCGGCCACCGGTGAAGCCTTGTCGCTGGTGTGTGTGGATGAGCATAAGCTGCTGCGCGATATCGAGCGCCTGCTGAAAAAAGAGATCCCGCGCATCGCGATTGCCGGCTATGAGCCGGATCCGTCCATTAAAGCCGAACCTATCCAGAACGGTCGCCAGCAGCGCGGCGGCGGTCGTGGGCAAGGTCAGGGACGCGGTGGCCAGGGTCAGGGACGCAGCGGACAGCCGCGCAGCCAGAACAGCGCCCCGCGCCGTCAGGACGGCGAGGCGCCGAAAGCGCGTACGCAGGACGGCAAACCGCCGCGCCGCCGTCGTCCGCGTAAACCGGCTGGCGAATAACACGCTGATGCCCCGGCCGCGATAACGCGGCCCGGCTCAGGCCCGTCTGTCCGCTACGCGGCGGCGGGCCTTTTTCTTTCCATTACACTATTTGTCGAGCACGCTTCCACACTCAGCAGAAAGCAATACCTCCAGGCGGGCAAAAATGGCACAATAGTGGCTGTTTATACAGTATTCAGGTTTTCTCATGGCTTTGACCGCTGCGCTGAAAGCGCAAATCGCCGCCTGGTATAAGGCGCTTCAGGAACAGATCCCGGACTTTATTCCCCGCCCCCCGCAGCGGCAGATGATCGCCGATGTGGCGAAAACCCTCGCCGGGGAAGAGGGCAGGCATCTGGCTATCGAAGCGCCGACCGGCGTCGGTAAAACGCTGTCATACCTGATCCCGGGCATCGCCATCGCCCGGGAGGAACAAAAAACGCTGGTGGTCAGCACCGCCAACGTCGCCCTGCAGGATCAAATCTACAGTAAAGACCTGCCGCTGCTGCGTAAAATTATTCCCGACCTGCGCTTTACCGCCGCCTTCGGTCGTGGGCGCTACGTCTGTCCGCGTAACCTGACGGCGCTGGCCAGCACCGAGCCGTCGCAGCAGGATCTGCTGGCCTTCCTCGATGACGATCTCACCCCGAACAACCAGGCCGAGCAGAAGCTGTGTGCGACCCTGAAGCAGGACCTCGACAGCTACCGCTGGGACGGCCTGCGCGATCATACCGATAAAGCCATCGATGACGCGCTGTGGAGCCGGCTGAGCACCGATAAGGCCAGCTGCCTGAACCGCAACTGCCACTACTATCGCGAGTGCCCGTTCTTCGTGGCACGGCGGGAAATTCAGGAGGCGGAAGTGGTGGTGGCCAACCATGCGCTGGTGATGGCGGCGATGGAGAGCGAGGCAGTGCTGCCGGAGCCGAAAAACCTGCTGTTGGTCCTCGATGAAGGCCATCATCTGCCGGACGTCGCCCGCGACGCGCTGGAGATGAGCGCTGAGATCACCGCCCCCTGGTTTCGCCTGCAGCTGGATCTGTTCTGCAAGCTGGTCGCCACCTGCATGGAGCAGTTTCGTCCGAAAACCACACCGCCGCTGGCCAATCCGGAGCGGCTCACCGGCCATTGCGAAGAGCTGTTCGAGCTGATTGCGTCGTTGAATAATATTCTCAATCTCTACATGCCCGCCGGTCAGGAAGCGGAGCATCGCTTCCCGATGGGCGAACTGCCGCAGGAGGTGATGGAGATCTGCCAGCGGCTGGCGAAGCTCACCGAGATGCTGCGCGGGCTGGCGGAGCTGTTTCTTAACGATCTCAGCGAAAAGACCGGCAGCCATGACGTGGTGCGCCTGCATCGGGTGCTGCTGCAGATGAACCGCGCGCTCGGCATGTTTGAAAGCCAAAGCAAGCTATGGCGCCTGGCGTCGCTGGCGCAATCCTCAGGCGCGCCGGTAACCAAATGGGCGACGCGAGTGGTGCGCGACGGCCAGATCCATGTCTGGTTCCACTGTGTCGGCATCCGCGTCAGCGATCAGCTGGAACGGCTGCTGTGGCGCAGCGTACCGCATATCGTCGTGACGTCAGCGACGCTGCGCTCGCTAAACAGCTTCTCGCGCCTGCAGGAGATGAGTGGTCTGAAGGAGAAAGCGGGTGACCGCTTCGTGGCGCTGGATTCGCCGTTCAACCACGTGGAGCAGGGGAAAATTATTATTCCTCAAATGCGCTATGAACCGCTGATGGATAACGAAGAGCAGCACATTGCCGAGATGGCGGCCTATTTTCGCCAGCAGGTAGAGAGCAAGAAACATCTCGGGATGCTGGTGCTGTTTGCCAGCGGGCGGGCGATGAACCGCTTCCTGGAGCATGTGACCGATCTGCGCCTGATGCTGCTGGTGCAGGGCGACCAGCCGCGCTATCGGCTGGTGGAGCTGCATCGCAAACGGGTGGAAAGCGGCGAGCGCAGCGTGCTGGTGGGTCTGCAGTCCTTTGCCGAAGGGCTGGATTTAAAGGGTGATCTGCTAAGCCAGGTACATATCCATAAAATCGCCTTTCCGCCCATCGACAGCCCGGTGGTGATCACCGAAGGCGAATGGCTGAAAAGCCTTAATCGTTACCCTTTCGAGGTACAGAGTTTGCCCAGCGCCTCCTTTAATCTTATTCAGCAGGTGGGGCGTCTGATCCGCAGCCATCACTGCTGGGGAGAGGTGGTGATTTACGATAAGCGTCTGTTGACCAAAAACTATGGCGCGCGTCTACTGAACGCGTTACCTGTTTTTCCCATAGAGCAGCCGGGCGTCCCGGAGGTTATAGTAAAACGGAAAGCAAAACAGACAGCAAAACAGTCAGGCCGCAAACGTCGCTGACGCCGGCGCGTGATGCACCAGGGGGAGCCATGGAGTACAGCAAAATTATAAAAGAGGTGGGTCGCGGTAAGAATCATGCCCGCGACCTCGATGAAGAGACCGCCCGTGCGCTCTATGCGCGGATGCTGGACGGCGAGGTGCCGGAGCTGGAGCTGGGGGGAATATTAATCGCCCTGCGCATCAAAGGCGAAGGCGAAGCGGAGATGAAAGGGTTTTACGCGGCGATGCAGCAGCATACGCTGCGCCTGACCCCGCCGGCCGGCAAGCCGATGCCGATTGTCATCCCCAGCTACAACGGCGCGCGCAAGCAGGCGAACCTGACGCCGCTGCTGGCGATGCTTCTGCACAAGCTGGGGTTTCCGGTGGTGGTTCACGGCGTCAGTCACGATCCCACCCGGGTGCTGACCGAGACCATTTTTACCCTGCTGGATATTCCGGCCACCCGGCACGCCGGACAGGCTCAGGCGCAGCTGGAGGGCCATGAACCGGTGTATATCCCGGTGGGGGCTTTCTGTCCGCCGCTGGAGAAACAGCTGGCGATGCGCTGGCGGATGGGCGTGCGCAACAGCGCCCATACCCTGGCCAAGCTGGCTACACCGTTTGGCGAAGCGGAGGCATTGCGTCTCTCCAGCGTGTCGCATCCGGAATATGTTCCGCGGGTGGCGAACTTCTTTCGTGAGACCGGTGGCCGCGCGCTGTTGATGCACGGTACCGAGGGCGAAGTGTATGCCAACCCGCAGCGCTGCCCGCAGATCAGCCTGATCGATGAGCAGGGCGTGCGGGTGCTGTACGAACGCCAGACTGAGACGGCAGCGGAGGCGGTGGTCCTGCCGGCCTCGAAAGATCCTGAGGTCACCGCGCGCTGGATCGAGCGCTGCGTCGCCGGCGTTGAACCGGTGCCCCACTCGTTGAAAATTCAGCTTGCCTGTTGTCTGCTGGCCAGCGGGGAAGTCACCACCCTGGAGCAGGGCCTCAGCCGCGTCAACGACTGCTGGTGATCGGATCTGCAGGATAAAAAAAAGCCCGTCCGGTGGCTCGGACGGGCAAGGCAAGGGTATTAAAGGTCTTTTCAGGGTTAATTCAGTGGCTTACAGAGGGAACAGCGATTATTTATAGATAACCGCAGTACCGCTCAGTTTGTTGTTGGTGTTAGCGGAAGTAATGCTGTAGCCGGTCGCGCCAGCGGCTTCGGCTTTAGCAGCCAGTTTTGCTTCCAGACCATCTAAAGTGGTTGCGCCTTGCGCAGACACCACACCGATTTTATTCATGCTTTCTGCCTGAGCGGGGGTGACCGGTTCGGCGGCAAAGGCGCCGAAGGAAAGGGCGGTCAGAGCGATGGCAGCGGCAGCATATTTGATGTTTTTCATAGTTAATCTCTCGCAGGTTGTTCTGTTCAGGGGACGATGTTCCGTCGATGTGATAAGTATCACGCTTTTTTGCGGGAGATAAAATCGAAGGAAATTCACAGTCTTCATCGAATTTTTTGAATGATTAATAATTTACTGATTATTAATAAATTATTTCTCATTCTTTTCGTCACGAAGCGTAGCGAGGAAGACCGACGCGTTTAAGGGCACATATTGCGACTTTTTCCGCCAAAAAATGTGCGCGAAAAGATAATGCGAAAGGCTGTCATGAACGGTAAAGGAAAGTCAGCGTAGCTGGCTATCCTTGGATCCGCGGCGATTATATCCTGAAAATGTATTGTTATGTAAATCTTTCTCCTGCTGGCACTTCACGCAATATCTGACCCCTGGGATGGCCTGTCGACGGGCCTCCGGAATCGGCTCCCCACATTCATCACAAAATTTGTTGCTTTCGCCGCGCGGAAGCTCGCGGCGCGCGCGAGCCACCGCATCGTCAATGGTGCTGTCGATCTGATCCTGAACGGCCCCATCGCCTGCCCAACCTGATGCCATCGTCTGCCTCCTGTGAAAGGTTATTGATAAATTATAGCTGAACCGTGCAGTCGGTTACCGCTGCTGGCGGCATTGACCCGCCAGGCTATCGCCCCCTGGCGGTGGGCCTTATCCGCGAGGGCGGCCACCAGATCATCAAGGGTGCTGGCACCGGAGGCGGAGACGGTGCCGACAGGGCGGAGCGGCCCGGCATAGGGCAGTACGGGTGTCGGTGGCAGGGGAGAGGCCGCGGTGGCATGAGCGGTGAGCGCAGCGGCGAATAGCAGCGAGGTGATTTTCATCAGCATATCCTCATAAACAGCATGGGACATAGCTTAAGTGTAGGTCTTTCCCGACCGTGCGATAGGGAATTTTTAATGCAAAACAAGGCGTTTAGTAGGCTACCGGCGCAGGGCAGCGGTACTCTGGCCGGTAGATTATTTAGCGGGCGTCAGGGCGGATCATGTCAAAACGCAGACTATCATCAATACTGTAATAGGCGCTCGGACCTCCGGCGCGCAGGATCGGCTGGGCGCGGGCGGTTTGATAGATGCCGTTGTCCAGCAGTGATTCATCAATATGCACGGCGACCACTTCGCCGAGCACCAGCCACGTATCAACAGGGTTACCGTCGGCGGTGGTGAGTTGAATACATTGCGACAGACGGCACTCAAAGTTCACCGGACTCTCCGCGACTCGGGGGGCGCTGACCAGGCGGCTGGCGGCGGCGGTGAGACCGGCGCGCACGAACTCGTCCTCATCGTGCGGGATCGAGGCAGACGTTTCATTCATCGCCACGGCCAGCGGTCGCGTCGCCAGGTTCCAGACGAACTCCTTTGTTTCGACGATATTTCGCACGCTGTCTTTCCAGCCGCTGCTGGCGAAACCAATGATCGGCGGGCGATAGTTAAAGCAGTTAAAAAAGCTGTATGGCGCCAGATTTCGCTGGCCCTCGGCGTCCTGCGAGGCGATCCAGCCTATCGGGCGAGGCCCGATTATCGCGTTCAGCGGGTCGTGCGGCAGGCCGTGGCCCTGCGAAGGTTGATAAAAGTACATGCTGCACCTGTCACGGATAAAGGAGATATCCAGACTCCCTTATTTACCGCGCCGCCGTCAACGGGTATCTTACGCGGCTGTTCAAAGGAGATTGTCATGAAAGCCCAGAAACCGGGGTTACACCCGCGTAACCGCCACCATCAACGCTACGACCTGCCTGCGCTCTGCCAGGCGCATCCTGACCTGCAGGGATACATTACGCTCAATCCGCTGGGTGAGCAGACCATTGATTTTGCCAATCCGCAGGCAGTAAAGGCGTTGAATAAAGCGCTGCTGGCGCATTTCTACGCGGTCAAACACTGGGACATTCCTGACGGTTTTCTCTGTCCGCCGGTGCCCGGGCGTGCCGATTATATTCATCATCTGGCGGATCTGCTGGCGCAGGATAGTGGCGAGGTGCCGAAGCAAGCCACGATCCTTGATATTGGTACCGGCGCCAACCTCATCTATCCCCTGATCGGCGTTCACGAGTACGGCTGGCGCTTTACCGGCAGCGAAATCAGCCCGGAAGCCTTCGCCAGCGCGCAGGCGATTGTCAATGGCAACCCCGGATTGACCCGGCAGATCCGTCTGCGTCGGCAAAAAGAGAGCCAGGCCATCTTCCACGGCGTCATCCACAAAAACGAGACCTATGACGCCACGCTGTGTAATCCGCCGTTCCATGACTCCGCAGAGAGCGCCCGGGCGGGCGGTGAGCGCAAGCGCCGCAATCTCGGACTCGGCGCCGACAGCGCGCTTAACTTTGGCGGTCAGCAGCAGGAGCTGTGGTGCGAAGGAGGCGAAGTGGCCTTTATCTCGCAGATGATACGCGAAAGTCAGGCCTTCGCCCGCCAGGTGAAATGGTTTACCTCGCTGGTGTCGCGCGGCGACAATCTGCCGCCGCTCTACCGCCTGCTGACCGAGGTTGGGGCCGTGAAAGTGGTGAAAAAAGAGATGGCCCAGGGTCAAAAGCAGAGCCGCTTTATCGCCTGGAGCTTTATGGACGACGCCAAACGCCGCCGTCCGTTCTAACTACTCAGCGGCCGGGCTGTCTGAGCCCGGCATCGGCAGCTGTTGCCAGGTCTGTACCGGGGCGCGAACCCCGGCGCGATCGAAGTGCTTTTTCACCTGAGTGTCGAGGGCAAAGCGCACCGTCCACTGCTTCAGCGGCAGGGTGGTGAAGCTGACGCGTAGCGTAAAGGCGGTATTGCTCAGCCCCACCAGCCCGGCGAACGACGGTTCGCCAATGATCAGGCCGCGGATCTCCTCCTGGGCCAGCAGATCGTCCACCGCCGCCTTCAGCGCCTGGCTGGCTTTATCCAGATCCTCATGACGGTCGACATCATAGTTGGCGACTACCGAGCCAATGCCGCGCACGAAGTTGGCAAAAGTGGTGATCGAGGACCAGGGAATAATGTGATAGGCGCCGGTATCCTGCCGTACCCCCACGGAGCGAATCGACATTCGTTCCACGGTGCCGGTCAAAGGGCCGATGGTGACCAGGTCGCCGGTATTCATCCCGTTCTCAAACTGGATAAATATGCCGGTGATAATATCTTTAACCAGCGTTTGCGCGCCAAACGAAATCGCCAGCCCTAACGCCCCGGCGCCCGCCAGCAGCGGCGCAATGTTAACCCCAATCTCCGAAAGCAGGATCATCACCGTGATGGTGCTGATCACCACCGCCAGCGCGTTGCGAAACAGGGTCAGCAGCGTCCGGGCCCGCGCGCTGGGCAGCGGGCGACCATGGATATCCGAGGCCAGCCGGTTTTCGATCAGGCTGGCCAGCACCGTCCAGCCGATGGCAGAGAAGAAGAGGATGAGGGCGATGCGGATCAGCACATCCACCGTTTTTTGCCCGGCATCGTTATGCAGCCATTCGCGGAAGTCAAACAGGCCCCAGGCGCTCAGCAGCAGCATGACGGCGACGCAGACGGTGAGAATGCGCGCGGCCTTCAGCGAGGCGGAGATCCAGCCATTCAGCCGCTTTTGCAGCTCAGGATAATTGCGCTGGGTGGCGGGTGACAGGGTGATGGTTTTGGCTATCCAGCGCGACAGGATGCCGGACACCAGCGCCGCGCCGCCGATAATGGCCAGGCTGCGCAGGGTGGCGCCCATCATGAATTTCAGGCTATTGCCCGGGTCGAACAGGGAGAAGAAAAAGAGCACCACAAAGTAGGCGCAGGCCAGCCAGTGCCAGACCAGCGCGAAGGCGCGGATAAACAGGCTAAAGAAGGAGAGCGAACGGTCGGCCAGATGGATTAGCCCCTGCGTAATCAAGGTCTTGTTATGAAAAATCAGGTACAGCGCCCACAGCGTAATGCACAGCATGATGACGACGTTAGCCAGCGCGCCAACCTGAACATTCACCTGATTGGAGATAATCGGCACCGCGACGATCAGGCCATAGCCAATCAGGCTGCTGAGCGCGCTCAGGCGCAGGCTCCAGTATGACGCGGCTTCGTCGCTGAGGTTAAAAGGCCGGAGCGCCGGGATGCGCGGGCAGAAAATGAGTCGCAGAATGGCTTTAAAAAACTCGATCAACGCGAAGGCGTTGAGGAAAAGACTCTGCTGGAAGGCGATGGTGGGGTTATTACCATTCAGGCGATCGCTTAACAACTGGCCGACAAACAGGGTCAGCGCCAGCAGCAGCAGGTCGATAACAAACGCCCCGGCGATGGTCAGGGGCAGCTGGAGCCAGTTTCCGCGATCGCGGTTTTTATGCCGCCCCCATTCACCCATTTTGCGATACAGCGGCAGCGCCGCAAGACGCACCAGCCACCAGAAGGCAAAGACCAGGCCGGCCAGCAGTAAAAAATGCCAGGCCGCGCTGGTGAAGGTTTGCGAATTAAAAGGTTTATGCGGTGAGCCGGTGATATTGCGCCACAGTTGAGAGAAGCGAGACGAGAGCTGCTCGCCGTATTCCCGGCTGATCTGCGTGACGTTCTCCAGCACCGTGGTCTCTTCTTTCACCGCCGGCGGCGTCAGCGTCGGGGTGCTGTCTGGCGGCGGCGTGGCGGCTGCTTTACGCAGCTGGTCAATGAGCTCCTGACGGGCGCTGTCGTTAGCCAGCACGTCAGCCAGCGCGGCGTAGGCCGCTCTTTTCTGTTCCGCATCGGGTTCGCTGGCGCTGGTTTTATCGGCGTTAGCTGTCGGCACGCCGGGCAGGGCGGCGGCGGAAAGCGGGGCAGTAAACAGTGCAGCGAGCAAAAGCAGGATCCACGGCATAGGCACCTCCGTTGCAACGTAAACGGGTAAGTATAGAAGCCGATGGCGGAAGGGGAGGGAAGAGGAATCTGGAAAAGCGGCTCTCTCCGCGGAGGAAGAGAGCCGTTGCGGGTCAGGCGACGTGCTGCAGGAATTCGCGCAGGCGCGGGCTTGGCGGATTCTTCACCAGCTCCTGCGGGTTGCCGTCTTCAGCAATGCGTCCTTTGTCGATAAAGATCAATCGCGAAGCCACTTTTTCGGCAAAGCCGATTTCGTGGGTTACGATCACCATCGTCATCCCCTCTTCAGCCAGATCCTGCATCACCTTGAGCACTTCATGGCGCAGTTCCGGGTCGAGCGCGGAGGTCGGTTCATCAAACAGCATCATCTTTGGCTTCACCGCCAGCGCGCGGGCAATGGCCACACGCTGCTGCTGGCCGCCGGAGAGTTCAGACGGATAGTGATGCGCGCGCTCGGCCAGGCCGACTTTCGCCAGCAGATCTTTCGCCTGCTTCTCTGCCGCCTGCTTGCTGGCGCCACGTACCCGCAGCGGGCCAAACATCACGTTTTCCAGCGCCGTCAGGTGCGGGAACAGGTAAAACTGCTGGAACACCATCCCGGCTTCCTGACGAATCAGACGTTCGTCCACCTTCGGATCGTTGACCTTTAAGCCATCGACAATCAGATCGCCGCTGGTGATCTCTTCCAGTTTATTGATGCAGCGCAGCATCGTCGATTTACCGGAGCCGGACGGGCCGATAATGACCACCACTTCACCCTGATTAATTTTCAGGGAGATATCGTGCAGCACCTGGGTCGGGCCAAAGTGCTTGGAGACGTTTTTAAATTCAATCACAGGATTTTCATCCTTCTTTCAAGACGACGCAGAATAAAGCTCAGGACCAGGGTGATAATCAGGTAGATAACAGCAACGGCGCTCCAGATTTCCAGGGCGCGGAAGTTGCCCGCGATGATCTCCTGTCCCTGACGGGTCAGTTCGGCGACGCCGATGACGATGAACAGCGAGGTATCCTTGATGCTGATAATCCACTGGTTGCCCAGCGGCGGCAGCATGCGGCGTAGCGCCAGCGGCAGGATCACGTGGCGAATGGTTTCGCGACGCGACAGGCCCAGCGCCAGGCCCGCTTCGCGGAAGCCTTTATGAATGGAGAGCACCGCGCCGCGGGTAATTTCCGCGATATAGGCGCCCGAGTTAATCATGATGGTCACTACCGCTGCGGAGAAGGGGTCGATGCGCAGGTCGCTAAAGGCCATCGGCAGCGCAAAGTAGATGAACATGACCTGCACCACAATCGGGGTGCCGCGAATGATTTCAATAAACACCAGTGCGATGTGGTTGGCGATCCAGCCGCCGAAGCAGCGGGCGAAACCGGCCACCAGACCGATTATCAGGCCGCCGGCCAGGCCGAGGACGGAAATCCACAGCGTCATTTTGGCGCCTTCCAGCAAAATCGGAATGGCAGGCCAGATGGCACTCCAGTCAAACTGCATAATACGTTCCTGTTACCGTGTCGAGAGCAGAGGAAATCCTCCGCCAAAATACGGTCTCCCGCCGAGTCTGTGCCGGAAGACCGTTGTGATGTCGCCGGAGCTGCGTCTGGCGAAGTGTGTTCTTATTATTTTGGTTCAGTGCCGAACCATTTTTTATAAATTTCGTTGTAGGTACCATTCTCGCGCAGCGTTTTCAGCGCACCGTTCACTTTCTCACGCAGCTCGTCGCTGCCTTTCGGGAAAGCGATACCGTAGTTTTGCGCTTCCAGTGATTCGCCTACCGCTTTGAACTTGCCGTTGCCTGCGGTTTTGATGAAGTACAGAATATTTGGCGTATCGTGCAGCACGGCATCAGCGCGGCCGGTACCCAGTTCCATATAGGCGTTATCGATGTTCGGGAACTGACGCAGATCTTTGGTTTTGATATTGGCTTTCGCGTAATCAACGGAGCCGGTACCGCTCTTCACCGCGACCACTTTACCGTTCAGATCTTTCACATCTTTGATGTCGTTATTATTGGCGTTGACCATCACCAGCAGGCCGCTTTTGTAGTAGCCGTCGGAGAAGTCGATCGCTTTTTTACGTTCGTCGGTGATGGTGATCCCGGCCAGCGCCAGATCGATATTTTTAGTTTGCAGCGCCGGGATAATGCCGCTGAAGTCCATTGGCTTCAGGGTGTAGTCGAGCTTCAGCTCTTTGGCGATAGCCGCCCACAGGTCAACGTCAAACCCGACATATTTATCGCCTTGCTTAAATTCGAACGGGACGAACGCCGTATCGGTGGCGACAACCAGGGTCTTATTGGCGGCATGGGAAGAAACCGCAAAAGCCAGGGTCAGTGCAGCCAGTGAAACTTTAAATACAGACTTCATAGCATTTCCTTTTATATCCACGGGACGATCCCCTGCGAGAACGACTAGCCTAATGAAAAAATCGTGCCACTTTTACAAGCTGTTGTTTTTCAACAAACGAAGCGCGAGCGGTTGCACAATTTCGATCATGACAGGCACTCACTGCACCAGGATGGGGCGTCACTTTGGTGCGTTATAGAGTTGCTGAATAACGAGCACATTTTTAGCGCAAACCCTGATGGGAAAACAATCTCAACGTAACGATTGTGTGAGGTGATTATTACAATTGTTTTACTTTTGTGCGCATTTTCATCAATTTGGCGCCCTAAAACAGTGCATGGCCAGCAGGGGGACGAAAAGCATAGAAGGGGAAACGGATAGAACGGAAAACAGAAAGGTGGGCGGGAAAAGTAAAGGCGCCGCCGACCGCGCTGCGGCCGGCGGCAAAGCCTTACTCGATATTCGCTTCAATGAACCACAGGAATTTATCCAGATCGCGGGAGGCCGCGGTGAAAATATCCGCAGTATCCTCGTCTTTGGCTTCATCGATCGCCTTGCGCACATCGTTAGCGACGACGGCATAGCGGTCAGCCAGCGCTTTCAGGTGATCCTGAACGTGATGGATATCGAGCGGGTAGCTCTGCAGCGGCGTTTTGCTGTTAATGACCTGAGTGGTGCCCAGTGCGACGCCGCCCAGCTGCACGGCGCGCTCCGCCATGGTGTCCAGGTGCTCGGTTAGCGCGGTACGGAAGCCATCCAGCATTTCGTGCACGGCGATAAAGTTCGCACCGCGCATATTCCAGTGTGCCTGCTTGGTGATAAGTGACAGGTCAATGAACTGGATCACCTGGCGATTCAACAGCTCAATGGTCGCTTTCTTTTCGCTGTCAGCGACATCGTTGCGGGTATAGACCAGATTAGATGCTTTTGATTTAACCAGTTTTGCGGTACTCATCGTTTCATATCCTCTTGATATTGATGCTCGTCACACTTCAAATCTGAATGATGTGGAGCGTTGTCCCAGGTAACTTCGGGACTAAGTATAGCAAGGGTTTCAAAGAGTGAGGCATCGGCAGGCCATATCACTTCGATAGCGCAAAGTGGTTGGTTATTTTGAAAATCGCTAAATATCATAGGGTTATATTTAGCTGAACGGCCCGGATTTCTCACGGGCCGGCGGCGTAACAGAATGTTAATTGATATCGACTTGCTCGATTTTACTTTGTCGCTGCATGGTCAGCGTGGCGCCCATCGAGGCGATAATGATCGCGCCCAGCGCCAGGGTCTGGGAGAGCTTCAACGTTTCGCCGAGGAAGACCATACCGGAAAGGGCGGCTAATGCTGGTTCAAGGCTCATCAGCGTGCCGAAGGTGCGCGTCGGCAGGCGCGTCAAGGCCATCATTTCGAGAGAGTAGGGCAGCGCGGTTGAGAGAATAGCAATCCCCAGCCCCATCGGCAGCAGCGACCATTGCCACAGCGTATCCGTAGCCTGCGCCATGCCTAACGGAACAAACACCAGCGAGGCGATGAGCGACCCCATCGCCACCGTGGCTGGCCCATGCTCTTCACCGGCGCGCTGCCCGGTCAGAATATAGACCGCCCAGCAGGCGCCGGCGCCCAGGGCAAAGAGCGCGCCGGTTAAATCGACCTGCGCCACGTTCTGCCCCAGCGGCAGGAGATACCACAGTCCGAGGATCGCCAGCGCCACCCAGACAAAATCCAGCGGTCGGCGCGAACCAAACAGCGCCACCGCCAGCGGGCCGGTAAACTCCAGGGCTACCGCCACGCCGAGCGGAATACGCTGCAGGGATAAATAAAAGAGATAGTTCATCGCGCCGAGCGCCAGGCCGTACAGTAGCAGCGGCACGCGCTGCGCCGGGGAGAAACGTAACCGCCATGGCTTGAACACGACCACCAAAATCAGCGTCCCGAGCGCCAGGCGCAGGGCGGTGACCCCCGGGGCGCCGACCAACGGGAACAGCGATTTGGCGAGCGATGCGCCGCTCTGAATCGAGGTCATGGCGATTAAAATCACCAGAATCGGCAACCATGCCGCCGCTTTTCGGGATGGACCGGGCATCCTTTCTCCTGTCAGGTTTTGTCAAAAGTCGTAAAAGTGCCAGTGTACTGGAATAACCTGCTGACGGTTGAGCTAATGTTGAAAAAAACAGAGGCAAAAACAGTAGAATGGCGCACGTTGCTGAGAAATTCGCCAGGTGATTAAGATTAATCTGGATGCTTGCGAATTTCTTAATGAGCGTTAAGATGTACGTTAACGCCAAAAATTGTTGTTTTCCATATTGTTATAGAAATATGGAAACTTTTGGTTACATGAAAAAGTATGTTAGACAATGTAAACTCCAAAGAGTTTCCCAAAAGTTTTTGATATATTTAAGGCTTAGGACTTATTAGAAACACATTTGAGGTGGTTATGAATAAAATTGCACGTCTTTCAGCACTGGCCGTTGTTCTGGCTGCATCCGTAGGTACCACTGCATTTGCTGCAACTTCTACCGTAACCGGCGGTTACGCGCAGAGCGACATGCAGGGTAAAGCGAACAAAGCTGGCGGTTTCAACCTGAAATACCGTTACGAGCAAGATAACAACCCGCTGGGCGTTATCGGTTCCTTCACCTACACCGAAAAGGATAACACCAGCAACGGTACTTACAACAAAGGTCAGTACTACGGCATCACCGCAGGTCCGGCTTACCGTCTGAACGACTGGGCAAGCATCTACGGTGTAGTGGGTGTTGGTTACGGTAAATTCCAGAACAACAACTTCCCGAACCAGAAATCCGATATGAGCGACTACGGTTTCTCCTACGGTGCTGGTCTGCAGTTCAACCCGATCGAAAACGTTGCTCTGGACTTCTCCTACGAGCAGTCTCGTATTCGTAACGTTGACGTCGGTACCTGGATTGCTGGCGTGGGTTACCGCTTCTAATCACTCCGGTGATATAAAAAATCCGCCTTTCGGGGCGGATTTTTTTTGCCTGTTGCCGGCCAGCCTGAGCGACTGGCCGGGCCTGCACGATTAATTGACGGTGAACTCATCGGTACCGAGGTGAGCGTAGTCCACCTTCTGCAGCTGGAAGTTGGTGATGTACACCGGACCGGCCTTTTGCTCAGAGATAAAACGATAGCGCGGGACGATTTCCGCCGCCTTGATCCCGGTCCACTGGGAGAAGAAACTGAGGAAATCATTCGCTGAGCGCTGCGCTTTAATCACTTTATGCGCTTTGTCATCGCTGGACAGCACCATAAACGGCACCTGGAAGTTCTGCTGGAACTTATCGTCATGCGCCAGATACTGCACCTCTTTTCCCCGCTCCTTGAACGCCAGACCATGATCGGAAAAGTAGGTCAGTGAAAAGGTATCGCCGGAGTTTTGCAACTGACTGTATAGCTTAGCCAGCAGCGAATCGGTCTGCGTCATGCTGTAGAGATAACAGGAGGTCTCTTTCGACTGGACGAAAACCGTGTACTTGCCTTTGGTCCGATCGCAGGCCTGCGGGTGAGAACCCATCAGATGCAGGACAATCAGCTGCGGCTGGGTGCGCTGCGTAGAGAGTACCTGCTCGGTCAGCTTTAATAACTGCTCGTCCTGAGTATTTTTATTGGCCTCGAAATCGCCGTTTTTCAGGAACTGGACTTCATCCGCACGTTTGGCGATGCTGGCGATAGCGGTGTCGTACTCGCCAATCTGCCCCTGGTTGGAGAACCACCAGGTCTGGAAACCCGCGCGGTTGGCGAGGGTGACAAAGTTATCCTGAAACTGCGGTTTGCCGTCGACCACCCGGTTAAGCGTCAGGCCGAGCGATTTCTGCGTCGAGCCGCTGGCGGCGACATAGTTGTTAAACAGATAACCGTTTACTGAGCTGGCAAACGGCGTGTTATCCCAGTGGCCGCCGAAGGCGCCGAGGGCGTCGCGACGGGCGCTCTCGCCAATCACCACCACATAGAGATGGTACTTTGGCTTCACCGCCAGCACGTGCCAGCTGTCTTTCATGCCGGCCAGCTGCGCCATTCGCGCCTGCTCGTCCAGCACCTCGTTATTATTCACCACCACGTCTTTCACAAAACGAAAGGCCGGATAACCGGTGTCAATCACCTTGAACACGCCGCCCCAGGCGAGGTTTTGCACCGGCTGCAGAAAGAAGATCCCGACGCTGAACAGCAGGCCCAGGGTCTCCATTTTTCCCCAGCGGGAGGGCTCAACGATCCTGCGGCGGACCGCAATGATCCCCAGTGCGAAAATGAAGACCGCCAGCAGATAGTTGTACCACGGGAAGATGGTCAGAATTTCCGTAGATTCTTCCACGTTGGTCGCGTGCAGCGCCAGCAAGGTGTTGAAATTGGGGGCGCCGTAAGCCTGGCCAAAGGGGTAATACAGGGCCGCCAGCAGCGAATAGGCGCCGACTACCCCTTTCTGGACGCGCGGAAAAGCGCGCCACAGAAGATGTAACACGCAGGTAAATGCCACGGTATAGAGCAGGCTAAATTCATAGCCCAGCGCCAGGTTAATCAACAGCGATTGTAAAAAGTAGAATCCTGTCCATGGGTTCAGTGCCAGTCGGCGGGCGACCAGCGTATCTTTCAGGGTGGTGACATTCATAGTAAACAATCAAAAAGAGGCCATGCGCATCCCCTGGCGACAAGGGGTAAAACCTGCTGGACAGTGCGTGAAGAGGGTCTCTGCGAGCCGCGAATGTGGCAGGGCTGTGCAAAGATAGGGCTTGTAAATGGTAAGGTCAACCAGACATAACAGATTGTTTTGCGAGGGCGCTTACAAAACTTGAAAAAAGGTCAGGGAAACGGGGGAAACCGGTCATTTTGCCGGCAGAAGATGACAGAAAAATGAAGCGGCGTACCGCGACGCCGCCTTAGGAATGGGGTTTGCCCTGCTGTGGTTTACCGTTGATCATCTCGCACAGCATACCGATCAGCATTAATCGTACTTTAAAGGGGGAATGGCTAAACACGTTTAAGCACCTCTTGAATTCGTTCATCTGCTCTCCTCCTGCCTGTTCACGCCGTCAATCCATGATGGCTGTTTGCATTACATACAGATATAGCACAGGCTATATTTTATAGCTATGGCTAAAACGTTAATTTTTTGTGCTCTTGGCGCAATCCATTACAATGTGGATCTTTTTATATGATGCTTGACGCGTCACACGAATGAGGAAGCACAATGAACCGTCGCGCAGGTAAGCCAATAACAAAAAAAGTGACGCAGTTAGTAAATGTTGAAGAGCACGTTGAGGGGTTCCGTCAGGTGCGGGAAGCGCATCGCCGCGAACTGATCGATGACTATGTGGAGCTGATCTCCGATCTGATCAACGAAGTGGGGGAGGCGCGCCAGGTGGATATGGCGGCGCGTCTTGGCGTTTCGCAGCCCACGGTCGCCAAAATGCTCAAACGCCTGGCCAGCGTGGGTCTGATCGAACAGATCCCCTGGCGCGGGATCTTCTTAACCCCGGAAGGGGAAAAGCTGGCCCAGGAAAGTCGCGAACGCCACCAGATTGTGGAAAACTTTCTGCTGGCCATTGGCGTCAGTCCGGAAATCGCCCGCCGCGATGCGGAGGGAATGGAGCATCACGTGAGTGAAGAGACGCTGGCGATGTTCCTGAAATTTACCCAGAAACAGGGATCCCAGGAAGCATGACTCTTCCCTTTGTTCAGTCGCTGCTGCGCGACCGTTTTTTACACCTGCTGCTGATTATCGCCTGCGTGCTCAGCGCCATCGTGCCGTTTGTCCCGGCAAGCTGGCCGGCGGCCATTGACTGGCATACCATCATCACGCTCAGCGGCCTGATGCTGTTGACCAAGGGCATTGAACTGAGCGGCTACTTTGACGTGCTGGGGCGGAAAATGGCCCGCCGCTTCGTGACTGAGCGCCAGCTGGCCATCTTTATGGTGCTGGCGGCAGCGCTTTTGTCCACCTTCCTGACCAACGATGTGGCCCTGTTTATTGTGGTGCCGCTGACGCTGACGCTGAAAAAGTGGTGTGCGATCCCGGTTAACCGTCTGATTATCTTCGAAGCGCTGGCGGTTAACGCCGGGTCGCTGCTGACGCCGATCGGCAACCCGCAGAACATTTTGCTGTGGGGACGGTCCGGCCTCTCTTTCGTCGGGTTTATCGGCGAGATGTTACCCCTGGCGGCGGCAATGATGTTGACCCTGCTGGTGCTGTGCTGGTTCTGTTTCCCGGCAAACCGGCTTAGCTACCAGAGTAGCGATAAGGCGCCATCGTGGCAGCCTAAGCTGGTCTGGAGCTGTCTGGGATTGTATCTGGTGTTCCTGACCGCGCTGGAGATGAATCAGGCGCTGTGGGGGCTGGCGCTGGTGCTGCTGGGCTTCCTGATTCTGGCCCGGGCGGTGATCGTCCATGTGGACTGGTCGCTGCTGCTGGTGTTTATGGTGATGTTTATCGACGTCCACCTGCTGACCCAGCTTCCGGCGCTGCATCATGTGCTGAGCGGCGTCGGGACGCTTTCCGGCGGCGGACTGTGGCTGACCGCCATCGGCCTGTCTCAGGTGATCAGTAATGTGCCCTCGACCATTCTGCTGCTCAACTATGTCCCGCCGTCGATACTGCTTGCCTGGGCGGTTAACGTGGGCGGCTTTGGTCTGCTGCCAGGATCGCTGGCCAATATCATCGCCCTGCGCATGGCCAGCGATCGGCGGATCTGGTGGCGCTTCCATCTTTACTCCATTCCTATGCTGCTATGGGCGGCCATCAGCGGCTATTGGCTCTTTAAACTCTGCGCCTGATTTCTGCAGAATTGGGCAAGAAACTGACAGAAACACCCCATTCGCACGCCTCGACACAGCGGTATAACTATACCGCTGACGTTAACCATCCTGTTGAGGAGAGTGCTATGCGATATCAAAAACTGGGCAATACCGGTCTGTTTGTCTCTGAGCTGTGCCTGGGCACCATGACCTTCGGCGGCGAAGAAGGGATGTGGGGCAAAATCGGCCAGCTGCGCCAGGCTGAAGCCGAACAGCTGGTCGGCAGCGCGCTGGACGCCGGGATCAACTTTATCGATACCGCCAACGTCTACTCGGAAGGGCGCTCTGAAGAGATTACCGGTCAGGCGCTGAAAAACCTGAAAATCCCGCGTGAAAACGTGGTGGTGGCGACCAAAGTGTTTGGCGAAACCGGCACCGCCGGCGTGAACTCGCGCGGCAGCTCACGGTACCACATCATGGGCAGCGTGAAGGAGAGCCTGCGCCGCCTGCAGCTCGATCATATCGATCTCTATCAATTGCACGGCTTCGATCCGGCGACGCCGATCGAAGAGACGCTATCGGCCCTGGATACCCTGGTACAGCAGGGGCATGTGCGCTACATCGGTGTTTCAAACTGGGCGGCCTGGCAAATCGCCAAAGCGCTGGGCATCGCGGAACGCCTTGGACTCTCGCGCTTTGCTTCTCTGCAGGCCTACTACACGATTGCCGGGCGTGACCTGGAACGTGAGCTGGTGCCGATGCTGCAAAGCGAAGGACTCGGCCTGATGGTCTGGAGTCCGCTGGCGGGCGGCCTGCTGAGCGGGAAATACCGCCGCGACGGCGAGGCGGAAGCGGGTGGTCGTCGCCTGGCGTTCGACTTTCCGCCCGTGGATAAAGCGCGCGCATTTGATTGCATCGACGTCATGCGGGTGATAGCTGAAGCAAAAGGGGTATCGGTGGCGCAGATTGCCCTGGCGTGGCTGCTGCATCAGCCGGCGGTGACCAGCGTCATAATTGGCGCCAAACGGGCCGAGCAGTTGCAGGATAACATCGCTGCGACCGCTATCCGCCTGAGCGATGATGAGTTGCGCCAGCTTGACGCGGTCAGCGCCCTGCCGCGCGAATATCCGGGCTGGATGCTGGAGCGCCAGGGGGAATATCGTCGTCATCAGCTTGACGCGCAGTAACGCCGTTTTTTTCCGTGCTTATAAAGATCGCCGCTTGCGGCGATCTTTTTTGTTTGCCTGGCTCACAGAAAACGATCCGACTTTTGCTTCGGTGGCGGATCTTTTGTATATGACTAGTCATTACAGTTAAATGACTAGTCATATACCGAGGCGCAGCATGAAGAACACACTACCGGCAGATTTTTTATGGGGTAATTCCGTCTCCAGCATGCAGACGGAGGGGGCGTGGAACGAGGGGGGCAAGGGGATGTCGGTGTACGATATTCGTCAACCGGCGGAATTCGCCTCGGACTGGAAGGTCGCGACCGACTCCTATCATCGCTTTCGCGAAGATTTCGATCTGATGCAGGATCTGGGCATGAACTGCTACCGCTTCCAGATCGCCTGGAGCCGGGTGTGCCCGGAAGGGGACGGCGAATTCAATGAAGAGGGGATCGCGTTCTACCATCAGTTTATCGATGAACTCATTGCCCGCGGTATTGAACCGATGATCTGCCTGTATCACTTTGATATGCCGCTGTCGCTGGCGGAGCGTTACAACGGTTTTACCGACCGCCGGGTCATGGACGCCTTTATCCGCTATGGCCAGAAGATGATCGACTGTTACGGCGATAAGGTGAAGTACTGGCTGACCTTCAATGAACAGAACCTCTACCATTCGCCGGAAGCCTTCCTGATCACCGGCTATTTGCGTGGCGATAAAACGCTGCGCGAACTCTACCAGATCCAGCACCACGTGATGATGGCGCATGTCCATCTGACCCACTATCTGCATCAGACGAAGCCGCAGTGCCTGATGGGCGGAATGCTGGCCCATGCGCTGGTCTATCCGGCTACCTGCAAACCACGCGATATTCTCTGCGCCCAGCAACTGGACGAGTTTTTAAACCAGAACCTGCTGCGCGCCTACGCCGGCGAGGGTTATAGCCCGGAAGTGATGCATTTTGTCGCTCGCCAAGGCTTTGACGATATTTATCGCCCTGAAGATATCGCGCTGATGGCGACGGTGAAGGTCGATTATCTGGCGTTCAGCTATTACGCCAGCCGTGCGCTCAATAGCGACGCGATCCCGCCGGGAACGGCGGTCAACAATTACATGCTATTCGGTAATCAGGATAACCCGTACCTGAAAGCGACGGAATGGAACTGGCAGATCGATCCGCTGGGATTTCGCATGATCATCACCCGCTATTACAATGACTGGCGGCTACCGGTGTTCCCGATTGAAAATGGCATCGGGGTGATCGAATCCTGGGATGGCGAACATCCCATTGCCGATGATTACCGCATCGCCTACCATCGCGACCATATTAACGCCATGAAAGCGGCGATATTTGAGGACGGCGCGCAGGTGATTGGCTATCTCGGCTGGGGATTAATCGATATCCTCAGCTCTCAGGGCGATATGCGTAAGCGCTACGGCGTGGTGTACGTCAATCGTGAGAACCATGACCTCAAGGATCTGCGGCGGGTGCCGAAGAAGAGCTATGCGTGGCTAAAGCAGGTGATCCACAGCAACGGCGAAGCGATGTAACAGTGTCCTGGCGGTCAGGTCAAGTATGCTGTCCGCCAGCCACACACAGAATGTAAAAGGACCGGGAATGACGGCGAAGTATCTGCAAATCGCGCGGGAAATAAAAAAACGCATCATCAGCCAGCAGTATCCTGCCAGCGCGCCGCTACCCGACCAGTTTGCACTGGCGGCGGAGTTCAACACCAGCCGGATGACGATCCAGCAGGCGATGCGTCAGTTAATCGTCGAAGGGCTTATCTATACCCGCAAAGGACTGGGTACCTTTGTGCGGAAAAATTTTCTCCAGCTGTCGCAGTGGGAGTTGCCCGGCAGCGACTATTTTGGCGCCACCAAAACCTGGGAGCATCTTGGCGAGGTACAAAGCGAAGTGGTGCGCTTTGAGGTGCGTTTTCCCAGCGACAAAGAGCAGAGTTCGCTGCTGATTGACGCCGATGCGCCGGTGTATGACTTCGTTCGCCTGCGGTTGCTCAACGGGGAACCGGTGTCGCTGGATCTGACGGTCATGCCGGTGGGGCTAGTGCCGGGGCTCAATAAAAGCCATCTGGAAAGCTCGGTGTTTCGCTATATCCAGGAGACGCTGGGGCTGAAGCTGATGGGATCTTACCGCGTGGTGCGTGCGATGAAGCCGGATGAACTGGATAAATTACATCTTCACTGCGACCTCACCGACCCGGTGCTGGAGGTTGAACAGGTGATCTACCTCGAAGACGGTACGCCGCTGGAGTATGCCCACTGTCACTATCGCTACGATCACGGCGGGATTATTCTGGTGAATAACGGCTAGACCGGGGACCCCTGTTTGCGCAGCGCTTAGCAGGCCCAGGGTGTTGTCAGGTTTGGTAACCCAGGCAAGGCGTCAGCCGCAGCCCGGGGAAATGCAGATAAAAAAACGGCGGGCATCAGGCCCGCCGTTTTTCTTGTCATGCAGAACTTAGTTCAGACGCACCGGCATACCGGAGCGGTTCTGGATAGCCTGCTCAACCACATTCTGATCGACATCAGACTGGCTGGTGATCGCCTGTACCGGCTGAGTCAGGGTGATCGGCACGATTTCGCCGCCCTGGAACTGCGCTTCGGTGGTCGACAGCGGGTTGTGAACCTCAATGTAACGGCTGCCGTCCGGCTCGGTGGTCGCTTTTACCGGCTCATCGATAAACTGCACGCGGGTGCCGACCGGCACATTCTCAAACAGGAATTTGATGTCATCGTTGCGCAGACGCACGCAGCCGTGGCTCACGCGCAGGCCAATACCAAAGTTAGCGTTGGTGCCGTGGATGGCGTACAGACGGCCAATATATAACGCGTACAGACCCATCGGGTTATCCGGACCGGCCGGTACGACGGCTGGCAGCGGGTTGCCGGCAGCGGCGTATTCAGCGTGCATCTTGGCGGTCGGCGTCCAGGTCGGGCCGGCCTTCTTGCGTTCGACTTTGGTGGTCCAGTTAATCGGCGTATCTTTACCTAACTGGCCGATACCGATCGGCAGAACGATCACGGTGTTGGTGCCTTTCGGATAGTAATACAGACGCATCTCGGCGCTGTTGATGACGATGCCTTCGTGGACGGTGTCCGGCAGGATCAGCTGCTGCGGGATGTTCAGGACGCTACCGCCTTTTGGCAGATAGGTGTCCACCCCCGGGTTGGCTTCCAGCATGTTGGACAGCCCCATCTGATATTTCGCCGCAAAGTATTCCAGCGGCTGCTTGTTATCATCCGGAATGGTGATGACCTGATTCTGACCAACCAAACGGCTGCCGTCGGTCGGCAAAGGATAGGTGACAGCAGACGCTGTATTGCAAAAGCCTACGAGGGCGAAGGCTGCCGCTAAGAGTGTAGATAATTTCATAGTCTTTAATGTCGTGTGCGAAATCAACGCCACACAGGCCTTTGTTAATGATTGAGACAGTAGATGGGAGCGCATTATATGTGCATTCCGCTAAACAGGTAAATCAGATGTGTACGAAATCACATTTTTTTCCCTGTAGCCTCGGCTGACGGGGCTGGCGGATGATGCAATCGCCGCCTCTCACGCGGGTGACAGGGAGGTTATCCTTCCAGTAACCGGTCCTGTAGCGAAGCGCGTGCCGGGGCGGTGAGCTGGTACTCTTCTGCCAGCCAGGCGTCGACCGTGCCATAGCGCTGGTGGATGGCTGACAGCGCGGCGGCGAGATAGGACTCTTTCACCGTCAGGATATCCGCCAGACTCTGGCGTCCCTGGGGCGTCAGGTCGTTGCCCAGCATCTCCAGCATCCAGGCTTCCACTTGTGTCAGCATGCCGTGGGTGAGCAGATACTCCTCCATGACCGTCTCGCTGTCGCATCCGACGGCAAACAGGGTTAACGCGCAGCCGACGCCGGTGCGATCTTTGCCGACGGCGCAGTGTTGCAGTAAAGCGCCTTCAAAAGGCGTGGTCAGCCAGGCGGCGAGCTGGCGATAGGCCGGGTTATTAAAGGGCAACTGGCGATACAGTTGCAGCATAAACTGCTCCCCGTTCAGCGCGTTAAGGGTGGCAGCATTCAGCTCGGTGACTTTCGCATTCACATCGCCGAGCGGCGGATTAGCGGGCGCGTTTAAATAGTGAGTGAGCGGGCTAAGCTTGTCAGGGGTGCGCTGCACTTCGCCGGGGTCGCGATAGTCGAGCACCCGACTGAGCGGCAGCGTCGCCAGATGGTTGAGATCGTCCGCCGTCAACCGATTTAGCGCGCCGGAGCGTAGCAGCTTGCCGCTGCGTACCGTGCGTCCGTCGGCGGCGCGCTGGCCGCCGAGGTCGCGAAAATTGATACCGCCCTGCAGGGATAAAAAAGCCGGGTGTCGCGGTAGGCTGGTGGTCATGGGGTTCCTCATAATGACGTACAGAATAACCGTTTGAGCCCTGGTCTGCGGCTCATCTGACAAAGACCTTAGCACAAGCGCCGCGGCGGAATTTACCGCAGGCCGTGAAAAGTGTGTCATTTGCTGGCATAATGTCTGTTGTGTCACACCCCTCATTCTCTTTTTTCAGGATATCCCCGTGCTAGTATCCAGCAACGTTACCATGCAGTTTGGCAGTAAGCCGCTGTTCGAAAATATCTCCGTTAAATTTGGCGGCGGCAACCGTTATGGTCTGATCGGCGCCAACGGCAGCGGTAAATCGACCTTTATGAAGATCCTCGGCGGCGATCTCGAGCCGACGCTGGGCAACGTTTCTCTCGACCCGAACGAGCGTATCGGTAAGCTGCGCCAGGATCAGTTCGCCTTCGAAGCATTCACCGTGCTGGATACGGTTATCATGGGCCACGGCGAGCTGTGGGAAGTGAAGCAAGAGCGCGATCGCATCTACGCGCTGCCCGAAATGAGCGAGGAAGACGGCTATAAAGTGGCCGACCTGGAAGTCAAATACGGCGAGATGGACGGTTACTCCGCCGAAGCGCGCGCCGGCGAACTGCTGCTCGGCGTCGGCATTCCGGTTGAACAGCATTACGGCCCGATGAGCGAAGTCGCGCCGGGCTGGAAACTGCGCGTCCTGCTGGCGCAGGCGCTGTTCTCCAATCCGGATATCCTGCTGCTCGACGAACCGACGAACAACCTGGACATCGACACCATCCGCTGGCTGGAGCAGACGCTGAACGATCGCGACAGCACCATGATCATCATCTCGCACGACCGTCACTTCCTGAACATGGTCTGCACCCACATGGCGGACCTCGACTACGGCGAGCTGCGCGTCTATCCGGGCAACTACGACGAATACATGACCGCGGCCACCCAGGCGCGTGAGCGTCTGCTGGCGGACAACGCCAAGAAAAAAGCGCAGATTGCGGACCTGCAGTCCTTCGTTAGCCGCTTTAGCGCCAACGCTTCTAAATCACGTCAGGCCACCTCGCGCGCGCGCCAGATTGACAAAATCAAGCTGGAAGAGGTTAAAGCCTCCAGCCGTCAGAACCCGTTTATCCGCTTCGAACAGGACAAGAAACTGTTCCGTAACGCGCTGGAAGTGGAAGCCCTTACCAAAGGCTTTGATGAAGGTCCGCTGTTCAAAAAGGTCAACCTGTTGCTGGAAGTGGGCGAGAAGATTGCCATTCTGGGCGCCAATGGCGTGGGTAAATCCACCATGCTGAAAACTCTGGTAGGCGAACTGCAGCCGGACAACGGCACCGTGAAATGGTCTGAAAACGCGCAAATTGGTTACTACGCGCAGGATCATGAGTACGAGTTCGAAAACGACCTGACGGTCTTCGAGTGGATGAGCCAGTGGAAGCAGGAAAGCGACGACGAGCAGGCGGTACGCAGTATCCTCGGCCGTCTGTTGTTTAGCCAGGACGATATCAAAAAGCCGGCGAAAGTCCTTTCTGGTGGTGAGAAAGGGCGCATGCTGTTCGGTAAGCTGATGATGCAGAAGCCAAACATCCTGATCATGGACGAACCGACCAACCACCTGGATATGGAATCGATCGAATCGCTGAACATGGCGCTGGAGATGTATCAGGGCACCCTGATCTTCGTTTCTCACGACCGCGAGTTCGTCAGCTCGCTGGCGACCCGCGTCCTGGAGATCACCCCAGAACGCGTGATCGATTTCAGCGGTAACTACGAAGACTACCTGCGCAGCAAAGGTATCGAGTAATCCCTGTCCGTTACCCGGGTAGCGGCTACGCCTTACCCGGGCTACGCCTGGCATGTGATCTGTAGGCCCGCGCAAGCGTAGCGCCGCCGGGCAATAACTGCGGGTAAAGAGCCACTTTCGCGCCGGATGGCGGCTGCGCCTTATCCGGCCTACGGTCCGTGCCATTGTGAGCTTAAGAGCGCTATCTTGTACCCATGGTTACTGAAACTGTCCGTTACCCGGGCTACCAAACCGCACAGTGCTGTAGCCCCGGTAAGCGGTAGCGCCACCGGGGATTTTGAGGCCACCCGTTTGTAGCCCGGATTAGCGTAGCGCAATCCGGGAACATCATAAAATCCAGGCCGGGCAAGGCGTAAGCCGCCGCCCGGCATATCGCTTAGCGCCTCCACTCGGTCCCTTCAACGCCATTCACCAGCAGCTTGCGCTTTTCTCCCGCCGGTAATGACAGCTTCAGCGCTTTCCACGCCGGACGGTAGCTGCCGCGAGCGTTGATATTCAGGTTTATGCTGTTGGCGCTGCAGATCATTTCCCACTCCAGCCATAGCGCATCCCCCTCTTTATAGCCCCAGCTTTCGCCGTCGTCTTCAAACAGCAGACCGCGGGTTGAGCCGGTACCTTTCAGCGGGAACAACTGCAGTTCGCGACGATCGTCTTTTTGCGCATCGACGTGGCTGATACGTTCACTAAGCGGCAGACCGGCGCCGGCGCGGACCAGCAGCGGTAGTTTTTCCAGCGGCGCGTCCAGCGTCACCCACTGGCCGCCGGCGAACCACTGGTGGCTGTAAAAATCGTACCAGCCGTCCTGATTATCGGGCAGCCACAGCTGGCGTTGACGGGCGCCGGGCTCGACCACGCTGGCCACCAGCAGATCGCGACCCAGCAGGAAGTCATCGCACTCGGCGAAGGTCTGGGTATCGTGCTGGTGATCGAGGAAGGTCGGGCGCAGCATCGGTTCGTCATCGGCATGCGCCTGCCATAACAGGGTGTACAAATAGGGCAGCAGACGGTAGCGCAGCTCGATGGCTGAGCGGATCGCCGGGGTGATTTCCGGGTACATCCAGGCTTCATTGACCGTCTGGTCGTCATTCCACGAATGAATGGTAAAGCGCGGATGCATCACGCCGTTTTGTACCCAGCGCACGAACAGCTCCGGCTCGGGTTTATCGCCGGAGAAACCGCCGACGTCGTGGCCGACGTTAAACAGCCCGGAAAGGCTCATGCCCAGCCCCATGCGGATGTTATAGCGCAGCGTATCCCAGTTGGTGCGGTTGTCGCCGCTCCAGGTCTGGACGTAGCGCTGCATCCCGGCGCAGCCGGAGCGGGAGATCAGATACGGGCGCTTTTGCGGCGCAAAGCGCTGCTGGGCTTCCATGGAGGCGCGCATCATCAGCAACGGCATCACCGGGCGAATATGTTTAATGGCGATTTCGCGGCCAAAGCCGTAGCAGCGCGCCTCGCCGTCCCACACCTCATACTCGTTATTATCGTTCCAGGTCGAATCGATACCCATCTCCAGTAGCTGGGTGGTCACGCCTTCCTGCCACCAGGCCACGGTGTGCGGGTTGGTGAAGTCGAGATGCGACCCTTCATCATCCCAGAAGCTGGAGCGCTCCGGCGCGTCGGTTTGCGAATCGCGAATAAAAAGACCGCGTTCCGCCACTTCGCCATAGCGCGGATGATCCTGCAGCAGGCACGGTTTGATATTGGCGGCCAGCTTCAGCCCGGCATCATGGAACGACTGGCTCATCACTTTTGGCTGCGGCACCTTGTCGTAGTTCCAGTTAAAGACGTAGCGCTTGCCGTTGATCGAGGTATAGCCGGAAGAGAGCTGGAACGAGTCGCAAGGGATCGCGTGCTGCTCGCACAGGCGGATGAAGTTCATCAGCTGATTTTGCGCATCCGGCGCGTCGGTGTAGTGCATGGTGGAGCCGCTGTAGCCGAGGCTCCATTTTGGCCCGAACAGGGTTTTACCGGTCAGGCGGACGAAGGCTTTGGTCACATCCAGCACCTGTTTACCGGTAAACAGGTAATAATCGATATCGCCGGCCTCCGCCTGCCAGCGGCGATAGGCGGTGTGGTAGTTGTCGATTTCATTGCCCAGATCCAGCCAGCAGCTGCTCAGGTTGTCATAGAACAGGCCGTAGCTGATATCGCTGCGCTGGGTGATGGTAAACGGAATATGTTTATACAGCGGGTCGGTGCTGACGGCGTTGTAGCCCATGGCATCGAGGTTACGCATTTCATAGCGTTTGCCGTTACGCTGCAGGTCGCCGGCTTTTTCACCCAGCCCGTAGAAACGCTCATCTTTGCGGCGGCTCAGATAATGGGCGACGCCGTCGCCGTGAGCGTTTGCCAGATAGGCGCTGGTGGGGCGGTCACTGGCGAGCGTCTGCCACTCGCCGGCGTCGTCGCGATAGCTCCACTCCAGCCATAGCGGCTGGTGGACGGTGACGCGCAGCTGGCGGGTGGCGATGGTCAGCGCGTCATCTTCTTTGGTCATCTGCCAGGCCGGGAGGCTAAAACCGCTGAGGTCATCCCGCGCGCGGCCTTCCCACGGCACATCCTGCTGCGGGGCGATACTCCAGGTGCGATCCAGCGCCAGTTGGCCCTGGCGCTTCAGCAGGACGCGGAATAAATTCTCTTCCAGCACGTACAGACACAAAGTGTGCTGACCATCAACGGTCAATTCAACGTGATGCTCCAGCTGTTGGTGCAAACTCCAGTGTTTCAACGTCTTCATATTTTACATCCACTCTCAGGCGCGCTTGGCGCGACGTTCAGCAATAAATGCCACCAGGAAAACGGCGCCAATCAGGTCAAAGAAACCCATGGCGATAAACAGCGGGTTGAAGCCAATTTTGTCGGCGGTCACCCCGATTAATAATGAGAACAGGAAGCTGGCGATCCACGCCGCGGAGCCGCGCATACCGTTGACCGTCGCCATTTGTCCCTTGTCGAAAGACTCCACCACCAGCGCGCTGAGCATGCAGGAGATGATCTGATGGCCGAAACCACCAATGGAGATCAGGATGATGGTGATATAGGGATCGCGAGTAATGGCGACCAGGGCCAGCGAGATCATCAGAAACGCGCCGGTTACCGAGCTGGCGATAACCGAGTTGACTCGCGTGCAGCCGAACCAGCGAACGTACAGGCGGGTGAGATAGCCGCTGACCACGCTGCCAAGATCGGCGGCGAGGAACGGCAGCCAGGCGAACATCGCGATCTGCTTCAGATCCATGCCGTGCTCTTTCGCCAGGTACAGCGGCACCCAGAAGCTCAGTACCGCCCAGGCAGGCTCGGCCATAAAGGCGGGGATGGCGATACCGTAGAAACGTTTATTCTTCGAGACGGTTTTGAGCGCGGTAAAGAAGGGCTGTTTCACCGGCGGGGCTTCGTTATCCTGCTTGATGTACTCCAGCTCGCTTTTGCTGAGGTTCGGGTGCTTTTCCGGGTTCTGATAGAAAGCCCACCACAGCACCACCCACAGCAGCGCCAGCGCGCCGGTAAACATAAACGCCCCCTGCCAGCCGAAGGAGGCGTGGGCGAAGTAGATAATCGGCGGGGCCAGCATTGCGCCGATAGAGAAGCCGACGCCAGCCCAGCCGGCGGCGATTGGCCGTTCAGATTTCGGGAACCACTCGCCGATGGTTTTGGCGTTCGCCGGCGTGGCGGCCGCCTCGGCGCCGCCCATAAAGAAGCGCAACATAGCCAGGTGCAGCCAGCTGCCAGCCCCGGCGTGGGCGATACAGGCCAGCGCCCACAGGGTAGCGCAGATCATAAACCCGAGCTTCAGGCCGATGACGTCGATAAGCCAGCCACAGAGCGGCTGGAAAATCGTGTAAGCCAGCTGAAACGCGCCGACGATCCAGGAATATTGTTCGGTGGTAATACCGAGCGTCGCTTTCAGTTCCGGGGCGATAATCCCCAGCGAGTTACGTGTGATGTAGTTGACGGTGACGCCGAGTAAAAACAGGACCAGCACCCACCAGCGCAGGTTTTTTACCACCCGGCGCGTTTTACTGACCGCGATATCATTGTTGAGGCCTTGACTCATAGCACACTCCACAAGACGTTGTAGGGGGAAAGTGACGGCCTCTTTCCCTGAGTGGTCACATAGTTTTTTTAACTATTTGAATAGTCTATTTTTTATCTCAACATCATTGGTATAACTAGTATGGGAGATGTTGGACCAATTCAGGCTAAGGGAGAAAAAACGTCGGGCAAAGTGCTATTTATGCAACTTTTTTCATGAAATGACCGAGATCTCAAATTTCGCTCTGTCATTTGCTTACAGGAAGCGCTTTGGCGATTATGAAAATTCTTTCATTTTCCAATCGGAGCTGGATCACAAAATGGATAAAAAGCTGCGCGTCGCCGAAATCGCCGCCCGCACCGGGCTGTCGGCCAGCACCGTTTCGCGCGTCCTGGCCGGAAAGGCGAATACCAGCGATAAGGCGCGCCGGGCGGTGCTGGAGTGCGCCCGCGAGCTGGGGGTCATGCAGGGACTGGCCGCCGGGCGTCTGCTGCTCAATAATCTGCTGGTGTTTGCTCCGCAGCGCGCCTTCGATGAGCGATCGGATATCTTCTACTACCGGGTGATCCAGAGCATCAATAACGCGCTGGCGGCGCATGAAGTGCGCCTGCGCTACTGCGCACTGGACGAGAACGACAGCGACGCCAATCTGTTTCTTGCCCGCATGAACGAAGCGGAGACCCAGGCCGCGGTGCTGCTGGGGATCGACGATCCGCATATTCATGGCCTGGCGGCGGATGTGGGCAAACCCTGCGTATTGATCAACTGTCGGGATGAAGGGATGCGGCTGCCGTCCATTGCCCCCGACCATCGTCTGATTGGCCAGTGCGCCGCCCGCTATCTGTTTGATATGGGCCATCGGGCGGTGATGAACGTGATGTGCCTGCGCCGCTATACCATGGAGCTGCGGCTGGGCGGGATCCAGGAAGCATGGCGCGCGCGCAATCTGCGCTTTACCGCCAGCCGGGATCTCATCAGCGTCGCCAACTTTAGCGCCAGAGAGACGGAAGAGCAGGTAGGGGCCTGGCTTGACGCTTTACAGGGGCGCCCGATGCCCACCGCCTTCCTGGTGGGCGGTGATTTTATGGCCGCCGGCACCGTCAGCGCCCTGCAAAAACGAGGCCTGCGGGTGCCGCAGGATGTTTCGGTAATGAGTATCGACGGGTTTAATCTGGCGGCGATTCAGGAGGTGCCGCTGACCGCGGTGCATGTGCCGCGAGATGAGCTGGGCAGCGAGGCGGTGCATCTCCTGCAGCAGCGCCTGCTGCGCCCGGAGGCGCCGCACGGCTCGCTACTGTTGCACGGCACGCTGGTGGTACGTGATTCGGTACGGCGGATCCGGCCGGGCAAAGGCCATACCGCCGTGGAGCCGCAGGGGCTGTATGACGATTAAACCGGGATACCCAGCGCCCGTTTCCCGTGAATATTCAGATCTTCCAGGGTGAAGCGCCCCTGCCAGCTGGCCTCATAGTCCTCGCGCGGGAAATCCCCCGGCGAGGCCCCTTTTTCCAGAGCAATTTTCACTTTCTGCGCGTAGGCGAGGTTCTTTTCGCACATCGGCGCGGCCGGGATGTACATCACGTTGCCCCAGCCCTGTTGATTTTCCACCGGCGCCACTGAGTGAATAACATCGCAGTGCCACCAGACGGAATCGCCAGCGTTCAGCGCCGGAATCGAGCTTAACGCTTTAATTAAGAGTGGGTGCCATTGCTCAGAGATCGGCAGCACTCTGCCCGGCGCGACGCCGCACAGCTCATCTTCCGGCACATCGTCGAGCAGGGGGCGCAGCAGCACATAAGCCATCGCCTCCGGGATCGGCACCACGTGTAGCAGCCCCTGACCCGGGATCATGTCCGACAGCGCGGTCCAGCCCTGGAAGGTGCGGAACACCGAGCATTTGGTGGTGTTGTCGACGGTGTACTCTTCCACTTCGGTACGGTGCGCGGCGTCCCACGGATCGTAGGCGTCGATATTGCCATTAAAGACGTTGGCGAAAACCTGCTGATAGGCGGGAAGCAGCCAGCGCTCCAGCGCGCCAGAATCGGTATGCGCCCCCAGCCCCTTTGACGTGGTTCCCGGCGGGCGGCGGCGGATACGGTCAGGGTAAATCACGCTGACATCCGGATCGAACCAGCGCTTGCCATTCTGTTCAAAGCGCCACAGGCGATTGAGGAAGGATTGCACCGCCGCCATTTCATCACTCTGTCGCGCCTGCATTTGCGAGGGGGACCAGTAGATCGGATAGATTTCCGGACGCGAAGCCTCCAGCGAACCGAAGAAGCTGTCGCCAGGTCCTTTGTAAACATCATCGAAATGGTTCAGATCGAGGTATTCCAGCATCGCGTTGTCCCAGGCCAGCGCCTGTTCGCGCGGGTAGTGTCCTTTGATCACTGCGCAGCCCCGGCGCTTAATCGCCGCGCGCTGCTCATCGCTCACTTTTCCTTCGGCGATATCGCTGAACGGGATCGTCGGCCAGACCTCCTGGCCTGTGGCTTTCAGGGCATTAATCTCGTCCAGGCGCTCGCTGATACGCGCCGAGAGTTTATCGAACACTGCCTGGACATCGCCAATTTGTGCCCGTAAGGCCTGTTTCATCTGGCGAATTGCCGCTTTGTGGTCGGCAGGTAATGTTTCGTGGGTCGGGAGAGCAGCCATAATAACCTCGCTGTATCTTTCATTCGAAAGTTTTAAATCTTACAAACGTTAATTTAAGTTAAAATGGAGTTAATGCAAGTTTAAAATCTTGCTACGGCGCACAAAATGGAAAAACCGGGGCGCGATGCCCCGGCGAAGGGTCACGCGTTGAAGGGGGCGGTGTTATCGAGGACGGCCTGAATGACGTTCAGCGCGCCGTCATGGTTATTATCGTCGGTAGCGTAGCCGGCGATAGCCTTGATGGTGTCGGCGGCGTTACCCATGGCGAAAGCGTATTTCACCAGCTTCAGCATTTCGGCGTCGTTGCCGCTGTCGCCGATGGCCACGCACTGCTGCGGCGAAAGGTTCCAGCGTTTGAGCAGGCGGCTGATGCCGTTGGCTTTATGCAGGCCGGGGATAATCAAATCGACAAAGCCAAAGCCGCTGGTGACCGGCTTCATGATCCCGTCGAGCGACACGTGCAGTTTATCGATCAGCTGTGGGATCTCGCTGTCCGGCAGGTTGAGGGAGAATTTGAACAGCGTGTCGTCGATGCGATGGTAATCGCTTACCCGCTGCAGACGGTGGTAGTGCTTTGACATCAGGTCGACGAAGGCGTCCGGAGCTTTATCGCTCACATACGCGCTCTGCAGGCCGCAGGCGACGAAGTTCAGCTGCGGATCGTTAAGTAATTCGCCGATCACCACCTGCGATTCGTGGCGGGTCAGTTCGCCGTGGAACAGCTGCTTACCATGCTCAAAGACCAGCGCGCCGTTTTCGGCGACGAACGAAATCTGCTCGCGGATCTCCGGGAAGAAGGATATCAACTGATAGTACTGGTTGCCGCTGGCGACAACAAATTCAATGCCGCGCTGCTGCAGCTGGGCGAATTGCGCCAGAAACCGTGAGCGATCGTAGGTTTTGGCGTCATTGAGAAAAGTTCCGTCCATATCGGTGACGATAACTTTAACGGTCATAAGGGGATGCTCCTGGCTTAACTTCGACCAGTAACATTCTAATTACAATGTGATGGGGAGCACAAATTTATTTCGAATGAAAGTTCACTCAGCGCAGAAAATGCCGGGTGGCAACGTTGCCTTACCCGGCCTGCAGAACAGGGTAGGCCCGCTAAGCATAGCGCCAGCGGGCACGAAGGGTTACAGCGTATGTTCGGTTCGGGCGATGATATCGTCCTGGGTATCCGGCGACAGGGCGGTGAAGAACGCCGAGTATCCGGCGACGCGGACCACTAAATCGCGGTACTGGTCAGGGTGTTTCTTCGCCTCCAGCAGCGTGTCGCGTGACACGATGTTGTACTGGATATGCCAGCCTTTGTGCACTTCAAAGAAGGTGCGCAGCAGCACCATCAGCTTCTGCTTGTCGGACTCATTCTCCAGCGTGGACGGATTCAGCTTCTGGTTAAGCAGCACGCCGCCGAGGATCGCGCCGGTGGGGAGTTTGCCCACCGAACTGATGACCGCTGTCGGCCCCAGATGGTCGGTACCGGAGGCCGGGCTGGCCCCTTCCGCCAGCGGGGTGTGCGCTTTACGGCCATCCGGTGTCGCCATCGTCTGGGCGCCGAACGGAACGTTGGCGGAGATAGACGACGTGCCGGCGTAATAGTTGCCGCCGATTGGGCCGCGGCCATAGCGCGGGTTGTGATACTGCTTCAGCTCGTCGATATAGGTCTGGTAGGCCCGCGCCAGCAACTCGTCGACGCTGTCATCATCGTTACCGTACTTCGGCGCGCCGTTGATCAACCGCTGGCGCAGTTGCTCGTGGGTCAGACCGTCGAAATCTTCCGCCAGCGCCTTCGCCAGTTCCTGCTGGCCGATGGCGCCCTGATCGAAGACCAGTTTTTTCACCGCCGCCAGGCTGTTGCCGAGGTTGGCGATACCCACCTGCAGGCCGGAAACCCAGTCATATTTCGCGCCGCCTTGCTTGATGCTTTTCGCCCGTTCGATACAGTCATCCACCAGCGCCGAACAGAGAATATCGTGGACGTTTTCCTCCAGCATGGTATCGACCACGTACTCAATCTCAATGGATTTACGGGTGTAGTAGCGGATCTGGTTATCCCAGTCTGCCAGCACCTGGTCGAAATTAGCGAAGTTGCCTTTCGACAGGGCATGCTCCTGGGGCAGGAATACCTGACCGCTGGTGGCATCGCGGCCACCTTCCAGCGTCGCCAGCATCACCCGCGCGAAGTTGATAAAGCTCATGCCGGTGCAGCGGTAGCCCCATTTGCCGCCAACCGCGGTTTCGATGCAGCCGATGGCGGCGTAATCGTAGGCGTCCTGCGGCTCGATGCCGAGTTTGATAAATTCCGGGATGACGATTTCGTCGTTATTAAACGCCGGCATGCCGAAGCCGCAGCGGATCACCTGGACGCAGGCGTCGAGGAAGTCGTTGCTCATCCCGGCATGGTAACGCACGCTGAGGTTCGGCTGGGTAGAGCGCAGACGACCACAGGATTCCAGGATGGCATACGACAGCGGGTTGACGGCGTCCTGCGGCTGGCCGTCGACCAGGTTCTGGCCGCCAATGGTGACGTTCTGGTACAGCGGGCTGCCGGCAGAGGCCTTGGAGTGCGAGCCGGAGCGAATTTTGTTGACCTCCAGCAGCTTCAGCCAGCAGCTGTGCAGCAGCTCAATGGCCTGTTCGCGATCCAGCGACTGCTGCAGTTCAACGTCGCGACGGTAGTACGGATAGAGGTACTGGTCCATACGGCCAAAGGAGACCGAGTGGCCATTGGATTCAATCTGCAGGATAAGCTGAATGAAGTAGCACAACTGCAGCGCCTGCCAGAAGGTTTTCGGCGGCTCATGGGCGATGATGTCGCAGTTTTCGGCTATCGTCAGCAGTTCGTGGCGGCGTGATTCACGGGATTCTGCTGTCGCCATCTCGCGCGCCAGCGCGGCGAAGCGTTTGCTGTGGTCGCTGACCGCTTCCAGAACGATATCAATCGCTTTCAGGAACTGCTCGCCGTGCAGGTCTTCCAGTACCGTCAGGTTAATGCGCGACCGGCGTTCGGCGACCTTGGCGCGCATACCGTCGAGGCCTTTCTCCAGCAGCAGCGGATAGTTGACCGCCAGGTGAGCGTCACCGGAGGTCATATTGCCTTCCGCCTTAATAATGCCGGTGGCGAGCAGCGCTTTTTGTTCATCGGTAAACATACCGTAGCAGCGGTCCTGTACGGTCTGACCGCGCCACCATGGGCACACTTCATGCAGCACGCGTTTGTTCTCTTCGCTGACCGAGAAGCCGGCGCCGGGGCGGTCGGCAAGATCGTCGATCTCTTTCTCAATCCAGCTGACGGTGTATTCCGGGAAAATCGGCGCAGCGCGCACTTCGCTGGCCTGGTTGCCGACGATCAGTTCGTCGTGCTTGATCCAGATGGTGCGCTCGGCAAGGTGATGCGCCAGCGCCAGGGCGCGACGCACCGGGATTGGCTTATCAAGATGCTGCTGATACATCTCGGTGTAGTGGCGGGCGCGTTCGGTACAGACCGGCGGTTTGACAATATGCACCAGTGCCATTTTATGGGCCTGGATGCGGGCGCTGAGGGTATTGAGTTTGAGAGTCGTCATAAGGTTATCCTCGTAAGATCGCCGTTAGCCCCTTGCTCCGCGCATAATCCTGCGCGAAGGCGAGCAGCTCAGGAGCATCCAGCGGTTTGTCCGGTGCGGTGTAGGGCTGACTGAGTAACTGGTATTTGTTCATTCCCAGCGTGTGGTACGGCAGGAAATGGATCTCGCTGACCTGCAGGCGGTCGGCGGCAAAATCGGTGATCGCGGCAATGTCGGCTTCACTGGCGTTGAATCCCTGGATCAGCGGCACGCGAATAATCATTTTTTTCCCTGCCTGCGCCAGTCGCTGCAGGTTATCCAGCACCCGGCGGGCGCTGCCGTCGGTCCACTGCTGGAAAACGGCCTCGTCGACGTGTTTCAGGTCGGCGAGAAACAGGTCGACAAAGGGTAAAGCCGGTTCAATGTATTTCCACGGCACGTGCAGGCAGGTTTCCACGGCGGTGTGAATACCTGCCTGATGGCTGGCTTCGAAAAGCGCCTGCGCCAGCGTCGGGTTCATAAAGGGTTCGCCGCCGGAAAGGGTGATGCCGCCGCCGCTGCGATCGTAGAACGGTTTATCACGCAGCACCGTCGCCATGATCGCTTCGACGTTTTTCTCCTCGCCGCAGACCGTTAGCGCGGTGGTGGGGCAGCAGTCACGCAGCGCAGTAATATGCTTGTCGTTAACGTTTTGCCGATCAATGATCAAACCATCGAGGGTACGGGTGATAACCTCCGGCGCCGCCTGCTGGCACAGATCGCAGCCGGCCAGGCACAGCCGCGAGTCATACAGCAGATCTTCGCTGCGGGCGCGGCTTTCCGGGTTCTGGCACCAGCGGCAGCCCAGCGAGCAGCCTTTCAGGAAGACGACGGTACGGATCCCTGGGCCGTCATGGGTGGAGTAGCGCTGGATGTTGAAGATCATGGCTTATTCTCTTGTTTGCGTATGAATATAAAAACACTTTCGAATGAAAGTTATATTGACGCAAATCAACAAGCGGGATGGGGCTAAGCTCCTGGGGATAAAAAAACGAGAGAGGTCACAAAACCACCGACGACCCTCGTCGCCGGTGTGGGGGTTAGTGCGAGCCGCATACCTCGCACTGCGGATGACGCATCAGCTTCATTTCACGAAACTGGCAGGTCATGGCGTCGTACATCACGATTTTTCCGCTGGCAGGGGTGCCGTAGCCGGTCAGCAGTTTAATGGCCTCCATCGCCTGCAGCGAACCGATGGTGCCCACCAGCGGGGCCATTACCCCGGCTTCGACGCAGGTGAGGGCATTTTCGCCGAACAGACGGCTCAGGCAGCGGTAGCAGGGTTCGCCATCCTGATACGTGAAGACGCTGATTTGCCCCTCCATGCGGATCGCCGCCCCGGAGACCAGCGGGGTGGTGTGCTGGAAACAGCCGGCGTTGAGCTGGTTACGAATGGCGACGTTGTCGGTGCAGTCCAGCACCAGATCGTGATCGGCAATCTGCCCCGCCAGCGCGGTCTCATCCAGCAAGGCATTGAGCGGGACCAGCCGGACGTGCGGGTTAATGCGCGCCAGCGCCTCGCGGGCAGAATCCACCTTCGGTTGGCCGATGGTCGCGTCGCTGTGCAGCGTCTGGCGCTGGAGGTTGGACAGCGAGACGGTGTCGAAATCGAGCAGGGTGAGCTGACCCACGCCGGCCGCCGCCAGATATTGAGCGGCGGCGCAGCCGAGCCCGCCGAGGCCGACCACCAGTACGCGAGCGGCTTTTAGCCGCTCCTGACCGTCGAAATCAAAACCGCGCAAGATGATCTGCCGGTTATAGCGCAGCATCTCCTCGTCGCTCAGCTCAACGGCCATTACAGCCCCCCAAACAGATGATTAAAGGGCTCGACTTCGACCCATTCGCCCGCTTCGACGTGGCCGCGTTCGCGCTCCAGTACGATAAAGCAGTTACCGAGGCTGAATGAGCTGAAAATGTGCGAGCCCTGATGGCCGGTGGTGGTCACCACCAGCTCGCCGTCGGGGTTGCGCTGCAGAATACCGCGCTGGAAGTCGAGACGGCCCGGCGACTTCTTCAGTCGCGTGGCGGCGCGTACCCGCAGGCGGGTTGCCTGAAGCGGGCCGTGCTTGCCCGAGAGTTTCGCCAGCAGCGGCTGCACCAACTGACAGAAGGTGACGGTGGCGGAAACCGGGTTACCCGGCAGGCCGCAGAACCAGCTGCTGCTGAGTTTGCCGAAGGCGAAGGGTTTCCCCGGCTTGATCGCCAGTTTCCAGAAGCCGATCTCCCCCAGCTCTTCAAGAATGGTTTTGGTGTAGTCGGCTTCGCCCACCGAGACGCCACCGGAGCTGATGACCACGTCGGCCTGCTGGTCGGCGGCGATAAACGCGTCACGCAGCTTCGCCGGGTCGTCAGGAATAATGCCGAGGTTAATGACCTCGTAGCCCAGCTGCTGCAGCATCAGGTGCACCGCCAGGCGGTTGGTATCGTAAATCTGGCCGTCGCCGAGCGGTTGACCCGGCAGCTGCAGCTCATCGCCGGTTGAGAAGACCGCGACGCGGACCTTGCGCACCACCTCGACCTCGGCAATGCCCAGCGAGGCCAGCACCGGCAGCTCGGCCACCGTCAAGGGCGTCCCCGCCGGGAAGACCACCGCGCCGTGGGCGATATCTTCTCCGCGACGGCGAATGTGCTGCCCGGCTTTCACCGGCGCGGTAAAGCGCACGCCGGCGTCGGTCTGTTCGGTCTCTTCCTGCATGACCACCGCGTCGCAGCCCGCAGGCACCGGCGCGCCGGTCATGATGCGAATACAGGTGCCGGTGGGCCAGGCGTCGTTGAAAGGCTGGCCGGCAAAGGCCTTACCGGCGACCGGCAGCGCCGCGCCGTCGCGAAGGTCGTTCAGCCGGACGGCATAGCCATCCATCGCGGCGTTATCAAAGCCGGGCACATCCAGCGGGGAGACGATGTCATGGGCAGTCACACGCGAGAAGGCCTGCAACAGCGGTACAGTTTCCGTCGCGTTCAGCGGCGTAATACGATCGAGCATCTGGGCGAGGGCTGTGTCGAGCGGCATCAGTCCGGCGGTAAAATCCATGGGTCACTCCTGCGGGCAAAACAGCGAAAACGCCTATTATGGCAGAAAAGCGGCGCGGGCTGTATGCCACCTGGGTACGAGGCTTTACATCGCCCGCCGCTCTTTCTATATTCAAAAATTGTATAAGACATTCAGCAATATAATGATATCAATACCCTTATTCCTGACGTGACCGGCGCCGCGCCGCGGTACGACGGGGCAGGGGCGATCCACTTCATCGTTAAGGACTGGCGAAATGGGCAAGGCGGTTATAGCAATTCACGGCGGCGCAGGGGCGATTTCTCGCGCGCAGATGACGCCGGAGCGGGAGCGAGAGTATGTGGCGGCGCTGTCGACTATCGTCGAAAGCGGGCAGAAGATGTTGGCTGCGGGCGCCAGTGCGCTGGATACCGTAACCGAGGCCGTTCGGCTGCTGGAAGAGTGCCCGCTGTTTAACGCCGGGATGGGCGCGGTATTTACCCACGATCAAACCCATGAGCTGGACGCCTGCGTAATGGATGGCTACAGCCTGCAGGCGGGCGCGGTGGCCGGGGTCAAACATTTGCGTAATCCGGTGCTGGCGGCGCGTCTGGTACTGGAGGAGAGCCCGCACGTGCTGCTGATTGGCGAGGGCGCGGAAAATTTCGCCTTCTCCCGGGGGATGGAACGCGTGGAAAACGATCTCTTCTCCACGCCCGAGCGCCTGCTGCAGCTGCAGGAGGCGAAAGCGGGCGGGGAGATTATCCTCGACCACCACGCCGCCCCGCTCGATGAACGCCAGAAAATGGGCACCGTCGGCGCGGTGGCGCTCGACCTGGCTGGCAATCTGGCGGCGGCAACCTCCACCGGCGGCATGACCAACAAACTGCCCGGACGCGTCGGCGACAGCCCGCTGCCGGGCGCGGGATGCTATGCCAACAATGCCAGCGTGGCGGTCTCCTGCACCGGCACCGGCGAAGTTTTTATGCGCACCCTGGCGGCCTACGATATCGCCGCCCTGATGGAGTATGGTCAGTTGAGTCTCTACACCGCCTGCGAGCGGGTGGTGATGGAGAAACTGCCGGCTCTCGGCGGTAGCGGCGGGCTGATTGCCGTCGATCGCGAAGGTAACGTCGTTTTACCGTTTAACAGTGAAGGCATGTACCGCGCCTGGTGCTATGCCGGCGATACGCCGACCATTGGCATTTATCGCGAATAGAAGAAGGGAGAGGGAGAGTGTCGCAAACTCACGAAACCGATACCTGCGAAGTGCTGGTAGTGCGCAACCTGAACGTGGCCTTTCGCCAACAGGATGCGCCAGAGGTGCAGGCCGTGCGTCAGCTATCCTTCAGCCTGCGTCGCGGCGAGACGCTGGCGATAGTGGGTGAGTCCGGTTCGGGAAAATCGGTGACCGCGCTGGCGCTGATGCGTTTGCTTGACGCCGCCAGCAGCGAAGTGAGCAGCGAGGGGCTGTGGCTGCGGCGGCGTAACCGGCAGGTGATCGCGCTCAATGAGCAAACGGACGCCGAGATGCGCCGGGTGCGCGGCGCGGATCTGGCCATGATTTTTCAGGAGCCGATGACCTCGCTGAATCCGGTTTTTACCATCGGCGAACAAATCGCCGAATCCCTGCGCCTGCACCAGGGGCTGGGGCGCGAAGAGGCGCTGCGCGCGGCGAAAAAGATGCTCGACCAGGTGCGTATTCCCCAGGCGGAAGAGATGCTCTCACGCTATCCGCACCAGCTCTCCGGCGGCATGCGCCAGCGGGTGATGATCGCCATGGCGCTCTCCTGTCGGCCGGCGGTGTTGATAGCCGATGAGCCGACCACGGCGCTGGATGTCACCATCCAGGCGCAAATTTTGCAACTCATTGCCGTCCTGCAAAAGGAGATGGCGATGGGGGTGATCTTTATTACCCACGATATGGGCGTCGTGGCCGATATCGCCGATCGGGTGCTGGTGATGTATCGCGGTGAGGCGGTAGAGACCGGCAGCGTTGAGGAGATCTTTCGTTCGCCGCAGCACCCTTATACTCAGTCGCTGCTGGCGGCGGTTCCGCGGCTGGGGGAGATGCGGGGTCAGGATCTGCCGCGCCGTTTTTCGCTTCCCGGTCAGCCGCAGGCGGAGACCGAAACGCCAGACACGGTGGCGACGGGGGAGCCTATCCTGCAGGTGCGCGACCTGGTGGCCCGTTTTCCGGTGCGCGGCGGGCTGCTCAATCGCGTGACGCGCGAAGTGCATGCGGTGGAGAAGGTCAGTTTTGATCTCTGGCCGGGAGAGACCCTGTCGCTGGTGGGAGAGTCCGGCTGCGGCAAGTCGACCACCGGCCGGGCGCTGCTGAGACTGGTCGAAACCCAGGGTGGCACCATTACCTTCGACGGCCAACGGATTGATACGCTCTCCGGCAGCAAGCTGCAATCCCTGCGCCGTAATATTCAGTTTATTTTTCAGGATCCTTACGCTTCGCTTGACCCGCGTCAGACGGTCGGCGATTCGATTATGGAGCCGCTGCGGGTGCATGGCCTGCTGCATGGTGAAGCCGCGCGTGAGCGGGTTTCCTGGCTACTGAAGCGCGTGGGGCTTCAGCCGGAGCATGCCTGGCGTTACCCCCATGCCTTTTCCGGCGGCCAGCGGCAGCGGATCTGCATTGCCCGCGCGCTGGCGCTGAATCCGAAGGTGGTGATAGCCGATGAGTCGGTGTCGGCCCTGGATGTCTCCATTCGGGCGCAGATTATCAATCTGATGCTCGACCTGCAGCGCGAGATGGGTATCGCGTTTCTGTTTATTTCCCATGATATGGCGGTGGTGGAGCGCATCAGCCACCGCGTGGCGGTGATGTATCGCGGTCGCATTGTCGAAATAGGCCCGCGCCGTGCGGTGTTTGAAAACCCGCAGCACCCCTATACCCGCAAGCTAATGGCCGCCGTACCGGTGGCCGACCCGGCCTACCGTCATCCGCAGCGAGTCCTGCTGTCTGATGACGTCCCGGGCAATATCTATAAGCGGGGCGAGGAGATGGCCAGCGTGCCATTGCAGCAGGTTGGGCCGGACCACTTTGTCGCCCGCGAATCCGCCGATGTGCTGGGCAGAGCATAACAACACATAACGCACCTTTTCAGGAGAATACGATGACACAACCTGTTTCACGCAAATGGTGGCTGGCGCTGAGTATCGCGGCGGCCCTGGCGAGCGCCCCTGCCTTTGCCGCCAAAGATGTGGTCGTGGCGGTCGGGTCTAACTTTACGACGCTCGATCCCTATGATGCCAACGATACCCTGTCGCAGGCGGTGGCGAAGTCCTTTTATCAAGGCCTGTTCGGCCTTGATAAAGAGATGAAGCTACAAAATGTTCTTGCCGAGAGCTATACCGTGTCACCGGACGGCCTGGTGTACACCATCAAGCTGCACAGCGGGGTGAAATTCCAGGATGGCACCGACTTTAACGCCGAGGCGGTCAAGGCTAACCTCGACCGCGCGAGTAACCCGGATAACCATCTCAAGCGCTATAACCTGTATAAAAATATCGCCAGCACCGAGGCGGTCGATCCGACCACGGTCAAAATTACCCTGAAGCAGCCCTTCTCGGCATTTATTAACATTCTCGCCCATCCGGCGACGGCGATGATTTCGCCGGCGGCGCTGAAAAAATATGGCAAGGATATTGGCTTCCATCCGGTGGGTACCGGGCCGTATAAGCTCGACACCTGGAACCAGACAGATTTCGTGAAGGTCAGCAAGTTCGATGGTTACTGGCAGCCAGGCCTGCCGAAGCTGGACTCCATCACCTGGCGTCCGGTGGTGGATAACAACACCCGGGCGGCGATGCTGCAGACCGGCGAAGCGCAGTTTGCTTTCCCGATCCCTTACGAACAGGCGCCGCTGCTGGCAAAAAACAGCAAACTGGAGCTGGTGGCCAGCCCGTCGATCATGCAGCGCTACATCAGCATGAACGTGACGCAGAAGCCGTTCGATAATCCGAAGGTGCGTGAAGCCATCAACTATGCGATTAACCGTCAGGCGCTGGTCAAGGTGGCGTTTGCCGGATACGCCACCCCGGCGACCGGGGTGGTGCCGCCGTCGATTGCCTACGCCCAGACTTACACCGCCTGGCCATACGATCCGGCGAAAGCTCGCCAGTTGCTGAAAGAGGCTGGCTACCCTAACGGTTTCAGCACCACGCTATGGTCATCACATAATCACAGCACCGCGCAGAAAGTACTGCAGTTCACCCAGCAGCAGCTGGCGCAGGTGGGGATTAAGGCGCAGGTGACGGCGATGGACGCTGGTCAGCGGGCGGCGGAAGTGGAAGGTAAAGGGCAGAAAGAGAGCGGGGTACGGATGTTCTATACCGGCTGGTCCGCCTCCACCGGTGAAGCCGACTGGGCACTGTCGCCGCTGTTCGCCTCGCAAAACTGGCCGCCGACGCTGTTTAATACCGCGTTTTACAGCAACCCGCAGGTGGATAACGCGCTGAGCGAGGCGCTGAAAACCACCGACCCACAAGAGAAAACCAAACTCTATAAAGAGGCGCAGGATATTATCTGGAAAGAGTCGCCGTGGGTACCGCTGGTGGTCGAGAAACTGGTCTCCGCCCACAGCAAGAACCTCACCGGTTTCTATATCCAGCCGGATACTGGCTTTAGTTTTGAACAGGCAGATTTAACACCGTGAAGGATGGGATGATGCTCTCCGGCGCCAGCGCGTGGGGGGCGGTTTTTCCGCGGGGCGGGTTGCGGAGGTATGATGCTCAACTATGTGATTAAGCGCCTGCTGGGGCTGATCCCCACCCTGCTTATCGTCGCAGTACTGGTGTTTCTGTTCGTCCATATGCTGCCCGGTGACCCGGCGCGGCTGATTGCCGGACCGGAGGCCGATGCCCAGGTGGTGGCGATGGTGCGCCAGCAGCTGGGGCTTGACCAGCCGCTGCATGTCCAGTTCTGGCACTACATCACCAACGTGCTGCGCGGCGATTTTGGCATTTCCATGGCCTCGCGGCGTCCCGTTTCCAGTGAAATAGCCAGCCGCTTTATGCCCACGCTGTGGCTGACGCTGGCCAGCATGAGCTGGGCGGTACTGTTCGGGATGGCGGCGGGGATCGCGGCCGCGGTGTGGCGCAATCGCTGGCCCGACCGTCTGGGAATGGCGCTGGCGGTGAGCGGCATTTCGTTTCCGGCTTTTGCTCTCGGCATGCTGCTGATGCAGGTGTTTTCGGTTGAGCTGGGCTGGCTGCCGACGGTGGGGGCCGACAGCTGGCGGCACTATATTTTGCCGTCGTTGACCCTTGGCGCGGCGGTAGCGGCGGTCATGGCGCGCTTTACCCGCGCGTCGTTCGTTGATGTGTTGCATGAAGACTATATGCGTACCGCGCGGGCGAAAGGGGTGAGCGAAACGTGGGTGGTGCTCAAGCATGGCCTGCGCAATGCGATGATCCCGGTGGTGACCATGATGGGGCTACAGTTCGGCTTTCTGCTCGGTGGGTCGATCGTCGTGGAAAAGGTGTTTAACTGGCCGGGACTTGGGCGCCTGTTGGTCGATTCGGTAGAGATGCGCGATTACCCGGTAATTCAGGCGGAAGTCCTGCTCTTTTCGCTGGAGTTTATTCTTATCAATTTAGTGGTGGATGTGCTGTACGCGGCCATTAACCCGGCTATCAGGTATAAGTAAGGTGCGATTGCTCAACTGGAGAAGGCAGGCGGCGCTGAACGCCATGCCGGGTATCAGACCCGGCGAGATCCATACCCCATGGCATGAGTTCTGGCGGCGCTTTCGTCGCCAGCCGGTGGCGATGGGCGCTGGTATTTTCGTGCTGTTGCTGATTGCGGTAGCCATCGTTGCGCCATGGATAGCGCCGTACGATGCGGAAAATTATTTCGATTATGACCGGCTTAACGAGGGGCCCTCGCTGGTGCACTGGTTCGGTGTCGACTCGCTGGGGCGCGATATTTTCAGCCGGGTGCTGGTCGGGGCGCAGATCTCGCTGGCTGCCGGGGTACTGGCGGTGCTGATTGGCGCGGCTATCGGCACGGTGCTTGGGCTGCTGGCCGGCTACTATGAGGGCTGGTGGGACCGGCTCATTATGCGACTTTGCGACGTGCTGTTCGCCTTTCCGGGGATCCTGCTGGCGATCGCGGTGGTCGCTGTCATGGGCAGCGGGATGGCCAACGTGATCATCGCCGTGGCGATCTTCTCGATCCCGGCGTTTGCTCGTCTGGTGCGCGGCAATACGCTGGTGTTAAAGCAGCAGACCTTTATTGAATCGGCGCGCAGCATCGGCGCCAGCGACGCCACCATTCTGTTCAACCACATCCTGCCGGGGACGGTGTCATCGATCGTGGTTTACTTCACGATGCGTATTGGGGTGTCGATTATTTCGGCGGCCAGTCTGTCGTTTCTCGGCCTCGGCGCGCAGCCGCCCACCCCGGAGTGGGGCGCGATGCTCAACGAGGCGCGGGCGGATATGGTGATGTCCCCGCACGTAGCGCTGTTTCCGGCGGTGGCGATTTTTGTGACCGTGCTGGCGTTTAATCTGCTGGGCGATGGCCTGCGCGATGCGCTGGATCCGAAGTTAAAGGGGTAGGGTGAGGGAAAGCACCGCCGTGCGGTGCTGCGGCTTCAGCGCACATTGCGCTCCCGGTTAATCTTCTGCGTTATGCCTGGCATGGCGCAGGGAGCGCACAGGGGGCGGCCAGTCGCCGCCGCCCCCTGTACCCCCGGGCTCCGGCCAGCAACATCGCCACTGCGTGGTGCCTTCGACTTATCCCTGCAGGCTTCGGGTCGGGCCGAGGCAGCGTCCCTGCAAAACACGGCCCTCAGCCCGCATCCATGCGGGCTGCCCCGGCCTTCCGGGAACGTCTCAGCGATGTTGAGGCCGCCAGCACCGGCAGTTTCAGCAAGACTGGTGAATAAATTAGCGACAGGTCGCACGAACTGTAGGCCGGGTAAGGCGTTAGCCGCCACCCGGCAATATAAAGGCTTGATGACTGATAAATTACCCGGCGGCGCTGCGCTTGCGCGGACCTGGGGGGTGAGCCTACGGGAGGACCCCGTAGGCTGGGGAATGCGATAAGCCGCTATCCGGGAAGCTGGACTAGACCCGGGTACCCCACAGGTCGTATTCGTCGGCATGCTCGACTTTCACCCGCACCACGTCGCCCGGCTTAACGCGGGTTTCGCCGTTCAGGTAGACCGCGCCGTCGATTTCCGGGGCGTCGGCCATGCTGCGGCCAATGGCGCCTTCTTCGTCAACTTCATCCACCAGCACCAGGATTTCGCGGCCCACTTTCTCCTGCAGACGCTCGGCAGAGATCTGCTGCTGCAGCTGCATAAAGCGGTTCCAGCGCTCCTCTTTCACCTCTTCCGGCACCTGATCCGCCAGTTCGTTGGCGGTGGCGCCTTCAACCGGGCTGTACTTGAAGCAGCCGACGCGGTCGAGACGCGCCTCTTTCAGGAAGTCGAGCAGCATCTGGAAATCTTCTTCCGTTTCGCCCGGGAAGCCCACGATAAAGGTAGAGCGCAGGGTCAGATCCGGGCAAATTTCACGCCACTGCTTAATGCGCGCCAGCTGGCGGTCTGCAGAGCCAGGACGCTTCATCAGCTTCAGAATACGCGGGCTGGCGTGCTGCAGCGGAATATCGAGGTACGGCAGAATTTTGCCTTCCGCCATCAGCGGGATCACATCGTCGACGTGCGGATACGGGTAAACATAATGCAGGCGCACCCAGATGCCGAGCTTCGCCAGCTCTTCGCACAGGCTGACCATGCTGGTCTTCACCGGCATGCCGTTGTGGAAACCGGTACGGTGCTTGACATCGACGCCGTAGGCGGAGGTGTCCTGAGAAATCACCAGCAGCTCTTTTACGCCGGCGTCAGCGAGGCGTTTGGCTTCCGCCAGCACTTCGCCAATCGGACGGCTCACCAGATCGCCACGCATGGACGGGATGATGCAGAAGGTGCAGCGATGGTTGCAGCCTTCAGAAATTTTTAAGTAGGCGTAGTGACGCGGCGTCAGCTTAACGCCCTGTTCCGGCACCAGGCTGAGGAACGGGTTGTGCTTCGGCTTCGGCGAGTAGTGGTGGACGTGCTCCAGCACCTGCTCATAGCTGTGCGGACCGGTGATCTCCAGCACCTTCGGGTGAACTTCGCGGATCTGATCCTCTTTCGCGCCGAGGCAGCCGGTGACGATCACCTTGCCGTTCTCTTTTAACGCTTCGCCAATCGCTTCCAGCGATTCCTGCACAGCGCTATCGATAAAGCCACAGGTGTTAACGATGACCATATCGGCGTTGTCGTAGGTAGGGACGACGTCATAACCTTCGGTGCGCAGTTCGGTCAGGATACGCTCTGAGTCCACGAGATTTTTCGGGCAGCCCAGGGAGACGAAGCCGATTTTCGGCTGGTGCGTGACATTGCTCATAGCTTAAAAAGTGTTCAATTATTGGAATGGTCAGGGCAGGAATTCTACAGATCTTTGCGAAAAAGAGTATAGCTCCGTCGCGGTTAATGGTGAAAAAGCGCTCGGGTGAGGAGCGCGTGGGCTTCAGCACCGGGTCAAAACCGCCATTCCTGATAAAAACGCCCGTCATTTACGTTGTAATCTACAAAATGATAACAATTTCTTTACTAAACACCTCGATGACCGCGAGGAGAAGAGGCAAGGAAATGACACCAACAGGCTCCCCGGTGGCGATAGCCACCCTGCCATTCAGTAATCTGGAGATCCCCCCGCAACCGCCGCAGATCCAACACGCCCTTGAGCAGGGAAATGTGCTCTATCTGCCGCAGCTGGCGTTTTTATTAACCGCCCCGGAGCAGGCATTGCTGACCCCTGAGCTGGTCGCGCCGCGGCGCAAGAATATCAGCTATCAACCCGACACCCGCACGCTCAGAGGCGTGGCGGATAAGCAGAAAACGGCTGCCATCGCCCGGTTGATGGCGCGTTACCACCAGATGACGCTGCAACTGATCGACGCGTTATTGCCAGGCTATGGCGAGGCGCTGCACCATCCGCAAACCAGTCTGCGTCTGCATCCCATTACCGCCTGGCGTGAAACGACCTCCTGGCGCAAAGACGATTCGCGCCTGCATGTGGACGCATTCCCGTCGCGCCCGGTCAAGGGTGATCGTATTCTGCGCATCTTTTGCAATATTCATCCCCGCGGCGAACCGCGAACCTGGCGGACAGGGGAGCATTTCGATACCCTCGCGGCACGCTTTCTGCCGCGGCTGAAACCCTGGTCGCCGTCAGGCGCCTGGCTGCTGGCAGCGCTGGGGATCACCAAAAGTCGGCGTAGCCATTACGATCATCTGATGCTGGCCCTGCACGATGCGATGAAAAGCACACCTGAGTACCAGCGACAGGGGGTGCAGCAGGAGATCGACTTTGCCGCCGGCAGTACCTGGATCTGCTTTTCCGATCAGACCCCGCACGCCGCGATGCGCGGCCAGTATCTGCTTGAGCAGACCTTTCTGTTGCCGGTGAAAGCGATGAGTCACCCGCAGCTCTCGCCGCTGCGGGTGCTGGAAACGCTCCTGCAAAAGCCGTTAGTCGCGCGCAACGTGTAGCGCCCGGCGTGGCTACCGGGCAGAGGATTATTGCGCCGGCGTAACGGCCCCGGAAGGCCTGGCGCTGGGCTTTTTCGGCTCGCGCTTATCCTTCAGGGTGAAAATGGAGATCAGCGTAAAGAGCCCGGCGATACCGCCGAGGATCAGATAGGTATCGGCGAAGCCAATGGTATCGTACAGATAGCCTGCCAGCGGAGAGTAGATGGCGGTGGCGATCGAGGCGACAAACAGCACCAGCAAATAGACCGTCGAAGAGAGCTTGTGGTCGAAGTTGGCAGCGATGAATTTAAAGACCGATACCAGAATTAACGGTTTCTCCAGGGCATGCATCATTTTCACCGCGCCAATCCACACCGGACCGAGGGGCACGGCTGACCCGACAATACGTACCGACATGATCAACCCGGCGATGATCAGCGCCCATTTGGCGCCGGTCCGGTTAACAAACCACGGCATCAGGCATAAGAACAGCGTTTCGCCGCACACCTGAATGGAGGCGAGGATCCCATACCAGCGGTTGCCTTCCTCCGGCGTCGGGAACTGCAGCGAGAAATACTGGGCAAACTGCTGATCGTAGGTGTCATAAATTTGCGTGACGAACAGGGTAAAGAGCAGCAGCATCCAGAACTGACCATTCTTCGCCAGCTCGAGGGCATGGGAGACCTTCAGCGATTCGCTTCGCGCCACATCAGCGTCGGTTAATTCAATTTTGGTCAGCATAAAGCAGATGGCGGCGATGACGATGGCGAGGCTGGCGAGCCAGAAGGCCAGATTAGGATTGCTGTCGATATATTTACCCACAATCCAGGCCGCCGCTGCCCAGCCTAACGAGCCCCACATCCGCACCCGACCGTATTCGAACTGGTAGCGACGGGAAATCTTATCGATGTAAGAGTCGATCACCCCGCAGCCGGAGTTAAAGATGATCCCCAGATAGATCCCCCCCAGCAGCGCGCCGAACCAGAAATTGTGCACCAGCAGCGGCGCGTAAACATAGATAAAGAAGGGGCCCACCGGCAGGAGCAGGGCGACCAGCAGCCAGATAAGCCGTTTTTTCAGGCCGAACTTGTCGGAGATAAAGCCGAAGAAAGGTTGCATCAGCAGGGCGATAAAAGCGTTGACCGAGTACAGCAGGCCAGTCTTCGTGGCGCTGATGCCAAGATGCTGGGTGGTCCAGATGACGAAGAAAGCCATGGTCGACGACCAGGCGAACAGGTAGAGGAAATCGAAAAGACTCAACAGGAGGTAGTTTCTTTTACCGGGCGTCATGTTTCAGTTCCTTGCAAACGGGCAGAGAGATTATCAGCGATCCGCGGGCGCGTTCGCTGTTTTTATGAAATGTTATACGTATTACATTAATGATTTGTTATGGCATTCTGGCTGGCGATCGCGCAATAGCATTTGTGGTATAGTGTGATCTTAGCAGCACTATTTTCGCCTTTTAATGGTAATGATTGCGAGTTGATTTCTTTTTGAAATTAATTGTGATCGTATACCATTATCTTTGGTATATATCCTACAAAGCGGTAAGGTTGTCACATTGTAAAGGGTGTTACAGGCTTGGGAATAATTGACCTGGCGCATCATTTTGCACAAAAAATAACCGTATCATGAGAAGGGTAAAGGACGACAGAGGAGGAACTGTGATGACCGTTGACAGACAATATCGCCACCTTTTGCAGAAGCTCATCAATGCCAATATCGATATTGATGCCTATCTGCAGCTGCGAAAGGCTAAAGGCTACATGTCAGTCAGCGAAAATGACCATCTGCGTGATAACTTGTTTGAGCTTTGCCGTGAAATGCGTGCGCAGGCCCCGCGCCTGCAGAATGTCGTTTCACCGGAGGAGAAGGAGGCCCTTCGCCTGGCGGGCGAGTCCCTCGCCGCCGCTGCAGTATGCCTGATGAGCGGGCATCATGATTGTCCGCTGTACATCGCTGTTAACGTAGAGAAGCTAGAACGCTGTCTGACAGGATTGACTTCAAATATTCATAAATTGAATAAATTGTCGCCAATCACTCATGCCTGATCGGCTGAAACTCAGGGGAAGTGGACGCTTCCCCTGTTAAAGGTTATGTAAAAATCCCCGCGCAAATTTCCCCGCTGGCTACCCTTTAGCGCAGAGCTGACTAAAGGAGAATGCCATGCGTCCAATCCCGCTGCTGTTGATATTGAGCGCCTTAGCGCTGCCAGCCCTGAGCCAGGCCGCGGTGCGGGTGGAGGTATTGCAAAACCGGCTGGCCCATCCGTGGGGTCTGGCGTTTCTCCCCGACGATCAGGGCATGTTGATTACCCTGCGCGGCGGCGAGCTCAAGCGCTGGCAGCCAGGTAAAGGCCTGTCGGCGCCGATATCCGGCGTGCCGCAGGTGTGGGCCAACGGTCAGGGCGGCTTACTGGATGTAGCGCTGGCGCCGGATTTTGCGCAGTCGCGACGGGTATGGCTGAGCTATGCGGAAAGCGACGCCAGCGGCAAAGCGGGCACCGCGGTAGGCTACGGGCGGTTAAGTGAGGATGCCACGCAGCTGTCGAACTTTACCGTGGTGTTTCGCCAGCAGCCGAAGCTCTCCGTGGGCAATCATTTCGGTGGCCGGCTGGTGTTCGACGGCAAAGGGTATCTGTTTATCGGTCTGGGAGAGAACAATCAGCGCGCCACCGCCCAGGAGCTCAGCAAGCTGCAGGGGAAAGTGGTCCGCCTGACGGAGAGCGGGGACGTTCCACCGGATAATCCCTTTGTCGGCCGGGCTGACGCCAGGCCAGAGATCTGGGCCTACGGTATTCGCAATCCGCAGGGCATGGCGATGAACCCATGGAGCGACGCGCTGTGGCTCAATGAGCACGGCCCGCGCGGCGGGGATGAAATTAACATCCCGCAGGCGGGGAAAAACTACGGCTGGCCGCTGGCGACGCATGGCATTAACTACAGCGGCCTGCCGATCCCGGAGGCCAAGGGCAAGACGGCCCCGGGTACCGAGCCTCCCCTGTATGTCTGGCCGGTCTCCCCCGGGGTGAGCGGGATGGCCTTTTACGCGGCGCAGACTTTTCCCCAGTGGCAGCATAAGCTGTTTATCGGCGCGCTGAAGGAGACGTCGCTTATCGTCTTATCGGTGGACGGTAATCAGGTCCGCGAGGAGGGGAGGTTACTGGAGGCGCGCGGGAAGCGTATCCGCGACGTCCGCGTGGGACCCGACGGCTATCTGTACGTATTAACCGACGAGTCTAACGGCGAACTGTTGCGCTTGAGTCCGGAGGGTTAACCTCAGGTGACCGGGATCTTCACGACCGCGTGCCAGGCGGGGCGCTGGCTAATCTGCTGATACCAGCGCTGCAGATGGGGTCGCGGTTGCCAGGTATCGAGGATCGTCAGCAGATTGTAGACGAAGGGGGCAACGGCAATATCGCCGAGGCCGAAGTGCTCGCCAGAGAGCCATGGCGTTTTCGCCAGTTCGTCATCAAGCATGGCAAACAGCGATTCACAGGCGCCGATCCCCGCGGCGATGACCGCCGGATCGCGCTGCTCCGGCGGCGTCCTGACCAGGCCCATTAACACCGGGCGATGGGCGGGAGAGAGCGTGCCGTTGGACCAGTCCATCCACTTTTCCCCTTGCGCGCGCTGCGCCGGTGCGGCCAGCCACAGGCGATCGACGCCGTACTGGGCGGCAAGGTAGCGAATAATGGTATTTGATTCCCACAACACCACCCCGGTAGCATCGTCTTTTAACAGCGGCACCAGCCCGTTCGGGTTCATCGCCAGATATTCCGGGTCATGATTGAGACCAAACTCCAGCCCGGCGAGGATCTGCTCATAAGGAAGATCCAACTCCTCCAGCACCCAGCGTACTTTCTTCACGTTGGTCGAGTTATTACGTCCCCACAGTGTAATCATTTTCGCTCCTGAGTTTGTTTCACTGCCGTTGCAGCGCGATCGGCGATCATGTTGGGATAAAGTTAATATTTAGGCAATCACGATCAAAAAAGTTGTTCTGATTAAAGCACAGCGGCACGTTATTGCGTAAACTTTAAAAACTTTACCAACTCGCTGTTTCTTTAAGGTCATTTGTACGCTTTACTCACCGGTTGCTGCGGCGCGGTCAGAGTGGTGCGGCATATTTTGTTTGGAAAGGATACTTGGGTGGCTCTTATGATGCATGACGCTTTTTCCCTTCGCGGCCTCGCTGCAGGTTGCGCGCTGTTATTTCTTGTCGCACCTGCGGTGCAGGCTGCAGAACAACTCCCCGACGCCCCTTCGATTGACGCTCGCGCCTGGATCCTGATGGACTACGCCAGCGGGAAGGTGCTCAGCGAAGGCAATGCCGATGAAAAACTCGACCCGGCCAGTCTGACGAAGATCATGACCAGCTACGTGGTGGGGCAGGCGATAAAAGCGGGAAAAATCAAGCTCACCGATATGGTGACCGTCGGACGTGATGCCTGGGCGACCGGCAACCCGGCGCTGCGCGGCTCATCGGTGATGTTCCTCAAGCCCGGCATGCAGGTCTCGGTGGAAGATCTGAACAAAGGGGTCATTATTCAGTCCGGTAACGACGCCAGCATTGCCATTGCCGACTACGTGGCGGGCAGCCAGGACGCATTCGTCAGCCTGATGAACGGCTATGCCAAAAAAATGGGGCTGACCAACACCACCTTTATGACCGTCCACGGCCTTGATGCGCCGGGTCAGTTCAGTACCGCCCGCGACATGGCGCTGCTGACCAAAGCGATGATCCACGATGTGCCGGAAGAGTACGCGGTACATAAAGAGAAAGAGTTCACCTTCAATAAAATTCGCCAGCCGAACCGCAACCGTCTGCTGTGGAGCACCAACCTCAACGCCGATGGTGTGAAAACCGGGACCACCGCCGGGGCCGGCTATAACCTGGTCTCCTCAGCCACCCAGGGTGATATGCGTCTGATCGCCGTGGTACTGGGGACCAAAACTGACCGCATTCGCTTTAACGAGTCAGAAAAACTGCTGACCTGGGGCTTCCGCTTCTATGAAACCGTGACGCCGATTAAACCGGATGCCACCTTCGTTACCCAGCGCGTATGGTTTGGCGACAGCAGCGAAGCGAAACTGGGAGCCGGCGAGGCGGGCTCTATCACCCTGCCGAAGGGCCAGCTGAAAAACCTGAAAGCCAGCTACACCTTAAATCAGCCGCAGCTTACCGCGCCGCTGGAGAAGGGGCAGGTGGTCGGGACTATCGACTTTAAGCTGAATGATAAAACCATCGAGCAGCGCCCGCTGATCGTCATGGAGCCGGTGAAAGAGGGCGGTTTCTTCAGCCGGATGATCGACTTCGTACTGATGAAACTCCACGGCTGGTTCGGCAGCTGGTTCTCCTGATGCCATGACCGCGCCCGGCGGGGCGCGGTCAGTGACGCCTCAATACAGCAGGGAGATCTGCTGCGCCTTCGCCAGCGCGACCAGCTCATCATCCGGGCAGATATCGCTGGCGATCACGTCAAATTTCGCTAACGCCCCCATGCGCGCCGGACGCACTTTGCCAAACTTGCTGTGGTCGACCACCAGCACGTGGTAGCGCGCGTGACGCATCGCCCAGTGCTTGACCGGCAGCTCCTCCAGGTTATAGCAGGTCGCCCCCTGCTCGCAGTCAATGCCTGCCGCCGAGTAAAAGGCGATGTCGGGGCTCAGATGGCTGAGGGTGTCCTCAAGGCTCAGCGGCATAAAAATCGCGTTGCTGGCGTGAAATTCCCCACCGCACAGGACCGCGCGACACTGCGGTTTCTCCTGCAGGGCCAGGAAGGTATTCAGGGAGTAACAGACGCCGGTGAAGGGCAGGGCATCATCGATGGCGTCAATGATCCACGGCGTGGTGGTCCCGCAGTCGAAGAAAGCCATCTGATGGGCCTCCAGCAGCGCGGCCGCATGGCGAGCGGCGCGGCGCTTTTCCTCGACCAGCCGGGTTTTTTGATCGCTGAGCAGGTAATGGGTGGCGCTGCGCGGCTCCAGCACAATGTATCCGCCGAGCAGCACAACCGGGCCGCTGTGGCCATTGAGGTCGCGACGAATGGTCATTTCCGACACCCCAAGCAGGGAGGCGGCTTCTTTCAGATGTAGCTTATCGCTGCGTTTGAGTGCCTGAATGAGCTGACTGATACGTTCGTCACGGCGAGTTTCCATATTCCCTCTGCGCTAAAATCGCCCTGCGGGGGCAGGGCGTTAGCGGGATTTTACCTGTCGCTTACGGGTTAGTCACGCGGTGGCCGCAGCGACGGCTGGCGTTTAGCCGCGTACCCAGCCTTTGCGGATCGGCAGGGAGAAGCAGAGACGATACAGTCGCTGCAGCTGGCGATACAGCGCCGGGCCGAACGTATGCCAGATCAGCGCCGCGCCAAGGCAGCCGCACATTCCGGCCAGCAGACCACCGACCATATCCAGCGGCCAGTGCACGCCGAGATAGACGCGGGACCAGGCGATGGCGGCGGCGATGGCCATCAGCAGCGCGCCGGACCACAGGCGGTGCCAGAACAGAAAAGCCAGGGCAAAGGTAAAGCTGACGGTGCCATGATCGCTGGGGAAGGAGTCGTCCGCCGCGTGATGCAGGAAGTTATAGCCTACGCCGGCGACAAACGGCCGATCGTGCGGATAGAGGTGGCCGATCGCCCACGACACGGTCAGGCTAATCATCAGCGCCAGCATCAGCTTAAACACCATCTGCCGCTGGGCAGGCCCCCACAGCCATAATGTCACTACCAGCAAGGGCACGATCAGAATCAGATCTTTGGCGATCAGGATCGCCACCTCAATGGCCCACTGCGGCGAGGCCGGCGTCGCGTTGATCAGGGCGAACAGCGCGTAGTTAATATTTTCCAGCATAGACTTCCAGGCTCGTTGGTCCGATAGCAAATAAGCCGCCTACCCTAAAAAAAAGCGGTGTGGAGATAAAGCAGCATTGTCTTAAAGATCAGGTTGTTAAGAAATCTTGCAAATGGATTTCAATGCTAACCGCCTGAAAAGCGCCAGTATATCGTTTGTCACATTGCTGAAACATAAACGGAATATATACGCAGGCTGAATAGCAGGGGGAGAGTGCGGACGGCGGCGCGCAATTCGCAATATTGTGCGGTGTCACCCACAATTCACTATCTCCGCGCCGGGAGTTTCATTACACTTTGCGCGATTTTTGATAGATAAGAGATTTCATGCAAAATTATTCGCTTTCAGGCCGCCGCCTCGGAAGGCAGGCGTTGCTGTTCCCGTTATGTCTGGTGCTGTACGAGTTTTCCACCTATATCGGCAACGATATGATCCAGCCGGGTATGCTGGCCGTGGTTCAGGAGTTTCAGGTGGGCAACGAATGGGTACCTACCTCGATGACCGCCTATCTGGCTGGCGGCATGTTTTTACAGTGGCTGCTGGGGCCGCTGTCGGACCGTATTGGCCGCCGCCCGGTGATGTTGACCGGGGTGGTGTGGTTTATCGTCACCTGTCTGGCGACGCTGCTGGCGCAGACCATTGAGCAGTTTACCCTGCTGCGCTTCCTGCAGGGGATCAGCCTGTGCTTTATCGGCGCGGTAGGCTATGCGGCGATTCAGGAGTCCTTTGAGGAGGCGGTGTGTATCAAAATCACCGCCCTGATGGCCAACGTGGCGCTGATTGCCCCGCTGCTGGGGCCGCTGGTGGGCGCCGCCTGGGTGCACGTGCTGCCGTGGGAGATGATGTTCGTCCTGTTCGCCGTGCTGGCGGCCATCTCGTTCGTCGGTCTGCAGCGGGCGATGCCGGAAACCGCGACGCGGTTGGGCGAAAAGCTGTCGGTCAAAGAGCTGGGCCGCGATTATCGCCTGGTGCTGAAAAACCTGCGCTTCGTCGCCGGTGCGCTGGCGACAGGCTTTGTCAGCCTGCCGTTGCTGGCGTGGATTGCCCAGTCGCCGGTGATTATTATCAGCGGCGAACAGGCCACCAGCTATGAGTACGGCATGCTGCAGGTGCCGATTTTCGGCGCGCTGATTGCCGGTAACCTGGTGCTGGCGCGCCTGACTTCGCGCCGTACCGTGCGCTCGCTGATTATCATGGGCGGCTGGCCGATCATGTTTGGTCTGATCCTCTCCGCGGCGGCGACCGTGGTCTCTTCCCACGCTTATCTGTGGATGACCGCCGGCCTGAGCTTTTACGCCTTCGGAATTGGCCTCGCGAATGCCGGGCTCGTGCGCTTAACGCTGTTCGCCAGCGAGATGAGCAAAGGCACGGTCTCGGCGGCGATGGGAATGCTGCAGATGCTGATCTTCACCGTCGGCATCGAGCTCAGCAAACATGCTTATGAGCTGGGGGGCAACGGCTTGTTCAGCCTGTTTAACCTGCTGGGCGGAGTACTGTGGCTGGGGCTGATGATCTACTTCCTGAAAGATAAAAGCGTCGGCAATTCGCAGCAGGCGTAACCGGTGGCAAACCCGGATGCACAAAAGCATCCGGGGGGCTAATCAGGCGAACGGCGCTTCGCGATTTAACACCTTATCAATAATCTGCAGCACGCCTTCTTCGTTGTTGTGCGGCGCGTGATGGCTGGCGACGGCTTTGACGTCTTCCCGGGCGTTGGCCATGGCAAAGCCAAATCCGGCGTGCTGCAGCATCTCGATATCATTGCCGCTATCGCCGAACGCCACCACCTCATGATCCTCAATGCCCCAGCGCTGCTGCAAAATGCGCAAGCCGTTGGCTTTGTGCACCCCAGGCATAATTAAGTCAATACTGCCGTAGCCGGTGGCCACCGCGGTGACCATATCCCCCAGCGCCGCGTGCAGCTTCGGCTGAATTTCCGGGATCAGGCTGTCCGGTACGTTGAGACCAAATTTGAGGATCGCGTCATCAAGGTGGTTAAAATCATCCACCAGTTCGAGGCGGTGATAATACTTCGCCGCCACATTCTTCAGCGCGTCGTTATAGCGGTTGAGAGTGTAGGCGCTGCGCTTCCCGCAGGCGATGATTTCGATATTCGGCAGGGTCTGCAGATGATCGACCACGGCGTTGAAATGGTGGAGCGGCAGCTGGCAGTTGAAGACGTCTTCATTGCCGCTCACCACCCAGCCGCCGTTTTCCGCCACAAAGGCGATCTGATGGGCGATCTCCGGGAAAAAGGAGATCAGCTGATAATACTGGTTGCCGCTGGCGACCACGAAGCGAATATTCTGTTCACGCATTCGCTGGTACTGGGCGAGGAAGCGCGGCCGGTTGTAAGTTTTGGCATCGCTTAAAAAGGTGCCGTCCATATCCACCGCAATCAGTTTGATGCTCATTAGCTGTTCTCCATAACGGGTTCAGATTGTGGCTTAGCCACCGCGCGGGCGACCAGTGCCGCCACCATCACCAGACCCAGCACCACCATCATGGCGCTGCGCAGGCCGAAGTGTTCGCCGAGGAAGCCCAGCAGCGGCGGCCCGACGAGGAAAGCAAGATAACCGGTGATCGCCACCACGCTGACGCGCTTGGGCGCGTCCGGCCCGGTATCGCTGGCGGCGGAGATGGTCAGCGGGAAGCCGAGCGAGGCGCCGATGCCCCACAGCAGTACCGAGATGCCCGCCACCCAGGGGTTATCGACGAAGATGATCAGGCCAATACCCAGGGCGCCCATCACCGCGCTGCCGCGGACCACCGTCACCCGGCTGTAGCGATCGATAAACCAGCCGCCGGTAAAGCGGCCCAGCGTCATGCCGAGGGTGAAGCCGGCATAGATCAGCGAGCCGGAGGTGGGGCTAAAGCCGTGGCCGTCCACCATCAGCAGCGGCAGCCAGTCGTTGGCCGAGCCTTCGGCAAAGGCCATCGCCAGGACGATGACCCCGATCAGCAGTAGCTGCGCGTCGCGCCATACCGGCAGACCTTTCGCCTCACCGTGGGCGGCTTCGGCGGCGTTTTTACCGGTGCCATCGGGAATGGCGCGGATGGCAATGGCGATGGGCAGAATAGCCACCAGCGCGGCCGCCAGGATATGCGGGGCGGCATGCAGGCCGAATCCGGTCACTGCCATGCCCACCCCGGCGCCGAACAGGGTGCCAAAGCTGTAGAAGCCATGCATCATCGGCAGCACCGTTTTATTCATCTCTCGCTCGATGGCCGCGCCTTCGACGTTAATAGCGACTTCGGCGGAGCCAAAGCTGGCGCCAAAGATGGCCAGGCCGAAGGCGAACAGCGGGGCGGAAGAGACCCACAGGGCCAGGCTGAGCACCAGCATGCCGAGTACGGCGAAGGACATGGTGGTGCGGATGACCTTGCGGGTACCAAAGCGCTTCACCAGCCACGCTGAGCAGAGAATACCGCTCATCGACCCCACCGACAGACCAAACAGCACCACGCCCATTTCTGCCGTAGAAAGCATCAACTGATCGCGGATCGCCGGCGTGCGGGTAGCCCAGGAGGCCATTAATAAGCCGGGGATGAAAAAGAACATAAACAGCGCCCACAGCCGAAGCTGGAGCGCTCTGCGCGAGGTTTGCGTCGTCATCCGTAAACGCCTTAAAGGAGAAGAGTGAAGACAACAGTAGCAAGCATGTGTACATTTGTACATAAACCGGAAGAGGAAAATCATGGCCCGTAGACCGAACGATCCGCAGCGCCGCGAGCGCATCCTGCAGGCGACGCTGGACACCATCGCGGCGCACGGCGTCCAGGCGGTGACGCACCGCAAAATCGCCCTCTGCGCGAATGTGCCGCTGGGGTCGTTGACCTATTATTTCAGCGGCATCGAGGCGCTGGTTGAGGAGGCGTTCAGCCTGTTTACCGCCGAGATGTCGGCGCAGTATCAGCAATGCTTTGCCGGGGTAACGAACCGGGAACAAGCCTGCGATGCCATCGCGGAGCTGATCTTCAGCGCCCAGGTGACCACGGCGCGCAATATGGAGCTGATGTATCAGCTGTACGCGTTCTGCAGCAGTCAGCCGGCGCTAAAGGGGGTGATGCAGAACTGGATGCGGCGCAGCCAGCAGACGCTGGAGCAATGGTTCGCCCCCGATACCGCCCGCGGCCTCGACGCCTTTATTGAAGGAATGACTTTGCACTTTGTCACCGACCGCGCGCCGCTGTCGAAGGCGGCAATCCGGCTGCTGGTTGGGCAGCTGGCGGGGGAGAGGGCGCAGGAAGAGGGGCGCTGAGGCGGTGCGAGACATGCGTGAGGGATAAATTCAGGCAACAAAAAACCCATCAACCTTGAACCGAAGTGGCGGGGTTGATGGGCTCCACAAAATGGGGACATCAAAGAAAAGCAGTGGCATTACTTATGACTGATGCCCTGAGAAAAAGTTCTGCCTGTGACGGCTTTTTTCTCAAAAATTTATTGTAGCCCTGGCCAGATGATCACGATGAGCGTCCCGGCAAGGGTAAGCAGCACGTTGGCGATGGCGTAGGTGCCTGCGTAGCCGAGCGCCGGAATGTTGCTGCGCGCGGTATCGCTGATGATCTCCATTGCCGGGGCGCAGGTGCGGGCGCCCATCATGGCGCCAAACAGCATCGCCCGGTTCATGCGCAGCACATAGGCGCCGAACAGGAAGCAGATCACCACCGGCAACAGGCTGACAATAAGCCCTGCCGCCAGCATCTGACCGCCGACGGCGCCCAGACCGTTATTGATCCCGGCCCCGGCGCTGAGTCCGACCCCGGCCATAAACACCATCAGGCCAAACTCTTTCACCATGTTCAGCGCTCCCTGCGGGATATAGCCGAAGGTTGGGTGGTTGGCGCGCAGGAAGCCAAGCATAATGCCGGCGAACAGCAGGCCGGCGGCGTTGCCGATGCCGAAGCTAAAAGAGCTGAACTGGAAGGTGATCATGCCGATCATCAGGCCGACGATAAAGAAGGCGCAGAAGGCCAGCAGGTCGGTCACCTGGCTGTGAATGGAGATGAAGCCGATGCGGTCGGCCACGGTTTTTACGCGGCGGGCGTCGCCGCTGACCTGCAGCACGTCGCCTTTGTTCAGCACCACGTTGTCGTCGATAGGCATTTCAATCTGGCTGCGGATCACCCGGTTTAAGAAGCAGCCGTGGTCGGTGAGCTTCAGCTGCGCCAGGCGGCGGCCGACGGCGTTGTGGTTTTTGACCACAATCTCTTCGGTGACGATGCGCATGTCGAGCAGATCGCGGTCGAATACCTCTTTGCCGTTACGGAAGCTCGGGTCGAGGCGAGCGTGCGCGTCCGGATAACCCACCAGCGCAATATCGTCGCCCATCTGCAGCACCGCGTCGCCGTCCGGGTTGGCCAGAATGCCGTTGCGGCGGATGCGTTCGATATAGCAGCCGGTCTGGCGATAAATCCCCAGTTCGCGCAGATTTTTGCCATCCGCCCAGGCCACCAGCTCCGGGCCAACGCGGTAGGCGCGGATCACCGGCAGGTACACTTTACGTTTTGAATCGGTATCGAGGCCGCGCTCGCGGGCGATTTGTTGGGCGCTGGTCTGCAGATCCTGATGCTGCAGCTTGGGCATATAGCGGGCGCCGACGATCAGACTCACCAGGCCGACCAGGTAGGTCAGGGCATAGCCGAGGCTCAGATGGTCAAGCGACTGCGCCAGCTGATCGCTGGGCAGGCCGAAATGGCGCAGGGTGTCGCCCGCGCCCACCAGCACCGGGGTGGAGGTCATGGCGCCCGCCAGCATACCGGCGGTAAGACCAATATCCCAGCCGAACACTTTGCCCAGCACGGTGGCGATCAGCATCGCGCTGCCGACCATCACCAGCGCCAGCATCAGGTAGTTTTTGCCGTCGCGGAAAAAAATGGAAAAAAAGTTGGGCCCGGCTTCCACGCCGACGCAAAAAATAAACAGCATAAAGCCGAGATTAAGGGCATCAGTGTTAATCGCGAAATGCTGTTGACCTAATAAGAGAGAAACGACTAAAACGCCAATGGAATTACCAAGTTGTACTGAGCCGAGACGCAGTTTTCCCAGGCATAGTCCTAATGCAAGTACAACGAATAATAACAGGATGTAATTCCCGTTTAACAAATCTGCGACGTTTATATTCACGAAAGCCAACTTCTCATTTACTAGTAAGTTGTTGAAGGAAATGGTTATTTGGTCTAAGGTTGCTCAGGCGTTCGCGTTGTGGCGAACCTATTCTGGCACCCTGTTATAACCAGCAAAAATATACCCGCTAGTTTAATCCTTCCTGGATGCGGCGGCTAGTGACAATCGTTTTTAGGCTGGTAGGGGAGTTATTGGCATGGATTGCCGAAATGCTTTATCTGACTGGGCGACGTGGACGTGAGTTAGAGGCAACATCAGGAGGATACGGTGAAGTCTGAGCGTAGTTGGGCCGGTATTATCTGCGGCTTCGTTCTGTTCATTGTGGTGTGCTTATCGCTGCTATTACATATGAAAGGGGCCTTTCGCGCCAGCGGCAACCCGGAGCTGGGCCTGCTCTTCTTTTTGCTGCCAGGGGCGGCGGCGAGCTGCCTCTCTCCCGGACAGCGGGTACTGCGTCCTTTGCTGGGTGCGATGCTGGCGGCGCCGGTCTGTATGGTGACGATGCGGCTGTTCTTCGTGACGCACAGAACGTTCTGGCAGGAGATGGCGTGGGTACTGAGCGCGGTGTTCTGGTGCGCGCTCGGGGCGTTGTGCTTTTTGTTTATCTGCGCCTGGCTTGAAACCTGGCGCAGTCACTCATCGAGCAAATAAATTGACTCAGGCAAACAGGCCAAGGTTCTCTTTCGCCCAGGCTTCGAAATCGGTGCAACCGCCGATGTGTTTCTGGTCGACGAAGATCTGCGGCACGGTTTCAACCGGTTTGCCGACGGTCTTTTCCAGGTCAGCTTTGCTGATGCCTTCGGCGTGAATATCCACGTAACGGTAGTTAAAGTCATCACGCTCGTTGGTCAGTTTTTCTGCCAGCTCTTTGGCGCGAACGCAGTAAGGGCAGCCTGGACGACCAAAAATAACGGTAAACATTGCTTCTCTCCTTAAACCTCAGCCGGATGGCGAATGGCGCTTATGATGCCTGCATTGACCGGTGAGGGAAAGAAGGTTCTGCCTTTTGCTTCGATGGTTTACGGCTATGTTTGATAAATGTCGTACTATCAAAACCCGTATACTGACCCGGCGGCGTAGTGAGATTGTCTGATGCGCCGCGCTTATCAACCGGAGAGGCGTGATGCGAAAATTTGCCCCGTTGCCGAAAAGCATTCTGCTGGTTGAGATCCTCGGGATGGGGCTGTTAACCCTCGCCTGGCTCTCGCTTAACCAGTATGTCCAGCTGCCTGCGCCCATTGCCAGCCCGACCGCGGCGCTGGTGATGCTCTTTGCCGGGATCGTGCTGATGATCCCCGCCGCCATCGTCGTTATGTGGCGGATGGCGCAGATCGTGGCCCCGCAGTTAACGCACTCTCCAAAGCCTGAATCCTTGTCTGACAGAGAAAAACGTAATGACGCCGACCATTGAGCTGCTGCGCAGCCATCGTTCCATCCGCCACTTCACCGATGCCCCCGTGAGCGACGAACAGCGCGCAGAGATTATCGCCAGCGCGCAAGCGGCATCTACCTCGAGTTTTTTACAGTGCACCTCCATCATCCGTATTACCGACCCCGCGCTGCGTGAGCAACTGGTCCCGCTGACCGGCGGCCAGCAGCACGTCGCCCAGGCGGCGGAGTTTTGGGTTTTCTGCGCCGACTTTAACCGCCACCTGCAGATTTGCCCACAGGCGCAGCTGGGGCTGGCTGAACAGCTGCTGATCGGCGTCGTCGATACGGCGCTGCTGGCGCAAAACGCGCTGATTGCCGCCGAGTCCCTCGGGCTGGGCGGCGTCTATATCGGCGGGTTGCGTAATAGCATCGAGGCGGTGACCGAGCTGCTGGCGCTGCCGCAGCACGTCCTGCCGCTGTTCGGTCTTTGCCTTGGCTGGCCGGCGGATAACCCGGACATCAAGCCGCGGATGCCGGCCGCCATGCTGGTGCATGAGAACCACTATCAGCCGCTGGATAACGCGCTGCTGGCGGACTATGACGACCAGCTGGCGCACTATTATCTGTCGCGCGGCAGCAACGCCCGCCGCGATACCTGGAGCGATCATATCCGTCGCACTATCGTGAAAGAGAGTCGTCCGTTTATTCTCGACTATCTGCATAAGCAGGGGTGGGCAACACGCTGATTACGTGTACACTGCTGCTCCGGCCAGGTGATCTCCGCCGCCGGCCGCAGGAAAGGTGAAAGTGTGTTCGATAGCTGAGGCCCGCCAGAGCGGGTCTTTTTGCAGAGGTGCAGGATGAAAATTGCCATATTATCCCGGGATGGAACGCTTTATTCATGTCGACGCCTGCGCGAAGCGGCGCAACAGCGCGGGCATCAGGTCGAGATCCTCGATCCGCTTTCCTGTTATATGAATGTCAGTCCGGTGGCATCGTCCATCCACTACAAAGGGCGTCAGCTACCGCATTTTGATGCGGTGATCCCCCGGATTGGCTCGGCGATCACCTACTATGGCACCGCGGCTTTGCGTCAGTTTGAACTATTGGGAAGCTATCCGCTGAATGAGTCGGTCGCCATCACCCGCGCTCGCGATAAGCTGCGCTCGCTGCAGCTGCTGGCGCGCCAGGGTATCGATTTGCCGCTGACCGGCATCGCTCACTCCCCCGATGACACCAGCGACCTGATCGCCATGGTGGGCGGGGCACCGCTGGTGGTGAAGCTGGTGGAAGGCACCCAGGGGATCGGCGTGGTGCTGGCGGAGACCCGTCAGGCGGCGGAGAGCGTGATCGACGCCTTTCGCGGGCTGAATGCGCATATTCTGGTGCAGGAATATATTGCCGAGGCGAAAGGCTGCGATATTCGCTGCCTGGTGGTCGGCAATGAGGTGGTGGCGGCGATCGAACGGCGGGCTAAAGAGGGCGACTTTCGTTCTAACCTGCACCGCGGCGGCATGGCCACGGTGGCGCAGATTAGCGACGAGGAGCGGGCGATTGCCATCAAGGCGACGCAAACCCTTGGGCTCGATGTCGCCGGTGTCGATATTTTACGCGCCACCCGCGGGCCGCTGGTGATGGAGGTGAATGCCTCGCCGGGGCTGGAAGGGGTGGAAACCACCACCGGCGTGGACATCGCCAGCCGGATGATCGCCTGGATCGAGCGCCAGGCGACGCCGGAATTCTGTTTGAAAATAGGCGGCTAGCCGCTGGATGCAAGTCTGTCATGGTATGCGGCGCTTTTTTTGCGTAAGCTATGGCGTCGTTTTTTCATTGTAAGGGGTCACAGGCACTATGGATTCACTGGTCGTTCCAGGTCTGGATACGCTACGCCGCTGGCTGGATGAGATCGGCATCAGCTTTTTTGAGTGCGATTCCTGCCAGGCATTGCATCTGCCGCATATGCAGAATTTCGACGGTATTTTTGATGCCAAAATTGACCTGGTAGACAACGTGGTGCTCTTTTCCGCCCTCGCGGAGGTGAAGCCGTCCGCTCTGCTGGCGCTGTCGGCGGATCTCTCGGCTATCAACGCCAGTTCGTTAACTGTGAAGGCGTTTATCGATATTCAGGACGATAACTTGCCCAAGCTGGTGGTCTGTCAGTCGTTGTCTATCGGCCCGGGGGTGACCATGGAGCAGTTCGCCTGGTTCTTCCGCCAAAGCGAAGAGCAGATCTCAATGGTGATCCTCGAAGCCGGCGCCAACCAGCTGCTGTACAAAGGCGAAGAAGAAGAGCCCGCGGCGGAAAACGTGCAATACCATTTTCTTCACTAAACCTGCCTAAAATTAGCGCAGCCACTACCGCAGCGGCTGCGTATTACCCGCTTTTATTCTGCGTTTATCCTTCTCTTAAAGCATTATTCACCGCCATTCAGGCCGTTTTGGCTTATCACGTAGACCGTTATTGCATAAAAATTTGATAAAAGGCGTTTTTTTACCTGGGCTATAGCCTCTTATTCTGGCTACAGTTATTCTGGCGATGCTTCCAGTTGCGAGCAACCACTCCGGGAGAGATCCGCTCTCCTTTTCTCAGGCAATGAAAAAATATGCATGATTCTTGCATGCGTTGAAATGCGTATATTTGAGCCCGTAAATTAACGGGCGTTGAGAAGGATAAGAGATATGACCGCCTTTGGTAAAAAATGGTTAACAGGTCTGGTTACGGGTGCGCTGATGGCCGTCTCTGCCGGTTCGCTCGCCGCCGAACAAAAAACCCTGCATGTTTATAACTGGTCTGATTATATTGCGCCGGACACGGTAGCGAATTTTGAAAAAGAGACCGGGATTAAAGTCGTGTATGACGTTTTTGATTCCAACGAAGTACTGGAAGGCAAATTAATGGCCGGCAGCACCGGTTTCGACCTGGTGGTACCGTCGGCAAGCTTCCTTGAGCGCCAGCTGGCGGCGGGCGTGTTCCAGCCGCTGGACAAGAGCAAGCTGCCCAACTGGAAGAACCTTGATCCCGAAGTGTTGAAGCTGGTCGCCAAGCATGACCCTGAGAATAAATACGCCATGCCTTACCTGTGGGCGACGACGGGCATTGGCTACAACGTGGATAAGGTGAAAGCCGTCCTCGGTAAAGATGCGCCGGTGGACAGCTGGGATCTGGTGCTGAAGCCGGAGAACCTTGAAAAACTGAAAAGCTGCGGCGTCTCCTTCCTCGACGCGCCGGAAGAGATTTTCGCCACCGTGCTGAACTACCTCGGCAAGGATCCGAACAGCAGCAAAGCGGATGATTACACCGGCCCGGCGACCGATCTGCTGCTGAAGCTGCGGCCGAACATTCGCTACTTCCACTCTTCGCAATATATTAATGACCTTGCCAACGGCGACATCTGCGTGGCGATCGGCTGGGCAGGGGATGTCTGGCAGGCGGCCAACCGCGCGAAAGAGGCGAAAAATGGCGTCAACGTCTCCTACTTTATTCCGAAGGAAGGCGCGCTGGCGTTCTTTGATGTCTTTGCCATGCCGGCCGACGCCAAGAATAAAGATGAAGCCTATCAGTTCCTTAACTATCTGATGCGCCCGGATGTGATCGCTAAAATCAGCGATCAGGTGTTCTACGCCAACGGCAACAAGGCCTCCACACCGCTGGTCAGCGAGACGATCCGTAACAACCCGGCGATTTATCCGCCAGCGGATGTGTTCGCCAAACTGTTCACGCTGAAGGTGCAGGATCCGAAGATTGACCGCGTGCGCACTCGCGCGTGGACCAAAGTGAAGAGCGGCAAATAATCTCTGACGGCCCGTCGAACACGGGCCGAATCAGATCTGCACTCGCCGGGAAATGGCAGCGCGCCCGGCGAGCAGAAGCACCAGGATGGTGCAATTGCACTGTTAAGCACGAAGTATGGCACCGGACCATATGGTGATCGTTTTTTTGCCGGAGAGCACCCGATTGAACGACGTAATGCCCCGCCCACAGGCGAAAGCCCCCAAAGCGCTGACCCCGCTACTGGAAATCCGTAACTTAACCAAGTCGTTCGATGGCCAGCACGCGGTCGACGACGTCAGTCTCACTATCTATAAAGGCGAAATTTTTGCTCTGCTGGGCGCATCAGGCTGCGGGAAATCGACCCTGCTGCGTATGCTGGCGGGCTTTGAACAACCGACCGCCGGGCAGATTATGCTCGACGGCGTGGATCTGGCGCGCGTGCCGCCCTATCAGCGGCCTATCAATATGATGTTCCAGTCCTACGCCCTGTTTCCCCATATGACCGTTGAGCAGAATATCGCCTTCGGTCTGAAGCAGGATCGTCTGCCTAAGGCGGAAATCACCGCCCGGGTGCAGGAGATGCTGGCTCTGGTGCATATGCAGGAATATGCCAAACGCAAGCCGCACCAGCTCTCTGGCGGCCAGCGCCAGCGCGTCGCGCTGGCGCGTAGCCTGGCGAAACGGCCGAAGCTGCTGCTACTCGATGAGCCGATGGGCGCGCTGGACAAAAAGCTGCGCGATCGCATGCAGCTGGAGGTAGTGGATATTCTCGAACGCGTTGGCGTGACCTGCGTGATGGTGACTCACGACCAGGAAGAGGCGATGACCATGGCGGGCCGTATCGCCATCATGAACCGCGGCAAGTTTGTGCAGATTGGCGAACCGGAAGAGATTTACGAGCACCCGACCACCCGCTATAGCGCCGAGTTCATCGGCTCGGTGAACGTCTTTGAAGGGCTGGTGAAGGAGCGTCTGGAGGATGGCCTGGTGTTGAGTTCGCCAGGACTGGTGCACCCGCTGAAGGTCGACCCCGACGCGTCGGTGGTGGACAACGTGCCGGTCTGGGTGGCGCTGCGCCCGGAGAAGATCATGCTGTGCGATGAACCACCGGCGGACGGCTACAATTTTGCCGTCGGCGAGGTGATTCATATCGCCTATCTCGGGGATCTCTCTATCTATCATGTGCGCCTGCAAAGCGGGCAGATGATCAGCGCCCAGTTGCAGAATGAACACCGCCATCGGAAAGGAACGCCCACCTGGGGTGACGAGGTGCGTTTATGCTGGGATGCGGATAGCTGCGTAGTGCTGACGGTGTAAGGAGAGGGCGATGAGTACCGTTGAATCCCCGTCAGGGGCGAAAAAACCGGGCGGCTTCGGGCTGTGGGCGGCGCGCCTGCAGATGGCGCATGGCCGCAAGCTGGTGATTGCGCTGCCCTATCTGTGGCTGATCCTGTTGTTCATGCTGCCGTTCCTGATCGTGTTCAAGATAAGTCTTGCCGAGATGGCGCGGGCGATCCCTCCCTACACCGAGCTGATGGAGTGGGCGGATGGCCAGCTGACGCTGACCCTCAACTTTGCCAACTTCCTGCAGTTGACTGACGATCCGCTCTATTTCGAAGCTTATCTCCAGTCGCTGCAGGTGGCGGGCATATCGACGATCTGCTGCCTGCTGCTGGGCTATCCGCTGGCCTGGGCGGTGGCGCACAGCAAGCCGTCGACGCGCAATATTCTTCTGCTGCTGGTGATCCTGCCGTCGTGGACGTCATTCTTAATCCGCGTTTATGCCTGGATGGGGCTGCTGAAAAGCAACGGCGTGTTGAATAACTTCCTGCTGTGGTTAGGGGTTATCGATCAGCCGCTGGAGATCCTGCACACCAACCTGGCGGTGTATATCGGTATTGTGTATGCCTATCTGCCGTTTATGGTGCTGCCGATCTACACCGCGCTGACCCGCATCGACTATTCGCTGGTGGAGGCCTCGCTGGATCTCGGCGCCCGGCCGCTGAAGACCTTCTTCCAGGTGATCGTCCCGCTCACCAAAGGCGGCATTATCGCCGGTTCGATGCTGGTGTTTATCCCGGCGGTGGGGGAGTTCGTGATCCCGGAACTGCTGGGCGGGCCGGACAGCATTATGATTGGCCGCGTGCTGTGGCAGGAGTTCTTTAACAACCGCGACTGGCCGGTCGCCTCGGCGGTGGCGATTGTCATGCTGCTGCTGCTGATCGTGCCGATCATGTGGTTCCACAAGCACCAGCAAAAACAGATGGGAGAGCAGGGATGAACGACTTGCCGGTAGTACGCTCGCCGTGGCGCATTCTGATCCTCGTGCTTGGGTTCACCTTCCTCTATGCCCCGATGCTGATGCTGGTGATCTACTCGTTCAACAGCTCGAAGCTGGTAACGGTCTGGGCCGGGTGGTCGACGCGCTGGTATAGCGAACTGTTCCACGATGATGCGATGATGAGCGCGGTAGGGTTGAGCCTGACCATCGCCGCCTGCGCGGCGACGGCGGCGGCGATCCTCGGTACCATCGCCGCGGTGGTGATGGTGCGTTTTGGACGCTTTCGCGGGTCTAATGGCTTCGCATTTATGATCACCGCGCCGCTGGTTATGCCGGACGTGATCACCGGTCTCTCGCTGCTGCTGCTGTTCGTGGCGCTGGGACATGCCATTGGCTGGCCGTCGGATCGCGGGATGTTGACCATCTGGCTGGCGCACGTCACCTTCTGTACCGCCTATGTGGCGGTGGTGATCTCCTCGCGGCTGCGTGAACTGGACCACTCGATCGAAGAGGCGGCGATGGATCTGGGCGCCGCGCCGCTGAAGGTCTTTTTCGTCATCACGCTGCCGATGATTATGCCAGCGGTGATCTCCGGCTGGCTGCTGGCGTTCACGCTGTCGCTGGATGACCTGGTGATCGCCAGCTTTGTCTCCGGTCCCGGGGCCACGACGTTACCGATGCTGGTCTTCTCCAGCGTGCGTATGGGGGTCAACCCGGAGATTAACGCCCTGGCGACGCTCATCCTTGGCGTGGTCGGTATTGTTGGTTTTATCGCCTGGTATTTGATGGCCCGCGCAGAAAAGCAGCGAGTGCGCGATATCCAGCGTGCAAGACAAGGCTGAACCACCTAAAATCGGTACAGCAGCCTCCGGTCGGCGCCACCCTGTGGCGCCGTTTTCATGGAAGACATTACGTTGGGATTGTTTACGAAAACTCGCTCATCGCATGCCCGCCTTAACGTCCCTGCGCTGGTGCAGGTGGCGGCCTTTGCTATTATTTTGATCCGCGCTCTGGACCTGCTGATGATCCTCAATCTGTTGGGTCTGCAGGGGCTGAACGAATTCATACACCGCAGCGTCCAGACCTGGAACCTGACGCTGGTCTTCCTCGGCAGCCTGGCGCTGGTATTTGTCGAAATCTGGTGCGCCTTCTCGCTGGTGAAAGGGCGCAACTGGGCGCGCTGGGTCTATCTGCTGACGCAGATTATCGCCGCCGGCTACCTGTGGGCGGCGTCGCTGGGCTACGGGTATCCGGAACTGTTCAGCATTCCCGGCGAATCCAAACGGGAGATCTTCCACTCGCTGGTGATGCAAAAACTGCCGGATCTGCTGGTTCTGACGCTGCTGTTTGTGCCGGCGAACTGCCGTCGGTTTTTCCGCCTGCAATAACGGTGATACAATCCCCGCCCCTGGATTTTTGAAGGTCAATTATGCATTGCGCACTCTACGACGCCGGCCGCTGCCGCTCCTGTCAATGGCTGGAGCGGCCGGTCCCGCAACAGCTCGCCGATAAAATGGCCGATCTGCGCACGCTGCTGGCGGCGATCCCGGTCGCTGCCTGGGGCGAGCCGGTCAGCGGGCCAGAGACGGCCTTTCGTAACAAGGCCAAGATGGTGGTCAGCGGCAGCGTTGAGCGTCCGCTGCTGGGGATGCTGCATCGCGATGGCACCCCGGTGGATCTCACCGACTGCCCGCTCTATCCTTCATCGTTTGCGCCGGTGTTTGCCGTCCTGAAGCCCTTTATCGCCCGCGCCGGGTTAACCCCCTATAACGTCGCGCGCAAGCGCGGGGAGCTGAAATATCTGCTGCTAACCGCCAGCCAGCAGGGGGAGATGATGCTGCGCTTCGTACTGCGCTCAGAGGCCAAGCTGGCTCAGCTGCGCGCCGCGCTGCCGTGGCTGCAGGCGCAGCTCCCGCAGCTCAAGGTGATCACGGCGAATATCCAGCCGGTGCATATGGCAATCATGGAAGGCGAGCAGGAGATCTTCTTCACCGAACAGCAGGCGCTGGGGGAGGTCTTTAACGAGGTGCCGCTGTGGATCCGCCCGCAAAGTTTCTTTCAGACCAACCCGGCGGTAGCCAGTCGGCTGTATGCCACCGCCCGCGACTGGGTGCGCGCGCTGCCGGTCCAGCATATGTGGGATCTGTTTTGCGGCGTCGGGGGATTTGGCCTGCACTGCGCGACGCCGGCGATGCGCCTGACCGGTATCGAGATTGCCCCGGAAGCGATCGCCTGCGCCAGACAGTCAGCCGCGCAGCTGGGGCTCAGCAATCTGCATTTTCAGGCGCTGGACTCGACGCAGTTCGCCACTCATGAAGCGGATATCCCGCAGCTGGTGTTGGTCAACCCGCCGCGCCGCGGCATTGGCGCCGAACTGTGCGACTATTTAAGCCGCATGGCACCGCCCTATATCATCTATTCCAGCTGTAACGCTCGCACCATGGCGACCGATATTGCCCGTCTTCGCGGCTATCGCGTCGAGCGGGTCCAGCTGTTTGATATGTTCCCTCACACCGCGCACTACGAAGTGCTGACCCTGCTGGTCCGCGAAGTTTAAACAAAATGTGAAGGCTTTGCGCCGCTGAAATCAGGTAAGCTTGGCGCTGCATGTTTTGTTATTGGTGGGGGGAATCTAATGGCCAAAACCATTCTGCTGGTGGAAGATGACGAGGATATTGCCACGCTGCTGCGGCTCAATCTTCAGGATGAGGGCTATCAGATTGTGCATGAAGCCGACGGCGACCAGGCCCTTGTCCAGCTGGAAAAGCAGGTCTGGGATGCGGTGATCCTTGATTTGATGCTGCCTGGCGTCGATGGCCTGGAGATCTGTCGGCGTATCCGTCAGATGACCCGCTACCTGCCAGTAATTATCATCAGCGCTCGCACCAGCGAAATGCACCGCGTGCTGGGCCTGGAGATGGGCGCCGATGATTATCTGGCGAAGCCCTTTTCACTGCTGGAGCTTATCGCCCGCGTCAAAGCGCTGTTTCGTCGCCAGGAGGCGATGGGGCAGAACCTGCTGATGGACGCCGGGCGCCTGTCCTGCCATGGCCTGAGCATCGATCCGCTGTCGCGCGAAGTGAAGCTGCGCGGCGAGGTGGTGGACCTGACGCCGCGCGAATTCGATCTGCTCTATTACTTCGCCCGCCATCCCGGTGAGGTGTTTTCGCGGCTGGCGCTGCTGGAGCAGGTCTGGGGATATCAGCACGAGGGCTATGAGCACACGGTTAATACCCATATCAACCGCCTGCGCAGCAAAATCGAACGTGACCCGGCGGAGCCGGACATTATTCTTACCGTCTGGGGTAAAGGCTATAAATTCGCCCCGATGTCGCAAGAGGTCGCCCCGTGATCCGCCGCCTGAGCCTCAGCCAGCGGTTGGCGCTGGTGGTGGTCTCCCTGCTGATGCTGTGCGCGGCGGCGGTATGCGCCGTTCAGTTACACAGCAGCGCGCAGTATGGCAACGCCATGGTGCAGCGCCTCTCCGCCGGGCTGGCTCAGCAGATTGTCGCCCGCGAGCCGCTGCTGGACGCCCACGGCGGGGTCAACCGGCAAACCCTGAAGTCGTTGTTCGACCGCCTGATGACCTTTAACCCCAGCGTGGAGCTCTATCTGCTGTCGCCGGATGGCGACCTGCTGGCCGATGCGGCGCCGCCGGGACATATCCAGCGCCAGCGTATCGATATGGCGCCAGTGCAGGCTTTTCTCACCGGCAGTGCGTCGCCGGTGTATGGCGACGATCCACGTAGTCTCGACGGACGAAAAGTCTTCAGCGCCGCTCCGCTGCGCGTCGACGGGCAGCTGCGCGGCTACCTGTATATCATTTTGCAGGGAGAGACCTTTAATCAGCTGGCGGCCGACGCCTGGCAAAAAACGCTGTGGAGCATTGTTCTGTGGACGCTGCTGCTGGTGGCCCTGTTTGGCCTTCTGACAGGGGGGCTGGCATGGTTCTGGGTCACCTGGCCGGTCCGCCAGCTCACCGCCCAGGTCGCGGCGAGCGGCCAGGACAGCATCAGCGCCATCAAAACTCTGGCGGCCCGCACGCCGGAGCCCCTGCCTGGTAACGAGGTGGCGGTGCTCGAGAATCGCTTTATTGACCTTGCGCAGCAGATAGCCGGCCAGTGGGATCGGCTGGCCGACAGCGACCGCCAGCGCCGCGAATTTGTGGCCAATATCTCCCATGATTTGCGTACGCCGCTCACCTCGCTGCTGGGGTATCTGGAAACGCTGACGCTGAAGGATGAACGGCTGACCGCCGAGGAGCGCAGGCAATATCTCACCATCGCCCTGCGTCAGGGCAACAAAGTGCGCCATCTCTCGCAGCAGCTGTTTGAGCTGGCGCGACTGGAGCACGGGAGCATTAAGCCGCAGCGCGAGCGTTTTGCGATGGGGGAGCTGATCTCCGATGTCGCGCAGAAGTTTGAATTAACTGCCCGCACGCGCGAGGTGAACCTGCGTATTGATGTGCCGGGACCGCTGCCGCTGATTAACGCCGATGTGTCGATGATTGAGAGGGTGGTGACCAACCTGCTCGATAACGCGATGCGGCATACGCCCGTCGGCGGGGAGATCCGTCTGGCGGTCTGGCAGGAGGATCAACAGCTCCAGGTGGAAGTGGCCGACAACGGAACGGGCGTCGATGCCGCGCTGCGCGACGATCTGTTCCAGCGGCCGTCGGCGTTGTCTACCCAGGCATCGCGGGAGGATCGCGGCGGGTTAGGGCTACTGATTGTGAAACGAATGCTGGAGTTGCACGGGGGCGGTATCAGACTGGTGGAGTCGGTAAGCGGGGCGCGGTTCAGGTTCTTCGTGCCACTTTAAGACATTGCCGGATGGCGGATACGCCTTACCCGGCTACGGGGAAAGAGTAGGCCGGGTAAGCGCAGTGCCACCCGGCAAAAAATTTACTCCGGGAACCACTGGTTGCTGATTTTCTGGTAGGTACCGTCGGCCTTAATCGCTTTCAGCGCGGCGTTCAGTTTCTCCAGCAGCGCCTTGTTATCCGGGCGCACGGCAATGCCGAGTCCAGTGCCGAAGTATTGCGGATCCGTCACTTTCGGCGTGGCTGCGCCCAACTGCGGGTTGGTTTTCAGCCACTCGTTGACCACTGCGGTATCGCCGAACACGCCGTCGATACGGCCATTTTTCAGATCGATAATCGCATTCTGGTAGCTGTCATAGGCGACGGTCTTCACCTCAGGATGTTTATCCTGCAGATATTTCTGGTGGGTGGTGCCGTTTTCCATGCCGATCCGTTTGCCTTTCAGGTCATCGAAGGAATGGAACGCGTCTTTTTTGGCGATCACCAGCGCCGAGTTGGCGTAGTACGGGTCGGTGAAGGCCACCTGCTTGCTGCGTTCCGGCGTAATATCCATTCCGGAAATCACCGCATCATATTTCTTGAACTTCAGTGCCGGGATCAGGCTGTCAAAAGCGTGGTTGGTAAAGGTACATTCTGCCTGCATTTGTTTGCACAGCGCTTTGGCCAGGTCGAGATCGAAACCAACAATCTGATTATTGGCATCCATCGATTCAAACGGCGGATAGGTTGCGGACACGCCGAAGCTGATTTTCTCTGCGGCGGCAGCGCCGAAGGTGAACGTGGTGAGCAGTGCAGCCAGAACTAACTTTTTCATCGTGGAACTCCCGTCTGTCAATCTTATGATTATTCGCCGTGTCTGCGGCATAGAGTGACAATGCCATTAAATGAATTTATATGCAATAAATATGATTAAATATTTTTAATGGCATAAAAAAAGACGGACAGGTGTTAGACTTGTCCGTCTTGTTGTCTGCTTTTTATGCAATAAGGCTCAGGCGCTAGTTACGTCGCTCGAAGGCCAGCGCTTTACGTTCCACCAGGCGCATCAGCAGCGTCAGCAGTCCGTTGACGATGAGATAGATAATCCCGGCGGCGCCGAACACCATCACGTCGTAGGTGCGTCCGTACAGCAGCTGGCTGTGGCCCATTACTTCCATCAGGGTGATGGTGTAGGCCAGAGAGGTACTCTTGAAAACCAGCACCACTTCGTTGGAATAGGACGACAGCGCACGCTTAAAGGCATACGGCAGCAGGATCGCCAGGGTATCCTTTTTACTCATCCCCAGCGCGCTGCACGACTGCCATTGCCCGTCGGGGATCGCCCGGATGGCGCCATAAAACAACTGAGTGGTGTAGGCGGCGCTGTTGAGCGACAGGGCGATCAGAGCGCACAGCCACGGTTCAGAGATAAGATGCCACAGCCACGGATAATCCTGCAGCGAAGGAAACTGTCCGGGGCCGTAGTAAATCAGGAAGATCTGCACCAGCAGCGGCGTACCGGTAAACAGGGTGATATAGCCGCGGACTATCCACACCAGCCCCGGCGTCTTCAGCGTCAGGATAATGGTGAAAATCAGCGACAGGATCAGCGCCACGATAATCGACGCCACGGTCAGCGTCAGGCTGGTATGAAGCCCTTTCAGCAGTTCGGGTAAGTAGTCGAGCATCAGCCTGGTCTCCGTTCGAAGCGCGTCGCACGCTGGTCAATCCGCTTAAGGATGTATTGACTCAACAGGGTGATGACGAGATAGATTGCCGCCGCAATGATATACCAGTTAAAGGGTTCCTGAGTGCGGGTGGCGATGCTTTTGGTCTGCAGCATCAGATCGTTGACGCTGATCAGGCTCACCAGCGCGGTGTCCTTCAGCAGCACCAGCCACTGGTTACCGAGGCCAGGCAGAGCATGGCGCCACATCTGCGGCATCACCAGACGGAAGAATATAGCCGCTTTCGACAGCCCTAGCGCCTGGCCGGACTCCCACTGACCCTGCGGAACGGCTTTCAGCGCGCCGCGCAGCGTTTGCGAGGCGTAGGCGGCATACAGCAGCGACAGGGCGATCGCCCCGCAGAGGAACGGACTGACGTCAAAGTTCTCAATCTGCATCTGCACCGGGATCTGCGTGAACCCGAGCGGGATGGTGAAACCGTCAGAGAGCGTCAGCAGCAGCTGGGAAGAGCCGAAATAGATAAACAGCACCACCAGAATTTCCGGTAGTCCGCGCAGGATGGTCACAATGCCGGTTGCAAGCCAGGCTACCGGGCGCCATTTCACTGACTCCAGTACCGCAAAGAGCATCGCCAGGACCAGGCCGATGACGAGCGCGCAAACGGCAAGGCCGACGGTCATCCCGGCGGCGCTTGCTAATGGAAAAATTTCGTTCATTCAGTCTTACTTCTGGAACCATTTGTTATAGATGGTCTGGTAAGTGCCGTCTTTCTTCACTTTTTCCAGCGCAGCGTTAAATTTCTGCTGCAGGTCGGTGTTGCCCTGACGTACGGCAATGCCCAGCCCGGTGCCGAAATAGGCTTTGTCGGTCACTTTATCGCCCACGGCCGCCAGCTTCGGATTGCTCTTCAGCCATTCGGTCACCACGGCGGTATCGCCAAAGACCGCGTCAATACGACCATTCTGCAGATCCAGCTTCGCATTCTGGTAGCTGTCGTAAGGAACGGTAGTGATTTCCGGATGTTTATCGGTGATGAATTTCTGGTGGGTGGTGCCGTTCTGCACGCCCACTTTTTTGCCCTTCAGCTGGTCAATGCTGGTGAACTTGCCCTGCTGACCGACGAACAGCGCCGAGTTGTCATAATACGGGGTAGAGAACAGCACCTGCTTTTCACGCTCCGGTGTGATGTCCATCCCGGCCATGACCGCGTCGAAACGGCGGAATTTCAGTCCCGGGATCAGGCTGTCAAAGGCCTGGTTGGTGAAGGTACAGGTGGCGTCAATCTCTTTACACAGCGCGTTCGCCAGATCGACATCGAAACCGACGATCTGGTTGTTGGCGTCCACCAGCTCAAACGGAGGGTAGGAGGCCTCGGTGGCGAAACGAATGGTCTGCGCGGCGGAAGCGGAGAGGCTCATGCCTGCGAGCAGGGCGGCAATCAGTACTTTTTTCATCGTCATTTCCCCGAAAAACATCAATGTGAAAGATAGTTTTTAAACGCGTCAGTTTGCGGATGCGTGAAGCAGGAGGCATCCCCTTGCTCGACGATATGGCCATTTTCCATATACACCACCCGGCTGGCCGTCTTGCGCGCCACTTCAACTTCGTGGGTGACGATAACCTGGGTGATGCCGGTTTCAGCCAGCTCGCGAATGATGCTGACGATCTGAGCCGTGATTTCCGGGTCAAGCGCCGCGGTAGGCTCATCGAACAGCAGGACCTGGGGCTCCATCATTAGCGCGCGGGCGATAGCCACACGCTGCTGCTGGCCGCCGGATAAATGCAGCGGGTAGCGATCGCTGTAAGGCTTCAGACGCAGACGCTCCAGCAGTTTCTCTGCGCGAGACAGCGCCTGATCCTTGCTTAACCCCAGTACGCGGCAGGGGGCTTCGATCAGGTTCTGCTGTACCGTCAGGTGCGGCCACAGGTTGTATTGCTGGAAGACCATGCCGACGTTCTGACGCAGCTCGCGAATCGCTTTATCGGACGGCGCTTTGGTGAAGTCGAATTGGTTGCCGGCGATGGATAACGAACCGGACCGCGGCATCTCCAGCAGGTTGAGTACGCGTAGCAGCGAGCTCTTCCCGGCACCGCTGGGGCCGAGCAGCACCAGCGTTTCCCCCTGCGGGCAATCCAGCGTGATGTCGAACAGCGCCTGGTGTGCGCCGTAGAAGCAATTAATGCCGTTTAGTTTAATACTCATCTGGGCAGTCTGATACGAATAGCTATTGAGGCCGCAAATACTACCTTTGGCAGAATAGTTATGCAATATTTATGCGTTAAAAGTTAAATCTAAACCACGTTTAGCTTTAAAGTTAGCACAAAATATGGCCTGGTGGGTGAGGGGGGCGCAAATGTCGGCATTCCTGGGGCGAATACCGACATTTTACCGGGGTTATCGTTTCAGCGGGGTGGCTTCAACTCCGGAATCAGCGTTTCTCCAGACTCTGTCGCAGCGTCCCGGCTGGCGCATGGCTGTTGTTGCCGAGATAGCGGACGTCATCGACAGCCCAGCACTGGCCTTCCTGGATCATCAGCACTTCATCTTTCCAGCTCTGGGTGCCCTGTTTCAGTTCGACGCGCAGCGGAATATTGCGCGCATCACGGTTCGGGATGGTGGAGGCGCTGGCGACCACGGCGCTGTCTGCTGGGGTGCTGCTGCTGGAGAACGGGTTAGCCTGCAGCAGTTTGCTGTTGGCCGGATCCTGGCGGGCGTCATTGAGTAACTGCGCCAGTCCGTCGCTCAGATAGGGGCGCAGCGCCGCCGGATCCTGAGTGCGGTTCTGGATCTGAGTGTCATAGAATTTTTGCGCTACGTCGTCAGGGCCGCCTTCGACACAGGGGCCGCTGCGGGTACCATTATCTTTATAGGCCGGGGTGACGGTCGTACAGGCGCTGAGCGCCAGCGCGCAAGGGAGAAGTACAGCAAGAAGTTTGTAGCGCATGATGATTTCCTTATAAGCGAACTACGTTTTCAGTTTCCGTTAAAGCATAGCGTATAGCGTGCGGATTGTACTTGACGCAAAGAGCTAAGACCTTGATGTGACAACGGCCTTAAGGCAGGAAGTCGACAATGCGCATCACCGAATGATATTCAGGCAGGAAAAACCAGGCGCCGTTTAAAAATAAACAGACTTTTTGGGCAAACAAGAAACATTACCCGGACAATAGGATAATGTTTCTTGAGATATAAGATTAATTACTTCTTCTTATAGATGTTAGCGGAGACGTGCAGTTTTTTATCGGTATTACCGGAAGAGAGCACGATAACGTCCGCGCCTTTTTCATCGGCCTTTTTAATCAGCTCTTCACGGGCATCGCTCGGCGCAGTCTGGCCGGTAGAGGAAATGGTGCCGATTTTGGTATATTGCGTATGGACCTTATTAAAGGCTTCTTTCGTTAAAATCTCAGCGGAGAAGGCGTTCGCCGTTAAAAACAATGCTGCACCTGCCACTAAAGCTGCATATTTCATATTTTTAGACTCCATTGTTTATTTTGCTATCATCATGCTCTTGTTTTAACTCACCAATGAGCGATTTCAGATTGTACTAACGCCGCTTTTTTTTCAAGCAAAATACTGCAATTTTATGACGATTAGTTAACGCTTTTTTAAAGAAAAGATGACGAGGTTCTCATTGATAATGCTTGCTTTTTTTTGCGGAATGAACATTGAGGCGACGCAAGACCTTTTTTTACTGTGGTTAGCTGAAAATTAGCTGAGGCGCACGCAGGAGAAGGGGCCGGGACGCTGACAGACATTCCCGGTAACATGGTTTATCATATAGAACAGCAGGGGCTGCACCCATGGTCATGCAGGTCACCAGGGAGATAAGATGTTAACAAATAAGCGAGAGCAGGCCCGGCAGCAGCGAGCCGCGTTGTGGGCCACCAAAGATAATGTTCAGCGCCATGCGCTGTCCATGAGTATGCCCTGGCTGGCCTTTGTCAATATCGCTTTTGCGTTAATGATTTTCTTCCGCAATTTTATCTTTACCTATTTTGATAAGAAGTTACTGACGCACCGGGCGGTTATTCCTTATATCGAAGTGGCGCTGATCGCGGTTATTATTATTTCGGCCGTTTTAGTGATTATTGCCGTCACGCCGCGGCTGGCGCAGGGGCGATATACGCTGAATATCATCACCGGGCTGCTGCTGGCGCTCAGCCTGTGCTGGTCCCTGAGTAATTACTGTTTTATCTTTTTCTGGACCTTGCCCTTCGCCTGGCCGCTGCTGGTGATTTTAATGACCACCGGCCTCACCGCGCTCTATCACCACTGGCCCGGCATTATCGCCTTTATGCTCCCAATGTGGGTGACCGCCTTGCTGGCAGGGGTGCAGATTCACTATGACGGTGAATTTCGTTTTTTGACCTTATGGGCTATTTTCACCGCGATTTTGCTTTATGGACGGCGTATTCTGCAGCGCTGGTATGATGAAGCCTGGGATACGCATCAGGAAAATATGCAGCTTATCCAGCGGCTGGAAAGTATCGCTAACCGGGATGCCTTAACCGGAACGGCCAATCGCCGGGCACTGAATGCTTTTCTGGCGCAGCTCTGGGAGCAAAAAGCGCCGTTAGCGCTGATGATGATCGATGTCGATTACTTTAAGCGTTATAACGACCATTACGGCCATCAGGCCGGCGATGACTGCTTATCGTCTGTCGCGCAGGTGCTTAAAATGGCGGTGCGGGCTGAGGACGATTTGGTGGCCCGCTACGGCGGCGAGGAGTTTGTCGTGGCGCTGCCGGGGGTTTCCTTAGCGCACGCCACCGTCATTGCCGAGCGCATTCAGCAGAAAATCCACGACGCGGCCTTGCCGCATGAAGCCTCTGCGGTGGCGGCGGTAGTGACCGTCAGCATGGGCGTTGTGGCTTCCGACGGCACGGTCCCGATGGAGACGCTGATCGCCCGGGCGGACAGTGCGTTGTATCAGGCTAAAAATAAAGGACGTAATCAATGGTCTTATTAACCCGGCTCCACTGCCGGGCGAGGGAAAGGGGATGAAACGGATTGCGCAGGTCGCCCTGCTGGCGCTGCTGTTAACCGGCTGTGCCGGGGAAAAGGGAATTATCGATCGCGATGGATACCAGCTGGACACTCGCCATCCGGCGCAGGCAGCCTATCCGCGAATAAAAGTGCTGGTGATCCACTATACGGCAGACAATTTTGATGTTTCTCTGGCGACGTTGACCGATAAAGAGGTCAGCTCCCACTATTTAATCCCCGAGCAGCCGCCGCGTTATCAGCATAAACCGCGGATCTGGCAGCTGGTGCCGGAAGAGGATTTAGCCTGGCACGCCGGGGTGAGCTACTGGCGCGGCAGTACGCGTATCAATGATACGTCCATCGGCATTGAGCTGGAGAACCGCGGCTGGCAGAAGACGGCGGGCGTCAAAAGCTTTACCCCCTTCCATCCGGAACAGATAGCGGCCCTGATCCCGCTGGCGCGCGATATTATCACCCGCTACCACATCGCGCCGCAGAACGTGGTGGCCCATGCCGATATCGCGCCGCAGCGTAAAGACGATCCGGGGCCGCTGTTTCCCTGGCAACAGCTGGCGCAGCAGGGGATTGGCGCCTGGCCTGACGAGCAGCGAGTGGCCTTTTATCTGAACGGACGGCCGGCCAGCGATCCCGTTGACCCAGAGGTGGTGCTGGATTTACTGGCGCGCTACGGCTATCAGGTGACGCCGGAGATGACCCCCGCGCAGAAGAAGCGGGTGATTATCGCCTTCCAGATGCACTTCCGTCCGCAGCGCTGGGATGGCGTAGCGGATGCGCAAACTGAAGCGATAGCCGAGGCGCTGTTAGAAAAATATGGCCAGGGTTAGCGGTGAAGTTTACCGTGGTCGCGTAGCCAGGCGGCGGTACGCACAATGCCGTCGTCAAGCGTCACCACCGGCTGATAGCCCAGTTCATCCTGCGCGCGGGTGATGTCGAGCGTAAAATCAAAGTTAAGTTTGGAAACGCCGTAGTGGGTAAAGGCGGGCTCTTTGGCTGTTTTATCGCCAAAACGTTCCATGCTGCGGGCAATAATATCCAGCATCGGGTAGGGAACTGAGCGGATCCGGCACTTGATGCCCAGCTCGTCGATCAGTTTCTGCACGATGCTTCGCAAGGTGCGCGGTTCGCCGTTGCTGATATTCCACGCGCGGGCGGAAGGAAGATGATCGCAGGCCGACTGGCTCGCCAGCCACATCGCATGCACGGCGTTTTCATAATAGGTCATGTCGACCAGCGCGCTGCCGCCCCGCGGCAACAGGACGCTGCCATAATGCTGCATCATTTGCGCCAGCCGGGGAATAAAGACTTTATCGTGCGGCCCGAACAAGCTCTGCGGACGCAGAATGGTAAAACGGGTGTGCGGGTTGGCCTGCGCCAGCAGGTTGATCACCTCCTCGCTGGCCGCCTTGCTGCGGGCAAACTCGTTGGCGAAGCGATGCGGGCGGAAATCTTCCTGGATATCGCGATGGTGGTGATAATCGAAATAGAGCGATGGCGAAGAGATATGGACGAAATTGCGCACCCCCCATGCCACAGACCATTCGCCCAGACGGCGGGTGGCGCGGACGTTAGCGAGATCGAAAGCCTGCTGGGTGCCCCAGGGCGAGGTAAAACTCGAACAGTGCCACAGGGTATCGATACCGGCGAGCATCACTTTAGCCTGCGAAGAGACCAGCTCGGTTAAATCGGCCGGGATGAATTCTGCCCCCATTTTGCTCAGAAGCTTACCCATCGCTTCGTTGCGCCCGGTGGCTCTCACGCTGATGCCCTTATTGCGCAGATATTCCACTGCGTTGCGGCCTAATCCGCTGGTCGCACCGGTAACCAGTACCTTCATATCACTCTACTGTCCCAGAAAAGAATTTCGTGCGCATTTTTCCGTGATTCTCCCGACTATGCAATGAGAATCATGAAAGAATAATGCTTATCCTTGGTCTCTGCCTGAGATTTGTTCGGCCAGCCGGGCGATGCGTTGCGCCATACCGCGGAAAATAAACAGGTGCGCCGGGATCATCAGCAGCCAGTAGATCAGTCCGGGCATACCGTGCGGGTGCCACCAGGCGCGCACGTCCAGTTCGCGATGGTCGCCTTTATCGTTTATCGTAAAGCTTAACCGGCCCAGCCCCGGCGCTTTCATACCGAACAGCAGGGTGAGCTGTTTTTCTTCCTCCACGATAATTACCTTCCAGCTGTCGACCGTATCGCCGGTTTGCAGATAGTCGCGCTGCGGCCGTCCTTTGGCTAACCGATGGCCGACCAGCAGGTCCATCGCACCACGGGTTTTCCACAGCAGATTGCCGAAAAAATACCCCTCTTTACCACCGATTTGGTTAACGACCTGCCACAAGGCCTGGCGGCTCGCCTGGGTGGTGACGGTGCAGCCAGCCTGTTTCGGAAAGTAGCCGTACTCCGGTCGCCAGCGGGCGAAAGCCTGGGCGTCGTAGCCCCAGTCGCTGGAGTTTACCAGCTGCTCTTCTTCTTTCAGCGTGCGGCGAACCGCCTGATCGAAGGGGATCAGCGTTTGCGGGATCAGCGCTCGCAGCGTCCGGTCGTCGGCGATCAGATCGTGCTTCAGCCCCTGAATCAGCGCCCTGGCGATGGTAGGCGGCACCGAGGTGATAACGTTAAGAAACCACACTGAGATCCAGCGCGTCGGCAGGGGAATGGGAATGAGCGGGCGATGTTTACCGCTGACGGCCATAAAGTGGATAAACTGCTGCTGATAGCTTAACACCTCCGGACCGGCGGCTTCGAAGACGCGATGCGCGTTGGACGGATGATTCAGCAGCTCAACCAGGTCAACAAGCAGATTTTCCAGGGCGACAGGGGTGGTACGCGAGCGTACCCAGCGCGGGGGAGTGAGCACTGGCAGGTTATAAACCATATCGCGCATCACCTCGAAGGCGGCAGAGCCGGCGCCGACGATAATCCCGGCCCGCAGTTCGGTCACCGGCACGCCCGACTCACGCAGGACCTCACCGGTCACCTGGCGGGCGCGCAGATGGTCAGATTGTTCCTGCGCCGGGGCCTGCAGCGAACTGAGAAATATCACCTGGCGCACTGACGACTGACGCAGGGCATCGCGCACATGCGTGGCCACCCGGCGTTCATGGGCGATAAAATCGCCGCCTTCGCCCATACCGTGTACCAGATAATAAAGGGTATCGATGCCGGCGAGCAGTGCAGGCAGAGCCTGCGGCTGATTAAGATCGACTGACCGACAGGTGACGCCGGGCAAATCGAGTTTTTGCAGTCGGTCGATGTGGCGTGCCGCCGCCAGCACTGGATAACCCCGCGCGCTTAACTCGCGCACCAAATGCTGGCCAATATAGCCGCTGGCGCCGAGCACCAGAACCGATTGCGACACGCCTGACTCCTTAGCGCTGTAAAAAAGCCTGCCAGTGAGCGACCACCTCGCTCAGCTGCTGACGGTTGACATCCAGGTGAGTGACCAGACGGACAACAGGCGAGGCGTTAATCAACACGCCGCGCGCCTGCATAAACTCGCCGAGCGCCGGGGCCTGCGCTTCGCCAACGCGCACAAACAGCATGTTGGTATCATGGCGGGTGACGTCGGCGCCGATGGCGCGAAGCTGCTCCGCCATCCACGCGGCGTTGTCATGATCCTCCTGCAGGCGCTGTACGTTATTTTTCAGCGCGTACAGCCCGGCAGCGGCCAGTATGCCCGCCTGGCGCATGCCGCCGCCAACCATTTTCCGCCAGCGGATAGCACGGCGAATGTATGCCTCGCTGCCCAGCAATAGCGAGCCTACCGGGGCGCCAAGCCCCTTTGACAGGCAGATGGTGAAGGAGTCGCAGTATTGGGCAATATCACGCAGTTCGCAGCCGTAGGCCACTACGGCGTTAAAGATACGCGCGCCGTCGACGTGCAGCGCCAGGTCGCGCTGGCGGGTAAACGCCCAGGCTTCCTGCAGATAGTCGCGCGGCAGCACCTTACCGTTGTGGGTGTTTTCCAGGCTCAGCAGGCGAGTCGGGGCAAAATGGATATCGTCGGGTTTGATTTTCGCCGCCACTTTATCCAGCGGCAGCGAACCATCGGCTGCGGCGTCAATCGGCTGTGGCTGAATACTGCCGAGGACTGCCGCGCCGCCGGCTTCGTACAGATAGTTGTGCGCCCCCTGGCCGACGATATACTCTTCGCCGCGCTGACAGTGGCTGAGCAGGCCAACGAGGTTGGCCTGGGTGCCAGTGGGCAGAAACAGCGCCGCCTCTTTGCCCGCGAGGTCGGCGGCATAGCGCTGCAGTTCATTGACGGTAGGGTCGTCGCCATACACATCGTCCCCGACCGGGGCGGCCATCATGGCCTCCAGCATGGCGCGCCCGGGACGGGTAACGGTATCACTGCGTAAATCGATCACGGCTTTTCCTTGGTCTGGTTCAACGTATTGCTTCTGTTTTACCTGAGCCAGTTGGTTTTCGCCAGTTCGATGACCTCATCGCCGCGCCCGCTGATGATCGCCCGCAGCATATACAGGCTAAAGCCTTTGGCCTGCTCCAGCTTGATCTGCGGCGGGATAGCCAGCTCCTCTTTGGCGACCACGACGTCGACCAGCACCGGACCGTCGGTGCGGAAGGCGGTCTGCAGCGCTTCATCCACCTCGGAGGCTTTTTCAACGCGTATACCTTTGATACCGCAGGCCTCGGCGATGCGGGCGAAGTTGGTATCGTGGAGCTCCGTACCGTCGGTGAGATAGCCCCCGGCCTTCATCTCCATCGCCACGAAGCCCAGCACGCTGTTGTTAAAGATGACAATTTTCACCGGCAGCTTCATCTGCGCCAGCGACAGAAAATCGCCCATCAGCATGCTGAAGCCGCCGTCGCCGCACATGGCCACTACCTGCCGTTCCGGAGCGGTGGCCTGGGCGCCGATGGCCTGCGGCATGGCGTTGGCCATTGAGCCGTGGTTGAACGAGCCCAGCAGGCGGCGTTTGCCGTTCATTTTGAGATAGCGTGCCGCCCAGACGGTGGGGGTGCCGACATCGCAGGTGAAAATGGCGTCTTCATCGGCAAAATGACTGATCTGCTGCGCCAGATACTGCGGGTGAATGGCTTTATCGCTGGGCTTCGCCAGGTCGTCGAGTCCTTTTCGCGCGTCGCGATAGTGCTCCAGCGCTTTATCCAGGAAGTGGCGATCGGTTTTCTCTTCCAGCAGCGGCAGCAGCGCTTTTAGCGTCGATTTAATATCGCCCACCAGCGCCATATCGACCTTACTGTGGGCGCCAATGCTGCCGGGGTTAATGTCGATCTGAATAATTTTGGCGTCGGTTGGATAGAAGGCGCGATAGGGGAACTGGGTGCCCAGCAGGATCAGGGTATCGGCGTTCATCATGGTGTGGAAGCCAGAAGAGAAGCCAATCAGCCCGGTCATGCCGACATCGTACGGATTGTCGTACTCCACGTGCTCTTTGCCGCGCAGGGCGTGGACGATGGGGGCTTTAATTTTGGCCGCGAACTCCACCAGCTCCTGATGAGCGCCGGCGCAGCCGCTGCCGCACATGAGCGCGATATTGCTGGAGTAGCGAATAAGCTGCGCCAGCTTGCGCAGTTCTTCTTCCGCCGGAGTGACCGTCGGCAACGGCGCATGATACCAGTGGCTGCTGGCGCTCTCCGGGGCGGCCTTCAGCGCCACGTCGCCGGGCAGCACCACCACCGAGACGCCGCGGTTAATCACCGCTTTACGCATGGCGATGGCCAGCACCTGCGGAATTTGTTCCGGGGTGGAGACCAGCTCGCAGTAGTGGCTGCATTCGCGGAACAGCTCCTGAGGATGGGTCTCCTGAAAATAGCCGCTGCCGATTTCGCTGGAGGGGATGTGGGCGGCAATGGCCAGCACCGGCACATGGTTACGATGACAGTCAAACAGACCGTTAATCAGATGCAGGTTGCCCGGCCCGCAGGAGCCGGCGCAGACCGCCAGTTCGCCGGTCAGCTGCGCCTCGGCGCCAGCGGCGAAAGCAGCCACCTCTTCGTGCCGGGTGGGCATCCAGTCGATGGTGCCCATGCGGTTCAGACTATCGCTCAATCCATTGAGGGAATCTCCGGTGACGCCCCAGATACGTTTCACGCCGGCCTGTTCCAGCGTTTTGGCAATGTATGCGGCCACGGTTTGTTTCATGATCTCCATCTCCTTTTTGTGATAACGCCTTCAAGCTTAGATGAAACTGCAGGTTACGTTGCTGATTGTCCCTTATTTTTTGCTGGTTTTATTGCTGAAAAATTGTGCATACTCAGGGACCTCACAGGTTGTAAAACAGGAAGCACATCAGATGGTTAAGGGAATGTTAAACGCAGTAAATAAAACGCTGTCGCATGACGACGCCGGTAAACTCTTGTTACGACTCGCCGTCGGCGGGTTAATGCTGTTTCACGGTCTGCACAAGCTGCTGGACGGCGTGGGCGGGATCAGCGGCATGCTGGTGGCGAAGGGGTTGCCGGGGTTCATCGCCTACGGTGTGCTGGTGGGGGAAGTGGTCGCTCCCTGCTTGTTAATTCTCGGCGTCCTGACCCGCCCGGCGGCGCTGGTGCTGGCGTTCACCATGGTGGTGGCGTGGCTGATGGTCGGTCTCGGCAAGACGTTTGCGCTTGATGCGGTGGGGGCGTGGGCGATCGAGAACCTGGTCTATTTCTTTGTTGGCGCGCTGGCGATTGCGCTACTCGGCGCAGGGCGTTATTCGCTGGCCGGCCAGTCGGCCTGGCGGTAAAAATGCCTCATTTGTCCTGGGGCGTAAAGTCGATACTGTTGCCGGTTTGCAACTTTTTCAGTCTGAGAAAATGTTTATCTCATGTCGCCTGAGCGTTTATTGTCGCCCGGGATTTTCCCGGAGTCGGCGCATTGCGCCTTCTCCGGGCTACCCAATCGCACAGCGCTGTAGCTCCGGTAAGCGGTAGCGCCACCGGGGATTTTGACCTCAGGCGAGAACCAGATCGCTCTGCGGATGGCAGGAGCAGGCCAGCACATAGCCGTCGGCGATTTCGGCGTCGGTTAACGTCATGGTGCTGGTGACGCTGTACTTCCCGGAAACCACTTTGGTTTTACAGCAGCCGCAGACGCCGGCGCGGCAGGCGACGGTCACCGGCACTTTATTGCTCTCTAGCGCATCAAGCAGTGTGGTGCCCACCGGCGCGTAAAACTCGCGCGCCGGCTGCAGTTTGGTAAATTTCAGTCCACTGGTCGCGGCTTCCGCCACCGGGGTGAAGAACTTCTCCTTAAAGAAGCGGGTGACGCCCAGGGCGGCAACATCCTGCTCGACCTTCTCCATATAAGGCGCCGGGCCGCAGGTCATCACGGTGCGGCTGGCTAAATCCGGCACGCTCTGCAGCAGCTCCCGGGTCAGACGGCCGGCGACAAAGCCATGAGTGGCATGGTGCTCTGCCACCAGGGTGACCGGATACTGGCGCCACTCCTCGGCAAAGATCACATCCTCCGGCGAACGCACGCAATAGATCACCTGCACGTCGGCCTGCGGTCGATACTTCGCCAGCCAGCGACGCATCGACATTATCGGCGTTACGCCGCAGCCGGCGGCCAGCAGCAGGAATTTATCTTCCGCTTTATCGTCGCAGGTAAACTCGCCCATCGCATCGGACAGCCAAAGGTAATCGCCGCGTTTGACCTCGCGGGTCAACCACTGCGAACCCGCGCCCTCGTCAATACGGCGAACGGTCAGCGTAATGTACTCGCTGACCCCCGGCGTGGAGGAAAGGGTATAGGCGCGCAGCGTTTCCGCCGAGTGACGCACGCTGACCAGGGCATACTGGCCGGCGCGGTACGGATAGTAATCGTGGCACAGCAGCGAAAGGGTCCACACGTCCGGGGTTTCCTGGTGAATGTGGTGAACCTGCATCCGCCACGGGCACTGGGAGGTTGGCATGGTCATCAGGGACTCCTTAAGCGCTCAGCAGCTGCTGCATATCTTGTTCCACGGTGGTCACGGACCGCAGACCAAACTTCTCATTGAGGACCGCCAGCAGATCCGGGGTGAAGAAGCCAGGCGCCGTCGGGCCGGTGACGATGTTTTTCACCCCCAGCGACAGCAGCGTCAGCAGAATGACGATCGCTTTCTGTTCGAACCAGGAGAGCACCAGCGACAGCGGTAGGTCGTTAACACCGCAGCCCAGTTTTTCCGCCAGCGTAACCGCGAGAATAATTGCCGAGTAGGCATCGTTGCACTGCCCGGCGTCGACCAGACGCGGCAGACCTTCGATATCGCCGAAGTCCAGCTTGTTGAAGCGGTATTTACCGCAGGCCAGGGTCAGGATCAGACAGTCATCCGGCACGCTGGTGGCGAAATCGGTGAAGTAGTTACGCTCCCCGCGGGCGCCGTCGCAGCCGCCGACGAGGAAGATATGGCGCAGTTTTTCACGGCTGACCAGATCGATCAGCGTATCCGCCGCGCCAAGCAGGGTCTGACGGCCAAAGCCGACGGTGATCAGATGCGGGATTTCGCTGTACGGGAAGCCCGCCATCTGCTGCGCCTGGGTGATAACCGGGGCGAAGTCTTCACCTTCCAGATGGTTCACGCCCGGCCAGCCGACGATGCTGCGGGTCCAGATGCGGTCGTCGTAGGCGCCGACGGTGGGGTCGATGATGCAGTTCGAGGTCATCACGATAGGGCCCGGGAAGCGGGCGAATTCCACTTGCTGGTTTTGCCAGCCGCTGCCGTAGTTGCCGATCAGATGTTTGAATTTACGCAGCTCCGGATAGCCGTGCGCCGGCAGCATTTCGCCGTGGGTATAGACGTTAACGCCGGTGCCTTCCGTCTGCTCAAGCAGGTTATACAGATCTTTCAGATCATGGCCGGAGATCAGGATGCACTTCCCTTCGGTGGCTTTAACGTTCACCTGAGTCGGCGTCGGGTGGCCATATTTAGTGGTTTCACCAGCGTCAAGGATGCTCATCACCTGGAAGTTCATCTGGCCGATTTCCATCGAACATTCCAGCAGCGCGTTCATATCCGCCGGCCAGGTTCCCAGCCATGCCATGATTTTATGGTACTGGGCATAAATCGCGTTGTCGTACTGGCCGAGTACGTGGGCGTGCTCCATATAGGCCGCCGCGCCTTTCAGGCCGTACAGGCACAGCAGACGCAGACCGAGAATATTCTCGCCGATGGCGGCTTTATCTTTATTTGGGGCATAGTCTGCCGCCTGACGCTGCAGGTCACCCAGATCGTCGCTGACCAGGTGTAAATCGGCTACCGGGTTATCAACCGCGGCGCTGGCGTCGAGGTTCTGGCACTGCGCTTTCAGCGCTTCACGCAGGGCAATCGCCTGGCGGGCGTAGCCGACGATGCGTGGAGAATCGAAGTTGACGTTGGTCAGGGTGGAGAAGAAGGCGCGGGGGGCGAAACTGTCGACCTCATGATCGATAATGCCATATTCGCGGGCCTTGAGCGCCCAGGCGGACAGGCCTTGCAGTGACGCAATCAGCAGATCCTGCAGATCGGAGGTTTCCGCTGTTTTACCGCACATCCCCTGCGCGTAAGAGCAGCCGTTGCCGGCTGGGGTACGAATGGTTTGTTCACATTGCACACAAAACATGGTCACACCTTTAAAGTTATATTTAATATACATGTTTAAGGTTATGCCGCATGGCACAAGGTGAAAAGGCATTTCTGATACAACTTAAAGGGAGATTGATTTAGCGCAAATTTGGCGGCAGTAAGTCTGCCGCCAGCGGGTATTCAGGCGGTAAAAAAGGCGATAAGGATCGGGACCAGCAGGCTAAGCAGAAAACCATGCACGATAGCGGCAGGAACAATCTCGACGCCGCCGGAACGCTGGAGTACCGGTAAGGTGAAGTCCATCGAAGTGGCGCCGCACAGCCCCAGCGCTGTGGAGCGGCTGCGGCGAACAAGGCCCGGAATTAACATGATAGCCAGCAGCTCGCGACACAGATCGTTAAAGAACGCCGCGCTGCCGATCACCGGGCCAAAGGATTCAGTGAGTAAAATACCGGAGAGCGAATACCAGCCGAAACCGCTCGCCATCGCCAGACCGGTCTTTAACGGCAGACCGAGAATAAAGGCGTTAAGTATCCCGCCAAGTAATGAACTGGCCATAACCACCATGGCGACGATCATTCCCCGACGGTTAAGGACTATTTGTCGCAGACTCATTCCATTATTGCGTAATTGAATACCGACGAGGAACAGGAGAAAGATCAGCGTATATTCGCTGGCTTCGGTCGCGTGCTGTAAAAAAGACAGGCCGGTCAGGCCGAGCAGAAAACCGAGCACGACCACGCCGCACAGCTGCAGCGATTCCAGGGCCATGGCCAGGCGCGAAGGTAATTTCTCCTGCCGATGCTGACTGCGCCATGGCATTTTACTTTCCAGCCACAACAGGGCGGCAATATTACACAGTAAAATGATGACCACGCTCACTGCAGCGTAATGCAATATGGCCAGCAGGTTGCTTGCCAGATTGTCGAGGAATGCCAGGCTGATCCCCATAAAGAAAAGGATGACATAGACAATCCAGCTGAGCATCCGGTTAATCAGTTTTAGCGCGGAGGGTTGACGAAGTGGCACCAGATAGCCGACAACCAGCGGCAACAGAATGATGAAGAGTCCCGATAACATGAACGATGCAGCCCTTGCATAATGAGAATAGCGCCCATGACACTACCCAAATCACCGGGCCGAGTAAAGCTGCCACCAGAAAGAAAAAGCCCGGAAACCCGGGCTTTACAAAGGATTAATCGCGTTTTTCCAGCAGGGTGCGATACAGCACGCCGCCGAGGATCCCGCCGACGATCGGCATGACCCAGAACAGCCACAGCTGCTGCAGCGCCCAGCCGCCCTGGAAAATCGCTACCGCGGTGCTGCGCGCCGGGTTGACCGAGGTGTTGGTAACCGGAATGCTGATCAAATGGATGAGGGTCAGCGCCAGGCCGATAGCGATCGGCGCAAAGCCCGCCGGTGCGTGTTTATCGGTCGCGCCATGGATAACCAGCAGGAAGCCACAGGTCAGGACAATTTCAATGACGATAGCCGACAGCATGGAGAAGCCGCCCGGGGAGTGTTCGCCATAGCCATTGGAGGCAAATCCGCTGGCGGCGGCATCAAAGCCGGCTTTACCGCTGGCCACCACGTAAAGCACCGCCGCGGCAATAATGCCGCCGACCACCTGAGCGATAATATAGCCAATGACTTCTTTCGCCGGGAAACGGCCGCCGGCCCACAGGCCCAGGGTCACCGCCGGGTTGAAATGCCCCCCGGAAATATGGCCGACCGCAAATGCCATAGTTAATACCGTTAAGCCAAATGCCAGCGCGACGCCGGCAAAACCAATACCGAGCTCAGGGAAGGCTGCGGCAAGCACAGCGCTACCGCAGCCACCAAATACAAGCCAGAAAGTGCCGAAGCATTCTGCTGCTAATTTTCTGAACATAACCACCTCAATTAAATTGTATACGCGCACGAGCGGACCGTGCCGGTCTTTATTTATCGTGATAAGGGATGACGATAAAAATAAAGCGGCGTTATTCTAGAGATAATCGCCATCCCAGAGCCAGTTAAATATATTGATATTATTTGATTTAGGGCAAGGTGAAGGGATTCCGTTTGCCAGTGTAGTCTTTCCTTTATCCGTGGAAGATTATCAATAGTGTAGATCATAACGCCTGAAATAAAACTATTTTGTTTGATGAATAATCAACAGCCGGTAATAGGCGATAAGTGAGTAATTTTATGAATATATTTAATCCGCTGAATATGAGCCACGGATGCGATTAAGCAGAGTGTCATCTTGCCGTCGCCCTCGCTATACTGTTGATTACTGAAGGAGAGTGGTGGTTTAGCGGAGGGGATATGCTTCTTGAGCGCGTAGAAATCGTCGGTTTTCGCGGTATCAATCGTTTGTCGTTGATGCTGGAGCAAAATAACGTCCTGATCGGGGAGAACGCGTGGGGGAAGTCCAGTCTGCTTGATGCGCTGACCCTGCTTTTGTCCCCTGAGTTCGATCTTTATCACTTTGTACGCGATGACTTCTGGTTTCCCCCGGGCGACATCCAGGGGCGCGAGCACCATTTGCATATTATCCTGACCTTCCGCGAAACCGAACCGGGCCGCCATCGGGTCCGGCGTTTTCGTCCGCTTCAGCGCTGCTGGGTACCTTGTGACGATGGTTATCATCGGGTGTTCTACCGTCTGGAAGGCGAGCTCGCCGATGACGACAGCGTGATGACCCTGCGGAGCTTTATCGATGGCGAAGGCGAAGCGCTGGCGGTTGAGGATATTGATGATCTGGCCAGACACCTGGTGCGTCTGATGCCGGTGCTGCGCCTGCGCGACGCGCGCTTTATGCGGCGCATCCATAACGGGACGGTACCGCATTCGCCGCAGATAGAGATCACCGCCCGCCAGCTCGATTTTCTCTCCCGGGAGCTGGTCAGCCATCCGCAAAATTTATCGGACGGTCAGATCCGCGAGGGGTTGTCGGCCATGGTGCAACTGCTGGAGCATTACTTTGCCGAGCAAAGCAGCGCCCAGACGCGGCATCGTCTGATGCGGCGGCGCTCCCATGATGAGCAGCGCAGCTGGCGCTATCTGGATATTATCAACCGGATGATCGATAAACCCGGCGGGCGCAGCCATCGGGTGATTCTGCTGGGGCTGTTTTCCACCCTCCTGCAGGCAAAAGGGACGGTGCGCCTCGATCGCGACGCGCGGCCGCTGTTGCTGATTGAAGATCCGGAGACGCGTTTGCATCCGATTATGCTCTCTGTCGCCTGGCACCTGCTGAATTTATTGCCGCTGCAGCGCGTGACCACCACCAACTCCGGGGAGCTGTTGTCCCTGACGCCGGTGGAGCAGGTCTGTCGACTGGTTCGTGAGTCGTCGAGGGTGTCGGCATGGCGGCTGGGACCCGGCGGAATGAATGCCGAAGACAGCCGGCGTATCGCCTTCCATATTCGCTTCAATCGCGCCTCATCGCTCTTCGCCCGCTGTTGGCTGCTGGTGGAAGGGGAGACGGAGACCTGGGTTATCAACGAACTGGCCCGCCAGTGTGGCCATCATTTTGATGCCGAGGGCGTGAAGGTGATCGAGTTCGCCCAGTCAGGCCTTAAACCACTGATCAAATTTGCCCGCCGGATGGGGATCCAGTGGCACGTGCTGGTGGATGGCGATGAGGCGGGGAAAAAATATGCCGCCACCGTGCTCGGCCTGCTGAATAACGATCGCGAGCTGGAGCGTGACCATTTGACGAGCCTGCCCGCGATGGATATGGAGCACTTTATGTATCGCCAGGGATTTGATGACGTTTATCACCGGGTGGCGCAGATCCCGGATAATGTCCCTATGAATATGCGGCGGGTGATCACCAAGGCCATCCATCGTTCATCCAAGCCCGACCTGGCGATTGAGGTGGCGATGGAGGCCGGCCGACGCGGGGTGGACGCGGTGCCGACGCTGTTAAAGAAAATGTTCTCGCGGGTACTGTGGCTGGCTCGTGGTCGTGCAGATTAACCTGCGCCGTAGGGCTGGCGCAAAGCTCTCCGGTAGCTAAACAAAACGTAAGCAACGTTAAAAATGGGTGTTCTGTTGTCGACGGGTTTGGATAGAATCACCGTCTGGAGCGGCAGGGAAACAGCAGGAATCGGATAATGAAAGTGAAGGGAAAACGCAGGACAATCTGGTGGTTGTTAGCGATCGTTGTGCTGGGTCTGGCCGTCTGGGGATGGCGGATCCTGAATGCGCCGCTGCCGAACTACCAGACGCTGGTGGTGCGCAAAGGTGACCTCCAGCAGAGCGTGCTGGCCACCGGTAAGCTGGATGCCCTGCGGAAAGTTGACGTCGGCGCCCAGGTCAGCGGACAGCTGAAAACGCTGCACGTCAATATCGGCGATAAGGTCAAAAAGGACCAGTTGCTGGGGGTTATCGATCCGGAGCAGGCGCAAAACCAAATTAAAGAGGTTGAAGCGACGCTGATGGAACTGCGTGCCCAGCTCAATCAGGCGCGCGCGGAGAGCAAACTGGCGCAGGTGACTCTGGCCCGTCAGCAGCAGCTGGCGCAGCGCCAGCTGGTCTCGCGACAGGACCTTGATACCGCGGCCACCGATCTGGCGGTGAAACAAGCGCAGATCGGCACTATTGAAGCGCAAATCAAGCGTAACCAGGCGACGCTCGACACCGCGAAGACCAACCTCGACTACACGCGGATCCTGGCGCCGATGGCTGGCGAAGTGACGCAAATTACCACCCTGCAGGGACAGACGGTGATCGCCGCCCAGCAGGCGCCGAACATTCTGACGCTGGCGGATCTCAGCACCATGCTGGTCAAAGCGCAGGTCTCTGAAGCGGATGTCATCCACCTCAGACCGGGGCAAAAGGCGTGGTTTACCGTGCTGGGGGATCCGCTGACTCGCTATGAAGGCACGCTGAAAGACATTTTGCCGACGCCGGAAAAAGTCAATGACGCCATCTTCTACTATGCCCGCTTCGAGGTGCCGAATCCGCAGGGCATCCTGCGTCTCGACATGACCGCGCAGGTGCATATCCAGCTGGCCGAGGTGAAAAACGTGATTACCATCCCGCTGAGCGCCCTGGGTGACGCGGTGGGTGATAACCGCTATCACGTCCGGTTGTTGCGCACCGGCGAGGTAAAAGAGCGTGAGGTTGCCATTGGCGCCCGCAACGATACCGACGTCGCGGTGGTGCAGGGGCTGGATGAGGGAGATGAAGTGATCGTCGGCGAGAGCGCGAGCGGGGCGGCAAAATGACGGCGCTGCTTGAGCTGCGTGATATTCGTCGCAGCTACCCTTCCGGCGACGGCAGCGTTGAGGTACTGAAGGGGATCACCCTCAGCATCAATGCGGGGGAGATGGTGGCGATCGTGGGTGCCTCCGGCTCGGGCAAATCGACGCTGATGAATATTCTCGGCTGTCTCGACAAACCGACCAGCGGCACCTACCGGGTGGCGGGAACCGATATCGCGCAACTGAATGGCGATGCGCTGGCTCGGCTGCGGCGGGAACACTTTGGTTTTATCTTTCAACGCTACCACTTGCTGTCACATCTTACCGCCGCGCAGAACGTTGAAGTGCCTGCGGTGTATGCCGGCAGCGAGCGACGGGCACGCCTGGCGCGCGCCCATGATCTGCTGGTGCGTCTGGGGCTTGGCGATCGGGCTGACTATCAGCCGTCGCAACTGTCCGGCGGCCAGCAGCAGCGGGTGAGTATCGCCCGTGCGCTGATGAACGGCGGGGAAGTGATTCTGGCGGATGAACCGACCGGCGCGCTGGACAGCCATTCCGGCGAAGAGGTGATGGCGATCCTGCATCAGCTCAAAGCTCAGGGCCATACGGTCATCATTGTCACCCACGATCCGCAGGTCGCGGCCCAGGCGGAACGGATCATTGAGATCCGCGATGGCGAGATCGTCCGCAATCCGCCCGGCAGCCGCCAGGGCGGTGGGCTGCGCGCCCGTCAGCAGCCGGAACCCTCGGCGTGGCGTCAGTTTACCAGTGGCTTTCGCGAAGCGCTGGTTATGGCGTGGCGGGCGATGGCGGCGAATAAAATGCGTACCCTGCTGACTATGCTCGGCATTATTATCGGCATTGCGTCGGTGGTATCGATCGTGGTGGTCGGTGATGCCGCCAAACAGATGGTGCTGGCGGATATTCGCGCCATCGGCACCAATACCATCGATGTCTATCCCGGAAAGGATTTTGGCGATGACGACCCGCGTTATCAGCAGGCGCTGAAGTATGACGATTTGCTGGCGATCCAGAAACAGCCATGGGTGCGTTCCGCCACGCCGGCGGTATCGAAAAGCCTGCGCCTGCGCGCCAACAATATTGACGTTGCCGCCAGCGCGGAGGGGGTCGGGCCGCAGTACTTTAATGTTTACGGCATGACCTTCAGCGAAGGCAATACCTTTAATGAACTGCAGCTCAACAGTCGGGCGCAGGTGGTAGTGCTCGACAGCAATACCCGTCGCCAGCTGTTTCCCAATAAAGCGAAAGTGGTGGGCGAGGTGATTCTGGTGGGCAATATGCCGGCCACGGTGATCGGCGTCGCGGATGAAAAACAGTCAATGTTTGGCAGCAGTAAAATTCTCCGCGTCTGGTTGCCTTACACCACCATGGCGGGAAGAGTGATGGGCCAGTCGTGGCTGAACTCCATTACGGTACGCGTTCATGAAGGTTATGACAGTGAAACCGCGGAGAAACAGCTGCTGCGTCTACTGGAGCTGCGGCATGGTAAAAAAGATGTATTCACCTGGAATATGGACAGCATCTTGAAAACCGCAGAAAGGACCACACATACCTTACAGCTGTTCCTGACATTGGTGGCGGTGATTGCCCTGGTGGTTGGCGGTATTGGTGTAATGAATATTATGCTGGTGTCGGTGACCGAACGGACGCGCGAAATCGGCATCCGCATGGCGGTTGGCGCGCGGGCCAGCGATGTACTGCAGCAGTTTCTCATCGAAGCGGTGCTGGTTTGCCTGGTCGGTGGCGCGCTGGGGGTCACGTTATCGCTGATGATCGCATTTATTCTGCAGCTGTTTCTGCCCGGCTGGGAGATCGGTTTTTCCCCGCTGGCTCTGCTAACGGCTTTTCTCTGTTCGACGTTGACCGGGGTGCTGTTTGGTTGGCTGCCAGCGCGCAACGCGGCACGGCTCGATCCGGTGGATGCGCTGGCACGCGAATAGAAATAAAAATGCCAGTCAGAAGGACTGGCATTTTATTAGCAGGATGTACACAATGAAGCAAAAGAGTTATGCAGCCGTTTCCGCTTCCACAGGGACGATCACGCTGGCGTGGTTGCCTTTTGGCCCCTGGTGAACATCAAACCGAACGGCTTGTCCGGCTTTTAGCGTTCTGTAACCATCCATCTGGATGGTGGAGTAATGGGCGAAAATGTCTTCGCCGCCGCCCTCAGGGCAGATAAAACCGAACCCTTTGGCATTGTTGAACCACTTAACAGTACCCATTTCCATACTTCGACATCCTTCGTAAATCTTTATAAGTAAGATGGAATGAACCGGTGGTGGAGTGACGAGTTGTTCAATTGCTCGCCAACTCTCGCCACTACAATTTAGAGAAATACGAAAACGCGTCAAGCGATTGAGGAGGGGGAACGGCGAAAAATGCGTCAAAATTTGAAGCAGTTAACGCTATTGCCGGGGAATGTGACAGCCGTCGCGGATAGAAGCGATAGATGATAGTTATCTATGATCTGTTGTAGATTTGTGATGAGCATAACCTCTGGTCATCGACAGGCCTCCGCCTGTTGGCAACAGCAACCGATGATGAACACTGACGATGAGTAAGAGAGATTGGCTGGACTTCGAGCACCTGGTTGACGACGAAGTTCGTGATGCGATTAAACCGCCATCTATGTATAAAGTGATATTAGTCAATGATGACTACACTCCAATGGAGTTTGTTATTGACGTGTTACAAAAATTCTTTTCTTATGATGTTGAACGTGCAACGCAACTGATGCTCACGGTTCACTATGAAGGTAAGGCGATTTGTGGCGTGTTTACCGCGGAAGTGGCGGAGACCAAAGTCGCTATGGTGAATCAGTACGCGAGGGAGAACGAGCATCCATTGCTGTGTACGCTGGAAAAAGCCTGAATACAGGCATGAAAATTGGGGGAGGTGCCTATGCTCAATCAAGAACTGGAACTCAGTTTAAATATGGCTTTCGCCAGAGCGCGCGAGCACCGTCATGAGTTTATGACCGTCGAGCACTTGCTGCTGGCTCTGCTAAGCAACCCCTCGGCCCGTGAGGCCCTGGAAGCGTGTTCAGTGGACCTGGTGGCATTGCGTCAGGAACTTGAAGCCTTCATCGAACAAACCACACCCGTCCTGCCAGCCACGGAAGAAGAGCGCGACACCCAGCCGACGCTGAGCTTCCAGCGTGTGCTGCAGCGCGCCGTCTTCCACGTGCAATCTTCTGGCCGCAGCGAAGTGACCGGCGCCAACGTACTGGTGGCCATTTTCAGCGAGCAGGAGTCGCAGGCCGCTTACCTGCTGCGTAAACATGAAGTCAGCCGACTCGATGTGGTGAACTTCATTTCTCATGGTACACGCAAAGACGAGCCGAGCCAGTCTTCCGATAACACCGGAAGCCAGCCTGGCAATGAAGAGCAAGCCGGCGGGGAGGAACGTATGGAAAACTTCACCACCAACCTCAATCAGCTTGCTCGCGTCGGCGGCATTGATCCCCTGATCGGCCGTGAAAAAGAGCTGGAGCGTGCGATTCAGGTCCTGTGCCGTCGCCGTAAAAATAACCCATTGCTGGTGGGTGAATCCGGCGTCGGTAAAACTGCGATCGCCGAAGGCCTTGCCTGGCGCATTGTGCAGGGCGATGTGCCGGAAGTGATGGCCGACTGCACCATCTACTCGCTCGACATTGGCTCTTTGCTGGCAGGGACCAAATATCGTGGCGATTTTGAAAAACGTTTCAAAGCGTTGCTCAAACAGCTGGAGCAGGATACCAACAGCATCCTGTTTATTGATGAAATCCACACCATTATCGGTGCGGGGGCGGCTTCTGGCGGCCAGGTCGATGCGGCTAACCTGATTAAACCGCTGCTTTCCAGCGGCAAGATCCGGGTGATCGGCTCTACCACCTACCAGGAGTTCAGCAACATCTTTGAGAAAGATCGTGCGCTGGCCCGTCGTTTCCAGAAGATCGATATCACCGAACCGTCGGTGGAAGAGACGGTGCAGATTATCAACGGCTTGAAGCCGAAGTACGAAGCGCACCATGACGTGCGTTATACCGCTAAGGCGGTGCGTGCGGCGGTTGAGCTGGCGGTAAAATACATTAACGATCGTCATCTGCCGGATAAGGCAATTGACGTCATTGACGAAGCGGGCGCGCGGGCGCGCTTAATGCCGGTCAGCAAGCGTAAGAAAACGGTCAATGTGGCGGATATCGAGTCAGTGGTGGCGCGCATTGCGCGGATCCCTGAGAAGAGTGTCTCCCAGAGCGATCGCGATACGCTGAAAAACCTTGGCGACCGTCTGAAAATGCTGGTCTTCGGTCAGGATAAAGCCATTGAGGCGCTGACCGAAGCCATCAAAATGGCGCGCGCCGGGCTGGGCCATGAGCACAAGCCGGTTGGGTCATTCCTGTTCGCCGGGCCTACCGGGGTCGGGAAAACCGAAGTGACCGTGCAACTGGCGAAGGCGCTGGGTATTGAGCTGCTGCGTTTTGACATGTCCGAATATATGGAACGTCATACCGTCAGCCGTTTAATCGGGGCGCCTCCGGGCTACGTTGGCTTCGATCAGGGCGGGCTGCTGACCGATGCGGTGATTAAACATCCGCACGCAGTGCTGCTGCTTGATGAGATCGAAAAAGCGCATCCGGATGTGTTTAACCTGCTGCTGCAGGTGATGGATAACGGTACGCTGACCGATAACAACGGGCGTAAAGCGGACTTCCGCAACGTGGTGCTGGTGATGACCACTAACGCCGGGGTGCGGGAAACTGAGCGTAAATCGATTGGCCTTATTCAGCAGGACAACAGTCCGGATGCAATGGATGAGATCAAGAAGATCTTTACGCCGGAGTTCCGTAACCGCCTCGACAACATTATCTGGTTCGATCATCTCTCTACCACGGTGATCCATCAGGTTGTCGACAAGTTTATCGTCGAGCTGCAGGTCCAGCTGGACCAGAAAGGCGTCTCCCTGGAAGTCAGTCAGGAAGCGCGCGACTGGCTGGCGGAGAAAGGTTACGACCGGGCGATGGGTGCACGTCCAATGGGACGCGTCATTCAGGACAACCTGAAAAAGCCGTTGGCGAACGAGCTGCTGTTCGGCTCGCTGGTCGATGGTGGCCAGGTGACAGTGTCTCTGGACAGCGCGAAGAATGCGCTGACCTACGATTTCCAGAGCGCGCAGAAGCACAAACCGGAAGCCGCCCACTAAAGCGATGTCTTCAACGTAAAAACCGGCCCTGGGCCGGTTTTTTTTTGCCGGCGGCAGATATGAAAAGACCGGGAATGATCCCGGCCTTCAGCATCTGACGCCTTAAGGGCGAAAACAATCAGCGACTACGGAAGACAATGCGGCCTTTGCTCAGGTCGTACGGGGTCAGCTCAACAGTCACTTTGTCGCCCGTCAGAATGCGGATGTAGTTTTTACGCATTTTACCGGAAATATGCGCAGTTACCACGTGACCGTTTTCCAGTTCTACGCGGAACATAGTGTTAGGCAACGTTTCAAGTACGGTGCCCTGCATTTCAATATTGTCTTCTTTGGCCATCTAGTCCTCTGGGGTATCACTACCGTAGTTTTGAACCGGCAAGATAATGCCGAAGTTCATCATGTAAGTAAAGTTTTACGTATCTACCCTGAATCATTCGCCTTGCCGCAAGGTGCGCAGTCAGCACACCGGCAACGGATATATGACGGGTATGAATCGCCGAAGTAGTTTTGGCGCATTGCCCGGAACACACACGGCTATGCCGCGTGACAGGCGCAAACGTAAAGGGGAGTGACAGAACGATGGGCGTTATCTGACTCTTATTATTCCCAAACGGCGGCGGGGCAACAGGCAGAAGCTACTCTACCGCGCAATTATACCATCCTGACGCAAAATGTGCTGAAAACATTTTTATTGCGCGCCCGGAAATAGCACCCGCGGCACCCAAAATAGCTCGGGCAGGCGGTAGCCGCGTAATACTGACAGGTAGTCAAGATAATCGCGGCGGGGAATATCCACCGCGCCTAATGAGGCGGTATGGTTGTTCAGTACCTGGCAGTCGATTAATTTACCACCACTCTGCGTAAAAGCCTGACAGAATACCAGCAGCGCGGTTTTGGAGGCATTTTCAGCCCGGCTGAACATCGATTCGCCGCAAAACAGCGCCCCCTGCGCCACGCCGTACATTCCACCTACCAGCGTATTCTCTTGCCAGACTTCAATGGAATGGGCATGGCCCAGCTCATGGAGTTGGTGATAGGCGCGAACGATACTGCTGGTTATCCAGGTGCCTTCGTCACGATCGCTGGCGCAGCCTTCAATGACCTCACCAAAGGCATGATTCAGCGTGACGCGATAAGGCGAACGCTGATGAAAACGCTTCATGCTGCGGCTGAGATGAAACTGTTCCGGCCAGAGCACCGCCCGGGGATCGGGCGACCACCAGAGGATCGGGTCGCCAGGAGAAAACCAGGGAAAAATACCGCGCTGATAGGCCATCAGCAGACGTGCCGGGCTCAGATCGCCGCCGAGCGCCAGCAGGCCGTTAGGTTCACGCAGGGCGCCTTCCGGGGAAGGGAAGGCGATAGAATGCCGGGAGAGCTGAACCAGACGCATTTTAACCTCAATACGCATCAGCAAAAATTAGATAATAGCCTACAGACGCTGTTTAAACTGGAAGTACCGGCCCTGTTTAGCGAGCAGATCCGCGTGACTACCTTGCTCAATTATCTGGCCGTTGTCCATGACTATTATCTGATTAAAACGCGCCAGGCCCCGCAGGCGGTGAGTCACCATCAGCACGGTTTTCTCGCGCATCACTTCCGCCAGAAGATGCAGGATCTGGCTTTCGGTGGCCGCATCCAGGCCTTCTGTCGGCTCATCGAGCAGCATCAGCGGCGCATCGTGGAGCAGTGCGCGGGCAATCGCCAGCCGGCGCAGTTCGCCGCCGGATAGCTGGCGCCCGCCTTCCCCCAGCCAGCTGTTCAGTCCGCCATCTTCCAGCAGTTTTTCCAGCCCCACTTTCTCGAGGGTCGCGCAGAGCGCGGTATCGTCAGCGTCTGGCGCCGCCAGCAGCAGGTTGTCGCGCAGCGTAGCGCTGAACAGGTGGACGCGCTGCGGCACCACGCTCATCGTCTGGCGCAGGGTGGCTTCGCTGAGCTGGGACAGCGGCTGGTCGTTGAGCAAAATCTCTCCCTGCGTTGGATCCCAGGCCCGGGTGAGGAGTTGCAACAGCGTCGACTTTCCGCAGCCGGTCCGGCCAAGAATGGCGATATGCTCTCCGGCGGCAATCTGCAGGGAGATATTCTCCAGGGCGGGGGAGGGCTGGTGCGGATAGCGGAAGGTAACCTGCCTGAAGGTTAAGGCCACCTGCGCAGGCACGCTGGCTTCACCCTCGACGAAAGTGACCTCCGGCTGCTGGTCGGTGATCTGCGAAATCCGTCGTGCGGAGGCGATCACCTGACCTAAATGCTGGAAAGCGCCAGTGACTGGCGCCAGGGCTTCGAAGGCCGCCAGGGCGCAGAAAACAAACAGCGCGATCAGCGCCCCTGGCTGGCTGTTATCCCCGATGCCGGCGGACGCCAGCCAGAGCATGGCCACCACGGCGATGCCGCCGATTAACAGCATTACTGCCTGCGAAAGCGCGGTCAGCTCGGCCTGACGGCGCTGTGCGTCCTGCCAGCTGAGCTCGGTCTTTTCCATTTGCGCGCGGTAGCGGTCGCTGGCGTTAAACACCATCAGCTCTGCCTGGCCCTGCAGCCAGGCAGTGAGCTGTTGGCGATACTGGCCGCGCAACTGCGTCATACTTTCGCCGGCTGGTTTACCTGCGCGATAGAACAGCGGCGGCATAACCAGCAGGGTGACCAGCATGATGCCGCCGAGCGTCAGCGCAAGGGTAACGTCGAGCAGGCTTAATCCGCAGGTGACCATTACAATCACCACCAGCGCGCCGACCAGCGGTGAAATCACCCGCAGGTAGAGATGATCCAGGGTATCGACATCGGCCACCACCCGGTTGAGCAGTTCACCCTGGCGAAAGCGCGCCAGCCCCGCGGGAGAGAGGGGGAGTAGTTTGCTGAAGGTGAAGACGCGCAGGTGCTGCAGCACGCGGAAGGTCGCGTCATGACTGACCAGACGCTCGAAGTAGCGCCCGGCGGTACGGATAATCGCCGCGCCGCGGACGCCCGCGGCAGGCAGCATATAGTTAAAACTGTAGATCCCGGCGACACCCACCACCGCTGAGGCGGAGAGGAACCAGCCGGAGAGCGTCAGCAGGCCGATGCTGGCCAGCAGAGTCACGATGGCCAGCACGACGCCGAGCAGCAGCATCCATTTATGGCGTTTATAGAGCGCCAGATAGGGTAAAAGTGCGCGCATTTAAATCTCCTCCTGACGATGGGCCAGCAGCGCCGAGAAGACCCCACCGGCACGGGCCAGCGTGGCGTAGTCGCCTTGTTCGATAATCTGTCCGTCCTGCATGACCCAGACGGCATCCCAGTCAGCCAGTCCCTCGAGCTGGTGGGTGACCAGCAGCGTGGTTTGCTCGGTGGAGGCATGGGTCAGGGCCTGCATCACCCGCTGTTCGCTATGGGCGTCGAGGCTGGCGGCGGGTTCATCCAGCAACAGCAGGCGGCAGGGCACCAACAGCGCGCGAGCAACCGCGATACGCTGCGCCTGACCTACCGACAGACGACCCGCCTGATCGCCCACGGCGGTATGGATCCCGTCCGGCAACAGGGCGATAAACTCACTGACCCAGGCCTTGTCCAGCGCCAGTCGAAGCTGGGCATCGCTGGCTTCGGGCCATGCCAGCAGCACATTTTCCCGCAGCGTGGCGGCAGGTAGTTGAGGATTCTGTCCCACCCAGCTTAACAGGCGGCGCCAGCGATCGGCGTCCAGTTCGCGCAGCTCTGCGCCGTTCACCTTCAGCGAGCCCTCGTAGGGCAAAAAGCCGAGCAGTGTGTTCAGCAGCGAACTTTTCCCGGAGCCGCTCTGACCCACCAGCACAACGCGTGCGCCAGCAGGCAGTGAAAAGTTAAGCGGCCCGGCCAGGACTTTACCTTCCGGAGATTTGATCACCAGATCGCGCGCTTCCACGCCAATCAGATCGTTATCATTTAAGGTTTTTTCGCCGCGCTCCAGCTGGGTCAATGGGGTTTCCATAAACGTTTTCAGGCTGTCTGCGGCGCCCACGGCCTGGGCTTTGGCATGGTAGAAAGTGCCCAGGTCACGTAACGGCTGGAAAAATTCCGGCGCGAGGATCAGCGTCAGGAAGCCTGCCATCAGCGTGACGCCCGCGCCATAGTGGCCGAAGTTCAGCTCGCCAAGGTAAGAGAAGCCAAAATAGACCGCCACCAGCGCAATGGAGAGGGAGGTGAAAAACTCCAGCACCCCGGAGGAGAGGAAGGCCAGACGCAGGACTTCCATGGTGCGTTGGCGAAAATCCTGCGAGGCGTCGCGAATATTATCGATTTCTGCCTGACCGCGGTGAAAAATACGCAGGGTTTCCATGCCGCGCAGGCGATCGAGGAAATGGCCGCTCAGGCGGGCCAGCGCCTGGAAGTTACGCCGGTTGGCATCGGCGGCACCCATCCCGACCAGCGCCATGAAAAGCGGGATCAGCGGGGCGGTGCCGAGGAGGATCAATGCGGCGGCCCAGTTAATCGGGAAAATAGTGATAACGATCAGCAGCGGCACGCAGGCCGCCAGCGTCATCTGGGGCAGGTAGCGCGCATAATAATCGTGCATATCATCGATCTGCTCAAGGATAAGCGTTGCCCAACTGCCGGCCGGTTTGCCCTGGATCCAGGCGGGGCCCGCCTGCTGGAGGCGGTCGAGAACCTGACGGCGAATTTCATAGCGGATATGCTGCCCGGCCTGAAAACCAACCCGCTCACGCAGCCAGACCACCCAGGCGCGCAGCACAAAGACCAGTACCAGCAGCGTCAGCGGCAGCAGCAGGGCGGTTGCCGGAATATTTTCCATCACCATCCGGTGCAGGATCCGCGCCAGGAACCAGGCCTGCGCGACGATCAGCAGACCGCTTGCCACGCCAAGCAGGCGGGAAATCATCAACCAGCGACGGGAGATAATACTTTGCTGTTTTAACCAGCGGGTTAACTCTTGTTGACGGGTTTTATTCATTGCACGCTTTGCAGGTATCGTTATGGGAATATTGGGCACGGCAATGTTACATCGCGGCAAAAATAAAGGCGACTTTTCGTCGCCTTCTTTACCTTTGTTACTGACTTGTAAAGATTATTTGCAAGCGTCGGCCAAACCGTCCAGGTAACGCTCGGCGTCCAGCGCCGCCATGCAGCCGGTGCCAGCGGAGGTGATCGCCTGACGATAGATATGGTCCATGACATCGCCAGCGGCAAATACGCCCGGGATACTGGTTTGCGTGGCGTTGCCGTGGATCCCGGACTGCACTTTGATATAGCCGTTTTCCAGTTCCAGCTGACCTTCAAAGATGGCGGTGTTCGGGCTGTGGCCAATGGCAACGAACAAGCCTGCCACTTCCAGAGACTCGACGTTGTCGCTGTTTTTGGTATCGCGCAGGCGCAGGCCGCTGACGCCCATCTGGTCGCCGGTCACCTCTTCGAGGGTGCGGTCGGTATGCAGCACGATGTTGCCGCTCGCCACTTTATCCATCAGACGTTTGATGAGGATTTTTTCCGCGCGGAAGGCGTCGCGGCGGTGGATCAGATGCACCTCAGAGGCAATATTGGACAGATACAGAGCCTCTTCAACCGCGGTGTTACCGCCGCCGATCACCGCCACTTTCTGATTGCGATAGAAGAATCCGTCACAGGTGGCGCAAGCTGAAACGCCACGGCCTTTAAACGCCTCTTCCGATGGCAGACCGAGGTAGCGCGCCGATGCGCCGGTGGCAATGATCAGCGCATCACAGGTGTACTCACCGCTATCGCCTGTCAGACGGAACGGACGGTTTTGCAGATCGACGCGGCTGATGTGGTCGAAAATAATTTCCGTTTCAAATTTCGCGGCATGTTCGTGCATGCGCTCCATCAGCAGCGGGCCGGTGAGATCGTTAGGATCGCCCGGCCAGTTTTCCACTTCCGTCGTGGTGGTCAGCTGACCGCCTTTTTCCATCCCGGTGATCAGCACCGGCTGCAGGTTGGCGCGTGCGGCATAGACCGCCGCGGTGTATCCCGCAGGTCCAGAACCAAGGATAAGCAGTTTACTGTGTTTGGCTGTGCCCATGAGATCCCCATAATAATTGGCATACATTGGGCAGAGATTGTAGGGAATTTGTTGACGTAAAAAAAGAGCGCAGCGATTTTGTTAACGATGTGTGCAATAGAAGCGACCGATGAATTGGCGATTTTACCGGCAAAGAATATAACTATTTCTACTGTCAGCGGGACAATTATAAGACGAAAAAATGAGAATCAACCAGGGGGGATGATGAATATCTGGCATCTTGTACTAAAAATCGATGTTTTGCTTTGACAATCCCCTGTGCTTTTGCGAAAACATTCATGGAAGAAGAAAAGCAGTATTTAGCGTGCGGCGAATTTTCATGCACGCAAATGCCATTTTTATCCGGGTTAACGAAATCTACGCATGGTGTGGACAGACGCCATGCGTGATGTCGGTGACTGCCGTCAGGCAACGGGCTTCTCACGTACCCCTGGGTTACCCATTGTCGTACGGGTAATAACAGGATGGGCTCTGGCAGTGAAGGCACAGAGCCGGAACAGGAGTAGGGAAGGAATACAGAGAGACAATAATAATGGTAGATAGCAAGAAGCGACCTGGCAAAGATCTCGACCGCATTGATCGTAACATCCTGAATGAATTGCAAAAAGATGGGCGAATTTCTAACGTCGAGCTTTCTAAACGGGTGGGACTTTCTCCGACGCCTTGCCTTGAGCGCGTGCGTCGTCTTGAAAGACAGGGTTTTATTCAGGGCTATACGGCGCTGCTCAACCCGCATTATCTGGATGCATCACTTCTGGTATTTGTTGAGATTACTCTGAATCGTGGCGCACCGGATGTGTTTGAGCAATTTAACGCCGCAGTGCAAAAACTTGAAGAAATTCAAGAGTGTCATCTGGTTTCCGGTGATTTCGACTACCTGTTGAAAACCCGCGTACCGGATATGTCAGCGTATCGTAAATTACTGGGCGAGACCTTGCTGCGCCTGCCGGGCGTAAACGACACCCGTACCTACGTGGTGATGGAAGAAGTCAAGCAAAGTAATCGTCTGGTTATTAAGACGCGCTAACACGGAACAGGTGCAAAATCGACGTAGTTTGATTACACTCCTGTTAATCCATACAGCAACAGTGCCGGGGAGACCCGGCGCTGTTGTCCGTTTTAGCAGCAGGCAGGAAACAGCCTGATACCTGGAGAGCCTTTCTTGAGCCAGGAATACACCGAAGACAAAGAAGTCAAACTAACCAAACTCAGCAGCGGGCGCCGACTCCTTGAGGCGATGCTCATCCTTTGCTCCCTCTTCGCCATCTGGCTGATGGCGGCACTACTGAGCTTTAACCCCTCGGATCCAAGCTGGTCACAGACGGCGTGGCATGAGCCTATTCATAATTTAGGCGGCGCCCCTGGAGCCTGGCTTGCCGATACCCTCTTTTTCATTTTTGGCGTCATGGCCTACACCATCCCGGTCATCATTATTGGCGGATGCTGGTTTGCCTGGCGGCATCAGGAAAACGACGAATACATTGATTATTTCGCCGTTTCCCTGCGCCTCATTGGCGCGTTAGCCCTGATCCTGACCTCCTGTGGTCTGGCAGCCATTAACGCCGATGATATCTGGTACTTTGCCTCGGGCGGAGTGATCGGCAGCCTGCTGAGCACCACGCTGCAACCGCTGCTGCACAGCAGCGGCGGCACCATCGCCCTGTTATGCATCTGGGCGGCCGGCCTGACGCTGTTCACCGGTTGGTCGTGGGTCAGCATTGCGGAAAAACTGGGCGGCGGGATCCTGTCGGTACTCACCTTTGCCAGCAACCGTACCCGTCGCGATGATACCTGGGTCGATGAAGGCGAATACGAAGATGACGATGAAGAGTACGACGACGAAGAGGCGGCAACCCCTCAGGAGTCGCGTCGTGCCCGTATTTTACGCAGCGCGCTGGCGCGACGTAAGCGTCTGGCCGAGAAGTTTACCAACCCCATGGGGCGTAAAACCGACGCGGCGCTTTTCTCCGGCAAACGGATGGATGACGGTGAAGAGGCGGTGCAATACAGCGCCAGCGGTGCGCCTGTCGCCGCCGACGATGTCCTGTTTTCCGGCGCCAGCGCGGCACGTCCCACAGAGGATGATGTGCTGTTCTCCGGCGCCAGCGCCGCGCGCCCTGGCGATTTCGACCCTTACGATCCGTTGCTGAATGGTCATAGTATCGCTGAGCCCGTGGGCGCAGCGGCGGCGGCCACTGCCGCGCCACAGCCGTGGGCTGAATCCGCGGCTGGCCATCAGGGCGCTGCGCCTGCTTATCAGCCGGAAGCGGGTTACCCGCCGCAGGCGTACCAGCCAGAGCCGGCACCGTATCAGCAGCCGGTTTACGATCCGCATGCTGGTCAGCCGGCGCCGCAGGCGTACCAGCCAGAGCCGGCGCCGTATCAGCAGCCGGCTTATGCTCCGCATGCCGGTCAGCCGGCGCCGCAGGCGTATCAGCCAGAGCCGGCGCCGTATCAGCAGCCGACTTACGATCCGTATGCCGGTCAGCCGGCGCCGCAGGCGTACCAGCCAGAGCCGGCGCCGTATCAGCAGCCGACTTACGATCCGTATGCCGCTCAGCCTGCGCCGCAAGGGTATCAGCCAGAGCCGGCGCCGTATCAGCAGCCGACTTACGATCCGTATGCCGCTCAGCCTGCGCCGCAAGGGTATCAGCCAGAGCCGGCGCCATATCAGCAGCCGACTTACGATCCGTATGCCGCTCAGCCTGCGCCGCAAGCGTATCAGCCAGAGCCGGCGCCGTATCAGCAGCCGACTTACGATCCGCATGCCGCTCAGCCTGCGCCGCAGGCGTATCAGCCGCAAAGCGCGCCAGTGCCGTCACCTGAGCCAGAACCAGAGGTTGCGCCGGAAGAGGTGAAACGTCCACCGCTCTATTACTTCGAAGAAGTCGAAGAGAAGCGGGCACGTGAACGCGAGCTGCTGGCCTCCTGGTATCAGCCAATTCCGGAGCCGGAAAGCCCGATTGCCACTAAACCGCTGACGCCGCCAGCCTCCTCGTCCAAACCGCCAGTGGAGACAACCGTGGTCTCTGCGGTCGCGGCAGGGGTGCATCAGGCAACGGCCGCCAGCGGCGGCGCGGCGGCGGCAACCTCGGCGACGGCCGCATCCGCTGCGGCTGCGCCATTGTTCAGCCCGGCATCCAGCGGACCGCGGGTCCAGGTGAAAGAAGGTATTGGTCCAAAACTACCGCGACCAAACCGCGTTCGTGTCCCGACGCGTCGGGAGCTGGCCTCTTACGGCATCAAGCTACCGTCGCAACGGGAGGCGGAACAGCGTGCGCGGCAGGCGGAGCGCGACCCCCATTATGACGATGAGCTGCTCTCGGATGAGGAAGCGGATGCTATGGAGCAGGATGAACTGGCTCGCCAGTTCGCCGCCACCCAGCAGCAGCGCTATGGCCATCGCTGGGAAGACGATAACGCGACTGATGACGATGACGCCGACACTGCGGCGGAAGCGGAGCTGGCGCGCCAGTTTGCCGCCACCCAGCAGCAGCGCTACGCCGCTGAGCAGCCGCCGGGCGCTAATCCGTTCTCGCCGGCGGATTATGAATTCTCGCCGATGAAAACGCTTGTCAATGAGGGGCCGAGCGAGCCGCTGTTTACGCCGACGCCGGAAGTCCAGCCGCAACAACCGGCCCCGCACTATCAACAACCGGCCGCCGCTCCGCAGCAGGGTTATCAACCTGCGCAGCACCAGCCGGTACACCCTCAGCCAGTGCCGCCGCAGCCTTACCAGACTGCACCGCAGCCCGTGCAGCAGCAACAGCCGGTTGCCCCGCAGGGGCATCAGCCTGCCGCGCCCGCGCCGCAGGAGAGCCTGATCCACCCGCTGCTGATGCGCAATGGCGATAGCCGTCCGCTGCAAAGACCGACCACGCCGTTGCCGTCGCTGGATCTGTTAACCCCACCACCCAGTGAAGTCGAGCCGGTGGATACCTTTGCTCTCGAGCAGATGGCGCGACTGGTGGAAGCACGTCTGGCCGATTTCCGCATTAAAGCGGATGTGGTGAACTACTCGCCGGGGCCGGTGATCACCCGCTTCGAACTGAATCTGGCGCCTGGCGTCAAAGCGGCTCGAATCTCTAACCTGTCACGCGATCTGGCGCGTTCGCTGTCGACGGTTGCCGTGCGCGTGGTGGAAGTGATCCCGGGTAAACCGTATGTCGGTCTTGAGCTGCCGAATAAAAAGCGTCAGACCGTCTATCTGCGTGAAGTGCTCGACAACGCCAAGTTCCGCGATAACCCATCGCCGCTGACCGTGGTGCTGGGTAAAGATATCGCTGGCGACCCGGTGGTAGCTGACCTGGCGAAAATGCCGCACCTGCTGGTTGCCGGTACTACCGGTTCCGGTAAGTCAGTCGGTGTGAACGCCATGATCCTCAGCATGCTCTACAAAGCGCAGCCGGAAGATGTGCGTTTCATCATGATCGACCCGAAAATGCTCGAGCTGTCGGTCTACGAAGGTATTCCGCATCTGCTGACGGAAGTGGTCACCGACATGAAAGACGCCGCCAATGCGCTGCGCTGGAGCGTCAACGAGATGGAGCGCCGCTACAAGCTGATGTCAGCGCTGGGCGTGCGTAACCTGGCGGGCTATAACGAGAAGATCGCCGAGGCCGCGCGCATGGGGCGTCCGATTCCGGATCCGTACTGGAAGCCGGGCGACAGCATGGATGCCGTACATCCGGTGCTGGAAAAACTGCCGTATATCGTGGTGCTGGTGGACGAGTTCGCCGACCTGATGATGACCGTCGGCAAGAAGGTGGAAGAGCTGATTGCCCGTCTGGCGCAAAAAGCGCGTGCGGCGGGGATCCACCTGGTGCTGGCGACGCAGCGTCCGTCGGTAGATGTTATTACCGGCCTGATTAAGGCCAACATTCCGACGCGCATCGCCTTTACCGTGTCGAGTAAAATTGACTCGCGTACCATTCTCGATCAGGGCGGCGCGGAATCGCTGCTGGGTATGGGGGATATGCTTTACTCCGGACCGAACTCTACCACGCCGGTGCGCGTCCACGGGGCATTTGTACGCGACCAGGAGGTCCACGCTGTGGTTCAGGACTGGAAAGCCCGCGGCCGTCCGCAGTACGTCGATGGTATTACCTCCGACAGCGAAAGCGAAGGCGGCGGCGGTGGTTTCGACGGTGGTGAAGAGCTGGACCCGCTGTTCGATCAAGCGGTCAGTTTTGTGACTGAGAAGCGCAAAGCGTCGATTTCCGGGGTCCAGCGTCAGTTCCGCATTGGCTATAACCGTGCAGCACGCATTATCGAACAGATGGAAGCGCAGGGGATCGTCAGCGAACAGGGCCATAACGGTAACCGCGAAGTGCTGGCGCCGCCGCCCTTTGAATGAGTGCAAAGTTGGGTAAATAAGCGCAAAATCAGCCAATTCTTCTGTTCCGCCGCCGTCGGCGGTCCTACATTAGGGACAGAAGAGGCTCCCGCGTCGGGAGTGACGCACATTAAGGAATAACAATGAAAAAACTCGCAATCACCTGTGCATTACTGTCTGGTATGGTCGTCAGCCAGGTCTGGGCAGATGCGGCCAGTGACTTAAAAAGCCGTCTTGATAAAGTGAGCAGTTTCCATGCCAGCTTCACGCAGAAAGTCACCGACGGCAGCGGTAACGCCGTCCAGGACGGACAGGGCGACCTGTGGGTAAAACGTCCGAACCTGTTTAACTGGCATATGACCCAGCCAGATGAAAGCGTTCTTGTCTCGGATGGCAAAACGCTGTGGTTCTACAACCCGTTCGTTGAGCAGGCTACGGCGACCTGGCTGAAAGATGCTACCAGCAACACGCCGTTTATGCTGATTGCCCGCAACCAGTCCAGTGACTGGCAGCAGTACAATATCAAACAAAACGGCGATGATTTTGTGCTGACGCCGAAAAGCGGCAGCGGTAACCTGAAGCAGTTCACGATCAACGTCGGTCGGGACGGCACCATCCATCAGTTCAGCGCCGTCGAGCAGGATGACCAGCGCAGCAGCTATCAGCTGAAGTCGCAGCAGAACGGCGCCGTCGACGCATCTAAGTTCACCTTTACGCCGCCGAAAGGGGTGACGGTGGACGATCAACGTAAGTAGAGGCGAAAGTGAGCAATCTGTCGCTCGATTTTTCCGACAACGCGTTTCAACCTCTGGCCGCTCGCATGCGGCCAGAAAATTTAGCGCAGTATATTGGCCAGCAGCATCTGCTGGCGCCGGGTAAACCCCTGCCGCGGGCGATTGAAGCCGGGCATCTGCATTCAATGATCCTCTGGGGGCCGCCGGGCACCGGCAAGACCACCCTCGCGGAAGTGATTGCCCGCTACGCCAGCGCCGATGTCGAACGGATCTCGGCGGTGACCTCAGGGGTGAAAGAGATTCGCGAGGCTATTGAGCGCGCGCGGCAAAATCGCAACGCCGGCCGGCGGACCATCCTGTTTGTTGACGAAGTGCATCGCTTTAATAAAAGCCAGCAGGATGCCTTTCTGCCCCATATTGAAGACGGCACCATCACTTTTATTGGCGCGACCACCGAAAACCCCTCCTTTGAGCTTAATTCAGCGCTGCTCTCCCGCGCCCGCGTCTACTTACTGAAATCGCTGACCACCGACGATATCGAGCGGGTGCTTGACCAGGCGATGAACGATAAGTCCCGCGGCTACGGCGGGCAGGATATTATTCTGCCGGAAGAGACCCGCAAGGCCATCGCCGAACTGGTGAACGGCGACGCGAGGCGGGCGCTGAATACCCTGGAAATGATGGCTGATATGGCCGAGAGCGATGACTCGGGCAAGCGGGTGCTGAAGGCGGAACTGCTGACCGAGATCGCTGGCGAGCGCAGCGCGCGCTTTGATAACAAAGGCGACCGGTTCTACGATTTGATTTCTGCTCTGCATAAGTCGGTGCGCGGTAGCGCGCCGGATGCGGCACTTTACTGGTATGCGCGGATCATCACCGCCGGCGGCGATCCGCTGTACGTTGCCCGCCGCTGTCTGGCGATAGCCTCGGAAGATGTCGGCAACGCCGACCCACGGGCGATGCAGGTCGCCATTTCGGCGTGGGATTGCTTTACCCGCGTCGGGCCGGCGGAAGGCGAACGGGCGATTGCCCAGGCCATTGTCTATCTGGCCTGCGCGCCGAAAAGTAACGCCGTCTACACCGCCTTTAAAGCGGCGCTGTCCGACGCGCGGGATCGTCCTGACTACGACGTTCCGGTGCATCTGCGCAATGCGCCGACGAAGCTGATGAAAGAGATGGGTTACGGACAGGAGTATCGTTACGCTCATGACGAACCCAACGCCTACGCCGCCGGCGAGCAGTACTTCCCGCAGGAAATGGCGCAAACGCGCTATTATCACCCGACAAACCGGGGGCTTGAGGGCAAAATTGGCGAAAAGCTCGCCTGGCTCGCTGAACAGGATCAAAATAGCCCGATAAAACGCTACCGCTAATTGAGGCGTTGCGGTAAGGTTATTACTCTATTTCCGTGGTCGTAGTCTGCGGCCACTTTTCTTTATTTAATTCGATAAGCACAGGATAAGCATGCTCGATCCCAATCTGCTGCGTACCGAGCCAGACGCAGTCGCAGAAAAACTGGCACGCCGGGGCTTTAAGCTGGATGTAGATAAACTTCGCGCGCTTGAAGAGCGTCGTAAAGTTCTGCAGGTGCAAACGGAAAACCTGCAGGCGGAGCGTAACTCCCGATCGAAATCCATTGGCCAGGCGAAAGCGCGCGGGGAAGACATCGAGCCATTACGCCTGGAAGTGAACAAACTCGGCGAACAGTTGGATGCTGCAAAGTCCGAGCTGGAAACGCTGCTGGCGGAAATTCGCGATATCGCGCTGGCGATCCCGAATATTCCTCATGATGATGTGCCGGTTGGCCGTGACGAAAACGACAACTTTGAAGTCAGCCGCTGGGGCACGCCGCGCCAGTTCGATTTTGAAGTGCGCGATCACGTGACGCTGGGGGAAATGCACGGGGGGCTGGATTTTGCCGCCGCCGTTAAGCTGACTGGTTCGCGTTTTGTGGTGATGAAAGGCCAGCTGGCCCGTCTGCACCGCGCCCTGGCGCAGTTCATGCTGGATCTGCACACCGAACAGCATGGCTATAGCGAAAACTATGTCCCGTACCTGGTGAACCAGGACACGCTGTATGGCACCGGCCAGTTGCCGAAATTCGCTGGCGACCTGTTCCATACTCGTCCGCTGGAAGAAGAAGCCGACAGCAGCAACTACGCGCTGATCCCGACGGCGGAAGTGCCGCTGACCAACCTGGTACGCGATGAAATCATCGACGAAGACGACCTGCCGATCAAAATGACCGCCCATACGCCGTGCTTCCGCTCTGAAGCCGGTTCCTATGGTCGCGACACCCGCGGTCTGATCCGCATGCACCAGTTCGACAAAGTTGAAATGGTGCAGATCGTGCGTCCGGAAGACTCCATGGCCGCGCTGGAAGAGATGACCGGTCACGCCGAGAAAGTGCTGCAGCTGCTGGGTCTGCCGTACCGTAAGGTCGCGCTGTGCACCGGCGATATGGGCTTCAGCGCCTGCAAAACCTACGACCTGGAAGTGTGGGTTCCGGCGCAGAACACCTACCGTGAAATCTCTTCCTGCTCTAACGTCTGGGATTTCCAGGCGCGTCGTATGCAGGCCCGCTGCCGCAGCAAGTCCGACAAGAAGACTCGCCTCGTTCATACTCTGAATGGTTCTGGTCTGGCGGTAGGTCGTACCCTGGTGGCGCTGATGGAAAACTATCAGCAGGCCGATGGCCGTATTGAGATCCCGGAAATTCTGCGCCCGTATATGCGTGGCCTCGAATATATCGGGTAATTTTTTCTTCCTCTCTTTTAAAAGCGCCTGCGGGCGCTTTTTTTACGCCCTTATTGATACCGGGCAATAATCCATTCTACGAATGCAGTGATACTCCCTTTGGATTAAATCAGCATAAAAAACCAATAATATTTCAAAGCAATATATATATGACTATATAGCGCTTGTCAGTTTATTGTGAGCAACCAAAGCGAGTATCCATGAAAATTAAAGCCCCCGATGCTTTACTGGCTGCTGAGGTAAGCCGCCGTGGTCTGATGAAAACCACGGCAATAGGCGGCCTGGCGCTGGCCAGCAACGCACTAACATTACCCTTTACCCGACTGGCGCATGCCGCCGATACGCCGGCACCCGCCAACGAGAAGGTGGTCTGGAGTGCCTGTACCGTCAACTGCGGCAGCCGCTGCCCGCTGCGCATGCACGTGGTGGATGGCGCGATTAAATACGTCGAAACCGATAATACCGGTGACGATAACTATGACGGTTTGCACCAGGTCCGCGCCTGCCTGCGCGGGCGTTCGATGCGCCGCCGCGTCTATAACCCGGATCGCCTGAAGTACCCGATGAAGCGCGTTGGCAAACGCGGGGAAGGGAAATTCGAGCAAATCAGCTGGGAAGAGGCGTTCGATACTATCGCCAGCAATATGCAGCGGCTGATTAAAGAATACGGCAACGAATCCATCTATCTGAACTACGGCACCGGTACGCTCGGCGGCACGCTGACTCGTTCCTGGCCGCCAGGAAAAACGCTGATTGCCCGTCTGATGAACTGCTGCGGCGGTTATCTGAACCACTATGGCGATTACTCTTCGGCGCAGATTGCCGAGGGCCTCAATTATACCTACGGCGGCTGGGCCGACGGCAATAGTCCATCGGATATTGAAAACAGCCAGCTGGTGGTGCTGTTCGGCAATAACCCCGGCGAAACGCGGATGAGCGGCGGCGGGGTGACATACTACCTTGAACAGGCGCGGCAGAAATCCAATGCCCGGATGATCATCATCGATCCGCGCTATACCGACACCGGCGCCGGGCGTGAAGATGAATGGATCCCGATTCGCCCCGGCACCGATGCGGCGCTGGTATCGGGTCTGGCGTGGGTGATGATCACCGAGAATCTGGTCGATCAGCCGTTCCTCGATAAATACTGCGTGGGATACGACGAGAAAACGCTGCCCGCCGGTGCGCCAGCCAATGGTCACTACAAAGCTTACATTCTTGGCCAGGGCACGGACGGTATCGCCAAAACGCCGGAGTGGGCCTCGACGATTACCGGTATTCCGCGCGAACGCATTGTTAAACTGGCGCGCGAAATTGCCACCGCCAAACCGGCCTATATCAGCCAGGGTTGGGGGCCGCAGCGTCACGCCAACGGCGAAATCGCCACCCGGGCTATCTCGATGCTCGCTATCCTGACGGGTAACGTCGGGATCAACGGCGGCAACAGCGGCGCGCGCGAGGGCTCTTACAGCCTGCCCTTTGAGCGCATGCCGACGCTGGAGAATCCGGTTCAGACCAGTATCTCGATGTTTATGTGGACCGACGCTATCGAGCGTGGTCCGGAAATGACCGCGCTGCGCGACGGCGTTCGTGGCAAAGATAAGCTCGACGTGCCGATCAAAATGATCTGGAACTATGCGGGCAATTGCCTGATTAACCAGCACTCAGAGATCAACCGTACCCACGAGATCCTGCAGGACGACAAGAAGTGCGAGATGATCGTAGTCATCGATTGCCATATGACCTCGTCCGCGAAATACGCCGATATTCTGCTGCCGGACTGCACCGCCTCCGAGCAGATGGATTTCGCGCTGGATGCCTCCTGCGGCAACATGTCCTACATCATCTTTGCCGATCAGGCCATCAAGCCGCGTTTCGAATGCAAAACTATCTATGAGATGACCACCGAGCTGGCAAAACGCCTCGGTGTGGAGCAGCAGTTTACCGAAGGCCGTACCCAGGAAGGCTGGATGCGCCATCTGTATGAACAGTCGCAGAAAGCGATCCCTGACCTACCAGATTTCGACACCTTCCGCCAGCAGGGCATTTATAAGCAGCGCGATCCGCAAGGACACCATGTGGCCTACAAAGCCTTCCGCGAGGATCCGCAGGCCAATCCGCTGACCACGCCGTCGGGCAAGATCGAAATCTACTCGCAGGCGCTGGCGAAAATCGCGGCCACCTGGGAGCTGCCGGAAGGGGATGTTATCGATCCACTGCCGATCTACACCCCGGGCTTCGAAAACTACAACGATCCATTGACGGCGAAATACCCGCTACAGCTGACCGGCTTCCACTATAAATCGCGCGTTCACTCAACTTACGGCAACGTCGATGTACTGAAGGCCGCCTGTCGGCAGGAGATGTGGATTAACCCGATCGACGCGAAGCAACGCGGCATTGCCAACGGCGATCGCATTCGCATCTTCAACGACCGCGGAGAAGTGCATATTGAAGCGAAGGTGACGCCGCGCATGATGCCGGGCGTTGTCGCGCTGGGGGAAGGGGCCTGGTATAACCCGGACGCTTCACGGGTGGATCAGGCGGGCAGCATTAACGTGCTGACCACCCAGCGTCCGTCGCCGCTGGCGAAGGGGAACCCGTCGCATACCAACCTCGTCCAGGTTGAGAAGCTGTAAGGAGTAACCGATGACAACTCAGTATGGATTTTTTATTGATTCCGCCCGTTGCACCGGTTGCAAGACCTGCGAACTGGCCTGTAAGGATTACAAGAACCTGACCCCGGAGGTCAGCTTCCGCCGCATCTATGAGTATGCCGGTGGCGACTGGCAGGAGGATAACGGTGTCTGGAATCAGAACGTTTTTGCTTATTACCTCTCCATCGCCTGTAACCACTGCGAAGATCCGGCCTGCACCAAGGTCTGTCCGAGCGGGGCAATGCACAAGCGTGAAGATGGTTTTGTCGTGGTCAACGAAGAGGTGTGCATTGGCTGCCGTTACTGCCATATGGCCTGCCCGTACGGCGCCCCGCAGTACAACGCCGACAAGGGCCACATGACCAAGTGCGACGGTTGCCATGAGCGCGTCGCCGAGGGGAAAAAGCCGATCTGCGTCGAGTCCTGCCCGCTGCGGGCGCTTGATTTCGGGCCGATTGCCGAGCTGCGCGCTAAGCATGGCCAGCTGGCCGCGGTAGCCCCGCTGCCGTCGGCGCACTTTACCAGGCCGAGTATCGTTATTAAACCTAACGCCAATGCCCGGCCGTGTGGCGATACCACCGGTTACCTGGCGAATCCGAAGGAGGTGTGAGATGGGAAACGGATGGCATGAATGGCCGCTGATGATCTTTACTGTCTTCGGCCAGTGCGTCGCGGGCGGGTTTATCGTCATGGCCCTGGCGCTGATGACGGGCAATCTTTCTCGCGAGCAGGAGCAGCGCGTGGTTGGGAGTATGTTTGGCCTGTGGGTATTGATGGGGATCGGGTTTATCGCCTCGACAATGCACCTCGGTTCGCCGCTACGGGCCTTTAACTCGCTGAATCGCGTGGGAGCCTCGTCGCTGAGTAATGAGATAGCCAGCGGGGCGATCTTCTTCGCCGTCGGCGGGATTGGCTGGCTACTGGCCGTGTGTAAAAAACTGCCTGCCGGCCTGCGTAGCCTGTGGCTGATAGTCACCATGGTGCTGGGCGTGATCTTCGTCTGGATGATGGTGCGGGTATACAACACCATCGACACGGTGCCGACCTGGTACACCGTCTGGACGCCGCTGAGCTTCTTCCTGACGCTGTTTATCGGCGGTCCGCTGCTGGGCTACCTGCTGCTGCGCGTGGCAGGCGTTGACGGCTGGGCGCTGCGCTTGCTGCCGGTGGTCACTTTGTTGGCGCTGCTGGCGAGTATTGTCGTGGTCCTGATGCAGGGGAGTGAACTCGCTACTATTCACAGTTCAATCCAGCAGGCCTCCGCTCTGGTGCCGGATTACGGGTTGCTTATGGCCTGGCGTATGGTGCTGCTGGCGCTGGCCCTGGCCTGCTGGTGCGTGCCGCAGATCCGCGGCCGCAAGCCGGCGGTCTCGCTGCTTAGCCTGGCGTTTGTTCTGGTGCTGGCGGGAGAGATGATTGGCCGCGGCGTATTCTATGGTCTGCATATGACCGTGGGGATGGCTATCGCCAGTTAATCGGCGTCATCATGCCGGCGGTCATACGCCGGCATGATGAAAACGTGCTGTCGATAGATGAAATTTTTCAACTGAAATCAACGTCGACATTTATTAATAAATTAAGAAAAACAACAGTGTATTATCTGTTGCCTCACCTTTACCCATTCTGTGGATAAAAAACTTCTATCGTAGCCTGCAAAACTGCATCACGCCTGATTTCAGGTGGATTGACAATGTTTTTAGCGGTGGCATGATGCGCTCGCGATCTGAACATTCCTCACGGTTTTTTACCCATGACCATCTACACCCGGCCAGTGCAAATGCTGCTCTGTGGCCTGCTTTTATTGACCCTGGCGATAGCGGTGCTGAATACGCTCGTCCCGCTCTGGCTCGCCCATGAAAATATGCCAACCTGGCAGGTCGGCATGGTGGGGTCATCCTATTTTACCGGCAACCTGGCCGGTACGTTGCTGGCTGGTTGGGTGATTAAGCGCCTTGGGTTTAACCGCAGCTATTATCTCGCGTCGTTAATTTTCGCCGTCGGCTGCGTAGGGCTGGGGATCACCGTTGGCTTCTGGACGTGGCTGAGCTGGCGGTTTATCGCCGGCGTAGGCTGCGCGATGATTTGGGTGGTGGTGGAAAGCGCGCTGGTCTGCAGCGGGACTTCCCGCAGCCGCGGCCGTCTGCTGGCGGCGTACATGATGGTCTATTATGTCGGTACCGTACTGGGCCAGCTGATGGTCAGTAAGTTACCTACCGATTTAATGAGCGTCCTGCCGTGGGTGACTGGTCTGGCGCTGGCGGCGATCCTGCCGCTGCTGTTCACCCGTATTATGGGACAGGCTGAAGAGCCGCACGAAACGGTACGTATCTGGCCAATGCTGAAGCTGCGCCAGGCGCGCCACGGGGTCAATGGCTGTATTATCTCGGGGATTGTCCTCGGTTCTCTGTATGGCCTGATGCCGCTGTGGCTGAACCATCAGGGTGTGAGCGACGCCGGCATTGGCTTCTGGATGGCGGTGATGGTGAGCGCGGGGATCCTCGGCCAGTGGCCGGTAGGGCGCCTGGCTGACCGCTATGGCCGTCTGCTGGTGCTGCGGGTGCAGGTCTTTGTGGTCATTCTGGGCTGTATGGCGATGCTGAGTCAGGCGGCAATGGCCCCGGCGCTGTTTGTGCTTGGGGCATCCGGTTTCACGCTGTATCCGGTGGCGATGGCCTGGGCCTGCGAAAAAGTCGAACATCACCAACTGGTGGCGATGAATCAGGCGCTGCTGATGAGTTATACCATCGGCAGTCTGCTGGGCCCGACCCTGACAGCAATGCTGATGCAGAATTTCTCAGACAATCTGCTGTTTATCATGATCGCCAGCGTGTCGTTTATCTATCTGCTGACCCTGCTGCGTAAAGCCGGGCATCATCCGACGCCGGTGGCGCACGCATAACCATTCTGACGTGCAGCGAAGGCTGCACGTCATCTGTTTCTATCGCATGTTTTCCACTGCAGAGAGACGGCATTGCGCTTTTCATGAGGATCAACGGCGGGGCTGGAATGATTTCCAGTGTCGCTTCGGGCCGGCGTAAGCGCACCACCGACCCTGATGAGGCTCTTAGTACATCACCTTGTGACCATACTGCTCAAGAATGCCTTTCACCCGCTCCATGGTCTCTTTTTTCGGCGGATGAACGCCGTCCAGCTTGTACTCTTCGCCCATCGCTACCCATTTGTGTTTGCCCAGCTCATGGTAGGGCAGCAGTTCAATTTTCTCGACGTTGCCCATATCGCGGGTAAATTCGCCCAGGCGGTGCGCGGAGTCATCATCGTCTGACCAGCCCGGAACCACGACGTAGCGGATCCAGACATTGATATTCTTTTTCGCCAGATACTGGGCAAACTCAAGGGTGCGGTGGTTGGAAACGCCGACCAGGTTCTGGTGGATCTCATCGTTCATCTGCTTAAGATCCAGCATGACCAGGTCAGTCACCTCCAGCAGTTCGTCGATAACCGGATCGTAGCGACGGACAAAGCCGTTGGTATCGAGACAGGTATGAATACCTTCCTTTTTACAGGCGCGGAACCAGTCGCGAACAAACTCCGCCTGCAGGATCGCTTCGCCGCCTGATGCCGTAACGCCGCCGCCGGAGGCATTCATAAAGTGACGATAGGTCACCACCTCTTTCATTAACTCTTCAACGGTGATTTCTTTGCCGCCGTGGGTATCCCAGGTGTCACGGTTATGGCAGTACAGGCAGCGCATCAGGCAGCCCTGGAAAAAGGTAATAAAGCGGATGCCCGGGCCATCAACGGTGCCACAGGATTCAAAGGAGTGAATGCGACCAATAACTGACATTGCGGTGTTTTCTCCAGATGTGGCCCATCCGGGGCCGTGTTGGTGCACAGCTCAGCGGCTGCGTCGAGTCTGTTTTGACAGGTACCCAAAGTATAGATAACTGGCAAAGCAGGCTGGGGCGGGGATCACTTGTTAAAAAGGCCCCACTGATGTGGGGCCTTTATTGTACGCTTTTTCAGTCAGACTGGGAATTACATGGTCTGAGTGAAGGTACGGGTAATAACGTCCTGCTGCTGTTCTTTGGTCAGGGAGTTAAAACGTACGGCGTAGCCAGATACGCGGATGGTCAGCTGCGGATATTTTTCCGGGTTTTCCATCGCGTCGAGCAGCATTTCGCGGTTCATGACGTTCACGTTCAGGTGCTGGCCACCTTCGATGGACGCTTCGTGGTGGAAGTAACCATCCATCAGACCGGCCAGGTTGGTCTTACGAACTTCGTCATCTTTACCCAGCGCGTTCGGCACGATAGAGAAGGTGTAAGAGATACCATCTTTCGCGTAAGCAAACGGCAGTTTAGCAACGGAAGTCAGTGAGGCAACAGCACCTTTCTGGTCACGACCGTGCATCGGGTTAGCACCTGGTCCGAACGGCGCGCCAGCGCGACGACCGTCTGGGGTGTTACCGGTTTTCTTACCATATACCACGTTAGAGGTGATGGTCAGAACAGACTGAGTCGGGATAGCGTTGCGGTAGGTGTGCAGTTTCTGAATTTTCTTCATGAAACGTTCAACCAGGTCAACGGCCATGTCATCGACGCGAGCATCGTTGTTACCAAACTGCGGGTATTCGCCTTCGATTTCGAAGTCGATAGCCAGACCGTCTTCGTCACGAATCGGTTTAACTTTCGCATATTTGATAGCAGACAGGGAGTCAGCAGCAACGGACAGACCAGCGATACCACACGCCATGGTGCGGATAACGTCACGGTCGTGCAGCGCCATCAGAGAGGCTTCGTAGCTGTACTTGTCGTGCATGTAGTGGATGATGTTCAGCGCGGTGACATACTGTTTCGCCAGCCAGTCCATGAAGTGATCCATGCGATCCATGACTTCGTCGAAGTTCAGGACGTCGCCTTTGATCGGTTCAGATTTCGGACCTACCTGCATTTTCAGTTTTTCATCCACGCCGCCGTTGATAGCGTACAGCATGGTTTTCGCGAGGTTAGCACGAGCACCGAAGAACTGCATTTGCTTACCAACAACCATCGGGCTTACGCAGCATGCGATAGCGTAGTCGTCGTTGTTGAAGTCCGGACGCATCAGGTCATCGTTCTCATACTGCAGAGAAGAGGTATCGATGGACACTTTAGCCGCGAATTTCTTGAAGCTCAGTGGCAGTTTTTCAGACCACAGGATAGTAATGTTCGGCTCCGGAGACGGCCCCATGGTGTACAGGGTGTTCAGGAAGCGGAAGCTGTTTTTGGTGACCAGAGTACGGCCGTCAACACCCATACCGCCGATGGATTCTGTTGCCCAAATCGGGTCGCCGGAGAACAGTTCATCATATTCCGGGGTACGCAGGAAGCGAACCATACGCAGTTTCATGACCAGGTGGTCAACCATTTCCTGCGCGTCTTGCTCGGTGATTTTACCGGCCTGCAGGTCACGTTCGATGTAGATATCCAGGAAGCTGGAGGTACGACCGAAGGACATTGCTGCGCCGTTCTGAGATTTCACGGCAGCCAGGTAACCGAAGTAGGTCCACTGGATAGCTTCCTGAGCAGTCGTTGCCGGACCGGAGATGTCGTAGCCATATTTAGCCGCCATCTCTTTGATCTGACCCAGTGCACGGTGTTGTTCAGAGATCTCTTCACGCAGACGGATGGTCGCTTCCAGATCTTCGCCGCTTTCCAGTTTTTCTTGCAGAGACTGGAACTGAGCGTATTTGTCTTTCATCAGGAAGTCGATACCGTACAGCGCAACGCGACGGTAGTCACCGATGATACGACCACGGCCGTAAGCATCCGGCAGACCGGTCAGCACGCCGGATTTACGGCAGTTCAGGATGTCTTTGGTGTAAACATCAAATACGCCCTGGTTGTGGGTTTTACGGTACTCGGTAAAGATTTTTTTCAGCATCGGATCCAGCTCGCGATTGTACGCTTTGCAGGAACCTTCAACCATTTTAATACCACCGAACGGGATGATCGCACGTTTCAGCGGCGCTTCGGTCTGCAGACCAACGATTTTTTCCAGACCTTTCTCGATATAGCCAGCGTCGTGAGAGGTGATGGTGGAAGCCAGGGCAGTGTCAAAATCAACAGGCGCGTGAGTGCGGTTTTCCTGTTTTACACCTTCCATTACGGTGTCCCACAGCTTGGTGGTCGCTTCAGTTGCGCCAGCCAGGAAGGATTCGTCGCCTTCATATGGGGTGTAGTTTTTCTGAATAAAGTCACGGACGTTGACTTCATTCTGCCAGTCACCTTTCGCAAAACCTTCCCAGGCTGTGGCTAACTTTTCATTAAGCTCGGACATGTAACACCTACCTTCTTAAGTGGATTTTTTATTTACTGCCTGAAACAACCCTAGTGATGGTCGTTGCCACGCAGGTAAATGACCCAGTATGTCAACCCGACCAGCAAACCTCCGCCGATAATGTTCCCGATAGTCACCGGAATCAGGTTATCAGTGATGAAGTTCATAACGGTCAAGTGTGAGAAACTTTCCGGAGTTGAACCGATAGCGGTCCAGAATTCCGGGCTCGCAAAATTGCGGATTACGATACCCATCGGGATCATAAACATGTTGGCGATGCTGTGCTCAAAGCCGCTGGCAACAAACATCGCTACCGGCAGGACCATGATCATCGCTTTATCCATCAGGCTACGACCGGAATAGCTCATCCATACGGCGAGACAAACCATCAGGTTAGCGAGGATACCCAGGCTCACGGCCTCCACAAAAGTATGGTGCAATTTGTGGTCAGCAGTCTGCAGGACGTTTAGCCCCCAACCGCCGTTGGCAGTCATATATTCGCCTGATAACCACATCAGCAGCACAAACAGCAGTGCGCCCACCAGGTTACCAAAATAGACGTTGAGCCAGTTTTTTGCCAGTTGCCCCCAGGTGATTCGACCGCTGGCTTTCGCCACCACGATCAGCACAGTAGAGGTAAAGAGGTCAGCGCCGCAGATAACGCACAGAATCAGACCCAGGGAAAAACAGACCCCACCGATAAGCTTGGCAATCCCAAAAGGCATCGCGGCAGTGCCGGTGGTCGCGGTGATATAGAATACGAAAGCGATGGAGATGAAAACGCCAGCGGTGATCGCCAGATAAAAGGTCTTCATCGGATGCTTCGTTGCTTTATAGACACCTGCTTCTTCGGCGACTTTCGCCATCGCGGCAGGGAGCAAAAGATCAAAAGGGTTGTCAGCTTTCACACTAACTCTCTCTTTATATAAGTTGGCGGTGAGATACTAACAAAGCATTATAGAAGGGAAATTGATATAGATCATATCTCACCGGAACTATATGCCTTTTTAGTGTGGGGTTTTTGCTTGTTTGATGCTTAACTATTTGATTTTTTTGTGGAAAATAAATTTTAAAATTTATAAGTTATGTTGAATTTTTTCGTTTTTGCCCCAGTATTTGAGTTAATTAAAATGGAGTATTTTATTTTAAATTAACAATTGGTAAATGATATAAGTGCGATATTTACTATTAATTAACTTTACAACTACAAACTATAGTGGCTCCCTCGCCAGGTTAAAATAACGGAGCCGCATCGGGCTCCGTTGTTTGCAAGCATGTTGGCGTAATGGGGGCTTATTTTGCCCAGAACGCCGCTTTCGCCCGCTGCAGCTTTTCATACGCTTTCAGCAGCGACTGATGAGCCGGGAAGGCTTGCAGATCGCTGTCGACAGCCTGAAGGCCATAGAACGGGGCTTCGCCGCTTAGCGCAGCGCTGGCGGCTTCGACCGCATCGGCGCCATACATACGGATGAAGGCGTTCAGATACTGCAGCGGCTGACGCTCCTCCTCCTGGCTCAGCAGCAGCAGGGTCTGCAGGCAGCGATAGTAGTTTGCGCGCTCAGGGCTGAAGACAGAGGCATTGAATTCCATGGTCCATTCGGTCCAGATCAGCGCCTGTTCCAGATCGCCGCCAGCCAGGGCCAGCATCGCTTTCAGCTCGCCGACGCGCAGGGTATACCAGCCGTTGTCTTTCCCGGTGGCAAGGCCCAGCAGTTCGCGAACGCGGGTGAAATCATCCAGGCCTTCGTCATCCATTTGTTCGATGAGCGCCAGATAATCTTCTTTTTCCCACTCGCTGCCCGGCAGAGACAGAATGGTGTCCCGCAGATGGGCGCCCATGCTGTTGTTTGCCAGCCACAGGTCTTCTGCCGGATAAATATCCGACATGCCCGGAACGATGATACGGCAGGCGTAAACGCCCAAATGCTCGTAGTCGGCAATGTACACTTCTTTATCTTCGGCCTTGAAGATGGCCATCAGGGTGGCGAACTCTTCTTCGGTGGTGCCGGAGAAACTCCAGTCAACGAACGGATAGTCGGCATCCTGCTTGAACATATCCCAGGAGATCAGGCCGCTGGAGTCGATGAAGTGGGTTTCGAGGTTCGCGTGCTCGGCGACTTCTTCGTCATCAAAGGTCGGCGGCGTAAAGACATCAAGGTCTTTCAGGCTGCGACCCTGCAGCAGTTCTGTGACCGTACGCTCCAGCGCCACGCCGAAGTCCGGGTGGGCGCCAAAGGAAGCGAAGCAGGTGCCGTTAGTCGGGTTAAACAGCACGACGCAGATAACCGGGTATTTGCCGCCCAGCGAACCATCGTAGGCGAAAATCGGGAAGCCTTCGGCTTCAAGTTTTGCGATCGACTCCACGACGCCAGGATAGCGCGCCATGACTTCCGCCGGGATCTCCGGCAGGCTGATGCTCTCTGCGATGATGCGGTTTTTTATGTGACGTTCAAAGACCTCTGACAGGCCCTGCACACGTGCTTCATTCGGGGTATTCCCTGCAGACATACCGTTGGATACGTACAAGTTGCCAACGATATTCATCGGAATATAGACGGTTTCGCCGTCGGACTGGCGGGTAAAGGGCAGGCCGCATACGCCGCGCTCATCGTTCCCCGACTGCAGATCCACCAGCATGCTGGCGGTCAGCTGATCGTCCGGATCGTAGAACGCGAGCAGACGGGCATCCAGCAGACCTTCCGGGACATCGTCGTTTTCGGTCAGCGGGAACCACTTTTCGTTCGGGTAGTGAACAAACGGGCCATTAGCGATAGTGTCGCCTAACCAGAAGTCGGCGAAGAAATAGTTGGTGGACAGGCGCTCGAAATATTCGCCCAGCGCGGAGGCCAGGGCTGCCTTTTTGGTGGCGCCTTTACCATTGGTAAAGCACAGCGCGCATTCTTTATCGCGAATGTGAACGGACCACACGTGCGGCACCGGGTTCAGCCACGAGGCCTCTTCGATATCAAATCCGAGGTCGAGCAATTTCTGCTGGAAGCGAGCGATGGAATCTTCCAGGGCGGCATCTTTGCCGGGAATAAACGTTTGGGTCATGGCGATCACTTTTGTCGTACGGAAAGCGCGCAATGATACGGCTTTTATCTGACAGGTGCTATCTCCATCATCTGGCTATGCTTAGAGGCAACTTATGACCCACAGGGAGATGATAGATGAAAGCCTTTGACTGGCAGCGGATGGCGCTCGATAAAGTGCCGGTGGAGTTTCTTGCCGAGGTGGCGTTGCGCAGCCTCTATACCTTCGTTCTGGTCTTTATTTTCCTCAAGATTACCGGACGGCGCGGCGTGCGGCAGATGTCGCTGTTCGAGGTGTTGATTATTCTGACCCTCGGTTCGGCGGCAGGGGACGTGGCGTTTTATGACGATGTACCGCTACTGCCGGTGCTGGTGGTCTTCATCACGCTGGCGCTGCTGTATCGCGGCATCATGTGGCTGATGGGGCACAGCGAAAAGCTGGAGGATCTCCTGGAAGGTAAACCTATCGTGGTGGTCGAGGAGGGGCAGTTGGCGTGGGAGAAGCTGCATGCGGAAAACATGACCGAATTCGAATTCTTTATGGAGCTGCGGGTCAACAGCGTCGAGCAGCTTGGCCAGGTCCGGCTGGCGATCCTTGAAACCAACGGGCAGATCAGCGTGTTTTATTATCCGGATGAAGAGGTCAGGGCGGGGTTGTCTATCCTGCCTACCCACTGTACCGCGCGTTACACCACGATTCCGCAGGAGGGGATCTATGCCTGCGTACGCTGCAGCATCGTGATGGCGATGCAGGCGGGAGAAAAGCGAATATGTCCGCGCTGCGCAAATGCAGAATGGTCGAAGGCCAGCCGGGCGAAACGACTCACCTGACAGCAAATATGTCGGTTTTATTACGTCAAGCCGATAGATTCTGTTGTGTGACGGTGGCCGCGTTTTACCGTCGGCGAGTTTTAGCCATTGCGGACCGTGTCACTGAATGATAAAACCGATAGCCACAGGAATAACTTATGCCCGCGGCGGTTCGCGGGCAAAACAACATAGCAACGTGGTGAGGGGAAATGGCTCAGGTCTATAACTTCAGTTCGGGCCCGGCAATGCTGCCGGCGGAAGTACTCAAACTGGCTCAGCAAGAACTGTGCGACTGGCACGGTCTGGGTACGTCGGTCATGGAGATCAGTCACCGTGGTAAGGAGTTTATCCAGGTGGCAGAAGAGGCAGAACAGGACTTCCGCTCTCTGCTGAATATCCCTTCCAACTATAAAGTTTTGTTCTGCCACGGCGGCGGCCGCGGCCAGTTCGCGGGGATCCCGCTGAACATCCTCGGCGATAAAAACGTCGCTGACTATGTGGACGCCGGCTACTGGGCCGCCAGCGCGGTCAAAGAGGCGAAGAAATACTGCACGCCGAACGTTATCGACGCGAAAATCACTGTCGATGGCAAGCGAGCTGTTACGCCGATGAGCGAGTGGCAGCTGACGCCGGGCGCGGCCTATCTGCATTACTGCCCGAACGAAACCATTGACGGTATCGCGATTGATGATACGCCGAATTTCGGCGACGACGTCATCGTCGCTGCTGATTTCTCCTCCACCATTCTGTCCCGCGAAATTGACGTCAACCGCTTCGGTGTAATCTACGCCGGCGCGCAGAAAAATATTGGCCCGGCAGGGCTGACGCTGGTCATCGTGCGTGAAGATCTGCTGGGCAAAGCCAGCGTGGCCTGTCCGTCGATCCTCGACTATACCGTGTTAAGCGAGAACGACTCGATGTTTAACACGCCGCCGACGTTCGCCTGGTATCTGGCTGGTCTGGTGTTTAAGTGGCTGAAACAGCAGGGCGGCGTCGCTGCGATGGATAAAATCAACCAGCAGAAAGCCGAACTGCTTTATGGCGTTATCGATAACAGCGGGTTCTACCGTAACGATGTGGCGCAAGCCAACCGCTCACGCATGAACGTGCCGTTCCAGCTGGCGGACAGCGCACTGGACAAACTGTTCCTCGAAGAGTCGTTTGCCGCCGGGCTGCACGCGCTGAAGGGCCACCGCGTGGTGGGCGGCATGCGCGCCTCCATCTACAATGCGATGCCGCTGGACGGCGTGAAGGCGTTAACCGACTTTATGCTGGACTTCGAACGCCGCCACGGTTAATCGCCTGTTTCTTTCTTCCTCCCCGCGGCCTGTCTGCGGGGTTTTTATTCTGTTTGTTTGAGAGTGAAGTTTGATGGAATCCCTGACGTTACAACCCATCGCACGCGTAGAGGGCACCGTGAACCTGCCAGGTTCGAAAAGCGTCTCCAACCGCGCGCTGCTGCTGGCCGCTCTGGCCCGCGGCACGACGGTGCTGACCAACCTGCTGGACAGCGACGATGTGCGCCATATGCTGAATGCCCTGAGTGCGCTGGGGGTTCAATATACCCTATCTGCCGACCGCACCCGCTGCGAAGTGACCGGCAACGGCGGCCCGCTGCGCGCTGCTGCGGCGCTGGAGCTGTTCCTCGGCAACGCCGGAACCGCGATGCGTCCGCTGGCGGCGGCCCTGTGCCTTGGCAGCAACGATATTGTGCTGACCGGCGAACCGCGGATGAAAGAGCGCCCGATCGGCCATCTGGTGGATGCCCTGCGTCAGGGCGGCGCTCAGATCGACTATCTTGAGCAGGAAAATTATCCACCGCTGCGCCTGCGCGGCGGTTTTCAGGGCGGGAACGTCGAGGTTGACGGCAGCGTCTCCAGTCAGTTCCTGACCGCGCTGCTGATGACCGCGCCGCTGGCGCCGCAGGATACCGTGATTGCCATTAAGGGCGATCTGGTGTCGAAACCCTATATCGACATTACGCTGCACCTGATGAAAACCTTCGGCGTTGAGGTGGACAATCAGTCTTATCAGCGTTTTGTGGTGCGCGGCAAGCAGCAGTATCAGTCGCCAGGGGATTACCTGGTGGAAGGCGATGCTTCCTCGGCCTCGTATTTCCTCGCCGCTGGCGCCATTAAGGGCGGCACGGTAAAAGTCACCGGTATCGGCCGCGGCAGTGTGCAGGGCGATATCCGTTTCGCCGACGTCCTGGAGAAAATGGGCGCTACCGTGACCTGGGGCGACGATTTTATCGCCTGCACCCGCGGCGAGCTCAAGGCTATCGATATGGATATGAACCATATCCCGGACGCGGCGATGACCATCGCCACCGCCGCGCTGTTCGCGCAAGGGACCACTACGCTGCGCAATATCTACAACTGGCGGGTCAAAGAGACGGACCGTCTGTTCGCCATGGCGACCGAGTTGCGTAAAGTGGGCGCCGAGGTGGAAGAGGGTGAAGATTATATTCGCATCACCCCGCCGGCAAAGTTGAAATATGCTGAAATCGGCACCTATAACGACCACCGGATGGCGATGTGCTTCTCGCTGGTGGCGCTGTCTGATACGCCGGTGACCATCCTTGATCCCAAATGTACGGCCAAAACGTTCCCGGACTATTTTGAGCAACTGGCGCGGATCAGTACCCTCGCCTGAGTAAAACTTTGTCATCCCGCGGGCTGATGTCCTGTCAGCCCGCTATAATTGCGCAAAACTTCTGCTTTTCATTTCCTGTAGTCCGTAATTTACAAGCAATGCTCACTTTCCGGCGTATTGATGCGTATAATGCGCGGCGTTTATATTCCATGCGCCTTGCTGAAGGAGAAAAAGATGACGGCGAATATTCCGGTAATCACCATTGATGGGCCTGGCGGTGCGGGTAAAGGTACGTTGTGCAAGGCAATGGCGGAAGCGCTGGGCTGGCATCTGTTAGATTCAGGCGCGATCTACCGCGTTCTGGCGCTGGCGGCGCTGCATCATCATGTTGACGTAGAGTCCGAAGAGGCGCTGGTGCCCCTGGCGGCCCATCTTGACGTGCGCTTTATTTCTACTGACGGCACCCTGGAAGTGGTGCTGGAAGGGGAAGATGTCAGCGGCGAAATTCGCACTCAGGAGGTCGCCAATGCCGCCTCGAAAGTGGCCGCTTTCCCCCGCGTTCGCGAAGCGCTGCTGCGCCGCCAGCGTGCTTTCCGTGAACTGCCGGGGCTCATCGCCGACGGGCGCGATATGGGCACGGTGGTTTTCCCGGACGCGCCGGTGAAAATTTTCCTTGATGCCTCGGCCGATGAGCGGGCGCATCGCCGCATGCGGCAGTTGCAGGAAAAGGGCTTTGATGTTAACTTTGAACGTCTTTTGTCCGAGATAAAAGAGCGTGACGATCGCGACCGAAATCGCGCCGTGGCGCCGCTTGTCCCGGCTGCCGATGCATTAGTTCTCGATTCAACAGAACTAAACATTGAGCAAGTGATTGAAAAAGCGCTACAATATGCGCGCGAAAAATTGGCCGTTGCGTGAGCCTTAACCGGTAGCGCGCCGAAGCCTCCGAATTATAGCAGTACCCCGCGGCAATGGATGGTCAGCGGGTATGTGAAACAACCCCATCCGGCACGGAGCCAGGTGGACGTTAATATTAACCTGAAGATTAAACATGACTGAATCTTTTGCTCAACTGTTTGAAGAATCCTTAAAAGAAATCGAAACCCGCCCGGGTTCCATCGTTCGTGGTGTTGTTGTTGCTATCGACAAAGACGTAGTACTGGTTGACGCCGGTCTGAAATCTGAGTCCGCCATCCCGGCTGAGCAGTTCAAAAACGCCCAGGGCGAGCTGGAAATCCAGGTTGGTGACGAAGTTGACGTTGCTCTGGATGCAGTAGAAGACGGCTTCGGTGAAACTCTGCTGTCCCGTGAGAAAGCTAAACGTCACGAAGCTTGGATCACGCTGGAAAAAGCTTACGAAGACGCTGAAACTGTTACCGGTGTTATCAACGGCAAAGTTAAAGGTGGCTTCACTGTTGAGCTGAACGGTATTCGTGCGTTCCTGCCGGGTTCCCTGGTAGACGTTCGTCCGGTGCGCGACACGCTGCACCTGGAAGGCAAAGAGCTTGAGTTCAAAGTCATCAAGCTGGACCAGAAGCGTAACAACGTTGTTGTTTCTCGTCGTGCCGTTATCGAATCCGAAAACAGCGCAGAGCGCGATCAGCTGCTGGAAAACCTGCAGGAAGGCATGGAAGTCAAAGGTATCGTTAAGAACCTCACTGACTACGGTGCATTCGTTGATCTGGGCGGCGTTGACGGCCTGCTGCACATCACCGATATGGCCTGGAAACGCGTTAAGCATCCGAGCGAAATCGTAAACGTTGGCGACGAAATCACTGTTAAAGTGCTGAAGTTCGACCGCGAGCGTACCCGTGTATCCCTGGGCCTGAAACAGCTGGGCGAAGATCCGTGGGTAGCTATCGCTAAACGTTATCCGGAAGGTACCAAACTGACCGGTCGCGTGACCAACCTGACCGACTACGGCTGCTTCGTTGAAATCGAAGAAGGCGTTGAAGGCCTGGTTCACGTTTCCGAAATGGATTGGACCAACAAAAACATCCACCCGTCCAAAGTTGTTAACGTTGGCGACGTTGTGGAAGTGATGGTTCTGGATATCGACGAAGAGCGTCGTCGTATCTCCCTGGGTCTGAAGCAGTGCAAATCTAACCCATGGCAGCAGTTCGCGGAAACCCACAACAAGGGCGACCGTGTTGAAGGTAAAATCAAGTCTATCACTGACTTCGGTATCTTCATCGGCCTGGACGGCGGCATCGACGGCCTGGTTCACCTGTCTGACATCTCCTGGAACGTTGCAGGCGAAGAAGCAGTTCGTGAATACAAAAAAGGCGACGAAATCGCAGCAGTTGTTCTGCAGGTTGACGCAGAGCGTGAGCGTATCTCCCTGGGCGTTAAACAGCTCGCGGAAGATCCGTTCAACAACTACGTTGCTCTGAACAAGAAAGGCGCTATCGTTGTTGGTAAAGTAACTGCAGTTGACGCTAAAGGCGCAACCGTAGAACTGGCTGACGGCGTAGAAGGTTACCTGCGTGCTTCTGAAGCATCCCGTGACCGCGTTGAAGACGCAACTCTGGTTCTGAGCGTTGGCGACGAAGTTGAAGCGAAATTCACCGGCGTGGATCGTAAGAACCGCGTAGTGAGCCTGTCTGTACGTGCGAAAGACGAAGCGGAAGAAAAAGACGCTATCGCTACCGTGAACAAGCAGGAAGACGCGAACTTCTCCAACAACGCTATGGCTGAAGCGTTCAAAGCAGCGAAAGGCGAGTAATCTTTGTCATTCAGGCAATAACAACCTGAATAGTGACGAGTTTACTTGACAGATTGCAGGATTCGTCCTGTAATCAAGCACAAAGGGCGGCTACGGCCGCCCTTGTTTAAGCTGTTAGCTAATTTTTGCCTTGAAGGAAACCGGAGGAATAATGACCAAGTCAGAATTGATTGAAAGACTTGCCAGCCAGCAATCTCACATTCCGGCGAAAGCGGTGGAAGATGCTGTTAAAGAAATGCTGGAACATATGGCCTCAACGCTTGCTCAAGGTGAGCGCATTGAAATCCGCGGTTTCGGCAGCTTCTCTCTGCACTATCGAGCACCTCGCACCGGACGTAACCCGAAAACTGGTGATAAAGTCGAACTGGAAGGTAAGTACGTTCCGCACTTTAAGCCCGGGAAAGAATTACGTGACCGCGCCAATATTTATGAAGAGTAAGTTGCACGACGTGCAACCTGCCTGATGATAAAAAAAGCACCTGCGGGTGCTTTTTTTGTGTCCGCGATTTACCTCCAGCTTCGCAAAAAAACCGTGCCTGACTGCAACAGATACGATTGTCTGGAAGGCGCTACGCACGCCTGAATTCGGCGGCGGGACGCCACCGTCGCTTTGCGTAACACTGCCTGCTCACAGGGAGGTGTTTATGCGTCTACCATGGCTTGCCGGATGCGCCAGCATCGCGATGCTGCCGCTACTCTGGCTACCCGTCTTGCCGGGCCCGCACGTTCTGGCGAGCGCGTGCCTTGCGGCGCTGTTGCTGACCCGCCTGCGCGGAACGGCCATGGCTTGTGTGGCGATGACGCTTCTGCTGATGATCTGGGGAGTATTGAGCGCGCATCAGGCGCTGTGGCCGACCCGGCACCTTACCGGCGCCATCCGGCAGGCGGAAGTGATCCTCAGCGAGACGGATGGCCAGGCCCTGCACCGTGGTCAGATTGTGCGCCTGGCGGGCCGCTACCTGTTTCCCCCGGTGGGCGTGACGCTGTACGGGGAACTTACACCTGCGCCCGCCTGTGCGGGTCAGCACTGGTTGATGACGCTGCGCCTGCGCCCGGTGCACGGGCAGCTCAACGACGGGGGCTTCGACAGCCAGCGTTATGCGCTGGCGCAGCACCGGCCGCTGAGCGGGGGGATTGTTGCAGCTTCCGCGCTGGATCCCCGCTGCAGCCTGCGCGCCCGCTACCTGGCGTCGTTGACCCGGCGTCTGGAGCCTTATCCCTGGCGTGCGGTGATGCTGGGATTAGGGATGGGGGAGCGACTGACCCTGCCGACGGCGATTAAGGTCCTGATGCAGAACACGGGCACCTCCCATCTGATGGCCATCTCTGGTCTCCATATCGCCCTCGCGGCTTCCCTTATCGTGCTCCTGCTGCGCGGCGTGCAGTATATTCTCCCGGGCCGCTGGATCGGCTGGCGGTTGCCGCTGCTGGCCGGGCTGGCCGGCGCCGTCGGCTATACCTGGCTGACCGGCATGCAGCCGCCGGCGCTGCGCACCTGCGTAGGGTTGGGCGTATGCTGCGCCTTACGCTTGTCGGGCCAACGCTGGACGGCGTGGCAGGTGTGGCTCTGCTGTCTGGGGGCGATACTCGTTACCGACCCGCTGGCGGTGCTGTCGCAAAGCCTGTGGCTATCCGCTTTCGCCGTGGCGGGGTTGATCTTCTGGTTTCAGTGGGTACCGCTGCCTGCCGGCCGCTGGCGCTGGCCATGGAAGACACTGTTCGCCCTCGTTCATTTGCAGGCTGGCGTGACGCTGTTGCTGATGCCGCTCCAGCTCCTGCTCTTCCATGGCGTCAGCCTGACGTCCATGGCCGCCAATTTGCTGGCGGTACCCTTAGTGACCCTGCTGGCGGTGCCGCTTATTCTCGGCGCGATGCTGCTGCATCTCACGGGACCGGGGATGGTGGAGTCGTTGCTCTGGCTGGCGGCCGATCGCGTGCTGGCGCTGCTGTTTTGGGGATTACGACGTTTACCGGACGGCTGGCTGCCGCTGGACGCCCGCTGGCTCTGGATCAGTAGCCTGCCGTGGCTGCTGGTGATGGGCTGGCGTTTTCAGAGCTGGCGGCATTTCCCGGCCCTGTGTCTGAGCGTGCTGTTCCTGCTGATGCGGCCCTTCTGGAGGCCGTTTCCCGCGGACGAATGGCGGGTGACGATGCTGGATGTCGGGCAGGGGCTGGCGATGGTTATCGAACGTCACGGCAAGGCGCTCCTCTATGATACCGGGCCAGCATGGCCGCAGGGCGACAGCGGTCAGCAGGTGATTATCCCGTGGCTGCGCTGGCATCATCTGCAGCTGCAGGGCATTGTGCTAAGCCACGAGCATCTGGATCATCGCGGCGGCCTTAATTCAGTGCTACAGGCATGGCCGCAGGCGTGGGTGCGCAGCCCTTTAGGCTGGGCGCGTCATCTGCCGTGTCATCGCGGCGAGCGCTGGCAATGGCAGGGACTCAACTTCCAGGCCCTGTGGCCGCTGCCGGGCAGCACGGCAAAGGGTAATAATCACTCCTGCGTGGTGCGCATCGATGATGGTCGCTCCAGCATCCTGCTCACCGGCGATATAGAACGTCAGGCGGAGCAGGCGATGATCAGCCGTTACTGGCAGCATCTGACGTCTACACTTATCCAGGTTCCCCACCACGGTAGCAACACCTCCTCCAGCGAATTGCTGGTCCGCCGGGTAGAGGGTGCGGCCGCGCTGGCATCCGCTTCGCGCTACAATGCGTGGCGGATGCCCTCGTACAAGGTGGTTCAGCGCTATCGCCAGCGGGGGTATCGCTGGTTCGCCACGCCGCAGCAGGGACAGATAACGGTGGTTTTTTCCGCAGAAGGGTGGCAAATCCATAGCTTACGGGATCAACTTTTACCACGTTGGTATCATCAGTGGTTTGGCGCGCCCGCCGATAACGGGTAGAATATGCGGCTATTTCAACACAAGCTGGTTTATTGAATGCAGAACGATAAAGATCTCTCCACGTGGCAGACCTTCCGCCGACTTTGGCCGATTATTGCACCGTTTAAAGCCGGGCTAATCGTCGCGGCGGTGGCGTTAGTGCTTAACGCGGGCAGTGACACCTTCATGTTATCGCTTCTTAAACCGTTATTGGATGATGGTTTTGGTAAAACGGATCGCTCAGTGCTGCTATGGATGCCGCTGGTGGTTATCGGGCTGATGGTGCTGCGTGGGATCACCAGCTACATCTCGAGCTATTGTATCTCCTGGGTTTCCGGCAAAGTCGTGATGACCATGCGTCGTCGCCTGTTCGGCCACATGATGGGCATGCCGGTGGCCTTCTTTGACAAGCAGTCTACCGGGACGCTGCTGTCACGCATTACCTATGATTCTGAGCAGGTCGCCTCATCTTCCTCCAGCGCGCTGATCACCGTGGTCCGCGAAGGGGCATCGATTATCGGCCTGTTCGTGATGATGTTCTATTACAGCTGGCAGCTGTCGCTGATCCTGATCGTACTGGCGCCGATCGTGTCGGTAGCAATCCGCGTGGTCTCCAAGCGTTTTCGTAATATCAGTAAGAATATGCAGAACACGATGGGGCAGGTCACCACCAGCGCTGAGCAGATGCTGAAAGGGCACAAAGAGGTGCTGATGTTTGGTGGCCAGGAGGTGGAAACCAAACGTTTTGATAAGGTCAGCAATAAAATGCGTCTGCAGGGGATGAAGATGGTTTCTGCCTCGTCTATCTCCGACCCGATCATTCAGCTTATCGCGTCGCTGGCGCTGGCCTTTGTCCTGTATGCCGCCAGCTTCCCGAGCGTAATGGACACCCTGACCGCCGGGACCATTACCGTGGTCTTCTCCTCAATGATTGCGCTGATGCGCCCGCTGAAGTCGCTGACCAACGTCAATGCCCAGTTCCAGCGTGGGATGGCGGCGTGCCAGACGCTGTTTGCGATCCTCGATTCCGAGCAGGAAAAAGACGAAGGTACGCGGGTCATTGAGCGGGCCAAAGGCAATCTCAAGTTTGAGAACGTCACGTTCACCTATCCGGGGCGCGAAGTGGCCGCGCTGCGCAATATCAATCTCGATATCCCGGAAGGGAAAACCGTCGCGCTGGTGGGGCGCTCAGGGTCGGGTAAATCGACCATTGCCAGCCTGATCACCCGCTTCTACGATGTTGACGACGGGCAGATCCTGCTGGATGGTCACGACCTGCGCGAGTACAAGCTGAGCTCGCTGCGCGACCAGGTGGCACTCGTTTCACAGAACGTGCATCTGTTCAACGATACTGTCGCCAACAACATCGCCTATGCCCGTACCGAAGAGTACAGCCGCGAGCAGATTGAAGAGGCCGCGCGAATGGCCTACGCCATGGATTTCATCAACAAGATGGACAATGGTCTGGATACGATCATTGGTGAAAATGGCGTAATGCTGTCCGGTGGCCAGCGCCAGCGTATTGCTATCGCCCGTGCGCTGCTGCGTAACAGCCCGATCCTGATCCTTGATGAAGCCACCTCGGCGCTGGATACTGAGTCCGAGCGAGCCATTCAGGCGGCGCTGGATGAGCTGCAGAAAAACCGCACCTCGCTGGTTATCGCCCACCGTCTGTCGACCATTGAGCAGGCTGATGAAATCGTGGTGGTTGAAGATGGGCGGATCGTGGAACGCGGAACGCACCACGATCTGCTGGAGCATAAGGGCGTGTACGCCCAGCTGCATAAGATGCAATTCGGCGAATGATCGCGCGCATCTGGTCCGGGGAATCGCCGCTGTGGCGCCTGCTGCTGCCGCTCTCCTGGCTGTATGGCCTGGTGAGCGCGGTGATTCGCCTCAGCTATCAGCTGGGGTGGCAAAAAGCCTGGCGCGCGCCGGTGCCGGTGGTGGTGGTCGGTAACCTGACCGCCGGCGGCAATGGTAAAACGCCGGTGGTGATCTGGCTGGTGGAGCAGTTGCAGCAGCGCGGTATTCGCGTGGGGGTGGTCTCTCGCGGCTACGGCGGTAAAGCTGACCGCTACCCACTGGTATTAACTGACCGGACCAGTACGGCGCAGGCGGGTGATGAGCCGGTGTTAATTCATCAGCGCACCGGCGCGCCGGTGGCGGTTTCTCCGCTGCGCAGCGACGCGGTGAAAGCGCTGCTCAGCGCGCACGATCTGCAGATTATCGTGACCGACGACGGGTTGCAGCACTATAAGCTGGCGCGGGACAGAGAAATTGTCGTTATCGACGGCGAGCGCCGCTTTGGCAACGGCTGGTGGCTGCCTGCCGGGCCGATGCGCGAGCGGGCGTCGCGCTTGCAAAGCGTTGATGCGGTTATCGTCAACGGCGGCGTGGCGCGTCCGGGGGAGATCCCGATGCAACTGCGTCCCGGGATGGCGGTTAACCTGCTTACCGGCGAACGTCGCGATGTCTCTACTTTCACGAACGTAGTGGCGATGGCCGGCATCGGCCATCCGCCGCGCTTTTTCGCCACCCTTGAAAACTGTGGCGTCCAGCCGGTCAAAACTGTGGCGCTGGCAGACCATCAGGCGCTGAGCCAGGCCGATGTCGCCGCCCTGGTAACCGCCGGGCAGACGCTGCTAATGACCGAGAAAGACGCGGTGAAATGTCGCGATTTCGCCGCCGCAAACTGGTGGTATTTACCGGTCGACGCCATAATGGCCGATGAACGCGCACAGCGGTTGCTTGCGGACTTAGCGACGTTGGCGCAACGTTAACTGACGCGCCGGATTTGCTCGCCGCTGTGCTGGAATTCCTGACGGAGAACCTGCATGTCGGTATTGCAATTATCGCTTAACGAGGCGCGTCACCTCCATCTCGCGGCGCAGGGGTTGTTAAAGAAGCCCCGACGTCGCGCTCGCCCGAAAGACATTCTTTCCACCATCCAGCAGATGTCGCTGCTGCAAATCGATACCATCAACGTGGTGGCCCGCAGCCCCTATCTGGTGCTGTTCAGCCGCCTCGGCAGCTATCCGCAGCACTGGCTGGATGAGTCGTTGCGCAGCGGCGAGCTAATGGAATACTGGGCGCATGAAGCCTGCTTTCTACCGCGCAGCGATTTCGCCCTGGTGCGCCATCGCATGTTGAATCCCGACAATATGGGCTGGAAATACCATCGCGCGTGGATGGAGGAGCATGCCGGGAGTATTGCAGAGCTGCTGGCGCATATCGGGCAAAACGGCCCGGTTCGCTCGGCGGATTTTATCCACCCGCGCAAAGGCGCCAGCGGCTGGTGGGAGTGGAAACCGCATAAGCGCCATCTGGAAGGGCTGTTTACCGCCGGCGAAGTGATGGTGGTGGAACGACGCAATTTTCACCGCGTGTATGATTTAACCCAGCGGGTGATGCCGGACTGGGATGACGAACGCGACGCGCTGTCCCGCGAAGACGCAGAGGCCATCATGCTGCGCAACAGCGCCCGCAGCCTCGGTATCTTTCGTCCCCAGTGGCTGGCCGATTACTATCGCTTGCGCCAGCCGTCGCTACCGGGTCTGCTGGCTGCCTGGCAGGAAGAGGGCCTGGTGGTGCCGGTTAACGTGGAAGCACTCGGCGAGATGTGGTTGCATCGCGACGCGCTGGCGCAGCTTGAGTCAGCGCCTGGCGGTAAGCTGATCGCCAGCCATAGCGCCGTGCTCTCTCCTTTTGACCCGGTGGTCTGGGATCGGAAACGCGCGGAGCAACTCTTCAACTTCAGCTATCGCCTGGAGTGCTATACCCCAGCGCCGAAGCGGCAGTATGGCTACTTCGTACTGCCCCTGCTGCACCAGGGAAAACTGGTTGGGCGGATGGACAGTAAAATACATCGCAAAAGCCAGGAGCTGGAGATCTTCTCCCTGTGGCTGGAGGAGGGTGTGAAGATCACCCGTGGCCTTGAGCAGGGGCTGCGCCGGGCGATTAACGACTTCGCGCGCTGGCAATCGGCGGAGCGGATCCTGTGCCGACGCTTGCCGGAAGGGCTGTTTGTCGGCCAGGAGCAGGGGTGGGAAATCAACGCCGATTGATCCCGGCGCCGACCTTCCTGTGATATGCTGCTGTGAAATCTATCCGGTCCATCAGGAGGAAACATGGATCACCGTTTACTTGAAATCATCGCCTGCCCGGTCTGTAACGGTAAGCTGTATTACAGTCAGGATAAGCAAGAACTTATTTGCAAACTTGATAGTCTGGCGTTTCCGCTGCGCGATGGTATTCCTGTGCTGCTGGAGACAGAGGCCCGAGCGCTGACGGTTGAAGAGAGTCACTCATGAGTTTCGTGGTTATTATTCCTGCGCGTTTCGCCTCTACGCGCCTGCCGGGAAAACCACTGCAGGACATTAACGGCAAACCGATGATTGTCCACGTGCTGGAGCGCGCGCGCGAATCCGGCGCGGATCGCATTATTGTCGCCACCGATCATCCGGACGTAGCCAGCGCCGTTGAAGCGGCGGGTGGTGAAGTGTGCATGACCCGCGCCGATCACCAGTCCGGCACCGAACGGCTGGCGGAAGTGGTGGAGAAGTGCGCGTTCAGCGATGACACTATTATCGTCAATATTCAGGGCGATGAGCCGATGATCCCCCCGGCGATCGTCCGCCAGGTGGCGGAGAATCTGGCGTCCAGCAGCAGTGGAATGGCGACGCTGGCGGTACCGATCCACGATGCGGAAGAGGCGTTTAATCCAAATGCGGTGAAAGTGGTGATGGATGCGCAAGGTTATGCGCTTTATTTCTCCCGTGCCACCATACCCTGGGATCGCGATCGCTTTGCTCACTCCCGCGAGACCATCGGTGATTCCCTGCTGCGTCACATCGGCATTTATGGCTACCGCGCTGGCTTTATTCGCCGCTATGTTAGCTGGGCGCCGAGCCCGCTGGAGCAGATTGAAATGCTCGAGCAGCTGCGGGTGCTGTGGTATGGCGAGAAAATCCATGTTGCCGTGGCGGCAGAAGTGCCCGGCACCGGTGTGGATACCCCGGAAGATCTGGAGCGCGTCCGCGCTGAACTGCGTTAATCCCCTGTCCCCTCCTTGCAGGGGGGGATATCCCCGCCGGTTTTTCGCTTTTTTTGTCCCTTTTTGATCTTATTCGATGACAACCCAGGTGCGGGCGCTCATTATGAAACCAGTAGTGTTCATAGGGGTAATCGACAATGGAACAGTTGCGAACCGAACTCAGTCACCTGCTTGGCGAAAAGCTGAGCCGGGTGGAGTGTGTCAGTGAAAAACCCGCTACGGCGCTGTGGTCCCTGTACGATGCGCAGGGAAACCCGATGCCGCTGCTGGCGCGCAGTTTCACCACGCCCGGTGTGGCGCGGCAACTGGCATGGAAGATCTCCACCCTCGCGCGCAGTGGTACAGTGCGCATGCCGGTGGTTTACGGCGTGATGACGCATGAAGAGCATCCCGGGCCGGATGTGCTGCTGCTTGAGCGCTTGCGCGGCGTTCCGGTGGAGGCCCCCACGCGCACACCAGCGCGCTGGGAGCAACTGCAGGAGCAAATCGTCGAGGCGCTGCTCGCCTGGCATCGTCAGGACAGCGGCGGCTGCGTAGGAATGGTCGACAATACCCAGGACAATCTGTGGTCGAACTGGTACCGCCAGCGGGTAGAGATGCTGTGGAGCACCCTGAACCTGTATCAGGATACCGGCCTGACGATGCAGGATAAGCGTATTTTGTTCCGCTCCCGCGAGTGCCTTCCGGAGCTGTTTCGCGATTTCAATGACAATGCCGTGCTGGTACACGGTAATTTCACCTTGCGCAGTATGCTGAAAGACCCACGCAGCGATCAGCTGCTGGCGATGGTGGGCCCGGGGATGATGCTGTGGGCGCCACGCGAGTATGAACTGTTCCGCCTTGCAGAAGGCGGCCAGGCGGAACAGTTGCTGTGGCGCTACCTGCAGCAGGCGCCAGTTTCCGAGGCCTTTGTCTGGCGGCGCTGGCTCTATCTGCTGTGGGATGAGGTGGATAATCTGGTCAATACCGGGCGCTTTGACCGCGCCCGTTTCGACCTCGCGACAAAATCACTCCTGCCCTGGCTCGCCTGAGCCACCTTTCAGCCATTGCCAGACACGACCGAGGGTTTCATAGCCGACCCGGTCGCTGTGCATCAGCCATACCGGGGAGGGGATGGCTCGTTCCCACGGATTAAGCGGCGAGGTCACCGCTAACTGATTTGCCGGCGCGGGCAGGGGATCCAGACCGGCATGACGAAAGAAAATCATCGCCCGTGGCAGGTGGGACGCCGAAGTGACCAGCAGGAAGGGCGCATCGCCGATGGCGCGCTTCACCGCCTGCGCTTCCTCTTCTGTATCTTTCGGCCGATCGAGCACGATGATATCGCTGCGTGGTACGCCGAGGCTCTCCGCGACTCTCGCCCCGGCCTCCGCCGTGCTGACGGGGTTGGTTTTTGCCGCCGCGCCGGTAAAGATCATTTTCGATCCGGGATTCGCCTGCCACAGGCGAATGCCCTCCGTCAGGCGCGGCAGGCTGTTATTGATAAGATTAGAGCTTGGCGCCCACTCCGGATTCCAGGTATAGCCGCCGCCCAACACCACCACGTAGCTCACCGGCTGCTCGCCGCGCCAGGTGGGGTAGCTATCTTCAATCGGTTTCAACAGGCTGTCGGCCACCGGTTGCAGGCTCAGCAGCGCCAGCAGCAGCCAGCCGAGGCTCACGCATAGCTTGCCGGTACGTTGAAAGCGGCTGAACCATAACAGCGCGATCCCGATCCCGATCAGCAACAGCAGGGCGGGAAGCGGCAACAGCAGACCGCCGACGATCTTTTTTAGCGTGAAAAGCATGCCAGATGGTTCCTTTTTTAACCATATAACCAAAGTTATGTTCGGATCTTATAACAGATCGCTTCATTCTCGGCGTGGGTATGACAAAATAGCGGTTTTGTGTTGGCTTGTGGAGTCGCCCGTGCAGGATCGCAATTTCGATGACATTGCTGAAAAGTTTTCGCGCAATATTTACGGCACCACAAAAGGTCAGCTGCGCCAGGCGATCCTCTGGCAGGATCTGGAACCGCTGCTGGCGCAGCTGGGGCCGGGACCGCTGAGGGTGCTGGATGCCGGCGGCGGCGAAGGGCAAACAGCCATTAAAGTGGCGCAACTGGGCCATCACGTGACGCTGTGCGATCTCTCCGCTGAAATGGTGGCGCGCGCCCGCCAGGCGGCCGTCGATAAAGGTGTGATCGACAACATGCATTTTGTACAATGCGCGGCTCAGGATATTGCGCAGCATTTGGAAAGCCCGGTTGATCTGGTACTGTTTCATGCGGTGCTGGAGTGGGTGGCGGAGCCCCAGGAGGTGCTGCGTACGCTGTGGTCGACACTGCGTCCTGGCGGTGGGCTGTCGTTGATGTTCTACAATGCTAACGGCCTGCTGATGCACAATATGGTGGCCGGTAATTTCGATTACGTACAATTGGGCATGCCAAAAAAGAAAAAACGCACGCTGTCGCCGGATTATCCGCGTGAGCCGCAGCAGGTTTATCACTGGCTGGAAGAGATTGGCTGGCAGATTGTCAGCAAAACCGGCGTGCGGGTGTTTCATGATTATCTGCGTGAAAAACGCCAACAGCATGACAGCTATGCGGCGCTGCTGGAGCTGGAAACGCGCTACTGTCGTCAGGAGCCGTATCTCAGCCTGGGCCGTTATATTCATGTCACCGCGCTTAAGAGCCAGGCTCATAGCCGCAGATGCAAGGATAAAGTATGAGTGAATTTTCCCAGACAGTCCCCGAACTGGTTGCCTGGGCCAGGAAAAATGATTTTTCTATCTCGCTGCCGGTCGACAGACTCTCTTTTCTGCTGGCGGTCGCCACGCTGAACGGCGAACGGCTGGAAGGGGAAATGAGCGAGGGAGAACTGGTGGATGCGTTCCGCCACGTCAGTGATGCGTTTGAGCAGACCAGCGAAACCATCAGCCAGCGCGCCAATAATGCGATCAACGATTTGGTGCGCCAGCGTCTGCTGAACCGCTTTACCAGCGAAATTACCGAAGGCAATGCGATCTATCGCCTGACGCCGTTGGGGATCGGGATCACCGATTACTATATCCGTCAGCGTGAATTCTCGACGCTGCGTCTCTCGATGCAGCTGTCGATCGTCGCTGGCGAGCTGAAGCGTGCGGCGGATGCGGCAGAAGAGGGCGGGGATGAGTTCCACTGGCATCGCAATGTTTTCGCTCCGCTGAAATATTCCGTGGCGGAAATTTTCGACAGCATCGACCTGACGCAGCGCATTATGGATGAGCAGCAGCAGCTGGTGAAAGACGATATCGCACAGTTGTTAAATAAAGACTGGCGCGCGGCGATTTCCAGCTGTGAACTGTTGCTGTCGGAAACTTCCGGCACCCTGCGCGAACTGCAGGATACGCTGGATGCGGCGGGGGATAAACTGCAGGCGAATCTGCTGCGCATTCAGGATTCGACCATGGCGCGCGACGATTTGCATTTTGTCGACCGGTTGGTATTCGACCTGCAAAGCAAACTCGACCGCATCGTCAGCTGGGGTCAGCAGGCGATTGACCTGTGGATCGGCTACGACCGCCATGTGCACAAGTTTATCCGTACCGCTATCGATATGGATAAGAACCGCGTCTTCGCCCAGCGTCTGCGCCAGTCGGTACAGACCTATTTTGATGAACCGTGGGCGCTGACTTACGCCAACGCCGACCGTCTGCTGGATATGCGCGATGAAGAGATGGCGCTGCGCGATGAAGAGGTCACCGGCGAACTGCCGGCGGATCTCGAATTTGAAGAGTTTAACGAAATTCGCGAGCAGCTGGCGGCGCTGATCGAAGCGCAGCTGGCGGTCTATAAAGAGAAGGGAATACCGCTGGACCTCGGCCTGGTGGCGCGGGAGTTCCTGGCGCAGTATCCGCGCGGACGTCACTTCGACGTGGCGCGGATCGTCGTGGATCAGGCGGTACAGCTGGGCGTCGCCCAGGCAGATTTCACCGGACTGCCGGCAAAATGGCAGCCGATTAATGATTACGGAGCCAAGGTACAGGCGCATGTCATTGACAAATATTGAACAAGTGATGCCGGTTAAGCTGGCGCAGGCGTTGGCCAATCCGTTATTTCCGGCGCTGGACAGCGCCCTGCGCGCGGGCCGTCATATCGGTCTCGACGAGCTGGATAATCACGCATTTTTGATGGATTTCCAGGATTACCTGGAAGAATTTTACGCTCGCTATAACGTCGAGTTGATCCGCGCACCGGAAGGGTTCTTCTATCTGCGCCCGCGCTCCACCACGCTGATTTCGCGCTCGGTGCTGTCGGAGCTGGATATGATGGTGGGCAAAATTCTTTGCTATCTCTATCTCAGCCCGGAGCGCCTGGCAAACGAAGGGATTTTCACCCAGCAGGAGCTCTATGACGAACTGCTGACCCTGGCGGATGAATCCAGGCTGCTGAAGCTGGTGAACAATCGTTCCACCGGTTCGGATCTGGACCGCCAGAAGCTGCAGGAAAAAATGCGCGCGTCGCTAAACCGCCTGCGCCGTCTGGGGATGGTGTGGTTTATGGGCCATGACAGCAGCAAGTTTCGCATTACCGAATCGGTATTCCGCTTTGGCGCCGATGTGCGCGCCGGCGACGACCCGCGCGAGGCGCAGCGCCGCCTGATCCGCGACGGGGAAGCAATGGCTCTGGAAAATCACCTGCAGCTCAATGATGAGAATGAAGAAAACCAGCCGGATAGCGGGGAGGAAGAGTAATGATTGAACGCGGTAAGTTTCGCTCGCTAACGCTGGTTAACTGGAACGGTTTCTTTGCCCGGACCTTTGATCTTGATGAACTGGTGACCACCCTCTCCGGGGGGAACGGCGCGGGTAAGTCCACGACCATGGCGGCCTTCGTCACGGCGCTGATCCCGGATTTAACCCTGCTGCACTTCCGTAACACCACTGAAGCGGGGGCCACCAGCGGCTCACGCGATAAAGGCCTGCATGGTAAGCTGCGCGCCGGGGTGTGTTACTCGGTGCTTGATGTGATCAACTCCCGCCACCAGCGCGTGGTGGTCGGCGTGCGCCTACAACAGGTCGCCGGACGCGATCGTAAAGTCGATATTAAGCCGTTCGCCATTCAGGGACTGCCGACCTCTATCCTGCCGACCCAGCTGTTGACCGAAACGCTGAACGATCGTCAGGCGCGCGTGGTCAGTCTCAATGAGCTGAAAGACAAACTCGAGGCGATGGAAGGCGTCCAGTTTAAACAGTTCAACTCGATCACCGAATATCACTCGCTAATGTTCGATCTGGGCGTGGTGGCGCGTCGTCTGCGTTCCGCCTCCGATCGTAGCAAATACTACCGCCTGATTGAGGCCTCGCTGTACGGCGGGATCTCCAGCACCATTACCCGCTCGCTGCGCGACTACCTGCTGCCGGAAAACAGCGGCGTGCGTAAAGCGTTCCAGGATATGGAAGCGGCGCTGCGGGAAAACCGCATGACGCTGGAAGCCATTCGCGTAACCCAGTCTGACCGCGATCTGTTTAAACACCTGATCAGCGAAGCCACCAACTACGTGGCGGCGGACTATATGCGTCACGCCAACGAGCGGCGCATTCACCTGGATAAGGCGCTGGAGTATCGTCGCGATCTCTTTACCTCGCGTTCGCAACTGGCGGCCGAGCAGTATAAGCACGTCGAGATGGCGCGCGAGCTGCAGGAGCACAATGGCGCGGAGGGCGATCTGGAAGCCGATTACCAGGCCGCCAGCGATCACCTGAACCTGGTGCAGACCGCCCTGCGTCAGCAGGAAAAAATTGAGCGCTACGAAGCGGATCTCGACGAGCTGCAGATCCGTCTGGAAGAGCAGAATGAAGTGGTGGCGGAAGCCGCCGACCAGCAGGAAGAGAACGAAGCCCGCGCCGAAGCCGCCGAACTGGAAGTGGATGAGCTGAAAAACCAGCTCGCCGACTATCAGCAGGCGCTCGACGTCCAGCAGACCCGCGCCATTCAGTATAACCAGGCGCTGCAGGCGCTGGAGCGCGCGAAGGCGCTGTGCCATCTGCCGGATCTGACGCCTGAGAGCGCCGACGAGTGGCTGGAAACCTTCCAGGCGAAAGAGCAGGAAGCGACGGAGAAAATGCTGTCGCTGGAACAGAAAATGAGCGTGGCGCAAACCGCGCACAGCCAGTTCGAACAGGCGTACCAGCTGGTGGCGGCGATTAACGGCCCGCTGGCGCGTAATGAAGCCTGGGACGTGGCGCGCGAATTGCTGCGCGACGGCGTTAACCAACGCCATCAGGCCGAGCAGGCGCAGGGGCTGCGCAGCCGTCTCAACGAGCTGGAACAGCGTCTGCGCGAGCAGCAGGACGCCGAGCGTCAGCTGGCTGAGTTCTGCAAACGCCAGGGCAAACGCTACGATATCGACGATCTGGAAACGCTGCATCAGGAGCTGGAAGCGCGCATCGCGTCGCTGGCCGACAGCGTCTCTAACGCTCAGGAACAGCGCATGACCCTGCGTCAGGAGCTGGAGCAATTGCAGTCGCGCACCCAGACGCTGATGCGTCGGGCGCCGATCTGGCTGGCGGCGCAAAACAGCCTCAACCAGCTGTGCGAGCAGAGCGGCGAACAGTTTGAGTCCGGCCAGGAGATCACCGAATACCTGCAGCAGCTGCTGGAGCGCGAGCGCGAGGCTATCGTTGAACGTGACGAGGTCGGCGCCCGCAAGCGTGCCATCGACGAAGAGATCGAGCGACTCAGTCAGCCGGGCGGCTCTGAAGACCCGCGTCTGAACGCGCTGGCGGAGCGCTTTGGCGGCGTCCTGTTGTCGGAAATTTATGACGACGTTAGCCTCGAAGATGCGCCGTACTTCTCCGCGCTGTATGGCCCATCGCGCCATGCGATCGTGGTGCCGGATCTGTCGCAGGTGGCGGAGCAGCTCGAAGGGCTGGAAGATTGTCCGGAAGACCTGTATCTGATCGAAGGCGATCCGCAGTCCTTCGACGACAGCGTGTTCAGCGTTGACGAGCTGGAAAAAGCGGTGGTGGTGAAGATTGCCGACCGCCAGTGGCGTTATTCACGTTTCCCAACGCTGCCGCTGTTTGGTCGCGCGGCGCGCGAAAATCGCATCGAAACACTGCATGCTGAGCGTGAGAGTCTCTCCGAGCGTTTCGCGACCCTGTCGTTCGACGTGCAGAAAACCCAGCGTCTTCACCAGGCTTTCAGCCGCTTCATTGGCAGCCATCTGGCGGTGGCTTTCGAGGACGATCCGGAAGAAGAGATCCGCAAGCTTAACAGCCGCCGCGGCGAGCTGGAGCGTGCGCTGAACGCCCATGAGAGCGATAACCAACAGAACCGCGTGCAGTATGAGCAGGCGAAAGAGGGCGTGTCGGCGCTCAACCGCCTGCTGCCGCGCCTGAACCTGCTGGCGGATGATACGCTGGCTGACCGCGTGGACGAGATCCAGGAACGTCTGGACGAAGCGCAGGAGGCAGTGCGCTTTATTCAGCAGCATGGCAATCAACTGGCGAAGCTGGAGCCGATCGTCTCGGTATTGCAGAGCGATCCGGAGCAGTTTGAGCAGTTGAAAGAAGATTACGCCTATGCGCAGCAAACCCAGCGCGATGCGCGTCAGCAGGCTTTCGCGCTGGCGGAAGTCGTGCAGCGCCGGGCCCACTTCAGCTACTCCGATTCGGCGGAGATGCTCAGTGGCAACAGCGATCTCAACGAGAAGCTGCGCCAGCGTCTGCAACAAGCGGAATCTGAGCGTAGCCGCGCGCGCGAAGCGATGCGTAGCCACGTTGCGCAGTTGAACCAGTACAACCAGGTGCTGGCCTCGCTGAAGAGCTCGTATGACACCAAAAAAGAGCTGCTCAACGATCTGTATAAAGAGCTGCAGGATATCGGCGTGCGCGCCGATGCCGGGGCGGAAGAGCGCGCGCGTCAGCGTCGTGACGAGCTGCACACGCAGCTGAGCAACAACCGCTCCCGTCGCAATCAGCTGGAAAAAGCGTTGACCTTCTGCGAAGCGGAAATGGACAACCTGACCCGTAAACTGCGCAAGCTGGAACGCGATTACTGCGAAATGCGTGAGCAGGTTGTCAGCGCCAAGGCGGGCTGGTGCGCGGTGATGCGTCTGGTGAAAGACAACGGCGTCGAACGTCGTCTGCATCGCCGCGAGCTGGCCTATCTCTCTGCCGACGAACTGCGTTCGATGTCGGATAAGGCGCTCGGTGCGCTGCGTCTGGCGGTCGCCGATAACGAACATCTGCGCGACGTGCTGCGTATATCGGAAGATCCGAAACGTCCGGAGCGCAAAATCCAGTTCTTCGTCGCCGTCTATCAGCATCTGCGTGAGCGTATCCGTCAGGATATTATTCGTACCGATGACCCGGTGGAAGCGATCGAGCAGATGGAGATCGAGCTCAGTCGTCTGACCGAAGAGCTGACCAACCGCGAACAGAAGCTGGCGATCAGTTCCCGCAGCGTGGCGAATATCATTCGCAAAACTATTCAGCGTGAGCAGAACCGTATCCGGATGCTCAACCAGGGGCTGCAGAGCGTCTCGTTCGGCCAGGTTAACAGCGTGCGTCTGAACGTCAACGTGCGCGAGACCCACTCGACGCTGCTGGATGTCCTGTCTGAACAGCATGAGCAGCATCAGGATCTGTTTAACAGCAATCGCCTGACCTTCTCGGAAGCGCTGGCCAAGCTGTATCAGCGCCTGAACCCGCAGATCGACATGGGGCAGCGCACGCCGCAAACCATCGGCGAAGAGCTACTCGACTACCGCAACTATCTGGAGATGGAAGTGGAAGTTAACCGCGGCTCTGACGGCTGGCTGCGCGCGGAGTCCGGCGCGCTGTCGACCGGGGAAGCGATCGGTACCGGGATGTCGATTCTGGTAATGGTGGTGCAGAGCTGGGAAGATGAGTCTCGTCGCCTGCGCGGCAAGGATATCTCGCCTTGCCGTCTGCTGTTCCTCGATGAAGCGGCGCGTCTCGACGCCCGCTCCATCGCCACGTTGTTCGAGCTGTGCGAACGTCTGGAGATGCAGCTGATTATCGCGGCGCCGGAAAATATCAGCCCGGAAAAAGGCACGACCTATAAACTGGTGCGTAAAGTGTTTAATAATCACGAACACGTACACGTTGTCGGCCTGCGCGGTTTTGCCGCGCCGGTACCGGAAGCACTGCCGGGTACGGCCGACGCCTCCTGAGGCTGCGGCTAAATTCTGGCGGCTAAGCGCTGAAAAGGGCAACGTTAAGTTGCCCTTTTTGCTATCCAGCCTGGTATGCCTGGGTGGTATAATCTTTAAGCTTCTTTACATTAGGTAAGGCAAAAGCCTTTCCGTCTTTATATACTGTGATAAAGCCCACTAATTTGTGGGCGGCAATGTGTGACAACAGGGGGCAAGGGATGTTGCTAAAGAAACGGTATGGTCGTCCATTGTCAGCGCTCAGCCTGAGCCTGGCACTGGCATTTGCTCCGCTGTTCAATGTCCAGGCCGCAGAGCCTGAAGTCGTACCTGGTGATAGCTCCGCTACGCCTGGAGAGCTTTCCGTCGCGCTGACGCAAAGCGATGGGCAATCGCCGGCGGTCGCGAAGCTGGCCGGTGAGCAGCCGCTGTCGATGGAGGCGGCGGCAAACAGTCGCGCCCAGATCGAGGCGCTGTTGCCGGCAGGGTACAAACCTGTCTTTATCAATCCGCTGGTGTCGCTGTACGCCGCCAGGGATATGAAACCGATGTGGGAGAACCGCGAGGCGGTGCAGGCGTTCCAGCAGCAGCTGGCGGAGATCGCCATCGCCGGTTTTCAGCCGCAGTTTACCACCTGGGTCAGCCTGCTGACCGATCCCGCCGTCAGCGGCATGGCGCGCGATGTGGTGTTGTCGGATGCCATGATGGGCTATCTGCACTTTATCAGCGGCATCCCCACCCAGGGGACCCGCTGGCTATATAGCTCGACGCCGTACAAGATGGCGACCCCGCCGCTATCGGTGATTAACCAGTGGCAGCTGGCGCTGGACAATGGCTCCCTGCCGGCGTTTATCGCTGGCCTGGCGCCGCATCATCCGCAGTATGAGGCCATGCACCAGTCGTTGTTGGCGCTGGTGGCTGATTCTCGCCCGTGGCCGCAGATGACCGGTAGCGGCTCGCTGCGCCCCGGCGAATGGAGCAATGATATCGGTGCCCTGCGCGAGATCCTCCAGCGTACCGGGATGCTGGACAATACCGCCAATATCGTTCTGCCCGGCGATGTGGTGAGCCCGTCGGCGAAGAAAAAGAGCAAACCCGCGGCGCGCGGCGTGTACGATCGCCAGCTGGTGGAGGGGGTTAAGCGCTTTCAGGCCATGCAGGGGCTGGGTGCGGATGGCGTCATTGGCCAGTCCACCCGCGACTGGCTCAACGTCTCTTCCGCGCAGCGTGCGGGGGTGCTGGCCTTGAATATTCAGCGTTTACGCCTGCTGCCGGGCAAACTGTCGACCGGCATTATGGTGAATATTCCCGCTTTCTCGCTGGTCTATTACCAGGATGGCAGCCAGGTGCTGGCCTCGCGGGTGATCGTCGGGCGTCCGGACCGCAAAACGCCAATGATGAGCAGCGCGCTGAACAACGTGGTGGTCAATCCACCGTGGAACGTGCCGCCGACGCTGGCGCGCAAAGATATCCTGCCGAAGGTGCGTAACAATCCAGGCTATCTGGAGCAGCATGGCTACACCGTGATGCGCGGCTGGAACAGTAAAGAGACCATCGATCCTTATCGGGTCGACTGGTCGACCATCACCGAGAATAATTTACCGTTCCGTTTTCAGCAGGCGCCTGGAGCGCGTAACTCACTGGGCCGCTACAAGTTTAATATGCCGAGTTCAGATGCTATTTATCTGCACGATACGCCGAACCATAATCTGTTCCAGAAAGATGTTCGCGCGCTCAGCTCCGGCTGCGTACGCGTCAATAAGGCCTCGGAGCTGGCCAATATGTTGCTGCAGGACGCGGGCTGGAACGACACGCGTATTTCCGATGCCCTGAAGCAAGGGGACACGCGCTATGTCAATATTCGGCAAAATATACCGGTGAATTTATATTACTTAACGGCTTTTGTGGACGCTGATGGACGTACACAATATCGAACAGATATTTACAATTACGATCTCACCGCGCGATCCAGTGCACAAATTCTGACGAAAGCGGAACAATTAATCAGGTAAATGAAGTAGTTCAATGGATTTTGTTGTCCTAGCACTGGGTAAAAAAGGGCGCTGCTCCTCTGCAGCGCCCGATTTTCCTGGGGTGAGGCTGCCTTGACGTTGGCAATAATGCCCGGTAAGGTGCCTTTCGTGCGCCAGAAGTGCATATACATATCATTCCGCTCAATGCGTAGCGCGGTCAGCGCGAACGCTCTCCTTTGCCGGACAGCATCACGGCTGTGGCGAGCGATGGCGAGCTGGCGGTTAGCCTCGCGCGATGCGGAAAAAGTATATAACGATTCATTGACTGTAGACCTGATTATCATGGACAAATTTGACGCTAATCGCCGCAGATTGCTGGCGTTGGGTGGTGCTGCGCTGGGTGCTGCCGCCATTCTCCCTGCGCCGGCATTTGCCACCCTCTCGACCCCCCGCCCGCGTATTTTGACGCTGAATAACCTGCATACCGGTGAATCGCTCAAGGCGGAGTTTTTCGATGGCAGAGGCTATATTCAGGATGAATTAGCAAGACTTAATCATTTTTTCCGTGATTACCGCGCGAATAAAATTAAGTCCATCGATCCAAATCTGTTCGATCATCTTTATCGGTTGCAGGGATTGCTTGGCACCAACAAACCTGTCCAGCTTATTTCTGGTTATCGTTCCCTCGATACCAATGATGAGCTTCGCGCACGAAGCCGTGGTGTGGCAAAACACAGCTATCACACCAAGGGGCAGGCAATGGATTTCCATATTGAAGGTATTTCGTTAAGCAATATTCGCAAAGCGGCGTTATCTATGCGCGCAGGTGGTGTAGGATATTACCCACGTAGTAACTTTGTGCATATTGATACCGGTCCCGTAAGGCACTGGTAACGAAAGGAGCGTCATGAACTATCGTATTATTCCGGTTACCGCGTTCGCGCAGAACTGTTCTCTCATCTGGTGCGAACAAACCCGCCTGGCGGCGCTGGTCGATCCTGGCGGCGATGCTGAACGTATCAAAGCGGTGGTGGCGGAGGCGGGCGTCACGCTGATGCAGATCCTGCTGACGCATGGCCATCTCGATCACGTCGGCGCCGCTGCGGAACTGGCGCAGCATTATGGCGTACCGGTTATTGGTCCGGAAAAAGAAGATGAGTTCTGGCTGGAAGGATTGCCGGCGCAAAGCCGGATGTTCGGCCTGGAGGATTGCCAGCCGCTGCGTCCGGATCGCTGGCTCAATGAAGGCGATGTGGTCAATGTAGGGAATGTGGCGCTGCAGGTACTGCACTGTCCGGGCCATACGCCGGGTCACGTGGTCTTCTTTGATGACGCTTCCCGATTGCTCATTTCCGGAGACGTGATTTTTAAAGGCGGGGTGGGGCGCAGCGATTTTCCACGCGGCGACCATGGACAGCTGATTGCGGCCATTAAGGATAAGCTGTTGCCGCTGGGCGATGACGTGACCTTTATTCCCGGCCATGGTCCGCTGTCGACGCTGGGTGAGGAACGCCGTAACAACCCGTTCCTGCAGGATGAGATGCCGGTCTGGTAACAGACATGACGCGAACACATAAAAAAGGCCGCATTTGCGGCCTTTTTCTTTTATCTCGCTTAGAGCACGCTGTCGCTTACAGTACTGCGACGATGGCTTCGCACAGCGGCGCCATATTGTCAGGCGTCATCCCGGCCACGTTGATACGTCCGGAAGCAACCGCATAGATGGCGAACTCTTCACGAAGGCGCAGCACCTGTTCTTTAGTCAGGCCGCTGAATGAGAACATGCCGTTCTGCTGGCTGATAAAGCTGAAGTCGCGGCTCGCGCCTTTCTCCTGCAGGGTGTTGACGAACAGCAGGCGCATACGCTGGATGCGCTGGCGCATATCGGTCAGCTCCTGCTCCCAGATCGCACGCAGCGCATCGTTGCTCAGAATGGTGGCGACCACGGAGGCGCCATGCGCAGGCGGGTTGGAGTAGTTGGCGCGGATCACCGATTTCATCTGACTGAATGCGCGGTCAACGGTCTCCTGATCGGCGGCGACCAGCGTGCAGGCGCCGACGCGCTCGTTGTACAGGCCAAAGTTTTTCGAGTAGGAGCTGGCGACCAGCAGCTCTTTGTGCAGCGCAGCAAAGGCGCGCAGACCTTCAGCATCTTCTTCCAGACCGCGGGCAAAGCCCTGGTAGGCGAAATCAAACAGCGGGAGCCAGCCTTTTTCCACTGACAGCTGAGCCAGCTGCTGCCACTGGTCGAGCGTCGGATCGATACCGGTCGGGTTGTGGCAGCAGCCGTGGAACAGCACCACGTCGCCGGCCTGGGCTTCGATCAGGCTGGCCAGCAGACCCTCAAAGTCCAGCGCATGGTTAGCGGCGTCGTAGTAGGTATATTCGCGCACTTCCAGCCCGGCAGAGGTAAACACGCTCTTGTGGTTCGGCCAGCTTGGGTTGCTCACCCACACGCGTTTCACGTCGGTGTTTTTGGCGAGGAAGTCAGCCGCGACACGCAGAGCGCCAGTACCGCCAGGGGTCTGCGCAGTGCGGGCGCGTTTATCAGCGATAATCGCATTGCCTTTACCGAACAGCAGCTCCTGGGTGCAGCGACCAAATTCAGGAATACCATCGATGCCCAGATAGTTTTTAGTCGTTTCATTTTCCAGCAGGTACTGCTCTGCTTTCTTGACGCTGGTCAGAACGGGTGTTTTACCGGTTTCATCCTTGTAAACACCAATTCCGAGGTTAATTTTTTCAGGGCGGTCATCGGCACGAAACAGATCGGCCAGACCTAAAATCGGGTCGGCTGGGGCGGCGGTAATGTTCTCAAACATGACGAGGTTCCATTGTGATTACTGAAGGGAAATCCGCTATCAGGTTAACGGGAGAATAACGAATTGCCAACCGTTTGCGACAAAAAGCGAGAAGGTTTTCGAAAGATACGATCTTTGCCTCACGAATACAGAAAAGCAGGACCGAAGTCCTGCTTTGAAGGCATATCACGAAGGGGTGTACTGCAGATTAGAACTGGTAAACGATACCCACGGCCGCCTGGTCGTCGGTGGCTACGCCAGCCGCTTTGGTGTAATCGTTGTCGTCCAGCTGGTTGAATTTATACGCAGCGTAGACGTTCATGTTCTTGTTGAAGTAGTACCAGGTACCCACTTCGATGTATTTAACCAGATCCGCATCGCCGCCGGAGAAGCCAGCACGTGACTGCAGGTCTTTACCTTTGGTCTGCACGTAACCGATGGACGGACGCAGGCCGAAGTCGAACTGATACTGTACGACAGCTTCAAAGTTCTGGGTTTTGCCCGCGAAGTGGTTATCTTCTTCCGGAGTCATGTTGTAGGTCTGAGAGTACATGACCGCTGCATAGACGTTGTTGGCGTCATATTTTGCAGAGGTTGCCCAGGCTTCGGCTTTGTCGCCATTGCCGTCAGCTTTCTGATCGACGCTACGGTTGGAGCCGGAGTAGCCTGCAGACAGTGCGATACCGTTGTCGAACGCGTAGGTGGCTGCGGTGCTGAAGCCGTCGCCATTCTGCTTGCGAACCGCACGGTCGTGGTCGTTTTTACCCTGGTACTGCAGCGCGAAGCTCAGACCGTCAACCAGACCAAAGAAGTCAGAGTTACGGTAGGTTGCCACGCCGTTGGTACGGCCGGTCATGTAGTTGTCGGTGTAGTTCCAGCCGTCGCCGCCCCATTCAACCAGCATATCGGTTGCTGCTTCGACGTCGTAGATCGCGCCGTAGTTACGGCCGTAGTCGAATGAACCGTATTCGCCCGCTTTCAGACCCGCGAACGCCAGACGGGTTTTCGTCGGCTGGGAACCTTCAACATTGGACGCATCCATGTTGTATTCCCACTGGCCGTAACCGGTCAGCTGATCGTTGATCTGAGTTTCGCCTTTCAGGCCGATACGGGCATAGGTGGTATCGTCGCTGCTGGTGTCGCCATTGGTGGTCCAGACGTGCTCGCCGACCATTTTCCCATAGAAGTCCAGTTTGTTGCCGTTTTTGTTATAGATTTCTGCAGCGTTGGCTGCACCGGCTACCAGCAGGGCAGGGATCACCACTGCCAGAATATTGCGCTTCATCATTATTTATTACCCTCATTAATATTTTTTATATGAACACGTGCCACTGCCGTCAATAAGTTCTGTCAATAAAAACTTACAGAACCATTGATGAGAGTTTGGTGTCTGAAGGCATCTTTCCATCCGCGACAACGTTTCGCTAGCCGGAAAATGCTACGAATATCTCATATGAGTAACAAAACGAAAAATCATGTAACTAAATATGTATTTTGGGGAACTTTGTGAACTTAATCAAAATTCCGTTCCACCTGATGAGGTAAAACGTCATTGCTTATCTATCTATATGAATTATTTATGATTAATTTGGATAAGCGGCAATTCGTTCATTTTATGTGTTGAATTCGTCTTCTTTTTATTCAGCCTCTGTCTTGGCAAGACGTGCGGCGCATGGTTAAAAAATGAGCAAATTTATCAGGGGTTTTGCTCTGATATGAACATAAAGTGCGATCTGCATCACCAGTGTGCACCGAAACAGTGCGTAACATAAATGTGATTTCCAGGCCTTGATGTTTAAGTTTGTTGAATTTTGCTAACAGTAATTGACATAAAAAAAGGCCAGCTTGCGCTGGCCTTTCAGGTTGATGTCAGAAAAACTTAGAATGTCGCGTTGCGCGGGGTACGCGGGAACGGAATGACATCGCGGACGTTCTGCACGCCGGTGACGTAAGCGATCAGACGTTCGAAGCCCAGACCGAAGCCGGAGTGCGGTACGGTGCCGTAGCGGCGCAGGTCGCGATACCACCAGTAGTCTTCTTTGTTGAGCCCCATCTCTGCCATACGCGCGTCCAGCACGTCGAGACGCTCCTCACGCTGGGAACCACCGATGATCTCGCCGATGCCCGGCGCCAGCACGTCCATTGCCGCGACGGTTTTACCGTCTTCGTTAAGGCGCATGTAGAAGGCCTTAATGTCTTTCGGATAGTTTTTCACCACGACCGGCGCTTTGAAGTGCTCTTCGGCCAGATAACGTTCGTGCTCGGAGGAGAGATCCACGCCCCAGTAAACCGGGTTCTCAAACTGCTTGCCGCAGTTTTCCAGAATAGTGACGGCATCGGTGTAATCCACCTGGGCAAAGTCAGCGGAGACGAAACGCTGCAGTCGGTCGATAGCGTCTTTGTCTACGCGTTCGGCGAAGAACTGCATGTCATCCGCACGCTCTTCCAGTACCGCCTTGAAGACGTACTTGAGCATCGCTTCCGCCAGACCAGCAACATCGTTGAGGCTCGCGAAGGCGACTTCCGGCTCCAGCATCCAGAACTCCGCCAGGTGGCGGCTGGTGTTGGAGTTTTCGGCGCGGAAGGTTGGGCCGAAGGTGTAGATTTTCGACAGTGCGCAGGCATAGGTCTCGCCGTTCAGCTGGCCGGATACGGTCAGGAACGACTCTTTACCAAAGAAGTCTTTATCGAAGTCGACTTTGCCCTGATCGTTACGCGGCAGGTTTTCCAGATCCAGCGTCGACACGCGGAACATTTCGCCGGCGCCTTCGGTATCGGAAGCGGTGATCAGCGGGGTGGAAACCCAGAAGAAGCCCTGTTCGTCGAAGAAACGGTGCAGCGCCTGCGCCAGGGTATGACGCACGCGAGCTACCGCGCCAATCAGGTTGGTGCGCGGACGCAGGTGCGCTACTTCACGCAGATACTCGATGCTGTGGCGCTTGGCCGCCATCGGGTAGGTGTCCGGGTCTTCCACCCAGCCGGTGACTTCCACGTTGGTCGCCTGGATCTCAAAGCTTTGACCCTGACCCTGGGAAGCCACGACTTTACCGGTGACAATCACCGAGCAACCGGTGGTCAGACGCAGCACTTCCTGATTGTAATTGGGCAGAGAATTATTAATAACGGCCTGTACAGGATCAAAGCAGGAACCGTCATAGACGGCGAGGAATGAAAAGCCAGCTTTAGAATCTCGGCGGGTACGCACCCATCCGCGGACCGTGACTTCGCTGTCAACGGCAACGCGGCCCTGGAGTACGTCGGCTACAGGCACAACGCTCATAATAATCTCTCTATGTAGTCCAATAAAAAAGTCTCTTCCCCCTACAGCGGGGGGGATATCTATGTTACCTGTCATCTTCCATCAGACAAGTAGATTTCGCATCATAAGCGGATAATTCGGCAATAAATAATAAAGAAAAAGGAGCCTGAAAGGCTCCTTAGGGGAATTAGCTCGCCTTTTTAATCGGCGGCAGGTCGAACGCCTCGCGCAGGGCGCGGACGAAGGCCTTATCGTGGCAGATGGTTTTCCCCGGGCTGTCGGAGAGTTTCGCCACCGGTTTGCCGTTACATTCCACCAGCTTAATCACGATATTGAGCGGTTTAACCTGCGGCAGATCGCAGGTTAAACGGGTGCCGATACCAAAGCTCAATTTCACCCGCGAGGCGAAGTGGCGATACAAATCGACCGCTTTGGCGAGATCGAGATTATCGGAGAAGACCAGCACTTTGCTCAGCGGATCGATGCCCAGCTTCTGATAATGGGCGATGGCTTTTTCACCCCATTCCACCGGGTCGCCGGAGTCATGGCGCAAACCCTGATAGCGGGTAGCGAATTCCGGACCAAAATCGCGCAGGAACGCATCCATGGTGATGCAGTCGGTCAGCGCGATGCCCAGCTGGTCGGGATACTCTTCCAGCCAGGCGGCAAGGGCCGCCCGCTGGCTGCTGGCGAGGTTCGGGCTGATCTGCTGGTGGGCCTGGAACCATTCGTGCGCCTGGGTGCCCATCGGGGTTAAATGTAAACGACGAGCCAGATCGTAATTGCTGGTGCCGACAAACCACGGCTCCTGCTGCAGACGTTGCACAATGGCCTCTTGCACTTCGCGTGAAAAACGACGGCGGGTGCCGAAGTCCATCAGGCGGAAGGCGCGCATATCGAGGCCAGCGGTCATGCTGGCGAAGTCGCCTAGCTTATGTTCCAGCGTGTTCAGCGCCTGATCGACGCCCATTTCAGGTGAACGATAGCGATGGACCAGCTCGCTTATCACCGCCAGCAGCGGGACTTCCCACATGATGGCTTCACGCCACGGGCCGGTAAGGCGAATGTTCAGCTTGCCGTTGTCATTGCTGACTGTGACCTGGCGCGGGTCATAGCGAAAATCGCGCAGCCAGTCGAGATAATCCTGGCGGAAAAAGGGAAGAGTGGACAACCAGTGATATTCATCATCCCGCAGTCTCAGGTCGCGCATGGACTCCACCTGCTCGCGGATCGCGTCGGCATAAATGCCGAGCAGGTCGTCTCCGCGGCAGCGAAACTCCGCCGCCACATGCACATCGCCGTAGCGGTGGAAGACAGCCTGCTGCATGTGCAGCTTGTAGGCATCCGTATCAAGCAGCGAGTGCAGTACAGGAGAAGTGAATTGTGTCATGGTGCGCAGTAGCATCCTCTCACTGGAGCGTTCCATCCAAACCAACGCGAAAAAAGGAGGCGGAGTATACCTTTATTACCCGGCTCTGTCCCGCGATGGCGAGCGATGGCGACGCTGACGGTCATTTGCGAGGCCTAGTTTAATATATTGAACATGGATCACACCACAAGCTTTGCGTCGGGTCGAGGGCATTTCGTGCCGCGCGTGTTAACAAAATGTAGCGGTTTTCGTGTTTCACATTGAAAAGATGAAGATTCTGCATAGCGCGATTGACACAACGGGAATAGACTGGGACGACACTTTACCCAAGATGCGAAAGGTTTTTTATGACACAACAGCCCCAAGCCAAATACCGCCACGACTATCGTGCGCCGGAGTATCTGATTAGCGATATCGATTTGACCTTTGACCTGGATGCCGCAAAAACCGTCGTTACGGCCGAGAGCAAGGTCTCCCGCCACGCGGCTGCGTCTGATGTGCCATTGCGCCTCGACGGCGAAGATCTGACCCTGATCGCGCTGCAAGTGAACGGCCAGCCGTGGAGTGACTATAAAGAAGAAAACAATCAGCTGGTGATCGGCGGTCTGCCGGAGCATTTCACCCTGACCATCGTCAATGAGATCAGCCCGGCGGCGAACACCGCGCTGGAAGGCCTGTATCAGTCAGGCGAAGCGCTGTGTACTCAGTGCGAAGCGGAAGGTTTCCGCCATATTACCTGGTACCTGGACCGCCCGGACGTGCTGGCGCGGTTTACCACCAAAATCATCGCCGACAAAGCGAAATACCCGTTCCTGCTCTCCAACGGCAACCGCATGGCGCAGGGAGAGCTGGAGAATGGCCGTCACTGGGTACAGTGGCAGGATCCGTTCCCGAAACCGTGCTACCTGTTTGCGCTGGTGGCCGGTGATTTTGACGTCCTGCGTGACACCTTTACCACTCGCTCCGGTCGTGAAGTGGCGCTGGAGCTGTACGTCGATCGCGGCAATCTCGACCGCGCGCCGTGGGCAATGACCTCGCTGAAAAATTCCATGAAATGGGATGAGGAGCGCTTTGGCCTCGAGTACGACCTCGACATCTATATGATTGTCGCCGTCGACTTCTTTAATATGGGCGCGATGGAGAACAAAGGACTCAACGTCTTTAACTCCAAATATGTCCTGGCCCGTACCGATACCGCCACCGATAAAGACTATCTTGATATCGAGCGGGTGATTGGTCATGAGTATTTCCATAACTGGACCGGCAACCGCGTCACCTGCCGCGACTGGTTCCAGCTCAGCCTGAAAGAAGGGCTGACCGTGTTCCGCGATCAGGAGTTCAGCTCCGACCTCGGCTCACGGGCGGTTAACCGCATCAACAATGTGCGCACCATGCGCGGGCTGCAGTTTGCCGAAGACGCCAGCCCGATGGCGCACCCGATCCGCCCGGATATGGTTATCGAAATGAACAACTTCTACACCCTGACGGTTTATGAAAAGGGTGCCGAAGTGATCCGCATGCTGCACACCCTGCTGGGTGAAGAAAACTTCCAGAAAGGGATGCAGCTGTACTTTGAACGCCATGACGGCAGCGCCGCGACCTGCGATGATTTCGTCCAGGCGATGGAGGATGCCTCTAACGTCGATCTGTCACACTTCCGCCGCTGGTACAGCCAGTCCGGTACGCCAATCGTCACCGTGCATGACGACTACAATCCGGAAACCGAGCAGTACACGCTGACCATCAGCCAGCGTACGCCGCCGACCGCCGAGCAGGCCGAGAAGCAGCCGTTGCATATCCCGTTTGCCATTGAGCTGTACGATAACGAAGGCAAGGTGATCCCCCTGCAGAAGGGCGGCCATCCGCTGCACCCGGTGCTCAATGTAACTCAGGCCGAGCAGACTTTCGTCTTCGATAACGTCTATTTCCAGCCGGTGCCGGCGCTGCTGTGCGAATTTTCAGCACCAGTGAAACTGGAATATAAGTGGAGCGATCAGCAGCTCACCTTCCTGATGCGCCATGCGCGGAATGATTTCTCGCGCTGGGATGCGGCGCAGAGCCTGCTGGCGACCTACATCAAGCTGAACGTCAACCGTCATCAGCAGGGACAGCCGCTGTCGCTGCCGGTACACGTGGCGGACGCCTTCCGCGCCATCCTGCTGGACGAGAAGATTGACCCGGCGCTGGCCGCCGAGATCTTAACCCTGCCGTCGGCCAACGAAATCGCCGAGATGTTCGCCATTATCGATCCGATCGCCATCGCCACCGTGCGCGAAGCGCTCACCCGCACTCTGGCGAACGAACTGGCGGACGAATTCCTCGCGGTTTATCACGCCAATAAACTCGACAGCTACCGTGTGGAGCACGCCGATATTGGTAAGCGTGCCCTGCGCAATACCTGCCTGCGCTATCTGGCGTTTGCGGAGCCAACGCTGGGCGATAAGCTGGTGTCGGCGCAGTATCACCAGGCGGATAACATGACCGACGCGCTGGCCGCCCTGTCGGCAGCGGTTGCCGCCGAGCTGCCGAGCCGCGATGCGCTGATGCAGGAGTATGACGATAAATGGCATCAGGACGGTCTGGTGATGGATAAGTGGTTTATCCTGCAGTCCACCAGCCCGGCGGCCAATGTGGTGGAAACAGTGCGTGGTCTGCTGAATCACCGTTCATTCAGCATGAGCAACCCGAACCGTGTGCGGTCGTTAATCGGTGCTTTCGCCAGCAGCAACCCGGCGGCGTTCCATGCTGAAGACGGCAGCGGCTACCAGTTCCTGGTGGAGATGCTGACCGAACTTAACCAGCGCAACCCGCAGGTGGCGTCGCGACTGATTGAGCCGTTGATTCGTCTGAAGCGTTATGATGAGAAGCGACAGGCGCTGATGCGCGCTGCGCTGGAGCAGTTGAAGGGGCTGGAGAATCTCTCCGGCGATCTGTTCGAGAAAATCAGTAAGGCGCTGGCGTAACGGTGGCAAAATCCCCGGTTGCGCTCTCGCTTACCGGGGCTACAGCGCTGTGCGATTTGGTAGCCCGGCCGAGCGAAGCGCGGGCCGGGGACGTTAGTTAGCCATGACTAAACAAACGCGGCGCACGCTCGCTGTCGCCGCGTTTCATCACCCGATCCAGCACCTCTGCCTCCAGCTCGGCCAGCTTCGCCGACCCGGTGCGCCGCGGTCGCGCAATATCCACGTTCAAATCGAGCCCGATCTTCTTCTCTTCAATTAACAGCACCCGGTCGGCCATGGCCACCGCTTCACTGACGTCGTGCGTCACCAGCAGGACCGTAAAACCATGCTCCTGCCACAGAGAGACGATCAGCTCCTGCATCTCCAGACGGGTGAGGGCGTCCAGCGCTCCCAGCGGCTCGTCCAGCAGCAGCAGGCGCGGGCGATGGATCAGCGCGCGGGCCAGCGCAACGCGCTGCTTTTGCCCACCTGACAGCGCCGCCGGCCACTCCTGCGCACGGCTCTCGAGTCCGACGCTGGCCAATGCCTGTAGGGCGGCGTCGCGCCAGGCGCCTTTTAACCCCAGCCCGACGTTATCAATCACCGTTTTCCACGGCAGCAGGCGCGCATCCTGAAACATCATCCGGGTGTCGTCCTGGATCGCCGCCAGGGGTGTCGCGCCCGCCAGCAGCTCGCCAGCGTTCGGTTTTTCCAGACCCGCCAGCAGGCGCAGCAGGGTACTCTTGCCGCCGCCGCTGCGGCCCACCACCGCCACAAACTGGCCGCTGGGAATATGCAGATCCAGCTCGTTAAGAATAGTGTTATCGCCATAGCGTTTCGTCACCCCGTTCAGCAGCAGCGGGATACCTGGGGTCAGACGGGCAGTGTTCATGCGTTAGCCTCCTGAAGATGATACGCCGGGTTCCAGCGCAGCCAGAGCCGTTCCAGCAGCTGGGCGCAGACATCGGCCAGTTTGCCAAGGATGGCGTAAAGAATGATGGCGACCACCACCACGTCGGTTTGTAGAAATTCACGCGCATTCATCGCCAGATAACCGATACCGGCATTCGCCGAGATGGTTTCAGCGACAATAAGCGTCAGCCACATCAGGCCAAGAGCGAAACGCACGCCGACCATAATTGAGGGCAGGGCGCCGGGTAAAATCACGTGACGGAACAGCGCGAAGCCGGATAAACCATAGCTGCGCGCCATCTCTACCAGCCCACGGTCGATATTACGGATCCCATGCCAGGTGTTGATATAGATCGGGAACAGGGTGCCCAGCGACACAAGGAAGATCTTGGCGGTCTCGTCGATGCCGAACCACAGAATTACCAGCGGGATCAGCGCCAGATGCGGGACATTGCGCAGCATCTGGATCGAGGTGTCCAGCAGACGCTCGCCCCAGCGTGACAGGCCGCTGATCAGGCCGAGCACCAGCCCGATGGAGCCGCCGATGGCGAAGCCGACCAGCGCCCGCCACGAGCTGATGGCCAGATGCTGCCACAGCTCACCGCTGGCCGAGAGCGTCCAGAACGCTTTCAATACCCCCTCCGGCGAGGGCAGTACCCGCGTCGAGAGCCAGCCGACGGACGAGGCCAGCTGCCAGACAATGACCGTCCCCACCGGCAGCAGCCAGGGGGCGAGGCGTAACAACAGGGGATGGGTTGATTTTGCCATCAGTGTCTCCTCAGCTTTGCGCCACTTTACGCGGGATAAACTCGTTGGCGACCGCTTCCCCCTGCAGGCGCAGGTTTTGCGGCTGCGGGATAGACGGCACGGCGACGTCGAGCAGGGGGAACAACAGCTCGCCGACCCGATACGCCTCTTCCAGATGCGGATAGCCGGAGAAGATAAAGCTATCAATACCCAGCGCAGCGTATTCATTGATTCGTTCGGCAACGGTGGCGGCATCGCCCACCAGCGCAGTACCGGCGCCGCCGCGCGCTAAGCCGACGCCGGCCCACAGGTTGGGGCTGATCTCGAGCTGATCGCGTCGACCGTTGTGCAGCGCCGCCATTCGCTGTTGACCGACGGAGTCGGTTCTGGCGAAGGCCGCCTGGGCGCGGGCGATCGTTTCATCATCAAGGTGGGAGATAAGGCTGTCCGCCGCCTGCCAGGCTTCCTCGTTGGTTTCCCGCACGATCACGTGCAGACGGATGCCAAAACGCACCCGGCGCCCATGCCGGGCCGCTTTCTCCCGGACCTGAGCAATCTTCTCTGCCACCTGCTTCGGCGGTTCACCCCAGGTGAGATAGAGATCGACCTGCTCGGCGGCCAGATCCTGCGCGACGTCAGACGATCCGCCGAAATAGAGCGGTGGACGGGGCTCCTGGAGCGGCGGGAACAGCAGCTTAGCGTCGCGAACGCGCTGATGCTTGCCGTTAAAGGTGACGGTTTCTCCCTCCATCAGCTTGCGCCAGATGTGGGTAAATTCAGCTGAGGCCTCATAGCGCTCGGTGTGGTCGAGGAAGACGCCGTCGCCGGCCAGCTCGGCGGGATCGCTGCCGGTGACCAGATTGAACAGCGCCCGGCCGTTTGACAGTCGGTCCAGTGTCGCCGCCTGGCGGGCGGCTACCGTCGGCGACACCACGCTAGGCCTGAGGGCGACAAGAAATTTCAGCCGCTGCGTCACCGGGATCATCGAGGCCGCAACCAGCCAGGCATCTTCACATGAGCGTCCGGTCGGGATCAGCACGCCGGTGAACCCCAGCCGATCCGCCGTCTGCGCGATTTGCTGCAGATAGCCGTAATCGACCGGACGGGCGCCCTCTTCGGTGCCCAGATAACGACCATCACCATGGGTCGGTAAAAACCAGAACATATTCAGACTCATGATTTCGCTCCTTGTGCGGCAACGGGCTGCCAGATACGGGCCCGGATATCAACTTTTTTCGGCACCAGCTTGTTCTCATAGAACAGGTCGGCCGTCTGCTGCTGGCGAGCGGCGGTTTCGGCGCTCACCGGGGTTACTGAGGTGGGGGGACGATGGTCCAGATAGCTGGCGATCACCGCTTCCGGTAATCCCATCGTTTTCGCCAGCAGCGTAATGCTTTGCGCGCGCTGGCTATGGGTCAGGGCATCGGCCTGAGTAAAGGTATCGAGTACGCCTTCAATGAAAGCGCCATTGCGTTCAGCGTAGGGGCGGGAAGCAAGATAGAACGATCCCGTCTGTTTCAGATCGGTTCCGTCAGTGAGTACCCGGGCGCCGCCCTGCAGCAGCGCGGCGGAGTAGTACGGATCCCAGATGGCCCAGGCGTCGACATTACCCTGCTGGAAGGCGGCGCGCGCATCGGCGGGGGCAAGGTAAACCGGCTGAATATCGCTAAATTTCAGGCCCGCCAGCTGCAGGGCGCGCAGCAGCAGATTGTGGGAGCTGGAACCTTTCTGGAAAGCGACCTTTTTCCCTTTTAATTCGGCAACGTTGTGAATAGGACTGCCTTGCGCCACCAGGATGACTTCCGCTTTCGGCTTGGGCGGCTCCGAACCGATATAGACCAGATCGGCGCCCGCCGCCTGAGCAAAGATAGGCGGAATGTCGCCAGTACTGCCGATGTCAATGCTGCCGACGTTCAGCGCCTCCAGCATCTGCGGACCGGCCGGGAATTCAATCCACGAGATATGGGTGCCCGGATAGCGCTGCTCCAGCAGCTGATGGCTCTTCGCCAGCACCATGCTGACGCTGCCTTTCTGATAACCAATGCGCAGGGCATCGGGCGCCGCCGGGGCGGCGTGGCCCAGCGCGGAGAACAACAGCAGTCCGCCGAGGGTCAGCGCGCGGAGAGGATTAAACATGTTCCACCCCACGCAGAGACGTTAACGACGGGGCGCGGCTGCTGGGACGATGCAGCGCCTGCCAGAAGGTCTCCAGGGACTCATCCAGGCGCCGCTGCAGGTTAGGGGTGAACTGCGGCTTATGCTGGTAATCCGTGACCTGGCTGTCATCGGCGAAGACGCCATGGAGGATCTCCTGGGCCTTCAGGGCATTCAGGACGGGTTTCAGAGCGTAGTCCACCGCCAGCATGTGGGCGATGGTGCCGCCAGTGGCCAGCGGTAGCACGATTTTGCCCTCCAGCGCGCGCTCAGGAAGCAGATCGAGCAGGGTTTTCAGGGCGCCGGAAAACGAGGCTTTATACACCGGCGTGGCGATAATCAGACCGTCGGCCCCGGACAGTTGCTCATTGAGCGTTTGTAGCGCCGGGTTGTCAAAGCGAGCGTACAGGAGGTCTTCCGGGGCAAAGTTCTGCAGATGCCAGTGGCAGACTTCGATATCGGCGGCGGTGAGCGTCTCTCTGGCATATTCCAGCAGGGCGCTGGAACGGGAAGGGTAACGCGGGCTGCCCGCAAGCGTAATGACGCGCATCTCTCTCTCCTTATAACTAAATGTTTGCATTTATCTATAATTGATAACATTTGCAGTGAGTGTGACAGAGCACCATTATTTCCCTAAATGATTTATCCACCGTTAGATAGCCGAAAAGCGCATAACGGCGCGGGGAGAGGTAATCGTTTGCGCTGATGGGTGATTTTTTGTCGCAGGTCAATTCCCTTTCAGCTGCGGATCGCACATAATACGCCCCCGGTTTGCACACCGGGAATCCAGGAGAGTTCATGTACTACCCCTTCGTTCGTAAAGCCCTTTTTCAGCTCGATCCTGAGCGCGCTCATGAAGTTACCTTTCAACAATTACGCCGTGTCACCGGGACGCCGCTGGAAATGCTGGTTCGCCAGAAGGTACCGGCCAGGCCCGTTACCTGCATGGGGCTGACCTTTAAAAATCCGCTGGGTCTGGCGGCCGGGCTGGATAAAAATGGGGAATGCATTGACGCGCTGGGCGCGATGGGTTTTGGTTCGATTGAGATCGGCACCGTCACCCCGCGTCCGCAGCCGGGCAACGATAAACCGAGGATCTTCCGTCTGGTGGATGCCGAGGGGTTGATCAACCGCATGGGCTTTAATAACCATGGCGTTGATAACCTGGTTGAGAACGTGAAAAAGGCGCATTTTGACGGCGTGCTGGGCATCAATATCGGCAAAAATAAAGATACGCCGGTGGAGCACGGTAAAGATGATTACCTGATTTGTATGGAAAAAGTCTATCCTTACGCCGGGTATATCGCCATTAATATCTCCTCACCGAATACCCCGGGGCTGCGTACGCTGCAATACGGTGAAGCGCTCGATGATTTACTCTCCGGTATTAAAAATAAGCAGCTTGAGCTGCAGCAAAAGCATCAGAAATATGTTCCGGTCGCCGTGAAGATCGCGCCGGATCTTTTACCAGAGGAATTGATCCAGGTTGCCGATAGCCTCGTGCGTCATAATATTGATGGGGTAATTGCAACCAATACCACCCTCGATCGTTCTCTGGTTCAGGGAATGAAACATTGCGATGAGACCGGTGGGCTTAGCGGTCGTCCATTACAATTAAAGAGCACTGAAATTATCCGTATGCTCTCCGCTGAGCTGAATGGTCGTTTGCCTATCATCGGCGTGGGCGGTATTGATTCGGTGATTGCTGCGCGAGAAAAGATAGCCGCCGGAGCATCGCTGGTGCAGATCTATTCCGGATTTATTTTTAAAGGTCCGCCGCTGATTAAAGAAATTGTTACCCACATCTAATCTTTTCCTCCGCTGAAACCCACCCAGGGCTTTATTTCCGGCCCTGGTTGTTTTATATTCCCTCACTGTTGCTTATTTAAACATTTTAGACTTTTCTTAATTTTAGAAAATATTCTGCGGCAAGTCGCAACAACTTTGCAGAGGCGTATGAAAGGGGACAGGGGGAAAAATGCGCATTAAACCTGACGATAACTGGCGTTGGTATTACGATGAAGAGCACGACCGCATGATGCTCGATTTGGCCAATGGCATGTTATTTCGCTCGCGCTTCGCCCGGCGAATGCTGACCCCGGATGCCTTTGCGCCGTCGGGATTCTGCGTCGATGACGCCGCGCTCTATTTCTCCTTTGAAGAAAAATGTCGCGATCTCGAACTGTCGAAAGAACAGCGAGCGGAATTAGTCCTCAATGCGTTAACCGCGATCCGTTTTCTCAAACCGCAGATGCCGAAAAGCTGGCACTTTATCGCTCATCCCCACCAGTGGCAGCCGAGCGGCGGCGACGCCGCCTGCGTCTGGCTGAGCGATACCGGGGAGCAGGTGAATTTGCTGGTGGTGGAGCCGGGAGATAACGCCGCGCTTTGTCTGCTTGCCCAGCCGGGTCTCACCCTTGCCGGGCGCGTGATGCAGTTAGGCGACGTTATTAAAATCATGAACGACAGGCTGCAGCCGGCGCAGAGCGCGGTCAGCTACAGCCTGGGACAGGCGGTTTAAGGCGCCAGGCGCAGCGCCGTTTTCGGTACGCAGCTGCAGGCGAGAATGGTGCCGTCCCCGGCGACCGCATTTTTCTTTAACGCGCTGACTTCGCCCTCTTCCAGCCGAATGCGGCAGCTGCCGCAGATCCCCGCCCGACACGAATAGGGTACGCGAATGCCCTGTTGCTCCAGTTGCTCCAGCAGCACCTGCTGGTTATTCCCGCTAAACTGTTGACCCTGCCATTCGATGGCAACCGTAGCTTGCTGCTGCGCTTCCGGGGCCGGAGTATCGTCGCTCTCGCCGGCGCCGTAGGCTTTCGCCGGGCCGCGGGCGAGGATTTCGACTTCATCACCCACCCGGATCACCCCGCTGTTGCGGGCAATCAGGTTCTGGCCAAAATCGACATCGCCATTGTCCAGCGCAGTACGAAAACGCTTTAAGGTTTCCAGCGGCTCCCCGGTGGGATGCTTCTGCCCGCGCTCTGGACTGACGGTGGTAAAAATGCAGCGGCTGCATGGCTTAGCGACGTCAAACACCACTTCGCCGACGCGGATCACTTTCCAGCTATCTTCATCCCAGGCGGCCGCGCCGGTGACCACGAGGTTAGGACGAAACTGTTCTATGCTTACGCTGGCCGGGCAGCGTTGCTGCAGATCGCGCAGCGAGGCCTCGTTAGCCAGCAGGTACGGGTAGCCGTCGGCGAAGGAGAGCGGTACCGCATCGTGACGCTTCACCCGGCGGGTTAACTGCGGCCCCAGCCAGCGCAGCTGGACATCGCGCTTGAAAAAGCCGCTGAGCCACTGGTTAACGGCGGCGGGCGCGATGAGGGCGGTGAAATGGTTGCCCCAGACTTCGGTGGGCTCGGCCTGCAGGGCGAAATCGCTAAAACGCACCACGGCGCTGCTGCCGTCCGGCGCGGTCAGGTGAAGGCCATCATGCAGCGGCGCCGGAATAAATTTTACCATTTGCGGAAACTGGCGGGCGGTAATAAAGGTCCCGTCGTTTTCGGTGACCATAAACAGGCGATCGAAGGCCAGGCCGCTGATATCAGCAAAGGCGTGGGTCAGGCCCATGCCGCGCATGGATTTAACGGGATGAATAAAAAGTCGCGAGAGCGTTACCATACGCTGCCTCCGGGTTCCAAAAATAAGCCTATAACTTTATGACATAGGGCACATATTGGCTATAATGCGCACCAATTTTCTTTAAGTAAAAGTGACGATATGAATTCTCTGTTTGCCAGTACGGCTCGTGGGCTGGAAGAGCTGTTAAAAACTGAACTGGAAGGACTTGGCGCGACGGACTGCCAGGTCGTCCAGGGCGGGGTCCATTTTCAGGGGGATACGCGCCTGCTGTATCAAAGCCTGATGTGGAGCCGGCTGGCTTCGCGCATCATGCTGCCGCTGGGCGAGTGTCGCGTATACAGCGATCTGGATCTGTACCTCGGCGTACAGGCCATTCCGTGGACGGAGATGTTTAACCCTGGCGCCACCTTCGCGGTACATTTTAGCGGCCTCAATGACGAGATCCGCAACAGCCAGTATGGTGCATTAAAAGTCAAAGACGCCATCGTCGACAGCTTCACGCGTAAAAACCTGCCGCGCCCGAATGTCGATCGTGAGTCGCCCGATCTGCGGATCAACGTCTGGCTGAACAAAGAGACGGCGCATATCTCCCTGGATCTGAGCGGGGAAGGGTTGCATCTGCGCGGCTACCGCGATGGTACCGGTATGGCGCCGATCAAAGAAAACCTCGCGGCGGCGATCGTCATGCGCTCTGGTTGGGTACCGGGTACGCCGCTGCTCGATCCGATGTGCGGCTCCGGTACCCTGCTGATTGAAGCGGCGATGCTGGCGACCGATCGTGCGCCGGGTCTGCACCGCGGCCACTGGGGCTTTGGCGGTTGGGCGCAGCACGATGACGCTATCTGGAAAGAGGTGAAGGCGGAAGCGCAAACCCGCGCGCGTCAGGGGCTGGCGGCCTATGGGTCGCGCTTCTATGGCTCTGACGTCGACGAGCGCGTCATTGAGCGCGCGCGCCGCAACGCCCGTCGCGCCGGCATCGGCGAGCTGATCGATTTTGCAGTCAAAGACGTCGCCCAGCTGAATAACCCGCTGCCGAAAGGCCCGTACGGCACCGTGATCAGCAACCCGCCGTACGGCGAGCGCCTGGAAAGCGAGCCGGCGCTGATTGCCCTGCACAGCCTGCTGGGCCGGATCATGAAAAGTCAGTTTGGCGGCTGGAACCTGTCGGTGTTCAGCGCCTCGCCGGAACTGCTGAGCTGCCTGCAGCTGCGTGCCGATAAACAGTTCAAAGCGAAGAACGGCCCGCTGGACTGCGTACAGAAAAACTATCACCTGGCGGAGAGCGAAGGCGGCAAGCCGGCGATGCTGGCGGAGGATTTTGCTAACCGCCTGCGTAAAAACCTGAAGAAGTTTGAAAAATGGGCCCGCCAGGAAGGAATCGAATGCTATCGCCTGTACGATGCTGATCTACCGGAATACAACGTGGCCATTGACCGCTATGCCGACTGGGTGGTGGTCCAGGAGTATGCCCCGCCGAAAACCGTCGACGCGCATAAGGCGCGCCAGCGTCTGTTCGACATCATCGCTGCGACTATCGCCGTACTGGACATGGCGCCTAACAAGCTGGTGCTGAAGACCCGCGAGCGACAAAAGGGTAAAAACCAGTATCAGAAGATGGCGGAGAAGGGCGACTTTATCGAGGTGCAGGAGTACAACGCGCGCCTGTGGGTTAACCTCACCGACTACCTCGATACCGGTCTGTTCCTCGACCACCGTATCGCCCGTCGCATGCTGGGCCAGATGAGCAAAGGTAAGGATTTCCTCAACCTGTTCTCCTATACCGGCAGCGCCAGCGTCCACGCCGGTCTGGGCGGCGCGCGCTCTACGACCACGGTGGATATGTCGCGTACCTATCTGGAGTGGGCGGAGCGCAACCTGCGTCTCAATGGCCTGACCGGTCGTGCGCATCGCCTGATGCAGGCTGACGTGCTGGGCTGGCTGCGGGAAAGCACCGAGCAGTTCGATCTGATCTTTATCGATCCGCCGACTTTCTCTAACTCCAAACGAATGGAAGATGCCTTTGACGTGCAGCGCGATCATATTCGCCTGATGACCGATCTGAAACGTCTGCTGCGTAAAGGCGGCACCATTATGTTCTCGAACAACAAACGCGGTTTCCGTATGGATCATGACGGGCTGGCGGCGCTTGGCCTGAAGGCGCAAGAGATTTCGCAAAAAACGCTGTCGCAGGATTTTGCCCGCAACCGTCAGATCCACAACTGCTGGCTGATTACTGCAGCCTGAAAGGAATAAAGAATGTCACTGATTAGTATGCACGGCGCCTGGCTTTCATTCAGCGATGCGCCGCTGCTGGATAATGCTGAACTGCATATCGAAGATAACGAACGCGTCTGTCTGGTTGGGCGCAACGGCGCCGGTAAATCGACCCTGATGAAGATCCTTAACCGTGAACAGGGGCTGGATGACGGGCGTATTATTTATGAACAGGATCTGATCGTCGCGCGTCTGCAGCAGGATCCGCCGCGCAACGTTGCCGGTACGGTGTACGATTTCGTCGCCGAAGGGATCGCCGAACAGGCCGCTTACCTGAAGGCCTACCATGATGTTTCGCATCAGGTGATGACCGACCCGAGCGACAAAAATTTAAATGAACTGGCCCGTCTGCAGGAACAGTTGGATAACCTGGGCCTGTGGCAGCTGGATAGCCGCATCAATGAAGTGATCGAGCAGCTTGGTCTTAACGCCGACGCGCAGCTGGCTTCGCTTTCCGGCGGCTGGTTGCGTAAAGCGGCGCTGGGCCGTGCCCTGGTCAGCGGGCCGCGCGTGCTGTTGCTGGATGAACCGACGAACCACCTCGATATCGAAACTATCGACTGGCTGGAAGGGTTCCTGAAAAGCTTTAAAGGCACCATTATCTTTATTTCGCACGACCGCTCCTTCATCCGCAACATGGCGACGCGCATCGTCGATCTCGATCGCGGCAAGCTCGTGACCTATCCGGGCAATTACGATCAGTATCTGCTGGATAAAGAAGAAGCGCTGCGGGTTGAAGAGCTGCAGAATGCTGAATTCGACCGCAAGCTGGCCCAGGAAGAGGTGTGGATCCGCCAGGGGATTAAAGCGCGTCGTACCCGCAACGAAGGCCGCGTTCGCGCCCTGAAAGCGATGCGTCGCGAGCGCGGCGAGCGCCGGGAAGTGATGGGCAGTGCGAAGATGCAGGTGGAAGAGGCTTCGCGCTCCGGCAAAATCGTTTTCGAAATGGAGAACGTCAACTATCAGGTTGACGGCAAAGTGCTGGTGAAAGATTTCTCCGCGCAAATCCAGCGCGGCGATAAGATTGCCCTGATCGGCCCCAATGGCTGCGGGAAAACCACGCTGCTGAGGCTGATGCTTGGCCAGTTGCAGGCCGACAGCGGGCGGATCCACGTTGGCACCAAGCTGGAAGTCGCCTACTTCGACCAGCACCGTGCAGAGCTGGATCCGGACCGGACGGTGATGGATAACCTCGCCGAAGGTAAGCAAGAGGTGATGGTTAACGGTAAGCCGCGGCACGTGCTGGGCTATCTGCAGGACTTCCTGTTCCATCCGAAACGGGCGATGACGCCAGTCCGCGCGCTGTCCGGCGGGGAGCGTAACCGTCTGCTGCTGGCGCGACTGTTCCTGAAACCCAGTAACTTATTGATTCTCGATGAACCGACAAACGACCTTGATGTCGAAACGCTGGAGCTGCTGGAAGAGCTGATCGATGGCTATCAGGGCACCGTGATGCTGGTCAGCCACGATCGTCAGTTTGTCGACAATACCGTGACCGAGTGCTGGATCTTCGAAGGCGGCGGCCATATTGGTCAGTACGTCGGCGGTTATCACGACGCCCGCGGTCAGCAGGCCCAGTCTTTGGCGCAAAAGCAGACGATCGTTAAAAAAACGACGGAAGTCGCTCAGCCAAAAGCAGAAACTGTCAAACGCGGCGGGAACAAACTAAGCTATAACCTGCAGCGCGAGCTGGAGCAACTGCCGCAGAAGCTGGAAACGCTTGAGGCCGAACTGCAAACGCTGCAGGAGCAGGTAGCCGATCCTGACTTCTTTGGCCAATCGCACGATCGTACGCAGCAAGTGCTGGCGCAGCTGGCCGAAGCGGAGCAGGCGCTGGAAGCCGCCTTTGAACGCTGGGAATATCTCGAAGGATTAAAGAACGGCGCCTGAGCCGAGGAGTTGTCATGTGCGATCACCATCATGCTGCGCGACATATTTTATGTCCCCAATGTGATTTGCTGGTGGCTTTGCCGCAGCTTGAGCATCGCCAGAAAGCCGCCTGCCCGCGCTGCGGTACAACGTTAACCACCACGTGGGACGCGCCTCGCCAGCGTCCCACGGCTTACGCGCTGGTCGCGCTGTTTATGCTGCTGCTGGCCAACCTGTTTCCTTTTATCTATATGAAAGTGGGTGGCATCAGCAGCGAAATAGCGCTGCTGGAAATTCCCAACGTGCTGTTTACCGAGGATTACGCCAGCCTCGGCACCTTCTTTTTACTCTTTGTGCAACTGGTACCGGCCTTTTGTCTGGTCACCATTTTGCTGCTGGTCAATCGGGTCAGGATGCCCGCTGGGCTTAAGGCGTTTCTGGCGCGCATTTTGTTTCACCTCAAGACCTGGGGCATGGCGGAGATCTTTCTTGCCGGCGTGCTGGTGAGCTTCGTCAAACTGATGGCCTACGGCGATATCGGCATCGGCCTGAGCTTTATTCCCTGGTGCATGTTTTGCCTGCTGCAGTTACGCACCTTCCAGTGCGTCGACCGCCGCTGGCTATGGGATGATATTGCCCCTATGCCGGCGATTACCCAGCCGCTGAAGGTCGGGGTAGCCGGGATCCGCCAGGGGCTGCGCTCCTGCGGCTGCTGCACGGCGGTGTTACCGGCCGACCAGACCGTCTGCCCGCGCTGTCACAGCAAAGGGACGGCGCGGCGTAAAAATAGCCTGCAGTGGACGCTGGCGCTGCTGGTGACCTCATTTATTCTCTATCTTCCCGCCAATATTATGCCGATCATGATCACCGATCTGCTGGGCGATAAAATGCCGTCGACCATTATGGCCGGGGTGGTGTTACTGTGGAGCGAGGGCTCCTATCCGGTGGCGCTGGTGATCTTTATCGCCAGTATTATGGTGCCGACGCTGAAGATGATCGCTATCGCCTGGCTGTGCTGGAATGCTAACGGCAACGGCGCGCGCGATTCGGAACGCATGCATCTGATTTATGAAGTGGTGGAATTTGTTGGCCGCTGGTCAATGATTGACGTTTTTGTCATCGCCGTGCTCTCTGCGTTGGTGCGCATGGGAGGGTTGATGAATATCTATCCCGCCATCGGCGCGGTCATGTTTGCGCTGGTGGTGGTGATGACCATGTTTTCAGCGATGACGTTTGATCCCCGTTTACTGTGGGATCGTGAGCCAGATTCAAGCCATGAGGAAATACAACAACATGGAAAATAAGAGCGGAGAAGCGAAAGTGCAGAAGGTGAAGAACTGGTCACCGGTGTGGATCTTCCCTATCGTCACTGCGCTGATCGGAGCGTGGATCCTGTTTTATCATTACAGCCATCAGGGACCAGAGGTCACGCTGATCACCACTAACGCGGAAGGCATTGAAGGGGGAAAAACCCGGATCAAGAGCCGCAGCGTGGATGTTGGGGTGGTAGAGAGCGCGACGCTGACCGACGATTTAACCCACGTGGAAATCAAAGCTCGCCTCAATTCCGGCATGCAGAAATTACTGCATAACGATTCCGTCTTCTGGGTGGTGAAACCGCAGGTAGGGCGCGAGGGGATCAGTGGTCTCGGGACATTATTGTCCGGGGCCTATATTGAACTGCAGCCGGGGTCGAAAGGTTCGGTGCCGGCGCAGTATCCGCTGCTGGATTCTCCGCCGCTGGCCTCGCCGGATGCCAAGGGGATCCGGATTTTGCTGGAAAGCAGCAAGGCAGGCCAGCTGTCGCCAGGCGACCCGGTGCTGTTCCGCGGCTATCGCGTGGGGTCGGTGGAAACCAGCACCTTTGATGCGCAGAAACGTCATATCACTTATCAGCTGTTCATCAACGCGCCTAATGACCGCCTGGTGACCACTAACGTTCGCTTCTGGAAGGACAGCGGGATCGCCGTTGATTTGACCGCGGCGGGGATGCGCGTCGAGATGGGCTCGTTGTCGACGCTGTTTGGCGGCGGGGTGAGCTTTGATATTCCGGAAGGACTGGACCTCGGCGAGCCGGTGGCGAACAAAACGGAATATCACCTGTTTGACGATCAGAAGAGCATCCAGGATTCGGTCTTTACCGAGCATATCGATTACGTGATGTTCTTCAAAGACTCGGTTCGTGGCCTGCAGCCCGGCGCGCCGGTGGAGTTCCGCGGCATCCGTCTGGGAACCGTCGGCAAAGTGCCGTTCTTTATTCCTGGGCTGAAGCAGCGTTTGAACGATGACTATCGCATTCCGGTGGAAGTGCGGGTTGAACCGCAGCGTCTGGTCAATCAGCTCGGCGGCGATCCGAATATTCGCGCTCACATTGACGATCTGATCAACCGCGGACTGCGCGGCTCGCTGAAAACCGGTAACCTGGTGACCGGCGCGCTGTATATCGATCTCGACTTCTATCCGAAAGCGCCGCCGCGTGGGAAAATTCAGGAGTTTAACGGCTATCCGATTATCCCGACCATTAGCGGTGGACTGGCGCAGATCCAGCAGCGTCTGATGGATGCGCTGGATAAAATCAATAACCTGCCGCTCAATCCGCTACTGGAACAGGCAACCAGTACGCTGGCGCAAAGCGAGAAGACCATGCAGCATGTACAGACCACGCTGGATAGTCTGAATAAGATCACCTCCAGTCAGTCGATGCAGCAGCTACCTGCCGATATGCAGACGACGCTGCGCGAGCTGAACCGCAGCATGCAGGGCTTCCAGCCGGGCTCCGCGGCCTACAATAAGATGGTGGCCGATATGCAGCGTCTGGATCAGGTGCTGCGTGAGCTGCAGCCGGTCCTGAAAACGCTCAATGATAAGAGCAATGCGCTGGTATTTGAGGCGAAGGATAAAAAAGACCCACAGCCGAAGGGAGCGAAATAATGAAAAAATGGTTACTGGTGGCAGCCGTTTGCGTGATGACGGCGTGCAGTAGCGGCGGTGAGAGCAAAACATATTACCAGTTGCCGGTGGTGCAGGGCGGCGCGCAGAGCGCCGCCAGCCAGGGGGCACGTCTGCTGTGGGTTGAGCAGGTCAGCATCCCGGATTATCTGGCGGGCAATGGAGTGGTCTATCAAACCACCGATGTGCAGTATGTAATCGCCAATAATAATCTGTGGGCCAGCCCGCTGGACCAGCAGCTGCGTACTACGCTGGTGGCAAACCTCAGCCAGCAGTTGCCGGGCTGGGTAGTGTCGTCCCAACCCTTGGGCAGCGAGCAGGATACGCTCAATGTGGCGGTAAATGGCTTTCACGGGCGCTACGACGGGCGGGTTATCGTCAGCGGCGAGTGGCTATTGAAGCATCAGGGACAGTTGATTAAGCGCCCGTTTAACATCGTGCTCAAGCAGCAGCAGGATGGCTATGACGCGATGGTGAAGACCCTGGCCCAGGCGTGGAGCCAGGAGGCGGTGGCCATTGCCGGCGAGCTTAACCGTCTGCCATAAGTAAATTTCATAAAAGTGATATGCCGCGCGGTTCATCTGAGCCGCGCGGCATTTTTTTTGCCAGGTCAGTTCGTTACCGAGCGTTGCGCCGAATGAACAAAAAATGAACTCTTATATAGGTCACAAATATGACACTGGCGTGAATTTTGCGCATTGACGTTGTCTTCATTTCGCGGTATTCGTAACCCGTGGCTGCACAATTTGCGACCACTGTTTTCTTTTCCACCAGATCAAAGAATGAGGGAAACGAGGCATGAAGAGACAAAAACGAGATCGCCTGGAACGGGCACATCAACGTGGATATCAAGCGGGTATCGCGGGGAGATCGAAAGAAATGTGTCCATACCAGAGCTTGAATCAACGCTCATGGTGGCTGGGAGGCTGGCGAGAAGCCATGGAGGACAGGGTACTAACGGCCTGACACTGTCTCTTTAAAAAAGAAGCCTCCGCATAGCGGGGGCTTCGCCTTTTAATCGCTGCCGATAATTATCAGAAAGCGGAAGTATCCTGGAACAGGCCGACTTTCAGATCGTTCGCGGTATAGATCAGACGATCGTCAACCAGCACTTCGCCATCCGCCAGGCCCATAATCAGACGACGGTTAACAATGCGCTTGAAGTGGATGCGGTAGGTGACTTTTTTCGCGGTCGGCAGAACCTGACCGGTGAATTTCACTTCGCCAACGCCCAGCGCACGGCCTTTGCCTTCGCCGCCGAGCCAGCCAAGATAGAACCCGACCAGCTGCCACATCGCATCCAGGCCCAGGCAGCCCGGCATCACCGGATCGCCGATGAAGTGGCAACCGAAGAACCACAGGTCCGGGTTGATGTCGAGTTCCGCCTCAACATAACCTTTGTCATAGTTACCACCGGTTTCGCTCATTTTGATGACGCGGTCCATCATCAGCATGTTTGGTGCTGGCAACTGCGGGCCTTTCGCGCCGAACAGTTCACCACGACCAGAGGCAAGAAGATCTTCTTTTGTATAGGATTCGCGTTTATCTACCATGTTTTCAGTAAGCCTTATTTTAAGTTCGGGACGCAGGATAGCTAACACGTGTAAGCTGAACAAGTCCGATCAGTTAGAACTTGTCCCACCTAACCAGCGTAGCGGCCACGGAAAACGATGGCGAGTCTCTTGCTGGGTCGCCTGCGCTATCCGCTCCTGAATGGTTTGTCGCAGCGTCTGCCCTTCACCGTCCCACATCAGTTGGGTCAGCATCGGCAGCGCTTCGGTAATATCGTCAATGGCCCAGATGGCAAACTGGTTTTCGGCAACGGCCTGACGGAGCTCCTGGCTAAGACTGAGATGACGCACGTTGGCCGCAGGAATAATGACGCCCTGTTTACCGGTTAGCCCGCGCTGTTGACAGATAGTGAAGAAACCTTCAATTTTTTCGTTCAGACCGCCGACCGGCTGCACGCGACCAAACTGGTCAACAGAACCGGTAATCGCAATGCTCTGATTAATCGGCACATTGGCCAGCGCGCTGATTAAGGCGCAGAGTTCAGCCATGGAGGCGCTGTCGCCGTCCACTTCACTGTACGACTGTTCGAAGGTCAGCGAAGCGGAGAAGGGAAGCTGCTGCTCCAGCTCCAGCTCGGACATCAGAAAAGCCTGCATGATCATCATGCCTTTCGCATGAATATTGCCGCCGAGCTCGGCTTTGCGTTCGACATCAATAAACTCGCCATCACCAATGTGCACGACGCAGCTGATGCGCGAAGGTTCACCGAATGCGCGCGGATGGCCGGGGAATTCAATCACCGACAGGGCGTTGATCTGCCCGACGCATTCGCCTTCGGTTTCAATCAGGATCTGTTCCTGCAGGATTTCATCCTGCATTCGTTCTGCGAGGTAGCCTTCACGCCACTCCCGGCGTGCCAGCATCGTCTGCATTTCTTCGCCAGTAATCTCCTCGCCTTCGCAGAAGGCGGCGGCCTCCCGCAGCTGGCGGGCTATCCATAGCGGACTGAGTGGCAGGGTCTCCTGATCGCCGGTGTAGCGCGTCCCCTCATCGATCAGCAGTGGCCAGGCGTCGGCCGCCGGACCTGGCAGCGTCAGCTGCTGGGCATTTTGCCATACCCACTGGCACCAGGCTTTCAGCGTCTCGGCGTCAGCAAACTGCAAAGTGTCTTCATACTCACTGTAGATCGCCTGAGCGCAAAGCTCTGGTTCCATTTCCTGGAAATCCGCCAGCGATTCGCGTTCGCCGACCAGCATGACTTTCAGGCTCAGCGGCATGGAGGGAATGCTGACCGGCAGCGGGCGCGACTCATCGATGGATAGCCAGTCAAACCGCTGACGGGTCACCATATTTTTCAGGCGCACCCACAGAAGCGGCTGCGCCAGCAGTGTGCGAAGCGAGATTACCAGCACGCCACCATTGGCCTGATGAACCAGGCCTGGCTGGAGGGTGATGTCGCCGTTAAACTGGCGTACGCAGCCAAACAGCTGTTCCGCCTCTACCCAATCGGCCGCGACGACCGGGGCGGTGCTGGCAAAATTATCCTCAGCCCGTTGCGCCGGGGAGAGCGTCACGCGAGCGCCGTCAACGTCATAGCGGACCCCGTAGAGCGGGGCGGTAGGTTCATGCAGCGTACGGGTTTCTGCCGTCAGCCATTGCAGATACTCCGGTTCTTCGGGGGCTTTCACCAGCATGAAGGAGGAGACTGCCGGCGTGCACAGCAATTGCTCAAGCGCGTAGAACAGACGCGGCTGCAGATCGCCCGAGAGGGAGGGGGCCGGTTGAGAGAGATCAGCTTGGGCAAACAGCGCCTGAAAAGGTTCCATATCGGGCGCAAGGTCGGTTCGGGTCAGTTTCGTAATGGTCAAAGTCGCTGTTTTTTAGTTAGATGTAAAGCGCGCAATTATACCTGATGCCGCGACTGAGCACACGGAGGATTATGATTACCCCGATGATTCCCCGGCCATACACCTCACGAATAATGATTTATATTCAGCACATCAGGAAAAAACTGATATCCTGAAATGAGTTACACGGTCACATTGAGATCGCAATGAAATATCAACAACTGGAAAATCTTGAAAGCGGCTGGAAATGGAAATATCTGGTAAAGAAGCACCGGGAAGGTGAGCTGATTACCCGCTACATTGAGGCCAGCGCTGCGCAAGCTGCGGTAGATGACTTGCTGACGCTCGAGAATGAACCTGTGCTGGTGCATGCCTGGATTGAGCAGCATATGAATCCGGCGCTGATGAACCGCATGAAGCAGACCATCCGCGCGCGACGAAAACGGCATTTTAACGCGGAGCATCAGCACACGCGTAAGAAGTCTATCGATCTGGAGTTTGTCGTCTGGCAGCGTCTTGCCGGCCTGGCGCAGCGGCGGGGTAAAACCTTGTCCGAAACCATCGTGCAGCTGATTGAGGATGCTGAGCATAAAGAGAAGTACGCCAGCAAAATGTCGAGCCTGAAACACGATCTGCAGGAACTGTTAGGCAAAGAGTAGTCTTTACGGCGGCCTGTCAGAGGCTACTCTGATATGGGGCCCACCACCGCAAAAGCGGGAGAGAAGGCATAAAAAAACCCGCCGAGGCGGGTTTTTTCATCAGTTATAACTTAAGCCGCTGGCTGAGTTACAACTTCTTTGTAGCCTTTAACTTCGATCTCTACACGACGATCCGGGGCCAGGCAGTCGATCAGTGCAGCGCGAGCTTTCACGTTGTCACAGGTGTTGCCAGTAACCGGGTTGGATTTACCCATACCGCGTGCGGAGATTTTGCCAGCCGGGATGCCTTTAGCAACCAGGTAGTCAACAACGGACTGAGCACGTTTCTCAGACAGCTGCTGGTTGTAAGCTTCGGAACCGATACGGTCGGTGAAGCCCATAACAACTGCAGAACCGTCTTTCGGATCCATGTTGCTCAGCTGGGTGTACAGCTGATCCAGAGCCTGCTGACCTTCCGGTTTCAGGGTTGCTTTGTTGAAGTTGAACAGAACGTCAGACTTCAGGGTGAAGTGCTTGGTAGTCACTTCCGGAGCCGGAGCCGGAGCCGGAGCTACAACCGGTGCAGCATCTTCCTGACCGAAACGGTAGGAAACACCCACGCTCAGCATGCCGTTGTCCGGACGAACGCCAACGGTGCCCGCGTCGCCGATGTTGTTAACCCACTGGTATTCCAGACGGGTAGCGATGTCACGAGTCACAGCCCACTCTACGCCGCCAGCAAATACCGGAGATACGCCAGTGTCGTGGTTGTCGCCAGCGATGCTGTTGCTGGAGTCTGCGCGCCATACCATGCCGCCCAGACGGGTGTAGATGTCCAGATCGTCAGTGATCGGGTAACCCAGTTTAGCGGTCAGCTGAACGCCCTGAGCTTTGAATGCGCCATTAACCTGGTCGCCTTTATACGGCATACGGCCCAGCCAGTCGTAACCCATTTCGAAACCGAGGTACGGGTTAACCTGGTAACCACCGAACGCACCAGCGCCCAGCTGGCTTTCGTGGGTCGGACCATTGTTGTTCAGAGAGCTGTTGTACCAGCCAGTGTCATGGAACTGGGACCAACCCAGTTTACCACCTGCATACCAGGTGTTATCTTTCGGAGCGGCCTGCGCTACGGTAGCGAAGCCAGCCAGTGCCACTGCAATCGCGATAGCTGTCTTTTTCATTTTTTGCGCCTCATTATCATCCAAAATTCGCCATGAAGTTACAAAAGACCTCACGGTTAAATCCTTCACCCGGGGCGTGACTTGTTGTTAACTATGCTGATACATGCAGCGTAAGCCGATCACCCCTGGCGATGTAAAGTCTACAACTTAGTTCGAAACTTACAAGTGTGAACTCTGTCAGGCATATGAAAAAAAAGGGTTGTGTACACAATATTTAACAAATATGGTTGATTTTCGTACGCAGAAAAAAGGCAGAAATCCCCGTGTGACAGGCATTGCGCGAAAAAGTCCCTGAAAAACGCTGTGTCTTTACCATCGGTAAAAAAAATTCCAGGAATAATCCTAATTTCATTCAATGATACAAATTTGAGTGAATTTTTAGCCCGCTGAGTTGTCTGCCGAGCGTGCCTTGATTTCTCACCGGGCGCATGATGAATCCCATTGCGCAACCTTCCTGGGCGGCATTGACCAGACGCTCATGCTCTTCCGCGGTTAGCTCCTCCGTTAGCCAGCAGATAACCACACTATAATTACCGGTGCGCAGCGCGCGGATCATTGAGTCTACGGTATGGCAGGGTGACAGCTGGCTAATTTGCATGACTTTAGACAGCGGTAGACCGGCAGACTGGACCCACTCGCGGCTAAGCTTTTGTTGCGGCGTGAGCCACAGCTGCCAGCGAGACTGTTGACCCAGCTGCTGTAATAAAGGTAGCAGCAGTAACTGTGTCATCATGGGTTGATCTTCACGATAGACAATTTCACTGATCAGCCCATTGGCGGTCTGTTCGCCAGAACGATGAGCGTAGTGGCCTGCAGAAGCAGAAGCCTGTGCTGAACGATTTGCGTGAGCTGAAGTAAACATAGTCTATCCCGCCTGTAGTTACTGTATGCATATACAGTATATCTACCTGGGGAAAAGATCAACCGCAATTTGCCATTTTGCTGGCTGAAATTTAATCATTTCCCGCCGCGTCTGATTTATAGCGATGCGCACCTCTCCTCAACGATATCCTTAATGCCGGCTAATGATTTCTTTCCACCCTGTTGATTGCAGCAACGTCAGTGATTTTCTGAAAGCGTCTCGCAAAACCGCATTCTGGTAGAAAAGTCGGCGAAAATCATCTTGCTGCTGTTCGGGAAGTCCCTTATGTTTTCTCTTAGCGGATCCGTTAACAACTTAAGTTTAATTACATGATTAACAAAGGAATGATCATGAGAAAACTAGTATGTCCGCGGTTCCCGCAATTTCAGGCCTGCGTCTCGCCGCTGGGTCAGTTACATTCTCGTCCGCTTTTTGGCGGCTATAGCCTGGCCATTGATGATACGGTGTTTGCGATGGTGGCAGAGGGCGATATTTACCTGAGGGCCTGCGAGCAGAGCGCCGCGTATCGGGTTGAACATCGCAATCCTTTATTAACGCTGCGCCGACATGGGCGCATCGTGCCGATGAAGTATTATCAAATTGACGACGCATTGTGGCGCGATGAGACTCAGCTTTTTCGGCTGTCGCTGTTGTCGTGGCAGAGTGCGCAGCGTGAAAAGAACCACCGACGGGCGTCGGGCCGTCTGAAGGATTTACCCAATATCAGCTTTCATATGGAATTGCAGCTGATCCACGCGGGCATACCGGATGTCAGGACGCTTCGGGAGGTAGGCGCTCAGCAGGCCTGGCAACGGCTACGAGAAAACAACGCCTCTCTATCGCTCAATGTCTTGCTGGCGCTGGAGGGGGCGATTGTCGGCGTTCACGCCGCCGCGCTCCCGACGCTGCGGCGTCAGGAGCTGCTCGAATGGGCAGGAGCCCGTTAGCGGACAGCCGCCGTTATTCTGTCTGAGCTTGAACGCGTTGTTGCAGGCGGCAAATTTCAGGCAGCAGCGCGAGCAACAAGCCAATCTGCTGTAATACCAGCGGCTCTTTACTGTCCGCGCGCGGTTCCAGATGCTGGATCCGGCTTTGCAGGCTGGTCAAAGACTTCTGCACCCGATGTTCATCGGCGGGGGTATGGTGCAGGGCGTCATCAACATAACAAACAGCATCATCCAGCAGGGCAAGAATATCGGGGGTGGACAGTTTTTCCCGATGCGCACCGAGAGCGGAGATGTAGCTGGTGAAGGTATGGTTGAGACACAGCAAGCGAAAAGCGGTCTCGCGCTGGGCGCCATCCGCGCGCGGTTCAGTCGACAAATTCGAGACCACGGAGGCCAGTTCGGCATCACGGTTGTAGGCATCACGGCGGGCGACACGATAGGCCAGACGGTTGTCGCGGCCCTGGTGATACTGCTCCAGAATGGCATCCAGATAACGGCAGTTCGCGTTCATCGCCCGGTCCAGGACGCGCGGCAGATTGCGAAATTTCCAGTCCGGCCAGATGAAGCTGACCGCCGCCCAGGCGATGGCGCAGCCGATCAGGGTATCAATAATGCGCGGTAGCGCGACCTCAAAACCTTCGCCAAGCAGGTTAAAGCACAGCAGCACCAGCAGCGTAATAAACATGGTGGCATGGGCGTACTGCACGTTACGAAAGGCAAAGAACAGCACGCCGGTGAGCACGATCAACACCAGTTGCCCTTCAATCGAAGGCACCAGCAGCAGGACGGGCAGGCCGATCGCCACCCCCACCAGCGTGCCGATGATCCTCAGCGCCAGTCGGTGGCGGGTGGCGTTATAGTTCGGCTGACAGACAAACAGGCTGGTCAGCAGGATCCAGTAGCCATGCTGGAGCCCGGTAAACTGGATAAAGGCATAGCCGGCGCAGAGCACCAGCGACATACGTACCGCGTGGCGAAAGAGAGCGGACTCCGGTGACATGTTGCGCCGCAGACGCAGCCAGATGTCGTTCAGCCCGCCGAGTCTGTCGTCGGCCAACAGCGTCTCGGTGTTGCTCCCGGCAGGCGCGGTCGTTTGCACCGATTCAATCGTGGCCAGCTGCGCATCGATAGCGCGCAGGTTATTGAGTAAAAACCCAAGGGCATTGATCTGCTCGTCGGACGCGCCGCTGGCGCGCACGCGGTCAAGCGCCGCGTCGAGATGCATAAACGCGCGTTCAAAATGGGCGTCATGTTGGTAGGGTTCGCGCAGTAAAATCGCCCGCGAGAGCTTCTGGCAGGCCTGGGCCTGCATCGAGAGCATGCGCTGGAAACGGAACATCACGTCGCTGTAGCGGAATTGATCGCGCAGAGTCTGATACTGAATATGCGATGAGCTGGCGCGTTCATGAATATCCTGGGCCACAAAGTAGTACTGCAGGGTGCGGCGGGTGCCGCGCTGGCCCCGATCGCCTCGCAGTCGGGTTAGCAGCGAGACCTTGGTTTGGTTAAGCGTAGCAACCAGCTGGCCGTTGGCGAGGGCCAGATCGTACAGCGGCGCCTGGCTCTCATCCTCCAGGTCAGGATCAAACAGCCGGGATTTGAGCTCCAGATAGCGAGCCAGTTGCTCATAGCTACGCGCCAGGTTGTCCTGCAATGGACGAATCGGAAAAATCAGGTGCCCGGACAGCGTCAGCAGGTTGTACCACACGGCCCCCGCCAGCAGGAACAACGGCTGTAGATACCAGTGATCGTACAGTGTGACGCCGAGCATGGTGTAGATGGCGATGAGCAGGGCGCCGAAGGCGATGGTGGCATAGCGCTGGCCGAGGCCGCCGAGCAAAATAAAGCCGATGGTAGACACGGTCAGGCCGAGGGCAAACAGCGGCGGCCACGGAAACAGCAGCTCCACGGAGGCGGAGGCGATAAAAAAACAGACCAGGGTAATGGCGAGGTTGCGCAGACGACCGGTCAGCCGGTCGTCGAGGTCGGTCAGGGCCGCGGCAACAACGCCAAGGGTGAGAGGGATGGTCAGTTTGACTTCGCCGATCCACCAGGGAAACAGCGTTGTGCCGCAGAGCGCGATAAAGATCCGTACGTTATAAAGCCAGGCACTGTTCCAGGTATAGCGGCGTAGCAGGGGGCTAATCATGTCCGTGTTCCGTTCGGTTACTGAAAGCGACGACGCGCATTGGCTTCACGTGCGGCACGCGCGGTTTCCACAGAGACGACCCGGCGCCCTACCGGCCAAAGGGCAATGGCAGCAATTTTAAAGTTCGCGATCCCCACCGGGATGCCAATAATGGTCAGACATTGAGCTATGCCGCTGAAAATATGCATCAGGCACAACCACCAGCCGAAAAAAATGAACCACAGAATATTCAGCACGGTGCCGCCGGCGTTGAGGAGGCCATTTTTACGGCCCGGCTCCAGCTCATCCACATGAATCGCCTCGTTACCGTAAGGAAATAAGGAGAGTCGGGTTATTTCCCAGCAGGAGCGGGTCAGCGGCAGCGTGACGACCAGAATGATGCTAACCAGCGTGGCGAGCAGCCAGCCTAGAGTGGTGGCGAAACCGCCAAGGATAAAGTTCAAAATATTCAGAATGGTACGCATAAAGCCTCGGTTTTGCCCTGTGGATAATAAGACCTGACAATTGTAACGTTTTTTTGCGCTGGAGCACCTGGTCCCGGGCGGTTAAACTGAAAAACAATCCACCCTGATTGAAAATCGACATTATATGGAACTTAAAGCGACAACATTGGGCAAACGCATGGCTCAGCACCCTTATGATCGGGTGCAGTTACTGAACGCCGGCGTAAAGGTTTCCGGCGACCGTCATGAGTATCTTATCCCTTTCAATCAGTTATTGTCAGTGCATTGTAAGCGCGGTCTGGTCTGGGGCGAACTGGAGTTTGTGTTGCCTGACAGCAAAGTCGTGCGTTTGCACGGTACCGAGTGGAGCGAAACGCAGCGCTTCTATCACCATTTACAAACGCTCTGGGAGCAGTGGAGCGCGGAAATGAGCGACATCGCCGCTGGCGTACTGAAGCGGCAGCTGGCGACGATCGAGCGCACCCGTGCGGAAGGCAAATGGTTGACGCGTCAGCAGGTGGCGGATGTGCAGGATAACATTCGCCAGGCGTTGACTGGTTTGCCGATGCCCACCAGCCGGCTTGAGGCCTTTGACAACTGTCGGGAGCTGTGGCGGGAGTGTCAGCGCTGGTTAGGGGATATTGAAGCGACACGCCTGGCCCATAACCAGGCCTTCACCGAGGCGATGCTTGAGCAGTATCGCGGCTTTTTTGACGGCGTTGAGTCGTCTCCTCTTAATGCCTCACAGGCACGGGCGGTGGTGAACGGCGAGCGTTCCCTGCTGGTGCTGGCGGGCGCGGGCAGCGGCAAAACCTCGGTGCTGGTGGCGCGGGCAGGCTGGCTGCTGGCGCGGGGAGAAGCGGCGGCAGAGCAAATTTTGTTACTGGCATTCGGCCGCCAGGCGGCGCAGGAGATGGATGCGCGGATCCGCGAGCGTCTTGCATCCGACGATATCACCGCGCGTACCTTCCACTCGCTGGCGCTACATATTATTCAGCAGGGCAGCAAAAAAGTCCCCACCATCAGCAAACTGGAAAGCGATAGCGCAGCTCGTCAGGCGCTGCTTGTGAGAAGCTGGCAGCAGCAATGTCAGGAGAAAAAAGCGCAGGCGAAAGGCTGGCGCCTGTGGCTGGAAGAGGAGATGGGCTGGCAACTGCCGGAGGGCGATTTCTGGCAGGACAAGAAGGTGCAGCGGCGTATGGCCAGCCGGCTCGACCGCTGGGTCAGCCTGATGCGTATGCACGGCGGCTCCCAGGCAGAGATGATTGCCGGGGCGCCGGAGGCGGTACGCGATCAGTTCAGTAAACGGGTGAAACTGATGTCGCCTCTGATGAAAGACTGGAAGGCGGCGCTGAAGGCCGAGAATGCGGTCGATTTTTCCGGCCTGATCCATCAGGCGGTCAATATTCTCGATAAAGGCCGCTTCGTCAGCCCCTGGAAACACATTCTGGTGGATGAATTTCAGGATATCTCGCCGCAGCGGGCCTCGCTGTTGGCTGCATTACGCCGGCAGAACAGCCAAACCACGCTCTTTGCCGTCGGGGATGACTGGCAGGCGATTTACCGGTTCAGCGGGGCCCAGCTTTCCCTGACCACCGCGTTTAATCATTACTTTGGCGAAGGGGATAGCTGCGCGCTGGATACCACCTATCGCTTTAACGGCCGCATTGGCGAAATCGCCAATGGCTTTATCCAGCAGAATCCGCATCAGTTAAGTAAGCCGCTGAACAGCCTGACGGCGGGCGATAAAAAGGCCGTCACGCTGTTAGCCGACGATAAGCTGGATGATTTACTGGATAAACTGAGCGGCTACGTTAAGCCCGAGCAGCGGATCCTGCTGCTTGCCCGTTACCATCATCTGAAGCCCGACGCGCTCAACAAGGCGGCGACGCGCTGGCCGCATCTGCAGCTTGATTTTATGACTATTCATGCCAGCAAGGGCCAGCAGGCGGACTATGTGATTGTGCTGGGACTGCAGGAGGGAGAGGATGCGTTTCCCGCGCCGGCGCGCGAGTCGATCATGGAGCAGGCGCTCCTGCCGCAGCCGGAAGATTTTCCTGATGCGGAGGAGCGTCGACTACTGTACGTGGCGATAACCCGCGCACGTCATCGGGTGTGGTTGTTGTTTAACAAAGCGCAACCTTCGCCGTTTGTCGACATCCTGCAGGCCCTGGATGTGCCGGTGGCCAGGAAACCCTAATCACGTGTGGGTTATTTCAGGCGCTCGGCAAGATAACGCGGATAATCCGGGATCAGAATATCGAGCGGCTGATTAAAGTGCGGTGACTGGATGATAAAGTCAGCGGTGGAGACGTTAGTGGCGACCGGAATGTTCCAGACGGTGGCCAGGCGCAGCAACGCTTTGACGTCCGGGTCGTGAGGCACGGCGTTCAGCGGATCCCAGAAGAAGATCAGCACGTCGATTTTGCCTTCTGAAATAAGCGCGCCAACCTGCTGGTCACCGCCCATCGGGCCGCTCAGCATGGCATTGACCTCCAGTCCGGTAGCCCGCGAGACCAGGTTACCGGTGGTGCCGGTGGCATACAAAACGTGTTGCGCCAGCAACGCCTGATGGCGAGCGACCCATTTCATCAGCATATCTTTACAGTGATCGTGAGCCACCAGCGCGATATGTTTTTGCGCGGACAGGGTACGAGTTGTCAGTTCCATATTTTCATTCCACATTTTGACCTGCAGACAGATTACTGAATGTGGCTGCCGCTGCAAGCATCGGGGTGAAAATTTTGTCGAATCTGTGGGTTAGCCTGGATGGCCGCCTGCTGCGGATTAGCATACACTTAGGTGAAATAGCAGGAGGAACCCATGAAAGAGAACGATATTGCCGGCATCCTGACGTCGACACGGACGATTGCGCTGGTTGGCGCCAGCGATAAACCTGACCGCCCGAGCTACCGGGTCATGAAGTATCTGTTGGATCAGGGGTATCACGTTATCCCGGTTTCGCCGAAGGTGGCGGGCAAGACGCTGCTGGGACAGCAAGGGTATGCGACGCTCGCCGACGTTCCGGAAAAGGTCGACATGGTTGATGTCTTCCGTAATTCAGAAGCGGCGTGGGGCGTGGCGCAGGAGGCGATAGCCATCGGCGCGAAAACGCTGTGGCTGCAGCTGGGGGTGATCAATGAGCAGGCCGCGGTGCTGGCCAGAGAAGCCGGATTGAACGTGGTGATGGATCGTTGCCCGGCCATTGAGCTACCGCGACTGGGATTAGCAAAATAACAAAAAACCCCGCCTGGCGGGGTTTTGTTTTAGTTGCGAAGGCGCGGAGCCTGCAGCTGCTGACGAATCGTTTTGGCCAGTTCGTCGAGGGACGGCTGTTCCGGGTGTTCGTCGCGGGTTTCGCTGCTCAGCTGCGCTTCTGCCAGATAGGTGTGGATCGGCTGACCATCATCATCTTCCATCACCACATGGTACCAGGGCGCCGCACGCAGTTCGTCATTGGCGGCAATCTCATCCTCTTCCGGTTCCGCGAGTGAATACTCGGGATCGACATCGACGATGACACCCAGGTAGCCCAAGAGCGTATGGCGGACCTGTTGGCCGATACCGAATTTGCTGGCTATCATAGGCACCTCCTGGGAAACATGAATACTCCCTATATGAGGCTCATGTTTCGTTTTTCAAGTTACATGACGCGACAGGCAAACCCCTTCAGATACAGCCCTTCCGGGTAGGTTGCGATCACCGGGTGGTCGGCAGCCTGACGGAACTGTTCTATAAATTGTACATCACGCCCGGCATCAATTGCGGCATCGGCGATGATTTTCTGAAATAAATCGGTGGTCATCAGGCCGGAGCAGGAGAAAGTCAGCAGCACGCCGCCGGGGTTCAGCAGCTGGATCGCCAGCATATTGATATCTTTATAACCGCGGCAGGCGCCCATCAGCTGGCTTTTGTTTTCCACGAATTTCGGCGGATCCATCACGATCACGTCGAATTTCTCTCCCTGATCGCGGTATTTACGCAGCAGTTTGAACACGTCGTCGCGCACAAATTCCGCTTTGGACAGATCCAGTCCGTTGAGCTCGACGTTCTGTCGGGCGACGTCCAGCGCTTCCTGAGAGGTATCCACGCTGGTGACCTGGCGGCAGCCGCCCATCAGCGCTGACACCGCAAAGCCGCCAGTATAAGAGAAGCAGTTCAGCACCCGCTTATCCGCGACATAGCGGCGAGTAGCCAGGCGACTGTCGCGCTGGTCGAGGTAGTAGCCGGTTTTGTGCCCGCCCTGGATATCAACCAATAGTTTCATGCCGTGCTCGGTGATCGGCAGCAGCGCCGGGGGCAGCTCGCCCACCACCGGCCCCTGGGCCAGCTCCAGTCCCTCTTTTTTACGCACGGCGACATCGCTGCGATCGTAAATGGCGCAGTCCGGGAACAGGTTCTGCAGGGCGCTGATGATGGCGGCCCGCTGGTATTCGGCGCCTGCGCTGAGCAACTGCAGCACGAAAAAGTTGCCAAAGCGGTCGATAGTGACGCCCGGCAGCCCATCGGACTCGCCGGCGATCAGACGGTAGCTGTCGAGACCATCGCGCTCGGCCAGCCATGCCCGCCAGGTTTGCGCTTGCTGCAGGCGGCGTTCAAAGAAGGCGCTATCGATGGCTTCATTGCGGTCGAAGGTCCACACGCGGGCGCGGATCTGCGACGACGGCGAGTAAGCGCCGCGGGCCAGCCATTTTCCCTGATGGTCAACAATATCGATGGTTTCACCGCTGCGGGCTTTACCCTCCATGCGGGCGACGCCGCCTGAGAAAATCCACGGATGGCGACGCAGCAGGGATTTCTCGCGTCCTTTGGCTAACACTAAGCGGGGGAATAGGGAATCTGTCATGGAGCTACCTTTAAGCAACGGGAATGTCGGCACCGAAAAATGGCGCGTAGAGTAGCACACCTGGCGCACGCAAGCATCTTTCGCCCGGCAGGCACAGGTGAGCGTTTCGGCACAAAATGCAGGCGCTTCGGCACATTCAGTTTGTGCGGACTCTCATACCCTGTTTTCTCACCCCAACGAGGAGCAGACGATGAAAACAGGTATCCGCATGGCCGTGGCGATGGTCGCGGCAGTGAGTAGTGGCGCGATGGCTGCGCCGTTTAGCGTGAGCAGCGAGGATATGCATGACGGGCAGGCGCTGGCCCGGAAGCACTGGTTTGCCGGTTTCGGCTGTACCGGAGGCAATGTCTCTCCGCAGCTGGCATGGAAAAATGCCCCGGCGGGGACGCGAAGCTTCGCGGTCACTGTCAGAGATCCCGATGCGCCTACCGGCAGCGGCTGGTGGCACTGGACGGTGGTCAATATCGCCAGCAGCGTCTTTTCGCTGCCCGCTGGCGCGGGAGATAAAAACAGCGCTACACTGCCGGGCGGAGCGGTACAGGGCCGCAACGATTTTGGCTATGCCGGTTTCGGCGGCGCCTGTCCGCCGGCGGGAGATAAACCGCATCGCTACCGCTTTACGGTATGGGCGCTGGATGTCCCTACGCTGCCGGTGGATGCCGGGGCCAGCGGGGCGCTGGTCGGCTATCTGTTACACAGCCATGCTCTCGCCAGCGTACAGTTGACGGCGATGGCCGGGCGCTAAAATAAAGGGTCGATCCGATGGAGAGTATCCACTTTCAGCATAACGCCTTAACCGCGGCAGAGGTCACCACCCGACGGCTGTGCAGACTGCATCGGGTGCGGCTGTTCTCCCCGGCGCTCTGTCGGGTGAAACGCGGCAGCAAAGTGATTGTGCAAGGGGAGAGCCGGGTGCTGGCGACGCCGCAACAGCTGATTGTGTTGCCGGCTGACGTTGAGCTGGAGGTGATTAACCAGCCGGAGAACGGCCTGTTTTGCTCCGATCTGCTGTCGCTGACCCCCGAGCTGCTGACGACGTTTAAGACCCGTTATCTCAGCGAACCACCCCCAGGGCGTCTGACCTCGCTCTGCGCCCCGGTGACGACAGAGCTGGCGTTTATGTGGCAAAGCGTTCTGCAGGCGGTGCGGGAGGGATTATCCACCTCTCTACAGCTCCACCAGACTATGGGCCTGCTGCTGGCCCTGTACGAGGCGGGCTATGCGGGCCCGCTGCTCGTCGAGCGGCAGCAGGATCTGTCGGCGCAGGTTCGACAACTGGTCATGCTGTCGCCGGCGCAGGCATGGAGCGTGTCGCGGGTGGCGAAAATGCTCTTTCTCGGCGAGTCCACGCTGCGCCGTCGGCTGCAGCAGGAATCGCAGAGTTTTCGCCAGATCGTCGAGGAGGTGCGGATGGCTCACGCCCTGGGGCAGCTGCAGACCACCTCGCGGCCAATAGGCGAAATCGCGCAGAACAGCGGATATCAGTCGGGATCGCGCTTTACCGCGCGCTTCCGTCAGCATTATGGTTTACTGCCGAAGCACGTACGCTGAGCGAATTTGCTATCCTCAGCGTAAAGTGTGAGCGAAAAGGAGATGATAATGGCCAGTATCTGCACGATGGCATGGGTTTACGGTTCGGTTCAGGGCGTGGGATTTCGCTATTCAACACAGCGGGAAGCGCTGCAACTGGGGTTGACCGGCTATGCCCGTAATCTGGACGACGGCGGGGTGGAAGTGCTTGCCTGCGGCGAGGCAGAGCAGGTGGAGAAACTCATCGCCTGGCTGAAAGCCGGGGGGCCGCGCAGCGCGCGGGTTGACCGGGTGTTAACCGAACCCCATCAACCCACCCGCAGCTGGGAAAAATTCGCGATTCTCTATTAGATGCACTTCACCGGCTTCGGCAGCCCGGCGATTTTGGTCGCCTGTTTGGCGGGGCCTTTCGGGAACAGGCGATAGAGATAGCGGCTGTTGCCTTTCTCTTCGCCAAACTTGTTGGCCATCGCCTTCACCAGCATGCGGATCGCCGGAGAGGTGTTGAATTCAAGATAAAACTCGCGCACAAAGCGCACCACTTCCCAGTGTTCAACGGCGAGCGTTATCCCTTCCTGCGCGGCAATGACTTCCGCCATCGCCTCGCTCCACTGGGTGGTATCTTTCAGATAGCCTTCGCTATCCGTTTCAATTTCGTTGCCTTCAAAAATAAACATGATTTTTCACATACCGCCTGAAACTGGCCGCAGTGTAGCAAAAAAAAAGGCCCCGCATAAGCGAGGCCTCGGTGAAGCAGGGGAGCGGTTAGTCCCGGCTGGCGAAGCCCAGGATGCTCAGCAGGCTGACAAAGATGTTGTACAGCGAGACATATAGGCTGACCGTGGCGCGGATGTAGTTGGTTTCACCGCCGCGGATGATGTTGCTGGTCTCGAACAGGATGGCACCCGAAGAGATCAGGATGAACACCGCGCTAATCGCCAGATGAAGCGCCGGCAGCTGCAGGAACAGGTTAGCGACCATACCAATCAGGACGACCACCACGCCCGCCATCAGCATTCCGCCGAGGAAGGACATATCTTTGCGCGTCGTCAGCACGTAGGCCGAGCAGCAGAAGAAGACCAGTGCGGTGCCGCCCAGCGCCAGGCCGATCAAATCGCCCATGCCGGCAGAAAGGTACGCGTTCAGCATCGGCCCAAGGATATAGCCGAGGAACCCAGTGAAAGCGAAGGCGGAAATAATCCCGGTGGGTTTATTCGCCGTTTTGTAGGTCAGGAACATCAGACCGTACATCCCCACGAGGGTTAAAATCAGCCCCGGGGAAGGGAGCATCAGCACCGTGCTGGCGGTGGCGGTGATAGCGGAAAACGCCAGCGTCAGGCTGAGCAGGAAGTAGGTGTTACGCAGAACCTTGTGCGTGCTGAGCAGCGAGGAACGGTCACGCGATGATGTAATTATGCGATCCATGAGTCACTCTCTTATGACAGATGTAATTAGGGATAAAGAATAAGAAAAACAAGCGTGAAGCCCTAATGCTTTTACCCATCTTTACTTAGCTTTTGCCGCTTTTGTCCAGCATAAAATTCTACATGGATTGGGAAAAGCGATATGTTTTCGCGTTTCGCTTCGGTGAGCCGATCGAAATCTTATAGGTTGCTGAAATATATTGCTTTATTTAAATTCTGCGACTAAGTGTGGAAGGGGGAATAACTCCGTACGTTAAAGGCAAAGGGAAATGACATTACACAAAAACAATCACATCACGCGAACGTTCCTGGCAATGAGTCTGATGGTCATTACCGGTGGGGCGCTGGCGGCACAGGTGCCGCCTGGCACCCAGCTGGCGGAAAAGCAGGAGCTGGTCAGAAATAACGGCAGTGAACCTGCCTCACTCGATCCGCATAAAGTCGAGAGCGACATCGAATTCAACATCATTAGCGATCTCTTTGAAGGGCTGGTCAGCGTGACGCCTGCGGGGGCGATCCAGCCCCGGCTGGCGGAGCGCTGGGAAAACAAGGACAACCTGTTATGGACCTTCCATTTACGCCCCGGTCTGACCTGGTCCGACGGCACGGCCATCACGGCGCAGGATATCGTCTGGAGCTGGCAACGGCTGGTCTCGCCGGCCACCGCCTCGCCCTATGCGAGCTATCCCGGCAATATGCATATCGCCAACGCTCGCGAAATTGCCCTGGGGCAAAAGGGACCCGAGACGCTGGGGGTGAAAGCGCTGAATGACTCCACGCTGCAGGTCACTCTGAGCCAGCCGAATGCCGCTTTCCTGGCGATGCTGGCGCACCCTTCGCTGGTACCGATCGACAAAGTGCTGGTGGAGCGTTTTGCCGATAAATGGACCCGACCAGAGCATATCGTCACCAGCGGCCCGTATAAGCTGACCCAATGGGTGGTGAATGAGCGGCTGGTGGCTGAACGTAATGCGAAGTACTGGGATAATGCGCACACCGTTATTAATAAAGTGACTTACCTGCCCATCTCTTCGGAGGCTGCCGATGTCAACCGCTACAAAGCGGGGGAGATCGATATTGTTTATACGGTGCCGATCAATCAGTTTGCGCAGTTGCAGAAAACCATGGGCGATCAGCTGGACGTTTCGCCGCAGCTGGCGACCTATTACTACGAATTCAATACTACCCGCCCGCCGTTTAACGACGCCCGCGTGCGGCGCGCGCTGAATATGGCGCTTGATAAAGATATCATTGCCGGAAAAGTGCTTGGCCAGGGGCAGCGACCGGCCTGGGTGATCAGCCAGCCGGATATCGGCGGCGTGACGCTGCACAACCCGGACTACGCCAGCTGGCCGCGCGAGAAGCGGATTGCTGAGGCGAAAAAACTGCTGGCGCAGGCGGGGTATGATGACAGTCACCCATTGGTCTTTACCCTGCTGTATAACACCTATGAGTCGCACCAGCGTATCGCCATCGCCGCCAGCTCTATGTGGAAGAAAAACCTCGGCGTCGAGGTGAAGCTGCAGAACCAGGAGTGGAAGACGATGCTGGATACCATGCATACGCATAACTTTGACGCCGTCCGCTATGCCTGGATCGCCGATTACGACGATGCCGCCACTTTCCTCAATACGTTCCGTACCGGTGATAGCGAGAACACCAGTCAGTACAGCAACCCTGCTTACGATGAGGCCCTGCGCAATGCGGCGAAAGCCTCCGACGTAGCGACACGGGGCAAATACTATCAGCAGGCGGAAGATCTGCTGGCGCAGGATGTTCCCGCCATTCCGGTCTATCACTATGTGCGTACCCATTTAGTGAAACCCAGGGTGGGCGGTTTCACGCCGGATAAGCTGGGGTATTACTACACCAAAGACATGTACATTAAAAAATAGCCCTCTGGATAGCGGTGAGGGCGCTGATTTTCTGTGCGAACTGCCTGAAATTCAGACGAATAACACAAGATTGTTTGTTTTTAAGGCAGTTGAACAAAATGGTGCTTTACAGCATCCGCCGAGGTGTTTATAGTGCGCCTCACACCGGAAGTGTGGCCGAGCGGTTGAAGGCACCGGTCTTGAAAACCGGCGACCCGAAAGGGTTCCAGAGTTCGAATCTCTGCGCTTCCGCCATATAAAAGAAGGGGTTACCGAAAGGTAACCCCTTTTTGCTTTTACCTGTAGCCGTCCTGACTGCACTTCACCTTCACCTCCCGACTCCGCAAACCCGCCATGTCTGTAGCGTTATCGCTGGCGAAAAGGTGACGATCAATCCATTGCAAATGGTTGTTATTTTAATTATTCAGCCTCTTGTTATAAACGGCAATGGTGCTGAGGAATAAAAACCATACGGCAAAATATCTTCGTCTATACTTGGAAAAATGATGATTTACCTGCCATGGTTTTTACGCAGATACAGAGACCAGAGAGGTCAGCATGCCTGACATTAACCCGCAAAATATCAAAGAATTACGGGCGTTGGTTGAACAGCAATTACAGTACACATTGTGTGTTAGCTTAAATAAAGCTACGCATGGCGATATTTTTAACGCGGTGGCGCTGGCCATTCGTCATTTTCAACAGGACCATTTTTTGTTGAGCCAGACGCGGCAACGTGAAGAACGTAAAAAGCGCGTTTACTATCTGTCGATGGAGTTTTTACTGGGACAGTCGCTGCGTAATAACCTTTTGAATATGAATTTACTGGCGGAGATGCACCAGGTGGTGAATGACCTGGGGTTTGATCTTGACCACCTTCTTGACGAAGAGCCCGACGCCGCGCTGGGTAACGGAGGGTTAGGGCGCTTAGCCGCCTGTTTTATCGATTCGATGGCCACCCTTGATATTGCCGCATCCGGGCATGGCATCAAATACGAATATGGTCTTTTTCGCCAATCCTTTCAAAATGACCAGCAGATCGAGCATCCGGATGACTGGCATTCCATGCACTCCCCGTGGTTGGTCGAACATCATGCTCAGCAAATCCTGATCCCGCTGGGAGGTTATATTGAACACAGCGAAGATGTTGATGGCAATTACAATCCAATGTGGCTGGGCTGGAAAACGATTATCGGTATACCCCATGACTATTTCGTTTCCGGTTACCGGGATACGACGACCAACAAGCTGCGGCTTTATAGCGCGGTGGCCTCTGACTCCTTTAATATCCATATTTTCAATCGCGGTGATTATATCAAGGCGGTGAGTGATAAAATCGCGTCGGAGAATATTTCAAAAATACTCTATCCATCCGATGAGGTGCTGACCGGAAAAGAGCTGCGGCTGACGCAAGAGTATTTTCTGGTGGCCTGTACGCTGCGGGATATATTTCGCGACTATGCCGAGGTTAATGACGATATTACTTTCCTGCCGCAGCATGTGGCGATTCAGCTGAATGACACCCATCCGGCATTAGCGGTGGTGGAGCTGATGCGTATCCTCGTCGATGAACACCGGCTGCCCTGGGAGCAGGCGTGGGAGATAACGCAAAACACCTGTGCCTACACGAATCATACGTTGATGCCGGAAGCGCTGGAGACCTGGCCGGTGACGCTGTTTGAAAAACTGCTGCCGCGTCATTTGCAAATTATATTTGAGATCAACCATCGCTTCCTTGAAGAGGTAGCCCGGCGCTGGCCGGATAAAAATCATCTGTTATCCTCGCTGTCTTTAATCGACGAACATCACGATAAGCAAATCCGTATGGCCAATCTGGCGATTGTCGGTAGCCATCGCGTGAACGGGGTAGCATGGCTGCATTCGGAACTGGTCAAGAAACAACTGGTGCCCGACTTCTATTTTATGACCCCGGAGAAATTCATTAATCAGACCAATGGCGTCACGCCGCGACGCTGGGTGCAGCAGGCTAACCCCGGCCTGGCCGCTTTTTTGCACCAACAGCTGGGGGAAGGGTGGCCAACCGATTTACCCTTGCTGTCCAGTCTGGAAAGCCAGGCCGATGATACTGCTGTTATTGATAATATCCGGGCCATTAAATTTGCCAACAAAACCGCGCTCAGCCAGCTGGTCGCTCAACGCTATGGCATCGTCCTCGATCCGCTGGCGATGTTTGATTGTCAGGTCAAACGTATTCATGAATATAAGCGTCAGTTGCTCAATATTCTTCACGTGATCGCGCTTTATCTGGATATCAAAGAGACAGGGAAAACTATCGCGCCTAAGGTGCATTTGTTTGCGGGTAAAGCGGCGCCGGGCTATCGGATGGCGAAGCTGATTATTCAGTTGATTAATACCGTCGCCCGAAAAATTAACCGCGACCCGCAGGTTGCCGGGCAGCTTAAAGTAGTTTTCCTCGAAGATTATAAAGTTTCGCTGGCGGAAAAAATCATTCCGGCCACAGATCTCTCCGAGCAAATTTCCACCGCCGGGACCGAGGCGTCCGGCACCAGCAATATGAAGTTTGCCATGAACGGCGCGTTAACCATCGGCACCTATGATGGGGCGAATATCGAAATCCGCGAGGCCGTGGGGATCGATAATTTTTATCTGTTTGGCGCCGTGGCGGAAGAGATTGAAGAGAGCCGGCGCCTTGGGCATCACCATGATTTCTATCATCAGAACCCGGCTATGGCGCGTGTTGTCGATACCCTCGTGTCTGGGTTGTTCACCAGCGATCGTGAGCTGTTTGCACCACTTCACCACATGTTGACTGAGGGCGATCATTACTGTCATTTACTGGATTTCGACAGTTATTGTCAGGTCCAGCGGCAGGCGATGGCCGATTTTGAACTGCCGGAACAATGGCACCGTCGGGCCTTACTCAATATTTGTCGGATGGGAGAATTTTCCAGCGACAGAACTATACGTGGCTACGCCCGGGATATTTGGGGTATCACCTGCTAAAGAGAGAACACGCCGAGCGGAAAAGGGACTCGTCGACGGATATCAGTCACTATTGAGGATGAGCATGAACGTTGAATTACATATCGAGCAGGGCGTAAAAATTATTGTACCTCTTGTGCGCCGACTGGATGCTTCCGTCGTGCAGGCGTTTAAGCAGCAGGTTCTGGAGGCTATCGACCCGGATACCAAAAACGTGCTGCTGGATCTGAGCCACGTCGATTTCATCGACAGTAGCTGTCTTGGCGCGCTGGTATCCATCCTGAAAAGCGTCAACGGTCAGGGCGAGCTGGTGCTGTGTTCGCTCAATGACACGATTAAAAACCTGTTTAAGCTCACCCGTATGGATCGCATCTTTTCTATTAAGGAGACTCGACAGGATGCGCTGAACACGTTCACTCAGTGATGACGTTGGTGCAGACCCGCGGGTGATGGGTCGCTCGCTTATTCTTCGACAATCCGCGCCTTCGGTTTGCTCAGCAGGAGCATCACCAGCGCGACGTAGGGCATCGGCTTCCAGAAATAGTAGCCCTGCAGCAGATGAATATTCTGGCGATTGAGATACTCCAGCTGGACCTGGGTTTCGACACCCTCGGCAATGATGCGCAGTGACAGCGTCCGGGCCATCTCTATCACGCAGTCCAGCAGCTTGCTTGACGGCGCCTCCCCGGTTACCCGGCCGACAAAACTCTGATCGATTTTGATATAGTCGAAAATCAGCTCGTGGAGACAGGAAAGCCCGGAATAGCCGGTGCCAAAGTCGTCCAGCGCGATGGAAAACCCGCGGGAGTGTAACGTATTGAGCTTGTCCACGACCGCGTCGTTGAGCAACAGCGGCTCCTGCTCCGTGATCTCCAGCATCAGCTTCACCGCTTTCCCCTCAAAGCCGCGCTGATAGTGCAGGCAGTCATCGATAAACGACGGGGCGTTAATGTGTGACACGCTGATATTCAGGCCAATATGAAACCCATCCGGCAGCTTACTGAAGATGGGATTCATCTGGGCGGCGACCTGCGCCATCAGGCTGCGGGTCAGCGGGATAATTAAGCCGGTACGTTCGGCCAGTGGAATAAATTCCGCGGGCGAACGCCGCTGCGTGGTAGCATTTTTCCAGCGGGCGAGAATTTCCACACCGTATATCTCCCCCGTTTTCCCATTCACGACGGGCTGGTAGAAGGGAACGATATACCCCTGGGCGATGGCGTAGCGCAGGTTTTCTTCTTCAGAGGTATAGACATTCAGGTATTTGCGCAGCAGGAAATAAAATAATAGCGAGACAGAGAAAATGAAAATCAGCAGACCGAAGCCATTTTGAAATAAGCGACTGGGGCTAAAAAAAGGCGACTCGGGATAGATAATGCGAAACGGGTAGTCCGGTGAGCTAAATATATCCTGATGCGGGCTGGCTTTCAGCGGCCCCACATCGCCATATCTGGCGATCATCTGATGGTTGACCGAGAGCGCCAGTCCGGCGTTATCCTCATCGCTATACAAGGCATCGCGCAAATGGATGTCGCTGATACTGACAATGACTCTCACCTGCGCTGAACGCGTATGATAGATCAGCACCGGCCGCTTGTTAACCATCATCCTGGCGGGCAGCAGCTGCAGCTTCTCATCAGGCAAGGATTCCGGATGGAGCGTCAGGACTCGGTTGCCGGGGAGTGATGAGCACCACACCTGGCCATCTTTTATCAGCAGAATAGTGCGCAGATGAGGCTGCAGGGCGGCCTCCGTTCCGAGCTGAAATTGACCCTGACCAGAGCAACCGCTGCGGCTAACGTTCAGCGCCGTGGCCGTCGCCGCATGGGCCTCATCCAGAATGGCTGCGATCTTTTTCGCCGCCTGACGGGCGGCCGCGACATGAGTCGCCTGGTCCGAATGCCACAGTTGCCAGTTAATGACGAACACGCCAGCAAGAAACACCACCAGCGCCAGGGAAAAGGCAATCCATGCGTTTCGCCGCTTTATCTCTTTCATTTATCGTGCGTGCCAGGGTGAGTGTGCATAAAGTTAATCATCCCTCTGACGGTAAAGGCTTTTTAATGATCGTAGAAGGGGGATATCTTTCGTGATGACGGCGCATATTAAAAACATGATCAGTATCACAATACCCGCCAGCAAAGACCTCAGATAACGTGCAGAGGCGGCTGTTCTGTCACGAAGGTAATAAAAAAATCGCAGCTTAATGTTTTCTTAATCTAAATTTCGGGAGTGGATGGTTTTAAGCATTTTCTAATCCCTAATAACCGACCGGCGCTATTTTTTGCTTTTTTAAGTTTATGATAATTGTTTTCATTATCATTCTTTTTTTGCTGTGATTTAATCCTCTCCGCTCAGGCTATTTACCGTTTTTTGCCCTATTTCATTAAGGATGCGTTCATGAAATTTCGCTTATCGCCCCTCCGTACGGCAGCGCTGGTTGCCGCTTCTCTGTTTCTGGCGCCGCAGGGGATGGCGGCTGACGCTCAGAACGGGATTGTGGTTTACAACGCCCAGCACGAAAATCTGGTGAAGTCGTGGGTGGATGGATTCACCAAAGAGACCGGTATTAAGGTCACGCTGCGCAATGGCGATGACAGTGAGCTGGGTAATCAGCTGGTTCAGGAAGGCTCCGCGTCGCCGGCCGATGTGTTTCTGACCGAGAACTCGCCGTCGATGGTGCTGGTCGATAATGCCAAACTTTTCGCCCCGCTGGATGCCGCCACCCTGCAGCAGGTTCCGGCGCAGTACCGTCCGCAGCATGGGCGCTGGATCGGCATCGCCGCGCGCAGCACCGTTTTCGTCTACAACCCGGCGAAAATCAGCGAGGCGCAGCTGCCGCATTCCCTGATGGATCTGGCAAAACCGGAGTGGAAAGGGCGCTGGGCGGCTTCGCCATCGGGGGCTGATTTCCAGGCTATCGTCAGCGCGATGCTGGCGCTGAAGGGTGAGCAGGCGACTCTCGACTGGCTGAAGGCGATGAAAACCAACTTTGTCGCCTATAAAGGCAACAGCACGGTGATGAAAGCGGTCAACGCCGGACAGATCGACGGCGGGGTGATCTACCACTACTATCGCTTCGTCGATCAGTCCAAAACCGGCGAGAACAGCAAAAACACCCAACTGTATTACTTCAAACACCAGGATCCGGGCGCCTTCGTCAGCATTTCCGGAGGCGGTGTGCTGGCTTCCAGCAAACATAAGGCGCAGGCGCAGGCCTTTATTAAATGGATCACCGGCAAGCAGGGGCAGGATGCACTGCGCACCAATAACGCCTTCGAGTATGCCGTGGGGGTAGATGCGGCCTCTAACCCGAAACTGACCCCGCTGAAAGATCTGGATGCACCGAAGGTAGAACCTTCCTCGCTGAACAGTAAAAAGGTCATTGAGCTGATGACGCAGGCTGGCCTGCTCTGATCCTGAGGAAGTGATGTTGCTATGTCTGTTCTGAGTTTGTCGCTCGGAAAGAAAACAGGACGCCTGCCCGAGCGCAGGCGTCCTGCATTTCCGATGGTGGCGTTAGCGCTGCTGTTTTCATTGCTGGCGCTGTTGCCGTTAGGGTTTGTGGTGGCGGTTGGGTTCGACACCGGCTGGCCGACCATTAAAGCGCTGGTCTTTCGTCCGCGGGTAGGGGAGCTGCTCAGCAATACCCTGTGGCTGACGGTGCTGGCGGTCCCCATCAGCATTGTGCTCGGCGTGACGCTGGCCTGGCTGACGGAACGTACTGCCCTTGCCGGTCGGCAGCTGTGGTCGGCGCTGGCGGTAGCCCCGCTGGCGATCCCGGCCTTTGTCCAGAGCTACGCCTGGGTCAGTGCCGTGCCTTCGCTGCATGGCCTCTCCGCCGGGGTGTTTCTCTCGGTGCTCGCCTACTATCCGTTTATTTATATGCCGGTGGCGGCCGTGCTGCGCCGCCTCGATCCCACCCTTGAAGATGTCGCCGCGTCGCTGGGCACGCCGCCGTGGAAAGTGTTCTTCCGGGTGGTGCTCCCGCAGCTGCGTCTGGCAATCTGCGGCGGTGCGCTGCTGGTGGCCCTGCATCTGCTGGCGGAATATGGCCTGTATGTGATGATCCGCTTCGATACCTTCACGACCGCTATTTACGATCAGTTCCAGTCGACCTTCAGCGGTCCGGCCGCCAATATGCTGGCAGGCGTGCTGGCCTTGTGCTGCCTGGCGATCCTGCTGCTTGAGAGCGCCTCACGCGGTAAAGCGCGTTACGCGCGTATCGGCGCCGGGGCGGCCCGCGAGCAGAAGCGGCTTGTGCTGGGTAAAGGGGCCGCTTTTGGCGCGCAGCTACTGCTTCTGCTGCTGGTGATGCTGGCGATGGGGGTTCCCTTACTGGTCCTGTGCCGCTGGCTATGGCTGGGCGGCATCGACAACTGGCTGCATGCCGATCTCTGGCATTCTCTGCGCCAGACCCTGCTCCTGGGGGCGGGCGGGGCGCTGCTGACAACGGTTTGCGCGATCCCCATTGCGTGGCTCGGCGTGCGCTATCCGCGCCCGCTGTTCCGCCTGCTGGAGGGGTGTAATTACATCACCAGCTCGCTGCCCGGCATCGTCACCGCGCTGGCGCTGGTGACGGTCACCATCCACTACGCCCGTCCGGTGTACCAGACCGAAGTGACGCTGTTTCTGGCCTATCTGTTGATGTTTATGCCGCGTGCGCTGATTAACCTGCGCGCCGGTATCGCGCAGGCGCCGGTGGAGCTGGAAAACGTTGCCCGTAGTCTCGGACGCAGTCCGGCCCGCGCCCTGTGGAGTATCACTATGCGGCTTGCCGCGCCGGGCGCGGCCGCAGGTGCCGCGCTGGTGTTCCTTGGCGTCAGCAATGAGCTCACCGCCACGCTACTGCTTTCGCCGTTAGGCACCCGCACCTTGTCGACCGGTTTCTGGGCGTTAACCAGTGAGATCGACTACGTAGCGGCGGCACCGTACGCGCTGTTGATGATCGTCATTTCGCTGCCGCTGACCGCGGTTCTTTATATGCAGTCGAAAAAAATGGCAGGGTTGTAACATGCTGGAATTGTCTTCTATTTCGAAATCCTTCGCTGATGCGCTGGTCCTCGATAATCTCAATCTGACCGTAGCGCCGGGGAGCCGGACGGCCATTGTTGGTCCGTCCGGCTCGGGGAAGACCACGTTGCTGCGCATTCTCGCCGGTTTTGAAACGCCCGATCGCGGGCGGATCGTCATGCACGGTAAGTCTCTGTTTGCCGACGGTGTGTTTGTCCCCGCCCACCAGCGACGGATCGGCTATGTTCCGCAGGAAGGGGCGCTGTTTCCTCATCTTAATGTTGCGGACAATATCGCCTGGGGGCTCGACGCCAGCCGTGAGGAGAAGCGTCGCCGCGTGGGGGCGCTAATGGAGATGGTCGCCCTCGACCCTGGTCTGGCGAGTCACTGGCCACACGAAATTTCCGGTGGCCAGCAGCAGCGTGTTGCCCTGGCCCGCGCGCTGGCTCAGCAGCCGGCGCTGATGCTGCTGGATGAGCCGTTTTCTGCACTGGATACCGGGCTGCGCGCCAGCACACGCAAAGCGACGGCGGACCTGCTGGCCGAGACGGGGATCGCCTCGATTCTGGTGACTCATGACCAGAACGAGGCGCTGTCGTTCGCTACGCAGGTGGCGGTAATGCGTCAGGGGCGCTTCGCCCAGGTTGGAACCCCGCTGACGGTTTACTCGCAGCCGGTGGATGAAGAGACGGCGTTATTTCTTGGCGATGCCCTGATCCTCCCCGCACGCCTTAGCCCCGGCCGGGCAAGCTGCGCGCTGGGGGACCTGGCGACGGACGCACTGCATCCTGCTGGCGAAGGTAGGGTGATGCTGCGTCCGGAACAGCTGAGCGTCAGTGTGAGCGGGCCGCAGGAAAGTACCGCCATTATCCGCGATGTCGATTTCTCAGGCCAGCTTTCCACGTTGACGCTGTCGATGGCTGGGCACGAGCGGCCGATTGTCCTGCGAACCGTGAGCCAGCCGGCGTGGCAGCCCGGCGCGATGGTGAGACTGACGGTCAGCGGCAAGGCGCGAGTGTTTAGCGGCTAATCCCTGAGCAGGCGGCGCCGGCTATCGACGGCGCCGCACGGAAAGCTAATTAGATGGCGGATGAAGCCGCTAGTATCCGCGCCACTGACCTCGTCGCCATGGAGTGGTAGTACGTTGGAACAATTCCGCGGGGTCAGTCCAGTTCCCGCCATTTTACCGAACCGTCGCTTTTTCATTCGTCCCGCTACGCTTAACTGTTATCCTGTCTCGCGATCGGCCCTGTTGTTACCATGAGACACCGCTATGCCTGAACTCCATACTCCTGCGAATCGCCCCGGCCCGGCCGCTGTGGCCCGGGTGACGCTCCTGCCTGCGCTGCTGGTTATCGTCGCTGTTGCTGTCGGCTGCGCCCTGGTGTCGCCTCCGGTCGGTACACGACACGAGATCCTGACTAACCCCGGCCTCTATATCGATCTGCTGGCGTTGTTGTTTCTGGTGTTTATGCTGTGGAGCTCGGCGAAGGTGCGGATGAGCCACATTGCCGTCAACTGGGTACGCTATGGGCTGCTGTTGTGGATTGCCGGCGGCACCTTTGATGTGATGGATGAGATCGTGGTTCAGCCGCGCTGGATGGGCTACTACTGCGAAGATCTGCTGCGCCTCTCCGGGATGCTGCTGACCGTGGTGGGGGTCTACAAAATTATTGAGCGAATCAATTTGCTGTACGTCGATGCGCGCTCGCAATCCCTGAAGGATGAACTGACCCAGTTACCCAACCGGCGTTTTTTCATTGATACCATTCGCGAGAAGTCCGGGCATGCGCTGGGACTCATGATTCTGGATATCGATTTTTTTAAGAAAATCAACGATAGCTGGGGCCACCTGGTGGGGGATGAAGTGTTATTTTCGCTGGGGAAACAGCTGGCGAAACTAACCAGCGAGCAGGTCCAGCCGGCGCGGATCGGTGGGGAAGAGTTCGCCATTATCGTCGATGGCCTGTCGGAGCCCGAGCTGCACGCTCTGGCGCAGTCGATCCTTGCTAACGCTCGCACCATCCTGATCAATCATCAGACGCCGCTGTCGATCAGCATTGGCGTCGGAACCTGGCGGCCAGGCGAAGCGCAGGAGACGTTTATCCGTAAAGTCGACGAGGCGCTGTACAAGGCCAAGCATAACGGCCGCGGCCGCGTGGAGTGGGCGCCATCTGCCGGTGCGGCAGGTTAGGCCTGCTGCGCGCTACGGCAGTGTCGCCGATACTCCGATGGCGAGCGTTCTGTGTAGCGTTTAAAAACCCGGCAAAAATAGTTGCTGTCGACAAAGCCGCAATTGTGCGCAATCTCTTTCACCTTCAGGTCATAGCCGCGCAATAGCTGCTTCGCCTTTTCCAGACGGACACGGGTCAGATATTCATTAAATCCCACCGAGCCTGATTTCTGAAAAATATGCGAAAGATAGTTGGGCGTGATGTGAAAACGTTTGGCTACCGATTCCCGCGTCAGCGGTAGACTGAGATTTTCCTCGAGGTAGTCCTGGACGGCGAGAAACAGATCCCGGCTGCGGCTGACGCGCATCTCCAGCCCGACCAGCTGTTCACGACAATGACTCAGCAGCGCGGCGATCACCAGTCGCGCGGTCAGCGGATCGGGCTGCAGGCTGACTTCATTCAGGCTCAGCAACAGGTAGGAACCCACGCGCGGCCCAAGCCGGGAAACGCTCTGTTTTTCCGTGTACAGGCTTTTTCCGTCCCAGCGCTGAATACTGAATCCCAGTTTCTGCCGACCAAACAGAATGCTCAGGGTAGTGGCCGGACCGGTCCACTGCGGCAGCGTCCACTTCCCCGCCTGCACGTACAGTACCTGCAGCGTGGTTAACGTCGAGGCGGCCAGCGGCAGTCCCTGTTCATTCAGTTGGCCCTCCAGCACAATTTCCAGACGCGGAAACGGCACGTTGAAGGCGAGGGCAGGCACGGAGATATCCGGCTCAGGAAATCTCACCTGTAGGTGATCTTTTTGACCGATTAACCGATGCAGTATATCCGGCAGCTCTTCAATCATTCTTTGCCCTCAGCATGCGCATTATCCTGTTGATGGTAATCTATTTTTTCCTTCCCGGCAGCGTTAGTTTAGCCATTTTGCGCAGCGGATTGCCGGCCAGCTGTAGCGCATGCATCGCCGGAAAAGAGATTATTGATGTCCATCACACTTTGTGGGCTCGCGTACGTATGTCCAGTTTTTTGTAGCGCTCGCCTCGTGTCATGCCGCGGAGGGACCAGTAGAGTTTGTTTGTGTTATCGGAACGTTAAAAAGGAACGTAAAATGAACTCATCATCGGCTAACTTTCTCGATGCGTTAGGCGCCAGCCAGACGCTCAGCGCGCAAATGAAACACGAGCTCGACACCCTCGGCTACACCGTCGTGCATAACGTCGTTGACGCCCAGTGGCTGAGCGAAATGCGCCTGCTCATTGACACCCAGGTTGAACGCGAAGGCGATAATCTGGCGATGGAGCACCATCAGGAGGCGACGGCGACGCGGATCGCTAACCTGATTAATAAGGGGGTTATCTGGGAGAAAGTCTGGTCACACCCGCTGATCCTCTCCGCTTGTCGCTATATCTTCAACGGGGATTTTAAAGTCTCCAGCCTGAACGCCCGCGAGGCGCTGTATAACGGCGGCCACCAGCCGCTGCACGCCGACTGGAAAAAGCCGCGCCCGGATTTTCCCAAAGTCCACCTGGTGAATACCATCTGGGCGATAGACGATTTGAGCGCCGCCAACGGCGCGCCGCGGATCATTCCTGGTACCCACCTCCGCCCCGAGTTACCGGAGGAGGTGCTGGCCGACCCGGAAGAGGCCCATCCCGATGAGATTGTGTTTGCCGCGCCGGCTGGCAGCGTGATGATCTACAACGCCCACGCCTGGCACGGCGGCACCCGTAATCGTGAAGGCAGCAGAAGACGCGTACTGCATGGGTTATATATCGATCGTGCGGATACGCCGCAGCAGGACCAGCGGCGTTGGCTCACGCCGGAGACGGCAAGCCGCCTGACGCCGGCGCAAAAGTGGCTGCTGGATGTAGAATAAGGTCTGTCGCCGGTCAGGGAAGTTCTACATAGACGACCGGCTTTTTCATGATGCTTTTCACGGCCTCGACGATCTGCTGCGGCTGCAGCAGGAAGCTCTTGATGCTGGTTTTAATCGTCCGCAGGCCGCGAAAGCGATGAGGGTCGTCGATTTCGATATCCGTCACCAGCAGCACCACTTCGGCGCGGGCGATATCTTCCGCGGTGATCCGATTTTCTACGCCGAGCGCCCCCTGGGTTTCCACCTTCAGGTGCCATTTTTCATGATGACCGACCTTTTCCAGTCGTTCGGCGGCCATGTAGGTATGCGCCACGCCGCTGACGCAGGCGGTGACGGCGACAATATTGAAGTCCATAACATCCTCCTGGCGTTAACCGCCGATAGTGACGTGGAAACCGGCCGCTTCGGCCATCACCCGATATGGTTGAATTTCCGCTTCGTCAGGCGCTTTCACGCTGGCCAGCGTCCAGGGTTTGCCCAGCAGACGGTATTTGGGCTCGCCATATTGATGAAACGGCAACAGGTGCATTTCTTTTAGCGCGAAAGGGGCGAGGAACGCCAGAATCTGGCGAAAATTATCGGTATTCAGTGTGTAGCCCGGGATCAGCGGCACCCGCGGGATCAGGTTGATTTTTCTCGCCGCCAGCTGGCGAAAATTGTCCAGCACCCGTGGCTGATTCATTCGCAGCAGCGACCGCGCCCGCTCAGGTTCCATGATTTTAAAATCAAACAGCACTTCATTGCAGGCTTCGGCCACCGGCAGGAAGCGGTCAAAAGCGCCGTCGCCCGCGGTTTCGATGGCGGTGCGGATCCCCCACTGGCGCAGGCGCTGGAGAAAGCGGGCGGCAAACCCGGCCTGCATGAGCACTTCGCCCCCGGAGAGGGTGACGCCGCCGCCGGAGGCGCGAAAGAAGACCTCATCCTTTAGCACCTCCTGCAACAGGTTATCCAGCGTCACATCGCGGCCAATCTGTTCCCACGCTCCGGACGGACATTCGGCGACGTCCTGCTGGCAGCGGGTGCAGCGCAGGCATTTACTCTCCCGGCGCAGGGTCTGAATCCTGGGTGAAATTGATTCGGGATTGGCGCACCACGGGCAGGTATGAGGGCAGCCTTTAAAAAAGACCACCGTGCGGATCCCCTGGCCATCGTTGAGCGAGTAGCGCTGGAGGTTAAAAATACGCGCCCGATCGGCGCGCGTGTCGATGACCTCACAGCTGATGCGCGGTGCGGCGGATAATGTCATCCTGAATCTCCTTCGACAGCTCAACAAAGAAGGCGCTGTAGCCCGCGACCCGTACCACCAGACCGGCAAAGTCCTGCGGCCGCTGCTGCGCTTCACGCAGGGTGTCGGCATTGACCACGTTGAACTGAATATGCTGCAGCTTGAGCTTGCAGAAGGCCTGTAAAAAATCGGCCAGTTTGTTCAGGCCGCCGTCGCCGGCCAGCGTTGCCGGAGTGAATTTGACGTTCAGCAGCGTACCGTTCGACAGCAGATAGTTATCCAGCTTGCTGACCGATTTCAGCACTGCCGTCGGCCCCTGGGAATCCTGACCGACCATCGGCGACAGGCCGCCGTCCGCCAGCTGTTCGCCGGCCAGTCGCCCGTCCGGGGTGGCGCCCACCACCGAACCCAGCGGCACGTGCGCGGAGACGGTGTAGGAGCCGGGGGTAAAATGGCCGCCGCGCGGGTTCAGATACTGCTCGACTTCTTTGCAGTAAAAACGCAGCAGATCGGCGCTAATATTGTCGACATCGTCGATATCGTTGCCGTATTTGTCAAAACGGTTAATCAGCCGGGCGCGGATTTTTTCCCCTTCCGGCGTCTGGAAATTGGCTTTCAGCACGGCCATCAGTTGGTCAAAGCTGAGACGCTGCTGGTCGAAGACCATACCCTTCAGGGCGTACAGCGAATCGCTCAGGTTAGCGATCCCGATACCCTGGACGCCGGAGAAGTTATAGCGCGCGCCGCCGGCGGTGATATCTTTGCCGTGCTGCACGCAATCTTCAATGAACGAGGAGAGCAGCGGGACCGGCGCCCAGTCGCGGTGGCCGATATCGCAAATGTTGCTGCCCTCGACCATCAGCTTGATGTAATGGCGAATTTTGTCGCGGATCTGGCAGATAAGGCCGTCCCAGCTGACGTCAGGCTGATGTTCATTTTCCTGCAGCACAATTTCCATCACCTTCAGCAGATTAAACATGGCGATATCATGCAGGCCGTAGGTGCGCCCTGGAATAGAGAGCTCCACGCAGCCGACCACCGCGTAATCGCGGGCATCTTCCAGCGACACGCCGCGGTTAAGGAAGGCCGGCACGACCACCTCATCGTTGAAAATCTGCGGGATCCCGGTACCCAGGCGAATGGTCTCAGCGGTTTTACGCAGGAACGGGCGATCAATCAGCTCGTTGACCCGCACGCCCAGATTCGGCTGCGGCAGCTGAACGTTTTGATAGGCGTCGAGGCATAAAAATGACAGCACGTTGACCGCGCTGCGCCCGGTGTCCGTCAGCCCGCCGAGCAGGGCGGTATAGCCGGTGGGAAAACCCGCGAAATAGCGCGCGCTGCTGGAGGAGCGTAGCAGGACGATATCGTTGCATTTCACCCACAGCGACTCCAGCAACTCCTTGAGATACGCGGGATCCTGACCCTGATTCAGCGATGCCTGATAAAACGGCAGCATATACTGGTCAAAACGCCCCAGCGAAATCGAGCTGGCATTGGATTCGTACTGCAGAATGATATTCATATACCAGAACAGCTGGCAGGCCTGGGGGAAATCCGTTGGCCGGTGCTGCGCGTTGTGGCGCGAAATAGCGGCGATGGTTAACAGCTCCTGCTGACGCTGCGGGTCCTGACAGTGCCCAGCCATCTCCTCTGCCAGCGCGGCGTAGCGCAGAATATGGCGCTGGGAAGCTTCCAGCAGGATCAGTACCGCCTGATAAAAGGGGTTCTCCGGTTGCCGGGCGCAGTGCGTTTTGAGTTCGGCGACCAGGGCGCCAAGGCCATGATTCAGCAGCCGTGGATAGTCGATGATGATATGGCCCTGGCCTTTATCGGTCTGGTTCACGCTGAATATCTGGGTGTTGACGGCGGCCTTGACCTCTTCAGTCATCTGGCCGTTGATGAAATCTTTCATTGAACGCTTTTCCCAGTAGGGGTACAGCGCTTCGCGGTAGATTTGCTTATCTTCTTCGCTTATCGCGAAGCGGTCCTGTGGTCGGGTCGGAAAGGCGTCGAGCTCGTTGAGCAGCCAGTAGGGGTCCATCTCGGGCGACATAATCCCTGCCCGCGGTTTGACGGTGCGGTTGCCGGCGATCAGTTCATCCTCACGAATCGAAATCATCACCTTATCGAGGATCCACGCGGTGGCTTTCGCCCGGCGGATAATCACCGGCTCGCCCTCCGTCTGCCGATGGCTGGCAGTGTAGAGTAATGCGCGCTCAAGGGAGATTTCGCGCGGCTGGGCGAACAGGCTGGCTTTCAGGCGTTGGGTACGATTCGTCATGATAAACTCCATGTTGTGGCGAAGGGCGCGAAGGCGCCCTTTTAAGGCTTCAGGCGCTCTGGGAAAGGTGGCTGTCTATCTTGTTCATGATGGCGTCGGCGCGCTTGACCGCATCGCTGATATTGACGCGCACGATAGTTTTCCCGGCAAAACGCTCTTCGAATTTGATGCCGATATCTTTGGTTAGAATGACCATATCGGCGGCGGCAATCTCCTCCGCCGTCAGTTCGTTTTCAATGCCAATGGAACCCTGCGTTTCAACCTTGACCTGCCAGCCTTTGGCTTTGGCGGCGCTTTCCAGCGATTCAGCGGCCATGTAGGTGTGAGCCACGCCCGACGGGCAGGCGGTGACAGCGATAATGTGGGTCATAATCTGTTCCTTCCAGTCTGTTAGTTAATTTCGAAATCAAGGTCTAGTTCATCGTCAGCGGCGACGTCAGTGGGTTTCTTTTTGGCGAAGGCTTTCAGCAGGATGACGCAGGCAGCGCTGACGCAGGCGCCGACCAGCAGCGCGGCAACAAACCCGAGCTTGCCCTGGACCACCGGCAGCACGATGAGCCCGCCCCAGCCGGCGTAACACTGGGCGCCCATCAGCGCGGCGGTGACGCAGCCGCTGGCGGCGCCAATCATATTGGCCGGAATGACGCGCAGCGGATCCGCGGCGGCAAAGGGAATCGCCCCTTCGGTCACGCCGACACAGCCCATCACCAGCGCGGCTTTGCCGGTTTCCCGCTCTTCGGCGGTGAAATATTTGCGGCCAATCAGCGTCGCCAGCCCCATGCCCAGCGGCGGTACGGCGATACCGACGGCAGCGATAGCCACCACGCTGTAGACGCCCTGCGAAACGCAAATCAGCATGAAGGCGTAGGCTACTTTGTTCACCGGGCCGCCCATATCAAAGGCCAGCATCAGACCCATAATGATGGCCAGCACCACGATGCTGCCCTCGCGCATCCCCTGCAGCCAGCCGGTCAGGTTAGCGGTCAGCGCGCCAACCGGCTCGCCAAGCCCCCACATCATGATCCCGGCGGTGATGAAGGTGCCGACGATGGGAATGATGAAAATCGGCATCACCGAGCGCAGAACTTTATGTACGGGGATTTTTTTCAGGTAATAGACCACCAGGCCGCCAATCATGCCGGCGATCAGCGCGCCGAAGAAACCGGCGCCAAAGCTGTTGCCCACCCAGGCGCCGATGGCGCAGGGGGCCAGCGCGGCGCGGTCAGAAATGGAGTAGCCGATGTAGGCGGCGAGAAAGGGCACCATCAGCGTCAGCCCGGCGACGCCGATATCAAAAAGTTTCTTCAGATTAGGGTCGGTGGCGGCATCGGGTACCGCGCCTTTGCCATACAACATGACGGAGACCGCCAGCAGGATCCCGCCGGAGACCACGAAGGGGATCATATGTGACACGCCGGTCATCAGATGCTGGCGGGTATTTTTTAGTATTTGCACCAGTTCGTTCATTGCTTGCTCCTGAGCGCTGTAGGGCCCGTGACAGTATTGATGCCTCAACATTAGAAAAAGGGCGGGGTATTAAACAGTAGAGAAAAAGTGCATTTACTGGATATTTGTAAGGTGAGAAAAGAATTGCGATCCACCTCAAATCTTAGTGATGACAGGAGAGATGAGCGCTAACAGGGTGGAATTGTGATGGCGGGCATAAAAAAATATTGTGTGTACAATAGTCCAGTAATTGCCAGTTTTATCACCTAGTCCCTGGGGCCGTCTTTTATTACTTTTTGAGGAAATAATGGATTGCTCTGGAGGAAGGCGATGGCTCTGGTCATTGAATTTACATGTGATTTGCCCAACGGCGTGCATGCGCGTCCGGCCAGTCTGGTCGAAACGCTGTGTAACCGTTTTTCATCGGCGATTGAGTGGCGGAACTTGCGCCGCGAGACCGGCGGAAATGCCAAGAGCGCGCTGGCGATTATCGGCAGCAATACCCTGAAGGGCGACGCCTGCCAGCTGCTTATCAGCGGCGAAGATGAAGCTAAGGCATTCGCCGCGTTAACGGCTTTTATGCGCGATGAATTTCCCCACTGTGACGCGCCGCTGCCCGCTGCGCCAACGCTGGATGTCCAGCCGGTGCCAGAGTCGCTTTCGCGGCTGAACCCGACGCTGTTTCATGCCCACCCGGTGTGCGCCGGCAGCGCGGGAGGGACGCTGGTTCATCTCAAATCACGCGATCTGCACGAGCTGGGCGAACTGCCCGTCGCCGCCAGTCCCGAACAGGAGCAGGCGGCGCTGGATAATGGCCTGCGCCTGCTGGTGAAAGATATCGAGCTGCGGCTGCTGGACAATGACGGCACCGCCAGCGCGATCCTGGAAGCTCACCGTTCGCTGGCGACGGATGCCTCGCTGCGCCAGCACCTGCTTGGCGGTATTCTCACCGGGTTGAGCTGCGCCCAGGCGATTGTCGCCACCGGCGACCACTTCTGCGCCCAGTTCCGCGACTCCGGCAACAGCTATCTGCAGGAGCGGGTACTGGATGTACGCGACGTTTGCTTCCAGCTGTTACAGCATATCTACGGCGAAGCCCGTTTCCCGGCGCCGGGCCAGTTGCGGGAAGCGGCCATTTGTCTTGCCGACGAGCTGACCCCCAGCCAGTTTCTGGAACTGGATAAAACGCATCTCAAAGGGCTGCTGCTGCGCAGCGGCGGCACCACCTCGCATACCGTGATTCTGGCACGCTCATTCAATATCCCTACTCTGGTAGGCGTGGATTTAGCCGCGCTGCTGCCGTGGGTGGATACGCAGGTGCAGATTGACGGCAACGCCGGGCTGCTGGTGGTGGATCCGAGTCCGGCGGTAGCGCGCTACTATCAGCAGGAGGCCTGGCTACAGGCGCAAATCCGGCAACAGCAGCAGGTATGGCTGGATAAAGCCGGGCAGACGCAAGACGGTATCCGCGTGGAGATCGCCGCCAATATCGCCCATTCGGTGGAAGCGGTGGCGGCATTCAACCAGGGCGCGCAGTCGGTAGGGTTGTTCCGCACTGAAATGCTGTATATGGATCGCCCGAGCGCGCCGTCGGAAGATGAGCTCTACAACATCTTCTGCCAGGCGCTGGAACCCGCTGCCGGGCGCAGCATTATCGTGCGGACTATGGATATCGGCGGTGATAAGCCGGTGGCCTATCTCAACATCCCTGCGGAAAACAATCCGTTCCTCGGCTACCGCGCGGTGCGCATCTATGAAGAGTATCAGGCGCTGTTTCACACTCAGCTACGGGCGATTTTACGCGCCTCGGCGCACGGCTCGCTGAAGATTATGATCCCCATGATTTCATCAATGGAAGAGATCCTGTGGGTGAAAGAGCGACTGGCGGAGGCCAAACAGTCGCTGCGCGCCGAGCAGATCCCGTTTGATGAAAAGATCCCGCTCGGCATCATGCTGGAAGTGCCGTCGGTGATGTTTATCATCGATCAGTGTTGTGAAGAGGTGGATTTCTTTAGCATCGGCAGCAACGACTTAACGCAGTATCTGCTGGCGGTCGATCGTGATAATGCGAAAGTGACACGCCATTATAACAGCCTGAATCCCGCCTTCCTGCGCGCGCTGGACTATGCGGTACAGGCGGTGCATCGGCAGGGGAAATGGATCGGTCTGTGCGGCGAACTGGGGGCCAAAGGATCGGTGCTTCCGCTGCTGGTAGGCCTCGGTTTAGATGAATTGAGCATGAGCGCGCCGGCGATCCCGGCGACCAAATCGCGCCTGGCCCAGCTGGACAGCCGCGCCTGCCGCCAGCTGCTGAATCAGGCCATGCAGTGCCGTACCTCACTGGAAGTGGAGCATCTGCTGGCCCAGTTCCGCATGCGTCAGCAGGATGTGCCGCTGGTGAGCGCCGAGTGCATTACGCTGAATAGCGACTGGCGCAGCAAGGAGGAGGTGCTGAAAGGGATGACGGATAACCTGCTGCTGGCCGGACGCTGCCGCTATCCGCGAAAGCTGGAGGCTGACCTGTGGGCCCGCGAGGCGGTGTTCTCCACTGGTCTGGGCTTTAGCTTCGCCATTCCGCACAGCAAATCCGAGCATATTGAGCAGTCGACCATCAGCGTCGCCCGCCTGGCGCAGCCGGTGGTGTGGGGCGATGAAGAGGCGCAGTTTGTGATTATGCTGACGCTGAATAAGCACTCGGCGGGCGATCAGCATATGCGTATCTTCTCGCGGCTGGCGCGGCGCATTATGCACGCGGAGTTCCGTCAATCTCTGGTATCCGCGGAGAGCAGCGAGGATATTGCCGACCTGCTGCGCCGCGAGCTGGAACTGTGATCTGCACACCGGCCAGCGGCGCTGGCCGGAGAGCGAGCTATAAATCCAGCACTAACCGGCCGCCTTTGGCGCGCGAGCAGCAGATCAGCATACTCTGCTGGCTGGCTTTCTCTTCCTCGCTGTAATACTGATCGCGGTGGTCCGCTTCCCCTTCCAGAATCATCGTTTCGCAGGTGCCGCACACCCCTTCGCGGCACAGGCATTCCACCTTCGCCGCTTTGTTATTCTCAATAACCTGCAAAATGGTCATGTCCTGCGGTACGGTAAATTCGCGTCCGGAACGCGCCAGCACCAGGGTAAACGCCTCTCCGCCTTTATCCTCAACGATAAACTGCTCAAAGTGCAGCTGACTGGCGGGCACCTGATGGCGTTCGGCGGCGGCTTTCACCGCCTCGTTAAGCGCCGCCGGGCCGCAGGTATACACGTGGGTTCCGGGCTCGAGGTCGGCGAACAGGCGCGGCAGGTCGAGACGGCTGCCGAGCGCTGATACATGAACATTGACCCGATCTCGCCACGGCGCGGCGCTGAGCGCATCGACGAAAGCATTATTGTCGGCGTCGTGGAAACAGTAGTGCAGCTGCCAGTCGGCCTGCCGTTGTTCCAGTTCCGGAATATGGGACAAGAATGGCGTGATGCCGATACCGCCGGCGATCAGCAGATGTTTTCGCGCCTGTGGTTCGATGGCGAACAGGTTGTTGGGCGTGGACACCGTCAGGGTATCGCCCGGGCGCACCTGCTGGTGCATAAAACGCGAGCCGCCTTTGGAAGGCGACTCAAGACGCACCGCAATCTGCCAGCTGGTGGTATCCAGCGGCGAGCTCATCAGCGAATAGGCGTTACTGTAGCGCTGCTCGCCATCCTGCATCTGGACGATAATATGGCTGCCGCCGCTGAATCCCGGCAGCGGGGCGCCGGTCGGCGACACCAGCGTAAAACGCTTCACCTGGGCGGTGATCTGTTCAACATCGCGAACGATCGCCTCAAACATTTGATAATCAGACATCGCTGAACTCCATCAAAAATCCCGGCGTGGCCAGCGCCGCCGCCGGGAGAGGACATTTACAACCCCTGGCAGAGATACTTCATCTCCAGGTAATCTTCGATTCCGTGTTCCGACCCTTCGCGGCCAAGGCCGGACTGCTTCACTCCGCCAAATGGCGCGACTTCGTTGGAAATCAGCCCGGTATTGATGCCGACCATCCCGTATTCCAGCTGCTCGGAGACGCGCCAGATACGGGCGGCATCGTTGCTGTAAAAATAGGAGGCGAGGCCGTAGATGGTGTTATTCGCCTGCTCGATGACCTGCTGCTCATCGTCAAATTTCACCAGCGCGGCCACCGGGCCGAAGATCTCTTCCTGCAGCAGCAGTGACCCCGGCTGTACGTCGCCGATCACCGTAGGGGTGAAGAAATTACCGCCCAGCGGATGCGTTTTTCCGCCGGTTAACAGCGTGGCGCCGCGGCTTATGGCGTCGTCGAGCAGGGACTGCACTTTGCGCCCAGCGTCGGCGTTGATAAGCGGGCCAATCTGCACACCGGACTCGCTGCCATCGCCCACTTTCAGGGCGGCGACGCGGGCGACGAATTTATCGCAGAATTGGTCGTAGACGGCGCGATGAATATAGAAGCGATTGACGCAGACGCAGGTTTGCCCGGCGTTGCGGAACTTGGCGATCAGCGCTCCCTCGACCGCTTTATCGATATCGGCGTCGTCAAAGACGATGAACGGCGCGTTACCGCCGAGCTCTAAAGAGAGCTTTTTGATGGATTCCGCGCACTGGCGCATCAGCACGCGGCCAACTTCGGTCGAGCCGGTAAAGGAGAGTTTACGCACCCGCTCATCGCCGGTGAACACCGCGCCAATTTCGCGCGACTGGCCGGTAACGACGTTAATAACGCCCTGCGGGATCCCGGCCTGAATCGCCAGTTCCGCCATCGCCAGCGCGGTAAACGGCGTTTCGTTAGCCGGCTTAATCACCATCGTGCAGCCAGCGGCCAGCGCCGGGCCAGCCTTGCGGGTGATCATCGCCGCCGGGAAGTTCCACGGGGTGATCGCCGCGCAGACGCCCACGCCCTGGCGGATCACCATCAGGCGTTTATCCGCGCCAGGGGAGGGGATTATTTCGCCGTTGGTGCGTTTGCCCTGTTCGGCAAACCACTCGATAAACGAGGCGGCATAGGCGATTTCGCCTTCGGCCTCCGCCAGCGGCTTGCCCTGCTCGGCGGTCATGATCTGCGCCAGCGCGGTTTTGTTTTCGAGGATCAGGCGGTGCCAGTTTTTCAATTGCGTGGCGCGCTGAGCGGCGGTTAATGCGCGCCAGGCCGGCAGCGCGGCCGCAGCGGCATCCACGGCCTGCTGCGCTTCCGACCGACCCATATTAGGGATCTGGCCGAGCGTCGCGCCGGTGGAAGGGTTGCTGACGGCAAGCGTCGTGCCGTCGGCGGCGTCGCGCCAGCTTCCGGCAATCAGCGCCTGCTGGCGAAACAGATCTGAGTGAAACACGGACATGGCTAACTCCTTCAATGATTACGGCTGGAACACCTGGGCCACCAGATTGTGGAAATGGGCGATCCCGTGCTCGGAGATCCCGCTGCCGCTGTTATCCGCCATAATGCGCCCCTGGCCGCGATAGCCGCGGGACTTCAGCCCCTTCTGCACGCTTTCCACCAGGCGTAAATCTTCCGGGCGGAACACGTCGCGATACCACTCAATCAGCGCTTTCTGATCGTCAGTCAGCTCTTCGTTGGTGAAATAGATGTCGTAATTCTGCAGAGTGGTCTCTTCATCCACCGGGAATTCATAGATCACGGTCATCATGCCCTTGATCGGCGTCACGTTGAACATGGTGCACGGCCACAGCCAGAAACCGTGGAACGCGGCGTCGGTACCTTCTTCGAATTTAAACGACTGCTCGGACGGCTTGGCGAAGCCATACTGCAGCGTCCATTTGCCGTGCATGGTGTGCCAGTAACGGTCAACCTGTACGGAATCCGAGAAGCCCGGGTGCGCCGGGCCGCAGTGGTAACATTCCAGATAGTTATCGACGATATTTTTCCAGTTCGCCGGGGTGAGAGTGGTAAAGCGCGCCGCCAGTTTCAGATCATGTACGTCCGGGCAGGCTTCCAGCACTTTGTCCTGCAGGCCCGGCAGCTGCGTTTCCACGCTCTCCGCTTGCGGGTTCATATTGATAAACACAAAGCCGGCATACTCTTCCAGGCGAACCGGCACCAGCGTTGCCTTTTCGCTATCGAAATTCGCCACGTTTTCGCAGTTGCGGGCGTGGGCGAGATTGCCGTCAAGCTTGAAGGCCCAGGCGTGATAGGGGCAGGTAATCACGTTTTTGGCTTTACCTTCACCGCTCAGCAGCTGGTGGCCGCGGTGCGGGCAGACGTTATAGAAAGCGCGCAGAATGTTGTCGCGGCCGCGGACGATAACGATATTTTCGCCAATGATCTCCCGGGTGATGTAGTCGTTCGGCCGGGCGACCTCGCTGCCGTGGGCGACGCAAATCCAGCTATTGGCGAAGATGCGCTCTTTCTCGTGCTCAAACGCCTGGCTGTCGGTATAAAAACGGGCCGGAATGGTCCAGGCATCCTGCGGATTGGCGCAAAAGTTAATCGGCAGAGTAAAGTCAGGGCTCAAATTGCTCATGTAAGGTCACCTTGTGATTATTGTCAGTAAGAGGTTTTACAGCGACTGGCCGTCGCCTTTGAGTACCGTGCCAACCGGTAGCGTCTCGGCTTTAATCATTGGCTCGGGCGTATGGGTTTCTATCTGATTGACCGGCACGTGGGCGTAGTCCTGTTTTAGCCAGCGCACGAAGCCGCCGGTTTTAATCAGTAAAATGGCCAGGAACGGTAGGGCGGTCAGCACCACGGTGGTTTTCATGGTCTCAAGCGAAGCGCCGGTAAACAGAATCGATAGCGGGATGAGGGTGATCACCACGCACCAGAACAGGCGCATGCCGCGATCCGGATCGTCGCCTTCGCGCAGGTTGCGGGTGCTGGTCGCCGCCATGGTGTAGGCCACCGCATCCATGTGCGAGGCGAGGAAAACAATCATCACGAACAGATAGGCGGCGAGGAACAGCTTACCTGCCGGCAGCGACATCAGGACCTGCTGGACGGCGGTTTCGCCGCCGAGAGTCTGCATCACCTGCGGTACGTTAATCACGCCGTTAACGAACTGGTGCATGGCGTAGCTTTCCATCACCCCAAAGAAGAACCAGCAGCCGGCGGTGCTACCAAGGAGCAGTCCCCATATCACCTCTTTGATTTTGCGCCCGCGGGAGACGCGGGTGACGAACATCGCCACGCCCGGAGTATAGGAGATCCACCACAGCCAGTAGAAGACGGTCCAGTTGCGGGTAAAGGCGCCGTCGCCGAGGGGATCGGTAAACAGACTCATCTGCAGGAAGTTCTGAGTCGTCAGGCCGACGGCGTTAATGATGTTATTGGTGATGAATTCGGTCGGACCAACCAGTAATACCACCAACGGCAGCAGAAACGCCCCCCAGCCGACCATTTTGCTCAGGCGCTGCAGGCCGTTGTTGATGCCAATCCACGAACTCATGCAGAAAATACCGCCGGAGAGCAGGATCACAAACGCCTGCACGGTGAAGTTATCCGGCAGCCCGGTCAGCGCTGACAGGCCGCGGGTGAAGGTGGCGGCAGTGACCACCAGCGAAATGGTTAACGCGCCGACGGTAGCGATCAGGAACATCAGATCGACCAGACGGCCCCAGAAGCCCTGCGGACTCACTCCGGTGATCGCTGAAATGATCCCGGAGAGGCTGAGGCCTTTATTTTTCCGCACGTGGAAGTGATAGGCCATGATCAGCGAAGCGAGAGTGTAGGTCGCCCAGGCGCTAACCCCCCAGTGGAAGAAAGAATAAGGGATGCTGTATTCCAGCGCTTTCGGCGATTGCGGAGCAATGTTCAGGCCCGGGGTCTGGTAGTAATAAGCCCATTCGGCAACGCCCCAGTACAGCGTGGAGGAGCCGAGCCCGGCGCAGATAAACATAAACAGCCATGAGAGGGTACTGTATTCGACTTTACCTTCGCCGAGACGGATATTGCCGTATTTGCTGGTCGCCAGATAGAGCACCAGTCCCAGCGCCAGCAGCACCAGTACCTGTACCGTGGAACCCAGCAGGCGGGTCACGCCGTTAAAAATCGAATCAGCCGCCTGCGCGGTTTGCTGCGGGAAGAGACTTAATGTAGCGGCGATGAAAACAATGGCCGCCAGGCTGATGGCAATCAGCGGCACATCTTTTTTCTTTACGTTGCTCAACATGGGTGATCTCCTGGGCATGATTGCCCGTCGGTGGCTTTAGCCTGTCGTTGTTATCACGCTGTAGGGTCAAGGTTCGTAGCAAAAAGCTATTAACAATTGGATTATTTCTTCGTTACATGAATTAAACAATTGGCCGATTCGTGAAGCAATAAAACACGGAACGGAAATAATAAAAGGTGAATTGGCGCAGGTTCTGTCCTTTCAGGAATAATAAAGTTCACCGCTGTGATGCGGTCCACTTGTCAATCGTGGGGGATTCTGCATAGCGAAAAGAGAGGGGAGTTGGAGGACCAGGCGCGCGGGTTTTCCCGGGTAGCGGCTGCGCCTTACCCGTGCTTGCTACTCGCGGTGTCGTTTTTTTGTCGGGTGGCGGCTAACGCCTTACCCGACCTACGGTCCGTGCCATTGCGAGCTTAAGATCTCTACCTTGTCCCCATGGCTACTGCAACTGCCGGTGTTGGCGGCCTCAACATCGCTGAGACGTTCCCTGCAGGCCGGGGCAGCCCGCAGGGATGCGGGCTGAGGGCCGTGTTTTGCACGGACGCTGCCTCGGCCCGACCCGAAGCCTGTAGGGATAAGTCGAAGGCACCACGAAGTGGCGATGTTGCTGGCCGGAGCCCGGGGGTACAGGGGGCGGCGGCGATTGGCCGCCCCCTGTGCGCTCCCTGCGCCAGAAGAGACATAACACGGAAGACATATCGGGAGCGCAATGTGCCCGGAAATAACACAGAACAAACGTTTTTCCCGGGGCGAAACTGTTGCAAACCGATAACAGTATCTACATTATCGTGCCTTTTGTAGCCCCGGTAAGCGCCGCGCCACCGGGGAGCGGCCGGGGTAATTACGCCAAAATGGCCTTGCAGATGGCGTCGCTGACCTGTTGCGTTGACGCGCTGCCTTTCATATCCGGGGTTTTCGGCCCGCTGGCAATCACCTGCTCAATCGCCGCCAGGATGCCGTTGTGCGCGGCGTGATAGCGCGCATCGCCGTTGCCGAGGAAATCGAGCATCATCGCCCCGGCCCACACGGTGGCGATCGGGTTGGCGATATTTTTACCGTAGATATCCGGCGCGGAGCCGTGAACCGGCTCGAACAGCGACGGGAAGGTGCGCTCCGGATTGAGATTGGCCGACGGCGCAATACCGATTGTGCCGGTACAGGCCGGGCCGAGATCGGAGAGAATATCGCCGAACAGGTTGGAGCCGACCACCACATCAAAACGCTCCGGCTGCAGCACGAAGCGGGCGCACAGGATATCGATATGCTGCTTGTCCCAGCGAATATCCGGATAGTTTTTGGCCATCTCTTCCACCCGCTCATCCCAGTAGGGCATGCTGATCGCCAGACCGTTGGATTTGGTCGCCGAAGTCAGCGTTTTGCGTGGGCGGCTTTGCGCCAGTTCGAAGGCGTAGCGCAGGATCCGGTCCACGCCGCGGCGGGTAAAGACCGACTCCTGAATCACCACTTCATGCTCGGTGCCTTCATTGGCGCGCCCGCCGAGGGCGGAATATTCGCCTTCGGTATTTTCGCGCACCACGTAAAAATCGATATCGCCGGCCTTTTTACCCGCCAGCGGGCAGGGGACGCCGGGGAACAGACGCACCGGACGCAGGTTGACGTATTGGTCAAACTCACGGCGGAACTTCAGCAGCGACCCCCACAGCGAAATGTGGTCGGGAACGGTATCCGGCCAGCCGACGGCGCCGAAGTAGATGGCATCGAAGCCCTGCAGCTGCTCGCGCCAGTCGTCCGGCATCATCTTGCCGTGATGGGCATAATATTCGCAGCTTGCCCACTCCATCTGCTCGAAGCTCAATGACAGATCCCAACGCTGTGCGGCGGCTTGCAGCACGCGAATCCCTTCAGGCAGAACTTCTTTGCCAATTCCGTCACCCGGGATGGCGGCAATACGATAGGTTTTTTTCATTCCGGTTCTCACTTTTTAGCGATGATGTTTGACCACCTGCCTATCCTATAATTGACTGGTTCATAATTAATCACGCTAACTGGTGAAACATAAAACACAGATCATGAATAATCTGCCGCTGCTAAATGATTTACGCGTCTTTATGCTGGTCGCTCGCCGGGCCGGGTTCGCCGCCGCCGCCGAAGAGCTTGGCGTATCACCGGCGTTCGTCAGCAAGCGGGTTTCGCTGCTGGAGCAAACCCTGAATGTGGTGTTGTTGCACCGGACCACCCGCCGCGTCACCATTACCGAGGAGGGGGAGCGGATCTACGAATGGGCGCAGCGCATTTTGCAGGATGTCGATGAGATGATGGACGAGCTTTCCGACGTACGTCAGGTGCCGCAGGGAACGCTGCGTATTATCAGTAGCTTCGGCTTTGGTCGCCGGGTGGTGGCCCCGGCGCTGTCGGCGCTGGCCCTTCAGTACCCGCAGCTGGAACTGCGTTTCGATGTCCAGGACCGGCTGGTGGATTTAGTCAATGAAGGGGTGGATCTCGATATTCGCGTGGGCGATGATATCGCGCCGAATCTGATTGCCCGCCAGCTGGCGGCCAACCACCGCGTGCTCTGCGCCTCGCCGCAATTCCTTGCCCGCCATCCACCGCCGAAACAGCTGAGCGATCTGGCCGCCTTACCCTGCCTGGTGATTAAAGAACGCGATCATCCGTTTGGCATCTGGCAGTTGCACAGCAAAGAGGGGCAGCATGCGATCAAGGTGACCGGGCCGCTGTCGTCCAACCATGGTGAAATTGTGCATCAGTGGTGTCTTGACGGGCAGGGGATTGCGTTACGTTCATGGTGGGACGTCCGGGAGAATATCGCCAGCGGCCATCTGGTGCATGTGCTGCCGGAATTCTTTCAGCCTGCAAACGTCTGGGCAGTCTATGTCTCCCGGTTGGCGACGTCGGCTAAAATTCGCACCACCGTGGAGTTTCTGCGCCACTACTTTCAGCAGCACTATCCGCAGCATGAGCCGACGGCCAGCGCCGTCGGCAGAGGCGATTAAACCCCAAGGCGGTCGCGCAGGCTGTAGTAGGCGGCGCCCATGGCGGTAAAAGGAATGCGCAGGCTGCGGCCGCCCGGGAACGGGTAGTGCGGCAGTTTGGCGAAGGCGTCGAACCGCTCGGCGTCGCCGCGCAGCAGCTCTGAAATCAAGCGTCCGGCAAGGTGGGTACAGGTCACGCCGTGGCCGCTGTAGCCCTGCATGTAGTAAATATTGTTATCGAGACGGCCGAACTGCGGCATCCGCGACAGGGTCAGCAGGAAGTTGCCGGTCCAGCGGTAGTCAATTTTCACCCCCTGCAGCTGCGGGAAGGTTTTCAGCAGCTTCGGCATAATCAGCCGCTCCACGTCGTCCGGATCGCGCGCGCCGTAGACCACGCCGCCGCCGTACAGCAGACGGTTGTCGCCGGTCAGACGGTAGTAGTCCAGCAGGTAGTTACAATCTTCCACACAGTAGTTTTTCGGGATCAGCGAGCGGGCGACCTCTTCCGACAGCGGAGCGGTAGTGACCACCTGGGTGCCACACGGCATGCTGCGTTTCGCCAGCTCCGGCTCCAGTTTATCGCCAAGATAGGCGTTGCCGGCGACGATCACGTAGCGCGCGGTGACCTGGCCGCGCGCGGTGCTGACCACCGCCGGGCTGCTGTGCTGGATGCGGGTGACCGGCGACTGCTCATACACCCGGCCGCCGTTCAGACGAATGGCGTCCGCTTCGCCGATGGCGAGGTTCAGCGGGTGAATATGGCCGCCGCTGTGGTCAAGCAGGGCGCCGACGTAGCGGTCGCTGTCCACTTCACGACGAATGGCCTCTCTGTCCAGCAGCTCCAGTTGGGTGTTACCGTAGCGTTCCCAGTTGGCTTTCTGCTCTTCCAGGGTTTCCAGCTGCTTATGGTTCATCGCCACGAACAGGCCGCCCGGGCGGTAATCGCACTGGATCTGGTAGCGCTGGATGCGCTCGCGAATAATATCGCCGCCTTCGAACATCATGCTGCCGAGCATTTTGGCCGCATCCGGGCCGTAGTTCTTCTCAATGACGTCGATATCGCGGCTATAGGAGTTGACCAGCTGACCGCCGTTGCGGCCGCTGGCGCCGAAGCCGATGCGCGCCCCTTCCAGCACCACCACGTCGTAGCCCATTTCGGCCAGATGCAGAGCTGAGGAGAGGCCGGTGTAGCCGCCGCCGACGACGCAGACGTCACAGTTGATGGATCCCTCCAGCGTCGGGAACGGTTCATACTTATTGGCGCTGGCGGCGTAGTAGCTAGTGGTATGTTCAGTCATGATCAAGACTCCAGGGCAATCCAGATGGTTTTCAGTTCGGTGAATTTTTCCAGCGCGTGCAGCGATTTATCGCGCCCATTGCCGCTCTGCTTGTAGCCGCCGAACGGAACGGTCATATCACCATCGTTATAGTTGTTGACGAAGACCGAGCCAGCCTTCAGGCGACGGCTCATGCGGTGGGCGCGTGACAGATCGCGGGTCCACACGGCGGCGCCGAGACCGTAGTCGCTGTCATTGGCAAGCAGCAGCGCCTCTTCTTCGCTTTTGAAGCGCGTGACCACCAGTACCGGGCCGAAGATCTCTTCCCGGCTGAGGGTCGATGCCGGGTCGACGTCAACGAAAATGGTCGGGCCGACGGCGGCAGGCCACGGATTTTTCCGTCCGTCGAGGAACAGCGTGCTTTTGGCTTCGCCACCGCGGATAAAACTGTGCACGTTGTCGGCATGGGCGTTATCAATCAACATGCCCATGGTGGTGTCCGGATCGAGCGGGTTACCCGGCTGCCAGTGTTGTGCTTCGGTTTTCAGCCGCGCCAGAAACTCGTCAGCGATGCTCTCCTCGAGCAGCAGACGGGTCCCGGCGATGCACACCTGGCCCTGGTTATAGAAGATGCCGCCGGCGGTGGCGCTGACCGCTTGTTGCAGATCCGGGCAGTCGGCGAAAACGATGTTGGCGCTCTTGCCGCCCGCTTCCAGCCACACGCGCTTCATATTGCTGTCGCCGGCGTCTTTCAGCAGCTGCTTGCCGGTGCGGGTGGAACCGGTAAAGGTAATGACTTCAACATCAGGATGCAGGGCCAGCGCCTGCCCGGCCTCGTGACCAAAGCCGCTGACCACGTTCAACACGCCGTCCGGCAGGCCGGCCTCTTTCGCCAGCCCGGCCAGACGCAGGGCGGTGAGCGGCGATTTTTCTGAGGGTTTGAGGATTACGCTGTTGCCCGCCGCCAGCGCCGGACCGAGTTTCCAGCAGGCCAGCAGCAGCGGGAAGTTCCACGGCACCACCGCGGCGATCACGCCAATTGGTTCGCGAACGATCATCGCCAGCTCGTTGCTGCCGGTGGGCGCGACTTCGCCATAGACTTTATCCAGCGCCTCGGCGTACCAGCGAATGGCGCGGGCGGCGCCGGGAATATCATCGCGCAGGCTGTGGCGGATCGGTTTGCCGGTATCCAGCGTTTCGAGCAGCGCCAGCTCTTCACAATGGGTTTCCATCAGGTCAGCAAAGCGAGTGAGAACCGCTTTACGCCGGGCCGGAGAGGCCTGCGACCAGTCGCCGTTATCAAAAGCCTGGCGCGCGGCCTTCACCGCCCGTTCGACATCGGCTTTTTTACCGCGGGCGACCTGCGCTAATGTCTGCTGCGCGGCAGGGTCGATCGTTTCAAAGGTGGTATTATCGGCCGCGGCGCAATATTCGCCGTTAATAAATAAGCGCGTTTCAATGACCAGGTTTTTCGCTTTTTCCTGCCAGTAAGCCAGGTGCTGAAAATTCATCATGACTCCTTAAAAACATTATCGGCACATTAATCAGTTCGGCGTTTTCAGGCTGCACGGGGGCACTGCGCCGGGCGCAGGGCATAACGTATCCCCGGAGTTGAATACCGTTTTATTCCCCTGAATGGCGACAGGTTGTTTGCAACCCGAATTATTCAGGAGCGAGTCGCCATTCACTGGCGTTAATTATTTCGGGGCCAACAGGAAATAATATTCCGTACGGCGCAGGCGTAATTACTACGATTTCTTCGCCGCGACGAAAATAGATTTTCCGCCGCGACAGGCCTGAAGAAAGCCTGAACCTCGTTCAGGCTAAATAATCAGAATGTGGTGGGGGTGTGGGCACTGATGATGCGGCAGATGCCTGCCGAGGTGTTGCTGAAGCTGTGCGGGATGCCGGTATTAATGGCATAGCTCTGTCCAGCCACCAGGTGATACGACTGACCGTTAATGGTCAGCACGATCTCACCTTCCAGTATGGTGCCTATCTCCTCACCCTGATGCTTAATTCTCTCCCCGGTCGTGGTTCCAGGCTGGTAAGTTTCAAAAATCATCGCCAGCGTACGGTTCGGATTTCCGTTATGAACCAGCTTCATGGAAACGCCCTGACTTCCCATCTCAATCAGGTCATCCTGATTAATGACCACCTGGGGTTCGTCCGGCTTTTCGGGTTCAGAAAAGAATTCCGAGAGCGACAGCCCATAGACTTTCAGCAGCTTTTGCAGCGTACTGATGGCAGGACTGACTTTGTCCTGCTCTATGGTGCTGATGGCACTATGTGTCAACCCAGACAGTTCGGCGGCACGACGCTGTGAGAGACCCAGCTGTTGGCGGATCTCTGACAGACGTTTCCCTGGCGCCAGTCCGTCATCGCTCATATTTGCATTTCCTTAACGGTAGTGGTCAGCGCCGCCGCTTTTCAGCATGATGGCCCTGACAGGCGGTGATAAAACCATCAAACAACATACGCGACAGGGCGTATTCGCTACTGTTCCATTCAGGATGCCACTGTACGCCCAACGCGAAAGGATGATCGTTCACGCTGACCGCTTCCACCAGTCCATCCGGCGCTCGCGCCTCCACGCGCAGCTGCGGACTCAGGGTTTTTGCCCCTTGCCCATGTAGCGAGTTTACCCAAAACGTGTTGCAGCCCGGTATCAATTGCGACAGCAATCCTCCTTCCTGAACCTCAACCTGATGGGACGGCGCATACTGCTGCTCGACGGGCAGTTCAGGATCTTCACGATGTTCAAGGAGCTCAGGCTGCTCGAACAGACGACGATACAGAGTCCCGCCGGTGGCGACAACCAGTTCCTGCAGTCCACGACAGATGGCGAAAATGGGGATGCGCCTTTCGAGCGCGGCGTTAATCAGCGCCATGCTCAGAAGATCACGCCCGGGGTCGGCGTCAGGCTCATCGCCGTTTTCACCATAAAGGTGCGGCTGCACATTACTGGGGCTGCCTGGCAGGTAAATCCCGTCCAGTTTATCGACTAACGCGTTCAGCAGCTCCGGCTCCGCCAGCGCATGCGGCAGGGCGATCGGCAGTCCGCCGTGGTTAACAATGGCATTCAGGTACTTTTCTTGCAGAGTCTGGGTCTGGTGACCCTTAAGCCTGTTTCTACACATCACGACGCCAACAACTGGCTTGTACATTATATTTTCCATGATCGCCCTCACAAAGTGGACTAAATTATGACCGCCATAGCGGGTTTAACGGCCATATCGTTCAATATTTTCTCAATCTAGCAGTGGAAATAGCCCTTTGCAAACTTAATTTAACATTTGACAAACAATTTATTTGCATACACAGTCGATGGGGTGGACATTATATTTAACGGTCTGAGCACAGGACCGAAACCCAACCAACGGCGGTGAATCATGGAAACCAATATCGTAGAAGTTGAGAACTTTGTTCAGCAGACGGAAGAGAGACGGGTCAGCGCGTTCGCGAAAGAAGTGAAGCGCTACCTCGAAACCTACCCCGATACCCAGTATGTCGATGTCCTCCTTACCGACCTGAACGGCTGCTTCCGCGGCAAGCGCATTCCGGTTGCCGGCCTGAGCAAACTGGAGAAAGGCTGTTATTTCCCGGCCTCGGTGTTTGCAATGGATATTCTTGGCAATGTGGTGGAAGAGGCCGGCCTGGGTCAGGATATGGGCGAACCGGATCGCAGCTGCATTCCGGTACCCGGCACCTTAACGCCTTCGGCGGCTGACCCACAATCGATAGCCCAGGTACAGCTGACCATGGTTGATGAAGATGGCGCTCCCTTTGACGTTGAGCCGCGGAACGTACTCAACCGCCTCTGGCAGCAGTTGCGCCAGCGCGGGCTGTTCCCCGTGGTAGCGGTAGAGCTGGAGTTCTATTTACTGGACCGCAAACGCGACGCCGAAGGCTACCTCCAGCCGCCGTGCGCGCCGGGCACCGACGATCGCAACACCCAAAGCCAGGTCTACTCCGTCGATAACCTGAACCACTTTGCCGACGTGCTTTATGACATCGACGAGCTGGCCAAACTACAGCTGATCCCCGCCGACGGCGCGGTGGCGGAAGCCTCGCCGGGCCAGTTTGAAATCAACCTTCACCATACCGATAACGTGCTGGATGCCTGCGATGATGCGCTGGCGTTAAAACGTCTCGTGCGTTTAATGGCGGAGAAGCATAAGATGCACGCCACTTTTATGGCGAAGCCTTATGAAGAGCATGCGGGCAGCGGGATGCACATCCACATCAGCATGCTGAACAATAAAGGGGAAAACGTGCTGGTGGACGGCGACGGGGAAGACTCTGTGCTGCTCAAACGCGCGCTGGCCGGGATGATCGATCTGATGCCGGCCTCGATGGCGCTGCTGGCGCCGAACGTGAACTCGTATCGCCGCTTCCAGCCGGGGATGTACGTCCCGACGCAGGCTTCGTGGGGGCATAACAACCGCACCGTGGCCTTGCGTATTCCGTGCGGCGAGCGGCAGAACCACCGCGTCGAGTATCGCGTGGCGGGGGCGGACGCCAACCCGTATCTGGTGATGGCGGCGATTTTTGCCGGCATTCTGCACGGGCTGGATAACCCCCAGCTGCCTTTGCAGGAAGAGGTGGAAGGTAACGGTCTGGAACAAGAGGGCCTGCCGTTCCCGATCCGCCAGAGCGATGCGCTGTGGGAGTTTATGCAGAACGATCATCTGCGCGAGCGCCTCGGTGAGCGTTTCTGCCACGTTTTCCATGCCTGTAAGCATGATGAATTACTGCAGTTTGAGCGTCTTATCACAGAAACCGAAATTGAGTGGATGTTGAAAAACGCCTGATGGTCGCCCCGCGAGGGGCCCATGAGTTTGGTAATCAGTAGCATCATACGGCCTGAGCGGAGCCTGGTCGTCCTTTTTGCTGGGAGCCCAGCCATTTCCCGGATGTCGCGTTAAGGAGCGCAGGCGGCAACGGGGCTTCAGTTAACGACACAGTGTGTGACGAGGAAATGAGATGATGCAGATGTTCAAATATCCGCAGGGAGAGGGAGGCCGCTCAGGCCGCATGGAATGCCAGCCAGCTACCGCTCACCGGTCCGTCTTACCCTTTTATCTATGCCTTACCCCTTTGCTAAGCAGGTTTGTCACGCGGACGTTGGGTCCGCAAACTGTTAACAGCAAGGGGGGAATGGGCGATGGCTATTAATCTTCCTGCGCATAACGCCGCTCAGGCGGGCAGACCACGCCTGCGTAAATCCCTCAAACTCTGGCAAGTGGTGATGATGGGGCTGGCCTATCTGACGCCGATGACGGTGTTTGATACCTTCGGCATCGTCTCCGGCATCAGCAATGGCCACGTACCGGCGTCTTATCTGTTGGCGCTGGCCGGGGTGCTGTTCACCGCCATCAGCTACGGCAAACTGGTGCGTCAGTTCCCGGAAGCCGGTTCCGCCTATACCTACGCGCAAAAATCCATCAGTCCGCACGTCGGTTTTATGGTCGGCTGGTCGTCGCTGCTCGATTATCTGTTTCTGCCGATGATCAACGTCCTGCTGGCGAAGATCTATCTCTCGGCGCTGTTCCCGGAGGTGCCGCCATGGGTGTGGGTGGTCACCTTTGTCGCCATTCTGACCGCCGCGAACCTGAAAAGCGTTAACCTGGTGGCCAACTTCAACACCCTGTTCGTGCTCGTGCAGATTTCGATCATGGTGGTGTTTGTCATTCTGGTGGTGCAGGGGCTGCACAAAGGCGAGGGGGTGGGGACCGTCTGGTCGCTGCAGCCGTTTATCAGCCAGAATGCGCATCTGATCCCGATTATTACCGGCGCGACGATTGTCTGCTTCTCGTTTCTCGGCTTCGACGCGGTGACCACGCTGTCGGAAGAGACCCCTGACGCCGCACGGGTGATCCCGAAAGCGATTTTTCTTACTGCGATGTACGGCGGCATTATTTTCATCGTCGCGTCGTTCTTTATGCAGCTGTTCTTCCCGGATATTCATCGCTTTAAAGACCCCGATGCCGCGCTGCCGGAGATTGCGCTGTACGTGGGCGGCAAGCTGTTCCAGTCGATTTTCCTGTGCACCACCTTTGTTAACACCCTGGCATCGGGCCTGGCCTCGCATGCCAGCGTCTCCCGTCTGCTGTACGTGATGGGCCGCGACAACGTCTTCCCGGAGCGCATTTTTGGCTATGTGCATCCGAAATGGCGTACCCCGGCGCTGAACGTGATTATGGTGGGCATCGTTGCGTTGTCGGCGCTGTTCTTCGACCTGGTGACCGCCACGGCGTTGATCAACTTCGGCGCGCTGGTGGCGTTCACTTTCGTAAATCTGTCGGTGTTCAACCACTTCTGGCGGCGCAAGGGGTATAACAAAACCTGGAAGGATCGGCTGCACTATCTGCTGTTGCCGATGGTCGGCGCGTTGACGGTGGGCGTGCTGTGGATCAACCTCGAGGCCACCTCGCTAACGCTTGGTCTGGTGTGGGCGGCGCTTGGCCTGCTGTACCTGGCTTACCTGACCCGACGCTTCCGTAAACCGCCGCCGCAGTTCGATGCCACCAAAGCGGAGCAGGCCTGGGAGTCATAAACGTTTGATACTGCGCTTGAGCGAAGGCAGGCCCACAGGCCTGCCTTCGTTTTTGGTTCGGTAAGGGACAGTACAGGACGGTAAAGAAATCAGCAGAAAACGGCGGGGAACGGAAGGTATTATTTCTTCTTTTTATGGACAGGTAACTGACTGGCGCGCCGCTCTTTGAGGTACGACACCAGGCTGTAGATGGCGACGCCCAGCAGCGCCACCGCGACGATAAAGAGAATAAGACCCGACATAGACCAACCTAATATTCTGTTTAGAAAGGGAAAAAGATACAGGGCTCTGTTTGAAGATAACATCGGGATATGTCTGAAAGATGACGCCTCATCGCGAGAATATCCGGCGGCGGGGTTGTGATAAAATATTTCCCGCAGGAATGTGACCGCCCGGGTTTCACCTGAAAGGATGTAACACTCCGTTAAGTGATTTTACAGAAGTGCGGCGTACAGCGGGTTACGCTGACCGCGAATAAGAACGATCTGAGAGTCAGTCATGTATAAGAAATCCCTCAGCCTGCTGGGCGTGGTGCTGGCGCTGTCTGCCTTTGCCAGCCAGGCTGAAAGTGAACGTCAGGCGAGCCGCGAGCAGATCGTGGAGCAGGTCCTCAAGCCGTGTGAAGGCAAAAAAGCGGGCGATAAGGTGGTGATCACCGATCGCCGCGGCGGCGAGCACGAGGCCATTTGTACCCTGACGGCGGTTCCGCTACCGGAGTAATGCCCGCCGCAAGGTGCCGCTTAGCGATACCGCGGCGCAGGCTGTCCGGTTCGTGCGCTGGTAAACAGCGCCAGTCTGGACTGCTCAAAAGCCTCCCATAGTCCCAGGTCATGAACCGGTGGTAAGGTGACCTGTTCCCCCATCTCCAGCCCCCTGAGAGCGGCGTCCACCAGATCCTCTGTGGTCATCACCGTGCCGGTGGGCAGGGCGTTCAACGCCACGCCGGAGGTCGGCCAGAGATCGGTGGCGGTCGCCGCCGGCAATACCGCCTGAATACGCACGCCGCTGTCGGCAAACTCATCCTGCAGACCGCGGGTGAAGCTCAACACCCAGGCTTTACTGGCGCTGTAGACCGCGCTACCTGGCAGCGTATGTAGCGCGAGGATGGAGGCAATATTAATGAGCGTTCCCCGGCGTCGTGGGATGAAAGCGGCCAGCGCGGCATAGCTCAGGCGCAGCAGCGCCGTGGTATTGAGCGTATGAATCGCCTGGTGCTCCCGCGGCGTACTGGCGAGAAAACCCGCCATTTTCGCGGTGCCGGCGTTGTTAATGAACAGGTCGATGGCGGGATCCTGCTGCAGACGCTGCTCTACGGCGGCAATCCCGTGCTCTTCGCTAAGATCGGCTTTGAGGATGCTGGCCTGGATGGCGTAGCGTGCCTGCAGCTGGTCGGCGAGCGCCAGCAGCCGGTCTTCACGACGGGCGGCGAGGATCAGGTTGTAGCCGCGGGCGGCGAGTCGTTCGGCATAGATCGCGCCGATACCTGAGGACGCGCCAGTGATAAAAGCAGTGTGCGATGGTTGGGTCATGAGAATTGCCTCGTAAAAGGTTGCATTATTAAACCAAATTCAGCATGAGATATTAGGTTTAATAATGCAACCATTTTGTCCGGACTTTTTCATTTTTGCCTGCCGCGGGCAGCGTTTAGTCGTTCAGCGGAATAGCGATGGTGATGTCTGCCGGGGCCAGCTCACGGCCATCCGCCGCCTGCAGGACCAGCTTACGCAGGGGCTGGCGCTGCTGACGGTCAATGAGCCGGGTCGCCGGTTCGTCGGGCTCGAACAGATAGTCGTCTGCCCACTGGGAGAGGGCGACCAGCACCGTCTGCAGGGCACGGCCCTTGTCGGTCAGGACATACTCCTGCCAGGCGCTGCCATCGGAGGCCGGCTGCAGGCGCAGGATGCCTTCATCCACCAGCATTTTCAGCCGCCCGGCGAGCATGTTTTTGGCAATACCGAGGTTTTTCTGGAATTCGCTAAACCGGCGCACCCCGCGCAGAGCATCGCGGACGATCAGCAGCGACCACCAGTCGCCGATAACATCGAGGGAGCGGGCGATAGGGCAACAGCTGTTTTCCAGACGGGTACGTTTCACGAAAGCCTCCAGGTTAATTGTTTCATTATAAAACTCTTTGCCCGGCAGGGGAAATTTTCGGCTACGGTCTAAGTTTGCGAGCGATTACCAGGAAAAATGTCATAAATCCGTCACAATTAACGCGATGATAATAAACGACTAAGGATGAAGGGATGAAAAAACGTCTACTTGCCGCCGCCGTTGCCGGCGCGGTGATGTTATCCGCTGGCGCTCAGGCGCAGGACTCGGCCGCCCCGGAGGGGTATCAGCTGCAGCAGGTGCTGATCATGAGCCGTCACAACCTGCGTGCGCCGCTGGCCAATAACGGCAGCGTGCTGGAGCAGTCCACCGCCAAGGCCTGGCCGCAGTGGGATGTGCCGGGCGGCCAGCTGACCACCAAAGGCGGCGTGCTGGAGGTGTATATGGGCCACTATATGCGCGAATGGCTGGCGCAGCAGAAGCTGGTGACCAGCGGCGAGTGCCCACCGGAAAACGCGGTTTACGCCTATGCCAACAGCCTGCAGCGTACCGTCGCCACCGCGCAGTTCTTTATCACCGGCGCGTTCCCTGGCTGCGGCATTGCAGTGCATCACCAGCCGCAGATGGGCACCATGGACCCGACCTTCAACCCGGTTATTACCGACGACTCCCCGGTGTTTCGCGAGAAAGCGCTGCAGGCGATGGAAAAAGAGCGTCAAGGGATGCAACTGACCGAGAGCTATAAGCTGCTGGAGACGATGATCGATTACCGCAACTCGCCCTCCTGCAAAGAGAAGCAGGTCTGCTCGCTGAGCGAGGGTAAGGATACCTTTAGCGCCGGTTATCAACAGGAGCCGGGGGTTTCCGGCCCGCTGAAGGTGGGCAACTCGCTGGTGGACGCCTTCACCCTGCAATATTATGAAGGCTTCCCGAAAGACCAGGTGGCGTGGGGGGAAATCACCAGCGATAAGCAATGGCAGGTGCTGTCGAAGCTGAAAAACGGCTACCAGGATAGTCTGTTTACCTCGGTAGCGGTGGCACAAAACGTCGCCAAACCGTTGGTTAAATATATCGATAACGCGCTGGTGGGCGAGGAGGCCAACAAGGCGAAAGTCACGCTGCTGGTGGGGCACGACTCGAACATCGCCTCGCTGCTGACGGCCCTGGACTTTAAGCCTTATCAACTACCTGGCCAGTACGAGCGCACGCCCATTGGCGGCAAACTGCTGTTTCAGCGCTGGCATGACAGCGCCGGTAATCGCGATCTGATGAAGATTGAGTATGTCTATCAAAGTACTGAACAGCTGCGTAACGCCGACGCGTTAACCCTGCAGGCCCCGCTGCAGCGGGTCACCCTGGCGCTTAACGGCTGCCCGGTTGACGATCAGGGATTCTGTCCGCTGGAGACCTTTAAAAAGGTGATCAACGAGGCGGCGAAATAATGTAAAAAACCCGGAGCAATCCGGGTTTTTTAGCAGGTTAGGGCGAGACCTGGCGGAAATAAACGTCCTAGACGTTTTTACGCTCAATCGTCTGTTCACCCCAGAACAGCGCATCTTTATCGGTTTTGGCAAAGGCCAGCGCCAGCACTTCGTCGCTGCCTTCCTCCCAGATTTGCTCCGCCAGTTTTTCATCGTAGTGGGCGACTTCGAAAATCGCCTCGGCGATCTCCGGCGAGGTGTTACGTAAACTTGCCCATTCGCCGACGCGATGTGCTTTTGCTTCTTGAGTTGGCATGTTACTCCTCCTGCAGAAGATTAGCCGTGGACTTTAACGGCCAGTTTGGCGACATGTTCGCCCTGATAGCGGGCGATGGCTAACTCTTCCTCGCTCGGCTGACGCGAGCCGTCTCCGCCGGCGATGGTGGTCGCGCCATAAGGGGTACCGCCGCGGACCTGGGAAATATCAAACAGCTCCTGGGCGCCGTAGCCGATCGGGACGATGATCATGCCGTGGTGGGCCAGCGTCGTCCAGGTCGAGGTAATGGTTTGTTCCTGTCCGCCGCCGGTGCCGGTTGAGCTGAATACGCTGGCGATCTTGCCGTACAGGGCGCCGGACGCCCACAGACCGCCGGTTTGATCGAGGAAGGTGCGCATCTGACCGGACATGTTGCCGAAACGAGTTGGGGTACCAAAGATGATGGCGTCATACTCTGCCAGCTCCTGCGGCGTGGCGACGGGCGCGTTTTGCGTTTTCCCGCCTGCTTTGGCAAATGCTTCAGCCTGCATGGTTTCCGGCACGCGCTTCACAACCACCTCAACGCCATCCACTCGGTTTGCGCCATCGGCGACGGCGTGAGCCATGGTTTCAATGTGTCCATACATGGAATAATAAAGCACCAGAATTTTAGCCATTTCCATCACTCCTCGGTTGCGTTATAAGCCAGCCAAATGGCTGGTTACCTTTAAAGATAAAGCCTCCGCCGGAGAGTGCAAATCCAACGGGCATTTATTTGATTTATAACAAAATGACAAAGCGTTATTTACTTTTCCTTGCACCGCGCGGCCTGAAAGGGAGAGAAGGAGGAAGCGTTGCGCCTGCCATTTTGGCTGGTGTGGCAAGGGTGTAGCATCAGGATACATTTTTGCCGACTATTTTTTCTCCGCCAGCAGAGCAGGTTAGAACCCGTACGCGCCGCGAGGGGGCTTTTTTCGCCCGGGTTTGTTTCTGGATATTTCATTTGCCGCCGTCAGCGGCAGTCATTCACTAACCTTATAGATACGCGGTAAGACAGCGGCGTCGCCGCTCCCGCGTAATGCACTATGATGTCTAACCTAATGGAGGTCAGTAATGGCAAACCATCGTGGCGGTTCTGGCAACTTTGCTGAAGACCGTGAAAGAGCATCAGAAGCAGGACGTAAAGGTGGCCAGCATAGCGGGGGGAATTTTAAAAATGACCCTCAGCGCGCCTCAGAGGCTGGCAAAAAAGGGGGTAAAAACAGTCATGGTAGTCGTGAAAGTTAACGCGCGACTCGCACTGTTCTCTTTGATGCGGTGTTAATCTCCCCGACCCAACCGCATCGCCCTCGCCGCCGGCATCTGCCGGCGGTTTTTTTATCTGTCGGTGGTTGCGCTCCTGCCGGGCGGATTGCACACTGGTCGCCCGTTAATCGTCATGGCTGTCTTATGTCTTCGTTAAAATTCTCCATTACCCGCCAGGAAGCGCTCCTCATCATGATCACCATGTTCTGGGGAGGGACGTTCCTTGCCGTGCAGTATGCGGTGAGCCTCAGCGGGCCGCTGTTTTTTGTCGGTCTGCGTTTCGCGACCGCCGCGCTGGCGGTGGGCCTGCTCTCGCTGCGCACCCTGCGAGGGCTGACGTGGCTGGAGGTGAAGGCGGGGGTGGCGATTGGCGTGGCGATTGCGCTGGGGTATGGCCTGCAGACCTGGGGACTGCAGTCGATCTCCAGTAGTAAATCTGCCTTTATCACGGCGATGTATGTGCCGCTGGTACCGCTGCTGCAGTGGCTGTGCCTGGGCCGTATGCCGGGGGTGATGTCCTGCGTGGGGATTGTGCTGGCGTTTATCGGTTTGATCCTGCTGGCCGGGCCGGAAAATAATCTGCTGGCGCTTGGCGTGGGGGAGATGATTACTCTGGCGAGCGCGCTGGCGATCGCGGCGGAGATTATCCTTATCAGCGCCTGGGCCGGGAAAGTCGATGTCCGCCGGGTGACGGTCGTGCAGCTGGCGACCGCGTCGCTGGTGGCTTTCGCCGCCATGAAGCCGGCGGGTGAGGCGGTTCCGCCGTTGACGCCGGCCCTGCTCGGCGTCGCGCTGGGGCTGGGGATTTTCAGCGCGATCATTCAGGTTACCATGAACTGGGCGCAGCGCAGCGTCTCGCCGACGCGGGCCACCCTTATCTATACTGGTGAACCGGTATGGGCCGGTATTTTTGGCCGGCTGGCCGGTGAGCGTCTGCCGCTGCTGGCTCTGCTCGGCTGCGTCTTGATCCTCGCAGGGGTGCTGGTGAGCGAGCTGAAGTGGAAGCGCAAGTCGCCGCCGCAGGTTTCCACAAACGACGATGCGCAGCCGCTCACGGACCTGGCCGATCGCCGCGAGCCATAATTTTACGCTTCTGATCCTACAGCGGCGCTTATCCTGGCTGGCCTACTCGTCCGGCTCTGATTGTCTCCAGGCCCGCGCCAGCGCAGCGCCGCCGGGCGATGGCATCAGGCACGGCGTCGCTTTTATGCCGGGTGGCGGCTGCGCCTTACCCGGCCTACAACCCCAACTCACCGCTGGCGTAGGGGCTGCTGAAACTGCCGTTGTTGGCGGCCTCAAAATCGCTGAGACGTTCCCGGAAGGCCGGGGCAGCCCGCATGGATGCGGGCTGAGGGCCGTGTTTTGCAGGGACGCTGCCTCGGCCCGACCCGAAGCCTGCAGGGATAAGTCGAAGGCACCACGCAGTGGCGATGTTGCTGGCCGGAGCCCGGGGGTACAGGGGGCGGTGGCGACTGGCCGCCCCCTGTGCGCTCCCTGCGCCATAAGAGACATAACGCAGAAGACCTATCGGGAGCGCCATCTGCCCGGAAATAACACAGAACAACCGTTTTTCCGGGGCGAAACCGTTGCAAACCGATAACCGTATCAAATTATCCAGCCCTGACGGTCAGTCGGCCCACGCCAGCGCAGCGCCGCCGGGCGGTCAGGCTCCGTACCTGCGGCGGTGCCGGATGGCGGCATAAATGCCTTATCCGGCCTACAGGCTCACACCACCCAGGCCCACGCGCCAACGCCGCGCTAATGTGGCTTACACCGGCGTTACCCTGGCCTCCTTCGCCTCGCGCGTCCCGCGATGAAGCAGCGCGTGCAGCAGGATCGCCCCGAAGGTGGCCGTACCAATTCCGCCCAGCGTAAAGCCGCCCAGCGACAGCGCGAAATCGCCAGCGCCCAGCACCAGGGTCACCGACACCATGATCAAATTGCTGTTCTGGCTGAGGTCGACGCGGTTTTGCACCCAGATCCGCGCCCCGGCGACTGCGATCAGGCCAAAGACCACGATCGAGGCGCCGCCGATCACCGGCCCGGGAATGGTGTGGATTAATGCGCCAAACTTCGGCGAGAAGCCGAGCAGCATCGCGATCAGCGCGGCGGCGACAAAGACCAGCGTCGAATAGACCTTGGTTACCGCCATGACGCCAATGTTCTCCGCATAGGTCGTGACCCCGCTGCCGCCCACCGAGCCGGAGAGCATGGTCGCCAGCCCGTCGCCGACGAAGGCGCGCCCCATGTACGGGTCCATATTGCGCCCGGTCATCCCGGCGACGGCCTTCAGGTGCCCGAGGTTCTCGGCTACCAGGATCACCGCGACCGGCGCAATCAACATCATCGCCTGACCGTTAAAGGATGGGGTGGTAAAGTGCGGCAGCCCGAACCACGCCGCCTGGGCGAGGGGGGAGAAGTCCAGCGGCTTGCCAAGGCCAAAGCCGTTAGCCAGCAGGGCGTACAGTGCGCAGGCGACGATCAGGCCGACCAGGATCAGCAGACGCTGCAGCATCCCGCGGGTAAATACCGCGACTATGCCGATGCAGAGCACGGTCAACACCGCCATCCAGCTGTCGAAGGCGCTGGCGGACACGCTGCGCACGGCAATCGGCGCCAGGTTCAGGCCGATTGCCATCACCACCGCGCCGGTCACCACCGGCGGCATCAGGCGCTCGATCCAGCGGGTGCCGATCTTCATCACCACCAGACCAATCAGGGTGTAAACCAGCCCGCAGGCGATGATCCCGCCAAGGGCGACGCTCAGATGAGGGTTCAGCCCCTGGCCGTTAAAGCCGGTAATGGCGATCACCACCCCGACAAAAGCGGCGCTGGAGCCGAGATAGCTCGGCACCCGTCCGCCGGTGACGACAAAGAACAGCAGAGTGCCGACGCCCGACATCAGAATCGACAGGTTGGGGTCGAGCCCCATCAACAACGGCATCAGCACCGTCGCACCGAACATCGCAACGGCGTGCTGCACGCCCATCACCAGCGTTTGTCCGGCCGACAAGCGTTCATCGGGGGCGACAACGCCGGACTCAGCGGCGGGGGAGGTCAACTTCCAGCGAGGAAAATCGAAGAGTGCCATGATGATATCCCGGGTTAAAGGTTAACAAGCGGGTCGCATAAGCGTGTGATAACCGCGGTCAAACCACATCAGTCCCCGGGGCTCCGGGTGACGGGTAATGGCCACGACGTGACAAAACAGGATGTCGTGCGTCCCGACGCTGACGCGCTGGTCGATGCGGCAGTCGAAGCTGACCAGCGCCGCCTCCAGCCGCGGACAGCCGGTGGCGCCGGTCTGCCAGTCGGCGGCGGCAAAGCGCTCGTCCATTGCCGTTTTACCGCCAAACAGCGTCGACAGGGCCTCCTGTCCGGCCGCCAGGGTATTGACGCACAGCGTGTGGTGTTCGCTGAACACTGGCCACACCGAGGCCGAGCGGTTCAGGCAGACCAGCAGGGTCGGCGGCGTGTCGGTAACGCTGCAGACCGCGCTGGCGGTGAACCCCGCCCGGCCCGCCGGGCCATCGGTGGTAATAATGTTAACCGCGGCGCCGACGTGGGCCATGGCGTCACGAAAACTCGCTTTGTCCGCTAACTCCATCGCCAACTCCTTATGCCAGCAGGCAGGCTTCATCAAAGGACAGACGCGGCAGGCGACCATACAGCTTGCCGGGGTCGCCATAGCCGATGTTCACCAGCAGGTTGCTTTTCCAGCCGTTGTCGGCAAAAAACGCCGCGTCGACTTTTTCCCGGTCAAAACCGGACATCGGCCCGGTGTCGAGGCCCAGCGCGCGGCAGGCGAAAATCAGGTACGCCGCCTGCAGCGAGCTGTTGCGAAACGCGGTCTCTTCCGCCAGCTGCGGGCTGGAGGTAAACCAGCTGCGGGCGTCACCGTGGGGAAACAGGGTCGGCAGCCGGTCGTAGAAGGCGCTATCCCATGCCACGATGGCGGTCACCGGCGCCTGCATGGTTTTCTGCAGATTGCCGCTGGAGAGCGTTGGGCGGAGCTTCTCTTTGCCTTCCGCGCTGCGGACGAACACGATGCGCGCTGGCGAACAGTTGGCGGAGGTGGGCCCCATTTTCATCAGGTCCCAGATGGCCTGCAGTTGCGCGTCGCTCACCGGTTTATCGAGCCAGCCGTTGTGGGTACGGGCCTGGGTAAACAGCGTCTCGCAGGCCGTGTGGTTTATCGCGTCGTTCATCGGATCTCCCTGGCGACCGGCAGCATAGCGGCCAGCCCGTCGCATAAAATGGTATTAAAGGTATCGGCGTCGGTGACGTTACAGGCATGGCCGCCCCACGGCATCTCCACACGCTGGCTGCCGGGGATCGCCGCCTGCAGCACGCGGGAGCAGGAGGCCGGGACCAGCAGGTCGTCAGCGGCGCTGACAATCAGCGTCGGGCAGGCGATGGCCGCAGCACGGCGTGAAAAATCAGCCTGCTTCAGGGCCTGCAGCCGCTTCAGCAGATTCTCTTTGCCCTGAAAATGGCTGATGGCAAGCGCATCTTCCGCTTCGAGGCGCGGCAGGCGCGCGGCCATCCATTCCGCCGGGTAGAGAAACAGCGGTTGCGCTTCAACCCACGCCTGCGCGCCGCCGGCATGCAGCAGACGCTCGCGCACCAGGAAGCAGCGGCGGGTGTGTGGCGACAGCGTCAGCCAGCCGTTGACCAGCACCAGGGCGCTCACCGCCTCGGGGCGATCGAGCGCCAGCTGCAGGCCAATCAGCGCCCCCAGGGCGTGGCCCACCAGCGCAAAGCGGGTGATCCCCGCCGCCTGCAGGGCGCTGAGCAGCTCCTGGGCCATCGTCGCCATGCTGTAGTCGGCGGGCAGCGGGCCGGCGTTTTCCCCGGTCCCGTTATGGTCATAACTCACCAGCTGATACTGTGCCTCCAGCGCCGCGCGCTGCGCCAGCCAGTAGCCGCCGCCGCCGCCCAGACCGGCGCTGAGGACCACCACCGGCGCGCCGGGCCATGGGGCTGGAGCAATATTGAGCCTCATCATGTCGGGGTGCCGATATGGGCGACGCTGGCGATTTCCACCAGCGCATCAGGCTTCACCAGTCCGCACTGAATGCAGAAGCGGGCCGGTTTATCGCCGGGGAAGAACTCGGCGTAGACCTCGTTAATCGCGGCGTAATTTGTCCAGTCGGTGATAAAGATGCTGTTGAAAGTCACATCCGCCATACTCCCGCCCGCCGTTTCGATAACGCTCTTGATGGTCTCCAGCACGTGGCGGGTTTGCGCCTTTGGGTCGCCGATGTGCACCACATTGTTTTGCTTATCAAACGGCAGGGTGCCCGAGACGTAGACCACCCCGTCGGCGAGCGTTCCCGGAACAAAGGGGGCAATCGGCGTGGTGGTGCCTGGCGGAATAATCACCTGTTTAGGCATAACGTTTCTCCTTGGCTAAAGACAGCGGGGTGGCGGGGGACAGCGCGTGGCAGAAGCTCTCGACGTCGCTGACCCAGCCGAAAAAGGTTTCAATATTGAACAGCGCCGCCTGCTGGGCGAAGGCCGGGCCGGCCTGATGGGTGGCATCCTCCAGCACGATGCCGAAGTATTCGAGAAAGAAGCCATCGCGCAGCGTCGATTCGACGCAGACGTTGGTAGCGATCCCGGTGAACACCAGGTGGCGTATGCCGCGGCTGCGTAAAATGCTGTCGAGCGGGGTGTTAAAGAAGCCGCTGTAACGCGGTTTCGGCAACACGATATCGCCTTCCTGCGGCGTCAGCTCATCCACCAACTGATAATCCCAGCCGCCTTTCGCCAGCAGCTTGCCCTGCAGCTCCGGACGCTGACGCATCGTTTTCAGCGCGTTGGATTTGTGATAGTTCGGCGAGCCCGGGCCGCCAGCTTCAACATACTGGTCATCCCAGCCATTCTGGAACCAGATAATCAGCATGCCCGCGGCGCGGGCGGCGGCGACGGCGGTATTAATATTGTCGATAACCGGCCGGGTGGCGGAGACGTCAAAGCCGGCGAGATCCAGATAACCGCCCTGACTGGCGTAGGCATTCTGCATATCGACCACAATCAGCGCGCTCTGCTGCGGCGCGAAGGTCAGGGATTCCGGGCGAGCGGGAAGGGTAATCATCAGGCCACCTCACGGGTAACAGGAGCAATGTGGTCCCGGCAGCGCATCAGCGGCTGAATGCGTTCGCCAAAGGCGTCGATGCCGGCAAGAAAATCATCAAAGGTCAGCAGCACGCCGTCGGTGCCGGGCACGCTCGCCACTTCATCGAGCATCCGCGCGACGCTGGCATACGATCCGACAAGGGTGCCCATGTTAATGTTGACCGCCGAGGTGGGGTCGGCCATCTGGCGCACGTTGGTATCGCTGCCGGAGCGGGTGTCTTTCTGACTCTGCTCGGTGAGCCACGCCAGCGCTTCTTCATCGGCGCCCGCTTTGTAATGTTCCCATTTGGCGCGCGCCGCCTCGTCGGTTTCGTCGGCGATCACCATAAACAGCACATAGGACCCCACGTCGCGGCCGGTTTTTTCCGCCGCCTGCATCATGCGTGCGGCGGTTGGGGCAAAGGCCGTTGGCGTGTTGACTCCTTTGCCAAAGCAGAAGTTGTAGTCCGCGTGCTGGGCGGAGAAGGCCATACCGGCATCGCTCTGCCCGGCGCAGATCACCTTCATCGGCTGCGAAGGGCGCGGGCTGACCCGGCAGTCGTTCATGGTGAAGTAATCACCTTTGAAATCGCTGCGCCCGGTGCCCCACAGGTCACGGAGCACCTGAACGTATTCGGTGAGATAGTCATAGCGGCTGGCGAAATAGTCATCTCCCGGCCACATGCCCATCTGGTCATATTCCGGTTTTTGCCAGCCGGTCACCAGATTGACGCCAAACCGGCCGCCGGAGATGGAGTCGATAGTGGAGGCCATTCGGGCGACAATCGCCGGCGGCAGCGTCAGGGTGGCGGCGGTGGCGTAGATCTGGATCTTCGAGGTCACCGCGGCCAGGCCGGCCATCAGGGTGAAGGACTCCAGGTTGTGATCCCAGAATTCAGTTTTCCCGCCGAAGCCGCGCAGCTTGATCATGGAGAGCGCGAAGTCGAAATGGTAGTGCTCGGCCTTCTGCACGATAGCCTTATTCAGTTCGAAGGTCGGCATATACTGCGGGGCATGGGTGGAAATCAGCCAGCCGTTGTTGCCAATGGGAACGAAAACACCAATTTTCATACCTACCTCTCTGCAGTCATGGAAGATGGAGTTGCGGTGGTGCGGCATCCTGCCTCTCCCTGGACCACCTCGCAGAAGAGCTAAAGCAAACGCGATGCCAGTTTTATAAATGCTAATGTTATTAATGTGTTACTTTTGAGTTGCTAAAAAGGACGATAAAAAAGTGGACTGGATGGTCAAAATCAGTGCACGAAAAAACGGCAGTCATGCGCAATCAGGGTGCACGGGGTCGTGTCGGCGCGGGGCTTTTGCTATGCTGGTGGCGTCAACTGAAGGAGAGGATGTATGGCACAGGGCGCGGTGAAGAAAAGCGGCAAACGTTCACAAGCGGTCAGCGCCAAAAAGGAGGCCATCCTGGCCGCCGCGCTGGAGGCATTTTCGCAATTTGGTATTCACGGTACGCGACTGGAGCAGGTGGCTGAGCGCGCCGGGGTATCGAAAACCAATCTGCTCTATTACTACCCTTCGAAAGAGGCGCTGTATGTGGCTGTCCTGCAGCAGATCCTCGCCATCTGGCTGGCGCCGCTGAAGGCGTTTCGTGAGGATATCAGCCCGCTGGTGGCGATCCGCGAATATATTCGCCTGAAGCTGGAGGTGTCCCGCGATCATCCCCAGGCCTCGAAGCTTTTCTGCCTCGAGATGCTGCAGGGGGCGCCGCTGCTGATGGGCGAACTGACCGGGGACCTGAAAGCGCTGGTCGATGAGAAATCGGCGATTGTCTCCGGCTGGATCGACCGCGGCAAGCTGGCGCCAGTCGATCCGCAGCATTTAATCTTTATGATCTGGGCCACCACCCAGCATTACGCCGACTTTGCCACCCAGGTGGAGGCGGTCACCGGCGCCACGCTGCAGGACGCGGCCTTTTTTGAACAAACGGTCGATAATGTCCAGCGGATGATTATCGAAGGCATTCGCGTCCGTTAATTGGCCGGCGGCAGCGGGCAGCTTTGATCGCCATCCTCGCACTGCAGCAGCGAGGCGAGGAAAGACTCCCGCTCCACGCTCTTATCGGTCATGCACTGGCTTACCAGCATCGGCTGCATGCTGCCGCCTTCGGCGCCGGACGCGAGAAAGGCGCAATCGGCGTCGCGCAGGGCGATCCATGCCTGCTGCGCCTGCTTCAGTAATGTTTGTTGCTTACCCACCGCCCGCTGCAGGGCATGCTGCCAGGTATCATTCAGCTTTTTGTCGGCCGCCTGATACTGCGCGGCCGCGCACTGATTCATTTCGGTTTGGGTATTGGCGTTGCTGCACTCGTCCGCCAGCGCCGCGCCGCTGGCCAGCAGGGCCATCACGGCAAATAACGTGCGTTTCATTGTTCTGCTCCCATAAAAAAGGCTCCCGTCCGGGAGCCTTAATTAAACACAGCTGACGTCGGCTGTCATTAGCTGATCACAGCGCCGATTTCGCGGAGGACGGCGCATAGCGCCTTATCCGGGCTACCTCGTTGTATTGTTATGTTGTCGGGTGGCGCTACGCTTACCCGACCTACAATACAGGCCGTCCTCCGTGCCATGAGACAGGTAGCCCCGGTAAGCGCAGCGCCACCGGGGATGATCACAGCACCGATTTCCCGGATGACGGCGCACAGCGCCTTATCCGGGCTACCTCGTTGTATTGTTATGTTGTCGGGTGGCGCTACGCTTACCCGACCTACAATACAGGCCGCCCCGTGCCATGAGACAGGTAGCCCCGGTAAGCGCAGCGCCACCGGGGATGATCACAGCGCCGATTTTCCGGATGGAGGCGCACAGCGCCTTATCCGGGCTACCTCGTTGTATTGTTATGTTGTCGGGTGGCGCTACGCTTACCCGACCTACAATACAGGCCGTCCTCCGTGCCATGAGACAGGTAGCCCCGGTAAGCGCAGCGCCACCGGGGATGATCACAGCACCGATTTCCCGGATGGCGGCGCACAGCGCCTTATCCGGGCTACTCTTTGGCGGTGTTATGTAGCCCCGGTAAGCGCAGCGCCACCGGGGGCGCCTGTTTTAGCCGATGGTCATCAGGCTGGCGTTACCGCCTGCCGCCGCGGTGTTAACGCTCAGCGAGCGCTCAATATACAGCCGCTCCAGCAGCAGGTTGGTTTCGCCGCGGGCGAAGCCCTGCACGGAGACTATCGCCCCGTCGCGCGCCGCCACCTGCTCGCACAGCTCGCGCAGCTGGTCGGAATCGCCGTGGTAGATAACCGCGTCGAAGGCCTGGCCAGGTAACTGCTCCGCTTTGGCAAAGCGAATGCGCTCGCTGACCTCCCGAGGCAGCTTCTTCGCCAGATCGCGCTGCAGGGCGCTGTCCGGCCACAATACTTCACAACCCACCGCCAGCACAGCCGCCAGCTGGATCAGCGCATCCTGTTCGTTATCCGCCACGCACAGCACGCGCTCGCGCGGCATCAGCGTCAGGGTATTGCGCTCGCCGGTTGGCCCCGGCAGCAGGCGTTGGGTGCCGCTTTGCGCCTGCTCGCTGTACTGCTGGCACAGCGCCTGCAGCTCAGGACGACCCGCCGCCCACTGCTGCAGCGCCTGCAGCGGTTTTTCCAGCAGCGTTTTCAGCTGGGCGTCCAGCGGGCGCTCCGCATCCTGGCGGGCGAAGGTCACGCCAACCGCGTCCTGCGGGCGACTGGAGAGCAGACGATACAGGTACAGCGGGCCGCCGGCTTTCGGACCGGTACCGGACAACCCTTCGCCGCCGAACGGCTGCACGCCGACCACCGCGCCAACCATATTGCGGTTGACGTACAGGTTGCCCACCTTCGCGCTGCCGGTGACCTGGGCGATGGTCTCGTCGATGCGGGTATGCACGCCGAGCGTCAGGCCGTAGCCAGAGGCGTTAATCTGCTCCACCAGTTTGTCCAGCTCGTTACGGTTATAGCGCACTACGTGCAGCACCGGGCCGAAGACCTCTTTTTTCAGCTCGTCGAAGCTATCGAGTTCGATAAGCGTCGGCGGCACAAAGGTCCCGTGGCGCCATTCGCTTGCGTCTTCGCTATTCTCGCGCACCGCCTGGTAGACGGTGCGTCCTTTGGCGCGCATCGCCTGAATATGGCGTTCAATATTCTCTTTCGCTTCCGCATCGATAACCGGGCCGATATCGGTGGTCAGCCGGCCCGGATTGCCCATCCGGCACTCGCTCATGGCGCCGCGCAGCATGGTCAACGTATGGTCGGCGACCTCTTCCTGCAGGCAGAGGACGCGCAGGGCGGAGCAGCGCTGGCCGGCGCTGTCGAACGCGGAAGCCAGGACGTCGATCACCACCTGCTCGGTCAGCGCCGACGAGTCGACGATCATCGCGTTCATCCCGCCGGTTTCGGCGATCAGCGGCGTCGGGCGACCCTGGGGATCGAGGCGGCTGGCAATATTGCGCTGCAGCAGCGTCGCCACTTCGGTGGAGCCGGTGAACATCACGCCGCGTACGCGCTCATCGGAGGTTAGCGCGGCGCCCACGGTCTCCCCGCGGCCCGGCAACAGTTGAATAACGCCCGGCGGCACGCCGGCCTCCAGCAGAATCGCCACGCCCTGGGCGGCGATAAGCGGCGTCTGCTCGGCTGGTTTCGCCAGCACGCTGTTGCCGGCCGCCAGCGCGGCGGCAATCTGGCCGGTGAAGATCGCCAGCGGGAAGTTCCACGGGCTGATACAGACCACCGGGCCCAGCGGGCGGTGGGTTTCATTATCGAAATCGTCGCGCACCTGGCCGGCATAATAGTGCAGGAAGTCGACGGCTTCGCGTACTTCGGCGATGGCGTTGCTGAAGGTTTTACCCGCCTCGCGCACCAGGATCCCCATCAGGGTCGGCATCTGGCTTTCCATCAGCACCGCGGCGCGCTCAAGAATGGCGGCGCGCTCCTGCGGCGGGGTGGCGAACCAGATCGGCGCATTGTTGATAGCGCTGGTCAGCGCCTGCTGCACTTCGGCGTCGCTGGCTTCGCGGACGTAGCCGACGATATCTTTCGGCTCTGCCGGGTTAACCACCGGCTGCATTTCGCCTTCGGCCACCGGCTGCTCCAGCATCGGCAATGCCTGCCATTTATGCAGGGCGCTGTTGAGCAGGGAAGAGGAGAGGGAGGCCAGACGGTGCTCGTTCGCCAGATCGAGACCGGCGGAGTTGCTGCGGCCGCTGCCGTAGAGATCGCGCGGCAGCGGGATTTTCGGATGCGGCAGGCCGGCCTGGCCTTCCTGCTGCGCCAGTTTTTCTACCGCGCTGACCGGGTCGGCCACCAGCTCGTCCAGCGGCAGGGTATTGTCCGCGATACGGTTGACGAAAGAGGTATTGGCGCCGTTTTCCAGCAGACGGCGCACCAGATACGCCAGCAGCGTTTCGTGGGTGCCCACCGGGGCGTAGATCCGGCACGGCCGGTTCAGTTTGCCGTCGGCGACTTTGCCCACCACCTGCTCGTACAGCGGTTCGCCCATGCCGTGCAGGCACTGGAACTCATACTGGCCCGGGTAGTAGTTCTGGCCCGCCAGCTGGTAGATAGCCGCCAGGGTATGGGCGTTGTGGGTGGCGAACTGCGGGTAAATCAGGTTCGGCACCGCCAGCAGCTTTTTCGCGCAGGCAAGGTAGGAGACGTCGGTATAGACCTTGCGAGTGTAGACCGGATAGCCTTCGAGGCCTTCCATCTGCGCGCGTTTGATTTCGCTATCCCAGTAGGCGCCTTTCACCAGACGGATCATCAGGCGACGGCGGCTGCGGGTGGCGAGGTCAATCAGGTAATCAATAACAAACGGACAGCGCTTCTGGTAGGCCTGAATAACAAAACCGATGCCGTTCCAGCCCGCCAGCTCTGGCTCGAAACAGAGTTTTTCCAGCAGATCGAGGGAGATCTCCAGGCGATCGGCCTCTTCGGCGTCGATGTTGATGCCGATATCGTACTGGCGCGCCAGCAGGGTCAGCGATTTCAGACGCGGGTAAAGCTCTTCCATCACCCGGTCATACTGCGCGCGGCTGTAGCGCGGGTGCAGCGCGGAGAGCTTAATGGAGATGCCCGGCCCTTCATAAATGCCGCGGCCGTTGGAGGCTTTGCCGATGGCGTGGATCGCCTGCTGATAAGAGACCATATAGGCCTGAGCGTCGGCGGCGGTCAGCGCCGCTTCGCCGAGCATATCGTAGGAGTAGCGGAACCCTTTTTCTTCCAGCTTGCGGGCGTTAGCCAGCGCTTCGGCGATGGTTTCGCCGGTGACGAACTGCTCGCCCATCAGGCGCATCGCCATATCCACGCCCTTGCGGATCAGCGGTTCGCCGCTCTTACCGATGATGCGGTTCAGGGAGCGGGAGAGGCTGGTCTCGTTATGGGTCGACACCAGTTTCCCGGTAAACAGCAGCCCCCAGGTGGCGGCGTTGACGAACAACGACGGGCTGCGGCCGATGTGCGACTGCCAGTTGCCGTTGCTGATTTTGTCGCGGATCAGCGCATCGCGGGTGGCTTTATCCGGAATACGCAGCAGGGCTTCCGCCAGGCACATCAGCGCCACCCCTTCCTGTGAGGAGAGGGAGAACTCCTGCAGAAGACTCTGCACCATGCCGGCGCGGCCGCTGGCGGTCTTCTGGTTGCGCAGTTTTTCCGCCAGCTGATACGCCAGCTTGTGCGCCTGTTCGCCCAGCGACTGCGGCAGTCGGGCCTGTTCCAGCAGCATCGGTACCGCGTCGGTTTCCGGACGTCGCCAGGCGGCGGTAATCGCTGCGCGGCTCACCGACTGCGGCAGGATTTGCTCGGCAAATTCGAGGAACGGTTGATACGGCTCTTCCGCCGGTGAACCCGCTTCATCGCTTTCATTGGCGGCGCCGTTCAGAAGCGCCGGCAGCTCAGGCAGCGTCTCATCGTTTTCCAGCTTTTCCAGATAATTGAAGATGGCCTGTTTAATCAGCCAGTGCGGCGTGCGGTCAATACGGCTCGCGGCGGACTTAATGCGCTCGCGAGTTGCGTCGTCAAGCTTAACACCCATGGTGGTGGTGCCCATGCTCAAAACTCCTGTCATTTATCGTTAGGCTTATGCGGTTGCATGGAAATATCCACTATGTTGCAACTTTGTGCAACCTTGTTAATTGTGGCTTGTGACGCAAGCCGTGAAATGGCGGATTTGTTAAAAATAATGCCTAAAATAGCAGAATTTTAACCCCGTGCTCATAGGGTATTTGTATGCGTGAGTTAACACTTTTGTTTGGTGCAACCTTTAAAAACGTGAGAGAGTGCAACCTCTAAAAAAATGACGTTTTGCGCTGTCGGGTTTTCGTGTAAATGCTGTGTTAAATCATTTGTGAAAAACCGAAGCTTCCGTCAGGATACGGTCGCCCAATTAAACAACGCACCATTACCCCGTTCCGGTAGTGGAAAAAAACGACGAAGCGGGATGCTGTCGATAAAAATTCTGGAGACTTTGCATGGCTATTAGCACACCGATGCTGGTGACATTTATTGTTTATATTTTTGGTATGGTTTTAATAGGGTTTATAGCCTGGCGTTCGACCAAAAACTTTGATGATTATATTCTCGGGGGGCGGAGTCTGGGGCCATTTGTGACCGCGCTTTCCGCCGGCGCCTCGGATATGAGCGGCTGGCTGCTGATGGGCCTGCCGGGCGCCATTTTTCTCTCCGGGATTTCCGAAAGCTGGATTGCCATTGGCTTAACGCTGGGGGCGTGGATTAACTGGAAGCTGGTAGCCGGGCGCCTGCGCGTGCATACCGAGGTGAATAATAACGCCCTGACGCTGCCCGATTATTTTACCGGCCGTTTTGAAGATAAAAGCCGGGTGCTGAGAATTATTTCAGCGCTGGTTATTCTGCTGTTCTTTACCATCTATTGCGCCTCGGGAATTGTGGCGGGGGCGCGTCTGTTTGAAAGCACCTTCGGCATGAGTTATGAAACCGCACTGTGGGCCGGGGCGGCGGCGACGATTATCTATACCTTCGTCGGCGGTTTCCTCGCCGTCAGCTGGACCGACACCGTGCAGGCCAGCCTGATGATTTTTGCCCTGATCCTCACCCCGGTGATCGTGATTATTTCCGTCGGCGGCTTTGGGGATTCGCTGGAAGTCATTAAGCAAAAGAGCATCGAAAATATCGACATGCTCAAGGGGCTGAACTTCGTGGCGATTATTTCGCTGATGGGCTGGGGGCTGGGCTATTTCGGTCAGCCGCATATTCTGGCGCGCTTTATGGCGGCGGATTCGCACCACAGCATCGTCCACGCGCGTCGCATCAGTATGACCTGGATGATCTTGTGCCTGGCGGGCGCGGTGGCGGTCGGCTTCTTTGGTATCGCCTACTTCAATAACAACCCGAGCCTGGCGGGCGCGGTTAATCAGAATGCCGAGCGCGTGTTTATCGAACTGGCGCAAATCCTGTTTAACCCGTGGATTGCCGGGATCCTGTTGTCGGCGATTCTGGCGGCGGTGATGTCCACCCTGAGCTGTCAGTTGCTGGTCTGCTCCAGCGCAATCACCGAAGATTTGTATAAAGCCTTCCTGCGTAAAAACGCCGGCCAGAAAGAGCTGGTGTGGGTGGGCCGTATGATGGTGCTGGTGGTTGCCCTGGTGGCGATTGCCCTGGCGGCCAATCCGGAAAACCGCGTGCTGGGACTGGTGAGCTACGCCTGGGCTGGCTTCGGCGCCGCCTTTGGTCCGGTGGTGCTGTTCTCGGTGATGTGGTCGCGCATGACCCGTAACGGCGCGCTGGCCGGGATGGTGATTGGCGCCCTGACCGTGATCGTCTGGAAGCAGTTTGGCTGGCTGGGCCTGTATGAAATTATTCCGGGCTTTATCTTCGGTAGCCTGGGGATTGTGGTCTTTAGCCTGCTGGATAAAGCGCCGTCGGCCAGCATGCAGCAGCGCTTCGCCGAAGCGGATGCCCATTATCATACGCCGCCGCCGGTACGCGCCACGGCTGAGTAAGGTCATCTGACGCTCACGAGCCCGCCGTTGGCGGGCTTTTTTTTGCCTGTTGCCGGGCCGGAATATTATAACCCTTGCTAATTATTTGAAAATCCGCTGATATTTCCTGACTAATAACAATGAGGATAGCAAAGATGACGTTCAGACAGAGTGCAATGGCGCTGGTGCTGGCAGGGTTACTCAGCGGCTGCGTGGCGGGTGGAAGTTCGTCGACCCGCGCGCCGAAGCCCGGCGCCTGCCCGGCGGATCGGTCCATGGTGCAAACCACGCTTTATTTCGGCCTGAGCCGCCCGGCGGGCAAAGACATCACTGCTGAAGAGTGGCAACAGTTTGTCGACCGCGACGTCACGCCGCGCTTTCGCGATGGGCTGACGGTGTTTGATGCCCGCGGCCAGTGGCTTGGCCAGAATGGTCAGGTGGTGCGGGAGCAGAGTAAGGCGCTGATGGTGATCCATGGCAACGATGCGCAGAGCGAGGCCGGTATTGAAGCCCTGCGCCAGGGCTATAAATCACGCTTCGCGCAGGAGTCGGTGATGCGTGTCGACCAGCCGGTCTGCGTGCAGTTCTGAGTAAACGGCGGGGGCAGCCCCGCCGTTTGTCTTACAGCACCAGCCCGGCGAAGCTGGCGGAAAGCAGGCTCACCAGCGTGGCGCTATACACCAGCCGCAGGCCGAAGCGGGAGACGATATTGCCCTGCGGTTCATTCAGGCCTTTGATCGCCCCGGCGATAATGCCGATCGAGGCAAAGTTGGCAAACGACACCAGGAAGACCGAGAGAATGCCGAGCCCGCGCGGCGTCATGCTGGCGGCAATCTTTTGCAGCTCAATCATCGCCACAAATTCGTTAGCGACCAGTTTGGTGGCCATGATGCTGCCGGCGTTCAGCGCATCGCTCAGCGGGATACCGATAAGCCAGGCCAGCGGATAGAAGACGTAGCCGAGGATCTGCTGGAAGCTGAGACCAAACAGGGTAGCGAACAGCGCGTTAATGGCGCTGATCAGGGCGATAAAGCCGATCAGCATCGCCAGAATAATCATCGCCACTTTAAAGCCGGCCAGAATATATTCCCCGAGCATTTCAAAGAAACTCTGCGATTCGTGCAGCTTCTCGAGTTTTATTTCCTGCTCGCTGTCCGGCCGCGTCGGGTTAATCACCGACAGCACGATAAAGGTGCTGAACATATTCAGGATCAGCGCCGCGACGACATATTTGGCATCCAGCATGGTCATATAGGCGCCGACAATCGACAGCGATACGGTCGACATGGCCGTCGCCGCCATGGTGAACAGACGCCGTGAGGAGAGGTCGCCCAGCACGCCTTTGTAGGCGATGAAGTTTTCCGACTGGCCGAGGATCAGCGAACTGACGGCGTTGAAAGATTCCAGCTTACCCATGCCGTTTACCTTCGACAGCAGGGTACCGATGACACGAATGAAAATCGGCAGGATCCGCCAGTGCTGAAGAATACCAATCAGCGCGGAAATAAACACAATCGGACACAGGACGCCCAGGAAAATAAAGGCTAACCCTTTTTCGCTCATGCCGCCAAAGACGAAATTGGTCCCTTCGGCGGCAAAGCCTAACAGTGAAGCAAAAAAGCCGGAGATATTTTTCACCAGCCACAGGCCGCTTTCTGCGTGCAGGAAAAAGAAGGCGAGCGCTATTTCGATAATAATCAACTGGAGAATGTAACGAATACGAATATTTTGTCTGTCGTAGCTGACAAGCCAGGCCAGGGCGAGGATCACCACCAGCGCCAGCAGGAAATGAAAAAATGCAGTCATGTTGTTCTTTTCGCAGGTCAATAAGGCCGCCATTTAGCCATAGCCGCCGCCACGGGTAAATATCTGGCGTAAAAAATCCTTTGCTTATTCTTTTCCCTCATAACAGGCGAATATTTTCGTAAGTCATTATTTGCCAGCGATTTATTTACAGATAGTCATCATTCTCTAAACATTTCGCTTGTGTTTCTGAGTATTGTAATGATAATCACTATCATAAATATTACCTGTTTTTGCATTCGTTGACGGTGCTTTACATTTAAGGGTATTGGCATGTTTGTCCCATTTCTCATTATGTTACGCGAAGGCCTTGAGGCGGCGCTGATTGTCAGCCTGATCGCCAGCTATCTGAAACGCACCCAGCGCGGCAACTGGATTGGCGTGATGTGGATTGGCGTGATCCTCGCGGCGGCGCTGTGTCTTGGCTTAGGCATTTTTATCAACGAAACCACCGGGGAATTTCCTCAGCGCGAACAGGAGTTGTTCGAGGGGATCGTCGCGGTCATCGCGGTAGTGATCCTGACGTGGATGGTCTTCTGGATGCGCAATGTCTCGCGCAACGTTAAACAGCAACTGGAGCAGGCCGTGGACAAGGCGCTGCAGCGCGGTAATCACCATGGCTGGGCGCTGGTGATGATGGTCTTTTTCGCCGTTGCTCGTGAGGGGCTGGAGTCGGTCTTCTTTCTGCTGGCGGCATTCCAGCAGGATGTCGGCATCTGGCCGCCGCTGGGGGCGCTGCTGGGCCTGGCCACGGCAATCGTGCTGGGCTTCCTGCTCTACTGGGGCGGTATCCGCCTTAACCTCGGCGTGTTCTTCAAATGGACCAGCCTGTTTATTCTGCTGGTGGCCGCTGGCCTGGCCGCGGGGGCGATCCGCGCCTTCCACGAGGCTGGCCTGTGGAACCTGTTCCAGGATACGGCCTTCGATCTGAGCAACGTGCTGTCGACGCATACGCTGTTCGGCACACTGCTTGAAGGGATCTTCGGCTACCAGGAGACCCCGAGCGTTAGCGAAGTGGCGGTCTATCTGCTTTATCTGATCCCGGCGCTGGTGCTGTTTGCCCTGCCGCCGCGGAATAATACCACTGCCTCGCGGGCTGCCTGACCGGGCGCTGCGAGCTTATAAGCGACACTCTACTTACCGAAAGGGATGATCATGATGATTCATTTTCGCCGTAATGCGCTGCGGGCGACCGTGGCCGCGCTGCTCAGCTCTGCATTGGGTGCTCAGGCTGCGGATATCCCGCAGGTCAAAGTCACCGTCAACGACAAGCAGTGCGAGCCGATGCAGGTGACCGTTAAAGCGGGTAAAACCCAGTTTATTATTCAGAACCATAGCCAGAAAGCGCTGGAGTGGGAAATTCTGAAAGGGGTCATGGTGGTGGAAGAGCGTGAGAACATCGCGCCGGGCTTTACCCAAAAGCTCACCGCTAACCTGCAGCCAGGCGAATATGATATGACCTGCGGCCTGCTCACCAACCCGAAAGGGAAACTGATTGTCACCGGCGAAGCAACCAAAGACGCGGCGAAAGCGGATGCGGTGTTGAGCCTCGGCGACGCGATCACCGCTTATAAGGCCTATGTGACGGCGGAAACCGCGCAGCTGGTCAGCGGCACCAAAGCCTTTACCGACGCGGTGAAAGCGGGCGATATCGAAAAAGCGAAAGCGCTGTACGCCCCGACGCGCCAGCATTACGAGCGCATTGAGCCGATTGCCGAGCTGTTCTCTGACCTTGACGGCAGCATCGACGCCCGCGAAGACGACTTCGAGAAAAAAGCGGAAGATCCGAAATTCACCGGTTTCCACCGTCTGGAAAAGGCGCTGTTTGGCGATAACAGCGTCAAGGGCATGGGAAAATATGCCGATCAGCTGAACAGCGATGTGCTGGAGCTGCAAAAACGCATCAGCGAGCTGGCGTTCCCGCCGTCAAAAGTGGTGGGCGGGGCGGCAGGATTAATTGAGGAAGTCGCAGCCAGCAAGATCAGCGGCGAAGAAGATCGTTACAGCCACACCGACCTGTGGGACTTCCAGGCCAACATTGACGGCGCGCAGAAAATCGTCGACCTGCTGCGTCCGCAGCTGCAAAAAGAGAACAGCGCGCTGCTGGCGAAAGTGGACGCCAACTTTAAGAAAGTGGACAGCATCCTCAGCAAATATCGCACCAAAGACGGTTTCGAGACCTACGATAAGCTGACCACCGCTGACCGTAATGCGCTGAAAGGGCCGATCACCACCCTGGCGGAAGATCTGGCTCAGCTGCGCGGGATCCTGGGTCTGGACTAAGTCGATGGCACAACAGAAACCACACGACGTGAACGAGCCGTCACGTCGTCGCTTACTGAAAGGGATCGGCGCGCTTGGCGGCGCGCTGGCCATCACCGGCGGCTGCCCGGTGGCGCATGCGGCAAAAGCAGAAAGTTCCCCCGGGACGCTCACACCCGACGCCCGTCAGGAAAAACAGCCCTTCTACGGCCCGCATCAGGCGGGCATCCTGACGCCGCAGCAGGCTTCGATGATGCTGGTGGCGTTCGATGTGCTGGCGTCAGATAAAGCTGACCTCGAGCGTCTGTTTCGGCTGCTGACCCAGCGTATCGCCTTTTTAACCCAGGGCGGCCCGGCGCCGGATACGCCGAATCCCCGGCTGCCGCCGATGGATTCCGGCATCTTAGGGGCGTGGATTGCACCGGATAACCTGACCATGACCGTCTCGGTTGGCCATTCACTGTTTGATGAGCGTTTTGGCCTGGCGGATAAAGCGCCGAAAAAACTGCAGCCGATGACCCGCTTCCCCAACGATTCACTGGATGCCGCCCTGTGCCATGGCGACCTGCTGCTGCAGATCTGCGCCAATACTCAGGATACGGTGATCCACGCCCTGCGCGATGTCATCAAACATACGCCGGATCTGCTGAGCGTGCGCTGGAAGCGGGAAGGGTTTATCTCCGACAGCGCGGCGCGCAGTAAAGGCAAAGAAACCCCGATCAACCTGCTGGGATTCAAGGACGGCACCGCTAACCCGCCGAGCCACGACAGCGCGCTGATGGATAAAGTCGTGTGGGTGACAGCCGATCAGGACGAGCCGGCCTGGACCGTGGGCGGCAGCTATCAGGCGGCGCGAATTATCCAGTTTCACGTGGAGTTCTGGGATCGGACGCCGCTCAAGGAGCAGCAGACGATCTTTGGCCGCGACAAGCACAGCGGTGCGCCGCTGGGGATGAAAAACGAACACGATACCCCGGATTACAGTAAAGATCCTGGCGGCGAAGTCATTGCGCTGGATAGCCATATTCGTCTGGCCAATCCTCGCACGCCGGAAACCCAGTCCAGCCTGATGATGCGCCGCGGCTACAGCTATTCGCTGGGCGTCACTAACGCCGGACAACTGGATATGGGGCTGTTATTCGTTTGCTATCAGCACGATCTGGAAAAGGGTTTTCTGACGGTGCAGAAACGGCTTAACGGCGAGGCGCTGGAGGAGTACGTCAAACCCATCGGCGGGGGCTACTTCTTTGTTTTACCCGGCGTAGTTGATGAAAAACACTATCTGGGAGAGTCGCTGCTGCAGGCCTGATACCGACCCTGTCCGTGAGGGCAGGGCGTTTTCTGCTGTTTTTCTCTTTTTTATTATATTTCCTGCCATGTGTTATATTTCTGTAATACAAATGACCGATAGTCTCCTACACTTGCTTAAGAACTATTTGTTGCGTCATTGTGAAAAATAAGTTGCATTAAGAATCTTTTTTGATGTACTTATTACATACGCGGTAGTTCCCGGCAGTGTGACGTTTCACTATGGAGATCGCGAATGGTAAGGTCCCGTACCGGACAACGTAAAACCACAGACCGTACTCTTCAGCACGGAAGCCCCGCTTCCGGCAGCGATTTTCTTACCCTTTCTCCTTCCGCTTCGAATTATTACCACCTTGGCAGGGTACGCGGTGCGCGTAGCCGCGACTCGTTGTCAGTTCTACCGGCAAGCAATGGCTTACAAGGAAGCCAAACCTCAATCGTTCGTGCGCATAGTCGCGTCGATGTTGACGCGTGTGATGTAAACCTACAACGCAAGGTGCTATCCATGGGAAGACAAAAAGCAGTGATCAAAGCTCGTCGTGAAGCAAAACGTGTGCTGAGACGGGATTCACGTAGCCATAAACAGCGTGAAGAAGAATCGGTCACATCGCTTGTGCAAATGAGTGGCGTAGAAGCAATTGGCATGGCGCGGGACAGCCGTGATACTTCCCCAATTGAGGCGCGCAATGAAGCTCAGGCGCATTATCTGAATGCCATCGACAATAAACAGCTGATTTTCGCCACCGGCGAAGCCGGATGCGGCAAGACCTGGATCAGTGCGGCGAAGGCAGCTGAAGCGCTGATCCATAAGGATGTGGACAGAATTATTGTTACCCGTCCCGTTCTGCAGGCCGATGAAGATCTTGGCTTCTTACCGGGAGATATCGCCGAGAAGTTCGCGCCCTATTTCCGACCGGTTTACGACGTGCTGGTGAAAAGGTTGGGGGCTTCCTTTATGCAGTACTGCCTGCGTCCGGAAATCGGCAAGGTGGAAATCGCGCCGTTCGCCTATATGCGCGGACGTACCTTTGAAAATGCGGTGGTGATTCTGGACGAGGCCCAGAACGTGACCGCTGCGCAAATGAAGATGTTTTTAACCCGCCTCGGGGAGAACGTGACGGTCATCGTCAATGGCGATATCACCCAGTGCGATTTGCCCTCTGGTGTGAGGTCTGGCCTGAGTGATGCGCTGGCGCGTTTTGAGGAAGACGAGATGATCGGCATCGTGCGTTTCACCACCGATGACTGCGTGCGCTCGGCTCTCTGCCAGCGGACGCTGAAAGCCTATTATTAATCGTCATACTGTGAGCAAGGCCCGGGCTAGCCCGGGCTTTGTTGTTTTTGGGCATCCTCCCGGCGGCGCTGCGCTTAGCCGGGCTACCTGGCGGGTACGGTCTGGTAGCCGGGGGAGGCATTGCTGCCGACCCCGGGGATGTCTGCGGTGCCACAAGCGAAAAAAAAGCCCGTACATGCGTACGAGCTCTTCTTAAAATATGGCGGTGAGGGGGGATTGACTCGCTTCGCTCGCCGTTACTCGGCCCATCCATGGGCCTCGCCCCTGCGGGGCCAACGCAGGCGTTGTTCAAAAACGCTCCCGGCGTTTTTGTCGGGGCAGCCCGCTCGCAGGCTCGCGGTCTGTCCAACTGGCGTTGCCAGTTGTCGAACCCCGGTCGGGGGTTCTCATCCCCCCCAGTGGAGAATATAAAAGAAAAGAGCCCGTACTTGCGTACAGGCTCTCATCTCGAATATGGCGGTGAGGGGGGGATTGACTCGCTTCGCTCGCCCCTGCGGGGCAGCCCGCTCGCAGGCTCGCGGTCTGTCCAACTGGCGTTGCCAGTTGTCGAACCCCGGTCGGGGGTTCTCATCCCCCCCGGCAGGTGCTACATGCGAAAAAAAAGCCCGTACTTGCGTACGAGCTCTTCTTAAAATATGGCGGTGAGGGGGGGATTCGAACCCCCGATACGTTGCCGTATACACACTTTCCAGGCGTGCTCCTTCAGCCACTCGGACACCTCACCATATTGTCTTGCTGCTCACCTTGGGTGGGCAACGGGGCGCTACTATAGGGAGTTGCGTTAAAACGGTCAAGCATATTTTCTTCTTTCTCTACCGTTCGCTCACGCAATGAACAATGCCCCGCTGCGGTACAGCGGGGCGGGGTTTTAGCGCTGAGAATCCAGCTGTTCGTTATTCTTCACCACGTCCTGCGCTTTGCTGTAACTTTCGATCAGCAATTGGTAGGCCGGGAAGACTTTGGTGTACACCTCCGCCCATTCTGCGGCGTCCGGGCGATTCCAGGTGCGCTGCAGCTCAGAGGCGACGGCGGCGGTATCCATCGGCACTACGCCAGCCTGTACCACGCGAGCCAGGGTGATTTCCTGCGCCATTTTGCTGTAGGTGCCGGAAGCGTCAATCACGGCAAACACTTTATACCCATCGGCGACGGCGGCAATCGCCGGGAAAGCCATGCAGACGCTGGTGATGGTCCCGGCGATAATCAGCGTCTTACGACCGGTCGCTTTCACCGCGGCGACGAATTCCGGGTTATCCCAGGCGTTAATCTCACCTTTACGGGCGATGTATTTCGCATGCGGCGCGTTTTCATGAATCTCCGGGATCAGCGGACCGTTCGGCCCCTGCGGCACGGAGGCGGTGGTGATCACCGGGATCCCGGCAAGCGACGCCATCTTGGCCAGCGCGGCGGCGCGAGCGCGCAGCTCTGGCATCGGCATATCGCCGACGGTCTGGAACAGGCCGCTCTGGTGGTCAATCAACAGCATGGCGGTATCGTTAACATCAATCACCGGACGAGCACCGTTAAAGTTAGCGGGAGTAGACATAGTATTCACCTCAATCAGTTAGATTTGGCCAAAACGGCCGCTGTTAAAATCGCGAACGGCTTCTGCGATCTGCGTTTTGTTATTCATGACAAAGGGGCCATAGCCCACAATCGGCTCCTGCAGCGGTTCGCCGGCCATCAGTAGAACTTTTGCCTGGGTGGTCGCCTCCAGATGCAGGGCGTCTCCTGTCTGGCTCAGGACGGCGAGCTGACCTTCGCGGGCGGACTCGGAACCGTTGATGATCACTTCCCCTTCCAGCACCACCAGCGCGGTACTCCAGCCTTCCGGCTGGCGCAGCGTGAGGTCGTGCCCCTGATTCAGCTGCAGATCCCACACATTAAGCGGTGAGAAGGTATGGGCCGGGCCGCTGACGTCGTCATACTGGCCGGCAATAACCCGAACCTGTCCGGCGCCATTCGCCAGCGCGACGGTGGGGATCGTCCCGGCGGTAATGCTCTGATAGCCGGGGGCCGTCATTTTGTCTTTGGCGGGCAGGTTGACCCACAGCTGGATCATCTTCAGCTCGCCGCCGCTGCGGGTGAAGGCCTCCGAGTGGAACTCTTCGTGCAGGATCCCGGCGCCCGCCGTCATCCACTGCACGTCGCCCGGGCCAATCACCCCGCCGCGTCCGGTGGAGTCACGATGCTCTACTTCACCGGCGTAGACGATGGTGACGGTTTCGAATCCGCGATGCGGATGCTCACCGACGCCGCGTTTATCGCTGCCCGCCGGGAAGGTGTACGGCCCGGCATAGTCGAGCAGTAGGAAGGGGCTCAGCTGCTGGCCGTGCGTCTGATAAGAAAATATCGAACGAACCGGGAAGCCGTCGCCTACCCAATGCTGCGCAGGCGCGGTGTAGACTCCTGTAATCTGTTTCATGGCTTTCTCCTGTGTATCGGTATCTGATGTAAATAAGCTTATATCCGGGACGACGTATGCGGTAGTGAGCAAAAATGACCTATACTGTTCCAAAAATGGAACAATGGAGGAAGGATGCAGGATCTCAATGACTTCGCCTGGTTTGTCCAGGTGGTAGACCATGGCGGTTTCGCCGCGGCGGGGCGAGCGCTTGACCAGCCGAAATCCAAGCTCAGCCGCCGCATTGCGCAACTCGAGGAGCGGCTGGGCGTGCGTTTGATCCAGCGAACCACCCGTCAGTTCGCGGTCACCGAGGTCGGGCAGACCTTTTATCAGCATTGCAAAGCGATGCTGATAGAGGCCGAGGCGGCGCAGCAGGCGGTCGAGACGCTGCGCGCCGAGCCGCGCGGTAGCGTCAGGATCACCTGTCCGGTCACCTTGCTGCATGTCCATATTGGACCGATGCTGGCGCGATTTATGGCGCGCTATCCCGGGGTAACGCTGCATCTTGAGGCGACCAACCGCCGGGTGGATGTGGTCGGGGAGGGGATTGATGTGGCGATCCGCGTCCGTCCCCGGCCCATCGAGGATAGCGATCTGGTGATGCGCGTGCTGGCGGACCGCGGGCACCGGCTGGTGGCCAGTCCTGATCTCATTTCCCGGCTCGGACGCCCGCAGGCGCCTTCCGAGCTGAGCACCTGGCCGGGACTCAGCCTGGGGGCGAACAAGCATCAGCATAAATGGCAGCTTACCGGGCCCGGGGGGGCAAGGGCGGAGGTGTATTTCACGCCGCGAATGGTGACCACCGATATGCTGGCGCTGCGCGAGGCGGCGATGGCCGGCGTCGGCGTGGTACAGCTTCCTTTATTAATGGTGCGCGATCAGCTGGCGTCAGGGGAATTAGAGGTGGTACTGGATGAGTGGCAGCCGCGGCGGGAAGTGATCCATGCAGTGTTTGCTTCACGGCGCGGGCTGCTGCCCTCCGTCAGGGCGCTGGTGGACTACCTCAGCGAAGAGTATCAGCGGATGGAGGAAGATTGATGGGTAGGCAGAGGTTTTTTGCCGGAACTCATATGTGAAAAGCGTCCGTACGTTTCACGCACTCTTCGCAATCGCGTAGGGGCGTGAAAGATTGCTCACTGTGTGAGTCGTTTGCCGCTTGAGAGCGTTGGCTGTTATAAGCAACCTCTGGTTTTTTCGATACATCGTTTTACTATGACCGTCTGGTATTATTTAAGCAATTTTGCCATAACGTCAAAAAACATTGGCAGATCATCCCTGAATGAAAAGGTCGTGTTTATTGCCTGACGAGCGATTAAACCGTCAATAAGGGCAAAAATAATGATCGTGATTTCTTCAAGGTTAATATCACGGCGAAACTCTCCGGCAGCGATACCCTCCTGGATGAGCCGCGCGAAGCTTTTCCGCATGATGTCATCACTGGAGATATACGTTTTTCGCAGTTCTGGATTACGCGCAGACTCAGCCATGATTTCAACCCAAAGTTGATGCGTGATAGGGTAACCGATCTCGCTAATACAGGACGCGACTTGTGCACAAAGGCGATCAAAATAAGAGCCTGCATAGGTCGCATTATGGGCAGTCAGCGCGGAGTTTTGTTCTTCCAGTACAATAGCCTTAACAAGCTCATCCTTACTTTTGAAATACGTATACATTGCTCCTTGACTGATTCCTGCCCGGGTAGAGATTTCACGTACGCTTGTCGCACTAAAGCCTTTTTCCGCAAAGCAGGCAGCAGCAGCCGTAATCAACTTATGGTAGGTTTCGGTTTTTTTTAACATATCGGCATCTTGGTAAATTCGGTGCCCAGACTTTAACGCGCTTTTATGCAAGGAGCCAGAGCTAAACTCTATCGTCTGGCTCCTGGATTTCGTCTTACTTTAGAAGGGGTAATTCACTGAGCATGTTCTTGAGATTCAGCATGTCCCAGGGCAAATGTTCAGCGATTGTCAGGCCAACGGGGACTGCTTTTGTCGTCGCTGCCGCTATCAGATTGAGTACATCCTCAATCGTCAGTTTGCCTTCAGCAACGTCGCCAAAATCGTGTTTTCCGCGCCCCGGTTTTGCAAAAAGAATGGAGCGGAACAGAGATGGGTCGAGTACGTCCAGATCGATATGGATCGCCAGATACGCAATCTTTTCTTTCGCTATCCACTCCAGGACTTCATCTGCACCGCTTTTAACCTGTTCAGGTGCTAGCGTCGTAATGTTATGGCGAGTGAGGTATTCAGCTTCATAAGGAAGTGGCGCGTGGATACCGGCAATCATTATTTTTGACGGATTAAGTTTGGTTTTTACATGGGCAACTAAATCGTTATCACCCGTACCCATTAGCGCACCAAGCACATGGGCATGCGCGTTTGGATATTGTTCAGCCGTCTGCACGTCAGGATGCGAGTCAATCCAGAGCACACCGAGTTTGTCTCCGTACTTATCGAGCAGGTGGGCGAAAGGCGCCAGCGAAACCAGGCAGTCTCCGCCTAAAATGACAATGCTATTGGGATCATGTTTTTCAATCAGTGCGGCAGCATTATTGAGTTGCCTGATGAGGGATGGCTTAGCCGTGATGCCATTAATCCCTGGCAATGGCTCTGTTGTTGGTAACTCAACAGGAACGATCTCAACGGGCCCTTTTGCTTCAGGAGAGAGAAACGAGAGGAGCTGCGAGCCAAGATAGTAGGGAGGATTGTTACCGCCTTGCCATTGAGGAAATATAAGTCGCAGTGTTTTGCTAGTCATTGGTACCTTCTGTGTTGTCATGCGCTAAAGTGAATGAACGTTCATTCACTTTTACATTGTATTACGGTCGATACGCAAGTAACAAAGCACTTTTCGTTAATGCATAACGTACACCATCCGGAGCGATATGATTTTCGTTATGCCGGGTGGCTCAAAGCGGAAGAGGGGATAGTGTTGGCGAACATCTTCGCTGCGCTGTTAATCGTGTGAAAAAGAGTCTGGCTTTGACAATACTGCGTAATGTCTGTTGCCAGTTGTCGAACCTTGGTCGGGGGTTCTCATCCCCCCGGCGGGTGCCACAGACGAAAAAAAGCCCGTACTTGCGTACGAGCTCTTCTTAAAATATGGCGGTGAGGGGGGGATTGACTCGCTTCGCTCGCCCCTGCGGGGCAGCCCGCTTACTGCGTGCGCGGTCTGTCCAACTGGCGTTGCCAGTTGTCGAACCCCGGTCGGGGGTTCTCATCCCCCCCAGCGGAGAATATAAAAGAAAAAAGCCCGTACTTGCGTACAGGCTCTCATCTCGAATATGGCGGTGAGGGGGGGATTGACTCGCTTCGCTCGCCCCTGCGGGGCAGCCCGCTTACTGCGTGCGCGGTCTGTCCAACTGGCGTTGCCAGTTGTCGAACCCCGGTCGGGGGTTCTCATCCCCCCCAGCGGAGAATATAAAAGAAAAAAGCCCGTACTTGCGTACAGGCTCTCATCTCGAATATGGCGGTGAGGGGGGGATTGACTCGCTTCGCTCGCCCCTGCGGGGCAGCCCGCTCGCGGGCTCGCGGTCTGTCCAACTGGCTGCGCCAGTTGTCGAACCCCGGTCGGGGGTTCTCATCCCCCCGGCGGAGAATATAAAAGAAAAGAGCCCGTACTTGCGTACAGGCTCTCATCTCGAATATGGCGGTGAGGGGGGGATTGACTCGCTTCGCTCGCCCCTGCGGGGCAGCCCGCTTACTGCGTGTGCGGTCTGTCCAACTGGCTGCGCCAGTTGTCGAACCCCGGTCGGGGGTTCTCATCCCCCCCGGCGGAGAATATAAAAGAAAAGAGCCCGTACTTGCGTACAGGCTCTCATCTCGAATATGGCGGTGAGGGGGGGATTCGAACCCCCGATACGTTGCCGTATACACACTTTCCAGGCGTGCTCCTTCAGCCACTCGGACACCTCACCATATTGTCTTTCCCGTTGTTGTCGGGAACGGGCGCTAATGTAGGGAAATACGTATCGCCCGTCAATCAACTTTTTGCAAAAAAAGCGCGTTTAGACAAACTTCGAGCAACTTGCTCCTTAAACGTGCGAAATCCGTTTTTTTTGTCGCCAGTGCCTTTTCCCTTTTCGCTCGGGGGAAATTTGTTATGCTGGCAAACCAATAGAAAACAATGAGTAAAATAAGACGCCAGCGTCAATCGGCCAAAGGCGTCTGCTATCAGGAGCCCCTATGGAGATTATTTTTTACCATCAGACCTTTGATACCCCATTCTGGATCCGTGAGCTGGAAAAACAGTTACCCGGGGCGCGGGTGCGCGAGTGGAAAGCGGGTGACAACCAGCCGGCGGACTATGCCCTGGTCTGGCATCCGCCGGTAGAGATGCTGCAGGGCCGGGCGCTGAAGGCCGTGTTTGCCCTCGGGGCGGGGGTAGATTCTATTCTCAGCAAGCTGCGTGACCATCCGGATATGCTGCCGCTGTCGATCCCGCTGTTTCGCCTCGAAGATACCGGTATGGGACGGCAGATGCAGGAGTATGCCGTGAGCCAGGTGCTGCACTGGTTCCGCCGCTTTGATGACTATCAGGCGCTGAAGCTGGCTTCCCGCTGGCAGCCGCTGCCCGAGTATCGCGCCGACGAATTCACTGTCGGGATTATGGGAGCCGGCGTGTTGGGGGCGAAGGTTGCGGAAAGTCTGCAACCCTGGGGGTTCCCGCTTCGCGTCTGGAGCCGTAGCCGCAAATCCTGGCCACAGGTACAGAGCTTCGCCGGTCAGGCCGAACTGGGCGAATTCCTGCAGGGCACTCGCGTGCTGATCAACCTGCTGCCGAATACCGCCGAAACCGCCGGTATTATTAACCAAACGCTGCTGGCGCAGTTGCCGGATGAGAGCTATGTCCTCAACCTTGCTCGCGGCGTGCATGTCGTTGAAGAGGATCTGCTGGCGGCGCTGAACAGCGGTAAGCTCAAAGGGGCGATGCTCGATGTCTTCAGTCGCGAACCTCTGCCGCAGGAGAGCCCGCTATGGGCACATCCGCGGGTGGCCATGACCCCCCATGTGGCGGCAGTGACCCGTCCAATGGAAGCTATCACCTACATTGCGGAGACCATTAGCCGGCTTGAGCGAGGGGAACCGGTAAGCGGTCAGGTTGACCGCCAGCGCGGTTATTAAGACGAGAGAACCCCGCCACGGCGGGGTTTTTGCTAATCAATAGCCCGGTTTCCTGCTATTCTTGCGGCAAACAGAAGAGGAGAATGTGATGTATCCCGTTGACCTGCACATGCATACCGTCGCCAGCACCCACGCCTACAGCACCCTGCACGATTATATTGCGGAAGCAAAGCGTAAAGGGATCAAACTCTTCGCCATCACCGACCATGGCCCGGATATGGCGGATGCCCCGCACTACTGGCACTTCGTTAATATGCGCATCTGGCCCCGTCTGGTAGACGGGGTGGGGATCCTGCGCGGTATTGAGTCGAATATTAAAAATATCGAAGGTGAGATCGACTGCTCCGGGCCGATGTTAACCTCGCTTGATCTGATCATTGCCGGATTCCATGAGCCGGTGTTCCCGCCGCAGGATCGAGACACCCATACGCAGGCGATGATTGCCGCGATGGCCAGCGGTAAGGTGCATATGATTAGCCATCCGGGTAATCCGAAATTCCCGGTGGATATCCCGGCTATTGCCGAAGCGGCGGCCCGCTATCAGGTGGCGCTGGAGATTAATAACTCCTCTTTTATTTCATCGCGCGTGGGCAGTGAAGATAACTGTCGAGCTATCGCTGCGGCGGTGCGTGATGCCGGGGGATGGGTGGCGCTGGGCTCGGACTCTCACACTGCCTTTACCCTCGGGGAATTTACCGAATGCCGCAAGATCCTTGATGCGGTCGATTTCCCGGAGGAGAGGATCCTCAACGTTTCTCCGCGTCGCCTGCTCAACTTCCTCGAGTCGCGGGGCATGCCGGCGATCCCGGAATTTGCTGACCTTTAATTTGTATAACTGGAATAACTGAATGAACGAGTTTTCAATCCTCTGCCGCGTGCTGGGTTCGCTGTATTACCGTCAACCGCAGGACCCGCTGCTGGTGCCGCTGTTTACCCTGATCCGTGAGGGCAAACTGGCTGCCAGCTGGCCGCTTGAGCAGGATGAACTGCTGGCGCGTCTGCAGAAAAGCTGTGAGATGCAGTCCCTGGCGACGGACTATAATGCGCTGTTCGTCGGTGAAGCCTGCAGCGTGCCGCCGTACCGTAGCGCGTGGGTGGAGGGTTCCTCGGAAGCAGAAGTACGGGCTTTTATGAGCGAACACGGTATCCCGACAGGGGAAGGTCCGGCGGATCATCTCGGATCGCTGCTGTTGGCCGCCTCCTGGCTGGAGGATCATGCTACAGAAGACCAGAGCGAGACGCTGGAGCTCCTGTTTGCTGACTATATCCTGCCATGGTGCGGGACGATGCTGGGCAAAGTCGAAGCCCATGCGCACACGCCATTCTGGCGCACCATGGCGCCATTGACCCGCGACGCCATCGCCGCGATGTGGGACGAGCTTCAGGAAGAAGATGAGCAATAATATGTGATGTTAATCACTATTTGAATGCAACTGAAATTAGGTTCATTCATATACTGTGTTTTAGATCTCATTCTTCCGGCGCGTATCTGCTAGGATACGCGCCATGAACATACTCTTCGCAATCGCATTAACGACGGGCATTCTCTCCGGAATTTGGGGATGGGTGGCGGTCGCTCTCGGCCTGCTGAGCTGGGCCGGTTTCCTCGGCTGTACGGCCTATTTCGCCTGCCCGCAGGGCGGTCTGAAAGGTCTGGCCATCTCCTCGTGCACGGTAATGAGCGGCGTGGTCTGGGCATTAGTGATTATCCACGGTAGCGCACTGGCCCCGCAGCTGCAGATCCTCAGCTATATGATGACCGGTATCGTCGCCTTCCTGATGTGCATTCAGGCGCGACAGACATTGCTGTCGTTTGTACCGGGCACCTTTATCGGCGCCTGCGCGACTTTTGCGGCAGACGGCGACTGGCGCCTGGTGGTGCCCTCCCTGGCGTTGGGTCTGGTTTTTGGCTATGCCATGAAGAATAGTGGCCTGTGGCTGGCGGCCCGCGCGGGCAAACATAAATCGTTCGCTAATGACAACGCCTGACTGGCGAAACAGCAGACTCAACAGGACCCTTAGGGTCCTGTTTTTTTTAGCTTCCCGTCGCCAGGGCTGAGGGATAATCTTGCTCCCGGGGGCGGGAATGCCCTAGTATCGGCAGAAAGCCGTATCCACGCGCTATGCCGACAGGAGGAGAAATGGCTGTTCAACCTGAGGTAATTCTCGGCGATATTACGACGCTTGAAGTCGATGTGATTGTTAATGCGGCAAACCCCTCGCTGCTGGGCGGCGGCGGGGTAGATGGCGCGATCCACCGGGCGGCCGGCCCGGCGCTGCTGGCGGCTTGCAAACAGGTATTGCAGCAGCAGGGCGAATGTCCTCCCGGTCACGCGGTGATCACTATTGCGGGCGATCTTCCCGCCAGCGCGGTGATCCACACCGTGGGCCCGGTCTGGCACGGCGGCGACCGCATGGAAGCGCAAACCCTGGCGGATGCTTACAAAAACAGTCTGCAGCTGGCCGCGGCAAACAACTATCGCTCCATTGCGTTTCCGGCGATCAGCACCGGCGTGTATGGCTATCCAAAAGAGGAAGCGGCGGAGATCGCCGTGCGCACCGTCACCGCGTTTCTCACTCGCTATAACCCCCTTGAGCGCGTCCTGTTCGTCTGTTTTGATGAGGAAACGGCGGCTATCTATCGCCGCCTGCTGGCGTCATACCCCTGATCCAGCAGAATAGGCTATGATAACCGCCGGTATTGACGGGAAAGATGGATAGCAGGAGGGAGCAGGGTGTCAGAAGGAAAAGTACAGCAGAAGCAGCAGGCGCGCCGCGCAGAGATCGTTGCCGCTGCGCAAAGGTGTTTTGCTGAAAAGGGGCTGCATGGCGCTTCCGTTGCCGATATTGCCCGCGAGGCGGGCCTGAGCGTTGGTCAGCTGTATCGTATTTTTGCCAGCAAAGAGGCGATCATCGAAGCGATTGTCAGCGAAATCGTCCACGCCAGGGTCGGGGAGATGATCGATGAGAACCACAATCTGGCGCGCAAAGCGGCGGTGCTGGCCGGCAGGATCCCGACGTCGGCAGCCACCAAAAGCGACAATTATCTGCTGATGGAGATCAACGCCGAAGCCTCGCGTAACCCACGCTTGCGCGAGATCCTGGTGCAGGCCGATCGGCGTTTGAAAGAGGAAGGAGGGCGTCTGTCGCAGCGCTACCATCCCGGGCTCAGCGATGCGCGACGCAATGCCGCATCAGAGCTCATCGCCGTTCTGACCGAGGGGGCCGCCTATCGCTGTGAGCTCTGCGCCTCGACCCCGGTCGATAAGGCAGATTTAGAAGCTCTGTATAATATGATTTTCGACCGGCTTTTTGACGAGCAGGCGTAATGCGACACGCCTGGCGTGCCGCACCCGCGGCAAATTAGCTGGCCGAAGCCGGGGTTTTGGCCGGTTTGTTCATCGGTTTACCGGAGAACAGGAAACGCAGCAGCGGAATGCGCAGATGAATTTCATACAGGATCAGCGCGATACCCACCACAAAAACCAGCCCGACAATAAAGCCTAAGGTATTGGACTTGATGGCCGGGGTGATCCACGCCCCGTACAGTAGCGTCAGCGGGTGGTGCACCAGGTAAATAAACAGCGAGGCATTGACGAAATAGGTCACGCGCGCTGACTGGAAGTTCAGCAGTCGATGGCCGAGCGAAAAGACCACATTGACCATCCACAGCCCCAACACCATAGTAATCACCGATTCGGTTTCATACATCCAGCCGTCGCCGGACCCATACTGCTGATTCAGTCGATAGGCGATAAACCCGAGCAGCGCTGCGGCGCAGCACCACGGCGATGGAGTGGTGAACATGGTCTTTAAGCGTGGGTTAATAAAGGTCTGCGCGCCCAGCACAAAGAAGGGCAGATAGAACAGCGTCTGCATCACCACAAAGTTAAACAGACCATTGCTCAGCAGGGGCGGATAGAGCAGGAACAAGGACCGGCGGATCAGCGCATAAAAGACCCCCAGCGCGAGGAAAATCATCGTCAGCTGGCCCATGGTGACAGTGTCACTGAAGGCGAGGCCGTGGCCAGCCGGACGGCGCGTCAGCCATTTAAACAGCACCACCCCCAGCGAGGTCAGCACCACCAGAACCAGTAAAAACCACAGGTGGGAAATGAGCTCCCAGGCCAGGGTATTAAATTTGTCGTACATCGAAAGGGTATGCCAGTTTTCCGCCTTGCCGTTGACGTATTGCAGCATAATAAATTGCGGCAGCGTCAGCAGCGGGATGGCGGTCAGCATCGGAATACCGACCCGTTCAACGCGCACTTTCCACCATTTTTTCAGCGGGTAGCGCAGGAACAGCATGTAGGAGAAATAGCCGGAGATGACGAAAAAAACCTGCATGCGAAAGGCATGGATGAAGTCATTAAACAGCGTCAACCACCACGAGGGTTCGGCGCTGTTGACATGCCAGCTGTGGCTGGAATAAATCAGCGAAATGTGGAAAGGGATCCCCAGCAGCATCAACCAGGCGCGGATGCTGTCGAAGAAATATTCACGCTGTACCGGAGTATTATTCATACGATTCACGACAATCTCAGATAATTCGTCTTATCACTCAAGGTGATAACGCTTACATTATCAGCAACCCTACATGAACTCGGGGTATCTGTCTCCAGGATAAGCACTCAAAGTGCAAACGGGACAGCGAACTGTTTATTCCCTGTGCCGCCAGGCTGAACAAAGCAGGGATTATGTTGTCGGATTGCCTGAGTTTCCATTAAAATAGATCGGATCGATTTAAGCACACAAAGGGGGAAGTGCTTACTTATATGAAACATAAACCACAGATGATGAAAATGCGTTGGTTAAGCGCAGCCGTAATGTTGTCCCTGTGTACTTCATCTGCATGGGCGTTTAGCATTGATGACGTTGCAAAAGAGGCCAAAACGTTAGCCGGGAAAGGCTATGAAGCGCCGAAGAGTAACCTGCCCTCCGCTTTCCGCGACATGAAATACGCGGACTACCAGCAAATTCAGTTTAATCACGATAAAGCTTACTGGAATAACCAGAAAACCCCATTCAAGCTTGAATTTTACCATCAGGGGATGTACTTCGACACGCCGGTCACCATCAATGAAGTGACGGCGACCAGCGTGCGCAAAATTAAATATAGTCCGGACTATTTCAACTTTGGTAACGTCCAGCACGATAAAGACACGGTGAAAGACCTCGGTTTCGCCGGCTTCAAAGTACTGTATCCGATCAACAGCAAAGATAAGAACGATGAAATCGTCAGCATGCTCGGTGCCAGCTACTTCCGCGTGCTGGGTCAGGGTCAGGTTTACGGTCTGTCCGCGCGTGGTCTGGCTATCGATACCGCGCTGCCGTCCGGCGAAGAGTTCCCGCGTTTTCGTGAGTTCTGGATCGAACGTCCAAAAGCCACTGACAAGCGTCTGACTATCTATGCGCTGCTGGATTCCCCACGGGCAACCGGCGCCTATCGCTTTGTCATCATGCCGGGACGCGACACCGTCGTGGACGTCCAGTCCAAAGTTTACCTGCGTGACAAAGTCGGCAAACTGGGTGTGGCGCCGCTGACCAGCATGTTCCTGTTCGGTTCCAACCAGCCTTCTCCGACGCTCAACTATCGTCCGGCGCTGCACGACTCCAATGGTCTGTCTATCCTGGCCGGTAACGGCGAGTGGATCTGGCGTCCGCTGAACAATCCGAAACACCTGGCTGTCAGCAGCTATGCGATGGAAAACCCGCAAGGGTTCGGCCTGCTGCAGCGCGGCCGTCAGTTCTCGCGCTTCGAGGATCTCGACGATCGTTATGACCTGCGTCCAAGCGCCTGGATCACCCCGAAAGGGGACTGGGGCAAAGGGAAAATCGAGCTGGTTGAAATTCCGACCAACGATGAAACGAACGATAACATCGTGACTTACTGGACGCCGGATCAGCTGCCGGAGCCGGGCAAGGAGATGAACTTCAAATACACCATCACCTTCAGCCGCGATGAAGACAAGCTGCATGCGCCAGATAACGCTTACGTTATGCAGACCCGCCGCTCTACCGGCGACGTGAAGCAGTCGAACCTGATCCGTCAGCCGGACGGTACGGTTGCCTTCATTGTCGACTTCACCGGCGCCGATATGAAGAAACTGCCAGCGGATACCCCGGTCGCTGCTCAGGCGAGCACCGGCGATAACGCGGAAATCGTTGAAAATACCGTGCGTTACAATCCAGTGACCAAAGGCTGGCGGATGATCCTGCGTTTGAAGGTCAAAGATCCGAAGAAAACGACGGAAATGCGTGCCGCACTGGTTAACGGTGATGACACGTTGAGCGAAACCTGGAGCTATCAGCTGCCTGCCAATGAATAAGATAACGAAGTACATTGACGCATTGCCGCTGTCGGACGCCGAAAAATCGGCGCTGCCGGACACCAGCCTGCAGGCCGTTCATCAGGCCCTGGATGACGAACATCAGACCTTCGCTCGCGAAGACGACTCTCCGCTGGGGTCGGTGAAGGCGCGTCTGGCGCACAGCTGGCCGGATTCGCTTTCTGGCGATCAACTGGTGAAGGATGACGAAGGTCGTACCCAGCTGCATGCTATGCCGAAAGCCAGGCGTTCCTCGATGATCCCGGACCCGTGGCGGACTAACCCGGTCGGCCGCTTCTGGGATCGTCTGCGCGGCCGCGATGTCACGCCGCGCTATCTCTCCCGCCTGACGCAAGAAGAGCGCGAGAGTGAGCAAAAATGGCGTACCGTCGGCACCATTCGTCGCTACATCCTGCTGCTGCTGACGCTGTCGCAGACCGTGGTGGCCACCTGGTATATGAAAACCATTCTGCCTTATCAGGGCTGGGCGCTGATCAACCCGGCCGACATGGTGGGGCAGAACCTGTGGATCTCGTTCATGCAGCTGCTGCCGTACGTGTTGCAGAGCGGCATTCTGATCCTCTTCGCGGTACTGTTCTGCTGGGTTTCCGCCGGCTTCTGGACCGCGTTAATGGGCTTTCTGCAGCTGTTGATCGGCCGCGACAAGTACAGTATTTCCGCCTCGACGGTTGGTGACGAACCGTTGAACCCGGCGCACCGTACGGCGCTTATTATGCCGATCTGTAACGAAGACGTTGACCGCGTTTTCGCCGGGCTGCGGGCGACCTGGGAGTCGGTGAAAGCGACCGGTAACGCCGCTCATTTCGATGTCTATATCCTCAGCGACAGCTATAACCCCGATATCTGTGTGGCTGAGCAAAAGGCGTGGATGGAGCTGATTGCCGAAGTGCAGGGCGAAGGGCAGATCTTCTACCGTCGCCGTCGTCGTCGCGTGAAGCGTAAGAGCGGCAACATCGATGATTTCTGCCGCCGCTGGGGCAGCCAGTACAGCTATATGGTGGTGCTGGACGCAGACTCGGTGATGACCGGCGAGTGTCTGAGCAGCCTGGTGCGCCTGATGGAAGCGAACCCGAACGCCGGGATCATCCAGTCATCCCCGCGCGCTTCGGGCATGGACACGCTGTATGCGCGTTGCCAGCAGTTTGCCACCCGGGTGTACGGTCCGCTGTTTACGGCGGGTCTGCACTTCTGGCAGCTGGGGGAGTCCCACTACTGGGGACACAACGCCATTATCCGCGTGAAGCCGTTCATCGAGCACTGCGCGCTGGCGCCGCTGCCGGGCGAGGGTAACTTTGCCGGGTCGATTCTGTCGCACGACTTCGTCGAAGCCGCGCTAATGCGCCGTGCCGGCTGGGGGGTGTGGATTGCCTACGATCTGCCGGGCTCCTATGAGGAGCTGCCGCCGAACCTGCTGGACGAGCTGAAACGCGACCGTCGCTGGTGTCAGGGCAACCTGATGAACTTCCGCCTGTTCCTCGTCAGAGGGATGCACCCGGTTCACCGGGCGGTGTTCCTCACCGGCGTGATGTCGTACCTGTCGGCGCCGCTGTGGTTTATGTTCCTTGCCCTGTCGACGGCGTTGCAGGTGGTGCATGCCCTGACCGAGCCGCAGTACTTCCTGCAGCCGCGTCAGCTGTTCCCGGTGTGGCCGCAGTGGCGTCCGGAGCTGGCCATCGCGCTGTTCGCTTCGACCATGGTGCTGCTGTTCCTGCCGAAGCTGCTGAGTATTATTCTGGTGTGGTGTAAAGGGCCGAAAGAGTATGGCGGATTTATCCGCGTCACGCTTTCTCTGCTGCTGGAGGTCCTGTTCTCGGTCCTGCTGGCGCCGGTTCGCATGCTGTTCCACACCGTCTTCGTGGTCAGCGCCTTCCTCGGCTGGGAAGTGGTGTGGAATTCGCCGCAGCGTGATGATGACTCCACGCCGTGGGGAGAAGCCTTTATGCGTCACGGCTCGCAGCTGCTGCTGGGGCTGGTATGGGCAGTCGGAATGGCATGGCTGGATCTGCGCTTCCTGTTCTGGCTGGCGCCGATCGTCGTCTCGCTGATCCTGTCGCCGTTCGTGTCGGCGATCTCCAGCCGGGCGACCGTGGGCCTGCGCACCAAGCGCTGGAAGCTGTTCCTGATCCCGGAAGAGTATTCGCCGCCGCAGGTGCTCAAGGATACCGACGCGTACCTGACGCTGAACCGTCAGCGTTCACTGGACGATGGCTTTATGCACGCGGTATTCAATCCGTCGTTTAACGCCCTCGCCACGGCGATGGCCACCGCGCGCCACCGTCATGGTCATATCCTTGAGATCGCTCGCGAGCGCCACGTTGAGCAGGCGCTGAACGAAACGCCGGATAAGCTGAACCGCGATCGTCGACTGGTGCTGTTGAGCGACCCGGTGACCATGTCGCGTCTGCACTATCGCGTCTGGGCCGCGCCGGAGAAATATTCATCGTGGGTCAACGCCTATCAGCAGTTAGCGCTTAACCCGCTGGCGCTGAAAACGAAATAAGCCGTACGTAAAGGAAAATACCGGCAGCGATGCCGGTATTTTTTTATCTGAAACACGAGGTTGTGGATGCGAATATTATCGATCATTGCCATGGCGCTGCTGCTGAGCGGCTGCGGCAGCATTATCAGCCGGACGGTGCCCGGGCAGGGGCATGGCAACCAATATTACCCGGGCGTGCAGTGGGACGTTCGCGACTCGGCATGGCGCTATCTCACCGTTCTGGACCTGCCGTTCTCGCTGGTGTTCGATACGCTGCTGCTGCCGCTGGATGCCAGCCACGGGCCCTATAACTAATTAGCGCTCGTCCCACTCGTCGGCCGCCGTCTGTCCCTCTTCGGTGTCCAGCGAGGGCTCGAGCTGGAATTCGCCTTCATCCCACTCATGGAGGGTATTTTCCTCCAGCCACTCCTGGCGCAGCTCTATCTCATCATAATCCCCGTCGAAAACGCTCTGCGCAGCTTCGCCGCTGAGCATCGGTAAACATTCGCCTTGTTCGTCTTCGTCAGCAAAAAATTCGGCCTGCCAGGCGATATCGCCATCCTGCAGCACATACTTTTGAATATTAAGCTGCTCAACGTTAGCGCTCTCTTCATCGCTGTCAGGATTATTGGCGAGAAATTCTTCGCGTGCTGCATCAATAGCTTCTTCGAGCGTGGCATAGAACATCGAATCCTTTGGCATAGCGAATCTCCTGAGAAGAATATGAATTGAACACGATTCAATCTATAGAAGGCGGTAGCCAAAGCGTCAAGGGGCTGGGCCCCTCTGGACATTAATTTACTGAATGGCGGTCAGGCTGCGAGGCTTCCGCGGCAGGTCGGCGCAGGCTGAGGGTAGAATAAATGGCGTTAAAGAGCACCACGCCCGCGGTGACCAGGAATACCGCGCGGAAACCGTAGTTGGCGGACACCGAGGCGCCTATCAGGGGGCCGGTGACGTTGCCAATATCGCGGAACGACTGGTTATAGCTAAAGATACGCCCGGAGATCTGGCTGGTGGAATTATACACCAGCAGGGTTTGCACTGCCGGCAGCAGTGCCCCGTCTGCCGCGCCGAGCAGGAAACGCAGGATACCCAGCTGCAGTGGGGTCTGAACGAACGACATCGGGATCAGCAATAGCACAGAGATAATTAGCGCGACGATGAGGATCTTTTCCGGCCCGATACGATCCCCGAGCCTGCCCAGCCGCGGGGCGCTCATCAGCGCGGCTATTCCCGGCACCGAGGCGATCATCCCGCTAATAAAGGCGATGTTACTGACGTTGCCCGCGAGATCGCGCACGTAAAGCGTCAGAATCGGCGCAATGGAGCCGGTGGCCACCTGGATGATCAGCGAGGTCACAAACAGGCTGAGCACCAGCTTGGGATTCTGTAGCGAGGAGAAAACCTCTCTGGCGCTGAGCATCTCTTTTTTGGCGATCGGCACAAAATTTTCACGGATTAAAAACAGGGTAAACAGGAAGCAGATAAACAGCACCGCCGCGGTCATAAAGAAGACGGTGCGCAGGCCCCAGTGGTCGGCCAGGAAGCCACCCGCCAGCGGGCCGAGCAGGGCGCCGCTCACCGCGCCGGTTGACAGCGTGCCCAGCGCCCAGCCGCTTTTGTGGCGCGGGATCTGGGTGGCAATCAGGGCGTTGGCGTTGGGAATAAAGCCGCCCAGCAGGCCGAGCAGTGCGCGTAGCAGCAGAAACTGCCAGATATTCTGTGCCATCCCCATCAGCATCATCACTACGGACATTCCGAGGGCGGAACGCAGCAGCATAATTTTTCGTCCTTTGCGGTCAGCAAGACCGCCCCAGAACGGTGAGGCAATGGCGGAGAAGAGGAAGGTGATACTAAAGACCAGCCCGGACCACATGTTCAGCGCGCTATGCCCGGTGACCCCGAGCTGTTCGACATAGAGTGGCAGAAAGGGCATAACCAGACTGAAGGCGGCGCCCGTTAAAAAGCAGCCGAGCCAGGTCACGGTCAGATTTTGTTTCCAGTTAATAGGGGTATCAGCAGAGGACATAGGGTTCCACTGGCCTGCGCGGCAGGTCAAATCAAGAGAAAATATGAGCCTGCTAATTATGCGCCTGGGAAATAAATGCCGCAATGGAGGAGAGCTTTTAAAGCTAAAGCAGAGCCTAAAGCATGAGCGAGAAGCGCATTCCCGGCCACATGCGCGGCCGGGAAAAGGGATCAGTAGCGGGAGGGCATGCCCTCGGGGCGGGTTTTGAAGCGGCGGTGGAGCCACATATATTGTTCCGGGGCCATCATGATGCACTGCTCAACAATCTTGTTCATCCAGGCGGCCGTGGTTTCCGCGTCGTCCAGCGGCGGGGAACACTCTGGCGGCAGGATAATCAGTTCATAACCTTTACCATCCGGTTTGCGACGCGGGACGAAGGGGACGATACAGGCTTTGGACATTTTCGCCAGCATCCAGGTGCCGGAGGTGGTCGCCGCCTGGTCGACAGCGAACAGTGGGGCGAAGACGCTGGCGGTCGGACCGTAATCGTGATCCGGCGCATACCAGACCACTTCACCTTTTTTCAGCGCCCGGATCATCCCTTTCAGATCCTTACGGTCAATCATGTCCTTATTGGATCGTAGCCGACCCCATGTCTGCAGCCAGTCGATCACCGGGTTGTCGTTGGGACGGTAGACGCCAATTCCCGGCTCGTTCATACCGAACATTCGCGCGCCCATCTCGAGGGTCAGGAAGTGAATACCGATCAGCAGAATGCCGCGCTGCTGCGCCTGCACATCGCGGATATGCTCAAAGCCGATGGTGTCGGTCCAGCGGGCGATACGACGAACCGGCCAGAACCAGGCCATCCCCGTCTCCATCAGTCCCATACCCACCGATTCAAAGTTCATCACCACCATTCGGTGACGTTCCTGCTCGCTTTTGTCGGGGAAGCAGAGCTCAAGGTTGCGATAGGCGATCTTCGCCCGACGCTTCATAAAGCGCATGGCCAGCCGGCCGATGGCATTTCCCAGGCGGTAAATCAGCGGATAGGGCAGTTGGACAACCAGCCACAGCAGGCCGATACCCAGCCACAGCAGCCAATAGCGCGGATGCAACAGCGCCGGAGAAAATTTAGGCAAATGAGTCATTTCATACCCGTATCAGTGAGCAACGTCTTATATTATCGCATTTTTTTACCGGCCAGCCAAAGGCGGCGACAGTCAGCTCGTTTTGTTAAGCGGGGCGCGACCGGGTGAGAGAAATGTAGCGTAAAATGTAGGGATGTAAATTAATTAGCTTTGCTATATCATGCCCGCCGTTTATTTCCTCATTTCTATGTCGAGCAGGTACACCATGCCAGTGTTACACAACCGCATTTCAAATGAGACGTTAAAGGCGCAAATGCTGGCTGAGACCGAGCCGCGCACGACGATCTCATTCTATAAATATTTCACCATTGTCGACCCACAAGCCACTCGCGATGCGTTATGGGTTGCCTTAACCCAGCTGAAGGTCTTTGGCCGTATTTATCTGGCCCGGGAAGGGATCAACGCGCAAATCAGCGTGCCGGAAAGCAACGTTGAAGCCCTGCGTGAGTTTCTCTATGGCTTCGATCCGGCGCTGGCGGGGCTGCGTTTCAATATCGCCCTCGAGGACGATGGGAAATCTTTCTGGGTGCTGCGCCTGAAAGTGCGTGACCGTATTGTCGCCGATGGCATCGACGATCCCTCTTTCGATGCCTCCAATGTTGGGGATTATCTCAAGGCGGCGGACGTCAATGCCATGCTTGACGATCCGGATGCGGTATTTATCGATATGCGTAACCACTATGAATATGAGGTGGGTCATTTCGAAAACGCGCTGGAGATCCCGGCGGATACCTTCCGCGACCAGCTGCCGAAAGCCGTGGAAATGATGCAGGACCACAAAGACAAGAAAATTGTTATGTATTGCACCGGCGGTATTCGCTGTGAAAAAGCCAGCGCCTGGATGAAGCATAACGGTTTCAATAAGGTCTGGCATATCGAGGGCGGGATTATTGAGTACGCCCGCCGCGCACGTGAGCAGGGGCTGCCGGTCCGTTTTATTGGCAAAAACTTTGTCTTTGATGAGCGGATGGGCGAGCGTATCTCCGATGACGTCATCGCGCACTGTCATCAGTGTGGCGCGCCGTGCGATACCCATACCAATTGCCTGAATGATGGCTGTCATCTGCTGTTTATACAGTGCCCGAGCTGCGCTGAGAAGTTTGCCGGTTGCTGTAGCGAAGCGTGCATGGAAGAGCATAAGCTGCCGGAAGAGGAGCAGCGCAAACTGCGCGCCGGACGCGAAAACGGCAATAAAATCTTTAACAAATCGCGTGGCCGACTGAACACCAAACTCGGGATCCCCGAGCCGGAGTCGTCAGAAAAACCATAACCAGACGAGATCGATGATCGCCAGCAGCAACCACAGCGCAAGGTAGATCATAAAGTGCTCGCGCACGTTGTTAACCAGCATATTAAACAGGCGACGCATAACCGTTCTCAATGACTAACGGCCTCGACACAGAGGCCGTTTTTTTTCCGGCGGCAAGCGTGCCGCATTCCGTTATGAGCTAAAGCGCGCCAGCGAGAAAGGCGTCAGGTTAAAGGTCGACGTCTGTCCCTGGGCAAACTGACTGGCAATTTCTCCCAGCACCGGCGCAAACTTAAAGCCATGGCCGCTCAGACCGGTGATCAGCAGTGTGTCTGGTCTGCCAGGGAGCGTATCGATAATAAAATCTTCATCGACCGTGTTGTCATAGGTGCAGGAGGCGCCGTGCAGACAGCCGCCGATCCCGGGCAGGACGTTACGTAAAAACGGAAAGGATTCGGAACCATCGCTGGCGACAGCGCCAAACGCCGATCGCTCCTGCGGCGTGGAGACAGGCTGACCGCCGTTATGCTTGCCGATCTTCAGCTCGTTATCTTCCGCCGGGAAACCGTAGTATTGATCGCCGTTGGGTAGCTCGCCGGTGAACGCCGGGAAATGATTCTTGCTGCTGTAACGGCCATCGGCCTGGAACCAGGCGAAAACCTTACGTACCGGCTGGATGGGGAGGTCCGGAAGCAGGCGGGTGACCCAGGTACCGGCGCTAATCAGCAATTTCTTGCCGTGATATTCACCGTCAAGGGTATCAATGGTGACCCCGTCTGCATGGTGATGAATGGCTGAGACCGGGCAGTTGAATAGCTGCGCGCAGCCAGCTTCCCGTGCCAGACGTATCCAGGTCTCGACAGCCAGCTCACTGCGCAGTACGCCGGACGCCGGTTCGAAAATCGCCCGATAGTCGTCGGGAAGGCGTATCTCCGGCCAGCGCTGCATGACGGCCTGAGCATCTAACTCTTCAACCTCAAGATCGAACGCCCTGGCGCTGGCGGCGACGTTGGCCAGGAAAGGAGAGCTGGCGGGGCCGAGGTTAATGACGCCGGTGCGTTCAAAAACGGCTTCGCCGCTGATTTCAGCCAGTTCATCCCACAGCTGCTGGGCGCGCAGCACCAGCGGAACATACTTTTCACCTTCGCCATAAGCGTGACGGATAAGACGGCTACTGCCATGATGGCTGCCCTCCTGATGGGGAGGTTGGTGGGCATCGGTCATCAGAACATTGAGTCCGGCACGACGCGCATAATAGCCAGCGGCGGCGCCGACCGATCCGCTGCCGATAATGATAAGATCGTATTGCATGGTGAGTTCCGGGTAATTGCCTTATTAGCAGGGTAATTAACTCCCTGCGCTTATACAAGCCCGAAAATAATTCAGGCACCCGCAGGTGCCTGTTAAGACTATTGTTTAGTCATTCCCCGTATCGCGTTAATGTCGGCGGTACTCGTTTTCCTGGTATTCGCCAGATTCAATCTTCGCAATGCCTGCTTCCAGGATTGAAATAAATTGACGTGCGACGTCCGTCGTTAGCCATAGCGTCTGGCCAATTTCAGCATCATGACTGTTTTCTTGAGTGGGGTTCTGGTAGTGCAGGCGCAACATCAGCGCATCGTAGCTATCAACGGTGCTGATGTCCCATCCAACGAGGGGATGGGTCTGAATGACTTCATTATTTTTTTCCATCATAACCCCTTATTCATATGTTAAAAGACAACAATTCTCGAGGTTTAATGCATGTTTTTTGAAGCAAGTTAATTATATCAGGGATCAAGAATAAACTCGAGAAATTAAATGAAAGGCAGCATGATTTTCTTGTTTTCGCCGCTTTTTTACGCAAGATAAGCGCGGGAAATGGCCATTTTAGCCGATATTAAGCAGAATAATCAGGAATATTCTGAACAAGAGGCGGGGAGAAAAAAGCCGGGGCGACCCGGCAAAGAAAAGCACAATGAGGGAGCAAACCAGAGTAACTGGATCCCGCCATGCTTCAGGAGAGATCGTGGACAAACCAGTCGTCCGCGCTTTCCCAGGTTTCCTGCAGGATTTCGCTTATCCGGTCTTTGTCTTCTTTCAGGGCGCCGAACACCGAGAGCTGGTTGCCGGTGGCGTAGCGCACGCTCACCTGACTGTCGATGGCCGGGAATTGCTCGGCGATACGCCGGGAGAGTTCGTTATTCAGCGCTTCCAGCGCGCCGTTGGGTAAGGCGGTCGTTTTGGCGATAGACACTTCGATGCGCATAATTGCCCCCTGTGTTTGATACTGGTTATTTATACAGTATCTGGTGGGCGTTGACAACAGGGGGCTACGTTTTTTATCGCTTCATCGTCCAGCGAACGGTTTCACCCGCCAGGAACGGGACCAGGCTATCATTGGGCAGCGCAATGCTGTCAACGACCGTGGTTTCTTCACGCACCAGCTCAACATAGCTTTCATTGACCGGCAGACCGTAGAAGCGCGGGCCGTTCAGCGAGCAGAAGGCTTCAAAGTGCTGCAGAGCGTTCATTTCTTCAAACACGGTGGCGTAGCTCCCGAGGGCGGTCGGGGCGTTGAAGCAGCCGGCGCAGCCGCAGCTGGCTTCCTTACGATGGCGGGTGTGCGGCGCGGAGTCGGTGCCAAGGAAGGCGCGGCTAAAGCCGCTGGCGACCAGTTCGCGCAGCGCCTGCTGATGAATATTGCGTTTGAGTACCGGCAGGCAGTACAGGTGAGGACGAATACCGCCGACCAGCATATGGTTGCGGTTGAACATCAGGTGCTGCGGGGTAATAGTGGCCGCCAGCAGTTCATTACCGTCACGCACATATTCGGCGGCATCTTTGGTAGTAATATGCTCAAAGACCACCTTCAGACCGGGCAGGCGCTGGCGCAGGGGCTCCATCACCGTGTCAATAAAGCGCGCTTCACGATCGAAAATATCAATCTCGGCGTGGGTGACTTCCCCATGTACCAGCAGCGGCATGCCCAGTTTTTCCATCCGCTCCAGCACCGGCATAATGGCGTCGGTGCTGGTGACACCGTGGCTGGAGTTGGTCGTGGCGTTGGCCGGGTAGAGCTTGGCGGCGGTGAACACACCTTCGTTAAAGCCGCGCTCCAGCTCCGCCGGGTCGAGGGAGTCTGTCAGATAGCAGGTCATCAACGGGGTAAAATCGTGCCCGGCCGGGACGGCGTCCATAATGCGCTGGCGATAGGCGATAGCCGCCGCGACGGTGGTGACAGGCGGCACCAGATTCGGCATCACGATCGCCCGGCCATAAAACTCACTGGTGTAAGGCACGACGGTTTTCAGCATATCGTCATCACGCAGATGGATATGCCAGTCGTCTGGGCGGCGGATTTTCAATACCTGGGGTTGTGCTGTCATGGAAGGCTCCGGCTAATAGGTTCAGTCATCAGGGCTGTTTTTTGCCGGGCACTAAGGATAAGCGTAAACGTTTTCCTTTGCACTCATTTCCGTAAAAAATTCAGGGCGCCGTAGCGCCCTGGAGATTAATTGGTAAAGGGGATGACAATTTCGCCCGGTTTCACCTCTATGCCCTTGGCATATTTCTTCGCCAGCGCTTCGCCGGTGCTGGCGTCTTCACGCAGGACATAGGCCGGTTGCTGGCTGAAGTAGCTGCGCAGCGACTGATTCAGATAGGGGAGCAGGGCCTGAATCACCGACTGCAGCTTCTCGGGCGCCACTTTGGCATCGACCACCTCCATTTCCTGCAGGAAGATAGCGCCTTTCTCTCTGTCAAAGGTTGGCAGCGCTTTGAGCTTCAGATCGATCGTCGCTTTCTGGGTGCCGAACAGGGAGTTCAGATCGACGTTGGCGACCCCGGTCAGCGTGACTTTACCCGGCTCTTCACGGCCAATAGCGCTGGTCAGGTTCTGCAGCTCAATATGGGCATCGGCAACGCCTTTCAGACCGATATCTTTGGCGAAATGGTTACGCTTCTGCAGCGCCTGGTTTATCTCCTGCTCGCTTACCGTGTATTGGGTCAACTGGTTACAGCCGCTCAGCAGACCGCTGACAATCAGCGCCGCGGCGATCAATATTTTTTTCATGGGGTTCCTCAAGCTCGTACCATCATTCATCCTGACACAAAGCATCATGACCTGTCAGCATTCTTCATGCCAGCAGAATAGGCTGAAAGGCAGGAGAAACCGCGGACCTACGCTCTTAGGTGCGCGGCTCCAGCATACCGGAGGCGGAGCGTTTTGGACTGAATTGCCACCACAGGGCAAGGAAAGTGATAAACCCAATGGCGCCGAGCATCAGCCACGGCAGTTCGGGCTGGCCCACGGCTTTGCCGGCATCAAACAGCCAGCCGCCGCCCGCGTAACCCAGCGCGCCGCCGAAGGCGAGACCCAGGCGGCTGAACCCCATATAGCTGCCGCGCGCCCGGGAATCCGCCAGCGAGGCGCCCAGCGTCTCCCTGGCGGGTTCCGCGATGATCGAACCGATGTAAAACAGGCAGATCAGGGTAAATAACTGCTGCAAACTGCTGGTCATGCCAATCGGCAGCATCGCCAGCGTCATTACCAGCAGACCGGCCATCAGCCGGTGCTCAAGGCGGTAGCGTTTCTCGCTCCAGCGGGCAATGGGATAGAGCAGGGTCAGTGAAATGGTGGCTTCGATGGCGTACATCCACTTCACGGCGGCCGGCGAACCGGCGATGTCGTTCACCATGATCGGCAGCATCAGCATCACCTGCACCGCCAGCATGTAATAGCCTGTTAACGTCAGGACATAGGTGACGAAGCGCTTATCCCGCAGCACCCGTCCCAGCCCCTCGCGGACTGGCGTTTTCACCGTGGACAGTTTCCATGCTGGCAGATACCAGGCGTTAAACGCGGCGCAAGCGATAAACAGCGCGGCGCCGGCGCTGCACACCAGACGGAAGTCATACTGTAGCAGCCAACTGCCCAGCAGGGCGCCAATCACCGCGCCGGCGCTGTCCTGCATCATCAGGAGGGAGAAAAAGCGGCCGCGCTGATGCGGGCGCACCAGTTTGACCACCAGCGCGGCTCGTGGCGGATCGAACAACGTGCCGCCCAACCCGGACAAAATACAGGAGAGCCAGAGCACCCAGGGCTCATGGGCGACGGCCATCGCCGCGAAGCCGCCGGCGCGCATCAGCATGCCGGTGACAATCATGGGTTTCGCGCCGAAGCGGTCGGCAATGGCGCCGCCAAAAATGCCTAATCCCTGCTGCACCAGCTGGCGCAGGCCGAGCGCAATGCCGACCATCAGCGCTGCCCAACCCATTTGATCGACAAAGCGGATGGAAATCAGCGGAAAAACGACAAAAAAGCCCAGCACGACCAGCATGTTATCGACTAACAGGAAATATTTACCCAGGCTCCTTGCCTGCGAGACGCGGGACATTTCCCCTCCAGGGAAAAATAGAGATAAGCGAGGATATTCTGCGGGCAATCTGCTGCTTTTCCCAGCACCCTTGCGACAATATTTTTTTATCAAAAAGCAAGTTCGATTGAGCCTATTCATCGAAAAGAGGAGATGGCGCAGAAAATGGTATGTTGCTGTTTTCACACTATCGTGCAGGACAGGTATAGTGATGAGAGCAAGATTGAAGTCAGGGGGACTAAAAAGGAAATGTTTGGCTATCGCAGTAACGTGCCGAAGGTGCGTTTGACGACGGACCGGCTGGTGGTGCGCCTGGTCCACGATCGTGACGCCTGGCGTCTGGCCGATTATTACGCCGAGAATAAAGTGTTCTTAAAACCCTGGGAGCCGGTACGTGACGACAGCCACTGCTATCCCTCCGGGTGGCAGGCGCGTCTGTCAATGATCGGCGAGTTTCATAAGCAGGGGTCTGCATTTTATTTCGCGCTGCTCGATGCGGAGGAAAAAGAGATCGTTGGCGTGGCGAATTTTTCCAACGTAGTTCGCGGATCATTCCATGCCTGTTATCTCGGCTACTCCATTGGCGAGAAGTGGCAAGGGCAGGGGCTGATGTTTGAAGCGTTGACCGCCGCGATTCGCTATATGCAGCGCACGCAGCATATCCATCGCATTATGGCCAACTATATGCCGCATAATCAGCGCAGCGGCGCGCTGCTGGCGCGGTTGGGGTTCGAAAAAGAGGGTTACGCCAAAGATTATCTGCTGATTGACGGGCAGTGGCGTGACCATGTACTGACGGCGCTAACGACGCCGGACTGGTCAGCAGGGCGCTAAGGAGAGAGGATGAAATATCAGTTAACCGCGCACGAAGCGCGCGTCATTGGCTGTCTGCTGGAAAAGCAGGTTACCACGCCCGAGCAGTACCCGTTGTCGGTGAACGCCGTGGTGACCGCCTGCAATCAGAAAACCAACCGCGAACCGGTGATGTCGCTGAGCGAAGGCGAGGTCCAGACGCTGCTGGATACCCTGGTGAAGCGCCACTATTTACGCACGGTCAGCGGATTCGGCAATCGAGTGACCAAGTATGAGCAGCGCTTTTGCAACTCTGAATTTGGCGATCTGAAACTCAGCGCCGGCGAAGTAGCGGTGGTGACGACGCTACTGCTGCGCGGCGCCCAGACGCCGGGTGAACTCCGTAGCCGCGCGCAGCGGATGCATGAGTTCAGCGATATGGCGGAAGTGGAAAGCGTGCTGGAAGGGTTAGCGACGCGCGAGGATGGTCCTTTTGTTGCCCGCCTGCCACGGGAACCGGGGAAACGGGAAAGCCGCTATATGCATCTGTTTTGCGATGACATGGACACGCTGATCACCACGGTGGAAGCACTCTCGCCGCTGGAAGACGATGACGATCTGCGTGCCCGGGTTGAAGCACTGGAAGGCGAGGTGGCGGAATTGAAAGCGCGCCTTGACTCGCTGTTACACCATCTGGGGGACTAAACGTGGGGACAAGACTGCGCATTGGGGTGGTTGGCTTAGGGGGCATCGCGCAGAAAGCGTGGCTGCCGGTGTTAGGCGCTGCGGAAAGCTGGACGCTGCAGGCAGCCTGGTCGCCGGGAAAAGAGAAGGCGTTGCGCATCTGCGAAACCTGGCGGATCCCGTATGCTGATTCGCTGGATGCCCTGGCGGCGCAGTGCGATGCGGTCTTTGTCCATACGTCGACGGCTTCACATTATGAAGTCGTGAATCACTTGTTGAATGCCGGGGTTCATGTTTGTGTGGATAAACCGCTGGCGGACAAACTGAGCGAGGCGGAAGCGCTGGTCGAGCTGGCTGCCCGGCGTCATCTGACGCTGATGGTCGGTTTCAATCGCCGCTTTGCGCCACTCTATCGTGAACTGAAGGGGCGGCTGGGCGAGGCGGCCTCGCTGCGGATGGATAAGCATCGTAGCGACAGCGTAGGCAACGATCTGCGCTTTACCCTTCTCGATGACTATCTGCACGTGGTGGATACTGCGTTGTGGCTGGCTGATGGTCAGGCGCGCCTGCGCGGCGGCACGTTGCAGATCACTCCTCAGGGTGAAATGCTCTATGCCGAACACCAGTTCAGTTCGCCCCGGCTGCAGGTTACCACCAGCATGCACCGCCGCGCTGGAAGCCAGCGTGAGTGGGTGCAGGCGGTCACCGATGGCGGGTTATATGCGGTGAGTGAGATGCGCGAATGGCAGGAGGAGTGTGGTCTTGGCGTGGTCCAGCGCCCGGTGGCGGGCTGGCAAACCACCCTCGAGCAGCGCGGTTTTGTCGGCTGCGCGCGACATTTCATCGAATGCGTGCAAAATCAGACGGTTCCGGAAACCGCTGGCGAACAGGCGCTGCTGGCTCAGCGGGTGGTTGACAAACTCTGGCGTGACGCCATCAGCGAATAATCCGTTGTAACAACTGACAGTAGTAATTCATATTGAACCCGGTAGACTATCGCCACTTTCCAGCGCCCGCATTTGCGGGCGTTTTACTCCAGGGTTTGGAATAACAGCGTAATGAATCTTTTAAAATCACTGGCGGCCGTCAGTTCGATGACCATGTTTTCGCGCGTGCTGGGCTTTGCCCGCGATGCGATTGTGGCGCGCATTTTTGGTGCCGGGATGGCGACCGATGCCTTTTTTGTCGCCTTCAAACTGCCTAATCTGCTGCGGCGTATTTTTGCCGAAGGCGCCTTCTCGCAGGCGTTTGTGCCGATCCTTGCCGAATATAAAAGCAAGCAGGGCGAAGATGCCACCCGGGTGTTTGTCTCGTATGTCTCCGGATTACTGACCCTGGCCCTGGCGATCGTCACCGTTATCGGGATGCTGGCGGCGCCGTGGGTGATCACCATCACCGCCCCCGGGTTTGCTGATACCGCCGATAAATTTGCGCTGACCACCCAATTGCTGCGCATTACCTTCCCCTATATTTTGCTGATCTCCCTGGCCTCGCTGGTGGGGGCGATCCTCAATACCTGGAACCGTTTCTCGGTGCCGGCCTTTGCCCCGACGTTCCTCAACGTCAGCATGATTGGCTTTGCGCTGTTTGCCGCGCCGTACTTCCATCCGCCGGTGCTGGCGCTGGCCTGGGCGGTGACGGTCGGCGGCGTGCTGCAGCTGGCCTACCAGTTGCCGCACCTGAAGAAGATTGGCATGCTGGTTCTGCCCAGAATTAATCTGAAAGATGCTGGCGCGATGCGGGTAGTGAAGCAGATGGGGCCGGCGATCCTTGGCGTGTCGGTAAGCCAGATCTCCCTCATCATCAATACCATCTTCGCCTCGTTTCTCGTGTCGGGATCGGTGTCATGGATGTACTATGCCGACCGTCTGATGGAGTTTCCGTCAGGTGTCCTGGGCGTGGCGCTTGGCACCATCCTGCTGCCGTCGTTGTCGAAAAGCTTCGCCAGTGGTAACCATGACGAGTATTGCCGCCTGATGGACTGGGGCCTTCGACTCTGCTTCCTGCTGGCGCTGCCGAGCGCGGTGGCGCTGGGGATCCTCGCTAAACCGCTGACCGTGGCCCTGTTCCAGTACGGTAAATTCAGCGCCTTTGACGCGGCGATGACCCAGCGCGCGCTGGTGGCCTATTCCGTGGGACTGATGGGGCTTATCGTGGTGAAAGTGCTGGCGCCGGGCTTCTATTCCCGTCAGGACATCAAAACGCCGGTGAAAATTGCCATTGTCACCCTGATTATGACCCAGGTGATGAACCTGGCGTTTATCGGCCCGCTCAAGCACGCGGGCCTGTCACTGTCCATCGGGCTGGCGGCCTGCCTGAACGCCGCGCTGCTCTACTGGCAACTGCGTAAACAGAAAATTTTCACCCCACAGCCCGGCTGGCTGACTTTCCTGCTGCGTCTGGTCGCGGCGGTGGTGGTGATGGCCGCGGCGCTGCTGGGCGTCATGCATCTCATGCCGGAGTGGTCTCAGGGGACGATGCCGTTCCGCCTGATGCGCCTGCTGGTGGTGGTGGTCGCCGGAGTAGTGGCTTATTTCGCTACGCTACTGGTGTTGGGCTTCCGCGTAAAAGAGTTTGCCCGTCGCACAGCGTAAGCCATTGCGAGGGAAAGAGGAAACCCGCTTCGCTCAGGCGAAGCGGGTTTTTTTTATGATGTGCGGCGTTCGGCTGCGATGAGGCGCGCATTCTCCAGCAGGCGGATCGCCAGGGCAATTGCCCCGCTGACGACGGCGAGGGTGACCACTCCGTTCCAGCCCGCCAGCACGTACAACTTGCTGCCCAGCACCGACCCCAGCGACATCCCGATAAAGACCACGGTGAACAGCAGAGCGTTCAGGCGGCCACGGGCCTGCGGCTCCAGGCTGTAAACCAGGTTCTGATGTGCCACCAGGCTTGACTGCAGGCCGAGATCGAAGCCAATAGCCGAGAGAGCAATCAGCGCCAGCTGGCCATGCAGAGGGAGCAGCGGCAGCATAAACATCAGGGCGAAGGAGAGGGTGACCAGCGCCGCGCCCATCTGAGTCACTTTACCGGCGCCAAACTTATCGGCCAGTCCGCCGGCCAGCGGTGCCGCCAGCGCCCCGGCGGCACCGGCGATACCAAAGCCACCCGCTACTGCGCTCCCCATGTGATAGTGTTCTGAGAGCATCACCGCCAGCGTCGACCAGAAAGCGCTAAAGGCGACAGAGAGCGCCCCCTGAGCCAGCGCAGCGCGGCGTAACGCCGGATAACGCAGCCACAGATGCGCCATTGAGGCCATCAGCTGCGGATAGCTCAGCGTCGAGTGAATGGCGAAGCGCGGCAGGACCCGCCACATCACCAGGCCAATCAGCGCCACGCTGACTGCAGCCGCCTGATACATCACCCGCCAGCCGAATACGGCGCCCACTACGCCGCTGACCGTCCTGGAAAGCAGGATCCCCAGCAGCAGCCCGGTCATCACCGTGCCCACCATTTTTCCCTGCTTGCCTGCCGGGGCGAGGATCGCCGCCGCCGGGACGATATCCTGCGCCATGGTGGCCGCCATACCGATCAGCAGACTGACCACCAGCAGTGAGGTGAGCTGGCCGGTAAGGCTGCACAGGAACAGCAGGATCGCCAGCATTGCGCTCTTCAGGAGGATCAGCCGGCGGCGATCGTGACGGTCGCCGAGCGGGAGCAGGAACAGAATGCCGAGCGCGTAGCCAGCCTGCGTCAGGGTAGGAACCAGCCCCATCCCTTCTACCGACAGATGGAGGTTGGCGCCCATCAGCGGCAGTAGCGGCTGCGCATAATAGATAGAGGCGACGCTAAAGCCGGCGCCGAGCGCGAGAATGAAGATAATCCAGCCTGCGTCGCGGGTGGAAAGGGAAGTCGGTGTCATGATCAGTACCTCATAGATGCGATGGCGCTATTTTTCCCTGAATGCAGCTGGCGCGGTAGCCGGGCTGGTGATAAAACGGTTATACGTAGCACGTATAGGCAAAAGAAAAATGAAAAGACAGGAGCGTATAGACCGCATTGAGCTGATGCGCACCTATATTCGTATTATAGAGGCCGGCTCACTCTCCGCCGCCGCGGGGCAGATGGATACCACCCAGGCAACCGTCAGCCGCCGCCTGCAGTCCCTGGAAGGACTGCTGGGGGTGAAGTTGATCCTGCGCACCACTCATGCGATGAAGCTCACTGACGATGGCGAACGCTGTTATCGCCATGCCCGTCAGGTCGTGGACGCCTGGCTGGCGCTGGAGGATGATCTGCGTATTGCCGACGATCAGCCCGTGGGGGTGCTGCGGGTACGGGCGCCCCATGCTTTTGGCCAGCAACAGCTGCTGGCGCCGCTGGTCGCATTTCTGCAGCGTCATCCGCAACTGTCGGTCGAGTGGATGCTGAATGATAATACCGTCGACTTTCTCAGCGATAATATCGACTGCGCCATCCGCGTTGGCGCGGAGGTGGATCCGGCCACGGTATCCGTGCTGCTGGCGGAAGTGCCGCGCTGCGTGGTGGCTTCCCCTGAACTCCTGGCGAAGTACCCGCCGTTAACCTCGCTGGAGGCGCTATCCGGCCTGCCGTGGATCGCCATTAATACCTTTTATCAGCATGAGGTACGGCTCCGGCATCTGGAAAGTGGGCAAATCGTCTCGACGGCCATCACCCCCTGCCTGAGCACTGACAGCCTGTACGTCGCGCGAAATACCGCGCTGGCGGGGCTGGGGGTGGCGATGGTGTCCAGCTGGACAGTCGTGGAGGATATTGCCGCCGGACGGCTGATTGAGCTGTTCCCGCAGTGGCGTCCCGCCTCGCTACCGGTTCATCTGGTTTATCCCTGGGCGCGCTATTATCCGACACGCCTGCGTAAGTTCCTTGACCTGATGCGGGAGATCATGCCGGATCTGGCCGGGATGCAGCGTCCGCAAAGCGCATAAAAAAACCGGCCAGAGGCCGGTTTTTTTATTAAGCACGCTTATTCGACGGGCTGTGGGCGGGTCGGTTCTGCGGTGGCTTTACGCGTCGCACTATGACCACCGGCGGCGCCTTTACCTTCAAAAGCGAACGGCGGGCGCACCCAGGTGCTGTGGCGCGGCGCTTCCGGGACATAGTCCGGAGCAGGCGCCCGGGTCATCGGCGCGGTAGCATGGCGATCGCCAGCCACAACCACGGGTTTGCTTACCGGCGTTTCAGCTTTGACCGGTTCGGCAGGGGCTGTTGGGGCGGCTTCGGTCACCGGTGCTTCCACCACGGTTTCCGTGGCCGGAACGATGGTTTCCACTGGCGCTTCAACGACAGGCGCCGTTTCCACCACTTCAGGTTCAACCGTGACCGGCTCGGCGTCGATCGTCACTGGCGCAATAGCCTGAGGCGCTTCGACAGCTGGCGCTTCGACCGGCGCTGGCTCGACAGCGGCTGGCTCGACAATTTCCGGAGTATCAACGATAACCGGCTCGGCGACTACGACAGGTTCGACGACCACCGGCTCAGCGGTAACGGGCTCCATGGTCGCCGGCTCGACGGTAACTGGCGCGGCAGTGACGGTTTCAACCACGGCAACCGGTGTCGCAACAGCCTCGATGGCTTCAATGGCGCTGGTGTCCTGAACCGGAACCTCTTCCGGCTGCTGGTCCTGCGGACGAACGACCGGGTAGCGGATCCAGACTTTACCGGAAGCCATCTCCGGCGAGGCGCAGGCGACGGTCAGCGGCATAGGCGACTGGGTCGGATAGCGTTCGTCACGATAGCGACGACGACGCTGACCGCTCACGCGCAGATGACGCGGGGAACGACGAGAGCGGCGCGGCATACCGTTGGCTTCACGGGATTCGCCGTTTTCATCGTGTTCCACTACGTTTTCCACTACCGCCGGCAGTTCGGCTTTCACCGGCTCGCTGCGCGGGGTGGCGACTTCAGCCACAATGGTCTCAGGCGCGATCTCGGCAGTCTGCTCGGCAACGGCTGACTCAATGCGTACTTTCTGGGAGAGCTGACGCGGTTTACGACGCGGCAGAGTCTGCACACGCTCTTCCTGCTCAGTCTCCTGTACTTCCGGCTCTTCACGCGTCTGCACCTTGGCTTCCTGCTGCGCCTGACGTTTATCGTCATTGCGGCGGCGGGAGCGTTCGCGGCGCGGCTGCTGCTCGTCGCGGGATTTGGCTTTGTCCGCGTCATCGCCGACGGTCTGGCGAGCATCACGCGCTTCTACGTTTTGCGGCTGCTTTTCGCGACGATTGCGACGGTTTTCTTCACGCGATTCGCGCGGCTCACGACCCTCGGCATTGTCCGCACGGGTGTCGCGATTGTCACGGTTATCGCGGTTGTCACGATTGTCGCGGTTATCACGGCGATCGTTGCGGTCGTTGCGATCGCGGCGGTTGTTGCTCCGCGGTTTACGGCGCTCCTGCTGACGCTCCGGTTTTTCTTCTGCTTTCTTCTCGACCGGAACTTCAACCGGCTTGGCTTCTTCAGTGCCAGAGAAGATATTTTTCAGCGCGCTGAAGAAGCGTGAGAGTAGTCCCGGCTGGGCCGGCGCGGCGGCCGCGACCGGGGCAGCGGCGACCGCAGGGGCAGCCACAGGCTCTTCCAGCATCGGTGCCGGTGGGGCGTCAGGCATCACAAAGGCGGCCAGCGCAGGCTGCTCCGGACGTTTACGTTCTGCTGGCTCCTCGTCACCAGGCAGCGCCATCTCTTCTTCATGCAGCTTCGGCAGCAGATAGCTCAGCGTTGAGGTCTCTTCACCTTTACGCACGCGCAGGACGGAGTAGTGCGGCGTCTGCATCTCGTCGTTTGGCACGATAATGACGCGGACATCGCCCTGACGGGATTCGATTGCGCTCACTGCGGCACGTTTTTCGTTCAGCAGATAAGAGGCGATCGGTACCGGAACGATGGCGTGGACTTCTTTGGTGTTCTCTTTCAGCGCCTCTTCTTCAATCAGACGCAGAATAGAGAGCGACAGCGATTCGTTATCACGCACGGTACCGGTGCCGGAGCAGCGCGGGCAGACGTGATGGCTGGATTCGCCCAGCGACGGGCTCAGGCGCTGGCGAGACATCTCCAGCAGGCCGAAGCGCGAAATATGACTAATCTGAATGCGCGCGCGGTCCTGACGAACGGCTTCACGCAGACGGTTTTCCACCGCACGCTGGTGGCGAACCGGGGTCATATCGATGAAGTCGATAACGATCAAGCCGCCGAGGTCGCGCAGACGCAGCTGGCGGGCAATCTCGTCAGCCGCTTCAAGGTTGGTATTGAAGGCTGTCTCTTCGATATCGCCGCCGCGGGTGGCGCGGGCGGAGTTGATATCGATCGCGGTCAGCGCTTCGGTGCTGTCGATAACGATAGACCCGCCGGAAGGCAGGCGCACTTCACGCTGGAAGGCGGACTCAATTTGCGATTCAATCTGATAATGGCTGAACAGCGGGATTTCACCGGTGTACAGTTTGATTTTGCTGCTGAAATCCGGACGACCCAGTGCGGCGATATGCTGGCGCGCCAGCTCGAGCACTTTCGGGTTATCGATCAGGATTTCGCCGATGTCCTGGCGCAGATAATCGCGGAATGCGCGGACAATCACGTTGCTTTCCTGGTGGATCAGGAACGGCGCCGGACGGCTTTCCGCGGCTTTCTGAATCGCTTCCCAGTGCTTCAGGCGGAAGCTCAGGTCCCACTGCAGGGCTTCGGCAGATTTGCCGACGCCAGCGGTGCGAACGATAAGACCCATGCCGTCCGGAAGCTCCAGGCTCGCCAGCGCTTCTTTCAGTTCAGTGCGGTCGTCGCCCTCGATACGGCGGGAAATTCCCCCCGCGCGCGGGTTGTTCGGCATCAGGACCAGATAGCTGCCTGCCAGGCTGATAAAGGTGGTGAGCGCAGCGCCTTTGTTGCCGCGTTCTTCTTTATCAATCTGCACGATAACTTCCTGACCTTCACGCAGCACGTCTTTGATATTAGGACGACCGTGCGCATTGTAGTTAGCGGGGAAGTATTCGCGGGCGATTTCTTTGAGGGGGAGGAAACCATGACGCTCGGCGCCGTAATCGACAAACGCGGCTTCAAGGCTAGGTTCAATGCGGGTGATTTTGCCTTTGTAGATGTTCGCTTTTTTCTGTTCGTGCCCGGGGCTTTCGATATCCAGGTCGTACAGGCGCTGCCCATCAACAAGGGCGACGCGCAACTCTTCCTGCTGAGTTGCGTTGATTAACATTCTTTTCATCGTAACTTACTCATTATTCTTACATTGACGACTAAGCTGCGGGCAGAGTAATGCCTTTCCGGGGGAAAACCGATGGCCTCGTGTCTGGTTCACGTCGCCAACCTCACGGTTGTCGCGCGCTTAAGAGGCGCAGAGTGTCGGTCGCCTGTGTTTCAAACGGAAACACAGCGCAATTATTCAGGGGAACAGCCTGGGATGTATCACCAGAGAATATTCCATTTATACTCGTCGTCTTTCGCGTTGCAGGCATGGTGGCTTAACCTGCTCACCTCGATCAAGGGATCCAGATGAGCTCCCGGGAGTCCCGGAGTTGACGCCTTCCTGCGACTTGAAATCCATAGAGCCTGTACCGGTAAGGACTGCAACCCGCAGCCCGCTAACTGTCTGAAAGATCACAACGTCTTACGCCATTGCTGCGTGGGCGATCGGTCAGACAAAATTGGTCATTCCGCTAATGTCTTGTTCTAACAAGATGCAATACGGAAAACGGTCTCATTATTCCATTGCTAACCTTGTTATAGCAAGTTGACTTTCACCTTTTATCACCCGGTTACTCACAGTTTTATCACCTGCCCATACAGATTGTTCTAATAACAAACAAAATGGCGGTCAGGTAAACCGTGAAAACAGGATAATGATAAATATAAGCATATAAAAATGAGTGGCGCTAATGCGTCCGGCTATTTAGAATCGCGCACCATGAAAACTGAGACCCCAACCGTAAAAATGGTTGCCATTGCTGCTGATGAAGCGGGGCAACGTATCGACAACTTTTTGCGTACCCAATTGAAAGGTGTACCGAAGAGCATGATTTATCGCATCCTGCGTAAAGGCGAGGTGCGGGTAAACAAAAAGCGCGTGAAGCCGGAGTATAAGCTGGAAGCGGGTGATGAAGTCCGTATCCCGCCGGTGCGCGTGGCGGAGCGTGAAGAAGAGGCGGTATCGCCGCATCTGCAGAAAGTGGCCGCGCTCTCTGAGGTGATCCTCTATGAAGACGATCATATTCTGGTACTCAACAAACCTTCCGGTACTGCGGTACACGGCGGCAGCGGACTGAGCTTTGGCGTGATTGAAGGGCTGCGCGCCCTGCGCCCGGAGGCACGTTTCCTTGAGCTGGTGCATCGTCTCGACCGCGATACCTCCGGCGTGCTGCTGGTGGCGAAAAAGCGCTCGGCGCTGCGTTCGCTGCACGAGCAGCTGCGCGATAAAGGCATGCAGAAAGACTACCTGGCGCTGGTGCGCGGCCAGTGGCAGTCGCATACCAAAGTGGTCCAGGCCCCGCTGTTGAAGAATATTCTGCAGAGTGGGGAGCGTATCGTTCGCGTGAGTCAGGAAGGCAAGCCGTCGGAGACGCGCTTTAAAGTGGAAGAGCGTTACGAATTCGCCACGCTGGTGCGCTGCAGCCCGGTCACCGGCCGCACGCATCAGATCCGCGTTCATACCCAGTATGCCGGGCATCCTATCGCTTTTGACGATCGCTATGGCGACCGCGAGTTCGACAAGCAGCTGTCCGGTACCGGCTTAAACCGCCTGTTCCTGCACGCGGCGGCGCTGAAGTTTACCCACCCGGGGAGCGGGGAGGTGATGCGCGTTGAGGCGCCGCTGGATAACCAGCTGAAGCACTGTTTACAGGTGCTACGTAAGAGCAAATAAGCGCAACGGCGGAATCAGTTCCGCCGTTTTTTTTGCTTTAGCCTAACAGCGGATTGTTATTCTCGCGGCGCAGCATCTGACAGAGCGCGATTAAGGGTAAACCGACCAGAGTGTTCGGGTCGCGGCCTTCCAGTCGTTCAAATAGCGTAATCCCTAACCCCTCGCTCTTGAAACTCCCGGCGCATTGCAGCGGGTTCTCTTTGCGGACGTAGCCTTCAATCTCTTTATCGCTGAGATGGCGAAAGTGAACGTCAAAGGGCTCGCATTCGGTTTGCAGATGGCCGGTGGCGGAGTTGTATAGCGCCAGACCGGTATAAAAGGTGACGATGGTCCCGCTGGCCTTTCGCAACTGCCGGCGGGCATTTTCTTCGGTGTGCGGTTTGCCGGTGATTTCACCGTCTAATACGCAAACCTGATCGGAGCCTATAATAAGGTGGTGCGGATAGCGGGAGGCCAGGCTTTGCGCTTTGGCTTGCGCCAGTCGGGCGACAAGTTGACGCGCGGATTCTTCCGGCAACGGCGTTTCGTCAACGTCAGGCGCGGCACATTCAAACGGTAACCCCAGTTTTTCCAGCAGCATGCGCCGCCAGGGAGAGGTTGACGCGAGGATAAGTTCAGACATATTTTTTCATCCACATATAGCGCTTCGCAGAGCATCATCTTAAACTATGCGCCGCAATGTGTGCGAATAAATGGCAAAAGGCAACCTGAGGCTGCCTTTTTCTTTGACTCTATGACATTACAAAGTTAATATGCGCGCCCTATGCAAAAGGTAAAATTACCCCTGACTCTTGATCCGGTCCGCACGGCTCAAAAACGCCTTGATTACGAAGGCATCTATGCCCGCGATCAGGTTGAACGTGTAGCCGATTCTGTAGTCAGCGTGGACAGCGATGTGGAATGCAGCATGTCGTTCGCTATCGATAACCAGCGTCTCGCCGTCATCACTGGCGATGCAAAGGTGACGGTAACCCTCGAATGCCAGCGTTGCGGGAAACCGTTCCCTCATCACGTCCACACCACGTATTGTTTTAGCCCCGTCAGAAATGACGAACAGGCCGAAGCACTACCGGAAGCGTATGAGCCGATTGAGGTTAACGAATTCGGTGAAATCGACCTGCAGGCAATGGTCGAGGATGAAATTATCCTCTCCCTGCCCGTAGTTCCGGTGCATGATTCTGAACACTGTGAAGTGTCCGACGCGGACATGGTCTTTGGCGAACTGCCTGAAGAGGCACAAAAACCAAACCCATTTGCCGTATTAGCCAGCTTAAAGCGTAAGTAATTGAGGAGTAAGGTCCATGGCCGTACAACAGAATAAACCAACCCGTTCCAAACGTGGCATGCGTCGTTCCCATGACGCGCTGACCGCAGTCACCAGCCTGTCTGTAGACAAAACTTCTGGTGAGAAACACCTGCGTCACCACATCACTGCCGACGGTTTCTACCGCGGTCGCAAGGTTATCGCTAAGTAATCACGCGATACTCGCAGGATTTCCCGTTGCAGGCCATGGCGGGCGTGTGCGTCCCTGGACATTCGGTTAACCCGATCACCAGGGGCATCAATGCCCGAATTGTTGCGTCTGCAGCGTGAACATTCGCGAGTGCCAGCGTGATGAAGCTTAGTGAGGACTCCCCGGGCAACTGGGGAATCACCGAACCGGGCAGCGACGATACCTTGACACGTCTAACCCTGGCGTTAGATGTCATGGGGGGCGATTTTGGCCCATCCGTGACGGTGCCTGCAGCACTGCAGGCACTGAACTCTAATTCGCAACTCACACTTCTTTTAGTCGGCGACCCCGACGCCATCACGCCATTACTTGCCAAAGCTGACTTCGAACAACGTTCGCGTCTGCAGATTATTCCTGCGCAGTCAGTTATTGCCAGTGATGCGCGACCCGCACAGGCTATCCGCAGCAGTCGCGGAAGCTCAATGCGCGTGGCGCTGGAGCTTGTGAAAGAAGGGCGGGCGGAAGCCTGCGTCAGCGCCGGCAACACCGGCGCGCTGATGGGACTGGCGAAACTGTTGCTCAAACCGATCGAAGGTATTGAGCGGCCGGCGCTGGTGACGGTTCTGCCGCACCAGCAGAAGGGCAAAACCGTGGTGCTGGATCTCGGCGCCAACGTCGATTGCGACAGCACGATGCTGGTGCAGTTCGCCGTCATGGGCTCGGTGCTGGCGGAGGAAGTGGTTGGCATGACCAACCCGCGCGTCGCCTTGCTGAATATCGGCGAAGAAGAGATGAAAGGCCTCAGCAGCATTCGCGATGCTGCCGCAGTGCTGAAAACGCTGCCTTCCCTCAACTACATCGGCTATCTTGAAGCCAATGAACTGTTGACCGGAAAAACCGATGTGCTGGTTTGTGATGGATTCACGGGCAACGTCACATTAAAAACCATGGAAGGTGTTGTCAGAATGTTCCTTTCACTGCTGAAATCTCAGGGAGAGGGCAAAAAACGGTCGTGGTGGCTGCTGTTATTAAAACGTTGGTTACAAAAAAGCCTGGCGAGGCGATTCAGTCACCTCAACCCCGACCAGTATAATGGCGCCTGTCTGTTAGGATTGCGCGGTTCCGTGATCAAGAGTCATGGTGCTGCCAATCAACGCGCCTTTAGCGTCGCGATAGAGCAGGCAGTGCAGGCGGTGCAGCGGCAAATTCCTCAACGGATCGCCGCGCGCCTGGAATCTTTATACCCAGCTGGTTTCGCGCTGCCGGAAAGCGACAGTGACGTGAACTCCCGACAGCAAAGCGGGACGAATGGCCACGATTGACGCCGCGGCAGGTTGAAAGAGGCGGGTATATTACCCAAGAGTGACTGAGCGTACATGTATACGAAGATTATTGGTACCGGCAGCTATCTGCCCGAGCAAGTGCGTACAAACGCCGACCTGGAAAAAATGGTAGAGACCTCTGACGAGTGGATTGTCACCCGCACAGGTATCCGTGAGCGTCGTATTGCCGCAGCGCATGAAACAGTTGCTACGATGGGCTTTGAAGCCGCAAAGCAGGCGCTGGCGATGGCGGGCGTGTCCGCGGAGCAGATTGGTCTGATTATCGTTGCGACCACCTCCGGCACGCACGCGTTTCCGAGTTCGGCATGCCAGATCCAGTCTATGCTGGGCGTTAAGGGTTGCCCGGCGTTTGATGTCGCGGCCGCCTGCGCCGGTTTCACCTATGCGCTGAGCGTCGCCGATCAGTACGTGAAGAACGGCGCGGTGGATTATGCGCTGGTGATTGGCGCCGATGTGCTGGCGCGTACTTGCGATCCCACCGATCGCGGCACGATCATTATTTTCGGTGACGGCGCGGGCGCGGTAGTGCTTGGCGCGTCTGAAGAGCCAGGCATTATCTCGACGCATCTGCATGCTGACGGCAGCTATGGCGAACTGCTGACCCTGCCGAACGCCGATCGCGTCGATCCGGAAAACCCGATCTATCTGACGATGGCCGGCAATGAAGTCTTCAAAGTGGCGGTCACCGAGCTGGCGCACATCGTTGATGAAACGCTGGCAGCGAATAATCTTGAACGTTCAGCGCTGGACTGGCTGGTGCCGCACCAGGCAAACCTGCGTATTATCAGCGCGACGGCGAAGAAACTGGGCATGTCGATGGATAACGTCGTTGTGACCCTCGACCGCCATGGCAACACCTCCGCGGCGTCAGTCCCTTGCGCGCTGGATGAAGCCGTTCGCGATGGCCGTATCCAACGCGGTCAGTTGATTCTGCTGGAAGCCTTTGGTGGCGGTTTCACCTGGGGTTCCGCGCTGGTTCGTTTTTAGTATAAGGATTTAAACATGACGCAATTTGCTTTTGTGTTCCCGGGACAAGGTTCCCAGGCCGTAGGCATGCTGGCCGATATGGCTGCCACCTGGCCGGTGATTGAAGAGACCTTCGGTGAAGCGTCCGCAGCGTTGGGTTACGATCTGTGGGCGCTGGCTCAACAGGGCCCGGCAGAAGAACTGAATAAAACCTGGCAGACTCAGCCGGCGCTGCTGACCGCCTCCGTGGCGCTATACCGCGTCTGGCAGCAGCAGGGCGGCAAAGCGCCGACCCTGCTGGCGGGCCACAGCCTCGGCGAATACTCCGCGCTGGTTTGCGCAGGGGTTATCGGTTTCGCTGATGCCGTTCGTCTGGTTGAACTGCGCGGGAAATTCATGCAGGAAGCCGTACCGGAAGGTACCGGCGCCATGTCCGCGATTATCGGCCTGGATGACGCATCTATCGCCAAAGCCTGTGAAGAATCGGCCGAAGGGCAGGTTGTCTCTCCGGTGAACTACAATTCCCCGGGCCAGGTGGTTATCGCCGGGCATAAAGAGGCCGTTGAACGCGCTGGCGCCGCTTGTAAAGCCGCCGGCGCCAAACGCGCGCTGCCGCTGCCGGTGAGCGTGCCGTCCCACTGCGCGCTGATGAAGCCAGCTGCAGAAAAACTGGCGCTGGAGTTGCAGAAAATTACCTTCAACGCGCCGACGATTCCGGTAGTGAATAACGTCGACGTGAAATGCGAAACCACGCCGGACGCCATTCGCGACGCGCTGGTACGCCAGCTGTACAGCCCGGTCCAGTGGACCAAAACCGTTGAGTTTATGGCGGCGCAGGGCGTAACGCATCTGTATGAAGTTGGCCCGGGTAAAGTCCTCACCGGCCTGACCAAACGTATTGTTGACACCCTGACCGCTTCCGCGCTTAACGAGCCGGCGGCGATGTCTGCGGCGCTTGAGCAATAAAAGAGGAAAACCATGAGTTTTGAAGGAAAAATCGCGCTGGTTACCGGTGCAAGCCGCGGTATTGGCCGTGCAATCGCTGAAACGCTCGTCGCTCGTGGCGCGAAAGTTATCGGTACTGCGACCAGCGAAAGCGGCGCGCAGGCCATCAGCGACTATTTAGGCGCCAACGGTAAAGGTCTGATGTTGAATGTGACCGACCCGGCATCTATTGAATCTGTTCTGGAAAATGTGCGCGCAGAGTTTGGCGAAGTGGATATCCTGGTGAATAATGCCGGGATCACTCGCGACAATCTGTTGATGCGCATGAAAGATGACGAGTGGAACGATATTATCGAAACCAACCTGTCATCGGTTTTCCGTCTGTCAAAAGCGGTAATGCGCGCTATGATGAAAAAGCGTCATGGACGTATTATCACTATCGGTTCTGTGGTTGGTACCATGGGAAATGCGGGTCAGGCCAACTACGCTGCGGCGAAAGCGGGTCTGATCGGCTTCAGTAAATCACTGGCGCGTGAAGTTGCGTCCCGCGGTATTACTGTAAACGTTGTTGCTCCGGGCTTTATTGAAACGGACATGACGCGTGCGCTGACCGATGAGCAGCGTGCGGGTACGCTGGCGGCAGTTCCTGCGGGGCGCCTTGGCACCCCAAATGAAATCGCCAGCGCGGTTGCATTTTTAGCCTCTGACGAAGCAAGTTACATCACTGGTGAAACGCTGCACGTCAACGGCGGAATGTACATGGTCTGACCGAGATTTGTGCAAAACGTTCAGGAACCGCGCACTTCGCACGGTTCCCTGTGCGGTTTTGTGCGAAAAGATTTGCGTTCTTAGGGCAAACGGCCTCAAAATAGCGCAAAATCGTGGTAAGACCTGCCGGGATTTAGTTGCAAATTTTTCAACATTTTATACACTACGAAAACCATCGCGAAAGCGAGTTTTGATAGGAAATTTAAGAGTATGAGCACTATCGAAGAACGCGTTAAGAAAATTATCGGCGAGCAGCTGGGCGTTAAGCAGGAAGAAGTTACCAACAATGCTTCCTTCGTTGAAGACCTGGGCGCTGATTCTCTTGACACCGTTGAGCTGGTAATGGCTCTGGAAGAAGAGTTTGATACTGAGATTCCGGACGAAGAAGCTGAGAAAATCACCACCGTTCAGGCTGCCATTGATTACATCAACGGCCACCAGGCGTAAGTGAACATCTCCAGGCGGTCATTCGACCGCCTGAGTTTTATCTTTTTATTGTCCCACAAGAATCTATTTTCCCTCCCTGGAGGACAAACGTGTCTAAGCGTCGTGTAGTTGTGACCGGACTGGGCATGTTGTCTCCTGTCGGCAATACCGTAGAGTCTACCTGGAAAGCTCTCCTTGCCGGTCAGAGTGGCATCAGCCTGATCGACCATTTCGATACTAGCGCCTATGCAACGAAATTTGCTGGCTTAGTAAAGGATTTTAACTGTGATGACATTATCTCGCGCAAAGAACAGCGCAAGATGGATGCCTTCATTCAATATGGAATTGTCGCTGGCGTTCAGGCCATGCAGGATTCTGGCCTTGAAGTGACGGAAGAGAATGCAACCCGTATTGGCGCCGCTATCGGCTCCGGTATTGGCGGTCTCGGCTTGATCGAAGAAAACCACAGTTCGCTGGTTAACGGCGGACCGCGTAAGATCAGCCCATTCTTCGTTCCTTCCACAATTGTTAACATGGTGGCCGGGCATCTGACCATCATGTTTGGTCTGCGTGGGCCAAGTATCTCTATCGCGACCGCGTGTACTTCAGGCGTGCACAACATCGGCCAGGCCGCGCGCATCATCGCCTATGGCGATGCCGATGCGATGGTGGCAGGCGGTGCGGAAAAAGCCAGTACCCCGCTTGGCGTGGGCGGCTTCGGCGCGGCGCGTGCGCTCTCCACGCGCAATGACAACCCGCAGGCGGCAAGCCGTCCGTGGGATAAAGATCGCGACGGCTTCGTGCTGGGCGACGGCGCGGGTATGGTGGTGCTGGAAGAGTACGAGCATGCTAAAAAACGCGGTGCCAAAATCTACGCCGAGATCGTTGGCTTCGGCATGAGCAGCGATGCTTACCACATGACGTCACCGCCGGAAGATGGTGCGGGCGCCGCGCTGGCGATGGTGAATGCCATTCGCGATGCGGGCATCGAACCGGGCCAGATTGGCTACGTCAACGCCCACGGCACCTCGACGCCGGCTGGCGATAAAGCAGAAGCGCAGGCCGTTAAGTCAGTCTTCGGTGATGCGGCGAACCGCGTCATGGTGAGCTCCACCAAATCCATGACCGGGCACCTGCTGGGCGCGGCAGGGGCCGTAGAGTCGATCTACTCTATCCTGGCGCTGCGCGACCAGGCGGTTCCGCCGACGATCAACCTCGACAACCCGGATGAGGGCTGCGACCTCGATTTCGTGCCACACGAAGCGCGTCAGGTTTCCGGTATGGAGTACACCCTGTGCAACTCCTTCGGTTTTGGCGGCACTAACGGTTCGCTGATCTTCAAGAAAGTGTGACAGGGCTTGCCCCGGTACTGCTTTAACAAAAGGCCCGTTCGTCGGGCCTTTTTTATTCGGCTTTCTCCGCTTGTCCTCTGCTCCGTGTCCTGAGACACTCACCGACCAGTGAAAAGGAGTCCTTTATGTTCTTGATAAATGGCGTTGAACAGGACACGCTGGCGGCGAACGATCGCGCCGCCCAGTTTGGCGACGGCTGTTTTACCACCGCCCGCATCCAGCAGGGGCAGGTTGCGCTACTGGACGCCCATCTGCAGCGTTTGCAGACAACCTGTGAAAAATTACAAATACCATTTCACGACTGGCTGACGCTGAGCGAAGAGATGCAGCGTCTGGCGCGGCCGCACGCGCAGGGCGTGTTGAAGGTGATCCTCACCCGCGGCGTTGGGGGAAGGGGATACAGTACGGCGGGCTGCGTGTCGCCCACCCGCATTCTCAGTGTCTCTCCATTCCCGGCGCATTATGCGCGCTGGCGGGAGGAGGGCATTACCCTGACCCAGAGCCCGGTGCCCCTGGGGCGCAACCCGTGGCTTGCCGGACTGAAGCATCTTAATCGCCTTGAGCAGGTACTGATCCGCTCTCATCTTGAGCAGACGGACGCCGATGAGGCGCTGGTCCTTGACAGTGACGGGTGGCTTACGGAATGCTGTGCCGCGAATTTATTCTGGCGTCAGGGACGGGATGTATTTACTCCGCGGCTCGATTACGCCGGGGTCAACGGCATTATGCGGCAGCGCTGTATCGCACAGCTGGCACCATCGGCGTTTCGCGTTGTCGAAGTGACAGCGCGTCCTGAGGTATTGCGTGAAGCCGATGAAGTGCTGATCTGCAATGCGCTGATGCCGCTGGTGCCGGTTCGTCGCTGGGAGGAGACCGTCTGGTCCTCGCGCGAGCTTTACCATTTTTTAGCCCCTTTGTGTGAGCTGTCTGGTTAGTATGAAGAAAATGTTACGTTTTATTCTGCTGTTAGTGGTGGTGCTGGGCATCGCCGCGGCGGCAGGCATGTGGAAAGTACGCCAGCTGGCGGACAGCAAGCTGCTGATTAAAGAAGAGACCATCTTCACCCTGGAGCCCGGTACCGGCCGTCTGGCGCTGGGCCAGGATCTTTATCGCGAGAAGGTGATCAACCGCCCGCGCGTTTTCCAGTGGCTGCTGCGGGTGGAACCTGAGCTGTCTCACTTCAAAGCCGGGACCTATCGCTTCACGCCGCAGATGACGGTGCGCGAGATGCTGCAGCTGCTGGCCAGCGGTAAAGAGGCGCAGTTTCCGCTGCGCTTTGTCGAAGGTATGCGCGTCAGCGACTACCTGCGCCAGCTGCGCGATGCCCCGTACGTGAAGCACACTCTCGAGGATGATAGCTACGCGACGGTGGCTAAGGCGTTAGGTCTTGAGCATGCCGACTGGGTGGAGGGCTGGTTCTGGCCGGATACCTGGATGTACACCGCCAATACCAGCGATATCGCCATCCTCAAGCGCGCGCATCAGAAAATGGTCGCCGAAGTGGCGAAGATCTGGGAAGGACGGATGGACAATCTGCCCTATGCCGATCAGAACCAGCTGTTGACCATGGCCTCGATTATTGAGAAAGAGACCGCGGTGGCGGAAGAGCGCGACCGCGTCGCGTCGGTATTTATCAATCGCCTGCGCATCGGTATGCGCTTACAGACCGATCCGACCGTGATTTACGGGATGGGCGAGGGGTATACTGGTAAGTTAACGCGTAAGGATCTCGAGACGCCGACCGCATACAATACCTATACCATCAGCGGCCTGCCGCCTGGTCCTATCGCAGTGCCGGGCGAGGCGTCGCTGAAGGCGGCCGCCCATCCGGCGAAAACGTCATACCTCTATTTTGTCGCCGACGGGAAAGGGGGCCATACGTTTACCACAAACCTGGTCAGTCATAACCGTGCGGTGCAGGACTATCTGAAAGTACTTAAGGAAAAAAATGCGCAGTAACTATATCGTCATCGAGGGGCTGGAGGGCGCCGGGAAGACCACCGCACGTCAGCTGGTGGTGGAGACGCTGCAGTCGGCAGGTATTCACGATATGGTGTTTACCCGCGAGCCGGGGGGCACTGTCCTTGCCGAAAAACTGCGTAGCCTGGTGCTGGATATCCAGTCCACGGGTGATGAGGTCATTAATGATAAAGCGGAAGTGCTGATGTTTTACGCGGCGCGCGTCCAGCTGGTGGAGACCGTGATTAAGCCCGCGCTGGCCCGCGGCCAGTGGGTGATCGGCGATCGTCACGATCTGTCGACTCAGGCTTATCAGGGCGGCGGCCGGGGAATCGACCGTACGATGCTGGCGACGCTGCGCGACGCGGTACTCGGCAATTTCCGCCCCAATCTGACGCTGTACCTCGACGTCACGCCGGAAGTGGGGCTGCAGCGCGCCCGGGCCCGCGGAGAGCTTGATCGCATTGAGCAGGAGTCCATGAACTTCTTCAATCGCACCCGCGCGCGCTACCTTGAGCTGGCCGCTGCAGACCCGTCGATCCGCACGGTTGACGCGACCCAGCCGCTCGACGCCGTCGCTCGCGACATTCGCGCCACGATCGCCCAGTGGATGGCGGAGCAACCGGCATGAAATGGTATCCGTGGCTGCGCCCGTCGTTCGAGCAACTGGTCGGAAGCTATCAGGCCGGACGAGGCCACCACGCCTTGCTGTTACAGTCTCTGAGCGGGATGGGCGGTGAGGCGTTGATTTACGCGCTGTGCCGCTTCCTGATGTGCCGCCAGCCCGAAGGACATAAAAGCTGCGGCCGCTGCCATAGTTGCCAGCTGATGCAGGCCGGCACACATCCCGATTACTATCCGCTGATCCCCGAAAAGGGCAAGAGTGCGCTGGGCATTGATGCGGTGCGCGATGTCAATGAAAAGCTCTATGAGCGCGCGCGCCTCGGTGGGGCGAAAGTGGTGTGGATTAGCGATGCCGCTTTGCTGACCGATGCCGCCGCCAACGCGTTGCTGAAAACGCTGGAGGAGCCGCCGGAGAATACCTGGTTCTTCCTCGCCTGCCAGGAGCCGGCGCGTCTGCTGACGACTCTGCGCAGCCGTTGTCGCCTGCACCACCTGGCGCCGCCGTCGGAGTCTTATGCCCTGGCCTGGCTGGAGCGAGAGGTGAACCTGCCGCAGGAGTCACTGTTGACCGCGTTGCGTCTGTGCGCCAGCGCGCCGGCCGCGGCGCTCGAACTATTACAGGAACCGCAGTGGACGGCGCGGCAGCAGCTGTGTCAGGCCCTGGCGGCCACTCTGGCGAGCGGTGACTGGCTGGCGTTGCTGCCGATACTCAATCATGAACAGGCGGCGGTTCGCCTGCACTGGCTGGCATCGCTGCTGGTCGATGCGCAAAAACGACAGCAGGGGATTGCCCTGGTGAGTAACCCGGACGTCTGGCCGCTGCTGGAGCAGCTGGCGCACAGCCTGCCCGCCGCCCGGCTGCAGGCGATCGCCCATGACGTCTGTACCTGCCGTGAGCAATTGCTGAACGTCGTCGGCGTCAACCGCGAACTGCTGCTCACCGAGCGCCTGCTGCGCTGGGAACATTACCTGCAACCCGGGACGGTTTTACCCGTATCCCACCTCTGAGTGAGACATTATGTTTTTAGTCGACTCCCACTGCCATCTTGATGGTCTGGATTATCAAACTCTGCACAAAAACGTCGACGACGTGCTGGCAAAAGCGGCCGCGCGCGATGTGAAATTCTGCCTGGCGGTCGCCACGACCTTGCCCGGCTACCGCAGTATGCGTGAGCTGGTGGGGACGCGTGACAACGTCGTCTTCTCCTGCGGCGTGCATCCGTTAAACCAGGACGAAGCCTACGAGGTGGAGACCCTGCGCACGCTGGCGGCGGAAGAGGGCGTTGTGGCGATGGGGGAGACCGGTCTGGATTATTTTTATACCCCGGAAACCAAAGCCCAGCAGCAAACCTCGTTTCGCGACCACATACGCATTGGCCGCGAGCTGAATAAGCCGGTGATCGTCCACACCCGCGACGCGCGCGCCGATACCCTGGCCATTTTACGCGAAGAAAAGGTGACGGATTGCGGTGGCGTACTACACTGTTTCACTGAGGACAGGGAGACAGCGGGTAAATTGCTCGACATGGGGTTCTATATCTCGTTTTCCGGTATCGTCACTTTTCGTAACGCCGAGCAGCTGCGCGATGCGGCGCGCTATGTTCCGCTGGATCGCCTGCTGGTGGAGACCGATTCGCCGTACCTGGCGCCAGTCCCCCATCGCGGCAAAGAGAACCAGCCGGCGCTGGTCCGTGACGTTGCGGAATACATGGCGGTACTGAAAGGCGTGTCGCTGGAGCAACTGGCCCAGCAGACCACCGATAATTTTGCCACTCTGTTCCATATTGACCCCGCCCGCTTACAACCTGCTTGATCTGCTTATTATTTTAAGGCTCGTAATTAATAACCAAAGCGAGTAAAGTTCACCGCCACAAAAGTGGCGGTGAAGGTTTTTTGGCAACATCTGGATACAACTTATGTAAGCTGATGTAAATTTTTACCGTAAGGCTGATTGAAACGTGATAGCCGTCAAACAATCATCCCGTTAATTATTTTACTCTGTGTAATAAATAAAGGGCGCTTAGATGTCCTGTCCACGGCACGGTTCTCCCCCCGGGCCAATGCGTGAAAACGTAAAAAAGTACCAAATACTCAGGAGCACTCTCAATTATGTTTAAGAATGCATTTGCTAACCTGCAGAAGGTCGGTAAATCGCTGATGCTGCCGGTATCCGTACTGCCTATCGCAGGTATCCTGCTGGGCGTCGGTTCCGCAAACTTCAGCTGGCTGCCAGCCGTGGTCTCCCACGTTATGGCAGAAGCAGGCGGTTCAGTTTTCGCCAACATGCCGCTGATCTTCGCTATCGGTGTGGCCCTCGGCTTCACCAATAACGACGGTGTATCCGCACTGGCTGCAGTCGTGGCTTACGGCATCATGGTGAAAACCATGGCGGTGGTTGCGCCGCTGGTGCTGCATTTACCTGCTGAAGAGATTGCGGCAAAACACCTGGCTGATACCGGCGTGCTTGGCGGTATTATCTCCGGTGCTATCGCCGCGTACATGTTCAACCGCTTCTATCGTATCAAGCTGCCAGAATACCTGGGCTTCTTTGCGGGCAAGCGCTTTGTACCGATTATCTCTGGTCTGGCCGCTATCTTCACCGGCGTGATCCTCTCCTTCATTTGGCCGCCGATCGGTTCCGCGATCCAGACCTTCTCCCAGTGGGCTGCTTATCAGAACCCGGTGGTAGCGTTTGGTATCTACGGTTTCATCGAGCGTTGCCTGGTGCCGTTTGGTCTGCACCACATCTGGAACGTTCCTTTCCAGATGCAGATCGGCGAATACACCAACGCGGCTGGTCAGGTGTTCCACGGCGATATCCCGCGCTACATGGCAGGCGACCCGACCGCGGGCAAACTGTCTGGCGGCTTCCTGTTCAAAATGTACGGTCTGCCGGCAGCGGCAATCGCGATTTGGCACTCTGCTAAACCGGAAAACCGCGCCAAAGTGGGCGGTATCATGATCTCCGCCGCGCTGACCTCGTTCCTGACCGGTATCACCGAGCCGATCGAGTTCTCCTTCATGTTCGTGGCGCCGATCCTGTACGTTATCCATGCCATTCTGGCGGGTCTGGCGTTCCCGATCTGTATCCTGCTGGGTATGCGTGACGGTACCTCGTTCTCTCACGGCCTGATCGACTTTATCGTCCTGTCCGGTAACAGCAGCAAGCTGTGGCTGTTCCCGATTGTCGGTATCTGCTATGCGATCGTGTACTACGTCATTTTCCGCGTGCTGATTAAAGCCCTGGATCTGAAAACACCGGGTCGTGAAGATACCACCGAAGAGAGCAAAGCTGGCGCAACCAGCGAGATGGCTCCGGCTCTGATCGCCGCTTTCGGCGGTAAAGAGAACATCACCAACCTCGACGCATGTATTACTCGTCTGCGTGTTAGCGTGGCGGATGTAGCGAAAGTTGACCAGGCTGGCCTGAAAAAACTGGGCGCCGCTGGCGTGGTAGTGGCAGGTTCTGGCGTACAGGCCATCTTCGGTACCAAGTCCGATAACCTGAAAACTGAAATGGATGAGTACATCCGTAACAGTTAAGACGTAGTATCGGGGAGACTAAGGCAGCCTATTGGCTGCCTTTTTTACGTTACGAGGTGAGGTTTTCTGAGGCGATAACCCTGAAGAGTATCCGGCAAATGCTTAATCCCTCAGCAGCTAAGTCTATAGTTGAATAAGAAAAACTGCTTTCAGGTTGAAAGAGAGGGAGGATGTCGCTCATACTCTTATCTGAACCTGTGCGTCCGCGTTTATCTGCAGAAGCAGGCCAGCGTATGGGATAAAACTAATAAGGAATCAGTCATGGCAGAAGAAACGATTTTCAGCAAAATCATTCGCCGGGAGATCCCGTCGGATATTGTCTATCAGGATGAGCTTGTGACCGCTTTTCGCGACATCTCCCCGCAGGCACCCACCCACATTCTGATTGTCCCGAATGTTCTGATTCCTACCGTGAATGACGTCACCACCGAACATGAGCTGGCGCTGGGCCGGATGATGACCGTCGCGGCGAAGATCGCCCGCGATGAAGGTCTTGCCGACGATGGCTACCGTTTGATCGTTAATTGCAACCGCCACGGCGGCCAGGAAGTTTACCATATCCACATGCATCTGCTGGGCGGTCGTCCGCTGGGCCCGATGCTGGCGCATAAAGGCTAACGCCATGCTCAGGACCCTTTTGGGCGCTTGCCTGGCGGCGGGACTGCTGGCCGGGTGTAGTTCACATCCGGAGATCCCGGTTTCTGACCAGCAGGCGCTGGTGATGGAGTCGAGCGTGCTGGCGGCCGGGATCAGCGCCAGCGAGCCTGCCGTGGTGGCGACGGAGATTCAGGCTACCGCCTCCTCAACGCTGTATAACGAGCGCCAGCAGCCGGTCACCGTGCACTATCGTTTTTTCTGGTATGACGCCCGAGGGCTGGAGATGCATCCGCTGGACGCGCCGCGCACCATCGTGGTTCCGGCACGCTCTTCGGTGACATTGTATGGTAGCGCCAATATCCTGGGGGCGCATAAGGCCCGCCTTTATCTTTATCTGTAAGGGGTAATTATAATGATGAAAATGTGTCGCTATGCGTTAATCACAGCACTGGCGATATTCCTCGCAGGCTGTGCGGGGTTACGTGAGCAGCCTGCGCCGGTCGAAGAGGCCAAACCGCAGCCGCAGCAGCCTGCGCAGCCGCAGCCCACGGTGCCGACGGTACCGGCGGTTCCTGCCGTACCGTCGCAGCCGGGGCCCATTGAGCATCAGGATCAGCAGTCTGGTCAGCCGGCGCCGCGCGTGCGTCATTATGACTGGAACGGCGCGGTCCAGCCGCTGGTGGGGCAGATGCTGCAGGCCAGCGGCGTCAATGCGGGCAGTATTCTGCTGGTTGACAGCGTGAACAACCGCACCAATGGTACGCTGAATGCGGGAGAAGCCACTACCGCGCTGCGTAATGCGCTGGCCGGCAACGGCAAGTTTACGCTGGTCTCGGCGCAGCAGCTGGGGGTCGCCAAACAGCAGCTGGGCCTGTCGCCGCAGGACAGCCTCGGCAGCCGCAGCAAAGCCATGGGTATCGCCCGCAACGTGGGCGCGCAGTATGTGCTTTACTCCAATGCCACCGGCAACGTCAACGCGCCTGAACTGAAGATGCAGTTGATGCTGGTGCAAACCGGCGAGATTATCTGGTCAGGTAAAGGTGCTGTTCAGCAACAATAAGCTGACGCGCGATGAGCTCTTGTCGCGCTTCTTCCCCCGCTATCATCCTGTCGCCTCGCTGAGCCAGAATGGCCTCAGCGGCGGCAGTGTGATTATCAGCGACGGCGACCAGCGGCACGTGCTACGTCAGCCGCACGACCCATCAGCCGCTTCCTGTTATTTCCGCCGTCAGTATCGCGCGCTCCGCCAACTGCCTGCCAGGCTGGCGCCAGCCCCGCTGTTTTACTCACCCTGCTGGATGGTGGTGGAATATTGCGCAGGGGAGGTGAAAAGCGAGTTACCGGCCTGCCCTATGCTGTCAGACTTATTGTATGACGTGCATCAGCAACCGCGATTCGGCTGGCGTGTTACCCTCGCACCGCTGCTGGCCCAGTACTGGCAGACGTGCGATCCGGCACGGCGCACGCCGCGCTGGCTGCGCTGGCATCAGCGGCTGCGCCGCCGGGGCGAGCCCCGTCCTCTGCGGCTGGCGCCGCTGCATATGGACGTCCATGCCGGCAATATTATCCACAGCGAGTCCGGCCTGAGGCTGATCGACTGGGAATATGCCGGCGATGGCGATATCGCGCTGGAGCTGGCCGCGGTGTGGATTTCCCCTCACCAGCGCCGCCAGCTGGCGGCGGCGTATGCCCGGCGGGCGGCCATCGACGCGCAGCAGCTTTGGCGGCAGGTTGTACTTTGGCGCCCGTGGGTATTGCTGCTGATGGCGGGATGGTATGAAATGCGCTGGCAGCAGAGCGGCGATCGGCAATTTATCACGCTGGCAGATGAAATATGGTGTCAGTTAGACAACGAACGTAAAGGATAAGAGAGGTCAGTGTGGGCCCAGTCATGTTGGATGTCGAAGGGTATGAACTGGATGCGGAAGAGCGAGAGATTCTGGCGCATCCGCTGGTGGGAGGGTTGATCCTCTTTACCCGTAATTATCACGATCCGGCGCAGCTGCGGGAGCTGGTGCGCCAGATCCGCGATGCCTCCCGGAACCATCTGGTGGTGGCGGTCGATCAGGAAGGGGGACGCGTTCAGCGTTTCCGCGAAGGCTTTACCCGTTTACCGGCGGCCCAGTCTTTCGCCGCGCTGCTGGGGATGGAAGAGGGGGGCAAACTGGCCGCCGAGGCCGGCTGGCTGATGGCCAGCGAAATGATCGCCATGGATATTGATATCAGCTTTGCGCCTGTGCTGGACGTGGGCCATATCAGCGCCGCGATCGGCGAACGTTCTTATCATGAAGATCCGCAGAAAGCGCTGACGATGGCGCGTCACTTTATTGACGGGATGCACGCCGCGGGTATGAAAACCACCGGTAAACACTTCCCGGGGCACGGAGCGGTGACTGCCGATTCGCACAAAGAGACCCCGTTCGATCCGCGTCCGGCATCGGTGATTCGCGACCACGATATGGCGGTATTCAAAAGCCTCATCGCCGAACAGCGTCTGGATGCCATCATGCCCGCGCATGTGATTTACCCGGAGCTCGACCCGCGCCCGGCCAGCGGCTCAGCGTACTGGTTAAAAACGGTGCTGCGCGGTGAGCTGGGCTTCGACGGGGTGATTTTCTCCGACGATCTGTCGATGGAAGGGGCGGCGATCATGGGCAGCTATGCCGAACGCGGTCAGGCGTCGCTGGACGCCGGTTGCGATATGATACTGGTCTGCAATAATCGTAAGGGCGCGGTCAGTGTGCTGGATAACCTGTCGCCGATCAAAGCAGAGCGTGTTACGAAATTGTATCATAAAGGTTCCTTTTCCCGTCAGGAGTTAAGGGATTCAGCCCGTTGGAAAACGGTGAGTGCCCAGCTGGAGCAGCTTCATGCGCGCTGGCAAGAGGCGAAGTCCGCGTAACGCTCTGCGGGGCGTTGTTGTCTGGTGAGGATGCGATGATTATCTATTTACACGGTTTTGACTCGAACAGCCCCGGTAACCATGAGAAGGTGATGCAGCTGCAGTTTATCGACCCGGACGTGCGGTTGATTAGCTACAGCACGCGCCACCCCAAGCACGACATGCAGCATCTGCTGAAAGAGGTCGATAAAATGCTGCAGCTTACCGCCGATGACCGGCCGCTGATCTGCGGCGTCGGTCTTGGCGGCTACTGGGCGGAGCGGATTGGTTTTCTGTGCGATATCCGCCAGGCGGTGTTCAATCCAAACCTGTTTCCGCATGAAAACATGGAAGGCAAAATCGACCGCCCGGAAGAGTATGCTGACATCGCCACCAAGTGTGTGACCAACTTCCGTGAGAAGAATCGCGATCGCTGTCTGGTGGTGCTTTCCCGGCAGGACGAAGCGCTGGACAGCCAGCGTTCCGCCGATCTTCTGCACCACTATTATGAAATTATCTGGGATGAAGAGCAGACCCATAAATTTAAAAACATCTCGCCGCACCTGCAGCGGCTGAAAGCGTTTAAAACCCTCGGTTAAGCCTTTTCCTCTGTCGCCAAACCCGCGCCGTGTTCACCGCGCGGGTTTTTTTATGCCTACACTTATTGGTTTCGCTGAAAAAATACGCGACAAAACTTGATGCATATCAATTTTGGTATGACCAATGCACCGTTCATGGTATTCTCGACGGTGCTGAATGGTTTCATTGACGTAACTTGTTGTTAAATAAAGGTTATTATCATAACTTTTATTTAACAATTGGTTAATAATTTTAGGGGTACACATGACTACGCCATTGAAAAAAATCGTAATTGTGGGTGGCGGCGCTGGCGGACTGGAACTGGCAACTCAGCTGGGGAAAAAGTTAGGGCGCCATAAAAAAGCGAAAATCACCCTGGTGGACCGTAACCACAGCCATCTGTGGAAGCCGCTGCTGCATGAAGTGGCGACCGGTTCTCTGGATGAAGGTGTCGATGCGCTGAGCTATCTGGCCCATGCCCGCAACCACGGTTTCCAGTTCCAGCTGGGCTCGGTGGTGGATATCAACCGCGAAGGGAAGACCATCACCCTCGGCGAGCTGCGTAATGAAAAAGGCGAGCTGCTGGTGGCTGAGCGTAAACTGCCGTACGACACGCTGGTGATGGCGTTGGGCAGTACCTCGAATGACTTCAACACCCCTGGCGTGAAAGAGAACTGCATTTTCCTCGACAACCCGCATCAGGCGCGTCGTTTCCATCAGGAAATGCTCAACCTGTTCCTCAAATACTCCGCCAACCTGGGTGCCAACGGTAAAGTGAACATCGCCATTGTCGGCGGCGGCGCCACCGGCGTGGAACTCTCCGCTGAACTGCATAATGCGGTGAAACAACTGCACAGCTACGGCTACAAAGGGCTGACTAACGAAGCGCTGAACGTCACGCTGGTCGAGGCGGGCGAGCGTATTCTGCCCGCACTGCCGCCGCGCATTTCCGGGGCGGCGCATAATGAGCTGACCAAGCTGGGCGTACGGGTGCTGACGCAGACCATGGTCACCAGCGCGGATGCAGGCGGTCTGCACACCAAAGATGGCGAATATATTGAAGCGGATCTGATGGTCTGGGCGGCCGGGATCAAAGCGCCAGATTTCATGAAAGAGATCGGCGGCCTCGAAACCAACCGTATCAATCAGCTGGTGGTCGAGCCGACGCTGCAGACCACCCGCGATGCGGATATTTTCGCCATCGGCGACTGCGCCTCCTGTGCGCGTCCGGAAGGCGGCTTTGTCCCTCCGCGGGCCCAGGCGGCGCACCAGATGGCTACCTGCGCGCTGAACAACATCCTGGCGCAGATGAAAGGCAAACCGCTGAAGGCGTATACCTATAAAGACCATGGCTCGCTGGTGTCGCTGTCCAATTACTCCACCGTCGGCAGCCTGATGGGTAACCTGATGCGCGGCTCGATGATGGTGGAAGGGCGTATTGCGCGCTTCGTGTACATCTCCCTGTATCGTATGCATCAGATCGCCCTGCACGGCTACTTCAAGACCGGCCTGATGATGCTGGTCGGGCGTATCAACCGCATCATTCGCCCGCGTCTTAAGCTGCACTAATACGCTGTCTTTACCCGGAGCCGCCCTGACGGCGCTCCGGGCTCTTCTGCTGAAACCGCGGCGATCCCGCTCGGAATCCTCTGAATCCCCTTGATTTGCTGCAAATTCTCGCACTTTTCATCCGCTATCTGATTTGCGCCCTCCCGGCTCCGGTTGCAAAATTGTATCAACAGCAACAAAGGAGGATCTCCCGTGAATAAATCTATGTTGGCGGGTATAGGGATAGGCGTGGCTGCCGCGCTGGGCGTTGCAGCTGTCGCTGGTCTCAACGTGTTAGATCGCGGCCCGCAGTATGCGCAAGTGGTCTCCAGTACACCGATTAAAGAAACCGTGAAAACGCCGCGTCAGGAATGCCGCAATGTCACGGTGACCCATCGTCGTCCGGTCCAGGATGAAAACCGTATCGCCGGTTCGGTACTCGGCGCGGTGGCCGGTGGGGTGATTGGCCACCAGTTTGGCGGCGGTCGCGGACGTAGTGTAGCGACGGTGGTGGGTGCGCTGGGCGGCGGCTATGCCGGCAACCAGCTGCAGGGGGCGATGCAGGACAACGATACCTACACTACCACCCAGCAGCGTTGTAAAACGGTATATGACAAATCCGATAAAATGCTGGGCTACGATGTGACCTATAAAATAGGCGATCAGCAGGGGAAAATCCGTATGGATCACAATCCTGGCAGCCAGATCCCGCTGGACAACAACGGCCAGCTGGTCCTGAACAACAAAATCTAAAAACAGATTTGTGTAGTGATTAGCCCCTCAATCGCTCAGGCTGAGGGGCTTTTTTTATCAGAAGGTTAACGCGTAATTCAGACCGAAGGTACGGCCACGGCCTTTGTATTCGTACAGCGATGAACTGCCGTAGGTCGGGCTGTAGAGCAGCGGCGCCCGCTGGCCCCAGATGGTGACATAGTCTTCGTTAAGCAGGTTTTCGATACTGAAGGTCAGTTTCCCCACCGGCAGCGCGTAACTGCCAATAAAATCAACGGTGTTATAGCCTTCCAGCTTGTTACCGGCGGCGTCGCTGAGGTCAAACACCTGCTGGCTCTGCACGCGCAGGCTCCACGGATCCGGCGCCCAACCCACCCAGGCGGTGGCTTTGGACGGTGAGGCGAGGGTGACATCCCATTTTTGCCAGCGGCCGTCGGTCTGCACCTGTGATTTCAGCACGTTGAAGTTACCGCCGACGCTCCAGTCGCTGTCCGGAATAAAGTAATCGACCGCTCCCTCAACGCCGTAAATACGCCGTTTGTCGGACTGAACGTCGATGGTCATGTCGGTGCGGTTGACGACGATGGTCTTATCCGAAGTCGAGTAATACGCCGCCAGCTGGGTGCGCAGGTTATCGCCGGTGTAGCGCCAGCCCAGCTCATACGAGTTAACTTTGATCCCCTGCAGCGGCGAGTCATCGACATTGACGCTGGAGATCAGCGGCAGATGGCCATTGACCGCCGCGCCGTATTTACCGATGCCGTAGTATTTACCGGGGTCCGGCAGCTCGACGCCCTGCGAGAAGTTAAACCAGGTCTGCTGACGCTCGGTCAGATGCGCCACGATCCCGGCGTTAAACAGGAAGTTATCGTAATCGGTTTTGCCGCCTTTGATGGCGTCGGCGGAGCGCGCTTTGCCGTTGGCGATATCCTGTTGCTGGGCGTAGCCGACAAAGTCGTCAACCCGGTTTTCGGTCCACTGGTAGCGTACCCCACCGCTGACGGTAAAGATCTCGTTCAGATCGTAGCTGGACTGCAGGAACGGCGCGACGTTGGAGATGCTGTATCCCGGATAGCGGCCGGTGGTGTAGATCGATTCGTTATGCAGCCCGCCGGACGCCAGCGATTGCTGCAGATCGAAGAACATCTGGTTGGCATTGAAGGTCTCATGATCGGCGTCGAGACCCCAGGTAAGATCCCATCCCGCCAGCGGCTGGCTGTTGAGGGTCAGCTTTGCGCCATACTGATCGGTATCCTGCTGCGACGAGGAGAAGCTACTGACCTGGCCTTTCGTAAGCGTCGGGAACGGATAGAAGGTGAGGGACTCATCGCGATAGTACACCTGGCTCACCAGATTCTGGCCGAAGAAGTCAGCATCGGAGTACTGGAGGCTGATCAGGTGGCGCTCAGTGCCGGGGATACGGTCGGAATTGAGCCCGTCGGTGGTGTACGCTTTGCCGCCGCTGGTGACCGCGGACATGTTCTTCCCGAGCCACAGGCCGTAGTCATCATCGCCCTGGCTTTTATAATACTGGGTGACAAGCTGCAACTGGCGATTGTCATCGATCTCAATCGTCCCCGTCCCCATCACGTCGAGGCGGTCAGAGTGCTGGAGCCCCGTTTGGGTGTTATCGAGGATCAGCGCATCGTTATTGCCATCGTACCAGCCGCCGAAACGCTGATAGGCTACCGATAAGCGCCCGGATGCATGGTCTGTCCCGCCGCTGACGGCCGCCGCGATGCGCTCATCGTGATCGTTACTGTTCGCAAACCCGCTCTTGCTGCCCACCTCGAGATCGACCTGGCGATCCTGCTGCCCTTTCTTGGTGACGATGTTGATAAGCCCGCCGGTACTGCCTCCGCCGTACAGCGAGGTCGCCCCGGAGATCACTTCGATATGTTCGATGTTAAAGGGGTCGATGGCGTCGAGCTGGCGACTGTCGGTGCGTGAGGAATTGAGCCGGACGCCGTCGATCAGCACGACGATGGCGCGCCCGCGCATGTTCATCCCGTAATTGGTGCGCCCCTGGCTGCTGACATCGATGCCCGGGATCAGCTGCGCCAGCACGTCTTTGAACTCTTTCCCGCCCTGGACCTGCTGCTCAATCTCCTGGCCCTCAATGACCCAGGTGGTTTGGGCCATTTCGGCCACGGTGCGATGGGTGCGGTTTGCACTAACGATGATGCTGTCTTCATCAGACTGAGCCGCCAGCGCAGGCAGCGAGCTGACCAGCAGCAGGGGGTGGAGCACCCAGAGGCGCTTTTTCATATCCATTCCTTTTATGAGCAAGTTGCTTTGTCGTTGTTATAGGCCGACGCCGGGTCGGCATTAGTTACAATGCGAAACATCTGGAAAAACTCAAAAAAGGATTTTGCACATAATGAATATCGCAATCAATATCATTTGCGTTTATCTTGCACGAGAAAAGGTAATAAAAATCAATCTATTTTGTGGGGATAAAGCCAACAGGAGAGTGGATCCGGCGGCAGAATACCGCCGGAGGCAGGGCACATCAGGACTCGAGGATCTGCGGCCAGAGACGGAGAGTGGTGTCGGTGATTTGCATCAGCTTGTCGAAATCCGCGCCTTCCCGCGCGCTAATCGACATCCCCTGCAGGACACAGTTGAGAAACTGCGCCAGCGGCGCGACGTCGCGGCCCGCGGGGAGTTCGCCCTGCGCTTGCCGCTGCTGCAGAAACTGAGTGAGCGCCTGCTCCTGCATCGCATGGCGGGATTTGATGGTATTGGCGATATCCGTCGAGGAGGCGGCCAGCGCGGCGGAGGTATTGATAATAAAGCAGCCGGCCGGCGTCTCTTTGCTGGTAAAGCAGGTGGCGACCGCCGTGAAGTAGTCGCGCAACGCCTGATCGACGGATTTCCCTTCGGCCAACAGCACGGCTTCGTGCTTCGCGGCAAAGCGCGAAATGTAACGATCCAACACTGCGCGGAACAGGCCTTCTTTATTCACAAATTCCGCATACAGGGTGGGGGCTTTTGCTCCTGTCGCCTCGACCAGATCGGCGAGCGAGGTCGCCTCATAGCCGTGCTGCCAGAAGAGTGTCATGGCTTTGTCCAGCGCCGCATCCCTGTCGAACACCTTCGGTCGGCCACGGCTTTTTTTGGCGCAACTTTGAACGTCAGTTGTCATGGTGCCGTTGTACCTATGTTGGTTTGGTGAAAAGCCATTATAAAAATAAACGATCGCCGGGGCCAGCGCTGTTGGTTTAAAAATAAATAAATCATATGCGTATGAAATTTAAGCATTTTATAAATAGTTAAACGATCGTTATAAAAATGCGTTGACGTGTGATGTAGATCACATTACTATTTACCTATCGATCGTTAAGTTAATACTTACGACCCTACTAAAAAATTCATCTGCACAGGTATAATAATCATGAAAACCGTTAATACTCTGGCTATTGCCGCCGTTCTTAGCTCACTCTCTTTCGCCAGCTTTGCCGCTGTTGAGGTGCAGTCCACCCCAGCGGGTCAGCATAAAGTAGGCACCATCTCTGCTTCTGCCGGGACTAACCTGGGCTCGCTGGAAGATCAGCTGGCGCAGAAAGCGGATGAGATGGGCGCCACCTCATTCCGTATTACTTCGGTAACCGGTCCGAATACCCTTCACGGCACCGCTGTTATCTACAAGTAAGCCCGATGCGTCGTTGCCCGGCCCCCTTCACCGGACAGCGATGAGTAAGACCCTGTTGTACCCCTGTTTGACCCTTGCCAACAAAAAACCCGCCATCAGGCGGGTTTTTTGTTTTGTGCAGCGTAAGACTACAACGACTGCGGTCCAGGGGCAGCATGACGCGTGACGTCAATGGGCATGCCCGAGCGGTAATTCATCGCGCGCTCCATCACCGTCCCGTCGGTTTGCGGCGCCTGTTTGAACTCCGTCATGGTCGCGTTAAGCGTAATGGGCAAGGTCTGCGGGTCGTCATCGATATGCTCAGACAGCGGCTGATGGACTTCAACCAGACGGCGGCCATCCGGCTCTACCGATACCTTGATCGGCGTGTTAATGATATTCACCTTAGTGCCTGGCGAAATGGCGTTGTACAGCGCCTTGATATCGTTGTCGCGCAGACGAATACAGCCCGAGCTGACGCGCATGCCGATGCCGAAATCGGCATTGGTGCCGTGCAGGAGATAGACTCCGCCATAGGCGGCAAGGCGGATGGCGTGATGGCCCATCGGGTTGTCAGGACCGGCTGGCACCACCGCCGGCAGCTCAATCCCCATTGCCTTGTAGCGGGCGCGAATGTTAGCGGTGGGCGTCCAGGTCGGATTGGCCCGCTTGTCAGACACGGTCGTGACCATCGTCGGCGTGATGGTGGTTCCGCCCAGCTGGCCGATGCCGATCGGGTAGACGGTCACTTCATTTTTACCCGGCGGGTAATAGTAGAGGCGCAGCTCGGCAAGGTTAATCACCAGCCCTTCGCGCGGCGCATCGGGCAGCAGCGTCTGCAGGGGGATGGTCAGCACGCTGCCGGCGCGGGGAACATAGGGGTCAACCCCGGGATTGGCCTGCAGCAGGGCCAGAAAACCGACATTGTACTTTTTGGCAATCGCCTCCAGCGAACCGCCGTTATCCTGCACCACGTGGAACGTATTCTGACCTACCAGCCGGCTGCCCGGCGGGGGAAGGGGCCAGGTGTTGGCGCGCGCGGGCAGAGCCAGCGCGGCGACCAGCGCGACCAGCGCCAGCCAGAGCGTAACGGGGAAACGGTTTCTCATTACCATAACTCCAAAATATACAAGTGGTTATTTTTATATGAAAAGCAGATGAGATTATGGCGTGAGTCTGTGTGGGGAAATCCAGGCGGATTGCAAAATGTTTGTAAAGATTGCCAGGTATGTAGGACGGGAGATACGGCCAGGGGGCCGTATCTCCTGCCAGTCAGGCGACGGCGTTCTCTTCCAGCTGACGCATAAACTGGCGAACCCAGTCCATCCGCGTTTTACGCTCTTCCAGATCCTGCATGAATTTCAGGCGCGTCGGCCCGTCCAGCCGGAAGTGCTGGGGCTGCTTCTGCAGCAGGCCGATCAACCACACCGGATTGACGTTGTTTTTCTCGTTAAATTCAATCACGCCGCCTTTTTCGTTGCTTTCCAGTTTGCGGATCCCCAGTTTCTGCGCCTGCTGACGCAGACGGGCAATATCCAGCAGGTTGCGGGCGGCATCGGGCAGGCGGCCAAAACGATCGATCAGCTCGACTTTGATCTCCTCCAGATCGAGTTCGTTTTTGGCGCTGGCAATGCGCTTATAGAATGACAGTCGCGTATTGACGTCAGGGATGAAATCGTCAGGCAGCAGGGAAGGCATGCGCAGTTCGACCTCCGTCTGCTGGCTGGTGAGATCTTCCAGCGAGGGTTCGCGTCCGGCTTTCAGCGCATCGACTGCGTTCTCCAGCAGCTCCATATACAGAGAGAAACCGATGGTTTCCATCTGACCGCTCTGATCTTCGCCGAGCAGTTCCCCGGCCCCGCGAATCTCCAGATCGTGGGTCGCCAGCGCAAAGCCGGCGCCGAGATCTTCCAGCGACGCAATGGCTTCAAGGCGCTTTTGCGCATCGGTGGTCATCGCTTTCGGATGCGGCGTCAGCAGCCAGGCATAGGCCTGATGATGCGAACGGCCAACGCGGCCGCGCAGCTGGTGCAGCTGGGCGAGGCCAAAATGGTCGGCGCGTTCGATGATGATGGTGTTGGCGGTGGGAATGTCGATCCCGGTTTCGATGATGGTGGTGCACACCAGCACATTGAAGCGCTGGTGATGGAAGTCATTCATCACCCGCTCCAGCTCGCGCTCCCGCATCTGGCCGTGGCCGATGGCGATCCGCGCCTCCGGCACCAGCTCCGCCAGCTTGTCGGCGGCTTTCTGGATGTTTTCGACGTCATTAAATAGATAGTAGACCTGGCCTCCGCGCAGCGTTTCGCGTAGGATCGCCTCGCGCACCACCAGGGCGTCGTATTCGCGAACGAAGGTCTTCACCGCCAGACGGCGCGCCGGCGGCGTGGCGATGATCGACAGGTCCCGCATCCCGCTCATCGCCATGTTCAGCGTCCGCGGGATCGGCGTGGCGGTGAGGGTCAGGATATCGACATCGGCGCGCATTGCTTTGATGCGTTCTTTGTGACGAACGCCAAAGCGGTGCTCTTCGTCGACGATCAGCAGCCCCAGATCGCGCAGCTTCACCTCGCTCTGCAACAGCTTATGGGTGCCGATTAAGATATCGATTTTGCCTTCCGCGGCCTGCTCGAGGATCTGCGCCTGCTCTTTAGCGCTGCGGAAGCGGGAGAGCATTTCGATGCGTACCGGCCAGTTGGCGAAACGATCGCGGAAGTTGTCATAGTGTTGCTGAGCCAGCAGGGTGGTCGGCACCAGCACCGCCACCTGCTTGTGGTTCTCCACGGCGAGGAAGGCGGCGCGCATAGCCACTTCGGTCTTACCGAAGCCCACATCGCCGCACACCAGGCGGTCCATGGCCAGCGGCTGGCACATATCGCTGAGGACGGCGTTAATCGCCTGCGCCTGATCCGGCGTGGTTTCAAACGGGAAGCCGTCGCAGAACAGCTGATACTGTTCGCGGTCGTGTTTAAAGGCAAAGCCCGCCTTCGCCGCGCGCTGGGCGTAGATATCCAGCAGCTCTGCCGCCACGTCGCGTACTTTCTCAGCCGCTTTTTGTCGCGCCCGGGTCCAGGCATCGCCGCCCAGCTTGTGCAGGGGCGCGTTCTCTTCCGCCCCGCCGGCGTAACGGCTGATAAGATGCAGGGAGGATACCGGAACGTATAGCCTGGCATCGTTGGCGTAAGTCAGCATCAGGTATTCGCCGGTGATGCCGCCGGCTTCCAGGGTGGTCATTCCCGCATAGCGGCCCACGCCGTGCTCCAGATGGACAACCGGCTGGCCGATATGCAGTTCGGCAAGGTTGCGAATGAGGATGTCAGGGTTGATTGTGCGACGTGAATCCTGCCGACGGCGCGCCACGCGCTCGCCGAGCAGGTCGCTTTCGCAAATCAGCGCCAGGCCGCGCTGACTGTCAATAAACCCGTGTTCGGCGGCGCCAATCATCAGATAGCGGCCATTGCCGGTGGCTTCTTCCAGACGCAGCACGTGTTTTGGCGCAATTTTAATCCGCGCCAGCATTTCGCTCAGCGCTTCACGGCGACCCTCGCTTTCCACGGAGAAGATCACCGGGCCGGTAAAGGACTCGAGGAAGCGGCGCAGATTATCCAGCGGCGCTTTGTTTTGCGCCTGCACCGCGAGATCAGGCAGCGTCTGGTAGCCCAGATTGGTATTCGCCGCTTTGTCCGCCAGGCGCTCGGTTTTCAGCTGTACGCGCGGCCATTTTTTCAGTTCGCCGAACAGCTCATCGCTGCGCAGCCACAGCAGTTCCGGCGGCAGGAGCGGGCGCATCGGATCGACGCCGCGGTTTTCGAAGCGGGCGCGGGCTTCATTCTGGAAACGTTCCGCGCTGGCCTCGAGATCGCCGGTGTTGACGATCAGGGTGCTGGCCGGGAAATAGCTAAATAACGGCGGCAGCGGCTCGCTGAAGAACAGCGGCTGCCAGTATTCGATACCGGCAGGCAGTGTCCCTTTACTGACCTGCTGATAGATATGCTCGGCATCGCGCTTCACCTCAAAACGGTCGCGCCACTGACTGCGGAACAGCTCGATGGCGGTCTGGTCGGTGGGAAACTCGTGCGCCGGCAGCAGGTTAATGGCCGCCACTTCCTCCAGCGTGCGTTGGCTGTCGACGTCGAACAGGCGCAGGCTGTCGATTTCATCGTCAAAGAAATCGAGGCGGTAGGGCTGATCGCTGCCCATCGGGAACAGGTCGAGCAGCGCGCCGCGGGTGGCATATTCGCCGTGCTCCATCACCTGATCGACATGGCGGTAGCCGGCACCCTCCAGCTGATCGCGCAGCGCATCGCGCGACAGGCGCTGGCCCTTTTTCATCACCAGCGCGTGCCCGTGAAGGAAGCTGTGCGGACAGACGCGCTGCATCAGGGTGCTGACCGGGACGATCAGTACGCCGCGCTGCATGGTGGGTAACTGGTAAAGGGTGGCAAGACGGGAGGAGATGATATCCTGGTGCGGCGAGAAGCTGTCGTAGGGGAGCGTTTCCCAGTCAGCCAGCCCCATCACCATGCTGTCGGTGAACTGCCTGATCTCGTCGTTCAGACGCAGCGCGTTTTGCATGTCAGGTGCCACCAGCACCACCGGGCCTTTGTGGCGTTCGGCCATCTCTGCCACCAGGGTAGCGCAGGCCGCGCCGGTCAACTCGCCAAGCTGGCGCAGATCACCGGCTTTGGCCGGCAATGAGTATCGATATTGTTCAGGCATAGACGGTTTCATGGTCTCTTGGGGATTCGCTCTGCCGATATGGAGGGCAACTCGCTGATATTCAATAGTGAGATTATCCGCGATTGGTCTGGATTCGCCAACCCGAATTGCCATCAGGTGTTGGTTCAACAAACATCCGGGTTGCGGATAAGCGTAAAGATATATCAGCAAGGTCTTATCTATCCGATTGTATTTGCTTGGTTTTTAGGATTATTGCTAATAAAGTCGTCAGGTATCAGTCATTTACGCTGCTCGTATTCGCTTATATACTCGGGCATCGGCTATCAGCAACCAGATGGATGACATGTACCAACCTGCCGCACTCTTTATCGGCCTGCGCTATATGCGCGGGCGCGCAGCCGACCGCTTCGGTCGATTCGTCTCCTGGCTCTCAACCATCGGCATTACGCTTGGCGTAATGGCGCTGGTGACGGTCCTGTCGGTGATGAACGGCTTTGAACGCGAGCTGCAAAACAATATCCTGGGGCTGATGCCGCAGGCCATTCTTAGCGCCAAACAGGGCTCGGTGAACCCTCAGCAACTGCCGGAGCGCGAGGCGAAACTCCAGGGGGTGACCCGCGTGGCGCCGATCACCACCGGTGACGTCGTCCTGCAGAGCGCGCGCAGCGTGGCGGTCGGGGTCATGCTGGGCATTGATCCGGCGCAGAACGATCCCCTGACTCCGTACCTGGTGAACGTCAAACAGAGCGATCTGCAGGCGGGCAAATATAACGTTATTCTCGGCGAACAGCTGGCGGGCCAACTGGGGGTTAATCGTGGCGATCAAATTCGTGTGATGGTTCCTTCCGCCAGTCAGTTTACGCCAATGGGCCGCGTGCCGAGCCAGCGTCTGTTCACGGTTATCGGCACCTTCGCCGCCAACAGCGAAGTCGATGGTTATCAGATGCTGACCAACATCGACGACGCCTCTCGTTTAATGCGTTATCCGCTGGGGAATATCACCGGCTGGCGCCTGTGGCTGGATAAACCGCTGCAAGTGGATACCCTGAGTCAGCAGACGCTGCCGCCGGGTACCCAGTGGCAGGACTGGCGCGAGCGCAAGGGCGAACTGTTCCAGGCGGTGCGCATGGAGAAAAACATGATGGGCCTGCTGCTGAGCCTGATCGTCGCCGTCGCGGCCTTCAACATTATTACCTCGCTGGGGATGATGGTGATGGAGAAGCAGGGCGAAGTGGCTATCCTGCAAACTCAAGGGCTGACGCCGCGGCAGATCATGGCCGTCTTTATGGTGCAGGGCGCCAGCGCCGGGATCGTCGGCGCGCTGTTGGGAGCCGTGCTTGGCGCGCTGCTCGCCAGCCAGTTGAATAATTTAATGCCGATCATCGGCGCCTTCCTTGACGGCGCGGCGCTGCCGGTGGCGATTGAGCCGCTGCAGGTTATTGTTATCGCCCTGGTGGCGATGGTGCTGGCCTTGTTGTCTACGTTGTACCCTTCCTGGCGCGCTGCCGCCACCCAACCCGCTGAGGCTTTACGTTATGAATAAGATCCTGCTGCAATGCGACAACCTGTGCAAACGCTATCAGGAAGGCAATGTGCAAACCGATGTCCTGCACAATGTCAGCTTCAGCATTGGTGAAGGCGAGATGATGGCCATTGTCGGCACCTCCGGCTCTGGCAAAAGTACGTTGCTGCATCTGCTCGGCGGCCTGGATACGCCCACCTCTGGCGACGTGATTTTCTCCGGCCAGCCGATGAGTAAACTCTCCACCGCCGCGCGCGCCGACCTGCGTAACCGCGAGCTGGGCTTTATCTATCAGTTCCACCATTTGCTGCCGGACTTTAGCGCGCTGGAAAACGTGGCGATGCCGCTGCTGATTGGCAAAAAGAAGCCAGCGGATATTGAACGCCAGGCGAAAGCGATGCTGCAGGCAGTCGGGCTTGAACACCGCAGCCATCACCGTCCGTCGGAGCTCTCCGGCGGTGAACGCCAGCGGGTGGCGATTGCCCGCGCGCTGGTGAATAAACCGCGGCTGGTGCTGGCGGATGAACCGACCGGTAACCTTGATGCTCGCAACGCCGACAGCATCTTCCAGCTGCTGGGCGAACTGAACGTCGCGCAGCGCACCGCGTTTCTGGTGGTGACCCACGACCTTCAGCTGGCGAAACGCATGAGCCGCCAGCTGGAGATGCGTGATGGCCGTCTGACCGCCGACCTGACCCTGATGGGGGCCGAGTAATGGCGTCTCCGTTATCGTTACTGATTGCATTACGTTTCAGCCGTGGACGGCGGCGCGGCGGCATGGTGTCGCTGATCTCGGTGATCTCCACCATCGGCATTGCGCTGGGGGTGGCGGTGCTGATCGTCGGCCTCAGCGCGATGAACGGTTTTGAACGCGAGCTGAACAACCGCGTGCTGGCGGTGGTGCCGCACGGCGAAATCGAACCCGTGAACCAGCCGTGGAATAACTGGCAGGAGGCGCTGGCGAAGGTGCAGAAGGTGAAGGGGATTGTCGCGGCAGCGCCCTATATTAACTTCACCGGCCTGGTGGAGAGCGGCAGCAATATGCGCGCCATCCAGGTGAAAGGGGTCGACCCGCAGCAGGAAACCCGGCTCAGCGCGCTGCCCACCTTTGTGCAGAATAACGCGTGGGCCGGATTCAAGGCCGGCGAACAGCAGGTGATTCTGGGAAAAGGGGTCGCCGATGCGCTGCACGTGAAGCAGGGGGACTGGGTGTCGATCATGATCCCTAACGCCGACGCCGACCATCAACTGCTGCAGCCAAAACGCGTCAGGCTGCATGTGACCGGAATTTTACAGCTGAGCGGCCAGCTCGATCATAGTTTTGCCATGATCCCGATGCAGGATGCGCAGCAGTACCTGGAGATGGGCGGCAGCGTGACCGGCATCGCCATCAAGGTCACCGACGTTTTCCACGCGAACAAACTGGTGCGCGACGCCGGCGAGGTGACCAACAGCTACGTCTACATCAAGAGCTGGATCGGCACCTATGGCTATATGTATCGCGATATCCAGATGATCCGCGCCATTATGTATCTGGCGATGGTGCTGGTGATCGGCGTGGCCTGCTTTAACATCGTCTCGACGCTGGTGATGGCGGTCAAAGACAAAAGCGGCGATATTGCGGTGCTGCGCACGCTTGGCGCAAAAGACGGCTTAATTCGCGCGATTTTCGTGTGGTATGGTTTATTAGCCGGATCGGTAGGCAGCCTGTTTGGGGTAGTGATCGGCGTGATCTGCGCGTTGAACCTGACGTCAATCATCAACGGTATCGAATACCTGATTGGGCATAAATTCCTCTCCGGCGACATCTATTTTATTGACTTCCTGCCGTCAGAACTGCACTGGCTGGACGTCTTTTATGTGCTGGTGACAGCACTGTTGCTGAGTTTGCTGGCCAGCTGGTATCCCGCCCGCCGCGCCAGCCGCATCGACCCGGCGAGGGTGCTGAGTGGCCAGTAATTTATCGTCATCGTCGGCTTTGCTGACGACACAAGAGGAATTGCTGAAATGTATTATGGATTTGACATTGGCGGCAGCAAGATAGCGCTGGGCGTATTTAATCAGGAGCGGCGACTGCAGTGGGAAAAACGCGTCGCCACGCCGAAAAGCAGTTATGAGGATTTTCTCCAGGCGGTGGAGGCGCTGGTCCGCGAGGCCGATGAGCGCTTCGACCAGCAGGGGTCGGTCGGGATCGGTATTCCGGGGATGCCGGAAACGGCAGACGGCACGCTGTATGCCGCTAACGTGCCAGCCGCCAGCGGCCGGCCGCTGCGCACCGACCTCAGCGCGCGGCTGGGGCGCGATGTGCGCCTCGATAATGACGCCAACTGTTTCGCGCTGTCTGAAGCGTGGGACGATGAGTTTACGCAATACCCGCTGGTGATGGGGCTGATCCTCGGCACCGGCGTGGGCGGCGGCCTGGTGTTGAACGGTAAATCGATTACCGGACATAGCTATATCACCGGCGAGTTCGGCCATATTCGCCTGCCGGTGGATGCCCTGGAGGTGGTCGGGCGCGATTTTCCGCTGCTGCGCTGCGGCTGCGGCCAGCTGGGCTGCATTGAAAATTATCTCTCCGGCCGTGGTTTCGCCTGGCTGTACGAACATTTTTACCAGCAACCGCTCTCCTCGCCGGAGATAGTGGCGCAGTGGCAGCAGCACGATCCGCGCGCCCAGGCGCACGTTGAGCGCTATCTCGATCTGCTGGCGGTGTGTCTGGGGAATATACTGACCATTGTCGACCCGGATTTACTGGTGCTCGGCGGTGGATTATCTAACTTTACGGCCATTAGCGAAGGGCTGGCGCAACGATTGCCGCGCCATCTTCTGCCGGTCGCCAGGGTTCCGCGCATTGAGCGCGCACGCCACGGCGATGCCGGGGGAATGCGCGGTGCGGCCTTCCTTCACCTGACCCATTAATCACAGAGGTAGCTATGCAGTCGCGCCGTTTACATCGATTGAGCCGTTTTCGTCGCAATAAACGTCGGTTGCGTGACCGTCTGCGTCAGCGGATTTTCTTTAGGGAGGACAGGATGAAACCTGAAGCGATGGCAAAACCGAGAGTGGTGGTGTTAACCGGCGCGGGCATCTCGGCAGAGTCGGGGATCAAAACCTTCCGCGCGGCGGATGGCCTGTGGGAAGAGCATCGGGTGGAAGATGTGGCGACGCCGGAAGGCTTCGCCCGCGATCCGGCGCTGGTGCAGGCGTTCTACAACGCCCGTCGTCGCCAGCTGCAGAGCCCGGAGATCGCGCCGAACGCGGCGCATCTGGCGCTGGCGCGTCTGGAAGATCTACTGGGCGACCATTTCCTGCTGGTCACCCAGAATATTGATAATCTGCACGAGCGCGCCGGCAACCGCCGGGTGATCCATATGCACGGCGAGCTGCTAAAGGTGCGCTGTTCGTGGAGCGGCCAGGTGCTGGAGTGGACCGGCGACGTCACCGCCGAGGACAAATGCCACTGCTGTCAGTTTCCGGCGGCGCTGCGTCCGCACGTGGTCTGGTTTGGCGAGATGCCGCTGGGGATGGACGAGATCTACAGCGCGCTGGCCGACGCGGATATTTTTATCGCCATCGGTACCTCCGGCCATGTCTATCCGGCGGCTGGCTTTGTGCACGAGGCGCGGCTGCACGGCGCCCATACCGTTGAACTGAACCTGGAACCCAGCCAGGTGGGCAGCGAGTTTGCCGAGAAGCACTACGGGCTGGCAAGCGAAGTGGTGCCTGCCTTTATCGATAAGCTGCTGCAGGAAAACCCGCTATAAGCTGAAGCCGCCTGCCGGTAGCCAGGGCCCTGGCCACTGCTTCCGGCAGCGCTGCTGACAAGGATGAAACGTCATGACAGGAGTCAGACCATGCATAATCCGCTGGTTATCGAAGCGATCATGTTGATCGCGGCCATTATCGTTGGCGTCTGGAGCCAGCGCGCTTTACCGCTACACGCCGATAGCCGGCCGATCCTCTTCCTGCTGTGTCTGTTCGTCGGCACTGGCAGCGCATTGTCCCTGCTGCTGGATGGCTTAGCCCTGCTGTTCACCGGTCAGGTCGCGACGGGCGGTGTGCGAATATACGGCCCGTTGCTGCTGCTGGTAGTGCTGTGGAAACCTCTCAACGGGATCTCCGGCATCATTGAAGATTTTGTGCAGCGGCGAGCCGAAAAAGGGAAGGGCAAAGGCCAGCGCGACGGTGGACGACGCTGATCGTTTTCCGCTGCGCCACACACGCTATCGCCCGGCCCGCTGCCGGGCGATAGCCGCCCTGAGCAATGACCTGCCTGTTATGATTTCGTCTTTTTCCTCCTGAATCATTTCTTACTCTATTTTGTGCGTGACCGCTGATTTCTGTACGTTTTTTTGTGCAGACCGGCAAATGTAGACCAGATTCAATAGGCGCCCGCACGATCGCGCCGCGACCCTGTTCCCTGCCGGAAGTCTGTAAAGGAGACCCCGTAATGCCGTCACCGATGATTTATCAGGATCTCACCACTGCCGCGCTGCTCGGCCATGCGGCGCAATATCACAGCGAGACCGAGATTGTCTCGGTGAGTACTGGCGGTGAGCAGGAGCGCAGCAGCTGGGGGGAGGTGGCCAGCCGCGCTCAGCGGCTGGCGTCGGCGCTGGCGTCGCTGGGGCTGCCGCCAGGCGCCCGCTGCGCTACCCTGGCATGGAACAATCGCCGCCACCTGGAGATCTATTTTGCCGTCGCCTCCGGCGGCTGGGTGACACACACTGTCAACCCGCGGCTGTCGGTTGACCATCTGCGGTATATCCTCAACGACGCTGCCGACGAAGTGCTGTTTTTTGACCAGACCTTTCTGCCACTGGTGGCGCAGCTGCTGCCGCAGCTGCCGACGGTGAAACACATCGTGCTGATGGAACCCCGCAGCGAAGCGGCGCTCAGCCAGTTGCCCTCATTGCTGTTTTTTGACGATCTGTTGCAGCAGGGGACAGTAGACTATCGCTGGCCGCAGCTCAATGAACTGAACCCAGCTTCGCTCTGCTACACCTCGGGAACTACCGGCCGGCCGAAAGGGGTGTTGAATACCCATCGTTCGCTGGTCCTGCACGCCCTGAGCGGCAACCAGCCGGACGCCGCCGGCATATCGGCGAAGGACAGCCTGTTGCCGGTGGTGCCGATGTTCCATGTCAACGCGTGGGGGACGCCGTTTATCGCCGCTATGGTCGGCGCGCGGCTGGTGCTGCCGGGGCCGCACCTCGATGGCGACAGCCTGCTGCAGCTGCTGGCCACCGAGAAGGTAACGGTGGGGTTTGGCGTGCCGGTGATCTGGGCCGGCTTGCTGGCGGCGATGCGCCGGACAGAGGTCCGGCTGCCTGAATTTAAACGTGCACTGGTTGGCGGCTCCGCGCTGCCGCCGTCGATGGCCGAGGCCTTTCAGCGTGATTACGGCATTGAACTGACCCACGCCTGGGGAATGACCGAAACATCGCCTATCGGCACCATCAACACGCCGTTGAGCAAACATGACGCGCTCCCGGCACAGGAGCAGCAAAAGCAGCGCGCCGGTCAGGGGCGGCCCATATTCGGCATCGAACTGCAGGTAGTGGACGTGGATGGCGAACCGTTGCCCCGGGATGGTCAAAGTCAGGGGTATCTGCAGGTCAGAGGGCACTGGGTGGTGGAGCAGTACTATGGTCAGGACGCGAGCGCCCTGACCGCGGGAGGCTGGTTTGATACCGGCGATATCGGTACGCTCGACGCCAATGGTTATCTGGTGATCTGCGATCGGGCAAAGGATATTATCAAGTCCGGTGGCGAGTGGATCTCCACCGTTGAGCTGGAGAATATCGCCATCGCGCATCCGGCGGTGCGCAGCGCGGCGGCCATCGCCGCCCGTCATCCGCGCTGGGACGAGCGGCCGGTGCTGCTGTGCGTTCGCGCGGAAGGGGGCGAAGTGGAAGAGACCGATCTGCTGACCTGGTTTGAGACGCGGGTGCCAAAGTGGCAGATCCCGGACCGGGTGATATTTGTCGACGCGCTACCGGTCAGCGCCACGGGTAAGGTGCTCAAAAATCAACTGCGCCAGGCCTACGGAGAGATTTTAATGAGTGAGGGAAAATGAGCCATGCGCGACCCGGTCTGACGACCTGCTCTCAGTATGATGCTGCCCTGTACGCCTTGTCGGCGGCGCGCCAGCGTTGGGCGGAAACCTCAGTGAACCGTCGTCTGGCGCTGCTACGCCAGATCAAGGATGCCCTGGCTGGTATTGCCCCGGCGTGGGTGGCCGCGGCGGCGGCGGCCAAAGGGCTGCCGGCGGGCGATCCGCTGGCGGGGGAGGAGTGGCTGGCGGGCCCCTGCGCGCTAATGGTCGGCTGCAACGGGCTCATCGCCACCCTGGAGCAGCTGGAAGAGAAGACCTTTCTGCGGCGGATCCCGCTGCGGACGCTGGCGGACGGCCGCCTGGCGCTGCGGGTGGTGCCCGGCACGCTCTGGGATCGACTGTTGCTGTCTGGAGTTCGCGCTGAGATATGGATGCAGCCAGGCGTCACCCGGGCCCATCTCGACCGCTATGCGGCGCGGGCATACGACATCCCGCCGACCGCGCGGCAGGGCAAGCTGGCGCTGGTGCTTGGCGCCGGCAATGTGGCCTCGATTGCGCCACTGGATGTGCTACACAAGCTGTTTATTGAAAATCAGGTCTGCCTGCTGAAGCTCAACCCGGTGAATGATTATCTGCACGATCTGCTGGCCCAGGCCCTGGCACCGCTGATTGCCATGGATGCGCTCCGCATCGTCACCGGCGACGCCCAGGCGGGAGCATGGCTGACCAGCCATCCCGCTGTCGATGAGATCCATATCACCGGCTCTCGCGAGACCCATGACGTCATCGTCTGGGGCGACGGTGAAGCGGCTCGCCAGCGTCGGGCCGCCGGGACGCCGCTGAACCCGCGTCGGGTGACTTCGGAGCTGGGCGGCGTCAGCCCTACCATTATCGTACCCGGGCCGTGGAGCGAGGCGGATATTGCGTTTCAGGCGCAGCAGCTGGCGACGCAGAAGATGAACAACGGCGGGTTTAACTGCGTGGCCAGCCAGGTGCTGATCCTGCAGCAGGGCTGGGAGCCAGCGACGGGCTTGCTGAATCAGCTGTACCGACTGATCGCCGCGAATACCCGCCCGGACTACTACCCCGGCGCTGAAAAACGGCTGACCGACTTTCGCCTGCGCGCCCGCCAGCCGCTGGAGATAGCGCGCGGCGACGCGCTGCCGTTGATTGTGGCGAACACCGACGATGACCCGGCGCTCTGTCAGCAGGAGGTCTTTGGCCCGGGGCTGTCGGTCACTCGTCTTGAGGCCGACAGTGCGGAAAGTTTTCTGCGCCAGGCGATCGGCTATGCGAATCAGCGGCTGCAGGGCACGCTGGGGGCCAATATTGTGATCCATCCGCGCACCCGCAAAGCGATTGGACGTAAGCGTTTTAACGCGTTAATCGCTGAGCTGCGCTACGGCACGGTGGCGATCAACTGCTGGAGCGGGGTGGCCTTCCTGTTGGCCCCTTGCCCGTGGGGCGCGTTTCCCGGCCACACGCTCGACGATATTCAGAGCGGGCGGGGCAAGGTGCATAACAGCTTTATGCTGGAGAAAACCGAGCGCACGGTGATTGAGGCGCCGTTTCGGCCGTTTCCGCGCAGTCTGTGGCATGGCGAACTGACGCTGATGCCCCTGCCGCCCTGGTTTATTACCCACCGGGGGCAGGAAGCGGTGGCGCAGAAGCTGGTGGATTTTTATCATCGGCCGCGCTGGCGCAAGCTGCCGGCGATCCTCTGGCGCGCGCTGAGGGGCTAAGGTGAGAGCAAAAAAAAGGCGGAACCGCGGTTCCGCCCTGCGGGATTAGCGGCCCGCTTTCAGCTTCTGGTAATACTCTTCATAAATGGCGCTGGCGCTGCCGACGTCATTCTGCCATTCGCCTTTCTCAATGGTCGCAGCGTCCGGATAGAGCGATTTATCGTTGGCCACTGCCGGGCTGAGCATTTTGCGCGCCGCCAGGTTTGGCGTGGGGTAGCCGATGGTTTCCGCGACCTGTTTGGCGACATCCGGGCGCAGCAGGAAGTTAATCAGCTTCAGCGCGCCGTCGACGTTTTTGGCATTCGCCGGGATCGACAGGCTGTCCATCCAGAAGATGCCGCCTTCTTTCGGCCAGATCACCTCCAGCGGGGTACCGGCCTGGCGTGCGACGTAAGCCGAGCCGTTCCATACCATCCCGAGGTTCACTTCGCCTTCCATATACGGGTTCGCCGGGTTATCGGAGTTAAACGCCGCGACGTTAGGCATTAACTTTTTCAGCTCGTTATAGGCGGCTTCAATCTCTTTCGGGTCGGTGGTGTTGCCGGAATAGCCCAGCTTACGCAGCGCCATCTGGAACACTTCGCGCGCGTCGTCGGTCAGCAGCAGGCTGCTTTTGTATTCCGGCTTCCACAGGTCGGCCCAGCTGGTGATGGTTTTCGGATCAATCGCATCGCTGTTGACGCCGATAGCCGTCGCCCCCCAGATATAGGGAATGGAGTAGTCGTTATTCGGATCGAACGGTTTGTTCAGCATCTGCGGATCGAGGTTGCTGAAGTTAGTCAGCTTACTCTTATCGATCTTCTGCAGCATCCCTTCTTTACGCATCTTGTCGACGAAGTAGGTCGACGGGACGACCAGGTCGTACGCGCCGTCTTTATAGGTCTTGAGCTTGGCATACATGGTTTCGTTCGACTCGTAGGTCGAATAGATGACCTTGATGCCGGTCTCTTTGGTGAACTGCTCCAGCAGGCCCGGCGGTACGTATTCGGTCCAGTTATAAAAATAGAGCGTTTTGCTATCGTCCGCGTGCGCGGCGCTCATGCCGATTGCCAGAGCGCCGGCTGCGAGCAGGTGGCGTGACCATTTTTTCATTTTAACGTCCCCTGAGTTTTATCACGTGCAATTAACTGACTGGCGATGACCATCACCAGCGACAGAACCAACAGAATCGTGGCCAGGGCGTTCACCTCAGGCGAAACGCCAACCTTGACCATCGAATAGATCTTCAGCGGCAGAATTTCATATCCCGGACCGGTCACGAACGAAGAGACCACCACGTCATCCATCGACAACGTGAAGCTCAGCAGCCATCCGGCGGCGACCGCCGGCAGGGCCAGCGGCAGGATGATTTTGCGCAGGATGGTCATCTCGCTGGCGCCCAGATCTTTCGCCGCCTCCAGCATCCGCACATCAAAGCCCTTCAGCCGGGAGAACACGGTGACCACCACAAACGGCAGGCAGAAGGTGATATGCGAAAACAGCAGCGACCAGAAACCAAGCTGAATACCGATCAGCATAAACAGCACCAGCAGAGAGATGGCCATCACAATATCTGGCGACATCATCACCACAAACAGCATGCCGCTGACAAACGGTTTGCCGCGAAAGCGGTAACGGTACAGCGCCACGGCGGTCAGCGAGCCGATAAGGGTGGCGAAGGTTGCCGACAGCACCGCCATGGTCAGGGAATGCTGGGCGGCCTGCAGCAGGCTATCGTTGTTCATCAGCAGGCTATACCAGTCGGTGGTGAACCCCTGCCAGTTGATACCAAAGCGCGACCGGTTAAACGAGTTAACGATCAGAATAATAATAGGGATGTAGAGATACGCGTAGATGGCGGTCATAAAGCCGCCGCGCAGCAGTCGACCGATCATTCCAGCTCCACCTTTTTATTCAGCAGGCGCGCCGCGCGCCAGTAAATCAACAGCATCAGGCCCATCACCAGGGTTAAGGTAATGCTGGTTGCCGCGCCGAACGGCCAGTCGCGAATATTCAGGAACTGACTCTTGATCACGTTGCCGATCAGCAGGTTCTTGGCGCCGCCCATCAGGTCGGAAACGTAGAACAGCCCCATCGCCGGCAACATCACCAGCAGACAGCCGGCGATGATCCCCGGCATGGTCAGCGGGATGATAATGCGGATAAAGGTCTGCAGCTTGCTGGCACCGAGATCTTTCGCCGCTTCCAGCAGCGGGCGATCCAGTTTCTCAATGCTGGAGTAGAGCGGCATCACCATAAACGGCAGCAGGATATACACCAGGCCGATAATCACCGCCGAGGGGGTGAACATAATGCGTATCGGCGTGTCGATCACCCCTAACCACAGCAGGAACTCGTTCAGATAGCCTTTGGTACTGAGGAAAATCTTCAGCCCGTAAATACGGATCAACGAGTTGGTCCAGAAGGGGACGATCAGCAGAAACAGCAGCAGGGGGCGCACCTTCTGCGGCAGCCGGGCGAGGAACCACGCAAACGGGTAGCCCAGCGCCAGGCAGGCGAGGGTCGCCAGCAGCGCCATGTTCAGCGAATGCAGCAGCACGTCGTAGTAGAGCGGATCCAGCAGCCGCGAGTAGTTGTCCAGCGTGAAGACCAGCTTGACGAAGTTGGCGTCGTCGCGGGTCAGAAAGCTGGTGGCGATGATCATCAGGTTGGGCAGGAAGACAAACAGCACCAGCCAACCGACGATGGTGGCGATCACCACATTCTGGAATTTACTGGAGTTCTTCATCGGCCAGCACCACCTCCCAGCTCTCCACCCAATTGATAGACATTTTCTGGTCAAGAGAGTGGTCGAAATCCGGGTCGTCTTCGTTAAAGAACTCGCTGACCATCACCATTTTGCCGTTTTCCAGCTCGACCACCGACTCAAGGGTCATCCCCTTATAGTTACGCTCTCGCACATAGCCGATCAGGCCGTCGGCGTCGCTGTTGTGGTGGATCTCATCGACGCGCAGATCTTCCGGGCGCAGCAGGACGTGCAGACGCTGGCCGGCCTCCACGGCAAAATTGACGGTGATGTTGCACTCCCGTCCTTCGACACTGGCACGCACGCGCTGCTCGTCGAGGCGCTCGATCACGGTGGCGTCGAAGATATTGATCTCGCCGATAAAGCTGGCGACGAACAGGTTTTTCGGCTCTTCGTAGATCTCTCGCGGGGTGCCGTCCTGTTCGATTTTGCCATCGCGCATGACCACGATGCGATCGGACATGGTCAGGGCCTCTTCCTGATCGTGGGTCACGAAGACGAAGGTGATCCCGAGCTTACGCTGCAGCGCTTTCAGTTCGTTCTGCATCTGCTTGCGCAACTTGTAATCCAGCGCCGAAAGGGATTCATCGAGCAGCAGCAGGCGCGGTTTGTTAACCACCGCGCGGGCGATGGCCACGCGCTGCTGCTGGCCGCCGGAGAGCTGGTGCGGTTTGCGCTGGGCAAAGTCTTCCAGCTGTACCATCTTTAAGGCATCCAGAACCCGCGGGGTGATTTCCGCCGCCGGGGTTTTCTGCATCCGCAGGCCAAAGGCGACGTTCTCGAATACCGTCATATGCGGAAACAGGGCGTAGCTTTGAAAGACGGTATTGACGTGGCGGTTTTCCGCCGGGACATGGGTGATATCGTGATCTTCGAGATGGATCCGTCCGCTGTCGACGTTTTCCAGGCCGGCGATAAGGCGCAGAACGGTGGTTTTACCGCAGCCAGAGGGGCCAAGCAGGGTGAGAAACTCACCATTGTTGATGGTCAGGTTAAGGTTATCGATGACCGTTTTACCATCAAAGCTCTTGCGAATTCCCGCCAGTTGCACCAGCGGCGAACGCGAACGCGGTTGTATATTCAATTTTTGACTCTGTCCCATGTAGACGCAACGGAAACTTCCGACCGCTGCGGGGTTTGTGATTAACCACCTTTGGGGTTGCACGTTTTTAATAAGGGCCAGCATTCTACGGCAAACGAGGGTAATCGCCAATCCTTGATACGCCTGCATAGTCTACCTTTACACCATAACGTCGGTTCCGTTATTAAATTTCGCTTTACGGGCTAAGAATGACCTGACGCAATATTTGTCTTTTCTGGCTTATGAATAATGTTGTCACAAAAGAAGAGGGTGGCTACATGGATAAATTGCTTGAGCGTTTTTTGCAGTACGTTTCTTTGGACACGCAGTCGAAGCCTGGCGTTCGTCAGGTCCCCAGCACGGAAGGGCAGTGGAAGCTGTTACGCCTGTTGCAGGCGCAGCTGGAAGAAATGGGACTGATCAAGGTAACGCTGAGTGAAAAAGGGACGGTAATGGGAACCCTGCCCGCCAACGTGGAGGGCGATATCCCGGCCATCGGCTTTATCTCTCACGTCGATACTTCCCCGGATTTCAGCGGTAAAAACGTTAATCCGCAGATTGTCGAAAACTATCGCGGCGGCGATATCGCGCTGGGCATCGGCGATGAGGTGCTCTCCCCGGTGATGTTCCCGGTTCTGCATCAGCTTTTGGGGCAGACGCTGATCACCACCGACGGGAAAACGCTGCTGGGGGCGGACGACAAGGCCGGCATCGCCGAGATCATGACCGCGCTGGCGACCCTGCAGGCGAAAAACATCCCTCATGGCGATATCCGCGTGGCCTTCACCCCCGATGAAGAGGTCGGAAAAGGGGCGAAGCATTTCGATGTCGAGGCCTTTGATGCCCGCTGGGCCTATACCGTCGACGGCGGTGGCGTGGGGGAACTGGAGTTTGAAAACTTCAACGCCGCCTCGGTGACCATTAAGATTGTCGGCAATAACGTGCATCCCGGCACCGCAAAAGGGGTGATGGTCAACGCGCTGTCGCTGGCCGCGCGCATTCATGCCGAAGTGCCGGCCGACGAGGCGCCGGAGACCACCGAAGGTTATGAAGGCTTTTATCACCTCACCAGCATCAAAGGCAGCGTGGATCGGGCCGAGATGCACTACATCATCCGCGATTTTGACCGCAAGCACTTTGAGGCGCGTAAACGCAAGATGATGGAGATCGCCAAAAAGGTCGGCAAGGGGCTGCACCCGGACTGCTATATCGAGCTGGTGATCGAGGATAGTTATTACAACATGCATGAGCAGGTGATCGCCCATCCGCACGTGGTCGATATTGCCCGCCAGGCGATGGTGGACTGCGATATTGAACCGCAGATGAAGCCGATCCGCGGCGGCACCGACGGCGCGCAGCTCTCGTTTATGGGACTGCCGTGCCCGAACCTGTTTACCGGCGGCTACAACTATCACGGCAAACATGAGTTTGTCACCCTGGAAGGGATGGAGAAGGCGGTGCAGGTGATCGTGCGTATCGCCGAGCTGACGGCAACACGAAAAGGGAAATAGCCTTCGCAACCAGGCCGCTCATTCTGCTTGTCGCACAAGATGCCGGATGGCGGCTAACGCCTTATCCGGCCTACGACTCGTGCGATCTGATGCTAATTTACCCACTTGCGCGACTGAAACTGCCGGTGCTGACGGCCTCAAAATCGCTGAGACGTTCCCGGAAGGCCGGGGCAGCCCGCATGGATGCGGGCTGAGGGCCGTGTTTTGCACGGACGCTGCCTCGGCCCGACCCGAAGCCTGCAGGGATAAGTCGAAGGCACCACGAAGTGGCGATTTTGCTGGCCGGAGCCCGGGGGTACAGGGGGCGGCGGCGACTGGCCGCCCCCTGTGCGCTCCCTGCGCCAGAAGAGACATAACACGGAAGACATATTGGGAGCGCAATCTGCTCGGAAATAACACAGAACAAACGTTTTTCCCGGGTCGAAACCGTTGCAAACCGATACAGGAGCTACGGAAATCGTGCTGTTTGTAGGCCCGGCAAGCGCAGCGCCGCCGGGCAGGATGATGGCTCAGTCGCCAAAGAACCAGTAGCCGCTGTTGACCAGCGCTGCCAGCATGGCGAGGAATGACGGATCTTCCAGCGCATCGCCAAAATGGTCGGCGCGCAGCGTCAGATGGGTGGCTAAGGCGTCCAGCGCCGGGCGGTGCGGGGAGTTGATCTTCTCGCCATTGACGAACACCTCGCCGTCAATGCGCAGCACCCGCAGGCCGCCCAGGCGTTCCAGCGTGTCGCCCTGCTGCAGAGCATCGTAAATTTCATCTGGCTGATACGGCGGCTCCGGCGGTGCGACGTCGAGCTCATGACGCGACTGGGTGATAAACTCGCCAAACCACTGTTTAAAGTGCTCTGGTTGATTAATCAGCCCCAGCATCATCTCGCGCAGGCGGTCGAGTTCGACGGGTAAAATATCCGCCGGATGGTCGCGGGACGGCACGTCCGGATCGGCGTAGCGCTGGCTGCCCAGTTCGCGCTGGAGAACGTAGTCGGCAAAGCCGCTGAACAGCTCGCGGGCATTCGGCGCGCGATAGCCGACCGAATAGTTGAGCGAATTTTCCAGCGAGTACCCCTCATGCGGGAATCCTGGTGGAATATAGAGAATATCCCCCGGCTCCATCTCTTCATCGATGATCGCCTCGAAGGGGTCAACCTGCAGCAGGTCCGGATGCGGGCAGTGCTGTTTCATCGGCACCTTTTCCCCGACGCGCCAGCGCCGACGGCCGGTGCCCTGAATGATAAACACATCATACTGATCCAGATGCGGACCGACGCCGCCCCCGGGTACCGAGAAGGAGATCATCAGATCGTCGATACGCCAGTCCGGCAGAGCGCGGAACGGATGCATCAGCGCCGCTGAGGGTTCATGCCAGTGGTTAACCGCCTGCACCAGCAGGGACCAGTTGTTTTCACTCAGGTGATCGTAGCTTTCGAAGGGACCGTGACTGACCTGCCATTTTCCATCCTGATGGCTGACAAGGCGGCTATCGACCTCGCTCTCCATGGCCAGTCCAGCCAGTTCGTCCGGGCTTAGGGGGTCGATAAAATTGGCGAAGCCGCGCTTCAGTACCACCGGCCGTTTTTGCCAGTAGCGTTCGATAAAGTCGGGCCAGTTAAGCGTTAATTGATAATCCATATTGATATTCCACTGCAGGTGTCTGACAGGGATTATAACGGATGCGGCGCCCCGGCGATGCAGGCGCCGTTAAAAAACTCAATGATTAACCCTGTTTATCTTCCATCAGCTGGCGGCCAAACACCACCTCCATGCAGGCGCCGCCGAGCAGGCTTTCGCTGGCGATAATCTCCCCGTCATATTGCTCGACGATTTCGCGGGCGACGGAGAGCCCCACACCCTGGCCGGGGCGCAGCGTATCTGCCCGCTGGCCGCGGTCGAAGACGGCGCGGCGCTGGCTCTGCGGGATCCCCGGGCCATCGTCTTCCACCAGAATATGCAGATGGCTGTCGGTGGTTTGGCGCACGGAAACCTCCACGAACTCCAGACAGTACTTACAGGCGTTATCGAGAACGTTACCCATCACTTCCATAAAATCGTTCTGCTCGCCGACAAAAGTGATCTCCGGCGAGATGTCGAGCGAGATATTGACCCCTTTGCGCTGATAGACCTTGTTGAGAGCGGAGGTCAGGCTATCAAGCAGCGGGGCGATCGGATGCAGCTCCCGGCTCAACAGGGTGCCGCCGCTGCGCATGCTGGCGCGATGCAGATAGTAACCAATCTGCTGCGAGATGCGGCTTATCTGCTCCAGCATCACCGGCTCCGCCTCGTCGACGCTGATCTTCTCGCCGCGCAGCGAGCGCAGGGTGCTCTGCATCACCGCCAGCGGCGTTTTCAGGCTGTGGGTGAGATCGGTGAGGGTGGTGCGGTATTTGTCATAGCGTTCACGCTCGCTGCGAACCAGCCGGTTAAGGTTGCTGACCAGCCGGGTCAGCTCGCGGGTGGTGTTGGGATTGAGCTTTTCGCGGTGGTGCTCCTCCAGCTCACGTACCTCTTTCGCCAGCGACTCGATAGGCCGCAGGCTCCACCATGCGGCGACCCACAGCAGGGGGATCACCAGCAGCAGGTTGGCGGCCAGCACGTAGATAAACCAGCTCCACACCATATAGCTGCGCTTGAGCTCCACCGGAATGGTATCGACCACCACAATGCTGAGCTGGGGCATTTTGCTGGTGGCCGGATAGAGGTTGATCGCCACCGAGTGGGTCATCTCCGAATCGTCGCCCTGCTCGCGGATGGCGTCCAGCTGTTCCTGAATCTCGTGGTTGTTGCGCAGCAGCATGCTGCTGCTGTCGACATCGGCTTCGATCTCATGGAAACCATTGCGCTTCAGCCATTCCGGTTGAATGCGTTTCGCCAGCCAGGGGACATCGCGCTGCGCCCACAGCAGTTTACCCCTCTCATCGTAGATAAGGGTCACCGTCGGGCTTTCCATATTCAGGTTTTCCGGGATATCGACGTCAATAGCGCTGTTCTCCCATTTCGCCAGCATATAAAAGAGATTGCTCTCGCCGCGCAGCAGGCGGAAGGTGGTTTTATCGAAGCTGACACTGTAGCCCACCAGCGCCACCATGCCATAGGCCAGGGAGAGCACCAGTACGACCCCGGCGGTCGCCAGCAGGAAGCGAACCCGTAATGACAGGGGGAAGATATGCCGCAACAGTCCCTTCATCAGCGCAGTTCGAACAGATAGCCCTGGCCGCGCACCGTGGTGATGACGTCCTGCGGGTATTCAGCCTGAATTTTCTTGCGCAGCCGGCCCATCAGTACGTCAATGGTATGGCTTTCGCGCAGTTCGGCATCCGGGTAAAGCTGGAGCATCAGGGAATCTTTGCTGACCACTTTGCCGCGGTTACGGATCAAGGTTTCCATTATGGTGTATTCAAAGGCCGTCAGCTTGATCGGCTGGTCATTCACCGACAGCTCGCGCCGGGAGAGGTCGACCTGGAACGGCGGCAGGGAGATCACCTGCGAGGCCAGGCCGCTGTTGCGGCGCAGCAGCGCCTGCATGCGGGCGGCAACCTCTTCAATATGGAATGGCTTGGTGACGTAATCATCCGCCCCGGCGCTCAGCACTTCCACTTTATCCTGCCATCCTTCGCGGGCGGTCAGCACCAGCACCGGCAGCGACACATCGTGGCTGCGCCAGCGGCGGATCAGCGATAGTCCGTCTTCATCCGGCAGGCCGAGGTCGACGATGGCGATATCCGGGAGATGTTCGCCCAGATAGTAGTCCGCTTCCCTGGCATCTTCCGCCGCATCGACCTGATGGCCCAGCTCCTGCAGCTGAACTTTGAGGTGGTGACGCAGCAAGGCGTTATCCTCAACCACGAGTACGCGCATGACTGTTCTCCCTTCCTGTGTTGATAGTAATCTGACGCTCATTATATACGCAAAATATAAACAGCTGTTAAATAAAGCTTTTTATACCAACGGCGCATAACACCGCCAGGCAGGCCAGCCTTCGGCGATGCCCTTTGCGCATAATGCATGGAACACCTTCATTCTATGCGTAATTTCAGCAAACGCCCAGCGGCAGAGCGCGGGCAGTGCGCGGGTTGGTGATGTTAATTTTTTGTGTAATAGTGCTGGGATCACCCCTCAATGACGCCGCAGGTTATCCATTATGTCTCAGCAGAAAAGTGCGGACTGGGTCAGGCTGGCGCAGTCGCCCAGTCAGACGGAACGCATCGAAGCCTTCTTCGGCGGCCACGGCTATGAGCCCCACCGGCATGATACCTATGCTATCGGCCAGACGATCGCCGGCGTGCAGAGCTTTCACTATCGCGGCGGACTCCAGCACAGCCTGCCCGGCGGGACGATGGTGCTTCACCCGGACGAAATACACGACGGCGAGGCGGGGACCGAGGCGGGGTTTCACTACCGCATGGTCTATATCGAACCGGCGCTGATCCAGAAGATACTCGGCGGCAGGCCATTGCCGTTTATCCCCGGCGGCCTGTCGGCGGATCCGCGCCTGCGTTGCGCCGCACAGCCGTTGTTAAAAGCGGTCACGGACACCTTCGAGCCGCTGGAGGAAGAGGATGCTCTGTACGACCTGGCGCAGACCCTGGCTGTGGTCGGCGGGCAGCGTTCCCGTCGCCAGGCATTTGACTATCAGGCGGCGGAGAGGGCCCGGGAGTATATCCATGCCTGTTTTATGCAGGATATGACCCTCGACACCTTATCGCAGGTCAGCGGCCGGGACCGCTGGAGCCTGAGCCGGGATTTCAGAACGCTGTACGGCACCAGCCCGTGGCGTTACGTCATGATGCGCCGGCTTGATTTTTGCCGCCAGCGGATGCGCGCCGGGGAACGTCTGGTGGATATTGCCGCCGACGCGGGGTTTGCCGATCAGAGCCACATGACGCGCCAGTTTATCAGCCGCTTTGGTCTCTCTCCGGGCCGCTGGCTGCGGGCGATCCGCGGCTAGCGCGGTGCAGGTTGCACAATCGTTCAAGCGTGACCGCGGCGAGGCGAACTATGCTGACTGCCTTTATCACAAGGAGACAGCCCATGTATCAACTCGTTAATCTTGCTCAGAAATTTTCCCTGTTCAGCGAACAATGGCAGCCCAAAGTGGTGGCTGAGATGAACGACTATCAGTTCAAGATCGTGCGCATCGCCGGCGATTTTATCTGGCACAGCCACCCGGAAACCGATGAGACACTGATGGTGGTGGAGGGGGTATTACGCGTGGACTTCCGCGACGGACATGTGCTGGTGAAGGCCGGGGAGATGATCGTCGTGCCGCGCGGGGTGGAACATAAGACCTCGGCGGAGACGGAAGCGAAGCTCATGCTGATTGAGCCGCGTGGCGTGCTGAATACCGGCCATGAGGGCGGCGAGCGGACGGCGGTGAACGACGTCTGGATCTGATGGCTTTCCGACGACAAAACGCCCCTCTTTCCGCCGGAAAGAGGGGCAGGGCGATTACTTCAGCTCGTCAACCATGGTGGTTGCCCGACCAATATAGTTGGCCGGGGTCATCGCTTTGAGGCGCACTTTTTCCTCTTCCGGCAGGGCGAGGCTGTCAATAAACTGCTTCATCCCTTCCGCGTCAACGCGTTTGCCGCGGGTCAGCTCTTTCAGCTTCTCGTACGGTTTTTCGATACCGTAACGGCGCATCACGGTCTGGATCGGCTCAGCCAGTACTTCCCAGTTGTGATCCAGTTCGTCCAGCAGGCGATCCTGGTTCAGCTCCAGCTTGCTGATCCCTTTGAGGGTGGACTGATAGGCGATCAGCGCATAACCGATGCCCACGCCGAGGTTACGCAGGACGGTGGAGTCGGTCAGGTCGCGCTGCCAGCGGGAAACCGGCAGTTTGCTGGCCAGGTGCTGCATGACCGCATTGGCCAGGCCGAGGTTGCCTTCGGAGTTTTCGAAGTCAATCGGGTTCACCTTGTGCGGCATGGTGGAGGAGCCGATTTCCCCGGCGATGGTCTTCTGTTTGAAGTGGTTGAGCGCGATGTAGCCCCACACATCGCGATCGAAATCGATCAGAATGGTGTTGAAGCGCGCGATGCAGTCAAACAGCTCAGCGATGTAGTCATGCGGCTCGATCTGGGTGGTGTACGGGTTCCACTGAATGCCCAGCGAGGTGACGAACTCTTCGCTGAACTGATGCCAGTCGACTTCCGGGTAGGCCGCGATGTGGGCGTTGTAGTTACCCACCGCGCCGTTGATTTTACCGAGAATTTCCACCTGGTTCAGCTGACGGTACTGGCGCTCCATACGGTAGGCGACGTTCGCCATCTCTTTACCCATGGTGGACGGCGTTGCCGGCTGACCGTGGGTACGGGAGAGCAGCGGCACATCGCGGTACTGGGTTGCCAGATCTTTTACCGCGTCAATCAGCTTGCGCCAGTAAGGCAGAACCACTTCGTCGCGGGCGGTTTTCAGCATCAGCGCGTGGGAGAGGTTATTGATGTCTTCAGACGTACAGGCGAAGTGAATAAACTCTGATACCGCGTGCAGCTCGGCGACGTCAGCGACTTTCTCTTTCAGAAAATACTCTACCGCTTTCACGTCGTGGTTAGTGGTGCGCTCGATGGTTTTGATGCGCTCCGCGTCTTCGACGCTGAAATCGGCGACGATTTTGTCAAGGAAACCGTTTGCGTCGGCAGCAAAAGCAGGAACTTCCTTGATCGCTGCGTGGGCGGCCAGTTTTTGCAGCCAACGTACTTCCACCTGAACGCGGAATTTCAGCAAACCGAATTCGCTGAAGATACCGCGCAGCGCGCTGACTTTATCGCCGTAGCGGCCGTCTACAGGGGAAACGGCGGTCAGTGAGGATAATTCCATAGATCACAACTCCGGGGTTAAATGAGCAAGAATTTGCTTTGCCTGGTTAACCAGACGATTACGGGAAAACATAAGCTGCAGACGTCCGCCGCCCACCTGATGCCAGAGCACCGCGGCGCGAATACCCGCCAGCAGCGCTGAACGAACTTTCGCCTGCACCTGCGGGCTTTGCAGCACGGCAGGCGAACCGGTCACCTGAATACGCGGCCCCAGCGGGCTTATCACGTCAACATAGATGCCTGCCATGGCGCTGAGCAGCGTTTCGGACTGCAGGTCAAAGTGTTCCAGTTGACGGTGCAGGCCGGCGATGCGGTTGCCGAGCGTATCCATCGCCCCTTTACTGGCAGCGAGCTTGCGCTCCAGCACCATCAGGCTCAGGGTATAGCGCGTCAGTTCAGCATTGAGGCCCTGACGGCTGCTGGTATTGAGCACCCCGAGCAGCGTTTCAAGGCCGAGGCGAAGATTGGCTTCACTGCCACCGAACACCGCCAGCGTCGACTCGGGATCGAGGTCGATGATGCTGTTCAGCGACACATGCAGGGCATCGCTGTCGCAATGTCCCTGATGCGCCAGTTGCTGAACCAGTCGTGCCGCCTGGCAAACGCCAGCCAGCGCCAGCGTGATGTCATAGTAATTCTTCGCCACACATACTCCTTGTCAGCCGTCGGGGCGGTTCGTCCCGACGGAAATAACGCGCGTTCAGGACTGCAGAGGCAGTCGTTGTTCAATAATTCCGCCGCCGAGGCACACTTCACCCAAATAGAACACTGCGGACTGGCCCGGGGTGACTGCCGCGACCGGCTCATCAAAGCGAACTTCGATACGGTCTTCATCCAGCGCGGTGACGGTGCAGGGGATATCGGTCTGGCGATAGCGGGTTTTCGCCGTGCAGCGCAGGGTGCCCTGCAGCGGTTCACGGTCAACCCAGTGCAGCTGTTGGGCAATCAGGCCGACGGACATCAGGCGCGGGTGGTCATGGCCCTGGGCGACGATAAGAATATTATTCTCAACGTCTTTATCGACCACGTACCACGGATCTTCGCTACCCTCTTTGGTGCCGCCGATGCCCAGCCCTTTACGCTGGCCCAGCGTATGGTACATCAGCCCCTGATGGGTACCGATCTCCTCGCCGTCGACGGTGAGAATTTTGCCCGGCTGCGCCGGCAGATAGCGGCCAAGGAAATCGCGGAATTTACGTTCGCCGATAAAGCAGATGCCGGTGGAATCTTTTTTCTTCGCGGTGATCAGATCCAGCTCTTCGGCGATCTTACGCACCTGCGGTTTTTCCAGCTCACCCACCGGGAACAGGCTCTGGGCAATCTGCTCGTGGCTAAGGGTATAGAGGAAGTAGCTCTGATCTTTGTTACCGTCGAGGCCGCGCAGCAGCTGGCTTTTGCCGTCGACATCGGCGCGGCGCACATAGTGCCCGGTGGCGATGTAGTCGGCGCCGAGGTCTTCGGCGGCAAACTCGAGGAAGGCTTTAAACTTGATCTCTTTATTGCACAGAATATCCGGGTTCGGCGTGCGGCCGGCTTTGTACTCTTCCAGGAAGAGCTCAAAGACGTTGTCCCAATATTCGGCGGCAAAGTTAACGGTGTGCAGTTCAATGCCCAGCTTATCGCAGACCGCTTGCGCATCGGCAAGGTCGGCGGCGGCGGTGCAGTATTCCTCGCCGTCGTCTTCCTCCCAGTTCTTCATGAACAGGCCTTCCACCTTATACCCTTGCTGCAGCAGCAGGTACGCGGAGACCGAGGAGTCGACGCCGCCGGACATGCCGACGATCACTTTTTTCTGGCTTTCTGACATGGAAATACTCGCTACATTGAACTTCGAGGCGGCGTATTCTAGCACGCGCTCACCGTTCATTCACCCCCTGTGAACGGCCAGTTAAATGCGCCAATCAGCGACAGCGGCTGGCGCGGGTCCTGCAGGTAGCAGCGAATGCTTTCGGCAACCAGCGGCGAGCGCAGGTTCGGCGCGTTAAGAATTTCCTCAGCACTGAGCCACAGGCAGCGATCGATATCGCTGTCATGCGGTTCGGTGGCGCACAGATCGCTAAGTTCGATGGCGAACAGGAAGCGCAGAAACGGCGTGTTATCGGGAGCGACCCACTGGTGCATGCGGATGAAGTGCTGCGGCGTGGCGCGAATGCCGGTCTCTTCCCACAGTTCGCGTTCGGCGGCCTGCAGCAGCGTTTCGTTGGCCTCCAGGTGGCCCGCCGGCTGGTTCCACAGCGCTTTGCCGTTAATGGTCTCTTCGACGATGAGGAATTTATCCTCGGCGTGAACCACACAGGCAACGGTGACATGAGGTTTAAACATCGCTTTTCCTTTTTAGTTATTCGGCTTTACGCCATTCGCCGTTGGCCAGCCCGTCAAGCGTATAGCCGCCCATGGCGTAGCGGATCAGACGCAGGGTGGGGAAGCCGACGTGGGCGGTCATCCGGCGCACCTGGCGGTTACGTCCCTCGTAGAGGGTGATTTTCAGCCAGCAGGTGGGGATCGATTTGCGCTCGCGAATAGGCGGGTTGCGCGGCCACAGCCACGCGGGCTCCTCCACCACTTCCACGCCAGCAGGCAGGGTGGGGCCATCGTTGAGCGTGACGCCGTTGCGTAGCGCGGCCAGCGCCTCGGCGGTGGGTTCGCCTTCCACCTGGACGTAGTAAATCTTGCCGGTGCGTTTACCCGGCTGGGTTAGCTTCGCCTGCAGCGCGCCATCGTTGGTCAGCACCAGCAGGCCTTCGCTGTCGCGGTCAAGACGACCGGCGGCGTAGACGCCCGCCACGGGGATAAAATCTTTCAGCGTGCTGCGCCCGGCTTCGTCGGTAAATTGCGGCAACACATCATAGGGTTTATTGAACAAGATCACAGTTTTTGGCTGGTGTTCTTTACGTTGTCTGGTGACTTGTTGTGTGCTGAATCGCTCAACGCGATGTTTTCTAAATGAAGTTTTCTGCATGGTATTTTCAGGCTCTATCAATTGCCGCATTATAGCCTAATTACGAATGCCTTTCATGGACGCAAACATTCAGGTAGTATTGACATGCTCATTACAAATTATTAACAAAAAATTGCTCAAACCGATTCGCACTACAGGCAGGAAGGCGACACGGACGCGATAGCTCCGCTTAGCGGGAAAACCCGGTACGCTGGAGCTGGCCGACTCAGCCAACACCAGGCTCGCGTGAAGAGGGAAGAGCAGAACCAGAAGCGCTCGAAGGAGAGGTTAATGGAAAGCAAAGTAGTAGTTCCGGCGGAAGGTCAAAAAATCACCCTGCAAAACGGCAAACTGAACGTCCCTCACAATCCGATTATCCCGTTCATTGAAGGCGACGGTATCGGCGTTGACGTTACCCCAGCGATGCTGAAAGTGGTTGATGCCGCCGTTGAGAAAGCCTATAAGGGCGAGCGTAAAATTTCCTGGATGGAAGTTTACACCGGTGAAAAATCGACCCAAGTCTATGGCCAGGATGTCTGGCTGCCAGCTGAAACCCTCGATCTGATTCGTGACTACCGCGTTGCTATCAAAGGTCCTCTGACCACCCCAGTCGGCGGCGGCATCCGTTCTCTGAACGTGGCGCTGCGCCAGGAGCTGGACCTCTACGTCTGCCTGCGTCCGGTACGTTACTACCAGGGCACCCCGAGCCCGGTTAAGCACCCTGAACTGACCGATATGGTTATCTTCCGTGAAAACTCAGAAGATATCTATGCCGGTATCGAGTGGAAAGCCGACTCTGCTGAAGCAGACAAAGTCATCAAATTCCTGCGCGATGAGATGGGCGTGAAGAAAATTCGCTTCCCGGAACATTGCGGCATCGGCATCAAGCCGTGCTCTGAAGAAGGCACCAAACGCCTGGTTCGCGCCGCGATTGAATACGCGATCACTAACGATCGTGATTCCCTCACCCTGGTGCACAAAGGCAACATCATGAAGTTCACCGAAGGCGCGTTCAAAGACTGGGGCTACCAGCTGGCTCGCGAAGAGTTCGGCGGCGAGCTGATCGACGGCGGCCCGTGGGTGAAAATCAAGAACCCGAACACCGGCAAAGAGATCGTGGTGAAAGACGTGATCGCCGATGCGTTCCTGCAGCAGATCCTGCTGCGTCCGGCGGAATACGACGTTATCGCCTGTATGAACCTGAACGGCGACTACATCTCTGACGCGCTGGCGGCACAGGTTGGTGGTATCGGTATCGCCCCGGGCGCCAACATCGGTGACGAGTGCGCGCTGTTCGAAGCGACTCACGGTACTGCGCCGAAGTATGCTGGCCAGGACAAAGTGAACCCGGGCTCCATCATCCTGTCCGCAGAAATGATGCTGCGCCACATGCAGTGGTTCGAAGCCGCAGACCTGATCGTCAAAGGCATGGAAGGCGCTATCGCCGCCAAGACCGTGACCTATGACTTTGAACGTCTGATGGAAGGCGCTAAACTGCTGAAATGTTCAGAGTTTGGCGACGCGATTATCGCGAACATGTAATCTGGCCCCCAGATTATGTCAGAACGGGAACCTGGTGGTTCCCGTTTTTATTATTAGTTTTCGAACGGTTATCAAAATTTTATCAAAACAAGTTATCAAAACCCCTCCCGAAAAACCTCATAAGGCCACCGTTGTCCACCCCTTCCCACGATCATCATGGTACCTATCCGTTTGTTGTTGAGTTTTATGTCCAAGTAAATCTTTCGTGTTTATACCTTGGGCTTTATATAACCGCTCGGAAAGCGATCTTTGTTCATGGAAAGTTGCCGGTGTACCTTGTCCCCAGTCAATATCTGCACTGTCTCTTGCCTTGCTGAAATTCATGGTCAGTGTTCTGGGTTTCACCTGTGCTCCTCGCTCAGCCTGTGAGGTGGTTCTAAAGAAATGAACCAAATAAGGGCTTACTGCATAATCCCGGCAACGACTGATTACATCTCGGAGGCTCCAGTTGATTGCGTTGCAACGCAGAGCTAATGGTATAGCGATTTTGCTTCCGGTTTTCTCTTGCTCAACGTGTAGATGATCGTCCCAGATGTCCGAGAATTTCATACGGGATATATCACCTAGTCGCTGTCCTGTTACTATGGCTAAAAGCATGGCGTTCCCCATGTATTTGTGATTTTCATCGGCTATATCAAAAATCTTTTGCCATTCCTCAAGAGTGAGGCGCTGGCGAGTGATCTTTCTACGAGGTTGTTTAGTTGCTAGTGCAGGGTTATAACCAGGAGGTGCTTCTCCCGCATGCTGAGCTTCTTTAAAAACATCTATTAGGACAGAGCGAATGACCTGAGCCATTCTGGGTTGTCCCTCCGCTAAATATTCATCAAGAATTTGCGCAACATCTCGAACATTGACAGCGGATATTAATTTCATTCCTACCCGTTCCTTAAGCAGAGATACTGGTTTTGCTTTTTGTTTGAAAGTGTTTTCTTTAATATCTCCGGACTTCAATCTTTCCTGCTGAATCTTCCAGTAACGTTCAAGCCAGGTGTTAGTTGATATTGATTTTCCTGAGCTGGTGGAAATTCTGTCAGTGATTGCCATTATCTGGCGGGTTTGTTGTTCCGCCAGTCTTTTATTTGCTTCAATAGCTATTGCCGTGGCCTCTGCTTCGTCTGTTCCTAGACTATGAAACTTACCAGTTATCGGGTGCTTATAACGCCAGTATACTTTATTAACCTTTCTGCTGAAGAGCGGGTATAAATTTGGAATAGATATATTATTTTTACGTGGTCTGGCAGCCATCGTTCAAAATCCTCTGCAAAAGAACAGGGTCGCTTTTCTTTACTACAGGAGTGGTCAATGTACCGACCAACTCAGCATCCTCCCTGACGCGCCAGAATCGACCTTCTTTTTTGGCTGGGGGAGAAAACATATTCTGTTTAGCATAATTCCTGAGAGTGGAAACACTTGGAGGATTGCTTCTGTATTTCTCGTTTGCCCACTCTTCAAGGGTTAACATCTGGAGCATATGTTTTACCTCATCATGGCCCATTGCTGGGCCAGTATCTGAAAATACAAAATCAGTTTTGCATCAATTTTTGCAGCACCTGATTGCCGGCAATTATTCGCTGCCAGATCGCTGATACATAGCGGGCCTGATGAATAGCATCAGCGAGGGCATTGTGACGAGACCCTTCAAACGGGATCGTTGTTTTGGGGTCGAAGCTAATGGCTTGGCCGAGCTCTACCATTGTTCGTACGTCCCGATCGTTCCAGTATTCCCACGGATAATCTTCAGCAATGCAATCGTAAGAAGAACGCAGAATAGAGTTGTCGAATGACGCACCGTTACCCCATACCTGCGCCTTTTTGCTCCCGCCAGCGACATTATCAGAAACAAATTCTCTGAACTGGAGTAATGCATCCTGCAACGGGATAGCATCATCATTTACGATCGCAGAGCGTGCTTCGGAGGACTGCTTAAGCCACCAGATAACAGTAGATGGATCGATTACGGCGCCCCAGTTCACGGAGGATTCAAGGCATACGACTTTATAGAAACTTTCTCCAATAGAGCCGGTTGCCGGGTCAAAAACAACCGCACCAATAGCGACGATAGGGGCGTTATGTTTTTTACCCATGGTTTCCAGATCAACCATAACGTGAACATAATCAATTGGCTGATCTTCCTCCTTATTATGATGACCGGATTCAATATCTACAGAATCCGTTTGATGAACAACTTCATCTGTTTTTTCTTTTTGGTTAACCTTGCCCGTAACGCCAACAAGACCTTCAATGGAAAATACTCCGTCCCCAATTTTTGAAACTTCAGGCTGCCTGGTCTTGGTAAGGTCTTCGGTTACCCACTTCGGATCCGTAGGGTCGCTAACCCCTTCAACATATTCGCCGCGCTCGGCGGCCAGAACCTGATTAGCGTCCGGACGTTGCTTTTGAGCATCTTTTACCAGTTCGGCACCAACTGCTTTAATGTCGGAGGAGAGTGTTTCCTGTTTTGCGCTGCTATCCTCTCCGGCGATTACTTGGTTTGTTGCATCCAGAGTGACTGCAGCAGATGGAATATGTCCCGCCTTGGTAAGCATCTCAGCGCTCGGGGTATCATGCTTATGTTCAGTCAGATTCGCGTTGATGTAGCCACGCAACCGATCTGGAAAAGGAGTTATTCCACTGGATGCTTCCCTGATCAGTGCAAAAATCGCTGCACGGGAATAATCAAGGATGCCTGGTGTGCTCCGTAATGCTGCAGACCATTCTTTAAATGGACTTTCTTTCTTCTGTACTATTTCCTTCGCGCGGCGGTGGACTGATGCCGGAAAATTATAGATGTCAAAATCCATAGGCATCGTTGCAAGAGCGATCTCTATATCCAGAGTATCCAGCGAATGCTGATAATCCGGATTGCGGTCAGTTTTGTTACCGCCGCCAGCATTGGCGCCGGCATCGGTTTTGTTTATTGAGGTGATATAGTTTCCAGCAGCCCATTCCTTTGTAAGGATCCCGCGGTCAATGTGCGACGTTTCAAGCCACAATTTGGCGAACTGAATTTGCTTGCCGAGCTCATGGCGTTTCCCCACAGGAAATACGCTCTTAAATGCACTGGTAAATTTCCACAGGCCAGGCATATCATATTTTTTAAGCTCCGGAATATTTTCTGCCGTCAGCAGTAGATTCTGCACACCGTGATTATCCGTATCCATTTCCATCGCTGAAAGGCGGTTACGATGAGGAATGCTAATGTGATACACGTGACGCTCGTCGGCCATATACTGGGCAAGCAGCTGCGTGCGGAATGACATTTCCGCCAGGTTGAAGAGTGCTTCTTCATTGTTCGAATAGTCCTCTTCATCGCTATTTGCAGGAGAGATATCGTTTTCTGGTTTACTGGAGGGCTGTGGTTCAGCAGCCGCTGGCGCAACGATTTTTTGCCATGTCAGCCCGTCTTCACCACCAAGCTCGTAGCGATCGCACCAGGTGTCATCCAGTACACCTTCTTCCGGTAAGTCATCAACGATGAGCCAGTTGGTGCGGATCGGCAGCTGATGGCTGGCGCCGCGGCCAACGTTAATTTCAGCGTCTTCCAGGATGTCCAGGATTTTGCGCTCGGCGCGAGAATCGGATTTAGCAGAGAACCAGCAGAAGAGACTTTTCTCTTCGTTTGCTTTTGCCTTCGCTTTAATGAGATACGGGTAGTTGTTCATTGCGTTTGGGCTCCTTTGGATTGTAAGATACCCGGCAGCTGATGGCAGCCGCCCTGGTGGTGGTCATTGGTCAAAACTCGATTCCGGAAAGCTTTGGTCGGCTGACCGGGTACTTAACCCGCCTTGCGCGGGTTTTGTGCTTTATGGGGCTGGCGAATCGCCCCGCAGCAGCTGTGATACGCGAACGTCGTCAAGCGCTCGCAGGATAGGCTCAAAAGTTTTATGGGCTGGCAGTTTAGATACCGCAGTGATCACTTCTGTAACGGTGATGTCATCGCCGCGGGGGCTATAACCACCACCTGGGCCACGCTGTGAAATTACCAGGTTACCCGCCCGCAGCTTTTTGAAGATCTGCTCAAGGTATGAAGTAGACAGCTTTGACTCTTTACTGATGGCCGTCAGTGAAACGGGCGAGCCGTCATAGAGCTTATTCAAAGTGGCGGCGGCCTGGACAGATGCCAGAACGCGTTTCATTCCAAATTCCATAATCACTTCTCCGGCCGTAACGGCCATTGGTCAAAACTCGATTCAAAAACTCACTGCAGGCTGTTGGTCGTCAGCCATGTTTTGTGCATTTCGGTAGGGGAGGCACTGGCCCTGTACTTTTTGTTCATCGGCGTTGCTGTTGCAACTGGCCTCTGATGGATAAACACCGATCAGAACATCAGAGCATTCACCAGTGAGAGCACAAACGCTGATGACAAGGGCAAACAGCGTATTCATGCCTCAGCCTCAGGGTTTCCTTTCTGCGCCAGCAAGTAACACAGCTGGCGTAGTCTCACCTCGAACCAGTTCAGGCGGGTCGCCTGGTTCCCGGTAGGTACTCGGGCAAAATCCTTCATAGTTATCTCCAGTTAACTCAGTATTAGGATGTGGTTTTGCAATGCGGCGCCGGGTGCCTCCCGGTGACGGCAGCCAGTTAACAACTACCGCCGACAACTTTTTCCCCACAATGTGTGAATAACCGCCATGTTTACTTTTTTAACTGTGTCGCGTGCGCATAGCCGCATTCACCGCATTGCAAACCCTGATTTTTTATTTTCACTACTTCAACGCGCTTCGTCGGTGGTGTCGTGACGCTGATCTTCACGATTGAGCTTTTTCACCCTGCAATTCACCACCACGAAGCGCGCAGGATTTCCATTACATTTCAGAAGAGGCGCAGTTTGCTGGCTTACCTGAAAGCGCCGCGGTAAACTCGCTGAAACTCAGCGCCTCCTCACCTTCAGAGAGGCTTTCAAAATAGTCTTCATATGCTTTACCCATACTCATTTCCTTCCCTTAAGGCCGGGCAGCCGAACGTTGAACCTGCTGCGATTGATATTGCTGTCATCTCATCCGGTGTTTCGTATGCCGCCGGCAGCTACTTCGTGGGCTTCCTGCCTCGATGACCCATACTGCTTTGTGTGTTGTGAAGTTTCACATGTCGTGAAATTGTTGTCAATACAAAGTGTGAAATCAAAATTACTCGTTTTGTGTAATTTATTGGTGAGGGTACAAAAAAACCGGCTCAAGGCCGGTTATGCAATGCTTATTTTTTGATGGAGTTAGGTGGGGTTGTATCTTCCGCGTAGGTATTTTTCTACATACTCATCAATTTCTTTAAGTCTAAGCTCAAAGGTATTAATCATGCGTTCCTGTTCAGCTTCAGGCAATTGATTGAATAGGGAAAGAACCCTTTTTTGTTTGTCTGTTAACCAGTTCGATGGATCACTTTGTTCGCCAAATAAAATCATAACGGGCGTGGTGCCTAATGCTTTCGCTAAGGACAATGCATCATCTACACCAACATTTCGAGTGCCATATTCATAATTGGCGACACGCGACGCCCCAGACCAGCCACATAATTTCGCAAGCTGCCCTTGGCTCATTCCTTTCTCAGTTCTTAGCGCCTTGATGCGCTCACCGATTTCTTCAGCAAGTGTCTTCATACCCTCACTTTATCACGAAGAGTGAATATTGGTGATTCACGTTTTGTATTGACAGTAATTTCACGTTATGTGAACATTGTTTTACACAACAGGAGAACTGTATGAACTACATTTCGCATCTACGGAAAAAAGCCAACATTTCGCAGCAAGCCTTGGCTAAGGCGGCTGGTTGGAACCAACCTCGGTTAGCCAACTATGAAAAATCCTTACGCGTTCCAAGCCTGGCTGATTCTCGCCATATCGTGGCCGCACTTAATACGTTAGGGGTTAGTTGTTCGCTTGATGATGTATTCCCTCCAGAACCCTCAAATCCTAGGGAGAAATAAAAATGCAAACCATCTCTTTTGAAAATTATACCCAAGACATGGCGGTGCAACTGAAAACCAAAAATCACTATTCGCTGACGCGCCGAGATCGCCAGAAGTGTAGGGCTATTTTTGCCGCTGTTCAGGAATGGGAATCTTCATTACCTGGTCGCGCGCAGGAGCACGTCGCGCAGCTGGTGGCCGAACAGTGGGAGAAGCAAAATGGTCGCGGCATCAGCGTTAATAAACAAAATCTGTACCGCTACCTGAAAAACGAATCTGGATCAGAGAAGTACACCAGTTACGTCATGCAGCTTTCAGGAGCGATCGCTGATGCGATGCCTATTGAGATTGCGCGCAAACACAAATTGAAACGTGGATTGACTGAAAGCGAGCTGGTGGCTCATGCAATCAAAGAGTGTAGCGAAGCGCACCAGGCAAAATTGCTTGGCGCTCCGTTACAAAAGTTAGAGCGTGAAATTCGGGAGGCAGCAATTGCACTTTTTAACATGCTTCCTGCAGATGCGGCGGGACCACTACTGGCGAGCATAAGCGCCGTAGCGCCACAGTTTTTTTAATCGAGTTTTGACAATGAGTACCGTACAGAAAATAGGGGGGCTTCATGAGCATTGATGCAATGCGATGGGCCAAAAAAGTCAAGACAGGGAAGTCCTCTGCAAAAGCTGTTCTGACCTGGATGGCCGACATGTGCGGAGCTGATCTCTGTGCTTTTCCATCCATTCCTGCGTTGGCTGAAGCAACTGAGCTGGATAAGAAAACGGTCCAGTCGAGCCTGCAGTATCTGGTTTCGATCGGGCTTATTGAAGATACAGGTGAACGGCGTGGAAAGACTAAACAAATCCCGGTTTACAGGCTTCTTGGTGTGGAAGAAAGCGTTGCCGAAATTGAACACACCCAAAAAAGGGAACATTACCAAAAACGGGATCGTTTAAACACACCCGAAAACGGGACTGTTCCCTGTACACAAAAAAACCAAACGATCCCGTTTTTTCCGTCAAACGATCCCAAAAACGGGATCCGGAATCTACCAGAGGAACCAAAAGATATAACCCCCACACATAGGGTCCTGGTCGAACCAGTTGTGCCTGACTATCCGAATCAACCGGGAATAGTTCCTGGTGAAACACAAGCATTCGGAAAATTTGCGATGTATTTCGGATGGAAACCTTCCGAGGATTTTCCCCGACTGGCAACGATTTGGGGAATGCCATTAAGACCGGGGATAAATCTTGCGGCCGAGTTGAGCAGTTTCATCGCGTACTGGCAGGCTGAAGGCAGGGCGTTTCACCAGGTCCAGTGGGAGCAAAAACTAGCAAGACATCTTAACCGTGCGGAAGTCCGCCAGAAAAAACCAGTGAATGGGGGTAACGATCATGTGGGAGTACGAGCAGAGCCAGCAGCATCCAGAGCTGTTCAACAGATTCGAGCCGCCCGAGAGCAACGGTTGCGAGTTGCAGGAACAGACGGCCGTAGAAACGGCGTGGCGCCTATGGGAAGTGATGGGAGAAATCTTTTCGAACCGATGGATCCTGAAGAACGGAGAGGAACCATCAGAACTCTGGATCGCTCAGATTGGGTCGATGAGTGAAGCCCAGATTACGCTGGTTTGCCGGCAGTGCATGGAGCGTTGCGCCGCAGGCAGCACATGGCCGCCGGATCTTGCTGAGTTCGTTGCGCTGGTGTCAGCCAGCGGTGCTAATCCATTCAATCTGACATCCGATGCAGTGATGGCGGAGTACAAACGTTGGAGAAACGAGTCTTACCGATATTCGGGAAGCGACAAATACCCATGGAAACAGGATGTTCTGTATCACATTTGCATTGAGATGCGCAGAACCGGAGTTGAGAGGAATCTGACGGAGGGAGAGCTGAAAAAACTGGCAGAAAATTTACTCACGAAATGGACCAAACACCTGACTAACGGGTTTTCGATTCCCCCGATTCGTCGGCAGTTGGCAGCACCGAGGCATCCAGCAGGGCCGACGCCAGCGCAGGTTCTGATGGAAGAGTATAAACGCCGCAAGGCGGCAGGTTTAACCAAGTAAGCGAGTTTTGACCATGACCAAACAATCAAAAACCAAAGTAACCAAAGCACAGATGGTGCTTGCCATCGTTAGCCGGACGCCAGAATGCGTCCTACAGGATGTCTGCGAAGCGCTGGACTTGCAAGCCAGTACAGCAGGTAACACGCTGCGGCAGCTACATGCCGCGGGAAAACTCCAGCGTACTCATAACGGTTGCCAGTATGTCTATCGAGTGGTTGCAGGCGTTGAGGTTCCCGATGTTGCCCTGCCGCAGGCTGCAACACAATTATCTGAAGAAGATGTGAAAAAAGTCCAGGACGCACTGTCCCTGGCGAAGACGCTGGAAGACAGAAAGCTGTGGCGCCGGGCTGCGACTGTTTACACATCGACGCTTGGGATGGCTACAACAGCAAACGAACTCTGGTTGCTTGCTAAAATGCGTAACCGCTGCCTGCGCAATGCGGCGAGGTGCTGATTATACCTTAAATAGAATCAACAGCAGCTGGTACGGGATGTCAAAGCTAAGTTTAATTATTCCGGGGTGAGGCAAAGCTGAGATGTCCGCTGAGTGCCAGAAGCGGACGTTACTAGTACATGGCAGTTTCGATTATTGCGACTCGGGCAGTGACTTTATAACGTTGAATAGCTGGAAAACAAATCATGAGCAAAATGGAATGCCTAACATATTGTTTTATAACAAATAAAATGACAAATCAAGCCATGCAGCAAAGACAAAAATGCATAGAACTCAACGATATTTATAGACACGATATGCGAAAATCAGGATCATAAGCATGAAGTGTACTGCTCATAATTAATTTAGCTTAAGGAGAAGGAATTGATTTTCGAAATTCTAAATACATCGTTTCAGTTGATATTAATTTACACTGTAATAATTTCAGCGATGGCATATGTCAAAAATTTGAAAGATAAGAAAAAACTACTCACTCTATCCTATATAAAAAGATGGAATGATCGGGCTTTCGACACTCACAATAAAACTGACAACATTGCTTCCTTCACACAGGACTCATATAGAGATCATCAATCCAAATTGGAACTAACGGTACATCTTAACCTAAGTTTTTTTGAAGAGTTGGCCTTAGCTATTTTTAATTCACAAGCAGACGAAAAACTTGCAAAAGATTTCTTTTATTACAACTTAATGTCGACTTACAGATTTGCAGAAAAAGAAATGCAAAATGAGCGACTCATTTTTAGCAACAGTCTTTATAGAAATGCGGAGCGTTTGTACGGGCGTTGGTTAAAAGATCAAGAAAAAGGGAAGTAATATGACGTTACCTATGCTTCCACACCAAATCCCAGATGGACCGATAGATGTTACTGAACGTGTTATCAAACAGATGGAGTGCCCTAATCCCAATTGCAATTCAAAATTAGATGTTACAAACGTCAACGTAGGTACAAAAATCCAATGTAAAGATTGTAGCAATGTCACATGGCTTCCAGATTATAAAAAACAGAAATGGTGGCAAAAACCAGCTTCCTTTATTGCTGGGATTCTTTTGAGTTATGTGATAGGCGTTGGATCATCTATAACAGCATCGTGGCTTCCAGGAAATAAAACCCCAACAGATGCACCTACTACTACTGGAGATAATAAAAATATACCCGTCACTCAGCATCCTATTTTAACTGAAAAAAATGAAAAATTGTCACACCCTAAATTTTAAACTTTGCTTAAAACAGCAAGGTATAAGAGAATGATTGAAAGGTATGGTTTTAAAAAGAAAATAGTAACGTAACCATGACAAAAATAAAATTCTTACTTTGTCTTTTGTATTAATAATGCTGCTGCACACTGATTGGGTACAGATAGCTAGCCTAAATGTGAAGGGTATGGAAGACGTGATGATTACGATAATCATAACTTATGAATCCGAACGTCTTATAGTACCGGTTGCGGTCGACTGGAGTGGATTTTGGGGTAGAAATGTAGCCAATTGAAGATCTTTTCTGCTGATTTTTGTTGAGATAACCTTTTTCAGCAAAAATGCCATTCACTTTACACGTCATTTATCGATTAAGTGAAGTTTGCCGGTATTAAAGTGCTCGTAATAGAAACTCGCAAGGTCCGCCCTTCGCTCACAGCGGACCTTCAGCTCAGCTACTTAGTCCGCTTAGTGCCAGAAGCAGACGTTGACAGCAACTCATAATGCTAATTTTCAGGGAGTGGATCGTCATGTACTGAATTGTGTCTAAGTTACAGATGATACTGGCTGTAAAAGCAGGAGAGGAATTATTTACTCTATTGTGATAAGAGCGATTTTATATTAATATCTTACATACAAATAGATGGCAGAATAAACATTCAATAAGGTTCCATATGTCTGAAATAACTTCAGCTCCTGCTGTTATGGCGGCACTAGTATCTGCATTAGTTACGGTTTTATTATTTTTTATAAAAGGTGTATGCACACCTTTATGGAATAAATATTTCCTTGTTTACAAAATCAAAGTTGAACATAGCTACGAACAAAAGAAGAAAATCAAAGAGGCGATATCAAAATATAAAATGCCTTTACTCGATTCAGCTGAGTCATTGAATCATAGGTTATGGAATTTTTCAGAAAATTGCACTAAAGGATGGCATAATTTTAAAAATAATGAATCAGTTGGTGATAAATATTATCTACAAACTTTTTGTTATCGATTTTTAGCATTTTATGCCTGGTGTATAAAGTTCGAAAGAGAGTTGATATATTTAGATGTAACCCTTTCAGAAAAGAACGATCTTTATTTTGTAAAGTATATTAAAACCATGCAAAATATATTTTGCGATGCTTCGATGTTGAGTGGGACTGGTTATGATAATGAGCATGCTGTAGACCATTTTTTCAAGGATGACCTTATTAGTATTGTTGAAAAAATGATTACACCTACAGGAGTTATTACTTATTCAGAATTCAAATCTAAATCAGAGTCTGAATTAGACTATACACAGGTTTGCAAGTACATATCCACCATAATGAGTGACAAATCTTGCAATAAATGGCATTTAATTAACTGTTTCCATTTTATCCTGATGGCCTTTTTGTCAAAGTATGGATATGACTATCAAAGAACTGGGTTGTTTAAATTATATAAGCTGCGCTGCTCAGAACCTCAAAATAAGCTGATAAATAATTTTGAAATGTTAGTATTCAATGCAAAATTAAATAAATGCAAAGAAATAAAGAAAGCAATAGCCATTCTCGAATGCAAATCTAAAATTGCCAATCTCTGTAATTTCCTGAAATTAATAAAAGAGAATTAGCTTGTGATGCATCAAACTAGTTGTTCTGTACGATAGAAAATGAGAGAACCCAAGTCCGCATTGTGAATAGTGTTTGAGCTGAGAATATCGCTAAGATCCTGAAAATTTTTTGGAGAAGCAGATTTTAATGTCTGCTTCTCGTTCATAAGGGACAACCATACTAAAATCTCCCACATTGCAGGAGATTTTAGTATGAACACGTCACCGTGGAATAAAGACCGTATCATAGGCCAAAAAAGACCACTTCAGATATCTCATATCTGGGGGATCCGAATCCGGCTTGAACTGGAAGGTAAAACGCGTGATTTAGCTCTGTTCAATATGGCCTTAGACAGTAAGCTACGAGGCTGCGATCTGGTGAACCTCAAAGTATCTGATGTTGCATATGGTAGCTCGGTTTCAAGTAGAGCAACGGTGCTGCAACAGAAAACCGGTAGCCCTGTGCAATTTGAGATAACCAAAGGGACAAGAGAAGCTGTTGCTGCATTGATAAAGCTTGGCAATTTGCACAGTAAAGACTTCTTGTTTCGGTCTCGGATCGGAACTAACCGGCACATATCAACCCGACAATACAGCCGAATTTTTCATGGGTGGGTAGAAAAGCTTGGTCTCGAAGCTTCGCTTTACAGCACACATTCCATGAGAAGAACAAAACCTTACCTGATATACAAGAAAACCAAGAATCTCCGGGTGATCCAACTTCTGTTGGGCCATAAGAAACTGGAAAGCACAGTCCGTTATCTGGGCATCGAAGTCGATGATGCGTTAGAGATCTCTGAATCGATTGAAGTCTAAGGTTGTCAGGGCTGCAACAGCAGCCCTGTGCCAGGAACTGCCATTGCCGACTAGTTGTACTTTATGCAGCTTACGAAACCCTTTCTTTCACTAACTTGAATGATTTTGCGCCTTGATTTTTTCAAGCAACTTTAATATTGGGTTGTCATAAGGGTAATATTCTTTTCTTATATTATCTTTAAAGTGCTCAGATAATATTGGCTTATCCTCCCTATAAAATATTTCATTTTTTGAATATATCTGAACGGTGTCATTACAGATTGTCACTTCTTCCTCATTTACTGCTACTGATATTAATGAATCATCTTTTTTTCTTTCTTTTGCATCAATAATGACACATATATGAGGTGTAAGTGGACATACTATTGTTGGTGCTCTACTAGGTAGAGTAACTGTTGGAATGTCATGATAAAATCCATCACCAAAGATAAACTCTTTCTCTTTACTTAGAAGAAGATAAATTGATGCTTCGTTTTTTATATGGTTTGTAATATTTTTAAGAGCATCTCTCATATTGATAGCGATCAATCTATCCTTCTCTAGCGCCCGTATTTCCCCCCTAAGTTTTTCAGCAATGGCTATACACCCATCCCTATACATTGGGCTTCTTACTGCCAGGGAAACAATTATTTCTATGAGTAATTCATGTTCTTCTGACGAACAGATATTAGATTTGGTAGAGCTTTCACTCTCACATTGAAAGTGCTTAATTCGAATTTCTGATAATAACTTTATTATTGCGTTTGAATTACTGTCTGCTTTATCAAAAAAACATTCGAAATTTTGATCAAAACTCGACCTTTTTTCTGGATTATCGCTGAATTTAATTATATGACCATTTTTTATTACAGCTAAGGATTTTGGTTTTACTTCGGTACTTTCTCCCTTTGCATTCACTCTGTTAATGAAGCCTCTTGAGTTTCCCCAATATTTAGAAATTGTTTGTGGCCACCAATGGTGCCTTTCAGTTTTAAGGCTTTTTTCATGTTTCATTATTACCCCATTTTCTATTTAAAACAAATGGCTTACTCGGGGATTCTAAATGCTAACGACAAACATAACAAAGAAATTAGTGTGATGAAGATCACTGAGCAACTTCATTATTTATATCTATAACTATTCTCTCTGCCCCAAGCTGAATTGTTCGAGGGATTACCTTACCCAGCACTCACTCTGGTGACAATCTTTTCTCTATCGTCCGCAGATCGCTCAAAGCGGACCTGACAACAAGCTGGTCGGTCCGCTCCGTGCCAAGAGCGGAATCTGGAGCGCCAGAGGTAGCAACGTTTGTTATTAACGGTGTTGATCACCACAAAAATGACTGTATCCCTGTAATAGCGGATTTCGTCCTTAGTGGAGAAAAGATCAATCTAAACATGAGCATGGGTTAGCGAAAAGTGGCATTAAACGCTTGAACATTTCATCTAACAAGTATACTGTTTATTTATACAGTACTTGCGTGAGGAGCTAGTTATGAAAGTGGAAATCACAATTGATCGCCAAAAAAAATTGCCGGATGGCGCTGTGCCTGCTCTGGAGAAGGAGCTACTGCGGCGATTGGATCAAAACTTTAATAACTGCAGTCTTGTGATTCGTCGGGCCAGCTCTGATGGGTTGACCGTGCTTGGTGGAATGGACGGAGATAAAAAACGTGTAGAGGAAATCCTGCAGGACACCTGGGAAAGCGCTGATGACTGGTTCTGTTAAGTTGAGGTCCAGTGGCTTGCCTGGTTTATTTTGAGGATTTTGCTGTGAGTAAAAAACAAGAAATGCCGAACACCGGCTATGCAATTATCAGATGCGATGATGGGGTGATCGTTGCTCGTCTGACATCCTTTCCTGTGTGTGAGCGCGCTCTGATGTACCGGCGCGGCGACACTGTTTCGTTTATGCCTTTGCAGCCGGATGAGATCGTGGGGACTCTCTCTCTCTTTTCACAGATGATTGAAAAGGCTAGGTCTGGAGTTGGTTATCAGGTTCCCCCTGGTTCTGTTACAATCCCGTCATAGGCCTGAACAACCTATACCTGCTGCGTCGCGGAGAGAAACCATGACGCAAACCCCCGAAGTATCAAAATCCCATCAGACTGGTGCTACTTCATCGAGCGCCGGTTTGCTTTCGTCTTCAAAACTAACTTTTCGACAGCAGGAAGTTTTCGATCTGCTGGTGGCCTACATCAATCAGCATGGCTACCCACCTACGCTATCTGAGCTGGCCGATATGCTCGGCGTTAGCTCGTCTAATGCTGTCCTGTTGCATCTGCGTGCGTTAGAGAGAAAAAATTTTATAAAACTCTCTCGCCGTGTCTCCAGAGGAATTTCCATCGTCGGGCGAAAGGAGCCTGTGCTCGCCGTGCAGCTGCTGCAGGAAATGATCGCTGAAGAACCCGGCGCGCGTGAAAGAGCGATTGAGTTTTTGCGACTGTTCGGTGATCAGCCATGAAGAAAAGTTGGTTTTTACACGAGCAACTTTCAGAGGCTGAGGCTACAGAACTGGTGGAGCGATACCGTAAAAATAACTGTGTGGTTGAGAAGAGCTTATCCAGAGACTTTGCATCGTGGGAGATCCGCGTGCTGTTGCCGGAATCGAAGAAGCCGCCACGGATTGACAGGACCTACATACAGAAGATGTGGAGGGACTGATGCGAGCTTTGCTTAACGTGGATATTGCACGCCATCTTGGAATTGTTCTGCTTAAGCCGGGTAGTGAATTAATGCCGTTATTCGGTGCCGGCCGGGTTCTTGTGGAAATACCGCCGGCGAGCATGAAAAAGATACCCAGTGGACGTCTTCCTGACGCGCGGCAGCCGTTGCGGGATGATATGGGGCTCAGACCTTTTTTCATGAAGAAGGCAGTTATCACTGCGGCTGGTGGGGTTAGTGCCCTCGAGTCATGGTTGCGCCGGCAGGTTAAAAACTGTCAGTGGACACATTCCGATTACCATCACCATGAGCTCGTCCCGTTTCGCCATTCGACGGGTGTAATAATCGCATGCTGGCACTGTGATAATGAGCTGAAAAACCAAACGGAACAAACCCTCGATCAACTGGTAGGTGTTAATAACGCTGACTGGGTAATCGACACTGCCCGCATCGCGCTTGGTCTGGACGCTCAGCGCTCATTGTCACTGGCGGAGCTATGCTGGTGGGCGGTAGGCGCCGGGATTGGCGATGAAATTACAGAAGAAATGGCGCGCCGATCCCTGCGTATTAAAGACGATGGAATTAAATCGGTTTACAGGGAGAGTGAGATTGTTCAGTCGGTACCGGCCACCAGCATTCTTTCTCCCCGTCTCGAAAAAGCAATCAGGCCAACGGCAATAACAACGCCGGGCAAACCTCTGGTACCTGTGAACGTCGATCCTGTTGCACCGGCGACACTATTCGCCAGACCTAAGCGGATTCGATGGTTATCAGCTGACTTTATCTCATGGGTTAAAAAACAGCCGTGTATGTGCTGTGGACAGCCTGCAGATGATGCACATCATCTTATTGGTTGGGGGCAGGGCGGCGTAGGCACCAAAGCCCACGATATTTTTACGATCCCATTATGCCGCAAGCACCACCGCGCTTTGCACCATGACCCTGTCGCTTTTGAGAGCGAATACGGCACCCAGCCGGTATTGATTATTAAATTGCTGGATCGGGCTTACTCGCTCGGCGTTCTATCCTGAGGAGTTTTAAAAATGAGAGATATGTACGAAATAATGGACCGTTGGGGAGCTTGGGCGGGATCTGACAATAGTGGTGTTGACTGGCAACCCATTGCTGCTGGGTTTAAAGGTTTGCTCCCTCATGGAAAGAAAACACGTCAGCAATGCGATGATGATGAAGGTATCATGATCGACGGATGTGTAGCGCGATTGCGGAAATATAAGTCGGAAGAGTATGAGTTGATAATTGCTCATTTTGTAATAGGCATCTCATTAAGAACTATCGCGAAGAAATGGAAATGTTCTGATGGTACCATAAGAAAAGAGTTACATGACGCACTAGGTTTTATTTCGGGTGTGTTAGCAGTTTTAAATGAAGCCCGTTAGGGCTTCATTGAAAGTGAGTAAATGATGGCTTTTCCAAGTGCTTCAGCCATTTTGGGAGGCACGGCGTTTCCGATCTGTTTGGCTTTAGAAACCATTGATCCTGTAAAAATATAATCGAATGGGAATGTTTGTAATAACGCAGCTTCGCGAAGAGATATTGCTCGGTCTTGTTCAGGATGGCCGAAACGCCCGTTAGAATAGCTTATGCAACGGGTGGTTAAACCACTAGCTGGTTTATCCCAAGACAAACGCCCGTAAACATCAGTATGACCAGAATATTTTTTATGGCAATCTAAAATCAAATCCTCTGGCCAAGATTCACGTCCTTTGCCTTCAGGAGTTGCTTGTATCCGTTTTATATTAAGAGAAGATAGCTTGGCTGCAGTATGATCAACAACCTGTTTATGACTCTCACCGGCGGCAATGGGTGGTAGAGATCCTATCCAATCTCGTACAGTTGCGTATGGCGTTTTTATGCCATCATGGGTTTTAGCGGGTAGGGATATAGCAGTAAGTTTCGATGCCAGTAAAACAAAACGTTCACGTGTCTGTGGTACACCAAACCATAGCGCCGGAATTACACCATAATCGAAACTATAATCCAGGGACTTGAGACATTCTAAAAACTTCTGAAAGTTGCCATTATTTATGTCAACATTCTGAATGCCAGGAACATTTTCGATAAGCACAAAATCAGGCGCAAAGTATGAAACAAATCGAATGAATTCACTCAGAAGGTCTTTACGTGGGTCATCTTCATTTCGCGACTTATTTTGCTTAGAGAATGGTTGGCATGGCGCACATCCACAAAAAAGCGTATGGGCATTGCTCATTCGCGACTTAGAAACCAAATGTTCAATAGACTCGACATCGGTTTGCTTAATGTCCCCATGAATAAAATGCGCTAGTGGGTTGTTTTTTTTGAAGGTATTGGCCGAGTCGAGATCAATATCAAGCCCAAAGACGATTTCCATGCCAACTGTTTTCAGGCCAGCACTAGTACCACCGCAACCGGAGAAAAAATCATAAACGTGTATCTTTTTAGTCATATAAAACCTCACTCATGGCCTTATAGTATCACTATCTAAGAAGATTTGCAGCATCTCTCTAGTTTTTGTAAAAGCATCATGATTGTTAGGTATTTTATTTAACATTCTTATTTGAGTTTCGAAAATATTATCACCAGTAATGTTTTCCTCGCCCGTGTCGAGTTTGCAAATTTCCATGGTGATCTGCTTTGAGTCTATGATTTCATTCGGAATAGAGTCTTTGTAAGCTTTATAATCGCCATAAGTATTTTCAATAAGAAATATTTCGGGGGTTAATACGGGTAAAAAGGCAATTTTATCATGAATGAAATCTATGAACTCTCTTTGCATCTTGATTTTTTGTTTATTATTAGCAATCCCTTTGGAACCATCACAGTGAAATTTTATATCTTGATTGATAATGTTTTTGATAGTTTCCTGTAAATTTACATCTTCTTTCTCAGGAATTGAATTTGAAGTTGGAAATTCATCAGTTAGACATTGGTCACCGTCAAGAAGAAACATCACGTTTTTTACCTTAGCAATGCATAAAGGTAAAGCAATGTTTTGATATATGCTTCCGGCACCGCCGGGGCAATATTGTACATCAAATGAATTGAATAAACCATCACCACCTATTTTTAAGGCTTTTTCAACGAACTTTTTAGCTAAACGATCTTCAACAATAATTGTTTTCTTTTCAATGCGTTCGCCAAGAATGAAAAAAGACTCTTCTGGACTAACATTCTGAAGAACATCAACCTTGCCAAGTTTATCATTTAAACAAAATAATTTTATAGCTTCTTTGGGCAAGTCTTTAACAATTGATGAAGAATGTGTTGATATGACAATTTGATGTTTCTTCTTTAATGCTTGCTCACTTAAAAAACTCATTAAATTACGTTGCGCAGCGGGGTGAAGTGATACTTCAGGTTCGTCCAATAAAATCAATGAGGCTTTATTACAGTCGATTAGTTTATGTACCAAAATAGATACAGCGAATTCTCCACTTCCAGCAAATGCCTCAGAATATTTCAAATTCTCAGATTGGAGGATAATTGTTGGTGCTCTGTCATTGGTAAATAAAGAATGTTCTAATAGTCTGATGCTTTTATATTTCCTCCCAAGTATGTTGCCAATGATATCAACTTTAACCTTGTCTAGTAAAGTATTTACAAATAATTTGTCTTTTTTACCTTTGTGAGGTCTGTATGTTTTAAGGTCATTGTCAATAATATCCTTCAGCATCTGGCTACGTTTTCTTAGATAGTCCTTCTTTGGATATGTTTGAAAGTCAGCATGATAAAAAAATTTATCAAAGGCACTGATGGTAGCCCGGAAGTCTAAATATATAACATTCTTATCAATTGCTTTCCATCGTGTTTTCAACTGATTATGCGAGAGTATCTTCTCGGGCATAGGGGCCATGTCATCCGATCTTATAGGTCTGGATGGCTCCCAATAATCCGGGTCTTCTTCTTTAGAAATACGAGTTTTGATAACTTCTACGATTGATTTTGTTGGTGCATCAAAATATCCATAAATAAAACGCGAGCGTCCTTCGTCTTTAATTTCATCTACATCTGTTGAAAACCATAAGCTACCGAGTGAATAGTTGTTAGGCGAACCAAAAAGCGCTCTGAGAACGGAGCTTTTGTTTGTGCCATTTTGTCCCACGAAAGCTGTGATAGGGTAGTTAAAATCAACCTTGCATCCCTCGGCAAGATTTTTAAAAAAAGGAAAACGAATATGTCTGATGAAGGGTTCAATATCTGCTGACTTCATTACATTTCTAAGTCTTTGTATATATTCCATTTTGTTATCTTTCGAACATGATTTAGAAAACTATATATTACAAAAATGCTAACGCGTACGCAAAAACTATCGTAATCTGTTAAGAGTGGTCACTTCGACACACAACTTAGTCATCAAAACCTCGCCAAACGGTGGGGTTTTTGCATTTAGGGACCCGACTAAAACCTCTGGGGCTGACTTGTCATCTGAGCCGGAGGGCAGTCCTTTTCCTGGCACCCCGTTAACCCGAAAGTGAGGTCAATGAAAATGTCCTGCAACCTCAATAGCTGTCTTGAGCTGTCTTGAGCTGTCTTGAGCTGTTGGAGTTGCAGTTCAAGTAATATGGCGATTGACCACTGGGTAGATTTGCTACTTTCTGTGGTTAAGTCAGGTGGGGGTTACCAGCGGCAGATATATTTTTGGCATTGACGCTTCAAATGTTTGGAACATACATTATTGATGTGGTGAATCCCCCTGTGCGGAGGGGCGACCAGTCAGTTACAGAAACCTGTAAATGCAGCGCGGGCCATGCCGACTGGGGCATGCTCACCGGGAGGCACCCGGCACCACACTTCCACTAAACATATTTAAGATTTATGGCAGGTTTACTTTTGCGGTTGCCCTTCTATGTTTATAGAACGTAACGGCAAAAGTGAATGCTTCCTGGTAAATCGGTAGCTCGGACTATTAGGAGTGCCTTCGTTTCGTTACTACCTAGAATGCCTACTTTCTGCCCGCCTTCAGGCGGGCTTTTTTACGCCATCAATAGGGCACTTCAGAAAGAAAAGGTAAACATCATTTGAAGGCTGCGCTTTGCGTGGCCTTTCTTATTTCAGGCTCACGGGAACCATCATCGATACGGCTCGTTGTTAAATCAGCCCGATGAGCCTGACCCCTTCACGCACAAAGCGCCATCCGTAATCAACGGAGGTGAGGTTATGACCAGAATGAGCACCATATATAGCAGACTTTCATACGGCACCGGGACCGCACTGACGGGCTGCGGTGTTTCCACTAAGGCATATGCCGGGGCAGTCAAAACAGAGGTATGGATTATGGCCGACAAAATAGCGGGGCTGACCCTGAGTGACTGGGCGATCATTGTCGGTATTGCATGCACTGTCATTACCTGCGGGGTCAACTGGTATTACCGACGAAAGGAAAGGGAGGACAGATTGAATGGCTATGGCGTCAAAGTTGAGGAATAAGCTCAGCGTCACCATGCTGGCCCTCATTGCTGCTGGTGCAGCAGCTCCTACATTGATGGATCAGTTCCTTGATGAGAAAGAAGGAAACAGCCTTACAGCGTATCGCGATGGCAGTCAGGGGGTCTGGACAATTTGCCGCGGGGCCACCCGTATAGATGGTAAACCCGTCACTCAGGGTATGAAACTGACCCAGGCCAAATGCGATCAGGTAAACGCGATAGAGCGCGACAAAGCGTTGGCATGGGTGGATCGGAATATCCATGTCCCTTTGACCCCACCACAAAAAGTAGGCATTGCCTCGTTCTGTCCATACAACATCGGGCCCGGTAAATGCTTCCCGTCTACGTTCTATCAGCGGATTAACGCCGGTGATCGTAAAGGCGCATGTGAAGCGATTCGCTGGTGGATTAAAGACGGAGGGAAGGATTGCCGGGTGCGCTCTAATAACTGCTACGGGCAGGTAACACGCCGTGATCAGGAAAGTGCGCTGACTTGCTGGGGGATTGATCAGTGAGTGCAGCCTACTTAAAGCCAGCTATCGCCGTAATGATTATTGCTGGTGCCTTTGTTGCTGGTTTAGCCTGGAGCGATCGGGCATGGGAAAAGCGGTGGGCAGAACGTGATAGCGCCGAATCGTCCCAGGAAGTTAACGCGCAAACCGCCGCCCGGATGATTGAACAGGGGCGTTTAATCGCCCGCGATGAGGCCGTAAAAAATGCTCAAGCGCAAACAGCTGCAGCGCGTACTGCTGCCGCTAATCTCTCTGATACTGTTAGCCAGCTGCGGCAGCAGGCAAAAAAACTTGCCACCCGCCTGGACGCCGCAAGCCACACCGCAAGTCTCGCCGCTACCGTCAGAAGCAAAACAACCGGCGCCACCGCCGGAGTGCTCGCCGACATGCTTGGAAACCTTGCAGAAGAAGCTCGACGGTATGCTGCAATCGCTGACGAACGCTACACAGCAGGAATGACCTGTGAGCGGATTTACGAATCAGTAAGAACGTCTATCCCCAGCAAGGGATAAGATGGTGTTTATCCCTTTGTGGGGATATCGACTGTATAGCCTCGCATCTGCGGGGCTTTTTTATTCGCAAAAGGTAACGCGATGAAGAACTTAAAAATTGCATACGTAGACGAGAAGCTGGTGGCGATTGAGTGTGACGGATTGTCATGCTCATCGCTGCCCGTTTCAGAGTTTCCCATCGACAGTACCGCTTTAACTCTTCTCCCTCAACTCATGCTCGAGGATGTTTATGCCGCCACGAGCTAAACGACCTTGCCGGCACAGAGGATGCACGGCTGTGACCAATGATGTCGGAGGATACTGTGAGATCCACCGGCAGCAACACGCTGGTGATGGCTGGCGTAACTATCAGCCCGGAAAAACTCGGCAGGAACGTGGTTATGGTCGACCGTGGGAAATTAAACGGGCCCGTATCATGAAGAGGGATAAATACCTTTGTCAGAACTGCAGGCGAGACGGTATTGCCACGAAAGCCTCAAGTGTCGACCACATCATTCCTAAAGCTCATGGCGGTACCGATGATGACTTTAATCTGGAGTCATTGTGCTGGACCTGCCACAGCAAGAAAACAGCAACAGAGAGAACCCGATGAAGAGTTTCAAAATTGAATACGTTGATGGCGTTTTGACCGTTCTGGAGACGGATGGTCAGTCACGAATGAATGAAGCCGTACATGGCATCCATTTTGAGCATGTCCAGGGCGGCCGCCCACTGCTGAAACTGACGATTGCACATGATATTGCTCCGGCCCCTGTTTCATCACCTGCACTGGATCAGGAGCCTTTAGAGGGGGAGCTGGTGCAGGAACAACAGACAATGGTTCCCGGTGGTCGCCGTTCACGTCATCGTCGTGGAGGTAAGCAATGATGTATCAACGCACGGATCTGACGCTTTCCATGTTCTATGCATCCAGCGCTGATGCAGACGGGAACAAAGTGGCTACGTTGACGATGCAGGTCATCGCTGCAGAGGCTGGGGCCGTCCAGACCAGCCAACTGCGATGTATCACCGATAGCGCGAAGAAAAAAACGTATAGCGTAGGTGAACAATCTGTCAGTAATGGTTCCGATCCGTTGCTGGTCGCGATTGAGAATTACTGGCGTCAGAGTACGGATGTCGTCGTTAAAGGATTGATCGCCGAGGTGACCGACTTCATCGCAGGGAACATCAACTCAGTCAGCACCTGGATCGGTCAGTTTGGGATGAAGGTGTTCGAGAACCAGCCATTAGATGAACGGCTACCAGAAAGCGTACTGCAGGCCGATGGAGGCTCCGCTACCGCGACAGGATCCTGATCGCCGGTATAACAACTGGTGTTCATTGAACGTCTGAGATACGCCGGCCCACGCAGTGCGAACCGTATTCGCCGCCGGCGCAGCCAGAATGACGACCTCCACCTCGACAGAGGCAGCTGCAGCCAGGGGTAGGGGGGAGCAAATCCCTGACCCCTTTCGCGCTTCGGGACTGCCCGTTGAAGTCTATTTTTACACGCCAGAAATAAGAAACTTTTTTCCGGAAGGTTTCATCTATCAAAGGAACGTTTATGGCCGGAGGAATTCGATCGTCCGGTGGTGGCCGAAAACCCACTTTACCCACCGGGCAAAAAAGCAAATTAACACGTATTGCGCCTCCCGCTGAGTTAATGGGGGAGGCGGCAATAAGAATGTGGAAGACGCAAAGCAAAATACTCATCGACCGAGGGGTGTTTGAGCTGGAGGACGCACCTTTGTTGCTGGCTTACTGCAATGCTTTTCATCTGATGCTCGAAGCCGAAAAAATGCTGGCCAGCGGACTGACCTCAGAAAGTGAAATGGGGGGGCTGAAAAAACACCCTGCAGTTAATGTCCGGAATGACTCGGTTTCCCAGCTTGCCCGCCTGGGCTCTCTGTTGGGGTTAGATCCGCTCAGTCGTCTTCGCATGACCAGCGGACAAAAGGATCCGGACGATGACGGGAATGAATTCGATGAGTTTGACTGATGGCAACCTATCCGAACGTCAATGCAGCGAACCAGTATGCGCGGGATATCGTTGGCGGGAAGATTCTGGCGTGTCAGTTAACGATACTTGCCTGTCAGCGACATCTGGACGACCTCGAACGAGCAAAGGATCCCCACTGGCCCTACCGCTTCGATAAAAACAAAGCAGAACGATTTCTTCGTTTTGCCCAGAAAATGCCTCATACCTCAGGGGAATGGGCCCGGCGTAAACTCCGGATTGAATTTGAAGCCTGGCAGAAGTTCGCTCTTGGCGTACCGTTTGGATGGGTACACAAGAAGACAGGCCTGCGTCGTTTCTCTGAAATCTATATCGAGGTGCCCAGAAAGAACGGGAAATCCGCTATTGCCGCTACTGTAGGAAATTATATGTTTTGTGCAGATGGCGAGCATGGTGCAGAAGTCTATTGCGGCGCCACGACTGAAAAACAGGCATGGAAGGTATTTTCTCCGGCGCTGCAAATGGTGAAAAAGCTGCCGGCATTGCGGCAAAAATTCTCGATAAAACCCTGGGCAAAAAAAATGACGCGCCCTGACGGTTCGGTTTTTGCGCCTGTGATCGGTGACCCGGGGGATGGTGATTCGCCATCATGCGCCATCATTGATGAATATCACGAACATACTACTGATGCGCTTTACACCACCATGACCACCGGTATGGGGGCTCGTGAACAACCGATGACACTGATCATCACCACCGCCGGCTATGACATTACATCCCCTTGCTATGAAAAGCGTACTCAGGTTGTCGAGATCCTGCGGAGAACCCGTAATGGCGAGGAAAATGAAACCATATTTGGGCTGATTTATGGCCTTGATGATGATGATGACTGGACGACTCCTGAGGCATTAATCAAGGCAAACCCCAACTATGGCATTTCGGTAAAAGCAGATTTTCTCCGGGCGAAACAATTATTGGGTATGTCGACGCCCGGGCAGACAAACAAGATTCTGACCAAACATTTCAATCGCTGGGTAAGTGCAAAATCAGCTTATTACGACCTGAGAAAATGGATGGATGCGGCCGATAAAACCCTTAAGTTGTCAGATTTTGAAGGGGAGGAATGCTGGCTGGGTATCGATCTGGCCTCGAAAGTTGACCTCAATGCCGTGGTTCCGGTTTTTCGTCGTGAAATAGACGGAATAACACATTTTTACTGTGTTTCTCCTCTGTTCTGGGCACCGGAAGAAACCATTTACTCGCAGGAGACCGCGCTGAAGAGTACCGCAGAACGTTATCAGTCCTTTGTCCGGCAGGGGAAGTTGATCCCGACCGATGGCGGTGAAGTTGATTACAGACTGATATTTGAAACGATCCTGAAATTGCGGAATACCGTAAAAATTGCCCAATGCCCCATTGACCCTTATGGCGCGACTTCATTACGTCACATGCTCGAGGAAGAGGGGCTTGAGCCTGTCGAGATAAGACAAAATTTTACCCATATGAGTGATCCTATGAGAGAGATTGAGGCTGCGCTCATCTCGGGGAGATTCCATCATGACGGACACCCTGTCATGAACTGGTGTATTTCCAATATTGTCGGCCAGTATCTTCCCGGAAGTGACGATATTGTGCGTCCCGGGAAGGAAGGGCGGCAGAACAAGATAGATGGTGCGGTTGGTTTAATGATGGGGCTGGGGCGCGCCATGCTTAACAGTTCAGTGATGACATCCGTATATGATGAGGAAGATATAGCATGCTAATTTCAGTTCTGAGTTTTATTGTCGGCCTCACTGGTGCTGGATTGTTATCAGCAGGCGCCTGGCTTATTTCTCCATCAGTGGGATTGATAACAGGAGGGATTATTTGTCTGGGCTGGTCATATATGACAACCCGGGCCTTTTCCTCCGGCGTCAGCAATGGCGGAGGTGAATAATGTTCCTACCCCAGATGTTCAGGGGCCGACAATACTCGGGGAATAGCTTCTGGGAAGCCATGCTGGGCGGGGTTCGTTCAAGCCAGAGCAAAACTGGCATCATAATCACGCCAGAAACTGCTCTGGGACTTTCTGCGATCCGGGCCTGTGTCACCCTCCTGGCGGAGTCCGTCGCGCAGCTGCCGTGCGAACTTTACCGGCGGGATAATAATGGCGGGCGCCAGCGTGCGACGGATCACCCGGTTTATGACCTGATTCACTCCCAGCCTAACAGGAAAGACACCGCATTCGAGTATTTCGAGCAGCAGCAGGGGTTGCTGGGGCTGGAGGGAAATTGCTACTCGATCATCGAACGGGACGGAAAAGGCTACCCGAAAGAGCTGATCCCCATTAACCCGAAAAAGGTCATAGTGCTGAAAGGGCCGGACGGTATGCCGTATTACCAACTCCCGGAAGTCGGCGAAATTCTGCCGATGCGCATGATGCACCATGTGAAGGTCTTTTCTCTGGATGGCTATATCGGCAGTTCCCCCATTCAGACGAACGCCGATGTTCTGGGGCTAAATCTGGCGGTTGAGGAGCATGCGGCCGCGACATTCCGGCGCGGGACAACGATGAGCGGGGTGATAGAGCGTCCGAAAGAGGCCGCGACCATTAAAAGCCAGGATGCTATTGATCGCCTGCTGGCGAAATGGACCGAGCGCCATTCCGGTATTCACAATATGTTCTCTGTGGCATTGCTGCAGGAGGGCATGAGCTACAAACAACTGTCGCAGGATAACGAAAAGGCGCAGCTGCTACAGTCGCGGCAGTGGGGCGTGGAAGAGGTCTGCCGGCTCTATAAAATCCCGCCACATATGGTGCAGATGTTGGCGAAAGCGACCAACAACAACATTGAGCACCAGGGCCTGCAGTTCGTGATGTACACGCTGCTGGCATGGCTGAAACGCCATGAGGGTGCGCTGCAGCGCGATCTGCTTCTGCCCAGCGAACGCCGCGATTTGTACATCGAGTTCAACGTTTCCGGGCTGCTGCGAGGCGACCAGAAGTCACGCTATGAATCGTATGCGCTGGGCCGCCAGTGGGGATGGCTATCCACTAACGATATCCGGCGTATGGAGAATCTGCCGCCAATTGCCGGCGGGGACAAATACCTGACGCCGCTCAATATGGTCGACAGCGCGAAGATCCTTCCTGGCGATAAGTCGCCGACAGCAAAACAGCTGGCCGAAATCGAAACCCTTCTGGCCAGAGCCTGATTATTTCCCGCCGCGCGGGATGACCTGGAAGACAACATGACAACGAAATTAATTAACCTGCCGCACCTGGCAGATATGGTCTTTGGCGTGCCGCATTACGTGACGCGGCAAACAATGGACTCCGTGAAAGCGGTGCTCATCCCCCGTATTCAGGGGATCACCGAAGATGCCGCCATTCAGATGGCATTGAATCCGGGTAAATCACCTGCTGCTGAGCAGGTCCAGCCCACCGGCGGGGTGGCGGTGATCCCCGTTCACGGCATTCTCGTTCCACGCCGGGGGCAGATTACGGCGATGTGCTCCGAGCTGACCAGCTACGAGCGGATCCGCGGGCAGTTGCAGGCGGCGTTAAACGACCCCTCAATCAGCGAAATCGTTCTGGATATTAACTCCGGCGGCGGCGCAGCGGTGGGGTGCAAGGAGCTGGCCGATTACATTTATCAGTCTCGCGACACGAAACCCATCACGGCGATTGTGAACTACAGCGCGTATTCCGCCGCGTATTTCATCGCATCGGCCTGCAGCAAAATCATCGTCAGCCAGACCAGTGGCGTGGGGTCGATTGGTGTGATCATGGAGCACCTCGATACGTCGAAGATGGAAGAAAAAATGGGGCTGACGTTCACCACCATTTACCGGGGAGATAACAAAAATAACGGCACCCAACATGAACCACTGAGTGAAGAGTCGCTGGGTATGTTCCAGGGCATGATCGACGAAATGTACGAGACGTTTACGGGGTCGGTGGCCGAATATCGCGGCCTGAAGCAGCAGGCCATCATTGATACGCAGGCGGGGCTGTATTTTGGCCCTGGCGCTGTGTCAGCCGGCCTGGCGGATGAAGTCTCTGACCCCCAGACGGCGATCAATGCTATCGCGGCAAAGTATCAGCAACCCCGTCAAAAAACCTCCATTCAGATGCAGGCAGCCGCGATGGACCTACAAACCAAAATGTAACCCGGCGCAAACACAAACCGCGTCACCTTAAGCAGCCAGCAGGCTGCTTTTTTTATGTCTAAAAAGAGAGAAATAAAATGCCACATATTGAAGAATTGCGTCGTCAGCGTGCGGGTATCAACGAACAGGTTCAGGCCCTGGCAACCATTGACGCCAGCGGCGGCACGCTGACTGCGGAGCAGCTGACGGAGTTTGCGAACCTGCAGCAGCAGTTCACTGATATCAGCGCCAAAATTGAACGTCTGGAAGCCGCCGAACGTGCTGCGGCGCTGGTCGCAAAGCCAGTCAAGGCTACCCAGCAGGGGCCGGCTGTCATCGTCAAAGCTGAGCCGAAGCAATACACAGGCGCAGGTATGACACGCATGGTGATGTCGATTGCCGCAGCGAAGGGTGATCTGCGTGATGCAGCGGTCTTTGCCGCTGAAGAACTGAATGATCAGTCTGTGTCGATGGCCATTTCCACCGCTGCGGGTTCCGGTGGGGCGCTCATCCCGGAGAACATGCAAAACGAAGTCATCGAGCTGCTGAGCGACCGTACCATCGTCCGTAAGCTGGGCGCCCGCTCCATTCCGCTGCCTAACGGTAATCTGTCGTTACCGCGCTCGGCTGGCGGTGCAACAGCCAGCTACACCGGCGAAGGAAAGGATGCCAAATCGTCTGAATCAAAATTCGACGATGTAAAACTGAATGCCAAAACCATGATCGCACTGGTCCCGATGTCGAACCAGCTGATTGGCCGCGCCGGTTTTAACGTTGAGCAGCTGGTCCTGCAGGATATTCTGACCGCCATCTCTGTTCGTGAGGATAAAGCGTTTATGCGCGATGACGGTACCGGCGATACACCGATTGGTATGAAGGCGCGTGCGACACAGTGGAACCGCCTGCTGCCGTGGGAAGCGGGTTCCACGATCAACCTGAACACGGTCGATGAGTACCTGGACAAGATTATTTTGATGGCGATGGATGGCAACAGCCTGATGATCCGTTGTGGCTGGGGTATGTCGAACCGTACCTATATGAAGCTGTTTGGCCTGCGTGACGGCAACGGCAACAAAGTCTACCCGGAAATGGCGCAGGGGATGCTCAAGGGCTATCCGATTCAGCATACCAGCGCTATTCCGGTTAACCTGGGCGAAAGTGGCAAGGAATCGGAAATTTATTTCGCTGACTTTAATGATGTTGTTATCGGTGAAGATGGCGCCATGAAGGTCGATTTCTCCAGAGAAGCCACTTATCTGGATGCCGAAGGCAACACGGTTTCCGCGTTTGCGCGAAACCAGTCGCTGATCCGCGTCGTCCTCGAACACGATATCGGCTTCCGTCATCCGGAAGGGCTGGTGTTGGGTACCGGCGTCCTGTTCTAACCCACCCCTCTGTTAATAAAGCCCGCATATGCGGGCTTTTCCCTTTAAGGAGAATGTATGGCTGCGAAAAATAAAGCAGTGGAGCCGGAAGAAACGGCCGGACAGGACAACCATGCGACTGAGACCGCACAGGAAAACCATGCGAACGTCGTCGCACAGGCAGAACGTAAATCCGTTGTGTTCCTCGGTCCGCATAGCCGTTATTCCCGTGGTGATATCGCGTGGTTTGAAGGATCGCACGCCGAAGAGCTGGTTAAGCGCCGTATCGCGGTATGGCCGAAGGATGCCGAACGCGCGCTGAAACCGAAGCCGGGAGACAGCGATTTTGATACTGACATTGGATGATGTGAAAAACCAGCTACGCCTGGAACTGGATTTCACGGAGCATGACGCCATGCTCACGCAAATGGTGAACGCCGCGCAGCGGAGCATCGAGCGTGATTATTACTGCAAGCTGGTCACCAGTGATGAAGAGCTGCAGGCACTCCCGGAAACCGTCCGCGGATTTATCGCGGATGAAGATATCCGTCTGGCCATTCAGTTTCTGGTCAGCGATGCGTATCTGAATGGCCATACCGGACAGTGGCTGGAAACCGCTGCGGTGAGGCATCTTCTTTTCCCCCTGCAGGAGCATACGCTATGAGCCTGAAACCGGGTGATATGAACTGTCGCATTGCGATTAGCTACGTTCAGTCCGGTCGGGGGCCGCTGGGCGAACCGCTACCGGAAAAGCAGGTTGAATCGGGAAAAGCGTGGGCAAAACGGGAGCTGGTATCGGGGCGGAAAGTCCGCACGCTGGATCAGCAGCAGGTGGTGGAAACCTGCCTGTTTACGGTCTATCCGGGTGTGCTGGTTGATATCGACTGGAAAATCACGACGAAAAATCTGGTTTATACCGTCCGTAATATCGACCGCAAAACGGACCGGATCATTATCACGGGGGAGGCTGACGGTCGGCATGATAGAGCTGGCGATTAAGGGTGCGCTGGAGCGCATCACCGGCATGAATGCGCATCCGCTTTTACTGCCGGACACGGTCCAGGAAGGGGTGACATATCAGCGTATTTCGGATGCGCCGGTAGGGGCTGGCCTGGCCAGAACTGGGCTTTCCTCTGTCCGCATACAGGTGGCGATTTATCTGATCGATAACTACAGCCGCCTGCTGATGCTGGATAAGCAGATTTGGTCAGAATGGAAAGCCATTGTGCAAAGCCGTCTTGAGGATTGTCCGGTCAGTTACGTGACGCGCGGCAGTATCCAGCAGGACAAGATCACGCTGACCAGTGGTCGCATCCAGTACCGTCTGGTGCGCGACTTTATATTCACCACTCCGGAGTAACCCCATGCGCATTGAGATGAAATTCCCATCGGGGAAGGATTTTGAACGCCTGATTTTCGATATGGACAAGAAAGTCAGCACCAAGTTGTTGCGTGATGCCGGGCGCCGGGCGCTGGCCATCGTGCAGGAAGATATGCAGCAAAACGCCGGCTACGACGAGTTAAGCGGCGGGCCGCACATGCGCGACACGATCAAAATCCGTAGCTCAACCAGCGCAGCAAAGAGCGAGCGCTACGGGACTCTCATCACGTTTCGAGTCGGTCCCAGCAAAGCGCATCACATGAAAGCGCTGGCGCAGGAGTTCGGCACGGTGAAACAGGTGGCTAAGCCGTTTATTCGTCCGGCGCTGGATTACAACGTCGAAAAAGTGCTGTCGATACTGGCAGCTGAAATTCGCTATGGGCTGGAAGGCCGGTAGTCAAAAAGAGAGAGAAAAAAATGGGTGAAGACGTCATTAAAAGCCCCTCGGAATATGCAAGCATTCCGGCGGGAACCCGCACGTACTGGGGTATGAAAGGCACGCTGAAGACGGCCGCAAAGCTACTGCAAAGTACGATGGCCATCGGTGCCGTAGGCAAAAAGGGTACCTTCATGAAGGTGACACGCCTGATTGACCGTGATCCGAAATACATGGCCGATATGGGCGAGGGTGAGGATAAAACCCTGGTGTTTATTGCCGATCCGACGGATGCGAATCAGCAGGCGTTGCTGGAAGCGGCGGAGGCCAATAAGACCGTGGTGTTTTTCTTCGACTTCCCAAATGGGCGCTCGGCGGAAATGGAGCTGGTGCTATCCGGATGGGCGCAGCAGGCCGTTGACCAGCCTGATGGTAAAGTCCTGCAGGACGAGGTATACGGCAAGCAGAACGGCGGCGTGAAATGGACTACCACGAACGCCGCCAATAGTGGTAGTGAATAAAAGGAATAACGACTGTGAATTATCAAAACCTTCTCAACCCTATTATCAAAGCCCACCCGATTACGCTGCTTGGTCAGCAGATCTTTATTCGCCGTCTGACGCAGGAGGAACTATGGGATTATGAAGCCGATCTGCAGGCGCTGGAAAAGAGCGATGACAACGCTCGCCAGACCTCTATCCGTGGCATCACACTGTTTCTCTCTGCGCTGGTAAATGAGGACGGAAGCCGCCCGGCAGCGGATGAACTCCCGGCCGCAGAGGCTTTTCTGTCAGCCCATTCGGGAGCAGATCTGCTGGAGGCGGTCATTGCCGTACAGCGTCATGCTATCGGCACACTGGAAGATGCCAAAAAAAACTAACCGAATCACCCCAGCTGCGCACCCTGTTTACGCTGGCAGATCGCTGGGGTGAGCCGGACCCCACGAAACTGGCCGCCATGCCGGCGAACATCCTGACCTACTGGGAGGCGTACTTTGCGCTCCTTAAAGAAGAGGGAGAACCACCACTGGCGGCTCCACAGTCATCTACAGCACCCTCTGCCGTAGCCCGGGATGATGATTTTGAAAACTGCCTGAGGGTTCTTGGAAATGGCTGATGTAGCATCACTCGCTGTCGCGTTGCACCTCAACCGTGCGACGTTTAATTCGCAGTTCGCTGACGCAATGCGTCAGGCGGATGGCAACGCACAGCAGTTCAACAAAAAAGCACAGGCTGATGCGGCAAAAACTGAGGCTGCCTTTAAGGGGATCGGCGTAGGTGTAAAAGCCGCTGATGCTGAATTTTCCAGGCTGGATAAACGTATCGAAAAGCTGGGGTCACTACGGCTTACCGGGCTGGATGAGATGCGTAACGTACTGGCGAATCTGTCTGCCGGTAGTGGCGTTACCGGCAGCAGTTTCACCACTGCGGCGATCTCGGCGCTGACCGAAGGTATGAGTACTGCGCTGACCAGTAGCACCCAAAGTCTGGAGCTACAGCGACAGGCTCAGATTGCCGCATCGCAGGCGGCGGTAGATGGCGCGCAGGCGTCTATCAACAATGCCCGCACGCTGCGAGAAGAGGCACTGGCGCGGCAGAAAGCAGCCGTACAAACCATTCAGGCGGCGCAGGCGGAGCGCGAGAAGGCGTTTGCGCTGGATGAGTATTATGCCAAACAAGCAGAGGTGAATAAGCAGTATGGCATCACGGCCAGCTATGAAGCAGAGCACGCGAAAAATGCCCGCACCATCAGCGAGGCCAATATAGCTGAGGCACGCGGGAAAAAGAGCCTGGCAGAAGCCACAAAAGAGGTTCTGGCCGCAGATATCGCTGAGTCTGACGCCAAGCGTACCCTGACCACCTCAACGCGAACGCTGGCCACGGCCAGCCAGGAGCTGACGTTCCGGCAGCGCGCAGCGGCGGCGGCGGCGGGAACACTGCGTGGCGCCCTGGCGCTGGTCGGTGGCCCGGTCGGGATCGGTATCATGGCGATCGCCGGCGCGGTGACGATGCTCTATTCGTCGTTTTCAAAGTCTCAGGAAACTATCAGCGGCTACAGCAATGCGTTATTCAAATCAGGGCAGCAGTCGATTATGTCGGTTCAGTATCTCCAGAGCCTGCAGTCGCAGCTGGGAGATACTGACGGTGCCGTAAAAGCGATCACCGCGTCTGTTAATGCCGGATTCGGTGGTGAAATGCTGGACCGCGTTGCCGGACTTGGCGCCCGGATGGAAGAGCTGGGGCAGAGTTCGGGGGATCTGGTCTCGATGCTCACGAATCTGCAGGGCGATCCTGTCCAGGCGATGGAGAAGCTGAACGATCAGGGAATTCAGCTAAACGCGACGTTTATCGATCAGATAGTCACGCTGCAGCGTCAGGGCAGGGAAAGTGAGGCTACGGCGCTCCTGCAAAAGCAGGCGATGGCCGAGCTGGAAAAGCAGATAAAGGATCAGGAAGATAAGGTTGACGGGCTGAAAGGGGCCTGGAAATCGCTGAAGGATTATGTCAGCAGCGCGTTTAAAACAATGGGTGACGCCCAGATGGCCACAGCCCAGGCGCAGGCGTCAGCATTGGGAATAAACCTGACACCCAGCCCGGACCCGGCGATAAAACAGCGCGAAGAGGTGGAAAGGCTGCGGAAGGAGCAAGAGAAGCTGCGGAAAGATACAGCTGATCGCCTGAAGGCCGAAAATACCGTTCAAGGACTGATGGCTGCTGGCGTGACAAAAGAGAAGCAGCGCGCCGATGCACTGGCGGCTCTCAATCGCACTCTCAAGAAAGGAACGGAAGAGTACGCGCAGGCGTTACGCGGTATAGATAAATTGTACGGGGAGAAGCAGAAGAAACCGGCGGCGTACAAAGATGACCAGGCCACCCAGCGTCTGCAGAGTCTGCGCGAGCAGGAATCGGTTCTTCGTCAGCAAAACCAGCAGACCGTTAACCTGACCGGTTCAGAGCGAAAGCTGCTGCAGTTCAACCAGGAGATCGCCGATCTCAAGGCAAAAAAAATCCTGACCGCTGGGCAGCGCAGCATTCTCAATGCTGAGCAGGAGCTGCGCGCTCAGCTGAACATCAACGTACAGCTGGAGAAGGCGAACGTGCAGCGCCAGCTGTCGCTGAAAATGCAACAGGAGAATAATGAGCTGCACCGCTCAACCATTCAGCTACAGGCCGAGATGGATGCCAACGTGGCCAGGATGACGATGAGCAGCGCCGCCTATGACCAGATGGCGAAGGAACAGCAGATCAGGAGTAATTTTGCTAAGAAAAGAGCCGACCTTGAAAAATCATCGGCCAGTATGGGATCAGCGTTTTACAAATCACAATCGGACGTTTTAGATAAAGAAGAACAAAAGCAACTGAGCATCGTTCGCAATGGTGCCCGGGATAAAGCGCAGGTTGAGGGTTCCTGGACCGAGGGGTTACGCGCCGGGCTGCGTGAATGGGGCGCCGATGCAACCAACATTTATGCCCAGGTTCGTGACACCTCCGTCAATGCAATGGATGGCATGGCCAATTCTATCTGGCAAATGGCGTCGCGGGGGAAATCGTCATTCAAGGAGATGGCGCTGTCTATCATTGACGATATTGGGCAGATGATAACAAAAATGCTCTTTTTTCAGTCTATCCGATCTGCAGGCTCAGCTATGTCGGGGTCCGGGATTGGCATCCTCGCGGATTTTGGCGGGTTTCTGTCTGGGTTCTCCGGCGGCGGGTATACCGGTGATGGCGGGAAGTATGAGGTTGCCGGGCCAGTCCACCGTGGTGAGTGGGTTGTGCCGCAGGAGGTGGTTAAAAGGCCAGGCATGCTCAGCTTTCTGAACCAGTTAACTTACGGCAGTGGCTACGCCAACGGAGGGCTGGCTGGCGCGCCGAGCGGGCCGCTTCCAATGAGTGGTGAGAGCCAGCGCGCAGCAGGTGGGATAACGGTTAATATCCCGTTACAGGTGGTCAATAGTAACGGTAATCCGGATCAGTCCGGGAAGCGGTCAGAGAGTGGTATCGCTCAGATGAAGCAACAGATCGTTCAGATAGTTTTGAGCACCCTGGATAAGGAAATGGGTAACGGTGGGATGATCGATGTAAAACTGAGGAGCATGCGCTAATGGCCGCACTGGAAACGTTCGACTGGTCGCCGCTGAATGGTCCCACTGCGGATATTAAATATGCGACGCGGTCCGTGAAATATGGTGATGGTTATGAGCAGGTCACTGGTGATGGTATTAATCCTGAATCGCAATCATGGCCACTGACATTCACCGACTACAGGGAGGAGGTCATGCCGATCCTGCAGTTTTTGCGCCGTCATGGCGAAACACGTGCATTCATATGGGTTAATCCGCTGGGCGAGCGGGGGCTATACCGTGCGACACAGATAAAGCCTCAACTGCTTGATTTTGCGCGCATGACCGTTACTGTTACGTTTGTGACGGCATACAGAGCCGCACCGATATAATGGAGAATGATAATGCAAAAAATGGTACTGGCGCTGGCAAGCATCGCCGTTCTTTTTTCCGGTACAGCGGCAGCACGTGAGCTAACGGCGTCGGAAAAAAAAGTCATCGAAGAGTCTGCGAAGCAGAAGCTGAAAGATCCGGATAGCGCCAAAATTTATTGGCAGCCAGATATGGGTGGGGATATTTACTGTGCTCAGATAAATGCCAAAAACTCTTATAGTGGCTATGCAGGAAAAGCGCTCTTACTGGTTGGCCCGAGGAGAAACAACTCTGGGATAATAATTAGCGCGGACACCATTATCCATAGTGATGATATGGAAAGAATGATGATGCCAATTTGCACTGATGCCGGCTACCACTTTCCCCGTTAACCTCCCGTGCCGTCCGGCACCCACACCATCAATTTAACCCCGCTTAGCGGGGTTTTTTATTATTGGGGCTTCGGTCCCGCAGCGAGGACATTATGGGCATTGCAGCCGACGATCAAAAACTGGAACCCGGTAACGTCATCACTCTGTTCGAAGTGGATGGCACCACTTTTGGTGCAGACGTACTGTATTTTCACAACCACGCTATCCCGTATACCGAAGAAGAAATTATCGCCGCTGGCAGCGATGCGGAAAAGCTGACGGGCAAACCGATTTACTGGCAGGGCGTGAAATATACGCTCTGGCCATGTGAGATCGAGGACGTTGAGTCCAACGGTGAAGGTTCGCCAGCTTCCCCCAAGCTGTCCATTGCGAACCTGGATGGCTCAATCAGTGCGTTATGCCACATGTTCCAGGATATGAAGCAGGCGAAGGTAACGGTTCACCGCACGTATGCGCACTATCTCGATGCCAGGAACTTCCCTGACGGCAACCCACAGGCTGACCCGACAGCAGAGCAGATTGATGTATTTTACATTGACAGTAAATCCAGCGATGACGATGAACAGGTCCAGTTCAAGCTTAGCTCGCCGGTGGATGTTACCGGACAGAAGTTGCCTGCACGCCAGATGACCAACCGTTGTGCCTGGTGCATGCAGGGCCAGTACCGTGGTGCTGACTGTGGCTATACCGGCACGCGTTATTACGACAAATTCGGCAATCCCGTAGACAACCCGGCACTGGACGTCTGCCCGGGAACGGTCGCGGGCTGTAAGTTACGTTTTGGTGATGATGCCATGCTGCCGTTTGGCGGATTCCCGGCTATTGGTCTGCTGAGGATGTAGTCATGCTGAGCCAGAGACTGAAAACCGCTATTGAGGCGCACGCCGCTGATGTTTACCCGAACGAATGCTGTGGCCTGATTACCCGGGTCGGGCGGCAGCGCCGATATATTCGCTGCGAAAACAGTCATGAAATGCCGACGGAGCATTTTCGGATCGCCGCCGGTGACTGGATTGCCGCAGAGGATGCCGGCGACGTGCTGGCCGTGGTGCATTCGCATCCGGATGCCGGTCCGCACGCATCCGCCGAGGACCTGCAGGGCTGCCAGAAAACAGGCCTGCCGTGGATCATTATTAGCTGGCCAGGTGGCGACTACACCGTCACGACGCCGGATGATTCCCCGCCTCTTCTGAACCGTCCGTTTATCCACGGTAGCTGGGATTGCTACGGACTGGTCCGCGACTGGTATATGCAGGAGCGAGGTATCGAACTGCCTGATTTTCCCAGAGAGGACAACTGGTGGACCCGGGGGGAAAACCTGTATGTGCGGCACTATGCGGAGGCCGGGTTTTATTCTCACGCCAGCGAGCTGCAGGCAGGCGATGTGATTCTGATGCAGTACAGAGCGGACGAAATCAACCACGCCGGCATTTACCTGGGCAACGGAAAAATGTTGCACCACATGTATGGCCAGCTGAGTGGTGAGGTTCCATACGGTGGGATCTGGCGGGAGCGAACCATGCTGACGCTGAGGCATAAAAATGACGACTAATACGATAGAGAAAATGGTTCTGGTTCGCCTGTACGGCAAGCTGGGCAAGCTGTTCGGCCGGGAGCATCGCCTGTCGGTATCTTCTGTACGGGAGGCTATCCGCGCGCTGTGCATCATGGTTCCAGGACTGGAACGATGGCTGGAGACCAGCGAGGGACGTGGAGTCACGTACATGGTCTTTAACGGTGAAAAAAACCTGAGCCAGGATGACCTGTTTCTGAATGGTGTGCATGACGTAATCAAAATTGCGCCTGTGATTATTGGCAGTAAAAAAGCAGGGGTGTTCCAGACCATTTTTGGTGCCGTACTCGTTGCCGTTGGTATGGTGCTGAGTTTTACCCCTGCCGCCGCTGCCTCGCCGTTCCTCTACAAAATGGGGGCGGCGATGATGCTGGGCGGCGTTGTACAAATGCTGGCGCCCAGCGGTACCCAGGGTATGACAACGGATCGGGATACGAAAAAATCGTACTCATTTGGTGCGCCTGCTAATCAGGTCGCTGCCGGCAACGGTGTACCGATCTTGTATGGCCTGCGTGAAATAGGCGGCGTGATTATCAGTGGCGGTATTTATACCGAAGAACAGCAATAAAAAAAAACATTTTACCCTTCCCGCCACGGCGGGATTTTTTTTGCCCGGAGTTTGAGAATGGCTGAAATAAAAGGAATCGCTGGCGCTAAAAATAACGGTGGTAACAAGGATAACGGGCAGAATCGCGGGACGGAAATTGCCTCGGTCGCCTATATGAAAATCTTGCTGGCACTGTCAGAAGGTCAAATTGCCGGTCAGTTTACCGGTCAGGATATTTGCCTCGACGGTACGCCGTTGCTCGATGCCGATGGCCATGAAAATTTTCCGGGCGTGACGTGGGAGTGGCGCAGTGGTCTGGTTGACCAGGATTACATTCAGGGTTTCCCGGCGGTCGAAAACGAAATCAGCGTCAGCACGGAAATCAAGTCTGGCACCCCGTGGGTAAAGGCGATCAACAACACGCAGCTGTCGGCTGTTCGCCTGCGTATTAAATTTCCGAACGGGGTCTACAGCCTGCGTGACAGCGGTGGCAAAGATGGTTACCGCATTGAGTTCGCCATCGATGTTTCAACAGACGGCAGCACGTATACCGAATATGGCCGCGATACCGTCGATGGCATAGCTAACACTGGCTATGAGCGCAGCTACCGCATCGATTTGCCGCGGGCAAACTCCGGCTGGCAGATCCGCGTTCGCCGTCTGACTGAGAATAAGAATAATAACAAAACGGCGGACGTGAGTCGTATCGAGTCGATAACGGAAATCGTTGACGCCAAACTGCGCTATCCGAACACCGCGCTGTTGTTCGTTCAGTTCGATTCAACGCTTTTTGATGGCCGGACACCGACCGTGACGGTCAAGGCAAAGGGGCTGGTCATTCGCGTACCGTCGAACTATGACCCTGTCGAACGTACCTACAGCGGAAGCTGGGACGGGACCTTCAAGTGGGCCTGGTCGAATAACCCCGCCTGGATTTTTTACGATCTGGTGCTGAACAAACGCTATGGACTTGGAAAGCGTATTTCGTCCGACCAGGTGGATAAATGGACCCTGTATCAGATCGGCCAGTATTGCGATGCGCCGGTCTCAGATGGTGCCGGCGGAAAAGAGGCCCGTTATCTCTGCGATCTCTATATATCCCAGCGGACTGACGCCTGGACCGTATTAATGGATCTCGCGAACATTTTTCGGGGCATGATTAGCTGGTCGAATAATCTGCTGTCGGTTGATGCCGATATGCCGCGTGAGATGGACCCCGATTTTGTTTTCAACAAATCGAATATTGTCGGCTCCTTCACGTTCTCCAGCACGTCCGAGCGGACCAACTATAGCGCGGCCATCGTCACTTACAGCAACCCACAGAATAACTATCAGGACGATCAAGCCAGCGTCTATTCGCAGGAGGTTGCAGACCGCTTCGGATTTAACACTATCGAGCTGTCCCGGATTGGCTGTACACGTGAATCCGAGGCGCAGCGCCACGGCGCCTACGCCATCGAGACAAACCGCGACGACAATGGCGTTGAGTTTAAAACGGGGATGGAGGGTCGCATTCCCCGTGTTGGCAAGGTTATCGGTATCAACAATGCCCCTATGGCTGGCCGGCAGAACGGCGGTCGTGTGGCGGCAGTCTCAGGAAAAAGGATTACTCTCGACCGCGCGGTCGCGGCAAAAGCCGGGGATACGCTCATCATTAACCTGCCGGACGGAAAGTCGCAGGGGCGTAAAGTTCAGGGTGTGCAGGACCGTATTGTTACGGTAGAGCAGGAGTATAACCCGGCACCGCAGGCGGAGGCGGGTTGGATTCTGGATCAGTCAGACCTGGCCATTCAGCAATTCAGGGTTAAGCGCGTTGTGAACAATAACGATGGCACGGTCACTATTAACGGCCTGCCGTATAACCCGAACAAGTTTCCCCGGGTGGATGATGGCGCGGTGATCGAAGACCGTCCTGTGACCGTTGTTCCCCCACGGGGACAGGAGGCACCGGACGACATTACCATTTCCAGCCTCTACCGGGTGTCGCAGGGGATTGGCATCACCACCCTGGTTGCCACCTGGTCGCCGGTGAAAAATGCGATTGCGTATGAAATGCAGTGGCGTCAGAACAATGGTGACTGGATTAACCTGCCGCGCACCGGCAATACGCGGTTTGAGGTCGATGGTATCTATACCGGTCGATACGTTGTGCGTGTGCGGGCGATTAACGCGCAGGATATCGCGTCCGTATGGGGGATCTCGAAAGAAACCGAGCTGACCGGTAAGTCTGGTGCCCCACTTCCGCCGCTGGCGCTGGCAACCCGTTCGCTGGTTCATGGGGTCCAGGTTAGCTGGGAATTCCCGACCGGCTCGGGGGATACGCTGCGCACGGAACTGCAGTACAGCAAAAATCAGGACGGCAGTGCGCCGATGCTGTTATCAGACGTGGCCTATCCGGGGAAAAGCTATCAGCAGATGGGCCTCAGTATGGGCGCAGAATTCTGGTATCGGGCGCGCCTTGTGGATCGTCTGGGCAATGAAAGCCCGTGGACCGGCTGGGTCCAGGGGATGGCCAGCGATAACTTTGATGACTACTACGAAAACCTGACTGACGCGATCAAGGATACAGCTGCCTGGGAGGAAACGCAGCGCACCATTAGCGAAACGCAGGAAGGTATCCGCAATACGCAGCAGGAACAGGAGCAGACCGCTGAAGCTCTGCGTAAGGAAGCCGAAGACCAGGCGAAGCAGGTCAGCCAGGAAATTAATGCATCGGCGAAAAGCATCACTGCTGATGTTGACGGGAAGATCTCCGCCGTGAATAAAACCATCACGGATGAGATCACCTCGGTCAATGAGGCTCTCGATTCTGGTCTGGCTCAGGCAAACAAAGGCGTTCAGGAGGCAAAATCCGCCGTCGCAGATGCGAACAAGCAGATCGCAACTGTGAACAAGTCGCTGGCCGACAGCATCACCCAGGTAAGACAGTCAGTCACCGATACGGCTGCGGAAATCAACGCCACCATCGACCTGGAGATTGCCAGGGTCAGCAAAACGCTGGCCGACGGCGATGCCGCATTGAATGCGCAGATAAAGACTGCCGAAAATGGCCTGAAGCAGTCGCTGTCTCAGGTCAACACCACGCTGACCAGTGCGGTGAAGCAGGAGACCGCGGATCGTATCGCCGATGTTAACGCGAAGGCGTCACAGGCCGCTGATGAACTGCTGGCGGCAACGCAGGGGATTGAGGCGAGTATCGAGAGCCTGACTCAGGTGATGAAGACCGCCGATGAAAATCTGGCGCGGGAAATGTCCAGCCTCGCTGCCGGCGCTAATATCCAGTTCGACTCGCAGGTTATCTGGCATTTCAACAATCAGACGACCGAGGGCTGGACCGGCAGCGCCGGCGTACCGGGTGTGTCACAGGATGGCTGGTTACGCCCGGCGGACAGCGCCACCGATCCGTACATTACCTCTCCTGGCGGGCTGGCTGTCGATGGTGCGGCGTACCGTTTCATCATGCTGCGCTTTCGTAAAACCGGCAAACCCGTCTGGGCGGGTGAGATCCGCTGGGTGTCTGCCGGCGAAAACTTCAATAACACGAAGCGATACATTGTTGCTGAGCCGGAATATGCCGATGGGGTGGCAACCCTGACGGTGCGTGATATTCAGTGGACAGGGAACATTGATCGTATTCGCCTGGACCTGACGAACCAGCAGGATGCCAGCAACTTTATCGAATTCGACTGGATCGCCGTTGGCCGGCCAGCACCCGGCGCCAGTACGGCGGCTTTGCAGGATGTGCGCAGTACGCTGAGTAACGCGCTGACCGCCGAAGCGCAGGCACGCAGCACGCTGGCGGCGCAGATGCGTGGCTCCTATGATGGGAGCGATCTGGAGAAAGTCACTTCCGGGCTGCTGTACCAGGAAAAAACCGCGCGCGTTACCGCCATCTCGGCGGAAGTTAAGGCCAGAGAGTCCCTGCAGACGCAGTTTAACGACAACAAAGCTGCTGTTTCTGGTGAACTGAGTTCTCTGACGACAGAGCAGAGCGCGCAGGCGAGCCGTATCGGTGGCCTGGAAACCAGCCTCGGGAAAAAAGCCGATGCGGCCGCGCTGACGTCCCTGACGCAGAAAGTGGAGCAACAGGGCGCCACGCTGACATCGCAGGGCGCCGCGTTAACATCGCTCACTAACCGGGTTGGCCAGACGGAAACGGGCCTGGCTGGTACGAATGAGGCGCTGAGCGGGCTGCAGTCTGTTGTTACCCAGCAGGGTGACAGGATAACCAGCCAGGGTCAGTCCATCACGAAACTGACGAGCGATTTGGGCACGACAAATGCCGCGCTGGCGAAGAAAGCCGAAGCGGCTGCGGTCACTGCCTTAACGCAGCAGGTAGAGCAAAACGGGCAGGATATTCGCAGCAATACTGACAGCATCACCAGCCTGTCAAATCAACTGGTTAATGGCCAGCCGAATCGCTGGTCCCGTCGACTCTATCCTGTGCAGCTGGCTAACGCCGGGACAGTCCCGTCATTCAGCGATATTCGCGCCGTGGCGCCAACGGTCGTGGATGAGGTGGCCGACGCGGCCAAACTGGACTTTACGTCCGCCGGCAGCTATCTGATCGCGCAGTATTCCTGCCAGGTGAAAGTGGCCGCAGATACCACCATCACACTGGCGCCCGGCGCCAGGGTTTTTGATGATACCGGCGCCATATTTGTGAATGGGGTTCAGGTCGCCTGGGGAAACGCCAGCTGGAATACCGTCAGTTTTGAACTGAAAACCGGCTGGAACACCGTTGATTTTCTGGTGAATCAGTGGACCGGTCAGGCGTATATCAACCTGGGCCTGAAGGTGTCAGACAAGGTTGCTGAGATGTACTCCGGTCTCGGGGTTTCCGCGCTGGCAAACGCAGCCGGCGTGCTCAGCTCGAATGTCAGCCAGATTGGCAACGATGTGGTCAGCAATTCGCAGAGTATCACCCAGCTCCGGAATGCGCTGACGCAGACAGACGCGAACGTAGCCAGCAAAGCGGATCAGACGGCGATGAACTCGCTAACCGGACGAGTGGAGAAGACGGAATCCGGGCTGACGGCTGCTAACGCCAACATTACCTCGCTGAAATCCGCTGTACGGGCCGGAAACGCATCAGGCGGGGATTTAATTCCCAACCCGACGTTTGACCCGGCGTATGACCAGATGGGGTTCAGCGTGGTAGCCACGACGGCTGAGGAGGTCCCGCCGGGCTGCCCGTATGGTTATGCGGCCCGAATTGCCAGCCGGGATCACCATCCTAACTTTGCCGCGTTCCCGGCCACGCTTAACGATGTGATTGAGATCAGCGCACTGGTTGCCTGCGGCGCCGGCACGGCGAATTTTAATCTGTATGTTGGCACCGCCGTTCGGCCAGATACGAGTACCGGTGCGCCACTCATGGCGGGGGGCGGAAAATCCCCCTCCGCGACCTGGCAGAGAACCACCTGGCGCTTCAAGGTCACGCAGGCGATGGTAGACAGGGGTTATATCCGCCCGTTCCTGCAGATCTCGCAGAACAGCCCGTATGGCACCGTATGGTTCGTTACGGACTGGCATATGCGAAATGTGACAGCGGCGCAAAAGGTTCAGGATACTGCGGATGCCACGGCGGCGGCGGTTGACTCCCTGACCACCACCGTGACGCAACAGGGTAATCTGCTGACCTCGACCGGCAACCGGACAACCCAGCTGGAAAACGGGCTGGCAACCACCAATGCCGCCGTGGCCAAAAAGGCTGATGCGACAGCGGTGCAGGATTTGACCAATACCGTCACACAGCTGGGCAACGACCTGACGGCTGCGAACAGCGCCATCACGAAACTGACCGGAAATCTGGCGAATACCGATAAAGCGCTGGCGCAGAAAGCCGATGCGACTGCGCTGGCCACGCTCGACACGAAAGTGACGCAGCAGGGTAAAACGCTGGAGAGCCAGAGCAATTCGCTGACGAATCTGTCGAACAGCCTCTCGCAGGTTGCGGCAGATATCGATGCCAGCGGTCAGATACCGGGTAACCTGGTCGTGAATCCCTCATTTGAACGCGGGCTGGATGGTTATACCGGGCGGTCAACCGCGACCAGTGTGGTGGAGGTTTCCGCTCCTCACAGCGGGACGCGGGCGCTGAAGGTTGAACCGGGGAGCGTGTCTCCGGGGCAATACATCCCGTTTGTTCAGGGGCGAACCTATGAAATCGGGGTGTGGGTCAAGGAACCGGGAGCGACGACGGATAATGGCGCGGGGAACAACAAGCTGCGGATCGGTAACTCTGCCGGCCAGCCGGTTTTTGAGCGTCCGTACAACAGCGGCACGGTGGGGACTAACTGGACCCTGATTTCCGGTCGCTGGAAAGCGACGGAGACAGCCAGCCTGCCGGTGACGCTGAGTAACTATCTGATTAGCGGCAGCCGCTACTTCGATGATTTTTACGTCACTGACGTTACCGACCGGGTGGACATCGATGCCACCGCCGGCGCCGTTACCGGACTGACGAGCCGGGTCAGCACAGCGGAAGGGGCCATCACCTCACAAAGCCAGCAGCTGACGAACCTGCAGAACAGCCTGAACACGACCAACAGCAATGTGTCGAAGAAGGCCGATGCAACGGCACTGACTTCGGTCGATAACCGGGTGACAGAGGCAGAAGGGAAACTGACCACACAGAGCCAGCAACTGACAAATCTGGCGAATGTGCTGACGGCCACCCGCAACGCCGGCGACAACCTGATCCCGAACTTTGATTTTCTGCAGGGCAGCACTGCCTGGGATATTCAGTATCCAGCCGGTGTGACCTTTGGCGATTTCGGGGACGGGAAAGCGGGGGTCCGGCTGAACCGGACGACTAACACCAGTCCGGGGATCTTCTCCAACAACAACAAGCCGGTGCCGCTGAATGGCCAGCGCAAGTACCGGGTGGTGGTGAAGGCCAAAGGTGTTTCCGGCGCGATGAGTCTGCTGATCCGTCGCCAGAACAAAATCGGCCAGACGGACAGTACGTATGAGGATAAAACGGTCACGCTGACCACTGACTGGCAAACCATCACCTGGGAAACCGGATTGACGGCTGCCGGCGCGGACGGGCAGAACTTCAAACTTTATTCTCATCCGACAAACGGTGAAATCTGGCTCGATTCCGTCCGCGTGTTTGATATCACCGATGAAACCAACATCAAGGCGACCAGCGATGCTGTTTCGTCTCTGACCGGGACGGTGACGAACCAGGGGAACACCCTGACATCACAGGGGCAATCCATCACGGCGCTGAATAACGCGCTGGAAGGGGTCAAAGGCGATGTGGCGAAGAAGGCTGATGCGTCGGCGGTCAGTTCACTGACCAACCGGGTTACCCAGACTGAAAAGGATATCCGTAGCCAGGCTGACAGCCTGACCAGCCTGAATACATCGCTGAAGCAGCAGGCGACACGGGGAGCCAACGTACTGCCGGACGGCAGTTTTGAATCCTATGCCGTCGGCGATGTTCTCAGTAATGCCCGCGCCGTTATCACCAGTGAAGCTGCGCACAGCGGGACCAAAAGCCTGCGTGTGACGCGCAGTACGGAGTACAACCCGAACGCGACGGATAATAACGATACCCATATCTTTTCAGGCATGCAGGTTCGCGATAACGCGGTCTATTACGTGGAGGCGTGGGTTAAGTTGCCGGCTGGCTCGACCGCCGATCCGACCGTTTATATGGTGCTCGGATTTTCCTTCCAGGATTCTGCCAATGGCTGGTCGTGGCCTGGCCTGAACGTAAAAGTCTCCGAGTTGTCGGTGGACAACTGGACAAAAGTCAGTGGCTATCTGACCAACAACCGAACCGCGCTGAAACAGGCAATGGTGAGGATCTCCATCCCGAACACACCAAAAGTTCGCCTGGGTGACGCCTTCCTGATTGATGATCTGATCATCACTGACGTGACCGATGCGAAAGCGGCGCTCGATGCCGCCGATGCGAATGCGCAGGCGCTTTCCAGTCTGTCCGCGTCAGTCACGCAGAACGGGAGGAATATTACGTCTCAGGGCAGCGCGATCACGAAACTGCAGTCAGATGTGACGCAACTAGGAAAGGATATCAGCGGCAAGGCCGATGCCAGCGCGCTGACGAATCTGACGACCCGCGTGACGGCTACCGAAGGCAGCCTGAAATCGCAGGTAGACAGCCTGACCAGCCTGCAGAACAGCCTGAACACGACCAACAGCAATGTGGCGAAGAAGGCTGATGCAAGGGCGCTGCAGAGCCTGCAGAATACCGTTGAACAGCATGGCAGGGATCTGACCACGCAAAGCAGCGCGCTGACGAACCTGGAAAACAACTTTTCCTCCCTGGCAGTGGGCGGGACCAACCTTATCCGCAATGCGGACACACTGGAGGGATGGAGCAGCCGCCTCGCCACAGAAACCTATCTGGGCGACCGCGTGGCCTACACCCGGCTGGCGAAAGGTGCATCCGGTTATACCCAGCTGGATGAACAGACGCTGGACGTTACCGGGCGTACGGAATTTGTATTCAGCTTCTATGCGAAAGGGGCTTATGACGGGCAGGAGATGGCGAGTTATTTCTATAACCCATCGAACACCACCACCACGGAAACCAGCCAGGGCGTTAAAGGAGGGGCCGGTGACGGCAAGGCGGTCACGAAACTGACCACCGCATGGGCGCGTTACTGGGTGAAATGGGTTATTCCTGCCACCAGTGGCACCAAACGGCTGATTGCCGCGCGTCTGGAAAGCGCGACGTCTGCCGACAAAGAAGTCTGGCTCTGCCGCCCTCAGCTGGAAACCGGGACCGTGATGACCGACTGGTCACCGAGTCCGGATGATGCGGCCAGCGGTATTACCGCGAACACATCGGCCATTAACAGCCTCACCAGTCGGGTGACGAACGCCGAGGGGCAACTGACCGCGCAGTCTCAGAGCATCACGAATCTGCAGAACAGCCTGAACACCACCAACAACAACGTGGCACAAAAGGCCAGCGCGCAGTCGGTGAGTGATCTCACCAGCCGGGTCACCAGTGCGGAAGGCAAAATCACCTCCCAGGGGCAGGCTATCACGAAGCTGCAGGGCGATTTGAGCAGCACCACCGATAAGGTCAACACCAAAGCGGATCAGACGGCGCTTAACGCGCTGACTGGCCGGGTGGAGAAAACCGAGGCAGGCCTCACGGCAGCCAACAGCAACATTGTCAGCCTGACGGCAGCGGTGAACGCCGGGAATGCTGCCGGGGATGATTACATTCCAAACCCGTCATTTGATCCGGCGTATGACCGCATGGGTTATGACGTGGTGGAGACCACCGCCGATGGTGTGCCGGCTGACTGCCCGTTCAGGTATGCCGTCCGGCTGGCCGGGCGAGACCATGTGCCAAAAATCAACAATATCGCCGTGACGCCGGGCGACGTTTTCGAAATGTCTGCTCTGGTAGCGTGTGGTACCGGCAGCGCTGACTTTAACTTCTATATCGGTCGGGCCACCACCGCCACCGGTGGTATCGGAGCGAAAGCGTCCGGGGGCAACACCAGGACCACCACCGCGTGGAAACGAGCCACCTGGCGCTTTACGGTGCCATCCGATACCAGCTTGCTGCGGCCGTTCCTGCAGGTTAATCAGAGCAGCCCGTTCGGCACCGTCTGGTACGCTGCCGACTGGCATATGCGTAACGTGACGGCAGCGAACAGTGCGCAGAAAACCGCAGATGCGACCGCAAAAGCGGTGGATTCACTGACCACCACGGTTAGCCAGCAGGGCGATACGCTCAGCAGCATCGGCACGCGGACCACCTCGCTGGAGAGCAGCCTCCGGTCGACAAACGATACGGTGAGTAAAAAGGCTGACACGACAGCGGTGACGCAGCTGCAGGGCTCGGTGACGCAGCAGGGAAATGACATCGCGGCGGCCAACAGCGCGCTGACTAAACTCAGCAGCGATCTGGCTACGACGAATGCGAACGTGAACAAAAAAGCGGACGCAAGCGCGATGAACACCCTGCAGAACCAGGTCACGGAGCAGGGCAAAACACTCAGTGCGCAGGGGGATTCTCTGACGCAACTGAGTAACAGCCTGAGCCAGACGGCAGCGGATATTGACGCCAGCGGGAAAATGCCGGGCAACCTCATTGTCAATGGCAGTTTTGAGCGCGGCGCGGCGGGCTTTACCGGCTGGAGCAGTACCGCGACGGTGGCCGATTTACAGGTTCCGCACTCGGGTAACAAGGCGCTGAAAATGTCCGCCGGCCAGTCGAACCTGGTCGGACAGGAAATCAGTATCACCCAGGGTCGCACCTACCGCATGGGGGTATGGGCGAAGCAGGACCCGGAGACCACGATTAAAGATGCGGGTAACACGAAGTTTCGTGTGGCTGACAGCACTGGCCTGCTGGTTGGCTCAAACTACGGACCGTTTAGTTCTGGCTGGCAACTGGTAACGTTTGACTGGAAAGCCACGAAGACCACGACGGCCAGTTTCCAGCTGACGACCTTCCTCAGCGCGGGGGCCATGTATTTCGATGATTTCCATGTTCTCGATGTTACGGATGAAAAGGATATCGCGGCTAATGCCGGGGCCATCTCACAGATGAATACCCGCGTCACCGCTGCGGAAGGGGCTATCACCACCCAGGCGCAGCAGCTGACGAAACTCAGCGGCGATCTGGCCGTCACGAATGCGGCGGTCAGTCAGAAAGCTGAGCAAAGCGCTGTCACCGGGTTGACCACTCGGATGACGTCTGCCGAGGGTAAACTGGATTCGCAGTCGCAGCAGCTCACCAGTCTGCAGAACAGCCTGACCACGATGAATACTGAGCTGGGTAAAAAGGCTGACACGTCCGCGGTGAGTTCACTGACCGGTCGCGTAAGCCAGGTGGAAAACACCATCACCAGCCAGTCGCAGAGCATCACGTCGCTGACCAGCACCATCAATACCATCCGCACTCAGGGAGCTAATCCGTGGGTTGACGGTACGTTTGAAAGCTACAGCGATGGCCAGGTGCTGGGCGGGAACGGCACCGCCGTTGTGGTGGTGTCTCAGAAATTCACCGGCGATAAGAGCCTGAAGTTGAGACGGGATGAGAACAACGGCGGCAACAGCGATAAACAGCTTGGCACCTGGCAGTCAGTCCGTGAGGATGCGAAGTTCCGGTTTGAGTTCTGGGCCATGATGCCGGCGGATCAGGCGCCCTCCTCCGGGTGGACAACGCTGGTCGGTATCCAGTCACAGAATGCTGCCGGGCAAAATGCCTGGCAGGCGGCGGTCACTGTCAGCGAAGCCTCTCTGGGCGCGCGCGATAAGTGGGTGAAATTCACGGGGATCGCCAGTAACAACGGGGCAGGCAGAACACGCGCGGTGGTCTGGATCTCCACCCGTGGCGCCACCGGCAACGGTACCCCTGGCTATTCACTGTATATCGACGATCTGGTCATCACGGATGTCACCGATGCGAAAGCGGCACAGGATGCCTCTGACGCGACGGCGAGCGCCGTGAGCGGCCTGACGGCGCGCGTAACGGATGCCGAAGGGAAAATCACTGCCCAGGCGCAGCAGCAGACGGCACTGGCCACGAAAGTGGATAACGCCAACTCCCGCGTCGATAACATGGCGAAGACGCTGAGCGACAACCAGAGCACACAGGCCAGCCTGAATACCTCGCTTCAGTCGCAGATTGACGCCCAGGCGGCCGCCAACATCAAAAACCAGACGACGCTGGACAACACGATTAAATCGGTGGCCAGTATCACCAGTACCCAGCAGACGCATGCAACGGCACTGGAGGCGCTGGCAACGCAGCAGACGACCCTGACATCCAGTGTCGGGGATCTCAGCGCTTCCGTTCAGAACACCGCTAAAACCGTGGCGGATGTGAATGGTACGGTAAGTTCGCTGTGGTCGATGAAGGTTGAGACGGTTAACGGGAAGAATGTTGGCGCGGGGATTACGCTGGGCAGCAATGGTGAAACGAGCAACATGATCCTCTACGCCGACCGGTTCTCACTGTTTAACCGTAACAATGCGACGGCAGTTCCGGTGATGATTGCCGAAGGCAATGAGCTGTATATCGATACGGCACGTATCAAAAACAGTTCCCTGACCTCAACCAAAATCGCGGACGGTTCCATCACGAATGCGAAGATCGGCAACGAGATCCGCTCGAATGACTTTGTTGACGGGTCACGCGGCTGGCGTATCGCTAAGGATGGCTCTTCGCAGTTCAACAACGTGATCGTTCGCGGTGCGGTTTATGCGACTGACGGCTGGTTCCAGGGTACGGTATATGCGAACCGCATCGAGGGCGACATCGGGTCATTTGCGATCAACATCGCTCAGCACCGCACGCGCAAGGTGCCGAAGGCTACATGGCAGTGGTTTGAGCTGGCCCGGTTCCGGCGGCAGAATTTCGACCAGGTGATCAATATTCGCGGTGGACTCCTCCAGACGGATAGCATCACTATCGACGGCGGCGCGAAACTCAGAGCGGGGATGTCCTACGCGCCAGGGTCTGACGGTGGACTGGATCCTGGCTATCTGTCGTATGCAATGCTTCTTCGTGGCACAGGCGCTACGTCTGGTGGCGGCAGTATGGAGCTAGGCATTGAGCTTATGTATGAAACAGGTGGAGCAACACGCCTGTTAACCGCGCAAGAGTCAATGAACGTAGACAACATGTCATTTGTCGTCCCTGCCGGTACTGGCGACGCTGTTCTGCGATATGGCTGTTACCTGGACCGTAACGGACAGATGGTATTAACCATCCTCTCGAGATTCGACGCCTTCGCCGCGCGCAATAACAACGTAATTAGAGCTGCATCATCTGCTTAAATCATGGCCCCGCAAGGGGCCTTTTCTTTTTCCAGGGAAAACCATCCAGGAGGAACTTTATTATGGCGATGTATGAAGTCGGCACCGTCACGGGCGCAGCATCTCAGGCGCGGGTGACAGGAGCGACAACAAAGTGGGCACAGGTGGCGCTGGGGATACAGCCGGGGTCGATTCTGGTGGTCTACCGCAGCGGTAGTGCTGACCTGTATGCGATCAAATCCGTGGACAGTGACACGCAGCTGACGCTGACCCGGAATATCACCACCGCATTTTCCGGCGCCAGTTACGGCATTATTACCGCTGAAACCGCCAGTACCTCGTCGTTTGCTAACCAGCTGGCCAGCGCATTTGCATTCTGGCGTAGTGTGGTGGAGGGCTGGTCGATGGCCCTGACCAGCAGCGCCAATATCACCCTGACTGACCCGATCACAGGAAAGCAGGTAACCGTGCCGGCTGTAGGCGGGATGGCGAAGGCATCGGATCTTAACGCGCTGGCAAAACTCACCGGAGGAAACAAACTCGACGGCTCGCAGGTTATAACCAGCGATAATGCCGGTTTTATTCTCGGTAAGAACTCAGATCTGGCTCTGCTCAAAAAACAGGGGCAAGGCGGGACAATTGCCGTTGGCTCGGGAACACCGTTCAGAGTTCAGCGTTCAAGAGCGACCACTGTGTCACCGTCAGATACCTTTGATGACATCCTCGTTATTGGGACCGATAACCAGACGACTTTGCCCGGTGGGTTATCAGCTGGCGGCAACATCGATAACACGTCAAAGGGGAAGGTTCTGACGCAGGCGATCGAGCTGTCAATGAGCACGCCTTACATTGACTTCCACTACAACGGCAGCAGTGCGGATTATACCGCTCGCCTTATCCACGACAGGCAGAACCGCCTGAACGCGCAGGTACAAAGTTTTTGGGTAACGGACGGGAGGATCACAGCATCATCGACCATGCCAGCCAACCCAGCCATCGGAACGCAACTGACCTCCAATCCGGTACGCTCATTGATGGCAGGGCGAGGAGCGTATGGTGACGTGGATGGCGCTTACGTCCAAATGTACATGGAGGAGCAGGTAGGCACCGAACACCGACTTGTTCTGTACGCTGACGGATTCGGGCGAACCGATGCATGGATTTTCCGGGCTGGCGGCACGATCTCCACCGGTAAGGGTGACGTCCTGACCACCGGCTCAGATGTCCGGCTGAAAGATGCGTTCATGGAGCCTCAAGAAGGGGCCTCCAGGCGCATTAACTCGCTGGGAGTATGCGAGTTCAATATGAAAGGCGAAACGCGCCGGAGGCGTGGCTTTATCGCCCAGCAGGCTGAAAAAGTTGACGACTTGTATACCTTCCTCGGCATCGAGCAGGAGATCGATGGTGAAAAATTCAGGGTGATGAATGTGGATTACACGGCAATCATTGCCGATTTGGTGACCGTGGTACAGGATTTGATTAGGCGAGTTGACGCACTAGAAAGTTGAGGAACATAAAAAATCCCCCGGAGGCACTTGCCGGGGGCAACTGAAACGACATTAATTGCTGTGTACATCACAGAACAATTTGCAGTAAACGATAAGTAAGTTCAAGTAAAGTTTTACTGGTCAGATGTTGTATTATTTTTTAATAGCCTACCAAAATTAATAATGCATTAGCTCTAAACTCCACTGGAGATTCATTTTTAAGAATATAACCCTAAAGTATTACTAAGTATCAGATATAAATCGTGTGGATGGATTCAAAGAAATGGATACCAAATGTTATTATTGATACGTTTATCATTAATTGAAGTGCAATCTTGTAATTTTCACATCCGTGTTATAACTTTGTAATGCAGGGCGGTTTTATCTTGTTATTTAGTGGGTTAAAGTGATGGCGGCTCTTAGTGATTTATAATAGGCTTTCTATGTTAACAAATTTCCCGGATGAAAAATACATATCTGATAGAAATTCATCGTTCATTAAGCGAGTATATTTTTTACGTCAGATTGGTGTCGTTCTTTGCTTTCTTCCTATATATTCAGTCCTCCAGGAACAGTCACATCAAAAAATAACAACAGCCTTGTTAATTCTGAATGCACTCATCTGGCCATCGGTTGCTTATCTTGCAAGCATGATGTCGAAGGATATGCTGAGTACTGAAAAGAAGAATATGATACTTGATTCATTCTGGGCTGGAATCTGGATAGCCGTAATGCAAGTTAGTCCAATTCCATCATTATTCATAATCTCAGTTCAAATAGCTGATCGCTATGCTGCTGGTGGATGGAAAATTTTAAAACCAGCATTAATGTGGATGATGATTAGTTTCCTGACAGTTTGGTTAGTAAATGATTTCAGATATACGATAGAATTCAGTACCCGAACGGTATTGCTTTCTTTACCCTTGGCGACCTGTTATCCCATAGTACTGAGTATTGTTTCAAGGCACTTATCTATAAAGTTGAGGAAAAGAAGGGAGTTACTGGAAAAACAGGCTCTGATGGATCCTGGCTTAGATCTACCAAATCGCCGTTTTTTTGAGCAAAAAATGGAAAGTGCTTTTCGTGCAACGCGTAAAAAGAGAATTCATTCTTATCTTATGCTCATTGATGTTGATAATTTTAAAAAAATTAATGATACCTATGGCCATGAAGTAGGTGATGCGGTGTTATCTCGTATATCAACAATATTACGAGAGTGTGCTGGCGAGAAGGACGTACCAGCAAGATTTGGTGGCGATGAGTTGGCTATTATTGTTAATAATAGTAATAGCAAGCTTGTTATAGCTATGGTTCATATAATTCAGAAAAAAATTAAAGATCTTTCATTACCTTCTCACAACGATATTTACTGTACTGTCAGTATCGGTATTTCTTGTGCAGAAAATAAAGAATCAATCATCGAGTGGATCAAAGAGGCTGATGAAATGCTATATGAAGTTAAACGTAACGGGAAGAATGGATATTGCATGCCGAATAATTGAAGATGAAATGATTTCTTTTCTCATGATTTTATACATATAAATTTTTAAGATAGTTTATTATCGGCATTGCCAATACGGATAAATTTCCTCGGAACCACAGACCCCTCTCAACTAACGTTTGATACATGCCACTAATGTATTGTCATTCCATAACAATATGATTTTATTCAAATTTATATTGAAACCATGTTTCTTTTTTTTCCCTTTTAAGTCATTTGATTTGAATAATCGATCAATTTAAGAAATGTGATAGGTTTCGCCTATTGTTCGATCGTTATCGATCATTTTAAACTATTTTCCTTTGATTTCTAAATATGACACGATTAGGATTATTCCTAGTTCCGGTGTTTTTTTTAATGATAAAGAACAATATGGAAATAGATTCCTGTAGATTTGTTTTAGAACCATCTTTTAAAAAAGATGGTTCTATTCATTCTTGGGAAATTCTCACGAAAAATGTTAAAAAAAAGGACTGCAATGATTACCTTGCTAATGAAAGTGGTTTTTGTTTCACTTCATTAAGCGATAAAGAAAAAATCGATGTGTTTAAGAAACAGATATTGACAATTGAAAAGCTTGATGCATCAGAATTGAAGTTCAAGCCAGTTTCGTTGAATGTTGACAGTCTTATTAGCGATTGTATTTTGAACGATAAATATATTGGTGATTACTTAAAAAACCAAAAAAACATTGCTTTTGAGATTAACGAGCATTTTCATGAATTCAATACTAAATGCTGTATGGTTGACTTAAAGTGTCTTTCAAAATTGTGTCCAGTATGGCTGGATGATTTTGGGAGTGGCTTAACAAGCTTAACAGTTATAGATATGTTTAATTTTGAATGTATAAAAATTGATAAAGATTACTTCTGGGGAATACAGAGTGAGAGCGAATTCTTTAAAATAATAAATAAAATAAAATCATACTGCAATTTCGTGATTGTTGAGGGAGTTGAGACAATAGAACAAAAAAATAAAGTACATTCTGTTGTTGATTGCGCTTGCCAGGGAAGGTTGTGGATGAGTGATTACTATTATGTTGAGATTTAAAATAAATGACAACAAAAGATGATGAATGTCCATTTTGTGGTGCAATTTTAATTAATGAGGACCACTGCCACAGTTGCCATGCATTTAAGATTAAAGGTTATGTATCAAGAGATGCACGCAAGACAATTAATTTGATATCTATCTGCACATCTTTACTGGTAGCGCTCTTTGGGATCTTGGTTGTGTTTCTGGTGTCTTTCGGCATCGGGACATATATTGCTATCATAGCGTTTTCTCTTCTTTTATATTTTATTATGAAAAGGATTCTGCATATAAAAGAAGAAAAAAAAGGGAAGATGGTTTGGAAAAGAGCAATCATTACTTGGTAGGTAGTAATTAAATAATATAATGGCGCTGCTGGTTCTAATGCAAGCCTCGGACTCCGAGGCTTTTTTATTTTCTTTTCAAATCATGAGTTATAACACCGGAAATATTTAACCCGACTCACAGGGAGTGAGTATTATTGGCTAATAATTCACTATCCAGATGAGCAGAAAGACTCAAAGCCGGTTATCAAAACTGAAAATATACTAATGAATTTCAATAGGTTAGGGCTTAGACTAAAAACATTAACCACGTATCAAAAATACCTATTTTTCTTTTTAAATCAATAAGTAATGATGTTATTAGTTAACTACTGCTGCGCCACATGCAGTGGTTCGAAGCCGCAGACCTGATCGTCAAAGGCATGGAAGGCGCTATCGCCGCCAAGACCGTGACCTATGACTTCGAACGTCTGATGGAAGGCGCTAAGCTGCTGAAATGTTCAGAGTTTGGCGACGCTATCATCGCGAACATGTAATCCCCTTGGTGGATTAAGCAAAAGCGGGAGCCGATGGGCTCCCGTTTTTTTTGATTTTCAGTCAATGATTCCCCCAGGTGCTCATCGGATCGTGTAGTGACAGATATCATGCTGCACGACGTCAACCAGTTCAATGCTGCCTTTCTAACTGAAGTATTTGCCATGACCGGGTTATGAACTCAGAAAAATATCAGGTTAGGAAATATCTTGGCAGTTTGCCATTGCCAGAAGTGTATATATAGAATCTCTTTTTCTTTAAAAAAACATTCATAGCGAAAAAGAATGCGTTGCATGGGTGAAATTCCCTAAAAATCTTGTTCTTCTAATTTTCTTCAATACAATGAAGAAGTCTTACTTTATCTATACAGACTCTAATTCATACATCAAGGAGAGATACTATGGCAGTCCACACTTATAAGGAATTAGCAGAAATATATGCTGCTCGCATATCTAAATGCAAAGATGGAGATATGCGAGTGATAGAATTGAATAAAATCTGGATGGAAATTCAGACTTTAACAGTAGGTGGAAACCCTCTTACTGAGCATCAACGGGTTCGTATGCTCGAAGAGCTAAAAAAGGCCCTGACGGACCTGGGGTATGACGATGATGTTATCGCCCTTGAACACTACAGTGGTAGGGAGGATTATGAGGCGTTAGCTAAATCAGGCTCATCCATTAGCAATGATGAAATACTAGCAATGATGAGAATGGTAGCAAAAGGACCGAAACCATGAATCAAGAACAATTAAATATTGTAACGCTTACGCTTTCATGTATAGCTTTGGTGGCTTCTATCTATTCAGCACTTCAATATCGCAATGCAAACGTTATTTCCAAAAGAGCGCTGAAGTTACAGGAAGCTGCTCTCGAAAGTCAGATTACAAATAGTATTGCTACTGCAACAGTACAGCTGCGCGAGGCATTGATGAAATACGCAGAAGCTGATAGCTCTGCTGTCAACTATCCAATCATCAGCAAAAATTATAATTCAGCACAAGAAACTTGGCTCAATGCATATGATCAAGCCTGTATGAGTTATCGTGAAGGAAAACTAAACAAGGAAACGTTTAAGAAAACTTATCACGTTCCAATCAGAGAGTTGTACGAAGATAAGGAGTTGCAGTTTTTCTTCAGTCCTGCTGACACATCTAAATATCAGTCAATTATATCGGTTTACCGGGAATGGGAAACATATCATCGCTGACAGTTTCGACAAGAGTCGGGATTTGGCAAGTTATTGTTTTTAGATTGAAATATAAAAAATTAATCTTACTGAACAGGTTTAACTTATTGATTTTAAATTTATTATAGAAGAGGTAGTGAAACATATTATTTGTTTCTGGTTAGGAATGAGCACAGATTAGCTTATCCTCACATGGCGCCCTTAATCCCCCGTCACACGTTCCCCGACATAGAGGTGCGGAATTTATGCGGACATGCAAACAGATGCACCAAAGTTAGAGGGTGAGTTCGGGGAGAAAATGCAGGTTAAAACCGCGCCGAACGTTAAGGCGCCAAATGGGTGACTGAAAAGCAATACGCTATCCGCTCACTTTCAGATTAAACAGCCGGGACAACGCCGCTTTGCCGCTATCCGTCACTTGCACTTCCCGATATCCCGGCGTGCGGGTTATCCATCCTTTCTGCTCAAACAGTGCCATCAGCGCCGAACCGGCATCACCGCCCAGATGAAAACGTCTTTCACTCCAGTCAAGACAGGGGCAGCAAGGCTTACGTCGCGGGCGGGTGTTCAGTACTGCGCCAAGGCGTTCAAGCTGGGCTTTACCGGCTGATGTCAGGGCCAGGCCATCGGCCGCTAGCCATTTTTCCCGCAGCATACGCTCATAAATGTTCACCGCCAGCTCGCCCGCCAGATGGTCGTAGCAGGTGCGTGCGTAACGAAGATTAACCGGCGTGCTGGGGAGAAGCGTCTTATGCGCTTGCATAGAGACGCCCATCAGGTTTTCCAGTAGCGCGGCGATATGCGCGCCCGCCAGGCGGTAATAGCGGTGACGCCCCTGCGCAAGACACACCACCAGCCCGTTGCTGAGCAGTCGGGCAAGATGCCCGCTGGTGGTGGAGGCAGACACCTCGGCAACCGTACTGAGTTCGGTTGCCGTCCATGCGCGCCCGTCCATTAGCGCGCACAGAATACTGACCCTTGACGGGTCAGAGAGGGCGGAGGCCACCATCGCCATAGCGGTTTCCAGCGCCTCCTCTGGCTCACTGTCTTGCTGCGTTTTCAGGAGATTCATTCAGAAAGTATGGCCCATTTTTTGGTCACTTCCGCTGCCCGGGTGTCATCATCGGTAATGAGAATGAGCCGGTTACGGTGGTCGCTGTACTGTACCAGAATATTAATGCCATTGCGGGCCAGGGTGTCTGCGATGTCTCCCAGTTCCCCAGGTCGTTCCTGAGGTAACTTTCTGATCAGAGGTCGGCATACACTGCTGACGGCAAAACCGGCCTCGGTCAGTACCCTGCGGGCTTTCTCACCGTCTTCCACCAGAAAATGCGCATGTCCGGCATCAGGCGTGGTGAATACGCCACCGCCTTCGAGCCCCACGCCGTTGTTACCCAGCGCTAAACCCATTGCGCCAAGCGAGCCCGGCGTGTTGCAGAGAATCACGTGAATGTCATACATCTGACTGTGCTCCCCGATCTGATGCGTAATCCCGGAACACGCGGGCGACGCGTATTCTGTAGTATGAAAAAATCGATGCTTTGCCTTCGCGCTGGGCAGCCAGATGCCGCTCATTTTGCTGCCAGTTGGCCACCGATGCTTCATCTTCCCACCAGGATAGCGAGAGGATTTTGCCGGGCGTACTCAGGCTCTGAAAGCGCTCAATGGCAATAAACCCCGGCGTGTCTGAAAGCAAAGGCGTCAGCCCGGCCGCAAGCTGTAAATATCTTTCCTGTGCTTCTGGTAAGGCGTCGGCCTCAAAAAGTACTGCAATCATCAGTCTTCTCCGTGGTGAATGTCCCCGCAGTCTACTGACGGCCAGAGCAGAATGCTTCGGTCTGCAGCGAAGTATGGCTGAGGGGGGATACCCTCAGCCGCCGTCCCTGCGCACCGGATTACCCTTCAGAAACGCGTTACTCTGCGTTAAAGATAATAAATTCAGGCTGGTAACTGACCGGGAAATTGACCGATCGGGCGATAAAACAGACGTGATGGATCTGCTGATGAATGGCCGTGGCGGCGTCGAGATCGGTTCCTGGTAATACGGTGATTTTCGGCCTGAGGGTGGCAGAAATAAAGCGACCCGCGCCCCCTTTTAACACTTCACCCGTTGCCACCGGTGAGTCCTGATATTCCATGACCGTAATGCCGGCATCGGAGGCCAGATGTAAGTACCACAGCATGTGACAGGCTGAAAGAGAAGAGAGCAGGAGATCTTCCGGGTTCATTTTGCCGGGATCGCCGCCCAGTAATGGATCATTTGAACAATGAATGGGTTCTTTTCCCTTTACCGCGATATCCCAGGTCCGGGCATAAGCCTTGTAACCCGAAGTACCCGTGCCCTGATTGCCGGTCCATGTGATATGGCTGGTATAAGCATGTTGCATAGGTTTGCCTTTTCTCTGTGGAGGGGGGGGATTTATGTGCATTTCATCGCAGAGGCATCTTCCCGTTTTGTTGCGTTGCCTCAACGAAGCTGCCCTTGGAATCGCAAGGTTGTCATGACGCTAATGTCAATGGCATAATGGTATACCATTTATGCGTGATGTAAAGAGAGCCAAATGAACACCGCTTCCCGTTCGACCGCCGATATTCTTGCCGGTGAGCTAAAAACCTTAATCAACAAGGGGACGTTGCGAGATGGCGACCGTCTCGTTGAGAGGGACCTGGCCAGTCAGTTTGCGGTCAGCCGTATCCCAATGAGAGAAGCGATACAGCAGCTTGAGCGCGAAGGTCTGGTTGAGATTTACAGAAATCGTGGCGCGGTGGTGAAAACGCTGACGGCCGCTGATGTCGATGAAATTTATCAGCTGCGGGCACTCCTGGAAGGCGAAGCCATTTTTCATAGCCTGGAGAATATGGACCCGGAAACGCTTGCCCGGGCAGCACTGGTGCATCAGCTACTGAGCAGCGCTTCTGAACCCGAGCAGCAGGGGAGATATAACCGGGAGTTTCATGAACTGCTTTATCGGAAGTGTAATAATCAGCGCCTGCTGAAGATGATCGGTGAATTGCGCGAGCAGATTGAAAGATATGAGCTTTTTCAGAACAGACTGCTGTCGGATACGCTGAAATTCCAGGATGAGCATCAGCAGATCCTGATGGCCTGCCAGCAAAATCATCCACAGGAGGCGCGGGCGTATACCGTGAAACATATTCTCTCAGCAGGTGAAATCCTTCGCGCTTATATCTTAAGCCGTTAATGGTTGTGCAAAGCGGCTGCGTTGATCGCGCATAAATTGCCATCCGTATCTGCTCAATGCTATAAGAAAAGAGCCGTTTTAATGGTGCTTATCTTTTATCTGTAAGGAATCAGTGAAGGTCAGATAATGATTACGTCAGTGCAGCCAACCACCACCGTCAACACCACGACCGTAACCAGCGGTGGTGTGGGCGTATCTGTGACCGGCTCCTGACAAACAGATCCTCACTCCCCGCCAATGTGGACGGGGAGAGACCTCTCCGTTCGTGACACACTGAATGGAGACCCATCATGATTTCATCTGAGCATGCCCTTTTAATTATCGATATGCAGCAGGGGCTTTTCCATGGCCCGGTTTCTCCGTATCAGGCCGATGCGCTTCTGGCGAACGTTTGCCTGCTGATTGAAAAAGCGAGACAGGCTGAGGTGCCCGTCTTCTTTGCCCGCCATACCGGGCCGGACGATTCTCCGTTCTCAGCACAAAGTCCATTAACCCAACTGCTGCCTGAGATGGGTGTTAACGGCGAGCGGGATATCGTCTTTATTAAAAGGTACCCCTCCTGTTTCCAGCACACTGACCTTGCGCATCGGCTCGCCCAGGCCGGCGTAAAACAGCTGGTTATTGCCGGGATGAAAACCGAATTCTGCGTGGACACGACCTGCCGTGCGGCATCGGCGCTGGGATGGCGGACGGTGCTGATCTCGGATGCGCACTCAACCATGGATAACGAACGGTTGTCAGCGCCTGACATTATCGGCCATCACAATATCACGCTTGCCGGGCCATTTGTGACGCTATCGACCGCCGCAGAGTGGCACTTTTCTGCAGAGAAATAAGGATGAAGAAAGGGAGCTCGATGGCTCCCGTTTGCCACGCCAGTTCATCCGGTTTTACTGTGCATGGCGGCGCAGGGTGGAGGCGGGGTGCCGCCGCAGCGCCTCTTCGGGACGCACAGGGCGCCGCACCAGTTCGCCGCCACAGTTTGGGCAACGACCGTGCAGCCGCGCCGTCATGCAGTCCCGGCAAAAAGTACACTCGAACGAGCAGATAAACGCCTCGGGTGAGTCTGGCGGCAGATCTTTATCACAGCATTCGCAATTCGGGCGTAACTCGAGCATTAACTTCTCCTGTGGTTAACGGCTGTATCAGCGACGGCGGGTCAACGCATGCTGTTTTTATATCACGGCCCGGACTGGCTGCCGAGAAGGGCGGATTAACTTCCGCCTCAAAGCGTTGCCTTCCCGGGCTGCATCCCCGGCACAAGGATGACTTTGCGGCATGCCTCTTCGCGTTTCTCAAAGATCTGATAGCCGCGCGCGGCCTCCTCCAGCGGCATATGGTGAGTGACGATCTCCTCCGGGGTGAGCAGCCCTTGCTCAATTAGCGCCAGCAGGTCCGGCAGCCAGGCATGGACGTGGGTTTGCCCCATCCTGAAGGTCAGCCCCTTATCAAAGGCATCACCAAACATAAACCCATGAATGAAACCGGCGTAAACCCCGGGCACGCTGACGATACCGCCGCGGCGCACGGCGGCGATGCACTGGCGCAGGGCTTTTCCGCTGCTGCCCTCGATTTTCAGGTTGCTGAGGACGGTTTCCGTGAGGCTGCCTTTCGCCTCGAAGCCCACGGCGTCAATCACCGCGTCGACGCCGCGATGTCCCGGCGTGTTATCGATAATCCACTGCGCCGGGTCGTCATGGGTGTCGAAGTTTATCGGGATCGCGCCATAGCGTTGCTGCGCGAAATCGAGTCGGTAATCGTTATGATCGATGATTAATATCTGCTCTGCGCCATTGAGCCTGGCGCAGGAGGCGCACAGCAGCCCTACCGGGCCGGCGCCAAAAATAGCCACGCTGCTGCCGGGTTTGACCTCGGCGTTTTTTACTGCCTGCCAGGCGGTGGGCAGAATATCTGACAGAAACAGCACCTTTTCATCGGGTAAGGTGTCAGGCACTTTAAATGGACCGGTATTGGCTTTGGGGACCCGTACATATTCTGCCTGGCCGCCCGGGATGCCGCCGTACAAATCGCTATAGCCAAACAGGGCCGCCGGTGGCGAAATGCCTTTTCGGTTGAGTGTCGCCCCCTGGCCGCTATTGGTGCTTTCGCAGGCGGCATACTGCTGCAGGCGACAAAAGAAGCAGTCTCCGCAGGCGATCACAAACGGGATAACCACCCGGTCGCCTTTGCGGACCGCGGTGACCTCGGAACCCGCTTCCACCACTTCCCCCATAAATTCATGGCCGAAAATATCGCCGTGGTGCGTGCCGGGGATCTTTCCGCGGTAAAGATGGAGATCGGAACCGCAAATCGCCGTCGCGGTGACGCGCAGTATAATATCGTCCGGCGCTTCAAGGGCCGGGTCGGGCATGGTGTCGACGCTGACATGATGGGGACCATGATAAGTGAGTGCTTTCATTGCATATTCTCCTGGAGAGAACGGCTGACCGCATCAGGCGCAAAGGCATATTGACCTGACGCGATGGCCACCGATAAACCACCGTAAAAATAAAGCGTAGAGTACAAGTAATGGAACTGCGTGATATTTCAGTTGTTGGGTGTGTTTTACGTTTCGCTTATTTCACGTTTGATTTGTTGGGTTATTTGCATATTCGGATGAAGAAGGCTAGCCTTAATTAGGCATGATATTCGCTCTATTTTTTATTTGATAGCCGCTCCCCCAGCGGCTTTTTTTATTGGTTATCTTTAGAAAAGTTCTGAATTTCATGCCGACGAAGCCTCGCCGCGCCGCTTCGTTATATACCTCAACAGGAGTACTCCGGTTGTATCGATAATACGAGGGCTGCAGGTATTATTTCCCTGCACACAGTAAGTTAGCGGTGATGTGCCGTCTGGTTATTTTTAATGTGTGTTGTAGAATTATTCCGAATTACTGCTGAAAGACGTCGGGAAAACGGAATAATAATTTGACTAACCAGCATTACCCGCTAGAGTTAAATATCGAACGACGAGTGATACGGAATATTTTCGTATCGTACTGACATAACCGATATACATGAGGTGAAATATGGCAGAGCATCGTGGTGGTTCCGGTAATTTTGCTGAAGACCGTGAAAAAGCTTCTGAAGCAGGTCGTAAAGGTGGTCAGCACAGCGGCGGGAACTTTAAAAATGATCCGCAGCGTGCGTCCGAAGCGGGTAAAAAAGGCGGACAAAACAGCCACGGCGGTGGCCGCAAGTCCGATAATTCCTGATTATCCTTTTCCTTGCACCCTGAAGTGAAAGTATCTCCTGCGAGTCTGTATAGACTCGCAGTTATTTTCTGACTCCAGAAGGTATTTCTATGAATATGAAAAGCATTGAAGATGTATTTATCCACCTGCTCTCAGATACCTACAGCGCAGAGAAACAATTAACCCGCGGGCTGGCTAAACTGGCCAGAGCGGCGTCCAGTGAAAAACTCAGCGCGGCGTTCAATGCTCATCTCGAAGAAACCCAGGGCCAGATTGAACGTATTGACCAGATTATTGAGCAGGAATCCGGCCTGAAAATCAAACGCATGAAATGCGTGGCCATGGAAGGATTAATCGAAGAGGCCAATGAAGTCGTTGAGAGCACGGAAAAAAATGAGGTACGAGATGCTGCGCTAATTGCCGCTGCGCAAAAGGTCGAGCATTACGAAATTGCCAGTTACGGCACCCTGGTCACCCTGGCAGAACAGCTGGGCTATAAAAAAGCGGTCAAATTGCTGGCCGAAACGCTGGAAGAAGAAAAGCAAACCGACGTTAAATTAACCGATTTGGCGGTAGGTAACATTAATAAAAAAGCGGAAAAATAAACGCTCCCTGACACGAGGAAATCACGATGAATCACGTTGAACATTATCATGACTGGCTACGCGATGCGCATGCCATGGAAAAGCAGGCAGAATCCATGCTGGAATCGATGGCTGGCCGTATCGATAATTATCCGGATCTCCGTGCCAGAATTGAACAGCATATTAATGAGACCAAACGGCAAATTACCGTGCTGGAAGAGATCCTCGACCGCAACGACATTTCGCGCTCGGTGATTAAAGATTCGATGAGTAAAATGGCGGCTCTCGGCCAGTCCATCGGCGGAATGTTTCCTTCCGATGAAATCGTCAAAGGCTCGATCAGCGGGTACGTCTTCGAGCAATTTGAGATCGCCTGCTACACCTCTCTGCTGGCGGCGGCTGAAAAAGCGGGCGACACCGCCTCCATCCCGGCTATTGAGGCTATCCTGGCGGAAGAGCGGGAAATGGCCGACTGGCTGATCAAACATATTCCTCAGACCACGGAGCAGTTTCTCCTGCGTTCAGATGCTGACGGCGTAGAAGCGAAAAAATAACCCAGGAGGCAGGCCTATGTTTCGTCATGTGAAACAACTGCAGTATACCGTGCGCGTTGCTGAACCCAATCCGGGGCTCGCGAATTTACTGCTCGAACAGTTTGGCGGTCCTCAGGGCGAGCTGGCCGCCGCGTGTCGTTATTTCACCCAGGGATTAAGCGATGACGATCCCGGCCGCAAAGATATGCTAATGGATATCGCGACAGAGGAGCTGAGCCATCTGGAGATCATTGGCACCCTGGTCGGCATGCTGAATAAAGGGGCCAAAGGAGCTCTGGCGGAGGGCACCGAGAGCGAGGCGGAACTCTATCGTTCGCTCACCGCCAACGGTAATGACAGCCATATTACCTCGCTGCTGTACGGCGGCGGTCCCCCGCTGACCAACTCGGCGGGCGTGCCGTGGACGGCGGCCTATATTGATACTATCGGCGAACCCACCGCCGACCTGCGGTCGAATGTCGCCGCGGAGGCGAGGGCGAAGATCGTCTATGAACGCCTGATCAACGTGACCGACGATCCCGGAGTGAAAGACGCGCTGGCGTTCCTGATGACCCGCGAAGCGGCGCATCAGCTCTCTTTTGAGAAGGCGCTGCAGTCGATTCGCAACAACTATCCACCGGGCAAACTGCCGCCCATTAGCGAGTACGCTAACACCTACTACAATATGTCTGAAGGTGGAGAAGTACGCGGCAGCTGGAACAGTGACAAACACTTCGATTATGTCAAGGATCCGCAGCCGGCCGTGGATGGCGGAGATGGCAGCGCTACTGTCGGCCTGACGCCAGAGCAGGAAGCGCTGTGCAAAGCGATGCTGAAGCGAACGCAGTCTGACCCGCAGGGCGATCCTTTGACCGGCGCCGAACTCGGCGCCGGTAAGCAAAACACTTCCTCATCGGCTAAGTGATGTTCGCATGAGCCCCGGCTGCGGCCGGGGCGATTCACAATGATGGGTGTGGAATATGTTTGAATTCGACGCGTTTCATCTGGCCCGATTGCAATTCGCCTTTACCGTTTCCTTCCATATCCTCTTTCCGGCCATCACCATCGGCCTTGCCAGCTACCTTGTGGTGCTTGAGGGGATGTGGCTGCGAACCCGGGATAACGTCTGGCGCTCACTCTACAATTTCTGGCTGAAAATTTTCGCCGTCAATTTTGGGATGGGCGTGGTCTCCGGATTAGTGATGTCCTATCAGTTCGGCACCAACTGGAGCGGATTTTCCCAGTTTGCTGGCAGCATTACCGGTCCGCTGCTGCTGTACGAAGTGCTGACCGCCTTTTTCCTCGAAGCGGGATTCCTCGGGGTAATGCTATTTGGCTGGAATAAGGTGCCGCCGGCGCTGCATTTTTTTACTACCTGCATGGTGGCGCTTGGCACCCTGGTCTCCACTTTCTGGATCCTCGCCTCCAACAGCTGGATGCAGACGCCGCAGGGTTTTACCATCGAAAATGGCCATCTCATTCCGCATGACTGGCTGGCGATTATCTTTAACCCCTCGTTCCCGTATCGTTTGTTTCATATGGCGATAGCCGCGTTTCTCAGCAGCGCCATGTTCGTCGGGGCCTCTGCCGCGTGGCATCTTCTGCGCGGCAACGACTCGCCGGCCATCCGCAAAATGCTGTCGATGGCGATGTGGATGGCGCTGCTGGTAGCGCCAATCCAGGCGGTGGTGGGGGATATGCATGGTCTTAACACCCTTGAGCATCAGCCAGCGAAGATCGCCGCCATCGAGGGGCACTGGGAAAACCGACCCGGCGAGGCCACGCCGCTGCTGCTGTTTGGCCTGCCGGATATGGAACAGGAGCGCACCCGCTATGGCCTCGAGATCCCCGCTCTCGGCAGCCTGATCCTCACCCACAGTCTGCATAAGCAGGTGCCGGCGCTGAAAGACTTCCCGAAAGAGGACCGACCCTATTCGCCCGCCGTTTTCTGGTCGTTTCGCATCATGGTTGGGATGGGCGTGTTGATGATCGCCTTAGGGATCTGCAGCGCCTGGCTGCGCTATCGGCGGCGACTGTATCACTCGCGTCCCTTTCAGTGGTTTGCGCTCTGCATGGGGCCTGCCGGCCTTATTGCCCTGGTCGCCGGGTGGGTGACTACCGAGATGGGCCGCCAGCCGTGGGTGATCTACGGCTTGCTGCGCACCCGGGATGCGGTGTCGTTGCACAGCACGCTGCAGATGGCCATCAGCCTGCTGGTGTTTATCGTGGTCTACTGCGCGGTATTTGGCGTGGGGTATTACTATATTTTCCGGCTGATTAAAAAAGGGCCGCAACCGGTGACGGAGCTGACCTCGCAAACCGCAGGCACCCCGGCGCGTCCGCTCTCGGCGGCAGAGCCGGTGCGTGATGAGGAGAACGCATCATGAGCATCGATATCTCGGTGATTTGGTTTGTCATCATCGTCTTCGCCACGCTGATGTATATCGTGATGGATGGTTTCGATTTAGGTATTGGGATGCTGTTCAGCGTGGTGCATGATGGCGAAGAGCGCGATGTGATGGTCAACAGCGTGGCGCCCGTCTGGGATGGAAATGAAACCTGGCTGGTACTCGGCGGGGCTGGGCTGTTCGGCGCCTTTCCGCTGGCCTATGCGGTGATCACCGATGCGCTGGTCATCCCGCTGACGGCGATGCTCATCGGCCTGATTTTTCGCGGCGTGGCGTTTGAGTTTCGTTTTAAAGCGGTTCCCTCGCATCGTACCTTCTGGGACTATGCCTTCGCCGGCGGCTCGCTGCTGGCGACCTTCAGCCAGGGGATTGTCGTCGGCGCGTTTATCAACGGCTTTGCGGTGGCTGACCGCCGCTTCGCCGGTTCGACGCTGGACTGGCTTACCCCCTTTAACCTGTTCTGCGGTCTGGGGCTGGTGGTGGCCTATCTGCTGCTCGGCACCACGTGGCTGATCATGAAAAGCGAAGGCGCGCTGCAGCAGCGGATGCGCGAGCTGACCCGCAAGGTGCTGCTGGCGCTGATGGTGGTGATCGCGGTGGTCAGCGTCTGGACGCCGTTGGGCTGGCGCTATGTGGCGGAGCGCTGGTTTACGCTGCCCAATTTCTTCTGGTTCCTGCCGGTACCGATCCTGGTGTTGGCGCTGAGCCTGTGGATCTGGCGCCTGAGCGCGCGCCCCGCCAGCCACGCCCGCCCATTTATCCTGACGCTGGGCCTGATTTTCCTCGGCTTCAGCGGGTTGGGGATCAGCGTCTGGCCGAACATTATCCCACCGAATATCTCCCTGTGGGATGCCGCCGCGCCGCCCTCCAGCCAGGTGTTTATGCTGCCGGGGGCGCTGCTCATTATCCCGGTGATCCTGATGTATACCGCCTGGAGCTATTACGTCTTTCGCGGCAAAGTCTCCGGCAGCGAGGGCTATCACTGAGCCTGATTCGCGCCGGCAGGTGAGGATTTGCCGGCGCGTCGCGCCAACCGCGCGGGAATGACCGAGACAGTCGCGGACAAGCCGGCGACCCGTTCCACCCCCTCGGGCAGGGTATCGATATGGATGCGCACTGGTACACGCTGCGCCAGCCGCACCCAGCTGAAGGTCGGCTCGACCTCCGGCAGGCCCAGGGCGCCGGTCTCATCATTGGTATCGCCGATCCCGTGTCCGATACTCTCGACATGGCCGGTAATGACCGGATCATACCCCATCAGCGTGATATGTGCGGTATCGCCAACGTGGATGTGGCGCAGACGGGTCTCTTCAAAATACCCTACCACCCAGAAACGCTGGCCATCGATAATGGCCACTTTCGTCACCCCGGCGGTGGCATAGTCGCCCGGGCGTAGCCGCAGATGGGTGACGTACCCGGCCACCGGCGTCCGCACGGTGGCATGCGCTAAATTCAGTTGCGCCAGCGCCAGTGCCGCCAGCGCGCCCTGGTAGTTAGCTGCCGCGACGCTGGCCGCGCTGGTGGTCTGTTTCAGATCTTCGCTGGAGATGACGCCCTGGATCTGCGCCCGTCGTCTGGCGGCATCCTGGCGCATCGCCATCTCCTGGCGTCGGGCTTCCACCTCCGCCTGGGCGCTACTGACCGCCAGCTTCAGCCAGCGCGGATCGATGGAATAGAGCACATCTCCCCGATTGACCCACTGGTTGTCTTTTACCGCCACGCTGGCCACCGGTCCCGAGACATCGGGAGCGATCTGCACCACGTCGGCCCGTACCCGACCATCGCGGGTCCAGGGCGTTTGCGCCTCCTGTTTCCAGAGAATGAAAGCCAGTAGCGCGGCGGCGGCAACGGCGCCTAAGGTCAGGGCGTAGCGGCCCAGAAGAGTGAGATAGACTGTCATACGGCAAACCCCAGCGTGTTAACCTCCTGCAGGAGCAGGAAAAAGAGGACGATATAGAGGGAAAGCCCCCACAGCGGGCGGCAGGGCAAGCGGCCCAGTCCCCGGATGGAGAAAATAAGCGGTTGCAGCAGCAGCGTCGCGAGCAGGGCGACAAGGCCGACAACCAGCAGGCCGGGGAAAAATACCCCGCCCATCGCGAGATCACGCATGGTTTTGGCTCTCCTCAGGCCGATGTAAGGCGCAATACAGGGAAATGAGCGCTTCCGCGCGCTCATGTGAGGCGGCATCAGCCGGTAAACCGTGGGCCAACAGCGCGTCAACAGGCTGCGCGAGGGCCTCTATGTCCGGCTCCTGTTTAAGGGCGTCAAGCAGCGTCTGCACAGCGGTAGCCGCTTCTCGATCCATCGGCTGATAGCTACGGCGCAGGTGGATCACCGCCAGGCCGGTACGAATATCGTGCAGCATCTTGTCCAGCAGTTGACCTGCGGTTGGCCCGCTCTGCGGTAGCCGCGGCAGCAGTAAAGCGGTCCGGTCGATCATCAGGTTGGTCCAGCGGTGGGCATTGTGCGCCAGTCGGCCCCGCGCGGCGCGGCGGATATCGCGACGGCACAGCGTCAGCAGACGATGGACAGCGGCATCGGCCTGCACGGTTTGCAGCAGGCGCATACCAAACGCGGCATAGCCGATGGCGACAAACAGCGCGATAGAGGTATTCATCGCCGTCGCGAAATCCCCCTGATAACTGGGGCCCAGTTCGCACAATATCGGCAGCGTCAGGGTGATGCCCATCGCCATAAAGGTGGTCGGCGGCCGCGCCTGCAGCGAACCGGCCAGCAGATAGACCGGGGCGAGCATCGCCGCCAGCAGGACAAATTCGCTCACCTGCGGCAGCAGGGCGAAGCTATACAGCAGGCTGAACAGCACGCCCCACACGCAGCCGATCAGGTATTTTACCAGCTGCGCCGCCGGCGCATCGAAGCTGGCGAACAGGCTACAGCAGACGCCGAGGATCGAGACCGCAGTGCCGCCATCGGGCCAGGCGGAGCCTATCCAGATCAGGCAGCCGCTGAGGATGATGACGAAGGCGCCGAAGGCGGTCCGCAGGGCGCTGAGCGGATCGCGATGGAAAACATAGCCCTTTGCCGCGCGGGCGTCAGGGGGCAGGGTTGGCGATCGGCGGTGATAAATCGCCTTCGCCAGCCGTTCGCTCTGCTGCAGGAGACGGATGGCTTCCGCCAGGTGGCGCACCAGGCTAACGCGCAGCGCCTCGTTCAGCGTCTGCGCAGGGGCGCACCGGTTGATGAGCGGCTCGCAGCGGGAGAGTAGCCCGTCGGCGGAGAGCGCCGTTCTGTGGGCTTCCGGACCTCTCAGCCAGACCTCTGCCTCCGTTAGCAGCGTCTGCAGGTCGTCAGGTGGCTGCCCGCACCTCTGTAAACGGTCATACAATTCGCCATTAACAATCAACAGTCGCGCCAGCCGGTCGTGGATCGCTTTTCTGGCCTGGCGGTGGGGAACCGAGAGACCGTCATCCCAGGGAAGATGGTGGTTGATGCCCTGCAGAAACTGCAGGCTCAGCGCCAGCCGCAGGGTTTCCGCCGCCACCGGCTTACCGGCCAGCGTATCGGCGATCCGCTGCCGGGCGGTTGCCAGCGTCTGTGCCAGCGTGCTGTTAAACCGCCCGGCGATGCGCACCGGCAGCACGAAGCGGTGAATCAATCCGGCGCACAAGATACCGATGGCGATCTCTTCCACCCGAATGACCGCGAGGTCAAAGATGGTCCCGGGCGCGGAGACGGCGGGGAAACCAATCAGGCTTGCGGTGTAGCCCGCCAGTAAATATGCGTATCCGCGCGGCGTGCGCTCAAGCAGCGACAGACACAGGCAACCCGCGATCCACAGGCCCAGCATGGCGCTACACAGGATCGGCTGGTTAACGAAGGTGGGCACGATGAAGACGGTGGCCGTCGCGCCGGCGAGGGTCCCGAGCAGGCGATAGACGCTGCGGCTTAGCGATGCGCCCACCGAGGTCTGCGACACGATATAGACAGTGATGATGGCCCACGAAGGCCTTTGCAGACCGATGGATAGCGCAAGATAGTACGCCAGCATCGCCGCGGCGAAACTCTTTGCGGAAAAGAGTATTGCCTGGGCATCACTGCGCAGGACGGCTGAAGTCGATTGCGGCATGAAACGGCGCGCGAGGGCGCCTGCGGCACGCAGCCAGGAGGCCTGGCGAAAGTGGTTGATGTTCATGCCGCGGATTATGGCTGGCTTGCGCTTGCGGCGAAATACTCTATTCTGTCAAAAAATACCTGAATCTGGCCAATCGTATGCCATCACCTTTTGCCAATACGCTGTACGATCCGGACGCCGCGTCCTGTCCGGCCGTCGCCTGTCATCTTGATTTTATCGAGTATGAAGCGGAAGTGCCGGTGCATACCCATCGCAAAGGGCAGTTGATTATTGTGCTGTATGGTGCGGTGAGTTGTCGGGCGGAAAATAACCTGTGGATTGTGCCGCCTCGCTGCGCGGTATGGATCCCGGGCGGTATTCCGCACAGTGTGTCCGCCACCTGGAACGCGCGCCTCAATTATCTGTTTATTGAACCCGGCGCTGCCGCGCTGCCTGGCAGCTGCTGCACCCTGGCGCTCTCTCCCCTGATCCACGAGCTGGTGGAGCGACTCACTCGTGAGGGGGCGGATTATGTGGCGGATAGCCATGCCGGGAGACTCACCCGAGTGACCCTTGACGAACTGGCGACCATGCCGGCGCAGCGCCTGAATCTGCCCGTCTCAGCACATCCCAAAATTCGGGCGATGGCCGACCGGCTGGTCAGCCATCCTGACGATCGCAGCACCCTGTCGGTGTGGGCGAAGCGTCTGGCGCTGAGTGAGCGCTCGCTGGCCCGGGTGATGCTGCGGGAGACCGGCCTGACCTTCGGGCGCTGGCGCCAGCAGCTGCATTTGATTATTGCCCTGCAGGAGCTGGCCAGCGGCGTTTCGGTACAAAACGTGGCGGCTAAGCTGGGCTATGAATCGGTAAATGCCTTTATTACCATGTTCAAAAAAACGATGGGGACGACACCGGCGCACTATTTTGCCGAGCGTCAGACCGCGGCTCGTTAAGAAAACCTTGTCGGGCCGCGACGGCTGGCGTGGCACCCAACAAGGCGGCAGGGGGCGCTTACGCTTTCGGCGGCTTGATCTTAATAATAAATCGTTCGTTAACCCGGGTGATCCTCGCGCCAATGTCGCCAAACTCGGTGGCGATTTTAAAAAAATCGTCCGCGGCGACATCAAAATCGAGTTCAATTTTCGGGTGTTGTCCTGTCGCCAGTAATTCATAGAAATGGTCAAGGCTGCGGGCTTTTTCGCTGGGCATCTTATTTCTCCATGGTAAACCAATCAGCAGGGCGTTTATTGTTTAAAGCGTTTTCCGGATTATTCAGCAGGATGACAGTGGCGCCTGATATAAGATGATGCAATGTCATTAAGGATACGGTGGGGCGATATTATTCCATGTTGTTAAACCTGTGGCCGCGCGTTTCTCCTGGATGCCATGGGGGCGGGGCAACCCTGCGGCGCGGGTTGATGATAGACATTTTATGATGACAAATTGATGACAGTAAAATGAACGTACAATAGCGCCGGGCTTTCTTTTGACTAAATAAATTTATTCGGTGGCTGTTAAGGCAGAACTTAACTACTTTATGGTGAGGGGCGTCATTCGGCGATGGCTAACAGTGAGGGAGCAACGATGCAATTACTTGATTTATTCGCAGGTTTATTGTGGTTAAGCAGCGTTATTTTCCTGCTGTATCTCCTTGATGTGGTCATCACCCGTTATCTGTATCGTAAATAACCGGGAAGGGGATGCGCGAGGGCGCTCGGCATAGGGTACTGCGCCAGAGGATGTTATTATGACGCCGGACTGATTCAGAAAGGAATGCGCGGTGGCCGGGAGAATTGATTACGATATTGAAAAATACCAGTTTACCGAAGCCGGTGAGTCGCCACGGCTCAGAGCGCAGTGGCGTGAGGTCTATCTGGAGTGTCGTCAGCAGCAGGCCGGGGCTGAGGAGCGTCTGCGCATTGCGCTATTGAATGTCGACTATGTCACCAGCTTCGAATTGCCTTTTCGCCTGCTGCTGGTGCGCGCGCCGCAGCTGATCGCCGACGTGCGCGATCAGCTGCAGCTCAATCGTAAAGCCGCCGTTTTCAACGGCAAACGTTACGGTTGTGTCTACAGTCTGAAGCAGGATTTACAGCCGATTCCGGAGTCCTTCCATTACCACCTGTCAAACCGTATCCGTCGCGTCGATCCGCAGGGACCGACGGCAGCCCCGTACCAGCAGATTGCCCGCGAGATAAAGCCGGCCCGGGAGCGGCTTCGCCATGCGTTACTTGCCGGCTTGCCGGTTACCGCGCTTGATGCGCTGTTCTGGTTCGGCAGTCAGCGGGTGGCGGCGGACATTGCGCAATTGCGCCGGTCCGGCATGGGAATTGTCACGGAAGAGGTGGAAGCCTGCGATAATCTGTTCAACACCACCCGGCGAGTACCGGTTTATCGTCTGACCAGTAAATGATGCGGCGAGCCTTCGCCCAGTCGTTGCTTCGGCAGGCAGCTCACCATTGCCCCGTCAAACCAAACGCACTGCATGCTGCCGGTGTGCCGCGGCGCAGGGCCCAGCCATGCGCTGGCGATGAGCATGAATAGCATCAGCCCCAGCGGAATCACGTTTATTTTTTTCACTGCCTGTCATCCACTTCACTCTTCTTCGCTGCAGGATAGCGGGAAAGTATGACGTTTTGTCTACTGAGTCACACTTTTTTATTGAGGACTCATGGCATGCCAGGCGAAGCGGCGCCTCAGGACGCAGCGTTATTCATATTCGGCATAATGATATGACTAAAACTGGCGGCTTGTATTTTTCATTTTTATTACCCCTCTCTTTTTTTACCTGGCAGCACAAAGCGTGAGACGACCAGGCTTTACGCAGAATACTCTGGTAACTGTCTGGTTTGAAACAATATTTTAATTGACTTTTCAGAGGGAGTTACAGCAGTGGCTAATTTATATTAATTCAATTTACCGATCAATAAATTATATCTTGATAGTTTTTAACTATCGAATGATTATTATCGATCACTTTAAACTATTTTTGTTGGCGGAAAATATATGACATGCTTTAACCCTTTCTTATTTTTGGTATTTTTTAAATGGTTGAAGAAAACGTGAAAAATACCTCTTATCGCTTCGTTCTGGAGCCCGCTATTAGCGATGACGGCAGCTACCACTCGTGGGAGTTGCTTACTAAAGATATTATAGCACCCGCACAAAATACCACCTCTGCGTCGACGTTTTCTTTCTCCACGCTTACCGAACGCGATAAGCTTGCTCTATTTATTCGGCAAATCGAGTTACTTTCTGTATTTGATTTCGCCCGGGTCGATAATAAGCCGATATCGCTGAACATTGATGATTTATTAAGCCACTTTATTCTGACGGATCGCTATCTCTGTGATTTCCTGCGCTCCTGTAAACACATTGCTCTGGAAATAAATGAGAACTTTCACGAGTTTATCGCCGGACGTGAGCTGACGGCGCTGAGCACGCTGGCGGCGCTTTGCCCGGTCTGGCTGGATGATTTTGGCCGCGGACGGACGTCCTTCCCGCTGCTGGAGCGCTTCCGCTTCGATTGCGTCAAAGTGGATAAAGATTACTTCTGGGATAAAGAAAACGACCCCGCTTTTCCCGGGCTGTTGCAATCTATTCATACCCTGACCAGCCATGTGATCGTTGAGGGGATTGAAACCGAAAAGCAAAAACAGTTAATCAGCGCCGCCGGGGATATCATTGGACAGGGCCGTTACTGGAAGGATGAATATATCTTTCTGTGCTGCTGACCCGGGATCTGATTTCTGTTTCTTACCATCCTTTTTTTATCCAGTTTTAAATTAACCCTTTGTTACAGATAGTCTTTATTAGCGCAGTGATAATCGCCTCTCATTTTCTTTTTTGAAGGATCATTCACTGTGAATACTCGCTTGCGTAACACCCTGCTCGCCATTGCGCTGACCACCGGCTTTACGGCAGCCAGCCAGGCCTCGACCTCCGCCGATGTACCGTCTGTCTCGCAGGATCCGGTCGTCCAGCACCTGAAGCTGAGTGAAGAGCAGGTCGCCAAAATCCAGGCGCTGCGTCAGGGATTCGAAAACAATGTAAGCCAGATTAAAATCAGCGGCTATCAGGATGGTGCCCTGGCAGACGTTATTCACTCCGGGAAATGGGATGACGCTAAGGTCAAACAGCAGCTGGCCGCCTTTGGCCAGCTGGATCAGCAGGTGCGGTATTATCGTGTGAAATACTACTTCGACGTGAGCCAGGTGTTGACCCCCGAGCAGCGTGAGCAGGTGAAAAAAGACCTCTCCGCCGCGATCAACTAACCCTGCGTCAGCCACCCGCTGCAGGTGATGCTGGCCCGGAAGATGCCGCCGTGCTCCGGCGGCTACCACCTGATTTTACTGACCGTGGTTTTTTTCCAGCCGGGCAAAATACTCTGGCGCAAACGGACGCGGATCGACATCGGCAAACGGTGCGCGCTCGAAGTGTGATTTCAGCGCCCACGGCACCGTGCAATCGAAGATTGTCTTGCAACTGATACCTTCTCCGCGGATCGACGGGCTGTATGCCGGGGTCTGGGAAGGATCCAGCTGGTGACCACGGATGCCGGGGATTGTCGTGATGCTGACATCCCCCTGCATACGGGTGGTCATCGCCCACAGGATATCGTCGCTGTCAAAGATATCCACATCTTCATCGACCAGAATGATATTTTTCAGCTCGGAATAGGTCGCCAGCGCCAGCAACGCGGCCTGCCCCTGACGCCCTTCGTCGGCGGGCTGGCGTTTTTTCACCTGCAGGATCCCGAGGAATTTACCGCCGCCCGCGGTGTGGGCGTAGACATTTTGTAAAAAGCCCGGGATAGCAGCCTCGACAGCATTCCAGATACTGGCTTCCGTTGGCAGCCCGGCGAGGGTGGTATGCTCTTCGCCCGGCCCTACCAGCGTCTGCAGAATCGCATTGTTTCGCATGGTCACCGCTTTGACTTTAATGACCGGCAGCGACGGATTGGCGCCGCCGCAGTAACCAGGAAATTCCGGCATCGCATGGCCGCTGTTGGTGTGCTGATCTTCTCTGACGCGTACCCCCGGCAGCAGTTCCCCTTCGATAACGATCTCGGCGCGAGCGATGGCTTTCTCCGGGACGCTGACGCCCTGTACCAGCTCTACCGGACGCTGACGCAGCGCGCCGGCGACGCCCAGTTCGTTATAGCCAAACGGGGTGGTTGGCGCTTCAAAGCAGGCGCCGATATAGATAGCCGGATCGAGACCCATATTGATGGTTATCGGCAGCGGTTTGCCGGCGGCCTCGGCTTTCTGACGAAACACTTCGATATGGCGGCCAGCGGCGAGAAACATCGACAGCTCATCCCGGCCCTGGACGCACAAGCGGTGGATGGTGACGTCGGTGAGCGAGGCGTCGTCGGGATCGCTGGCCAGCGCCAGGCCCAGGCAGAAGAAGGGACCGGCGTCGATCGGGGTGTTGGTGGGCGCCGGGAGCAGGGTGCGCAAATCAAAATCCGGATCGTCGGCCAGAAAGACCTGTTCCTGACAGGGGGCGCTGCTGGCCGGAACGACCACCGGCGCGACCGGTTTTTTCACCGCTTTGCCTACCTCCAGCGCCAGCTGTGAGGCTTCGCAGCCCAGCAGCAGTGCGGCCCGCTGGCGGCTGGCGTGCATGCCCACCAGAATGCGCGAGTGCGGATAGCCCTTAATATTGTTAAACATCATCGCCGGGCCGATGCGCGTGGGGCGCTTCACGGTGCCGCCCGCGCCGATGTGGCGATAGACGCCGGCCAGCTCGGCATTAGGGTCAACCGGATGATCGGTTTCGAGGTACTGATTGTCATGCTGTTGTAGCAGCGCGATGGCGTCGCGCAGATCCTGAATCGGTGCGGTCATGATGTTCTCCTTAGCGTGTCGATGCGCACAGTATGCTTCGCAGGCTAATGGTTATCAATTGCATCATTCATGCATTATTGATAATATTTTTATTATCAATTTACATCGCGGAGTTCGGCCATGTCCTTGCGAGCGTTACGCCATTTTGTGGTCGTTGCTGAAGAATTACATATGCATCGGGCGGCAGAGCGGTTACATATCGCCCAGCCCGCCCTCAGCCAGCAGATTAAACAACTCGAGCAGCGCCTGGGCGTGGTGCTCTTCTCTCGCGCTAACCGGCGCCTGACCCTCACCGCCGCGGGCGAGGCCTTCTTGCAGAAGACGCGGCTGGCGCTGGAGATGGCCGATCAGGCGGTCCTGGACGCCCAGCGCACCGCGCGAGGCGAGCAGGGGCGATTGCATCTGGGCTATGTCTCCAGTGCGATGTATGACAGCAAACTGCCGGGGCTCCTGCGCGAGCTGCGCGCTGACTGGCCGGGGATTGAGCTGTCGCTGGTGCAGGGGGATGTGCAAATGCTCTACGAAGCGCTGCTGGATCTGCGTCTGGATATCGCCATCATCCGCGCGCCGCTGGCGTCACCGCCGGACGCGCTGGTGGTCAGGCCATTTGTGCGGGAAAAACTTTGCCTGGCGCTTTATCAACAGCATCCGCTGGCAGGCGTGGGGGCGCTCAATCTGGCCTCGTTGCGCACTGACAACTGGATCTCGCTTGACGATCCGCAGGGCACCGGACTGGAGCAGGTATTTATTGACGCCTGTCGCGTCGCGGGTTTTACGCCGCAGGTGGTGCAGCGAATTAACGATGTCACCTCGATGATTAGCCTGGTCTCCGCCGGGGTGGGGGTGGCGCTGGTGCCGGTCTCGGCGCGGGCCTTACGCCTTGATAACGTGGTGTATATCGATCTCCAGGATCGGCTGGCGGAGAGTGAGCTGAGCATGGTTTACCACCGCCATTTCCGTTCGGCGGTGGTGCGGAAAGTTATCTCGCTGCTTAATGCCGCTGAGCAATAATCCCGCTTAGCGGGTCTTCAGGCGGCCAAAGCTGACAATCCTTGAACGGCCCAGCTCTTTCGCCCGGTACAGCGCGGCGTCCGCTGCGCGCAGCAGGCTGTCGCTTTGGGTGTGCTGCGGGTAGCTGGCGATGCCAATCGACACATCCACCTGGCCTATCTCGGTCAGGCCATCGCGCAGCGTCATATTGTGCACCTGGGTGTAGATCTCGCTGGCGCACTGGTGCGCCCCGGCTTCGTCAATCCCGGGGAGTAGCACTAAAAACTCCTCGCCGCCGTAGCGGAAAGCCATGCCGATATCGCGCACCGCGCGCTGCACAATGGTCGCGACGCTCTTAATCACCAGATCCCCGGCTTCATGGCCGTAGCGGTCATTGATGGCTTTGAAGTGATCGATGTCGATCATCAGGCAGCTCAGCGGGGTGTGGGTATGGACCGCCAGCGCCATCTGCGAGTGCAGCGCTTCATCAAGATGATGGCGGTTACGCAGGCCGGTCAGCGAATCGAACAACGCTTTTTCCAGCAGGGCGCTGCGTAAACGCTGATTGGCGAGCGCCAGCCCCAGCGCTTCGGCCATCAGCTCCAGGTAAGCCCGGGAAGGGGCGTCACTGGCGGTGACGTTCTGAAAGCTCAGCAGACCGATCGCTTCGCCCTGGGCGATGAGCGGTACGCAGAGCGACTGGCCGGCGTGCGCCTCCGGCAGATGATAGCAGGTGATATCGGGCTCACCCTGCACCGGCGGATGGCTGAGTCCCCGCCGTATCGCCCAGCAGTCGTCGGGAGCAAAGGACGTCGTCTCCCCGGCGGGCGACAGCCACTGCGCCACGCAGCGCATCTGCCATGGATCGGTATCCAGAATATACAGTTTACCGGGGATCGTCGGGGCGATGTTCGGCGCGAACAGCTCCGCCACCTTAATCACATCCTCTATGGTTTCACAGCCCTGCAGACGCTGGGTCATACGCGCCAGCAGTTCACGGATCGCCCAGTCGGAGTCGCGCTGCTGCTCCAGCTGCTGGCGGGCCAGGCCGTTCTCGCGAAAAATGCGGATCGCCTGGGCCATATCGCCAATCTCATCCACCTGGGTGAAGTGCGGCGTCTCCACCGCATAGTCCTGGGAGGCGAGACGCTGCACCACGTCGCTCAGACGGACCACCGGGTACAGCACCCGGCGTTTGAGAATGAAGCCGAGGACAAACAAAAACATCAGGGCGGTCAGGCCGACCATGATTTCCGACAGCGTACGCCAGATCCGCGAGCGCTCGGTGGCCTGGTCGATAGCGATGGCGGCGCGATGCTCAAGCATCTGACGGAAGCGATCGATCTGCGTCTGCATGCGCTCCAGTTCGGTCTCATACGCTTTGCCGTACAGCACCGCGATGGCCGCTGGCGCATCGCCGCGGGCGACATGCGTCAGGGCCGCCTGCTGTTCATCCTGAAGCTCATCGGCGATCCGCAGACCATCCTGGAGTAGCGCCAGCTCCTCGCGGCTGGCGCCGTTATCTTTCAGTCCGGCCAGCCGCTGCTCAATGCTTTTGTCGGTCTGCTGCAGTTGCTGATACTGCGTAAGCGTCTCCGGCGAAGGCTTAACCACGTACAGCCGGGCGAGGTCAGACAGCGCCCAGGCGTCGTTTTCCACCTCGTCGGAGAGGGTATCAAAGACCTGGCGCTGTTGTACCGCCTGGCGTTCGACGCGGTCGGCGCTGGAGGCCATAAGCATGGCGCTGCCGGATGCCAGCGTCAGGCCGACGGTGATCCCGTAAGCCCAGTTGGTGATGGTGGCGATTCTCACCCTGTATTTCCTTGCATGCAGATGAAGCTGTTTTAATTATAGAACTCGCCCCCCGCCATGACGGCGGCCTGCCTCAGGGGCGGTGCTCGCTGCGGGGGTGTTCGAGGGTCTGAAGAATGATGGCGTGCAGCGTTTCCGCATGGTGGCGCAAAACGAGAAAGACATCGCTATCCAGAGCGCCATTTATAACATCCGCTTCCATAATCTGTAAGGCCTCCTGCCAGGCCATTCCTTTACGATAAGGGCGATCTTCGGTCAGCGCGGTGAAAATATCGGCGATAGAGATAATACGGTCGGCGAGGGTCAGATGATCTTTTTCGAGATGCAGAGGGTAGCCGCTGCCGTCCAGTTTTTCATGGTGATTCGACGCCCAGTTAATGATGTCGCCGAGCTCGCTGTAGTCGCTGAGGATCTCGCCGGTCATATAGCTGTGCTCGCGCACCTGGCCCAGTTCGTCATCATCCAGTTCGCCCTCTTTTTCGAGGATGGAAAGCGGGATAGAGATCTTGCCGATATCGTGCAGATAGCCGGCAATCTGAATTTGCTGGCAGATGGGCTCCGGCAGTTGCATCCAGCGGGCAAGCTGGCGGGCGATTTCCCCCACCATGATGCTATGGGTGGCGGTAAAGCTGCTGTAGGTGTCGACAATTTTGGCAATCAGCAGGCAGATATCTTTCAGACCATGAATATCCAGATACAGCGTGTTGATGGGACCAATAATTTCCAGCAGCCGTTGAATATGGCCGGGATGAAGGTGCTGCCAGAAGTTCGCATTTTCAGCGACCTCGCACAGCATATCGCACAGCGGCGGATCGATCTCCCGGTGCAGGGAGACGAACTGTTCCACCACCGCCCGTGTGGGCCAGCCGGCCACGTGACTCCCGGCAGGCAGCAGCCGTTCAAAGGCATCGGCGAAATAGACAATATGCTGTTCGCGGCTACCCCGGTGGTCCGGGCTAAAATGGTGATCGCGAATGAAGGGGACAATGGGCAGAAAGGTCACTAACCCTTCCAGCATCGCCGCCCCCTGGCGCTGATGCGGATCGTGGATGTTATCGATGGCATCCAGCGAATGAATGGTGCGTTTATCTCCCAGCACGCCGATATCGTGCAGCAGCGCGGCGCAAAAAATGGTCTGCTGCCGCTCGGCAGGCAGCCCCAGCCTTTGCGCCAGCGTCAGGGCGATTAAGGCCGTTCGTTGCATATGCCGGTGCAGTTCAGGGTTAATGATCTGAATGACTCTGGTCGTCAGCATTAGCGCTGATTTCAGGGCAATACGCATTTCTGTTCTCCGTACGCGTTACCTGGCGGGCAAAAATGACCTCGCGGGTGACGGAAGTGTCGATAATCTGATCGCAATGCGTGTTGTGTAGTTGGCTGCTGAACAGGTTAATACCCAGAATGTATCAGGTTCATAGCGCTGCCCGATTCAGAGCCTGCCGTGCACCAGATTTGGGCGATGTTGATGCGAGAACCTTATTATTGTCTGATAGTTAACCATTTCCCCCCCAAAAAATAAATAAATTCTGGCAAGCCCTTTGCATTAAGCAAGCGTTAGTTTGATTAATGTCTATGAAGGGAGTGACCTGTATGAATTTTAGAGCATTACTTACCATTGCGTTACTGACGATGAGCAGTCTGGCATTTAGCGAGACGCGTCTACCGCATATTGTCATTTTAGCCACCGGCGGGACAATTGCCGGTTCGGCGGCCAGCAATACCCAGACAACGGGTTATAAAGCCGGGGCGATTGGCGTGCAGACGCTGATTAACGCCGTGCCGGAAATGAGTAAAATCGCTCATGTCGAGGGCGAGCAGGTGGCGAATATCGGCAGTGAGAATATGACCAGCGACATTATCCTGGCACTCTCGAAGCGGGTGAATGCGTTATTGGCCCGGGATGATGTCGATGGCGTGGTGATCACCCACGGCACGGACACCCTCGATGAAACCCCTTATTTCCTCAATCTGACGGTCAAAAGCAACAAGCCGGTGGTCTTTACCGCGGCGATGCGTCCGGCGACGGCGATCAGCGCCGACGGGCCGATGAACCTGTTGGAAGCGGTCACAGTCGCCGCCGATCCTGATGCCCGGGGTCGCGGGGTGATGGTGGTGCTGAACGACCGCATCGGCGCGGCGCGCTTCGTCACCAAAACCAATGCCACTTCGCTGGATACCTTCCGGGCGCCGGAGGAGGGCTACCTTGGCGTCGTGGTGGGCGGAAAACCCCAGTTCGAGACGCGCGTGGATAAAATTCACACCCTGCGCTCGGTGTTCGATGTCCGCCAGCTGAAGACCCTGCCGAAGGTGGTGATCATTTATGGTTATCAGGACGACCCGGAGTATATGTACGACGCGGCGATCGCCCATCATGCCGACGGTATTATCTACGCCGGAACCGGGGCGGGGTCGGTGTCGGTACGTAGCGCTGCGGGCATCAAAAAAGCGCAGCAGGCGGGCATCGTGGTGGTTCGCGCCTCCCGTACCGGCAGCGGCGTCGTGCCGCCGGATGACAGCCAGCCTGGGCTGGTGTCCGACTCCCTCAACCCAGCGAAAGCGCGTATTCTGTTGATGACTGCGCTGACGCAAACGAAAGATCCACAGCTGATCCAGCAATATTTCCACACCTACTGATCCTCTGCGGCCAGGGCGTCGCTCACGCCTTCGCTGCGGTTTGCCCCACAGTGACCCGATGTCGGGTCACTGTCTGCGCTAAACGCCGCGCTTTATGCGTATAAGGCGTAAAGAAATATTTTTTTACGGCGGGTGTGGGTGGTATTAAAGTGCAAACAACTGGCAAGACGCTTATTTTTAAAGCATCTTTAAATAAGTCTATTCTTAATTATTCCCTTAAGGCGATTTTAATATTCCTTATGCCGACGGATAAAAAATGTTTCACTCTGAAGCGGGAGTGCTTTAATTCTTTCGCGGTACAGACGACGATCTTGTGGACGCGGGCAGGCTGCGGGCCACGTGGCTGAGCGGGCTCAGTCCCCGGCAGACAAGGCGTTCTCGCGGCGGGTTTCGGTTATGCCTGTTAGTAACGCTGATGATTAGCGTGAAAATGATATGCACGATGAATATATTAAGAAGAGGATAAGATTTAAGTTTACATTTGGTAACATTTGTGCCGCAATTATGTTTTTTTGTCAGCAAGTTGTTTTTTACTTGCCGGAGGGAATTTCAGCGGATTAGTATTGTCGAACTTGCTGTACGTACCGCCTAATGATGATAAATGGATTCTGTTTTCCTTAAGCGTTACCACATAATTAATGTTTACAGGAAAAATCATGGCCTGCGTATTTAATAAACAACTTTTACACCCGCGCAACTGGCTGACCTGGTTTGGGCTCGGCATCCTCTGGTTAATCGTGCAACTGCCTTATCCGCTGCTGCATTTTATTGGCACCAGCGCGGGTCGCCTCTCCCGACGCTTTCTCAAACGCCGCGAACATATCGCCCGGCGCAATATTGAGCTCTGCTTCCCGGACATGTCGCCGGCGGCGCGCGAGACCCTGATCGATCAAAACTTTATGTCGCTGGGAATGGGGCTTATCGAAACCGGCATGGCCTGGTTCTGGAGCGACGAGCGGGTCAAAAAATGGTTTGATGTCGAAGGATTTGCCAACCTTAATCATGCGCTTAGCGGCGGCAAAGGGGTGATGGTGGTCGGTGTGCACTTTATGTCGCTGGAGCTGGGCGGGCGCGCGATGGGGCTGTGCCGTCCAATGATGGCCACTTATCGTCCGCACAACAGCCCGCTGATGGAGTGGGTGCAAACCCGTGGTCGCCTGCGTTCGAACAAAGCGATGATCGATCGCAACAACCTGACCGGTCTGGTGCATGCCTTAAAATCAGGTGAAGCGGTGTGGTTTGCTCCCGACCAGGATTACGGTCCTAAGGGCAGCGTGTTTGCGCCGTTTTTCTCTGTCCCACAGGCGGCGACCACCAACGGCACCTATGTTCTGTCTCGTTTATCGGGTGCGAAAATGCTGAGTATCAGTATGGTGCGCAAGCTGGATCGCCAGGGCTACAGCCTGCATATTAGCGAAGTAATGAATGATTATCCGGGTGAAGATAAGCAGATCGCTGCCGGCTATATCAACAAGGTGATCGAGCGCGAGATTTTGCGTGCCCCCGAGCAGTATCTGTGGGTGCACCGTCGTTTTAAAACCCGCCCGCTGGGTGAACCTTCCGTCTATTAACCTTCCCGCACAGGCTGCGCTTTCAAAATCCCGACAGTTGGGGTAACGTGAGCCGGATCATGTTTTAGTCGTGCGCGAAGGAGTGCAGAGTGTTCGCTGAGTTTGGTGTTCTGAATTATTTGACCTACCTGGTCGGGGCGGTGTTTATCATCCTCGTTCCTGGCCCTAATACGTTTTTTGTGCTGAAGACGGGCATTGCCCACGGCGTGAAGAAAGGCTATCTGGCGGCGGCGGGCGTCTTTATTGGCGACGCGGTGCTGATGTTTCTGGCCTTTGCCGGCGTGGCGACGCTGATTAAGACCACGCCGGTGCTGTTTAACGTCGTCCGCTACCTCGGGGCGATCTACCTGCTGTGGCTGGGGGGTAAAATGCTCTACGCGGTGCTGACCCAGCGCGATGGCCAGGCCGACGCCAGCGCGGAGCCGGCGAGCGCGATCCTCAAGCGCTCTCTGACCCTGAGTCTGACCAATCCGAAAGCGATTCTGTTCTATGTGTCGTTTTTCGTGCAGTTTATCGATGTCAACGCCAAAGCGCCCGGCGTGGCGTTCTTTATTCTGGCGCTGACCCTCGAGGTGATTAGCTTCTGCTATATGAGCTTTTTGATCCTCTCCGGCTCGTTTGTCACCCGCTACGTTAAAACCCGCAAGAAGCTGGCCAAACTTGGCAACAGCCTGATTGGTCTGGTTTTCGTTGGGTTCGCCGCGCGCCTGGCTACCCTGCAGTCCTGATCCCCTCGGGCCGGTTACCCGCTGACCGGCCCGCCGTCTCTTATTCTGCCCTGTAACAAAAACCCTTCATTTTTTATTGCATTGGTGTTACATATACAGCCGTTTATCGCTCAGCAAAAAGGAAGCCCCGATGATTCTGCAAAAACTCCTCAGCAATAAAAACTGCAAAAAATACTGTCTGTCGCTCGCGGCGGTGTTTGCTATCGCGCTGGCGGTGGTGGGGCGGGCGACCTTCGGGGGCGTGGTGAGCGAGTACAATATGCCGTACTCAGAGTGGACGACGTCCATGTTCTTCCTGCAGGGGGCGATGGTGACGGTTTACAGCATTGTCTTTACCGCGCTCTTCGCTATCCCCCTCGGCTTTATTTTCCTCGGCGACGAGCGCCAGGATTAAGCGTCAACGGGCGAACCGCGGTTCGCCCTGTCTTTTCGGCTCATCAACAGCCTGAAGGATTAATCATCGTCATGATAGTGATGATGGTGGTGATGGCGATGGGCGTGGTACCCATCGTCAATAATGCATCCCGATAACAGCGTGCACAGCGCAATAATCAACGGTAACACGATCGGTTTTTTCATCCCTTACTTCTCCCGCTATTCTGCTTTCCCCGGGGCAGAGAATGCCGCGGTGGATAACGTGAGTGTAAAGGGTTAACTTGTTGATGGGATAGGATAACTCCGCAATATCGCCGCCGCGATCACCACCAGCCGAACTGGCTGCCGGCCACCGCCACGATGGCGACAACCAGCATAATAATGGTGCTTTTTTTCATTATGCCCCACCCGGCGCCGCATAGCCGCCGACAAAAAACCAGCCGAGAAAGACGACGGCGATGATAAAGATCGCCACCGGGAAAAGAATACCCAATTTCATGATAGTGTCCCTGTACCCACGAATGATGCCCTGCATGATACTGGATATCGCGGTACTTTAGTCAATATGAATGAAATTCTCCTGACGGCGGGACTTCTTATCCTGGTACATCGCCTCATCGGCGGCGCGTAAGGCCGCTTCAACATCGATACTCTGCGGATCGCAGATGATCACCCCGAAGCTGGCGCCTTCATAGTCGATATGCTGTTCGCCGAGGAAGTAGACGCCGCACAGGGCCTGGCGCAGGATCGCGACATACGCTTGCTGCGCCGCGGGCTCCTGGGCGCTACCGACGATCAAAAACTCATCGCCGCCAAGACGACCAACGATATCCTCACGGCGCGCGACGGCGGTGAGTCGTTCGCCGACCTGTACCAGGAAGCTGTCGCCGCACGGATGACCGAACCGATCGTTAATGGCTTTAAAACCGTCGAGATCGATAAAAATCAGTGACACCTGCTGCTGCTGGGCGCGGGCGGAGGCAAAGCGTAGCGCCAGCTGCTTAAACAGCGCACGGCGATTAGGAAGCTGGGTGAGCTCATCGGTCGACGAGTGCAGCTCCAGCGCGACGTTAGCCGCCTGCAGCTGTTGCACCAGGGTGTCTTTTTCCACGTAGTGGGAAATGAGCTTCGCGAACAGGCCCATCACCTGTTCACCTTCGAGATTATAAGGTTGCTTCTGTCGGCTGGTGGCGCAGAGGGTACCGAACAGCGAGCCATCGGCCAGGCGGACGGGAATGCTTAAAAAGGTGGCGATCCCCAGCTCCTGGGCGGCGATGCAGGAGTGCCAGCGATGGGCCACGTCGTTGCTAAACGTGCACTGATCCTCAAGGGCGCGTTTGCACAGGGATTCATCCCAGGGGACGGAGAATCCTTCCGGGATCTGCATCTCGCTGCTGTTATGGGCGAACATCACCTGCTGCCGCTGGGCGTTGATATCGATGCGGGTAAGATAGGTGGACTCCATTCGGGTCACCGCCTCAAGCATCTCCAGCAGCTGGCGCACCAGGGTTTCCAGGGACTGTTCCGCAGCGAGGGTTTGCGACACCCGGGCAAGAATAAAATCTGACATGAATAATACAGCTCCAGCACGCCAAACGTCACCCCAGCATAATGGGCTGCAAACGGACATCAGCGTCGAATAAACAGTGATATTTTTAAATTTATCACATCTGTTTGGGGAATACTTGTCCACGCGGCAGGAAAAAAAGCCCCGTCGGGGGCGACGGGGAAAAACTCATTGATTATGGAATGATCTGTTCTCTGGTCAGTTCGAGAACAGGGGCTACTCTACGGGGGAAAAGTGCAGGCAAGATGGAGAAAACGTGGAGATTCAGGCTAAAATCCCCGGGCATTCAGGAAAGGGAGGAACGATGAAAAAGTTACTGGCTATTCTGCCACTGGTATTAGCCGGCTGTGCCCAGCCGCAGTCCACCGCGCCGACGAAAACCATCGGCATGGCCAATCCCGCGTCGGTGTACTGTCAGCAATCCGGCGGTACCCGGGTGCCGGTGCAAACGCCGCAGGGCGTTAGCACCCAGTGCAAACTACCCAGCGGCGAAACCCTCGACGAGTGGGCGCTGTGGCGCCGGGATCATCCGGCTAAATCGTAACCGGCAGGGCCGCCAGCCAGGCGGCCAGCACCTGGGCATGATTCTGCTCGGTGTTCTTCGCAGCGTACAGCAGCGTCAACGGCTGGCGCTGCGCCAGCGCCGCCAGCCGCAGGCCCGTTTCACGATGGGCGTCGAGCTCCTGGCGATAGCGCTGGCTGAAGTGGGCGAAATCGATCGCTTCGCCGTGAAAGGCTTTTCGCAGCTCAGCGGAAGGCGTTAACGCCTTACACCACTCATCACAGGCCAGCGCCTCTTTTTTAATCCCCCGCGGCCAGAGACGGTCGACCAGCACCCGGTAGCCGTCGCTGCTTTCCTGCGGGTCATACACCCGTTTACATTGAATCATCATCCTGCTCCCTCTGTGCCATCCAGGCGAGCAACTGCGGGATTTGCCCGTCGGAAAATACCGTGATGCCGTGAGCGCGCAGCAGATCGGCCGCGACCCCGGCGCCCGCTTTGCGTCGTCCGCGAAAGGAGCCGTCATAGACAAACTGGCTGCCGCAGGTAGGGCTGCCATCGGTGAGTAACGCTGCCTGACAGCCCGCTTCCCGGGCGGCGCTGAGCGCCAGCCAGGCGGCCAGCTGGTAATGTCCCGTGACGTCGCGGCCGTCGCTTTCCACGATCCGCGCCCGCCCGGCAAGGACATCTCCGCCTGCGCCGCCGACGATCTCCGCCGGCAGACGGGGCGTGGACAGACCGGCCGCCAGCTCCGGGCAGTGGATCACCAGCCGCCCCGTCTGCTGCCAGCGGGACAGCGTCGCCGCCAGCTGTGCCTTCTCGCTACCGTTATACCGCACCTGGAATCCCATCAGGCAGGCGCTGACCAAAAGCTTACTTTTCATCCTTTCTCCCTTTCACGCTTGCTCCAGTATACCTTACCCGCCGGCGGGGGCGGTGGGGCGAAAATAAGGATTGTGTTCCACTGGAGGGATCGCTATCCTGACGTGCCTTGTGCTGCTCGTCTCGTCCAGACATAAGGAACCTGCTATGAAACCCCCTTTACGCCTCGCCCTCGTCGGCGATTATCACCCCGATATTGTTGCCCATCAGGCCATTCCCCTGGCGATAGACGATGCTGCCGCCGTGCTGGAGCAGCCGGTGAAATATGATTGGCTCGCCACCCCGTCGATCGTCTCCGGCGAGGCGCTGGCCGAGTACGATGCCGTCTGGGTCGTTCCCGGTAGCCCGTATCGTCATCCGCAGGGGGCCTTTACTGCGATCCGCTATGCCCGCGAAAACGGCATCCCTTTCCTCGGCACCTGCGGCGGCTTTCAGCACGCGGTGATTGAATACGCCCGTAACGTGCTCGGCTGGCAGGATGCCGGTCATGCGGAAACTGACAGCGAAGGGCGGATGGTGATCGCTCCCCTTAGCTGTTCGCTGGTGGAGACCTCCGCCGTCGTCGAGCTGCGGGCGAATACGCTGATTGCCCGCGCCTATGGCCGGGAGAGCATTGAAGAGGGCTACCACTGCCGGTACGGGGTGGACAGCGCGTTTGCCGGAGAGCTGGAACAGGGCGATCTGCGCGTCACCGGCTGGGATGAAGAGGGTGAGATCCGCGCCGTCGAGCTGGTGACGCACCCGTTTTTTGTCGCCACGTTGTTCCAGCATGAACGCCACGCGCTGGATGGGCGTCCCTCGCCGCTGGTCCAGGCGCTGATTCGCGCCGCGGCACAATAAACCTACCGGCAGCGGGCGCTGCCGGTCATCTTCAGGAATGGATTTCCCGGTCACGTCCGGCGAGGGCGCCGCAGACCGCCATCACCAGCGAAATCAGCGCCACCGCCAGCAGCGGAATATGCCAGTCGCCATTGGCATCGTGGATCTTACCCATCAGCGGCGGCCCGCAGGCGGCCAGCAGATAGCCGACGCTCTGCGCCATCCCTGACAGCGCCGCGGCCTGGTGCGCCGAGCTGGCGCGCAGGCCGATAAACGTCAGGCCGAGGATCATGGTAGCTCCGGAGCCAAAGCCGAACAGCAGCGTCCAGCCGATCGCCAGCCCTGGCAGCAGCCACAGCCCGGCGGCGCTGATGGCGCACATCAGGGCGACCAGCACCGCGATCCCACGCTGGTCGCGCAGCCGATGCAGGATCAACGGTATCGCCAGACCTGGCGCGGCGGTCGCCAGCTGCAGCAGGCCATGCAGCGAGCCGGCCTGCGCTTCGCTATAGCCCATACTCTGTAGAATCGACGGCAGCCAGCCGATAATCACGTAATAGACCAGCGAGTTGATGCCGAGGAACAGCGTCACCTGCCAGGCCAGCGCCGACCGCCAGATCCCCCGATTATGCATGGCGCCTGAGCCGGTCAATGGCGCCTCCGCCCGGCGCCGGGACTGTGGCAGCCAGCTGAGGAGCGCCAGCAGCGGGAAGACCATCAGCAGCAACAGCGCGCCGCGCCAGCCGAATCCGGCCATTGCCACGGGAACCACCAGCGCCGAGCCGAGCGCCGCCGCGCCGCCCATCGTCAGGGAATAGGCGCCGGTCATCCGCGCGACATGCTGCGAGAAATCGCGTTTAATCAGCCCGGGCAGCAGGACATTGCCCAGCGCAATACCGCAGCCGATCACCGCCGTGCCGATAAACAGCAGTGCAGCGGAGGGCAGGGAGCGCAGGGCAATGCCGGCGCAGATTAGCAGCATCGCCAGCAGCAGGCTGCGTTCCATGCCGAACCGGCGGGCAACTCCTGCCGCCAGCGGCGAAACAAGGCCAAAGGCCAGCAGCGGCAGGGTAGTGAGTAGCCCGGTCTGCGCGGTGGTCAGGCCATAGTCGCTACGAATCGCGTCCAGCAGCGGCGCCGCGCCGGTAAAGACCACGCGCAGGGTAGTGGCGATGAGCAAGATACCGGCAATCAGCAGCGCGGGGCGGCGGCCGGTAGAGGAGATCACAGAAGACATATCATTCTCAAGGTAACTAACGAGGGGGTTACGATAGCGACTTTGTCCTCTGTTTAAATCAAGCTAAAATGACAGATTATCGCTAATATCGGACAACATGATGATCGGACTGGGTCTGGATGGTTATGAACCGGACAGTGGCCACGAATCGGCCATTGCCTTTCGTATTCAGGTGGTGGAGGCGGAGCAGTATATTCCGGCGCATTCTCACCGTAAGGGGCAGCTGATCCTCGCCCTGCACGGCGCCTTGACCTGCGAGGTGGAGAACGCGATGTGGATGGTGCCGCCGCAGTATGCGGTGTGGGTCCCGGGACAGCTTTCCCACAGTAACCGCGCCACCCCCGGCGCCCAGGTGTGTTTCCTGTTCATCGAACCGGGCGCCGCGCCGATGCCGGACCGCTGCTGTACGTTAAAGATTTCTCCGCTGGTGCGGGAGCTGATCCTCACCCTGGCGGAACGCGGCGGGGAGTTGCTGGCCGCCCCTGCCACGGCCCGGCTGGTGCAGGTTCTGTTTGATGAGCTGCCCCGGCAGCCGCAGGAGCACCTGCAGCTGCCGGTATCAAACCACCCGAAAATTCGTCAGATGGTGACGATGATGGCCGAGGATCCGGCGCGCTGGCAGACCCTGAGCCAGTGGGCGGCGGTGTTTGCGATGAGCGAGCGCAATCTGGCCCGCCTGGTAGTGCGCGAAACGGGGCTGAGCTTTCGCCGCTGGCGCCATCAGCTGCAGCTGATCCTCGCGCTACAGCTGCTGATCCGCGGGCAGACGGTGCAGCAAACGGCTCAGGCGCTGGGCTACGATTCCACCACCGCCTTCATCACCATGTTTAAAAAAGGGCTCGGACAGACGCCGGGCCGCTATCACGGCAGCCTGGCTACGACTTCCCAATAAACAATGAGATGATCCCGGCGGCAATCAGCGGTCCGACCGGGACGCCGCGAAACAGGGCGACGCCGAGTACCGTGCCGACCAGCAGCCCGGCCACCAGATGCGGCTGGGAGCCCATCAGGGAGACACCGCGCCCGCCGAGCCACGAAACAAACACCCCGACCGCAATCGCCAGCAGTGATTTCCAGTTCATAAAGGAGTGGATCAGCGTCGAGGGCGGCAGCGTACCGCTGGCGATAGGCGCCATCACGCCGATGGTTAAAATAATGATCCCGACGGTCAGCCCCTGTTTCTCAATCCAGGGAAAGAAGGTGTTCAGCGGTGTAACGCGCACGATAATCAGCACGAGGATAGAGATCGCTACGGTGGTGTTATGGCTGATAAAGCCGAGCGCCGCCAGACCCAGCAGGATCAACAGGGTGGTATCAAACATGTACAGAGGTCCTTGCCAAAAAAAGAAAGCCAAAAAATATCCCGCTTACTCTACGCATCGTGGCGTGAATAAACAGGATTTTTACGCCATGCGGCGAAAATCAGGGCGGATGCCCGGTTAGCTAAGGCGGCGAAAGGTCGCGATCTCCGGTCGGGCGATATGTAAATAATCCTCGGTATCGAGAATGATCGACCGATCCAGGCGTCCAGCGTTAAAGGCGATTTGTGGAAAGCGCTCAAACAGCAGCGGGTCGGCCACCAGCCGCAGCGCCGGATGGAAGCTGAAGGGGGGAATGGCGCCGAACACGCAGGCGGTGAGGGCATCCACTTCCGCCGGACTGGCCAGCGAGGCTTTGCTGCCGCCGATATGCCGGGCCAGGCTGGCGAGATCGGCCTGCTGATCGGCGGCGAGGATCGCCAGCACATGCTGGTTGACGCCGTTTCCTTTTACTTTACAGACTAGCGCTTTTGCGCCCTGGCCAAGCGCGGTGCCGCGGATCGCCGAGACGGCTTCGCACTGGCCGACCGCGTCATGCGCCATCACCCGGTAGCGCGCCTGGTGTTCGTCGAGCAGCGCGCACAGCCGCTGGTGGATATTACCTTCTACTGCTTCAAGCATAGCGTCCTCCTGACATCATCAAGCCGCCAGCTTAGCGCTGTTGCGTCAGCCTGCCAACGGTGGGCCGGGAAATTCACCATTCGCTCATTATTGCTTCACAGTGCTGTGGTGCAATCTCGCAGGCGCAGCAGATGAGTTTTGTAAATAAAAAAAAGAATGATTTTCATTTTCAATCGAACTTTTTTTATTTCGCTCAGTCTCTATCGGACGACACAGAATATTAATAATTGCCGTAATGAGGTTAGGATGATGCACGATGCAACCATGCAGGGTTCCCCACGCAAGAAGTTTAATAAAATAAGGGAGCTCAACAGACGGCGGAATTACTTTACTAAGAAAGTACGTAATGCCCTGCGGGTGGGAGTGGCGAAAGCGCTCTGGGACCGCCGACGCCGGCAGCCGGTGGATTTGTCGTCCGCGAAAACTGTCTTACTCATGCGCAATGAGGGGGCGGTCGGCGATGTGGTGGTGGATTCCGCGCTGGTAAAATGCCTGCATCAGTCAGGTTATATCGTTGATTTTCTACTGACGACCTCTAACTGCCAGGTGATGCGCTATAACCCGCGGATCCGCCATATTTATGAAGCTGAGCCGGTCAATTCCGCTGACTTTTTGCGTAAATTTAACCATAACGTTCCCCGCGACGTCATTAATGAACTGGCTAATAATAAGTACGATATTATTATTGACCCTTCGCTGTTCGATATTCCCGTGCATCGCCTGCGGCTTTTTCGACAAATAAAAGCCAAATCAGTACTCGGGTTTAATAAATGGCCATCGATTAAACATTACTCTCACTCTTTTGATTTTGACTGCCAGCGCTGGCACGTAACGAAGACGTTCGCGTTGATCGCCGACTATCTCCAACTGGACACCCGCGCTCTGGACACTTACGACCTGGCGGTGCCCGGGCCGATTATGCAGGAGGTGGCGCAGTATCTGGCGTCGCTGAGCGGAAAAGCGGTAGTGATTAATATTTTTGCCGGCCATGCCGACCGGAGTCTCTCCCAGACGCAGCTGGCCGAACTGCTCGACAAGCTGCGGGCTCGCCATCCGGGGCTGGCGGTTATTCTGCTCGATCACCGGCGTGAGATCCGCATCTCGCTGCCGCCGGAGGTGGTGATTAATCCGTTTAACACGCTGCACCATGCGATGGCGCTGATTGCCCAGGCGGAGCTGATTATCTCTCCGGACACCTCGGTGGTGCATATGGCGGCGGCGTGGAACAAACCGCTGATCGCGGTCTATAAGGACGTTCTGCTCAATAACCGGCTGTGGGCCCCGGGCTATGACAACGCCAGGCAGATCATTGTTAAATGCGGGAAGGTCCATCAGCATCGCGAGCTGGTGGATAGAATTATAGCGGCGCTACCGGAGACGCTGTGAGGGCGATGAGGGGAGGCTGGTAGGGCTCACCTGCTGGCCGTATGCAAGAGCCAGCAGGTGAGCGAAGGTTGCATTGCCAGTCTGCAACCGCCGCTATTGTACTGTTGCCCGCTGCTCTGACACATCCGGGAAAGCTCTTAAAGAGATGGCCGCCGCCAACGACGGGCGGCTTCACTCTTCAGTGAGCCACATATCCGCTTCTTCAAACATCTCCTGCACCGTACGGCTGATCAGCTCTTTTTCATGCTTGCTGGCGTCGGTGTTGATCGCCGGCAGCGTCATCATCGGCTTCACCCGCACTTCCGCTTCCGGGAAAATGCGCTGCATGCGTTTGGTCAGTTCGTTAAGAATGGCCTCTCTGGCACCCGGCAGCCCGGCAAAATTGCGCTTGTCATAAATCAGTTCCACAAACATCTTCTGTCCTCTGTATGCTGATCGCGGGCGATAGTTTTACTGTATTAATGTACAGTGTCAAGCGAATGCCGCGGTGCTGCTCATCCGCAACCTCGTGCGGTAGACGGGCTGCGCGCAAAAGCAGCACCTCGTCCGCCGGCGGTCAGGCAGGCCTCACTGACGAGCGGAGGGGATTTCCGCGCTGCAAAGGCGTTATCGCTGATTGCGTAGGCCTGGTAAACGCAGTGACCTTCACCCGAAGCGATGTCATTACCTGCGTACATTCATTTCGCGACGGGCAGGTCTGAATATCGGGTGGTGTAAGCCGGGGAAAGCATTTCACGCTTCATCGCCCAGGATTTTTCGATCCCCTGACCGGCAAACCAGACCTTTCCTTTCCCGGATTGATTTAATTGGTCGATAACGTCCATTAACGCAGCACTATTTTTGCGCGGCGCGTTATCGTCAAATAAGTTTAGCTGCGCTATGCCATTACTGAAGAAATCAGCAAGCATAACACCGGCTTTCATATATCGATAACCATCAATCCAAATTCTCTGCAGGCAGTTTGTGGCACAATTTATAATGTCACGGGTATCATTAGACGGCGTTAATAGCTTCATTGACGCTTGGTTGCCATAATATGTTTCATTAACGGCGTGCGGACTCGTCCGGACAAATACGCTAACGAAGCGGCAAAATTGATGCTCACTGCGTAATTTTTCTGCTGCTCGCTCAGCATAGGCGCAAATGGCTTGATGCATATCTGAATACTGCGTTACCCGGTTGCCAAAAGAGCGACTACAAATAATCTGTTGTTTTGTTGGGGAAAATTCTTGTAGCTCAAAACATGGCTCACCACGCAGTTCGCGAACGGTCCTTTCCAGCACCACATTGAAGTGCTTTTTTATGACCCATAATGAGCTTTCTGCCAGATCCAGAGCGGTATTAATACCCATTAAATTAAGTTTTTTACTCATTTTTCGCCCAACGCCCCAGACCTCTTCAACAGGGACAAGGGCGAGTAGCCTGCGTTGGCGCACAATATTGGATAAGTCGACAACGCCGCCCGTGCCGCGCCATGTCTTGGCGGCATGGTTAGCGAGCTTGGCTAATGTCTTGGTTTGCGCAATACCTACGCCCACCGTTAAGCCAGTATTTTTCAATACGTGAGTTCTTATTTCATGGCCGAAGGTGGATAAGGGGACGCAATTCATTACTCCGGATAAATTAATAAAGGCTTCATCGATGGAGTAGATTTCTATTGACGGAGACATTGCCGTGAGCGTTTGCATAACACGGTCACTGAGGTCGGCATAAAGCGCATAGTTAGAACTGAAAAAATGAACACTGGAATAATAAGGGTTATTTTTTATTTTAAAGAAAGGTTCGCCATTTTTTATACCGAGGGATTTTGCTTCGGCAGAGCGAGAAATAATGCAACCATCGTTATTGGACACGACCACAATAGGCTTCCCCTTTAAATCAGGGCGAAAAACCGTTTCACAAGAAGTATAGAAGTTATTGACATCGACGAGGGCAAACATAATTATTTATGCGCTTTAATGCTAAAAATGACCACGCCAAATATTTCTAATTCTTCGGCATTATGAAACGAAATGGAAGCGTAATCGCGATTGTGCGGCACTAGCTGTAAAAAAGGATGAGTGCGAAGTTCTTTCACGGTGAATTCACCTGCGATAGCCGCAATGACGATATCACCATGTACGGCAGACAGTGAGCGGTCAACCACTAAAAGGTCTCCATCACTGATGCCGGCATCACGCATAGACTCTCCGCTGACTTTGATGAAGTAGGTAGCACTCGGATGTTTTATCAATAATTTATTGAGATCCAGCCTGTCCTCAACATAATCCTGAGCGGGGCTGGGAAATCCGCAGGGTACCCTCTCGGAGAAGAGGGGGAGCATGAGTGGGGGCGAAATCTCAGTTGGCCGAGTAAACTGCATGGTATCGATCCTCGAATACTGTTTTTATATACAGTATTATTGAATGTGCTGATGGATCAAGGCGCACGTGACGTTGTTTTTATAACTACATGAATATAATGATGATTTATGTAAAGCATGCCATGTGGTGTTGTTGCTGAACTGCCATCGCTGTGTAGCGCGACCAGTACGCCCAGGTTGATGTTTGCCCGGTAAGATGACCGCGGTATTACATGGAGCATGATCGACTATTTTTTCACCCTCTCTTCGGTATTTAATGTTATTGAGAAGGCAATAAGATATGACAATATCTCATTAAAAGATATTTATAAAATATTGTCGCCTTTACCTTACAGAATAAATAAACATTATTTATTTTAACTAAAACGTCTTGACAAATTTGAGGTTGAGGATAAATTTGAGCAGTCGCTCTAATTTATCGTCATCATCTTCGGGATCCGAAAGTGATACGTTGTGATTAACCATGAAACTACATAATCAGGGGATCTACTGACATGAAAATTTTTTTCCAGGGCACCAGACTTAAAAAAGCAAAAATACTAACGGTTGCCTTTTCTTTCGCCTTTTTCACCGCATCGGTGCTGGCAAAGCCCTCGCAATCAGAGAGTTATAATGTCGCCGTTTATCGCGGGGAGGCCGGGTGCCCAGGCTGTTCTGAAATGGTGGTAAAATCGCTGGTCGCGACAGGCCTGCCTCTGCACATCTCTTATGTTGGCGAAAAAGAAAAGCTGAAATTAAATGTGCAAACACTGAAAAAATTCGACCTCTATATTCAACCTGGCGGCGGTCAGGATATACCCGGATCTTATCAAGCCCTGGGTGATGAAGGGGCAGAGGCTATCCGTAATTTTGTGAAAAGCGGCAAATCCTTTCTTGGTCTTTGTATGGGGGCCTATCTTGCCGACAAAGACTGGATAGGGCTTATTGATGCGCCTTTAGAGTCAGAGGTGGGAAGACCCGGTTCGCAGGCCGTTGATGAAGGCGATTATACCCTGCAACTGACATGGAATAATAAACAAGAGCCTTTTTACTACCAGGATGGGCCTTATCTCAACAGTAGTATCTCAAGTACTGGATTCCAGCCGATCGCTTACTACAAGAATGGAGATATCGCCATTGGTAAGTACCGGTATGGTAAGGGAAACATCATCCTGTCAGGTCCGCATCCTGAAGCCGATGAGACCTGGATAGACAGCGCTGCGCCAGGGAATACGACGGCAGAAAGTAAAATGCAGCGTATTTTAAGTTATCTCAATATAAAAAAGGGTTAACTGATACGCTACCTTGCTTCACCCACTCAGAAATCTTTTTTAAGTATTTTAAAGGCAAGCTCAGATATTTCATTAAGAAAAATGCTGCGTCTGTCTTCTGAATAATCGAGGATCAGCAAGCTGGAATACCCATCAATTAATGTGTTTATTTGTCTGGCTGAGGTAGCGGCGTTTTCCGCAAGGAACTCGCCTTCCTGCATCCCTACGCTAATGATGCCTTCAAGAATAGTGATCCATTGCAGGGAGTGATCGTGCACTAATTTAGCATAATCCGCATCGCGTGCTGCCATTGGCCATAGTTCAAGGTAGAGCAGCCAGTGTGCCGAAGGTGCATCGGGTAACAGCGTTCTGATATAGAGGTTTACTCTTTCACTAGCGCTCATTTTTTCTGACGCGTTTAAAAACGCATGACATTCTTGTATGTCATTTTCAAACATATACTGAATAGTGGATTTCTTGAGCGTTTCCCAGTCTCGATAATAGTGATAGATATGACTTCTGGAAATATTCATTTTCTGCGTCAAATCACGGGTTGAGACATTGCTAAACCCTTTTTCTCTGAACAGTTGTAGCGCAGCTATTTTTATCAACTCAGAAAAATTGGCCGTTTTCAATATTTCAACCTTAATCACTATCCATTAAAGCGCGAACTATATCATAATTTCTGAAACCTTGCACGTGTTCAACATTCGGGGATAGCTGTTAGCATTGTGTTTTTTATAGAATTAACAAAATAACGAAAATCTATTTTGTGGGTCTGGTATAAATTCAGCTGCAGGGAGGTTGCTTTATTATTAGCTATGCGCAGGATGCTATTCCTGCCGCGTGCGGTAGTGGCCGCAACGGTGGAGTGGAAAACCGGGAAAGAGAACGTCGCTATTACCCGGTGAGCTATCATGATGACAACGTGCTTATCGGCAAGGTAGGCGATAAGCACGGCATTTTTCAGACCGAGCGTGGTTTGCCGCCGCGTGGGTAGCCGCTGCGCCACCACACGCTTTTAACGCAATTGCGCGCAGGCGCCCGCTATCCGCTGGCAGGCTTGGGTTAGCAGGCCATCTTCTATCGCATACGCAATACGCAAATACCCCGGCATTCCAAACGCGGAGCCGTGTAAAACGGCCACCTGGGTTTGTTCTAATAGCCAGTTCGCCAGCGCGCTGTCGTTGCGAAGGATTTCGCCGCCAGGGGTCATCCGGCCCATGAGCGCCTGGCAGTTAGCAAACACATAGAATGCCCCCTGGGGAGCGGTGGCGCTCAGGCCATCGGTGGCGGCAATCATTCCCAGCACCTGCTGGCGGCGTTTATCTAACACGTTGAGCCAGCCGTCGAAGAAATTGGCTGAGTGGTTAAGCGCTGCGACCGCCGCAGCCTGCGAAATACTGCTGGGGTTGGAGGTGCTTTGTGATTGCAGGATCTGCATGGCGGCAATCAGCCATTGCGGCCCTCCCGCATAGCCCAGACGCCAGCCGGTCATGGCGTGGCTTTTGGACACACCGTTTACCGTCAGGGTACGTGAAACCATCTGCGGGGCGGCCTGGGCAAAAGTGGTAAAAGGGATATTGTCATAGCGCAGCGGCTCGTAAATATCGTCGGCCATCACCAGCACCTGTGGGTAATCCGCCAGCACCGCAGCCAGGGCACGCAGTTCCTGCTCGCTGTAAATCGCCCCCGTCGGGTTGCCCGGCGAGTTGAGGATCAGCCAGCGCGTTGATGGGGTGAGGGCGGCGGCCAGTTGTTCCGGCGTCAGCTTCCAGCCGTTTTGTTCATCACAGGGCACAATCACCGGTTCGCCATCGGCCAGAGAGACCATATCCGGATACGAGACCCAGTAGGGGGCGGGAATGATGACCTGCTGCCCGGCGTCGAGGGTGGCCAGAAAAGCATTGAAAATAAGCTGCTTGGCGCCACTGCCTGCGATGATCTCTTGCGGACGGTAATGCAACTGATTGTCGCGAGCGAACTTGGCGGCAATGGCCTCCTTTAACGCGGCGGTGCCGGAAACGGCGGTATACTTAGTCTGATGATGCACGATCGCTTCAATGCCCGCATAGCTGATATGGGCCGGGGTAGCAAAATCCAGTTCTCCTTCGCCCAGGTTGATAACCGGCTTGCCTGCGGCTTCCAGTGCCCGTACCTGGTCAGAAATGACCGCTGTCGGTGAAGGGCGTACAGATTGCATACGACGGGCGATTTGACTGTTATTCATAAATCCTCTTTTGTATCTAATGATTCAATTAATACAATTAGGTCCCCAACCTCAGCAGGAAACTCGCCGTGTCACCGATCTTTATTCTCGATAACACCTCTGCGCCCGCTCGCTACGGTATTACCGCCAGCCTGTGGGCTAATCGTCTTGGACTACCTCTCTGGAGCCTTCGCCCCGACTTCGCCGGCGATGTTCCCGACAGCCATCAGCACGTCATTCGTGCCGGGTACTGCGTGACCAGCGGCCTCTGGCGCAGCGATACGCTGCGTGAAGAGGTGCGCGATATAGCCAGCCTGCCTGAGTCAGATGCTGTCATTGTGCTGGCGTCCTCGCAGGCAGCGCTTATCGCCGACCTGCCGGGCCAACGGCTGTTCAGCGATGACCGCAACCAGCGCCTGACGCTCAGCGACGGGCAACATACGGTGTTAGACCTCACCGCCGATCGCTATGGTCGCTGGGATGCCGGGGAGCCATCCTCTGCCGGGACGTCCTTGCGCATCGCACTGATTGGCCGTGAGTCAGACCACCGTCTGGTCTACCCCGCCACGCTTGGCTCACTGGGTGATGCCGCGGCGTCGCTGGGGCTGAACCTGGAGGTCCATTTCTTCGCGCCGGTCAGTCTGTCCCCTGGGTTACACGACCTCCACGACGTCCAGGGCGTCGTGTTGCCAGGCGGTTCCTCGATGGCCGCCGTCAAGGGACAAATCCGCGTGGCGGAAGATACGCTTGCCCGCGGACAGCCCACGCTGGGGTTATGCCTGGGAATGCAGAGCATGATGACCGCAGTCGTGCGCCGACGTCCGGGTTGCGAATCAGCCATTCCCGCCGAAGTGGCTCCGGATGAGGCTCTGCACAGCTTTGTTCCCTTTGTTGATGGCCGTCATCGCTGCGGCGTATTCCCTTTTTCCTTCGGGTTGATCCCCGGTGATATCCGCGAAATGCACTACAACCATCGCTACTGCTTTAACACCGACTTATTACCGGCGCTGGATCGCAGCGGGGTCAGCGTCAGTGCGCAAACGGACGATATCGTGGAGGCCATCTCCCAGCCGGAACTGCCGTTCTGGCATGGTGTGCAGGGGCACCCGGAACTGATGTCCCGCCCGGATGCGCCCCATCCGCTGTTCGTCGCCTTTTTACGGGCGGCGCTTAACGCGCCAGCGTAACGCCGCTACGGCTGTCGCTGGCAAGCGCCGACATGACGTGAGTCAGCTCCGCCAGCGCCGCGTCGTCGATCGGTTTTAACGGTGCGCGTACGGTGCCGCCGTTAAAACCGCGCAGCGCCATCGCCGCTTTCACCAGCTGCGGCTGACCATGTTTGCGCGCCAGCGCGCGATACGCGTACCACAGCTGATGCAGATCGCGGGCCGTGGCGGCATCGCCCTGTTCCACGGCCCGGAAGGTATTGATAATCAGCTCCGGCAGCGCGCCGCTGTTGGTGGTGCTGATGCCGTCAAACCCGGCCATCATTGGCCCGAGGAAGGCCAGATCGGAAGCACAGAACAGGCGCAGACGCCCACGCAGACGGTTGGCAATCTGGTCGATGGCGGTGGGGTTGAGATCGCCCTGTTTGATGCCGACCACGTTGGGGATCTCTGCCAGTTGTTCCAGCAGCGCCGGGGAGAGGGTGATGCCGATGCCCGGCGCGTTGTACACCAGGATGCCGGTTTTGGATAAGGGAGCCATCTCTTTGAAGTAGCTGACGATCTGTTGGTCAGTGATTTCGCTAACAAAGGGCGCGGTCACCATCGGCAGGCCGCCCAGCTCGCTTGCCAGCAGCGTCAGCTCGCGGGCATCGCGCGGGTCGGCGCTGGCGCTGCACAGCATGACCGCCACGCGGTCATCCACACAGGCCATGACTTGATGAAACAGCTCACGGCGTTCTTCGACGGTCATCACCGGGAATTCACCGTAGGTGCCGCCAATCAGCAGACCGTCATAACCCAGACCAATCACGCGTTCAATATTTTCACGTAACGCCGGAAAGTCGATCGCGCCGCTGGCGGTGAACGGGGTGACGGTGATGTTGAAAATACCGCGCAGGCGTTCACGGCATTCATTGATATCTTTCATTTTTCTTTCCTTACAGCAGTGTGAGAGGGCGAGCCAGGGAACCCAGCTGACGATATCCGGTTTCGGTCACCACCACGGTTTCACTGACGCCGACGGTAAATTGACCGTAGATCCGCAGAGCCGGTGGAATGTGGAAGGTCATTCCTGGCTGCAGCTCAGTGGTGACGCCACGATACAGACTGAGAATGCCGCCTTCGCCCCAGTCCGGCGCAAAGGCGATACCGATGGAGTAACCGGTGCGTTTTTTGAAGTTTTCGGTGAACCCGGCGCGATCAATCACCTTCTGGCAGGCCAGGTGCGGCGCTTCGCAGGTGGCGCCTGGACGAATGGCATCAAGAGAGGCCTGCAGGGCTTCCTGACACACTTTTTCCATTTCGATGGCGATAGCGGGCGGCCGCCCCAGCCAGGCGGAGCGCATCATCGCGGCGTGGTAGCGGTCGTGAGCCGCTGACATTTCCAGAAATACCGGGTCGTTATCCTGCATCACCCGACGACGCCATGTGCCATGCGGCACGCCGCTGCGTGGGCCGGTCGAGACCAGCGGTTCCATGCCGACATACTCGGAACCGGCGGCAATGGCGGCCCCCATCATCGCCGAGACCAGCGCGTTTTCGTCTGCGCCGCTGCGAATCGCCGCCATGCCCGCGCGCATGCCCGCGTCCACATAGCGCGCTGCGATGGCGATTTTTTCCACCTCCGCCGCCGATTTCACGGCGCGCAGCGGCTCGATGACGCCCGCGGTATCGGCAATGGTGCCGAGCCTGGCCTGCAGGGCTTCATACACGGCAACCGGCAGGAACCAACCGCGTTTGTCCAGCCCAATCCGTTTGTGGAGCCAGCCGCGCTGTTGCAGCATGCCCACCAGGAAATCCACCGGGTTATCGCCATCCTGGTAGATGGCGGCGTCAGAAATAAAGGTGTTGGCGATAAAGTTAAAGTATTCGAGCTGGCGAATCACAAACACCGGATCCCCTTCTACCGGCAGCAACAGCGCCTGGAAGGTGTAATAGCCCGGTGTTTGCTGACCGGTGAGCCAGAAAATGTTTTCCGGGCCGGTAACGATCATGACGTCCACGCCCGCGCGGCTTAAGCGTTCGCGGGTGCGTCGAATGCGTTGCGCATATTCATCAGCGCTAAAGGCGGACTCACTGCCCTGAATCACATTGTTAACATCTTGCATGAGTAAACTCCTGGAGTAAGTGGGCCTGCGCGGCATTAAACTGCACGCCCAGACCGGGTGAGTCATTGACGGTGACCAGGCCATTGCGGTATTCCAGCCCGCTGACGGGATCATCCGTTAAGCCATCGGCGCCATACAGCTCGGCAAATGCCGGTTGCACGACACGACACAGCTGGAGCGCGGCGGCGGTGGCAGCATGGCCTTCATTCATCTGGCCAATCATGAATGGCACGTCGGCGAGTCGCAGCCGGTTGGCGGCGGCCAGCGTCGGCGCAAGGCCACCCAGTTTCACCAGTTTGAGATGCCCCCACAGCGCACCTTTGGCGGCGATCAGCCGGGTGATGGCGGCATCACTGTTGAGGCTTTCGTCGAGCATGATCGGGATGCCGTAGGCGTACAGCTCCGCAAGCTGGCTGTCGTTTGCCGGGCTTAACGGCTGTTCGATGTAGCTGAGCTTCAGCTCGCGCAGAGACGGGAATGCCGCGTGAGCCTGCGCCAGAGACCACTGGCCGTTCACGTCAATCGCCAGCGAAATCTGCTGGCCGAACCGCTGGCGCAGCCGTTGCAGACGGGCCAGGTCGGTAGCGAAATCCGCCACGCCTGTGCGCAACTTCAGCTGGGTGAAACCGCGAACGACATAGCGTTGCGCCTGCTCCAGCATCTGTCTCTCGCTGCCCCAGAACAGGGTCTGGTTGGTGTGCCACGCAGGCAGGTCATCCCGCGCCCCCAGCCAGGCGGCAACGCTTACCCCTTGCTGACGCGCCAGCAGGTCGTGCAAGGCCATATCCAGCACCATGCGCGATGGCGGCAGGAGCGTGCAGTCTTCGTCATCTAGCGCGGCGAGTCGCGCGGCGGGCGCCTGGCGCCAGTCCCAGCGGCGAAGTATCTGAAGCAGGTTGTTCAGCACCTGCTCTTCGCGGTAGCCATGCAGGTAGCGAATGTTGAGCCGCACTTCGCCAATCCCGGTCACCCCCTGGTCTTCCAGACGCAGCCAGAGCGTGTCGAGCGCCGTCACCGGACCAGAGGCAGCGGTATGCAGCGTCACATCGGCGTAATGCAGATCTCCCCGAAAGAGCTGCGCTTTCATAAACCGGGCTCCGGCGGCAGCATGGCGAGCGCAATATCGAGATAGAGGTAGGCCGCTGCGATAAATTCATCGACAGGGACAAATTCATCGGGTTTGTGAGCCACGGCCAGCGAACCGGGGCCAATCACGACGCCTTTTGCGCCCAGCGAACGGAAATGCACCAGGTCACATCCCCCCTGAAAACCAAACGGGCCGGGTTCGCTCTGCCCATGACGGCGACAGGCAGCAAGGCTTTGCTCGACAATGGCTTCGCGGCTGTCGGTTTGCGTCGCGCCGCCGGTAGTGGGCTGCCAGGCGATAATTTCGGCTTCCACACCTGCATGTGCGTATGCGTGGTCGAGCAGTTGCTGCAGTTCGGCTTTGACGACCTCTTCGTCTTCGCCCGGAACCATGCGACGGTCAAGCAGCAGCTCACAGCTGTCTGGCACCACGTTGTCCGCATGGCCGCCGTGGATGCGGGTTACCGTCAGGCTGGCGTTGCCGACCAGATCGTGGCAGCGGCAACGCACCTGCTGGTGGTGGGCTTCTTCAATCAACCCTAAAAGGCGCGCCGACTGGTAAATCGCGTTAACCCCCAGCTCCGGCGTACCAGAATGCGCGGTGACGCCTTTAACCCGCACGCGAGGACGTAAGCTGCCTTTGTGGGCGGAGAAGGTGGCATTTGAGGTCGGCTCGCCAATCACCGCGAAATCAATCGCCGGCGGATTATCGCGGACGTAGAATTTCGCCCCTTCGCTGGCGACCTCTTCATCGGCGGTGAACACCCCCATCAATGTGCCGGACCACTGCTGACGGTTGGCAGCCAGCAGACGCAGGGCTTCAACCATCGCCACCAGCGGGCCTTTGGCATCGCAGGCGCCGCGTCCGTACAGGCGTCCGTCACGCTCGGTGAGCGTGAAGGGATCGCTGGCCCAGCCGCTGCCCGCCGGAACGGTGTCAAGGTGGGTGTTAAAGGCGAAACACGGCCCCGGTCCATTGTTCAGAATGGCGATAACGTTGGTCCGCCCCGGTGCGTATTCGCTAAAGGAGAGATCGAACCCGGCGGTCAGCAGCCAGCCTTCCAGACATTCGGCGGCTTCGCGCTCATGGCCCGGTGGATTCTCCGTGTTGATGGCAACCAGCGTCGCTAAGTCCTTTTTCATACGAGCGCTGTCAACCTGATAACTGGACATAGGAACTCCGTGATTAATGTAATATTTGCGTCAGGAAGCGCTGCGCGCGGTCGCTGACATGGCCGGCGAAGAAATCGCTGGTGTTGGCGCGATCGATAATTTCGCCGTCTTCCATAAACAGAATTTTGTTAGCGGCCCGACGGGCGAAGCCCATTTCGTGAGTCACCACCATGCTGGTCATGCCTTCCGCGCTGAGCTCCGCCATGACTTCAAGCACTTCACGGATCATCTCCGGGTCGAGGGCGGAAGTGGGCTCGTCGTAGAGCATCAGCTCGGGCTTCATCGCCAGCGCCCGGGCAATCGCCACGCGCTGCTGCTGTCCGCCGGAGAGCTCGTCCGGAAAATGGTCTGCACGTTCGTTGATGCGCACTTTTGCCAGCAGGTTGTCCGCCAGTTTGCGGGCATCAATACGGTTCATTCCCAACACCGTCATCGGGGCCAGCATGATGTTTTCCGCTGCGGTCAGGTGCGAGAACAGCTCGTAGTTCTGGAACACCATGCCAATGCGCTGACGCAGTTTGTGCGCCGGCACATCGCCCCGGCTGATGTGCTGGCTGGCGAAGAACACATCGCCGCTGTCGGCGGGCGAGAGCATGTTGACGCAGCGTAGCAGGGTGGATTTTCCCGAGCCGGACGGGCCAATCAGCACCACGGTTTCTCCGCGTTGCACGGTCAGAGAGCAGTTTTTGAGTACGGTCTGGCGACCAAAAGTCTTATCAATGCCGATCATCTCCAGCAGCGGTTTCTCACTCATGGTTCCTCCCGGACGGTTTTCGGTAATTTAAACAGGCGAGTCAGCCGCTTCTGGCTTTTGCTGCGGCGCTGCCTGGGATCCAGCACGCGTTCCAGCCACGACTGGAAGATCATGAACAGGCTGGTGAGCAGCAGGTAATAGATGCCCGCAGCGCAAAGCGCTTCGAAGTAACGGAAGCTGGCGCTGGCGGCCTGGTTAGCGACCAGCAGCAGTTCCTGAACGGCGATAACCGAGACCAGCGCGCTCGATTTCAGCATGCTGATCATCTGGTTACCCATCGGCGGCAGAACGATGCGTGCGGCCTGAGGCAGAACGATTTTTCGCATGATCTGGCCGTGAGTCATCCCCAGCGCCATGCCGGCGGTGCGCTGGCCGCTTTTCACCGCCTGCAGGCCAGAGCGCAGAATTTCCGCCATGTAGGCGCCTTCATTGAGCGAAAGGGCCAGCACTGCACAGGTAAACGCGGAGAAGCGTAAGCCGAAGCCTGGCAGCACGTTGTAGACAAAGATTATCTGGAACAGCACCGGCGTCCCGCGAAACAGCCACAGGTAGAAAAAGGCCAGCCCTTTCCCGGCGCGAAACGGCGCTTCCTGCAACAGCGCCAACACCAGGCCCAGCACCACGCCACACAACAGTGAGCAGAGGGTAATCAGTAGCGTCATCCACGCACCCCGAATAAATTCGGGGGAGAGGAAGTACTGCCACATTAAATCGATCGACATAGCGTTCTCCGGTTAATGGCAAACGGGTTAGAAAAGGGCAACGGAGTCTGGGAAGTTCCACTTCTTGATCAGTTGCGTGTAGGTGCCATTTTTGACGAGGCTCTGCAGACCTTGCTCCAGCAGGGCCTGGGTTGCGGTATCGCCTTTACGCACGGCAAAGGCGATGTGAGTATTCGCTTCGAACTCAGCGCCAACCGCTTCGAACATGCCGGCTTTTTCGGTAAACAGGGCGACGGTGCCCGGCGTGGAGAGGAACTCGGCATCGGCACGTCCCTGGGCGACGGCCACGGCGGAATCGGTGGCGGCGGGGAACGTCATGACGTTGATGGCCGGTTTTTTGGCCTCCACGCAGCGCTGATTGTCTGCCCGCGCCTGGCTCTCTTCGATCCCGCCGAGCGTCACGGCGATGTTTTTGCCGCAGAGGCTCAGGTCACGTCCGGTGATGTTGGCCGGGTTACCTTTGCGGACCACCACGCGGCTGCCGATTTTCAGATAGGGTACGAAGTCAACCTGCTCGGCACGGGTCGGATTGACGTACATGGCGGAGTTGATGATATCCAGACGTTTACCCTGCAGCGCCGGAATAAGCCCTTTGAATTCCATCGGCATTGGCGCCGGCGTCAGTTGGATCTCTTTGCTTAGCGCGTTGATCAGGTCGATATCGAAGCCGGTAAGCTTGCCTGCTTTCACGTATTCAAAAGGCATGAACGTCGCTGCCGTTCCATAGGTCAGTTGACCCTTGGCGATGGTTTCCACCGCCGCATGGCTGACCAGCGGCAGGGCGGTCAGCGCGAACATCAAAGTACGCACATGGCGAAACAGAAAAGAATTGCTGGACATAGTCGTCTCCTGGCTAAGGTTTAAATTGAATTTAGTGAGTCAATAAATACAATTATGCGTGTGAAAAAAATGTCTCATTCTGGTGCGTATTGCACGTTAAGCGTGCACTCCTTGCTTTACTTTGCTGCGTTTTGTTGCTCGTGATATTGTATATATCGACCACAACAATGCACTTCAGGGAATCGTGAATTCATGCAGCCTGACTCCACTGCGAGCAGTCGCCGGATAGCCCGGCAAATACTCGACCTGATATCTGAAGCAAGATTCGATCCAGGTCATCATTTACGTGAGCAACATCTTGCCGATGCGTTGGGTGTTTCGCGTACGCCGGTACGTGCCGGGCTCAAGGAACTGACCCGAATGGGGGCGGTTGAAGCGCGGCCAAACCAGGGTTTTTTCCTGCTTAAACGCAGTAATGAGCTGGATCAGCTGGAGATTGAGCAGTCCAAGAGCAATGACCAGAAGTTGTACGAGCAACTGGTCCATGACCGCATTGCAGGTATCCTGCCGGAATCCTTTACCCAGACCGAAATCAGCCAGCGCTATGATGTTGATCGCGGCGTGCTGACCCGTACACTGGTGAAGCTATCGGAGGATGGCCTGATTGCCCGCAATGCAGGGCATGGCTGGCGCTTTCTGCAAACCCTGAACTCCGATATCGCTCTGCGCAATAGCTACGGTTTTCGCCTGATGATTGAACCGATGGCGTTGCTGACGCCCAACCTGCATGTTGACCGGCAGATGCTTAAACGTCTGCGCGCCCGGCATCTGAGACTCATCACCCACCCGGACATTACGCAGGTCCCGGCCAAAGAGATTTTCGAAACCGATGCGGCGTTTCATGAGTTGCTGGCAGAGGCCAGCGGCAACCTGTTTGTATTACAGGCTATTCAGCAGCAAAACCGGCTGCGCCGCCTGCTGGAATTTGGTAGCTATCACAATAAGCGTCGCGTAAAAGAGTGGTGCGAAGAGCACGTTGCCATCATTGATGCCCTGCGAGAGAACAAACAGGAACAGGCGGCAGAGTTGATGAGAAAACACCTGCAATACGCGTTTGACCAGGTCAATGTAAAAAGCCCACGCGTATAACTGGCATCACTATTGCACATAATGCTCCTGAAAATACAATCAGGAGCATTTATGAATTTGCAGATACAACAGCGTGTGGCACTGGTTTGCGGTGCGGGAAGTGGTCTTGGACAGGCTATCGCCTGCTCGCTGGCGCAGGAAGGCGTGAAGGTCGCCGTGACAGGCCGCAACAGAGAGAAGCTGGCGCAAACGGTGGAACGCATCACTCAGCTGGGCGGTACCGCCCGCGCCTGGCCGCTGGATTTTGCCGTCCCGGAACAGTTTGATACGGTCATCGCCGATATCCGCGAGCACTGGGGCGACATCGATATTCTGGTCAATAATTCCGGTGGCCCACCGCCCACGCTGGCACAGGGGACGGACGGCGCCGTCTGGCAACAGCAATTTTCAGTGATGGTCGCCTCGTTAATCCAGCTCACCGATAAACTACTGCCCGCCATGCGCAGCCGTGGCTGGGGACGCATTATTACCTCCACCTCGTCCGGTGTGATTGCCCCTATTCCGGGTCTCGCCCTGTCGAATGCGCTGCGCATGAGCTTACTCGGCTGGTCGAAAACCCTTGCCGCTGAAGTGGCGGCCGACGGCGTCACGGTGAATGTGATGGTGCCTGGGCGCATTGCTACCGACCGGGTGGGTCAGCTGGATGCTATCAAGGCGAAACGGGAACATTCCACTGCGGAAGCGGTCGCGGAGAAGAGTCGTCTGAGCATTCCGGCGGGACGTTATGGCCACCCCCATGAGTACGGCGCTACCGCTGCCTTTTTGGCAAGCCAGCCTGCCAGCTACATTACCGGGGCGGTGATCCGGGTCGATGGCGGATTGATTGGTTCGGTTTAGTGGGGAGTCGCGTGCAATGCCAGTCGCTGGTGTCGTTGACTGGCATTCACGCCTCTCTCGCGCTCATTCAGAATGAGGTGTTAACTATTGCGTACCGGGTGCGGGACAGGACGCCAGACCGGTTATCTTGTTTCTTCCCGCGTTGATGATCCCTGATGGTTCACCATGAAAAGTGCTGAAAGGGTGAGCAGTATGGCGCCGCTGATCAGTATCCACCCGGCGTGCTGAAAGGCGGCTAAGCTACCCTGCGTATGCGCCAGTCTGACGTAGCACGCCGTCACCAGGGCCGCGCCAGCCATCGCGCCAACACGCTGCAGGATGTTGAGAATCGGTGCTGCATCAGAAACATGACGGGTACCCGCCATCGCCAGGCCTGCCGCCATCGCCGGCACTGTCGCAAGGGCTAAACCGAACCCTCTGATAGCGAGTGCGCTACCGACCAGGAGGTAGCTACTGCCTCCATCAATCATGGCCAGCGGCCATGTCGCTAACACCGAGATCAAGCCGCCAACGATCAGCACCACGCGAGGACCCAGCCGGTCTGAGAAATAACCGGCGACCGGGAATCCTATGGCAGAACCGATTAACTGCGGGGTAAGGAGCAAACCCACGTCAGCCAATGCTTCATGGCAAACGTCGCGGAAATACAACGGGAGCAGGAACTGTCCACCAAAATTCACCGCACCTCCGATAGCCATCAGCAACGCCGATAATGTGAAGCCACGATGTTTGAAAAGGCTGAGATGAAGTAAAGGCGAGTCAATGCGAAAAGAGCGAAAGATAAACAAGCCGATAAACAGTGCGCCCACGCTGAGTAAGATAATGTTCCCGCTATTTTCACCACTATTCAGGCTGACGCCTTTAATACCCTCCATGAGCAGGGGAAGGCTACAAAGAATCAGTATTAACCCCATCCAGTCCAGGGAGAGCGGCTTATCATTTTTTATTGTCGGGCGAGGGAGTAATTTCCATCCCGCAAGCCAGGCACAGAGAGATAAGGGGACATTAATAAAAAACAAGACTCGCCATCCGCAGACCTGAAGCAGCACGGCCCCCAGAGACGTTCCCAGTAAGGGCGCAATGACGATAGCCACGCCTATCGTACCAATGATCCGCCCGAGGCGCTCACGACCGACCACCAGACCCAGGATCGTCTGCCCGGCCGGCACGAGTAACCCGCCTGCCAGACCTTGCATTATTCTGGCGGTGAGCAGCACCTCGATATTCGGGGATAACGCGCAAACTGCCGAGAAAACACCAAATAAAATAAGTGCATAGAGCCAAAGTTGGGTGGCGCCAAACCGTTTTACCGCCCATGCGCTAACCGGAACGCCTGCGGCCAGCGCCATGAGGTACGCGGTGGCTATCCACTGGATGGAGGCGTCCGTCACCCCAAGGCCGTTTGCCATGGTCGGAAGCGCAGCACTGAGCATGGTGGATGAGAGCATGGTAGCGAATGCACCAAGGGTGATGATGGCGGCTTGCATCCACAAAACCGGCGGGATGGCATTGATGGGGCCAGCATGGTTTGTTTTCTTTACCTGCGTATCTCGATTGATATTCATGGGATGACCTTTAGGTGCGATGCGTTAAAAATCTATCATTGATCAATTTTTCTATCAATGATAGATTTATTTTCATCAATGGCGCCGGTAGGCTCCTGGTCAGGAGAAGATCTCTTTTCATCTACCACGGGCTCGGTTGGATGCATTAACAACAGGATGAACACCATGGCTAAAATTCAGCGGGATCAGGTCATTAATGCTGCATTAGCACTCTTAGATGAAGTCGGGCTGGAAGCGATAACGACGCGAAAGCTGGCGCAAAAGCTGGGGGTAGAATCCGCAACGCTGTACTGGCATTTCAGGAACAAGGCCAGCTTACTGGAAGAGATGGCCGCAACTGTTTTGGCCAGGCACCATTCGCTTCCGCTGGCTGAAGACACGGCCGAGTGGGCAGACTGGCTGGCAAATAACGCGCGCAGTTTCCGCCGCGCGCTTCTCGCTCATCGGGATGGCGCACTGCTCCATGCGGGGACAACACCGGCGCGGGTAGGAGGGGAAACGTTCTACCCAAAGGTGGCTTACCTTATGCGGGCCGGCTTTTCTGAGGCCGAAGCCGCAATGATATTACTCACTATTAGCGAATATACCCTGGGATGCGTATTGGAGGAGCAGTCTCGTACAGACAGACATGATGATGAAAGATTGTCTACACCCTCAACAGAAATCAGTCGTATCGATGCGCTTACCCACCAACATCCGGATACCTGTTTTGAGTTCGGTCTGTCTTTGATCATGAAGGGGTTATTAAAATAACTCGTTCCAGATTTCAGCTATTGCGACAGCGTTTTAATGATTTTATATCCGGAGCGTTATTCTCCGGACATTACTGAACATTGACCTCCCGATGGCGGGAGGGTTATTTGTTCATGGCGCAAGAATCACCGCAGCGTCGGGGATCAGGATCCTGTTTTATACTGGTTAAAAAAATGCAACAACGCGCCGGGTGTCTCGTCCCCAAAGAGAATGCCTGCCATTGCCTGCGCGTCGTTGGCCGCACTTTCGACGCGGATAAACATCTGTTCTTCATAAGCGGACAGCGCGGCTTCAGGATTATCTGCATTGGCCGCAATCGCGAGTCCCAGCTCAGCGCCATCCTCTAACGCGAGATTAGCGCCTTCGCCGAACGGCAGCATAAGATGCGCGGCGTCGCCCAACAGCGTTACGCCTGCTGTTCGCGGCCATCGAAGTCCGGGAGGTAAAAAGTGAATAGGGCGCAATACGGGCTCACCATCACCCTCCGTAATCAATGTTTGCAGTGGATGCGCCCAGCCATCGAATTCATCGACTATGCGTTGCACGTCAACCTGTGCATTAGCGGACGTCACGTCAGCGAACCAGGCCTGGGGTTGGCACAGAGCAATGTAAACGTGGATCACGCCGCCAGGCTCCCGGTGCGCCATGATACCCTTGCCTGGCGAGAGCGCAAAAAATGAGCCGCGGCCTACTGCTTGCGCGCAAGCCAGATGATCAGTATCAACGTGACTAAGCCAGCGCTCGACATACGAAAATCCCGCATAGGCAGGGACAGCATCGGTGACCAGAGCGCGGACACGCGACCAGGCACCATCTGCGCCCACCACCAGGGAGACCCTGGTGGTGGCGCCATCCGTAAAGTACAAACTATGCGTGCCGTCATCATGGGGGACGATATCTGCCACTTTACGGCCCCATTGCACGGTGTCCGCAGGAAGCGACTCCAGCAGCAGCGTGCGAAGCGCGCCGCGAGAGACTTCTGGTCGGCCGCCCAAACCATCATCGAACTGCTCGAACAATACGTTGCCCTCTTTATCGAGTACGCGCGTGGATTGACCACCAGGAAGAATAAGGGCCCGGAAGGCATCGTACAGGCCTGCCGCTATCAGCGCCCGCTGGCCATTATGATCGTGGATATCCAGCAAGCCACCTTGTGGGCGGGCCTCGGGAGAGGCTTCAGCTTCGTAGACCACAGAGGAAATGCCGTGAACATGTAAAACACGTGCGAGCATGAGGCCGCCGAGTCCTGCACCGACGATGGCAATGGATGAGGTCATTTTTTCGCTCCAGGTAAGGTATGGCGGGTGTCGTTGTCCGGCTGTTCCTGGTTTCGATACCGCGCGAATAAGGGGGGTGGACGTGAAATCTCATCCCGTGGACCAACGGAAGCCTGAGGGTATGCTGAGCGGTATTGCCCATAATGTTCCCGGACAATTGGGGGGCCGGGCCCCCCGCCTGACTGTCCTCTCTGCGCTCAGCTTACACTTAGACGAGCAAGGTTCTCTATATTGACCATTGCTGGTTAATCGTCAAGGCCGTCATTCAATACCCCTTCAGCGGACGCCAGCCTGTGGCCATGGTCACCGAACTTCACCCACTCAGGTTAAACGACGTCGATGACGCGGATCCCTCTGTGTTTCGCCATCTTTATGCACTCCGCCGTATCTTCTCCGCCAGGAAATGCCAGCAGTACGTCAGGGCGGCTATCTTCCAGCATAAACAAATTGCGCCTTGTCTCCGCATATTTTCCGTGCAGCGCCCAGTTTGCCGGGTAGCGGATCACGTGAACGTCGATCCCGCGCGCCCAGTTTTCTATCGCGCCGCCCAGCGCCTGGTGCCCTCCGTGAATCAACACGTTAATTGTCTGTGTACGGGCATAGAGATCCAGCACATGGGTGATGGTATGGGTGTCGGCATAAAACCGACCCGAGCAGATTAACACTCGCATTTTTTGTACCTTAACGTTGCTTGCCTTGAAAAGGATCTCGTCCGCGCGCTGGCGGTTATTGTTTTTTAAACATCCGGCGGCGTTTCAATAAACCGCAGCGAGGTATCGCCCAGGCGGTCAATGACCGGGTAGGCGACGGCGGCGATATGGTGATGCACGCGGCGGTAGTCCCGTAGCACCCGCTGGAAAATGTCGCCGGATTCCGCCCAGGCATTCTTGTCCTCCCGCAGTTTTTTGAAGTGCTCGCGGCTGGCGGAGGCCTCCAGCTGGCGGATGGTTTCTTTGCGCTGCACCAGCTGGTGGGCAGCAGACAAGTCTTCACGCAGGAATGCCGCTATTCCTAAGTTCAGGCTGGTGAGGATCTCCGCATGCAGCAGGCGAATATGGTGTAATTCAAAGTCGTTAAACTGCTCTCCCCGGCGTGCGCGGCGCGTGGCCAGCTGGGTCAGATTGCTGGAGAGAATGTCGCCCGCGTGCTCAACATTGATGATGAACATCAGGATCTCCTGGGCACGATCGGCATCCGCATCATTCAGCCCGTCCTGACCAATGTCGGCGAGGTAGGCGCGAACCGCCGCGCTGAGCAGATCGACCGACTGCTCCAGCTGGCGGATGTCATCGGCAGCCTGTTTTTCCTGGGTCACAAACAGCACCAGCAGTCGGTCCAGCATGATGGTTAGCATGTCGGCGGCGCGCAGCGATTCGCGAACCGAATTGGACAGGCCGATATAAGCCACTTCCAGACCCGCATCGTCGAGATACATCGGCATACCCGGGTCGCCTACGCGCTCTTCTTCCGGAAACAGTCGCTCCAGGAAGCGAGCCATTGGCACGTTCAGGCCGATAAATAGCAGCGCGAGCGCCACGCTAAAGGCGGTATGAAACCACACTACCAGCTGCGGCGTGTTCAGCCCGGATTTACGGGCGATCGCCATCAGCAACGGCAGAAGCAGTAACGCCAGCGCGCAGCCGGACAGGCGGACCATCAGGTTGCCAACCGGCAGGCGGCGGGCCACCGCGGACCCGGCGTTTAACACCGGCGGTAACGCGCCGCCGATGTTGGCGCCAAGCACCAGCACCAGGGCCGTAGACGGGGTCAGCGTGCCGGTACCGGCGAGGGAGGCGATCAGCAAAATCATCGCCACGCTGGAGTGGCACAGGAGCGTCAGGAGCGCCGCCACCAGCAGGGCAATGAAAATATCGCCCTGTAGCCCCTGCATCACGGCATGAAACACCGGCGTGACCTCAATGTCCTGCAGCGTGCCACCCAGTAAATGCAGCGCCAGTAGCATCAGGCCGAGGCCAATCAGGGCGCAGCCCACGCTTTCAAAGCTGGAATGGTCGCGTAGCTTGAAAACCACAAACCCGGCCAGCAGAAGCAGCGGAATGGCGATTTCCATGTTAAAGCTCATCAGCTGGACCACCAGCGTGGAGCCGATGTTGGCGCCGAGCATCACCGCAAGCGCGGGGGCAAGGCTTAGCGTACCTGCGGCGGTAAATGACGTCGCCATCATACTGACCGCCGTGCTGCTTTGCAGAATGCCGGTAATGCCAATGCCGGAGAGCAGGGCGGTCCAGCGGTTAGTGAGGTGGCGTCCCATCCAGTTGCGCAGCGGCGTGCCGAAGCCGCGCTGCAGCGCCGTTGAAATCATATGGCTGCCCCAGAGCAGCAATGCGATGGCGCCAGCCAGGTGAATTAACAGAGTGGTTCCGGACATTATGAATTCCCCCTCTACAGGGCGGGTAGTGAAATAAAACGCAGTAACCTGATCGAAAAACGATGTGTGGCGCTGGCGAGGTTCAGTAATGCTTTAGTGTGTTGATAGTTAATCTTCCCTCCGGCGTACCATGCCAGGGCACGGACGCGAAGGGTGCGGGTTATTTTCATTAAAAATAAGACAATCAACGCGATGGTCTTATTTTTAATCAGGAAAATGAGGGAATGTTGCTTTTCCATAATGCTTCCAGCCTGTGTGGCCTGCCTGAAAGGTGCCGCCGAAGCGGCACGTGAATCACCGTCTTTAACGCAGAATTAGTGCCACTGCCTGAAGCGACGGATGTAGAACGTTTTCATGCCCTGCGCCACGCAGCAGTAGGCGAGCAGGGTGCCGACCAGCCACGGGAAGTACTGCCACGGCAGCGCCTGCAGCCCAACCAACGGCCCAAGCGGAGAGAACGGCACGTAAATTCCAATAGCCATAATCAGACCGGTCATCATCAGTACCGGCCAGGCGGCGGTGCTCTGAATGAACGGAATTTTCTGGGTACGCAGCATGTGCACCACCAGCGTCTGCGACAGCAGGCCTTCAACGAACCAGCCGGACTGGAACAGGGTCTGCATGTGTTCGCTGTTAGCGCTGAACACAAACCACATCAGCGCAAAGGTCGTCATGTCAAAAATGGACGAGGTCGGGCCAATCCAGACCATAAAGCGGCCGATGTTTCTTGCATCCCACTTGCGCGGTTTGCTCAGGAACTCTTTGTCCGTTTTGTCCCACGGCAGCGCGAGCTGGGAGATGTCGTACATCAGGTTTTGCAGCAGCAACTGGATCGCGAGCATCGGCAGGAACGGAATGAACGCGCTGGCCACCAGTACCGAGAACACGTTGCCGAAGTTGGAGCTGGCGGTCATGTTCAGGTATTTCATAATGTTGCCAAATGTCTCGCGGCCTTTGATAACGCCTTCTTCCAGCACCATCAGGCTCTTTTCCAGCAAGATGATGTCGGCCGATTCCTTGGCGATATCGGTGCCACTGTCGACCGAGATACCCACGTCGGCATCGCGCAGAGCAGGGGCATCGTTAATGCCGTCACCGAGAAAGCCCACCGTATGACCGTTGGCCTGCAGCGCCTTCAGCACGCGTGATTTCTGCAGCGGCGTTAGCTTGGCGAACACCGTGCGCTCTTCCACCAACTGCTGCAGGGCCGTGTCGCTCAACGCCTCAATCTGCGGGCCGAGTACCGGTTCGCCTGGTTCCAGTCCCACCTGGCGGCAAATCCGCGTAGTGACAATCGCGTTATCGCCGGTCAGCACTTTGACTGCGACGCCAATATCCATCAGGGCAGCAATCGCCGGACCCGCGCTCTCCTTAGGTGGATCGAGGAAGGTGAGGAAGCCGCGGATAATCAGATCGTGCTCATCAGCGGTGCTGTACAGTCTTTTCGCTTCGGCTTTCGGAATGTCGCGCGTAGCGACCACCAGAACGCGGAAGCCGTCTTTGTTGTAGTCGTTCGCCATCGCCAGCATGGCGTCACGGCGCTGATCGTCGAGGGGGATAACCTTGCCATTCTCTTCCATGTGGGTGGCGATGCTCAGCATCTCCTCCACGGCGCCTTTGCACACCAGCAGATGATTGCTCTGGCTGTCTTTCACCACAATCGACAGGCGACGGCGCACGAAGTCGAACGGCATCTCATCGACTTTGCTGTACCCCTGAGGTTGCACAAAGCCCGACTCATTTTCAGAGAAGTAAATGACCGCCTGATCCATCAAGTTTTTGATGCCGCTTTGATAGTGGCTGTTGAGCCAGGCCAGCGCCAGCACGGACTGATTTTTCTGACCGTGCGTGTCGACGTGGTGCTCAAGGATGATTTTATCCTGCGTCAGGGTGCCGGTTTTGTCGGTGCACAGCACGTCCATCGCGCCCAGGTTCTGAATCGCGTTAAGGCGCTTAACCACGACTTTACGCTTCGCCATGGCCACCGCGCCCTTGGCGAGGTTGGCGCTGACGATCATTGGCAGCATTTCTGGCGTCAGGCCTACGGCGACGGCCAGAGCAAACAGCAGGGCATCCCACCATTCGCCCTTCATCAGGCCGTTAATCAGGAACACCACCGGCACCATCACTAGCATAAAGCGGATCAACAGCCAGCTGACGCTGTTCACCCCGCGGTCAAACGCCGTTTGCGCCCGGGTGCCGACAATCGCTTTTGCCAGTGAGCCAAAGTAGGTCCTTGGCCCGGTCGCCACCACGACCGCCTGAGCGGTGCCGCTGACAACGTTGGTCCCCATGAAGCAGATGTTAGGCATATCCAACAGATTTTCGTTGTCAACCGCCTTGTCGTGCGCGGATTTCTGCGCCACGTCGCCGAGGGTGTCGTACTTCTCAATCGGCAGCGCTTCGCCGGTCAGGACGGCCTGACTGATAAACAGGTCGCGTGATTCGATCAAACGGACGTCGGCCGGGATCATGTCGCCCGCATAGAGCTGCACGATATCGCCCACCACCAGCTCGCGCATCGGGATTTCACGTGGCGTTCCTTTTTGCCCGGCGTGTTCGCGACGAACGACCGTCGCGGTGGTGCGAACCATCGCTTTCAGCGCTTCGGCCGATTTGGCCGAGCGGTGTTCCTGCCAGAAGCGCACCAGTCCGCTGAGGGCAACCATGGTGCCGATGATTATCACCGTCGTCAGGTCGCCGTCTTCGCCATGGCTGGTGGGCAGCCAGTAGTCGGTGAAGAAGCTGATCCCGGCGAGAATGGCGAGCACATAAATAAACGGGTTGTTAAACGCCATCAGTAGCTGGATCAGCGCGTGCGGTGGCTTGTCATGAGTCACTTCGTTCAGGCCATCCCGCTCCAGCCGGGCATTTGCCTGGGCTTCCTGCAGCCCTTCCCGGGTAGTGTTGAGGTTGACCAGGGTTTCTGCGATACCGTTTTGGGCTTCCTGGGCGGCACGCATAGACAGCGTGCTTTTTTTATTTCGGTTCTTGATTTGTACAGTCATGGTGCTGCTCCTGTCGCCGGGCGGCAGCAGGCTTTTTACGGTAAGACCCGGATTAAGGGCGGCCGAAAATAGCCCGATGTCGCATCAGCGATCGGTTTTAATTAATTTCGCACAGGGCTTCCCGCTGTTTATTATTAAAAATAAACAGGCGTGAAGTTTATATTTTGTTTTATTTGGACGTGATTATTCCTGCCGATGTACAAGTATGAATACATCAGTGAATAAACAGGTACCAGCAGTGACTTAACTCAGCGTGACGCACGAAAACGGGCTGCGGCATAGCGCGCAGACACGGCCTACGGCGTAACGGCTGAATCAGGCGACGAAGGGGCGACTTTGTGGGTCTTCGCCATCAGAGAAGCGGCAACGACGCTCCAGCTGGCCGGTGACAGGACTGACGCGCCAGTTAGTAATGCGTTGATTCAACTCGCTGATTTTCGAAGAGAATATAGAGCTTTGCTGTTTTTTGCGCGCAGACGACACCCGATCGCGGGGCGGCCGGACACGCAGCGTTGATGTCATGGTTTTGACACCAGGAAAAAGGGTAGATTTGAAGTTCATAACACACCTCGGGACCGTGAAAACTCTGGTCGAGGTGGGACAACACGAGAGCATCAGGCTCCGGCGAGACACACCAAAACGAAGAAGTGATCACAATCGATTTTATGTTTACTTGTCCGAATAACCGTTAAGGCCATATTCGGACCGCTACTAAATTCAGTATCCATTAGTCTCTTATGTCAGATTAGGAAAGGCCACAACTTAGGCCCATGAAATCTACCCATAGCCAATGTTATTGTCAACCCATTCATATCAATTTAAATCTTCGTTTATATTTTGTGTAGAAACATCAAATCGTAGATTTAATCATTGGTGTTTTTCGGACGGTCGTAAAAAGGAAAAATAGCGGTCAGTGCGTTCAATTGTGGACCACCCTCGGCGCTGCGTCAGATAACGCGCTTTATCCCTGCACCGCAGCCGGAAAAACCGCCGCCAGCCATTCAATAAAGACGCGGAGCCGGGGCGGCACGTGCCGGTGCCGGGCATAGACGACGTGAAAGGGATAGGGGGCCGGGCGCCAGGCGGCGAGGATCTCCACCAGCTTGCCACTTGCCAGCGCGGGTTTTAGCGAATAGGTAAAGGTTTGCACAATGCCTAAGCCCGCCTCGCCGGCGGCAATATGCGCGTTGCTCTCATTGATGCCGAGATGGGGCTCTGTCTTGAGCTCGGTACTGACGCCGTGACGCGTAAAGCGAAACGGAAACGCTCTGCCGCTGGCCGGCGACAGATAGCTGATGAGCTGGTGGCCATGATGGAGTTCATCCGGCGAGGCGGGCGTGCCGCAGCGCTGAAGATAGCCAGGGGTGGCGCAGGTGACCAGCGTCGCCTCGCCGATTTTACGGGCGATCAGCGTCGAGTCATCCATCGGCCCGCCGCGGATGGCGCAGTCAATATTGCCGCTGATGAGGTCCGCGGGTTTATCGGCCACCTGTAAATCGATACGGATATCCGGCCAGGAGGTCATAAAGTCCGCCAGCAGCGGGATCAGCACATCGCACGCGGTCGACCCACCGATGGCGATCCGTAGATGGCCCTTCGGCTTATTGTGGGCGGTATTGAAGGAGGCGTCGATCTCTTCCAGGTCTTCCAGCAGGCAGCGAGCTTTTTCATAGTACTCCCGTCCTTCCGGCGTCACGGTAATACGCCGGGTGGTGCGCTGCAGGAGGGAAACCCCCAGGTGCGCTTCCAGTTGCTTGATGGTTTTGCTGAGCGTGGCGTTGGGCATATCCAGCGAGTCCGCGGCGCGGGTAAAGCTGCCGGCTTCGACAACGCGGGTGAAGGCTTTGAGGGCTGAAAATCGGTCCATTATTCGCAGTATCCTGGTTAGCGGGCGTCCATTATCCACGGAGGGGAAAAGTGTTTTTCAGATTAGGCCATTTTTCCGCCTCTTTGAGGCGATTACAGTGCTTTCCATACCCGGCGGGGCGCTTTTGCGAGCCTGGCCTGTTTATACTCTAACCAAGGAAATGCACCATGAGCAAAAAACTTGCGGATAAAGTGGCGTTAGTGACCGGCGGCAGCACCGGGATTGGCCTGGCGTCGGCGAAAGCGCTGGCGGAGCAGGGCGCGAAGGTGTATATCACCGGCCGCCGACAGGAGGAGCTGGATGCGGCGGTAAGATTCATCGGGCCCGCCGCCCGCGGGATCCGCGCCGACGCCGCCGTGTTAAGCGACCTTGACGCGGTATTTGCGACCATTGCCGACGAGTCCGGCCGCCTGGATGTGCTGTTCGCCAATGCTGGCGGCGGGGATATGCTGCCGCTCAGCGCCATCACCGAGGCGCACGTCGAGCGGATTTTCGCCACCAACGTGCGCGGGGTGGTGTTCACCGTCCAGAAGGCGCTGCCGCTGCTCACCGACGGCGCCTCGGTGATTTTGACCGGCTCTACGGCGGCGGTCAAAGGGACGGCGAACTTCAGCATCTATAGCGCCAGTAAAGCGGCGGTACGCAGCCTGGCGCGTTCCTGGGCGCTGGAGGTGAACGATCGCGGGATCCGCATCAATGTCGTCAGCCCGGGGCCGGTGCGTACCCCGGGTCTGGGAGGACTGGTCGCGGAGGCGGACCGTCAGGGCTTGTTCGACGCCCTGGCCGCCAGCGTACCGCTCGGGCGGCTGGGCGAGCCGGAGGAGATTGGCAGGACGGTGGTATTTTTAGCGTCTGACGAGTCGAGCTTTATTAACGCCGCAGAGATCTATGTCGACGGCGGAATGGCGCAAATCTAAGCACAGTCTGTCGCCAGGCGAGCCGCCCCGGCGGATACCGGGGGGCTCGTGGTTATGGCGATCGCTTACTCACCGCTCGGGTGGGCAGCTTATTGCGCGCCCAGCTGTTTCATCAGCGTCAGGTTATCTTCAATATGCCAGTTGGCGGCAATTTTACCGCCGCTGATCTGATAGATATCGGTGGCGATAAAATCGATATTTTGTCCCTTACCCTTCCGGGTGCCGAAGGTCCCGGTAAAGTGGCCATGAAAATGTAAGTGTGAGACCACCCGGTCACCGGCCACAATCATTTGTTCGACATCACAGCGTAAATCCGGCACCGCCTGACGAAACGCTCTGGAGGCGAGGATCGCGCCTTCCGGCCCTTGTCGGCGCCCTTCCGGGGGCGTTTTATCGATAAAATTCCCCGCCAGCGCCGCCCGGGCCAGCGCTTCATCACCGGTATTCCAGAACGTGGCGTATTGCCTGGCGACATATTCATTGGCGACGCGTGTGGCAGGGGGAAGGCCGTTGTCAACGATGAGCTGGGCTGGCTTCAGCAAACCCTGCGGGGCTGAAAACGCGGAGCCGGATATCCCGGCAAGCAGCAGCGCTGTGGCGCAGCGCCGCAGCGCGATGCCGCGTCTGGCCTGCGCGCAGACAACAGCGAAACTACGGCTGGCAGGTAACATTTTGCGGGTCATTTTCACTCTTTATGCTCCGTATAGAAGGGATAGTCGGTATAGCCCACCTCTGTCCCGCCAAACAGCGTGGCGGGATCGCTGACGGTCGCCAGCGGCCAGCGGTGCTGAAGCCGCTGCGGCAGGTCAGGATTAGCAATAAACGGCCGGCCGAAAGCCACCAGGTCGGCGAAACCGGCGGTGAGGATACGTTCCGCCTTTTGCTGATCGTAATTGCCGGCCACGATCAGGGTGCCGCTGAAGGTCGCGCGCAGCGTGTCACGAAAGTGCTGGGGAACGGCTGGCGCATCGTCCCAGTCCGCCTCCGCCAGGTGGATAAAGGCGATACCCTGCTGTTCGCACCAGGCCGCCAGGGCAAGGATGGCGTCGATCACCTGCGGGTCGTTCATCCCGCGCTGGGTAATGAAGGGGGAAAGGCGGATGCCCGTCCGCTCGCGGCCAATGACGTCGCCGATGGCGGTCAGCACCTCCTGGGCAAAACGGATCCGGTTGCTCAGGCTACCACCGTACTCATCAGTACGCTGGTTGGCGGTACGCCGCAGGAACTGGTCGATCAGATAGCCATTGCCGCCGTGCACTTCCACACCGTCAAACCCCGCCGCTATCGCATTGCGCGCCGCCTGACGGTAATCGGCGACAATACGCTGAATATCCGATCGGGAGAGCGCCCGCGGCGGTGGGCAGTCCACCATCTGGCCCCGGCCTTGCTCATCCACCACCCAGACCTGGGCGTCCGGCGCCAGTGCCGACGGGGCCACGGGTTGCCCATCCGCATGAAAACGAGCGTGCGACATCCGCCCCACGTGCCAGAGCTGAGAAAAGATAACGCCGCCAGCCTGGTGAACGGCCCCGGTCGTCAGCTGCCAGCCGGCAATCTGCTCAGCGGAATGCAGGCCAGGCGTCCAGGAGTATCCCTGTCCCTCAGGAGAGATTTGCGTCGCCTCCGTGACGATCAATCCGGCGCTGGCGCGCTGGCGGTAATATTCCGCCATCAGCGCGGAGGGGATATTTCCGGGCTGCAGGGCGCGCGCCCGGGTCATGGGAGCCATGACGATGCGGTTTTTCAACGGCAGCGTGCCGATGCGGTAACGATCGAAAAGTGAGAGGCTGTTCATACGGGTGTCCCTTGCGAGTGGAATGAAAATCACTTTACAGTCGGGATCTGATTTTGATAATTAGGCTAAAATCAGATTCACTTTTCAGGAAATACGAAAAATGGGCAAGCTGGAAGATATGGCGCTGCTGGTAGCTGTCGCCGAGGCGGGGGGACTCTCCGCCGCCGGCAGACGGTTATCGCTCTCACCGGCCACCATGACGGCCCGCCTGAAGGCGATGGAGGAGCGCTACCAGACCCGCCTGTTCCATCGTTCCACGCGCGCGATCACCCTGACCAGGGCGGGGGAAGATTTTTATCATGCCGCGCGGCGCGTACTGGAGGAGGCCCGTCACGCCGAATCGTTGCTGACGCAAAAGGAAGGGGTGCTGAGCGGCAATATTCGTCTTTCCGCCCCCTCCGACTTTGGCCGACAGTATCTTAGCCCGGCCATCGTCGACTTTTCCCGCCGTCACCCGGAGGTCACGTTTTCCGTGTTCTTAGGGGAGCGCGTGGAGGATCTGGTCGCCAACCGGCTGGATATGAGCATTCGCGTCGGTAACCTGCCAGACAGTAGTTTGGCGATCCGCCATATCCGCCCCAACCACCGGGTGCTGGTGGCTTCGGAGGCTTATCTTGCTACCCACGGAACGCCTGCCTCCCTCGACGAGTTGCACCATCACCGCTGTCTGGCGCTGGAGCGGCACGGTGTGGTGATGAATGAATGGCGCTTCGAGGAGGCGGGAAAGGAGCGCGTGGTGCGGGTGACGCCGGCGATGGTCTGCGACGATGGGGCACTGCTGCGGCAGTGGGCGCTCAGCGGGGCGGGGATCGCCGGTAAATCATGGTGGGATGTGAAGAGGGATGTCGAGGAGGGACGGCTTCAGGTGCTGTTTGCCGAGCGCTTCACCGGATTCAGCCCCTTAGACCGCAAGGAGGTTGGGCTGCAGTTTGTTTTTCCCCAGCGAAAGCTGCAGCCGCCGCAGGTGTCGGCGTTTATGACGTTTTTTATCGACTGGCTGGGGGAGTCATCCCCCTCCAGCGCGAGGCGAAGGTGAGCAGAACATGACCTCAGCGCATCTGGCTGAGGATAATACGATCGAAAAGACGGTCGCCCAGCCAGACACGCATCCGGATAAGCAGTTTGGCATACTTACCGACGGCATAACGGGGGCGTGGATTTGAGGCCTTCACCGCGACCAGGACCGCCTCGGCGATCGTCTGCGGGTCGCTGCCGGTGCCATGGCCGTACGTTTTTTGGATCGACAGGGCGACCCCTCTTACCAACTGACCATACGGTCCTGTGGCCGAACGTTTGACAATACTTTCACTGGCCGCATCGCCGAAGCCGGTTTCAATCACTCCAGGCTCGATGATAACCACCTTGATGCCGAAGTCGGCAACTTCCAGCCGCAGGCAGTCTGACCACCCCTCAAGTGCATGTTTGGTGGCGTGGTACCATGCGCCGAGGACGCTATACATCTTCCCGCCCATGGAAGAGATATTGACAATATATCCGCGACGGCGGGCGCGCATCGCGGGAAGCAGTAGTTGCGTGAGATGCGCCGCGCCGAAGAGATTGACCTCAAACTGGTAGCGAGCCTCATCGATACCGATCTCTTCGACCGGGCCATACAGGCCAAAACCGGCATTATTGACCAGTACATCGACCCCTCCGGTCTGAGACAGAATGGTGTTCACGACCGCCAACCGATCGTCCTGTCGTGAGAGATCCATCTGCAGGCATTGGGCCCCTAGCGAAGCCAGATCGTCCATTTTCCCGAGCTGCCGGGCAGCAACGTAAACCTGGTAACCCTCCTGGATAAGACGACGGGCAATGGCTTTCCCCATCCCTGACGATGCGCCGGTGACCAGCGCGGTTTTCTTTTCCTGAATAAACATAAGCACCTCGGCAAGTAGACTGCGCTGAGTGTGCCTGCTGTCAGGCGCGGTGTCGCTGGCACGGTGCGCCACAATACTGGCAAAGCGCGCCATGACGCGCGCTTAGTTGAGGCGCATCATGTCTCTGAGGGTTTCTGGCGTCTGGCCGGTCCACGCCATAAAAGCCCGATAGAAGGAATTCGGATCTTCAAAACCGAGCAGAAAGGCGATCTCATAACCGGAAAGCGTGGTATTGAGAAGATAGTGGCGAGCCAGCGCTTCGCGACAAGCGTGAACAAGGGCGCGATAATTCTCTCCCTCCTGCTCCAGCCTGCGCTGCAGGGTGCGTTTGCTCATTCCCAGACGTTGCGCCGTATTGTCGATAGAGGCGTCGTTGCCCGGCAGAAGCTCCAGCAGGACTGCATGAACACGTTCAGCCGTTGAGGCCTGATCGCTAAGCTGGCTGAGACGACGCTGCAGCTCCGGCTCAAAGACCTGCCACATACCCTCGTTCACCGTCAAAAAGGGCCGCAGGGCATCAGCGGCGGCAAAGCTGATGGTCGCCCGCTTTCCACGCTGTATGGTCGTGCCGAAGAAGGCTGAAAAGTGGTGGGTCTGCTGGCGGGTGAGGGGCTGTGAGAGCGTTACTTTCACGGCCTGAACCGGTTCGCGGGTGGCCAGTCGGTTCAGACGAAGTAAAAATGCCAGCTCTGCCACTTCCAGAGAGGCAGGGATTTCTGTTGCTCCCATCCAGCGCGGAGACACTGTCAGCGTGCCGTTCTGCACGACCGTCGTCTCCAGCACCATGGGGGCAATAAGCAGTTTATACTTGGCCAGCCGCTGGACCGCCTGCATCATGTGGGTACTACACAAGGCGGCGAACAGCGGGGGATCAAACACTTCCGCAGAGACCCTTTCTACAAAGGGCAAAGGAAAGGCCTGATCGTCGCTTTCTTTTTCCAGCACGCGCCAGAAACGCAGATACTCATCGGTAGTCAGACCGCGATTGATGTCTGAAAAGGTGTCGTCCGGCAAACCGGCCTGGCGGAGGAGATGTTCAGGCTCCATCCCTGCGTCTTTGAGCAGCGCTCGCCAACGGAGATTGAGAGAAAAAGTGCGGTTGCGTGCCATGGTGAGATTTCCAGCAGTGAACAGGGCTTTGATGTGCAACGCCCCCTGATAAGAGCATACCTTTTCCCACCCGCCAGTGACATTCCTCTTGCGCCATATTTGAAGTAAAGCACGCCAGCAATGAGAAGGGGGAACGGATGTGACCCGCGGGGTCGTTAGCCACCTATAGAGTCTTGATCTCAAATATGATTAGATAGCTTTCACTTAAAACCAGTAAGTAGCTGCCATGAATCTCAGGGAAAAAATCATTAATGAATTCGGCGGGTTGTCGCCCGAGCTGCAACGCGCCGCCGAGTTCTCACTGCAAAATGCCAGCCAACTGGTGGTGTTATCGATGCGTGCCTTCGCGGCGGAAGCCGGGGTAAAACCGGCGACGCTGCTGCGTCTGGCGCAGCGGCTGGGTTACCGCGGCTGGAGCGAGCTGAAAAGCGATTTCATTGACGACCTGGGGCTGCGCAATGATACGTACGTATCAAAAGCGGAAAAAATGATGGCCCGCGGCACGCAAACGCAGCTGTATAAAGAGGTTTTTCAGGCGCATCAGGCGAATCTGACCTTTACGCAAAACGAAAATGCGCAGGAGATGGAGCAGGCGGTGACCTTGCTCGATAGCGCGGAGAATGTCTATATCTGCGGATTCCGCGCCAGCTTTCCAATCGCGTGGTCGCTGTTTTATGTCTATCGACTGTTCAACCGGCAGGTATCGTTAATCGATGGCCTGGCCAGCAATATCGAAGTTTTCACCCGCGAACTGACCAACCGGGATTGCGTCTTACTCACCAGCTTTGCCCCCTATTCACGCGAATCACTGGATGTTTTACGGGCAGCCCGGCAGGCAGGGGCGAAGATCCTCGCCATTACCGACTCGCCGGTTTCCCCCTTAGCGCAGGCGGCAGACTGCACGCTGCTGTTTTCCATCGACAGTCCGTCATTTTTCCCTTCCGTGGTCTCCGGCATGGGGCTGGCGGAGTGTTTACTGGCGATGCTGGTGGTGCGCCACGGCCGGGAGGCGGTGAGTAAAATTGAAAGTGCCGAACGCTATCTTATCGATTCTGGCGTCTATGTGATCCCCGGTAAATCCTGATAAATGATTCAAATGTATCTGGTATAAGAATTATAGATGCATTTATATCTTTATTTCGTTGACGTGATCCAAATGGATCCTGCAAGATACGCTCAATTAATGTAGCGGATTCAGGAGCAGAACCCAGTATGAGTCATGTCATTCACCGCAGCCTGCGTAGCACGCCGATCGTGGCCTCACGTGCCCAGGGGGCCTATATCTTTGATGCCCAGGGAAAGCCGTATCTTGATGCCTGCGGCGGGGCGGCGGTTTCCTGCCTCGGACACGCACACCCTGATGTGCTGGCGGCGATGCACCGCCAGATCGATCAGCTGGCCTATGCGCATACCAGTTTTTTTACCAGTGATGTCGTGGAGCAGCTGGCCGACCATCTCACCCGCACGGCGCCCGGCGAGCTTAACTATGCCTACTTTGTCTCGGGCGGATCCGAGGCAATAGAGACGGCGCTGAAGATGGCGCGGCAGTACTTTGTGGAGATCGGCCAGCCATCGCGCACCCGATTTATCGCCCGTAAACAGAGCTATCACGGCAATACGCTGGGCGCGCTGGCGGTGGGCGGTAACGAATGGCGCCGTCGCCAGTTTGCCCCCTTATTAATGGATGTTATCCGCGTCTCAGCCTGCAATGAGTACCGCGATCGCCGGGCTGACGAGACCCAGCAACAGTATACCGAACGTCTGCTCAATGAGCTGGAGCAAGCCATTCTTGAGGCCGGCCCGGAAACGATTATCGGTTTCTGTGCGGAAACGGTGGTGGGGGCGACGACGGGGGCCACGCCGCCGACGCCGGGCTATCTGAAGGGGGTGCGCCGCCTGTGCGATAAATACGGCATCCTCTATATCGCCGATGAGGTGATGTGCGGTATGGGGCGTACCGGGACGCTGCACGCGTTTGAACAAGACGACGTGGTGCCTGATTTAGTAACCATCGCCAAGGGACTCGGCGGGGGTTATCAGCCGATTGGGGCGGTACTGGCGAGTGAGACCATTGTTTCCGCGCTGAAGGCGGGCAGCGGGTTGTTCCAGCATGGCCACACTTACATTTGTCATGCTACCGCCGCGTCGGCAGCGCTGGCGGTGCAGCAGGTGATTGCGCGCGATAATTTACTGGCTGCCGTCAAACAGCAGGGCGCCTATCTGCAACAGGCCCTGCGCGAGGTGTTGGGTGAGTTACCGCATGTCGGCGATACGCGCGGACGCGGCCTGTTTGCCGGCGTCGAGCTGGTGCGCGATAAAGACAACAAAACCCCGTTCGATCCTGCCCTGAAGCTGCATGCTGCGATCAAAGCAAATTGTATGGCGCGTGGGTTGATGGTCTACCCCATGGGCGGCACGATCGATGGTCAGTATGGCGATCACATCCTGATCGCGCCGCCGTTTATCATCACCCCGGCGCAGATCGACTTTGTGGTCGATACGCTGAACAGCGTGATCCGCGAAGAGACGGGAAAATTATGATCAATCGTTTACCGCCCCTGGCGGAACAGGAATGGGACGAGCGGCAACGTCAGTTAGCGGAAGAGATCATCAATGGGCCGCGCGGCGCCTTACTGCCGCCTTTTGAGCCGCTGTTACGTAGTCCCGAGCTGATGGCGCATGCCCAGCGTATGGGGGAGTATTTACGTTATCGCAGCGCGCTGGGTCAGCGTCTTTCTGAACTGGCGATTTTGCTGACAGCACGGCACTGGTCACAGCCGGTAGAGTGGGCGATCCATGCGCCAATAGCACGTGAGAAGGGCATCTCTGCCGCGGCGGTGCGGGCGATTAAGCAACGGCGCCCGCCAGACGATCTCCGGCCCGATGAGCAGGTGATCTATGACTTCTGTCAGCAACTGCATCAGCAGCAAAAGGTGAGTGATAGCACCTGGCAACAAGCCGTTGATTTATGGGGTGAGAAGGGCGTGGTGGATCTGATTGGGATAAACGGTTATTACAGTTTTCTCTCCATGGTGATGAACAGCGCCCAGACGCCCGTACCGGATACCACCGACTCTCTATTTTCTGAATAAGTTAGCCTTTTCATTCGGGCGCATAATAATGCGCCCTGCATATCAAGTGTTGTTATTGGTTCTTCCGGCGATATATATCGCAGGCTGATATTCGTTGCATGCCATTTCATTGACGCTGAGGGTAATTATGACTGGACTATTTAATAAATTAAAACTGACGCTGGCTTTGGTTATTTGTTCAGCCAGTTTTGTGACAGCAGCCCAGGACAAAATAACGGTGGGCGTGGATACCGCCTTTGTCCCTTTTGAATTTAAACAAGGTGATAAATATGTCGGCTTTGATATCGATTTGTGGGATGCTATCGCAAAGAAAATGCATATCAGCTACGAATTAAGGCCGATGGATTTCGGCGGCCTTATCCCCGGACTGCAGTCGCGTAATCTGGACGTGGCGATGGCCGGCATAACCATTACCGATGCGCGTAAACAGGTCGTGGATTTCAGTGATGGGTATTATAATGCCGACCTGTTAATAGCCGTGAAAAGTACTGATAATTCCATTGCCAAATTCAGTGATTTGACCGGGAAAAAAGTTGGCCTTAAGCAGGGGACGGCGGCGGCCAGCTTTATGAAAAGCAAATATAAAGCGAATTATATCGAGTTCCCGAACATCGATAACGCCTACCTTGATCTGCAGGCCGGCAATCTCGATGCCGTCGTTCACGATTCGCCAAATGTCCTTTACTATGTGAAGACGGCGGGTAATGGCAAGGTCAAATCCACCGGTGAGACGGACAGCATTCTGCCACAGCAATATGGCTTTGCGATGCAGAAAAACAGCAGCCTGACGCCAAAAGTGAACCAGGCTCTGCAGGCCCTGCGTGCCGATGGCACCTACGACAAGATTTACGTTAAGTGGTTTGCTAAACAGCCGAAATAACCCTGCCAGGTCGGAGCGATCCGACCTCATTTCTTCTTGACGGGTAGAATGATGAATTTTGACAGTCGCTATATTTGGGATGCTTTACCGCTGCTGATGCAGGGCTTGCAGCTGACGCTGATTATCTCTTTGTCCGGTTTGTTAGGTGGGTTAATCATTGGCTTGCTGGCGGGAACCTGCCGCGCATTAGGCGGAACAATATCAAAAACGGTATCGCTGGTGTTTGTGGAATTAATCCGTGGAACGCCGATCATGGTGCAGGTGATGTTTATCTACTTCGCCCTGCCGATGGTGTTGCCAGTGCGTATTGACCCGGTTCCTGCCGCAATTATTACCATTGTGATTAACTCCGGCGCTTATATAGCGGAGATCACCCGGGGCGCGATTCTGTCGATCAATAAAGGTTTTAAAGAAGCCAGCCTGGCGATGGGGTTATCGCCACGCAGCACCCTATTACATGTCATTATGCCGCTGGCTTTTCGGCGAATGATCCCGGCATTAGGCAATCAGTGGATTATCAGTATAAAAGATACCTCGCTCTTTATTGTGATTGGCGTGGCAGAATTAACCCGCCAGGGACAAGAGATTATTGCCGGTAACTTTCGGGCGCTGGAGGTGTGGACGGCGGTGGCGATGATTTATCTGTTTTTGACATTGTGCCTGAGCTTCCTGCTGAAACAACTTGAGAAAAGGATCCATATTTTATGAGCATGGTTGAATTTAGCGCGGTGGCGAAAAACTTCGGCGCCACTCAGGTGCTGCACGATATCAATTTAAAGATTGAAGCGGGCGAGGTGGTGGTGATCATTGGCCCGTCCGGCTCGGGAAAATCGACCCTGTTGCGCTGCATTAACAAGCTGGAGGAGATCTCTTCGGGAACGCTGCTGGTGGCGGGCATGCATATTACGGATCCGCACGCGAATGAGTGTGATATTCGCCGCGAAGCCGGTATGGTGTTTCAACAGTTTCATTTGTTCCCGCATCTGACCGCCCTTGAGAATGTCATGTTCGGTCCGGTTCGCGTGCGTAAGCAGAGTAAGGCCGCGGCGCGGGAGCAGGCGCTGGCGTTGCTGGACCGCGTGGGTCTGCGTGAACGCGCCAACCACTATCCGGCAGAGCTCTCGGGGGGGCAGCAGCAACGCGTGGCGATAGCTCGTGCCCTGGCGGTAAAACCCAAAATGATGTTATTTGATGAGCCAACATCCGCTCTCGATCCCGAACTGCGGCATGAGGTGTTAAAGGTCATGCGCTCGCTGGCCGAAGAGGGCATGACGATGGTGATTGTGACCCATGAGATTGGCTTTGCCAGAGAGGTGGCTTCCCGGTTGATCTTTATTGATGGCGGCACCATTGCCGAAGATGGTTCACCTGAGGTGCTGCTCACTGCCAGCAGCAATCCGCGTCTGCAAGAGTTTTTGCAACACGTATCCTGAACATAAGTGAATGATAACAATATGAAAAAAATCGCAATCCGTGGTTCCGCCTATGCGGTCGGTCAGCAGCTTGGCGCGTTTGGTCGTGAGGCCTGGCATACTAAAATCAGGCAAACAGCGCTGTGGCAAACCGTAACCGCCCTGAAAACGGCGGAGCAAACCCAGCGCATGCGCGCAGCCGTCCAGGCTCAGTGGCCGCAGATCTGGCAGGAGCTGGAGGGCATGGCGGAGGGGCTGCAGGCGCCGGTGGATGAGGTGTTTGCCTGGAACTGTCGCGGCGATCTGGTGCGTTCGACGTCGGATGGCTGCACTACCCTGGCGGGGATAAGCGCTGAGGGCGAGTTAATTATTGCGCACAACGAAGACGGTTTCCCGCAGCTGCGCGGTGACTGCGCCATCGTCCACGTGACACCGGATGTGGGCCTCGCCTTCACCAGCTTCGCCTACCCCGGCTCCCTGTGCGGGCACACCTTCGCGGTGAATGAGAAGGGGATAGTCAATACGGTCAACAATATTCGTGCCGTGCATCGCCCCGAGGGGATGCCGCGCCAGATACTGGCCCGCGCATCGCTGAATGCCACCACGTTAGATGAGGCCATTACCCTGCTGACCGCGACACCGCGCGCGGGCGCGTTTCACCACACGCTGGGTCAAATGGGCGATAGCCATCTGTTTAGCGTGGAAGCTACCGGCTCCGGCAGCTCAGTGCGCGAGCTGACCGCCACCTTTGGGCATGCCAACCATCTGATCCATCCCCAGCTTGCGACCATTGAACAGATCGTGACCGGGAGCTCCGGCTCACGCCAGCAGCGCCTGGACGCGTGGCTGGCGACAACCCCATCGCTGGATGGGGTGACAGCGAAAGCGATGCTCTCCGACCAGCATGATCCGCTGTTACCGATTTACCGGCTGTCTGCGGAAGATCCGGATGACGAAAATACGCTGGCGACGGCCATTTTTACCCTGAGCGCGACCCGGGTCGCATGGCAGGTCTTCACCCTGGATCGTGAAAACGCGGTTTTGCAGGGCAGCCTTTAGCCGACTGAGGGCGTTTTCAGCAGGGCGATCAGCAGCGTACTGCACGCCATGATCCCCGCCGCCAGCCACACCATGCCTGACAAGCCCGCAGTGGCGATCAGCTGGCCGCCGACAAGCGCCCCGGTGCCGATGGCGGCATTAAAAATAGCCACGTAAATGGCTGACGCCGGCTGGGCGACCGCGCCTGCGCTGCGCAGCAGCCAGGTCTGTAAGCCGACAAACACGATCGCGATACCGGCGCCCCACAGGGCTAACAGCAGCCCGCTAAAACAGAAAGGCAGGAGCGCAAGCCGTCCGGTGCCGAGGAGCGCCAGCGCGCCCCCGCTCAGCAGCAGTGAAGCAAAAATCAGCCCCTTCAGATGACGGTCGATAAGCTTACCCGCGATAACGTTACCCACCAGCCCGGAAACCCCTGACAACAGCAGCAGACCGGAGAGAGCGGTCGCCGGTACTCCCTGCAGTGTTATCAGCAGCGGTTCAACGTAGGTGAAGGCGGCAAAGTGAGCGGTAATGATGCAGGCCGTGGCGCCATACAGGCCGCAGAGCAGCGGATTACGGAAGATATCGCGATAAACACCCAGCCTGACGGGGGTGGACGCGGCCAGCGCGGGCAGCGTCGAGCATAGCACTGCCGCTGCGGCCAGTGACAGCAGGGCCACCGCCAAAAACGCGTGTCGCCAGCCCGCCAGGGTGGCGATAAAGCTCGCCAGCGGTACCCCCACTACGCTTGCCGCCGACACGCCGCCAAAAATGATTGCCGTAGCCAGCCCCAGCCGGTGCGGCGGGACCAGCTGCGCGGCGACGATGCCAATTAAGGCCCAGAAGGCGCCATGCGCCAGGGCGCCAATCATGCGGGCGCTCATCAGGGCGAACATGGAATAAGACCGGGTCGCGGCGAGGCAGGAAAGCGCCAGGGTCAGCATCAGCCCGACCAGCAGCGCCTTGCGTGAAATACGCGCCGGCATCGCGCCGGAAAGCAGGGCCGCCAGGGCGCCCACCCAGCCGTAGGCGGTGACGGCAAGCCCCATACCGGATTCCGTCTGGTGAAAATCCGCCGCCAGGGCGCTGAGCATGCCCACCGGCGCCAGTTCGCTGGTGACGATCGAAAAGGCGCAGATCCCGAGCGCAATGACGGCTATCCAGACGCGCGCCGGGGTTGGGTTAAGGGGTAAAGCAATCTCTTTCATGTCAGGCGTATCCTAAGAAGAGGGAAGTCGCGCATGGTGCACGGACGTTCAGGTGAGGAGAGAACCGGCGATCGGATAGCCTGTTTGTCTCCGCGAGTGGCGTGCAGTATCATCCCTGCGAAAATGATAAAAAAGAGCAGAAAACGGAGAGCCGTTTTCCATAATTGGAAAGTAGATGACAGCAGAGTTTAACTGGGATGATGCGCGCATCTTCCTCGCCATCGCCCGGGCGGGAACGCTAAGCGGCGCCGCCGACAAGATGAACATGGGGATTGCCACGGTGTCCCGCAGGCTGGATCGGCTGGAACAGTCGCTGAAAGTCCCGCTTTTCAGCCGCCATCAGAGCGGCTATCGCCTGACCGACGATGGCGAAGCCCTGCTCGCGCGGGCGGAGGCGCTGGAATACGCAGGCCTGGCGTTCGGCGAGGCGGCGCAACTGCAGGGGCATGTCGCCGGGGTTGTCCGCCTGGCTACCTCGGACAACCTGGCCACGCATTTTATTCTGCCCTCCCTGAAAGGGCTCCTGGACCACTATCCTGACCTGCGGGTGGAGGTGCTGAGCGGCGTGCAGCCGGTGAACCTGCATCGTCGGGATGCCGATCTGGCGATCCGTATGGTCAAGCCTGACGCCGGGCATTTGACCTTAAAGCGGCTGGGGACGGTGGGGTTTGGCGTCTATGGCGCCGCCAGCTATCTGGCCGGCGCGGACGGCCTGTCGCTGAGCGAGTCGGACTTTGTGGGATGGCCGGAGACTCACCAGCACCTGCCGGCCGCCCAATGGATCACGCGCACCCTGCGAGGGCGACCGTGTAAAGTCGAAGCCAATACGCTCGTGGCCCAGGTTTCCGCGGTATCAGCGGGGCTTGGGCTGGGCGTCCTGCCGCACTTTATGGCGCGGGCCAACGGGCTGCAGTGCCTGCAGCCGGAGATCGGTGCGGATCAGACACTTTGGCTGGTGATGCATTCCGACCTGGCCGGGTCCAGACGCGTGCGGGTTATCGCCGACCATCTCATCACCCTCTTTGCGGACCATCAAGACCGGCTGGCGTTGCCCTGACGCTAACGCTCAGGGGATCACCCGCGCCGTTCTCAGCTGCGAAAACAGGCTGAAAAACATCTCGTCTGTGGCCTGCATCCGCTGGAAGCCAGCCCGGCGCAGTTTACTGCCATCGCCAAACATATCGTACTGCCAGCCGAACACGAAATCGGCAAACTGACCGTCGCTCAGGCGCAGAATGTCCGCTTCCACCAGCCGCTTTCCGGCCAGCTCGCGCCAGACGGCACGGTAGTCATTGAATAGCTGATGAAATGAGAGCCTGACGGGCGGGGTGCATTCCAGTTCAAACCACTGCGCGATGCGCGGCCACAGCTCGCACCAGCGCCAGATATCACCATTATTGACGTTGAAGGCCTCGTTTTCCCCCGCCGGTGAGGTGGCGGCCCACAGCGTGGCCTCCGCCAGCAGGTCGGCGTCAGTATGATCGACAATGCTGTGCCAGGTGGTTAACGTGCCGGGAAAGCGCAGCGGTAAACCCAGGGCTTTGCACAGTGACGCATACAGCGCGATGCTCAACGCAAGATTCATGGCATTACCCGGCACCGGGCTGCCCACCACGCCGGGCCTGATAGCGCTCCAGTGCCAGGTTTTGCCTTGTTGAAAGTGGCGGAGCCACGCAAGTTGAGCGGCGTTAAATTCAGCCCCGGGTACGCCGGGGTCGCTTTCCCGCGCCGGGGTTTTAAAGGGGCCAAGATGGGCGCCATACACTTTATACCCCTGCATCAGGCTGACCGCCTGCAGCGGGGCGTTTTGTTCGACGTGGCTGACCAGATTACGCAGCATGGTAACGTTCGGCTCCACCATCTCGCTCCAGTTTCCGGCATTCATCCAGGCACTGTAAAAAATGTGGGTCACGGTGGACAGCGGCTGGAGCGCTTGCGCACTGTGCCGGGCATCGCGTAAATCGACGTGAATCATCGGGATCGCCCCCGGTTGCGACAGAGCGCGGTGGCTGAGGCCGATAACCTCCCATCCACGATGTAACAGGGTGTTGACCAACTGGCGGCCAACGATGCCGCTGCTGCCAGCGACCAGTGCGACCTGAGAGGATGTCTTGTTCATGGTGTTTCTCCTGGGAAGGTGACCGACACAGTGTGCTAGATTATTTTTTTGCCACCTATCCCATGAAACGGATGACACTTATCAGCAGAATCATGAAATGAATAATAAGCTCACCGCCATCGCCACCTTTCTGCGCGTTGCCGAAGCCGGCTCATTTTCCGCAGCCGCCCGGCAGCTCGGGATGAAGCAATCTGCCGTCAGTCAGCAGATCGCCGCGCTCGAACAGGAGCTTGGCGTGGTGTTACTCCATCGTACGACGCGGGCCATGATGCTTACCGAGCAGGGGGAGCATTACCGGCGTGATATGCAGCGGGTGCTGAACGCCATGCAGGAGGCGGAAAGGCGGCTCAACCCGGCGGAGCCTCAGTTTCAGGGACGAGTGCATGTCCAGCTGCCAAGCGGTCTCGGCAGTCTTCTGCTGCCGCATCTGCTGGCGCTGCAGAAACAGTATCCTGAACTGCACCTGATGCTGTCGCTCGACGATCGGATCGCCGATCTGATTACCGAAGGGGTGGATGTGGCGCTGCGTCTCGGCCATGAGCCGCCGCCATCCCATGCTGCGCGGGTTCTGGCGCGGATTGAAACGGCGCTCTTTGCGGCACCAGGTCATTACGCCGTCCAGTCCGTGGACGACCTGGCGGAGTATCCACACGTTCGGTTTAGCGGCATCCCGCTTGATGCTCCGCTGCGGATAATTTCCGCAGACGAGACGAGAGACGTGCAGGTTAAGACCGTTTTTCGGGCCAACACCAGCGATGCGCTGTTGCAGGCGCTGGAATCCGGTATCGGCATCGGAGGGATGCAGCGACCGCTGGCGGCCAGGGCACTCAGGGCTGGAAGGCTGGTGCCGATCCTGGCTGACTGGCGATTACCGGACCGTTTCCTGTATGCCGTCTATCCCGATGCCCGTTTTATTCCGCCGCGGGTCAGAAGCGTGATCGCCTTGATTGAGGCGCGACTGCCTGAGCTCGCTGTGGGGAGCTGAGGGTAAGGCGCTCCCCCATTCAGAACCGTGCGCGGTATCGTGCCGCTCCCCTGCAGGTGGTTTCTGATGTTAAGGTGAGACGTTTATCACCACAGGAGAACGCAAATGATTGTCAGGACCTGGCACGGCTGTGTGCCATTGCAACATGCCGAGGGGTTTGCCCGCCACCTTGAGCAGACCGGCGTGGATCACGCCCGGGGTATCCCCGGTAACAGAGGCGCGCTGGTGCGCCAGGAAAACCAGGGCGAATGGGCGCATTTTTTTCTCGCCACCTACTGGCAGGATCTTGCGGCGGTCAAAGCCTTCGCAGGCGAAGATTATCACGTCGCGGTCACCTATCCGGACGACGACGCATTCGAACTCCTCTCCGACCCCTACGTGTTTCAGCATGAAGTTGAGGCCGTGTCGCCACTGTAGGCTGATGACCGGGCAGGTGTAAGATCGGCCAGCAACAGACGGTTGCTGGCCGCGTGAGAGCGACGTCTACCTTGTATGGGCAGCCAGCCGCCGCTGGGTGAACGTGGCATGACGGGAACACTCAGCGCGTGAGGGCCGCGACAATGGAGGCCTCCATTTTCTCCGGCGTCGTCAACGGCGCAAAACGCGCGAGGGGTGTGCCGTCGCGAGCGATGAGGAACTTGGTGAAATTCCACTTGATCCGTCCGCCGAGCACGCCGGGCAACGCTTGTTTCAGATAACGAAACAGCGGGTGTGCGGCGGGGCCGTTGACGTCCACTTTCTCAAACATCGGGAAGCTCACGCCGTAGTTAACGTGACAGGTCTGCTCGATTTCATCCGCACCGCCGGGTTCCTGCTTACCAAACTGGTTGCACGGGAAACCAAGCACTACCAGCCCCTGAGCCGCGTACTTTTTGTAGAGCGCTTCCAGGCCAGCGTATTGCGGTGTGAAGCCACAATGGCTGGCCGTATTCACCACCAGAACCACCTTGCCAGCATAGTCAGACATTGAGAGGGGCTGGCCGCGCAGGCGGGTAGCCGTCAATTGATAAAAAGGGGTCATAGCAGGCTCCTGAGAGTAGAAACAGTTCAACGCTGACGATCGCGCGAATGTTTGAAGCAGATTAGGCAGTTATGATACACAGGGTTAGGGATTTGTACCTGGAGTGTTAAAAAAACGCCAGATGTCATAGAGAAAATCGCAAACAGGAACGGCTGAAAATGATGAAATATGTCTTATCGCTGGTGGTGGTAGCGATGCTCGCAGGATGTACCAGCACGCCAAACTTGCCGCCTCGGGATACCATTGTGGCGATGAAACCCACAGAGTCCGGTATTGTCGCCAGCTCAGCGAAATACAGTTACCGCTTTGTCCGTGACGGTGTGCCTCAGGAATATCAGCGTTATAAGACCTTTTATGAACGCTTTCATCAACAGGCTTCCGGCGTGCGGGTTAACTTTGTCGTGGAACAACATGAGGTGACGGCGGAATATCTGGTGGTGATGGATCAGCGCAAACTGGATGCCGGGCAGCATAGCGAGCTGGTGAATCAGTATCATGCGGTGCAAATTGATAACGATCGCCTCGGGGTGTTGTTTAAAGCGACAGGATTTTGGACTGCATCGGACGCGTCAGATCTGGCCGCCGCCTACCAGTTAGCGCACCCCGTTGTGGTATCAATCAATGATAAGACTAAAACGATTAGCTCGCTTGGCGCCGTCGCCATGGCCCCGTTGTTTCCATTTTACATGATGTATGGATGTGCCATCGGGCCTTGTGTCTGAGGAAAACAGCCAGCAAGTCACTCGACTCACTGGCTGAGTATTTAATTAAGCTTCACTTTTAGATGACTGCTTGTGAAACAGTTCGCGGAATACCGGGTAGATATCTTCCTGGTCGCGGATATGCTGCATGGCGAAATTATCAAAGGTCGCCTGCAGATGTTCATACTCGCGCCACAGGGTTTGATGCGCCCGGCGGGTAATTTCGATGTAGCTGTAATAACGCACCACTGGCAGAATTTTCTTCGCCAGCAGTTCGTGGCACAGCGGGGAGTCATCGGCCCAGTTGTCGCCATCCGACGCCTGGGCGGCGTAGATGTTCCACTGCGCCGGGTCATAACGGGCCTGCACCACTTCATCCATCAGCTTCAGGGCGCTGGAGACGATGGTGCCGCCGGTTTCCTGAGAATAGAAAAATTCGTGTTCATCCACCTCTTTTGCCTGGGTATGGTGGCGGATATAGACCACATCGACGTTTTTATAGGTCCGGCTGAGGAACAGATACAGCAGGATATAAAAGCGCTTGGCCATGTCTTTGGTGGCCTGGTCCATCGAGCCTGAGACGTCCATCAGGCAGAACATCACTGCCTGGCTGGAGGGCTCCGGCCGTTTTTCATAATTTTTGTAGCGCAAGTCAAAGGTGTCGATAAACGGCACCCGTTCAATTTTGGCGCGCAGCTCAGCAATCTCTTTGCGCAGGCGTTCCTCCTCCAGCAGCTGCACCGGTTCGCTGCGGCTGATGGTCTCCAGATCCTCCTCCAGGGCGCGCAGTTCACGGCGCTTGCCAGCGGTCATCGCCGTACGCCGGGCCAGCGAGTTCTGCAGCGAACGCACCACGCTGATGTTGGCTGGCACCCCATTCGAGGTAAAGCCCGCGCGATGGGTTTTAAACTCGTTCAACTGCCGGTGCTGATTCTTCTTCAGGTTCGGCAGGGCGAGATCTTCAAATAACAGATCCAGGTACTCATCTTTCGAAATCTGGAAGACAAACTCATCCTTCCCTTCGCCGTCGGCGCTGGCTTGCCCCTGACCGCCGCCACCGCCGCCGCCACCGCCCTGCGGGCGCTCAATCCGGTCGTTTTGCACAAAATGATCGTTGCCCGGGTGGACGCGGTTGCGCAGGCCGCCGCGACCCTGATGAAACATCGGCTCGTTGATATCGTCCGTCGGGATCGAGACGGATTCTCCGCTCTCAATATCGGTGACCGAGCGCTTGTTGATAGCCTCGGAAATCGACTGTTTAATCTGCGCCTTATAACGGCGCAAAAAGCGCTGGCGATTGACGGCGCTTTTGTTTTTCCCGTTCAGGCGTCGGTCTATGAACCAGGTCATATGCCCTCCTGTACTGCATTAGCCAACTTTGCTTATCATCATTCAGCTGCAGTTGACCCGGCGGCGTGCCGCCGGGCTTGACGCATCAGGACGATTTACGAACCCGCAGGTACCACTCGCAGAGCAGGCGAACCTGTTTGCGGGTGTAGCCTTTTTCCATCATGCGGTCGACAAAGTCGTCGTGTTTTTTCTGCTCATCGGTTGATGTTTTGGCATTAAACGAAATGACCGGCAACAGCTCCTCGGTATTAGAGAACATTTTCTTCTCGATAACCGTGCGCAGTTTCTCGTAGCTGGTCCAGTTCGGATTACGTCCGCTGTTGTTGGCTCTGGCGCGCAGCACAAAGTTGACGATTTCGTTACGGAAGTCTTTCGGGTTGCTGATCCCGGCCGGCTTCTCAATTTTCTCCAGCTCAGCATTCAACGACTCACGGTCAAACAGCTGACCGGTGTCCGGATCGCGATACTCCTGATCCTGGATCCAGAAGTCGGCGTAGGTGACATAGCGATCGAAAATGTTCTGCCCGTACTCGGAGTAGGATTCCAGATAAGCGGTCTGGATCTCTTTGCCGATAAACTCGGCGTATTTCGGGATCAGATAGCCTTTGAGGAATTCCAGGTAGCGCTCGGCGTTCTCCTGTGGGAACTGTTCGCGCTCAATCTGCTGCTCCAGGACATAGAACAGATGCACCGGGTTGGCGGCCACCTCGACATGGTCGAAGTTAAACACCCGTGACAGGATCTTAAAGGCAAAGCGGGTGGAGAGCCCGTTCATCCCTTCATCCACCCCGGCGTAATCGCGATACTCCTGATAGGATTTCGCTTTCGGGTCGGTATCTTTCAGGCTTTCGCCATCATAGACCCGCATTTTCGAGTAGATGCTTGAGTTTTCCGGCTCTTTCAGGCGCGACAGAATCGAGAAGCGCGCCAACGTTTCCAGGGTGCCCGGGGCGCACGGCGCGTGGGTCAGCTCGCTGCTGTTGAGCAATTTTTCATAGATGCGGATCTCTTCGGAGATACGCAGGCAATAAGGCACCTTGACGATATAGACGCGGTCGAGGAAGGCCTCATTGTTCTTGTTATTACGGAAGGTCACCCATTCCGATTCGTTGGAGTGGGCGAGGATTATCCCGTTAAACGGCAGGGCAGAGATCCCTTCAGTCCCGTTGTAGTTCCCTTCCTGGGTGGCGGTTAGCAGCGGATGTAGCACCTTAATCGGCGCTTTAAACATCTCGACGAATTCCATAATCCCCTGGTTGGCACGGCACAACGCACCGGAGTAGCCATAAGCGTCCGGGTCGTTTTGCGCATAGTGTTCCAGTTTACGGATATCCACTTTACCCACCAGCGCCGAAATATCCTGGTTGTTTTCATCACCGGGTTCGGTTTTGGCGATGGCGACCTGCTCAAGAATCGATGGCCAGACTTTGACCACGCGGAATTTAGTAATATCGCCGCCAAACTCGTGCAGGCGCTTGGCCGCCCACGGCGACATGATGGTGCCGAGGTAGCGGGTGGGCACGCCATACTCTTTCTGAAGGATCTGGGCATCCTCCTGCGGATTAAACAGGCACAGCGGGTGATCGTTGACCGGGCTACGCTCGCCGTTGGCGCTCAGCACATAGATGGGCACGCGCTGCATCAACGCTTTCAGCCGTTCAGCCAGCGACGATTTACCACCGCCCACCGGCCCCAGCAGATAGAGGATCTGTTTCTTCTCTTCCAGCCCCTGGGCGGCATGCTTGAGATAGGAAACGATCTGCTCAATGGCGTCTTCCATACCGTAAAACTCTTCAAAGGCCGGATAGCGTGCGATGACCCGGTTTGAAAAGAGACGGGATAGCCGCGGCTCGAGAGCCGTATCAACCATGACGGGTTCACCAATGGCCATCAACAGACGTTCTGCCGCATTGGCATAGGCACTGCGATCTTGCCGGCAGATGGTAAGAAACTCCTGCAGTGTGAACTCTTCGTCCTTGGCAGCTTCATAGCGCTGGCGATAGTGATCGAATATATTCATGGCATGCCGTCCTTTCGTTTTTTAGCACAGGTTGAGAGCCGTTCATATGAGTAGTGGGGGCCCCCGGAAGACATAAGCTGAACGTCGCTCTCCAGATATCCAGCAACCCTTATGCCAGGTTGCGGGTGGAGTAGCGTGAATGTGCCCTGCAATTACACCTTCTAAATTTAAGCGTAGATGCATTTAGAAATCTTGCATGCCGCAGAAAATCAATTTCAATGACATATCAATAACTCATCCTGAAAATGACGCTTTTTGACACGCCAGGACGCGAAGCTGTCACCGGGCTGTCACCTCATGGTAAGAGAAGGGTGGGAAAGTGAACGATTTGTGTCATGTCGGGTAAAGAATTTGAGGCATGAGGCCTACGACGGTAAACTGCACGGGCTGATAATTTGACAACGGGAATATGGATTGTGACTAAAATCAAACTTCTGGCACTCGGCGTGCTGATTGCGACGTCCGCCAGCGCGGCGCATGCCGACGGGAAGTTCACTCTTGGGGCTGGCGTAGGCATCGTCGAGCATCCGTATAAGCAATATGATGCGGATGTCTACCCGGTGCCGGTCATTAGTTATGAGAGCGATAACTTCTGGTTCCACGGTCTGGGCGGGGGCTACTACCTGTGGAACGACACCAACGATAAGCTGTCAATAACGGCCTACTGGTCGCCGATGTACTTCAAGCCGGGCGACAGCGACAGCGCGCAAATGCGTCAACTGGATAAACGTAAATCGACCGTGATGGCCGGTCTGTCTTATGTCCACAACACGCCCTATGGTTTCCTGCGCACGACGATTGCAGGCGATACGCTGGATAACAGTAATGGTATCAACTGGGATCTCGCCTGGCTGTACCGCTACACCAATGGTAACCTGACGCTGACGCCGGGCATTGGCGTGGAGTGGAACAGCGACAATCAGAACGAATACTACTATGGTGTCTCGCAGCATGAGTCCCGTCGCAGCGGCATGCGCAGCTACGATCCGGACAGCAGCTGGAACCCGTATCTGGAGCTGTCGGCTAACTATCGCTTCCTCGGCGACTGGAGCGTATACGGCATTGCACGCTATACCCGTCTGTCGGATGAAATTACCGACAGCCCGATGGTGGACAAATCCTGGAGCGGCCTGATCTCAACCGGGATTACCTACACCTTCTGATTGTGCATCATTACAGTGCGCTTTATGCATCAAAACAGGGCTTCACGCCCTGTTTTGCTTTATGGTGGTGCAGAAAGCTAAAGAGGAGGAGACGGTGAAAAAAACAGTACGCTTTGGCGAGCAGGCGGCGGTTCCGGCCATCGGGCTGGGCACCTGGTATATGGGCGAAAACAGCGCCCAGCGTCCGCAGGAAGTGGCTGCACTGCGCGCGGGCATCGACCACGGACTGACGGTGATCGATACGGCGGAAATGTATGCCGACGGTGGGGCGGAAGAGGTCGTCGGGCAGGCGATCCGCGGCCTGCGCGATCGCGTGGTGCTGGTGTCCAAAGTCTATCCCTGGCACGCCGGCGGAACGGCGATGCGCCGCGCCTGTGAAAACAGCCTGCGCCGGCTGCAGACCGACTATCTCGATATGTATCTCCTGCACTGGCGCGGGGATATCCCGCTGCAGGAGACGGTCGAGGCGATGGAGAGGCTGGTGGCCGAGGGCAAGATCCGCCGCTGGGGCGTCTCTAATCTGGACACCGACGATATGCAGGCGCTGTGGCGGACGGCGGGTGGCGAACGCTGCGCGACCAACCAGGTGCTCTATCATCTCGCATCGCGGGGCATTGAATACGATCTCCTGCCCTGGTGCCAGCAGCACACTCTGCCGGTGATGGCCTACTGCCCGCTGGCGCAGGCGGGGCGCTTACGCGATGGACTTTTTCAGCATACCGATATCATTAATATGGCTAACGCGCGGGGGGTGACAGTCGCACAACTGCTGCTCGCCTGGGTGATTCGTCATCCGGGAGTGCTGGCGATCCCGAAAGCGGCCAGTATTGAGCATGTGGTGCAGAATGCTGCCGCGCTCGATATCGTCCTCAGTGCGGAAGAGCTCGCGCAGCTGGATCGCCTCTATCCACCACCGCAGCGAAAAAACCGGCTGGATATGGTTTAATCAGCACCTCAGCCAGCGGAGAAAAAAGCCCCGTCGGGAACGGGGCTTTTTGCTGTTAGCGTTTTTTCAGGCTGATGGTCTGCGCCAGGCGAGAGGGGGTCTCTTCGCTGGCTTTCTGCGGCTGGGTCACGCAACAGGTTTCGACGCAAACGAAGGTTTTGTAACCATCGTCCGGCATGTCGCCCATGCTGACGGACAGCGCCGGGCCCGGGTTCCAGGCCACCACGTTGTGCTGATGATGGTGCACGACGTCGATAGTGCGGTTAAGCGCATCGTCATGGATCACGCTGCAGCTGTCGGCGTTGAGGTAGACGCGGTCGGTGCGGTCCGGGAAGGTCTGCACGCCGTTGCTCAGGACGCCTTCTTCGGCATTCTTCACTTTATCGATATAGCGCTCGCCAAGACCACTCACTTTCACCGCTGCGATATCGCCGACGTTGAAGTAGGTATGCAGGGCAGAGGTGGTCTCGAATTCACCGTGGGCTTCCAGCTCGATTTCGCAGGTTTTGCCCAGCTTGAAGCGGGCATAGAGGGTGAATTCGTGCGGCCAGAGCTTCATGGTTTCGGCGCTGTGCTGGAGCGCAAAGGTCAACATGACGCCGCTGTCGTCTTCGTCATGACCTTCCAGGGTCCATGGCAGATTGCGGGCAAAGCCGTGCGACGGCAGACCCTGCTGCGCGGAAGGGCCAAACCAGGGCCAGCAAATCGGCACGCCGCCGCGCAGGGCGACGCCCTGTTTAAATGGGGTGTTGTTGCTCAGCCACAAGACTTCTTCTTCACCGGCGGGTTTCCAGGAGAGCAGGTGCGCTCCCTGCAGCGCCACAGAGGCTTTCACCTGCGGATGGTCGATGACAATCAGCTCCAGGTCGTCCAGCTGGCGACGGGAGATCACGGGAGAAATGGTTTCATTCACCGGGAGAGCAAAAATTTTATTTATCATTGTGCAATCCTATCTCTGCAGACAAAAAAAAGAGCGACCGAAGTCGCTCTTACAGATTACTTTTTCATCTCAACTTATTTGGAGATGTGAGCAATCAGGTCCAGAACTTTGTTGGAGTAGCCAGTTTCGTTGTCGTACCAGGAAACCAGTTTCACGAAGTTGTCGTTCAGTGCGATACCTGCTTTAGCATCGAACACGGAAGTGCAAACTTCGCCGTTGAAGTCGGTAGAAACAACGTCGTCTTCGGTGTAACCCAGAACGCCTTTCATTGCGCCTTCAGAAGCGGCTTTGATGGCTTTCTTGATTTCTTCGTAGGACGCTGCTTTTTCCAGACGAACGGTCAGGTCAACAACGGATACGTTCGGAGTCGGAACGCGGAACGCCATACCGGTCAGTTTGCCGTTCAGTTCTGGCAGTACTTTACCTACTGCTTTAGCAGCACCGGTAGAGGACGGGATGATGTTCTGAGCTGCGCCGCGGCCGCCGCGCCAGTCTTTGTGAGACGGGCCATCAACGGTTTTCTGAGTCGCGGTGGTCGCGTGGACGGTGGTCATCAGGCCTTCAACGATACCGAAGTTGTCGTTGATAACTTTAGCCAGCGGTGCCAGGCAGTTGGTGGTGCAGGAAGCGTTGGAAACGATGTCCTGGCCAGCGTAAGTTTCGAAGTTAGCGCCGCGAACGAACATCGGGGTGTTGTCTTTGGACGGGCCAGTCAGAACGACTTTTTTCGCGCCAGCGGTGATGTGTTTACGAGCGGTTTCGTCGGTCAGGAAGATACCGGTTGCTTCAGCAACAACGTCAACACCAACTTCGTCCCACTTCAGGTTAGCCGGGTCACGTTCAGCGGTAACACGGATTTTTTTACCGTTAACGACCAGATGACCGTCTTTCACTTCAACGGTACCGTCGAAACGACCGTGAGTGGAGTCATACTTCAGCATGTAAGCCATGTACTCTGCGTCTAACAGGTCGTTGATTGCAACGATCTCGATGTCAGAACGTTTCTGAGCAGCACGGAAAACAATGCGACCGATACGGCCAAAACCGTTGATACCTACTTTGATAGTCATATATTCCACCAGCTATTTGTTAGTGAATAAAAGGTTGCCTGTAAAATTACAAAAACCTTACGCAGCGTCAAGCGGAATCGTGTCAATCATTGCGACAAATCAATCCTGAGCACACCTTGCGCGATTGATTTGCCTCACTCTCCCTTTGAGCCCAATTCCATATGGGGGCTGCGCGCGGAATTTTAAAGGGCATTTAAGATAAAAACGTGATTTAAGTCACAATTATCTGGCTGCCTGTTGGCACCGCATAAGTTTAGAACAAAAGTGCACGCTTCATTGTTAATGTTTTGTTAGAATTGGAGCGAAAGTTGTCCATTGCAAAGCGAGATGTAAGCCCATGGCGAATAAACCCTCCCCGGAAGAGCTGAAAAACGGCTTAAGCGAAATGCAGTTTTACGTGACGCAGCATCACGGCACCGAACCGCCTTTCACCGGACGGCTGCTGCACAACAAGAAAAATGGCGTGTATCACTGCCTGGTGTGCGATGCGCCGCTGTTTAACTCCCAAACCAAATACGACTCCGGTTGCGGCTGGCCGAGCTTCTATGAGCCGGTGAGCGATGAGGCCATTCGCTATCTGACCGACAATTCGCACGGCATGCAGCGCATTGAAATCCGTTGTGGAAATTGTGACGCCCATCTCGGCCACGTATTTCCGGATGGCCCACAGCCGACCGGCGAGCGCTATTGTGTGAATTCGGCGTCGCTGAGCTTCACTGATGAGCAGAATGGCGAGCAGATTAAGGGTTGAAGAAACGATTCAGCAAATTATTCCAAGCGGAGTGGAGCGGAAGATGGATATTGAGCAAATTATCGACAGTATGACGCCGGAAGTTTACCAGCGTCTGGCGACGGCGGTGGAGCTGGGAAAATGGCCGGATGGCGTGGCGCTGACGCCGGAGCAAAAGGAAAATAGCCTGCAGCTGGTGATGCTGTGGCAGGCCCGGTATAACACCGACGCCCAGCACATGACCATCGACACCCGCGGGCAGATGGTGATGAAGAGTAAACAGCAGCTGAAGGAAGATTTCGGCATCGTGCCAAAGCCGATCGCCACCGTTAAGCTGCAATAAAGCGCCAGCCGGCGGCGCGTGGTTCCGGCGTCGGGGTCACCCCGGGCCGGACAGCATCAGCGTGAACGACCGCGCGCAGCGGCCAGATCGGCATGCTTACTTTTTGTTCATCATCGCTTTCAGATCGGCAAACGGGTTGTAGGTGGCCTCACCGACGCTCTTTTGCGCATCTTCGCCCGCCACCACCGTGGAGCCATACTGATCGGCTTCGGTGTACTTGGAATGTTCGTGATCGTGACAATACAGGCACAACATCTCCCAGTTACTCCCATCTTCCGGGTTATTGGAGTGGTCGTGATCGATGTGGTGCACCGTCAGCTCGCGCAGATTGGAGTAGACAAACTCCCGTGAGCAGCGTCCGCACACCCAGGGAAAAAGCTTGAGCGCCTTTTCGCGGTAACCCACTTCCAGACGCGCGTAATTTTTGGGGATATAGGCCATGGCCCCCTGCCTCCTGTCAAACGGTTAAGCTGCGCCAGCGCGTGGCGCAGCGGATAACTGGCATCATAACCTATCCCGGGCTGCGCGATATACCTGCATTGCAGGCGATGTTGTCTGCGTCACGCAGCCCGAGGGGAAGGGGCGTGACTAGTGTTTGATCCCCAGCGATTCCGCCAGCTGACGGGCCAGCTGATTCTGGTCATCGGCGCCATATTCCCAGAACATGGCCCCGGCGAGGCCCTTCGCCTTGATATAGTCCGCCTTAATGGCCACCGATCGCGGGTTCTCATACGACAGGGCGAACAGCGGCTTGCCCTCCGCGGACTGCACTGACAGCCACGGAACCTTCGCTTCATCGTCCCAGTGCTCGGTAAAACGTTTTTGCGGATCGTTGAGCAGTTTGCCCACGATATCGTTGTATTTTACGTAGGTGTCTTTGCTCAGGTCATAACCCAGTGAGGCAAACAGCGCGACCTCCTGTGGCCCAAAATAGGGCTGGGTGACCGGATTGTTTTGCGCATCCGCTTTCGTCCAGTCAATCCCCGGTTCAACTGCCCTTTTCGGTACCCGGCCATAAAAACCAATCCCGAGGTTCATCTGGCTGGGTTTAAGCCCGGCGGCCAGGTAATTGTTGACCACAAAATCGGCGCTGTATTTATCCGCCGCGGCGACCGTTGGCCAGTGGCTGGAGTCATACAGGTTCGAGTTGAAGTACTGCGTGCCGTAGGCCATGTCGTAGGTCATCAGGTTGATGTAGTCGAGCGATGGCGCAATCGCTTTAACGTCCACCCAACTTTTCGGACTTTCTGCGTTAGCCCCCACGGCAATAGTCACCAGTTTCCTGGTACCAAACGCTGCGCGCAGCTCTTTTAACAGCGCGGTAAAGTTATCGCGATCGGCCGGTTGACTGGCAACCAGCCCCCAGGCGCCGTTGACCGGAAACTCCCAGTCGAGGTCAATCCCATCCAGACCATATTTTTCAACAATTTCCTGCGCAGACTGAATAAACACCTTACGGGTTTCTTTGCTTGCCGCCGCGCCGGAGAAACCGCGCGCCCCCCAGCCGCCGACCGACAGCAGGACCTTGAGGTCCGGGTTCTGTTTACGCAGGGCCGGGAGCTTTTGCAGATCCGCCTGCACCTTCGGCGACAGCCAGATCTCGTGCAGATGAGCGGGATCCTTCAGGGCCGCATTAGTCTCGTCTTTTTCATCGTTATAGATAAGACCAAACGAGTAGTTGAGATGGGTGATCTGCCGGACGTCCAGCTTATCGATATCGCCGCCGGGCCCGGCAGTGACGTCGCCGCCGCCGTTAAAATAGCCGACGGACATCAGAGGTTGGGCAGAGAGCGTGGAAGCGCAAAGCAAGGGCAAGGCTGCCAGCAAGGGCAAACGTTTCATAGTGGTTCCTCTTTGACATAAAAAATAACCACGCCACGGAAATGGCGTGGCGAAAAAACAGCCTTGCCAGACTACCAGCAATAACCTGTTGAAACTGCGAGAGAGTTCAATTTATGGACGATAGCGAGGCGGCAGAAGAAGACCCGGCGCGAGGGCGCCGGGGGGAGGGATCAGGCCTGAGATTCCCGCCAGTCATCGAGGGTATACAGCGTGGCGCCCGCGGCGGCCATCTCCATAAACGCCTGGCTGCTGTCCTGCGGCTGCAGGTTAACGCCGCGACAGCCGTCGATGATGACATTGACCGTATAGCCCAGCGCCAGGGCATCCAGCACGGTGAATTTGACGCAGTAATCGGTGGCGAGGCCGAGCACGGTCAGTTCCACGATGCCCTGGCCGCGCAGCCAGCCGTCCAGTTCAGTTTTCTGCCGGTGACCGTTGTCAAAAAAAGCGCTGTAGCTGTCAATGACCCGGTTTTGCCCCTTATGGAACACGGCGTTGATCGCCTGCTGTTTGAGCAGCGGATGCAGCGCCGCGCCTTCGCTGTGCTGTACGCAGTGATCCGGCCAGAAGGTCTGCGCCAGGCCGTCGAGTTCGCCCTGGGTGTAGGGTTCCACCTGGTGCTGGCTGGCGAAGCTGCCGTGATCCGCCGGGTGCCAGTCCTGGCTGGCGACGATGGGCTCGCCGCGCGCCAGGCTCCAGTCGATAAGCGCATTAGCCACCTCGACGGTACTGTCGCCTTCAGGAACCGCCAGCGCGCCGCCGGCGCAAAAGTCGTTCTGCAAATCAACCAGTAACAGCGCTCGATGTGCCATACGTCCTCCTTAAGCCTCGTCGGGGGTGAGTTCGCCACGCAGATTTTGCTGCATCGCCGCGCGAATGGCGTCAACATCCAGCTGCTGGCTAAGCAGATAGTGTAGCTTGGTCAGCGTCGCTTCCACCGTCATATCGAAACCACTGATGACCCCCGCCTGGGCGAGGGCGTTGCCGGTGGCATAGCCGCCCATGTTCACTTTCCCGGACATGCACTGCGTCAGATTGACCACCACAATACCGCGCTGGCTGGCTTCCGCCAGCACCTGAATAAACTCGCCATTCTGTGGGGCATTGCCGACGCCATAGGAGCGGAGGATCAGCGCTTTCACCGGCTGGCGCAGGAAATTGCGTACCACGTCGGCGGAGATACCTGGGTAAATCGTCACCACGCCAATCGGCTGCGGGGTGATGGGGTGCACGATAAGCTCTCCGCGGCCCTGCGGCGCCGGCGGGGTACCGAGGCGGCGGATATGGATCCCGGCTTCCAGCAGCGGCGCGAGGTTTGGCGAGGCGAAAGCGTCGAAGCCGTCGGCGTGGGCTTTAGTGGTGCGGTTGCCGCGAAACAGTCGATTGTTGAAGAACAGCGCCACTTCGTTAATCGGATAGTTGGCGGCAACGTAGAGAGCGTTGAGCAGGTTAATCTGACCATCAGAACGCAGCTCGGCCAGTGGGATTTGTGACCCTGTCACAATGACCGGCTTGCCAAGGTTTTCCAGCATGAACGACAGCGCCGAAGCGGTAAACGCCATGGTGTCGGTACCATGGAGGATCACAAAGCCATCATACTCATCGTAATGGCTGCGGATATCGTCGGCGATGTGCTGCCAGTCCTCGGGGGTCATATCGGATGAATCCATCAGCGGATGGTATTCATGGATCGTGAAGTCCGGCATCTCCGGACGATGGAACTCAGGCATCAGCGCCAGCTGACGCTGCAGATGGCCGGAAACGGGTACATAGCCGTGTTCAGAGCGCTGCATACCGATGGTCCCACCGGTGTAGGCAACGTAAATCGATTTTTTTTGCATAGCATCGCTTAGGTTGGTCGTAGACAGGCGCAGTATAAAGAGACGCAGGAAAAAATACAGTGTCGGTCGCTGGCTTTGTGGCGGTGTTGGCTGGAGAGGGAAAAAGGCTGCCCCGGGAGACGGGGCAGCCGCTGCGTACTAACGGATGTTGGCGCAGGTCAGGCAAAAGGCATAGCGGTTCTGCGGGTCGTTAAACGCCGCCAGCTTGTCGCTCTCCGCTTTCACCGTCTCGGCCGCCGCGGCGACTGGTGCAGGCAGCCAGGCCTGAATGGCCGCCGGCAGCGAGGCGCGTACCGAGCCGGTCAGGCTATCCAGCACCATCGAGAAGAAGGTCGGCTCTTCCTGATAGTAGTTGAGGTGCCAGGTTTTCAGCTTCGCCAGCTCGGCGGCTTTAGCCACCGCATCGTCGAAGTCGCCGAGGCTGTCGACCAGGCCGTTGGCTTTGGCATCTTCCCCGGTCCAGACGTGTCCCTGGGCAATCTGGTCGATTTTCTCCGGCGTGCTCTTACGGGCGTTAGCCACCAGGGTGATAAAGCGCTGATAGCCATTCTCAATGCTCAACTGCATCAGCTGCTGCACTTCCGGCGGCAGCGCTTTGGTGCTGGAGACATCCGCCAGCGGCGACGTGGCGACGCCGTCGGTATGGACGCCAATCGACCCGAGGGTATTTTCCACGGTGTTGATTACGCCAAAGATGCCGATGGAGCCGGTGAGGGTGCTCGGGTTCGCGACGATGTAATCCGCTGGGGTGGAGATCCAGTAGCCGCCAGATGCAGCCATGCCGCCCATCGAGACCACTACCGGTTTACCGGCGGCTTTGGCTGCAGCCAGCTCTTCACGGATAATTTCTGAGGCGGTCACGCTACCGCCCGGGCTGTTAACGCGCAGAACGATGGCCTTAATTTTCGGGTCGAGGCGCGCATCGCGAATTTGCGCCGCCGTGGTATCGCCACCAACGTTGCCCGGGGTCTCCTCGCCATCCATGATGGCGCCGTTGGCAAAGATCACCGCAATGGCGGAACCTTCGTCAGACGGTGTCTTCACGTTGTAGTCGTAATAGCTGATCGCCCGGTAATTGTTATCCGTTTTGCTCCAGCCAAACTGTTTGGTCAGCGCCTTTTCCACTTCCGTGGAGGTCGCCAGCTCATCCACCAGCTTATTGTCCAGCGCATATTTTGCCGTATCGCCGCCCACTTTACGCAGGCCATCGATAATGCCCTGGGCGCCCGGGAATAGCTGCTGGGCGGTGATCTGGCGGTTGGCGGCAATGGTGTTGAGGTAGTTCTGCCACAGTTCGCCAATCCAGCGGCTGTCCGCCTCGCGGGCGGCAGGGGACATATCATCGCGAATGAAAGGCTCGACGGCGGATTTATAGGTGCCGACGCGGAAGACATGGGTGGAGACCTTCAGCTTATCCAGCAGTGATTTGTAGTACAGCCCATTGGTGGCGAAGCCGTGCAGGTCAACCTCGCCCTGTGGTGAGAGCCAGATTTTGTTGGCAAAGCTCGCCAGGTAGTACTGGCCCTGGCTGTAGCTGCTGCCGACGGCATAGACCGGTTTGCCGCTGTCGCGGAACTCACGCAGCGCTTTACCTATGTACTGCATGGACGGCTGATCGCCGCCAACGAAGTTTTTCAGATCCAGCACAATACCGGTGATATTGCGGTCATCTTTCGCCTGGCGAATGGTCTGCACGATATCGAACAGAGAGTTCTCCTGCAGACGGTCCGAGCTGGCGCCAAACAGCTGGCGGCCAATTACGCCGAGCTTGCTGCTGGCGGAAGGTTTATCCACCACCACGCCGGTAATATCCAGCAACAGCGCGCCGCGCGCGGCATGTTCGCTGGTAGTGGTGCTGAACTGGCTCCAGATACCGATACACACCAGCACCAGCACCAGGAAGATCGCATTCAGAGCCAGTTTGCGAATAAAGTTGAGTATCCGCCACGTCCATTTAAAAAAGCTGGCAATCAGTCGCCAAAGGGTTCGCATGTCTTCTCCCTAACGTTATCTAAAAAGGGCTGGCCGCAGGGGCCGCCGCGTCTGGCTATCCTAAAGAGTGAGCCGTCGGTTGTCAGCAGGAATCACCGACCACGCTGTAACAAAATCCTTGTGCATGTTAATTTTATGAAAAATGACATCACAGGAGTTATACAGATGGATGCTCTCGATCTACTGCTTAATCGCCGGAGCGCTTCTCGCCTGGCGGAACCTGCCCCGGCTGGCGAACAGCTGGAAAACATTCTGCGCGCCGGGCTGCGCGCCCCGGATCATGGCACCCTGCAGCCGTGGCGCTTTTTTATTATCGCCGATGACGGCCGCGAGCGCTTCAGCCAGCTGCTGGAAAAAGGGGCCACAGAGGCCGGCCAGGATGAGAAGGGAATAGAGAAAGCCCGCAATGCGCCGTTCCGCGCGCCGCTGATCATTACCGTAGTCGCGCGCTGTGAAGACCACCCGAAGGTGCCGCGCTGGGAGCAGGAGATGTCCGCTGGCTGTGCGGTGATGGCGATGCAGATGGCGGCCCTGGCCCAGGGATTCAATGGCATCTGGCGCAGCGGAGCATTGACCGAGAGCCCGGTGGTGCGGGCCGGCTTCGCGTGCCGCGAGCAGGATAAAATTGTCGGCTTCCTCTATCTGGGGACGCCGCAGCTAAAAGCCTCAACCACCATTGCCCTGCCGGATACCGCGCCGTTTGTGACGCGCTTCTGAGTCGGTGCTTGTGATGCCGGGTGGCGGCTCGCGCCTGACCCGGCCTACGTTCGTACGACCTGTCGTTAATTTATTCACTTTTCTTGCTGAAACTGCCGGTGCTGACGGCCTCAAAATCGCTGAGACGTTCCCGGCAGGCCGGGGCAGCCCGCATGGATGCGGGCTGAGGGCCGTGTTTTGCAGGGACGCTGCCTCGGCCCGACCCGAAGCCTGCAGGGATAAGTCGAAGGGACCGCGCAGCGGCGATTTTGCTGGCCGGAGCCCGGGGGTACAGGGGGCGGCGGCGACTGGCCGCCCCCTGTGCGCTCCCGGCGCCATGAGTGACATAACGCAGACGATTAACCGGGAGCGCAAACTACGCTGAAGCCACAGATAACATAAACAACCACACTGCAGTGCTTCCCCTCACCCTGGCCCTCTCCCGGAGGGAGAGGGAACCGTCCGGCTGGCCGCGCAAGCGCAGCGCCGCCGGGCGATGGCAGCAGGCTCGGAGCCGCATCTATGCCGGGTGGCAGCTCGCGCCTGACCCGGCCTACAACCCCTACCATTCGAATCAATCGCGGTTTTTGTAGCCCGGACAAGGCGCGCCAGGCGCCGCATCCGGGAGTTCAACGGCGATGACGTTACTTCTGCGTTTTGGCGAATTCGTCTTTGGCTTTCTGCAACTGCTGCTGGAAGGCCGGGTTGGTGTGCAGCGTAGCGACCACCGCGGAGCCGACGATGCGCGCCGCATCGACATCGCTCTGCCAGTGATAGCCGCAGATCACCCGGCTCTCGCCGAGCTCATAGCCGCGCTTCAAAATTTCATTTTGCCGCTGCGGGTTGATCTCCGCCAGCACCAGGGCGGTGGCCCAGCCGATAGAGGTATGCCCGGACGGGTAAGAGCCGTTTTTCGACAGCTTGTCCTGCTCGGTGGTGTTGCAGGTGGAGACGCCATAGAACGCAAACGGGCGAATGCGCATGTATTTCTCTTTCGCGCCGCGGGTCGCCAGATCGCCGGCGTCTTCAATCATATTGGTCAGCAGTTTGTGGAGCTGAGGCGCGTCTTTCTCGGTGATTGGGGAACCAAAGGCGCTGGAGAAGGCATTGGCCACGCCGCCCGCGCTGAGGTTGGCATCCTCTGCCGCCAGCTTCCCGCGCTCGGTATTGCGCAGCAGACGCCCCTGCTCATACATCGCCTGATCGTTTAAGAACGCGATACTGCCCACCGCCGGCGGCGGTGGCAACAGCGCCAGGCTGTCGATGGCCTGGGCATTGGTCAGATAGTAGAGATCGGGCTTGGTGGTGACATCGTTCCCGGGGGGAACCAGAGCAAAGGCGTTAACGGAGAAGAAACTGGCCAGGCAAAGAGCAAGAACACGCTTTTTCATTAGAATTTCCTTACGTCATAATCATTCCAGAGAAGACAGTTCTGTGTTGTCACATTTCTGTCATCTTTAAGTAAAAGTGAAAATGGTCGGGAAAAAATTGCCGTGTCTCGCAAAAACGGCTTTTTGTCTGCTTAATGAGCAACCATACGCGATTTCAGACTGTCGTACTTACCACCCTGGCGTTTGGGCGCTAACATAGCGGGATTGCAATGACAGGAGATGTCCATGAGCGAGCAAGCCATTCGTTTAACGCAATACAGCCACGGAGCCGGTTGTGGTTGTAAAATTTCCCCGAAGGTGCTGGAAACCATCCTGCATAGCGAGCAGGCGAAGTTTGTCGATCCGAACCTGCTTGTCGGCAACGAAACCAGCGACGATGCCGCCGTCTACGATCTTGGTAACGGCACGTCAATCGTTAGCACCACCGATTTCTTTATGCCGATCGTCGATAATCCGTTCGACTTTGGCCGCATCGCCGCCACCAACGCCATCAGCGATATTTTCGCCATGGGCGGGAAACCGATTATGGCGATTGCCATCCTTGGCTGGCCGATCAACACCCTGGCGCCGGAAATTGCCCGTGAAGTGGTCGAGGGCGGGCGCTTTGCCTGCCAGCAGGCCGGGATCGCGCTGGCAGGCGGCCATTCCATTGACGCTCCGGAGCCGATCTTCGGTCTGGCGGTCACCGGCGTGGTGCCCACCGAGCGCATCAAGAAAAACAGCACTGCGCAGGCGGGCTGCAAACTGTATCTCACCAAACCGCTGGGGATCGGTGTGCTGACCACCGCGGAGAAAAAATCGCTGCTCAAGCCAGAGCATCATGGACTGGCGACGGAGACCATGTGCCAGATGAACCTCGCCGGCGCCGCGTTTGCCGCCATCGACGGAGTGAAGGCGATGACCGACGTCACCGGCTTTGGCCTGCTCGGCCATCTCAGCGAGGTGTGCCGCGGGGCCGGCGTGCAGGCGCAGCTGCGCTATGCCGATATCCCAAAACTGCCGGGGGTGGAAGGCTATATTGCCGCCGGCGCGGTGCCGGGCGGCACCGGGCGCAACTTTGCCAGCTACGGCCATCTGATGGGCGAGATGCCGGCGGAGTGGCGGGACCTGCTGTGCGATCCGCAGACCTCCGGCGGCCTGTTGCTGGCGGTGACTCCGGAAGCGGAAGCCGAAGTCCAGGCCGCTGCGGCGGAGTTCGGCATTAAGCTGGCCGCCATTGGCGAGCTGGTCACCGCCCGCGGCGGACGACCCATGATCGAGATCCGTTGATTCGATGCGGTTGTTTATTGCGGAAAAACCGAGTCTCGGTCGGGCTATCGCCGATGTGTTGCCTAAACCGCACCGCAAAGGCGATGGCTATATTGAGTGCGGCAACGGGCAGGTGGTCACCTGGTGTATCGGCCATCTGCTGGAGCAGGCGCAGCCGGACGTCTATGACAGCCGCTATGCCCGCTGGAATCTCACCGACCTGCCGATTGTGCCGGAGAAATGGCAGCTACAACCCAAACCCTCGGTCACCAAACAGCTCAATGTGATCAAGCGTCTGCTTGGCGAGGCGCAGGAAGTGATCCATGCCGGCGACCCCGACCGTGAGGGGCAGCTGCTGGTGGACGAAGTACTCGATTACCTGCAGCTGGCGCCGGAGAAGCGTCAGCAGGTGCAGCGCTGTCTGATTAACGATCTCAACCCGCAGGCGGTGGAGCGGGCGATCAATCGCCTGCGCGCCAACAGCGAGTTCGTGCCGCTCTGCGTGTCGGCGCTGGCGCGGGCGCGTGCCGACTGGCTGTACGGCATCAATATGACCCGCGCCTATACTCTGCTGGGGCGCAACGCCGGCTATCAGGGGGTACTGTCCGTGGGGCGGGTGCAGACCCCGGTACTTGGCCTGGTGGTTCGCCGTGATGAAGAGATTGAAAACTTCGTCGCCAAAGACTTCTTCGACGTGAAGGCGCATATCGTCACGCCGCAGGAGGAACGTTTTGTCGCCACCTGGGTGCCAAGCGAAGCCTGCGAACCTTATCAGGATGAAGAAGGGCGTCTGCTGCATCGTCCACTGGCTGAGCACGTGGTTAAGCGCATCGAAGGCCAGCCGGCGCTGGTGACCGGCTATAACGATAAGCGCGATTCCGAACCCGCGCCGCTGCCATTCTCGCTGTCGGCGCTACAGATTGAGGCGGCCAAACGTTTCGGCTTCAGCGCGCAAAACGTGCTGGATATCTGCCAGAAGCTGTACGAAACCCACAAGCTCATTACCTACCCGCGTTCGGATAGCCGCTACCTGCCGGAAGAGCACTTCGCCGGCCGTCATGCGGTGCTGAATGCGATTGCCGTCCATGCGGCGGACCTGCTGCCGCAGCCGGTGATGGATCCGGAGATCCGCAACCGCTGCTGGGATGATAAAAAGGTCGATGCGCACCATGCGATTATCCCGACCGCCCGCAGCAGCCAGGTCAAGCTCACCGATAACGAAGCGAAGGTCTACCACCTGATCGCCCGGCAGTATCTGATGCAGTTCTGCCCGGACGCGGTGTTCCGCAAATGCCAGATTGACCTCGAGATCGCCAACGGCAAGTTTGTCGCCAAGGCGCGTTTTCTGGCAGAGGCTGGCTGGCGGACGCTGCTGGGCAGCAAAGAGCGCGATGAAGAGAACGACGGCACGCCGCTGCCGGTGGTGGCCAAAGACGATGAACTGCTGTGCGAGAAGGGCGAAGTGGTGGAGCGTCAGACGCAGCCGCCGCGCCACTTTACCGACGCCACGCTGCTGTCGGCGATGACCGGGATTGCCCGTTTCGTGCAGGATAAAGATCTGAAGAAGATCCTACGCGCCACCGACGGTCTCGGCACAGAAGCGACCCGCGCCGGGATTATCGAGCTGCTGTTCAAGCGCGGTTTCCTGACCAAAAAGGGGCGTTATATCCACTCCTCGGACGCTGGCCGGGCGCTGATTCACTCCCTGCCGGAGATGGCCGCGCGTCCGGATATGACCGCCCACTGGGAATCGGTCCTGACGCAGATCAGCGAAAAGCAGTGCCGCTATCAGGACTTTATGCAGCCGCTGGTGGGGACGCTGTTCCAGCTGATCGATCAGGCGCGGAGCACGCCGGTGCGTCAGTTCCGCGGCCTGGCCGCGCCAGCCGGGGCGAAAAAACCGTTCACTAAAGGTAAAGGCAAGCCGAAAGGGAAAAAAGCGGCAGACGATGCTGCGCCGCCGCCGCAGTAACCCGCCGGTGGTCGCGAGGATGCGAATCCCCGCGGCCACCGCTTCTCCGCCAGCCAGGTCAATGGTCTACACTAAACAGCCGGGCAGGGCTTGACGACTTTCCCCCCTGAATGCGTCTTCGCGCTTGCCGATAATGTTGCTCATTTCTCTCACCGGCGATAAGGAGGACCCGTGAAATATATCGCTATTAGCCAACCGGGCGGCCCGGAGGTATTGCAGATCCGCGAAGGAGAAATCCCTGCTATTGGGGAGAATGAGGTGCTCATTGAGGTGAAGGCCGCCGGCGTCAACCGGCCGGATATCCTGCAGCGCCAGGGGCTGTACCCTATGCCCAAGGGCGTCACCCCCGTACCTGGCCTGGAGGTGGCGGGCGTTGTGGTTGAGGTCGGCGCGCAGGTCACAGCGTTTGCGCCCGGCGATCGCGTTTGTGCGCTCACCAACGGCGGCGGCTATGCCGAATACTGCGCCGTGCCGGCAGGCCAGACGCTGCCGATCCCGGCGGGCCTCAGCTTTAGCGAAGCGGCCGCCATTCCGGAAACGTTCTTCACCGTCTGGGCGAATGTCTTCCAGCTGGGTAAGCTGCAGCCTGGCGAAAGCATCCTGATCCACGGCGGCGCCAGCGGGATTGGCACCACCGCGGTCCTGCTGTGCCACGCGCTGGGGATGACCGTCTATGCCACCGTTGGCCAGGACGAAAAAATCGCTGCCCTACGTCCCTATGCTACGGCGATTAACTACAAAACCGATGATTTTGCGGAAAAAATCGGCCAGCTGACCCACGATGAAGGCGTGGATGTCGTTCTGGATATCGTTGGCGGCCCTTACTTTAACCGCAACCTTGGACTACTGAAAAAGGATGGACGGCTGGTGATCATCGGCTTTATGGGCGGACGAATCGCTCATGAGGTTGATATTCAGACCCTGATGCTCAAACGAGCCACCGTCACCGGCTCAACCATGCGCGGCCGGACGGCGGCGGAGAAACAGGAGATTGCCGAGGCGCTGCGGCGCCACGTCTGGCCGCTGCTTGAGGCAGGGAAATGCAAGCCGATGATCTACGCCAGCTACCCGATGGCGGAGGTTGCCGAGGCCCATGCTTGTCTGGACAGTGGTCAGCATCTGGGGAAAGTGGTGATCACGATGACGTCGTGAGACGCATCCCGGCGGGCAGCCGCCGGGATGGCGTCAGGGGAAGTTAAATCACGCCCTGGGCCAGCATGGCATCCGCGACTTTCACGAAACCGGCGATATTCGCACCGCGCACGTAGTTGGTCTGCTTCGCTTCGCCGCCGTACTGCACGCAAGCGTGGTGGATATCCAGCATGATGTGATGCAGACGGGCATCCACTTTTTCCGCTTTCCAGCCCATGCGCGCGGCGTTCTGCGCCATCTCCAGACCGGAAGTCGCCACGCCGCCGGCGTTGGCCGCTTTGCCCGGGGCAAACAGCACGCCAGCTTCCAGGAACAGGTCGGTTGCGGCGATGGTGGTCGGCATGTTGGCGCCTTCCGCCACGGCCTTCACGCCATTGGCAATCAGCTGGCGGGCGGCATCGACGTCCAGTTCGTTCTGGGTCGCGCAAGGCAGGGCGATATCCACCGGCACTGACCACGGCTGCTGGCCTTCAAGATAGGTGAGGCCAAATTCGCGGGCGTAGTCGGCCACGCGGCCATGGGCACGCTCTTTAATGTCGATCAGGCGGGCCAGTTTTACTTTGGTGAAGCCCGCTTCGTCAACGACGGTGCCGTTGGAGTCGGAGGCGGTGACCACCCGCGCGCCAAGCTCCATCGCTTTCTCAATGGCGTATTGCGCGACGTTGCCGGAGCCGGAAACCGCCACGCGAGCGCCTTCGAAGCCGAGACCGTGACGTTTGAGCATCGCTTCGGTGAAGTAGATCAGACCGTAACCGGTGGCTTCCGGACGGATCAGGCTGCCGCCAAAGGAGAGGCCTTTACCAGTAAAGACGCAGGCGCTGTTGTTGGAGAGCTTGCGCATCATCCCGGCCATAAAGCCGACTTCGCGGCCGCCGACGCCGATATCGCCCGCCGGTACGTCGGTATCCGGGCCAAGGTGGCGATAGAGCTCGGTCATCAGCGCCTGGCAGAAGCGCATCACTTCGCCATCGCTCTTGCCTTTAGGATCGAAATCGCTGCCGCCTTTCCCGCCGCCCATCGGCAGGGTGGTCAGGGCGTTTTTGAAGGTCTGCTCGAAGCCAAGGAATTTGAGAATCGACAGGTTAACCGACGGGTGGAAACGCATCCCGCCTTTATACGGGCCGATGGCCGAGTTGAACTGCACGCGCCACGCGCGGTTGACCTGGACCTGATTGCGGTCATCCACCCACACCACGCGGAACTGGATCACGCGCTCCGGTTCCACCAGACGTTCCAGCAAAGCAAGCTGACGATAGCGCGGATTTTCCTCAAGGAAAGGCCACAGGGTGGTCATCACCTCCCGGACGGCTTGAGCAAATTCGGTTTGATGAGGATCGCGCTGTTGAACGCGGGTGAGAAAGCCTTCCAGAGTGCACGTCTGATCCATAGATATAAGTTCCCCTTATGGTTGTGGTTGCATGTATTTATTATGATTCGGTCCTTGAAAAAACCGATTTTCCGACTATAACACCGCTAATCCTTAGGCAAGCAAGGAAAAATTAAGCCGACAACAAAATTTATAATTGTCCGCCCGTCATAACTAAAAACGATGACGAGGCGGCGGGCGGATCAGCGGCCGGAAAGGGTCGGGCGCTGGGCGATAAAGGCATGCAGCAGAGGAATATCGGCCGGGGCGAGATCGAGGGTTAAGGCGTCAGCGGGCAGGCACCAGCGCAGCTGAGTGTGATAGTGGGCCAGCGGTATGCCCTGAAAGTGCGGCACCCACCAGGCGTGCAGATGGATCTGGCGGCCGGAGACTTCCCGCTGATGGCTGGCGATATAGCATGCCGGGTGGGCGATGATGCCCATCTCCTCCTGTAGCTCGCGGGCCAGCGCCTGCGGCTGGCTTTCACCAGGCTCCACTTTGCCGCCAGCGAACTCCCACATCCCCGGCTGGTCGGCGTGGGGCGGACGCTGTGCCAGCAGAATCTTGCCATCCTGTTCAATAATGGCTGCGACAACATCAATCATTTTTAGCATAAGCATCAAGGTGAATAAGACGAATCTGGCCTATTATCACCGCCATAGACCTTGACTGACAACCGCCAACCCTGCTGGAGACCTCCGTGCTTGATAGCCACCTGCATCCGCGCCTCAAACCCCTGCTTAATGCTGTCGCCGGCGCGCTTGACCGCCCGGGTATTTCACCGGACGGGCTGACGCTCCTCGGTTTTGCCATCGGCGTGCTGGCTCTGCCCTTTCTGGCGCTGGGGTGGTATAGCGCGGCGCTGGTCGCTATTCTCTTCAACCGCCTGCTGGATGGTCTGGACGGCGCTCTGGCGCGGCGGCGCGGGCTCACGGACGCGGGGGGCTTTCTCGATATCGCACTGGATTTTCTCTTCTACGCCCTGGTGCCGTTCGGCTTTATTCTGGCGGATCCGCTGAACAATGCCCTGGCGGGGGCCTGGCTGCTGTTTGCCTTTATCGGCACCGGCAGCAGCTTTCTCGCTTTTGCCGCACTGGCGGCCAGGCATCAGATCGCCAATCCCGGCTACGCCCATAAATCGCTGTACTATCTTGGGGGCCTGACGGAGGGGACGGAGACCATCCTGTTGTTTGTCCTCGGCTGCCTGTTTCCGGCGTATTTCGCCTGGCTGGCGTGGCTGTTTGGCGCGCTGTGCTGGCTGACGACGGCGACGCGCATCTGCAGTGGCTACCAGACCTTAAAGCGGGTGGTGTGAGCGGGAAAGCGCGCGTCGCTGGCTGGGGGCGACGCGCTGGTGGGGCGTGTTACTGACTGCTTTCCGGGCCGCGTTCGCCGCGGGCGACCGGATTGTGCGGGTTGCTGCTCCATTCGTACCAGCCGCCGTCGTACACCGCGACGTGCGGCCAGCCCATGGCGCGGGCATACATGAAGGTTTCCGAGGCCCGCCAGCCGGTCCCGCAATAGAACGCCACCTGCTGGCTCGGCAGAATGTTCCACTGGCGCCACAGGGTAGCGATATCGTCAGCGCTGCGCATGGTGCCGTCCGGGTTATGGAAGTCTTCCATGTGCGTGGAGTCGCTCCCGGCGTGGCCCCAGCGGGCGCCGGCGATGTCGCCCTTCGGCTTGATATAGCTGTAGCCGCTGGTGGTGCCGATAAACTCCGGCCACGAGCGGACGCTGACCAGCGAGGCGTCCTGACGATGCAGCAGCCCGCGGGCTTGTTCGGTATCCAGCATCAGCTGCGGCTGGCCGGGGATCGGCGCGCCGAAGTCCTGCGCCGGCTGCTGCGCCGGCGGCATGCCGCGCTCGACCGGCAGCCCGGCGTCGGACCAGGTCTGCCAGCCGCCGTCAAGCAGGCGCACGTCTTTGACCCCGGCGTACAGCATGATCTGCGCCACCCGCGCTGCGGCGTAGACGTCGCGACCGTAGAGGATCACCGTGGTGTCATGCCGGATGCCGTGCTTCGCCAGCATCGCTTTCAGCTGTGCGTCGGACACTTTATTCCACAGCGGTTCGCTTTCCACCTCATTGGTATCGATATAGCCCGCGCCAGGGATATGGCTCAGCAGATAGAGTTTCGGCGCTCCCCAGGCGGCTTCGAACACTTTCCAGTCGCCGGTCGGGGCGGCGGCTACGCGTTTTCCCTGCTGCAGGTCGTGCAGCCACTGGGGGTAGACCAGCTGTTCAAAGTGCGGCAGCTTTTGCAGGCGGTCGGTCTGGCTCAGCGCATCGCTCAGGGTGCTGAGCCGGGTGAAGCCCGCTTGTTTCAGCCGCGCCGCGACGCTGGCATTATCTTCCGGGTTGCCGTACAGCGCGACGGGGGTATCCGGCTGGATCTGGTGCTGCTTAGCCCAGGCGCGGAGCTGATCGTCGCTCATGGCGCCGAGCCAGCGGGCGGAAAGATTCAGGGCCTGCGGCTCATGACCTTCGGGGCCGTTGGCGCGCTGAGGCCAGCCGTTGTAATAAGCGCTCAGGCGGGTGTCAATGGCCACGCCGTGCTGCTGTTGCAGGTGGGAGAGAGTGAGCGCTGGCATGGTTTCAGCGGCGCAGGTGGTGGAAGCAGCAAGCCCCATAAGCAGGGCGAGTGCGGTCAATTGAGAAACACGTTTCATCGAAATGCCCGACGGTAAAAAGTGGAGGGCGTATTCTCCGCTCGCCAGGCGCCGATTTCTTTGCGGTAACGCAGGTTTGCACGCTATTGCTCTTCATTGCCAGGTCTCCATCGCCAGGCAGCGTCCCGCCGGCGGACCGTCCTCGCGATCGTGGGTCACCAGGATCGCCGGAATGGCCTGGCGGGCCAGTTCCTCAAAAACCCAGCGGCGGAACGCGGCGCGCAGGGTGGCATCCAGACGGCTGAAGGGTTCATCGAGCAGCAGCGCCTCGGGGCGCGCCAGCAGGGCGCGCAGCAGGCTCACCCGCGCCCGCTGCCCGCCGGAGAGCGTGGCCGGGTCGCGTGGGGCGAAGCCATGCAGCCCGGCGCGGCTGAGCGCTTGCTCCACTGCGGCTTTTCGCGCCTCGCCGCGCACACTCTCCGGCAGCGCCAGCTGTAAATTTTGCCCGACGCTGAAATGGTCGAACAGTAACGGGTCCTGAAACAGGATGCCGATGCGTCGATGCTCCGTCGGCAGCGTATCGCAGCGACGTCCATTGAGCCACAGCTCGCCCTCGGCGCGGAAGTCGCCGGCCAGGGCGCCAATCATCCAGGCAAACAGCGTCGATTTTCCGCTACCGGAGGGGCCCATCAGCGTCAGCACTTCTCCAGGCGCCACCGAAAAGGCGACCTCCCGCAGCAGCGGCTGACGTTTCACGCTCAGGGTCAGATGGTTTACGGTTAGCACTAGCGAAGTCCTCGTCGATAGCGGCCCGCCAGCCAGGCGAGAAGGGCCGTCAGGGTAAAGCATACCGCCGGCAGCAGTAATTGCCACAGCGCCTGGGCGGCGAGCGTCTGCACCTCGCCGCCGCTGCTGAGCGCCACCGCCTGACTGGTGAGCGTCGGGATACGGCCTGCCCCCAGCCATAGCGTCGGCAGATACTGCGCGATGCTCACGGAAAAGCCCACCGCCAGCGCGGTCAGCAGCGGGCGGGTCAGCGAGGGCAGGGTCAGCAGCCAGAAAATACGCGTGGGCCCCCAGCCGAGCGTGCGGGCGATAATCGCCATCCGCGGGTCGCGCTGGCGCCAGGCCGGGCGCAAAATAAACAGCATCCATGGCACCACCCACAGCAGATGGCCCCACAGAACGGTCCACCATTCGCCGTCTAGCCAGGCGTACAGCGCCAGCCGGTACTGGCCAGCGGCCAGCGGCAGGGCCGGGAGGACCAGCGGCAGCCAGACCCAGCCATCTCCCCGCGTCGGGCCGCAGGCCAGCCACAGCAGGCAGACAGCCGCGCCGAGGGCGCAGGCCGCCAGCGCCAGGCCAAGGCTGTTGCCGAGGGCATCCATCTGCGGTGGCGCTGAGCGCGCCAGCCCCGCCAGCAATAGCGCGCCCAGCAGACCGCTCAGCGGCAGCAGCGCCGCCAGCAGGCGGCCGGGCAGGGCATGAGGATGAGGGTGACGAATACCGCGCAGATTGGGCTGGTACTGGCGCTGTATCCGCCACCATCCCCAGGCCACCAGCGCCAGCCCGCCGAGGATCGTCATCAGTAACAGGCTGGCCAGCGCCCCTTTGGCCTGCTGCAGGTCATCGCCCTGGCTTAACCACTGCCACGCCAGCACGGCGAGAGTGGGCGGATTGCCGGGCCCCAGCACCAGGGCGACATCGACCGCCGACAGACTCCAGGCGGTGGCGGCCAGCAGCACCATGCCGAGGGCGGGCAGCAGGGCGGGCAGCACCAGCCAGCGCAGGCACTGCCAGCGGCCGTAGCCGAGGCTCTTCAGCGCGGTCGCCTGGTCGGCGAGGCGTTTCTCCCCCAGCAGGCCATAGATCACCCACAGCACAAAGGCGCTCTCTTTCAGGGCCATCGTCAGGCCAAGCCCGATGCCATACCGGTCGACCGGCGGCGTCAGAAGCGGCAGCCACTGCCAGATCCAACCCCCTTCGGCGAACAGCAGCAGCGCCGCCGTCGCCAGGGCAAGATGGGGTACCGCCAGCAGCAGCGGCAGACGGGAAGCCAGTCGCCGCCAGCGGAGCGAGGGCCAGAGGGCAGCGACGACGGTCAGGGCGATCAGCAGCGCGCCGCCGACGGACAGCAGCGTCGAGACGAGCGTGGCGGCCAGCGCCTGGCCCAGCTGCGGGTCGGCGAACAGCGCCCGCCAGTGGGCCGGGGAGCGCGCAGCGCCCACCAGTTCCCCGGCGGCGGGGAGCAACGGCAGATAGATCGCCGCCATCGTCCCCCAGGCCAGCAGGATCAGTGGGTACCGTAGCGGCGCAGCCATTCCTGCTCCAGCGCGTCAACCCATGCCGCGTGCGGCTCGGCAAGCACCGGCGGTAGATCCTGCGGCACGGTAGCCGCCAGCGCCTGACGCTGGCCGTCAGGCAGACGCTGCGGGTCCAGTACGCTCGGATCGCCCCAGACGGCGGCATCGGCCTTGCGCAGCTGCGCTTCAGGCGAGAGCAGGAAATTGGCCACCACTTTGGCGCCAGCGACGGCGCGGGCGTTAGCCGGGATGGTAACGAAATGGACGTTGCCGAGGGTCCCCGCGGTGAAGCCGAAGCTGTAGCTGTCCGTCGGTAATTCGCCGCTGGCGGCTTTCTGCCGGGCGTGCAGCGGGTTAAACGTGAGTGATAAGCGGAGGGTGCCATTGTTGAGCATGGTATCCATCCGTGCCGGCGACGCCGGGAAATCCTTGCCCGCCCGCCACAGGGCCGGGTGCAGCGCATCGAGATAGCGCCACAGCGGGGCCGTGACCGCCGCGAAGGTCGCCGTCTGCGGCGGCTGGCGCAGGGCGGCCGGCTGGTCGGTGAGGGCGATCAGCAGTTGCTCCAGCAGGGCGGTGCCGGTGAAGTCCGGCGGCCGCGGGTAGGTCACGCTGCCGGGATGGGCTCTGGCGAAGGCCAGCAGCGCCTGCGGGCTGGTGGGCGGCTGCGGCGTTTGCCCGCGGCGGGCGATAAACGTCAGCTGGGCGCTGCCCCACGGCGACTCCGTACCGTCGGTGGCGACAGAAAAGTCCTCCCGAACCGGCTTTTGCAGATCGACAAAGCGCCAGTTGGGCAGCGATTCGGCCCAGCCGGTGAGCAGCAGGTTGGCCTGCTTAAGCGTGCGAAAGTTTTCGCCGTTGATCCACAGCAGATCCACCGACCCGCCCCGGCGACGGCCGGCCTGCGCCTCGCTCTGGATGCGTTTCACTGCGTCGGCGGCGTCGGCGATGGGGACAATACGCAGGTCGATCGCGTAGTGGCGTTTGACCTCCTCGCTGACCCACGCCAGATAGCGGTTGACGGCCGGGTCCCCGCCCCAGGCGTTAAACCAGACGGTCTGCCCGCGGGCTTCCGTTTGGATCTGCCGCCAGCTGTCGTTGGCATTAACCGCCAGCGGCCAGAGCAGCAGCAGGCACAGACAGAGGCTGAAATCACGCAAACGGCGCATCGTTACTCCTTATTCTGCGGGGAAGAGGTGGGCATCTGACACAACCCCTGGGCCGGGATCGCCATCGCGGCATTGAACCGCGCTGATAAATTTTGCAGGCCGATCAGGGCGGTCAGCTCGGTGAGCGCCCTGGCGTCAAAATGCGCGGCCATCGCGCTGCGCAGGGCATCATCCACCTCCGGCGGCGTCTGGGTGGCGGCTTCGGCATAGGCCAGCGCCAGACGCTCTTTTTCGCTGAACAGCGTACTGCTGCGCCAGTCGGCGACCGCCAGCAGCTTGTCCTGGCTGCCGCTCCGCGCCGCGAGGGTCATGCTGGTGATATCGATACAGAATTCACAGTGGCACAGTTGGGCGATGCGGGCGCTGACCAGCGACCGCAGCACCGGATCCAGCGGCGAGCGGCGGCGTTCAATGTAGCCCACGAACAGCGAAACCAGGTAAAACAGCCATGGGATCCGTCCCCACCAGCGAATGGGGCTCAGCACCTGGCCGTAATGCCGGCGGTGCAGCCAGGCCTGCGGACGAAGGATCAGGGGGACAGAATCCAGCGGGGGTAAGCTCATGGCGACGATCTCTTATGACGTTCACGGTAAATATTTTTGGCGATAGAGATGACCACCGCCAGGGTAAAAAGCAGCGAAAGCCCGGTGGCCAGCCAGAAGGTGCCCCCGGTGAGCAGACTCCCGGCCCAGGAATAGACGATAGTCGCCGGCAGCTGGCCCACGCCGGTGGCCAGCATAAAGGGCCAGAAGCGCAGCGAGGTTAGTCCGGCGGCATAGCTGACCGGGTCAAACGGCACAAACGGCAGCAGGCGGCAGACCAGGATCGTCTGCGGGCCAAAGCGAGTGAAATAGCCGTCGACGCTGCGTAGCACCGCGCGGCCGGTGAGTTTTTCCACCACTTCGCGCCCCAGCGCTCTGGCGATGCAGAAGCAGAGCCCGGCCCCGACCATGGCGCTGAACCATGACAGCGCACCGCCCCAGAAGGCGCCGAACAGGGCGGCGTTCGCCAGGGTAATCAGGAAAGCCGGCAGCGGAGCGACGATCGCCTGGAGGATCATCAGCGCAAATGAGACCAGCGCGGCCTGCGGCCCCCAGGCGGCGATAAACCCTCTGACCTGCTGCGGATCCAGGGAGGCTAACGCCGTCAGACTCTGCTGCAGAAAGGTTCGCCCGCCGGGGAACCACCACCAGGCGGCCAGCCCGGCGACGGCCACCACGGCAAGGGCCAGCCGGGCGCGGCGCAGGTGACGGCGATCAGGTTGGGTCATGGCGCACCTCCTCGCCGGGCGTTGCCATACGGCGGGCGCGGGCAAACCGTTTGCCCATCTGCACCAGGGCAAACAGCAGCCCGCCGGCGAGGCTCAGTTTGAGCGCGAAGGCGAGAGTTACGCCCTCGCGGGCCAGCTCGCTGGCCATTACCGAATAGATGACCAGGCCCGGCAGGGTAGTCACGGCGGAGATCAGGGTAAAGGGCCAGAAAGGGATCGCCGTCAGGCCGTAGGCGTAATTCTGAATGTTGTAGGGAAAGAGCGGCACCAGGCGGGTGAGGATCAGGAAATCGCAGCCGCTGCGGGCGATACCGCGCTCAATCGCCTGAAAGACGGCGGTATGGCCCACATAGCGCTGCAGCAGATCGCGCCCAAGCCAGCGGGCGATTAAAAACGACAGCGAAGAGGCGAGGGTGGCGGCGGCAAACGAGAGCAGGGAGCCTGTCAGCGGGCCGAAGAGCATCCCGCCGGCGATCACCAGCAGGCTGCCGGGGATCAGACACAGGGTGGCAATGATAAACAGCGCGACATAGACCAGATATCCCCAGGCGCCCTGATGGCGCAGGGTGTCCTGAAGCAGATGAAGGTGAGTCAGCAGATCGTGGAGACCGACGCGATGGCTGATAACGGCCAGCGTGGCCACCAGCGCGAGAAGTCCCAGCCCTTTACCAATGGCCGGATGACGGCTTCTTTTGCATGAGGGGTGCTCCTGTACAGTCTGGACGCAGTGGACATCAAAAAGTGCGCGCGACAGTATCCTGTTCCGACGACCGTCACAATGGTTTACCGTCGCTTTGTTGATTTTGCTCAGGAAATTCTGCCCCCCGCACAGCGGGAGGCGAGAGAAGGGCGTAAATTATGGCCGGAAGGTGGCCCACACCGGCGCGTGGTCGGACGGTTTTTCCATTCCGCGGATCTCATAATCGATTCCGGTCTCCACGCAGCGCTGGGCCAGAGGCTGGCTGGCCAGCAGCAGGTCGATGCGCAGCCCGCGGTTATCTTCGAAGCCTTTGGAGCGGTAATCGAACCACGAGAAGTGCTCCTGATTGTCCGGATTAGCCTGACGCCAGGTATCCACCAGGCCCCAGCCCAGCAGGCGATCCATCCACTCCCGCTCTTCCGGCAGGAAGGAACATTTGCCGGTACGCAGCCAGCGTTTGCGGTTCTCTTCACCAATACCGATATCGAGATCGGTGGGACTGATGTTCATATCGCCCATGATCAGCACCGGATTCTCTTTGTTGAGTTCGGTCTCCAGATAGTTCTGCAGATTCTGATAGAACGCCGCTTTGGCCGGGAATTTGGTTTCATGATCGCGGCTTTCACCCTGTGGGAAATAACCGTTAATCACCGTGACGTTGCCGAAAGGCGACGGGATCTCCGCCATGATGATGCGGCGCTGAGCCTCTTCGCCATCGTCCGGGAAACCGCGGCGGACGGCAATCGGCGTCTCTTTGGTCAGCAGCGCGACGCCATAATGGCCTTTTTGTCCATGATAAAAGACGTTATAGCCGAGTTTGGCGACCTCTTCGAGAGGGAACATATCGTCGTGAACTTTGGTTTCCTGCAGGCCAATCACGTCCGGCTGGTGTTTTTCGACGATGGCGGCCAGTTGGTGTGGGCGGGCGCGCAGGCCGTTGATATTAAAAGAGACGAATTTCATAGTCGCTGCCACTGTGCAAGGTGAATAGTGCAGGGATGGTAGCAGAAATTCGCCTGGCTGGCTGCCACCGGATGCGTCATTCTGCCAATCGCTGCGCATGAGCGTGCCGTAGTTGCCCCTTTTACGGGCATGCCGCGCCAAAAAAGGGCAAATATCTACGATAAATTTCGCAGAGGATCACAATTACAGAATTATATCTTACCGTTGCATAACTTATCTTCTTTAATCACTGTTTATCCCCCTTTATCGGATACTTATTCACTAAATATGCATTTTATGTGAATAGCGTTCGGCTGTAACTCCTTGATTCTGCGTTATCTCAACCGGTTTATGCATTTTTATCGCTGGCTGGCACGAACCGTGCAATCTACATTTACAGCGTGATAACTCATATTTATTAACATTATTGCTACTTTTAATTTACCGGAAGAGGTCGATATGTCTCAGTCAATTACGCGTAACCACTTTGATGAATGGATGATGCCGGTCTACGCGCCAGCGGCGTTTATTCCGGTGCGGGGCGCCGGGTCGCGGCTGTGGGATCAGCAGGGCAAAGAGTATATCGATTTTGCCGGCGGCATCGCCGTGAACGCGCTGGGGCACGCCCATCCGCGTCTGGTGCAAGCTCTGACCGACCAGGCCGGCAAATTCTGGCATACCGGCAACGGCTACACCAATGAGCCGATCCTGCGTCTGGCAAAAATGCTTATCGATGCCACCTTCGCCGACCGGGTCTTCTTCTGTAACTCCGGCGCTGAGGCCAATGAGGCGGCGCTCAAGCTGGCGCGTAAATATGCCCACGACCGCTTTGGCAGTGAAAAAAGCGGCATCGTCGCTTTCCAGAACGCCTTCCACGGGCGGACACTGTTCACCGTCTCGGCGGGCGGTCAGCCGGCCTACTCCCGGGATTTTGCCCCGCTGCCGCCGCAGATCCAGCATGCGGTGTTTAACGATCTCGAGTCGGCAAAGGCCTTAATCAATGACCAAACCTGCGCGGTGATCGTCGAGCCGGTGCAGGGCGAAGGGGGCGTGGTGCCGGCCAGCGGCGAGTTTTTACGCGGCCTGCGCCAGCTTTGCGACCAGCACAACGCTCTGCTGATTTTCGATGAAGTGCAGACCGGGGTCGGGCGCACCGGCGAGCTGTATGCCTATATGCACTACGGCGTGACGCCCGATGTGCTGACCACCGCCAAAGCGCTGGGCGGCGGTTTCCCTATCGGCGCGCTGCTGGCGACAGAGGCCTGCGCCAGCGTGATGACCGTCGGTACCCACGGCACCACCTACGGCGGCAACCCGCTGGCCGGGGCGGTGGCCGGCGAGCTGCTGTCGATCGTCAACACCCCGGAAGTCCTCTCCGGCGTCAGACAGCGCCACCAGTGGTTTTGCGAGCGTCTGCAGGCGATCAACGCCCGCTATGGTCTGTTCAAGGAGATCCGCGGCCTGGGACTGCTGCTCGGCTGCGTACTGAACGACGCCTGGGCCGGGAAGGCGAAAACGCTCAGCAACCTGGCGGCGGAAGAGGGGGTGATGATCCTGATCGCCGGCGCTAATGTGGTGCGTTTTGCGCCGGCGCTGAACGTCAGTGAAGAAGAGGTGAATAGCGGGCTGGATCGCGTCGAGCGGGCCTGTGCGCGTTTCGTGGCAGGAGTCTCATCATGATGGTTATTCGACCGGTGGAGCCGGGCGATTTGCCCGGGCTGCTGAAGCTGGCAGCGGAGACCGGCGGCGGGCTGACCTCGCTGCCGGTGGATGAAGCGACCCTCGCGGCGCGGATCGCCCGCTCGCAGCAGACCTGGCGCGGCGAGCTACCGAAAAGCGAGCAGGGCTATGTCTTTGTGCTGGAGGAGAGCGAAAGCGGCGCGGTGGTGGGCATCTGCGCGATCGAGGTGGCGGTGGGGCTCAACGATCCCTGGTATAACTACCGGGTCGGCACCCAGGTCCATGCCTCGAAGGAGCTCAACGTCTATCAGGCGTTGCCGACGCTGTTTCTCAGCAACGACCATACCGGCAGCAGTGAGCTGTGTACCCTGTTCCTCGACCCGCAGTGGCGCAAAGAGGGCAATGGCTATCTGCTGTCGAAATCGCGCTTCTTATTTATGGCCGCCTTTCGCGAGCGCTTTAATGAGAAGGTGGTCGCCGAGATGCGCGGGGTGATTGACGAGCAGGGCTACTCGCCGTTCTGGGAGAGCCTGGGCAAACGCTTTTTCGCCATGGAGTTTTCCCGCGCCGACTACCTGTGCGGCACCGGACAGAAGGCTTTCATTGCAGCCCTGATGCCCAAGCATCCGCTGTATATCGATTTCCTTTCCCCTGAGGCGCAGGCGGTGATCGGCAAGGTTCATCCGCAGACCGCCCCGGCCCGGACGGTGCTGGAGAAAGAGGGGTTCCGCTACCTGAACTACATCGATATTTTCGACGGCGGCCCGACTCTGGAGTGCGACATCGACAGGGTGCGGGCGATCCGCAAAAGCCGTCTGGTGACCACCGAGGCCGGTGAAACCCCACCCGGTGACTGGCCGCTGTGCCTGGTGGCGAATGAACAGTATCACCAGTTCCGCGCTCTGCTGGTGCATGCCGACCCGGATGGCGACACCCTGACCCTCAGCGCCCGCGAACTGGATATGCTGAAGTGTCATGCCGGCGACCAGGTGCGCATGGTGCGCCTGATCCCTGAGGAGAAAACCGCATGAGTCTGTGGATTAATGGCGAGTGGCGGCCCGGTCGTGGGCCAGGTTTCAGTAAACAGGATCCGGTTAACCTGAAGGTTGTGTGGCAGGGCGAAGCGGCGGATGCCGGGCAGGTTGCTGAGGCGGTGGCGGCTGCCCGCCAGGCGTTCCCGGCCTGGGCGCGGCTGCCGTTTGCCGCCCGTCAGGCGATCGTTGAAAAGTTTGCCGCCCTGCTGGAGGCCAGTAAGGCTGAGCTGACGGCGATGATCGGCGCCGAGACCGGAAAGCCGCGCTGGGAGGCGGCCGGGGAAGTGACGGCGATGATCAACAAGGTGGCGATCTCGGTGAAGGCCTACCACGTCCGCACCGGCGAACAGCACAGCGATCTGCCCGACGGTGCCGCCACGCTGCGTCACCGGCCGCACGGCGTGCTGGCGGTGTTTGGCCCCTATAACTTTCCCGGCCATCTGCCGAACGGGCACATCGTGCCGGCGCTGCTGGCGGGCAATACTGTGGTCTTTAAACCCAGCGAACTCACCCCGTGCAGCGGCGAAGCGGTGGTGAAACTATGGCAGCAGGCCGGCCTGCCCGCCGGGGTGCTCAACCTGGTGCAGGGCGGTCGGGAAACCGGCGAGGCGCTCAGCGGTCAGGCGGATATCGACGGGCTGCTGTTTACCGGCAGCTCAACCACCGGTTTTCATCTGCATCGCCAGCTGGCCGGGCAGCCGCAGAAGATCCTCGCGCTGGAGATGGGCGGCAATAACCCGCTGATCGTCGACGATCCGCGGGACGTGGATGCCGCGGTGCATCTGACCATCCAGTCCGCCTTTATTACCGCCGGCCAGCGCTGCACCTGCGCCCGCCGTCTGCTGGTCCGGCGCGGCGAGGCGGGCGATGCCTTCCTCTCCCGGCTGGTGACGGTGTGCCAGCGGCTGATCCCGGCGGCGTGGGACGCCGAGCCGCAGCCGTTTCTCGGCGGGCTTATCTCTGAACCGGCCGCGCAGAAAGTGCATCAGGCATGGCTGCAGCGGGTCGCCGCTGGCGCGGTCACGCTGCTGGAGCCACGTTTATTGCAGGCCGGAACGTCGCTGCTAACGCCGGGGATTGTCGACATGAGCGACGTGGCCAATGTTGAAGATGAAGAGGTGTTTGGCCCGCTGCTTGGCGTCTGGCGCTACGACACGTTCGAGGAGGCGATTGCCTTAGCCAACGCCACCCGCTTCGGCCTCTCCTGTGGGTTAATCTCTCCGGAACGGGAGAAGTTTGATCGACTGCTGCTCGAGGCGCGGGCAGGGATAGTCAACTGGAACAAACCGCTGACCGGGGCGGCGAGTACCGCGCCGTTCGGCGGCACCGGGGCGTCCGGTAACCATCGTCCGGGGGCCTGGTATGCCGCCGATTATTGCGCCTGGCCGATGGCCAGCCTTGAATCGCCGACCCTGACGCTGCCCGCCAGCCTGAACCCGGGGCTCGACTTTCTGGCCGGGGAGGCGTCATGACCGCCCGCGAAGTCAACTTTGACGGTCTGCCCGGGCTGACCCATCACTACGCCGGGCTCTCCTTTGGCAACGAGGCTTCCACCCGGCACCGCCACCGGGTGTCGAACCCGCAGCTGGCGGCAAAGCAAGGGCTGAAAAAAATGAAAGCCCTCGCCGACGCCGGCTACCCGCAGGCAGTGATCCCGCCTCAGGAGCGGCCCAATGTGCCACTCCTGAGGCAGCTGGGCTTTAGCGGCAGCGATGAGCAGGTGGTGGCCCGGGCGGCGCAGCAGGATCCGGATCTGCTGTCGGCGGTGAGTTCGGCCTCGGCAATGTGGGTGGCGAACGCGGCGACGGTCTGTCCCTCCGCCGATTCGCTGGATGGCCTGGTGCACCTGACGGTGGCGAATCTGCAGGATAAATTCCACCGCGCCAGCGAAGCACCGACCACAGAGGCGCTGCTGCAGGCGATATTCCCCGACCGCACGCGATTTGCCATCCACCCGGCGCTGCCCGCCTCGGCCTGGTTTGGCGACGAAGGGGCGGCGAACCATAACCGTCTCGGCGGCGAGTATGGCGCCCCCGGCGTCCAGCTCTTTGTCTATGGCCGCCGCCGGGGGAGCGAGGAGGCCCCGCGTCGCTATCCGGCGCGGCAAACCCTTGAGGCCAGCCAGGCGGTAGCGCGCCTCAATCAGGTCAATCCCCGTCAGCTGATCTTCGCCCGCCAGCATCCGACGGCGATCGACACGGGGGTTTTTCATAACGATGTTATCGCGGTGAGCAACCGTCAGGTCCTGTTCTGCCATGAGCAGGCCTTTGCCGACCAGACCGCGCTTCTCCAGCAGCTGGCGCAGCGGGTGCCGGGTTTTACGCCGCTGGTGGTCCCCGCCAGTCGGGTCACGGTGGCAGAGGCGGTTGCCACCTATCTGTTCAACAGCCAGCTGCTGAGCCGGGCGGATGGCAGCATGGCGCTGATCCTACCCCACGAAGCGCAGGAGCATGCCGGCGTCTGGGAATACCTCAATGAGCTGCTGGCCGGGGACAACCCCATCGCCGCGCTACAGGTGTTCGATCTGCGCGAGAGTATGGCCAACGGCGGCGGTCCGGCGTGCCTGCGCCTGCGGGTGGTGTTGACGGCCGAGGAGTATCAGGCGGTCAATCCGCACGTCCTGATGAACGATACGCTGTTTGCCACCCTCAATGACTGGGTGGATCGCTACTATCGCGATCGCCTTACCCAGGCCGACCTCGCCGACCCGCAACTGCTGCGGGAAGGGCGTGACGCGCTGGATCGGTTGACCCAGATCCTGCAGCTCGGTTCGGTTTATCCATTTCAGCAATAAGGGGGCGCGGTGGAACATTTTCTGGCATTAACCCTGGCGGGGCGTTTGCCCCACCATTTTCACGGCGAGACAGCGCACTTTCGCTGGCACTGGTTGGGAGAGGGGATCCTCGAGCTGACGCCGCATGCGCGCTGCGAGCGTGGGCTGGTACTCTCCTGCGCCATTCATGGCAACGAAACGGCACCGGTGGAGATAGTCGACCATCTGGTGCAGCGACTGGTCCGGGAGGCACTCCCGCTGCGCTGGCGGTTGCTGGTGATCGTTGGCAACCCACCGGCGCTGCGGGCGAATAAGCGCTATCTGCACAGCGATATGAACCGGATGTTTGGTGAGCGCTGGCGGCAGTTTCCGCTCAGTAAGGAGACGCAGCGGGCGCAGCGGCTGGAGCAGGCGGTGGCCCGCTTCTATCGCGACCACGATGGTCCGCGCTGGCACCTCGATCTGCATACCGCGATCCGCGGCTCGCTACATCCGCGCTTCGGCGTGCTCCCGGCCCGCGATACGCCGTGGGAAGAGGATTTTCTTCACTGGCTGGGCGGCGCCGGGCTGGAGGCGCTGGTGTTTCATCGCCAGCCAGGCGGGACCTTCACCCACTTCAGCTGCGAACGGTTCGCGGCGCTGGCCTGCACCCTTGAGCTGGGCAAAGCGCTGCCGTTGGGTGAAAACGATCTGACGCAGTTTGCCGCCGCCGAAGGCGCGCTTTCCCGGCTGCTGGTGGGGGATCTGGCCATTGCCGACGCCCCGGCGCCGCTGCGCTACCGGGTGGTACAGCAGATCACCCGCCATAGCGATGATTTCCGCTTGCATATGGCGGATCAGACGCTGAACTTCACCCCCTTCGAACCCGGCACGCTGCTGGCGGAGGAGGGCGAGACGCGGTATGTGGTGGGGCCTGAGCCGGAGTATGTCCTGTTTCCCAATCCGACGGTGGCGAAGGGACTGCGCGCCGGCCTGATGCTGGAGAAATTATCCTGAGGGCAAGCCGTCCGCCGGGCGGCCTGCTTTATTTCGCGCGTCTTTTTTCGCCATCTTATTTTTTCGTGCGCCAGTGTAAATTTGCAGATTATTCCTGGTAAAATGCTTTGTTTTTAATCTCCCCTCCTTTATACTCTCCATAATTTCTCTGAAAAACAGTAAGTTATTTATTTTTTATTGCAATTCTTCGGCTAAATTCCTTATTTTCTCCATAATTGGCGAGAAACTGTTTTTTACACTTTCATTGTTTTACTCTTGCTCTGACTAATTGACGATTAACGTCGTAAAGTTAATCTCGTCAACACGGCAACGCGCCGTAAGAATAACGTAAAGTAAGGATTGAATGATGAAGAAACTCACTGCACTGTTTGTTGCCTCTACTCTGGCTCTGGGCGCGGCTAACCTGGCACACGCCGCCGACACCACCACCGCGCCGAGCGACAGCAAGCCGATGATGATGCATCATAAAGGCGGCCCGGGTCAGCATGACATGATGTTTAAAGGCCTGAACCTGACCGATGCGCAGAAACAACAGATCCGCGACATCATGAAGAGCCAGCGTGAGAACATGAAGCGTCCGTCCCTCGACGAACGCCGCGCGATGCACGATCTGATCGCCAGCGACACCTTCGATAAGGCGAAAGCGGAAGCGCAGATCGATAAGATGGAAGCGCAGCATAAAGCGATGGCGCTGTCCCGCCTGGAAACGCAGAACAAGATCTACAACATTCTGACTCCAGAGCAGAAAAAACAGTTCAATGCTAATTTTGAGAAGCATCTGACAGAACGCAACGCGCCGGCAGGTAAAATGCCTGCACCTGCTGAATAATGTAGCGAACTGAATCAAGACCGCCGGTCTTGCCCAATAATGCCATCAGGCGTTGGGCAGGGCCGGCGGTTTTTTTATTGGTGGTTTCTCAGCCAAGCGGGTGCAGCGGGTAGTTGCCGCTGAGCAGGGGCTTACAGAGGATCTTGTAACCATCCTGGTCGAATCCGGCGGGCAGACGGGTCAACTCAGCGGCCTGGTCGAGCGAGTCGACGGCGCCCAGCCACAGCCAGTTATGAATGACGTGATACTGCGTCATATCCGGGCCGCGCTCCTCCAGCGCCACCGGTCCCGCCCACGGCCAGCACACCAGCTGCAGTTTACTCATCTGCGCCAGCAGGCGATCTCTGTGCGCCTCCACGCTCTCCTTTCCACAGCAGGCGCCGGCGCAGCGGCCCAGCGCGGAGCGAAAGCAGGCGCGGCCGCGGCTGAGCGGTTCCAGACCAAGCAGGCCATAACAGAGGCGCTGTTCGTCGGCAAGGCTCTGCAGCATCTGCAGCGCCGCCCGCCGGTTGGCGAACAGGCCATAGAGATGCTGCTGGTGCGAGAAATCAACCTCGCGGGCATAGACAATCTGCGGCCGGTGGTCCGCAAGTCGCCAGGCGCAGAGCTGCTTGTTACGCCGTAGCCGCTTGTTAAACAGCGGCTGCTGCTCTTTAATCAGCCGCGCCTCCAGCAGCAGCGCTCCCAGCTCGCCTGCGGTGCGCTGCCAGGTGATACGCCGCGACTGACGCAGCATCGCGGCCTCTTCGGGCGTGCGCAGGTGAGATAACACACGGCTGCGAAGGTTGACGCTCTTACCGATATAGAGCGGCATTGTGTCGCTGTCGCCGTGAAACTGATAGACGCCCGGCAGCTTTGGCAGCGCCTCCAGCCACGGGCGAAGATGTTCGGGATATTCATAGATCGCCGCCGCTTCAAACTCCAGACGCGGGGCAGATTGCTTTCTGGCCACAATAACTCCTGATACTGTCTATCTATCCAGTATAGCAGGCGGTTTTTGCGGCGAAAAGCGCAAAAAATAACCCCGGCGCGGGCCGGGGCGGGGAGGGACTATTTTTTCCAGAAATCGTCAAAGACGGTGATCGGTGGCCGACGCTTGTGTTCGGTTTTCAGATACCAGCCTTCGATCGTTTTGGCGATACTGGGATCCAGCGTTTTGCCTTCCAGATAATCGTCGATGTTCTCGTAGGTGACACCCAGGGCCACTTCATCCGGCAGGGAGGGGCGATCGTCTTCCAGGTCGGCGGTCGGCAGCTTCTTATACAGATGTTCCGGGCAGCCGAGATGGGCCAGCAGCTGTTTGCCCTGACGTTTGTTCAGGCGGAAAATTGGGTTGATGTCGGTGCCGCCGTCGCCATATTTGGTGAAGAAGCCGGTAATCGCTTCCGCCGCATGGTCGGTGCCGACCACCACCCCTTTGGTCATTCCGGCGATGCTGTACTGGGCCTTCATCCGCTCACGGGCTTTTTCGTTACCGCGAACAAAGTCGCTCAGTTCGATCCCCGCTTCGCGGAGCGCCTGTTCACTGGCCAGTACCGAGGCTTTGATATTCACCGTCAGCACCCGGTCAGGCTGGATAAAGGCGATGGCGTCCTGGCAGTCCTGCTCATCCGCCTGCACGCCATAGGGCAACCGAACGGCAATAAACTGCAGGCTGCTGTCGCCCGTTTCGGCACGCAGTTCATTAATCGCCATCTGGCACAGTTTCCCCGTCAGGGTGGAGTCCTGGCCGCCGCTGATACCCAGCACCAGCGATTTAATAAACGGGTAGGTCTGCAGGTAGGACTTCAGGAAATCGACGCTGCGGCGGATCTCGCCGGCGACATCAATCTGCGGCTTTGCGCCCAGCGCCTGAATAATCTCTTGTTGTAGCGTCATCGCGCCCTCCGAAAGTGAATCTGTTTGGCAAGCTGTTGGCTTAAAGCTACCTCTTTGCCGCTGAAACGACAAGGACCGGGGTTTTGACTGCCGGAAAAGAAGGCAATCAATGACATAGGATTTCATTATAGATGCCACTACGCGGGAGAAACCGCCGGTCGACAGCGGCGCGTCAATCCTGTTTACGCAATAACACAATCAGACATGATTTCGTTGTTCGGCTTGAAAAATAACACTATTTATTCCAGGCTTATCGTTACACAGTAGAAGAGAGGAACCAAAATGAACAAAAGCTTAGCAGGAATACTGGGCGTCACCGTCGCGTTAACCTTACTGGCGGGCTGTACCGCTTACGATCGTACCAAAGACCAGTTTACCCAGCCGGTGGTGAAAGATGTGAAGAAAGGGATGTCGCGTCAGCAGGTGATGCAGATCGCTGGCAAACCTTCAACGGAAGTGACCATGGTTCATGCCCGCGGCACCTGCCAGACCTACATCCTCGGTCAACGGGATGGTAAAGTAGAGACCTACTTTGTGGCCCTCGACGACACTGGCCATGTGATTAACTCCGGCTACCAGACCTGCGCCGAGTATGATACTGACCCGCGCAACGCCAAGTAAGCTTCCTACTGTTTACTGAGCCCTACGTAAGCCCGACCACTGGTCGGGCTTTTTTGTGAGTACTGATGCTTATTTAATTGCGCGAATTATTTGGGTGAAAATGTGAGGGTAGTCAAAACCAGAGGTCAATGAGAGACAATTCTGTTCAACAGCGAATTATCCTGGCGGCTCAGCTTGCCGTATACTCAACCCATAAACAGAATTAACCGGATGTTACCAGTCTTACCGGCTCTCAGCGGTTGCTGAAGGCCCTGGTCTCACACATTGAGGAAGCGTTCATGGAAAAGAAACACATTTATCTCTTCTGCTCGGCAGGCATGTCTACATCACTGCTGGTCTCCAAAATGCGCGCGCAGGCAGAAAAATACGAAGTCCCGGTCATTATTGAAGCCTATCCCGAAACCCTGGCAGGTGAAAAGGGACCGGAAGCCGACGTGGTATTATTAGGACCACAAATTGCGTATATGTTACCGGAAATTCAGCGCCTGCTGCCGAATAAACCGGTAGAAGTCATCGATTCTCTTCTGTATGGCAAGGTGGATGGTTTAGGTGTATTGAAAGCCGCCGTCGCGGCCATTAAGAAAGCTGCAGCACAATAATTTTAACTTTTAAAACTCGATGTATTTTGACGCCTGGCGGCACCCTGTTGCCGGACGTCAAAAAATAAAGAGTTTATTTTCCCGTCAAAGAGTAATTTCATACATCATCGCCGTAATAGTTTATTGCGGCTTTTAAGGGTATTGACTATGAGTAAAGTGATCGACTCGCTTGAAAAGGTACTCCTTCCTTTTGCAGTGAAAATAGGAAAGCAGCCGCATATTAATGCGATTAAAAACGGATTTATTAAGTTAATGCCGTTGACCCTCGCCGGGGCCATGTTTGTATTAATTAACAACGTTTTTCTGAGCTTCGGCGAAGGCTCTTTCTTTTATTCTATGGGCATTCGACTGGATGCCTCCACCATTGAAACCTTAAACGGCTTTAAGGCTATCGGCGGGAACGTCTATAACGGTACCCTCGGCATTATGTCGCTGATGGCGCCGTTCTTTATCGGCTCCGCGCTGGCGGAAGAGCGCAAAGTTGACCCGATGGCCGCGGGCCTGCTGGCGGTGGCGGCCTTCATGACCGTGACCCCGTATAGCGTGGGCGAAGCCTATGCGGTGGGCGCCAACTGGCTGGGCGGGCAGAACATCATCTCCGGGATGATTATCGGTCTGGTTGTCGCAGAACTGTTCACCTTCGTGATCCGTCGTAACTGGGTGATCAGACTGCCGGACAGCGTGCCAGGGTCAGTATCGCGCTCTTTCTCCGCGCTGATCCCGGGCTTCTTGATCCTCTCTATCTTCGGCATTATCTCGTGGGCCCTGTCGAGCTACGGCAGCAACTTCCACCAGATCATCATGGACTCGATCTCCACGCCGCTGGCGGCGATGGGCAGCGTGGTCGGCTGGGCATACGTTATCTTTAACTCCCTGCTGTGGTTCTTCGGTGTGCACGGTTCCCTGGCGCTGACGGCGCTGGATAACGGCATCATGACCCCGTGGGCGCTGGAAAACATCGCGCTGTACAACCAGTACGGCTCGGTTGATGCGGCTATCGAAGCAGGCAAACAGTTCCACTTCTGGGCCAAGCCGATGCTCGACTCCTATATCCTGCTGGGTGGCTCCGGGGCAACGTTGGGTCTGATTATCGCCATCTTTATCGCTTCCCGTCGCGCTGACCATCGTCAGGTGGCGAAGCTGGCACTGCCGTCAGGCATCTTCCAGATTAACGAACCGATTCTGTTTGGTCTGCCGATCATTATGAACCCGGTGATGTTCATCCCCTTCGTGCTGGTCCAGCCGATTCTGGCAGCCATTACGCTGGCGGCTTATAGCCTGGGGATTATCCCTCCGGTGACCAACCTGGCGCCGTGGACCATGCCGACCGGTCTGGGAGCGTTCTTTAACAGTAACGGCAGCGTGGCCGCCCTGCTGGTAGCCCTGTTCAACCTTGGCGTCGCGACTCTGGTCTACCTGCCGTTTGTGGTGCTGTCGAATAAAGCGCAGACCGTCATCGAGCAGGAAGAGAGCGAAGAAGACATCGCTAACGCACTGAAATTCTGATACCGCGCGGTACGGGCAGTGCCCCGTACCGCCTGATAAATGAGGGAAATATTATGTTTGATCTGGACAACATCGACGCGGTAGAAACCCCGGAAAATGACCTCGAAGAGGTGGTGATGGGGTTGATTATCAACTCCGGACAGGCCCGCAGCCTGGCCTATGGCGCGCTGAAGCAGGCGAAGCAGGGCGATTTTGCCGCGGCGAAAGCGATGATGGAGCAGTCGCGCCAGGCGCTGAGCGAGGCGCATCGCGTGCAGACCCAGCTTATCGAAAGCGACGAGGGCGAAGGCAAAATGAAGGTCAGCCTGGTGCTGGTGCATGCTCAGGACCATCTGATGACCTCGATGCTGGCCCGTGAGCTGGTCGCCGAATTGATTGAGCTGCACGAGAAGGTACAATAGGCCATCGCGACGATGAGGCAGCCCAGGATGATGACCACCGAGATCAGTACCGCCAGAGAACAACAGCTGTTCAACGGGAAGAACTTTCATGTGGTCATCTATAACAAAACGGAAAGCGTGAGCGGGCTTCACCAGCATGATTACTACGAATTTACCGTGGTATTAACCGGGCGCTATTACCAGGAGATCAATGGCAAACGGGTGCTGCTGGAGCGCGGGGATTTCGTCTTTATCCCGATGGGTTCGCACCACCAGAGCTTTTACGAATTTGGGGCGACGCGCATCCTTAACGTCGGCATCAGCAGACGCTTCTTTGAGAAACATTATCTGCCGCTGCTGCCGTTTGGCCTGGTGGCCTCCCAGGTTTACGCCGTGCAGAGCGCTTTTCTCGGCTACGTTGAGTCGGTCATCGCCTCACTCAATTTTCGCGAAACGGAATTTGACGAATTTATCGAGCTGGTTTCCTTTTATGTCATTAACCGTTTACGCCACTATCGCGAAGAGCCGGTTGCCGATGTTATTCCGCAATGGCTAAAAAATACCGTTGAGGCCATGCACGATAAGCTGAAATTCGGTGAGGGCGCGCTCGAGAATATGGTTCGTCTCTCGGGAAAAACGCAGGAATATTTAACCCGGGCGACCCAGCGCTATTATGGTAAAACGCCGATGCAGATAATTAATGATATCCGTATTAACTTTGCCAAAAAGCAGCTGGAAATTACCAACTATTCGGTGACGGATATTGCGTATGAATCCGGGTACAGTAGCCCGAGCCTGTTTATTAAAACCTTTAAAAAACTAACGTCGTTTACGCCGAGCAGTTATCGCAAACATTTGACCAGTATTAATTAAACCCGCGCGGTTTTAGCCGCCAGGTTTATACCGTAAATCATTCAAATTAACTGTCCGCATTGTTGCGGAGAGCGGCCTGCGTCCAGGCGTAGCGCCCAAGGGAGAAAAAGATGAGCCAGAAATTAAAAATAGTCACTATTGGCGGCGGCAGCAGCTATACCCCGGAATTACTGGAAGGCTTTCTGAAACGTTACCATGAACTGCCGGTCACTGAACTGTGGCTGGTGGATGTGGAAGAGGGCCAGGAGAAGCTCGATATTATCCATGCTCTGTGCGAGCGGATGGTGGAAAAAGCCGGCGTGCCGATGAAGGTCTATAAAACGCTGGATCGCCGTGCGGCGCTGCAGGGCGCGGATTTTGTCACCACCCAGCTGCGCGTGGGCCAGCTGAAGGCGCGTGAAAAAGATGAGCGTATTCCGCTGAGCCACGGCTACCTGGGCCAGGAGACCAACGGGGCGGGTGGGCTGTTTAAAGGGCTGCGCACCATCCCGGTGATTTTCGATATCGTAAAAGATGTGCAGGAGATTTGCCCGGACGCGTGGATCATCAACTTCACCAACCCGGCGGGCATGGTCACCGAGGCGGTCTATCGCCACACCAGTTTCAAACGCTTTATCGGCGTGTGCAACATTCCTATCGGCATGAAGATGTTCATCACCGACGTGCTGCAGCTCAGCCCGAGCGATGAGCTGAATATCGACCTGTTCGGTCTGAATCATCTGGTGTTCGTCCGCGACGTGCTGGTTAACGGCGTCTCGCGCTTCGATGAACTGCTGGACGGCGTGGCCTCTGGCCGCCTGACCGCGAACTCGGTGAAAAATATTTTCGACCTGCCGTTTAGCGAGGGGCTGATCCGCTCCCTGCGCCTGATCCCATGCTCCTATCTGCTCTACTACTTTAAGCCAAAAGAGATGCTGGCGATTGAGATGGGCGAGTACTATAAGGGCGGCGCGCGCGCTCAGGTGGTACAGAAGGTGGAGAAACAGCTGTTTGAGCTATATAAAAATCCAGATCTCAAGGTTAAGCCGAAGGAGCTGGAGCAGCGCGGCGGCGCCTATTACTCCGATGCCGCTTGCGAAGTGATCAACGCTATCTATAACGACAAGCAGACTGAGCACTATGTGAATATCCCGCATCATGGCCACGTGGATAATATCCCGGCGGACTGGGCGGTCGAGATGAGCTGCACCTTAGGTCGCGACGGCGCGAAGCCGACGCCGCGCATCACCCATTTCGATGAGAAGGTACTGGGGCTTATCTACACCATCAAGGGGTTCGAAGTGGCGGCCAGCCAGGCGGCGATCAGCGGCGAGCTGAATGATGTGCTGCTGGCGCTGAACTTAAGCCCGCTGATCCATTCCGATCGTGACGCCGAGCAGCTGGCGCGGGAAATGATTCTGGCGCATGAAAAATGGCTGCCGAACTTTGCGGCGACTATCGAAAAACTGAAATCTTAACAGGAGCGGCCAATGGAACGCGTATTGATCGTCAATGCCGACGACTTCGGCCTCAGTAAAGGGCAGAACTACGGCATTATCGAGGCCTGCCGCAACGGCGTGGTGACATCGACCACGGCGCTGGTCAACGGCGCGGCCATTGACCACGCCGCCCAGCTAAGCCGCAGTACCCCGGAGCTGGCGGTCGGCATGCACTTTGTGCTGACGCTGGGCGAGCCGCTGTCGGCCATGCCGGGATTAACCCGCGAAGGCCGGCTGGGCAAATGGATCTGGCAGCAGGCAGAAGAAGGTCGCCTGCCGCTGGAGGAGATCGCCCACGAGCTGGCGTGTCAGTACCGTCGTTTTGTCGATCTCTTCGGTCATGAGCCGACGCATCTCGACAGCCACCACCATGTGCATATGATCTCCCCGATCTATCCCATCGTGGCGGCCTTTGCCCGCGAGAAGGGTATCGCGTTACGTATTGACCGCCAGGTGGCGGCGCAGAGTGGGCTCGATCAACAGGCGGCGCGCAGCAGCGCAGGCTTCAGCAGCGAGTTTTACGGCGAAGCTGTCTCTGAGGAACTGTTTCTGCAGACGCTGGATGCCTCAATCGCCCGCGGGGAGCGTTCCCTGGAGGTGATGTGTCATCCGGCTTTTGTCGATCAGACCATTATGGGCAGCGCCTACTGCTACCCGCGGCTGGGTGAGCTTGATGTGCTGACGTCTGCCGCGCTGAAAGCGGCGGTAGCCGACCGGGGTTATCGTCTGGGAACCTACCGCGACGTGTAAGCCCGATGGGGGAAAGGGAAAGTGAATCAAGCCCGGCACCGTGTGCCGGGCTTTTTACTACGCCGGAATAGCGGCGATTTTTGGACTTCTCGACCACACGCGATGCGCCGTCATCAGGGCGAGCAGTGTGTCCGCCGCTGGCGTGTCGAGAGCATCGGTGACGATGACCCCCTCTTCACCCTGGGCTGGGACCTGCAGAACGGACGTCAGCTGTCGCGCATCCCCTGCCAGCAGGATCGGCTTCAGATGCTTATAGGCTTCCAGCAGGTAATAGCGCGCGTCGCCGCTCTGGCTCAGGGCGCAGAGGTCGCCGCCAGGCACCACTACCGCATCCACCGTCAGCGATGGGGAACCGGCGAAGGTGCCGGCGATCGGCAGGGGAGAGCCATCGTCGGCGATGACTTCGCCCATCCGCGAGTAGAGCAGCTTGCTGTGCACGCCCTGGGCCTGCAGCGCCTGCAGAAGATGGACCAGATCCTGCGCCGAGGTGCGTTCGTTGAGCAGGACGGCCACTACACGGCCTTTCACATCCCCTTCGGCGTCGGCGTAGAGGCTGAGGCTGGGGTCTTTCTCCACGCCGTTGACCGGGGAGGGCAGGGTAATGTTACGCTGATCGTCGCTCAGTTCGATACCTAAGTTCGCCCCGACCGCTTCCGCCAGCTTAGTATCAATGTGGGCCAGATGATCGACCACCCGCTCGCGGATCCAGGTGCGGACCACTTTGCTGAGTTCGAAGCTGAAACCATCGATAATATGCTGCTGCTCAATCGGCGTCTGGCTCAGCCAGAACAGACGCGGCTGGGCGTAATATTCGCCGAACGAAGGGCTGCGCTGGCGGATTTTTTCGCCGTCGACGCGCTCGGCGAGGGACTCAAAGCCGCCGCGTTTGGCCGCTGGCGGCGTCTCGCGCGGCCAGTTGTCGTTAATGGAGTTGGGCTCATAGTTGGCCGGATTGGTGTCAATGTCCATCCGGTGCATCCCGTCGCGCTGGAAATTGTGATACGGGCAGGTTGGACGGTTGATGGGGATTTCATGGAAGTTCGGCCCACCCAGGCGGCTAATTTGCGTATCGGTGTAAGAGAAGAGGCGCCCCTGCAGCAGCGGATCGTTGCTGAAATCAATGCCCGGTACGATATGCCCGGGATGAAAGGCCGCCTGTTCGTTTTCGGCAAAGAAGTTGTCCGGATTGCGGTTGAGGACCATCTTGCCAACCCGTAAGACCGGCACCAGCGCCTCGGGGATCAGCTTGGTGGGATCGAGCAGATCGAAGTCAAAATCAAACTCGTTCTCCTCGGGGATGAGCTGCAGGCCAAGCTCAAATTCCGGGTAGTCCCCGGCTTCGATGGCCTCCCACAGGTCGCGGCGATGAAAATCAGGGTCGCGGCCGGTCAGCTTCTGCGCTTCATCCCACACCAGCGACGCCTTGCCGGCCACCGGTTTCCAGTGGAAGCGAACGAAGGTGGCTTTGCCCTCGGCGTTGATCAGACGGAAAGTGTGGATCCCAAAGCCTTCCATGGTGCGATAGCTGCGCGGGATGCCGCGATCCGACATCGCCCACATCACATTGTGCAGCGTTTCCGGTTGCAGGGAGACATAGTCCCAGAAAGTATCGTGGGCGCTCTGTCCCTGCGGGATGGCCCAGTGAGGCTCAGGCTTCACGGCGTGGACAAAGTCGGGGAACTTCATCGCGTCCTGGATGAAGAAGACCGGTGTGTTGTTGCCGACCAGGTCAAAAATCCCTTCGTCAGTGTAAAACTTGGTAGCGAAGCCGCGAATATCGCGGACGGTGTCCGCCGACCCCGCGCCGCCCTGCACGGTGGAGAAGCGCACAAAGACCGGGGTGATCTTATCGGCTGCCGAGAGAAAATCGGCTTTGGTCAACGCCGCCAGGCTTTTGTAGGGCTGAAAGTAACCGTGGGCGGCAGAGCCGCGGGCATGAACGATACGCTCCGGAATTCGCTCATGGTCAAAGTGGGTGATCTTCTCCCGCAGAATAAAATCTTCCAGCAGCGTTGGGCCGCGGGCGCCGGCGCGCAGCGAATTCTGATCGTCGGCAATACGTACGCCCTGGTTGGTGGTCAGCGGATAGTCTTCTCCGCCTTTACGCTGCGGCTCCAGGGCGTCAAGTTTGCTGCTGTGGGTTTCCGGTGCTTTCAGGCTGCCGGGGGCGGTCGGTTCGGCGCCTGGGGCGGTGGGTTTCGGCGTGGGGCGCCACTCCTGGTCATCCGGCGCCAGCGAGTCGAGCCCCGGTTTCGCTTCCTCGCTGTCGTGGACCGGTGCCTGCTGGTGGTGAGGGTTTGGGTGCTTATCAGACATTACTCGTCTCCTGCTTTCATTGCTAAAAGTGGTCGTTGATAAACCAAAACCCTTCTAACTATAGAACATTACGCTGCCTGCGCTCGGCGCAGGGGCAGGGAGTTATCCTAAAATGCGCATCGGCGGCAGGGGGGCGACGAACGGGCCCACAATCGGCTATGATAGAGGTTTATGTTTCCCGCTCTGTTTAGTGAATCCATTTGTTATGAAACCATTGCGCCAACAAAATCGCCCTGTCATTAGCTACGTGCCGCGCGTGGAGCCTGCGCCTCCGGAACATGCCGTGAAAATGGACCATTTTCGCGATGTCTGGATTTTGCGCGGGAAGTATGTCGCCTTTCTGCTGATGGGGGAGCATTTTCGCCGCTCGCCAGCGTTCAGCGTGCCGGAGTCGGCCCAGCGCTGGGCTAACCAGGTGCGTCAGGAAGGTGAGATTGAAGCCTGAGTCTGCTGCAGAAATAAAAAAACCGCTGATAATCAGCGGTTTTTTTGTGCTTACCGTTTAGCGATGCGCCAGCTCGGCCTCTTCTTCGCTATCGAAAATCGACTTGTCGGTCTGGCGCAGCCACTGGCTGGTCAGGGTCCCGGCGGTCATTGAGCCGTTAACGTTCAGCGCGGTACGCCCCATGTCGATCAGCGGTTCGACGGAGATCAGCAGCGCTACCAGGGTCACCGGCAGGCCCATCGCCGGCAGAACAATTAGCGCGGCGAAGGTGGCCCCGCCGCCCACCCCGGCGACGCCCGCCGAGCTGACGGTGACGATGCCCACGAGGGTGGCAATCCACATCGGATCCAGCGGGTTAATGCCCACGGTCGGCGCGACCATGACTGCCAGCATGGCCGGGTAGATACCGGCGCAGCCGTTCTGGCCGATGGTGGCGCCAAAGGAAGCGGAGAAGCTGGCAATTGACTCCGGTACGCCCAGGCGTCGGGTCTGCGCTTCCACGTTCAGCGGAATCGACGCGGCGCTGGAGCGGCTGGTGAAGGCGAAGGTGATCACCGGCCAGACTTTACGGAAGTACTTCAGCGGGCTGATGCCGTTAATCGCCAGCAGCAGGCCGTGGACGACAAACATAATGCCCAGCGCAATGTACGAAGCTACCACGAAGCCGCCAAGTTTGATGATGTCCTGCAGATTCGACCCGGCAACCACTTTGGTCATCAGGGCCAGTACGCCGTAAGGGGTCAGCTGCATCACCAGACGAACCAGCTTCATCACCCAGCCCTGCAGGGTATCGATGGCCGTCAGCACGCGCTGGCCTTTTTCCACATCCTCTTTCAGCAGCTTAAGCGCTGCCACGCCGAGGAATGCCGAGAAAATGACGATACTGATGATGGAGGTCGGGTTAGCCCCGGTCAGGTCAGCAAACGGGTTCTTCGGCACAAAGGAAAGGATCAGCTGCGGTACGCTGAGATCGGCCACTTTTCCCACATAGTTGCTCTGGATGGCGTTCAGACGGGCTGTTTCTGCGCTGCCCTGAACCAGACCCTCGGCGGTGAGGCCGAACATATTGGTCACCAGCACGCCAACCAGCGCAGCGATAAGCGTGGTGAACAGCAGAGTGCCGATGCTCAGGAAGCTGATTTTTCCCAGCTGAGAGGCATTATGCAGCCTGGCCACCGCGCTCAGGATCGAGGCGAAGACCAGCGGCATCACAATCATTTGCAGCAGCTGGACATAGCCATTACCGACGATATTGAACCACTGGATGGAATCCTTCAGCACCTGGCTGTCAGACCCGTAGATCAGCTGCAGCGCCAGACCAAAGACCACACCAATGGCCAGACCAACCAGCACTTTCCTGGCCAGGCTCCACTGTTTATGGCGAGTTTGCCCCAGCGCAAACAGTAATACGGCGAACACGACTACGTTCGCTATTAATGGAAAGTTCATCCCCGTTCTCCTGATATTTTTATAACCTGGGCTGGTGGATAACCAGCTCTTATGACGGCAAGGTTAGCAGAAGGCGTTATCAAGGACTTATATTCAAATGGAATGGGTTATAACCAAATGGTGTTTTCCGGCGGTTTATCGGCCACTCTGATGACTAATGAAGCGATTGAAGGTGATTTGCAGGGAATTGATCACTCCGGAAGACCAGCGTATTGCGCTGTTGTCCGCCAGCGTCTGCGGCATCCAGACGGCATAGACGAACAGCGCCATGCATAAAGCGCGCTCCAGTTGGTTACCCTTGCGCGGCGCGAGGATCGGCAGCCGGAAGCGCCAGCGGCAGGGCCACAGCAACGGCACCCCGGCGGGGGTGAGCATATCGGCGAGGATGTGGCTGAGATAGCCCAGCACCAGGCCCTGGAGGGCGTCCGCCGGGACAATCCAGCTGTCAGGCACCTTGAGGTAGAATAGCGTCAGCGCGCCAAAGACGGCCAGCAGGCTGTGGGTGAAGCCGCGGTGGCCAAAGGCCCGCGCCACGGGCTTTGAGATCCAGCTCAGTCGTTGGCCGAGAAATGACTTAGGGTGATCGATGTCCGGCAGCAGGCAGGTCAATACCGCAGAGGGCACAATATGCCACCAGTCGCCCTGCGCCAGCACCGGCGTTAACTCTGCGTTTTTGGCAAATACTGCGCAGGCGATTGAAAAGAAGAGATGGCCTTCCGCCGTCATGATAACACACCCTAAACTGTCGATTCATACAGTATAGGGTTTTTATACAGTGTACGGAAGAGGTGACGGTGTAACTCTTTGTCACAAATTCTCAGCGCGCCAGCCATCCGCCATCAACGGCCAGCGTATAGCCGTTAATATAGTCGGCGGCAGCCGAGGCGAGAAACACCACCGGCCCCTGCAGGTCTTTGGGGTCTCCCCAGCGACCGGCGGGAATGCGCTCGAGGATCGCCTGGTTACGTTCTTCATCTTCACGCAGCGCCTGGGTGTTATTGGTGGCCATATATCCCGGCGCAATGGCGTTGACGTTGATGCGCTGTCCGGCCCATTCGTTGGCCAGCAGGCGGGTCAAACCCAGCACGCCGCTTTTCGAGGCGGTATAGGAGGGGACGCGGATCCCGCCCTGAAACGAGAGCATCGAGGCGATGTTAATGATTTTGCCGCCATCGCCCTGGCGAATGAACTGCCTGGCGACCGCCTGGCTGAGAAAGAAAACCGCTTTGAGATTCAGATCGATCACCGCGTCCCAGTCGCTTTCCGTGAAGGTCAGGGCATCATGGCGGCGGATAATCCCGGCGTTATTGACCAGAATATCGACCCGACCCATCGCCGCGACCGCCTGGTCGACCAGCACGCTCATCTCATCCTGACGGCTGAGATCCGCCTGAATGGCATGAAAGCGGCGACCCAGCGCCAGAACCTGTACTGCCGTGTCATGGGGAATTTTACGGTTGATGCCGACGATATCGCACCCGGCCTGCGCCAGGCCCAGCGTCATCCCCTGTCCCAGTCCGGTATCGCAACCGGTCACGATGGCGACCTTACCCGTCAGGTCGAAGGCGTTCAGTACCATATTCACCTCTGTCAGCTGATCTTCAGGCGTACGATGACGCCACCTGTGACCAGCATAGAGGCAGGAAAACAAAATTACAATAAAAATGAAACGACGTTTTGATTTTATTGCCGGCGGCGTGACAGCGATCGCGTCACCCGCCAGCGTCCTTACCCGAGCAGGGCTTCGGCAGTCAGGGCCTGCAGTGACGGGAGCTTGACGTCCGCCAGCACGAAGCGCGGGTCGCGGCTGTTCTCCGCTTCCGGTACCACGATAGCGCGCATGCGCGCGGCTTTGCTGGCGATCATGCCGTTGACCGAATCCTCCAGCGCGACGCAGCGCTGCGGGTCGACTCCCAGGGCAGCGGCGCAGTTGAGGTATACCTGCGGGTGCGGTTTGCTCCAGGGCAGATGTTCCGCGGAGGCGAGCGCATCAAACTGGTCACGCAGTTCGAACATGTTGAGCACTTTCTCCAGCATCACCAGCGGCGAGGCCGAGGCCAGGCCCACCTTCAAGCCCTGCGCTTTACACAGGGCCACCGCCTCGCGTACGCCCGGTAGCAGCGGGCGTGAGGCTTCCACCAGCTCGATGGCCCGGCGGATAATGCGCGCGGTGGCTTCTGCGCGATCGACGCCGTGCCACGGCTGCTGGGCATACCACAGATCCACCACAAGGTCGATTCGCAGACCAAGCAGGTCGGGCAGTTCATCGCGGCGGCGGGTATCCACCCCCAGGCTTTCCATGACCTCGACCTCCGCCTGATCCCAGAGCGGCTCAGAGTCAATCAGCAACCCGTCCATATCAAAAATCGCGGCCTCAATGCGGCGCTTCGCTGACATATGTCCTTCTCCTGTTGCGTAATCAGATAAACGAATCGGCATTCATGGTATATCATACCGCGCGTTATTGGGCGAAATTCGCCGTGGAAGATAGACTTATACCCGACACATTCGGATCAGCGAGGAGCGCCTGCGCCACGCAACAGGCGGCAGGCGAATCACCAACGCGTCTTTAACAAGGGGAACTCATGACGTACCAACAAGCTGGACGCATAGCGGTTATCAAACGCATTTTGGGATGGGTCATCTTTATTCCCGCCGTGCTGTCGACGCTGATTTCTGTCCTCAAATTTATGTATGAGCACAGTGAAAAGAAACCCGGCATTGACGCGGTAATGATGGATTTTGCGCATGTCATGATTGAGATGATGCGCTTTAACACGCCGTTCCTGAACTTTTTCTGGTACAACTCGCCGCTGCCGGATTTCCACCACAGCCTGAACATCGGCTTCTGGATCATCTTCATTCTGGTTTTTGTCGGCATGGCGCTGCAGGCCTCCGGCGCGCGGATGGCGAGGCAGGCGAAATTTCTTCGCGAGGGGATTGAGGATCAGCTGATCCTCGAGCAGGCCAAAGGCGCAGAAGGGTTATCCCGTGAGCAGCTCGCTGAGCGGATCGTGGTACCGCGCCATACCATCCTGGTGCAATATTTCCCGCTGTATGTGCTGCCGGTGATCGTGATTATTATCGGCTACTTCTTCTTCTCGCTGCTGGGCTTTCTGTAAGCCAGGTGCCCGGTTAGCCGGGCACCATATTATTCTGCCGGCAGAGCCCGCGGTTTACCCTGATTATCGACGGCAACGTAGATAAACAGCGCTTCCGTCGCCTTATAGCGCTGGCCAATCGGTTCAGAAGAGACTTTTTTCACCCACACTTCGATGTTAATCGTCACTGAGGTGTTGCCGCGCTTCACGCAGCGGGCGTAGCAGCACACCACGTCGCCGACGGCGACCGGGCGTAAAAAGGTCATCCCATCCACGCGCACGGTCACCACGCGACCCTGAGCGATCTCTTTGGCCATGATGGCGCCCCCGATATCCATCTGCGACATCAGCCAGCCGCCAAAAATATCCCCGTTGGCATTGGTATCCGCCGGCATCGCCAGGGTGCGTAAAACCATTTCGCCCTTCGGGGCAAGATCTGTAGTTGTCATGCTCTACTCTGTTGTGGTCAAAGACGATCAGCGGGATGCTACTATGAAAACGGGGCGGAGAGAATAGGGGAAAGCGCCCGCAGAGGCGGGCGCGGCACTTCAGAAGGAGAGGGTAACGCCGGCATAATACGCGCGGCCAGGCTCATTGTAGGTCGAGGCGCCGGCGTTTTCGCGATACAGTTGTTTATCAAATAGATTACTTATTCCGGCATTCAGGCGAATATCCCGATTTAGCTGATACTGAGTACCAATACCCACGATGGAATAGGCGCCAACCTCGGTGGTGGCAAGGGTCCCGGTTTCGTTGCGGATCTCCGCATACTGACGCGGCTTCTGACGGCCATAAAGCGTCCAGTTCACATTCGCAGACAGGGCGTCGTTTACCTGCCAGTCGAGCATCGTGTTAACGGTATATTTCGGGATAACCGACAGCGGGTTGCCAGTCTCTTTACTTTCAGATTTGAGCATCCAGGTGGCATTGGTCCGCCAGCTGAGGACATCTCTCAGCACCGGGATCAGCAGATTTCCTTCCAGCCCCTCGACCACGGCTTTGCCGCCGTTCTGCCACTGCAAAATATTATTGCCGCTGGAGGTATAGCCCAGTACCTCTGTTCCGGAGACGATTTTGTTTTTGTAATCGTTGCGAAACCAGGTGACTCCGGCAGCGTAACCATTAAGGTTGAATTCGATACCGATCTCTTTGTTAATACTGATCTCCGGATCGAGGTCAGGGTTGCCCAGCAGATAGCAGCTGCCTTCAGCGATAGTGTTCGGACAACCGTTGCCGCGGGTGGAGAGCAAATAGCCTTCACTGGATTGATAGAGGTTAGGCGCTTTAAACACGCGCGCGATACCGGCCTTCAGCGTGAACATATCGCTCAGCGCCTGAGACAGATTGAGGCTTGGGCTCCAGTTGCTGCCAAACTGATTATGATAATCGAAGCGGATGCCGGGGATCAGGTTGGTGCCAGGCACGGCTTCGATATTATCTTCCAGATAGATACCGGTGAGGGTGGCGCTGTTTTTGGTACTACGTTGCGTAGGGTCGCCCGAGGTCCCAGGGATAGTCTCGCCGTTGCTGTTAGTGGCCTGCATTGATGCCGGGTCGTCGAGCTGATCATGGTTCCATTCCATTCCCAGCGTCAGCGTCTGGTCCGCCAGCCAGAAGAAAGGCACATTGAATTCCGAGGTAGTACGCCAGGATTCCAGACGGCTGGTGGCATAATCCTCACTGTTGATCATGCCCTCGACGCGGCCGGTGGAGCCTTCCTGCAGGCGGGTATTGTTGGTTTTCTCGTAGTAAACACCGGCTTTGGACTGGCCCCAATCCCATAGACCGTTGTAGGTCAGTCCCCAGGACTGGCGATAGAGGCGATTAGTTTCGTGGCCGTACAGGGAGTCCACCAGCCCGTTCGGGCTAAGATTGCCGTTGCTGTACTGGGTATCACCAGCATAGATATTCCCCTGACGACTATAGGCGTAGCTGAAATCGAGGATCTGTTGCGGGGTCATTTTCCATGACAGCAAGGCGTTAATATCTTTATTGCGTACCCCTTCGCGCCCCGCAGCGTAAGAGCCGTTTTGCGCATGGTTAATATCCCAGGCGTCGGGTTCCGTTTTATTGATATTGCCATACAGGCGCATCGTCAGCGCTTCGCCGGCCAGTGGGCCGCTGAGATTGAAGTTAGCGCGATTGGTCGTGCCTTCCTTGTTGTTTTCCGGCTGGTTGGTAAAGAAAGACAGCGAACCGTGCCAGTTGTTGGTCGGGCGTTTGGTAATGATATTGACCACTCCGCCCGCCGCGCCGGAACCATAGCGCGCGGCTGCCGGACCGCGGAGAACTTCAATCCGTTCGACCATCTCTGCAGGTACCCAGTTGCTGTCGCCCCGGGTATCTCGTTCACCGCGCCAGCTATAGCGAACCGCGTTACGTGACGTGACCGGTACCCCATCTATCAGGATCAGGGTGTTCTCCGGCCCCATGCCGCGGATATCAATCTGGCGGTTGTTGCCCCGACTGCCGCTGGCGCTGTTGCCGGTCAAGTTCACCCCGGGCATTTTACGGATGATGTCTGAGAGATCGTTGACCGGCGGCTGCTTAGCAATATCATCTGCCGTGATAATCGACACCCCGGGCTGTTGCTTAAGCACCTCTTCCGCCGTACTGCGCACAATCATCGTTTCGGTATCTTGTTCTGATTCTTCAGCAAAGGCGTTAGGGGCGAGGAGACTGGATATGACCAGCGCCAGGGTCGTGGGGACAGAATATTGCGGCGATCTCATGTAAATATCCTTTTCAAAGCAATTCAAAATGAGATCGAGAATATTAATGATAACCATTATCATTACAATGCAATGAGATGAATCTCCATAAAATCCTCACAATTACCGCAACTTTTTATGCAGTTGAGAGAAATCGTGAAGAGAGCCTGCACAGTGTGGCCAGGAAGCTGTCAGCGTATGCGCTGAGGTTGTGTGGTTGCAGGGAATGTTTGCCAGCGCAGTGAGATTATAGGGGGCGCGCGCGGCGCGCGATGGCGCGCCGGTGGAGGAGTTAGTGGTGGTCGTCCTGCGGCATATGGCGGTAGATGTAGATCCCGCTCAGCAGGGTAAAGACCAGCGTGAGGGCGGTTAAGCCAAAGACCTTGAAGTTCACCCAGATATTCTGCGGCAGCCAGAAGGCGATATAGATATTGGCCAGCCCGCAAAGGATAAAGAACACCGCCCAGGCCAGGTTAAGCCGCGACCAGACCTGCTGCGGCAGGGCCAGCTCTTTGCCCAGCATGCGCTGGATCAACGGCTTTTTCATCACCCACTGGCTGAACAGCAGCGCGCCAGCGAACAGGGCATAGATCACCGTCACCTTCCATTTAATAAACTCATCATTGTGGAAGAAGAGAGTTAACCCGCCGAAGACGGCCACCAGCACAAAGGTGATCAGCGCCATTTTTTCGACTTTACGGTAGCGTACCCAGCTGTAGATCAGCACGATAGCGGTCGCGACGATCAGCGCGGTGGTGGCGGCGTAGATATCGTAAAGCTTATAGAAGGCAAAGAAGACCACCAGCGGTAAAAAATCCAGAAACTGCTTCATACATCGATCCCGTCTTTCAGGACGGACCGGGGAAGACCCCGATCCTGGTTAAGATTAGTTGCGGATAAGCATATACACGCGGAATAAATAGATCAGCAACAGGGCGGATATCAGGTTGCTGATGGTATTGATGACCACCGCGCCGACGTTTGGCGTCAGGACAGCAAAGCTGGAAGCGAACAGTAACAGCAGGGTTTTTGCCACCAGCCAGCCAATGATAGCCGGCGCCACCAGCCGCAGATTGGCCCACGCCAGACGCATGCTGCTGCGCATGGCGCTGAGGATACCCATTTTGTCCTGCACCAGCATGATCGGCGCAAAGGCCAGCACGATGGCCAGCAGCACGCCGGGCACCAGGACCAGCATCATCCCCATCTGCACCAGGAAGGTAGTGAAGAGGATCAACAGCAGCAGCTTCGGCAGCACCGGGGCTGAGGCGCCGATGGCACGCAGGGCGCTAACGCGATGACCGGCGGAGACCAGCTGGATCAGCAGCAGAACGCCGCCGGCGAGGATCGCATTGCCCACCAGACCCGAGAAGGTTGATGCCGCCGAGGCGCGCAGCAGAACCTGCTGCTGCTCCGGCGTCATGTTCTGCACCAGCTCAAACAGCCCGGCGCTACCGGCGAGGTTATCGCCTTCGCTGAGTATCGACAGCTGCTCGTCACTGGGTGAAAAGGCATGGCCAAGTACTACCGTAATAAACGCGCACAACAGCGCAATCAGCAAAATGGTAATGAACTGATTACGAAAAAAATTCCCGGTGTCACGGTAGACGGACTTCGCCGTGATAGACATGCATTCTCCTTGAGTGTCGCAGGTGTTAACTAGCCGGCGATTGTACCGCAAATCGTTCCGTCGTAGCACTCTCTGCACCATTCAGGGCAGGTATATCTTTGTAAAGAGGCCGCAATGGCGGTAGGCCATAGCGCGCCCGCGCCCGGTTGCAGGCGTCATTTCCCTCACCATTCTCACCGGACATGGCGAATTCGCGGCACGGTGAGGGACGGTTTTCATAAATAGTGCAGTGGACGGCGTCACCGATGTCGCCTGACAGCGCCGCGCAGCGGCTCTGTCGCTGGTTGGTGCCGCTCATGCAGCGCAGGAAAGGGGTCAGCGGCTCGGTCAGCGCGGAAGGCACCAGGCCACCCGCGTCGTCGGCTTCCGCCCAGTAGAAAGAGACACGAAAATACGCACAACAGGCACCGCACGTCATGCACGGGTTGATTTCACTCATAATTACACCTGAAAAAAACGCATCAACACAGATTGTCGGCAGTTAACTTATCCAGCCGCTTTTGCGGCGGCAAGAGGGGGAGAAATATTTTTTTTCGCGAAAAGTGAAAATTGATGTGAGAAGGATTCAGGGTATTGCGATCGGTAGCAAAAATTAATCTGGATCAATAAATGTTAAATCTAAGGTTTTAGTGTGATCTAAAACAGATCAAACGTAACTCGTTATAGGTATATTTGGCCGCGCTGAAAAACCATAATGAGGAAGTGGATATGAAGAAGTTAGCAGCGGCGGCATTAATTCTTAGCACGCTTTCCACCGGCAGCGTCTGGGCGCATGAAGCGGGTGAATTTTTCATTCGTGCCGGGACCGCCACCGTCCGACCGACGGAGGGCTCTGACAATGTGTTAGGCAGCCTTGGCAGTTTCAATGTCAGTAACAACACCCAACTGGGTTTAACCTTTACCTATATGGCCACCGATAACATCGGCGTGGAGCTGCTGGCGGCAACGCCGTTCCGCCATAAGGTCGGCACCGGGCCAACCGGGACTATCGCCACCGTCCATCAGTTGCCACCCACCCTGATGGCGCAGTGGTACTTTGGCGATGCGCAAAGCAAGGTGCGCCCGTACGTGGGGGCGGGTATTAACTACACCACCTTCTTTAATGAAGACTTTAACGATACCGGCAAGGCGGCCGGGCTTTCCGATCTGAGCCTGAAGGACTCCTGGGGCGCGGCAGGGCAGGTCGGCCTCGATTATCTGATTAACCGTGACTGGCTGCTGAATATGTCGGTGTGGTACATGGATATCGATACCGATGTGAAATTCAAAGCCGGCGGCGTGGACCAGAAAGTCAGCACCCGTCTGGATCCGTGGGTGTTTATGTTCTCCGCGGGTTATCGATTTTAAATCCTGCTGAAAACTGGCCAACGGATGGCCAGTTCATTGTCACGTCACACCTGTCTGCCGCAAGCCTTCGCCATCGATAGCGGATCACACTTCCGTCCACTGGCGCAGTAGGTTGTGATACATGTTGAGCAGGGAGAGGACCTCTTCTCCGTCGCCAAAGCGGGCCTTCAGAGACTGGATGGTGCGGTCCAGGTCGTAAAGCATCGCGCGCTGCTTATCGTCGCGGACCATCGACTGGATCCACAGGAAAGAGGCCTGACGTACGCCGCGGGTAACCGGGGTGACGCAGTGCAGGCTGCTGGCGGGATAGAGCACCAGATGCCCGGCCGGGAGCTTCACCCGGTGCTGGCCATAGGTGTCTTCAATCACCAGTTCACCGCCCTCATAGCTCTCCGGCTCGCAAAGAAACAGCGTCGCTGACAGGTCAGTGCGCATCCAGCCCGCCTCGCCGTTCTGGCGAACGGCGCCATCGACATGAAAACCGTAGGTCTCCCCTGGCCCATAGCGGTTAAACAACGGTGCGGAAATCGTCCGCGGCAGCGCGGCGGAAAAAAACTGCGGGTGGCCGCGCAGCGCGTCGAGCACGGCGGCTTGCAGGCGGGCATACAGCGGCGTACGGGTATCGATCTGCTGGTTCTGTTTGACGGCCGCCCCCTGGCTGCCCACCGTAACCCGTCCGTCGACCCACTCGGCCTGCGCCAGCTGCCGGGTAAATTCCGCCACCTGGTCTGCCGATAGCACGTCAGGAATGTGATACATCATCGCGGTGTTCTCTCTAAAAGGTGGGGCGCAACGGCCCCACGCACAGACTCAGAAGTGGACGTTCGCCGTCAGCATAAAGGTACGGGGTTCGCCCGGATGATAGCGATAGCCGCTCTTGTTGATGGAGGCCACGTAATCGGTATCAAACAGGTTGTACATATTGAGCTGCAGATCGAGGTTGCTGTTGACCCGATAGCCCAGTTTGGCGTCGGCGACCCAGTAGCCCTCGGTGTGATCCGGGGTACCGACCGCGCCATCGCTGCCCCGGCGCAGGCTTCCGACATAGCGCACACCGCCGCCGACGGACAGATCGCTGGTGGCCTGATACTGCGTCCACAGCGTAAAGGCATGTTTCGGGGTGTAGGCCAGGGCGGAAGATCCATCCTGCGCTACGTTCTGTCCCTCCGTCACTGTCGCATGCTGCTGCGTGTAGCCGGCGATGATCGTCCAGTCCGGGGTCAGGTTTCCGGTTGCGGAGAGTTCATACCCCTCCACGCGCTTTTTGCCGTACTGCGACCAGGTTCCGTCATCGTTGGCGGCCACTTCGTTTTCAATATCGGTACGGAATAACGCCGCGCTGAGCAGCAGACGGTTGTCGAAGATTTGCCACTTGGTGCCCAGCTCGCTGGATTTCGCCTTCTGTGGCTTAAAGTCGGTTCGGTTGGCGCTGTTGCCGCTACCGCTGGCGGCCAGGGCGAAACTGCTGCCCCCCGGCGGCTGCTGTGAGATGGCGTAGTTGACGTAGACATTGCCCTGCTCGGTTAAGCGGTACAGTGCCCCGGCTTTCCAGTTAACCAGATTGCCGGATTTGGCGGTATCCACGGTGGTGACCGGGCTGCCCGTCGACTGGCCGGGCGGGCAGGCGATAGCCCCGCGTCCGCTGCCGCCGCAGGCGGTGGCGCTGTCATATTTAGTATGATAATTGTCGAGACGTAGCCCGCCGTTGACCTCAATCCGTTCGGTCAGCGTCAGCGTATCGAAGGCATAAATCCCGAAGGTATCAGTCTGGCCGTTGGCATTCGCCCCGTTTCTGTCCAGCCCGCCAATCGACAGGTTGCTCACCGGATGGTAGAGATTCACCGCCGGCGCGGTCATGGCGTTAACGCCATAGTTGGTCTGGTTTTCCCGGGTAAACTCCACGCCGGCGCTGACGTCATGGCCTATCGAGCCGGTATTGAAGGTCGAGGTGATATTGGTCTGGTTGGTCAGAATGCGGTTGCTGACATCTTTGGTATTAACCAGACGCGACCAGCTCCAGGTGTTGACGTCATTGATATCGGGGGCGGTGATATTGCTCGCGCCGCCCATCACCGCGGTCAAAAGATACTCCTGTTTCACCCGCGACCAACGGGTGGTATTGCGCACGGTGGTATTGTCCGTCAGATCGTGTTCGAAGCGCAGGGTGCCGCTGTCGGTGGTGGATTTATCATAATCGGAGTCGGTGCCATAGAAATTGCTGGTATCGACCTTACCGGCGGAGTTGAGCGCGGCATACTTCGGCGAAGGCGCCGAATAGCCCGGCAGGCCGACGGTGGGGATCCCGCCATCCGGGGTGTTGTTCTGCCGGACGTGCAGATAGTTCAGATACAGACGAGTTGGGGTATCGAGGCCGAAGGCCAGCGACGGCGCGATGCCATAGCGTTCGTTTTCAATGCTATCCCGACCGGCGTCATGGGTTTTTTCCCCCATCAGGTTCAGACGGAACGCGGCGCTGTCGCTAAACGCCTGGTTCAGGTCGAGCGTTCCCCGACGCGACCAGGCGCTGCCGATGCTGGCCGAACCGTCGATCCCGGAGTCAAGGCGCGGTTGCTTGCTGATCATATTGATCGATCCTGAGGGCGCGCTGCGGCCATAGTCCGTGCCGGCGGGTCCTTTGATGACTTCCACCTGCTGGGTGTTGAAGGTATCGCGCGTCACGCTGCCGATGTCGCGGATGCCGTCCACATAGATGCTGTTAGAGGTATCCACGCCGCGCATGTAGATGGCATCCCCGGTGGTTGAACTGCCATTCTCGCCGGCATAAAACGCCCCGACGCCGGGGACGTTTTTGAGGGCGTCAGTCAGGTTGGTGACTCCCTGATCTTTAATCACCTGTTCCGGGATCACGGTGATGGTGCGGGTGGTATCGACCAGCGGTTTATTGAACTTGGGATCGCCGGAGGCGCCGGGAGAGTAGAGTGAGGGCGGAGTGGCTTCCACCACCAGCGTCTCTTCACTATTTTTGACTGATTTTTCCGCTGCGATGCCCGTTGCCGGTGAGGCCCCCAGACACAGACCCGTAAACAATGCCAATGAGTTGAAACTGCCAAACGGCAGAGAAGCGTTTTTTTCCATGATAAATGCAGGCTTATTTTTTGTTATGAGCACATACCACACCGCGCAAAAGCGACGTTTTTCGTCGTCTGGCTTGCGCTGACCCGGTGTGATTCTATAAATGATAAAAAGAATAGTTATCATTCGCCTTAATATTTACATAGAAATGTTGACGTTTAAACATATTTCTTCATCGCGATTTACATAGTTCATAAATTTTGAACGAAAAGGGCGGGGATGAAGCAAAAGAGCGGCTGGAAGAGGCCGGTGACAGGCCGCGCCGCGAGGTGACAGGCGCCAGGGCTAACCCGGCGCTTCGTGGTTTTTGGCATAAAAGATGCCCTCCTTCTGCGCGAGGAGAACGCCGTTCTGGAAATTGGTGTAATGAAAAATAGCGGCCCACCGATCCCTCTGCAGGCACTGTTCCGCGACCGCGTTATTGGGGGGACGACCAGCGAGCGTTCTCCCGCCGCGTGACGGAGAACAATGCCGCGCCGTATGTCGTCTGGAGCAGGCGGCGGGCCACTGCTGGCTGCGGCAACTGGTGCGTGAGGTGTGTCGCGAGTAAAAAAAAGCCCGCACAAGTGCGGGCAAAAATACTGGAAGCAATGTGAGCAATGTCGTACTGAATACCTGAGTTATTTACTCAACTATTCAGTAATGAGAAAGATAATATTTCTCATTTAAGATATCAACCCCATCTTTTGTGCGGAAGCGATTTTTTATCCGAGGGTGAAAACCGTGCGCTTCTGGCTGTCGTCCTGCGGCCAGGCCGCCGCGATCTCCTGCAGCGGCCGCGGGGTGGTGGCGATGGTGAATTTACCCGGCACCGCCGCCTGCAGCATTTCACCCGTCGCCGCCAGCAGCTGCGGCATCGACAGGCTACCGATACCGCTGCCCATCAGCACGAGCGGTGCGGAACGCAGAACTGCGCCATTTAACGCGATATCGGCGCCAGCCAGGGACCCCACCTGCACATAGCGCACCGGTCTGCCGGCTGGGGTATATTTCGCCAGGGCCGGCAATAACACTTCCGCGCTGTGTCCCCACAGGTAATCGATGACCACGTCAATCTGCGCGGCGCTGGTCGCTGAAAATTGCCCGCTCAAGGTTTTATCATCAGCGGTTAACTGAATACACTCATCGGCGTCCAGCGCCGCCAGCGTCTGCGCATTCCGTCCGGTTGCAATGATTTTTTTCGCCCCCAGATAGCGGGCAATCTGCACCGCCAGCTGACCGGCGCTGCCGGTGGCGCCGTTAATCAGCACCGTTTCACCGGCCTGGATCTGGGCGCGAGTCACCAGAGACGCCCACGCGGACATGCCGGGATTGGCCATCGCCGCGGCGCTAACATCATCGAGCGCATCCGGCACCGGCAGGCAACTCTGCAGGGCAACCGGCGCCTGCTGCGCCATACTGCCGAAGGGGGCGGTGGGGAAGGCGAAATAGACGCGCTGGCCCTGAGGTGTGGTGCCGACGCCATCGATACCGGGCACAAAGGGCAGATTGCCGTCGAAGCTGTAATGGCGTCCGGATGCGCGGGCCTTAACCACATGGCTCAGCGCGGCGGCGCGGACGTCAATGATCGTCTGGCCGGGCGCGGGCTGCGGGTCGATAAAATCGGCCCAAACCGGGCCTTCTGCGAGGTCAAAAACCACGGCTGCTTTCATAAATTATCTCCTGTCGGGAATTATGTGTAAAATACACATATTGTTTTGCAGCACTATACGCGGAAAATTAATATATGCAAGATGCACATAATGACTACGACATTACCGACTTTCACGGCGCGCTACTGGATATCATCAGCGTGATGAACCAGCCGCTGCGCGACGAGCAGATCCTCCAGGCGGCCGGCGTCCAGCTGGAACAGATGCTGTTTCCGCTGCTGGTGGCGGTAGGACGCCATGGCCCGGTGGGAGTTGTTGAGCTGGCGGATCATTTAGGGCGCGATTACACCACCGTCAGCCGCCAGGTGAAAAAACTGGAAGCCCAGGGACTCGCCTGTAAGCAACCTAACCGTCATGACCGACGGATCAGTGAAGTGACGCTTAGCGCCAGCGGACAACAGATGATCGACAGTATTGCGGTAGCGCGGCGGCGGTTAATGAATCAGGTGCTGGCGCAGTGGCCGGAAGAGGAGGTGCAAGCGCTGTTTCGCTTAACGCGCAAATACGCCGACAGTTTGCAGCAACCTGGCTAAATTCTCGCGTGCTGCCGCCCTGGCGCAACAATCATCTTGTTCGTCACAAATCACGGGTCAGCTCGTCGATGTTGTCGGAAAGTATCTCCAGCAGGGATCGTACATAGATATTGTTATTTCCCTGATGCCACATCGCGCTGAGGGGAAGGCCTTCGATATGTTTTTTGGGCGTGAGCGCAAGGTATTTCACGCCGTCCGCATTCATGTCTTTATAGGACGCAGGCACCAGAGCAATGCCGAGTCCTGCGGCAACAAAACTCAGGATAGTCTGCTTCTCTTCAGCATACTGCGCGATAACAGGCATGCTGCCACCTTCCTTGAAAATATTCATTGTCAGGTCATGGCTGTGACGCCGGGTGCGTCTTTCCGGCAAGATAACAGGCTCGTGCCGAAAGTCATCGATACTGACTTCATCATAACTGACCAGCCGGTGGTTAGTGGGCACGGCGAGCACGCAAGTTTCATTGGCGATAAATCGCGTTGTCAGCATGGCATCAATGTGTTCCGGCGGGCGCACAAAAACCACATCCAGCCACCCTGAAATGAGTCGGGGGATAAGTTTGTGAGATTTATCTTCTGTAAGATGAATATCTGCTTCAGGAAAACGCCTGACGAAAAGATTAAGCAATTCAGGAAGTAATCCTTTGGCTGCGCTGTCGATAGCCCCGATCCGCAACGTTCTTTTCTGCAACAGGCTATTTTTCCGGAATCGCTGCCGTAGCGCATCGAAATCAGCAATGACCGTTTTGGCCTCATTTAAAAAGGCGGCGCCTTCAGGTGTTAGCGACACGTTGCGGGTCGATCGATTCAGTAGCCTGATCCCCAAATCATCTTCCAGTAGCTTAATAAAGCGACTCAGTGACGCAGGCATCATTTCGAGTTTACGGGCAGCCCGGCCAAAGTGAAGCTCATCACCTAATACCACAAAGCAACGTAGCTGATTTATATCCATTTTTTCACCAAAACCTGATTATACAAATTATTTATATAAAGCCGTGCCGATGATAAAGCGGTTCAAAACTTCATACTGGGATTATTACAAAACGATAACAACCCTACATCACTATGGAGCATCCCGTCATGAAAAACGACCTCGAAAAGAAGGTGATGCGTAAGGTTACCCTGCGCATTATTCCTTTCATCATGCTGCTGTACTTCATTGCCTTCCTTGACCGCGTCAACATTGGCTTTGCCGCCCTGACCATGAATCAGGATCTGGGATTTTCACCCACCGTTTTTGGTCTGGGCGCTGGCATTTTCTTCCTGGGTTATTTTCTGTTTGAGGTACCGTCAAACTTAATTCTTCATAAAGTGGGCGCCCGCATCTGGATCGCCCGCGTCATGATCACCTGGGGATTCGTCTCTGGCTGCATGGCTTTTGTGCAGGGCACGACGAGCTTCTACATTCTGCGTTTTCTGCTCGGCGTGGCGGAAGCCGGTTTCTTCCCGGGTATCATTCTCTATCTCAGCTACTGGTTTCCTGCCGCCAGGCGTGCGCAGGTCACTGCCATCTTTATGGCCGCAGCTCCCCTGTCGACAGCACTGGGATCGCCGGTTTCGGCCGCACTGCTGGAGATGCATGGCTTCCTTGGCTACGCCGGCTGGCAGTGGATGTTTGTACTGGAAGCTTTGCCGGCGCTGGTGCTCGGTGTTGTGGTTCTGTTCTTCCTGACGGATCGTCCGGCCAAGGCCAAATGGCTAACTGATCAAGAGCGTGCCTGGCTGGAAAACACCATGCATGCCGAGGAGCTGGCGCGGGCGGCAAAACAGAGCCATTCCAGCGCATGGCGGGGACTGGCGGATATACGCGTCCTGGCGCTGGCGCTGGTCTATTTCGGTACCTCCGCCGGGCTGTATACGCTTGGCATCTGGTCCCCGCAAATTATTCGCAGTTTCGGTGCTTCCTCGCTGGAGATTGGTTTCCTGAACGCTTTTCCGGCGGTGATCGGCGTCATCGCCATGATCCTCTGGGCGCGTCATTCCGATCGAACCAAAGAGCGCAGCTGGCACGTCATTGGCGCCTGCCTGCTGGCGGCGGCCGGACTGATATACGCCGGTAACGTCAGCACATTGTTTACCGTGATGCTTGCCTTAACGCTGGTCACTGTGGGGATTAGCGCATCAAAACCCCCTCTGTGGAGCATGCCAACCCTGTTCCTCAGCGGCCCGGCTGCGGCCGCTGGCATTGCCGCTATCAACTCCATCGGCAACCTCGGCGGTTTCGTCGGCCCGATGATGATTGGCGTGATCCGCGAGCAAACCGGTAGCTACAGCTGGGGCCTGTATTTTGTCGCCGGATTGCTGGCGCTCTCGGCCCTCGTGGTCGTGATTCTTTCTGCCAGAGCGAACAAATCGCCGACGGCAGAGCTTCCACATCCTCATACTCATTAACTGGAGAAGTAACGATGCGTCACTACAAAATTGCTGCCATCCCTGCGGACGGTATCGGACCGGAAGTCATTTCGGCAGGTATTGAAGTCTTGCACGCGCTGGCGCGCCACGATCCGCAACTGAAATTTGATATAGAGACCTTTGACTGGGGGTCAGACTATTACAAAAAACATGGCGTGATGATGCCGGAAGAAGGGCTGAACATGCTGAAAGCATTCGATGCCATTTACTTCGGCGCGGTGGGGGCACCGGATGTCCCTGACCACATCACACTCTGGGGCCTGCGGCTGCCTATTTGCCAGGGCTTTGACCAGTACGCCAATGTGCGACCCACCAAAATTCTGCCGGGCGTCACCTCACCGCTGCGCAACCGCGGGCCTGGCGATCTTGACTGGGTCATCGTGCGCGAAAACTCCGAAGGTGAATATTCTGGTAACGGCGGCCGTACGCACCGTGGTTTACCTGAAGAAGTCGGTACCGAAGTGGCAATCTTTACCCGTGTTGGGGTGACACGCATTATGCGCTATGCCTTCAGACTGGCGCAGTCCCGTCCACGTAAGCTGCTGACCGTGGTGACCAAATCCAACGCCCAGCGCCATGGTATGGTGATGTGGGATGAGATTGCCGCTGAAGTGGCGCAGGAATTCCCGGATGTGCAGTGGGACAAAATGTTGGTCGATGCCATGACGCACCGTATGACGTTGCATCCCCAGACCCTGGATACCATCGTTGCCACCAATCTGCACGCCGATATCCTTTCCGATCTGGCTGGCGCGCTGGCGGGTAGCCTGGGCGTAGCGCCGACCGCGAATATTGATCCTGAACGCCGCTTCCCTTCCATGTTCGAACCGATCCATGGTTCCGCATTCGATATCACCGGCAAAGGGATTGCGAACCCCATTGCCACTTTCTGGACCGCGGTACAGATGCTTGAACATCTGGGCGAACGCCATGCCGCTGCGCTGATTATGGAAAGCATTGAGTATGTGTGTGAAAAAGGCATTCTGACGCCCGATGTCGGTGGCTCAGCCAATACCGCTGAGGTGACACGCGCCGTGGTGCACTACATTGACGCTAAAGCTGACATTGCCGAGACCGCATAACCATGAATAACGAACAGGCTGCAGAGATCCTGCAGGATATCTTCCAACATGCGGTCAACAGTGCCCGCGCCGGGCCGGTGACCCTGGCTAACCTGCCGGAAAAACCTCGCGGCCGTTGTGTGGTGATCGGTGCGGGTAAAGCGTCCGCGGCAATGGCGGCTGCCGTAGATGCAGCCTGGCCGGATGTGGCGGTGTCGGGCGTGGTGGTGACGCGTTACGGTTACGCGGTTCCTGCGGGCCGCATCCGCATTATTGAGGCGGCTCATCCCGTATCAGATGCCATGAGCGAGGTTGCCGCAATGCTGATTGTGGAGACGCTGCGCGGTTTAACTGCCGATGATCTGGTGCTGGCATTGATTTCAGGGGGAGGATCGGCGCTGATGGCGCTGCCCGCCCCGGGGTTAACGCTGGCAGATAAGCAGACCATCACCCGGGCCCTGCTCCATAGCGGGGCCAGCATCAAAGAGATGAATCTGGTACGTCGTCATCTCTCAGCGGTGAAAGGCGGAAAGCTGGCGACCATGGCGCAACCAGCGCGCATCGTATCACTGATTATTAGCGATGTGCCTGGCGATGATCCGACGGACGTAGCGTCTGGCCCCACCGTTGCCGATAACAGCGCACCACGTGATGCGCTCCGGGTACTGCAGCGGTATGGCATTGCGATCCCGAAGCCCGTTAGCGAACGGCTAAACCAGCCGGCCGGCCCGGTGGAAAACGCCGCGACAGGCGAGGTCAGGCTTATCGCCACGCCGGCGATGGCGTTAGCGGCGGCGGGGCTGGCCGCACGACAACATGGGCTCACCCCCCTTATTTTGGGGGATGCGATAGAAGGTGAAAGCAGGGAAGTGGCGGTGGTCATGGCCGGTATGGCGAAATCGGCGAAGCAGTATGGTCACCCGATTTCAGGGCCTGCTGTACTGTTGTCAGGTGGCGAAACCACGGTGACAGTAAACAACACTCCGCCTGGAAAAGGGGGCCGCAATACCGAGTTTTTACTCAGTCTGGCCTGTGCGCTCCAGGGGGAACACGGTATCTGGGCCATGGCGGGAGATAGCGATGGTATTGATGGTACAGAAGATGCCGCAGGTGCGATCGTCTTCCCGGATACGCTTGCGCGCGGCAAGCTGAGCGGTCTTAATGCAGTGCAATATCTGGATGGCCATGATAGTTACTGCTATTTTCACGCGCTTAATGATTTGCTGATCACCGGCCCGACGTTAACCAACGTCAATGATATTCGGGCAATATTGATTGCCTGACTGTATCGCTCTCCTGTGCCAGGGAGAGCGATATTTTTCCCTTTCAACATAGTTCAAATCTTCGGCATCCGCCCGCCATCCATTTCCACGTTAAAGCGCATCGCCTGGCGCCAAGGTGTCGATCATCGTTCCGTCTGATGTGTTGGCGTGCAAGATGACATGGAGGGGAAGGTAACGCGAGGAAATCGCCGCCTGGCGCGATACCAGGCGGCTGATGGTCAGGCGGTTTTGGTCGCCGCCTTCAGGCTCTGGACGAAGGCTTTCAGTTCGTCGAGCATGGTCTGCGGCTCATCGAGGTGGCGTTCGATGATTTTGACGATGGCGGAACCGGAGATAGCCCCGGCGGCTCCGGCGTCAATGGCGGCGCTCACCTGCTCCGGCGCGGAGATACCAAAGCCCTGCAGCGGCGGCGCGGCGTGATATTCCGCCAGCTTCTCCACCAGGTGGTGCAGCGGCAGTGCGGCGCGATTTTCCGCACCCGTCACTCCGGCGCGCGACAGCAGATAGGTGTAGCCGCGGCCATAAGAAGCAATCTGGCGCAGTAAATCGTCATCCGCATTGGGCGGGCAGATGAAAATCGGCGCGATGTTATGGCGCATCGCCGCCTGGCGGAACGGGGCGGACTCTTCCACCGGCACGTCGGCCACCAGCACCGAGTCGACGCCGACGCGGGCGCACTGGGCATAGAACGCATCGATGCCCGGGCTGAAGACGAGGTTGGCGTACATCAGCAGGCCGATTGGGATGGTCGGATGCTTCTGGCGGATCGCCGCCAGCATCTCAAAGCACTGCGCCGGGGTCACTCCCGCGGCGAAGGCGCGCAGGGCCGCGCCCTGAATGGTCGGGCCGTCCGCCAGCGGGTCGGAGAAAGGGATCCCCAGCTCAAGGGCATCGGCGCCACCTTCGATCAGCGCATCGATAATTTTGAGCGACTGCTCCGGTCCCGGATCGCCAAGGGTGACAAAGGGAACGAAGGCGCCTTCCTGGTGATTTTTCAGTTGGGCAAACAGCGTCTCATAGCGTTCCATCAGATTTCCCCTCGCGCTTTCAGGATGTCATGTACGGTGAAAATGTCTTTGTCGCCGCGACCGGAGAGGTTAACCACCAGCAGCTGCTCTTTTTCCGGGTTCTCGCGCATCATCTTCAGCGCGTGGGCCAGAGCGTGAGAGGACTCCAGCGCCGGGATAATCCCTTCGTGGCGGGAGAGCGCTTTAAACGCGTCCAGCGCTTCGTTGTCGGTGATCGACACATAGTCAGCGCGACCGGTGCTGTTCAGAAACGCGTGCTGCGGCCCAACGGACGGGAAGTCCAGCCCGGCGGAAATGGAGTAAGACTCTTCGATCTGGCCGTCGGCGGTCTGCATCATCGGCGACTTCATACCGAAGTAGATCCCCACGCGGCCATGCTTCAGCGGCGCGCCGTGCTCGCCGCTTTCGATACCGTGCCCGGCCGGTTCCACGCCGATCAGGCCGACGTTGGTTTCATCAATAAAGTCGGCAAACATGCCGATGGCGTTTGACCCACCGCCAACGCAGGCGATCACCGCGTCCGGCAGACGTCCCTCTTTTTCGAGGATCTGCGCTTTGGTCTCTTCGCCAATCATGCGCTGGAATTCACGTACAATGGTCGGGAACGGATGCGGACCGGCGGCGGTGCCCAGCATATAGTGCGCCTTCTCGTAGCTACCAGACCAGTCGCGCAGCGCCTCATTACAGGCATCTTTCAGCGTGGCGGAGCCGCTGTGCACCGGGATCACCTCGGCACCCATCAGGCGCATACGGAAGACGTTCGGCGACTGGCGCTCGACGTCCTTGGCCCCCATGTAGATACGGCATTTCAGGCCGAGCAGGGCGCTGGCCAGCGCTGAGGCGACCCCGTGCTGACCGGCGCCGGTCTCGGCGATAATTTCGGTTTTACCCATCCGTTTGGCCAGCAGGGCCTGGCCCAGCACCTGGTTGGTTTTGTGCGCGCCGCCGTGCAGCAGATCTTCGCGTTTCAGGTACAGGGTGGTGCGAGTACCTTCGGTCAGATTCCGGCATTTGGTCAGGGCCGTCGGACGTCCGGCGTAGTTTTTCAGCAGGTCAGTGAATTCCGCCTGAAAGGCCGGGTCCTTCTGCGCGCTGACAAAGGCTTCTTCCAGCTGGCGCAGGGCGGGCATCAGGATCTGCGGCACATACATGCCGCCGAATTCGCCGAAGTAGGGGTTCAGTAAAGTGCTCATTATTGCTCCTTAATATGCGCGCAGCGTCTGGAATACGGAGGCCAGTTTGCTGGCGTCTTTCATCCCGGGTTGCGACTCTACGCCTGAATTGAAATCGAGTCCGGCACAGCCGCTTTTGGCCGCTTCCACACAGTTATCGGCACCCAGGCCACCCGCCAGCATGACGTTGCGCAGATCCTGGCCCTGCAGCAGGCTCCAGTCAAAGCGCTGGCCGCTGCCGCCCTGGCCGTTGTCGAACAGGTACTTGTCGACATGGCAGAGCGTACGGGCCGGGAGGGTTTCACCAACGCTCAGCGCTTTCCAGATACGGACGTTGTCCGCGAGGGCGTCGCGCAGCGCGTCGATATAGGCCTGGTCCTCATCACCGTGCAGCTGCACGGCGGCCAGCCCCAGAGCCTGCGCGCGGGCGACCACCTCGTCCAGCGGCGCATTGCGAAACACGCCGACGTACTGCAGCGGCGCTGCGGCGATCACCGCTTTGGCCTGGGCGTCATTCACCGCCCGCGGCGAAGTCGGGACGAAAATCAGGCCACCGTAGATGGCGCCGGACTCCCAGGCCACCTGGGCATCCTGCGGGCGCGTCAGGCCGCACACTTTATTCTCGCCGAGCAGCACGCGTTTAACCGCCGCTTCCAGATCCGCCTGCTCCATCAGGGCGGAGCCGATCAGGAAGCCGTTGGCGAAGTGGCTCAGCTCGCGCACTTCAGCATAGGTATGGATGCCGGATTCGCTGATCACCGTGACATCCGGGCCGAGACGCGCCGCCAGCTGACGGGTGCGGTTAAGGTCAATCGACATATCGCGCAGGTCGCGGTTGTTAATGCCCACCACCTTCGCCTTCAGGGCGATGGCGCGCTCCAGCTCCTCTTCATTGCTGACTTCGGTCAGCACACCCATATTCAGGCTGTGCGCCACCGCGGAGAGCTGGCGGTACTGCTCATCGTCGAGCACCGAGAGCATCAGCAGGCAGGCATCGGCCTGATAGTAGCGCGCCAGGTAGATCTGGTAAGGGTCGATGGTGAAGTCCTTACACAGGATCGGCTGCGGCGCGACCTTGCTGACGATCGGCAGAAAATCGAAACTGCCCTGGAAATATTTCTCATCACACAGCACTGAGATCGCCGAGGCGTAGTGTTTGTAGATGCTGGCGATCGCCGCCGGATCGAAATCTTCGCGAATCAACCCCTTCGACGGCGAGGCCTTTTTGCACTCGAGAATAAACGCGGTGCGGGTGCCGGCCAGCGCGTCATAGAAATTGCGCTGCGTTGGAACGACCTCATTCTGAAAACTGGCTAATGGTTGTTGTTGTTTGCGGGCTTCTACCCAAATCGCTTTGTCGGCAACGATTTTTGCTAAAACGGTCTGCATTCTTTACCCTCTTGCCGCTAAGGCGGTCACTCTGTCATAGGCCGCGCCGCTGTGCAGCACATCCAGTACCTGCTGAGCGTTAGCTTTCAGATCTTCATGCCCGTGTAAACGCATCAACATGGCGACGTTGGCGGCGACGGCGGCTTCGTGAGCGGCTTCACCTTTACCTTGTAGCAAGCGCGTCAGAATGTCACGATTTTCTTCGGGCGTGCCGCCCGCCAGCTGCGCCTGATGGTAAGGCGTCAGGCCGAAGTCGTCAGCGGTCAGCTGATAGCTTTTGATTTCCCCGTTATGCAGTTCGGCCACCACCGTGGGCGCATGCAGCGAGACTTCATCCATCCCGCCGCTGTGCACCACCGCCGCGCGCTGATAGCCCAGCACGCGCAGGGTCTCGGCGATCGGCAACACCAGTTCCGGGCTGTAGACGCCAATCAGCGCCAGCGGCGGATGCGCCGGGTTGATCAGCGGCCCCAGCACGTTAAACAGGGTGCGGGTCTTCAGCTGCTGACGGACCGGCATCGCGTGGCGGAAACCGGTGTGGTATTTCGGCGCGAACAGGAAACAAACCCCCAGCTCATCGAGCGCCGCGCGGGATTTATCGGCGTTCATATCGAGATTGATGCCGAAGGCCGCCAGCAGGTCAGAAGAGCCTGATTTACTGGAGACGCTGCGGTTACCGTGTTTCGCCACTTTCAATCCACAGGCCGCAGCGACAAAGGCGCTGGCGGTGGAGATATTGATGCTGTTGCTGCCGTCGCCACCGGTGCCGACGATGTCGGCAAACAGGTAGTCCGGGCGCGGGAACGGCGCGGCGTTTTCCAGCAGCGCGGTGGCGGCGCCGGCAATTTCCTGCGGCTGCTCGCCGCGCACTTTCATACTGACCAGCGCGGCGGCCAGTTGCTCAGGCTTCACTTCACCGCGCACGACGGCGGAGAACAGCTGGTGGCTCTCCTGCTGGCTCAGGGTTTCCGCCTGATAGAGCTTCTCAAGGATCGGCTGGAGGGTGTTAGTGTGCTCCAGCTTCTGCAGCGCCCAGGCCAGGGTCTGCTCCAGCAGCCGTGCGCCCTGAGTGGTAAGGATCGATTCCGGATGGAACTGGAAGCCGCACACCCGGTCCGCATCGTGACGCACCGCCATCACCATACCGTTGAAATTGGCGTTAATCGTCAGCCCGGCGGGAATATTGCTGCCAACCAGCGAGTGGTAACGCGCCACCGGCAGTGGGTTAGCCAGACCGGCAAACATGGCCTGGCCGTCGTGCTCAATGCTGGATGCTTTGCCATGGAGGATCTCGCCCGCCTGGCCGACATAGCCGCCGTAGGCTTCGACAATAGCCTGATGACCGAGGCAGATGCCGATGATCGGCAGCTTGCCACGCATACGGGTCAGCAGTTCCGGCATGCAGCCAGCTTCGCTCGGCGTACCCGGGCCCGGGGAGAGCATCAGCACCGGGTTGTCCATGGTGCCCAGACGCTCAATCAGCGCCTGCGCCGGGACGGAGTTACGGTAAATCACCACGTTATGACCATTGGCCCGCAGCTGGTCTGCCAGGTTATAGGTGAAAGAATCGATATTATCGAGCAGCAGAATGTCAGCCATCAGAAAATCTCCTTCGCGTGATGGGCCTGGGCAATGGCGCGCAGCACCGCGCGGGCTTTATTTCGGGTCTCATCCGCTTCCGACTGGGGAACCGAGTCGAGCACAATGCCGGCTCCGGCCTGGACGGTAGCGATACCCTCCTGCACGTAGGCGGAACGGATGACGATGCAGGTGTCGAGGTCGCCGTGGGCGGTGAAATAGCCCACCGCGCCGCCGTAGCTGCCGCGGCGTTTACCTTCGGCGGCGGCAATCAGCTGCATGGCGCGGACCTTCGGTGCGCCGCTGAGGGTGCCCATGTTCATGCAGGCGCGGTAGGCGTGCAGCACATCGAGGTCCTGACGCAGTTCGCCGACCACGCGGGAGACCAGATGCATCACGAAGGAGTAACGGTCAACCTTCGTTAAATCGGCGACATAGCGGCTGCCCGGGGTACAGATGCGGGCCAGGTCATTACGCGCCAGATCCACCAGCATCAGGTGTTCGGAAAGCTCTTTATGGTCGGTGCGCATTTCCAGTTCGATGCGGCTGTCAAGATCGCGATCCAGCGAACCGTCGGCGCGGCGGCCGCGTGGCCGGGTGCCGGCGATAGGGTAGATCTCAATCTGACGGCTGACGGCGTCATATTTCAGCGAACTCTCCGGCGAGGCGCCGAACAGGGTGAAATCGTTGTCCTGCATAAAGAACATGTACGGGCTGGGGTTGCTCTTCTTCAGCACATCATAAGCGGCCAGCGGCGACGGGCAGGGCAGCGAGAAGCGACGGGAAGGAACCACCTGGAAGATTTCCCCGGCGCGGATCGCGCGCTGCATTTTGCGCACCACCGCACTGTACTCTTCATCGCTCTGGTCAACGTCGCACTGCATTTCGGCCACAGTGGTAACCGGCAGCGGCGCCGGCGGCTCGTTCAGTTGCTGACGCAGCTGGCTCAGGCGCTGCTCCAGGCGCTGTTTTTCACTCTCCAGCGGGGTGAACAGGCTGGCCTGAATGCGGGTATGCTTGGTCTGATGGTCGATGACCAGCAGAGTTTCAGCCAGATAGAAGCAGTAGTCCGGGCAGGCGGTGTCGCTCTGCAGCGGTGGAAGATCTTCAAAGCCGGCGACCAGGTCATAGGCGAACAGGCCGCCGAAGAACATCGCTTCACGCTCGTTGGCCGGGACGGTCACCAGCTCCTGCAGGAGACGGAAGGCGTCAAACACCGACAGTGAGCAGAGGCGGGCGTCTTCATCGAGCAGGGTGCTGACCGCGGGGAAGGTCAGGATGCGGCCGTTGGGCTGGCGCTGATTGGCGATCCCGGAGGGCAGCGCGCCGTCCAGCAGTTCCAGCAGCGCGGCGCCGTTAGCGGAAAGTGCCTGAATAGTGACAGTGTCACCAAGAGCGGTGATGCGCAGCGCGCTGTCGACCAGCAGCAGGCTTTTTAAGTCATCTTTGCTGTCGATATCAGCGGATTCCAGCAGCAGCGTGGCCGGACGGGCGCCACACAGTTGGTGGAATAACGCCGTCGGGTTCTCCCGGTAGATGGCGTCGCTGGTGAGAAGCTCGAGTGCCGGTTTGGATGTTTGCATTATTGTTCTCGCCTGTTCGTATTATTTTTTGTCCAATAAAAAGCCCGCTCATTGGCGGGCCGGGTATCTGTATGCTGAATGCAAAACGCGATCACGCCGCCCGTTATCAGGAGGTGCGCCACCAGCTGTGCAGAGTGATAAAGTGCATTTTCATCGTGATACCCCTTCATGTGAACTTGCGTACTAGTTAACTAGTTCAATGGAATAAAGTCAACCCTTGTTTGCAGATTTTCTCTGCCTGTCGGTATGATAATGCGCTTATTTACGTTGATGTCCAGCAGGAGTCCTTTTGAGCGACAGCCAATACGCAGTGATTTACGATCTGCACAGCCATACCACCGCCTCCGACGGGCGGCTGACTCCGCAGGAACTGGTCCATCGCGCCCATGAGATGCGCGTAGGCACCCTGGCGATCACCGACCATGACAGCGTGGCGGCGATCCCGGCCGCCCGGGAAGAGATCGCCCGTGCCGGATTACCCTTAACGCTGGTAAACGGCGTCGAGATTTCGACGCTCTGGGAGAATCACGAAATACATATCGTGGGTCTGAATATTGATATTGCGCACCCGACGATGACCGCGCTGCTGGAGGAGCAGAAAGCGCGACGCCAGCTGCGGGGCCAGATGATTGCCGAGCGTCTGGAGAAGGCGCGGATCCCTGGCGCCTGGGAAGGGGCGCTGCGGCTGGCGGACGGTGGCGCCGTCACCCGCGGCCATTTTGCCCGTTTTCTGGTGGAGGCCGGCCATGCGAAAAACATGGCGGAGGTCTTCAAAAAATACCTTGCCCGCGGGAAAACCGGTTACGTGCCGCCGCAGTGGTGTACAATAAAACAAGCGATTGATGTCATTCATCATTCTGGCGGCAAGGCGGTGATAGCCCATCCCGGGCGCTACGATCTCTCCGCCAAGTGGTTGAAGCGGCTGTTGGCCCACTTTAGCGAGCAGGGCGGTGATGCCATGGAAGTGGCCCAGTGTCAGCAGGCGCCCCATGAACGCGCCCAGCTGGCCACCCTGGCCGTGCAGTTTGGTCTGCTGGCGTCACAGGGCTCCGATTTTCATCAGCCCTGTGCGTGGATCGAGCTTGGCCGTAAGCTCTGGCTTCCTGCCGGCGTGGAAGGCGTCTGGCACAGCTGGGAAGCGGCCGCCAAATAAAAATTGAGAGGGAAGTATGAGCCAGTTTTTTTATATCCATCCGGATAACCCGCAGGCGCGGTTGATTAACCAGGCGGTGGAGATTGTGCGTAAGGGCGGGGTGATCGTTTATCCTACCGACTCCGGCTACGCCCTGGGCTGCAAAATTGAAGACAAGGGCGCGATGGAGCGGATCTGCCGTATCCGTCAGTTGCCGGACGGCCACAACTTTACCCTGATGTGCCGCGATCTGTCCGAGCTGTCAACCTACGCTTTTGTCGACAACGTGGCGTTTCGTCTGATGAAAAACAACACGCCGGGCAACTACACCTTTATCCTCAAGGGGACCAAAGAAGTGCCGCGCCGGCTGCTGCAGGAGAAACGTAAAACCATCGGCATGCGCGTCCCGTCTAACCCTATTGCTCAGGCGTTGCTCGAAACTTTAGGCGAACCGATGCTGTCCACGTCGCTGATGCTGCCTGGCAGCGACTTTACCGAGTCCGACCCGGAAGAGATCAAAGATCGTCTGGAGAAAGTGGTGGACCTCATCATTCACGGCGGTTTCCTCGGGCAGCAGCCGACCACGGTTATCGACCTGACGGAAGATACCCCGGTTGTGCTGCGCGAAGGCGTCGGCGACGTGAAGCCTTTCCTCTGATCGTCATCGTCGGGCGGTGGTTCATGCTCCGCCCGGCACCCCGCGTTTCCTTCCTGACGGCACGACAATCAACCACAGCGCCAGACCGATCAGCAGTGCGCCGAGAATCAGCCCTTTTTGTATGGTTTCTCCGAGGCACAAATAGCCCCACAGCGCCGCAAAAGGTGGGATCAAAAAGGTCACGGACAGCGAACGCAGCGGTCCTATATCAGCAATCAGGCGAAAATAGAGAATATACCCTGCTGCTGTACAGACCACGCCCAGCATGGCTATCGCTATCCACGGCAGGCTCTGTCGCCAGTCTATGACCGGACCATACCAGCCTGACCAGAGAAAGAAAGGCAACAGAAACAGCGTGGCGCCGACCTGGCTGCCCAACGCAACGCGCTCAGCCTCAAGGCCGCCCCGCTGCTGGATCCAACTGCGGGTCAGGAAGCCGGCCAGACCGTAACAGGCGGTCGCGATCAGGCAGGCCCCGATCCCCGGCAGCAGGAGGGCGGCGCTGAGGCTGGAGGTTGGGCTCGCAATGACTGCCACGCCAATGGCGCCCAGTAACGCGCCGCCGCCTTTGCGCAGGGTTAACGGTTCCGCAAAGCATAACGCGCCGATAAGCATTCCCATCATCGGCGCCGTGGCGTTGAGCGTGGCGGAGTACCCTGCCGGCAGCCACTGTGCGGCAAGGCAGTACATCAGAAAAGGAAGGCCTGAATTAATGACCCCCAGCTTCAGAGTGGATATGAATTTTCCCTGATACCCGCTCCATTTACCCTGCACGCCGAGTAACAGCCCGAGCGCGATAGCGGCAAACAGTACGCGAAGAAAAGCGCTGGTCATCGCCCCGAAGGCCGGGGTGGTGATGCGCATAAACAAAAAACTGGCGCCCCAGAGAGCGGCGAGCAGCAGCAGGCGGCCATAGTCGATAACACGCATGATTGACTCCTTGTATTCACGAAGGAAGTCAACTGTAGAACTCACGTGCAGCGTCCGACAAACGCGTTATGCTTACATGATTAAGTTATTCTTAACTGAGATGCCATGTCGATGAAACTTCCACCGCTGAATGCGCTGCGCTGCTTTGAAGCGGCGGCACGGCTGCTTAGTCTGAAGCAGGCCGCCAGTGAGCTTTGCGTTACGGCAAGCGCCGTCAGCCAGCAAATTGCCCGCCTCGAGGAAGCGCTGAATACCCCGCTTTTTATTCGTACTCCCCGACAGTTACAGTTAACGGAGGTGGGGGAGATCTACCTGCGGGCCGTTCAGCCCGCCTTTCTCCAGATAGCCGCCGCCACCCAGCGCCTGCAGGTGCCCGCGGGGCCAGAAAAGGTGACGCTCAGCTGTACCAGCGGCTTCGCCATTCAGTGGCTGCTGCCGCGGCTGGCTGATTTTGAACGACGTTATCCAAAGATTGAGATCCAGATCGGCACCACCAACCGGCGAGTAGATTTGCTGAGTGAAGGGATCGATTTTGCCGTGCGTCATGGTGTCGGCGGCTGGCCGGAACTGCAGGCTTACCGCCTACTGGATGACGACCTTATCCCGGTCTGCAGTCCGCAACTGATTGCTCCGCGCCGGTCCCTCGCCGGTGCGGGCGATCTGCTGCAGTATCCGCTGCTGCACGATGAGCATCGTGAAGACTGGGCGCTGTGGTGTGAGGCTGTGGGGCTGGAGCCGGACCGCGCGCGCCGCGGTCCGGTGTTCACTGATTCCAACGGCGTGACGGAGGCGGCGTTCGCTGGTATGGGGATGGCATTACTGCGACGTTCATTCATAGCGTCTGCGCTGACGCAGGGGCGGCTGGTTAATCCTCTGGCGCAGCCCATCGCCTGTCCGCTGGCCTATCATCTGGTTTACCACGAGACCGCGCTGCTGGCGCCTGCCAACCGCTGTTTTCGCGACTGGCTGCTCGGCCAGCGCCCGGCTGTTGTTGAGGAGGGCGCGCAGTGAGGGGGGCGCTGTCCGATAAAGATCCGTATGCGTGAATGGGCACCGGAGAATGAGGAAAATCTGTTCCATACTAAAGACGGGGCGCGGCGAACAGAAGCTTTCCCGACGAAGTTTTTCTTTTTACAGCGTACAGGTCGCGGAGAAGCGCTTTTTGTTGATAAATGAGAGCACCGTAACAGCTATACCGCAGATGAGGCTTAATCTTCCTAACCCGCAGATGATCAGTTCTGCTAAATTAATCATTTATCGACCCAAAGACAGATACCACCAATTAGTAGGGCAATAAAACCTACCAATGAACACAACAATTCGGCGATAAACCAGTATTTGATGTTTGCAGGTAGCTCCCGTACATAATCGACATCATCATTTTTTCTCTGAATAGACTTTTTGCCAAAGATCAATATGAGGGATCGCTATGCGCTAATTGCATACGTTTCCCTTATCCTCAGTTTCTTATGTAATTGATGATACTGATTGGGAGTGAATAAAATAGCCAAGTTTTGCTCTTGGCTATTTATTTCAATTAAATGAATAATGGTAAATAGAAAACTGATAACATCATGAATAGAAAAATAATACCGACCACGCAAAATCGTACTTTTACACGTAACCAATCGGTATACTGATTAGGAAGTTCTTTAATGAATCGAATTTGTTCATTATCCATTCCTCGCGTATGAAATGAGTTTTCTTTAAAATATAATGCTTTAATAAAAAATGCATCACGCATAAACGAGAAAAAGAACCCCCCATTCTGATAAATTAAAGCCTCTACTGGTCTTGCGTCAAATTTTTCAACAAATAGCGAACAGAGAGTAATGAATTTATTTTTCGAAATGCGATCGTAAATAATTGAAATAACCCCCGTAAGTATTAGGCATAGACACAATACCAATCCAATCGAGTTACGATGCATAATTATAAAATTAATTACCGAAAGTTTCATACAGCTGCTCTCCACCCCATTCACCGAATGCGCCACCTGCACTACTACCGACATAGCCTAAACCAGCCCCAGCAATCACAGAGCAAGCAAGCCCTCCGACACCAGCAGTACCAACACCGATAGCGATACAAAGAGGTATTGCTAAATAGCCACCAGCAACACCAACCCCCGTACCTACAGCAAAGCTACCAATCTCAGTATACTTTTTCTTGGTACATTCAGCTTCGCGACCAACAGAACAAGCCTCATTTATTTCATTTAGTGAATGCAGTCCGCTAAAACCAATGCCTAAATAACCAGTGTAACGCATTGCTTTTACGTATTTAGCTGCCCGTTCGATGTGGGTAGCATAGCCTTCAATGTCACTGATCCCCGTTTCATTCCATTTGTGGGTAATAGAACTGCTGGATAGGCCAAGTGCTTTTTTTATTTTTGTATACTCTCCGAATTTCATAGCCTTATTCAGGAATCTGACTTTAAGTATTGATTCAAGCTCTTTAAACAACAGGCTACGTTGAATGTAAAATTGTTCTCCTATCAACGAGCCTCTCGTTATGTAGGTATTCTTATACGTTTCTTGAATCTCTCTGAGTATTTTTTCGATACTCTCAAAGTATTTTCCAACAGGATCAGCAGCAAGGCCAATTCCTGTATCAGCGTAGCTGGTGAAATTAGCTATGGTTGCGTAGTGTTTGTGCAGCAAGTTAGCTTCCTGGATTGTCAGCGGTTCTAACGCCGCATCAACTCGCGCTTTCGCGGCTTTCATGTGGGCAATCTGCTCGTCGTCCTGTTTCTCTGGATCAACCAGAAGCATAATCGAACCAGCTTTGTATCTTTCATCCGGGCCGTTCAGAATAGAGAATAGCTCTTTTGCCCCTGCTGGTGGGGTTTCAGTGAATAACAGACGTTGCCACGCTTCCGTAGTACCGCCATAAGTGATAACGGCAAAACCTGCATCTATACCTGTTTTCTTTTTTGCTGTTTGGGCGTTCTGTTCCGGTTCTGACTCAATCGGTCCTGGAAGTTCAGGCATCTTGACGAGGTGAGGTAGATCAGTGTGCGTTACCGTTGCTTCTCCACCAAGTTCGTAATCATCATCCCAGTTTGAATTGATGAATTTGGATTTACAGGGGCAGGAGCTATAACTGTGTAGTGTTCCGGCAATCCTTTTGCCGTGTATGTCATCATCAAGCCCACCACAAATACGGTAAAGCCCTGGATGTTTACCACAAGTTACTTTATGCCCTTCACAGGACATATCTCTGTCAAAATGCTGGTGGTCGCTCCATCCTTCAGTGATAACGCCACCACATCGTGTCTTATCACCTCTGAATAAATAGTATCCCTTAACGCCCATCAGTGCTTACTCCCTGACACGGTCAAGAATCCTTCCGGGAGTTCGCGGCCTTCACGAAAAACCAGTTTGCTGCACGATTGTGGGGTAGAGATTATTTCATCACCATTATCAAGCATACTGCCAACGAGTGCAGCGGATGCGCCCTGCATGATTCGGGCCTTGCCAGCACCGGAAATAATAGTGGACTCGCTGCCATCAGCATATACAACCTTGTCACCTACCCGAGCAACTTGTAATCCTCCGGTAGTCGCACCGCCTGAAGCATGGCGAATGACTCCACCGCGACGGGTCAGACTTCCAACGACTGCAAACCGGAAAATGTGAGCTAACGGGCGGCTTAGATGCTGTTTTTTAATTTCCTCAAGTTCTTTCCGGGTTTTGTCATCGCAGAGTGACAAAAGCTCTTCGTCGTAAGGCGGTTGTGATTGGGCCTCATTAATTTCGGGTGTGATTTCGTTGGTATATTGCTGCATAAGTCCCTCTGCTTGTTGTGAATTAATCTTCATACGTAATTCATTGTACAAATAACACCCATGTGCCGGAAGTTGTTTTTCATAAAAATGAAACTGCGTTTTAAAATATTTATTTTGTGAATGTTATGGCGCGATTCATTTACTATCGACTATGTCGAAGCTTTTGCTGTACGGGCAATGCTGCGACTCCGTGACGAAGGTAAATGTGTAGATACTGTTGGAGTAGACACACAGCGTTTTCCCGTTCGCTGTGCTTGACTGTTCCGGATTGCTCATCGTTATACGTCCAAGTTCAGAAAGACTCAGGCGCACAAAACTTGTTGAATCATTTAGTCTAAAATTCGTGTAGTATGTGCGCCCACGAATCATTGTGTGACAGCTTGTGTGATACGTTGTTTGCCATGCTGTGTGCCATGAAATATTTACAGATCAGTGAGTTAAGTTGAGTTTTAGGCTAACTCGTTGTTTTTGAAAGCATACCAGACGCCTGGGAAGGCGACACCTTAAGGAAGCTCAATGAGCGAGAAACTGCAAAAAGTGCTGGCCCGCGCCGGCCACGGCTCCCGCCGTGAAATTGAAGCGAAAATCGAAGCTGGCCGCGTCAGCGTCGACGGAAAAATCGCCACCCTCGGCGATCGTGTGGAAATCGTCCCCGGTTTAAAAATTCGTATCGATGGTCATCTGATCTCGGTGAAAGAGTCTGCTGAGCAGATCTGTCGCGTGCTGGCTTACTATAAGCCGGAAGGCGAGCTGTGCACCCGTAACGATCCGGAAGGGCGCCCGACGGTGTTTGATCGCCTGCCAAAACTGCGCGGCGCGCGCTGGATTGCCGTTGGCCGTCTGGACGTGAACACCTGTGGCCTGCTGCTGTTCACCACCGATGGCGAACTGGCAAACCGCCTGATGCATCCGAGCCGTGAAGTCGAGCGTGAGTACGCCGTTCGCGTTTTCGGCCAGGTGGATGATGATAAGCTGCGTCAGCTGTCTCGTGGCGTGCAGTTAGAAGATGGTCCGGCAGCATTTAAAACCATCAAATTCACCGGCGGTGAAGGGATTAACCAGTGGTACAACGTCACCCTGACCGAAGGGCGTAACCGCGAAGTGCGTCGCCTGTGGGAAGCGGTCGGCGTGCAGGTCAGCCGTCTGATCCGCGTGCGCTATGGCGATATTCTGCTGCCGAAAGGCCTGCCGCGCGGCGGCTATACCGAACTGGACCTGGCGCAGACCAACTACCTGCGCGAGCTGGTGGAGCTGACGCCGGAAACCAGTTCTAAAGTTGCTGTCGAGAAAGACCGTCGCCGGATGAAAGCCAATCAGATCCGTCGGGCGGTGAAGCGTCACAGCCAGACCAGCGCTAACCCGCGCCAGGGTAACAACAGCAACCGTCGTTCCAGTACTCGCAATAAGACCAACGGTTAATGTTGTGCGTTCCGGTGGATTGCCGCCGGAACGCGTACTGCCTTTCGCCGTACCAGGCCCTCAGTAGTCAATTCCCATCTGCGCTTTAATCCCGGCATCAAACGCATGCTTGACTGGACGCAGTTCGCTGACGGTATCCGCCAGTTCAATAATATCGCGATGGCAGCCGCGGCCGGTAATGATCACCGACTGATGGGCAGGACGCTCACGCAGGGCGCTTAGCACCGATTCCAGCGGCAGGTAATCGTACGCCACCATGTAAGTCAGCTCATCCAGCAACACCAGATCGAGCTGGTCGTCAGCCAGCATACGGCGGGCATGCTCCCAGACCGCCAGACAGGCGGCGGTGTCGCTGTCGCGATCCTGGGTGTTCCAGGTGAAGCCTGTCGCCATCACCTGAAATTCGACGCCGTGGGGTTCCAGCAGGTTACGCTCACCGTTAGGCCAGGTCCCCTTGATAAACTGGATCACGCCGACTTTTTTGCCGTGGCCGACGGCGCGGGTCGCGGTGCCAAAGGCGGCGGTGGTTTTGCCTTTGCCGTTGCCGGTAAAGACCATCACAATGCCGCGTTCGTCCTGGGCTGCCGCCACCCGGGCGTCAACTTTATCTTTCAGCCGCTGCTGGCGTTCGCGGTAGCGTTCATCACTCATTGGGCAATTCCTGGCTTACGGCCCGGTTGGGCGTCAAAGGTCATTCCCGTCTTGCGGCGACTGTCGTCACCCATCAGCCACAGATAGACGGGCATAATGTCAGCGGGGGTCTTCAGTTTTAGCGGATCTTCCGTCGGGAAGGCGCTGGCGCGCATCCCGGTGCGGGTGCCGCCGGGGTTGATGCAGTTCACCCGCAGATGACGGCTTTGGTACTCGTCGGCCAGCACCTGCATCATCCCTTCGGTGGCGAATTTGGAGACCGCATAGGCGCCCCAGTTGGCGCGGCCCTGACGGCCAACGCTGGACGAGGTGAAGACCAGCGAGCCCGCATCCGAACGGAGTAATAAAGGAAGAAGCGCCTGGGTCAGCATAAAAGTGCCATTGACGTTCACCTGCATCACCTGCTGCCAGACCTCCGGCTTCTGCTCGTCCATGGGGCAGATGTCGCCGAGCAGGCCGGCGTTGTGCAGCACGCCGTCAAGACGGGGATAGTGCATACTTATCTGCTGCGCCAGCTGCTGGCACGCCTGCGGCGTGCAGGTTAGCAGGTCGAGGGTAAACCAGCGGGCGGGAAGGCCGCCCTCGCGTTCAATCTCCTGGGCGACGGCGCGCAGTTTTTCGTCGTTGCGGCCAAGCAGAATCACGCTGGCGCTATAGCGCGCGTAGGTCAGGGCCGCTTCACGACCAATCCCGTCGCTGGCGCCGGTGACCAGGATGATGCGATCTTTCAGCAAGTGGCGTTGCGGTTGATAATGCACGGCGACTCCTTGGGCGATCGGTTCCCGATCGCGCTTCATCTTTGGTATCTCACTTTTGCGCTGTTATGCCTGAAAGTGCTCGCCATTGCAATCGGCGAAGCGGAAAGTATTCAGAAAATTAATATCTTGCAACGATTTCAGCCTCGCTGAAAAAAAACGGAATCCGCTGCGCACAAGACACAAAGCACAAAGACTTCTCGCCAGGGGCTGATGTACACTGTGCAGCAACGTCAGTGCTTTACACAAGGTGAAAACGTGGAATTACTTGCTCAGTACGGCTTATTTTTAGCCAAGATCGCGACGGTTGTCGTCGCTATCGCGGTGATTGCCGCTATTATCGTCAACCTGGCCCAGCGTAAGAAGCAGCGCGGCGAACTGCGGGTGACCAATCTTAGCGAGCATTACAAAGAGATGAAGGAATCGCTGGCGGTGGCGCTGCTTGACGGCCCGCAGCAGAAACAGTGGCATAAAGCGCAGAAGAAAAAGCAAAAACAAGAGGCGAAGGCCGCGAAAGCGCGGGCGAAGCTGGGTAACGTGGAGCCGGAAGGCAAGCCGCGCGCCTGGGTGCTGGATTTCAAAGGCAGCATGGATGCCCATGAGGTCAACAGCCTGCGGGAAGAGATCACGGCGGTGCTGGCGACGGCGAAAGCGCGTGACCAGGTGGTGATTCGTCTGGAAAGCCCCGGCGGGGTGGTACACGGTTATGGGCTGGCAGCCTCTCAGCTGCAGCGGTTGCGCGACAAACAGATCCCGCTGACGGTGGCGGTTGACAAAGTGGCGGCCAGCGGCGGCTATATGATGGCTTGCGTGGCCAACAAAATCGTGTCGGCGCCGTTTGCGATCCTTGGCTCCATTGGTGTGGTGGCGCAGATCCCTAACCTCCATCGCTTCCTGAAGAACAAAGATATTGATATCGAACTGCATACCGCCGGGCAGTACAAACGGACGCTCACTATGCTGGGCGAAAATACCGAAGAAGGGCGGCGCAAGTTCCGTGAGGATCTCAATGAGACGCACCATCTGTTCAAGGATTTCGTCCATCGGATGCGTCCTGGACTTGATATTGAGCAGGTAGCTACCGGCGAGCACTGGTACGGGGTGCAGGCGCTGGAAAAAGGGCTGGTGGATGCGGTTGAAACCAGCGATGAGCTGTTGCTGGGGCTCATGGAGAGCCACGAGGTGATCGGGGTGCGTTATCAACAGCGTAAGAAAATGCTCGACCGCTTCACCGGTAGCGCCGCGGAGAGCGCCGATCGACTTCTGCTGCGCTGGTGGCAGCGCGGTCAGAAACCGCTGATGTAAACAACATAACGCGAGGCCAGGGCCTCGCGTTATCGTTTCCACCGGCCTTAATCGACCAGGTGATACTTGTCCGACAGCTCGTGGGCGAGGTACTTAAACATGTTAAATACCGCCGTACTCTTCGGCGTCGGTAAACCCTGCTCGTCAAGATAAAACTCACCGCTAAACACCAGGACATTGTTGCGCTGAACGACGTCGGTGGCTTCGATACCGGCTAACGTATCCTCATGTTCGCGAATAAGTTTGTTGGCTTTTTCGAGCAGCGTCTGGCGATCGATAGGTTGGGTTGTACCTTGCATAACGGACTCCTCTTTTTCTCCGCGCGTAGTTTACGCCGCGCGGCGGCGTGGGGCAAATTTTCCATGGACAAAACAGGGGTAATCGTAACCAGTGGAGAAACAGCCGTTTACTGGCGGGTTTCGCTTTTGCATGCTAATAAAGTTGCGTAACGAATTTTATCAGGTACAGTGTGACGCTTTCGGCGATCTGGCAACAGATTTGCTTGACATTCGGCCAAAAATTCTTCGTGCTATGTCACCTGACGCAAAAAAGTCAGCAAACTCAAACGCCTGGTTTTACGGAGATGAAGCGGGTGTTCAGGGTTGATATTCACCGACGGTGCCGCAACATATGAGGCAGTCGCCAGTGGAGGGTGTATGAATGTGCGATGTATTCCTGGATGAATCAAATTAGGTAAAGGTGAATATGGGTAAAGCTCTCGTTATCGTTGAGTCCCCGGCAAAAGCCAAAACGATCAATAAGTATCTGGGTAATGACTACGTGGTGAAATCCAGCGTCGGTCATATCCGCGATTTGCCGACCAGTGGATCAGCTTCCAAAAAGAGCACCGACTCTACCGCCACCAAAGGGGCTAAAAAGCCTAAAAAGGACGAACGTGGTGCTCTGGTTAACCGCATGGGCGTGGACCCATGGCATGACTGGAATGCGCACTATGAAGTACTTCCGGGTAAAGAAAAGGTAGTTTCAGAACTCAAACAGTTGGCGGAAAAAGCTGACCACATCTATCTCGCAACCGACCTTGACCGCGAAGGGGAAGCCATTGCCTGGCACCTGCGGGAAGTGATCGGCGGCGATGAACAGCGTTACAGCCGCGTGGTGTTCAATGAGATCACCAAAAACGCTATTCGTCAGGCCTTCGAAAAGCCGGGCGAACTGAATATCGATCGGGTTAACGCCCAGCAGGCGCGCCGCTTTATGGACCGCGTGGTGGGCTATATGGTCTCGCCGCTGCTGTGGAAGAAAATTGCCCGTGGTCTTTCTGCCGGGCGCGTGCAGTCCGTTGCGGTCCGCCTGGTGGTGGAACGTGAGCGTGAAATCAAAGCCTTCGTCCCGGAAGAGTACTGGGAAGTTGATGCCAGCACCACCACGCCGGGCGGCGACGCGCTGCCTCTGCAGGTGACTCACAAAGACGATAAGCCGTTCCGTCCGGTCAGCCGTGATGAGACCATGGCGGCGGTATCGCTGCTGGAAAAAGCCAGCTACAGCGTGCTGGAGCGAGAAGACAAGCCGACCAGCAGCAAGCCGGGCGCGCCGTTCATCACCTCCACGCTGCAGCAGGCGGCCAGCACCCGTCTCGGCTTCGGCGTGAAAAAGACCATGATGATGGCTCAACGTCTCTATGAGGCGGGGCACATCACCTATATGCGTACCGACTCCACCAACCTGAGTCAGGACGCGCTGAACATGGTTCGCGGTTATATCAGCGACAACTTTGGCAAAAAATATCTGCCGGAGAGCGCTAACCAGTACGCCAGCAAAGAAAACTCGCAGGAAGCGCACGAAGCGATTCGTCCTTCTGATGTGAGCGTGCTGGCGGAAACGCTGAAAGATATGGAAGCCGATGCGCAGAAGCTCTATCAGCTGATCTGGCGCCAGTTTGTCGCCTGTCAGATGACGCCGGCGCAATACGATTCCACCACGCTGACCGTGGCGGCGGGCGATTTCAAACTGAAAGCGCGCGGTCGTACCTTACGTTTCGACGGCTGGACCAAAGTGATGCCGGCGCTGCGCAAGGGCGATGAAGACCGGACGCTGCCGGTGGTTAAACAGGGCGACCGCCTGAGCCTGGTGGAGCTGACGCCTGCGCAGCACTTTACCAAGCCGCCGGCGCGCTTCAGCGAAGCTTCGCTGGTCAAAGAGCTGGAAAAACGCGGTATCGGCCGTCCTTCCACCTACGCTTCGATCATCTCGACCATTCAGGATCGCGGCTACGTGCGGGTGGAAAACCGTCGTTTCTATGCGGAGAAAATGGGCGAAATCGTCACCGATCGGCTGGAAGAAAACTTCCGCGATCTGATGAACTACGACTTCACCGCGCAGATGGAAGATCGTCTCGACCAGGTGGCCAACCACCAGGCCGAGTGGAAAGAGGTGCTGAACCACTTCTTCGGCGATTTTACCACTCAGCTGGAGACCGCAGAGAAAGATCCGGAAGAGGGCGGCATGCAGCCGAACCCGATGGTGCTTACCAGCATCGACTGCCCGACCTGTGGACGTAAAATGGGCATCCGTACCGCCAGCACCGGTGTTTTCCTCGGCTGTTCGGGCTATGCTCTGCCGCCGAAAGAGCGTTGCAAAACCACCATCAACCTGGTGCCGGAAAACGAAGTCCTCAACGTGCTGGAAGGCGATGACGCGGAAACCAACGCGCTGCGTGCCAAACGTCGCTGTCAGAAGTGCGGGACCGCAATGGACAGCTACCTTATCGATCCTAAGCGTAAACTGCACGTGTGTGGTAATAACCCGACCTGCGACGGCTATGAGATTGAAGAAGGCGAGTTCCGCATCAAGGGCTATGATGGTCCGGTAGTGGAGTGCGAGAAGTGCGGTTCTGAAATGCACCTGAAAATGGGGCGTTTCGGCAAGTACATGGCCTGTACCAACGACGAGTGTAAGAACACGCGTAAGATCCTGCGCAACGGCGAAGTGGCTCCGCCGAAGGAAGATCCGGTGCCGCTGCCGGAGCTGCCGTGCGAGAAGTCTGACGCGTACTTTGTGTTGCGCGACGGGGCGGCGGGTGTCTTCCTGGCGGCCAACACCTTCCCGAAATCACGGGAAACGCGTGCGCCGCTGGTGGAAGAGCTGTACCGCTTCCGCGATCGTCTGCCGGAAAAACTGCGCTATCTCGCCGATGCGCCGCAGCAGGATCCGGAAGGTAATAAAACGCTGGTGCGCTTTAGCCGTAAAACGAAACAGCAGTATGTGGCTTCCGAAAAAGAGGGCAAAGCGACCGGCTGGTCAGCCTTCTTTATTGACGGTAAATGGACTGAAGCCAAAAAGTAATCGTGCAGTATCAGGCAGGAAAAGCGCGCTTTTCCTGCACTAACGGCCGGCAGAGGCAGTGGATGCCTCTGCCGCGTTGTTTCCCCTTCTGGATGGTCTTTTCTTCCCCTTATAACCACCTATATTATTTTTCGTTAGTATCTATACACTGTTGATATAAATGATATAGTGGTTATAGCTAATCCCTTTTTTATTATTAAAACGTCTTATACATCATCGCTTTCAGGATGCGTTGCGGCGCCACTACGGCCAACTGCCGGGAGGCTGGCCTCACGGTCGACAAGTTGCCTGAACGTAAAGTGTATTAAGCGGCTTCATTTTACGCGCAAACGGATATCAGCATGAAACTACAACAGCTTCGCTACATCGTAGAGGTGGTGAACCATAACCTGAATGTTTCATCCACCGCCGAAGGGCTTTATACCTCCCAGCCGGGCATCAGTAAGCAGGTCCGCATGCTGGAAGATGAGCTGGGCATCCAGATTTTCGCCCGCAGCGGCAAACATTTAACTCAGGTGACACCAGCCGGGCAGGAGATCATCCGTATCGCCCGCGAGGTATTATCGAAAGTCGATGCGATTAAATCTGTCGCCGGGGAGCATACCTGGCCTGATAAAGGGTCGTTATATGTGGCGACGACCCATACTCAGGCGCGCTATGCGTTACCGGGGGTGATCAAGGGCTTTATTGAACGCTACCCGCGCGTGTCGCTGCATATGCATCAGGGCTCGCCAACCCAGATTGCAGAAGCCGTATCGAAAGGCAACGCCGACTTCGCCATCGCCACCGAGGCGCTGCATCTGTATGACGATCTGGTGATGTTGCCATGCTATCACTGGAACCGGTCGATTGTGGTGACGCCTGAGCATCCTCTGGCCGCGAAGGGCTCGGTTTCCATTGAAGAGCTGGCGCAGTACCCGCTGGTGACCTATACCTTTGGCTTTACCGGCCGTTCGGAACTGGATACCGCGTTTAACCGTGCGGGTCTGACGCCGCGCATTGTCTTTACCGCCACTGATGCCGACGTGATCAAAACCTATGTTCGCCTGGGGCTTGGGGTCGGGGTGATAGCCAGCATGGCAGTCGATCCGGTCTCTGACCCGGACCTGGTGAAGCTGGATGCGAACGGTATATTCAGCCACAGCACCACCAAAATTGGTTTCCGCCGTAGCACCTTCTTACGAAGCTACATGTATGATTTTATTCAACGTTTTGCACCCCATCTGACCCGGGATGTCGTGGATACCGCGGTGGCTTTGCGGTCGAATGAAGATATTGAAGCGATGTTTAAAGATATAAAACTTCCGGAAAAATAACCCTTAAAAAAATAATGGCATTCCCTGTGGGGAGTGCCATTGACTATCATGGTCCTAATTTAACATCTTAAACCTCGAACCAATCACAAAATTAATAATTTCTGGCAACACGTTTGTCATTATGCCCGCCGCGATCAAATAACCGGTTAAATATATTCCATCAGGCCTAAATTCACTGGATTAATCTTTTATCCATAATTAAGATTTATCTGTACCTGATGATTTGAGCAATTGGTGGTGACAATATGATAAGTAATATCGATTACATGAAACTGGCGATGTCATACGAGAATGACAAAACCGAAATCGATCCCGTTCTGCGTAGTCGCGTATGGGGCGTAGTGTTGGTAGGGCTGGCGATGTTCTGGAGCATCATCGCGCTTACCATCTGCAACATCTGGATTGTCAGCTAAAGCTGTAGGTCATCGTTGTAGATACATGTCATTTTTATGACAGTGAAAGGAAACTGTAATATAAAATCAGTGACCGGCAATACAGGGAGAATATATTTTGCCGCTGGATTCATCCAATCTGAAATCACTCACAAGAGCTAATCATAGCCAGCTGGCCGATTAGCTCTTTTTTTGTCCTCGTGTACTAATACAATATCGTCTTAATCATCGCTTCTGCACTATTTTGGTGCTATTTCTCCGATTCCAGGATAATTCCCGATTAATCACTGTCGACCTCGGCGCATTTAGCAATTTGGGTTGTTATCAAAGTGTTATGCTCGGTATGTGTTATCTTTAATGGAGACCCTGAGGAGAATCAGGGTATGCCATCCCTGAGATAAAGGAGGAGCTATGTCGTCAACCCTACGAGAAGCCAGTAAGGACACGCTGCTGGTCAACGAGAAAACCTGGCATTACTACAGTCTGCCGCTGGCAGAGAAACAGCTGGGCGATCTCAGTCGACTGCCTAAGTCGCTGAAGGTGCTGATGGAGAACCTGCTGCGCTGGCAGGACGGTGACTCGGTGACAGAAGAAGATATTCGTGCCCTGGCCGGCTGGCTGCAACAGGCCCATGCCGACCGGGAGATCGCTTACCGTCCCGCGCGCGTCCTGATGCAGGACTTTACCGGCGTGCCGGCAGTCGTGGATCTGGCCGCCATGCGCGAGGCGGTGAAGCGCCTGGGCGGCGACACCGCGAAAGTGAATCCGCTGTCGCCCGTCGATCTGGTGATCGACCACTCGGTCACCGTCGACCGTTTCGGCGATGACGAGGCCTTCGAAGATAACGTCCGTCTGGAAATGGAGCGTAACCACGAACGTTACGCTTTTCTGCGCTGGGGACAACAGGCCTTCAGCCGCTTCAGCGTAGTGCCGCCGGGCACCGGTATTTGTCACCAGGTCAACCTGGAATACCTCGGTCGGGCCGTCTGGAGCGAAGAGGTGAATGGGAAGTGGATGGCGTGGCCGGATACCCTGGTGGGCACCGACTCTCATACCACCATGATTAACGGTCTCGGCGTACTGGGCTGGGGCGTGGGCGGGATTGAAGCGGAAGCCGCCATGTTGGGTCAGCCGGTGTCGATGCTGATCCCGGATGTCGTGGGCTTTAAGCTCAGCGGCAAACTGCGCGAAGGCATCACCGCCACCGATCTGGTGCTGACGGTCACCCAGATGCTGCGCCAGCACGGTGTCGTCGGCAAGTTTGTTGAATTCTACGGCGATGGCCTGGATACCTTACCCCTGGCCGATCGCGCCACTATCGCCAATATGGCCCCGGAATATGGCGCCACCTGTGGTTTCTTCCCGATCGATGATGTGACGCTTAGCTATATGCGTCTGAGCGGCCGTAGCGAAGAACAGGTCGCCCTGGTGGAAGCCTATGCCAAAGCGCAGGGCATGTGGCGCCAGCCGGGCGAGGAGCCGGTCTTTACCAGCACCCTGGCGCTGGACATGGGCAGCGTTGAGGCAAGCCTTGCCGGGCCGAAACGGCCGCAGGATCGCGTGGCGCTCGGCGATGTGCCGAAAGCCTTTGCTGCCAGCGGCGAGCTGGAAGTTAACCATCCTCAGCGTCAGCGCCAGCCGGTGGATTATACGCTGAACGGGCATCACTATTCGCTACCGGACGGCGCCGTGGCCATTGCGGCCATTACTTCCTGTACCAATACCTCCAACCCCAGCGTGCTGATGGCCGCCGGTCTGCTGGCGAAAAAAGCCGTCGAGCGTGGCCTGCAGCCGCAGCCGTGGGTAAAAGCTTCCCTGGCGCCAGGCTCGAAAGTGGTGTCGGATTATCTGGCTCATGCCGGCCTGACGCCTTACCTCGACCAGCTCGGCTTCAATCTGGTGGGATATGGCTGTACCACCTGTATCGGTAACTCCGGTCCGTTGCCGGAACCTATCGAAGAGGCGATCAAAAAGGGCGATCTGACCGTCGGGGCGGTGCTTTCCGGTAACCGTAACTTCGAAGGGCGTATCCATCCGCTGGTGAAAACCAACTGGCTGGCCTCGCCGCCGCTGGTCGTCGCTTACGCCCTGGCGGGGAACATGAATATCGATCTCACCCGCGAGCCGTTGGGGCAGGGCAGCGATGGCGAACCGGTTTATCTGAAAGATATCTGGCCGAGTGGGGAGGAGATTGCCCGTGCGGTGGAACAGGTCTCCACTGAGATGTTCCGCAAAGAGTACGCGGAAGTATTTTCCGGTACCGAGGAGTGGAAAGCAATCAAGGTGGAGGCGTCAGATACCTATGACTGGCAGAAGGACTCGACTTATATTCGCCTGTCGCCGTTCTTTGACGAGATGGGCGTCGAACCGCTGCCGGTAGAGGATATTCATGGCGCGCGGATCCTCGCCATGCTGGGCGATTCAGTGACCACTGACCACATTTCGCCGGCGGGGAGCATCAAAGCCGATAGCCCGGCAGGCCGCTATCTGCAGGAGCATGGGGTTGCCCGGCGCGACTTTAACTCCTATGGTTCCCGTCGCGGTAACCATGAGGTGATGATGCGTGGCACCTTCGCCAATATCCGTATTCGTAACGAAATGGTACCGGGAGTGGAAGGCGGTATGACCCGACATCTGCCGGACCGCGAACCGGTGGCGATCTACGATGCGGCGATGCAGTATAAAGCGGAAGGCATACCGCTGGCGGTGATTGCCGGTAAGGAGTATGGCTCAGGTTCCAGCCGCGACTGGGCGGCGAAGGGGCCGCGCCTGCTGGGCATTCGGGTAGTGATCGCCGAGTCCTTCGAACGTATCCACCGCTCCAACCTGATCGGGATGGGGATTTTGCCGCTGGAGTTCCCGCAGGGCGTCACCCGTAAAACGCTGCAGTTGACCGGGGAAGAGCGGATTGATATCAGCAATCTGCAGTCGCTTCAGCCTGGCGCTACGGTGCCGGTGACCCTGACTCGCCCTGACGGCTCGCAGGAAGTGATCCCTTGTCGGTGCCGTATCGACACCGCGACCGAGCTCACCTACTACCGCAACGACGGCATCCTGCACTACGTTATCCGCAATATGCTGTAAAACAAAGGGCCAGCATCGCTGGCCCTTTCTCTTTTATTCAATCGGTTTATTCCGCCGGCTTGCTGTTCAGCAAATGGCCCATTTTGGCGGCTTTAGTATCCAGGTAGTGAGCATTTTTCGGGTTACGCCCGACGATCAGCGGTACCCGCTCCACAATGTTGATCCCGGCTTCGGTAAGAATTTCCACTTTTTTCGGGTTATTGGTTAATAACCGAACCTGCTCAACGTTGAGCAGTTTGAACATATCGGCGCACAGGGTGAAGTCGCGCTCATCGGCGGCGAAGCCCAGCTGATGGTTCGCCTCAACGGTGTCGTAGCCCTGATCCTGCAGCGCGTAGGCGCGGATTTTATTCAATAAACCAATGTTGCGTCCTTCCTGGCGGTGATAGAGCAGGATCCCCCGACCTTCTTCGGCGATATGCGACAGGGCCGCTTCCAGCTGAAAGCCGCAATCACAGCGCAGGCTAAACAGGGCATCGCCCGTCAAACACTCTGAATGGACGCGGGCCAGGACCGGCGACTGCCCCGAGATATCGCCATACACCAGCGCGACATGATCTTGTCCGGTTGCCAGTTCTTCAAAACCCACCATCAGGAAATCGCCCCATGGGGTTGGCAGTTTGGCTTCTGCCACACGTTTAAGCTGCATGTGATTCTCCAGATTCTGTCAGCACCTGAATGTGCTTTCTGTTTGCCGCTATTTTGCCACAAGGCCGGGACGTTCTCCTAATCGCGAACGGTTAGCCGCGTGGAAAGCGCACAAACGAACTACTTTCCGCTATGATGTTCATCTACAAGGAGAAGGAGAGAAAATGCTGTTGATTGCCCAACGAACCGCTCTCGCGGCAGCGCTGCTGCTTGTTATGCCTGTTACGGTCTGGCTGTCTGGTTGGCTGTGGCAGCCAGGACTGCCGGTTGCTATGTTGAAAACCCTCTGGTGGGTGACGGAAACGGTGACGCAGCCGTGGGGAATTATCACGCATGTTGCACTGTGCGGCTGGTTTCTCTGGTGTCTTCGCTACCGGCTGCGCGCGGCACTGATCCTGTTCCTGATTCTTGCCGCCGCCATCCTGGTGGGACAGGGGGTTAAATCCTGGGTCAAAGCGCGGGTTCAGGAGCCGAGACCCTTTGTCATCTGGCTGGAAAACTCAAGACAGGTGCCGGTGACGCAATTCTATGCGTTGAAGCGTAAAGAACGCGCTAAACTGGTGCATGCCCAGCTGGCGCAGGCGCAGGACATTCCGCCGTTTTTACGCAAGCACTGGCAGAAAGAGACAGGCTTTGCTTTCCCGTCGGGTCACACGATGTTCGCCGCCAGCTGGGCGCTGCTGGCCGCCGGGCTGCTGTGGCCGCGTCGGCGTTGGGGCACGGTCGCCGTGCTGCTGGTATGGGCGACGGCGGTGATGGGCAGTCGCCTGGCGCTGGGCATGCACTGGCCGCTGGATCTCATTGTCGCCACGCTGATCTCCTGGCTGTTGGTCACGGTGGCCTGCTGGTTGACGCAGCGCCTGTGCGGGCCGCTCTCGCCGCCGGGAGAAGAGGCGCAGGATATTAAAAAACGGATGCCCGAAGCAGAATAATGTTGATTTTAGCGGCATCCGACCGCATATCCTGTACAGTTGCCATGCTTTTTCATTCCACCGCTGCGGCGAAAATGATACTTTATAGGGCTGAAAGCGGGCTTTTTTTCGCGCAACCCACATAACGGGAAGTCATGTGAAATATTTACTCATTTTCTTACTGGTGCTAGCAATCTTCGTCATTTCAGTGACGCTGGGGGCGCAGAATGACCAACAGGTCACGTTCAACTATTTACTCGCGCAGGGTGAATTCCGCATTTCGACACTGCTGGCGGTGCTGTTCGCCGCAGGCTTTGCCATTGGCTGGCTGATCTGCGGCTTGTTCTGGCTGCGGGTGCGTGTCTCGCTGGCGCGCGCGGAGCGAAAAATTAAGCGCCTTGAGCACCAGATTGCCCCCGTCAGCCCGGTCGCTGTCGACGCAGGCGTGCCTGCCGTGAAGGAATAACCTCTTATGCTGGAGTTGTTGTTTCTGCTTTTACCCGTTGCCGCCGCCTACGGCTGGTACATGGGGCGCAGAAGTGCACAACAGTCCAAACAGGACGATGCCAACCGCCTGTCACGGGATTACGTGGCGGGGGTTAACTTCCTGCTTAGCAACCAGCAGGATAAAGCCGTCGATCTGTTCCTTGATATGTTGAAAGAGGATACCGGCACCGTTGAGGCCCACCTGACGCTCGGTAACCTGTTCCGCTCGCGCGGCGAGGTTGACCGCGCGATCCGTATTCATCAGAGCCTGATGGAAAGCGCATCGTTAACCTACGATCAGCGCCTGCTGGCCGTCCAGCAGCTGGGGCGCGACTATATGGCCGCCGGGTTGTACGATCGTGCGGAAGATATGTTCAAACAGCTGGTGGATGAGACCGATTTCCGCCTGAGCGCTCTGCAGCAGCTGCTGCAGATCTACCAGGCGACCAGCGACTGGCAGTCAGCGATCGAAGTCGCTGAACGGCTGGTGAAGCTGGGTAAAGAGAAACATCGTGGCGAAATCGCCAATTTCTGGTGTGAACTGGCCCTGCAGCAGATGGCGGCCAACGATCTGGATAAAGCGATGGCGCTGCTGAAGAAAGGCGCCGCCGCAGACCGCAACAGCGCCCGGGTCTCAATAATGATGGGCCGGGTGTGGATGGAAAAGGGTGATTACGCCAAAGCGGTAGAGAGCCTTGAGCGGGTTATCGATCAGGATAAAGAGCTGGTCGGTGAGACGCTGGAGATGCTGCAGACCTGCTACCAGCAACTGGGTAAAGCCGAAGAGTGGGAGGTTTTCCTGCGCCGTTGTGTGGATGAGAACACCGGGGCCACCGCTGAACTGATGCTGGCGCAGATCCTCGAGCAACGGGAAGGGGTCGAAGCCGCGCAAAACTACGTTACCCGGCAGCTGGAACGTCACCCGACCATGCGCGTCTTCCATAAGCTGATGGACTACCATCTCAACGAAGCGGAAGAAGGGCGCGCTAAAGAAAGCCTCGGGGTGCTAAGAAATATGGTCGGCGAGCAGGTGCGCAGCAAACCGCGCTATCGCTGCCAGAAATGCGGCTTTACTGCTCATACGCTCTACTGGCACTGCCCATCCTGCCGCTCGTGGGCCACCATCAAACCCATTCGCGGTCTCGACGGCCAATAAAGTCAAAAAAAATCCCGCCATTAGTTACAACATACTTATCGCTTCTCTCCTCTCCACGCGCGGCCCCGGCAGCGCCATCGTCCGGCCAGCGCTACTACAGCAGCCTGTTATTTTGTTAGCATCACAGGTAGAATGCTGCCCGTTTACCTTTTTTGCGCCGCCCTGGCGCCCATCAACACTAAGGTCTGGTCATGACGTCTACAGCTATCACATCTTCCCGCGCTGTCACATCCTCTCCCGTTGTGGTTGCGCTCGACTATGATAATCGCGATAAAGCGCTGGCATTTGTCGACCGCATCGACCCGCGAGACTGCCGCCTGAAGGTGGGCAAAGAGATGTTCACCCTGTTGGGCCCGCAGTTTGTTCGCGATCTGCACCAGCGCGGGTTCGAGGTGTTCCTTGACCTTAAGTTTCACGATATCCCCAATACCACGGCCCGCGCGGTGGCGGCGGCGGCCGAACTCGGCGTATGGATGGTGAATGTCCATGCCTCCGGCGGCGCGCGGATGATGACCGCCGCGCGTGAAGCGCTGCTGCCGTTTGGTAAAGAGGCTCCGCTGCTGATCGCCGTCACCGTACTCACCAGCATGGAGGCCAGCGACCTGCAGGATCTGGGCATTACCTTATCCCCGGCTGATTACGCGGCGAAGCTGGCAGCGCTGACCCAACGCTGTGGTCTTGACGGGGTCGTGTGCTCAGCTCAGGAGGCGGTGCGCTTCAAACAGGAGATGGGGCAGGCGTTTAAGCTGGTGACCCCGGGGATCCGTCCGCAGGGGAGCGAGGCCGGGGATCAGCGGCGGATTATGACTCCCGAGCAGGCCCAGGCGGCGGGGGTGGATTATATGGTTATTGGTCGCCCGGTCACTCAGTCGGCCGATCCTGCCGCAACGCTGCGGGCGATCAACGTCTCGTTGTCAAAGGAGGCATAATGAGCGATTCCAATAGCCGCCTGGTCTACTCTACGGAAACCGGGCGTATCGACGAAGCGAAACCGGCGCCGGTGCGGCCTAAAGGCGATGGTATTGTCCGTATTCAGCGCCAGACCAGCGGTCGCAAGGGCAAAGGCGTGTGCCTGATTAGCGGCATCGATGCTGACGATGCCGCGCTGAACGCCCTGGCTACAGAGCTGAAAAAGAAATGTGGCTGCGGCGGTGCGGTGAAAGATGGCGTGATCGAGATCCAGGGTGACAAACGGGATTTGCTCAAATCGCTGCTCGAGGCGAAAGGAATGAAGGTTAAGTTAGCCGGTGGCTGAGTGCTATTTCGGCAATAATTAAAGTAATGCTGAAATAACAAGGCCGCGGTGAATGCCGCGGCCTTGAATGATTTAACGTGCGTAAGTCAATTCGTGTGAATTATTCTTTTATTTCGTCAGGTAATTATATTATTTGCCAACCTGGTGACCAATAATACCACCGACCGCCGCGCCACCCAGGGTTCCGAGTGCGCTACCGTCAGTTAACACCGCACCACCGATGGCGCCGGCGCCAGCACCGATAGCGGTGTTACGGTCGCGTTTAGACATGTTAGAACAAGCGCTCAGAGACATTGCTACAGTGACAGCCAGAACGACGGCAGCCATTTTTTTGCTCGTTGAAGTCATCATTTTTTTCTCCTGAATAATCTATTCATGGATACTACGCTCCTTTAAGCATAGCCTGAAATAGCAGCTTTAGGGCAATTCCATGAAGTTAGGGTGCGCAGGTGTCACGAAAATCACGCAGGTGATAGTCACTTCCTGTTATATCGCTAATAATAATTTTACTTTTTTTTAAATGTATCGTCAGGTAAAAAATCTTAATTAGCAGCTCGGAATACTCTCAGAGCGTAATATCGCCCCGAATGGCGCATTGGCATGGCTCGGGGCGGGTAAAGATCAGACGTATGGCACGATATCGACGGTCAGGCCGCTGTGCAGTAACTGGTCGCGGCAGGCGGCCGGCAGGCGATCGTCGGTAATAACGCGGTTAAAGCGCCCGGCGGGACCGAGGGGATAGGGATGAACCGCGCTGAATTTCGAGCTGTCGCTGAGAATAATCGCTTCACAGTGCTTTTCCAGCACGGCGTTAACCACATCCGCACGCATCATATCGCGACCGGTAAAGCCGGTTTCTGCCTGCCAGCCATCGATCCCGATGAAGGCTTTGCTGAAATGCACCTGCTGGATGAACTGGCGGGTCAGCGGGCCCACCATGCTTTCACTGCGTTTCTGGTAAATCCCGCCCAGCAGGATCACCTCTCCCGGCGTCTCTTTCAGCAGATGGGCGATATAGCTGCTGACGGTTATGATGGTGATATCGCCGCGTTCGGCGAGGGTGCGCGCCAGCAGGGCGTTGCTGCTGCCGTTTTCGATGAATACCGTTTCGCCGGCGCTTACCAGCGCCGCCGCCCGGCTGGCCAGTTCACGTTTAATGGCGAAATGGGTCATCATGCGGGTTTCAACATCTTCACTGTCCAGTGGGACTGCATAGCCATGGGTGCGGCGCAAATAGCTCTGCTTTTCCAGCAGATTCAGATCCTGGCGAATGGTGACCTCTGAGACACCGGTCATCTTCGCCAGATCGGCGACGCTCATCCGGCCTTTATCAATGACCACTTGCAAAATACTTTGTTGTCGGGCGTTCATAGCAACATCACTGTTAGGGGGCTATATGGCGAGCAACCGGTATGAGTCACCGGTTGCGGCATGGGCGATAATCAGATTTCCCAGGGAGCCTTGGGCTGGTTTTTTTGCTCAGCGTCGTCCGCCGCCAGTGCCAGCAGCTCCGCTTTGAGGATTTCCAGATTATGGATCGCTGAGTGGTAATCACCGGCAACCAGAATATCCAGCACGGTATCGATACGTTGGGCGAGCAGGTGGGCATTCACATCTGACATGGCATTATCCTGGTAACAAAAACGAATGAAATCAATGATGCTAAAAATGGATGAAAAAGAGAAGCGAAAAAAACGCACAACCTTAATCGGTGCGACGGAAATAGCAGGATGGAGAGGAAAGAAGCAGCGGTTCCCGGAGGAACCGCTGTGAAGAGGCGTCAGACTGCCGGACGCGCAATAATGCTGCGAGTTTCCATGCGGACTTCGGCGATGGTGACATCGATAACGTCAGTCACTTTGTAGACCACCTCACCCTTGATCTGCACGGTGCCGTTCTCCTGGCTGCACACCAGTTCGTCGCGAACGGCGTGGAGGAAGGGGGCCGGAATAAAGGCGACCGCGCCATTGTCCACCAGGCGCACGCGCATCCCGCCGCGGCTGATGTCGATGATCTCCGCCGCAAAACGGGTATCGGTCCCGGCTTTATCGTTGAGGAAACGGGCATACAGCCAGTCGGCGACGTCGCGCTCTGCCATCCGGTTAAGACGACGGCGCTCCGCCATCTGTACGGTGGCATCATCCTGCGGGCGCGCAATGGTCTCGCCTTTGATGATGGCCTTCAGCAGACGGTGGTTGATCATGTCGCCATATTTACGGATCGGCGAGGTCCAGGTGGCATAGGCCTCAAGGCCGAGGCCAAAGTGCGGGCCTGGCTCGGTGCTGATTTCCGCAAACGACTGGAAGCGGCGGATGCGGCTGTCGAGGAATCCGGTCGGCTGGGCGTCCAGTTCCCGGCGCAGCTTGCAGAACCCTTCCAGCGTCAGCACCTCCGTCGGGTCGACGTGCACGTCGTGGGTTTTCAGCAGCGCCGCCAGCTGTTCGGTATTCGCCGGGTCGAAGCCGGTATGGACGTTATAAACGCCGAAGCCGAGCTTGTCGCGCAGAACGCGGGCGGCACAGATGTTGGCGGCGATCATCGACTCTTCGACAATACGGTTGGCAATGCGACGTGGTTCCGCGACGATATCCAGCACTTCGCCTTTTTCGCCAAGAACGAAACGGTAGTCCGGACGGTCTTTGAACACCAGCGCATGGGTCTGACGCCATTCGCTACGACGCTGGCACACGTCCTTCAACAGTTTAATTTGCTGCGCGATCGCGTCGCTGCCCGGCTGCCAGCTGCCGCGGCCTTCCAGCCAGTCAGAGACATCGTCATAGGCCAGCTTGGCTTTCGACTCGATGGTGGCGGCAAAGAATTCGATGTTGTCTTCGATGGTGCCATCGGCCTCCAGAGTCATCTGGCAGGCCAGCACCGGGCGCACTTCGTTAGCGCGCAGGGAGCACAGGTCGTCTGACAGCTCGCGGGGCAGCATCGGAATATTGAAGCCCGGCAGATAGTTGGTAAAGGCGCGCACTTTTGCGGCCTTATCCAGCTTGCTACCTTCGGCAATCCAGGCGGTCGGGTCAGCAATGGCGACCGTCAGCAGCAGTTTGCCATCAGCAGTGGATTCGACGTACAACGCATCGTCCATATCTTCGGTGCTGGCGCTGTCGATAGTGACGAAGTCGAGAGCGGTTAAATCGCGGCGCGTCAGCCCTTCATCGAGCATTTCCGTGGCCACGCCGTCCGGCGCTTCTTTTTCGAGGTTATGGCGCGCCAGGGTTACCCACCAGGGGACGAAGTGATCGTCGCTGAAGGTGATGAACTGGGTCAGCTCCGCGTAAAACCCGCGGTCGCCTTTTAACGGATGACGGCGCATCTCGGCGACGGCCCAGTCACCCTGTTTGAAATCATGCTCAACGCCACGGGCGGCGCGGCAGGGAATGGCATCTTTCAGCAGCGGATGGTCAGGAACGATAGCGAGGCGATCGTCTTTCTTCTGGACTTTACCGACGAAACGGGTCAGGAACGGCTCAACCAGGGTTTCTGGTTCGGCGCTTTCGCGATCTTTTTCAGAATGGATCACCGCGACGATACGGTCGCCATGCATCACTTTTTTCATCTGCGGCGGCGGAATGAAGTAGCTCTTCTGAGCGTCCACTTCGAGGAAGCCAAAGCCCTTTTCCGTGCCCTTAACGACCCCTTCCGCGCGCGGCGTCTGGGAATGCAGTTGCTGTTTAAGCTGCGCTAGCAGCGGGTTATCCTGAAACATAATTAGGTATTTTCGTGGCTAAAAGAGCGGCTGACATTTTTACGCGAATATGCCTGCCGCAGCAAGCGCTGTTTCAGCAATTTACGTCTGCTGACGCACATTGCCGAGGGCGATTTTCAGACGATTCATCCATCCGCACAGCCCGCTCCAGGTCAACAGATCGATCGCTTGTTCCGCAGAGAGTCCATATTCCGCGAGGGGCGTTAACTGGGCGGCGCTAAACCGGTCCGGCGAGCGGGTTAACAGCTGCACCGCGGTCACGAGAGACCGGGACTGAGGATGCTGCTGGAGCCAGTGATGGAGGGCCTGGTCGCCCTCCCGCAGATGACTGGCGAACTCCTCTTCACCCTGCCAGTGGGGGAGCCAGGCGTCAAAACAGGTGGGGCTGCCATTGGTGCGCGCCGCGAGTAAGGCGACCTGCGGGCCAAAGGTATCATCCGTGCTGAGCTGGCGGATCAAGGTCTCCAGAGGCGTGAACAACGGTGGGTCGCAGGCCAGCAGTGGGGCCAGCTCACCCAGACCGGGCAGCGACTGCCAGCCGGCGATGCGCCGCTGGCGCTCATCATCGGCATACTGCAGATCGGGATCCTCAAGGTCGCTCTGCCACTCTCCTGGTGGCGCGGTGAACAGTTCGGCAGGGGCCTCCTCTTGCTGAGGCATGCCGGGGATCCAGCGCACCGGATAGCCCAGCGCCGCCTGCAGGACGGCAATCGCCCGGGCCTGGAAGCCCACGAAACCGATAATCTGGTTGATCAGGATAATATCCCGGCTGGTTAAACCCACTTCGTCCAGCTGGCTGCGCGAGAGGGCGTTAATGACGGAGGGCGAACTGGCGAGCTGACGAGCATACTGAGTGATCTGCGCCAGGCGACGGTTGCTCTCGCGCGAAGAGTCAGGGCCAGGGAGGGGAGCCAGGCGGGCGGCATAGTGGTTACACAACCGCTGGACACCATAAACCTGGGCGACAGTCAGCGCGGTGCTCAGGCGATCGTAGGCGGTAAAGGTCTGCAGGCGACTCACCGCCACCTGGTCGGGAAACAACCGCTCTGCCAGCTGGCGAGCGGGGTGCAGCCAGCCTGCGTGGATGTGTAGCCAGGCTTCCGGCAGCGTCAGGTCCAGCAAAAAGCGGTCTTCAACATGGGCGGCTTCAGGGACAAGCGGTAGAACATCCACCGGGCAGATTGTTGACTGGGTTTCGTGATACCAGTGGTTTTTGCCATTCACGCGGCGTGGCTCCATGGGCTTTCCTTGTTCGGTATGTGGCGAACCGCCGTTCCGCGGATCGTTTATGCAGAACTATCCTGGCGTAACCCGGAAGCAGGAGAAAATATTGATACGTGCTAACAAATAGCCGATTGGAATAACAGGGGGAGCGTAAGGGATGGGGGGAAGGAAGAACCCTCCTCACCGGGGTGAGGAGGGAAAGAACTTACTTCAGTTCCAGCTCGTTCATGGCGGCGATATTGAACCCGCCGTCAACGTGAACGACTTCACCGGAGATACCCGCGGACAGGTTAGAGCACAGGAAGGCTGCGCTGTTGCCCACATCTTCAATGGTGACGGTGCGACGGATCGGGGTGACCGCTTCGCAGTGCGCCAGCATTTTACGGAAATCTTTAATGCCAGAAGCAGCCAGCGTACGGATCGGACCGGCAGAGATGGCGTTGACGCGAACGCCTTCCGGACCCATGGCGTTAGCCATATAGCGGACGTTAGCTTCCAGAGAGGCTTTGGCCAGACCCATTACGTTGTAGTTCGGGATCGCGCGCTCTGCGCCCAGGTAGGAGAGCGTCAGCAGAGCAGAGCCCGGGTTCAGCATGCTGCGGCAGACTTTGGCCATCGCCACGAAGCTGTAGGCGCTGATGTCGTGCGCGATTTTAAAGCCGTCGCGGGTGACAACGTCAACGTAGTCGCCGTCTAACTGGTCAGCCGGGGCAAAACCGATAGAGTGGACGAAACCATCGAATTTCGGCCAGACTTTTTCCAGCTCGGTGAACAGCGCGGTGATGCTCTCATCTTCAGCAACGTCGCACGGCAGCACAATGTCAGAACCCAGCGCGGCAGCAAATTCTTCTACGCGACCTTTCAGTTTTTCATTCTGATAGGTGAATGCCAGTTCCGCGCCTTCGCGGTGCATTGCTTGCGCAATACCGTAGGCGATGGACAGTTTGCTGGCGACGCCAGTGATCAAAATGCGCTTACCGGAAAGAAAACCCATAGCTTTAATCCTTATCGTTATTGCTTATTTTTACTTTAACAATCATAACGTTAACATTGTTATTTCAAAATAACTCAAATTTAGCCGGGAATTATATCCCACTGACGACCCCTTGTGTCACGATATTTTTCAGCCGCGCCCGCGGCGTGCGGAGCAAAAGCGTATCGCGATAGCTCCAGTATACTCTCTCTTCTGATGATTATTTGAGCGCGATCTCCGCCAGCAGCAGACACCCGTTGGCACTGAGGGGCTGCAGCTCGCCAGGGGATTCACCGCGCCAGCAGAGACCGCTGCCGGCCGCACTTCGCTGCCCGGCCAGATCCCACTCGCCCTGAAGAACATAAGCGACTCCCTCAGTAGCAGGGCGTTGCTGGTCGTTTATCACCTTTACACTCGCCGAGGCACGTCCGCGCTGGGTCATGATATTGAAGTCCAGCCCTGGCTCAACGATCCCGACGCTGGACAGCGCCCATTCGCCGGGGAACGCCCACGGCTGCCAGAGCGTCAGCGGATGGTCGATGTCCCCGCCGCACAGTCGTAGCGGTCGTCCCGCCAGCAGGGTGATCACCCGGTCGACGCCGGGGAAGGGGGAAAAAGGACCATCCGCCTGCAAAGTGGCGATGCTGGCTCGCCAGAGAAAGGGGGCGTCTGGAGCGGGTACGCAGATGATTTCGCGCGTCTCTCCGCCGCCGTTTTTCCACGGCGTGACGGGGAGCGTCGAAAGTTGAAAAGGGACCATCATGGGCAGCATACCTTAGTTAATCGCTTCCGGCGTCAACAATAAGCACCGCCTTGAGCTAGTTTAGTAACTTTCTGTAATACAAATATTTTACATATTCGTCACAAAATGAGAGTGCATGCAAGGCGCTGAGTTGTCAATGCTTGTATATACAAGAACGATTGAGTGAGGTGATATTAATAACTTGAGTGAGGAACCTATGTCTTCGTTTTCGTCTACAGACGGGCAGTCAAAGAGCAATTATGCTGGAATGAGTGAAAGGCGGTCGATTGATTACATCCCGGAAAGCGAACGGCATGGACACCCTTTTAGCCAGTTCACCCTTTGGTTTGGCGGCAATCTGCAAATTACGGCGATTGTCACTGGCGCTTTAGCCGTTGTGCTGGGCGGCGATGTAGTGTGGTCTCTGGTCGGGCTGCTGGTCGGTCAGATGCTGGGGGCGGCGGTGATGTCTCTGCATGCGCTGCAGGGACCGCGACTGGGACTTCCGCAAATGATCCTTAGCCGCGCCCAGTTTGGGGTTTTTGGCGCGGTGGTGCCGCTGGTGCTGGTTTGCGTCATGTATATCGGTTTTTCTGCCAGCGGCACCGTATTGGCCGGGCAGGCAATGGCCAAACTACTGAATATCAGCCACGTAGCCGGGATGCTGATATTCAGTGCGATTATTATCGTTATCGCCGTCCTCGGTTATAAGGTGATCCACAAGCTGGGCAAACTGGCGAGTATCGTCGGAATTCTCGCCTTCGTTTATATGTTCATCACGCTGCTACTTTCGGCCGATCTCAGTGCGCTCGCGCACAATAACCATTTTTCGCTGCCGACGTTTTTATTAGCCGTATCGCTCTCCTCATCGTGGCAGATCGCTTTTTGCCCCTATGTATCCGACTATTCGCGCTACCTGCCACGCGATGTTTCCGCCACGAAAACGTGGTGCTCAGTGTTTTTCGGCACCGTATTGGGCACCCAAACGTCGATGACGCTCGGGGGTCTGACAGCGGCCATTGCCGGCAGCGCGTTCCCTGGTCACGAGGTGAGCTATCTGGTGGGATTAGGTAAGAGTCAGGCGATGGCCATGGTTATCTATTTCGCCATCTGTTTTGGTAAAATTACCTTCACTACCCTCAATGCGTACGGCAGCTTTATGTCGCTGACCACCATTGTTTCCGCCTTCCGCCGGCAAACCGTGCTGTCGCAAAAGTGTCGCATTGCATTCGTGGTGCTGATGGTGACGGCTTCCTGCATTATCGCGTTGCTTAGCGAACCCGCTTTCTTAAAGCATTTCACGCATTTTCTTCTGTTTCTGCTGGCGTTCTTCGTGCCGTGGAGCGCCATCTGTCTGACGGATTATTATCTTATCTCGAAGGGCGCCATCGATATTCCGGCGCTAAGCGACCCGCAGCAACGCTACGGGTTCTGGAACCTGTACGCGATCACCCTGTATATCGTCGGTGTGCTTATCCAGTTGCCGTTCATTGAGAACCCGTTGTTCCATGGTTCGCTCACGTGGATCTTCGCCGGTAACGATGTCTCATGGATAATAGGCTGGTTTGGCACCGGGGTTCTTTACTACGCGCTGCGCCGCTTTGACCGCCGGTCGCTGCCGGCGCAGAGTCTTTTCCCTTCCACCTGAATGACAAGGGCGGCGTGAGGGCCGCCCCTGCCGTCGCCTGCCAGCTATTTCCCGTCTTTGCGCCAGGCGTCGGCGGTGAGGGCTTCACCGAAGTGGCCGGCGATCAGGCGTCGGGTCAGGTCGTGCAGCGGTGAGGCCAGCACATCGGCAGTGCTGCCGCGCTCGACCACTTCGCCGTTATGCATCACCAGCACTTGATCGCTGATGTGCTTCATCATTCCCAGGTGCTGAGTGACATAGATATAGGAGATGCCCTGTTTCTCCTGCAGCTCCAGCATCAGATTGATGAGCTGGGAGCGCATCGACATATCCAGCGAGGCCAACGCCTCATCGCAGACGATGACCTTCGGGCGCAGGATCAGCGCCCGGGCGAGGCCGAGACGCTGCTTCTGCCCGGGCGCCAACATATGGGGGTAATAGCTGACGTGGTCCGGCAGCAGACCGACCATGCGCAGCGTGTCGATAATCTGCTTTTGCCGCGCCTCGGCGTCGAGGTCGGTATTCAGCCGCAGTGGAAAATCGAGGATCTGCGAGATGCGCTGGCGCGGATTCAGTGAGGTCGACGGATCCTGAAAGATCATACGAATCTTCTGGCTGCGGTAGGAGTAGTCCCCGAAAGTCAGCGGATGGTCGTCGATCAACAGCTCGCCGCTGGTGGGTTCCACCATGCCCGCCAGCATCTTGGCGAGGGTGGATTTCCCGGAGCCGTTCTCGCCGATAATCGCCAGCGTCTGGCGTTCACGCAGGGTAAAACTCAGCGGCTTGACGGCCTCCACCGTCTGGCGGTGAAACCAGCCGGTGCGGTAGCGAAAGGTCTTACTGAGTTGGCGAACTTCCAGCAATGTTTCGACCATTTCACTCTTTCTCCATGTTCAGCGGGAAATGACAGGCGTACAGATGGTTGCGCGCCCCGGTAAGACGCGGCGTTTCGATACACTCGCGCTGGGCGTAAGGGCAGCGCGGCCCCAGACGGCAGCCGATGGGCAGCTGCTCCAGCAGAGGGATCGCCCCTGGCAGGGTGTTGAGGCGGCTTTTATGCGGCATGGCGCTGCCAAAATCCGGGATCGCGCGGATTAACGCCTGGGTATAGGGGTGATGCGGCAGGGTGACCAGCTCTTCGCTGGGCCCGCTCTCCACCGTCTGCCCGCAGTACATGACGTTGATTTTATCCGCCCATTTGCTGAGCATCTGCAGATCGTGGCTGATCAGCAAAATGGTGGTGTTGTTGTTCTGATTGAGCCGCGTCAGCAGGCGGATAATCTGCGCCTGAGTCGTTGGCTCCATGGCGTTGGTCGGTTCATCGGCGATCAGTAGGCGCGGCTGGTTGGCCAGGGCGATGGCAATCATCACCTTCTGGCACTCGCCCTCGGTCAACTGATAGGGGAAACTGCGCATGGCATCTTTGTGATCTTTAATGCCGACGCGGTGCAACAGCTCGATGGCCCGGCGCTTACGCCAGCCCAGCCGTTGCCACCAGCGCCCCTTGTAGGTCCAGCCGGGGATACTCTGAATCAGCTGTTGGCCGATGCGCTCAGAGGGATCAAGACAGGACTGCGGCTCCTGAAAAATCATCGACACGTTATGGCCGATCAGTTTCCGCCGCTCGCGGTTCGACAGTCGCAGCAGGTCGATGTCATCGAAGCGCATGCGGTCGGCGGTGACCCGCCAGTTGTCTTTGGTCACCCCGCAGATAGCTTTGGCAATAAGGCTTTTCCCGGAGCCGGATTCGCCCACCAGGCCGCGGATCTCGCCTTCAGTCAGGGTCAGACTGACGCGATCGACGGCTTTCACCCAACCTTCGTTGGTTCTAAATTCGATAGTTAAGTGACGAATATCGAGTAACGGCATTATTGTACCCCGGCAATGATCGCCCGGCGAATACCGTCGCCCAGCAGGTTGACCAGCAGTACGCTGAGCATAATTGCCGCCCCGGGCAGCATCACAGTCCACGGTGCGACATAGATAAGCTCCAGCGCATCGCCCAGCATGGCTCCCCATTCCGGCGAAGGCAGCTGGGCGCCGAGATCAAGAAAGCCCAGCGCGGCAATATCCAGAATAGCCATCGACAGGGCGCGGGTGATCTCGGTCACCAGGCCAGAGGCAATATTGGGCAGAATGGCGAACAGCAGAATGTTCAGCGTCGAGGCTCCATCGAGGCGGGCGGCGATGATGTACTCTTTCTCCAGCTCATCGTGGACCAGGCTGTAGACTGAACGTACCATGCGCGGGAGCAGCGCCAGCCAGACGGCGAACATCGCATGGCTGAGGTGCGGCCCGGCAAAGGCGACGACGATAATCGCCAGCAGCAGCGAGGGAATAGAGAGCAGGGTATCGAGGATATGGTTCATCACTGCCGAGCGCAGGCCGTGAGTCGACCCGGCAATCACGCCCAGCACCAGGCCAAACAGCGTCGCGCCGAGGGTGACGACAAAAGCGCCACCGACGGTTGGCGCCGCGCCGCTCAGCAGCCGGCTCAGCACATCGCGGCCCAGGTCATCGGTTCCCAGGAAGAAGGAGACTTCGCCATAGCGCGACCACGACGGCGGCAGCAACTGATAGCCAAGGAACTGCTGATCGATACCATAGGGGGCGAACCAGCCGCCGAAGACGCAGAGCAGCAGCAGGCCCGCGCAGCCGTACAGGCCGATCATCGCCGTGGTGTCACCATAGAATTTACGCCATACGGTGCGCAGCGCGCCGGGCGGACGCTTTTCCAGATAAACGCTATCGTAGGGCATACCATTCCTTATGTTTCAGCGGGTTAGCCATGGCACCGAGGATATCGGAAATCACGTTGACGATAATGACCAGTGCGCCAATCACCATGACGCCGGCGGAAATCGCCGCGTAGTCCTGCTGGCGGATCGCGTTGATCAGCCAGCGGCCCAGTCCGGGCCAGCTGAACACCATCTCGGTGATCATCGCCAGGGTGAGCATGGTGGAAAACTGCAGGCCGAGGCGCGGGATCACCGGCGGCAGGGCGTTGTGCAGTACATGGCGCAGTAAAATTTTGCGTCGCGACACGCCACGGGTGGCAGCCGCTTTGACATAGTTGGTGTCATACACCTCGCTGGTGCTGATGCGCATCAGGCGGATCACCTCGGTGGTGGGCGCCACCGCCAGGGTCAGCACCGGCAGCACCATATGCCGTGCGGCGCTGACGATCATCTCATGGCGCCATGGCGAGTCCGAGATCCAGGCGTCAATCAGCGCAAAACCGGTGACGGTTTTCACCTCATACAGCAGATCGAAGCGGCCAGAGACCGGAAACCAGCCAAGAGTCAGCGAGAAGAAGAGGGTCAGGAGCAGCGCCAGCCAGAACACCGGGATCGAGAAACCAACCAGCGCGACGGCGCTGATCAGGGTATCAGGCCATTTGTTGCGCATTACGCCGGCGATCATGCCCACCGGAATGCCAATCAGCAGGGCAAAGCCGAAGGCGAGGATGCACAGCTCCATGGTCGCCGGGAACACCTCGCGCAGCTGCTCAGAAATCAACTGGCCGTTAATGCTGGAGACGCCAAAATCCCAGTGCAGCACCCCTTGAAACCAGAACAGCCACGCATTCCACAGGGAGGCGCCCTGTAGCGGCGCATGAGGGGTGAAATAACTCAGGCTGAAGCCGATAAAGGTCAGAAAAAAGAGGGTGACCAGCAGCAACAGCAGACGACGCAGGGTAAAAATAATCATGGTTTTTTCACCTCTTCGGTTTTCTCCCGCGATACGCCAGCGAACGAAGCGTTACCGAAGGGGCTCAGCACGAGGCCTTTCATATCATAGCGATAGGCCTGCAAACGCAGCGAGGAGGCCAGCGGCAGGACCGGCAGTTCGCGGGCGAGGATCCGCTGTGCCTCTTTGTAAGCGTCCATCCGCGAGGAGAGCTGTTGCGAAAGCAGCGCTTTTTGCAGCACGTCATCAAATTCCCGGTTACACCAGTGGGCAAAGTTGGTTTGTGAGGCGATCGCCGCGCAGCTCAGCAGCGGCCGGAAAAAACTGTCCGGATCGTTACTGTCCGTCGCCCAGCCGGAGAGCGTCAGGTCATGGTTCATGTCCATCAGCCGCGCCTCCTGGAAGCGCCCCTCCACCGGCATGATGATCACCTTGACGCCAATCTGCGCCATATCCGCCTGGATCAGCTCCGCCGTTTTCAGCGGGCTGGGGTTCCATGCCTGAGAGCTGGTGGGCACCCACAGCTTGAGGGTCAGATTTTCCAGCCCCAGGGCCTTCAGGCGGGCGCGGGCTTCCTGGGGATTGTACTCAGTAATTTTAGCGTCGTTATCGTAGGCCCACGAGGCGCGCGGTAGCATGGATGCCGCCGTTTCCGCGGTGCCGTAGTAGATGGACTGCATCAGGCGCTGGTTGTTAATAGCCAGCGCCAGCGCATGCCGCACCTCAGGATTGTCCAGCGGCGGCTTGGCGGTGTTGAAGGCCAGCCAGGCAATGTTCATTCCCGGGCGCAGCGTCAGGCGCAGGCGCGGATCGTCGCGCAGGATCGTCAGCTGGCTGGCGGCGGGCCAGGCCAGCACGTCGCATTCCCCGGTGAGCAGTTTCGACAGTCGGCCGGTACCACCGGAGCCGAGGTCCACCACCACCTGCGGCATCAACGGTTTGCCGCGCCAGTAGTCGGGGTGACGCTGCAGGCGGATATATTGCCCGGAGCGGTACTCGGACAACTGGAACGGACCGGTACCGACCGGCTGGCGATCCAGCTGCTCCTGGCGGTCGTCTTTTGTTAAGCGGGCGGCATATTCGGCAGAGGTAATTGACGCATAGTGAGTGGCCAGATGCCAGAGGAACGAGGCGTCCGGCCGCTTGAGGCGAAACTCCACGGTCTGATTATCCAGCTTACGCACACTCTCCACGCTGTCAGCAAACTGCAGACTGTCGAAGTAAGGGAAGCTGCTGCCGTTGACGTTGTGCCACGGATGGTCGCGGTTAAAAATACGGCCAAAAGTAAAAATCACATCATCCGCGTTGAAGTCCCGCGTCGGGGTAAACCATGCCGTGCGTTGAAACGGGACATGGCGGCGCAGGTGGAAGCGGTAGGTGGCGCCGTTATCAAGGACTTCCCAGCTCTCCGCCAGCTCGGGGACCAGCCGGTAGGTATAGGGATCGACGTCAAGCAGACGATCGTAGATCTGAGCGGCCAGCGTATCGACAATCAGGCCGCTGCTGACTTTCTGCGGATTAAAGGTATTCACCTGGCCGCTGACGCAATAGACGAAACCGCTGTCGCGGATATCGGCGCGGTCAGGGAGCACAGGGGCGGCAAAGGCCTGCCCACACAGCAGGGAAACGGCTGCCAGGAGAGATGACAATTTCAGGCGCATATTTTCTGTTTGATTATAGAGTTGAACTCTATCTTATTAAGATTTATAGACATTCACCACCGCCTTCAACAAGCCTGAGGGATAATGCGGTTACCGGGAGCGTATAGTATTCAGTCAATTGATTAAAATAGTAGCGGAACCGAGTCTGTATATTGAAACATGGTAACTTTTTATCGCCGATATCGCCAGTCAGGTCTGTTTGGCCGCGGTTTGCCAGACGATGAAACAGACGCTGACGCCGGGGAGATATATTCAGTATAGCGGGGAGAAAGCAGAGGGACTGACGGGCAGAGGGCGAGCCCGTCAGAAAATTAAACAGAGGGTTTCGCTCGCTTATCGTGACAACGTCACTTTTTGGTAATCCATATTCCGCAGGTCCTCCAGCAGCCCGGGGCCAACCGGCTGCCACTGCAATCGCTCACGGGTCCATGCTGAGCTGGCGCGCAGGTCAAGGGCGGTAAACGGCGCAAACCAGCCGAACCAGGCGTCGACCTGCGACTCATCCAGGTGGGTCAGCGGCAGGTTTAATCCCTGAGCAATTACCGTAGCAATATCGCGTAACGCGATCCCCTCTTCGTCCACCGCATGGTAGCGCTCGCCGGCCGCGCCCTGCAGCAGGGCGCTAACGTACAGTCGCGCGACGTCATTGACATGGGCGGCGGACCAGCGGTTGCTTCCCTCGCCGCGCAGGGCCACCGCCCCGTTGGCGACCGCGCGTTCGATATAGCTGGTCAGTAGCCCCTGGCGCACGGTGTCATGTACCTGCGGCAGGCGAACCACCCGAACATCCACTCCCGCCTCCAGCAGTTGCTGACCGGCGAGCTCAGAGGCGGTGCGCGGGCTGGGGTGCCCTGAGTTGAAGAACGACTCCCGGGCCGGGACGCCGCTCCCGTCGTCGCCCATCAATGTGCCGGAGGTGATGACCAGCGGCCGCGCGCTGCCTTGCAACGCCCGACCCATGGTCAGGATCGCCTGGCGGTCTTTCTCGCAGTTGGCGGCAAAGCGGCTGAAGTCGTGGTCGAAGGCGGTATGGATCACCGCGTCAGCGCCCTCGACGCCAGCCAGTAGCGAGTCCGGGGCGTCCAGCGTGCCGCGGTGCACCTCGACGCCTGCCGCTTTCAGGGTCTGCGCTGCGGTGTCGCTGCGCGCGAGGCCGATAACCTGATGGCCCGACGCCTGCAGGGCCGGAAGAATACGTGAGCCGATAAATCCGCTCGCGCCGGTAAGAAATATACGCATCATGGATCTCCTGAACGGGTTTCAGGCGTATCCTACCTGCGATGTCATACTATAAAAGTAGAGACATTATCGGGGTATAAATTCTAACAGGCAGAACCCACAGGCAGATGATGAACACTTCTGACAACCATGCTTTAGGCGATTTTCTCCGCGCCCGGCGCCAGCGCCTCGATCCGGCGACGTTTGGCTTCCCGGCGGGACGCCGGCGCACGCCGGGGCTGCGCCGCGAAGAGGTCGCGCAGCTCGCCAGTATCAGCCCGACCTGGTATACCTGGCTTGAACAGGGGCGCGGCGGGGCGCCCTCCCGCGAGGTGCTGGAGCGGATCGCCTGCGGTCTGCGGCTGACCACCCCGGAGCGCGAGCATCTGTTTATTCTCGCCTTTGGCCATCCGCCGCAGACGCGTCTGACGGTGACAGATGATATGACGCCGCGGCTGCAGCGGGTGCTTGACGCTTTTACTATTCCGGCGATTATCCGCACCGCCAGCTGGGACGTCATCGCCTGGAACGCGGCGGCGGCCAGGGTGCTGACCGACTACAGCCAGCTACCGCTGGCGGAGCGCAACGTACTGCGTCGCCTGTTTACCCGACCTGAAGCCCGCTGCACGCTGGAGGACTGGCAGACGGTGGGGCAGCTTATCGTCAACGCTTTTCGCGCCGACGTCACCCGGATGGGGGCGACGACGGAAACTGACCAGTTGATCGCTGAACTCACGCAGCAGAGCGTTGAGTTCGCCCGTTTCTGGCAAAGCCATGACGTCGCCGGCCACGGAGAAGGCTATAAGCGCATTCACCATCCGCAGATGGGCCCGCTCGATCTGGAGTTCACCTCTTTTGCCGTGGAAGGCCGCCCCGATCTGTCGCTGCTGGTTTTCAACCCGGCGACGACGGAGAGCCAGCGCAAAATTCACGGATTGCTTGCGGGGGCGGGATCCTCGCCGGGAGCGCGCTGAGGCGTAAATTCGTACAGCGCCAAAGCGTTGCTTTCCAGCGAGTCGACCCGCAGCCAGTGTCCGTCAAGCCGGGCATCTTCCACACTGAGCGCCGGACGAGCCCGATGCATCAACCACTGGTAATCCTCAGCGTCGGGGCCGCTGCGGCTGCGAAAGGCGTCGACCAGCGGGAATAACGCGCCATGATGCTGATCGAACAGGTGCTGTTTGACGCGCCAGCCGCCCTCCAGGCCCTGCAGCCGCACGCTGTAGGGCTGGCTGAAACGCTGGATAAAGGCCGCTTCGCTGGAGAGCCAGGGATTGTAGACCACCGTATTGCGCAGCAGCAGCTGGTAGTGCCCCTGGTGGTGAAGCAACAGCAGGTTTTTATCCTGAAACAGGATCTCGCCGCGCAGCCGCCGCCAGAGCCACAGTACCCAGTAAACCGGGCGAGGCAGCCCGTGCAGATAGTGCAGCGCCAGGCTGGAGGTATCGAGCTTCCCGTTAGCGCGGGCTTCGCCCTGGAGGCCTGAATTTAACCAGAAGCCCGCCAGCCAGACCTGGTCCGCCACCCCCAGCAGATTATCCATCAACAGCGCGCCGCGAAAAAAGCGGCCGTTGGTATCCCGCGTATCGCCGGTCAGGGTATTCCAGGAGAGCAGCCACAGCGGCAGGTTAAGCTGTCGCTGGCGCAGGGCGCTGTGGATCTGCCGCAGCTTGTGCAGCGGATAATGTTCGCTGGAGGCCAGGCGGCTGCTGTCTGCCTGCGCCAGATCCAGTTGTTCGTTGGCATCTGCCTGGCAGGCGAGAAAATCCGCCTCCGCCAGCAGCGGTGAGTGAAACAACGGATCGTTACCGGGATCGCTGGGAGCAAAGCGGTGCCAGATCCCCAGCTGCGGCTGCGGCAGCAGGCGGTGAAGAACCTCGCGCTGCTGGCGCCAGGCCGCCTGGCGGGTCGCTTCGCTGGCCTGCGGCGACCAGTGCCAGACAAAGCGCCAGCTGTTGAGCGTGGCCGGCGGAAAATGGTTGGCGGCGAGCAGCAGAAACCGCTGCAGCAGGTCGCTGCGGGTGGTGACGCCGGTGTGGAGGATCACGTTCCAGCCCATCGCCGCCAGCCAGCTAAAAATCTGCTGCAGGTTATACCAGCAGGCGTAGCCGGCCATCTGCGGATCGTCCCAGCCGGTGCCGAACAGCCGGCTGCTGAGAAAGGGATCGTTGATATCGATGGCATACACCGGCAGGGCGCGGTGCAGCTGCTCCAGTTCCCGGCGCACATCCTCCCGTAGCAGGTCGTCCAGCTCGCGCACGGTCACCACCATCCGGGTATGGCGCAGCACAGCGGCGCGCGCCGGGCGATCGTGCAGGTTGATCTCCCGGGTCTGCGGCGGATTGATCGGCAGCGGGGGACTTTCCCGGTCGCGTGGTTCCGGTTCATTGAGGCGAGCATAGAGCCGGTCGACAGCGACCGGCTGCCAGCGGTCGGCCTGCGGCGGACGCGGTCGGGCAAGCTCCCGGGGATGCTGTTCACGATACTGGCGCGGCGTCACGCCGTGCTGGCGCTTAAACAGATCGCTCATCATACGGGTACTGGCGAACCCCTGTTCGCGGGCGATTTGCTGGGCGGGTTTGCGGGTGGTCAACAACTGATCGGCGGCGTGGCGCAGGCGCAGCGCGGTGAGGTACTGAACAAAACTCACCCCGACTTCTTTGTGAAATAAGCGTGACAGCCAGGCCTCGGAGACAAATTCCGCTGCCGCCACCTCCTGCAACGAGAAGCGGCGCTGATAGTTGGCGTCGATCCGCGCCACCACGCTGGCTATTCGCCGGCTCCAGTTCTCCGCTCCGCGGCGCGGCGTGGAGGCGATGGGCTGGCTGAAGCGCGTGGCCAGCAGGAGCGCTATCTCACTCAGCCAGCGGTTGGCCTCCAGTCGGTAATGGCCGGGATGCTTGACCAGGCCGCTCACCAGCAGCTGGCGCATCAGGCGGCGCAGGCCGTCCTCCGCATCCCGGGTGCGCGGCGTTATCTGATAGTCGACAGCAAAAAAAGCGCTGTCAAGGCGGGTCAGCCAGCTGGCGGAAAGGGTCAGGATCATCACTGCGTTGGTACCGGCGCTGCGCAGACTCCAGCGACGGTTGCGGTTAACGATCGCCAGCTCGTCGGCGGCGAGCGGCTGCGGCACACCTTCCGCCTCCGTCAGATTTACGCTCCCCTCCAGCACCCATAGCAGCGTCAGCTGATCGCCTTCTGTCTGGTTCAACTGACGTACATCGCGCACGGTGACGCTAAAGTCGCCTGAATGCTGCTCCACGTGACACTCCTCCGCAGACAAAAAACAACCCGTTATTTTTTGTCATAACTGATATGTATGAAAAACAGTCATTGATTTCTCGTCAATATAAAACAAAAAAGCGCACCTGAAAGCTGTTTCACCCGCATAAACTCGAAAGTGTCGTGCAAACACAACACAGGAATAACAAAAATGACACATCCGTTGCTTGAAGCCTTGCAGGTCAACGAGGCGCAATTTATTGCCCTGCGTCGCCAGTTCCACCAGCAGCCGGAGATCGGCTTTGAAGAACATCAAACCAGCAATGAGGTCGCTCGACTGCTTGGCGAGTGGGGATACGAGGTTCACCGCGGCCTGGCGGGCACCGGAGTGGTGGGCACGCTGCGCGTCGGCCACGGAAAAAAACGCCTCGGCCTGCGGGCGGATATGGATGCCCTGCCGATGCAGGAGCGGAGCGGGAAGCCGTGGGCAAGCCAGGTTGACGGGCGTTTCCACGGCTGCGGCCATGACGGGCACACCACCACGCTGCTCTACGCGGCTGAATATCTGGCGCGCACCCGCCAGTTTACCGGGACGCTGCAGCTGATTTTCCAGCCCGCGGAAGAGCTGTTGTACGGCGGGCGAGTGATGGTCGAGGACGGTCTGTTTGACCGGTTCCCCTGCGATGCCATCTTCGGCTTGCACAATATGCCGGGTCAGCCGCTGGGCAAGATCGGCCTGCGCGACGGGGCGATGATGGCCTCCTCCGATACGCTGCATATTGAGGTGAAAGGCGTTGGCGGCCACGGCGCGGTACCGGAGCATACCGTGGATGCCACGCTGGTCGCCTGCCATATCACCCTCGCGCTGCAGTCGATCGTCTCGCGGAATATCACCCCGTTCGAACCGGCGGTGGTCACCGTCGGCAGCATCCAGGCCGGACACGCGCCCAATATCATTAACGATCACGTGCTGATGAAGCTCACGGTGCGCACCCTCAATGAGCAGGTGCGCGAGACCGTGCTGCAGCGGATCCATGATATCGCCGTGGCTCAGGCGGAGAGCTTCAACGCCACGGCCACGCTGACGCACGTCAACGGCAGCCCGGTATTGCGTAACGATCCGGCGGCCAACGCGATGGTGCGGGAGGTGGCGACATCGCTGTTTGGCGCAGAGCAGGTGGGCGAGGTGAAGCCGTTTATGGGCAGTGAAGATTTTGCCTTCATGCTGGAACAGCACCCGCATGGCAGCTATTTCACCATCGGCGCTGGCGATGAGCCGGATCGCTGCATGGTCCATAACCCGGGCTATGACTTCAACGACGCGCTGTTGCTGACCGGGGCGGCGCTGTGGTGCGGTCTGGCGGAACACTATTTGCGTTAATCACCGGAAACAGGAGGGCCATGCGATGAGCACTGTCACCGTGAGCGACACCCCCTTTGTCGGCAGCGATCGCCTGCTGGTGGGGATTGTGCTAAGCGTTTTAACCTTCTGGCTGTTTGCCCAGTCGGTGATTAACGTGGTGCCGGCGATGAAAAGCAGTCTTGATATCTCCCTTGAAACCTTAACCCTGGCCGTCAGTCTCAGCGCGCTGTTCAGCGGCTGTTTCGTGGTCGCCAGCGGCGGCCTGGCGGACAAGTTTGGCCGGATGCGGATGACCACCCTCGGACTGGGGCTGAGCATCGTCGGCAGCGCCATGCTGGTGGTCGCTCAGGGGCCGGGGCTGTTCCTGGCCGGCCGGGTGCTACAGGGGCTGTCGGCGGCGTGCATTATGCCGGCGACGCTGGCGCTGATTAAGACCTGGTATGAGGGGCGTGCGCGGCAGCGGGCGGTCAGCTTCTGGGTCATCGGCTCGTGGGGCGGCAGCGGTCTTTGTTCCTTCGTTGGCGGAGCCATTGCCACCGGGCTCGGCTGGCGCTGGATCTTCGTCTTCTCCATTGCCGTCGCTCTGCTGGCGCTGTTTTTGCTGCGCGGCACGCCGGAGAGCCGCAGCGCCAGCGCCAGCCAGCATAAGCTGGACGTCGGCGGTCTGCTGAGCCTGATTGCCGCGCTGGTGCTGGTGAATTTGTTTATCAGCAAGGGCCATGGCTGGGGATGGAGCAGTCCGCTGTCGTTGACCATGCTGGTCGGGGCGCTGGCGGCGGGGGCGGTATTTATCCGCAACGGCATGCGCAAAGGCGAGGCGGCGCTGATTGATTTTGCGCTGTTTCGTAACCGGGCCTACGGCGCGGCAGTGCTGTCGAACTTTCTGCTCAATGGGGCGATTGGCACCATGATGATCGCCAGCATCTGGCTGCAGCAGGGGCACCACCTGACGCCGCTGGAGAGCGGGATGATGACCCTCGGCTATCTGGTGACCGTCCTGGCGATGATCCGGGTGGGCGAGAAGCTGCTGCAGCGCTATGGCGCCCGGCTGCCGATGATGGCCGGGCCGGTGCTGACCGCGATTGCCATCGGCCTGATATCCTGCACTTTTCTCGATAAGGCGCTGTATATCGGGGTGGTGTTCGCCAGCAACGTGCTGTTTGGCCTCGGGCTGGGCTGCTACGCCACACCCTCAACGGATACGGCGGTGGCCAACGCGCCGGAGAACAAAATCGGCGTCGCCTCGGGGATCTACAAGATGGGCAGCTCGCTGGGCGGGGCGATGGGTATTGCCGTGACGGCGTCACTTTTCGCGCTGTTTTTGCCGCTGGGCATGGCCCATGCCGCCCAGTATGCCCTGTGGTTTAACGCCGTCTTATGCCTGGGGGCGATGGCGGTGAGCGCGCTGCTGCTGCCGCGCGCCTCTCACAGCTGATGTTTTTTCAGTAGCGCGCGGAGCTGGTGATAGGTTAACCCCAGCAGCTCCGCCGCCTGCTTCTGATGATACTTCGCCTGCTGCAGACTCCGCTGCAGCAGGCGTTTTTCCTGCTGGAGCTGAAAATCGCGCAGATCCAGCGGCAGAGCGGGCAGCTCGTCCCCGGACGCGGCCTCCGGCACGGAGGCCGCGGTCTGACGGAAAGGGTTGAGGATAATGGCGTCCAGCTCGTGCTCGCTGTCGCCGTGGCGATAGACCGAGCGCTCGACGACATTCTTCAGTTCACGAATATTCCCCGGCCAGCGGTAGCCGAGCAGCGTTGCGGTGGCACGTTCGCTGAAGCCGGGAAACAGCGGCAAACCGAGCTCGCGGCACATCTGAATGGCAAACTGGTTGGCGAGCAGCATGATGTCGCTCTGCCGTTCACGTAGCGGCGGAAGCTGCACCACGTCGAAGGCCAGACGGTCGAGCAGGTCGGCGCGAAAATGGCCTTCTTCCACCATCCGCGGCAGGTCAGCGTTGGTGGCGCACACCAGCCGGACGTTGACCTGCAGCGGCTGGCTGCCGCCCACGCGCTCCAGCTCGCCATATTCAATCACTCTTAACAGCTTCTCCTGCACCAGCATCGGCGCCGTCGCCAGCTCATCAAGAAATAACGTCCCGCCGTCGGCGCGCTCGAAGCGCCCGGGATGGCGCTTGCTGGCCCCGGTGAAGGCCCCGGCTTCGTGGCCGAATAGTTCCGAATCGAGCAAATTGTCGTTCAGCGCCGCGCAGTTCAGCGAGATAAACGGTCCCTGCCAGCGGCTGGAGAGGTAGTGGAGACGGTTAGCGATAAGCTCTTTCCCGGTGCCGCGCTCGCCGATGACCAGCACCGGTTTATCCAGCGGGGCCAGCCGGGAAACCTGTTCCAGCACCTCGAGAAAGCTGTTGGCCTCGCCCAGCAGATTATCCTTGTACTGCGCCATGATGAATTTCGCCATTAAGTAGTGTGATTAACCAGGTGACTGTAGCAATGCCCTGCACAATTCGCAACCACTCTGTTTAAAATCAATAAGATAAAAAGTTGGCACGTCATTTGTATTAGCTAAGCCACAGGTGAATGCCTGAAACCAGAACTATGAGGATTGAAATTATGGGTATTTTTTCTCGTTTTGCCGACATCGTGAACGCCAACATCAACTCCCTGCTGGAGAAAGCGGAGGACCCGCAAAAGCTGGTGCGTCTGATGATCCAGGAGATGGAAGACACGCTGGTGGAAGTGCGTTCCACGTCGGCCCGCGCGCTGGCGGAAAAGAAACAGCTGACCCGTCGTATTGAGCAGGCGGTCGCCCAGCAGGCGGAATGGCAGGAAAAAGCCGAGCTGGCGCTGCGTAAAGAGAAAGAGGATCTGGCCCGGGCGGCGCTGATCGAAAAGCAGAAGCTGACCGACCTTATCGCTCAACTTGATCATGAAGTGCAGCTGGTGGATGAAACGCTGGCGCGCATGAAAAAAGAGATTGGCGAGCTGGAGAACAAACTCAGCGAAACCCGCGCTCGTCAGCAGGCGCTGGCGCTGCGCCATCAGGCGGCGAGTTCGTCCCGCGATGTGCGTCGCCAGCTGGACAGCGGTAAACTGGATGAGGCGATGGCCCGCTTTGAATCCTTTGAGCGTCGCATCGATCAGATGGAAGCGGAAGCGGAGAGCCACCGCTTTGGCAAGCAGCAGACGCTGGATCAGCAGTTTGCCGAACTGAAAGCGGACGATGAAATCAGCGAGCAGCTGGCGGCGTTGAAAGCCAAAATGAATCAGTCCAACCAGTAAGTATGATTGCGCGGCGCGGCGTTGCGCCGCGGCTCACCCCCTGTAAGGAGTACACATGAGCATGCTTTTTCTCGCCATTCCGCTGACGCTGTTTGTGCTGTTTGTTCTGCCGGTCTGGCTGTGGCTGCACTACAACAATCGCGGCGCCAACGGCAGTCTGACGCAAAATGAGCAGCAACGGCTGCTGCAGTTGACCGATGACGCGAAGCGGATGCGCGAACGTATTCAGGCGCTGGAAGCGATCCTGGATGCTGAACATCCGAACTGGAGAGACAAATAATGGCCGGACTGGATCTGAATAAAAAACTGTGGCGTATCCCGCAGCGCGGGATGGTGAAGGGCGTTTGCGCGGGCATTGCTCAGCATCTTGATGTCCCGGTGAAGCTGGTGCGTCTGATTACCGTGCTGGCGATGATTTTCGGCCTCTTTTTCTTTGTCCTGGTGGCCTACATCATTTTGACTTTTGCTCTGGATCCGATGCCGGACAGTGAACTGTACGGTCACAAGGCGCCGAGCAATGGCGATCTGCTGGCCGCCGTGGATGCCGAACTGGCCTCCGGTGAACAGCGCCTGCGTGAAATGGAGCGGTATGTGACCTCCGACACCTTTACGCTGCGCAGCCGCTTTCGCCAGCTGTAAATCCTGTTTTTAACGAGTGAGGCAACGCATGAATAGCAAATGGCGACGCGCCGGGCAGCAGGTGAAGCCCGGTCTGAAAATCGTCGGTAAGCTGGCGCTGCTGACCGCGCTGCGTTACGGCCCGGCGGGCGTTGCCGGCTGGGCGGTTAAATCGGTCGCGCGTCGGCCGCTGAAAATGCTGCTGGCGGTGGCGCTGGAGCCGCTGCTCAGCCGGCTGGCCAACCGCGTCACGCGCGGGATGAAATAATGCCGCCGTGGGGAAGGCGCAAAAGGATTAACGTTGTCCTGCTTATCCCCGGCAGATAGCTTATGATGACGAGACATACCTTCAGGGCATAACGGACTGGCGATGAAGCGACTGAAAACTGAATTGAATGCGCTGGTCAACCGCGGGGTTGACCGGCATTTACGTCTGGCGGTGACCGGCCTGAGCCGGAGCGGTAAAACGGCGTTTATCACCGCGCTGGTCAATCAACTATTGAATATCCACACGGGCGCCCGCCTGCCCCTGCTGAGCGCCGCACGCGAAGAGCGGCTGCTCGGCGTCAAGCGCGTGCCGCAGCGGGACTTTGGCATTCCCCGATTCACCTACGACGAAGGGCTGGCCCAGCTGTACGGCCAGCCCCCCATGTGGCCAACCCCGACGCGCGGGGTGAGCGAGATCCGTCTCGCGCTGCGCTACCGTTCGAATGACTCCCTGCTGCGCCATTTTAAAGATACCTCCACGCTGTATCTGGAGATCGTCGACTATCCGGGCGAGTGGCTGCTCGACCTGCCGATGCTGGCACAGGATTATCTGAGCTGGTCACGACAGATGACCGGGCTCCTGCAGGGACAGCGTGCGGAGTGGTCGGCCCGCTGGCGGCAGCTGTGCGCCGGGCTGGATCCGCTGGCCCCTGCCGATGAGGCCCGTCTGGCAGATATCGCTGCCGCCTGGACGGACTATCTGCACGCCTGTAAGCGCGAAGGGCTGCACTTTATCCAGCCCGGGCGCTTTGTCCTGCCCGGTGAAATGGCGGGTGCGCCGGCGCTGCAGTTTTTCCCGTGGCCCGACGTCGACGCCATCGGCGAAGCCAAGCTGGCGCAGGCCGATAAACACAGCAACGCCGGCATGCTGCGCGAACGCTACAAATACTATTGCGAAAGGGTGGTGAAGGGGTTCTACAAAGAGCACTTCCTGCGCTTCGACCGGCAGATTGTGCTGGTGGACTGTCTGCAGCCGCTCAACAGCGGGCCGCAGGCTTTTAACGATATGCGTCTGGCATTGACCCAGCTGATGCAAAGTTTCCATTACGGGCAGCGCACCTTGTTCCGCCGGTTGTTTTCGCCGGTTATCGACAAGCTGCTGTTTGCCGCCACCAAAGCTGACCACGTCACGGTCGATCAGCACAGCAATATGGTGTCGCTCCTGCAGCAACTGATTCAGGACGCGTGGCAGAACGCCGCCTTTGAGGGGATCAGTATGGATTGCCTGGGGCTGGCGTCCATTCAGGCGACCCAGAGCGGGCTGATTGAGGTGAATGGCGAGAAAATTCCCGCCCTGCGCGGCGATCGGCTGAGCGACGGCCAGCCGTTGACCATCTATCCCGGCGAGGTGCCGGCGCGTCTGCCGGGCCAGGCCTTCTGGCAGCAGCAGGGATTTCAGTTTGAAAACTTTCGTCCGCAGGTCATGGATGTCGATCGGCCTTTGCCGCACATTCGCCTCGACGCGGCGCTGGAATTTTTGATTGGAGATAAACTGCGATGAGCGAACCGTTAAAACCGCGGATTGATTTTGATGGTCCGCTGCAAGCGGAAAAAATTCCGCCGCTGAAAAGCGCCCGCGCCTTCGACACCCTGGAGGCCGACAACTTCGCGCCAGCGCGGCTGGTGACCGGCGAAGAGGAAGAGGGGGCGGCGGAAGCGGTGGTGGAGTCGGTCCTGCGACCCAAACGCAGCCTGTGGCGGCGGATGGTCAGCGCCGGACTGGCGATCTTCGGCGTCAGCGTCGTGGCGCAAGGCGTGCAGTGGACGGCTAACGCCTGGCAGACCCAGGACTGGATTGCGCTGGGCGGCTGCGTCGCCGGGGCGCTGATCGTCGGGGCCGGCGTCGGATCGGTGGCCACCGAGTGGCGCCGTCTGTGGCGACTGCGCCAGCGCGCCCACGAACGCGATGAAGCGCGCGATATGCTGCACAGTCACGCGGTCGGCAAAGCGAAAGCCTTTTGTGAGAAGCTGGCGCAGCAGGCCGGGCTGGATCAATCGCATCCGGCGCTGCAGCGCTGGTATGCCGCGATCCACGAAACGCAAAGCGATCGCGAAGTGGTGAGCCTTTATGCGCAGCTGGTGCAGCCGGTGCTCGATGCCCAGGCGCGGCGGGAAATCAGCCGTTCGGCGGCGGAGTCGACGCTGATGATTGCCGTCAGCCCGCTGGCGCTGGTGGATATGGCGTTTATCGCCTGGCGTAACCTGCGGCTGATCAACCGAATTGCCACGTTGTACGGCATTGAGCTCGGGTATTACAGTCGTCTGCGACTGTTTCGCCTGGTGTTGCTGAATATCGCTTTCGCTGGCGCCAGCGAACTGGTGCGCGAGGTGGGGATGGACTGGATGTCGCAGGATCTGGCGGCCCGGCTGTCGGCGCGCGCCGCACAGGGCATCGGTGCCGGACTGCTGACCGCCCGCCTCGGGATAAAGGCGATGGAGCTGTGCCGCCCGCTACCGTGGATTGCCGATGATAAACCGCGGCTCGGCGATTTTCGTCGCGAGCTGATTGGGCAACTGAAAGAGACCCTGCAGAAAAGCAAAACCAGTCCGGAGAAGTAACCTCCGCTCAGAGACATTGCCGGGCAGGTTGGATCCCGGCTCGCCCAGGCGTTCATTTAACCACTGACCGCCTGACTTTACGGCACAACGCCCATTTTTCCGCCATGCTGTCAATAATTGTTGACAGTTAGCTTCCCGAAAACTCATTCCTGTCCTATTATTCTCCCGTCATTGGCACTTTTAGGGTGAACACTCCCATGCGTCTTGAAGTCTTTTGTGAAGACCGTCTCGGTCTGACTCGTGAATTGCTCGACTTGCTGGTGCTGCGCGGCATTGATCTACGTGGTATCGATATTGACCCTATAGGCCGAATTTACCTCAATTTTGCCGAACTGGAGTTCGCCACGTTCAGCAGCCTGATGGCAGAGATCCGCCGTATCGCCGGCGTGACAGACGTGCGCACCGTGCCGTGGATGCCGTCTGAGCGTGAACACCTGGCGCTCAGCGCGCTGCTGGTGGCGATGCCGGAGCCGGTGCTGTCGCTGGATACCAAAGGCAGGGTGGAACTGGCCAACCCCGCCAGCTGCCTGCTGTTTGGCCAAAGCCAGGCGAAGCTGCGCAACCATCCGGTGGCCCAGTTGATCGCCGATTTTAACGTTCAGCGCTGGCTGGAGAGCAGCCCGCAGGAGACGCATGCGGAGCATGTGGTGGTGAATGGACAGAACTATCTGCTGGAAGTGACCCCGGTCTATCTGGAAGGGGAGCATAACGAACGGGTGCTGACCGGCGCCGTGGCGATGCTGCGCTCAACCGTGCGCATGGGACGTCAACTGCAGACCATGACCAGCCAGGACACCAGCGCCTTCAGCCAGATCCTCGCGGTGGGGCCGAAAATGCGCCACGTGGTGGAGCAAGCGCGCAAGCTGGCGATGCTCAGCGCGCCGCTGCTGATTGTCGGCGACACAGGTACCGGCAAAGATCTGCTGGCCCATGCCTGCCATCTGGCCAGCCCGCGGGCGGGCAAACCTTATCTGGCGCTCAACTGCGGCTCCATTCCCGAGGACGCGGTCGAGAGCGAGCTGTTTGGCGACGCGCTGCAGGGTAAGAAGGGCTTCTTCGAGCAGGCCAACGGCGGCTCGGTGCTGCTGGATGAAATTGGCGAGATGTCGCCGCGAATGCAGACTAAGCTGCTGCGCTTCCTCAACGACGGCACCTTCCGCCGAGTTGGCGAGGATCATGAAGTGCACGTCGATGTGCGGGTGATCTGCGCGACGCAGAAAAACCTGGTCGAACTGGTGCAGAAAGGGCTGTTCCGCGAAGATCTCTACTATCGCCTCAACGTCCTGACGCTGTATCTGCCGCCGCTGCGCGACTGCCCGCAGGACATTATGCCGCTGACGGAGCTGTTCGTGGCCCGCTTTGCTGATGAGCAGGGCGTCCCGCGGCCGAAGCTCTCCGCCGATCTCAGTACGGTGCTCACCCGCTACAGCTGGCCCGGCAACGTTCGCCAGTTGAAGAATGCTGTCTATCGCGCGCTGACCCAACTGGAGGGATTTGAGCTGCGTCCACAGGACATTCTGCTGCCGGACCATGACGTCGCGTCGCTGCCGGTGGGCGAGGAGGCGATGGAAGGGTCGCTGGACGACATCACCCGCCGCTTTGAGCGCTCGGTGCTGACCCAGCTCTATCGCAGCTACCCCAGCACCCGGAAGCTGGCGAAGCGGCTGGGGGTGTCGCATACCGCCATCGCCAATAAACTGCGTGAATATGGTCTGAGTCAGAAAAAGGGCGACGAATAATCCCGCCAGGCCGGCGACCCACGTCGCCGGCATTCGGCCTGCAAAGCGGGCCAAACCTGTATATACTGGTTTTTTAATCCTTTTTCCGGGGTGGTGCATCTTGGCGTCGCGTCGCGCGATCGGGCAATGGCTGGCATTGCTGCTGCTCTCTGTTCTCTTTTCCTCGCTGCTGTTACGCCTTCATTTGCCGGCAGCGCTACTGCTGGGGCCGCTGATCGCCGGTCTCATTTTGAGCCTGCGCGGGGTGAAGCTGAGCATCCCTCGTCCCTGTTATCTGGCGGCGCAGGCCATCGTCGGCTGCATGATCGCCCGGGCGATTAATCCCTCTGTTTTTGGCGTGCTGTTCAACAACTGGGCGCTGGTGCTGGCGATCCTGTTGACCACCCTGGCGATTAGCGGCCTCACCGGCTGGTTGCTGGTTCGCTACAGCGCGCTGCCGGGCGCCACCGGCGCCTGGGGAAGCTCTCCCGGCGGCGCGTCGGCAATGGTGGTGATGGCCCAGGAGTACGGGGCCGATGTGCGGCTGGTGGCGCTGATGCAGTATCTGCGGGTGCTGTTTGTCGTCGGCGCGGCGGCGCTGGTGGTGCGCTATGCGTTGGGCAATGAAGCGCAGGAAATGACTCAGGATATTGTCTGGTTTCCATCGTTGACCCTGAATTTCCCTTTCACGCTGCTGCTGACGGCGCTAGCCTGTTGGCTGGGCATGCGGCTGCGCATCCCCTCCGGGGCCATGCTGTTGCCGATGCTGCTCGGCGCGCTGGTCCAGGGCAGCGGCTGGATGATGCTGGAGCTGCCGGAGTGGCTGCTGGCGATGGCCTATGCGGTGCTGGGCTGGACGGTGGGGCTGCAGTTTAATAAAGCCATTTTTCTGCTGGCGCTGAAGACGCTGCCGCAGATTATCGCCTCTATTCTTGGGCTGATCCTGATGTGCGCCCTGATGGCCCTTGCCCTGACCCACATTCTGCAGATGGACTTTATGACCGCCTATCTGGCCACCAGCCCAGGCGGGCTGGACACAGTGGCGATTATCGCCGCCGGCACCCGGGCGGATATGTCGTTCATTATGGCGCTACAGACGCTGCGGCTGTTTACCATTTTACTGACCGGCCCGGCGATGGCGCGGGCTATCTCCCGCTATGCGCCACGGCAATAAAAAGCCCCCGCAGAGCGGGGGCTGAGCAAAGAGAATGTCCGCGGGCGCGATGCGCCCGGGCACGCTGTTATCAGGCTTTCAGAGCGGCCAGCGCGGCGTCGTAGTCCGGCTCTTCGGTGATTTCGTTCACCAGCTGGCTGTAGACGACCTGATCGTTTTCATCGATAACGACCACGGCGCGAGCAGCCAGGCCAGCCAGCGGACCGGCGGCGATGGCGACACCGTAGTCAGCGAGGAACGACGCGCCGCGCAGCGTGGAAAGGGTCACCACGTTGCTCAGGCCTTCCGCGCCGCAGAAGCGGGACTGGGCGAACGGCAGGTCAGCGGAAATGCACAGCACCACGGTGTTGTCCAGTTCAGCGGCCAGCTGGTTGAATTTACGCACTGATGCGGCACACACGCCGGTATCAATGCTCGGGAAAATATTTAGTACTTTACGTTTGCCGGCGTACTGGCTCAGCGCGACGTCAGAGAGATCTTTGGCGACCAGCGTAAACGGCTGCGCTTTAGCGCCTGCCTGCGGAATGGTGCCCTGAACAGAAACGGGGTTGCCCTGGAAATGCACGGTTTGTGACATGGTTATCTTCCTGTTTACATATAGTTAACGTCACGAGTAGTGTATGACATCCGCCAGCTACACGGCAAACCCTATTTAACATTGACCAGAGAGGACAAGGGAATGCGCAACGTGCGAGTGTATGAGGAAGCCTGGCCGCTACATACCCCTTTTGTGATCGCCCGCGGCAGCCGCAGCGAGGCAAAAGTGGTGGTGGTGGAACTGGAGGAGGACGGTGTGAAAGGGGTGGGCGAATGCACGCCTTATCCCCGCTATGGCGAGAGCATCGCTTCGGTCATGGCCCAGGTGATGGCGATCGGCGAGCAGCTGGAAGCGGGCCTCACCCGCGAACAGCTGCAGCGGCTGCTGCCGGCAGGCGCCGCGCGCAATGCCGTTGACTGCGCGCTGTGGGATCTGCAGGCGCGGCGCGAAGGCAAAACCTTGTCCCAGTTGCTGGGCGTGGCGTTGCCCAACCGGGTGATCACCGCCCAAACGGTGGTCATTGGTACGGCGGATCAGATGGCGGCCAGCGCCGCGGCGCTGTGGCAGAAAGGTGCCCAGCTGTTGAAAGTGAAGCTTGACGACCGGCTGATCAGCGAGCGGTTAATCGCTATCCGTCAGGCGGCGCCGGAGGCTACGCTGATTGTCGACGCCAATGAATCCTGGCACAGCGAGGGGCTGGCGGCGCGCTGTCAGCTGCTGGCGGACCTCGGCGTGGCGATGCTCGAGCAGCCGCTCCCGGCTGACGCCGATGCGGCGCTGGAAAACTTCGTTCATCCGTTACCGATTTGCGCCGACGAGAGCTGCCATACCCGGGAGAGCCTGCCGCGGCTGCGCGGGCGCTATGAGATGGTCAATATCAAACTGGATAAAACGGGCGGTCTGACCGAAGCGCTGGCTCTGGCCGGAGAGGCGGAACGGCAGGGATTTGAACGGATGCTGGGCTGTATGCTCTGTACCTCGCGCGGGATCGCCGCCGCGCTCCCTCTGGCGCCGCTGGCGCGCTTCGCCGACCTCGACGGCCCGTCATGGCTGGCGGTGGACGTTGAGCCGGCGCTGCGGTTCAGCACCGGCGTGCTTCATCTTTAAGCCTGCCAGCGCAGCAGATCGGTCATCGCCGGCAGGTAACGCTCCGTTGCCTCGTCGGCGGAGACCGGTGGGAACTCGGCGGTGATGCAGGGGAGCCCGATATCCGCGCACCAGCTGCCAAAGGAGCCCGGCGTGTCGTAGCCCACGCTGCCCACCAGCGGCAGGGAGAAGGCGTCGGCCAGCCAGTGCCCCAGCGGGCTGTGGCCCGGGTCTTCGATACAGGCCAGCGGATCGTGAAAGGAGACCACCCACGCCGGATGGATCTGGTGGATCAACTGACACAGGGCCTGGGTCTCCCGCTCCGAACCTGGCTGCTCGCCGGTCAACAGCACCACGTCGCGTTCCTCTGCCGCGCTGTTCCAGCGATAAACCGTTTCCCCTTGTTTCCAGTTAGCGGCCGGAAAGTTACGGTTGAGGTCAACGCCGCGGGCATTGGCACGCAGCCCGAGCTGACAGCCGTCAGGGTTGACCGTTAGCACCACGTGGTGACGGCGCAGCTCGGGTTTCAGGGTGCGCAGGGCGCAGGAGAGGGTCACAATCGACGAATTTTCATCACCGTGGGTGCCGGCAATAATCAGGCCGCTACGGCTGTCGGCCTGCGGCGCAGGAAACCACAGCAGCGGCGCGCCCAGTTCCGAGCTGCCGTACTGCCGGGTTCCCGGCGGAAAGTCGCCGCGCTGCGGACGAGGACGTGAAATAGACATAGGGCTTCCTGTGTGTCGTTATTATTCAGTGTTGGCGAAAAGCGTGTCGGGATCAAACCCATTCCCTGAGGCGTGAAATCCGACGACACATCAATTTTCTATCATATGTCGTTTGCAATTTCAGGTGATGAAACAAATAATTATCGCTCTGTTGGCGGTATTTTTTTCATTTTAAAGGGGATCTTATGAAGTATCCTGTCGCTTTGACATGCGGCGCGCTGTGGTTAGCCAGCGTATCTTCTTTAGCCTGGGCGGCGGACGTACCGCCGGGCACGGTACTGGCGGAAAAACAGCTGTTAGTACGCCATATCAAAGATGAACCCGCCTCGTTAGATCCCGCCAAAGCGGTGGGCCTGCCGGAAATCCAGGTGATCCGCGATCTGTTTGAAGGTTTAGTCAATCAGGATGCGAAAGGCAACCTGGTTCCAGGCGTGGCGACCCGCTGGCAGAGCAACGATAACCGCGTCTGGACCTTTACCCTGCGCGATGACGCGCGCTGGTCCGACGGCACGCCGGTTACCGCCGAGGATTTCGTCTATAGCTGGCAGCGTCTGGTGGATCCGAAAACCACTTCGCCGTTCGCCTGGTTCGCGGCGCTGGCGGGGATCGCCAACGCGCAGAACATTATCGACGGCAAAGCCGCGCCGGAGACCCTGGGGGTTACCGCCGTCGACGCCCACACTCTGCGGGTGCAGCTGGATAAACCACTGCCGTGGTTCAGCAACCTGACCGCCAGCTTTGCCTTCTACCCGGTACAGAAGGCGAATGTCGACAGCGGCGCGAACTGGACGCGGCCCGGCAGCCTGGTGGGCAACGGCGCCTATGTTCTGAAAGATCGCGTGGTCAATGAAAAGCTGGTGGTGGTGCCGAACACGCACTACTGGGATAACGCCAAAACGGTGATCCAGCAGGTCACCTTTGTGCCGATCAACCAGGAGTCCGCCGCCACCAAGCGCTATCTCGCTGGCGATATCGATATCACCGAATCTTTCCCGAAAAATATGTATCAGAAACTGCTGAAGGATATTCCGGGGCAGGTATATACCCCGCCGCAGCTGGGTACCTACTATTACGCTTTCAATACCCAAAAGGGGCCGACGGCGGACGAGCGGGTGCGACTGGCGCTGAGCATGACCATCGATCGCCGGGTGATGGCGGAGAAAGTACTGGGAACCGGGGAAAAACCGGCCTGGCGTTTCACGCCGGACGTGACGGCGGGCTTCACCCCCCAGCCGTCGCAGTTTGAGAGTATGAGTCAGGCCGAACTTAATGCCCAGGCGAAAGCCCTGCTGGCTGCCGCCGGCTATGGCCCGAATCGTCCGCTGAAGCTGACGCTGCTGTATAACACCTCTGAGAATCACCAGAAGATTGCCATCGCGGTGGCGTCGATGTGGAAGAAAAACCTCGGCGTGGAAGTGAAGTTGCAAAACCAGGAGTGGAAAACCTATATCGACAGCCGTAACACCGGCAATTTCGACGTGATCCGCGCTTCGTGGGTAGGGGACTACAACGAGCCGTCCACCTTCCTGTCGCTGCTGACCTCCACCCACAGCGGAAATATCTCGCGCTTTAACGATCCGGCGTACGACAAAATCCTCGCCCAGGCGGCGGTGGAGAATTCGGCCAAAGCGCGTAACGACGATTACAACGCGGCGGAGAAGATCATTATGGTCAAAGCGCCGATTGCGCCGATCTACCAGTACACTAACGGCCGGCTGATTAAGCCGTGGCTGAAAGGCTACCCGATCACCAACCCGGAAGATGTGGCCTACAGTCGTACCATGTATATCGTGAAGCACTAACCGGTCGTGGTTGCCTGACAATGTCAGGCAACCCTTGCTACGCCGGTAGCGAAAAGCCCATCAGGTCTGCCGAAGAGGAGTAATACCGAGCCGTTTCCTCCTCCATCACGCTCGTAAGCAGTTCGTTAACCTTTATCTTATGTCCGGGCAAATTTCGCCGCGCCTTGGCAATAATTTCCCCATCGCTAAGCGGGCGTTCGGCGCTGCCCAAGGGTTTGTAGCGTTCCTGCACTGCACATTCGCCACGGCTGTTTGTGACCACAACGCGCGCGCCAGGCTGGCGTGCCGGACCGTTCATCCGTTGTGTAAATTCAGGTGTGACAGTGGCCGTGACTTTATCCGCCAGCGCCAGCAAGGCTGGGTTTTGCATATTGTCTTCAGTATACCAGTCGGCACCCGGTGGCAGGCCAGCGGCGATCGCTGCCAGCGTCCACGGCAGGCTGAACTGCGCGTCGGTCACCGTTTGCGGCCGATAGTCCATCATATCATTGACCAGGCGGGGGAAGCTTTGTACCTCAATGGTGCGGAGATCCGCAACAGACCAGCCGGTCTGCTGCATGATGCCCTCCATGCATTCCAGCGCGCAGGCCAGCCAGCGGCAGGCGGGATATCGCTTAAAGCTACCGTAGCCAGCGTACCAGTGACTGCCGAGCTCATCGGTCAACCTGTCTGGCGCGAACTGGTCGGAGCCAATCATCCGCCAGAAACCCTGTTCGCCATCGAGTACATCAAGGCTGCCGCTGAGGCCTTGCTGCGCCATGATCACCGCCTGCACGGCGGCTTGCGCGGCGGGCGCCACGGCATCTTTGAGCGACAACAGCGGCCGTTGTCGCCAGTTATACTGGTGCAGGCTGGGGAGCGGTGTTAACGCGGCGGCCAGGCCCACCGCGTGATGTAATTGCTCAGAGTTTAACCCCAACAACCGACCGGCCACCACGGCTGCGCCGATGGATTGATGCTGCGCCACGCCGTAGACCTGGCTGAAGCGTTCTGCCGAAGGCTGGATGGCGTGGATGAGCCGGTTATTCACCTCGAAACCGGCCGCCAGGGTGGTAATCAGCACGTCCTGAGCTACCGGCTCAGGATTGAGGTCAAGCGCAACCATCGCGGCGGCAACCAGTGTGGCCCCCGGATGGCCGAGCCCTTTGCCGTCGATCTCCACACCGTCATCGTGATCCAGGCCGTTTATCATGGCGGCGTTCGCGAACGCGGCCGCCAATGGGCTGAAACCGGACTCACCGAAGACGCTACAGTGACCGTTTCCGCCAAATAGCCGGGAGGCGCGTATCATCGGTTCGCTGACCCGGTGGCCACTGGCCGCCCAACCGCAGGCGAGGGCATCCAGTAAATGCAGTCGAATTTTGCGCCGAACGGGAGCCGGGATAGCTGGCGCAGATAAGGTACTGGCAAAATTGACCAGCTGGCGTGTTGCGGAAATAGTCATGGTTACTCAACGTTTGAAGTAGCGGCTGTGGATCCGGCGCTCGGCATAGCTTGCCAGCAGTGACAGCGGAAGAATGGTGGCGACGAAAAACAGCGCCACAAAAGTCAGTGTCTCCAGAGGGCGGAAGGTGGCGGTACTCAGCCGTTGCCCTTGATAGAGGATCTCACCCGTTGCGATATAACTCGCCAGCACGGAATTCTTAACCGACATCACGCACTGGCTGACAAACGCCGGTAAAATTCGCAAAAAGGCTACCGGCGCGGTAATGCGAACTAATACTTTCAGCGGTGACATCCCCACCGACAGGCCCGCTTCGACCAGACCATGATCGACCGATTGCATACCAGAACGAAATATTTCAGCGAAAAATACGCTGCCATATAACGAGATGGCGAGGACACAGGTCAGATACGAGGAGAGGGTCAGGCCGAACAAAATGGGCAGACAGTAGTAGGCCCAGACAATCAGCACCAGAGGGGGGATTGAACGCACAATCTCAATCAACCCCTGGGTGGGTAAGCGGATGACCGCCCTGGACGCGCCGCGCAACGGGGCCAGCAGCGCTCCGCCAAGAATGCTTAACGTGACTGAGGCCAGCACAATTTTAAAGGTGGTCAATATCCCTTCCAGCAAAACCGCGTGATATTGCCACAGTATTGAGAAATCCCAGTGATAAGACATTAGCGCAGCTCCTCTGCCGTTACGCCGGACAGCGTCATAAAGCGTCGGATAGGGGCATCGGGCGGCCGTGACCAGATCTCCTGAGGGGATGCTTCTTCCACCAGTTTGCCATTATCCATCAACAGCAGCCGACTACATACCTGCAGGGCAAAACGCATTTCATGGGTAACCACCAGCATGGTGGTGCCGCTGGCCGCCAGTTCGGAAATAACGGACAACACCTCCCCGACAGATTCCGGATCGAGTGCGGAAGTCGGTTCGTCAAACAGGATCACTTGCGGCGCCATGGCCAGGGCGCGGGCGATAGATACCCGCTGCTGCTGACCGCCTGAAAGTTGAACCGGGAAGTCTCCGGCTTTTTCTTGCAGGCCCATACGCGTGAGCAGCGCCATGGCTTTTTCGATGGCTTTTTTACGCGGCAAGCCCAGGACCTGTACCGGACCTTCAATAATATTCTGCAATACACTGCGGTGTGGCCACAGATTAAAGTGCTGGAATACCATTGTCATTGAGGCACGCTGGCGCGCTAATGTGCGCTGTGTGACCTGTTTTCTCTGCGCGCCGTGAAAGCCTATTTCTTCCTCACCCAGCCAAATATGCCCACTATCCGGGACTTCAAGCATGTTCAGGCAACGCAGCAGGGTGGATTTACCCGCGCCGCTGCGGCCAATGATGCCAATCACCTCCGAGGGACGAACCGCGAAGGAAACATCATCTATAATTTTATTACCTGAAAATGATTTGCTAAGCGCTTCAATTTTCAGTAACGGTAATAATGATTGTGGGTTCATCAGAGTTATTTCGCTGGGTGAGTATATTTCTGCCATATTTTTTTCAGCGTGCCGTCTTTATCCAGCTGTTCGAGCCGTCCATTCAGCCACGCCTGTAATTCCGGTCGTTCTTTACGCAGGCCCATATTGGTTGCCTGTTCTTTGACCGGCTGTGGAATAATCATCGTGCCCTGATGACGCTTTTGAATATATTGCGCCATCTGGATATCGTTAGTGACGATGGCATCCGCGCGGCCGCTCTCCATCTGGAGCTGCATGTTGTCGCTATCGGGAACGATAATCCACTGGGCTTTGTCCAGTTGAGGCTGCAGCAGCGTGACGGCTGCCGAGCCATCAATCGCGCTGAGCCTGGTCTGCGAAGTGTTGATGGTGTCCCAGCGCTGATATTTCTGTGTCTCTTTTTCCAGAGTCAGGACGCCCATCTGGTGCGAGCCCATAGGGCGGGTAAAGTCGACGGCTTTGGCCCTTTCTGGCGTATTATTAAAACCACCTAAAATATCGAAGCGGTTGGACTGTAAACCCGCGACGGCGGTGCCCCATTGCGTATCAACGTATTCAATCTTGATATCGGTGTTTTTAAATATCGCCTGCACAACATCCGGAACCAGCCCGGTCCACTGGTTGGTCAGCAGATCTTTCTGATACCACGGCGGTGCGTTGACCGCACCGACGCGGATCACATGGTCTGGCAGAATCGTATTGATTTCTTCCCCGGCCTGAGCAGGAGACTGGGCTAAGAACATCCCCGGTATAAGCAACAATATCGACATGAAGCGTGATGTGAAAAATTTCATTTTATGCCCTCTGGTGAATATAATTATGGATTCTATAACCCTGAGTGCATATTTTTTAAATGCATAATCAGCATATCGTTATCAGGAAAATGGCAATGACACCCAAGCAACTCGAGGTCTTTATCAGTATCGTTCAGCTAGGTTCAGTGACAGCAGCAGCGGCGCAGCTGGCCATGTCGCAGCCTTCGGTGAGTAAAAGCCTGGCGCTTATCGAGCAGCAGATGGGGTTCAGCCTGTTTGAGCGCTATCAAGGGAAGATGCAGCCAACCGCGGAAGCCAGAGCGCTGTATAAAGAGGCGCTGCGCGTGCATCAGGACCGGCTTCGTTTTGAGCGTTTTGTTGATCACATCCGCCAGTATCGCGTTGGTCAGTTGCGGGTCTGTGCCACGCCTGCGCTGGCGCTGAATATATTGCCGCTGGCGGTGGCGCGTTTTCGGCAGAGCTTTCCGGATTATGGTGTGGTGGCGGATATGTGTCTCAACAATGAAATTGAGACGGCGGTTGAAGAAGGGCGTTACGATCTCGGTTTTCTGGTGAAACCCGGCTACGAACCAGAGGAGAACCCGTTGGCCATCTGCCGGGGTGAAATGGTGTGTGTGCTGCCCGGGCAGCATCCGCTGGCGCAGCAGACGGAAATCCATTGGCAGGATATCCCGACACGCGACCTGGTGTATATCACGACCGACGCGCGGCTGGTTGCCATGATTGCCGAAGAGGTGCCGGCGTTCCGCCAGCGCCAGGTGGCGGCGGTAGAAACCAACCGCTACAGCATGGCGATTAATCTTGTCAGACACGGCAACAACAGTATGACTATTGTTGACAGTTTTTCTCTACAGGGCGTCGACACCAGTGGTCTGGCGGTGCGGCCGTTCCGTCATGCGTTGCCGGTGTCTGTCGTCGCGGTGACGGATGGACACAGCACCCTGTCGCAGCCGGGCGAAGTGTTTGCGAAAGTGATGACGGAATTAATGGCTGAAACGTGAGATCAGCGTGAGGCTCTGTGGCTGGCCGCTCATGCAGGTTCATCACTATTCTGCAACGCGAACTTTCACCCCAGTCACGGTGCGCTAACCCACCGGGAGTGGTGTCTGTGGTTTACCGCCAGGCCGCCTTCCAGTACTTTTGTTGAATAGTAGAGGGAAGGGAGCGGATCGATGCATCTGGATTTTCGCCAGTTACGCAATTTTGTAGCGCTAGTGGAGTACGGCAGTTTTAATCGTGCGGCGGAGGCGGTTTGCCTGTCGCAATCGGCGTTTAGCCGCAGCATTCAGGCGCTGGAGCAGAGTGTCGGTCATCCTTTATTCGACCGCCAGAGTAAGCTACCGACGCTCACGCTGCACGGGCAAAAGCTGCTGCCTTATGCGCGTCGTTTTCAGGAACTCAATATTGAGCTTAGTAGCCAGCTGCGTGAGGCGGACGATGCGCAAAATGGCGAGGTCGCTTTTGGCTGCGGCCCGGCTCCCGGCGCGAGGCTGATTCCGGCGGCCATCGGAGAGTTTCATCGTCTTTTGCCGCAGGCGAGGGTGCGTTTTCACATTGATAACTGGCTTGCTCTGCATCAGGCGCTTACCTCCCAGCACTATCCTTTTGTGGTCGCCGATAGCTGGCAGGCCGAGCTTGACCCGCAGTTACGCGTGCAGCCGCTTAGCCCACAACGCTGTTTCTTTGTCTGCCATGCCGAACATCCGCTGGCAAAACAGGGGACGATCTCGATTCAGGAGATGTTGCGCTACCCTTTTGCCGCCCCCTATTTGCCGCCGGGGGTACGCAAGGTACTGGCGACCCTCAGCCAGCAACAGGACTTTACGCCCGCGATCCAGTGCGACCATATTTACGCGCTGCTTTCCACTCTGGCGCAAACCCACGCGATAAGCTTCGCCAACGAGGACGGCTTCGCGTTGTGCCAGCACAGCCATCGGCTGGTGAAACTGGAACTTAGCGATCTGCCAGATGAGTGGCGGCTAATGCAGACCCGGTTTGCCATTATCTCCCCGGTTCACGCGATTCAGCCGCCGCTGGTTGAGAGGCTGATTGAGATTATCCTCCATACCGACCGTCAGCATCAGCTTCAGCTGCTGGCGCAGGAGGAGAGGGATTAACCGGCGTTTTTCGCCTCACCTTTGGCATCGTACGGTGGCCAGCGGTTTTCCAGTTGCTGCGTTTTCAGCGCCTGCTCGACAAACTGGCCGTCCACCCACTGCTTAACGTCAAAAGCGCTGCGGATCAGACGACCCGATTTAGCCTGCTCGACGCTACTGCTGAAGCTGCCGGTCAGGAACGGGTCAATACGCGGTGAGGTGGTAAAGTTCAGATCCTGTGGCTGCAGCGCTTCCAGAAATAACGCCTTGGGGATCTGGCTTTGCTGCGCCATCTCAGCAGACCAGGCGTCTCGATTAGCCGGATCGCTGATTTCAGCGGCATTCTTCACCAGCACATTAACGATCTGCTGAGTCGCCTGCGGCCAGGTCTCGATAAACGTCTGCGTGCCGAGGAACCCCGCCTGAGTGGTGTTCTGGCGGCCTGAATCGCCGCTTTTAACCACCACATCAATTTTGTCGCCGCGTAGCGCCAGCAGGGAGACGCCTCCCCATACCGCATCGACGCGACCGGCCGCCAGCGCCGCTTTACCCGCGTTCCAGTCAAGGTTGATGACCTGCAAACTGCGCTCATTGAGGCCGGCGGTTTGCAGCGCCCGGTCAAAGGCCAGCTGGTCCGCCGTACCGCGATAGACCGCCACCCGTTTGCCTTTCAGGTCGGCCAGCGTTTTAATACCCGAGGCTTTGGTTACCGCGAGCCAGGATTCCGAGCCGCGGCTGCCCAGAAGCAGGCGTGTCGGCAGACCATTGGCCTTACCGATAATCGCCGCCAGATCGCCGAGGTAAACAAAATCAAGCTGTCGGTTGGCTAACGCTTCATTCACCGCCGGGCCTGCCCCCTTGAAAAACTGCCACTGCACTTCCACACCCTGCGGTTTAAACACCTCTTCCAGCTGATGGCGGATAAACGCCATGCCGACCGGCCCCTCAATAAAAGGTTGACTGCCGGCGCTCTGATCCGGCACGCCGATGCGAATGGTTCGTAGCGTCTCGGCCTGGGCGTTTGCCGCCAGACCGATGACCGCGACCAATGCCAGCAAGGTGCGGCTAAAAAATGCTTTCATCATAACGTATTGCTCCCTTGAGTTTTTTTCTCACCCTAAAGAGCCGGCGGGCCGTGTGTTAAATGCTTTTATTCGCCAAGCATGGGTGAAAAAAAGCTAAATCAGACGCCGCGTGCCCGCCAGGCTGAAATGCATTCGATGCATCGAGATTATTCACCTTACGCAATAGCGGGGCAGCGTGAGTCACGTTTTCATAGCGGCATCACTTTCCGATGAGTGGACCGATATGTCGCAGATGATCTTAAGAACCGATGCCCCTGGCAGGCCGGGTTTCCGGCTTAACGGCTGGCCGTGGCTGCTGCCAGCGCTACTGTTGTTGCTGTGGTACATCGCCGCCCGCGAGGGATGGATGCCCGCGCAAATTTTGCCCGCCCCGTCGGTGGTTGCCGATACCGCATTGTCGCTGCTGAGCGGCGATCTGCTGGCGCAGTGGGGATTTAGTCTCCAGCATCTGGCGCTTGGCCTGCTGCTGGGCGCCATCGCCGGCACGCTGCTCGGGGCGCTGTTTGGCCTGGTGCCAGCGGCCGCGCAGCGGGTGGAACCGCTGTTCTACGCGCTGGCGCAAATTCCGACGCTCGGTTGGATCCCGCTATTGATGGTGCTGTTCGGGATTGATAACGGCCTCAAGCTGGCGGTTATCGTGAAAACCACTGTGGTGCCGATGACCATCAACACTCAGCAGGCGGTAGCCAGCGTGCCGCAGACCCTGAGCGAAGCCGGCAGGGTGATGAACTTCTCCCGCTGGCAGCGGCTGCGCTGGCTGGTGATCCCGGCAAGCCTGCCGGGCTGGTTTACCGGTCTGCGTCTGGCGCTTTCGCAGGCCTGGGTATCGCTTATCGTTGTCGAGCTGTTGGCTTCTTCCGAAGGTATTGGCTACCTGATGGTCTGGGGCCGCCAGCTGTTTCAGCTGGATATTGTCTTTGTCACCATCGCGGTGGTTGGCCTGAGCGGCATGCTGATGGAGTGGGCGGCGAATCGGGCCTGTTCCCGACTGGTGTTCTGGCCGCAACCAGCCGCCGGACGCCTGGCGTGGAAACCGCAGGCCAGCTGGCGGGCGTTACCGCTGCCGATAGTCCTGCTGGCGCTGTGGCAGCTGGCCAGCCAGTGGGGCTGGATTGATAGCGGATTATTTTCTTCGCCGCTGGCGGTGGCGGCACGTTTTGTTCAGGGGATCCTGAGCGGAGAGCTGAGCGCCGCGATGCTGGCCAGTCTGGGGAGAGCGGTTGTCGGCGGCGCGCTGGGGATTGCCGGCGGTTTGCTCTGCGGACTGCTGCTGGCGCTGCGCCCACGCGCCGGACAAATTTTTACCCCCACGCTTAACGTGCTGCGCCATATTGCTCTGTTTGCCTGGCTGCCGCTGCTGACGGCATGGGTGGGTAACGATAACGGCGGCAAAATCGTCTTTATCGCGCTGGCGTCGTTCTTTCCTATGTTCTTCAGCACTCTGCAGGCGGTGCTTCAGCGAAACCCGCAACTCGATGAAGTCGCCAGGGTGCTGCGGCTGGGCGAATTCGCGCGCCTGCGCCGGGTCATTCTTCCCGGTGCCGCGCCGGGGATCTTTGCCGGTCTGCGGCTGGCGCTGATTTACGCCTGGCTTGGCAATATCGGCGCGGAATATTTCATGTCCTCCGGCGTCGGGATCGGCAGCCTGATGATCAATGCCCAGCAGCTGCTGGATATGCCCACTATTCTCTGCGGCATGGTGCTGGTCGGTATCACCGGCGCGGCGCTGGATAAAGCCGGACGTTTACTGGAAATGCGCGCCACCCGCTGGCGTCAACAGGAGCAGTTATGACCTCTTCAACTCTGGTCTCTTTTCGCCACGTGCGTAAATCCTGGCAACAGGTGACGGCGCTACAGAATTTCAACCTGGATATCGCCGCCGGTGAACTGGTCGCGCTGGTGGGCAGCAGCGGCTGCGGTAAATCGACGCTGCTACGGATGCTGGTGGGCCTTGAGTCTGCCACCCAGGGGGATATTTGTATTAACGGCGAGCCGGTCACCGGCGTGGGCAAAGAGCGCGGCATTGTGTTTCAGGAGCCGCGCCTGTTCCCGTGGCTTAACGTGCTCGACAACGTGATGCTCGGTCTGGCGGATGAAAAGCTCACCCGGGCGACGAAGCGCCAGCGGGCACTGGAGATGCTGGCGCGCGTGCAGCTCAGCGAGTTCGCCAGCGCGCTGCCCGCGCAGCTTTCCGGCGGCATGGCCCAGCGGGTGGCTATTGCCCGCGGTCTGGTGGCCCGCCCGCAGATCCTGATGCTCGATGAGCCTTTCGGCGCGCTGGATGCCCTGACGCGTCACACCCTGCAGCAGGAACTTTTACAGATCCACCAAAGCGCGGGAACCACCACGTTACTGGTGACGCACGATGTGGAAGAGGCCGTCGCCCTGGCCGATCGCGTCGTCGTGCTCTCCCCGCGTCCGGGGCGGATACGAGAAATCGTGAACCTGGCGCTGCCTCATCCGCGCCAGCGTGATGATGACTCGTTTACCGCCGCCTGCCGACACATTCGCAACCTGATTACTTCTGTCTGATTTTATTATTTAAGGAGCAACATATGGGACATCCTTCCGTTTACCCGACCAGCGCCACACTTTACGATCCGCAGCGCGCCTGGAGCGGCTACACCCTTTTCCAGGCCACCGAACACGGCGCGGTACTGGTGGATATGAATGGTCACGTGGTGCGGGAATGGCCTGAACTGCATGGGTTTCCCAACAAAATTCTGCCCGGCGGCGCCATCCTTGGCCACAGCGGCGAGCGCGACCCGCGCTATGGCATGCAGGATATGCTCGATCTGATCCAGGTGGACTGGGAGGGCAACGTGACCTGGAAATTCGACCACTACGAACAGGTCAGCGACCCCGGCAATGAAACGCGTTGGATGGCGCGCGCTCATCACGACTATCAGCGAGCGGGTAACCCCGTCGGCTACTACGCGCCGGGGCTGGAGCCGCAGGTCGATGGCGGCAATACCCTGATCCTCGCCCACACCAATCTGGTTAATGAAGCGATCTCCGACAAGCTGCTGCTGGACGACACCATTATTGAAGTCGACTGGCAGGGCAATGTGGTCTGGGAGTGGCGCTGCAGCGACCATTTTCATGAGCTGGGCTTCGACGATGCGGCGCGCACCGCGCTGTACAATAACCCGAATATGCGTGCCAGCGGCGGCGGAATGGGCGACTGGATGCATATCAACTCGATGTCGGCGCTGGGGCCGAATAAATGGTATGACGCCGGCGATGTGCGCTTTCATCCCGACAATATTATCTGGGACGCCCGCGAATCCAACATTATCGCCATTATCGATAAGCAGAGCGGCAAAATTGTCTGGCAGCTCGGCCCGGACTACAGCAAACCGGAGCTGAAGCACATCGGCTGGATCATCGGCCAGCATCATGCGCATATGATCCCCCAGGGGTTGCCGGGCGCGGGCAATATCCTGATTTTCGACAACGGCGGTTGGGCCGGATACGGTGCGCCTAATCCGGCGTCGGCGGATGGGGTGAAAAACGCCTGGCGCGATTATTCACGGATCCTTGAGATCAACCCGCTGACCCTCGATATTGAGTGGCGCTACTCGCCTTATGAAGCGGACCTGCCACAACCGACTGATTCCTACCGCTTCTACAGTCCGTATATCAGCAATATGCAGCGCCTGGAAAATGGCAATACGTTGATTAACGAAGGTTCGAACGGCCGCATTTTTGAAGTGACCCGCGATCACGACATTGTCTGGGAATACATTTCGCCGTTCTGGGGTAAGACGCTGAATAATAATATGGTTTACCGCGCCTACCGCATTCCTTACGCGTGGATCCCGCAGCTTGCGCAACCACAGGAGACGCCGATTGCGGCAGTTGATGTCCGCACTCTGCGTCAGCCGGGCGCGGCGGCGGCGGGCCCGGCGCAGAGCGTGGTGCGCGTGGCGGGCGTACAGCCGTACAGTAAAAGCGCCGATGCGCTGTGCGTCGCAACCGATAACGATACTCTGCGCCGCAGTCCGAAGCTGTTCCGCGTTGCGGAAAGCGCATTCCGGCCGATAAGCGCGGCGAGTGAACTGGAGGGTGAACGACCCGTGCTGCTGTTCGTTGGCGCGGAGCGCTGTGTGCACTGCCGTAAACTCTGGCAGCTACTGGCCCATGAAAAACTCAGCCAGCGGATTGCTCAGTTTGAAACGCGCTATCTGGATGCCGACCTGCATCAGGAACTGGCCAGCGACCTCGGCGTACGCGGCCTGCCGACGCTGCTGTTGATAACATCGGGGCAGCCGATATCGCGCGCACCGACGCAATACTCAGTGGCAAGTCTGCTCAACTGGTTGAACAGTGTCAGTCTGTGATGCTGCCCGGGTAAGAGGATAACTGTGGCGCTGCGGCTTGCAGCGCCAGTTTCTCCCTCTCTCCCTCTCTCCCTCTCTGGCTACAGCAGAAAGCGCACTTTTCTGGCAGTATGGCCGACTGATACCAGGTCCAACCCTCTAAAAGCGAAGCATCAGAAGATCTCATCTGCTGGGTTTTTGTCATGATGCTCAACGTATTCGGCAATCATGCCATCCGGATGCCGAACCAGCATGTTCCAGCCGGTGGGCACGGCCTTCACCGGATTGATAATCGTTGCTCCGGTGGAAGGTAGATGTTTCTCCCAGGCGGTAATGTCGTTGACCAGGAAAGTGGCCTCGGTGGCGCGAAAAGGCGCCAGGCTTTGCTCGGTTCCGCCGATTAAAAGCACTGAACCCACCTGCGCCAGTTTGAGATCGTATTCGGGATAGTCGAAACGCAACCTTGCCTTCTGCGCGATAAGGTTTTCATAAAACGAAACGGTCTCTTCAAAGCGGGTAATCAGCACGCATCGACGGACCAGGATATTGAGGACTTTCATTACGCCTCCTTCGCCATTGACTGAGAGTTAGCGTAGCAGCCCTGAGGTGGAAAGGAATGCTTAAGCGTTTTGGAGGTATTTCAACAACAGGCGTGGGTAGGCGAAGAAAAAGGGTTTGCGTAGCAGGGAAATATGCGTTTTTTTAACTCGTTACGAAGCGGTGCTGTATTATAACTTTATGATCACATAGGTAAGTCGCAAAATTGATACTGATATCAGATCATTTCCGCCTCGCCTAACAATTTGCATGGTTCGGAATTAAGCGAAAGCTCTGAGTTCAGACCCCTCCACCAACCGCTACCGGTGGTCTGCTGCCTGCAGGCAACCTCAGCTACATTCGCAATGTATCAATGACCGCTCTCAGCGCGGGCGACACATTGCGGTGCGGGTAATAGAGAAATGAACCTTCCAGACGCTGGCTATAACGCTGGAGCACCCGGATAAGTGTGCCCTGGGCTAGATCGTCGGTAATCAGCTCTTCCGGGACATAGGCCAGCCCCAGACCGAGCCTCGCCGCTTTGGCCTCCATATAGCTATCGGCGAAAGCCCACTGTCCCTGAGGCGGGTGGGCGATTTTTTTGCCATCCACATTAAGTTCCCAGGCGTAAAGGCTGCCGTCGCCGAACTGATAAGCGATGCAGGGGTGGGCGACTAAATCGGCGGGCGTTTGTGGAAAGCCGTAGCGGCGAAAATGTTCCGGGGTACCGACAACAGCCATCTCCATATCGGGCGAAATGCGTACCGCAATCATACCACTCCCGACTTCCGGGCCCAGACGCACGCCCGCATCGAATCGCTCCGCAATAATATCGACAAACCGGCTTTCGCTGATCAGTTCCAGTCTGATATCGGGATAGCGGTGTTTAAATACTGCCAGCTTCGGCAGCAGGACTTTATCAATGGCATGCTGGCTGGCATTGATGCGTACCGTACCGGAGGGCGTTTGACGATAGTGGGCCAGCGTGGCGAGTCCCATATCTAAGGCGTCGAAACCGGATTCGACATTGTGATAGAGCTGCTCACCCGCCTGAGTGAGCGACAACCGGCGGGTGGTGCGCACCAGAAGCTGAACGCCCAGCCGCTCTTCGAGTTCGCGAACCGCACGGCTTACCCCGGACTGCGCCAGGCCAAGTCGTTGCGCTGCGGCGGTAAAACTGCCTTCCCGCACCACCTGCATAAACAGATAAAGGTCATTATAGTTTTCCCGTTTCGCCATTCTCCTGCCTCGTCATCCACATGCCATTTAGAACAATATGGTATTAATTTTAGCATTTTTTACCTACTAATCAGAACCATTACTGCTGGCTACACTAAGCGCACGACAATAAAGCAAAGCTGCATTGTCTACTGGAGACTTGTATTGATCACGTTTATTTAGGGGAATTTTGATGACGGTTTTCACCAAAAAACTGACAGCCGCGATACCCGCCATGCTGCTTTGCGCCTCATTAACTGGAGTGACAACGATGAGCTATGCTGAGACAATTAACCCGAATGCGCCTGTTTCACTGATTGAAAAATGGGATAAAACGTTTGCTGAGAGTTTGAAAGTGGATCACCGTAAGGTGACCTTCCAGAACCGCTACGGGATAACCTTAGTTGGCGATCTCTACCTGCCGAAGGATCGCGGTGAACGCAAACTGGCAGCTATTGCCGTGAGCGGTCCCTTCGGCGCGGTAAAAGAGCAGTCCAGCGGCCTGTATGCCCAGACGCTGGCCGAACAGGGGTTTGTCACCCTGGCGTTTGACCCATCCTATACGGGCGAAAGCGGTGGCTACCCACGCAACGTGGCCTCACCGGATATCAATACCGAGGATTTCAGTGCCGCGGTGGACTTTCTGGGCCTGCAAAAAGAGGTGGATCGCAACCGTATCGGTTTGCTCGGCATTTGCGGCTGGGGCGGTATGGCCCTAAACGACGCGGCGATGGACACCCGCGTCAAAGCGGTGGCGACCAGCGTCATGTATGACATGAGCCGCGCGATGGGGCATGGGGTAGGCGATGGCAAAGACCGCTACACGACAGCCGACCGCCGAGCGGTACTGCAGTACTTGAACGCGCAGCGCTGGAAGGATGCGGCAAACGGCACTTCCGCCCCCGGTGGGCATGACATATATGTTGATGATAAAGGCAACGTCAGCGCTGCCGATCGTATTTTGCCGGAAACCTTGCCCGCCAACCCCAATCCGGTCCTGAAAGAGTTCTTCGATTATTACCGTATGCCGCGAGGTTTCCATGCGCGTTCGGTTAATTCAACCGGGGCTTGGAATGCGACGATGCCGCTGTCGTTTATGAATATGCCGCTGCTGAGTTACGCCAGCGAAGTGACTATTCCGACGCTTATTGTGACCGGCGAACAAGCCCATTCACGCTATTTTGCCGAAGATGCCTTTAAGGCGATCGGCAGTAAAGAGAAAGCGCTGGTGATTGTCCCTGGCGCAAACCACGTCGATCTCTATGACAACGTCGCGGGCAAAATTCCCTTTGCTACATTCACTCAATTTTTCAAAACCAACCTGCAATAGCTCTCCTGTGCCGGAGACATCCCCAAAGCCGCCTGCAGGCGGCTTTGTTTTGTCGGAGATAAATAATGTCTGGATTACATAACACCCGCGCATACTGGAGCGGCGTCCTGGCGATGACGCTCTGCGTATTTGTGCTCATTGCCTCAGAGTTTATGCCGGTCAGTCTGTTGACACCCATCGCGGGTGATTTACACATTACCGAGGGATTAGCAGGCCAGGGGATCGCGCTTTCTGGCGCGCTGGCGGTATTGACCAGCCTGACGATTTCCCGTCTTACCGGGTCGCTGGACCGTAAATGGCTGTTGCTGGGGCTCACGGCGTTGATGGCGGCCTCAGGATTGATGATTGCCCTGGCGTCCAGTTTCCCGGTTTATATGCTGGGCAGAGCGCTCATCGGGATCGTCATCGGCGGCTTCTGGTCGATGTCGGCGGCAACGGCCATTCGGCTGGTGCCGCAACGCCAGGTCCCCCGCGCACTGGCCATCTTTAACGGCGGTAACGCGCTGGCCACCGTTGTGGCAGCGCCGCTGGGCAGCTACCTGGGGGCCACCGTCGGCTGGCGCGGTGCCTTTTTATGTCTTGTTCCGCTGGCGATGGTAGCCTTCATCTGGCAATGCGTTAGCCTGCCGTCGATGAAAAGCCAGCGCGCACCACAGCGGCAGGGAACCGTGCTGCGTCTGTTCCGCCGCTCGACGGTATCCCTTGGATTGCTGGCCTGCGGGCTGTTCTTTATGGGGCAGTTTACCTTATTTACCTATGTGCGACCGTTTCTGGAGACGGTGACCCGGGTCAGTTCTTCTGGTCTGCCCCTGATATTACTGGCGATTGGCGTCGCTGGTTTTGTCGGCACGCTGCTCATTTCGACCGTTCTGCACGCCCGGTTTTATCCGACGCTGGTGGCTATCCCTTTGGTTATGGCTGCGATTGTCGGAGCGCTTTTGCTGGCCGGGCACCATACCGGTGCTGTCACCGTACTGTTAAGCCTGTGGGGCCTGCTGGCGACGGCGGCGCCCACCGGCTGGTGGACATGGATTGCGCGGACGCTGCCCGAAGATGCGGAGGCGGGCGGTGGTCTTATGGTTGCTGTGATCCAGCTATCGATTGCCCTCGGGTCAACGGCAGGCGGCCTGGTGTTTGATAGTCTGGGATGGCACAGCACGTTTGCACTGAGCGGTCTGTTATTGCTGGGCGCGGCAGGGGGGACTTTTCTGCTCTCTGTCAAAATCAGATCATCTCAGCGCACTGCGATTAATGAATTGAATGCATAAGTCAAATCAGGAATGACAGGCTAATCGTGACCGCGTTCTTGTCTTACCATGATGTTTTAACAAGAGGGGAGCTTCACCGTGGAATATTCTGTATTAAGTAACAACCTTAAAATGCCGATGCTGGGTTTTGGCGTTTTTAAGGTGACCGATAAAGCAGAGTGTAAGCAGTCAGTGCTGAACGCCATTCGTACCGGCTACCGCCTTATCGATACCGCTGCCGTCTACGATAATGAAGATGCGGTGGGGGAGGCCGTTCGCGAAGCCATCGCCGAAGGTCTGTGTACCCGTGAGGCGCTGTTTATAACCTCCAAACTGTGGGTCCAGGACATGGCCAACACCGGGATGGCGAAAGCCGGGATTGCCGCGTCCTTAAAAAAATCCGGGCTGGAATATTTCGATCTCTATCTGTTGCATCAGGCGATGGGCGATTATTTCAGCGCCTGGCGCGCGCTGGAAGACGCGTATGAAGCCGGGAAGCTGAAAGCGATTGGCGTCTCCAATTTCTACCCCCATGTGTTAGCTAACTTCTGCGAAACTGTCAGAATCAGGCCGATGGTGAACCAGGTTGAACTGCATCCTTATTTCGCGCAGCCTGCGGCGCTGGAAACCATGAAGCATTATCACGTTCAGCCGGAAGCGTGGGCGCCGTTAGGCGGTGGCAGACATAATCCGTATCAAGAGGCGATGCTGCAGGGGATTGCCGATGCCCATCAAAAAACCATTGCGCAGGTTATCCTGCGCTGGAACGTGCAGCGTGGCGTCACGGTGATCCCTAAATCCACCCGCCAGGAGCGTATTGAAGAGAACTTTGCCATCTGGGATTTCTCGCTCACCGCGAGCGAAATGGCGCAAATCGGCGCCCTGGATTTAGGTTACGTTGGCGAAGCGGTGAAACACTTTAACCCTGAATTTGTTCGCGGCTGTCTGGGGGTGAAAATCCACGACTGACCGCGGCACCGATTGGCTCCATCTTCATCTCCCCGCCTGCGCCGCGGCGACGGGCTCGGTATGCTGGTTAGCACCCACGTGTTTGCCGCGACGGTTGTCAATGCGGTAGACGATCGTCACGGGCTGCGGGCCGGCGGGGGTGACGGTCAACTCCCTGACCATTTGGCCAGCGTCGGGCGGCAGGGTCAGCGAGGTTTCTCCCTGAGCGAGCATCTGGCCATTTTGCCTGACCTGCCAGGTCAGGCGGCAATTCTCGCAGGCTGCCCAGGTATCGTTAATCGCCCACAGGCGCACCGTCGCCGGGCTTCCCTGACGCCAGCTGGCGGTCACCGGCTCGATGGACGGCAGGATCGGCTGATAGGCGCGCTGCAGGGCATAGTAACCGGCCTTCGGCTGGCGCAGATAATCCACCACCCCCCAGTTGATGGAGGGCCATGTCTCGACAAACATAAAGTGGAACAGGGCGGTCACCGGCTGATAACGCTGGCGGCGATAGCTCTCCGCCGCCAGCGCCACCAGTCTGGCCTGATATGCCTGGGTGTTTTCAATCATCTCCTGAATATTGTTGCCTCGTGGAATACCGGCAAATTTAAAGGTCTGGAAAGGCTGAAAATTATGGTACTTCCATCGCACCCAGCCGGGGTCGTCAGCGGCGGTCGTTTTCGGCCACAGCAGATGAGCCGGGATAATGGTCTTCAGGGTGGAGAGCCGGGGCAGCGCCTGGGCGCCAAACTCGGTAATAATTCCGGTTTTCGCCGGGGCGAGCAGGTCGCGCAGGGTGCCGAAATACCAGCCTGCCCAGTAGTGCTCTTCGACAGCGGAAAAGCGATGCACGATGCGGGAGGTATCTTCCGCCAGCGCATCGCCCACCCGCTGCGTCAAGGTTTGATTTAAGGTTTTACGCCAGTCGGGGAAGCGTTTTTCCATCCACGGCGAGTTCCACGGCGGCTCGTTGTGGCCGCCCCAGACAATAATCGCCGGTGAATTGCCGAACTGGTCCATCATCGCCCGGGTCTGGCGCACAGCGTTCTCGGCGAAGGCGGCGCTGTCATCGTAACCCCATTGCAGGGGGACATCCTGCCAGATCATCAGTCCCATCTCATCGGCCACCTCATACAGCGCGCGGCCCGCCACGTGGCCGTGAACGCGGATGGCGTTGGCGTTCATCGCCGTGACAAGCCTGAAATCCCGACGGTACTTTTTCCGCGTCATGGTGCTTAGCCATGGGGAGCCAATATAGTTGCTACCCTTAATGAACAGCCGTCTGTCGTTGATGCGCCAGCCCTGATTATCCGCCAGCGCTTCCACCTTACGTAATCCGGTGCGGGTGACGGCGGTATCCATCATCCCCCGGTTATCCGTTAGGGTGGCGCGCACCCGGTAGAGGTTCGGCTTGCCTGCGCCCACGGGCCACCAGAGCTTCGCGGACGGCATGGGCAGCGAGACGTGCAGGACGCCTGCGGTTTTCTCCAGAGTGACCGCGAAGGCCTGGTGAAAACGTGGGCCGGAAAAATTGTCCGGGGTAGCCGTCAGGCGTAGCGTGACGGGGCCGGGCGTCACAGCCCGATAGCGGATTTCGGCACGCAGCATGGGCTGCTCCAGCCCCTGTTGCCAGTCCGGGCGCAGGATCACCTCGTCGATGGTGACGCCGCGGCTCAGATGGAGCTTCACTGGCGCCCAGATCCCCCCGGAGTTGGCATCCTGCCCCTGAACCGACCAGGCGCCGCCCGGGCGGGTGTCGTGCTGATTCAAGATCCCTTTCATCAGCGTTTTGTGCAGCGGCCAGATCTTTTGCGGGTCTTCATAGGGGCTGTCGACCCGCACGGCGAGCTGATTATGGCGGCGTACGGCCCCGCTGATGTCCACCGGGAAGCGCTGAAAATAGCCCTCGTGTCGGGCCAGCGTCTTGCCGTTGAGCGCCACCTCGGCAAAGTAATCGACGCCGTCAAACACCAGGGTAGCCATGGCATCCGGCGACAGGCCATGCAGGGTAAACTGATGGCGATACCACAGGGCGCCCTGATGATCGTATCCAGCGCTGTACCAGTTTGCCGGTACTCGCAGCGTGCGCCAGTCGCCATCCGAAGCCTGCGCGCCGTCGAAGGCGCTGTCGTTAGCGTCATGCACCCGCCATTGTCCGGCCAGTGACCAGGTCACCGGCGCAGAACCGGCATGCGCCAGCGGCAGGCAAACCATCAGCAGCAGAAGGCGTTTAACGATCACGGAGGACCTCCTGCGATCTGCGATGTAGCCACCGGTGGCAGCCTGTGGTTGCCTCGGCCAGCGCGTCGCGCAGGTCATCTGGCACGGTCTGGCCGGGCGACGTCGCCCGGCTCTCCATTTGCTGGAGCACCCCGGCAAGGCGTTGAAAGCCGAGGGTGACCGCCTCGCCGCGCAGTTTGTGGGCGGTGCGGCGCCACGTCTCCCGGTCATTAGTATCAATGGCGTGGGTGAGGGCGATGATCGCAGCATCAAGCCTTTCAGCGAAGAGTCCCAGCAGCTCCTCGACCAGCTCAGGATCGTCTGCGCACTGTTTTAGCAGGTGGGCCTCGTCCGGCAGGCCTTTCTCTTCCTCCAAACCGCTATCTTCCGCTGCGCCGACGCGGGCGATGGCTTCCCGTAGCGCCTCAAGACTCACTGGTTTGGCGATATAGCCGTCGAAGCCCATCGCCAGACAGCGCTCTCTATCGCCCTGCATGGCATGGGCGGTCATGGCCATCGCGGGCTGATGTTGCCTGCCCAGCGCCGGCGTCTCTTCGCGCAGCAGACGGATGGCGGTTTCACCGTCCATCTCCGGCATTTGCAGATCGATCAGCAGGAGATCCCAGCAGGCTGCGCGCCAGCGCTCCAGCGCCTCCCGGCCGTTGCTCACCACCTCGCAGCGGTGACCCAACTGCTCCAGCAGCCGTCTGGCGACCTTTTGATTAACCAGGTTGTCCTCAGCCAGCAGGATATGCAGCCCGGTCTGGTCCCTGACCGGTTCCGCAACGGGGGCTGGCGCTGTCGCCACCACCGGCGTGGGAAGGAGAATACCGGCGATAACCTGATGCAGTTCGCGCTGCGCCACCGGTTTATGCAGATAGTGGGCGATACCGATGCGCTTAAGCATATTGGCGTCAAAATGGCGGCTCATGGAGCTGAGCATAATGATCTGGCTCTGCCGGGCCTCGGGCAGGGCGGAGAGCTCCAGCGCCAGGGATACGCCGTCCATATCCGGCATCTGCGCGTCGAGCAGGATCAGCGGCCAGGGCGGCCCTTCGGCGGCCCGGCGTAGCGCCTCGCCGGCGTTGTCCACGCAGCTTGGCATCAGCCCCATCTGGCGAAGCATGGTGTCGAGCAGGCGCAGGTTGGTGCTGTTGTCGTCAACCACCAGCACCCGCTGGTTGTTGAAGCGGCTCAGCGGAGCGCTACCGGAGGCCGCGGCGTGCAGGCCTTCCAGCGGCAGGGTGAAGGCAAATTCGCTGCCCGCCCCGGGCTGGCTCTCCACCATCAGCTCGCCGCCCATCAGGCTGACCAGGCGGGCCGAAATGGTTAACCCCAGCCCGGTGCCGCCGTAGCGGCGGGTGGTAGAGCTATCGGCCTGGCTGAAGGCCTCGAAGATCGCCTTTTGCTTCTCCGGGGCGATGCCGATGCCGGTATCGCGTATGCGAAAGCGCCAGCGGCTTTCGTCGTCGGCCGGCGCAATCGCCAGCAGAACCTCCCCCTGATGTGTGAACTTCAGCGCATTACCCAACAGGTTAGTCAGGATTTGCCGCAGCCGGGGGCCATCGACGATCAGCACCTCCGGTACCGCAGGTGAGATGTCCACCAGCAGCTCAATGCCCTTTTCGCTGGCGGCAGGCATATGCGGGCGGATCAGCGACTGGATAAAGGGGCGGATCTCCAGCGGCTCTTCGTCCACCTGCATCTTGCCCGACTCAATGCGTGAGAAATCAAGAATGTCGTTAATAATGTGCAGCAGCGACTGGGCTGAGCTCATCACCAGCGAAAGGTACTCCCGCTGCTCCGCGGTCAGCGGCGTATCGAGGCAGAGCTGCGTCATGCCGAGAATGCCGTTCATCGGGGTGCGGATTTCGTGGCTCATATTGGCGAGGAAGGCGCTTTTCGCTTCGTTCGCCTCGCGGGCCTCCTTCGCCGCCTCAATGGCCAGCAGCTCTGCGGCTTTGCGCCGGGTAATATCCTGCAAGGTGCCGATCACCCGCTCTGCCTGCTGCTGCATGTTGAGGGTGACGATCTGCCCTGAGAGCAGCATCCAGCGCCAGCCCTGCGTCGGGTGCTGGACACGAAGTTCACATTCAAAAAACGGCATATGCTCGTTTTGCGAGGCGATCATCGCCTGTTGCAGGGTAGTGCGATCGTCCTCGTGGACCAGATTGAGCATAAAACGCAGCGGATAGCGCCACTGGGCCCGCGACTGGCCGACCATCGCCAGCAGGGTGTCATTCACCTGCAGGTTGTCGTGGGAGACCTGCCAGTCCCAGATACCGATCTGGATCGACTCCGCGGTGAATAAAAAGTCGTCATGAAGCTGGTGACGTGAGCGCCGGGCCTCGTCAAGCTCGGTGATGTCGGTATGCAGGCTGACAATCCCGCCATCCGCCAGCCGCTGATGCTGAATGTAAATCCGGCGGTTGCCCGACTGGCGGACCTCGCAGTGGTTCGTCTGGCGGCAGTTGCGGATAATCGCCTCGCGCAGCGTCTGTTGCCGGCCTGGGTCGATGTTATATCCGGCATCGATAAACTTCTCGGCCAGGCTCTCAATAGTGGCGCCGACGGCGAGCCAGGGTGCGATCGTTGGATAAAACAGCGCCACCTTATCATTCCAGGCCTGCAGCCGTTCGCGATCATCGTAGATCATCACCGCTGAGGGCAGGAGGTTGAGGTCGGTACGGTTAGCGGCATGCATGATTACTGGCCAACAGTTTGATAGTGGAGCTCCGCCTGGCGGCGCAGATACTCAAGACCAGGGGCGATCGCCATTGCCCATGCAGTGAGGATCTCTTCATCGCACAGTGGATCGCTGGCGCGGACGGTTTTGAGCATCGCTTCCCGCCAGAGGGCAAAAAACCGCGGCGGTAGACGCAGGCCTTCCTCGCTCTGCTCGCGTGCCAGCCGTTCCAGAAAATCGGGTACGAAGAGGTCGCCGTTGACCGCCAGCATGGCGAAAAAGCTTTTAAAGATCATCTGCTGGCCTTCCTCGCCGGAGCGTTGGGAGAAGTGCTGCTCGGTTTCCGGTGACATATGGATAAAGGTGCTGTAGAAGGCCTGGAAGAAGCGCTGTTTGTCGTGCTCCGGTACGACACGATTCAGACTGGCTTCAAAAAGATCGCGATAAAACTTCATGGTGCGCTCCTAATGACCCGTTCGCCCGGCAGGCAGCGGCGGGGCGGGTTAAATTCGTCCGTCGCGCGGTGGGCAAAGTAGCTGTTGTCATCCGCGAGGCCGTTTTTGAACAACGGCCCGGCGTTGTGTTTGTAAAACAGCGCCTCCAGCACCATAGCGTTAGTGGAGAGGGTGAGGGTGGCGTTGACGTCGCCGGTGGCCTCGACCCGTCCTTCAAACCAGCCGCGCTGCGAGTCGTTAAGATGGGTAGTGACCGCCATCAGCGCATCGGTATACTCGGTTTCCCACAGCGTCCACAAGACAAAGACCGCTTTGGTGGTCACCTGCGCCAGCCGGGGGTAGTACTTCCCGTCGTCCCCGAGCGTATTCCAGGCGTAGCCATTCCCCCAGACGGTGTCTTCCACGTGCCAGGGCGCCTGGGTAAGCGAAAAATCGGCCCGGGCGGTTAGCACTTTATCCTGTGTCCAGCGCGTTTTCTGGCTGAGCCATATCCCTTCCGCCCGTTCGCGCATGGCTTTTTGTACCTCTTCCGGCACGCCGGGCGGCTGCCAGCCGAACTCCAGTCCCGGTAGCATGGCGGGCAGAGTGGAGAGCACCACGGGTTGCCAGGTGGTTCGCGGGTCGCGGTCGTCAACGGCGAGGCGACGCTGATACATAATCACATTCCGCGCTGGGGGAGAGAAGGCCTTGCCGGCCGGGAATCCCCACAGGCGAAACGCGCTGGCGGCGTATTCACTGTCTCCCAGCCGAAGCTCCTCGCGGATCGTCTGCTGGCCGTTCTGCAGTGAGGCGGACCACAGCTCTCCGTCTTTATCGATCACCGGACAGAAGTTCCAGCGCAGGATAATTTTATCAATGTACTCGCCGTACTGCGGCGCGCGTTCGGCGGTGAGCCGCAGGGCGAGCATGAGTCGGGCCATATCTTTTGCTGACCAGCCGCTGGCCGCCGGTTTGCCGCTGAAGTCGACAGGGGTCGCCGTCTGAGTGGAGTATAGCCTGCCCGGAGAACCGCCGTCGGTCAGCGTCAGGCGATTGAGGGTGCCGAGCAGGGGCGTCAGGCGGGCGTCGAATTCCGCTTCCTTTACCAACCCCAGCTCTCTGGCGGCGAGCAGGGCGATAAGGGTGTCGCCCATCTGCCACAGCGTCGCGCGCGGCTGTTTGTCGCTGCCGTTGACCAGGCCGGTTTGCGGCTGGGTATTGTTCTCGACGTACCGCCAGGCGATCTGCGCCCACGTCCGCTCCTGCGGCGTCAGGCTGCTGATACGGGCGGTGGTGTGCCAGCCGCCTTTGGTCAGCCAGCGCCACCCCGCGCCTTCGCGACTGAACAGCGCCAGGGCGATAAGCAGCAGGAGGATGGCGACGGTCAGCCAGCGAGCTAGGGTTTTAAGCATTGCGCGGTCACCGGCGGAAGTTTAACGGGCTCGTCAGCCTTGCAGGCGGCGCACTGGCAGGCCTGGCAGGCGGGTTGGGTGCGCTGCGTGGTTCCGGTCTGTTCGCACCATGTCTTGACGGCAGGGGTATTGCTCAGGAAGGGGCGGTTGCGCGGGCCGTTATTGGGCTCAAAGAGATCCACCAGCTTTTTGTCCCACAGCGACGGCGCGAAATCGCGGTTTTTCGGATTGTCGCTGGAAAACTGCAGCAGTTTGCCTTCTTTTTTAAACAGCAGCGCTTCCAGCATGATGCCGTTATTGTTGGCGGTGAACTCATTGATTGGCCCGTCGCCGTTTTCATACAGTCCCTCGTAATAGCCTTTTCCCGCTTCGTTCGCATTTTCAATGGCGTCCAGCAAACGATCGGTATAGGGCGAGTTCCACAGCACCCACATCCCCATCGCCGCTTTGAGCGACACCGCGGCGCTGTTCGGTACGAACTGGCCTTTGTCGGTTATGGTGTTCCAGTTAAAACCGTCGCTGAACACGGTGTCATAGACAAAGTACGGGGATTTATCGAGCTGATGCTCGGAGCGAGCGGTGAGGATCCCAGTGATGGCGTAGCGATTCTCCTGGGCCTGGTAGACCCGGTCGGCAAAGTTTTTCATCCATGGATGGGAGTACTCGCGCGGGCTATCGTTCCGGTCAGCAGGATTATCAAAGCCAAACTCCATGCCATATAGCACGTAAGATTCACTGACCACATAGTTATGCTGGCTGGTTTGCCGCGGGTCGCGAGAATCATAGGGGACCATCACGCAGTAAATTTCCGCCAGCTCATAAGGCTGGGGCCGGCTGGCCTGACAGGTATTAAATCCCCACAGTTGAAAGCCCGCCGCGCCGTACTCCTCGTAGCCGAGGCGTCCTTCCTGAACGTATTTGGGCTGGCCGTTTTCCAGATAAGCCCCATACAGCGTGCCGCAGGGGTCGACCACATGGCTGAAATCCCACCCCAGCACCACGTTATCGATGCTGTTGCTGTATTCCGGATAGCGCTCCTTGATCACCTTCAGCCAGACCAGCATTCTGCCGATATCCAGCGCCGAATAGCCGATTTCACCCGGTTTATTCTGGTAGTTCACCTTTTGTCCGCTCACGGTGTTATAGGCTTTGTTAGGTAATTCGTTACGGAATAAATCGAGCTTATTCAGCGTGGCGAGAAACTTCAGCATCCGACGGTCGAACTCCGCCTTGTCAATAATTCCCAGCTCACGGGCCGCGGTCATGGCGGCCAGATAGGAGGCGCTGTCCCACATGGTGGTCGAGGGGTATTTGTTTACCGCATTGACCAGCCCGGTGGTGGGCTGAAAGTTGGCGACGAAATATTGCCAGGCATTTCTGGCGATAGTCATCTCCCTCGGCGTCAGCTCCCCGCTACGCGGGGCGTATTCCGCAGCCGGCAGACCGGTCGCGGCCTGCGCGCCGGAGAGTGAGAGCCACAGCGCCATGAGTCCGGCCAGCAGGGGAAAACGGGAAAAATAGGTCAGCTTCATGGCGTTGCTCCTGCTGAGGACGAGGGTAGAGGGGCAGGGCTCAGGCAGGCCAGACACAGCATCTGCCCCCGGGAAATGTAGGCCAGGCTTTCCAGCACGATCGCGTTGGTATCGCCGTCAACAACGTCGTTGACGCTGCGGTTGAGATTTAACCCACGCTGCCAGCCCTTGCCCGGGACCTGCAGCGTCTGGACCTGCTGGCGCAGCGCTTCGCTCCAGCTATTGCGGAACAGGGCGTACCAGGCAAAGGCGGTGCGGGTAGAGGTGATCGCCGTTTGCTCCGGGGTGGCACTGCGCGGGGCGAAGGCGCTCTGCGGCTGCCGGTCCGCCAGCGCGCTGGCATAATCCGGCGCGGGCTCGGCGTAGTCGGTGCTGATCGGCGGCTTGCTGACCCTCAGGCTATGACGGCGCTGCTGGATTTGCATGATGCGCCAAGCGATCTCCGCACTCTGCGCGTCAAAGCCCAGCTCAAGCCCGGTGAGCAGGTACGGCAGGCTGATCAGCGAAGGTTGCCGCCCCCACGGCGTGCGCAGCCCCTCGTCGGGCACCATGATGCCGTCGATGTCGATCATCTGCTGCCCCTGCGGCGGGTTGGTCACCGCCAGCCCCGCGGCGCTGTCGATCAGCCGCAGCGTATGGCTGGCATACAGCCGGTAGCCAAAGCTGTCCCGCGGTTCATCCGCCGCCAGCGCCCAGTGGTGCAGCGGCGCCGCGGCCTGGCTGGCGGGGCTGTTGCTGATGAGCGCGCCGACCCGCCACTGATTAAACAGATCCCGCACCGCGGCGGCGTGCTGAGGATAGCGCCAGAGCAGCGTTTGCAGGGCGGTGAGCAGGCGTCCCATACCGATGGCGGAGGAGTCCGGGTTGCCGAGGATCTGCAACGTGTCGGCATGGTACTGAGCGGCGGGCAATCCCTGGGCGTTGAGGGGCAGTTGACCGAGCGTAAACAGGGCGGCGGCAATGCGCTCATCGCCTTCGGCGGCGGTCACAATATGCAGCTGCTCTGCGGCGACCACGGCGAAAAGATAGCTGCCGACGCTCCACAGGCTAAGCCAGGGTTCGTCATCGTGCGCATTGGCCAGACCGTTTGGCTGAGTATTATTCACATAATACTGCCAGGCCACTCGCGCCCAGATCGCCTCGTCAAAGGTCAGCTCGCGCGGGGCAGGGAGCGGCGGAAAATCCTGGCTCAACGTCATCCCACCGCTGCTCTCGACGCGCGCAGGCATTTGTTTTTCCACCCATACGACAATCGCAAAACCCAGCAGGAAGCCAATGAGGATGGTGAGATAGCTGCGGGCGGAGAGCAGGGCGTCGCGGATCCTCATCGGCTCGCCTCCTGCTCTTCGGGGGGCGTCCACATGGCGGCGAAAATCAACGGCAGCATGGCGGCAATATTCACCGCGCCCCAGAAAATGTTGATGACGTACCCGGAGGGGTCGTCAACCTCACCGCGCGCCACCTGAATGCCGCCCCATATCAGCCCTGTCAGGGTGAGCAAAACGATGGCAATTTGCGGCTTGACGAGATAGAGAAAACGGCCCGTCTGTCGCTCTTTCGGCGTAACGTGAAATTTGATCTGCTCCCCGCGCAAAACGGTGTCCAGCGCCCGCAGATTCATCGAGAAAAAGGAGAGGTAAGAGGCCCGGCCGTCCCAGGCAGAAATGCCCCAGGTGCCGAACATAAAGGCCAGTTCGGAGACAATAAAAAAGGGTAAAAAGTGCAGATAGAAAGGGGTAGACCACGCCGACACTGGGGGAATGCCGGTGAAGAGATAGATAACAGGCGAGATCAGGAACACGGTGTTCCACACGCAGGCCAGATAGGACCAGAAGGTGGTCGCGTACATCAGCGTTTGCGGCAGCGAGAGTTTAAAGCGGCGTCGGCTGAAGATGTTGTCATGGAACAGGATATCCAGCGATCCGGCGGCATACTTAAAGCGCTGGATCATCCACGTCAGCATATCCTGCGGAGAGAGCATTTTGGACTCGATCCGCGGGTGCATTACTGAGCGCCAGCGGCGAGCAGCGTCGCCGTGCAGCAGGATGGAGGTATAAATATCTTCTGAGACGTGGAACTTATAGGGCGTCAGTTCAGTATCAAAGGCCACGTGGGGGCGCATGGCGTCCTGCAGCGCTTCCCGCGTTACCGGGTCGCGAATATCCCGCGTATGACGGTCGATCTCGGCGTCAACGCTCCAGACGTAGCTGCGCAGTGCCGCCTGCATCACCGCTTCCCGTCGGTGAACGGAGGCGGCACCACAGCAGAACGCGGCGTTAGCCCAGTTACGGCGCCGTAAAATCACGTCGTAAAACATGCGCGGATCGTTGAAAAACGGATCGCGACCGATGGTCACCGGACCGACGATTTTCTGCGCCAGCCAGCCCACCCCGTAGCCTGCGCCGCCAGCTTTACGCCGCAGCCAGCATGCCAGATCCTCCCCCTCAGGGAGATCGAAAAACCACTGCGGGGTCTGCACCCAGGCGACGTCCGGATCGCGAAAGTAGCCGAGCGTGTGGCTCAGCAGGGTTGGGAAAACGCGGGTATCGGCATCACAGATGATCAGAAAGTCGCCATCGGTATGTTCCAGCCCGTTGCGCAGGTTACCGGCTTTATAGCCGATATTACTCTGACGGGTGATGTAGTTCGCCCCCTCCTGCTCGCAGACCGCCTTCATTTCCGGGCGACGCCCGTCGTCAAGGACATGCACCTTATAGTCGAGCGGACCGGGATAGGTCATCTGCATGGCGTCACGGATCGACAGCCTGACCAGTTCCACGTCTTCGGAATAGGTGGCGATAAACAGATCGACTTTAATCGGCCTCGACTCCACCGCTTCATCCGCTCGCAGACAGTCGTTGATCTCCGTCGGGGGGACGCCTGGCGGAGGATCTTTTTCCTGCCATAAATTAATGGTGAACAGAACTGTGCCAATCCACGCCAGGGTTTCCGCCAGCACCAGAGGGATTGCATACCACAATGCGTCAGTGTTTAAGGACGCGGTCCAGCGCCAGTAAATATAATTGGCACCAAGAACCAGGGCGGCCACAGCGAATACCTGCCAGATCATTCTTACCCAGCTCGGAGTGCTGAGCGGCTCAGGCGGTCGACGATGTTCAAAACGGGAAAAATAAAAATCCATAGCAAGGATATCCTGATTCCGCGCTGAGTTTGAGTGACAGGTCTGTTATCGACCTGGTGCATTCAGCAGGACGCATTATGGCAGGTAAATAACAGTAAAATGAGTGTAGATGGCGGCGTAAAAATTTCAACAGCGTGAATTGAGAAGTGCCTGGATAGCTTAACATAGTGTGATGCATGCAGGGGGAATTTATAAAAAGGGCATTGCAAGATAGCGCATTCTACACTATCTAAATAATTTGTAATAAATGTTGCAGGGTAGACGACAGGATCCTCCATGAGCCAGGTTGCCTCAGCGATTTCGAAAAAAGAAACTGATAAATCAATAGCCTGGCGTTATTCTCTGGCGGGTGAACGCGACCTGCGTATCGACTTTATGCGCGGCATTGCTCTCGTTATGATGGTGGTGGCGCATACGGAAGTGATGTCGATATTTAATATTTTCAGCTGGGAGCGTTTTGGTTTGACCACTGGCGCCGAGGGTTTTGTGATCCTGTCGGGCTTTATGTTAGGGATGCTAAATCGTGTCAGATTACAAAAAGCTGTATTACTGACGGTGGGCTGGGGACTTTATCTGCGCGCATGGAAAATATATCAGGTTAATATTATTATTATTGTCTCTTTTCTTTTGCTGAGATATTTTCCGTTTATTAATGCCTTTGAAGTCACTCACTTTACCGATCGTTTTTCCGGGACCAGCTGGTCGCTCTATCCACTCACCCCGCAAATAAAAGAGACGTGGTTTAACATTATCCTCTATCTGCAGATTGGCCCACACCAAACGCAGATCCTCGGTCTCTATATTTTTCTGTTGTTACTCAGCCCGTTGTTTCTGGGAATGCTGCAAAAGGGTCACGTCTACCCCTTACTGGGCGTCTCGCTGCTGATCTACGGCTGCTGGCAACGCTGGCCGGTACGGGTGACGCCCTGCGAATTTGAATTCGCCTTTCCCCTGCTGGCCTGGCAATTTATCTTTGTGCTGGGAATGTGCTGCGGCTGGTACAAAGCGGAACTGATCTCTTTCGCCCGCACGCCACCCGGCAAAGTCGCCGTCGCGGCGCTGGTGTTCATCGCGCTTATCCTTGCGTTTGTCGCCCAGAACCATACCAATCCTTTTATGCCGCCCGCGCTGCTGATGCACGTGATCCCTCCGGCGGAGTTTAACGCCTTTTATCATACCTGGGCGGCGAAAAACGGCCTCGGGCCGGTACGGATCCTCAATGATATCAGTCTGATGGTCACTATTTATCTGTTATTGACCTGGTGTTGGCGTCCCCTGAACTGGCTGGCTGGCTGGTTCCTGATCCCGCTCGGGCAGCGTTCGCTCTACACCTTCATTTTGCATGTTTATATCGTGCTCGCCGTAAGCCAGTTGGTCACCTTCGATCTGTGGCACCAGGCGTGGATAGTGAACACCTTGATCCATGCCGCCGCGCTGGGCGTACTGTGGCTGATGGCCAAATACCGCGTCGCCGCACGCTGGATACCTAACTAAGGAAGGGCAAATGCGGGAGAAGTATATGCTGGCCTGCGCGCTATGGTGCGCCATCGCAGGTGCGGAAGGCGCAGAGAAGAACGACGCACAACCGCTGCGTGATAAAAATGGTGAACCGGTGCAGGCCGGCGTGTTTACCAGCCGCTGGGGACGGCTTTTTTCCGGGAATGATAAGGTTTTTTCGGGCGCGCTGAGCTTTAGTTCCGGCCTGAAAGAGCAGTGGATGACGATTCCTAACAGCTCCGACAGCGCTGAGAAGAAGAAAAAATATAATCAGACATTAAATCTTAGCCTGCAATATTCGCCCTACAGCTTCTGGTTCGCCAACGTGACATCCCGTTTACCGGTGACTGACACCAGCCGCTATACCGCCGATTTTCGCTATAGTTTTGGCTACGACGACTGGCATGCCAATACCGTCAGCCTGGTTTACAGTAACTATGGCGATAACCACTTCTGGACCTCAGGCAGCAAGCGTCACACCTATTTTGAGCAGGGAGCCATCACTCTGGCATATAAATTTTCCCTGCCGAAGCCCATGGAGAATACGCTGCTGATCAACAAAGGCGACGCCATCATGTGCCAGGTGGGCTACAGTTGGGTGCCGCGTTATTACGATCTGGAGAGTGACGATATACGCAAAAACAAAAACGTACTGCTCGGGGGGTGCGGATATACCTTTAAGCAACATTTCTTTATCCGTGCGACGGCGTTCTGGTACCCCGACAGCAGCCAGCAGCAACCGTGGAATGGCGACTACAGCTACAGCTTCGGTTACGCGGGCTATACGCCAGGATCGTTCTCTGTGCAGTATGCCAACTATGCCGGTACCCGCTATCCGGGGCACGACAGCGGCAGCGGCAAGTTTCGTGAAGGCACGATCAGCCTTATCTGGTTCTTGCCGATTTAGGAGGCGCGATGTCGGCACAGCACGTCCTGATTGTTGAAGATTCGCTGGTTTATCGTCGGCTCTTGAGCCGAATGTTGACGCAGTGGGGCTATATCGTCAGTGAGGCGGAAAACGGCGTCGCCGCGCTGGCGATCCTCGAAAACCAGCCCGTCAGCCTGGTGATTAGCGACTGGGAAATGCCGGAGATGAATGGCCTGACGCTGTGCCGGGAAGTTCGCCGTCGCCAGTTTGGTCACTACGTTTATCTGATATTGCTCACCGCTCGCGAAGATCCGGGCGATTTAACGCAAGGGTTTGCGGCAGGGGCCGATGATTTTCTCAGTAAGCCAGTTGAGCAGAGTGAACTGCGGGCGCGACTGCACGCCGGGGCGCGGATCCTCTCCCTTGAAGCCGACCTCGCCGCGCGCAATACGCGGCTAAGTGAAGCGCTGCGGCAGATTGAACAGGATCTGGAGCTGGCGGCGCGCATTCAGCAGTCGGTTCTCCCGGCTCATCAGCTGTGCTATCAGGGTTTTTTCTCCGACTGGATTTTCCTGCCGTCGGCCTGGGTATCGGGGGATATTTTTAATGTTTTCCCGCTGGGGGAGCATCTCGGATTTTACTGCGTGGATGTCTCCGGGCACGGCGTGGGGGCGGCGATGATGTCGCTTGCCGTCGCCCGCCAGTTTCTACATGGCAGGGCGGTTGAGCGTTTTCTTTTCTCTGCTGATAACCAGCCGGCATCACCTGCCGAGGTAGTGCAGATCCTGAATGGTCGTTTTTGTAGCGACGAGGCAGAGATTGTCAGCTATTTCACCCTGATCTATGGCGTCATCGACCTCACAACCGGTGAGGGGAAACTGTGTCAGGCCGGGCATCCCACGCCGTTTATCGTCACCGTTGATGGAAGTGTGCGCTCGGCCGGTAGCGGTGGGGCGCCGGTGGGGTTGATAAACCATCTCTCATGGGCAGATGTCAGTTTCTCGCTGGCGCCAGGAGAGCGGCTTTGCCTGTTCAGCGACGGTATCACCGAATGTGAAAACCGGAGCGGTGAACAGTTTGGCGAAGCGCGTTTACAAGCGTGGCTGCAGGACAGTGTGACGCAGCCGCTGCCCGCGCTGCTGCCGCGGTTTGCCCGGCACTTGATCCACTGGCGCAATGGCGACGCGCAGGAGACCCAGGCGATGGCCGATGATGTTTCACTCTTGATTATTGAACGTACAGGGGACAGTGATGAAAATTGAAACCGAACGGCAGGCCTCGGTGACGATCCTGACGCCGGCGGTGCGTCGGCTGGATGCTTCCGTCGCAGTAGCCTTTAAATCGGCAATCGCCCAGGAGATAGGCGAAGCGCCCGGCGATCTGATTGTTGATTTCAGCGAAATTGATTTTATCGACAGTAGCGGTCTGGGAACCCTGGTTTCTCTGATGAAGATGATGAACGGGAAAGGGGAGATGACGCTGTGCGCGCTGAATCCTGGCATCCGCAATATGTTCACGCTGACCCGTATGGATCGTATTTTCCGCATTTGCGAGGATCGCACCTCGGCACTTGCGCAGTTAAATGAGTGACGTGCCCGTGAACAACATCATGATGTTTCCTGCCGAACTCACCTCGCTTTCACCGCTGGCGGAGTGGCTTGCCCAGCAAATGGCTTCGCTGCCTGTTGCGGACGAGTGGCGTTTTGCGCTCGATCTCGCCGCCTGTGAAACGGCAACGAATATTATTCGCTATGCGCTGCATGAGGATCGGGAAAGTCGTTTTGGTGTGGAATTTAGGGTCGCGGACCGACGGGTGACGCTGCGCTTTACCGACGCGGGGGAAACCTTTCCCGCCGAGCGCCTGGCGCTGGCGCGTGGTGATGAGCATTTCGATGTCGATCCGTTAGCGGAAAGCGGTAGAGGCTTGCGGCTTATTCTGCGTGCGGTGGACTTTTTTGACGTTGAAATGAATGCAGGGAAAAATATTACCACCCTGATAAAAGCGTTGCCTGATCCCCCTGTTAATTATTCAACCGACAAAAACGGCGGTTGAGAAAAAGACGTCATCCGCCTGGCGGATAACAGGCATGCTTTACCCGCGCATACTTATTGTTGTGCCTGCGCAGTAGACTGCGCGCCCAGATGACGAGGGCGGATAGCATCAAATGTCATCATCGCCGATTTGCAGAAAATGCATTTCGCACCAAAGGGATTTTTTTCCGTCACATCAAACTGGGACGTTCTGTACTGGGAGCCATGGCAGCATGGGCATCTAAAATGGATATGTTCAATCATAATGTAAACCTTGTATGGGTAATGTTCTGTTGAAAGACAAAGGTCGTTTTCAGGAAAATTAACGCGGCTATTTTTTGTTAGTGGTAAGCCGGGTTTTGGGTCAGATGGCGGCTTATTTCGTGAGCCGATAGGGGATCTGACAGGGCCTGTTTACAGAAAAAGCAAAATACTAACGGGACTGCTCAAAGGAAGGTGGTATCAGGGATAACGCCTGGAGATGAGAACGCGTACTCAGATAATAACTTTTCGTCTGGTAAATCGACACGACGATTAACGCACGTGCCGCGAATAATAGCAAATATTATTTTAGCCTTCCGGATGCCTGCTGTGTCAGGGGAGCCTTCATCAGCGCCGTCACCCAGTCGATAAATACCTGTACCCGGGCAGAGAGCTGCCGGCTGCTGGGATAGAGCAGGGAGAGCGGGAGCGGCGCAGGGCGAAAATCGGCCAGCACTTCCGTTAACGCGCCCGACGCCAGATCGGCCTCAAGGCGGGGCAAGGGGGCCTGATACAGGCCAAAGCCAAGCCTTGCCGCTTCGGCGCCGACGTCGGCATCGGAGGTCAGCAGCCGACAGGGCAAACTGACCTCGCTCTGGCGGCCATCCTGGGTAAAGCTCAGCGGCAAGGTACGTTGCGTGCGCGATGAAACAAACCCGATCATCACGTGGCCCGTCAGTCCTTCAATCGTATGCGGGGTACCGTACCGGACGAGGTAGGCCGGACTGGCGCAGGTGATTTCCTGCAGCCTCGCGAGCGGCCGGCAAATCATCTCGCTGTCGGGGAGATGGCCGCCGCGAATGACGCAGTCGACCCCTTCGCGAACCAGATCGACGTCGCGCTCGCTTTCGCCGATCTGCAGCGTAATGGCAGGATAGCGGGCGAGAAACTGTGGCAGCGCGGGCAGCAGCAGGGTTCGCGCCAGATTGCCCGCCACGTCCACGCGGATAATACCGGCAATGCTCCCCCCGGCGCTGCGGTTGGCCTCCTCAAGGGCCGCCAGAATAGCCACGCAGCGCTGATAATACAGCGAGCCCTCCGCCGACGGTCGTACGTGCCGGGTGGTGCGCTGCAGCAGCCGCGCCCCGAGACTGGCCTCCAGCGCCTTTATGGCCGCGGTCGCCACCGGCCGGGAAAAACCCAGATCCGCGGCGGCGGCGCTGAACGAACCTCGTTCGACGATGCGCACGAACAGGGTCAGGGTATCCAGTTTATCCATGGCATTGTTCCAGCTGGCAAAACAATCCTGTCGCGCAACGCGGTCTTATCGTCGGCATGCAGAAGCCTATAATCTGCTCATGTTTTCAGCAGAGTAAAAAGGGGGAGACATGAACAATAGCGCAAAAATTGGCCTGGTGACAGGCGGCAGCCGCGGCCTGGGGCGCGCGACCGTTGAAGCGCTGGCTCAGCGCGGCGTGAACGTGGTATTGACCTACAACGCGCATTTTGTCGAGGCGAACGAGGTGGTCGCGCGGGTTGAAGCTCAGGGCTCGCGGGCGATTGCGTTGCCCTTCAGCGCCGGCGAAACCGACACCTTTGACGGATTTGTCAGCGCCTTTCAGGAGGCGCTGGCGGAGCTGGGGGCCGATCGGTTTCATTGCCTGGTCAATAATGCCGGCAATGCCAGCGGCATGGGTTTTCTTAACGCCACGGAAGCGGAATTCGATGCGCTGTATCGTATCCACGTGAAGGGCGTTTTTTTCCTCAGCCAAAAACTATTGCCGCTGCTGGCCGATGGCGGACGGATAGTGAATGTCTCGTCCGGGCTAACTCGTATCGTGATGGCGAACCGGGCGCCCTATGCGATCATGAAGTCCGCGGTGGAAACCCTGACCCGCTATATGGCGTTTGAGCTGGGCAGTCGCGGAATTACGGTGAACTGCGTGGCGCCCGGCGCCATCGCCACCGATTTCAGCGGCGGGGTGGTGCGGGATAACCCGCAGGTCGCTCAGGCGGTGGCGAACATGACGGCGCTGGGTCGACCGGGGGTGCCAGAGGATATCGGGCCGATGATCGCCTCGCTGTTATCCGATGATCATCGCTGGGTGAATGCCCAGCGCATTGAGGTTTCCGGGGGAATGCGCATCTGAAGCGAGGGGACTATCCGGCCAACGTTTTGCTGAGTTGAGTCAGGTTAAGCTGCTGCGGGAACGGCTAATCAAACACCGCCGTGCCGGTGGGAAGGAGAGCACCAGCGCGGCGATGGCCAATTCCCTTCGCCAGAGACAACGCTTTCTCTACAGGCCGTTATTCCGCCAGCAGGGCGGCGAATTTCGCCAGCCACTGCGGGTGAGCCGGCCAGGCAGGGGCGGTAACAAGGTTACCGTCCACATGCGCCTGGTCGATACCAATATCCGCATAGTGCCCACCGCTCAGGCGCACTTCCGGGGCACAGGCGGGATAAGCGCTGCAAGTGCGGCCCTGGAGAATACCAGCGGCGGCCAGCAGCTGTGGGCCATGGCAGACGGCGGCGATAGGTTTACGCGCGGCGTCGAATGCCTGTACCAGTTTAATAACCTCCTCGTTCAGGCGCAGATACTCCGGCGCCCGGCCACCGGGGATCACTAGCGCGTCATAGTCCTCGGCCTTCACCGCGGCAAAATTGGCGTTCAGGGTGAAGCGGTGCCCCGGCTTTTCGCTATAAGTCTGGGCGCCGTCAAAGTCATGGATCGCGGTCATGACATAGTCGCCAGCGGCTTTATCCGGGCAGACGGCATCGACCTGGTGGCCAATCATCTGCAGTGCCTGAAAAGGGACCATCGTTTCGTAATCTTCGGCATAATCGCCGACCAGCATCAGGATCTTCTTGCTCATCATTTTTACTCGTTGTGGGAGAAAGGTGTCTTAGATATAGCCTGGCGATCCGCAGAATGCGACCCCCTCAGGATGCCGAAGACGGTAGCGTGTGCATCTTGCTATCGGGGTCATGTTTTTTCTGGTAACGACAACTTTTGCCGACATCGCCGTGTGGTCAGTCACCCGGGGAAATAGCCTTTTTCAGCTACTGACGGCTGTCTGTGGTGGAAAATATCGCGGGTTCCGCAGGCCTGTGTGCCAGGGCTGTTGACGGTTCAGCGTGAACGAAAACAGGAGAAGTGGCTTAAATGCGTGCTTGATCTGCTAACGATAATATCAATTATCTCATGGCAATATTATTCACGGGAATTGTCGCTATCATATTCATTTAATCTATTTTTTTTATCGCCTTGATGATATGTGATGTGAACATTCATGTGTTCAATGTTAATTGAAGGTGTTGGCTTTGAACTTTATATTTGGCTGTAAATGATTCATTGTCGTTACTAATAAAATAATTTTGTTTGCCTTGTGAATGCATTAAAGAAATATTCTTGTTAAGTTGATCGATAATCTGTTTTTGCTCTATTATCATCCGGTTTTTATCGTCAACTCTTCAATAATTATTCCTTAAGGAAAGGAACTGCTATGGCTGATACGTTCCAGAATGAAGTCCCCAGGGCGCGCATTAATCTCAAATTATCTCTTCATACCGGCGGCGCGCAGAAGAAGGTCGAACTGCCGCTGAAGCTGCTTACCATTGGCGATTTTAGTCATGGTAAGGAAAACCGGCCTTTATCGGAAAGAGAAAAAATCAACGTCAATAAAAATAACTTTAACAGCGTACTTTCGGAATTTAGCCCGGAAGTTAACCTCTCGGTGCCGAATACGCTGGCCGGTAATGGTGAAGAGGAGAATGTCAGACTGCGTTTTACCGACATCAAAGATTTTGAACCGGAGCAGGTTGCCCGGCAAATACCGCAACTCCGCGCCATGCTGGCGATGCGTAATTTATTACGCGATCTCAAATCCAATCTGCTTGATAACGCCACTTTCAGAAAAGAGCTTGAGGCAATCCTGAAAGATCCGGCGCTGTCCCAGGAATTACGCGACGAAATGAGTGCGCTTGCCCCGAAATAATGGCGGGGCAAGTCTGTTAATGGATTAACCGGGAAAATGCTAATGTCTGTTACCACAGAAAACGCCCCTGTTCAGGGGCAAACCACGCTGCAGGAAAATAGGGCGGGCGAGGGCGTTTACGCCTCGCTGTTTGAAAAAATTAATCTCGCCCCGGCGTCTCACCTCGGGGATATCAACGACTTTCTGGACGATGCCGCGCTCTCCGAAGCGCCGGCGGCGGAGCGTCTCACCGCGGCGATGCAGGTGTTTATGGATCGCATCCGTCAGTCCGGTCAGCGGGTGGAAAAGCTCGACAAAACGCTGATTGACCACCATATCGCCGAACTGGATTTCCAGATAAGCCGTCAGCTGGACGCGGTGATGCACCATCAGGAGTTTCAGCAGGTCGAATCCCTGTGGCGCGGCCTCAAACAGCTGGTGGACAACACCGACTATCGGCAGAACGTCAAAACGGAGATCCTGGACGTCGCCAAAGACGATCTGCGCCAGGACTTTGAGGACGCGCCGGAGCTTATCCAGAGCGGACTCTACTGGCACACCTATACCGCGGAGTATGACACCCCCGGCGGCGAGCCGATCGGCTCGGTGATCTCGGCCTATGAGTTCGACGCCAGCCCGCAGGATGTGGCGCTCCTGCGCAATATCTCCCGCGTCTCTGCGGCCGCCCATATGCCGTTTATCGGCGCCGTCGGCCCGGCCTTCTTCCTGAAAGAGACCATGGAAGAGGTGGCTGCTATTAAGGATATCGGCAACTACTTCGATCGCGCGGAATATATCCGCTGGAAATCATTTCGTGAAACCGACGATGCCCGCTACATCGGTCTGGTGATGCCGCGCGTGCTGGGTCGTCTGCCGTACGGTCCGGACACCGTGCCGGTGCGCAGCTTCAACTATGTCGAGCAGGTGAAAGGTCCGGACCACGAAAAGTATCTGTGGACCAGCGCAGCGTTCTCCTTCGCTTCCAATATGGTGAAGAGCTTTGTCAATAACGGCTGGTGCGTGCAGATCCGCGGTCCGCAGGCCGGCGGCGCGGTGAAAGATCTGCCCATCCACCTGTACGATCTGGGCACCGGCAACCAGGTGAAAATTCCTTCCGAGGTGATGATCCCGGAAACGCGGGAGTTTGAGTTCGCCAGCCTGGGCTTTATCCCGCTGTCGTACTACAAAAATCGCGATTACGCCTGCTTCTTCTCGGCCAACTCCGCGCAGAAACCGGCGCTGTACGATACCGCCGACGCCACCGCCAACAGCCGCATCAACGCGCGTCTGCCTTACATCTTCCTGCTGTCGCGCATCGCGCACTACCTGAAGATGATCCAGCGCGAGAATATCGGCACCACCAAGGACCGGCGGCTGCTGGAGCTGGAGCTGAACACCTGGGTGCGGAGCCTGGTGACTGAAATGACCGACCCCGGCGACGAGCTGCAGGCCTCCCATCCGCTGCGCGATGCCAGCGTGGTGGTGGAAGATATTGAGGATAACCCAGGCTTCTTCCGCGTGAAGCTTTACGCGGTGCCGCACTTCCAGGTCGAGGGGATGGACGTCAATCTGTCGCTGGTTAGCCAGATGCCAAAGGCGAAGGCGTAGGTTCGGACGATGATGAAAACGGAACGTCCGTTGTGGGGCCGGGGCATTATGGTGTCGCCCCAGCATTTTCAACAGCAGGCTGCGTATGCAGCCTGGACTGCGGAAGTGATTGCCCGGATAGGTCTTAACCATCCATGGGGAGTGGTTGAGGCGACCTTCGAACCAGAGATGCTTAAACTGGGCCGCCTGCAGGCTCACAGGCTGCAGGTCCGGTTCCAGGATGGCACGATGATTGATACGGACAATGCCGATGCGCTGCCGTCCGCGCTGTCACTGGACGGCGCGGACGGCGAGGCGGTGATCGTGCTGGCGCTGCCCCTGATGCAGGCGAATGGCGGCAACTGCCTGAAGCCGGAGGAGGTGGCCGAAAGGCCGGTGCGCTTCCGGCAGCACTGGCGCGATGTCCGCAACCAGTTCGGGGAAGATACCCGACAGATTGCCGTCATGCAGCCGGAGCTGACCCTCCGTTTCGCCCATCAGGACAACAGCGATTACCTGACCTGTCCGCTTGTTCGCCTGCAGCGGGACTCGCAGGGGGCCTGGCTTATCGACGAGACGTTTCTCCCGCCGCTGCTGCAGATCCAGGGCAGCCGCTGGCTGGCGACGCAGCTTGAACAGCTGCTTACTCAGCTTCGGGCTCGTCTGACGCGCCTGATGGCCATGCGTCGCGAGAGCAATGAACGGATGGCTGATTTTGCCGTGGCCGATGTCTCTCTGTTCTGGTTGCTGAACGCGCTGAACAGCGCCGAGCCGGTGCTGGGGTACTTTCTGCGTTACCAACTGAGCCCGCCGGAACGCCTCTATCCGGAGCTGGCGCGCCTGGCTGGCAGCCTGCTGACCTTTTCGCTCACCCATCAGGCGAATGCCGTCCCGATTTATCAGCATGACCAGCTGAACGCGGTTTTTCCGCCGCTGTTTGATTTACTGAGCGACCTGCTGGAGGCGAGCCTGCCGTCGCGGGTGGTGGCGATTGCCCTGGAGCATGATGCCCGGCTGCACTTCTGGCAGGCGCGCCTGCACGATGCCCGGCTGCGGGAAGGGGCTGATTACTATCTGTCGGTTCGTTCGTCGGTACCGGTCGCCCGATTGCAGGAGCAGTTCCCGCGACAGTGCAAAGTGGGCAGTCCGGATCATGTCAAAGCCATCGTCAACTCCTCGCGGACAGGGGTGCCCCTCACGCCATTGCGTCATGTGCCGGCGGCGATCCCGCTGCGTCTGGAAAATCAGTATTTCAGCCTCGATGTGTCCCACCCTCTGGCGACGGAAATGCTGCAGAGCGGCACCTGTATGTTTTACGTCCCGGGGATGCTCGGTGAGCCTGAACTTGAACTTTTTGCGGTACTACGAACGTGAATGAGCCTAAACGCGGTAACGCCGCGTCCATTGATATTGATGCGCTGCTGCAGAACACCTGGCTACAGGTTATCAGCCTGCGCCACGGCCCGCAGTTCCGCGATGAGGAAGGGTACACGCTATGGCAGCGCTGTATTGCTGATGTCGAGCGCGTGCAACATGAGCTGAAGGCGAGCGGGCTTGATGACGCCAGCTGTCAGCATATTCTCACCGCCCAGTGCGCGCTGCTCGATGAAGCCGTGAAAGGGCGCGGCGTGGAGGATGAGGCCTGCCTGCAGTGGTATGACATTCCGCTGCAGGGGCACTTCCTCGGCACCATGGACGCCGGCGACACCCTGTGCGAGCGGATGCGCGATGTGCTGCGTGAACCGGCGCCCGACCTGGCCGTGGTCACCTGTTTTCAGCGGGTGATGCTGCTGGGTTTTGTTGGCAGCTTTCGCTCCCTCAACGATCCCGAGCGCCTGAAGCTGATCAACGCGCTCAGTGAGCATGTCCCACCTTTTCAATGCCCGTCAACCGCTCCCGTACTGGTAGAGAATCGCGCCGGACTGGGGATAAGCGGCTGGCTGGCCTCCTGGCCCGTGCGAATTGGCCTGAGCGTGATGGTGGTACTCGTCCTGTGGTGGGGGCTGAACCACTGGCTCGATCACCTGCTGCTGACCCTGTTACCGGGGACGGTGAAATGAGCCCCGCGCAGCAGCGTGGGCTGGCGCTGTGGACCAGCCTGCTGAGTGCGCTGGTGTGCCTGCTATTTTTGCCGGTTCCCCGCTGGGGGGCGTGGCTCATTCTGCTGGTCACGCTGGCCCTGATCATCGGGATCTGGCGCATCGCCAGTCGTCGTACCGGGCGTAACGTCGCGTCAATCCTGGACCCTCTCCCGGAGGGCGCTTATCGCCAGCCGGTGGTCCTCGTTTGCGGCGATCTGCCGTTTGTCTGGCCGCAAGCGTCACCGGTGCGGGTCGTCAAACAGGGCTGCTGGATCCGCGTGGAAAAGACGGAGGAACTGCAGCAGGTCGCGCGCCAGGTATTGAGCCAGCGGCCGGAATGGGGGCTTCAGCTGTCGGTGCTGCTCTGCGTCTGCCCGCAGCGGCACGCACAAAGCGATGCGCTGACCAGCGCTCTGCTGGCCCTGCGCTGGCAACTCAGCCAGCTGCGCCAGCAGACGGGGTATGCCGTACCGCTGGCGCTGCAGGGGCAGGTGGGCAGCACGATGAGCCCCATCCTGCTCTGGCAGGCGGCGATGCCGGGTAAAGCGGTGAAAGTCTGGCAGCCCTCCTGCGCCCCCTGTTCCGTACCGGCCTGGGTAAGCGCCGGCGGGGCGGCCGCGCTGGAGCAGCAGGTGCTGATGAACAGCCTGATGGGCTGGTTTGAACAGCACGTCCATGCCGTGTTGACGGAAGAGAATACCGACCTGCCGCCTCTGACCCCAGCGGCCGTGCTGTGGGGCCTCGGGCCCTCGCTGCCTGGAAGTCTGGCGTCGTCGGCCTGGACGACGTGGTTATCCCGACATAGCGGCCTGTCGCGGGTAGCTGGCTGGCAGCCTGGCGAGAGCGACACCGGGGACGCTTCAGCCTTACCGGAATTCATCCTGCCGCAGTTACCGGCGGGACGGGGACTCACGCCACGAGGCAGGGCCTGGCGCGCGGCGCTCGCGATTTTCACCCTCGCGGCTGTCGCCGCGCTGCTCAGCAGTGGCTGGAACAATCGACAACTGCTGCAGCGCGTGGGCGTCGATATTGCCCGTTATGAGCGGATTGCGATGGATGATTATCGGCCAAAAGCCAGCGCTGTCAGGGTGCTGCGTGAAGATGCCGCGCTGCTCGATAGCTGGGCGCGTAACGGCGTCCCGCTGCGCCTGAGTCTGGGCTTGTATCGCGGGGAGCAGATTCGCCTGCCGTTGCTGGAGGCTATTCGCGGTTACGTGCCGCCTCCACCGCCGCCCAGGCCGGTGCAGCGCGTCTCGCCGAACGTCATCCGCCTTGACAGCATGTCGCTATTCGATACCGGGAAATGGGTACTGAAGCCCGGTTCGACAAAGCGGCTGGTCAACTCGCTGATGGACATTAAGGCCAGGCCCGGGTGGCTGATCGTGGTGGCGGGCCACACCGACAGCGTCGGTGAGGAAAAAGCCAACCAGCTATTGTCGCTGAAACGTGCGGAATCGGTCCGCGACTGGATGCGCGATACCGGCGACGTGCCGGACAGCTGCTTTGCCGTTCAGGGCTATGGCGAAAGCCGACCAATTGCAACAAACGATACGCCGGAGGGCCGTGCGCTGAACCGTCGTGTCGAAATCAGTCTGGTGCCGCAGGTAGACGCCTGCCGGTTACCGGACCAACCCTCTGCGTCATCCCAGGATGATGGCGCTTCACTACACAATGGAGAGTAATTCCATGGCAATTCCTGTTTATCTTTGGCTGAAAGACGATGGCGGCGCGGACATTAAAGGGTCTGTCGACGTTCAGGATCGTGAAGGCAGTATCGAAGTGGTGGCCCAGGAGCACAACCTGTACATCCCGACCGATAACAACACCGGCAAACTGACCGGCACGCGTATCCATACGCCGTTCCTGTTCACCAAGGAGATCGACTCCTCCAGCCCCTACCTGTACAAGGCAGTGACCACCGGCCAGACCCTGAAATCCGCTGAGTTCAAGTGGTACAGAATCAACGATGCCGGCCAGGAAGTGGAGTATTTCAATACCAAACTTGAGAACGTCAAGGTGGTGAAAGTGAATCCCCTGATGCACGACATCAAAGACCCCGCCTACGAGAAGCACAACCATCTGGAACAGATTGAGCTGCGCTACGAGAAGATCACCTGGACCTATAAAGACGGCAACATCATTCACTCCGATAGCTGGAACGAACGCGCCACCGCGTAATTGCCCGTCATATTTCGCGCCGCTGGCGCGCAGGCGACGTTCGCTCACTCCGGCCGCATCGTTATCGCTGCGACCGGGGTTTATTGCGGACTATCGCCTGATGCGGGCAGCGTTTCTCTGCCCGCCGTTTTTTGCTGAGTGCCTGAGATGCGGGTTCTCAGCAAAGAAAAACACAATCTGTCTGCCTGACCTTGTGCGCTGTGGGTTCCTGTTCGGGAACAGCGACGGGCGGTAGCGTGTCCGGAACCAATAAGAGAGGATCTCATGGAAAATCCAGCCAGCCTGTTACGCCGTCTTAATCCCTGCTGTGCCCGCGCGATGGAGGGGGCGGCCTCCCTGTGTCAGACCCGGGCGCATGCCGAGATCCTGCCCGAGCACTGGCTGCTTAAGCTGCTGGAACAGGGGGAAGGCGATCTGACGGTGCTGGCGCGGCGCTATGAATGGGATATGGATGCGCTGTGGCAGGATCTGCTGAGCTGGCTGGATAAACAGCCGCGCTCGGTACGTCATCGTCCCCAGCTCTCTGATCCTATCCAGATGTTGATGCAGGAGGCCTGGCTGATTGCCTCGCTCAGCGGCGAAGCGCAGATCCGCAGTGTTCACCTGCTGATGGCGCTGGTTGAAAAACAGAATCTGATCCAGTGCGATGGCCTGTGGCCTCTGTTAACGCTGGGCCAGAGCCAGCTGGATCGCCTGCGCCCCTTGCTGGATGCCCAGTCTGACGAACGTCCGCCAGCGCAGCAGGAAGCGGCGCTGGCGCAGCGCCATGGCGGGGACGTGGAATTTGTGGGGCGTCCTGCGAGCGGTGAACTGAATGCGGATGGGCTCAACCCGGCCCTGCAGAACGCGCTGGACAAATTCACTCTCGACGTCACCGCCAAAGCCAGAGATGGCCAGATTGACCCGGTGTTCGGACGCGACACGGAAATCCGCCAGATGGTGGATATTCTCTCCCGTCGGCGTAAAAACAACCCGATCCTCGTCGGTGAGCCGGGCGTGGGCAAGACCGCGCTGGTGGAAGGCCTGGCGCTGCGCATTGCCGAAGGCAACGTCCCCGACGCGCTGAAGCCGGTGTCGGTGCGCACCCTCGACCTCGGTCTGCTGCAGGCCGGCGCCGGGGTCAAAGGCGAGTTCGAGCAGCGGCTGAAAAATATCATTGAGGCGGTACAGCAGTCGCCTTCGCCGGTGCTGCTGTTTATCGACGAGGCGCACACGATCATCGGCGCGGGTAATCAGGCGGGCGGCGCGGATGCCGCCAACCTGCTGAAGCCGGCGCTGGCCCGGGGCGAGCTGCGGACCATCGCCGCCACCACCTGGTCTGAATACAAGCAGTACTTCGAGCGCGACGCCGCGCTGGAGCGCCGCTTTCAGATGGTCAAGGTGGATGAGCCGGACGACGACACCGCCTGCCTGATGCTGCGCGGCCTGAAGTCCCGCTATGCCGACCACCACGGCGTGCATATCACGGATGATGCGGTGCGCGCCGCCGTGACGCTGTCACGACGCTATCTCACCGGCCGCCAGCTGCCGGACAAGGCAGTGGATTTACTCGACACCGCTTCCGCCCGCCTGCGTATGAGTCTCGATACCGTGCCTGAGCCGCTGACCCGCATGAAGGCACAGCTCACCGCGCTGGCGATGGAGAAACAGGCGCTGCTGGAAGATATTGCGCTGGGCAACAGCGCCCGCGGCGAACGGCTGGCGGCCATTGAGCAGGAGGAGATCCGCCTTATTCTGGCGCTGGATACCCTTGAAACTCAGTATGGTCAGGAGCTGCAGCTGACGGAGGCGCTGCTGGCCTGTCGCCGCGATATCTCCCGCCAGGCGGAAATTAACGACCTGCAAAACGCGCTTATTGCCGTCCAGCAGGGCAATCCGCTGCTCGGGCTGGACGTCGACGTCCGCACCGTGGCGACGGTGATTGCCGACTGGACCGGCGTGCCGCTCTCCTCGCTAATGAAAGATGAGCAGACGGAGCTGCTGAGTCTGGAAGAGAGTCTCGGCAAACGGGTGGTTGGCCAGGAGGCGGCCCTGAGCGCTATTGCCCGGCGCCTGCGCGCCGCGAAAACCGGCCTGACGCCGGAGAACGGTCCGCAGGGGGTGTTCCTGCTGGTCGGGCCGAGCGGCACCGGCAAAACGGAAACGGCGCTCGCCCTGGCCGAGGCGCTGTTCGGCGGCGAGAAAGCGCTGATCACCATCAATCTCTCCGAGTACCAGGAGCCGCACACCGTCAGCCAGCTGAAGGGTTCTCCGCCGGGCTACGTCGGCTACGGCCAGGGCGGGATCCTGACCGAGGCGGTGCGCAAACGCCCCTACAGCGTGGTGCTGCTCGATGAGGTGGAGAAGGCCCATCGCGATGTGATGAACCTGTTCTACCAGGTCTTCGACCGGGGGGTAATGCGCGACGGCGAGGGGCGTGAAATCGACTTTCGCAACACCGTGATCCTGATGACCGCCAACCTCGGAAGCGACCTCCTGATGCAGTTGCTGGATGAACAGCCGGAGGCCAGTGAATCAGACCTGCACGAGCTGCTGCGCCCGGTGCTGCGCGGCCACTTCCAGCCGGCGCTGCTGGCCCGCTTCCAGACGGTGATTTACCGTCCGCTGCCGGCGGTTGCGCTGCGCGCCATTGTCGGGATCAAGCTCGGTCAGGTGAGTCAGCGTCTGGCTTGCCATTACGGAATCACCACCACCCTCAGCGAGAGCCTGTTCGACGTGCTGACCGAGGCCTGCCTGCTACCGGACACCGGCGCCCGCAACGTCGACAGTCTGCTGAATCAGCAGATCCTGCCGGCGCTGAGTCAGCAGCTATTGAGCCATATGGCGGCGGGGCAGAAACCGCGCCAGGTGACGCTGGGGTATCACGAAGAGGAAGGCGTCGTGATGGCGTTTGACGAGGGGACAATATCCGATGAGTAGCGTGAAATCGTTGTTGTTCAGCCACAACCACCACCTGCTTTCGGTGAAGGGATGTGAAGCCGGGCTTGATGTGCTGGCGTTTGAGGGCGATGAAGCCCTGAGCCAGCCGTTCCGCTACCGTATCGAATTCACCAGCGCAGACCATGCCATCAGCAAAGAGATGATGCTGATGAAGGCAGCCTCCCTGACGCTGCAGGCGCCGGTGGCTCAGGGCTTCGGCATCAATGTTCAGCAACCCGTGCGGGTGATCCAGGGCGTGGTGACGGGGTTTGAACGGCTCAGTACCTCCAGGGATGAAACGCACTACGCGCTGACGCTCCAGCCGCGCCTGGCGCTGCTTAACCGCTCGCACCAGAACGCCATTTACCAGGACCAGTCCGTTCCGCAGATTGTGGAAAAAATCCTCCGCGAGCGCCACGGCCTGCGCGGTCAGGATTTTCTGTTCTCGCTGACAAAAACGTATCCGCGCCGCGAGCAGGTGATGCAGTACGGCGAGGATGACCTGCGCTTTATCACCCGGCTGCTGGGTGAGGTGGGGATCTGGTTTCGCTTTTCCGCCGACACGCGGCTGCACATCGACGTCGTTGAGTTCTGCGACAGTCAGCAGGGCTATGAGAAGGGACTGACGTTGCCTTCGGTCCCGCCGTCAGGGCAGCAGTCGGCCGGGGTGGACGCGGTGTGGGAGATGGCATGCCGCCACCGCGTCGTGGAGCAGCAGGTCAGTACCCGCGACTACAACTACCGCGAGGCGACGGCGGACATGAACGCGCAGGTGGATGTCACCCGCGGGGAGACCACCACCTTTGGTGAGGCTTACCACTGGGGAGATAACTACCTGACGGCGGGGAATGCCCATGACCGGCATCCGGCGCCGGAGTCCGGGGCGTTTTACGCCCGGCTTCGGCATGAGCGTTATCTGAACGGCCAGACCCGGATGCAGGCCACCACCAGCTGCCCGACGCTCTGCCCGGGGCAGGTGCTGAAGGTCACCGGCGGAGAGGAGGTGGCCGGGGAGTTTGCTGATGGCGTGCTCGTCACGGCGATGCACAGCCACGCCCGGCGCGATGCCGACTTTGCGGTGGAGTTTGCCGGCATACCGGACAGCCCGGACGTCGGCTACCGGCCTGAGCCCGGCGCGCGTCCGGTGATGGCCGGGACGCTGCCGGCCCGCGTGACCAGCACCCGGGAAAACGACACCTACGGGCATATCGACAAACACGGACGCTACCGGGTGAATATGCTGTTTGACCGGGCGCGCTGGGAAACCGGGTTCGAGAGTCTGTGGGTCCGTCAGTCGCGACCGTATGCCGGAGACACTTACGGCCTGCACCTGCCGCTGCTGGCGGGGACGGAGGTGGCGATTGGCTTTGAGGATGGTAACCCCGACCGGCCGTATATCGCGGGCGTCCTCCACGACTCGGCGCACGGCGACCATGTCACCATCCGCAATGACAAACGTAACGTCCTGCGCACCCCGGCCAACAACAAAATCCGCCTCGACGACGAGCGCGGGAAAGAGCATATCAAGGTGTCGACGGAGTATGGCGGCAAGAGCCAGCTGAACCTCGGCCATCTCGTGGATGCTGAAAAGCAGCCGCGCGGGGACGGTTTTGAGCTCAGAACCGACAGCTGGGGCGCTATCCGGGCACAGAAGGGTATTTTTATCAGCGCGGACGGACAGGCGCAGGCCCGGGGGCAGGTGCTGGCGATGGAGCCGGCCCTTGCCCGGCTTTCAGCGGCATTACTGGAGATGGAATCCCTTGCCGCCAGCGCACTTCAGGCTCAGGCCCTGGCTGCTGATGTCAGTCGTCAGCAAAAACTCCTGAAGCAGAAAATTGAACAACTGCATGGGGAGGTGATCCTTGGCAGTGCGCCGAAAGGAATTGCCCTGGTGAGCGGTGAAGATATGCAGTTTTCGGCCAGCGATAATCTGACTCTTACTGCAGGTAAACAACTCGATATTGGTGCACATAAGGACTTTACCATGGCGGTAGGTAAGCAACTGAGTCTGTATAGTCGTGGAGGTGTCAAACTATTCAGCTCGCAAAATGATATTGATATTCAGGCTCAGGGAGGGAATATCACTACTTGGTCGACGGAGGATACGCATATTTCAAGTGGCAGAAAAATGGTCATTACAGCACAGGATGAACTGACGCTGATATGCGGTGGCGGCTATATCAAAATCACTGGTGGGAGTGTTGAAATTGGCGGATCGGGCAAACTGCTGATTAAAAATTCGGGGATAAAGAAAGCAGGCGCTGGCAGTATGCAGGGTGTTATGAGGTCGTTTGAACCCTCAACATTTGATGAAAAATTTATAATCAGAAATGCGCTGACTAAAGAACCACTGCCAGGGAGAGCGTACAAAATTACCATGCCAGATGGTTCAGTTGTTTCTGGTGTAACAGATGATTCTGGAGCAACGTCACTCAATTCATCTGATGTTATCGACAATATGAACATAAGCTTGGTTAAGGCGAAATAAGATGAGATGGAGTCAATCAGACCGGAAAGTACTTACAATTATAGCTATTGTCGGTTTGCTACTGTATGTCATTTATAAAGGCTTACAGTTCCTGTCAGGGGTCAGTATGGGGGCCAGTTTTGGCGTAGGGCTGGGAGGTATGAGCGGTTCTCAGAAGGTGGAGGAATCACGAAAAGTTGAAACTGATGCTCCGCCTCAGGTTCTTTATCGCATAGATAAATATCGATACCTGACACTGGAGAACTACATATCTTGTGATAAGGGGGGGCAGGTTTATTACAATGATACTCAGAGGGAAATAAAAACTCAATTGGGATGGGAACACGAATTTTATGATTTCTCGTATCGCCGTGGTAATTATTTTGCGGCTTATAAAGGAACTGTTATTAATGGCGCGAATAATGGTTATCTGGCGTTCCCTGGTGCATCAACTAGACAGTATTGCGGTAGCGGAAGATCAGCGCAAGGGTGTCCGGTTTTTTTCTTTTTTTCAGCGGATTATGGTAGAACCTTTATATATAAAATTGTAGCGGCGGAATACAGCACACCTGAACGCTTTAGTAAGCTCAAAGTGGTAGTGGCTAATGATGGGGTTTATTTAAGAGATGAGTCTCAAAAAGAGAGTGTGTATTCTCACCCTATAGGTCTTCGCGATCTTTATTCAGTCAATAAATTAAGGTTTTCTGATGGGGCTTTAATAAGTATTTATGATGACTGGCAAAATGAAATTGCCGAGTTAGTGAAGGAGGAGTTGATAAGAAAAAAAATACCTTACGCAAATGAGTATGGGCCAGATTTTCGCATACTTGACTATATTAGAACCTTAACGCCACCGAAAACACGTCATGAAAGTAATTTAATGGTAGATAAATTATCAGAAATTCGAATGGAAATTGAAGATAAAATCTATGGTAGTAGAGTTAAATTCCCTGAAATTTCAACACAAAGTATTGATTCTAAATATACATGTAATAGAAATGTTGGGGCTAAAACCATCACGTATACGTTTGTCACAAGTGGAAAAAAGGAAGTGGTAAAAAATGAGCAATAAAACTGAGCCTATCCGTGAACTTGAATGTAAGTTTGATGATAATGGGAGTCCGTCCTGGGACTCCTTTCCTTCTCATAAAAACTGCCAGGTCAGAGGTGGGTGTGACTTACCACCTCATTTGCCTGGTATTATTATACTTGTACACGGTGTTAACTCGACAGGAGAGTGGTTTTCAGTTGCGGAGAAAAAACTTTGTGAAGGTCTGAATAAAAGACTTGGGTTAACCGGAACATCACATGAACTGGAAACCAATAAATATCTTTTTGACGATAAAATAGATGCTATGCCTCTAATGTCCAGGGATTTACCTGATGTTAATATAAATAAATCTCCCGTAATTCGTTTTTACTGGGGGTATGCTTCGTCTAAAGGTAATGAAGATAGATACATCATACCTTTAGCTAATGAGAAAGGTGTTGATTATCATCAACTAAAAAGGGAAAATATACCCTATGCCAATATTATGGCACAGGGTCCATTTTTCTGGGGCGGCGGGCCATTCCAGAACGGTACAAACAATTTGCATTCTTTATGGAGTGAAAAAGGGTTCAAAGAGAGAGTCGGTGGAGTCAAAGTTCAGTGGCTTAATGAGGATAAGGATCGCCTGTTAACCAATGCGCCACCGCGAAAATACTATGCCCATGCAGCCAAACGCCTTGCAGACATGGTTGACAGTATCCGTAATAAATATCCTAAAGATACAGTCACTATTATTTCTCACAGCCAGGGTACAATGATTGCAATGGCAGCGGTAGCGATAGCTAAGAACGCACCTGATGCATTATTTTTACTTAACTCACCCTACGCATTGGATCACAACGACCTTAATGGCGCGTCACTTCCGGTAGATGAGTGTATTTCGCCAGAAGGCCGGCAGAATACGCTATCTGCCATCATTGACAAGGTGGCCTGCAGAAGAAATCATTTGTCATCTCTTGGCTATGAAGGGCTTTGTGTCGGACAGACGGCAGATAAAAAGAACTGGCGACCTGATGTTGCACTTGTTGGGGAAAATGGAGATGGTCTTGCTGAGCGAGATAATCACGGGCGCACTTACATCTACTTCTGCCCTCATGATCGTGTTATGGGGTCACGCCCGCTACGCTCAATTGGCTGGCAGGGATTACCTAATGATTCACAGGGGCAGCCCCATCCACTGCTGAAAAAGCATCAGGGATATTTATTTCAGCGTATGCTGGCGCGCAGTACTCCATGTGGCGAAACTCCTAATCCCGTTACACCGTTTGCAAAATTGCCGGATGGAAAACCATTCTGGGACGACAAAGGCGATAAATATCAAAGCAGTAGTTTCACCTATCCCGACCCTCCGGAATGGCAAACAGTTTTTATTAATGCGGAAATGGTGCCTGAACCTATAGAGGCTGCAAAATTAGCTGATTTTGACGAATCACGCGTTGGAGCGGAGCATGACGATAGAGAGATAGATGGCTGGGGTGAAATTAACCCGGACAAAAAAAGTAAAAACGACAATACCTATGACAACTATATCAATCTTTACCCCAATCAGGATATTGTGACTGGTTTTAAAAATACGGGTACTGAATCCGAACCAAGAATGGTTCCCGTAACACGTAAGGAGACATTTGAAGAAAAGGATCTTCGCCTGAGGACCTATGTTTCTCAGCCCACGGATCACAGCACTCTGCCAATGCGTGCTGATTTTATGTCTAAGGTGGTCGCATATGACTTACCCATTGGATACTGTGATGCAACCTGGGATAAAGAATTTATGGCTGATTTACGGCGAAAAGCTGACTGGACGCAGGGGGAGGATCCGTATCTCTTCACTGGAATACCTGACAATGTGCCTGAGCCTGATATAATTAGTCGTGAAACTGTTACTGATAAATTTAATAAGGAGAAATATAAATTACCCATGTACAGGTCTGTCAATAAGGCATAAATAAGTGTTAATAAACCATTCGGTTTAATATACGTGATGAATATCAAAATATATATTCAAGGTCTTAATTTTAACCAAAGGAATGGCAAGTGGGTAAATATATCGTTGTAATAGGGGATGCTACTTCACATGATGGTAGAGTAACTTCAGCCTCGTCCAGTTTTGAAATATCGGGAAAAAATGTCGCCCTCCTGAACGATACTGTATCCTGCCCGTATCATGGTACAAATAACATCATTGAGTGTGATTTTTCTGCCTATGAAGAAAACGGCCGTGGAGTTGTTATCCATCATTGTAAAACACAGTGCGGAGCTGTGGTTATTGCCAGTTTACAGGATATGGAGATCGGATAATGGGATGGTCTCTACCGGTTATTCCAAAGAAAAACAGCGCCCAACAGTGGTCGCCTTGGTTATGCCTCTTGATTGTTTTATTAGGTTTTGTTCTGTCGCTAATTATTGCAGTGTTGGACTCTCCGGAAAATAGATTTCTTTCTTTTAGTAGCGGTTATTGGCTGCCAATGATACTACAAACTACTATCGGATGTTTTACTGTAGTCACCTTCTACACGTTCTGGTGGGAGGTTCAAGCTTTTGCTGTATGGCGTTGGAATTCCTGGAGACATAATACGAATCTTCTGTGGTTCAGAAGAGCACACAAGCACCACTTTGTAAGCTTCCATTGTATAATACCAGCCAACTCTCAATTGCTCCCTAAAATCGCTGGTGTATCGTCGGAAAGCATTGATGAAAAACCGCCGCTGACACTGCTTCCTGGCGAGCCACTAACGCCGGGTATTTCGCGTTTTGAACAACTATGTCGATTACTGTTTGTCAGTATGCCACAGAGGCTTCTTGATAAGCATTCGGGTAATTTAACGGTGATGTTACTTACCTCCTCTAGCGAAAAAGAAGCGGAACAGCGGGCATTTCGACGACTCTGGGATAGCGAAAAACTCTCTGGTTTACCTTATACATTGGTGCTCCCGAAAGAGTTCGCCTTTAAAGACTGGAACCAGTGTGTATCTACTACATGCGGCAACATTCTGGTGCTGGCGATGCATTATCGGCAGCCTAATGAGTCATTACCAGAGTTTGCAAGCGTTTTACTGCTTAAACCATCATCTTTAGTTAAGCAAGGTGAATATAATTTTATCCCCAAAATTTTCCATGCAATGCCCCTTCGTGGTGATGCCATGGAGAATGAATTAATTGAGTGGCGTGATATGGGGCAACAACCATCAGATCAAAGATATTTAGTCTGGCATAGTGGATTAAACATTACGGTCCGACAAGAATTGGGTAGAGTTTTAAATACACTACCATTACCACTGATTGATAATATCGGAGTTGGGGGAGTAATTGATTTTGACAAGGAATTTGGCGTTTATAAAAGGCTTGCTGGATGGTTGATGATTGCGTCAGCTTGCGAAATGACACGTTATGGCCCAGCAACACATTTACTTTTGTGCGAAAATGAAAATGAGGGTTGGGCTGTGACAATAGGAAAGAGTTGTCCGGTGATTTCTCCCCAATTAAGAGAATTTTATTTATCCCCATTTCCTGCTGGAACAGTTATGATGGCGTTGTTGTTTAGTGTTAGTATTTTCGGTTTGATAGCAAATTGCTCACCCTCGATTGCATTTTCCTGGTCTGGCATGGTGATATTTTCATTTCTTCTTGTAGTATCTTTTTCTTTTATAGTCATTCTTACGCGCAATGTAATTTCAAAACTGCTGTATCCTCGTTTTGTTAAGGCTGTCAGAGAGCCCAAAAAGGAAAGGTTGGAATGAGAAAAAATATACGATTGGTAGGTTTTGGTCTCCTGATTTTGGTTATCTTACTCCTGATTGTTTTATTAATTTCTCAGATAAATAAAATCCCTGCCATTATTGAGGGATATTCCACCTGGTTAAAGATAGGCGCGATTATAGGAATATCTTGCATTTCCTGCGTAACAGCTCAGTTCGTCTTATTTGAGAGGCATATTGAAACACCATTTACCCCTGATGATGAGAACTATGTCAACGAGATGTATTATGCGACGGCAGAGAACAACAATGAATTAAAAAAATATCTTCAGCACCGCTATAGTTTCTTTTGGCGCCGCAAAGTCCGCCTGATTTTAGTCACCGGGGACGATACAGCAATCGAACAACTGGTGCCTGGTCTGCGTCAGCAGCGCTGGCTGGAGGGCCAGCGTACCGTTCTGATTTACGGCGGCAGTCTGCTCTGCGAACCCGATCGCCAACAATACGCCGCGCTGCGCAAGCTGCGCCGCGGCCGTCCTCTGGACGGGATTGTGCGGGTAATGCCGTCGTCTCTCACCCTGACGCCGCAGATAAGCGAGAGCGACCTGCGCGGGCTGGAAAAAATCAGCGAACTGCTGCGCTATGCCGCCCCGGTCTGGCTGTGGAAACTGTGCGATAGTGAGTGGCCGCAGGCTGACCGCGCGGTGCAGGCGGTAGGGGTTAGCTTCCCGTTACGCGCTACCGAGGACGATGTCGCCCGTCAGCTTGCGCAGATGCTGCCCATGCTGCGGGAGCAGGGGATGCACCAGATCTCAGCAGATACCCGCCACGACTTCCTGCTGCGTCTGGGGCAGCAGCTTATCGACGGGGAGATCGCGCAATGGCGCTGGCAGCTGGCGCCGTGGCTGACCGCCTCGCGGCAGCGGTTTGCACTGCGTGGCCTGATGTTTAGCCTGCCAGAGCCTCGCGCCAAGGACCCTTATCAGGAGGCTGATACCTCGCCTGCGGGCCAGCCTCATCTCCTGACTTTGCCCGCGACCTGGCAGGGGATCGTCGATGACTGCCGCCGTTTACGCGGGCATCACGTGGGAATGGCATGGGAGCGGGGCCTGGCGTGCGGTCTGCTGGCCATCCTCGGCCTGTGGGCGGCGGGACTGCTGCTCTCCTTTGCCCTCAATTACAGTCAGATTGCTTCGGTAGCGGGAAAAGCCCGCGACCTGGTGGCCCACCCCTCCGTTTCTGACTATCAACTGACGGCCCTTCATGCCCTGCGCAACGAAGCCGGCCGTCTCGTGCACGATGGGCAGAAGGGAGCTCCCTGGTATCGGCGCTTTGGTCTGGACCATCATCAGCAACTATTAGACGCCGTCCTGCCCTGGTACGGTGTGGCAAATCATCGCCTGATACGTGACCCGGCCAATGCCGCGTTGCAGCAGGCGCTCAGCGCGCTGGTCAACTCCGCCCCCAATAGCGACCAACGAGCCCAGCTGGCGAAACCAGGCTATGACCAGCTGAAAGCCTGGCTGATGATGGCTCGTCCGGATAAAGCCGATGGCGCATTTTTCGCGCAGACCATGAAAACGGTCCAGCCGACGCGAATGGGGATCTCGAGCGGGCTGTGGCAAAGTCTGGCGCCGGATTTGTGGGCCTTTTATCTCTCCCTGCTGCCCGAGCGGCCAGAGTGGAAGATAACTCCGGATGCGCAACGGGTGAGTCAGAGCCGTCAGGTTCTGTTGCAGCAGCTAGGTCGCCGCAATGCCGAAAGCACCTTATATGAAAACATGCTTAAATCCGTGCGTCGTAATTTTGCCGATGTGTCGCTGGAAGACATGACCAGTGGCACCGACGCGCGCCGCCTGTTTACCACCGATGAAGTGGTCCCGGGGATGTTTACCCGCCAGGCATGGGAAGGCGGCATTCAGCAGGCCATTGATAAGGCAGCCAGCTCGCGCCGGGAGGAAATCGACTGGGTGCTGAGCGATTCGCGCAAAACGGTGTCGACAGACCTGTCGCCGGAGGCGCTGAAAGCGCGTCTGACCCGACGCTACTTCACCGATTTCGCCGGCAGCTGGCTGAATTTTCTCAACAGTCTGCGACTTAATCCGGCGACCAATATCGCCGATGTTACCGACCAGCTCACGCTGATTAGCGATGTCCGCCAGTCGCCGCTGATTGCCCTGATGAATACCCTTGCCTGGCAGGGGCAGGCGGGGCAACAAAGGGAGGGGCTGTCGGACAGCCTTATTAAATCGGCCAAAGATCTGGTGGGCGGGAAAGACAAGCTGGTCATCGACCAGTCGGCAGCCGGCCCGCAGGGGCCTCTGGATGACACGTTCGGCCCACTGCTCCAGCTAATGGGGAAAAACACGGGTAGCAACGTCATGTCGGCCGATAGCACCCTGAGCCTGCAAACCTATTTGACCCGTATCACCCGCGTGCGCCTGCGCCTGCAGCAGGTTGCGAATGCCTCCGATCCGCAGGAGATGATGCAGACCCTGGCGCAGACCGTCTTCCAGGGGAAAAGCGTCGACCTGACCGACACGCAACAATATGGCAGCCTGATTTCGGCAAGCCTTGGCGAAGAGTGGAGTGGCTTCGGTAACACTCTGTTTGTGCAGCCGCTAACTCAGGCCTGGGAAACCGTGCTTCTGCCGTCGGCGGCCAGTCTGAATGACAAATGGCGCCGATCGGTGGTCGCCAACTGGCACACCGCCTTTGACGGACGCTTTCCGTTTGCCGCCAGCAAAAGCGATGCCTCCCTGCCGATGCTGGCTGAGTTTGTGCGCAAAGACAGCGGGCGGATCGAACGTTTTCTCACGACGGAGCTGAACGGTGTCTTGCATAAAGAAGGCAGTCAATGGGTGCCGGATAAGGTCAACAGCCACGGCCTGGTCTTTAATCCGGCCTTTCTGCGCGCCATCAACCAGCTAAGCCAGCTGTCTGACATTCTTTTCACCGACGGAAGCCAGGGGATCAGCTTTGAGTTACAGGCCAGGCCTGCCCCGGAGGTTGTCGAGACACAGTTGACGATAGACGGCCAAAAGCTGCGCTATTTCAATCAGATGGCCGACTGGCAGACTTTCCGCTGGCCGGGGGAGACGTATAAACCCGGCACTCTGCTGACCTGGACCAGCGTCAATGCGGGCACGCGCCTGTTCGGTGACTACAGCGGTACCTGGGGCTTTATTCGCTGGCTGGAGCAGGGTAAACGCCAGCAACTCGAACGCAGCCAGTGGATGATGAGCTTCACCGCTCCGGATGGCCGCACCCTGCAGTGGGTATTGCGCTCCCAGCTTGGGAGCGGCCCGCTGGTGCTTCTGGCGCTGCGCGGATTGACCCTGCCGGATCAGATTTTCACTGTCGATGCGGCTGAGAGCGCACAGGCCCTGACGACGGGGGTAGGGAATAGTGACATGGATGAGATGGAATTATGAGTATTTTACAAAATCTGGTTGCCGCCAGTCAGTTGGATGAAAGCGTACTGCGCCAGCAGGCCCGGTCACGCCAGGCGCAGTGGCAGTCCTGGCTTGCGCCAATCAGTGATAGCCAGCCCACCGGGAGCGATCCGGGCTATGACGATGATTTTCAGCGTATCCGCGAGGAGGTCAATAAGATCTCCGGTGTCGATACCGAACTGATTTGCCAGCTGGCAGAAAAACTGCTGACTCAGACCTGCAAGGATCTGCGCGTGATCACCTTTTACGTGTGGGCGCGTCTGCAGCGGGATGGCGAAACCGGTCTGGCGGAGGGCGTTACGCTGCTGGCGGCAATGCTTGAGCGGTTTGGGGCTATGCTCCATCCCCAGCGTGAACGTAGCTGTAAATCGGCGCTGGAATGGCTTGGCAGTCGCCGGATGTCGGACAGTCTGTCTCTTTATCCGGAAGTCGACATGACCACTATGCAGGTCATTATCGGGGCGTTATTGCTGGCGGAAGCCACTTTTTCCGGCTTGGCTGAAGCATCTCGCCCCGATCTTTCCGGGCTATATCAGATACTGGAGAACCGCCTGGTGCAAAGCGGCGGAGCCCACAGTCTGGTGCCGCAGACCAGCCGCGAAGAACACGATCTGCTACCCCAACATGCAGACACCGCGCCGGTAATGCATACCGTCACGTCAGGTCGTGATTTGCTCGATCAGGCTAAGGTGTTGGCGAAATATCTGCGTGAGTGTCCCGGCGGATGGCTGGCAGGTCATCATCTGATGAAGAGTGTGCGTTGGGATACGTTAACGGAGTTACCGCCGCTGGATGCCACGGGCCGGACCCGGCTATTGCCTCCCAAGCCTGAGAGTAAAGCCCATCTTAAGCGGTTGTATTTACAGAAAAGCTGGTCGGAACTGCTGGAGCATACGGACACGCTGTTGGCGCAAGGCGTCAACCATCTGTGGCTGGATGTGCAGTGGTACGCCTGGCAGGCGCTGCTGAAACTGGATGCTGACAGTGTACGGGCCGATATCCTGTGCCGGGATATGAAAGGGCTACTGGCTCGTCTGCCGGGGCTGGAAACCCTGGCGTTTAACGATGGTACGCCATTCGCCGATGAAGTAACGCTCAACTGGCTTAACGAGCGTGTTCTGGATGAGATGGCCGGATGGCAAGATGAGCCGGTAATGGCGGCGACCAGCGCTGATGAGGTGCTGTCGCTGGAGCCAGAAGTGCTCACCCGCGCGGACGATGAAGGTATTGAGTCGGCGCTGAACTGGTTACAGGCGCAGCCGGGCTATACCACCAGCCGCAATCGGTGGCTGATGCGCTTACTGATGGCGCGGGTCAGCGAGCAGTACGGAAAAAATGAAATGGCGCTACATCTGCTGGCGGAACTCGACAGCCATGCCCGGGAAATGACGCTCGAACAATGGAAGCCGGAGCTTATCTTTGAGGTCAAAGCCCGCCGACTCCGGCTGCTCAGAGGCAAGGCCGGGCGCAGTGAGGCAGAAAAAAATCGCTTGCTGCCAGAAATGGAGTCATTGCTTGCCGGGCTCATCGCTCTGGATCCCGCTCGCGCTGCGGTGCTGTGCGCATAATTCACGCATCATTCACATTGCACTCCCTGCACTTGCTGTTCTCTGCATATCTGAAAGCTATTACTCATTCTGGTGATTTATGGACGATTTAACCCTGCGTTATTACGACGCTGAAATGCGCTACTTGCTGGAAGCGGGTGAAGAGTTTGCCCGTGCTCATCCTGAGCAGGCGGCAATGCTCAATCTCGACAAAGCGGGCGCCCGCGACCCCTTTGTCGAGCGCCTGTTTGAAGGTTTTGCCTTCCTGATGGGCCGCATGCGCGAGAAACTCGATGACGATCGTGGAGTTCACCCCCGACTGGCCGGAAATGAAAGAGCCGATGACGATGGCCAAAGGCTTTGAAGTGCTTTCCCGGCCGATCGGTGAAAAGGGCACGCGCTGCCGGTACACCACCACCAAAGCGATCGCTCTGCAGCCGTTATCTCTTGAGCACGCCCGGCTGGCCACCGATACGGATGGCCGGTCGGTGATCACGCTGCGCTTTAACTGCAGCCAGCTGACGGACTGGAGCCGGGTCGATCTCAGTCATATCCCGCTCTACTGCAACGCCGATGCGCCGCTGGCCTGCGCCATGCACGAGGCCTTTACCCTCAATGTGGCCCGGATGTGGCTGCGCATGTCCGATGAGGTGGACAGAAGGCCGCTGGACGGGTATTTCAGCGCGCTGGGATTTGGCGAGGAGGACAGCCTCTGGCCTGAAGATGGCCGCAGTTTTCGCGGTTACCAGCTGCTGCTGGAGTATTTTACCTTCCGCGAAAAGTTCATGTTCATCGATCTGCGCGGGCTGGAGACGGTGGCTTTTCCGGCCGGACTGGCGTGGTTTGAAATCGACGTCGTGCTGGCGGAACGCTGGGAACATGACTTCCGCTTCAGCGAAAAGCAGCTGCGCCTGCACTGCGTGCCAGTGATCAACCTGTTTCCGCTGGAGTCCGATCCGCTGACCATCAATTCCCTGCAGACCGAATACCCGCTGCGCCCGATGCGCGTGCAGGACGGCCACACCGAAATTTACACCGTCGATTCCGTGATCTCCTCGCACCAGCAGGTTTACGCGCCGTTCTCAAGTTTTCGCCACAAAGGCGGCATGATGCGTCATGACGCGGCGGACTATTACTATCATACCCGGGTGCGCCGTGGCCCCTCCGGGCTGTACAACACCTGGCTTATCGTCGGCGGAGAAGCCTTTGATAATCATACCGTACCGGAAGACGAAAGCCTGTCGCTGACCCTCACCGGAACTAACGGCCAGCTGCCGCGTCGCGCGCTGCAGAGCACCGTGCTTGATACGGTGATGAAAACCACTTCCGCCAGCGTCGCAGTGCGTAACCTCTGCGCACCAACGCTGCCGTGCTATCCCCCCGCCCAGGACCGTTTTCACTGGCGGGTGCTGAGCCATCTGGGCAGCAGTTTTCTTTCCCTGATGGACAACGCTGAAGTCCTGCGCGGCACCCTGGCGCTGTATGAATGGACCGACAGCGAGATGAATCGTCGGCGTCTGGAAGCCATCCTCGACGTGAAGCACTGCGCAACAGAGCGCTTTGCGCAGGGCCATCTGGTGCGCGGCGTGCAGATCGAAGTCACCCTCGACAGTCACGGCTTTGCCGGACGAGGCGACATATGCCTGTTTGGCGAGATGCTTAGCCGCTTCTTTGCGCTCTACACCGACATCTACTTGTTCAACCGCCTGATTATCATTCTGCAACCAACCGGAGAACGACTGGAATGGGAAGAGAAGCACAGCCGACGCATTCCCGGCTGAACCCACGGCTGGAAGCCGACCTGCCGCGGATCAATTTTTACCGCTTCTGCCAGCTTCTGGAAAAGCGGCGTCCCGGCCAACCGCAGATGGGAGAGACCAGCCATTCGGCAGACGATCCGGTGCGTTTTTACCCGCATCCGGGGATGGGATTTCCCGCCAGCGAACTGAAAGCCGTGGAATACGATGAGGCTGATGAAAGCAGGCCGCCGGTCATTCGCACCACCTTTATGGGGTTGTACGGTGTCGATTCGCCGCTCCCGACGGCATATCTCGATGATATCGCCCAGCGCAGGGAAGGGCATGAAGCGCTGCAGGGCTTACTGGATATCTTCAGCCACCGGATCATGACGCAGTTTTACCGCATCTGGCGGAAATACTCCTGGCCCGCCACCTTTGAGCCCGGCGGCACCGATCGTCTCTCGCAGTCGCTGCTGGGCCTGGCGGGGCTGGGCATCCCCGGCACGACGCAGCATATCGCCTCGCCGGCGTCGCGCTTTCTGGCGCTAACTGGCGTGCTGCGTCAGCCGGGCAAAACCCAGCAGGGGATCCAGGCGCTGGTCACCCTGCTGGCCCCGGAGACCACCGTCAGGGTGAGCCCGTACAGCCTGCGTCCGGTGGCGATCAGCCAGCCGCTGGGGTTTTACGGCGATGACGACTTCTTCCTGGACGGCAATATGCCGCTGGGTGACGAAGCGATGGATGCCAGCAGCCAGCTCCTCGTCGCCCTCGCCACTGATAACCCCGTGGAGGCGCAGGGCTGGAAGCCTGACGGCCCGCTGTTTCGGGACTTTCTCATCCTGCTGCGGGTATACCTCGGCTGGCGATTCCGGGCCAACATCACCCTGACCGCGCCGACCCGACTGCTGGCTGTCCCGCCGCTGGGGGACGAGCCGTTCTGGCTCGGTATGAATGGCGTGCTGGGTGTGGGGGAGGGCGAGTGTCAGGACGATATTCCTCAGACCTTTACCACCGAGCTGGGTACCTATACGGGCCTGCAGCCTGCCACCTTTCTACAAGGAAACCGACGTGTTACGTACAAGTTTGACTAAAACCGCCTGCCTGCTGCCCCTGCTTGCGCTTTGTCTGAGCGGGTGCGGGCTCACCCAGCGTGTCTCGGAGGGGACCAAAACCGCCTTCAACGCCGTTTTTTATAAGCAAATTAATACGCTGCATCTGGACTTTACCGCGCGCGAAGCGCTCAACACCGATGCCAGAGAGAATCACTCGCTCTCTGAACCGGTTGTGGTGCGCATCTATCAGCTTAAAGATCGCCAGACCTTTGACCGGCTGGTTTACCAGCAACTGCTGGAGGAGGGGGATATTCTGCTCGCCGCCGATCTCCTCGCCAGTCGCGATGTGGTGATCAGTCCCGGAGGGGATGCCAGTCTGAATATGCCGCTGGAAGCAGAGGCGACGTTCGTGGCGGTTGTCGGCCTGTTCCGCCATCCGGACACCGAAAGAAATACCTGGAAGCAGGTGCTGGGGCGTGAGGAATTGGACCCGGACAAGCCGCGCATTTTCACCGCCGAACGCAACCAGTTACGGCTCAGGCCTGAAGCGGCGAAGTAACGTCGAAAACAAACATTTGTGGCGGGGCTATCGCGCCAGTTCGCCCTCAATCTTCGTAACCAGCGAACGGGCGATAACCATCTTCATCCAGCCCACCGGCTTCATCACAGCACAGGGAGATAACGTGACAGCGAGGGAACGTTTTTTTAAGAAACTGCAGCAACAGCAAAATCCGCAGCGGACAGCGGCCCTCGACGGCTCGGCCGCCGCGGATATCGCCAGGTTTCGTCAGCAGATGGCGGCGCTGGCTCAGCAGATAAGTCAGTGGTTTGATGGAACCGGTATTGAGGTGGTGATTTCGACCCGCCACCTCCACGATCTGAGTACCCTTGGCTACAGCCTCAACAGCGGCATCTGCCGCTACGATATCCCGGCCATTCGTCTGCAAAACGGCGAGCGCAGCGTCAATATCGTGCCGCAGCAGCTGTTGGATGGCGTGGAAAAGGGGATCGTGACGCTGAGTCTCGAGACACCCGGCGGTACGGGCTCCCGGGAGGTGTTTTATCTTAGCCTGGCCCCGGAGGATGGCTGGATGATCCGCAAGGCGCACCAGTCCCCGCAAGCGCGGCTTATGCTTACCGAAGATCGCTTTTTTATGGCGGTCGACAGCCTGGCCTGACAATCCCTGACAGGCGATGACGTTCCCGCGGCGGCGGTGCAAAGCGCGCATCGCCGCCCGGGGATATCAGGCGCCAAACGCGCCGTCGATGGTGTGCATGGCGCCCGTGACAAATGACGCCTCCGGACCGGCCAGCCACGCCACCATTCCCGCCACCTCTTCCGGGCGGCCATGGCGCTTAATGGCCATAAAGCTGTGCATCAGCTCTTTCATCGGACCGTTCTCCGGGTTGGCGTCGGTATCAACAGGGCCGGGCTGGACGACGTTGACCGTGATGCCGCGCGGGCCAAAATCCCGCGCCAGGCCACGCGCCAGCCCCTGCAGGGCCGATTTGCTGACCGCATAGGCCGCCATTCCCGGCACCGGCATGCGATCGCCATTGACTGAACCGATGACAATAATGCGCCCGCCTTCCGGCATGCGGCGCGCCGCTTCCACGGAGGCATGGTAGGGGGCATGAATATTGATGCGGAACAGGCGATCGATGGCATCGCTGTCCTGCTCGAGGGCATCGCCGAAAATGGCGATCCCGGCATTGACCACTAACACGTCCAGCGGGCCGCTGTCGCGGACCAGGCTTATCACCGCATCACGATCGGCGCTATCCGCCTGCACCGCCGTGCTGCCGGTCTCCGCCGCCAGCCGCTCGGCCGCTTCCGGCGAACCGGAATAGCTAAACACCACCGATGCGCCATCGGCGACAAAACGCCTGACAATCGCCGCGCCAATTCCCCGACTCCCGCCTAAAACCAGCACTGATTTGTTGTGAAATGCTGTCATATCCCGTACCTCATGATATTGTAGTGACGATTACAATATGCTGCGGCAAAACAGGCTGTCAAGGATTAATATAGTGACCACTACAAAATCAGGGCGTACTCCGGGACGTCCTCGCCAGTTTGATGCGGAACAGGCCATTGAAACGGCGCAACGCCTCTTTCACGCGCGAGGCTATGACGCGGTGAGCGTGGCCGATCTGACCCAGGCTTTCGGTATCAATCCCCCGAGTTTTTATGCCGCTTTCGGCAGCAAGCTCGGGCTGTATACCCGCGTCCTGCAGCGCTACAGCCAGACCGGGGCCATTCCCATCGACGCCCTGCTGCGAGACGACCAGCCGGTGGCGGCGTCGCTCATCGCCGTGCTGCAGGAGGCGGCTCGCCGCTATGTGGCCGATCCGGCCGCCGCCGGCTGTCTGGTGCTGGAGGGGGTACATTGCCAGGATGCCGACGCCCGAGGGGCGGCTGGCGAATGGCATGCTGCGGCGAGGGCCAAAATCCAGCAGTATATCGCCCGCCATCGCCCGCAGGACGCGCTGCGGGTGACTGACTATATGGATACGCTGATGCTTGGCCTGTCGGCGAAAGCGCGGGAGGGGGATAGCCTGCCGCGTCTTCTGGAGACCGTGCGGCTGGCAGGCCTGGCGCTGGAGCACATCCTGCCAGCCTGAGTCGTCAGATGGTTTGTCCGCCCGACACCTCGATCCGCTGGGCGGTCACCCAGCGGTTATCGTCGCGCAGCAGGCTGGCGATCATTGGCCCAATATCCTCAGGAACGCCCACCCGTCCCAGCGCCGTCATGGCGGCAAACTGCGCGTTAACCCCCGCGTCGTCCCGCACCAGCCCGCCGCCAAAATCGGTGGCGATAGCCCCGGGGGCGATGGTATTGACGGTGATGCCGCGTCCGCCCAGCTCGCGGGCCATGTACACGCTCAGCATCTCCACGGCCGCTTTGGCCGCAGCGTAAGCGGAGAAGCCAGGATAGGAGACGCGGGTCAGCCCGGAGGAGAAGTTAACGATCCGTCCGCCGTCTGCCAGCAGCGGCAGCAGGGTTTGTACGAGGAAAAATACCCCCTTAACGTGGACGTTAAACAGCCCGTCGAACTGCGCTTCGCGCGTTTCGGCCAGCGGGGTGAATTCGCCGTGCCCTGCGTTATTGATCAGGTGGTCGAAAGTGGCCCGCCCCCAGACGCTGGCCAGCGCGCTGCCGAGGCTGTCGGCGAAGGCCGGGAAGCTGGCGGTTTGCGCCATATCCAGTGGCAGGGCGATGGCCTTGCGCCCCAGGGCGCGGATGTCGGCGACCACCTCTTCCGCCTGTTCGAGATTGCCGCGGCAGGTGACGATGACATCCCCACCCTGGCGGGCGATATCCAGTGCAGTCTGACGGCCAAGGCCGCGGTTGGCGCCGGTAATAAGTGCAATCTTAGTCATGTTCGGTCCTCTCTGGTATGTTGAGGCTCTACAATAGGGGCCGCGCGTCAGGCCGGGTTGCCCAATCCTTGTTATTTTTTGCCCATTTCTCTCCGTTCACTCCCTTTTCCCGGGAAATAGCGCATACTCAGGCTTTAAAACTTGCCTGAAAGGATCTTATGCGCGACGCCCTGTTCGATCTCTGCCGCCGGTTTGCCGATGCTCATGTCGATAGCAGTGGGGTGGCGGTTACCCCGGTTCCCGGCATCACCCTGGTGCGGGCCCTGCATCCTGGCGACCTGCAGGCGGCCATCGCCAGGCCGCTGGTGGCCATGCTGCTCCAGGGGCGCAAGAGCGTGACCACCGGCCTGGCGAGCTTTGACTATGGCCCGGGCGAGGCGATGGTGATTGCCGCGGATGTCCCCACCACCAGCCAGATCACCGAGGCCAGTCAGCGTTTTCCCTATTACGCGCTGGTGCTGGAGCTGGACCTGGCTATCCTGCGCGAGCTGCAGGAGGCCGGGCCGTCAGGGCCGGATGAGGCGCCCCGCGTCGGTATCGAACCGATGAATGCCGATGTGACGGACGCCGCTTACCGGCTGGCAAGACTGTTTGATCAACCGGGGGCGCTGGCGGTGCTGGGGGAAGGTCTGCGGCGGGAGCTGCATTACTGGCTGTTGCAGAGTGTCCACGGGCCGGCCATTCGGGCGCTGGGCGCCGTAGACAGCCATTCGGCGCGGATCCGCCGGGCGGTGGCGATGCTGCGCCGGGATTTTATGCAGCCAGTCAGCGTCGACGCCCTGGCCGACGCCGCCGGGATGAGCGTCTCTGTCTTTCACCGTCATTTCCGCGCCATGACCACGCTGTCGCCGCTGCAATTTCAGAAGCAGTTACGCCTGATCCACGCCCGCCGCCTGATGTTGGCGGAAGGGATGAGCATTGCCCAGGCTGCCGGGGAGGTGGGCTATATCAGCGTGTCGCAGTTCACCCGGGAATACGCTCGCCTGTACGGCGCGCCGCCGGGCCGCGATCGTCGACGGGAAAAAATGAGCGCCTGACCTGGCGCGCGGGCAGGCGGCAGCTCATCCCTGAGCCTGACGCCGGTGGTTTAGTCCGCGATTTTCGCCGTGATATGCACTTTGTTGCCCATCCGCGCTTCAGTGATGCGATAGGTAGTCGCGCCCTCGCGGGCGGCCTGCTGGCGGATTTTGCTCTCCGCATGGTCCAGGGTATCGCCGGTGGCGGTGATGGTTCTGGCATTTGCCGCCAGGGGCAGCAGACAACTCAATACGATCAGTGGAATCAACTTGTTCATCGTCATTCTGTCCTGTGAGAGAAAATCAGCGCGCGGTCTGCAGCCAGCCGGCAATGTCCTGGGTCGGCAGCTGGTGGCGGGCATTCCAGGTGTCGCCCATCGGCCACCACACGCCATCCCCCCGGGCGAAGGCGGCGCGATAGCGCAGCATGGCGTCATCCGGGTCTGTCCGCAGCTGCTCCAGCAGGGCGGGCAGGGTGTGGACGGCTTTGCTGAACGTCTGCTGCGTTACGCGCTCCACGGTATCTGCCAGCTGCCGGTAAGAGGTCGTTTCGCCGGCAACAAACACCACCTCGTTGACGATCCGCGGCTGATGCAGATAAATCGCCGTGGTCAGGCGGCCAATATCCGCCGGTGAGGTGACGGTCACCTGGGTATCCCAGCTGCCAAGGGCGTGAAGGGTTCGGTTGGATAAATTCACTACATCGAAGTCTGATTCGAAGAGAAAGCTGGTAAACATCCCGGTGGAGACAATGACCCACTCCGTGGCCCGCTGCGCGCGCAGCAGGGTCCGGACATCGTACTGCTCGTCCCAGACCGGCTGACCGCTGCCTTTGCCGACCACATCGTAATTGACGCCAAACTGCCAGGGAAAATAGCGGGGTACCCCGGCCGCCAGCACCGCGCGGGTAATTTTCAGCTGTGTCCCCGGACCGGCGACAAACCCCATGCAGTTAATCACGGTGGTGAATCCGCGAAACTGATCGGCCAGCGTCTCCATGGCGCTACCGGCGATGTCGACGGCGAGGAAGGTGGCTCCGGCGTCGGCCAGCGCCTGATGGTTTGCCGACCGCAGCTGGCCGGCTTCATCCCTGGCCGCCGGCGAGACGATAACCGAGACCGTGCCCTGGCGCTGGATCACCGCAGGCACCAACGCATCGAGAACGGCGGCGCCCAGTTGTCCTGCTCCCAGCACCAATACCTTTTCCTCATGATTAAGATTATCAGTTTTCATTTTGACTCCTTGCTCAGTTAAGCCTTGTACTGACTGGCTACAGGCTCAGTGTAGGGGGGCGGGCATCATTCGATAAGAACAGGATTTCGGGTTAGACTGTTCGTGATAATGGGATAATAATTGCCGGGGGAGTACGAAATGGACAGACTGGATGCCATGCAGTTGTATGTTGCGGTTGTGGATGCCCACAGCTTCGCCCGTGCGGCGGAGGTGCTCGGGCAGCCGCGCTCCACGGTATCGCGGGTGGTGAAGGAGCTGGAAGCCTGGCTCGGGGCGCAGCTTCTCCAGCGCACCACCCGCAAGCTCAGCGTGACGGCGGAGGGTCGCCGGTATTATGAGGAGTGTAAAAGGCTGCTGGCCGAGATGGCGGCGATGGAAGCCTCCTTTCCCGGGCGCTCGGCTCAGCCCGCCGGGCGATTCAAAGTGGGGATGCCGCAATCCCTTGCCCGCCACTGCATTCTGCCGAGGATCGGCGAGTTTTTGCAGCAGTATCCCGACCTGGAGCTGATCCTCTGCTCAAGCGACAACGTGGAAGATATTATCCAGGAGGGGTATGACTGCGTGATCCGTACCGGGCGGATCGAAGATTCCACCACCCTGGTGGCGCGTCCTCTGGCTCGCTACCGCTGGATGGTCCTCGCCTCGCCGGCCTGGCTCGCGGCCCACGGCCGGCCGCAGAGCATCGACGATCTGCACCACCACCGGGCGGTGGGCTACCTGAACCACCGTACCGGGCGGACCATCGACTGGCTTTTCTCCCTCGATGACGGCGGCTGCGCGATCCGTATGCAGGAGACGCTGGTGGTCGACGATACCGATGCCTACATTCAGGCGGGCATTCAGGGGCTGGGCCTGATCCGCGTCGCCAGCTATCTGGCGCAACCTTATCTGCAGAGCGGGGCGCTGGTCGCCTGTCTGGAGCAGGCCGCTTCTGATCTTCCCTTGTCGCTGGTCTATCCGCAAAACCGCTATCTGCCGCCGGCGGTGCGCGCGTTTTATGACTGGAGCAGGCGCGTTCTGCAACCCCCGCTCAGCGAGGCCTGATCCCGGGGCATCGGCCCGGTTATTGACCGCGCATGGCCTGTTTTAACTTCGCCACCAGCCAGTTCAGCGCCGGATCCTGCACCCGGCGTTTGTGCCGCAAAATGCACAGCGTAAATTCCGGATACGCTACCGGCGGAGCGTCCGCGCGCAGCGCGTACTGCGCCTGCCAGCGCTGCGCCAGCCCCTGCGGGACGGTGGCGAACAGCGGCAGGGTGGTCAGCAGCAGGGGAAAGGTGGAGAAATTCTGCGTGGCAAAGCGCACGCGCCGCGCGAGTCCCTGGCTGGCGAGCTGGCGGTCAATTTCACCGTGGCCGGTTTCGCGATAGGCCACCATCACATGTTCCCAGGCGACAAAGTCGCTCACCGACAGCGGCCCGCGACAGGGGATCTGCTGCGGCGACCACAGGGTGGTGACTCCCATGGTCATCACTGGCTCGCTGACCACCTCCCCGCGGCTCTGTTTGTTGACAGACACCGCGACATCAATGCGCTCCTCCTCCAGCAGCTGGCGAACCTGGAAGGGGTCGGCGGCTATCGACTGCAGTGAGACCCCGGGCGCCTCCTGCATCAGCCCGGGTAACAGCTGGGGCATCAGCCAGTGTTCGCTCCAGTCGCTGAGGCCGATGCGAAAAAGCTGCTGTGCGCGCGCCGGGACGAACTCCCCGGCGCCAAACATCGCTGAATGCAGGTTTTCCATCAGCGGCTGCAGGTCGGTCATCAGCGCTTGCGCCCGCGGCGTCGGCAGCATGCCTCTGGCGCTGCGCACGAACAGCGGGTCGTCAAACATCTCGCGCAGGCGTTTCAGCGCCCCGCTGATAGCCGGCTGGCCAAGATGCAACACCTCTGCGGTGCGGGTGACGCTCGCTTCGCGGTACAGCACCATCAAGACCGTCAACAGATTCAGATCGATACGACTAAAATCATTTTCAATGATTTTCTTCATTATGATAATCAATTTGAATGTGGGTTATCCCGGCAGCATAGTGAATCTCACCCCGATAAATCAACCAGCGCAATGCGCGCGGAGGGTGTGATGCAAACTTACCAGACAGGCGATAGCCTGATTTTCAAAGTGCCGGAGCGCGAGATTACCCTGCAGCCGGCGGCGCTCTATCCACAGGCGTTCCCGGTAGCGGAGGCGGACAACGTTATTCAGTCGATTGCGCTGTCGATCCACAGCTGGGTGGTGCAGACCCCCCACGATCTGATTGTTATCGATACCGCCACCGGCAACGGTCGGGAGCGCGGCGGCAATCCGCTCTATCATCAACTTAACACGCCGTATCTGGAGAATCTCCGCGCCGCGGGAGTGAACCCGGAGGACGTGACCCTGGTGCTACTGACCCACCTGCATACCGACCATGTCGGATGGAATACCGTCTGGCAGGACGATCGCTGGGTGCCGCTGTTCCCCAACGCCCGCTACCTGTGCTCGGCAAAAGAGCTGACGCGGGTGAAAAACAGCGAACGCTACCGGGCGCTGTGGCTCGACAGCCTGCTGCCGGTGATCGAGGCCGGCCAGCTGGAAACCGTCGATGTGGCGGCCCGGCCGCGGGTCGGCGGGCGGATCGACTTTATCCCCACCCCCGGCCACAGTCCGGACCATGCCGCGCTGATCCTCGCCGCTGGAGATGACTACGCCTGTTTCTCCGGCGATCTCCTTCATTCCCCGCTCCAGTTTGCCCATCCGCAGTGGAACTCAGCGTTCTGCGGCGATCCCCGGCAGGCGGAAGCCTCGCGACGGGAGATGATGGCGTGGGGAGCCAGCCATCATGCTCAATGGTTCACCGGGCATTTTGCCGGGTCTTCCTGCGGCTGGCTGGAGGAGGATAAGCAAGGTGACTATCGCTGGCGAGAGGCCGGGCAACAAGCTGCAGATAAGGGGAACAGTGATGAATAATGCGCAAAGCGTGTTGATTTTTGGCGCCACCGGTCAGCAGGGCGGCTCGGTGGCGCGGGCGCTGCTGCACCGCGGCTGGCGGGTTCGGGCGCTGGTCAGGGATCCTTTCTCCGCCGGGGCCGCTGCGCTGGCGGCGCGGGGAGCCGAGCTGGTCGTGGGAACCTTTGAAGACCGGGCGGCAATGCGGTCGGCAATGGCCGGGGTCGACGGCGTCTTCAGCGTCCAGCCCAGTTCGCCGGGAGGGACGGTGACCGATGAGCAGGAGGTACGCTACGGGATAACCATCGCCGATCTCGCCGTCGAGTGCGGGGTGAAGCATCTGGTGTACAGCTCCGGCAGCGCGGCGGGGGAGACGCCCACCGGCGTAGCGCATTATGACACCAAAGCGGAAATTGAACGGCATATCCGCCGCCTGCCGCTGGCGGCGACCATCGTGCGTCCCGCCACCTTTATGGAGCTGTTGGTGATGCCCGGTTTTGGTCTTGATGAAGGTCATTTTCACTTTTTTATGCTGCCGGAGGGGAGGATGCAGGTGCTGGCGGTGGAGGATATCGGCCATCTTGTCGCGGCGGTTTTTGCCGCGCCAGCGCGGTTTGCCGGCAAGACGTTTGAGATCGCCAGCGACAGCGTGACCGGCCGTCAACTGGAGGCGTTATTCTCCGCGGCGGCGGGACGGCCGATCCCCTATTCGCGATTTTCCGATGAGGTGCTGGCCGCCAGCCCTTTTCTGCACAAGCTGACCGGGCTGGTGGACGACGGGCGGCTGGCCGGGCACGCCGACCTCGACGCCATGCGCCAGCTGCACCCGCAGCTGCACACCTTCGCCGGCTGGCTGTCCGGCCCTGGCCGTCCCGCCTTCGAGCGGGCGCTGACCAGCGGGGCCAACTGGGCGTTTAATCGTTAAAGGCGGGCGTACCGGTCACTCTCGAGGCGTGCTGTCTCGTCGGTGGCTGGCCGCCGCTAGGCGGCAGTCAGGATCGCGTCGGCCAGCACCGCTAAAATCCGCTCTGCGCGCGGGGCATGGGAGGGCTGCTCCCGTAGCCAGGCAAGCGCGGCAATCAGATCGAACAGTTCGTCTCCGCTGAGATCTGGCCGTGCCTGCCCGGCCTGCTGCGCGCGGGTCAGCAGCGACGTACCGGCGGCGCGCAGGGCAACGCAGGCGCTGTGCAGGGCGGACTCAGGATCGTCGATGGCGCTCATCAGCGGGGCGATGATCCCGCGATGCTGATGGGTAAACGCCACGCTCTCGGCCAGCCACTCCAGCAGCGCCGCGGCAGGATCGGCGGCGAGCAGAAGCGACTCAGCCCGGGCGGTTAGCGCCGCAAAGCGGCTGCGGAGCAGGGCTTCCAGCAGGCTGTCGCGGTTGGGAAAGTGGCGGTAGAGGGTTCCCATTCCGACGCCCGCCCGGCGGGCGATATCGCGCAGCGAGGCCTCGGCGCCTTGCTCCACAAACACTTCCCGGGCCACGTCGATCAACAGATCATAATTTTTTCTGGCATCAGCTCTCATTGGCGTTCCTTGACAATCGGAGCACTGCTCCATATATTCGGAACAGTGCTCCGTTAAATATAACGCATTTCCATATGAGGAGAAAGCGATGTCGACGCAGATGATGAAGGCCGTTCAACAGCACGCCTTTGGCGGGCCGGAAGTCCTGAGCTATGAGGATGCGCCACTGCCGGTGTTGCAGGCTGGCGAGGTGCTGGTGCAGGTGCACGCGGTGGGCGTGAACCCACCGGACAGCTATCTGCGCGATGGCTATCAACAGCTGCCCCCGGAGTGGCGGCCCGAGGTCCGCTTTCCCTTGATCCTCGGGACCGATCTCTCCGGGGTGGTGGTGGCGCGGGCGGATGACGTCCGGGAGGTGGCGGTCGGCGACGAAGTGTATGCCATGGCGCGATTTCCTGAAGGGGCGGCAGGGGGCAGCCGCGCTTACGCCGAGTACGTTAGCGTACCGGTCAGCGACCTGGCCCGCAAACCCCTAACCCTGAGCCATCAGCAGGCCGCCGCGGTGCCGATGTCGCTCCTCACCGCCTGGCAGTTCATGATCGATCCCGGGCATGAGGTGGCGAATCCGCTGCAGCCGGGGCCGCATCGGCCGGTGCCGCTGGCGGGTAAACGCGTCCTGGTCAACGGCGCGGCGGGCGGCGTTGGTCATTTCGCCGTACAGCTGGCGAAGTGGCAGGGCGCCGAGGTGATTGCCGTCGCCGCGGGCCGCCATGAAGCCTTTTTGCGTCAGCTCGGCGCCGATGCTTTTATCGACTATACGACCACTGCGGTTGAGGAGGCGGTGCGTGACCTGGATCTGGTCATCGATGCCCCGGGCGGGCCGGCCAGCGGCCGTTTTCTGCGTACCCTGCGGCGCGGCGGCGCGCTGTACCCGGTCTTTCCGCTCGGTTTTGCCGGGGCGGAAGAGGCGCGACAGCGCGGAGTGACGGTCTCGACCACCCAGGTACGCTCCAGCGGCGCGCAGCTCGCCCGGCTTGCCGACCTGCTGGACGCCGGGGTCATCCGGGTGGCGATTGACAGCGTTTTCCCCCTTGCGCAGGCGCAGATGGCGCACGAGCGAGCGGTGCAAGGTCGTCTGCAGGGCAAAATTGTGCTGTCGGTGATGGACTCCTCAGCGGAGTAACCCCCGGCGGCCTGGGTTACGTGTTTTCACTTCCCCCGGCGGCGGACTAAAACAGCGCCAGCCGGGCGAGACGGTCCAGCGCGTTGCTCAGCGCGTCGTCGCCTGCCGTGAGGCTGATGCGAATAAACCCTTCACCCCCTTCGCCAAAACCAGTGCCTGGCGCCACCAGAATATGCGCTTCCTGCAGCAGCAGGCGGGCAAACTCCTGCGAACGGTAGCCGGGCGGCACGCCGAGCCAGAGGAAGAAAGTGCCTTGTGCGGCACGCGCCGGCCAGCGCAGCGCAGCCAGTCGACGCAGAACCCACTCCCGACGTTGATGATAGACCGCCGTCAGCTGCGCAATCCGTTCGGCCGGCAGGTTGAGCGCGGCGATCGCCGCATCCTGAATCGCGCCAAACACCGTGCTGTAGCTATGGGTGTGCAGCTTTTTAAACGCCTGGATAATCGAGGCGTTGCCGACCGCGAAGCCGAAGCGCCAGCCGGCCATATTAAAGGTCTTGGAAAAAGTATAGGTTTCCACTCCCCATGCTTTCGCGTTGGGCTGGGAGAAGAGGCTCAGCGGCGCATCGCTGGCCGCGCTGCCGATGGCCGCATAGGCAAAATCATGGAGGATCGGCACCTGGTGACGACGGGCAAATTGCAGAGCGCTGGCGAACAGCGCCGGCGTGGCGAGGGCGCCGGTTGGATTATGCGGGTAGTTAAGCACCACCAGCCCGGCCTTGTCAGCCACCTCCCGGGGGAGGTCGTTAAAATCCGGCAGGAAATGGTTCTCCGCCCTGAGCGGCAGGCCATAAAACGTTGCCTGGGACTGCAGCGCCGCTGAGCGGTAAATCGGATAGCAGGGATCGGTGGAGATCAGATATTGACCGGGGCTGAGCAGCGCCCGCGGGATGCCGCCAATGCCGATATGCGAACCCTGAAACACGGCGACTTCGCTGTGCGGATCGAGTTCCACATCATACTGCCGGCGATAGAACTGGGCGATCGCCTCGCGTACCTGTGGTTTGCCCCAGAACGACGGGTAGCCATGGTTTTCACGACGATGAATGGCGCTCTGCAGCGAGTCAATCACTTCCGGCGGAGTGGGTTGATCCGGACTGCCGCTGGAAAGATCGATCAGCGGTAGCGCTTCGGTGTTGACCTCCGCGGCCAGTTTTTCCAGCAAGCTGAACAGATTCTCTTCCAGCGCGTCCACCAGCGGCGAAGCAGTAAAATCAGGCATAACATTCCCGGTGTAAGTCACGAATAATTAGCCATCTTTAAGGGATTTATTGCGCCTGGCTAAATAACAAAAAACGCTAAGGATTCTTGTTTTTAGGATATGTCGATATAGCAAAAGTTAATGAGGAATTAGCAAAAGGAAATCCGGCGTTCTGGCTTACAACCCACAGTCGGCTGTGATTTAATCGCTCAATATCGCCAACCTTCCAGGAAAATACCTTATGAACAAGTCAGTTGCGCTCGGGATGACTCTCGCCCTGTTGTCGGCCACCTCTTTTTATGCCGCCGCCGACGAACATCTTATTCGCGTCGGCTTTAACCCCGGGCCGTATAAAGAGCAATTTGAGAAAGGCGTCGCGCCCTATTTATTGAGTAAAGGGTATAAAATCGAATATAAGGATTTCAGCGACGGTATTCAGGTGAATGACGCGGTAGCCCGCGGGGATATCGAAGCGAATATTATGCAGCATCCGGTATATCTGAAAGCAATTAATGAGCGGCTGGGGATCGATAACGTGGGCATTGTGCAGGTCCCCACGCCGCCGATGGGGCTGTACGGCGGTAAACTGACCACCCTGGGGACGCCGGCGGCAGGGACCGTCGTGTCGGTACCGAACCAGCCGTCGAACGAATATCGCGCGGTGCTGGTGTTACAGAGTCTGGGCTGGGTGAAGGTCAAACCGGACAGCGACCCCGCCACTTTTTCGCAGCGCAATATCGTTGACAATCCGTACAAAATTGTCCTTAAAGAGATGGATAATGCCCAGCAGGTTCGCGCTCTGCCGGATGTCGACTATGGCCTGATTCAGGGCAATTTCGCCGTCTCCAGCGGTATGTCCCTGACCTCGGCATTAAAGCTGGAGGCAGCCACCAGCCATTTTATTAATGTCGTGACCGTCGCCGGTAAAAATCAGAAGGCGCAGTTTGCCAAAGATATTATCGATGGCTACCACTCTGCCGATTTCAAAAAATATATTCTCAGCCATCCGCAGTATGATGGTTACCTGCTCCCTGATTATTTAAAATGAATAACGCGATGATAGAATTTCGCCACGTCAGTAAAAGCTTTTCCAGGAAAGGACATCCGGTTCTGGCCCTGCAGGATATTAATCTCAGCATTGAGCGAGGCGATATTTTCGGCATTATTGGCTACAGCGGGGCAGGAAAAAGCACCTTATTACGGCTGATTAATCGTCTGGAAACGCCTGGCGAGGGCGAGGTGCTGTTAAACGGCGAGCTGCTACAGGCCTGCAGCGGCCAGCGCCTGCAGGCCATCAAAAAAGATATCGGCATGATCTTTCAGAATTTTAATCTGCTGAATTCGAAAACCGTTTTCCATAACATCGCCATCCCGCTGATTTTACAAGGCCGCGACAAGGCCTTTATCCAGGCGCGGGTGGCGGAACTGCTGGCGTTCGTCGATCTGAGCGACAAAATCCACAGCTACCCTAATGAGCTGTCGGGTGGACAAAAGCAGCGGGTCGGTATTGCCCGGGCGCTGGCCACCAACCCGTCGGTGCTGCTGTGCGATGAAGCCACCTCGGCGCTCGATCCCCACACCACGGTGCAGATCTTACTGCTCTTGCAGGAGATTAATCGCCGCTATGGCATCACCATCGTACTGATCACCCATGAGATGTCGGTGATCCAGAAAATCTGTCACAAGGTGGCGGTGATGCAGGCGGGCCGTATCGTTGAGCAGGGGACGGTTTTCGACCTCTTTGCCCAGCCGCAGCATCCGGTAACGGCCAGTTTCGTGCAGTCGGTGGTGCACGATCGTCTGCCGCAGCGGGTGGCGTCGCTCCTGCAGCGCGATAACGGCGCCCGGGCTATACGCCTCGAATTTATCGGCGCGACGGCGCAGCAGCCGATCATTAACCACCTGATCCGCGAGTATGCTGTCGAGGTGAATATCCTGTTTGCCAGCATGTCTGAAGTTCAGGGCCGGATTCTGGGATTTATGATTGTGCAACTCCTCGGCGAGCCTGACGAAACCGACCGCGCCATCACCCATCTGGCCGATGCAGGAGTGAAAATCACCCATGTTTGATCTTATTGATACCGCCATTACCGGCGATCAGTTTCTGCTGGCGCTGCATGACACGCTGATTATGGTCGCCGTCTCGCTGGGCTTTGGCGCGCTGATCGGCGTACCGTTAGGGATTGTGCTGGTGGTTTGCCGTCCCGGCGGCATCGTGGCCAACCCGGTGGTGCATCAGGCGCTGAATCCGCTGATTAACGTGCTGCGTTCGCTGCCGTTTATCATTTTGCTGATTGTGATCCTGCCCTTTACCCGACTGCTGGTGGGCACCACTATCGGCACCGCGGGGGCCATCGTGCCGCTGATCGTTTTTGTCGCCCCCTACATTGCCCGGCTGGTGGAGAGCTCACTGCTGGAGGTGGATGAGGGGATCCTCGAAGCCGCGGATGCGATGGGCGCGACCCCCCTGCAGACGGTCTGGCATTTTATGCTGCCGGAGGCGGCAGCGTCGCTGATTCTGGCCCTTACCACGGCGACCATCGGCCTGCTTGGTGCGACCGCCATGGCAGGAACGGTGGGCGGCGGCGGAATTGGCGACCTGGCGATCACCTATGGCTATCAGCGCTTCGACGCCTTTGCCACCCTCACCACCGCCCTGGTGCTGATTGTGATTGTCCAGCTCATTCAGACGCTGGGCACCCGCCTGGCTCGCCGACTGCGTCGCGAATAACCGTCGTCCCGCCGCGGGGTAACCGCGGTTCGCGGGACAGCGGCTTAGCGCGTGGAGACCGCGGCAAAGGCATGGGCGACTCGCGCAATATTACCGTGGTTGAGCCCGGCCACGCAGACCCGACCGCTGGCGATCAGGTAAATGCCGTACTCTTCACGCAGGATGTCCACCTGCCGGGTGCTAAAGCCGGTATAACTGAACATGCCGCGCTGGGTCAGCAGATAGGAAAAATCACCCTCCGGCTGGGCGGCCTGCAGGGCCGTCACCAGCGCGACGCGCATGGCGCTGATGCGGGTGCGCATGGCTTCCACTTCTTCCTGCCACAAGGCGTTCAGCGCGGGAGCGTTGAGCACCTGCGATACCACCTGGGCGCCAAACCCCGGCGGGCTGGAGTAGTTGCGCCGCACGGTGGCTTTCAGCTGGCCCAGCACGCGCCCGGCGATATCGGCATTGTCGCAGACCACTGACAGGCCGCCAACCCGCTCGCCATACAGCGAAAATATCTTGGAAAACGAGTTGCTGACCAGCGCCGTCAGCCCGGCGCTGGCGATGGCGCGAATGGCATAGGCATCCTCGTCCAGTCCGCGGCCGAAGCCCTGGTAGGCGATATCAAGGAATGGGATCAGCTCCCTGCCGATCAGCACCTCAATCACGCGATCCCACTGCTCGCGGGTGAGATCGGCCCCCGTCGGGTTATGGCAGCAAGGGTGAAGCAGCACAATGCTGCGCGGCGGCAGTTGCTGGAGGGCGGCGAGCATAGCGGGGAAATTCACCCCGCGGGTGGCGCTGTCGAACCAGGGATAGGTATGTACCTCAAAGCCGGCGCCGGCAAAGATGGCAACGTGGTTCTCCCAGGTTGGATCGCTGACCCAGACCGCGGAGTCGGGGAAGTAGCGCTTGAGGAAATCAGCGCCCACCTTCAGCGCGCCGGAGCCCCCCAGCGTCTGGATGGTGGCGATGCGTCCGGCACGCAACGCCGGATGATTGTCGCCAAACAGCAGGGTCTGGACCGCACGGCGATAGGGCGCCAGCCCCTCCATCGGCAGATAAAGGCTGGCCTTTTGCTGCTGACTCTGCAGCCGGTCAGCGGCCTGACGGACCGCCTCCAGCTGGGGAATAATGGCCTGCTCGTTATAGTACAGCCCGATGCTGAGGTTAACTTTGTCTGCCCGGGGATCCTGTTGAAAGGCTTCCATCAGCGACAGGATAGGATCGCCCGTATAGGCGTCAACGTTCTGGAACACAGTGGTTACTCCTGAAATGACCGTCAAAGGTGAAGCCATTACACCGCGTAGCGTCCGGGACGGTGGTTCATGGCGATAATCGAATTCAAAACTACGGCGCCGAGGATAGAGACCAGCAGCATCGGCAGGCTTACTACCCATAGCGAGGCGGTGACGATGCAGGCGTCAACCACCATCTGGAATTTACCGGCGCGAATGCCGCTTTTGTCCTGCAGATAGAGGGCCAGAATATTAACGCCGCCGAGGCTCGCTTTATGGCGAAACAGCACCACAAAGCCGATGCCGACCATGATGTTGCCGAAGAGGGTGGCGTAATAGGGGTTCAGGCGATCGACATGAATAAAGTAACCGTGCAGGTCAGAGAACAGGGACACCAGTCCGACCGCGCAGAAGGTTTTCAGCGTGAAGGCGGCGCCCATCCGCCGGACGGAGAGCCAATAGAAAGGCAGGTTAATGACGAAGAAGACCACGCCAAACGGCAGGTGGGTGGCATAGTGGATCAGAAAGGCCATACCTGCCGTTCCGCCGGTCAGGGCGCCGGCCTGGCGAAATAAAATAATGCCAAAGGAGATCATCAGCGTGCCGAACAGCAGCGCCAGGGTATCCTCCAGCCAGGTGTGGGTCAGTTTTTCGGGGGAAAGGATATTATCCATAAATAAGCACTATCTTTTCGTTAACAAGGATAAGTCCTTGTTTGCAAAAATCGCACCAGAGGAGGGGGCCGGGCGATCGTTTGCGGAAAAAACAGGCGCTATTCAGCCTAACGTATTGTTATGCCAAAAAGAGAAAATTGCACGACTCATGCGATTTTCTGCGTTACATTGCGCAAACCGTGCAAATTATCACGCTGTGATGCATTGACTAACCCTGCGTTTGCACCAGCGCAGGGCATCATGCCCTGATTCAGCGCAGCGGATCCGGGCCCGGCATCAGCTGGCCATTCTCTTTAAGGCGGTTGAGTATCACCGCGGTTTTCAGGTGGGCGACCCCTTTGTTTTGCGCCAGAATATGGCTGATCAAATGGCTCAGACCGGGCAGGTCCGGGACCGTCACCCGCAGCAGATAATCGGCGTCGCCGGTGGTTTTCCAGGCATCCAGAATGGCGTCCACTTCACTGAGCATCTGGTGAAAGCTCTCCACGCATTGTGGGGTGTGATTCAGCAAGCGCACTTCTATCAGGCCCAGCATTTCCTGCCCGGCAGCATCCGGCGCCAGCCGCGCATGATAGCCGAGGATAAGCTGCGCCTGTTCAAGGGCGATGCGGCGCCGTGAACACTGGGAGGCGGACAGGCCGATGAGATCGCTCAGTTCCTGATTGGTCAAACGGCCATTGGCCTGCAGCAGGGTGAGAATTTTCAAATCATAGTCGTCGATGTTGTACATGGTGGCCACTAATGGAGCGTCAGAGTGATTAACAGCCTAACAGCTTTTTGCCCGCCGTGAAGTCTGACGACAGGGCGGCGACGCCGGCGCACCAAAACGGGTCAGCTTTATGCATGAGGAGGCTATTTTTCTCATGAACTGTGCGATTTCAGGCGGTTTATTGCGCGTTATGTTTGGCCTGGCGGCGCATGGCTTACGCCACAGAGCAGACGGATAAATAATATTTTAATAAAATTCAATATATTGCTCTTGCTCTTATGGCGGGATGCTGCGCCCTGGCCTGAAAGTTGCTATCGCCGAAGGTGACTTTTTTACAGACAGGGGCAGGTCAGAGATGACAACGCAGCAAGAGCATCAGTTAAAACGTGGGTTAAAAAACCGCCACATCCAGTTGATCGCCCTCGGGGGCGCGGTCGGCACCGGACTGTTTTTAGGTATCGCGCAGACGATCCGTATGGCAGGCCCCTCGGTCCTGCTGGGCTACGCCATCGCCGGAGCGATCGCCTTCTTCATCATGCGACAACTTGGCGAGATGGTGGTAGAGGAGCCGGTGGCGGGGTCGTTCAGCCATTTCGCCAACCGCTACTGGGGGCCTTTCGCCGGGTTTATGTCCGGCTGGAATTACTGGGTGTTGTATGTGCTGGTGAGCATGGCGGAGCTGACGGCGGTGGGGATCTATATTCAGTACTGGTGGCCGGAAGTACCCGCCTGGCTGTCGGCGGCGATCTTCTTCGTGGCGATCAACGCCATCAACCTGACGAATGTCAAAGTGTATGGCGAGCTGGAGTTTTGGTTCTCGATTGTCAAAGTGGCCGCCATCATCAGCATGATCGCCTTTGGCAGCTATCTGTTATTTAGCGGCCACGGCGGCCCGGCGGCGACGGTGGCCAACCTGTGGCAGGACGGGGGATTTTTCCCTAACGGTATCACGGGCTTAGTAATGGCGATGGCGGTAATCATGTTCTCCTTCGGCGGGCTTGAGCTGGTGGGGATCACCGCGGCGGAAGCCGACGAACCGCATAAAACCATTCCTAAAGCCACCAACCAGGTGATCTATCGCATTCTGCTGTTTTATGTGGGGTCGCTGGCGGTCCTGCTGTCACTCTATCCCTGGCGTAACGTCGTGGAGGGGGGTAGCCCCTTTGTGCTGATCTTTCATGCCATTGACAGCAATATTGTGGCCAACGCTCTCAATCTGGTGGTGCTCACCGCCGCGCTGTCGGTCTACAACAGCTGTGTGTACTGCAACAGCCGGATGCTGTTCGGCCTGGCTCAGCAGGGCAATGCTCCGCGGGCGCTGCTGCGGGTTAACCGCCGGGGGATCCCGTTGACCGCGCTGGCGGTATCTGCCGTCGCCACGGCGCTTTGCGTGGTGATTAACTATGTGATGCCTGGTAAAGCGTTTGGCCTGCTGATGGCGCTGGTGGTGGCGGCCCTGGTGATTAACTGGGCGATGATCTGCATCACCCATCTCAAGTTTCGTCGCGCTATGCAGCGGGCCGGGAAGGTAACGGCCTTCCAAAGCCTCGGCTATCCCCTGACTAACTGGCTGTGCCTGCTGTTTCTCGCCGGGATCCTCGTGGTGATGTATCTGACTCCCGACATCCGCATCTCCGTCTGCCTGATCCCGGTATGGCTGCTGATCCTCGCCGCAGGCTATCTGCTGCGGAAGAAAAGCGCCCCGGCGCTGGTGGTGATGAAAGAAGGTTAATCGCCAACACCCTGCCGGGCGGCAGGGTGATATTCTCATCGTGAAAATAACGTCAATACTTCTAGTGGATTTTATAATTCCTATAAATGATAACCGGACATGTTAATCTGGGAATAGATGACATGAACATGCTTTTTATTGATCTTGCGTGGCGCTTTGATAATATCCCGACGGCATTCAGGTTTATTTTATAATGCCACCGAATGGAATAGTAAAATACATAATGGAGTATGGGATGAAGCATGTTCATAAACTGGTCTGGATAGGCCTGTTCGTCAATATTATTATCTGTTTTGTCGCGCGAAATTTATTACTCGATGAAGGACAGCTGAACTTTCATCATCGGGCGGACAGCATGTGGTCCTGGCTGGTGCTCGCTCTGTTTATCGCCGTGGTGGTTCAGGCCGTCAGTATTATGTTGTCGGGCCGCTATCCTTATCTGGCCATCGTGCTGGCATTTATTGGCGGTATCGTGATGGTGCCCGCCAGCATGATCTTTCTGGTTGGCTGTATGTTCAGCTTTCAAACGCGGATTAACGCCGGTTTTACCCCGTGGCGGTCAACAACCGGGGCGATGGGCCGCGACGATAATCACCAGCTATTAACCTTTAATGCATCCGGTTTTTATCCGCAGGGGGCGTTGGCGCTCATCGCCGGCATTATTATCTTAATGATTGGCATGGGTATTGGCGGGGTATTTATTGCCGCCGGCATTGTTGCGCTGTGCAATGGCTATCGTCTGCAGAATCGGGTGGTGATTGGCGTGAGCGGCGAGTCGATGATATTTACACCGGGGCTCTATGCCGATACCTACGTTATTCCGTTAGGTGACGTTGTGCTGGCTGAGCGCGGGAATAATGATGCAAAAGTTCGGCTACGGATCCGTTCCAGCGGCAGAAGCTTCACGTTGCGTAAAAAACTGCTCGCCGGCGATAACGTTAATGATGCCTTCGCCGCCATTCTGGCCAAACTGTCCACGGTTTAAGGCCGACGGGGAAGGGAAGCCGCCAGGAGAGAAACACCTGGCGGCGAAAGCGTGGGTTAGCATGCGCGTTCATCGCGCCAGCCTGCACCCACGCCCTACAACACCAGGTTGCATGTTAATCCACGTTGGTAAAATAATCGCGCGCGGCGGTCTCGACGCGTTTCGCATCCAGCCCGGTCTTCTCAGTGATCTGTTCGATAAACGGTTTAAATTTCTCGTCCATCACGTTACCCCCGTCCCAGTGGGCGACGTAAAATTTGCACTGATAGCGATAAAAATGGAGAGTGGTATCTCCTAACGTGTAGTACATGAGCTTCTCCTGTCCATTAATGCGGTCGCCGCGTCCACAGCGTCAGCAACCCTTTTCTCATCACGATCGATCTGCTCTCTATCCTCCTCCCAATTGGCTGAAATTTCCAGCGGTGCTTTGCGCTATAAAGCAGGATAAAAGAGGGTTAGATTGCGGACGAGTAGTGATTTTTTCTGAAATGGAACGGAGGAACCGGTTACCTGCGGGATGCGCAGATAACCGGAGAGCAGGCAGGATTAGCGCAGCGCGTTGCGCTCGTCGTCGGTCAGGTCCAGGGTCTGCACCATGCCGCTTTCTGCAGCGCGCACCGCCGCTTCCAGAACGGCCATTACCGCCAGCGCTTCAACCGGCGGCACCGGATTGGCGATCTGACCGTTCAGCGCGTCGCGGATCTGCATATAGTACTGGCGCTGATCGCCCTGCGGAGTGGCCTGAGAGTGGGTCTGCAGCGAGGCGTCATAGATCACCAGCTTGTCATCATCCTGACCCCAGCCGGCACTTCCCGGCTCCACGCCCGCCAGCAACTGGCTCTCCTGCTGGTCGGCCCGCGCTTTGATCACGCTGCCTTTATCGCCGTGCACGGTGAAGCGCGAGGAGCCGCCCGCGACCAGCATGCTGCAGTGCAGGATCGCTTTATGCGCCGGGTAGTTTAATACCACATGCGCCCAGTCGTTGATCTCCGCGCCGTCGCGCAGGGTGGCGATATTGCCTTGTACCGACTGCGGCAAACCAAACAGCTGCAGCGCCTGGTCGATCAGGTGGGGCCCCAGATCGAACCATAAACCACTGCCCGGGACGTTCTGCTCACGCCAGCGGACGCGGACTTCCGGACGGAAGCGGTCAAAATGCGACTCGAAGTGTTTCACCGTGCCAATGGCGCCCTGCTCAATGACCTGACGGATCCCCAGGTAGTCGCTGTCCCACCGGCGGTTATGGAAGACGGAGAGCAGGCGCTGTCTCTCCTCAGCCAGGGCGATCAGCTCCCGGGCTTCCTGCATATCGAGGGTAAAAGGTTTGTCCACCACCACATGCTTGCCGGCGTTCAGCGCCAGGCGGGCCAGCGGCGCGTGGGTGGCGTTGGGGGAGGCGATGACCACCAGATCGACATCCGGATGCTGAACCGCTGCCTCCGGGAAAGCGATGACCGTGACATCCGGCAGGTCGCGTTTGACTTTCTCTTCATCGCGCGAGGCGACGAACGCCAGATTCAGACCCGGCACTGAACGGATAAGCGGCGCGTGGAAGGTCTTACCGACGAAGCCATAGCCAATCAGGGCGATATTTATTGTGTTGTTACTCATCAGGTTCTCCACGCGGTTAAGCGTCAGCAATGTGTACAGAGAGGGCGGGGTCATCCCCCAGCTCAGCCCAGGGACGATCAAGAAAAAGATGGTGAATATCGCTGAGCCCGGCCACCAGCCACGGCTCGCAATGGTTGACTTTGGTATGGTCTGCCACCAGCCAGTGCTCTGCGCTGGCGGCCAGCATGGCGCGCTTCACGTCAGCATCGGCCTCCTGGCTGGCGCTCAGCCCCAGCCCGGCATGAAGCGCGCAGGCGCCGAGAATGGCGATGTCGGCCCGGTAGCGGGCGACCAGCGACAGCGTAGCGCTGCCGGCGAACAGCCGCTGTTCACTGTCCCACTGGCCGCCAAGCAGGATCAGCTGGATATCGGTACGGTCGCTAAACAGCTGGGCGATATCCAGCGAAGGCGTGATCACGGTCATCGGCCCTTTAAGCTGAGCGGCGACCGCCAGCACCGTGCTTCCGGCGTCGAGAAACAGCGTCGAGCCGAGGGGGATGCGCGCGGCGACCTGGTGACCCAGGCGCTGCTTGGTCTGGGGGAGCAGGGCGTTTCGACCCTGGCGGGTCATCGCCGGGACGTTAAGAGCGATGGCGCCGCCGTGGCTTTTCTGCAGGACACCCTGTTTTTCCAGCTCGCTCAGATCCCGGCGAATGGTATCGGCGGAGACCTGTAGCCCTTCGACCAGTTCGCTGATGCTTAGCTGGCCGTTTTCACTCAGCCTGTCGAGGATGTGTTTTTGTCTGGCGAGCTTATGCATGGCAAGCGACTCCGCAAATTAACGCAATAAACAGCATAATACAGCAATGAGTGGCAAAATAAACCGCAAAAAGACGCATTGAGATCGGCAAAACGGGAAGAACTTGATTTCACTACGCTTTAACGTTAAATGAGGAGTGCAGCGCGACCCGGGGCGAAAGCGCTTTTTAATGAAGCTATTAGCCCTACTTACCGGGCAATAAAAAGCGAAAAAGCGCGCTTTCGCGTACCTTATAGAGAGTGCGCGCAATGTGACAGGTATGGATTAACGGAGGTTGAGTGGACGCGATTAAAGGCTCGGAGTTGCAAATACCGGACGCGATCTTCGCGTGGGTGCTCGACGGGCAGGGGGGCGTGAAGCCGCTCACCGATAACGATATTATCGACAAAGACAAGCCCTGCTGGCTGCATCTGAATTATACCCACAGCGACAGCGCCGACTGGCTGGCGGCCACCCCGTTGCTGCCCAACAACGTGCGTGACGCCCTGGCGGGGGAGAGCACCCGGCCACGGGTGACGCGGATCGGCGACGGGGCGCTGATCACCCTGCGCTGCATTAACGGCAGTACCGATGAGCGTCCCGACCAGCTGGTGGCGATGCGTCTGTATATGGACGAGCGGCTGATCGTCTCCACCCGTCAGCGCAAGGTGCTGGCGCTGGACGATGTGCTGGGTGACCTGAAGGAGGGCAATGGCCCGACGGACGGCGGCAGCTGGCTGGTGGAAGTCTGCGATGCGCTGACCGATCATGCCAGCGAGTTTATCGAACAGCTGCACGACCGCATTATCGACCTGGAAGATGACCTGCTTGACCAACAGGTGCCACCGCGGGGTTTTCTCGCGCTGCTGCGTAAGCAACTGATTGTGATGCGCCGCTATATGGCGCCGCAGCGCGACGTTTACGCCCGACTGGCCAGCGAGCGGCTGCCGTGGATGAGTGACGATCAGCGGCGGCGGATGCAGGATATCGCTGAGCGGCTGGGGCGCGGTCTGGATGAGATCGACAGCTGTATCGCCCGGACGGCGATCATGAGCGACGAGATCGCCCAGATTATGCAGGAGTCGCTGGCGCGGCGGACCTACACGATGTCGTTGATGGCGATGGTGTTTCTGCCCAGCACCTTTTTAACCGGCCTGTTCGGCGTCAACCTTGGCGGGATCCCGGGAAACAGCTGGCATCTGGGGTTTAGCCTCTTCTGCCTGATGTTAGTTGTTGTCATCGGTGGTGTTGCGTGGTGGTTACATCGCAGTAAATGGTTGTAAAGAATCGCCTTTTAGCGGCCGCATTGCCGGGAAAACCCGGCAATGTTTGAGCGAAATCAATAAACCACCTACCCATTCAGGGCAATATCTCTCTCGCAGGTGAATGCAACGTCAAGCGATGGGCGTTGCGCTCCATATTGTCTTACTTCCTTTTTTGAATTACTGCATAGCACAATTGATTCGTACGACGCCGACTTTGTTGAGTCGGCTTTTTTTTTGCGCTCTCCGGACCAGCTTCTACGCTTACTAAGACACCCGACGGTCTTCAGGCCGTTAAGCCTGCGGGTACGCCCGTATTACTCTCCGGGAGGCCTCTATGCATTACGCTTCAGGGCTGACAGCCCAGTCTATCCCCATCTCACCCGAGCCGAACGATCCGGCTCCTTTACCCGACCCACGACCGCGTCCGCAGCCGCAGCCCGATCCGCCGCCTGACGAAGAGCCGATTAAATTGTCGCATCAGGCGCGGAGATCTGCGAGGATACGCGCCTGCAGATTGTCCGTCCTTTAATACGAGAATACATTGTGACCGCTTTTTCTACCCTGACTGTTTTACCTGCCGCCCAATTAGCCAACCTTAATGAGCTGGGTTATCTGTCGATGACCCCGGTTCAGGCCGCCGCCCTGCCGGCGATCCTTGCGGGGAAAGATGTGCGCGTGCAGGCAAAAACCGGCAGCGGAAAAACGGCCGCATTTGGGCTGGGTCTGCTGCAGCATATCGATCCGGCGCGCTTTGAGACCCAGTCGCTGGTGTTGTGTCCGACCCGCGAGCTGGCCGATCAGGTTGCCGGTGAGCTGCGTCGCCTGGCGCGCTGCCTGCCGAACATCAAGATTCTGATGCTCTGCGGCGGGCAGCCCTTTGGCGCCCAGCGAGATTCACTCCAGCACGCCCCGCATATCATCGTCGCCACCCCGGGCCGTCTGCTCGATCATCTGCAGAAGGGGACGGTCTCCCTTGACGCGTTGCAGACCCTGGTGATGGATGAAGCGGACCGCATGCTCGATATGGGCTTCAGCGACGCCATCGACGAGGTGATCCGCTTCGCGCCGGCTGACCGGCAGACCCTGCTGTTTTCCGCCACCTGGCCCGCGGCAATCGCGGCGATCAGCGGCCGGGTACAGCGCAATCCGCAGACAATTGAGATCGACACTGTCGATGCGCTCCCGGCGATTGAGCAGCAGTTCTTTGAAGTTTCCCGCCACGGTAAGATTGCCCTGCTGCAGCGCCTGCTCAGCCAGCATCAACCCGCATCCTGTGTGGTGTTCTGCAACACCAAACGCGATTGCCAGGCGGTCTGCGATGCGCTCAACGCCGCCGGGCAGAGCGCCTTGTCGCTGCACGGTGATCTCGAGCAGCGCGACCGCGATCAGACGCTGGTGCGCTTCGCCAACGGCAGCGTCCGGGTTCTGGTGGCGACCGACGTCGCCGCCCGCGGCCTCGACATCAAATCCCTCGCGCTGGTGGTGAACTTCGAGCTGGCCTGGGATCCGGAGGTGCATGTTCACCGCATCGGCCGTACCGCCCGCGCCGGCGAACAAGGGCTGGCCATCAGCTTCTGTGCGCCGGAAGAGGTGCAGCGCGCCACGATCCTGGCCGACATGCTGCAGCTCTCCCTGAACTGGCTGCCGGCGCCGACGGGCAACACCATCGCACCGCTGACGGCGGAGATGGCCACGCTGTGTATTGACGGCGGTAAAAAGGCGAAAATGCGCCCGGGAGATGTGCTGGGAGCCCTGACCGGGGATATGGGTTTTGACGGTGCCGATATCGGCAAAATTACCGTCCATCCGGCTCATGTCTATGTGGCGATCCGCCAGAATATGGCGCAGAAGGCGTATAAGCAGTTACAAAATGGCAAGATTAAGGGCAAAGCCTGCCGCGTTCGACTGCTGAAGTAAGGGCAGGTTAGTGCGTCTCAGGCGGCTGCCTGAGACGCGTGAGGGTTACTTCACTTCCACCACGTTCAGACGCAGTTCATCGAGACGGGCGTCTTCTTCTTCGGGCTGCCAGCCGGCAGGCTGCAGGGGAATCTCTTCCCGGTCAAACGCCAGATCGCCACCGTCCACCACCTCGGAGCCGTGGGTGATACCTTTAAAGTCAAATAGATTGACATCGCTCAGATGCGAAGGCACCACGTTCTGCATCGCGCTGAACATGGTTTCAATGCGCCCAGGATAACGCTTATCCCAGTCGCGGAGCATATCGGCGATCACCTGACGCTGCAGATTTGGCTGCGAACCGCACAGGTTGCACGGAATAATCGGGAAGCCTTTGGCCTGGGAGAAGCGCTCGATGTCCTTTTCGCGGCAGTACGCCAGCGGGCGGATGACGATGTGTTTGCCGTCGTCGCTCATTAGCTTCGGCGGCATCCCTTTCATTTTGCCGCCGTAGAACATATTCAGGAACAGCGTTTGCAGGATGTCATCGCGATGATGGCCGAGGGCGATCTTGGTCGCCCCGAGCTCGGTGGCGGTACGGTAGAGGATGCCGCGACGCAGGCGAGAGCACAGCGAGCAGGTGGTTTTCCCTTCCGGGATCTTCTCTTTGACGATGCCGTAGGTATTCTCTTCGACAATCTTGTATTCCACGCCCAGCTGCTCAAGATACGCCGGCAGAATATGCTCCGGGAACCCAGGCTGTTTCTGATCGAGGTTCACCGCCACCAGCGAGAAGGAGATGGGCGCGCTTTTCTGCAGATTACGCAGGATCTCCAACATGGTATAGCTGTCCTTGCCGCCAGAAAGACAAACCATAATGCGGTCGCCCTCTTCAATCATATTGAAGTCGGCAATCGCCTCACCGACGTTGCGGCGCAGACGTTTCTGCAGCTTATCGATGTTGTATTTCTCTTTCTTTGTAAGTTCTTGATTTTCTTGCATTGTTAACATTCTCAAAATCTAAAAGGGGCATATAGGGGGCAAAACGTGTTAAAGCCCAAGCCGGGAATTCAACATAGAAACCTGGTCGCCGTTCATTTCTTCTATCCATGTACTATAAACGTCGTACACCATTTGCGCGTTTTCATGCCCCATCTGATTGGCTATAAAAGACGGGTTTGCGCCAGCCGTCAGGAGCCAGCAGGCAAAAGTATGCCGCGTATGGTACGGATTCCTGCGGCGAATGCCAGCGCGTTTTACTGCAGCTTCCCATCTGCTGCCTATGCTGCTGTGCGAGTAGCAGGGTTTTTGCTCGCCTTTCCGTCTCCGTGGCATGAAAACAAATCGCAAATTCTGTTCCTCGCTTGAGCCGTATTCCCTGTGGTGAAACGTGATAGTGGATACCGGATGTCCAGCTGTCAGTTCATGCTGCGCTTTCAGCGCGTCCAGGGCAGGGCCGAGCAATTGTATCGTCCGGTTTCCTGCCGCTGTTTTTGGTGGGCCGAACATGCCGTTTGCTGTCAGATTCCGGCAAACGTGTATCACGCCCTTATCCAGATCGACATCTTCCCATGCCAGAGCCGCCAGCTCACCATGCCGCACACCAGAATAGACGGCGAATTTCCACATGTTCTGGCTTTGGCCTCGTTCGCTTGCCATGAGGGCTGCAAATTCCTCTCTTGTAAGTGGGTCAGGCTTAACCCTTGTTTTACGCAGGCTTTTTACGCTCTCAAATGGTTTATGTTGGATAAAACCCGACATGTACGCAAAATTAAGAATTGAGCACAGTAAAGAAACATAATTGTTGACAGTCGAAACTGTTCTGCCTTTTTTATTTTTACGCTTGTTTTTTGAATAGAAGGTTTCTCCTGTTAGCAATTCGTTTCTACAATTAAGAACGTCACTATATCCAATAGCAGTGAGCATAGTGTTTCCGTTCATGATTTTTATTATTGTATCAACCTGGGATTTTGTTTTCTTTAGAGTATTGGCGCTGATTTCAGTTTCTTTAATTTTAAGCCACAGTTCACACAGTTCATGAAATGTGCTCACCTGTAACGTGGTGTTAATCGCTACTGCCTTTTTGGATGAGGGGAATCGACGCCCGTAATCAAATTCCCCCATGTTTATTTCGCTGGTAATTACCGCTCTTAAGTTACCAGCTTTTTTTATGTTTGCGGGGCTTACAATCCACCCCTTTAACACTTCGCGGCAGCGCTTACCTTTATACATAAACCAGACGCATATTCTGTTACCACGAATCTCCACGCCTGTAGGTAGTGTTGCCATTTACGAATCCCGGATAAATTTATTAATTTCCGGATAGTTGTACCAGGTAGTTCCGCGCAAAGTTTTTTCGCCAGAAGGGGAAACTCTTTTGAAGTGAACGCCTTCTATCCAGGCTCCTTGTCGGTAACTTTCAATCTGCCGGGCTCCAAGGCCAGTTCGTGCCATCAGAGCCTTTTCAACCATCCACTCTTCATTAAAAATGATCTGCGCCATATGAACCTCTCTGGCGACATGCCGAGTATAAGCATGCGCGCCGTAGTGGATTGATAATTCGTTATCAGGCGACTTGCCCGGGGAGGGCTCTCAACCGGCGCATGCCGGTCATAGCCGTGGCCACGTAACTCGCTTTACGGTTCACCACCTCCACCCAGACCTTTACTCCTTCAATCTGCACCGTATACGTCTCTTTCATCTGGCTGCGTCCGTAATCGCCGTAACGTTCTACGTGCTTAGCCAGCGCCGCATCGCACGCCTGGCGGCCCAGCGGTGATTGTTTGCTTCGGTTAATCAGTCGCATATTCACCTCACACAAAAACATCGAACGGATCGCCCGCTGCGCGCGCGTTGTCGTTCGCTTCACGGCGGAGGCCGAGAACATAGCCAACGGGATCCCAACTGGACAGAATTGCGTTGAGCTCCTTCTGGCTGTGCCAGGTTTTCATGCGCTTTTTAAGCGCGGTGGCGCAGGCGCGTACGTTCGCTCGTGTGGGGCCGGCCATCTTCATGCACAAGCACAAAGTCAGTAGCAGATCCGAATATTCGTCGGCGGCCGCGCGTAATGCCGCAGGGTCGATGCTGGCTTCCAGCTCGGGTAATTGATGTTTAAGACTCATGCTGTCAGCTCCTCAATTCGTTTGAACTCAATAACCCAAACCCACGGATTGGAATTCCAGGATTCGTCGCCGTAGATTGACGCCCACAGGCGCGCGAACACATCAGCTACACAGTCGCCACTCTTCATGTCGGCGGTACTGCACCCTTCGCGTATCGCATCGCCGTCACAGATGCTCTTCAGTCGTTCAACCCGCACGTTGGTGATTTCCAGAAGAATGCGGCTGGCCCAGCGCGGCATGTGGATAGATGGTCGCCAGCAGCAATGCAGTTCATCATCTGCATCGTAAAACTCTGGCGCTGGCACTCCATCAGCCTTGTAAACGCAGAATTCGTGCTTCTCAAACGGAGTGGGGTCTTTGCAATAGCTATCCATTAGGTCGTAGTCGAACAGTGGCCCCTGAAACGTCTCTCGCACCCAGATGCGATCACCGACGACACCGAACGGACAATGGATTGCGATGTCTTCAATTTTCGGCAACAACAGTCCGTTAAGAGGTCTGCTTAACCACTTACCGGATAAACTTCCGCTTAATGTTGCCTCTGGCTGCGGCTTGATGATTCGCCGGGTCTGCGTCTTCCTGCCGCTCAGCAGCGCCCGCACCATCTCAGCGTTAAAAATCATTCCGCGTTCAGTAATTTTCGTCATATCGTTACCGGGAGGGCGAGCCCTCCCGCCTCCCTTAGCCCACGTATTCCGGTTTCATGTCGTCCAGGGTGATGCGGAACTGGTCATACAGCTCATCACCAAGATGGCGTTTGGCGGCGGTGAGGGTGCCTTCTGCTTTCGCAAACAGCTCGGAAGCTTCCGGTTCGCCAGGGTTAGGCAGTGAATTAATCGCGGCCTCAATCTTGTTTCGTGCATCAACGAGGTAATAGCGCTTAACTGCCTTGTTTTTCAGTTCGGTATACAGAGCAGTACCCAGCAGCGCTTTCTGTGATTCGATATCTACGCGGATGGCTTTAGCCTGATCAACAGAACTTGCTGAATCAATCCGCTCGCGCAGTTCGTCCGCAACAGAGTCAACCTTGACTGCAGAGCTTTGCGCGCTGGAGGAAACGCCCACGGAGCTTGTAATCTCATCCAGCGTGACTTTTTCTGTCTGCGCCGGGTTGATAACTCTTTCTTCGCGTTCGTCAATTTCATCGGCGGTATATACCCCAAGGATCACATCCGGGCAGTAAAGTCGCGCCCATCGTTTAACCGCGAGATAGGCCAGTTGCTGGCGGGGGTCGCTCGCCCACAGTGTAGAGTTGCGGACTTGTGCCTGCGAAAGCATAAGCACAAGCTCGCGAGGTTCTGATTCTCCTTTGAGCGTTGCCCAGGCGCGGACGCCCACGCCAGCTTCATCATGCAAATCCCAGCCCGGCGCGATGTAGTCGTTACCTTTGCCGCTGGTTTTTTTAATGAAGCGGCCAACGATATTTTCCCATGCACCAAACCATTCAAAATGGATCCGGTCTTTGGTTGGAGCCATGGTGTTAATTACCGCATTCACCAGTTGTGCCTCATAGCCAAGCACACCTGAATTACCAACGATGAAAGTCTTTTGTGCTACAGCGAAAGGATCCATACCCCAGCGTGCTGCCTGCATCACTACAGCCATGCACGCATCTGGTTTCCCACGATAATGCTCAGGCACGAAGTTTCCACTATTGGCCATTACTTCCGAGAGCGTGCGCAGGCGGTTGAACAATTCACCGTTCGTCAGGATAGAAACGTTGTCGATCTTCTGGGTCTGGTTTTCAGTAGTTGCGACTAAATTGGACATTGTTGTTCCCCCTTATGCCTGTACGCGCAGCACTTCGAGACGGCGCACATCAAAATCGTTAAGTTCTTCGGTGTAGTCTTCGGTAATCGGCGCCGGCCATTCGCCAGTGTCGAAACCGTTCGCGATGGCACGCATTGCTTTGCGATATTCCAGCATGCCCAGTTCCAGCAGTTCTTCGGATGCCTCGATAATGGCAATCCAGTGGTAGTTCTCGTCTTTGTTGACGAATATCCAGAAGAACTGTTCAAGGGCTGCGGTTTCGCAGTACATAGCCGCGCTCAGGTGGTAATCGCGCTCGATGATTTCCCGGTGCAGTTTCGCGCGTAGTCCTTCCTGCTTGATGTTCCACATGCTGATGGTTTTCAGGTCCGCACCGATGCGCAGGCCGCACATGTCTATCTCAAGGTCAGGGCGCACGCGAACTTCCAGCCCGGTTTCCTCATCAATGCCGAAATAGCTCACCTCGACGGCACGGCTCGGGTGCGTCAACAACTTGCCAGCGGTCGGGTGATTCAACAGTGCTTTCTGAATGGCCAGTGCCGTAGCCAGCTGCTGGCGGGTAACCAGCACTTTTCCTTCCGGGTTCTCGCGCCATGCATCCAGCAGCTCGTCGGCAAACACGGCATCCGGTTTTACCGATTTCACTGCCTGAATCAGATCCGCCTTAGTACCTGATACTTTCAGCGGCTGCGCCTTCTGTGCTTCCTGAGCAACCATGTCAGGATTAATAAGCGCCAGCTGTTCCAGTAAGGCATCGCGGCTGCCGCTGGTTTTCACCTGGGCGGGCAGGGTAGCGTTGTATTCTTTGATGCAGGCCTTCATTTTGGCTGCGGTAACTTTCTGGCCTTCTTCGACGCGCTGAAATTCAGCAGGTAAGGCCATGTAGTTTTCACCTGTTTGGGTAACGTCATCACCCATCGGAACCGGCTGCGGCTGTATGGCGTTGTGCGCTTCAAGCAGCGCCTTGATATCGTCAGCACTCAACAGCGGCGGAAGCCCTGCGTTGTATTCGTCGATAAACGCGCGGATCGTCGCAGTCGTGGTGAAGGCATCTTCCGGGATTTCCGGCTCGATGCTGAATTCTTTTTCCAGCTGCTCAGGCTGCAGCGCCAGTGCATGCACCAGATTTCCCATATCCAGAACAGGGGAGCGTACCTTCTGGATGGTTTTAGATACGTGGCGCGCCTCGAAATACATCAGCGATACCCGTGCATCTTTAACCATCGTGGAGCTGATACCGTTAGCGGCGTGGTAGATCTCATTTGGCACGCCTTCATATCGACCAGGCTCGAAATACTCCGGCCATGCTGGCGCTGCTTGTTCAGCCTCTTCCTCTTCATCGCTGTGAGCACTCCCGGAAACCTGGCTATTGAGCACTTCGGCGGTAAGATCCGGGCAGCGTTCAGCCAGTATTTTGCTCATGTTCACGGCAGTTGTTTGCGCAGGAGGCTCATCAGCGCCTTCGCCTGCTGATACCGCATTATCATTTTCGTCTTCGACCGGCTGAGCCGTTTCCATCTGCACATTGCTGGTGGTTTCCCCGGAATTAGCTGGATGTAATTTTTCTTCTGCAGCGCGCTGGCGCGCCTGGTCCACGATAGAAAGTGCTGGTGCTGGTGCTGGTGCTGGTGCTGGTGATGTCTGGCTATCCATCAGCCCATCAATCGAAAAAACACCATTGCCCATGTTTGAAACTTCAGGCTGTTTGGGCTTGGTCAGGTCTTCGGTTATCCACTTCGGATCCGTGGGGTCACTGATACCTTCGACATATTCGCCACGTTCGGCGGCCAGAACCTGATTAGCGTCAGGTCGTTTCTTTTGAGCTTCTTTCACAAGTTCGGTGCCAATTACCTGAAAGTCAGTTGGGAGAGTTTCCAGGTCAGGCACAACTTCATCTCCATCGATAGCCTTTTTCACAGCGTCCAGAGTGACGGCGGCAGAAGAAACATGACCAGCTTTTTCAAGCGTCTCAGCAGAAGGGGCGTCATGCTTATGCTCGGTCAGGTTCGCATTGATATAGGTCTGCAGACTTACCGGGAAATGATGAATATCACTGGTGGCGCCACGAATAAGGGCAAAAATGGCTGCGCGGGAATAATCCAGGATGCCAGCGACCTTGCGCAGCGCTGCCGACCATTCCTTGAACGGACTTTCTTTCTTCTGAACGATCTCTTTGGCCCGGCGGTGAATTGATGCCGGGAAATTGTAGATATCGAAATCCATTGGCATTGTGGCCAGGGCTATTTCTACATCGAGCGTATCAAGGGTATGGGTGTAGTCGGGATTGCGATCGGTTTTATTACCGCCGCCAGCATTAGTTCCTGCATCAGTTTTCATAACTGAAGAAATACAGTTACCGGCAGCCCATTCCCTGGTGAGAATGCCGCGGTCAATCGCGTTCGTGGCGAACCACAGCTTTGCAAACTGGATACGCTTGCCGAGCTCATGCCGCTTCCCTTCCGGGAAGACTTTTTTATTGGCACTGGTGAATTTCCAGAGCGCCGGCATATCGTATTTTTTGATTTCAGGGATGTTCTCGGCGGCCAGAATCAGATCCTGGACGGCTGCGTTATCAGTGTCCATTTCAAGAACTGACAGCTCCTGCCGGTGAGGCATGCTGATATGATAAACGTGACGTTCTTCGGCCATGTACTGCGCCAGCAGCTGAGCGCGAAAGGGGAGTTCTGCCACGTTAAAAAGCGCGCTCGAATCGTCCTGGTATTCATCGCTACCGAAAGTTTCCACGGTCTCACCTTGTGCCGCATCGCCAGTAGTATTGGCATCAACCAGCACGCCACTAACGGGCTCAGCGGATTCTCCGGCATCATCGCCGTGATGAACATCAGCAGGCGCCTGTCCTGGCTTCAAAGTCCAGGTGCGGCCATCGTCGCCGAGCTGGTAGCGTTCGCACCATGAGTAATCGAGAACACCCTCTGCCGGCAGGTCGTTGAATACCGGGAAATCGGTGCGAATAGGTTTTTGATAGTCTTTGCCGCGGCCTGTTTCGATCCCAGCGTCTTCCAGATCGACGTCGAGCTGGAGTAGAGCGCGAGCTTCTGATTTATTAGTGCGCCAGATTACGGCATCAGCTTTACCCGATTTTTGAGTCGCTTTTATCAGATAAAAATATTCCATGTGATAGCCTCTATTTTGGATGTAGAATCCCCCGGGCCATTGGTAGCGCCCATTCAGGGTGGTCATTGGTTTTGGTAATTTCCGGTGTAACTTTGGTCGGTGGCACCGGACGTACAGCCCGCTTCGGCGGGTTTACGTTAGCCCTCGTGAGCCATCTGGTCGTGAGAAGCGCAACGTTCTGAGCAATACTCTTTTTCTTTCCGTGCGAGCTGGTTCCCCTGGAGGTACAACAGGGTGCTAACCACTGGTTTTCCATCGATTGCTTTACGGCAGTAACCGCATTTCTTCTGCATTTTTCCCCCTACATTTGCACCGTGAACCCGGCCGGATGCTCGTCCAGTACACCTTTCAGCGGATAACATTCAACTTTCACGTGTTGCTCTTCTGCGGCTGCCTTGCAGTCATTCTCAGTGTCGTAAACGCCGAGCAGGACATCCTGATTACCGCCCGTCAGCATGCTGACGGTGAGAACCAGGGCAAACATCGTGCTCATGAAGGGTCTCCTTTTTGCGCGAGCATGTAGCACACCCGGCGGATGAAAGCTGACAGCGGACTTAAACGAACAGCCTGCTGACGAGCGGGTTTGCGTGCGAAATCAATCATGTAAATAACTCCCTCAGTGCGCAGAAAAGCGCGATCCAGATGAAGAGCCCAATTACTGCCGAAATGACCATGGCTCTGATGCCTTGCTTACTCATTTCAACCTCAGCCATTACGTGGCCAGCGGAACGTTTACCACCTGACAACAATGCGGTTGTTGTCGATGTGAATAACGTTACAAGGTAAATTTGCTTTTTACAAGGAGAAATACAAGAAAATGTTGTTATTGAGGGCGTGCGAAAACGGCTATCCGATATGGATAGCTGCTAATCATATGAATTTAATCGTTAATATCCTTGATGATGCTGAGAACGTCATCCTTTAGGAGGTCGAGTTCTTTTAAAGTAGCTTTTGCGTGGACTATAAGCCTGTTCTTCTCGGCTTCTGGCATCTGGTTAAAGAGAGCTAAAAGGGCTTTCTCTTTGTCATCTAGTTCGTTCCGGCCAGGCGCTACAGGTTCTGTCTGTAATGAATCATTCTCACCATCTTCGTCTGGCGGCATGAAAAACCAATGCTCAGGTTTACCAGTTACAGCTGCAAGTCTTTTAAGGCGCTCACCGCGTGGAGTTGTCTCACCTTTGGCCCATTGTTGAACAGCCTGAGGAGAAACAGTAACTCTCCTGGCAATCTCAGATAGGTTCCAGCCAGTTTGATCCTGGATGAGCTGGAGCCTGCGGACAAAGTTTTCATGCTGTTCTGTTTTCATATTTATCATTTTACAAGCCTTACTTGTAGAAGACATTGCAAGATTGACACAAGAAAAACTTGTTATATCTAATTTCGTGATGTAATGTTTTCTTGTATTTCCAAGGAGGCTTTATGAATACGAATCTAAAAACCATTATCTGCTCAATCATGAGCCAGACCGAGCTGGCTAAACGACTCGGCACAACCCCTCAAACAGTTAGCCTTTGGCTGAATAGCGAGACCCCCGCTCATCGCGTAATTCCAGTTTGTGAGGCTCTCGGATGGAAGGTTACCCCTCATCAGATGCGGGGTGACATTTACCCAAACCCAACTGACGGCCTGCCGAAACAGGAAGGCTGAACATGCAAACATTTCCCTTTCAACAAAATACCGGATTCAACACCGGCGCTCTGATAAAGCGTAATCAACTGAGAGAGGCAGATCACGACGCAATTCGCTCTGCCGTTCGTGCCTGGGCAGCAGCTGAAGGGCAGGACGTTGTGTCGGCCCACATCATCGATGAGTGGCGACAGCAGGGCGGCGAGGAGATCGCGTTTCCTGACGACATCAGCCGTGCCCGTCAGAAGCTTTTTCGCTACCTGGACAACCCTGCCGAGTCTGAGCGCTATCGCGAGTACGTTCGCCTTCTTACCCCGGCAATCATGGCCGTTCTTCCGTTGGAATTCCGCCATCGCCTGATGCCTCAGGACGATATTTTGTCGCGCCTGTCTTCGGCCATGAAGGAATGCGCTGAAGCAAAGCAGGCAGTGATGCTGAACGCGCCGGAGCACCAGAAACTGAAAGAGGTAAGCGAGGGAATAGCTTCGCTATTCAGGCTGATGCCTGAGCAGACAGGAACGCTGATGACACTCGTTAGCTCGATGCTGTGCACGCTGTAGGAGGTGGTATGGGGTGGGGTGATTACGTTCGTAACCAGGTTGAAAAAATACTTCTGAGCGAGGGGTTTTCTGTTCCGGTGGCTCAGGGGGGGGGCAAGGCATGCGGAGGACTTATACAACCGAATGTCACAGGCAACTAAAAAAGGGGCGATTTTCGATGATGCTCTCAGGCATGGCCGCTTATGGGCGGAGAAGCAGACCAGCGCGACTGAACGCCGTGCAGCTAAACGTGCGGTGCGAAAAGGTAGCAAACAGGCTGGGTTGTTCTGAAAGGGTGAAAGCCGCGGTGCAGCAACACCAACGGCTTTCGGGTGAATTAATTGGGTCAATTCACGGGATGAAGTATGTCAAATACCGCTGAAGTTATCAATTTTCCAATCAAAACTGAACTAACGGGAGGTCGCATGGCCGACCTGTCCAACGGCTACACCAGAATCGCCAATGAGATACAGAAACTCAAGCCGCGGCTGCGTATGTCCGGGCGCGAGTGGCAGTGTCTTGAGGCTGTTATCTGGCTTACCTACGGATGGAACAAAAAACAGGATCGGGTGACAAATACCGTCATTTCTGAGTTAACCGGGTTGAGTGATTCTCATGTTTCAGATGCGATAAAGCTACTCGCAGCACGGGGAATTATTTTTAGTCACAAGCATGGTGTGATGAAAACTGTCGGTATAAATACTGAGCTATCTGCCTGGATTTTGGACAAACCGAAAGCGGGAAAACTCTTCCCGAAAACGGGAATTTCCTTCCCGGAATCGGGAAAAACCTTCCCGGAAACGGTAGACACCCAAGACTATAACAAAAACAATATTAAAAGATCTTCGTCTCGGAATTCTGAAGAATCCCGAAACAAGAAAACTCATGAGTTTCTCTCTCGCCATCCTGAGGCTGCTGACGGGATTTACACCCCATCTGGTAAATCCTGGGGAACAGCTGACGACCTCAAAGCCGCGCGATGGATTTTCGATAAAGCCCTCACCGTGAACGCCTCCCTCTCAGAGCCAAACTGGGTTGAATGGGCGAACACCATCCGCCTGATGCGTCTGCAGGACAAGCGCACTCACTATGAAATCTGCGAACTGTTCAAGTGGGCGAATGAGGACGGTTTCTGGCAGGGAAACATCCTCTGCCCCTCAAAACTACGTAAGAAGTGGGACCAACTCACAACTCAACGCCTGCGCAGCCATGGCCCATCAAAAACCACATCAGGCGCCAGTGCGCTGGACAATACCGACTGGATCGACGGGGTACTCGAATGAAATCTATCGCAGAAAGCATGCATAACTTCGATCGGAATAACTTTCAACGTATCGCCGCCGACATGCCTGAAATCCAGGATGCACAGAGCTTTGCACATCAGGCGACAAAGACTGCTGAAGTATTCAACGAACTGTTTCGCCAGCTGCTCGCCGTATTCCCGGCGCTGGCCAACAAATCAGCGGAAGATCTCAACGAGATGCGTCGCCAGTGGCTCCTGGCGTTCAAGGAAAACGGGATCACAGCGATGGAGCAGATTAACGCCGGAATGCGTGTTGCCCGCAAACAGGAAAAACCATTCATGCCATCGCCGGGACAGTTCGTAGCCTGGTGTCGTTCTGAGGAAGTGGTTGCGGCTGGTCTTCCTGATGTTAACGAGCTGATGGAGATGATTTATCGCTACTGCCGAACCCGAGGACTTTACCCTGATGCTGAATCCTATCCGTGGGAACGTAATGAGCATTACTGGCTGGTTACGGGGCTGTATACCGACATGCGCGCAAATGCACTGAGCGATTCCGAACTGCGCCGTAAAGCTTCTGATGAGCTGCTGCGTATGGTTCGTCGCATGAATGCCGGGGAAGTGATTCCCGAGCCGGTTAAACAGATCCCAAAGCTTGGCGGACGTCCGCTGAGCAACGAACAGGGCTTAAACAAAATCGCGGAAATCCGCGCGAAATTCGGTTTAGGCAGAGGGCGGAATCATGGCTAGAGCATTGTCAGCAGTTGAGCGCAGAGAGTACGTCCGCGCAGTGATTCGGATCACCAGGCATCAGGGGCGACTCACGACCGCCGAGGCAATGAAAAAACTGGGGCTGAGCCGCGCTACTGTCCAGCGGTATTTTTCCGAAGCAGAAGCGACTGGAGAGGTTGTCCGGCATGGTCGTTTGGGGCTTTTCCGCGATCAGCGGGCCGTCATCGACTTTGACATGAAGCGTTTTGGCCTGGTGCCGAAAGTTGCTGTTGGGATGAATTTCAGCCTGCTTGGCAGCCCCGTTTTTCAGCGAGTTTTAGATGTTCAGGAGGCTATTCATGGGTAACGAAATCGAGCAAATTGCGCAGCAAAACGAGATGAGCATTGAGTTTGTTACCTGGTTCTTTAACGAGAAGAAAGTGGGGTGCGGGAATGTCTGGTTCATGATGATGGCTGCAATGTGGGAGGGCTGGAAAGGTCGTAGCATCGAAATGGATAAGCTGGCGGCGGAGAATGTGGCGCTGAAGTTGAAAGGTCGCGAATTACTCAACGAAGCATCCAAGGTTTACCAAAAATACAATGCCACTATCGATTTTTATTCCGGCGATTTCATGGATGGGCAAACGCTTCATGAATTTCAGTTTGTGCTTGACGCAGAAACCTCCGCCACCGACGCCTACCTGGCCGGGATTAAGGCTGATGCGATTACCGCTTCTTTGGATGCCTGCTCTGACTATCTTGAAACTGACTGTGCTATGGACAGGCTTGATATCAGCTACGAAGAAGCTGAAAAACGTACGTCAGGAGCGATGGAGTTTCATGATTCGATCGTCGCTATTGCCCAGCAGCTGCGCGAGGGGGCCAAATGATCCCCGACATTAGTTCGTTAATCACTGCTGGCGCGCTGTTTGTCGCCAACCATTCTGGCGGCAAAGACAGCCAGGCGATGCTCATCAATCTGCTTGAGGTCATCCCGCCAAAGCAGCTTGTCGTCGTGCATGCATCGCTTGGCGCGATGGAATGGCCAGGAGCGCTGGAGCTGGCCCAGAAGCAGGCAGAGGCCGCAGGCATACAGTTCATCGTCGCCCGTGCACATAAGACCCTGCTGGAGATGGTAGAGCGTCGATTCGTGAACCGCCCAGAGGTTCCGAGCTGGCCTTCTGCCAGTACCCGGCAGTGCACCAGTGACCTGAAGCGCGGACCTATCCAGCGCGAGGTTAGAGCCTATGCGAAGGCCAACGGGTTCAAGGTCATCGTTAACTGCCTGGGCCTGAGGGCTCAGGAGTCCCCTGGCCGCGCAAAGCGGCAGGCGTTCCGGAAGAACAAGACGGACTCCAACTCAGTTCTGACCTGGTATGAGTGGCTGCCGGTTCATGAGATGAAGGCCGACGAAGTGTTCGCCACCATCCGCGAGACTGGTCAGGAACCGCATTACGCTTACGCGCTGGGCAATGATCGTCTGAGCTGCGTGTTCTGCATCATGGCAAGCCGCAACGATCTGAAGAACGGCGCAACGCATCACCCTGACTTGCTGGAGCAGTATGCGGCACTGGAGGCCCGTACTGGCTACACCATGCACATGAATCGGATCCCGATTAAGGAGCTTGCAGCATGACCAATATCACCGAACTGGCGCAGAGCCTGAAACGTCGAGCAACATCCGCAAATGAGTTTGGCGAAAGCCTGTACGTAAAAGGCGCTGACGTCATCGCGCTGGTAGAGGCGCTGGAGCGTAAGGAAGAGCAGCGCGCTAACTGGTCCCAGATGGCGCAGAAATTGGGGGAAGACTTGGATGCGGCAGAGAAGCGCCTCGCCGAACTTGAAGCGCAAAACGAATATATCCGTAAGCGCTATCAGCAATTGGATCTGCTGATCGGGAAAAATATCCTGGTTATGCAAGCCGCAATCATCGAATGGCAGGCCACTGGCGATGCTAAAAACGGGCTGGCATGGATTTATAACACGCTCTTTGGGCCTGGCGAATTGCCTGATGAAGCTGAGAAAGACGCACAGGCATATTTTGACCGCAAATATGCTCCGCTCGATGAAGAGCTTATGGCGCTTCACAAGTGGTTTTGGGAACAAAGCGAGGCTGAACGAGCCGCCGCTGGCATCAAGGTGGAGGATGAGTGATGGTCATCTCACCAATTTCGCTGAAAGCGGCGCAGGCATTTATCGCACAACACCATCGGCACAATAAACCGCCACGCGGCCACAAATTCAGTATCGGACTGAAAAACGCCGCAGGCGAACTGATTGGCGTTGCGACAGCCGGTCGCCCGGTGGCTCGCCACTTTGACGACGGCCTAACTCTGGAGGTAAATCGCACCTGCACCACCGGCCAGCGTAACGCTAACAGCGCTCTGTATGGCGCAATCTGGCGCGCTGCACGGGCAATGGGATATCACCGCTGCATCACATACACCCAGGCTGACGAATCCGGCGCATCACTGCGTGCTGCTGGTTTCGTGCGCGTCAAAGAGTTACCGGCTCGGCCTGGCTGGGCTGCCTCAAGTGTGTCATTGAAAGGCAAGCGCGACCCGGTTGGTAATGGTGGTGTGCCTCGTGTTCTGTGGGAAATCAGGAGAATGAAATGAATCACACACTGAGCGATTCACAGTTGGAAGAAATGATTAAATCGGCTGTTAATTCATCCGCCCCGCTACCGCCAGACGAAAAATTCTCGCAACTGATTTCAGCGTTGCGAGAGCTACAGGAACGCCGCAAGGCCGACAGCGAGCCGGTGGCAGAAGTGGTTTCAATTTATGGCGACCCCGAAGCCTTTGGGGAGCGAGAGATTAGACCGCTTGTCGGCATTCAGCAAATGCCATACGGGACGAAGCTCTATCGCCACGTGCAGCCAGCGCCGGTAGTGCCGGAAGAAGCCACTCCGGACAGTATCGAGATTCTTGCCAGTGCCAGGCGTCGTGACCACGCTGTATTCCAGTGGAATGAAGACCAACGAAATGCGGCCGCTGATTCCTGGAACGCCTGCCGCGCCGCCATGCTCCAGACAAAGTCGCTAATCAGCATCAATCCCGCGCCAGCTATGGTTTCCTTGCCGAAAAACGCCGAGTCGATGACTGGCAACTCTCCGGTTAACGATGTCACTGCTGGTAAACCTTTTACCATCTTACTACCAGATATCAGTTCAAAAGCATTTTGGAGTGGCGCGGGGAAAAATGAAAATTTTCATCCCGAGACTTACCGCCGCTGGGTGAAGGAAGTAATAGAGCGATACTGCGCCATCGCTCGGATCAATGTGGAGGTGAAATAGTGGACTCTTCACTGGAATATGCCTGCAAACGCCTGCAGGAACTGGAAAGCCTGCTGCTGGTGGATGTGCCTAAAACAGTATGGCCAGCGGAAGTCAGCATGGTCTTCGCTCAGATTGAAAAAGCCGGGACACTCCCGGCGCACCACCAGCGCCGACTGCAGCACCATATCAACCGTATGTGGCTGGAAAAAATGCCGGTACCGTCAATTATCGCCGCGGCAGGTTCGCTGGCCAGCGCTATGGAGAAATACGCGTGAGAGAAATCATCGTAGATAACTTTGCTGGTGGCGGCGGCGCATCGACGGGCATCGAGCTGGCGATTGGGCGTAGTGTGGACATCGCGATAAACCACGACCCGAACGCGGTTGCTATGCATACCACCAATCATCCGGACACGCTGCACTATTGCGAATCGGTTTACGAAGTCAGGCCAAAGGTCGCGACCGCTGGCCGCCCGGTAGCGCTGGCGTGGTTTTCACCAGATTGCCGTCACTTTTCAAAAGCGAAAGGAGCTAAGCCAGTCGAGAAAGCGATCCGTGGACTGGCCTGGGTGGTACTGCGCTGGGGGCTGGATGTTAAACCCCGAGTGATGAAGCTGGAGAACGTTGAAGAATTTAAAACGTGGGGGCCGCTGCTCGCTGGTGAAATGCGTCCAGATCCTGCCCGTGCTGGCGAAACTTTTGAGGCATTCATAGGCATGCTTACCACAGGCATTTCAGCGGATCATCCGGCGCTGGCCGAATGCTGCGAATTTCTGAATATTTCGCTTGATAGTGAGGATGCAGCACGGCTGGTAAAAGGTTTGGGTTACACCGTTGAGTATCGCGAGATGCGCGCATGTGATTATGGTGCGCCGACCATCCGTAAGCGATTCTTCATGGTGATGCGTTGCGATGGGAAGCCGATTGTATGGCCGGAAGCCACTCATGGAGATCCGAAATCACCGGCGGTACTGGCCGGAAAACTGGCGCCGTGGCGCACAGCTGCAGAATGCATCGACTGGTCCATCCCAGCCCCGTCGATTTTTGGCCGCAAAAAGCCGCTGGCGGAAAACACGCTCCGGCGCATTGCCCGGGGAATCCAGCGCTTTGTTATCGAAAGCGCTTCGCCGTTCATCGTGAAGTGCAATCACACAACGACACGCGGGAAATATGACTGTTTCCGGGGGCAGGAACTGGACGAACCGCTGCAGACGATTACGAAAACCCACGGTTTCGCGGTTGCCGTGCCACATCTGACGAAATTCCGCACCGGCGCCACCGGGCAGCCAGTTACCGAGCCGGTACCGACAGTGACCGCCGGCACGTCCAGGCGTCCGGGTGGGAATGGTCATGCGCTGGGGATTGTTGAGGCGGGCCTTGTCCCATTCCTCGCTGGCAACGGTGGCAGCGAATACCAGGCTAAACCGCGCCCGCTTGATAAACCTGCTCACACCATCCTGAAAGAGTCGCGCGCCTGCGTCGTCGCTCCAGTTATCGCCAGGCAGTTCGGCGCCAGTGTCGGGCATAGGGCTGATGAGCCAAGCGCGACGATCACAGCTGGCGGCGGCGGTAAATCGCAACTGGTTGTGCCGACGCTCATTCAAATGGGATACGGAGAGCGGCCCGGTCAGGCGCCTCGCGTCCCCGGACTGGATAAGCCTCTGGGAACCGTTGTTGCTGGTGGCGGGAAACATGCTGTAGTTGGTGCATTCCTGGCAAAACACTACGGAGGGAATTATCAGGGCGCCGGCGTGGGGCTGGATGAGCCCGCGCATTCAGTAACGACTGTCGATCACCACGCCTTAGTTGCTTCTCATCTGGTTAAACTGCGCGGTACTTGCCGTGATGGCCAGGCAACTGACGAGCCGATGCCAACTATCACTGCCGGCGGGCAGCACGTAGGGGAGGTTAAAACGACTCTGGCGGTCGAGGACTATGACGAAGAGCGCGCGCAGCAGGTGCTGGCGTTCCTGCAGCAATACTGCGGGGAGGATAGCACCGGGCTGGTGGATATCGGCGGAGTGACTTACCGCATTGTCGACATCGGCATGCGCATGCTGCAGCCGCATGAACTCTACCGCGCGCAGGGCTTCCCTGAATGGTACATCATCGATCGGGACTATCGCGGCGTGAAGTATTCGAAGGACAAGCAGGTTGCGCGCTGCGGAAACGCCGTGCCGCCGCCGTTCGCTGAGGCGCTGGTCAGGGTCAATTTGCCAGAAATTTGCTCGATTGAAAAAAATGTAGCTTGAAATAAGATGGCTTTATATTCCATAGCATTTGGAGAAGATGTATGAGTTTTACGAGTAAAGAAACCGAAGAGTATGAACATTATGAGTCTTATTACTTTTGTAATATTATCAGAAACGTACTTAACAACCAGAGTGCTTACATGAGAGGTCTTAACGATTACCATGGGGATGGTCGTTCTATTATATTTGAAAAGCCCTTCCCAAAATGGTCTCATTTCCATGATTTCATTGAGTTCATAGTGGATAGTGTGTACGCAGAAAAATTAACTCATGACAACCTTGATGAACAATTAAATGCATTTAAACAATATTCCACTCATTTTTCTGAACCAGTCGATGCAGCAATAGTTTCCTTTGTGAGTTTGAGACGGTATTTTCTTGTATATTTAAGTGATAATGATAAAAATTTGAAGGAAAGTTGCATTTCTGATCTCGAAGATTTCTTATGTTTATTTTATGAAGGGGAATTGTTTGCGAAATATCTGGAGCAAACAATCAAGGAGATCTTTTATATATTGTTTGGGGATCGCTCTGTGCTTAGGTTATACAATGAAATGATCGCTGAGTCACGTGGGCTTGATTTCAATCCAGATGATTTCAATGTTAAAACAACCACTAAGAATGGATACCTCAAAAGATTAACGATTCCTAAATGGGTACAGAAGGCAGTTTACCATAGAGACAAAGGCCGATGTGTTATATGTAAAAAAGACCTTACGGGGTTGGTTAATATATATAATAAATCTAATTACGATCATATTGTACCATTGGCGCGGTTTGGAATTAACGATGTGTCCAATATTCAATTACTTTGTGATACATGTAATCAACAGAAAAAAGCGAATAACAATAATTCTTCTAAGGATTATTTTCCTTGGTACCCGATTTAATGTTTTATTATTAAGGGCAATTGATTTACGGTAACCAATTGCCCATAATACACCTGCCAGCCTGAGCAACTGACATTAATGACCGGCGCCAACTGTGGACACATGGCGCACAAAGTTAAGAACGCTCGGATTAAAGTCTTGTATGCAATAACACTGCTGATTTTAATAATTGTGCAAGTTGTTGTAGTGAACGCGGTATTTATCTGTGTGGGGCTTGGGTTTCTTGAGCTATCCGATGAGGTCCTAAAGATTTTCGCTGGATGCTCGATGCCCCATATCTGTGGTCTTGTCTACTGCGTCGTCAATTCTGTTTTCCGAGCAAAAAAATGAAAAGCCTTCTCTTCGGAGAGGGCTTTTTTATTGCTGATGAAAGTAAAAATCTACGCGGCTCAGGGGGCTCTCGCAGCGGTACATAATCGGACCTGTTTCCCGCGCAGTGTTATGCTCGCTAAAGGCAAGTGGCTTTCACGCTATACAAACCCCGTCCCGCCGCCGTTCGCAGAGACATCAGTGAGGGCAAACTTGCCGGCGACATGTCGGACGCGAGCAGTTGCTTAAACTATAATCCCCCCATACCCTAGGGGGCGGTGCCTAAGCGGAACACACCTACGGTGTTGCATGCAAAATGCGCATTAGTGAATTTTGGACGCAAGGAAAACAGAGTTGGTATCGTTTATGAAAAAATTATTACTTCTGGTTAGTGCTGCTCTTATATCAAACGTGGTGTTTGCTATTGATAATAAAAAAGAAATATCACCTGTGCGTATAAGTTGTCCTGCGCCAGTGATGCCAGTGAAGGCTCAGGCATTGAGAACTGAAGGGAGTGTCGATTATGCGGCGTGGGTTAATGATAAAGGCGAAGTGTACTCAGTAGACATAACGGGCGATGAGGTTTTCTTCAGGGAAACTGAGGTTGCTATTAAAAATTGTAAGTTTGTGCCAGGCCATCCAGGGGTGTATCGGGATACAATAAAATTCAGTCTGGTAAAACCTTGAAGAGTGCGTTTAACGTCAAATCTCCACCATGTGGGTAACTACGCTGCATGCTAAAGGGCTGGTGAGAGCTAACTTACCGGAGATGTGCCTGAAAAAAGACATTGCAGCATGATAAAGCCCGCTTCGGCGGGTTTTATCTTTTATGGCGAAAAATTAATCCAACAGGAGAATGGGGGGGGGCGAAAAGTGAACTTAAGCCCACAAAAGGACAAATCGGAAAAATTATTTGTAATACAATTATACACTCATTAGTTATGAGGTTTTTGTATGAAGATTTACCAGGCTCAACCACATGATGTGGATACTATCCTTCCCCTGTATCTCGGGTACCGTCGTTTCTACGAGGTCGAAGAAAATGCCTCGCAGGCCAGAGATTTTATTCTCAAGCGCCTTCAGCTTAATGAGTCCGTGATTTTTTACGCCGAGGTTGATGGGAAAGCGGTAGGCTTTACGCAGCTCTATCCTTTATTTTGCTCTCTTGAGATGAAACGTATTTGGTTGCTTTATGACCTTTTCGTTGATGAGTCAGCTCGGAAGCATGGTGTTGCACACAAACTAATCTCCCGTGCTGAGCAACTGGCGAAGGAGAGCGATTCGGCATTTATTATGCTCAGTACCGCTACAGATAACATCCGTGCACAGGCGTTGTATGAGCGTAATGGATTTGTGCGAGATACTGAGTTCTTCGTGTATAACAAGTTTCTGAAATAAATGTTAGATGTAGCCATAATAAAGTGGTTAGTTAATGCTTGGCGGGTTAGCTTACTACTTGAGTATGGCGTCAATGCCACTTACTCAGTGGTAGTCGTCTCATCTAAACTGCCAGACTACGCAACTGGAGAGCCTTCTACTTTCTATTTTGCCAACGTTGACAGAGAGAAATGGTAAGGCAGCATGAGAAAACCCGCTTCGGCGGGTTTTTTATTGTGGAAAAACCTCAATCTAAACATAAGCATGGTACTGGCAAAAAGTGCTGCAGAGGGGTTGAACATTTCATGCAACCGGTATACTGTTTATTTATACAGTATATCGAGTGGGGTGATAACATGAAAATCGAAGTAACCATCGACAAAACTAAAAAACTACCTGATGGCGCTATTCCGGCTCTTGAAGTTGAGCTATTGCGTCGACTGAATCAGAACTATGAAGATTGCAAGCTAACCATTCGCCGTGCCGGTTCAGACGGATTGAGCGTTTCCGGGGGTATCGACGACGATAAGGAAATCATTGAGGAGATACTCCGCGAGACCTGGGAAAGCGCAGACGACTGGTTTTATTAGTTTGATTTTGATGGTGGCGGCTCTTATCCCAGAGCATCGCATTCGCGTTACCCTTGATGCTGCTACCCGTTTTCTATGAGTGCGTCTGTATGTCGCTCAGGGGGTAATGTGACAGATGGTATTGAGCCAAATCAGCAGGGGAATGTGTGGGCCACCATTACGGACGGATCCGGACATGTTTTGTGCTCATTTCGATTAGCTTTGAATGACCGAATCCTTTTGACGAATATCGATAACGAAGTATCAGTTAGAAAAATTGCAAAAGATGAACACCTCTGGACAAGAAAATCGTTAGTGGAAGTTATCAAGGAAATGAGCTCTAAAAATTGACTCTTAACAGCTAGCTACATCATACTTGCAGTGCTGGCCTGAACAACCAGCCACCTGACAGTGATGCGCCACCGGAGAACGAGATGGCGCAGCTTCACTTAATAAAACAATCTCAAGGTATCCTGATCCCCGCCACGCAGGAGACCAGAGTTTTCTTGCAATCAAAATGCAAGCTCGGCGCCGTTCTGGAGGCCGACTTTAAGCTTGTCCGCAATCCGGCGTTTCACCGCCGTTACTTTGCTTTACTCAATCTCGGTTTTGAATATTGGGAACCTACCGGCGGGACGATTTCGTCTAATGAGCGCAGGCTTATCACCGGTTACGCCAAATACCTTGCTGCATATGGCGGTAACGAATCAGCCCTGCTTGATGCCGCCGAGCAATACCTCGACCGTATAGCCGAAAAGCGCGCCGGCAGCATCAGCATCTGCAAATCTTTCGACGCCTACCGGGCGTGGGTCATTGTCGAAGCTGGCCACTATGACGCCATACAGCTGCCGGACGGCACGCTGAAAAAACACCCTCGCAGCATTTCTTTCGCCAGCATGGACGAATGCGAATTCCAGGAACTGTACAAAGCCTCGCTGGATGTTCTCTGGCGGTTGATCCTCTCTCGCTCGTTCAACAGCCTGCAGGAAGCTGAGAACGCCGCCAACCAGCTTTTAAGCTTCGCGGGGTGATGCCGATGAAACGCTCATGGTTTCACCATCTCGAATGCACAACGCAGCAGGCCGAAGAATTGGTAGCGAGATATCGTCAGCGGGGCGTAAAGGTCGAACGAAGCTTAAACCCTGACTTTATGACATGGACCGTCAGCGCGCAGTTGGTGGAGGACAAAAATCCGCCGCGGCCAGACTCCCGCTGGCGCAACAGGATGTGGGAGTGATTATGGCGAACCTACGCAAAGAGGCGCGTGGCCGCGAATGTACCGTGCGGATCCCCGGGCACTGCAACGGCAACCCGGAAACCAGTGTTCTGGCGCATTACCGCCTGGCGGGTACCTGCGGAACTGGATGCAAGCCCGATGATACCCAGGCGGCGATCGCCTGCAGTAACTGCCACGACCTGATCGACGGACGGAAGAAAACAACCGATTACACCTATGACGAACTGCGCCTGATGCATGCAGAAGGTGTGCTCAGAACGCTGGCCATATGGAAAAAAGAAGGGCTGGTAAAAGCATGAACATGAAGACAACTGAATGTATCCGCCAGCGCTGGTTACGGTTGAACATCGTCCGCTATCGCGGGTCGTTCCCGGTGGCATATCGCATCCTCAGAAACCAAATCCGCAATCAGAAAGCAGGGGCATAATTGTGAAACTTGAAGCATTACCAAAATTTTTCTCACCAAAATCGATGATGCCCGGTGCAGTACCATGCGGAATAACGTCTGAGACCCTGACGATTACCGATGTCATGGCCGCGTTAGGCCTGGCAGCATCAAAATCAGCGATAGGTATCGAGCTTTACCTTGCAAAAGCCGGTGTTCTGGAACCTGACAACATAATTGCCTTCATTGGCGAACTCGCCATTCAACGCGCCGGCAGGAACCGCCCCCTGCAGGCTATGGAGGAACAGCAGCGCACGGAGTTCTTGCGTGTAATGGCTGGTTACGTGTTCCGGGATTATTCGCTTAGCGCTGCCAGTCTGGTCACATGTAGCAGTTGCGCTGGATCTGGTTTTATTGACGCCGAGGTGTTCACCAACAAAGTGACTTATCCGGACGGAAAGCCCCCGAAATGGGTAAAAGTAACTAAGGGGATCTCGCCATCGGACTGGGAAGAAGTTAAGGCCGTTCGTGAGCAGGTTAGGGTAATCTGCAAAGCATGTAATGGAAAAGGGCAACTCAAAAACGAATGTCGGTGCCGGGGCCGCGGCGAGGTACTGGATAAGAAAAAATCAGAGCTTCAGGGGCTTCCGGTTTTTAAGCAATGCCCTCGCTGTACTGGCCGCGGCTATCCCAGATTAAAAGACACGGAAGTATTCAAGGCTCTTGGAGTGACCGAAACTACCTGGCGAAGAAACTTTAAATTGTTCTTTGATCGTCTGGTGGAGTATTGCCACGTCGAGGAATCCTTCGCAGAAAAGATGCTTGAGAAGGTAACGAGATGACTTTGCAGCAGGCTATTGCAATCGTGGCGGAAATTGGCTAATCTCTTTCCAACGATGGGTTATTACGCCCGTGACGTTACAGACATTCAGACCTCGCCTCGGCGGGGTTTTTGCTTTTCTTGGGGGTGGCTGCAGCTATTGGTAAATCCATGAGGTATTTTTTTTAAATTAACGGCGATCTTACGGAGGTTGGGTTACTCTTTAAGTGGTAGTAACTCTTAGTTACTACATACGGCATAATTTATCTCTGGAGGCTTACAAATGATAACCCCGGATACAGTTCAAGAACCCTCTGACGAAGAAATTGAAGAAGCGACAAAATTGCTCAATGATTTTTTTGAAGAGGCTCAAGAGGCCCAGATACAAGGTAGTTTTGCTGATGCTTGTGCGGTGTTCAGCAAGTATAAGGAAAAACTTGAGGCTGCAGCTAAAATTGCTGCCTTCTTCGGACCTAAAGGTAGGCTTGCTAGTGCAGCGATCCTTGCGTTCATAGGGGTTTGTAGCAGCGTCTGTTCGCTTGCTGGCAAACAGTTACAGGAGGATAGTCCTGCTAAATATTAATTTCCCTAACAGCAATAATTATCTTTTTTATGGTTGTTGTGATTGTTCGTCATTTCAATCGTTAAGGGAATTAGGGCTCGCGATTGCGAGCCCTTTAGACGTTGTTAACTGATTTGTATGGCATTACCTATTTGCTAATTCACTTTTAAATCAGGCATGCCGATAAATGACGAAAGGAGGGGCTGCATTTCTGTATGCCTGCCCCGGATACATTGTTCTCTGAATAAAATCACTAACCCAGTTTTCACCATCATATATGCAGACATGACCATAGGGATGGTTTGGTATAGGCTGGATTACCGCAATGTCTCCAATATCAATACTAACAATTGCGTATTTAAATCCGGCTGCGAATAGAGTACTCCCCATATCTTTAGCATATGGAGTTCTGGGGATGTTGAGACCACCATAGTGAATTGCATTGGTGACATATCTAGCACATAACCCAATACTATGATCCCCAGCTTTGTTTCTGGCATATTGTGCTGCTAAGTGTTTATTCCAAGGCATTTTTTATCCTCATTTATCTCTAAATAAAAAAACCTCATCGAGGGCCGGGAAATCTAAACGCCAATATAATTATTAATGCTTTTTGACGAATGGCTGAGAATATTTATCAGAACCATCTCATGACATGGCTTAATGAGGGCAAGGCTGCTTACTTTCTGCAATCCGGTCAGGGCTCTTGGGTAGAGACGTGCTGCACGACACGTCAAAGCCCGCCGGCAAGAGACCTGAACCAGATTGAAGTTACTCAGCAATATGAAAATTGCATGTCATCATTTGCTTACATCTTATTGACCAGAAAATTAACATGTTGTTAATCTATTCGTGTGGTGAATCCCCCTGTGCGGAGGGGCGACCAGTCACTTACAGTGATCTGTAAATGCAGCGCGGGCCATGTCGGCTGGGACATGCCCACCGGGAGGCACCCGGCACCATATGCAATGCTACTAAGCTATTTGGTAGTGGGGTTGCCGTTTCGGCTTCTCCAGCTATGTTTAAAAGGCAGTAACGGAATAATGATCACTCTCCTGGTAAATCGGTAGCTCGGACTATTAGGTGCGTATCGAACCGTTACAAAATCAGAATGCCTACCTTTCTGCCCGCCCGTTAGAGCGGGCTTTTTTTCGCCTGATCAAGGCACTTCAACTATTCAAAAACATTTAAGGGCTGTGCTATTGCGCGGCCTTTTTCATTTCAGGCTCACGGGTGGCTCCGTTTAAGGCTTTTCGCTAAATCAGCCCGATGGGCCTGAACCTTTTCAAACACACAGCGCCATCCGTCATTAACGGAGGTGAGGCTTATGCGAATGCCCTACAAACAAGATTTCATCGCCGCTCTGCTGGCAGCTAAGGAGCAGGGTATCGGCGCAATACTGGCTTTCATCATGGCGTATTTGCGTGGCCGCTATAACGGTGGCGCCATGGCGAAGACGCTGATCGATGCTGTCATGTGCGCGATGATCGCCTGGTTCGTCCGTGACCTTCTCGACTTCATTGGCCTGAGCAGCAATCTCGCCTACATCGCCAGTGTCTTCATTGGCTATATCGGTACTGACTCGATCGGGAGCTTGATTAAAAAAATCGCAGCCAGAAAGGCAGGAGTTGATGATGCTGGAGATCAATAAACAACGTAAAGCGTTTCTGGACATGCTCGCTTGGTCTGAAGGTACAGACAAAGCGGGGCAGCCGACAAAGAACCGAGGCTATGACGTCATTGTTGGTGGTTCACTCTTTACTGACTACAGCGATCATCCACGCAAGTTGGTTAACCTGCCAAAGCTGGGTATTAAATCCACCGCAGCGGGCCGCTATCAGCTGCTGGCCAAGTGGTGGGATGCATACCGTAAGCAGTTGGGACTGAAAGACTTCTCACCGGCGTCGCAGGACCAGGTGGCCCTGCAGCAAATTAAAGAGCGTGGAGCTTTGCCGCTCATTGACAACGGGCAGCTTCTTCAGGCCATCTACCGTTGCAGCAATATCTGGGCGTCTCTCCCCGGCGCGGGCTACGGCCAGTTTGAGCATAAGGCCAGTAACATCTTCGCAAAATTCAAAGCCGCTGGCGGCGTCGTAGCGGAAGTTAAACAATAAAGCTGAAGGTAACTTATGAACTATCTCATTAATCGGCTGAAAGAGCCGTCAACCTGGCGCGGCATCATCCTGGTCATTGCTGGCGTATTTGGTTATCAGATGCCTCCGGGCATTCAAGAAACGGTCATCGCTGGCGGCGTAGCGCTGGCTGGCGTTGTTGGCGCGGTGATGCCGGACAGCGTTAAGAAGTAAGCAGGCTAGCAACCGGCAGGGCTACAGAAACCCGCTTTCCTTCAGTTTCTTAACCAATAAGTAATTGGTGATTACTCCAAGAGAAACCCCAACAATCCACGGCACAGCTGAATCAAGCATTAGTGAGTTGTTCACGTTAATGCTGGCGGTGATGCAGGCATAGGTATTTGTAAAAGCAAACCATGTAAAAAGTATCTGTTTCATTTGGTTATCTCCACGCTTTCCCTCCCAACAATATCCACCTACGAGCCGGTAAAAGCAAATCAGATACAACCGAAAGGGCTACGAAATGAGTGAAGCAAAACCGCAGGACGGCAGCACTGTAAAAGGCTACCGCACATTAACCGCTAGCGACATTGAGCGGATGAACCGCCTCAAAGGTGTCAGCCGGCATTTTTGCAGTCTGCTCGATACAGAGCGAGAGGTTGCAACGGCTGAAGTTGTCGAGCGTGGTAGTCAGGCCGAAACCGATAGAGCAGAGGCTTTGCGCTGCATGGCTATCGCGCGTACCAAAATGCAGGAAGCCTGTATGTGGGCATGTCGTGCAATAGCAAGGCCTGATAGCGATTGTTGATGCTGTGACATGTCACAACAAGCCCACCGATACGTTGGCTTTTTTTGTCATCCTATTTGATATCATCACCAATAATAACAATCAGGGTGAGATGACAATGAAACAGAAAATTACAGATGCATTTGTTAATTTTACGCATAGCTGGAACGACTTGCTTCACGCTTCCATTGAAAGGAAAATCTCAGACGGTTACGACCTGGCATATCCTAATAAGAATGATTTTGAACACCGCGAGTCCACTACAAAAGCCATGCGAGAGTTTTACTACCAGCGGATGATGAATACGGCCTCGTTGCTGCTCACTGGTGTGTCACTACTGGTGGCATTGTTTGCACTGATCGTTGCGATAGTGGCCATTAAATATTCTTAGGCCCATGGGTCGTACTCGCTGATCACGTTGGGCTGCTTACCGCGGGCAGTAGGAAAGTCTGAGCGTTTCGTCACCCGATATGCGAACGCCAAACGCGTACTGGTTATTAGTGGCGATGATGTGACAGGAACTCAAGGGCACGGGCGCAGAGCACTGCGAGAGTGTGGTTGTGTAATCAGGTCATGGATCTTGCGTATAGACGTTCTCTGCGACACTAGGGTGACTTAGGCCTTCTTACGGGAAGGCGGTAGTTAGTAAGCAGGGATAGTGCCGGTTGACTACCCCTTTTGTGCAGAATTGGGTAAAAGTTAATACTTTTTTTAAAAGTATTTTTATATTTCCTCGTTTCTCGCAAGTATGAAACCAGTGAACCCACTGCAACTAAAAGAAGAACTACAGCTAACGCTATCATCAGTATGGTTGTCATGTGAGTTAACCCTCCTAAGGACCATGGATATTATGGTTCGCATGAGGGGTAGCGTGGGATTTAAGTGAGAGAATTCCTAACTGGAATTTTTTCTTAATTTGAAACCTGATATGAAACTTTATTGTTGGTTTTGTAATAATTCAATATGAAATGATTAATTTTTGTCTGCCAAGATATACAGTTTTCCGAAAGAGGTGTTTTTACTGGTTACATCGGATTGACTATGCACTTATCGCATAGCTAATGTAGATGCGTGGTGAATCCCCCTGTGCGGTGGGGCGACCAGCCAGGTTTTCTCTTTGAGCACACACGCAGGTCTGTTGGCTGGGGCAGACTTACCGGGAGGCACCCGGCACCACAACATACTGCATAACCCCATAAAGGCCTTCAATTACGGTAGGCCTTTTCTCTTCTGGTTGTATCTAATACTGTGGGCAGGTCAGCTGGCTTATGCAGGACAGATTATTTTTTCTTGTTGAATGCCGCTTCTGGTGTGCTTATTTTCTACCTAAAAATGGGTAGGTGTGTTGTGATTAGAAAATGCTATGCAAGAATGTCTGAACCAGCTTCGAATGACAAGCTGACACTGGAAATGCTTGTATCTGACGGCGGGCGTAAGATTTTTATCTGGGATTTTGATAAAGGCGTGGCAATTTTCTCTGAGGGTATAACAGGTAAGCAGTCTAAATACATAGTGCAAGGTGAAAAGCATGCAGGGCATATCAATCTTATCAGAGATAATACGATTGAGCGCACTATTTATGGGGTTAAGGAGCTCACCTGTGGAAATGGTGATTCCGGTAAATCCTCTCCTGTGTTTTGCTCATTGTGCGAGGGGCAGATACTCATAATCGAATGCCAAAAGGCTTTTATAAGAAAACCATTAAGGCTTGATGAACTCACCTTTGAATAGAACTACTTACGATACATTCCTCATATGTTCGAAGGATATAACATCTCTCAGGTATCCTGCTTCTGGATGCAGGGAATGTGTACCGCTGGTGGGCTGGATTCTTGGAGCCTTTGCCCAGCAGTTTCAGGTGATAAAAAACCCCGTGGAGTAAATCCGACAAATTGACGGGGCGCTGCAGAGGCAGCCAATGTCGGAGTTTAGTCAGATTTCGAGGTGTTTTTCTACTGGTTTTGAGAAAAAATGGATGGTCTGACACTACAGGAAGTGGCTCATCCCTGAGCTCACGGGTAGAACAGTAGACTTTGTCATGGCAGAGCAAAGTCATAAATAAGTGTAGAATGTGTTTCTGATTTAACAAGCTTAGCGAGTGTATGCTTCCTAGATTGTACGTCTGTAACTTTCGTAATATTTCTGCCATTTCAAAATTAAGACATTAGGTAAAACCTGAGGAAATTTAGAGGGTAAGAGAAGCTGTAAACAAAAAAATCTCCTCGCGAAGGAAGGTTTTTCACTTTAACGAAATATATTGTTTGCAATGTGGTTTTTTTAGTTCATCATGCATGCTACATTGAGTTCTTATAAAATGAGCTGCTAATTATGACTGAGTGCAAACTTCCACAACTTCCAGAGTATTATCGATATGGTGCTGAACAAATTAACAAGTTGCCTGGGAGTGGGGATGTTTTTCCTCCTACAGGTAGTATAATAAAGTCAGTAAGTTTAAATGAAGGTGTATTTATTTGTGTTCCGGTGCAGCGTTATATACACGGGTTGAATATTTGGGTTGTAGTTGAATCTTCTTGGTAATGATTTTTGTTTGGTAAGAGTGATTTTTCGTTAGTTTGGTGGTTTCTATTTATTATAAATTCGCTGTTGGAATTTAAAATTGGCATCATTGCAATGCTTTCAAACACCGTAGAAGGATTATGATGCTAGTGCAAAATAATATTTATAATAATTCGGAGTCATATGCTATTCTTTTGTTTAGTATATGGCCTGTCCTTATTGTACTTCTTGTCGTGATATCTTGCGCCTTTTACGGTGTATTGATGCATAAAACTGCAATTTGTTGTTTTCTGTCAGCCATGTTCCTTGGTGTCGCAGGCTGGTTTTATGGATGATCACCAATAGCTCTAATATGAGTCGCTTTTTAGTATAAAGTCAGGGTGTCATTACTTTACCTGGCTTGTAGCGTTGGTTCCCTAAAGTTTGACGATAAAAGGCCCTGTTAATACAGGGCCTTTCTGTATGTATTATTTATCAAAGAGGTAAGACATGTCAGAGATCACCGCATCCGAGCAAATCCGCCTGGATATCATCAAGAAAGTGAATTACGACACCGCAGCGGCCAAGCTGGCCATTGACTGGGTAGGCGACAGCTTTCTGAAATCTGAGCTTTTCGCAGACTCCTTTGATCGTGTTTTCACGGAAAGCGAGATTGTGTCGAAGACCCGTAAAGCGATTCAGGAAGCGACCGAAGCGCTGGCGCTGTTTGATACCGGCGCTGAGCAGGTCAGCTAAGGTATTACAGCAGGCATTCATAGAGTGCCTGCGATAATGCCCATCAGACAAATCGTCTGAGCTGACAGTTCAATCAATCACCAATTTCCAGTTATACGGGGTAACTGACATCATTGTCTGTTTATCCCGGTGAATTTTGAAATACTCACTACTCTCATAACGTCTCTGCCTGCCAACACCAGAACGGCAGAGGTCAGTTAGCCGTATAGATGAACCTCTCCCGGGTGGCTCCTGAGAGATTCTTTATACGCTAGCTGGTAGTAACTAAAGGCCGCATATTTTTGCGGCCTTTTTCATCATTTTTGTAAAATGAAAGCCCTCAGGCGATTAACGATGCTCAGGACCATGGAAGTGATCTCCACCATGTCCGCCTCCATGGGGACCAGGGGGAAGGATACATCCTGAAAGTGACAGCGCACCACAGATCACTAAAACAGCAAGCATAATTCTTTTCATAATAACTCCTGAACTAAAGAGCCTTAATTCCAAAACATAAAAGTGAATATTTTATGGAGAATCAGTAATTCCTTTTTCTCCCTCACGTTAAATAGGAATAATCCATGGCAAAACCGGACTGGGGCGAGCTTCAGCAACGGTTCCTGTCCGATCATGCCGCAACCGGCGTATCACCGAAGGATTGGTGTGAAGCGCAGGGACTGAATTACGCTACTGCCCGCCGATACATCAAGAAACCCACTGCGCAAAAACCTGCGCAGAAGAAATTGCGCACTGCGCAAAAGGAAAAGTGCGCAGAAGAGCTGGTGGATGATAGTGGCCTCACCGATCAGCAACGTTTATTTGTCGCAGAATACCTGAAGGACAACAACGCCACGCAGGCCGCCATTCGCGCTGGGTATAGCAAGAAGACTGCTGAACAAATTGGCTATCAGCTGCTTCAGAAAACTTCAGTTGCGCAGGCCATTGCGCAGCAGCAGAAAGCATCCATTGTGCGCACGCTCGGCAGCGCCGATGAAGTGCTTGAGCAGATGTGGCGCCTGGCCACCTTCGACGCCAACCAGCTATCACAGTATCGCCGCGGGAGTTGCCGCTATTGCTGGGGCTTTGGTCATCAGTATCAATGGCGTGATGCTGTTGAGTACGAAGAGAAGCGACTCGAAGCGCTTGAGCGAAAACGTCGCGAGCCCGTTGATGTTGGTGGCTACGGTTACGACCACACCAGCGCACCTAACCCGGAATGCCCTCGCTGTAATGGAGATGGCATCGGCCAGCCTTTCTTCGCCGATACGCGAAAACTGGCGCCTGATGCTGCGCTTGCCTATTCCGGTGTGAAGCTTGGGAAGAATGGCGTGGAGATTACCGCTATTAGCCGCGAGCGAATGTACGAGGCGGTGATGAAACGTCTCGGCCTGACTGATAGCGAGTTCGCCCAGCGTCTGCAGCAGATTGAAATTGAGCGCCGGCAGCTGGAGATCGAAAAATTACGCAAAGAGCTGGCTGCTGATCCGGAGGATGACGAACCAACGCCAGTTGCAATCAATATCAACGTAGTCGATGCGCGAGTGAGGGAAGAGGATGGCGATAGCACCGACGCTTAACATCCCTCAGGCCAAATTCCTTGCGATGCAGTACAAATTTAAGGCCTATGTCGCCGGCTTCGGTTCTGGCAAGACTTGGGTCGGCTGCGGTGGTATCTGCAAAGGGATGTGGGAACACCCCAAAATCAACCAGGGTTACTTTGCGCCAACGTATCCGCAGATCCGTGACATCTTTTATCCCACTGTTGAGGAGGTGGCCCACGACTGGGGGCTGAATGTCAAAATCAACGAGGGAAACAAAGAGGTTCACTTCTACGCCGGGCGCCAGTACCGAGGAACGACGATTTGCCGCTCGATGGAGAAACCGCAAACCATCGTTGGTTTTAAAATCGGTAATGCGCTGATTGATGAGCTGGACGTAATGCCCGCCAAAAAGGCGCAGTTAGCCTGGCGAAAAATCATTGCTCGTATGCGTTACAACGTGGCCGGTCTTCGTAACGGGATCGACGTCACCACGACGCCGGAAGGGTTTAAATTCGTTTATCAGCAGTTCGCAAAGGCTGTACGAGATAAGCCTTCGCTCTCAACGCTCTACGGCCTGGTGCAGGCCTCGACGTTCGACAACGAAAAGAATCTGCCGCCGGACTATATCCCGTCGCTGATGGAGTCATACCCGCCGGAGCTGATCAAGGCTTATCTCCGTGGCCAGTTCACCAACCTGACCAGCGGGACGATTTACCATCAGTTTGACCGTAAGCTAAATAACTGCAGGGAAGAAGAGCAACCCGGTGAGCCGCTGTATATCGGTATGGATTTCAACGTCGGGAAGATGGCCGGGGTTGTTCATGTGTTACGTCTGGGGCTTCCGTTTGCGGTGAATGAAATTGTGAAGGCTTACGACACCCCTGACATGATCCGCATCATCAAAGAACGGTTCTGGCTGTATGACGGCAACGATTATCGCAAGGTGCGGGAAATCTATATTTACCCGGACGCTTCCGGCGATTCCCGCAAATCCAGCAATGCCAGCGCCACGGATATCGCTCAGCTTAAGCAGGCCGGCTTCAATGTGGTTGTTAATGCATCAAACCCGCCAGTGAAAGACCGCATCAACGCGATGAATGCCATGTTCTGCAATGGTAACGGTGAACGTCGCTACAAAGTGAATGTAAAGCGGTGCCCGGTGTACACAGAATCGCTTGAGCAACAGGTTTGGGGCGAAAACGGTGAGCCGGATAAAACGGCGGATAACGATCACCCCAATGATGCCGGTGGGTATTTCATTGTGAAGCAATTCCCGATTATCAAACCGACTGGAAAAGTCACCCAACTGCGGATGTAAAACCATGCCTGATATTTCAACGCCCAACCTCGACTATAACGACATGGTTGAGGCATGGGATATTAATGATGCGCTGATGGGCGGCACGCTGGAAATGCGCCGGCAGGGTAAGAAGTATCTCCCGAAATGGCCGAACGAAGATCCTGAAAGTTATAAGGAGCGTTTGGCTTCGGCAACGTTACTACCTGCCTATGAAGAGGCCATTAAACAAAACATCGGGCGAGTGTTTGCTGAGCCGACGGTATTGAGTGAGGACTCTCCTGAACAAATACGGGAACTATCGCCAGATATTGATATGGAAGGAAACCGGCTCGATGTCTGGGCACAACAATTTTTCAGCATCGGATTTCAGTATGGTCTGGTACATGCGCTGGTGGATTTCCCGAAAATTGACCCGGAGGCAGTAAAAACTAAAGCCGACGAAAAAGCCGCGGGATCCCGCCCGTATGCCACGATGTTAAATCCTCGCCAGGTCATCGGCTGGAAATCGAAAGTGGTTAAAGGGAAAGTGATGCTGACCGATCTGCGTATCAGAGAGGTCATCATTATTGATGGCGACGATTACGGGCAAACGAAAGTTGAGCAAATACGCCATATCATGCCGGGCAAGGTTGAAATTTATCGCCGAAATAAAGGTGATAACGGCGAAAGCCAGTGGCAGATTCACGACGAGTGGGAAACCAGTCGCGATGATATTCCCCTGGTGACGCTTTACACGAAACGCACAGGCTTTATGCGCGGTTCACCGCCACTGCTTAATCTCGCCTTACTGAATATCAAGCACTGGCAGAGTCAGAGTGAACAGGACAACATTCTTCATGTCGCTCGCGTGCCGTTGCTGGTGGCTTACGGTCTGGCTGATGGCGAAACGTTGACGATAGGTTCTTCCTCTGCGACTCGTTTCGATGACCGACAGCGGCAGGGACTGGAATATGTCGAGCATACCGGGGCTGCGATTGAAGCCGGTAAGATTTCCCTTGAGGATCTGGAAAACCAGATGCGTCAGGCCGGCGCAAAACTGCTGCGCGCGGAAAACACATCGACTAAATCCTTAGACCAGACTCACGAAGAGCGGATGCAGGAGAATTCACCTCTCTACACCATGGCAAGCTCGCTTGAGGATGCGCTCGATAATATCCTGCAGATTATGGCGGAATGGCTGGGCGAGAAAGAAGGCGGCAATGTCGATGTACGCACCGAACTGGATGTTTCAGCCCAGACGTTTGATGCCGCAGCTGCAACAGCTGTTCAGTCGCTCCGCCAGGGTGGTGATATACGTCAGGTCGATGCTGTTCGCGTTTTGCAGGCCCTAAAATTTATCGATCCGGATGCGAAGCCCGAAGAGGTAATCGACGAGCTGCGAAATCAGCAGGTCACGCTGGCCGGCGGACTGAGTAACCCGGGTGGTGCAAATGGCAACGGCGAATGACAAGCTTCAGGATGAATCGATAGCGCATGCGATATGGATAGCGCGGTACAGCACCAGTGTTGCACACAGGATGATAAAAATCCTGAATGACAGCGATGCGGAACTGACAGCCAGATTGCTGGTAGCGATGGATAGCCTGGATGCTGACAGCTTTACCGTGTCGCGACTGGAAGCGCTGCTCGTTAGTGTCAGAGCTCTCAATCGCGAGGCTGTGCAGTCAATGTACGCGGGACTATCTGATGAGCTGCAGCAACTCGCTCAGCACGAAGCAGGCTTTCAGCTGAGCCTGTTCCAGTTTGCGATCCCCGATGATGTGCTATCGCTTCACCCGCTGGTGGGCATTTCACCGGATGCCGTTTACGCAACTGCGATGGCACAGCCGTTTCAGGGGCGCCTGCTTTCGGAGTGGGCAGATAACCTTGAAGCTGACAGGATGGCAAGAATTTCCAATACAGTGCGGCAGGGTTTTCTCCTGGGCGATACGCATGAGCAAATCGCCAGAAAGGTCCGTGGTCATGCTAACCGTGGCTATCAGGATGGCGCGCTGCAGATGAGCCGAACCAATGCCGGCAGTATTGCAAAAACGGCTGTGGGGCATCTTGCTTCTACAGCCAGGAAAAGCTTTGCAGATGCGAACGATGACATTTTGAAGGGTAAGCAGTGGTTATCCACTTTGGATAACCGTACATCAAAAGACTGTCGGATTCGCGACCGCCTCAAGTACACACTGGATAACAAGCCGATCGGCCATAAGGTGCCGTATCTGCAGGGACCCGGGAAAATCCATTTCTGCTGTCGCAGCGTCGAAACCTACATCCTGAAATCGTCTGATGAGCTGGGTATTGCTGTTGGGCAAATATCAGATAGCTCACGTGCCAGCATGGACGGGCAGGTGCCTTCGGATACCGATTATCAGGGCTGGTTCTCGCGCCAGTCGTTCACGCGACAGTCCCAGATCGTTGGCGTAACCCGGGCCCGGCTTATTCGTGACGGCGGCATGTCGCCCGATGACTTCTACAACGACAAGGGCGAATGGCTGACTCTGGAGCAACTTCGTAACCTGGATGCTCAGGCGTTCAGTAACGCCAGACTTTAAAGCTTTTTAAGTCTTCAATCAGGCTGCCTCCGGGCGGCCTTTTTTATTGCCGTGATCCGGATGGTGAGCGGTGCAACGGTCGGATGACCACCGAAAAGGTAACCACATGAAACTGAAAACAGTCGAAGTTAACGGCAAAAGCTATGCAGAAGTCGATTCCAGCGGTTTACCCGTCTACGTCCACGATGACGGCCAGGAAGTTGGTTTTGATGCTGTGCAGGCCGTTGGGAAAATCTCTTCTCTGAATGGCGAGGCGAAATCTCATCGTGAAGCCAAAGAAGCCGCTGAAGCCGGTCTGGCTAAGTTTGCCAAAATCGGCGATCCGGCAAAGGCGCTCGAAGCGCTGGAGATGATGACTAAAATCGACCAGAAAAAACTGATCGACGCTGGCGCCGTTGATCAGGTTAAAGCGGATATCACCAAATCATTCCAGGCCCAGCTTGATGAAGCTACTCAGCGTGCGACGACCCTTGAAGGCCAGCTTTATCAGGAAATGATCGGCGGCCGGTTCTCTGGCTCGAAATTCATCGCAGATAAAGTGGCAATCCCGGCAGATATGCTTCAGGCGCGGTTCGGTCAGTCCTTCAAAGTTGAGGACGGCAAAGTCGTTGCCTATGACGGCTCCGGCAACAAAATTTATTCCCGCTCGAAGCCGGGCGAACTGGCGGCATTTGATGAGGCGCTGGAGTTCCTGGTGGAGCAGTACCCACAGAAAGACCACATTCTGAAGGCCAGCGGCAACCAGGGAGGCGGCTCTCGCCAGTCTCAGCATTCACTCGGGCAGAAAACGATGAAACGCGATGCGTTTACCAGGTTGAGCCCGACAGATCAGCAATCAACTCTCAAAGACGGTATCACCATCGTCGATTAATTCTTTGCCAGCCGCCGGATGGCTGCTGGTGCCGGAGCTGGATAGCTCAACCAACCCTATATTTTAATCTCCAAGGAATCTATACACATGGCTAATACGCTTACCGGGTTGATCCCGACTATCTTCACGGCTCTGGATACCGTATCTCGCGAACAGGTCGGTTTTATCCCGGCTGTATCGCGTAATGCTAAAGCTGATGCGGCGGCGAAGGACCAGACTGTTACTGCGCCGGTTGCGCCACCGGCAACCACTGTTGATATTACCCCGGGGGCTACTGCGCCAAATGACGGCGACCAGACGATCGGCACCGTTGATGTCAAAATCACCAAATCCAAAATGGCCCCGGTCAAATGGAACGGTGAGGAACAACTGGCGCTGGGGCCCGCAGGGACATACAACACCATCCTTGCTGATCAGTTTAAGCAGGCTTTTCGCGCGCTGGCTAATGAGATGGATGCAGATCTCGCAGCTCTGTATTTCGCATCCTCCCGTGCTGTTGGTACGGCCGGCACCGCTCCTTTCGGTATTGCAGGCGATTTGTCGGATGCGGCCAATGCGCGCCAGGTTCTCTCTGACAACGGTTCGCCGACAACTGATCTGCAGATGGTTCTCGGTTCTTCGGCTATCGCAAACCTCCGTGGTAAACAGTCTGTTCTGTTCAAAGTAAACGAGTCCGGTACTGATGCGCTTCTGCGCGAAGGTATCGTGGGGCGACTGGAAGGATTCAACATCCACGAATCCGCGCATGTTAAGAAACGCGCTGCATCTCCGGCTGCCGGATACCTGGTGAATGGAGCAAAAGCTGAAGGCGATATTCTGATTGCCATTGATACCGGCACAGGTGCTTTTGCAGCAGGTGACATCGTGACGTTTGACGGGGACAGTAATAAATACCTTGTTGCTGCTGCGACGGCCACAGCAATCACCCTGGCTGCTCCTGGCTTACGTCAGTCACTGGCCGACAACACCGCTATTACCGCTGGTGGCGCCTACACCGCAAACATGGCGTTTGATCGCAATGCATTCCTGCTTGCATCCCGAACCCCGGCAATGCCGCAGGGCGGCGATACTGCGGATGATGTGATGAACGTTACTGACCCGGTATCTGGCATCACTTACCAGGTAGCACTGTACCGCCAGTATCGCCAGGTGCGTTACGAAGTCGGTTTGTCCTGGGGCGTAGCGGCAGTTAAGTCGGCGCACTCAGCGTTGTTGCTGGGCTGATAAACAGGGGCTTCGGCCCCCTTTTTTAGTGGAGGGCTTATGGCCGGATTGACCAAAGAGCAGCGTGCTGAACGTGCTGCAGCAAAACTTGCGGCCACGCAGGTTGATGCCAATGCTCCTGAACAGCAGGAACAGCAGGAACAGCAGGAACAGCAGGAACAGCAGGAACAGCAGGAACAGCAGGAACAGCAGCTGGTGGCGATGATTACCGATTTCCCGGCATTCCCCGGCGGCCCCAATACCGCCAACGTTCACCCTGATGAAGTGGAGAACTGGAAGGCGCACGGCTGGAAAGAAATGGAGTGATGCATGATCACTTACATCACCGTTGAAGATGTCAATTCGATTCTCGGTGCCACCTGGACAGATGAAAGCAAAAAAGCCAAATCTGTGCTGATGGCTAATACCTTGATGAATGGACTTAACCTGAAAATGCCGTGCAATAAGGCAACTCACGAAATCATCATTCCTGACGATGTGAAACAAGCTGGCGCCTATGCGGCGCTAGCGGCCTCGAATGGTGGCCTTTATCAGCAGAAAACCGATTCTGGTGTGTTGCTGAGTAAGACGGTAGATGCCGATGATGTCAGCGTTTCAAAGACCTTCGCGGAACTTGCTACCAACAGCTCGGCATTGCTTGATTCCGATCTGCAGCTGGCGCTTGCAATGCTAAAGCCCTATGGCGTTAGTCAGTCTCAGGTACGGCTGGTAAGGGGGTGATATGCAAAACACTGATGTGCATTATGCCGGTGACGGGCTCGGCCCTCGCGATGTGTTTGTGAATGGAAACCCGATCAATTATGTCGTTTACGCAAACCCGACAAAGGGCGTTGTTGAGTTTGCTCCGCTTCCGCTGAGGGTTAAACGCAACGGCGAAATCTATACCAGGAAACTGCGTGGTAACGTCCTGGTCCTTTTTACTGGCGGATATGTTTCTAACAATATCCCGCTTCAGCGTTTTGGTGAAAAAGGCATAGAGGAGGTAGACCGTGGGTATCCGCGACGAACTCCAAACTGAAGTCGCCGCAGCCTTCGATACAGACCTGCAGGATGCGGTTAACGAATTCGCCGGAAGCTACACCGTTCGAGGTGCCTGGGATCCGGTGACGGAAACCGGCATTGAAACGCAGGTGACTTACTCGGGGCGCGGAGTGCTGGCGCGCTATAAACTGCGCCGTATCGATGGCGTTAACATTCTGCATGGTGATGTGAAGCTAACCTCCCTGGTTAACGAGGTGACTGATACGCCGGCCGTCGGGCATATCATCACCGCACCGGATCCGATTACGGGTGAGCTTCAGCGTTACGAGGTCATCACCGCTTCTGCCGACTCTGCTGGCGCTGCGTACTCCATTCAACTGCGGAGGGTGTGATATGGCTAAGGGCTGGAACATTGACCCGGCGGCATTCGCCGGGCTGGTGGCCGAAGATGTCAAACTACGCCAGCGGACAATCGCCATTCAACTGCTTAATGAAATTGTTCAACGGTCGCCAGTAGGAAACCCGGAGCTGTGGGCCATCAACGCGACCGCGGTTCAGTACAACAAAGCTGTTGGGGAATGGAACGAATCTCTTTATGCCGATCCTGCTAACCTGACCAAAACCGGAAGGCTCAGGAAGAAAGTCCGTGTTAATGACAGCATGGATATCAGGCGACCGGCTGAGTATCGCGCAGGAACCTTCAGGGCTTCGCATTTTGTCAGCATTGGCGAACCCGATCACTCCGTCCCGACCGAACCGGATCCGCGCGGGACAATGACGTTTCTTAATGGCAAAAATATTATTGACCAGGCGCCAGCCTACTCGGTGATATACATCCAGTCGAACCTGTCGTACTCCGTGTCTCTGGAGAATGGTCACTCAACGCAGGCGCCGACAGGCGTCTATGCCGTCTCGTTTAATGGTGTGATTCAGGCCTACAAATGACCCTTACAGAAATCAGAAACGCTGTCATTTCCCGAATGGCGGCACAGACCGCTATTGCCTCTGATGCGGTGGATTATCCAAATGGTCCGGTATTTGACCCCAGCAACCGCGATATCTGGGCCCGCCTCACCAACATTGCAGGACAGGCTGGCGCAACCGAGATCGGGGATGGGCCGGTCGTCCACAGGACGGGCTTACTCATCATTCAGCTGTTTGTTCCGGTCGGCTCCGGGACGTTGCTTATCTCCCGAACGGCCGATCAGCTAACGGAGCTATTTGAGTTCAGGGACGATGGAAAGCTGAGTTATTTCGCTGTTTCTGCTGTGCCGGCTGGTGAGACCGATGGCTGGTTACAGCTCAATCTTCAAATTCCTTATCGCGCTCTGTAGCGCACAAAAAACAGGAGGCTCCTGTGAGCTCAGGTGCAAAAGTAGTAGCCGCGTTTATTCGCGAGACAACGCCAGGAATCACGCCTACAGCAGGGGCGTGGAACCTGCTGCGTCGTTCTTCATTTGGTCTGAAACCAACGCAGAACACCAACGACAATGACGAAATCGCTGGTGACCGCATGGCGCAGGGCGTTTCACGTGGCACAGTGGATGTCGGCGGCGATGTCGGCACACGGTTTCGCTGGAATCAGCATGACGATTTTCTTGCCAGCTGTTTCGGTACTGAATGGGTAAATAACATGCTGACGATGGGTAATGGTCGCATTACGTTCTCCGTGGCGACTTTTGCCAGTGATGTGGGGATTGCCCATATTGCCCGCGGTTGCCAGGTTGGCACCTTCCAGATGGAAATCCCGGCCGATGGTGATATCACTGCAACCATTACGTTTGCAGGGCTGGACTGGGAGACGAAAGGGGACGATACCAGCTATTTCACCACTCCGGTGGATTTAGCGGGGGCGCTGCGTTACTCCTTCAAAGAGGTCACGAACATCCGGCTGAATGGTGTTGATGGCGGGACAGGTTTCTGCGTCGACACTTTTAACATCCAGTTCAACAACAATATGCAGACCCAGCGCTGCATCGGTACCGGTTCGGCATTCGCCGGCGCAAACATTCCGACAACCTTTACCCCGTCAGGTCAAATCACACTGTCATGGTCAAAGGCTGCCTGGGAGGTTTACAAAAAAACGTTCACCGGCGAAACGGTGCCGTTTAGCTTCACGCTGGAGAATGATGAAGGCGCATATACCTTCGATTTCCCGGAAGTGCAGATCTCCGGCGACTGGCCGGATGCGGGGAGCACTGACATTGTTCAGGTTCAGCTGGATATCACCGCGGCCAATACTCCGCCAACTATTACCCGCGTTTATGCCACTACTGGCGGTGATGATTAACATTGGCCCTCTTTGGAGGTTTTTTTATGGAGTTTTTATGCTGATTGTTACCCCGAAAATTGATTTAAATGGCGAGCGCTGGTTTTATCCTTACAAAAAGCCAGAAGGCAGCAAAAAGGAATTCTCGCCGGAAGAAGAGTCGCTGTTCAAACTTCGCCTGCTGGTGGCCAGCAGCGAGAATCCGCAATATCGCTCACGTAACGCGCTGGTGCGCCGCCACATCGATAAGATGGACGCAGGTTATAAGGTGGGGACGACGGATTTTAATCTCGCCAGCGTGGACGATATCGACTCTGTTGATGACCTGCTGATCGATAACGCCGCTCGGTTCCTGCTGAAAGGCTGGGAGGGAGTAGGTCAGTTAGTCGACGGCATAGAGGTTGTTCTCGACTACACCCCAGAACTTGGGGCCGCCATGCTGAAACAGCACCCGGCGCTATACTGGCTGATACTGGCTGAGGCGGCAAACATTGCTCAGGGTAAGGAGCAGCAGACTCAGGAAACCGTAAAAAAGCCATAGAGGCCCAAAAGTGGCTAAAGGATTTCGCCGGCGAGCAGGGCGAGAAAGCAAAGTGGCGCAGGGAGAAGCTAAATCTCCCACCCATTCCAGAGCCTGAAATCGATGCGGTCACTGGGGAGATCCTCAACGCTTACGCTATGATATCGCGCGGCAGGAAGTATGCCGGCATGGCCGGAGTGCCGCTCCCTCTATCCCTGAACGATATTGAGCTTTACCTGGCATCGCGCACCATCCTGATCGACCGCATTGAGTTTGACGCAGTGATACTGGCCCTCGATGATGCATGGAGGGCTGAGTGGGCGAAGGAACAGAAAAGAAACAGCAAGAAGAAATAAGCCTTGGTACAGTCCGGGGCTTTTTTATAACCGCAACAAATCGCATGTCCTGATGTGAGGGCTGCGAAAGTCGCCAGATAGAAAACTTGATGCGAATCTGATTTTCATAATGGCACGGTGAGTTAACGACTATAACAGTGATATAGTGATTTTTTATTCGGCAAAGGGTGCTTGCAAAATATGTCATTAAAATTACTAATATTAACCTCTATTCTTGGCTTAACTGCTTGTGGTTCAAACAAGGCCATAGAAACTTTCAAGGGTACTCCGGGTACTGCAGGGATGGCATATTGCGTACGTGCATTATGGCAGGATGATGCTATTGAGAATAACCATCCGACTGGCACTATACGTATTGTGGAAAACCGTGGAGGTACTGGTAGTTTTTACGTGTTTGATGATAAAGGTGAAGAGTTGGTATCTGCTACAGGAACTTATGGTTTTTGGCCTGGAGAAAAACCTAAAGATATCGACATTACTTTTTATATTCCTAAAGATAAATCGTTAACGGCATTGGGTAAACGCAGACTGGGGTTGAGTAAAAAGTGTGCTGCACTACCTACTAAAGAGCGTGATGACACATTCCTTCCTACTGTGTTATGTACAGATCAGACTGCTTGCAGTTTCAGGAAAAATCTTCCTGAAAATAGTCAAACAACACAATAAATCACTAGTGGGTTTGTATCTGTTTAGTCTGTTATAGATTCCGGTTTTGGAAAAGAAAAAGTTATTTATCACTTAAAACCCGCTTTATCGGCGGGTTTTTTATTGCCCGGAGAAAGGTAAATGGCAGAACAAGAATCACGGCTAGCGATCGTTCTAGATAGCTCCGGGGCAGAGAAGCAGGCTGATAGTCTAACAGTTGCGCTTGATAAAATGACTCAGTCCGGGGATAAGGCTGTGGCCACTATCACCAAAGTTTCCCGCGCTACCGATGAGGAAAAAGAAGCCCTCAATAAATTGCGTGCAGCCATTGATCCGGTTGGTGCTGCAATTGATACCGTGGGACGTCGCTATAGTGAGCTGAAAAAATACTTTGATAAAGGGCTAATTGACGAGGAAGAGTTTCGTTCGCTGTCTAAGATGCTGAATGACACCACTGAGGAACTAAGTGGTGTTGCACAAGCTCAACGAGAAGCAGAGAAGGCCAGCAAACTGGCTGCTGTGCAGCAGGAGGCGCAGGCTGATGCACTCCAGAGAATGCTCGATAAAATCGACCCTCTGGCAGCTGCGCTTCGCAATCTCGAACAACAACAAAGTGAACTGAATACTGCCTTTAAATCGGGTGCAATTAATACTTCCCAATATGATGCATACAGTAAAAAACTGCAGGAGACTCGTCGGGAAGTAACCGGCGAAGCACAAGCCGAGCGCGAAGCTGTAAAAGCACATGATGAGCAGGTAGCTGCCCTGCGTCGTCTTGAAGCCCAAATAGATCCCGTAGGTGAAGCATTCCGCCGCCTGAACGAGCAGCAGCGCCAGCTGGATACAGCTAAAATATCCGGAATGCTGTCGCCTCTGGCTTACGATCGCCTCAACAGCAAACTTGCAGAATCCCGCGATGCCCTGGAGAAAACACAGGCGCAATTGGGTAAAACAAGCCAATCTGCAGCTCAGACTGCCAATGCTATGCGTATGATCCCTGCTCAGATGACCGATATCATTGTCGGTCTTTCTACCGGGCAGTCACCGTTTATGGTTCTCATGCAGCAGGGCGGTCAGCTCAAAGATATGTTCGGCGGCATAGGGCCAGCGATCAAGGGTGTTGGCACATATGTCATGGGGCTGGTTAATCCCTATAGCGTGGCAGCTGCTTCAGTTGGGTTGCTAACTTATGCCGTCTATCAGAACCGACAGGAAATTGATGCTGCGACAAAAATAGCCACAACGTCCCTTGGTGCTAGCGGAGATGCCGCTGAGCGACTTGCACTTAACATGGTTGCTATATCTGATAAGACGGGTCAGACGATCGATGAAGTCGGTAGTATGTTTATAACAACTAATGACGGTGCGAGCGAAGCAATAAATAAGCTAATCGACGTTGGTTTTAGTTATGACGAGGCAAGGACGAAGGTAGCCCAATACAAGGATTCTGCTAATTTCACCGCCTTGAATGCTGATATTGATCAGCATCGACGGGAGATCCTGAAAATAGGTGATTCCTGGACAGCTGCAGCTATTGAGGTCAAAAATTATTACACAGCAGCGGATAAGGGTAGGCAAAACGTAGCGCTTGGTGGCGCAATTGACCCTACGATGAGGTTTATCGGTCAGGCATTAGATCTGCAAACCACGATGAACACACTTACCATTGAAGGTAATAAGGCGGTAAAAAATTCCGTAGACTGGATTGATAAGGAGTATCTGGCGGCAGACAGGGTTGCCGGTGCAGAAGCTCGGTTAAAGGAGGCAAGAGCACAGTCCAGAAAAATTGCTTTCTCAGGAAACAAAGAAGCAATAGATCAGGCCAATGCGCTAATTGCTGTAAGAGAAAAGGAACTTGAGCAGGCTAAGAAAAGCCAAGAGCCTAAGAAGAAAAAGGAAAAAGCCGACACCGAAGATGCTGCCACCCGGCTGCTTGATCAGATAAACCAGCAGACTGCTGCCATGCATTCCCAGTTGGATGCCAGTGACAAGCTTAACAGCGCAACCCAGGTACGGGTTAAGTTCGAACAGCAAATTGCTGACCTCAAGTCTAAAACGCAGCTCACCGCTGACCAGAAGTCGATCCTTTCCCGTTCAGATGAAATCCTCCAGGCATATAAGCAGCAGGAGGCACTGCAAAATTCCGTAAAAACCCTGGACGATTACCGGAAAATGCAGGAACAGGTAAAGACGAAGGATGAGCGGACCAACGATCTGCTTAAAACCCGTCTTGAACTGCTGGAGAAAGCCAAAACAATCGGGCAACTAAAACCCGGTGAATATGAAAAAACACGGGCAGATATTTATCAAAACACCGATATGCAACTGCCCTCGACCGTTCGTAATGTTGTAGGAAACCTGACACCCACAGGAGGGCGACTCTCTGGAACTTTTGAGGGGATGCAGGGGCAAATCAACGAATATGACCAGGCTCAGCAAGAGCTCCAGCGCTGGCTGGCAGCTCAGGAGGAAGCTTATGCGAAGGCTGGCGAAATAACTGCCGAGGGTGAGGCCAGAATGACCTCGATTCGTCAGAGTGCAGCGGATGCAAATCAGGTCATAGAGGCTCAGAAAAACACCATCATATCTGCGGCCACGCAGTCCTTGTTTGATAGTACCGCCGAAATCATGCGAACGGGTTTTGGTGAGCAATCGGCAATCTACAAGGTTGCTTTTGCTGCGAGTAAGGCATTCGCTATCGCGGACTCTATGGTGAAAATCCAGCAGGCTATCGCAAGCGGTGCAGTAAGCGCGCCTTATCCGGCCAACATCATCGCTATGGCCTCAATCGCTGCGCAGACCGCCAGTATCGTCTCAAATATCCAGGCAGTTTCAGGAGTTGGCTTCGCCTCCGGCGGTTACACCGGCCCCGGTGGTAAGTATCAGCCCGCGGGTATTGTTCACAAAGGTGAGTACGTCTTCGACCAGGCGTCAACGAACCGGATCGGCGTTTCTCAGCTTGAGGCACTTCGAAATGGCCAACCGCTTGATGCAACTCTTGGGCGCACAGGGTTTGGTACTGGTGTTCAGAACGTTAACAGCGATAATCGTAGGCAAACAACTGTACACGCGCCGATTAATCAGGAGTTTCATCTCCAGGGTATTACTCCGGAGCAGTTGAGCGCTACACTCAATCAGAACAATCGACAGCTTTCCAGGCAGTTAAAAGGTGAACTCACAAAGGAGGTTACCATGCCACAAGGGGCTTTTGGCAACGCTCTAAAAGGAAACTATACACGACACGGTCCTAGGTAAGCTAAACTGCATTAGCTGAGACTTGATTAGGTAGGTAAGTCTAACAATCTGAGTAGGTGCAAGAAAACACAAGGATCTTATTAATGGAAGCGTTGTTAACATTTACATTTAAAGACTTCATAGCTTTTATGATTCCTCTTTTTATTGGTGGGCTTATCTTCAATAGGAGACGTAAACGTAAGGAGGTCCGAGTGAAGTTTTCATTTCTTTGGCTTGTTTTGATAGTCGGTGGAATTCTTGAAATATGCGATGACATCTACACAACTTATTCCTATAGGCATAATCACTTATATAATAATGATACGCTTACAACCGTGTTTAACTATGATTTTGCAAAAATTGTTTTTTGTGGGGTTTTGATATTTGTTTCGATTGCGCTTCTTCTTCAGGAGTTGTTTTTAAACAAGCAGTCACATTGATGTATATTTCCTGTCGGCACATTGCCTTTTATTATTTTGGTATGGGGCTGTGCCGAAGAAATTTAAGCTCATATTAAAGTTAATAAAATTAATATATTGATAATGCAGCTTTTTTTTGATTTCTTTTGGCTCTTGAAACGAGTTGAGAAATATATCGCCTTGTGTGCTTGAGTCGATTTAATAAGATTTTATCTTCGTTAATATGAACTAAAAAATCAGAGATTTCTTCGATTCCATCGTGCTTTATTCTGAAATGAATACCCTCCTGAGGTTAATGGTGAAATTTTATTCGAGATACTTTACCGGGAGACTGCATGACTGATATCTACTACCCACATGACAGCCTCCCTATGCCATTACAGGAAGGATACGGATTTCAGCTTGTAAGCCCGTTAAAACGAACCCAGTTAACCACCGGTCGCGCGAGGCAAAGGCGAGCTTTTACGTCCACGCCGACGCAGGCCAGCATCACCTGGTTTATGGAAACCGATGCGCAGGGCCTGGCGTTTGAGTCCTGGTTCCGGGATGCATTATCTGACGGGGCTGCATGGTTCATGATGAAGCTGCAGACGCCGGCGGGCATTAAGTTTTACAAATGCCGCTTCACAGATATTTATCAGGGGCCGGTGCTGGTGGCCCCGATTTACTGGAAGTACACGGCAACGCTTGAATTATGGGAACGCCCCCTTGCTCCTGCCCCATGGGGTAATTACCCGGAATGGATCGTCGGCAGCTCACTGCTGGATATTGCGCTGAATAAGGAGTGGCCGAAGCATGACGCAGATTAAACGCCTCTACGCCAGCAGCGGCCCGGAGGTGATCATTGAAACGCTGCAGATCACCGTTGGCTCAGATATTCACTACCTGTGTCAGGGCTACGAGGATATTACGGCGACGACGGAGAACGGCGATACCGTAACGTTTTCAGCCTGTGCGATAGACATTGCGCTGCCGGCGCGCAATCCAGACGGCACGCAGGACCTCAAATTTGCCCTGTGCAATATCGATGGTGTTGTGTCCACGGCGATCCGCAATGCGCTGGTGAACCGCCTTTCGGCATCGCTGACTTACCGGAGTTATATCTCCACTGATTTAGCAGCGCCTGCGGCAGTGCCGTATACGCTGAAAATCAAGTCGGGCTCCTGGACAGCGACAGAGGTGCAGATCACCGCGGGCTATATGAATGTCCTCGATATGGCCTGGCCGCGTTACCGCTACACGCTCCCTGTATTCCCCGGACTGCGTTATATCAGCTAAGGAATCTCAATGTTCAACCCTGATAAATACCGTTCTGTTAAATGGCAGAAGGGCGGTAGAGCCTACCCGCTACTCGACTGTTTCGGCATTGTGAACGAGATACGCCGCGATCTGAATTTACCCGTCTGGCCCGATTTTGCAGGGGTAACCAAAGACGACGGCGGCCTCGACCGGGAAGCGCGCCGGATGATGCTTACCCTTGAGCGCTGCGAACCCTGCGAAGGGGCCGGGGTGGCCTGTTATTCCGGGTCGACTGTCACCCACGTAGGGATCGTGGTCAGTATCGATGGTCTGTTGCATGTGGCGGAATGCAATCCGGGTACGAACGTCACCTTTCTGCCGTTGCCGCGGTTTAAACGCCGATTTGTCAAAGTGGAGTTCTGGCAATGACCATTCGTTTTTACCCGTCCCGGCTTCCCGGTGAACCACTCGAAACGCATGAGCATGGTGTAATCAGTATTCGCAAGTGGCTGGTGGCAAATGTCGAAAACTATACCGACCGGGATGTCCCACCGCTGACCGTTGAGGTTGAGGGGCAGTCAATTTCTCCAGGCGAGTGGACCACCTGTGTGATCCGCCCTGATAGTGATGTCCGCATGTACCCTGTGCCGTTCGGGCTGGAGGCCGCCACCATCGCGTGGATCGGCGTCGGTATCTCCGTTGCCGCTGCAGCCTATTCGCTGTTTATGATGAGCAACATCGATACGGGCGGCTATACCTCATCCACAGGGCGGAGTCTCGACCTGAACCCGGCGCGGGCCAACACCGCAAAACTCGGTGATGCCATTCGTGAGGTGTTTGGCCGGGTGCGGATCTACCCGGATTATGTGGTGCAGCCGGTTACCCGGTTTGATGCCGCCGATCCTACGAAAATGCGCGTCCAGATGCTGCTGTGTCTTGGTGTCGGTGAACTGATTTATACCACTGGCGATATCAGGGTAGGCAGTACGCCAGCTTCAACGCTGCCGGGTTTCAGCAGCACCCATTATCCGCCAGGCGCGGATGTTTCCGGTGATGAGCGCAGTGAAAACTGGGTCAACAGTACGGAGGTCGGAGGGACATCATCCGGCACCGGGCTGGATATGGCCCAGACGTCGCCGGACGCAGACGACATTATCGCAGACAGCATGACCGTATCCGGTTCGAGCGTAACGTTTACCGGGCTGGACACGGATGATGATGACGATAATGACGAGAACGACAACGCGCTGCCGCCCAGATGGGTCACTGGCGCCATGGTCGAACTGAAAGCCCCGGCGAACTACCAGATCACTTCGGCGGCCGGATACAGCGTTATCGCAAGCCCGCTGCTGGCGGAGATCGCGCCGGTAGTAGGTATGCCGGTCACGCTGGGGTTTAACTCTGTCGATTACGATCTGTTTATCGCGTCATATACCCCCGGTCACGCTGCAGTGCCCGGCACCGGGGGGAGTGCGGCAAAAGTCCAGGCCAGTGCGGCCCCGACCACCTACGATTTTTCGACCAGCTCCAGCACGTTCACGATCACCTGGCAGGGGGTTACCTACCCGGTGTCGCTGGTGGCTAACTACGTCTCGATGTCGGGACTGCTGGCGGCCATCACCGAGGGACTCACTGGCTCCGGCCTGGTTGCGCAGGACAACGGCGGCACCGTACTGATAACCGAGTCGGCCAGTCCGTTCGCGGGTGGGGCGATCACGTCCTCTTCGCTGCCTGCAGCTGTTTTCGGTGATGCCCCGGTTTACACCTCCGGCACGGCATCAACCGGCGGCAGCCCGGCGGTAACGGCGAATGTGACGCTTGCCTATAACAGCGCCACGGGAACAGCCTTTTCCGGCATGCCGGAGGGTGTGCAACGGCTTTCACTTGCTCACCGCGGGAATGAGTACCGCATTGTCTCGACCGACGGCACAACGGCGACGGTGGCGCGCCTGGTTAATGGTGCCGTTGATGAGTCATGGCCGGGATTCACCGCCCGGACGATGATCGACTATGAGGCCACTGGTCTTAACGACACGTTGAGCTGGCTGGGGCCGTTCCTGGTTTGCCCTGAAAATGAGACCGTCGATATGTTCGAAGTGAATTTCTCCTTCCCGAACGGCATCTGTGGCTTTGACAGCAAGGGGAAAAAGCGGCTTCGGCATGTTGAGTGGGAGATTCAGTATCGCGTCTACGGTTCCGGATCGGGGTGGGTGAGTCACCAGGGGGAGTACGCGCTGAAAAACGTCAACGGGCTGGGATTCACTGAGCGTATTGCTCTCAGCTCTCCGGGGCTGGTGGAAGTTCGCTGCCGTCGGCGCAATGAGCAGGGCTCAAACAACGCACGAGACAGTATGTACTGGCAGGCACTGCGCGGGCGACTGCTGACGCGCCCTTCATCCTATCCCGGCGTGTCGCTGATGGCGGTGACCGTCGAGACGGGCGGGAAGCTGGCGGCGCAGTCAGACCGTCGCGTTAACGTTGTGGCCACGCGCGCCTATGACTCAGGAACGGCCAGAACCATTTCGGGGGCGCTGCTGCATGTCGGGAACTCGCTGGGGCTGGAAATGGATGTCGACACCATCAATGCGCTGGAGTCTGCGTACTGGACGCCACGGGGAGAGTATTTCGATTTCGCTACCGGCGACAGTATCTCGGCACTGGAAATGCTGCAGAAGATTACCACAGCGGGGAAATCGTATTTTCTGCTGAGTGATGGGCTCGCATCCGTAGGCAGGGAAGGGGTTAAGAACTGGTCGGGGATCATCAGCCCGCATGAAATGACCGAAGAACTGCAGACTAGTTTTACGGCACCGTCTGCTGATGATTACGATGGCGTTGATGTGACATATATCAACGGCATCACCTGGGCAGAGGAGACTGTGAAATGCCGAACACCCGACAATCTCACGCCGGTGAAAATCGAGAACTACAAACTCGATGGGGTACTCAATCAGGACCACGCTTACCAGATAGGTATGCGGCGTCTGATGAAATATTTGCATCAGCGGCTGGGTCATAATACGACGACTGAGCTGGATGCACTGGTATATGAGTACGGTGATCGCATCCTGCTGACAGATGATATTCCGGGTAATAAAACCGTGAGTTGTCTGGTCGTGGATATGGCCACAACGGGTATCGAAACGGTATTTACCGTTTCCGAACAGCTGGACTGGACCTTTGAAAACCCGCGCGCGATTTTGCGCTACCAGGATGGCTCTGCCTCGGGGCTGCTGGAGGCCACTTTCGTCGGGGATTATCAGTTGTCTGTTCCATGGCAAGCCGCTTTCGATGAAATCATGCTGAACGATCCGAGCATTGAACCGCCGCGACTGGTGTTCTGTAGCTCAACGCGGGGTATCTATGACGCCATATTTGAGGAGATAGCGCCGCAGGCAGACGGAACCTGCCAGGTGACTGCAAGACAGTACAGCGACATTTACTACCAGTACGACGACGCCACATACCCCGGCGACGTCGCGTAATACCAAAAAATCCCTTTCAACTTTTCTTTCGCTCAAACCCTCGTTTGGGCGAAGCCTCTTTTTGGAGCAAAAACATGGCCTTTGATCCGCCTCTTGGGAGCAGTTCGCCTGCGGTGCTGCTCGATAACGCCACTCGCCTGGATAATCTGCTGAATAGCCTGGCGCTGGTCTTCCCTGACCGCGCAGGCGAATTGCTTTACACCTGGCGTGGCATCCATCAAAATCTGATCCCGCTCAGCAAGCAATACATGACGTTAGCAGCTGCGCAGGCAGATATCGTGAATATCCCTGAGGGGAGCACCACGTATTACCGCAGCCCGGATGATAGTGCTCTTGCCGTCGAAGTGATCAATAACGGTGGTACACTTGAGGAAACTGGAAGGAAAATGCCTTCAGGTGCGGGGGTTGATGCAAAAGTAAGTGCTTTATATGAATACATAAATGATAAAATTGGCACAATTAATGTTTTGATTAGCGAAATCTCATCACTTCCGCTAACTAAGTTTACCAGTATCACAATACCTGGTGACACTGTAGTCAATGTCGGGAAAGAATCTGTTTTACGCATTAACTCCCTGTCAGCTGCTGAAACTTCTGACGCCCGCAACCAGAAAAACACACTAAAAGTAACCAATCTGCAAAGCGATGTCACAACAGTAATTGCAGAACTACTTCCGGCTGAATACTTTGCTGATAATGTACTTAACTCTCCCTATCACTCTGTCCAGCTGGCAAAATTAAAACCGTCAACAGTTTTGTATGATGCCACTAACTCAGTAGCCAGAGCAATATTTGACAACATTCCACTTGTCAATACTTTTAAGTCAATTACTGCCTACGCTGTGATTGACAAGTCAGGCGGTTTTATTTCCGGTAACACCGGTGCGTATGGCTCAGATGGTAAATATTGCACGCTTTACTCTAACCCTGACGGCTCAACCTCAATCCAGCTAACATTCCCTTATTCTGATATTACGGGGGCAGGGTTTAGCATTACTGATGATGGCATTAAAAATTATTTCTATGCCTCATTTGATGATGTGCATCTTTATTACAGAAGTACCGATGTATCGGTATATAAAACGGCTTACCTTGCCAAATTAAGCGCCGAACCTGCGACAATTTCTGTAAACGATTATCTGACCATTGACGCAGATATTCTTTTTTACAACGGAATTTCCAGGCAGAACACTGACAATAACCCTTTTACCCGTTTTGTTGCTGATGTAGTAAATGACATGGCTACCAACTACAGTGGTCCTGTCGAGTTAAAAGTGAGTTTCCCTGCAGGAATGGTGTTTGGTCACAACTGCATTAAGGTATCTGACGCTGAAGGAAACGTGTTTGATGCGCAATTTTCTGCAGATGATTTCGTTAACCTTCGCTTTCAGTCAACTGAAGGTTATCACCCTGATGGCTCATTCAAAACGGGGGCCGTGTGGATCGTCGATTCCGTATCGGCGGGACAAAAGAAATATTATAACGTGGATGTTTTTGGTTATCGCTATGATGATACGATCTATTCCGAAGGCCTGGAGTACTACGCGCCTTCTGATGCCCTGAAGCGTTATAACATTAAAGTGGGTGATTTGTATTACCGCTTTGGTTTTGCCGGTGGAGCCTATGGCCTCACATCCATTGATGCTGCTAAAAATGATGATATCAACCGTATCAGATGCACGCTGAGCCCGCAGCATCGCTACGTGACTGCAGGTGCTCAGGTTATCGAGTATTTCACCTACAACGTTACGCTGAAGGTCATCAATACCGGCCCGCTTTTTACCGAGATTGAGCGTACAGGCTACAATGCCGCCAGTGCCGTTTATTCGGCAGGCATTATTAAGGCCACCACTCGCTTCCGCATTTTTAAAAACGGAATTGTCGTTGTGAAAAATATGGTGACTGCCCTGGAGGAGATTCCTGTTGGTAAGATGTGTGGGGCAACTATTAGCTCTAATATTATTTATAAAAGCGGGACGACTCCAGCCTATTCCGGTACCGCTGCTGCAGCAATCACAACCGGAAATACAGCCGGTAACGGCAGGTTTTCCTGTGTGCCGACCATTGTAAACGGGGATATTCACAGGGATGGAACCTCTGCGGGCCCAACCAGACCGACAGGCATCACGATGACGAATGCCGCGTCAGAGTTTACGCTGGGCGTAACCACAGGCTGGCAATATTCATCCCTATCGGATTATTCCTTTCTTAACTGGCCGGTTGAGAAAAACTGGACATGGACCATCGAAGCCTGGCTTAATGCCAGTGAAACTGAAACAGACCCGTTAACGCTTGCGAAGAAAGTCTACAATCGGCCTGTAGGTTTTGCGCGTGGCGGGAGGCTTCCTAACTTTGCAGTAAAAGAAGCTGAGAATAAGCTGAGAGTATTGCTTGATGGGGTTGCTGACTTCTGGATGAATGGAGACTCAGCTGGAATAGGCGGTATGGATTCGAATGCCGGGCCGTATGATATTAATACCCCGTGGGGATACCTTGCATATCGTGAACTGCAAAAGCCCTCACCTAATATAGCGGCAGTATGGGCCAGGTTTAAACGGTGCTGGGATGATAACTGGCGAAGCACTAATATCGGAACCCGCTATCTGGAGGGAGTTATTAATGTTGCTGATTTGGTCACTCCGGTACTCAAGCCATGTGTTTCTATATATCGTGCGGCTGAGTTTTTGGGTGACACTGCAAAAATGGCAGCAATGCAGCCTTATATTAAGTCCTGGGCTGACGCGATGGTAACAGCAGTCGCAGCAAAAGGAGGTGTGCCGAACACCTATACGTCATCTTCAGTCAGTGCCGCCGTGAATATTAATATCTACGGCATGCTGCTTGTCGCGCTGGCAATCCACGCCGGGATGGATACTGGCGGAGCTTACCAGTCCTGCTATAACACGGTGATGACGAATCTGACCAATAGTAGCACCGTGGGGCGATATCTTCCCAGTATGCTGGATTCGATGCCAGTCAGCACCTCCCTGGCAAGGAGCCGGTGGTACAACTACGATATGGACCTGGCGCCTGAATACCTCATGATGACTGAGTTACTCGGCGCAACGCCCCTGTTTAGCAACGTCAACTATGGACTTCAGGGGTTGTGCGGTGATGGCAGGCTGCGGGGGATTGATTTCATTATTTCCGAAAGCCGGAGGGGTATCATTTCAACGCCAGTTAGTGTGGCATTGACGATGATGCTGGTCCGACGGGTATCAACCGGAAATGCTCTGCTGGCTTGTGTTCAGGCCTACGAAAAAGATTATCTTACCAATCCGTATTCGTCCGGACGTTTCTATGGTTTCTCCCCACGCCTGGCGTCTGGCATACCAACGACTATCTCAAGTCATAACAAAGTGATGATTGAGATGTTGTCATCTTATTTTGTACACCAGATTGCAAAAGGCAGGGTGTCAGGCGCGTAACTCAAATTGCCCTGAATCCTGAAGCCAAAGAATGCAACACAGACTCATATACAAGCGGAATTAAAGTTATTAATTAGTTTCCCCCGGCCTTATCCGGGGGATTTTATTTTGTACTAACAAGATGCTTTTATGCGAGCAAATCAAACTGAGCAATCATATCCGCGTCACTCAGCGCCGAATCGAACAGTACGGCCTTCTGCAGCCAGCCACCCCAGAAGCCAGAGTTTGACACTGTAGAGCCAGAAACCGAGCTGTTTCTGCCCAGCATGACGTAATCAAATGCCGGACATCCGGTCAGCAGAGTTTCCGGGTTATCAGTCATTCCGGAATAGACCTTGAGAACGCCGTTGTTCAGGGTGATCATCAGCGCATATTCACCGTACTGAGAGAACATTTTTCCGGTGAACGGAATGCCCGCCAGCGTGCTGCCGGCGTTAATGTTATGCGCAGCCAGGGACTGGAACGCATTGGAACTGTCAGCCGCGCCCAGACCGAAACCAACGTATTTCAGCGCCGTGTTATTCAGCAGAGAGAACAGGATATTGCCGCCGGCATTGCCGAGTGCCGCCGGGGTCATTATCCCCTTCATAAACACCGAGAAGTTTGATTTCACGCCCGCAGGAATATCCAGCAGATGGGCGGCGTCTGCCTGACGGTTCGCACTGGCAGTGCCACCGACCGCGCCATCAGGAAAGAACGCGGAGCTGGCGTGATAGGTGTTCTTCTCGATCTGCATCAGGCTGACCTGCATGGTCCGCCCGGTTCCGACGTAGGCGACATCCGGCTCTGCCAGCGGATCGTTAATCAGGCTGTATTTAACCGAGCCGACAGTATTCCCGCTTCCTTTCACACACAACACACACCGGGCGCTGTCATTGAACCCCTGGAAGATGTTGGCCCTGACGGCAAGACGGCCCATTTTGGTTACCTTCTGATTGCGTACGTCAAAGTTAGCGAACGCCTGAGCCCCGGCGCCTAAAACCTGAATCTGCAGGTACTGTGCTGACCCGGCTTTAGCAAACAGGGACACCACGTTATACAGGGTCGGATCAATCGTGCTCTGGTTATCCATGAGCACATGCGCCTCATTCATGGTGCTTTCGGTCAGGGTACTCCACCCGGCAGCTGGCGCGGATACCGTCAGGCCCGACGGCACATAGTTCGCGGCGGTCTGATCGAGCGCACTCAGTGCATAGTTCGTCGCCGAGTTCTCCACCCGCATACCCAGAATCTTTCTGGTCGCCGGATGGCGATCAATACGTGGTGTATTGATGGCAGCATATTCGAGATTCCCGGCGGGACTGATGAAGGATGCCAGCGTGGTACGGGTGAAAGAGAGGGCTGTGGCGTAATTGCGGTTCTTCGAGAAATTCGAATCCGGCTTGCTGACAAAGAGGTTGTTCACCAGGTCGGCATAGTAAACGCCCCCTCGCGGCATTGGAGCCGTCAGCGGCGGCAGGTCAGCGATATCACCCTGATAAATCATATTGGATACGGTTTTTAACGACATAATTACTCCAGTCCTGGGTTGCGGCCGTAGGTGACGTTAGTCAGTGTGCCGGTGAGATTGATGGGGTTGCTGTTGGTATCGGTGTACTGGTTTTCGGCGATGTCGAAATGGCTGATAGTCCCTGAGCCGGTAATCGCTGCAGCGCCATTCTGCGAACGCAGCTTACAGCCATGAATCGAGCCCCGCGTGATATTGCCGTCCAGCTTAAACGCGGTATCGCCGCCATTTCGCAGCATGCGAAGATTCGTGAAGTCGAGGTCGGTAAAGGTGCCGCTGGCAACATTCACCGGATAACGTCCGTTATTTTTGATGTCCATATTGTCAAAGCGAACATCCGCCAGGGTGTTAGCGCCAGCCTCGATTAAAATCGCATCCTGGGCGTTATCGTTGATGTGCATGTCGGAGAATGAATAGCCGCCATCGGCCTGAATTTTGGTCGAGTCATAATGGAGCCCGGTCACCCCGTTACGCTCAGCCTGACAGTTCAGCATCAGCCCGTTCTTACCCGGGCGGGGAGCGATACCGTTGTTAGCCAGCGTCCCTGCGTCAATGCTGATTCCGGTTTTGAGGTTGTCATTGAACTGGCCGTTGACCACCACCAGTCCGGATGCGCCACAGTCGCCGAACCCGTGGCCATTTCCAGTGCTCACAACGTCGGAAACGATTATCTGTCGCGCGACGTATGGCTGACCAGGCCCTGAAAGCCTTTGCTGCTCAAAGAACATCCCAAAATTCTTGCAGTTTTTGGTGATGGCGCGAGAAACAATCAGTGCCTCGTCCTGGATCGCCCCAAGACCGATGCCAATTCCGGAAGCGCCACCGCTGCCGTCAGGGGCGAGCCGGCCACAGTTATCCGCATAGCAGTCCAAAATGAAAGACCGGTCAGGATAATCATTACCGATACCAGTGGCCCCGGTGTCGTGGACGTTACAGCGCAGGAACATACACTGCCGGAAATACTGCAGATACGTACCTTTCGCCCCCACGTCATAAGACGGTGAGTGCTGTTCTGCCCCGTCAATCTCGACATCAATCAGGTTAAAGTTTTCGAGGTAAATTTCCTGCGGCGAACGGTAATAAAACGCCGCATTCGCCAGCATCGGCATAAATACCGCGCCTGGAACGCAGCGGATCGTCACGTTCGGTCTCGCAATCAAATAGGTATGTTGGCGATACACACCAGGGCGAAGAACTATTTCGCCACCATATGGCAACTTGCTCACATAGTTGACAGCGGTCTGCAACTGCAGAGAAATGGATTCACGACCGTTCCAGTCAATACCAAAATCCAGCCAGGCATCAAAAATCGCTTTCGCCTTATATAGCGTGTTAACGCGCTTTTTAAGCGAGTTAAAATGTTTCTCCAGAGATTTTCCACCAAACCCCTTCAGATAATAACTTCCATCCTCATCAGTAAATTCAAGCGCCCGGTTCTGCGCATCCGTCAGGCGGCGAATATGCGGCGCACGGTCGCGCTGGTAGTTCTCCCTGATCCCCTTTATCGACTCCTGAATTGATTTATCAAGACCGGGGATAAACACCTCCCCAAAAGCATCCTGAAAGGAAATCAGACGCCCGTTGAAATCGTACTGGTGCGTTATGTCATGTTCATCGTTATTAACAATTGAAGATTCGATGGCCCTGATTTTTTGTGCAACAGAAAAGGGGCCCAGGCCAGCGATATACAAATCACCCAGTTCATCAATAAAAGCGGGTACGTTTGCATTTTTGTCCGGAAACTCATGCAGGTTAGCAGCGCGGTCTTTATGAATTAGCGCATCCAGCTTTCTGAACTTTTCCTGAACTGAAACCGGACCGAGGCTCGCAATAAAAAGCTCACCAAACTCATCGAGAAGAAGGTAAACATTGCCGTCTTCGTCATATGAGGTTTTGAGGATCTGAACTGTATCGTAGTTAATCTGCCCCCTGATCTGGTCTACCGCCTGCTGAGAAGGCATTTTTCGCCCGGTAGGCTGCAGCGTCCCGCCAACGTTCATGACTTCGATCGCGAGGGCGCTGTCGTCCGGGCTGCGGTAGTACGTGGTCGAGCCCACAGGAATATTCGCGATATCCGCCTGGGCCGCTGCCAGCGTCGCATACTGCTTGCTGAGCGGAATGATGTTCTGCCGTATCTCATTATTTTTCGCCATCATCTGGCGCCAGGTATCGAGCGGTTCGCCTGCGCGGTCGTTAACCGTTCCTGCCGGACCGTTAACCAGTTCGTCAGCGCGCTTGACGTTATCCAGGAATATTTCAGGCGTCGTCGTTCCCAAAGGCGGGTTAAGTTCGGCCATGTTTTTTGCTCCAAAAAGAGGCTTCGCCCAAACGAGGGTTTGAGCGAATGGCCGCGGCTTTTTACAATCAGCTATTTCAAGGAGTTAGATAGTGCTGATTGGCTATGCGAGGGTATCAACCGGGGATCAAAACCTCGATTTACAGAAAAACGCGCTGATACGCGCAGAATGTGAGCTTGTTTTTGAGGATATGGCCAGCGGGAAAAATGCCAGACGGCCGGGATTGAGGCGCGCCTTACGCAGGCTTAAGCCCGGCGACGTGCTAGTGGTCTGGAAACTGGACCGGCTGGGCCGCAGCGTGCGTGATCTGATTACGCTCGTGTCGGAGCTGCAGGCGCGCGGGGTGAATTTCCGTAGTCTTACTGACAGCATCGACACTTCGACACCTGCGGGACGTTTTTTCTTCCATGTCATGAGCGCCCTGGCGGAGATGGAAAGAGAGCTGATTGTCGAGCGTACACGAGCGGGTTTAGCCGCAGCGAGGGAGCAGGGTAGAGTCGGCGGCCGCCGCCGGGTAATGACTGAAGTAGTGGTGGAGCGGTGCCGCAGAATGCTGGAGAACGGCGCTACCCGGCAACAGATCGCAGATGTGATAGGGGTGGGGGTGAAGACGATCTACAAATACTTTCCTGCTGCCGTCCGCGATCAAGGATTCCTGCCCTTCCCGTGATATGTAACATTTGAGATAATAAGTACTTTCAGTTTTGAAAACAGTTTGGTTTGTTCGTGAACGGTAAGAAAACAATAAGTTTTGAACAATTTTTAACTATTAACAGCAATCTTGTTTCCATCTCAGATACATGGGCAGACTTGTGGGCGTTAATTTTTCACACAGGTTTAAGCGCTGGAAGGCTGCTGAGTATTCGATATGATGATATTGATGATGGCTTGATACTGATACGAAAACAGGGTCACCTGAAGGAGCTACGTGTTGAATCAACCCCTCCAGTGGAGGGGATCATTGCTCGTAGAAGAGAACGCTATCCAGAAGATGTTTTTTTATTTCAGAGCCATTCTAACCGTGTGAAGTACCAACGCCGGCCGGTCACTATAATTGCTTTCAACGCCGCTTTACGTCGCGCCGCTAGATCATTACCAGACGTTAACGTAAGCAGTAGTAGCGCGAGAAACATACCGGACTAACCGCCTGTCCAGTCGCGTGTGGCCGATGTGACAGGCGTGGGGGTGAAGACTATTTACAAATATTTGCCGGTACAATACGGCGATAAAAAATCCCCCTGAGCAGGCACACTCAAGGGGAAAATACTACATAACATCATTGCTGTGTGCGTCTTTGCGCTCGTCTATCTTCCAGGAATATGCCTAAAGCTTCCAGATATTTCTGGTCCGAGCTGTTACATCATGGAGTAGGTGCCGATGTGATAGGTTAAGAGCGAAGATGATCTGTAAGTACCTTCCGACGTCGAGGAGCAAGGACCATGAATTTGGGTCTATACCATCCCAATTCATACATTCTTTCTAAGTCTATGAAATATTGAGCAGAGTATTCTGTTTGAAATGAACCATATGGAATAGCCAAAGGCTAAAATGCCCAGCGTAAAAACAACAATCAGCAAGTCCGTCTGTGACATCTTATATCCATTTTGCAGTAGCAGGTTTTGAGAAAAGATAGTTCATAGCTGGCACATAGACAACATAATCACTAAGTGAAACCAATATCAGGGGCTCAAAGGTGACTGGTTTCCCCCTTCTGTGCTCCTGATTGATAGTTGAAACCTCTATTGATCAGATTAGTGAATGAAACTACTGTATATAAAAACAGTATTTTGTGAGCGAGTCTATTATGCAGTTCTACACGCCCGTTGAGTTACGCCAGATCATGCTGCTCCCGTTGTACAGTGACCTTGTGCAGTGCGGCTTTCCTAGTCCAGCGCAGGATTATGTTGAGCAGCGTATCGACCTGAACGAGCTGCTGGTTAACCACCCCAGCGCGACGTATTTTGTCAAAGCTGCCGGTGATAGCATGAAAGATGCGGGCATTGGTGAGGGGGATCTTCTGGTCGTGGATAGTTCAAGGACCGCAGTCCATGGTGATATTGTCATTGCCGCTGTAGATGGGGAATTCACGGTTAAGAAGCTGCAGTTGCAACCGCGGGTTCAGCTTAACCCAATGAATAGCGCGTATTCCCCAATAGTCGTCGGTAGTGAGGATACTCTCGATGTGTTCGGCGTCGTAACTTACATCATCAAATCGGCTGGCTAAGATGTTTGCGCTTTGCGATGTGAACTCCTTTTACGCATCGTGTGAGACGGTGTTTCGTCCTGACCTGAAAGGGCGGCCAGTAGTCGTCCTTTCCAATAACGACGGGTGTGTGATTGCTCGTTCCGCTGAGGCGAAGCCCTTCGTCAAAATGGGGGAGCCGTACTTCAAACAAAAGGACATGTTTCGCCGGCACGGCATTATCGCGTTTAGTAGCAACTATGAGCTCTATGCCGATATGTCCAATCGTGTGATGACCACGCTGGAAGAGCTCTCTCCGCGCTGCGAAATTTACAGTATCGATGAGGCATTTTGCGATCTGACTGGAGTTCGTAACTGTCGCGACCTTACCGACTTCGGCAGGGAAATTCGCGAGACGGTTCTGCGCAGGACGCACCTCACGGTCGGCGTCGGCATAGCCCAGACTAAAACCCTGGCAAAGCTGGCCAATCACGCTGCGAAACAGTGGCAGCGACAGACCGGAGGAGTGGTGGACCTGTCTAATCTGGAAAGGCAGAGGAAGTTGATGGCTTTGCTTCCGGTGGATGAAGTCTGGGGCGTCGGACGCCGCATCAGTAAAAAACTGGAGGCCATGGGGATTAAAACGGTACTGCAACTGGCGGATACCGATATCCGTTTTATCCGGAAGCATTTTAATGTAGTTCTGGAGCGAACCGTGCGGGAGCTGCGCGGAGAGCCATGTCTCGGTCTTGAGGAGTTCGCGCCGGTAAAACAGGAAATCGTCTGCAGCCGCTCGTTTGGCGGCCGTATCACTGAATACCATGAGATGAGACAGGCGATCTGCAGCTACGCCTCACGTGCAGCGGAGAAACTCCGTGGCGAGTATCAATATTGTCGGTTCATCTCAGCGTTCGTTAAAACCAGCCCCTTTGCGCTTAACGAGCCATACTACGGTAACAGCGCATCGGTAAAGCTGTTAACCCCAACGCAAGACAGCAGGGACATAATCACCGCGGCGACAAAATGTCTCGATGTAATCTGGCGAGACGGGCATCGCTACCAGAAAGCAGGAGTAATGCTGGGAGATTTCTACAGCCAGGGCGTAGCGCAACTCAACCTCTTCGACGACAACGCACCGCGGCAGAACAGCGAAAAGTTAATGGAAGTCCTCGACCATCTTAACGCAAAGGATGGCAGGGGGACGCTCTATTTTGCGGGGCAGGGAATCCAGACTGCCTGGCAGATGAAGCGGGAAATGCTTTCGCCACGGTACACGACTAGGTACAGCGATTTAATGCATGTCAGGTGAAATTTATTTTCTTATGCATAGCACTCACTTAATCCCATTGTTAAAATTTTAAATCAGAGGAAACATTACGCTATGGTAGGACATTATATGATTAAATTATATTCTTGCATTAGTTCATCTTATCCTGACAGCCTAGGATATTATTTAACCTGATACTACTTAGAAGGGGGCTGGAACGAGAGAGTCGATAATCTTTATTGGCAAGTTAAGCTGTTTACAGTACACTTTCAGTGAAATTATATCATGTCAACGGCTAATTTGGCGGTATTTATGAATGAAGTATTATCAGACCTCATAGTAGAACTTGAAAGTATAATATCAAAACTAGGCACGATCATTCCTACTAATGATCCATTTAGTATAGTTCATGCTAATTGGACATTTCCTGGCTTAACTAAAAATGATCTAATCAATAAAGCTCGAAATTTAATTTCACTAATTGAATGTATAGAAGATGATATACCTGATGAAAAAATAAGTATCCTCATGGACTACAAAAAAAGGCTCAGGTTTATCTCCGATTCAACTATTCCTAATTTATGGGGGAATGTGGCGGCAGGTGTCCCTCCCTATTTGATGACATTAGATGAGCTTAAGGAAGAACTCAACAAGTTATTTGATAAAAATCATAATGCAGATCTACAAAGAGCAGTGAGAGGGCTTAGAGCTCTTGAGGCAAGATTAAAACAAGTTGAACCAAGAACTGCATCGTTATCTTCTATGGTTGAAAGGATAGAGCAAGCATTCAATACAGCAGAACAACTTCCAGCCGACCTTGAATTACTAACTGAGTCTCGCGAAAAAATTAAAGAGACAATCTCTAAAAGCGACATGAGTGCTAGTAAGATTGAGCTCTTAAAAGAAGAGGGAAATGATATTTTAAATGAGCTCATATTAATGAAAGTTAATGCTGAGGACATTCTAAAGCGTTGCGAAACCGCATATGCTGCGTCAACTAGTGTGGGTCTGGCCGCTGCTTTTAGTGAGCGTTCAGCAGCTCTCAACAAGTCAATGACGTTTTGGATAGGGGGGCTAATTGTAGCTCTTATAACTGCGGCGATTTTCGGAACAATAAACGTTCATGGTCTATTGGTTGCGACTGGCAGTCCTCAACCATCTTCATCTGTTATAACAATACGATTGTTTTTATCTATATTATCTATAGGGGGGCCTGTCTGGTTTGCGTGGTTGGCTACAAAACAGATAGGGCAACGGTTTCGTCTTTCAGAGGACTATGCGTTCAAAGCCTCAATATCCCGTGCATACGAAGGATTTAGAAGTGAAGCTTCTCGTATAGATAAAAATTTAGAGGTTAAACTTTTAGCATCAGCACTTTCGAGATTAGATGAACTACCTCTACGCTTAGTGGAAACTGAAACACATGGAAGCCCATATCATGAATTATTGACGTCAGATACTTTTAAGGAAGCTTTAAAAGTAGTTCCAGGGTTTTCAGATAGAATTAAAAAAATTGCTGAGCAAGCACTAAATGCTGCAAATGATGTTTCAAAAGGAGTATTAAATACTAGCGAAAAAATCGCATCTAATGAAAAAAATGATTCGCCAACGAATACTTAGTGAAGTTATTTAGATATCTCAGTAAATATAAAGTGAACAGTGTGAAGCTGTTCACTTTTAAATGTTATCAAATTATCTATGATAACTCTTATCTTTGAAAAGAATATTGAGTAGAACAACCGTATCAAGTATCGCATGACACTGTGTAGCCAGTGTCCTCTAGGTACGCTGCCGATCGCCGCCATAAAAATGGACTTGCCGTCTTTTCTGTGGATGAAGTAAGGCTCTTTCTTGTCGCCTTCCTTTTTCCATTCAAACCAGTCGTCTGCAAAACAAATTGCTCTCCCGTGTTGCCATAGAGGCTTGAACATTCTGCTTGTCGCCGCGGTTTCTACGCGAGAGTTAATGAGCGCTGGCTTATCCCACCACCCTGGTGCGTAACCCCAGTGAACGGGATCGAGATGCAGTTGCTCCTCACGTTCGCACAGGAGCAAAACTTTAGTCCCAGGTGCCACGTTGTAACGCCCAATTGGCTCAGGATCGTATGCAATGTCGCGCTCGGCCTCTTCAGCCAAATAAGCCAGGTACTCTTCACGGGTTTGGGCTTGTGCAAAACGTCCACACATAGAAACCTCCAGTCAGTAAGGCTAAAAGTATAGACGTTGCGAGTGATGGCCAACTGATGGGTTTTCCTAGGGAAGGCCGTTATCATGAAAGAGTGGTGCGCACCGAAAATTACATGATTAACGCAGGAGATGATGTCATGGGAGGATATTGTCGTAAACATGCACTTTTTCTTTCTGGAAAGCTGCTCGCAAAAGAGGGGCATAGAAGGGGCATCGGATAAGAAAAAGGGGCAAAAAAGGGCATTAAATTCGTAGGCTGGCGTCGGTTGGCGTTGTTCGTATGGGGTAATAACTGACTGTATTAGATGATAAAATTAATAAATTCAGGGGGTTGAAATTATTTGGGAAACTTATCGATGTTGTACTTTTCTTTTTTACTGATTTCTTGGTTTTGCAGCATGTAATAGTGGCTCAATTCATAGTGTGGCATCAGAAGAGCACGCGTTCTGCCAGCCTGGACAACGTGGCGCTGGCGCGTAGCAATTAATGAGGTCTGACAGACAACCGTGGCGTGTATGGTACGGATTCAGGCGCGGAATGTCAGCATCTTTCCGGCACTTTCCGCTGCGGGCAGGCAGGCGGAGGCGGTGTAAGCGGAAATAAAAAGCCCGCCGGGCGGCGGGCTGTGGCGTTAACGCACCACCAGGACTGAGCACTCGGCGTGGCGGACCACCGCGGCGGCGTTGGAGCCCAGCAGATAGGTGGTGATATCTGGCCGGTGCGACGCGATGATCACCAGGTCGGCGGGTAGCGACTTGGCCAGCGCGAGGATCTTATCTTTTGGCGACCCTTCGGCGACGTGAAAATGCATCCGATCTTCCGGGATGGAAAATTGTTTGGCGATCTCTTTAAGCTGCGTTTCCGTTCCTTCGCGCAGCTCATCCATACCCGGCAGTTCGGCGGTGTAAGCCATTCCCAGTGAGGCATAATAGGGCAGGGAAGGGATCACGGAGAGGAAATGGACCTCGGCGTCGTCAATCCGTGCTTCCGATTCAACGTGACTGATAATGCGTTCAGTAAATTCTTTATCAGAGATATCGATAGGGACAAGAATCATTCTGCTCATAAAAACCTCCTGTTTAAGTATCCCCTCACATTGTACGGCATTAGAGCACGTTTTGTATCATGACCGTGGTCACACTTTGACATTAACGTGGCTTGCGTTCGGGGAATTTCCCTTTGATCACGCCGTCATAAAATCGGCCTTTTGACACCACCTGTAAAAAATCGCGGAAAATGCGCGGTGGCACGCCGGTATATTGCAACGGCGGCTGGTGATAAAAATAGATTTCCAGTGTGGCGGAGGCGTCATCGTAGGCGACAGAGATAATTCGGGATGATTTTACCGGGTGATGATGCATGGTGGACGTCCTCGGACAAGCACTGACTGAGCACGACTATATCACTAAATGGACAGCTATTTTAACCAGCGGGATATATTGTTTTGTTTTATCTACTGTACGGCGGGAGGAAGAAGCCCGCCGGAACCGGCGGGCTGGCGCATCAGAACTGGTAAACCAGGCCCAGGGCGACGATGTTGTCGGTAGAGATACCGTTGTCTTTGTAGAAGCTGTCGTTGTCATCCAGCAGGTTGATTTTGTAATCAACGTAGGTAGACATATTACGGTTGAAGTAATAGGTGGCGCCAACGTCCATATATTTGACCAGATCTTTATCGGCGTAGCGGCCGTTATTATAGAGATCTTTGCCTTTGGACTGCAGGTAGGAGATGGCCGGACGCAGGCCGAAGTCGAACTGATACTGCGCGGTGACTTCGAAGTTTTGCGTTTTATTGGCCACGCCGTCATTGCCGTACGGGGTCATATTGCGGGTTTCTGAGTACATGGTCGCCAGGTAGATATCGTTGGCGTCGTACTTCAGGCCGGCGGTCCAGGCTTCGGCTTTATCGCCGCGGGCGTTGGTCTGGGTCATCTGATCGTTGGTACGGTCAGAAGAGGTGTAGGCCGCTGCCGCGCTGATGCCCATGCCGAAGTCATAAGAGGTGGAGAGACCGAAGCCATCGCCATTGTCGAAGCGAACATCGCTGTCGCTGCTGCGGTTATTGGTGCCGACGTTGATATCCTGCGCGTTCTGACCTTCGTTTTTACCCTGATACTGCAGGGCAAAGTTCAGACCCTCCACCAGGCCAAAGAAATCGCTGTTGCGGTAGGTCGCGACGCCGTTGGCGCGGCCTGCCATAAAGTTATCCGCATAGGTGTAGGAGTCGCCGCCGAACTCCGGCAGCATATCGGTCCAGCCTTCGACGTCGTACAGCACGCCGTAGTTACGACCGTAGTCGAAGGAGCCGTAATCGCCGACTTTGATACCCGCGAATGCCAGACGGGTCCACGCCTGATCGCTGGAGCTCTCGGTGTTGTTGGCCTGAACGTTATATTCCCACTGACCATAGCCGGTAAGCATATCGTTGATCTGGGTTTCGCCTTTAAAGCCGAAACGCAAATAAGTTTGATCGCCGTCTTTTTTCGAGTCGCTGGAGAAATAGTGCAGACCGTCTACCTTGCCATAGAGATCTAATTTATTTCCGTCTTTATTATAAATTTCCGCCGCATGGACGGCACCGGCGGCTAATAAAGCCGGAATAACGAGGGCCAGTACTTTTCTTTTCATGAAGAAATTCCTTTAACTGTTTTTATGTTTTAGCTTCCGGGAAGGAAGTGAACTCATGCTAAAGGAGCGGTCTGAGATATGGTAAGACTCAATTGTTACGATATAAGTAAAATCTAAAATAAATAATACCAAAGAAATGGTGATAATTATGCTGAATATATCAGTGGATAATATACAAAATAAAAATTATACATGCCCAGGGTAATCACGTATTATTCGCACGTTATATGCCTTTATTGTCATGCCAATTATTTATTGTTGCCGTCTCATTCTGCGGAATGATTTTGTTTATCGGTAAAACGACAAGCCCGAACAACATGTTCGGGCTTTTTTTATGGCTGCAGGATGGAAAATAACCTTAGCCTTCGCTCGGTGATTTCTCCGCTTTGCCGGCCAGCTGGGCGAGGAAGTCATACCGTTTCTGCAGATCGGCGGCGGCGTCTTTCCACAACTGCTCCGCCACCTCCGGCTGCTGGGCGTTCAGGCGACGGAAGCGTTGCTCGTTGAGCAGCGTCTCGGCCAGCGCGTCGGACGGCGGACGAGAATCCAGCGCCAGCGGCAGTTTGCCTTCGTCAGCGCGACGCGGGTCGAAGCGGTAGAGCGGCCAGAATCCAGTGGCGGTCAGCTGACGCATCTGATCGTGGCTGAGCGCCAGATCGTAGCCGTGCTCTTCGCAAGGACTGTAGGCGATGATCAGCGACGGTCCCGGATAGGCTTCCGCTTCCTGAATCGCTTTCACCGTCTGGTTCAGCTGCGCGCCCAGCGAAATCTGCGCCACATACACATGACCGTACATCATCATGCTGACGCCAAGATCTTTGCGCGCCTTGCGTTTACCGTGTTCGCCAAACTTGGTGACTGCCCCCAGCGGGGTGGCTTTTGACGCCTGGCCGCCGGTGTTGGAGTAACACTGGGTATCCAGCACCAGAATGTTGACGTTTTCCGTCAGGCTCAGCACATGATCCAGACCGCCGAAGCCAATATCGTAGGCCCAGCCGTCGCCACCGATCAGCCAGACGGATTTCTCCACCAGCGCGTCAGCATCGGTCAGCAGCTCTTCAGCGCCGTCCACGCCGGCCAGCGCCTGGCGCAGGGCCGCCACCTGTTCGCGGCGTACTTCCGGCGTCGCCTCGGCATGTAACGCCGCGTTCAACTCTGCCGGCAGTTTGTCGGCAAATTCGCTCAGCAGGCGCATCACGCGCTTACGGTGCTGGTCGACGGTTAAGCGGAAGCCGAGCCCGAATTCAGCGTTATCCTCAAACAGCGAGTTGGCCCATGCCGGGCCGCGGCCGTTGGCGTCGGTCGTATACGGCGTCGAGGGCAGGTTGCCGCCGTAAATGGAGGAGCAGCCGGTAGCATTGGCAATCAACATCCGATCGCCATACAGCTGGGTCAGCAGTTTGATATACGGCGTTTCGCCACAGCCGGAGCAGGCGCCGGAGTATTCAAACAGCGGGCTGATCAGCTGCGAGGTGCGAATATCAATCCGCTCCAGTTTTGTGCGGTCGATTTCCGGCAAGTTGAGGAAGTAATCGTAATTGACCTTCTCCTCTTCCACATGCTCCAGGCGCGACATCATATTGATGGCCTTGATCTCCGGGTTCTGGCGATCTTTCGCCGGGCACACTTCAACGCACAGGTTGCAGCCAGTGCAGTCTTCCGGGGCGACCTGCAGAACGTATTTTTGTCCGCGCATATCGCGGGATTTGACGTCCAGCGAGTGCAGACTGGCAGGGGCGTTCTCCATCTCTTCCGGCGCGACCACTTTGGCGCGGATCGCCGAGTGCGGGCAGGCGGCGACGCAGTGGTTGCACTGCGTACACAGCGCTTCCTTCCAGATGGGGATCTCTTCGGCGATATTGCGTTTCTCCCAGCGCGTGGTGCCCATGGGCCAGGTGCCGTCCGGCGGCAGGGCGGAGACCGGCAGCGCATCGCCGAGGCCGGCCAGCATCGCGGCGGTGACTGTTTTGACGAAATCCGGCGCGGCGTCGGAGACGACCGGCGGGCGGTTCGGACTGCTGGCGTTCACTGGCTGGAGCGGCACTTCCGCCAGCGATTCCCGGGCCAGGGCCAGCGCCTGCCAGTTGCGTTCCACCAGCTCCTGGCCTTTGCTGCTGTAGCTTTTGGCGATCGCCGCCTGCAGTTCCGCCAGCGCGCTGTCGCCCGGCAGGATGCGGGTGAGATGGAAGAACGCCATCTGCATCACGGTATTAATGCGCGCGCCGAGGCTGCACTCGCGGGCGATTTTCGCCGCGTTGACCACGTAAAAACGCGCTTTTTTCTGATTCAGAGTGGCCTGGACTTCCTGCGGCAAGCGAGACCAGACCTCATCGGCGCCGTAAGGCGTGTTAAGCAGGAAAATACCGCCGGGCTTCAGCCGCTCGGCCATCTGGTATTTATCGATAAACTGTAGCTGGTGGCAGCCGACGAAATCAGCCTGCGAAATCAGATACGAAGAACGAATCGGTTTTTCGCTGACGCGCAGATGCGAGACGGTGAGGCCGCCCGCTTTCTTCGAGTCATAGACAAAATAGCCCTGTGAGAACCACGGGGTCGAGTTGCCGATGATTTTGATGTTGTTTTTGGTGGCTGACACGCTGCCATCGCTGCCGAGACCGTAGAACAGGGCCTCGAGCTTGGCCTCTGCTGGCAGGGTATTTTCTCCCAGCGGCAGCGACAGATTGGTCACGTCATCATAGATACCGACGGTAAAGCGTGGCTTCGGCTGAGCGGACTGCAGTTCACTAAATACCGCCAGCACGCATTCCGGGCCGAACTCCTTGGAGGAGAGGCCATAGCGGCCGCCGATGGTGCGCGGCAGCGTCTCGCGCTCGCCGCGGTTAAAGGCTTCCGCCAGGGCGGTCATCACATCGAGATACAGCGGCTCGGCAAGCGCGCCAGGCTCTTTGGTGCGATCGAGCACCGCTACCGCCCGGGCGCTTTCCGGCAGCGCTGCCAGCAGGTGGGCGGCGGAGAATGGGCGATAGAGGCGCACTTTCAGCACGCCGACTTTCTCGCCGCGGCTCAGCAGTTCATCAACCACCTCTTCGCAGGTACCGATGGCCGAACCCATAATGACGATCACGCGCTCTGCCTGCGGGTGGCCGTAAAACTCAAACGGTTTGTACTGACGGCCGGTGGCGGCGGCGAAGTCGTTCATCGCCGTCTCAACATGGTCATAGACCGCGTCGTACCACGGATTGGTGGCCTCCCGGGACTGGAAGTAAGTGTCGGGGTTGGCCGAGGTTCCGCGGATCACCGGGTGTTCCGGATTGAGCGCGCGCTGGCGATGCTCGGCGATTTTATCCTGCGGTAGCAGGGCGCGAATGGTGTCATCCGCCAGCGGGGCGATTTTGTTGATTTCGTGCGAGGTGCGGAAACCATCAAAGAAATGAATAAACGGCACCCGGCTTTGCAGGGTGGCGATATGCGAGATCAGCGCAAAATCCTGCGCCTCCTGGACGCTGCTGGCGCACAGCATGGCGCAACCGGTCTGACGCACGGCCATGACGTCGGAATGATCGCCGAAGATCGATAGCGCGTGGGTGGCGACGGTGCGGGCGGCGACGTGCAGCACAAACGGCATCAGCTGGCCGGCCAGTTTGTACAGCGTGGGGATCATCAGCAGCAGACCCTGCGATGAGGTAAAGGAGGTGGAGAGGGCGCCGGTCTGCAGCGCGCCATGTACGGCGCCAATGGCGCCTGCCTCCGACTGCATTTCGACCACGCGGGGAACATCGCCCCAGACGTTTTTCAGCCCATTGCCGGCCCAGGCGTCGGCCTGTTCCGCCATCGTTGAACTGGGCGTGATCGGGTAGATGGCGATAACTTCACTGGTGCGAAACGCGACGGAAGCGACCGCGCCATTACCATCAATCGTAATCATATGAAGACACCCTTACATTGCGCAAAAGAATGGACACGTGAAACCGCGACGCGCCCTGTAATTATATAAGGGGTAGTTTAGCAAACCGTTGGCGCGGCCATTTTTGCATTTGTGTCCTCAATGCGCCGGCCACCCGTGACCAGATCAATATTTTGCATGGTTCGCGGAGAAAATGGCTTCCTGCCGAGTGTCGAGTCACGTGCGCCCGGCGACCAGGCCGGAGCAGATCAAGCTTTCGGCGAAAATTTGCTAGAAAATGTTAATGAGGCGCATAAATACGTACTTCCCCCCTCGACGCCGCCCGCCACGCTGCCTATTATTCTGGGGTTTGCTTTTTTAAGACGTTTCCGAGGGGAGAGAGAATGCGAGCTGCGATATTAGTTGGTTGTGCGGCGCTGTTGCTGTCGGCGTGCAGTAGTGAACCCGTTCAGCAGGCCACGGCGGCGCACGTCACGCCAGGCATGCGGGCGGCGATGAGCGACGCCGGTCAGGCCAACTGCGCCATGATAGGCGGCTCGTTATCGGTGGCTCGTCAGCTCGATGGTTCGGCGATTGGCATGTGCGCGCTGCCGAACGGCAAACGCTGCAGCGAGCAGGCGCTGGCGGGCGGCAGCTGCGGCTACTAACGGCGGCCCCATCGCGGGGCAGCGTCAGCGGCACCTCAAGGCCGGCTAATGCATCAGGTCGGCGAGCTTATAGACCAGCGTCTGGTCGGCGGTCGCCAGCGTCAACTGGTTTTCCGTCAGATCGACCTGCGCGCCTTCGCGCAACATCTTGCCGATCGTCGCGTCAAGGGTATTAAGCTGGGCATCGTGGCACAGCATCCGGGTCATCGCCAGCGACTTCACCTTCAGCTCGCCGTCCGACACCTTGCCTTCCCCGCTAAAACCGTTGCACATATTGCCCGAAACATACATCTTGCCCGTAATAGCCATCTTCTCGCCGAAGCTCAGCTCCAGCGGCCGGTCGCCGGCGTTGACCGCCTGGCCGTTGACGCTGGTCAGCACGAAGCGATGATGCTGCAGCTGTTCCGCGCCGGTGGACACCTTACTGTTATAGACACAGCCGGACAACAGCATACCTGCCGCCAGTAGCGCCGCCAATTTGTTCATTTTCACTCCAAAACATTCACATTACTAATAAAACCAAGCCAGTGTAACGGTATCGCAGCGGGGATCTGTGGGGATTATCTGAATGTGCTCCCCCCGGGAGAGGAGCACAAAAGGGAAAGGAATCAGACGATGGCGTTCGGGCAGGTTTCGCCGTTTGCGACCTGCTGCAGGTTGCCCAGGGTGGTCTCCGAAATGCTGATCAGCGCCTCAGCGGTGAGGAACGCCTGGTGGCCGGTGAACAGCACGTTGTGGCAGGCGGAGAGGCGGCGGAAAACGTCGTCCTGGATCACATCGTTGGATTTGTCTTCAAAGAACAGATCGCGTTCGTTCTCATAAACATCCAGCCCCAGCGCGCCAATTTTCTGGTGCTTCAGGGCGTCGATGGCCGCCTGGGAGTCGATCAGCGCGCCGCGGCTGGTGTTAATCACCATCACCCCGTCCTTCATCTGGTCAAACGCCTCGCGATTGAGCAGATGGTAGTTTTCGTCGGTCAGCGGGCAGTGCAGGGAGATCACGTCCGACTCCTTGTACAGTGTAGCGAGGTCGACATATTCCACCCCCAGCTCCAGCGCGGCGGCGCTTGGGTACGGGTCGAACGCCAGCAGGCGCATGCCGAAACCTTTGAGGATCCGCAGCATCGCCACGCCAATTTTCCCGGTGCCGATCACCCCGGCGGTTTTACCGTACATGGTGAAACCGGTGAGGCCTTCGAGGGAGAAGTTGGCATCACGGGTACGCTGATAGGCGCGGTGGATGCGACGGTTGAGCGACATCATCATACCGATCGCATGCTCAGCGACGGCTTCCGGCGAGTACGCCGGGACGCGGACCACGCGCAGGCCAAGCTCCTTTGCCGCCTCGAGGTCGACGTTGTTAAATCCGGCGCAGCGCAGAGCGATATACTTCACGCCGTGGGCCTTCAGCTCTTCCAGCACCGGGCGGCTGCCGTCGTCATTGACGAAGATACACACCGCTTCGCAACCGTTGGCGGTTTTGGCGGTCTTCGCTGTCAGCAGGAAGTCGAAGAATTCCAGTTCAAAGCCGTAGGTATCATTCACGTGCTGCAGGTACTTTTTATCGTACTGCTTCGTACTGTAAACCGCGATTTTCATAAGACTTTTCTCCAGTGATTATAACGTCACGGTAGCATATTTAAAATAATCGTACAATTATTAAAAAATAGTTTAAGTGTCAGGTGCTTATGCTAATTCTAGAGCATATCGCGGATTTGCGGAATCTCTTTGAAAGACAAAGTTTTTTCACCACAAACTGAGGCTTAAAGCGCCGGGGGAGAGCAGCAGAAACGGCCACAGCAGACCGGAGCTGACGTTAGCTAGCTGAAACGACCACAGCGGCAGGCCGCTGGCGCCGCTGACCAGGGGCAGGGTGGCGCGCAGGGGAGAGAGGAAGCGACTGAAAAAGACCGCCCACAGCCCGCGGCGCTGAAAAAAGAGTCGGCTGCGGGCCAGCCGCTCGGCGGTGAGCCAGCGTAACTGTGTGAGGCGGTGACGATAGCGAACGCCTAACCACCACGAGAGCCAGAATCCGCCGATGGCGCCGAGGCTGGCGCTGGACCACATTAACAGGAAATGACCGAGACTGGCGGAAGCGAATGTCCCCAACAGCAGCAGGCCGGAGGTGCCCGGGATCGCCAGCGACACCAGCGCGCAGGATTTAGTGAAGGTGAGCAGGAAAACCATTAGTAATACCAATGGATAGTGGCCCTGTGCGCTCTCAAAGAGCGAGATAATTAACGACACGGTCTCTCCCGCAAGCCATTTCTGTCTGGCTGGAGTGTGGCAGGCGCTGCTTAAACAAAAGCTAAATGATGACGGCCGATCGCCGTGCCGCGATACCGGCTGGCAACTATGCTTTAACAGGTCGCAAACTTTCACTCACTGGTCGAACGTGTCACAATGGGCGCCATTCGGCTTTTACTTATGTTGAATCAGGATATTAACTGCCCATGAAGGGTAAATATAAAGCCGCCATCGCGCTGGTGTTAGTGCTGGTGTTATTGCCGCTAACGCTGCTGTTGACGCTGACCCACTGGGTGCCGACGCTGGCGGGCATCTGGCTGCCTGTGGGCACTCGTATCTCGTTGCAGGAGAGCCCGCGTCTGACGCGGTCGGCTCTGCTGATCCCCGACCTGCGCTATCTGGTGGGCGACTGTGAACTCGCCCGGGTGACCGATACCCGCCTTTCGCGTCCCAGCCGCTGGCGGCTGCATATTGGCCAGCTGGACATCAACAGCGCTTGTCTGAGCAAACTGCCGGCCAGCGAGCCCACGCCGGGATCGCCGCGCACCCTCGCCGAATGGCAATCGATGTTGCCCTACAGTTGGTTAACGATTGATAACCTGCGGCTGTCGCCGTGGGAGAAATGGCAGGGGCGGCTGGTGATGTCGTTGACGCCAGCGCAGCAGGACATCGGCTTTGCCGGTAAGGAACTGAGTCTGCAGGCGCGCCTGCGCGGCCAGGCCCTCACCGTCAGCCAGTTCAGCGCCCGGCTGACTGACGATCAGCCGCCGGTGAAGCTGGTGGGAACCTTCCACCTGCCGCTGGTACCGGATGGTCTGCCGGTTGACGGCCAGATGCAGGGCACCTTTGAATTTCCACAAACCGCGGAATGGATCGATGCCGAGCTCGAGTGGCAGCACAATCGCGGCCAGCTGCTGGTGACGCCGCGCGGCGAGGTAGAGCCGATCCTGGACCTGCCGTGGGAGATCACCCCGGAGCGGATCACCATCAGCGACGGCCGCTGGCGCACCCGCTACCAGAACTACCCGCTCAGCGGGCGCCTCGCACTGTCGGTGGGCAACTGGCAGCAGGGGACCGAGCAGATGACCGTCAGCGGTCGCTTAAATGTCCTCACCGAGGGGCATGCCGGCAAAGGCAACGCGGTGCTGAATATCGGTCCGGGCAAGCTAAGCATGGATAACAGCGACATGCCGCTGCGGCTCACCGGCGAGGCCAAGCTGGGGGAGATGATCTTCTACGCGGCGCTGCCGGCGCAGCTCAGCGGGTCGCTGGTCAGCCCGCAGCTGGCGTTTCATCCCGGGGCGCTGCTGCGTTCGCGCGGACGAGTGATCGATGCGCTGAATATTGATGAAATTCGCTGGCCGCTGGCTGGGGTGAAAGTGACCCAGCAGGGCGTCGATGGCCGCCTGCAGGCGATCCTCCGCGCCCATGAGCAGCAGATGGGCGACTTTACGCTGCATCTGGACGGTCAGGCGAGCGATTTTCTGCCTGACAGCGGCCGCTGGCAATGGCGCTACTGGGGTGAGGGACACTTCACCCCGATGCAGGCGCGCTGGGATGTGAAGGGCAGCGGGGAGTGGCGCGACAATGCTATTACCCTGAGCAGCCTCTCCACCGGCTTCGATAAGCTCGAGTACGGCACGATGCGGGTCAGTACGCCGCGTCTGACGCTCGAGCAGCCGATCCGCTGGCTGCGTGATGCCCAGCACCCGCGGTTGACCGGCGCGCTGTCGCTGGACGCGGCCAAAACCACCTTCTCCGGCGGCAGCTATCTCCCGGCGTCAACGCTGAAATTTGCCCTCGACGGCCGGGACCCGACGTGGTTCCAGTTCACCGGCGCCCTGCACGCCGATACCATTGGCCCGGTGCGGCTGACCGGGCGCTGGGATGGCGAACGGCTGCGCGGCCAGGCGTGGTGGCCAAAACAGTCGCTGACGGTGTTCCAGCCGCTGGTGCCACCGGACTGGAAGATGAATCTGCGGGAAGGCAGTCTCTATGCGCAGGTGGCCTTTTCGGCAGCAGCCGGGCAGGGATTTGAGGCGGGCGGCCACGGCGTGCTGAAGGGCGGCAGCGCCTGGATGCCGGACAATCAGATTAACGGCGTCGACTTCGTGCTGCCATTCCGTTTCAGCGACGGCCACTGGCAGCTGGGCACCCGCCGTCCGGTCTCCCTGCGTATTGGCGAAATCGTCAACCAGGTTACCGCGCGCAATCTGACGGCGGACCTGCAGGGCACCTGGCCGTGGAGTGAGGCCAATCCGCTGCAGCTCAGCGACGTCAGCGTCGATCTGTTAGGCGGAAAACTGACCCTGCTGCAGCTGCGCATGCCGCAGCGCGACCCGGCGCTGATCCGTCTGCAACATATCTCCAGCAGCGAACTCACCAGCGCCGTCAAGGTGAAGCAGTTCGCTATGTCCGGGGCGGTGAGCGGCGCGCTGCCGCTGTGGCTGGAAAACAACCAATGGATCATCCACGACGGCTGGCTGCGTAATGACGGGCCGATGACCCTGCGGCTGGATAAAGACACTGCCGATGCGCTGGTGGCGGACAATGTCTCCGCCGGGGCGGCGATTAACTGGCTGCGCTATATGGAGATCTCCCGCTCGTGGACGCGGATTAACCTCGACAATCTGGGCGTATTGACGCTTAAGGCCACCATCAACGGTACCAGCCGGGTGGACGGGAAAAGCAGTACCGTGCATTTAAACTACGCTCATGAAGAGAATATTTTCGACCTGTGGCGCAGTTTACGCTTCGGCGACAATTTACAGGCGTGGCTCGAACAGAATGCCATGCTGCCCGTGCGGCACTGTACGGACGGTAAGACATGTAAGGAACCTAAATGAAGAAGTTGCTAGTGGCCATGGTGGCGCCGATGCTGCTCGCCGGCTGTACGCCGCGTATCGAAATTGCGGCATCGAAAGAGCCCATCACTATTAATATGAATGTCAAAATTGAGCATGAGATCCATATCAAGGTCGATAAGGATGTGGAAAATCTGCTGAAATCCCGCAGCGATCTGTTCTGAGGCGACGATGAGAAAACGACTGTTAAGCGCAGCGCTGGCGCTGACCTTACTCAGCGCGCCCGCGCTGGCGTTGACCCTGAGCGAAGCGCGGCAGCAGGGGCGGGTGGGGGAAACGCTGAACGGCTATCTGGCGCCGCTGCGCCAGGATAAAGAGACCTTAGCGCTGGTGAAGCAGATCAACGCCGCGCGCAGCGAAAGCTACCAGCAGCTGGCGGATGACAACAATCTGCCGGTAGATGAAGTGGCGAAAATGGCCGGGCAGAAGCTGGTGGCCCGCGCTCAGCCCGGGGAGTACGTCCAGGGGCTGAACGGCCAGTGGCGGCGTAAATGATCAGCGGCAGCGCTTGCGGTATTCGCCCGGCGAGACGCCAAAGCGCTGCTTAAAGGCGGTGGAGAAATGGCTGTGGTCGCTGAAGCCCCAGCGGTAGCCGATCCCCGCCAGCTTTTCGTCGTCATGGGCGTTCTGTAGCGCCCGGGCGCACAGATCCAACCGCCGGTTCTTAATATACTGCGCCACCACCAGCCCTTTGTCGGCAAACAGCCGGTACAGGCTGCGTACCGACATCCCCGTCTCGCTGGCCAGCCACTCCGGGCGCAAATGCTCCGACTGAATGGACGCATCGATTAAGGCAATAATCTTTTGAAACTGCTTTTCCCGCCGGGAAGGGGCAGGCTCGCGCTGATGCAGCACCGGGCGCAACAGGCAGGCGATCGCCTCCAGCGCCGCTTCACTCTCGCTGGCGGAGAGCGCCGTGCCGCCCATGCTTTCCAGCAGCAGTCGCTGGCTGAGCTGCACCATTGGCAGGGATTTGTCCAGCCGGCAGGCGGTGGCGATGTCGCCTGTGGGCGCCACCCGCTGGCGCGGCAGCAGCAGGGAGGCCTGACGCGAGGTCTGCTGCCAGACAATCGAGCAGGGGCGGGCGGCGTCGATTAACGTGATATCGCCTGCCGCCAGCGTCACCTGGCGATCGTCCTGTTCGATGATGGCTTCGCCGGCAAGCTGAAATACGGTGTAGAACCAGGCGTCGTTATCGCGTTTTATCTCATTGTGTGTGCGGTAGAGATTAACGCCGGCGGCGGTGACCGTGCTGACCTTGAGGCTGCCGGCGTAGCGGGCGTCAATCTCGCCGTGGAAGCGCCCCTCCAGCGGCCGGGCGGCGAAATGGCCGCAGACCTGATTGATCGTCGCCAGCCAGCGCTGGTACGCCAGCCCTCCCTCTGCCGTGGTCATCATTCGCCCTTCTCCTGTAATAACAATGTTTCCGCATTGTTGCATTTATGCCGCCTCAGGCAAGGCCGCGATGGCGGGTATATGAAAGAACTATTACCTGCGGCACATTTCTGCCAGGGTAAGCCGCGGATTTGCGGCGACTGTCACAGCGGCGCAAACGAATGTCACAGAGAAAAAAGCGCCAGCCGCCAACCGGACATAGACTGAAAGCACTATCCGCGAAGAATAAGGAAAGGGTATGTCCACCTCTCAGATAGCGCTGCTTGCCAGCGTCCAGCAGTTTTTAGACCGTCAGCATGGCCTGTATATCGACGGCGCTCCCTGCGCCGCGCAGAGCGAAAACCGGTTAACCGTCTGGGATCCGGCCACCGGGCAGGCGATTGCCACCACCGCCGACGCCAGCCCGGCGGATGTTGACCGGGCGGTAATGTCCGCCTGGCGCGCTTTTGTCGATCGCCGCTGGGCCGGGCGCACCCCGGCCGACCGTGAACGCATCCTGCTGCGTTTTGCCGACCTGGTGGAGCAGCACGGCGAAGAGCTGGCGCAACTGGAAACCCTTGAGCAGGGCAAATCCATTGCGATCTCTCGCGCCTTTGAGGTCGGCTGCACCCTGAACTGGATGCGCTACACCGCGGGGCTGACCACCAAGATCAGCGGCCGGACGCTGGACGTGTCGATCCCGTTCCCGCAAGGGGCGCGTTACCAGGCGTGGACCAAAAAAGAGCCGGTCGGGGTGGTGGCGGGCATCGTCCCGTGGAATTTCCCGCTGATGATCGGCATGTGGAAGGTCATGCCGGCCCTGGCGGCAGGCTGTTCGATCGTCATCAAACCTTCTGAAACCACCCCGCTGACCCTGCTGCGGGTGGCGGAGCTGGCGACCCTGGCGGGCATACCTGACGGGGTATTCAACGTGGTCACCGGCAGCGGCGCCGGCTGCGGCGCGGCGCTGACCGCCCATCCGCAGGTAGCGAAGGTCAGCTTTACCGGCTCGACGGCGACCGGGAAACAGATCGCCCGCGTGGCCGCCGACCGCCTGACTCGCGTGACGCTGGAGCTGGGCGGCAAGAACCCGGCGATTGTGCTCAAAGATGCCGATCCCCAGTGGGTTATTGAGGGGCTGATGACCGGTAGCTTCCTCAATCAGGGGCAGGTCTGCGCCGCCAGCTCGCGGATCTACATCGAAGCGCCGCTGTTTGACACCCTGGTCAGCGGTTTCGAGCAGGCGGTAAAATCGCTGCAGGTGGGGCCGGGGATGCAGGAGACGGCGCAGATCAACCCGGTGGTCTCCCGGGCCCACTGCGACAAGGTGGCGGCCTACCTCGAAGAGGCTCGCCAGCAGAAGGCAGAGCTCATCAGCGGCAGCGCCGGACCGGATGCGGGGGGGTATTATATTCCGCCGACGCTGGTGGTTAACCCCGACGCCGGGCTGCGCCTCACCCGTGAGGAGGTGTTTGGCCCGGTGGTGAACCTGGTGCGGGTGGCCGACGGCGAGGAGGCGCTGCGTCTGGCCAACGACAGCGATTTTGGCCTGACCGCCAGCGTCTGGACCCGCGATCTAACCCAGGCCCTGAACTACACCGACCGTCTGCAGGCGGGAACGGTATGGGTCAACAGCCATACCCTGATTGACGCCAACCTGCCTTTCGGCGGCATGAAGCAGTCTGGTACCGGCCGCGATTTCGGCCCTGACTGGCTCGACGGCTGGTGCGAAACCAAATCCGTCTGCGTGCGTTACTAGACCGCTGTCGGGGAAAGCGAATGGCTTTTCCCGACGCGCCGCTTGCCGACCTCCGGTCTTTCTCGCTACTGTGGAGGGCAATCTTTGCCCAACCAGGGCGGTGAATCATCAGGAGGTCTTCGGCATGACAGCATTTCCTAAGGTTGCACTTATTGGTCCCGGCGCCATCGGCACGACTATCGCCGCCGCCTTGTTTGAGGTGGGGAGGGCGCCGATGGTCTGCGGGCGTACCGCCCATTCGGCGCTGGTGCTGCGCACTGACGAGGGCGAGATCGTGGTGCCCGGCCCGGTGTACACCGACCCAACGGCGATAGCCGCCCCCTTCGACCTGGTCTTTGTCGCGGTGAAAACCACCCAGACGGAGGCCATCGCCCCCTGGCTGACGGCCCTGTGTTCCGCGGACACCGTGGTGTGCGTGCTGCAAAACGGCGTTGAACAGCGCCAGCAGTTTGCCCCCCTGACCGGCGGCGCGACGGTGTTGCCCTCGGTGGTCTGGTTTCCGGCGCAGCGCGATGCCGATGCCTCTGTCTGGCTGCGCGCCACGCCGCGCCTGACCCTCCCGGATCTGCCGGGGGCAGAGCGAGTGCAGCAGGCGCTGGCGGGGACCCGCTGCGCGGTGGACCTGGCGGCGGATTTTACCACCGTGGCCTGGCGTAAACTGTTGCAGAACGCCGTCGCCGGACTGATGGTGCTGACCGGACGCCGCGCCGGGATGTTTGCCCGGGAAGACATTACTGCCCTCGGACTGGCTTATTTGCGCGAATGTCTGCAGGTGGCGCGGGCGGAAGGGGCCGCCCTGGGCGACAGCGTGCCGGAGGAGATTATCGCCGGCTTTCACCGGGCGCCTGCCGACTTAAGCACCTCTATTCTGATCGATCGTCTGAATGGCCGACCGCTGGAGTGGGATATTCGTAACGGCGTGGTGCAGCGTCGCGGACGTCAGCACGGCATTCCGACACCGCTCAGCGATATCATCGTGCCGCTGCTGGCGGCAGCCAGCGACGGCCCGGGCTGACCCGGGCAGGCGCGGGGGTTAGTCCACCAGGGAGGGATCGAGGTCGATCATTAACTGCTTCATTTCGGCAAAATGCTGCCGCGAGAAATCGGCAATCTTCTCCCAGTCCTGGGCCGTTTTTTCCGCTACCGCGTCTGACAGAACCTTCAGCGGATGGCCGGTGGACCAGGCGGTGATCAGGATCTGACAGGCGCGCTCCAGGGTCCAGATATCATCGAACGCCTCGCCGATGGTCGGGGCGGTCACCAGCACCCCGTGATTCCCCATCAGCAGGCGGCGTTTGTCCGCCAGCAGGCCCGCCAGCCGGGCGCCTTCTGCCGCGTTGTCCGCCATCCCGCCGTACAGCGTATCGACGGCGACCCGGTTAAAATAGCGGGCCGTGTTCTGGTCGATGGGCAGGATCTGCGGCGTCGCCAGACAGGCGAGGCTGGTGGTGTACACCGGGTGCAGATGCAGCACCACCCGCACGTCCGGGAGCCGCTGATGGATCTGCCCGTGAATAGCCCACGCGGTGGCATCGACGTCAGGGCGCGCGGCGCAACGTTCATCATCGGCGTTCAGCACCAGCAGATCGCTGGCGCGGATGCGCGAAAAGTGTTTCCACTTCGGGTTGAGTAAAAACGTTTTCCCGTCAGCGGAGAGCGCGGCGCTGAAATGGTTGGCCACCGCCTCATGCATGCCGAGATGGGCAATGATGCGAAAGGTGGCCGCCAGGTCGATGCGGATCTGCTCTTCATCGGAATCGCGCATGGGCATTACTCCGCTTTCGGCATCAGGGTCTGCAGATCGTCCGCCGTCGGCGCCTGGAAGTGATATTTCTTCAGCAGGGCGGCATATTCCGGCGTCGCGCTGTATTTTTTCAGCGCCTCTTCGAGGGCGGTTTTCACCTCAGTATTGCCTTTTTTAACGCCAAAGCCGTTCAGCACCGGATAGATCAGCGTGTCAGAGGAGATAACCACCCGGTCACCCAGTTTTTCCACCACCCCGCGCGCCACGGCGGCGTCGGTGATCTGCGCATCCACCGCGCGCGACAACAGCGCCTGGGTGGTCTGCGGGTCGGTGGTATAAACGCTCAGCGCAATCGGCTTCAACCCCTTCTTCACGCAGTAGTCGGCGGAAAGCTTCTGCAATTGCGCCAGCCACGAGGTGGCGCCCATCGAGCCGATTTTATGCCCGCAGAAGTCCTCCGGGGTCTTAGGCTGGTAGTCGCCGCCTTTGCGGGCGAGGATCGCTTCCCCACTTTTCAGGTACGGCACCATATCGATCACCTTCAGGCGTTCGGCGGTAATGTACATCGACGAGTTGGTGATATCGAAGCGCCCACCCTGCAGCCCGGGGATCAGGTTGGGGAAGCGGGTATCGATATTCACTGCTTCACGGCCCATAGTCTTCGCCAGACCATCGAGCAGCTCGATGTCAAAACCGGCTGGCTTATTGTTTTCCATGTACTCGTAAGGAAAAAAGGTCATGTCCGAACCGGCGGTGATCTTACCGCTTTGCTGAAAGGCCAGTGCGCTAAAGGATGTCAGAGCAGCCGCTGCGCAGAGCAGCAGGGTCAGCGGGCGTGGTGCGAAAATGCGTGTCATAAAACCTCCGGAGTGTGGGCAAATTACATGCTGGCGCGATCGGCGCCGGCCTGCTGAACAAAAAACGAAGCGCCGCGCGGCTTCTGCGGCAGACGAAGCTGGTTATTGGTGCTGCGCACCAGACCGCTCTCTTCTCCTGCGACCAGTTGGCCGGCATGGCGGCTCGGCAGCGGGTTTTCGCCGTAGGGTAGCGCATCCTCCGCGGCGTAGACGCTGATGAACAGGGTGCGCGGCAGGGCGGTCTCGTTGGGGCTGGAGGCGTGCAGCAGGCGGGTATGCATAAAGCAGACTGAGCCCGCCGGGCCAAAACAGGCCTGCGGCTGCTGGCAGTGCGTCGCCACCACCTCATCATCCACCGCCCCCGTGAAGCGCCCCTCCTGCCAGTGGGACCACAGCGGCCCCTGATGACTGCCCGGCACCACGTTGAGCGGGCCATTCTCTGGGGTCACCTCGCTGACCATCAGCAGGGCGGTGATGATGTCGTCATTGCTGTGTGGGGTGAAAAGGAAATCCTGATGCCATTTCACCTCGGTGGCGGTGTGCGGCAGCTTGGAGTTAATTTTGCTGTGATGAAAGCGGGTGCCGCTGCCGCCGATCAATTGCGCGGCGATGGTCGCCATCCGCGAGTTAAGCGCAGTATGGCGATAGGCCTCGGAGATCTCCGTCGGGGAGGCGACCCGGCGCAGCGACGGATGGTCAGGAGCATGATCGCGCTCGATATCGAAGCGTGGCCGCCCGTCGAGGGTTTCTCCCCACACCGTCGCGTGACCGCGGCTCTCCTCGACCCAGCCGTCGAAATCGCTCTGCAGGGCGGCGATGTCGGCGCTGGAAAGCACCTCTTCGACCACCAGAAAACCCTGCTGATGAAACTGATCAATTTGCCACTGCGCAATCATAGTTTTTCCTCTTCACGTTCCGATAGTTAAGCCAGAGAAACATCTTTGAGAAAGGCCTCGACCCGCGGGTGTTGCCCGCTACGCATCGCCTGCGGCGTGTCATCGCACACCACCCGGCCTTTCTCCATAAACACGATCCGGTCGGACACTTTGAAGGCGAAGTTCATCTCGTGGGTGACGATGACCATGGTGATGCCTTCGTGGGCCAGGGATTCGATAACCTGCAGCACTTCATTCACTTTTTCCGGATCCAGCGCCGAGGTGGGCTCATCGAACAGCATGATCTGCGGACGCATCATCAGGGCGCGGGCGATCGCCACCCGCTGCTGCTGTCCGCCGGAGAGCTGGTGTGGATACTTCCAGGCGTGCTCCAGCATGCCCACTTTGTGCAGCAGTTCGCAGGCGTGCTGGCGGAGCTCCGCGTCACTTGCCAGATGGTGATAGCGCGGGGCCAGCAGCAGATTGCCGAACACGGTCAGATGCGGGAACAGGTTAAAGCTCTGGAACACCATGCCGATGTTCAGGCGATGTTCGGCATTCTCCATAAAGCGCGGCTTCTGCTGCCCCTGACGGTCGAGGTGAATAAAGGGTTGGCCGTTAATCTGAATTTCGCCGTTATCGATCTGCTCAAGACCGTTCAGCAGGCGAATGAGGGTGGTTTTCCCCGAGCCTGACGGACCGATGACCGAGACCACCTCGCCGGGCTGGATCTGCAGGCTCACCGCCCCCAGCACTTCGACGTTGTTGTAGGCCTTATGCAGCTTAGAGGCCTGCAGCGCCGGCTCATGACTCTGGGCGACGCTGCGCGCCATCGCCGGGCGGCGGGCGCTGGCCAGCCGCTGCATCTCGGCATCTACCGGACGAGCGGTATTGCGCTGGGTTACGTCAAGGTAGTTCTCCAGCCGTTTCAGCAGAAAATCGAACACCGTGACGATAAAGATGTAATAAAACGCCACGGCCGTCATCGTCTCCATGACCAGAAAGTTCTGCGAGTAGAGCTGCTGGCCGACCATTAATATTTCGGTCAGGGAGATCACCGACACCAGCGAACTGAGCTTCACGATGGCGATATATTCATTGGCCAGCGCCGGCAGGGCGACGCGCAGCGCCTGGGGGATGATCACCCGCCACTGGATCCCGGCGTAGCGCAACCCCAGGGCCCGCGCGGCTTCGCTCTGCCCGCGAGGGATGGAGAGCAATCCGCCGCGGTGGATCTCGGCGATATAAGCCGCTTCGCTGAGGACCATTGCCAGCAGGCCGGCCCAGAAGGGATCGTTCAGCACCGGGGCGAAGGAGGGCAGCGCCTGCGGCATGTTGTAGACAAAAATCAGCAGGACCAGCAGCGGCATACTGCGAAATAACCAGATATACAGCCGGGCTGGGGTGGATAACCAGCCGCGCGGCGACTGTTTGGCCAGCGCCAGAATAAATCCGAGCACAATACTGCAGCCCCAGGTCAGCAGACTTAATTTAATGACGGTCCAGGTGGCCCACCAAAAATCGGCATCGCTGAGCAGGCTTAACATGTAGTTCCAGTTAAACGTCATGGGCTATTTCACTCGTCATAATTATCAAAAATGAAAGTGGCTCGGCTGTGCCGTAATGGAGCGCCACCGGTATTCATCGTGCGAATACACTATGCTGGCAGGATGCTTTCAGAGGCAATTAGTAAATTTTTGGCCTTTAAGTTTAAAAAAACTATACAGCGATATTAACGATATGGAATTTAAAGTGATTGTTAAGATACTTTGCGTAAACAATTTAAAAACAATGACTGTAATTCAATAACGCTATTTTGCGCAGACAGGTTATTTTGCGCGAAACTGGGGCAGACGCTGCCAGTCTGGCGTGCAGCGTGGCGCATGATGGTGCAATGGTGGAAATAAACCACGCGGGCGTAGAGCAATAATAAATATTGTCGCCCCTTGTCGGGCAATGCGCCGCGCTTTTCCGGGGGTGGCACGCGGATTGCTTGGGACTTAGAGGAAAACTATTCCCCGTGTGCGCCGGACCATATTTTATCAATGGTGATGCTATGAACCGATTTACCCTGAAGCAGCTCAAATATTTCGTCACCGTGGTGGAGACGGAGAGTATCGCCGAGGCCTCCCGCCAGCTGCACATTGCGCAGCCGTCGATTTCGATTGCCATCAAGAATCTGGAGAGCACTTTCGACCAGCAGCTGTTTATTCGCCACCATGCGCAGGGCGTTTCGCTCACCTCCAGCGGTCGGCGGATCTACGATAAAGCGAAAGAGCTGCTGCGCCTGTCCTGGGAGTTCGAACAGAATTCGCGAGCGGATAAAGAGCTGGTTTCTGGCATGATCTCCATCGGTTGCTTCGAATCGGTGGCTCCGCTGTATATGCCGAAGCTGGTGGCCGGGTTTAAGAAATGCTATCCGGAAATCACCCTGCATCTGTACGACGGCGAACAGCATGAGCTGATGCATGGCCTGCACCGCGGCCGCTTCGACCTGGCGCTGGTTTACGATCTGGAGCTCGGCCATTCGATCAATAAAGAGCGGCTCAATGCCCCGCATAAACCCTACGCGCTGCTGCCCGCCGCGCATCCGCTGGCGCAGAAGGCGCAGGTGACGCTGCAGGAGCTGAGCCGCGAGCCGATGATCCTCCTCGATGCGGTCCCCAGTAAAAATTATTTTATCTCCATCTTTAAGGAAAAGGGTTATCACCCGGAAGTGGCTTACAGTTCCCCCTCCATTGAAATGGTGCGCTGTATGGTGGGTCAGGGGTTGGGTTTTTCGGTGCTGGTCACCCGGCCCTGCTGCGATATGACCTACGATGGCGAAAGAGTGGTGCAGCGGGATATTGCCGACGAGATGCCCGCCTCGACCTTAATTATGGCGCATCTCGCGAATAATGAGCCCACGCGGCCGACGCAACTGTTTATGGATTATTGTCGCAGCATCGAATTAACCCCAACTCACGCCTGAAATAACGCCTGTCGATCCGGCAGGCATTATTTTTTGTCGTCACTCAGCCTCGTAAAATTCTATTCAGTCGATCGTTTTATAATATTTTACCAATTCGTCACAGTTAAATAACCTGAAAGCCGTCAATTCCGGCGACGTCGTCGGCAACTGTGCTTGAAGGATAGCGAAATGACTGAACAGATTACCGAGATCGATACCCTGGTGGTGGGCGCGGGGCAGGCGGGCGTCGCCATGAGCGAGCATCTGACCCGGCTGGATATCCCCCACCTGGTGCTGGAAAAGCAGGGTATTGCCCAGGCCTGGCGCAGCGGACGCTGGGATTCGCTGGTCGCCAACGGCCCGGCCTGGCACGATCGGTTCCCGGGCATGGTGTTCCCGGACTGCCCGGCAGACAGCTTTGTCGGCAAAGAGCAGGTGGCAGACTATTTTGCCGCCTATGCCCGCAGCTTCAATGCGCCGATCCGTACCGGGGTGGAGGTTTTCAGCGCCGAACGCCTCGTCGGACGGCCGGGCTTTCGTATCGACACCTCGCAGGGGGTGATTGAAGCGCAGCGGATCGTGGCGGCCACCGGGCCGTTTCAGCGGCCAGTGATCCCGGCCATCGCCCCACAGAGTCAGGCTATTCAGCAGCTCCACTCCGCGCACTATTTTAACCCGCAGCAGCTGCCGGAGGGCGGTGTGCTGGTGATTGGCGCAGGCTCCTCCGGCGTGCAGATTGCCGATGAGCTACAGCGAGCCGGACGCGCGGTGTGGCTGTCGGTGGGAGCGCACGACCGCCCGCCGCGTCGCTATCGTCAGCGCGATTTTTGCTGGTGGCTCGGGGTGCTGGGAATGTGGGATGCCGCGGCCAATGCGCCGGGTAAAGAGCATGTCACTATCGCGGTGAGCGGCGCGCGCGGCGGCCATACCGTCGATTTTCGCCAGCTGGCGCATCAGGGGGTCACGTTAGTGGGGCAGACCCGTGGCTTTGACGGTGACAAAGCACTGTTTCACCACGACCTGGCGGAGAATATCCGCCGCGGCGATGCCTCCTACCTTGCGCTGCTCGACGCCGCGGACGCGTGGGTGGCCCGCAACGGTATGGACCTGCCCGAAGAGCCCTCCGCCCGCGAATTTCTGCCCGATCCGGCCTGCGTTACCGACCCGCTGCTCAGTCTCAATCTGGCTGAGGCCGGGATCGGCACCATCATCTGGGCGACGGGCTACACCACCGACTATCGCTGGCTGAAGGTCAACGCCTTCGATGACGCACAGCGGCCACAGCATCACCGCGGCGTATCGACGGAGCCGGGCGTCTATTTCCTCGGCCTGCCTTGGCTCTCGCGGCGCGGGTCCACCTTTATCTGGGGCGTCTGGCACGATGCCAAATATATTGCCGATCAGATCGCCATTCAGCGCCAGTACCAGCGTTACCAGCCGTCCTGTTAACCGTTTTCCTTAAGGAGTGCTTTGATGCCAACTCATACCCGTATTCGCATGTTTAACACCAAAGAGACCTACCCGAACCAGGCGCTGAACAACGATCTGTGCCAGGCGGTGCGGGCCGGCAATACCGTCTACGTTCGCGGCCAGGTTGGCACCGATTTCGCCGGCAATCTGATTGGCCTCGGCGACCCGCGGGCGCAGGCGGAGCAGGCGATGAAGAATGTTGAACAGTTGCTGAAAGAGGCGGGAAGCGACCTCTCGCATATCGTCAAGACCACCACTTATCTGATCGATCCCCGCTATCGCGAGCCGGTCTATCAGGAGGTGGGCAAATGGTTAAAAGGCGTCTTTCCCATCTCCACCGGGGTGGTGGTGTCGGCCCTCGCGCAGCCGCAGTGGCTGATGGAGATTGACGTTACGGCGGTGATCCCTGACGACTGGCAGGGGGAGGCAGCAGAATGACTCTCTCTATTAGCGCCCGCTGCCCGGAATCAGGTCAGTTGGGCATTGCCATTAGTTCGTCGAGCATGGCCGTGGGATCGCGCTGTCCGTGGCTATTGCCCGGCGTTGGCGCAGTCGCCAGTCAGAACATAACCTTACCGTCGCTGGGGCCGCATATTCTTGGTGCGCTTGAGGCGGGGGCCTCCGTTGAGCAGGCTCTGAACCTGGCCCTGGCGGAGGACCGCTTCCGCGAATATCGCCAGGTCGCGGCGATTGATGCCAACGGTGAAGTGGCGGCGTTCAGCGGAGAACATACTCTCGGGATCGGTGGCACCCTGGCGGGAGATAACTGCGTGGCGGCGGGCAACATGCTGGCCAGTCACGAGGTGATCGCCGCGATGGTGGCCGCCTTCGAGACGGCGAGCGGTGAACTGGCCAGCCGGCTGCTGGCCGGGCTGCGCGCGGGGATTGCCGCCGGGGGCGAGGCCGGCCCGGTCCACTCGGCGGCGGTGAAGGTGGTGGACGATTACCCGTGGCCGGTGGTCGATCTGCGTATTGACTGGGCGGAGACGGATCCGCTGGCGGCCCTTGAGCAACTGTGGCTGGCCTGGGAGCCGCAAATGGACGCCTATATTACCCGGGCGCTCGACCCTCGCGATGCGCCCGCCTATGGCGTCCCCGGCGATGAATAACATCCTCGCCGCGCTGCTGGCTTTTGACACCACCAGCCGCCATTCGAACCTGGCGATGATCGACTGGATCGCCGATTTTCTCGCTGCCCGCGGCGTGGCGTCCCGCCGCTTTTATGACCCGTCGGGCGGTAAGGCCAATCTCTACGCCCGGCTGGGGCCGTCCGGCGGCGGTGGGGTGATGCTCTCGGGCCACACCGACGTGGTCCCGGTGGACGGCCAGGCCTGGAGCGTTCCGCCTTTCAGCCTCACCGAGCGCGATGGCCGCTACTATGGCCGCGGCAGCGCCGATATGAAGGGGTTTCTCGCCTGCGTGCTGGCGGCAGTGGATGACTTTCTGGCGGCGCCGCTGCGCATGCCACTGCATCTAGCCTTCTCCTATGACGAAGAGGTCGGCTGTCTCGGTGTGCGCAGCCTGGTGGATTTTCTGCAGGCCTCGCCGGAGAAACCGGCGCTGTGCCTCATCGGCGAGCCGACAGAGATGCAGCCGGTGTTCGGTCATAAAGGCAAACTGGCCATGCGCTGCTGCATCGAGGGGCAGGCCTGCCATTCGGCCTATGCCCCGCAGGGGGTGAACGCCATCCGCTACGCGGCCAGGCTGATCAACCACCTGGATCGGCTGGGCGTGCGTCTGGCCCGGCAGCAGGACAGCCGCTTTTCGCCGCCCTTCAGCACGCTGCAGGTGGGCACTATTCAGGGTGGGGCCGCGCTGAATATTGTTCCGCAGTCCTGCCGCTTTGATTTTGAGATCCGCTACCTGCCGGGGATGCGTCCCGAAGCGGTCACCGAGGCGCTGGCGGCCTACGCCCGTCGCCAGCTGCTGCCGGAGATGCGCCGGGTAGGCAGCGGGAGCGACATCCAGTTCCAGCTGTTAAGCCACTATCCGCCGCTGCTCAGCGATCCGCAGTCCGACTTCGCCCGCTGGCTGGCGCAGTGGTGCGGCAGCGACCGCTTCTCCACCGTGGCGTTCGGCACCGAAGGAGGGCTGTTCGATGAGATGGGCGTCGCGACCCTGGTCTGCGGACCGGGCAGCATGGCCCAGGGCCATAAGGCCGATGAGTACATCAGCATCGCGCAGACCGAGCGCTGTATGACGATGCTGAGACAGCTTTGCGCGTGGATGCGTGCCGAACCGGCGGAACCGCTCACCTGATCCCTCAACACAGGAACCCAAGCGATGCACAATCAACACTCTCCCCACATCGATCAAGCGACCATCGACCGCTGGCAGGCGGATGGCGCGGTGTTATTAAAAGGCGTCTTTACCCCCTGGGTCGATCGCCTCGCCGAGGGGGTCACGGCGCTGATGGCCAGCCCCAGCGAGTATGGTCATGCGCGCACGGTGATCCCCAAAGATGGTTCGCCGCCTTTTTTTCAGGACTACTGCAACTGGTCGCGGATCCCGGCGTTTAGCGAGTTTGTCTTTCAGTCAGCGGCCGCCGAGATCGCGGCGGCGCTGATGCAGTCGCAGACGGCGAAATTTTTCCATGAACATACGCTGGTCAAACCGGCCGGAGGCAGCACGGTGACTCCCTGGCATCATGACCAGCCTTACTATTGCGTCTCCGGCAGGCAGAACGTCAGCTTCTGGATCCCGCTGGACCCGGTGGCGGAGGCCACCTCGCTGCGCTGCATTCGCGGGTCGCATCGCTGGGAAGAGGAGTTCAGTCCTACCCGTTTCAATGGCACTAAGCTTTACGAGCACACCCGGTTCAGCACCCTGCCGGATATCGACGCCCATGAGGACGAATACGATATCGTCAGCTGGGCGCTGGAGCCGGGGGATGCGGTGGCTTTCCATTTCCGCACCGTCCATGGCGCCCGCGGCAACCCCGGCGCGCGGGCGCGACGGGTCTTCTCCGCCCGCTGGGTGGGGGATGACGCCGCGTTTGCCGATCGCGGCGGCGTGACGTCGCCACCGTTCCCCGAGCTGACCCTGCGGGACGGCGACCCGCTGGATTCCCCGCTGTTCCCCCAGGTTTGGCCGCGGGCGTGAGCCACTGGCGGCGGGATCTGCTATGATCCCGCCTTTCGCTGTCTGGAGCCTGTCGATGTTCAACGACGCCATTGTTTATGATCGCTACGGGCCGCCGGCCGCCGTGCTGACCCTGAAACGCCTGCCGCTGGCGCCGCTGGCGGGCGGACGGGTGCGGGTCAGGATGCGCTATGCCCCGGTGAATCCCTCGGATCTGATCCCCGTGACCGGCGCCTATCGCCACCGCACCCGACTACCGGCCGTCGCCGGCTATGAAGGCCTTGGCGAGGTGGTCGCCGCGCCATACGGCAGCCGGCTGTCCGCGGGCCAGCGGGTGCTGCCTCTGCGCGGGGGCGGCACCTGGCAGCGGTTTATCGATCTGGATGAGACCTGGCTGGTGCCGGTGCCGCCAGCGGTTGACGATCTGCTGGCCGCCCGCGGGTATATCAATCCGCTGACGGCTATGCTGATGCTCAAGCGCTGGCCGGTTGCCGGAAAACACCTTGTGCTGACCGCGGCATCGTCCTCCTGCGCCAGCCTGCTGGGACAGTGGGCGCTGGCGATGGGCGCCCGCTCGGTGAGCGGGATTATTCGCTCGCCGCAGCACCGGGCGCGCCTGGAACAGGCCGGGATCTATCCGATCCTTGATACCGACCGGGCGCTGATGGAGAAGGTCAGCCAGCACAGCGATCTGGTGTTTGACGCGGTGGGCGGCGAACTGGCGAATACGCTGCTGTCGGTGCTGCCCGCGTCGTCGACCCTGATCTCCTATGGGCTGTTATCCGGGCGGCCGCTGACCCAGACGCGCGGTAGCGCGACGGTGCGTAAGTTTCATCTGCGGGAGGCGTTGCCGACACTCAGCGTGGCGGCGTGGCGGGCGGCGTTTGACGAGATTTGGCTGCGCTTGCCAACGACCACCCAGCCGCCGGCCCAGCGCATAGCGTTGAACGACTGGCGGGAGGCGATTGCCGCCGCCGACCAGCCGGGAAGAGGCGGTAAAATCCTGCTCGATTTCACCGCCGGTTAAGATTACTTTTTCTTCTCGCCAAGGGTTGGGGTTTCGTCAAAGAAGTTCCACGGCTTCAGCAGGGCGTGCGCCCATTCGGTCGGCATGATCGGCCACTCTTCGGCGCGCGCGACGTGGGTGGTGCCGGTGGTGATCCACACGACGTCGTCGTGGTTTGTCAGCGACTCATCATCCTGCGCATACTGCCCTAAGCCGGTATCGTGGGCGGAACGGTTAGGGTATTTCCCTTCCGGATAACGCTCTGTCGGGTGGTAGCGCGTCACCCACAGCTGTTTATCCATAAAGCTCAGGCGATGGTAGATCCACTCGTCCGGGGCGAACTTCGCGCCGGTCGCCGCCGGATGCGTGCCGCCGGCGTAAGGGATAATCTGATAAGAGACCGGGTTGCCCATGCGGTTCTCTTTGCTGGTATTGCTCAGCAGGCGAATGGTGCCCGGGTCGAATTTCTGCGCCGCTTTCTGCTCGCTGTCAATGGTGTACTGATTCACCTGCATGGTACTGGTGCGCGGGCCACCGGCGGTGTTGGGCTTCACTTCAGGATCCATCGCCACCAGGGTGTTGTTTTCGCCGTCCACGTCGAGGTCGAGGCGGAAGTTATAGATGTGCTGGTGGGTGGTGCCGACAATATTATGGTCGATCAGCGTCCCGTAGCGGGTATCCTCTTTGGCGCTGGGGTCGTGCATGGTCTTCGCCATCACGCCTTTGACGGCTTCAATCCCGGTGGCGCCTGCGTCGATACCGATGGTGCCGTTGTCGTGGAACACCCAGTCAAAGATATAATCATAGTTCCCGACGGTACTGATCCAGCGTACCACCAGTTCCCGGCGTTCGGTGCTGACGTTGGGCTTGCCCATCTCCAGGTGCTTATATTCCGGCCCGGCATAGCGTTCGAATATGGCGACCGCGCCTGGAATCGTGGTCGGTTTGCCGGTGTAATCGGCGATGGTTTCATCCAGCAGCACCGCATTCGATGGCGCATCTTTACCTCGCACAATCGGCGATGTCAGGGTGCCCATGCCGTAATCGCCGGAGTCGAGGTAGGCTTTGAAATACCAGCCGACGTCCGGGTCGCCGTAGGGGACGATCATCCCACCGAGGGAACCTTCATACATCACCTGGCGTTTTGCGCCGTTATCGTTGTAGGTCACCGTCGAGAGGATTGGCCCGACGCGCGAGTTAAGGCGCAGGTGGAAATCCCAGTTCTGCCAGTGAATGGTATCCCCGGTAATGGTGTAGTTTTTGCCCTCTGGTTCCGTAATATCCAGCGGTTTCACCGCCGGGGCGTTGCGGTCGCGGCCATCATACGGACGGGGTTCCATCGGAACCGGGATCACCGGGCCTTCCTCAATTTTGATAATCTTCTTCGCTTCAAGGTCGACCACCGCCACCAGGTTTTCAATCGGGTGCGCCCAGTAGTTGCCGTCGCCGGTATCGAGATAACTGACCACCTTCAGCAGACGCGCATCCTGTTGCAGGCCATCTTTGCCATCAAAATAGCCAACGGTGAGCGGGGTGGTGACCACTTTGCCTGGATCGGTAATACCGTGCTTTTTCAGCACCTCAGCGAATTCGCTGCTGGCGTTGATGATGTTCTGCACGCTGACAAAATCATCGAGCAGTACCATCCCGTGGGCGCCTTTAACTGGCGTCCAGGAGAGGATTTTTTTGTTTTGCAGATCGACGACGGCTTCAATCACGTGTTTGCCATCCAGCATCACCACATCGGCGGTGCGCGGTGAATCGACCGGCGTACCCTGCAGGGCAAAGGCCCACACCGCCGCTTTATCCGGCTCGTGCAGGGAAATTTCGGTAAAGCGGGTATTGGGCTGGAATTCCGGCGCGGCTTTAACAATGGTCACCGCTTCACTGATTTCCGCCGCCGAGAGCGAGTTTAACGGGTGAGGGCGCTTTTCCACCTGGAAGGTCTGATCGAGACCGGACTGGAACACATCGTTGATAAAGGTATCGGAGACCCAGGCTTTTCCTTCCTTCATCACCACCGGCACCTGCAGGTCAAGGGTTTTACCGTTGACGATCGCGGTTTTGGCGCCGGGCTTCACTTTGACGTAAGCGCCGTCTTTTATCAGGGTAAACATTTGCGCGTAGTCATCCCACTGGACATCGGCGCCGAACGCCTGCAGCGTTTTATCCAGCGGTACCATGTGCGCTTCGCTGCCGTGGGCGAAGACCGGTGATTGCCAGGCGCAAACCACCGCCACGGCCAGCGCCAGCGCGGTTTTACGAGGAGAAAATTTCAAGCCGTTTGCCATTGTGACCTCATCTTATTGTTGTGTTGTCTCTTGCCGCTGCGAATGTCGGCTTTGTCACCCTTAAGCTACCAGCCAGCGGCGCCGGGGCGTTTGTGTGCTTTTGCCAGCTTGTTTGTCAGTTTTGCCAGACGGGCGTAAAAAATGCCTCCGCAGAGGCATTGAGAACGTGCGCCGATTTTTTGCCGGGTGGCGGCTGACGCCTTACCGGGCCTACAGCCCCTACAGATCCAAATCATCGCTGGCGCTGGGGCCGCTGAAACTGCCGGTGCTGGCGGCCTCAAAATCGCTGAGACGTTCCCGGAAGGCCGGGGCAGCCCGCATGGATGCGGGCTGAGGGCCGTGTTTTGCAGGGACGCTGCCTCGGCCCGACCCGCAGCCTGCAGGGAAAAGTCGAAGGCACCACGCAGTGGCGATTTTGCTGGCCGCCCCCTGTGCGCTCCCTGCGCCATGAGTGACATAACGCAGACGATTAATCGGGAGCGCAATGTGCGCTGAAGCCACAGATAACATAAAGGACTTCCCGGGGCGAAACCGTTGCAAACCGATTGCAGGATCAATGGCTCAAGGATCGGCCAACAGAGCGCCAGCGGTCTATTTTCCGCTATTACGCCGGAAAATCCCCTTGCTGGCGCGCCACCAGGGTCAGAATGGAATACAGCGCCACCGCCTGCTGGTGCTGGTTGAAAATCTCCACCGCCCATTCCACCACGCCGGTGGCTTTCTCATCGGCGCTGCGCTGACGTTTGACCGTTTTCCGCTTACAGGTCAGGCGAACCTGAATGGTGTCTCCCGGTTTGACCGGCTCAATAAAGCGCAGGTTTTCCATCCCGTAGTTGGCGATAACCGGCCCGACGCCGGCATCGACGAACAGCCCGGCCGCGGCGGAGATCAGGAAATAACCGTGGACCACCCGCTCGCCGAAAATCGACTCGGCGGCGGCGATTTTGTCCATATGCGCATAGAAATGGTCGCCGCTCAGGCAGGCGAAGTTAACGATATCCGCTTCGGTCAGGGTTCTGCGCGGGGTTAATAAGCTATCGCCAGGCTGGATCTCTTCGAAGTATTTACGGAACGGGTGAATGCGGTCTTCGCTAACCTGCGCGCCACGCACCCACTGCTGGCCGATGGTCGCCAGCATCGTTGGGCTGCCCTGGACCGCGGTACGCTGCATATAGTGTTTCACCGAGCGCAGCCCGCCAAGCTCTTCTCCGCCGCCAGCGCGGCCGGGGCCGCCGTGTACCAGCTGCGGCAGCGGCGAGCCGTGGCCGGTCGACTCTGCCGAGGACTCCTCGTTAAGGATCTGAATTCGGCCATGCGTGCGCGCGGCGCCAAGGATAAACTCGCGCGCCAGCTCGCCGCTGGCGGTGACCAGCGTCCCGGCCAGACTGCCGCCGCCGGCGCGCGCCAGCGTCAGCGCATGCTGGCGGTCACGATACGGCATCAGCGTCGCTACCGGGCCAAAAGCTTCAATGGCGTGGACTGCCGGCGTTTCATCCGGCTGCGGGCAGTACAGCAGGGTCGGCGGGAAGAACGCGCCGTCAGCATTAAGATCTGCCTGTCCGCCGAGCAGCGCTTCGCAGCCGGCGGCGATCAGTTTATTGACGTTATCCTGCACGTCCTGACGCTGCTCGGTGTTGACCAGCGCCCCCATCTTTATGCCCTCCTGCGCCGGGTCGCCGACGGTGATTTTTTGCAACCGGGCGATCAGCGCTTCACGTACCGCATCGATTTGTGCGTGCGGCACGATGATGCGACGGATAGCGGTACATTTTTGCCCGGCTTTCGCCGTCATCTCGCGGACCACTTCCCGAATAAACAGCGCGAATTCCGGTTGCTCTGGCGTGACGTCTTCACCTAATACGCAGCAGTTGAGCGAATCCGCTTCCATGGTAAAGGGAATCGATTTGGCCACCAGGTTAGGGTGGGTCCGTAGCTGCTGGCCGGTGGCGGCTGAGCCGGTAAAGGTCACCACGTCCTGGCTATCGAGATGGTCGAGAAGATCGCCCGCGCCGCCGCAAATCAGGCTGATGGCGCCTTCCGGCACCAGGCCGCTGTCGACAATCGCTTTCACCATCGCCTGGGTAAGCTGGGCGGTAGCGGTGGCCGGTTTAATGATCGCCGGCATGCCGGCAAGCCAGGTCGGCGCCAGTTTTTCCAGCATTCCCCAACAGGGGAAGTTGAAGGCGTTGATATGGACGGCGACGCCTGATTTCGAGGTCAGCACGTGACGCGCGGCAAAACCCCCTTGTTTGGAGAGCGGGATCAGCTCGTCCTCCGGCCACAGGATATCGTCCGGCAATTCGCGACTACCGAGCCCGGCATAGGTGAAAAGGGTGCCGATGCCGCCTTCAATATCCACCCAGCTATCGGCGCGGGTCGCGCCGGTTTGCGCGGAGATGGCGTAGAACTCGTCTTTCTTCTCCAGTAGCCGTTTTGCTACCGCTTTTAACATCGCGCTGCGTTCAATAAAGGTCATGGCTTGCAGAGCTTTACCGCCGCGCTCAATCGCGAAGCGGCGCGCCTGCGCCATATCCAGGCCTTCACTGGTCACCTCCCACAGCGCCGCCCCGGTAATGGCGTGATGGATAGTACGGGCGCGGCCCCGGCCGGTCTGCCAGGCGCCGGATAAGTAACTGGCTAACTGCTGCATCGCAAATCTCCAAATGTGTTACGTGTGATATCTATAAATAGTTCTTTTATGAATCATAAAAATCAAGCCTGTATTTAATAATTTATTAACATTGTGATCGGCGGTCGATGGGGCGTTGCGTTTATACTACTGATTTATCGGCTGTTTACAAAAGGTTTTGCGGTTAGCATCACAAAAATAACAAACAAAATTTGTGGTTTTATTTAACCAATATGTAACCTTCAATAAACAAAATGATTCACATAAATGTTTTTGTTGTGAATATCGGAATCATAAAGGTGATGACGTGACAGAAGAACAACGCTTTGACCAGCGCATCGCGCAGGAAACGGCCATCGAACCGCGGGACTGGATGCCGGATGCCTACCGTAAGACCTTGATTCGGCAGATAGGTCAGCACGCGCACTCGGAAATTGTCGGCATGCTGCCGGAAGGCAACTGGATCACCCGCGCGCCGACGCTGCGCCGTAAAGCGATTCTGTTGGCTAAGGTACAGGATGAGGCCGGACACGGGCTGTATCTCTATAGCGCCGCGGAAACGCTGGGCTGCGCCCGGGAAGACCTGTATCAGAAAATGCTCGACGGGCAGATGAAATATTCCTCCATTTTTAACTACCCGACCCTGAGCTGGGCCGATATCGGCGTGATCGGCTGGCTGGTCGATGGCGCGGCCATCGTCAACCAGGTGGCGCTGTGCCGGACCTCTTACGGCCCCTATGCCCGGGCGATGGTCAAAATCTGCAAAGAAGAGAGTTTTCACCAGCGCCAGGGATTTGAAGCCTGCATGGCGCTGGCGCAGGGCAATGACGCGCAGCGGCAGATGCTGCAGGACGCTATTAACCGCTTCTGGTGGCCGGCGCTGATGATGTTTGGCCCCAACGATGACAACTCGCCGAACAGCGCCCGCAGCATGGCGTGGAAAATCAAACTGCACTCCAACGACGAGCTACGTCAGCGCTTCGTCGATAACACCGTGCCGCAGGTAGAGATCCTCGGTATGACCGTCCCGGACCCGGATTTGCAGTTTGATGAAGCCAGCGGCCACTACCGCTTCGGCGAAATCGACTGGCAGGAATTTAACGAGGTGATTAGCGGCCGTGGGATTTGCAATCACGAGCGGCTGGCCGCCAAGCGTAAGGCCTGGGAAGAGGGCGAATGGGTGCGCGAGGCCGCGCTGGCCCATGCGCAAAAACAGCAGGCCCGCAGCGCGGCATGAGGAGAGACAACATGAGCAAAGTTTACTGGCCGTTATATGAAGTGTTCGTTCGCAGCAAACAGGGGTTATCCCATCGTCACGTCGGCAGTCTGCACGCCGCTGATGATCAAATGGCGCTGGAGAATGCCCGCGATGCTTATACCCGCCGCAGCGAAGGCTGCTCAATTTGGGTGGTGAAGGCCAGCGAAATCGTTGCTTCGCAGCCGGAAGAGCGCGGCGAATTCTTCGACCCGGCGGAAAGCAAAGTCTACCGTCATCCGACTTTCTATACCGTGCCGGATGGCATGGAACATATGTGAGGCGGCGATGAATACCCCTAACCCCGTAGCCACCTACGCCCTGCGGCTTGGCGACAATGGTCTGGTTCTGGCCCAGCGTTTAGGCGCCTGGTGCGGCCATGCTCCCGAGCTCGAGATCGATCTTGCGCTGGCCAACATCGGCCTCGACCTGCTCGGCCAGGCGCGCAATTTTTTAAGCTATGCCGCCGAGCTTAACGGCTGCGGCGACGAAGATACGCTGGCTTTTGGTCGCGATGAGCGCCAGTACAGCAACCTGCTGCTGGTGGAGCAGCCAAACGGCAATTTTGCCGACACCATCGCCCGCCAGTTCTTTATCGATGTCTGGCACGTCGCCCTGTACAGCCAGCTGGTGAACAGCCGCAACGCGCAGCTGGCGGCCATTGCCGCCAAAGGGCTGAAAGAGGTGCGTTACCACCAGCGCTTCAGCCGCGGCTGGCTGGAGCGTCTGGGTAACGGCACCGAGTTATCAAATCGCAAAATGCAGCAGGCGGTCGACAATCTGTGGCGCTTCACCGGCGAACTGTTCCTTGCCGATGAAGTGGATCTCAGCCTGGTTGAGCAGGGCATTGCGGTTGATCCGCGCGAGCTTCAGGCCGAATGGCAAAGCGCGGTACACACGGCGCTGCTCGACTCCGGCTTACAAATCCCGCAGGAAGCGGCCTTCCGCAGCGGCGGCAAACAGGGGCTGCACAGTGAACATCTCGGCCCGCTGCTGGCGGAGATGCAATATCTGCAGCGTTCGCATCCCGGACTGCAGTGGTAAGTGAGGTGACTATGCAACGTCTTGCCGACATCGCTCCTGCAGAGGTTCGCACCATCTGGGGATTATTAAGCGCGATCCCGGATCCGGAAGTGCCGGTACTCACCATCACCGACCTCGGTATGGTACGCAGCGTCGCGCGTCACGGCGACGGGTGGGTGATTGGCTTTACCCCGACCTATTCGGGCTGTCCGGCGACGGAGCATCTGCTGGGCGAGATCCGTACGGTCATGAGCGAGCATGGCTTTCTGCCGGTGCATATCGTCCTGCAGCTGGATCCGCCGTGGACCACCGACTGGATGAGTCAGGAGGCCCGCGAGCGCCTGCGCCAGTACGGAATCAGCCCGCCCCAGGGGCACGCCTGCCATGCGGACATGCCCGCTGAGGTGAGCTGTCCGCGCTGCGGCAGCACCCATACCTCGCTGATTAGCGAATTCGGTTCCACGGCCTGCAAAGCGCTCTATCGCTGCGACAGCTGCCGGGAACCTTTTGATTACTTTAAATGTATTTGAGGTTGCCATGACGACGTTCCATTCGCTTAAGGTGGCGAGAGTCGAGCCGGAAACCCGCGATGCGGTGACCATCACTTTTGCGATCCCGCAAGCCCTGCAGGCGGAGTACTGCTTTCGCCCGGGCCAGCATCTGACGCTAAAAGCCCGTCTGGGCGGCGAAGAACTGCGCCGCTGTTACTCCATTTGTCGCAGCCGCACGCCAGGCGAAATTAGCGTCGCGGTCAAAGCTATCGACGGCGGGCGCTTTTCGCGCTACGCCCAGCACGATATCCAGCAGGGTATGGAGCTGGAAGTGATGGTGCCGCAGGGGCATTTCGGTTATCAACCGCAGGCTGAACGGCAGGGTGAATATCTGGCGATTGCCGCCGGTTCCGGGATCACGCCGATGATGGCGATCATGAGCGCGACGCTGGCGACCGAGCCGCAAAGCCGCTTTACGCTGATCTACGGCAACCGCAGCAGCCATAGCATGATGTTCCGCCAGGCGCTGGCCGATTTAAAAGACCGCTATCCGCAGCGCCTGCAGGTGATACACCTGTTTAGCCAGGAGTCGATGGACAGCGATCTGCTACAGGGGCGCATTGACGGCGACAAACTGCGCCAGCTCGCTGACCATCTGCTGGATTTTAGCCGTTTCGACGAGGCTTTTATCTGCGGCCCGGCGGCGATGATGGATGAGGCGGAAGCGGCGTTACGTGAACTTGGCGTAGCGGAGAAATCGATTCATCTCGAACGCTTTAATACACCAGGCGGCAATGTGAAGCGCGCCGCCGGCGTGCAGGCGGAAGGGCGCACGGTGACCATCCGCCAGGACGGGCGCGATCGGCTTATCGCCCTCAGCGCCGAAGACGACAGCATCCTGGATGCCGCATTGCGTCAGGGCGCCGATCTGCCGTTCGCCTGTAAGGGCGGGGTATGCGCCACCTGTAAATGCAAAGTGCTACGCGGTGAAGTGGCGATGGCCGCCAATTACAGCCTGGAAGCAGATGAGCTGGCGGCGGGATATGTCCTGAGCTGCCAGTCGTTGCCGACCAGCGGCGATGTGGTGGTCGACTTTGACGCGCGGGGGATGGCATGAGTGACCTGCTGATCCACCGTCATGGCCGGGTGCTTCAGTTGACGCTAAACCGCCCGCAGGCCCGCAACGCGCTGAACAATGCCCTCTTAACCCAGATTGCCGAGGCGCTGGAGGTTGCGGCAGTTGATGACAGCGTCGGCGTCTGCGTTATCAGCGGCAACCCGCGTTTTTTCGCCGCCGGGGCTGACCTCAATGAAATGGCGGAAAAAGATCTGCCTGCCACCCTGGATGATATTCGCCCACGGTTGTGGGCACGAATTGATGCTTTCACTAAACCGCTCATCGCTTCGGTCAACGGCTACGCGCTTGGCGCCGGCTGCGAGCTGGCCCTGCTGTGTGACCTGATTGTCGCCGGCGACAACGCCCGTTTTGGCCTGCCGGAAATTACCCTCGGCATTATGCCGGGCGCGGGCGGCACCCAGCGGCTGATCCGCAGCGTTGGCAAGGCGCTGGCCAGCCGGATGGTGCTGAGCGGCGAGAGTATTGACGCCCGCCAGGCGCAGCAGGCCGGGCTGGTCAGCGATATCCATCCGGCGGCGTTAACCGATGAGTATGCCCTGAAACTGGCCGCCACCATCGCCCGCCATTCGCCGCTGGCGCTCCGGGCGGCAAAACAGTCGCTGCGCCTGTCGCAGGAAGTCAGCCTGCAGGCTGGTCTGCAACAGGAGCGTCAGCTGTTTAGCCTGCTGAGCGCCACCGAGGACCGCCGCGAAGGCATCGACGCCTTCTTACAAAAACGTACACCGGACTTTAAAGGACGCTAATCGTGGAAGCTTTCATTCTCAGCGCAGTGGAACAGGGCGTCATGACCATTACCCTCAATCGCCCGGACCGCCTCAACAGTTTTAACGATCTGATGCATCACCAGCTGGCGGAATGTCTGAAGCAGGCCGAGCGCGATGATGGCGTGCGCTGCCTGCTGATCACCGGCGCCGGCCGCGGCTTTTGCGCCGGCCAGGATTTGAACGATCGCAATGTCGACCCCAGCGGCCCACCGCCGGATCTCGGCATGTCGGTAGAACGCTTTTACAACCCGTTAGTGCGCCGTCTGGCGGCGCTGCCGAAGCCGGTTATCTGCGCGGTCAACGGCGTTGCCGCCGGAGCGGGCGCTACCCTGGCGCTGGGCTGCGATATCGTGCTGGCCGCGCGTTCGGCCAAATTTGTGATGGCGTTCAGCAAGCTCGGCCTGGTGCCGGACTGCGGCGGTAGCTGGTTCCTGCCGCGGGTGGCCGGCCGCGCGCGCGCGATGGGGCTGGCGCTGCTGGGCGATAGCCTCAGCGCGGAACAGGCCGCGCAGTGGGGAATGATCTGGCAGCTGGTGGACGATTCAGAACTGGCGGATACCAGTCTGCAGCTGGCGCGCCATCTGGCGGCGCAGCCGACGTTTGGTCTTGGGCTGATTAAAAAGGCGCTGCTGGCTGCTGAAACCAACAGTCTCGATGCGCAGCTGGATCTGGAGCGCGATTATCAGCGCCTGGCCGGACGCAGCGATGATTACCGCGAAGGGGTCAGCGCGTTTCTGGCCAAACGGCCACCACAGTTCAGCGGGAAATAGATGATGACGACATCCTTAGCCAACGTGGCGGTGATCGGCAGCGGCACCATGGGGGCCGGCATCGCCGAAGTGGCTGCCGCCGCCGGACATCCGGTGCTGATTTACGACATCGATCATCAGGCCATTGCCCGGGCGATCGACGGCATTGCCAGGCGTCTCGCCTCACGGGTCGAGCGCGGCAAACTGGCGTCAGAGCAGGCCGACGCGCTGCTGGCGCGCCTGCATCCGGCTCACGATTTAGCCGCGCTTGCCGACGCGGATTTAGTGATTGAAGCGGCCTCTGAACGGCTGGAGGTCAAAACGGCGCTGTTCGCGCAGCTGGCGGAGATCTGCGCGCCGTCAACGTTGTTGACCAGTAACACTTCGTCTATTTCGATTACCGCCATCGCCGCCGGGGTCAAAAACCCGGAGCGGGTGGCCGGGCTGCACTTTTTTAATCCGGCGCCGGTGATGAAGCTGGTCGAGGTGGTCAGCGGCCTGGAGACGTCTGCTGAGGTAGTAGAGCAGCTGTGCCAGTGCGTAAGCGGCTGGGGGAAACAGCCGGTACGCTGCCGCTCAACGCCCGGTTTTATCGTTAACCGCGTAGCGCGTCCGTTCTACGCCGAGGCCTGGCGCGCGCTGGAAGAGCAGGTTGCCGCCCCGGAGGTTATCGATGCCGCTTTGCGTGACGGCGGTGGTTTTCCGATGGGGCCGCTGGCGTTGACTGACCTGATTGGCCAGGACGTCAACTTCGCCGTGACCTGTTCGGTGTTTAACGCCTTCTGGCAGGACCGCCGTTACTTACCGTCGCTCCTCCAGCAAGAGCTGGCGCTGGCCGGGCGGCTGGGTAAAAAGAGCGGTTACGGCGTCTATCGCTGGCCCGCTGAGACACTGCCGGACGCGGCGTTGCCGCCGGTTGCCAATGGCGCTCAATCCGTGATGACGATAGGTGACAGTGTCACTGAGCTGGACGAACTGCTGTTGCTGGAGACCGAAGGTGAGACCGCGCTGGCGCTAAGCGTTAAGCATCACCGCCCGGTGGTGGTGTTTGACCTGTGCGCCAGCGATACGGTGGTGCTGGCCGCAGCGGCGACCAACGCGCCTGCGGCCACTGATAAGGCCGTGCATTACTTCCAACAGCAGGGCAAGAAAGTCCTGCATATTGCCGATTATCCCGGCCTGCTGGTGTGGCGCACGGTGGCGATGCTGATTAACGAAGCGCTGGATGCGCTGCAAAAAGGCGTCGCCAGCCCGCAGGATATCGATACCGCGATGCGCCTTGGCGTCAATTATCCGCACGGCCCGCTGGCATGGGGAGAACGCCTTGGCTGGCGACGGGTGCTGCAACTGCTGGAGAACCTGCAACACCATTATGGCGAGGAGCGCTATCGTCCCTGTTCCCTGTTGCGCCAGAAGGCGCTGATGGAGAAGCACCATGAGCAATGATGCGTGGCGCAACGCGCGCGTGATGTACGAAAAAGATACCTGCGCCAGAAAGATGGGGATCGAACTTATCGAAATGGACGATGGTTTTGCGCAGATGAGCATGACCGTCTCGGCGGACATGCTTAACGGCCATCAAACCTGTCACGGCGGTCAGCTATTTACGCTCGCCGATACCGCTTTCGCTTACGCCTGTAACAGCCAGGGGCTGGCGGCGGTGGCTTCGGCGGCAAATATTGATTTTCTTCGTCCGGCGTTTGCCGGCGACAGGCTGGTCGCCACCGCAAGAGTCAAACAGCAGGGCAAGCTGACCGGCGTCTACGACATCGAAATTGTTAATCAACAGCAAAAGATTGTGGCCCTGTTCCGCGGCAAATCGCACCGTATCGGCGGCACAATCACGGGAGAAGTGTAATGTGCGACGCCTTTATTTGTGACGGGATCCGCACGCCGATTGGCCGCTACGGCGGAGCGCTGGCCGGCGTCCGCGCCGACGATCTGGCGGCGATCCCGCTACGTGAGTTGCTGAGCCGTAACCCCGGGCTCGACCCGGCAGCGATTGATGATGTGATTTTCGGTTGTGCTAACCAGGCCGGTGAAGATAACCGCAACGTAGCGCATATGGCGACGTTGTTGGCAGGTTATCCGCATACCGTGCCGGGCACCACGATTAACCGCTTGTGCGGATCGGGTCTGGATGCAATCGGTTTTGCCGCCAGGGCGATCAAAGCCGGCGATGCCGATCTGTTGATTGCCGGCGGCGTGGAATCGATGTCTCGCGCGCCGTTCGTGATGGGAAAAGCCAGCGCGCCTTATCAGCGTCAGGCGGAACTCTTCGATACCACGATTGGCTGGCGTTTTGTGAACCCGCTCATGGCGCAACACTTCGGAACTGACAGCATGCCGGAAACGGCCGAGAATGTAGCTGAATTGTTAAATATCAGCCGGATCGATCAGGACGCTTTCGCCTGGCGCAGCCAGCAGCGTACGGCGCAGGCCCAGCGTGACGGCATTCTGGCGCAGGAGATCGTGCCGGTGCAGATCATCGGCAAGAAAGGGGCGGTCAGCGCGGTACGCGATGATGAGCATCCCCGCCCGGAAACCACGCTTGAGCAGCTGGCGAAACTGAAAGCGCCGTTCCGCCAGGGCGGCGTCATTACCGCGGGCAATGCTTCCGGCGTCAACGATGGCGCCGCGGCGCTGATCATCGCCAGCGAACAGCAGGCCGCTATCCAGGGGCTCACGCCGCGGGCGCGTATCGTGGCGATGGCGACGGCAGGTGTTGAACCGCGCCTGATGGGGCTGGGGCCGGTACCGGCGGTGCGTAAAGTGCTGGAGCGCGCCGGACTCAATATTAACGATATGGATCTGATTGAGCTGAATGAGGCCTTCGCCGCCCAGGCGCTGGGGGTGCTCAGACAACTCGGCGTGCCGGATGATGCGGCGCATGTGAATCCCAACGGCGGCGCCATCGCGTTAGGCCATCCGCTGGGCATGAGCGGCGCGCGGTTAGCGCTGAGCGCCAGCCTTGAGCTGCAACGCCGGGGTGGGCGCTATGCGCTGTGTACGATGTGTATTGGCGTGGGTCAGGGCATTGCCATGATCCTCGAGCGAGTGTGAGCTAATTTACCTGCGAGTACCCTACAATGATAACTACTACAAAATTAGATCCGATTGAAACCGCATCGCGTGACGAACTGCAGGCCCTGCAAACCCAGCGCCTGAAATGGACGCTGAAGCATGCGTATGACAATGTGCCGATGTATCGCCGCAAATTCGACGCCGCCGGCGTGCACCCTGACGACTTTCGGGAATTAAACGATCTGCAAAAATTCCCCTGTACCACCAAACAAGATCTGCGCGACAACTATCCCTTCGATACCTTCGCGGTGCCGATGGAGCAGGTGGTGCGCATTCACGCCTCTTCCGGCACCACCGGCAAACCGACGGTGGTGGGCTACACGCAGAACGATATTGATAACTGGGCCAATATCGTCGCCCGTTCGCTGCGCGCCGCCGGCGGCACGGCGAAAGATAAAATTCACGTCGCCTACGGCTACGGCCTGTTTACCGGCGGCCTTGGCGCGCACTACGGCGCGGAGCGTTTAGGCGCGACGGTGATCCCAATGTCCGGCGGACAGACCGAAAAACAGGCGCAGCTGATCCGCGATTTTCAGCCGGATATGATCATGGTGACGCCGTCCTACTGCCTGAATCTGATTGAAGAGCTTGAGCGCCAGATGGGCGGTGACGCCCGCGGCTGCTCGTTACGCGTCGGCGTGTTTGGCGCTGAGCCGTGGACGCTGGCGATGCGCGCGGAAATCGAGCGCCGCCTGGGTATCACCGCCCTGGATATTTACGGTCTGTCAGAGGTGATGGGGCCTGGGGTGGCAATGGAGTGCCTGGAAACCGTTGACGGCCCGACCATCTGGGAAGACCACTTCTTCCCGGAAATCGTCAACCCGGACGACGGTACGCCGCTGGAAGATGGCGAGCATGGCGAACTGCTGTTTACCACGTTGACCAAAGAAGCGCTGCCGGTGATCCGCTATCGTACCCGCGATCTGACTCGCTTGCTGCCGGGAACCGCGCGGACCATGCGCCGCATGGATCGCATCAGTGGACGCAGCGACGATATGCTGATTATCCGCGGGGTTAACGTCTTCCCCTCGCAGCTGGAAGAGGAGATCCTCAAGTTTGAACACCTGGCGCCGCACTATCAGTTAGAGGTCAATCGCCGCGGTCATCTTGATTCGCTGGCGGTACGCGTTGAGCTGAAAGAGAGCGGGCTGGCGTTAAGTCATGAACAACGCTGCCAGATTTGCCATCAGTTGCGTCACCGCATTAAGTCGATGGTCGGGATCTCCACCGATATTACTATCGTCAACTGCGGCAGCATTCCTCGCTCTGAAGGGAAAGCCTGTCGGGTATTCGACCTGCGTAAAGCGGTGGTCAGCGGTTAATTCTCTCCCCGGTTACCCGGCTGAGGCCTTTACGCCGTAAGCCGGGAATTTCCTGTGCTATGATTCATAAAGGAAAAATATAACAACAGAATGAATCAGATGAGTAAACTCGACGCCTTTATTCAACAAGCGGTGACGGCGATGCCGATCAGCGGCACGTCATTAATTGCCTCGCTGTATGGCGACGCTTTATTGCAGCGCGGTGGGGAAGTGTGGCTGGGCAGCGTTGCGGCGCTGCTGGAAGGATTAGGCTTCGGCGAGCGCTTTGTCCGCACCGCGCTATTTCGCCTCAATAAAGAAGAGTGGCTTGATGTCATCCGTATCGGCCGGCGTAGCTTCTATCGCCTGAGCGATAAAGGGCTGCGCCTGACCCGGCGCGCGGAGCATAAAATTTATCGCGCCAGTGCCCCGGAATGGGACGGTACCTGGCTGCTGCTGCTTTCGGAAGGCCTGGAGAAAAATGTGCTCGCCGACGTCAAAAAGCAGCTGCTGTGGCAGGGCTTTGGCGCGCTGGCGCCCAGCCTGCTGGCCTCGCCGTCGCAAAAACTGGCCGATGTCCAGTCGCTGCTCCACGAAGCGGGCGTCGCCGAAAACGTCATCTGTTTTGAAGCCCATTCGCCGCTGGCGCTCTCCCGTGCGGCGCTGCGCAGCCGCGTGGAGGAGTGCTGGCATCTCACTGAACAAAACGAGATGTATGAATCTTTCATCTCGCTATTCCGACCGTTACTGCCGCTGCTGCGCGACTGCGACCCGGCCGAGCTGACGCCTGAGCGCTGTTTCCAGATCCAGCTGCTGCTGATCCATTTTTATCGCCGGGTGGTGCTCAAAGATCCGCTGCTGCCGGAAGAGCTGCTGCCGGCGCACTGGGCGGGGCAAACCGCCCGCCAGCTGTGTATCAATATTTATCAACGCGTGAATCCCGGCGCGCTGGCGTTCGTCAGCGAGAAAGGGGAAAGCTCGGTGGGCGAGCTTCCGGCGCCGGGCCCGCTCTATTATCAGCGCTTTGGCGGTTTGCCGGGCGCATAAGGAGGTTGCATGCCGATTTATCAGATTGATGGGCTGACGCCAGTGGTGCCGGAGGAGAGCTACGTCCACCCAACCGCCGTGCTGATTGGCGACGTGATCCTCGGCAAAGGGGTCTATGTTGGACCCAACGCCAGTCTGCGCGGCGATTTTGGTCGCATCGTGGTCAAAGACGGCGCCAATATTCAGGACAACTGCGTCATGCACGGTTTCCCCGGCCAGGATACGGTGGTGGAAGAGGATGGCCACATCGGTCACGGCGCTATTCTGCACGGCTGCGTGATTGGCCGCAACGCGCTGGTGGGCATGAGCGCGGTGATTATCGACGGGGCGGTCATTGGCGAAAACAGCATTGTCGGCGCTTCGGCCTTTGTCAAAGCCAACGCCGAGATGCCCGCCAACCATCTGATTATCGGCAGCCCGGCAAAAGCGATTCGCACCCTGAGCGAACAGGAGCTGGCGTGGAAAAAACAGGGTACCCGTGAATACCAGGTGCTGGTGGAGCGCTGTAAGCAGACGCTGCATCAGGTGGAGCCATTACGGGAAGTGGAAGCAGGGCGTAAGCGACTGGAATTTGATGAAAACCTGCGGCCAAAAACGCAGCGCTAACTTTCCAGGGCAACCCGGAGGGGCTCGGTGGATTAGTGCTCAGCCAGTTCACGAAAGAACGCCGGGTTGGCCTGGATAACCGCCAGTACTTTTGCTGCCAGGCCTGTCGGGTTGCGCCGCCTGGACTCCCAACTTTTGATAGTATCCACGCTGGTACCCAGCGCTTTTGCCATCTCCGCCTGCGAAACATTAAGCTGAGTGCGGATGGCTTTCACATCAGCAACTTCATAGCGCGTCGCTCGGGCTGGGGCCTTGTTGCCGTCTTTGATCTCAACAGCCTCTTCCAGGGACGCTTTAAGTTCGTTGAAGTAACCCATTTCAAACCTCATTTTTTAGTCGCCGGGTCAGTTTCCTGAGTTCGTTTTTTTCCGCTGCGCTCAGGCTCTCTTTGGTGTGCTTGGGGTAGGCTAAGACGAGATAGATGATCTCGCGGGTTGCCAGAAAATAAATCACCCGCACGCCGCCGCTTTTTCCCTGTGAGCCTGTCGCCATTCTTATTTTCCGTAACCCGCCGGTATCCTGGATAAGATCGCCGAAATCCGGATTGCCTATGAGTTGCCTCTGCAGTGCCCTCAGATCTTCATCGCTGGCCAGCTGTTTTATCTGGCGGGTAAATAGCGACGTTTCGATAAATTCAATGGCATGACACACGAAAACGCTCCTTGCTAAGGTACCATGTACACCATCGAGTGTACATAGTACGCACTCCTGTTTTTGACCATGACAACGGTTGCCGTCAGCGACCGGGAGTGAGCCAGATTCGCGCGGCGACAGCCATGGTACAGGCTGGTGGCTTAAGGCGTTGGAATGATGTGTGAATTTACGAGGCGGCTCGTAAAAGGGGGATGGGCGAGGGGAAAAAACACTCCCGCCGGGCGGCGGGAGTGGAAATCTTAGGCTGCAACCACGCTGTCGATGGCCGCTTTGGCATCGGACTGCGCTTTGGCCGCCACTTCCGGGCCGTAAGCGATACCTTCGGCGAACACGAAGTTCACGTCGGTGATGCCGATGAAGCCGAGGAAGGTGGACAGGTACGGGGTGACCAGGTCGGTCGGGGTATCTTTATGGATACCGCCGCGGCTGGTCACGACGACCGCACGTTTACCGGTCACCAGACCTTCCGGCCCTTTCTCGGTGTAGCGGAAGGTGACGCCGGCGCGAGCCACCAGGTCAAAATAGTTTTTCAGCTGCGTCGGGATGTTGAAGTTGTACATCGGCGCAGCGATAACAATCACATCATTGCCTTTCAGTTCGGCGATCAGCTCGTCGGAAAGGGCCAGCGCTTCCTGCTGACGCGGAGTCAGCGGCGCGTCGCTCGGACGCAGGGCGCCAACCAGTTCACCATCCAGAACCGGGATCGGATTAGCGGCCAGGTCACGCACGGTGATCTCGTCGCCCGGGTGTTTTTCCTGCCATTGTTCAACAAAATAGTCGGAAAGCTGACCAGATTGTGAGTACCCTGCCAGAATACTGGATTTCAGAACTAATACTTTGCTCATGGGTGTTTCCTTTTTTAATGTGATTGACGGGTCAATGCCCTGGTGCTTGTTGACACTGTATTCACAATCGCGCCACAGAGATAGCGCAATATATCGAATCCTATGTTCAGATTTTTTGAACAAGGCACGGATGACACAGATGTGGTACTCTAAGGCAATACTTCAAAAGAGATTTTCCCGGCAGAGCTCTGCCCGATAACGCTATGACAGAACAACAAAAAATCACCTTCCCCCAGCTTTATCAACAGCTCGACGGCCTGATGCTGCGCGACAAAACGCGCTTCGCCCGCCGTCTGCACGGTGTGAAGAAGGTTAAAAATCCTGAATCGCAACAGGCCATCCTCCAGGAGATGGCGCAGGAGATAAGCCAGGCAGCCGGTAAAGTCCTGCTGCGCGAAGCGGCGCGTCCGGCCATCACCTATCCTGAAAACCTGCCGGTTAGCCAGAAAAAACAAGAGATTCTCGAGGCGGTGCGCGATCACCAGGTGGTGATCGTCGCCGGAGAGACCGGTTCGGGTAAAACCACCCAGTTGCCAAAAATCTGCATGGAGCTGGGCCGCGGGCTGAAAGGGCTGATCGGCCATACCCAGCCGCGTCGTCTGGCCGCGCGAACCGTCGCCAACCGTATCGCCGAGGAGCTGCAAACGGAGCCGGGCAGTTGCATCGGCTATAAAGTTCGCTTTAGCGATCACGTCAGCGACAACACCATGGTCAAGCTGATGACCGACGGTATTCTGCTGGCGGAGATCCAGCAGGATCGCCTGCTGATGCAGTACGACACCATCATTATCGATGAAGCGCACGAGCGCAGTCTGAACATTGATTTTCTGCTCGGCTATCTGAAAGAGCTCCTGCCGCGCCGCCCGGACCTGAAAATCATCATTACCTCGGCGACCATCGACCCGGAACGTTTCTCAAAGCATTTCAATCATGCGCCCATTATCGAAGTCTCCGGGCGGACTTACCCGGTGGAAGTCCGCTACCGGCCGATAGTGGAAGAGGCGGACGACACCGAGCGCGATCAATTACAGGCGATTTTTGATGCGGTTGACGAACTGGGGCGCGAAGGGCCCGGCGATATTCTGATCTTTATGAGCGGTGAGCGGGAAATTCGCGATACCGCTGATGCGCTGAATAAGCTGGATCTGCGCCATACTGAAGTGCTGCCGCTGTATGCCCGCCTGTCCAACAGCGAGCAGAACCGCGTCTTCCAGCCGCACAGCGGACGACGCATCGTGCTGGCGACCAACGTGGCGGAAACTTCGCTGACCGTGCCGGGCATTAAATACGTTATCGATCCCGGTACTGCGCGTATCAGCCGTTACAGCTACCGCACCAAGGTGCAGCGCCTGCCGATCGAGCCGGTTTCCCAGGCGTCCGCCAACCAGCGTAAGGGCCGCTGCGGCCGCGTTTCGGAAGGGATCTGTATTCGGCTTTATTCGGAAGACGATTTCCTGTCGCGCCCGGAGTTTACTGACCCGGAAATTCTGCGTACCAACCTGGCGTCGGTCATCCTGCAGATGACCGCCCTGGGCTTAGGCGATATCGCCGCCTTCCCGTTTGTCGAAGCGCCGGATAAGCGCAATATCCAGGACGGCGTGCGCCTGCTGGAAGAGCTGGGCGCCATCACCACCGATGAGCAGGCCACCGCCTATAAGCTGACGCCGATGGGCCGCCAGCTCAGCCAACTGCCGGTGGATCCCCGTCTGGCGCGCATGGTGCTGGAGGCGCAGAAGCACGGCTGCGTGCGGGAAGCGATGATCATCACCTCCGCGCTGTCGATTCAGGACCCGCGCGAGCGGCCGATGGACAAACAGCAGGCCTCCGATGAGAAGCACCGCCGCTTCCACGATAAAGAGTCCGATTTCCTCGCCTTCGTCAATCTGTGGAACTACCTTGGCGAGCAGCAGAAGGCACTGTCGTCGAATCAGTTCCGCCGCCAGTGCCGGGTCGATTTTCTTAACTATCTGCGCGTGCGCGAGTGGCAGGACATCTACACCCAGTTGCGCCAGGTGGTGAAAGAGCTCGGCCTGCCGATCAACAGCGAGCCGGCGGAATATCGCGAGATCCATACCGCGTTGCTGACCGGTTTGCTGTCGCACATCGGCATGAAGGATGCCGATAAGCAGGAGTTTACCGGCGCGCGCAACGCCCGCTTCTCCATCTTCCCGGGTTCCGGTTTGTTTAAAAAGCCGCCAAAATGGACGATGGTGGCGGAACTGGTGGAAACCAGCCGGCTGTGGGGGCGCATCGCCGCCCGCATTGAGCCGGAGTGGGTTGAGCCGGTCGCGCAGCACCTGATCAAGCGCTCATACAGCGAACCGCACTGGGAGCGGGCGCAGGGCGCGGTGATGGCGACGGAGAAGGTCACCGTCTACGGCCTGCCGATCGTTGGCGCACGCAAGGTCAACTACAGCCAGATCGACCCGGCGCTGTGCCGCGAACTGTTTATCCGCCACGCGCTGGTGGAGGGCGACTGGCAGACGCGGCATGCCTTCTTCCGGGAAAACCTGAAGCTGCGGGCGGAAATCGAAGAGCTGGAGCATAAATCGCGCCGCCGCGACATCCTGGTGGATGACGAAACCCTGTTCGAGTTCTACGACCAGCGCATTAGCCACGACGTCATCTCCGCCCGTCATTTTGATGCCTGGTGGAAGCAGGCCAGCCGCGAAACGCCAGACTTGCTCAATTTTGAAAAGAGCATGCTGATTAAAGAAGGGGCGGAGCAGGTCAGCAAGCTGGACTACCCGAACTTCTGGCATCAGGGCAACCTCAAGCTGCGGCTTAGCTACCAGTTTGAACCGGGCGCCGATGCCGATGGCGTGACGGTGCATATTCCGCTGCCTCTGCTGAACCAGGTGGAGGAGGCCGGATTTGAGTGGCAGATCCCAGGCCTGCGTCGCGAGCTGATTATCGCGCTGATAAAATCGCTGCCGAAGCCGGTGCGGCGCAATTTCGTCCCGGCCCCTAACTATGCGGAAGCGTTTCTCGGCAGGGCGACGCCGCTTGAGCTGCCGCTGCTTGATTCGCTGGAGCGTGAGCTGCGTAAGATGACCGGCGTGACCATCGACCGCGAGGCCTGGCAGTGGGATCAGGTGCCCGATCACCTCAAAATCACCTTCCGGGTGGTGGATGACAAAAACAAGAAGCTTCAGGAAGGGCGCTCGCTGCAGGCGTTGAAAGACGCGCTGAAGGGCAAAGTTCAGGAGACGCTGTCGGCGGTGGCCGATGACGGCATCGAGCAGAGCGGGCTGCATATCTGGAGCTTTGGTACGCTGGCGGAAAGTTACGAACAGAAACGCGGCAACTATAAGGTGAAAGCCTGGCCGGCGCTGGTGGACGAGCGCGACAGCGTGGCTATCAAGCTGTTTGATAATCCACAGGAACAGCAGCAGGCCATGTGGCGTGGTCTGCGCCGCCTGCTGCTGCTCAACATCCCGTCGCCAATTAAGTATCTGCACGAAAAACTGCCGAACAAAGCCAAGCTTGGGCTCTATTTTAACCCGTACGGTAAAGTGCTGGATCTGATTGACGATTGCATCTCCTGCGGCGTTGATAAGCTTATCGACGAGGCGGGTGGTCCGGTGTGGACGGAAGAGGGCTTCAGTCAATTGCACGATAAAGTGCGAGCCGAGCTCAACGACACGGTGGTGGAGATCGCTAAACAGGTCGAGCAGATCCTCACCGCGGTGTTCAATATCAACAAACGGCTGAAAGGCCGCGTGGATATGACCATGGCGCTGGGGCTGTCGGATATCAAAGCGCAGATGGCGGGTCTGGTGTATCGCGGTTTTGTCACCGGCAACGGTTTCCGCCGTCTTGGCGATACGCTGCGTTATCTGCAGGCGATTGAAAAGCGTCTCGAGAAGATGGCTATCGATCCGCACCGCGATCGCGCACAGATGCTGAAAATTGAGAGCGTGCAGCAGGCGTGGCAGCAGTGGCTGAATAAGCTGCCGCCGAACCGCCGTGAGGACGACGATGTCCGGGAGATCCGCTGGATGATCGAGGAATTGCGGGTGAGCTTCTTCGCCCAGCAATTGGGCACCCCGTATCCCATCTCGGACAAACGCGTCCTGCAGGCGATGGAGCAGATCACGCCGTAATCCCCTCATTCCCCAGCCCGGTGGCGCTGTGCTTGCCGGGCGGGGGCATATACTGAGGCTGATACTCATCAGTACGCCGCACCCGATAATCTTCCCGCCCCGGATGTGGCCCATACCGGTTCTCCCGGACGTAAAATTAACGGATTCTGAAAATCAACCCGGTGGCTTGGGGAACCTGCTTTATTGGCGTATGTTTAGCCTCGCTTTGCCGGATAAACAGGACACGGAGTCTATTTTTACGATGATGGCTATGTACAGACTATTTATGCTGGTGTCGGCCATTCTTGTTATTACGGCGTGTAAGCCTTTCGTTGACGCTTTTTCCTGTGATGAAACACAGCGGGCGATCAACGATGCCAATTTTTTTATTTTGACCTATCTTCCGCCGCTCAATGGTGAGGTGCAGAGCGTAAAAATTGACGGTAGCCAAAATAACGACGCAGGCACGCTGCGTTTTGCCCGGTGCCGCCGGCTGGAAAGTTACGAGCGAGCAAAAACTTTTAATACCGCGAATGACTCCACGATAGTCAGAGATAATGTTCACTGGCGAAATGATAAAGGATGGATGCGGGAATATATCCGACAGACCCGGAGCGCGACGGGAAATATCAGAAAAATGGTCATGCGTGAGCAGTTCTACACCGATAATCTCGGGCGCATTGTACGTTCAGATAATCTACTCGTGTCGCAGCAACCGCCCAAAGCCATGAGCACAACCACCTATCACTATGACGACCGCCACCGGCTGGCGCGTAAAACGGTCAATGGCGGCATGATGGCCATGCTTGTTGTCAATTATCGCTACGCGGAAGGGCATTTAAGCCGCATTGCCGACTCGGATGCGACCACGACGCTGCGTTGGGATGAAAAAGGGCGGTGGTTATCCGAGGAAAGAACCACCACGTATAGTACAAAAAACCAGTCGCGCTGTTTAGGCTGGGACCCCGAGGGGAACTGTACCGGGGAATATGGCGAGCATGAAGGATACGGCGGAAAAAGCGACGCGTCTCTGCACTATCAGTATACGTATTATCCCCAATGATCGTCAGCGGACGAATGCCGCTGGTGACGCGTCCCGGCGCGGGTTTTCTCCCTCTCCCTCGGGGAGAGGGCCGGGATGAGGGCATCAGGCCGCCCGGATCTTACCCATTCACCAGCGCCAGCGTAAACCCATCCCATCCCTTGATGCCCACCGTCTGCAGCGCGGTGGCAGTGAGCCGCGGGTTATCCCCGATCATTTCGATAAACCGACGCACGCCCTGCACGCGCGCATCATCGCTTTGTCCGTTAATCACTTCGCCATCGCGCACCACGTTATCGCCCACGATCAGCGTCCCGGGGTGCGAATAGTGCAGCGCCCACTCCAGATAGCGAGGATTATTAGGTTTATCGGCATCAATAAAGATCAGGTCGAACGGCTGCACATTCGCGAAATTTTCCAGCGTGTTCAGCGCCGGTCCTTCAATGAGTTCAATGCGCTCGTTTAGCCCCGCAAGGCGGATATTCTGGCGCGCCACCCCGGCATGGCCAGGATCGGCCTCGAGGGTAATCAGCTTTCCGTCGGCGGGCAGCGCACGCGCCATCCAGATAGCGCTATAGGCGCCGAGTGTGCCAATTTCCAGGATCCGCCGCGCCTGTGTTATACGCACCAGCAGCGCCAGAAATTGCCCCTGATTGGCCGCAACATCATGTTCAGGTAGCCCGGCGCGTTTGTTGTTTTCCAGTACCTGACTCAGTATGTCATCTTCAGGAATAAGCGAAGAAATCATGAAATTATCGACGGCAGACCACTGTTGTTGCATAGATTGACTCCCTGGTGGTTGTTGCCGGGTAGCGCTGCGCTACACCGGCCTGAATATGGGTTTCTGCGCTCTCCACGGTTGTGGACCGGCGCGCACAGGGTATTCACGCGTTCATCCAGCCGCCTCCCAGCGCCCGGTAAAGATCGATCTGCGCCAGCAGCAGGTTGTTCTTCACCTGCACTACGCTAAGCTGGGTGGAGAACAGCGTTCGCTGGGCATCGAGCACATCCAGATACGAAGAGTAGCCGTTACGGTAGCGATTCTGCGCAATGCGCAATGTTTCCTCCGCCACCGCCACCTGCCCCTGCAGTTCGGTCAGCTGTTCGCCGTAGCGGCTAATGGCGTCAAGGCTGTCATTCACCTCTTTGAACGCGCCGCGCACCGTTTTCTCGTAGCTATAGAGCGCCTGGTTGCGCTGGGCCATGGAGACATCCACCTGGGCATTTAACGCCTGGCGGTTAAGCAGCGGCGCCAGAATACTGCCGCCGACGCTCCACAGCCGCAGCGGGTTGTCCAGCAGGTCCGGCAGTGTACGATCCTGCATGCTGCCGGTAGCGGTGAGGTTGATAGACGGCAGCAGCTGCGCCTGCGACGAGGCCAGGGTGGCATCGGCGGCCACCAGCTGACGCTGAGCCTGTACGATATCCGGGCGGCGGTTGAGTAAGGTGGACGGCAGTTGCGACGGCAGACGCAGCGGAGTGAGCTGGGCGAACTCGCCGCGTTTTACCACGCCGGGGTTATCACCCAGCAGCACGCTGAGCGCATTTTCCTGCTGCGCAATCTGGTGCTGTAGCGGCGGGATCTGCGCCCGCGTTGAGCGCAGCTCCGAATCTGCCTGCATCAGCTCAAGGCGTGAAGTATACCCGGTTTCAAACTGACGCTTCGCCAGGCGCCACGCGTCTTCCCGTGATTTCAGCGTCTGCTGGGTAACCCGCAGCTGCTCATCCAGCGACAGCAGGGTCACGTAGCCGACGGCCACCGAGCTGGCGACGCTTAGATTGGCCGCGGCTGCAGCGGCTTTTTGCGCCTCGAGGCTGGCTCCGGCGGCGCTGGCCGCGCTGCGGTTGGCGCCCCAGATATCAACATCATAGCTGGCGGTCAGGCCGCCTTTGTACAGCGTGCTGTGGATCGGCAGGCCGGTGGCGGCGGACTGCGCGCGGGCGCGGGTACCGCTCAGGCTGGCGTCCAGCGAGGGGAAAAGGCTGCTGTCGGCGGCATAGGCCCGCGCCTGATACTCATTCACCCGCTCCCGGGCGATCAGCACATCGCTGTTATAGCGCAGCGCCCGGTCGACATACTGGTTGAGCGTGCTGTCATGGAAATTACGCCACCAGACGCCTTCCACCGGGCTGGCCGGGCCAACGTCGGCCCGCCAGGCGGCAGGGATGGTCAGGGTCGGCTGCGCGCGCTGCACGTCGGCGGATTGACAGCCGACCAGCGCGAGGATGACGGCAAGGGTGACCGGGCGGATCATGGCTGTTTCTCCGCGCGGGTATCAATGGTCACCTGCACCGACATACCGGGACGCAGGTGTTCGCTGTACTTCTGCCCGTCGTTGACCGTAATGCGCACCGGGATCCGCTGGGCGATCTTGACGAAGTTGCCGGTGGCGTTGTCCGGTGAGATGGCGCTGAATTCCACCCCGGTCGCCGGGGAGATGCTCTGCACCTTGCCATGGAAACGCTCACCGTTAAGCGCGTCGACGGTGAAGGTGACCGGCTGGCCGATACGCACCTCGGCAAGCTGGGTCTCTTTCAGGTTGGCGATCACCCAGTGCTGGGGCGGGACCAGCGAGGTCAGATGGGTTCCGGCGCTGACGTAGGCGCCAAGACGTACCGAGATCTGCCCCAGCTGGCCGCCGGTGGGGGCGATGATCTGCGTATTCTGCAGGTCGATCTGCGCCAGCTCGAGGGCGGCTTTGGCGCTGGCCACGTCGGCTTCCAGCGAATCGCGATTGACGATGGTCGATTCACGGTCCTGGCGCGACATCTCCAGCGCCGCTTTCGCCTGTTCAATATCCGCAGCCCCTTGCGCCGCGCTGGCGCGCGCCGAATCACGCTCGCGGATCGACAGCGAACCATCGGCAGTCAGCTCCTGTACCCGTTTTAAATCGGCCTGGATTTTCAGATTCTGCGCGCGGGCGTTTTGCAGCGCGGCTTCATTTTTGGCGATCGTCGCCTCGGCGCTTTTGCGCTGCTGCAGATTGTTGCGCAGCGCGGCCTCCTTCATCGCCAGGGTAGCCTGGGCCTGATGCACTCGCTGCTTATAGATGCGATCGTCTATCTGGAACAGCACCTCGCCCGGCTGGACAATTGCGAAATCTTTGACGTTGACGGCGGTGATGTAGCCGTTGACCTGCGGGCTGATAAAGGTGGTCTGCCCGCGCACATAGGCGTTATCGGTAAACTGGCTATGCCGGGTGAACGGCGGCAGTTGCCAGGCGTAGAGGATCACTAATACGCCGACGAGGCCTATCGCTGCGGCGGTAAAAATGGAGACCACGCGAATGTTGTTCCGGGTGTTGGCCTGTTGTTTGGCCGCATCCTGCTGACTCATAACGACTCCAGAGATGAAATGATGATAATTATTTGCTGCCGGTGGCGCGTTTTAAGGCGATACGGGCGGTCAGTCGTAAGCGAATTAAGCGCCAGAAAACCCACACTAATGTGCCGGCGGAGATGGCCGCCGTCAGCAGATAGGTGTCATTCCAGGCGAGAATATTGGCCTGCAGCGTCGCGGCGTTTTGCAGCAGGGTGGTGGCCTGAACGTTAAGCAGGGTGCTGTCGCCGATCTGGCTCTGATACATCTGGCTATACTGCTGCAGCCGCTCGACGATCAGCGGGTTCAGGGTGGTGATCTGGTCCGCCAGCTGGCTGGAGTGAAATTTTTCCCGCCAGGTCTGGAAGGTGCCGAGGATCGCCGACCCCAGCAGACCGCCGATGTTCTGGCTCATGCCGAATAGCACCGAGAAGCTGACCAGGTTGCGCGGATCGGCAAACACGCCGCCAATGCCGGCGAGCATCGCCGGGGCCAGAAAGAAGGCGCTGCCGAAGCCGAGTAAAAACTGGCTGAACATTAATTGTTCCGGACGGGTGAGGGCGTTGGACTGGCTGTCGAGCAGCGAGGCTACCATGATCAGCGCCAGGGCGGTGGCGGTCGGCCAGTAGAGCTTCTGCGGGTTGAGCGTCAGACAACTGGCGATGATCCCGCACAGAATGCCGGCGAAAATTGACCATGCGAGGTTAGTCATCTGTTCGTTTTGCAGACCAACGTACTGCAACCAGCCGATGACCCCGGTGTTTTGCTCCGCCAGCACGATGCGGATCAGCAGCATAATCAGGCCGAGGCGTACGATGCTGCCGCTGGAGAGCCACTTGGTATTGAGCAGGGGATTGCTGCGGTTATGCTCAAAGGCGATAGCGGCGACGATCAGCACCACCGCTGCCGCCAGCGACCAGCCGATCCACGGCGCTTCAAACCACCACTCGAGCCGCCCCAGCGACAGCACGGCGCACACCAGCGCCATGCCGGGCGCCAGCAGAAAGAAGGTGATAAAATCCTTCTTCTCGAACACCTTTTTACGATCGCTCGGCGGCAGTTTCAGCGCGATGACGCAGGCCAGCGACACCAGCGCCAGCCCCAGTTCAAAGAAGTAAAGGCCGCGCCATTCATCGATCTGCAGCAGTTCGGTGGAAAAGAGACGCGCCAGCGGAATGGCCAGCGACGAGCCGGTGATGCCGATGGTTAGCCCTTTCAGGCGGTGGCGTGCGGGCCAGGCCTGCACCTGGTAGTAGATCCCCAGCGAGCTGAGCGCTGCGGCCACCATGCCGTGGGCGGCGCGGACCATCATCGCCGAGCTGAGATCGTTGACGAACAGGTGGAAAAAGGTGACCAGCACATAGAGCACCAGAAAGCCTTCGGTAAAGGCGCGCAGCCCAAACTGCTGGCGAAATTTCACCAGCAGCAGGTTGATGGAGACGTTGGTCATGACGTACACCGCCGGCAGCCAGGCGATCTCGGTCGACCAGGCGGCGAAGGTGCCCTGCAGCAGCTGCAGGTTGGCGGTGACCACCGCGTTGCCCAGCGCGCCGGTGAGGCACACCAGCAGGCCGACCACGCCATAGGCGAGACGTTTCTGCGGACTGTGCAGCGGCGTCGAGGGCGAGCCAAGCAGGGCTGGTTTTTCATGCGGCGCCCAGTCATGCGGGGCATAGGGGTTATCCTGGCGACGGGGCATTATTTCTTCTCCACTTCGCGCAGCAGTTTTTCCAGCACCCGCTGAGTTTGCTCCCGCTCCTGCGGGGTAATCGCCGTCAGGATCTCTTCGCGCAGATCGTCCGCCACCGTTTTGACCTGCTCATACAGCGCCATTCCCTGCTCGGTGGCGACCAGCAGCCGCTTACGTTTATCGCTGGCGGTGGTGACACGCTCCACCAGGCCGAGGGCGACCAGCCGGTTGATCAGCGGCACAATGGTCGGACTCTCTACCCCCAGCTCCTGCGCCAGTTCGCTTTGCGACAGCGGCTGTGGCTGGCGGGCAATGGCCGCGACCGCCACCCAACTGGCCTGGCTCAGGCCAAGGTCCTTTAGCCGACGGTTGACCGCCAGCCGCCAGTGATGGGCGGTGAGGTATAAAAGATGGGAGAAGTTAAGCTGTCGATTGTCCATAGGTCGTCTGTCAATATCGTTAGAGCTCTAACGAGTTTATGTCGGGCGACCGCCATAATTCAAGGCGAAGGAAAAAAATTGGTTAACGGTATGTGCGTTTATTGTGGCTAATAGCGATGGGTTAACCCGCGAACCCTCTACTCACTGAGGATGCTCTTATTCTGCGCCATGACCCAGGTGATAAAGGCCCGTAGCGGCACCGGTATATGTTTCCGGCTCGGGTAGTAGACGCAGAAATGGTCGGCAGGATAGTGGTAGTCGGGTAACAAACGGACCAGGCTGCCCGCGCTCAACTGCTGCGTCACCAGCGACTGATAGACAAAGGCGATGCCTAATCCGCTCTCCGCCGCCTGGATCATCGCCGTATCGGAATCAACGACCAGATCGCCTCTGACCGAAACTTCGCTGGGCTCACCGCTGGGGCTAATAAACTCCCAACGGTACTTTTCACCGCTGGGAAAACAGCGGTTGATACAGCGGAAATTGACCAGCGACTGCGGGGTGTCGGGCTCGCCGGCCTCGCGGATATAGGCCGGGCTGGCCACCGGGATCAGCGACAGCTTCTCGCCAAAGGGGATGGCAATCATATCTTTGGGCACATCCTGCGAATAGCGAATACCGGCGTCAAAACCGGACTCAATAATATTGACTTTCCGATCGGTGGTATACAGTTCGAGCGTTACATCGGGATAGGCGGTTTTAAAGGCAATAAAATAGTGTTGAAAAAACAGGTCAAGAACAATACGCGGTAAATTGACTTTCACCACGCCTTCCGGCGTCAGGCGATGATAATTCAGGCTGTCAACCACCCGGCGATAATCATTGACCACCGGCGTCATATTATTAAGAAATTCCTCACCCACGGCAGTTAATGACAAACTGCGCGTCGAGCGATTCAGCAGGCGTACGCCTAACTTTTCTTCCAGATGATTAATAGCGCTGGTGAGGGCCGGTGGTGAAAGATTTAATGCCCTGGCGGCCTGGCGAAAACTGCCATGTTTCACTATGAGTATTAATATTTCAATTTGTTGCAAATCCGGTAAGGTTTTCATTGTTAATTTCCAGCTAACACCGCGTTCGGAATAGATTAATTGTTATCAATGTAAAAGGGAAGTATATATTTAATAACATTCAGCACGTAAGGAAAATAAGGTGAAAACACGTTATCTCGGAAAAGAGAAGTTCCAGGTTTCCGCATTGGGTCTCGGGTGTATGGGAATGAGTTTCGCCTACGGCGGCGCCGAGGAGTCGCAGGCGATTAATACGATTCATGCCGCGGTGGACATGGGCGTGACCTTCCTGGATTCTGCCGAAGTGTATGGTCCTTTCGATAATGAAGTTCTTGTCGGGAAAGCGATAAAAGGTATCCGCGATAAGGTGCAGATTGCCACCAAGTTTGGTTTTCGTATTTTGCCGACCGGCCAGGGACTGGAACGCATGGCCGGCGTCGACAGTCGTCCGGAACATATTCGCGAGTCAGTGGAAGGGTCGCTGAAGCGGCTGAATATCGAGACCATCGATCTGCTCTATCAGCACCGCGTCGATCCGGCGGTGCCGGTGGAAGACGTGGTGGGCACCATGGCCGACCTGGTTAAAGAGGGGAAAATTCGTCATATCGGACTGTCGGAAGTCTCATCCCAGACGCTGCGCCGGGCCTGCAAGGTGCATCCGATTACCGCCGTGCAGACGGAATACTCGCTGTGGACCCGCGAGCCGGAGGCCGGTATTCTCAACGCCTGCCGCGAGCTGGGGGTGGGCTTTGTCCCATACAGCCCGCTGGGGCGCGGCTTCCTGACGGGAAAAATCACCGATCCTGGCGTCTTCGCTGAGGATGATTTCCGCCGTAATCTGCCGCGCTTCCAGGCCGAGACCATGCGCAAAAACCAGCTGCTGCTTGAGCGCCTGCAGCAGGTGGCCACGCGCTATGACGCGACCCTTGCGCAGATTGCCCTGGCCTGGGTCATGAGCAAAGGCGAGGATATTGTGCCTATTCCGGGGGCGAGGAAAATTGCCCATCTGCGCGATAATGCCGGAGCCGCGAATATTACCCTCTCACCTGAGGATATTCTCACCATCGAAGATATTTTCACTCCCGATAACGTCACTGGCTTACGCTATAACCAGGGCGACTTTAACTTAATCGAAAAATAACTCCCTGAATACTATTCTCCCGCCGTCCTGGCGGGAGATGAGGTTACTTATGACTATTGCTGTTTCCCGTTCGGCGGGATTGCCTGCGGCAGTTTATGCGCTTTCCGTGGGCTCATTTGGTATTGGTACCACCGAATTTGTGATTATGGGATTATTACTCGATGTGGCCCATGATTTTCATATATCCATTACGCTTGCCGCCTGGTCTATTACCGCTTATGCCTGTGGGGTGGTGATTGGCGCGCCGCTCCTCACACCGCTATTAAGCCGCTACCCCAAAAAACCGGCGTTGTTATTTCTGATGATCTTATTTTCCATCGGTAATTTAGGTTGTGGTATTGCCGGTAATATGACCATGCTAATTATTTTTCGGGTAATAACCGCCTTAGCCCACGCCTCATTCTTCGGCATCAGTTCGGTTTATGCCGCGGAGCTGGCGCCGTTGGAGAAACGGGCTTCGGCGGTCTCCGCCGTCTTTCTCGGCGCCACCCTGGCCAATATTCTGGGCGTGCCGCTCGGCGCCTGGGTAGGGCAATACCTTGGCTGGCGCTACACCTTCTTTATGGTCACGCTGATTGGCATTCTTTCCGCCCTGGCAGTCATTGCCCTCGTGCCCGGCCGTCAGGCCCAACCGGCGGTGCAGAGTCGGATCCGCGACGAGCTGAAGGTGCTGCGCCATCCGACGGTGCTGCGCAGCCTGCTGATCACCGCGCTCGGGTTTTCCGGCGTCTTCGCCGCCTTTACCTACATTGCGCCCATGCTGAAAACCGTCACCGGGATGAGCGAACATCTCATTCCACCGGTGCTGGTGCTGTTTGGCGTCGGGATGGTCGCCGGGAATCACCTCGGCGGCCGCCTGACCGACGGTGGGGTCCGCCGGGCGCTGCTGCTGACCCTGGCCTTGCTTATCGTCGTCCTGTGCCTCTTTCCGTTCGCCATTCAGACGCTACCCGGCGCCTGCGCGGCGGTGTTTCTGCTGGGGGCGGCGATGTTCTCCACCATTCCGCCGCTGCAGATGCAGGCGCTGGACAGCAGTGAGACCGGCAAAAGCATGGTCTCCTCGTGCAATATCGCCGCCTTTAACCTCGGCAATGCCGCTGGCGCCTGGTTTGGTGGGCTGTTGCTCACCGCCGGCGTCTCCCTCTCGCATATTCCCCTGGCCGGTGCATGCCTGACCGCCAGCGGATTTGTTATCGCTAGTGTGACGTTGTCACCTTTAAAAGGAAGTCAAGCATGAAGTATCGGTATTTAGGTTCCACCGGGCTGTCGGTGTCGGAGCTCTGTTTTGGCGCCATGACGTTTGGTGAAAAAGGGGCCTTTCTCGGCGCGCCGGGACGCAACTGGTCGGAATTCGGCGTGGTGCCTGAGCATACGGCATACGATCTGGTGTACAAAGCGCTGGACGCCGGGATTAACTTTTTTGATACCGCGGACTGTTATAAAAACGGCCAGGGCGAAGAGCTGCTCGGTAACGCGCTGAAGGGGAAACGCCAGCAGGTGATTATCGGCACCAAAGGACGCTGGCAGACCGACCCCAATCCGAACGCGCTGGGGGCGTCGCGCTACCATATTATTAATGCCGTCGACGCCAGCCTGCAGCGGCTGAAAACGGATTATATCGATATCTATCATCTCCACGGGTTCGATCCGCGCACCGCGCTGGAGGATACCCTGCGGACGCTGGATGCGTTGATTCGCGCCGGGAAAATTCGCTACATCGGGGTCTCCAACTACGCGGCCTGGCAGCTGGCGAAGGCGCTGGGGATCTCAGAGCGCCTCGGACTGGAAAAATTCTGCGTCTATCAGGGCTATTACAATATCGCCGCGCGAGAACTGGAGCATGAGATTATCCCGCTCAGCGTCGATCAGAACGTCGGCATCACCGTCTGGAGCCCGCTGGCCGGGGGCTTCCTCACCGGTAAATACCCTCGCAATCAGGCGTTTCCTGAGGGCAGTCGGCTGGCGAACGCCACCCCGTTTGAGTCGGCGCCGATCGCCAATCGCGAACAAGCCTGGCAGACTCTGGAAGTGATGCAGGAGATTGCCCGTCAGCGCAACGCCAGCGTGGCGCAGGTGGCGCTCAACTGGTTGCGTACCCGCCCGGGGATCACATCGCTGGTGATCGGCGCGACCAAACTCGCCCAGCTGGAGGATAACCTGGCGGCACTGAACTGGACGCTGAGCGACGAGGAGGCGGCGATCCTCAACAGCGTGAGCGAAAAAGAGAAGCCTTATCCCTACTGGCATATCTGCAATGTCGCCGGCGATCGCCGTCTGGCCGACGATATCTACCCCTAACTCACCCTGCACCCAGGCAACACGCGTATGCCCCCCTGGGGGCATACAGAGAGGCTCGATCGTGAAAAAAGTACTCATTGTTGGCGCCGGCCCGGTAGGGTTAATCATTGGCTGCTATCTGAATAAGTATGGAATTGATTTTGATATTATTGATAAAAATACACACAGCACCACCTGGTCCAAAGCGCTGAGCGTCAGTCCGGCGACGATTAAAGCCTTCCACGGCTTAGCCCTTGCCGGGGAGCTGACCGCCCAGGGCAAGCAGGTTCCGTCAATTTACGCCTGGTATAAAAACCGCAAGTTTCTGCATATTGATAACCGCCATCTCCCCACCTGCTATCCCTTCCATGTCAGTATCCCGCAGCCGCGGACGGAGAAGATCCTTGAAACGGCGCTGGCCGAGGCCGGTCAACTGGTGAAACGCGGACATCAGCTGGTCTCCTGGCGGCGGGAGGAAGGGCGCTATCACGTCTCTCTGCTCGACGATGCCCGCCGGGCCTGTTCCGCTACCTATGACTATATTATCGGCGCCGACGGCGCGGCCAGCACCGTCCGGGAGCTGGCCGGGATTGGCTTTAGCGGCCATGATTACCCGCTGCATTTTGTAATGGCGGACGTGCAGTTCGCCAGCGCGGCGACGCTCCCGGGAACCTCTTACTATATTGACGAGCTGGGCTTTCTGATCTTTCTGCCCATGCCGGACAATCAGGTCAGGATCGTGATTAAAAGAGCCGGTCGATTACCGTCGCCGCGTCCGGTGCCGGATCTGCAGGAGATCAACGTGGCGCTGGCGCGCTTCTGCCCCGAGGTTCCTCCGGCGCAGGCGCTGACCTGGTCCTCCAGCGCCAACTTCTATAACCGGATCGCCGATGACAATCTGCAGCACAATATCATGCTGGCAGGCGATGCTTTCCATCTGTTCAGTCCGATTGGCGGGCAGGGGATGAATACCGGTATTCAGGATGCGATTAACCTGGCCTGGAAGCTGGCCTTTTACCTGCATGGCGTCGCCAGCGACCGGCTGCTGGCATCCTATCGCACCGAGCGTTTCGCCGCGGTGAGCGGCGTGCTGCACGCCACCGATCACGATACCGGCCTGATCGCCGGTCTGGTGCCGAAAAACCATATCGACGCGGTCTACTTTCCGGAGTTTTGCAATCGTCACTATTATCGCCACCAGCTGCCGCTGCAGTACGCCGGCTTTGCCGCGCCGCAGAGCGCTCACCCGAACGGCCTGATGGGCCACCATGTCCCGTGGTACGTCTTTACCTCGCCGCAGGCGAGGTTTCGCAACAGTTATGACGCCTTCGCCAGCGGTAAGGTCGTGGTCTTTTCCGCGCGCGTCGACTGTCCTCCCTTATCCCGCCTGAAACCTGGCGGCTGGTTTATATTCTGCGCCCTTGACCCGGCGGACGAGGCGTTTCTCGAGGCGCTACAGATTGGCCGCGATGACTATGCGGTGATCAATCCCGATGGCTATGTGGGCTTTACCGGCAGCGAAGCCGGGACATCGCAGTATCTTTCCTCGCTCTACGTAATGGAATAATCATGAATAAAGTGTATATCGTCGCGGCCTGCCGTACGCCGGTGGGGCGTTTTCTTGGCGCCCTGAAAACGGTCTCTGCGGTGGAACTGGCCGCGCTCACCGTCCGCCACAACCTGCAGCAGGCCGGGATTGACCCGGCGTGGATTGACGAAGTGATCTGCGGCTGCGTCCTCGCCGCCGGGCAGGGGATGGGGCCGGCGCGTCAGGTCGCGCTGCGGGCGGGGATCCCGGTGCAAAAACCGGCTTACACCCTGAATATGATCTGCGGTAGCGGCATGAAAAGTATTACCGAAGGGGCGATCCATATCCAGAGCGGTTATGCCGACATGGTCGTCGCTGGCGGGATGGAAAACATGAGCCAGGCGCCGTTTTTGCTGCGGGGAGAGATAAGGGGCGGCGTGAAATTTGGCGCGTTCAGCAGCGAGGATCTGATCCAGAGCGATGGCTTAACCGATCCGCTGTTGCATATTCCGATGGGGGAAACGGCGGAGGCCATCGCCGCGCATGAACAGATCTCGCGCGCAGAACAGGACCAGTACGCGCTGGACAGCCATCAAAAAGCCTCCGCCGCCAGCCGCGCCGGCCATTTTGCCGAGGAGATAGTGCCGGTGACGGTCAGCGGGAAGCGGGGCGTCAGCGTGGTCCGCGAGGATGAGCAGATCCGCCATGACCTTAGCGCCGACCAGCTGGCGGCGCTGAAACCGGCTTTTCGTCGCGACGGGAGCGTCACGGCGGGCAACGCCTCGGGGCTGAACGACGGCGCGGCGTCAGTGATCCTCGCCTCGGCGCGCGCCGTTGCGCAGTACGGCCTGCGGCCGCTGGCTGAGATAGTCGCCTTCGGCGAGGGCGGCGTCGACCCGGCGATGATGGGGCTTGGGCCGCTGCCGGCCATGACGTGCGCCCTGCGCCGCGGGCGGTTTCAGCTCAGCGATATGGCGCGACTGGAAATTAACGAAGCCTTTGCCGCGCAGGTGCTGGGGGTGGTCAAGGGGCTGGCCCGCGAGCATCAGATGACGGCGGAGGAGATAGCCGCCCGCCTGAACGTCAACGGCGGCGCGATTGCCCTCGGGCACCCGCTCGGCAGTTCCGGAACCCGGATTGTCGTGAGCCTTCTGCACGCGCTGCGCCGGGAGAATAAACCGACCGGCCTGGCCTCGCTGTGTATCGGCGGCGGGATGGGTATTGCGTTAATTGTGAAAGCGATCTGAGGAGACAAGCGCCATGGAAAAATTAATTGTGGTGGGTGAGAAATTTACCGATTTTGCCCGGCGGCATCAGAACGTGCTGACCGTCAACGAGTTTGAGCGTTTTGTCTGGAGCGGCGAGCTCGCCGGCGTCGATAAAATCGTCATTGGTCAGGGCGTGCAGCTCGACGACATCTCCCGCACGGTCTGCATTATTCGTCAGCACTATCCGGATAAAATCCGCCAGATCGTCAATCTGCAGGATCTCTATTATCAAAACAACCGCGATCATCAGCGGCTGGTGCATAAACGTAAAAAAGAGAACATCCTCATCACCTCGCCGGAAAAACGCGATGAAGATAGCTATTGCGCGCGTCTGATCCTGCAGGACGCCTCGGAGCTGCTCTGCGACCACCAGACCGGGCAACACATCCAGGGGATGGTGCTGATCGAGGCGGCGCGGCAAACCATCATCGCCACCTCGGAGAAATTTCTGCTGGCGGAGGCGGGCGTGGCGATGGACGAGAAGTACTTCACGCTGAGCTCGCTGCAGGTAGCTTTTTCCAGCTTTGTTTTCCCGCTGCCGGTGACCATTGTGCTGAATGTGGTGTCGCGCAAAAGCTCAGCCCACGGCCGCTTTACCTGCGAGTGTTCGGTCGGTTTTGACCAGACCGGCACCCGCAAAGCGGAAGTCGGCTTTAGCTTCAGCGTCTATGACCTGAACTACATTACTCGTAAGGAGTGTGAGCAGGCGGCGCTCTGCCATCAACATTATCTGGTCAGTATTGAGCAGGGGGACGGGGATGAGCATCGCCTTTTTTGACGTGGATGAAACGCTGATTACCGGCAAAAGTATGTTCCTGTTTCTGCACCGCTATGCCGAGGAATATCCGCTGCAGTGCGGTTTGACGGCCGCGGCGATTGTCCGCCAGCTCCAGGCGCTTAGCAAAGCGGGTCAACCGCGGGAGGCGATCAATCGCTACTACTATTCGCTGTTTCGCCATGAGCCGCGCGCCCAGGTGCGGGCGGTTGCTGAGGCACTGTATCGCGAAGGTGGGTACGGTTTTCACCGTGAGGTGGTGGCGATCCTCCGGCAACATCAGGGGCGCGGGGATGACGTGGTGTTTGTCTCCGGATCGATGACCGACATTCTCTGGCCGGCGATGGCGGCGCTGGGGGTGGAGCATGCCCTGTGTTCAGAGCCGGTGGTGGTTGACGAACACTATACCGGGGAACTCTGGCGGACCGCCATTGGCGAACATAAGGCGTTGCATGCTCAACGCTACGCGCAGGAACGGGGCCAGCCGCTGGCGGCGTGCTATGCCTTTGGGGACCATATCTCGGATCTGCCGCTGCTCGCGCTGGTTGGCAACCCCTGCGCGGTCAATCCGTGCGCGGCGCTGCTGGCGGAGTCGCAGCGTCGGGGATGGCCGGTGCTGTGGTCTAACGGCGGTTGACGGCACGATAGCGAAAAAAAGGGGGCGGCGCTACGCCACCCCCTGATTCACACCCTGACGGGGATCAGCCCGGGTAGATGCCGCGGTCTTTACGCGCCATCAGGATGCGTTCGCAGGCCACGATATAGGCGGCGGTACGCAGCGTACACGCTTTCTCGGCGGCTTTATCGCAGACGTGAATAATGGCGTCGGTCATGATGCGGTCCATCTTGGCGTTGATCTCTTCTTCGCTCCAGAAGAAGCTGGCCATATCCTGCACCCACTCAAAATAGCTGACGGTCACCCCACCGGCGTTACAGATAACGTCCGGCACTACGATCACGCCGCGCTCGGCCAGCACGTCGTCCGCTTCCGGATAGGTTGGGCCGTTGGCCCCTTCCAGCACCAGTTTGCAGGTCAGCTTCTCCGCGCGCTCGCGGGTGATTTGCCCTTCCAGTGCCGCCGGGATCAGAATGTCCATCGGGGTGGTCCAGAAGGCGTCTTTATCGATCTCCTGGGCGCCAGGGAAACCGGCAATCTGCTTTTTCTCCGCCTGCCAGGCGGTGAGGGCGGCCATATCAATCCCGCCTTCGTTATACAGGGTCGCGGTATGATCCTGAATGACCACCACGCGGGCGCCGACGCCGGCGAACAGGCGGGCTGCTTCGCTACCGACGTTACCAAAGCCCTGCAGCGCGACTTTGGCGCCTTCAATTTCGATACCGGCGCGACGAGCCACTTCCCGGCCGGTGACAAATACGCCACGCCCGGTGGCCTTTTCACGGCCGAGGGAGCCGCCGAGGTGGATCGGTTTGCCGGTGACCACGCCGGTAATGGTGGTGCCATGGTTCATGGAGTAGGTGTCCATCATCCATGCCATCACTTTACCGTTGGTGCCGACGTCCGGCGCCGGAATATCTTTCTGCGGCCCGATAATAATGCCGATTTCGCTGGTGTAGCGGCGGGTCAGACGCTCCAGTTCACCTTCTGACAGTGAGAAGGGGTCGACGCGAATGCCGCCTTTGGCCCCGCCGTAAGGAATATTGACCGCGGCGCACTTAATGGTCATCCAGGCAGAAAGTGCCATGACTTCGTTAAGATCGACATCCGGATGGTAGCGAACACCACCTTTACCCGGTCCACGCGACAGATTGTGCTGAACGCGATAGCCCTCGAAGTGGCGGATGGTGCCGTCGTCCATTTGCACAGGAATGTCGACGATCAGCGCACGCTTCGGATGGCGCAGGGTTTCCACCCAGTAGGCAAGATCGCCGAGATAAGGCGCGACACGGTCGATCTGGCGCAGGTAGGTGGTCCATGGAGATGTACTACTTTCAGATGCGTAAGATAACTTTTCCATAAGAGTCCTGTTTCTCAGTGTTATTTATGTCGTGTAAAACCGTGGAATAGCTACAGCAGTAAACTCTGTGCAATGAATGGTATCACCAATTTTATAAAGCGGTATTTGACGGCAATTCCGATTTTTAAATTTTTGTTAGATTTTTTATTTTTTAAGTGAATAACTACGCACGCCAACCACCTACAAGCTGTGCATTTTAATTCACTTTTTATTCACTTAAGTGCATAGAAAAATATTTTTTTCTATGTTTTTCATTATCTTGATGATCTTCAAAAAGTGAATAAATTGCTTCCACCCGTATTGACAATCTTATTGTTCACAGGCCAGCATTAGCCCACACAACAACATGACGTTAACCATGAATTAACAAATACCCGCAAAATAAATAGGGCTTATTTTTCCTGTGGTGAATATTTTTGCCATCACAGCGGGCGCGCTCGTGTCCAAAATAAGCCGAGGGTCAGGGTTAATGTCGATTGTCCAACGCGGCGGGAGCGTTTTCCGTCGTCTTACGTTCCGGAGATGAATGATGTCAGGCACTATGACTCGCGAAGATTTTGACGCTTACCTGGTTCCCTGTTTTGCCCCCGCGCCGTTTATTCCGGTCAGGGCGGCGGGTTCCCGCGTCTGGGACCAGCAGGGGAAAGAGTATATCGATATGGCGGGCGGCATTGCGGTGAATGCCTTAGGCCATGCCCATCCGGCGCTGGCTCAGGCCCTGCAGGATCAACTGGCGAAACTGTGGCATATCGGCAATGGCTATACCAACGAGCCGGTGCTGCAGCTGGCGAAAACCCTCGTGCAGTCGACCTTTGCCGATAAGGTGTTTTTCTGCAACTCCGGCGCCGAAGCCAACGAGGCCGCTCTCAAACTGGCGCGGAAATACGCTCACGATAAGTTTGGCGGTGAAAAAAGCGAAATCATCGCCTTCAACCATGCCTTCCATGGCCGGACGCTGTTCACCGTCTCCGTCGGCGGCCAGCCGAAATATTCCAGCGATTATGCTCCGCTGCCGCAGGGCATTACCCATCTGCCCTATAACGACATCGAGGCGGTCACCGCGGCCATCTCTTCGCGCACCTGTGCGGTGATCGTCGAGCCGATCATCGGCGAAGGCGGCGTGATACCCGCTGACCCGGCGTTCCTCCAGGCGCTGCGCACCCTCTGCGATCGCCATCACGCGACCCTGATATTCGATGAGGTGCAGACCGGGGCGGGCCGTACCGGCCATCTCTACGCCTACCAGCACTACAACGTCGTCCCGGACATCCTCACCAGCGCCAAAGGGCTGGGGGGCGGCTTCCCAATCGGCGCGATGCTGGCGAAAGAGGCCTGGGCGCAGGTCTTCCAGCCGGGCACCCATGGCACCACCTTCGGCGGCAACCCGCTGGCGGCGACCGTCGCTAACGCCGTGCTGGCCCATCTCGATGCGCCGCTGCTGGCGGGCGTTGGCGAGCGCCATGCGCTGATTGTTGACCAGTTGAATGCGATCTCTGCCCGTTACGATGCGTTCAGCGCCGTGCGGGGCACCGGTCTGCTGATCGGCGCTGAGCTGGCGGGGCCGCTGCGCGGCAAGGCCAAAACGTTGACCAACCTGGCGGCGGAAGAGGGGCTGATCGCCCTGATTGCCGGCCCGGACGTGCTGCGCTTCGCGCCGGCGCTCAATATCCCGCTGGCGGATATTGCGGAAGCCTTCGTGCGCCTTGATCGCGCCGTTGCTCGCTTAACCCGCTAACCGGGAGGACGGCCTGTGATGCTATTTCGTCCCGTACGGGAAAACGATCTCGACGACATCGTCCGCCTTGCCGCGCGGGCGGGGGTCGGCATGACCTCCTTACCGCATGATGCCGGGCGCCTGGCCGCCCGGATCCAGCGCAGTATCGAGACCTTCGCCGGCGAACTGCCGCGCGGCCAGCAGGGTTTCCTGTTTGTGCTGGAAGACACCGCGCTGGCGCGGGTGGTGGGGGTGAGCGCCATTGAGGTCGCGGTGGGCCTGGACGAGCCGTTTTACAATTTTCGCATTCAGAAAACGGTTCGCGCCTCGAAAGCGCTGGGAGTCTATAAGCCTCAGGAGCTGCTTAATCTCAGCTATGACCACACCGGGCACAGCGAACTGTGTACGCTGTTTCTCGACCCGGCCTATCAGCGCAACCGCAATGGTCTGCTGCTCTCCAAGGCGCGCTTTTTATTTATCGCCGCCTTCCGCGAGTGGTTTTCCCCGCACCTGTTTGCCGAACTGCGCGGCTGCAGCGATGAGCAGGGGCAGTCGCCGTTCTGGGATGCGCTGGGCCATCACTTCTTCGACATCCCGTTCGCCGATGCCGACCGGCTGACCGGCACCGGCATGAAAACCTTTATTGCCGAACTGATGCCGGCTTACCCGATCTATATATCACTGCTGCCGGAAGCGGCCCGCGAGGTCATCGGTCAGGTGCATCCCAATACCGCCCCGGCGCGGGCGATCCTCGAGAAAGAGGGATTCAGCTGGCGCGGCTCGGTGGATATTTTCGATGCCGGACCGGTGCTGGAGGCGAACACCGATCAGATCCGCGCCGTGCGCGACAGCCAGTGCCTGCCGGCCCAGCAGCTGATGGGCGCCCTGCCGGCGCCGACGCTCGTCGCCAACGGTCAGTTCGACAATTTCCGGGCGCTGCTGGTGGCCCACGAAGAGCAGGTCTCACTGGATGCCGCCGCGCTGGACGCGCTGCAGGTCAGTGAAACCGACCGCGTTTATACGGTAACCCTGAATCCAGAGGAAAACAGATCATGGCGGTAAAAGCACAGTTTATAGCCGGGCAGTGGCAGGCGGGCAGTGGGGCAACGATGAGCAAACTGGCCCCGGAGGATCAGTCGCTGCTGTGGCAGGCGGCCAGCGCGGGTGCCGACGACGTCCAGGCGGCCTGCGCCGCTGCGCGCGCGGCGTTTTACCCCTGGTCGCACCGGCCGCTGGCCGAGCGTATTGCCGTGGTGGAGCGTTTTGCCGCGCTGCTGGAGACACATAAAGAGGCGCTGGCGACCCTGATTTCCCGCGAGACCAGCAAGCCGCGGTGGGAGACCCGCACCGAAGTACAGGCGATGATCGGCAAGGCCGCGATCTCCATCGAGGCCTATCACCAGCGGACGGGCTTTCATGAGTCGACGCTGCCGGACGGAAAAGCACAGCTGCGCCACAAACCGCATGGCGTGATGGCGGTCTTTGGTCCCTACAACTTCCCGGGCCACCTGCCCAACGGGCACATCATTCCGGCACTGATTGCCGGGAATACCATCGTGTTTAAACCCAGCGAGCTGACGCCGGCCACCGCCGAAATGACCGTCCAGCTGTGGCAGCAGGCGGGCGTCCCTGACGGGGTGATCAATCTGCTGCAGGGCGGAAAAACCACTGGCCAGGCGCTACTGGAAAATCGTGATATCGACGGCGTACTGTTCACCGGCAGCGCGGCGGCGGGTTTCCACTTCCATCGCTATTTCGGCGGCCAGCCGGAGAAGATGCTGGCGCTGGAGATGGGCGGCAACAACGCGCTGATCGTCGCCGACGTGGCCGATGTCGATGCGGCGCTGCATGTGATTATCCAGTCGGCGTTTATCTCCGCCGGGCAGCGCTGCACCTGCGCGCGCCGGCTGATCGTGCCGCGCGGCGAGCAGGGGGATGCGCTGCTGCAGCGGCTGGTCGCGGCCAGCGCGCAGATCCGCGCTGGCAAGTGGGATGACCAGCCCGCGCCGTTTATGGGCGGAGTGATTTCTCTCGACGCCGCGCAGAACATGCTGGCGGCGCAGCAAAAACTGGAGGGGCTCGGCGGCAAGGTGCTGCTGCGCATGCGCCAGCCCGACCCGCACTCCACGGTGCTGACGCCGGGGATCGTCGACGTCACCGGTATCGAGGTGCCGGATGAAGAATACTTTGGCCCGCTGCTGACGGTTATCCGTTATGACGATTTCCCGGAGGCCATTCGCCTCGCCAACCAGACCCGCTATGGCCTGGCCGTCGGGCTGATCTCCAGCGATGCGGCGCAGTTTGAACAGCTGGCGGACGAGGCGCGGGCCGGGATCGTCAACTGGAACAAGCCGCTGACCGGCGCCTCGAGTAAAGCGCCGTTTGGCGGGGTGGGCGCCTCCGGCAACCATCGCGCGGCAGCGTGGTACGCCGCTGATTACTGTGCCTGGCCGATGGCCTCTCTGGTCAGCGATACGCTGACGCTCCCGGCGACGGTATCGCCGGGCCTGCCATTCTGATAACGGATCCTGTGAGGACATATGTCTGGTTTTGAAGCAAACTTTGATGGCCTGGTCGGCCCGACGCACCACTACGCCGGACTCTCCGTCGGCAATGAAGCCTCGCAAAATAACCGCGATGGTCTCTCTAACCCTAAAAAGGCGGCGCTGCAGGGGCTGTATAAAATGAAAGCCCTTGCCGATCGCGGATTCGTGCAGGGCATTCTGCCGCCGCAGCCGCGTCCGAATCTACGTCTGCTGCGCGAAGTCGGTTTCCAGGGCAGCGATGAGCAGGTCATCCGGCAGGCGGCCCACGCGGCGCCGCAGCTGCTCTCCGCCTTCAGCTCCGCCTCGTCGATGTGGACCGCCAATGCGGCGACCGTCTCACCGTCGGCGGACAGCGCCGATGGCAAAGTCCATTTCACCGTCGCCAACCTGAACAATAAGCTGCACCGTATGCAGGAGGCGCCCACCACCTCGGCGATCCTGGGCGCCACGTTCGCCGATCCGCGCTACTTCGCCCACCATGCGGCGCTGCCGCAGCATGGCGACCTCGGCGATGAAGGGGCAGCCAACCATAACCGCTTCTGCCGGGAGTATGACCGACAGGGGGTGCAGTTTTTTGTCTACGGTCGACGCGCCAGCGGCGGGATCGCCCCGGTGAAGTATCCGGCGCGGCAGACCCTCGAGGCCAGCGAGGCGGTGGCCCGCCTGCATCAGCTGGATCCGCGCTACACGGTGTTTGCCCAGCAGGCGCCGCAGGCTATCGATCGCGGCGTGTTTCACAACGACGTCATCGCGGTCAGCAATCGCCATGTGCTGTTCCACCATCAGCAGGCGTTTGTCGATCAGGCGACGGTGCTGGCGACGCTACGGGCTAAAAGCGACAGTCTGGATATCCCGTTCACCAGCGTGGAAGTGCCGGACGAGCGGGTGTCGCTCGATGACGCGGTGGCCTCTTACCTGTTCAACAGCCAGCTGCTGAGTAAACCTGACGGCAAGATGCTGATCGTGGTGCCGGAGGAGTGCCGCCAGCGGGAAAACGTCTGGCGCTATCTGAGCGACCTCGCCGCCGACAGCGCATCGCCGATCGATGAAGTGGCGGTCTTTGACCTGCGGGAAAGCATGCGCAACGGCGGCGGCCCGGCCTGTCTGCGGCTGCGGGTAGTGCTCAACGAGGCTGAACGCCAGGCGGTCAACGCCCACAGTCTGATGAACGACGAGCGTTATCAGCAGCTGACGGCATGGGTGGAAAAACACTATCGCGACCGGCTGCACGCCCGCGATCTGGCGGACCCGCAGCTGCTGCGCGAGGTTTATCAGGCGCTGGATGAGCTGACGCAGATCCTGCGCCTGGGCGCGGTCTATGATTTTCAGCGTTAAGGAGCGGCAGATGGAGCACCTGGTTAACGATTTACTGCACTGCCGCCTGCAGGAGTGGAGCTTCCCGGCGGGCATCGAGGCCCGCTGGCTGGGCGAGGGGATCCTGCAGTTGCTGCCGACGGCGCCGTGGCGCCAGGCGACGATCCTCTCCGCGGGCGTGCATGGCAATGAGACCGCGCCGACGGAGCTGCTGCTGCAGTTGACCCACGATCTGAGCCAGGGGCGGCAGCCGCTCACTCAGGCGCTGCTGATCGTCTTTGGTAACCTGCCGGCGATCCGCGCCGCACGCCGCTATCTGCACAACGACCTGAATCGCCTGTTCGGCGGCCGCCATCTGGCGGTCACCCCGGGGAATGAGTCGCGGCGGGCTTTTGCGCTGGAGCAGGCGGTGCAGGCCTTCTATCGCGCCGCCGATGCGGCGGGTCCGGTCAACCGTAGCCATCTCGATATGCATACCGCCATTCGCGGGTCGCTGTATCGCCAGTTTGCGCTGCTCCCGGCCCACGCCGGGGATTTTTCGCCTGGCTTCTACCAGCTGTTGCAGGCCAGCGGGATGGATGCCATCGTGCGGCATACCGAAGCGGGCGGCACCTTCACCCATTTCACCTGCGAAAAGTTCGCCGCGCAAAGCGCCACCCTGGAGCTGGGGAAAGTGATGCCGTTCGGCGCCAACGATCTCAGCCTGTTCGCCGCTACCGACGCGGCGATCCGGGCCTGGATTTCTGACGCGCCGCTACCGCCGCGCGACAAAGCGCCAGTGGACTACTTCCTGGTCGAGGAGAGCATCATCAAGCGCGAGGGGGAATTTACGCTTAATCTCGCGGCCAACGTTGAGAACTTCACCGCGCTCCCGGCGGGATACGAAATCGCTCGCCAGGCGGAGAAACGGTGGGTGGTGCAGGCCCGGGCCCCCTATATCCTCTTTCCCAATGCCGGGGTCGCCACCGGTCAGCGCGCCGGGCTGCTGCTGCGCGCCGCGGCTCTTCGCCTCCCACAACCAGCCTGAGGAAACACCATGACTGAACATCAACATCAGGCGTCTCCTGCCGCCGGAGGTGAGGGCGCGTCACAGCTTAAACGCGGGCTCGGCGCCCGCCACATTCAAATGATTGCCCTCGGGGGCGCCATCGGCACCGGGCTGTTTATGGGGGCGGGGCGCAACATCGCCGTCGCCGGCACCTCGATTCTGGTGATCTATGTGCTGGTCGGGTTCTTTACCTATATGGTGATGCGGGCGATGGGGGAGCTGCTGCTCACCCGCCATGACTACCGCTCGTTTGCCGACTTTGTCGGCGAGTATCTCGGGCCGCAGGCCAGCTTTTACCTCGGCTGGACCTACTGGCTAAGCTGGGTAGTGACCTGCATTGCCGACGTGGTGGTCTGCGGGAGCTATATGCAGTACTGGTTCCCGGAACTGTCGGCATGGATGCCGGCCCTCAGCATGCTGGCGATCCTGTTCCTGCTTAACCTGCTGTCGGTGAAAATGTTTGGCGAGGCGGAGTTCTGGTTCGCCCTGATCAAGGTGATCACCATTATCGCCCTGATCGGCACCGGCGGCTGGATGATTGCCACTGGCTGGACTTCTCCGGACGGCGTGACGGCTTCTCTCAGCCATCTTACCGACCCGACGGCTTTTATGCCTCACGGTATCACCGGTTTTTTCGCCGGCTTCCAGATAGCGATCTTCTCCTTTACCGGCATTGAGCTGCTGGGCACCATGACGGCGGAGACCCGCGATCCGCAGCGCATTTTGCCCAAGGCGATCAATGCTCTGCCGCTGCGGATTATCATCTTCTATCTGCTGTCGATGGTGGTGATTATCGCCGTCGCCTCCTGGCCGGGGGTATCGGCGGAGACCAGTCCGTTCGTGACGCTGTTTGCCAAGGCCGGGCTGCCTGCCGCCGCGGCGGTGATTAACTTCGTGGCGCTGACCTCGGCGATGTCCTCGGCCAACAGCGGCGTCTTCTCCAGCACCCGCATGTTGTACGGCCTGTCGGTGGAGAAGCATGCGCACTGGCAGTTTCGCATCCTGTCGCGCAATACCCGCATCCCGGTGCGTAGCCTGCTGTTCTCCTGCTTCTGCATGCTGATCGGTACGCTGCTGCTATTCCTGGTACCGAATGTGATGACCCTGTTCACCATCGTCTCGACCCTGGCGGCGATTATGGTGGTGTTCAGCTGGGGGATGATCCTCGTGGCCTATCTGGTCTATCGCCGTCAGCGTCCGGACCTGCACGCCGGGTCGATCTTTAAGATGCCTGCCGGGGTGGTGATGAGCTGGGTGAGCCTGCTGTTCTTCGCCTTCGCCATCTTCATCATGATCTTTGACCCGGACACGCTGCTGGCGCTGTTGGCTTCTCCGCTGTGGTTTATTGCCCTGTGGGGCTTCTGGAAGCTGAAGCAGCGGCGTGAGGGGCAGCTGACACTGGATAACCAGAGCGCCTGACACTCGCCGGCCAACCTGGCCGGCTAAGCAGGAGGTGAAGACGTTACGTCTGTTTCTGCCCGGTGGCGGCTGGCGCCTTACCGGGCCTACTGTCTTACTGAGCCTGGGATGAGCGGTTTCCCCCGCGGCGTGATCCCCCTCTGTAGGCCCGCGCAAGCGCAGCGCCGCCGGGCGGGATAGTCGGCACGCTACCTGCCCAGACGGCGGCGGTTAGGCGCTTTCCGCCCGGGAAGGGGCCGCACCCGGCGCGGACTTCATCCGGCTGGCGCAGAAAATTGCCAGCAGCGAAATCACCACCGTTACGCCCAGATAAACGGCCACCGGCCGCCAGTCCCCGTCATATTTTGCCAGCAGACCGGTGGCGATAAGCGGCGCGGTGCCCCCGGCCAGCGCGGCGCCCAGCTGGTAGCCGAGGGTGATCCCGGTATAGCGCACATTGGCGCTGAAAATCTCAGAGCACAAGGTGCCGAGCACCGCAGTTACCGGCGCCCACAGGATGCCGAAGGCAACGACCGTCGCCAGCATGATGCCCCAGCTGGTGCCGGTGTCGAGCAGCAGGAACCACGGAACGATAAACAGCCCCAGCAGCACCACGCTCAGGGTATACATCTTTTGCCGCCCCACCTTATCTGACAGCAGCCCCATCAGCGGGATCATCACGGTGGCCACCAGCGCGCCCAGGGTCACGGATTCCAGCGCCTGCGACTTCTGGTAACTCAGGGTGGTGGTGGCATAGCTGACCACAAAGGTGGAGAAGATATAGAAAGGGGCGGTCTCCACCACTTTCAGACCGGCGGCAATCAGCACTTCCCGCCAGTGGTGCTTGAGCGTTTCGCGCAGCGGGGCCTTCGCCACCTGGCCAGATTTTTTCACCTGCTTAAAGGCGGGCGTTTCGTCGATATCTTTGCGGATCCACAGGCCGAGAAAAACGAGAACGGAGCTGAGCAGGAACGGTATGCGCCAGCCCCAGGCGAGAAACTGCGCCTCGTCAAACAGGGTCATCAGCGAGACGATAAACGTCGCCATCAGCATGCCGATGGTCACGCCGGCCTGGGGAATGCTGCCGAAAAAGCCTTTCCGCTTCTCCGGCGCGTATTCGTAGGCCAGCAGCAGCGCACCGCCCCATTCACCGCCGATACCCATGCCCTGAATAATGCGCAGGGTTATCAGCAGGGCGGGCGCCCAGAGGCCCACCATCTCATAGGTGGGAAGCAGGCCGATCGCCACCGTGGCGCTGCCCATCAGCGACAGGGTCAGCACCAGCGTCTTCTTGCGGCCGATGCGATCGCCGATATGAGCGAAAATGACGCCGCCGATGGGGCGGATAAAAAACGTCAGCGAGAAGGAGAGCCAGGAGAGGATCAGGCCGATGACCGGGTCGACCATCGGAAAGAAGATTTTGTTGAACACCAGCGCGGCGGCGGTGCCATAGAGAAAATAATCGAACCATTCGATGGCGCTGCCTGTCAGGCTCGCGATCAGGACCTTCTTGTTTTTCTGCAGAATGGATGCAGTGTTGTCTTGTGGATTGCTCATTACGAAACGTTCTCCCGCCACGGTAAATAGGTCAGGTGTCACTCTGCGTAAACAGGGTGCAACCTGGTGTGAAAAGGTTGTGTAATTGTTAAGCAACTTAGGGTTGAAGGTTACAATTGGCAAGTTCATCGCTGGCAAACTGGGCGTTATGACGCGGTTTGGACTGGTGTAACCGCGACGCTATTTTTTATTTTCCACTTGATTTTGCTGTTTTTTGTTATTTTCATAGTGAGTTGTTCAGGTGCAACCCGCCTGTTTTTAGATGTTTCTTGTTATTTCAAAATGGTTACAAATCGACGCCGCTTTGCCTCCCGCGAGGCGGCGTTTATGATGGCGAAAGCATCCTCTCCGATCGGCTGAGAGGGAATTAAGGAGACAGAATGGCAGAACAATTTCCCCCGTTGTCGGCGGCGACGCTGGCGGCGGCTAACCAGGTCGGCGCCTGGCTGGCGCAGGACGATCTGGCGACGCTGCCCGCGCTGCCGCAGGTGGACGTGGTGGTGCTGGCCGGCAACGCCGTGATCCCGACCATCGACGCCGCCTGCCGGCTGGCGGCGGAACGGGAAGTCCCGCTGCTGATCAGCGGCGGCGTGGGACATTCTACGAACTATCTCTACGAGGCGGTGCGCCAGGATCCCCGTTACCGTATGTTGCCGGTGGTGGGGCGTCCGGAAGCGCATATTCTGGCCGATATTGCTCATGACTACTGGCACATTCCGCGCTCGCGGCTGGTGGTGGAGGACCAGTCGACCAACTGCGGCGAGAACGCCCGTTTTACCCGGGCCACGCTGGAGAACGGGGGGCTCCCTCATCGTCGCGGGATCGTCATTCAGGACCCCACCATGCAGCGGCGAACCATGGCCACCTTCGCCCGCGTCTGGCAGGGGGCGACGACGCCGCCACAATGGCTGAGCTTTCCCGGCTGCTCGCCGCAGCTGGAGCAGGCCGAGGGTCAGCTGGGGTTCGCGGGCGGCGGGACGGGGCTGTGGCCGGTCGCCCGCTACCTGGGGCTGCTGCTGGGCGAGCTGCCGCGCCTGCAGGATACGCCTGAAGGATACGGTCCGCGGGGGAAAGACTTCATCAGCCACGTCACCTTCCCGCCGGAGATCCTCGATGCCTGGCGACAGCTGCGGGAGGACGGCCAGCTTGCCGGGGCGCTGCAGGCCCGCACCCTCGGCTGAAAACTGCCCGTTTGCGGCAGATTTATCGCAAACGGGCAATTTGTGTTATTGAAATGTAACCTCAACCGGGCATTTTTGGCCCGGTTTTATGAATCAGCTCACAGAACTGCGCCAACGTGCTGCGAAGCCACGGCTTATCCGCCCGATATTTAACAAAAAAATCACTTGTTAAATACAAATGCACTACAGGAGCAGCCATGACAGCACCCGTTCAACACCAAATGTATATTGATGGCCAGTTCGTTTCCGGTCGCGGCGACGGCTGGATCGACGTACTTAACCCGGCGACCGAAGCGCTGCTGTCGCGGATCCCGGACGGGACTGCCGAAGAGGCGCGGCTGGCGATTGACGCGGCTGAGCGCGCCCAGCCCGCCTGGGAAGCGCTGCCGGCCATTGAGCGTGCGGGTTGGTTACGCAAAATTGCCGCTGGTATCCGCCAGCGTGCTGAAGAGATTGCCGGGCTGATCGTGGCTGAAGGCGGCAAGATCCAGCAGCTGGCGGCGGTGGAAGTCGCATTCACTGCGGACTATCTCGACTATATGGCCGAATGGGCGCGCCGTTACGAAGGCGAGATCGTGCAGAGCGATCGCCCTGGAGAGAATATCCTCGTCTTTAAACGCGCGCTGGGGGTGACCACCGGGATCCTGCCGTGGAACTTCCCGTTCTTTCTTATCGCCCGCAAGCTGGCGCCGGCCCTGATCACCGGGAATACCATCGTCATTAAGCCCAGCGAATTTACGCCCAATAATGCCATCGCCTTTGCCGAGATCGTCCATCAGGTTGGGTTGCCGAAAGGGGTCTTTAACCTGGTGCTCGGCCGCGGGGAAACCGTTGGTCAGGAGCTGGCCGGCAATCCAAAGGTGGCGATGGTCAGCATGACCGGTAGTGTGGCGGCAGGAGAGAAAATCATGGCCGCTGCGGCGAAAAATATCACCAAAGTGTGCCTCGAGCTCGGCGGCAAAGCGCCTGCCATTGTGATGGACGATGCGGATCTGGAGCTGGCGGTGAAAGCGGTAGTGGACTCGCGGGTGATTAACACCGGGCAGGTGTGTAACTGCGTCGAGCGGGTCTATGTTCAGCAGGGCATTTACGACCGCTTCGTCAACCGCCTCGGCGAGGCGATGAAGGCCGTGCAGTTTGGCGACCCGGCGGCGCGGGATGACATCGCGATGGGGCCGCTGATCAACGCGGCGGCGCGGGATCAGGTGGCGGGCAAAGTGGAGAAGGCGGTGGCGCAGGGGGCGCGGGTGGCGCTGGGCGGCCAGCCGCTGGAGGGCAAAGGCTATTTTTATCCGCCGACCCTGCTGCTGGATGTGCGCCAGGAGATGGACATTATCCACGAGGAAACCTTCGGGCCGGTGCTGCCGGTGGTGGCGTTTTCGACCCTCGATGAGGCGCTGGCGATGGCCAATGACAGCGACTATGGCCTGACCTCCTCGATCTATACCCGCGATCTGAACGTGGCGATGAAGGCGATTAAGGGACTGAAGTTCGGCGAAACCTATATCAACCGGGAAAACTTTGAGGCGATGCAGGGTTTCCACGCCGGCTGGCGCAAATCGGGGATCGGCGGCGCTGATGGCCGCCATGGGTTGAATGAGTACCTGCAGACCCAGGTGGTCTACCTGCAGGCCTGAGGTACTTAACTCCGAGCCGGCGGGCAGCTCAGGCGGCCCGCCGTTCGCTTAGCGGGCGAATTTCTCCAGCACGCGGATCAGCTGGGTGACGAAGCCGTATTCGTTATCATACCAGGCGACGGTTTTCACCAGCTGTACGCCGCCGGCCTCCACAATCTCCAGCTGGGTGGCATCGTAGATCGAGCCGAAATGGCTGCCGATGATGTCGGAAGAGACAATCTCTTCTTCGGTGTAGCCGAAGGATTCATTGCCTTCAGCCGCCTGCTTCATCGCCTGATTGACCTCATTCGCAGTCACTTTTTTCTCCAGCACCGACACCAGCTCTGTCACCGAACCCGTTTTTGTCGGCACACGCTGGGCATGGCCCTTCAGTTTACCGCTCAGGGCGGGGATCACCAGGCCGATGGCCTTTGCCGCACCTGTGGTGTGCGGGATGACGTTTTCTGCCGCCGCTCTGGAGGCGCGCAGATCTTTGCCGCGCGGCCCGTCCACCAGCGACTGGGTGCCGGTATAAGCATGGATGGTGGTCATGGTGCCCACGGTGATGCCGAAGGCATCCTGGAGGACTTTGGCCATCGGCGCCAGGCAGTTGGTGGTGCAGGAGGCCACGGAGATGATGGTGTCATCCGGGGTCAGGGTGTCATCGTTGACGTTGTAGACGATGGTTTTCATCTCGCCAGCGGGGGCGGAAATCAGCACTTTGCGCGCGCCGGCCTGGAGATGGGCTTGCGATTTCTCGGCCGAGGTGTAAAACCCGGTACACTCCACAATCACCTCTGCGCCTGCCGCCTGCCACGGAATATGCTGCGCCTCTTTTTCGGCATACACCGTAATGGTTTTGCCGTTGACGATCAGCGCATCTTCCGTAAAGTCGACGCTCCACGGAAAGGGGCCGTAGTTTGAATCATGCTTCAACAGGTAGGCCAGCACCTTTGGCGAGGTGAGGTCGTTGATAGCCACCACTTCCAGGCTGCTGTCGACTTCTAATAAACGGCGTAACACCAAACGTCCGATACGACCAAATCCATTAATCCCAAGTTTACTCATGGACATTCTCCGGTTGGTAAAACGACTCGATGTGATAAAACTCCTCCAGGCTTAGTCCTGTCCCCCTGATTGGTCAACTGACAATCTGTGCGGTATGCCAGCGCTTCCGGGCCGGGGAGGAAAAAAGTGGATGTTTTCCCGGCCTTTTTTAGCGCTGACGGCAGGGAATAATTTTTGTTACCGGAGATGAGGGGGCCGCCTGCTGGCGAAGCGGTGAAAAGCGTCTATGCTTAACTATTGAATAGCTTAGTAAAATATTGACGTTAGACGAAGGGAGAGGTTATGGGATTCTGGAGAATCGTTTTCACTATCATTCTGCCGCCGCTGGGCGTACTGCTGGGGAAAGGCTTCGGCTGGGCGTTTATTCTCAACATTATTCTGACCCTGCTGGGCTATATTCCTGGCCTGATCCACGCCTTCTGGGTGCAGACCCGCGACTGAGGGGCGAGCAGATAACCACGCCTCCCCCTGGGACCCGCTCAGGGGGGCATCAGGCTCTCTTTATACAGCAGCGTATTATCCTTCGACCAGTAGTGCCGGGTCTCCTCTTCCAGATCAACGATCCACTTAAACACGCCGGCGCTGGCGAGATCCTTGCAGTACTGTTCAAAGTTGATGGCGCCGGCAAAATGGCGGATGACCGCGGCCGATGTCAGTCGATGGCTGGGGGCGCTGCGCACGCGTAGCAGGCCGCGGGCGCTTTTTATCGAGATCACCTCGTCGTTTGCCATCACGAAATTCATATTACCGGTGGAGACAAAATAGATGTAGTAAGAGACCTGATGCCGGCGGAGTTCACTGGCGAAGGTGGTAAAATCGGCATCCGCGCGAACCTGTTCGAAAAAGTGACCCAGCCTTGCCAGCAGTTCCATTTCAATCCTTGTTGTGTTGTTGCTGCGCATGGTTTCGGCGTCTGTCGGCATAAACCATTCACACGTTTACTTATTCGTATTTTAATAATATAGGCGCGTTATATTAATGGTTATTATGTAACTGGAACACCGTTTCAAGTGTTACAAGCTATTGCAAAGGTTTGCAGGGGATCCTCGAGCCAGGCAGAAGGTGGGATAAGACGGGAAGGGGCGAAATTAGCGCCGGCGAGGTTCGTCGCCGGCGGGGCCATGAGCCGCGGCTATTTCTGGATCAGATAGCGAATGGTTGGGCCATCCTGCTGAATATCCAGCACCGTATAGCCGTGGTTTCTGGCATCGAGGGGAATGTTATTGATCGACTGCGGACAGTCGCTGACTACTTCCAGGATCTCGCCTTTTTGCAGGGAGGGCATCGCCTCCAGAGTGGCCACGGCCGGATAGGGACAGGGTTCGCCGACCATATCCAGGCGATAATCAGGGATGATGTTTTTCATGCGCTCTCCTTCACGGTCCGGACCGCCGTCGACTGGCGGCGGAAAAAATGTCTTTCCCAGGCGATCACCAGCAGCAGGGCGATCAGCAGCAGCAGATAGGTCGCCAGCAGCCCGCCGAAGGGGCCGAAGGCGTTCAGCAGGTTGATTTTCTGCCAGTGGGTGGCGAGCGGAGCGGCGATATCGTCCCAGCACCAGGCGAGCAGCGTTGAGCCAATGACATTGCCCAGCCCAACCCACCAGTAGTGAACCTGGCCCTCCACCGCCCGGTACATCCAGCCGGTTTCACAGCCGCCGGCCAGCACGATGCCAAAGCCAAACAGCAGCCCGCCAATCGCCGCATTGGGACCGGCCCACATAATTTTCGGCGCCATCCCCAATTGCACATAGCTAAAGATACCGATGGCGCTCGCCGCCATGCCGAAGATAATCGCCTTCGCCATCACCGTCCGGCCGGTGATCCACATATCGCGAAAGGCGGAGGTAAAGCAGATCTGCGCGCGCTCAATAAGCAGACCGAAGCCGATGCCGAACAGCATCGCCAGGCCGAGCGCCGGGTGGTCTGCGGCGGTGAGCAGGCCCCAGCCGATCATGGCGAAAAAGATCACCATGCCCAGCCGGAAACGGCGGCGCGCCTGCTGCGGTTTTTGGGTTAACGGCGAGGCGGCGGACACCTTTTGCATTTTTACCGGGATGCGAAAAAGGGGCAGCAGCGTGAAGCGGGCGCCAAACCAGGAGCCGATGGCGGTGGCGATGGCAAACAGCCAGGCGTGCAGGGAGAACTGCGGAATACCGGTGAAAAAAGCCGCCAGATTGCAGCCCATCGCCAGACGAGCGCCGAACCCGGCGATGATGCCGCCTGCCACGGCCTGCACAATGCGGATCCGGCTGCGTGGAAAGCGCAGTTTGACGTTATTGGCCCACAGCGCGGCGGCCAGGCAGCCGCCGAACATGCCGATGATCATCCTGCCATCGATGCGGGTCAGCGGCGTCCCTTCGAGATGAATCAGCTGGTAATAGCCCCACTGTTCGCTGTGGACGCCCAGCAGTTGCAGCAGCTGACCGCCCCAGCGGGTGAATTCGCCGGTCACCGCCCAGAAGGTGCCGGTGATGCCAAAATAGTAGGTAGAGAGGATGCCCGCCGCGATGACCGCCGGGACAGGGGACCAGAACCGGATAAGCCAGGCCTGTTTGAAGGATTGCCATGTCATAAAAATGCCTCTGAACTCAGAAGGTATTAAAGGTCGATGACCGACCGAAGGGAGCAAATAGTACCCGCCTCAGCGCCTGCTTTCTCTGTTTTGGATCAAGGCCCTACGCTTGCGCCACCACGGCAAGCAGCGCCAGCAGTGCGGGCAGCGCCTGAATATAGAGAATTTTGCGGCTGGCGGTCAGCGCGCCGAAAATTCCGGCGGCCAGCACGCAGGCCAGGAAAAAGATAACCACCTGCACCCCCGACGCCCCCAGCCACAGCCCCCACGCCAGGCCGGCGGCCAGAAAACCGTTATACAACCCCTGGTTGGCCGCCAGCACCCGGGTCTCCCGGGCGAAATCGGCGCTGAGGTTAAAGGCCCGGCGCCCGGCGGGGGCTTCCCAGAGAAACATCTCCAGCACCAGGATGGCGAGATGAATAATAGCGACCAGCGCAACGAGGAGAGTGGCTAACACAGCAGTCCTTAATCAATAAGATGAATGTGTCTGCAGTATAGCTGCAAGCGCTAACGAAGCGGGAGCGCCGCTGCTATAGTGCAGATAGGGTCATGTTTTCTGCCGCGACCAGCGTCGGTTATCTGATTGCCCTTCGGTTTAGTTTAGCGGTGCTAGTATGCCGGGTTCTTTTTTACGGGTGTGGCGTAGGTTACTGAATGTTAAATAAATTATGGATTTTGTTATCAGGGCTACTGGTGGTTGCCATGCCGTCGGCGCAGGCCGGGGAATTAAACCTCTATTCGATGAATACCGGCTCCTATGTTTATCATATGACCGGTAACCACGGACAATATAACGAACATTTCAATAACAATTTTTTCTCGGTGGAGCGCAAGTTTTCTCAGGATTCAAAATACAGCGTGCTGGTCGGAACGATGAAAAACAGCTTTGACGATCGCTGTTTGACCCTCGGCGTGCGCCGCGACTGGCTGAAAAACGATACCGGCTGGGTGCTGAAAGGGGTGTATGCCTACACCGGGGAATTTTTCTTTGACGCCTTCAGCCACTGTGGGGATTCTGGCACCTACCGCACCGCAAAAAAAATCACCGGCGTCGGTTTTTCGCCCTACCTCTATCATGGTCTGCAATATAACTTCACCGATTATTTCGGTGTGGAAGGCGGCATTATTGTGCCGGCGATCTTTGTGATGAGTATTCAGTGGAGCTTTCGCTAGCCGCTTTATTATCCGGGAAAAGAGCAGGCCGCCTCAGGTGGCCTGCTACTGATGACCTGGCGGCAGGAATTAATGGAAGCCGAGACGGATCAGATCTAACGGGCAAAAGCGGCCCTCGCAGCCGTCGATTTCAACGCAGTCCGCCCGGCGAAGCTGCTCGGCGGTTTTCCCTTCACCATGGATAGCTTTAATCACGCCTGTTGTGCCGTTACCGGCGATCATTACCATGCTGCCGGTAGCAATAGCGTTACGATTACGGTCATAGGTTTTCATGGTCTCCTCCTCAATAAACCAGGGTAAGCAATGATTAAGCGGCTAAAGTAATACGCTTTTTTGCCTAAAAAAGTTTTGAGGATAATCAAATTTATTTTAATAACCCCAGAGCGAAAAGGGCCAGAAGTCCCCTCTATTCGCGCCGATCGCATCGCCTGCGTGGCGCGCGACACTGACGGCAATATGTCATTCAGGTTACTGTTTTATGACCAGATTATTAACCTTGCCAGCCCGCGGAAAATAGCGAAAGATGGCGCTATTCGGGCATCAACAGTGCCAGTGCGTGTCCTGAGGGAGCCATGAGTCAAGACGTCACCGCGAAGATGTTAAAGCCCGATTTTGATAGTGAAGTTTCCGGTCTGGTGCATGGTTATCTGTTTCATGAACAGCGCCCCCCGCAGCCCATCGCCTCTGGCGAGGTGTGCGCCCGTTATCAGGCGCTCGCCGATGACAAGGCGTTTATCTGGTTACACCTGAATCTCAATCATGCCACCGCCGAAAAATGGTTAACCAGCCACTTTCCGGTGGCGGACTTTTTCTTCGAGGAGATCCGCAGCGGCTCGCACACCACCCGCATTGAGCGACAGGGTGAGAATCTGTTCGCTGTGCTCAACGATGTGCTGTTTCGTCCGCAGGATACCAACGCGGAAACCGCCACGCTGTGGCTCTACTGTAGCCCTAAGCTGGTGGTGACGGCGCGCTTCAAACCGTTGCGGTTTATCGAATGGATGCTGCCGCGTCTGCAGACGCTCAGGGTGAATACCTCTACCGAGCTGCTGGCTTTTCTGCTGGAGGAGCAGGAGGAAGTGCTGGAGCAGGTCGTCCGCCAGGCCAGCCGCCATGTCGACCTTATTGAAGAGCGTCTCCTGAGCAATCACGTGCAGCGCAACCGGGCAGATCTGGCGCGGCTGCGGCGGATGCTTTTACGTTTTCAGCGGCTGCTGGCGCCGGAGCCGGCGGCGATGTTCCGGCTGCTTAACCGGCCGCCGGCGTGGATGGATCGTGCAGTGGTGCAGGCGTTTCGTCAGTTCACCGAAGAGTTTAGCGTGGTGCTCAATGACCTGTCCGGCCTGATCGAGCGCATCAGTCTGCTGCAGGAGGAGATTGGCGCCCGCCAGCTGGAGCAGAGCAACCGCACCCTCTACACCCTGACGGTGATCACGGTCCTCGCGCTGCCGATTAACATCGTCGCTGGCTTCTTCGGCATGAATGTCGGCGGGATCCCGCTGGCGAGTAACCACCACGGGTTTATCCTGCTGGTGGTGATAGTCGCCATCTTTACCCTCGGCGCCGGCTACCTGGCATTCCGCCGGCGCGATGACCTGTAGTTTGCGCGTCGAATCAGCTGAGGCTGCGCAGGGCGGCAATCAGTCCTTCGACACCGCGTTCCAGCTTCTCGAGCGGGCAGCCGACGTTGAGGCGCAGAAAGCCGTTGCCCTCAGGACCATAGGTATAACCCGGCATAATCGCCACCTTCTGTTCGGCGATCAGCGCCTGCTGTAGCGCGTGATCGTCGATGTTCAGGGGGCGCAGGTCGATCCACGCCAGGTAGGTGGCCTCCGGCGGCTGCCAACAGAGCGCGGGGAAGGCATTATTAAGCGTGTCGGCGACATAGCGCATATTCGCCTGCAGATAGTCACGCAAGGCGTCGAGCCAGGGAGCCCCGTCGCGGTAGGCGGCGATATGGGCGACCAGCGCCGGCACGGAGGGAGAAGAGAGCCCGTCGCGGGCCTTCAGCGCCTGCAGGTAGTTGTCGCGCGCGTTCGCCTCAGGGATAAAGCCATAGGCCCCGGTAAAGGCCGGAATATTAAAGCTCTTCGAACCGGAGGTGAACAGCGCCCATGGCCCCTGAGCGACCTCGCTCCACGGGATATGGCGGTGTTCGCCCCAGGTCATGTCCATATGAATTTCGTCGCTAATCACCCTGACGCCATGTTTTTGACACAGGGCCGCCATGGTTTGGAGCTCCTCGCGACGCCAGACTTTCCCCGTTGGGTTGTGCGGGCTGCACAGCAGCAGCAGGGTATTCTTCGGTTCCGCCAGCGCGGATTCCAGGCGGGCCATATCGCAGTGCCACTGATTATCCGTCAGGGTCAATGGCACCGGGGCAATCTCCCGGCGGTTAGCGGTGATGGTCTTATAGAATGCATCGTAGGCAGGGGTATGGACGACGACGCCGTCGCCTTCGCTCGACCACTGGCGGATGGTTTCCGCCACCATGTAGATAACCGACGGCCCGTAGACCACCGTTTGCGGATCGATGACGCTGTTAAACCGGCTGGCGTACCAGTGGGCAATCGCCCCGAGAAACGCCTCGTTCTGCCAGCGACTGTAGCCGAACACCCCGTGGGCCAGCCGCTGGCTGACGGCGTCGAGAATGCAGGGCGCGGTGGCGAAATCCATATCGGAGATGGTGAACGGCAGCAGGTCGGCGGCGCCAAACCGGTCGGCGACATAGTCCCACTGTGTGCACCAGGTACCGTGGCGGTCGATGGGGGTGGCAAAATCAAACATCGGAACTTCCTTAGCGAATGTCCCCCTCCGCGCGGAAGGGGGACCAGTGGGGTCAGGCCTGAACAGTATTCATCAGTACGGCCATTTCATCTTTTACCGACTGCACCTGCGGGCCAATAACCACCTGCAGGTTATGCTGATTGAGCTGAACCACCCCGATGGCGCGATGGGCTTTCAGCGCGGCGGCGTCCACTTTGCTCATATCGTGTACCGACAGACGCAGACGAGTAATGCAGTTATCCAGCGAAACAATGTTCTCGGCGCCGCCGAGCGCTGCCAGAATCGCCGGCACGTTATAGCCGGATTTGCCGATGGTACCGGCGACGGCTTTCTCCACGCTGGCGGCGGTGTCGATATCGCGGCCCGGCGTTTTCAGATTGAAGCGGGTAATGGCGAAGCGGAAGATGGCATAGTAGACCGCGAACCAGATAGCCGCTACCACCGGCACCAGATACCACTTGGTCGCCAGGCCATGCAGGATGCCAAACACCACGAAGTCGATGATATTGCCGTCGGTGTTGCCGATGGTCACCCCGAGCACCGCCATGATGGTAAAGCCGAGACCGGTCAGCAGCGCGTGGATGACATACAGCACCGGCGCGACGAACAGGAACAGGAACTCCAGCGGCTCGGTGGTGCCGCCGACCACGCAGGCGATAACCCCGGAGATCAGCAGGCCTTTAATTTTATGCCGGTTTTCCGGACGGGCGCAGTGGTACATCGCCAGCGCGGCTCCCGGCAGGCCGCCGAGGAAGGCCGGCATTTTACCCTGCGACAGGAAGCGGGTGGCGCTTTCGGAGAAGCCGTGGGTGGTCGGGCAGCTCAGTTGCGCCTGGAAGATGGTCAGCGCGCCGCTGACGCTGTGGCCGCAGACGTCGAGGGTACCGCCGGCTTCAGTGAAGCGGATCAGCGCCACCAGAATGTGGTGCAGGCCAAACGGCAGCAGCAGTCGCTCGCCGGTGCCGAAGATCATCGGGCCAAAATCCCCGGCGCTGTTGATCATCTTCCCGAGGGCGTTGATCCCCATGGCGAAGACTGGCCACACCAGCGGGATCGCCAGCCCGACCAGACCCAGCACCACGGTGGTGATGATCGGCACGAAGCGGGTGCCACCGAAGAAGGCCAGGGCGTCCGGCAGGCGAATGTTATGGAAGCGTTCATGCAGCAGCCAGACGATAATCCCGGCGATAACCGCGCCGAGGATCCCGGTATCGATCGACGGAATACCGATGATGTTCTGGATATTGTTGGCCTTCAGGATCGCGGCGTCGGTGGTGGGCAGAATGCCTTTCGCCGTCAGCCAGAAGTTGACCGCCAGGTTCATGACCGCGTAGCCGACAAAGCCGGCGAAGGCGGCGACGCCTTTGTTCTCCCGCGCCAGCCCCAGTGGGATGGCGATACAGAACATGACCGGCAGGAAGCTGAAGGCAAAGGAGCCGACTTTGCTCATCCAGATAAAGATGGCCTGCAGCAGCGGCATATCCAGCCACGGCAGCAGCGTCAAAACATCGTGACTGCTTAACGAACTGCCGATCCCCAGCATGATCCCACAAAACGAGAGCAACGCTACGGGCAGCATAAAGGTTTTTCCGAGCTGCTGGAAAAACTCCCATAAAGTGATTTTTGGTGCTGTTTTCGCCGTCATAACACGGTTCCTGATTCTCAAGTGGTCGGGAAGAACTAACGCCACGGCAAGATAAAACGTTTTACCAGTTTTTAGTGCGATAAAAATCACATAATCAAGCGATAATAAGGTTTATAAAGATTGCACAATGATAAAACGTTTTATCGACAGGCAAGGGAGTCAGCCAGCACGTTATGGCTATCGCAAAAAAGATCACCATCAATGATGTGGCGCAGGCCGCCGGGGTCTCCGTGAGCACCGTCTCGCTGGTGCTGAGCGGTAAAGGGCGCATCTCCAGCGCCACCGGCGAGCGGGTTAATCAGGCCATCGAACAGCTGGGATTTGTGCGCAACCGCCAGGCCGCCTCGCTGCGTGGCGGGCAGAGCGGGGTGATTGGCCTTATCGTTAGCGATCTGTCAAAGCCGTTTTACGCCGAATTAACCGCCGGCCTCACCGACGCCCTGGAAAGGCAGGGGAAAATGGTGTTCCTCACCCAGGGCGGGCGCAGCGGCGAGAAGATAGACCAGCGGTTTGATACCCTCGCGGCGCAGGGGGTCGACGGGGTGATCATCGCCGGGTCGATCGATCGCGGGAGCGAACTGCGCGAGCGGGCCGCGCAGGCCGGCGTGCCGCTGGTGTTTGCTTCCCGCGCCAGCTACCTTGACGATGTCGATCTGATCCGCCCGGACAACATGCAGGCGGCGCAGCTGGTGACCGAGCATCTTATCCGCCGCGGCCATCAGCGGATCGCCTGGCTTGGCGGGCAGAGCTCCTCGCTGACGCGCGCCGAGCGGGTCGGCGGCTATTGCGCCACCTTGCTGAAATACGGTCTGCCGTTTCACAGCGAATGGGTGCTGGAGTGCGAGTCGAGCCAGAAGCAGGCGGCGGAGGCGATGGCGGGGCTGTTGCGCCAGAATCCGACCATCACCGCGGTGCTGTGCTACAACAACGTGGTGGCCACCGGCGCGTGGTTTGGTTTACTGCGGGCCGGAAGGCAGAGCGGAGAGGATGGCGTCGAGAGCTATTTCGAACAGCGGGTGGCGCTGGCGGCCTTCGCCGACGTGCCGGAGGCGGCGCTGGATGACCTGCCGCTCACCTGGGTAACGACCCCGGCGCGCGAGATGGGGAAAACCCTGGCAGAGTCGATGCTGCGACGGCTGGAGGAAGGCACCGGCGAGGCGCGAAACCAGATTATGCCGCCGCGGCTGGTGACACGGAAGTGAGGGAGACGGCGCGATGGCCGTCTCCTGAGACGATAAGTTACGGCTGCGGGGCGGCGTCGTCCTGCTGAGGAGCGGCGTCATCCTGTTGCGGCTGGCCTTCCTGCGGCGCCGCGTCCGGTTGAGCAGGCGCTTCCAGACCAAACATCGCGGCAAAATCCTCCAGCGGCATTTTCTGTCCGTTCAGCGTCACCTGGCCGTTAGCGTACTGCAGGCTGCTGCTGATGGCGTTATCTTCCATGGTGGTGATGCGGAACATCTGGCCCATCGCCGCCAGGCCTTTGACCTGCTGATCGGCGAGTTTGGCCGCATCGGCTGGCTGGTAACCTTCCAGACCGGCGATTTTGGTCATCAACTCCGTCGCCATATCCACCGGGATCACCACCTTGCCGTCAAGGGACTGCACCACGCGATCCAGACTGTCCGCCAGGGTCTGCGGTGGGGTGGTCACCTGGGCCGGATCCTTCAGCAGAACCGACAGATTCAGGGTACTTTCCCCTTTGGCATTGCGCCAGCTCAGCGGAGAGATGGTCACCGATGGGTTGCCTTTAAGCAGGATCGGCAGCGCATTGAACAGGGTTTCGGTTAACGCCTGCTGGTACAGTTCCGGGTTTTGCGCCAGTTCCGGTTTTGCCAGCAGCGCCTGAGACTGTGCACTGTACTGCTGACTAAACTGGTGCCACGCCTGACCGTCGACATTATCCACTTTCAGCGTCAGTTTGCCGCTGCCCATATCCTGCCCCTGCAGCTTGAGGCTGTTGACGGTGTAGTTCACCTGGCTGTTCACGCCTTTGCCGTCCTGGGTCAGCGTCGAGCCGCCGTCCAGCGCCATCCCGTCAACCAGCGCCAGCTCTTTGCCTTCGACGCTGATGGCCAGTTTATCGAGGGTCATTTTTTGCTGGCCGATACGTTCGTTGAAGCTGGCCAGTTCGGTGGCGCCGTCGGTGGTCAGGTTGACGAAGCGCAGCTGTACCTTCTGATTATATTCGTTGAGCGCATCGATCTGCCCGCTGCCGGCCTGGCCCTTCAGGCTGATGTTTTTGCCGTCGCGGTCGGCGTCGAGCTGGAACTGACCGCCGCTGAAGGTGACTTTCTCATCACCTTTGGCATAGTCGAGGGCATTGAGCACGATCGCCGACTGGCTGTCGCCGCTGTAGGCGATGCGTGTATCGACGGTAAAGGGAGTGTTGCCTTTGGCGATCTCGAACAGCGCCTGGCTGGCATCATTTTTCACCAGCGTGGTGTGGACCGAGGCCATCGCCGGCGCCAGATTAAAGGTTTTTAATGAGGCCAGCGGGAAGGGGCCATGATCGACCACCTCGTCAAGTACCACGCTCTGTCCGGCGGCCAGCCAGCTGTTGGCCTGACCGGCGATCGGCTTAACCACCAGCTGCAGATGGCTGCTGAACAGCCCGCGCCGGTAATCCTGATAGCTCAGCTCCAGACCTGATTCCGGCGCGCTGCTGCGTAGCTGCGCGTTAGCCTGCTGCACCATATCGGCGATCCGGCCTTCCAGCTGTTTGCCGGTGTACCAGGCGCCGCCTGTCCATACCACGCCCAGCGCCACGATGATGCCTGCTGCGACCAGCGATTTTTTCATAGCATTTGTCCATAAATGAAGCCAGGCGGAGAGACCGCCTGGCTGAGTTGTCATCATTCAGTAAGCGCGACCTGAAAGGTCAGTCACTTACTGGAGCTTATTGAACACGCGCGCCACGCGGCCGCGTCCGCTGACCTGCACCGGTGATTCGTTAGCGGCCACGAAAGCCGACTCGCCCGGCTTGAGCGTCAGGCTCTGGTCACCTTTGTGCAGTATGGTTTCGCCGTCGACGCAGAAAATAATCGCCGCGCTCGCCTGAGCCAGATCGCTGGCCTCGGCGGAGAGGTCGTGCAGCGAGAAGGCAAAATCTTCCACCGGGATCGGGAAGTCCAGCTCTGCGCCGTGCTGCTGCGGCTGGGTCAATAGCTCACCCGCCGGTTTGGCTTCGAACTTGACGTTAGCGACCAGCTCAGGAATATCAATGTATTTCGGCGTCAGACCGGCACGCAGTACGTTATCCGAGTTGGCCATCACCTCCAGCGCCACCCCCTGCAGATAGGCATGCGGCGTTTCGGCGAACAGGAACATGGCTTCGCCAGGGTTCAGCTTCACCACGTTCAGCAGCAGCGGCGAGAAGAGGCCGCTGTCGTCCGGATAGAATTCCGCGATCAGGCGGATAGTCTGCCACGGTTCGCCTTGTTCACGGGCCAGTACGTCGCGCAGCACCTGCAGCGCCTTGGCTTTTTCCTCACCCTGCATATTGAGCAGGCTGGCAAACAGCTGGCTCAGATGAGCCGCGTCCGGCTGCTGCAGGAAGGCGCCAATCGCCGGATGCGCGCTAGCCACCGGCTGCAGCAGGGTGACAATCTCGCTGAACTCGCGAAACGCATTCATCGCCAGGAACGGCGTCAGGGCAAAAACCAGCTCCGGCTTGTGGTTTGGATCTTTATAGTTACGCTCGGCGGCGGAGAGCGGGATGCCGGCGGCGTTCTCGCGGGCGAAACCTTCTTCCGAGGCCTGCTTGTTGGGATGGACCTGAATAGAGAGCGGCTGAGCGGCGCACAGCACTTTAAACAGGAACGGCAGCTCACCAAAGCGGGCGGCAACCTTGTCGCCGAGCAGGGCGGTTTTATCCGCGTCAATCACCTCGCGCAGCGAACGCGGCTGGCCGTCGGCCGCCAGGATCTGCGAGCTGCTCTTCGGATGCGCCCCCATCCACAGCTCCGCCATCGGCAGGTTGTCCGGGTTGGCAATGCCATACAGTTCAGTTAAAGCGGTGTGGCTTCCCCATGCGTAGTTCTGTACGGCGTTGATCAGCTTTTGCATTCTCATTCCCTGTATCAATCAAAGTAAAAATTATTGCTCTATTAAACCAGTAAACCGTGGAGAAGCAACTGCTGAAAGAAAAAGTCGTCCCTGTCTCAGTTTTTGTTAAAAAATTGTGTAAGATTGATCGACTCGCTTTTCTACAGGCACATGGAGTCCCTGCCTGAAACATAATCAGCCAAAGCAGTAAGTGAGAGTACAATGTCGAATAAACCGTTTGTTTACCAGGATCCTTTTCCCCTCAAAAAGGATGACACCGAGTATTATCTCCTCAGCAGTGATTACGTCTCCGTCGCCGAATTTGCCGGCCAGGAAGTGCTAAAAGTCGACCCTCAGGCGCTAACCCTTCTGGCGCAGCATGCTTTCCACGACGCCTCCTTTATGCTTCGCCCGGCGCATCAGCAGCAGGTGGCTGATATCCTTAACGACCCGGAAGCCAGCGAAAACGACAAATACGTCGCCCTGCAGTTCCTGCGCAACTCGGATATCGCCGCCAAAGGCATTCTGCCCACCTGCCAGGACACCGGCACCGCGATCATCATGGGTAAAAAAGGCCAGCGCGTGTGGACCGGCGGCGGTGATGAAGCCGCTCTGGCGCAGGGTGTGTACAACACCTATATCCAGGACAACCTGCGCTACTCGCAGAACGCGCCGCTGGATATGTATAAAGAGGTTAACACCGGTACCAACCTGCCGGCGCAGATCGATCTTTATGCTACCGATGGCGATGAGTACAAATTCCTCTGCATCGCCAAGGGCGGCGGTTCGGCGAACAAAACCTATCTGTACCAGGAAACCAAAGCGCTGATCACCCCGGCGAAGCTGAAAAACTATCTGGTTGAGAAGATGCGCACCCTCGGGACCGCCGCTTGTCCGCCGTACCATATCGCCTTTGTGATCGGCGGGACTTCGGCGGAAGCGACGCTGAAAACCGTCAAGCTGGCCTCCACCAAATACTACGATGGCCTGCCGACCGAAGGTAACGAGCATGGCCAGGCGTTCCGCGATGTGCAACTGGAGCAAGAACTGCTGCTGGAAGCGCAGAACCTTGGCCTCGGCGCGCAGTTCGGCGGGAAATACTTCGCCCACGATATCCGCGTGATCCGTCTGCCGCGTCACGGCGCTTCCTGCCCGGTAGGGATGGGCGTCTCCTGTTCCGCCGACCGCAACATCAAAGCCAAAATCAACCGCGACGGCATCTGGATCGAGAAGCTGGAGAGCAATCCGGGGAAATATATCCCTGAGCATCTGCGCCAGGCCGGGGAAGGCGAAGCGGTGAAGGTGAATCTTAACCAGCCGATGAGCGAGATCCTGGCGCTGCTGTCACAGTACCCGGTGTCCACCCGTTTGTCGCTGAGCGGCACTATTATCGTGGCCCGCGATATCGCTCACGCCAAGCTGAAGGAGCTTATCGACAGCGGTGAAGCACTGCCGCAGTACGTCAAAGATCACCCGATCTACTATGCCGGTCCGGCCAAGACACCGGACGGTTACGCCTCCGGCTCTCTGGGACCGACCACCGCAGGGCGCATGGATTCATACGTTGATCTGCTGCAGTCGCACGGCGCGAGCAAGATCATGCTGGCGAAAGGCAACCGCAGCCAGCAGGTCACCGACGCGTGCCACAAACACGGCGGCTTCTACCTCGGCAGTATCGGCGGCCCGGCGGCGGTACTGGCCCAGCAGAGCATCCGTAGCCTCGAGTGCGTGGCGTATCCGGAGCTGGGTATGGAGGCTATCTGGAAAATTGAAGTGGAAGATTTCCCGGCGTTTATCCTCGTCGATGATAAAGGCAATGACTTCTTCCAGCAGATCCAGACGTCGCAGTGCGCCCGCTGCGTGAAGTAACCCAGACCGCCCTTCGGGGCGGCTCTGGCCGATGACAAACCGGTTTTCGTTATTGTGATCGCCTTTCTGCCGGGTGGCGGCTTTCGCCTTACCCGGCCTGCGAAAAACAGCAATATTAAACAGTTAGGCAATTCTCTGTAGGCCCGCGCAAGCGCAGCGCCGCCGGGCAATCCCGACGATTGCATTTTGTCAGCGGTCTGGGCCGCCCTTCGGGCGGCTTTTTTATGTCGCTTCGCGGCACGAACCACCAAAACAACTTATAAATCTGGCCAATACTTAGTCTTTTAAGCAGGTGAGCTTTGTCGCTATGACGCACTTTGAATCCAAGGAGAAAGTAATGACAACGCATCGCAGTGAAAAAGACTCGATGGGCGCCATCGACGTCCCGGCCGATAAGCTCTGGGGCGCCCAGACCCAACGCTCGCTGGAGCATTTCCGCATATCAAGCGAAAAAATGCCCGGGGAGCTGATTTACGCCCTGGCGCTGACCAAGCGGGCGGCGGCGAAGGTTAATCAGGATCTCGGGTTGCTGACGGCGGAGAAAGCCGGGGCGATCGTCGCTGCCGCTGACGAAGTCCTCGCCGGAAAGCACGCGCAGGAGTTCCCGCTGGCTATCTGGCAGACCGGCTCCGGCACCCAAAGCAATATGAATATGAACGAGGTGCTGGCCAACCGCGCCAGTGAACTGCTGGGCGGTGAACGGGGGATGGCGCGAAAAATTCATCCCAATGACGATGTGAATAAGAGCCAGAGCTCAAATGACGTGTTCCCCACCGCCATGCACGTCGCGGCGCTGATTGCCCTGCGGGAAAAAGTGATCCCGTCGCTGCAGGCGCTGCGGGCGACGCTCAATGAAAAAGCGGTAGCCTTCAGGGATATCGTCAAGATCGGCCGCACCCATCTGCAGGACGCCACGCCGCTCACGTTAGGCCAGGAGATCTCCGGCTGGGTGGCGATGCTGGACCATAGCCTGAAGCACATCGAAGCCAGTCAGCCGCATCTTGCCGAGCTGGCGCTGGGCGGGACGGCGGTAGGAACCGGGCTGAATACCCATCCGGAGTATGCCGTGCGGGTGGCGGCAGAGCTGGCGTCGCTCAGCGGACAACCATTTGTCACCGCACCAAACAAATTCGAAGCGTTGGCCACTGTGGATGCCCTGGTCCATGCCCACGGCGCGCTGAAAGGCCTGGCGGCGTCCTTGATGAAAATCGCTAACGATGTCCGCTGGCTGGCCTCCGGCCCCCGCTGCGGCATTGGCGAAATCGCGATCCCGGAAAACGAGCCAGGGTCATCGATTATGCCCGGCAAGGTTAACCCAACCCAGTGCGAAGCCCTGACCATGGTCTGCTGCCAGGTGATGGGCAACGATGTGGCGGTGAATATCGGTGGCGCCTCCGGCAACTTTGAGCTTAACGTCTATCGCCCGATGGTCATCCACAACTTCCTGCAGTCGGTGCGTCTGCTGGCGGACGGCATGGCAAGTTTTAACGAGCACTGTGCGGTGGGTATTGAACCGAATCGCGAGCGGATCAGCCAGCTGCTCAATGAGTCGCTGATGCTGGTCACTGCGCTGAATACCCATATCGGCTACGACAAGGCGGCGGAAATCGCTAAAAAAGCGCACCATGAGGGGCTGACCCTCAAAGCCTCGGCGCTGGCGCTGGGCTACCTGACGGAAGCCGAATTCGACAGCTGGGTGCGCCCTGAGGAGATGGTTGGCAGCCTGGCTACTCGCTAGCCAGCCAGAGGTGCAGGCGCGGGATAAGTAATCTCAGCGACTGCGCCTCCGGTTTGTAGCGGTACTGGACATTGTCGGCGTCATAGTTCAGCAATTCGCCGATATCCGGGACGCTGACCCCCTGGCTGCCGGATATCAGCGCGATCAGCGGGCTGGGGCAGGCGTACTGCACCTGTTTCTGCTCGCTGGCGTACCAGACGCGGGCAATCGGCTGCACTTTCACCGGCCGTTTGATTTTCAGCCGCGCCCGCTGCGGCAGGGCGGCGATGTCCTGATACTCCCTCTCAAGCTTGCTCTGCCACTGCTCACGGGTCCACGGCGGCACCGCCCGCGGTGATTGCAGGCTTTTCCCCAGCATCATCAATACCTGGTCGCGGGTCAGGTTCTTGATCACGTGTTTATTGGCCCAGCCGAAGCGGATGGTGCTCGGGTCGATAAGGGGCGTCAGCGTGCGGTAGGCGCTGAGGGTGATCAAGCCCGGCAGGTGGCGATGCACCCATTCAAAACGGGCAGTGGGGGGCAGGCCAGAATCGACGGTGACGATTTTCTCGAAGGTAGCCTTCAGGGCGTTAATATGCTGAATGCGCGCCAGCAGATCCTGCTGCTCCGCGGCGGTGACCTGCAGGCAGATAGCCCCTGGCAGACGGACGGCGGCCTTGCTGCTGCGGTTTTCCGACTGCTGCTGGATAAACAGATGGCTGTAGTGGCGCAGGGCGAGGGCCAGCGCCGCCTTGCCGCTGTGCTGCACCACCGGTATGTTCGCCAGCGGATCGTGCTCGGCATCCTTACTGACCGCCGGCAGTTCAAATACCCGGGCCGCCAGCAGCCGACAGCTGCTTAATGCCTGCTGGAGCATCTGCAGCTCCAGCTCGATCTGGCGAAAGGTATCATTCAGACGTTCAACAAGATCGTAGCTGGCCATCATTTCACCTTAGTTACAACATACTATTTGATTTTTACAGCATACGCAGCGCGCGGCCGCTGCGCAAGTTTTATTCAGGCAGAGGTAAAATCGGGCAACTGATGATAAACCGGCCAGCTAAAGCAGAAGCGGGCGCCGCCGAGAGGGCTGGCCTCACAGCGCACGTCACCGCCCATCGCCTGGGCAATACTGTGCACAATCGCCAGGCCGAGGCCACAACCTCCTGTCGCCCGATCGCGGCTGGGGTCAAGACGGACAAAGGGCTCAAACACCCGCTCGCGCTCTTCGGGAGCGATTCCCGGGCCGTCATCCTCGACCTGCAGCGACGCGCGCGGACCCTGCAGGGTCAGGCTGACCGCCACCCGCTGGGTGCTGTAGCGCAGGGCGTTATTCACCAGATTATCCAGTACCCGCTCCATCAGCCGCATATCCAGCGCGCCGTAGTTGCCGTGGGTCAGCGTCGCCAGAGCGACCTCGCGCTGCGGGTTGACCATCTGGATATCCTCGACGTGATCGCTGATCCAGGCGGGAAAGTCAGGCGTCGTCAGGCTGAGTTCCGTCTGCGGGCGGTCGAGGCGGGCGTAGGTCAGGAGCTCTTCAATCAGCGCCTCCAGCTGGCCGATATCGCGGTTCAGCGCTTGCGATTCCGCCTCGGTGAGGTTTTCGCTCATCTCCAGACGGTAGCGCAGGCGGACCAGCGGCGTCCTGAGCTCATGGGCGATACCGTCAATCAACTGCTTCTTACTGGCAATGAGGGCGTTAATGTTATCGGCCATTTGGTTAAAGGCCACGCCGAGCCGTTCAAAGCTGGACATGCTGTCAAAATGAATGCGCTCGCTGAAGTGGCCCTCGCCAAAGCGCTGGGCAGCGGTTTCAATGCGCAACATGTCCTGCCAGTGCGGACGCATCCAGATAAACACCGGAAAGGCCAGCGAGATAGCAATAAACGCCATCAGCGCCACGTCCAGCAGGCGCATTTCATGCAGAAAATAGAGATAAGGCACCGGGCCCACCGACAGCACATAATGGCTGCGGGGAATACGCTGAATAAAGGTGTACTGGTCATCCAGCGCGACAATATCGCCGGCGCGCAGGTGCTGCATCGAGCTTTCCGACAGCTTAAATTTGCTGATCGGCTCGATGTGCAGATCGAACGACAGGTTCAGATCCAGCTCTTTGAGCGTCTTGCTCCAGTCGCGCGGCGGAATTTCCCGCAGCTCGCTGCGCATCAGATACAGCGAACTTTTCATCAAATCGTCCAGCGACTGTCGTCCGGCGCGCTCAGCGGTAAATTTATAGACCAGACCGACCAGCATGGTCATTACCAGAAAGCAAACGAAGAGCAAAAGATAGAACTGCACAAACAGCTTTTTCATTAAATCTCACTTAAATCAGAATGTTAATTACCTATCTTTTGCCTTCATGGCGCGGTGTGGTATGTGTCTTTCCGCTAAAGCGGTGATGCAGGAACGAAACCAGACCGCAGTCCAGGGCGTTTGTCACGGCAGAATATACCGCAAAATCACTTCTGCGTTTCACGCCCGGTTTAATGCGCTATCAAAGCAGGGTTCACCCTCACTGACAACATCCCGTACGCATAAATAATGACGGAGCCCTTATAAGCGCAGCAGTCCGCCATCCACCACATACTGGGAACGGACGTTGTTGGCCATGATGGTATCGAACTGCGTTTCGGTGGTATTTTCCACCGTAGAAAAGGCGAACTGCCCGGCGTTCAGCCATAGGCCATCCAGCATGCCAAATGATTCTACAGACTCGGCGAGGGCATGCGCCGCCTCAGGTTTCGCGCCATCGTTCTGAAGAAACCAGGCGCGCTCGGGCAGCAATGTGCGTAACAACGCCAGTTTTTGCTGGTGGCGCCCGGTCAGCATCACTTCGCCCCCTTCATCAATAATGCGCATTGCCCCCGCCAGACCAATACCGCTGCTCGCCCCTGTAATCACAATTTTCTTACCTGAGAACCGTCCCATTGTCTCTCCCGTACCGCGTGAGTGTTGAGTTAACTCACACTAGAACAATGAAAATTTATTGTAAAACGACCATCTTTGGGGGCTCGGCATGTTGCACCTTGCCATCTTTGTGGCGCCGGTATACCCGGTATAGGTCGCGTCATCCGGGATGATATCGGCCGGGAATATCTGAATTAGTGACGTTGTCACAAATTAATTATAACCACCAGACCTGCATTACCCTGGAGCGTCGAGCGGGGTATCGCTACTCGCGAAAGTAGGGAATATCCACCGGATAGAGGGTCGTCAGACTCAGCAGACGACAGCGCACCAGCTTTTCCGTTTTGGCATACCAGTAAGCAAATTCGCCGGTGGTCTGGTGGTAAATCATCTGATCGAGGTTGGCAAACGGGATCACCAGCAGCGGTCCCTGGCGAACGTGGCCGCCTCCCGTTTCAAAGTGATGCTGTCCCCAGGATTGCTGGGTATGTTCATAGCGGTGGAGGATCACCTCGATTTGCCCGCGCTGTGGACAGAGGAGTCGAATATCGGCGTTGTCGAGGGAAAAAGCCCAACCAGAGAGTGAAGTGAAGAGTGAGAGTGCCAAAAGTACAACGTATTTCATCATGCAAAAGTCCTGTGTTTTCAGGCTTTATGCCACTCTGATAACGGTAAGTCCTTGAGCACAATCATATTGAAGGCTTATGTGATGGGGAACTGTACGGCTAAACCTATTGATTTACGCAATATGACAAATTCGCAGCGGGCAGCGGGCGCGAAGAGGGAAACCCGCGCAGTTGCCCTAAGCAGTAAAAGTTGAGGTGGTTACTGTCGGGGAGTGCGCCATAAAACGGGCCCCTCGCAGGGCCGCGGGAGAAGCTTAGTTGTCCCAGGCGTGTGGGGCGAACAGGTAGCCTTTGTTGCGAACGGTCTTAATACGATAGGGCTCCGTGGCGTTGTCGAGCAGTTTTTTGCGCAGGCGGGAGATAGCCACGTCAACGCTGCGATCCATCCCGTCGTAGGTGACGCCGCGTAAATTTTTCAGCAGCGCGTCGCGGTCCATAATTTGCCCGGCGTGGGTGGCCAGCTCCCACAGCAGATCGAAATCGGCCGTCGACAATGCGACGCTTTCTCCGCCAAGCAGCACCTGGCGGTTGACCGGGTCAATGGTCAGCGAACCAAAGGAGATGGTTTTGTGCGGCGTGAGCGTTGCCGGGGTACCGGCGCCGGCGCCCGCCGGAGCGATATGCTGGCGTAAATGCAGACGCAGTCGCGCGAGAAGCACCGCTGGCGGCGTGGTTTTCAGGATATAATCGCTGGCGCCCATCTCCAGGGAGAGGATATGGTTCATGTCGCTGTCGAGTGAGGTCAGCAGGACAATGGGCCCTTGCCATTGCCCGCGCAGATCGCGGCAGAGCGTCATCCCGTCTTTGCCGGGCAGCATAATGTCCAGCAGCACGAGGTCCGGTTTCTCCCGCGCGATCACGTCCTCTGCGCGGTCGCCGCGAGGCTCGACCACCACCTCCATATCATGCTTGCCGAGATAGGCGGCGATCAGCGCCCCAACCTCAGGGTCATCCTCAACAAAAACGATTTTATTCATGTCTATTGCACATCAGTAAAAGAAGTAACATACACTGCGTCTATTTTACCCGCCATTACTCTTTTATAAACAGCGCTATTTCCGCTATGCTGCGCTAACTTGTTGATTCATTGTTAAGGCATAAGGACATGGGGCTGTTAATCAAAGGGCTGCTGGGTGCGCTGGTGGTGGTGCTGATTGGCGTGCTGGCAAAAACGAAAAATTACGCTCTCGCCGGGCTGATCCCGCTATTTCCTACCTTTGCGCTCATCGCCCACTATATCGTCGCCAGCGAGCGCGGTATTGAAGCCCTGCGCGCCACCATCGTGTTCGGCATGTGGTCGATTATTCCCTATTTTGTCTATTTGGTATCGCTGTGGTATTTCACCGGGATCATGCGCCTGCCGTTGGCGCTGGCAGGCGCGGTGGGATGCTGGGGGCTATGCGCCTGGCTGTTAATCCTGGGCTGGAACCACTTTCACTAGCGCAGCGGGCGGCCGCCGTCGACGGCGAAGGACCGGCCGGTGACGTAGCGGCTGGTAAACAGATAGTCGATAAGGTCGCTAATCTCTTTTTCGCCTGGGGCGATTTTCATCAGCGATTTATCCAGCGCCTGCTGACGATAGGCTTCGTCGTCACCCTCATTAAACATAATCAGCGACGGGGCGATGGCGTTGACCTTGATCTCCGGCGCCAGCTTGCGGGCGAAGGAGCGGGTCATATTGTCCAGCGCGGCTTTGCTGGCGGCGTAGGCGATATGTTTATCGCTGCCGCGCTCCACGACGTAATCGGTAATATGGATAATATCACTGGCGGCATGGCCGTGGCCGCGCAGCAGATCCTCCAGCGCGTGGTTGAGCAGATAGGGGGCATGGACGTGGATCTGCATCATGCGGTTGATCACTGTGCTCAGCGCAACCCCCGGCTTCTCCGCCATCCAGTCGCTGGCGTTGTGGATGATGGCGCGCAGGCCGCTGGTGTGCGACTTGACCGCTTTGGCGAAGGTGAGTATGCCGTCATCGCTGCTGAAATCGGCCTGCAGACAGAGGGCGCCCGCGTCGCGCAGGCCGTCGATCGCCGGATAGGGCGTGCGATAGCTGACGACGACCGGCTGGTGTTGCAGCAGGAAATGGTGTGCCAGCGCGAGACCGATGCGGCGGCCTCCTCCTGTGATCAGAATCGGGCGGGGCTGTTGTTCAGCCATGGGTATCTCCTATGCGTTCTGCGGCAGGGCGAGCGCTTACCCCACCAGCATCCACGTTGCCGGCACAGCGGCAACCAGCAATAAACCAATTAGCGCCAATTCGCGGCGTTTGAGCGAACGATCGTGCTGGTGCGTACGTCGAGCGTACAAAAAGACCAGAAGACCCGGAGCGTAAAGTACCACCGACAACAGCAAATGCACAGGTCCCGACGCGTATAATAACCATAAGCCATAAATGCAGGCGCCGATACCCACCGCTTTGTGCAGCGGGCGAGTGGCGATTTTCAACAGAAAGGCGCCGACCAGCAGATAGGGGACGAGGATCATCTCTGAGGCGATGGTCAGCAGGGTGCCGTAGTCCGACCCGGTCAACCAGATCAGCACCAGCGATACCTGAACGCTGATATTGGTCAGCCATAGCGAGGCGGACGGGGCATTGTTGCTGTTCTGGCGGGCAAACAGGCGCGGGAAGGCTTTATGCGTGGCGGCCAGGAAAGGCACTTCCGCAGCCATAATCGTCCAGCTCAGGTAGGCGCCACACACCGACACGATCAGGCCCGCCGCAATCACGATTTCTCCCCACGAACCCATCATGTTGACCATCAGTCCCGCCATCGACGGGTTACGCATACCGGCCAGTTCGCTGCGCGGCACCACGCCCAGCGACAGCAGGGTGACCAGCAGATAGACCGTGAGGGCGGAGAGCACCGCCAGCAGCGTTGCGCGACCGACATCGCGCTTGTGTCGGGCGCGGGCAGAAACCACGACGGCACCTTCCACGCCAATAAACACCCACAGGGTGATCAGCATGGTGTTTTTAACCTGCTCCCACACGGGGATTCCCAGCGCCAGTCCGCGGAAATCGAGGCGGAACGTATCCAGCTGGAAGGCCAGGGCGGCGAGCGCGATAAACGCGCCCAGCGGCAGGAGTTTGGCGAGGGTGGCCACCAGGTTAATCCCCGCCGCCGTCTGCACGCCGCGCAGGACCAGAAAATGGACAACCCACAGCAAAACCGAAGCGCCAGCGATAGACTGCCAGGTGTTGCCATCGCCAAACAGGCGCAGCTCAGGGGTATCGGTGAAGAAACTGAGCGCCGAAAAGACGATGACCAGATAGGAGACGTTGGCGATCACCGCGCAGAGCCAGTATCCCCAGGCGGAACAGAAGCCAATCAGCTCACCGAACCCTTCGCGGGCGTAGGTGAAGATCCCGCCGTCGAGGTCGGGGCGAATGCGGGTTAACAGCAGCATGGCGAAGGCGAGGAACAGGATCCCGACGCCGGTGATGGCCCAGCCGATAAGCAAAGCGGAGGGGCTGGCTACGGCAGCCATATTTTGCGGCAAACTGAATACGCCAGCGCCGAGCATTGAGCTAAGGACCAGGGCGGTCAGGGCGCTCAGGCCCAGTTTCTTTTCCATTGCATTCCCGAGGTGAAAATGGCTGTTCCAGAATATTTATTTTGCGAAATCGCATAAAAATGGAGGATTGCGCTAAGGCGCGGGATTTTACGGAGTGTCCGGGAGCCATGCAATGGCGGGGGATGAAAAAAAATGAAAAGGCGGCATTGCGCCGCCTTTTTAGCCAGCCAGCAGTGATTATTTGTACAAATCAGCGCTGATGGTGATGTTGCCGCCGCGTTCCTGCCACTGACGGGTGATGTGGTAGTACTTCGCCCCTTTCTTCGCCGCGCGTTTCGCCGTCTGATAGGAGATTTCCGTCATGTTGCCGTAGTTGCCGGTGAACTGGATATTATCGAACGGCACCATTTGCGCCGCGGTCACTTTGTTCACTTCTTCCACTTTGGTGCCGTCCGGCAGCGTGACAGTGTAACGCCCGCCTTTGGAAGACTGGGTCTCGAAGAAACGACCGACGCCAGTGCCTGAGCCCACAGCCGCGGTGGTGGCGACGCCCGGGATTTCCACGTTTTTCGCGGCTTCACCGCCTTTGGCCAGCGCCGCGCGACCGGCGTCAGAGTCTGCCGGGATGGCGTCCGGGCTCTGCAGCACGCGTTTTTCAGCATCTTTTTTATAGATATAAGCGGTAATGCGCTGGTTGCCGCCCTGGTTGGCATCCACCTGGCGCACGATAAAGAACGCATAGGCGCCTTTCGCTTTTGCCGCTTTGGTGATGGCATCATTGACTTCCGGCTGGCTGCGATAGAAGCCCTGAACGGTGACAGTGTCGTAAGGCATCAGCGTCACGGCCTGATCTTTCGGCAGTTCTACCACGCCATTGATGATGCGATTTTTCGGCGCATCCGCTTGCGGCGCGTTGTCTTTATAGAGGTCAGCCGTGACGCGCCAGTTGCCGCCATTGCCGTAGTCCGACGTGTCGACAACATAGAATGAGGCCGCGCCGTCTTTGTCGGCTTTACGCGATACCGCCTGTACCGCGTCGCCAATGGCATTAAACCGGCCGGTGACGACAACGCGATCGTAGGGCTTCAGCGCAGCCGCCTGCTCCGGGGTCAACTCGGTCGCTGCATGGGCAGACAACGTGGCGGTTGTCAGGAGAGCAGACGCCAGGAGGGTGTTTTTAAGCTTCATAAAAATAATCCTTTGCCTTGCGCAAACCATATACTGGTGTTGTTGTTGACTGAAAACGTTTGATTATTGCATTTAATCGTTGTGACTGTCTGCGTCATTTTTTGCTTGCCGCCCGAATCGTATACTACGGAAAGATAACATTTTTCGATATGTTGAAAAAACAGCCGCTTGACCAGCAAAAACGATAATCGATACCACTTTTATTAGTTAACGTAATGTTAATACAATGATCTCAATGGCGATAAATGGCGTTTTATCACGCTGGATAAGCGGATTATCAGGCCTGAGTGAGAAATTCAGGTAAATATTGCTGCCCGAAACCATCTGTGCTGACAATAAGCAATAAAATCAAAATTTCTGTTTTATCGCTGTAGATCACAATCGCTATTTTCAGTAGGTTATAAAAAGTTTGTTACTGTTTCATTTTGCAGACAGCGGAATGATGGCGAGGAAGATTTCGCCGTCTTGTCGTTGTTGGTCAGAAAAGTAAACCATCATCAAAAACCGATGGAAGGGAAAACTATGCGTATTGGTGTACCACAAGAGAGGCTAGCCCAGGAGACCCGGGCCGCCGCCACGCCGAAGACCGTTGAGCAATTGCTTAAACTCGGCTTTAGCGTCGCGGTAGAAAGCGGGGCCGGGAAACTGGCCAGCTTTGACGATGCCGCCTTTACCCAGGCAGGGGCTGAGATCGTCGCGGGCAACGAGGTCTGGCAGTCTGACATCATCCTCAAGGTCAATGCTCCAAATGACGATGAAATTGCACTGCTGAATCCGGGAACCACGCTGATAAGTTTTATCTGGCCTGCGCAAAACCCGCAGCTGATGGAAAAACTGGCGGCCCGTAATATCAACGTGATGGCGATGGATTCGGTGCCGCGTATTTCTCGCGCCCAGTCGCTGGATGCGCTCAGTTCAATGGCAAACATTGCCGGCTACCGTGCAATCGTGGAAGCGGCCCATGAATTCGGCCGTTTCTTTACCGGACAGATTACGGCGGCAGGCAAAGTTCCGCCCGCGAAGGTGATGGTCATCGGCGCCGGGGTGGCCGGTCTGGCTGCGATTGGCGCCGCCAACAGCCTGGGCGCTATCGTCCGCGCCTTCGATACCCGTCCGGAAGTGAAGGAGCAGGTGCAGAGTATGGGCGCCGAGTTCCTCGAGCTGGACTTTAAAGAAGAAGCCGGCAGCGGCGACGGCTACGCCAAGGTGATGTCTGAGGCCTTTATTAAGGCCGAAATGGCGCTGTTCGCCGCCCAGGCGAAAGATGTCGATATCATCGTCACCACGGCGTTAATTCCGGGTAAACCGGCACCGAAACTGATCACCCGCGAGATGGTCGACTCCATGAAGTCGGGCAGCGTGGTGGTCGACCTCGCCTCGCAAAATGGCGGCAACTGTGAGTACACCGTGCCCGGCGAAGTGGTCACCACCGCCAACGGCGTGAAAATTATTGGTTACACCGATCTGCCGGGCCGTCTGCCGACCCAGTCTTCCCAGCTCTACGGTACCAACCTGGTTAACCTGCTGAAGCTGCTGTGCAAAGAGAAAGATGGCAACATTGTTATCGATTTCGATGACGTGGTGGTGCGCGGCGTGACCGTAGTGCGCGAAGGCGAAATCACCTGGCCGGCGCCGCCGATTCAGGTCTCCGCTCAGCCGCAGGCTGCAGCGAAAAAAGTGGAAGCGCCGAAAGAAGCGGCAAAACCGGTGTCCCCATGGCGTAAATATGCCCTGATAGCGCTGGCGATTATCCTCTTCGGCTGGCTGGCGAACGTCGCGCCAAAAGAGTTTCTTGGCCATTTCACCGTCTTCGCGCTGGCCTGCGTAGTAGGTTACTACGTGGTATGGAACGTCTCCCATGCGCTGCATACGCCGCTGATGTCGGTGACGAACGCGATTTCGGGCATTATCGTTGTTGGTGCGTTGTTGCAGATAGGCCACGGGGGCTGGGTCAGCTTCCTGAGCTTTATCGCGGTACTGATCGCCAGCATTAATATTTTCGGTGGTTTTACCGTGACTCAGCGCATGCTGAAAATGTTTCGCAAAGGATAAGGGGTAGCACATGTCTGGTGGATTAGTTACAGCTGCATACATTGTTGCCGCAATCCTGTTTATTTTCAGCCTGGCGGGTCTGTCGAAACACGAAACGTCGCAGCAGGGCAACTATTTCGGCATCGCCGGGATGGCTATCGCCCTGATCGCCACGATTCTGGGGCCGGACGCCGGCAACGTCGGTTGGATCATCCTCGCGATGGTGATCGGTGGGGCGATCGGTATTCGTCTGGCGAAAAAGGTCGAGATGACCGAGATGCCGGAGCTGGTGGCTATCCTGCACAGCTTCGTGGGCCTGGCGGCGGTGCTGGTGGGTTTTAACAGCTACCTGCAGCATGAAACCGGGATGGAGCAGATTCTGGTCAATATCCATTTGACCGAAGTGTTCCTCGGCATCTTCATCGGTGCAGTCACCTTCACCGGTTCGGTGGTGGCGTTTGGTAAACTGCGCGGCAAAATTTCCTCGAAGCCGCTGATGCTGCCCAATCGCCATAAGCTGAACCTGGCGGCGCTGGTGGTCTCCTTCGTGCTGATGGTGATTTTTGTTCGCGCCGACAGCACTGGTACCCAGGTCCTGTGCCTGCTGGTGATGACCGCGATCGCGCTGGCCTTCGGCTGGCACCTGGTGGCTTCTATCGGCGGCGCGGATATGCCGGTGGTGGTTTCCATGCTCAACTCCTACTCGGGCTGGGCGGCAGCGGCAGCGGGCTTTATGCTGAGCAATGACCTGCTGATCGTCACCGGCGCGCTGGTGGGTTCTTCCGGTGCCATCCTCTCTTACATTATGTGTAAGGCGATGAACCGCTCCTTTATCAGCGTGATTGCTGGCGGCTTCGGCACCGATGGGTCTTCCAGCGGCGGCGATGAAGAAGTGGGCGAACATCGCGAGATTAGCGCGGAAGAGACAGCGGAGATGCTGAAAAACTCGCAGTCGGTGATCATCACCCCTGGCTACGGTATGGCGGTGGCCCAGGCGCAGTATCCGGTGGCAGAAATTACCGAGAAGCTGCGGGCGCGGGGTATCAAAGTACGCTTTGGTATTCACCCGGTGGCCGGGCGTCTGCCGGGGCATATGAACGTGCTGCTGGCGGAAGCCAAAGTGCCTTACGACATCGTGCTGGAGATGGATGAGATCAACGACGATTTCAGCGATACCGACACCGTGCTGGTGATTGGCGCCAACGACACCGTCAACCCGGCGGCGCAGGACGATCCGAAGAGCCCTATCGCGGGTATGCCAGTGTTGGAAGTCTGGAAAGCGCAGAACGTGGTGGTCTTTAAGCGTTCGATGAACACTGGCTACGCCGGCGTACAGAACCCGCTGTTCTTCAAAGAGAACACCCATATGCTGTTTGGGGATGCGAAAGCCAGCGTCGATGCGATCCTGAAAGCGCTGTAATGTAGCACGCTTGTTTTACAACGTTTGTTTATAAGCCGTCTCCTGTGAGACGGCTTTTTTATATGCGGAGAGATGCCTGGAATTGTTCATAAAATAAGCGGTGAGAGATGATATAATGTCCCGGTTATTACATCAGACAGAGGATATTATGGATACCGAGTTAACCCCAACGCAGATGGCCATCGAATTCTTACGCCGCGACACTACCGTCATGACCCCAGCGCAGTATCTGAAAAAGCTGAAACTGCTGGAGCTGGAGTTTGCTGACCTGATGGCGCTCTCATCGCTGGAGCTGAAAGAAGAGATCGATCTGGCCTGGCGTCTGGGTATCCACTAAGCCATTCTCGCTGGACAGTGACAGGGGCCGCCAGCGGCCCTTTTTTTGTGCCTGACTGGCAGCAAGCAAAAAAATCCCCCGCGAGGCGGGGGAAGATGAGCGGTACGAGAAGAGGGTTAATCGTCGTCGTCGTCGTCCAGTTCCACCGGCGTCTGGTAGGCCTCCGGTTTGAGTACCAGCAGGTCACAGCGCAGATGATCGACCACCTGTTCCGCGGTATTGCCGAGGAACGCCGCTGACAGGCCGGTACGTCCGACCGTTCCCAGCACCACGATCCCCGCCTGCAGATGCTCGGCGAGATCCGGGATCACCTCCTCAGGCAGGCCTTTTTCCACGTGGGTGAATTTCTCATCGATGCCAAACTTCTGCCGCAGCGCTTTCATCGCCAGCAGGTGCTGACCGCGAATGGCGTCGTTGTAGACGCTGGGATCAAAATCCGGAAGCTCAATCGCGATATTGATGGGGGTCACCGGGTAGGCGCCGATGAGATGTACTTCGGTATGGTTGACTTCTTGCGCCAGCGACAGCGTTTCCCGAACCAGCTTTTCGTTCAGGGTGTTGTGATAATTCTCTTCGCTGGCGAGATTGACCGCGACCAGCGCTTTGCCACCTTCCGGCCACGGTTGGTCTTTTACCATCCACACCGGGCAGGGGCACTTACGCAACAGATGCCAGTCGGTGGGTGTGAAGATCACTGCCTCCAGTTTGTCGTGCTGGTGGGCCATCTTCAACAGCAGGTCGTGTTTCTCGCTAATAACTTCCTGAATAATGGCTTCGAAGGGGCGGTTGTGCCACACCACTTTTACGTCGATCGGCACACCCGATTCAATATAGAATTTCGCCTGCTCGCGGATCCAGGCTGTACGTTGGGCAATAACGCCCTGGCGCATCGCCGTTCGTTCGTCCGGCGACAGCAGGGTGGTCATTTCATAAGAAAAATCATAGATCGGCAAAAAGGCTTTGATGCGTCCACCAATCCGTTGGTGCAGGTACACCGCGCGCCTAAGTGCCGGCTGGTCGTCCTGGTTAGGATCGATTACTACCAGCATGCTCTGATACTTCGCCATACAGGGTCTCCTTACAACTGCAGCTACCGTCAGTTACTAAAAAGATAACCTATATGGATGAATTGAAACAGGGGAGGAGCCTGGTCAGATCAACAAATCTTAAAAAATTGCCGATCGTGACCAGGTGGTGCGCAGAGATTAAGCGACGTTGCGCGCCTGACCGGCCAGCTGGGCCAGCAGATCGCTGTTTTCAATAGTGATGTATTTGCCTTTCACTGCCAGCATGCCGCTTTTCTGGAAACGCCCCAGCAGACGGCTGATGGTTTCGACAGTGAGGCCGAGATAGTTACCGATGTCGCCGCGGGTCATGGTCAGGCGGAACTCACGGGGTGAGAAGCCGCGCTGGGCGAAACGACGAGAGAGGTTGTAGATAAACGCCGCCAGGCGCTCTTCGGCATTCTTTTTGGAAAGCAGCAGGATCATATCCTGGTCGCCTTTAATCTCGCCGCTCATCAGGCGCATCATCTGCTGACGCAGATTCGGCATTTTTCCGGAAAGATCGTCAAGGGTTTCGAAGGGGATTTCGCAGACCATCGAGGTTTCCAGCGCCTGCGCAAAGCTCGGGTGCAGACCGGTGCCGATGGCGTCGAAGCCCACCAGATCGCCCGCCAGATGGAAGCCGGTGATCTGCTCATCACCTTGCTCAGTGATGGTGTAGCTTTTGATGGTCCCGGAGCGAATAGCGTACAACGACTTCAGCTCATCACCGGCTTTGAACAAGGTTTGACCTTTCTGGATAGGCTTTTTCCGCTCGATAATATTATCCAGCTGATCAAGCTCATGCTCGTTCAGAGTAAAGGGGATGCAGAGCTGGCTGATACTGCAATCCTGACAATGGATAGCACAACCGCCAGACTGAATGCGTCGAATAATTCGCTTCTCAGGGATCATATGTCTGCTCAGGCCTTAATTGATATTGGTCAATTTTAACATCTTTTTGATCAGCAGGTAAGTCTTCAGACCCGGAAACACGTAATATCAGCAGGGTAAATCAAAACGGATGCATATCTGCTTGATAAGCAATAGATTATTTCGCTATGTTTGATTGTAAAATTACCTGAAGATTCCAGAAAAGGCATTTTCAGTCAAAGTAAAAGATACCCTTCATGGCGCAATAACCACTCTTTTCGCTGCACGCCCCCGGCATAGCCGGTCAGGGTACCGTTACGCCCGATGACCCGATGGCAGGGCACCACGATACTCACCGGATTGGCGCCATTGGCGGCGCCCACCGCGCGCGCGGCGCCGGGGCGTCCGAGCGCCTCGGCCAGTTGGCCATAGTGCATCACCTGGCCGCAGGGGATATCGCGTAACGCCTGCCAGACCTGGCGCTGGAACGGTGTGCCGGCGGTGGCGGTAGCCAGGGTATCGATAATCGCCAGATCGCCGGCGAAATAGTCGTTCAGCTTACTGCTGAGGCCGCCTGGGTTGCGGCAGTCGACGCGCTGATAGCCTTCCCGGCGATAGTGAACGTCGAGCAGGGTTTCCATCCGATCGCGGTGCTCGTCCCACTCGACGGCGCGCAAATTAAACTGTTCGTCGCAAAGTACCCACAGCGGCCCCAGCGGGGTATCCATTTTATCCTGCAGCAAGGTCAACATCGTTTCTGTCATCCACCATCGTACATGAGGGGCACACGATACCACGCGCTGACGACAGTCAACTATACTCCCAAAAGATAAAGCCGCATCACGGGCTGGCGCTCTGCGTAAGCCACAATGATTTATTTTTGGATCGATCCTGGCGGGTTATCGGGCATGGTTTTTGCTACTTTTTAACTGACGATGCCGGTGCTTCACGCGCCCGGTAGGGTGCCGACGCCTCAGCGCGGCGCTATTAATCACTCAGAGGTGGAGCTATGCAATATATACTGACTGGCGTACTGGTATTGATCATCAGCGGCTTAGCGATCCACGGTCTGACCCTGGTGTTTGAAAGGGTGTACAAAGCGCTTTTCTATAAATTAGCCAGTGTGGATCATGCGGCCAGCAAAGTGAAAACGAAGGTGTCGCGTTAAGGCTATACGGCCATCCCTGGCCTGTCAGCAGGTTAAGGAAGATGCGGATAGATGCCCGGGCCGATCGGCAGTCCCACCAGATACCAGCCCACCAGCAACAGCAGCCAGACGGCAAGAAAAATCAGCGGGTAAGGGAGCACCAGCGAGTAGTAGGTGCCGAGGCGGGCATCCGGTCGGTAGCGCTGTAGGAAGCCGAGAAACAGCGGCACAAACGGCGACACCGGCGCCAGCGGCAGCACCGATGAATCGGCGATGCGAAAGAGGATCTGCGCAAAGGCCGGGTGAAAGCCCAGCAGCATAAACATCGGCACGAAGATAGGCGCCAGAATCGACCAGATGGCCGAGCCGCTGGCGATAAACATACACAGAAAAGCCGACAGCAGCGCGAGCCCGACAAACGCCGGGACGCCGTTCATCCCGGCGCTCTCCAGCAGGTCCGTCAGACCGACGGCCATAAACTTGCCCATGTTGCTCCAGTTGAACATCGCCACGAACTGCGCCAGCGGGAAGACCATCACGATAAACCCGGCCATCTCTTTCATCGGCTCAATCATCAGCTGCGGCAGGTCGGCCTGGCGGCGAATTTTGCCGGTGGCGATGCCGTATGCCAGCGACACGACAAAGAAGAAAAAGATAATCAGCGGCACGATGCCTTTGATAAACGGCGAGGGCATCACCGTGTGCTGAACCGGATCGCGAAGAATGCCGTTTTCAGGAACCACCATCAGGGCGATGACCGCCACGAACGCCAGCGTCGCTACCCCGGCGATGCGCAGGCCGAAACGCTCCTCAGTGGTCAGGGTCTGCAGCTTTTCATCGCGGCTGCCTTGCCACTGCCCCAGCCGCGGCTCCACCAGCTTATCGGTGATCAGTCCGCCGACGAGCGTCAGGACGATCACTGAGGTCGCCATAAAGTACCAGTTGTCGATCACGCTGACGTGCAAAGAGGCATCGATGGATTTTGCCGCCTCGGTGCTGATCCCCGAGAGCAGTACGTCGGTGGTGACGATCAGTAAATTGGCGGTAAAGCCGCAGCCCACACCGGCAATCGCCGCCAACAGGCCGGCGACAGGATGCCGACCGACGGCGAGGAACATCAGCGCGCCCAGCGGCGGCATAATTACCAGCGCCGCGTCAGAAGAGATATGGCTGAAGAAGGCGATAAACAGCACCATATAGCTGGCATAGCGGGCGCTGACGTGAGAGGCCATCTTCACCATCAGTGCGGGTAACAGGCCCACCCGCTCGGCGAAGCCGGCGCCCAGCACCAGGGCGAGGATCGCCCCCAGCGGCGCGAAACCGCTGAAGTTTTTAATGACGTTGGGCAAAAACCAGTGCAACCCTTCCACGCTGAGCAGATTTTTGACCACCACCCGTGAACCATCCGTAGGGTTCTGCACCCCGACGTTGAAGGCGGAAAGTATCGCCGTAGCCGCGATCAGCGCCACGATAAGATAGATAAACAGCAAAAACGGGTGCGGGACTTTGTTACCGATCTTCTCTACCCAGCCATAGCGCTTTCCGCCGGGGGAAGACGACGGTATGGATGACATACTCATGGGCGTTCCTCTGTTGTCGTTGTTGTGTTGGGCAGGCCTGCTCCCGTACTGCCGGCGGTTATTATGGTCGGTGCGTGCCGCGATGCCGGTCAGCGTTGGCCAGGAGTAGCCTGTCTTAAGTGGTTATCGTAAAACGGACGGACTCACCTCCGCCGGGATCGGGCAACGATAGGGGCGTTCGGCCAGTACCTGCCTGAGTTCTTGCTGGCTGGCCGCCAGCAGGGCGCTGTCGCTGAATAAACGGATCGCGGTCGCCGCGAGCACTTTCCCCGCCAGCAACATCCCTTTATGGGCGATGGAGGTTCTGCCCTGACTCACCAGCTGCCAGCTGTGCAGCGGGGTTCCCACCGCGAAGCACGGGCTGAAGCACTGAGCCACCGGCGCTTTCCAGCTGACATCGCCGACGTCAGTGGAGCCGGCGAGGACGTTATCCGTGGCCGCCCAGGGCGCCACCTCATCAATCAGCAGCGTGTCGCGGTGGCGACGAGCGAACGTTTTACCTTCCTCGCCACTGGTGCCGGCAATATTGTTCAGGCTGTTGTTAATATCGTTGGCGCTGAGGGTGGCGCGTATCGCCGCGGCAAAAGCGCGCTCCTCGTCGCTCCAGGCGGGGGTACCGTAATGACAGACCGCCTGATACATCGCCGCCTCAAGCGTGCGGTTGGGGAGATAGCTGGAGCAGGCTTTTTCAAAGCGGCAGCTGACCTGGGTCTCGGTCATCAGCGCGGCCCCCTGAGCAATCTTCTCGATGCGGGCGAAGATCTGCTCCGCGTCGGCCATCTCCGGCGCACGGATCAGATACAGCACTTCCGCCTGAGCCTGCACCACGTTTGGCGAGACACCGCCGGTATCGGTAATGGCATAATGGACCCGCGACTTCTCGATGATATGTTCATTGAGGAAGTTGCTGCCGGTGGTCATCAGAGTGACGGCATCCAGCGCGCTCCGGCCCAGGTGCGGCGAATTCGCAGCGTGGGCGGCGGTGCCGGTAAAACGCCATGCCGCCTGAATATTGGCGAGGGTGCGGGTGCTGAACATCCCGGCCCAGGCTTCCGGATGCCAGGTCAGCGCCGCATCGACATCATCAAACAACCCTTCGCGCACCATAAAGGTTTTTCCCGATCCGCCTTCCTCGCCGGGACAACCATAGAAGCGCAGCGTGCCCGCGCCGCCATGCTGTTGCAGCCAGGCTTTGGCGGCGACCGCCGCGGCGAATGCCGCCGTACCGAGCAGATTGTGCCCGCAGCCGTGGCCGTTGGCTCCCGGTGTCGAGGGTGTCGGTTCCGCGCAGTGGGCCTGCTGGCTGAGGCCCGCCAGGGCGTCAAATTCGCCGAGCAGGGCAATCACCGGTTGGCCTTCGCCGACGCTGGCGATAAAGGCATTCGGGATCCCACCCGCATCGCGAGTGAGCTGGAAACCTTCTGCCTCCAGTGCATCCGCCAGGCGTTGGGCGGACCAGTACTCCTCAAAGCGGGTCTCCGGGTGATCCCAGATGTCATCGGCGATGGCGCAGTACGCCTCGCGTCGCGTCTCAATCATCTCGTCCACAAACTGAAAAATGGCTTCCATTACACCCCCCGCTGCCAGGGAAAGTTAAGCGCGATACGCGCCAGAGTTTCTACCGCTAGCGCCATGACGCTCTCGTCGAAGTCAAACTTCTCGTTGTGGTGACCGGCGCTCAGTTCGGTGCCGAAAATCATGTATGAGGCGAGGCCGCCGCGCGCCTGGACCCGGGCCATCATCAGGGTGGCGTCTTCCGAGCCCGCCGGGGCGGCGATACGATCCACCGCCTGTTGCACGCCGGGCACCCCGGCGGCCTGTTCGCGGAGATAGTCCACCCACGCCGGCGACGGTGCGCTGGCGGTCGCCGCGCCCATCATGCGTAGTTCGTAGCGGGCTTCGTACATCGCCGCCGCCCCGGCGACGACGTGCTGCGCCCGCTCGAACACGTACTGGTTAATGGCTTCGCTTTCACCGCGGGTTTCCACTTTTAACAGCGCGGAAGAGGGCACCACGTTGCGCCCGGTGCCCGCCTGCATCACCCCGACGTTGACCCGCGAGGCGCCGGCGCTGTGCGGCGGGATGGCGTGCAGGCCAAGAGCGGCCTGGGCGGCGGCCAGCAGCGCGTTGCGCCCCTCCTCCGGCTTGCCGCCGGCGTGGGCGGCCACGCCGCTGAACTGCACGTCGAATTTAGTGGTGGCCATAAAGTTGTCGCCGCCGCAGACGACGGTACCTACCGGCACACCGGTCCCGATATGGATCGCCGTGAAATAATCCACGTCATCCACCACGCCGGCGGCCACCATCGCCCGGGCGCCGCGGGTGCCCTCTTCAGCGGGCTGGAAAATCAGTTTGATCACCCCGTTGAGCTGCGCGGCATACTGCTTCAGGACATGCGCCAGGCCCAGCCCGATGGCGGTATGGCCATCATGGCCGCAGGCGTGCATCATGCCGGCGTTGCAGGAGGCGAAATGGTCGCGATGAGGGCGGTGGCTGTCGTCGTGCTGTTCATTGAGGTCAAGGGCATCCATATCGACGCGGAAGGCCAGGGTTGGGCCGGGCCGCCCGGTGTCGAGCGTGGCGACCACGCCGGCGAAACCGCCTTCAAACGCCGGCAGCCAGCGTTCCGGCGCGCCCTGTTCGCGGGCGCGCTCGAAAGCCTGGGCCAGGGTATCCTCGTCCGGCAGCCCCATCCGGCTATCGGCATCGATGACATCGCGCCCCAGCGCCAGCTGATAGCCGAGCCCGTCGAGGATCTCCGCCACCTTGCTGGCAGTGCGGAATTCCAGCCAGCCGGATTCCGCGTGCAGGTGAAAATCACGGCGCCATTGGATCATGGCCGGCGCCAGCTGGTGGAGGTATTCATCAAGTTGCGGCATAGCTCATCCTGTCATAAGTAAAAAATGTGACGGCGTTCACGATGTGATAGCTTTTGTTTATCACTTGCGTTTTACAGGCCGTATCCCACTTAACCTGCCATAGCCTGATGGATTACAGTAGATGTAATTTTCTTCTGTCTGATAAATAATGGTTATCACCGAAAGCATGGCATTTCAGATTAAATTTCATCATATCCGCGCCTTCGTCGAAGTGGCCCGGGAAGGGAGTATTCGCGGCGCCAGCCGGGCGCTGGCGGTCTCGCAGCCGGCCCTGACCAAAGCGATTAAAGAGCTGGAGGAGGGGCTTTCCGCCCAGCTGTTCGTGCGCCGCAGTCAGGGGGTGGCGCTGACCGAAAACGGCGAAAGCTTTTACCAACATGCGAGCTTGATCCTTGAGGAACTGCGGGCGGCGCAGGACGAACTGCTGCAGCGCCAGGGCGAGCAGGCCGGGCAAATTAATATTGGCCTTGGCGCCAGCGTCGCCCGGTCGCTGATGCCGTCGGTGATCTGTCGCTTTCATCAGCAGCATCCGCAGGTAAAGGTGCGGATTATGGAGGGCCAGCTGCTGGCGATGATCAATGAGCTGCGCCAGGGAGAGCTGGATTTCACCATCAATACCTATTACCCCGGGCCGTACGACCATGAGTTCAGCTTTGAGAAACTGTTTGAGAAACCGTTCGCGGTGTTCGCCCGTGCAGGACATCCTGCGGCGCAGGCCACCTCGCTGGGGGAGTTGATGGATCACCACTGGACCATGCCGACGCCGCGCGGCAGCTACTTTAAACAGCTGCAGGACCGGCTTAATCAGGCCGGGTTAGCGCCTAAGGTAGATATTGTTTGCGAAACCTTCTCGTCGTGCATTAGCCTGGTGGTGAAAAGTGATTTTCTCAGCATCCTGCCGGTGGAGCTCGGCAACGATCCGCTGATGGCGGACAAGCTGGTGATGATCCCTGTCCGCGACGTCTTGCCGACGGCCACCTATTATCTGATCCAGCGGCGCGATACCCGGCAGACGCCATTAACGGCGTCGTTAATCACGCTGTTTCGCCGCCAAAGCCGACAATTGTTTCCTTAATCGCCCGTCTCGCTCACTTTGCCAGCGAACGCGGCTAAACGCGTTGAGGGGGAAGCGCCGGGCGGCTATAGTAGCTGGCGACAGCCGCTGGAGGAGAGCCCATGAACCTTGATGACAAATCCCTGTTTCTTGACGCCATGGAAGATGTCCAGCCTCTGAAACGTAACAATGACGTGCACTGGCATCCCGGGCGCAACAGCCGGGCCCCGCAGCGCGTCGATACCCTGCAACTGGATAATTTTCTCACCACCGGCTATCTCGATATCGTGCCGCTCGCCACGCCGCTGGAGTTTAAGCGTGAAGGGCTGCAGAGCGGCGTGCTGGATAAGCTGCGGCGGGGGAAATACAGCCAGCAGGCGAGCCTCTCCCTGCTGCGCCAGCCGGTGGAACAGTGCCGACAGATGCTCTTCGCCTTTATGGTGCAGGCGCAGAAAGAGGGGTTACGTAATGTGCTGATCGTTCACGGCAAAGGCCGCGACGACCAGTCCCACGCCAATATTATCCGCAGCTATCTGGCGCGCTGGCTGGAAGAGCTGCCGGAGGTGCAGGCCTTCTGCGCCGCGCTTCCACATCATGGCGGCAGCGGCGCCTGCTATGTCGCGCTGCGTAAATCGGCCGAGGCGAAGCAGGAGACCTGGGAGCAGCACGCCAAGCGCAGTCGTTAGCGCAGAAGCAGCGTCAGCTCGCGGGCGGCTTTTTGCAGCTCCGGCAGCACGCGATCGATCATCTCGCGGGCCGACATCTGGCCCGCATGCACCCCAACGTTCAGCGCCGCCTGGACCTGCCCCTGAGCGTTAAACAGCGGTACCGCGAGGGAGCGCAGGCCCATCTCCAGCTCCTGGTCGTTGAGGGCATACCCCTGCTGATGCACCCGTTTCAGTTCGGCGCGCAGCTTCGCCACCGAATCCACCGTCTGCGGGGTATAGCGGATCATGGTCACCCGAGCCAGCATGTCGTTGAGCTTCTCCTCCGGCTGATGGCTGAGCAGCACCCGGCCCATCGAGGTCGCCCAGGCCGGAAGGCGGCTGCCGATATCCAGGTCGATGGTCATAATCCGCGAGCTGGAGGCGCGGGCGATATACAGAATATCGTCCCCGTCGAGGGTGGCGATGGAGCAGGACTCGTTGAGCATTTCGCTCAGATGTCGCAGCACCGGCTGCGCCGAACGCGCCAGCGGCGTCGAGGCCAGCCAGGCGTGGCCCAGCGCCAGGATCCGCGGTCGCAGCTGGAAATTCTTACCGTCTTCGGCATACACGAACCCCAGCTTGCTCAGGGTATACAGGCAGCGGCGCACCGCCGCGCGCGGAATGCCGGTCTTCTGGCTGATCTGCGAGATAGACAGCAGGGGCCGCTGCGGCGTGAACGCCTGAATCACCTCCAGGCCGCGCGCCAGGGAGGCCATAAAGTTAGGATCGCCCTTAAACGGATCGCCGTCGCCGGTCAGTAAATCGTCTGGATGCTTGTCCATTTCTGTTCCCCATATTTGCCATCGATCACATTCTTTCGCTAAAGATAACCGATGTTCGATTATCGCACCATATTTCGATTATCGCCCTTGACCGACATCGTTAAGCGGGTCACATTTTGTGCGAACAACGAATAAAAGTGCGATTACCGCACATCACTGGAGCGACCTGATGATTGATAAAAGCGTATCGACGCTGAGCGAGGCCATCGCCGGGATCCACGACGGGGCGACTATTATGATCGGCGGCTTTGGTCCCGCCGGCCAGCCGACCTTTCTGATTGACGCCCTGATTGACCAGGGCGCCCGCGACCTGACCATCATTAATAACAACGCCGGCAACGGGGAAGTGGGTCTCGCGGCGCTGCTGAAAGCCGGGCGAGTACGCAAGATGATCTGCTCCTTCCCGCGCCAGGTGGATTCCCAGATTTTCGATGACCTCTATCGCCGCGGCAAAGTGGAGCTGGAGCTGGTGCCGCAGGGTAACCTCGCGGCGCGGATCCAGGCGGCTGGCGCCGGGCTGGGGGCAGTGTTTACCCCCACCGGCTACGGCACACCGCTGGCGGAAGGCAAGGAGACGCGGGAAATCGATGGTCGCCATTACGTACTGGAATATCCGATTAAAGCCGATTTCGCGCTGATTAAGGCCCATCAGGGCGACCGCTGGGGCAACCTGGTCTATCGCAAGGCGGCGCGCAACTTTGGCCCGATCATGGCGACGGCGGCGAAAACCACCATCGTCGAGGTCTCGCAGCTGGTGCCGCTGGGCGACCTCGACCCGGAACACATCATCACCCCCGGCATTTTCGTCCAGCGTGTCTTCTCGCTGGAAAACCTGACTGCCGCACAACGCGCCTGAGGAGCCCGAGATGCAAAAACTGACCCGTGACGAAATGGCCCAGCGCGTGGCCCGCGATATTCCCGAAGGCGCTTACGTCAACCTCGGCATCGGCCTGCCGACCCGCATTGCCAATTACCTGCCCGCCGACAAAGAAGTGTTCCTGCACAGCGAAAACGGCCTGTTGGGGATGGGGCCGAAACCGCAGCCCGGGGAAGAAGATCCCGAGCTGATCAATGCCGGTAAAGAGTATGTCACCCTCCTGCAGGGCGGCTGCTATTTCCACCACGGCGACTCCTTCGCCATGATGCGCGGCGGCCATCTCGATATCTGCGTGCTGGGGGCCTATCAGGTCTCCGCCAGCGGCGACCTCGCCAACTGGAGCACCGGTGCGCCGGATGCGATCCCGGCCGTTGGCGGGGCGATGGATCTGGCCATCGGCGCCCGCCAGGTGTTCGTGATGATGGACCACCTGACCCGTGACGGCGAGTGCAAGCTGGTGGCGCAGTGCAGCTACCCGCTGACCGGCGTCGGCTGCGTCAGCCGGATCTATACCGACCTGGCGGTGATCGACATCACCGACCGCGGCCCGGTGGTACGTGAAATCTTTAACGGTCTCTCTTTTGAAGAGCTGCAGCGCATCACTCCGGTGGCGCTGACCTTTGAACAACTGGCGGAAAGCGCGTAAGGAACCTATGATGAATCAGGCATTTATCTGTGATGCGGTACGTACACCCTTTGGCCGTTTCGGTGGTACCCTGGCGACGATGCGCGCCGACGACCTCGCGGCGCTGCCATTAAAAGCCCTGCTGGAGCGTAACCCGGGACTGGATCCCTCGCGCATTGACGATGTGATCTTTGGCTGCGCCAACCAGGCCGGGGAAGATAACCGCAACGTGGCGCGGATGGCGCTGCTGCTGGCCGGGCTGCCGGAGAGCGTGCCCGGGAGCACCATCAACCGCCTGTGCGGTTCCAGCCTCGATGCGATCGGCGTCGCGGCGCGGGCGATTAAAAGCGGCGAGACGCAGCTGATGATCGCCGGTGGCGTGGAGAGCATGTCCCGCGCGCCGTTTGTGATGGGGAAAGCAGAGAGCGCCTTTAGCCGCAGCATGCAGATGGAGGATACCACCATCGGCTGGCGCTTTATTAACCCGCAGATGAAAGCCCTGTTCGGCGTGCATTCCATGCCGGAGACGGCGGAAAACGTCGCCGATGAGTTTGCCATTTCCCGTGCCGATCAGGACGCGTTCGCCTTACGCAGTCAACTGCGTACCGCCGCGGCGCAGGAGGCGGGGCGTTTCGCCGATGAGCTGATCGCCGTCCAGGTGCCGCAGCGTAAAGGCGAGCCACTGCTGTTTAGCCGCGATGAGCACCCGCGCAGTACCTCGCTGGAGGCGCTGGCTAAACTGCGCGGCGTGGTGCGCGCCGACGGCAGCGTCACCGCCGGTAACGCCTCCGGCGTTAACGATGGCGCCTGTGCGCTGCTGCTGGCCAGCGAGACGGCGCTGGCGGTTCACGATCTTCAACCGCTGGCCCGGGTGGTCGGCGTGGCGACGGCGGGTGTTGCGCCGCGGATCATGGGCTTTGGCCCGGCGCCCGCGGTGCGTAAGGTGCTGGCGCAGACCGGCCTGACATTAGCCCAGATGGATGTCATCGAACTGAATGAAGCCTTCGCCGCTCAGGCGCTGGCGGTGACCCGTGATCTGGGCTTACCGGATGATGCCGCCCACGTGAACCCTAACGGCGGGGCGATCGCGCTGGGCCACCCGCTCGGTGCCTCCGGCGGCCGGCTGGCGATGACCGCGGCTTATCAGCTGAAACGGACCGGCGGCCGCTACGCCCTGTGCACCATGTGCATCGGCGTCGGACAGGGGATCGCCCTGATTATTGAACGTGTTTAAGGAGCCAGAATGAGTTTGTTGACCCCAATGCTGCGCAGCAGTCCGCTGACCGACTGGTTCAGCGACGCGCAGCGGGTGCAGGGCATGCTGGATTTTGAAGCGGCGCTGGCGCAGGCGCAGGCCGTCTGCGGGATGGTGCCGCCGGAAGCGGTCGGGCCGATTGTCGCGGCCTGCCGCCACGAGACCATCGATTTTGCCGCGCTGGGCGAGGCGGCGGTGGGGGCCGGTAACCTGGCGATCCCGCTGGTGAAACAGCTGACGGTACAGGTAAAAGCGCGAGATCCCGAGGCTGCGCGCTACGTCCACTGGGGAGCCACCAGTCAGGACGCCATCGACACCGGACTGGTGCTCCAGCTGCGCGGGGCGCTGGATGCCGCTGAGACCTTGCTTGAGCAGCTGTTGGCTGCCCTGGCTCTCCAGGCGGATCGTTATCGCGATACTGTCATGCCGGGTCGGACCTGGATGCAGCATGCGCTGCCGGTGACCTTTGGCCTGAAGCTGGCGGGCACCCTCGACGCGCTCCTGCGCTGGCAGCAGCGGCTGCGCGAGATGCGTCCGCGGCTGCTGGTGCTGCAGTTTGGCGGCGCCGCGGGCACTCTGGACGCGCTAAAAGAGAAAGGGCCGGCGGTTGGCCAGGCGCTGGCGCAGATCCTCGGTCTGTCGCTGCCGGATACCCCGTGGCACAGCCAGCGCGATCGGCTGCTGGAGGCGGGCGCCTGGTTTGCCGGTGTCTGCGGTACCCTGGGGAAATTCGCTAACGACTTCTCCCTGCTGATGCAGACCGAAGTGGCTGAGGTCGGCGAGCCGGTGGCGGAAGGCCGCGGCGGCTCATCGACGATGCCGCATAAGCGCAATCCGGTGGCCTGCGCGGCGATCCTGACCGCCGCCCAGCGTACGCCGGGGCTGATGGCGACCCTCTACGCCAGCCAGCTCCAGCAGCACGAGCGGGCGCTGGGCGGCTGGCAGGCGGAGTGGGAGACGCTGCCGGATCTGATTACTCTGGTGGGCGGGGCGCTGGCGCAAAGTGAAGCGCTGGTGCGCGATATGCAGGTCTTCCCGCAGAAAATGCGTGCCGATCTCGATATCACCCGCGGGCTGATCATGGCCGAGGCGGTGACCCTGGCGCTGGCGGAATTCATCGGCAAAGCCGAGGCGCATCATCATATCGAGGCGCTGTGCCGTCAGGCGCTGGACCGTCACTCTCCGCTGGTCGATCTGCTCGCGGCTGACCCACAGGTCAGTCAGTATCTCTCTCGTGAACGCTTAACCACGCTGCTGGACCCGGCAACGGCGACCGGCAGCGCCGAACGCTTTGTGCGCCAGGTGCTGGCGCGTTATCAGGAGCAACGTGATGAATCTTGATTATCAACTCGACGGGCCGGAGGGCGCGCCGGTTATCGTCCTCTCCAACTCGCTGGGCACCACCCGGGCGATGTGGCAGCCGCAGATCGAGGCGTTAACCGCCCATTTTCGGGTGCTGCGCTATGACACCCACGGTCACGGTAATACGACGAAAAATGGCAAAGTGACCCTCGCCCAGCTGGGGGAAGATGTGATTGCGCTGCTCGATCACCTGAATATCGACCGCGCCTGGTTCTGCGGGATCTCGATGGGCGGTCTGACCGGCCTGTGGCTGGGACGCTTTGCGCCAGAACGTTTTTATGGTCTGGCCGTTGCCAACACCGCGGCGCGCATTGGCGATCAGGCCAGCTGGCTGTCGCGGGCGCGGGCGGTACGCCAGGAGGGAATGGCGGTGGTGGCCGCCGGGGCGGCGGATCGCTGGTTCACTCATGCGTTTCGCCAGAAGGCGCCGGAGGTGGTGGAGGCGCTATGCCACCAGTTAACCCATACCGACGTCGAAGGCTATGCCGCCTGCTGCGAGGCGCTGGCCGCCGCCGACCTGCGGGGCGAAGTGGGGCAGATCCCGCTGCCGACATTAATTATCGCCGGTGAAAGTGACCCTGTCACTACGGTCAGTGACGCCAGTTTCCTGCAGCAGCAGATCCCCTCTTCCCAGGTGGTGGTGCTGGCGGCATCGCATCTGTCAAACATTGAGGCGCCGAAAAGCTTTACTTCGGCGCTGCTAAGCTTTTTCCAGGGGGAACGCCATGGAGGATAAACAGCGCTATCAGGACGGAATGACGGTACGGCGCAAAGTATTGGGCGACGCCCACGTCGACCGTACCCTGCAGCATCTGACGCCGTTGAATGACGAGTTTCAGGACTTTATCACCCGCTACGCCTGGGGTGAGACCTGGACCCGTCCGGGGCTCGACCACCACACCCGCAGCATGATCACCATTGCCATGCTGATTGCTCTCAATCGCGAGGCGGAGCTGAAGATGCATCTGCGCGCGTCGTTTAACAACGGGGTCACCCGCGATGAGCTGAAAGAGTTGATCATGCACTCTGCGCTGTACTGTGGGCTGCCGGCGGCGAATGCCACGATGCATCTGGCGCAGCAGGTGTTTGACGACATCGACGCCGCGCAGGGTTGAGTCGTCGTCCGAGTCGGATTGCCCGGCAGTCGTTGTAGGCCGGGTAAGGCGCAGCCGCCACCCGGCGAAATAACGGCACAACCGGAAATGTCCCTGTTCGCACTATGTTTGGCAGGGCTACAACTTCTATGTTAATTCCGGGCAGATTGCGCTCCCGGTTGATCTTCTGCGTTATGTCTCTTATGGCGCGGGGAGCGCACAGGGGGCGGCCAGTCGCCGCCGCCCCCTGTACCCCCGGGCTCCGGCCAGCAAAATCGCCACTGCGTGGTGCCTTCGACTTATCCCTGCAGGCTGCCCCGGCCTGCCGGGAACGTCTCAGCGATTTTGAGGCCGCCAGCATCGGCAGTTTCAGTCGCGCAAGTGGGTAAATGAGTGACAGGTCGCACGATCCGTAGGCCGGGCAAGGCGTTAGCCACCGCCCGGCACAAACGCGGCTCTGCGCTGGCTGTTCTTGCTCAGCGGTGAAGCCGCCACCCGGCGGAAATGCCGCTATATTAGCCCTTATTTCTCAGGCTCCTGCGGCGCGACGGCTGGGGCGGCGTACCAGGCCTCCTGCGGCACCACCACCGCCGCCTTGGGCTGCATCACAAAGTTCGGCGACATAATCTGCACGCCGAATTCGTTAAACACATCAATAATACTGCTATGCAACGCGTTGCGGCCATCCGGCAGCTTAGTTGTGGGGAGCAAGCGCACCTGCAGCTCATACGCGGTGTACCAGTCAAGCAACCCCAGCTTGCGAACTATCGGGGCGATTTGTTGATCCACCCCAGGGGTGCGTCTTGCCGCCAGCTCCAGCAGCGCATGCACCTGACGCCACGGCGTATCGTAGCCGATGGTGACGCTGGTGGTGAGATTGAACCCGCCGTCGGTGCTCTCGGCGCTGAGATTAATAATTTTCCCGCTCACCACCACGGCGTTCGGGACGGTGACAATGTAATTCTCACGGGTGAGGATCTTGGTCGCCAGCACGCCAATCTCGCTGACCTGTCCCTCATTGTCGGCGAGGCGGATCCAGTCGCCTTTGCGCAGCGCCCGGGAGTAGATCAGCACCAGGCCGCTCATCGCATGGGTCATCACTCCGGTCGATCCGAGGGTCAGCATCAGGCCGAAGAATACGCTAATGCCTTTGAAGGCGAGGGAGTTGGCGCCGGGAAGGAACGGGTAGGCGGCGGACAGGGCAAACAGCCAGATGACCACCGAGATCAACCGACGGGTGGCGCTGACAGTTTCCGGATGGATGCCCGGCACCTGAATGCGGCCGGCGGCGACCTGGTCGAGAGCCACTTTCACCAGGCGAATGATGAGCCAGGTGATCAGGAAAATCAGTACCACAATCATCAGCCCCGGCAGGGAGGCGACAATCGACAGGGAGAGATCGCGGATCACGCCCAGCGACCAGTCACCCAGCGATTCACTCCACACCCGTGTCCAGGGAAACAGGCTGAAGGCCCAGCTCAGCCAGAGATAACTGGCCAGCATGCCGACGAGAATGACCAGCACAGCATAGAGTCGAACTTCAATATTGCCGAGATAGCGCCGCCAGTGCTGCGGGATGGCGCTGCGTTTTTCAAGGATCCGCAGCAGGAAAAAGCGCCGCACCCGCCGCCAGGCGCGGAAGGCGCCGTAGTAAAACAGCGCCAGCAGCAGCCCTCCGGCCAGCGCTTTGCCGGCGGAAAGCAGCAGATAACGGTTGTTGAACTGTTCCTGCAGGCTGGTGCGCTGGGCCTCCATTCGCGCCAGCACCCGCTGGGCCGCCTGGTCGAGCGTTAAATCATCGCCCTCATCGAGATCCGCCTGGCTCAGCAGCAGCACCGGTTTGCCGTTCATCAGAAACAGCCGGCCCGGCTGACCATAGCGGTTGACCGCAACGACCCGCAGCGGTTGGCGAATATCGTCTTCAGTAAAGGCGCGTAAGGCGCTGCGGGTACGCAGGACGCGCTCTTCGGGCGTGGTCTGGCCGAAAGTAGCCTGCAACATGACGACAGGTTGATGGAAAATCGTGACTGTGCGTGCCTGCTCGCGGGCGGTCGGCTGCTGTCGCGGTTCGGCAGCCAGCGCCGGCTTTAGCACCAGCAGCGCCAGCGCCCAGAGGATCACCACGCTCATCCTGTTCATAGAGGCACCTGAGAAAGAGAATTATTGTTATTTTTCAGCAAACAACGGACGGCTTGTAGTTGAGCATAGCCTGGCGCGAAATGAATTCAAGCTGGCGCGGCGTGGGCATAAAAAAAGCCGTCGCCCAAACGGCGACGGCCTGATATCAGCGTCAGAAGTGAGCGTTAGCCGTGCTGTTGACAGCCGGCACACTGCTTATTCTGGATCTGCTGGAAGAAGTCGTTACCTTTATCATCAACCAGAATAAACGCCGGGAAATCTTCCACTTCGATTTTCCAGATAGCTTCCATCCCCAGTTCCGGATAGGCCACGCACTCGAGGCTCTTAATGCTCTGCTGGGCGAGCACTGCTGCCGGGCCGCCGATGCTGCCGAGGTAGAAGCCGCCGTGTTTATGGCAGGCATCGGTCACCTGCTGGCTGCGGTTGCCTTTCGCCAGCATCACCATGCTCGCGCCGTGCGACTGCAGCAGATCGACATAAGAGTCCATGCGGCCTGCGGTAGTCGGACCGAGGGAGCCGGAGGCATAACCGGTCGGCGTCTTCGCCGGGCCCGCGTAGTAGATCGGGTGATCTTTGACGTACTGCGGCAGCGCCTCGCCGTTATCAATAAGCTCTTTTAGCTTGGCGTGGGCGATGTCGCGGGCCACGATGATGGTGCCGTTGAGGCTCAGGCGGGTGGAGACCGGGTGCGCCGACAGTTGCGCCAGGATTTCGCTCATCGGCTGATTCAGGTTGATGCTGACGACATTGCCTTCACCCTGCTGACGCAGATGTTCAGGGATATATTTCCCCGGATTGCTCTCCAGCTTCTCGATCCAGATGCCGTCGCGGTTGATTTTCGCTTTGATGTTGCGGTCGGCGGAGCAGGAGACGCCCATGCCGATCGGGCAGGAGGCGCCGTGGCGCGGCAGACGGATCACCCGGATATCGTGAGCGAAGTATTTCCCGCCAAACTGCGCGCCGAGGCCGAGGTTCTGCGCTTCCTGCAGCAGTTCCTGCTCCAGCTGGACGTCGCGAAACGCCTGACCGTGCTCGTTGCCTTCGGTCGGCAGGCCGTCGTAGTAGCGTGTGGAGGCCAGCTTCACGGTCTTCAGCGTCGCTTCTGCCGAGGTACCGCCGATCACAAACGCGATGTGGTATGGCGGGCAGGCGGCGGTACCGAGGGTACGCATCTTCTCGACCAGATAGTTTTTCAGCTTCGCCGGAGTGATCAGCGCTTTGGTTTCCTGATAGAGATAGGTTTTATTGGCGGAACCGCCGCCTTTCGCCATGCACAGGAACTTATACTCTTCGCCGTCGACGCTGTAGAGATCGATCTGCGCCGGCAGGTTGGTGCCGGTGTTGACCTCTTTATACATATCCAGCGGCGCGTTCTGCGAGTAACGCAGGTTATCTTCGGTATAGGTGTTGTAAACGCCCTGCGCCAGGGCGGCTTCATCGCCACCGCCGGTCCAGACGCGCTGGCCTTTTTTACCCATGATGATGGCGGTGCCGGTATCCTGACAGGTCGGCAGAATACCTTTGGCGGCGATTTCGGAGTTGCGCAGGAACTGCAGCGCCACGTATTTGTCGTTTTCGCTGGCTTCCGGGTCGAGCAGAATCGAGGCGACCTGCTGCTGATGGGAGACGCGCAGCATAAAGGCGGCGTCGTGGAAGGCCTGCTGGGCGAGCAGGGTCAGCGCCTGCGGCTCTACTTTCAGAACCGGCTGGCCGTCAAATTCGGCGACAGAGACGTGCTCTTTGCTGAGCAGATAGTATTCGGTATCGTCGTGCGCCAGCGGGAACGGATCCTGATAAACAAACGGTTTAGTCGACATAGTCACTTACTCCATAAAGATAAAAACCGCCGGGGTGGTCCCGGCGGTTATGAATCAGAACATCATGGACATCCACGGATAACCAATCAGCAGCAGGGCGGCCAGGAAGATGGCGCCAAAGATGGTGCCGAGGCGCCAGTAGTCTTTGGTCGGCAGGTAGCCGCTGCCGTAGTAGATTGGGCTTGGGCCAGTACCGTACGGGGTGATAATCCCCATCACGCCCAGCGAGGTGACCATCAGCAGGACGAACACTTCCATATTCATACCCGGAATGGTGGCCGCAATAGTCAGCATGGCCGGCAGCAGGGCAGTGGTGTGCGCGGTGGTGCTGGCAAACAGGTAGTGCAGCAGGTAGAACGCCAGCAGCAGGACGATGGTCGCCACGCCCGGGGAGATACCGCCCATCAGCGCGCCGCCCTCTTTACCCAGCCAGGCGATGAAACCGGTGGAGGAGAGGCCGTCGGCCAGCGCCACCAGGGTGGCAAACCAGACAAAGGTGTTCCACGCCGCTTTGTTGTTGGTGATGTCGCTCCAGGAGAGCACGCCGGTCCACAGCATCAGGACGATAACCAGCAGGGCGGCCAGCGCGGGTTCAATCCAGTCGGCGGCGAAGATCCACATCATCAGCGCGAAGCAGACGAACACCAGCAGCAGAATTTCATTGCGCGACAGTTTGCCCAGTTTTTCCAGCTCACGCGCGGCCCACAGCGGCACTTCGTTATTGATTTTCACTTCCGGCGGATAGAACCAGTAAGCCAGCAGCGGCATAGTCAGGATCAGCAGGACACCGAGCGGCAGGAAGGCGATGAACCAGGTCCCCCACGAGATGTTGATGCCGACGATGCTTTTTACCAGCGCCAGAGCCAGCAGGTTCGGTGCCAGCGCCGACAGGAACATCGAGCTGGTGATACAGGCGGCGGTGATCGCCACCCACATCAGGTAGGAACCGATTTTACGCGCGCTCGGGTCGTTTGGTTTTGAACCGTACAGCGGCGGCAGGTTGGCAATAATCGGGTAGATGGTACCGCCGCTGCGCGCGGTGTTAGACGGCGTAAACGGCGCCAGCAACAGGTCAGCGAAGGTGATGGCGTAGCCCAGCGTCAGGCTGCGACGGCCAAGATATTTCACCAGGATCAGCGCCAGGCGGCGGCCAAACTGGGTTTTATCGTAGCCGGCGGCGAACATGAACGCGCCGAAGATAAGCCAGACCGTGGAGTTGCCGAAGCCGCTCACCGCCCATTTAAAGGAGGCGCCGGCCAGCTTGAAGCTCGGGGCGGCCATCTGTTCCGGGCTGAACAACAGCCACTGGCTACAGAGGGCGATCACCACCACGCCGGTGATGCCGATAACGGCGCCAGGCAGCGGTTCAAAAATTAACCCGACGATCACCCCGACGAAGATGGCGAAGTAGTGCCAGGCGTACGGCGGCAGGCCGTCCGGGACCGGAACGAACAATAACAGTACGGCAACGATAATCGGAAGCGCCATCATCAGGAGACGTTTTTTAGTCGCAGTCGTTGGATTGACTGCACCGGCAGGCGGTATGGTTGTCTTTTTCTCTTTCATAATGAGTATCTGCAAGTTGTTGAAAATAGCGTTTACGCCAGCGACATGCTCAGTGATTTCTTTAATTACAAAAGTTACTTTAGTTTTTATTTTTCGTTTCTGAGTATCGTCAGGGCGTTTATTTAACGCGTTTGTCTGGGCGTTAAATTAAATTTGTTGGTTATTTATATATTGCGCTTTCAATGGCCGTTGCAATTGATCGAGATCAAGAAAAGCAGGTGATTTCACTATTTTTTTATTATCAGTATAACCCTATATGATGAGGTGTTAATTTGGCTAAAATATCGATAAATGTTAAAATAAAAATGAGCATTTAATGATGAATTTATAAATTATTTTCGTAAACGCATGAAAATAAATGTTTTTATTGAAATTCCAGATCGTTTTGAATGTTAACATAAGTATCTAAAATGTTATCGTACATTTGTATTATGTAAATGCTATTTATTATTTTAATAATACAATAGAGGTAGCGATGTTATTGTTGGGGTTAAATAGTTTTATAACTAACGTAATTGATTTAGTAACTAAAAAACACGCTATATTATTGGCATGACAACAGGAATTAAAAAACCAAAACCATTAATGATTCCGTCACCCCATTCTGAGTTTTTAATATTTTAAAATCTGGAGCGTAACTTATGACCAGTAACGAACGAATTCTGCAGCCATTTACTTTACCAAATGGTACGGAGCTGAAAAACCGTTTGCTCATGGCGCCGATGACCACCTGCACCGGTTATTTCGATGGGACTGTCACCAGCGAGCTGGTGGAGTACTATCGTGCTCGCGCCGGCAGCATCGGCACCATTATTGTCGAGTGCTGCTTTATTGATGACTACGGCCTGGCCTTCCCGGGCGCGATCGGCATCGATAATGATGAAAAAATTGCCGGCCTGGCGAAAATCGCCGAGGCGATCAAAGCGCAAGGTTCAAAAGCGATTCTGCAGATCTATCACGGCGGACGCATGGTCGACCCGCAGCTGATCGGGGGGCGCCAGCCGGTGGCGCCAAGCGCTATTGCCGCGCCGCGTGAGGGCGCCGCGATGCCGCGGGCGCTGAGCGGAGAAGAAGTGGAAGGGATGATCGCCAAGTTTGGCGACGGCGTCCGTCGCGCCATTCTCGCCGGTTTCGACGGCGTCGAAATTCACGGCGCCAACACCTATCTTATCCAGCAGTTCTATTCGCCGAACTCCAACCAGCGCGACGACGAGTGGGGCGGTAGCCGCGACAATCGCGCTCGTTTCCCGCTGGCGGTCCTCGACATCACCCACAAAATGGCCCGCCAGTACGCTGACGATGCCTTTATCATCGGCTATCGCTTCTCGCCGGAAGAGATGGAGGTCCCGGGGATCCGCTTCGACGACACCATGTATCTGCTGGAAAAGCTGGCCGCCCGCGGTGTCGATTATCTGCACTTCTCGGTGGGCGCGACCCTGCGTCCCTCTATCGTCGATACCAGCGACCCGACGCCGCTGATCGAGAAATACTGCGCGATGCGCTCTGAAACCCTGGCTCAGGTGCCGGTGATGGGCGTCGGCGGGGTGGTTAACGTTGCTGATGCCGAGCTGGGCCTCGATCACGGTTATGACCTGATCGCCGTGGGCCGCGCCTGCATCGCCTATCCGGACTGGGCGGCACGCATCGCCGCCGGTGAAGAGCTGGAGCTGTTTATCGACAGCACCCAGCGCGAGGCGCTGCACATTCCGGAACCGCTGTGGCGCTTCTCGCTGGTGGAAGCGATGATCCGCGACATGAGCATGGGCGACGCTAAATTTAAGCCGGGGATGTTTGTTGAAACCGTTCAGGATGACGCCAATGAACTGGTGATCAACGTTAGCCTCGAAAATGATCATATTGCCGATATTGAACTGGCGGCGAGCCCGGTGCAGACCGTCGAGTTCACCACCAGCTTCGAAGAGATCCGCGAACGTATTCTGACCGCCAACACCCCGCACGTGGACGCCATTTCCGGTGCTACCAGCCAGAGCGAAGCGGTGAAAAAAGCGGTCGCTAAAGCGATGCTGAAATCCAGCAAAGCGCTGGCAGCGGAAGAGGGCGGCAATGACGCCGCGCCGAAAAGTTATGACGTGGTGGTGGTCGGCAGCGGCGGCGCCGGCCTGGCGGCAGCCATTCAGGCTCACGACGAAGGCGCCAGCATCCTGATCGTCGAAAAAATGCCGACCATTGGCGGCAACACCATCAAGGCTTCCGCCGGGATGAACGCCGCGGAAACTCGCTTCCAGCGGGTCAAAGGTATTCAGGACAGTAAAGAGTTGTTCTATCAGGAAACCCTGAAGGGCGGCCACAACAAAAACAACCCGCAGCTGCTGCGTCGCTTCGTGGAGAATGCGCCGCAAGCCATTGAGTGGCTGGCGGACCGCGGCATTATGCTCAACGACATCACCACCACCGGCGGGATGAGCATTGACCGTACCCACCGTCCGCGCGACGGGTCAGCAGTCGGCGGCTATCTGATTAGCGGCCTGGTGCGCAACATCACCAAACGCGGGATCGACGTCCTGCTGGATACCTCGGTGGAAGAGATCCTGATGAGCGGGGATGAGGTGAGCGGTGTACGTCTGGTCAACGACGAAAAAGAAGTCATTGAAGTACAGACCAAAAGCATCGTAGTGGCCACCGGCGGCTTCAGCGCCAACAGCGCGATGGTGGTGAAGTATCGTCCGGACCTCGAAGGCTTCGTCACCACCAACCACAAAGGGGCAACCGGGAGTGGTATCGCGCTGCTGGAACGCATCGGCGCTGGCACCGTGGATATGGGCGAAATTCAGATTCACCCCACCGTCGAACAGCAGACTTCGTACCTGATTTCCGAATCGATTCGCGGCGGCGGCGCTATTCTTGTTAACCAGCAGGGGAACCGCTTCTTTAACGAAATGGAGACCCGCGATAAAGTCTCGGCGGCGATTATCGCCCTGCCGGAACACTATGCGTACATTGTCTTTGACGAGCATGTGCGGGCGAAAAACAAAGCTGCCGATGAGTACATCGCCAAAGGCTTCGTCACCAGCGCCAGCTCGCCACGTGAACTGGCGGAGAAACTGGGGATGGATTACCATGCCTTCCTCGCCACCCTCGAGTGTTACAACGGGGCAGTCGAAAAACAGCATGATGAACAGTTTGGCCGCACAACCGCGCTGCGCGCGCCGATTAACGAAGGCCCGTTCCATGCCATTCGCATCGCCCCCGGGGTGCACCACACCATGGGCGGCGTGACCATTAACACCGATGGCGAAGTGCTGAACGTTGACCAGCAGCCGATCCGCGGCGCCTACGCCGCCGGTGAAGTGGTGGGCGGGATCCACGGCGGCAACCGCATCGGCGGTAACGCGGTCGCGGATATCATCATCTTCGGTACCCTCGCGGGCCACCAGGCGGCGAAACGTGCCAGAGGATAACAGGTAATTGCTGATGCCGGGCTGGTGCTTTTGCCGCCCGGCTTAGAGCCTATCTCATTAGGGCTATTTTGCTTGCCATGTTGAACCTGGGCAGTGCTCGAAATCCTCACGTACTACGTGTACGCTCCGGTTTCTGCGCGCTGTCCGTGTTCAAACTGGCTGCGCCAATTACGCCTACTGGGATAGGTTCTTATCCCTTCTGAAGGAGAGCCCGATGTCCGATAACCGTGTCTATAGCTACTCCGCCGTCCTGATGGGTTCCCCCATTCTGCTCAAACTTTATTCCCACGATGAGGCGCTGGCCTCCCGCGTATTTCAGTTAATTAAACGCTACGAAGATCTGCTTACCGTTAACCGCGCCGAGTCGCAGGTGATGGATATCAACCATGCCGCCGGACGCCATCCGGTCACGGTCAGTCGCCCGGTCTTTCAGCTGATTCAGTGCGCCAAAGCCGCCAGCATGGTGCGCGACAGCGCCTTTAATCTTGCCATCGGCCCGCTGGTGAAGCTGTGGCGAATTGGTTTTCAGGGGCACAGCGTGCCTGACGCGGCTGATATCAGGGCCCGGCTGGCGCTGACCCGCCCACAGGAGGTGGTCCTCGATGAGACTACCTGCAGCGTGTTTCTCCAGCAGCCGGGGATGGAGCTGGATCTTGGGGCGATCGCCAAAGGCTATATCGCTGACCGCGTGCGCGATTATCTCCGTCAGCAGCAGGTGGCGAAGGCGCTGATCAATCTCGGCGGCAATGTGCATACCCTCGGCGAATGGACCATTGGCCTGAAAAAACCGTTTGCCGACGCGCAGGCGCTGATTGGCTCCCTGACGATCAACGGGCAGTCGGTGGTCACTTCCGGAACCTATGAACGTTATTTTGAGCAGGACGGCAAACGCTGGCACCATATTCTCGACCCGCGCAGCGGTTATCCGCTGGATAACGAACTCGACAGCGTGACAGTGATTTCCACGGATTCTTTAGACGGCGATATCTGGACTACGCTGCTGTTCGGCCTCGGCGTAGAGAAGGGCTGCGCAGCACTGCGTCAGCGTGAGGATATCGACGCGATTTTCGTCACCAAAAATCGCGACATCATTCTCTCATCGCCGCAGCGGCTGCGTTTTGCGCCGCTGGACAGCGGCTATCAGGTTATTGACTGTACTGCTTAAGCAAACTGTACTGTTCGGCGACCAGGCGGTAGCGATAGACCGGTCGCCCGGTAGCGCCGTAGTGGATAGTGGTGTAGAGGATATTGATCTGTGCCAGCCAAATCAGATATTTGCGGCACGAGACGCGGGAGATATTTACGGCCGCCGCCAGCTCATCGGTAGAGAATTCAACGTCCGGATGGGCGTCAATCCACTGGCAGAGCGTACGCAGCGTTTGCGCGGTTAGCCCCTTGGGCAGCTTGCGCGCGTCGCTGGCCTCCGGCGCGCCGCCGTGCAGCAGACGGTCGACGTCGGCCTGTTCGTAATACGGCTGGCCGGTCATCAGTTTACGCTTCTCCCGCCAGGTGGTGAGCGCCTCTTCAAAGCGCGGAAACTGGAAAGGTTTGATCAGGTAATCAACCACCCCGTAATGCATCGCGGTTTGCACCGTGGCGGCGTCTGCCGCCGAGGTGATCATGATGACATCGATAGCGCGCCCCGACTCGCGGATGGTCGGCAGTAGATCCAGCCCGCTGTCCTGTTGCATGTAGACATCCAGCAGCACCAGATCGATCTCCCGCTGCTTATCGTTAATCATCTCCTGGGCCTGACTGAGCGTCGAAGCGCTCCCGCTGCAACGAAAGCCGGGAACTCTTGCCACGTACAGGCGATTCAGTTCGGCCACCATCGCATCATCGTCAACAATCAACACATTTATCACGCACGTTTCCTTTTACTATCCCAGGGGAGATGAACAAAAAATTGGGTAAATACGCCGGGTTCCGACTCGACGGCGAGGGTGCCGCCCAGTTCGCGCAGCTGCTGATTGGCGAGAAACAGCCCGACGCCACGATTCTCGCCTTTGGTGGAGAAACCTTTGTTAAAGATAGCGTCGATATTATTTTCCGGGATCCCCGGTCCGTCATCGCTCACTTCACCGCTTAGCCAGCCGTCCTGGTAGTGCAGCAGCAGGCCGATCTCACCCTCCGCCTGGCCGCTCATGGCGTCCAGCGCGTTCTCGATAAGATTGCCCAGCACCGTCACCAGTACCGTGACCTGCTTCTCGTTCGGGCAATCCGGCACCAGGCTCTCTTCCGCCAGCGTCAGCGTAAAGCCGCACTCGGTGGCGCGCTGAATTTTACTTATCAGGAAGCCCGCCACCACCGGGGATTTAATGCGGTGCTGAATGTCGCCGATGTCCGCCTGATAGCGGTGGGCGGTCTGCAGCACGTATTCCTCGAGTTTGCCATAGCTTTTCATATTCAGCAGGCCGAGGATCACGTGCAGTTTATTCATAAATTCATGAGAGGTGGTGCGCAGGGCATCCACATAGCTCATCATGCCATCCAGCCGCTGCAGCAGCTGGCTCACCTCGGTCTTATCGCGGAAGGTACAGATGGCGCCGACCACCGCTTCCTGGCTGCGAATGGGCACCGTATTGCCGATCAGCAACAGGCCATTGCATCCCAGTTCGCGGTCGTACATCGGCTCGCCGCTCTGCAAGACGGTCTGCAGGTCGGCGAGCAGCGGCGTGTGGGCCAGGGTTTTGTCCGGGCCGGAAAAGAGGATCTCCTGCGCCGCCGGGTTGATCAAATTAACTTCGCCGTGGGCATCGACGGCAACGACGCCCTCCTTCAGGGCGTGAAGCATGGCCTGACGCTGTTGAAACTGGGTGGAAATCTCCTGCGGCTCCAGCCCCAGCAGGACGCGCTTCAGACCGCGTACCAGGCTCCAGGTGCCCAGCGCGCAGACCAGCGCGCTGAACAGGATGGTCAACAGTACGTCCCAGCGGCTGTTGGCGATCTGTTCGTCCACTTTACTCAGCGAAATGCCGACCACCACCACGCCAATTTGCTGGCGCTGGTCGTTGAACACCGGGGTGAACACCCGCAGCGCCGGGGCCAGTACGCCGTGGTTAATGGCAACGTTCTCTTTTCCCTGCAGCGTGGGCAGGATATCCCGGCCGATAAACCGCTTACCGATGATAGAGGTATCCGGATGCGAATAGCGAATACCGTGCATATCGGTGACGATAGCGTACAGCAGGTCGTTGCGCCGGGTGATGGCCTGCGCCAGCGGCTGAATGATCTGCTGCTGTGGGGGCGCCTCCAGTCCGCGCTTCACCTGCGGCATATCAGCCATGGTGCGCGCCACCGCCAGCGCGGTCTCTTTCAGACCGTCGCGGGTGGCATTGCTGATCTGCATATACCACAGGGCATAGACCAGCAGGAGCACGGCGCCGATGACGCTGCCGATCATCAAGGATACGGCGGTGCTCAGCTTTAACGGTAAGGCGCGTTGGCGAACGCGAGGCGGCTGCTCTGATGCCTTCATGACGATCCCGGATAGATTCAGTGAAGGCATATTATCGCCGATAGGACGGTTTTCATAAAGCCGTGTAATCAAAGCCAATCGAGGCGGTTTAGCCGATACGTAAACCGTTTCACATGCTCTGCCAGCAATCCTTCTGACTGGTCATGCCGGCGGGCGGCGAAGATGAGACGTAAGACAGGATTGCTCAGATAACCGGCAATCGCCCCCTGACGGGGCGGTCGGGAGGGTAAACTGTGACCCCGACGGCGGTAAAGCACAGAACATTCCACTTATAGTGGCGGCAGAGGTTAAATAGGCCTGATGAATATAAGGATATGCATCAGGCCGCTGATGTCGCCGAGATGCGCTTTTTCTGTTGTAAATGGAGGTTGTTATGAACAGTTCGCTAACCGCTGCAATGCAGGCCCGCCGTCACCCGGATACCACTCACATCGATCGTCTCGCCACGGCCGACATGCTGGCGATGCTGCATCAGGATGATAAGCAGATATCGGAGGCGGTTGGCGCCTGCCTGCCGGACATCGCCCGGCTGATTGATGTCGCCACCGCGACGATGGGCCGGGGAGGGCGCCTGGTCATTATCGGCGCTGGAGCGTCAGGCCGGACGGCCATCGAGGCGGTCAGCGACTATTCGCCGGAAGGCAAACACGCGCTGGTGGGACTGATTGCCGGTGGGCAGACGGCGGCGATGGCCGAGCGGGAAACCGCAGCAAATAATTATGACCTGGGCGCCTTTGAACTGCAGTCGCTGGACTTTTCCAACCACGATATGCTGCTGGCGTTGACCGTCAGCGGCAAGACGCCGTGGGTGTGGGGCGCGATGCGCCACGCCTGGTCGCTGGGGGCCCCTATCGCTGTCGTCACTCAGCAGGCGGCCAGCGAGGCGGCGCAGCTGGCGGATATCATTATTGCCCCACAGACCGGGCCGGAAGCGGTGGCAGGCTTAGCCAATCCGAAGGCTCAACTGGCCCAGCGGCAGATCGTCAACATGCTGACGACCGGGCTCGCCATCCGTGACGGTCGGGTGTACAGCAATCTGCGGGTGGACGTGCAGGCTGACAATTCGCACTGGGCGGAGCGGCAGATAGCGATTGTCATGGCGGCCACCGACTGCACGCGCAGTGAAGCAAAAGCGGCACTGGCCAGCTGCCATCAGCACTGCCGCACCGCGATCCTGATGCTGCTCAGCGGGCTGGATGCCTGGCACGCGCGCGAGCTGCTGACGCAACATCACAATCACCTGCGTCTCGCCCTGCGCGAAGCACAGCGCAGAAGCACGACCACTCCCGCCCATTAACCCCTCAGCCAGGCGCGCGCGATTGTCGTACGCGCCTGGACTTTATTAACTAAAAAAATCTCTCTTTTTTATTTTTCTCAGCAATCAGGCTGAATTTTCGATCTTATTTTTCACCAGGTATCATTTTGATGTCTCGCTTTGCTTTTTTAAGTTAAATAATTATTTGATTAAAAATGCCAGAGTGTAAATGATATTTTAAAATAAAGTAAAAGTGCGTTAATATGCTGCCTCTTATTACCGTGTGCTACGTGATAATTCTATTATGCCTGCAATGAAAAAAACGATTATTTCCTTTACCGCATTAGCGATGTTCGTCAGCGCGGCGACGCATGCTGAAGCGGATACCTCTAAAAAAACCGACTTCCTGCTGATTGGCGGCGGGATCATGAGCGCCTCGCTCGGCACCTGGCTGCAGGCGCTGCAGCCGGACTGGAACCTGACCATGGTGGAGAAACTGGACGGCGTAGCCCTGGAATCTTCCAACGGCTGGAATAACGCCGGTACCGGCCACTCAGCGAATATGGAGCTGAACTATACCCCGGAACGAGCGGACGGGTCGATTGACGTCAGCAAAGCGCTGGATATTAACGAACAGTTTATGATTTCCCGTCAGTTCTGGTCGGCACAGGTGAAACGCGGTATTTTGCACGACCCGCACTCCTTTATTAACTCCACACCGCATATGAGTTTCGTGTGGGGCGATAATGTGGATTACCTGCAAAAACGTTATAACGCGCTGCAGCAGACCACCTTATTCCAGGGAATGAAATTCTCCACCGATCACGCGCAAATTAAACAGTGGGCGCCGCTGGTGATGGAAGGTCGCGATCCGCAGCAGAAAGTGGCCGCCACCTGGACGCCGGTGGGTACCGATGTCAACTACGGCGAAATTACCCGCCAGCTGATCGGCAGCCTGAAGAAAAATAACCACTTCACCCTGCAAACCTCCTCCGAGGTGACCGATTTCAAACGCAATGCTGACAACTCCTGGCACGTGACGATTAAGAACGTGCAGAGCGGGGAAGCGCAGACTATTGACGCCAAATACGTCTTTATCGGCGCCGGCGGCGGCGCGCTGAAGCTGCTGCAGAAAACCGGCATTCCGGAAGCGGATAACTATGCCGGTTTCCCGGTGGGCGGCTCGTTCCTGATGACCGAGAACCCGGCGGTCACCGCGCAGCATCTGGAGAAAGTCTATGGTCAGGCTTCGGTCGGCGCGCCGCCGATGTCGGTGCCGCATCTTGACGCTCGTTATCTCGACGGTAAGCGCGTGGTGCTGTTCGGGCCATTCGCCACCTTCTCGACCAAGTTCCTGAAAAATGGTTCGTTCTTTGACCTGCTCAGCACCACCACCACCGATAACGTGCTGCCGATGACCCACGTCGGTCTCGACAACTTCGATCTGGTGAAATATCTCGTCAGCCAGGTGATGCTCAGTGATGATGACCGTTTTGCTGCGCTGAAAGAGTACTACCCGGACGCGCGTAAAGAAGACTGGAAATTGATCCAGGCCGGCCAGCGCGTGCAGATCATTAAGAAAGACGCAGAGAAGGGCGGCGTTCTGAAGCTGGGTACCGAAGTGGTGGTCGATCAGCAGAAAACGATTTCTGCGCTGCTCGGCGCGTCGCCGGGGGCTTCCACCGCCGCGCCGATCACCCTGAACGTACTCAAGCAGATGTTCCCGCAGCAGTTTAACTCGCCGGAGTGGCAGAGCCGTATTCACGCTATCGTGCCGAGCTACGGTCAGAAGCTGAACGGTAACGTGGCGCTGACCCAGCAGGTATGGGATGACACCGCCGCGGCGCTGCAGCTGACTAAGCCGCCGGTGATCCAGATGCCAGCGGCTGCGCCGACCGCGACCGCCAAACCGGCAGAGCCGCCGCGCGACGCCTCGCCGCAGCATGATATGGCGCTGTAAAAGCACATTCGTGCAGTGAACAAAAGGGAAGACCACGGTCTTCCCTTTTTTACATCCACATTTCCCTGCCGCTATTTATGAATGATGCTCATAACCCTGTTATGATTTCCGGGGATTATCCGTTACCCCGAAACGGCTAAAATAGCCAGTCACTTCACCGCTTTCCTCTCCTTAACGGATACCATAATGACTTCATCGCATCAGCGCGCCACCAGCGGGGCGCTTTTTATTTTGATTTTAAGCGGCCTGATGGCCTTTACTTCGCTCTCCACCGATATCTATCTGCCGGCCATGCCGATGATGGCCGCGCAACTGCACGGTGATGCCGAACTGACGATCACCGGATTTCTGATTGGCTTTGCGCTGGCGCAGCTGGTGTGGGGGCCAATAAGTGACCGGCTGGGGCGTCGCACGCCACTGTTCATCGGCATGGTGCTATTTATTATCGGCTCCGCCGGCTGCGCGCTGTCGACCACCATCGATCAGATTGTCTTCTGGCGCGTGTTTCAGGCGCTTGGCGCCTGCACTGGGCCGATGCTGGCGCGGGCGATGGTTCGCGATCTGTTTGCTCGTACCCGCGCCGCGCAGATGCTCTCGACGCTGACTATCGTGATGGCGATTGCGCCGATTGCCGGGCCGCTGATCGGCGGGCAGATGATTAAATTCACCAGCTGGCACACTATTTTCTGGCTGCTGGTGGTGATTGGCGCTCTGATGTTTATCGCCTTGTGCTGGCTGCCGGAAACTCTGCCGCCAGAGCGTCGGCAGAAAGGATCGCCGCTTAGCGCGTTTCGCAATTACGCCGCGTTGGTAAAAAACCGGACGTTTATGCGTTATACCCTCAGTCTGACTTTCTTTTACGTCGCGGCTTACGCTTTTATCACCGGTTCGCCGGATGTCTATATTCGCTATTACGGCGTTGCGCCGCAGCACTACGGCTGGCTGTTCGCGGTCAATATCGTTGGGGTTATGCTGATGAGCGTGGTCAATCGTCGTCTGGTGCAGCGCCATGCGTTAGGTTCGCTGTTGAAGGCGGCGCTGGCGGTATCGGCGATTGCCGTCGTCGTGCTGGCAGCCGGCGTGCGTCTGCATATCGGCGGCGTGGCGCTGATTGTGGTGAGTATTTTCCTGTTCTTTTCAATGAATGGGGTGATTGCCGCCACCTCAACCGCCGCGGCGCTTGATGAGGCCGGTGAATATGCCGGTTCCGCTTCGGCGCTGATCGGCTCGCTGCAGTATGGCAGCGGCATTATATCTTCGCTGTTGCTGGCATGGCTCCACGACGGTACGCCGTGGACGATGGCGTGGATCATGGCCGCTTTTACGCTCGCCAGCCTGCTTTTGGCGTGGCTCCATCGGCGCGTCGATTAATGAATTGAGTTCATAGAGACAAGTTGATTTCCCGGCTGGCGAGTAAGCGAACCGACAACGCGGAGAATATTGACGATAATTAGCGGTTGCGGTCAAAACGGACGTGAGGGTTATTGTTATACTGCCTTGAATTACTGAAGAAAAACGATAACCAGGAGTGTGGAAGGGCTATGAAAGACGATATCAACCAGGAGATCACCTTCCGCAAGCTGTCGGTCTTTATGATGTTTATGGCGAAGGGCAATATCGCCAGAACCGCCGAAGCCATGAAGCTCAGCAGCGTTAGCGTGCACCGCGCGCTGCATACGCTCGAAGAGGGGGTCGGCTGCCCGCTGTTTGTTCACAAAGGGCGCAACCTGCTGCCGCTGCAGGCGGCGTGGACGCTGCTTGAATACTGCCAGGATGTGATGAGTCTGATGAGCCGTGGGCTTGAGGCGACGCGTAAAGTCGCCGGCGTCGGTCAGGGACGGTTGCGCATCGGTACCCTCTATTCGCTGACGCTGGAAACCGTTCCGCGCATCATTATGGGGATGAAGCTGCGTCGCCCGGAGCTGGAGCTGGATCTGACCATGGGCTCTAACCAGATGCTGCTGGATATGCTGGAGGACGATGCGCTGGATGCTATCTTAATCGCCACCAATGAAGGCGAGTACAATCATTCTGCCTTCGACGTGGTGCCGCTGTTTGAAGACGATATCTTCCTCGCCGCGCCGGCGACGGAACAGCTGGATACCTCGCAGCTCGCCGACTTGCGCGATTACGCCGATCGCAAATTTGTCTCGCTGGCGGAAGGCTTTGCGACTTATGCCGGGTTTCAGGAGGCTTTTCAGGTAGCCGGTTTTGAGCCGGAAATTGTGACCCGGGTAAATGATATCTTTTCGATGATAAGTCTGGTGCAGGCAGGGGTTGGCTTCGCGTTGCTGCCGGGACGCATGAAGAAAGTTTATGAAAACGATGTGCAGCTGTTAAAGCTGGCGGAACCCTATCAGATGCGCCAGCTGATCTCTATCGTCTATTCGCACCATCGCGAGCGCGATGCCGACCTGCTGGCGCTGGCGGCGGAAGGGCGGATGTACGCCCGCAGTATTAATCGCTAAGCCGCTGCGCCAGATGGCGGGCGACGTCTACGCCGCTGCGCTCCAGCGAAATGGTCTCGCCGCGCCAGCCCGCCTGGCGGGTCAGGCAGGTGAGCACCCCGCCGGGCGGCATCTCGATTGCCAGCCTGGCGTCGCGTTCATCGGCGGCGATCATCGCCTCCTGCCAGTGCACGGTGCGCGCCATGTTCATCGCCAGATCGTCAGAGATCCGCTGTGGATCCCACAGCACGCGCGCCGTCGAGCCGCTTAAATAGGCGCGCTGAGGGCGCGTTAAGGTGACGTCGGCAAAGGCTTTTGCCAGCGCTGCGGCGGGTTTATCCAGCAGTGCGCAGTGCGAGGGCACGCTGACCGCCAGCCGCTGGGCTTTACTGGCGCCAGCCCGCAGCGCCAGCTGCGCCACCTCGGCCATCGCCTCATCGCGTCCGGCGATCACGATCTGCGTTTCGGCGTTGAGGTTGGCGAGATAAACCTCGTGGCCCTGCATCAGCGCCTCAACCCGCGGGCGGGTCAGCCCCATAATCGCCGTCAGCCCGTATCCTTCGGGATAAGCCTGCTCCATTAAATCGCCGCGCAGCGCCACCAGCCGCAACGCGCTGGCGAAATCGAGCGCGCCGGCAATCACCGCTGCCGGAAACGCGCCGATAGAGAGGCCGCTGACCATCTGCGGATCCACGCCCTGGCGCTGTAGCTCGCGCGCCCAGGCGACCCCGGCGATCAGCAGACAGAGCTGTACCGCACGGGTGTGTTTTAGCGCGTCGGCGCTATCGAGAGTAGCGACTTCATCCCCCAGCACGGCGCGCGCCTGGGTGAAGATAGCCTCGCGATCGGGGATGGCCGCCAGCATGCCGGGGCGCTGGCCGCCCTGACCGGGAAAAGTAAATAAAATCTTCATCATTCCTCCCTGTGCCACGGCGTCGCGGTTAAGCGTGCGCCATGGGATGTTTTCAGCAGCGCACGGCCATCGCGCAGCCACTCATTAAGGGCGAAGGCGCCGTAGGGCGTTTCTACCTGGGTATCGGCGCGGCACGGCAGTTGGGCCACACGGGCCTGCCACTCGCGCAGCGCCTCGCGATCCAGCGGCTGCGGCGCGCGGATCAGCAGATCCAGATCGCTTGCCGCATGGAGTACCGGGATCTCAGTGGCCAGCGCATAGCCGGTACTGCCGGTGACGCCCCAGCGCCAGGACCAGGGGTGTAAGGTAAGGGCGATAGCCGCCTGAACCGGCGGCTGTGAAACAAAAGGGGAGCCCAGCAGACGCTCGCGCTCCACCAGCATTTCCGGCGTCACGCAGCGCACGATATTGTACGCCTGGACCCAACCGGCGGCGCGCTGCTCGCGCTTCATGCCCCGCACCCCCACCGGGATGCGGGCCTGGTCATCAACGTCGCGTCTCACCACCACCGGCAGCGCGGCTCGCCACTGCTGAGCCACCCACGGCTCGGCAATCGCTTCCAGGGCGCTGGCGTGGTTTAACCAGAGTAAATCGTGGGGACGCGGCGTTGATGACATGGTTTACAGTCCTGAAGTCAAAGAGATAAACAGCGGTAGCGACAGGATACACAGAACCGAGCTTAACAGCAGCACGGCTTCAGCATCAGGAGACTGGACGCCGAAGCGGTTGCCGAAGACCACGCCGAAGAAGCCGGCGGCCAGGGCAATCATCAGGATCGCGGTAATGGCGATAGAGCCGTGCAGACCCAGCAGCATCACCAGACCCCAGGCAATAAACGGCTGCACCAGCAGTTTCACGATGGTGGAAGTGGCGATCAGCGCATTGAGCTGCAGTTTACGTGCCGACAGGATCACCCCGGTGAGGAACAGCGCGGCGGCGGTGGCGGCCAGGCCCAGCGGTTTGATGGAGGCCAGCAGCATTTCCGGCATTTTAATGCCTATAGCGGAAAGCACCACCCCAAGCAGCGGGCCCCAGACGATCGGTTTTTTCACCGAACGCCACATCAGCACCGGCAGCATCGCCAGCGTAGAACCGCTGTTTTCACCTGCGGCGCGGGCTTTTTCACGTTCCAGAATCAGCAGGCAGAACGGGGTCATCAGTACCGAGCCGCAGGCGATAGAGACCGCCACCGACAGCGAGGTTGACGCGCCTTCACCCAGCACGCTGCCGAGGATCGGCAGACCCAACGCGGCATAGTTTGGCAGGGCGACGGTGAGGGTCAGCACCGCGGCATCCTGCGGCGTGCGTTTGAACACGCTGGTGGCGAGGAAGTAGATCGCGGCATAGGTGATCCACATCGCGCCGGTCAGCACCAGCACCAGCGGCGACTGGGCGACGATACCGGCCCACGGCGTTTGTACCGTGGCGCTAAACAGCGTGGCGGGTAAGGCAAAATCCATTACAAAGATATTGAGCAGGGAGACATTTTTATTATCTACCATCCCGGCCTTACCGGCCCAGAAGCCCAGCAGCATAATGACGAAAATCGGGGCAAGAGCATGAATAATCACATAAGTCATAAATCACCTGTAAATAAAATAGAGTACTGGCGCGATTGTTATTTTTTCTAAAAGCCGTCCCTTCCCGGAGCGTGTATTCCGCGCTCCGGGGGACAGCTTCCGGCAGGTTTTCTTCTACTACTTACGTACGAACGTCTTACCAGCTGGCGCGCATGCGATCGCGAACCAGTTGTGAGCTGCGGCGGTTTTCCGCGCCCAGGCGGCACTTCAGTGAGGTATCTTTGCGCGCGTCAGCGATGGCGTCGCGCAGGGTACGGCTGACCAGCGACAGATCGCCTTCGTCTGGCGCATCCGGATTATTAATATCCAGAAGGGCGGAGAGCAGGCCGAGCGTCGCATAGTTGCTGACGTCGTAGGCCATCGGCGGGATTGTCGCCGCCAGTTTCTCCAGCGCCTCCACGGTACGCAGCGTAATGCGCGCTGCCGATTCTTTCCCCATCGCGTGGACCAGCACACCGCTATCGTTAAAGGCGATCAGGCGGTTGGCCTGATAGCCGTGGGCCAGAAACGCCCCGGACATCGCTTTTCCGACAATCAGGCCAATCACCGGGTGGCCGGCAAGACGGGCTTTGGCGTAGGCGCCTGCCGCCCCGGCTAGCGCCTGGTGGATGCCGAAAGCTTCTTCGCGGCGGCCATAGGCCTGGCTTGGGACATCAATTACCGCGACGATCGGCCGTTTGACAGGCTGGTCGGCGTCAGCGGCGATGGTTTCATTGACCACTTTCGCCAGCGTCCAGCCTTCCAGCAAGCCGACTTCGCCGCCGGCGGCGCGCGGGTAGTGGTTGTTGGCGTCTGGCACCACGGCGATAAAGCGGACGCTTTCGCCATCAATCTGGCCATCTGCGACCTGCACCGAAGGGCACAGACCACTCATCAGCGGCGCGTCGGGCGCCAGTTTATTCAGCCACAGCGCGGCGCGGTTTGGGAACTGACTCATTATTTATCCTCCCGGGCAAAAAGCTGTTTAATCTGCGCGGTATCCGCCTGCTGGCGGGTATCGAACTGGCTCAAGCGACGCAGATAATCGTCATAGTTGTCGCTACGGTGCTGTACCGGTACGCCTTTGGCGATCGCCTCGTTCATTGCGGTTTTAACGGCGTTAACGCCATCGTTAACCAGCGCGTCGACCAGTCCGCTGGCGGCGCGAATTTCACCCCCGGTCATGCTCCAGATAAACGGCCGGTTGCGGGAGTCGTACTCTTCAATGCCGGCTTCCTGCTCGATAACCTGCGGGCCGTTGAGGCCGAGACGGGCTTCACGGGTGACGATAAGGTAGCTGCACAGCGCCGCGGCGATGGACATGCCGCCGAAGCAGCCGACGGTACCGGTAATGATCCCGACGACCGGGGTGTAGCGGCGCAGGTCGACAATCGCGGCATGAATATCGGCGATGGCGGCCAGACCGAGGTTGGCCTCCTGCAGACGTACGCCGCCGGTTTCGAGGCACAGTACCGCCTGGGTCGGGATACCGTTGCGGTTATCTTCCGCCGCCAGCTCCAGTGCGGCGGCCATTTTGGCACCGGAGACTTCACCCATACTGCCGCCCTGGAAGGTGCCTTCGATGGCAATCACCACCGCAGGTTGGCCGTTGATCGTGCCTTTGGCGACCACCATACCGTCGTCGGACTGCGGGACGATTCCCTGTGCGCCGAGCCACGGCGACATAATGCCTTCAAACGGATCCAGCAGTTCGCGGTAGCTGCCGTCGTCCAGCAGGGCGTGGGCGCGTTCGCGAGCGCGCAGTTCGATAAAGCTGCGATCGTTACGCATGAGCGGCCTCCTCAAAGACTTGTTCAATACGAATACGGGCGACGCCCGGCGTGGCGCCGAAGTCGTGGATAATCAACTGCCCGGCGGGCAGACCGTTGCTCAGGTTTAACCTGTCGAACAGCGCCTGCCAGCGCGCCTGGCTGTTATCCACGGAGGTAGTGATCTGTACGTTGAGCGTGGCGCTCTGTGCGGCGGTATAAAGCACTTCCATATCGCCTGAACCTACGACCCCTGCCAATGCTTTGCCGCTGAGGGCGCGGTTGGCAGGAAATGACAATGTAATCTGTTCCATAACATCCTCTGAATGCGTTAGCCGGCAACCCGGTCGAGAAACAGGGTGGCGGCAAGGAGATCGGCCGCGCCACCCGGCGAGGCGTTGTGCGCCAGCATCTGCGCATCAAGGCGCGACAGCGCGGCGCGACCGGCGACGCTGGCGCAACCGCCCGCCGCCAGAACCTCGCGAGCGCCTTGCTGCATAGCGTGCAGGCCGTTCATGCCGGCGCGCGACAGCACGCAGGTATCGCTCAGCGAGGTCATGATGGCCATCAGCGCATCAAGGCGCGCCTGCGGCTCGCTGGCGCCTCGCGCCCGGCTTTGCTGCAGTTGCGGCAGCGCCAGGGTGGTAACATGCGGAAATCCGCGCTGCGCTTCCTCGCGTGCGCCCGGCACCTGCCAGCGGCGGCTGGCGCGCAGACCCTTACTAAAGCTTTTCGGCGCGAAACCGTCAGGCAGGCGGGCGAGGGCGGCGGCGGCGGCGGCGATCGCCTGTGATTGACCCTCTCCACCCAACATCGCCACCGCGCTGACCAGCAGGCCCAGCGCCCAGATGGCGCCGCGGTGGGTGTTAACTCCACCTGTCGCCATCATCATCTGCGCTTCACCTTCGCGACCGAGGCGGCCGACGGTTTCGCGCAGGGCGATATCCGCCGGACGCTGCCAGCTTTGCTGCGCCAGCGCGTGAAAGGTCGGCTGCAGGCTGCGGGCGGAGCGTTCCATGAGTGCCAGCGTCAGGTCCTGATGCGCGCCGTTGCCGCGACTATCGACCAGACCCGGTTTCGGACTCAGGCGGGCTTCGTCAATCAGACACGCGCTGGCGGTATGCGCCAGCCAACTGATGCGGCTTTCTGCGTGCAGGGGGGAGAGATTTTTCATTACCAGCTCCGGAATTTTGCCGGTGGGTTGTACAGTCCGTCGGACCACTCCACCAGGTCGGCGACGCTGCCGGCCGCCAGCAGCGAGCGGGTGGCATCGCTACGGCGAATGCCGATATCTTCCGGGTAGACCACTTTGCCGCTCTGGCGCAGGGCGGCGACGCGTTTGGCGTCCACCCCGAGGCCAATATCGGTGATCCCGGCCACCGCGGCGACCATCGCCCGGCGCTCTTCAAGGCTCTCCGCGCGGTACAGGTAAGCGATACCTTCTTCGGTCAGCACGTGAGTCACGTCATCACCATAAATCATCACCGGCGCCAGCGGCATGCCGGAGGTTTTGGCGACGTCGACCGCGTCGAGCGTTTCAACGAAGGTCGGTTTCACGCCGGCCTGGAAGGTTTCGACCATCTGCACCACCAGTTTTTTCCCGCGCTGCATCGGGTCTGGTTCAGTGATCATATTGAGCCAGGCCGGGGTGGCGTGGCGGCGACCGTGCGGGTCGTGGCCCATGTTCGGCGCGCCACCGAAGCCGGATAGGCGGCCGCGGGTGACGGTGGAGGAGTTAGCCAGGCCATCAACCTGCAGGGTCGAACCGATAAACATATCTACCGCGTACTGACCTGCCAACTGGCAGAAGGCGCGGTTGGAACGCATTGAGCCATCCGGGCCGGTAAAGAAGATATCCGGGCGGGCGCGGATGTACTCTTCCATCCCCAGTTCGCCGCCGAAACAGTGCACGCTCTCCACCCAGCCGCTCTCGATGGCCGGGATTAAGGTCGGATGCGGGTTCAGCGTCCAGTGTTTACAGATTTTGCCTTTCAGTCCGAGCTGTTCGCCATAAGTGGGCAGCAGCAGTTCAATGGCAGCGGTATTAAAGCCGATACCGTGGTTAAGCGACTGCACCTGATGCTCCGCGTAGATGCCTTTGATCGCCATCATCGCCATCAGAATGTGTTCTTGCTTAATCAGGCGCGGGTCGCGGGTGAACAGCGGTTCAATGAAGAACGGTTTGTCGGCGACCACCACGTAATCAATCCACGAGCCGGGAATATCCACGCGCGGCAGATCGCATTCGTCGTCCACCAGTTCGTTGACCTGGGCTATCACAATGCCATCGTGGAAGGCGGCGGCTTCGACCAGCGCCGGGGTATCTTCAGTACTTGGCCCGGTGTACAGGTTGCCTTTGCGGTCGGCTTTATAGCCCGCGATCAGCGCGACGTTTGGCGACAGATCAACGTACAGGCGGGAGTAGAGTTCGATATAGGTGTGGATGGCGCCGATTTCGAGCAGGCCATCTTCCAGCAGCTGCGAAATGCGCAGGCTCTGGGTGCCGGAGAAAGAGAAATCCAGTTTACGGGCAATGCCTTTTTCAAACAGGTCCAGATGCTCGCTGCGCCCGACGCTGGGCATAATCATATGCAGGTCGTGAATTTTTTGCGGATTGACCTCGGCGAGCATGCGGGAGAGGAAATCAGCCTGTTTCTGGTTGTTGCCTTCCAGCACCACCCGATCGCCCGGGGCGAGCAGATTTTCCAGTACGCTGACCAGCTGGTCAGTGGGGATGACTTTGCCGGCGATCTTCGCTTCGGCCAGCCGCCGCTGTTTTTCCGTCCGGCGACGGTTCCAGACCCGCGCCGTCGTTTGTTCAGCATTCATTGTTAACCTCCTGATTCGACAAATCGTTTTGTTTGTCCTGGTGGAAGTTAGTGTGCGATGCGCGGCGCTGCGCATCAATTAAGCACGGCGGCTAATTGTTAGCTTTAGAGTAACGATTGGGTCTTACCGTTTGTGATAGGGATCAATAATACGAAAGGCGTAGTGGTCTAAGGGAAGAGCGCAGGTGAGGAAGCCGGCCGGTACACGGCCGGCCGTGGGAAGGGGTTATTCTTTACTGACATCACTTAATAAGAAAGCAATACTCTGACCGCCGCTGGTCTGCTCGAGGGCAATTTTGGCGATAATCGTCAGTGGCACCGACAGCAGCATGCCGACCGGGCCCAATAGCCAGCCCCAGAAGATCAAGGACAGAAACACTACCAGCGTGGAGAGCCCCAGGCCACGTCCCATCACCCGTGGCTCCAGAATGTTGCCGAACACCAGGTTGACGATCAAGTAGCCGGCCAGGACCACCAGCGCCTCGTACAGCCCGCCAAACACCAGTACCTGCAGGATCGGCGGGATGGCCGCCAGCACGGAGCCAATATTGGGAATATAGTTGAGCGCGAAGGCCAACAGTCCCCACATGAAGGCGAAGCGCACGTCCAGCAGCACTAGCATGCCCCAGACCACCAGGCCGGTCACCAGGCTAATCGCGGTTTTCAGCACCAGATAATGCGACACGCTGTCGATGGCCCGCTGAATGGCGCCCATCCCTTCAACCGGACGGGACATCAGCTGTTGCAGCTTGGCGGGAAGCTGGGGGACCTCCAGCAGCATAAATACCACCGTCAGCAGCAGCAGAAAAATCGAGGACATCGCGTTCGACAGCTGAGTGAGCAGGCTGGTGACCAGCGTCATCACCGCGTTAGGGTCGATGTATTTATTCAGCTCCACCACCGAGACGGTGAACCCCATGCGCTGCAGCCAGGGGGCGATGGTTTGCATCGGCTCGTAGAGATAGTTGCGATATTGCGGTAAGGTGCGCGCCAGCTCGTTAAGCGAGGTCCCCAGCGAGGCCAGCAGCACAATGGCCAGCATGACGATGAGGCCAATCAGCATCGAGATCGCCAGCACGCGCGGGACCCGGCAGCGGACCAGCAGTTGTACCAACGGATTAATGATCACCGCCAGAAAGAGGGCGAGAATAAAGGGGACAATAATGTCCGCCGCAAAGCGAATGCCGGTAAGGATGATCACCAGCATGCCCAGCATGATGACCATCTTTAATCCGTTAAGTGTAATAATGGGTTTAGCCATAGGTCCCGACCTCAATCTTCCTTGCCTATTAACAGGTTGCGTTACATTAGCATAATGACGTTTTTTTGCAGAAAAAACGCATTGAAGCAAAACGGCGGCGTAAAGAATTGCAAATTCTTTGAATTAAATGTAGCACTATGCTACAAATTTATCTGTGTATAACTACTGAGGACAATTTTCATCCGCAACGGACGAGAAGCAACACCGCGGATAATTGTAATTTTATGGACAATCAGTTCAGGATGTATATTTTAAACCACCCCGTAGTCTCTCTCTCTTTTTCCCGTTTTGCCGGCGAGCAGCACTGGCATTCGGCGCTATAGTCACCTTCTCTCTGCCTGAGCTGGCGCCAAGCGCACAGCGAAATCTACGTCAGAAATTTTCCTGTTTACGCCTCGCGTAAACGGTAATGGATTATATTCTCAAGCAGGAGAAGGGATCATGTTTTATTGGATTTTATTAGCTTTAGCTATTGTTGCTGAAATTACCGGCACCTTGTCGATGAAATGGGCGAGCGTGAGCGGTGGTCATACCGGTTTTATTTTAATGCTGGCCATGATTGCTCTGTCATATATTTTTCTTGCCTTTGCGGTTAAAAAAATTGCCCTGGGTGTGGCCTACGCGCTATGGGAAGGGATCGGCATTTTGCTGATTACCGTGTTTAGCGTGCTGTTGTTTGATGAAAGCCTGTCGCCGCTGAAGATCGCCGGCCTGACCACCCTGGTGGTGGGGATCGTCTTAATTAAGTCCGGCACCCAGAAAAAAGCGTCGTCAAAGCAGGAGGTGGCCCATGCAGCAGTTTGAGTGGATCCACGCCGCGTGGCTGGCCGTCGCCATCGTGCTTGAAATCATTGCCAACGTCTTTTTGAAGTTTTCCGATGGCTTCCGCCGCAAAGTCTACGGCATCCTGTCCCTGGCGGCGGTGCTGGGCGCGTTCAGCGCCCTGTCGCAGGCGGTTAAAGGGATCGATCTCTCGGTCGCCTATGCGCTGTGGGGCGGCTTCGGTATCGCGGCGACCATCGCCGCCGGCTGGGTGCTGTTTGGTCAGCGCCTGAATAACAAAGGCTGGGCGGGGCTCATCCTGTTGGTGGCCGGCATGGTGTTAATTAAACTCGCCTGACGTCTCGCCGCCTGCAAAGCCAGGCGGCAAAACAGGTCCTCTGTAGTATGCTTAACTCAAGATCAGCCCCTCGCTGATAGTGTGCCTGGTGACGATGAGGACTGCGCATGTTCACTGCTTTCGGCTGGCGGAAAATTCCTTCCGCCAGGACGTTGTCAATAATGATATTCCTCGCCGGCCTTGGACTCACCGCGTCGGTCATTTCTCTGCTGTATCTCTCACAACACCTGATTGCCAGCAAATCTAATGAAATCGATCAGCAGCGTTCGGTGCTGTCGGTGGAAGGGGCGGTACAGACCTCGGTCAATCGGGTGCTGTCGCTGGTGCTGGACAATGCCATCTGGGATGACGCGGTAACGCAGACCTACGCCCCGTCACTCGATCAGAAATGGCTGTACGATTCCTGGGGATCAGGCTTCAAAATCAATAACCTGTACGATGGCACCTTTGTCCTCGATGAACATTATCGTATCCTGTGGGGCGCCTTTCAGAGCCAGGTGCTGCCCCGGACTGACCTCTCATTTCTAGGGGCTGGGCTGACCAGTCTGATCCACACTCATGCGCAAGCATTGCGTGAGGGAAAAAACGCCTTTGCCGGTATCACGCGCACGGAGGCCGGGATCGCCTTTGTCGGCATCGGCCTGATACGCCCAACGACAGGTCGGCTTCAGGTATTTGATGCGACGCGGCGCTATCTGGTGATAACCCGGCATATCAGCCCCCAACTGCTGGAGCGCCTGGGTGACACCTTTCAGATTCGTCATCTGCATCTCGCCGAGGGTCCTGGCGCCTACCGTATTCCGCTGCGAACGCAGGCGGGTGAGGTGCTGGGATACCTGGCCTGGCAGCCGCGCCTGCCTGGCGCTGAAGCGGCGCAGGCCTCGTCAGGCAGCATGGGACTGATCGCCGGGGTGGCGGCCAGCCTGATCCTGCTGTTTATCCTTTTTAGCAGTTTGGGCATGTATAAGCTGGCGCGCGGGGAGCGTCAGGCGCGGGAGATAGCCATGATTGACTGGCTGAGCCGTCTGCCTAACCGGCGAGCGCTTCTGCTGCGGTTAAGCCAGGTATGCGAGACGGGGAAACACGATATTCAGTGCGTGGTGTTTATCGATCTGGATGGTTTTAAGGACGTCAATGATAACTATGGTCATGATGTCGGCGACGCCCTGATCCGCCATATCGCCAGCGCCCTACAGACGCGGGTACCGACGGGGGCCATGCTGGCGCGGATGGGCGGGGATGAGTTCGCCATGGCGGTGAGCGGCGCAAAGGCGATTGACCGGGCGGCGGCGTTCGCCTGGGCAGCGCTGGAGCTGCTGAAAGCGCCAGTGACGCTCAGCAAACGCAAAATTTATATCGGCGCCAGCATTGGCATCGCCAGCGGCGCCCCGGCGGAATGTTCCAGTACCGAGCTGTTTCGCCGGGCCGACATCGCCATGTACCACGCCAAGAAGAGCGGGAAGGGGCGGACGGCCTGGTATGACGATGCGCTGGATGCTGTGCGGCGTCATCAACTGATGATTGAGAACGGCATCCGCCAGGGGCTGGAGCAGGATGAATTTGAGGTCTGGTATCAGCCGGTGGTCGATGCCGATACCCTGGCGATGACCGGCGTGGAGGCGCTACTGCGCTGGCCGCGACGCCCGCAGGGGGCGCTGGCGCCGGATGCGTTTATTGCCATCGCCGAGAGCAGCGGCCTGATTGATGCCCTCGGGCAGTTCGTTCTGCAACGCGCCTGCAGCGACCTGCAGCCGGTTGACGATCTCCTTTTGTCGGTGAACATCTCGCCAGCGCAATTTCGCGACCCGGCTTTTGAAAACCGGGTGATGAAGACCGTCGCGGCCTGCCGCTTTCCGCCGTCGCGCCTGCAGGTGGAGGTGACGGAGAGCTATGTGCTGGAAAATCCGGAACGTTCGCAGGCGGTGGTGGAGAATCTGAAGGCCCAGGGTATTGCCGTGGCGCTGGACGATTTTGGCACTGGCTACTCAAGTATTGGCTATTTACGCCGCTTTCGCTTTGATAGCCTGAAGATCGACAAATCTCTCGCCGGGCGGGTGGACAGCGATGAACAGGCGGCGGAGATGGTGCGCGGGACGGTGCGCATTGCCCGCGCGCTGGGGATGACGGTCGTGGCGGAGGGGGTTGAGGATCTGCAGCAGCTGACGCTGCTGCGGCGGGCCGGCTGCGACCGGCTTCAGGGGTACTATTTCAGTAAACCGATGCCGATCGCCGATCTGCTGCAGCGGCGTCAGTCGCAGGGGTGATTACTCTCCGGCCAGTGCTTCCAGCTTATCGCGAAAGCCGGTAACCGAAATGGCGCGGTTGTCAGCCCGCCAGCGATCCTGCGGACCGGGAGCGGAGCTTTGCACGGCGATCACTTGCCAGCCGTCCTCCGTTTTCATCAGCAGCGGCGACCCGCTGTCACCAGGCAGCGTATCGCACTGATGCGACAGCACGCTGTTTTGCGCCCAGCCGGTCACGATGCAATCCTGATGGCTGTACAGATTATCCAGATGATCCTCCGGATATCCCGATTGGGTCACTTTACGGTCCGCTGCCTTCAGCGCAGCGGTGAGATCGGCCTTGCTACCCGGGAAGAGTGGGATCGGCGTGATGCCCGAGGGAGCATAGCGCAGTACGATCAGGCCAAAATCTGACGGCGCCGCGGCGGAGGGCACGATCCAGCCATCGCCATCGGCCTTCAGGCGCTTACCTAAGGCCGGATCCACTCGCCCTTCAATGCCGTGAATTTCATATACCCAGCCGCCCTTGCGCGAAATAAAGCGCAGAGCAACCGCTTTGTCCGGTTTGCCGCGCGGAGGCGTCAACAGACAGTGGCCAGCGGTCAGCGCCAGGTGAGGGGAGATAAGCGTCGCTGTGCACAGATTGCCGCTGGCGGTTTCCAGTTGGCCGATCGCATCCCACGGGCTTTCCTCGGGGTGGCTCACCGCTTTTCGGTCATCATGGCCGAAAAACAGCGTCTTAATATCTTTGGCGCTCAGTCCGCTATCATCGGCATGTGCGCCCAGAGGTAACAGATAAAATGAACACAGCAATAACAGAACGTCTCTACGCATATCACTCTCTGGGGAGGCTATGATGTCTATTGACAGTAGCAGGAGATTTAAGTTTTTGAAAGTAAACAATAATTCTAAGCAGGCCAAACCGTTGCCATCAGGCGAGACGGGCTGACGCTGCCGCTGGCAAAACCGTCTGATTTCAAGCGGTTAATACCAGCTGAACGCTGTTGCTATTTCCGCAGAAAGCGACGTCCGACGCAACAAAATTCGTGTATCAGAACGTACTGAACCCGGCGAATAATTCACCAACCGGACATTAAGATTATTCCTGGTTTGCCAGCGATTCGCTGAAAAATAATGCGCTTGCCCGCCAAAACTTCACCAGAATTCGCACTTCTTTACGCCTCTCGTAATTATTTTCAATGCGAAACATTTTCTCACCGAAAACGTTGTTACCGTCACTCCGCCGTTGAGTAAATAGAGAGGTAATACCGGCGATGATAGCCTGAATTCTATTTCCCCGACGTTGGGAGGGTATATGTCTAAAAAAGGTATTCGCGCACTGGTTTATGTTTCCCTGGTCTCAGTTGCTATCTGGGGCGCGACCGGTTATCTGGTGATGGAAGCGGTGCGCGTACTGTGAAGCGTCTGGTCACCACGAGGTGGCCGGCGCGCGCTAGTTTATGACTACAGTGTCTGGCGTCTTCGGGCGCCGGGCATTTTTTGTGCCGCAGGAATTTCAGGGTAATGAGACGCGGGAAGGTGTCGTCAGCGATCGCCGTACGGTATTTATTATTCTGCAAAGCCAGCAGAAGCAGTAAATGAGAGCGTGGCGGAAATGATTAATAGAGGAAAAAGCGGGTAGCAACCACTGCGCAAATGATTAACAGGATCAGGATGAGCTCGAAACGATAGCGCCGCAGCATAGTGCTCTCCAGAAAAAACGGCGCTGAAACAGCGCCGATTATTAAGAAGGTTAGTTCACCGGGAGGAATTATGCTGCCGGCTGTGCAGCAGGTTTAGCGGCCTGGTGTTTAGTGGTTTTGTGGTGTTTTTTTGCAGCCTGCGCTTTCTGTGCTACCGGTTTAGCCGCAGCTTTGTGGTGCTTTTTAGCCGCCTGAGCTTTCTGCGGAGCAGCGGGTTTAGCTTCTACTTTTTTGTGTTTTTTAGCGGCCTGGGCTTTCTGGGCAGCGGCTGGTTTAGCTTCTGCTTTTTTGTGTTTTTTGGCAGCCTGAGCTTTCTGCTCTGCAGCTGGTTTTGCCGCGGCTTTGTGGTGTTTTTTGTGATGGGTGGTCTTGGCAGCAGTGCTGTGGGTAGCAGCCGGTGCCTGAGTGGTGCTTACTGCGTCAGCAGCGAAAGCGGCGGAAGAGAGACCCATAGCAGCGGCAACGACCAGAGCTAATACTTTTTTCATTCTGATATCCTCGAAAAGTTTTCTTAATTTCAACCCCACTGCGGGGCCGGTGAAATCACTATATGCTTGTCTTTTCGAGCTTTCCGTGAGTGTTTGGTATCGGCGTGTAACCGAATGTACAACACGCCTGGCCGTGGGGAGTGGAAGGACGCGCCGGGTAGCCCGGCGCGTACGATCACAGATAGCGGGCGGTAAGGTGTTCGCGGAAGTAGCGGCTGTTGAGATCCTCGCCGGTGGCCTGCTGGATCAGCTGCGAGGTGGAGAAGCGGCTGCCATGCTGCCAGATATTCTGCCGCAGCCAGTCGAACAGGGCGCTGAAATCGCCCTCCGCAATATCGCGGTCTAACGTCGGCAGCGCGCGCCGGGTGGCGGCCATCAGCTGGGCGGCATACATCGCACCCAGCGTATAGGAAGGGAAATAGCCGAATCCGCCGTCGGTCCAGTGAATATCCTGCATGCAGCCGTCCCGGTAGTTGCCGGTGGTCGACAGCCCCAGCCAGTGCTGCATCTTCTCGTCCCACAGCGCCGGGATATCATCTACTTCAATCTCGCCGTCAATCAGCGCGCGTTCAATTTCATAACGCAGGATCACATGCGCCGGGTAGCTGACCTCATCGGCATCGACGCGAATAAAGCCCGGTTTCACCCGCTGATTCCAGGCGACAAAGTTGTCGCTGCTAAAGGCCGGTTGATCGCCAAAACGCTCGCGCACCGCCGGTAACAGACGGTTGAGGAAAGGCTCGCTACGTCCCAGCTGCATTTCAAAAAACAGACTCTGCGACTCGTGGATAGCGGTGGAGCGAGCGAGTCCTACCGGCTGGTCGACCCACGGGCGAGGCAGATTCTGCTCATAGCGGGCGTGGCCGGTTTCGTGGATCACGCCGAACAGGGCGCTGAGCAGGTCGTTTTCGTTGTAGCGGGTGGTGATGCGCACATCCTGGGGGACGCCACCGCAGAACGGGTGAGCGCTGATGTCGAGGCGCCCGCCGTCGAAGTCAAAGCCGAGGATGCGCATGGCCTGCAGGCCCAGCTCGCGCTGAGCGGCAATCGGGAAAGGCCCCTCCGGGGCGAGTAATGTCTGCGTCGCTTGCTTAGCGACCGCTTGCCGCAGCAGGGAAGGCAGCCAGGACTTGAGGTCGGCAAACAGGCTATCCAGCCGGGCGCTGGTCATATCTGGTTCGAAAATATCGAGCAGTGCGTCGTAGCGTGAGCCGCCTCTGGCATCGGCGCGGATCTGCGCTTCCTGACGGCTCAGCCTGACCACCTCGCGAAGATTGTCGGCAAAGCCAGCCCAGTCGTTAGCGGGACGCTGACTGCGCCAGGCATGCTCACAGCGGCTGCCGGCAAGAGATTTTGCTTCCACCAGGCTCTCCGGCAGCAGCGCGGCCTGATCGTACTGACGTTGCATCTCCCGCAGATTGGCCTGCTCGACGTCGTTGAGGTCCTGCTGGCGGGCCTCCTGCAGCCATTGGCCCACTTTTTTATCGGTCAGGATCTGATGCTGCAGCACGCCGAGCTCCGCCAGCGCTTCGCTCCGGGCGGCGCTGCCACCTGGGGGCATCATCGCAAACATATCCCAGCCAGCGATGGCGGAGAGATGCGAAAAGCGCGACAGGCGCTGAAAGGTACGAGTAAGCTGCTGATAAGGCGTATTTTCAGTCATAGTGGCGTTCGGTCCGTGACAGGTGAATGAACAGGTTATCGGTATCCTTCTACACTATCCTGATACGCCCGGCGGGTCGAGCGTTGCGCACAGGGGAAGGGAAAGACACATGGCGGGAGAATAAGCTCACCTCTGTGATCGGTGTGACAGAAAACGGTAACATATCGGTACTAAACTGTGATCGATTACACAGGTCTGGAGGTTCGGGGGTGGTTTATGAATCCGTTCACCTGGCTGTTTATTGCACTGCTGTCCGTTGATGCCGTCAGAGAGTTGATGGGCTTGTCTTCCATTATGGGCATGTGGTGAACCGTGGCCCGCAGGCCACGTCACACGCGACTATTTCAGTCGTTGATGTAAGCAGGTGCCGGTCAACAGCGCGGCAAGGAGCAGCAGCGCGATAAACCCACCGACGCCGTTCCAGCCGTAGTGATGCCAGAATACCCCGCCTAACGTCCCGGCAAGACTTGAACCCAAATAATAGCTGAACAGATACAGCGATGACGCCTGACCGCGGGCGCGGCGGGCGCGTGGGCCAATCCAGCTGCTGGCGACGGAATGCGCGGCGAAGAAGCCAGCGGAAAACAGCAGCATACCGATGAAAATAAGCCACAGGGAAGAAAAGAGCGTCAGCAGCAGGCCGCAGAGCATGACAGCGGTAAAGCCGAGCATCACCGGTCCGCGGCCAAAGCGTACGGTCATGGCCCCTGCCTTCGGTGAACTCCAGGTCCCGGTGAGATAAGCCACCGACAGCAGGCCTACCACCGCCTGGCTTAGCGACCACGGCGACATCATCAGCCGGTAGCCAATATAGTTAAACAGGGTGACAAAAGCGCCCATCAGCAGAAAACCTTCGACGAACAGCAGCGGCAGACCGCGGTCGCGCCAGTGCAGACGAAAGTTGATCAGCAAGTTTTTCGGTCGCAGCGAGGTCGAGCGGAAATGGCGCGACTCGGGCAGAATGCGCCAGAACATGATGGCCGCGGCCAGCGCGAAGCCACTGATCACCGCCAGCGCCACGCGCCAGCCGAAGAAATCGGTAAAGACCCCGGTCAGCAAGCGGCCGCTCATGCCGCCGATGGAGTTGCCGCTGATATATAACCCCATCGAAAAGGCGACGAAACTGGGGTGGATCTCCTCACTCAGATAGGTCATGCCGACCGCCGCCACGCCGCTCAGCGACAGGCCGATCAGGGCACGCATAATGAGGATGCCGTGCCAGCTGGTCATCATGGTCGACAGCAGCGAGCAGCAGGCGGCCAGCAGCAGGGCGGTGACCATCACCGGCTTGCGCCCGATGGCGTCGGATAGCGGGCCGGTAAACAACAGGCCCACCGCCAGCATCGCCGTGGAAATGGAGAGTGAAATACTGCTGCTGGCCGGGGATACGCCGAACTCGTTCGACAGCACCGGCAGGATCGGTTGCACGCAGTAGAGCAGGGCAAAGGTGGCCAGACCGGCGGAGAATAGCGCGAGGGTGACGCGCATAAATTGCGGGGTGCCGCGCTTAATAAACTGATCCGGGCGGGATGCACCAGCGACGCTGACCTCGCCCGCCGGCACGGTGTCAACGGTTGTTGTACGACTCACAGAGAATTCCTTGCGTAGAAGTTGCTGCTTACCAACAGAATGTTGTGACCATTCAGCTCACATTTTTAGGGTATGAAAATGTAAATATTCTGTCTAATATATTAATAATCTCAAATAAGACATTTTAAATATGAATATCGAGTTGCGTCATCTGCGCTATTTTGTCGCCGTCGCGGAGGAATTACATTTTGGCCGGGCCGCAGCGCGACTGAATATTTCTCAACCGCCGTTAAGCCAGCAAATTCAGATCCTCGAGCAGCAGACCGGCGCCCGCCTGTTCGCGCGCACCAATCGCAGCGTCAGTCTGACGGCGGCCGGAAAGCAGTTTCTCGCCGATAGCCGACAAATTCTTGCCCAGGTGGATGACGCGGCCGCCCGCGCTGCGCGTCTGCATCACGGTGAAACCGGCGAACTGCGTATCGGCTTTACCTCCTCGGCCCCCTTTATCAAGGCGGTATCCGATACGTTGTCGATGTTTCGTCAGCGCTACCCGGATGTGCATATTTTGACCCGCGAGACCAACACCCGCGAACAGATTGTGCCACTGAGCGAGGGGGCTCTCGATCTGGGGCTCCTGCGCAATACCCAACTGCCGGACACTCTGGCGTGGGAGCGGGTGCTGCGCGAGCCGTTGCTGGCGATGGTCCCGGCCGACCATCCGCTGGCCCGCCAGCCCTCGGTCAGCCTGGCGACGCTGGCGCGCGAACCCTTCGTCTTTTTCGACCCGCACGTGGGTACCGGCCTGTATGACGATATCCTCGGCTTGCTGCGTCGTTACGGTCATACGCCGGTGATTGCCCAGGAGGTGGGGGAGGCGATGACCATTATTGGTCTGGTGGCCGCCGGACTGGGGGTGTCTATCCTGCCGGCCTCCTTTCAGCGCGTACAGCTCAGTGAAATGCGCTGGCTGCCGATCGACGAACAGGATGCGGTGTCGGAGATGTGGCTGGTGTGGTCGAAACATCATGAACAGGGAGCGCTGGCAAAACGCTTTCGCGAGTCGCTGCTGGCCTGGAAAACCGAGCACAATTGAGGCGAAAAGGGGCTGGAAATGTGCGGTAAATCACAAGGCTAAGTAAAAATTTGACGTTCACCATCGAAGTGCTTCACCATAGCCGAAAGTTTATTTCGAAGCGCGAAAATAAAGGGAGTCAATGGTGGTAGCGGATAGTCAACCAGGCCATATCGATCAAATTAAGCAGACCAATGCGGGCGCCGTGTATCGCCTGATTGATCAGCTCGGCCCGGTATCGCGTATCGACCTCTCCCGATTTGCGCAACTGGCTCCCGCCAGCATCACCAAGATTGTCCGCGAGATGCTGGAAGCGCATCTGGTGCAGGAGACGGAGATCCAGGAGCCCGGCAGCCGTGGCCGCCCGGCGGTGGGGTTGATGGTAGAAACCGAGGCCTGGCACTATCTTGCGGTGCGCATCAGCCGCGGCGAAATCCACCTTTCGCTGCGTGATTTAAGCAGTCAACTGGTGGTGGAGGATCAGCTGGAGCTGGCCCTCACCGACAGCACGCCGTTTCTGACCCGTATTATTGATCATATCGATCGGTTCTTTATTCGCCACCAGAAGAAGCTGGAACGGCTCACCTCCATCGCCATGACGATGCCGGGTATTATTGATACCGAAAATGGCATTATTCATCGCATGCCGTTTTATGAGGATGTCAAAGATGTGCCGCTGGGCGATGTGCTGGCCAACCATACCGGGGTGCCGGTCTACATTCAGCATGACATCAGCGCCTGGACTATGGCGGAATCGTTGTTCGGCGCCTCGCGCGGCGCCCGGGATGTCATTCAGGTGGTCATCGATCATAACGTCGGCGCCGGGGTTATCACCGACGGACGCCTGCTGCATGCTGGCAGCAGCAGCCTGGTGGAGATCGGCCATACTCAGGTCGATCCCTACGGCAAGCGCTGCTACTGCGGCAACCATGGCTGTCTGGAAACCATTGCCAGCGTAGAGAGCGTGCTGGAGCTGGCGCAGATGCGCATGGCCCAGTCGATGAGCTCGCTGCTGCACCAGCGTCCGCTGAGCGTGGAGTGGCTGTGCCAGGCCGCGCTGCAGGGCGATCTGCTGGCCAGAGACATTATCAGCGGCGTGGGTAACCACGTCGGCCGGATTCTGGCGATCATGGTCAATCTGTTTAACCCGCAGAAAATTCTGATTGGCTCGCCGTTTAATCTGGCGGCAGATATCCTTTTTCCGGCAATTTCCAGCTGCATTCGGCAACAATCGCTCCCGGCCTACAGCCAGCATATCGCGGTTGAAAGCACCCAGTTTTCCAATCGTGGCACGATGGCTGGCGCGGCGCTGGTCAAGGATGCGCTTTATAACGGATCCTTACTCATACGACTGTTACAGGGGTAACATTTTTTCATAGTCACACCAAAAATTGCGCTATCTCAAGCCGACCTCTGGCGGCATCACGTAGACTTTGCCCACTGTTGATTATTTCTCTCCCGTATATTTCATCGACAAAACTGTGGGGTTAGTGATGTTTAAGCGTTTCTTTATTACAGGTACAGACACCTCTGTCGGGAAGACAGTGGTTTCCCGTGCGCTGTTGCAGGCACTTGCTGCCAGAGGCAAAAGCGTGGCCGGGTACAAGCCTGTGGCGAAGGGCAGCAAAGAGACGCCAGACGGTTTGCGTAACAAAGACGCGCTGGTGCTGCAGAGCGTCTCCACGCTGGCGTTGCCGTATGAGGCTGTCAATCCCATAGCGTTAAGTGAAGACGAAAGCAGCGTGGCGCACAGCTGCCCGATCAACTACGGTTTGCTGTCGGATGGTTTGCAGCGACTGGCCGGTCAGGTCGATCACGTGGTGGTTGAAGGCACCGGCGGCTGGCGCAGCCTGATGAACGACCTGCGACCGCTCTCCGAATGGGTGGTACAGGAGCAGCTCCCGGTGCTGATGGTGGTGGGGATCCAGGAGGGGTGTATCAACCATGCGCTGCTGACGGCCCAGGCGATCGCCAATGACGGGCTGCCGCTGATCGGCTGGGTGGCCAACCGCATCAACCCCGGTCTCGCGCACTACGCTGAAATCATCGATGTCCTCAGTAAGAAGCTGCCGGCGCCGCTGATTGGCGAGCTGCCGTACCTGCCGCGCGCCGAACAGCGTGAGCTGAGCCGCTACGTCGACTTAGACATGCTCGGCAACGTGATGGCGATAGATCGAATCCCGGCGTAACGTCCGCGACAGCACCGACGCCACCACGCAGGTGATCAGCAGGCCGGGCAGCAGCGCATACTGCCCGGTCATCTCACAAATCATCAGGGTCGACATGATTGGCGCATGGGTGGTGGCAGCCAGAAACGCCGCCATGCCGGTCAGACCGATCATCATAGCCATCTCTTCATTCCCCGGTAGCCATAGCCCGCTGACGCTGGCAAACAGCATGCCCATCGCCAGGCCGACAAACAGCGTGGGGGTAAAGACCCCGCCCGGCGCGCCGGAGCCGCTGCTGGCCAGCACCGCCAGCAGTTTGCACAGGAAAACGCCGGCCAGCAGTACGCCGGACGGCGGCATCTGCAAATAGCTTTGTACCACGCTGTAGCCGTTGCCCCACACCGCCGGGGTGATGAGTGATAAGCCGCCGACAATCAGCCCCCCCAGCGCCAGCTGCCACGGCGGCGTCAGTTTCAGTTTGACGAAGCCGCGATGACTGGAGTCCATCAGCCAGATAAACAGCGGGCCGCACAGCCCGGCCAGCAGGCCAGTCGCCAGCATTAAACCATAGTGCAGCGCGCTGAGGTTCTGCTGCAGGACGACGTGGTACAGCGGCGCGGCGCCGCCGTTGAGAAACTGCGTCAACAGCAGGGCGATCACCGCCGAGATAACGACCGGCCCAAGCGAGGCCAGCATCAGCGTGCCAAAGAGAATTTCAGCAATAAACAGGCTGCCGGCCAGCGGGGCATGATAGGCGCTGGCCATCCCGGCAGCCGCGCCGCAGGCGACCCACAGCTTCCATTCAGTCTGCGGCGTGAAGCGGCGGGCGAACAGCGACGCCGCCAGCGCGGCCAGCAGGATCATGGCGCCTTCCCGGCCAATTGCGCTGCCGGTGACCACGACCAGCAATGACGCCAGCGATTTCACCAGGCTTGCCGGCGTATCGAAGCAACCGTCGCCGGTCTCCAGGGCTTCCATATAATCGGTGGCGGCATGCGGGCGCGCGATGCTGCGTCGCTGCCACAGCCAGAGAAGTGCCCCTGCCGCCAGGCCGCCCAGCGCCGGGGTAATCAGTCGCCGCCACGCCGGCAGCGACTGCGCCGCGTTGACCAGGCTCCCGCTGTCATTGCCAAGAAACAGCGTTTCCAGCACCACCATCGCATGGCGAAACAGCGCCACCGCCAGGGCGGCGAGAAGGCCAATCAGGGTGGCGATCAGCAGGCGGCGAAACATCACCTGCACATCAGGATAGGGATGAAGACGGTGCATCAGTCACGGCGAGGTTCGGAAAACATGGTCTTATTGTGATAGGGAATAACCTTAGATGCAAAAGCGATAAGTGCGGGTGATGGGCTGGGATGCGACGAAATAAAACCGCGCCGGATACCGGCGCGGTGAAGGGTTAACGATAGAGCGCTTTTTCCGCCACGGCGATCGGCAGATTCTCCTGCCACTGCGCCAGCGTTGCCTGCGCCAGCTGACCCAGCGCCTGGTAGAAGGGGTGGGCGGCATGGTCGACAAAGACGCTCAGAAAGCGCCCGGACCACGGCAGCAGGTGCCAGGCCAGCAGCTGGGCAAACAACGCATCCTGCTCCGTCTCGCACAGCCACGCCGCCAGCAGCAGCAGGGTGCCGAAATGATCTTCCGGTTCGTTACGCTCGGCGTCCAGTGCGATGCCGTTCGTGCGCATCCACTCGCGCAGGGCCAGCGTGGAATCGCCAAACAGCACTGACTCTTTATCCAGCCAGACGGATCCCCATGGCGGCGCCGGCAGGGCCCACGGGCCGATAAACAGGCGTTGCCAGGCTTCTGGTAATGACTCTTCCGTCGACGCGGCAAAGGCTGACGCCAGTGGGGCGGTTACCGGGAAGGGCCACTGTTGCTGCCAGCTGCCGTCCTGGAAGGCGGCGACCAGCGGCGCAATGTGCGCGCTATTCGGCGCATAAGAGAACAGCGCGCCCAGGGTGCGGGCGCTTAACGCGACAGCGTCGCGGTTTGGGATCGGCATCATTACTTATTCCTTTCTGCGGCGCGCGCCAGCGCGCCGTCTCATTAACCGGCAACCGCCATACCGACGGTCATATGCAGACCATAAAACAGGCCGCGACCAATACATTCCGCGATCAAGACCAACAGCAGGCCGATCAGCAGCCCCGTAGCGCGCGGCGGTTGGCGGCGGATCAGCGGACACAGCCAGCAGCCAAGACCGAGAGCCAGCAGTATCAGGCGTAACGCCTGGAGTTTGCCGTAATCTGGCAGCAGGGTGGCTGCCTGCTGGACTGAACTGTGAATGGTACTGAGTCCGGCGCTTTGCATGATGATAACGACGGCGCCGATCGCCAGCGCGGCCACGCTGAGTCCGGCAAAAAACCAGCCGTTAAAGTTGACTTTCGCCAGCCGCAGCAGCAGGGCGGCGAACAGCGGCCCGCTGAGGAGCATCGTCAGGAAGAACGCGCTGGTAGTGTAGCCATTGTACCATGTTGGCACGGTATCGATTTGGTAAACCCGGGTCATCGCCAGAACAAACAGCAGCCCCAACAGCATGGCGATCACCAGCCAGACTTTACCCAGCGCCGCCGGCATTTTGCCCAGTACCGCCAGCAGCCACCAGAATCCTCCCACGGCGAAGAACAAGGCGCCGCTGGCGATTTCATTGCTCAGCGCCGAGGCGCCGACGCGGTTCAGCGAGTTAAACGCGCGCAGCGGCGAACCGAGATGCATCACCGAAGCCAGAAAACCAATGCCCATCAGCAGCCAGATAAAAAACATGCTGCGCACCAGCCGTTGCTGCGCTTCGCGCTGGTTTGTCAGCGATAGCCAGCCCAGCCCGCTGACGAGGGTCGCGCCGACCACGCATTGCCCCAGTACCGTAAACAGCACCAGCGGCCATTCATGCCATCCGCTTCCCATCTCACACCTCCTTTGGATTTGCCAGATAACCGGTGGTATCGCCACACGGACGGGCATTGGCGTTAGGTTTGATCACGATACTCGGCCTGGTAAAGTGCGCCGAGGGCAGCGGGGCCACTGCGGCCAGCTGGCCGTGCTTGGCGCGCAGCTCGGCAATCGGCCCGAAATCGAGCGCCCGCAGCGGGCAGGACTCGACACAGATCGGTTTTTTCCCCTCGGCGACGCGCTCGTGACAGCCGTCGCACTTGGTCATGTGGCCTTTGTCGGCGTTGTACTGCGGGGCGCCGTACGGGCAGGCCATATGGCAGTAGCGGCAGCCAATGCACACCGCTTCGTTGACCACCACAAAACCATCGTCGCGCTTGTGCATCGCCCCACTTGGGCAGACCTTGGTGCAGGCCGGATCTTCGCAGTGGTTACAGGCGATGGAGAGGTAGTAGGCGAACACATTCTGCTGCCAGACGCCGTTGTCCTCCTGCCAGTCGCCGCCGGCATACTCATAGATGCGGCGGAAGCTGACCTCCGGGGTGAGATTCTTGTAGTCCTTACAGGCCAGTTCGCAGGTTTTACACCCGGTACAGCGAGCGGAATCGATAAAGAATCCATATTGCGTGCTCATGGTTTACTCCTTAAACCTTTTCGATGTCGACCAGGTTGGTATGCTGTGGATTCCCCTTCGCCAGCGGCGATGGGCGGTGGGTGGTCAGCGTATTCATGCAGGCGCCATGGTCGATCCGGTCTCCGGCCATATTCGCGTCGTGCCAGGCGCCCTGGCCCATCGCCGACACGCCCGGCATGATGCGTGGCGTCACTTTCGCCGGAAGACGGACTTCGCCGCGCTGATTAAAGACGCGCACCATATCGCCGTTTTTAATCCCGCGTTTTTCCGCGTCAAGCGGATTGAGCCACACCTCCTGGCGACAGGCCGCTTGTAATACATCGACGTTGCCGTAGCTGGAGTGGGTGCGCGCTTTATAGTGGAAACCAAACAGCTGCAGCGGATACTGACTGCGCAGCGGATCGTCCCAGCCTTCAAATGTGGAGGCGTAGACCGGCAGCGGGCTGATAACTTCGTCTTTCTCCAGCTGCCAGTGGGCGGCGATCTCGGCGAGACGGCTGGAGTAGATTTCAATTTTGCCGGACGGGGTTTTGAGCGGATGCGCTTCAGGATCGCGGCGGAAGTCGCGATAGGCGACGAAGTGGCCGTTCGGATCTTTACGCTTGTAGATGCCCATCTGTTTCAGGTCGTCGTAGCCAGGTAGCGCCGGGTCTTTCGCCACCATTTTGGCATACAGATGCTGCAGCCACTGCGCCTGCGTGCGCCGCTCGGTAAAACGTTGATGCACGTCGTCGCCGAGCCGTTTCGCCACTTCACTTAAGATCCAGTAAATCGGTTTGCGTTCGAACTTCGCCGAGGTAGCAGGCTGGATAAAAATGAGATAGCCCATATTGCCGGCGTAGTCGTTGGGAATAATATCTTCCTGCTCAACGGTCATCAGATCGGGTAGCAGCAGGTCGGCGTATTTCGCCGACGAGGTCATAAAGTTGTCGATAACCACAATGGTCTCGCACTTGCTTTCGTCCTGCAGGATCTCGTGGGTCTTATTGATGTCGGAGTGCTGGTTGATGATGGTGTTGCCCGCGTAGTTCCACAGGAACTTGATCGGCACATCCAGCTTCTCTTTGCCGCGCACGCCGTCGCGGGTGGCGGTCATCTCCGGGCCTCGAGCGATGGCGTCGGTCCAGGTGAAGCAGGAGATGGCGGTCTTCACCGGATTTTCCAGCACCGGCAGACGTTCGATAGTGATGGTGTAGGTTGATTCGCGGGCGCCGCTGTTGCCGCCGTTGATGCCGACGTTGCCGGTTAAGATCGGCAGCATGGCGATCGCGCGGGCGGAGAGTTCGCCGTTGGCCTGGCGCTGCGGTCCCCAGCCCTGGCAAATATAAGCCGGTTTACTCATGCCGATTTCGCGCGCCAGCTTAATGATGCGATCGGCGGGGATGCCGGTAATACGCGAGGCCCACTGCGGTGTTTTGGCGACGCCGTCGTCACCCTCGCCAAGAATATACGCTTTGTAGTGGCCGTTTGCCGGCGCCCCGACCGGCAGCGTTTTCTCATCGTAGCCAACGCAGTATTTGTCGAGGAATGGCTGGTCGACGAGATCCTCGTTTATCAGCACCCAGGCGATACCGGCGACCAGCGCGGCGTCCGTGCCGGGACGAATAGGGATCCACTCATCTTCCCGACCGGCGGCGGTATCGGTGTAGCGCGGGTCGATAACGATCATCCGCGCGTTAGAGCGCTCGCGAGCCTGCTCCAGATACCAGGTAATGCCGCCGCCGCTCATCCGGGTTTCCGCCGGGTTATTGCCGAACATCACCACCAGCTTGCTGTTTTCAATATCCGAAGTACTGTTGCCGTCGTTGCTGCCGTAGGTATAGGGCATCGCGCAGGCAATCTGTGCGGTGCTGTAGGTACCGTACTGGTTAAGCGAGCCGCCGTAGCAGTTCATCAGCCGCGCTACCGGCGACGCTGAAGGCGACGAACGGGTGATGTTGCCGCCGACGATCCCCGAAGAGTAGTTAATGTACACGGCTTCATTGCCATACTGGGCAACGGTGCTTTTCAGACGGTCAGCGAGGATATCCAGCGCCTCCTGCCAGCTGATGCGTTCAAATTTGCCTTCCCCGCGCTTGCCGACGCGCTTCATGGGATAGTTAAGGCGATCCGGATGATTGATGCGCCGACGAATAGAGCGCCCGCGCAGGCAGGCGCGGACCTGGTGGTCGCCGTAGCGGTCGTCGCCGGTATTATCCGTTTCGACGTAAACCACTTCATCATCCCGCACGTGCAGCCGCAGGGCGCAGCGGCTACCGCAGTTGACCGAACAGGCGCCCCAGACAATGCGGGTGTTGTCGCCAGTAGCCTGTTGTACTGCTGCCGCGGCGCTGCGCAGTGTAAAGGGCAGGGTAAGCCCGCCGGCGGCCAGCGCCAGAGAGCTGAGGGCTGTGGATTTGAGTAGCGCGCGTCGGGAGACGCCGCCGGGGGATTCCTGATTCGACATTGCTCACTCCATGATAGTTATGCTGTGCGGAGAAGGGCCGCCACGTCATTAACAGACGCAGGGGTGAGCGATAATACGTTATGGGTAGCCAGCAGATCTTATCCCTGGTCAATGCAGGGATAAGATCTTTCATTTGAAACCGAAGTGGGCTTACTGAGCGTCGTTTTCGGCGGGACTGTCGCTGTTACGCGTATAGGTGATTTTGAAGGTGTCATTGGCGCAATGACCGACCACCTGAACCCCGGGCTGGTCTGCCTGATCGTTTGGCACAATGGCCAGGCTGAAGGCGGTTTCCGGTACGCCATTGTTGATGATCTTCTGCTGGATGTCGCTTTTGACCCGTTCACAAGAGTCGGGGGCTGCCAGCACGGTCGTGGAGCACAGCAGTAGTGCGGCGCCTGTCCAGAGGGATAGTTTCATCTTACACTCCTTATCGATGTTATCCAGAATTAAGCATAGCAGAACTGGTGTAAACAATTGTATTTGCTAATATGATCTGGTGTACACAAAAGGAATCGCCTGTGAAAAGATTGTATTGGCTGATCCCGGCAGCGCTGCTGCTGACGGCGTGCGACCGCCAAAGCGCCCCGGAAGCCTTCACCCCGGAGATGGCGAGTTTTTCCAATGAGTTTGAGTTCGATCCGCTGCGCGGGCCGGTGAAAGATTTTAGCCAGACGCTATTGGATGAACACGATGTGGTGGTCAAGAAGGTGAGCGCTCAGCTGTCAAAAGAGGGATGTTTCGATCTGCTGACCCTGGAAGATGTGGAGAACAATACCGGCGCCACGCTGCTGCTGGATGCCAACTATTACGTCGATGGGCGCACCCACGAGAAGCGACTGCGCCTGCAGGGCAAGTGTCAGCTGGCAGAGATGCCCGCCACGGGGGTGAGCTGGGAGACGGATGATAACGGTTTTATTATTCGCGCCCGCGGCAAAGAGACCACCGCCACCTACCGCTATGACAGCGATGGCTATCCGCTGGGAAAAACCACCACCGCCAAAGAAGAGCAATTTACCGTCGCCTCCACGCCGTCGAAAGATCCGCGCAAGAAAATGGACTATACCGCCATCAGCACCTTCAACGAACGCACGCTGGGCACGGTACGCCAGACCTGCGACTACGATCGCCACGACAATCCGCTGAGCTGTGAGCTGCAGGTGATTGATGAAAGCGTGCAGCCGCCGCTGACACGCCATTACACCATCAAGAACCGCATTGATTATTACTGAGCCGTCGGCTTCAGCAGGGCCGGTCCTGGGGTTTTGTGTTCGGCCAGATACTGGTGCTGGAACAGACACATGCGAATGGTGTTGCGGTACTCGCCGTTAATGAAAAACTCATGGATGAGTTCACCCTCGACGATAAAGCCAAGCTTGCGGTAAATATGGATCGCTTTTTCATTCTCTTTATCGACAATCAAATACAGCTTATACAGATTAAGAACCGTAAAACCGTAGTCCATGGCCAGCCGCGCCGCGCGAGTGGCAAGGCCTTTTCCCTGGAAGTCCGGTGAGATAATGATCTGGAACTCGGCCCGCCGATGAACATGGTTGATTTCAACCAGCTCTACCAGCCCGGCTTTATCGCCATTGCATTCGATGACAAAGCGACGCTCGCTTTGATCGTGGATATGTTTGTCGTACAGATCGGAGAGCTCAACGAAGGCCTCGTACGGCTCTTCAAACCAGTAGCGCATGACGCTGGCGTTGTTATCGAGCTGGTGGACAAAGCGCAAATCTTCCCGTTCGAGGGGGCGGAGTTTGACGTGTAGCGCGTCGGTCATGGGTAATCCTGTGGTTAAAGCTGAACAGCGCGTTATGAAAGGCGGCGCCCGCAGGCGCCAGCGTTGACAGGAAGCGGATCAGGGATTGATTGCCCGGCCGGTGCGGCGGTCAAGGCAGCGCAGAGTGTTCGGCTCCCAGTAGGCATTGACGTTGGCGCTCTTCTGGCAGTTATCCTGCGCGTCGAAGGCGACATCGGTTTTGTCCCACTCTTTTTCCGCCCGCTTATTGACCTTCTGGCGCAGGCTGCGGGTGTCGTTCCATTGCTCTTTTTCCATCGACGCCTGCTGACGGCTTTGCGCGCTGTCGCCAGATTCAATCACCAGCCGGTCGGTGGCGGCGAAGGAGCTGGAGGTATAGACCACGGCGCTCAACGCCAGAATGGCGGTCAGGCACCAGCGTTTGTTCAGTGTCATGTTCATCACGGTTTCCTTTAAGTGATGGGTTAACCCTCAGGCTAAGTTTACTACAGCTCTTTTGCCGGGCATAGCCGACAAAACAGCGTGGGGCAGAAGCCATTATCGCGTAGAATGGTTCAACGCTTTGTCTCATTTACGAATCTTTTAATGCTCAAAACAACGCTCCTGTTCTTTGCCACCGCCCTGTGCGAAATCATCGGCTGCTATCTGCCGTGGCTATGGTTAAAGCGCGGGGCCACGCCGCTGCTGTTGATCCCCACCGGCCTGGCGCTGGCGCTGTTCGTCTGGCTCCTGACGCTCCATCCTGCCGCCAGCGGGCGGGTCTATGCCGCCTACGGTGGGGTGTACGTCTGTACCGCCTTACTCTGGCTGCGGGTCGTGGATGGCGTCAAGCTCAGCCATTACGACTGGGCCGGGGCGATCATCGCCCTGTGCGGCATGCTGATCATCGTAGCGGGCTGGGGGCGGGCCTGAGCTCGCCTTGTGTGATCGCTGCCACTTTTTTAAACCTTAATTCTTGTATGGTAGTCGACCTGTTGCCTTACTTATCAGACATTCTCTTTTGTTATGACTCTGTAAGGAACAACGATGGCTATCGAGACACTTGCCGCCCGGACGGGGGCGACGCCGCTGCGTATCCGTCGGGTGCAGAAGATCACCCTGACGCTGCTGTTTATCGCCGGTATCGTCAACTTTCTTGACCGCTCTTCGCTGAGCGTCGCCGGGGAGGCGATACGCGCCGACCTGGGACTCAGCGCCACCGAGTTTGGGGTGCTGCTCTCCGCCTTTTCGCTCTCCTACGGCTTCGCACAATTGCCGTCGGGAATATTGCTGGATCGCGTTGGACCGCGCATTGTGCTCGGCGCCGGACTGATTTTCTGGTCCGCAATGCAGGCCCTGACCGGGATGGTCAATTCGTTCTCGCATTTTATTCTGCTGCGCATTGGCCTCGGGATTGGTGAAGCGCCATTTATGCCCGCCGGTGTGAAATCAATCAATGACTGGTATGCGCAAAGAGAGCGCGGTACGGCGGTGGGGATATTTAACTCCTCGACGGTGCTGGGGCAGGCCATTGCGCCACCGGCTCTGGTTATTATGCAACTGGCCTGGGGCTGGCGAACGATGTTTGTGGTGATTGGCTTAGCCGGTATCGTGGTCGGTCTGTGCTGGTATGTGGGCTACCGAAATCGCCGGCACTTCACCCTTCAGGAAGAGGAGCAGCAGTATCTGGCCAGCGAGGAGGTGGCCCGCCCGGCGCTGAAATTTAGCGAATGGCTGGCTCTGTTTAAACGGCGCACCACCTGGGGGATGATTCTGGGCTTTTCCGGTGTGAACTACACCGGCTGGCTGTATATCGCCTGGTTGCCCGGCTATTTGCAGGCACAGCAGGGATTAAGCCTGGCCCGTACCGGCTGGGTGGCGGCGATCCCGTTCCTTGCGGCGGCGGTGGGGATGTGGGTCAATGGCCTGGTGGTCGATGCTCTGGCGCGCAGAGGTTACGATCTGGCGAAAACCCGGAAAACGGCGATCGTGATCGGTCTGGTGCTGTCGGCCCTGGGCACCCTGCTGGTGGTGCAATCCTCCACGCCGACCCAGGCGGTGGCTTTTATCTCCATGGCGCTGTTTTGCGTCCATTTTGCCGGGACGTCGGCCTGGGGGCTGGTGCAGGTATTGGTGGCAGAGCATAAAGTGGCTTCGGTGGCAGCGATCCAGAACTTTGGCAGCTTTGTGTTTGCCTCCTTTGCGCCGATCGTCACCGGGTGGGTGGTGGATACCACTCATTCTTTTAATCTGGCGCTGGTGATCGCCGCCGGCGTGACCTTCACCGGGGCGTTGTGCTACTTCTTTATCGTTAAAACCCGTATCGACTAACTGCCAGACCGGACTCCCGGTTAAGCGACAGGCCCGCAGGGACGCGTGGCTGGTGTGTCATTCGTCGACTTCTTTTATTTCCTCGCGGCGACTGTTTCCCATTCCATCAGCGATGATCTTGTGACGGTTCACTCCCGGCAGCGAACCGGTCATATCTTCTTGTATGGTAGTTGACAGAAATCAAAGATGTTATACCAATTGCGTGCGATGGTTGGGACACAAAGGCATTCTCCTCGAGAGTTCTCCCCGAGAATGGTTGATGAGACACATAACAACGAGAGTCATCATGGAAAACACCCTTTTAACCGCCAACGCCATGCTGCCAGGCTACGATCGCAGCGCGCTGATCCCCCGTATCGTGCACCTTGGTTTTGGCGCATTCCACCGCGCCCATCAGGCGGTATATGCCGATATTCTTGCCAGTGAACATGGCAGCGACTGGGGCTATACCGAAGTCAATCTCATCGGCGGCGAGCAGCAGATCGCCGACCTCCGCCAGCAGGATCGGCTGTACACTGTGGCCGAAATGTCCGCCGACGCCTGGACCGCACGCGTGGTTGGGGTGGTGAAGAAGGCGCTGCACGCCCAGGTTGATGGCCTCGAAGCGGTGCTGGCGGCGATGTGTGAGCCTCAGGTAGCCATTGTCTCCCTGACCATTACCGAGAAAGGTTATTGTCATTCGCCGGCCAGCGGCGAGCTGCAGCTCGATCACCCGCTGATCGTCGCCGATCTGCACAACCCGCACCAGCCAAAATCGGCGCCGGGCGTGGTGGTGGAGGCTCTGGCTCGCCGTCGGGCGGCAGGCTTGCCGGCTTTTACCGTGATGTCCTGCGACAACATGCCGGAAAACGGTCACGTGATGCGCAATGTCGTCTGCGCCTACGCCCGGGCGCTGGACGCGGAGCTGGCGGCCTGGATTGAACAGAACGTCACCTTCCCATCGACCATGGTGGACCGCATTGTCCCAGCCGTTACCGCGGAAACCCTCGATAAAATTGAGCAACTGACCGGCGTGCGCGACCCGGCCGGGGTGGCCTGCGAACCTTTCCGTCAGTGGGTGATTGAGGATAACTTTGTTGCCGGACGTCCGCAGTGGGAAAAAGCGGGAGCGGAACTGGTCGCCGATGTAGTGCCTTTTGAAGAGATGAAGCTGAGGATGCTCAACGGTAGCCACTCGTTCCTGGCGTACCTGGGCTATCTGGCCGGTTATCAGCACATCAACGACTGTATGCAGGATGACAACTACCGCCGCGCGGCGCTGGCGCTGATGCTGGACGAACAGGCGCCGACGCTGAAAGTGCAGGGGGTGGATCTTCCGCGCTATGCCAGTCTGCTAATTGACCGCTACTGCAATCCGGCGCTGAAGCACCGTACCTGGCAGATAGCCATGGACGGCAGCCAGAAGTTGCCGCAGCGCATGCTGGACTCCGTACGCTGGCATCTGGCGCACCAGCAAGATTTCACGCTGCTGGCGCTCGGTGTGGCGGGCTGGATGCGCTATGTCGGCGGCGTTGACGATGCCGGCCAGGCGATTGAGATTTGCGATCCGCTGTTGCCGGTTATCCAACAGGCGGTGGCGGCCAGCGCCGAGGGTGAAGCGCGGGTGAAAGCGCTGCTGGGTATTGAGGCGATCTTCGGCCTGGCGTTGCCGCAGGAGCCCCGTTTCGTCTCGGCGGTGACCCGCGCCTATCTGGCGCTGCAGCGGCTGGGGGCCAAAGCCACTGTCGCCGCGTGGGCTGCCGAGCAATAATCCGCTTCCGGTGTCGGCCTCGTCGTCGACACCGGCTATTTTGTTATCTCTGCCACCTTCCGCTGATATTTCTTTTTTGCTGTCGATCGGTTTTAGCGCGCTGAAAAGATGATCGAACGCAATGTCTATACATAACTCTATATTTCCCTGATTTACTAAAGATAATTAGCTGTTATTTTTCCGAATAATGGCTGGTAATTTACTGCCATAATGGCATAGTTAAGTCATTGAAAAAGAACTTTCTCTGGAAAAGGAGTACGGGCCATGTATAAAAAAATTTTATTGCCTGTTGATGTCTTTGAAATGGATTTAAGCGATAAAGCTGTGCGTCACGCGGAATTCCTCGCCACTGCAGAAAACGGTGAAATCACATTGCTCAACGTTCTGCCGAACAGCAGTCGTTCACTATTACGCGGCTTTACGGCGGATATTCGTAAATTTGAAGCCTATATGAAAGAAGAGTCGGAGAAAAAGATGCGCGAGGTGGCGCGACTGTTCGACATTCCGATGTCGCGGATCCATACCCGGGTGGTCTTTGGTAACGTGCGCGACGAAATTCTGGCTATCAGTAATAACGAAGAGTTCGATGTGATAGTGGTTGGATCCCGCAAACCGGGCATCTCCACCCATCTGCTGGGCTCCAACGCCGAGTCGATTCTGCGCTACGCCAAAACGCCGGTGCTGGTCGTCCGTTAATCCCCTCATGACGACGGCTGCGTCAGCCACGCTGGGCAGCCGTCTGACCATTAATCTTCGCTAAACCAGTCGCGGTTCTCCTGGCGGATCAGTAACACGGACTCGCTGATTTCATGCAGATGGACATTCATTGCCTGCTCTACTGCCTCCGCGTCGCGTTTTTCCAGCGCGGTGAAAATCTCATGGTGCTGACGCAGGAGCATCTCCGGTGAGGTGATATGGTCCAGGCTCATGTAGCGCACGCGGTCGATGGCGGCTTTAATATTTTCCACCGTATCCCACGCCAGCTGACAATCGGCAATGATCGACAGCTTCTGGTGAAACTCATCATCAAGCAGGAAAAAGTCGTTTGATTGTTGTCTGTCGACGGCAATACGCTGCTGATGGAGATTCTGCTCCAGCTGATAAACCTGCTCATCGTTAATCATGCCGGCGGCGCGGCGGACCACCGCGCACTCAATCGCCTGGCGGACAAAGCAACCATTGCGCACCTGCGACAAGGAAATTTTATTGACGTAGCTGCCGCGCTGGGGACGTATCTGGATAAGCCCATTTTCCGCCAGCTTGATGAAGGCCTCGCGCACCGGCTGACGCGACACATCGAAACGCACGGAGACTTCTTTCTCGGACAGCGGTGTGCCAGGCGGGATCAGGCAGTGAACGATATCCCGGCGAAGGATGCGATAAATTTGCTGATTAACGGGTTGCGTCGGATTCAGTTGCGATTCTGCGGCCATTGATGGTTACTTTTTAAGGGATTATGCGCACTATTTTACGCGTTTTTTGCGGTTCCGCCCATACCCGGCCCGCAGGCCGGGTGGCTGACGGTTAGCCCTGACGGTGAACGCTGAGTCCGGCAAAGCTCTGGCTCACCGGCATCATCTCCAGGGTATTGATGTTGACGTGCTTCGGCAGGGTGGCCACCCACCAGACCGCCTCGGTCACATCTTCCGGCGTCAGGGCTTCGGTGTTCTCATAAGTTTTCCCGGCCTTGGCGTCATCACCTTTAAAGCGGACGTTGGAGAACTCGGTGCCTCCCACCAAACCCGGCTCGATGTCGGTGACGCGCACCGCGGTGCCATGCAGGTCGGTGCGTAGATTCAGACTGAACTGACGGACGAAGGCTTTGGTCGCCCCATAGACGTTGCCCCCGGCATAAGGCCAGCTGCCTGCCGTGGAGCCGATGTTAATGATATGCCCGCGATTGCGCTCCACCATACCCGGCAGAACCGCGCGGGTCATGTACACCAGCCCTTTATTATTGGTGTCGATCATATCTTCCCAGTCTTCCACGCTGGCGCGGTGCGCCGGCTCCAGACCCAGCGCCAGACCGGCGTTATTCACCAGGACGTCAATCGCCTGCCACTCGGCGGGCAGATCGGCAATCAGCGTCTCAATGGCGGCGCGGTTACGGACGTCAAGCTGGGCGATATAAAGGTTGTCACCGAGGTCGTCTTTCAGCGTCTTCAGGCGCTCTTCACGACGTCCGGTGGCAATCACTTTATGGCCGTTAGCGACGAAACGGCGAGTAATACTTTCACCAAAACCGGCGGTGGCACCGGTAACCATGATAATCATCTTACTGTTCCTCAACGCTTTTTGTGTTTTCATACCATAGCACGCACAGACGGCGACCGGTAACGGAAATCATTGCGACCCCTTAAGGAGAAGCCTAATCTTACAGGATTAGCCTGTGCAGGAGAGAAAGATGTCTGAACAAAATCCCTTTTTTAGCGTCAGTTTGCTGCCTTACCAGGCACCCCCGTTTGATCTCATCCAGGACTACCACTATCGCCCGGCGTTTGATGAGGGTGTCCGGCAGCAGCGCGCGGAGATCCGCGCGATAATCGACAACCCGGAGCCGGCGAATTTTGCCAACACTCTTGAGGCCCTTGAACAGAGCGGACAGCTGCTGGCGCGAGTGACGCGGGTCTTTTTCGCCATGGCTGGCGCCCACACCAACCCGTTCATTCAGTCTCTGGATGAAGAATTTTCCGCTGAGCTCGCCGAGCTGGGGAATGACATCTGGCTTAACGAGGCCTTATTTCAGCGAGTGAACAGCGTCTATGAGCAGCGTGACGCGCTGGCGTTAGACAGCGAATCTCATCGTCTCCTGACCCTCACCTGGCAACGTTTTGTCCATGCTGGGGCGACGCTGGCGCCAGCGCGGAAGGCGGTGCTACGCACGCTGAACACCGAAGCGGCGACCCTGCAAAGTCAGTTCCAGCAGCGGTTGCTGGGGGCGGCCAAAAACGGTGGACTGGTGGTTGATTACCGACATCAACTGGATGGCCTGGCGGATGAGGAGATAGCGGCGGCCGCCGACGCGGCGCGGGAAAAAGGGCTCAGTGACCGCTGGCTGCTGACGCTGACCAATACCACCCAGCAGCCGCCGCTGCTCTCTTTGCGCGACCGACAGACGCGGGAGAATCTCTTTGCCGCCGGCTGGACGCGCAATCAGCAGGGTGATGAGCATGATACACGTCGCCTGGTGCTGCGACTGGCGGCGATCCGCGCGCAGCAGGCGGAACTGCTGGGCGCGGCCGATTACGCCAGCTGGGCGCTGACCGATCAAATGGCCGCCTCTCCGGCGGAGGCATTAACTTTTATGCGCCGGATCGCGCCGGCTGCGCGGGCGCGGGCTGAACGAGAGCTGGCTGACATCCAGCAGGTGATTGATAACGAGGGCGGGGCGTTTCGCGCCGCAGCATGGGACTGGCTCTATTACAGCGAACAGGTGCGGCGAGCTGCCTTTGCCATTGATGATGCGCAGCTTAAACCCTATTTTGCTCTCGAGCGCGTGCTGCAGGATGGCGTCTTCTGGACGGCCACGCAGCTCTTTGGCCTCCGCTTTGTCGAGCGCTTCGATATCCCCGTCTATCACCCGGATGTTCGGGTCTGGGAGATCTTCTATCACAACGGAGAAGGGATGGCGCTGTTTTACGGTGACTACTACGCACGCGACTCAAAAAGCGGCGGCGCCTGGATGGATGTGTTTGTCGAACAGTCTACCCTGCGGGAGCAGCGACCGGTTATCTACAATGTCTGCAACTACGCCCGGCCGCAGGCAGGGCAGAGCGCGCTGTTGTCGTGGGATGAGGTGATCACTCTGTTCCATGAGTTTGGCCATACCCTGCATGGGCTGTTCGCCAGCCAGCGTTACGCCAGTCTCTCCGGAACCAATACCCCGCGCGATTTTGTCGAATTTCCTTCGCAGATTTTCGAACACTGGGCCAGCCAGCCGCAGGTGTTTGCCCACTACGCGAAGCACTACCAGTCCGGGGAGCCGATGCCGGAGGCGCTACGCGACAATATGTTGCGTGCGGCAACCTTCAATAAAGGGTACGACATGAGCGAGCTGTTGGCTGCTGCGTTGCTCGATATGCGCTGGCATAGCCTGTCGACCTCGGCAATACCGGAGGACGTGGATGGGTTTGAGCAGAAGATATTGCAGGAAGAACACCTGGATCTGGCGGCCGTTCCGCCGCGCTATCGCAGCAGCTATTTCTCCCATATTTTCGGCGGCGGCTATGCGGCAGGCTATTATGCCTATCTGTGGACCCAGATGCTGGCCGACGACGGCTATCAGTGGTTTGTGGAGCAGGGCGGTTTGACCCGTGAGAACGGTCAGCGTTTTCGGGAAGCGATTCTGTCGCGCGGCAATAGCACTGATTTAGCTGAACTTTATCGCCAGTGGCGCGGGCACGATCCACAGATTGAGCCGATGCTGGAAAACCGTGGGCTGAGTGCGTAGGGTCATTTCGGGCTGACACGATAACCGGGCGCGATGCCCGGTTTTTTTACGATTTTTTCGGCAAAACCGCTGCAAAATCTTTCTAAAAATGAATCCTTAAACCAGGGAAAATTTGCAGGAAGATAGAGTCCCATTTTTTCACGTAGCTCAAATTTATAGTGTGATGGACACCCTGTCGGCACTGGGAAGCAGCAGTTCGGTCAAATCGCTGGCCACCTCCATGGCTATAGGCGGGGCGCTGGCCGGATTCGATGAGGTGATGAACGTCAGTGTGTCGCCGGACAAGGCGCGTCTGCCGGCTCTGACAAAGGATTAGGGGTGGAGTAAGGTTGTCCAGCGTGTGGCCGGGCAGTCGGTTATCAGCTCCAGCCTGAACACCGGCATCAATGGCGGCAGCTTTAAGGACAATCTGGTCAATGCGCTGTTATCAAATATTGGTAATCAGGTTCAGGCCGAAGGCGCAGGGCTGATTGGGGACAACGGTGAAGTGTTAGGCGTGGCCGGAAAATCGGTCAGCCATGCGGTCCTTGCTGGCATCAGCGCGGAAATCGGACGAGGTGATGGTAAAGGCGCGGCCGCCGGCGCACTGGCAGCGGAACTGGCCGGGGTCATCATGCAAAGCTCGTTGTTCGAACCCGCAAATCTAAATGAACAAGAGCGCCAGTTGCGGCGTCTGCAGGAAGCGCTAAACGGTAATGAGGCAAAAGAGCAGACGGCCCGTGTTATTGGCGCGCTGACCGGGGCGCTGACCACACATACTCCCGAAAGTGCGTATAGCGGAGCAGACAGCGCGCAAAATGTTTACCGTTACAATATGACGGAGCATATGCTACAACAATATGCTCTGGATAATCAGCGGGATATTCTTGCGGCAGATAAAGGGGACAAGGAAGCAGCCAAACGCGTTCAGGCCCGGCGGGAAGCGGCGATTATCGTGGCTGCTGCCAGCGGTGGAGGTATGGCGCTGACCGCAGGTGGCATGACTCTGGTTGGTGCGGCACCCGAGCTGGTTCTGGCAGCAAGACTGGTTATCGCCGGTTGTAAAACAAATCCTGCGCTCTGCCTGAATCAGGCGGGTATTTATGCGGCAGATATTGTGGCACCAGAGGCCATCATTGGTACAGGCGCTGTAACGACCGGCAGCACATTGATTCTGGGTAAAACCGAAGACAACTTGAAGAAGCTTTCACAGCAGTTGGTGAAGGCCTACGATGAACTGAATATAACAAAAACACTAAATATTCAGCCTGTTGCTGGTTTTATTAAAGGCGAAACAGCAGCCGGAGCTAATCTGTCGACGAAAACGGCAGATTATGTCCGCGATATTCAGAAAACCAATACTGACCAGTTAGTTAAAGTGTTTGATCCAAAACAGAGTAGCGATAAGCTCAATGTGTTCGGGAAGGAGTTTGCGCAGGTGTTGGGTGACGGGGGAGGTAATAAGTACGGAACGACCAAGGTCTTTGCGACAGAGAAACTCTCCGACCGAGATATCATTGATTATGCGCAATCTTTGACGGGGGGAGAGCCATTTAAAGAAGTCACGACTCCTTTAGGTACAGTTTATTTTTCAAAAAAAGATGGTGTAACAATAAGCTTGCGTGACTATTCCGCCAGCGAAGAAAAAACGAATGCTCGCTGGACAATAGAAATTTTAGGTAATAAAGACTTACAAGCCTTACAGGGCAAGGTTAAGAAAAAAGTTGAGATCAAGTTTCGGTGAGGTGTTTATATGTTATATAGCGATGATGAATATAAGATGTTTGCTGAGGAACTGGAAGGATCATCCATAGGTACCGTATGGTCTGCCATGAGGGCGGATAATTTTGGGAAAGAAGAGTTATCATATAAAGAAAAATGTGACTATTTTTTTGAACTTATGGAACGCCTTCTTCGGGAAGGAAAAATAAAATTAGCAAGTCGAGGAAAATATCTGGAAGGAAGTATCGACGAACAAATTTCTTTGTATCGTGAAAACTTTCCCCTAAACCAGGAGGAAATGGAAGAGGATGCTTTTGATAGTTTCTGGTTTCTGACGGAAAAATGCCCTGGCGGCATTGTCTGGATCCATGACAATGGCTATGAAGACTGGACTTGATGCACCGCTAGTCATAACGGCTCTTCGGAGCCGTTATCCTTGATGGTTAGGAATTTGGAAAAACGTTGTAAAAACTCACTGACCATGAACACAGGATCCCGAAACGCAGTGATGGTAAGGTATCGGGGAGTTATGGCGATAAGATACTGTTTTTGCTGTATTTTTAACCAGAGGCTCATTTTTCGGCCGCACTTATCCTGCAGCCTGTGTCAGAAGCCATCGTTGTCTGGCGATCCCGTGGGGCCTTTCCGCCACTAATTCCGTGGCATGCCTGCCGGCCTTTGCGCTGACAAAGCGCAGCCGGTTGCCACATAGGATAACCTCACTAACGCCCTGCTAGCAAATATCGGCAATCAGATAAACGCCGAGGGTGCAGGTCTGATTGGCGACAACGGTGAGATTCTGGGACTGCCTGGCAAACCGCTGAGCCATGCAGTGGTCTCGGGTATCAGTGCAGAAATTAGTCGAGGGGATGGAAAAGAGGCTGCTGCCGGAGCTCTGGCGGCGGAGTTGGCAGCGATCACTCTCGGAGAAATATTCGTTGAACCAGCTACGCGGGATCATCAGATCCAGTCTGCAGGGAGGATTATTGGAGCGATCTCTGGGGCTGCAGTAACAAACTCATCCGATGGTGCAAATAGTGGCGCTAATGCTGCAGAAAACGTGCTTCGATATAATTTTCTGATGCATGATGAGCCCGCCAGGATGGCGAAAAAATTAGCTGACTGTAAAGGAAACGGCGGTTGTGAAGCTGACGTACGCAAGGAAATAACATTATTGTCAGCCAAAAATGAGAAACAGTTTGAAAGCTGCAGGATTACCGGTAATGATGACTGTATTAATGAAATGCTGGCTGGAATATCTGGTGCAAGTGGTTATAGAGAGCTAGGAATTCAGATTGGATTTGACATCGCCGGACAGTATCAACAAATGGGGGAAAATGCCTTTGACAGATTTGATACCTGTGGATGGGCAGCTGGTACGGGGTGCGGATTAAAGTTATGGGGTAAGGAGGCGCTGACTGATGCTGCAATGTGGGTCGCAGGTTGGGGCGCTGGTAAAGTTGTTGCCCCTGCTATCGGGAAATATCTTACTGAAATAGGTATTCTTTCACAAAAAGGTGTTCCATCGTATATAAGAAGTGCGCAGGTTGGTTTAGGTAAACCGGGGGAAGTCGATGTTTATAAGAACCAGATGCGAAACAACACATTTCCGCTTGAACCAAAAAATGGGATTATTGCGGGTTATACTGATAAGAAAGGGGTATACTATGTATCTGATGGAAATCATCACATGGTTGCAGCAGTTGAATACTATAATGAAACGGGTGACCCTAAGTTTATAAATTTATTGATTAAAAATGGGTCGTGGACATATGATGCGAATTACATGGATACTTCTAAACCACTCCCAATAAGAAAATAAAAAATCCCCCTTGAGGCATTCCTCAAGGGGGATTGCAAAAGGATTATTTTATGAAAAAGAAAGATATATACTTAGACATCCTGCAGGGGAGTTTATTACAAATAAGAAGTGTATCAACTCATGGTGCTTTCTTTAAAGCAAGAGATAGGTCTGTATATTATGAGTCTCAGCTTATACATCAGTTTTATTTACTATTGAAGTATGACGACTTTAATGATGCGGACATTCGTTTTTTAAATACACATGCTCGTTGGTACTATGAGGACTGTAGTAAAAAGAAAAGCTTCTTATACGAACATCAACTAAAGAGAATTTCAATGTTATTCTCTTTGGTTCCTGAAAGTATGAGGGGGAAGCTTGAATGGCTCGGGCCTATGATAATTTAAAATAAATTCCTCGCTGCTGTTTAATAGGGGAGGGGGTATACATATGTTTTGGTAACAACCTCTCCCCAAGCGACCGACAAAAAATTGACCACGCGGGAAATAAAATATTCCATGCTAATTCTTTTTATGTAAACTAGCGGTGCTATTTCGCTAACCGTAAATTCTTTTATTAGGTAAGTGTTTTCATTTCATGCGGTTATCAATAATGCGATTGAGGTATTAACTAACCGTGCACAGGTTATTATACCGGAGTAATAATCATCTCGGAATGACTAAGTGTAAATTCATTTCTGACATTATAAACTCGGAATTCATCAACATCACGGACATGATGATAGTTTCTTATTATTCGCAGTAATTTAAATTCTGAGTGCTGTGAAATATTTCTATCAAACTGCTCATGGAATCTGTCCTGTAATGAATGTAAATTATTTAGGAAACTGAATAATGTATTAATATCACTCTCCGGTTTTCCAGAATCTGTTAGTTCCAGACTGCTGTGGCAAAACCGATAAATAAAAAGGTGTGCTCTATCATCGTATACCCTAGTTGAGTTCTGTGATCCATTTTAAAGCATTACTAAAAAGTGTTCTTTCTAAGAAGCAATCCAATACTATCAGTGTACGCCCTGCGATTCGATCCTGCCACCCAAAAATGAAAGCGAGCATATCAGTCTGTTCTCAGTTATTAATAGTGAGAACAGACTGCTAAGGCCGGACCTTCAAACTGATTCTAATTCGGGCTGGAAGGCGAGTTGTGCCTGAGTGATGAATAAAGCTATGTTTGTAATGTCAACTTTAGGCACAGGAAAACACTCATCGTGAACGATGTAACATATTTGTTTAGGTGAGGTTTTGTATCAATTCCGGCCCCTGATTCTTAACATTGCTCACCGCGCGGGAAACCGGGTGCCATTTGAAATGGTCTGCTGGAACCGTACCATCTGCAATTAACTCCTCTGCCTCTTTCCCTCCGATATCCTGCCTCATCCATTCACGAGCTGCTTCCGGCGTCAGAACCAGCGGCCGGCGGTCGTGAATATCGACCAGCCCCTGATCGGCCGCAGCGGTCACAATCAAAAATCCCTCTACATCATCCCCACGCTCGAAAGGAACGCTGCCGATCGCAGCCATGAATATTGGTTGGCCTTCAGCACGATGAATGAAATAGGGCTGCTTCTTGTCGCCCTCACGCTTCCATTCAAACCACCCATCTGAAAAGCAGATCGCCCGGCCATGTTGCCAGAGAGGTTTGAACATTCTGCTGGAGGCCGCCGTTTCGACGCGTGCGTTAATCAGAGGCGGTTTATCCCACCACCCGGGTGCGTAACCCCAGTGAACCGGATCGAGGTGCAGCTGTTCGTCTCGTTCGCTCAGAAGCAAAACTTTAGTCCCTGGCGCCACGTTGTAACGCCCAATCGGCTCAGGGTCGTATGCAATGTCGCGCTCGGCTTCATCCGCCAAGTATGCCAGGTATTCTTCACGGGTTTGGGCTTGTGCAAAACGTCCACACATAGAAACCTCCAGTCAGTAAGACTAAAAGTATAGACGTCGCGTGTGAGTGCTCAATGAATGGGTGATCTTAGTGAATGCCGTTATCATGAAAGTTAGCGGACCACCAGTACCGATCATTCGGCGTGGCGGACCACCGCGGCGACGTTGGAGCCCAGCGGATCGGTGGTAATATCCCGCTTAGTGGTTTGATTATCGAGGTTTTGGAACAAGCTGTAGCACGCCTAGTGCACTTGCCCCAGGGAATGGTACACGAGCTGGTCATTGATGTCAGAGGGCAGCTCTTAACTGATGAAATTCGACGAAAAATCCTTAAAGACATCAGCAGTAAAGCAAATGGAATAATTAAAGCTTCGAATATAAGGTTTATCGAAAAATGAATAAAATTGGTCTCTTAGGTGCTTCAACTATATATGAACTCGGGTCCCCTGATGATGTTGAACTGTTTTTTAACACAGTGTCTGAAACTCTCGAACAGGGGAGTTGGGGTGCAAACTATCCTGTGGTAATGTTAAAACTATATAAAAAAGCTTTGAGTTTTGATGAGATAAAAACAGCAAAGCTAGAAATGGACGAGATACAAGCGCGCCTTGCAAGGCTTCCCCTGCATAACGAGTTCTATTCAATGTTCGGAGTCGATAAGAATAAAACGTCATGGGACACGCAGGCTGCTGATTTGGGATCGTTTTTCAGTACAATTTTCAAAGCATTTAATATCGCCTATGATATGACTCTTTTCCTTCATGATGACTTTGGCGAATTTGTTCCCATGCTACTTGGGAGAACTGAGATACCCTATGCAATAGAAGACAGTAAAAGACCCGTTGAGGAGTTTGAGCGTCTGGCTGACGATGACCTTCCTTTCTGGAAGAGATGATTGATTAGTGTAACCTTTTCCCGCAGTTCGTTGCGGGGAAAGGTTATTTTGTATCATCCTAAAGAATATTTTGATTCTGCTCATGTATGAAATTACGCGAAGACTTCACGCCGGGGGAAACTCCGAAATACATCGTTAACCGAAGTGTCGGCGTTCGAGTGCTAGTTCAGTAATACGTACAGAACACAGCGCGTATGTAACCTGTCGCACTGTACACCACTGTCTCAGCTTCAGACGCGAGTGGAAGCTTCATTGTCAGAGCATTCCTTCAATATCCAGCCTCATCCATATGCTCCGCTTCTTCTGCAAGATAAGCCAGGTACTCTTCACGGGTTTGTGATTGAGCAAAGCGTCCGCACATGGTTACCTCCAGTCAGATGCCAGACTTAAAATTATAGGTCAGAAGAATAGAGTCGTTACCTCATCCTTACAGGACACTATTTGATAGTTATCAGTATGAAAAATGAACTGATAAAGGTGCTGATTAGGCATTATTGAGAGAATGTCTTCCCCAAAACGATCTGTATCTGACTGAATTGTATGAGATTGTATTTATGCTTAAATCAACGGGATTTTCATAATAAAAGGAAGTTAACTTTATGATTTTTATTGGTAAATGCACCCATTGAAAAGGATGCTTCTCCCATATTTTCGGCGGCGGCTATGCGGCAGGCTATTACGCCTATCTGTGGACCCAGATGCTGGCCGACGATGGCTATCAGTGGTTCGTGGAGCAGGGCGGTTTGACCCGTGAGAACGGTCAGCGCTTCCGGGAAGCGATTCTGTCGCGCGGCAATAGCACTGATTTAGCTGAACTTTATCGCCAGTGGCGCGGGCACGATCCACAGATTGAGCCGATGCTGAAAAATCGTGGGTTGAATGCGTAGGGCAATTTCGGGCTGACACGATAACCGGGCGCGATGCCCGGTTATTTCGATTTTTTCTTTCCCAAAACCGCAGCAAAATTCCTCGCCAACATGAATCCTTCAATGCTGAAAAATTGCAGGGTGATAGAGCTCCATTTCTCACGTCACGACATCTTCCACGTTCATCGAGTCAAACCGCGATCGTTGTGATATTGCGCTGTCATCTTATCTGATGCCCGTCAGAAGGGGGGCCAGCACCAGGCGAGGCAGAGTAGATGGCTAAAGAAAACCCCACATCATGCTCGCACTGCGGCGGCGAGATTCAGCGAATAGCAGACATCAGAGAGGGTTTCGATAATGTGGCTGGCTTTTATTGAGTGTCAGTGTCTCAGTCCGTTATAGCTTTCCATTTGCTAACGGACAGCGCATGACTTCCCATACCTAAAAGGGTATGGCTGGGCATCAATATAGTATTGGAAAGGGTGTTATGCCTGTTATTAAGATTGAATCACCCGCCAGACAGGGCGAAGGAATACGCAGACAGAGGTGATCAGTCTATGAGTAATGCAATAACTAAAGTCCAGAATGCCAATGCACGCCGCGGCGGTGATGTATTGTTAGAAGTTCTGGAAAGTGAAGGGGTGGAATATGTGTTTGGTAATCCAGGTACCACCGAACTGCCGTTTATGGATGCGCTGTTAAGAAAACCGTCAATTCAGTACGTGTTAGCTCTGCAGGAAGCGAGTGCAGTCGCCATGGCGGACGGTTATGCGCAGGCAGCAAAAAAACCAGGCTTTCTGAATCTGCATACCGCCGGTGGTTTAGGCCACGGCATGGGAAACCTGTTGAATGCAAAATGCTCACAGACACCACTGGTGGTGACGGCGGGGCAGCAGGATTCACGCCACACGACAACCGACCCATTATTGTTGGGTGATCTGGTCGGTATGGGTAAAACGTTCGCGAAATGGTCACAGGAGGTTACCCACGTTGACCAGCTACCGGTATTAGTTCGTCGGGCCTTCCACGATTCTGACGCTGCACCGAAAGGCTCCGTTTTCCTGTCGCTTCCGATGGATGTGATGGAGGCGATGAGTGCTATCGGCATTGGCGCGCCTTCTACTATCGACCGCAATGCAGTCGCGGGTTCGTTACCTTTGCTGGCGAGTAAGCTGGCGGCATTTACTCCGGGTAAAGTCGCACTGATTGCCGGCGACGAAATCTATCAAAGTGAAGCGGCCAATGAGGTTGTTGCTCTTGCTGAGATGCTTGCCGCTGACGTGTACGGTTCAACATGGCCGAACCGGATCCCCTACCCAACAGCACACCCTCTCTGGCGGGGCAATCTGTCCACGAAAGCGACGGAAATTAACCGAGCATTAAGCCAGTACAATGCTATTTTTGCCCTTGGCGGTAAGTCGCTTATCACTATTCTTTATACCGAAGGTCAGGCAGTGCCGGAGCAGTGCAAAGTGTTCCAGTTATCAGCCGATGCGGGCGACCTGGGACGCACCTACAGTAGTGAACTCTCAGTGGTTGGCGATATTAAATCATCGTTAAAGGTGCTACTTCCTGAACTGGAGAAAGCCACGGCAAACCATCGCCGTGATTATCAACGCCGTTTTGAAAAGGCGATTAATGAGTTTAAATTGAGCAAAGAAAGTCTGCTCGGGCAGGTTCAGGAACAACAATCTGCTACGGTAATTACGCCGCTGGTGGCGGCGTTTGAGGCAGCAAGGGCGATCGGACCAGATGTGGCCATTGTTGACGAGGCGATTGCCACCAGCGGCTCGCTTCGCAAGTCTCTCAACAGTCACCGCGCGGATCAATATGCCTTTTTACGCGGCGGTGGCCTGGGATGGGGGATGCCCGCGGCGGTGGGCTATTCACTCGGTTTGGGAAAAGCGCCTGTGGTGTGTTTTGTGGGAGACGGCGCGGCGATGTACTCCCCTCAGGCTCTCTGGACGGCCGCACACGAAAAACTGCCAGTCACCTTTATTGTCATGAATAACACGGAATATAACGTATTGAAAAACTTCATGCGTTCACAGGCGGATTATACGTCGGCCCAAACAGATCGCTTCATCGCAATGGATTTGGTTAATCCGGCAGTGGATTATCAGGCACTGGGTGCATCGATGGGGCTGGAGACCCGAAAAGTTATCCGTGCCGGCGATATCGGCCCGGCCGTTGAGGCCGCACTGGCGAGTGGCAAGCCTAACGTGATCGAAATCATCATCAGTAAAAGTTAATCGTTAATCCGTCCGGACTGTGCCGCATCCAGTTTATCCCTGATACTGCGGCACAGGTTCACAAAACCCGGTAAAGCCGGATTAGTGTTCTTTGCCGACCACATCAGCATATTCTCCACCATATTCGGATTTTCCAGCTTCCGGTAAACCACACCGCGTAATTGAGCATTCTCCATACTGGCGGGAATAAGCGCGACACCAACACCATGGGCCACAAAATTCATCACAGTCTGCTGCACGGAGGCTTCCAGACCTATTTGCGGACTAAATCCAGCTTTGAGGCACTGATGAAGGATGGAATCATAGAGCATCGGCGCGCTCTCGCGCGGAACCGTGATGAACGGGTCATCACAGAGTGATTCAAGCCTGAAATGCTCGTGTTGAACCTGGGGGTGGTTGGCAGGAAGGGCGGCAATGAGCGGCTCACGCAAGAGCACCAGTGAATGAATCCCCGGCGTGGCCGTCTCGGAGAAGCTGATTGCCGCGTCCAATCTGCCATCCTGTAATGCGGCGTGTAAATCAGAGGGGACCCTCTCCTGAAAATGCAATTCCACGTCGGAACAGGTATTCCTGTGCTGCATCGCAACATGCGGCACAACGCTATAGCTGGCATACATTGTTGCGCCTAATTTCAGAACCCCTTTCTGCCCTGATTCTATTGCCCGTACGTTATTACAGGCCTGCTCCAGCATTGCCAGCATCGCGCGACAGTCCAGCAGAAATTGCTCCCCGGCAAGGGTTAAACTGACCCCTTTTGCGGCCCGGTTAAATAGCTTTGCACCGAGGATAGTTTCCAGCTGGGCTATTTGCCGGCTTAAGGGAGGCTGCGAAATATTAAGTTGACTGGCGGCTTTGCCAATGTTTCCGGTTTCAGCAACAGTGCAAAAGTTAATCAACTGGTTAAGGGTTGGTTTCATAAGCATTCCTGAAGCGGGTTCATACCTTCCAGGGTATCACTTGTTTGCCGCAGAGATGCATATGAAATTAAGCGTTCTGGCGTTCGAGTTGAAGCAGGTGTGTGGCAATTCCCCATCTGATTGCCAGGCATTTCCCATCCCGGAAATCGAACACCGAGTAACTTGCATTAGGGTGAGCGTACCGCGAAAAATTATCAATAGTCCCTTCTTTAAGCACCGCCAGCACGCCCTGGCTGACTTGCCCGTGCGTGACAATACAGATGCGCTGATGTTCTGTGGTTTCTTGTAGGTTGTGTATGAAACCTGTTACTCGTCGGGTTGCTTGTGCTAATGACTCTCCTTGTGGTGGGCAATACTCGGCATCATGTGTGAATAACGCATTCGCATCGTGGGGACGTTGTTGCATGAGTTGTGACGTTAACATACCTTCGAACTGGCCAAAGGCCTGTTCTTTGAGGGTCGGCTCAGCTATCAATGGGCAACGAAAATGGTCAGCCAGGCGCTGTCCCATTTGCCAGGCACGACCAAGCGGAGACGTGTAAACGCAGTCTACCCGGTAATCACTCGCTGCAAACGCGGCAAGTAAAGCTGATGTTTGGCGCTCCCCGCGGGGGGTTAACGCACTGTCACTCTGTCCCTGAATTATTCCTTTTATATTCCACTCTGTTTCCGCGTGTCGAACAAGTATCACTTGCATCATTAAATGGCCATGTATGTTGTTGATTTAAATTCTACCGTTTAGACAAATCCCTTTAATAGCGTGGGATTTTTAGCACTGGACGAAGACAGGTTCTGCCTCCCCGCTTTCCTTGTATCTGACAGCATGTAGTGATGAGATACCGTCTCTGAAATCGAGTTAGCCATCCCATTCCCTTAATCAGTGACGCCTGGTTAGGAATGTGATGCAGACAATCCAAAAAACGCGCCAGGCAATGACCCGAGCCAGCACGCTTGTCAAATGGGATGGCTAGAATGGCAAACAGCGATTGTCTTCAGGACATTTTCGCTTCGACGTTTAACTCAGCATTTATAATATCGCGTATATTGACGAGTGCATTGCGCACCGCGGCGCCTCCTGCATAAAACAGTAATTGCAGGACAACCTCGATGATTTCTTCTCTGGTTGCCCCTGCATTTAGCGCTGCCTGAGCGTGTGCCCTCAATTGTGGAACCGTATGACCCAGAGTGACGCAGGAAGCAATGACAACCATCTCCCGCGTTTTAGCATCCAGCCCCGGGCGTGCAAGGATGCCTCCCATAGCCCATTCGATCGAGATATCAGTAAAATCAGGGCACAAATCGGCCATGTCCTTTCGTAGTTCTTCTCCTGCGCCATTTCCATACAGCTCATTAAACAATCTCATTCCTCGCTCACGGAGCTCTGTATTGGTCATCATTTTTAACCCTCCTGCACTAAGTGAAAACAGATTAAAACCCGCTGGTGAAATTTGATAAACAGCGTTATGTTTTTATCTTTAACAAGCCAGGCTTGATAATAGTGAATAAACTGGAAAGTATGGCGGTGTTTGTCCGCGTCGTGGACAGGGGCAGCTTTAGCGCTGTTGCTGAAGAGATGCGAATCAGCGGAACCATGGTTGGGCTGCATATCAAAGCGTTAGAGGAACATCTCGGCGTTCGCTTACTTAATCGCACAACGCGTCGGCAAAGTCTGACCGATTTTGGTCAGGGTTATTATCAGAGTTGCCGCCGGATATTAGCTGATATTGAAGATAGCGAGTCACAGGCATTTGCTCTTCACCAGAAGCCACGTGGAAAACTGAGAGTAGGTTGCCCAGTCTCCTTTGGTGTCCATGCGCTTTCGCCTGTTACTGCTCAGTTTCTTATTGAATGGACTGATATGGCAGTAGACCTGGTGCTGAGCGATAAATCGATGGATATGGCAGATGAAGGTTTAGATGTCATGATTAAGATTGGTGAGCTCCTGCATGTTAATACACTTGTTGCCCGTCCGATAGCGCCATATCGCTCAGTCATGTGTGCATCTCCGGCCTATATAAAACGGGCAGGGGAACCCATAACACCTGAAGAGTTATGCCATCATCGATGTCTTGGGTTTGCCCATCCCATTGCAGCGAATGAATGGACACTTCAGAGGGAAGGCAAACCTGTCAGAGCTCCGGTAAACATCACGATGACCTGTAACAATGGGGAAGCATTGCGAAGGGCAGCATTGAATGGATTGGGAATTATTATGCAACCCGAGATCCTGTTGGCTGAAGATTTGCAACATGGCCGACTGCTGCCTCTGATGTCTGAATTTCAACCATTAGCTAAGCCAGTGCATATATTGACCTTTGCAAACCGTCAACAGTTACCAAAAATCCGTTTATACGTTGATTTTTTATTGAAAAATTTCAGTGCATCACTCTACGCATTGAACCTTGAATAAATAATGAATTGTACGCGGCTACGGTTGACCGAATGCCGCGTCGGTGGCAGAGAGGCACCATCTGACGTTGATAATACGTAATAATTCGCCTTTGTTCCTGAACACTCCCGAACGTGCGTCCCTTTTTAATCTTGACTTTGCATAAGATTGCTCGGTATGTTTCTCATCGTAGTGTATTATGCCAGATGAAATAAAGCCGTCTATAGCGTGGGTTATATCGTTAAAATGATATATTCGCGCTAATGATTTTTATCCAGGGAAGCAATGAATAAGGAAGTGCGCGAGTGTCTGATTGGAATATTATTGTGCTGTCTCTATTTTCAGCGACGTACCTGCCTTTGTTCTGGTTCGTAGGCATGCGGATAGCCTCTGAGGACATTCTCAGAAAGAGTAAATTTTACGAAGCGGATCCAAATGTTTTAGTCCCTGGATGGGCGAAGACATGCACGACAGTATTCTGTGTTTTGCACTACTGCCTGTTCATCATTCCGCTGACTATGATTGACTGGTTACATGGCTTGGCTGCATTTGGCGCAGGAATTCTGTTGCTTGTGTTTCTCCCTTTATTCAGGAAAAGCTATATGCCTGTTTTTAAAGCACACGCTGTGCGCGTTCACAGGAGAGACCCTTCAACAGGTCGATTATTAATTCGTGTGTTGAAGGCTTAGACTTTTGGTTGAAGATGCTCTGTTTAGCCTTTATTCATATTACGTAAGTCTTCAAGCAAACCAGGTCCGTCCGGTAACCAACCCAGATGAGTCTGGGTAGCTTTGCCTGAAGCACCAAGATCAACATGAGCCAGTGCCGCTATCCAGCTAAAATAGGCTTCAACTTCCTCAGTGCTGATTGAGCGTACAGGTAAACTCAGACTTTCAGCAAGCTGTGCTGCGATGGCATGCATAGGGACGCCTTCTTCCGCCACTGCATGGTAATGTGCACCGGTTTCACCCTTTTCCAGCGCCAGTCGGTAGAGTCTTGCCGCATCCGTGACATGAACAGCGGAAAGCCGATTTTCTCCTTGTCCTACATAAGCCACAAAGCCTTTTTCCCGGGCAATACGAATATGTTCTGCCAGCCGGCCCTGGTGCTCAGTATCATGCACTTGAGACAAACGAACCACGATAATGTTTACCCCTTTGGCCAGCATTGAGTCAGCGGCTTCTTCTGTCGCTGCACGAGGAAATAAGGCGGAGGAGACAGGTTTATCAGTTTCACGAGCAAGTCCATGGATTCTGCTACGGTCTACAAGACCTGTTCCGGAAGAGACCACCAGTGGCCGCTGGCTTCCGGCCAGCGCCTCACCCAATGTTTCGATAACCCTGCGATCAATTTCACTGTTCTCTTTAAGTTTTGAAAAATCATGATTGAAAGCGGTGTGGATAACCCCATCGACGGAGTTCGTGGCATCGCGCAGGCTTTTCAGGTCAGTTAACTCGCCAAATATTGCTGTGGCTCCGGCCGCCTCTAACGTCTTCGCCCCTTTACCAGTGCGTGTCAGGCCGATGACCTCGTGTCCATTGCGCAGAAGTTCTGGTAGAAGATAAGAACCAATGAAGCCTGTCGCGCCGGTTAAAAGTATCTTCATAATTACATTCCTCATCGCCCAATGAGATGATGGTCCTGGACTCTGGATGCGAAAAAATTTTCCAACGGGTCCGAAGGGTGTCTATCGCGCATATAAGTATAGCGTGCAAACGGAATGAGGTTCCGTTTTAATTTGAGAGCCCATTTTTCTATTGGCTAAGAGATGAAGGGTGAAAAAAGTGATTTCTGACGATGGCGGAAAAAGAGGTGCCCGGGCGGATGCCAGACGTAATCATGAGCAGTTGCTGAAAACAGCATCCACTCTGTTCAGAGAAAAGGGCGTCATGGTTCCGATGAAGGATATTGCCAGAGAGGCAGGGATTGGGGTGGGGACGCTGTACCGCCACTTTCCTCATCGTGCTGACCTTATTGCGGCAGTATTTCGCAACGAAGTGGATGAATGTGCGATGGCGGCAGAACGTCTGTGTCAGGAATTTTCTTCCTGCGAAGCACTGGAGCGGTGGATCGCGCTTTATGTCCAGCTCATCGTTACCAAACGAGGTCTTGCCAGCGTACTCCATTCTGGTGAATCGGCTTATGCCGATCTCCCCGCGTATTTTGAAACCCGCCTCGTTTCGTCGCTGGAGAAATTACTACCGCATGTGACAGGGAATATCCGCGATAACACGCTGGCGACTGATACCCTGAGAGGGATAGCCCTGTTATGTGCACCTGCCGCGAAGGGAGATTTATTGCAGACTCAAAGACTGGTTAAGCTGTTTCTCAAAGGTATCCGCGCTGGCGATGATATCCATGGTGATTAGCTGCTGAGATAGCCGGTATGGTTTGCCTTTTATTCATACATCATTCAGTGCACTTCAACATCAAGGCGTTAAGGTTGCGTTAACAAACAGACGCAATACTGATGTGGCCGATTCCCTCATAAAATGGCCAAATAATGAACGAACAACTTCGCAATGCGCTTCCGCATAAAGACACCCCTTTTTTCCGCATGCTGCATATTATTGTCGCCACCCTGATTCTGCTGCAGATCATTAGCTCTAATCTCACCGAAAGTGAGGCGCTTCGCGACGTAACTCTGACCGGAGTCGTGACATGGTTCCATGTTATCTCTGGATTCGCGCTGATGGTTCTTGGTGTAGTGATGCTGGTATGGATGCTTAAACAACGTGGGTTTCGTTACTATTTTGCCTGGTCGTCCCTTGATTTTCGCGGTGTAGTTGAAGACATTAAAATGCTAATGACATTTCGTCTTCCTGAAGCACATGCCGGTGGCATAGCGGCGATGATCCAGGGGCTTGGCGTACTTGCTTTGTTGGCGGTCGCACTCTGTGGAGGGCTCTGGTTTGTACTGGACACCGCGCCAGGGACGTCAACGGCGCTGGCAGAAGCGGTCCTGCATTTGCATAAATTTCTGACGGTGTTCATTGAAACCTATTTCTGGGCACATGGTGCGATGGGATTGCTGCATATCTTCCTCACCTTTCGCAGTCAAAAGAAACATCCCGTTGTTGGATAAGGTTCTGGTCTCTCGCTAATCCCGATGAGGGTGCGTATTAAAAGGAAAAAGGCATGCATCTTGAACGACACAGCATTGAAAGCGTCGGTTGGTTAAGGGCGGCGGTCCTGGGAGCGAATGACGGGATTGTCTCAACCGCCAGCCTGGTGCTCGGCGTGGCGTCTGCAAATACCAGCCCTTCGGGCGTGTTGCTGGCCGGTGTCGCCGGGCTGGTTGCGGGAGCCATGTCGATGGCAACAGGGGAATATGTTTCGGTATCATCCCAGGCGGATACGGAAACCGCCGCGCTTGCCGAGGAAAAAAGTGAGCTGGACGCAGATTATCAGGGAGAGGTTCGGGAGCTGACGTCTCTTTATATCCAACGCGGAGTGGAGCCTGCGCTTGCCCGCCAGGTTGCAGAACAGCTCATGGCCAAAGACGCCCTGGAGGCTCATGCCCGCGAAGAGTTGGGATTAACGGATACTCATTCTGCGCGACCTTTGCAGGCGGCCATTTTTTCGGCCGTGAGTTTTTCAGCCGGGGCGGGGTTACCCTTGATCGTTGCAGTGCTATCGCCAGCAAAACTGACTGTTATCGCGATTTTCCTATCCACTCTCTGTTCACTGGCTGCTCTTGGCTATTTCTCTTCCGTGGTGAGTAACGCACCGCCTGTCAGAGCTATCAGCAGAATTACGTTCTGGAGCACGCTGGCCATGCTTTTTTCGATGGGGATTGGGCGCATAGCCGGGCAGGTACTGCTGTAAAATTGCTAAATTATCAAACACACCTTTAGAGAATGAGCTATTTAATCTAACGTCCATATCGGGGTAGTCTTTAAATATAGCGAAATAACTTGTTATATAAATCTCGCTACAACGATATCTTTCATTGGCAACGTGGACGAAAAAATGGTTTTGATGGCTACTATGTTTCTGTATTCTCTGGCTCTGTCGTTTTCGCCCGGGCCAGTCAATATGGTCATTATCTCTTCAGGTGTTATGCATGGCTTTAGAAAAACATTCGCCTTCGTATCCGGTGCGACTCTGGGTTTCACCCTGTTGCTTATCTTTGTTAGTTTTGGGTTATACACAGTCATTGCCTCGCACCCATCATTTTTTAAATACCTAAATGTTCTCGGCTCGATTTTTATACTGTATCAGGGCTATAAAATTGCCACATCGCAACCTGATTGGTCATTAAAAAAAGGAAATGCACCCGGATTTGTTCAGGGAGTGTTAATGCAATGGTTCAACCCAAAAGCCTGGGCTGCCTGTACCTCTGGAACTACCTTGTTTTCTGAGCCATCAACCAGTCTGCCCCTAATACTATTCATTATTATTTACTTTTTTATCTGTTATATCTCATTATCAATTTGGGCAATATTCGGTGATAAAATGTCAACGTTTCTTCAGGGAAGGGCACAAATGCGTATCTTTAATTTATTGATGGGCGGGTTTTTATGCGTTATCGCATGTTATATGCTCTACCCACAATGATTTTAGCTGTTCAAAGCTTATGTTGTTCCATAGCGTTATAAATGTAATTAATTAGTTTATAGGCGGCGCTGCTGGTTGATATATTGGCGGGCCAAATGGCATAAACTTTTAGCGGTTCTAATGACCAGTCAGGAAGTACTTCATGCATCTCCCCGAGTTTAACATCATTTTCGCAGAGGAAACGGGGAGGTACGGCAAGCCCTATGTTCTGTTTGGCAAGGACATAGGCAGCTTCAATGTTATCAACGCATACCATAGGAGCATACTTAATGACCGCCAGTTCGCCGTTTTTATGCCTGAACTCTCGGATGTTCTCTCTCATTGTTAACCCAATCCACGGCAGGGATCCCAACTCAACGGGATGCTTAATGGGGTGGTGCTGCATGAGCAAGTCCTTAGACGCCACCAGTTGTCGTGGTAGAACAAATAGGTGTCTTGCTTTGAGTGAACTGTCCGGGAGTTCGCCAATACGGAAGGCGACATCAATGCTATCGGCGATGATGTCCTCGCGCAGATCACTATAAGAAATACTCAGGGAAATATCCGGGTTTTCTTTGATAAAATTCGCCAGATGGCGGGTGAATGGACCGTTTAAAAAAACAGCAGGGAGGGAAATGCGCAGCTTGCCGACGGTAGAGATAGAGCGTTGTTTAAATTCAATGACGCCCTTTTCATACAGCTCCAGCATCGATCTGGCGGTCTCCAGCAAACTGATGCCATCCTGGGTTAGAGAAATTTTCCGCGTATTTCTGTACAGCAAGGCGCTATTGAGGTTTTTCTCAAGTCTGGATAAATGTGTGCTTGCTGTTGCGGTCGTCAGGCCTAACGCTGCGGCGCCACCTGAGATAGAACCTCGTTCTACAATTTTGGCAAATACTATCAGGTAGCGGATGTCATCGATCATTTACAGTCCTGTGTTCACTCAGTAATGCTGGGCGTGGAGCCAGCAAAAGCGTTAATCCATCATAGAATTAACATATCCTATTTTCATCATCGGCAGCATAATTTTTCAAATGCTTCTCAACGCTGGCTAACCGGTTTCCCGGTATGGAGATTTGTGCTTCAATGGGCAGGCAGAAATCCTCGAAGCATCATCGGTAATATTCCCCGTCAGGAGGTAAGTTTGCACATTGATACCCATCGTTTGCATCTTCGCCCGGTCATGGCTTCCGATGTCGACGATCTGTACCGAATTTATGGCGATCCCGCGACCAATACCTTCAACCCCGCAGGACCGTACCCGAATATAGACTATGCGGAAGTCGTCCTGCGGCGCTGGCTCGCGCACTGGCAAACGCACGGATTCGGAAATTGGGCAATATCAATGCGCAATACCCCTGAACACATCATTGGCTTTGGTGGCGTCAGTCTACGCAGTTATAACGATGTCACCATTAACAATCTTGGATATCGGTTTTCTACTGAGGCATGGGGAAAAGGCCTGGCCACCGAGTTTGCGATTGGCGCGATGAGATATGGCTTCGAGGTGCTTAAACTTGCGGAGATGTCAGCGGTTGTCCGGGCTAACCATCTGGCTTCGCAGAAAGTTCTCGAGAAAGCCGGGATGAGGTACATTAACGATATTGCTGATGTAAAAGATGCACCGCCGAGCCTGCTTTATTCATTGACGTTAAACGAGTGGTTAAGCCAGATCAGTGGCTGTACATAACGTTTAGGTTAACCCTGGTGACGGGTAATGACGCGGTCGCCTTGGGCGATCTTTCCGGCAAAACCTGCTGGCATGCCCACGAAGATACTCTTAGACATCCGCCCCCAATTTTATGCTGGTATTATGGGAGTAACCGCTGCGCGTCACGCCCGGTTCACCCCGTGCAGCGATGTGATTTTTATTCGCTAAATGCGCGCGTAATAATAAAAATAATTTCTTCAGCTTTATTCATTTTCAGAATTATCGCACAAGGTCTTACCTTAATCTGAAATGGCTGAGGGATAGTTGTTTTTGAAAACTTATACCCCGTATTATTTGATAATCATCTTTATCTCTGAAAAGGTCGTGTATGAGTAATTTTCTGCTATTAGCCCTGGCGGTGGTATTATTGTTAACATCATTATTTTGTGGTCTGTCATATGTTAAAGACAGAAGGAAGCTTAAGATGCGTTTTAACAAAACCCGGCGTTAATGGGTTGCTATTGAGGATAGCGCAAGAGCGATGGCCGAGAATCGCGCCAGCTCTTGCTTAGTATCAATCTGGAATTTTTTCATGATGTTTATTTTGTGTGAAAAAACCGTCTTATGGCTGATGCCCAGCTCTTGCGCTATCTGTTGATTGTTCATTCCCGTTTTTATCGCATCGATAATATAAAGCTGCGATTTGGTCAATGTTAGTCGCGGGCATTTAAGGCAGCGTCTGCTGTCTTTTTCCGCCCCCCCAGCGACGGGTTTACTTAATGCCGTCAGACGGTTTGCAATTTGCTTTTTAATGCTGCTGAGATCGGCGTTGATACTGATAAAACAGGCATCACGCAGACAAAGCGGCAAACGGTCAACCCGTGCACAGCTGTCGCTGGGGACAAAAACAAAGACAGGCGTCTGTTGCGGTATCTTCTTGAAGTACGGGTGACACAGGTAATGTTCACCGGTTTCCATTTCCGTAAAAAGCACATCAGTCTGGCTAATGATGTCAGATGAATATTCGTGAAGGGAAAAGGGCGTACAGATATTTTCTTCGATTGCGATCTCGATCAGTAGCTCGCAAATTCCCCGTTTCAGATAAATATTTTCAGTGTTAATTAAAAAATCAGGCATAGTGATGATGAACGCGAAATGGATTAAGGTTAATAAAATTCTTTGAAGCAAATTTGTTTTGCGAATATGGGCTTAGGATATTTCTAATAACAAACAAAAGCAATAAGTCCAAAATTGGACTTATTGCTGTGCGGATGATATAAGATTTTTAAAATCAGTGGGTTACGTATATGAGTCGCATAGAAGTTGTCGGCAATTTGGCACAAACTGCTTAAATTGCTTATATTGCATGCGTTAATTCTGGTCTCAAATATATTAATCAAAGTAATTTATTCACTGTGTGAATTGCTATTTCAAAAATACGTTGTGCAGGCGCGGATCCTCGATGAGATCGCGCCTGAGCGAAGCCAGGAGTTGTCTTTGACAAAAAGGGAGCGAGGTATTGTCCCGCCGCTGCGGAGGGTGAACAGCAACGGCGTACAAAAGAATCAGTTATCGGGGTTGTTAGAAATGCCTTTCCAGACCATCCCCAGGCCGATCAACATCGACGCGAAGAGGGCGAACAGGGTGGTGGAGATAAAAATGCCGGTCATGGTGGTGCCTCAGAAAGTGCGTATGCAGATCATTAGGCACGGTGTCGGATGAAAGGTTCCTTACCTTGCCGGGTATATTTTCACCAGCGGCGTCCGGTTGACGGCAACAAGGCGAATGCCACGTCGAAGCGCCGCTGTTGGCAAGGTGATCCTGACAGGCAGCCGTGTTGCTAAACGCGCTGTTCAAGTGGAGAATACACAACGGCAAGGGGGGAGCGATTCGGGCGTTGACATCCCTTTGACCAAGTTATATATACATGTCGCTTCTGTTTATTGAATGTTAAACAGCATCAGTTATGGGACTCAGAAGCGCCACTGCCCCCGCCGTCGGGCGGGGGCCACTCTGCCACCCGGCCTGGTTATTTTTTCCTGTGGCGAGTGATAAAAAATTTTATTTTCGCTCTTGAAAAATGCACTGCAGATATTATTTTATATAGCGGACAAGCAATGCTTGCCTTTATGTTGAGCTTTTGAATGGATATTCAGGAGGTTAATTATGGCACTCAAAACCTTGTCAGCACTCCCTGTTTTCGCTGATTCTCTTTTTGCCGATCGTTTCAACCGCATTGACCGTCTTTTCAGCCAGTTAACTGGCGATACGCCGGTGGGCGCCTTGCCGGCCTATGATTTGCAGAAAATAGATGACAGTAATTTCCTGCTCAGCGTCAGCGTGCCCGGCTGGAAAGATGAGGAACTGGAAATAGAGACCGTCGGCGGTAATCTGCATATTACCGGCAAACGTGCAGAAACTGATTCCGGGACCGACGGTAGCCAGCGCTGGATATATAAAGGCATCCGCCGCGCTGATTTCCAGCTGAGTTTCTCGCTTCCTGAACATGCCCAGATTAATCAGGCACAGCTGGATAGTGGGATCTTAAAGGTGACTATCCATCAGGAGATCCCGGAAAGCGAAAAACCGCGCAAAATTGCCATTGAGAGTCACGGCCGGGTGATTGAACACAAGGTCTGATTCGGCGACAGTTCAGAAGAGTATTCGTTAAGGCCCGCGCTGCGGGCCTTTATTTTTCCATCCAAACTGACGCGATCGGTCTACTGCCGACGAGAGAAATCGATATGCTATTCTTTTAACTGGCGCGATGCTGCTGTTATTCCTTTGATATTTTGCGAGGGGTCTGAATGACAGACGAGATGAGTTACGATGCAAAACCGACCTCAGCGCTGACGGCGGAAGTGGCTCAGATGCTGGTTGCGCGGGGCTGGCGGCTAACCACGGCAGAGTCCTGCACCGGGGGCAATCTGGCGGCGGCGCTCTGTGCTCAGGCGGATACCGCGGCGTTTTATGATACCGGCGTCGTCACTTTCAGCGATGAAGCCAAACGAAACGTGCTGCAGGTTCGTGCGGAAACCCTGGCGGTACACAGCGCCGTCAGCGAAGCGTGCGTCCAGGAGATGTCGACCGGTATTCTGGCAATGGCTGACGCCGATATCGCCATTGCCATCAGCGGCTACGCGGGACCGGAGGGCGGGGAAGATGGTACCCCCGCCGGCACGGTATGGTTTGCCTGGAATTTTCGCGGCCAGACTGAAACCAAACGGATGTGCTTTGCCGGCGACTGTGAGACCGTGGTGGCGAAAGCGGTACGATATGCCCTGGCGGCGCTGAGCGAAAAGCTTGCCCACTGGCAATGACGATGCCCGGGTGCGCGTCCTTACAGGTCCGTTGCCTGGCGCGCTACCGGCCAGCAGATCTCCCCGATGCCGTTAAGGCAGGGGCGGGAAAAGAGAAATCCCTGAAACAGGCGAATGCCTACCGACTGCAGCCAGCACCACTCCTCAATGGTTTCGACGCCCTCGGCGACCACGGTGATGCCGAGATCTTCACAGCAGCGCACGACCGAGGCGACAATCGCCTGTTTGGTGCCGCTAATATGAATATCGCGCACCAGTTCCGCATCCACTTTGATTTTATCAGGCTGAAAGCGGGTCAGGAGCGACAGACCGGAGTAACCGGCGCCAAAATCGTCGATGGCCAGCTTCATGCCGGCCACGCGCAGCGCTTTGAGAACTTTGCGGAACTGGTCGAAACAGGAGATAACCTCCGTTTCAGTCACCTCGATCAAGACCTGTTCTGGCCTGAGACCTGCCGCCAGCAGGTTGTCCATCAGCCAGCCTACGGCGTCAGGATGGTTATACAGCGAGCCCGGCAGCAGGTTGACCGCCAGCTGCTGTTTGCCGAGCGGAAGGCGGGCGGCGAGAGAGAAGGCGAACGCTTTGCTCTCAAGGTCGAAACGGTAGCGATCTTCCGCCGCAATGGCGGCAAACATTTCCACGGGTGAGCCGCCGGTTGGGCTGCGGATCAGGGCTTCAAAGGAAGAGACCCGCCTTTTGGCCGGCTCGACGATGGCCTGCAGGGCGAACTGGCAGGGCTGATCCGTCAGGTTGCGCGGCGAGGCATTGCCCACTGTGGGAGTCATCGACCAGCGAGAAGGCTGCAGAGACTCGGGCAGGCAATAGCGCCCGCCGTCGGCGATAAAGGCGCTAATCAGTCTGAACATGCGGTCATTGACCGGCTCAGTTTCACCAAAGGTGCTGAAGCGCAGGATCTCTTCTACCGCAGCATTATTCTCATGATAGCGGAGATCCAGCATCCGCATTCCGACGTCCCGAAAACGGCGATAGGCCGAGTAGTCGCGCATCAGCTCCACCACATCGCGATGTCGTGGGTCGAATTGTATTTTGCTGAATAACGACTCGAGGATCTCCTCATTTCCTTCCAGTACCTGGAAAAACTGCTGACCATTAAACAGCAGAATTCCGGTTATCCCGAGGGGCATATTTTTTCCGCTGGCGCGATGAATAAGGGCGTCAAGATCGGTCAGTGGCCGGGCTGGATCAACCTGGCTGCGGTAAATCAAGGTGGTTAGCATAGTCATTCCGTTCGCTGTAGCAGAGCCCGATGGCCTGTACAGAGCGAAAATAGGGAGGTAGGGCCATACCCTCAAGGAGGAGGCCAGCATTTTCTGACATTCAACCAACCGTGATGTCCGCTACGCGGAACGGGAGATTCACATGGTGATTCCCTCCACTCTACAGGGAATCGGATGTTTAGCTATCTTTTTCTCAATATCGTTGCTAAAAGACAATAACAGGCCATACATTTCTTCTAAAACTCGGGGGCGGAGACTGAACTTAGCGATTAAATAATGGCTGTCAGGAATTATCCTACCACGCTATGACGTGTTCTGGAAAAAAAGAAATGAGCTTGCATGGATAATATGAGGTCAATATTATCTATGCCAATCAAATTCTTTTTATTTTTCGAGGTTGTCATGGGTGATTTGCTTATTGTTTTATGTTTGATTTTTTGCCCCATTATTTCTTTGTGGAGCGGTATTTCCTATATTAAAGAGAGGCGTAAAAGACGTTATGTCTTCCGTTCCAGAAGATAATGAGTTAGCATAATAATATTTTACGAGGTTAACGTCTGGCGAGTATCTGGACAAGATTGTTGAATTGCTGACGACTCTTTAAATGGAACTTATTCATAATGTTCTTTTTATGCGAATGGATCGTTTTGTGACTAATTTTTAGTACAGTGGCAACTTCATGCGGACTCAGGCCAATGCTGAACGCGTAGATGACTTTGGTTTGCGCGTCGCTCAATGACTTACAGGGACAATTTATGCAGCGACGCAGACGATTAAAGGGAGAGCCATGCTGTTCCGTTAAGGGGCGTTGAATTGCATGACCTATCACCTCCTTAAGAAGATGAACGGCGGTGTGCGGGTGTATAAATACCGCATGCTTAAAACAGTTGGGTAAGTGATCGATGACGGTAACCTCTTCATCATTCAGGAAAATAAAAAGTTGATAATTCTCTGTAGCGTGCTGTAAAAGTTCATGGCATAAGTACCATTCTCCCGCCACCATTTCCGTGAATATGACATCGGCTTGTGCAATCGACGCCGGCTTCCATTGCTGAGAAAACTGATAATGCGATCGCTCGCACGCCTGCATCGTTTCATTGACCAGTTCGGTAATCGCGACCCGCAGATAGTGATTTTTTATATTGAACAAAAAATTCGTCATATAACTTCCCTGTTGGGTATTAAAATGATATCAGGATAAATTAAAACATATAATGGTAATGCGCCGAATATTTTTAGACGAGATAATCTAAGGGATGTTTTACACTAATGCAATATTCGCTGGAGAAAGTGGGATAACGGCAGGTGAGCATACGAAAGTTCCTAATAAACAAAACGTTAAACATATGTCTGTTAGGTTTTTCACTGATAATTATTTTTTTATTTTTGCCGTGCATAAAAAGCTTAGTGCTGTCCGCCGCCTGTTGTTAAAATTAGAGGAGGATAAGACTACAGGAAGTATGCGGTATCTATGAAGCAGATGCTCTATTTAAAAATGCTGGCGTGGCTGGAAGATAATATCTACTGTAACCCGTCTATCGATGACCTGGCGCAGTATATGGGGTATTCGCGCCGGTTTGTCTATGAGGTGTTTTATCAGTATGGTCAGTTACCCATCGGGCAGTATATCCGGCTGCGGCGGTTGACCATCGCGGCGGTGAGTCTGCGATTAACACGGCAACCGATCGCCGCCATTGCCTGGCAGTTAAGCTATGACTCGCCGCAGACCTTTTCCCGGGAGTTTAAGAAGCGCTTCTCGCTCTCGCCACGGGAATACCGTTGCGCCGTGCACTGGGACACGGCTTTGCTGTTAAAGAAATTCGACCCGGAGGGTGAGAGCCTGCCTCAGGCCCGTTTCTGTTCACTGCCCGAGAGGGTCTATCGTGGCTCTCCAATGAAGTATGAGCTGCGCCTGTCGGATATGGTATTGCAAAGCACGTCGAAGACGGCTGTCAGACAAAAGGTTGACCGTTTTTTTACCGCCGGCGGTGGCCGTCTCTCTGTGTTATCCGATTATTATGCGGCGAGAAACAATGAGCTTAACGTCGAGGTTAACGCTTTTGTCGGTTGTCATCGGGAGCGAGGGGCGCTGCCCGCGCTAACGACGAACAGCACGTTGACGACAAGGCCTGGGCTGTATGTTGGCGTTGAATTCTATGGCAGTTGGGCGCGTTACGCCCGTTTATCCAGCGATCTGTATATGGAGTTGCTGCCAGCGCTGGGAGCAAGCCGCCGGGAGGGGGTCGACATTGAATGCTTTCTCGAGCGTCATACGGAAGGTGGGCCAGCGGCGGAAAGGCGCTATCGCGTACGCTATTTTATTCCGGTGATGCTGTCTGGTGAGGTGACAGCGCGGTCAGCGCCCGGCTAACTGACAAATGACAAATGACAAATGACAAATAAAGGTGGCCCGGTGGCCACCTTTCACGAATATCACAACACAAACCACAGCAGCCAGGTGATCAGAAAGCCCGTCACCCCCATGATGGTCGTCAATACGGTCCAGGTTTTTAACCCGTCCGGCACTGAGAGCCCGAGATAGCGCGTGACGACCCAGAACCCGGCATCGTTGACGTGCGATAACCCGAGCGAGCCGAAGCAAGTCGCCAGCGTTACCAGCACCAGCTGAATCGGATCCAGCCCGATGACCGCCTGAGACAGCAGACCGGAGGTGGTGAGGATCGCCACGGTGGCCGATCCCTGCGAGGCCCGGAGTACCAGCGAGAGCAGGAAGGCGGCGGGCATCAGCGGCAGATGAATTGTCTCCAGCGCCTCGGCTAAGGCATTGCCGATGCCGGAGGCGACCAGTACGCCGCCAAAGGCGCCGCCGGCGCCGGCGACGAGGATCACGTCCGCCGACGAGGGGATCGCGCTGCCGGTGACTTCGCCCAGCTTTTTCAGGCTCATCCGCCGACGGATGCCCAGCGTCCAGCTGGCCAGGCCCAGGGAGATCAACAGGGCGACCGGTGGAGTACCAATGACGGTCATCAGCTGGCGAACCGCGTTTTCCGGCAGCAGCAGTGCCTGACACAGCGTCCCGGAAACAATCAGCATAATGGGCACCACGATCAGTCCACCGATAACCAGCGCATTCGGCGGCGGCAGACGGGTCTGCTGCGCGTTAACGGAGAGGTCTGGCACTTCAGCTGTTTGCTGCTGTTCCAGCACGTTAATCGACAGATGATAATGGCGCCGATTGATAAACCGGGCGACAAAATAACCCACGATACCAACGACTATCGATACTCCAATCCCCGCCAGCATCAGCCAGCCCACATCGCTATGCAGAATGCCTGCCGCGGCCGCTGCGCCAGGGTGGGTGGGCAGCGCGACGTGCACGGTTAACATCACTCCGGCCATCGGCAGGCCAAACTTCAGCGGCGACACGTGGGCGACTTTGCTGAAGCCGTAAATTAACGGAATGATGATGATAAAGCCGACTTCAAAAAAGACCGGCGTGCCGAGAATAAAAGCCACGATGGTTAAGGCGGCAATGGTCCGTTTTGCACCCAGTACGCCGGTCAACGTTTTCGCCAGCGATTCGGCGCCGCCGGACATTTCAATCAGCACCCCCAGCATTGAGCCCAGAATAATAATGCTGGCGATGTGACCAAGCAGGCCGCCCATGCCTTTTTCAATGGTGGTAATAATTTTATCTGCCGGAATACCGGTGGCGAATGCCACCAGCAGGCTGACGATCAGGAGCGCCACAAAAGGATGCGCTTTCGCTTTGATCACCAACAGGAGCAACAGCACTACGCTGGCTAACGCAATAAGTAACAGCGCCGATGTCGACATAGGTTTGCCTCGGGTATTAACAGGTGTACAGAGAGTTATTTTTTTAGAAAACGGCGTTTATTTTTTCCGGTAGGGCGAGAACCACCCCAGCCCGGAAAGCGTGTCTGCTCGGGGGATATATTCGCAGCCGATCCAGCCGTCATAACCGGTTTTATCCAGTAGCGCATAGAGCCACGGATAGTTTATTTCGCCCTCATCCGGTTCATGACGGTCGGGCAGGGAGGCAATCTGAATATGGCGATACTGGCCGGCATATTCGGTAATGAGATGGCTTAAATTGCCGTCCACCTTCTGCGCGTGAAACAGATCTAACTGCACCGCGACGTTCGGCCTGTCGACCCGTTTCACCATCTCCAGCGTTTGATATTGGCTGTGGTAGAGATAGCCCGGTTTGGTCTGGGGATTCAGCGCTTCGATGAGTATCCGCTTGTCGTGGCGGGCAAAGCACTCCGCCGCGTAGCGCAGATTATCGATAAGCACGGCCTCGCAGGCTGCGCGATCCATCCCCGGCTGTACCACGCCGGCCATGATATGCACCTGCGGGCAATCCAGCTGGCAGGCGTACTCCAGCGCCAGCTGGATCTGCTGGCGGGCCTCGGCGCTTCTGCCTGGCACCGCGGCGAGCCCCCATTCTCCGGCGTTGACGTCGCCAGGTGGGGTATTGAACAGCACCAGCTGCAGCTGGTTTTCCTGCAGGCGCTGTTTAATTTCCCCGGCCTCATACTCATAGGGAAACAGAAACTCCACGGCTTCAAAACCCGCGCGGGCAGCGGCGGCGAACCGGTCCAGGAACGGCAGTTCGGTAAACAGCATGGTTAAATTAGCAGCAAATTTTGGCATGGTTTTATCTCAGTTCATCCACTTCGTCAGTGGTCAGGTAACGGATCTCACGGTTGCCGAGGGTAAATATCAGCCGCGCGGTCTCTTCCAGCTCTTCGGTATTGTTGGTGGCTTCGCGCAGCGATGAGCCGGTGACCACCGGACCGTGGTTGGCCAGTAAAAAGGCGTTATAGCGCGGCGCCAGACCGGCCAGCGCCTGGGCAATACGGTCATCGCCCGGCCGGTAGTAGGGAACCACCGGGACGTCGCCGACACGCATCACCACATAGGGGGTAAAGGGACGAATACAGTTGTGCGGATCGAGCCTCTGCAGGCAGGAGAGCGCGGTCAGATAGTGGCTGTGCAAGTGGACGATCGCCTTGCAGGCCGGGTTGTGCAAATAGACCGCCCGGTGAAAAGTGACCTCTTTCGACGGTTTGTCGCCGGAGAGCCATTCACCTTGCAGCGTCACCACCGACAACCGCTGCGCCTGCAGTTCGCCGAGGCAGGAGCCGGTCGGCGTCGCCAGCAGGTTGCCGTCCGGCAGCAGCAGCGACAGATTGCCGGCGGAGCCGGTGGCATAGCCGCGGCTAAACAACGAGGCGCCAATCTGCACCATTTCATCTCGCAGCTGTTGCTCAGTCATGACGAAACTCCTGCTGGGCACGGGCAAAGAAGTGGATATCGCCGAAGTTACCTGACTTCAGCGCCAGGGAGAGCGGCTGGCGGGTGTCACGCACCCAGGGCACGCCGGGGGAGATGGTCGGCCCAATATGGAACGCCTCGACCCCCAGCGTCTGCGCCACAATGCTCGATGTTTCCCCTCCGGCCACAATAAACCGGGTAAATCCTTTCGCCTTCAGGGCGGCGGCAAGGGCGGCAAACAGCTGTTCCACCCGTTCGCTGCTGGCCTTGTCGCCATACTGCGCCTGGATCCGCTGCAGCGTTTGCGGCTCGGTGGTGGCATAGATCATCGGCGCCAGCGGCGCATCGCGCTGCGCGTCCACCCAGTCAGTCAGCGTCCTGACGTAGCTCTCCAGATCGGTAAAACAGGCGCTTAAGTCGACGGCGCGGGCGGGGGCCTGTTCACGATAGGCCGCCACCTGGCTGTTGGTCATCACCGAGCAGGAGCCCGAGAGCACCACCGCCGGGCCGGCCAGCGGCATGCCCGCCTGAGCGCTTTCACCCCGGGCGCCATGGCGCTGTGCCCAGTCGCGGGCGAGGCCGATGGCGAGACCGGAACCGCCGGAGACCAGCTTCATCTCTCGCAGCGCCACGCCCTGGGTGAGCAAATCCTGTTCACTGAGGGCGTCGAGCACCACATAGCGCACCGCCGGATCGCTGATTCTCGCCAGCGCGGTGGCGACCGCCTCCGGCCCCCGGGCGACAATCGGCCAGGCAATCAGCGCGGCTTTTCCGCGCCCCTGGCGCTCAATTAAGCGGCCCAGGTGCGCATCCTCCATCGGCGTCACCGGATGGTGGCGCATCCCGGACTCATTCAGCAGTTGCTCGCCGACAAACAGATACCCCTGATAGACCGTGCGGCCGTTCACCGGCAACGCCGGGGAAATCACCGTCCGCGTTTCACCCAGCTCGGCCAGCAGAGCATCCAGCACCGGGCCAATGTTGCCCTGCGCGGTGCTGTCGAACGTGGAACAGTACTTGAAGTAGAATTGCTGACAGCCCTGGGCCTGCAGCCAGCGCAGCGCGGCCAGCGACTGGCTGACGGCCATTTCCACCGCGCAGGAGCGGGTTTTCAGGCTGATGACCACCGCCTCGCTGGTCAGCGGAAGATCGCGGGTCGGTACGCCATTAAGTTGCACCGTCGGCATGCCGTTGCGCACGAGAAAGCTGGCGATATCCGTGGCGCCGGTGAAGTCATCGGCAATGACACCAAGCTGCATGTTATCTCTCCTCACTGTTTGTGGCCCGGCAGGGTGATGCCTTTGAAAATCTTGATCACCGCGCTGTCATCTTCCCGGCCGAATCCGGCATTGCTGGCGGAGGTGAACATATTTAGCGCGGTGGTGGCGAGCGGCAGCGGGAAGGTCAGCGCCCGGGCGGTGTCATTCACCAGACCGAGATCTTTGACAAAAATATCGACGGCGGATTTTGGCGAGTAATCGCCATCCAGGACGTGCTGCATGCGATTCTCAAACATCCAGGAATTACCCGCCGCGTGCGTCACCACGTCATACATCGTCTCCAGCGGGATCCCGGCGCGGGCGGCAAGCGCCATCGCTTCGGCGGCAACGGCGATATGCACCCCGGCCAGCAGCTGATGAATAATCTTTACCGTCGAGCCAAGGCCGATGTCGCTGCCGATGCGGTAGACTTTGCCGGCCACGGCGTCCAGTACCGGCGCGAGGCGGGCAAAGGCGGCATCGCTTCCGGAGGCCATCACCGTCATGTCGCCAGCGGCCGCTTTCACTGCGCCGCCCGATACCGGCGCGTCAAGCATCAATAGCTGGTATTCCGCCAGCGCCACGGCTATCGCCTGGGCATCGGCGGAGGCGATGGTGGAGGACACCATCACGACGGTGCCCGGCTTCAGGTGGGCGGCGAGGCCGGTTTCGCCGAACAGGATCCCCCGTACCTGGGCGGCATTGACCACCAATAGCAAGACCGCATCAAGTTCAGCGGCGAAAGGCACCGCGCTGGGTCCCGCGCCTTTGGCGCCCGCCTCCAGTAGTGCGCGACAGTTGTCGGGGTTGATGTCAACGCCCCAGGTGTTCAGGCCCGCCTGCAGGCAGGCGCGGGCGGCGCCCATGCCCATTGAACCCAGTCCAATCACGCAGACGTTAGTGTGTGCAGCCATGATGGTTTCCTTGTGAATATTCGTTAATTAATGTGATTTAATGATAGAATAAAGCGTTATCATGTGAATTTATGTGAGAGCTATCACGAATAACCCACATGAATATAAAAAATTCACAGGCGGAAAGAGGCTGCACAACGGCGATTCTTGCCCTAAAATAGCGTAAAAACAGCAGCAAAGCGCGATAACAACACAGGGTGACGCCAGGTCCGCAGCCCGAGTGGTGACGCCTGGTGTGAAAAAATGGTAAGGGGAGAGCGGTGATTCCAATAGAACGACATCAGCGTATTTTAGCCCTGGTGGAGCAGCGTGGGGCGGTAAGCATTAATGAGCTGACGGAGATCCTCGGCGTGTCCCATATGACCATCCGTCGGGACGTCAGTAAACTGGAGGAACAGGGGCTGCTGGTCAGCGTCTCAGGCGGCGTGCGCGCCGTCAGCCGGCTGGCCACGGAACCCAGTCATCTGGTGAAAAGCACGCTGCAGAGCGAGGAGAAACAGGCGATTGGCGCGCTGGCGGCGAGTCACATCGCCAAAAACAGCTGTATCTATCTCGATGCCGGGACCACTACCCTGGCGCTGGCGCGGGCGATCCTCGACCGGGATGATCTGCAGGTGGTGACCAATGATTTTGAGATAACCCAACTGCTGATCGATGCCAGCCAGTGCGGCGTGATCCACACCGGCGGCACGCTGTGCCGGGAGAATCGCTCCTGCGTGGGCGAATCGGCGGCGCGAACGTTACGCCACCTGGCTATCGATACGGCCTTTATCTCCGCCAGCGGCTGGGACAGCCGCGGTATTTTCACCCCTGATGAGAACAAGGTTACCGTCAAGGAGACCGTCAGCCAGGTCAGCGCGAGAAGCATCCTGCTGTGCGACAGTTCGAAATACAATCAGGTGGCCACCTTTATGGCGTTACCCTTGACCCGGTTCACCACTATTATTACCGATCGGCATCTGTCCGATGCCGCCGCCAGTCATATCGCCCGGCACGCCTGCGAGGTGCTGCGGGCCGGCTAACGCACGGTACCGCCGGGTTAGCGTTGCCAGTGCTCGATCAGCGCTGCGCCGATCCCGGCGATATGTTGATTACGCTCGGCCATACTCGCCGGGGTATCCCGCAGATAGATCACCACAATGCGCTCCGGTTTGCCGTCCGGGCCGAGCAGGGCGACAATGCCGCGCGCACCCCGTTCGCCAGCCCCGGTTTTGTCGGCGATAAACCAGCCCGGCGGCAGCACGGCGCGGATCAGCGGGCCGGCAACCCGATCGTCCACCATCCACTGCAGGAGTTGCTGTTGCGAACGGGCGCTCAGATGCTGCGCGGTCAGTAGTTTGCGCAGCGTGGCGGCCATGCTGGCCGGGGTGGTGGTGTCGCGCGCGTCGCCGGGAAGCGCCTCATTCAGTGCCGTTTCCCAGCGGTCAAGGCGGGTGACGTTGTCACCGATCTGGCGCAGAAAGGCAGTTAATCCCGCGGGGCCGCCGACGGTGGCCAGCAGCAGATTGCCAGCGCTGTTATCGCTCAGGGTGATGGCGGCGGCGCAGAGTTCGCCGATCGTCATCCCGTCGGTAAGGTGTTTTTCGCTGACCGGGGAGTAGTCCACCAGATCCTGCTGGCGGTAGTGGATCCGCCGATCCAGTTGTTCGAGCCCGGCATCCACCCGCGCCAGCACCGCGCCGCACAGCAGCACTTTAAAGGTGCTCACCATGGGAAAGCGTTCATCGGCGCGCCAGGCCGCCAGCGTGCGGCCGCTGGCCAGATCCATTTCCACCATCCCCACGCGGCCCGACAGCTGGCTTTCGCTTTGTTTAATCTGCTCAAGCGGCTGTGGACCGGCGTATACCGCCAGTGGCAGGGTGGCTAACAGGGAGATAACACACAGGCGAACATAACGCATAACCGCAATACTTCCTTGAGTGAGGGCCGATAAAGGCGAGCAAAGGAGCGACAAATAAGAATAACCCGGCGTTTTGCTGATTCACAATTCCTCTTTTTTCCTTCATCATTTGTCATCTTTTATTTCGAATAATCAATATTTAGCCCAGCCTCAGCACGCTATTTTTTGACTCAAGGCCGCGATGAACTATAAGAAAGTACGTAATGCCGCACTCAGGCTGGCGCCGTTTGTTGACGACAATGCCCGCCGGACTCCGCGGTTCGCCAATGATATACGCCATCCCGGGAGGAACTGGTGCACCCGATAATTAAGGTCATGCTGGTGGGAGGTAAGGCCGACGGGCTGTTGGTCAGCGTCGCCGATGACGCGACCGAGGTCTCGGTGACGCCTGCTCAGTACGGTGCCCCATCCGGGCAACCGCTGAGCTATCGTATTGTCAGTCAAACCATTGACGATGAACGCTATTATTTTGGCGTCTTCAGTGAAGCCCATCAGGATAGCGACAAGCTGACGCGGGTGGCGTTGACCCGTGGAATGAAAAAAATGTTCTGTTAAGCCATGCCCGAAAAGGGAGCATGAGAAGGTAACCCTGGCGCCGCTATGCTACTGTGGCAGCCTTCTATTTCCAGGGCAGGACCTATGATGATTCAGTACATCCGTATTCAAAACTTTCGCTCGGTCAGGGATATCGCGCTGGAGCTCGGGCCGCTGAACATTGTCTTCGGCCCCAACGGCTGCGGCAAATCCAATATTTATAACGCCATCCACCTGCTGACCGCCGCCGCTGACGGCAAGCTGTCGGGGTTTATCAGCGAAGAGGGCGGCCTGGAGAATATGATGTGGTCCGGGGAGCGTTCGCCCGTTGATCGTCATCCCCGCCGTCTGCAAATCGCCTGCCGGACCGACAGCTTCGATTATGAGCTGCAGATAGGCTTCCCGGAAAAATTGCCCTATCCGACGCAGTTCATGCTCGATCCCATCGTTAAAGAAGAGAACATCTGGCTGGCCGGCTACTCCCGCCGGCCTTCCTCCCGCGTACTGCAGCGTAAGAATCAGGCGGCGTTTCTCGTCGATGTGACGGGGGAGAAAAGTACGTTCACTGAGAGCATCTATGAAAACGAGTCGGTGTTCGGTCAGCTCGGCGAACCGCATCGTTTTCCCGAAGTGTCGCGGGTGCGGGAGACCCTGCGCCGCTGGCGGTTTTACCATGAATTCGCTATCGGCCGCCATTCGCCGCTGCGTCAGCCGGCCGTGGGATACCGTTCGCCAGTGCTCGACAGCGATGGCCATAATCTGGCGGCCGCCTTTCAGACCATTGTCGAAATTGGCGCGGAAGAGATTTTGCACGAGATCCTCGCCGACGCCTTTCCTGGCTGCCAGTTTTACTGTGAAAACGAGCAGTCACGTTTCGCCCTGAAAATGCGTCGCGAGGGGATCCGCCGCCCGCTGCTGGCGGCGGAGATGTCTGACGGTACGCTGCGCTTTCTATGCCTCGCCGTTGCGCTGCTCAGCCCGCGCCCGCCGGCCTTTCTGGCGATCAATGAACCGGAGAACAGTCTGCATCGCGACATGTTGCCCGCGCTGGCCCGGCTGATTATCGAGGCCTCGCGCTACAGCCAGATCTGGCTGACCAGCCACTCGGCAGAGCTGGCGGAGCTGATTGCCGCCGGGGCGCCTTGTCAGCGCTATGCCCTGGAGAATCGCGGCGGGGAGACGCGGATTGTCGAGTGAGTCCCGTCGTCCCTGACGGGAGCCGGAGTCAGGCGGGGGTCTGCGTCCCCGCTGCTGGCAGCAGATTTTTCCCGCCCCGTAAGGTAAAGAACGAGAGCAGGGTGAAGCTCAGGGTGATACACCCGAGGATCAAATAAGCCTGATGGAAGCCGACGGTGTCGTACATCCGGCCGACCCAGGCGGAAAGCACCACCCCGGAAAGCTGTTTCGACAGGTTAAAGCCGATCAGAAACAGGGTGGCCGAGAGCCGCGGGTTAAAGGCGGAGGAGATATATTTAAAGGTCCCGACCAACAGGAAGGGGATCTCAAACATATGCAGCATCTTGAGGATCACCACCTCCACCGCCGATGAGGCAAAAGACGACCCGAGAATACGCACCGACATGATCATCCCCGCCGTCAGCAGGGCGTTTTTGGCGCCGATGCGGTTAACGATGGCCGGGGCGCAGAACATAATTAGCGCGTTGAGCAGCTCGCCGCCAGTGGTAACAAAGCCAAACACTTCGGTACCACGCTGCGGGCTGGCGAAAAAGCTTTTGAAAAAGTTGGCGAACTGCTGGTCAAACACGTCATAGACGCTGGCGACGCCGATCACATAGACGATAAAGCCCCAGAAGCGCGGCATACGCAGCAGCTCTGCCGCCGTGCGCAGCGAAAAGGCCTGGCGATTGGCGCCCAGCGCTTCGATAACCTCGGCGCTGTTGCTGCTTTCCGGTCGCGACAACCAGAGCAGCAGACCGAGCACCAGCGCAAAACCGGAGGCGATCCAGAAGGTGATGTTGGGATCGATGCCGAACAGCACGCCGGTTATCGAGGCGCACAGCGCCCAGCCGACGCAGCCTGCGACCCGCACTTTGCCATATTCAAAGCGGTTGGCCCGGCTGACGCGCTCGATATAGGCTTCCACCGCCCCGGAGCCGCTGGAGAAAACAATCCCCAGATAGATCCCGCCCGCCAGCGCCCCGGCGATGATATTCATTTGCAGCAGCGGTGAAAAAACGAAAATAAAGAACGGTGCGAACAGAATTAACAGCACCGTAATAGTCCACAGCAGATGTTTGCGCAGGCCGAGCTTATCCGACATCAGGCCAAACACCGGCTGAAAAATAATGGCGAATAACGAAATAGACGAGAAAACGATCCCGGTTTCCGTTTTGGTTAAATGGTTAACGTCCGCCAGCCACACCGGAAAAAACGGAAAGTAGGCCGACATAATGAAATAGTAAAAGAAAAAGAACAGCAGGAAATAGACAAAATTATGCCGTTCTCGTGGCGCCAGTTCAGAGAATTTCATCACCATGATCCCTTGTTATTCTGTTTGTAGGGTGGGGGCTGTCGCCCCCACGGATTAAAGGCAACGCAATGAGACCTCGTACTGCCAGCGCGTTTGGCTCAGGAGCCACTGCGGTAGCACGCTGGGGGTCCAGGAGTCATCGCCGCCCACCCCCATATGCAGGCCGTCGAGGGTGATCCACATGCCGTCTTCGGCCTGCATCTTGTGCCAGTGGTCGGTCTCCATCAGCTGACGGGTACTCCACGGCTGAACGGAGAAGTGGAAATGACCGCTGACGTGCCAGCGTCCCCAGTCCAGCGCCTGGGTATCACAGCGCAGGCCGTTTTCCGTCGGGAAGATGTAGGGCGTCGTCATCGCCGCCAGCGGCTGCTCCCAGCGGGCGAAGCAGGCGCTGCTCCGCCGGTCGGGGTAGTTCTCATGCGGCCCCAGCCCCAGCCAGCTCACCGGCGCCTGCTGATCCGCCACCTGGAAGTGCAGCCCGACCCGCGGCAGCGGCGGCAGGGTTTCTGCCCGTTCGCCGTCCACCGCCAGCCGCAGCGTACCGTCCGCGGTGAAGTGCATGCGCCAGTGGCTGACAATCACTACCTCTTCGCCGCGCAGATAGTGCCAGCGACAGTCGACGAGGGTTTCATTTGCCAGGCGCTGCGCATCGCACTGGACGCAGTGCGCCTCAAGATCGTACAGGCCGGCGCTTTTCCAGCGCTCCACCCAGGCGTTGGGGTCGATACGCTCTACTTCGCTGACCCCGATGTCGTTGTCGAGCGGCGCGCGAATAAACTGGTCACGCAGGGGGGTCAACAGCTGCTCCTGACCGCCAACCGACCAGCGGCTCAGCAGACCCGTCCGGCGATCGATGGTCCAGCATTGCGAACCGGCGCGGATCTGCCAGACCTCGTCGCTGACGATAAGATCCGGAGCGCCGGCAGGCACGGTGGGCGCCGGCAGCGCCAGCGGGGCGGGCAGGGGAAACTGTTGCCAGGCGACGCGGTGTTCCGCTTCTGACCAGGCGGTCGCCCGGGGCTGGGTCACCTCCAGCGTCAGCCACACCGCGCGGGCGCCTTCAGGCAGGATCAGGCTGTCGAGCAGCGTTATCTCGTCGCTGCCCTCAGGGGGCAGCGCAAGGGTCAGGTTGCCGTGATACAGGGTTTCACCGGCCGACTGCACCTGCCAGCGCACCACTTCGTTATCGGTTGGACGGAACAGGTATTCGCTGGTGATGCGCACCCGCAGCGGCGAGGTCGACAGCAGCGTGAACTGAAAATACTGCTGGGCGTGCTTCGCCTCCACCAGCGACGGATGCGGCGTGCGATCGGGAAACACCAGACCATTCATACAGAACTGGCGATCGTTAGGCTTATCGCCAAAGTCGCCGCCATAGGCCCAGCCGACGCTGCCGTCGTCAAAGATTTTGCGGATCGCCTGATCGGCCCAGTCCCAGATAAACCCGCCCTGCAACCGCGGATACTCGCGGAAGGCCTGCCAGTAATCGGCGAAGTTGCCGAGGCTGTTGCCCATCGCGTGGGCATATTCGCAAAGGATCAGCGGCCGCTGCTCGCCGGGCAGGCTGATCCATTTTTTGATCCCCCATTTCGGTACCGCCGGGATCGGCTGGTCGCGTTCGACGCGGGCGTACATCGGACAGATAATATCGGTGGCGGTGGTATCCGCGCCGCCGCCCTCGTACTGCACCGGACGGCTCGGGTCGTTGCGTTTCAGCCAGTGGTACAGCGCTTCCTGGTTGCCGCCGCCGCCGGACTCGTTGCCCAGCGACCAGATGATAATGCACGGATGGTTGCGGTTGCTCTGTACCATCCGGGTGACGCGGGCGCTGAAGGCTGGCAGCCACGCCGGATCGTCGGACAGCCGATTCATCGGCACCATCCCGTGGGTTTCAATATTAGCTTCATCGACCACGTACAGACCGTAGCGGTTGCAGAGTTCATACCAGCGCGGCGCGTTGGGGTAGTGCGAGCAGCGCACGGCGTTAAAGTTGTTCTGCTTCATCAACAGAATGTCCTGCACCATATCCGCCTCGGTGACCACCTGACCGCGCAAATGATGATGCTCATGGCGATTAACGCCGCGGATCAGCAGCGGTTTGCCGTTGAGACGCAGCAGGCCATCGGCAATCTCGATGCGGCGAAAACCGATGTCCCATGCTTCGGCCTCCAGCAGTTCGTCGCCGCGCCACAGGGTGACCACGGCGCGATAACAGTTTGGAGTTTCCGCGCTCCAGTGCGCCGGCGCTGCCACCGCCAGGGAGAAATCGACCCGTTCCGCGTAGTGGCCGCGTTCATCCACCGCCGGGGTGCCTAACGGCTGCCGCCCGGCGGCGACCTGCTCCTCGCCGCGCCACAGGCTAACCCCGACGCTGAGCCCGGCAAGGGCCGCCTCTGTCGCTTCGATAGTCGCCTGGACCTGCAGAGTGCCGTCGCGGTAGAGGGCGTCGAGGGCTGGCGTCAACTGCACGTCGCATAGCCGTTGCTGCGGCTTATTCAGCAGCCACACCGAGCGGAAAATGCCGCTCATCCTCCACATATCCTGGTCTTCCAGCCAGCTGCCGGCGCTCCAGCGCATGACCATCACGCACAGGCGGTTGTCGCCCGGGCGCAGGAAGGGGCTGAGATCGAACGCTGCCGGCAGGCGACTGTCCTGCGAATAGCCGACCCAGACGCCATTGCACCACAGATGAAACGCCGAGTTGACGCCATCGAAAATAATCTGCGTTTGCCCGTTCTCGCGCCATGTGTCCTCAACCGTAAAGTGCAGGGAATAACAGCCGGTCGGGTTATCCTCCGGCACCCGCGGTGGCGTGGTATCGATGGGATAGCGGACGTTGGTGTAGATCGGCGCGTCATAGCCCTCCATCTGCCAGTTGGAAGGCACTGGCGTGCCGCGGCTGTCCGGCAGATCCTGCGTCAGCCACTGTGCATCGACGGCAAACGGGCTGCGGGCGTAAGCGAACTGCCACTCGCCGTCCAGTTGACGACGGCGTGTGGAGGGATGGTTATCCCGGGCGGCAAGCTCATCGCGCCAGCTGGCGAAAGCGGGATGCGCCGGCAGGCGGTTAAGGTGGGTAATGGTCTGGTTCTGCCAGTCTTCACGGGCGAGGACGGCGTGAAAGTCGGGCATATGGCTGTGGCCGGTATCGCTAATTTGCATTTTAATCCCCGGTAAGTCAGAAAATGTCGTTCGCTAAACAGGATGATTAACGTTATCGGGTAATTTGTTTTTTCCAGCAATCACGCTGAAAATGAAATGAACAGACGATCACGAAAGCGGGGGCAAAACGCTGTTTTTTGTCGTGCGTTAAACATAAAATGTTAGCGCACGACATTGTTATCGCTGAGGAGAAAAGATGCCGCGTCGTACCGCAACCCTTGAGGACGTCGCCCGCGCGGCGGGTGTGTCCCAACAGACGGTCTCCCGGGTGCTGAACCGTCCTGAGGTGGTGTCAGCCCGCACCCGGGAGCAGGTGATCCGCGCGATGCAGACGCTGCACTACGTGCCTAACCGCTCGGCGCAGCTGCTTGCCGGCAAGGCGGCGCCCTCCATCGGGCTGATTACCGCCTCGCTGTCGCTGCATGCCCCCTCGCAGATCGCCGCCGCGATAAAAAGCCATGCCAGCCTGCATCAGCTGGAAGTGGCGATAGCGATGCCGGCGCAGGCCGATTTTGTCGCGCTGCAGGCGCGGCTGGATGAGCTGCGCGCCCAGCATATTCGCGGGGTGATCGTCAGTCTGCCCCTGGAGAGCGCCACCGCCGAGCGGCTGGTGCAAGAGAACCCGGATATGGCCTGCCTGTTTCTTGACGTCTCTCCGGAGGCCGATGTCTGCTGCGTGCGCTTCGACCACCGCGACGGCTGCGGAGCCTGCGTACGCCACCTGTGGGAGCTGGGGCATCGCGAATTCGGCCTGCTGGCGGGGCCGGAAAGTTCGGTTTCCGCCCGTCTGCGCCTCGCCAGCTGGCGCGAGGCGCTGCACAGTCTGAATATCGCTCGCTCAACAACGGTGTTCGGCGACTGGAGCGCCGCCAGCGGCTGGCAAAAAACGTTCGAGCTGCTGCATCTGCAGCCGCGGATCAGCGCGATTGTGGTGGCGAACGATCAAATGGCGCTCGGCGTGCTCAGCGCGCTCGCCCAGCTTAATCGCAGCGGTAGCCGGGCGGTATCGGTGACCGGCTATGACGACACCGCCGACAGTCTCTACTTCCAGCCGCCGCTCACCACGGTGGCGCAGGACTTCGATCTGCTGGGCAAGCGGGCGGTGGAGCGGCTGATCGCCCTGATGGCGGCCCCGCAGCTGCGGATCCGCGAGCTGCTGCCGACCCGGCTTATTGTGCGCCAGTCGGCCTGGCCCGCCGCCGTCGCGGAGGATCAGCAGCAGACCCTCGCGCAACTGAAAGCGCTGGTGGAAAAACTTTAGCGCAGGCCGTTGAGGCTTTATTGAGGTTGACTCTGTTAACCTCGTCATCAAACGTAGAGAGGTCAGGATTATCTGTCTGCGAAAAATGCAAAACACAATCTATCCATGCAAGCATTGATTTACCGCCAGTCATATGGCGGTTTTTTTTTGCCGTCGCCCGCCTCTACCGTTTTCTTCCGTTCGCCTTTCCGCCTGGCATATCCTGCCGCGGCATGCTAGATCTTGCTTCCGGGGCTCCATCCGGGAGACGACGGGAGGCAAGGGTATGATGGTGATAGAGGGTAAAGAGGCGATCGCGCGGGTGGACTGGCAGCGGGTGCGAACCATTATCGCCGAGGCCGGATTGAATGAGCGCGATGTTCAGCAACTGGAGCAGGCGTTCCGCCAGAGCACCTTCTGCTGGTTTGGCTATGAGAACGGCCAGCTGATTGCCGTGGCGCGAGCCATCAGCGACTGTACCTGGAGCAGCTATCTGGCGGATGTGGCGATCGTCCCCGAACGTCAGGGGCAGGGTTACGGACAACAGTTGATGCTGGCCATCCGGGAGCAGTTGCTTCCCTTTGGCAAAATTTTTATCTATGCGGTCGCCGATAAAATTACGTTTTATCAGCGCTTTGGTTTTGCCATGCTGACCACCGGCATGGTCTGCGCCAGCGAGGAGGGCATGCAGAAAATGCAGGAGCAGGGCTATATCCGTCGGCCCTGAAAGCAGGCGCTTAGAAACGCCTGGCTTAAACGTGTAAACCAGGCGCAGGCTGTCAGAGGGGGCGTTCGAGCACGAAAAGATACGCTTCCCGCGACCAGAACAGGGCGGTGCGGCGGCGCTCCACCGACATGGTTTTCACTTCCCATCCTTCACGGGTATAGCTGCTGAGAAACTGGCTCATCTTGTCAGGGTCCGCCTTGGCTTCGCCAAAAAACAGGCTGCCCAGCAGCCCCTCTTTATAGATCACTACCCGACACTCTTTCTTCATCATCGACCCTCCTGGCGACCCGTTTACTGTGGCCGTCTATTGTCCGTTGCCGCGACGATTTTGCAATCGGAGAAGTAGCAAACTGTTTCCGGTACTGCAGCGGACTGAGCGCGAAGTGCTGGCGAAAATGGTGACGCAGGGTGCCGGCGCTGGCAAACCCGCAGCGCTCAGCGATCTGATCGATGGACATCGTGCTCTCCGTCAGGTGCTGGCGGGCGCGCAGCAGCCGCTCGTCCAGCAGCCAGCGGGCGGGTGTTTTACCGGTGGCCTCCTCAAAGCGGCGCAGGAAAGTGCGTGGTCCCATGCCGGCGCGCTGGGCGAGGGAAGCGACGGTATGGCTGGCGGCAAGATGCTGGTGCAGATAGTCAAACAGCTGCCCAAGGCGCTGGCTCTCCCGGCTGCGGGCTACCGGGCGCAGGACCTGCTGCGCCTGACCGCCGTCGCGATGGGGAGAGACTACCAGGCGGCGGGCGACGACGTTGGCGGCTTCGCTGCCGAAATCCTCGCGCACCAGATGCAGACAAAGGTCGATCCCCGCCGCGCTGCCGGCGGAAGTCATCAGCAAAGCATCGCCCACGTAAAGGACGTCCTCCACCACCTGGATCTGCGGGAAACGCGACTGCAGCGCCGCGGTGTAGCGCCAGTGGGTCGTTGCCTGGCGGCCATTGAGCAGCCCGGCGGCGGCGAGAACGAACACCCCGGAACAGATGGAAATAATCCGGCATCCGCGGGCGTGGGCGGCAACGAGGGCGGCGCACAGCGCCTCGGGGACCGGGGCGTCGACACCGCGCCAGCCGGGGACCACAATCGTATCCGCCTGGGCGAGAAGTTCAGGCCCGCCGTCAGTCATCAGGCGGATGCCGCCGGTAGCGCACAGCGGCCCTTCATCGACGGCGGCGACGGCAAAGTGGTACCAGTTGTCACCCATTTCCGGGCGCGGCAGGCCGAAGATCTCCACGGCTACGCCAAACTCAAAGGTGCACAGGCCATCGTAGGCGAGGGCGACCACCTGATGACGTGACGGTGTCACAGAAGGGGTTGTCAGGATGTTAGCGTTTTCTGTCATGGTTGTCGGCAGATCAGGGTGATGGGCGTCAGTAAAGTAGTGTTATCACAGACAAGGAGAAGACGCCATGAGTGTAGTAACCCAATTTCCCCCTGCCGCTTCCGCTGAGGCTATCCGTTGGTTCCGCCATAAGCTGCATCTTGAGACCGACTGCGCCGATGTGCACAGCGCCCAGCGTGCCGGCGAGGTCGACTTTGTCCTGCTGCACGTGGTCGGCAGCGAGGAAGCCTTCGCCAGACGTCACTTGCCAGGCGCGCAGCATCTCCCGCACAGCCAGATCACCGCCGAGCGAATGGCCGCCTGGCCGGCGGAGACCCTCTTTGTGGTCTACTGCGCCGGGCCGCACTGCAACGGTGCTGACGTTGCCGCGCTGAAGCTGGCTGAGCTTGGGCGGCCGGTGAAAATGATGCTCGGCGGACTCACCGGCTGGGAAGATGAGGGCTATGCGTTTGTTTCCGGTAAATGAAAATATTTCATGCACCATGAAATATTCTCGTTTGCGACCCACCACTCTGCATGCCAGTATCTGGACATATAGCCATCCAGAAGTCTAAAAATTCAAATAATGAACTATCACGGTGGGCAACTAACGCGCCCACCGCTAAGGAGACAGCATGCAACGTCAACAGGCCCCGTTCCGCGCAGACATCGTCGGCAGTTTTTTGCGCCCGGACAGCATTAAACAGGCGCGTCAGCAGCTGGCTGAGGGGATTATCGACGCCGGTCAGCTACGCGAAATTGAGAATAACGCGATCCGTCATCTGGTTCAGCAGCAATGCGACTGCGGCCTGCATGTGGTCACCGACGGTGAGTTTCGGCGCGCATGGTGGCATTTCGATTTCTTCGATGGCCTGCAGGGCGTTGAACGTTACGATGCCGAGCAGGGGATCCAGTTTAACGGCGTGCAGACCAAAGCGCACGGCGTTCGCGTCACCGGCAAGCTGGCGTTTGGCGACCACCCGATGCTGGAGGACTTCCGCTATCTGAAAAGCATCAGCGGCGACGCGCAGCCGAAGATGACCATTCCCAGCCCGAGCGTGCTGCACTTCCGCGGCGGGCGGAAAGATATTGATGCCACCGTTTACCCGGATCTTAGCGACTACTTCGACGATCTGGCCACCACCTGGCGCGACGCGATCCGCGCGTTTTATGACGCCGGCTGCCGCTATCTGCAGCTGGACGATACTGTGTGGGCCTACCTGTGTTCCGATGCCCAGCGTCAGCAGGTACGCGAGCGCGGCGACGATCCGGATGCGCTGGCGCGCATTTATGCCCGGGTGCTGAACCAGGCGCTGGAAGGTAAGCCGGCCGATCTGACGGTGGGCCTGCACGTCTGTCGGGGTAACTTCCGTTCAACCTGGATCTCGGAAGGCGGTTACGAGCCGGTGGCCGAGGTGCTGTTTGGCGGCGTCAATGTCGATGCCTTCTTCCTTGAGTACGACAACGACCGCTCCGGGGATTTCGCGCCGCTGCGCTTTATTCGTCCTGGCCATCAGCAGGTGGTTCTCGGACTGATCACCACCAAAAATGGCGAGCTGGAGAATCCGCAGGGGGTGAAAGCGCGTCTCGCCGAGGCGGCGCAGTACGTGCCGCTCGAGCAGATCTGCCTGAGTCCGCAGTGCGGTTTCGCCTCTACGGAAGAGGGCAATGCCCTCAGCGAAGACCAGCAGTGGCAAAAAGTCCGTCTGGTGACGTCGATCGCCGCCGACGTCTGGTAATGACTTTCTTAGCGCAGCGTTGCACCGTGATGAGGCAACGCTGCCGTCCCCACCGTCTCCGCCGCCCACCTGTCCCGCATCCTGCTGTTTTCACAACCTGGCACCGTTTTTGCCTTATCACCTCTGGTTAGCTGTTAATTCTTTATTTTTGCGCTACTCAGGAGTGAATCATGCAACGTAGAACGTTATTAAAAGCTTTTGCACTCTCCGCCTCTGTAATGGCTATGGGTCTTTCATTCCAGGCCTATGCCGCCGACACCATCAAAGTCGGGATCATGCATTCGCTCTCGGGAACGATGGCGATTTCCGAAACGCCGCTGAAGGACGTCGCGCTGATGGCCATCGACGACATCAACGCCAAAGGCGGGGTACTGGGCAAGAAGCTGGAGCCGGTGGTGGTCGACCCGGCCTCCAACTGGCCGCTGTTTGCCGAGAAGGCACGCCAGCTGCTGGCCCAGGATAAAGTGGCGGTGGTGTTTGGCTGCTGGACGTCGGTCTCACGTAAATCGGTGCTGCCGGTGTTTGAGGAGCTGAACGGCCTGCTGTTCTACCCGGTGCAGTATGAAGGGGAAGAGATGTCCCCCAACGTCTTCTATACCGGCGCGGCGCCTAACCAGCAGGCTATCCCGGCAGTGGAATACCTGCTAAGTGACGATGGCGGCGGCGCCAAACGTTTCTTCCTGCTGGGGACGGACTACGTCTATCCGCGCACCACCAACAAGATCCTCCGCGCCTTCCTGCATGCCAAAGGGATCCAGGACAAAGATATCGAGGAGGTCTACACCCCGTTCGGCTACAGCGATTACCAGACCATCGTCGCCAATATCAAAAAATTCTCCGCCGGTGGCAAAACGGCAGTGGTCTCCACCATCAATGGCGATTCCAACGTGCCGTTCTACAAAGAGCTGGCTAACCAGGGTCTGAAAGCGACCGATGTGCCGGTGGTGGCCTTCTCGGTGGGGGAAGAGGAGCTGCGCGGCATCGATACCAAACCGCTGGTCGGCAACCTCGCGGCATGGAACTACTTTGAGTCCGTCGATAATCCGACCAACAAAGCCTTCGTCGCCGACTATCGCGCGTACGCCAAAGCGCACAAGCTGCCGAATGCCGATACGGTGGTGACCAACGATCCGATGGAAGCGACCTGGGTGGGTCTGCATATGTGGGCGCAGGCGGTGACCAAAGCGGGCACCACCGATGTCGATAAAGTGCGCGAGGCGATGGCCGGGCAGACCTTCAACGCGCCGTCCGGTTTTACCCTGACCATGGATGCCACTAACCATCATCTGCATAAGCCGGTGATGATCGGTGAAATTGAAGGCAACGGCCAGTTCAACGTGGTCTGGCAGACCGATAAACCCGTTCGCGCGCAGCCGTGGAGTCCGTGGATCCCCGGTAACGATAAGAAACCTGACCATCCGGTGAAAACCGTCAGCCAGTAAGCGCCAGGGCCGGCGGGGCTGGAGCATAGCGCCCGTCGGCCGCTGACCAGAGGAGAACGACATGAACGCATTGCGTCTCATGAATGTGTTGGCGCTACTGCTGATCCTGCTGCCATGGCGGGCGCAGGCCGCGGAGGCGGACGACTTCGTTGCCGCCAGTCGCAGCCAGCAGGCGCAGCTGTTGACCCAGTGGGCGGCAGCGCCGCAGGCGGATCGTCTGCCGCTGCTGCGGGCGTTGACCACCGAGAGCCTGGTGATGGACGACGGAAAACATGCTTTCCGCACCCGACAGGGCGGATTACAGCCATTGGGCGCTGTCGCCGCGCCGCAGGGCGAAACCCGACCGGTCCGTCTGACCAACAGGCTGCGCAATCTGGCTGCCGGCGCGCTGGCCAGCCACCTTATTTTAAGTGACAACGTCACGGAGAGAGCTTCCGCCGCGCGCACGCTTCAGCGGGAAGCGACCCCGGCCATGGCCGCGCTGCTGCAACAGCGGCTGCAGGCAGAAACCGATGAAAATGTGCGGGGCCTGCTGGAGGTGGCGCTGGCGCGCCTGCAGCTCACTCAGCCTGAGGCCAGCGCGCGGCTGGCCGCCGTGACGCTGCTTGGCCATTCCGCGGACCCGGAAACCCAGGCGCTGCTGATCCCCTTTACCGATGCCCAGCATGAGCCGGATGCGGCGGTGCGCGAGGCGGCCAGCGACAGCCTGCAAAAGATCAAACATCGTCTGCTGCTCGGCGATCTGCTGGGCCAGGCCTTTATGGGGCTGTCGCTGGGATCGGTGCTGTTGCTGGCCGCGCTGGGGCTGGCGATCACCTATGGCCTGCTGGGGGTGATTAACATGGCCCACGGTGAGATGTTAATGATCGGCGCCTACAGCTGCTGGCTGGTACAGCAGGCGCTGGCGCAGCTCGCGCCGCAATGGCTGGCCTTTTATCCGCTGGTCGCGCTGCCGGTGGCGTTTCTGGTGACCGCCGGGATCGGCATGGCGCTGGAGCGCACCATTATTCGTCATCTGTATGGTCGGCCGCTGGAAACGCTGCTCGCCACCTGGGGGATCAGCCTGATGCTTATCCAGCTGGTGAGGATGCTGTTTGGCGCGCAGAACGTGGAGGTGGCAAACCCGGCCTGGCTCTCCGGCGGCGTGCAGGTCCTGCCGAACCTGATCCTGCCGTGGAACCGGCTGGCGGTGCTGGCGTTCGTCCTGCTGGTGCTGTGTTTTACCTGGCTCATCCTGAACCGTACCCGTCTGGGGATGAACGTCCGCGCCGTGACGCAGAACCGGGCGATGGCCGCCTGCTGCGGCGTGCCTACCGGGCGGGTGGATATGCTGGCCTTTGGCCTCGGCTCCGGTATTGCCGGGCTGGGCGGCGTGGCGCTGTCGCAGCTTGGCAACGTCGGGCCTGAACTGGGTCAGGGATACATCATCGACTCGTTTCTGGTGGTGGTGCTGGGCGGCGTCGGCCAGCTGGCCGGCAGCGTGGCGGCGGCCTTTGGGCTGGGCATTTTCAACAAAATTCTCGAACCCCAAATGGGCGCGGTGCTGGGCAAAATCCTGATCCTGGTGATGATTATTCTGTTTATTCAGAAACGCCCGCAGGGTCTGTTCGCGCTGAAAGGGAGGGTTATTGACTGATGAGCCAACCAATCACCTTAACGCTGGCGCAGCGCGCGCCGCGGCCTCTGCGCTGGCTGGGGATCCTGCTGGTGCTGGGGCTGCTGAGTATGCCATTCCTGGCGCTGCTGCCGGCCTCGCATCCGCTGGCGGTGCCGAGCTGGCTGCTGACGCTGAGCGGCAAAATCCTCTGCTACGCCATTGTGGCGGTGGCGCTGGATCTGGTCTGGGGCTATGCGGGCATGCTGTCGCTGGGGCACGGGATCTTCTTTGCCCTCGGCGGGTACGCCATGGGGATGTACCTGATGCGCCAGGCGGCGGGCGACGGTCTGCCGGCGTTTATGTCTTTTCTCTCCTGGAGCGAGCTGCCCTGGTTCTGGTGGGGCACGCAGCATTTCGCCTGGGCGATGGCGCTGGTAGTGCTGGTTCCCGGTCTGCTGGCCCTGGTTTTCGGCTGGTTTGCCTTTCGCTCGAAGATCAAAGGGGTCTATTTCTCGATCATGACCCAGGCCCTGACCTATGCCGGTATGCTGCTGTTCTTTCGCAACGAGACCGGGTTTGGCGGCAACAACGGCTTCACCGGTTTTACCACGCTGCTGGGTTTTCCGGTCACCGCCACCGGCACCCGCGCCACCCTGTTTATGGCCACGGTTTTGCTGCTGTTGCTGACCCTGTGGCTGGGCTCGGCGCTGGCGCAGAGTAAGTTTGGCCGGATCCTCACCGCGGTACGTGACGCCGAAAACCGGCTGATGTTCTGCGGGTACGACCCGCGCGGCTTCAAGCTGCTGGTATGGACGCTGTCGGCGGTGCTCTGCGGTCTGGCGGGGGCGTTATATGTCCCGCAGGTCGGGATCATCAACCCCAGCGAAATGTCGCCGACCAACTCCATCGAGGCCGCCATCTGGGTCGCGCTCGGCGGGCGCGGCACCCTGATCGGCCCGGTGCTTGGCGCCGGGCTGGTCAACGGCGCGAAAAGCATTTTCACCGTGGCGATGCCAGAGTACTGGCAGCTGTTTCTGGGCCTCATCTTCATCATCGTGACCCTGTTTTTACCCCGCGGAGTGATGGGCCTGCTGCGTCGAGGAGACCGCTAATGCAACCGGATGAAGGACTGTTTACCCGTCAGCTGCCCGGCGATCGCTTTCGCGAACAAACCGATCCGGTGCTGCAGCTGGAGAATATCAACGTCAGCTTTGACGGTTTCCGGGCGCTGACGGATCTGTCGCTGGCGATAGGCGTCGGCGAACTGCGCTGTGTGATCGGCCCCAACGGGGCGGGCAAGACCACCCTGATGGATGTGATCACCGGCAAGACCCGGCCGCAAAGCGGCAAAGCGCTCTATGACCAGTCGGTGGATCTGACCACTCTTGACCCGGTGGCCATCGCCCGCCAGGGCATCGGGCGCAAGTTTCAGAAGCCGACGGTCTTCGAAGCGCTGACGGTGGCGGAAAATCTCTCCCTGGCGATGAAGGGTGATAAATCGGTGTGGGCCAGCCTGCGCGCCCGGCTGAGCAGCGAACAGGACGATCGGCTGAATGAGGTGCTGCGCCTGCTGCGTCTCGACGGTGAGCGCTACCGCCAGGCCGGTCTGCTGTCCCATGGCCAGAAACAGTTTCTTGAGATCGGCATGCTGCTGGTGCAGGAGCCGCATCTGCTGCTGCTTGATGAGCCGGCGGCCGGCATGACCGATGCGGAAACGGAGTATACGGCGGAGCTGTTTCGTACCCTGGCTGGACAGCACTCCCTGATGGTGGTGGAGCACGACATGGGATTTGTCGAGACCATCGCCGACCGGGTGACGGTCCTGCATCAGGGCCAGGTGCTGGCGGAGGGATCGATGCGGGAGGTGCAGGCCAATGAGCAGGTCATTGAAGTTTATCTGGGACGTTAAGGAGCGCCAATGTTACAGGTGAGTCAGCTACATCAATACTACGGCGGCAGCCATATTTTGCGTGGGGTGGATTTTTCCGCCCGCCAGGGTGAAGTCACCTGCCTGCTGGGGCGCAATGGCGTCGGTAAGACCACCCTGCTGAAATGCCTGATGGGGCTGATCCCGGCGCGCAGCGGTGAGGTACGCTGGCAGGATCAGAACATCACCCATCGCAAACCACACCAGCGGGTGCAGGCCGGGGTCGCCTACGTTCCCCAGGGGCGCGAGATATTTCCGCGCCTGACGGTGGAAGAAAACCTGCTGATGGGGCTGTCGCGCTTTCCCGCCCGCGAAGCGCAGCAGGTGCCGGAGGAGATCTACCAGCTTTTCCCGGTGCTCAAGACCATGAAGCAGCGACGAGGGGGTGACTTATCCGGCGGGCAGCAGCAGCAGCTGGCGATCGGCCGCGCGCTGGCCAGCCGTCCGCAGCTGCTGATCCTCGATGAACCCACCGAGGGGATCCAGCCCTCCGTCATCAAAGAGATTGGCGAGGTGATCCGCCAGCTGGCGAGCCGGGGGGATATGGCGATCCTGCTGGTGGAGCAGTTCTATGATTTTGCCGCCGGGCTGGCGGACCACTACCTGGTGATGTCGCGCGGCGCCATCGTCCAGCAGGGCAAGGGCGGTGATATGGAGCGCGACGGCGTGCGCGCCATGGTGACCATCTGACCAGGCCGGCGGCGTGCGCGCCGCCGGTTTGCGGGCTATTTGCGCAACAGCCGCTGCAGGCGCGCCTGGCGCCAGTTTTTGATCCATTCGCCGAACACGAACAGGCGTAATCCTCTTACCACCAGCAGAGCGCCCCAGATCAGGGCGACCCAGCCGGACCAGTAGTACTGCGGGTTAGTGAAGCGGTTGAGCACCGCCAGCAGCACGCAGACTACCACCGCCACCGACAGCGAACGGAAAAAGCGGCTCTCCTGATGCACCCGCGCTTTGGCTTCCTCTATGCGCAGATCCAGCGAGGTTTCCGGGCCCGGCGCACCCTCCCGCGAGGCTTCGCCGCCGATCTCGGCCACCGTGACCTCAAAGACCGCGGCGAGGGCGCTGAGAGTCTCCAGTCCCGGGCGTTCGCCATTCTCAATGCGCTGGATCGTGCGGACGCTGAGACCCGCCATTTCGGCCAGCTGCTCCTGGGACCAGGCGCGCTGTAGCCGTAATTGTTTGACCTGATTGTTGCTGTTCATATTCGTATGCTCCATGACGTTCTGCGGATGTAAACCTGTGATGGAGTATGGTGAACCGGGCCGCCAGCCACCACGACAGCGACCCGACAACGGCCCGACATCAACCCGACAGCCGCATGCCAGCTGGCGTCAGGCGTTAGCCAGCGGACAATCCGGCTGCCAGGGACGGGCATTCATCCCGCGGAAAATCATCAGCCAGGCGGCGACAATCGCCACGATAAGAATGACAAAAAGCGACCAGTGTGGCAGATGGGTGAGGATCATCCCGGTGAACATCGGGTTGAATGCCGCGCCCAGCCACCCCAGCGACTGGGCGGAGAAGTAGCTGGCCTTCATCCCCGGCGGGGCAATATGGTCAATCAGCATATACTCCCCGGGGGCATAAATCACTTCCCCGAGGGTGAAGATCGCCGCCGAGATCCCCCACGCCCACAGGCTGGCGCCAGAGAACATAAAGCCCACGAGGCCGATAACAAAGCAGACGGTGCCGAAGGTCATCAGCGGGCGAATATTTCTGGCGCTCAGCCGCCGGCCAACCGCGTACTGCAAAGCGACCACCACCGCGGCGTTAACCGGCAGCACCACGGCCACCACTTTCTCGGCGAAGTCACTGCTGGCGACCACCAGCACATACTGCGAGAGACAGGAGGCGAAAGCGCCGCTGACGAAGGAGGCCAGCAGCCCGGAACAGGTAAACCACAGCAGCGCCCGGTCATGCAGCAACACCGAGGGAGACCAGGCGACAGCGCCCGGCTGGGCCACGGCCACCTCCCGCTGGAGAAACAGCTGAATAAACACCAATGGAAAGGCGGCGCAGGCGGCCGCCAGCCAGAACGGCAAATTGATACTGTGCATCACCAGCAGCGTGCCGATGGGCGGCCCGACGGTCCAGCCGATATTGAGGATGGTATAGTTCAGCGAGAAGATACGCGCTTTTTTCTCCGGCGTCAGTCGGTCGGCGAACCAGGCTTTTAGCACGGTGGAAAACACCGAGTAGGCGCAGTTGATCAACGCAAAGAAGATCACCACCAGGATAGCGTTATTGACCAGCGGTATCGCGCTAAATCCCAGAATAAACACCAGCACTGACCACACCATATAGCGCTTTTTGTCGAACTTATCCGCGAGGATGCCAAAGCCCATGCTGAACAGCACGCCGACCACCAGCGCCAGCGACAACGCGTAGCCAATCACATCGACATCCAGCTGATAACGTCGGGTGAGGTAGATAGTCATAAACGGCAGTGTGGCCCCGCGGCCAATAGTTAGCAGTAACGACGATGCCAGCAGCGCGATGGTGGAGCGCCTGAGAGTGGTGATCATGATTTCCTTGCCTGTCATGTTGTTATAATTTTACGTCTTCGATCACAAATAACACGCTCATTACGCCTTGTACAGGTCAGCCCGGTCGCCGGTCGCACTTCCTGGCCTGCCAAAAATAATGATCTATCCTGGCGGCCGCTTTTTGGTTACTTTGATTTTGTTCACAAAAATTCTAATAACGACAGAGGCAGGGTATGACGAGGAAAGATGGACTACTGGCGCTGATGGTAGTGGTGGTGTGGGGGCTTAACTTTGTGGTGATTAAGCTGGGATTACACAATATGCCGCCGCTGATGCTGGCGGGGCTGCGCTTTATGCTGGTCGCCTTCCCGGCGCTGCTGTTTGTATCCCGCCCGGCCATCCCGCTGCGCCTGCTGCTGGGTTATGGCCTGACCATTAGCTTTGGTCAGTTTGCCTTTCTGTTCTGCGCTATTGGCCTGGGTATGCCTGCCGGGCTGGCATCGCTGGTGCTGCAGGCGCAAGCCTTCTTCACCATCATTCTCGGCGCCTTCGTCTTTGGCGAACGTCTGCAGGGCAAGCAACTGGCGGGGATCGCCCTGGCGATCTTTGGCGTGCTGGTGCTGGTGGAGGGCAGCCTTGGCGGGGAGCATGTGCCGCTGGTGGGCTTTATGCTGACCCTGGCGGCGGCGCTCAGCTGGGCCTGCGGTAATATCTTCAACAAGAAAATCATGTCGCATGCCGCCCGGCCGCCCATTATGTCGCTGGTGGTGTGGAGCGCGTTGATCCCGGTGCTGCCGTTTATGCTGGCCTCATGGCTGATTGATGGCCCGCAGACCATGCTGGCGAGCCTGCAACACATCGATCTGCTGACGATACTGTCGCTGCTCTATCTGGCGTTTATCGCCACTATCGTCGGCTATGGTATCTGGGGATCGCTGCTGGGGCGCTATGAAACCTGGCGGGTGGCGCCGCTGTCGCTGCTGGTGCCGGTGGTGGGGATGGCCAGCGCTGCGCTGTTGCTGGGGGAGACGCTGAGCGGACTGCAGCTCACCGGGGCGGTACTGATTATGGCCGGGCTCTATATTAACGTCTTCGGATTACGTCTGGTGCGGCCGGGTATAGCGCGCGGATAAAAAAAAAGCCCCGAAGAAGGGGCTACACAATTATGCGTGTAATGGCATCACAGGTCGTGCTGCTGGTAGTACGGCACGCCCAGTTCGTCGGATTTATCACTGCCAGCCGCCATATGATTGAAATCAAATGGCGAATCGTTATGTTCCGAAGGGATAATCATTGTATCACGCTGGTTTTGACGCACCGGCGTGGTGTTTTGCTCCGCATAGCTGAGGCTGGAGACCAGCGACAGGAGTACGATAGCTGCGGCAGCGAATAGTTTCATGATTTCCTCAATACGTCTTTGATAATACAGGCGATTAACATCAGTTATTTAGCGGATGCAGATAGCGGGATTCGCCAGGTACATTCGTTATGCGATACTTGTGGGGCGGAACATCGAAATAGTTCTTGAACGTTCGCGTCAGGGTCTGCTGCGACTCGAAACCGTAGCGTTCCGCCAGGTACAAAATGGGCTCATTGCTCTGCTTGAGCTTTTGCGCAATCTCCGTCAGCTTGCGGCTGCGGATGTACTGGCCGAGGGAATGGCCGGTCTCTTTCTTAAACATACGTTGCAGGTGCCACTTGGAGTAACCTGAACGCTCAGACACTTTTTCCAGCGACAGGGGCGATTCCAGGTTATCCTCGATCCACGACAAAATACTATGGATAGTGATGGCGTCATTATTACGTCTGGACATCATCTTACCTCTTCTTATTTTACGGCAGGACCTTCTTGAGTAGTTGCTCAAGCGCGACGACTTCGTCCGCCGACAGATTTTTTGTTAACTCCTGGTGTAACTTCTGACCCACAACCTGATGACACTGCTCGCAAAGGGCTGCGCCGTCCGGTGTCAACTGCACCAGCACGCCGCGCTTGTCAGCGGGGTTGGGTAACCGTTCAATCCAGCCTTTGCACGCCAGGCGGTCGAGCATACGCGTCATCGCGCCCGGGTCGACGGAAAGCACGGTTTTCAGCTCAACGGGGGTAATACATACCTCGCAACGAATGGAACAGAGCACGCGAAACTGGGTCGCGGTAATATCCATGGGTGAGAGGTAGTCGTTGAGCAGGCGATCTTTTTTCTGGTTAACCATCTGGATCAAGCGGCCCAACGGGATCATTTCATTAAACAGGTCGCTGGTACTTTTCATGATGGTTGCCCAGGCAAGTAATTAGTTGCAGGTGATACTATTGCCCAGGCAATCATAAGTCAACATTATGAATTGGCCGATGCCACGATTTGCTAAAATAAAAAAATCTGACGTGGGTCACTGTTTGTGGTTTTGCTAACGCTTGTTAATTTTTAGCGGAAGTGGTTTATCAGCAGGCTGGCGGCGAAAGTGTCGAAGCCGGTATACTCACGGAACGAAACAATACTTAAAAAATGAATATTAACGGGACTTTAATTAACTATGTTCGATTTGTTTAAAGCAATAGGGCTTGGCCTGGCGGTGCTTTTACCGCTGGCAAACCCACTCACAACCGTGGCGCTGTTCCTCGGCCTGGCGGGCAATATGAACAACGCCGAGCGGAACAAGCAGGCGTTGATGGCATCGGTGTATGTGTTCGCCATTCTGATGGTGTCGTGGTATGCCGGTCAGGTGGTGATGAATACATTCGGCATATCAATACCTGGGCTGCGTATCGCCGGGGGATTGATTGTGGCCTTTATCGGTTTCCGCATGCTGTTCCCCCAGCAAAAAGCCCACGATTCGATGGAAGCGAAGATCAAATCGGAAGAACTGCAGGATGAACCGACCGCCAATATCGCCTTTGTGCCGCTGGCGATGCCAAGCACCGCCGGTCCGGGAACCATCGCGATGATTATTAGCTCCGCCTCGACCGTTAAGCACGGCGTGGACTTCCCGGAGTGGGTGGTACTGGCGGCGCCGCCGATCATCTTTTTGCTGTTAGGGGTGATTCTGTGGGCTTGTCTGCGCAGTTCCGGCGCGATTATGCGTCTGGTAGGCAAAGGCGGCATCGAGGCCATTTCGCGGCTGATGGGCTTCCTGCTGGTCTGTATGGGCGTGCAGTTTATTATTAATGGCGTGCTGGAGATCATTTCGACCTGGCACCCCTGATCGCCCCGGATGGGATGAGAGACAACAGCCTGCCGGTAGCCATGCCGGCAGGCTTTTTTATCGCGGTAACTCAGGAGTGGTGCGGTTGATGGTCTTCCAGCGATACCGGCCAGCGGCGGAAGATCATCAGAGACCATACCAGCGCGGCCAGCGCCGGGATGGCACCGATGTAGCCGATGGAAGCCATCGACAGATGCAGACTCACCTGGCTGCCCACCAGCGCGCCAGCGCCAATACCAATATTAAAGATGCCCGAGAACAGGGACATGGCGACGTCGGTGGCATCCGGCGCGGAAGCCAGCACTTTTACCTGCATACCGAGGCCGATAATCATGATCGCCACGCCCCAGAAGATACTGAGCAGCATCAGATGATGTGCATTGTCCGAGGCAGGCAGGAGCAACAGCAGGCAGGCCAGCAGCAGGCCGATAGCGATGCTAATCAGCCCGGAAGCGTGCTGGTTGCCGAGCTTACCGAACAGAATGCTGCCGATAATACCGGCCCCGCCGAGGATCAACAGCAGCACGGTAGCAAAGTTGCCGCTCAGGCCCGCCACCGTCTGGACAAAGGGCTCGATATAGCTGTAGGCGGTATAGTGGGCGGTCACCACCACCACGGTCAGAATATAAACGCTGACCAGCGCCGGGCGGCGGAACAGCACCGGCAGGCTTTTCAGCGAGCCAGAATGTTCACTCGGTAGCGTCGGCAGCAGTTTTACCAGACAGGCAAGGGTGGCTAACGCGCCGAGGCCAATCGCCAGGAAGGTCATTCGCCAGCCAAAATACTGGCCGATGATGCGGCCAATCGGAATACCGAACACCATCGCCAGGGCTGTACCGGTGGCGATCAGGCTCAGCGCCTGCGCCCGTTTGCCAGGCGGCGCCATACGGATGGCCAGCGCTGAGGTAATCGACCAGAAAACCGCATGCGCAAAAGCGATGCCAATGCGGCTAATCACCAGGACGTCAAAACTCCACGCAAAAAACGACAGAACGTGGCTGGCAATAAACAGAATAAACAGGCCGATGAGCAGCCGCCGGCGCTCCATTTTGCTGGTCAGCAGCATAAACGGCAGCGACATCAGCGCCACCACCCACGCATAAATGGTGAGCATCATGCCCACCTGGGCGGTTTCCATGCCGAAGCTGCCGGCAATATCGGACAGCAGACCGACAGGGGCGAATTCTGTGGTGTTAAAAATAAACGCGGCGATGGCCAACGTCACGACACGTAGCCACGCTACCTTGCGTGAGACCGTATTCGTAGTCATAAGCTCTGGACGGGTGATTCAAGGGAAGATGTGACGGTGATCTTAAAACGATTACTGGCGAAAAGACAATCATTTTGTGATCTGCATCTCATTTCGCTGCAAGTGGCTGGCCGCGGTTAAGCAATTAATTTTGCTATGGATAGTGTCAGGGGAGCGCTTTTATGTCATGTTGAAGGAAAGTAAAAAAAGTAAGGACAGTGTATGCAGGAAATTCAATTTTATCTGGTCGATGCCTTCAGCGATAAAAACTTTGGCGGTAATGCCGCGGCCGTTTGCCCGCTCAGCGAGTGGTTAGCGGACGATGTATTGCTGAAAATGGCCCAACAGCATAACCAGTCCGAAACGGCGTTTTTCGTCCACACCGACGAAGGCTATGAGCTGCGCTGGTTTACCACGCTGGGCGAGATCAACCTCTGCGGCCACGCCACCCTGGCGACGGCGCATGTTATTTTCGAGTATCTTGACCATCCCTCGGCGACGATTACCTTCAGCACCCGTTTTGTCGGTGAACTGCGGGTGACCCGCAGCGGCGACTGGCTGACGCTCGACTTCCCGGCGTGGACGACCACCCCGGTGGACAACCCGCCGGCGGATCTGCTGGCCGGACTGGGGCTTGAGTCTGCCGTCGAGGTGCGGGAAGGGCGTGATTATCTGGTCGTGCTGGCGGATCGCCAGCAGGTTGAAGCGGTGCAGACCGATATGGCACGTCTGCAGAAGCTCGGCAAAATGATCTGCGTCAGCGCGCCGGATGAGGAGTATGACTTTGTCAGCCGCTTCTTCTGCCCGGGAGAAGGGGTGCCAGAGGATCCGGTGACCGGCTCCGCCCACAGCATGCTGATCCCCTGGTGGGGCGAAAAGCTGGGGAAAACCACCATGATGGCGCGCCAGGTCTCCGCCCGCGGCGGCGACCTGCGCTGCCAGTGGCAGGGCGACAGGGTGCTGATTAGCGGCCAGGCCACCACCTATCTGCGCGGAACGGTTTACCTGCGTTAATCATCGCCACCGCGTCGCCCCGGGGAGCGGTAATCTACTTCCGCTCCCCGGGGCGACATAGCATCAGCCCAGCGATGCGCCGCCACACATCACCAGCTCCTGTCCGGTCATCGCCGATGCGCCCTCGCTCAGCAACCAGCTCACCAGAGAGACCACTTCCTGCGGAGTAATGAGTCGCCCAAGCGGCGGAAGCCGCGGCGGGGAACTTTCTCTGCCTGGCTGATGAAGCATCGGCGTATCGGTTGCCCCGGGAGCCACGACGTTGACCGTCACCCCGGCAGGCGCCAGCTCTGCCGCCCAGCTCCTGGCGAGAGCGACCAGCGCGGCTTTGGTGGCCGCATACTGCGAGCGACCAGCGGCGCCTCGTGACGTACGGCTTCCCAGCAGAACGATCCTCCCGCCTGGCCCCATGGTCGGGGCGAAGTGATTGACCAATGTCTGAGCCGCATCGACGTGTAAACGCCACAGCGACTCGCTGCGCTGAGGGTCCAGATTGCCCAGAGTGGCGGCCGCCATTGAACCCGCGGCGTGAATGATGGCCTGAGGGGGCTCAATCTGCTCCAGCGCCGCCAGCAGCGCGCTGCGTTGGCTGACGTCGACCATCAGATGGCGAAAGTTCGGCTGTGAGAAGGGCGGCAGCGAACGGCTCATGCCGATCACCTGCCAGCCGTCCGCCAGCAACTGCCTCACCACTGCGGCGCCGATCCCGGAGCTGGCCCCGGTTACCATTGCCCGCTTCATCGCGCCTCCAGCATCTCAGCGGGGATTTTGAATACCGCCTTTCTGACCGGCGCTGGCGTCGAAACCGCACACAGCGCCTGGTGCGGTTCGCCGGGGTAAAAGACCGCGAAGTCGCCGGGACGCAGCAGAATAGAGACACTCTCCGGGGCCGGCTGACATATATAGAGGTCGGGCTTAAGCTCATTATCTTCCGGGCGCATCGCGGGAGCCATGCCCGCCTGGATCCGCTCCTCGCCGGCCAGGATGACCTGAATATCCGCCCACTGGCGATGATATTCCGTATGCCGCTCGGCCGCAGGCTGGGTTTGCACCACGCTGAGGGTGCAGAACCACGGCGCACCGTCGGGCTGGAAGCGGCCATTCTCTCTGGCACTGAGGGCAGCCAGCGAACAGGCCTCGCTGCTCAATAGCTGCTTTAACGCCGGCGGCAGACCAGCCTGCTGCAGCGCCTGCAGATTACCGATAATCATGCGCTTTCTCCTTTTACCCACTGTGGCGAGACACGAACATACTTGATCGCCTGGCGATACCAGGTGTAGGCGATATGCAAATTACCGTCTGCTCCCTGTTTGATGCTGGGGTAGGAGAACTCCCGGTTCAGCTTCTGCTCCGAATTATTGGTCATGCAGTAGCCGTCACCCTCATCGAGATTGCGCAGCCACGGCCAGCTTTCACCACCATCGGCTGAAATAGCGACGGTCATCGGCGCGCGTGGTGCGCCCCAGAAGGCGCTTTTCCCGGTCGCTTCCGGCTCCCTACGGCCATCGTCGTCAGCAATTTCATCATACAGCGAGGCGCGGCGTTCCGTGGCGCCGGCGGCGCTCATATTATTGAACACCAGCGCCAGTTCGCCATTGTCCAGGGTGGTCGCCTGAATGGACGAGTTGTTGTTCGGAAGCGTCGTCGGTACCGGCGCAGACCAGCTCTCTCCCTGGTCGCTGGACTGGCTGAACCAGATATGATCCGCCCAGCGGCTGCGGAAGAAGGCTGCCAGTCTGCCGTCCGGAAGCGGAGTGATACTCATATGGACACAACCCAGGCTCTCCGGGACCGCCACGTCACGCCAGCTTTTTCCGCAGTCTGAAGAGATCTTCACCGCGCTGACGTCATTGTTACCCACCCATTTCTCGCCGGGTTCGGTACGGCAGTAAAAGACCGGCAGCAGCCAGTTGCCGTCAGACATAACGCTTATTGGCTGGCGAATAAAGGTACCCGGTTGATCCAGCAGCGTATCGATGGCCCCCCAGCTTCGTCCGCCATCGTGGGAGAGGCGGTAGCGCACAATGGCGGTATCCTGGTTTCCGGCAAATTGCGCTGTCCACAACAGCCACAGCACGTTATCGGGTGCCTGAAATAGCACCGGGTTTTGTTCTGAGCGGTCTGGATCATCAGATAGCTTGACTGCCTCACTCCAGCGGTCACTGCCGGGGGCTAACCGCGATCCCCAGATAGAGATATCGGCTTTTCCCTCCTGGGAGCCGCCAAACCAGACGCACATCAGGCTGCCGTCATCCAGCGGCAGCAGATTGGCGGCATGGTTCTGCGGGCAGGCGCAGGGAAGCATTGCCCATGCGATGTGTTCATCTTGCTGGTGTTGGCGAATGACGCCGTCAAAAGGCGGAATTACGGTCATGTTTTATACTCCACGTTGCTCAACTGGGGCGGGGGATGGTTGTGATTTATTTGGGATCAGGCGGTCAATCACCATGATGATGGCCGGGGTTGCCAGGGCGACATACATGTTATTGATGCCGAACGGGTCGCCGAGTAAATACCAGACGGACGTCACCACACAGGCGCCGATCAGGCCGGCATTCGCGCCCCGAGTGCTTCTGAAGAAGGGGGCATAGAAGGCGATGACCGCCACCACGGTAATGGAGAGGCGAATGGCGCGGGTAAAGAAGGAGAGTTTCAGCACCTCCGGTACCAGCAGCACAAAGATCAGCGGCAGGAAGCCGATAATTAGCGACGCCCAGCGTGTGGCTCTGAACTCCTGGTCCGGCGTTGGGTTGCGCCATGGTACGTAAAAATCCTTCACCACCAGCGAGGCAATGGCCAGGGCTACGGTACTTACGCTGACGAAAATCGATGCCACAAGTGACGTTGTCACCAGACCTGCCAGCCACGGGTTCATGTCCTGCAGAAAGACCGGGAGGGCATACAGGCTGTTGATCTCGGGATGCAGGTATTTCGCCGCGACGCCGATAATGGCGATGGCAAAGGCGACAGGCAGGCAGAAAAAGAAGGCGATCCAGGTGGAGCGTTTCGCTGACCGAACGTCTTTGGTTGAGCTAATGGCCTGAATGACAAACTGGGTGCAAAAAATGGAGCCGATAGTGCCGATGAGCCAGGCGAAGATCGTGCCAGCACCAATGTTGCCATCCCATGTCCAGTAATAATCCGGCATCTTCTCCATCATCGGCGAGAAGCCGCCGGTTTTGGACAGGGCAAAACCCAGAATGATCAGCAGACCGGCGTATTTTAACGCGCTGTGTAACATGGTGACCCAGGCGACGCCCTTCATGCCGCCGAACGCGAAATAAAAGGTACTCACAATGGCGGTAATAAAGGCGGCTACCGGTAAATTCACTTTTAATACGGTGGAGATGGCTGCGGCACCGCTGACGTAGTTGCCCACGTTAACCAGCAGCAGCGCATAAATCATAATCAGGGAGATAATATTTTTGGTACTGTTGCCATATTTTTCAGCGATGGCGCCGGAAATGGTAATTTTTCCGGTGTTATAGATGCGTTTCACCAGGATTAAACCGAACAGCGGAAAGCCGATGGCTGCCCCCAGCACGGACCACGAGGCGGCAATTCCGCTCTCAAAGGCGGCCTGGGCAGTACCGATGGTCGATTTGGCGCCAATATATTCTGACATCAGTAATATACCGACAATAAAGGCCGGCATGGCGCGCGAGCCTTCCATAAAATCCCCGGAATTTTTACTACGAATACGGAATGTCAGCCAGGTGGTAAACAGAATATAGGCAATAACAATGCCGACAATAATAAAGGTATCTTCAGCGGTAAAATGATTCATCTTAGCCTCTCTCTGGGCGTACGAATCCTGGGCACGGCGGTACCCGGTCTGTTTTATTAAAAAAGCGCAGCAAGTATTACGCTAAATAACGAGCGATGATGTCGCGTATCTGCTGCAGCTGTTGGTCACTGAACTGCACCGCGTAGCGGCTGTCGCCCACCTCATGACCCACCAGTTGCAGGGCTTTTTTCACTGCTGCGGGTGAGAACGCCACCTTATACAGATCGGTGCGCAGCCCCGTCACGCGCTCCTGCGCCTGGCGCGATCCGGCGATATCTCCGGCGTGAAACAGCGACCAGATCGCGTTGATTTCAGCGGGGGCGACGTTGGCAAGCCCTGAGATGCAGGCCGAACAGCCGTCGACATACCCCTGATGGATAAGGGAGTCCGGCCCGTTCAGAACGTCGAAACCGTCAATGTCGCGTACCGCGTCAAGAAAACCTTTCAGGCTATCGTAGCTGCCGGCGCTGTCCTTAATGCCGACGATATTCTCGTGTCGGGCCAGCTGGCGTGCCGTCTCCGGAGCAATGGTGTTCCCGGTGCGGGCGGGAATGTTATAAAGAAAAAGCGGGACGCTCAGCGCGTCGGCGATCGCCGTATAGTGGTTAATCAGCTCTTCCTGCTTCAAGGGTACGAACCACGGGGTAATGGCCGATACCGCGTCAACCCCGAGGCGGGCGATCTGCTGGCCCAGCCGGCGAGTCTCACGGGTGGAAATCTCCCCGATATGCGCTACCACCGGCGCGCGTCCGGCGGCTTCTTCCACGCAGGTTCTGGCGACGGCGATCTTCTCCTCCTCATTGAGGACAAAAAACTCGCCATTGGTGCCGCCGCAGAAAATCCCGTTGCCTGCGGCGAGCTGGCGCTGCACCTGCTGGCGTAGCGCTGGCAGGTTAAGGGCTCCCTCGGCGGTAAAAGGGGTGACGATGGCGGTGAGTACGCCGCTAATGGCTCTCCTCATTTTCTTTCTCCTGTTAGGCATGTTCTGGAAACAGCGTTTGATAGATAGCCGCAATCTCTTCGCGGCTGACGCTGCAGGGGGCGTTGTTCATCAGGCGCTTGACGTTTTGCGCCGCTGCGCTGAGAGCAGGGATGCTCTCCCTGGGCACGCCGAGCGCGGCCAGGTTGTCCGGCAGGGGCAGTCGTTTCACCAGCGCCGCCAGCCACGCGACCAGCGCATGGGATTTCTCTTCCTCACTGAGCGTGCGATCTGCGTCGGGGATCAGATCCCAGACCTGAGCGAATTTTGCCACCGCGTAGGGGCGGACCACCCGCATGCAGGGCGCCAGCAGAATGGCGTTAGCCACCCCGTGCGGCAGGTGCCAGGTACCGCCAAGCGGATAGGAGAGCGCATGCACCAGATGGGTGCCGGCATGGTTGATCGCCGCGCCGCCGTACCACGAGGCCCAGAGCATCTCCAGCTTCGCCGTCAGATCCTGCGGCTGATCCACCGAGCGTTCGATATGCCGCACCAGCTTGTGTAAACCGATTAACGCCGCGTTGTCGCTCACCGGATTGGCGACGGTGGAGGTAAAGCACTCCAGCAGATGACACAGGGCATCGATGCCGGTCGACGCCGCGATGCTGGCCGGCATGCTGGTGGTCAGCTCCGGCAGCAGGGCGACATAGTCCGGCAGCAGCACCGGGGAGATGATCCCCACTTTGGTCTGCTGCTCGGGGATCGCCAGAATGGCGTTCGGCGTCGCTTCGGAGCCGGTGCCGGCGGTGGCCGGGATCAACAATGAGCTAATCCGTCGTTGCGGCAACTCGCCTGCCAGCATGGCCGTCAGAGAGGGCGCCTCAGTATGCAGGAGCACCGAGAGCAGTTTCGCCACATCCAGTACGCTCCCCCCGCCGATGCCCACGATCATCTGGGGCTGACTGGCGCCCAGTTGGCTGACAATCTGCGCCACATCGTGATGGCTGGGCTCTGCCGGTACTGTGTCAATGACCTCAACCTGACGCCCTTCGGCCGCCAGCAGGCGATGGATCGCCCGGGTCGCTTCCAGCGCGCCAACGTTCTGGTCGGTCACCAGCAGGATGCGGGTTTTACCTGACAACAGCGGCAGCAGGGCCGTTGAGGCGCCCGCCCCGCTGATGATTGTGCTGTGTATCGTCGCCACGCGTTTCTCCTTGGTAGTAATTGACTGAATTCAATCATTCATGAATCGTGTCACTCGTCTGGTGGGGGAAAGTTATAATTTATACGGCAGTTTAATAACTTGAGCTTGCTCACATTTAATCAAATATGATTGAATATAATCAGTTTCAGATTTTCATCGACCACAAGGCAGAACAATGAACGATGGTAATAACCAGGTGCTGGTGCTGGCAGATGACTTTACGGGAGCCAATGACGCCGGTGTCAGCCTCGCTGAGGCGGGCATGTCGGTGGAAGTGGCCTTCAGCGCCGGGCAACCATCAACCGCCCGGGCGTTAATTCTCAACAGCGACAGCCGGGCAATGAGCGCCGCCGCCGCCGCGGACAAGGTCACCGGTCTGCTGCGCGGCGCGGCAAGATTTGTCCCGCACTGGCAGGTAAAGAAGATCGACTCCACGCTGCGCGGCAACCTTGGCGGCGAACTGGAGGCAATGATGGCGGCGCACGGCTGCCGGCTGGCGGTGGTGGCCCCGGCGTATCCGGCGGCCGGGCGGCATACCCGGGACGGGCGCTGCTATGTGCATGGGGTGGCCCTCGATCAGACCGAATTTGCCAGCGATCCGAAAACGCCCGTGAGCCGGGCGGAAATTAGCGAAATTATCGCCATGCAGAGCCGTCTTCCCTGTCTGACGTTGAACGCTGCCCGGCTTCCGGAGGCATTAGCGACGGCGGGCGAGGAGAAGCGAGTGTTGATTGTCGACGCCTGGGAAGACAGCCATCTGGACCTGGTGATCGACGCCGTTGCGCCCCATGCGCGGGAGACCCTGCTGGTCGGCTCGGCGGGACTTTGCGAGGCGCTGGCGCGCCGCCTGCGCCGCAGCGAGCAGGGGCCGCTACTGGCGCTGGTTGGTTCGATGAGCGAGATGGCGCAGCGCCAGGTCGCTGCGCTGCAGGCTCATTCCCGAGTGAGAAAGATCGAAATAGATGTCGAACAGGCCTTTAGCAGATCGCCGAAGGAGGAAGCCTCGCGGATCGCCGAGGTGCTGCGTGAGGGTCATCACTGCGTGGTGACCACCCGCCCGAATAACGCCGCCCGGCACGGGATTGAAGCCCAGTGTAACGAACGCGGTCTCAGCCGCGCAGCCTACGGGGAGCACATCTGCGCCTGGCTTGCCGACGTCACGGCGCAGGCGGTGGCGCTGTGCCCACCGGGCGCCCTGTACCTCTCTGGCGGCGATGTAGCCATCGCCGTCGCGCACGCGCTCGGCGCCACCGGATTTCAGATCCGTGGGCGGGTGGCGCAGTGTGTGCCTTACGGGCACTTTCTCGGCGGTCGCTGGTCACGGCCGGTGATGACCAAAGCAGGGGGATTCGGCACCGACACTACGCTGTTAAATGTTGTGAATTTTATTGAGGAGAAACTGAGTGTCTAACATGATTGCAGTGACAATGGGCGACCCGGCAGGGATTGGTCCGGAGATTATTATCAAATCCCTCGCCGAAGGGGCGCTGAGCGGCGCGCCGGTGGTGGTGGTGGGCTGCGCGCAGACGCTGCGGCGGATCCTGGCGCTGAATATTACGCCGCGGGCGGAGCTGCGCATCATTGACCATCCCGCCGAGGCGAGTTTTTCCCCAGCGACCATCAACGTTATTGATGAACCGCTCAGCGACCCGCAGGGGCTGCGCCCTGGCGAAGTTCAGGCCCAGGCAGGGGACCTCGCGTTTCGCTGCATCAGGCGGGCGACCGCGCTGGCGCTGGACGGCGCGGTCGCGGCCATCGCGACCGCGCCGCTAAATAAAGAGGCGCTGCATCTCGCCGGGCACGCTTTCCCCGGCCATACCGAACTGCTGGCCCACCTGACGCAGACCACCGATTACGCCATGGTGCTCTATACCGAGAAGCTCAAGGTTATCCATATCACTACTCATATCGCCCTGCGCCAGTTCCTCGATACCCTCAACCAGCCGCGAATCGAGACGGTGATTGGCGTAGCGGATCGGTTTTTGCGCCGGGTCGGCTATCAGCGTCCGCGCATTGCGGTTGCCGGCGTTAACCCGCACGCCGGGGAGAACGGCCTGTTTGGCGATGAAGAGATCCGCATCGTCGCCCCGGCGGTCGCCGCCATGCAGGCGCAGGGGATAGAGGTCACCGGCCCCTGTCCACCGGACACGGTGTTTATGCAGTGTCACGAAGGTATGTACGACATGGTGGTGGCGATGTACCACGATCAGGGGCATATCCCGCTGAAGCTGCTCGGGTTCTATGATGGGGTGAATATCACCGCCGGGCTGCCGTTTATCCGTACCTCAGCGGATCATGGCACCGCGTTTGATATTGCCTGGACAGGTAAAGCGAAGTCTGAGAGCATGGCAACCTCCATTGAGCTCGCCATGCACATCGCGCAGGAATAACATGAAGGGATATAACCGGTTAGAGCAGATTATGGACTTCCTGAAAAGCCATAATCTGGTGACAGTCGACCAGCTGGTGGCGGCGACCAACGCCTCGCCGGCCACCATTCGTCGCGACCTGATCAAACTCGATCAGGAAGGGGTGATCAGCCGTACACATGGCGGGGTGACGCTGAACCGGTTTATTCCTTCCCAGCCGACGACGCTGGAGAAAGCCCAGCGCAGTCCGCTGGAAAAGCAGGCTATCGCCAGCGCGGCGGCCGCGCTGGTGAAGGCCGGCGACGCGATTGTGCTTGACGCCGGCACCACCATGATTGAGCTGGCGCGGCAGATCACCCATCTGCCGCTGCGGGTGATCACCAGCGATTTACATATCGCGCTGTTTTTGTCGGAATTTAAGCAGATAGAAGTGACGATTATCGGTGGGCGCATCGATGACAGCAGCCAGTCGTGCATCGGCGATCACGGCCGCCGCCTGCTGCAGACCATCTGGCCGGACCTTGCCTTCGTCAGTTGCAACGGCTGGGACCTCGAGAAGGGGATCACCGCCCCGACGGAGGAGAAGGCTGCCCTGAAACGTGATCTGATGGCTAATGCCCGGCGGCGCATCCTGCTGGCGGACAGCTCCAAATACGGCGCCTGGTCACTGTTCAATATTGCCCCGCTGGAGTCGTTGACCGATATCGTCACCGACGCCCATCTGCCGGAGGCGACCCGCGAGGCGCTGGTGACCCTTTCCCCACAGCTGATCATTGCTGACTGACTTGCAGGCTGCCGTCAGGGCAGACGGGCGATATTGGCCTTGATCACCGCTATCGACTGACTGAACTTCGCCTGCTCCTCGGCGGCCAGCTGCAGTTCAATAATCTGCTCCACGCCACCCTGGGCCAGCACCGCCGGCACCCCAGCCGCCGCGCCGCTGACCCCGTATTCACCGTCAAGAATGCAGGAGACCGCCAGCGCGCGGTGGCTGCCGGTGAAGATATTGCGGCAGATCTCGGCGATGGTGCCTGCCACGCCATATTCGGTGCAGCCTTTGCCCGCGTAGATCTCAAACCCCAGTTTTCGTACTTTTTCGGCCATTGCCTCGCGGTCGAGCGGCCGGCCGGTACGTTGCTGATAGAGGTCGGCGATCGGCGAGCCATACACCGAAGAGTGTGACCATACCGGAAACTGGGTATCGCCATGCTCGCCGAGGATAAAGGCGTCGATGCTCTGGGCGCCAATATCCAGCTCCTGCGCCAGCAGGCGACGCAGGCGGGTGGTATCCAGCCAGACCCCGGTGCCCAGCACCTGACTGCGCGGCAGGCCAGAGAGCTGCCATACCTGCCAGGTGATGATGTCGCAGGGGTTGGTGGCTACCAGAAAGATGCCGTTAAACCCGTTGGCCATCATCGCCGGCACAATGCTCTTCACAATCTTCGCCGTCGTGGTCAGTTCATCCAGCCGACTCTGACCGGGGCGCAGCGCGCCGCCGGAAACGGTGATCACCGCGATATCGACATCAGCGCAGTCGCTGGCTTCCCGGGTGGAGATGGTCATCATCCCCGGCAGATAGGCCGCGGCATCGCTGAGATCCTGGGCATGGGCCTCGGCACGCTGTTGGTTAAGGTCGACGAGGATCAGCTCCTCGCAAATGCTCTGGTTGAGGAGGGCGTAGGCCGCCGACGCGCCGACATTGCCGGCGCCAATAATCATCACTTTACGGGCTTTGGTGTGCATATTCAGATCTCAAGTACGAACGGCAGGGGATAAAATTACTGTGTTTCAGCGAGTTAGCGCAAGAGGTGGGCAGCAATATAAGTTAATGCTATGGCGGAAACGGGCCGAGGGCGCGCTACAGTGGCGTAAAAAAAGGAGTTCACCTATGTATACCGTTACCGACATCGCCCCCACCGACGCAGAATTTACCGCCCTGATTGCCGCTCTCGACGCCTGGCAGGAGACACTCTATCCGGCAGAGAGCAACCATTTGCTGCACCTCAGCCAGCTGCCGCCGCAGACGGTGATCGCCCTGGTCATCCGCAGCGCGCAGGGCGAGGCCGTTGGCTGCGGGGCTATCGTCCTCAGTGAGGAAGGTTTCGGCGAGATGAAGCGGGTCTATATCGATCCGCAGCACCGCGGACAGCAGCTGGGAGAAAAGCTGCTGGCGGCGCTGGAAGCGAAAGCGCGCCAGCGCGACTGTCATACGCTGCGGCTTGAAACCGGTATCCATCAGCATGCGGCCATCACCCTCTACACGCGCAACGGCTACCAGACCCGCTGCGCGTTTGCGCCGTATCAGCCCGATCCGCTCAGCGTGTTTATGGAGAAACCGCTGTTTGCCGATCTTCGTTCAGCAGCGCTATAAACGCCTCCAGCTGGCGGGTTTTGGCGCCCCGGCGCCACACCAGCCAGGTGGTTAACCAGCGCCACTCTTCGGCCAGCGGCCAGGCGGAAACCTGCTGATGACCGGGCATACTCTCCAGCATACTGCGCGGGATCAACGCCAGGCCCGCGCCGGCGATCACGCAGGCCAGCATCCCATGGTAAGACTCCATCTCGTGGATCCTGCCCGGGGTTGCTCTGTCGGCATGGAACCAGCTCTCAAAATGCCGGCGGTAGGAGCAGTTGGCGCGAAAGGCGTAAACGTTGGCCCCGTTCACTTCGCTGGCGCGGTCGATGGGCGCGTGGCCGTACGGGGCGACGATCATCATCTCTTCCGGGAACACCGGCAGCCCCTCCAGACCCGGATGCACCAGCGGGCCGTCAACGAACGCGGCGCTCAGGGCGCCCTCCAGCACGCCGTCGATCATCGTCCCGGAAGGGCCGGTGGAGAGCGCCAGGTGAATTTTCGGGTAGCGCTGATTAAAGTGGGCCAGGGTGGTGGGGATCCGTACCGCCGCGGTGCTCTCCAGCGAACCAAGAGAAAACAGTCCCTGGGGTTCATCGCCTGCCACCACCATCCGCGCCTCGTCCACCAGGGCGAGGATCTGCTGGCTGTAGCGCAAAAAGCTGTGTCCCGCAGGCGAGAGGCGCAGGCGCTGGTTCTCGCGGATAAACAGCTCTACGCCGAGGTCTGCTTCCAGCTGGCGGATGCGGGTGGTGAGGTTGGACGGCACTCGATGCACTTTCTGCGCCGCCTGGGTAATGCTGCCGGTGGTGGCGACAGCGTTAAACATCTCTAGCTGAGTCAGGTCCATACTATTCTTCTTTTGTGAATGCGTTGCTTAATATTATTCATTTTCAATGAATGGAAAGGTAAGCCAGAATACGGTTACTTCGCAAGCAACGAGAGAGAGAATAACGATGAATTTATCTGCAACGCACGCGGTTTCCGTCAACCCGACTACCGGTGAGGTGGTCTCCTCGCTGCCCTGGGCCAGCGAACGCGAGGTCGATGCGGCTATCGCTCTCGCCGCGGCAGGCTATCGCCAGTGGCGTCAGACGCCGCTCGCCGACCGCGCCGACGCCCTGCGTCGCATCGGGGCTGCGCTGCGCGCCCGCGGGGAAGAGGTGGCCCAGATGATTACCCTCGAGATGGGCAAGCCGATCGCTCAGGCGCGCGGCGAGGTGGCGAAATCGGCCAACCTCTGCGACTGGTACGCCGAGCACGGCCCGGCGATGCTGGCGACGGAAGCCACGCAGGTGGAAAATAATCAGGCGGTGATTGAATATCGTCCGCTGGGCGCCATTCTGGCGGTCATGCCGTGGAACTTCCCGGTCTGGCAGGTGCTGCGCGGCGCGGTGCCGATCCTGCTGGCCGGCAACAGCTACCTGCTGAAGCATGCCCCGAACGTGATGGGCAGCGCCCGCCTGCTGGGCGAGATTTTTGCCGCCGCCGGCCTGCCGGATGGCGTGTTCGGTTGGGTGAACGCCACCAATGACGGCGTTTCGCAGATCATCAATGATGACCGCATCGCGGCGGTGACCGTCACCGGCAGCGTCCGCGCCGGCAAGGCGATTGGCGCCCAGGCGGGGGCGGCGCTGAAGAAATGCGTGCTTGAGCTGGGTGGCTCCGATCCCTTTATCGTGCTCAACGATGCCGACCTGGATGAGGCGGTGAAGGCCGCCGTCACCGGTCGCTATCAGAACAGCGGCCAGGTGTGCGCCGCGTCGAAACGCTTCATCCTCGAAGCCGGTATTGCCGAGGCCTTCACCCGCAAATTCGTCGACGCCGTGGCGGCGCTGAAGATGGGCGACCCGCGCGATGAGCAAAACTACGTCGGGCCGATGGCGCGTTTCGACCTGCTCGATGAACTGCACCAGCAGGTAACGGCGACCCTTGATGAAGGGGCAACTCTGCTGCTGGGCGCAGAAAAAATCGAAGGAGCGGGCAACTACTATGCGCCAACGGTGCTGGGCAATGTCACCGCCGGGATGACCGGTTTTCGTCAGGAGCTGTTTGGTCCGGTAGCAACCCTGACCACCGCTCGCGACGCTGACCATGCGCTGGCCCTCGCCAACGACAGCGAGTTTGGTTTGTCGGCAACGGTATATACCACCGACGAGGCGCAGGCCCAGCGCTTCGCCCGCGAGCTGGAGTGCGGCGGCGTCTTCCTCAACGGCTACTGCGCCAGCGACGCCCGCGTGGCCTTCGGCGGCGTGAAGAAGAGTGGTTTTGGTCGCGAGCTGTCACATTTTGGTCTGCACGAGTTCTGTAATGCGCAGACCGTCTGGAAAGACCGTCGCTAATCAACGTTAGCCCCCTGACGACCGTCGTCCACGTCTGCTATACTCGCCCACCAAATTTCGATGGTGGGCAAGGAGCTGCATGTGGCGGCGGTGATCAATAACGCAATGCTGGAAGCCATTCTGGCAGAAATCAGGCCGCTGATTGGCCGCGGTAAAGTGGCGGATTACATTCCGGCGCTGGCCAGCGTCAGCGGCGATAAGCTTGGCATTGCGATCAGTACGGTAGACGGGCAGCACTTCGCCGCCGGCGATGCGCATGAACGTTTTTCCATCCAGTCTATCTCCAAGGTATTGAGCCTGGTGGTGGCCATGAACCACTATCAGGAAGAGGAGATCTGGCAGCGGGTGGGCAAAGATCCCTCCGGCCAACCCTTTAACTCCCTTTTGCAGCTGGAGATCGAGCAGGGCAAACCGCGAAACCCGTTTATCAACGCCGGGGCGCTGGTGGTCTGCGACATGCTGCAGAGCCGTCTCAGCGCCCCGCGTCAGCGGATGCTGGAGATTGTCCGCCGCCTGAGCGGCGTGGCCGATATCGCCTACGATCCGGTGGTGGCCCGTTCTGAGTTCGAGCATTCGGCGCGCAACGCCGCCATCGCCTGGCTGATGAAATCCTTCGGTAACTTCCATAACGACGTCGCCACCGTGTTGCAGAACTATTTCCACTACTGTTCGCTGGAGATGAGCTGCGTTGAGCTGGCGCGAACCTTCCTGTTCCTCGCCGATCGCGGTATCGCCCCGCACCTGGAGGCACCGGTTATCGCGCCCATTCAGTCCCGTCAGGTGAATGCCCTGATGATGACCAGCGGCATGTACCAGAACGCCGGCGAATTCGCCTGGCGCGTTGGCCTGCCGGCGAAATCGGGCGTCGGCGGCGGAATTGTGGCGATAGTGCCGCAGGAGATGGCGATCGCTGTGTGGAGCCCGGAGCTTGATGACGCCGGGAACTCGCTGGCCGGCGTGGCGCTGCTGGAAAAACTGACTCAGCGGATGGGGAGGTCGGTGTTCTGATGGTTGAGCAGGATCGGTTGTTTGCCCGTCTGGCGCGCTCGACGTTTCGTTCACGCTTTCGACTCGGGGTCAAAGAGCGGCAATACTGTCTAGATAAGGGGCCGGAGATCATCGACCAGCACGCTGCGGATTTTATCCGCCAGCGGCTGGCGCCCGCCGAACCGATGAACGACGGTAAGCAGACGCCGATGCGCGGCCATCCGGTATTTATCGCCCAGCATGCGACCGCCACCTGCTGCCGCGGCTGTCTGGAAAAATGGCACGCCATTCCCCACGGCCGCGCGCTGAGCGAGCAGGAGCAGCGCTATGTGGTGCAGGTGATCCATCACTGGCTGGTGCTGCAGATGAACGGCCCGTCTGTGCGGTAATCTGCATTTGATCGGCGCCGGAGTATGCCTGATAAATATTCTCATGTTATGATAATCCGCTAACTAATTATTAACATAATAATTGCCTGAAACAATTAGACGGATAATTACTGAATGTCTTCACTGTCGATTCGGTCATTTACGCTGTTTCGTGAAGAGCAGCCCGTGCGCGACGCACTGGTATTATTCACGTTAACGCTACTACTGCATTTTCTGGGGGCTATGCTGCGCCTGGTGCAGGAGCTCTCATTCTTCTGGCCGCTCAATGCCGTGATGGCCGGGATCTTTGCGCGCTATGTCTGGCTTAATCGCAGCTATTTTTATGCCGTCTGTTTTGCGGCAATGCTGGTTTATGACGGACTCACTTCGCGCTGGGGGATGGGCTTTGCCTCATTGCTGATTAATTTCTCCAATATTGTCTTTATTGTGGTGCTGGCGCAGCTGGTGCTGTGGGATAAGCGACGCGCCGACTCCATGCCCGGCCCGATTAATGCGCTTAATTTATTCTGTTTTTGCCTGTTTGCCGCCTTATTGTGCGCCGCCGTCGGCGCCCTGGGGTCGGTGGATGTTGAACGCGCCACCTTTATTCCCCAACTGGCAGACTGGTTTAGCGAACAGTTCTCGACAGCGGTGCTGATCCTGCCGTTTATTCTGACCCTGACGTTGCCTTCGGCATTAAGCGGTTTTCGTTTTCGCCAACTGCTGCCCGCGCTGGCGCTGGTGCTGTCGATAGCCCTCGGCGTGGCGGTGGGCGGCGCCGGCAGCATTACCTTCCCGTTGCCGGCCCTGATCTGGTGCGCCGTTCGTTATCCGCTGCCGCTGACCTGCCTGTTAACCTTTCTCACCGGCATCAGCGAGATATTGCTGGTCGCCAACTCGTTAATTCACTTTTCGCCGGATGCGCGAATGCAGCCGTGGCAGCTGTTCTCCACCCGCCTCGGCATTGCCGCTATGCTGATTAGCCCGGTGATTGTCGCTTCCAGTGTCGAAGCGATTAACACGCTGGTGAAACAGCTGGCCCTGCGCGCCGATTTTGATTTTCAGACCCGGGTGTATTCCCGTTCCGGACTGAGCGAGGCGCTGAAGCGTCAGGCGTTGCCCGCCGATAAGCTGCTGACGGTGATGGTGCTGGATATCGATGGCTTCAAACGGGTGAATGATGCTCTGGGCCATGAAGGCGGCGATTGCGTATTGACCCAGTTTGCCCAGCAGGTTCGGCAGCTGGTGGACGAGCAGGGGATGGTTGCCCGCATTGGCGGTGAAGAGTTTGCGGTGGCGGCGGTCGTCGACAGTACCCAGCAGGGCTATTTACTGGCGGAAAAAATCCGCCACGGGGTGGAGTCGCAACCCTTCGGCCTGGGGCAGAATCCAATCCACCTGACCATCAGCATGGGGCTGGAGACGCGCGAGGTGGGGCACGCTCGCATCACGGAGCTGTTTAACCAATTGCTGATGGCGGCAGACGAGGAGATGGTCAAAGCCAAACAGACCGGTCGCAATCGCATCTGTATGCCAGCGCTAACCGAAAGTGCACCATAAGAAAATCCTATACGGAATCCGCTTGTGTTAATTTTTGGTTAAAAACATAGTGATGTGGTCAATTACAGGGAGCTTCCATGACCACATCCTTTTCACTGCGCACGCTGTCGCGTGACGATATTCTGCACCACCTCCCGGCATTAAGCGATATCCTGGCAAGCTGCGTCAACGGCGGCGCCTCGGTAAGTTTTATGCTGCCCTTTAGCGCGCAGACGGCCACCACTTTCTGGCAACAGACCGCCGACAGCGTGGCGGCCGGCGAGCGCATCGTACTGGCGGCCCTCGACGCCAGCGAGCAACCCATCGGTACCGTGCAACTTATTACCCGCCAACCGGAAAACCAGCCCCATCGTGCGGATGTCGCCAAACTTTTGGTTCACCAAAATGCCCGTCGCCAGGGGATTGCCAACGCGCTGATGAGCGAGCTAGAGCATGTTGCCCGACAGGAAGGGAAGACGGTGTTGGTGCTGGACACGGCAGCCGGTAGCGGGGCGGAGCAGTTCTATGTCCGCTGTGGCTGGGAAAAAGTGGGGGAAATCCCGCGCTATGCGCTGATGCCTGACGGAGAGATGACCGCCACCTCACTGTTCTATAAGTTTTTGCCCTGACGGTCGCTATTGCAGAATGCTTTGATCAAAACGGGGTTTCACTGGTAGAAAAACCTGATAACTTATTGGACCAATTACTCAGGTTGTATGACTACTATTAGAGGGAACCCATTGTGAAAACATTAAACCGTCGTGATTTCCCCGGCGCGCAGTACCCTGACCGTATCATCCAGTTTGGTGAAGGCAATTTCCTGCGCGCATTCGTTGACTGGCAGATAGATCTCCTCAACGAGCATACCGACCTGAATGCGGGCATCGTGGTCGTCCGTCCTATTGCGACGGATTTCCCGCCTTCACTGAGCACCCAGGACGGCCTTTACACCACCATTATTCGCGGTCTGAACGAGCAGGGTGAGGCGGTGAGCGACGCGCGCCTGATCCGCTCGGTCAACCGGGAGATCAGCGCTTACGCTGACTTCGACGCTTTTTTACGTCTGGCGCATAACCCGGAGATGCGGTTTGTCTTCTCCAATACCACTGAGGCGGGCATCAGCTACCATGCCGGGGATCGTTTTGACGACGCGCCGCCGGTCAGCTATCCGGCGAAACTGACGCGTCTGCTGTTTGAACGCTACCAGCATTTCGCCGGTGCGGCCGACAAGGGATGGGTGATTATTCCCTGCGAACTGATCGATTATAACGGCGAGGCGCTGCAGGCGCTGGTGCTGCGCTATGCTGCTGAGTGGCAGCTGCCGCAGGCCTTTATCCGCTGGCTGACCTCAGCGAACACCTTCTGTTCAACGCTGGTGGATCGCATCGTAACCGGCTATCCGCGTGATGAAGTGGCGGCCCTTGAGGCACAGACTGGCTATAAAGATGCCTTCCTTGATACCGCCGAGCATTTCTACCTGTTTGTGATCCAGGGGCCTGCCTCGCTGGCGGCCGAGCTGCGTCTCGATAAACTGCCGCTGAATGTGCGCATTGTGGACGATATCAAGCCGTATAAAGAGCGCAAAGTGGCGATCCTCAACGGGGCGCATACCGCGCTGGTGCCGGTGGCCTTCCTGGCCGGGATCGACACCGTGGGTGAGGCGATGAACGATGCGGAGATTTGCGCGTTTGTCGAAAAAGCGATTTATGACGAGATTATTCCGGTGCTGGATCTGCCGCGCGATGAGCTTGAGTCATTTGCCAGCGCCGTGACCGGGCGCTTCCGTAACCCGTATATTAAACATCAGCTGCTCTCGATTGCGCTCAACGGCATGACCAAATACCGCACTCGCATTCTGCCGCAACTGCTGGCAGGGCAGCAAAAGAGTGGGCAACTGCCGCCGCGGCTGACTTTTGCCCTGGCAGCACTGATCGCCTTTTACCGGGGAGAGCGGGAGGGTGAACGCTATCCGGTACAGGATGACGCCGAATGGTTGACGCGATATCAGACGCTGTGGGCCCGGCATCGGGATCGCCAGATGAGCACCCGCGAGCTGGTGACTGCGGTACTCAGCGTAGAGGCTCATTGGGAACAGGACTTGAGCCAGATCCCGGGTCTGGTGGAGCAGGTGACTGCCGACCTCGATGCTATCCTGTCCCGCGGTATGCGCGATGCTGTACAGCCTTTGTGCTGATAGCGGACGTCATTCACCCGGCTGCGGCCGGGTTTTAAAGCTACCTCATTAGTTACAACATACTTTTTATCATAGTTAACAAGCCGGTCTGTTACTCCGCTGCGAAAAAAGCCTTTTAGTGCCAAATCGCCCCTTCAGGGAGAGAATTGCCGCTAAGCCGCTTGAACATATGCCTGTGCAGGAAAATAATGGTTTGAACCCATTTTCCCTGCCAATGTTCGCAGGCTAATTCATTCATCTGTAAGGAAACTCGCATGGTCATCGATATCCGGGCAATACGGCCGCACGACAAAGCCGAATGGCTTAATCTCTGGGAAGGCTATACCCGCTTCTATGGCAGCCCGCAGCCGGAAGAGGTGACCGAATGCACCTGGCAGCGAATGCTGGACATGAACTCCCCGGTGCTGGGCAGGGTGGCTGTGGTCGATGATACGGTGGTGGGGTTCGCCATCTGCATTCTTCACGAGGGAACCTGGGTCACCACGCCAATCTGCTATCTGGAGGATCTGTTTGTCGATCCTGCCTTCCGTGGACAAGGCATTGCCAGAACAATCATTAAGTCGCTGCAAACCGAAGGGGCAGACAAAGGCTGGTCACGGTTGTACTGGCATACGCGCCGTGATAATCCCGCCCGTCATCTGTATGATGAGTTTACCCCGGCTGACGATTATGTGCGCTACAGGATCACGCTTGGGTCCTGAAGCGGTAAGAGGTTGTTAAGCTTTTCCCGCTATAACAGGGGAAACCGGCTCAGGAGAAGCAACGATGGAAAAACGTCTCGACACAGTGGTCAATCTGATTATGTTTCTTTCACTATTGGCTACGGCCTGGGATCTCTCACTGGTGCATCATCTCGCCTGGTAGCAAATAATATAGTGCTGAAACGCGGCGCCTCATGCGGCGCCGCCGGCGTTATTCAATAGCCATCCTCCCTGCGCTAAAACTCCAGTCCTCCTGCTGATTAAACTGGATAACCACCATCACGTCCTGCGGGCTGACCGCCATCTCATCGGCTAACCGCGCACAGAGCCGACGATAAAGCCCCTGTTTCTGCGCCCGGCTGCGCGGTTTACCGGCGAAAATATGAAACAGCACGAAGCGGGCGCTGCGTCCGTCGCTGAGGTAGTTCGGGTCGTAAATGCGCTGCTCGTCGGCGGCCTGCTCGATAAACTGAAATTTATCTGCTGACGGCACGTCGAACTCTGCCACCAGACACTCATGAAAGAGCGCCGACAATTGAGCAAACTCCGTGGGACGCCAGGCCGTGCCAAGCGATATGCGGGTCAGGGGCATGGTGTCTCCTGCTCATTCAGACAGGTCAGGGCGCTGGCCGCCGCCGGCCAGCCGGCATAGAACGCCAGATGGGTGAACAGCTCGACGATTTCGGCCTGGCTCAGGCCATTTTGATAGCCGAGAGCGATATGCCACGGCAGCTGCTGGGTTTTACCCAGCGCCGTCAGGGCTGAAAGGGTGATCAGGCTCCGTTCGCGGGGCGACAGATCGCGGCGTGCCCAGATATCACCAAACAGTACCGTTTCGGTCAGTTCGGCCAGTTTTGGCGCAATGGCGGCCAGGGTGTTGCGATTAACAGCGCTATTTTCCACAGTGACTCCCGTTATTGGGTGTTGAGATGGCAATCACTGTCGCATGCCGGGAAAGAGGTTGAATATCGCAATGTTCAGGATGTTTCATCCTGATAAGCAGGACGATTTTTCGCCCTGTTTTCCATACCCATTACCACGCTTACGAGCTCATTCCGGTTAGACGTCGATTTTTCGCGCCACGATAAACAACCTGGGGAATCGCAGGAGCACCTTTCCGTTACACTGTAACGGATAGTGGGCGGTCAGCAATTCGACATAGCGTGTCAGAAACGCGTTTCTGGACTGCTCGTCCAGGCCGGCCAGATAGGGACGCAATCCGGTCCCCTGCAGCCAGTCGCTTATTGCCTGATGGGAAGAGAGGGGATGAAAATAGGTGGTGCGCCAGATATCAACTTCGCAACCCTGGCGGGTCAGCATATCGTACCAGGCGTCCGGCGGGAGTAAGGGCTGGCGTCCGCGGTCCGGTAATCCTTGTTCGTTGGCGACCTGGCGCATCAGGGTATGCGAGGGTTCCTGCCAGTTATCCGGCATTTGCACGGCCAGCGTCCCGTTGTTTGCCAGCTGCGCCACCAGATGCGGAAACAGCGTCTCATGATCCGCCAGCCACTGCAGAGAGGCGTTCGCATAGATCACGTCTACCGGTTGCGCAGGCCGCCAGCGGGCAATATCGGCGTCGATGAACTCACAGTCTGGTAAGGCCTGTGCCGCCTGAGCCAGCATGGCCGGGGAGTTATCGATACCGGTGATTGCCGCCAGCGGCCAGGCGGCGCGCAGCAGGCGGGTGCTGTTTCCCGGCCCGCAGCCAAGGTCGACGACATTCTCAACCTGCAGATGGGCAATACGCGAGAGCAGGTCGGCCGCGGGGCGGGTACGTTCAGCGTCAAATTGCAAATACAAAGAAGGGTTCCAGTCAGCCATAGCGCGGTCCTGTGTGAGGGAAGACTGGGCAAAGCATAGAACGCCACAGGCCGACTGTCAGCCGCCGAATGTTACCAGCGGTAATCCACTTCGTGACAGTGTCACAAAAAGAATAAACATCAGTGGGGTTTTCGCGTCTGGTCGGTACGCTCAGGGAGGCGGTGGGATGGACAGTCACTGCGCCCGTTGCGGGCGCAGTGACTTATTCGGCGTTCTTGAGCGCTTCAGCGCGGCTGGCGGTGGCGTAAACAAAATCCAGCATCGGTTCGAGATCGGTGTCGTAACCGGCCTGAATGATTTTACCTCGCAGCCATTCAATTTCGCTGGTGATATCGGGCGGGAAGATGTTGTTATCCTGCGCCCGGCGCAGCCATTTCAGCAGAAAGTTATTCTTTCCTCTGATACCGCCCGATTTTTTCGACTTTCCGTGCATCTTCAGCGCGACCAGGACGCAGTAATAGAAATGAACGCGCTGATTAAAACTTTGGTGCATGTCTGTGTTTCCCGCCAGAATCAGGAATTCACCGTGTGGGTCAGTGATTCGGATTGGACTACGGCGCCGGGCTGGATCGTTGTGCGATCTCTGTTGTTCTCCGCTACCGTCCTTGCATCTGTTGTCAGACGCTGAGGAGGATGTTGGCATGGAAGCCGAATCGTCGTCAATTGCCGATTCGTTTTTTGTCCGCGGCGATCCGCGGGCCAGGGCTGACTACGTTCCTGAGACGGCTCGCTGTTGTCGCTGGACGCGTAAAATGAGCAGGAAAGCGAACACCACGACAATCGCCGCCAACAGATATAGCGTGGCGAGGTCGTAGAAGCCGGCGACCCATCCGGCCAGCGGCCCGGTGAGTCCCAGCGCCAGGTCAAGAAACGCCGAGTAGGTGCCGAGGGCGGTCCCCTGGTTTTGCTCTTCCACCTGTTTGACTGCCTCGACCCCTAGCGCCGGGAAGACCAGGGAAAAACCCGAGCCGGTGAGAAAGGCGCCGACGCCAGCCACCCAGGCTGACGGCGCCAGCCAGATCAGCAGCAGGCCGAGACACTCGATCACAAAGCAGACCAGCGAGACCGGGACCCCGCCATAGCGGGTAATGGTATTTCCCAGCACCAGGCGGACGCAGATAAAGCCGACGCTGAACAGGGAGAGGGTAAACGCCGCGCCCTGCCAGCTGTGCGCCGCAAAATAGAGGGTGATGAAGGTGGCGATAACGCCGAAGCCAACGGTACCAAAGGCCAGCCCCAGGCCATAAGGCCAAATTTTTCGTACCACTGCGTGAAAGGGCGCTCTGACACCGGCAGTCACGCTGACATCCTGGCGGGTGCGGGCGAACAGCAGGCCGATGGCGGCCACCACCACCACCACCGTGGCAAATCCGCTAATGCCGAAATAGTGGTTAAGGGTGACCCCCAGCGGCGCCCCGATTGCCATGGCGATATAGGTCGCCACGCCATTCCAGGAGATCACCCGCGAGGTATGGATCGCGCCGACGGTTTTGATCCCCCAGAGCGTGGCGCCGGTCGCGGTAAAGCTCTCGCCGACACCAAGAAACACCCGGCCCGCCAGCAGCGCGGCGATGGCCAGCATCGGCGTCGCCTGCAAAAGCACCGCCAGCAGGGTGAATGCTCCGCTCAGCAGACAGCAGATGATCCCGAGACTGACCACTTTTTTCGGGCCCCAGATATCGGTATAGCGCCCGGCGTGCGGTCGACTGATCAGCGTTGAGATGTATTGCAGGCTGATCACAATCCCGGCGACAAAGGTGCTGTAGCCCAGCTGATAGTGAATGTATCCCGGCAGTACGGCCAGCGGCAGGCCGATGGAGAGATAGCAGATACAGGTGAAGACAACGATCGAAATGATGCGCAAATTGAGTTGCGTGGTGCTGACGGAAGTGCTCATAGGGATAAGTGATTAATACAAGGGATGTTTAGCATAGCGCGCCGCGAGGACGCTGGCGAGTCGCGAGGGCGTTTTATCTGTCACCGATGAAGTCGCCGTCTGTCCGAAGGGGCGCAACGGTCTGTACCGTCGATGATGTTGTGAATGCGCCCGCCATTAATCGGGTTTGCCGCTGGCGCCTGCGTACGGGCATGATGGCGTTATCTTACCGCCGCGTTCAGGAGAGAACATGTCCCACGATTTCGCTGATATTGACGTTTTGTTCATTGCGGGCTTCGGTCCCATCACCCGCAGCACGTCGCAAAGCCGTGACTTCTATTGTCAGGCGTTGGGTTTGCCGCTAAAGCCGATGCCGGGTAACGAGGCGTATCTCCTCAGCGAGCAGGATGCCATCGGCGGGGTGAAACATTTCGCGCTGTGGCCGCTGGCACAGGCGGCGCAGTCCTGTTTTGGTCAGGACCAGTGGCCGGAGACGGAGCCGGTGCCGCAGGCATGGATTGAGTTTGAGGTCCGCGACCTGGCTGCGGCGAAGGCGCGGCTGCAGCAGCAAGGATACCGCCTGCTCGTCGCGGCGCGCGACGAACCGTGGGGACAGACGGTCACCCGATTGCTCAGTCCGGAAGGGCTGCTGGCCGGGCTCACGGTGACGCCGTGGCTGCGGGCGGAAGAGCCATAGCGCCCGCGCCGGACGCGGCGCAGGGCATATAGGGGAGGTTATTGATTCTCCTCTTGATGGGAAGCGCTTCGTACTTCTCCCCAGGCGCGGTTTTGCAACACGGTGCGATAGCCGTCGCGGTCGACGAAAGTGACGCCATTGACCTCCCAGTAAGGGTTAAACGCCGTGACCCGCAGAAACCCGGCGGCGTCCATGGCGGCGCACTGTGCTTGCCATTCCGCCTGCTGTGGGTAATACAGCACCAGCAAATCTTCATCTCCTGGCGAGGGAGTGACGGGATGGTGGCGACAGTGGGTGAATTCCAGATGCCAGCCCGCGTCGGGCGCGCCGAGCATAATCCCGCTGAATCCTTCATGATCGGTAAAGCTGCCGAGTTGTTGAAGCCCCAGCCCGGCGCAATACATGCTGGCGGTGGCGTCCAGTTCACTGACCGGTCTGGCAATACGCATATGGCTGAACAACATAATGGCTCCCGTAAGCAAAAGCTCAAGTTGATACTGTACCGGTAAATCGGCCCGGCGTGTGTTAAGACGTGCCCGGGCGCCATTTTCTCTCTGTCAATACCATAGCGGATTAACGTCCGCCTTGCGCCGACATTCTCTCTTAATCATAATAAAAAAAGAATTATAAAATACTATTGTTCTTAATGTGAGAATCATTGTGAGGTGGTGGATGAATAACAGATCGCGCCAGGCCATATGGCTGGCACTGGCTGGGTCGATAGTACTGATGATCGGCATGGGCTACGGGCGCTTTGCCTTCACCGGCGTGCTGCCGCTGATGCTTAATGAAGGTCTGTTGACCCTGCACCAGGGCAATCTCGCCGCGTCGGCCAATTACGCTGGTTATCTGGTCGGCGCGTTGCTGCTGGCGCGGGTACAGCCTGGGGCCGCCAGCCGACTGAGCATTATCTCCGCCGGGTTGACCATCGCCAGCCTGGCGCTGCTGGCCTGGGTGAGCTCGCCGTGGACCATTATTGCGCTGCGCGCCGTCGCCGGCGCGCTGAGCGCGATAACGCTGATTGCCGGTTCGCTGTGGCTGCTGGAACATATGGGCCATCATCACGGGGCGCCGTTGCTGTATGCCGGGGTGGGGCTGGGGATATTTATCTCTGCGGAGGGGATCGCCCTTGGACATGCCCTGAGCCTCACCAGCCAGCAGATCTGGCTGCTCTGCGCATTATGCGCCGGTCTGCTGCTGGCGCTGGCGATCCGTTGGCTGCTGACTCCGCCGGCTGCACTGGTGAGGGTTTCCCATGTTGAGACCTCCTTGCCTGAGGCCGGGAGCGATACGCGTCGCGCGGCGTGGCGACTATTGATGGTTTACGGCCTGGCGGGCTTCGGCTATATCATCACCGCCACTTATCTGCCGTTGTTTCTGTCTGGTTCGCTGCAGAGCGTTGACCCGGTCCATCTGTGGGCGCTGTTTGGTCTGGCGGCCGCGCCGTCCTGCCTTATCTGGCATAAGCTGGTGCTAAAGTGGGGGTACCGGCAGGCGCTGACCCGCAACCTGATCGTCCAGGCGCTTGGCGTGATCCTTCCAGCCTGCAGCGCTTCACTGCTGTTTTGCGTGCTAAGCGCGCTATTGGTGGGCTTTACCTTTATGGGCACCGTCACCATTGCGCTACCGAAGGCGAAAAGTCTCAGCCATCAGGTGAGCTTCAATATGATTGCCGCGATGACTGCACTGTACGGCGTGGGACAGATTGCCGGGCCGCTTATCGCCGGCGCGCTGTATCAGATCGCGGCTTCATTTAACCCGGCGCTCTATGCTGCGGCGCTGGCGCTGCTGATTGCCGCAGGGCTGGTCTTTACCGAACGCCGGGCTTAGCCAATCGCCACGCTTTGCAGCAGCTTGCGCCACTCGCTCAGAGCGGGGGCGTTCAAGCCGCTGCGCCAGATAAGCTGGGTGGTCGCCTCGCACAGCGGTTCGCTAAGGCAGTTTTCGGGAAGCGTCATCTGCGACAGCACGCTCTGCGGCAGCAGGCAGGCGTAGCGTCCGGAAGCCACGCAGGCGAGCATGCTGTGATAGGAGTTGACCTCATGCACCTCGACGGCCGCCTGCTGCTCCGCCAGCCAGCGTTCGCCCAGCGCGCGGTAGCTGCAGCCGCTGGCGAATGCCGCGAACCGCAGCGCGCCCGGGGTCTGCGGACGGACCAGCATCAGCGTTTCATAAAACACCGGGGTGCATGCCAGCTCGGCGGGACAGGCCGGTTGACCATCGGCCCCAGGCGGCAGGCAGACCAGCGCGGCATCGAGGGCGGCGGTTAACACTCCCTCGGTTAACTGGCGGGTCGGTTGGGTGATGAGGGTGATATCCACCTGCGGGCACCGTTGTTGAAAGCGGGTTAGCAGCGGCGGCAGCCGGCTGGCGGCGGTCGCCTCCATCGCGCCCAGACGCAGACTGCCGCCTGGGGTTGTCGGATGCAGAGCCTGCTTTGCCTCTTCCGCCAGGCTCAGGATCCGCCGGGCATAGCTGAGAAACTGTACGCCTGCCGGGGACAACACCATTTTTTTGTTGCCGCGAACGAAGAGCTCAACGGCAAGCTCCTCTTCCAGCTGCTGAATGCGGGTCGTGATATTGGACTGTGCGCGGCCCAGCCGTTTTGCTGCCTGGGTGACGCTCTGCGTTTCTGCCACCTGAATGAAGATCTCTAGTGTGCTGTGGTTCATATTTTTCTTCTCAATACGATAATGATGTTGATCTTACCATCTTTAAAGGAGATGGTAAGCCTCCGGCACCGCTAATGCATGAGGAAACCATGAGCAACCCGCTGCTTTCGCTTATTGATATTGATTATCCCCTGATTCAGGCCCCGATGGCGGGCGTCTCCACCCCCGCGCTGGCTGCCGCGGTAAGTCATGCCGGCGCGCTGGGCTCGCTGGGGCTGGGTGCTTCAACCGTTGCCCAGGCGGAAGCGATGATAGTCGCCACCCGCCAGCTGACGGACCGTCCGTTCAATGTCAATCTGTTCTGCCATGCGCCGCCCCGGCGCGACGCCCGGCGGGAAGCCGACTGGGCAACAACTTTACGACCCCATTTTGCCCGCTATGGCAGTACGCCACCGGATTCGTTAAGCGAGATCTACCAGACATTTATCGGTCATGCGCCGATGCTGGAGCTGCTTCTCGACCTGTCGCCGGCGGTGGTGAGTTTTCATTTTGGTCTTCCTGAACGTGAGACGATCCAGCGTCTGCGACAGCAGCGGATTGTCACCCTGGCGACGGCAACCTCGCTCCAGGAGGCGCTGCTGATTGAACAGCAGGGGATCGACGTAGTGGTCGCTCAGGGCTATGAGGCGGGCGGGCACCGGGGGATCTTTGCTCCGCAGGAGCCTGATGCCCAACTGAGCACCTTCACCCTGGTGCAACTTCTGCGGCGTCGGCTAACCATCCCGGTGGTAGCCGCCGGGGGCATCATGGACGGGGCGGGGATCACCAGCGTAATGCAGTTGGGGGCGCAGGGCGTTCAGCTCGGTACGGCGTTTTTACTGTGTCCGGAATCGGCCGCCGACGCCGGTTATCGCGCGGCGATCAACAACAGCATTGACGGACGTACGGTGCTGACCTCCGCGATATCCGGGCGTCCGGCACGCTGTCTGGCGAATGCCTTCTGTGCGCTGGGGGAAGCCTGTCCGGCGAGCGCCGTGCCGGATTATCCGCTGGCGTATGATATCGGCAAAGCGCTGGCCGCCGCCGCGAAAGCCCAGGGCGTTCATGAGTATGGCGCCCACTGGGCCGGGCAGGGTGTGGGGTTGATCCGCGAGTGTGACGCCGCCAGTCTGGTTCGTCAGCTGGCGGCAGAGTGCGGCTGGAACTAGTGTCTGACGGTTAGCGACGGTGGGCCAGGCTGCGCACCAGCCGATCGCCGGCCATTTGCACGCCCTGGACCATCGCCACCAGGATCAGCACCGTGCCAAACATGACTTGATTATTAAACCGCTGATAGCCGTAGCGGATGGCGAGGTCGCCGAGTCCACCGCCGCCGATCACACCGGCCATGGAGGAGAAACCAATCAGCATCACGATGGTCAGCGTGATCCCGGCCAGCAGCGTTGGCAGGGCTTCCGGCAGCAGGGATTTAAAAATCACGTGCCAGACGTTACCGCCCATCGACAGAATGGCTTCGATTCTCCCGTAGTCCACCTCGTCGAGCGCGTTTTCCGTCAGACGGGCAAAGAACGGAAAGGCGCCGATGGTCACCGGCACGATGGCGGCGGTGCTGCCCAGCGTGGTGCCGACGATCAGGCGGGTAAAGGGGATCAGGGCGATCAGCAGCACGATAAACGGCAGCGACCTGCCGATGTTGATCACCGCGCCTAACAGCGCGTTCAGTTTCGGCATCGGCGCCAGCCCGTTGGCGCGGGAAATAAATAACAGCACGCCGGTGGGCAGCCCGATCAGCACGGTAAACAGGGCCGCCAGGCCCACCATATAAAGCGTATCCAGCGTGCCGTCGAGTAATAACGGCCACAAATCTTCCCAGCTCATGCTACTCCGCATAATGGCCTCCCCTGAACGCCGTGACGGGTAAGAAAATCTTGTTCAGCCTGCGGGTCGTGCAGCAACGACTGGCGCAGCCGCGACCATGGGGTCACCAGCAGGTCGGCGAGTTTACCGCTCTCGACAATCTCGCCCTGTTCCAGCAGCGCCGCGTGGTCACAAATGGTTTTCACCACCTCCAGCTGGTGCGTAATCAACACGATGGTCAGATTGAGGCGCTGGTTAATATCCGCCAGCAGGGCCAGCACCGAGGCGGTGGTCTCGGGATCCAGCGCACTGGTCGCCTCATCGCACAGCAACACTTCCGGCCGGGCGGCCAGCGCCCGGGCGATGCCGACGCGCTGTTTTTGCCCACCGGAAAGCTGCGACGGGAAGGCGGCGGCCTTTTCGCTGAGATCCACCAGCTCCAGCAGTTCGCGCACCCTGGCCTCGCGAGCGGCCCTCGGCACTCCGGCAATCTCCAGCGGCACCGCGATGTTGTCAGCGACGGTGCGGGCATGCAGCAGATTGAAGTGCTGGAAAATCATCCCGGTGCGCAGGCGATAATCCCGCAGCGCCGCCTTGTTCAACTGGGTAATATCCTGTCCGTTCACCAGAATGCGGCCCGAGGTGGGCCGCTCCAGTAAATTGAGACAGCGGATGAGCGTACTTTTGCCGGCGCCACTGCGCCCGAGAATGCCGTATATTGCCCCTTTCGGTATCTGCAACGCGATATCGTTCAGCGCCGGTCGGCCGGTTCCGGCGTAGGTTTTGCTCAGCCCTTCGATGGTTATCATGACTGAGGGGCCACCGGGATCACCGAGCCGTTGTAGGTTTTACGGATAAACTCCGCCACCTGCGGTGACGTCAGATCTTTCGCCAGCGCCTTAATGCGCGGGTCATTCGCCAGGGCTGGGGTGGTCACCAGAATATTGGCGTACGGATTATGCTCGGCGCTTTCCAGCCCCAGGGCATCTTTCGCTGGCACCAGGCCGGCTTCCAGCGCGTAGTTACCGTTAATCACCGCCAGGTCGACATCGTCGAGGGAACGCGGGATCTGCGGTGATTCAATCTCCAGAATCTTCAGGTGTTTCGGGTTCTCGACAATATCCTTCGGCGTCGCCAGGGTGGTGGCCGGGTCGGTAAATTTGGGATCCAGCTTAATAAGCTTCTGCGCCTGCAGCAGGAACAGCGCCCGGCTCAGGTTAGTGGTGTTATTCGGCACCGCCACGGTGGCGTTTTCCGGCAGTGATGAGAAATCTTTATGCTTATGCGAGTAAATTCCCAGCGGCTCAATATGCACGGTGGCCGCGACGGCAAAGGTTTTACCCAGCGCTTTTTCCTGATCCTTCAGATAGGGAACATGCTGGAAGTAGTTGGCATCCACATCGCCACTGGCCAGCAGTTCATTGGCGTTGACCCCGCTGGTAAGCTCCACCACCTTCAGATCGAGGCTGGGATCGATTTTTTTGATGTAGTTGAGGATCTCCGCGTGGGGAACCGGGTCCGCGGCGACGCGCAGCGCGGCAGCCTGGGCAGACGTCCATGCCAGAGAAAGAGACAGTGCGACCCCTGCCAGTTTAAAAGCGGCATATTTCATGGTGTGTTCCTTTTTAGTTATGGTTAAACGATCAATTGCTCGGCGCGTTCGCGAAACACGTCCTGATAGTAGCGTTCCGCCACGTCCGGATGGGAACGCAGACGGCCCTTGAGATAATTCCAGCCGACATCGCGTAGCAGCGGATTGTGCGGGTCGCTGTCCGGACCTCGCGCTTCACGCGCCAGCTCGGGCGGCAGGGTGTAAACCGGCACCACCGCGTCAAGCTGGGCGCCGAGGAAGAAAGCGATGGAGAGGCGCTGCTGCTGCGCCGGCGGCGACACCACGCGATGGACGGTGGCGCGCAAATACCCGTTGGTCGCCAGCTCCAGCAGTTCGCCAATATTGACCACAAAGCTGCCGGCCAGCGGCACGGCGTCGATCCATTGTCCAGGCGCGACCTCTACCTGCAGTCCTTTCTGTTCGTCCTGCAGCAGGAAGCTGAGGAAACCGGAATCTTTATGGGCGCCGACGCCCTGGCTGCTTTGGGTCTCCTGCTGGCCGGGATAGCGGATCAGTTTGATATGCTCGTTGGGTTTCTCGCCGTAGAGCCGGTCAAAGGCATTTTCCGGGAGCTGCAGGGCTTCGGCAAAAGCGCGCAGCAGGCGGATGCCCACCTGGGTCATCTGCTGTTGCCAGTGAAGTAATGCTGGTTTAAGCGACGGCAGGGCGGCAGGCCACAGATTCGGACCCTGCAGGCGCTGCCAGCGCGGGGCGTCGTCGCTGAGGGTCAGCGCCGGACGTTCGGCGCCGATATCAAACTGCTCTCGCCAGTCAGGCTGGCCGCGCGTCAGCTCTGAGGCCGCGCGGTTATAGCCGCGAAAATGGGGGGAGTGGATCATTGCCACCTGCTGTTTCTGCGCCTCATCGAGAGCAAAAAAGCGTTGAGACTGGCGCTGAACTTCATACTGAAGCGCGTCGTCCACACCGTGGTTGATCAAATAGAAGAAGCCGATGTCGCGGGCGGCGTGACGCAGGTCGGCCAGGAAGGCCGCTTTATTCGCGGGGTCCGCGTAGCGGGCCAGGTCGAGAATCGGCAGGGTGGTCGCGTTCATTGTGTTCTCCGAAAACGGGGTAATAAGTTATGGGTTGATTCAGGTTCAGGGTTCGGGCACAACAGCAGCGCATGGTGATTTCCTCTGTCCGGGGCTGAACACAGCTTGCCTCAAGGCCAAATAAGCAACCAATAACGTTATTTTCTAATTTATGACCGCGCGGGGTTCAGTGCTTTTGCGTTAAATAGATATAGGCGCAAAGCGCGTAATGAAGCCGGTTGCGCCCGTCGGTCAGAGCCAGTAAGGTAGGCGCACTTTTTTAATGCGGAACGGACGTATCGTAATGCACAGCTCGAAAGATCCCCTGCACGGCGTGACGCTGGAAGCGCTGCTCAATGCCCTGGTGGCGCGCTATGGCTGGGCGGAAATGGCCCGCCAGGTCAACATTAACTGCTTTAAAAGCGATCCCAGCATTAAGTCCAGCCTCAAATTTCTCCGCCGGACGCCGTGGGCGCGCAAAGAGGTGGAGGCCATGTATCTCGCCTCCCTTGATGATGACGCGCCGGTGGAGAAAGCGGATCCCTGGGCAAACTGGCAGAAAAAATAACCCTTACCACAGGACACCATCATGCAGAGCTGGAGCAGTAAAGATTTCACCGCCGACCGCGCGTGGGGCGCGCTGGATATCGCCAATTTTTCCGGGACCACCGTGCGTCTGCACTGGACCGACCAACCCTATATCTGGCACATCAACGATGGTCAGGAGGTGTTTGCCGTGATGGATGGTCAGGTGGCGATGCATGTGAAAGTCGACGGCGAGGAGCAGGTCATCATGCTGAACGCCGGCGATATCTTCTACGCCGAAGTGGGATGCGAGCATGTCGCCCATCCGCAGGGGGCGGCGCGTATTCTGGTGATCGAGAAAGAAGGGTCGGTCTGATCCCTCCGGCGGGCGGTTCTTAGCCCGCCGTTTCATCACCGGTTAGACTCAACATACCGCGTTGATATAAATCACTTATCCAGCTTTCGATATATTTAATTCTTGTTTGCCATTCCCTTCACCCCAGCACTATCTTTTGCCGCAGGCGCCTGAACAGGCACAATCGCGGGAGAGATCATGGCAACCTTGCAGTGGGACCACGCAGTACAGTTTGTGAATCAGCCGGAAGCGGCCATTCAGACCTTTGCCGACCAGCAGCTGCGGGCGGTGGCCGGAGGGCGACACCCGGGGTGGGGAACCCGCAATGCGCTGAGCTATTTTGGCCTGACCTATATCGAATTCCTCGCCATTTCCGACCCGGACGAACTGCGCGCCGCGACGGACAGGTTCCTGCTTTCGCGGGATGCCGAGCGGTTGCTGCCGGAGAACGAAGCGCTGTTTCGGGTGGCGCTGCGCAGCGACGACATCGAGGCCACTCATGACCAGTTGCGTCGCAAGGGGTTGGCGGTATCACCGATTGTCGATGGTCAGCGCAACGATCCGCAGGGCAATATCATCCGCTGGCGGATCTTCACCATCGATGGCGACACTGACGGGCTGGTCTATCCATTTGTGCTGCAGTGGGGAGAAGACGATACCACCCGGCTGGCGCGGCTGCGCGCTCAGGAACTGGACGTGCCGCACCCGCTGGGCGACATTGCGCTTGAGCAGGCGGTGTTCGAGGTGGTCAATCCGCAGGCGGTACGCGATCGCTGGCAGGCGCTGCTGGGCTTCCCGCCACAGGGGGAGCAGGGACTGGACGTGGGCGGCCAGTGGTTTACTTTCCGCGAAGGACCCGCTAACCAGCTGACCGAACTGGTGTTTCGCGTCGCCAACCCGGCGCTTAAGGGGCAGCGCTTTCGCGTCGGCAACGGCGTGTATCGCTTTACATAAAAGCTGAATCTAGCGTGCTGTGGCGCGCAGGGCCCCCGGCGGCTGGCCGGTGATGCGTTTGAAGGCCCGGCTGAAGGCCGCCAGCGATTGATACCCGAGGCTGAAGGCGACCGTTTCCAGCGACTGGCCTTCGTGGGTGATGTACTGCACCGCCAGCCGCATACGCAGCTCGGTCAGATAGCGGGCGGGGGTGGTGTCTGTCGCGGCGAGAAAACGCTCCGCGAACAGCGAGCGTGAAAGCCCCGCCTCCCGCGCCAGATCTTCCACTTTCCAGTTGACCCCCGGCCGCTGATGCATGGCATAGATCGCTTTTGCCAGCCGGGGATCGCGCAGGACCTGTACCCAACCGGTGGCGTTGCCACATCCGCACTCTACCCAGCCACGGACAATCAGCGCGGCCACCACGTCCGCCAGCCGGGCGAGGATCCCGGCATAGCCTACCTGGCGGGTGAGGGATTCCCGCTCCATCGCTACCAACAGCGGCTGGATCTCCGGCCAGGTGTTTAGCAGGCTGCTGACCCGCATCACCTCGGGCATGGCCTTCACCAGCGGCTGCATGCCGCCGAGCTCAAAATCCATACAACCGCTGAAAATGACGGCGCGCTCCGGGCAGTCCGGGCGGCCGCCGGCGTTGATACAGCTTACCGTGCTGCACACCGTTTCGCTGGGCAGCTGGGCCACATTGACCACCGTGGCCTGCGGATCAGAAAGCAGGGCGTGCCCGTCGCCGTTGGGAATAAACAGTGCATCGCCGCTCTCGAGGGTGAACTGTTCTCCGCTGGCCATGCGCAGCAGCACCGGCCCGCGGCTGATGAAATGGAACTGGGCTTTACCCGCCACGGCGCTAAAGCCGACGCCGAACGGGCGTGCGGTTTCGATGCGCCGGTAGTTAACGCCGGAGAGGCGCATCCCGCGCAACAGTTCGCTGGTCAGGTCGATGCCAGGCTGGCTCATGGTAATTCCGGACGAATAATCAATAACTGAAGAGTATGCATCATATATCGTCCAAAGGTAAGTCCCTAAGATGACCAGGATGTTAATAAAACTGGAGAGATGTATATGAGTTCCTGCATAGCTGCTGACGCGAGCCTGTCACCCGCCAAACCTGCCTGGCGCGCCGTCTATGCCCTGGCCCTCGGGGTGTTCGGCCTGATCGTGGCCGAGTTTCTGCCCGCCAGCCTGTTAACGCCGATGGCCAGCAGCCTCGGGGTCAGTGAAGGGATGGCCGGACAGGCGGTCACCGCGACGGCGCTGGTGGCGTTAGTCACCGGCCTGCTGATCGCCACCGCCACCCGCAATATCGATCGCCGCTGGGTGCTGATGTTCTTTTCCGTGCTGCAGATAGCCTCCAGCCTGATGGTCGCTTTTGCCGATTCGCTGGCGTTTCTCCTGCTGGGCCGTCTGCTGCTGGGGGTCGCCATCGGCGGCTTCTGGGCGATGTCCACTGCCACGGCGATGCGTCTGGTGCCGGCGGCCCATGTGCCGAAGGCGCTGGCGATCATCTTTTCCGCGGTGTCTGTCGCTACGGTGGTAGCCGCGCCGCTCGGCAGCTATCTTGGCGAGCTGATCGGCTGGCGCAACGTATTTATTCTCTGTGCGATACCCAGCCTGCTGGCGCTGCTCTGGCAACTGTGGGTGCTGCCCTCCATGCGTCCGGAGAGCGTCGGGACCTTCTCCACGCTGTTCAGGGTGCTGCGCCGTCCCGGTATGTTGGGCGGCATGCTGGCGACAATCCTGATTTTTAGCGGCCATTTCGCCTTCTTTACCTACCTGCGGCCGTTCCTTGAGACCGTGGCGCAGGCCAGTGTCGAAGGGGTCTCGCTGATATTGCTCGGCTTCGGTATCGCTAACTTTATCGGCACCTCGGTGGCGAGCTATCTGCTGAGCCGTAGCCTGCGCCTGACCCTGGCGCTGGTGCCGTTGATGATGAGCGTTCTGGCGCTGCTGATGGTGACGTTTGGCCATTTGACCGTGCTGGACGGGCTGCTGGTCGCCCTGTGGGGATTTGCCTTCGGTCTGGTGCCGGTGGCCTGGTCCACCTGGCTTGCCACCACCGTGCCGGATGAAGCAGAAAGCGCGGGCGGTCTGCTGGTCGCCTCTATTCAGCTGGCCATCAGCGCCGGGGCCGCCGGCGGCGGGGCGGTGTTTGATTTGCACGGCGCCAGCGGCGTCTTCACCGGCAGCGGTCTGCTGCTGTTGAGCGCGATGGTGATTGTCTTCGCCGCCGTGCGGGTGAAACCGGTTGCCAGCGCTGACCGGCCGGAGACGGGCCGCTTATCCCGCGAGATCGATAACTAAATTGGCCGACAGGCTGCGGGAGCAGCACAGCGCAATATGCTGCTCTGCGGCCTGTTTTTCCGCCTCCGACTGCACGGTATCCCGGTGGTCGACGGTTCCCTCCCGCACCGGCGTCAGGCAGGCGCCGCAGATCCCCATCTCGCAAGAGAGCGGCACCGCGACGCCATGCTCCTGTAGCACCTGGGCGATGGTTTTGTTCCCCGGGACCGGCCAGCGTTCCCCGGTGGAGGCGAGGGTGATGGTGAAGGTTCCGTCCGCCGCTGACGCTGCCGTCGGGGCGGGCGGATGGAACGCTTCGCTGTGCAATTGCGCCTCCTCCCATCCGGCCGCTCGCGCGGTATCGCGAACCCGGGCCATAAATCCGGGCGGACCGCAGAAGTAGACCCGGGTATCGGCGTCCGGAGCCCCCAGATCCTGCGCCAGCCGCTGGCGCGGACTCTGCCCCTCGTCTGAGCAGTGGATCTGGCAGATTCCACCGGTTAGCTGGCGGGCGATCTCGGTGGCGAAGGCGGCCTCCTGCGCACGGCTAACGTAATAGTGCAGCGTAAAGCTGGCGCCGGACGCCGCCCGGGCGTGGGCCATCGCCAGCAGCGGCGTAATGCCGATCCCGGCGGCGAGAAGCACCACATGGCCGCCCTCGTGCAGCGGAAAGTGGTTGCGCGGGGCAGAGATCATCAGCGGTTGTCCCGGGCGCAGGGTGTCGTGGACATAGCCTGAGCCACCGCGGGACTGCGCCTCGCGGGCGATGCAGAGCAGATAGTGATCCCGTTCGGCCGGGCTGCCGGTCAGGGAGTACTGGCGGATCAGCCCGCAGGGAAGATGGAGATCGATATGGGCGCCGGGTGTCCACGCCGGCAGCGGTTGCCCCTCGGCGCTCACCAGACGAACGGCCAGATTTTTCGCGCCCTGACGCCACAGGCCATCGACCACCACGGGGAATATGTCGCGCATATGACCTCCACTCATACCAGAAAGAAATCGCCAAAACCCATCTTCTTCAGCCCGCGCCGGTAGGCGATGGAGCTACGGTCTGCCGGAATATGCGCCTCAAGGGTCAGATCCAGCGGCAGCCGCTCCGGACGCTGGGTTTCTACCATCAGGCGGTCCTCTTCGAACACTCGCAGGTTGAACGCATGTACGTCTTCCACCGGCACGTGCAGGTCGAAATTGCGGGCAATAGGGGCAAACATCCGCGTCACCCGTGACGACACCGGCGAGGCGGCGTTCATGATCACCAGCCTGGCGTCGGCGGGAAAATGGATGGTCAGCGTAGCGGTGAACGGCAGATGCATTTCAAAGTGACGCAGCCACTGGAATCCTTCCGGCGCGCGGAAATCGGAGCTGGCCGGGTAATTGCCCACCGAGCTCCAGTAGTCGGCAACAAAGCCGAACGGCGTCTCCTGCGGGGTGTAGTCCGGCACCTGCTGGTTGTCCGGATCGGCGAAGGTGTCGGTGTGGATCCACGCGAAGTGGGCGACATCGAGAAAGCCTTCGACCTGGCGGCCGGCAAACCCCTTCACCTCGAAGGCCGGGCAGTTGATTTGCTGAAATCCCGCGTCGTCCCAGTGCGGCATGGTCGGTAACGGCGGCGGATTGTCCGGATCGCAGGCCAGGCAGGTCCAGATCAGCCCGTAGCGCTCCTCCACGGCGAAGCTGGTGAGATGCAGTTTGGCCGGAATGGGTTGCCCCGGGCTGGAGGGGATACGGTTGCAGCGGCCATCCTCACCAAAGCGCAGGCCATGATAGGGGCAGACGATGCCTTCCTCTTCATGAAACCCCAGGGTCAGCGGCACCCCGCGGTGCGGGCAGACGTCGCGGGCGACCACCACCTGGCCTTTAATACGGTAGATAACCAGCTGTTCGTCCAGCAGGGTGGCTTTCACCGGGGCGCCGGTAATATCGCAGGCGCGGGCCACCGGGTGCCAGCAGCGGGCCAGCCGCAGCCAGTCCTCTGGATCAAAGGTGCAATGGGCGGGGGGCGTGGGGGTGATTGTCTTCATGATTTCTCTTCCTGCTCACATCGGTGATTGTTTTATTGTTGTGAGATTATTGTTGTCATATTAGGGTGTTCACATCCATCACCATTAATTCACTCTGCTGTTGCAAAAAAGAGTACAGGGGTGCCATGAGTCCTTTTTCCCGTTTCGCCCACTATTTTATCGCCGTGGCCCGCTGCGGCAGCTTGCGCCGGGCCGCCGAGCAGCTGCATATCTCCGCCTCGGCAATTAACCGCCAGATCCTGCAGGCCGAGGAGGCCTTCGGCACCCCGCTGTTCGAGCGCCTGCCGGAGGGACTGCGGATGACCACCGCCGGTGAACTGCTGTATGACAATCTGCTGCGCTGGCAGAAGGAATTTCGCCAGACCCGACAGAAATTTGATGAGCTGCAGGGGATGAAGCGCGGGAGCGTCAGCGTTGGGATGGTGCAGGCGCTGGCGGAAGGGGGCTTCGCCGCCGCGCTGGCGGAGATCATCGCCAGCTGGCCGTGGCTGGAGCTGGATCTGCAGGTGGCGGACAGCCACACCGTCAGCCAGAAAGTGCGTCAGGCGGACCTGGACGTCGGCCTGATCCTCGATCCGCAGGGGCAGGCCGGACTCAGCGTGCTGGCCTTTGCCGAACTGGAGGTGGGGATTGTGATGCGCCCGGACCACCCCCTGGCGGGGGCGAAAGCGCTGTCATTGGGCGAGCTCAGCCTGGAGCGGCATATCGTGCCCGGCGCGCCGCTGATCGTCCATGAGCGGGTGGCGCTCCTCTATCGCCACCATGACTTTGCGCCGGAGAATACCATCAGCTGCAATGATATCCGGCTCATCAAGTCGCTGGTGCTGCGCGGCAGCGGCGTGACGCTCCTCAGCCTGCTCGACGTGCTGGACGAAGTCCAGCGCGGACAGCTGGCCTTTATCCCGCTGCGCAGTACGCTGCTGCGACCGCTGACCCTGGCGCTGTGTACCGCGCCCTCGCGTCAGCTTTCGCGGCCCGCGCAAATGGCCATTCAGACGCTGAGTGCGGTGATTGAATCCATGGCGACGGTCAGCCCAGCGGCCCGCTGAGGATGGTGTCGCACATGCCGTTGATAATGCGCTCCCCGGTCTCCTCGCGCAGCTCCTGGTACCAGGCTTCGGTGAGCTGCATATCCTTCCCGTGGGTAATATCGCAGCGCTTGCGCGCCTTCAGCACCAGGTCACGAACCCGGTCGCAGCGCTGGGCCTCGTACTCGCGCAGCGCGGCCGCAATATCGTGGGTCTGGCGGAAAACGGCGCCCAGCACCACCGCATCTTCCATCGCCGCGCAGCCTCCCTGGCCAATATCCGGGGTGGTGCTGTGTCCGGCGTCGCCGAGCAGCGCGACGCGGCCGCGCACCAGGCGGCTGAACGGCTCGATATCATGGATTTCAATACGGTTGGTGGTCTGCGGGTCGAGGGTGGCGATAAGCTGCTGCACCGGCGGCGCCCAGCCGGCAAAATAGCGGCTGAGGTCGGCGCGCAGAGTGTCGCGATCCTCCGCCAGACCCGCCGGCAGCGGCACATCAAAGAAAAAATAGAACCGGCCGGCGGAGACCGGCATCAGCGAGACGCGCTTGCCTTCGCCGACAAAGGTGGTCCACTGGTCGCCGGGCGCCAGCGCTTCATCTATTTCCACCAGACCGTTCCAGTTGACGTAGCCGGCGTAGCGGCGCTGCGGGGTAAAGCCCAGCACCCACGGACGCAGTGCGGAATGGCTGCCGTCGGCGGCAATCAGCAGATCGCCGCTGGCGCTGCTGCCATCGGTAAACCACACCGTCACGCCGTCGGCATCTTCCTCACAGCGGGTGACGCGTTTGCCGAACTGCACGCTTTCCCGTCCCCAGAAATCCAGCATTTCCCGCTGCAGCTCTGCCCGGGAGACCGGGCAGGGGCGGCTGCCGGTGCGTTCGATCAGCGGGGCGAGACTGAACTGGGTCATGTTCTCGCCGCTGCGGAAATCACGATACGCCATCCGGCGCAGCGGCCCGCCGAAAGTCTCCATGATGTCACCCATGCCGAGGTGGGCCATGCACTTCACGCCGTTGGGCCACACGGAAATCGCCGCGCCGACCGGTTTGATCTCTTTCACCGCTTCATAGACGTCGCAGTCGATTCCCGACTGTTTGAGCGCCACTGCCGCACTTAAGCCGCCGATGCCGGCGCCAATCACGATTGCTTTCATTTTATTCTCCTTATCCAGATGTCGTGACTGACTCCAGCAATTTACGTACCAGTTCGCCGGAGGGAGGAAAACCGCCTGCTCAAAGCACAGCGATAGCTCACGGCGCACCGCATTGGTGCAATGTGACGTATTGGTTGCCTTTTTATGAATCAAAAGTTTCTTAATATTGCATCAGGAATCTATCGTTTCAGCGTGCTGATTTTCAGCGGTGCGGGGGTATACGTTAACAGAGTAATGTAAGCTAATGATTTTGCAGCATTAATGAAATTTTCTGGTCGCTTTTGTCGTCTCTGGCCTGCTTTGTGCACTAGCCCATGCACTTCTCTTTGCTATGGGATTACACCATGTCTGACGAACATCACAGTGGCTTGCTTTACGGCCTTGAACAGCGGATCCCACCGCTTCCGGCCTTTTTCAGCGCTCTCCAGCATGTGCTGGCGGGCCTGGTGGGGATCATCACGCCGCCGCTGATTATCGGCGCTACCCTCGGGCTTGGCGACTGGCTGCCGTATCTCATCAGTATGTCGCTGCTGGCCTCGGGCATTGGCACCTTTCTGCAGTCCAATCGGGTATGGGGCGTTGGCGCCGGGATGATCTGCATGCAGGGCACCAGCTTCGCCTTCCTCGGCGTGACGGTGGCCGGAGGGATGTGGGTAAAAGCGCAGGGCGGCGGGCCGCAGGATATGATGGCGATGCTGTTTGGCGTTAACTTTGTCGCCGCTCTGGTGCCGGTGATTGTCAGCCGTTTTATTGAGCCGCTGAAAAAAATCTTTACCCCCATTATCACCGGCAGCGTGATTGCGCTGATCGGCATCAGTCTGATCAAAGTCAGCGTCATCAACTGGTGCGGTGGGGAAAAGGCCGAGGATTTCGCCAGCATGAGCAACATCGCGCTCGGGGCGGGCACCCTCGGGGTTATCGTCCTGCTGAGCTGCGCCAAAAACCGCTGGCTGCGTCTCTCCTCGGTGGTGGTGGGCATTGCCGTGGGCTGCGTCGCGGCAGGGCTGAGCGGTCAGTTCCATCTTCACAGCCTGGGCGACACTCTGTTTCGCCTGCCGACGCTGTTTCCGTTCGGCTTTCAGTTTAACAGCGCGATATTTCTGCCGGTCGCCCTGGTGTCGCTGGTTTGTATTCTGGAGGCGGTGGGCGATCTGACGGCCAACTCGCTGATTTCGCAACAGTCTATTGATGATCACGCTTTTCGTAACCGGCTGAAGGGCGGTATCCTGGCGGACGGTGTCAGCTGTATGGTGGCCGCCATGCTCTGTGCTTTTCCGAACACCACCTTCGCGCAGAACAACGGCGTGATCCAGATGACCGGGGTGGCCAGCCGCTATGTCGGACGCTACATTGGCGTGATTCTGATCCTGCTTGGACTGTTTCCCCCGGTGGGCGAACTGCTGCGGCAGATCCCGGCGCCGGTGCTGGGGGGCGCCACGATGGTGATGTTTGGCTGTGTAGTGGCGGCCGGGATCCGGATTATTACCCAGACCCCGCTGAGCCGTCGCGATGTGCTGATTGTGGGGCTGGCGTTTGGTGCTGGCCTTGGCGTGGAGTCAGTGCCGGCGTTTCTCAGCCATTTTCCGCCGATGGTCGGCGATCTGTTCGGTTCGGCGGCCACCAGCGGTGGGCTGGTAGCGATAGCGCTGAACCTTATTCTGCCGCAGGAGCAGGCGGCGACGAAAACGATAAGGAGTCAGGATGATCGCGCTGAGTCAGTTTAACGGCCTGAGTAAAGATGAGGCAGTGGGGCTGCTGGCCCCCTGCGTGGCGATCCCGGCCTGGGGCGAGACGCTGGTGAACTTGCGACCTTTTGCCAGCCGTCATGCGTTACTGCAGACCGCCCGTGAGGCGATGGATTACTGGGGAGAGGACGAGCTGAACGCGGCGCTCAGCGCCCATCCGCGGATCGGTGAAAAGCCGACCGGCGGCCAGGCGCACGCGGCGCTGTCGCGCCAGGAGCAGTCGGCGGTGGACAGCGAGAATGAGCGGCTCGCGCAGGCCCTGCAGGAGGGCAATGCCCGCTACGAGGCCCGTTTTGGCCGGGTGTTTTTAATCCGCGCCAAAGGGCGCAGCGGCGAAGCGATTTTACAGGCGCTGACGCGCCGACTGCAGCATACCGCCGACGAAGAAGTGGCCGAGGCGCTTGCCCAGCTGCGAGAGATTACGATGTTAAGACTGGAAGGAGTGATTGGCGAATGAGTACCCTGAGCACCCATATTCTGGATATTTCCACCGGCAGGCCGGCGGAAGGCGTGACGGTCAGCCTGAGTCGGGAGGGCGAGACGCTGGTGACCCTGGTGACCAACGCCCAGGGGCGTATCGCCACCTTTAGCGCCGCACCGCTGCCGGCGGGGAGCTATTGCTTAACGGCGGAAACCGGGGCGTGGTTTGCCCGCGCCGGGCGGGAGAGCGTCTTTACCCGGGCGCAGATTGATTTTGTTATCGGCGAGGCGGCAGATGACCATTTCCATCTGCCATTTCTCATCGCCCCGGGCGGGTGGTCGACCTATCGCGGCAGCTAAGCCCGGCTGCCCGTTGCCGGGCGGCGCTGCGCTTGTCCGACCTGGATCGTAACGGAGCAGGGAGAGACAGCTCGTAGGCCCGGTAAGGCGCAGCCGCCACCGGGCATGTAAAGGTGTCTCCGGCCACCATCCTTCCTGTTTTATCCCCACTCAAGGATAATCACCCACCTATCCCCTGCAGGGGATAATCTTGACATTATCCCCTGCAGGGTATAAAACCAAGTTTATCCCGATAGGGGGATAAATGATGGTGAGGAACAAGGCGATGAATTCCCCGCAGATATACAGTCCCGTGCAGCTGGCCAATTATCTGAAGCTGCTGCGCCAGCAGAACCACTGGACCCAGGATGCGCTGGCCAGGCGGATCGGTATTAAGCAGGCGACACTGTCCAATTTTGAAAATCACCCCGACAAAACCACCTTAACCACGCTGTTTAAGATCCTCCAGTCGCTAGGGGTGGTGATGACGCTGAACGCCAAAGCCACAGAGACGGCGCCGGCTCCCGATAACAACACGGACCTTGACTGGTAATGGCGACGCTTACCACCTGGATGAACAATGTGCGCGTGGGCACCTTAACCCGCCAGGCTAACGGGGCGCACAGTTTTCGCTATGACGAAGAGTGGCTGCGCAGCCCGCGCGCCAGACCGCTCTCCCTCTCGCTGCCGCTGCAGTATGGCAATATCACCGCCGACGCGGTGTATCACTATTTTGATAATCTGCTGCCCGACAGCCCGCAGGTCCGCGATCGGATCGTCAGGCGCTATCAGGCGCGCTCGAAGCAGCCGTTCGATCTGCTGGCCGAAGTGGGACGGGATAGCGTAGGGGCGGTGACTCTGCTACCGCCGGGGGAAGAGGCGCACCTTGAGGGGTTGCGCTGGCAGACGCTGGACGAGGCGCAGCTCACCGCTTTGCTGACCGCCTACCAGTCGGATATCCCTCTCGGGATGATTACCGGCCAGGATGATTTCCGTATCTCGGTGGCCGGCGCCCAGGAGAAAACGGCGCTGCTGCGGATGGGCGGGCACTGGTGTATTCCGCAGGGCACCACGCCGACCACGCATATCATTAAACTGCCCATCGGCGAGATAAAGCAGCCTAATGCGACGCTGGATCTGCGTGAAAGCGTGGATAACGAGTTTCTGTGCCTGGCGCTGGCCAGGGAACTGGGCCTGGCGGTGCCGGAGGCAGAGATTATCACCACGCCGCGGATCCGCGCGCTGGCGGTGACCCGCTTTGACCGGCGCTGGGCGCAGGAGGGACGGGTGCTACTGCGTCTGCCGCAGGAGGATCTGTGTCAGGCCTTTGGCATCCCGTCGTCGATGAAATATGAATCTGACGGCGGGCCGGGTATTGCGGCAATCATGGCCTTTCTGCTGGGCTCCAGTGAAGCCCTGAAAGATCGCGCAGACTTTATGAAATTCATGGTTTTTCAGTGGCTGGTTGGGGCAACGGACGGGCATGCGAAGAACTTCTCGCTCTTTTTGCTGCCCGGTGGCAGCTACCGTCTAACGCCGTTCTACGACATCATTTCGGCGTTTCCGGTGCTGGGAGGCACGGGACTGCATCTGCGCGACCTGAAGCTGTCGATGGGGCTCAATGCCACAAAAGGGCGGAAAACAGAGATTAACGCTATCTATCCGCGTCATTTTCTGGCAACCGCCAAAGCGGTGAACTTTCCTGGGGAGCAGATGCTGGCGATCCTCCAGGAGTTTGCCGGGCATGTGCCGCAGGCAATCGAAAGCGCTCGCCGGACGCTGCCGGCGGACTTTTCCACCCACGTCTGGCGGGCCATTACGGAAAATATGCTGAAGCTGCACGCCCGCCTGCAGCAAGGGCTGCAGGCGCTATAGCAGAACCGGTTGGCGGTTAGCTTTGCGGTTGCCCCCAGCGGCTGCGCAGATAGTTGACCGCCTGCCGGGTTTGCGGCTGATTGAGGTTATTTTCGCGGAACAGGATCGTGCCCTGGATCTGCGGCAGAGTTTCATTGAGGTCGAGCTGCTTTTTCAGCTCCGGCACGCCGCCATCCACCGTCCAGTCAGGCTCATTTTTGGACGGCTCACCCACTTTGTACAGCGCCACGCCGATATACAGCCGGGTATGCGTCGGCTTAACCACCTCGGCCCACCAGTTGGCCAGCACATCATAGCGCGCGGCATCGCGGGCAAACGGCCAGTAGATCTGCGGCGCGATGTAGTCGAGCAGTCCCTGCTGCACCCAGCTGCGGGTATCGGCATAGGACTCATCATAGGCGGCCGCGCCACGGGTATCGGACCCCGCCGGATCGTGCGAGCGGTTGCGCCACACCCCGGCCGGGCTCACGCCAAACTCGACGTTCGGATTGAGCTTTTTGATAGTAGTGGAAACCTGGGCTATGAGCTGCTGGGTGTTATGCCGGCGCCAGTCGCCCTTCGAGGCGTAACCCTGTCCGTAACGGCGGAAGGTTTCATTGTCGTTAAGCGGGGAAGAGGCGGTTTCGGTGTAGAAATAGTCGTCGAACTGCACGCCGTCAATCGGGTAGTTCTGCACCACTTCAGCGACGATGCTGGTGATCCAGTCCCGTGCTTCGGGAATGCCCGGGTCGAGGACAAAGCGATCGCTGGCGGTGCGGATCCAGTTACGGTGCAGGACGAACACGCTGGCCGGCACCTGCGTGAGGGTGTTATTCAGCTCGGCAACGGTCGACGGTTTGGTGTTAACTGAGACACGATAGGGGTTAAACCATGCGTGAACCTTCATACCGCGCTTGTGCGCTTCATCCAGCATAAACTGCAGCGGATCGTAGCCGGGGTATTCGCCGATTTTGCCGGTCAGCATATCGGACCACGGCAGAATGTCCGACCGCCAGAGCGCCGTGCCGTCGGGTTTCACCTGGAAAAAGACGGTGTTGATACCCAGGCGCTGCAGGTTATCGAGTTTGGCGATCAGCGCCAGCTTCTGCTGCGTGATGCGGCTTTCCGGCGTGCTGGCGATAATCGACCCGACCGGCGGCCAGTCAAGGCGCGACACGGTGGTGAGCCACACGCCGCGTACCGGCTCCCGGTGCGTCTGGCTGGCTTTGACGGCGGTAGTGTTCGGTGCCGTGACAAGGGATTTAGGGGCCTTACTGGTGCAGCTGAACAGCATGCCCACGGCAATGACGGCCGCACCGGCCAGCGCCACTTTGCTGGCTAAGGGGAATCGACGAGAATGGCTGATGATGAACTCCCGTGTAATCAGATCGTCGCGTGTAGCGGCTATTCTCTTACGATTCGTGGGTCAGAGCAATTCCTTCATCCGTCGGTTCGCCATCGCCTAGTCATAATGTAAGGTATAGGTCGCGACGGCCGACACCTGACCGGCGGTGATCCGGGGACGGGTCTGGTAGTAGCGGGCCGTGAGCGGCAGGATAAACCGGCCCGCACTCGCGCTGCCCAGCGTCATCTCATGATTCAGGGAAACCGGCTGGCGATGGTAAAGCAGTTGCACACCGATACCCTGCGCCCGATCGTCCGTGGCGTCATTGCGCAGAACGCCATGCCCCCGGGCGGTGAGGGGCTCCGCGCCGTCAACACGCAGGGAAATAGTCACAGCGCTGTTGCAATCCAGTTGCAGCGCGAAAGGCGTGTCGCCGGTGGTTTTGCCGACGCCGCCGAAGTGGTCAAGCATCGCGGCGGGCAGCTTAATCAGCGCTGGCGTGGCGTCATTCACGGAACATCCCGCGGTGTTGACCCTGCCGCTTAAGTCTAACGCGGCCAGCGGGGTATGCTCTGCCATTAAAAAGTGCTCGCTGTGATACTCAAGCTCGCCCGGTGTCGCCGCGGGACCGGTTTTAATAAGCTCAATCGTCAGGCGGAAATAGCCCAGTTTCCACACCGCATCAGGCAATATGGCCGGATTGTTCACCCGTTGGCTAAACGGCGAGGGCGTCGGCCGGTCAGGAAAACCGCCATAGCCGCCGATAGCGCGCAGCGATACGCGAACGCCAATGCCGACGAGATTGGTTTGATAAACCGTCGGTCGCGTCGCTCCCCCGGACAGCAAACTGTTCAGCTGTAGCGGCGACAGCCCACGCGGGTCGTCCGCACAGCGGATCCACTGTTCGCCGCCGTCGCTAAGGCGATTCCAGGCGAAACTTTTGTGATACAGCGGGGTGCCCGGTCTGGCGTCAGCCGGCACGGTGAGTTGACCTACGTTCAGCCGAAGGGTGGTGGCCTGGCCGCGGACAAACACCGGCGTACAGGCCCATCCGCTGGCGGGGGGTAACAGGGCGAGTAACAGCGTCAGGGTGGCCCGACGCAGGAGAGTTAAAAAGGACATGTTAACGTCTGCTGTAAAATGAGTGGATGGGGTGTCTGCGCCAGCGTCGGGGTGAGATCGTAGCGGGCAGTACAGTGCTGCTGAGGGCCTGGCCCCCATTGTGCATACAGGGTGCCTTTCGGCGCCAGGCCGGCGAGGTACACCTGACCCTCGCTGGCAACGATGCTGCTGGTGTCTTTGGCGCGCACTTCGCTGCCAAAGGGCAGCGGTTGTCCCTGCGACTGCAGCGTAAACAGCGCCTTATAACCAACGTGGGTGTGAAAACGCGCCAGCACCACCGCGTCCTTAGTGGGCACCCGCGTCACGGTGCTGTTAGCCAGATCCACATTCTCCGGTAGCGAGTGGCTGTCGAGGGCGACGTCGTTGCGGTGATAGGCGGTAGCGAAGGGCAGCACGGCGTACCCGTCGCGATTGGTGGCGATGGTTCTCTGGTTGGCGAGGGTCACACCGCCTGCGCCACCGGCGTCAATCAGGACGACAGCGCCATTCATTTCCGGCGTAAAGACCACCCCGTGGCGGTGAATCAGGATACCCCCGCTGGCGCCGTAGTTCAGGCGAGTGGCCTGCGAGTCACGGCTGTAGCCGATATTCAGATCGCCTCTTCCACTGCTGTAGCCGGCCGTCAGGCTGCCGCTGTGCCCGTTTTGCTGATCGAGGGTTTGGCTGACGGCGTAGCTGAGCGCGTGATTATCCAGCATGGTGCCATTGAGACTGACCATCTGACTGTCGGCGCTGTGGCGGGAGGAGGTCAGGGTATAGCCGGCATAGCTCCCCGGTAGCAGGTGGCTCAGCGCTACTGAAAGTGACAATGTCACCACTTTATCGGAGTGCGGCTCGTCATTCTCCTCGTCACCGTCGCTACTGTGCGCATCGCTGTAGCTGAGCGACCACGCGATACCGTGAACCTGGCTGCTGATCCCCATATTGGCGGTACGCTGTGTGGCGCCCCCTGACCAGTAGCTGTCCTGGTCGAGACTCAGATAGAGGGTGATATCGTACGGCAGGCTCTGGCTGGCGGTGATTTGCAGGGTCGTTTTTTTGTTGTCGTTATCCCGCGAGTCGGCGTCGGGATCCGGGCTGGAATACGCCTCGCTCAGCGTGGCATAGCGCTGATGCGAATAACGCCAGCCGGTGAAGGTGAACTGCGTGCCAAGACGATCAAAACCTTTGCTGTACTGGAGCTGCCAGGCCCGGCCATCGATCGGATCCTGCTGGTGCCGGTCGCGGGCGTTTAACAGCTGCAGCGAGAGCGCCCCGGCATCACCCAGCCCCTGTCCCACGCCGAGCGAGAGGTTGTGGTATTGCGCCGCGCTCTGCAGTCCGCCAAACAGTGTCAGGTTGTGGGCGAACCCGCGCATCAGCGACAACTGCATCATCAACGGCCGCTGGCTGGCATCGTCGCTATGATAGCGCCCGGCGACCAGGTTGTATTTCAGGCTGCCTTCGCGTTGCATGCTGGTGACCGATGCATACGGCTGGGTGAAGCGGCGGATTTCGCCATCCGACTCTTTGACGGCAACCTCAAGATTGCCGCTACTGGCGGTGGGATAAAGATCGTCAATCACGAACGCGCCAGGGGTGACGTAGGTTTGATACAGCACGTAGCCATTTTGCCGAACCGTGACCTGGGCGTTGGTTCTGGCTATCCCACGGATGGTCGGGGCAAAACCTTTCTGCGAGTCCGGGAGCATCGCATCACTGGAGGCGAGGGCAATTCCCTGAAACTGTACCGCGTCGAACACATCGCCCGACGTGAAGGTATCCCCGAGCGTCAGTTCACTCCGCCAGCGCGTCAGATCGCGCTCAAGCCAGGCGCCGCTGGTGGTCCAGTGGGGCTTATCGTCGCTGTTGGCGGTCAGGCTGTTGCTGGCGCGCAGGCGCCAGGCGCCGGCGTTCACGCCACTTTTCAACATCAGATAGTTATCGCGCTCAGTGTTGCCCTCGCGGGTACGCTGGCTGGCGCCTGAATAGCGGTAATTGCTCTGAAAGGCGCTGATACCTTCATCCCACAGCGCAGAAGGAACATTATCCCTCGCCTGGCGCGTCATCAGCGCCTGGGGAAGGGTCATTGCCAGCCGCTGATGGGCAAAATCGAAATTGACCGTACTGCCCGGCAACAGCGTGGCGAGTTCGGGACATGAGCGGGAGGTTGCGCCGGACGCCTGGGACAGCACGGCCGGATTAACACCGGCCTGCAGCAGATCTTCCGGCTTAAGGCAGGGCGTCAGCTGCCCGCGGTCATTCTGGCGAAACGTGATGATCTTACGGGCATCCAGGGTGACGCCGTTGACCTGCCAGCTGACCGGATAGTCGCCAGGCGGCTGGCTCGTTTGCTGATTGAAGCGCTGCAGATCCACCGCCGGCAAATGGTCGTTTTTTTCCAGCAGATCCATATTAAAGGTCGCCTGGGCGTGCAAGGGCGCGCTCTGTCCGCCCAGCAGGATGGAGAGGCTGACGACGGTAACGGTATGAGCCGGGCCGTGGCGCATCGCGACATCAGGCTTTTAGTGCGCCGAAACGGGAGCGCTAAACGTCTGCACAGCGCCAAAATCATCCAAAATGCGCCAGCTCACCTGGCGGGTGCAGGCCTCGCCGGGCAGGGCGTACTCTTCACGGCTGTGAGGGGCAATCACGCTGTGCTCAAGCGGTGTTTTCTGGTTCTGGCCCGCGCAGGTGAGCGTGGTGATAGTCACATAATAGGGGGAGGCATTCTCCGCCTGCAGGTGGTTGCCACTGACGTGCCAGCGCAGGTGCTGCGCCGCGTCGAGCGCCGAGCCGGGGAGTCCTGCCGGGCGATAAATGAGCTTAAGTTGATTCTTAATAGCAAATTGCAGAATGTTCTCGCCAGCCGGTGCGGTATTGGCAGGAATCACTTTGATATTCAGGGTGAACAAACTTTCCCGATCGTTTGGCAGTTGCGCCGAGGTTAATAACACGCGCAGATCGTTGCTGTCTCCAGCATCCAGACGGAACAATGGCGGGGTGACGATAAACGGTGATTTATTATTATCAGCCAGATCGTCTACCCAGCTCTGAATAAGTACCGGATCGTGAGGATTGGTGTTTTTTACCGTGATGTCGGCCTCATGACTTTGTTCATTATAAATGACACGCGTGCCGGCAATGGCAACCCCGGCAGCAGACGCCAGGAGCGGACAAAAGAGAAGGCTCAGGAAAAAAGCCATTTTATAACACTGCATAATTGAGGATCCGGTCACGAGGAATGAAAATAAGGGCAGGGGATGCTGCCCTCGGTAAAAGCGGCAATCAGCACATTCTATTCATATACAATATCAATATTGGCTGTGGCATTAATATTGCCGGCGGTGACATCCAGGGAGGAATCGCTCTTCAGATCGGCAATAAAATTAAAGGCAATATCACCGTTTTCGTCGGCTTGCGAAACCGCCGTTTTGCTCTGTTTGTCAAAGGTCAACTGAGTGCCTTCCGTTGAGCCGTCAGGGGAAGAGAAGACTTCAATGCCCACCCCTTTGGCGGTATCCGCGGCATCGGAGAGCGCCAGCACGGCGGCGCTGGTGCCGTTAGCATTGGTGTCCGGGGTACCCTCCAGGCTAATGCTGATATTCTGCGCCAGCGGGCAGCCGGTCAGGTTGATGGTAAACGGTGTTTCTGCGGTTTTCGCTTCATGTGATTTCAGCGCCGACATATCGACGTTGCCAAAATCGACATTCACATCGCCACCGTTGTTGGCGATCTGGCACGACTCGTTAATAATTTTACCGGTGAAATTCAGTGTGCCCGCCGCGCGGGCGGGGGTCACAGTAGCCAGACTGAAGGCCAGCAGTGAACCCACAACCAGCAGGGTGCCTTTTTCTTTCATACTCAAACCTTATTAAATAATCACAAGTTAATTAAATCGTTTAACATTTTTAATGCATGTTTTTTATTTCTGTTCACAAAAAACGGTAAGCATCACTAATGTATACTGCCGTCGGGGGCGGGATTATACGGAGAACGTCGTAAAGGCCCATGGATAAGGTGTGTTAAGCTGTAACAATCTTTATTTTTTGGTGTAAGTATAATCTCATTTAATATTGTAATTGGGTTCTATATACAGAATGTATTATTTCCCGGGGACGCCTGTTTTGGCAAAGTTCTGGCAAAACGTTGCTGTTATTCCCGGCAGTTGACCGGAGAGGGCAGAATAATCGTTTACGCTGCCGCTATTTTGCCGTAGCGTGAAGATCGCGGCAGGAAGCCGCAGGTTGGATGGCACAGAACGATTCTGTGCCGCGCAGTGTCACTCGCTATCAAGGAAGATTGCTATGTCTCAGCTCCGTCTCGCTCTAATATGTCTGTGTCTGGCACCGCTGGCGTCGTCTGCTGCGCTCTCCGGTCAGGTTCATTTTTCGGGACGTGTCATCAATCCGGCCTGTCTTATCGCGCCGCAGCGCAATCGTATCGATGTTTCGTGCCAGCACCGTTCACCGGAACAGGTCGCCTTGACAGACAACCCCCCTCGCTATGCCATGCCGGATGATCGCGGTGAGGTCAGTCTCCACTGGCGAAATGCACAGCACAGTGAAGCGGATGTCATTATTCGCTATCGCTAAGGTAAGAAAAACGCGGTGAAGGGTAAGCGGATGCAGGACGTAAAGGGTAACGCGGTGGGCGGTTTCAGCGCGCGTCAGCAGTGACTACTGGGGTGACGCGCACGTAGAGTACATTTCATGAAAACAATCCTTGCCGTCGTCCGACAGCAGAGTATCGCCTCAGTCGGGTTCCCAGGCGAGGATATCACCGGGCTGACATTCCAGCGCCTCGCAGATGCGGGACAGGGTATCAAAACGGATGCCTTTGACTTTTCCCGACTTGAGCAGCGACAGGTTCTGTTCGGTAATGCCTACAAAGGCCGCCAGCGCCCTGGACGTCATCTTTTTTTCCACCAGCAGTTTGTCCAGATTCACCACCACAGCCATCGTTAAATAAACTCCTTATTCTCTTCTTCCGCACGGATCCCGTGGAGCATGGCGTGAAATGTCACAAACAGCAAGCTTCCTGTCAGAAGCAGCACCCCGTCGCTGAGCAGAAACACCACCTGATAATAAGGCTGCGGCCACCAGGCGAGCAGCGGGATCAGAAAGCGGCACACCGGCAACAGGATCCCCATGCCCACCATGGCCAGAGCGATGTAACGAACGCTGTGCGCCAGGGAGAGGCTGAGCACGCTGCGCTGGCGGACGCTACGGGTTACCTTCATGCCCTGCCAGATAGCGAACGCGAACAGCCCGGCCGGAAGATACAGCAGGGCCAGCAGCAGCAAACGTCTCGCCATCCCCGGCGCCTGGGCCGGGTTGTCGGTTAACGGCACTTCAGCAAAGTGCAGCAGGGTGGAAAGAAAATATCGTTCGCCGGTAAAGAAAATCCACAGCGGCACGATCAGGGCGAGCATAAAAAAGAGGGGCAGTATGCCGCTAATAATAGCCAGACTCAGCCGGGTTCTGGATTGCTTCACAATTTACCTTCCTGATTGATGAGAATAATTAAAGCACCAGCCGCGCCAGGCATGACATAAGGGCCACGGCGAAGACAACGCTCATCGCCCGGACGCCGCGACGACGGCTGGCAAACCACGGACGGGTCCAGACGCGGTAGAGGCTGAGGGTGATGACCGACGACTGGATGGTCCAGGTCAGCATCCGAAACAGGTAGCCCATTTTGCCGAGATTCTGCAGGGTCTGGAAAACCTCGGCGAGAAAAATAACCCCGGTCGCCAGCAAAACATAATTGAGCAGGCGTATTTTTCGCTGCGCCAGCCAGTCGCCGGAAATAAACAGGATCACCGACAACAGCGTTAACAGCGCCCAGAGGATGTCAATTCCGTTCATTACGCGCCTCCTGTTCATCAGGGGTGGCAGCCAGTAAGAGCTTGATGGCAGGTCCGATCACCGGCCAGGCGGTATCGGAGAGGATCACTACCGCGGTCTGTCGCTGTCGGTCGAAGGCCATCATTGCCGCAAAGCCGCCACTCTGCCCGTCATGCCAGACGATCTCCCGTCCGCGGACGCGGGTAGTGAACCAGGCATAACCCACCCGGGAATCGGGATCATCGGTGGCGAACAGGGAGTGCATGCCTTCACTGCCCGCCAGGTTTCCTGCCAGCAGCGCCTGGGCATATTTCGCCATATCGACAATCGTGGCGCGGACGCCGCCGGCGGGGGCGAAGGCGTCCATCACCCATGGCTGCTGAGGGAAACCAGAGGCTGACCAGCCCATGGTAAACGTCGGCGAGGCTGGAGTATTGTGCCGGGCCACTTCCGCGCCCTGCATTCCGGTGGGGGCAAAGACCCGTTGCGCCATCAGTGTGGCAAAATCGCGATGGGACGCCCGCTCCAGCGCCAGTCCGAGCAGGGCAAACCCGGCGTTGGAATAATCAAACCATTTCGTCGGCTGCAGGGTGGCCTGGTTCATCATCGCGATCAGCGCAGGTCGATCGTAGCGCCAGGGATTCTGCCGCCGGGCAATATCGCTCAGAATAGCCAGCCGCTGCCCAACCGACGCGGTGAGCGGTGGCAGTCCTGAACGGTGAGAAACCAGTTGCTCCAGGGTAACATCCCGCACCGGGCTGACAATCTCCGGGACCAGCGCCGACACCGGCGTCTGCGCGGTGACTTCGCCGCGGCGAATAGCCTCCAGCAGCAGGCTGGCGGTCATGGTTTTGCTCAGGCTGGCGATCTCATACTGTGTCGTATACTCGCTCCCCCACAGACCGTAGCGCACCCCCTGAGGCGTAATCAGCGCTGCGGCGACCTGTCCGCGGGCGCCATTAAGCAGGGGCGTTAATATCGAGACCAGCTGTTTATCCCCCGTCGTCCGGGAGCTGGGGGGATGAAAGCCGGGCTGCAGGGCGATCCCCGCCGCCACGATGACGGTAAAAACCAGCACGGCGGCAATGATCTGTCTGTCCCGGCGATAGCGGTTCCAGCGCATGTTTTCTCCTTAACGCGGTACGACATCCAGGTGAGGGAATACCGCTTCTCCCTGGTGTTAAAGTGAGCGCAGGTTAGCCTGGTGTTTATCGTTTTAAAATAAATATTTATCGTTTTATGATTAACTTTATGAGGAGTAAAGCAGACACTCCCGGCGCGGTGTGGAGAACGCGGGGGGCAATAGAGGCCAGGGAATAAAGTGCGCTGACGAAGAGAGGTACTCGCCAGCGAGAAATGTCGGCTATGCCGGGAGAAGAAAACTTAGCGGATCCGCGACTGCTCGTCGTCGCGTAGCGTCAGCACCTCAAATCCGTTGGCGGTGACGGCCACGGTGTGCTCCCATTGCGCGGAGAGTTTTTTATCGCGGGTGACGACAGTCCAGCCATCTTTTTTGGTTTTGATGCGGCTGTCGCCCTGGTTCACCATCGGCTCAATGGTGAACACCATTCCTTCGCGCAACACGGCGCCTTCCCCGGGGCGGCCGTAATGCAGCACCTGCGGTTCCTCATGCATTTCCTGGCCGACGCCGTGACCGCAATATTCTCTGACCACGCTGTAGCCATGGTCCTCGACCCAGCGCTGAATAGCGTGACCAATATCGCCCAGCGTCGCGCCAGGTTTCACCACCTCAATGCCTTTCCACATCGCTTCATAGGTGGTCTTTACCAGCCGGCGGGCCAGCGGGGAGACGTCGCCTATCAGGTACATCTTGCTGGAGTCGGCAATCATGCCCGCTTTCTCCAGGGTGATATCGACGTTAACAATCATCCCGGCGCGCAGATGTTCGGTCGCTTTGGGGATCCCGTGGCACACCACATCGTTAATGGAGGTGTTCAACACATAGGGAAAATCGTATTGCCCCTTGCTGGCCGGGCGGGCATGCAGCTGGTTGACGATAAAATCTTCCACTCGATCGTTAATCGCCATCGTCGTTACGCCGGGAACGATAAAGGTATCCAGCATATCAAACACCGACGCCAGCAGCTGGCCGGCATGGCGCTGACGTGCGAGTTCATCGGCGGTTTTAATGATTATTGATGGCATTGATTACCTCCAGCAGACGGTCAGAGCCGGATTTCAGCATCAGCAGTTTGATCTGCTGGTGGTTAAGCTCGGGGTAGAGCTCGCTCATCATGCCCAGACGGATCCAGTATTCCGCCTGGGCATTGACGGAGCGGGACATAGCTTTGCTGGCATCACGAATATCATCGTGCAATAGATCGGAGATTTTGACGATTCCCATAGAGACAGTCCATATATGATTCGTATATGCATCGTATACAGACCGGCACGGGATGTCATGGGCATTTTGTGTCGTGACCGGGGGGGAGGCGAGAGGCCCACGCAAAAAAGCCCGACCAGCGGGCTTATTTTCAGCATTTTTTTCGGGTTAATCATTCGCGCCATTCACCATGGCGAAAATACCCATTAGATTATCGGTATGCAGAATGAAAATAACATGACGGCGGCGAAGCGCGGCGCATCAATATATTTAATGCAGGTGTTAATTTTGCGTATGAATATTCTCCCGTCAGGCCGGGAATCCGGGGGAGTTACAGCGCGTCAGTGAGTTTATCCACCACCACTTTACCCGCATTATCGAACTGCGTAATGCGAAAGCTGTCGCTCCAGGAGCGGCGGGTGGTGAAACGGTCGAACAGGGATACCCGACCTTTACGCTGACCATCTTTACTCAAAATAACCCATTCAGTCACCGCAGAATAATGCTGGCTATTGTCATGACGGCTCTGTTGTTCAACAAGCTGGTCTTCTTTTTCCACTTTTAAATAATCACGCAACATATTTAACCTCCATAGAAAGTATTATTAACATTACTCCTTTTATTTATTCTTTCAATCAAACTTTTTAATCAATAAAAGTAACTATTAGTGGGCGACCTAAGTGCAAAAATCGTCAGATTGTCATTACCCGGCGCAGTGGATTCCACTACGCTTAACAGAGCTGTCTGGCGCGCTATCTGCGGTTGCCAGGGCCAGAAAGGCGGCAACAAAACGTCTTAACCTTGTATTCATCATGGGCGTTGTTCTGCTATATCTAGTGCGTTTTGCCACGACCGAGCCACAGAGAGCGCTGTACCATGAGTAACGATCACCTGACGGATATCGCCTATCGTCACTTTATTGAAAGTGTTAAAGATTATGCAATATACATGCTGAGCACTGACGGTACGGTCATCAGCTGGAACGAAGGTGCCCGCCGGGCAAAAGGGTACCTGAGCGACGAGATCATCGGTTGCTACTTCGGTCTCTTCTATAGCGAAGCTGAGCAACTCTCCGGTGTACCGGCGAAAAACCTGGAAATCGCCCTGCGTAGCGGGCAGTTCGAAGGGGAAGGCTGGCGTTACCGCAAAGACGGCTCCCGATTCTGGGCGCATGTCATGATCGATACCATCCGCGATGAGCAGAACACCCTGCTGGGTTTTGCCAAAATCACCCGCGATATCAGTGAACAAAAAGCGATTAATGACCGCATCGCATGGATGGCGCGCTACGATGCGCTGACTGGTTTACCTAACCGGGTGGAGTTCTTTGAGCGGGTGGAAAAGCTGATCACCGGTAATGATGCCCGCCGCTTTGCCATTTTCACCATCGATTTAGACAAGTTTAAAGAGATTAATGACCTGCAGGGCCATCTGATTGGTGACCAGCTGCTGCAGCGTGTGGCAGGCGCCGTGCTGAAAACGCTGCAGAAGGAGGAGATGGTCGCGCGCTTTGGCGGCGATGAGTTTGTGGCCGTTAAACCTTTTGCCGATGAGGGTGAAGTGGATGCCTTTGCTGCGCGCCTCTGGCACTGCTTCAGCGGTAAGCAGACGTTTGCCGCGACGGAAGTGGTTCTCTCCGCCAGCATTGGCATCTCGGTCTACCCGGAGGACGGTACGGATATTAACACGGTACTGAGCAATTCCGATCTGGCCATGTATCGGGCAAAGAGCAGTCTCGACCACAAGATTTGCTGGTACGAACGTGAAATGGATGACAAGACGCGGCAGCGCAATATGATGGCCGCCGACATCCGGCGCGGTATTCACGCTGGAGAATTTTCGCTCCACTATCAGGCTATCCGCAACATCAAAGATCGCCGGATCACCGGTTACGAGGCGCTGCTGCGCTGGCAGCATCCGCAGCTGGGGCCGATCCCGCCTGACGTGTTTATTCCCATCGCCGAAGAGAGCGGCGCCATCGTGCCCTTAGGTTACTGGGTGCTCGAGCAGGTGTGTAACGAATCGCTGGAAAAGGGTCTCAACAGAAAAGTTTCGGTCAATATCTCGCCGGTGCAGTTGCGTCACCGCAGCTTTATTGAAAAAGTCCGCGAGATCCTGATGCGTACCGCCTATCCGGTCAGCCTGCTTGAGTTTGAAGTGACGGAGACGGCGTTCATCATCAATAAGCAGCTGGCCTTTAGCGTCCTGCATCATCTGCAAAAAATGGGGATCAGCATCGCACTCGATGACTTCGGTACCGGCTACTCCTCCCTGAGCATGCTGCGCGATTTCCATTTCGACGTGATTAAACTCGACCGAAGTTTTATGCTTGATGTGGAGAGTAATCCCCAGGTCCGCTCATTCGTGCGGGCCATCATTTCGCTGGGAAATTCAATTAATACGCCGCTTATCGCCGAGGGTGTGGAAACCGCCGGGCAACTGCAGATCCTCGAAGAGGAAGGGTGTGACGAGATGCAAGGCTTTCTGTTCGGCGAGCCGGTGGATATTAAACACCTGCCTCCGTCGTCCTGATACGCCCACCGGCTGCGGGTGGGCGCTGCGTCATTACTGATGCGCCAGCGGAGCCTGCCCGGAAAGATGCAGCAGAGCCGACTGCAGCGAGACGTCAAACATCTGACCGTGCGTCATACCAGGGTAGCGCCAGAAAGCCACCGTCAGGCCTTTGTCGGCCAGCTGCTGCTGAGTGTGTCGCAACAGACTCAGGGAAGCCACGTGGCCGGTGGGTTCCCGGGCAGCTTTGCCATCACCTTCCAGCAGATACAGCGATTTCCCGGAGAAGGCGGTGGCGCTTAAGGCTTCGCTGCCCTTCAGAGGAGATTCCTGCGCCTGGCCCAGTGACGGGCTGGCCGAATAATAGAGATGAAACAGCGAGGTCTTCCGCCACGCGTCGAGCACAAACAGCCCGCCGTAGGAGTGGCCCCAGATCGCGCGCTGGTGGGGATCTATTTTCAGGTGAGCTTCCGTTTGCGGCACCATTGTTTCGGTCAGCAACTGACGAAACAGGTCATTACCTCCGGTTTTTCGCGGCGGCAGCGCGGGTTTCCCGACTTGCGGTTTGAAGGCCTTTAGCGGAGGAGTGTAATCCCAGGCCCGGGCGGCGGTATCGAAGGGCAGCGTTGTCTGGTAACCGATAGCGACGATCACCGGCGGGGAGCCGGCGGAGAGCTGCTGCAGAAGGGCGTCGTTAAGCTTATCCATCACCGCGTTACCATCCAGCATATACAGCACAGGATAGCCGGCGGCGGGTGGGGCTTTGTCCGGCACGGCAGTCCACACCCGGTAGTGGCGTTCGCCATCGGCGGAGTCATACTGACGTTGCGTAAAATGATAGTACGCTGACCCTTTATCGGCGATGTTTGGCCCCAGCGGCTGAAGATCCGGTCGGGCGGTGCTACCGCTACTGTAGAAGAGCACGCCAACCGCCAGCGTCAGCAGCCCGCGCGCCCGGATGCTCCCTGAATTCCGCTTCACCTTGTCTAACCCCCTGTATTCTTTGAGCTGTCATTTTGTTGGGCTGACACGGTAACACAGCTTGTTTGATAATGGTTCTCATTTCTTTTGTGCGCTTTGGATCTGCGTGGGATACCGGACGGGGCTGGTGGGGGGGGGCGAAGCGAAAACGCAGGATACATGGCCGCCTGTCGGCGGCCATCAGGACACGGTCAGGGATCGCCGTTGATGCTACGCAACAGCCTTTTTACCAGCGGGATGAGCGCAATAAGCACCAGCGCAATAACCACGATCAGTAACAGCGTCAGCCCTTTATGATGACTGATAAGCACCCACAGCATCGCCAGCGTCATGAGATGATCCTTGCATTAACAGCGTTAACCACCGCCAAGGTGAATGAAATTTAACAGAATGGTGATGACCACCCAGGCCAGCAGCAGAAAGCGTCGTTTATCGCGTCGAGCTTCCAGCGCAGCGAAATAATTAGCGCTGTACCAGGTTGATATAATAATAGCCAGCGTGATGATGACCTGCCAGACCACTTCGCTAAAGCCCGTCACGATGCTTATCGCGCGAAAGCAAAGCACAATCGCGATGCCGTTAAGCGCGTTACACATCAACCATCCCCACAGGCTTGAGGGACGGCTAAAGAAATATCCAAGTCGTAAAACCAATGTCGTATACACCTTGCCAAAATAATCGCGCTGTAAAATGCAGTTTAATGCCCGACGAGGTATTGATATAAATCAAAATTTATGGAATAGCGCAGTAATCACTGGCATGCAGCGATCGCAGCATGGCAATGGAAAGGCGTAGAGAATGGTGGGTAAAAAAAACGAAATCACTTGTTTTTATAGGTGTTTTTTAAAATTTATTGTGGCAGTGAAATATTCTCCATGGCCCATTTAACAATATGACGGTAATTTCCATTGTTATTATTTTATGTGGCTCTATCACCAGCTAAATTAAAACCTATTCACTATTCACCGCTGGCCGCTTGCGGGAGTGGTCTGAAACAGCCGGAGCCAAGGCTCCGGCTGGCGTCATACCTAATGAGGCAAGGCATTATGTTGCAGAATTTTCAGGAAGTCATTTTTGTCTGAAATTAATGACAGCGCGTTAGCGATCAGTTCATCGCTAAATATCGAGGCAATTTCTTTGAGCACATCAATATGCTCTTTTTCTTTCGCGATGACGCCGATGGCAATAAACATCACGTTGCTGCGATCCCAGATAACGCCATCAGGGAACTGAAAGATCTCAATGCCGGTTTTGAGAATGATATCCGTCGCGGATTTCGGCAAATGTGGCAAGGTGATGCCATTCCCCAAAAAAGTGGAAACCTGATGTTCACGCTCCAGCAGAAAGTGAACGCACTCCTGATTCACATATCCTTTGGCTTTACACTCCGCGCCAATCATAGCGATCACTTCCGCTTTATTACTGGCCTTGCAGCCGATATGCAGATTATCCAGCGTGATGTTATCGATCATAGCCAACCTCCCTGGTGAGACGCGTAGATTTTTTACCCTCATGATTCGCTGACAGCTCTTCTTCTAACTGCTCGAGCGATTTATTGGAGGTCTCCGGTAGGGCGAAGACCACGAACAGAATCGCTAAGTAGTTGATGGCTGCGAAGATGAAGAAGACCGGCCCAAGGCCCAGTTTCGCCTGCAGCAGCGGGAACAGGTAGCTGACCACCGCGTTCATGATCCACATGAAAAATACCGAGATCCCCATCGACAGCCCGCGGAATTTCAACGGGAACAGCTCAGCTAATACCACCCACGTAATAAAGCCCATGGAACCCTGCATCACACCGACGAACAGCGCGCCCAGCAGCCAGATGGCTGTGGCTTTCAGATCGCCCACCAGGGTGTAATCGACAGCGGCGATAATCAGGTGCAGCGTGGCCATAATGGCAAAGCCGTAGATAATGATCGTCTTACGTTTGAAACGGTCGACAAGGAACAGCACGCCAATCAGCATACCGCCGACGGAGAAGACACCGTTCAGCACGTTACAGATCAGCGAGGTACGTTCTGAGAAGCCGGCGGCACTCAGAATTTCCGTGCCGTAGTACATAATGACGTTAACCCCAGTAGTTTGCTGCAACGCGGCCCAGGTAATACCGACCAGCAAAATTTTGAGGATCCATGGCGTTTTGAGGATAGTCGTGAAGGTGCCCTGAGCGCTGTACTTATTGCCGGCTTCAATTTTGATCAGGGTGGAGATGTCGTCATACTCCTTCTGCGCGCGTTCCGCCGGGCGGATCTGTTTGAGAATATGCAGCGCTTCCTCGTGGCGATTTTTGCTGATCAGCCAGCGCGGGCTTTCCGGCGCGCGCCACATGCCAACAAACAGGCAGATAGCGGGAATGGCCTGTACCAGCAGCATATAGCGCCAGACGTCCGGCAGATGGCCCCAGATGATGCCAATGATCGCGTTGATGGCAAACGCCGCCAACTGGCCAATGACGATGGCGACTTCATTCAGGCCGGTCAGCTTACCGCGCATCTCGGTAGGCGCCACTTCCGAAATAAAAGTGGGGGCAGTGACCGACGCGCCGCCAACGGCGTAGCCCAGCAGGGCACGAGCAATCAGCAGGGTAGTGATATCGGGGGCTGCGGCGGAAAGCAGGGCGCCGATAAGAAAAATAAAGGAGAGGAAGAGTAAATATTTTCGCCGGCCGAAGAAGTCGGCAAACTTGCCGCCAAACACGCTGCCCAGCGCGGCGCCGATCAGCAGGACGCTCATCACCAGCCCTTCGGTAGTCGGGGTCAGCGCCATATACTGCTTCAGTGAGGAAAAGGCGCCGTTGATAACGCCGGTGTCGTAACCGAAAAGCAGGCCGCCGAAGGTGGCCACTAAGGTGATCTGATGAAGTCGTTTTCTCTGTTGCTGGTTCAGGTTTGTTATAAATGACATGGTAGTCCCTTTATTTTATTGAACGACACAAGATAAAAATACATCTCCCCAGTCAGGATTTATTACGCCTGTGTTGTCGTATCTAACTGAACTAAATGATTTTTCTTCTTTGTGTAATTGCTCAGCACATGGCAGGGTACGCTCAGCAATGGCGGTCAAAGAGGTTTACGGCTTGGTGTTGACATGGATGTAGTCGATATCCGTTCTCCTTTTCGGGTTAGCGGTCTTCAGTGCGTCGGCAGCGCCGACGTCTGCCGGTGGACAGCGCCCTGGTGTGGCACGTTGCTGTCGTTGCGGCGATTTATCGTGATAAGAATATGGCACAAAGAAATGGAATGAGCATGCTACAAGATCACATTATGAAAATTTAATTTCAAATTGGTGTTGCAGAATGGTAAATGCATGAAGCCAATCACAAAGGATGGAGGGAGCATATCCCCATGAAAACCAGGTTAAATTTACAGGCCGGTAATAATGATGTTGTTTTCAGTAGGTTAATGTAAATCAAAGAATACAACGCAGATCACATTTTTACGCCATAATATCCTGGAATAGAATTTATATTTCATTACTGTGATCAGGGTAAAACGAGGATGGCGGCCTTCTGGCAACGGTCTGGAGGGGAAGAAAGCCCGTGGGGGAGGTTATAGGATGAATGTGTGGCCGGCGGGAACGCTGGGTAAAAATGCAGAGAAGGGGGATCCTCTGCATTTTACCCATCACGAAAAAGATCAGTGCAGTGCGGGCCAGTAGCCTTCGTTGGCGACGATCAGTTCATCGAGGATGGCTTTCGCCACCGCGGCGCTGGGCACCGTTTTCGATAGCGTGATGGCCTGCCACAGTTTCTGGTAACTACCCTCAACCCAGGCGTCAACCACCAGCTTTTCGACCGCCACCTGCTGCTCCATCAACCCTTTCTGGAACGACGGGATTTTCCCCATCGCCAGCGGCTCCGGGCCATTGACGCCCACCAGGCAGGGGACTTCCACCATCGCCGTCTCATCAAAGTTGGCGATCGCCCCGTTGTTCTCAACGATCAACAGCATCCGCTCCTGGGTGTTAAAAGCGATGGCGCAGGCGAGGTCGACGATAAAGGTGGCATGGGCCCCGGCATGAAAATGCGCGCCTTCCGCCGTGCCCCGACGGGTAATCTCCCGGGCCATATCGAAGACCTCTTTTTCACGTCCGGCCATCACCTCGTTCGCCCGCGTAAAGTCTGGATCGGCGTGCGCCACCTCATAGTCAGGATAGAGGTAGTATTTCAGATAGGTGTTAGGCAGTGTCGACGGATCGAGGGCAAACACATCCTTCACCTTTTTAAAGGTTTCGATCCAGCTTGGCGCTTTATGCTGAAAATCTTCTTTTGGACTGCTGTATCCCTGTTCCGCCACGTGACGCTTCAGCGCCGGCATCAGATCGTTACCGGCTTTATCGGTGATACGGGTCCACCAGCCGAAATGGTTCAGGCCATAGTAGCGGACGTTCAGCGCCTTGCGCGACGGCAGGCCGAGGATGTCGGCAAACAGCCCCTCGATAGCCACCGGCATATCGCAGATGTTGATGATGCGCGCGTCGGGTCGCAGGCGACGGGTGGCTTCCGCGACGATGGCCGCCGGATTGGAATAGTTGAGCATCCAGGCATTCGGAGCGTATTGCTGCATATAATCGACCAGCTCCAGCACCCCGGCAATGGAGCGCATGCCGTAGGCAATCCCACCCGGACCGCAGGTCTCCTGTCCCGGCACGCCATATTTTAACGGGATCTTTTCATCCTTTTCCCGCATTTCATACAGACCGACGCGAATATGCGCCATCACAAAATCGACGTCAGTGAAGGCCGCCTGCGGATCGGTGGTATAGCTGAACTTCACCTGCGGGAAGCGTTCTGCCACCAGAATAGCGCAGGCGTCGCCGATCGTTTTCTGACGCTGGTGATGGTTGTCGTACAGACGGATCTCCCGCAGGGGAAAGCGCGACATATTTTCCAGCAACATCATCACAATCCCAGGGGTATAAGTACTGCCGCCGCCGGCAATCGTGACCACAAAGTTATCTTTCATTTACCACCTCGTTATTCAGTAACACCCAGACTGGCGTTGACCGCCGTTCGAATTTTGTTAACCCCCAGGCCATAGATCACCTGGACATGGTTGCCTTTAATCAGCACGCTGCTCCCGCCGCTCTCTTTCAACAGCGACTGCTGGATGAGGGCGGGGTCGCGCACATCGACCCGCAGACGGGTAAAACAGTTTTCCACTACGCAGACATTCTCTTTTCCGCCCAGTCCCGCAATCACCAGCGTACCTTTATCGGCAATCTCGCTTGCCTGGCCCGTCTGCTCGGAAGGCTCCGCATCGGCAGCCGCTTCACGGCCCGGGGTGAGCATCCGCAGACGGGTAATACAGAAGGTGCCGACCAGGTACATGGTGGCGGTCTCCAGCAGGCCGAGGGCGACAAATACCGGCCAGCGCGTCACGCTGGCGCCGGCAGGGAGGTTATAGACGACAAAATCGATAAGACCGTTGGTGGCGCAGACCCGCACGTGAAGCAGCCAGGCCAGCATCTGGAAAAAACCGTCCAGCAGGGAGTAGATAAGCCACAGCAGCGGGGCGGTGAAGATAAAGAGAAACTCAAAAGGTTCGGTGATCCCCACCAGAACGGAGGTCACAATTAAGGGGATCAGCGTGACTTTAAGCCGCTGCTTATTCTCCGGTTTCGCCGTACGGTAGAAGGCGAGCGCCATGCCGGCGGTGCCGAAGATCTTCACCATCCCGTAGGTTAAAAACCGGGCGGAATCACTCAGCGCCCCGATGGGATGACGGGCGATTTCGGCAAGGAAAATAGGCTTGGCGCCAATAACCGTTTGACCATCAATCAGCAGCTGTCCGCCGATGGAGGTAAAGACAAACGGCGACCAGATCAGATGATGCAGCCCGGTGGGGATCAGGAACCGGTTGAGAAAACCGTACAGGAAGACCCCGATGGCGCCAAAGGATTTCATAAAGCCGGTCAGCGCCGAAATGCCCAGCTCAACCACCGGCCAGAGATAGACGGTGGCGATAGCAAACAGGCCAACCAGCGGTAGCATCACGATCAGCACCAGCTTACTGTTGCCGTAGATCGACAGCGCGCCGCGAAACTCAATGCCGACCACGCGGTTGTGGACAAAGGCGACGGCGCAGCCAAGGATAATCCCAAGGAACACGCCCATATCAATGACCTGAAAGCCAAAGATAAAGGTTTGTCCACTGCCGTACAGTTGCGCGTTGGTGGCACCGGACGCCAGGCGATGGGTCAGGGTCAGCCAGCTATTGTTCGCCGCCAGATACACCAGCCAGGTCATCGCCGCCACGAAGGCCGCTTCGGCTTTGCGGGTTTTCGCCAGGCCGCTGGCCAGCCCAAGGCAGAACAGAAACCCGAGATGGTTCATCAGCGCCCAGAGCATGCTGGAGACGAATTTCCCCAACAGGTAGAGCGCGCTGCTTTCATCCACCCACAGCCGGTTGGTGGTCATGCTGAACAGGGCGATCAACAGGCCGATAGCCGGCAGATATAGCACCGGCCCGATCATTGCTTTGGAAAAGTCCTGAAGCTTTTTCACGCCAATCATGGTTGTCCTCTCGTCTTCGCAGACCTGATGAATAGGCTTATCAGACTAGGAGCAGACCACCGGGATCCCGAGCAGGAAAAGGGCCATCTGTGATGAAAGTCATATATATTGTTGCTGGACAGATATATAAATATGGCGAGATTTATAGATGAGTTAGTGTTGAAATTTTCGCTGAAATTTAAAAATAATCTTTTATTTACATTAAGTTATTCGCTTATTTGTTTGACGAGCGCCATCTTAGCGAGACATCTAAAAGTGATTTATAAAAAGATTGCCATTGAACTGAGGACCCGCATCAACAGCGACGACTATGCCGTCGGCGATATGCTGCCCAGCGAAAAAGCGCTCGCTGCGGAGCTGCAGGTCTCGGTGATGACGCTGCGCAAAGCGCTGGCGCTACTGGAGGAGGAAAAGCTGATCGCGCGGCGGCACGGCAGTGGAACCTGCATTGTGCGTAAAAGTAACTATCACGGGGGAGAACTGGAGGGCTTTAACTACCAGATGCAGGTGGTAGGCGTCACCAACTACCGTAACAAAGTCATTGAATTCACGCTGCTTGATGCTCCTCCGGCCATCGCCCAGCAGTTAAAGATCCAGCCGGGGGAAAAAGTTTACTACGTCAGGCGGCTGCGGCTGATTGATGAGGTCCCGATCCTCGTGGAAAACAGCTATATTCCATTCGCCACCTTTCCCTGGCTCAGCGTGGGTACCCTCGAGCAGTCTAAATTCAACTATTTCAAAAAAGAGTGTCATATCACCATCATCGAGAGCCACCGCAGCTATACGCCGGTGCTGGCGACCCGCGAGCAGGCCGAGCTGCTGCAGGTAGCGCCAAACAGCCTCCTGCTGCGGGTGCAATCGGTGAGTTATGCGCAAAACCGGGCGATCGTCGATTTCTCAGAGATCTACCAGAACACCAGTAAGTACAACGTGAAGCACATTACCCGCCGCTAGCGGATTCAGGTCAGCCATCCCCTGGCGATCAGCTCCATTCCCAGCACCAGCAGGAACAGCAGAAAGCCCTGACGAAAGCGTCGCGGGCTGAGACGCGAGCGGATCCACTGTCCCAGCCACATGCCGAGTAGCGCGGGCAACAGCGCCAGCCCCGACAGCAGCAGCGAATCAGCATGCCAGCCATCGTGCAGGGAGAGGCCGGCCGCCATCGCCAGGGTGGAGAGGGTAAACGACAACCCCAGAGCCTGCACCAGTTCGTCTCGACGAAAGCCCAGCGTCTGCAGCCAGGGAACGGCCGGAATAACAAATACCCCGGTCGCCCCGGTGATAACGCCGGTCAGACCGCCCATGAGCGGCGACAGCCACTTCTCCACGCGGGCGGAAACCTGCAACGCCGGGCCACAGAGCGCATACCCGGCATAGGCTATCAACACGGTGCCAAGCGCCAGCACTGAGCACCGAGGATTGAGGCTGATCAGCAGTGACGACCCCGCCAGCGTTCCCATAATAATCCCGGTCATCATAAGCCAGAGGCGGCGCACAATCTGCGCCAGCGCGGGGCCAGCCAGCAACTGCCAGAGATTGGTTAACAGCGAGGGAAGTACCAGCAGCGCCGCTGCGGCCTGCGGCGGCATCAGCAGACCAAGCAGGCCCATCGCCACGGTGGGTAATCCCATGCCGGTCACCCCTTTGACCAGTCCGGCGGCGATAAAGATCAGCAGTAAATAAAAGATGTGGAGATCGAACATCATGGCTCACTTTTCAGGGTAGAAAGGGACATTGAAACCACTGGTCGCTAAAGCCACAATGCGGTATGTTGCCCTAAGACTACGGGAAAACCGAAGGGTGGGGAGGGTGTGATGCGGATGGATCTGGCCGATCTGCGACTGTTTATCGCCATCGTGGATAGCGGCAGTATTACCGGTGGGGCCGCCATGGCCCATCTCGCCCTGGCCTCCGCCAGCGAAAGAGTGCGCAAGCTGGAGGCAGAGGTCGGTGTTCCCCTGTTGCAGCGTCATGCTCGCGGCGTGACGCTGACTGAGGCCGGGGAGGTACTGGCGCGCCATGCACGCCCGCTTCTTGCGCAGCAGCAGCGTCTGCGCCAGGCGATGAGCGCCTTCGCCCGCGGTCAGCAGGGGACGCTGCGGCTGTTCGCCAACACCTCGGCGATGTCGGCTTTTCTGCCGGGCAAGCTCGCCGCCTGGATGGCAGCGCATCCGGCGGTGCAGATCGACACCGAAGAGCGCACCAGCGCGGATATCGTCAGCAGCATTCTGGCGGGTGTGGCGCAGGCTGGAGTGGTGTCCGATGCGGTCGACCCCGGGCCGCTGCATCTGGATCCTGTCGCCGATGATCCCCTGGTGCTGATTGTGCCGCCGACTCACCCTCTGGCCGGCGCGAATGAAGTGGCGTTTGCGGCGGTCATCAACGAGCCGCTGGTCGCCCTCTACCAGACCAGCGCACTGCAGCAGCATATTGAACAACATGCCGCCGGGCTCGGCCAGGCGCTAAACGTCCGGGTCCGGATGAGCCATTTTGAAGGGCTTTGCGAGATGGTGGCTCACGGCGCCGGCGGGGCGATCCTGCCCCGCGTCATTGCCGAACGCTACCAGCAGCGCTACCGGTTTGCCGTCATCGCGCTGCAGGATCGCTGGGCACAGCGCCGCCTGTGTCTGTGTTATCAGGATGATGCCCGGCTGACGCCAGCGATGCGCCGTTTGCTGGCGTGGCTCCGACAGCCGTGAGACCATGAGTGACGGTGTCACTTTTTATGGCGGTTATTGCTACTGACATCCGTGTCAGAGATGCGATAGTAGACGTCCGACATTTATTAACACGCGAATCAGGACAGACAAGATGAGTACATTACCAAAGGTCGCGGTGCTGGGACTCGGCGCCATGGGACATGCTTTTGCCAGCAATCTGCTGAAGAAAGGCTTTACCGTCGCAGGCTGGAACCGTTCGCCAGCACGCGGCGAAGATTTACAGGCGCAGGGATTATCCCTGCATACCACGCCGCAGCAGGCGGTCGCTGATGCCGAGGTGATCATCAGTATGCTCGCCGACGGTCAGGCTACCCTCGAGGTACTGGCGCAAATAGCGCCTGCCTGTCAGCCGCAGGCGATCTATTGTCAGATGGGCACCATTGGCCTGCCGGAGACGCAGGAGGCTATCGCCTTGCTACGGGCGCTTCAGCCGGCGATGACCTTCGTCGATGCCCCGGTTTCAGGGACCAAAGCCCCGGCGGAGAAGGCGCAGATCCTGGTGCTCGCCAGCGGAGATCGTGAAAAGTGTGCCGCTGCCGAACAGGTGTTTGCGGCTATCTCCCGCGGGACGCAGTGGTTTGGCGAGGCCGGCAACAGCCAGAAAATGAAGCTGGTCCTCAATGCCTGGCTGATTTCGATGATGCAGGGCATCGCGGAAAGCGCCCAGCTGGCGAAGACGCTGGGCTTTACCCCCGACCAGCTCTGGAGCGCTCTGGAAGGCGGCCCGCTGGCCGCACCGTATGTCAAAGTGAAACTGGATGCCATCGCCAGCGAGCAATTCGCGCCGCAGATGCAACTGGCGCATGCGCTGAAAGATGCCCGGCTGGCGCTATCCCTGGCCGAGCCGCACACCATGCCGGGGCTGGATAACATTGCCGAACTGTGGCAGCAGGCGGCGGACGCGGGATATGCCGGACAGGATTTGTCAGCGGTATATCAGTGGCTGTCGACGTCGGCGAAAGCGTAGTACCGCATCCTCAGGAAAAAGTGGCCGTGGTGGCCACTTATCCAGAGAAGAGTTATTTCCCGGAGAGAGCCGGGCGAGTGTCGATCCCTTCGTCAATGCGCTTGATCATATAGGGAAAGAACGGATTGGAAGACTGACGCATCAGCGAGTCCAGACCCACAACCAGCACCGAACGCTCGCCGCGAGCAGCAAACGTGCCGAGGCTGATCCCATATTGATTCAGCGGATGGGGATAGCGCCCGTACAGCGAATCGCTTAACGGGAAGGGGAGCGCGACATGAGAAAGGGAGTATACGTCCGGCAGATAGCGCATTCCCTGCAGCTTTTCCACTGTGGTGTCTGTTTTCCCGGCAGGTGTTGTGCGGATTTCCATATCGGTACTGGCTGAATTCGCGTTAGTGATGATCGTGGTCTGATAAGCGCGTGGCGGCGCGGGCAGCAACCGCGCCAGCGCGGTGTAAGACGTCCGGCGTAATAATGAATTAAACCTGACGGCATGATTCAAATCGAAGAGGACAATTTCACTGCCATTTTCCGGCAAACGGTTATACAGCGCCGTCACGATCGCCCGCGTACTGACCGTTGAATCCACAACGGACTGAAAGGTCAATACCGGCGGTAAGCTGTTAAGTCTGTGATTTCTCGAGTCAGTCACTATCTGCTTTTGCAGCGCTTTGGTCAGCAGGAAGGACTGCCGGGCGGCGTTCGTCGGGAACGAGTTATATTTGAACGGATTAAACTCGGGCATGATGTTTAACCATGCGGCTTTCGAGAAGGCGGGAAGAAACGCGGGCCAGCCAGCGAGGCCGGAAAAACGCGCGAAGCTGGTAATACCGATCATCGGAGAAATCAGGATCACCCGCTGTGGTTTTGCCAGTTCGGCATTATCCAGCGCGTCCAGCGAATATTTCATTGCCAGCGCGCCGCCGTTGGAAAATCCGACGATATGCAGGGGCACATCATTACCCGTCAGTCGTTTCGCTTCTCTCACCGCAAGGCGCGTGGCGGCAAGCCAGTCCTGCCAGTCCACATCGGTCAGCCCGGCGGGAACCGTCCCATGGCCCGGTAATCTGATACCGATGGCGACATACCCCTGTTGCCGGTAATTTTCAGCGATATGCCGCAGGCTGTAGGGGGTATCTGTCAGACCATGCAGCAACACCACGGCGCCTTTCGGTTTGCCATCCGGCATCATGATATATGACCGATTCCAGTTGGTTGGAAACGAGTCCGGATAGATGGGGCTGTGACTATAGTAACGATTCAGTTCGGTTTGCTGCTCAGCGTCCAGCTTATCGGTAACCTGGCGTTTTACCTCACTGAAGAGCGCATTCTCTTTGTTGATGTAATCGTTCCAGTCAGCATTGTCGATTTCATCCGCGTCCATCTCATGCGGAACCCAGGTATGCCAGAGCTGCAGCTCGGGTCCGCGCTGAATGTCATAAAGGCGTAGTCCCAGAGCGCCAACGATCAACAGCAGCAGGGACAACACGATACGTTTTAACCAGGTTACCCATTTCAACGCGTAGCTTCCTTTCTTAATGACATGTTTTCTGAGTATAAATAAACATGGTCAGGGAGATTTACTTTTTTACGCAGGACGGGGCGTGAAGCGCGCTGAGCGGTTCTATGGCATTGGGTTTAGCGACGCAAGACCAGTGGAGGGATCCATCAATGGCAAAAGGCGCTTACTGGCTGACGGCTTCAGCGGGACAGCGTCGAACATTCGCCCTTTATGTCATCTCTTAATAAACAAAAATTCCAGCGCCGTCCGTCACTGCGCAACTCGGTGATGCTGAGCGGGTGAACGTCGATACGTGCAAATGAGTGAAGTGGGGCGCCGAGAACGTTGAGGATCATGGCACGGATAGTGGAGGCAGACGCAATTACACCGTGTCGGCCTGGAATATCGACGTGTTTTGCCAGCCAACGGCCACAGCGCGCCAGCAACTGAGCACGTGACTCTCCGCCCGGCGGCGGATCGCCCTCCAGCCAGGCCAGGAAAGCGTCGGCGTCTTGCGTCATCACCTCACGTACTGGCCGACCGGCCCAGATGCCGTAGTCGGGTTCCGCCAGCTCCATCACCGGGGTACCCTGTAAAGAGAGCGCTGCGGCAGTTTGTCGGGCGGCGGTCTCCGGGGAGATCCAGACGCGGTGACAACGGGCGACACGGCTTTGTAACTGACGCGCCCGCTGCCATTCCCGCGCCTCCAGAGGGTCATCACAGGGGAAATGTGAACCTCGGGACGCTGCCGTTTTTCCCTGACAAATCAACGTTAGCGACGCTCTCATGATGTGTTAACCGCGGCGGAAGGCTGGGCGCTGCACACCTGTCGCCGGCGTGCGTTCGGCTAAGGCACCGAACGCCACACCGATGACGCTCCAGAGCACCAGGTGCGTGCCGAAGGAGCTGATACGGAAACGCCATAGCAGGTCCGCCGGGAAGTGTTCGGGCACTTCGTTCACTGTCGGCATCAGGGCACAAACCACGAGCATCAGCGCCACCGCGAACAGCGTTGCCCACATCATCGCATTCCCTCTACCGAGGCGCGGTATTAGCTGATGTGATAACCACGCGGCCGCGATGACGATGCCGATGGAAAGCAACATCATGACGAAGTACAGTTCGGTACGATAGCCGATGGTCTCCGGGTTACCGACCGCGGGCGGATTGGGTGGGTATTTCAGACCAGGCATCAGGCTCATGACCAGAAAGCCGACCAGCGCCAGGCCTAACGCTAACAGACGCGGGTTCGATGGTCCGAAGCGCTGATAGCTAAAGGCCCAACTCAGCGCCAGACCGCCGCCCAGCGCTGCGCCGAACAGCACCATGCCGGCCATTAGCCCGATCCCGGACTGGGTTTGACGGCTAAACACCTCTTCTTCACCGCCGTCAGCCGACGCGCTGTGTTGGTGTGAATGAGTGGCCAGACTTTCTTCAATCCCGATAGCGCGATCGACCTGCGGCTCGCCGAAATGGTGTGCAAAAGCAAATGCCACCAGTCCAGCCAGAATGCCTGCTATCATCCCCTTGAATAATAGTTTCCCAATCATGTCCGCCTCCTTAGTGGCAGGGAAAACCCAGCAGATGTCGTGCGTCGTGGAAGAATTCATGCACCTGGGTGCCGGAAAACATCGACGTCGCACCTTGTTCCGCACCGATGAAATAGATCGCTAACAGTGCCAGCAGGGTGGTAAACAGTGCCCAGGGCAACAGCGCCGCGACTGGTATCGGAGTGGCCGGGATGTTGGTGGTAAGGGTGATATCGCTCATGATGTGACTCCGTTGTTAATTTGGCTGATGGAAGATTGTGCCGGGCTCACCGTGACCGGAACGCCGAGTGGAAGCGAGTGGTGGTTATGCGCCGGCGGACAGCTGGCATTGGCCAGGACGATCGGCTGACCATGCGGCGTGTTGATATACGCCAGTCGCCATTCCTGGGTCCGTCGGCCAATGTCATCCGGTGCGGTCAGGTGGAGGGCGGTGATCATGTTCTCCATTGCTGTCGCCCACTGGCGATAGTAGGCATCGTTCACACTTTCGCCGGGTTGCGCCGGAGCCGCCTTGATCGCTTCGCTGAACGTCCGTACCCATTCTGCCCACGGGAACAGCCCCGCCCGGTGCAGATGGACGATCAGGGAGAATGCTTTCGCCTGCCAGGGCTTATCAAAAACCGGCCCCTCCTCGTCGCGGGGTAACCCGACGGCGGCGTAATCATGCTGTGTCGCAATGCTCATGCTTCCTCCAGATAGTCGTCCCACAGATCGATGTACACGTTGTCCGGGCGCGGCGTGCCCCACAGTTCCAGCGCGGTGAAGCTGACGCTGTAGACGTGCTGAGGATGTTCGCCCAGACCGTGCGCCGCGGTGTCCGGCGTGATGAACACGCCATGATCGGTCTCAATACGGCCGATTTTCCCGCGCACGTAACGCGGCAGGCGGGTGTGGGTGGTTGGGTTGATGTTTTTTGCCCGAACCCGGTCTCCGGCCTTAAAGCGGGGAGCAATATCGTGACTGACGCGCGCGGAGGCGCCGGTACTGACAACCATCGCCACGATGTCCTGCGTCAGCACCGGCGTGCCCGGAGCGCAGGGGGCAGGGGTCGAGCCACCCCAGAGTTCATCGGCGGTGATCACCCCTTTTTCCAGCAGCAGCGTTTCAAATGCGTGCAACCAGTGCTCGTAGTAGCTCGCCTCCAGGTAGTGGGCTGGATCCATGCGTTCAATGGCGTGGCGGAATTCATCCACATTGAAATGTCCGCCGACGAACAGCGAGGCGAACAGCGGAAATACCCGGCGCTCCCATTCATGATGGAAATACGGCTCATTTTCCTCGTTGAGGATCGGCCCGAGGCCGTGCATACCGCCCAGATCATGTATCCCGTTCATGGTTTTCTCCTCTTATTATGGCGCGGCGACCAGGCCGGTGCCGATCATGGAATCGCGGGTGACCAGTTCGATCAGCTGCGCTTCGCTCCAGCCGTCGGTACCCGCCGGACGTTCTGGCAGGACCAGATAGCGCAGTTCCGCGCTGCTGTCCCAGACGCGCACCTCTTTACTTTCTGGAATGTTTACCCCGAATTCGGCCAGAACGCCGCGCGGGTCGATAACGATACGCGAACGATAGGGGGCCGATTTGTACCACACCGGTGGCAGACCCAGCACCGGCCAGGGGTAGCAGGAACATAATGTACAGACGGTCACGTTGTGCACGTCCGGCGTGTTCTCCACTACCTGCATGTCTTCACCCTGCACGCCGGAGAAACCCAGCTCGGCGATGGCGGCTGTGGCGTCCGCCAGCAGCCGACGTTTATACTCCGGATCACTCCACGCTTTAGCGACCACCTGCGCGCCGTTACGGGGGCCGACCTTGTGCTCATAAGTGTCAATCAGTTCATCCAGTGCCGCCGGGTCAATCAGTCCTTTCTCCTGTAGCAGGGATTCCAGCGCCCGGACGCGTAGCTCGATGTCCGCCGGCGGTTCAGTATGGTCGTGGTCGTGTTGATGGCTCATTTTATGGTTCCCGATAGTTAAGGGTTAAAACATCCGCCAGTCGCCGGAAGCTTCAAATGCGGCGGCGGCCTGATAAAGGGTGCTTTCGGCGAAGTGGCGTCCTACCAACATCATTCCTACCGGTAAGCCGTCGACCAGCCCACAAGGGAGAGTCATTGCCGGATGGCCGGTAATATCCTGCGGCGCGGTATTGCCGATCATTTCAAATGCGCGGGAGATGTATTCGGTAATGGAGCAGTCAGGTTCCGGTAATGGCTGAGCGACAAGCGGTACAGTGGGCATCACCAGCAGGTCGAAGTCCGCCAGCGCCCGGTCATAGCCCGCACGCGCGCGACGCGCGATATTCTGCGCCTTGGCATAGTAGCGGCCATGGTAGCGTTCCAGCCCGTACTGGCCGACGAACATGCATATCTTCAGCGATGGGGAAAGCGCATCGGCGTTGTCACGCCACTGGGCGTGCTTGTCCAGCAGCGCTACGTCATATTGTCCTTTCCAGTTAAAGCCCATGCCGTTGCCATGCATCATCTGCGCGGTCAGCCCCTCGCAGCCGATAGGGGACCAGAGCGCCCCCGCCAGGCTATGCTCCGGTACCGAAATCTCGCCGACCGTCGCGCCCAATTCCTGCAGACGGGCGACGGCAGCGCGAACTTTCTCCGCGACTCGCGCATCCAGGTTCGGCAACTGAAAACCTTCGGCCATAATGCCGATCTTTAAGCCACGGACTCCCTTACCGAGCGCCTCGGTATAGGCTTCCACTTTGGGAGCATACTGACGTGGGTCCAATCCGTCCGCGCCGGCAATGACCTCAAGGACTAAGGCATTGTCTTTTACGCTGCGGGTCATCGGCCCGGTATGGTCGAAAGTGGCTTCGATCGGCATGATGCCGGTATAAGGCACCAGACCGTGGGTCGGTTTCAGGCCATAGAGGCCACACCATGCGGCGGGAATACGCGCAGAGCCCCCTTGATCGCCACCCATGGCCAAATCGACTTCCCCGGAAGCGACCAAAGCGGCGCTGCCAGAAGATGAGCCACCGGCCGAGTAGCCGTGGCGCAACGGGTTATGCACGGGCGCCGGATCGGAGGTATGGCTGCCTCCCGACAAGCAGAAGTGCTCGCAGGTGGCTTTGCCGAGAATAGTCGCGCCGGCATCCAGCAGTCGGGTGGCAACGGTGGCGTCGTAGAGGGGGACGAAACCTTCCAGCGTCGAGGCGCCGTTCATCATCGGTACGCCAGCCAGCGCGATGTTGTCCTTGAGCACCACGGTGCGGCCGGCCAGTTTACCGGTTGCTGCACCTGTCACCTCGGTCTTGTAATACCAGGCATTAAGCTGGTTTTCGTCGCCTTCAGGACGATAGCCGGCGGCGCGTGGGTAGTGCACCGCGGGGATCTCGTCGGGCAGGGCGTCAATGAGATCATAGGCGTCGAAATTGGCCTGCATCAGCGCCAGATATTCTTCGGCTTGCGCAGGCGTCAATCGTATGTTTAGCCGACTGGCGAGCGCTTGCAGCTGTTCAATGGTAGGACGTTCAATAGCCATGGAGTTCCCTTTGTATGGTGTTTGCCAATGCAACCTGCCTTCAACATAAGCCCGAAATGTCATTACTACATGGTTGTGCAGGTCAGTCATTTGGCTGAGACGGACACCCGCCTGTTGCGCGGATGTCCTTCCTCGGTTAAGACGGTTTATCTGTTTTCGGCCAGTGAATGCCGACGCTTTTCATCCCTTTGGTGACGTCCATGTCAGGGTGCGCGAGTACCACATCCCGGTATGAAGGACTGCCGATGACGGCGGGTTTGAACTGGGTCAGGAATGCGGTAACCTCTTCACGGATATCCTGCGGAACGTTGAAGTTCTCGTAGCATTCATCAATAGCCTCGAATACGGCTTTCCAGTGCACTTCGGTCAGCCCCATTCCGCGGTGCGCGGTCACCATATCTCGTCCCCGGTAGACCGTGTTGCCGCCCCAGTGCTTGCACAGAAAATCGACAAAGTTGATATGCTCTTTCTGGAACGACGATTCGGATACGTGCGCCCAGATATGGCCGATATCGGGATGCTTCATACAGGTCTTCAACACTTCTCCTGCGAAAGCGTAAACGGCGTCATAACCACCGAGACGTTCATAAAGTGTGGGTTTTTGCTGCTGATCGGTCATGATGGATTTCTCCGTTGCGGGTGAGTAGTGAGTCTGGGGATGTCTCTGTGCCGATTCGCATCAGAACAGTTTCATCACGCGCAGGGTGGTATGTAGATCTTCCTTAAAACCGCCATCGACGTTGAGGTCGCGCTGGAGCAGACCCTGTACCTGCACCGTGGGGGTGACGAATTTCGATAATTCCAGCCTGACCTGATCGACGCGCGTCGCCTGTCCGTTCTCGATACCGTCAAGCTGCTGTTTGCCGCCCCAGTATCGGGAATAACCGGCGGCCAGGGTCCAGCTCTTATCGGCGGGCGGCGTCCAGGTCACCCAGCCCTGAAACTGATAGGTGTTGTCCTGCTTGAGTCGACCGGTGCCGATGCCCGAGGCGTCGTCGTTGACGCCATACCACATCACGTCCGTGGAAAGTTGGGTGGCGAAACCGTTACCCAGCTGCTGCACGCCGCCGAGCTGAAGGTCGAACTTCCAGCGATTTTCACCGACGTTTAGCGTGCGTCCGGCGTCGTAGGAGCCCGCGGGGAGGTACAGGTAAGGCACAATGGCAAAGGTTGTGCTGGGGTTGTTGACCAGCCAGACCGGCGCGGCAAGGATGGGATCGCCCAGGCCGCTGGCTGAATCAAGTCGAACGCCGTTTAGTGAGCCATTGTAAAGGCGTCCGTAAGGCAGCAGCACTTGCGGCGCAACCGTAAAGCCACCGACGTCCATGTAGTGAACGTAACGAAAGATGCTGACGAAGGAGTCGAGCCCGGTCTCTTGCTTAAGTTCACCGCCCCCGGTGGGGGTGAAGCTATCTCTCGTCGCGTAGGTGAAATATCCCAGAACGGCATCGGTGCCGGCGGGGGCGGGAATGAGGTCCTGCGAATTGAGATCGACCGCATGGGCCGGGCCGGTTGCCAGCCACAGTGTGCAGGCGGCCAGGCTGGTGCGAAACGTAGCGTTACTGAAAGTCATGACGTTCCCCCTCTTGTCTGATGTCGTGTTATGTCCGGAGCACGGTGTGGCCGGAAGACCTTACGCTTACTGATACTAGGGAGAAATTTGCGGCGTACTTGCTTCAGCAGGACAGTCGTTTGGCTGGAAGGGACATTCGGTTGCGGGCCTGCCCCTCGTCGTGTGATGGTCCGCCATAGTGCAGACGCCGCACGTTTAGGGTGCGGTTCCACGTTTTGTCGTTCCGCTATTCGACGCCCTATATGCCAGCAGAAAAGGGGGGGCGCGGATTTTCAGTGATAGTTCCCGGTAACTTAGCGCCGATCGGCGTAACTGAAAGAGGGTGTATTAGCTCGTTGGCATGATAGTTGCTGTCTGCGGAAACGTTTCTGTCGTTTTGGCGGAATACCCGGCGCGAGGTGAATGATGATGAATAGCATGCAGTCTGCGGGCAGTCTCCACTATTCAACCGTTGGCGTTACCGAGTCGCGCCGCTTCGAGTACTGGAACGACGTAGTGTTACGCCACTGTATTCCAGCCGCCAGCGCCCCTCTGGCTGGGGTCGACTTTGATGCGCGGCTGACGGTACGTGGAGTGGGTCTGGTGGATATGTGTTCACTGTCCGCGCCGCTACACCGCTGGGATCGCACGGCACGTTATTTGCGCCAGGGCCCCGACGACGATCTGTGGTTGGGGTATATGCAGGATGGATACGGTCAGCTTGAACAGGGGGGACGCAAGGCGACGCTGGCAGCGGACAGTCTGGTGCTATACGATGCCGCCCAGACATTCCGCTTCAGTCTTGGCGGGCGCGATAATCATCTGGTGCGGATCCCCCGCCATTTGCTGAGCTGTCATTTACCTGGGGTCGAACACCTCACCGCGATGGTGCTCGACGACCGCCGCCCGGGCGTGATCCCATTGCGCGAAATGCTGCGTCAGGCGGCAGCGATGCCCGCCTGTCTGGACACAGCGGATATCTCCGGCCGCTTCTCCCAGACGTTGCTGGATCTACTGGTACTGAGCCTGGAGTTACAGGACCTGAACAACGTTGGTGTTGAGCGCGATCTGTATTCCCGGATGATGAACTACATCCGGCGGCAACTTGTCGATCCCGATTTGAACATCGAAAGCCTGGCACGGGCGCACCACGTATCCGTTCGCACCGTCACGCGTGCTTTCGCCCGCCATAAAAAAACGCCGATGGCAGTGATTTGGCAGGAGAGGCTGCAGGCGAGCCGAGAGGCTATCGAACGCGGACGAGTCAGTAGCGTGTCCCAGGCGGCGCTGGATTTCGGCTTCTCTGATTTCTCTCATTTCAGCCATGCCTTCCGCAAAGCCTTCGGCATTTCTCCTCGTTCTCTGCTGCCGAAGAAGCAGTAAAATTAGGTCTCCTGTTATCCACACGTTGCGGCAGCAGGTGGATGACACGATGGAGCAAGTTCTTTGTCTTGCAGCGAATAACCTGGCAGACCCCTGAGGCGAGGATACGACGGCACGCTACTCATTTTTCACGAGTCTCGCCTGAAGACGTCATTCTCAGGTGTAACAACAGGCTAAACGATGCCGGTAAAACGGTCAGTGTAACCAGCGTGGCAACCAGTAGTCCCCCGATAATCGCATAGGCCATCGGTCCCCAGAATACCTGATGAGAGATGGGGATCATTCCCAGAATGGCGGCACAGGCAGTCAGGCAGATGGGGCGCGCACGATGCTCTGCGGCCGCAATAATGGCGGCATCGCTTGCCATTCCCTGAGCAAGATTGCTGTCAACCTCGCTAATCAGTATGACGGCGTTACGAATGATCATGCCAGCGAGCGCAATCACGCCAAGAAGAGCGACAAATCCCATTGGTGTTCCGCCAGGCAACATAGCCAGCACGATACCCGGTAAACCAAACGGGGCCATCAGTATAGCCAACGCCATACGGGAATAGTTGCGCAACTGGAGCATCAACAGCAAGAGCATGATGACCAGTGTCACCGGCAGAATCGCATAGACCGAACTATTACCTTTTTCAGACTCAGCAACCGCGCCCCCTTCTTCAATGCTGTAGCCTTCAGGCAGTTCCGCGCGCAACCTGTCTACCGCAGGTCGCAACGCTGCGGATACTGCTTCGGCGCGAAGTCCCGGGGCGAGGTCAGTTTGCACGGTGATGAAAGGCAAACGCTGTCGACGCCAGATAACCGGATCATCCACGCCCCAGACTGGCGTGGCAAAGGCGCTGAGGGGGATTTGTTTACCGTCATTCCCCTGAATAGTCAGCGAAGAGAAGGTGGCAAGGTTAAGACGCTCATTGTCCCTGGCCCGGAGCACCACATCGACAAGGCGGTCATTATCGCGAACCGACGTGACTATACTGCCGGACCAGACGGTATTGAGCATCCGGGCCAGACTTTCTGACGACACGCCCGCAGCCCGGGCTGCGGTCTGATTGACCTTGAGGGTAATGACTCTCTCCGGTTCGCCTGCCGTCTGATTAACCTCGCGAGAGGAGGGGGACCGGCCAATGACATCGCTCAGGCGGTTCGCGATCGACCTGACTTTCAGATAATCTGGCCCACTCACCCGGTATTTTACTGGCCAGCCGACGGGGGGCCCAAGTTCCAGGGGCGATACGCGCGTGATGATGTCGCTAAAGCCCGTAGCCAGTATCCTGTTTAACTGTCGATGAAGACGATCCCGCGCTTTAAGATCTTTAGCCACCACCACCATCTGGGCGATATTTTCATTTGCCAGAAGCACATCCATAGGCAGGTAAAAACGGATCGCTCCCGACCCAACGTATGTCGAAAAGCGCTCAACGTCGCGGTTGCCTGCCAGGGCCTTCTCCAGCTTTTCAGCCGTATTTTGCGTTTCCGACTGCGAGGCATTTGCCGGTAGCGTCAGGCTTACCAGCAATTCTGGCCTGTCGGAGGCGGGGAAAAACTCCCCCTGCATAAAGGTTGTTCCGTAAACGGACAGACCAAGCGCAATGAGAGCAAGACACACGGTGGCGAAGCGGTGACGCAACGCCTTGCGCAGTAGCCACTGGTATCCGCGGGCCATCCGTCCAGGACCTTTCGCCTTCTGTCTGATGTTATCAGATAACAGCCACGTCCCGGTTAACGGTGAAAACAGGATCGCGACAACCCATGAGCACAGCAGGGCGATGAGCACCACGGCAAACAGGGAAAAGCAATATTCACCGGCGCTGGACGCAGCAAATCCCACGGGAATAAACCCGGCAATCATCACAAGGGTGCCCGTCAGCATCGGAAATGCGGTCGTTTTAAAAGCCCGGGTCGCCGCCTGCCGGCGGGAATCCCCGGCTTCCAGACCAGAGACCATGGTTTCCACGGTGATCATGGCGTCATCGACCAGCAGACCCAGCGCGATAATCAATGCGCCGAGAGAAATACGCTGCAGACCTATTCCTGCCAGCATCATTCCCGTAAAGGTCATGGCCAGAACCAGTGGAATGGCCGCAGCCACTACCAGTCCGGCTCGTAAACCCAGCGAGACAAACGAAACGGCCAGGACGATCGCCACGGCTTCGATAAGCACCCGGATAAACCCGCTTACGGCGTCGCTGACCACCGCTGATTGATCGGCAACCTTGACCATCTCAATACCGTGCGGCAGCGTGACGCTGATGGCATGCATTTTTGCATTCAGCGCGGCGCCGAAACGCAGCATATTACCGGTCGGCGCCATCGAGATAGCCAGCCCGATGGCGGGTTTGCCGTTGACCCGGTAAACCGGCTGGGGAGGCTCGGCGTTTTCCCGACTAACGGTGGCAATATCCGTCAGAGGAAGGTAACGATCGTTAATATGCAGCGTGACGGCACGTAAGCTCGCTTCAGAAGTCAGTTCCCCGCTGACCTTTATCGCCATATTTTCCTGTCCGGTGCGGATCATACCTGCCGGGACAACCGCATTTTGTGCTCTGAGGGCATCCGCTACCTGCTGGATGTTCAACCCCATACCTGCCAGACGCGCTGGAGAAAAAGAGAGGACTATCTGTTCCTGCTGCTCACCCAGCAGGCTGGTTTTTCCGATATCCGGTAACGACATGAGTTCCCGGCGGATTGTCTCAACACGGTCCCGGACCTCCCGCAGGGTATAGCCCTCAGGTATAAAGCCATAGATCGTACCGTACGTGTCATCAAACTCGTCGTCGACGGCGGGGCCCTGAACGCCTTCTGGCAAAGAGGGGGCAATATCCTGCATTTTCTTACGTACCTGATACCAGATATCCGGCACCTTTTGCGGCGGGGTATCGTCACGAAGATTGACATGAATAACGGAGCTCCCGGCGCGGGTCTCACTTTCGAGATAATCAAGCCAGGGGGTTTCCTGCAGCTTTTTTTCCAGCGTATCGGTCAGCAGTCGGGTGGTATCCGTTACGGATGCCCCGGGCCATTGCGCAGAAACAACGGCCGTTTTAATCGTAAACGCCGGATCTTCGTTACGTGGCAGGTTCTCATAACAGAACGCGCCCATAGCAATGATCAGCAGCATGAAGAAACTGACCATCTGCTGATGATTTAGCGCCCAGGAGGAGAGGTTAAATTTCTCATTCAATACGGGTTTCATGATTCGCACTCCCCGGCAATCACCGGCTCGCCGGAGCGTAATTTACTCACGCCGGCGGTAATCACCCGGTCGCCTGGTTCAAGGCCGCCGGAGATAATGACCGTGGTGGCGGTATAGTATGCTGGTACCACCACGCGAAGCTGCGCCTGCGACTGTGGGTTAATCACATAAACCGCCGGTTTGTCGTCGACGCGGCTCAGCGCTGAAGCGGGAAGGGCGTATCCATGCGGACCCGTTGCGGGTAACGTGACGGTGACGCTGGCGCCCAGCGCCATTGCCAGCGGTGGGTTTTGCAGGGTAGCCCTGACGCGCCATGTGCGGGTCTGAGGATCGGCCTGCGGGCTAATATCTCTTACCGCGGCGGACGCTTGCACCGACGGGTCGCTGAGGAGGGAAACTCGCAAGCCAGCCTGTTCCTGTGGCGGGATCGCCTCGGGTTTAGCGATATCAAACACCACATCGCGGGCTTCACCGGTCGCCAGCGTCAACACCGACTGACCACCATTGACCACCTGACCCGCAGAGGCGCTTACTTCGGTGATCACGCCGCTTCGCGGCGCAATCAGACGCGTCCAGCCAAGGCTTTCCCGGGCATTACGCAACGCGGACTCGCTGTTTTTTAAACGCGCGCGGGCGACAAGCCAGTCTGCGCGGGCGGTATCGAGCTGCATGCGGGCAATCGCGCCTGTTGGCATTAGCTTTTGCATTCGGTTGACGTTAAGTGCAGCAACCTGAGCAGAGGCTTTGGCTCCTTCATAATCAGCCTGTGCGCCATCGAGCTGATTCTGACTGGTTGTATTTTCAAGCGTGGCCAGCAGTTGCCCTGCATTGACCCGATCGCCAATATCGACGCTACGCGTCACTATCCGGCCGCCGGTACGAAAGCTCAGAATCGTTTCATCGTGCGCATGGATCTCTCCGGTTCTTTCCAGCGCGGGAAGGGTTTGCGCTGAGCCAACAACAACGTAGCGCACCGTTCGCACAGGATCAGTCGTATTACCCTGGTTGTCCCCGCATCCGGGCAGCAGAAAAATCACTACCGAAAGAATGGTCAGGGGGAGAAAGTGCAGCCAGGAAAGGGTGCGCGCCACGTCGTACAAATGGTGCAGACTGTGGCGGAGGGAGAGTAAAAATTCATCTGACATAACGCCGCTCCATAAAGGTGATGGCGTTATTAAATGCGCGCTTAGTCGAGAAAGATTCGACGTTTCGTCAAGGTATTATCAAGAGCGGCTATTTTCCATCTCAGACGACGTCCAGGGTAACAAAAGGGTGACTGCGAGTCCGCCGGTTTTAGGTAACGACGCGCTGATACTGCCACCATGGGCCTGACAAATCGCGCGAGCAATCGACAAACCGAGACCGCTGCCGCCGGAGTGGCGGGCACGCGACTGCTCCTCCCGGCTAAAACGGTTGAACATTTCCGGCAGGAACTGGGAGGATACCCCCGGACCGTCATCGCGAAATTCGAGGCAATATTGCCCGCTGGCGTAGTGCAGCGTGACATCAAGATAACCGCCATCACGCCCGTAACGGAGGGCATTTTCCATAAGAATGGTGAAAACCTGGCCCATACGGAACGTATCGCCTTTGAAGGGACACGCCTGAGAATGATGAAGCCTGATTGTAAAACGATGTGCATCAGCCTGGGGCATGATCCATGTCGCCCGTTCTTTAAGCAGCTCATCCAGACGAAAGGGTTCGTTTTCCAGCACCAAATTCCCGGCATCAGACAGCGAGAGCAGATGAAGTTCATCGGTCAGGCGATTCAGGTGCTGAAGCTGTTTCATTACCATTGCCAGTTGTTCCGGGCTGGCATCAAACACACCATCCAGCATGCCCTGCAAACGTCCGATAGCGGCAGTCAGGGGGGAGCGAAGCTCATGCGCCATGGCCACATGAGAGGTACGTAACTCTTTTTCATAGCGGGCCAGTTTCCCCGTCATGGCATTAAAGTCACTGGCAAAGCTGACCATTTCAGCCGGCGCATTCCTGATGAGCTCAGCCTGGCGGCCAAATTGCCCTTCGGCGACGTCCTTTGCCGCATCACGCAGTCGGCTGAACTGCAGCGCCAGTGGCCTGGCGTATCTCAATCCCATCACCACAATAAAAGGGATCATGACCAGGACCAGTAACGCCACGGTGACCCAGTCCGCCGAGGCGATGGATGGGGTTGAATAACTCAACCCCCACCAGGTATCGACGATTTGATGGAAGCGCGCCGGGTTCGCCTGCGGGTTCTGGCTGAGCGCAAGAAACTCTTGTCGGACCGATGCCGGCATTCTGCCTATGTTCCAGTAATTCTGCACCGCATAACGTAGCCACATACAGGTCGCAATGACAATTACGCTTCCGATGGCCAGCGCTAATATACGTGCGCAAATCCAGCGCCACAGGGAGGAGTAGCGGGTTTTTGTCATGGTTGTCTGAACCTGTAGCCTACGCCGCGAACGTTAACCAGCACGCCGGAAATACCCGCCGCCTCGAGTTTTTTACGCAGGTTATAAATATGGGTATCCACCACGCGCTCCAGGGCTTCACTTTCCGGCAAACAGTTCTCCAGTAAATGCTGGCGGGAAAAAGGACGTGAAGGAGAGCGCATAAGCGTGGTCAGTAGTGAAAATTCGGTTGGGGTCAGATCCAACGTGCGCGGTGTGGTGTCCCCGTCGACAATGCTCGCCACGATGGCCGTAACATTCACTTCAAGCGATTGCCAGCGAAGGATCTCTTCCTTTGTTTCTGTTTGATTGCTGCGGCGCAGTACCGCCTGCACCCGAGCCACAACTTCTCCCGGATGGTAAGGCTTAACAACATAATCATCAGCGCCATAGCGCAAGGCGCCAATACGATCGGGAGTATCTCCCATGGCGGTCACCATGATCACCGGAACATCATTTTTACGGCGCAGGCCAGCCAGGACTTCGGTGCCGTTAAGCCCCGGAAGCATCACATCCAGCAGGATCAGATCGGGTTTCCACCGGTGCGCCATATCCAGCCCGGAAAGACCGTCTCCGGTAATGACGACATCGTAATTTTCACGGCGTAAATAGGCTTCGAGCACGCCAGCCGCATCGGCGTCATCTTCAATAATCAGCACTCTTCTGGACAACATCCATTCACCTTGACCGTTTCTTAACACTATCCCGACGATTCATTGATTTTGCCAAATCATACTGCGCCAACATTTTGTGGCGGCTCCTGCCTCAGGAGAAGCCGGCGTCTGTGAGGAGAACAGTATGATAGCGATAAAAAAAGCCCTGTATATGACCGTACCGCTTTTGACGGCCATGACATCCTGCGTACAAGCAAATGATGACACTTCCTCCGGCACCTTCACCATTGGGCTGGGAGGCCACTGCACTCCGCGATATTCAGGTTCAGACAAGCAGGTATGGCAGGTGGTTCCTGTACTTCAGGGGCGTAACGGCGCATTTTTTATTGATACGCAGAAAGGGGTGGGATATGACCTGCAGAACGCCAGCGGCTGGTACTTCGAACATACGCTGGGATACGATCTGGGAAGGGCGGATAAAAACGCCAGCTGGCGGGCAGGGGCAAATAATCTGAAAGGGATGGGAGACATTGACGCCTCCCTGAACACGGCCCTTGCCGTCGGCTGGCAGGCGCTTTCGTGGCTCAGTGTTGAAGGTAAAGCGACGCTGCCTTTAACGGACAGCCAGGGGGTAAGCTACCAGGCATCCTTGACGTTGCTCCCTGTACAAACTGACCATGACACGGTCGCCTTTCAGACGGCGGCCCTGTTTGGCGACAACCGTTACCTGAATACCTGGTATGGGGTGGATCCGCAGCAGAGCCAGCGCTCAGGTTATAGCCGCTATTCAGCACCGGGGGGATTTTATGGCATAGACAACAGTCTGACCTGGAGTCACCAGTTTGATGCCCACTGGGGCACGCTCCTGAGCGCTGACTATACCTGGCTTGGGGAGCATGCAAATGAGAGCCCGATCGTGTTACGACGTAACGAGGCGGCACTGACAGCTGCTGTCATCTGGACATTTTAGGGCGGAGAAAGCGCGGCGTGCGGTTTGTCGGGTTAGCATTGAGTGGGTCGCCATTGTTTGGCAGAAACGGAACCAGAAGCGAGACATGAGGTTAACGGCGCCGGAAGACCTTGTGCGGTCCTCGTGTCACCGGCGTGCGTTCGGCTAAAGAACCCAACGACGGTCGAGAGCGCCACATGCGTGCTGGAGGAGTTTATGCCAAAACGCCATAGCTGGTCCGCCGGGAGGTTTTCGTATACGTCGTTCACGGTCGGCATCAGAGTCCCCTGAGTGAGAGCGGCACGTGATGGAAGGGGCCATATCCAAACGTGTCAGCAGCCGCTGAATGACAAGATGGTGTTTATGGATTTCATGGGGAAGAGTTGGCGCTATGGGGGGATTACGCGCCCTGATATCATATTTAACATAATATACATTATGCGCACTCATATTATGGTGGCTAAGTTGTAAGGTTTTCTCCTGGATAAGTTACTCGTAGATTCAGCATCGATAGATTCTGATGACGGCTCATGCGGCGGAGTTTTTTGCTTTGGATAAAGTTAACCGACTCAAAGTTATTAGGACGTTATCGTTCGGCGTCTGACTACACTTGATGGCCACACAGCGCCTGAGCATATCTGACAGCCTGTGCCGATGCCTTCTGTCGCGTTACCGTGAATCTGGCCCGCTGGGTATGGCTAGCCGTCGTCGTTGAAAACCCAGCAATAACCAACGACCTGATGGTCTTGCCCGGTACGTACTCAATATTATCCGCTTGAGATATCTGACAGACACTGCCGACGGTTGTTGGAGCGCTATCGTGAACATGGGCCGCTTTCACTTGTTAACCGTCGTCGTAGCCAGCCTGGCAACCGGCAACTGAGAACGTGTACTGCGTACTATCCGCGAACATTACGCTGATTTTGGTCCGACAGTACGCCAGCTGATGACACCGACTGGTTTAGGGAACCCTGGCAAATTACGGCCGCGCGTACATCAATCTCGCCTGCGTCGGGCCTGTACCACAGAGCGCATCCAAATTGATGTCTGCGGGCATCACGGGTTCGAGTGATCGTAATACGCTTATCGCCCTCCTCCATTTGTCAATATGTGTGCTTTCTGTTGACCTAATTTGACAATTGGTGACCAGGCAGTAATTATCATGTTAATTACTGACCAGGCAGCTATCATGAATACCCCAATCGACTCTTCCCATAAAAACCTGCATCTGGGTTTGCTGTTCCATCTGGCAAACCAGTTTAAGGACCTGCTTATCGGCCATTACTTTGCCGACAGCGGCATTACCGCACCGCAATTTAAGGTATTGATTAATATATTTAAAGGTAACACCAGCCCGGCAGAAATCTGCAAGAGCCTGCAGATGGATACCGGGGCAATGAGCCGTATGGTTGCACGTATGGTGAAGAACGACCTGGTCGAGCGCCGCCCGAATCCGCACGACAAGCGCCAGGTGATCCTGGCCCTGACGGCAAAAGGTCAGACGCTGTGCAATACGTTTCAGAATGAAGCACTGAATACCATCCTCGCGGACTTAACGGCGCGTCTGACGCCCGAAGAATCCCGGCAGCTCGCAGATATTCTTATCAAAATGCTGCCCGATGAATTCACGGCCCCCCATCGCTAATTAAGGTCACCGGTTATGTCTATGGAAAATAACGCGCCTCCCTCTGACAAGCGCCCAGGCAAGCGTACAAGAAACTTCGCCATTTTATTACTGATCCTGATCCTCGCGGCAGGAGGCTGTCTGGCCTGGTATCTGCTTTACGCCCGCTATTACGAGAGCACCGACGATGCTTACGTCAACGGAAATCAGGTCACCCTGACACCGCAAATCACCGGTACCGTGACTCAGGTGACCGTGGATGAAGGCGATTATGTCGAAAAAGGCCAGCCCCTGGTTCTGCTGGACCCAAGCGATACCGCCATCGCCCTGCAGCAGGCTGAAGCCAATCTCGCCAGCACAGTGCGTCAGGTGCGTGGCCTCTACAGCACCGCCGACAACTACCGTGCACAAGTAGCTGCCAAAAAAGTAGCCCTGCAAACAGCGAAAAGTGACTATGTGCGCCGGGAAAAAATTGTCAGTTCCGGTGCCATTGCGGTGGAAGATCTGGCGCACTACCGTGATGCCGTGACCAGCGCGCAAAGCGATTTACTGGCTGCCGAGCAAGCGCTCAAAACCAATCAGGCGATGGTTGATGACACCGTGGTGGATAACCATCCTGAAGTCAAAACCGCCGTTGCGACGCTGCGCCAACGCTATCTCGATAACTCCCGCAGCACCATTGTTGCGCCCGTCAGTGGTTACGTCGCTAAACGTGCTGTGCAGCTCGGGATGCGTGTCACCTCCGGCACCACGCTGCTTGCCATCGTGCCGCTGAATGAAGTGTGGGTGGATGCCAACTTTAAAGAGAGCCAAATGCAGGACATGCGCATTGGGCAAAAAGTAGAGCTGAATGCGGATCTCTATGGCGATAACGTGAAATATCACGGCACCATCGAAAGTCTCGGCATTGGTACCGGTAGCGCATTCTCACTGTTGCCAGCCCAGAACGCCAGCGGCAACTGGATCAAAATCGTCCAACGCCTGCCGGTACGCATCAAGCTTGATCCACATGACATGCAGAAGCATCCGCTGCGTGTGGGTCTGTCGATGAACGCTGAGGTGGATATCCGCAATCAAGGTGGTCACCTTCTGCCACAAAAAACCGTCGAACAGCCGCGATTCCGTACCGATGTGTATGAAACGCCAATGGAAGCAGCCGATAAACTGGTGGCGAAAATCCTTCATGACAACACCAGCGCTGTAGCCCAGCGCTAAGAGAGAAGCTATGTCAGAGCCGAAGGCAGCCTTTACGCCCCCCAGCCTGTTCCTGGCGACGCTTGCCCTGTCGCTGGCGACCTTTATGCAGGTGCTGGACTCCACCATCGCCAACGTGGCGCTGCCGACTATCTCCGGCAACCTGGGCGTTAGCGCCGATCAGGGGACATGGGTTATCACCTCTTTTGCGGTGTGTAACGCTATTGCTCTACCGTTGACAGGCTGGTTTACCCGCCGATTCGGGCAGTTGCGGTTGTTTATCGCCTCGGTGATGTTCTTTACCCTGACGTCATTTCTGTGCGGCTTCGCCCACAGCATGACGGAGCTCATCATCTTCCGTGCGTTGCAGGGCTTTTTCGCCGGGCCGATGTTCCCGATGTGTCAGACGCTGTTGCTGGTTATCTTCCCGCCGATGAAACGCAGCATGGCGCTGGCGCTGCTGTCGATGGTGACCGTGGTGGCGCCTATCGTGGGGCCCATCACCGGCGGCTGGCTTACCGATAACTACTCCTGGCCGTGGATCTTCTACATCAACGTGCCGATTGGGATTTTCGCCTCCATCGTGGTCTGGTCGCAGCTGCGCATGCGTGAAGAAACAACGCAGTCATCGCCTGTCGACTATATTGGCATCGCGCTGTTGGTGCTTGGCGTGGGCCTGCTGCAGGTGGTGCTGGATAAGGGCAACGACGAAGACTGGTTCTCTTCTACGCCCATTATCGTGATGTCTATTGTCTCGGCGATCAGCCTGATTTGCTTTGTGATATGGGAGCTGGACGAACGTCACCCGATTGTGAACCTGCGGCTGTTCAAAGACCGCAACTTCGCCATCGGCACGTTGGCGCTGATGCTGGGCTATGCCGCGTTCTTTGCCATCAACATTATTCTGCCGCAGTGGTTGCAGACCCAGATGGGCTACACGGCTATCTGGGCCGGTCTCGCCGCTGCGCCGATGGGCTTCTTACCACTGGTGCTGACGCCAGTCATCGGACGTTACGCCACCAAAGTGGATTTACGAATTTTATGCTCAGTGTCATTCCTGACAATGGGGGCATCCTGTCTGATGCGCGCGCAGTTCAATACTGACGTGGATTTCCGCACCATCGCCAGCGTGCAGATGTTTATGGGGATTGGCGTGGCCTTCTTCTTCATGCCGCTGACCACCATTGTGCTGTCGAATCTGCACGGTAACGAAGTGGCGGAAGGCTCAGGACTGGCCACGTTCTTTCGCGTACTCGGCGGCTCCTTTGCCTCATCGTTAACCACATGGATCTGGCAGCGACGTGAAGTTTTCCACCACGCGAATCTGACCGAGAGCGTGACACAGTACAACCCAGCGGCTATGGATTACGTAAATAAGATGGGTGGCCCGACGCAGCAGCATCTTGCGATGATTGACCAGGTGGTTACCCAGCAGGCCTACATGATGTCGACAATCGACTATTTCTGGGTGCTCGGCTGGGGCTTTATGGCGCTGATTATCATTATCTGGTTCACCCGCCCGCCGTTCGTGAAATCGGGTATGCCAGGCGCCCCCGCAACAGGTCACTAAACTGAAATTCACACAGGCAAACTTCGCTGAACGAGCACTGCGTACGGATGGCTCTATCGAGCGCCGGGCCAGTGGCTCTTCCCTGCCCTATATCACGCAAGACCGCCTGGAATGGGCTCTGGAGATGATAAGAGCGTTGAATAACATTGACCCCATTTCTGATAACGGTGTTTAACGTTTACTGCTCAGTTATATCGCAACGGCGTCTGCCCAACAGCTGATAACAATTGTCGAGTCCACGGGTGGCGTGGCGCCCGAAAAATTTGATCCACACTGCCGCTTTCGACTACCTCGCCGTCTTTCATCACTGCAATACGATGACTCATATGCTGCACCACGCCCAGATCATGAGAGATAAACAGCATTGACAGATGCAAACGGCGTTGCAGCGCTACCAGCAAATCCAACACTTGCGCCTGGGTGGTGACATCCAGCGCCGACACCGGCTCGTCGCAAATCAGAATATCCGGCTCGCAGGCCAGGGCCTGGGCGATGGCGATACGTTGCCGCTGCCCACCGGAAAGCGTGGCCGGACGTCGCGTCAGCAGATCAGGACTTAAACCAACCAGCGCCAGCAACGCCTGCGCACGTGACAACCGGTCCGCGGCTGTGAGCGTCGTATGCAGGCGCAGAGGCTGTTGCAGCAATTGCGCCACGTTATATTGCGGATTAAATGAACCCAGCGGATCCTGCACAATCGTCTGGATACGCGACCGCAACGGCTGCCGCTGACGTTCTGTCAGCCTGCTCCATGGTTGCCCAGCGAGAAGGATCTCGCCCTGTTGCGGTGCCTGCAGCGCCAGCGCCAGTTTGCCTAGCGTGGTCTTCCCGCTACCGGATTCGCCCACAATGCCCAGCGTTTCGCCCTGCGCGACCTCTAACGTCACCTGATTGACGGCCTGCAAGCGACGGCCATCCGGCAGAACATACGCCAGTGATACGTTATCGGCAGCCAGCACGGGTGTGGTGCTGTCAGTACTGATGTTCTCCCGCACTACCGTTTGACCCAGCGGATCGTTTCCTGTTAACCACGTCCCACGCGTACCGGCAGAGGGAATGGCCGCCAGCAGACGGCGGGTATAAGGGTGTTGCGGCGCATGCAGCACCTGTCGCACCTTGCCGCTCTCCACTGCTTTGCCCTGCCGCATCACCACCACACGGTCGGCAATATCCGCCACCACCGATAAATCATGGGTGATCAGCAGCACGCCATGCCCGGCATCCGCCAGGGCCCTGAATACATTCAAAACTTGTTTTTGTACGGTGGCGTCCAGCGCGGTAGTAGGTTCATCGGCAATGAGTAATCGCGGCCCCGCCGCCAGCGCCGACGCGATGAGCGCTCGTTGGCGCAAGCCACCGGAGAGTTCATGTGCGTACTGCGCCATCCGGTTATGCGGATCGGGGATGCCGGTTTGCGTTAACAGCTCCGCCACGCGTTCGCGAACTGCCGCCCCCCGTTCCAGGCGGTGCGTCAACAACGGCTCCGCGACTTCCTGACCAATCCGGCGCAGCGGGTCAAGCGAGGTCAGTGCATCCTGCAAAACAAAACCAATTTCGCGCCCGCGTAGTTGCTGCCAACGGCGGGCATCGCACGCCAGTAAATTCTGCGACAGGCCATCGTGACCCTGCAATATCAGGGACTCGGCGCGAACAGCCGCCCCTGCCCCCGCCAGCCCGACTAGCGTCCGGGCCGTGACGGATTTACCCGAACCGGACTCGCCTACCAAAGCCAGGACTTCACCGGCATGCACGTCAAACGATAAGGCGTTAACCGCCTCAATCAGCCCCTGCGGCGAGGGGAAGCTGACGCTCAGTTGCGCCACCTGTAACAGCGGTTGCTGGAAGGTCTCTGAAGTCATGCGATCCCGCCTTTGGCAATAAGGGTTTGAACACGTCGGCCCAGCAGCGTAATGGCAATCACCGACAGCGCGACAACGCTGGCGGGCAGCAGGCTGACCCATGGGGCGCTATCGAGAAAATTACGTCCCTCAGAGAGCAATGCGCCCCACTCCGCCGTCGGCGGAGTCACCCCAAGTCCAAGGAAACTGAGGGCCGAGGCGGATAATATGGAATATCCTATCCCCACCGTTGCCAGTACCAGCAGCGGGCGCAGCGTATTGGGCACAATATGGCGCAAAATAATCACCATTGGCGGCTCTCCCAACGCCACCGCATGCTGCACATACCCCGATAACCTGACCTGCAACACTTGCGCGCGCACCAGCCTGGCATAGCCAGCAATGCCGGCCAGTCCGACCGCCAGCAGGGTATTCTCTGGCCCACGCCCCAACACCGTGATAGCCAGCAGCGCCAACAGCAAATCGGGGAACGCCAGCATAATGTCCAGTAGCCGTACGAGTAACTGCCGTACCGCCCTGGGCGCAAGACCTGCCAGTGTCCCCAGCACAATACCGCCCGCGCTGGCAATCAGGGTCGCGCCGACCCCAATGCTCAGCGACAGCGAGGTGCCATACACCACGCGGGTAAACACATCACGCCCCAACTGGTCAGTACCGAACCAGTGTCTGAGGTCCGGCGGCTGCAAAATCGCGCTGAAATCCATCTGTTCGGGGGTGTACGGCGTGAATAGCGATGGAAAAAACACCGCCACCACGAGCAGTAGCACCAGTAACAACGGAATGCTGGTACCCGGCGCCAGCCACGGGTTACGATAGCGCCCCCCGTCGCGGCGGGCCACCCGCAGTAAAAGATCACTCATCAGCATGCCCTCGCAGACGTAGACGGGGATCGATCAGTAAATAAAGGGTATCAATCAGCAGGTTAATCACCACAAACAACAGCGCGGAGAACATCACCACCCCCAGCACCAGGGGCATGTCGCGGTTCTCAATCGCACCGAGAGTGATTTGCCCCAGCCCCGCCCGACCAAACACCGTTTCGGTCAGAATTGAGCCGCCTAATACGCTGGCCAGCAGCGTCCCCGTCAGCGTCGACATCGCCAGCGAGGCATGGCGCAACGCATGCCGTAAGCGCAGCGCAGTTTCACTCACCCCACGCGTACGCACGGTCATGGCGAACGGCTGCGAAAGCGCCTCCTCCAGCCCATCACGCAGCACCTGGCTGAGTGTCGCAGCCAGCGGCAGGCTGAGCGTCACCACCGGCAGCACAAGGGCGATCCAGCCATCGTTACCGGTCACCGGAAACCATTGCAGTTTGAAACTGAAGATGCTCAACAACACGATGCCGATCCAGTACACCGGTGTGCTAAGCAGCATCAGCTCCAACCCGGCAAGCAGAGACCGCAGACGCGGATGACGTCCGGCTGTCAGTAATGCGTTAAATACCGCCAGTACCAGCGCCAGCGCCAGGGCGCTGACGGCCAGCGGCACCGTCTCTTTCAACGCTGCGCTAATCACCTGCACAACAGGCTGGCGATACTGGTAACTCACGCCAAGGTTGCCCGTCAGCGCCTCGCCACAGTAGCGCAAATATTGCCACCACAGTGGCTTATCCAGGCCGAACTGGCGGGTCAGCGTCTCGCGAAAACTATCATCCACAACGCTGTTGGCGCTGCCTATCAGTATCGCCACAGGATCGCCGGGGATCAGTTTTACCGCAACAAAGGTCAGCGTTGCCGCGCCCCACAGCACGGCGAAAATGGTCAGCAGGCGCTTGCCTGCTGCCAGCAGCTTAGCGTTGGATCCAGACATCATAGAAATTCGGCTTCGCGTTCGTGGCCCAGCTAATGCCCTGCACCTGTTTGGCTTTCCCTAACTGATATGCCGGGATGTAAATTGGCACCGCCCAGGCCTGATCGATAATCTGGTGCTGGATGGCATAGTAGATGCGTTTACGCTCGGCTTCGCTGGCACCGACAGCGGTTTCCAGTTGGCTATCCAGCGCTTTAACGCGGCTGAAGTTGTTCCCCTTCGGCGGAATATAATTGGAGTGAAAAACGGTACGCAGGATGTCCGGCTCCGGGCGAACAAAATAGTTCGAGATAATGTCGTACTGGTTAGCCGCCGTGCGGCTGCTGAGAATGCCTGAATCCACCGGATCGAGTTTCAGTTCAAAACCGGCTTGTTTTACCTGGTATTGAATTGCCTGGAACAGCGTCACGTCAGCGGCTTCGACATCGTTTGAAGAGTAGGTAAATTGCACAGTAAGGCGTTTACCCTCCTTGACCCGGTAGCCTTCGCTATCGGTTTGCTGCCAGCCGGCTTCATCCAGAAGACGGCGGGCTTTTTGCAGATCAAACCCCCACTGGCTGGCAATGGCCGGATCGTAATCCAGCGTAGCGGGTCCAAGAATATTGTCGGCAGGTTTCAGGATGCCAAAGAACGCGGCTTTAACGGCAGTAGTGCGATCGATGGCGCTCTGGAAGGCCTGCCGCACTTTCAGGTCGCTGAAGATCCCTGTGTCGCTATTCAAATAAAGGACGCGTGGAACGCCAGGGTTTTCCCTGGTGATCACATCCAGCTTCGGGTTATTTTTTACCTGCGCATAATTCACCGGCGGAATGGCATCGATCACCTGTACCTGCCCGCTATTCAGCGCGCCAAGCCGCACCGCTGACTCCGGCAGGTACTTAAATTCGATCTTATCCAGCCATGCCGGGCCTTTATGGGTGGCATAGCCCGGGCCCCAGTTGTAATCGGCGCGCTTGCTGAGTTTACTCCCGCTGCCTTTGACAAACGATTCGAGGATAAAGGGACCAGAACCGACCACGGTATTGCTGGTATTCGCCGTTTTCTGCAGATAAGTCGGTGACTGAATACCGAGATACGGCAAGCTCAGCCCCTGCAGCAGCGGTGCGAAAGGCGTTTTATAGCGGATCACCACGGTGTACTCATCTGGCGTAGTGATCGCGTCAATCGGCCCCAACAACGATTTGGAGTAACTGGAGGTGGTTTTCGGATCGAGTATGCGTTCAAAGTTATATTTTACCGCCGCAGCATCCAGTTTCGTGCCATCACTAAAAGTCACATCCTTGCGAAGATGGAAGGTGTATTCGCGGTTATTGTTTTTAATTTCCCAGCGTTCCGCCAGCCATGGTGTAAAGCTGTTATCTTCCGCCTGGCCGACCAAAGAATCCACCACGTTACGCGTAACCAGAGCGGTGACGGAATAAGCGGTAATAGAGGGGTCAATAATCGGGGTATCGCTGCCCAACGCGACCGTCAGCACACCACCCGCGACAGGTTTATCCTGCGCGTGAGTGGTGAAGCTGGCAGTAAGCGTTAGCGCGGAAAGCAGACTGATGCGCAATAAACTGTTCTGTGAATAAATGCTTCGTTTCATCCCTTTTCCTTGGCCTGGTTTTTGTTAAATATCTGGCAATTAAAGTCCATTGTAGGGGGAGAGCCGCCGTCGAGTAACGATGGATAATTTATATCTATTTCTGAAAATAGCTTTTACTTCAGGGGGAAGAAAAGAAAAAAGAGAACCCCGAGCTACAGGCTCCAAATAAAATAATATAAACTCTCTACCGCCATTATTTCTCTCAAAAGAGTCAGAAGGCAGCCAAATTACCCCTCCGACTTTATTAAGATAAAAATGTGAAATAAGAATCGGCATTAACGGTAATGGTAAGTTTCGCCAACAAGACGCAGAACGTCGAGATATAACCCGTATTCAGGGGCGCCGCGTCCGGCGCCCCCTGCGATTTACCTCGCGGCTACTCCTCGTACGCCGCGTGATGGAAATCAATTTCCCACTGCAGCACCTCGCCGTAAAGCGCCGATAACGCCTGCTTTTCGTCTTCACTCAGCGCCATGGCGCAGCGGTCGAGTTCGTTTTTTAGCCAGAGAGCCTGCTGATAAAATTCGTCCTCCGCGTGCATTTCCACCCAGCGTTGTAAATCAGCATCGCTCTGATAATGTTCGCTCGCCCGTCGGCACCAGCAAGAGTACATCCATTCCGCACCGAACATCAGGGTCACAATCTGCTCATAGCTGCCCTCGCGGGCGGTCCGCAGCATACCGTCGCGAAAGCGCCGTACCCCGGGCAAATCATCCGGGTACTCAGCGGGATCGATCTGCCGCGCTGACAACACCTGTTCAAACCACGCGATCTGTATATCAACCAGGGCATTCAGCACGCCAATCAGCCAGCGCTGTTGTTGAATACCCGGCGCTTTGCTGACCCCGAGGGCAACAATCGCGATTGCCGTCGCGACAAAGTTGCCCTCAAACACCAGATAGCGGTTGAAGACGACTGTCGGCAGACGATCCTGTTCGATATCAGTCACAAACGGGTGCTGCTGCATCGCCTGCCACGCCGGTTGATGTTCGCGCAGCAGGCGTTCGCTAAACGCTTCCATTAAGCTTCCTCCAGCGCGGCCTGCGCGACCGACATAAAATGCTTCACCCGGGCCAGCTCAACATCGTTCCACCAGACGCCATCGACCTTCATTGTACTGGCCACAATGACCCCCTGAGTCCGCCCGAGGATCTGCTTCACGTTAGCCGGTGTCACCCCGGAGCCCACCAGGAGCGGTAGTTCCGTCGCCGCGCGGATCTCGTCAATTTCCGCCATCGTGGCGCTATCGCCCGTACGCTGGCCGGTGGCGATCACCGCGTCAGCCTCGAAGAAATCGACATCGCGCGTCAGTTCCTGAATCGAACGATCGGCGACAATGGCATGGCTACCGTGCTTAACGTGGCTATCGGCAAAAACGCGAATATGTTCAGCGCGCAGCATACTGCGGTAGCGCAGCGCCTTAGCGGCCGCCCCTTCTATAAATCCTTCGTTGGCGATATAGGCGTTGGCCCACTGGTTGACGCGGACGAAATCGGCGCCTCCCGCCAGGGCGATCGCCATTGCCGGGATCGCCGCGTTAGCCAGAACGTTAATGCCCAGCGGCACAGCAAAACGTTCACGAACTTTCTCGGTAATGACCGCCATCAGCGCTGAGGTTTCATGGCCGATATCCTCAGGTTTAGAGAAAGGAATATCGCCATGGTTTTCAATAATCAGACCATGAACACCGCCTGAAATATAATTTTCAGCATCGCGAAGTGCACGTTCAACAATATCAGAGACTGATTTTCCTCGATATTTTGGCGAGCCAGGAAATGGGTCGCAATGAATAACGCCAATAACAGCCTTGCTTCGTGAAAAAATAGCTTGTATTGCGTTCGTTTTTTCTGCTGAGATAGCAACCATCTTATCCATCCTGTTAAGGGAACACTATGCGTGTTTACGTTACTGGTAATATTACCGTAGATGAAACTTGGTCCATTCCGGATATACCGAAAAAAGGAGCCTCCATTCACGGCGTTAAAGTGTCGCAGGATATCGGTGGTAAAGGCGCGAACCAGGCGATTATATTATCCCGCTGCGGAATAGAGACGCGTTTAATTGCCGCCACGGGAAATGACAGCAACGGCGCGTGGATCCGCCAACAGATAAAAAATGAACCACTGACGCTACTACCCGACGGCCATTTCAATCAACATAGCGATACCTCGATTATTTTAAATAGCGCTGATGGCGACAACGCCATCATTACCACTACGGCGGCGGCCGATACATTCAGCCTGGATGAAATTATTCCGCATATGGCGGATGCCGTCGCTGGCGATATTCTGCTACAGCAGGGCAATTTCTCCCTCGATAAAACGCGGGCGCTGTTCCAGTACGCCAGAAGCCGCGGCATGACGACGGTATTCAACCCCTCACCTGTCAATCCTGACTTTTGCCATCTGTGGCCACTCATCGACATCGCTGTGGTCAATGAATCCGAGGCCGAGCTGCTCCAGCCATACGGGGTGAAAACCTTAGTGATTACCCAGGGTGCCGCAGGCGCCTGGCTGGTCCAGGAGGGCCAGCGTCAGTTTTGTCCCGCCGTGCCCGCCGAGGCGCTTGATACTACCGGCGCGGGCGACACGTTCCTTGCCGTCATGTTGGCTTCCGCCCTGCTGCGCGGCGTCGCGCCGGATGCGCTGGCGCTGGCGCACGCCAGTCGCGCTGCCGCCATTACCGTTAGCCGCCGGGGAACGCTCAGCGCGTTTCCCGGCAGCCATGAGCTCGCCGCCCTGTTAACCACGGGCGGCGCGCGCTGACCTACTTAAACAGTGGACGGTATGAATCGACGTTCGCTTTGGTTACCACCGTCGCCGGAACCAGAATGGTTTTCGGCACGGTTTTACCCGACGTGATGCTGTTCAGCGCATTCAGGGCTTCGGCGCCCATCTTTTCCGGGTCCTGCTGCAGTACGGCGGTGACGTAGCCGCCGTCAATACCGGAAATCGCCTTCGCCGTCAGATCCCAGCCAAAGACTTTAATATCTTTCTGCCGCCCCTGGTTTTCTACGGCGGCGATAGCGCCGAGCAGCGCGGGTTCGCCGGTGGCATAAATCGCTGTCAGATCCGGGTTACCGGTGATCAGGTTTTCCGCCGCGGTCATCGCTTTATCCTGCACATTCTGCCCGTCGACCACGTTAGCGATAGTAATCTTCGGATTGCTTTTCAGCGTCTCTTCGAACCCTTTCTGCCGCTGGTTCTGAATGGCCGAATTCAGCGCGCCGACAATACCCAGTCGCGCCTGGCCGCCCATCTCTTTCTGCACGTAGTCCACGAAGTATTGACCAATAATTCTGCCGCCTTCAATATTATCAACGCCGACCTGAGCTGCCTGTGGTCCGGCCGGTAATACGGCATCAATCGCAATCACCGGAATGTTTGCGGCGGCGGCTTCTTTAACCGCTGGCATGATCCCGTTAACGTCGATAGCAGCAACCAGAATGCCTTTAACGCCTTGCTGAATATAGTTTTCTATCGCGTCGTTTTGCGCCACGGGATTATCGTTAGAGTTAAAAATAACTAAATCCTTGCCACTGGCTTTGGCCGCATCCTGTGCGCCTTTATTCATCAGATTAAAGAACAGCGCCTGTTGGTTGATTTGTACCAGCGCATAAGTCGGACCGGCAGCGCTGGCGGCAGAAATAAAACTCATTGATGCCAGCATGGTCGTGGCGACAGCAAGGAAACGCAGTTTTCCGGTGTGAAATAACATCATCAGTATCCTCGTCGGGAATAGTTGATAGCCAGCAGAGTTCCGCGCCGCATGCGAACGCAGAAGGATTATTTTTTGGCGGGCAAATATCGTCTATATCGCCAGAACAATCATTGAACGTTCGGCGGATACCTGCTTAATGTCATCCCGGCAACCGGTCCGTGTCGGTGCGCGACTGGAATAACTTAAACGGGGTTGGGAATGACTTCCCGGATGATGCGGTAAACTGCCTATACAATTCTCTGCTGATTAAAATTTGTCAAGCATTTATTTTTGGTGATTGTTCGCAGAGAAATTGCTGTATCCACCGCGCTTAACTATGTTACAGATAGCCGATTCTGGCAGAAATGGCGCAGGAAATGAGTATAAAACGCGTATTGTTATCCGATGTGGCAAAGCTGGCGGGGCTGTCGAAGGCGACCCTGTCGCGCTATATGAACAACAGTATTGTGCTGCCGCAGGACACCATCGACCGCATCGAAACCGCCATTCGCGAACTGGACTATCGCGGCAATAGCCTGGCACGTCGTCTTAGCAAAGGCGGCAGCGAAACGCTTGGCCTGGTGCTTCCCGATATTACCAACCCCTTCTTTGCCGAACTGGCCGACGCTGCCGAAGAGGCTGCTTCTGCCAGCGGCTACAGCCTGGTGCTGTGTATCACCCGCAACAACCCGGAAAAAGAGTGCCAGTTCATTCGCTGGCTGGATACCTGCCAGGTCGACGGTCTGCTGTTCACCACCAACCGCCCCGATAACGGCCTGCTGCGCAAGGAGGTCCAGCGTCACGAACGCATTGTCCTGCTGGATGAAGATATTCCCGGCAGTAAGGTACCGAAAGTGTTTGCTGATAACGTCCAGGGCGGGCGGATCGCCACCGAAAAACTGATCGCCGCCGGGCATCGCCATATCGCTTTCGTCGGTGGCCCGGACAAGCTGATGAGCGTCCGCGAGCGCTATCAGGGCTTTTGCACCGCGATGGAGCAGGCGGGCCTGAGCTGGCCGCCCGAATGGGTGATGTATGGCGACTACCAGCGCGAGTTTGGCCAGCAGGCGCTGCGGTACCTGTTCAGCCAACCGGTTCGCCCTACCGCCGTCTTCGCCGCCAGCGACTATCTGGTGCTCGGTCTGCTCGACGGCTTGCGCGCCAGCGGGCTCCAGGCGCCGGAAGCGCTTTCGTTAGTCGGCTTCGATGACGCCAACTACGCCGATTTTACCCAGCCGCGGATCTCCACTATCCGTCAGCCTGCCCGCGAACTGGGCCGCACCGCGGTGAACATCATGATGCGCCTGTTAAACGACGATCCGGATATCCCTGCGGAAACCCGCCTGCCGGTTGAATGGATTGGCCGCGACTCGATCAAGATCTGTTAAGCCCGTCCCAAAATGGCGCAAAAGCGCCCGCTTTTGGCGCAAAAAACGATCAATTAACAATTTATTCACTATAATCAGTAAACCGGTTTACCGGATTGTATTCAATTAAGTGTATTGAATACATAAGGTTAAGTTACAGGGCTGCTGTGTGGTTCCTGCCCTGGCACGGATGCTGCAATGTTCTTACTGGCGAACAAATATCTTACATAGCGTTTGTCCTGACTGCCCTGGCGAGTGCTCTATTCCGCAGGTAAACCGGTTTACTAGATTGTAAACCGTGTCGGATAGAGTCCCTCCCGCAGGATGGCGAACATTTTCCCGGCCACAGCGATGGGAGTTATCAGATGCAGCAGCCACAAACTACCCCGCCAAGGGTAGAGATGATCAATATCACCAAGACCTACGGGTCGATACGCTCATTGCGCGGAGTCAACCTTGAGCTGGCCCCGGGCGAAGTGCTGGGCTTAGTGGGCGATAACGGTGCGGGGAAATCCACCCTGACCAAAGTGCTCTCTGGCGCGGTGATCCCCTCCAGCGGCACGATTCGTATCGACGGTGAACAGCAACAGTTTACGAATCCGGCCGATTCGCGCCGTTGCCATATCGAGATGGTCTACCAGGATCTGTCGCTCTGCGACACGGTCGACGTCGCGGGCAATCTGTTTATGGGCCGTGAGCCGATGAAATCGGTCCTCGGCATCCCCTTTCTCGACGAGGCCAAAATGCACGCCGATGCCAGAGAGATGCTTAAAGGGCTCGGGATCTCCATTCCGGATACTCACCTGCTGGTGCGAAATCTCTCCGGCGGCCAGCGCCAGGCTATAGCCATCGCCCGCGCCGCGGCCTTTGACCCGAAAGTGCTGATTATGGATGAACCCACCGCCGCGCTGGCCGTCGCGGAAGTTGAAGCGGTTCTGGAGCTCATTCGCCGCGTTTCCGCTCGCGGGGTGAGCGTGATTCTGATTACCCACCGCCTGCAGGACCTGTTCCTGGTCTGCGACCGGATCATGGTGATGTATGAAGGTACGAACGTCGCCGACAGACGGGTGTCCGACACCAGCCTGAGCGATATCGTTAACCTGATTGTGGGCGAAAAATTCACCGCCCGCTCTGCGGCAGCACATTGAGGTAACAGGATGAGTATCATGAACTTAAGCAGCTCCCGCATGATCCAGCATTCGCTGCCGCGCCGCCTGCTGCATAACCACTCAGGCGTGGTCAGCATCGCGCTCTTTTTCGTCTTCTGCTGCGTGGTGTTTTCGCTGATCACCAGCAACTTTCTCACCGGCACCAACTGGCTCAACATTATCCGTCAGAGCGCCCCGCTGCTGATCGTCGCGACGGCAATGACCCTGGTCATTACCACCGGCGGTATCGATCTGTCGGTGGGCTCCACCCTGGCGCTGGTCGGCGCACTCTCCGCTATCGCCCTGAATAGCTGGAGTCTGCCGTGGCCGGTGGTCCTCCTTGGCGGCCTGCTGCTCGGCGGATTCGTTGGCGCCATCAACGGCTTCTTTATTGCCTATGAAGGCATTCCGGCGTTCATCGTCACGCTCGCCACCCTGGCCGTAGTTCGCGGCATCGCGCTGCTGGTCACCCAGGGCTACTCGATTCCGGTACCGGCTGACAGCCTGTTTACCTTTATCGGACGCGCGTGGGTAGTTGGTATCCCCATGCCCGCGCTGATCGGCATGATGATACTGGTGATCGGGCATGTCGTTCTCAACCATATGCGCTTTGGCCGCTACGTGACCGCTATCGGCGCCAACGCCGAAGGCGCGCGGCGCAGCGGCATTAACACCAAAGCGGTCACCATGAAGGTCTATATCATCAGCGGAATGGCCGCCGCGCTGGCGGGGATGATCATTACCGCACGCCTCGGCAGCGGCTCTTCCAACCAGGGCGAAGGCTTTGAACTGCAGGTCATTGCTGCCGTTGTGCTAGGCAGCACCAGTCTGTTTGGCGGCTTCGGGACTATTATTGGCACGCTGCTGGGCGCGCTGTCGATTGCGGTCATTCAGAACGGGCTGATCCTGTCGCATATTTCGCCGTTTTACACCCAGATAGCCACCGGCACCATTATCCTGCTGGCTATCTGGCTGAACACCCGCATTCTCAACCCGACGCGCTCCGCGGCAAAAGGATAGCTGATGAAAGGATCAATTTTTCGCCATCCCTCCCCGCTGCCGGTTGGCGTCAGCAGCGGTTACGTAATGACTGTGCTTGGCCCGCTGCCGATTAACGAAATGGGCGTTACCCTGATGCATGAGCATATTCTGCTGGATGCCTCCGGCAAATGGGTGCCGCCCTGCTGCTGCAGCGATCGCCATCTTGCCGAAATGCCGGTGAAAATGGAAAACCTTGGCGAACTGTCGCTTAACCCGCTGATGAGCCGCGATAACTGTCAGCTGTTTGATGTCGACGTTGCGATTGACGAGCTGACTAAATTTCGCGCTCTTGGCGGAGAAACGGTGGTCGACCCGACCAATATCGGCATTGGCCGCGATCCGAAAGCGCTGGCGCGCATCGCGCGCCTGACCGGTCTGAACATCATTATGGGTACCGGGCTCTATCTGGAACCTTCGCACCCTGAGTGGGTAAAAATCAGCAGCGTCGAACAGCTGACCGAACGGCTGATTTACGATCTTGGCGGCGCGGAGGAGAAACCGGAGGTGCTCGCAGGACTTATCGGCGAAATCGGTATCTCCAGCCGCTTTACGCCGGATGAGGAGAAATCCCTGCGCGCTGCGGGTCGGGCCAGCGCCGCGACCGGCGTGCCGATCGAGGTCCATCTGCCTGGCTGGGAGCGGCTGGGCCATCGGGTGCTGGATATTCTCGAGCAGGAAGGCGCCGATTTACGCCATACCGTGCTGTGCCATATGAATCCCAGCTTTGCCGATAAGCGCTACCAGCGCGAACTGGCGCAGCGCGGGGCGTTTCTCGAATACGACATGATTGGCATGAGCTATTACTACGCCGACGAGTCGGCGCAGTCGCCCTCCGACGAGGAGAACGCCCGCGCGATCCGCGAGCTGATTGACGACGGCTACATCCAGCAAATTCTGCTGTCGCAGGACGTCTTCCTGAAAACCATGCTCACCCGCTACGGCGGCCACGGTTATGGCTACATACTCAAGCATTTTGTTCCCCGTCTGCGGCGCCACGGCGTCAGCGGCGAACAACTTGAAACCTTAATGATTGGAAACCCCCAGCGGGTCTTTGGCGGATAAAAGGAAACGTCATCATGCAGAAAAAAATCTTACTGGTCGGTGAGTCCTGGACCAGCACGTCAACGCACGTTAAAGGCTTCGACCAGTTTGCCACCGCCACCTGGCACACCGGCGCAACGGACTTTCTGGCCGCGCTCGCCGACAGTCCCTATGCCATTACCTATATGCCCGCCCACGCGGCGGCGACCGACTTTCCGCTGACGCTGGAAGCGCTGCAGGAGTGGGATGCGATTATTCTCTCGGACATTGGCGCCAATACGCTGCTGCTGCATCCGGACACCTGGCTGAAGAGCCGCCGAACCGCCAACCGTTTAACGCTCCTGCATGATTACGTGGCCGGCGGGGGGGCGCTGATGATGATCGGCGGCTATTACAGCTTCCAGGGAATCAACGGCGGCGCGCGCTACCGCCATACCGCGGTGGAGAAAGTGCTGCCGGTACGCTGCCTGGCCTGGGACGATCGCATTGAAACCCCGGAAGGCTGCTATGCCGAAGTGACGGAATCTCACCCCCTGTTTAACGATATTCCGGGCGAATGGCCGTGGCTGCTGGGCTATAACGAAGTTGAAATGCACCCGGAAGGCAAACTGCTGGCGACCGTGGCCGGTACCGGTCATCCGCTGTTGGCTGTTCGCGAATATCAGCAGGGTCGTTCGCTGGTGTGGACCAGCGACATGTCGGCGCACTGGCTGCCGGAAGAGTTTGCCAAATGGCCCGGCTATCGCCAGCTATGGATTAACTGCCTCGACTGGCTGACGGAACGCCGCTGATGACCACGACCCTTGAGCTCGCCCGGCAGCTGCTGGGCTTTAACACCATTAACCCGCCGGGCAGCGAAGCTGACTGCATGCGGTTCTTCGCCGACTGGCTTGACGATAGCGGTTTTGAGGTTTCGCTGTCGTCGTTCGGCGAGGGACGCTGCAATCTTATCGCCAGCCTTCCCGGGGCGAAGAGCGGTAAACCGCTGGCCTTTACCGGACATCTGGATACCGTCCCGCTGGGAAATGCCCGCTGGCAGTACGATCCTTTTGGCTCGCAGATGGAAGACGGGCGTCTTTATGGCCGCGGATCCAGCGATATGAAAGCGGCGATAGCGGCGTTTGCCGTCGCCTGCGTTCATCAGCGGGAAGCGATCCTCGCCGGACGCGGCGCGGTATTGCTGATAACCGGCGGAGAAGAGACCGGCTGCGACGGCGCGAGGGCGCTGATCGCCTCCGCAACGTTGCCGGAGATGGGCGCGCTGATCGTCGGTGAACCCACCGCCAACTATCCGGTTATCGGCCATAAAGGCGCGCTCTGGCTACGCTGCGAAACGCGGGGGAAAACCGCCCACGGCGCGATGCCGGAGCTGGGGATCAATGCTATCTATCTTGCGGCGGATGCGTTGGGTAAGATTCAGCATTTTTCGCCAGGCGCGCCGCATCCGCTAATGAAGCAACCCACCCTCAACGTCGGACGCATAGAAGGCGGACTCAATATTAATTCCGTACCGGACCGCACGCGTTTTGATGTCGATATCCGCAGCGCGCCCAATTTACAGCACGCCACTATCCGGGAGCGCTTGACGACGCTGCTTGGCGAAAGCGTCACCGTCTCCACGCTGGTCGACCTGCCCGCCGTCCTCAGCCGGGAGGATGACGCGTGGATTAAGCAGGTTTACCAACGCTGTCAGCCGCTGCACGCTGAGCCGATTGCGCCGCGCGTGGTGCCCTACTTTACCGACGCCTCGCTGCTGCTGCCTGCATTGGGCGATCCGCCCTGTATTATTCTCGGCCCCGGCGAGCCGTCGATGGCGCATCAAACCGACGAGTACTGCCTGCTCAGCCGACTGGCGGAGGCAGAACAGCTATACGGTGACATTATTCGCGACTGGATGGCATCACCGCCCGCGACGAAAGTAAAAAATGAGTGACACTGTCACTGAAAGCGCGTGCCATGCATTCAGCGTTTGAATAATTTCGCGGAATAACAGAGGATAACCGCCTCGTACACGACGGTATCCCCACCAGCAAGGAGGCTTAGCATGTCCGTGAAAACCAACGCTGTGCTCGTTTGCACCCTCTCTTTACTTCTTTCCGCCTGCTCGGGTGGTGCTTCTGCGCCGGACAGCGCCGAAGACGCTAAAATATCGGCTGAAGTGGATAAGATACTTCGCGATTATCAAACGGGTTCCGATACTTCACCCCAGGCCAATGCCTCACGCTATCTGGCGCGGATCCAGGCGGCTATCTTCGCTAACATAGACCAGCCGGCCTCCTGGCAAGGGCAAAAATGCTCGGTGCGCTTTACGCTACAGCGTGACGGGACAGTGCAGGATCCGACGGTCGAGAGCGGCGATCGGCCATTCTGCGCGCAGGTGATGTCCGCGCTGAAAAAAGCCAACATTCCGCCCGCGCCAGACGAAAAAACCTATCAAACATTCAGTCATGTCGTGCTGGACGTGAAGCCCTGAGCTTGCCCGCAGAAATGGCCCCGGCCATCACCAGGGCCATTTCGAACAAGATAAGCTGACAGCCCTTCTTAACAGACGCTTTTTGGCGATCAGCGAGGAATGATTCAATAGTAACAGGCTGGCGCAAGCCTGTTTTTTTTCCATTCTTCAGGATCGTGGCCGGGTATGAATACCGCATGATATCGCTCGGTAAGCTGACGCAGCTTTCGCACTGACTGAGCGACATCAGTAGCAGACGTCATTAGCCCCGGGAGCGCCTTCTCATGGTAATGATCTAAGGTATAAGCCGCATCAATCGCTAGCGTAAAATTTGTACCACCGGGTAAGCGGATAAGAAAAGATTGATGGCCTGGTGAATGCCCTGGGGTGAAAATACACTGCAGCGTGCCATCACCGTAAAGGTCATAGTGATCATCGGACAACCCGTTCAGAAATAGCCAGTTAAGTTGGGGACGATCGAAATCGCGTCGGCAATAGGCTCCCGAAGTAAACCAGTCAGGGGCAAAGGCATATTCATACTCTTGCCTCTGGACAACATGCGTAGCATGGGGGAAGCGACCAATTGCTCCCGTATGATCAGAGTGCAAATGGGACAGGACCACATAGCGGATATCCTCAGGAGCAATGCCAATCCTCTTAAGTTGTTCCACGCAACCCTGTTCTTCTGACATCACCGGTTTAAACTGCTCTACAGTACTTCCCCAATAACCGCTGGGATCTTTCAATCCTTCGACAGCCAGACCGCCGTCAATCAGCGTAAACCCATCCGGATGGGTCAGCAGAAACCAGGGAACAGGGATCTCATAATGCTCTCCCACGCCCTGATTCATCCGGATATGCTGATATCGACAATGCTGTGTTCCTGACTGGAACATGAAAAGCTTTATCTCTGGCATCATTATTTTCCACTAATAAATCAATTAAATAGATTGAAATTTAGCCTGACTCAGGCCTTGAGTCTGGATTTTTCATCATTTCGTAGGAAAGCAGTAGATGCCTGTCCCCACTTACATTTATCGGTAAAGCCAATATAATTGGTGAATGGATCTCTTCTCAGCAATGCGCATATTTATCAGGGTGGTTGAACGGGGCAGCATGTCGGCTGCAGCCCGCGATCTCGGCATTGGCCAGCCCGCCGTGAGTGAAAGAATAGAAAAACTGGAAGCACATCTTGGGACACGTTTGCTTAGGCGCAACACGCGTAACATGTCTCTAACGCACAGCGGTAACGTGTTTTATGAGCGAAGCAAAACGGCCGTTCAGGCGGCAGAGCATGCTCTTTCTGTGAATGAGGAAAATCAGGGGCTGCAAGGCAAAATCCGTATTGCCGCGCCCTATTCCGCCGGAGAAAGCCTGCTGATGCCTGCATTGTTGCAGCTTCAGAACGAGCATCCGGAGCTGCAGGTCGATGTCATTTTTAACGACCGCGTCATCGATCCCGTCACCGAGGGGGTCGATTTATCACTGAGGTTAGGTGATGTCTCCGAAGGCTTTTTTGTCGCACGTCCGCTTGGCGCCGTGCGCAGAGTGCTAGTGGCCTCTCCGGCTCTGCTGGCGAAAATGGGTCATCCTGACACGCCGGAAGCGCTGACAGATTATCCATTTGCTGCTGTTTCCGGTGTATTCGCCAGTAATCGCATTCAATTGATCGCTTCCGAAGATCAACTCATTAATGTTCCCGTCAATATTCAATTTCAGTCCACGCACTGGCGGAGTGTCCTCTCCTGGTTATTAGCGGGACATGCCATTGGTGTTTTGCAAAGTCCGGTTTGCAGAAAAGAAATGGCAGACGGCGCGCTCATCCCCCTCTTAAGCCACTATCCGATCCCGCCATTTAGTGCCTGGTTGCTCCATCCACCAGCTGGGATGATGTCGTATGAAACGCGAATTTGCGCCTCCCTGCTGGAGGGCTATCTCAGAGATTTGTTGCTTGAGCCGGCCGGCTGAATAGAACAGCGCCTCCCTGGCGCGCTGAAGATGGCCTCTTGTTAATGACTCAATCTCTGATGCATGAAATCAATAAGCGCTCTTGTTTTTGCCGGCAAGTAACGCCGATCTGAATACAGAGCGAACAATTGCAAGGGGGCTGCCGATTGTTCAAATTCAATCTCGATTAACCGCCCATCATCAATATAGGGTTGGCAGGCTTGTTTCGACAGGATGGCAAAACCGACACCTGAGATGGCCGCCCGCCCTGCCATCTCTCCGCTGTTGACCCGATAACGACCGTTAACCTTGATCGTCTCGAATCCGCCCTTTTTATTCACAAACTGCCAGGGAGCGCCTTTAAGCGCATTCACCGTTGTAATACAGGGTAACTCTTCAAATTGCTGTATTCGAGAAGGCGTGCCATAACGCTGGATGACGGAGGGGGCCGCAACGATGGTGCAAGGGATCGTCACCAGATGACGGGCGATGTAGTCACTGTCATCCATCTGACCACGGCTAACAATGACAGCTAAATCCAGATCATCTCGCAGGGATTCATAACCCGACAAATTTGTGACGCAACTTATCTCCAGATCCGGATGCTGACAGGCGAAATCAGCAACAACAGAGCCCAGCAATACAGGACCGATTTCATTGGGAATACAGATACGTAATGGCCCCTTGAATTGCATTTGTCGCAACGTTAATTCGGTTTCAGTTTGCTCAAGTGCTTCCAGTAATGGCTTCGCCCGGGTATAGAGTAGATGCCCCGCCTGTGTGAGTTTCATATGTCGGGTACTGCGCTCAATGAGCTGAAGGTTCAGTTTGTCTTCTAACTGAGAAATGCAACGGCTCACATTTGATGTCGGCATTTCCAGGGCTTTCGATGCCCCGACAAAACTGTCTCTTTCCACCACAGCAATGAAGATTTTCAGCGCATTAAAGTCAAGAACTGGCCGCATCAACTATCCCACATATGATAATAATGAGTGCCATTTTTACCATCTAATCGACAAGTTTGATAGCAGTTAAGCTAGGATATCTTTCATCCACAGGTCGCTTGCTATGCCACTGGTCACCACAACATTTAATCAAAAGACGCTCATTCGGATTGCAATGGTAATCGCTTTTGTCCAGTTTACTAATGCGCTGGAATATATGATGTTCAGCCCTGTTTTTACATTTATGGCTGCAGATTTCGCTGTTCCCGTCACCTTCTCAGGCTATGTATCCGGTATGTACACATCTGGAGCCGTCCTGTCAGGAATTATCGCCTTTTACTGGGTTGACCGTTGCAATAAGAAACGTTTTTTAATTGCCAATATGGTACTGCTAGCCATGGCGACACTGTTGACGACATTGACCACCAGTTTTCCTCTTCTTCTTACATTGCGCTTTTTCGCAGGACTGGTTGGCGGTACGACAATGGGGGTGGGGATCACTATTTTGATAAACCACACGCCGGCTGACTTGCGCGGAAAAATGTTGGCGACGGTGATTGCGTCATTTTCGATGGTCAGCATCGTGGGGATGCCCGCTGTACTATTTTTGTGTACTCATTACGGTTGGCATGTCGCGTTGTGGTTAATCTGTACACTGTGTTGGTTGGCATTGCCACTGATCGTCTCCATCATCCCTCAGGATCCCGTCACTTTCGACACGTCCCACGCGCTGCCCCTCGATGTAGATACTTTACTGTTTGCTTCCGGTAATGCGCTGGTACAGTTTAGTCCAATGCTGATCATTCCTGTCCTGGCGCCATTAATGACGCAGCTGTTGGGGGCTTCTCAAGGTCTGCTGCCCTGGTTGTTCTTCGGCGGGGGCCTGGCGGGGTATCTGTCTACCAGAATGACAGGCGCATTAACCTCTCGTGTTTCTGCTTTGAGTTTGGCGACCGGGTCGACCCTCGTTTTTATCCTGAGCTTACTGATACCCCTGATGGGCTATCCGCATCCAGCGCTATTTATTACGTTATTTCTCGGCGCAGCTTACAGTCGTCTGGTGTCATCGTCGGCGGTGACGATTCAGTTTCCTGATAACAAGCAACGAGCGGGATTCTCTTCATTACAGACATCCATGATGTATCTGATGACGACTGCCGCATTTTTCCTGTCTGCTTTTTTGTTACCCGACCATCGCATGGCGCTACAAAATATGGACATGCTGTTGGCGGTATGTGCAATTACCGCATCAGGAACCCCAATTATTGTCATCGTTTTGCAAAAGAAACTGGCTAAGCGTACGTTCGAGCCCGATCGTTTCACCACTGAGTAGAACAGGGCGCGCCCTGCCCTGGACCTTTAAAACCCAGATGTGGTCGCTAAATTGAGATGAGGGGCGTTATTTAGTACCTGGCGGGAAGCTTATGGATTTTGATGAGTCTTCCCTCCTCCATTTCGATAAAACCACCCGTTTTTAAATCCGCAAGAATACGCATGACACCGCTGCGAGACAGATGGGTTTTCTCGCGGATGTAGAGTTCTGCTGTGACTGCCGCGCGATAACTCTCATCTTCTTCTATGAGATTGAGCAACTGCTGGCGGATCATTTCGTACGCCGTCGGAGCGCCCTGCGGCATCACGTTGTTGTAAAGTCGGCCATACACAAACATCAGTTGCTTTGAGAGCAGTCCCCATAACGATTTTTCTTTAATAATGTCATTAACACGAGCGGTGGAGATCTCGCCAATCAGGCAGGGGTTTATGGTTTTGATATAGTCATCGAAGTAAATATCCGTCAGATTGGCAAGACCAAACACGGCGGGACTGCGTGCAGTGGACAGCATCATATTATCGTTTCGGCGATAAACCGCTACGGTTCCCTCGAGGATCAGGTAACACACCCCCTGGCCGTTCACCTTGAAATCCAGTTGCTCCCCTCTTTCGGTTTTACGTGGTGTGCAATACGGCTGTAAGTGAGTAATCAGCTCTTGCGCGTAGGGTGAACCTTTGTGAGGTCTTTCTGAAGAGGACATAACCGATAACCTTAATATTGACCTGTCTGATTATAGCGTGGCTTCCAGTCGCGGGTATCCTCATCGTCAGTATTTTCGAGGCAAATGGTTGATATCAAGCAGTATACCCCGTTCCATGGTGATGTACTTCCCGGTTCGTAGCTCGGCCAGAATTCGCATAATCCCGCTCCGTGAAAGATAGGTTCGGCTCTTAATATAGGCTGCAGCCGTAATTTTTTGCCGTATCGCATCCGGCTCTTGCATGAGTTCAACAAGCTGAAAGCGGATGATGTCATAAGCTGACATCTGCGAGATTTGTGCGCAATGCTCATACACCCGGGAGGCCGTGTAAATGAGGAGTTTCGAAAAATGCTCCCACAGATCCAGGTGTGCCACGATGTGATTAAAACAATCCAGTGGCACACGAGCGATCTCTGACGTCTCCAGCGCTCTCACATAAAGATGCTCTGAGGAAAACTGACTACTGACGCCCAGAATAAACGGTGCTGATTCAGAATTTAAAACAATGCCATCGCCGCGACGGTGCAGCGCAACGCTACCTTGCAATAGCAAAAAGCACTGCCGGATATCATCTTTATAATAATGCACGACGTCACCTCTGCCGATCACGACTCTTTCTGCTGCTGGCAACACATGTTTTATCAATGTCTCAATGTGCCGGAATGGTTTTAATTCCAGAGCAAGTGATTTGTCATGGTTTTCCGGGGGGGTTAAGCGCGTGTTCATAAGCAGCCTCAATTCCTCAACTGTGATCGCTTTTTGTATCGTCCTGAAGAATTATCTTAAAAATTAAGAATCCACGGAATATTGAGTTGCAGTCTAAAAGTAGACCCGCCCAAAGACGCTCTCTAAGTTATTGATTTTTTAATCCATGAGGTGTCGGTCTAAAAATAGACTGAGCATTAACAATGCCAATAAACAAGCAATAAATGTTGAATATTCGTTAAATGAAAGTCTACAGGTAGACCCAGAAAATAATTGAGTTTAAGAAAATGATTAGATAAATTTTAGCCAGTCAGCAGAACAGTTCAGGGTTTTACCGTAATGAATTATGGCTGCCATGCTGCACAGTAAAATAAAGGCACCGGTATATAAAGAGTGTATACGCTCCTCGGCACCCTATTGCCTGAATACGAGTGGTATACAAAGTTAATAAGGAAACAGAGTAATGAAAAAAAGTCTTATTTTAGTTGCATTGACCGCAACTGCAGCGCTGTCAACATCTCACGCTTTTGCTGCCGCTGGCACCGTAAATTTCGTTGGGAACATTCTGGATACTGCCTGTGAAGTCGATGTGGCATCGCAAAACCAGCAGGTTAACCTCGGTAATTTTTATAAAAGTGAATTTCCGAACAGTGGCACAAAAGCGGCTGCAAAAGATTTTAATATTGTGCTTAAAAACTGTCCAACCACGGTGACTTCAACAAAAGTACGCTTTGATGGCACCCCCGATCTGACCAACCCTAACCTGCTGGCTATTGATACCTCAGCCTCCAGTGCGGCGTCAGGGGTGGCGATTAACCTGATGACTGCCGATAAAGTCGATCTGCCTTTGCACGGTGAGAACAGCTATAACTACGTGCTTAGCAGCACCCAGGACAATACGCTGAAATTCTATGCGCAATATATCTCCACCACGGCATCAGTAACGCCGGGTACGGCCAACTCCGTTGCTAACTTCTCCATTGTATATAACTGATTTTCTGTTCAGAAAACCTGATGGGGTCGATACGGCCCCATGTTTTAGAGGTCTAAAATGAATGTTCTTCGCAGTATCTTGCTCACCACCACGATAATGAGTATTGGCTTATCTTTTGCTCAGGCGGGTGTCGTTATTGGTGGCACGCGCGTCATTTTTGATGGTAATAAAAAAGAAGCTTCTATTAGCATAAACAACCCGGATAACACCCCCTATCTTATCCAGTCATGGATTGAAACGCCGGGTGATGGGGTCGGGAAGGCACCTTTTATTATTACCCCACCGTTATATCGACTGAATAATGGGCAACAAAACGTCGAGCGCATTGTTGCCACCGGCACATTACCTCAGGATAAAGAGAGTCTGTTTTGGCTTAATATAAAAGCTATACCCTCCGCATCTCAAGTTGACAATACGCTGCAAATTGCCATTAAAACCCGAATTAAACTCATCTACCGGCCGGCGACGATGAAAGGCGCCGCCCCTGAAGAACAGGCCGATAAATTACGCTGGCAACGCGTAGGGAATAAAATACAGGTAAACAATCCGACTCAGCATGTCATGAATTTTAATGAAATCTCGCTTGCAGGTAAAAGAGTGCCTGATGTCAGTTATGTATTACCCGGCAGTACGGCGATGTTTGATTTACCCTCCGGCGTAACGGGCGGGCCAGTGACATTCAAAATTATCAATGACTATGGCAGTCCCGGGGCAGAACACAAAGCCAGTCTGTAGGCTGGCGAAAAGACACTGAGTGGGATTTATGATGATGGCAATGGATTATATAAAAGTACGATCTCCACGGTTGGCATTGTTGATAACCATCGCGCTCTTCGGTAATACACAAAATAGCTATAGTCGCGATTTTTTTAACCCAGAGCTGGTTGAACTGGATAATCCAGGGACAGAAAGAGTCGATCTTTCAGGTTTTGAATCTGGTGCGCAAGCCCCCGGGAATTATCATGTTGATGTCGTCCTGGACGATCAGTTAGTCGATACTCGCGATATCATGTTTGTTTTGCTGAAAGAACCTGGCGGTGATGAAAAATTAGTCCACTGTTTATCCATTGAGCAATTAGCAAGCTGGGGAGTCAAGACTGGACTTTTTCCTGCGTTAAAGGGAGAAACCTCCTGTGCGAACCTGTCCGCCATTCCTCAGGCCAGTACAGATTTCCAGTTTGCCATGCAGCGTCTGGTATTGAGCATTCCGCAAGCGGCAATCTCAGCGCAAGCTCGTGGATCGGTGCCACCGGATCGCTGGGATGAAGGGATTAACGCCGCCCTGCTTAACTACAGTCTGAGTGGGGCGAATAACTGGGCCAAAAATAACAACGGCAGCAACAGTGATAGCCAGTATGCCAACCTGCGTCCGGGAGTAAACATCGGCCCCTGGAGGTTAAGAAATTACACCACCTGGTCGCGAGATTCACAGGGCCACGATGCCTGGGACACGGTTTATACCTATGCACAACGTACGATAATCCCGTTAAAGTCGCAGCTCACACTGGGTGACAGTTCTGCCCCGGCAGATGTTTTCGACAGTATGCCTTTCCGGGGAGGACAACTTGCTTCCGATGATGACATGCTGCCCGACTCCCTTAAGGGCTATGCCCCTGTGGTGCGTGGTATCGCCCGGACCAATGCCCAGGTGATCATCCGCCAGAATGGCTATCAGATTTACCAGAGCTTTGTGGCGCCGGGCGCGTTTGAAATTACGGACATGTATCCTACCGGCGGCGCCGGCGATCTTGATGTCACGATTAAAGAGGCTGATGGTAGTGAGCAGCACTTTAGCGTGCCATTTGCCTCACTTCCCGTATTACAGCGTGAAGGCCGAATAAAATATGCGTTAACGGGCGGCCAATATCGTTCGTACAACGGCAGCGTGGATAAGACACCCTTTGGCCAGATGAGCGTTATTCTCGGCTTGCCCTACGGGTTCACGTTTTACGGTGGATTGCAGGAGTCGAGTAAATATCAGTCGCTTGCCGCGGGCGTGGGTAAAAACATGGGTGGCTTTGGCGCTATCTCCAGCGACATCACCCAGGGCTGGTCCACGCCGTACAATATGCCGAAATCCAACGGTCAATCCTGGCGGGCTCGATACAGTAAAAACTTTGCTTCAACAGGCACTAACTTTGCGATTGCCGGCTACCGCTATTCGACCAGCGGCTACTATGGCATGCAGGAGGTCCTTGATTCTTATGGTGACAGTAATGCGCTCCAGGATAGACGCCGAAACCGTGCGGAGCTGACGTTGAGCCAGGGGTTGGGAGATAATCTGGGATCGTTGATGCTGAACGCCTCGCATGAAGATTACTGGAATTCAGGTAAGGCGATGGAATCCTGGAGCGTTGGGTATAACAACTACTGGCACAGTATCAGTTACGGTCTGACATGGACCCTGAGCAGGAATGGTAGTACGGGATCGTACAGCGCTCACCAGAGCGACGGTAAAAACCAGATGCTGGCGCTAAATATCAGCATCCCGCTGGAAAAACTCTTGCCGCAGACATGGGCTAACTATGGCATGAATGCCAGCAAGCATAACGGTACGACACACAGTGTTGGGTTGAATGGCGTTGCGATGCCGAATAATGCGCTTAACTGGAATATTCAACAGGGTTACGGCACTCACGACGTGGCCTATACCGGCAATATAAATGGTGATTATCGAGGCACCTATGGCGAACTGACGGCCGGGTACAGCTATGACAAAAATACCGACCGTCTGAATTATGGGATTCAGGGAGGCGTGGTTGCGCATGCCAATGGCGTGACGTTCTCTCAGCCACTGGGTGAAACCAACGTGCTGATTGCTGCCCCCGGGGCTGCCGGTGTAGGAATCCAGAATATGACCGGCGCGACAACCGATTATCGCGGATACACGCTTGCCTCTAACTTAATGCCTTATCGCAAAAATGATGTGTCATTAATCACTGAAACATTGCCGGCTAACGTTGAGTTAGAACAAACGGTCAAAACCGTGGTCCCGACGCGTGGCGCGATTGTCAGGGCGAACTATCTGGCAAGCGTAGGCGTTCGCATGTTGATGAGCTTGACCCAGCAAAACGGCCAGTCGGTTCCGTTTGGTGCAATTGCCAGCATTGAAGGCGCAGAACACAGCAGCTTTATCGTTGGCGAAAGCGGTCAGGTGTATTTGACGGGCCTGGCTCCCCAGGTCAACCTGACCGTGAAATGGGGAAATCAATCCGCAAACACCTGCAGGGTGCATTACTCGATTAATATGGCGAAGCTGAATAACGATGTGATTATCGATAATGCTGCTTGCCGTTAACGTTGAACTGAATTTTTAAATCAGGTGCATAGATATGCGACTTTTCCGATCTGCATTATTAATGCTGGCTTTGTTGTTTCCCTTGAGTGGCATCTGCTGTAACTATAATTTTATCGGCTCTCCCTATACTGTGGATTATGGCAATATTATCGTTCAGCGCGATGTCCCCGTTGGGCAAGCAATCAGCAATGAGATATATGGCTCCTTAGCACATGCCTATTCCTGCGTTACAACCGGCAATGAAGGGTCAAGCTCAGGGATGAAAAGCGGGGTTTTACCCTATGTCGCGACGTACGGGGCGCGGCGTGTTTATAAAACCAATGTGCCTGGGGTGGGTATTTCTTTTGGCTTTTATATGAATTCCAAAGCAGGTGTATCGACTTATAGCGGCACCGATTATATTGACCGCGGTAACGCTTCATTGTCCAGTTGGTCATCAAACCCTGGAGAGTTAGTTAGCCATGACTATCAGCCGGTTATACAATTCTGGAAGATTGGTAATATTACATCCGGCTCAGTGACGGGGCAACTTGCATCGTTTGTCGCCTTCACAATGCAATATCTCGGCGGAGAACAAGCTCCTGAGATACCTGTAAATGCGGGGGCCGGATCTATTACCCAGGTGGCATGTGCGGTAAAAACATCGAATATTTTATTTGAACTGGGGGACGTCTTGGTTAGTGAATTCGGCTCTGCGGTAGGCACAACGCCCGCTAATGCGCAGAAGACGCAGAATCTCATTCTGGACTGCGATGCCGGAGCCAATATTAACGTCATGCTCACCGGGCCACAAAATCCCGACGTCAGCGATAATACCGTGCTGGCATTAACCGGTCAGGGCAGCGCAGGCGTCGCCCGTGGGGTTGGCGTGCAGCTGGTTTATAACAATACTCCCCTCACCCTTGGCAATAATCTGGTTTTGAAGAGAACCACGGGTGGCCAGGAGATGTTCCCGTTAACAGCACGCTATTATCAGACCAATACAACGGTAACCACCGGCATCGCAAACGCGTCCGCAACGCTGAGCCTTACCTATCAATAAGGGCTGTTAAATGAAAATGAATATACTAGTCTTGCTGATGGCATGCGTAACAGCATTACCTGCGCTGTCGGCAGACAATGTAGATATTAAAGTCACAGGCCGTATTATCGCAGCACCCTGCGTTTTTAACGGTGGAAATTCAAATATGAATATCGATCTTGGTAATATCCAGGCAACAAATATGTTCACACCTGGATCTTCGTCCGATCCGGTTTCTTTTAACCTGCTATTTACCAGCTGTCCGCCGGGTACGCTGAGTGTGACGACCCGTTTTAGCGGAACGCCTGACCCGGAAGCGGGCATGAATTATTACCAAAACAGCGGCACGGCCACCCGCGTGGCGATTGCTATGTCTGATGCCACTACGGGTGTGTTAATGGGCAATGGATCCAGCATCACCCAAAATATTGCCGCAGACAGAACGGCGAAGATGCCGATGAAAGCGATGGTCACTTCTGTGGCAGGAAGACCGACACCAGGTTCCATTCGCGCCGTCGTCGTTTTGACAATGCAGTACAACTGACTGGCCGCTGGCTATAGAGGATCCTATGCGCGCTAGTCGTTTTCCTCTTCAGGGAACTAACCGGGTGATAGTACATACTGCATCTATTACCCACATTCAGGAGAGCTATTATGTTTCGGTATGGTAAATGGTTAATATTGTAATAAAAGAGCCGGATACCCTCTTTCAGCGTGGACTGACCTTTTTATTTAGTGATTTCTTTTCCCAACACAATACCAAAGTTGATTTCAATTTTAACTTTACGTCGGAAAGTGTGAAGGTAGCGGACGTCATTGTGCTGGCATTATGTCCAGGAGAGTGTTTTATTTGCTGTCCTGAACTGCAGGAGCGAAAAAAAGGGATTGTGATTGGCGTTGTTGATGATGATACGCGTGTTACGGCTTTACCTTCTTGTTTTCAGGATATTATCTTTATTTCTCGTCGGGATTCCGTCACGCGGTTACGTACATCATTGCACGGTGCCTGGCTCCGGCTGCAGCAGACAAATACGCGACAGTCATCCATGTCCTGTTGTGATTGCCAGCCCACCAGGCTGTCTCCACAGCAGATCCGCATCATGACCTGTTTATATGAGGGGATGTCGGTCCAGCAAATTGCAGACGAACTCATGATTAGTGAGAAAACGGTCTATGCGCATAAATATATGGTCATGAGAAAATTTAACTTACGCAACGATTATGAGCTAATGCTCCTGCTCAATAAACTGACCAAAAATTGCGCCTGGCCAGGTGGCTTTATAAATATATAACTCAATGATAGCAAAGGTGATAAAAACAACTGATACAGGGGCATACGCCCCTGCGTGACTACCGGCGGCTCATGGCCAGCTTCGCGGCAAATAGCAGAAACAGGCAGCCGGTTGTCCGGTCCATCCATTTCACCACGGCTGGTTTTTTCAGGATGCCGGCGGCATAGCGAGTGGCGGTAATCAGCGTTAATGACCACAGCGTCCCAATCAATACATGGATGGTGACCAGGAGAAAGGTCCAGCTGACGGGTGAATGCCCGGCGGGGATAAACTGGGGCAAAAACGAAACGTAGAAGACGCCCATTTTGGGGTTAAGCACATTTCCCAGCATCCCACGCAGGAACCAGTTACTCGTGGAATCTGATTCGGCCGGGTGGGTGTTAAATTGCTGGCGTGGGCGCAGGAGCAACTGGATGCCCAGCCAGCAAAGGTATCCTGCTCCGCACCATTTCAATAAGGTATAAGCCAACTCAGAAACCGCCAGTAGCGCACCTAAACCAAAGGCCACCAGCGCGCCCCAGATAAAGCATCCAAGATCAATGCCTAACGCGGCATGTAAGGCTTTGCGTCCCCCTTCAGCGGTCGCCGTGCGGAGAATAAGAGCAGTATCAAGACCTGGCGTCAGGGTAAGCAGTGTGGCTGCGAGGGTGTAAGCAAGAAGTGAATCAGTGACGAGCATTTCCTGTCTCCGAAAGAGACAAGGCTACTGAAGCATTCACATTTTTGCAACAACAATGTTCACCCTGCTCCACTTTTACCCAGCCGTCTACCTGACGCAACTCAGCCCATAACTAAGGACCCCTCGGTTATGGGCTGATTTGCAGGACTAGCTCAACGCCATTGATAAAATAATACAGGGGTAAGTTAGCTCACTTTAATATCATCAAGGTCGATATCCTCTTCTTCGTGATCATGAGTAACCATCACATCACGCGGAATATCTTTTTTGATGACAGCATAAACCGTGGCGGTAACAACAATATTCACCAGCAGGGCCATAATGCCAGCCATCGGGTGTGACATGGTGGGGATCATCAGTACCCCACCAAAAGGCACCGTGGCATCCGCACCATACACCATGGTGACTGCGCCACCGCACGCGCCACCGATGGCCGCGGCGGCGATACCGCGGACGATATCGTTCATGACGATCGGGATAGAGCCTTCAACGATATTAACAATCCCCATTGGAACCGCCGATTTTAAGGTTTCCACTTCTTCACTGTTATAGATGTTCTTACGCAGAAGCTTAGCAATGAAGAAAGCCAGGCCGAAACCAATAGGCGTTGCGGTGTTAACTAACTGAAGCGCGGTAATCGGCTCATTTATTCCCTGCGCCTGCAGCGTGAGAACGAAGGCAAAGCATGTCTTATTAAGCGGGCCGCCAAAGTCAACAATACACAGAGCGCCTATCACTGCGCCCAACACAAGATTCGATGACGTGCCCATACTTCTCAGGAAAGATGTCAGCGCTTCCGTAAAGATACCGATAGGCGTACCAATGATATAGACCATAATCAGGCAGCTGATAATGGAGGCAAAAAAGGGCACGATCAACGTTGGCATCAAACCGCGAGCCCAGTCAGGCACCTTGACGTTTTTAATGATCGCCAGCGCGATATAGCCGGCAATGTAGCCACCGATCATCCCGCCGATAAAGCCTGCGCTGATGGTGTTCGCCGCCAGCCCGACGACAAATCCTGGTGCGATGCCCGGCTTGCCAGCAATCGAGCCGGAAATACCCACCGCAATGACCACCGGCAACAGCCCAAGCGCCTTAGCGCCCAGAGTGGCCATCGCCTGCCATAAATCAAATTGCCCCGGCGTTAACGTGTCCTGCACCGTTCCACCAAGCCCCATGCCGATGGCAATAATAAACCCAGCACCACAGACAATGGGGATCAGAAATGAGATAGCGGTCAGCAGATGTCCTTTAGGATTTGCTGCTTGCCATATTTGTTTTAGAGACATAAATTACGCCCTTAAGTATAGAGTCAGCAGGCCGAAATAAAATTATGAATTGACTATTTCACTGAGTTTTTCAATCAGTTTATTGGGGGATTTCACTGCCGTTTCCGTGGCGACTTTGACCACTTTCTTACCCGCAAACCGTTCTTCTCCCGTCACTTTAACATCCGCGGCAAGCAGAACAATATCTGCCATGGCAATCTCATCAGCGGTTAACTGATTCTCAATGCCGATGGTCCCTTGGGTCTCGATTTTAACGTTATGACCGGCTTTTTTGGCGGCTGTTTCAATTTTCTTTTGAGCAATATAGGTGTGTGCAATCCCCACCGTACAGGCGGTAACTCCGACAATATTCATCACGATTCTCCGTTAATTCATTTAATAATGATATAAAAGAATGTTAACAACTACATATTACGCTTCGGTGCTTTCAGTTTCTGAATTGAAAAGCGCAATGATTTTATATGGATCAGATTCAACCAGTAATTTAGCGATAATGTCTTCGTCGGCCAGTGACCCGGACACTTGCGCTAACAGGCGAATATGAGTTGCATTTTGATCCACCAGGCAAACCGCAAATAAAATAATACAGCGAACATCGCTGCCATCCATGGTCTCCCAGGGAATGGTATGTTGCGTGCGTCCGATGGCTAATGCGGTACGGGAAACACCGGAAGATTTGCCATGCGGGATCGCAATATGATTTTCAAAACCGGTAGAGCCTTGCTCCTCACGTAACCAGACATCACGAATAAAGTCCTCCTTATTAGTCACCGCACCATCCTGTACTAGTAAATCGGTGAGTTCTTCTATCACCTCTTCTTTCGTTCTGGCGGTCATATTTAACTTGATGTTTTTAACATTAAGCACTGTCGAAATATCCATAATTCACCCGCATTCATATAGAGTGGTCGTTGAATAACAGAGCAGGCATCGCTGGCGGGATGCAGGTCTTTTAATTTTTTTTAAATATATGCTGTGGTTCGTAAAAAAATTAATTAGGCAGCGACGGTTTCACGCTGGAAAATCTCGATCATTCTGTCCCATGCCTGGCTGACATCCTCATGGAGAGAAAACAGACCCGATGTCCCTACGATAAAGACATCCACACCGGATTCGGCAATCTGGCCAAACGTTTTTGCATTGCAGGAGCCATCAATTTCTGTCAGATAGTGATAGCCATTATTTTTGCGCATACTGATGAGCTTTCTTATCTTGTTCAGCGATTCAGGAATAAACTTTTGTCCGGCATAGCCCGGATCAACTGACATGACCGTCACTTTATCCAACAGGTGCGCATATTCAGCAATACTTTCAGCCGGTGTCGCCGGGTTCAACACCACCCCGCATTGCTTGCCTGCATCCTTGATCTGATTCAGCAGGCGGAAAATTTTGTTATTCGCCGTCTCGGGATGAAAGCTAATGATATCGGCGCCGGCCTCGAGACACATGGGAATAATATCTTCCGGATGGTTCACCATCAGATGGACATCGATGGGAACGGTAGTGATTTTTTTCAGGTTCTCAATAAAAAAGGGAGACAGTGTGATATTGCGGACGTAATTACCATCCATTATATCAACGTGATAAAAATCCGCTTTTTTATTCATTGCCGTGATCTGTTCTTTGAACTGCGTTAAATCCATGCACATCAGTGAGGGTGAAAATTTCGCGCTCATAAACCATCTCCGATAATAAACAGTTAGTTAAACATTGCGATAATATGCCCCAGAACGATGCCGACAACGCCAAAGTCTGCATCGCCAAAGGTTGTAGACCCCAGGCCCATGTCTCCCATCATTGGCAAAAGGATGGCCGGCAGGAACGAAATGAGCAGGCCGTGGGCAAATGCCCCCACCACTGCCCCGCGACGTCCGCCAGTGATATTGCCGTAAACGCCAGCCGTTGCCCCGCAGAAGAAATGAGGAACCAGCCCTGGAACGATGACGCTCAAACCGAACAGCGGGCAGAGAAACATGCTGACCAGGCCCGCGACAAAGCTTGCGAGAAACCCGACGATGACGGCATTGGGAGCAAAGGGAAACACCGTCGGGCAGTCGAGCGCCGGCTTCGCATCTTTCACTAATTTGTCTGCAATACCTTTAAACGCTGGCACAATTTCGGCAATCACCATACGCACACCGGCGAGGATGATATAAACCCCCGCAGCAAAAGTGAGGGACTGAATAATGGCGAAGATAATAAAGTTCTGACCGGCACTCAGTGTCTCCTCGACAAAGGTTTTGCCCGCGACGACCACCAGCACCAGGAACAGAATCATCATGGTGAGAGAGATGGCCACCGACGAGTCGCGAAGAAAATTGAGTGACTTAGGCACTTTAATTTCTTCAATCGAGGGGCTACCTTTCCCGACGACTTTGCCCACCAGCGCGGAAAGCAGATAACCAATAGAGCCAAAATGGCCGAGAGCCAGATCGTCGGTATTGGTAATTTTACGGGTAAACGGCTGCAAGATCGCCGGAGAGATCACCATCATCGCGCCGAGAATCACCGCCCCGATGGCCACCACCCAACCCCCCGACAATCCCCCGACTGACAAGATCACCGCCAGCATCGCTGCCATATAGAGCGTGTGGTGGCCCGTTAAAAAGATGTACTTTAATGGCGTCAGACGCGCCAGGGCGATATTGATCAACATGCCCAACACCATGATTGTGGCGGTTTCCGTGCCATAATTCTTCTGCGCCAGCGCGGCCATCGCGTCGGTGTTAGGGACCACCCCCTGAATATGAAATGAATGTTCAAACAGCTGGCTAAAAATGGTTAATGTATAGGCAATGATACCGGCGCCTGCCGTTAAAATAACAAAGCCCATGATGGTTTTCAGTGTTCCTGAAATAACATCTGAAATTCCTTTTTTTTGCAACAGCAGACCGATCAGAGAAAACAATCCAACCAGAATTGCCGGTGTCCCTAACACATCATAAATAAGGAAATGAAGCATATTAAACTCCACGGTTCAGAAAGCCGTTGCTTAAATGTGTTCTGCTAAAATCTCTTTGATTTTATTGTTGTCGAGTAAATTACTTAATCCAACAACCTTTGCGGAATGACCAACTAAATGTTCGGCAATATCGTTGGCGCTCAGAATAAGGTCCGCCGTTTCGCTTTTCGCTGACGTCAGGTCGGTATGCGCGACTTCAGCCTCTTTATTCATTTCGGCAAGAATTTTTTTGACATTCATTTCAACGATAAAGCTGCTGCCTAAACCATTGCCGCAGACGATGAGTACTTTTTTCATTCTCTTTTCCTTCAGTCAATAACAGCCTGAATTGCCTTAATATCATCGGCTTTTAACAATCGTTCTAGCTTTTGCTGATCGCTAAAGAGTTCTGCCAGTTCACCGATCATCGTGATATGTTCATTCCCGGAACGAGCGCATAGCATAATAATCACGTATACCGGGTCGTTCTCCGTTGAGCCAAATGATATGCCCTCTTTAATATGAAGGAGCGATAATCCATTCCTCAATGCACCTTGTTCAGGGCGGGCATGGGGCATTGCTAATCCCGGGGCTAATAGATAATAAGGCCCAAGTTCTTCATGGCTTTTCAAAATCGCCTCAATATAGTGCTCTGCCATATACCCCTGCGCCAGCAAAGGTTCTGCTGAGAGTCGAACGGCATTTTTCCAGTTATCTATTGAGTTAATGACATTAATTTTATCCGGGGTTAACCAGTCTCTAATCATATGCACTCCCGAGGGGTCCCATGTGCTGAACTATAAACAGCTAAATAAAATGCAACTGTGATACACCTCCCAAAGTTAGCGCTAACAAGCAAAAATGTTAAAAAATGAGTTACCGCTAACACTGGTTATAATGTGCTTTCCCCCTCGCTGTGGTAAGTTATAATGTGTATCAACGATTTACTTTTGTTACTTTTTATTTTTCAAACGGTTGGTGATCCTGGTGAAGAGTCTAGACGCAGACAATAGCCCGAAAGAAAAACGTCGTAAGGGAACTGGGAAGATAACCCTGACCGAAGTGGCTGAGTTTGTCGGCGTGAGCGCCATGACCGTCTCGCGTGCGCTGAGAATGCCTGAAAAAGTCAACCCTGACCTTCGCGACCGTATTGATGCGGCAGTAAGCCAACTCGGCTATGTCCCCAATCTCCAGGCGCGTAATCTGGCGTCGGTCCATTCCGATCTCATTCTGGCCGTCGTCCCCACCTTCTCTTCGCCAGGTTTTTTGCCGGTGTCGGAGGCGTTACAAAAGATCCTGACTGAACGCGGCTATACCATGATGTTTATGGAATCCGGTCATGACGGCCAAAGCGAACAAAAAACGTTTGAAAAAATGCTCGCCTATAACCCGGCAGCGATTATTCAGTTTAATATCGACACCATTGAGAGCTGTACCCAGCTGCTGGCCAACGTAGATGTGCCTATCCTGGAAATTGGCGCGTTAAATACGCAGTCTGTTGGCATGTGCATCGGTGTGGATTACGGTAAGGCTGTGAAACAGATCGTGACCCACCTGGCGGACGCCTCATTAAAAAATATCGCGTTACTGTGTACCCCGGCCAACAATACAATGTTTCGCCAGCTCCTGAGCGGCTGGAATACGGCGATGCTGGCCCTTAACCGTTCTCCGCATCGGGTAGTGACCACTCATTTGCCTTCCACCATTGCCACAGGGGTGAATATTTTCAAGGATATGATGATCACCTGGGGCGATCTGGATGCGCTAATTTGCACATCGGATGAAATGGCGTGTGGATGCATGATGGCCTGCCACAGCGCCGGGATCAAAGTGCCCAATACCGTAGCCATTGCGAGTTTAGGCGGCGGGGTATTATCGACAGTCTGTTCCCCTGCCCTGACAACCGTTGAATTTCCCTGGCATGACATTGGGGTGAAGGCCGGGAAAGCGCTTCTCGACCTGCTCAACGATAAACCTTGTGAAAAGTTTATTGAAATTCCGTCAGTACTCAAAGTCCGGGCCAGTACCGCGGTATAACCGCCATCCGTGGCTTGCTCTATCGGCACCCCCCGCTTATCGCTTCAACTCGTCCTGCCACAGCGGGGATGACGCCAGCTGCTGGCATACCGCGTCGATAAATACCCGGGTCTTGGCGGGAACCAGCGTGCCGGGCGGCATCAGGGCATAAACGCTAACCCGCGCCGCGCTGCGCCAGTCGGGCAGCACGCGGACCAGTTCCCCGCACTGCACCGCCTGATTAACCATCCATCCCGGCAGCAGTGCGATCCCGGTTGCGCGAATGACCGCCGTCAGCAGCGCTTCACTGATATTGGTGGTGAGGGGGCCATCTGGCGTCACCTGGATATGCTCCCGACCATTCTCGAGGATCCAGTAGGGCCAGTCCGGATGGTGGGTAAAGCCGAGGCACCGATGGGCTGCCAGTTGCTCAGGATGAGTCGGTTCACCGTAGCGTTGCAGATAGGCCGGCGAAGCAATCAACTGGCTGCGAAATGCCCCCAGCTCGCGCCCGGTTAAGGTACTGTCCCGCAGGTTTCCCAGGCGGATCACCGCATCAAACCCCTCCGCGACAATATCGACTCGTCGATCGAGAAAATGGGCATCAAGGCGAATATCCGGATACGCCTGCAGGAAATCAGGAAACATCGGGGCAATCAGCTCCCGGCCAAAGGTCACCGGCAGTGAGACCCGCAACGTTCCCTGTGGGGTGGCAGCGAAGTCGCCTACTTCCCGGCTGGCGGCGCTGAGCTCATCCAGCGCCGTGCGGGCGCGCTGCAAAAACCAGGTCCCGGCTTCAGTCAGCGTTACGCTACGGGTGGTACGCACCAGCAACCGGACACCCAGTTTTTTCTCAAGGTGGCTGACCCGGCGGGAAATCACCGACGCATCCCGCTCCAGCCTGAGGCTGGCCCCGATAAAACTCCCTGCCTCAGCCACACAGACAAACGCCATCAGCTCATCAAAATCATCGAACATGATTCCTGCACCCTGCACATTAATCATTTGCAAATAAGGCTGATTATCAGCGATCTGTTGGTCTATTAACATAGCGGCTCTTCAACCTACAGTGAGAGCAGCCTATGAAAACGTTTTTGAGTATTGGGTCCGGTCCTGGGATGGGAATGGCGACGGCCTCACGATTTGCCGGTGAGGGATTCCGGGTAATACTGTCTTCTCGCAATAAAAGCAATGTGGCGGCGCAGGCCGACCAGTTGAGAGCGGCTGGATTTGCCGCGGAAGGCCGCGTGGCGGACGCCAGCGATATCATCAGTATCGCGGAACTCATTCGTGAGGTAGAGGAGGAAACCGGCGGCGTGGATGTGCTGCATTTCAATGCCGCGGCCATGCATGACGGTAATCTGGAGACCCAGTCGGTGGCAGGCTTCATTCAGGATCTCACCACTAATATTGGCGCGGTATATGCTGCCATCAAAGCGGTCTCTCCGCGGATGGCCGCGCGTGGAGAAGGTGCGATCCTGCTGACTGGCGGGATGTTTGCCACACAGCCCCACCCGGAGTATCTGACGCTGAGCGTCGGCAAAGCCGGGCTGCTTAATCTGACGCATGGCCTTTTCCCGGTATTGAAAGCGCAAAATATTCATCTTTCCATCGTGACGGTGGGGGCCTACGTCACGCCGGGTTCCGCCGAAGCCCGGGAGATTGCCGATCTGTTCTGGCAGCAATATCGCCAGCCATCCGCGCAATGGACAGCGGAAGCGTTTTATCCCGCCTCACACCATCAGTAACCCTCCCCGGCCGTCGCCTGGCGTCCGGGAGCCATCGCCCGGACGTGCGGAAGAAACGTCATCCATCGCTTGCTTTCCCTGTCACCTCGGATCAGGATACGACGATATTCATGGAGGCTATGTGATGAAATATTTTATCGGTATGGCGGTGACGTTATTGTTGAGCACGCCGGTGCTGGCGGCGGGCGAGCTTGAGATTAACCAGTCTCCCCTGACGCTGGTGTTGAGCGATCAGAATCAGGCACGGGTCTCTTCCTGTGCCGATTTCATTGCGCTGCGTAAAGCGGGAGAGACCGTCGATGCGCTGCCCGGGCTTTCCGACCCGGATGGCCGTGCGGCGGAAGCGGCGTTATTCTCCTGCTGGCTACAGGCCTACACCATCGATCATACGTTATTCCCCTCTGCTGCGCCGAAACCAACCCTGGCTGAGGTGGTTCAGCACTTTCCTGCCAGTGCGGCGTTTATCGTCAGCGATGACGAAAAGCAGGACGTCGCCAAAAACTATGTGGGGAAAACCATCGCCGACTATACCCCGGACCTGAAAGCCAGGGACGATCGTCTGGAATCAGCAGCCAGCGCCAGCGGTTATGTGCTGGATGAGTATTATGCGTTTACCGATAAGCAAGGGCATCAGCTCAACATTGTCGCTCTGGTGGGCTACGCCATCGGCGGCACGGCAAGCGTGAAAAGCTACTATCGCATCGATGACACGCACGCCCGCGTCTGGAGCATCACCCTGCTCGATGAGAACAGCCCGCTATAAGCGAGGGTTCCCTCTGCGGCGCTACCGCAGAGGATGTTCCGTTTACCTGGTAAGCCACTGACGCCAGCCGCCCCAGGCAGTGATTTCCGTGGCCTCCCCCAGCCCGGCGGCTTCGCAAATAAAGCCCGTCACCCATCGGCCGTCGGCCAGCTCAACCTGTCCCAGCCCCAGCGGCGCGGGAATAGCGGCCAGCAGCGACCCCACCTCGGCGCTGGGTATCTCCCAGACTTCCACCGCTATCGCCGCGCCGTCGCGCTCGTCACGCACCATCGCCGGGCGCTTGCCATCCGCGAGCGCGTACAAACGATAGCGTGGCGCGCTGTGGGTCGCCTGCAGCAACCGACCGCCCCGCGCCAGCAATTGACCGTTTAAGGGCAGACCGGCCAGATGCGCACCGCATACCGCCAGTGCCATCCGGTCATGGCCTGCGGAATGCGCAGGCGGCGGGCTCTCCAGCCGCGCGCCGCCTGCCAGCGGCAGCCGCTCCGCGCGCTGGAAGGCGTCGGCCAGGCTCAGCAAATACTGATCGGTAAACGCCCGGCCAAACAGCGTGACGCCGGAGGGCAATCCGTCAGGCATAAACCCGCACGGCACACTCACCGCCGCATAGTCCAGCAGGTTCATAAAGTTGGTGTAGTAGCCCAGATCGGCGTTGCGGGCGATCGGCTCCGCCGCCAGCTCGTCGAGCGTCACCGGGCGCGGAAAGGTTGGCGTCAGCACGCAGTCCAGCGTATCAAGGATGGCATCGCACTGCGCTTTATACCCCTGCAGCTGATACATCGCCTTAAAGGTCGCCGTCGCGTCGATAGCAGGCGCTTTCGCCAGCACGTCGCGAATCACCGGCAGCACGGCATCCGGCTGCTGCTCAATCAGCGGCCCGGCCACCGCATAGCGTTCAGCAACCCACGGTCCGTCATACAGCAGGCGGGCGGCGGCCAGAAATGGCGCGAAATCGATCGCTACCGGCACGCCGCCGAGCGCCGTCAGCCGCTGCACGGCCTGGGCGAACAGCGCTTCGCTGGCGCGGCAACCGAGGAAGTTCAGCGTCTGCGGAACGCCAAAGCGAAACCCGGCGGACGGCCTGCCAAAGGCCTGCCGGCTGTTCCACTGGGGATTGCGGCGGCTGTAGCTATCCTGCGGATCGGTCCGGGCAACCAGCGCCAGCAGTTGGCTGGCCTCGTCGGCGGTAGCGCTGAAAAAGGTCACACAGTCCAGCGTGCGACAGGCAGGGACGACCCCGGCGGTGGAGATCACCCCTTTCGTCGCTTTCAGCCCCACCAGGTTATTCAGCCCGGCCGGAACGCGACCGCTGCCGGCGGTGTCGGTCCCCAGCGCGAAGCTGGCGACACCCAGGGCTACCGCCAGCGCGGAGCCGGCGCTGGAGCCACCGGAGGGGTAAGCCGGGTGGTACGCGTTGCGGCAACGTCCGTACGGCGAACGGGTTCCGTTCAGGCCGGTGGCAAACTGGTCGAGATTGGTTTTGCCCACCGGCACGGCTCCCAGCGCAATCAGCTGCGCGACAATGGTCGCGCTTTGCGTCGGCCGGTATGCAAACGCCGGGCAGGCAGCGGTCGTGACGATCTCCGCAAGGTCAATATTGTCTTTGATCGCGAACGGCACGCCGTACAGCGGAAGCGTCTCTGGCGAATGGCCTTCCAGCGCCGCGAGAAACGGCGCCTGCTCCGCTTCGCTCAGGAGATGGATAAACAGATTAAATTCGGGATTCAGCGTTTCCGCCCGCTGGCGGATCGCCGCCAACAGCGCCCGCGGGGTGGTGTTGCCGTTACGATAGTTCGCCGCCAGGGTCGCCAGGCGTAAATCAAACGTCTGCTGCATCATGCCTTCTCCTCAATAATCACTGCCACCCGTTGCCCGGCACGCACCGCGCTGCCTGGCTGCACATTGACCTGCTGAACCCTGCCATCGCACGGCGCCAGCAGCGGGATCTCCATTTTCATCGACTCAAGCACCACCAGCACATCACCGGCGCGCACCAGACGACCGGCCTCGGTCTGTACCTGCCACAAATTACCGGATACCGGGCTTTCCACCCCCTGCTCGCCCGGTTGCAGCGGCGCATCGCCCGCTTCTTCTGCGGCGCTCTCCTGACTGTCGAAATGGGCCTGGCCGCTGGCGATCCAGCGATCGCGTTCGGCGTTAAAAGCCCGCTGCTGATGGTCGCGAAACGCGTCAATGCTCTGCGCCTCGCGAGCGAGAAATTGCTGGTATTCCGCCAGCCGCAGCGTGCTGTGTTCGATGCGCAGCGGATAGCGACCGAGCGGGAAATCGCGGCGAATCTCCAGCAGTTCATCGGCCGAAACCGGATAGAAACGCAGCTGATCGAAAAAGCGCAGCAGCCACGGCTTGCCGGCAAAATCGGCCACCTCGTGATAGCGATTCCACATCTGCAGAGTGCGGCCGACAAACTGATAGCCGCCCGGGCCTTCCATGCCGTAGACGCACAGATACGCCCCGCCGATGCCCACCGAGTTTTCCGCCGTCCAGGTTCGCGCCGGGTTGTACTTGGTGGTGACCAGCCGATGGCGCGGATCAAGGGGCGTGGCCACCGGCGCGCCGAGATAGACATCGCCGAGGCCCATCACCAGATAGCTGGCGTCAAACACCGTGTTCCATACGGCCTGCTCATCCGGCAGATCGTTTATCCGGCGAATAAACTCGAGGTTGCTTGGGCACCACGGGGCGTCCGGGCGGACGGTGGTCATATATTTGTCGATCGCCTTGCGGCAGGCCGGATCGTCCCAGGAGAGCGGGAGATGCACGACCCGCGTTGGAACCTGCAGATCATCGCTCATGCAGACCGTGGCCCACTCCCCGCTGACCCACGCCAGCAGGGTCTCCAGCGCCAGCGTTTCCGGCTGGAAATGCAGCTGCAGCGAGCGGATCCCCGGCGTGATATCGATGATCCCCTCCCGGGCTTGCCCCTCAAGGGCCTGCATCAGGGCATGGATACGAAAGCGCAGCACCAGATCCAGCTCCGCCTCACCGGCCTCCAGCAGCAGATGGGTATCGCCGGAGAGGCGCGCCACCAGGCGTTTGTCGGCGTCACCGCAGGTCATCACCACCGGCGAGGTGAGCGGCGCAGGCTGCCAGGCAACGTCCTGCGCCTGCAGGGTCGCCAGCTCCGCGCGACGACCTGCCGCCAGCCGCCGGGCGGTGGGGACGTCCACCGCCACAAAGCGCACTTTATCCCCCGCCTTAAGCTGGCCCAGTAGCCAGAGATCGGCTTCGATAACCGTGACCGGACAGACGAAGCCTCCGAGGCTTGGGCCGTCCGGCCCGAGGATCACCGGCATATCGCCGGTAAAATCCACGGCCCCCACGGCGTAGGGGTTGTCATGAATATTCGACGGATGCAGCCCGGCTTCGCCGCCGCTGTCCCGGGCCCAGACCGGCTTGGGCCCGATCAGGCGCACGCCGGTGCGGCTGGAGTTAAAATGCACTTCCCAGTCGGTGGCAAAAAAGGTCGCCATATACGCCGGGGCAAAGAACTCCGGCGCGCCGTGGGGACCATAAATCACCCGCAGCGTACGGACGTCCGTCAGCGCGGTGCGCAGCCCTGCGGGAAGCGCCGCGCCTTCCCCTGTCTCAACCAAAGGCGCAAGATGCAGCACGTCGCCAGCGCGTAGAGCCCGTCCGCCGTGGCCGCCAAACTGGCCGAGGGTAAAGGTGCTTTTACTGCCCAAATAATCCGGTACCTGAATACCGCCGCGCAGGCAGAGATAGCTTCTGACGCCTGGTCCGTTTATTGCCCCCAGCCTGAGGGTCGCCCCCGCCGGAATAGTGAATACGCAGTTCATGTCCTGCCCGGCGCCATCGAGCGTGACGGTGAGCGGCGCGCCGCAGATCACCGCCTGTACGGCGGTATTAAATTTCAGGGTGGGTCCGCTAAGGGTGATCTCCAGCGCGGCGTCGCCCTCGGCATTGCCCAGCAGACGGTTGCCCAGGCGCAGCGCCCGGTCATCCATCGGGCCCGAAGGCGGGACGCCCACCGCCCAGTACCCCAGACGTCCCGGATAGTCCTGGACGCTGGTCTGGGTGCCAGCGCTCAGAACCTCCACGGTATCGGCCCGGTAGCGCAACTGCTCCAGGCAGCGGGTCCAGGGTTCTCCGGCGGTAAACGGCGCAAAGCCGAGGATCTGCTGCAGGTATAAGCGGTTGGTTTCGACGCCATACAGGCGGGTCTCCGCCAGGGCCTGCGCCAGGCCGGCGATTGCCTCATCGCGGCTGGGGCGCCAGACGATAGCTTTCGCCAGCAGCGGGTCGAAAAACGGCGGCACCTCACACCCGGCCTCCACCCAGCGGTCGATGCGCAGCGTGGCGCCGTCCGCCGGCGGAAACCAGACGTCGGTTAACAGTCCAGGCGAAGGCTGAAACTGGCGGCCAGGATCTTCGGCGTAAATTCGCGCCTGAATGGCATGGCCCCGGGGCTGTAGCCCGGCGCCCAGCTCGCTCAGCGGCGGTAAATCCCCTGCGGCCAGGGCGATCATCCAGCGTACCAGATCCACGCCCCACACCTGCTCCGTCACGCCGTGCTCCACCTGCAGGCGGGTATTGACCTCAAGGAAATAGAAGCGCTGCGCCGCACTGTCGTAGACAAACTCCACCGTGCCGGCGCTACGGTAGTTCACCGCTTTCCCGAGAGCAATGGCCGCGCTACACAGCGCCTGCGCCATCCCATCCGGCAAATTCGGCGCCGGGGTCTCTTCAATCACTTTCTGGTTACGCCGCTGCAGCGAGCAGTCGCGCACGCCGAGGGCGATAACCTCCCCCTCACCGTCGCCGAAGATCTGCACCTCCAGGTGACGGGCGCGTTCGATATATTTTTCGAGAAACACCCCGGCATCGCTGAAGTTGTTTTGCCCCAGCCGCTGCACCGTGGCAAACGCCTCGCTCAGTTCGCGGGCGTCGCGGCAGACGCGCATGCCAATCCCCCCGCCGCCCGCCGTGCTCTTGAGCATCACCGGGTAGCCCACCGCCTCAGCCGCCTGGCAGGCTTCCTCGCTGTCGGCCAGCAGTTCACTGCCCTCCAGCAGCGGCACGCCCTCCGCCTTCGCCAGCGCGCGAGCGGTATGTTTCAGGCCGAAGGTACGCAGCTGTTGCGGGGTCGGGCCAACAAACGCCAGTCCCGCCGCCTCACAGGCTTCGGCGAAGGCGGCGTTTTCCGACAGAAAGCCGTAGCCGGGATGGATGGCGCGGGCGCCGCTCTGCAGCGCGGCGGCAATGATCTTCTCTACCACCAGATAAGTTTGCGCTGCCGGGCCCTCGCCAAGGCTGAGTGCTTCATCCGCTTCGCGGACGTGCAGACTGCTCAGGTCGGCTTCGGCGTAAACGACAACCCCCTTCACCTGCATGGCGCGCAGGGTACGTAAAATGCGGCAGGCTATCGCCCCGCGGTTGGCAATCAGTAAGGTATCAAACATAAGCGGAACTCACAGCGTAGCGGGTCGTCCCGCAACAATTCGTCTTTCCCTGAGGTCGTCCCCGGGGGAACCGGCGCTTAAACGTGGCGCGTCGGCGTGTGATTCAGGCGGTCGGCGCGAACGGCGAACAGCCGAAAGGCCAGCAAACGCCAGCGCTGCCAGCGGGTCAGTTCCATACCAGCACCTCGGCGGGGGTCGGGTTCCAGCCATTGCAGGGATTGTTGAGCTGCGGACAGTTGGAGATCAGCACCATGGCGTTACACTCCGCGCGCAGTTCAACGTATTTTCCTGCCGCCGAGATGCCGTCCGCAAAGGTCAGACCGCCCTCCGGCGTCACCGGCACGTTCATAAAGAAGTTAATGTTGGCGCCGATATCGCGCTTATGCAGGCGGCCATCGTGCAGACAGGCGCAGAGAAAATTGTCCCGGCAGCTGTGCATATAGCGCTTGTCGAGGGCGTAGCGCACGGTGTTGCTCTCCTGGGCGCAAGCGCCGCCGAGGGTATCGTGCCGCCCGCAGGTATCGGCCACGATGGTCATCAGCGGATGGCCGAGGTTGGAATAGAGCACGCTGCCGGCGGTCAGGTAAGCGTTCCCCTGGCGACGCAGCGTGCGCTGCGCATCGTAGCGCTCGCGCGGGTTGTCGGCGTTGTAAAACAGGGTATCAATCGCCTGATTGCCTTCGAGATCAAGCAGGCGCAGGGTTTGCCCTTTTTTAACCTCAAACAGCCAGGGTTCCCCGGCCGGGATCACATGGCGATAGACGGCCTCTTCCGGGCGTCGGTTACTGGTGATAACGGTCATGAACGCCTCCTTACAGGGCAAAAAGTTGGGTATTACGGAACGCGCGCTGATTCTCATCGCGGGTCAGGAGCGCCTGGATGGCCGCGTCCTCATCGTCGGCCTGATACCAGCTCAGCTGTACCGGACGGGGGGCATATTCTGTGGCCGGATCCTGGGGATGCGGCAGCGCGGTGAGCACCAGCAGGACGTCCATCGGGGCAAACAGCTCAACGTAATCCCCGGCGCGACTGTTGCCGGCAACAAACTGGAAACGGCCCTCGTCATCGACGGTGACTTTGCTGAAGAAGTTGACCACCATCAGCAGATCTTCCAGGCCGAGATCCCATTTGCCCATCTCCACCAGCAGGTTATCGACGCCGTTGCGGTAGAAGCCATTACGTAATTCCTGGTAGCGTCCGGCGCCATATTTGTCGTGTGTCTCTTCGGCGTTAAGGACCCCGCCGAACGGGTCGTGCCAGCCGCAGCTGTCGGCGACGATCCCGGCCAGCACCCGGCCCATGTCGGAGTAGAAACAGTGTCCGGCGGTCAGGCGCGCAGTATGCTGGCCCTTGAGGGTATCCGGCAGGTTCAGACGCTCACTTTTCTCATGGGGGTTGAGCATCATCATGCTGACGTTCGCCCCGCCGTCGATATCAGTCAGGCGCAGGATCTGCCCTTTGCGCAAAATCAGCGAGGTATGCGCCCCGCCGGGAAGCCGCTCTTCGCGCAGGCTGGGAGTGGCGTGAAAAAGTACGGTCATCAATTTATCTCCTTAATGCGTAAACGTTGGTGTCGCTACCGGTGGCCAGCTGCGCCATCCGCGCCTCATTGAGCGGAATGTCGTAGGTAATGCGCGCTCCCCAGGCGTTAGGCGCCTGCGGATCAATGCGCACTTTGTCGAACACCAGCAGCCGGGTGCCCAGGTTGAAGCCTTCGGCCAGATCGTGGGTGACCATAAACACCGTCATGCGCGTTTCGCTCCACAGCTGGAGCAGCAGCGCATGCATATCTTTGCGAATGCCGGGATCCAGCGCGCCGAAGGGCTCATCGAGCAGCAGCACCCGCGGCTGCATCACGAACGCCTGGGCGATGGCCAGCCGCTGTTGCATCCCCCCGGACAACTGCGCCGGATATTTATCCAGAGCGTGCCCCAGCCCCACTTTCTCCAGCATGTGCTGGGCCTGTTGCCGGGCCTCGCGTTTTCTGCCGCCAAACAGGCGCCCCAGCAGCGGGGACGCCGGCAGCTCCAGGCCGATGGCGACGTTATCCAGCACGTTGAGATGCGGAAACACCGAATAGCGCTGGAAGACCACGCCGCGGCTGCGATCCGGCTCCGCCGCCAGCGGCTGGCCATCTAGCAGGATGTCGCCACGGGTCGGTTTTTCCTGACCGAGCAGCAGGCGTAAAAAGGTCGATTTACCACAACCGGACGCGCCGACCATCGAGCAAAACTCGCCCTCTTTCACCTGCAGATTGATGCGCTCCAGCACCACGTGATCGCCGTACTCCTGCCAGATGTTTTTGATGTCGATAAAACTCATCCCCGGCCTCCTTCCGCCCACGGGAAACAGGCTTTGTGCAGCTGGCGCAGCGCCAGATCCATCAGCCATGCCAGCAAGGTGATCCAGATGACATAGGGAATAATCACGTCCATCGCCATATAGCGCCGCACCAGGAAAATGCGGTACCCCAGTCCGGCGGTAGCGGAGATGGCCTCGGCGGAGATCAAGAACAGCCATGCTGAGCCCAGCAGCAGGCGCAGAGAGGTGATCAGCCGCGACAGCAGCTGGGGAAGCACCACCCGCAGCACCAGGGTCCAGCTATTGGCGCCGAGGGTCTGCGCCTTAATAAACAGCTCCGCTGGGATCTCCTTCGCCCGCTGCTCCAGGTCGCGCGCCAGCATTGGCGTAATGCCGATGACGATCAGCATCACTTTCGACAGCTCATCGAGGCCGAAGACGATAAACAGCACCGGCAGGATCGCCAGCGGCGGGATCATTGACACCACCGTCAACAGCGGCGACAGCGCCGCGCGGTACATCGGGAAGACGCCGGCGGCGATGCCGATACCGAGGCCGATCAGCGACGAGACGGCCAGGCCCGTCAACAGACGGCTCAGGCTGATCAGCGTATCGACCCACAGCAGATACTCACCGCTGCGTTTGTCCGGGGTGAACGCCATTCGGTCAATGGCTGCCACCATCTGCGACAGGCCTGGCAGCAACTTGTCCTGCGGATTGGCTTCCAGCCGCACCGCCGATCCAATAAACCAGGCGGCGATCAGCACGACAAAAGGCAGCAGCATCAGCGTCAGGCGCATCCCCTTTTGGGGATGACGGTTAATGTGGCGCATGGCGTGGTCTCCCGGCGATAATCATTACAGCTGGCCCGCGGCGGCCAGCTTCAGGTAGCTGTCGTCAAAGCGCAGTTTGCGGTTGGCGGCATCGCCGAGGGTGACATTTCCCGGGAAGGTCATGCCGATAAAGTCCGCGCTCTGCGCCCCTTCACCCAGCAGGCCTTTATCGAACGAGAACTGCGCCACTCGCTGCATCGTTTTCGCCAGATCCGGCGAGGAGATAAACGCCAGGGTGTCGGCAGGGGTCCAAAACAGATGGGTTGTTTTCAGCTGAGCCTGGTAGCCGGCAAGATCGGTGCCGGAGTCGGCGGCCATGGCGCTCAACGCCTGGCTATCCCCGGCCTTCATTTTGGCCATCATTTCAAACCAGGCGCCGGTCAGGGCTTTGCCCAGCGCGGGGTTATCTTTCAGGGTCTGGGTATTCACCACCATCATGTCGATAAGCTCGCCGGGCACCTGCGAGGAGCTAAACACTTCGCTGGTTTGCGGGGTCTTTTTGATAACCGACAGCTGTGGATTCCAGGCCACCGCCGCCCGCACGCCGCTGGTGCCGAAGGCCGAGACGATATCGGCATCGGAGGTATTCACCACCTTGACGTCTTTTTCCTGCAGCCCGGCTTTTTCCAGGCCGCGCACCAGCAGATAGTGGGATACCGACAGCTCCGGGAGATACACCGACATCCCTTTCAGGTCGCTGAGCTTTTTATCCGCCCCTTTCAGGACCACCCCGTCGTTACCGTCGGAGTAGCTGCCGGTGATCAGCGCTGTGCTGTCGACACCGCCCGCCGCCGGGATCGTCAACGCGTCCATGTTGGTCATCGTGCAGCCGTCAAACTGCCCGGCGGTGTACTGGTTGATGGATTCGATGTAATCGTTGAGCTGGACGATATTGATCTTGATGCCGTATTTGCTGGCCCATTTATCAATGATCTTTTCGTTACTGATGGTTCCCCAGGGCATCCAGCCGGCGTAGATAGTCCAGCAGACGTTGAACTCTTTTTTGACGGCGGCAAACGACGGAACGCTGGTCAGCAGCGTCAGCGATAGGACAAGTGAGCGGAGGAGCGGCGATGTTTTCATGGTGGACCTCTGGTTAGCACGAGAAACGGAGCAGCGCGACACCCAACGGTGCTGCTGTCTCCCGGGCTTTTATCCCGCCGTGTAACCTCGCCGAGGTCGCCAGCTCTCGGACCAGACGTTCACCGCGGTGAACCGGAACCCTAGCCAGCTATTGTGTGATCTGAATTGTCTGTTGCGCTGCTTTCTGCCGATGTTCTTGCAAGCGCCATGCCAGGAGCCAGAGGCCGCTCACAGCCGCGTTTCGCCGCCAGCGGACGCATCGATTCCCAAAAATGGGGAGTGATGTTGGGGCATTGCATGGCTTTGGTGCAGGAAAACGCAGAGCGCATGCGCCGACATTCTGTGGATTTGCCACGAACGTTTCCCACGCACTGCGATGACCCATTTGCACCGCCTCAGTGCCGCTCCTTCACCATGTCGCATCCCGTCAGTTACCACCTGATTACATTAACCTGCTGAATATAAATGATTATTTTATATGGCACGTTTAATGCTGTGCGCTTGTATACCGCGATGTGGACAAGATCGTATGCCGTATGGCCACAACACGTCGTCACTCTGCGGTCGCCACCTTCCCCTTTCCGTGAGGCATCCAGGGTGGATGCGTTTCACGGAAGCCTGCTTACTGAAAACGGAGAACAACATGACGACACTCAGCGAACCGTTGGTTACCCCGAAATATGGCAAATGGCGCCAGCTGGTGCTGGGCTTGATCTGTATGGCCGCCATTTCCAGTCCGCAATATGTCTGGACGCTGCTGACAAAACCTCTGGCCGCCAAGCTTGGCGTGGGTTTGCCAGAATTGCAGGTCACCTTCTCGCTGCTGATCATCCTGCAGACCTTCTTTTCCCCTTTTCAGGGGCGGTTAGTGGAAAAGTTTGGCCCACGGCGGCTGATCGCTATTGGCACGGTGATGGCGGGAATGAGCTGGGTGCTTTCCGCGCAGGTGAATGGCCTGGCAACGCTCTGGCTGGTTTATGGCTGCATGGGCGGCCTCGGGACCGGGATCGTCTACATCGGCGTTGTCGGCCTGATGGTCAAATGGTTCCCACAGCAGCGGGGATTTGCCGCCGGCGCGGTGGCGGCGGGCTACGGGATGGGGGCCATCATAACCACCTTCCCCATCTCCCTGTCGCTGACCACTAACGGCTTTGAACACACGATGACGACTTTCGGGATCCTTTTCGCCCTCGTCGGCTTCCTCGCCAGTCAGGGGCTGAAGCTGCCGCCGCCCGCTGTCTCCCAGCCCGTCAGTCAGACGGTGGCGCAGAGCAGCAGATCGTTTACTTCCCGGGAAATGTTGCGCCAGCCGCTGTTCTGGCTGATGTTCGCCATGATGGCGATGATGTCGACTTCTGGGCTGATGGTCACTTCGCAGATGGCGGTGTTCGCCGAGGATTTCGGCATTAGCCAGGCGGTGGTGTTTGGCATGGCGGCGCTGCCGCTGGCGTTAACGATAGACCGCTTTACTAACGGCTTAACCCGGCCGCTGTTTGGCTTTATTTCCGACCGCTTCGGCCGCGAGCAAACCATGTTTATCGCCTTTGCGCTGGAAGGCGTGGCGATGATGCTCTGGCTGGCGTGCCGGGAAGATCCGCTGCTGTTTGTCCTGCTCTCCGGGGTGGTGTTCTTTGGCTGGGGGGAGATCTTCTCTCTCTTCCCGTCGACACTCACCGATACGTTCGGCAGCGAGCATGCCGCCACCAACTATGGCTGGCTGTATATTTCTCAGGGCATCGGGTCAATCTTCGGCGGCCCGCTGGCGGCACTGCTCTATCAGTACACCCACGGCTGGCATGTGGTCTTCAGCTGCGCTATTGGTCTTGATTTTGTCACCGCCGCCCTCGCGCTGTGGGTGCTAAAACCGTGGCGCGCGCGCTTTATCCGCCAGCACAGCTAACTGCAGCGCTGACAGAAGTGACGGCTCGCCCGTCACTTCACGGATATTCGCTGCGCAGCAGCGCGTACAGATACTCATCGCCCCACTCGCCTTTAAAAAAGATATTCTGCCGGTAATGCGCCTCGCGACGAAAGCCCAGCCCTTCAAGGAGTTTGATCGCGCCGGAATTGCGGGTATCAACCACCGCCATCAGCCGGTGATGGGCTAACTGTTCAAAGAGTAAGGCCATCACCGCCCGCATGGCTTCCCGGGCATACCCCTGATGCTGATACACCGGGGAAAAGGTCATCCCCAGCTCGGCCTGTCTGCCCTGATCGAAAAAGTGGATCCCCACATCTCCCGCCAGCGCACCGTTGGCCTGGATCTCTACGGCAAGCTGGAACCAGCTCTCATCCTCAGCAAAGGCCAGCGAACGCTGTTGTTCATAGAAGGCTGTCGCCTCTGTCATGCCGTAGTGGGTCCAGCTCTGAAAGCGGGCCACCTCCGGCAGATTGCGATAATGGCTGAAAGACGGCAGATCTTCCGTTCTGAACCGGCGCAGCAGCAGCCGGGGCGTGGTCAGGGGTAACATCATCTCTTCTCTTCTTCTTAATGAGACAGGCAATCGCGGGGCCATCTTAACCTGCGCAGCCTGACGCTGCCAGGCTCATGGCGGAGCCTCATCCCAGCGATAGATTTTAGTGGTGGCCAGCGCCAGCATGGCGAAATCTTCCGGCGTATCGCCGTAGGCGAAGATCTCCTCGTAATCGGCCAGGGGGTAGCTCGCCAGGATACGCGCCTTTTTCGCCAGGCCGCTGCAGTCTCCGCCTTGATACTTTCCAGTCGCTGCCCCGTTTTGAAATTCAACTTCGCTGCACAGCAGTTCGAGATGGTGCTGCTGGCACCATGGACGAAGATAGACATCCAGCGAGGCTGAGACCACCACCACGGTGTCTCCTCGCGCCTGATGCCAGGCTATACGCTGCATCGCGTTCTCCCGCAGCGTGCGGGGAATAAACACCTGGCTATGATCGTTGCCACGTTGCAGGATCTCAGGCTGCGATTTTCCAGCAAAAGCATAATGAAAGACTTTTTGCCGGATAGCAGAGGCTGAGAGCCAGCCCATTTTCCAGGCGAGAATATGCGGTAACAGACGCAGCTTGCCCCGACGAACGGCTTTCGCATCGAGGGACTGATAAATGAAAGGGGTAAAAGTATCTTCGTGGGTTATCGTGCCATCGAAGTCAAAAAAGGCAATGTTCTTCTTCATCCTTGTAACCTTATTCAAAAACACCGACGCCGCATAAACCGCGGCTGATTTACTTTTTGCCCGTCTGGCGGCAAGATCCGGCATAATGCACCGCTGTCGCAGGACGGCCGTGTCACCGGCAGTCGTGACAGCGAACCATTCGACAGGAAAACGCATGAAGCCAAAACAAGCGGACATTCTCCGCCACGCCAGCGCGCTGTTTAATCGCGAAGGATATCAGTCGCCCAGCATCGAGCGGATTGCTGAACATGCCGGCATCTCCAAAATGACCTTCTACCGCTATTACGCCGATAAAGAGGCGCTCATTCTGGCTATCCTCAAGCAGAAAGAGAGCGAATTTATGCAGGATTTGGCGCAGATCACGGCGGATAAAGCCACCGCGCGGGAAAAGCTGTTTGCCGTGTTCGACTACTACCATCGCTGGTTTACCTGCGACACGTTCCACGGCTGCATGTTTACCCGCGCGCTGTTTGAATATGGCGCGTCATCGCCGGCGATCCGGGAGCAGTGCTCCCGATTCAAGTCGCTTCTCTGGCAGTTCTTCCGCGATATCCTCCTGCAGGTGTTAAAACCGGAACCTGCCGAGCGGGTCGCCATGATGATGGTGATGCTCATCGATGGCGCTATCGCCGCTCAGCAGGCCGAGTCCGTCGAATGCCGGGAGATCCCACCGGGGATCACCGCCTGGAGCGCAGCCAAAGCGCTTATTTACTCAGAAGGCGGAACGCTGTGAGATAATGCGCTGCCGTCCAGCGACTGCAGGGCCGCCAGCAGGCAATCATAGTAATCGTTGCAGGTTTGCAGGCGCAGCGCGGCGCCAAAGTAGACCTCCTCCATCGCCGCCGGATGTTTTTTGCCAATCGGCACAATCACATTGTTCAGCCAGCCGTCCGCATGACCGATATCGACGGTGATATGTTCGGCATAGTAATGCACGTCGCGATCGGAAAGCCCAATCCGCCGGCAGCCCGCCACCAGCTTTTCATACTGCGGTGGGTCGAGCAGCTCGGTCATCGCCATGACCCCCAGCGATTTGTAATAATGCTGACGGTTTACGCCGCCCAGCATAAAGGCGTTATACCCGGCCAGACCCTGCCACTCGTACAAATGGGCAAAATGATTGTCCGGCAACGCGATATTCCGCCGCTTCAGTAAATCCTTATACAGATTGACGTGGGTGATCTCAGTGCTGCCCTGACCTATCTCATCCCACAGATTTTGCGCAATCTCGGCGCGGGTTTCCGGCAGCGAACCGACCAGCCCCATCGCCACAAGATCGAAGAACAGCAGATTCAGCGCGCTGTCGCTTTTGAAGAAATAGTCGATCTGCGCCGCGGAGGCCTCGCTGGCAAGGAAATCGAACAGCGGATGATGAGACGCCGGGTGCTGCTGGCATAAGGCGCGCAGTTCGTCGACGATATTGCCGGCGTTAAGCACCGGTCTCTGGCGGTGGAAACGTTTGCTTTCCGCCCGCAGCCACTCAGACTCAATGTAGTTTCTGATCCCGGAGAGTAGCGGATGAAACTGATTGGCTGCCGCTGGCGAGAGCGGGTCGGCAAGCCAGGACTGATAGAGGATGAACAGCGCATGGTGAGCCCGCTTTTTGGCCTGTGGATCATCAGCGGAGAAGGCGCGGATGCAGGTATTCTCAGTCAGATGCCAGGCTCTGTCGGCCACCAGCGGGTTGGCCGTCAGCTTCAGCGACAGCGCGTTGCTGTGCAGAAGCTGGTCAATTAACTCATCCAGTGTCAGCCTGGCCATCACCGCGGTCTGGTCACTACCAATGACCCCATTTTCTGTGTTACGCATGGATTTGTCCCTGTTAAATGCATGGCAAATATACGGTATAGTACCGTTCGCAACGCGGCAACGAAAATTTAGGAATAACAAATATCATATTGTAAAATAAATACTTTTAATAAATAACAGAAAAGACCACTATAAAAATATTGATATTATAAAATTATTAAAGTTACCATCTGGTACAGTGATAAGCGACGCAAGGAATCAGCATGCCCTATCTGTTACTGACGCTGGCCGCCCTGTTCTGGGGGGGAAATTACGTGGTCGGTCACGTGCTGGTTCAGGGCGTGGATCCGATCCTGATGACCGAAGCGCGATGGGCGTTGACGGCGCTGCTGCTGGGCCTGCTCTACCGCCGGCAGATCGCCGCCAGCCGCCACCTGCTGCGGGAAAATGCGCCGGCGGTGCTGGTGCTAACGCTCTGTGGCCAGGTCAGCTTCCCGCTCACGCTCTATATTGGCCTGCAAACCACCTCCGCCCTCAACGCCGCCATCTATATGTCCGCCACGCCAAGCATGGTGCTGCTGATTAACCGGCTGATTTTCCGTGACCCGGTATCGGCCCGCAACTGGCTGGGGGTCATCTTCAGCACCCTTGGCGTGATGATCCTGTTATTCCAGGGGAACCCACTGCATGCCACCTCGCTGCATACCTTTTCCGTCGGCGATCTGTGGGCCATGGGGTCGGCGCTGAGCTGGGCGCTCTACTGCTCGCTATTATGTCTGAAGGACCGCCGGATCCCGGCGAATGGCTTTGTCGCCGTCAGCTCGCTGCTCGGCGCCCTGATCCTGCTGCCCATCGTCATCTTCTGGCTGATGCGCCACCCGGCGCAGGACTGGGCCGCCTGGCGCGAGCCGTTTTTCCTCAGCGGCCTGGCGTATCTGGTGATTTTCCCGTCGTGGCTGGCCTATCTGTTCTGGAACAAAGGTATCGCCGCGATTGGCGCCACCCGGGGAGAAATTTACACCCATATCATCCCGCTCTCCGGCGGGGTGTTGAGCATCCTCTTCCTGCATACCCAGCCGCATGCCTGGCATCTGTTCAGCGCCCTGTTTATCATGGTGGGGATTGGGATCTGCTCGCTGGAGAAACGCCAGGCGGCGGCAATTCGTCTGCGCGGCTAACCTACGCTGCCGGGCGCCTGACGACGCCCGGCAGCAGAAGTTAACGGCTGGTGGAGAGCGGCTGGCGATGTCCCGCTCCTGCGGGCTGGATCACCCGTCCCTCGCGACCAAAGAAGGTCAGGACGGTAATGACAATCGCCACCGTACCGGCCACCAGGGCCATCGCCAGACCGTAGTTATGCCCATGATGCTGGGCGATTGACGCCTGGAGAGTGGCATTCACCGAAGCCAGCAGATTACCCAGCTGATAGACGAAGCCAGGCAGCACCGCCCGGGTGTTGGCCGGGACCAGTTCATTGAGCCAGGTGGGGATCACTCCCCAGGCCCCCTGCACCATAAACTGCATCAGAAACGCCCCCGCCCCCAGCGCCAGCGAGCCGCTGGCGAAAGCCCACAGTGGAATGACCGGCAGCGCCAGCAGGGCGGCGATCATAATCGCTTTGCGTCGGCCAATCTTCTCCGACAGCGAACCGAAGAACACTCCACCCATAATCGAGGCGATGTTGTAGCAGACCGCGATGATGCTGACCGTTTTAGGCTCGAAGCCGTGCTGGACTTTCAAAAAGACCGGGTAGAGATCCTGCGTCCCGTGGGAGAAAAAGTTGAAGGCCGCCATCAGCACCACCAGGTACAGGCACAGCTTCCAGTGACTACGCAGTACCGGCAGCAGCGCCGTGCTCGCTTTACTTTGCCGGGCCGCCAGCCAAACCGGGGACTCCTCGACGCAGAAATAGATAAACGGCAGCAGCAGCACCGGCGCGGCGCCAATCACAAACATCCCGCGCCAGCCGAGTTGTTCAAACAGCAGGCCGTAGGCGACGGCCGCCAGCAAATAGCCGAAGGGATATCCCGCCTGGAACAGGCCGGACATCAGGCCACGCGAGCGGTCGGGGATCGTCTCCATCGCCAGCGACGAGGCCACGCCCCAGATCCCGCCCATCGCCACGCCATACAGCACCCGCAGCAGAAAAAACAGCAGCAACGACGGCGCGGCGGCGGAGAGCAGCTCAAAGGCGGAGAAGAAGACGATATTCAGCATCAGAATGGGTTTGCGGCCATACTTTTCCGCTGCCCTGCCGAAAATCAGCGCGCCTATCGGCCGCACGGCCAGGGTAAGCAGAATCGCCAGAGTGACCTCTTCAAGGTCGACGTGAAACGAGTGGGCGATATCGCTCAGTAAAAAGACCAACAGAAAGAAATCGAAAGCATCGAGCGTCCAGCTTAAAAAACTGGCAATCGCCGCGTTGCGCTGTCGTGAAGTCCAGCCATGCATCTTGTCATCCCTATCCCGACGGGGTTGCCGGGAGCTTGCGCGGCGTCCGGCAGAGCAAGCTGGTGTCACCGCTTATGTAAATTGTTTGTATAGAAAGTTGCTCTTTTGTTAATTACACCCTTTTTCCGGCCGTCGGCAAGTTTATTAGCCTGCTAATTTGTTTCAAATTGCGTGTAACGGCCCACCGGATCGGCAATTTTCGACCAGAATTAAGGAGAGGCTGGCGACAGTGAACCGCTGTCCATGCCGCATCCGCCCACAGGAAGGGAGAGAATCATGAAGAGAGTTGCCATCGTCGGCGTGGGGCCGACGGGGATTTACACGTTCTATGAACTGGTGAAGCGTGGCGAGCCGCTGGCGATCACCCTGTTTGAAAAAGAGGCGCAGGCCGGGGTGGGTATGCCCTACAGTGACGATAATACGGCGGCGCAAATGCTGGCTAACATCGCCAGCATTGAGATCCCCCCTATCGACCTGACCTATCTGCAATGGCTGCAGCAGCACAGCGACGCCTGGCTGGCGGCGCGCGGCCTCGAGCGGCACACGCTGCATGAGCGCCAGTTCCTGCCGCGAGTGATCCTCGGCGAGTACTATCGCGACCGTTTTCTGTATCTCACTGAGCGGGCCCGGGACGCCGGCTTCATCGTTAGCGTTTGTGAATCCTGTGAAGTGACGGATATTGCCGTCCAGCCCGCCGGGATCGCCATCCACACTGATAGCGCGGCAGAACCGGTTATCGTCGACCTGGTGGCGATTGCCACCGGCCATCTGTGGCCTGAGGAAGAGCGCGCCAGTCGACAGTATTTCCCCAGTCCGTGGACCGGACTGATGGACGCCCGGATCGCGCCCTGCCGGGTCGGGATCCTCGGGACCTCTTTAAGCGCCATTGATGCCGCCATCGCCGTGGTGGCCCAGCATGGTGTTTTCCATACTGAGAACGACAAAACGACCCATTTTACCCTCCATCCTGGCAGCGAGGCGCTGGAGATCACCCTGCTGTCGCGCAATGGGGTGCTCCCGGAAGCCGATTTTTACTGTCCGATCCCATGGGAGCCGCTGGAGATCGCCACCCCTGCCGCCCTTGAGGCTGCCGTCGCGCAGGGCAGTGACGGGCTACTGGATCGGGTATTCGAGCTGGTCGTGCAGGAGCTGGAATATGCCGCCCCGGCCTGGTGCGAGGCGACGGGGCTGCGCCAGCTAACGCCTGACAGCATCGCCGAGGCCTGGTTTGCCGACCGTCTCACCCATGACCCGTTCCAGTGGGCGCAACGCAATCTGCAGGAGGTGGAGCGCAATAAGCGCGAACACCACACGGTGCCCTGGCGCTATGCCATTCTCCGCCTGCACGAGGCGATTGAAAGCGTGGTGCCGGAACTCAACGACGAGGACAGCCGCCGCTTCCGGCGCGGGCTCGCCCGGGTGTTTATCGATAACTATGCCGCCATCCCGCCGGAATCCATTCGCCGGCTGCTGGCCCTGCACCAGGCCGGTATTCTGCGTATTGTGGCGCTCGGCGAGGATTATGACCTGCAGCGCGAGTCTCACCGAACGCTGATTGTCCATCATCAGCAGCGCTGTGAATTCGATGTGTTTATCGATGCCCGCGGGCAACAAGCATTGAAAACCCGGGACCTGCCCTTCCCATCGCTGCGCCAGCAGCTGCTGGCCTGCGGCGACGACATTCCGGACGTCGGCGATGACTACACGCTGCAGGCGCCCGAGACGCTGCGCGGCCGGGTCGCTTTCGGCGCCCTTCCCTGGCTGATGCACGATCGTCCCTTTGTGCAGGGGCTGACGGCCAGCGCCGAAATTGGCAGCGCGATGGCCCGTGCCGTGTCGCAGCAGGCAACGGGCCGCCGGCGCCGCCTGTGGTTTATCGAATAGCGGGCTGCTTAAACGCAATATCCGAATAAAGAAGGGCAAACAGGCGTGCTATAAACAGTGACTGTTCGCCCCCATGCAAGACCCTGTCTAACTTTTACGAGGTACTCATGAGCCATCTTTTTAGCGCGACGCGTATTGGTCAGCTGGCGCTGGATAACCGCATCGTTATTGCCCCCATGTGTCAGTACTCCGCCGACGAGGGTAAAGCCACCTCCTGGCACCGGATCCATCTTGGTCAGCTGGCTTTCTCCGGCGCTGGCCTGTTAATTCTGGAAGCCACGGCGGTAGAACCAGCGGGACGTATCTCGCCGGGGGATCTGGGTTTGTGGGATGATGAAACCGAAAACGCGCTGCGCGCGGTGGTAGAGGATATTCGGGCCTGGTCGCCGATCCGCCTGGGGATCCAGCTGGGGCACGCCGGACGCAAAGCCTCCTGCGCGGCCCCGTGGCAGGGTGGTCATCAGCTGGCCCTTAATGAGGGTGGCTGGCAAACCGTTGCCCCCTCCGCCGTGGCGTTTCACGATGGCGACCGCGCCCCCGCTGAGCTGAGCCATGCCGATATGGCGCGCATCAAAGCGGCGTTTGTCGCCAGCGCGTTGCGCGCCCAGCGTCTGGGCTTTGAGCTAATTGAACTGCACGCCGCCCACGGCTATCTGCTGCACCAGTTTCTCTCGCCGCTCAGCAATCAGCGCCGTGATGAGTACGGCGGTTCTCTGGAAAACCGTCTGCGCTATCCGCTGGAAGTGTTTAACGCGATCCGCGAGGCGGTGGGCAACACCATGGCGGTGGGCGTCAGGCTGTCGGCTACCGACTGGGTCGAAGGCGGCTGGGACTGCGAGCAGTCCATTCAGTTTAGCCAGCAACTGGAAGCGCTGGGCAGCGACTATATTCACGTCTCCAGCGGCGGATTGTCGCCGCAGCAGTCGATCACCGTCGGACCGGGTTATCAGTTGCCATTCGCCCACGACATTCGCCAGCAGGTTGCCATCCCGGTGATTGGCGTGGGGCTGATCACCGATCCGCAGCAGGCGGAAGCGGCGCTGGAGGATGGCGATGCCGACCTGATCGCCCTCGCCCGCGCGGTACTCTACGATCCGCACTGGCCGTGGCACGCTGCGGCCAGCCTCGGCGCCCAGGTTCGCGTCCCTTCGCAGTACCTGCGCTCCGAGCCACACGGCCTGAAAGGCACCCTGCTGCCAAACCGTTGAACCCGCAGCGCGCATAAAAAAGGGGGTATCGTAAGATACCCCTGAGCAGGATGTTATTGCTGTCCACGTGCCGGGCGGCGGCGGCGCCTTGCCCGGCCTACAAAAGGATGATACCCGGTCATTGCGCAGCCAACCCGCTCCCTGCGTAGGCCCGCGCAAGCGCAGCGCCGCCGGGCAATCTATCAGGCTCCGCTCCCTATATTTCCTGGCGCGGGTCAGGCAAACAGCGCAGGTTACTGCTGGGCGGGCGGTGGCGTGGTGTTCTGTTTGTCCGCCGCGATACTGTCCTGGATGGCCTTGGTTTTGCTCGCCGCCTCCGCCGAGAGCTGATTGGCGTCGCCGATGGCATTGTCTTTGATTTGACCCGCCTCTTTGACTATGCGGTCACTTTCCTGCTTTGCGTTCTGCTTCACGGCATCGGCCTGGGCTTTCGCCTGCTGGGCGATGGCATCCGCTTTCTTGTCCGCCTCCGCCTTGATGGCGCTGGCCTGATCCTTCAGGCGGTCGGCCTCGGCGTCAGCCTGGCTTTTCAGCGTATCGATTTGCTTATCCGCATCCTGTTTAATCGCCTGCGCTTTGTCCGCCGCGGCATCCTTCATCTGCTCCGCATTATCTTTGGCCTTATCCAGTTTGTTATCCACTTTCGACGCATCGTCGCAGCCAAACAGGGTCAGACACAGAGCGGAAGCAAGTAGTGTTTTATTCCAGAGTTTCATCAGCATTCCCTTACAGGTTAAGTCGTTATCCAGCTTTGTGATTCATTGCTTAATAGCATTCACATTTTATATATAATCGCTCAGTCGGCAGAGTCAAGCCGACACCGATCGATCCAGGGTCGCTACCAGCCCCTGCAGCCAGTCGGCAAAGACCCGCACCTTATGCGACAGATGCCGGTGCGGATAGAGTAGCGACAACGGTCGACGCGGCGCCGGAAAGTCCGGCAAAATTTCCACCAGTTGCCCGCTGTCGATATAAGGTTGCAAAAAGAAACGCATCCCCTGCAGCATCCCCAGCCCCGCCAGCCCGGCGGCAGTAAAGACTTCAGAGTTGTCCAGCACCAGTTTACCGGGGATGGCGATCTGCCTGATGCCCTCCGGGGTCTGGAATCGCCAGGGCATAATCTGCCGGCTGCTGCTGTTCACCCAGTTCACCGCCAGATGCGACTGCAGGTCCTCCAGCGTCGCGGGCGCCCCATAGCGCGCCAGATAGCCCGGACTGGCGCAGGTGGTTAACGCCACCTCCCCCAGCGAACGCGCCACATAGTCGCCATCCTCAAGATCCCCCACCCGCAGCAGGCAATCCAGACCATCGCGCAGCATATCCCGGCGTACGTCGGAGCTGCTGAGGACAATCTCCACCTCCGGATGGGCCTGATAAAAATCCGGCAGATGCGGGATCACCAGCAGCCGGGCAAAGGCGATCGGCATATCAACGCGCAGCTGACCGCGGATCGGCCGGTCCGGCGCGAACGACTCCAGCAGATCGTCGGCCTGGGAGAGCAACGGTTTGCTGCGACGATAAAACTCTTCCCCCTCCGGCGTAAGATACAGACGCCGGGTGGTGCGCTGCAGCAGCCGGACCCCGCTCTCCTGCTCCAGCTGCTGCAGCGCTTTGGTCACCGCCGGTCGGTGGATCTGCAAATTTTCAGCCGCCTGGGCAAAGCTGCCGGCATCGACGATTTCAATAAAAATTTTAATATTTTCAAACAGATTCATTTGCATGATGGCCCGCCTCACACCTCTTCATCAGTTCACATTATTACTAATTTAATAATAGTGATGAAAGTTTTTGCTCATTTTTTAAAACAATAAAGACGCCTACACTGCCCTCATTGCCGCATCGCTGGGGCGAAGAAATTTATAACTTATTAACATAAAAGGAAAAATATCATGCAACCTAACCGCGTCGCCCGCATTCTGGGTATTGAAAAACCGGTGGTCCAGGGGCCCCTCTCCTGGCTAACCGATGCTCGTCTGGTGGCGGCCGTCGGCAACGCCGGTGGGCTTGGCGTGCTGGGCCCGAACGCCGGACTGACGGCGGCAACCGCCGTTTCCACCCCGGAGGCCACCGCCGAGAAAATGCGCGAAGAGATCCGCAAAACCAAACAGCTGACCGAGAAACCCTTTGGCGTCAACCTGATCCCGACGGCGGAAAATGACATCTGGACGCCGGCGATCCTGCCGGTGATCAAAGAGGAAGGGGTTAAGGTGGTGGTCTACACCGGCTACGGCGATGGTTCGTTAAAACCGGCGCTGTTCGACGAACTGAAAGCCGCCGGGATCACCATTATCTATCGTGACATCAACCCGACGCCGGAGAACAGCCGCCGCGCGGAGCAGGCCGGAGCGGATATTATTGTCGCCACCGGCTTTGACGAAGGCGGCACGCTGCCGGGTACCGCCCTCGGGACCTTCACCATCGTCCCGCTGATCGTTGACGCGGTACAGCGGGTTCCGGTGATGGCCGCCGGAGGGATCACCGACGCCCGGGGCGCGCGCGCCGTCCACGCCCTCGGTGCGGAAGGGGTTTTCGCCGGCTCGGTATTTATCAGCACCATCGAAAGCCGGGTTCCCGACTCGGTGAAAGCGAAAATTGTGGCCGCCAACGGTCTGGATCTGCGCCTGTTCCGTACCCTGCCGGACTACTACCGCGCGCTGCCCGGCAAACTGAGCGACACACTGGTGGCCATGGATCGTGCCGGCGCCTCAAAAGCCGAGCTGGCCCAGGCGATGGGCGGTCTGCGCGGGATGCGGCTGGGCATGCTGGAGGGGAATACTGATGAGGGGTATATCTCGGTGGGCGCGGGGATCGGCAACATCCATGCCATCACCTCTGTCGCCGAGGTGGTCAACCAGCTGGCGGTGTGAAGCCGCCAGCCGGGGCTCGGCAACCGGCGCGATCAGGCGTCGGCCACCTTCTCTACCGCCCGGGAGAAAGCGTCGATAGCCAGTCCGACGTCGGCGGCGGTGACCGACTCCGCCGGGTGATGGCTGACGCCCCCCAGGCAACGCACAAACAGCATGGCCGATGGCCAGCGCTCGGCGATGGCGATGGCGTCATGCCCTGCGCCGCTCGGCAGCGTCAGCGAACGCCCCTGCACCGCCGCTACCGCCTCGCCCAGCACCGCCTGCAGGTGACTGTCGCAGGCGGTGGCGGCGATGCGATAATACTCCTCGGCGGCGAAACGCAGCTGGCGACGCCCGGCAATGGCCTGCGCCTCGCCCAGCAGCTCATCCAGCAGCGCCGTCAGCGGCGCATCCTGCGGGCCGCGAATATCCAGCGTCAACTGCACCTCGCCCGGTATCACGTTCACCGCGCCCGGCGCACAGCGCAGGGTGCCGACCGTCGCCACCAGGTTACCGCCGCGCTGCCGGGTCAGGTTTTCCACCTGCACCATCCATTCCGCCGCCGCGGCGAGGGCGTCCTTGCGGTGGAGCATCGGCACCGTGCCGGCATGGCCAGCTTCGCCGGTAAAGCGGCAGTTCAGCCGTCGAGCGCCGTTAATCGCCTCCACCACGCCGAGCGCCAGCCCCGCCTGCTCCAGGCACGGCCCCTGCTCGATATGCAGCTCCAGATAGGCGGCGATATCCCGCGGGAGACGGGCCGCATCGCCGATCCGCGCCGGATCGAGTCCGGCATTCACCAGCGCCTGGGCGACGCTCACGCCGTCGGTATCGCACTGTGACAGCCAGCTTTCAGGCCAGGTGCCGGTGACGCCGCGGCTGCCGAGCAGGGTGATGCCAAAGCGGGTGCCCTCTTCATCGCCAAAGCCGACGATCTCGATTGCCTTTGCCAGCCGTCGCCCCTGCTGGTGCAGACGCTGGACCACCTCAATCGCCGCCAGCACGCCGAGCATGCCGTCGTAGCGTCCGGCGTTGCGCACGGTGTCAAGATGAGAACCCAGCAGCACCGCCGGCGCCCCCTCCTGTTGTCCTTCATAGCGTCCGCAGATGTTGCCGACGCTGTCCTGCCACACCATCATGCCGGCAGCCTGCATCCACTGGCCCACCAACTGGTTGGCCTGCAGATGCTCGGGCGACAGATAGACCCGGGTCAGGGCATCGGCGGTTTCGCTGAGGGTGGCCAGCCGATCGGCACGCGCCATCACCCGGCTGGCAGCCGCTTCTCTCTCCGCCTGCTGGCGGGCGGTATCACTCATAGGGTGGCCTCGGTGCGGTAGTGATCCCAGGCCGCCTGCATCGCCGCGCCCTGAGTGGTGGTGAACTTGAGGTAGTTCAGGACCGCTTCCAGCGCGCTGAGCGTCTGCATCACGCAGTCTTTACGCGCGTTATAGCCCATGGTGCCAATGCGCCAGACTTTACCGTGCAGCGGACCAAACGAGGTGCCAATTTCAATGCCGAAATCTTCCAGCATCAGTTTGCGTACCTGATCGCCGTTGACCCCGTTGGGGATCACCACCCCCAGCACGTTATTCATTTTGTGCCGCAGGTCGCCAAAGGTCTCGAGCCCCATCGCCTGGATGCCCTTCAGCAGCGCATCGCCGTGCAGTTTGTGGCGGGCGATGCCGTTGTCGAGTCCCTCCTGGAGGATCAGGCGCGCGCACTCCCGGGCGGCAAACAGCGCCGAGGTCGCTTCGGTATGGTGGTTAAGGCGCTCCGGCCCCCAGTAATCCATCACCATGCCGAGATCGAAATAGTTGGAATAGATCATCTCGTCGACGCCGTCGTGATGCGCATCGGTGCGGATCCCCTGCTCAATGCAGCGGCGGCGGCGGATGACCTCTTCCATCCGCGGGCTGAGGGTGATGGGCGACGTGCCGGAAGGACCGCCCAGGCACTTCTGCATCCCGGCGGACACGGCGTCCAGCTGCCAGGCGTCGGTTTCCAGCGGGTTACCGCCGAGCGACGCGGTGGCGTCGGTATAGAACAGCACTTCGTGACGACGGCAAATCTCCCCCAGCTCCGCCAGCGGCTGCAGCATGGTGGTGGATGTATCGCCCTGCACGGTGAGCAGCAGGCGCGGGCGCACGCGCTTGATCGCGTCCTCAACCTGATCCGGCGTAAAGACCTCGCCCCACGGCACCTCGATGGTGTGCACCTCTGCCCGGCAACGACGCGCGATCTCGCACAGCAGATGTCCAAACCGGCCGAACACCGGCACCAACACTTTGTCACCCGGACGGATCGCCGACACCAGAATCGCTTCGATCCCGGCGCGCGAGGTGCCGTCGACCAGCATCGTCCAGCGATTTTCGGTGCGAAACACACCGCGGTAGAGCGCCATGACTTCATTCATGTAGTGGGTCATCGCCGGATCGTACTGGCCAACCAGCTGGCTCGACATGGCGCGCAGCACGCGCGGGTCGGCATTGATCGGCCCCGGCCCCATCAGCAGGCGCTGCGGCGGGTTAATTTGTGAAAACTGAGTGATATCCATCTGCCATTCCTTACGTTAGTTAAGACCGCGCACCGAGGAGATAAACTGTTTCAGTTCGCTGGTCTGCGGATTGGCGAACAGCGTTTTGCTGTCGCCCTGCTCCCAGACGCGTCCCTGATGCATAAACACCACGCGGTCGCCCACTTCGCGGGCAAAGTTCATTTCATGGGTGACGAGGATCAGCGTCATACCTTCCGCCGCCAGTTGCTCCAGCACCTTCAGCACTTCACCCACCAGTTCCGGGTCGAGTGCCGAGGTGATTTCGTCACAGAGTAAAACTTTCGGCGACATGGCCAGCGCCCGGGCAATGGCCACGCGCTGCTGCTGGCCGCCGGAGAGATTGGCCGGATAGTAATCCAGACGGTCGCCAAGACCGACCTTCTCCAGCATCCGCTGCGCCAGCTCCCGGCATTCGGCCTGGGACTTCTTCAGTACCCGCCGCGGAGCCAGCATGACGTTCTCCAGCGCCGTCATGTGCGGGAACAGGTTAAAGTTCTGGAACACCATGCCGATGGAGCGGCTGATCTCCCGGGCCTGTGAATCGCGGTCGGTGATGGTCATGCCCCCGAGCTTGATACTGCCCTCCTGGTAGCCCTCCAGACCATTGATACAGCGCAGCAGGGTGCTTTTACCCGAGCCGCTGCGGCCGATGATCGAGATCACTTCCCCCATGTCGATATCCAGATCGACGCCCTTCAACACATGGTTGTCGCCGTAGTACTTCTGCATCTGATTAATGGTGATGAGAGGCATTGAATTTGTTCTCCAGATAGCGGCTGTAGCGGGACAGCGGATAGCACAGAATGAAATAGCCCAGCGCCACCAGGGCAAACACTTTAAACGGCTGATAAGTGACGTTGGTCAGCATCGTCCCGGCCTTGGTCAGCTCCACAAAGCCGATAATCGATGCCAGCGCCGTGCCTTTGATCACCTGTACGGCAAAGCCCACCGTCGGCGCGATGGCAATGCGCAGTGCCTGCGGCGCCACCACGCGGTACAAGGTCTGGCCGAAGCTCAGCCCGAGACACCGCGAGGCTTCCCACTGGCCTTTGGGCAGCGCGCGAATGCTGCCGAACCAGATATCCAGCAAAAAGGCGCTGGTGTAGAGCGTCAGAGCGACCGAGGCGGCGGTCCACGCCGAGACGTCGATGCCGAACAGCGCCACGCCAAAGAATGCCAGAAACAGCTGCATCAGCAGCGGCGTGCCCTGAAACAGCTCGATGTAGCCGCGGATCAACCGTTTCACCTGGCGTCCGCCGGTGAGGCGCAGCAGCAGTAACGGTAAGGTGACCAGCGCCCCGCCGGTGAACGCGACCAGCGACAGCAGCACCGTCCAGCGACCGGCCAGCAGCAGGTTGCGGATAATGTCCCAGTCAGTAAAAGTGGTCATCAGGCCTGTACCCCCAGCCATTTACGCCCCGCCGCCATCAGCAGCTGGCGCATCGCTATCGATAACGCTAAGTAGATCCCGGTGGTCACCAGATAGACCTCAAAGCTCAAAAATGTCCGCGACTGGATCAGGTTGGCGGCGAAGGTCAGCTCCTCATAGGAGACCTGCGACACCACTGACGAGCCGAGCATCACGATGATGCACTGGCTGACCAGCGCCGGGTAAATCCGCTGCAGCGCCGGGGGCAATACGACGCGAACGAAGGTTTGCGTCCGGCTAAGCCCGAGCACGCGACCGGCTTCCCACTGGCCCTTCGGCGTCACCTGAATACCGGCGCGGACGATCTCGGTGCTATAGGCGCCGAGGTTAACCACCATCGCCAGCAGCGCCGCTTCACCGGCGGTCATCTTCAGTCCAAGGTTCGGTAAACCAAAGACGATAAAAAAGAGCTGCACCACAAACGGCGTGTTGCGGATGATTTCCACATATCCGCCCCATACCCGGCTGAGCATTCCCGGGCGCCCGCTGCGGATCGCCGCCCCGAGGATGCCGATCGCCAGTCCGCCGATCGTCGCCAGCACCGTCAACTGCACCGTCACCCACAGGCCGGCCAGCAGCTCCGGCCAGTGCGGCCAGAGCTCAGAGAAATGAAGTTGCTCCGTCATCCCCAGACCTTACGCGCCGAGGCTGGCAGGCAGTGGCGCTTTCAGCCACTTCTCAGACAGACCGTTGAGGGTGCCGTCCTTAATGCCCTGCTCGATGAGGGTATCCACTTTCGCCTTCAGCGCCGGTTCGTTCTTTTTCAGACCGATAAAGCACGGCGAGTCCTTCAGCATAAAGCTCGGCACCGGCGCTTTGTCGGCGTTCTGCCGGGAGATGGCCGCCACCACCAGATTGCCGGTCGCGACATACTGCACCTGACCGGACAGGTAAGCCGACAGCGTAGTGTTATTATCCTCGTAGCGCTTAATCTGCGCCGCCTGCGGCGCCACGCTGGTCAGTACCATATCTTCCACTGCCCCACGGGTCACACCGATGCTTTTGCCGCTCAGCGCGGCCGCGTCCTTCAGTTCCGCCCCTTTCGGGCCAAACACGCCGAGGAAGAACGGCGCGTAGGCGCGGCTGAAGTCGATCACCTTCTCGCGCTCGGCGTTCTTGCCGAGGCTGGAGATCACCAGGTCCACCTTATCGGTCTGCAGATACGGCACGCGGTTGGCGCTGGTCACCGGGACCAGCTGCAGCTTGAGCTTCATCGATTTCGCCAGATAGCGCGCCATATCGATGTCATACCCCTGCGGCTGCAGGTCGGTGCCCACCGAGCCGAACGGCGGAAAATCCTGAGGCACGGCAATACGAATGACGCCGCGTTTTTCAATATCCTGGAGCTGGTCAGCCTGCGCGGCAGAAACAGACGAAAGGAGACAAGCGGCCCCGGCCAGTGCGATCAACAGTTTCTTCATGATGTTTACCCGTTACGTTAGCATGAAACAAAAGATTCTTTGAATCTGTTTTTGCAACTAATGTGCCAGATACAGACGAGGCGAGAGTTGGCGAGGAATTAAAACAAAAAGTGAGAAAGGACAAGCGTTAACGGGAAAGTGTTCAGCGAGCGGCGGCGCCATCACGTGGTTTTTCTTGCACCATAATAATGCAAAGCACCACGCTGGCGCCCCATTAGCGTTGTTCCAGCTCGTCCAGTTGCTGATAAAGCGTGGCGATATCGTGGATGCGCGGACGACCGCTGTCGAGCGTTTCATGGAGAAAGGCATTGGCCAGCAGATTAATCAGGCTGTTGACCGAGGCATAGCTGTCGTAGGCGGAGACGCTGTCCAGCGGCGCGCAGAGCTGCCAGCGGGAGAGCGGAAACAGGCTGTGGGCCTGCGGCTCGCACATTAACAGGACCGGCACCCCGTCGCGCTGCAGCTGCTGCAGCAGCGGGCGTACTATTCGCGGCCGGCGGCGAAACGCCATCATTACCACCAGATCATCGGCGGTCAGATCGACCAGCTCTTCGCTGAGACTCTGACCCGGCTGGGGCAGCACCAGCACCTGGCCGCGGGCCTGCAGCAGCTGCTGGCGCAAGTGCAGCGCCGCCGGATAGGCGTTACGCATCCCCACCACCACGATGCGGCGCGCGGCCACCATCGCCGTCAGCGCCTCGGCGAACTGGCGGGCGTCAAGGGCGTTGACCCATTGGGTGAGGTTCGCCATCTCCTGCTTATAATGGCGCGCCAGCAGCGTGTTACCCTGCACCGCGTCGCGCTGGTCGGTCAGCGGCATCCCGCTCTGGCGCAGGGTGCGCAGTTCATCGCGCATATCCTTATATTTGTCATAACCGAGGCGTTTGAACAGCCGGCTGACGGTGGCTTTCGACACGCCGCTCAGCTGCGCCAGCTCGGCGCTGTTGTAGCTTATCAGGTCATCAAAGTGGTCAAAGATGAAATCCGCCACCCGCTGCTCCTGCGGCGACAGCGAGGCGTATTGCCCTTTCAGTCGTTCATCGAGTTGTTGCATAGCGCCCCTGTAACTTTCGTTTCATCATCCATCCCTCATCATACTGTATCTGCTATGCCTTACACATAGCGTGCCAGTGGGAAAATTCTGGTCATTGTTTTTATCAATGAAACGAAACGTTCAGAGATGGAACAGCTTTTGCAGTGTTCTGCGGGTGATTCGTTCAGAAAGGATAATTTATGCACAGTAGCAACGTTTCGACCCACGGCATGGCGGTGGCCCCCCATCACCTCGCCAGTCAGAGCGCGCTGGCGATCCTGCGCGAGGGCGGCAGCGCCATTGAAGCGATGGTGGCTGCCGCGGCGGCCATCGCCGTCGTCTATCCCCATATGAATGGCCTCGGCGGCGATGGCTTCTGGCTGATCGTACCGCCTGAGGGAGACCCCATCGCCATTGACGCCAGCGGGGCGGCCGGATCGCTGGCGACCCTCGAGGCCTACGCCGGACAGCAGCATATTCCCCACCGGGGACCGCAGGCCGCGCTGACCGTCGCCGGCACCGTCAGCGGCTGGGACGAGGCGCTGCGTATTTCACGGGACTTAACCGGCCGCGCGCTGCCGGTGGCCCGCCTGCTGGCCGATGCGATCGGCTATGCCGAAGACGGTATTCCGGTCACCGCCTCGCAAGCCCACGCCACCGCCAGCAAACTGGAAGAGTTGCGCCATCAGCCGGGCTTCAGCGAAACCTGGCTGGTATCGGGCGAGGCCCCGCGGCCCGGCAGCCGCTTTCGCCAGCCCGCCCTCGCCGGTACCCTGCGCATGCTGGCCAGCGACGGTCTCGACAGTTTCTATCGCGGGCCGCTGGCCGAGCGTCTCGCGCAGGGTATGGCCGCGCTGGGGATGCCGATCACCCTCGGCGACCTGCAGGCCCACCGCGCCCGGCGTCCGGCGCCGCTGACGCTCCAGCACCAGCAGGGCACGCTGTGGAATCTTGCGCCGCCGACGCAGGGACTGGTGTCGCTGGCGATCCTTGGCATCACCGACCGCCTGAACATGGCCGATGCCGACGACGCGCAAACGGTGCACCGTATTGTCGAAGCCACCAAGCGGGCATTTGCCCTGCGCGATGCGCATATCACCGATCCACGCCATCTGGATGTGGATGTACAGCAGTTGCTCACCCCGGAAGCCCTGCAGCCGCTGGCCGACAGCATCGACGACGCCAGCGCTTCCCCCTGGGGCCGCGGCAAAGGCCCGGGCGATACCGTCTGGATGGGCGTCGTGGATAACAGCGGACTGGCAGTGTCATTTATTCAGAGTATCTATCACGAGTTCGGCAGCGGCGTGGTGCTCCCGGACACCGGGATCGTCTGGCAAAACCGCGGGGCGGCCTTCAGCCTCGATCCGCAGCATCTCCTGGCGCTGGCCCCTGGCAAACAGCCATTCCATACCCTCAACCCTGCCGCCGCCCGCCTGAACGATGGCCGGGTGATGGTCTATGGCTCGATGGGCGGCGACGGTCAGCCGCAAACTCAGGCGGCGCTGTTTACTCGCTATATCCTGCAGGGGGTGCCGTTGCAGGAGAGCATCTCCCGTCCGCGCTGGCTGCTGGGCCGCACCTGGGGCCAGTCCTCCGATTCACTGAAGCTGGAGGGACGCTTTGCCCCCGCCTGTATCGCGCGACTGCGCGAGCTGGGGCACGAAGTGGAAGTGCTGGCTGATTTCAGCGAAGCGATGGGCCACGCCGGCGCCATTGTCCGCCATCCCAACGGCCTGCTTGAAGGGGCGACCGATCCACGCAGCAACGGCGCCGCCGCCGGATACTAAGGAGCAGACCATGACCACACAGCCAGACTGGAGCGAGTATCTGACGCAGATGACTCACCTGTTGGATATGGAGCTGGATGCGCCGCGTCGTGAAGAGCTGGAGCGCCAGTTTGCCCGCATCGCCGCCATGGCGCAGCCGCTGATGGACTATCCCCTCGGGCCGCGCGAGGAGATTGCGGGGGTGTATAAAGCATGACTCTTCATCACTTCACTATCGCCGAGATCCAGCGTGCGCTGCACGAGGGCGAACTCAGCGCCCGGGAGATCGCCCGCCAGACGCTGGACGACATCGCCCGCGCGAATCCGCAGATCAACGCCTGGACCGAGGTCACCGCCCAGCGCATGCTGGCGGAGGCCGACAGCATCGACGCCCTGCGCCGGGAAAAGCGCCCCCTGCCGCCGCTGGCAGGCATTCCCTATGCGGTAAAGAATCTGTTTGATGTCGCCGGGCATACCACCCTCGCCGGGGCGGAACTGCTGAGCGACCGGCCGCCGGCGAACAGCGACAGCTGGGCGGTGCGCCAGCTGCACAGCGCCGGCGCCCTGCTCAGCGGGATGCTCAATATGGACGCCTATGCCTACGGCTTTACCACTGAAAACAGCCACTATGGCGCGACGCGCAATCCGCACGATCTGTCGCGGATCGCCGGCGGTTCGTCCGGCGGTTCGGCCGCGGCGGTGGCGGCCGGGCTGGTCCATTTCAGCCTCGGCAGCGACACCAACGGCTCGATCCGCGTCCCCGCGTCGCTGTGCGGGATCTTTGGCCTGAAACCCACTTTCGGTCGCCTTTCGCGCTCTGGCAGCCATCCGTTTGTCGCCAGTCTGGATCATATTGGTCCTTTTGCCCGCCGGGTGGCCGACCTCGCCGCGGTGTATGACGCCCTGCAGGGGCGCGACCCGGCCGATGACTTTCAGGCTGATAAAGCCAGCGAGCGCACCGGTAATCTGCTGGAACGCGGACTGGAGGGGCTGCGCTGCGCGCGGCTGGGCGGCTATTTCACCACCTGGTGCGATGACGACGCCCGGGCGGCCGTGGATCGGGTCGCCCACGCGCTGGGCGCCGACAGCGAGCTGCAGTTCGCGGATGCCGCGCTGTCCCGCTCGGCGGCCTTTATCATCAGCGCCAGCGAAGGCGGCAATCAGTACCTGACGGATCTTCGCCACTCGCCAGAGCGTTTTGAACCTCACTCCCGCGAGCGGCTGCTTGCCGGAGCGATGATCCCCTCCGCATGGTATCTGCAGGCTCAGCGTTTTCGCCGTCATGCTCGCCAGGCAATGAAATCCCTGTTCAGCCAGGCCGACGTGCTGATCGCCCCGGCCACCCCATGCAGCGCCACGCCGATAGGCGCGGAGGAGATGGTGATTAACGGCCAGCCGCTGCCGGTACGTGCCAGCATGGGAATGCTGACGCAGCCGATCTCCTTCCTCGGTCTGCCGGTGGTGACCGTGCCCCTGCGTACAGCCAGCGGTAAGCCGATTGGCCTGCAGCTGATTGCCGCGCCGTTTAACGAACAAGCCTGTCTTCGCGCCGCGCGGGCGCTGGAAGCGATGGGCATTACCGATGCCCGAGTGGCGGAGAGTGCAGCATGATCAATCTGGATAATGTAGACCGCCCGGCGATCCTCGCCGAGGTGACGGCGGCGTTTTATCAGTATGAAGAGGCGCTGGTCAGCAATAACATCGAGGCGCTGGATGCGCTGTTCTGGCACGACCCGCGCACCGTACGGCTGGGAGCCGGCGAAAATCTGTATGGCATCGAGGCGATCCGCGCCTTTCGCGCCGCCCGCCCCGCCGCCGGTCTGGCCCGCGATCTGCGCCATACCACCATTACTACCTTTGGCGCGGATATGGCGGTGTGCAGCACCGAGTTCACCCGCGAAGGCAGCGCCCGCCTGGGCCGCCAGCAGCAGACCTGGGTACGCTTCCCCTACGGCTGGCGCATTGTCGCCGCCCAGGTCAGTCTGATGGACTGAGTGGCGTATACGGGAGCGGACCGGAGAATAAGGTATCCACCGGCCCGCTTCCGGTCCGGTAACACGCTATTTGGAGTCGAAGACCATGGTGTTCATCAGAGCGGCTGAATCAAAAGATATCCCCTCGCTGAAAACGCTATTTCTGCAGCTGGGCTATCAGACGGAGACGGCGATCTTAGAACAACGCATCACTGCCCCGCAGAGTATGATGAGTGCGCTGGTGGCGGAAACAGAAAACGCCGTGTGTGGCGTAATCGTTATCAATTTTATTTTACCGGTACATGAGAACCGTTTATGGGCATTAATTTCCGCGCTGGTCATCGAGGAATCATCACGTGGATCAGGGATAGGCCACCAACTTCTCCATGCCGCAGAGCGCCTCGCCCGCGATAAACAATGCGCTCAGATCGAACTTTCAAGCAGTGAAAAAAGAATCAGAGCGCATCAATTTTATGAAAATAACGGCTACAAGGAGGTCCGCAAACGCTTCGTTAAACATTTGTCTTAACCGCCTGCGCGCGAGGGCTTTCCCCGGATGACCGTAACTATATTTTGCCCAGCAGGATATTTAACATGCGGCGCAGGGGTTCCGCCGCACCCCACAGTAGCTGATCGCCAACCGTTAACACCGAGTAGACGGGTTCATTATTTAACGACATTTTCTTGTAGCGGCCAATTCCTACCTGCAGCGAACCACTAATAGCAGCCGGGGTCAATTGACTGACACTCTCTTGCTTATTATTGCGGATATAGTTTACCCATGGATGGGAATGGGTGACTAACTCAGCGAATTCCGCTTCGCTGACCTCACGTTTAAGTTTAAGGGTAATGGCAGCGCTGTGGCAGCGGATCACGCCGACCCGAATGCATAAGCCATTGACCGGAATGGTGCCGGGCGCAAGGCCAAGAATTTTATTGGTTTCCGCCTCGCCCTTCCATTCTTCACGGCTGTTTCCATCGCCTAAATCGCTGTCGATCCATGGAATGATGCTTCCCATCAGAGGAACGCCAAAATTCTCCACCGGCATACCCGCGCTGTTAATCAGCTCACTCACTTTATTTACCAATGGCAGTACTGAACCTGATGCCGTCAGTTCATCCGCAGATAAATGCTGACTGATATAAGCGCTTTGCGCGATTAATTCCCGCACCTGTTTGGCGCCCGCTCCGGAGGCAGACTGATAGGTCATCACGCTCATCCATTCGATCAGGTCAGCCTTGATCAGCCCGGCCAGCCCCATCAGGCTCAGCGTAATGGAGCAGTTGCCGCCAACAAACAGTTTCACTCCCGCTTTCACGGCACGATCGATATTATCGCGGTTTACCGGGTCGAGAATAATGCAGGCTTTTTCATCCATCCGCAGCGCCGAAGCGGCGTCAATCCAGTAACCTTGCCAGCCATGGTTAATTAACGCTGGATAGATGGCTTTGGTATACTCCCCGCCCTGACAGGTGATGATGATATCCATTTCGGCGAGGGCGCTAAGGGAATTCGCATCTTTCAGGATGTCGCTTTTACCATTAATAACCGGGCCCACACCGCCCGCACTTGAGGTACTAAAAAAATGCGCTGAAATATCGTCGAAATCATTTTCTTCGATCATTCTTTGCAGTAATACAGAGCCTACCATTCCCCGCCAGCCAACAATACCCACCTGCTTCATTTATTTAACCTTTATAAGTTATGAGAATGTTAATTTGCATTTCACCATACTTTATATCGCATCCCCCAATAAAGGTCATTACCCACCATATCGATTTCTATCATTATTAAAATGTTTCATCCGCCATCAGCGATTTTTATCTCTTATTACGATAAAGCAGGAATAAGGTGGCGGCGGAGACTGTCCCTCTTTTCGGCATTCAAAGGAAGAAACCGCGTAGCGAAACGAGTGCGGCTTCTTCTCTGGGTACCATGAAGAGTAACTTGCATTTTGATAGTGACTATGTCAATTTGCTGGCAAAAGCCACCTGGTTACTGGACAGCCCATGAAAAATGAACCGCTTTGCCACGCTCCCTGCCCCATTGCCCGCAGCCTTGGCCGCATCGGCGACAGCTGGAGCATCATGATCCTGCGTGACGCCTTCGCGGGCTTTACCCGCTTTGACGAGTTCCAGAAAAGCAGCAACGTCGCGCCCAATATTCTGTCGCGCCGCCTGAAGGCGCTGGTCGACGACGGGCTGCTGGAGAAGGTGTGCTACAGCAGCACCCCGCCGCGCTACGAATACCACCTTACGCAACGCGGCCGCGATTTTCGCATGGTGCTGCTGGCGCTGGCGGAATGGGGTAACCGCCACTTCGCCCCCGAAGGCCGTCAGATGCAGCTGGTGGAAACCGCCACCCAGCGACGGGTGGAGCCAGTCATGGTGGATAAAGCGACCGGGGAAGAGATTATTCCGGGTAAATACGCCATGGTGCCGGGCCCCGCCGCCTCGCCGCTGATGAAATATCGTCATGAATATCTGCTGCGCAAACGCGAAGGCGATAGCGGGCAAAAATTCCAGCCTGAACCTTACAGAGATGCCAGCAATGAATCCGACCAGTAAGAAAAATATTCTTGTCCTGGCGGCCCTGGGCGCTGCCGCCCTGGCGGCAGCGAGCTACGGCGCTTACTGGTGGCATACCGGGCGCTTTATGCAGACCACCGATGACGCCTATGTCGGCGGCGACATTAGCGCCATCTCCAGCAAAGTCTCCGGCTATATCCAGCAGCTGGCGGTGCAGGACAATATGGCGGTGAAAAAAGGTGACCTGTTGATCCGCATTGACGACCGCGATTATCGCGCCGCCCTCGCGAAAGCCGCCGGAGAAGTGGCGGCGCAGCAGGCCGCGCTGGCCGATATCCAGGCTACCCGCCAGCTTCAGCAGGCGACCATTGCCGGCTCTGCGGCCTCGTTACTGGCCGCCACGGCGGCAACCGAAAAACTGGCTAACGACAACCGACGCTATAACGCCCTGGCCGCGTCGAGCGCGATTTCCGCACAGATCCGCGATAACGCCTCCGCCGATTATCGCCGGGCGCACGCCGAGCAGGAGAAGGCCAAAGCGGATAAAACCGTGGCCGAACGTCAGCTGGCGGTGCTGGATGCTCGCCAGCAGCAAATCCTGGCTGCCCTGGCGCAGGCCCAGGCTAACCTCGAGATGGCCAGGCTGAACCTCAGCTATACCGACATTCGCGCACCGTTCGATGGGGTGATTGGCAACCGCCGCGCGTGGTCCGGCTCCTTCGTCAGCAGCGGTACGCAGCTGCTCTCCCTGGTACCCGCGCACGGCCTGTGGATTGACGCCAACTTCAAGGAAAACCAGCTGGCGCATATGCGTGCCGGCCAGCCGGTGACCATCGTCGCCGATGTGCTGCCGAACCATACCTTTAAGGGTCATGTCGCCAGCCTGGCGCCGGCGACCGGCTCACGCTTCAGCATTCTGCCGGCGGAGAACGCGACCGGGAATTTCACTAAAATCGTGCAGCGGGTGCCGGTCCGCATTGCGCTGGAAGGTGACGGGGCAAAGCTTGACGTCCTGCGCCCGGGACTGTCGGTGATCGTCACCGTGAACGAAAAGAGCCCTCGATGAGCACCGTTCAGGCGCTGTCCGCCCCGCAGGGTCTGTCGATGCCGACGACGAAGAAGATCTTCGCCTTCGCCAGCATGTGCGTGGGGATGTTTATTGCCCTTATCGACATCCAGATCGTCTCAGCCTCGCTGCGGGATATTGGCGGCGGCCTGTCGGCGGGCGACGATGAAACCGTCTGGGTACAAACCAGCTACCTGATCGCCGAGATCATTATTATCCCGCTTTCCGGCTGGCTGGCCCGGGTCATGTCGACCCGCTGGCTGTTTGCCGCTTCCGCGGCGGGCTTCACGCTGATGAGCCTGCTGTGCGGCTGGGCGTGGAACATCCAGAGTATGATCGCCTTCCGCGCCCTGCAGGGACTGGCGGGCGGGTCGATGATCCCCCTGGTGTTCACCACCGCTTTCGCCTTTTTCCAGGGCAAACAGCGGGTTATTGCCGCGGCGACGATCGGCGGCCTGGCCTCCCTCGCCCCTACGCTGGGTCCAACGGTGGGCGGCTGGATCACCGAAAACTACAACTGGCACTGGCTGTTCTTTATCAACGTGGTTCCGGGGATTTACATCGCGGTGGCAGTGCCGCTGCTGGTAAAAGTAGACAGCGCCGACCCCACTCTGCTGCGCGGCGCCGACTATCTCAGTATTCTGCTGCTGGCCTTGTCCCTCGGCTGCCTGGAATATACCCTCGAAGAAGGTCCGCGCTGGGGCTGGTTTGATGACGCGACCCTGACGACCACCGCCTGGGTCGCCCTGCTCTGCGGCGTGGCCTTTGTTATCCGCACCCTGCGCCATCCGCAGCCGGTGATGGATCTCCGCGCCCTGCAGGATCGAACCTTCAGCCTCGGCTGCTATTTCTCGTTTATGGCCGGCGTCGGCATCTTCGCCACCATCTATTTAACCCCGCTGTATCTGGGGAGCGTGCGCGGTTTCAGTGCGCTGGAGATCGGCCTGGCGGTATTTTCCACCGGTCTGTTCCAGGTCATGTCTATTCCGTTTTATTCGTGGCTCGCCAACCGCGTCGATCTGCGCTGGCTGTTGATGGCCGGGCTGATCGGCTTTGCGGTGTCGATGTACAGCTTTGTTCCGATCACCCACGACTGGGGGGCGGACCAGCTGCTGCTCCCGCAGGCCTTTCGCGGACTGGCGCAGCAGTTTGCCGTCGCGCCAACGGTGACCCTGACGCTGGGCAGCCTGCCGCCCGCGCGCCTGAAGCTGGCCTCCGGGCTGTTTAATCTGATGCGCAACCTCGGGGGCGCCATCGGCATCGCCCTGTGCGGCACGGTGCTTAACGACAGAACCAATCTGCACTACAGCCGCCTGGCGGACCATCTGAATAACGCCAACCTGGCAATGAGCGATTTTGTTCAGCGCAGCGCGGCAAACTTCACCGTCCAGGGGATCTCGCCGGATGCCGCGCAGACGGCGGCGCTGAAAAATCTTTCCGCGCTGGCGCTGCGGGAGGCGCGAACCCAGGCATTTTCCGATGCTTTCTACCTCATCATGATGGGTTTTTTGCTTGCCGCGCTGCTGGTTCCCTTGATGAAAAAGCCGCCGGCACACTAATACTACAGGAGAGTTAACTATGGGCGTTTCCGTTAAACGCATTGTCGTCACCGGGATGGGGATTGTCAGCCCGCTGGGTTGCGGCGTACAGCACGTCTGGCAATCGCTGCTGGCAGGAAAGTCAGGGATCACCCGGCTCAGCGAGCAGCTGGTCGCGGATATTCCCTGCAAAGTGGCCGGCCAGGTGCCGTCCATTGACAGCGATCCGCTGCACGGCTTCGACCCGCTGGCGACCATCCCGGCGAAAGAGCGCAAAAAGATGGATCGCTTTATTGAGTTTGCGCTGGTCGCCGCCCGCGAAGCGCTGGCCCAGGCCGGTTGGTCGCCAGCATCCGAGGCCGAACAGGAACGCACCGCCACGGTGATCGCCACCGGGATCGGCGGGTTCAGCGAGATCGCCAATGCGGTACATACCACCGATGAACGCGGGCCGCGTCGCCTCTCGCCGTTCACTATCCCCTCTTTTCTGGCCAACCTGGCCGCCGGGCATGTGTCTATCGCCCACGGTTTCCGGGGGCCCATCGGCGCACCGGTCACCGCCTGCGCGGCAGGCGCCCAGGCCATCGGCGATGCGGCGCGGATGATCCGCAGCGGCGAGGCGGATATTGCCCTCTGCGGCGGCGCGGAAGCGGCGATTCATCGCGTTAGCCTTGCCGGATTTGCCGCAGCAAGGGCGCTGTCCTGCGCCTCCAGCGACCAGCCGGAAGCCGCTTCCCGCCCCTTTGACCGTGACCGCGATGGTTTTGTGATGGGAGAAGGCGCGGGGCTTATCGTGATCGAATCTCTGGAGCACGCACTGGCGCGCGGCGCCACGCCGCTGGCCGAGTTGGTGGGCTACGGCACCAGCGCAGATGCTTATCACCTGACCGCTGGCCCGGAAGACGGGAACGGCGCACGTCGGGCCATGGAGACCGCTATTCGCCAGGCCGGGGTGACCGTCGACGAGATTGACCATATCAACGCCCACGCCACCTCAACGCAGGTAGGTGATAAAGGTGAGCTGGCGGCGATTAAAACGCTGTTTGGCGCGCATCCGGTCGCCATTACCTCGACGAAATCCGCCACCGGCCATCTGTTAGGCGCGGCCGGCGGGATCGAGGCCATCTTCACCATTCAGGCCCTGCGCGATCAGGTGGTGCCGCCGACGCTGAACCTGCATCACCCCGATGAAGAGGCGGCAGGTCTCAATCTGGTGGCGCTGCAGGCCCGCCCGCAGAAAATGCGTTATGCGCTGTCGAACGGTTTTGGCTTTGGCGGCGTTAACGCCAGCCTGCTGCTGAAACGCTGGGAATAATCGTCAACTCCCCCCGCCGGCACTGGCCGGCGGGGAATTTCCACCCGGACATCCTACTGAGTCACTGATCTCCCTCTTCTGCCACAGCAGACGACGAAGCGCCGCCACGGCGTGGCAGTGACCTTTATCAAGATCTTCGCTATCGGTCATCTTTGCCAGAAAGGTCAGCAACATCATGATGAATTCTTCACGCAATTATGAGGTGGCGCTCATTTTATACGCATGGCGAGTCATATCCTGTGACTAATTCTCAGGAGGTAAAACCATGAAAAAGCTTCTGATATGTTGTTTGTTTGGCAACACCGCCAATTCTCTCGCCAAAAAGATACAGTTACTGGCGGAAAAAAAGGGCCATCCTCTCATTGTCAGCGCAGTGGGCCTGGAAAATTTTGCCAGCGTGGCGCCCGCTTTCGACGGATTTCTCGTTGCGCCGCATATTCAGTATAAGGTCGCGGAGATAAGAGGGATTGTTGGCGACGCTCGTTCTATTGCGGTGATTGAAAGTCTGCCCTATGCCTCACTCGACGCGGAAAAAGTTTTCGCGTTTGTGATGGCGCAGATGCCTGAACTGGAAATCTGACGCCAAAGGCCGCCTCTCTTGTGCGGCCTTCTCTACTCATGTCGCCTTCTACCTGCCCTGTTGAGACGCTTCAGCCCGTAATGCCGCCTGTACAGCAGGACGGGCATTTATTATTTCCATATACGACGATAGCGCTGGCCAGCGATCCAGTGGGATCGCGAAGAATTTGCACCATCCCAGCACCGTGAAGAGGTAGGCATCCGCCACGCTAAAGGACGGGCCAGTCAGATAGGTTTTTTCGCTGAGCGTCGTCTGCAGAAAATCGAAGCGTCGGAATAGCTTGTCTCGAAAAATCGTTTTGACATCTTCCGCCAGCGCGGAGTTAAACAGCGGCGCCGAACCCGCGTGTATTTCACTGGTGATAAAGTTAAGCCATTCCTGCAGGCGCACCCTTTCCCAACTGCCCGCGCGTGGCGCCAGGCCGTATTCGGGTTTACGATCGGCGAGGTACTGCACCATCGCCGGCCCTTCGGTGAGGATCTGCCCATCATCCAACTCAAGCGCAGCAACATACCCTTTCGGGTTAATGGTGAGGAAGTCGCGACCATCAGCGGTGATCTTGCTTCTGTTGTTGACTCTCACCAGTTCAAATTCAAGGTTCAGCTCGCGCAGCACGATGTGCGGTGATAATGAACAGGTATCTGGCGCGTAATAAAGTTTCATCTCGTCTCCGTTAATGTGTAAAGCCGTCGGACAACGTCCTGCACGATCCTCAGCACACTGTATTTAACGCCGATCGCACTGTAAAATTAATGATATAGAAAAGAACTATTAGCTGAGCTACTGATAATCATGATGAATCTTTTACACTGGCGCCTGCTGGTAGCCGTGGCGGATGCCGGCAATATCTCACGTGCTGCCGAGGAGATAGGCATGACCCAGTCCGGCGCCAGCCAGGCCATTGCCCAGCTGGAGGCTTCTCTGGGCTTTCCGGTATTTACCCGTGAGCGACGATACATCGGGATTACCGCCCTGGGTGAGCAGGTGGTGGAACATGCCAGAAACATGCTTTCGCAGCTGAACGTTATCCGCGAACTGGCTGATCGGGGCCGGAACGTCACCCGCGGGCGCATTCGGCTGGCCAGTTTTCCCTCCGTGACGTCTACCTTGTTGCCCGGCCTGCTGCGCGACGTTAAGCGCCTGCATCCGGGTATTGACGTTGTTGTGCTGGAAGGCTCTGACGAAGAAGTCGAAGCGTGGCTTGCCGCAGACACCGTTGAACTTGGGGTGGTCATGAATCCCGTTCCCGGACGTGCAGAGGTGGTACTAGGACAGGATGCATGGGTCGCTGTCCTGCCCGCCAGCCATCGGTTGGCACAGCATGCGAAAGCTGATGGCATAACGCTAAAGGCGCTGGCGGACCAGCCCTTTGTTCTGGCGACGGGCGGCTGTGTCGTGAATGGCAAAAGCCTGATGGAAAAGGCCGGGTTGCAACTCTCTGATATCCGCGTGACGGTTCGCGACTGGATAAGCGCCTGTAAACTGGTCGGCGAAGAGATGGGCGTCGCGCTGGTACCGGAATCCGCCCTGCCGGAGACCTTACGCAACCTGTGCGTGGTGCCAGTGACGCCGGCTATTCATCGTGAGTTTGGGCTGGTTTGTTCGCCATCCGGAACGTCTTCTGATGCCACACAGGCGCTGCTTAATGCGCTACGTAAACAAAGATGAGCGCTCAAGCGTGAATCATCTTATCGGCATGTTAAACGGCTATTTCTGACAAAGCGTGGCCCCTCTGAAGCGCCGTGAGGTCCGCTTTGAGCGAAGAGCGGCCGTCCCATCCAGCGTAAGAACGTAAAAAAACCGCCGTGAGGCGGTTTAGCTTTCTCGTTAGGAGGTTGCGCTTGCGAGTCGCGCTGCAAATCCAATGAAGAACATACCTACCAGCGCGTTTCCAATGGTTGATAATCTACGGTTGCCTTTCAAACGGCTTAGCAGATAAGAGCCGCAGAAAACGAGGAAACCGAAATAAACGAGAGTAATCGCGAACATTACTGCTGCAAGGATGATAAACGCCATCCAGGAATGTTCAGCCTGAACATTGATGAACTGGGCGAAGAAAGAGATATAGAACAGCAGCGTCTTTGGATTCAGTAGAGTAACAAGCATTCCACGCCCGATGATCCCCTTAGCATCAGCTGAAGATTTCTTTTCCTGACTCGTTTCGACAGTTGGCTTAAAGATAGCGCGTATCGTCTGGACACCGAGATAGAAAAGATAGGCAGCACCTGCGTATTTAATGGCGTTAAACAAGGCTGGAATTGAGCTTATGACTGCGGCAAGCCCACACCATGCCAGCAGAACCAGAAGTACGTCACTCATGAGAATGGAAAATATTGCAGCAAAGCCTCGTTTGATCCCGCTCGTAATGCTTGTTTTAATCACGAACATGGTCTCAGGGCCAGGAGCAAGAACTATCAGTGTCGCACCAAGCAGATACGTCCCGAAATTCACGATACCAAAATCAGCAAACATTTTTACTCCAGTTCTCTCGTTTTCATCGAGGCTATTATAACGTAACCAGCGTTAATGAAAACACATCATGGCTGCTTTCTATCTATTCAGCCAATGTCCGCTCCTGGCACGAATCGGACGCTATGAAAAATCATCAAGCTCGATTAAGAAGAGAAGAAGACATTGTTTTTAGGTAAGATGAACGGCTCAACTCATTAGCATGTATATTTAATATCTCAAAGCAACTTTCTTAGGGCGTGTTACCTTTTTCTTTATCATATTGCTCTCTCCTTTACGCCCATTAATAACATAATGCACTTCGCAAAAAATTCTATACTGCGAAAAGAAATGTGAAAGTGCTATATGTAATTCACCTGCCCATGGAAGACGCTCAACTTCCTTATCAAAAAAATGATGTATAAAGCCAGTACTTTCTCTAAGATGAAAAACATTATTTCTAAATATCCTGAGTGAGTTCGAATGTTCTTTCATCAATTTTCCGATGCCATCTGAAATTGGTAATAATTCTTTAAATTCTCCAGGGCGTTCATTATCGAGTAAGAGTCGCATGTTTAAGCTTTTAAATCCTTCGCAGACCACACCTAAAAAACCTAACCATGTAGAAAGATAAATTCCCATATCAAATTTTTCTCTCTCACTCAAATGGCCATTCTTTGTCATTTTTTTGTTGAGCTTATTGTAATTTTTAAACATAAGATCAGCCGTTTCGAAATAATGAATTTGTAATGTTAATACGCGGTCGTGATTGCGACATGGGAGCCTGTCCTCAGGGAAGCGGCAATCTGTATCTATAGCGTAAGTATGTGGGACATTAGCAAAATAATAAAGATCATGATCTGGAAAAATCAGTTCTCCATCATCCAGGGCCTTTTTTAAATGATCAGAGACATCATCAAAATTTCTGAATCCGTAATCTATTAGATTTTCCCCTGCAAAGTTGGTCAACCACCAAGAATTAAACCCTCCTACCTCACCTCGCCCCCCAAAATCAAAATCTACGCTCCCGGAGTTTAGATCTACCCTGCATCCAGCCCCATGTTTATAATATTTGACACCACCATCCAGCTCACCAACATTGGGTATATCAGATTCAATCCACTCATAGCAACTTGATGGCATTTTAATTCCAGACCGATGCATTAGCTTTAAAGCCACCTGGACATTATCTTGAAAGTCAACAATCAAACGATAAAGATTATTATTCATACCACAAGCTCACTTCAAATTATTGAGAAATGGATGCAATACTTCACTCTGAACCAAAAACGCTATTAAGGATAATATCCCTTTTCCCGATAAATTAACACTGGCTATGCTCTTGATATCCGCTTCTGGCACAGAGCGGACAAGCTAACTGAGCCAAAGTTCAGTCATGAGCGAGGTGCGGAAATTTGAGTGTTGCCCGCCCCGGACATCTGAACTTAGCTTTGGCATTACAGTGTAACATCTGAACTGGCTGGGCTTATGTGTTAGCGTTCTCCTGCTGCCGGGGAGTTTTCGCCGTTGCGGCTTTTGACTTACTGCTGGAGTAAATGAAGAACAGCGCGATACCCAGGCAGATAATGGCGCCGATTCGGCTCATCGAGAATGGAATCGACGCATTGCCCAGCCAGCCGAAGTTATCGATCAGCATGCTCATGGTTAACTGGCCAAAAATGACAGCGACCGTAGCCACTGCCGCGCCAATACGCTGGACGGCCAGTACCATAATGACGATATACGGTACGCCAAACATCGCGCCCAGCAGCTGCCATTTAGGCACGTCCATCAACGTCAGGGGGTGTTTGGGTTCGAAGAAGAAGATCAGCAGCCCCGTCACCAGGGCGCCGACAGAAAATGTCAGGAACGCGCTTTTAAATACGCCGACCTTGCTGCCCAGCTGGCCATTGATAGCCGCCTGGATACTCAGCATGGCGCCACCGGCGACGGCGAGCAGAATCATGATAATAGTCATAATGTTACTTTACCCCTGTGCAACCATAACCAGCGCTGCAATGATGAAAATCAGCGCAATGATACGCTTACTGTCAATTTTCCGGCGCGACGTACCGAGCAGACCGAAGTGATCAATAATCAGGCTCTTGAACACCTGGCCTGCCAGGATGCCAATCATAGTCATGGCGATGCCGATTGCCGGCGTTACCACGGTCAGGATGATGACGTAAATCGGCCCAAGCACGCCACCAAGCAGCTGCCACGCTGGTTGCGCAAAGAATGACGGGCTGTTACGCGGGCTGAAAAAAAGCATCAGCAGGAAGGTCAGCGCCGCGCCCACGCCAAATATGCTGAAGGTAGCCCAGAGGTCACCGACCTCCCCACCCAGTGGCCCGAGCAATCCTGCCTCTATGGACAGTCCCATGCCTCCGGCAATGACGATAAAAATCAATATTAGCTGCATAGCAATCAGTCTCCCAAAGTCCAGGCGGAGAAGATTACGACTTAACATGGATGAGAAAAATGCCATAATGAGATAAACACCTGTGCAGGATATGCATTAATGAATGGCCTTGGGAACATCAGTATTCGCGCCCTGCTGATTTTTATAGACGTTTATGAAACGCAGAATTTCTCTGTGGTGGCCCGGCGGGAAGGGATATCGGCCTCTCAGGTATCACGCGTCATCCATCAGATGGAGGATGTGCTCGGGCAGCAGCTTTTTTACCGCAATACCCGGGCTATAATCCCGACGGAAAGCGGCCATCTTTTTATCCGCTATGCGCGAGCGATGACGGGCAGCATGGAAGAGGCGCGGCGGGAACTCAATGAGAGAACGCTTGAGCCTTCCGGAATGGTCCGCATAAACGCACCGGTGTTCTTTGGACAGCGCCATGTCGCACCCGCGTTACCCGGCCTGACGGAGCGATATCCGAAGCTTAGTATTGAGCTTACGCTGACTGATGATTACATCGATCCGCACCGGGAGCCGGCTGACGTGATTTTCCGGATTGGCGTGCTGACGGATTCCGCCTTTCATGCGCGCGTGTTTGGCCAGCAGTTCTATCATCTTGCCGCGTCACCGGATTACATCCGCCGGCACGGCATGCTGGGATCACCCGAAGAGCTCGCGCGACATCAATGCCTGGTCTATCGCGGTTCGTCAGGACCAAACCAATGGCTGCTGCGCAGGCACGGAGAGGAATGGGTGCACTATCCCGTCTCGCCCCTGATGTCATCGAATAATGCGGAAACCCTGCTGATTGCCGCACTCGGGGGGATGGGGATTGTGCTGTTTCCTGACTGGCTGATTGGAGACCGGCTGAAGAGCGGCGAGCTGGTCGGACTGCTGCCGGAACTGGATACATCCATAAAAACAGAGCCACAGCACATCGCGGCAATCTATCCGAATGCCCGCCACCCTCCGCTGAACGTGCGGGCGATTATCGATTACTACCTGGACGCGTTCGGTTCACCGCTTTACTGGCAGTCTGAATAAGACAGGCGACTTTATGGCTCGTCTCGAAGTTAACTTACGTTTCTGGCACAGAGCAAACGCGTTAAATGCGCTTAAGGTCTGTTTTGAGCGAAGAACGGACCACACTATCTAAAGAAAGATAACGCTGATAATGTTGGGACCGCTCATGTTAAAAAAGGTATGCCATTTCTTTTCATTGACGATAACGAAGGGATTTTCATGGTTGAGGTTGAGGAAATAAAAAAGAAGTATCCCGGCGCAGACGCCTGGCAAATGGGTGACAGTCCGGAGCTGGCTAACGAGCTTGCGGAACTGATCAAAAAAGGGATCAAAACGGCCTCTTGCGGATCTTTTGCCTCTTACCAGCATGAAAAATCTGCTCCGAGGATAGGGAGTTATCACATTATTCTTGATGGCCAGAATGTTCCAGTTTGCGTGATCAGACTGATTTCGATGCAGCTGGTTCGTTTTTGTGATGTGACTGAAGCGTTCGCCCGCAAAGAAGGTGAAGGCGATTTAAGCCTTGAATACTGGAAGAAAGAGCATCAGAGATTTTTCAGCTCTGAAGGTCATTTTTCTGAGGATATGGAGTTGATCGCAGAAGAATTTGAAGTGGTTGAGGTGCTGTAAGGCAAGGGCAACGGGTTGACGTTTTATCACTGGCCACTGATAACACTATTCGCTTCTGGCGCGGAGCGGACAAGCTGTCGAGCTAAAGGTCCGCATTGAGCAAGGAGCGGACGTGCCAGCTATAATTGGTAATAAAATGAGAGTAGAACTATTCTGATTTGTTTAAAAAAACATTTTTATATCCAAGGGCAAAATATTTTTATGCTATCTTACATGCTATCTCAATATGCCAGGCTACCTGTGCCTGAAGTTACTCTACGTTCATGGTTAAAACAATGGTTGTCAGAGCAGGAATCGAGGTGTACGGACAGAAGTTTCTCGGCGCGATTTCCCTGGAGAGAAACTGGATTATGTCAGGAATATTTTTTACAACGAAAACTCAAAATTGATGGAAAGCAATTTCTTACTGGCCCCCGTTATCAGGGCGGAAATATTAACAAACCTTTTATTGATATTGTAGGTATGGATTCTGACCTAAATCATACTGCATTAGAACTCATTAGTAAGGAATGGTCACAACTCAGAGCTCAGTATGTCCGCATTCTTGTACCCGGCCAGTCCTTCCCGCAGGGTATTCCCGACCAGTATATATACGCCACGTCTTTTTCTGAACCCCCTGAATTCAATGATAAATCTCTTATTTTGCAAGTGGCGACATACGAAGATTTTGACTGGTGTTGTCAGGCTCTGGGCGATGCCTATAAGCATACATGGCAGACAGTTCGCGAACTGTCTGCAAGCAATTTGGTAGCAGTTGATGACGAAGAATTGTGTGACCATATTTCTGAGAGAGAAGTATATATTATCTATGAAAACGATGTTCGCGCCGGGTTGCTAATATGCCAGAAAGGAAACCTCGCTTTTCTGAGAGGATATCGTATTACTGACAAAATAATACTTCCTGCTTTTCGTGGTCGATCATTGTCAGCCCGAGCGCAACGCCTGCTGTACCGATTATTAACTCATTCCGATTCGGGACTATCTTTGTATATGGGCACAATTATTCCGGAGAATATCCCCTCGATGAAAACTGCAGAAAGAGCGGGACGAACTTGCATCCTAAGTTATCAATTTCTACCCATCTGCAGAACCCACGATTAACATCAACGCTAATTTATCTTCAGCCTACTTCCGCTTTTGGCTCACAGGGGATGTCCAGGGCCCGGGAGTACTCCCCTGGACGCATTAATGGGCAGGATGTGATTGTTGCGCAGGCTATCATATGGCCTGAGGTACAGCAGAATCAGGCTTCGTAGCAATGAGTCGGCTCACAGCGTCCGGAATCCACCCGGTGCCGTAAATCACCGTAAGGTCTGTCATAAGGTAATTTCATCACGCATCGCGACACCTTTTTTCTTCATGCAGGCCTTCTCTTTCACGGTTTGTCAGAACTGTGGACCGCAGTAATCTCCACTCCGTGCTTTAATCAATGAGAGTGTGTCGGGTGCAAATTAAACTACCTTTCTCAACAGCAAAGGCGGGATACCCCTACCCTCGCAGGGTTTCTGCGTCTGGTAATATGCCCATGACAGTCTCAAAGACCGCTTTGAGGGTTTCCCGGTTTAAGGCACAAAATCGCGTGGCGTTGCCCCCAGAATGCAGCGAAAAGCAGCGGTAAAGGCCGCCGGGCATGAGAAACCAAGCTGGTAAGCGACCTGTTTGATTGGAACGCCGTTCGCGAGAAGATCCAACGAAGCGCAAATTCTGGCTCTCTGCTTCCATGTTCTAAAACTAAAGCCTGTATCCTTCATAAACAAGCGGGAAAAGGTCCGTTCCGACATGGCCGACATAAAAGCCAGCTCGCTCAGCGATGCCTCCCAGCGCTGATTGACCAGTAGCGATCTGGCCGCGCTAAATAATCGCTCATCATTCGGCATGGGAAGCGCCATCGTTAAAGGTGGAGCCTCGCTGAGAATTTCCAGAAGCAACAAAGCTATCTTCCGTTGACTCGGTCTGGCGTAGTCCTCACTGAACAGCCCAGCGATAAGCTCTTTGACTAATGGCGTAGCCGTGATCACATGCACCTGTTGACTCTTCGTAAAGCTCGTACATTCTGCAATAAGGCTACTGCTGAAATAGATCGCCCTGAGATCGGTTTGTGAAAGCAGATGGTAACTATGGATATGCAAAGGCGGTAGCCATAATGCCCGCTGAGGAGGGATCACCCAACGGTCACTCTCTGTTTGCACCAACATAACCCCTCTGGTGGCGAAGAGTAGCTGCCCCTCAACATGATGATGGGGAGGATCTACCTCGCCGCGTTGATAGCTTATCGCAGTACTGGACCAGCCTGTGGCTTCATCATGTCTTGGCGCTTTATCTATACTACCTGGCATTTCAGATTTAGCCCCTGCCATTATCATATCGAAACTGGAACCACCCGGAGTAGAGCCTTAGGCAATGGGTGCGTGACTTATCATTCTGATCATCAAAGATATTACAGGAGCTTAACCTCATGCGTGTACACTTTATCGTACATGAAAGTTTTGAAGCCCCGGGCGCATATGAAACCTGGGCAATAAACCAGGGTCATGATGTAACTTACTCACGCGTCTATGCAGGCGATCGGCTACCTGCTGACGCCGAAGGCATCGATTTTCTTATCGTTATGGGCGGTCCGCAAGATCCGAACACCACGCTTGAAGCATGCCCGCACTTTAATGCTAAAGCGGAACAGACGCTGATTGCTTCCGCGGTTAAAACCGGTAAGGCGGTGATCGGTATCTGCCTGGCTTCACAGCTAATCGGTGAAGCGCTGGGCGCGCCCTTCTCTCATAGCCCGGAAAAAGAGATTGGTAAATTCCCGATCACATTGACCGAAGACGGCAGGAAGGATGAGATGTTCTCTCACTTTGGGAAAACACTGGCAGTGGGTCACTGGCATAACGACATGCCAGGTTTGACGCCAGAGGCCAAAATTATTGCTTACAGCGAAGGCTGTCCGCGGCAGATCGTTGCCTATTCAGACCGCGTCTTTGGTTTCCAGTGCCACATGGAGCTCACATTGGACGTTGTAGAACGGTTGATCGCTCATTCTGAGAAAGACCTGAGCCGTGCAGCAGAATATCGTTTCGTTGACACGCCGGAAGCGCTCCGGGCACACGATTACAGTGAAATGAATCAAGTACTTTTTGGCTTTTTGGATAAGCTGGAAGTACGTTACAAAGCAGCGCAAGCATAATGTCATGCTCGGTGAGCTTGCCATCGGGTCCGCTCCTGGCACAGAGCGGACAAGCTACCTGAGTTGAAGGTCTGCTATGAGCGAGGAGCGGACATTGGTACAATGTTGCGATGAATGAGTTTAAGGTTGATGCTTATATTTAGCTTTATATAAAAACATACCATCTTAAAAAAGAGGCCTTTTTTTATATCTTAAACCTAGGTGTTTTTTATAAGGAAGCAGGGCGTTTGTTGTGTTCCCTATAATATGCACCATGGCTTGGTTTGCTATTTTTATATTTAATTCCTCAACAGTATCTTTATCGATATAGTTCACACCTGGAGAAAATTGTTTTGAATTACATATGATGTAGGCTATGCGTGGTGAAATTGGGTAGTAAAAGTCAGCATACTCAGGTGCGATAAAATCTGTCTCTGAGACACATGAATGCACGTTAACGACTGGATGATCTGATGTTATGAAAGGTAGCCCAGAATCGTTTACCAATAATGAATGTATATCTTCATTACGACTTGAATATAAACTCCACCCAACATTCATCCCAAACATGTAGCTTATAAACCACCAAGCATGAACAATCGTGTCGGATACTTTTATTTCAAGATTATTACGACGAGGCTGAGCATGAAACACTGCGTCCCTGAAAGGCTTCGTACGCGTAATTTGATGACCAAAAAACATCATGAATTCAATCATGTGCTGTTTATCATGAAGTATATCAAGCCTTTCATTTGCGAGCGCTTCTAATATCGATAGCGCCTCCAATTCATGAGATGAATGGAGATTCTCCATTAAGTTGCACTTTGTCGCATGAAGAAGTGCCTCCGCTTCCTGATCTTGTTTACCAGAAGCCCTATATATAGCCTCTAATCTTTGCAGTTTAAGGACGTCATCTAGGTAGGAAATGTGTTGAGTATGGAGATGGCTGGGGCTTTTTCGAGAGAGGGCCTTAATTATAGCAACGTTCTCACTAGTAAGCGTTGTTGTTTTATAGAAAAAGTCGTCAGCAGCTATTGCACGTACACTGTCGCAGGCAATCTTTCCAGTCTTTGTTGTGTAGAAAACATTTTTTGTACCATTACCCCAGCGCGTTAGGTAATTCGCCCAAACATAATGGTGTCTCTTCTTAGCTTCAATGCTTTTTCGTAACATGAGAATCTATTCCTTAAGAGGCTATCCTTAAAGCTTCTCTGTTTAAACAAAAATAGTCAATCACGTCATTTGTTGCCAGGCTACGGTCGGTAAAACTTGGCTGCGACATCATAGTTTTTAGAATCATTAAATGTCCGTTCCTGGCACAGAGCGGACATTCCCCTTTGCCGACGTGAAAACCGCTATTGTCTGACCTCATTCTGATCAGCCAGATGTTCTGTCCCGTCACCCTACCGGCGGCCTCTATCTCAGTAAAACCTGAATCAGCTGCACGACGATATACACTCCCGCTACCACCTGTATGATCCGAAACCCCCATCTCAGATAGCGCCATTGATGGCGTTCGCTGGCATCAGCGGCTTCAATGGCGGGATCATAACGTTTTCTTTTCCTGGTTCTGAATGTATCGAATCCCCACAGGATGAGAAGAAAGATGATGATGATTTTTTCAACGATAAGATGGTTCACAAAGAGAGACTCCGGTCTTCTCACGGTTACAGGCAGAATAGATAAACCGCCTGGATGTAGCCACCACTAAATGTAGGGGTACCTGAAGACGCAAGCCAGGCATTCCCGGATTGTCTGTCTTATGACTACGTTAGCGCATAGCAACGCCATAAAAGCGACATTCATTTCCGACACATGCTGCCGGAGTCCCCTTCCCCGACGCATCAGGCTGGGTGATAAAACGATGGCGGCTGCCCGGTCACGCGGCGGAACATGGTGGCGAAAGAGGACGCATTATCGTATCCAAGAGATAATGCCACTTCGTTCACCGGTTTCCCTGCTATCAACCATGCCAGGGCGCTCACCACGCAGGCTCGCTGACGCCAGGCGGAAAATGACAGGCCCAACTGCTTCAGGAAATGCCGGCGAAAGGTACTAGGACTCATAAATAGCGCCCTGGCCCAGCGTGCCGCAGGATCATGGATAGAGGGGTTAAGCAAAAAAGCCTGACAAAGCGCCAGCAGCGCCGGATGCTGCGGCAACGGAATGTCAAATTCGCGGACCGGCATGGCGGCCAGTTCCAGCAACATCAACTGTACCAGCATGCGATCGCGTGGGCTGTCGTACAACGGTGGTAAATCCACAGCCTCAAGCAGTAGCTGGCGCAACAGCGGCGAGACGCTGATCACTTCGCAACGACGGTGTTTAATGAAAGCGGCCACATAATCTGGCTCAATATATAAGCTACGCGTGGTCACCCCCACAAATCTGACGGCGTGCACGGTTTCAGGAGGGATCCAGACAGCATGTTGCGGAGGAACCACCCATTCTCCGTCCTGAGTGGTGACATACATCAGTCCGGTCGCGCCATACAGCAGCTGTGCGCGACGATGCTGGTGCGGTGGCAGTATATACCCTTGCGCATAGTCATTGCCTAACGCCACCACTTCGCGATCGAGCCGATCGACCTCGTCAATTTTTACGTTGCGCACACCTGCCCCCCTCTGACCGATTTACAAAGGTAATTGAGCGCTACGCAAATGGGAAGCCGTACGCGACCGGTATAAGCTGCTCGCTCATTTTCAGGGCGGGAATATTCTCTTGGATGATATCGTTATTATTGCGCTGGCAGGCTTTACGACCGGCATTACCACCGTGCTGTTCGGCTTCGGAGGGGGCTTTGTGGTAGTGCCCTTTGTCTATCAACTGATGCTTCGGCAGCCGGAACTCGCGGGAAACGCCATGCATGTCGCGGTGGCTACCTCAACGGCGGTGATGATATTTAACGCCGGCTGGGTCAGCTATCGAAACTGGCGGGCGGGTAAGCTTGCCGCGCAGACGCTGTTTCCGTTGTTATGGTTTATTGCCATTGGGGCGGTGGTCGGCTCCTGTCTGGCGGGGATATTGAGCGAGAAGATCGTTCGCGCGCTGTTTATTCTCTATATGCTGGCAACCATCAGCGATTGTTTGTTGCGCAAAGGTTTTTTCAGGGGCAGCGCTCGGCGTCGGCTGTCCCTGCCAGTAGTCACTGGCGGCGGTATGGTTATCGGTATGATTGCCGCATTGCTGGGCGTGGGCGGCAGCGTCATGACGGTGCCCCTGCTACGGCGACACGGGTATGAGATGCAGGAGTGCGTTAGCGCATCCAACCCGCTTTCTTTGCCCGTGGCGCTATGCGGGGCTGTGACCTATGCCGTCATTGGCTGGCACAGCATTCCGCTGAGCGGATTTCTGGGGTTTATCAGCCTGAAAATTTTAGGCCTGCTCGTCCTGACCGGCTGGGCCGGGATAGTGTTTAGCCGCCGGGCAATCCCTGCGGTACCTGATGTATGGTATGCACGCATCTATGTGCTGCTGCTGTGCCTGGTACTCCTCGCCATGCTCATTCAATAATCAAAATACATCCTGGTGAACCGGTTCAACAGACGCGACCGGGCGGTACCCTCTCCCTGTGGAGAGGGCCAGATGAGTGGCAGCAAGCTACCCGCGATACGGATGGGTTTCGCGCCAGTGGTCGGCGATCTGCTGCCGGGTGCAGACCCACACCTTGTCGTGCTGCTGGATATAGTCAAGGAAACGCTGCAGCGCGCGGAAACGGCCCGGACGCCCAAGCAGTCGGCAGTGCATCCCCACGGACATCATCTTCGGCGCGGTTTCACCCTCGGCGTACAGCACGTCAAAGCTGTCTTTCAGATAGGTATAAAACTGCTCCGCGGTATTGAACCCCTGAGCGGTGGCGAAGCGCATGTCGTTGGCGTCGAGGGTATAAGGCACGATCAGGTGCGGCCGCTGGCTGCCATCGCTGCAGGCCACTTCGCTCCAGAAAGGTAAATCATCGCCGTAATAATCGCTGTCGTAGTCAAAGCCGCCGTGCTCCACCACCAGCTGGCGGGTGTTAGGGCTGTCGCGGCCGGTATACCAGCCGGTGGGCGGCTTGCCGAACAGGTCGGTCAGCACCTGCACCGCTTTATGCAGATGCTCGCGCTCCTCGGCAATATCCATGTGCTGATAGTGGATCCAGCGCCAGCCGTGGCTGACCACATCGTAATCCGCGGCCTTGATCGCCGCCACAATCTCCGGGTGCCGCGCCAGCGCCATCGCCACGCCGAAGACCGTCAGCGGCAGCCCGCGCTGGCTGAACTCACGATGGATGCGCCAGAACCCAGCCCGGCTGCCGTACTCATAGAGTGAATCCATCGACATATGGCGCGCCGGGTAGCTGGCGGCGCCGATAATATCGGACAGGAACTGTTCCGAACCCGCATCGCCATGCAGGACGTGATTCTCCGCGCCTTCCTCATAGTTGAGGACGAACTGCACCGCGATCCGCGCCCCACCCGGCCAGCGCGCGTGCGGCGGCTGCCCTGCATAACCTCGCAGATCGCGAGGATAGTGCTCCTGGTTCTCTACCATCTCCTGCCCCTTTTAAAATGGATTTAACGACTGAAACTGTCCGCTTAACGCTTTTTTCTCCGGGAACGCTAAGTCCCCGTGCTTGCTGGTCGCCAGGCCCAGCGCGACCAGTGACTCCACCATCTTCACCGCCGCGCTGACGCCATCGATCACTGGCACCCGCAGCTCGCGGGTCAGCTCCTGCGCCAGCGTCGCCATGCCACCGCAGCCAAGGACAATCGCCCCGCTGCCGTCCTCTTTCAGCGCGCGAATGCAGCGCTCACGCACTTTCTCCTGCGCCAGGCCGCTGCCGTCTTCCAGCGCCAGCACCGGCAAATCAATGGCGTGCAGCGCCGCGCAATGTTGATGAAATCCGTACTGGTGCAGCAAATGACGGGCGATGATCAGCGTGCGCGGCAGCGTGGTCACAATGGAGAAACGAGTGGCGACCATCGTCGCCATATGCATCGCGGCTTCCGCAATGCCGATCACCGGCCCCTGGGCCAGCTCCCGCGCCGCCAGCAGCCCCGGGTCGCCGAAGCAGGCGATCACATGCCCATCCACCCCCTGCTCGCGTCCGGCCTTGATCTGCTCCAGCACGCCGACCGCCGCGATGGCTTCGTCAAAGTGGCCCTCAATTGACGGCACCCCGGCGCGGGGACAGACCGCAAGGATCTCGGTACCCGGCGCAGCGACCGCACGCGCGGCGGCGCCTATCGTTTCAGTCATCGCCAGGCTGGTATTGGGGTTGATCACTTGTATACATATGGCAGACATCACGACTCCTTGTGGCCGGCGAACAGCCGGGAAAAATCGGGCAGGCTGACACCATCGCGCTCGAAGCACAGGCTGGCGACAATATGATCAAAATGGTGCATCAGCGCCTCGCTGAGCGGCTGCAGGGCTTTATCCCGTAGCAAACCCACCAGCTGCTGGTGATCGTCGCAACGGCAGCCCTGTCGCCAGGGAGCGCCCCAGGCGGCAATCACTAAAGAGGAGCGCTGGCTGAGGCGGGTCACCATCTCGGTGAGCACCGGGTTGCCGGAGATAGCCTGCAGCTGAATATGAAAGTCAGCGGAGTGGCGGATCGCCGCCGGGCCGTCGTGCGCCTCATGGGCCTGCTGTTCACGCTGAATAATGTTCTCCAGCGCCGCCAGATGCGGCGGCTGGCAGCGCGCGATCACATCCGGCAGATTAGCGACCTCAAGCAGCGCCCGGGTACGAAAGATCGCCTGGGACTCTTCCACGCTCGGGCTGGTGACGTGTGCACCACGTTTGGGCGTTAACGTGACCAGTTGCACAGCGGCGAGTCGTTGCAGCACCTTTCTGATGCCGGTGCGACTCACGGCGAACACCTCCGCCAGCGCCTCTTCCGGCAGTTTGCTGCCCGGCGGCAACTGATGTTCGACGATGGCCGTCATCAGCGCCTGGTAAATGCTTTCGTCCTTGTCCTGCAGCGCTGGCGCGGCCTGGAGACGATGTTCATTATTCATTAACCCACTCCGGTTTCACTTATCGATAGCAGATCGTATACATAAAATTTATTTTTTGTATACAAGATTCATCATTCTGGCCTGGATCCTGCAATAGCCTCAGCAATCCATTTCACAGGGTTTTCATTCAGAGGAGCAGGTTTCATGCCACATTCATCCCACACGCAGCAGAAGAAGACTCACGAGGCGGCCGCCAGCTACAGTCCGCGGCTATGTAATGAGGATCTGGCGCCCACCCGCGACCAGAACTGGAGCTGGTACAATATTTTTTCATTCTGGATGTCGGACGTGCACAGCATGGGCGGCTACGTAGTAGCGGCGAGCTTCTTTACGCTTGGACTGGCCAGCTGGCAGGTTCTGCTCTGCCTGCTGGTCGGCATCTGTATTGTGCAGCTGTGCGCTAACCTGGTGGCGAAGCCGAGCCAGATGGCCGGGGTGCCATACGCCGTTATCTGCCGTCAGGCGTTTGGCGTCTTCGGCGCCAATATCCCGGCGGTGATCCGCGGGCTGATCGCGTTCGCCTGGTACGGTATTCAAACCTATCTGGCGGCGAATGCCCTGATGCTGGTTCTGCTCAAGTTCTGGCCCTCCCTTGCCTCGCTGACCAGCAGCAGCTTTCTCGGGCTGTCAACGCTCGGCTGGCTGTGCTTCGCCACCATGTGGCTGCTGCAGGCGATGGTGTTCTGGCATGGCATGAACGCCATCAAACGCTTTATCGATATCGCCGGTCCGGCAGTTTATGTGGTGATGCTGGCGCTGGCCGGCTGGATTGTATACAAGACCGGTCTGGATGGGATCTCCTTTACCCTCGCCAGCAAATCCCTGAGCGCCGGCGAGCAGACCTGGCAGATGATCACCGCCACGGCGCTGGTGGTCTCCTACTTCTCCGGGCCGCTGCTTAACTTCGGTGACTTTTCCCGCTACGGCAAAAGCATGGGCGAGATCCGCCGCGGTAACCGCTGGGGTCTGCCGTTTAACTTCCTGCTGTTCTCGGTGGTGACCGTGGTGATTGTCTCCGGCACCCAGTCGCTGTTCGGCAAAATGATCACTGACCCGATCGAAACCGTCAGCCGCGTGGGTAACGATCTGGCGGTGGCCATTGGCCTGCTGACCATGATTACCGCCACCATCGGCATTAATATCGTGGCTAACTTCGTCTCTCCGGCCTTCGATTTTTCCAACTGCGCGCCACAGAAAATCAGCTTCCGTACCGGCGGGATGATTGCCGCGGTGGGATCGATACTTCTGACGCCGTGGAATCTGTTTAACTCGCCGGAGCTGATCCACTATACCCTCGACGTACTGGGCGCCTTTATTGGCCCGCTGTTTGGCATTCTGATCGCCGACTTCTACCTGATCAAACGCGGCCGGGTGTCGGTGGACGATCTGTTTGACGATACGCCGAAGGGCAAATACTGGTACCGCAACGGCTTTAACCCGAAAGCGATTGCCGCCCTGCTGCCGTCGGTGGCCCTGGGGCTGATCATCAGCTTTATTCCGGCCCTGCATGAAGTGGCGAACTTTAGCTGGTTTATCGGGGTCTTCCTCGGCGCCACCCTCTACCGCTGGTTGGCCCGCGACGAGCGTGAAGCACAGGCGACCGCAGCCTTTCATTCCGGCGCGGTAGCGCAAAAAGAGTAACCCTCCCCACCTGCCGCGGCGTCTGGCCGCGGCAGGCTGAAAACTGGCACCAATCTTGCTGTTTATCACTATTCCCAGGCGTTAAGAGAAGGCAGGTTCGATGATGGATTACCAGACCGCGGTACGCGGTGCATTTTTTGATATCGCCGGCGTGGCAGAGACCCCGGATGAGGTGGCTGCTCAGGCCCGTTATCTCGATGATGGCCTGTTGTTCTTGCAGGACGGGAAAATTATCGCGCTGCTGCCATGGCAGGAGGGTGAAGCCTTTCTGCATCCGCTGAAGGGCTATGTCGACCAGCGAGGCAAGCTGCTGCTGCCCGGGTTTGTCGATACCCACATTCACTATCCGCAGACTGAAATGATCGGCGCCTTTGGTGAACAGCTGCTGGAGTGGCTCACCACCTACACCTTCCCGGTGGAGAGCCAGTTTGCCGATGCGGATTACGCGCAGGAGATAGCGCAGTTTTTTGTTAACCAGCTGATTAGCCATGGCACCACCACCGCGCTGGTGTTTTGTACCCTGCACCCGGCTTCGGCCGAGGCGCTGTTCAGCGAGGCGCTGCGTCTGAATATGCGGCTGATCGCCGGCAAAGTGATGATGGATCGCCATGTGCCGGATTATCTGTGCGAAACCGCCGGGGAGAGCTACGAGCAGACCCGTGAGTTGATCCTCCGCTGGCATCAGCGCGGGAGGCTGGGCTATGCCATCACCCCGCGCTTTGCCCCTACCTCGACACCGGCGTTGCTGGAGGCCGTGCAGCGCCTGCGGACTGAGTTTCCCGACACCTGGCTGCAGACACATCTCAGTGAAAACCGCGAGGAGATCGCCTGGGTTAAACAGCTGTGGCCTGAGCATGCGCGCTATCTGGATGTCTATCATCACTATCAGCTCACCGGCGAACGCAGCGTATTTGCTCACGGGATCCATCTCGATGATGCCGAGTGGCAGTGCCTGCATGACACCGGGTCCGCCGTCGCCTTCTGTCCGACCTCGAATCTGTTTCTCGGCAGCGGGCTGTTCCGCCTGCCCGCCTGCTGGCAGCACCAGGTGCGGATGGGCATCGGCAGCGACGTCGGGGCCGGCACCACCTTCAGCATGTTGCGGACGCTGGGCGAGGCCTATAAGGTAGGACAACTGCAGAGCTATCGCCTGCGCGCCAGCGAGGCCTTCTATCACGCCACCCTCGGCGGGGCGCGCGCCCTGCGGCTGGAGGATAAAATTGGCAATTTTCAGCCGGGCAAAGAGGCAGATTTTGTGGTGATTGACCCGGCGGTCACCCCGCTGCAGCGTCTGCGCACAGGCCGCTGCCATGACATTTATGAGCAGTTGTTCGTGCTGATGACCCTGGGAGATGAACGCAATATCAGCGAGACGTGGGTGAATGGCGAGCGGGTGTGGTGTCAGGATTGACCCTCACCCTGGCCCTCTCCCAAAGGGAGAGGGAACCGTTCGGTCATCGTTGCGACGCTGGCACGCCTCCAGGCCCCCTCCCGGAGGGCCTGTGAATTGCCTGGCACCAGAATTTAGGTCATCAAAAACTCATTGCCAGGCCTACGCCATAGCCCGTGGTGTTATTGCCGAACATATAGCGCGCCACCAGTCGGGTGCGGGTGATAAAGACCGGGTATTTACTGCTGTCCAGCTCGAGGCCAACCCCCAGGGAGGTCAAACCGGTAAAGCCCAGCGCCCCTCGCTGCTCGCCGAGAAATTCAGTATGCGCCCCCTCCAGCACATAACGCAGCGGGTTGCCCAGCAGCGTCCAGTCGGCTATCGGCGCGCGGCGGCGCAGATACAGGCCGAGATTCTCCGCGCTGGCCTCGCCCTGCACCACCTCGGCGCTACTGCCGAAACTTTGCAGATGCATATAGGAGTAACGCAGTTCGGCATCAATATCCTGGGTGGTAGAGAAGCGTTCGTAATCCAGCATCAGTGCCCCGCCCAGCCCCCAGGCGTTGAACCGACCGCCGTCGAGAAATTGCAGATCGGCGTTGGTTTTTCGCTCAATTGCCCAGCTGCCAATACGCGCATCGCTGGCCAGGGTACCGAGCATCACATTGACGATCGGCCGCAGCACCAGGTTGCCTCCGAGGCTGTCCCGGTGCAGCGAAAAATCCCAACCGACGCCGCCGGTGGTGGTCAGACTGTTCCATTTGGTCGGCACATTCCGCGTCTGTTCGCCATTGCTGACCACAAAGCGCGGGTCGTAGCGGCTGTAACCCATCGTACCTTCAAGGTACAGAGGAAACGACTCGCTGAGGGTTGCCCCGCCGCCAAACTGGGTGATGGCCAGATTATGTTTGTCGTTGCTGCCGGAACCAATGTTGAGATCGCTGGCGGTCACGTCAGGGACGACGGTATAGCTCATCAGAGTCAATACGGCATCGGCACGCTGTTTGATGGCGTGGCCGTTCGCCGCCAGCGTCGCTGGCGCGGAAAGCGAAAGTACCGACAGGAGAACGAAAAGACGCACCATATGTCGTTTGCCACCTCAGCGACAGGCTAACAATATTGCCACCTAAATCAGCAGGCTGGCGTTCACTCAGTATAGTCGGTGAGTCAGCCTGCGCATCCGGCGGGGAGAAAAAGCATCGGGCTGGTCAGGCCGCGCCTCCGCGGCTATGCAGCAGTTCCACATTTTCAAACGGCAGGCGCGAAACCCGGTTGCGCCCACCATTTTTGGCCACATACAGCGCTTTATCGACGCGGGAAAAAAGCTGATCAATCGCTTCCCCGTCATGGTGTTCGGCCACGCCGATGCTCACCGTCACCGACAGCGTCTGATACTCGCTGACCGCCTGGCGGATCCCTTCCGCCAGTATCAGGGCGCGCGCTATCGGCGAATGGGGTAAAAAGAGCAGAAACTCTTCTCCCCCCCAGCGATAAATTTTATCTTCGCGATCCACCGACGTTTCCAGAATGCGGGAGATCACCAGCAGGACTTCATCCCCTTTTTGATGACCGTGAATATCATTAATGCTCTTGAAATGATCGATATCGATTAACAGCAGACAAAAGCCTTGCGCGATAAATGACGGCGCCTCGACGAGGCGATAGAATTCACGGCGATTAAGCAATCCGGTGAGCGGATCGTGGGCGGCAGAGAATTCCAGCTCTTTTTTCAGATGCACTTCCTCGGTGATATCGTGAATAATGCACAACATCAGTCGAATATTATAAAGCACTACGGGCCCGGCATAGGTTTGGACATGGCGCAGCGTACCGTCGGCTAAAATATGCGTAAAATTAAGCGGTTTATGCCCGCCTGGCATATTGGCAATATTATTCATGATGGGGATCACATCCCGACCAAGGGTATTAATTTGCCAGGTATGTTTATTGCGCATTTCCTCATCGGAATAATGATAAAAACGCAGCGCCGCAATATTGGCATCGACAATTCGACCATCCTTACTGGGATCGATCAATAGCATCGGCGCGGTATTGGTCATAAAAAAACGGGCAAAAAAACCATTGTTGCGTCGCTGATAACGGCGGGAGCCGGTATGAATGGATTGATTTTGCGCCAGCAGCTTCACGGCTTCAAACAGCAATAAGGTACCGCTGTCGTCGGTGTCGACCAGGGTGGTTTTACAATATACCGACTGCAGGCCCTTGCCCGTCTGTAACGTCCAGACTTCAAATATCTCGGTCATCGTATCGAGATAGCGAAGATAATGTTGTAACTGCGTTTCAGGACAGGTCGAATAGATACCGTTACGCATCTCCTTCAGCGACATATCGCCGCTCAATGTCCGGGAAGCCGGATTGGCATAGACCACACTTTCAGTAAAAGGATGGACTACCCATATCGGGGTGCTTAATACATCAAAAACAGCCAGTTCTTTTAATAACATACAGGCCCCAAACCGACCAATTCCCGGCGCAGAAGCGACACATAACGATATGCGTCCCTGACGCTGGTATAAAGTGATAACAAAGAAACCGAATAGCCTTAATGACGCGCGTGCGCGGCAAGTATAGTCGGTTCTGCACGCAGCGACGCCCACCCGAGGCGACTTTGCGCGTGGTTTAACCGTCTGGATGCGATAATGTCTTTTTTATTAATTCTATTTCAACAGCATAGCAGCAATACCAGAACTGGTAGTCGCTTTTGATCACAGAGTGTGTCTATCGGTCTTTTCGCCCGTTGGCTGCGTATTGGCTTTGTCCAGGATGCCCGCATTGCGGCTTTTATGCCCAGACTAATCGTGATAGTTTCTATCATAACTCTCATCACAAACGGCCATCATAGTGAAAAAATCCGCTACTAAAATCACGCTTGCCGATATCGCACGTGAAGCCAACGTCGGTATTGCCACCGTCGACCGGGTGCTCAACAAGCGTGCGGCGGTGAAGGAGTCCACGGCATTGAGCGTACTGGAGGCGGCACGACGACTGGGGTTTACCCTCGAGCAACCCCACTATCGTCTGGCGGCGGGTAAAGCGCCGGTCACGGTCAGAATGGGGTTTATTCTGCTGCAGGAGACCCACTCCTTCTACCTGCCGCTGGCCCAGGCGCTGACGCGAGAGGCCGCCCCATGGCTACCGGCGGGCCAGGTGCCGGTGATACTGCATTTTGCCATCGATGCGGTGGAAGCGATGGCTCAGGCCATTCACCGGCTAAGTGATGAGGTGGACGTGTTAGGCCTGGTGGCGCTGGACCATCCGCTGATTCGCCACGCAGTCGCCCGGGCCGCCGCCCGCGGCGTTCGCGTGTTCACCCTGCTTTCGGATCTGTCGGTCCCTCAGCGCAGCGGATATATCGGCCTCGATAATCAAAAAGCCGGGCGCACTGCGGCCTGGTTTATCGAGCGCTTATGCCGCGGGGATGGTGAAATTGGCATTATCATTGGCGACAATCGTTTTACCTGTCAGGAAAGCTGTGAGATCAGCTTCCGCTCCTGCCTGCGTGAACAAGGCATGGGGCAGCAGATCCTGGAGCCGGTTCGCAGCCATGAACGGGCGGATATCGCCAGGAGCGTGACGGAGCAGATGCTGAGTCAGTACCCGGCCCTGCAGGCGATCTATGCCCCCTGCGGCGGCGTCGAAGGCATTGTCGAGGCGCTGCGCGACAGCGGCCGTCAGCAGGCGATCACTCTCGTCTGTCACGGCCCGCTAAACGACAGTGAACTGGCCCTGATCGATGGCACCATCGACATCATGCTTAACCACCGGCTGGATGCGTTTGCCGCCGCCACGCTACGCACCATAACGGACGCGGTTTCGCGCTCGCCGAGCGAGGTGATTTCTCTCCCTCAGCCTTTCGATATCATCACCAAAGAAAATATGTAAACTCCCGGCCCCGCCGCCGCCGGGGCCAGTTAACGGGCAGACCGCGCCCGCCCTCAATTTGATAAAAAACTATCAAAAATCACATCAATTCAAAGCATGATGGCCATCAAAAAATCATCATTCCATCATTGTTGAGAATGAAATATTTATTCAATACTCAACGGCATCCCCTGTGTAAAAAGGAAGCCAACATGACACTCTCAATCGCCAATGCCCCCTGCAGCTGGGGCGTGGATGACCCGAAAAACCCTGACCTTCCCGCCTGGGCTACCGTGCTGAAGGAGGCGGCGCAGGCCGGCTATCGCAGCATTGAGCTTGGGCCCTGGGGCTACCTGCCCACCGACCCGGCCAGCCTGCGAGCGGCGCTGGAGCAGCACCAGTTGTCGCTGGTAGCCGGTACGATCTTTGACGATCTGGTCAGTGAGGCCCATTTCCCCACCCTGGTGGCGCTGACGCATCAGATCTGCCGCAATCTGTCGCAGGTTCCGGCCGCCGAACCCACGCCAGGGCATCCTGTTCAGCCGCCTTACCTGGTAATTATTGATTTCGGCAACCCTGAGCGAGCGCGCTTTGCCGGGCGTAGCGCGCTCGCTCCACGTCTTGATGACAAAGACTGGCAGCGCATGATGGCGCACATTACCGCCCTCAGCACCCTCGCCTGGCAGGAGTACGGTGTGCGGGCGGTTATCCATCCCCACGCCGGGGGCTGCATCGAATTTGCGGATGAAATCGAGCGGCTGGCGAACGATATTCCACACGACGTCGCGGGATTGTGTCTGGATACCGGGCATCTCTACTACGCCGGTATGGATCCGCTCGACTGGCTGGATCGCTATTACGCACGACTCGACTACCTGCACTTCAAGGATGTGGATCCGCAGGTTTACCAGCGCGCCATCGCCGAGGGCATCGACTTTTTCACCGCCTGCGCCGAAGGGGTAATGTGCCCGCTCGGCAGCGGCGCCATTGACTATCCGGCCATCAAAGACTTTCTCGCCCGCCGAGGATATCAGGGCTGGATAACCATTGAACAAGAGCGCGACCCGCGCCATGCCGCAGGCAGCCTGCAGGCGGTCACGGAAAGTCTGCGCTATCTGCGCGACGTGGGATTCTGACAGGAGACGCAACATGATTAACGGTTTAAAACCTCTCGATCGCACCCTGCGCTGGGGCATGGTCGGCGGCGGCGGCAGCAGCCAGATCGGCTATATTCACCGCTCAGCGGCGCTGCGTGATAACACCTTTACGCTGCTGGCCGGCGCCTTTGATATTGATGCCGAACGCGGACGCCAGTTCGGCCAACAGCTGGGGGTGGATCCCGACCGCTGTTACGCCGACTACCAGAGCCTGTTCCGCGGTGAAGCGGAGCGTCCGGACGGCATTCAGGCGGTGTCGATTGCTACACCAAATAACACCCATTATGCCATCTGCCGGGCGGCGCTGGAGGCCGGGCTGCACGTGGTGTGCGAAAAGCCGCTGTGCTTCAGCAGCGAGGAAGCTGACGAACTGGTGGCGCTCAGCCAGCGGCAGCACAAGATCCTCGGGGTGACCTACGGCTATGCCGGCCACCAGCTGATCCTGCAGGCCCGGCAGATGATCGCCGACGGGCTGCTGGGCGACATCCGTATCGTCAATATGCAGTTTGCCCACGGTTTTCACGCCCAGCCCGTGGAGCTGGAAAACGCCAGTACCCGCTGGCGGGTCGATCCTCGCTTTGTCGGCCCCAGCTATGTTCTGGGCGACCTGGCCACTCATCCACTGTTTCTGGTTGAAACCATGGCTCCGCAGCTGAACATCACCCGGCTGATGTGCGCCAGACAAAGCTTCGTCAAAAGCCGCGCGCCGCTGGAAGATAACGCCCTTGTGCTGATGGAGTATGACAACGGCGCCGTTGGCTCGCTGTGGAGCTCCGCCGTTAACTGCGGCTCCATGCACGGACAAAAGGTGCGTATCGTCGGTGAAAAAGCCAGTCTCGAATGGTGGGATGAACAGCCCAACCAGCTGCGCTATGAAATCCAGGGCGAGCCGGTGCGTATCCTCGAGCGCGGCATGGACTATCTCGATCCGCTGGCGCGTCAGGATGACCGCATCGGCGGCGGCCATCCGGAGGGACTGTTTGAGGCATGGTCGAATCTCTATCGCCGTTTCGCCATCGCCATGGATGCCGCCGACCGTCGCGACGAAGCGCTGCTGGCCGACTTCTGGTATCCGGACGCTCGCGCCGGCGCGTTCGGCGTGCGCTGGGTGGAAAACTGCGTACGGTCTGCCGACAACGGCGCCTGCTGGATCGACTTCCGCTAACTCACTGGCTCAGGGCGCTCGCCCTGAGCCTTTATGGCTATTTTTCAATTCGTGCCAGCTGGGTCTTATCCGCCTCACGTGCGCTATCCGCCAGCGCCTGGAACGCGCCGGCGCCATAGTATTGCGCGGGAACCGGCAGCGCCTGCATATCATGCCCTGGGTAGATCTGCAGTTCGCCGAGGTCGCGTAAGCGGAACCCCCCAACCTGCTCCGGCATGGTCAGGCGATACGGCGGCAGGATTTCGAAAGGGACCGGCGTCGGCAGCCGATTTTCCTGCAGATCGTAGTTACGTTTCAGCACCAGAAACTTATCCGGCACCCGCCGGTGACTGTTCCACCAGTCGCCGTCGATCCGCTGAAACATCGCTTCCGTCTCCCCTCTCGTCGCCACCATCAGTCGGGTCAGCGCCTGTTTCAGCGCCGTATCCATGGCCTGGTTATAGTCTTCCAGCGAACCACCGTGGCCGCTGAGGATCACGTTAATCGCCAGCCTGGCGCCGAGTAAATTGGAGTAGAGATCCTCCGGCGAAAAAGCGGAGATCTCCTCAGAAACCCCGGGGACCGACTGGAAGCCATACCACTGGGCAATCTCATGCCATTGGGCAATTTCGAAGGCCAGATGACCCGCCAGCCAGGCGGCCAGCTGATAGCGCTGCCTGACGCCCGCCGGCGGCGTAAAGGCATTCAGCTGAACGCGGCGTACGCCCAGCTCTTCACTGTAGAAGATCCGCCCCGCCTGGCCCAGCGTCGGCGCAATACGATTGAACAGATAGAAGGTGTAGTCCGCCGTATCGCGCACATGGGCGATATCAATAAACCCGCCGCGACGGGTATAGATGAGCCCGTTCTGCTCCTCGCTGAGCCCCAGCAGGTTTTTCACCGCCCCGAACGCGCTATCGTTGTAATGGTGCTTGCCCAGCGTATCCAGGGTCAGCACATTGCCAATCTGGTATACCGGGATCGGGATGCCCACCGCGCGCACGTGCAGGTCGTAACCAAAAGCGCAGCACGGTCGCAGCGACTCCGGCGGCGGCAGCTCACCCAGGGTGGGCACCGGATGGATCGCCGTCACAGCGGGCAGCACCGGATCCTGCGCCAGCGCCGGCAGCGACAGTGCAAACAGCAGCCATAAGGCTTTACGCATCAACAGCCTCTCCACAACAACAAAAGAGCGCGCATCTTACCGGCAGATGGCGCCAGCAGTTTTAGTTAAAAACGGTATTCACCGGAGACAAAGAAGCTATTGCGCTCGTTAAAACCAAATTCAGTCAGCACGTTAAAGTTTTTGGTGACTTCATACTGGGCGCCAATCAGCATATTCCAGGGTGAGGTTAGCTTCTGCTTGACGTCGAATTTCCCCTCGCCGTCTTTATTGACTGCGGCAATCAGGGGCTGAAGCTCTGGCGGCATATGCAGGTCGGCCAGATCGCCTTTAAACTCCTGCTGCACGTCCTGATACATGCTCCCGACCCACAGGCTGAGGTGGGACGGCCCGTCGATCCCCTGAAAACTGAAGCGGTAGCCGACGCGCGGCGAGACGGTGACCGCCGAGATGCTGCCGTCGAGAATATCGAAATCGGTACGGGTGTAGTTAGTGTCTACTAACCCGAACCAGTTGCCGTATCCCCCGGCGAGCGTAAAGCCGGTTCCCCAGGTGGTTCCTTTGAAATCAAGCGTAAAATCAATATTCTGCAGTTTTCCGCTCTGATAAAGCTGGTGAACCGCGCCGGCGATCACCCGATCCAGACCGCGAAACTGCGAAGGATCCGAATCCACGGAGACCTGGGAGACAGACGACCCGCGGGTATGCCCCACCAGCCCGTAAACGTTGAGAAACGGAAAGACCCACATATCGAGGCGCAGGTTTTCGGTTTTGCTCTTCTCGCGGGTGTGCCCGGCATCGATGGCGAACATATCGCTGGGAATGGGATGGTTGCCCAGCTTAAGCCCGGAAAAGGTAATACTGTCGACCATGATATCCTGACGGATATTCATATAGCTCAGGTTGACGCCGTAGGGTAACGGGATCGAATACCCCCGGGCGCGTGCCTCATCTCCCCATATCGGAAAATAGCTGTCGCTCTCGCTCTGCTCCGCGGCCGACGCGCCACAGGCCGCCAACAGCAGCGTTAACACCGTTCCGGATGCTCTCATTGTTATTCTCATGTGTAGTTATAAACCCGAACCGACATTGCAATAGACCGCCTGCTCATGCTCACTGAACGCCACGTCAATCCCGGTACGCAAACCGTACTGCCGTGCAATCAGGTAACGAAAACCGGCCCCCCATGCCACCTCTGACTGTTCCGCTGGCGTGCGCGCCGCGCACCCCGCGCCAACGAATCCCTGCAGGATCCAGCGCGGGGTGAAGGCCCAGGGAGGTTTGCGCCGTGACCACGTCGTCGCCCTGATAGCGGTAGCGCGAAATAGGGACATCAAAGGGTTATCATGGTGGATGAATGACTGATTAATGGCCCGCGACCGCCAGTGCGGACAACAGGAATTTCATGCTTACTCCGGGGCTTTGGGGACGCACGACACGCCTCACGAACAGTATTAACGCGACGGGGTAATGAAAATATAACGTATGAGAATAATGCTCACCAACGCGCAGTCGCCTGTTTTTCGGGTATTTTTAAACGAAAAAGTGCTGGCTATCACAGAAAAATGCCATCGCGATACAGGGCAGCGCGGTGATTGTATTCAAAAGGTGAATATCGTATAACATAGCGCTACCGAGGGGTGTCCCGTGAGGGCTGAGATGGCGCAAGCCGAACCCTTTGAACCTGATCTGGGTCATGCCAGCGAAGGGACGGGTCGGCAATTTTGCCTGCATTACCGCCATTGCCTGTTCACACCCCTGCACGCCCGGATCTCCCCTGAATATCTGGAGGTCCTGTGATAATTCCCGCGTTTAGCCATGGTCTTTATGGCCGTTTACGCCAGCTGGCCGCCGCTGACTGGCAGCACTATGTGGCGCATCCTTTCGTCCAGCAGCTTGCCGAGGGCACCCTGGCGGAAAGCGCATTTCGTCGCTACCTGACCCAGGATTATCTGTTTCTGATCCACTTTGCCCGCAGCTATGCGCTGCTGGTGAGTAAACTGCGCACGCTGCCGGAGATGCGGGCCGCGGCTGCCTCAATGAACGCCATCCTCAACGAACTGCCGCTGCACGTCGGTTACTGCGCTCAGTGGGGCATTAGCGAGCAGGAGATGGCTACCCAGCCTGAAGCGCCGGAAACCATTAACTATACCCGCTACGTGCTGGATATTGGCCACTCGGGTGACGCGCTGGATCTGCTGGTCGCGCTGATGCCCTGCGTGGCCGGTTATGCGGAAATCGGTCTCGGCCTGCTGCAGCATCCCGCCACCCGACTGGACGATAACCCCTACGCCTCGTGGATCCGCAACTATGGCGATGAAGGCTATCTGCACGGCGTCAACGCCGCGCTGGCGCTGCTGGAAACGGTGTGGCAGCAGCGCGGGAGCGAGGCCCGGATCACTGAGCTGAGCGAGATTTTCACCACTGCCACCCGCCTTGAGGCGCAGTTCTGGCAGATGGGCCTCAACGCGACGGCGGAGACCCGGGCGTGACGGCGCCGGGTATCGAGGTCCGTGGCCTGAGCCTGCATTTCGGCGACCGCCGGCTGTTCGACAACCTGTCGTTTACGGTCCCCGGCGGGCAGTGGGTGTCGCTCCTCGGCGCCAGCGGGGCAGGCAAAACCAGCCTGCTGCGGGTGATGGCCGGTCTGGCGCCCGCCACCCGGGGAGAAGTGGTCGCCAGCGATGGGCAACCGATTCAGGGCCGTCTGGCGTGGATGGGGCAGAAAGATCTGCTCTACCCCTGGCTGAGCGTCCGGGACAACGTCGCCCTCGGCGCGCGGCTGCGCGGTGAAAAAGTCGATCGTGCCCGGGTCGCCGCCCTGCTTGAGCAGGTGGAGCTCTCGTCCTGGGCCGACGCCCGGCCGGCAACCCTCTCCGGCGGCATGCGTCAGCGCGCCGCGCTGGCCCGCACCCTGTATGAGGACCGCCCCATCGTGCTGATGGATGAGCCTTTCTCGGCGCTGGATACCCTCACCCGCACGCGCATTCAAACTCTGGCCGCCACCCTGCTGGCTGGTCGCACGGTGGTGCTGATCACCCACGATCCGCAGGAGGCCTGCCGGCTGAGCCACCGCCTGCTGGTCCTCTCGGCGGCAGACGGCGACATCGATGACAGCCATCACCTCGCCGGCACACCTCCGCGCGCGCCGGACGCGCCCGATCTCTTGAACAGCCAGGCCGCCCTGCTGCAGCAACTGATGAGGGCTCATCCATGACCGGACGTCTCTGGCGGGGCAGCATGGTGTTCTGCGGGTTGATGATCCTCTGGGGTCTGGCCAGCCGCAGCGGCATTCCTCACTTTCTTTTACCCTCCCCGATGGCGGTCGCCGAGGCGCTGTGGGTTAATCGCGCCTATCTCGGCTGGCACACGCTTATCACGCTCAGTGAGATCCTGAGCGGCCTGGCGCTGGGCGTGACGCTCGGCGTCACCCTGGCGCTGGGTATGATCCTCTCTCCGCGTCTGCAGCGCTGGCTGATGCCGCTGGTCCTCACCAGTCAGGCGATCCCGGTCTTTGCCCTCGCCCCGCTGCTGGTGCTGTGGCTGGGCTTTGGCATGAGCGCCAAAGTGGCAATGGCCGTGCTGGTGATTTTCTTTCCGGTCACTTCCGCCTTCTTTGATGGCTTGCGACGGGTCAACCAGGAATATCTCGATCTGGCGCGCAGCATGAACGCCTCCTTTGGCGCTCAGCTGCGGCATGTCCGCCTGATGGCTGCCCTGCCTGCGCTGGGCTCGGGCCTGCGGATGGCGGCGGCGGTGGCGCCCATCGGCGCGATTATCGGCGAATGGGTCGGCTCCGCTGAGGGGCTGGGCTACGTCATGCTCAATGCCAATGCGCGGCTGCAAACCGATATCTGCTTCGCCGCGCTGTTTATTTTAGTGCTACTGACCCTCCTGCTGTGGCTGGCGGTAGATACCCTGCTACACCGGCTGATCGACTGGTCACCGGAATAAAGATGAAATAATAAAGGAAAACAGATGAAAAAGTCGCTTTTCGCCGGGGCAACCCTGACGGCCCTGGTCAGCGGCCACTCGCTGGCCAATGAACCGCTGACGCTGGTGCTGGACTGGTACATTAACCCCGACCATGCGCCGATTATGGTGGCCGAGCAGATCGGCGCCTTTAAGGCTCAGGGGCTGGACGTCAAGATTGTCCCTCCCTCCGATCCCGCGCTGCCTCCCCGCATGGTGGCCGCCCGTCAGGCGGATCTGGCCATCACCTACCAGCCGCAGGTGCACTTCTTCGCTGACGAAGGGTTACCGCTGGTGCGCGTCGGGACCCTGATTAACTCGCCGCTGAACACGGTGATCGCTCTCAATAAGCAGATCAAAACTCCGGCAGATCTGCAAGGTAAGAAGGTGGGCTATTCGGTCAGCGGCATTGAGCAGGCCACCCTGTCGACCATGGCGCAACACGCGGGTATCGATCCGGCCAGTATCAAACTGGTTAACGTCAATTTCCAGCTGACCAGCGCCCTGCTGGCGGGCCAGGTGGACGCGGTCATCGGCGGCTACCGTAATATAGAAGCACAGGAGCTGAAGCTGCAGGGCAAAACGCCGGTAGTGATGAACGTCGAAGATTACGGCGTACCGGCCTATGACGAGCTGGTGATTGTCACCCATCGCGACGTGATTCATGAGGCCAAGATCCGTAAATTCCTCACCGCCCTGCAGGCCGGGGTGAGCTATCTCCGCGCCCATCCCCAGGAGAGCTGGGAGGCGTTTGCCGCCGCCCACCCGGAGCTGAAAACCGAACTCAACCACCAGGCGTGGCTGCAAACCGTGCCGCTGTTCGCCACCGATCCGGCGGCGCTGGATAAACCGCGCTACGAAGCTTATGAACAGTTTTTATATAACAATAAGTTGGTGAAAAAAGTCACACCTTTAACAAATTATGCGGTGGAACTGCATTGAGACTTGCTATCGCTGACGGAAGGCATTCCGTCAGCGTTTTAACGCAGCGGCAATAAAAATATAGAGACTTTCTCACTAATAATTACACTTTAAAGGGTTATCGTGACACGCAGTTGATCTATTATAATTCAGCAGGTTACGTTAATTATTGCCCCGGTAAGAATAACGTAAAAATAACGCAATCAATAAAACGTTGAATGCGGATTTAAAAAGCCATATATTGTGCGCGCTTTATGAATGCCAATTCAATTCCTTAGACCAATTATTCAACCAGCGTTCAACCGCAATGCTGGTTGTGGGAGTGATATGATGACGGATAAAGTCCGTATTGATACTTTACGTGCCGATTTATTAGACGCAAACAACGAAACCTTTTTGGCCCGTCAGGCCGAATTCGAATCGAATGTCAGGAGTTACCCGCGTAAGTTACCGCTGGCTATCACTAAAGCTGAAGGCGTGTGGCTGACGGATGCGGATAACAAACAGTACCTGGACTGCCTCGCGGGCGCCGGTACTCTCGCTCTGGGCCACAACCACCCTGATGTATTGCAGAGCATCCAAAGTGTCATTACCAGCGGCTTGCCGTTACATACCCTCGATCTGACTACCCCGTTAAAAGATCGTTTCTCCGAATACCTGCTCTCTTGCCTGCCGGGCGAAGGGAAAGAGTATTGCCTGCAGTTCACCGGTCCTTCCGGCGCTGACGCCGTGGAAGCCGCGCTGAAACTGGCGAAAAAATACACTGGCCGTACGGCGGTGATCAGCTTCTCCGGCGGCTATCACGGGATGACCCATGGCGCGCTGTCCGTCACTGGCAACCTGTCGCCGAAAGCGGCGGTTAACGGCATGATGCCGGAAGTCCAGTTCATGCCTTACCCGCACCTGTATCGTTGCCCGCTGGGCATCGGCGGCGAAGCCGGCGTGAAAGCCCTGACCTACTACTTCGAAAACCTGATCAACGACGTGGAGAGCGGCGTCCGTAAACCGGCGGCGGTGATCCTCGAAGCTGTGCAGGGTGAAGGCGGCGTGAACCCGGCGCCAGTTGAGTGGCTGCAGCGCATCCGCAAAGTGACCGAAGAGCATGGCATTCTGCTGATCGTCGATGAAGTGCAGGCTGGCTTTGCCCGTACCGGTAAATTCTTCGCCTTCGAGCACGCGGGTATCCAGCCGGACATCATCGTGATGTCGAAAGCGGTCGGTGGCGGTCTGCCGCTCGCGGTGCTGGGCATCAAAAAACAGTTCGACGCCTGGGAACCGGGTCACCACACCGGCACCTTCCGCGGCAACCAGCTGGCGATGGCTACCGGTCTGACCACCCTGCGTCACCTGCGCGACAACAAGATTGCCGACAAAGTCGCTGCCCAGGGCGAGTGGCTGAAAGGCAAACTGGCCGAGCTGCAGAAGCGCTACCCGGTCATTGGCCACGTACGCGGTCTTGGTCTGATGATCGGTATCGAAATCGTCAAGCCGAACGAAGCGCAGGATCACATGGGCTGCTACCCGGCTGACGGCGAACTCTCTGCCCTGCTGCAGAAGAAATGCTTCGAAGCGGGCCTGATTCTGGAGCGCGGTGGTCGTCACGGCTGCGTGCTGCGTCTGCTGCCGTCCCTGCTGATCAGCAACGCGGAACTGGATGTGTTCCTCGACAAATTCGAACAGGCCATGCTGGCCGCCGGCGTAAAGCCGGTCTGAGTGGAGTCAGTGACCACCATGTCCACATTGAATCCGATTCTTGCTGGTTCAGCGCAGAGCGTTGAAGCCTATCAGCAGGTTATCGAGCAGACCAGCCAGGCCGTTGTGCAGTGGCTGAAGCAACCTGAGATGTATCAGGGGAAAAGCGTTGACGAGCTGCGTGAGCGTATCTCCCTTGAATTTAACGAACAGGGTTTGGGTAACCAGGCGGCGATTGATCGTGCGATCGAGTACTTCCTGAAAGACAGCCTGTCGGTGCATCACCCGCAGTGCGTGGCGCACCTGCACTGCCCGAGCCTGGTAATTAGCCAGGCGGCGGAAGTGTTGATCAACGCCACCAACCAGAGCATGGACTCCTGGGACCAGAGCCCGTCAGCAACCATCATTGAGATGAAGCTGATCGAATGGCTGCGCGCCCGGGTCGGTTATCCGGCTGGCGACGCCGGCGTCTTCACCAGCGGCGGCACCCAGAGCAACCTGATGGGCCTGATGCTGGCGCGCGACGCCTTCTTCGCCCGTCAGGGGCACTCCATCCAGCAGGATGGGCTGCCGGGGGATATCCGCAAGTACAAAGTATTGTGCTCGGAAAACGCCCACTTCTCGGTGCAGAAGAACATGGCGCTGATGGGCCTCGGCTACCGCTCGGTCACGCTGGTGAAAACCGACGAATTCGCGCGGATGGACGTGTCCGATCTGAAAGCGAAGATTGCGCAAGCGCAGGCTAACGGCGAGCAGATCATGGCGATCGTCGCCACCGCCGGCACCACCGACGCGGGGGCTATCGACCCGCTGCGCGACATCGCCGGTATCGCCGCGGAACATCAGATCTGGCTGCACGTTGACGCAGCCTGGGGCGGCGCGCTGCTGCTGTCTGAGCAGTATCGTGACTACCTTGACGGTCTGGAGCTGGTGGATTCCGTTACCCTGGACTTCCACAAGCAGTTCTTCCAGACCATCAGCTGCGGCGCCTTCCTGCTGAAGGACGCGCGCCATTACGAGCTGATGCGTTATCAGGCGGCCTATCTGAACTCCGAGTTCGATGAAGAACACGGCGTACCGAACCTGGTGTCTAAGTCGCTGCAGACCACCCGTCGCTTCGATGCGCTGAAGCTGTGGATGGGTCTGGAAGCGCTGGGCCAGAAACAGTATGCGGCGATCATCGATCACGGCGTCACGATGGCGAAAAACGTGGCGGAGTACGTGAAGTCGCAGCCGACGCTGGAGCTGGTGATGCAGCCGCAGCTGGCGAGCGTGCTGTTCCGTTCCCGTCCGGCGCAGATGGCGCAGAGCGACGCGGCGGCTATCGCGCTGCTCAACCAGCGCGTCGGCGATGCCCTGCTGGCTTCCGGCCGCGCTAACGTTGGCGTGACCGAGCATAACGGTGTCACCTGCCTGAAGCTGACCCTGCTGAACCCGGTGGTGACGCTGGATGACGTGAAGGTTCTGCTTAACCTGGTGGAACGCACCGCTCAGGAGCTGCTGGCGCAATAACCTGCCCTAGCGGGCGGCGCCTGCCGCCCCGCTGTCAGCCTTACCTGCAATAAGCCGATAATCTCCTTATCGGCTTTTTTATTTCTTTCCGCGCCACTGACGTTCTCTGCTCCCTGGCTTGTCGCTGGGCCCGTTGACGCCTGCCTTTCGCGATGCCACAGTATTATCCCGAGAATAACGACGTTCAGGATAAACATCCTGAAAATGAGGATGATGATGGAGAAACGCTTACCGGGACTGGATCTCGACGCCCTGCGTAGCTTTGTGACCGGCATGGAGTGCGGCAGTTTCGCCCAGGCAGCGCTGCGCCTGTCGCGTTCCACTTCGGCCGTCAGCGCCCAGCTTAAAAAGCTGGAGAGCCAGTGCGGTACGGCGCTGGTGGCCAAACAGGGGCGGCATCTGGTGCTCACCGCGGAAGGCGAAAAGCTGATGAGCTACGCCAGACGACTGCTGGCGCTCAATGATGAAACCCTGCGCGCGCTGCAGGGCGAGCGACTCACCGGCGAGATCCACCTTGGTATGCAGGAAGATTTTGGCGAATCGCTGATGCCGGGGATCCTGGGGCAATTTAAACGGTATCATCCGCAGGTGCGGATAGTCGCCAGGGTGGATCGCAATGGTCCGCTGCGCCAGGCGCTGGCGGAAGAGGTGCTGGATCTGGCGCTGCTGTGGCAAACCGAAGATCAGGGTCCCGGGATGGGCCGCTGCCCGCTGGCGTGGATTGCGCATCCTGACCTGGATATTGGTGCACTGCTGGCCTCCGGCGAGCCGCTGCCGCTGGTGATGTTCGATAGCCCGTGCCTGATGCGCTCCTGCGCTATCGCCTGTCTCGATGCCGCGGGGATCCCCTGGCAGGTGGTATTCGTCAGCCACAGTCTGAACGGCATCTGGGCGGCGGTACAGGCTGGCCTGGGGCTGACGATACGCACCCGTATCGGCATGCCCGGCAACCTGCGCACCGTCGCCGGGCTGCTGCCATCGCCAGGTAGCCTGGCCGTTAACCTGCAACAAACCCCGCGCGAGGGACAGCATTCCGCCGCCGTGGCGCTGCTAGGAGACCTGATGACCGAGGCCCTGCAGGGGTGGGTCGAGATGTGACGGTGTCACGCTACTTCCATTCACCCTCACCCTAACCCTCTCCCTGAAGGGAGAGGGAACCGTCCGGCAGTCACCGGCAATGGCCATTCTGCGCCTCTCCCCGCTTCAATGACCGGTGGCGGCTACGCCTTACCGGGCCTACATCTCCCTGCGCGCTCCTGTAGGCCGGGCAAGCGCAGCGCCGCCCGGCAACAGGCACAAGGGATAAAGGGAACCGTCCGCCAGACGCCTACGCCGCGGGTCAGGCTTTGCTCTCCTGCAGCAGTTGCTGGATCACCTGCTCCTGGCGGGCATAATCCCCTTCGCCGAAGGCGGTATAACGCAACTGTCCGCGAGCGTCGAAAATGTAATGCGCCGGCCAGTACTGATTGCCGAAGGCGTTCCAGATGGCGTACTCATTATCCGCCACCACCGGGTAGGTTATCCGCCAGTCCTTCACCGCCTGGCGCAGCAGCGGCAGCGAACGCTCCCAGGGATATTCCGGGGTATGGACGCCAATCACCACCAGCCCGGCCGCGCGGTATTTGTTCGCCCAGTCGCGCACGTAAGGCAGGGTATGCTGACAGTTGATGCACTCCCGGGTCCAGAAATCCACCAGCACCACTTTGCCCTTCAGACGCTCCGGAGTTAACGCCGGGCTGTTGAGCCACGCGCTGCCTCCCGCCAGGGAGGGCATCGCGCTGCTGGGCTGCGGCGCGGCGATCGGCTGGAGGATGGTCTTTTGCTCCGGCTGCGGCAGACGGGCGGCCAGCCGCTGCTCCAGCGCCTGACTCCAGCCTCCCGCACTTTGCAGATAGCGATCGCCGCCGCTGGCGATCAGTGCCACCGAGGCCAGCATCGCCACCCCCGCCAGCCGGCGCAGCCGTTCGCCGAACGCCAGCCCACGACGCAGACGGGCAATCAATGCTGCACCACACCACCCCAGCAGGAATAACATCAGCGCCCCGCCGCTGCCGTAGGCCAGCAGCAACCCGCCGGTGGTCGCCTGGCCCGGATGCACAAAGCCCAGGCTGAGTATCGCCCCCAGTACCGGCCCGGCGCACGGGGCCCACAGCAGGCCCACCGCCAGCCCGGCCAGCAGCGAACCGATCCAGCCGCGCTGGCGTGAGCTGGCGTTGTTAAGCTGATTTCCCAGCGCCACCAGGGGTGAGGTCAGCCGCTGCGCGACGCGCTGCGAAAGCAGGCTCAGCCCGACCAGGGCGAAGAACGCCAGCGCCAGGCCGCGGCCTGCGAGGGTCAGATTCACCACCCAGCCGCTGGCGACCGTCACCAGCCACGAAACCGCGCCGAACATCAGCGCCATTCCAGCCAGCATAATTGCCAGCTGCCCCCGGCGGCCCCGGACGCTGGCGAACAGCAGCGGGATCACCGGCAGCGTACAGGGGCTCAGCAGAGTTAACATTCCGCCCAAAAATGCAATGAATATCGACATCGCCTTCTCCTCATTATGTCGTCGCTGCCGAGAGTGGCAGCCACGACATTACCGCAAGGCCATGTAAGGCGAATGTGTCGGGAAAGGGGGAGAATTGTCGGCTTAGTTATCCGTCTGCGCCGGAGATACAGCAGGATACAATCCCGCCGCGGCAAGGCGAACGCTGGCGTCCAGGCCGCCCTGTGGGCGGTTGGCCAGGCGCAGTGCGCCGTTCATCTGGCTGACCAGCTGCGCGGCGATCGCCAGCCCCAGACCGGTGCCGCCGGTATCGCGATTGCGCGAGTCCTCCAGGCGATAAAACGGCTGCAGCACCGCCTGTAGCGCGGCCTCCGGGATCCCCGGCCCCTCATCCAGTACATGGAGGGTGACATCCCCGGCGGCGTCGCGGGTCAGAGTTACCGTGACCGTGGTGCCGAATTTCAACCCATTATCGATAAGGTTAGTCATCACCCGGCGCAGGGCCTGCGGTGGGATCCACACCACCCCGGCGGTCTCCTCCGGGCAAAAACGCACCGGCCGGCCGACATCGGCATAATCGCAGACGATGGTGTCGAGAAAGGCGTCAAGGTTCAGCCGCTGGCGCGCCTCCGCCAGTGGCTGCGAGGTGCGGGCGAAGGCGATGCCCTCCCGCACCAGGCGGGTCATATTGTCGAGATCCTGCAGCAGCTTATCGCGTAGTTCCGGCTGGTCGGCCATCTCCACCCGCAGCTTCATTCGGGTGATCGGGGTTTGCAGATCGTGGGAGATAGCGGCGAGGATCCGCGCCCGCTCCTGCAGATGGTCGTGGATGCGCGCCTGCATCGCGTTAAACGCGCGAGCGGCACGGCGGACCTCTTCCGGCCCCTGCTCGGCCATGGTTCCCGCCGTGTCGCTGGCCGGTTCAAGGGCGTCCACTGCGCGGGTAAAACGGGTGATGGGCAGCAACACCTGGCGAACGGCATACCAGGCGCAGGCCAGCAGGAGAACAAACTGAGCGATCAGCACCACCGGCAGCCAGCGGGCGATGGCCGGTAGCTTCGGCCACAGATCGAGAGTCAGCGGGGCGCCGTCGTGGAGGGTAATATGGGCCTGAATATGCTGCCGCGGGCCGGGGATCGTCACAATACTTACCGGGTACTGCGCGCTCAGCGCCTCCTGCAGGGAGCGGGCTGCGTCCCGGGCGCGCCAGCTGTCCGGGTAGTCGCCGCGCTCGCCGGAGCCCAGCAGATAGCGATAATTGCCGCGCGCCAGCTTCGGCAGCCACTGTGGGCGCTCAGCGGCCGGCAGGCGGTCAAGGATAGCCACGCTGGTGGCGACATCGGAAGCCAGATTGCCCAGCATCACGCTGCGAGCGCTGCTCATGCGCTCATAAAACAGCAGCGACAGGGTTAAAGTATTCGCCAGCAGCAGCGCCAGAAACAGCAGCGCCATCAGCCTCGACTGCAGCGAGGCGGGCCAAAACCTCATTCATGCCTCTCGCGGATGGAGACCGGCACCGACAGCACATAGCCTTCGCTGCGCACCGTTTTAATGTAGGCCGGCTCGCGGGCATCCTCCCGTAGCCGCTGGCGCAGTCGGCTCACCAGCAGGTCAATTGACCGCTCAAACAGTTCCGCGTCGCGTCCCTGGGTCAGATTCAGCAGTTGGTCGCGGTTCAATACCCGCTGGGGGTGGTCGAGAAACACCCGCAGCAGCCGATACTCCGCCCCGCTGAGGGCGACGATGGCGCCGCTGTCGTCCAGCAGGTGGCGGGCGGCAGTGTCGAGCAGCCAGTCGCCAAAGGCGATCAGCCTGCCCGCCTCGGTGATCTGCAGATTGGGCGGCAGCGCCCGGATGCGGCGTAAAATGGCTTTGATGCGCGCCAGCAGTTCGCGGGCCACAAAGGGTTTAATCAGATAATCATCAGCCCCCATTTCCAGGCCGAGGATCCGGTCGCTGTCGTCGGTGCGGGCGGTGAGCATCAGCACCGGAATATCCTGCTGCGGGTTGGCGCGCAGCTGGCGGCAGAGCGTTAAGCCGTCCTCGCCCGGCATCATGATATCCAGCACAATCAGGTCAATTTGATGATTTTTGAGCACCGACCACATGGCTTTGCCGTTCGCCGCGCCGCTGGCGCGATATCCCGATTTTTCCAGATAGTCGACAATCAGTTCCCGAATATCGCGGTCGTCATCGACGACCAGGATGTGGTCAATACGCTCCAAAGGGTGCTCCTGCGGCAAAATAAACTCTTCACAAGCATAAGCCGTGTTGCCGGAAGCGCAACGTCGCGCCGCCGGCAAGGTGCGGGTTACAAACGATCGGCGTCCACCACCGCCTGGACAAAGTCTGCCGGGTCCTCCTGCGGCGGATTATGGCCCACCGCCCCCTGCAGATCCCGGTGTTCATATTTTCCGGTAAATTTAGCCCGGTAGCTGGCGGGAGCCGGATGCGGCGCGCCGTTATTCGCCCCTTCAAGGGTGATGGTGGGCACGGTTATCGGCGGTAGCGCCGCCAGCCGTTGTTCATAGCCGGCATACTTCGCTTCCCCCTTCTCCAGCCCCAGGCGCCAGCGGTAGTTGCTGATGGTGATCGCCACGTGGTCCGGGTTATCCAGCGCCCGGGCGGTTCTGGCAAAAGTCGCGTCGCTGAATTGCCACTGCGGCGACGCCTGATGCCAGATAAATTTCGCAAAGTCGTGGGTGTTCTGCCGGTAACCGGCTTCGCCGCGCGGGGTGGCAAAATAGAACTGATACCACCACGACAGCTCCGCCTGCGGCGGCAGCGGTTTTTCGCCAATCTGCTGACTGCTGATCAGATACCCGCTCACCGAGACCAGGGATTTCACACGCTGCGGCCACAGCGCGGCGACGATATCCGCCGTGCGCGCGCCCCAGTCAAAGCCGGCCAGATCCGCCTGCCTGATGTTCAGGGCGTCCATCAGATGGACAATATCGGCCGCCATCGCCGACGGCTGACCGTTACGCGGCGTGCTGGCGGAGAGGAAACGGGTCGTGCCGTAGCCGCGCAGATACGGCACAATGACCCGGTAACCCTTCTGCGCTAAAGCCGGCGCCACCTGAGCATAGCTCTGAATATCGTAGGGCCAGCCGTGCAGCAGGATCACCGGCTGGCCGTCGCGCGGGCCGATATCCACGTAGCCTATATTCAGGTCGCCGGCGCGGATCTGGTGGATCTTGTCGAACGCCCCCGCGTCTTCCGCGGCGCAAACGGCAGCGGACCACAGGGTGGATAACCCCAGCGCCGCGGCGCTGGTATAGCGGATCAGGGATAATCTGTTCATCACTTTCTCACCTTTTATCATCATCAAGAGAGTACGTGACCAGTAAAGCGGAAATTTGTATCTGCCATGTGCCCGACCGGGGCCATTTTTATCTCTTAATGTCAGCGCTGCGCCGCGAGATACAGTGTGATACAGAGTCGAGGTTGGCAATTGTTGCGGGCATGTGAATTTATGCTTGCCCCAGGAGATAAATCCGTTACCGTGGCAGGCATTTTTCACCACTTAAGAACGCAGGAACCCGCTATGGCGATTTTTGATGGTCACAATGACCTGCTGCTGAATCTCTGGCTTCACCATCGTGAGGATCCGGTAAGCGCCTTCTTTGCCGGGATAGAAAACAGCCATCTCGACTATCCGCGTATCCGCCAGGGCGGGCTGGCCGGCGGCCTGTTCGCCCTCTTTGTGCCGCCGCAGGAGTATATCGCCCGCGTGGCGCCGCAGTACGCCAGCGAGGAGTGGGATCCGCTGGCGATCCTCTGGCAGCAGTTGGCTATCCTCAAGGCGATTTGCGCCCATGACGCCAGCCACGCGCGGCTGTGCCTGAGCGCGGCGGATATCGAACGCTGTCGCCAGGATAACGCGCTGGCGATGGTGGCGCACATCGAAGGTGCTGGCGGGTTCGACGCGCAAGGCGAAGATCTGCAGGCCTTTTATCGCGCCGGGGTGCGCAGCATTGGTCCGTTCTGGAACATCGCCAATCGCTTCGGCTGCGGGGTCACCGGCGCCTTTCCCGGCAGCCCGGACAGCGGGCCGGGTCTCACTCGCGAGGGCATTGCGCTCATCGCTCAGGCCAACGCCCTGAAGATGCAGATCGATGTTTCGCACATGAATGAACAGGCCTTTTGGGATACCGCCCACCATTCCACCGCCCCACTGGTGGCCACCCACTCTAATGCCCACGCCCTGTGCCCGCAGCCGCGCAATCTGACCGACCGGCAACTGCGGGCGATCCGCGACAGCGGCGGCGTAGTGGGCGTCAATTTCGGCAATGCTTTCCTGCGCGCCGACGGACGGCGCGACAGCGACACGCCCTTAACCACCATTGTCCGGCATATCGACTATCTTATTAACATAATGGGTGAGGATCATGTGGCTCTCGGCTCGGATTTTGACGGCATCACCCTGCCCGACGAGCTGGGCGATGTGGCCGGCTTACCGCGGCTTATCAATGCCTTGCGGGACAATGGCTATGATCAATTGGTGCTGGATAAGCTGCTGTGGAACAACTGGCTGCGGGTATTAAAAAAGGTTTGGCAACAATAGGTTATATTGTAAACATAAAGTTAATTCCTTACAGATTCCGGGTTGATCTCTCTCCCAGTGAAGCGCAATATGCGGCGGCCGTCACAGATCCAGCATTATCCGTGAGGCCTGTCGTCATTTTTAAGAGGAACACAACATGTGGAAGAAACCTGCTTTTATCGATTTACGTCTCGGTCTGGAAGTGACGCTGTACATTTCTAACCGTTAATCGCCCCGCCCGCCGTTCGCGCGGGCACCTTCATTCATTACCCGGTCCGTCTTCATGTTCATTAAAGTCCTCGGCTCCGCCGCCGGCGGCGGTTTCCCGCAATGGAACTGCAACTGCGCCAACTGTCAGGGTCTGCGCAACGGCACCATTCAGGCCAGCGCCCGCACCCAGTCGTCGATCATCGTCAGCGATAACGGCAAAGAGTGGGTGCTGTGCAATGCCTCGCCGGATATCAGCCAGCAGATTGCCCATACCCCCGAGTTAAATAAACCCGGCGTACTGCGCGGGACGTCTATCGGCGGCATTATTCTCACCGACAGCCAGATAGACCACACCACCGGGTTGCTGAGCCTGCGCGAAGGCTGCCCGCACCAGGTGTGGTGCACGCCGGAGGTTCATGAGGATCTCTCCACCGGCTTCCCGGTGTTTACCATGCTGCGACACTGGAACGGCGGCCTGGTGCATCATCCCATCGCGCCGCAGCAGCCTTTTACCGTTGACGCCTGCCCTGATTTGCAGTTTACCGCCGTGCCTATCGCCAGCAACGCGCCGCCCTATTCGCCGTATCGCGACCGGCCGCTGCCGGGCCATAACGTGGCGCTGTTTATCGAAAACCGCCGCAACGGGCAGACGCTGTTCTATGCCCCGGGGCTGGGTGAGCCGGATGAAGCCCTTCTGCCGTGGCTGCAAAAAGCGGACTGTCTGCTGATCGATGGCACCGTCTGGCAGGATGACGAGCTGCAGGCCGCCGGCGTCGGGCGCAATACCGGTCGCGATATGGGACACCTGGCGCTCAGCGATGAGCACGGGATGATGGCCTTGCTGGCCTCCCTGCCGGCAAAACGCAAAATTCTCATTCATATTAATAACACCAACCCGATCCTTAACGAACAGTCTCCCCAGCGCCAGGCGCTAACGCAACAGGGGATTGAAGTGAGCTGGGACGGGATGGCAATCACCCTTCAGGATACCGCATGCTGATCACCGACACGCTGTCGCCGCAGGCCTTTGAAGAGGCTCTGCGGGCTAAAGGCGCCTTCTACCATATTCACCACCCTTACCACATCGCCATGCATAACGGCGAAGCGACCCGCGAGCAAATTCAGGGTTGGGTGGCGAACCGGTTTTATTACCAGACCACCATTCCGCTGAAAGACGCGGCGATTATGGCTAACTGCCCGGATGCGCAGACCCGGCGCAAATGGGTGCAGCGGATCCTCGACCACGACGGTAGCCACGGCGAAGATGGCGGGATTGAAGCCTGGCTGCGGCTGGGGGAAGCGGTCGGTTTGAGCCGCGACGACCTGCTCAGCGAGCGTCACGTGCTGCCCGGCGTGCGCTTCGCGGTGGATGCCTATCTTAATTTCGCTCGTCGCGCCTGCTGGCAGGAGGCGGCCTGCAGCTCCCTGACCGAGCTGTTCGCCCCACAGATCCATCAGTCGCGCCTCGACAGCTGGCCGCAGCACTATCCGTGGATCAAAGAGGAAGGCTATTTTTACTTCCGCAGTCGTCTGAGCCAGGCTAACCGCGACGTTGAGCATGGTCTGGCGCTGGCGAAGACCTACTGTGACAGCGCTGAAAAACAGAACCGGATGCTGGAGATCCTGCAGTTTAAGCTCGACATCCTGTGGTCGATGCTCGATGCCATGACCATGGCCTACGCTCTGCAGCGCCCGCCCTATCACACGGTCACCGACAAGGCGGCCTGGCACACGACCCGACTGGTGTAATCATGCAAAAAACGTCCATCGTTGCCTTTCGTCGCGGCTACCGACTGCAGTGGGAAGCCGCCCAGGAGAGCCATGTGATCCTCTATCCGGAGGGAATGGCTAAACTCAATGAGACCGCCGCGGCGATCCTCGAGCTGGTCGATGGCCGGCGCGACGTCGCGGCGATTATCGCCATGCTTAACGAACGTTTCCCGGAAGCCGGCGGCGTCGATGACGACGTCGTCGAGTTCCTGCAGATCGCCTGTCAACAGAAGTGGATCACCTGCCGTGAGCCAGAATAAACCCGCCGTCAATCCGCCGCTGTGGCTGCTGGCGGAGCTGACCTACCGCTGCCCGCTGCAGTGTCCCTACTGTTCCAATCCGCTGGACTTCGCCCGGCAGGAAAAGGAGCTGACCACCGAACAATGGATCGAGGTCTTTCGCCAGGCGCGAGCGATGGGCAGCGTACAGCTGGGCTTTTCCGGCGGCGAGCCGCTGACCCGTAAAGATCTGCCGGAGCTGATCCGCGCCGCGCGCGACCTCGGGTTCTATACCAACCTGATCACCTCGGGAATTGGGCTAACCGAGAGCAAACTCGACGCCTTCAGCGAGGCCGGACTGGACCATATCCAGATTAGCTTCCAGGCCAGCGATGAGGTGCTCAACGCCGCTCTTGCCGGCAATAAAAAAGCCTTCCAGCAGAAGCTGGCGATGGCCAGAGCGGTGAAAGCGCGCGACTACCCGATGGTGCTGAACTTCGTCCTCCACCGGCATAACATCGACCAGCTCGATAAAATTATCGAGCTGTGCATTGAGCTGGAAGCCGATGACGTCGAGCTCGCCACCTGCCAGTTTTACGGCTGGGCGTTTCTTAATCGCGAGGGGTTACTGCCGACCCGGGAACAGATCGCCCGCGCCGAGCAGGTGGTCGCCGATTACCGGCAGAAAATGGCCGCCAGCGGTAACCTCACCAACCTGCTATTCGTCACCCCGGACTATTACGAGGAACGCCCGAAAGGCTGTATGGGCGGCTGGGGATCGATTTTCCTCAGCGTCACTCCGGAAGGCACTGCGTTGCCGTGCCACAGCGCGCGCCAGCTGCCGGTGGCGTTCCCGTCGGTGCTGGAGCAGAGTCTGGAATCGATCTGGTATGACTCGTTCGGCTTCAACCGTTATCGCGGGTATGACTGGATGCCGGAGCCATGCCGCTCCTGTGATGAAAAAGAGAAAGACTTCGGCGGCTGCCGCTGTCAGGCCTTTATGCTGACCGGCAGCGCCGATAACGCCGACCCGGTGTGCAGCAAATCCCCACATCATCACAAAATCCTTGAGGCCCGGCGCGAAGCGGCCTGCAGCGACATCAAAGTCAGCCAGCTGCAGTTCCGCAACCGTACCCGCTCGCAGCTTATCTACAAAACCCGGGAACTGTAATGACGCTGGCGACCCGCACCGTCACCCTGCCGGGCGGCCTGCAGGCCACCCTGGTTCATCAGCCGCAGGCCGATCGCGCGGCGGCCCTGGTGCGGGTTGCCGCCGGCAGCCACCACGAACCGTCGCGCTTCCCCGGTCTGGCGCACCTGCTGGAACACCTGCTGTTTTACGGCGGTGAGCGCTACCGCAAAGATGAACGGCTGATGAGCTGGGTGCAGCGCCAGGCAGGGGATGTGAATGCCACCACCCTGGCCCGCCACAGCGCTTTCTTTTTCGAGGTCGCCGCCGAGGGCCTGGCTGACGGAGTCATGCGCCTGCAGGAGATGCTGCAGGCGCCGCTGCTGCTCAGGGACGATATTCAACGCGAAGTCGCGGTTATCGACGCCGAAAACGGCCTGATCCAACAGCATGAGTTGTCGCGACGGGAAGCCGCCGTGCGTCACGCCGCCATCGCGCCCGCTGCGTTTCGCCGCTTTCAGGTCGGCGACGCCGGGTCGCTGGGGGAGGATTTCCTCGCGCTCCAGGCGGCCTTACGCGACTTTCACCATAGCCACTACGTCGCCCGCCGGATGCAACTCTGGCTGCAGGGGCCGCAGTCTCTGGAGGTGCTTGGCGAACTGGCGGCACGTTTCTCCGCCGGGCTTGCCCCGGGCGAGGCTCCGCCGCCGGCGCCGCCGCTCACTCTGGGCGAGCCCCCTCAACTGCAGTTGGCCGTCTCCAGCCAGCCCGCGCTGTGGCGCTGCCCGCTGATCGCCTTAAGTGACAATGTCACGTTACTGCGCGAGTTTTTGCTGGATGAAGCCCCCGGTAGCCTGATGGCCGGCCTGCGCCAGCGCGGGATGGCCGAGGACGTGGCGCTGAACTGGCTGTATCAGGATCAGCACTTCGGCTGGCTGGCGCTGATTTTCGCCAGCGACCGGCCGGAACAGGTCGACCGGCAGATAACCCACTGGTTGCAGGCGCTACAGCAGACGACGCCTGAGCAGCAGCAACACTACTATCAGCTGTCCCGGCGCCGTTTTCAGGCGCTATCGCCTCTCGATCAGCTGCGCCAGCGGGCATTCGGCTTTGCCCCCGGGGCGCCGCCCACCAGGTTCGCCGATTTTTGCGCCGCCCTGCTGGCCGCCCCCACGGTCAGCCTGGTCTGCCAGACGCAGCCCCCCGGAGCAACGGTAGCCACCCAGGGCTTTAGCCTGCCGCTCAGTCGCTGGTCGCCACGTCCGGTCTCTGACCCGGCGCTGGCATTCGCTTTTTATCCGCAGGCCGCTGGCGAGCTCGTGGCCGAAAGCCCGGCGGAAGCCGCGCCACTGCGTCACCTCCCGTCACCGGAAGAGCCGCCGACGCTCCTGCTGCGACCGCCCTTCTACTGCTCGCCCACGCCGGCCGAAGGGCTGGCGCGCAGGGAACAGCTGCGTCCATTGCTTGCCGCCCTGCGCCATGCCGGGGGACACGGCGAGTGGCATCTGTTCGACGGTAGCTGGCAGCTGATCCTGCAGTTGCCTGCGTCCGGCCAACGGCCGGAGGCGATTCTGCAGGCCATCGCGCGGCATCTCGCGCTCCCGGTCGCCCCGCTGCCCCCACCGCCGGAGAGTATTGCGATCCGTCATCTCATGGCCCAGCTCCCCGAACGGCTGGGTACGTCAGCGCACCAGGAAGGTTGGCTGGCGGCCCTGATTGGCGGCAGCGCGAAAGATGCGCAGTGGGTAGCGCGTCAGCTGAGCCGGCTTACCGTCCCGGTTAATCCGCCGATGCCCGCTCCGGCCCCCTGCCGCGGCGGCGTCGAGCGGCTGGCTTATCCCCGGGGCGACACGGCGCTACTGGTCTTTCTTCCGCTGCCGGAAGGCGCTTCGCTGGCGGCCCTGCGGGTGCTGGCGCAGTTCTGCGAGCCGCCGTTTTTCCAGCGCCTGCGGGTGGAGCAGCAGATAGGCTATGTGGTGAGCTGCCGCTATCAGCGCGTTGCCGATCGCGATGGGCTGCTGATGGCGCTCCAGTCCCCGGAACGCCGTCCCGGAGAACTCCTCCGCTGCTGTAAAACCTTTCTGCGCCAGCTGGACCCCATGGATGAGGCGACCTTCAGGTTGTTACAGCAGCGGCTGGCCGCTCAGGCCCGATCCCGGGTAGAGCCGAAGGTGCGCGCCCTGGACGCGCTGCGCCAGGAGTATAACTTGCCGGGGGTGACGCCGCAGGCGGCTGACGCGCTGCGCGTTGAAGAGGTGGTCGCCCTGTGGCGTGAGATGACCCGCCGGCGTCGCCGCTGGCGAGTGCTGTTCACGACAGGGAGTTAATGGCCGGGGGCATCCGGGGTCAGAAAGTCGCTGACGAAGCGGGTGAGGATCGCCGCGGCCTGCGGGCTCTCCTGGACCTCGTCGTGTAACTGTTGTGGGTCGATGCCTTCCGCCTGCAGCACCGCCTCCCGGTAGCGGATCAGCGAGCGGGCAATCGGCGCGGTGAATTCCGGGTGAAACTGCGTGGAGACCGCCTGCGGCCCGTAGCGCACAATCTGGTGGGGATCGTGGGAGGATGCGGCCAGCACGGTAGCCCCCTCCGGCAAACGGGTCACGGTTTGCAAATGGCTCAAATGCGCGGGGAATGTCGCTGGCAGGCCGCTCAGCAGCGGGTCATCGACACCCCACGGCGAAAGCGCAATCGTTTTGCTGCCGCTTTCCCGCCCGGCAGGATGGTAAGCCACCTCACCGCCCAGCGCATGGGCCATCAGTTGATGACCATAGCAGACGCCGAACAGCGGCATGCCGATAGCCACCGCCTGACGGATCCAGTCGGCGGTCCGTTCGCTCCACGCCAGCCGATCGGACACCATTGCCCACGAACCGGTGAGAACCGCCACAGTCTGGCGATCCGGCGCCGGCAGCGGTTCATCTTCAAAGACCCGCACCGCGGTCAGCTGCGCCTGCCACGGCGCCAGCAGCGTACGGAACCAGTGCGGCAGATCGCCATGCTCCTCGCGGATGGCTGCCGGCGGCGTGCCGGTCTGAACCAGCAATAATCGGTTACGTGTCACCCTTCCTCCTCGCTCCGGGTCATGTTCCTGCCATCACTATGCCGCCCGGAAAGCCGCGGGACAAATAACCAATATCTATGAACGATGCGCGTCCGGAATAAGTCCAGCCGCTTACTGGGCATCGGCGCTGTCACGCTGCGGCACGTCAGCCGCCGCGGATGACGCCTGCTGCGGAACAAAGATGTGGTCCAGAATGGCGCGCGCCGTCGGTCCGGCCACCACCCCATCCCCGCCGCCGTTCTCCAGGATCAGCGCCATCGCCACCTTCGGATGCTGATAAGGGGCAAACAGGGTATAGAAGATATGGTCGCGCAGACGCACCGGGATCATTTTGGCGTTATAGGTCTGGTTTTGCTTCAGGCTGAACACCTGCGAGGTGCCGGACTTCGCCGCGATCTGGTACGGCGCGGTATGGAACAGCTTGTAGCCGGTGCCGTTGGGCAGATTCGCCATCCCATACATGCCGTTGCGCACAATGCCCCAGTACGGCGATTTCGGATCGCCCACCTGCGGCAGGTTCGCCGGCTGCTGATAACGTTCCACATGGTTGCCCTGCTTCATCGAATAGAGCAGATGCGGATCCTGCACCTTGCCATTGTTCAGCAGGGTGGTGAGCGCCTTCACCATCTGAATTGGCGTGGCGATCCAATACCCCTGGCCGATGCCGACCGAGATGGTGTCCCCCTGATACCAGGGCTTTTTATGCACCCGCTGTTTCCACTCCCGGCTGGGCAGTACGCCGGCATACTCCTCATTAAGGTCGATGCCGGTGGACTGGCCGTAACCAAACTTGCTCAGCCACTCATGGATCCGATCAATGCCCATCTCGAAAGCGACCTGATAGAAAAAGGTGTCAGCCGACTCTTCGATGGCTTTGGTCACGTTGAGCATCCCGTGGCCGGTCTTCAGCCAGTCGCGGTAGCGGCGTTGCGTGCCCGGCAGCGTCCACGTCGGCGCGCCGAAGAAGGTGGTGTTCGGGGTGATGACCCCTGCGGAGAGCGCCGACAGCGCCATATAGGGCTTCACCGTCGAGGCCGGGGGATACAGCCCCTGGGTGACGCGGTTGATCAGCGGCCGGTCCGGATTATCGAGCAGCGATTTATAGGCCTGATAGCCGATGCCTTTGACGAACGGATTAGGATCGTAGCTGGGGCTGGAGACCATCGCCAGCACGCCGCCATCCCGGGGATCGACCACCACCACCGCCGCGCGCTGCCCCTTCAGCACCGACTCAATATACTGCTGCAGGTGCAGGTCGAGGGTCAGATAGAGGTTTTTCCCGGCCACCGGCGGTACCTCTTTCAGCAGACGCACCACCCGGCCGTGGTTATCGACCTCCACTTCCTGATAGCCAGTGGTGCCGTGGAGTGCTTTTTCGTAATAGCCCTCGATCCCCTGCTTGCCGATATTGTGGTCGGCAGCATAGTTCTCCTCTTCGCCGTCTTTCGCCAGCCGCTGCAGGTCGTTGTCGTTAATTTTCGACACATAGCCCACCACGTGCGCCAGCTCGGCGCCGTACGGGTATTCGCGCTGCTGATAGCTCTCCACCGTCACGCCGGGGAAACGGAATTCGTTAACCGCGAAGCGCGCCACCTCCACGTCGCTGAGGTCGGACTTCAGCGTCACCGCTTTATAGCGGCTGTTGTGGTGCATATCGTCGCGGAAGCTGGCGATGTCATCCGGCGTCAGGTCGACGATCGGCGTCAGGCTTTGCAGCAGCGCGGCCATATCGGGAATTTTGCTCGGGATCACCTGCAGGCGATACAGGGTAATGTTCTGCACCAGCGGAATGCCATTGCGATCGAATATCAGCCCGCGGCTGGGGGCGATGGGCAGCATCTTAATGTCGTTCTGGTTCGATCGGGTCTGGTAGAAATCATGCTGCTCCACCTGCAGATGGTAGAGGTTGGCGATCAGCACGCCAAAGCAGACCACCACCAGCAGAAAAGCAATTGCGGCCCGGCGGATAAACAGCATCTCTTCCGCGGAGTGGTCGCGAATTTCATCTCTCAAAAGGGGCATTAGCGGTACATCACCTGAATCACAAGAAAAGCCAACAGCGTAACGGCCGGGAAGCATAGCCTTATCGCGGCGCCAGCCCTACTGAAAGGTTGCTAATGATCTGGCAGAAATGTTTCAGCATGTTAGAGCGTGGGAAGCCTTTCTGTGCAGGAGAAAGGCATCAGAGTGCGAGGTTAGCCAGCAACGGGGACGGCTGGCATCTGTTTACACGATCAACCCGCTTATTTTCTGGCCTCAAAAGCGATCTTAACCGCCATTCCCGCCAGTACCGTCGCCATCAGCCAGCGTTGAAATTGTTGCCAGCCCGGCCGCCGACTAAGAAATAACGCCACCTGCCCGGCCAGCAAGATAATCATGCCGTTCACCGCCACGCTGATGATCACCTGGGTACAGCCTAATATTAACGACTGACTGAGCACGCTGCCGAGTCCAGGGGTGATAAACTGCGGCAGCAGGGACAGATACAGGATGGCAACTTTGGGGTTCGCCAGGCTGGTGAGGAATCCCATCAGAAACAGCTTACGCCCACTGTCCGCGGGTAAGTCGCGCACCGCAAATATCGGCCGCCCTCCCGGTTTGATCGCCTGCCACGCCAGATAGAGCAAATAAGCGACCCCGCATAAACGCAAGGCATCGTAGGCGTATGGGACCGCGAAAACCAACGCGGTGATGCCGAAAGCGGCACACAACATTTAGAAGAAAAATCCCACGGCCACGCCGGCAAGGGAGATAAAGCCAGCGCGTTTTCCCTGGCAAATCGAACGCGAAGTGAGATACATCATGTTGGGGCCTGGGGTTAACACCAACCCCAGCGCCACCGCGGCAAAGGCCATTAATGAAGCGAATTCAGGCATAACTTATCTCCAGATATCGGTAATGCCCAGGCGCGCGGCGACGTCGACCATGCTCCCCGACAGTATTCTGTCTTCAGCGCCAGTCACATGGTGCCTAAGTATTAGCTTATTCTGTGTCCGCCAACAACCCCCGTACCGAACATTCGTTGCGCTCGCGCAACGGACAGCCCTCATCCTTTTCTCGCAGGAAAATTGTCATATCTCAAACAATTAGCATTCCGGCTCCCTGATTGACGCAGATCGTTTCCTTTGCCGTCTCGTTACGTCTATGGTTAATGGTGAGGTTTATACTAACCGCCAGGTCTCCCTGGTCATATAAGGGGATGTTTACCCTTCGTTGAACGGAATTAGCTATTAAATCTGTAGACTCATTCAAATATCGCTTATTGGTAGCAGTGTATATCGTAATGGCATTCACAAAAGCAAACGGAGCCTGATATGAGCACGTCAAACGACCCATCCAACAACGCATCCGCCGGAAAGTGCCCTTTCCACGCCGAGACGCCAAAACAGAGCGCCGGCAGCGGCACCGGCAACCGCGACTGGTGGCCTAACCAGCTGCGTGTCGATCTGCTGAACCAGCACTCCAGTCGTTCCAACCCGTTGGGTGAGGATTTTAACTACAGGGAAGAGTTTAAAAAGCTCGACTACTCCGCGCTGAAAGCTGACCTCAGAGCGTTGCTGACCGACTCGCAAGAGTGGTGGCCGGCAGACTGGGGTAGCTATATTGGCTTGTTTATTCGCATGGCCTGGCACGGCGCCGGCACCTACCGCACCGTTGACGGTCGCGGCGGCGCAGGCCGTGGGCAGCAGCGCTTTGCGCCGCTGAACTCCTGGCCAGACAACGTCAGTCTCGATAAAGCCCGTCGTCTGCTGTGGCCAGTAAAACAGAAATATGGCCAGAAAATCTCCTGGGCCGACCTTTACATGCTGGCGGGTAACGTCGCTCTGGAAAACGCCGGCTTCCGCACCTTTGGCTTTGGCGCCGGTCGTGAAGATGTCTGGGAACCGGATCTGGACGTCGACTGGGGCGATGAGAAAGAGTGGCTGGCCCACCGTCACCCGGAAAGCCTGGCGAAACAGGCCATCGGCGCCACCGAAATGGGGCTGATCTACGTCAACCCGGAAGGACCGAACGCCAGCGGCGAGCCGCTGTCCGCCGCGGCAGCCATTCGCGCCACCTTCGGCAATATGGCGATGGACGATGAAGAGATTGTCGCCCTGATCGCTGGCGGCCACACGCTGGGCAAAACCCACGGCGCCGCCGAAACCAGCCACGTCGGCGCCGAGCCGGAAGCCGCCCCACTGGAAGCGCAGGGTCTGGGCTGGCACTCCAGCTACGGCAGCGGCGCAGGTGCGGATGCCATCACCTCCGGTCTGGAAGTGGTCTGGACGCAGACGCCCACCCAGTGGAGCAACTACTTCTTCGAGAATCTGTTTAAATATGAATGGGTGCAGACCCGCAGCCCGGCTGGCGCTATCCAGTTCGAAGCCAAAGATGCGCCGGAAATTATCCCGGATCCGTTTAATCCGGGGAAAAAGCGCAAACCGACCATGCTGGTCACCGACCTGACCCTGCGCTTCGACCCGGAGTTTGAAAAGATCTCCCGCCGCTTCCTCAACGATCCGCAGGCCTTTAACGAGGCGTTTGCCCGGGCGTGGTTCAAGCTGACCCACCGTGATATGGGGCCAAAATCCCGTTACCTCGGTCCGGAAGTGCCGAAAGAAGATCTGATTTGGCAGGATCCGCTGCCGGCAGCGACTCACCAGCCGAGCGCTGAGGATATCGCCAGTCTGAAAACCGCCATCGCCGGCGCCGGCCTGTCGGTGAGTGAGCTGGTTTCGGTCGCCTGGGCTTCCGCCTCCACCTTCCGCGGCGGCGATAAGCGCGGCGGCGCTAACGGCGCACGCCTGGCCCTCGCTCCGCAGAAAGACTGGCCGGTCAATGCTATCGCCAGCCGGGTGCTGCCGACTCTGCAGGCGATCCAGCGTGCCTCCGGCAAAGCGTCGTTAGCCGATATCATCGTGCTGGCTGGCGTGGTCGGCGTTGAGCAGGCGGCCGCTGCCGCCGGCGTCAGCGTTAACGTGCCGTTTACCCCAGGCCGCGTCGACGCCCTGCCTGAGCAGACCGACGTCGAGTCGTTTGACCTGCTGCAGCCGCTGGCGGATGGCTTCCGCAACTATCGCCGTATCGCAGGCGGTGTCTCGACGGAAACGCTGCTGATCGATAAAGCCCAGCAGCTCACGCTAACCGCCCCGGAAATGACCGTGCTGGTCGGTGGCTTGCGCGTACTGGGCGCGAACTACGACGGCAGCAAACACGGGGTGTTCACCGACCGCGTCGGCGTGCTCAGCAATGACTTCTTCGTCAACCTGCTGGATATGGCCACCGTCTGGAAAGCGGCCGATGACCACGCGGAGCTGTTTACCGGCAGCGACCGTAAAACCGGCGAGGCGAAGTACAGTGCCACCCGCGTGGATCTGGTGTTTGGCTCCAACTCTGTACTGCGCGCGCTGGCGGAAGTATACGCCTGCGCCGACGGGCAGCAGAAGCTGGTGCATGACTTCGTCGCCGCCTGGACTAAGGTGATGAATCTCGACCGCTTCGACCTGTAATCTCCCCGCCCCGGCACCCGCCGGGGCGTTTTGCTTATACCGCCCGCGGCAACTGTTGCAGGCGACTCCGCGTACGCTGAATATCCTCCAGTTCCACCCCGGCCACCAGCGTCTCCAGATCGCAGCAGGTTACCAGCAGCAGGCGGATCTGCTTTTCATACAGCACATCGATCACGTTGATAAAGCGCTGCTGGGCCGCCGGCCCCACCGTAGCCAGCGGCGGCACCTCATCCAGTAACCAGACCGTATAGCTTTCGCTGAGCGTCAGATAGTCCATCACCGCCGTGGCGGCCTGACAGAGTTGGGCAAAGGTGAAGTGGAGCAGAGTGGATGACGCCGTGGCAGCCAGCAGGGTGCGATAACCTACCGTCAGCGAAACCGGTTCGGCAGGTAACGACGGCAGGTCATACAGCTGACGCTGTTGTGTATTCGGATTAACCCACATCCGCCCGCTGCAGAAGGCATTATCGACGCTCAGATGACGCTGGCGATAATCTTCCTCACCGTTCAGCGCGACGACCGCCAGGTGGGCGCGGATCAGCGCGATCGACGGTAAAAAGCGATCGTGATACAGCGGATTGGGCAGCAGCATCTCCGGCGGATAGTTTGACGTCGCCAACAGCACAATGCCGCGCTGAAAGAGATGCGCCAGTAAGACCTTGATCAGCATCGCGTCGCCAGGGTCGTGAAGATGAAATTCGTCGAAGCACAGCAGGCGACAGCCGGAAGTCATCTGCCTCATCACCGCCTGCAGGTCGGGCGCGCCGGGGGCATTCAGCCTCTGATGTAGCTCGCGGAAGAAGTGATGAAAATGGACCCGCCGCCGGGCGGCGAGCGGCAGGCTGGCAAAAAAGTGGTCGAGGATAAAACTTTTCCCCCGCCCGGTCCGCCCCCAGACGTACAGCCCCTGCGGCGTACCCGCCGCGGACAACAGCTGCTGGCCCAGAGCATCCAGGCGAGCGATCAGCGACAGCTGATCGTCATCGAGCGTCAGACGCGCCCGCGCCGCCTGCTCGGCCATCACACGGGTAAAGCGAAACTCAGTCGCCATCTCTGGCTGATCTGAATACGACGCCATACATCCCTCTTTTAACATTCTTATAACCTCCTGCGAGGAGGCCATTCTAGCCGCTTTCCTGCGGGTTGGCGAATCGCACAACGGGAAATACCGTCCGCGGTGATTTACTTCAATTCTTCGCCTGGCATGCGGCGTAAACTAGCATGAATCTCATTTTTCATGGTGTACCGCGATATCTTGCGCTAAAGATTGCAGCTAACGCGTAGGATTAAAAATATAAAACTATTAACAATCAATTAACATTAGCAGGCAAACCATTCATCCTGAGGAATACAACACCATGTCTACCACCCAGGTTCTCGGCGGCGCGCCTTATGCCTCGCCAGGACAACCGCACGCCAGCTTAACCGGACGCATTGATGCGCTGCCCGCCTCCTTCGGTTTATGGTCGTTTATCACCCTGCTCTCCCTCGGTGGCTTCTTCGAGCTCTACGACCTGTTCCAGACCGGGTATATCAGCGCAGGGCTGCTGGCCGACGGGATTTTCCACACCGGGCAGGCGGGGATATTCGGGATTGCCGATCAGGCGGCTTTTGCCTCCGCCACCTTTATGGGGCTGTTTATTGGCGCCAGTCTGTTGGCGCCGCTGGCGGACAGGCTGGGGCGACGTCTGACGTTTATGGTGGCGCTCGCCTGGTACGGCCTCTTTTCGCTGCTGATGGCGACGCAGAGCAGCGCGGAAGGGGTGATCTTTTTCCGCTTTCTGGTGGGGATCGGCCTCGGTATTGAGCTGGTGACCATTGACACCTATCTCAGCGAATGGATGCCAACCCATCTGCGCAATAAAGCGTTTGCTTTCGCTTTTTTCATCCAGTTCCTGTCGGTTCCGGCGGTGGCGCTGATGTCCTGGATGCTGGTGCCAACCACCCTCTTCGGCCTCAGCGGCTGGCGCTGGGTGATCATCTTTGGCGCGCTGTTCTCGCTGGCGATCTGGTTTATCCGCAAAAAGCTGCCGGAGTCAGCGCGCTGGCTGGAAAGCAAAGGGCGGCATGATGACGCGCATGCGGTGATGAGTGAGATGGAAGCCCGCTGTGGCGTGACGCCGTCGCCGAAGCATGCGCATGCGGCACAGAGCGTCGTCAAACGCGGCACCTTCCGCGAAATCTGGGCGCCGCAGTATCGGCAGCGCACCCTGATGCTGATGGTGATGAACTTCTTCCAGGCGATCGGCTTCTTCGGCTTTGGCAACTGGCTGCCGGCGCTGCTCTCCGGTCAGGGGGCCAGCATCACTCACAGTCTGCTGTACGCCTTCTTTATCACCCTCGCCTATCCGCTGGGCTGCCTGTTCTGTACCCGCTTCGTGCATCGCTTTGAGAACAAATGGCAAATTGTCCTCTCCGCGCTGATGACTGTCATCTTCGGGACCCTGTTCGCCCTGCAAAACAGCCCGATTCTGCTGGTGATCTGCGGGTTTATGATCACCTGGTCCAACGCCTGGCTGACCATCAGCTACCACGCCTACCAGGCCGAGGTCTTCCCGACCCATATTCGCGCCCGCGCCGTCGGCTTCTGCTACTCGTTCAGCCGGCTCTCCACCGCGGTGACCAGCATCCTGATCGGCATTATTCTGCAATACGCCGGCACGCCAGGGGTGATTAGCTTTATCGTCGTCAGTATGCTGATGGTGATGCTGTCGGTAGGGATCTTCGGCCCCAGAACGCGGGGCATTCGACTGGAGAATATCTGAGGTTGTCGCAGGGACTGGCCTCAGCCAAAAATCCCCTGCGCCTCGGCGAAGCATTTTTCCGCCAGGGTTGATACCGGCTCCTGCTGGCGCATAATGAGCGCCAGCTGTGAATCGACCTGGGTTTCGGCGATCGGCAGAATTTCAAGATTATCGCTCAGCGCTTCGAGGCCGTTGTTGAGCGGCATAATCGCGCAGCAGATCCCCGCCTGCACCGCCTGGATAATCTGAAACGTCGAATCGCTTTCAAAAACATACTTCGGCGTTAGCCCTTTAGCCTTAAAGCTGATTTCAATGGATTCCCGGTAGTACATTCCCTTGGTCAGAAAACCGAGGGGCAACGTCGCCAGCGCCTCCCACCCCGGCGTCCCACCGCTGAAGTCGAAATGGCGTTTATCATGCAGGAGCCCCATCCGGGTTTGCGGCAACCGGGCGACCTTAAACAGGCGCTGGTCCAGATGCTGCAGATAGCAAATGCCCAGATCCAACTGGTTACGGCTGACACCATCGATAATCTGCTCCGAGGTCATCGACAGCAGGCTGAACTGCAGCGCCGGGTATTTCTCCGCCAGCGGTTTAATCAGCTGCATCGGGTTCAGGCTCGCCAGCGGCACCATGCCGACCCGCAGCTGACCGACCATCTGCCCGCGGCAGATCGCCGCCTCTGCCGCCAGACCATCATGGGCAGCCAGCACCGCCCGCGCCCAGGCCAGGATCCGCTCACCTTCCGGGGTAAACCCCTCAAAGCGCTGGCCGCGCTGAATAAGCGTCAGGTTCAGCTCCTCTTCCAGATTACGAATGCGCATGGAGAGGGTCGGCTGAGTAATATGGCAGGCCGCCGCCGCCTGGCCAAAATGGCGCGTCTGATCGAGCGCGATCAAATACTTGAGTTGCTTAATATCCATTCTCTTTCCCGTTTGAACCCCGCCGTTCACCCCCGGGGCCGCGCACAGGTTACCAGAATGTTAGTTTCAGTAGCGATAAATTCAAGCGAGGATATCACGAGGTGCTGTGGGGCGCAGGACGGCGCGATGCCGCCCTGCGCCCTGCTTTTTAGCGTACGCCGGCCAGCGGACGGATCTCTTTCGAGCGCAGCGTCAGACGAACGGGAACCGACTTATATGAAGGGGTGCCGCTCTCTTCATCCAGATAGTTCAGCGGCACCAGCACGTTGGCTTCCGGATAATAGGCCCCGACGGTACCGGGCGCGATGCCGTAGGCTACCACCGTGATATCTTCCAGCGTCAGCTCGCTGTCTGGCAGCGCGGTATGAATATCTACCCGATCGCCATGTTCCAGCCCCTGGGCAGCCATGTCCTGTTCATTCATAAACAGCACGTCGCGGCGGCCAAAAACGCCGCGGTAGCGGTCATCCATCGCGTAGATGGTGGTGTTGTACTGATCGTGACTGCGCAGCGTCACCAGGCGCATCACGTCCTCGCCCTCCACCACCACGTTCTCATGCACCCCTTTGAAGACCGAGAACATGGCTTTACCGGTGGCCGTTGGCCAGATGCGCTCGGTCGGCGGTAGCGGCATGCGAAAGCCCCCGGGATGGCGAATGCGTTGGTTATACTCCTCGAACCCCGGAATGGTCTGTTCGATCAGATCGCGAATGCGGTCGTAATCCTCCACCAGATACAGCCAGTCCACTTTGCTGGCCGGCAGAGTGGCCTTCGCCAGACCGGCGACAATCGCCGGCTCCGAGCGCAGCGTCGGCGAGGCGGGCTTAAGCTTGCCTGAGGAAGCATGCACCATCGACATCGAATCCTCGACGGTGATCGACTGCCGGCCGCTGGCCTGCAGGTCAAGCTCGGTGCGGCCCAGACACGGCAGAATAAAGGTCTCTTTCGCCGTCAGCAGGTGCGAGCGGTTGAGCTTGGTGCCGACGTGAACGCTAAGCTCAAGGCCGCGCATCGCCGGGAAGGCGCGTTCGTGATCCGGCATCGCCACAGCGAAGTTGCCCCCGAGGCAAATCAGGGCTTTGGCGTCGCCGGCGATCATGGCCTCCAGGGCCTTCACCGCATCGTGACCATGATGCCGCGGCGGCGTAATCCCCATCACCCGCTGCAGGCTGTCGAGGAAGGCCGCGGAGGGTTTTTCACTGATCCCGACGGTGCGGTTTCCCTGCACGTTTGAGTGGCCGCGCAGCGGACAGATGCCAGCGCCCGGCTTGCCGATGTTGCCGCGCATCAGCAGCAGGTCGGCAATCAGACGGACGTTGGAAGTGCCTTTATTATGCTGGGTAATACCCATGCCGTAGGTGACGATGGTGGCCCTGGATTTGGCGTAAGCCACGGCGACCTGGGTCAGGGATTCGCGCGTCAGGCCGGACTCCTGTTCGATATCCTGCCAGCGGGTGGCATGCAGATCCTCGGCGAAGGCAGAGAATCCCTGGGTATGCTGGGTAATAAACGCGTGGTCGAGCACATTGCCCTGCTCCTCCTCCAGCTGCAGCAGCGCTTTGGCGATCCCTTTCAGCGCCGCCGCGTCACCGCCGGCCCGCACCTGGTAGTAGGTCGAAGCGATCGGCGTCGAGCGCCGGGTCGCCATCTCCATCAAGTTCTGCGGGTCGGCAAAACGCTCCAGCGCCCGCTCACGCAGCGGATTGAAAACGATAATCGGCACGCCGCGGCGGGAAAGCTCATGCAGGGTGCCCATCATCCGTGGGTGGTTGGTGCCCGGATTATGGCCGATGGAGATCACCAGCTCGGTCTGGTCAAAATCGTCGAGGGAGACGGTGCCTTTGCCAATCCCGATCGACTGCGGCAGGCCCACGCTGGTGGATTCGTGGCACATGTTGGAGCAGTCGGGGAAGTTGTTGGTGCCATACTCGCGGGCGTACAGCTGGAACAGCCACGCTGCCTCATTGGACGCCCGGCCAGAGGTATAGAACTCGACCTCATCAGGCTGCAGGCCGCGAAGGATCTCGCCGATGCGAGCGAAGGCCTGCTCCCACGCCACCGGACGCAGGGTATCGCTGGCGCGGTCGTAGACTAAAGGATGGGTTAAGCGGCCGTAGCCTTCCAGTTCAAAATCGCTCTTCGCCAGCAGGGAGGTCACAGTGTTGGCTGCGAGGAACTCGGGCGTCACTCGTTTGGTGGTCGCCTCCCAGGTCACGGCTTTGGCGCCATTTTCGCAAAACTGAAAAGTGGATTTATGCTCTTTATCCGGCCAGGCGCAGCCCGGGCAGTCAAACCCATCCGGCTGGTTAGTTCGCAGCAGCGTGGCGGGCGCTTCGAAAGCATCCATCTGGGTACGCACAGCGATGGCCGTGGCCTTCAGGGCGCCCCACCCGCCTGCCGGGCCATCATAGGGGTGAACACCGGGCACCGCGCGTCTTTTGTTGGTCATCTTTTAACTCCTGCTGCTCTGTTCTGGTCGCCGCAGCCTGAAAAAAGGCATACGACGGCCCCGGGCGACGGGGCGTGGTTAGCACGGCGTCACCTGATTAGGATGCGGTTTCTCAAGGATAGTACGATGGGAAAGCGTAGGTACTGCGTTTGTTAACTGAATAATAACATACACCACAAATCTGTATAATTGATGTTATCTATCAGGTGTTAAATTTAACTTATTTGCAAATTTTCGCGGTTATCGTCGCTGTGCGCTGACGGATAAAAGACCCACGGGAAAGCGATGACCGGGCAGCGGAAACCGCCCGGTGGGTCTGATTCAGGTCAGATTGAAGTAACGGTCCGGACGCAGCGTCTCCGGCAGCGGATGCTGACCGGTCATGTCGAGCAGATTGCGCTCAATGGTATTGCACATGGCGTTCAGCGGCAGATCATTGGCGGCGGTACCGAAAGGATCTTCCAGCTCTTCCGCCAGCGAATCCCACGACAAAAAGGTGTAGGAGATAAACACCGAGACAAACGGCGTCATGTAGTGCAGATCGCCGACCAGCGCGAACGGCAGCAGCGTGCAGAACAGGTACACGGTGCGCTGCAGGATCAGGGTATAGGCGAATGGCACCGGGGTGGTCGCCAGCCTTTCACAACCGCCCAGCACGTGCGCCAGCTCATCGAGTTTGTTGTCCATCAGCCCGTAGGTGATGTCGCTGAGCTTGCCCGCCTCCCGCAGCTGGCCAATTTCGTTGCCGACCAGCAGCAGGATCCGGTTGGTGGGCATTGAGCTGGCGAGGATCTCCGCCACCTTGTCATCCGGCAGCAGCCGCCGCAGGTCAGCCGTCGGATCGGTTTTGCGCAGCTGGTGCTTCAGGCTCCAGCTAAAGGCCACCAGATAGCTGACGATGCGGCGATGGACATCGTGTTCGGCCGGCAGGATATTGCGCAACTGGCGTACCAGCGTACGTTCGGCGATAAGCACCGTCCCCCACAGATTGCGCGCTTCGACGAACCGGCTGTAGCTGGCGCTGTTGCGAAAGCCGAGAAAAATCGCAATCGCAATCCCCAGCAGGCTGAACGGCGCCACCGTTAAGTGGATCCCCAGCTGCTCGTACCATTGATAGCTGATAATGGCGATGATGGACATCAGCACATTAAGCAGCAGACGAAAGATGATTTTCGACAGCACGGAGCCGTGCCAGTCAAATAAGCGAAGAAACCAGTGTTGTTCTGGCCGAATGATCATTGTCTGACTTCCTGAATTACCGCTCTGGTCATTATCTCTGAATAAAGAATAGAGATTATCTATGAACCGATTGGTTTATTTTATCGTTAACTGCGATGGGCAGATCTTCGCCATTATTTAGCGATGGTAATGGCGTTTTTAGTATGGGCCTTTTTTATATTTCAGGCAATCGATGCGCGGGCGCGTTACGTCAGAAATTAAGGCTCAGGAAAAAATAGCCGCTGAGCCAATAAAATTGTCGTCTTACGGCGCCGGGTGCGCCAGGCCGCTTTCACCGGCCCCGCATAGCGCGCTGGCCGCGTCGCTGGGATCAAGATGCACCATTACGTTAAGCACCGGATGCTGCGCCAGGACCCGCTCCCGCGCCTGACGGGCAATCTGATGTCCCTCGGCTACCGACATCTCTCCCGCCACCTCGAGATGGACATCCACCAGCACCAGATCCCCCGCCTTACGGGTTTTCAAATCGTGCAGACCCGCCACGCCCGGCGTGGCCTGCAGCGTGCCGGCGATCGCCCGCTGCGTCTCTTCATCGACCGCGCGGTCCATTAAATCGTGCAGCGCCGTAGCGGCGAAACGATAGCCCATGCGGGTGATTAGCAGTCCCACCGCCAGCGCGGCAAGCGGATCGAACCAGGCGAACCCGGCCAGGTTACCGATAATCCCCAGCGCCACCACCAGAGATGACGCGGCGTCGGAGCGGGCATGCCAGGCGTTGGCGATGAGCAGCGATGAATTCAGCCGCGTGGCGGCCGCCAGCATATAGCGAAACAGCCCCTCCTTAACGACCAGCGCCACCAGCGCCATCCACAGCGCCACGCTGTGCACCGCCGGAATCGTCTGCGGCTGCGCCAGGTGACCTGCCGCGGACCACAGCATGCCGACCCCGACCAGCACCAGGATCGCGCCGAGGATCAGCGAGGCGCCATTCTCGTAGCGCCAGTGTCCATAGTGGTGATCGTGGTCTGAGGGTCGACGGCTCTTTTTATTCGCCACCAGCACCACCCCATCGGCGACCAGATCGGAAAAAGAATGCATTCCATCAGCAATCAACCCCTGGGAGCCAGAGAATATTCCCACCACAACCTGAAACACGGAAAGGAAAATATTGACCACCACGCTAATAAGGGTACTCTTTCGCGCCTGCATCGAACGCTCATGATATTTATTATCATTTTCAAAATTATGTTGTGTCATTATTTCTCTCCCTTTGTGAGCGGGAAGAATAAACTGACAAGCTGAGTTTATGCTTAACAATATAAAAGCCATTGCCTTTCCGTTTAACGATATCGGCGCTGTCGATTATTAATATATTCTGAAAGGGTGGCAGGACAGGTACAACCGCGCGCGGATGGGCTATCTTATGACTGGCCCGGCAGGTCGGGCCACTTTCTCTTCACCACCACAGGAGTCAGCGATGTCAGAGAACACCTCATCCCGGCTGCGTTTTGCCATTAACCTGGGCAACGCGGTCCTGGCCCATCTCGGGGAGACGGGGGAGCCCGCAGGTCTCACCGTCGAGCTTAGCCATCGGCTGGCGACGCGCTGGGGCGTCACCGCCGAGTTCGTCCCCTATCCTGCCGCCGGAAAAGTGGTGGCTGACGCCGGCGGTGATCACTGGGACATTGCGTTTCTGGCCATCGACCCGGCCCGGGAAGCGACCCTGCGTTTTACGCCTCCCTACATCACCATCCAGGGGACCGCGCTGGTGAGAGCCGGTTCGCCCTGCCAGAGCGTGGCCGACATGGATCGCCCGGCAACCACCATTAACGTCGGGCAAAACGCCGCTTACGATCTGTGGTTAACCCGTCATCTGCAGCACGCCAGCCTGAATCGCCTTCCCTCCTCGCAGGAGGCCATCGACGCCTTCCTCGCCGGTGAAGGAGATATGGTCGCCGGTATCCGACAGCCGCTGGAGGCGACAGCCCGTCAGCACGCTGGGGTGCGGGTACTGGCGGATAATTTTACTGAGATCCAGCAGGCCATCTGCGTCGCCCGGGCGGATGTCGCTGGCTTCAACGCGGTGAATGACGCGCTCAGCGAGTGGCGGGCGGATGGCAGCCTGGAGGCACTGATTGCCCGACAGCTGGGCAAGGCGGAGTGACCTTCACTCCACTTGCATCCGGCGCATGGCGCAATGCCAGGCGCCGTTGCGTACCGAGGCACGGAGCACGCGGGCCACGCCATGCACCAGCAGGCGCGTCGTATTCCGCTGCAGCGGCGTGAGCGACAGCCCCAGCATCTCCTGCGCCCATTCCGGCAGCAGATCGATCCCGGCGCGCATCATGACCTGACCCACCGGCTGGCTCAGCCTACCCGGCAGACGAGTAGAGAGCAGCACCTCGGCTACCTCCCGGGTACGTTCGTCACAGCGCAACTGCGGGCGCATCGCCTCGAGATAGTCCGCCACTTCCTGCGGCGTCTGAGGGATGTCCTGGGCCCCCAGCCGACGGGCGATTTCCGCCGACTCGCGGAAATAGTCCTCCTGGCGCTCGGCGCTGACCACTGTCCGCTTGTAGCGCAGGTGGGAGGCCATAAAGCGACTGCACTCGGCGACGTGCACCCAGGTCAACAGCGCCGGATCGCTGGCCTGATAAGGCGTTCCGTCCTTATCCACCCCGCCGATCCGCTGATGGATCCCCTGCACTTTGGCGATGAGCCGCTCGGCGTCGGGGGTAGTGGCAAAGGTGGTGGCGGAAATAAACTGGCTGGTGCGGCGCAGGCGGCCAAAGATGTCCTCACGGAAACGGGAGTGATCCCAGACGCCGGCCAGCGCCAGGGGATGCAGCATCTGCAGCAGCAGCGCGCTGATGCCGCCGCAGAGCATCGAGGTAAAATCGCCGTGTACCTGCCAGATGGCCGACTGCGGACCAAAAAGCCCCGGCTCCCCTTTAGGCTGTTCAAAATCGATCTCTTTTAGCGCCATGCCGGTCAGGCCGAGCACCTGCGCCTCGATCATCCCGCGAATGCCGATCATGATGATGTCCCTTACGTGCAATTAAAGGACAAAAGATACCACTATTGGGCAGCGCAGGGAGAGATATCGGGAAAGGGTGCCCGCTGCGCGCGGGCACGACAGCTCACGGATTCAGCTGGTAGTCGAGAGTGATATTGGCTTTCAGCACCTGCGATACCGGGCAACCGGCCTTCGCTTTCTGAATGATCTCATCGAACGCCGCCGGCGCAACGTCCGGCAGAACAATCTGACTTTGCAGCGCGATGTCGGTTATCGCAAAGCCGCCGTCGGTTTTATTGAGGGTGACCACCGCCGTCGTGTCGATAGACGTTGCGGTATAGCCCTCTTCGCTGAGCATCAGCGACAGGGCCATTGAGAAACAGGCGGCATGCGCGGCGCCAATCAGCTCCTCAGGGTTAGTGCCTTTCACCCCTTCAAAACGGGTGTTAAAGCCGTAGGGCTGCTGGCTCAGCGCCCCGCTCTCTGTCGACACGGTGCCTTTGCCATGTTTCAGATCGCCTTCCCAGTGCGCCAGCCCTTTCTTATGAATCGCCATGTGACTCCTCCTGTGATGATGTCGAACAAAAAGTATAGTGCGTGATGCCGAACCTGCGCCTTTTCTGCGGCCTGGGCATCACTGTGCCCTTAAGGATCTCGTGGTCAGCCTCGCTAACGACCATCGTGTGGCTGATAAGGATCGGTTTTGTCGTCCTTGCTGTCGTCCCGTTTACGCGGCACTTCGCCATGCTCGGCAGGCGCCTCGCGCGCAGGATGTTTTCCGCCCTGCTCACCTTGCGGCTGAGATGTGTTACTCATATCGGCGTTCTCCGATTACTTAGGCGACTGCTTGAGCAGACGATCGACACGCACCACCGGCGGCGTCATTTTGCGATCGAGGCTACCGTTGATGCTGACCAGATCGTCAGGCTCTACGTGCTGTTCGTTAAACGCGGCGGCCGGAATGATGGCAGTGATGGTGCCGCTTTTATCGCGAAACTGATAACGGTCATTGTCCTGGCGGGTGAGCACATTACCGCGCAGTGAAATAGTCGCGCCATCGTGCATGGTTTTCGCCTGCTCAACGGTCATGATCCGGCCATCCTCGACGCCGCGATAGCCGTCATCGAGTTTGTGCGGCGGCGGCGGTGCGGCATCCTGACTAAAACCGCCCTTATCGTCCGCCTGTGCAATACCCACGGCGAGTACACAGGCCATAGCGAGCGCTAATTTTTTCATCATCCCTCCGTCATTTTACCGATGATTAGAATAAAGCCTGGCTGAGGCGATTCATTTTTACAAAGTCAATTGTTCTGATATCGACTAATATAAGAATGTCCTTATCGTTACGCTGTTGCCGAAACGAAACGCGGGGAAAATAATAATGATTAAGAATCAACAGGATTGTCCCATCGTTGACGAGAATGAACGAGCACTACGCTTCGAATATCGATTCCGGCGCTATGGGATAATTGTTCTGAGTCTCATCATTCTTACCGCGCTAAGCGGTCTGTGGTCATCCGGTTATTTCAGTGAAGCGCACCGGGAAAGTGCCGCAGGTGAATTAAGCGTCGATTATCAGCGGTATGCCAGACTGATGAGTGAAACCGAAGTGAATATTCAGATTAAACCCGATGGAGGTAGTGAAAAAATTATCAGCTTCACCGCCCCGTTTTTATCGCGCTACCAGGTCGGTGATATCCGCCCGCAGCCAGATAAAATGTACAGTGCCGAGGGGAAATTATACCTCGTGTATCAGCAAGCGGCCAACCGCTCGCCGATGTCCGTGTGGTTATCCATTACCCCAAAAACAGCCGGCAATATTTCCCTGCAGGCGGCAGTGAACGATCGCGCGCCTGTCACCTGGAACCAGTTTGTCTATCCCTAGGAGTGGCTATGGAAATGGTCCTCAGAGCCGCAGCAATCTATTTTATCCTGTTGATTATTTTTAAGATTGCTGGCAGAAGAACGCTGATGCAGTTAACCAACTTTGATCTAATATTGCTGCTGATAATTAGCGAAGCCACCCAACAGGCGATGCTCAGCACAGACTATTCCGTCACCGGTTCGATGCTCACCATCGTCACTCTGGTGGGTGTTGATATTTTATTCGGCTATATTAAGAAACGCTTCTCGCAGGCGGAAAATTTCATTGATGGCAGCCCGGTTATTGTGGTGGAAAATGGTGCTGTCATCGACGAAAAGATAAAGCTCGTCAATATCTCTGTCGATGATATCCTGCTGGCAGCCAGGCAGCACCATGGGATCTATGAGCTCAAAGCGATCAAATTCGCTATCCTCGAGCGTAACGGCCAGATATCCATTATTCCTGAAAAGGAATAGTCTCAATTTTATTTATCGCGCTCCGGTTGTTTATCACCTGATTCGGGGGCGCGGGTGGCGTCATCCTCTTCTTTTTCAACGCTAAGCATGTTTAATGTCACCATTTTTCCTCCTCGCGGGTTGACAGGGTTCTAACAGATTATAGAACGTCCTCGCCGATGCAGGCACGATCCAGCCAGCATCATCCGGATATGTCGTCTGATTCACACTGCGTATATTCCAGGATATTTCCCACCTCGTCATTGTCATTTGTGAGGAATAATTAACCGATCTGTGCAGTTAATATTGCGCTAGCCAAAAAAAATGAGGTCTCTATGTCTGTGATGGTAATTACCGGGGGAACCGCGGGGGCGGGCAAAGCCACCGCACTGCGTTTCGCTCGCGCAGGATACCACGTGGCGCTGATCGCCCGAGATGAGACGGGTCTGCAGGAAGCCCAGCAGGCCTGCGAACGATTTGGCATTAAAACGCTGGCCATTAGCGCCGACGTCGCCGATGCCGGGGCGCTGCAGCGCGCCGCCGCCGAGGTGGAAGCCGCACTTGGCGCGATAGACGTTTGGATCAACAACGCCATGACCACCGTGCTGGCCCCCTTTCGTCAGATGAGCGAGGAGGAATTTCGCCGGGTGACGGAGGTGACCTATCTCGGCTATGTCAACGGCACCCGTGCGGCGCTGGAGGTGATGGCGCCCCGGGATCGGGGAGTGATTATTCAGGCCGGCTCGGCGCTGGCCTGGCGGTCGATTCCCCTGCAATCGGCCTACTGTGGAGCCAAGGCGGCGATCCGCGGCTTTACCGATGCCGTGCGTACCGAACTGATGCACGAGAAAAGCCACATCCAGTTGACCATGGTCCAGCTGCCGGGGATGAACACCGCCCAGTTTGGCTGGGCGCGGAATAAAATGGATCAGGCCATGCAGCCGGTGCCGCCGGTCTATCAGCCAGAAGTCGCCGCCGAGGCTATCTATAGCGTCATCCAGCGTCCGGTCAACGAACTGTGGGTCGGGAAAAGCACCATCCAGTCGATCCTCGGCCAGGTCTTCTTTCCTCGCCTGCTCGATCGTCTGATGGTGAAAAAGGCGTGGGAGGGACAGTTTACCGGCCAGCCGAAGCCGGCAGAGCATCAGGACGACCTGTTCACGCCGGTACGCGGCAATCACCCCGGACACGGCCCCTTTAACGATGGCGCACGGCGTAAAGCGGTGACCATCAGCGCCGATCTCCCGGGAAAAGTGGCTGCCGGCGTCGGGATAGCGGTGGCGACGATGGCCCTGCGGGCGTTGTTCCGTCGTTCCGGGAAACGTCGTTAATCCAGGCTCCGGCTGAACCAGCGGTACCCATACCCGGAAAGCGCCAGCCGCGCATCTTTCCCGCCGTGTAGCCCATCCTGATAGAGCTTATCTTCCAGAATTGGGCTCCAGTAGCCCTCGGCCAGCGGCGGGAGCAGGACCTCTACCGCCTGCTGGCTGCAGTTCGCCAGCATCAGCACTTCCCGCGATTCGCTGCGATAGCACAGGCCCAGCACCGCAGCAGGTTTCACCGCGAGGATGGCGAAAGCAATGGAGCCCGGCTCGGTATATTCCGCCCGCGCCAGCACCATGTTGCGCACCCGGTTCAGCAGCGATCGGGGGTGGCGCAGCGCTGCTTCGACATTGATCCGCTGGTAACGCCACCGCCCGCTGGCTATCGGTTTTACCGGCAGATCGTCCCGCGCCGCCCGGGAAAAGCCGCCGTTGGGCGCCGCCGACCACTGCATCGGCGTTCTGACCGCGTAGCGCTCCGGTAAGCTCAGATCGTCTCCCATGCCAATCTCGTCGCCATAGCGCATCACCGGCACGCCGGGCAGCGCCAGCAGGATCGCATGGGCCAGCGCCATGCGCCGGGTATCGCCATCCAGCATCGGCGCCAGTCGCCGGCGTACGCCACGCTGGTAAACGGACATGGATTTATCAGGGGCAAAGGTGCGGATAACCTGGCGTTTATTGCGTTCGCCGATCCCCTCGAGATCCAGTTCATCATGGTTACGCAGCCAGTTGACGAAGCAGCACCCGTCCGGCGGGGTCACCATCGCCTGCAGGGCTTTTACCACCGGGGCGGCGCGCTGCTGCGCCAGACTGAGGTAGAGATATTTGTTAAGCCAGAAATTGAGCACCATCTGCAGCCGATCGCTGTGACCGAAGTAATGGCGGTAATCTTCTACCGCAACGTCCACTTCACCCAGCAGTATCGCCTCGGGATTGAGGCGCTGAACGACCTGCCGGAGATGGTTCAGCAGCGGGTAGCCGCGCGCCTCGTCGCCCTTCCCGGCCTGTTTCACCAGATGTGACGCGGCATCGAGGCGAAAACCTGACACGCCCGCCTGCAGCCAGAAGGTGATGATGTTTTCGATTTCAGCGATCACCGGCGGATGAGCAAGATTCAGATCCGGCTCATGACGATAAAACATGTGGCGATAGTATTGCCCGGCCTGTTCGTCCCAGCGCCAGACGCTCTCCTCGACGCCGGGAAACATGGGGGGATCGTCCTTCTCCGGCGGCCTGTCGGCCCAAAGATAGTATGGCCGCCACGGCGACCGGGGATCGCGTCGCGCCGCCTGAAACCACGGGTGCTGGGCGGAAGTGTGCTGGATAACCAGCTCAACAATCACCCGCAGCCCCAGCTCCCGGGCGCGGGCAATCAGCTCAATCACGTCGGCGATGGTGCCAAAGCGCGGATCGGGCTGCAGATGGTCGCTGATATCATAGCCATCATCCTGCAGAGGGGTGAGATAGAAAGGCGTCAGCCAGAGCACCGTCGCCCCGAGGCTGCGAATGTAATGTAGCTTTTGGCGAATACCGGCGAGATCGCCGTAGCCGTCACCGTTAGCGTCATAAAACAGTGAACTATCAACCTGATAAATGACCGCTCTGTGAAACCACTGTTCCCGTTGCATCACTATCACCTTGCTTATTCACCCTGACGGGTGGCCCGTCAATCGCCAGCAGATTCAGCGCGGTTTACGTCCGCCCCTCGCCGTCGGCCGGGGTTTAGCGACAGGCGATACGGTAGCGTGTTCCGCTGAAGGCGCCCTATTCGCCACCGCGTCCACCAGAGCCTGCTGTCTGGCGGTTAATTTCAGAGGAACCTGTTCCTCGACAGCATGGAGCGCGATCGTGTGGCGTTTAACCATAGTTTTTCTCCGGCGGCTTATTTTCCGGCCTCAACGCCAGGCAGATCGGCACGATGCAGAAATTGCCCGACGATCGTCGGCTGATGATGAAGCAGCCAGTCAGCCATGCCTCGCTCCTCCGCCAGCATCGCCTCCAGGGCGTGAATGGCATGGTGGTCGCCCACCCGTTTCGCCGCAGTCAATAAGGCGGTATAGCAGGCGACCTCGAATTGCGCAAAAACATAGGCCGTGATAATGACCTTAATGACCTCATCGCCGGGCAGCATCATCCCAATGGACTGGCCCAACGCGGCGACCCGGCTCATCGCATCCTGCAGCGCGGAGCGGGAAATATGATTACGGGCAATGATATCCTGCAGAGACGATAATTGCCGGCGAGTTTCATAGAGATGTTGTTCAAGACGCGTGCGCAGTGGCGGATAGTTCTCACTCCTTCTGAGTGCGGCGATTAATATCACTTCGGCCTGTTTCTCCATCGCATGTGCATCGCGCAGCCAGTTATGGTAATTTTCAATATCCGTCATAAATACCTCTGATAACCAATCCTTTATTTGGATGTGGGATCTTCATTCTCTTCCGCCGCCTGATCCGCTCGCGCTGCGCTATATCCGGATAAATGCCCAACGATATTCGCATAGATGCTAATAAGAATGACCCACAGGACGCTGTTTTTCCACCAGATTAACGAGGGTATTGCCAGAATGACCCACATCACGGCGGCCACAAGATGGCAACGTTTAATCAATGCCGGTGTCAGTTTCATTTTTATTACCTGCTATGTTATAAATACTTAACCGTTAACCAGCATGTTGCCGATTCATTTACTCTTCGCGTATTGCCGATAAATAAATACGAGTATCCGACCAGATTTATTATTACCAGCCCATATAAACAGAAACCTGCGGACCGGCAGGCCCACAGGTTTTTGTTTCGGCGCCCTTTTTAAAGCGCCTCAGGCTTCAGTCATTAACTGTCACCGGCTTTACGACCACCGCCATGACTGTTCTTACCACCCTTTTTACCGGCTTCGGATGCACGTTCAGGATCATTTTTAAAGTTCCCGCCGCTGTGCTGTCCGCCTTTACGCCCGGCTTCGGATGCTTTTTCACGATCTTCTGCAAAGTTACCTGAACCGCCTCTATGCTCTGCCATAATTTCACCTTTTAGGTTTACTCGATCTCGGTTGGTAAATGGAAAATGACCCTGTTACAAATCATCGCCCTCGATATCTAACACTAGAGGAATGCTCGCAGGAGTCAAATTAACGCCAGGTGTTTATCCACATCAAATAGAAAATAAAAAGAAAATAACGAAGCGGTAATAAAAATAAATACTGCGTAACTCACTTATTCGCCTTAGGTTATCACCATTTTCTATCGTGAAACTTTTCCCCTCGACGCTTTTGTAAAAAAATGAAAATGATAGATGTTATTTATTTTTTTCTTCAGCCAGACATCACCGTCATAAAAATACTCACAATGAAGTAGTTCATCAACCATCCATAGGTGCAAAAAACTATTTTTTCACAATGCACACCCCTTCGCCTTTAAAAAGCATACCGTCATTCAGCCCGCCCGGTAAAATAGCCCCGCACCGCAAATTAAGGATGGAATAATCCTAATTTAACACCACCAATAATAACGCAGCGACATACAACGAAATTCGCCAAGGATCAGCCGGTTAAAGTCAAATAAAGCCCCTATTTTGCCTGTTAAACAAGATAGATGATCCTCTGGCGCTGCCTGGCCTGGGGTGAAGCTGACCTATCCTTAGGTCTGGCCCGTTCTGTCTGAAGGAGATGACTATGCAAGATGAAAAACCGCCAATGAAAAAATTACCCACCTCCATGTTGCCAGAAGAGACGGCTCCCCGTCCGGAGTTCCCGGAGCAAGAACAAACCCCGCCGGGTCTGGATGCGGAGATGGAGCCGTCACCGGACCACGGGGAAACCAGCTACACCGGCACCGGGCGGCTGGCGGGTAAGAAAGCGTTAATTACCGGCGGCGACTCCGGCATTGGCCGCGCGGTGGCGATCGCCTTTGCCCGCGAAGGGGCTGATGTCGCCATAAGCTATCTGCCGGAGGAGCAAGAGGATGCCGATGAAGTCATCGCGCTGATCAAAGCCGAAGGTCGCACGGCAGTGGCCCTGCCGGGGGATATTCGCTCCGAGTCCTTCTGTCAGTCGCTGGTGGCCGACGCGGTGGAACAATTGGGAGGCCTGAGCATCCTGGTCAATAACGCCGGACGTCAGCAATACTGCGAGACGCTCGAGGAGCTCACCACCGAAGACTTTGACGCCACCTTTAAAACTAATGTCTACGCGCCGTTCTGGATCACTCGCGCGGCGCTGCCCCATCTCCAGGCCGGGAGCGCAATCATCAATACCACCTCGGTGCAAGCCTATAAACCCAGCCCGATTCTGCTCGATTATGCTCAGACCAAAGCCTGCCTGGCGATCTTCACCAAATCGCTGGCCAAGCAGGTGGCGAAACGAGGCATTCGCGTCAACGCCGTGGCGCCAGGCCCTTACTGGACGGTGCTGCAATCCAGCGGCGGCCAGCCGGACGAGAAAGTGAAACAGTTCGGCAAAGACACACCGATGGGCCGCCCGGGGCAGCCGGTCGAGATCGCCCCGCTGTACGTCACCCTGGCATCAGACGCCTGCTCCTATACCTCCGGTCAGGTGTGGTGTTCTGACGGCGGGGACGGCGTGGTCTAAATCCGTCGCCTCCGGGCCGATAAGCGGGCCGGCGTTATGCCGGTCCCTCCCCCAACACGATCGCCGCGCAGCCCTGCGTGGCGATTTTTCCTCTCCCGCAGCGTGTTTAGCCGGCTGCATGCTATGATATCCGTCCGCCGCTGTGCGCTGACCCTGAGGACAACTGATGAGTAATGAGATCCCCCTGAAATTTTATGACATCGTGGACGAGTACGAGACCGAAGCGGCCTCCCCGGTTAAAGAGACGGAACGCGATGCGCTGGCGCGCTATTTTCAACTGCTGATTGAGCGGCTGATGAATAACGAAGAGATCGATGAAGAGGCGCAGCAGGAGATGGCCCGCGAAGCGGCCATTGATGAACGCCGAATTGACGATATTGCCAACTTCCTTAATCAATGGGGCAACGAGTAAGTCTCATCGTCAGCTCACCGGCAGGGCCACCGCCCGCCGGTGTTGCCGCTGAATGCAACGCCATGTTCATGCCCCGGCGGCAATCTCCCCCAGACGTCGCTGCAGCGCATCCAGAAACAGCGGTAGCCCATCGGGCTGATAGTCGCGGGAAAGATAGATGCCATAGACGCTCAGCGCCTTCGGCGTCCAGTCAGGGAGCACCACCTCCAGCGCCCCGCTGGCCAACGCGCTCCGCGCCTCCAGTTCGGGGAGCATCGCAATGCCGCACCCGGCGACCGCCGCCTCCAGCAGCAGAGAAGAGATCCCCGCGCTCAGATTGCCGCTCACCGCCACCGACGCCTCCTGCCCCTGCGCATCGCTGAACTGCCAGCGCTGGCCGGCAAAGTGGCTGTATAACAGACAGTTATGCTGTTGCAGATCGTCAAGTGTCGCCAGCGGGCCATGCTGCTGGAGCCAGCGCGGTGCGGCACAGAGGAGCGAACGACACAGCCCGAGGCGGCGAGCGATCGCCCCGGGCTCGGGGTTGTCGGTAATGCGAATGGCCACGTCGATGCGCTCGCCGATCAGGCTGACCGGATGGTTATTGATATCCAGCTCCAGGCGCAACTGCGGATAGCGAGCGAGGAAGTCCGGCAGCAGCGGAGAGATCAGCTGCATTGCCGTGAAGTGCGCGCAGGCGACGCGCAGCGTGCCGCTGGGGTCGGCCCGCTGGCGCTCGCCGGCGATTTCATCGGCGATCCGCGTCAACCCGCGGGTCTTAAGCAACACTTTTTCCCCCGCCGGCGTCAGGGTCAGCCGGCGGGTGGAACGATGGATCAGCCGGGCGCCAGCCCAGTTCTCCATCTGCTCCAGATAGCGACTGACCATCGGACGCGACATCCCCAGCGCCCGCGCCGCGGCGCTGAGACTTCCCAGCTCGCAGATGCGCAGGTATACCTGAGCAGCAATCACCCTGTCCATCATGCCCCCTTCATCTGCACGATTTATGAAACTCAGCATCTCTTATTTCAGGAATTCTATCAAATAGCGAAATCCGTACAATGGAACGCATTCACCTGTTACTGAGAACACATCATGAAATTATCTGCTCTTGCTGTTGCCACCGCCCTGTTCAGCGGTTCGATCTTCGCGGCGCCTCTGACGCTGCAAACCTACAATCCGCAGGAAAAGGGCATCTTTGCCGTTAACTCCACTCTCGTTTCCGGCCCGCACGAAGCAGTGCTGTTTGACGCGCAGTTCAGCGTCAAAGACGGCGAAAAGCTGGTAGACATGATCAAGAAAAACGGCAAGCCGCTCACGCGGATTGTGATCACCTCTGGCGATCCGGATTTCTATTTTGGTCTTGAACCGCTGATGAAAGCCTTCCCGCAGGCGGAAGTGGTCGCCACGCCGGAGGTCGTCAAACATATTGAAGCCACCAAAGCGGCCAAACTGGCGTACTGGGGCCCGCAAATGAAAGATGGCGCGCCGACACAGGTGTACGTTCCGCAGGCGCTGAAGGCCAACAGCTTTACCATCGACGGTGAGAAAGTAACGATCATGCAGCCGCATGACTACGCGGCGTTCGTCTGGATCCGGGCGAACAAAACGATCCTCGGCGGCACAGGCGTGGCGTGGGGCATGCATCTCTGGACCGCCGACACCCAGACATCGGCCAGTCGCCAGCAATGGCGCCACACGCTGGACCAGATGATCGCCCTGCACCCGCAGCGGGTGATCCCTGGTCATTACCTCGGCACCCCGCCGGAGGGAGACAGCGCGGTGCGCTTCACAAAAACGTATCTCCAGCAGTTTGAGCAGGCGCTGAAGACGCATCAGGATTCGGCCGGGGTGATCAAGGCCATGGAGACGCAGTGGCCGGGCCTGGCGGAGACCAGCTCGCTGGAGTTAAGCGCCAAAGTTAATACCGGCGAGATGAAGTGGTGATCCCGGCGGCGCGTGAGGGAGACTGTTCTTAATCTGGCGCGCGAAGGTTGCTATTGCCCTGAAAATGGACCACCCTAGCTGAGGTCGCACAAAAAACGTGCGGCCGACTTTGGGTTACATTTCATCCGGTCACCACCGGGTTTGCCCTTGAAACCAGAACAGGATAAAGGAGTCAGAATGAAATCGAACCATCAGGCACGTCATCTTCTCGGTCTGAACTATAAGCTTTCCCAGCAGAAAAAAGTGGTGCTGGAAGGCGATGAAGAAACCACCCTCAACCACATCCATGCTACCGGCCGCAAACGCCGCGGTGGTTAATTTTCAGTCTGAGTGATGATAAACAACACCGTCCTGTTGCCAGGATGGTGTTTTTTTATGGCAATTGATTGCTTGTTTACCCGCTTGACGACCATCTGCTCTATACTCTGCCCGCTGCTTTCCACCCGCCCTCGCTTATCGCCGCGCCGGGACTGTGGTCATGATCAAGGAGTTAGTGCGATGCAATTTACCCATAAGAAAAACCGTTCCCTGTACATCCCTTACGCGGGTCCCGTTCTGCTTGAATTCCCCCTCCTCAACAAGGGCAGCGCCTTCAGTCTGGAAGAGCGCAGCAATTTCAACCTTCTTGGCCTGCTGCCGGAAGTGGTTGAAACCATCGAAGAGCAAGCGGAACGCGCCTGGATCCAGTATCAGGGATTCAAAACTGAAATCGACAAACACATCTACCTGCGTAACATCCAGGACACCAACGAAACCCTGTTTTATCGCCTGATCGGCAACCATCTCGAAGAGATGATGCCGGTTATCTATACCCCGACGGTGGGCGCCGCCTGCGAACGTTTCTCCGAGATTTACCGTCGCGCCCGCGGCGTCTTCATCTCTTACCAGAATCGCCATAACCTTGACGACATCCTGCAGAACGTCCCGAACCATAACGTGAAAGTGATTGTGGTCACCGATGGCGAGCGTATTCTCGGCCTCGGCGACCAGGGGATCGGCGGGATGGGGATCCCGATCGGCAAGCTGTCGCTGTACACCACCTGCGGCGGCATCAGCCCGGCTTATACCCTGCCCATCGTGCTGGACGTCGGAACAAACAACCAGCAGCTGCTCGACGATCCGCTGTATATGGGCTGGCGCCATCCGCGCATTACCGACGACGAGTATTATCAGTTCGTTGACGACGTGATCCAGGCGATTAAGGCCCGCTGGCCGGACGTTCTGCTGCAGTTTGAAGACTTTGCGCAGAAGAACGCCATGCCGCTGCTCAACCGCTATCGCAATGAAATCTGCTCGTTTAATGACGATATTCAGGGCACCGCGGCGGTCACCGTCGGGACGCTGATCGCCGCCAGCCGCGGCGCCGGTAGCCAGCTCAGCGAGCAGAAAATCGTCTTCCTCGGCGCGGGTTCCGCCGGCTGCGGCATCGCCGAGCAGATTATCGCCCAGATCGTCCGCGAAGGCGTTAGCGAAGAAGAGGCCCGCCAGCGCGTGTTCATGGTTGACCGCTTCGGCCTGTTAACCGACGGCATGCCTAATCTGCTGCCGTTCCAGAACAAGCTGGTGCAGAAGCGTGAGCATCTGCAGGGCTGGGATACCACTAACGATGTGCTGTCCCTGCTGGACGTGGTGCGTAACGTGAAGCCGAACATTCTGATCGGCGTCTCGGGTCAGCCGGGGCTGTTCACGGAAGAGATTATCCGCGAGATGCACAAGCACTGCCCGCGGCCAATCGTGATGCCGCTCTCAAACCCGACCTCACGGGTGGAAGCGACGCCGCAGAATATCCTGAGCTGGACCGATGGCGAGGCGCTGGTCGCCACTGGCAGCCCGTTTGCCCCGGTCACCCTGAAAGGCAAGCAGTACGCCATCGCGCAATGCAATAACTCCTATATCTTCCCGGGGATTGGTCTGGGCGTGATTGCTTCCGGCGCGTCGCGGGTCACCGACGAGATGCTGATGGCCGCCAGTGAAACCCTGGCGAAACACTCGCCGCTGGTGAACAACGGCGAAGGTCCGGTGCTGCCGGAGCTGAAGGATATCCAGACCGTCTCACGGGCAATTGCCTTCGCGGTCGGCAAGGTGGCGCAGGAGCAAGGCGTGGCGGTGAAAACCTCCGCTGAAGCGCTGCTGCAGGCCATTAGCGATAATTTCTGGCTGCCGGAATATCGCAATTATCGCCGCACCTCGATTTAATCACGCTCACCGGGCCGATATATCGGCCCGGTTTTTAATAACGCCAGAATAATATCTCCCACCATAGAAACGCCTTTTTCGCCCATATTCATTCATCGTAAAAATATAAAACGGATAGCATTTGCCGCACGCCCTCCGCTGTGCAAAATAGTTGTTTCTCACCCCCTCACAACGGAATGTGAAATGCTAAAATTAACCCCTGGCGCGAATAAAGCGAATGCGATTCTGATCCGTATTGTCTTGTTTCTTATCGGCGGTATCGCCATCATCACCGGAATGTGCCTCTTCAGCGGTGATATGTGGATGCTCACCCCGCGGGCTGAACAGTATCAGCCCGCCACCGGCGATCTGGTGGATGTCGTCATCTATGAACCGAGTAAATTTTTCTTCGCCCTGCTCTACGTGTTTATTATTACCCTGGTCTGGCTGCTGGCGGTACGTAAAATCCCCTGGCGGCCGATACAGCATCCTATATTACCGCTGATGGTACTGATTGCCGCCGGGATATTTATTTTCCTCCATCCGGAGGTTACCCCCGGACGAGATGCCAGTATTCAGTACGGTAAACACAACATTTCTTACACTGCCATTTTCTGGAGCAAAACGAATTCAGATCGACATGTCATTCAACCCTCTAAATATGAAATTTTTGTTGAAGCGAAAGATCCCCGCTGGCTTATCGACAGAAACAATCTTGGCCGCGCCTGGCGCTGTGAAGTCAAGCGGTATAGCCAGTTTTACACCCTGTCATTCAATGAGGGCTGGTTTCCGGACGGCGATCCGCAGGTCATGGCCCGCCAGTGTACTCAGGTAAGCGATCTGAACGCGCTCAGTGATACGGCAATCATGATTGCCCGCCCGATCGCCACCGTTCCTGTGGAGGCATCGTAAATGAGCCAGCAAAAAAATGGTTCTGCAACCATGTTCTGGCAAACACATAAGCCCTCTGCGCCAACCCGGCATCGTAGACAAAGGCGGCGCAGGTGAAAGCTGGCGGGGGCCCCCTGCCAGTTTTGTCACTGGCGTCGCTAGCCTTTCCCCACTACACTGCCAGCACCCACCCACTGACTGAATAAAAAAGGAGGCCCCCCATGCTGTATTGTGAAATGTTTATTGTTTCACATGCATTAGGCAATTGCGCCAGCTCAAGCGTTATCGGTATCGTGCTGCGATAACTATGGCTTGAGCGAAGACACTTCACGCAATCCCTTCTCTCCGGCTTACCGGGTTATCGTCAGCGAGTTTTGACGAGGCATTTGTATGCCTGTAACTCTTGAGTAAGTTGACTATGAGTACATTACTAACTGCCCATGCGCTCCACGTGGAGACTGCCTTTGGGCCGCTGTTTAACACCCTCTCCTTCACCCTGAAGAAAGGCGACCGTATCGGTCTCATCGGCCATAACGGTTGCGGCAAAAGCACCCTGTTGCAGGTGCTGGACGGCACCCTCGCGCCCACCTCGGGCAGCGTCTCACTCGCCGGTCAGTGTCTGATGGCCCGCGTTGAACAGCATCTGCCGGAGGCGCTGCGTTCGCAGTCGCTGTTGCAGGCAGTACTGGCCCCGTTACCCGCTGATGTACGGGAAGCGCAGCGCTGGCTGGCCGAACGCCTGCTGGCGCAGATGGGCTTTACCCCGGCGGTGATGGAGCAGCAAACCACTACCCTGAGCGGCGGCCAGCACACGCGCCTGCTGCTGGCCCGGGCGCTGATCCGCCAGCCTGACCTGCTGCTGTTGGATGAGCCTGGCAACCACCTCGATCTGCCGACCCTGCTGTGGCTGGAAAGCTTCCTGCAAACCTGGCAGGGGAGCTTCGTACTGGTGTCACACGACAACACCTTACTGGATGCTGTAACTAATGCGAGTTGGATCCTCCGCGACCAGACGCTGCACAGCTTCGCCTTGCCCTGCAGCGCTGCCCGTCAGGCACTGCAGGAGCAGGATGAAAGCGCCGCGCTGCGCCATAAGGCCGAGCAAAAGGAGATCGACCGGGTCAGCGCCAGCGCCCGGCGGTTGGCCACCTGGGGTCGCGTCTATGACAACGAAGACCTCGCCCGCAAAGCCAAACAGATGGAGAAGCAGGTCGCCCGCCTGAAAGACGAGCAAACCGAGCTCAGCGTCGGCCCGCCGTGGCGTCTGTCATTGCAGGGGGACGCCCTGCCGGCCGACCGCCTGCTGGAGATGGACACCCTGCCCGTCGCGCCCGCGCCGGGCCTGCCATCCCTCTTCACCACCGGCGTGGCGCGCCTGCGCAGCGGCGATCGCGTGGCCATCATGGGGCGCAACGGCGGCGGTAAATCGTCCCTGCTGCGCCTGCTGTGGCAGCAGATGAACGACGCATCGCCACTCCCGGGGCTGCGCCTGCATCCCCGGCTGCACCCCGGCTACTATGACCAGACGCTGGAGCAGTTACCGGACGATGCCAGCCTGCTCGACGCGCTGACGCCGTTCGCCCCGTCGGCCGACACCCGTAAACGGGCGCTGATCGCCGCCGGGTTTGGCTGGGCGAGACATAGCCAGAAGGTCAGCACCCTCAGCGGCGGCGAGCGGTCGCGGCTACTGTTTGTTGGCCTCTCGCTGGCGCGCTACAGTCTGCTGCTGCTGGATGAACCCACCAACCATCTTGATATGGAGGGTAAAGCGGCGCTGGCGCAGACGCTGCGCGATTACCCCGGCGGCGTGCTGCTGGTCAGTCATGACCGCCAGCTGATTAGCGAAAGCTGTAACCGCTTCTGGCTGATCGACAACGCCGGGTTAACGGAATGGCACAGCCTGGAGGAGGTCTATGCCCGTCTGCAGGCCGTGGCGCCCGCCCCGGACAGTCGACTCGCTTTGCAGAGTACGTCCGCCGGGGCTGACGATGATGAGGAGGCGCTGCTGGCGCGGCTGATTGACCTGGAGCAATGGCTGGCTGACGATATGGCCCGCAAGCCAAAACATCAAAAGCCATCACTTCAGGCGCAGTGGCGAGAGGAGATTAACCGCCTGCTTAACCAGTTGGCGTAATCTCCAGGTTCCCCCACCGGCTAAGGCGTCACGCCCTTAGCCGGTGTTTCCGGACCGGGTAAATTGCTGCTCGGTCATTACCTTTCCCCACTGCTCTCCCTGCCATTCGCGGGTTAACGTGAAGCCAAAGGATTCATACAGTTTGCGGGCCGCGTCCAGCCCTTTAAAGGTCCACAGCTGCACCGCGCTAAACTGGCGACTATCGCAGAAAGCCATCGCCTCGCTGATGAGCCGCCTGCCAATGCCGGTTCCCCGGCAGGTGTCATCGAGAATAAACCAGCGCAAATGCGCCTCCTGCTGGCCGAGGTCCTCGCCATCGATAGCCAGCGAGCCGACGATTTTGCCTTCGCGGATCGCCAGCCAGATCTGGTTGGCCGGGGAGGAAAGCCGGGTGGCAAATTCCGCTACGCCGCTGGCGACCTTGCCTTCAAAAAAAGCGCCAAAATCATGATGACGGGCGTAATACTCCCCGTGCATCTGGGCTATCCGGCCGATCATCCCCGGCTGGTAGCCGGTCATCAGCGAAATTTGCGGAACCGTATCCGCGAGCGCGCTATCCCGACACTGCGCCAGCGCCCGGGCATAGGCCGCCAGTCCAGTGGCGACAGTGTGCTGCTGCGTCTCATCCAGATGGTCTAACGCCTCCACCACCTGACGGGTACCCCAGGCGTTAATTTTCGCCACCGTATCGTGCCCCTTTGCCGTCAGGGCGAGTGATTTCGCGCGCGCATCCTCCGCGCAAGGACGCTCCTCCAGCTCACCGGCCGCCAGCAGACGAGAGACCATCCGGCTGACGCTTGATTTTTCCAGTCCCAGCAACGTGACCAGCTGCGCGGCCGTCATCTCCCCCCTCATCGATACCTCAAGCAGGGTGTGCACCGCCGAAGGTGAATAATGGGTGGCGGCCAGCGTGGTGCTCATAAAGCCCAGCTCGCGCACCATTAACCGCGAGGCGGTACGAATCTGTTGGATTAAGGGGGTGTCAGGCATGGCAGCGGGTCCAGAAAATGAAATGGTTGTACAATACAACCATCAACTTCATCCTGCGTCAAGATGCAATATGGTGAGATAAGCGTTGCCGTGTGACCTGTGATTTCGCCGGCATAGGGATCATGAAAGCGAATGCCGCGGGCGCCGGACAGCGCCCGCGATGAATATTATTGCGGGTTCTTCGCTTTCCAGGCTTCCCAGGCCGATTTGATCTCCTGCTTCGCAGCGGCGGCATCGTTAAAACCGGCCAGCTCAACCTTTTTACGCCCCTCTGGCAGTTCTTTATAGACCCGGAAGAAGGCCTCCAGCCGCTGCTGCTCGATTTTTGGCAGATCGGTGATGGTCATGATGTCGTCATAGGTTGGGTCAATTTTACTGGCCGGCACGGCGATGATTTTGTCGTCTTTCTCACCGCCGTCTATCATCTTAAGGACACCGATCGGCCGCAGCTTAATCAGTGTACCCGGCGTCATCGGCGCGCGAGTGTAAAACACCACGTCCAGCGGGTCGCCATCTCCGGCCAGCGACTGGGTCAGCGAGCCGTAGTTCGCCGGGTAAGCCACCGGCATCGACTGAAAGCGGTCGGCGATGATAAACCCCGTTTTGGCGTCGGTTTCATACTTAATGATGCCCCCTGCCGGGATCTCGGTGACGGCGTAAAATTCTTCCGGGTTGTTTTCCGGCTGGGGGAATTCCAGTACGTTCTGCGCCTGCGCGGCGGCGGACAGAAACAGACCGGCAGTGAGGATGGTTTTTACCAGATGCATTGTTGTATCACTCTGTTGTTATAAGAAATTGATGCGCAAAACGATAGAGTTGGGTGATGAAGAAAACATGACCATTCAGTGACGCTATTATTACCTACCAAAATTAGAGGTATTGCCTGAATTTTGTGCTACCGCTGTAGCAAAAAACCACATCCTGTACTAAAGCGCCTTGTATTTTTCTCCATCGCGTCTAATCCTTATTGGGTACTATTGCATTAATAAAATTAAACAATCCCCTCACAAGGAGACAGGCATGAAGGCTGCTGTTGTTACCCACGACCATCAGGTTAACGTCACGGAAAAAACGCTGCGCCCGCTGGAATACGGTGAAGCGTTGTTGAAAATGGAATGCTGCGGCGTGTGTCATACGGACCTGCACGTGAAAAACGGCGATTTTGGCGATAAAACCGGCGTCATTCTCGGCCATGAAGGGATCGGGGTGGTGCAAAAAGTCGGACCGGGCGTCACCTCCCTGAAGCCAGGCGATCGCGCCAGCGTAGCGTGGTTCTTCGAAGGCTGCGGCCACTGCGATTACTGTAACAGCGGCAATGAGACGCTGTGCCGCTCGGTGAAAAACGCCGGCTATACCGTCGACGGCGGCATGGCGGAAGAGTGCATCGTCACCGCCAACTACGCGGTAAAAGTCCCGGACGGCCTCGACTCCGCCGCCGCCAGCAGTATCACCTGCGCGGGCGTCACTACCTACAAAGCGGTCAAGGTCTCTCACATCAAACCGGGTCAGTGGATCGCTATCTACGGTCTCGGCGGGCTGGGCAACCTGGCGCTGCAGTATGCGAAGAATGTCTTTAACGCCAAAGTGATCGCTATCGACGTCAACGACGGGCAGCTGGAGCTGGCGGCCTCGATGGGCGCCGATCTGACCATCAACTCCCGTAATGAAGATGCGGCGAAAGTGATTCAGGAAAAAACCGGCGGCGCGCATGCTGCCGTGGTGACCGCGGTGGCCAAAGCGGCCTTTAACTCAGCGGTGGATGCCGTTCGTGCCGGTGGCCGCGTGGTCGCGGTGGGCCTGCCGCCGGAGGCGATGAGCCTCGATATTCCACGTCTGGTGCTCGACGGCATCGAGGTGGTCGGTTCGCTGGTCGGTACTCGTCAGGACCTGGTGGAAGCCTTCCAGTTTGCCGCCGAAGGTAAAGTGGTGCCGAAAGTTACCCTGCGCCCGCTGGAAGATATCAACGCCATCTTTAAAGAGATGGAGCAGGGTCAGATCCGCGGCCGTATGGTTATCGATCTGCGCAGCTAATCACCAACGCCTCTCCCGCCCGGGAGAGGCGCTTGCCTCACGCTTCCCACTCGCGAAGTAAATCCAATTTCCGCAAATGCTTAGCGCAATTCCTTGGTTCCTTTGTTTTTAGCCGCGCCCGATGATGGCAACACAATAGATAACAAAGGAATTCACCATGCATCGTCATTTTCGCCTGCCCGCGCTGGCCGCCCTGTTTCTCTCCGGCGCCTTTTCCGTCTGGGCCGCCGACACGCCGGTTAAAGGCGGCACCTTAATTTATCTGGAGCAGCAACCGCACACCAATCTCTATCCGCCCGCCGGCGGCTTTTATCCGAATGGCGGTATTCTCAATCAGATAACCGACAAGCTCACCTGGCAGAACCCGAAAACGCTGGAGATTGAGCCGTGGATTGCCGAGAGCTGGACCAGCAATGCCGATAAAACCGAGTACACTTTCCACCTGCGCAAAGGGGTCACCTTCTCGGACGGCACGCCGCTTGACGCCGCCGCCGTGGCTAAAAACTTCGACACCTATGGTCTGGGAGATAAAGCCCATCGCCTGCCCGTCTCGGAGGTCATCAATAACTACCAGCGCAGCGAAGTGATCGACCCGCTGACGGTGAAATTTTACTTCAACAAACCGTCGCCGGGCTTCCTGCAGGGAACCGCCACCATCGGCTCCGGTCTGGTATCACTCAGCACCCTGCAGCGCAATTTTGAAGAGCTGGGCGATGCCCGGCATATTATCGGCTCCGGGCCCTTTGTGGTGCAGGATGAAAAGCCAGGCCGCGAGCTGACGCTGGTGGCGCGCAAGGACTATCAGTGGGGGCCGAAAAACAGTGCCCAGCAGGGGCCCGCTAACCTCGACGGCATCACCTATATTGTGACCCCGGAAGACAGCGTGCGCATCGGCGCGCTGCTGGCGGGTCAGGCGGGCTTTATTCGCCAGGTGCAGGCCTACGATGAAAAGCAGGCGACCGATCAGGGATTTAAGGTCTACGCCGCCCCTACCCGCGGGGTCAACGACAGCCTGAGCTTCCGCCCGGATAACTCGCTGGTCGCCGACCTGCGGGTGCGCCAGGCCCTGCTCCATGCCACCAACGCCAAACAGGTGGTGGAGACGCTATTCTCCGCTAACTACCCGCAAGCGACCTCCGTACTGGCCAGCTCCGCCGCCGGCTATGTCAATCTGAGCGATAAACTGACCTTCGACCAGGCCAAAGCCCGACAGTTGCTGGACGACGCCGGCTGGAAGCCCGACGCCGACGGTATTCGCAGTAAAGACGGCCAGCGGCTGGCGCTGACGGTATATGAATCGCTGCCGCAGCCGCAGAATAAGGAAGTGCTGCAGCTGATCGCCCAGCAGTGGCGCCAGGTGGGTGTGGCGTTGACCGTCAAAGCCGGGGATGCCGGTAGCCGTACGCTGGACAATCTTGACCCGCAGAAAACCCCGCTCACCGTCTCAGAAGTGGGCCGCGCCGACCCGGATGTGGTGAAAAGTATGTTCTTCCCCAACAACCGCGATGCGCTGCTGCAGAAAGGCGGCTCCAGCGATAAAGTGCAGCATTTCCGCGATGATAAGCTGAATGACCTGCTGACCGGCATCTCCGCGGCGGTAGAGCCGCAGCAGCGCTTGCAGTTAACCGGTGACGCCCAGCGCTATCTGATCGATAACGCCTATGTGATCCCCATTTTCGAAGAGCCGCAGGTATTCGCCGGCGCGCCGTGGGTCAAAGGCGTCAGCTTCGAGGCCGTCGGTCGTCCGTCGTTCTACGGCGCGTGGCTGGACAAGCACTAAGAGGCCGGGTATGAGCGCTTATCTTCTGCGACGGTTCGGCCAGGGACTGCTGGTCCTGTGGGCGGCATTTACCCTCACCTTTTTCCTGCTGCAGGTGCTGCCGGGAGATGCGGTGCTGATCAAGTTTCAGAACCCGGACCTCGGCCTGAGCCCGGCGCAAATCGCTGACATGCGGCTGGCCTACGGCGCTGACAGCCCGCTGTGGCGCCAGTACCTGCACACGCTGCTGGCGATGCTGCACGGCGACTTCGGCTATTCCCTGCAGGCAGGGCTGGCAGTCAGTAGTCTGATTGCCAGCAACCTGCCGGATACCTTAAGCCTCGCGCTGCCGGCCTTCCTGCTGGCCGTGGCGCTGGCGTTCGCCCTCGCCTTCGCCTCGCGTCTGCCGGGGCTGCGCTGGCTGAGTAACCTCCTGCAGTCGTTGCCGGTGCTGTTTATCTCTCTGCCGACTTTTTGGCTGGGTATCGCCCTGATCCAGCTCTTCTCGTTTCAGTTGCGTTGGATCCCGGTGATCAACCCCGGCCCACTGGAAGGGCTGATTTTACCGGTTATCGCCGTCGCGCTGCCCATTTCGGCACCGCTGGCGCAGATCCTGATGCGCAGCATGGATCAGGTGGCGGTTCAGCCCTTCGTCGCGGTCGCCCGCGCCAAAGGAATGAGCGAAACGGGCGTCCTCTGGCACCATGTGATGGGCAACGCTCTGCTGCCGGCGCTGAATATTGCCGGGCTGCTGCTGGGCGAGCTGATTGCCGGGGCGCTGATCACTGAGACCGTCTTCGGCCGCAGCGGCCTCGGCCAGCTGACCCAGCAGGCGGTCAATAACCAGGATATCGCCGTGCTGCAGGCAGTGGTGATGATCTCCGCCCTCGGTTTCGTCCTGATAAACCTGCTGGTCGACCTGGTTATGCCGCGACTGGATCCCCGACTCCATTTACAGACCGGAGGTGCGAAATGAGCCTGGTCGATTATGCCATCGCGGTTCGCCGCCGCCCGGAATGGCGCAGGGTGCGTCTGCAGCCTGGCTTGTGGCTGGCGTGGGCGGTGATGATCACTGCGCTGTTAATGGCCCTCGCCCCGCAGTGGTTTACCTCCGCTAACCCGCTGGAAGGGATCCCCGGCGCTCAGCGCCTGGCGCCGCAAGCGCACTACTGGCTGGGTACCGACCAGCTGGGGCGCGACCTGTGGACGCGGGTGGTTTACGGCGCGGTACATTCCCTGTCGGCGGCGCTGATCGCCGTCGCCATCGGCCTGGTGGTAGGTACCGCCCTTGGTACGCTCGCCGGGGCGCTGACCGGACGTGTTGAATCCACGATCATGCGCCTGGTCGATGTCCTGCTGGCCATCCCCTCCCTGCTGCTGCAGCTCACGGTAATTATTCTGCTTGGTTTCGGCACGGTGAATGCGGCGGTGGCGGTTGGCGTGGCGGCTATCGCCAGCTTCGCACGCCTGGCGCGGGCGGAGGTCGTGCGCGTGCGCCACAGCGATTACGTCGAGGCGGCCCGGGGCAGCGGCGGCACCTTTTTCGCCGTCTTCTGGCGCCATATTCTGCCCAACTCGCTCACTGCGGCGCTTGCTTTCGCGACGCTGCAGTTCGGACAGGCGATGTTGGCCCTGGCCACCCTCAGCTTCCTCGGCTACGGCACCCCGCCGCCGGTCCCGGAGTGGGGATTATTGATCGCCGAAGGTCGCAACTACCTGTCGACCGCCTGGTGGCTGACCACCTTCCCCGGCCTCGCCGTGGTCGCCGTGGTCCTTGCCGCCAATCGTCTTAGCCGCCAGTGGAGTGGAGTACGCCCATGAACGTTCTGTCCGTTGAAGATCTGCGCATCAGCTACCGCTCGCGGGGCGAATGGCGCGAGGTGGTGCACAACGTGAGTTTTTCCATCCAGCGTGGCGAAATGCTGGCCTTCGTCGGAGAATCCGGCTCGGGGAAAACCACCACCGCGCAGGCCATTATCGGCCTGCTGGCGGATAATGCCCGCCGGGATGCCGGGCGGATTGTCCTCAATGGCGAAGTGATTAGCGACTGGTCGGCAAAACGCCTTAACCGCCTGCGCGGAGTGAGCATCAGCCTGGTCCCGCAGGATCCCGGTAATTCGCTCAATCCGGTAAAAACCATTGGCCAGCAGGTGGAAGAGATCCTGCGGCTGCATCAGTCCCTCTCCGCCGCTGAGCGCCGACAGCAGGTCCTTAACCTGCTCACTAAAGTCGGTCTCAGCCACCCGGAACAGCGTTTTGACCAGTATCCGCATCAGCTGTCTGGTGGGATGAAACAGCGGGTGCTGATCGCCATCGCCATTGCCCTGCAGCCGGATCTGATTATTGCCGACGAGCCCACCAGCGCTCTCGACGTCACGGTGCAGAAGCGCATTCTCGACCTGCTCGATATCCTGCGTCGCGAGTCGGGTACCGCCGTGCTGTTTGTCACCCACGATCTGGCGCTGGCCGCAGAACGCGCCGACCGGATCATGGTGTTTCGTCAGGGAGAGATTCAGGAACAGGGCGCCACCGAGACGATTGTCCAGCGTCCGCAACACCCTTACACCCGCCAGCTGCTCCACGACCTGCAGGATGCGCCGTTGGGGCTGACGGCGGCTCGTCACCGACTGCTGGCCACGCCGGCCATTCGCGTGGAGGGGATCAGCAAACGTTTCTCGCTGGGCAAACAGGCGCTGCAGGCGCTCGACAGCGTCAGTTTTGAGGTCAGACGCGGCACCACCCATGCGCTGGTGGGCGAATCCGGCTCCGGGAAAACTACCCTGGCGCGGATCCTGCTGGGCTTTGAGCGCGCCGATGCCGGACAGGTGACCATCGACGGTATCGACGCCGGGCATCTCAGCCGCGAGGCGCAGCGTCAGCTGCGGCGGAAAATCCAGTTTGTCTACCAGAACCCCTTCGCCTCGCTCGACCCGCGCCAGACGCTGTTTGCGATTATCGAAGAGCCGTTAAAGAACTTTGAGCGCCTCAGCGCGTCGGCGCGTCGCCTGCGCGTGGAGACCGTCGCCGCGCGGGTGGCGCTGGCCCCGGAGCTGCTGTCGCGTACGCCGCGGGAGCTCTCCGGCGGCCAGCGGCAGCGGGTGGCGATTGCCCGGGCGCTGATCCTCGAGCCGGCGATACTGGTCCTTGACGAAGCGACCTCGGCGCTCGACGTCACCGTTCAGGCGCAGATCCTCGCCCTGCTGCAGCAGTTACAGCAGCAGTTGGGTCTGAGCTACCTGTTCATTACCCACGATCTGGCGACGGTCAGGCGGATTGCCGATAGCGTCACGGTACTGCGCGCCGGCCAGGTGGTGGAGCATGGCGACGTTGACCGCCTGTTCGCCACTCCGCAGCAGGCCTACACTCGCGAACTGATCGCCGCCATTCCCCAGGTTTCACCCCGCTTAGCACAGGCCCACACGGAGAACGCATAATGCCTAAACGCCTCGGCTTTTTTACCCGTCTGCTCGATCAGGGCTCCGCGCAAACGCGCTACCGGCTGGCGGCCGAACAGATCCGCCACGCGGAGCGTTTGGGCTTCGACAGCGCATGGATTGCCCAGCACCATTTTCATGAACAGGAAGGCGGCCTGCCATCGCCGCTGGTGTTTCTCGCCCACGTGGCGGCACAGACCGACCGGATCCGTCTCGGCACGGCGATTATCACTCTGCCGATGGAAAATCCGCTGCGCGTCGCCGAAGACGCGGCGGTACTGGATTTACTCACCGACGGACGTCTGGAGGTGGGGTTTGGCTCCGGCGGCACGCCAACGTCATTTCTGCCCTTCGGCCTGACCAGCGAGCAGCGCGGGTCGGTGTTTGCCGACCATCTGCACCTGATCCATAGCGCCTGGCGGGGCGATACCCTGAGCCACCCGGACAACCGTCTCTATCCACCCGCACCGCAGTTGGCGGAGCGTATCTGGATCGCCACCTTCTCGGCGGAGGGCGCCATCCGCGCCGGTCAGGCGGGACACGGGCTGATGCTGTCGCGCACCCAGCCAAGGCCCCCCGGTGAGCCACGTCTGCCGCTGGACGCCATTCAGAACCCGATCATCGACGCCTACCTGGAGGCGCTGCCGGACGGCGTTGCACCGCGGATCCTCGCCTCGCGCACCGCCTTCGTCGCCGACAGTCACGCCCACGCCCTGCAGGTCGCCGAGCCCGGTCTGCGCAAGCAGGCGACACAGCACCGGGCGGCGGGTCATACGATAGAAGGTGACAGTGTCACCGACTATCTGCAACAACTGGATGCCCACGTTGGCGATCCTGAGCATGTTATTGCCTCCCTGGCGCAGGACAGCGTGCTGGCCCGCGCCACCGATATTTCGTTTCAGGTGCACTCGGTGGAGCCTTCGCACCGGGATACGCTGCGTTCCATTGAGCTGATCGCTCAGCATATTGCCCCCCACATCAGATAAGGAGTCACCATGACGCTGAGTCAGGATATTCTGGCCGAACTGGCGGAGATTGCCCCCGGTTCCCCGCTCGACCAAGCGCGCGCCGTACGCGACGCCAGCACCCGTCACGCCCAGGGAAGTTATGAAGTGCTGTTCAGCCAGCAGGACGCTGACTTTCCTCTTGATGAACGCTTCGCGGTGGCCGCGAAGGTGGCGAAACTGCACCAGGCGGACGCGCTGGCGGCGCACTATGCCGGTTTCGGGCTCGCCGATCCAACCACCGATCGTCTGGTCCCGGCGCTGGCCTTTGCCCGCCTGCTCACCTTCACCCCCGTCGAAGCCACCCCCGGCGCGCTGCACACCTTAACCGGCGCGGGCTGGAGCCTGCGGGGCATCGTCACTCTGGCGCAACTGGTGGCCTTTGTCAGCTTCCAGAGCCGACTGCTGCTGGGCCTGCGGGCGCTCAACCATAAACCGATCGTCAGCGCCGATACGCCGCAGGTTGCCGGATACTGGCATACCACACCGCATACCCAGAGCGGCAAAGCGGCCCCGGTTCGCTTCACCCGCGATGAGCTGCACTGGGAACCCTGGCTGGCCGATAAACCGCTGGCGGAATTCAACGCTGAAGAACAGGCGATTCTGGCCAAATATGGCCATAGCGACTCCCCCTACTTTCGCCTGCTGGCGCGCAATCAGCCGGTGCTGGAGCAGCGGCCCCTGACCGATAAAGGCATTTTCTATACCCCCGGGGGATTGCCGCGCGCCGAACGCGAGCTGGCCGCCACGGTGACCAGCAAAATCAACGGCTGTATCTACTGCGCCTCGGTGCATGCCCGTAAAGCGGCGCAACTGGCGAAGGACGAGACCGCTGTCGACACGCTGCTGGCGGTGACGCCGGGGGAGAATTTGAGTGACGGCCAGTCGCCGCGCTGGCAGGCGGAAATCGACGCCGCCGCTGCGCTGTCGGTGACGCCGCCGGGGCTGAATGCCCGCCATCTGGCGGCGCTTGATGAGCAGGGTTTAGATACCCTGGCCCAGCTGGATCTGCTGCAGTCGGCGGCCTTTTTCGCCTGGGCCAACCGGCTGATGCTGACCCTTGGCGAACCCTGGCGTGAGTAAGCGTCGTTAGCAAGCTTGTCGGCGCTGATGGCAGCCATAGACGAGCAAGGCGCTCATCGCCAGAAACGACAGCGTGGCGGCAGGAAGCGCCACGCTGTTCCAGCCAAAGCCCTGGGCAATCATCATCCCGCCGCAGAAGGCGCCGATGGCGCTGCCGAGGTTGAAGGCAATCTGCCCTCCTGCCGCCCCCAGCATCTCGCCGCCTTTGGCGTTCTGCAGCAGCAGGATCTGCAGCGGCGCCGACAGGGCGAATAGTCCCGCGCAGCAGATAAACGCCAGAGTCAGCGAAGCGACTTTATGCTCACCGAAGGCAAAGATCAGCAGCAGCGTCACGGCAATGACCCCGTCGGTTATGGCCGCAATACGCAGCGGGCTGAAGCGTCCGGAAATTTTGCCGCTGAACAGATTACCGACCACCATTCCCAGCCCCGCCAGCATCATAATCAGCATCATCCTGCTTTCGGCAAAGCCGGAGACATTGAGCATAAAGGGCTTAATATAGCTGAACCAGGCAAACACACCGGCGTTGCCAAACATGGTGGCGGCAAAAATCAGCCACGGCGCCGGGGAGGCCAGAAAACGGAACTGCTCGCGCAGCCGGGTGCTGGTGCGATCATAGAGGGTGGGTACCCAGCAGAAAATAGTCATCAATACGGCGACGTTAAACACCGCGATTAGGGCAAAGGTATAGCGCCAGCTGAAGTGATGCCCAAGCCAGGTGCCGCCGGGGACGCCCACCAGATTAGCCACCGTCATCCCACCAATCATCCCCGCCACCGCGGCGGTCACCTTCCCCGGCGGCGCGATTTTCGACAGGATAATCGCGCCGACGCCAAAGAACGCCCCGTGAGGAAAACCGGAAACCAGGCGGCCAAGCGCCAGCATGGCGTAGCTACTGGAGAGAGTAAACAGGGTATTGCCGAGAATACACAGGGCAGCGAGAAACAGCATCACCGATTTCAACGAAAACCGGCTGGAGAGCAGCGCCATGATCGGCGCGCCGATCACCACACCGAAGGCATACCAGGCAATCATATTGCCGGCGGCGGGGATCGAAATCCCGACATCGTGCGCCATATCCGGCAGCACGCCCATAATGCCAAATTCCGCCATGCCGAGTCCGAAGGTGCCCAGCGCCAGTGAAAAAATCGTTTTTTTCATACATCTTATAGGGGTATTGAGAGACGGCCGGCATTATTGACCATCCCGCCCCGACACACCAGCTAAAAACGCCCGACGGCAGTTTCCTCCATACAACGGCCTGATTCGTTCATGCTCGCCGCCCGCACGGCCGGCCATCATCGAGCCAGCGACGGCGTGACGTAGCAAGACCCTCCCCTATTAAAATCAGTGGGCTCAAAGGGATAAACGCCCAATTGATCTCAACTTAACTTGAGGTTGTAAAGTCTCCCCATCATTCACCTCTGGAGAATCATCGATGCAAACTGTTGATGTCGGTTTTACCCATGTCGCCTTTACCGTCCGCTGTCTGGCCAGCAGTATTGATTTTTACACCCGCTATACCGCGATGACCGTCATTCACCAGCGCGAGCCCGGCTTGCCCTCAGCGCGTAAGGTGGCGTGGCTCAGCGATCGCACCCGGCCCTTCGCTCTGGTGCTGGTGCAGAGTGACGATCCGGCCGACACACCGCTGGGCCCGTTCGGCCATCTCGGCGTCGCCTGCGCCACCCAGGCGGAGATCGATGAGAAGGTTGCTCAGGCGCGGCGGGAAGGCGTTTTGCGGCGGGAACCGGAACAGCTGGGCGATCCGGTGGGATACTTCGCCTTCTTTGCCGACCCGGACGGTAACACCCTGGAGCTGTCATGGGGGCAGCGGGTAGGGCTGGAAGTCATTGCGGCGGGGAACGCCAGCTAGCCCGTCCCCTGCACGAATATTTTCCACCGCCTCGCCGGCGAAGGATTACACTTCAAAGGGATACCTCGGCAACACGGAGCATGGCGATGGGTAATAAGAAAAACGGTAATCCGGTCGACGCGGCGGTGAAGACCGCCCCGCTCGACAATAAAGCGTATGAGAAGGCGTTGCGCAAACTCCATGTTGAGCTGGTGAAACTGCAGCGCTGGGTGGTGCATAAAGGGCTGAAGGTGTGCATCGTCTTTGAAGGCCGGGACGGCGCCGGCAAAGGCGGCACCATTAAGGCGATCACCGAGCGCGTCAGCCCGCGTATCTTCCGGGTCGTCGCCTTGCCCTCACCCACCGAGCGTGAGAAAAGCCAGCTCTATTTTCAGCGCTATATCAAGCACCTTCCGGCGGCTGGCGAGATTGTGATTTTCGATCGCAGCTGGTACAACCGCGCCGGCGTCGAACGGGTGATGGGCTTTTGTACGCCGGAGGAGGTGCAGAAGTTTCTCGACGGCGCGCCGATGGTGGAGCGCGGCATGGTCGAATCGGGCATAATTCTGCTCAAGTACTGGCTGGAGGTCTCACCGCAGGAGCAGGAGCGCCGCCTGCGGGATCGCATCGACGATGGTCGTAAAATCTGGAAGCTCTCGCCGATGGACATTAAGTCTTTCAACCGCTGGGATGAATATACCGCCGCCCGCGACGCCATGTTCGCCGCCACCGATACCGCCTGGGCGCCGTGGTTCGTCGCCCGCTCGGAGGATAAAAAGCGCGTACGCCTGAATATCATCACCCATCTGCTGTCGCAGATCCCCTATGAAGCTTTACCGGTGGAGCATGTGACGCTGCCGAAGCGCAAAATTGGCAAAATGAAACAGACCAATTTCCCCTTCCGCTTTATTCCCGAGAAGTTCTGATTATTCTTCGCCGCGCTGGTTAATACCAGCGCCAGGTTTATTACCACAATCATGAATATTTCAGGCTATTACTTTCCTCTGGAAGCGGCCTCGCAAAATAAACATTAAAGTTGCTGCTGGGATTTATTTTTTAGTGAGTAAAGTGAATAATCACAGAACCAACCGCAAGGAGCCGATGATGAAAAGTAATACGCTACGTAAAAGACCCACTGACGTACCCGTCCAGAAGGCGTCAGCACAGCCAGGTAAGGATTTACGAGAAGCAGATAAACAGCGACAGCACAAGGAATTCATTGCCGCAATGAATGAATTTATTGCAAAAGGAGGCACTCTTACTGATGATGAATTTTTCAGGGTACTATGATGCTTGAACAATTCAATGTTTATCGAAATTGTTCTGCTCAGACAAATAAAACCCTGCCGTATTATATGATCGTGCAGAATGATTATTATGCAGACCTGGCCACGAGAGTCATTATTCCTTTAATGCGAACACAACAGTTACCACGCTGGCATCAGCATGTCGTACCAAGGATAAATATAGAATTTGACAGCTTTTTACTTTGTACGCCAATGATCAGTAACTTAAATAATAAACGGATCCAGCCACAGGATTTCGTCTGCAATCTGAGTCATGCGCGCCAGGGCGTTATCGATTCAATCGATACACTTATCACGAACTGCTGACTGTCGGGAACCCGCTCCGACATCTCCGGAGCGGGTTTTGCGCCGTGAAGGCTTACTTCATCCCTTCGCGACTCTCTTTGATCGCTTCCAGGCGTTCGACATCGCGATACCAGCGCGGGTGATGTTTCTTCGCCCAACGGCGGCTCACCTTGCCTTCGATCATGCCTTTAATCGACCCTTTCACCCAGAATGCCATATACATATGGATGAGGATCGCGTGGATCAGGATAATCGCCGACGTCGCATGAATCAGCAGGCTATAGCGAATCACCTGCATCGGGAAATATGCCGCGAAATAGGGCCGCCAGATAATCACCCCGGTCACCAGCAGCACGAAAATCATGCTCATAATGGTCCAGAACATCATCTTCTGCCCGGCGTTATATTTCCCGACGCGCGCGACCTTATGTTCGTTGCCTTTCAGCACCTCCACGATACCTTTCAGCCAGGGGATATCCTGTTTATCTGGAATATTGTGGTGGACAAAACGCACAAACATAAACATCAGCGCGACAAAAATCAGCACTCCAAAGAACGGGTGCAGGATACGCCCCATCTGCGGCGTGCCGAAGGTTTCCGTTAGCCACTGCAGCGTCGGGAAGAAAAACGATATTCCCGACAGTGCCACGAGGAAGAAACAGATAACCACCGTCCAGTGACAGGCACGATCGATAAACGTCGTGCGCATAATCATCTTCGATTTACTCATCATGCTCCTCCTCGTCGTCATCAACTTCCTTGTTCGGCCCGATACCGATGTAGTGGTAGATAAGCCCGGCGAAGGTGGCGATAAAGCCCGCCGCCGCCAGCGGTTTCAGCGCCCCCTTCCACAGACTGATACTGGTATCGATCTGCGGTTCCTTCGGCAGCTTGTGATACAGCTCCGGCTGGTCGGCATGATGCAGGACGTACATCACGTGGGTGCCGCCTACGCCCTGCGGGTTGTAGATCCCGGCGTTGGCATAACCGCGTTTTTTAAGCTTATCCACCCGCTCCTGCGCCACTTCCAGCATCTCTTTTTTCGTGCCGAAGTGGATCGCGCCGGTAGGACAGGTTTTCACGCAGGCCGGTTCCTGACCGACGCTGACCCTATCCACACACAGCGTGCATTTATAAACCCGGTTATCCTCTTTATTGAGGCGCGGAATATTAAACGGACACCCGGCAATGCAGTAGCCGCAACCAATGCAGTTTTCCTGCTGGAAATCGACGATGCCGTTGGCGTACTGAATAATCGCCCCGGCGGAGGGGCAGGCTTTCAGGCAACCCGGCTCCTCGCAGTGCATACAGCCATCCTTGCGGATAAGCCATTCCAGCTTGCCGTTCTGTTCGGTCTCGCTAAAGCGCATTACCGTCCAGGATTTAGCGCTAAGATCCGCCGGATTGTCGTACACGCCGACGCAGTGCCCCACTTCATCGCGAATGTCATTCCACTCGGAACAGGCCACCTGGCAGGCTTTACAGCCTACGCAGGAGGAGACATCGATAAGCTTGGCGACTTCGGCCTTATAGTCCCGCGCGCGTGGCGCGGGAGTTATCGGGTTGGTCGCGGAGCGTTTAATAATGTCTTGTGTTTCCATCGCCATTGAATCGCTCCTTACGCTTTCTCGATGTTGACCAGAAACGCCTTATACTCCGGCGTTTGCGAGTTGGAATCGCCGACGTTAGGCGTCAGGGTGTTGGCGATATAGCCTTTACGGGCCACGCCTTCAAAGCCCCAGTGCAGCGGGATCCCGACGGTTTCGACCTGCTGGCCGTTGACGTTCAACGTGCGCAGTCGGCGGGTCACCACGGCAACCGCGCGAATAAAGCCGCGTTTGCTGCTGACTTTCACCCAGTCGCCGTTGGCGATACCTTTGCTTTTCGCCAGCCCTTCGCTGATTTCGACAAACTGTTCCGGCTGCGCGATGGAATTGAGCAGCGCATGCTTGGTCCAGGTGTGGAAATGCTCGGTCAGACGATAGGTGGTGCCGACATACGGGAACTTATCCTTCTTACCCAGGCGGATGGCGTCCTCTTCATACAGACGCACCACCGGGCTGGAGACCACCTTCGGGTGCAGCGGGTTGGTGCCAAGCGGGGTTTCCATCGGCTCGTAGTGCTCCGGGAACGGCCCTTCCGCCAGTTTATCGAGCGCAAACAGGCGGCCAAGTCCCTCCTGCTGCATGATAAACGGCCCGGTGTTGCTCCCCGGCGGCGCAGTATTGAAGTCCGGAATATCATTTCCGACCCACTTGCTGCCGTTCCACTGGATCAGCATCCGCTTCGCATCCCACGGCTTGCCGTTAATATCAGCCGAAGCGCGGTTATACAGCACCCGACGATTGAGCGGCCACGCCCATGCCCATCCCAGCGTATTGCCCAGGCCCGAAGGATCGGCGTTATCACGATTCGCCATCTGGTTACCCTGCTCGGTCCAGCTGCCGGTATAGATCCAGCACGACGACGCGGTGCTGCCGTCATCGCGCAGCAGCGCGAAGCTATTGAGCAGTTGGCCTTTTTTCGCCAGCAGAGCGCCATTTTGATCGTAGAGATCCGCCAGCGCGTAGCCGTTGTTCTCTTTTGCCACTTCTGCCGATTCCGGGTGATCTGGCTGCTTATAGCGCCAGCTCATTTTCAGCAGCGGTTCCGCGCCCTTCCCGCCTTCGCGACGGTACAGCTCGCGCAGACGATGATAGATCCCAGCCAGGATTTCGCCATCGTTGCGCGCTTCCCCCGGTGCGTCCTGGCCTTTCCAGTGCCACTGCAGCCAGCGACCGGAGTTGGCGATCGAACCATCCTCTTCGGCAAAGCAGGTCGACGGCAGGCGGAAGACTTCGGTCTGAATCGCCGACGGGTCGACATCATTAGACTCGCCGTGGTTCTGCCAGAAGGTCGAGGTTTCGGTCACCAGCGGATCGATAACCACCAGATACCTCAGCTTGCTGAGGCTACGCACCACTTTGTTTTTGTCCGGGAAGGACGCTACCGGGTTGAAGCCCTGACAGATATAGCCAGTGACGTTGCCGTTATCCATCATATTGAAGTACTTGATAACGTCGTAAGCCTGATCCCATTTCGGCAACCAGTTGAAGCCCCAGTCATTCTCTTTCTGCGCCGCCTCGCCGTATAACGATTTCATCAGGCTGACGAAGAATTTCGGGTAGTTGCTCCAGTAGTTCACCTGCCCGGGCAGCGTCGCTTTCGGCGTGTTGGCGCTAAGATAACTTTGCAGATCGGTCTGTTTATCGGATGGCAGCGTCAAATAACCCGGCAGACTGGTCGACAACAGGCCCAAATCGGTCAGCCCCTGAATATTGGAGTGGCCGCGCAGCGCGTTGACGCCGCCGCCGGCCATGCCCATATTGCCGAGCAGCAACTGGATCATCGCCATGGTGCGGATGTTCTGCGCGCCGACGGTGTGCTGCGTCCAGCCCAGGGCATACAGGAAGGTAGTGGTGCGGTCCGCGGCGCTGGTTGACGCCAGCACGTCACACACTTTAAGGAAGTCCGCTTTCGGCGTACCGCAGATATTCTCCACCACTTCCGGCGTGTAGCGGGAAACGTGCTGCCTGAGCAGATTCCACACGCAGCGCGGATGGCTGAGCGTTTCATCGCGTTTGGCGTAGCCGTTTTCATCGAACTGGTAGTTCCAGGACGATTTATCGTACTGACGTTTTTCGGCATCGTAGCCGCTGAACAGGCCCTCTTCGAAGGCAAAATCATCCCGTACCAGCAGGCTGGCATTGGTGTAATGCTTCACGTACTCGGCATTGATCTTATTATTTTCGATCAGGTACAGCAGCACGCCCGACAGGAAGGTAATGTCGGTACCGGAACGAATCGGCGCATAGATATCGGCCACCGACGCGGTACGCGTAAAGCGCGGGTCGACGACGATAAGCGTGGCATCGTTATTGTTTTTCGCTTCCATCGCCCAGCGGAATCCCACCGGATGCGCTTCGGCGGCGTTGCCGCCCATCACCACCACGACGTTAGCGTTTTTGATATCAACCCAGTGGTTGGTCATCGCACCGCGACCAAATGTTGGAGCAAGACTTGCTACCGTTGGTCCGTGTCAGACGCGCGCCTGGTTGTCTACCGCCAGCATGCCGAGCGAACGCACAAATTTTTGCGTCAGCATGCCAGTCTCATTGCTTGCCGCCGAGGCGCACAGCATGCCGGTGGAAAGCCAGCGGTTAACCGTCACGCCCTGCTCGTTCTTTTCAATAAAGTTGGCGTCGCGGTCGGCTTTCATCAGTCTGGCGATGCGGTTAAAAGCGTCATCCCAGGAGATGCGCTGCCATTTATCCGAGCCCGGGGCGCGGTATTGCGGATAACGCAGGCGGTTTTCACTGTGGACATAGTCCAGCAGGCCTGCGCCTTTCGGGCACAGCGCGCCGCGGCTCACCGGATGGTCCGGGTCCCCTTCAATATGGTAAATCGCTTCTTTGGCGTTTTTCGCGCCGTCGCCGAGGCTATACATTAATAGCCCACAGCCCACGGAGCAGTAAGTGCAGGTGTTGCGGATCTCTTTCGCACGCAGCAATTTGAAATTGCGTGCCTGAGCCAGCGCCATTTTAGGGGCAAAGCCCAGGGCGGCGGCTGTGGTTCCGGCCATACCGCCTGCGCAGATCTTAAAGAACTTTCTGCGGCTGACGTCCATTGCATTCCTCCATGCAGGATGTTGATTCATCGCGCGGAGGAAACTAACAGCAATACCTTTGTTTTATTTGCGTCAAATCAAGGTCGAAAACGCTCGCCCCCTTAATAGTCAGCGGCGACGAGTTTGACTAATACCAAAGAGTTAACGCCGGCGGGAAATATCGACCATCGACCGGCAAAAGATGTTATAAATTCCGGCTGCGTTTGCGTCACTATCAGGTTAAATATGCAAAAAAAGAGAGCGACATCAATCGGCTTCGCCGCCATTATCTTATGGAGCACGATGGTCGGATTGATTCGCGGCGTCAGCGAAGGGTTAGGCCCGGTTGGCGGCGCGGCGATGATTTATAGCCTCAGCGGCCTGCTGCTCATTTTTACCGTTGGCTTTCCCAACCTGCACCAGATCCCGCGCCGCTATCTGCTGGCTGGCAGCGTGCTGTTTGTCAGCTATGAAATCTGCCTCGCCCTGTCGCTGGGGTTCGCCGCCACTCGCCAGCAGGCCATTGAAGTGGGGATGGTCAATTACCTGTGGCCCAGCCTGACGATTTTGTTCGCCATTCTCTTTAATGGCCAGAAAAGCAGCTGGCTGGTGATCCCCGGCTTATTGCTGGCGCTGTTCGGCGTGAGCTGGGTACTTGGCGGCGAGCACGGGCTCAACCCCGAGGAAATCATCAATAACGTGGTGTCCAGCCCGCTGAGCTACATTCTGGCATTTGTCGGGGCGTTTATCTGGGCGGCGTACTGCACGGTGACCGCGAAGTACGCCAAAGGTAAAAATGGCATTACCCTCTTTGTCCTGTTAACCGCCCTGACGCTATGGCTGAAATTTCTCGCCAGCGACCAGCCGCCGATGCTGTTTAGCTGGCCGGTAGTCATTAAGCTGATGACGGTCTCTGTGGCGCTGGGGCTGGCCTACGCGGCGTGGAACGTCGGGATCCTGCACGGCAACGTCAGCCTGCTGGCGGCGGCCTCGTACTTCACGCCGGTACTCTCTTCCGCGCTGGCGGCTGTCCTGCTTAGCGCTACACTGTCGTGGTCTTTCTGGCAGGGGGCCGGGATGGTGTGTCTCGGCTCCCTGCTCTGCTGGTACGCCACCCGCCGCTAGCCGAGATCGCCGCCCGCTACCGGTAGCGTCACGCCGGTGATATAGCTGGCCTCATCGCTGGCGAGAAACAGGATCGCATTCGCCTGTTCCGCCAGCGTGCCGTACCGGTGCAGCAGACTGCTCGCTACCGTCTGATCGACCACCTGCTGATACCACGCCGTTTCCTGCTCGCTCGGCTGCTCATCGTTGCGCGGCGTCAGACGTGGCGGCGCCTCCGTCCCGCCAGGCGCGACGGCGTTAATCCGAATACCGCTGCCGCTGTACTCCATGGCAATCGACCGGGTCAGCGCGTTAACGCCGCCTTTCGCCGCCGAATAAGGCACCCGGTTCACCCCCGCCGTCGCCACCGACGAGATATTGACGATGCTGCCTTTCCCCTGCTTCAGCATCCCGGGGAGCGCCGCGCGGCAGCCCCACAAGGTGGGGAACAGCGAGCGGCGGATCTCTTTCTCAATTTGTTCTGGCTGATACTCGGCAAAGGGTCGCGCCCAGATAGTCCCCCCGACGTTATTGATTAACACATCGAGGCGGCCAAAATGCGCGATCCCAGCGGCAAACGCCTGCTCGGTACTCTGCCACTGCTCAAGGTCAGCCTCCAGCGCCAGTACCTGACTTCCGGCCAGGGCTAGTACGGCAGCCAGTTCGTGTACGTAAGGCGAGCGGTCAATCAGCAACAGAGCAGCGCCTTCGGCTGCCGCCTGCTCCGCGGTCTGGCGGCCAATCCCCTGCGCCGCGCCGGTGATAGCGACGACTTTATCGGTAAAACGCATACTGCCTCCTTATGCCGCCGCGCTCTGGCTGGCGATAAATTTCTCATACCAGAAGCCTGCCGGGGAAATTCCTCTGTCGCGCAGCGTCGTGGCGACCGCGTTGACCATCGGCGGCGGCCCGCAAAGATAGATGTCAACGTCGCCGTTATTCAGCATCGCGTCATCGAGATGGTCGGTGACAAAACCGCGCTGCGGGCAGGTACTGTTTTCATCCGCCACCACCGGCAGCCAGCGATATCCCGTCAGTTGTTGGTTAAACGCATCCAGCGCGTCGGTTTTCACCAGATCGCAATCGCGGGTCACGCCGTACAGTAGCGTTACCGGGCGCTGACTGCCCTGTGTCTGCAGGGTATGTAACATGGAGAGCAGCGGCGCCAGCCCGGTGCCGCCCGCCAGCATGAGCAGCGGGCGTTCGCCGCTGCGCAAATAGAAGCTGCCCATGGGGCCGCTGAGGGTCAGGCGATCGCCGGGCCGCGCCTGCTGGGTTAACCACTGGCTCATCATGCCGCCAGGCACGTTACGGATCAGAAAACGCCCTTCGAGAGAACCCGGCAGCGAGCTAAATGAGTAGGCGCGCACATGAGGCGTGCCCGGTACCTGAATGTTAATGTACTGTCCCGGCAGAAAAGCCAGCGGCTCATCCAGCGCGACCACCAGTTCGATGGCGGTATCGGACAGACAATTCACCTGTCGTACCTGCGCCCCGGTGTTGGTCAGCGCGGTTTTGCACTGGGCGGCGGCCACCGGCACGTCGATCACACAGTCGCTGGTCGGGACCATCTGGCAGGTCAGCACCTGGCGGGCCTGCGCTTCGTCGTCGCTTAACGCCTCGTCGAGATAATCCTCCCCCAGATCGTATTCACCGCTGGCGCAGTGGCATTTGCAGGTGCCGCAAACGCCGTCCGAGCAGTCCATCGGCAGATTCACCTTCTGGCGATAGGCGGCATCCAGCACCTTCTCCCCGGCATGGCATTGAATAAAGCGGGTAATGCCGTCCTCAAAATTAAGAGCAATATTGAAGGTCATAAGCGCCTCTTAAATGTGGTAAACGTCAATCACCTGACGGATATAATCGTTATTCAGGCGCACGGTTTTGCGCACGATCTGCGGTCTGCCGTCCTGCTCAATTAGCGTGCAACAGGTAGAGCCGAAATAGGCATCCGTGTGTTGATAGCGGTGGCTCCAGGTGACCCAGTTGTAGCGCACCTCCAGCCCCTCGTCGCTTTCGCCCATCAGTTCAACATTGCTGATGATGTGCGTGGTGCGCGGCTCCGGCGTACTGGCGCCGGAACGTTCGGTTTTAATGCGATAGACGCGATCTTCCAGGCCTTCACGGTTGGGATAATAGATAAGGGAAATCTCTTTTTGCGGGTCGCGCGTCAGCTGGTCATCGTCGCCCCACGCCGGCATCCAGTAGACCACCTGCGGGCTGTAACAACTCAGCCATTCGTCCCACTGACGATCATCCAACAGGCGGGCTTCGTAATAGAGAAACTGGCGAACGTGTTCGAGATTCAACATCAGGCCACCTCCACGCGCTGGGTAATCGACTGGTCGTAACGCTGCTGTTCCTGTTCCAGCGCCGCCAGCATGACCGTTTGCCAGTGATGGTGATGGGCGATGTACAGCGCTTCATCTTCCGATTTCACCCCGCTGAGTCGTGGCGTGAAACCGGCATGTTTGGCGTGTTCATCCGGGCCGTCGACCCAGCGCAGCGCACCGCGGCTCAGATCGCTCCATGGCAGATTTTCGCCGAGATAGCCGCGCTGACAGGCGCTGAACTCTTCCAGATCGTCCGGCGTCCCCATCCCGCTGACGTTAAAGAAATCTTCATACTGGCGGATGCGTAGCGCCCGCGCCTGGTCAGATTCGCCTTTTGGCGCAAAGCACCAGATGGTGACTTCGGTTTTATCCACCGCAATCGGGCGGATCACGCGGATCTGGGTAGAAAACTGATCCATCAGATAGACGTTGGGGTACAGGCACAGGTTGCGGGTTTCATTGACCATCTGGTCGGCGCGCAGTTCGCCAAATTCCGCCTGCAGACGCTCGCGGTGGGCATACACCGGGCGCACTTCCGGGTTCAGCGCCCGGGTCCACAGCAGCATGTGGCCATTGTCAAAACCGTAGCCGCCGCCGACGCTCTTTGACCAGCCGTTGGCGTCAACCGCATGCGTCCCTTCCGCTTCATAGTTGCGGCGCGACATGGTTGAGGCGTAGTTCCAGTGGACCACGCTGACGTGATAGCCATCGGCGCCGTTCTCCGCGCCCAGCTTCCAGTTGCCTTCGTATACATAGCTCGACGAGCCCTTCAGCACTTCCAGCCCGTCCGGCGCCTGATCGACAATCAGATCGATGATTTTGCAGGTTTCGCCGAGATAGGCCTCCAGCGACTGCACGTCGGCGTTGAGGCTACCGAATAAGAAACCGCGGTAAGACTGAAAACGCGGCAGTTTTTGCAGATCGTGAGACCCTTCCTGTTTGAAGGTGTCAGGATAGGCGCCGGTGCTCTCATCTTTGGCTTTTAATAATTTGCCGTTATTGCTGAAGGTCCAGCCATGGAACGGACAGGTAAATGAGTTTTTATTTCCGGTTTTGCGTCGGCATAACATGGCCCCGCGGTGGGCACAGCTATTAATTAATGCATGCAATTCATTCTTTTTATCACGAGTGATAATAACCGGCTGCCGTCCCAGCGTCAGAGTATAATAATCTCCCGGCTCGGCAATCTGGCTTTCATGGGCGAGAAAAACCCAATTACCTTCGAAGATATGTTTCATTTCAAAATCAAATAACTGCTGGTCGGTAAATATAGAGCGGTGGCAACGGTAAATATGATTTTCACGGTCGACAATTAACGCGTTGTTAATTTTGTCTTTGAGCGCTGAGAGCGTTTTTTGCATGAGTTAACTCCTCCTGCAGGATTCAGGATGAAAGAAACAGGGTGAATTTGTCGTTTTCGAGTGCACTGTCTGGCCCGGGCAGCGGCGTGCCCGGGGCCGATAATACCGGTTACTCTTTGGCGCGCAGGCGGGTGCCGCGGTGCTCTTCGTCGGCGTTCAGGGCTTTACACAGGGTGAAATCAAAACAGACCTCGGTGTGCTCTCCCTCAAGATCGCGCTGCGCGATGGTCTCGCGGTCGGTCACTTTTACCGGGTCGGCAATCAGACCGTCGCGGGTAGCAAAGGCAAAATCATCCCACAGATATTTATCGCCGCTGAGGTTAATCTGGCTGGTCAGATGCTTATGGCCCGGGGCGGAGACGAAGAAGTGAATGTGCGCCGGACGGTTGCCGTGGCGGCCTAACTGATCCAGCAACTTCTGCGTCGGACCATCCGGCGGGCAGCCGTAGCCGGACGGCATGATGCTGCGCACGCTGTAGCGGCCATCGGCGCCAGTACGGATCCGGCGACGGAGGTTGTAGTCGCTCTGACTTTGATCGAAAAACGAGTAATTACCGAGGGTATTGGCGTGCCAGATATCAACAATGGCGTTAGCGATCGGCTGGCCCTGATTATCTTTAACCTGACCATGCAGCCACATCACTTCCCCGGCATCTGCGCCATCATCCATCCGGGCGTGGCTGTCGGCCAGCGGCGCATTGGCCACATACAGCGGCCCTTCGATGGTGCGCGGGGTGCCGGTTTCCCGGCGCGCCGCCGCATCAATGGCGTCCTGACGCAGGTCGAGGAAGTGCTCAAGACCCAGCCCGGCCGCCAGCAGCGCCGCTTCCTGACGCCCACCCAGCTCGTGTAGATAGTTCACCGCGTGCCAGAACTCTTCTTCTGTGACGTTATAGTCATCGATCAGCGTGCAGATATTCTCCAGCAAACGGTGGACAATGGCTTTAAAACGTTCATTACCGCCAGGGACATTTAACCCCGCGCCTTCACGTAATAATTTCTGCACGGCTTCTTGTTGTACGAAAGCATTACTCATAATTATTCTCTCTTATCGTTGTAGGATATTTGCCGGGTGTTCCCGGCATGAGGTCAGATGTTATTATTATTAGCTATCGTCTTCACGAACAGATGAGGGATGACGGCACAGCGCCTCGACGCGAATATCCATAAAAGGATACAGCGGCAATCCCATTAAAATTTGATGCAACTCTTCGGCATCTTTTACATCGAAAATACTGACATTGGCGTAAAGACCGGCGACGCGCCAGATATGTCGCCACTTGCCTTCACGTTGTAATTGTTGCGAATAGGCTTTTTCGCGTTGTTTAATTTCATCCGCTTCGGCGGCAGGAAACCCGATCGGAATATTAACGGTCATCTCCACTTTAAATAGCATGATTTTCTCCAGTTATGCCTTACGGGAATAGAAGCGTAGCTTGTCTTCATCCAGCTCCACGCCGAGCCCTGGCGTCTGCGGGAGCGCTACCTGACCATCGGCAAAGGTGAGTGGCACGCTGACAATATCGTCTTTGAGGAGCAGCGGGCCGAACATCTCAGTGCCCCACTGCAGCGGCAGCGTCGACCAGGCGTGCAGCGACGCGACGGTACCGACGGTCCCTTCCAGCATGGTGCCGCCATACAGGCCAACCCCCGCCGCCTGGGCGACGCGGGCCAGCGCCAGCACGCTGTTCGGTCCCCCGGCTTTGGCGATTTTCAGGGCATAAGCGCCGGTAAATCCCTGCTGCGCCAGTTGATAACCCTCGTAGGCGGTCGCGACCGCTTCATCCGCGAGGATCGCGGTTTCAATATGCTGGCTCAGGCGCACCAGTGCAGCATTGTCGTGGGCGCTGACCGGCTGTTCGATAAGATCGACGCCCATCGCCGCCAGCTCGCGGCAGCCTTTCGCGCCGGTGGCGGCGTCCCAGGCCTGGTTAACGTCAACGCGGATGCTGGCGCGATCGCCTAATGCTTCCACAATGGCCCGGGTATGACGCAGGTCGGTGGCTAATTCCCGCGCGCCAATTTTCAACTTGAACGCCTGATGGCGGCGCCCGGCTAACAGTGTTTCCCCTTCGGCGATATCTTTCGCGGTATCGCCGCTGGCTAAGGTCCACAGCACCGGCAACGCCGTTTGCAGCGCCCCGCCGAGCAGCGCCGACACCGGCAGCCCTAAGGCTTTGCCCTGGGCATCCAGCAGCGCGGTTTCAATGGCGGACTTTGCAAAGGTGTTGCCTTTAATGGCGCTGTTCATACGCGCCGTCAGCGCATTCAGGTTATCGGCCGGCTGCCCTTTCAACAGCGGCGTCAGATAATGGGTTATCGCTGACGAGATGGCCTCCGGGCTCTCGACGCCATAGCTCAAACCACCAATGGTGGTGGCTTCGCCGATGCCGCAGATGCCGTCGGAGCGGGTAAGCCGCACGATCACCAGCGTCTGGCAGCCCATGGTGGTCATCGATAACTTGTGTGGCCGGATGGTCGGGACATCCACTATCCAGCTCTCAATACGTTCTACGGTGGCGGTCATTTTCGGTTCCTGATGAGATGTATAACTTTTTGTACCCACATCCATAACGGGGAGGTGTGTGCCATTGACAATAGGGTTCAGCCTGGCGGCTGGTCAACGGCGATAATCGAAATGTTGTGCGATTATCGGCACGTTTGTTAAAAGGCAGTTAATAATGTGATCGCGGTGGTAAAACCGGCACAATTCAGGACGGTGCAGTTTGCGCACGGTATAGTGATGCCCCGTGAGCTTTGCATTGCAACGGAGAGGGAATCAATGCGTGACCATACCCCCACCACCTTGAGCGCCAGGCAGGCCGAGCACGATCCCAACTTTATGCTGTCTCTGGCCCGCGGGCTGGAGGTCCTTAACGCTTTTACTCCCCAGCGCCAGCGGCTGACCATTTCTCAGTTGAGCCAGAAAACCCAAATCTCCCGCGCGGCGGTACGCCGTTGCCTGTATACCCTCGCCGCGCTGGGCATGGTGCACAGTCCGGATGGCCGCAGCTATGAACTGCTGCCCCGGGTGCTGGCCGTCGGCCACGCCTATCTGGCCGGTACGCCGCTGGCCAAGGTGGCGCAGACGGCGCTGGATAGCCTCGGCAAAGCGCTCGGCGAATCCTGCTCAGCGGCGACGCTGGATGGCGATAACGTGCTCTATATCGCCCGCGCGGCAGTCAATAATTTACTGAGCGTCGACCTGGGGCGCGGCAGTCGCCTGCCGGCGTGGGCGACCTCTATGGGACGGGTGTTGTTGAGCGCGCTGTCGGAGGAACAGCTTGAGGTGACACTGTCACGAGCAGCGTTAATCCGCTACACCCCGCACACTCTGTGCGATATGGCCGGGCTACGCGCGGAGATTGCCCGGGTGCGCATGCAGGGCTATGCCCTCGCCGACCGGCAGATTGAGGTGGGGTTGTGTTCGCTGGCGGTGCCCGTGCTGTCACGCCATGGCCAGGTGGTGGCCGCCCTGAATGTCGGGGTCCCCGCCGCGACCATCAGCGCCGCGGCGTTAAAAGAGAAGGCCCTCGCCCCGCTTCGACGCGCGGCGATGGACCTGTCGCTACAGCTATAGCGTTGACTGCGGTTTCGCCACGCTCGCCAGGCTGCGCCAGATGCCGGCCGCCAGCAGCAGAAGCAGTACGCCCGCCGTCGCCAGCACCAGGCTGTGAGCCTGGGTAAAGGCCGCCTTCGCCGCCGCCATCAGCGCCTCAGCCATCCCGGCGGGCAGCGCCTCGGTCAGACTGACCGCCTCGCCGATTGACGACGACGCCTGCTGCGCCATGGACTCACTCAGCCCGGACGGTAGCACAATGGTGGCGCTGTAGCTGCGGGTCAGGATCAGGCCAAACAGCGCAATACCGAGACCGGCGCCCAGCTCATAGGCCATGGTTTCTATGGCCCCGGCCGCCGCCGCTTTCTCCTTCGGCGCCGCCGCCATAATCGCGGAGCTGGAGGCCAGCAGCGCGCTGGCGACGCTGAAGCCCAGCAGCGTCATCAGCCCCCATGCCTGCCACGGTTGTGTGCTGAAATCGGTCAGCGCGAGGCCCAGAAAACTGAAGGCGCTGAGCAACATTCCGCCCGTCGCCACCTGCCGCAGCCCCAGTTTCGACACCAGCATTCCGGCAATCGGGCCGCTGAAGCCGCTGGCAACCATCACCGGCAGCATAAACATCCCCGCCTCAAACGGCGTTTTCTGATGCACAAACTGCAGCTCCTGCGCCATCAGCAGTTCAAAACCGACCAGAGTAATCAGGGCCGTCATCGCCATCATCACCCCGCTTAAAATAATACGATGGGTGAACAGCCGCATATCCACCATCGGGCGGGTCGCCGACAGCTGCTTGCGGATAAACCAGGTGAGCATCGCCGCTCCGCCGATCGCCACCAGTGCGGTGAGCCACAGCGCCAGCTGGCCCTTCAGCGCCGATTTCGCGCTAAACACTAGCATCAGGATCGAGGCAATTAAAATGAGCGCCTGCAGCAGATTGAGCGGTTGTTCGCGGCGCGCGGGCTGACGCGGCACCACTTTCGCGTTAATCGCGATAACCACCAGCACGATCGGTACGTTGATCAGGAATACCGACCCCCAGTAGAAATGCTCCAGCAGCATGCCGCCCACCAGCGGGCCAAAGGCCGCGCCGCCGGAGCCCACCGCCGCCCACAGACCCAGCGCCATATTGCGCTGGCTGGCCTCGGCAAAGGTGCTGCGGATCCCGGCCAGCGTCGCCGGGACGATCATCGCCGCCCCCACCGCCAGCAAAGCGCGTGAAGCAATCAGCGTCAGGGCCGTCGGCGACAGCGCGGCGCACAGCGAGGCGACGCCAAAAATGGCGCTGCCGAGCAGCAGCAGGCGCTTGAAGCCGATTTTATCGCCGAGGGCGCCCATCGGCAGTACCATCCCGGCCATCACTAATGAGTAGATATCAATGATCCACAGCAGCTCATTGCCGCTGCTACCCAGCGCGACGCTGAGCGTCGGCGCGGCCACATGTAACACCGTGGCGTCAATCGCCACCGGAATATAAACCAGCAAAATCGCCATCAGCGTCATCCATTGCCGTGACATAGCTTGTACCTCAATGTTGGAAATTGGACACACGTCCAGGATGGCGATCCTGCCGGAATGTTGAACGCATGTCCAACTTTTTGTTACACTCGGCCAAAGCCAGATGACAGCGGGGTTCTATGCACTATTTACAGCGGGATGCACGACGGGAAGGGATTATGCAGGCCGCCATGCGCCTGGCGCTGCGCGGCGGCTTTGCCGCCATGACCGTGCGACAGATCGCCCGCGAAGCCCAGGTGGCCGCCGGGCAACTACACCACCACTTCGCCTCCATCGGCGAGCTGAAATCGCAGGTTTTCATCCGTCTGATCCGCGAGATGCTCGATATGCCGCTGGTGGCCGAAGACGCCAGCTGGCGCGAGCGGTTATTCTCGATGATCGGCAGCGAAGATGGCCGGCTGGAGCCCTATATCCGCCTGTGGCGCGAAGGCCAGGTGCTGGCCGACAGCGACCCGGACATCAAAGCGGCCTACCTGCTGACGATGACCATGTGGCATGAAGAGACCGTCGCCATCATCGAGCAGGGCCTCGCCTGCGGCGAATTTCATTCGTCTGAACCACCGGCAGATATCGCCTGGCGTTTTATCGCCCTGGTGTGCGGCCTCGACGGGATTTACGCCCTTGGCACCCAGGCCCTGGACGATGCAGCGTTTAGCCGTTATTTGAATAAGATGATTACCATGGAATTGTTTTAGCGGACGCTGCCAGAGCGTGGCAGGGATCCATCGCGGGCACTGACTGCTGGCGGAGGCCATTGACCCCGTTGCGCCGTTAGTTTGCCGGATGGCGGCTACGCCTTATCCGGCCTGCAAAACGCTTCTATCTTCATTCGGTAGCTTTCCCCCAAGCCCGGTCAGCGCAGCGCCACCGGGTATCAGGAAATTTACTTCCCGGCTTCCGGATGGGTATCGAACGCCGCCATTACCGCCGCCAGCGCCGCTTCACTAAAGCCATGTTTAGGATCGTCGACACCCAGCCCGAAGCGGGTCTGCAGCGCTTCATACAGCGCGGAGACATCGGCAAAATCGATCTTCTCCACCACATGGTTATTCTCCCAGTGGGTAAAGTGGAAGTTGGTGAGGGTCATTTTGCCGCCGTCCGGCAGATGACGGCACATCAGCAGATGGTGACGGAAGTGAGACTGTGGCCAGTGCGCCGACCAGAAGTTGCCCATCACATAATCAGACGCATACTGGCGGCCTAAATCGAAATGGTACATCGACTGCCAGTGCTCGTGATGGTTGAACTGCAGCGTCCATTCATCCCCTTCATGCACCAGACGATAGCTGCCATGCGGCGTTTGCTGGGGGATATCGGCCAGCAGTTTGATCGGCGCGGTCAGCGTCTGGCCGCCGAAGCCGACGTCGGCGATCCAGCGCTCGCCCGCCACTTCCACCAGCAATAAACGGTGAGTACGCGGCGGCATCTGCGGCGGATTGGCCAGCACTACGCGGCCAAGCAGGCTGCGGACGTTAAAGCCTATCTCGCGCAGCACGCGCTCAAGGAGACCATTTTGCTCAAAACAATACCCCCCGCGGCGGGCGGCGATCAGCTTCTCTTCCAGCGCCCGATCGTCAAGGTGGATCTCACGCGGCAGCAGGACGTCGAGGTTTTCAAAGGGGATGGCGCTGTTATGCTGCAGATGCAATTCCCGCAGGGTATCAATGGATACATCAGGCTCACCCGTCCAGCCCAGACGGGAAAAATAGGCGCGTAAAAAGGGACTCATCAAGGCCTCCAGCTGTAGGTGTCCGACATTTATAGCCTATTTTTCCGCGCCGACCGTCTTTTTTGTGCGCTTGTCGTTAACCGCGCGTGCTGCGCTGCATCAGCGCCAGCGCCGTCAGCATCAGGACCAGACCGGTCAACAACGTCAGGCTGGCCATCGCCATGCCCTGACCGACGGAACCCTGTTCGAACTGGCGCCAGATAAACACCGCCACGGTTTGCGTACCGGCTGGAGAGAGCAGCAGCGAGGTCACCAGCTCCCGGGAGGCCACCGCGAACACCATCAGCATCGCCGCCAGCAGCGCCGGAAAGACCAGCGGCAGAACAATCAACCGCAGCGCCTGCAGTGGCGACGCCCCGTGCACCCGGGCGGCGGGCTCAAGATTGTGGCCCAGCTGGCGCAGCGCGCTGCCGACATAGCGCACCGGCCAGGGCAACAGCAGGCAGCAATAGGAGAGCAGCAACATCCACAGCGTGTTATAGGGCGAGCGCGGCCAGAAGGGCTGATTCCACAGCAGGATCAAACCGACGCCTACCACCACGCCCGGCAGCGCCGCCGGCATCAGTGACAGCGCGTCCACCATCCCGCGCCCTTTAATCTTCTGCACCATCACCAGCCAGGCGGCCAGCAGGCCCAGCGCGCCGACAATCAGCGCCGAGCCCAGGGCCAGCGACAGGCTGGTGCCGAGGGCCGACAGGGCATCCCCCTGCTGGTCAAACAGCGCCGCGAAGTGACGTAGCGTGACATTCTCAACACTCACGCCCCCTGAGAGCGTGCCCATCACGCTGGTGAGCATCATCGAGGCGGCGGGGACGCCGACCGCCAGGCCGCCGACGGCCGCCATTATCAGCACGGCGGGCAGCGTCATCCAGCCCAGCGATGCCCCGCGGTTTTCTCCCGGCTTGCCGGTGACGCTGGTGACCTCTTTCTCCCCCACCAGCCGCTTTTGCAGCCACCAGGCGAACAACGCCACCGCCATCAACAGCAGCGACAGCAGCGCGGCGCCGGTAAGGTCCACCGGCCAGTCGGCCAGCTTTTTCTCAATACCGACCGTCAGCATCACCACTCCCGCCCGGCTGCCCAGCGCCGCCGGTACACCAAACTCCTCGATAGCGAGGGTAAACGCCAACAGCGTGCCCGCCGCCAGCGCCGGGGAGAGCATCGGCAGTGTCACGTGCCAGAAGGCGCGCCAGGCGCTGGCGCCATGGACGCGGGCGACCACCGCCAGCCGGGTCCCGCTCGCCAGCAGGCTGCGGGAGACGGCAAAGTACACCACCGGGAAAATATTAAAGGTCATCACCAGCACGATACCGCTGCGGCTGAACAGCAGATCGTTCAATTGCCAGCCGGTCAGCTGCTGCAGATAGCCCTGGCTTTGCAGGGCCAGCATCCAGGAGAGCGCCGAGATATAGGGCGGCGTCAGAAAGGGGATCAAAAACAGGAGATCCCACAGTCGGGGCAGCGGCAGCGAAAACATACCGCGCAGGATGCCGAGCGGCAGGCCAATCATTACGCTGACCAGCGCCACGCCGGCGGCGATCCACAGCGTACCGCCGAGCATCGCCGGTAACTGGGGATCGGCCAGCAGCACTGAGACGCCGCCAAAGGCGTCCCCGAGCGAACCGGCGCTAAAATGGGGAAAAATCGCCTGCAGCAGAATAAATACTAACGGCAACGCGACCAGCATCACCAGGGCGGCGAGGGTCGCGCCGGAAAGGAATGTTTGTTTCACAACCGGTTCCTGAAGCTGAGGGGTCCCCCGGCGGCCAGCGCCGGAGGAACAGGAGCAATTACTGAGCGTACAGCTGACTGAAGCGGGCGAGCACGGCGCCCCGTTCGCTGCTGCCTTCGCTGGTGGTGGGCAGCACCTTCAGCGCGTCCAGTAACGGACGTTTGGCCGCCACGTCGCGGCGGGCGGGCATCAGCCAGGCATCGGCAACCCTCGCCTGACCTTCCGGCGACAGAACATAATCGATAAAGGCTTTGGCATCGTCGGCATGCTGGCTGGTTTTGAGGATCATCATCGGGCGCGGGGCAATCACCGTTCCGCTGGCCGGGAAGATCACCTTCAGCGACTCGCCCTGCTGAATATTGCCGTAGGAGACATAATCCACCGCGCCAAACACCGCCGCTTTCGCCCCCTGCATCACCGGCGTCACCGCCTGGGCGTTGGGTCCGCTGACCACCATGCCGTTCTTTTTCAGATCGTCAAACAGTTGCCAGGCCTGGTCGCCCATGCTGTTTTGCAGCCCGATCAGCAAATCCAGCGACGCGCCGGAGAGCGCCGGGTCGGGGGTTGTCACCTTGTCTTTAAACGCCGGCTGGGTGAGATCCCGCCACTCTTTCGGTTCCGGGGTACCGCTTTTACTGTTCCAGACAATGCCCAGGGCGGAGACGCCCTGGGCGATATAGTCCGCCGATTTCAGGTTCGCCGGTACCTGGTCGGCATTGGCGCTCGCAAAAGGCAGCAACCAGCCCCGCTGGTGCAGATCTTCGGCGGTATCCCACGAGGCGGAGATCAGCACATCCGCCTGCGGGTTGGCCTGCTCGGCCTCCAGTCGGGCCATTACTTTGCCGGTGGTGGCCTGGAAAACCGTCACCTTCACCCCGGTCTGTTGTTCAAAACCGCTGGCCAGGCTTTTCGCCAGCGAGCCGGGTCCGGCGGTGTAAACGGTCAGCGCATGGGCGCTGGAGAGCATCATGGCGGAAAGAGCCATCGCGAGTACCACTCCTTTCTTAACGGTCATAACGGTGTTCATGCAACTTCCCCTGAGGTTGGCGTAACGGCGCGGACAGCGGCCACGCGGCCCGCGGATAAATAGACAATCTGGTCAGCTAACAGCTCGGCTTCACGTCGATCATGGGTGACATACACGGCGGTGATGCCGAGCTGTCGCAACAGGCGGCTCATTTCGCCGCACAGCGATTCGCGCAGTTCGCTATCCAGGTTGGAGAGCGGTTCATCAAATAGCAGCACCCGCGGCGCGGCGACGATCGCCCGCGCCAGCGCCACCCGCTGCTGCTGACCGCCAGAAAGACCAGAAGGTTTACGTTCGGCGAAACCGTTGAGGCCTACCCGCGCCAGCGCCTCGCTCACCCGGCGCTCGCGTTCGCTACGGGAGACACCTCGCATGCGCAGCGGAAAGGCGACGTTCTGCGCCACGCTCATATGCGGCCAGAGGGCGTAATCCTGAAAAACCATGCCGATATCGCGCTGCTCCGGGGGCAATCCCCATCCTGCGCGAGCGACCAGCCTGTCGCCAAAGCGGATTTCGCCGCTGACCGGCACGCTCAGCCCGGCCAGCAGACGCAGCAAAGTGCTTTTGCCGCAGCCGGACGGACCCAGTAGCGCCACGATGCGGCCGGGTTCGATATGCAACGAGAAACGGTCAAGAACGGGAGTCTCTGCGAAGGCAAAAGAGACCTCCTGCAGGGTGATAGGGGTCAGCGTGCGCATCATCGCCCTCCCTTTCGGGACAGCGAGACCTGCCCGGCGGCCGACATCCGACGGGGCACGCTCACCTGGGATAACATCAGGGGAGCCAACATATTGTGATCCTCTTTGGGACTTAGTGCTGGCGACTATAGTCAGACGAGATGACGTATTGATTACATTTTCATTGCGGCTTAACGTGTTACCTGCCAACCGACCCATTATTCAAGGAACGCCTATGAGCCGCTTTCGCCACGTTGAACTGCAGTACGCCAGCCGCCTGCTCAACCACGGCCCGACCATTTTGATCACCAGCTACGATGCCCCGTCTGACCGGCGCAACGTCATGGCCGCCGCCTGGTCAATGCCGGTGGAATTCGCCCCGCCGCGGGTGGCTATCGTGGTGGATAAAAGCACCTGGACGCGGGAGATCATCGAGCGCAACGGCACCTTCGGCATTGTGGTTCCCGGCGTCGCCGCCGCCAGCTGGACCTACGCCGTCGGCAGCGTCAGCGGCCGCGATGAGGACAAATTCAATGCCTGGGGGATCCCGGTAGTGACCGGTCCGGAGCTGGGATTGCCGCTGATCGAGGAGAAGTGTCTGGCATGGATGGAGTGCCGACTGCTGCCGGCGACGGCGGCCCAGACCCAGTACGACACCCTGTTCGGGGAGGTGGTGTCTGCCGCTGCCGATGAACGCGCATTCGTCACCGGACGCTGGCAGTTCGACGATGATAAGCTCAATACCCTGCATCATCTTGGCACCGGCAATTTTGTCGCCAGCGGTCGTCATGTGCGGGCAAACTCCCTCGACGAGTAAGCGTGACTTGCCGCAGGCGGCAGGTTTTTCCCCTGCCCAGCCTGCGGCCCCCCTTTTAACCCGGTGGGCGGCGGCGATCGGCGCTGGGGGTCAGGCCAAACACTTTTTTATACAGAGTGGTAAAGTGGTTGCTGTTGGCGAAGCCGCACAGATAAGCCACTTCGGTAATGGACATCTCCGTTTCACGTAATTTGACCCGCGCGGAGACCAGTCGCAGACGTTTCAGATAATTATCCGGCGTTAAGCCCGTGGCCTCTTTAATATGGCGAAACGCCGTGCGGGTGGTGAGATGAAATTGCTCCGCCAGTTGCTGCCAGTTATGTTCTTCGAAACAGTGCTCCTGCAGCCAGGTGAGTAATTTATGCAGTTTATAGCGGGTGCTGCTATATTCGGCTTCCGACTCGGCTGTGAGAATGGTGGTCACCAGCTGGAAAAAGAGAGACTCCCGTTGCGGGGTATTATCCGCCGCCCTCAGCGCCGGGGAAAATATCTTTTCCACCAGTTCCCGACAATAGCTGCGGGTCTCCGGCGCCAGCCAGCCATAGCAGGCGGCACGCTGCGCCGATAATTGCTGCAGCAATCCCTCCATCTGCTGTAAATAGCGAAAGGCCACCGCCGGATTAATTAAGACATTAATCAGCTTCAGCGTCCCCAGTTCATCATAATAGTGGACATCGCCAGGCTGGACGTAAAATACATCGCCCTGCTGGATGTACAGCGGGCGGCCATTAATAACGTGTAATCCATGCCCCTCCTCGACGATCACCAGCTCGGCAAACTCGTGGCCATGCTCCTGGCTATTATCTTCCGGGTCGCTGGCGTACATGCCGAGCTTATCCTGGGGATGGGTGAAATAATACTCAACGGTCAGTGTCATCATTACAGCAAATCCTGAACAGCCTGGTGCGCAGGGGCACGATAATCTATTCCGGCCTTCGCCACGCGCCCGATGTGCGGATTTGTGATCGCCAGCGCCCCCACCTCATTATTCCTGCCATTTTCACTGACGGTTTGGCATTGCCAGAGTGGTGGCGCCGCCAGACGACGGCCTATGCTGCGCCTAACCTAATGGAGAGGACGCAGTATGTCACAGGCAATTCAATACAATTCCAGTGTGGCGATGACCCGCCATCCGCATTTATTACAGCGTGCGGCCGCCCTGACGCCCGCGCTACATCGTCAGCGCCAGGCGCCGCAGGCCATCGTCGAAGCCGTCGCCGATCCGGCGGCGCTGAACGGCTGGCGGGGACACACCGTCTGCACGCCTGAGCAGTTTTATCAGCAGCCGCTTCGCGTCGGCGACAGCATCATCATTGATTTTGGCAGCCATTTTGTTGGCTACCTGCAGTTCAGCTGCCGCAGCGTCGGCAGCCCGCCGGATGCCCCGGCCCATATGCACTTCACCTTCGGCGAAACGCTGAGCGAAGTCTGCGAGCCGTTCAGCGAGTACCAGGGGTGGCTGAGCAGTAGCTGGTTGCAGCAACAGGATCTGTGGCTCGACGTCCTGCCCGCCCGGGTTGACCTGCCGCGTCGCTACTGCCTGCGCTACCTGAAGGTGGAGGTCAAAGCGCTGTCGCGCAAATTTCGTCTGCAGTTCGATGAGATAGCCCTGGAAACCGTTACCTCAGCCGGCAGCCCGCAGCCGGCGGTCATCGCCGATCCGCAGTTGAAAGCCATTGATAGCGTCGCGGTTCGCACCCTGCAAAACTGCATGCAGGAGGTATTTGAGGATGGGCCGAAACGCGACCGTCGGCTGTGGCTCGGCGACCTGCGCCTGCAGGCGTTGGTCAATGACGTGACCTTCGGCCACCACGATCTGGTCCGCCGCTGCCTGTACTTGTTTGCCGGCCATACCCGGGAAGACGGCATGGTCTCCGCCAATGTCTTTGTCCAGCCTGATGTGCGCGCCGATGACACCTTTCTCTTTGATTATTCATTATTTTTTATCGACGTACTTTATAACTACCTGCGAAGCACCGGCGACACGGAAACCGTCGGTGAGCTGTGGCCCACGGCGCGGCGGCAAATCGAGCTGGCGCTGACCCGCTGCGATCCCCACGGTCTGGTGCGCGACAGCGATGACTGGTGGGCATTTATCGACTGGCAGGCAGAGCTGAATAAACAGTCGTCGGCGCAGGGGGTGCTTATCTACTGCCTGCAGCGTGCCCTCTGGCTGGCGCAGCGTGTTGAACCGCAGCGGGTAGCCGACTACACCGCTACGCTCGCGCAGCTGAAAGAGGCCGCCCTCCGCCACCTGTGGGACAGCGAGCGGCAGGTGTTTATCAGCGGCGCCGCGCGCCAGGTCTCATGGGCATCGCAGATCTGGCTGGTACTGGCGGAGGTTGGCACCGCCGGGCAGCGGCAAGCGCTGATGCGCCGCCTGCAGCAACAGCCGCCCGCCATTGCCATGAATACCCCGTACTTGCGCCATCATCACATTGTCGCCCTGCTGCAGTGCGGCCTGCGCGAGGAGGCGGTGGCGGAGATCAAAGCCTACTGGGGGGCGATGGTTGACTACGGCGCCGACACCTTCTGGGAAATTTTCGACCCACAGCATCCTGACTTTTCCCCGTATGGCAGTAAGCTCATTAACAGTTACTGCCATGCGTGGAGCTGTACCCCGGCCTGGTTTATTCGCCAGTACGGACTTTAACAACAACGATAAGCGAGTGATTTATGGCAGAAACAACGTTTACCCTGTGGCGGCAGCGCCTTGGCTATGGCATTGCCGATCTCTCCTGCAACCTTGTGTGGCAGATGATCTCTCTGTATCTGATGTTCTTTTACACCGACGTGATGGGTCTCCCGGCCTATTACGTCGGGCTGATGTTCCTGGTTACCCGGCTGGTGGACGGCGTGGCCGACGTGCTGATGGGGCTGGTAATCGACAATACTGCCACCCGCTGGGGGCGCTGCCGTCCCTGGCTGCTGATCGGCGCCCTGCCTTTTGGTCTGCTGTGTATTCTGGCCTTTTATGTGCCGGATTTCGGCACCACTGGCAAACTGCTGTACGCCTTTATCACCTATCTGTGTCTGTCGTTCCTCTACACCCTGGTGAACATTCCGTTCTGCGCCATGCTGCCGTTTTTAACCAGTGATTCCGCAGAGCGCACCACGCTGTCGGCGGTACGTATTCTGCTGGGATCCCTCGGGGCCACCATCGTCGCCGTGGCCACCCTGCCGCTGGTCGGCATGCTGGGCAAAGGCGACCAGCAGCAGGGGTTCCTCTATACCGCAGTGATTTTTGGCGTACTGGCGGCCTTTTTCCTGCTGGTGAGCTTTCGCAACGTCGAAGAAAAGATCACCCTCACCGGGGAGCGCATGACCCTGAAACGCGCCTGGATTAGCCTGCGCGCCAATCGTCCGTGGTGGATCTTCGCCAGCAATATATTTCTGATGTGGGGGGCATTCTTCTTTCAGACCGGAGCGCTGGTGTACTTCTTCCACTATTACGTCGGGAATACCGAGCTGACGGCGGTTATCGCCGGGATCTCCACCTTCGTTCCCCTGCTCGGCACCCTCACCGTCCCGCTGCTGGCCCGACGCATGAAAAAACGTCATGTCTATCTGGTGGCCAGCGCGGTCAATCTGCTCGGGATGGGGATGATGATGCTGTCTGGCACCTACGCGCTGGGGCTGATCGTCGGGGCGGTGATCCTCTCCCTTGGCGCCGGTCAGCGCACGGCTATCTATTTCTCGATGCAGGCCGACCCGGTGGATTACGGCGTGTGGAAAACCGGCATTAATACCGCGGGTATCCTGACCTCGATAAACGGCTTTCTTGGCAAGGTGGCGATGGCCGGCGCCGGGGCGATCACCGGGGCACTGCTCTCCTCCGGCGGCTATATCGCCAACCAGGCGCAAAGCGACAGCGCCCTGTTGGCCATCAAGGCCTGCTATCTGTACATTCCGGCGCTGTTGATCCTCGCCTCGATGCTGTGGATGGGCCGCTTCTACCGCCTCGACGATCACTATGAGCAGATCCGTGCCGACCTCGATGCCGGACGCGGCGCCTCGCCAGCCCCGGCCCCGACCACCGGAGAATCCCCCGCCATGTAAGGCACCCCGCTGCTTTAACCTCTGGATAAATTAAGGACTTTTATGCGTATATCTGTGATTAGCGCAGCGGTTTGCTGCGCCCTTTTTCCGCTCACCAGCGTCAGCGCCGCCGGGTTGAGCGTCGAACAACGGCTGGCGCAGCTCGAAGCGCGCCTCAATCTCGCCGAACAGCAGGCCAGCGAAGCCAGCCGCCGCGCGCAGCGGGCAGAACAGCAAACCGCCGCCGCCGAACAGCGCGCGGCGGCGGCGGAGCAGCAGGTGCAGGCGCTCAGCCAACAGACCTCGGCTCGCGAACAAAAACAGCAGGCCACCAATCAGCAACTGAGCGAGCAGCTGGCGAAACGCGCCCCGGACGATGGCTTTACCTTTAACGCCTATGCCCGTTCCGGAATGTTAGTCAACAGCCACGGCAAAGGCGCCCGCGGCGGGCCAGGCATCTCCCCGGCCAGTTCGCTCAACGGCGATGCCCACGTTGGTCGTCTCGGCAACGAAAAAGATAATTACGCTGAGCTGAGCTTTGGCAAAAAGCTCACCTTTAACGATGGCTCATGGGCGCGCTTCAAGACCATGCTCGCCGACGGGGCCACCAACCCGGATCCGTGGGTTCAGGACAACGACAGCCACCATCTGAACATTCGTCAGCTGTACGTCGAGATGGGCGACTTCGCCGAGTTCACCGGGCCGTTAAAACGCGCCTCGATCTGGGCCGGCAAGCGCTTCGATCGGGATAACTTCGATATCCACTTTACCGATAGCGACATTATGTTCCTCGGTGGCACCGGCGGCGGGATCAATGATGTCGACTGGGGAAGCGGCCTGCGCGGCGATTATTCGGTGTATGCGCGTAACTTCGGCGACCTTGGCAGCGATAATTACGCGGATAATGACATCCAGAATCTGCTGTTCACCGCCAACCATTTTTACGGCAACTGGCAGCTGATGACCACGGTGATGACCGCCCAGGGTAACGATGACCTGAAAGATAATACCTCGACCACCGGGAGCTATGCCCTGCGCAGCGATAACACCGCCAAAAACGGCTACTACGCGATGCTGGCCCTGCACGACAAACAGCAGTTCTACGGCCTGGCGCCGGGGGTGTCGGAAAGCGCCCTGCAGTACGGCGTCGGGCTGGGCGCCGAAGCGCGTCAGCCGGGGAGCGATGGCGACCTGACCGAGAACGCGGCCTCCCTGCGCTTTGCGTCGTACGGGATCCTGCCGCTGGGGAAAAACTGGCAGCTGGCGCCGTCGGTGATAGCCCAGCACAGCGAAGACCGCTATCGCGACGGCGACCGCTACGACTGGGCGACGTTTAACCTGCGGGTATCGCAAGGGATCTCCGCTCACTTCGCCCTGCTGTATGAGGCCTCGTGGCAGTATATGGATCTCAATCCGAACGGGCGCAGCTATCGCTATAATGACAACGTTTATCAGTATCAGGCGGTCCGCGGTGATTTCTACAAGCTGACCTTCGCCCCCACCTTTAAAGTGGGCGATGTGTTTGATATCAAAGCGCGGCCGGAGATACGTTTCTTTGTCACGTGGATGAACTGGGATAAAGACCTGGATCGTTATGCGATCAACGATGATTTCGGCAGCAAAGGCTTTACCGCTGGCGGGACATGGAACTTCGGCGTGCAGACGGAGATTTGGTTCTGACCGAGCGTCACTGGCGGGCATCATGCCCGCCAGTGGCAATTACATGCTATAACCCGGCTTCTTTATCAGCTGCGCCATCTGCGGGGCGATCTCACTGTCCCACACCGCCTGCCACGCGTCCGGCTCAACCTGAGTCAGCGCGACGCTGACGGCGCTCTCTTTGCTGTTCAGATGGCGGATCAGCACCTCTGTGATGTCGGCGGCCAGCGCGGTTTTTTGTTCGTCAGTCAGTTCACGGGGAAAACATTTAATATCTACATGCGGCATAGCAAAGACTCCTTGTGGTCAGAGCCATAACGCTACCACAGAATGGCCGTTCTGGTTGCCATCGCGTGCGTTAAATCAGCTTGTTACGGCGTAGCGCCGCGGCCAGTTCCGGTCGCTGACAGACCGCCCGGGCGATGGCGGCGAATTTTGGCGCGTGGTCGTCAAACCACGCCTGTCGCGGCCCCCAGCTGTACATCGCCGCGATATAGCAATCCAGCAACGTTACCGACGAGCCCAGCGCCCACGGCCCGGCAGCCAGCTGCTGTTCGAACCAGAGATAGAGATTTTTCCGGTACTGGCGACAATTCTCCACCAGCTGCTCCGCGGCGGCGGGCGCCCAGCGTTCCGGATAATCGGCATAGGTAAAGGTAGGATAGACGTTGGCCACCAGCCAGACCAGCAGACGCTGGAACTGTTGACGCTGCGGCGTCCCCGGCGCGGGGGCCAGATCGGGACGCTGATCGAGGATCATCAGCGCGATGGCGGCGGTTTCGGTCATGATGCTCCCGTCGGCCAGCTGCAGGGTAGGCACCTGGCACAGCGGGTTAATCTGCCGCAGACGCTCGCGCGCCGGACCGGGCTGGTCAAAGCCCTCCACGTCAACCACCTCGTAGGGAATATCGGCCAGGGAGAGCATCAGCTCGCTAATCGTCGAGCCCCATCCCGGCACGCCATAAACGGTAATCATGGTCTGCCTCCAGGGTAAAGCCTAAGTGTAGGCAGAAATTCGCCGCTCACCCACCCGGCACACCATGCCCTGAAAAGGCAGGCCTACGCCGATTCTCGTGCCACCAGCTGAAAGCCGATATCTATAATCACCCCGCTGTCTTCTCCCCCTTCGATGCGGTCAGCCAGCAGCGTAGCGGCCCGTTCACCGATGGCATGACGGTCGACGCTGACGGTAGTGATAGCCGGACGATTGCTGGCGGCGAAATCCAGATCGCCAAAACCGATCACCGCCAGATCCTGCGGTACGCGTAGCCCCCGGCTTTCGGCTTCCATAATCGCCCCCTGGGCGAGGGTGTCTGAGCTGCAGATGATCACATCAAACTCGCTGGCGGCGAGCAGCTCCGCCAGACCGCGCCGCCCCAGCGCCAGCGACGCCGGGAGCGGCACTTCAACCTGAGGCGCATCGTCCAGCCCTTTTTTAGCCAGTCGGGCACAGAGCCCCTGCTTACGCAACATCGCGCGCGCATCGCCCGCCCACAGCAGGCCTGGTCGCTGGTAGCCTTTCTCCAGTACATACTCGCCAATGGTTTCGCCCACTTTTTCATGGGAAAAACCGACCAGCATATCCAGCGGCGTCGGGGTGAGATCCCAGATTTCCACCACCGGCGTGGCGGCGTTAAGAATCGTTTTCTTTAACAGCGGCGCATGCTGGATGCCGGTTAACACCACGCCATCAGGGCGCCGCGAAAGCAAGGTAGAGACCAGCTCGGCCTCGGTCTGCCGGTCATAGCCCGCCACGCACAGCAGCATATGGTAGCCGCGCGCCGCCAGGGTATCGCTCAGCGCCTGGATGGTATCGACAAACATATTGTTATTGATTTGCGGTACCACGACCGCCACCAGCTTGCTGCGCCTGGAGGCGAGGCCGCCGGCCAGCGCATTGGGGATATAGCCCGTCGCCTGCACCGCCAGCATCACTTTCTCTACCGTTTTTGGCCTGACCAGCTGGGGCGTATTCAGCGCCCGACTGACCGTCATCGGCGACAACCCGGCGCTGCGAGCCACATCCTCCAGCGTCGGCGCCCGCGTCGGTTTTTTGCTTTTCACGGCTAAGCCCCTGTGTTAAGTCGTTTCCTGTGGGCATTATTGATGATGCCCCACGCAATTGCCAGCGCCCGCCGCGTCTCCCCTAACAGAATCAACGACCTGCAATATAAAATGTTATCGCTATCATTATGACTTGTCACTTTTCACAAACTGTTTTGGATTGTGACCTGCACAGCAAAGTTTTCGCCTTTATAACGGCCAATTGTGATCGTTTGTACAAATTAAAACCACTAGCGTAGCGTCAAAAGCATTTCACCATTACAAATGATAGCGCAATCATTTTATTATCAAAAAGGACACCACTATGACCTCAAGCGCCAATTCCGAGTCCGTAACCTACGCCAAAGCTTTCGGCGTCAAAACCGCCGCTGAAACCGGTGACCGCATTGACCACGTTAAACTGTCGCTGGCTTTTCTGCCGCTGGCCACCCCCGTCAGCGATGCCAAAGTGCTGACCGGTCGCCAAAAACCGCTGACCGAAGTGGCGATTATCATCGCGGAAATTCACTCCCGGGATGGATTCACCGGCGTCGGCTTTAGCTACTCGAAACGTGCCGGCGGCCAGGGTATTTACGCTCACGCCAAAGAGATAGCCGATAATCTGCTTGGCGAAGATCCGAACGACATCGACAAGATCTACACCAAACTGCTGTGGGCCGGGGCTTCCGTCGGCCGTAGCGGCATGGCGGTACAAGCTATCTCCCCTATCGATATTGCCCTGTGGGATATGAAAGCCAAACGCGCCGGTCTACCGCTGGCCAAACTGCTGGGTTCACATCGTGATTCCGTGCAGTGCTACAACACTTCCGGCGGCTTCCTGCATACCCCCCTGGATCAGGTGTTGAAAAACGTGGCTATCTCCCGTGAAAACGGCATCGGCGGGATTAAACTAAAAGTCGGTCAGCCTAATACTGCCGAGGATATCCGTCGTCTGACGGCGGTGCGCGAAGTGCTGGGTGATGACTTCCCGCTGATGGTCGATGCCAACCAGCAGTGGGATCGCGAAACCGCCATTCGCATGGGGCGCAAAATGGAGCCGTTCAATCTGATCTGGATTGAGGAGCCGCTGGATGCCTATGACGTCGAAGGCCACGCGCAGCTGTCCGCCGCGCTGGATACGCCGATTGCCACCGGCGAGATGCTGACCAGCTTCCGCGAACATGAGCAGTTGATCCTCGGCAACGCCAGCGACTTCGTGCAACCGGATGCCCCGCGCGTCGGTGGGATCTCCCCGTTCCTGAAAATAATGGATCTGGCCGCGAAGCACGGTCGCAAGCTGGCTCCGCACTTTGCCATGGAGGTGCACCTGCATCTCGCCGCCGCCTACCCGCTGGAGCCATGGCTGGAGCACTTCGAGTGGCTGAACCCGCTGTTTAACGAGCAGCTAGAACTGCGCGATGGGCGGATGTGGGTTTCCGAACGCCATGGTCTGGGCTTCACCCTCAGCGAGCAGGCCCGCCGCTGGACCCAGCAAAGCTGCGAGTTTGGAACTCGCCCGTAATGACTTTTCCCGGATGACGGCGTCCACGCCTTATCCGGGCTACCGGTCCGCAGACCACTGAGAACCCGTAGCCCCGGTAAGCGCAGCGTCACCGGGAATAAACCTCTGACCCGCTGTACTCGCAATACACGAAATCCGTCAGCAAGCATCAAAGCGGCCTGAAAGATGACGTGTCTTCACAACCCTGCAAAGGAGTTGAATAACATGCAACAGCAAATAAAACGCAGCAACGTGCGTTACGGTATATTGGTTTTTTTATTTCTCGCGACCGTATTTAATTATGCTGACCGGGCCACCCTGTCCGTTGTCGCGCCGATGATGAGTAAAGAGTTAGGTTTTGACCCTGAAGCAATGGGCCTGGCCTTTTCGGTGTTTGGTATTTCCTACGTCATTATGCAAATCCCCGGCGGCTGGCTGCTGGATAAATATGGTTCGCGGTTGGTCTACGGCTGCGCGCTGATTGGCTGGTCGGTCGTCACTATGTTTCAGGGCACTATTTATCTGTTTGCCAGTCCGCTGGTGGTGCTGGTGATCCTGCGTCTGATGATGGGGGCCATTGAAGCGCCCGCTTTTCCGGCCAACAGTCGCCTGAGCGTCCAGTGGTTCCCCAATAAAGAGCGTGGATTTGTCACCTCGGTCTATCAGGCCGCGCAGTATATTTCGCTGGGCATTATTACGCCGCTGATGACCATCATTCTGCATAATTTAAGCTGGCACTATGTCTTTTATTATATTGGCGCTATCGGGGTGGTGCTGGGAATATTCTGGCTGGTAAAAGTGAAGGATCCTTCACATCATCCTAAAATTAACCCGCAGGAGCTCGATTATATTCGTGAAGGCGGCGGCGTACCGGAATTAGGTAGCCAAAAAACGCCGCAAAAATTAACTCTCGCGCAGATTAAAAGCGTCTGCGTCAATCGCATGATGATCGGGGTTTATATCGGCCAGTTCTGCGTCACATCGATTACCTGGTTCTTCCTCACCTGGTTTCCGACTTACCTCTACCAGGCCAAAGGCATGTCAATCCTCAAGGTCGGGTTTGTCGCCAGTATCCCGGCCATAGCTGGATTTATCGGTGGCCTGCTGGGCGGCGTGTTTTCGGACTGGCTGCTGAAACGCGGTTACAGTCTGACCACCGCTCGTAAGCTCCCGGTGATCTGCGGCATGCTGCTCTCCTGCGTCATTGTCGTCGCCAACTACACCTCCTCGGAAGTGGTGGTAATCGCCGCCATGAGTCTGGCGTTCTTTGCCAAAGGTTTCGGGAACCTCGGCTGGTGCGTGCTGAGCGACACCTCGCCGAAAGAGATGCTCGGTATTGCCGGTGGCGTGTTCAATATGTGCGGCAACCTGGCGAGCATCATTACCCCGCTGGTCATCGGGGTGATCCTCGCCAACACCCACTCGTTTGATTACGCCATCCTCTACGTCGGTTCCATGGGCGTGCTGGGCCTGTTCTCCTATCTGTTTATCGTTGGGCCGCTGGATCGCTTGACGCTCACTCCGCGCACCGTTTGATTGAAGACCCTGGCGAGCATTCGCCTCCGCTGTTTCGCGTCGTACTCCGGCGAAACAGCGGTTTTTTAGTAGGTTATCCCCGGCGGGTTGACCACCGACTGCGCCACCGCCTCGCCCTGCTCTCCCCAGCGCGCCAGCACCTGCTGATATTCACCGCGGGCAATCGCCCCGTCGAGGGCTGCCTGCAGGGCAAAGACCAGGCCGTTGCCTTTTTTGGTGGTTGTCGCCACCCACGCTTTTTTCGGCCCCAGGCCCACCACCCGGGTCTGGCCGTTAAGGGCGGCCTTATAGGCTGCCACCGACTGCGGGCCGAAAAAGATATCCGCTCGCCCGGACTGGATATAGAGGTTGCCGGAGGCATCATCGGTCAGGTAGACCGGCTGGGCCTGCGGCCGTCCGGCGGCACGGTTGTCCTCATTCCAGCCCAGCAGGATCAGCTCCTGATTGGTGCCGGACCCGACGATCACTTTGCGCCCGGCGAGGTCGGCGGGTCCGTTTACCGCGGCGATGTCGCTGGTGGATTTCACCGAGAAGGCCAGGGAGTCCACCCGGTAAGTCGCAAAATCGAACTTCTCTTTGCGCTTCTCGGTTACCGCGATATTGATCAGCGCCACATCGTAGCGGCCGGAGGCGATGCCCAGCGGCCAGTCCTCCCACGCGGTGGGCACCAGCCTGAGTTTCAGGCCAAGGCTTCCGGCCAGCAGGCGGGCCATATCCGGGTCGCTGCCGATCCGCGTGCGGTTGTCGCTGGCCAGCAGCGCCAGCGGCGGCGAATTGAGCGCCGAGATCGCCACCGTCAGCGTCCCCGGCTCGACGAAGCGATAGCCCGGCGGAATTTTCGCTATCGCCTGCGGGTCGCGGGTGACCGGCAATGGCTGCTCATTGGCACGCAGATCCAGCGCCGCGTGAGCGCTCATGGCAAAAGCGCTGAGAACAAGGGTCATTAGCGCTCTGTTCATGACGGCAGTACCCTGGATAAAAACTGTCGGGTACGCGGATGCTGCGGATGGTTGAGCACCTCGTCGCTGCTGCCCTGCTCGACGATCCTGCCGTCGACCATAAACACCACCTGGTCGGCCACCTCGCGGGCAAAGCCTACCTCGTGGGTCACCACCACCAGGGTGGTACCGGAGCGCGCCAGCTTCTTGATGACATCCAGTACCTCGCCCACCAGCTCGGGATCCAGCGCCGAGGTGGGCTCATCAAACAGGATCACCCGCGGGTCCAGTGCCAGCGCCCGGGCAATCGCGATACGCTGCTGCTGCCCGCCGGAGAGATGCCGCGACCAGGCGTCGGCTTTATTGCGCAGTCCGACAACGTCCAGCAGCTCATAGGCGCGGGCAATGGCCTCTTTGCGCGTGACCTGCTTGTGGGCGATCGGCGCCTCAATCAGGTTCTCCAGCACCGTCAGGTGCGGAAACAGGTTAAAGTTCTGGAACACGTAGCCGACGTTGATCCGCTGGCGGAGGATCTCCTTCTCTTTCATCTCATACAGCTTGTCGCCTTTGCGGCGATAACCGATATAGTCGCCATCAATCTGAATAAATCCCTCATCGACACGTTCGAGGTGATTGATGGTGCGCAGCAGCGTGGACTTGCCCGAGCCGGAAGGGCCGAGGATCACCGTCACCGTGCCCGGGGGGATCTCCAGCGACACATCGTCCAGCGCCTTGTGGCGGCCATAGTATTTGCTGACCCCGGTGATAGAGATATGGCCATTATGAGAGCTGGGCATGAACGGCCTCCTGCGGCTGTGGTTGACGTGCGGGTTGATTCAGACGACTGCTGCGGGCGCTGTTTACCGCCGAGCGGCGCTCGCTGCGCGCCAGGGCGCGTTCCACCAGATACTGAATGGCGGAGAGGACGCTGGTGATCGCCAGATACCAGGCGGCGCCAACCATCAACAGCGGGATCACCTCCTGGGTACGGTTGTAGATCATCTGGATGGTGTAGAACAGTTCCGGCATCGCCAGGACGTACACCATCGCCGTTCCCTTGGCCAGACTGATGATCTCATTGAAGCCGGAGGGCAGGATGGTGCGCAGCGCCTGCGGCAGAATAATGCGCAGCGTACGTCGCCAGGCGGGAAGCCCCAGTGCAGCGGCGGCTTCATACTGCCCATGGTCGACCCCTAAAAAGCCGCCGCGAATAATCTCCGCGGTATAGGCGCTCTGCACCAGCGTCAGGCCCACCACCGCCGTGGAGAATTGCCCCAGCACGTTAATGGTCTGATAGCTGGCCCAGGTGACGCCGGTAAAGGGGATCCCCAGCGACAGGGTGTCGTAGAGATAGGAAAAGTTGTACAGAATAATCAGCACCACAATCAGCGGCAGCGAGCGAAACAGCCAGATATAACCCCAGGCGAGGCTGCTGAGCAGCCACGATGAGGATAAGCGGGCCAGCGCCAGCAGGCCGCCGAAGATCACGCTCAGCACCGTGCCGAGCAGGGTCAGGAGCAGGGTTTGTCCCAGCCCCTCGAGGATCACCGGGTCGAAGAACCAGCGGGCGAAGACGCCCCACTCCCAGCGCGGGTTAAAGGCCACCGACTGGATCACCACCGCCAGCACCAGCAGGGCGACCAGGGCCCCGACCACCCGCAGCGGATAGCGCGCCGGCACCACTTTTATTGTTTCAGATGAATGCATCATGCCTCCTCAAGCGCTGTGACTGAAGGCGCTCACCGCCAGCGCTTTAGTGAACCGCAGCCGGCCATCGTACGGCGGCTGACTGTACTCTTCCGGGTCTCGCGTGAGGTCAAACTGCGCCTCATACCCCTGGCTGAGATAGAGCTTTACCGCCTCCGGCTGACGGAAGCCGGTAGTCAGGTAGATATGGCTGTACCCGGCCAGCACCGCCCGCCGCTCCAGCTCCTGGACCACCTTCGCCGCCAGCCCCTGCTGGCGCAGACGGCGGTGCGTCCAGATACGTTTGATCTCCGCGGTGTGGCGATCTTTCGGTTTATAAGCGCCGGTGGCGATAATTTCACCCTCACGCTCAAGGACGATAAACAGCCCCTGCGGCGGCAAATACCACTCAGTCAACTCCACTTCCGCATCGCGGGAAAAATAGTCGCCGTAGCGGGCGGCATATTCGGCAAACAGCCCGCTAATAATCGGCTGCAGCTCCGGTGCGTCCGGAGAAATATCGCGGAATGCTTCGCTCATCGCGCCTCCTGTCAGTCGCCCAGTCCGGGTGGGTTGATTTCTGATTGCGGAATACTCTCCACCCCTTCGCCCCAGCGGTTAAGCACTTTGGCGTAATCGCCGCTGGCGATAGCGCCGTTCAGCGCCGCCTGGACGGCATTCACCAGCCCGCTGTCTTTTTTCAGCGTCACCGCGATATGCGCCGCTTTCGGCCAGCCGCCATCGACGCTGCCCACCAGTTTGGTTTTGCCGGTCAGCGCCGCCTTCCATGCGCCAATCACGTTAGGGCCGAAAAAGGCGTCGGCTCGCCCGGTCTGCAGGGCCAGCGTCTGAGCGGCGTCATCCTTGGTGTAGACCGGGGTAAACGGCTTCAGCCCCTTCTTCACGTTCTCCGCGTTCCACGCCAGCAGGATCGCCTCCTGGTTAGTACCGGAGCCGACGATAATCTTCAGCCCGGCGATGTCCTCCGCCTTGTCAATTTTGTTCAGCGGACTGGTGCTTTTGACGTAGAAGCCCAGCGAGTCTTTACGGTAGGTGGCGAAATCGAACTTCTCTTTGCGCTCTTTGGTGACGGTAATATTGCTGATCGCGGCATCATATTTGCCGGAGGTAACCCCCAGCGGCCAGTCTTCCCATGAAGTAGGAACCACGTTCACTTCCAGTCCAAGGCTCTCCGCCACCAGCCGGGCGATATCCGTCTCGCTGCCGAGCAGGGTTTTGTTGTCATCGGCGAAGACCGTCAGCGGCGGTGAGTTCAGGGCTGCCACCGCGACGGTGAATTTCCCCGGCACCGCCAGATGCAGATCTTTCGGCAACAGCGCAATGGCCTGTGGATTTTTCGCTGTGTGAATCGGCGTTTTGTTGGCCTCCAGGCTCACCCCGGTGCCATTGATCTTGACGTCCTGGGCCCACGACGAGGCGCTAAATGCCAACGCGACGGCCAGCAAGAGTGTTGTTTTCTGCATAGCGTGATTCTCTTTTATTATTTTTGGAATTGATTAGCAGGTAGCGCCAGACCCAGACTTTCCCGCAGGGTGGTGCCCGGATAGTCGCGACGGAACAGGCCGCGCGCCTGTAACAGCGGAACCACCTCATCCACAAAGCGCGGGAAGGTTTCCGGCGTGCCGCCCTGAATAATGAAACCGTCCGCCGCGTGCTGTTCGAACCACAATTGCAGGCCATCGGCGACATCGCTGGCGGTGCCGGTAAAACGCGGACGCGGACTCGCTGCCTCCAGGGCCACCTGGCGCAGGGTTAATCCCCGCTCGCGGGCGTGACGTTTAATCTCGTCGGTGGTGCTGCGGAAGCTGTTTTGTCCGAGGTCGCCAATATCCGGGAACGGTTCATCAAGCGGATACTGCGAAAAATCATGATGTTCGAAATACCGCCCCAGATAATTCAGCGCATCCTCGATGGAAACCAGCGCCGCGATAGTCTGGTACTGACGTTCCGCATCCTCGGCGTCATCCCCGACGATGACGCTGACGCCCTGGAAGATATGCAGTTGGTCCGGGGTGCGCTGATATGCGCTGAGTTGGCTTTTAACATCCTGATAAAATGCCTGCGCCTCGGCCAGCGATTCCTGATGGGTAAAAATGGCATCGGCGTGGCGTGCGGCTAATTTCTTGCCGTCGTCCGACGCGCCGGCCTGGAAAATAATCGGCCGTCCCTGTGGCGTGCGGGCAATATTTAGCGGCCCGGCCACTTTAAAGAAATCGCCATGGTGATCGAGCGTATGCAGTTTATTTTTATCAAAGAACTGGCCAGTCTCCTTATTGCGCACAAAGGCGTCCTCTTCCCATGAATCCCATAAGCCTTTCACAACCTGCAGATATTCATCGGCAATGCGATAGCGCAGCGCATGATCCGGATGCTGGGCCCGGGAGAAGTTTTTCGCCGACCCTTCCAGCGGCGAAGTGACGACATTCCACCCCGCCCGTCCCTGGCTTAAATGGTCAAGGCTGGCGAACTGGCGGGCGGTAGTAAACGGCTCGCTATACGAAGTGGATAAGGTCCCCACCAGTCCCAGACGCCGGGTGACCGCGGCCAGCGCGGAAAGTACCGTTAAAGGTTCGAAGCGATTTAAAAAATGGGGAATCGATTTTTCATTGATATATAACCCGTCGGCGACAAAAATAAAATCCAGCTTCCCCTCTTCCGCTTTTAACGCCGTCTGCGTGACAAAGTTAAAATTAATACTAGCGTCCGCCTGCGCCGCCGGATGACGCCAGGCGGACATATTTCCCGATGCGCCATGTAATATCGTTCCCAGACGCAATTGTCGATTTTCAGACATAGTTACCCCTTCCCCTGTCATCCATTAAATATGTTGTAATGCCTGTTCCGCCAGCTGAGCGAAATAGTGTGCTGCGGGCGCAATAAGCCGTTCGTCCGGATTAAATGCCGGATGGTGCAGACCATATTCGCTGGCGCTGCCGATGCTGACGAACGCCCCGGGAATATGCTGAAGATAGACCGCAAAATCTTCGCCACCGAGATGCAGATCGGCGTGATGGGTGCGGTACCCGGCCTGGGCCGCCACGTCGCTGGCGAAGTCGGCCCAGCGGGCGTCATTGACCAGCGCCGTCGGGCCGGCATACCAGAAGACGTCAATCTGTGCGCCAAAGGCGCTGGCGAAACCGGCCGCGATCTCGCTGACCCGGGCCTTGACCCGCTGCTGCACTTCACTGCTGTGAGTGCGCAGCGTCCCTTCCAGCTCGACGCTCTCCGGCAGCACGTTCCAGGTATTGCCTCCCTGGATCCGCGTCACGCTGAGCACCACCGAGTCGAGGGTGTTCACTTCCCGGCTGGCCACGCTCTGCAGCACCGTCACCAGCTGGCTGGCCAGCAGGATCGCATCCTTTCCTTCATGTGGACGGGCGGCATGCGCCCCCTTCCCGGTCACTTTGAAGACGAAGCGGTCGACGTTGGCGTAGAACGCGCCGCCGCGGGTGGCAAATTCGCCCACCGGCAGGCCGGGCTCATTGTGCATGCCAAAGATCGCCGACACGTCCTCCAGCGCCCCGGCGCGGATCAGGGTTTTCGCGCCGCCAAAATTTTCCTCCGCCGGCTGAAACAGGATCCGCACCCGCCCCGGGAGTTCCGCTTCCCGCTCCTTCAGCAGCAGCGCCGCCCCCAGCATTACGCTGGTGTGAATATCATGGCCGCAGGCATGCATCACCCCTTCATTTTGCGAGCGGTAAGGCAGACCGGTCGCCTCCTCGATGGGCAACGCGTCGATGTCCGCCCGCAGGGCAATCACCTTGTCGCCGCTGCCGACTTCGGCGACCAGCCCGGTTTTCAGATCGAAGGGCAGCAGAGTCAGCCCGCCGCTCTGCAGCCAGTCGCGGATCCGCGCGGTGGTGGCTACCTCCTGCAGGGAGAGCTCCGGGTTCTGGTGCAGCTCGCGCCGCCAGCTAATCAGTTGTTGTTCAAAGGACATTCAGCACCTCCTTGCCGTAGTGAGCCTGCGCCAGCAGGCGCAGGGAGTGCAGGCGCGCTGGCCCGTCGCTAATAGGGGTATCAATGATTAATTCATCCAGCTGATCTTCCGCCTGCAGCGCGTCAAGCCGGGCTTTAACCTGTTCGGGAGTACCGGAGATCAGTGAAGATTCGCGGCGGTGGATGCGTGTCGGCCGGCTGCCAGCCTGGCGGGCAAAGGCGACGGCCTGAGCCTCACTGCCGACGGTCACCCGCTGGCCGTTCTCCAGCTCGACGCCCCACACCTCGACCTGCTGCGCCAGCGCGGCGGCGGTGGCCGGATCGTCAGCCACCACCACCTGCACGGCGACGATCGCCTCACGCGGGCTGAGCTCGCGCCAGCGGTTGATCACCGTGCGGCGTAGCGCGCTGTCGCCATTGAGATGGGCCGCAAACACGAAGTTCCAGTCAAGACGGGCGGCCAGTTCCGCACTCTCCAGGCTGGCGCCGAGCAGAAATCCGTCGGCCCGGCGCGGCGGGATCGGCGTGGCGCGCAGGCTCTCCTCTCCCCCTGGCTCAGTCAGTGACAGCCAGTTATCCAGCTGCGCCAGCTGATCGGCAAAGGTCCCTTTCTCCTCCTGATGCAGGCCCTGCTGCAGGGCGCGGGTGGAGAGCGGCAGGCCGCCAGGCGCCTTGCCCACCCCGAGATCGATGCGACCCGGCGCGAGGGCAGCCAGCAGGTTAAAGTTTTCCGCGACTTTATAGGGGCTGTAGTGCTGGAGCATGACGCCGCCGGACCCAAGACGAATGCGCCGGGTGTGGCCCAGCAGCCAGGCGATAACCAGCTCCGGCGAGGGGCTCGCCAGCTGATCGGTATTGTGGTGTTCGGCGACCCAGAAGCGGTGATAACCCCAGGCTTCGGCGTGTTGCGCCAGCGTTAATGTACGCGCCAGCGCCTGCGCGGCGGTTTCCCCGGCGGCAAGCGGACTTTTATCCAGGATACTGATTCGATAAGACATTTCGCAGGCTCATATGAAAGTACGTGCCTGCATTATTAAAATCTCAGCTAACTATTGAGAAACAATTAATTCACATGTGTACTGCTGAAAATTAGATATGCCCGCCTGGCCGCTGCGCTTCCAGCTCGCGGAGCAGCGCCTCAGCCTGCCGCGGACTGCGCACCCGGACGAAGCGAATATGACGATATTGCGGATCCTGCATGTCGGCCAGATAGCGTCGGCGATTCTGCCGCCAGGTTTTCAGCGTCCAGAGGATAATGGATTCCCGGCTGCAGAACGAACGGCGAAAGCTCTCGCGGTTGCCCGTGCCCGGCCACAGCTCCTGATGCCGCCACGCCCGGCTCGTCGCCCGCCACACCGCCTGGCGCAGCGTGCGCCAGAGGCTATAGTCGACCCAGATCACCAGATCCACCTCGCGCCATTTGACGCTGCGGCTGCGATTGTAATTGCCATCCAGCACCCAGCCCGGCGAGGCCGTAGCGGCGGCAATAGCGGCGAAAAACGCCTCATCCGGCGTGCCCTGCCAGTTCGGCCGCCAGTACAGGCGATCGAGCTCGATCCAGGGTAGTCCCAGCCTGTGCGCCAGGCGCCGGGCCAGAGTGGATTTGCCTGAGCCGCTGGTGCCGACCACGTTGATGTTCATCTCTGTTTCTCCCTGGTAGCCAAACGAATACTTATTTCAATGTTAAATGGCGTATATAGTAGTGATGTTTATCAATGATAAAAGGTGTTTTCAGGATGAACCCCTATGAAGCCCGCTACAGACAACTGTTAGCCAACGGAGCCAGCGCCTGGGCGGGTGATGGTTTTGCCAGGGCAAAGATACAACAAGAAAAAATATTTCATTGGCTGGATGCCCATGGCTATTTACCCGCTCCCGGCGCGCCGGTACTTGAACTGGGATGTGGCAATGGTGCCATGGCAGCCCAGTATCTGGCGGAAAGAGGCTATGCCGTATCAGGTGTTGATGTGTCCGAAACGGCGATCCGCTGGGCGGAAGACCGTTTTCAGCAAGCGGGTCTGGACGCCACATTTTTCGTCGGCAACGTCTGTCATCTTTCTCAATGTGAGGATGCCCAGTTTGCCTTAATCATTGATGGCAGCTGTTTACATTGTCTGCTGGAAGATGAGCGTCGCCGTTTTTTCGCCGAGGCGAGAAGATTGCTGAAACCCGCAGGCCGGCTGGTGATCGGCTCGATGTGCGGGCTTCCTCGTTATGCTGAAGACCTCGCCACTTACGATCCTGTCAAGCATCATCTCCTGAAAGAGGGGCAGCCCTGGCGTACGCTTAAACCCCTCCCGGCTTTACTGAATGAGATACAGCAGGCGCAGTTTAGCGTCCTTGCCACCGATGTTAAGCACAATGCCTGGTGGGATCATGCCACCATCGTTTGTTCGGCAAACGGGCCGTCGGCTGATCCTCAGAAGAGTTAATTTCAGGCTGACCGCGCCACCTGTTATGCAGCGCCAGTGAAGATGGCGCTGCCGCCAACAAAGCAGTCTTTATCCAGCGTCAGGCTGGCGATTTTATGCACCGGGCCACGCATACGGACCTGAAAATCCGCGTCGAAGGTGATGTGCAGCTGACCACCAGGCATGTTGACATCCACCCGATCGTCCACCTTCCCTAACCGGCGCATCGCGCTGGCAGCCGCGCAACTGCTGCTCCCGGAGGCCATCGTGAACCCCGCGCCCCGCTCCCAGATACCAATCTTTAGCGTATGGCGATCGATAACTTCCACGAACTGGACATTGGTGCGTTTGGGGAACAAGGAATGGTTTTCGATTTGCGGCCCTAAACGATGAACCTGCGCCAGGTCGAGCTTATCGACGAGGACAACGCAGTGGGGATTGCCCATGGAGACCAGCACGACGGACAGGGTTTCATCCGCCAGCGGCAAAGGATAATTCACCGCCTCAGGCAAATTCACTAAGGCGGGCAGCGCCGCCGGATTGAAATTCGCCCGCCCCATGTCGACGCTAATCTGATGAACATCGCCATGCACAGTGCAATAGACGTCACCGCCCGCCGTATGTACCAGAAAGGGCTCATGGCCGACGCGACCGATATCAAAAAGATAACGCGCATAGATCCGTAGCCCGTTACCGCTTTTCTCCGCTTCGGAGCCGTCCGGATTGATAATACGCAGTGTGGGATTGATCTGATCGCCGCTGTCGATCAGCAGACCATCCGATCCCACGCCATAGTGGCGATGGCACAGCATTTGAATATGCTCGTTGCTCAACTGTTCGGCAACGTCGCGATGGCATACCAGGTAATCATTACCCAGCCCGTGATATTTATGAAAGTGTAAGGGTGTCATTGTGTGGGTTCGCCTGGCGCTGCAGTTTTTTGGACATCTTACATTACATTCACCGTCTTGATGAATTAAACCCTGCGTTGTTAACCGTGGTGGTCATTCTGCTCCACTGCGTCCGGCTATCAGACTGGCGCCTCCCCTCCGTCGGGCTTACACTCTGCGTACCTGTGAGCGGTATTCATCAATCCGGAAAGATTATGCTAAAAGAGAACGTAAACGATCTGCTCTCCTTTATGGTGGTAGCGCGTGAGCGCAGCTTTACCCGCGCAGCGGCCCAGCTCGGCGTGTCACAGTCGGCGCTCAGCCATGCCATGCGCCATCTCGAAGCGCGTCTAGATGTGCGGCTGCTGACCCGCACCACCCGCAGCGTGGTACCGACCGAGGCGGGTGAGCGACTCATTCAGCGCCTCGGTCCGCATCTGGAGGAGATGGAGCGGGCGCTGACCGCGCTGCGCGATACGCGCGAACGCCCGGCGGGCAACCTGCGCATCACCGCCGGGGAGCATGCCACCAGCACCGTACTCTGGCCGGCGCTAAAGCCATTTATGCTGCAATATCCGGATATTAACATCGAAATCACTGTTGATAATGGCCTCACGGATATCGTGGATGGCCGGTTTGACGCCGGGGTGCGACTCGGCGAACAGGTGGCGAAAGAGATGATTGCCGTGCGCATTGCCCCGGATATGCGGATGGCGGTAGTAGGTTCGCCAGCCTATCTGCAGCAGGCCGGTACGCCGCAGACGCCCTGGGATCTTGCGCAGCATCGCTGCATCAATCTGCGCCTGCCGACACGAGGTGGACTTTACGCCTGGGAGTTTGCCCGCGACGGCCGGGATATCCAGGTGCGGGTGGAGGGGCAAGTGATCCTCAACAGCCTGCCGCAGCGCATCGATGCGGCGGAGGCGGGCCTCGGTCTGGCCTACGTTCCGGATGACTGCGTGGCGGAGGCATTAGCCAGTGGCCGGCTGGTGCAAGTGCTGGCGGACTGGACCCCCACCTTCCCCGGCTACCATCTCTACTACCCCAGTCGACGCCAGCATACCAGCGCTTTCACTCTGTTGCTGGAAACTCTGCGACGCTGATCTCATTGATAAATCTGTCAAATGCTATCGGTAAATGTTTTAGGTGCGTAACTATTACGTTACGTGTAGGATTCAGCGCCATGTCTGAGCTTATCTCCTACGTCAGAATGATGAGAAAGCCAGCATAATGTGCCAGCCGTCATCCACTCCGGCTGCAAACATGGGCATTGACAGGAAACTGATACATCAATGAATACGAAACACGACACTGCAGCGGAGCACCATGCTGCGAAACGCCACTGGCTCAACTCACATGAAGCGGGTTATCACAAAGCGATGGGCAACCGTCAGGTACAGATGATCGCCATCGGCGGCGCTATCGGTACCGGTTTGTTCCTCGGCGCCGGGGCACGTTTACAAATGGCAGGGCCAGCGCTCGCCCTGGTCTATCTGGTCTGCGGCATCTTCTCCTTCTTTATTCTTCGCGCCCTCGGCGAACTGGTTCTCCACCGCCCCTCGAGCGGCAGCTTCGTCTCCTATGCCAGGGAATTCCTCGGTGAAAAGGCCGCTTACGTGGCCGGCTGGATGTACTTCGTTAACTGGGCCATGACCGGGATCGTCGATATCACCGCCGTGGCGCTGTATATGCACTACTGGGGCGCGTTTGGCGATGTGCCACAGTGGGTCTTCGCCCTTGGCGCGCTGGCAATCGTCGGTACCATGAACATGATCGGCGTAAAATGGTTCGCCGAGATGGAATTCTGGTTCGCGCTGGTCAAAGTGCTGGCGATCGTTGCGTTCCTCGTGGTCGGCACCATTTTCCTCGGCTCCGGTAAGCCGCTGGACGGCAATGCCACCGGCTTCCATCTGATCACCGATAACGGCGGCTTCTTCCCTCACGGCCTTCTGCCGGCGCTGGTGCTGGTGCAGGGCGTGGTCTTTGCCTTCGCCTCCATTGAACTGGTGGGCACCGCGGCCGGTGAGTGTAAAGATCCGGAGTCGATGGTACCGAAGGCCATCAACAGCGTGATCTGGCGTATCGGCCTGTTCTACGTCGGTTCGGTGGTGCTGCTGGTGCTGCTCCTGCCGTGGACCGCCTACCAGGCAGGACAGAGCCCGTTCGTCACCTTCTTCTCCAAACTGGGCGTACCGTATATCGGCAGCGTAATGAACATCGTGGTGTTAACCGCCGCCCTCTCCAGCCTCAACTCCGGCCTCTACAGCACCGGACGTATCCTGCGTTCCATGTCGATGGGGGGCTCCGCGCCGAAGTTTATGTCGAAAATGAGCCGTCACCACGTCCCTTACGCCGGGATCCTGGCGACGCTGGCGGTGTATGTGGTGGGGGTGTTCCTCAACTATCTGGTGCCGTCGCAGGTGTTTGAGATCGTGCTTAACGTCGCGTCGCTGGGGATCATTGCTTCCTGGGGCTTTATCGTGGTGTGTCAGATGCGTCTGCGCAAAGCGATCAAGGAAGGAAAAGCGGCGAAGGTGAGCTTCAGAATGCCGGGGGCGCCATTCACCTCCTGGCTGACGCTGCTGTTCCTGTTCAGCGTGCTGGTGCTGATGGCCTTCGATTATCCGAACGGCACTTACACCATTGGCTCAATTCCACTGCTGGCGGTGCTGCTGGTAGCTGGCTGGTTTGGCGTGCGTAAACGCGTGCATGCGATCCACAGTACGGCGCCGACGCTCAGGAAGTAACTGGCAGGACTCCCGGTTTGCCCGCGACGGACAAACCGGGAGGTCAGGATTTAGTTATCCTCAACCAGCTGCGACACGTCGCTACTGTTAATTTCCCGCTTATTACCAGACTCATCGATATAGCTGGTCATCCCCGTTTCTTTATCCAGCTGCGGCTTGCCGTGGGTGACGATCGTCTGACCGCTTTTGGTGGTCATAACGTAGTTGGACGAACAGCCTGCCAGCAGCGCCAGCATCGCACCGGCGCAAATCACCATAAATGGCTTTTTCATTTTATCTCCACTGATTACCACTGCCCGCGCAAGGCGGGAAAGCGTTAAGTGTATAACCATCTGGTTTATCAGGCCAATACGCGTTTGTAACAGAGGGTGAGGTGCCGGGCGGCATGCGGGGCGCGACCTTGACCGATCGTCGTCGCCCCGGGCATCTTACAGCGCGATGCGGATCACGTCGTCCGGCGCGGTGGCCTCTTTCTCACGGCTGGAAGCCTGTTTCACGCTGACATACAGCGTTTTGCCGTCATCAGAGAGCGCCAGGCTGTTGGGGTGAGTCGGCGTTTTAAAGGTCTTCACGATCTTGTAGCGCTTACCGTCGATAACGCTGACTTCCCCGGCCTTACGGTGCGTCACATAGGCTTCATTACGCGTCGGGTTAAACAGCACCGCCAGCGATTCCGGCGCGGCGATTTTCTCCAGCACCTTACCATCGCGGGTATCGACCACCAGCACTTCCGGCTGCTTGCTGTCGGTAATAAAGGCGCGGTGACCGGCGGTATCAAGGCTCAGGTTTAAGTAGAAGTGCGCTTTGCCATCGTCCTGCAATTTCTTGCGCGACACAATGGTATTGCTCTCGCTGTCGATGGTCAGCAGTTCGCCGTCGGCATTGGTGGTATAGAGGCGTTTCGCCTGCGGATCGATCGCCAGACCCGTCGCCATTGCCCCGGTGCCGGTAATAGTGGTTTTCAGCTTCAGGGTCGCGCCATCTACCACCCAAATCACGCTCTCTTTGCCCAGACCGGTAATGTAGACCGTGTTGGTCTGCTCATTGACCGCCAGCTCGCGCGGTTGCAGTGGGCGTACGGTTTCACTGCGCTGACGCTCGTCCAGCACCAGACGCCCTTTCACGGCGCCGGTTTTGGCGTCAATGGCGGTGACGGTGCTGTCGACGGTATTGCCAAACCACAGCGTGCCGGTGGCATGGTTGATAGCAGCGCCGAACGGCTTCAGATCGTTGTGAATAATCTGCGTCACGTCCAGGGTGGTGGGGTCAAGACGATAAACAATACCGCCCTTGTCCAGTGAGCGACTCTGCGACGTGGCGACCCATAACGCGTTCTCCTGCTGGCTGTAGGCCATTTCGTAGGCCCCTTTTCCGACGGCCTTACGCAGCATCTCATCCGCAGCGTGGGCGCTAAAGCTACCTGCCAGCAGCAGAGAGGTGAATAACAGTGAATGGCGCAGACGCGGCGCGGCAAAATGACGTAGTGACATGACGACTCCCTTTGATAAACCAGTATGTGCTGACCCGACATCGCTTCCGGCGGTAAAGTCCTGGCTTTACCCTTATTTTTGAATGCGAATAGTAATCATTATTTATCTCAAAGTGGAGCGCTAATTGTTGTTGTTCGGTAAATTCATCAGCAAGAAGCACTATCCGTTAACCAACGGCGGTTAATAATTTTCAAATGTTTTACAAACGGGGTAACATATCTACATATGTTCCATTTGGTTCGTCTCCCGAGTACTATCGATGAAAATCCTGTCCGTGCGTCACGCCGCCCTGCCGGCGCTGCTGCTACCGCTGATTGCCGCGGCCCAGACCGCTGATGAACAAACCATGGTGGTGACCGCCGCGCCAACCACTGTTTCTGAACTGGATACCCCCGCTGCCGTCAGCGTGGTCAATGGGGATGAAATGCGCCAGGCCGCCCCGCGCGTCAATCTCTCTGAATCACTGGGCGCCGTACCGGGCCTGCAGGTGCAGAACCGGCAAAACTATGCCCAGGATCTGCAACTGTCGATTCGTGGCTTTGGCTCTCGCTCCACCTATGGCGTGCGCGGGCTACGCATCTATGTCGATGGTATTCCGGCGACCATGCCAGACGGCCAGGGGCAGACCTCGAATATCGATATTGGCAGCGTCGACACCATTGAGGTGCTGCGCGGCCCCTTCTCTGCCCTGTACGGTAACTCGTCCGGCGGGGTGATCAACGTCACCAGCCAGACCGGCACCCAGCCGCCCACCGTGGAAGCCAGCAGCTACTATGGCAGCTTCGGTACCTGGCACTACGGGATGAAGGCCACTGGCGCCGTTGGCGACGGCAGCCATGCAGGCGATGTGGATTACACGGTCTCGACCAACCGCTTCACCACTCATGGCTATCGCGATCACAGCGGCGCACGCAAAAATCTGGCGAACGCCCGACTGGGGGTGCGCATCAACGATGTCAGTAAGCTGACGCTGCTGCTGAACAGCGTGGATATCAAAGCCAATGACGCCGGCGGCTTAACCGCCGACGAATGGCGCGATAACCCGCGCCAGTCGCCGCGCGGCGACCAGTATAATACCCGCAAGAATACCCGGCAGACCCAGGCCGGCCTGCGCTACGAGCGCCAGCTGAGCGCCCAGGACGATCTCAGCGTCATGATGTACGCCGGTGAACGTGAAACCACGCAGTTCCAGTCGATCCCGCGCGCGCCGCAGCTGAAACCGAGCCATGCCGGCGGGGTGATCGACCTCACCCGTCACTACCAGGGAATCGATACCCGCCTGACCCATCGCGGAGAGCTGCTGGTGCCCGTCACCCTGACCGCCGGTCTCGATTACGAGAACATGAGCGAGCGCCGTAAAGGGTATGAAAACTTTGTGATGGTCAACGGCGAGCCGCAGTATGGCGAACAGGGTGCGCTGCGCCGTAACGAACGCAACCTGATGTGGAACGTCGACCCCTACCTGCAGACCCAGTGGCAGTTAACGGACAAACTCTCGCTCGATGCCGGGGTTCGCTACAGCTCAGTATGGTTCGACTCGAATGACTACTACATCACCCCAGGCAATGGCGATGACAGCGGTGATGCCAGCTATCACAAGTGGCTGCCCGCAGGCTCGCTGAAGTATGCTCTGACCGACGCGTGGAACGTCTACCTCTCCGCTGGCCGCGGCTTCGAGACGCCGACCATTAACGAACTGTCATACCGCTCCGATAACCAGAGCGGCCTTAATTTCGGCCTGAAGCCCTCCACCAATGACACAGTGGAGATCGGCAGTAAGACGCGGCTCGGCAATGGGCTGCTCACCGCCGCCCTGTTCCAGACCAATACCGATAATGAGATCGTGGTCGACAGCAGCAGCGGCGGGCGCACCAGCTATAAAAACGCCGGCAAGACCCGTCGTCAGGGGATGGAGCTGGGGCTGGATCAGCAGTTTGGCGAGAGCTGGCGTCTGAAGGCGGCCTGGACCTGGCTGGACGCGACCTATCGCACCAACGTCTGCGACGACGCCAGCTGCAACGGCAACCGCATTCCGGGGATCGCGCGCAATATGGGCTACGCCTCCTTTGGCTATCAGCCGGAGCAGGGCTGGTACGCCGGCAGCGATATTCGCTACATGAGCGACATCATGGCCAATGACGAAAACACGGCTAAAGCGCCTTCCTGGACGGTGGTTGGCCTGACGACCGGCTATAAATGGAGCTACGGCAGGATGGACATGGATCTGTTCGGCCGGGTCGACAACCTGTTCGACCGGGAGTACGTCGGGTCCGTTATCGTAAACGAGTCCAACGGGCGCTACTACGAGCCTGCTCCCGGACGCAACTACGGCATCGGCCTGAACCTCGCCTGGCGCTTCGAATAACACGCCCCTTCCCCGCCGGCGGTGATTGGCGGGGAAGGCTTAACGATGTGGCGTTTTCCCCACGGACGCGGGTTAAAGCAGATTTCGCAGGGATAACTCGAAAATGATCTTTTCCGCCTGGCAGGAGAAAGCGATGGCGAGATCGAGTTTAACCTCGTCGCCAGCGGCGGCGATGGTGTAATCGACCTGCGGCGGTTCACTGGCCGGCGCCGCGGCGGCAGCACGTTCGCGCACAGCGGCTACGGTGGATTCCGCTTCTTCGCGGCTCGGGAACATTTTCTCAGCCCGGTAGACGCAGTCCTCGTTATCAATGATCGTCCCGACATCAATGGCGCAGCCTTTGGTGCTGCATTTATCTACTACATCTTTCATCGTAATAACCTCTCGAGTTTTCTTAAGGATAAGAATCCGCTCACCGAAAAGCAAACCATTAATATCCGTAAGGATTAGCAATTTTTCTATTATATCGCGCCGCGGCGGGCGCCAGCTTGCGCCATCGCAAGGTGAGGCAATATGACTGCCGACGATCGCCTGACGATACGCGATGCCATCGCAGCAATCGTGGCCTCCATCACACTATTATGCACACCATCTCGTCTGCCTCGCCTCGCAGCGTTAGTCTGGTCACAGAACAACGCCAACAAGGAGCTGCTATGGCACTGCCGATGATGATTGATTGCGATCCGGGACATGATGACGCGATCGCCCTGGTCCTCGCCCTCGCCTCGCCGGAGCTGGAGGTGAAAGCCGTCACCGCTTCCGCGGGCAACCAGACCCCGGAGAAGACCCTGCGCAACGTGCTGCGTATGCTGACGCTGCTGAACCGGCCGGATATCCCGGTGGCCGGCGGCGCGTGGAAGCCGTTGATGCGCGATCTGATCATCGCCGATAACGTGCACGGCGAGAGCGGACTGGATGGCCCGAGCCTGCCGGAACCAACCTTTGCCCCGCAGAACTGCACCGCCGTCGAGCTGATGGCCAGGGTGCTGCGGGAAAGCCAGGAGCCGGTGACTCTGGTGGCCACCGGGCCGCAGACTAACGTGGCGTTGCTGCTCGCCAGCCACCCGGAGCTGCACGCGAAAATCGCCCGCATCGTGATCATGGGGGGCGCAATGGGGCTGGGCAACTGGCAGCCGGCGGCGGAGTTTAATATTTTCGTCGATCCGCAGGCGGCGGAAATGGTCTTTCAGTCCGGGATCCCGGTGGTGATGGCGGGGCTGGATGTTACGCATCGGGCGCAAATCCTTCCCGCCGATATCGAGCGATTCCGCCAGATTGGCAATCCGGTGTCGACCATTGTCGCCGAGCTGCTCGACTTCTTTATGGCCTACCACAAGGATGAAAAGTGGGGCTTCGACGGCGCGCCGCTGCACGATCCCTGCACCATCGCCTGGCTCCTCAAGCCGGAGATCTTCACCACTATCGAACGCTGGGTCGGCGTGGAAACGGAAGGAAAATATACCCAGGGGATGACGGTGGTCGATTACTACCATCTGACCGGCAATCGGCCCAATACTACCCTGATGCTGGATGTCGACCGTGAAGCCTTTGTCGATCTGCTCGCCCAGCGGTTAACCTTTTACGCCTGACACGCCTCCCATGCCCCTTTTCCCTCACGGGAAAAGGGGCAGAGTAAGTCGGATCCGCCGGACTAGTCGTCGGCCGCGACGCGGATCACCACTTTACCGAAGTTCTCACCTTTCAACAGGCCGATCAGCGCCTGCGGCGCCTGATCCAGACCGTCGATCAGCTGTTCGCGATATTTAATTTTCCCCTCTTGCACCCAGCGCCCCATCTGCTGCTGGAATTCCGCGATCCGATGCCCGTAATCCTGGCCGATAATAAAGCCCTGCATCCGGATGCGCTTCTTGAGGATGGTCGCCATCAGCAGCGGCAGACGATCCGGTCCGTCTGGCAAACCGGTGGCGTTATAGCCGCTTACAAGCCCGCAGACCGGTACCCGCGCTGCGGTATTCAGCAGCGGCAGCACCGCGTCAAAAACCTTGCCGCCGACGTTTTCGTAGTAAACGTCAATGCCCTGCGGGCAGGCCTGGGCCAGCTGTTCGGCAAAATCATCCGCACGATGGTCAAGGCAGACATCAAAGCCTAACGTCTCAACCGCATACCGACACTTCTCCGCGCCTCCAGCGATGCCGACGGTGCGGCAGCCCTTAATTTTGCCGATCTGTCCGACCGTGGCGCCAACCGGCCCGGTCGCCGCAGCGACCACCAGCGTTTCGCCCGCCTTCGGCTGGCCGATGTCCAGCAATCCCATGTAGGCGGTGAAGCCCGGCATCCCCAGAACTCCCAGCGACCATGACGGGTGTTGCGGGTCGTCACCCAGCTTCACCAGTCCGTTGCCGTCGGAGAGTTCATAATCCTGCCAGCCGCTGTAGCCCAGCACCCAGTCGCCGGGTCGATAATCGGCATGATTTGAGCTGACCACGCGACTCACGGTCCCTCCTACCATCACCGCGCCAATGGCCACCGGTGGCGAATAAGAAGGCGCATCGCTCATGCGCCCGCGCATATAGGGGTCGAGCGATAAATAAACGGTACGCAGCAGAACCTGCCCCGGCCCCGGCGTCGGCACCTCGCTCTCTTCCAGGCGGAAATTCTCTGCCGTCGGTTCACCATGGGGGCGGGAAGCCAGTACCCAGCGGCGATGGCGTTGCGGTTGATCTGTCATAGCAAACTCCTCTTGTTAGCAGACTGTACTGAGGCTAGCTGCTTTATGCGCAACGTGCTTTACCATTAAGAGCCGGATGGCGATTGATTAAGGCGAACCACCAGATAGACGCAGGTCTCCGCGGATTCATTGATAAAGCGACAATCGTTGGGCGGACCAAGCTCCAGACAATCCCCCTTCTGCATCTCATGACGGGTAGTCCCTTCGACAAACACCAGCTCGCCCTGCTGCAGCCAGATCAGCTGGCGGGCGAGCGCATAGGAAGAGGCCGGCATGGGCACATCGCTGCCGGGCGGCAGCTCAATCTGCACCAGATCGATCGGCAGATCGCTGCGCGGCGAGACGTGGCGGCGGAGATAGTGGCTTTGCGGGTCGTGCCACACCGGCTGGCTGGCAAAGCGCAGCAGCTTACCCTCCTGCATTTCCGCCCGGGCGATCAGCGTCGACATACTGATGCCGAAGGCGCCGGAAAGACGGCCCAGCATCGAGGCCGTCGGGCTGCTTTCGCCGCGCTCGATTTTATGGATCATCGCCCGCGAGGCGCCAGCCCGTTCGGCGAGGTCGTTCAGCGACCAACCGCGGGACTCACGCTCGATGCGGATGCGCGCACTGATGCGCTGATTGAGGTTGTCTTCTATAGTATTCATAACGTAATACTATAGTGTGCACCCACCCATTACACAACTGCTCGTCGGGCCGCTTGCTTACCGGGTCATCCGTAAAAATTATGCGGAAAACGGATGACAGCGCGATGTTCATTATTGTAATAATATCGTACTACTATAGTGTACAAAAAACTGAGGTTTGCTATGTCCATCCGCCCTGCCACTAAAGACGACTGTGCAGCGATCGCCGAGATCTATAACCACGCCGTCGTGCATACCGCCGCTATCTGGAATGATAAAACCGTGGATACCGACAACCGTATCGCGTGGTTTGAAGCCCGCCAGCTGGCCGGCTTTCCGGTGCTGGTGAACGAGGAAAACGGCGTCATCACCGGCTATTCCTCGTTTGGCGACTGGCGCGCGTTTGACGGTTTCCGCCACACCGTGGAGCATTCGGTGTACGTTCACCCCGATCATCAGGGGAAAGGGCTGGGTCGCAAACTGCTGGTTGCGCTGATCGCCGAAGCGCGTCGGCTGAATAAACATGTGATGGTCGCCGGTATTGAATCGCAGAACCACGCTTCGCTGCATCTGCATGAAACGCTGGGCTTTATCACCACCGGGCAGATGCCGCAGGTAGGAACCAAATTTGGTCGCTGGCTGGATCTCACCTTTATGCAGCTGCAGCTGGATGAGCGTCAGGACCCGGACGGCAAGGCATGAATGCGTCGCTCACCCTCGCCTGTCTGGTTGCCGCCGGCGTTGGTCTCGTGGTGCAGAATACCCTGATGGTGCGCATCACCCAGTCGGCGTCGACGATCCTTATCGCCATGCTGCTCAATTCGCTGGTGGGAATTGTTATTTTCGTGACGATGTTACTGCTGCGCCAGGGCGTCGCCGGCTTTCAGGAGCTGGCCCTGAGCGTGAAGTGGTGGACGCTGATCCCCGGCCTGCTGGGGTCCTTTTTCGTCTTCGCCAGCATCAGCGGCTATCAGACCGTGGGCGCGGCCACCACCATTGCGGTACTGGTCGCCAGCCAGCTGGTTGGCGGGTTGATCATGGATTTAGTTCGCGCCCACGGCGTGCCGGTGCGGGCGCTGATCGGGCCGGTATGCGGCGCGGTGATGCTGGTGGTGGGCGCCTGGCTGGTGGCCAGGCGCCAGTTCTGAGCGCATCTTCAGAGGATCGCGCCGCCTTTCGTCAGCTGCTCGCGGCGCGCGTCCTGCTCTTCCTGATGCTGTCGCCCATGATGGGCGATGGCGGTGCGCAGGCGCTGCTGCTGGGTATAGCGTTCCTCACGACTGAGTTGTGGATCATCGCTCAGGGCGATCAGCAGCTCATTCATATGAGTGATAACGCCCTCGGCAAGGGTGTCATCGACTTTGACGATAACCTCATCCAGATGTGCCATCCGGTTCTCCTTTCGCTTAATTCAGCTTCGCTTTGGAAAAATCGCTCCCCATCATGCTCACGCGGTAGCCGCTGACGTTGCTACGGGTGGCATAGAAGGTCTTGCCGGTCGCCAGGGTGATCCACGGCGCCTGCTGGTAGAAGATCTCTTGCGCCTGTTCATAGAGTTTGGCACGTGCCTGCGGATCGCTCACCAGCAGCGCTTTCTTCACCAGCGCGTCATAGGACTTATCGCACCAGCGAGCGGCGTTGGAGCCGGTCTGGATATTATCACAGCTGAGCAGCGTACCGGCAAAGTTGTCCGGGTCGCCGTTGTCCGACATCCAGCCATACAGGGCGCTGTCGTGCTCCCCTTTGCGCATACCGGCAAGGTATTCGCCCCATTCATAGCTGACAATCTTCGCTTTGACGCCCACTTTAGCCCAGTCGTTTTGGATCATTTCGGCGATCCGCTTCGAGTTCGGGTTGTACGGACGCTGGACCGGCATCGACCACAGGGTTACTTCCGCTCCTTGCTCCAGACCCGCCTGCTTGAGCAGCGCTTTGGCTTTCTGCGGATCGTAATCATAGTCCGGGAGATCTTTCTTATACCCGAGCATCGTCGACGGGATCGGTGATTTCGCCACGCTGCCGGAATCGAGGAATACCGCCTTGACGATCGCCTGCTTGTCGGTGGCATAGTTTAATGCCTGGCGCACCAGCACATTATCAAACGGTTTTTTCTCCGTGTTGAACGCCAGATAGCCGACGTTCAGCGCCTCAACCGCATGCAGCGCCAGATCTTTATTGCCCTTAATCACCGGGAACTGAACCGGCGAAGGCGCAGGAATAATCTGGCACTCGTTGGTCTGCAGTTTCGCCAGACGGGTCTCGACGTTCGGCGTAATGGAGAAGATCAGGTGCTTAGTCGGCACCTCGCCTTCCCAGTAGTGGGGGTTGGCGATATAGCGGATTTGGGAATCCACTTTATACTGCTGCAGGGCATACGGCCCGGTACCGACAGGCCAGTTATCAACATTCTCCGGCGTCCCTTTCTTCAGCATCGCCTCGCCATACTCCGCCGACAGAATAGAGGCGAAGTCCATGCCCCAGTCGGCAAGAAACGCCGCGTTCGGCTCGTTAAGCACGAACTGGACGTGATAGTCATCGACCTTTTTCACCGACTTAATCAACTTATCGAGGCCCACGTCGTGGAAGTACTCATAGTTCCCCTGCGACACTTTGTGATAGGGATGCTGAGGATCCATCTGGCGCAGCACGGAAAACAGGACGTCGTCGGCGTTAAAATCGCGGGTTGGTTTGAAGAATTTGTTGCTGTTGAACTTCACCCCCTGACGCAGAGTAAAGGTCCAGGTTTTGCCATCCTCAGAGACGTGCCACTCGGTGGCCAGCGACGGGATCGGCGTGTTCTTCACCGGGTCAAAGGTGACCAGGCGGTTATACAGCACCTGCGAGCTGGCGACGAACGACGGGCCGGAGCTGGCGATTTGCGGATTAAAGGACTCCGGAGAGGCTTCTGAGCAGTAGACCAGTGTGTCATTGCCTGCGGCCCAGGCGGCGCCGGCCGGCAGCAGTGCGCTCAGCAGCAGCGCCAGCGTGGTTTTCCCTGTAGACATGGTTATAAGTCCTGATTATTGATTATAAGAACCGTAATATCAGCACAGGCGCCCGCCCCCGGCAAATAATCAATGGCTATCACCTTATGCAAATCACGCTGAAATCGCTGGTTTAATCGGCGTAGCGCTGTTTTTTACGCCAGCAAGTGTCGGGATGTTGTGAGCCACACATAATTCCTGCAAAAAAATGTGCGATAACCGCCCTGCTCACGCTCACTGTCAGTAGTGCCCGGTACACTGGGGGAACCGCAGAACAAGAGGTTTCCACCATGACAATCACCTGCAATCTGTACATTGACGGCCAGTGGCACGATGCCGAAGGCCGCCGCACCTTTACCCGACGCCACCCGGCCCACGACGACGTCGCCTCGGTGGCCGCGGCCGCCAGTCTCGCCGACGGCAAACGCTGCGTCGAAGCCGCGGCCAAAGCCTTCCCGCTGTGGCGTGATACCTCTCCGGCGGAACGACGCCGTTTACTGCTCGACGCGGCGGAACATATGCTGTTGCGGGAGGCTAAATTTATCGCCGCCATGGCGGCGGAGACCGGCGCGACCGCGCACTGGGCCGGCTTTAACGTTCATCTGGCGGCCGATATCCTGCGCGAAGCGGCGGCGCTGACCACCCAAATTGAAGGGCAAATTATTCCCTCCAACGTGCCGGGCAACCTGGCGATGGGCGTCCGCCAGGGGGCGGGGGTGGTACTGGGCATGGCGCCGTGGAACGCACCGCTGATTCTGGCTACCCGGGCGCTGGCAACGCCGCTGGCCTGCGGCAACGCAGTGATCCTCAAGGGCGCGGAGCTGTCGCCGGCCACTCAGGGACTGATTATCGACGCCCTTGACGCGGCGGGCTTCCCACCGGGGGTGGTGAACTATCTTACCTGTGCGCCTGAAGATGCGCCGGCGCTGGTGGAATCGCTGATCGCCCACCCGGCGGTGCGGCGCGTTAACTTTACCGGATCCACGCCGGTGGGGCGGATTATCGCCCGCACCTGCGGGCAATATCTTAAACCAGCGGTGCTGGAGCTCGGCGGTAAAGCGCCGCTGCTGGTGCTGGACGATGCTGATATCGAGCAAGCGGCGGCGGGCGCGGTTTTTGGCGCCTTCGCCAACGCCGGCCAGATCTGCATGTCCACCGAGCGCATTATTGTCGACAACGCCGTAGCAGAGGTGTTTATCCCGCTGCTGGCCAGGCGCGCCGCCGCCCTGCCCGCCAGCCTGACGGGGCCGGTGGTTGATATGAACACCATCATCCGCTGCAACGCCTTAATCGACGATGCGTTAGCCAAAGGCGCTCGCCTGCTAACCGGTGGTAAAGCCAGCGATACCCACATGGCGCCGACCTTGCTGGACGGCGTGACCCGCGAGATGCGGCTGTGGAACGAAGAGTCCTTCGGCCCGGTAAAAGCGATTATTCGGGTTAAGAATGAAGAAGAGGCGCTGACGGTGGCCAACGACAGTGAATACGGTCTTTCCGCTGCGGTCTACAGCCGCGACAGCGCCAGAGCGTGGAACGTGGCGCAACGTCTGCAAACGGGCATTTGCCATATCAATGGCCCAACGGTGCATGATGAAGCGCAAATGCCGTTTGGCGGCTGCAAAGCCTCGGGCTATGGCCGCTTTGGGGGGCGGGCCGGCATCGCGGAATTCACCGAACTGCGCTGGATAACACTCCAGACCCAGCCCCGCGAACTCCCTTTCTGAGCCGGTATTCTTTTAACCCTGGCTGGCGATGATCTGCGCCAGCCCTTGCGGATTCTCCCACGCCATCGAGTGCCCCCCGCGGGGCACAATCCCGACCGGGATCCCTTGCGCCTCAGCCAGGTCAATATCGGCATAAGGCAGGGAGAGCTCACCGACGATGAGCCTTTTTTGACAGTGCAGCTGGCAGAGCTGAGTAAACCAGGGGGTATCGCTGCCACGCATCAGGCTGCTGGCGGCCCGCCAGACGGCCCAGGGCGCGCTGTTTTGCAAACAGCCAGCCCATGGCGAGCGCTCCTCAGCCAGCATTCTGGCATAGCCTTCGGCAATAAAGGCCGCCTCTGTCTGCGCCGCAATGCGCCTGCTGTACTCACCGCCGCCGGCAAACAGATTGGGTTCAGAGACCAGCAGCGTGGTCACGCGCTCGCCCAACAGCCTCGCCGCTTCGATGGCGATGCTTCCTCCCATGCTATGACCGAACAGCGCGAAGCGCTGCAGGCGCAGATGGTTAAGTAGCTGCTCCACGACTTGCGCCTGAATATGTATGTTGTAACTAAAGTCGTGCGGTTTATCGCTGTAGCCGAAGCCTGGCAGATCGATGAGTATTTTACGCCGTCCGTTCAGCGCAGGATCGCTGGCGACGCGGGGATAATCGTAGGATGACGCGCAGCCGAGACCGTGGATAAACACCACCGGGAGGCCATCTCCCGGAAGATCGAGCCAACGCAGCGTGGCGCCTGCGACGGAAGAAAAGAAACCGTTCACCTGTATGCCTCCATGATAAAATTACTGGTTTTTTATACAGTAACCTTACCCTTTCCGCCACCCTTTTCTGCCGTCCGGCATCTGGGGTTAAAACAGCGAGACGAGCAGCGCCATCGGGAAGCTGAACGGCCAGGTGGCGCCGATCAACAGGGCCGCCAGCAGGCGGATCACCCGGCTCTCTTTGGTCAAAAACCAGCTAATCACGGCGCATATCACGCCCATAATGGCGTAAAACACCAGCATTTTTTGATATAACGTCATTCTTACTCTTCCTTCCCTGAGGGGCGTTCCATGGTGGGATGATTATCTGCCATGACGTCGTGATTCAGAGATACCTGTATAACAAATTCTGAAACGGGCTGAATATTGAGAATAAAGCCTGATTCGTCTTAATCCGATAGCGCAACCGCAGGCGCCGTACTATACCTTTATGGACTTACTCATTAAGGTGGCGTTATGGATGTCTCCAGCAAAACCGTCATTCTGATTAATGTCTGCGCCGCGTGCGTACTTATCAGCCTGCTGTCCGTGAGATTTGGCTGGTTTTAATGATTTTACTCAGCAACGAAACCTAAAAAAGCAGCCCCCAGGGGCTGCTTTTTTACGCGCGAACACGGGCGATATTATAAAGGTTATAAGCGACAGGTGCTGCCTGGCCTGCCGCAATAACCTTATTAAGCTCCGGGTTATAGTGCGGCAGAAAATTCATCTGTTCGCTATCCCATTCGGCGGCAGCGCAGACGGCCTGCCCCACTCCCGCGTTCTCACAGCCCTGAATGCGTTTTGCCGGGGCGTTACCATAGCTCAGCGTCACAGCGCCGATAGCCAGCAGAATAAAAGCCAAAATTTTCACAACGACATCAACGTTAAAACCTAATATGCGCTAAATGATCGCATGAGCAGCGACGGAAAGTCAAACCCGGGAGCACCCGCAACCCGCCTGCAGCCCGCATTTTGGCCGGACTCACGGAATATTTAATATTCAGAACAAATATCATGCAATAACAGCAAATATTAAATCCTTATTTATAGTCGTGAAATAATTTCGGTTCAGGGCAATTCCATTGGTCTGATAAAGATAATATGTCCCCGTTCTCAGGGGGAAAAGATTGTCGCCGCATTCACCAAAAATGCGATATTCCGCGCAGGGCCTCCATCTTAATACGATAAAAGGCCGCTACAAGCCGTTGTTACATAACCCCTTCATTGTGGATCTCGCGGTTAATCGCCAAAAATAGCGCTAAATGACAACAAATATCATTTGCCTTCCATTCAGATAATACTTACATTCATAACTATTAGTAATGTTTTGGCGCCAGGGCGCTTTTTATATTTCGAGGTGGATATGTCCGGAATCATCACGCTGGTCATCGCGCTGATCCTGCTGGTCGCGGCGGTGTATAATCTTATTTCCTATATTCGTGACCGTCGTAGCGCCAGTTTACCGAGCAAAAAAACCAAGCGCTGAATGGCGGCCAGACGATGCGTTTCCTGATGGTCATTCGGTCTTCATCCCGCGATGCGGCGGGCATAAAAAAGCCCCTGCCAACAGGCAGAGGCCAGTATACGGTCGCGAACCGCGACGCTGTCGCCTCACCCGCCGGGCGCGACGCGCCCAGGGTGACTGGCGGACCCCATCCGGCGCTTATCTCCGGCACTCACATTGGCTTAGCTCTTGAAGGGGCATCAGAATAATCTCATATCCCCCTCGCAGAGTTTTGACAATTTTTGCCATTGTGACTATTAGCGAACTAACACAACCGTCGCGCAATCATCGCCAGCCACTAAAGGGTCAATGCTTTAGCCATGCTTAACCATGACATGGCGGACCACCGTGTAATCCTCAAGGCCATACATCGACATGTCCTTTCCGTAGCCCGACAGTTTCTGGCCGCCGTGCGGCATTTCGCTCACCAGCATAAAGTGGGTGTTGACCCAGGTGCAGCCATACTGCAGCCTGGCACTAAGCCGGTGGGCACGGCCTACATCTTTCGTCCATACTGAGGACGCCAGACCATACTGGGAATCATTCGCCCAGCTCAGGGCCTGCGCTTCATCGCTGAAAGGCGTCACACTGACCACCGGGCCAAACACTTCGCGCTGCACAATGGCGTCTTCCTGCCGGGCGCCGGCAAGCAGCGTCGGCTGGAAGTAATAGCCCGCGCCGTCAGCCCGGCGACCGCCGGTGACCACCTTAATATGCGGTAGTGCCTTTGCGGCTTCCACTGCGGCACTAACCCTTTCAAGATGCGCCAGCGAGCTCAGCGGTCCCAGCTCGGTAGAGGCATCCTCTGGCGCACCCATTTTCAGGCTGGCCACCGCCGCCCCAAGTTTCTCCACCAGTTGGTCGTAAATACCCTGCTGAGCGTAGATCCGGCAGGCAGCCGTGCAGTCCTGGCCGGCGTTATAAAAGCCGAAGGTTCGTACCCCGTCGACTACCGCATCGATATCCGCGTCGTCAAAAACAATGACCGGCGCCTTGCCGCCCAGCTCCATGTGGGTGCGTTTGATCGACGAGGCGGTATGGCTGATGATATGGGCGCCGGTGGCAATCGACCCGGTCAGCGACACCATTCGCACTTTGGCATGCGAGGTCAGCGGGTCGCCTACCGTTTTGCCGCGGCCAAACAGCACGTTGATCACCCCTTCGGGGAAGATATCTTTTGCCAGCTCCGCCAGCTTCAGCGCCGTCAGGGGGGTGATCTCCGAGGGTTTTATCACCACGCAATTGCCTGCCGCCAGCGCCGGGGCCAGCTTCCAGGCCGCCATCATCAGGGGATAATTCCAGGGGGCGATAGAGGCCACCACGCCCACCGGGTCGCGGCGGATCATTGAGGTATGCCCTTCGAGATACTCTCCGGCGGCCATTCCCGGCAGGCAGCGGGCGGCGCCGGCGAAGAAGCGGAAGACGTCCGCAATGGCCGGCATCTCATCGTTAATCACGCAGTGCAACGGCTTGCCACAGTTCAGCGACTCCAGCTGCGCCAGGGTCTCCGCCTGCGCCGCGATAGCGTCCGCCAGCTTCAGCAAGCATTCCGAGCGCGTTTTCGGCGTTGTCTGGCTCCAGGCATCGAACGCCCGATCCGCCGCCTCAACGGCGGCATCGACCTGGGCCGCTGTCGCTTCGGCAATCTCCAGGATCACATCGCCGGTCGCAGGGTTGTATACCGGCACCTTTTCGCCTTCACCTGCCACTAACTTACCGTTTATCAAAAGGTTGTGTTGCATAGCATTATCCTGTTTCATGGTTTTATTTCCCGTTTCCGGCGTCGTTATCGCCGTCGCGGGTGAGCCACCAGGCCCCTAAGATTGGTATCGTCGTTACCAGCATCACCAACAGCGCGACAACGTTGGTGACGGGCACATCGCGCGGCCGCCCCAGCTGATTCAGTAACCACAGCGGCAATGTTCGCTCATGCCCCGCGGTAAAAGTGGTGACGATAATTTCATCAAACGACAGGGCGAAGGCCAGCATTCCCCCCGCCAGCAGCGCCGATCCCAGATTGGGCAACACCACGTAGCGAAAGGTCTGCCAGCCGGTCGCGCCCAGGTCCATCGAGGCTTCCACCAGGCTCCACGAGGTCCGACGAAAGCGGGCAATGACGTTGTTAAAGACCACCACCACACAAAAGGTCGCGTGCCCCACCACAATGGTCAGTAGCCCCGGCTCGAGACCGACGGCTTTAAACGCCGTCAGCAGCGCCAGGCCGGTAATGATCCCCGGCAGGGCGATCGGTAACAGCAGCAGTAGCGATACCGCATTCTTACCAAAAAAAGTGCTGCGCCACAGGGCACCTGCAGCCAGCGTGCCAAGTACTAAGGCAATGGCCGTCGACAGGGCGGCAATTTTAAGTGACAACGTCACGGATTCGAGAATATCGCTACGCCCTGCTGCCTCGCTAAACCAGCGTAGCGTCAGCCCCTGCGGCGGAAAGCTGAAGGCCGCATCCTCCGTATTAAAAGCATAGATGGCAATGATCAGCAGCGGGAAGTGGAGGAACACCACGCCGCCCCAGGTCGCCAGTTGCAGATACCAGGGTGCGCGTTCAGAGTGCATCGAAGGCTCCCAGACGTTTCACGAACGCCAGATAAAGGGCAATCAGCACGATCGGCACGAGGGTGAACGCCGCCGCCATCGGCATATTGCCTATCGCCCCCTGCTGCGAGTAGACCATGTTGCCGATAAAGTACCCCGGCGGCCCGACCAGCTGCGGCACGATAAAGTCGCCCAGCGTCAGCGAGAAGGTGAAAATCGATCCGGCGGCAATACCAGGGATAGCCAGCGGCAGAACCACATAGCGGAAGGTCTGTCGTGGCCCGGCGCCAAGATCGGCCGACGCCTGCAGCAAGGAGCCCGGAATGCGCTCCAGCGCCGCCTGCACCGGCAGGATCATAAACGGCAGCCAGATGTAGACAAACACCAGAAAGCGTCCCAGCCCGGAGGTGGACAAGGTGTTGCCGCCGATCGCCGGGACGGTCAGAAGCGCATTCAGCGCCCCTTCCAGTCCAAGATGGCCCAGAAACCACTGCGCCACACCATCTTTGGCCAGCAGCAGTACCCACGCGTAGGCTTTGACGATATAGCTGGCCCACATCGGCAGCATCACCGCGATATAAAAGAAAGCCTTCATTTTGCCGCTGGTATAGCGAGCCATGTACCAGGCCATCGGCAGCGCCAGCATGGCGCTGGCGAGCGTCACACTCAGGGCCATTACCAGGGTACGGACAATAATGTCGTAATTGGCGGGATTGAACAGCGCCCGCAGGTTGGCCAGCGTAAAGTCGCTGGTCACCGACATGGTGAAGTCGTCAAAGGTATAAATACTCTGCCACAGCAGGGTCAGGAGCGATCCCAGATAGACGATACCAAACCACATCAGCGGCCCGAGCAGCAGTAAAAACAGGCCCAATGCTGGCCGACGCCAGAAGATCCCGGATACGCGCCCGGCCTGCGCAGGAATCATCGCCATGGTCATCTCAGCCTCCGCTTTCCAGCGGGGTCATCGCCGACCGCGACCATGACGCCAGCACCGTTTGCCCCATTCGCGGGGCGCTGGCTGCCGCCGCGCCATCGATATTCGCCTGGCTGACCAGCAGCTTGTCCCCCTCCGCCAGCCTGAGCTCAATCCGCGTCGCCGCCCCCTGATACTGTACCGCCTGCACTACGCCCTGAACCTGAACCTCGCCGCCGCCCTGCAGGCGAACATGCTCCGGACGCAGCGACCAGCTACCCGGCATGCCGCACAATCGCCGGGCCGCCTCGGCTTCAAAAACGTTGGCGGTGCCGACAAAGCCAGCGACAAACGCGGTCTTCGGATGCAGATAGAGATCCTGCGGCGCATCCACCTGTTCGATGCGCCCATTGTTAAACACCGCCACGCGGTCTGACATCGACAACGCTTCGCTCTGGTCGTGGGTCACGAAGATAAAAGTTATCCCCAGCGACTGCTGCAGCTTTTTCAGCTCCACCTGCATCTGCTCGCGCAGCTTCAAATCCAGCGCACCCAGCGGCTCATCGAGCAGCAGCACCCGCGGCTGGTTCACCAGCGCCCGGGCAATAGCGACCCGCTGCCGCTGGCCGCCGGAGAGCTGAGAAGGCTTACGATGATGAGCAAAGCCAAGGGCCACCTTTTCCAGCGCTTCCTGGGCGCGGGCATGGCGCGCTTTCTTCGCCATGCCTTTGACCATCAGGCCGTAGGCGACGTTGTCGAGGATCGACATATGGGGAAACAGCGCATAGTCCTGGAACACCGTATTCACATCCCGCTGCCAGGGCGGCAGTTCGCTGGCCGGCTGACCGAAAATACGGATGGTGCCGCCGGAGAGCTGCTCGAAACCGGCAATCAGCCGCAGGCAGGTGGTTTTACCCGAACCGGAGGGCCCCAGCATCGAGAAAAATTCCCCATCGCGAATGCCTATGCTAACCCCATCTACGGCCCGCACATCGCCGTACAGGCGCGATACATTCTGAAACTCGACCGCGTACGTCATTGTCTGCCTCCCGTCCTTAGCGGCCGCCCATTATCGCAATATAGTCCTGAGTCCATCTGCTGTAGGGTACGTATTTCCCGCCTTCGGCAACCGGCGTTTTCCAGAAATGGATCCGGGTAAACTGGTCATAGCCGTTGGTTTCACAGCCTTTGTCACCGAGCAGCGCGCTGGCTTTACACCCCTCTGGCACCACCGGGAGCGAGCCGAACCACGCCGCCACATCGCCCTGCACCTTCGGCGTGAGCGACCAGTTCATCCATTTGTAGGCGCAGACCGGATGCTTCGCTTCGCTGTGCAACATGGTGGTATCCGCCCAGCCGGTCACCCCCTCCTTCGGAAACACGGTGGCGATGGGCTGGCCTTCAGCCTTCAGGCCGTTGGCCTGATAGGGCCACGAGCTGGAGGCGGCCACCCCTTCGTTTTTGAAGTCGTTCATCTGTACGGTGGCGTCATGCCAGTAGCGATGGATCAGCGGCTGCTGGTCGCGCAGTACTTTCAGCACCGCGTTATACTGGGTTTCGGTCAGTTGATAGGGATCTTCGATCCCCAGCTGCGGCTGGGTGGCTTTGACAAACAGCGCGGCGTCAGCGATATAGATCGGGCCATCATAGGCCTGCACGCGTCCCTGATTGGTTTTGCCGTCCGGCAGGTTCTGTTTAACGAAGACCACGCTCCAGCTGTCCGGCGGCGTCGGGAATACACGGGTGTTGTACATCAGCAGGTTCGGCCCCCACTGATACGGCGTGCCGTAGGCTTTACCGCCGACGTTAAACCATGCTCCTTGCGCAATGCGTGGATCGAGGGTGCGCCAGCCGGCAATCAGCGCGGTATTAATCGGCTGAACGCGTTTGCCCATGATCAGACGCAGCGAGGCATCGCCCGACGCGGTCACCAGATCGTAGCCCCCCTTGGCCATCAGGCTGACCATCTCGTCAGAGGTAGCGGCGGTTTTGACATTAACCTGACACCCGGTCTCTTTTTCAAACTGAGTGACCCAGTCGTACTGCTTGTCTGTCTGGCCGCGTTCGATATACCCCGGCCAGGCAATAATATCGAGCCGCCCTTCCGGTTTATCCAGCGAGGTGAGTGGCTCTGCCGCCTGCACGGTCAAACAGGCCATGCTCAGCACATAAAGGCTGCAACGGGCAAATTTTTTGCTCATCAGGTGTTACTCCTGTCACAAGGTAATTAGCGGCAGCCGTGCCGTAAAAATATCTCCTGAAATAAGGGTAGTCAGCGGATTAACGCCCCCTGGGGAATTTATTCAGGTTGTGACCCGGGACGCATTACGCAAAAATCGCCAACACAAGCAGGACTTTATGGATTATAGACAACGAGTTAGAGAAAAAGGAGGGGTATGCGTATTTCCTATGATGAGCGCCGGTAAAATAATGACCGGCCTCAATAAAAACTCACCCTCGTTTATTTTTCCCGAGAGTTGATGGCGACGGAAAATAGCCTGAGTCGTCAGGTAAGCTGCTCACGAATAAGTTCACCCAACCGCCTCACCCCCTGCTCTTCGCGTTCCCCCCAGCCCCAGGCGGTATTAAAACGGAAAAATGAGGTCCAGCTGGCGGAGGTGGAGAACATTTTTCCTGGGGCAATGCTGATGTGCGAGGCCAGCGCCCGGGCGCTTAGCTCACTGGCGTCGGCCCCTTCCGGCAGCTCAATCCACAGAAAGTAGCCGCTGTCGCTGTGGTGGACGATAACCTCTGGCGGCAGATGGCGCAGCAGCGCCTGCCAGGCCAGCTGTTTACGCTCCGCCAGCTGGCGGCGCAAACGGCGCAGGTGGGCGTCATAGCGCTTGGTGGACAGATAATCCACCAGGGCTAGCTGCATCGGCGAGCTGGTGGAGAGCGTACTCATCAGCTGCAGTTGCTGGATCCGCCGCGCCTGTTTGCCGGCCGCCACCCAGCCGATACGAAACCCGGGCACCAGACATTTTGAAAATGAGCTGCAGTGCAGCGTCATATCCTGATGGTCCCAGTATTTCGCTGGTAACGGTTTCTCGCGACCAAAGTAAAGCTCGCTGTAGACATCATCTTCTATCAGCATCACGTTATAGCGCGCCAGCAGCGCCACCAGCGCCGCTTTTTTTTCGGCGCTAAGGGTGAAGCCGAGCGGGTTTTGTCCGTTAGTCATTAGCCAGCAGGCCTTGACCGGGTAATTTTGCAGGGCCGCTTCCAGCGCCGTCAGGTCAATGCCCTCTTTGACGTCGGTCGCCACCGACAGCGCCTTCAGGCGCAGCCTCTCCAGCGCCTGCAGGGCGCCGTAGAAACAGGGGTTTTCCACCACCACCCAGTCGCCCGGCTCGGTCACCGCCTGCAGACTGAGGTTAAGCGCCTCCAGCGCCCCGGCGGTAATCACGATCTCATCCGGCGAGATGTTCATCCCCTGCAGGGCATAGCGTCGGGCAATGGCGTGCCGCAGCTCGGCATTGCCCGGCGGCAGGTTCTCAATGACGCTCATGGCGGTGGCGGTTTTGCTCACCTGCGCCAGCGAGCGGTTAAGCTGCTGCAGCGGGAAGAGACGCGGGTCCGGAAAGGCCGAGGCAAAGGGCAGCATCGACGCCTGGCGGCTGGCCTGTAGCACCTCAAAGATATAGGTATTGATATCGACAGCTTCATCGCGGGTCACCTGGGCAGGCGGCGCCGGCTGTCTAAGCTTCACCGGCTGAGGGGCGACATAATAACCCGACTGCGGACGGGCGACGATGCGCCCCTGGCTTTCCAGCAGCTGATAGGCATGGCTGACGGTCATAAAGCTCATGCCGCTGCTGATCACCTGCTCGCGCAGCGACGGCAGCCGATCGCCAGGCAACCAGACGCCAAGCGCGATCTGTTCGGTCAGCTGTTGCGCCAGCTGTTGATACTTTTTCATTGCGGCCGTCCCCGTACGATAACCTCCCATTATCATATATCAGTTATAAAAAAATCATAGTTTGCTGTAACTGTTATATCTGCAGCGGCAGTCGCGTCCCGTCACAGCACGGGATAGGTTTAAAATATCACCCCCCAGAATAGTAAGATTAACGCAAACCAGAAGATAATCATCACGCCGAGCGTAATGCACAAACTCTGTAATCCTTTTTCAGACATGGGCATTCCTTTTTATTTATTCCCGAGCGCATACAGTACAAATTACCCACGGAGTCGACAATTTATTATTATTTAATTTACGATTAACCCGCTCAGCGTTTTTACTTATTCTCATACTAATGCGTGAGAATAAATGACGCTAAAACTCGTTGTGCATTATCGCAAGAATTAATACAGCAACGCGTGATATTCGGGATATATTATTCCGGCCAGAAACAGTGCCGTGCCGGCGGCCGAGTCCGCCGATCAACCGCTCCCGGGATAACGGCCAAATCTCCGCTGGTCTGTTGGTTAAGCGACCCACCCCATCGGTATTTATTCGTACCGGCCGATGATTGGGACGCGAGGTGAAAAATCATAACAGAGGCCAACTGTTATGATAAAAAATGGCGCGACTGCCTCTGCCCCCCAGCCACCACCCTGCCTAAAATTGCGCTGAATCAATTTTGTAGTGGAGTCCTGCATGTTCGGTCTTGATGCATTCCATCTTGCGCGAATTCAATTCGCCTTTACGGTCTCATTTCATATTATCTTTCCCGCCATTACTATTGGGCTGGCCAGCTACCTGGCGGTACTCGAAGGTCTGTGGCTAAAAAGCAAAAATCCCACCTGGCGTTCGCTGTACCACTTCTGGTCGAAAATCTTCGCCGTCAACTTCGGCATGGGGGTGGTTTCCGGGCTGGTGATGGCCTATCAGTTCGGCACCAACTGGAGCGGTTTCTCTCAGTTCGCGGGGAGCATTACCGGCCCCCTGCTGACCTATGAAGTCCTGACAGCGTTCTTTCTGGAAGCGGGCTTTCTCGGGGTGATGCTCTTCGGCTGGAACCGCGTAGGGCCGGGGCTGCATTTTTTCGCCACCTGCATGGTGGCGCTGGGCACCATCATCTCGACCTTCTGGATCCTCGCCTCCAACAGCTGGATGCAGACCCCGCAGGGGTTTGAGATCGTTGACGGCCAGGTGGTGCCCGTCGACTGGCTGGCAGTGATCTTTAACCCGTCGTTCCCCTACCGCTTACTGCATATGACAGTAGCGGCGTTTCTCAGTAGCGCGCTGTTTGTCGGCGCCTCGGCGGCCTGGCATCTGCTGCGCGGCAATCAGTCGCCGGCGATCCGTAAGATGTTCTCTATGGCGCTGTGGATGACGCTGCTGGTCGCCCCCGTCCAGGCGCTGATCGGCGATATGCATGGTCTGAATACCCTGAAACACCAGCCGGCGAAAATAGCCGCCATTGAGGGCCACTGGGAAAACCCGCCGGGCGAGGCAACGCCGTTGCTGCTGTTTGGCTGGCCTGATATGGCGCAGGAGCGCACCCGCTACGGGCTTGAGATCCCGGCCCTGGGCAGCCTGATCCTCACCCACAGCCTTGATAAACAGGTGCCGGCCTTGAAGGAGTTCGCTCCTGAGGATCGCCCGAACGCAACCGTGGTGTTCTGGTCGTTTCGCCTGATGGCCGGTCTTGGCATGCTAATGCTCCTGCTCGGCGTACTGGCCCTGTGGCTGCGTCGCGGCGGCCGACTGTACCATTCCCGGCCATTTCTGCGCTTTGCGCTATGGATGGGCCCTTCAGGACTGATTGCTATTCTCGCTGGCTGGGTGACCACCGAAGTGGGCCGTCAGCCATGGGTGGTGTATGGCGTTCAGCGCACTGCTGACGCCGTTTCCGCCCACGGCGATCTGCATATGTCGGTCAGTTTATTGACCTTTATCGTGGTCTACAGCGCCGTCTTCGGCGTCGGCTACAGCTATATGCTGCGCCTGATCCGTAAGGGGCCGCAGGAGGTGCAGCCCGCGACAACCGGTACGCCAGCCCGCCCGCTGTCCGCCGCCACTGAAGGTTATCTGCAGAAGGAGTCCCGCTAATGGGTATCGAATTATCGGTGATCTGGTTCATGATTATCGTCTTTGCCACGCTGATGTACATTGTCATGGATGGCTTTGATCTGGGCATCGGGATGTTGTTCGGCACAGTACGGGGCAGCACCGAGCGCGACGTAATGGTCAACAGCGTCGCCCCGGTGTGGGATGGCAATGAGACCTGGCTGGTACTGGGCGGCGCTGGTCTGTTTGGCGCTTTTCCCCTCGCCTACGCGGTGATAATCGACGCCCTGTCGATCCCCCTGACCCTGATGCTGATCGGCCTGATTTTTCGCGGCGTCGCCTTTGAGTTTCGCTTCCAGGCCACCCCGTCGCACCGGCCCTTCTGGGACCGTGCCTTTTTTGGCGGTTCCTTGCTGGCGACCTTCAGCCAGGGCGTGGTGGTCGGGGCGGTGATCAACGGTTTCACCGTCAGCGGTCGCGCCTTCAGCGGCGGCATGTTTGACTGGCTGACCCCGTTCAGCCTGTTTTGCGGACTCGGGCTGTGCGTGGCCTATGCGCTGCTCGGCGCCACCTGGCTGGTGATGAAAAGCGAAGGCGCGCTGCAGCAGCGGATGCGAAGCGCATCGCGGCAGCTGCTGGTTGCCCTGCTGGCTGTGTTTGCCGTCATCAGCCTGTGGACTCCGCTGGCGCACCCGGCAATTGCCGCCCGCTGGTTCAGCCTGCCGAATCTCTATTTCCTGCTGCCGGTGCCGCTGCTGGTGATCCTCATCAGCGGCTGGCTGTGGCGTACGCTGCATCAGCGCGACCGCCATGTTTCGCCCTTCACGCTGACGCTGGGCCTGGTCTTTCTCGGCTTTAGCGGACTGGGGATCAGCATCTGGCCGCATATTATCCCGCCGGCCATCACGCTGTGGCAGGCTGCCGCTCCCCCGCAAAGCCAGGGCTTTATGCTGGTGGGCGCACTGCTGATTATTCCGGTCATTCTTGGCTACACCTGCTGGAGCTATTACGTGTTCCGCGGCAAAGTTCAGCCCGGGGAGGGATATCACTGATGCATACTGCCTGGCCTAAACGTCTGCTGTGGCTGATCGCGCTCTGGGGAGGCAGCGTACTGACGCTGGCCGCCATCAGCCTGCTGTTTCGCCTGCTGATGACCGCCGCAGGGCTAAAAGTCTGAGTGGGATGCAGAGAAGTCCGAAAAGGGATTTCTCCATCTTATCTTCACTTTTGCCTGATGAAATACGGCGATACATCAGAAGAAAGGATATTGCTATGAAGAAGTTAGCTTTACTGTCCGCCGTGATGACGCTGGGAATATCGTCATGGGCGTTCGCTGCCGACAACCCGCCACCGCCGCCAGAAAAAGGCGCGCAGCATCAGGGTAAACCGCCGGCGAAAAACGGCCAACACGATGGTAAGCAAGCGCAACACAACGGCAAGCAGCCACAACGAGATGGCAAACAGCCGCAGCATGATGGCAAACAGCCGCAGCATGGTGGCAAGCAGCCGCAGCGTGACGGCAAGCAGCCACCAAAAGGCGGCGAGCACAGCGGGAAACCGCTGCCGCCAAAAGCATAACCCCTCAGGCCTGGCCTTCTGCGCCAGGCTTTTTTTCACCTTCTTTCAGCTGACATTGACAAACTCTTGCCCTTCTTTGAGAAGCCGAGAAAAAAACCTGCACAACGCCTGGCATAGTAAGCCCACCCCATTGATTCGCAGAGTAAAGGTATGTTGAGGAGAAGCATGAGCGCGCTGCTGTTGCTGTGCGCGCTGTTTTCAGGACATCTGCTGGCCCACCGCCAGGGGCACGATTACTTTCCGGTGCAGAGCCTCGAACAGCAGCTGCTGCACGAGGCGGACAGCGACGAGCTTCGCAGCCAGTGCGAGGAGGCCGCCGCCGATCTGAACGAGCATCACCGCTGGCAGGATGCCCGCAAACCGCGGGCGCCGCATTGCCCGTAGCGTCGCGCTGGATCAGGCTCCTTTGCGCTTCGGCAGGGTCTTCATCAGCTCATCCGGGCTGACGGAGGCGACGATGCTCCCGGGAAGCGGCATTTTGAGGATGTGGTTTTTAATCTTCCCGACGACATGCATTTCGCACGGGCGACAGTCAAACTTCAGGGTCAGCACTTCATCGCCGTGGATCAGCTGCATCGGCGTGGCTTTCCAGCTCTTGATGGAGCCTTTCGCCTGTTTCGGACAAAGATTAAACGCAAACCGCAGGCAGTGTTTGGTGATCATCACCGGCACATCGCCCTTCTCTTCGTGCGCTTCATAGGCGGCGTCAATCAGCTGCACGCCATAGCGCTGGTAAAAGGCCCGCGCCTTATGGTTATAGACGTTGGCGAGGAAGGAGAGATGGGTCTCCGGATAGACCGGCGGCGGTACGGAGACCGGCTTGCGGGTGCCGCGTTGCCAGGCGTTGAGGCGCGCTTCGTCCAGCATTTCAGCCGTTTCACGACGCAGCTGGTTGAGCAGCCTGTTGGGGACAAACAGTGGCGGCAGGTTGACCTGCACGTCGCGCGGGTAGTAAATGGTCTGCCCCAGTTTTGTGACACCGTCACGCAAATTGGCCAGCGCTTTTTCTGCCTGGTTGGCTTCGGCGAACGCTCCGTCGAGAGTATGGGTCACGCTGACGCCATCTTCACAGGTCATGGTCAGAACCAGCTGTTCCTGCCAGCCGCTCAGCGTAACGTCCACGGCGATGCGGCGTTCGCTGGAGGTCTTCAGCAGCGCCTGCTGCCAGTTGTGATCGAGGTTACGGTTGAGCGCCTGGTGCGGACGCGCTTTATGCAGATCCGCCGGCATCTCGTTCGGCCACACCCGATAGCGATTTTCGCCGGTTTTCTCCACCGTATTGGCACGGAAGCCCACCACTTCACGCTTGATCATCACGTTAAGGCCATCGCCGTTGGTTAACGGTTCGCTCACTTCGACATCAAGATGGTCTTTCCCCACCTTCAAGACTTCGCCCACCGGCAGCCCGATAAATTTCGGCGAATCAAACGCGCCGATATCGCCTTTGCGGGCATTGACGAAGTAGTCGGTACTGCCGCGATGGAAGGTTTTATCGGTAGAGGGAATGAAGAAGTGCTCGGTGCGCCCTGCCGAGGCGCGCGCCAGATCGCCGCGGTCTTCGATAATGGCATCCAGCATTTGACGGTAGTGCGCAGTGATGTTTTTCACATAACTCATGTCTTTGTAACGGCCTTCAATTTTGAAGGAACGTACCCCGGCGTCGATCAGCGCCGCCAGGTTGGCGGTCTGATCGTTGTCCTTCATCGACAGGAGATGTTTTTCATAGGCCACCACCCGTCCCTGATCGTCTTTCAGGGTATACGGCAGGCGGCAAGCCTGCGAGCAGTCGCCCCGGTTGGCGCTACGTCCGGTCTGGGCGTGCGAAATGTTGCACTGCCCGGAATAGGCCACGCACAGCGCGCCATGAATAAAGAATTCAATGGTGGCGTCGGTATGGTCATAAATAGCTTTGATCTGACTGAGATTCAGTTCACGCGCCAGCACGATCTGGCTGAAGCCGGCGTCGGAGAGAAATTTCGCTTTTTCCACGCTGCGGATATCACACTGGGTGCTGGCGTGCAGCTCAATCGGCGGCAGATCCAGCTCCATGCTCCCCATATCCTGCACAATCAGCGCGTCAACGCCCGCCTCATAAAGATCGGTAATCAGCCGCTGCGCCGGCTCCAGCTCATCATCATGCAGAATGGTGTTCAGCGTGACAAAGATTTTGGCGCCATAGCGATGGGCAAAAGGCACCAGACCGGCGATGTCGCTCAGGCTGTTGCTGGCATTGTGACGAGCGCCAAAGTCAGGCCCACCGATATAAACGGCGTCGGCGCCGTGGAGGATCGCTTCGCGAGCGATACCGGCGTCGCGGGCAGGACTAAGAAGTTCAAGACGATGATTGTGCAGGCGCATACGCGTGTTGTTATCCAGTATAAGGGGGTCGAAATGGCGGCTATTGTAGTCAGAACCGGGCACAGACGAAAACCTTTTCCACCGTCGCGCGACGACGAATTTTCATTTTTCAGCAAAGTATTGACGGAAAAGATAGTTCCTTCACATCCTCGCGCAGCGTACTGTCATCTCGTATTCCGGATTTTCCTCGTCACGTTGTGAGTGGTTATCATCAGTCATCTTGTCTGGCCGCGGGTTCGCCCGCGGTTTTTTCTTTTGGATAATGGATAAGAGAATGGAAATGGGCCGCCTGAACGCCGCGGTTACGATACGCATGCGCCTCATCGCCGGCGAAGCGCCGTCCCTCCCCTGGCTGCAGTAAATGCCACTCCCCCTGTAAACAGAGATCCAGGGCGCCGCTAATCACCACCACATGTTCAATCACCCCTTTCTCATGCGGCGTCGATTCGCTCAACGCGCCGGGGGCAAGGGTTATCGAAAAATGGTCAAAGCGCAGCTCCGGGTCCCACGGGAAGACCGGGGTCACCACCATCGCCTGCTGCTGCGGATCAAAAGCGGAAGGCGCTGCGCTGGCGTCCGGAACGATAAACGCCGAAAACGGCACGTTCAGCCCGGTGGCAATCTTCCACAGCGTCGCCACCGTCGGGCTCGATTCATTACGCTCAATCTGCCCCAGCATGGCTTTCGACACCCCCGTCTCTTCTGCCAGACGAGAGAGACTCCAGCCACGCTGCTGGCGCAGGGTTTTGAGCGTTGCCGCCAGATGTTGCGCAATATTCATCCTACCTCCTGACTTGTACAGGCAAGAGTATATCCCCATTTGCCTGATTCTACAGGGCGTTTCTCGGCATATCACCGTGAGAACAGGTGTCTTACGCTCTCCACATCCGCACCTTGTGCGCTATAACGCACAGTGATAGAGTATTCGTATGTTATAACGCACAAGAGAATCCTATGCGCTCGTTTACCCTTCCTCTTCCTACTCTGTTGGCGGGTTTCGTCGCTGTACTGGTGGGCTACGCCAGTTCAGCCGCCATTATCTGGCAGGCTGCTGCGTCTGCTGGCGCTACCCCCGGGCAGATCGCCGGCTGGATGACGGCCCTTGGCCTCGCCATGGGTATCAGCACCCTTGCGCTGAGCGGCTGGCGTAAAGTTCCTGTGCTCACCGCCTGGTCAACGCCGGGCGCCGCGCTGCTGGTCAGCGGTCTACAGGGAGTCACCCTCGCCGAGGCCGTGGGGGTGTTTATCTTTGCCAACGCGCTGATCGTCCTTTGCGGCGTGACGGGCCTGTTTGCCCGGCTGATGAAGATCATTCCCCATTCACTGGCCGCCGCGATGCTGGCCGGGATCCTGCTGCGTTTCGGTTTGCAGGCCTTCGCCGGCTTGCAGGAACATCTGCTGCTGTGCGGCGGCATGCTCGCCGCCTGGCTTCTCTGTAAAGCGCTGTGGCCCCGCTTCGCGGTAGTCGCCGCGCTGGTGGTGGGGGCGCTGATCGCGGCGGCCTCCGGGGACGTCGCCAGGACGGCCGTACCGCTGGCCTTCGCGGCACCGGAGTGGATCGCGCCGCAGTTTACCCCGGCGCTGCTGCTCAGTGTCGGCCTGCCATTTTTCCTCGTCACCATGGCCTCGCAGAACGCCCCCGGGTTCGCCACGCTGCAGGCATCCGGCTACACCGTACCGGTATCGGCACTGCTCGTCGCCTGTGGAGGTCTGGCGTTGTTGCTGGCGCCGTTTGGGGTCTACTCCATCTGCATCGCGGCGATCACCGCTGCGATTTGCCAGAGTCCGGAGGCGCACCCGGATCCGCAACAGCGCTGGCTGGCGGCCATGGCCGCAGGCGGTTTTTATCTGCTGGCGGGTCTGTTCGGCGGGTCGATCACCGCCCTGATGTCGGCTTTACCCGCGGCGTGGATCCAGATGCTGGCCGGCCTGGCGCTGCTCGGCACCATCGGCGGCAGCCTGTTTCAGGCGGTACATCAGGCCAGTGAACGCGATGCGGCAGTACTGACCTTTCTGGTCACCGCCAGCGGCGTGACGCTGGCGGGAATTGGTTCGGCCTTCTGGGGCGTGGTGCTTGGTGGGGTAAGCTATGGCGTGTTATCCGCGCTGCGCCGCCCTTAGCTGGGACGGCGTCAGGCCGGTGGCCGCTTTCACCCGATGGCTGAAATGGCTGGCGGAGCTGAAGCCGCAGACCAGCGCAATCTCCGTTAACGGCAGCGCGCTGTGGCAGAGCAGATTTTGCGCCCTGGCCATTCGCTCCTGCATCACATATTGATGCGGGGCCATATTCAACGACTGGCGGAACATGCGGGCAAAATGGAACTCACTGAGTCCCGCCTGCTGCGCCAGGTCGGCCAGGGTCAGCGGCTGATCGAGGTGGGCATCGATCCAGGCCAGCACGTGACGCTTCACGCCCGGCGCCAGCCCTCCGGTGACCGTCGGCAAACGCCACTGCACGGTGGAGTAGTGCTGGATCAGATGGGTGAGCAGTAAGCTGCTGGCGGCGCTGAGGGTCAACTGGTTCGCCGGCTGTCGCCAGTCATTGGCCAGTAAAAACTGGCGGTACACCGCGGTGATTTTGTCATCGCTGGCGAAGGTTTTTTCCTGCAGGGTGAAGTTTGCCGGGCTACGATCCCACACCTCTTCGCCGACGCGGCGCAGGTGCTCATCGGTACAGTAGAGATGCACAAAAGACAGATCGCCGCGGATATCCCAGACGCTCTCATCGCCTTTCGGCATCAGACAAAAGCGATCCGGGCCGCCGCCATTTTTCCAGCCGTGCGGCGTCTTTTGATAGCTTTCATAGCCATCGGCGACGTACAGGCTCAACGTATGGTGATCGCTGCGCACCGTCACGGTATCGCAATTGTTGTACCAGGCGGCCAGTTGAATTCCGGAATTCAGCTCCACCGTGCCCCGCAGCACCGCGTTCTGTCGCCGTAATGTTTCAAACGTCCCGTAACCCATTGCCTTCACGCATCTGCCCGTAAAAGCTCTAGTCTAGGGAGACTCCGGCGCGGTTTCCAGTCCTCACCGCAGGCGAATGACAAATAAGCGCAAGAATTTGCAAGCCGACAACAAGCGGGTGAAAGCTGCCGGTTGCGACAGGCGGCATACTCCTCCCTTCAACAAGCAGAGGAGAGTCAGGGTGAACGCATTACTTTATGCACTCGTTGTCGTGATCTGGGGGACAACGTGGATTGCGATTTTTTTACAACAAGGGCCGGTGGCGGCGCCGGTATCCATTTTTTGGCGCTTTGCCGTGGCCAGCATCACGATGCTGACGATTCTGCTTGTCACGCGACGGCTACGGCCGCTGGGCGCGAAAGATCACTTTTGCTGCCTGCTGCAGGGCTGCTGCGTCTTCTGCTTTAATTTCTGGTGTTTTTATACCGCCGCGGCCTGGATCAACACCGGTCTGGAATCGGTGATCTTTTCCATGGCCGTACTGTTTAACGCCATTAACAGCTTTCTTTTTTTTCGCCAGCAGCCGCCGGGCCGCTTCTGGGCCGCCGCCGCGCTGGGCCTCGCCGGTATCGTCACCCTGTTCTGGGATGACCTGCTGGCCAATGGGCTAAACGCCTCGCTGCTGTGGGGGATCGGTCTGAGCGCCCTGGGCACCTACGGCTTTTCACTGGGCAATATGTTCAGCATTCGCCACCAGCGGCGAGGGCTGGAAACCCTCACCACCAACAGTTGGGCGATGCTCTACGGGACGCTGGTGATGGGCGCGATCGCCCTGCTACGTGGCGATAATTTTATGCCGGAGTGGACCGTCAGCTACCTCGGCGCCCTGCTTTACCTGGCGCTGTTCGGTTCGGTCATTGCCTTTGGGGCCTATTTCACTCTGGTGGGGCGCATTGGCGCCAGCAAAGCCGCCTACAGTACGCTGCTGTTTCCGCTGGTCGCATTATCCATTTCCACCGTCTATGAAGGGTATATCTGGCACAGCAACGCCGTGATCGGGCTGGCGCTGATCCTGTTGGGTAACCTGGTAATGTTTGCCAAACCGGAACAGCTGCTGCTGCGCCGAAGGCTGGCCTGAGGAGACAGAAGAGAAACAGCGCCGTCGTCAGACGGCGCTGGCACGATTAACGCTGAGAGGGATCGAATTTGACGGCGTCGACCGCCATATCATCGATCACCTGCTTCAGGGTATCGACGGTCAGTGGCGTATTCTCATTCGCCAGGGTTTTGCCTTCCCCTTTACGAACGACCTTGATGACCGGCTTATTGGTGCTGGCGTCAATGACCTCCGCCTCAAAGTACAGATCGGTGTCCATGGTACGATGGCCGGTGGCGGCCTGGGTGCCGGCGACAATCATAGCGACCGGGATCACTTCATAGAACTGCAGCCCCTCTTTGCTGGAATCCACCCCGGTGATCGCCCCGCGGAAGATGAGGCTGCGCTTGCCGGCGGTAGTGGCCAGCGGTTTACGCTCGGAAATAGCCTGTTTCAGCTCTTTGTTGGTGTAGTTAAGAATATCCTGCAGCGCCTTTTCCCCTACCTGGGTGGTCGGCTTCGGTACCGGATAGTAGGTCACCGGGTGATAAACGATATTGTCATAGTTGGCTGGATTGAAGTTCGGATCGATCCAGCGCAGCTCCGGCTTGCCGGAGGCAGAGGTCGTTTCTTTCAAACTGGAATAATCTTTTAAGAAGCCCGAATACTGATTCGGTTGCGCCACTTTCGCCGCACAGCCGGTCAACGCCAATATTCCCGCCAGAGCGGCGACTTTCAGTAAAACGCGAGTACGCATAGAGAGATCCCTGTAAATGCAGTTTTTTTTCGGCAGACGTTATAGCAAATAGGACCCACTAGTTTTGTGACAAAAAAAGGGCTTCGTCAAGGAAGATTTATAAATATTGATAGGATGAACATTACGTTATTAAATAATCACTTAAAAAGCGTATTGCGCGGTTTTCCAGGCTCATTTTCGCCGCAACGGATCTCTGTCTTGCCCACGCTTTGGCGGGGAATGCGGCGCGGGCCATGCTCAGCTTCCCACGCCGCCGCGTCTCAGGCAGGCTTGCGCGCCAACAGGGTGGCGAAGCGCAGTTTGATGCGATTGCCGTTGGCGTCGGTGCGATGCAGCTCGCCGACGTCCTCATTGTATTTCAGCAGCTCCCAGCCCTGGTAATAATCACGAAGCTCATCGGGTTTAAAGGCAAACGGGAAGCCGACGGTGCAGGGATAATCTTCGGTATCCATTGCCGCCACAATCAGGTTATAGCCGCCGGCGGCGGTGCAGCGCTGCATATTGGCGATCAGGCCCGGGATGGTGTCAGGCTCCAGGAACATCATCACCACGGTGGAGAGGATCAGGTCATACTCCCCATCAAAGGTCAGGCTATTGAGGTTGGTTACCGCGGTGCGGAGATTTTCCAGCGCCTCGGCAGCGCGAATACTTTCCAGATTATTGATGCTCATCGGATTTTTATCCCACGCCGTCACCGTGAATCCGTTCGCCGCCAGATAAAGGCTGTTACGCCCGTTGCCACAGCCCAGATCCAGCGCCCGCCCCGGCGGCACCACTGTCGCAGCATGCAGCACCTCGGAATGGGTGCGTGTCAGGCCATATTTTTCACTAAAATAATCCGCGTCACGCGTTGTCATGATCCTTCCTTCTTATTCAGGAGTGTTTCCCGGTCGACCTGTACCAGCAGTTTCCCGCTCACCAACAGCAAAATTGTGCGCAGTAACAGCAGGCCGACAACCAGATTGCTAAAAATAAACAGCGGCATTGCCAGATGGTGAAAAAAGCCGTCCGCCCTGGCCTGGCCGAGATGCAGGCCGGTAGTGGCCAGCGCGGAAATACCGAACGAGAAGCTCCAGAAGGAAGCATTGAACGGCTGGCGAAGATACCAGGGCATCAGGCGCAGCATGAACAGTAGCTGCAGCAGGCCGTAACCAAACAGCAGCTTCGCGAAGGTATCCGCTTCCCCACCGTTGACGCTGAGCCAGGCGCTGCAGGCCACCAGCGCAGGCGCCAGCTGGATCCCCAGCGAGGTGCGCAGCGGCGTCGGCAGCTCGCCCGCGCTGCGCAGACGCTGGAGGATCGCCGGCTCGAGGCTCAACCAGGAGAAGACCCCGGCGCCGAGGAACACCAGCCCGGCGTCGGTAAATCCCAGCGCGCCGCAGGCCATCGCGCTAATGAAATTATTGGCCACCGTGGGCAGATAGAGCCCCGGCGTGGTGGCCTCGTGAGGATGCGTCCCCCGCCACAAGCCGCCACTTTGCCAGGCGGCATAGGCAAGCTGCAGCGCCACCCCCGGCACAAACAATCCCAGCGCCAGCGGTCGCCACCAGGGCACCAGCCCGATCGCCACCAGCAGCGTGGTGGCCGGAAACAGGCTGACAAAGCTGCTGCTGACCGGATGACGCATCTCCCGTAGCACGCTCGCCGGAAAGCGAATTGCCCGGCTGATAAACGCCATGCTGAGCAGAGCCCACATCGCGATCGCCAGCATCACCAGACCATCGCCGATGCTGCGGCTAACCGGCCAGAGCGTGCTGGCGTAGCGCCAGGCGAAGCCCATTCCGATGGTGCCGAGCACCATACCAAAATAGCCTGCCGGCAGGTTCAGCGCCTGCCGCGGCGTTTGCTTGCTCTTCATTTTGTTGATGATATCAATTTAATTTGAAGTTGCATTTTAAAGGAACCTTATCCCGCGCGCTACGGCGATCTTTGCTATGTTTATGTTAACCATAAGTAATGAGGATCGGGAATGCGTAAATACCGTCTCAGCGAACAGACCCGGCAGTATTGTTACCAGGAAGAGGCTGGCAAACAGAGCGTCACCCTGCGCCAGATAGTGGCGCTTATCGATTTCGCTGACGTCAAAGCAGGCAGCGAAGGCGGTTGGGTGGACGCGGAAAGCGCTCTCAGCCAACAGGGAGAGTGCTGGATCTACGATGCCAACAGCGTGGTTTTCGCCGGGGCAAGTATCCGCGACGACGCTCGCTTAACCGGGCCCTGCGTGGTCAGCCACGAGGCCGCCATCGGCGGACGGGCATGCATTCATGCCTCGCACATTAGCCATCACGCGCAGATAAGTGACAACGTCACGATTAATCATAGTCTGGTGCGCGGTTACTGTCGCCTCGCCGACGAGGCGCGTCTCCTGCCCCACTGCCAGGTGATTGCCGCCCGCGGGCTGACCGCCGATCGCGACAAAGTCCTGCAGATTTATCAGCGAGCCACCGTTAGCGCCTCGCGTATTCTTCATCAGGCGCAAATCTACGGCGATGCCTTTGTCGAGCACGCTTTTGTCGAACATCGGGCAGAAGTGTTCGACCAGGCAAGACTGGAGGGGAACGAAGAAAACGACGTCTGGGTGTGCGATAACGCCCGGGTTTATGGTCATGCGCGACTGATCGCCGGTCGCGGAGAGGATGCCATTCCCACCGTGCGCTACAGTTCGCAGGTGGCGGAGAATGCGGTGATTGAAGGCAACTGCCTGTTAAAGCACCGGGCGATGGTCGGGGGCGAGGCGCAGCTGCGCGGTGGTCCGATTCTGCTCGACGACGATGTGCTGATCCAGGGGCGGACAGTCATCATCGGCGATGTGATCGTTGAGCACCAGGTCTCCATCAATGACGAGGTGCAGATTGCCGCACAGGAGGGAGAGGCCATTCATCTGCGCGGCCCGAAAACGCTTGACGGCCAGCAGCACATCACCCGCACGCCGCTGTTAGGCGCCCTCTAGCGCCTCGTCGCGGTCAATAATGCGCGAATAGATATTCTGATCGTCATAGCTGCCGTTCAGATACTCGGCCTGCCTGAGGCAACCTTCAAGAACGAACCCATTGCGCAACGCCACCTGGTTACTGCGGGTATTGGCCACCCGGCATTTGATCACAAACCGGCGCACCAGCCCGCTGCGGGCATAATGGTGGATAAAGGCCTGCAGGGAGCGGGAAAGCAGCCCCTGCCCCTGGTGATCTTCATCGATCCAGTAACCGATATAGGCTGTTTTGTTCTGCGGCTCGATCTGGTTGAACGACAGAACGCCAACGAGTCGATGGTCGAGAAACAGCAAAAACATTTTGGCGTAATCCCGCTGATGCAGAATCACGTTACCCTGCACATGGCGACGGGTCTCCTCTTCGCTGTTCACTTCGGCGGGCCAGTTGAGCGATTGCTGCAGCCAGTGGCGGTTTTTCACCACCAGCTGGTGCAGATCGCTGACGTAGCGCTCATCAATCGCGATAAGCGTCAGCGCGTCGGTCACCGGGATCGACTCAGGTACTGCGGGAATGTCTGTAGTCATGGGGCTCTCTACTGGCCCGCAGGCGTTGCCTGCGGGCTGCGGCTGTCACGGGATTATTTCATGATCCGGTCGTCAACGTAGTTACGTTTATCCGGCGCCGGCGGGAAGTACTGATAGAGCCAGGTTTCGCTGATGGCTTCACCCTGACAGCGCAGGAACAGGCGCATCTCCACCGGGTCGGTCGAGTCGGAGGTCGGATACCAGTCGAAGAGGATCCGGTAGCCATCGAACGGCTCGACGTAGAGGATCTCAATCTGCTTCGCTTCCCCGCTGGAGAGGGTGATCACCGGTTCAATACCGCGCGGCGCGGCGGCCTTCAGATCGCCGCCGACAAAGTCGATGGCAAAACGACGCGCCCACTTATCCGGATAGTGCTCGCCCGGCGCCCAGCCTTCCGGGAAGCCCCCCATCCCGGTGCGGGTGGCGAGCACACGCGCCAGCGGGGTGCTCACCGGCGGCTGCGCGCTCCAGTAGAGACGGTAGCGGAAGTCCAGTTCGTCGCCCGCCTTCACCGCTTTTTCCGGCTGCCAGAAGCAGACGATATTATCCAGCGTTTCGCCGGTGGTCGGGATCTCCATCAGGCTGACCGCCCCTTTCCCCCACTGGTTACGCGGCTCAACCCACAGGCTGGGGCGCTTGTTATACCAGCCCATCACGTCCTGGTAATGGGAGAAATCGCGGTCCAGCTGCAGCAGACCGAAGCCGCGCGGGTTCTTGTCCTGGAAGGCGTTGAACTGCAGCTTCTGCGGGTTATTCAGCGGCCGGCAGACCCATTCGCCGTTCCCCAGCCACATCGACAGCCGATCGGAGTCGTGGATCTGCGGGTGGATGGTATCGCACATCCGGCGCTCGTTGTTGCCGCAGCTGAACATACTGGTCATCGGCGCGATACCCAGCTGTTTGATGTCCTTGCGGGCATAAAGGTGATTTTCCACGTCCATGATGACCTGGGTATCCTGGCAATGGATGGTGAACTTGTAGGCCCCGGTGATGCTCGGGCTATCCAGCAGCGCGTAAACGGTAAAGACCGTGGCGTCCCCTTTAACCGTTTCGAACCAGAAGGAGGTGAAATCAGGGAACTCTTCCGGGGTATCGGTAAAGGTGTCTACCGCCAGCCCACGAGCCGACAAGCCGTACTGGTAGGTGCTGTCTACCGCGCGGAAATAACTGGCGCCAAGGAACGCCACGATATCGCGGCGGGCCAGCTCCGGCGCTTTAAACACCCGGAATCCGGCGAAGCCGAGGTCGGACTGCCCTTCCAGCTGGCGGGTGTCGACCCCGGCGTCATTGTACTTAAACAGCTCAGGGCGGAAATGGATCTCGCGCGCCTGCTGAGTGGCGGCGTCAAGAGAGAACATCCGCACGCGGCGACGGAACCCCATCCCGACGTGGAAAAACTGGATGTCCAGTTTGCGTTCTTCGATGTTGTTCCATAGCGAGTGGTTGGCGTCATACTGGATGCTGTTATAAGCCTGCGGAGTCAGATTGGCCAGCGTCGGCGGCAGATCGCGCGGGGCGCCGCCCCATGGCTGGCGCGCCAGATCGTGGGCCATCGCCTGCAGCACGGTGTAATCGAAACGACGCGTTTGCCCGTCGGCAATACCCGCGTCTTCGGCAAAAGCGGCCTGACTGAATAAGGAAGCGACTCCTGACGTCCCGCATACGGCGGCAACAGCCATGGAAGATTTAAGAAAACGTCTGCGGTTCATGCCTGAGAAAGCGTCCTTCTGCACGGGTGAATTGATTCGCAACGCGTCATCACGCTGCGTGATAAATTCCGCCCACTCTAGACAAAAACGATTAATAATCCAATTGTTGCCCGCAGAAAAAAGGTAAAAAAGCCCTGTCTACCGGAACAACCCGTTTTTTTACTTTTCCTTCGACGTGCAGCCGGGGAAAGAACAGACTGCCGGCCGCTTTTTCGCCTGACCATTGAGCGGATAGCTTTTTCTCGCTGCGGTATATTCATCACACCTATGCCCCGCCGCCCTGCGTTTTCTTTAGGCACAATTGGCGCAAATTTCCGCCACATCCGGTGCTAACTTTTCACCGATAACCGCTATATTTCTTCATGTTAGCGGCCAACACGGGAGAGCCGTTCGGGCTGTCCCGCCACGCTCTCCAGGGAATTCATTCAGGAGTCATGCCATGCAAGTGAAAGCAGCCGTCACGCTGGGCTACCAGCAACCTTTCGTCATCAAGGATGTCGACGTCTCCCCTCCGGGGAAGGATGAGATATTAGTGAAAATTGTCGCCACCGGGGTCTGTCATACCGACGCGGTGATGCGTGATAACCCGGGAGTGGTGCCTATGCCAGCCATCCTCGGCCATGAAGGCGCCGGGATCGTCGCCAGCGTCGGGGAGGCGGTCAGCGGTATCAGAGTCGGAGACCACGTGGTGCTCAGCTATGCCGCCTGCCACCATTGCGAAAATTGTTTAAGCAACCACCCTTCAGCTTGCGAAGATTTTAATACGCTTAATTTTGGCGGCCGACGCGAGGATGGCACCACCCCCTATCGGCTGGGCGATCAGGATCTGTCCCTGTTCTTTGGCCAGTCGTCCTTCAGCCAGTATGTGGTCACCCGCGCCAGCAACGCCGTGGTGGTCGACCCGGAGGTCGATCTCACCCTGCTCGGCCCGCTGGGCTGCGGCATCCAGACCGGCAGCGGGACGGTGCTCAACCGCCTGAAACCGGTGATTGGGGAATCCATTGTGGTGTTTGGCTGCGGCGCCGTGGGGCTCAGCGCCATCATGGCGGCGAAATTAACCGGCTGTTCGCAGATCATCGCTGTCGATATTCATGCCAGTCGCCTCGCCCTGGCGGGCGAACTGGGCGCCACCCATCAGATCAATGGCAAGGAACAGGATGCCGTGGCCCTGATCAAACAGATCACCGGCAAAGGCGCTCACTACGCGGTGGAAACCACCGGCGTATCGGCCATCGTGCTGCAGGCCGTACACGCGGTGAAACCATTAGGTACGGTGGCCATCGTCGGCTTTACCGGGGATATCACCTTTAACGTGCAGAACGATCTGATGGCGGAGGGCAAGTCGCTGGTCGGGGTGATTGAAGGCGATGCCGTCCCAGCGCTGTTTATTCCGCTGCTGGTGCAGCAGTACAAGCAGGGGAAATTCCCCATCGATAAGCTTATCGTTCGCTATCCGCTGGCCGATATTAATCAGGCCTTCGCCGATTCGGCGTCTGGTAAGGTGATAAAGCCCGTGGTTGTGATGTGAGTGAATGCCGCCACCAACCGGTGGCGGCAGTTGCTCAGCCGCACCTCAGCGCATTTACTCCAGCGTCACGTGATGCTTCATCACCCGGCGAAACAGCGCCAGCCGGGCGCGCATAAAGCGATTTTCCACTTTAAAGCCGGCACGCTTATGCAGGCCAATGCGCAACAGACGATCCCGTCCGCGCAGGCACGCTGGCCAGCGCACCGCGCCGGCAAGCGCCTGGTCGCCGCTGGCGACGCGGGCAAACTGGGCCCAATAGTCAGCCACCTGAGCGGCGAAGGCCAGATCCGCTTCGCTGGCATACTGACACACCGGGTCGGTCAACCGCAGGTTATCAAACACGTAGGGCACCTCGTTGCCATGCCAGGCGCCGTGCGGATAGGTGTCATGCTCCGCCTCCGCAACATAATCAAACCAGTAGCGCCAGCACGGCTGCCCCACGCGCTGCTGCGCCTGCATCACCACATAACCGAGGGTGGTGAAGGCCATGTCGCGGCACACTTCCCGCCCCAGCGCCTCATCGCCCTTCACGCCGGGATAAAGGAGTTTGATCAGCCCCAGTCCCAGGCGGCGCTCACGGCGCAGCTTCTGGATCTGCCCGGCGATATCGACGCCAAACACGGCCATCACGCTGGCTTCATCGCTGTTGGAGCCGATCATCACCGGCATTGGATGCTGGCGCCCGGCAAAAAAGGTCTCCAGCATCGGCTGCGGCAGCACCGCGTCGCCGACGATGGGGGCCGGCCCTGTGTTCAGCGGCGCGGTGAGCGACCAGAAGGCCTCCGCCGGGATCGCCCGCAATTCCTCAGCGCTGGCTCGCGGTAAGGCAAAGTGTTCCGCCAGCAGGCGGCCTTTCTCCAGCGCCTTCTCTCGCGGCAGGTCGGGTAACGTATACCCGCTCTGAATAATCGCTTTATGGAACAACCCTTTCGCTTTCGGCGAGGCCATCAGCGACAGCACGCTGCGCGCCCCGGCGGATTCGCCAAACAGCGTGACGTTGGCGGCATCCCCGCCGAAGGCGTGGATATTCTCCTGAACCCACTGCAGGGCGGCAATCTGATCGAGCAGCGCGAAATTATAGAGACGTTCGCCCGCCTCTTCTTCCAGCGCCGGATGGGCGAAAAAGCCGAGATGGCCCAACCGGTAGTTGACCGTCACCACCACCACATCGCGGCTGGCTAACGCTTTGCCATCGTAAGGCGGCAGGCTGCCGGCGCCGATGGTAAACCCGCCGCCGTGCAGCCAGACCATCACCGGCAGCGGCTGCGCAGCAGCAGCAGGTGCCCAGATATTGAGATATAAGCAGTCTTCGCTGAAAGCGCCGGGATCGCCGCCGCCGAGCTCACGGCAGTAGTCAATGTCCTGCCAGCTGGCGGCGGAAAAGGCGTCGGCCTGGCGGACGCCCTGCCAGCGGGCAGGAGGCTGCGGCGCGCGCCAGCGCAGCGGGCCCACAGGCGGCGCGGCATACGGAATGCCGCGCCAGATATGGATCCCCTGCTCTGTGCTCCCGGATACGGTTCCCTGGCGGGTTTTCGCCAACGGTTTCGACGGATGTTGCATAACCTGCTCCCTGTAAGGCTGATGCCAGCAGGGTACTGATTTTACAGCAGACCGCAACGTCGTTTGCTGCGCTCCTCCGCCTGTCGGTACAGGGCAAACTCATCCTCCACCGGGCAGCCCAGCGCCGTCTCAAAGGCTTCGCGGCTGGCATTTCCGTGGCTGCGCGCCTGCGTTTCGTTGCCCAGATTAGACTGAAAAATGCCCGCCGCGCTGACCGGTAAAAAATCTTCATAAATAATCGGCTGGGCGACCACCCACCCGCGCTCAATCAGCGGCTGCGGATCGTCCCCCGGGCGAAACGCCTGGCGATGCGCCTCGCCGGCGGGCGTCAGGCGGTAGCGAAACCAGGCCAACCCCTGCTGACGGAGCAGAAATTCGCTGTCGGGGAATTCGCGGAATACCTCCTGCAGATGCAGCTGATGGCTGAGATTGTCCTTTCCTGTCCCTGCCGCCTGCAGCAGTCGGTCGTACAGTGCGCGTCCTTTTGGCGTTAGCGCAATGCCGCGTTGCTCAATTTCGCCAAAGCGGGCGCTGTGGGTGCCTTTATGCTCACCGGCGAACATCACCGGCTCCTCAAGCGCCTTAAAGCTGGTCTGCCGCAGGAGGATCGGGACCTCCCGGCGCGGTGGCCCTTCAATCAGCGCTTTGGGTTCAATACCACACTCGGGCATCAGGGCCTGGGCGCGGTCAATATCCAGCGTCCGCGGCGTGAGGTGATTGATATGGCATCCCGGAAAGCAGACCACATCGGCAATCAGGCGGTGCTCGCGATGCAGAGCATGGTAGGTCTCCTCATCGACGGTGGCATGCCGGTGCCAGCGGAAGGTCTCCAGCGCCTCCTGCACAAACTCGCGCGCGTCGGCAGAGGTGAATTCGCCCTCAGCTTCATACTGCGCAATCAGCGCCAGACAGCGGGGGGTAAAGATTTTGCGCCGGGCAAGGATGGCCTCGGCCCGCTCGCGCAGGGCGCGATTTTCAATCAGCTCCAGGCGCAGCAGCGAGGTGAAAACCCGAAACGGATTGCGCGCCAGCGCGGCATCGTCGATGGGACGAAAGGCCGTGGAATGGACCGGCACGCCGGCCTGCGAGAGATCGTAATAGCTGACGGGATACATCCCCATGATGGCAAACATGCGACGCAGCGTCGCCAGTTCCTCCGCTGTGCCCACGCGGATTGCGCCGTGGCGCTCCACGTTTAAGCGCGCCAGCTCGTCGGCATTGGCCAGTTGTTCATGCAGCTGCGGATTATTTTCCAGTACCGCGAGATTGACGTCAGCCACCAGCTCCAGCAGCGTCCCGTATTGCGGAACTTCCTGCTGGTACATAGCCGACATGGCCTGCGAAAACTGCTCCCGAATCTCATCAGCCGTGATGGTGTTCGCCATGATGTGTTACCTCCAGTGAATACTTCCTGGAGTGTAGGAAAGCTGCCTCCTGGCGGGGGGAAGAATTTACAAACTGTGATGGCGATAACCTGCTTCCGCTAGCAGTCATTGCACAAAACATAACCCACGGTTATGAAAAACACCCGGTAATTTCACTTTAAATTAACAATACATTTACACACACTGTTTCTGGCGACATTACAACAACATGCCCCTCTACCGTCTACACGGAGTACCCGATGAACGATAAATGGTCCCCGCGCGAGGTTATCCATCGCGATTACAGTAGCCACCCGCCCGCTTACGCGCCGGGCTATAAAACCAGCGTCCTGCGCTCACCGAAGAATGCCCTGATCTCCCTGCAGAACTCATTGTCAGAGATCACCGGGCCGGTCTTTAGCCGTGACGATCTGGGCCCTCTGGATAACGATCTTATCCTTAATTACGCCAAAGAAGGCCTGCCGATTGGCGAGCGGATCATTGTCCACGGTTACGTGCGCGATGGTTTTGGCCGACCGATGAAAAACACCCTGGTGGAAGTCTGGCAGGCCAATGCCGGCGGCCGCTACCGACATAAAAAAGATCAGTATCTGGCCCCGATTGACCCGAACTTCGGCGGCTGCGGCCGGGTGCTGACCGATGAAAACGGCTATTACTGTTTTCGCACTATCAAGCCCGGCCCCTACCCGTGGCGTAACCAGGCCAGCGACTGGCGTCCGGCGCATATTCATTTCTCGCTCTCGGGTGAAGCCTGGGCGCAGCGCCTGATCACTCAGATGTATTTCGAAGGCGATCCGCTGATCAAACAGTGTCCGATCGTCCGAACCATTAATAATGACGACGCCGTGCGCACGCTGATCGCCGAGCTGGACATGCACGCCGCCGTACCGCTGGATTGTCTGGCCTACCGCTTTGACCTTGTTCTGCGCGGCCATCGCGCCACGCTGTTTGAAAATCGCACTCAGGGGGCCGCCCGATGAAAGAGTATCTGCCTGAAACCGCCTCGCAGACGGCGGGACCCTATGTTCATATCGGTCTGGCGCCTGACGCCGCGGGCTTTCATATTTTTGAGAAAAACTTTGGCCCGGTCCTCACCACCGCGGATACCACCGGGGAGCGGATCACCATTGAAGGCCGGGTTATCGACGGCTCCGGAACACCGGTCCGTGATGTGCTGCTGGAGATCTGGCAGGCCAACGCCGCAGGACGCTATAACCATCCTGACGACCGTCAGCAGCAGAAAGCCGTCGACCCGGGCTTCCGCGGCTGGGGGCGTACCTGCTCTGATTTCACCTCCGGCGTCTGGCGCTTTGACACCATTAAGCCGGGCCCGGTTGTCGGCCGCGATGGCCGCCTGATGGCGCCGCACGTCAACCTGTGGGTGGTCGCCCGGGGGATCAACATCGGCCTGAACACACGGATGTATTTCGCCGATGAACATGAGGCCAACGCCAGCGACCCGGTGCTGAATCTGATCGAGTGGGAAGTGAGACGCAAAACCTTAATCGCCGAACGCGAGGTTCGTGGTTCGGAAGTGGTCTATCGCTTCGATATTTATCTGCAGGGCGAAAACGAAACCGTCTTTTTCGATATCTAGCGGCCACGCCGATAAACGCCTTCCCCTCGTCCTGCGGGGGGAAGGCGTTTTAAACCGTGGGGAAAGATCTTGTAATGTAATCAGGTCAAATGTTAATAATATTTTGCTATCTGGTTATCAAATTTAAACAAGGCCGCTTGTCTCTTTCACCGCTGTGTTTTTAACATCATCTACTATGGAAAAAAATGGTCTCTTCAGTCAGCGCATTCGCTTGCGCCATCTACACACCTTCGTGGCCGTCGCTCAACAGGGAACGCTGGGGCGCGCGGCTGAAACTTTAAATCTGAGCCAGCCTGCACTCTCGAAAACGCTTAACGAGCTTGAACAGCTAACCGGTACCCGGCTGTTCGAGCGGGGCCGCCTGGGGGCGCAACTCACCCTGGTCGGCGAACAGTTTCTGACTCATGCCGTTAAGGTACTTGATGCCCTTAACTCAGCGGGTCAGGCGCTGAACCGTAAAGAGGGGCTGAATAACGACATTGTGCGTATCGGCGCGCTGCCTACCGCCGCGCTGGGGATCCTGCCAACGGTGATCGGCCAGTTCCATAAGCAGCAAAAAGACATCACGCTGCAGGTCGCCACCATGAACAACACCATGCTGCTGGCGGGGTTAAAATCCGGGGAGATCGATATCGGTATCGGACGCATGTCCGACCCGGATCTGATGAGTGGACTCAACTATGAACTGCTGTTCCTCGAATCCCTGAAACTGGTGGTTCGCCCGGGACACCCCCTGCTTCAGGAGACCGTGACCCTGAGCCGGGTAATGGAGTGGCCCGTCGTCGTTTCGCCGAAGGGCACCGTACCGCGGCAAAACGCCGAAACGCTGCTCCAGAGCCAGGGCTGTAAAATGCCCGCCGGCTGTATCGAGACCCTCTCGGCTTCGCTGTCACGCCAGCTGACGGTCGATTTTGACTATGTGTGGTTCGTACCTTCCGGAGCGGTGAAAGACGATCTTCGCCGGGGTGTGCTGAGCGCCCTGCCGATTGCCACCCAGGGCGCCGGAGAGCCCATCGGCATTCTGACCCGCGTCGATGCGACGCTTACGCCAGGTACGCAAACCTTGCTCAGCGCCATCCGCAAGTCAATGCCTGCCTGACCCCGCTTTCTCCCCGGTAGCCCTGCCGGGGAGCCTACGTACGTCGATGTGGTGCGACGGACGGCGCAACACATTTAGCAAAATAATCATTTAGTGCGAAATCATTCATTAACAATTGCGTAAATTTCTTTAACAGATCTATCATATCGCGATTTCACCAAATGGTTCATTTGAAATCACATCAAGCAATAAACCTGCGTTTATGAAGGTACAAACCTCTTCATTCAAAAATAAAACAGAAAACACCTGTTTCATTTGGTTCACGATGAAGTGGCGGGAGTGGTTAAGGAGATTACATGGCAACTGGCAACGCGCCGCGCGGATTCCCCCGGATCCTGCAGTGGCTTCTCGCCGGACTGATGCTCATCATCGGTCTGGCTGTGGGTATTCTTGGGGCAAAACTGGCCCTCGTCGGCGGTACACTGTACTTCGCGCTGATGGGCGTGGTCATGGTCATCGCGGCGGTGTTGATTTTCCGCAACCGCCGCGGCGGTATTCTGTTATACGCCGTGGCGTTTATCGCCTCGGTGATCTGGGCGATTAGTGACGCTGGCTGGAGCTACTGGCCGCTCTTCTCGCGCCTGTTTGCGCTCGGCGTCCTGGCCTTCCTTGCCGCCCTGGTCTGGCCTTTCCTCGCCAGCCCACCGGCAAAAAAAGGCCCGGCATATGGCGTCGCCGCCGTTCTCGCCGTGGCGCTGGCGGTGAGCTTTGGCTGGATGTTCAAATCCGAACCACTGGTTAGCGCCACTGAAGCGGTGCCAGTGAAGCCCGTCGCGCCGGGCGAACAGCAGAAAAACTGGGCGCACTGGGGTAATACCACCCACGGCGACCGTTTCGCCGCGCTGGACCAAATCAACAAACAGAACGTCAACCAGCTGCAGGTGGCCTGGGTGGCGCATACTGGCGATATCCCGCAGAGCAATGGCTCCGGGGCGGAAGATCAAAACACCCCGCTGCAGATTGGCGATACTCTCTACGTCTGCACCCCTTACAGCAAAGTGCTGGCGCTGGATGTGGACAGCGGAAAAGAGAAATGGCGCTATGACTCCAAATCCTCTTCGCCCAACTGGCAGCGCTGCCGCGGCTTAGGCTATTACGAAGATAGCCAGGCGCAAACCGCGCCAGCGTCAGGCACGCAGCCTGCCGCCTGTTCCCGTCGTCTGTTCCTGCCGACGATCGACGCCCGCCTGATCGCCATTGATGCCGATACCGGCAAACTGTGCGAAAGCTTCGGCGATGGCGGTATTGTCGACCTCAGCGTCGGCATGGGTGAAGTGAAAGCGGGCTACTATCAGCAGACCTCCACCCCGCTGGTAGCGGGCAATGTGGTAGTGGTGGGCGGCCGCGTCGCGGATAACTACTCCACCGGCGAACCGCCGGGCGTGGTCCGCGCGTTTGACGTCCACACCGGCAAACTGGCGTGGGCGTGGGATCCCGGCAATCCAGCGCTGACCGGTGTTCCGCCGGAAGGCCAGACCTATACGCGCGGTACGCCAAACGTCTGGTCGGCGATGTCCTACGACGCGAAGCTGAATCTGATCTATCTGCCAACCGGCAACGCCACGCCAGATTTCTTTGGCGGCGAGCGTACCGCGCTGGACGATAAATACAGCTCCTCTATCGTGGCTGTGGATGCCACCACCGGCCAGGTGCGCTGGCACTTCCAGATCACGCACCACGATCTGTGGGACTTTGACCTGCCGTCTCAGCCGCTGCTGTACGACCTGCCTGACGGCAAGGGCGGTACCACCCCGGTGCTGGTGCAGACCAGCAAGCAGGGCATGATCTTTATGCTCAACCGCGAGACCGGCGAGCCGGTGGCCAAAGTGGAAGAGCGTCCGGTACCGGCGGGCAACGTCAAAGGTGAACGCTACTCTCCGACGCAACCTTACTCGGTAGGGATGCCGATGATCGGCAACCAGACGTTGACCGAATCCGATATGTGGGGGGCGACACCGATCGACCTGCTGCTGTGCCGTATTCAGTTCAAAGAGATGCGCCATCAGGGCGTCTTTACCCCGCCAGGTGAAGACCGTTCCCTGCAGTTCCCGGGCTCGCTCGGCGGCATGAACTGGGGCAGCGTTTCGGTGGATCCGAACAACAGCCTGATGTTCGTCAACGATATGCGTCTGGGTCTCGCCAACTATATGGTGCCGCGCGCGAAGGTGGCGAAAGACGCCAGCGGGATCGAGATGGGCATCGTGCCGATGGAAGGTACGCCGTTTGGCGCCATGCGCGAACGTTTCCTGTCGCCGCTGGGCATTCCGTGCCAGAAACCGCCGTTCGGCACCATGTCCGCGGTGGATCTGAAAACCGGGAAACTGGTGTGGCAGGTACCGGTTGGCACCGTAGAAGATACCGGGCCGCTGGGGATCCGGATGCACATGCCCATTCCGATCGGCATGCCGACCCTTGGCGCGTCGCTGTCGACGCAGTCCGGACTGCTGTTCTTCGCCGGTACCCAGGATTTCTACCTGCGCGCCTTTGATACCGCGAACGGGAAAGAGATCTGGAAATCGCGTCTGCCGGTCGGTAGCCAGTCGGGCCCGATGACCTACGTCTCACCGAAAACCGGTAAGCAGTACATTATTATCAATGCTGGCGGCGCCCGTCAGTCACCGGAACGCGGCGATTACATTATCGCCTACGCGCTCCCGGATCATCACTGATCGACCTAAGCAAAAGGGCCCATCCGGGCCCTTTTTTTATCGGTGACGATACGCCATCAGCGTTAGCGATTACTGGTCGCCAAAGTGGATCACGGTGCGAATCGATTTGCCTTCATGCATCAGATCAAAGGCCTCGTTAATCTGCTCCAGCGGCAGGCGATGGGTAATAAACGGGTCGAGGCGAATTTTACCGGCCATGGCGTCCTCCACCATTCCCGGCAGCTGACTGCGCCCTTTCACGCCGCCGAAGGCGGAACCGCGCCACACGCGGCCGGTCACCAGCTGGAACGGACGGGTCTTGATCTCCTGGCCCGCACCGGCTACGCCGATGATCACGCTCTCACCCCAGCCTTTATGGCAGCACTCCAGCGCCGCGCGCATCACGTTGACATTGCCGATGCACTCGAAGCTGAAATCCACCCCGCCGTCGGTCAGTTCGACAATCACATCCTGAATCGGCTTATCGTAGTCGTTCGGGTTGATAAAGTCGGTTGCGCCCATCTCTTTTGCCAGGGTGAACTTATCCGGGTTGGTATCGACCGCCAGAATCCGTCCGGCCTGCGCCTGCACCGCGCCCTGGATCACCGCGAGACCAATGCCGCCCAGACCAAAGACCGCGACGCTATCCCCGGGCTTGACCTTCGCCGTGTTGTGCACTGCGCCGATACCGGTGGTGACACCGCAGCCCAGCAGGCACACTTTATCCAGCGGCGCCTGCGGATTGACTTTCGCCAGCGAGATCTCGGCGCAAACCGTATATTCGCTGAAGGTGCTGGTGCCCATATAGTGATAAATCGGTTCGCCGTTATAGGAGAAACGGGTGGTGCCGTCCGGCATCAACCCTTTGCCCTGGGTGGCGCGCACCGCCTGACAGAGATTGGTTTTACCCGACTTACAGAACTTGCACTCGCCGCATTCGGCGGTATACAGCGGGATCACGTGGTCGCCCGGCTTAAGGCTGGTGACGCCCTCGCCCACTTCCACGACAATCCCGCCGCCTTCATGGCCCAGTACCGCCGGGAAAACACCCTCTGGATCGTCGCCGGAGAGGGTAAAGGCATCGGTGTGACACACGCCGGTGTGGGTGATTTTCACCAGAACTTCGCCTTTCTTCGGCGGCGCGACGTCAATCTCAACGATTTTTAACGGCTGGCCAGGACCAAAGGCAACTGCTGCGCGTGATTTCATAACTGTCTCTTCCTCGTCGTGATGTTATTTTAAATAGGATCGTAGCAAATGACCGACCTCTGCCATTCTCGCGGCCCGCTGGTCCGGGGTGGTCTCGCCGCTAACCAGCTCGTCCTGCAGGTGGATCTCCACCATTTCGCCCATCAGGCCATTTGCCGCACCGCGAATCGAGGCAATCTGCTGCAGGATTGTCATGCAGGGTTCGCCGGACTCCAGCGCGCGCTCGAGGGCCTCGACCTGGCCGCGGATGCGGCGTACGCGACTGAGCGCCCGTTTTTTATCTTCAGGTGAATGTGGCACGATTACGCCTCCGTATCATATAGGGGGGTATACTATATTTTATTACCCATAAAGGCAAAAAAAACCCCGTCGCGGGACGGGGTCAGGCAAAAAGGGTAACGATCATTTAGCGCTTACGAGGCATCATCCGCAGCAGGGTATTATCTTTCCACCAGTAATGATGGACCAGCGCGGCAAGGGCATGCAGGCCAATGACGAAGTACCCGGCGTTGGCTAACCATTCATGGATCGCCTTCAGGGTATCCACCCGCTCAAAATCGCTCTGTGGGGCATACGGCATGGTCAGGCCAAAGGCGTACCAGGGATTTCCGCGCCAGTACATCATCACCATCCCGATCAGCGGCAAGGCAATAAATAGCAGATAGATAACCAGATGGCCGAGATGAGCAAAACCGGTCATCATCGGCGACGGTTTCGGCACGATCGGCGGCGCTGGCGACTTCAGCCGCACCAGCAAACGCGCCACCATCAGCGCGCAGATGGTGATCCCGCAGGAGACATGAATCATATTAATCAGCGGCCGGTCACTACGGGGAAAAAATCCACGTAGCTCCATTGCCGCATAAGCCACCACCACCAGCAAAAAGACCAACCAGTGAATACCGATCTGCAGGCCCGAATATTTATCGCGCATGGAATTTCCTTAATGGAAAGAGTGATATCGCCAACATAGCGGCCTTCTCTTAAATTTTCATTAACCTTTACGTTGAATTAACAATTGATTACCGCATTGCGCCGATCCGCTCCCGACCCGGGAAGGCGCAGCATGCCTCGACGTGCTGAAGTGAACGGGCAACCGGCAGTCGGTACGCTATTACAAAATTAAACAGTTTTGTCACCTGCCACCGCCCTGTCCTTCTCTATAGTAGAGAGCATCTGTCGAGCCACGTTGCGCATGGAGATGAAAATGAAGAAAATCGGCTTACCGCTATTGTTGCTGGCCTCGCTGGCCGGCCCGGCTTTTGCCGCGGATTGCCAGCCTAACGGCATTGGCGGATCATTTTGCATAAACGATGATGGCACCACCACCGACACGGTACCGAATGAAGTGAATGGTATGGATACTTACTCAAACAATGGCGGGTATACCAGCTCCCTGCCCGATCAGTCGGGGGCCGATGAAGCGCTGGAAGGCTCGACGATGTCGACGCAACAGGATATGGTCGCCAGCAGCGGCCAGGGCGATAGCGCACTGGCTGGCCGCGACTGGCATGCACCGTCCAATCTCAATGATGGCGCCGCCACCTCCAGCATGAGTCTGCTGGATAAACCCTGAGATCGGATGCTAAGCGAGGCTCCAGCCTGCGGCGCCGATAGCGACGGCGAACAGCAGGCAGGCCAGCGCCGTTTTGCGTAACAGCATGGTATAGAATGAAATCGCAACGCCAATAAAGACCACAATCAGAATCGGCCACATGCTTAATAGCAGCAGCAGAAAACCCTCAATATTGTTATGGATTACGCTCTCCACATCCGCATCCTTGCCTCATCGTCGATAAAGTAAGCAGAATTTAATATGTAACATGAATACATTCAAATAAAATATAAATGCAAATGATTATGCACAGCATTCTGCGGCGGACGGTGGCTCGCCTGTCGCGGCGTCCTGGGGGGGCCATCAGGAGCCGCCACGAAAAGAGACGTCAGGATGGTTCCAGGACCACTTAGTGGTACGCTCGTACTCTTGCTGGGATCGCGCTCCCCTTCAGACCTTCATTCGCCGCTGATATCCGACACTACGCGCCGGCGATGGCAGTCGCCTGGTTGCAGTTTATCCCCCTGAGCGGAACGCACATCCAGATACTGAAGCGGCTGACCGTGTTCGTTATCCAGCAGGACAGAATAGGTTTCCCCCTGATCAAACATATAACGCTCTCCCCATTGCCGCATCGCCACAACAATGGGAAACACAGAGCGCCCCTTTTCAGTTAGGACGTATTCCTTGTAGGCGCTGCCATCCGATGCCGGTAAAATCTCGAAAATACCGATATCGACCAGGTGCTTCAGCCGCGAGGCAAGGATATTTTTGGCCAGCCCTAGATTCTTTTGAAACTCGCTGAAGCGCCGCACATCGTCAAAGGCCTCGCGAATAATCATCAGGCACCAGCGTTCTCCAATTGATTCCAGCGTTCTTGCCACCGGACATTCACTGGTTCTGAGTGATTCCTGTTTCGCCATCTGCGTGCTCTCCGTCTATCAGTCTGCTGTTGCCAGCTTAATCTCCCCTCGTAGCAGTTGCAAAAGAAAACCACTATGGCTAGTTTTATAGGCACACTAGTTTTAAAAAGCAACCAGAGTGCAGGCCTCTTATGAAATGCAAGGCAAGTTTGTGTACCGAGCACGAGATCCCGACCGCGTCAGCCCCTGTCACGATGCTGACCGCGGGGATAACGGCGCTGTTTTCATTGACCTGCGCGCTGGCGGTAGCCAACGTTTATTCAGCTCAGCCTTTACTCGACTCGATGGCGGTCAGCCTGAAGGTGTCGCCCGGTATGATTGGCAGCGTCGTCACGACAACGCAGGCGGGCTATGCCATTGGTTTGCTGTTCCTGGTTCCGCTCGGGGACGGGTTGAACCGTAAATACGTGGTGTTGACTCAGCTGTTGCTGTCAGTGGCGGCGTTAGTCGTGGCAGGGTTATCCCCTAATATCGCGATCCTGCTGGGTGCCATGCTGATCGTCGGGCTGATGGCCGTGGTGGTGCAGTTGATGGTGGCGTGGGTGGCGATACTGGCGACGCCGCAGAAACGAGGCCAGGCGGTAGGTACCCTGACCAGCGGCATTGTTTCAGGCATTCTGTTATCTCGTTTTATATCAGGGGCGATCGCTGATATCGCCGGCTGGCGAGCCGTTTATCTCACGGCTGCCTGTCTGATGTTGTTGATTGCCGGCGTCGTCTGGAAAGTCATGCCTTCGCCCCCGCCGCAGCCGCAAAAGCCCACTTATCTATCCTTACTGAAGTCAGTTTTTCAGCTGTATCTTACTGAACCGCAACTGAGAAAGCGCGGGATCCTGGCGCTGCTGATCTTCGCCGCTTTCAGCATGCTGTGGACGACCATGGTCATGCCGCTCACCGCTCTTTCCCTGTCGCACACCCAGACAGGGATGTTTGGCTTAGCCGGCATCGCTGGCGTGCTGGCCGCCTCAAGGGCGGGCAGATGGGCTGACCAGGGATGGGCGCAGCGCACGACCGGCCTGGCGCTGGCGCTGCTGGCGCTCTCCTGGCTGCCTATCGCCTGTGCCGAAACTTCTCTGCTCTGGCTGATAGCGGGCGTTATCGCACTGGACTTTGCGGTGCAGGCCGTTCATGTCACCAACCAGAGTCTGATTATTGCCGCCAGGCCTGCAGCGGCAAGCCGCCTGGTTGGGGCTTACATGTGTTTTTATTCGCTGGGCAGCGCGGCAGGCGCTATCGTCGCCACCCAGCTCTATTCTCACTGGGGATGGCAGGCGGTCTGCCTTGCCGGCGCCGCGGTCAGCGCCTGTGCTTTTCTGGTCTGGTCAGGATCGCGTCAATCATGAACGTCGTGCTCGCTGTAAAATGGCGCAGCGAAAAAGAGCGGAAAAGTGACCAGAGAAGCCCCAGCTGTTTGTATCGAATGGATTTTTTCAATGCTTTTAAACAGTTATGTACATGTTGTATAATGACGTGCACTTTAACTAAAAAAAGAGTGCGACCATGATTGATTCTTCATTGCCATTAACCGACATTCACCGCCACCTTGACGGTAACATCCGGGCCCAAACCATCCTCGATCTTGGCCGCGAGTTTAATATTGCCCTTCCCGCTTCCACCCTCGACACGCTGCGTCCCCACGTCCAGGTCACCAGCCTTGAGCCCGATCTGGTCAGTTTTCTTGCCAAGCTCGACTGGGGGGTAAAAGTCCTTGCCTCACTGGAAGCCTGCCGTCGCGTGGCATACGAGAACGTCGAAGACGCCGCGCGCAATGGCCTGCACTACGTTGAGCTGCGCTTCTCTCCCCGCTATATGGCGATGACCCACCAGCTTCCTGTCGACGGCGTAGTAGAGGCAGTGATCGCGGGCGTACGTGAAGGCAGCCGCGATTTTCAGGTCGACGCCCGCCTGATCGGCATTCTGAGCCGCACCTTCGGTGAAGCGGCCTGTCAGGAAGAGCTGGCGGCGCTGCTCGCTCACCGCGAGGGCATCACCGCGCTGGATCTGGCCGGTGATGAGCTGGGCTTCCCGGGCACGCTGTTCCTCAACCATTTTAATCAGGCCCGCGACGCTGGCTGGCATATTACCGTCCACGCTGGCGAAGCGGCCGGACCGGAAAGTATCTGGCAGGCCATCCGCGAGCTGGGCGCGGAGCGCATCGGTCATGGGGTCAAAGCGGTAGAGGATCCGGCCCTGATGGACTACCTGGCCAAACATCAGATCGGCATTGAATCATGCCTGACCTCGAATGTGCAAACCAGCACCGTGGCTTCGCTGGCCCAGCATCCGCTGAAGCAGTTCCTTGAGCACGGCGTGCTTGCGAGCCTCAACACTGACGATCCGGCGGTGCAGGGCGTCGATATCATTCACGAGTACACCGTGGCGGCGCCGGCGGCGGGCCTGAGCAGGGAGCTGATCCGTCAGGCACAGATCAACGGTCTGACCCAGGCGTTTCTGAGCGAACAGGAAAAAGCCGCTCTCATTCAGCGGGTGGCGAAAGGTTGATCACCGGCCCGGCGGCAGCGCTGCCGGGCTCCCCCTCACACCAGGCTGAGCGTGGCGCGATGTCTGGCTGACTCGATACCCAGCTCAATCAACGTCATGATCTGAATCGCCTCGCTGGCCGGGACCGGGTTTTCTCCCTCCCCGTTAAGCGCGTCGCGAATGGCGGCATAGTAGGCGGGATAGTTGCCCGGCAGCGTCAGCCATGTCTCCTCGCTTCGTTCGTCGCCTTCGGCGCGGGTCAGAGTACCGTCGCGCATATCATACCCCCAGTCCTCCTGCGGCAGTCGTTCACCGTTTTTTAGCCGTTCCTCCTGAGGATCAAGGCCGAACTTAATATAGCTGGCCCGCGAGCCGTGGACGATAAAGCGCGCGCTCTCCGCCGCAGCGAGCAATGTGCCATGCAGCACCACCCGCCGCTGGGGATAGGCCAGCACGGCATGAAAATAGTCGGTGGATTGCGCGCCGGGGCGAAGTTGAGCGAGATCGACTGTGATACTCACCGGCAGGCCAAAGAGCACCACCGCTTGATCGAGCAGATGTGGCCCCAGATCGTACCAAATACCACTTCCGGGACCACCCTGCTCACGCCAGCGCTGACGCACCTGGGGGCGGAAGCGATCGAAATGCGACTCAAAGTAACACACTTCCCCCAGCTGACCTTCGTTAATTAACGCCCTGACGGTTAAGAAGTCACTGTCCCAGCGGCGGTTATGAAACACCGACAGCACCCGGCCGCAATGCTTCGCCAGACTCTCCAGCTCGCGTGCTTGTGACAGTGTCACGGTAAAGGGTTTATCCACCACCACATGTTTGCCCGCTTCCAGCGCCGCTTTCGCCAGCGGAAAGTGGGTATCGTTCGGGGTGGCGATGACCACCAGCTCAATATCAGGATCGTTGAGCAAGTCCTTTGCCGCACTCACCACCCTGACCCCCGGCCAGTCGGCATGGACTTTGCCGGCCTCGCTGCTGGAGACCCTCGTCAGCGCCATGCCCGGCGTGCCGCCGATCAGCGGCGCGTGAAACGTTTTGCTGGCGTAACCGTAGCCTATCAGCCCTACCCGGATCGCGTCACTCATGTTACCGCCTCACTTATTCAGCTAATGTCAATATCGCGTAGATGAGAATAATCTTACAAACAATGAGCAAAATTTATCATTTGATTCACAGCTGTTTTCCCGCATGCGTGCAAAATCAGACAGATACCCCTTGTGATCTGCTGACCATGGAGTAACATTTCCCACTGTGTTCAAAGGATACTGAAGTGTTATGACGACTGTTTTTACCCGTATTGTAGAACTTATTGGCTGGATTGTTTTTGGGATTTCCGCACTGCTTTTGGTTATCGCCCACCATATTGATAACTACCAGTCGCCACCGCCAGCGGATGTGGTGCAGACAAAGTAGCGCCGCCGTGAAACAGTGACCCGCCTCGCAACTGTGCAACCGGTTTCAGAAACCGGTTGCACAGCTATCCTTGCTTTGATTACACTCCCTCTATCATCAGACTGGGAGCTTTTTCATGGCCGCTTTTCCGCACAATTTTTTATGGGGTGCCGCTACCGCAGCGTATCAGGTTGAAGGTGGGCACGACGCAGACGGTAAAGGACCGTCAATCTGGGACATCTACTCTCACCTGCCGGGTACCACCTTTGAAGGCACCACCGGCGATGTCGCGGTCGATCACTATCACCGTTTTCGCGAAGACGTTGCGTTAATGGCCGAAATGGGCCTGCAAAGTTATCGATTCTCTATCTCCTGGCCCCGGTTGCTGCCCGCCGGGCGCGGCGAAGTGAATGAAGCCGGCGTACAGTTTTACAGCGATCTGATCGACGAACTGCTGGCGCACAATATTGAGCCGATGATCACCCTCTATCACTGGGACCTGCCGCAGGCCCTGCAGGATGAGGGTGGCTGGGAAGCACGCACTACCGCCGAGGCCTTCGCCGAGTACGCCCGCCTGTGCTATGCGCGCTTTGGTTCACGGGTGAAGCTGTGGGCGACCTTTAACGAAACCATCGTGTTCATTGGTCACGGCTACATTAATGGTCTGCATCCCCCGGCGGTGCGCGATCCGGCGCGTGCCATTCAGGCCTGTCATCACGTGTTTATCGCCCATGCGCTGGCGGTCAAGGCATTCCGCGAGATGAACGTGGCGGGCGAGATTGGCTTCGTCAATGTGCTACAGCCGCATACTCCGCTCACCGACAGTGAGGCGGACAAAAAAGCCACCGAACTGGCTGACGCCATCCACACCCACTGGCTTTACGACCCGGTACTGAAAGGCACCTATCCTGCCGCCCTGCTGGCGCAGACCCAGGCTCTGTGGGGGGTACCGCGCTTTGCCCCGGACGATGACACACTACTGCGCGAGAATCGCTGTGACTTTATCGGGCTGAATTACTATCGCCGGGAAACGGTGTCCGCCCAGCCGCCCAACATCCCCACCGGTGGCGAACCTGGCGTGGAGGGGTTGTTCTATTTCGTGCGTAATCCGCAGAGCACCTATACCGAATGGGGATGGGAAATCTGGCCGCAGGGGCTGACGGACGGCATTATGATGATCAAGGAACGCTATGGCGATATCCCGATCTATATCACCGAAAATGGCCTGGGAGCGAAAGACCCGATAATTGCCGGAGAAGTGGTCGACGATCCGCGAATCGACTACCTGAGCAGCCATATTGGCGCCCTGGAAAAGGCGCTGGCGCTGGGGGCGGATGTGCGCGGCTATTATCCCTGGTCGTTTATCGATCTACTGAGCTGGCTCAACGGGTATCAAAAGCAGTACGGCTTTGTCTATGTCGATCACCAGCAAAATCTGGCACGCAAACGAAAGAAGAGTTTTTATTGGTACAAATCTGTTATTGCCAGTCACGGCGAACAGCGTTAATCTTCTCTTGCGGGCGCCATTCGGCGCCCGGTCTGGTTTTAGAATATTCTTAAACTTCTCCCTGCTCTTCAAGGTCGGCTCTCGCCCCTTGTCATGGGTTTATATAACCTGAATCATTCCACCCGGCCCCATTCAGAAGGCGCCGTTGGTTGAGAGTAGGTTTAGTGAATGCTGATAATATTCAACATAATTATTCCGATTATAAAATGGATACGAAAATGACCGTTCTGGACTATTTATTAAAATTCCGCAAAATCAGTTCGCTCGAAAGTCTTGAAAAACTATTTGATCACCTTAACTACTCCCTGACCGACACCGAAGAGATCGTGAATATGTATCGTGCGGCCGACCACCGCCGGGCAGAGCTGGTCTCCGGTGGTAAATTGTTCGATGTGGGCCAGGTGCCTAAATCCGTTTGGCGATTCGTGCAGTAAGGCTGTCATCCTTCACGCCAGTTGCTTATACTTCCCGGCCTGATTTTCATTACTGGCGTTGAATAGGGGAGTAACATGACGTCTCAATCTGCAGAACGCATTGGCGGATGGCTGCTGGCACCGCTGGCCTGGTTGCTGGTGGCGCTGCTGAGCGCCTCCTTATCGCTGCTGTTTTTTGCTAATGCTCTCATGTCGACGCAGACGTATGCCCTGCTCCGCGCCATGAGCACCGGACATCTGGCGCTGTGGCTCGCTTCGCTGCTGTTTGCCGTCGCCATGTGGTATTACACGCTCTGGCTGACCATCGCGTTCTTTAAGCGGCGCTCGCTGGTTCCTAAGCACTATATTATCTGGCTGCTCATCACCCTGCTGCTGGCGATAAAGGCATTTGCCTTCTCTCCCGTCTCGGATGTCCTTGCTTTGCGCCAGCTGCTGTTTCCACTCTTGGCTGCCGCGCTCCTGGCGCCCTATTTTCGCCGTTCCCAGCGGGTAAAACGGACCTTTGTTCATCCGTAATAACCCCACACTTAACCTGTTGTCGCCGGTATCGTTTTATTCGATAATAAGCGGCTTTTTTTCGTTTCAGGTCGCATGATGGCTGATTATTTACTGCTCTTTATTGGTACAGTCCTGGTCAATAACTTCGTTCTGGTGAAGTTTCTTGGTCTGTGCCCGTTTATGGGGGTTTCCAAAAAGCTGGAAACCGCAATGGGGATGGGGCTTGCCACCACCTTCGTGATGACGCTGGCCTCTATTTGCGCCTGGCTGATTGATACCTGGATCCTTATCCCCTTAAATCTGGTCTATTTACGCACGCTGGCCTTTATTCTGGTCATCGCCGTGGTGGTTCAGTTCACTGAAATGGTCGTGCGTAAAACCAGCCCGGCGCTCTATCGCCTGCTGGGTATTTTTCTGCCGCTGATCACCACCAACTGTGCCGTACTCGGGGTGGCGCTGCTGAATATTAATCTGGGGCACAATTTCCTGCAGTCCGCGCTGTACGGCTTTGCCGCCGCCGTCGGTTTCTCGCTGGTGATGGTGCTGTTCGCGGCGATCCGCGAACGCCTGGTGGTGGCCGATGTGCCCGCGCCGTTTCGCGGTAATGCCATCGCATTGATTACCGCCGGTTTAATGTCTCTGGCCTTTATGGGCTTTAGTGGTTTGGTGAAGTTGTAATGAGCGCAGTCTGGATAGCCGTGATCGCCATCAGCCTGTTAGGGCTGATTTTCGGCTTAATACTGGGGTATGCCTCCCGCCGTTTCGCGGTGCAGGACGACCCGGTGGTGGAAAAAATTGATGAACTGTTGCCGCAGAGCCAGTGCGGGCAGTGCGGCTACCCCGGCTGTCGTCCCTATGCGGAAGCTGTTGGTGCCCAGGGTGAAAAAATTAACCGCTGTGCGCCGGGTGGCGAAGCCGTAATGTTAAAAATCGCCGCCTTACTGAACGTCGACCCGCAGCCGGTCGATGGCGATGAACAGGAGGCGGAGCCAGTTCGTATGCTCGCGGTAATCGACGAGCCGAACTGCATTGGCTGCACCAAATGCATCCAGGCGTGTCCGGTGGATGCGATTGTCGGGGCAACCCGCGCCATGCATACCGTGATGAACGACCTGTGCACCGGTTGTAATCTGTGCGTTGCCCCCTGCCCGACCCAGTGCATTTCGCTCGTTCCGGTGGCGACCACCCCGGAAACCTGGAAATGGGATCTCCATGCGATCCCGGTGCGCAATATTCCTGTGGAACAACATGTTTAAGTTATTTTCCGCTTTCCGAAAAGATAAAGTCTGGGATTTTAACGGCGGTATTCATCCGCCCGAAATGAAAACCCAGTCTAACGGTACCCCACTGCGCCAGGTGTCCCTGCCGCAGCGCCTTATCATTCCGCTCAAGCAGCATATTGGCGCCGAAGGCGAACTGTGCGTCAAGGTGGGCGATCGGGTGCTGCGCGGCCAGCCGTTGACCCGCGGATGGGGAAGAATGCTGCCCGTACACGCCCCGACCTCCGGTACCGTTACCGCCATCGCCCCGCACACCACCGCTCATCCTTCGGGGCTGGCGGAGATGAGCGTGATCATTGACGCCGACGGCGAAGACCGCTGGATTGAGCGCGATGGCTGGAGTGATTATCAGGTCCGTACGCGCGAAGCGCTTATCGAACGCATTCATCAGTTTGGCGTCGCGGGCCTCGGCGGCGCCGGTTTCCCCACCGGCAGCAAACTGCGCGGCGGCGGCGATAAAATTAAGACGCTGATTATTAACGCCGCCGAATGCGAACCCTATATCACGGCGGACGACCGCCTGATGCAGGACTGCGCCGCGCAGATTGTCGACGGGATCCGCATCCTCGCGCATATTCTGCAGCCTGACGAAGTACTGATCGGCATTGAAGACAATAAACCGCAGGCCATTTCGATGCTGCGGGCGGTGCTCTGCGACGCCCATGGCATCTCGCTGCGCGTGATCCCCACTAAATACCCCTCCGGTGGGGCCAAGCAGCTTACCCAAATTCTCACCGGCAAGCAGGTGCCTCATGGCGGTCGTTCGTCGGATATTGGCGTGCTGATGCAGAACGTGGGGACGGCCTATGCGATAAAACGCGCGGTGATTGACGGCGAGCCGTTAACGGAGCGCGTGGTCACCCTGACCGGCGAGGCGGTCTCGCGGCCGGGCAACGTCTGGGCGCGCCTTGGTACCCCGGTACGCCATCTGCTTAACGACGCCGGCTTCTGCGCCAGCGCCGAGCCAATGGTGATCATGGGCGGCCCGCTGATGGGCTTTACCCTGCCGGGGCTGGATGTCCCGGTGGTGAAGATCACCAACTGTCTGCTGGCGCCTTCCTCCAGCGAGATGGGCGAGCCGCAGGAAGAGAAAGGCTGCATTCGCTGTAGCGCCTGCGCCGACGCCTGTCCGGCCGATCTGCTGCCGCAGCAGCTGTACTGGTTCAGCAAAGGCCAGCAGCACGATAAAGCCACCGCGCACAATCTGGCGGACTGCATAGAATGCGGCGCCTGCGCGTGGGTTTGCCCAAGCAATATTCCGCTGGTGCAGTACTTCCGTCAGGAGAAAGCGGAGATCAGCGCGATTCGCCAGGAAGAGCAGCGCGCCGCAGAAGCTAAAGCGCGATTCGAAGCCCGACAGGCGCGCCTGGAGCGTGAAAAAGCCGCCCGCGCCGAACGACATAAAAAAGCTGCCGTTCAGCCTGCCGCCAAAGATCAGGATGCGATTAACGCCGCCCTCGCCCGGGTACGCGATAAACAGCGTGATGCGGCGCAACCGATCGTGATTCAGTCTGGCGCCAAACCGGATAACAGCGAGGCGATTGCCGCCCGCGAAGCGCGGAAGGCCGAAGCCCGGACACGCAAGGCACAGCAGCAGGCCGCGTCGGTGGAAACCCTGTCGACCGACGCAGCAGATCCACGCAAGGCGGCGGTGGAAGCCGCTATCGCCCGCGCCAAAGCGCGTAAAGCCGAACAGCAGGCCGCGCCGGTGGAAGCCCCGGTAGCCGAGCCGGTCGACCCGCGTAAAGCCGCGGTGGAAGCCGCTATCGCCCGTGCCAAAGCGCGCAAAGCCGAACAGCAGGCCGCGCCGGTGGAAGCCCCGGTAGCCGAGCCGGTCGACCCGCGTAAAGCCGCGGTGGAAGCCGCCATCGCCCGCGCCAAAGCGCGTAAAGCCGAACAGCAGGCTGCGCCGGTGGAAGCCCCGGTAGCCGAGCCGGTCGACCCGCGTAAAGCCGCGGTGGAAGCCGCCATCGCCCGCGCCAAAGCGCGCAAAGCCGAACAACAGGCCGCACAACCGGATCTCGCGTCAGCCGCAGCCAATGACGACCCACGCAAAGCGGCCGTCGCCGCGGCTATCGCCCGCGTTCAGGCGCGTAAAGCAACACAGCAGGCAGTTAACGAGGAATAAATGGTTTTCAGAATCGCAAGCTCCCCCTATACCCATAACCAGCGGCAGACCTCGCGTATTATGCTGCTGGTGCTGCTCGCCGCCGTGCCTGGCATTGTGGTCCAGACCTGGTTTTTCGGCTGGGGTACCGTACTGCAGATTGTCCTCGCCGCATTGACGGCCTGGGCAACGGAAGCCGCTATTCTCAAACTGCGCAAACAGCATATTGTGGCGACCCTGAAGGACAACTCCGCCCTGCTCACTGGCCTGTTGCTGGCGGTGAGTATTCCGCCGCTGGCCCCCTGGTGGATGGTTGTGCTCGGCACTGCCTTTGCCGTGGTGATCGCCAAGCAGCTGTACGGTGGATTAGGCCATAACCCCTTCAACCCGGCGATGATCGGCTACGTCGTGCTGTTGATTTCATTCCCGGTACAGATGACCTCCTGGCTGCCTTCATATGAAATTGCCGCCCAGCTTCCGGCGTTCAGCGATGTGCTGCAGATGATCTTTACCGGGCATACCGCCGCCGGGGGCGACATGGCCAGCCTGCGACTGGGTATCGACGGCATCAGCCAGGCCACCCCGCTGGATACCTTTAAAACCTCTCTGCATGCCGGGCATAGCGTCCAGCAGGTGCTGCAATTGCCGGTTTACGGTGGCGTACTGGCGGGCCTCGGCTGGCAGTGGGTGAATATCGCCTGGCTGGCGGGCGGTCTGTTCCTGCTGTGGCAGAAAGCGATCCGCTGGCATATTCCGGTCAGCTTTCTCCTTAGCCTTGGGCTGTGTGCCACCCTCGGCTGGTTATTCTCGCCGCAAAGCCTGGCGTCGCCGCAGATGCATTTGTTCTCTGGCGCCACCATGCTCGGTGCTTTCTTTATTCTGACCGACCCGGTGACGGCTTCAACAACCAACCGCGGCCGCCTGATCTTCGGCGCCCTCGCCGGCCTGCTGGTGTGGCTTATTCGCTGCTTCGGCGGTTACCCGGATGGCGTGGCATTTGCCGTTCTGCTGGCGAATATTACCGTGCCGCTGATCGATTATTACACGCGCCCGCGCGTGTACGGCCACCGTTGAGAGAGCGATGATGTTAAAAACGATGCGAAAACACGGCGTCACGCTGGCGCTGTTTGCCGCCGGTTCCACCGGACTGACGGCGGCGATCAATGAACTGACGAAAAGCACTATCGATCAGCAGGCGGCCCTGCAGCAGAAAGCGTTATTTGATCAGGTCTTACCCGCCGACCGCTATAATAACGATCTGCTCAAGAGCTGCTATCTGGTCAGCGCCCCGGCGCTGGGCAAAGGCCAGCATAAAGTGTGGATAGCCAAAAATAACGACCAGCCGATCGGCGCGGTGATGGAAGCCACCGCGCCAGATGGCTATTCCGGGGCAATACAGCTGTTGGTTGCTGCCGATTTTAGCGGCACGGTCCTCGGCACCCGCGTGACCGAGCATCATGAAACGCCGGGCCTGGGCGATAAAATCGAGCTTCGCCTGTCGGACTGGATCACCCATTTTGCCGGGAAAGTCATCCACGGTCAGGGCGACAGCCATTGGGCGGTCAAAAAAGATGGCGGCGATTTTGACCAGTTCACCGGCGCCACCATCACCCCCCGGGCGGTGGTCAATGCCGTTAAGCGCGCAGGCCTGTATGCACAAACGCTGCCTGCGCAACTTCCTGAATTCACCGCCTGTGGAGAATGACCATGAGCGAAGTTAAAGACGTCATCGTCCAGGGCCTGTGGAAAAATAACTCCGCCCTGGTTCAGCTGTTAGGGATGTGCCCTCTGCTGGCGGTCACCTCGACCGCCACCAACGCCCTCGGGCTGGGTCTGGCGACCACCCTGGTGCTAACCTTAACCAACCTGACCATCTCCAGCCTGCGCCGCTGGACGCCGGCGGAGATCCGGATCCCCATCTACGTGATGATCATCGCCTCGGTGGTGAGCGTCGTGCAGATGCTGATCAACGCCTATGCCTTCGGCCTCTATCAGTCGCTGGGGATTTTCATCCCGCTTATTGTGACCAACTGCATCGTGGTCGGCCGCGCCGAAGCCTTTGCCGCCAAAAAAGGGCCGGCGCTGTCGGCACTGGATGGCTTTTCTATCGGCATGGGCGCCACCTGCGCGATGTTTGTGTTGGGCTCCCTGCGCGAGATCCTTGGCAATGGCACCCTGTTTGACGGCGCCGACAGCCTGCTTGGTAGTTGGGCAAAGGTGCTGCGCATCGAGGTTTTCCATACGGATACCCCCTTCCTGCTGGCTATGCTGCCGCCAGGCGCCTTTATTGGCCTCGGCATGATGCTGGCGGTAAAATACCTCATCGATGAACGTAGCAAGCAGCGGAAGGCGCAAGCGGCCCGGGCCGTTTCTGTCGCCCCGTCTGACGTGACAGGGAAAGCGTAACATGAACAAAGCCAAACGCCTGGCGATCCTCACCAGGCTGCGGGAAAACGATCCCCATCCCACTACCGAACTGCATTTCAGTTCGCCGTTCGAGTTGCTGATTGCCGTTCTGCTTTCTGCGCAGGCCACCGATGTCAGCGTCAACAAAGCGACAGCCAAACTCTATCCGGTGGCCAATACGCCCGCAGCGATGCTGGCGCTGGGGGTGGATGGGGTGAAATCGTATATCAAGACTATCGGCCTGTTTAACAGCAAAGCGGAAAACGTCATCAAAACCTGCCGCATCCTGCTCGAGCAGCACAACGGCGAGGTGCCGGAAGACAGAGCGGCGCTGGAGGCGCTGCCCGGCGTGGGCCGTAAAACCGCCAACGTGGTACTAAACACCGCCTTTGGCTGGCCGACCATCGCCGTGGACACGCACATCTTCCGCGTCTGCAATCGGACGCAATTCGCCCCTGGCAAGAATGTTGAGCAGGTGGAAGAGAAGCTTCTGAAGGTGGTCCCCGCCGAGTTTAAGGTCGACTGTCATCACTGGTTGATCCTGCATGGACGTTATACCTGCATTGCCCGCAAGCCGCGCTGCGGCTCCTGCCTGATTGAAGACCTCTGCGAATTTAAAGAGAAAGTCTACGCCTGATCCCTTCTTCTGAGCCATAACTTAACCCTGAGTTATGGCTCGAATTTGTGTATTTAACCCGCCGTTACCACCAGAAAATGTCTCTTATGATGGGTAATAATCCGGCTATATAACGAACAATCAGTGCTTTCATTTTTTCTCGATGCAAAATTTCTATACATTTGTGATCGAGATCATGCTCGCAACTTTATGTTGATTACATGTTGTGAAAATGAAAACAAATGTCAGGCAATACAACGATTGAGCAAAGATTACCAGGATAATAGACCATTAATTTTTAGGATAATGGACCATATCACTACCAATGAGGTCAATCAGTAGAATATATCGCCTTTTTAACGAAATCAGACTGATGAAAAAGATAAAAATAGCAATCATAACGAAACGGTGAAATTTAACTCTGGATAACATTCATATGTCCGGAGCATTATGCCACCCACATTATGTGTAACAGTTTATTACAAAGGCCTTGCCTGACGCGCCAGGATAGTGAACATTACCTGCCGTTTTCCCTCCCAAAATAACTATAAAGGCGGCGGTCCAACGAGATTGCGCCCCGAACACCCCCCAGTAAATATGGGATGTAAAAAAAGAGGTATATGTGTCTACTGCAAACAATAAACCAGCAGAAAGCGTGAGTCTGAACGCTTTCAAACAACCACGCGCGTTCTATCTCATTTTCTCGATCGAGTTATGGGAGCGTTTTGGTTATTACGGCCTGCAAGGGATCATGGCCGTTTACCTGGTAAAACAGCTGGGTATGTCGGAAGCGGATTCCATTACTCTGTTCTCCTCCTTTAGCGCGCTGGTCTATGGTCTGGTTGCTATTGGCGGCTGGCTGGGCGATAAAGTGCTGGGCACCAAACGTGTCATCATGCTGGGCGCTATCGTGCTGGCCATCGGCTATGCGCTGGTGGCCTGGTCCGGCCATGATGCTGCCATCGTCTATATGGGTATGGCGACCATCGCCGTCGGTAACGGTCTGTTCAAAGCCAACCCGTCATCCCTGCTTTCTACCTGCTATGACAAAAACGATCCCCGTCTGGACGGTGCATTCACCATGTACTACATGTCCATCAACATCGGTTCGTTCTTCTCGATGCTGGCAACCCCATGGCTGGCCGCTCGCTTCGGCTGGAGCGTGGCGTTTGCCCTCAGCGTGGTGGGGATGGTGATCACGATTATTAACTTTGCCTTCTGCCAGAAATGGGTAAAACAGTACGGTTCGAAACCGGACTTTGCCCCGGTACACATGGGCAAACTGCTGGCGACCATCGCTGGCGTGGTGGTGCTGGTCGCCATCGCCACCTGGCTGCTGCACAATCAGGGCATCGCACGTATGGTGCTGGGCGTCGTCGCACTGGGTATCGTCGTGATTTTCGCCAAAGAAACCATCGGTCTGAAAGGTGCCGCGCGTCGTAAAATGATCGTCGCCTTCCTGCTGATGGTAGAAGCGATTGTCTTCTTCGTGCTGTACAGCCAGATGCCAACCTCTCTGAACTTCTTCGCGATTCGTAACGTTGAGCACTCGATCCTCGGTATCGCCTTCGAACCGGAACAGTATCAGGCGCTGAACCCGTTCTGGATCATGATTGGTAGCCCTATTCTGGCAGCCATTTATAACAAGATGGGCGACCGCCTGCCGATGCCGCACAAGTTCGCTATCGGCATGGTACTGTGCTCCGGCGCGTTCCTCGTCCTGCCTTTAGGGGCGAAGTTCGCCAGCGACGCCGGCATCGTCTCGGTTAACTGGCTCATTCTGAGCTACGCGCTGCAGTCTATTGGTGAGCTGATGATTTCCGGCCTCGGCCTGGCGATGGTCGCGCAGCTGGTTCCGCAGCGTCTGATGGGCTTCATTATGGGCAGCTGGTTCCTCACTACCGCCGGCGCGGCGATCATCGCCGGGAAAATCGCCAACCTGATGGCGGTGCCGGAAAACGTCACCGATCCGCTGGTGTCGCTGGAAGTGTACGGCCACGTGTTCCTGCAGATTGGTATCGTCACCGCGGTTATCGCCGCCCTGATGCTGCTCACGGCGCCGAAGCTGAACCGTATGACTCAGGACGACAGCGCAGACCTGAAAGCACGCGAAACCGCGGCAGCCTGACGCCGCAGGGAAAACCAATTATTTTTAAGCCGCTAACGTTAGGTTAGCGGCTTTTTTTTTACCCCTGGCGGGACTAACATACAGAAAACTGCAGCCACGAGGAGTTACGCATGAAACTGTTCTACAAACCCGGCGCCTGTTCCCTGGCCTCGCATATCGCCCTGCGCGAAAGCGGCCTGGATTTCACGTTGCAGAGCGTGGACCTGGCCAAAAAACGGCTGGAAAACGGGGATGATTATCTGCTGATCAACCCGAAAGGTCAGGTGCCGGCGTTGCTGCTGGATGATGACATCCTGCTCACTGAGGGCGTGGCTATTATGCAGTACATCGCCGATCAGGTGCCGGACCGCCATCTGCTGGCGCCAGTGGGCTCCATTGCCCGCTACCAGACCCTGGAGTGGCTGAATTACGTGGCCACCGAGCTGCATAAAGGCTTTACCCCGCTGTTCCGCCCGGATACCCCGGAAGACTATAAGCCTGTCGCGCGGGCGTTGCTCGAGAAGAAACTGCAGTATGTTGATACGTCGCTGGAAGATAAACAGTGGCTGACCGGCCATCGCTTTACTATCGCCGATGGCTATCTGTTCACCGTGCTGCGCTGGGGCTATGGCATAAAACTGGATATGGCTGCCTATGGTCATATCGACAGCTGGATGGCGCAGGTGGCAGCGCGTCCGGCGGTGGCGGCCGCACTGGCGGCTGAAGGCTTAAAATAAGGCCTGAACCTGCCCGGCGGACCGTCGGGCAGGCCCGGGGAGTTACAGCCGGGTGGCGCTGAAGCAGTGCTCCGGTACGGCAATGCGATCCTGCGCCGCCACCACCTGCAGTTCATACTCTTGCATGTTTTTGGTGGTGAGCATGATCTCGTACACCGCGGCGGTAACGTGCTCAAGCGCATCGCGCAGGCTGGCACCCTGCAGCAGTTTCACCAGCAGCAGTCCACTGGTCACATCGCCGACGCCAACCGGCTGACGCAGGCCAAAATCCACCAGCGGCCGACTGATATGCCAGGCTTCTTCGGCCGTCACCAGCAGCATCTCAAAACGATCCATGCTCAGACCGGCGCGGGAAAGATGTTTAACCAACACCACCTCCGGCCCCTGGGCAATCAGCTCCCGCGCAGCAGCTACCGCTTCGCTGACGCTGGCGACCGGATGACCGCACAGGATCTCCAGTTCAACCAGATTCGGCGCAATAATATCGCTGGCCGGCAGCGCATAGCGCACGTGGAATTCCGCCACGCCGGGCGCGACGATACACCCTTTCTCCGGATGGCCCATCACCGGGTCACAAAAGTACTTCGCCGCCGGATTGGCCGCTTTCACCTGACGCACGATACCGAGGATATGCTCGCCCTGTTCAGCGGAACCGAGGTAGCCGCTCAGAACCGCATCGCAGGTCTGCAGCTTGTCGATGTCGGCAATGCCCTGGACGATCTCCGTCAGGTGTGAAGGCGGCATCACGCAACCGGTCCATTTACCGTATTGCGTATGGTTGGAGAACTGAACGGTATTCAGGGGCCAGACATTGGCGCCCAGACGGCGCATCGGAAACTCGGCGGCACTGTTGCCGGCGTGGCCAAACACAACGTGAGACTGAATGGCGAGGATGTTCTTCATTTTCTTACCACAACCCTAAAAAGAAAAAGGGCGTGGTTTCCCACGCCCTGGTTTTATTTTTTATTTCCAGCAGACCAGGCAGTAATTCTTTTTACCGCGACGCAGTAAGGTGTAGCGGCCGAACAGACGGTCGCTGTCGCTGAATACATATTCCGGGTCGGCCTGTTTTTCACCGTTGATGGTCACCGCGTTCGAGGCAACGGTTTTACGCGCCTGACCGCGGGACGGCTGCAGCTCGGAATCCACCAGCGCCTGCAGGAGATCGGCGCCTTTTTCCATTTCGATCATCGGCACGCCATCCTGCGCCAGCTGTTCGAAATCTGCTTCGCTCAGGTCGCTCAGATTACCGTTGAACAGGCTTTCGGTAATGCGCTTCGCCGCTTCCAGGCCTTCTTCGCCGTGGACCAGGCGCGTCACCTGCTCTGCCAGCACGTACTGGGCGCGCGGCGCTTTACCGCTGTTTTTGTCTTCTTCTTCCAGAGCATTGATCTCCGCCATGTCCATAAAGGTGAAGAACTTGAGGAAACGATAGACATCAGCATCCGCGGTGTTGATCCAGAACTGGTAGAATTTGTACGGACTGGTTTTCTTCGGATCCAGCCACACGGCGCCGCCTTCGGTTTTACCGAATTTGGTGCCATCTGCTTTGGTGATCAGCGGAACCGTCAGGCCAAACACCTGGTTCTGGTGCAGGCGACGGGTCAGATCGATACCGGAGGTGATGTTGCCCCACTGGTCGGAGCCGCCGATCTGCAGCGCTACGCCGTGCAGCTTGTTCAGGCAGGCAAAGTCGTACCCTTGCAGCAGGTTGTAGGAGAACTCGGTAAAGGAGATACCCTGATCGTCACGATTCAGACGCTGCTTCACCGCTTCTTTGTTGATCATCTGGTTAACAGAGAAGTGTTTGCCGATATCGCGCAGGAAGGTCAGCACGTTCATGCTGCCAAACCAGTCATAGTTGTTCGCCGCGATCGCCGAGTTGTCGCCACAGTCAAAATCAAGGAACGGGGCCACCTGTTTGCGGATTTTATCCACCCACTCCTGCACGGTATCCTCGGTATTTAGCTTACGCTCAGCGGCTTTAAAGCTTGGGTCGCCAATCAGACCGGTTGCGCCGCCCACCAGCGCTACAGGTTTATGACCTGCCTGCTGGAAGCGTTTCAGGCATAACAATGGAACAAGATGCCCCAAATGCAAGCTGTCAGCGGTAGGATCGAAGCCGCAATAGAGCGCGATCGGGCCTTGCGCCAGTCGCTCTGCTAACGCTTCCTCGTCCGTCACCTGGGCTACCAGCCCCCGCTCTTGCAATTGTTTAATCAAGTTACTGCTTGCCATCAAATTCTCCATGTATAAACGACTGCACCTCTGCCGGTACACGACTTTTCGCCAGATGCGAAAAGTACATAGAATAAAGCGCCGGCCCTTTCAGCGCCAGCGCTTCGATAACTAATTTCGGCGTTTACGGTGCCAGGCGGTCTATTTTCCAGGCGCCATTATCACGCTGGTATAAAAAGCGGTCATGCAGCCGATGTTCGCCCCCCTGCCAGAACTCCATCTGCTCGACGCTGACGCGGAATCCGCCCCAGAAACTCGGCAGCGGCACTTCCCCCTGCTGGAATTTCTGCTTCAGCTCGAGGAATTTGCTCTCCAGGATCCCGCGGGCGGAAATGCGACTGGACTGCTGGGAGACCCAGGCGCCGATTTGGCTATCGCGCGGACGGCTGTGGAAATATTTGACCACCTCCAGCGTCGACAAGCGCTCCGCTTTGCCGATCACCATCACCTGGCGCTCCAGCATATGCCACGGAAACAGCAGGCTCACCTGGGGATTTTTTTCAATCTGATGGGCTTTGCGGCTGCCAAGGTTGGTATAAAACACCAGCCCTTTTTCATCGTAATGCTTCAGCAGCACAATACGCTGGTAAGGTTGGCCGCGCTCATCAACGGTAGCAACCACCATCGCGGTCGGGTCTGCGAGTTTCGCGTCACAGGCCTGACGCAGCCAGCGTTCAAACAGCGGCAGGGGTTCAGCAGGAAGATCGTGGCGACGCAAACCGCCACGGGTATATTCACGGCGCAAGTGCGCGATTTGCTGGAGTTCGTCGTTATCAGACATGGCCATTGAGGATGTAGTCATAAGGTGGCGTTATTGTGCGCCCCCCCGACAGAAATCTCAACGTTTGGCCGTCTGCAGCTGACAGTTATCGAGGATGATGCGATCGCGTTTATAGACGGTAGCGGTATCGCCCTTCGACCAGAAGACGTAGACGCCGTCGGTGTAGCGCGCCCCCGAAGCCGACAGCCCCTCAGCCAGGTTCAGTTGCTGATTATCATAGATAAAACTCACCTGTTGGCGGGTATTATTGCGATGGACCGTTAACGGTTTCTGGTCGCATTGATACTCCAGCGTGTCCGTCTGCATCCGCTCGACAAACTGGTTGTAGTAGCTACAGCCCGCCAGCATAAAAGGTACAACTGCGATAAGAATTTTTTTCATTCGTTTGCCTTCGACTTTCCCGGTCACGGAGGGCACTCCGCCCTCCGCTTAACTTGTCCAGTTTACCGGTCGCGCCGTGTTTAAGATTTCAGTTAACTCCGATTCTGCGGCGGGTTAGCCGGGAAAATGGCGCCCAGCACCGTGGCTTCGCTGGCGCCGGTCACTGAGGGAAGATTACCCGGCAGCCCAGCCAGCGTGCGCCAGGCCAGCCAGGCAAAGGCCAGCGCCTCCATATCATCGCCGCTGATCCCCGCCTCATCGGTGGTGGAGACTTCGGTTCCCGGCAGCAGTGCCGCCAGGCGCGCCATTAACAAGGGGTTACGCGCGCCGCCGCCGCACACTAACAAACGCTCGCAGCCGCCGCTTAACAATACCTGCTCACTGATGGTCACAGCGGTTAATTCCGCCAGCGTGGCCTGCACATCCTGTCCACGCAGTCCCGAATAACGGGCCAGATGTTTTTCCAGCCAACCGTAATTGAAATATTCACGACCGGTGCTTTTCGGCGCCGGTAAAGCAAACCACGGATCGCTCAGCATGTCCTGCAGCAGCGGCAGCATCACTTTACCTTCGCTGGCCCACTGGGCATCCTTATCATACGGTTTACCCTGCTGACGCCAGATCCAGGCGTCCAGCAACATATTTCCCGGCCCGGTATCATAGCCGCGCACCGGCTGCCCCGGCACCAGCAGCGACACGTTGGCGATGCCACCGATATTCAGCACCATCCGCCGTTCAATGGGATGCGCCAGCAGCGCATGATGAAATGCCGGGACCAACGGCGCCCCCTGCCCGCCAAGCGCCATATCGCGCCGGCGAAAATCCCCCACCACCGTGACTCCGGTATGCGCGGCGATCTGGTTGTTGTCGCCGATTTGCAGCGTGTGCGGCGCGTCGCCTTGCGGTTCATGCCATACGGTCTGTCCATGGCAGCCGATAGCGATAACGTCGGTGGGCTTGAGATTTTCCTGGCGCATCAGCGCCAGTACGGCATCGGCAAACAGCCGCCCCAGACGAGTGTCCAGACGCCCCAGTTGTGAGAGGGTCAACGACTGGCCCTGGCAAATCGCGAGGATCTCTTCTTTTATTGGGTGTGGTATGGGCCAGGTGAGACTGGCCTGCTGCGCCACGATGTTTTCGTTGATGGCGGCCAATACGACATCGATACCATCAAGGCTGGTACCGGACATAACGCCAATAAAGCGACCCGATCTCATACGTTTTTCCTTCATTCCATGACCCTCGTATACGCCTCACTCCACCATAAAGCGCCCGCTAATGCTATGTTGTTATAATACTTTTTAACAATAGAGCGACATTTCAGAGAACACCGTAAAGAACCGGCGTTTAGTTTAGGTTGAAGCATCATTAATTATTATTTTTTGTATAGTCAGGGCGGAAGCTATGCCCGCCGGCGACTAAATGCCATATAATTAACCGTATGGACGTTCAATTGAACACCTTCGGTGAACAGGAGATTCATAAATGATTTTACGTGTTTTGGCTGTATCGATGATTGGTTTTACGCTCGCAGGCTGCGTGAGCAGCAGCGGCCTGTCCGGCGACGTTTATTCCGCATCTGAAGCCAAACAGGTGCAGAGCGTAACTTACGGTACGATTGTGCATACGCGCGCCGTGCAGATCCAGAGCGGCGACGACAGCAATGCCATCGGCGCCATTGGCGGTGCAGTGCTCGGCGGGTTCCTCGGCAACACCATCGGCGGCGGTACCGGACGCTCTCTTGCCACCGCGGCTGGCGCTGTCGCGGGCGGCGTCGCAGGCCAGGGCGTTCAGGGTGCAATGAACAAAACCCAGGGCGTAGAACTGGAAATCCGTAAGGATGATGGCAACACCATTCTGGTGGTGCAGAAACAGGGCAGCACGCCGTTCTCTGTGGGTCAGCGCGTCGCCATTGCCGGCAGCGGCAGCCAGGTCACCGTTTCTCCTCGATAACACCCCTTGCGATGCGGCCCGTTGCGCCGCATCGTATTTTTCAGCCGCGGTTATTCCACCGTAATAGATTCGTATTAGCAATCAGATATATTATATTCAAGTAGTTCATCAATCATTGCGCCTGCGCAATATCTTATCTCACCGCCCCCACTACTCTCAGATTGTCATAATACTTTGTCGACTGAACGTCGCTGTTGCTTTTCTCTCTGGGATCTTGCCTATGCTCAAACATGTCAATCATGTTGCTAAACGTTTTATTATATATGTTTTTATTTGCTTACTGGCCGGGTTCGGCATTGCCGGAGTGACCGCTTTTTTTCATACCAGTTTCAGCACTACCTCATCAATATTATTTCCTCTACTGACCAGCTTTCTGATGGTCTTTCATATTACTATTGCCTGTTTTATGGGCATGAAATACTGGAGCAACAAGCGCCGCCTGTACCTTACACCTGTTGCTTTCGGCTTTGCCTGTTCAGCGCTGCTGATGCTGGGCACCCTCAGCAGCTATCCGGACTGGCTTACCTGCAGCACGACCCCGGTCATTAATCAAAATGACGCCGTTATCTATTATTTCTTTCGCAATATAATGATGGCTGTATTATTCATGTCATCTATTGTTTTGTATTACTTCCGCCAGCGCATCATGCACTCGCTGAAAGCACACGTGATTACATTCGCGGCATGTATAGTTTTTACATTAACAATTATTTTTTTATCGTGGATGTACTCCAGCCACTCGCCGTGGCTGAGCGTCAATTTTATCGACAATCTTAGCCATACCTTCACGCCGCTGTGGCAAAGTATTATCGGCTGGCTGCTGATGGCTATCTGGTTTATCACGCTTATTTTATTAATTAGCCTGAGTAAACTACGCAATATTTTCTGGTTTAGCGGCGCTTTTTTTTGCAGCGCTTATCTTTACACCCTCTTCCAGCTAGTCTCCACCGCCGGGGAACTCGATCAGACCTGGTACCAGGCGCGTTTTTTCGAAACGCTTTGTACCCTGTTCCTGATTCTGGTGCTGCTGGTCGACGTCTTTATGCTCTACCGTGAGTCTAACCATAAGTATGTCAACTCGTACCAGAACTCGATTCGCGACCCGTTGACCCGGCTTTATAACCGCAGCTTCTTCTACGACACCCTGAACCAGCAGCTGGCGAAGGTAAACCCCCAGCATCCGCTGTCAGTGATTATCAGTGACCTCGATCATTTCAAACGCATCAATGATAACTATGGCCACGTCGCCGGCGACAAGGTGATCCAGTTTGCCGCCTCGGTACTGGAGAACCATTCGCGCGCGGATGACGCTGCTGCCCGCATTGGCGGTGAGGAGTTTGCCCTGCTGCTGGTCAACACCGCCGAGAAAGACGCCCTGGCGATCGCCGAGCGTATCCGCCTGGCCGTCAACGCTGAGCAACACCCTCTGCCGGAGCGAATGACCATCAGTATGGGGTTGTATACGACGCGCGATAGAAGCGTGAGCGCAGAAACGTGCGTCGAGCGCGCAGATGCGGCCATGTATGAAGCGAAAAACAGCGGGCGTAATCGGGTGGTGGTCTGGCGTCACCCTGGCGACTAAAAAAAACGGCCCGGGGCAACCCGGGCCGCTAAAAAATTAATCTTTTGCCTGGAGATCGAGGATATTTTGTTCAAGTTTACGAATTAAGTGGAGCAACGTTTCCACTTCCTGCTTTGACACCCCCGACAGGATTTCATCGCGGGTCTTGCCTATCACCTCTTCCATCTCATTGATCAACGGTTCAGCTTTTTCAGTGAGCTTGATGCGTTTGGCCCGCCGGTCGCTTGAACAGGTCTGGCGAGAAATAAGCCCTTTCTCCTCCAGCTGATCGAGCGTGCGCACCAGCGACGGCTGTTCAATGCCGATGGCTTTCGCCAGCTGGATCTGCGACTGCTCAGGCGGCAGCTGGTGGATGTTATGCAGCGTGACCCAGTGAGTCTGCGTTAACTCCAGAGGTTTCAGGCGATGGTCGATTAGCGCGCGCCAAACGCGGACTAAACGTGCCAGATCAGAACCAAGTGGCGATTCCAATTTCATCTCCTTATAATTAGCTTGCTAAGTTATTATACTGATTTTAGAATAGTGTGCAGCATTTGAATTATCAAAACAAATGAATTACTTGATTCAACAAAAACCAAAACAATGATTTACACTGTTATAGCGTAGCACGCTCTGAGGTTACCCCTGTAATGGCAAAGGATTTTTGCTTGTGAAACTGAGTCTTAACACATCCGGATTGCCGCTGCAGGACCTGGTGTTCGGCGCGTCCGTCTATTTCCCTCCGCTGTTCAAAGCCGTCTTATTAGGTTTTTTTATCTGGTTGTTTTTACATCGTCAGCTGCGTGACTGGATGTATGCCGGCGACATCTGGCATCCCCTGCTGATGGATCTCTCCCTGTTCGCGCTCTCGGTCTGTCTGGCCCTGGTGTTACTGATTGCCTGGTGATCTCCTTGCTATGAAAAAACTAAAATATCTGTCAACGCTGTTGGTTGCGGCCATCGCCCTGATCGCCGCATGGCTGTTATGGAATTTCTACACCCAGTCCCCCTGGACCCGCGACGGCAAAGTGCGTGCAGAGCAGGTCGGGATCACCCCTCAGGTCTCCGGTAGCATTCTGCAGTTGAACGTGACGGACAACCAACGGGTCAACGCCGGGGATGTTCTGTTCACTATCGACGACACCCCCTACCGTATCGCCGTGCTGAACGCCCAGGCGCAGCAGGCGAAAGCGCAAGCCGAGGTAGCGAAAGCGCAGGCTGAGCAAACGAAGGCCGCCAGCGAGGCTCGTCGTCGTCGCAACCTGTCGCAGAATGCGATCTCGGCTGAAGATCTTGAGAACGTCAACACCGCGCTGAATACGGCCACCACCAACCTGGCGGCCGCCAGAGCGGGACTGGGCGTCAGCGAAGCGATGCTGAAACATGCGCAATGGCAGTTAAGCCAAACAACGGTCAAAGCGCCAGTGGACGGCTGGGTGACCAACCTCTCCACCCGCGTCGGCGATTACGCCACTACCGGCCACCCGGTCTTTGCTCTGGTAGACAGCCACTCGTTTTACGTGCTGGGCTACTTTGAAGAGACCAAACTGCGTCATATCCGCATCGGCGATCCGGCGCAGATTATTCTCTACAGTAATCAGCAGACGCTGCACGGGCATGTCGCCAGCATCGGCCGGGCAATTGTCGATCAGAGCGTGGAACAGGGAACCGGGCTGGTGGCCAACATCAAACCGAATATCCCCTGGGTACGCCTCGCGCAGCGCGTTCCGGTGCGGATTGCCTTTAATGAGCTACCGGCGGACGTCACTCTGGTCTCCGGCACCACCTGCACTGTCTCGATCGGCGGGCAGCAATGAATCTGCAGGCCCTGTCGTGGCGCACACTGCCCTGGGTTAAAGCCACCCGTCCACAGTGGCGATACGCGTTGCGTAACGGCATCGCTATGTGTCTCGCGTTAAGCATCGCCTACGCGCTGGATCTCGATGAGCCGTACTGGGCGATGACCTCCGCGGCAGTGGTCAGCTTTCCCACCGTCGGCGGCGTGATCAGTAAAAGCTTTGGCCGCATCGCCGGCAGCCTGCTCGGCGCCTGCGCCGCCCTGCTGCTGGCGGGCCATACGCTGAACGATCCCTGGCTGTTTCTGTTCAGTATTTCCGGCTGGCTGGCGCTGTGCACCTGGGCCTGCGCGCTGTTCACCAACAACGTGGCCTACGCCTTTCAGCTTGCCGGCTATACCTGCGCCATCATCGCGTTTCCGGTGATTAACATCAGCGACAGCTACGAACTTTGGGTGATCGCTCAGTCGCGCGTCTGCGAAGTCATCGTTGGGATCCTCTGCGGCGGACTCATGATGATGATCCTGCCCAGCACCTCCGACGGCAGCAACCTGCTGACGGCCCTGAAAACCATGCACGCCCGGCTGCTGGAGCACGCCAGCCTGCTGTGGGTGCCGGAGACGACGGATGCCATCCGCACCGCTCACGAAAGCGTGATTGGTCAGATCCTCACCATGAACCTGCTGCGCATCCAGGCCTTCTGGAGTCACTACCGCTTCCGTCGGCAGAATCCCCTGCTGAACTACCTGCTGCATCAGCAGCTCCGAATGACCAGCGTCATTTCCAGTCTGCGACGTATGTTGCTGAACTGGCCGGACGCGCCGGCGAACACTCGTCAGGTGCTGGAGTCGCTGCTTGCTGAACTCGCTGCTCCCCATGCTGACAGCTATCATGTCGCCCGCATTCTGGCGCCTCTGGCGCCGCCGCCGGAGGCCGATTACCGTCATATCGCCTTTTGGGCGCGACTGCGCTATTTCTGTCGCATTTATCTGGAAAGCAGTCGCTGGATCCGCCGGGTAGAGAATGCGTCGGCGATCGCCGAGTTCAACGTACCTTCGGCGCCAGCCCTGGCCCGCCACACCGACCAGGCAGAGGCCTTGCTCAATGGCATCCGTACTTTTTGCGCGCTGGTGGCGATTGGCGCATGGGGGATCAGCACCCAGTGGACCAGCTGCGCGGCTGCCCTGACCCTGGCCTCCATCTGCTGCGTGCTCTATTCGGTCTCGGCTTCGCCGTTTCGATCGCTGACGCTGCTGATGCAGACCCTGGTGCTGCTGTCGCTGTTCAGTTTTGTGGTGAAGTTCGGCCTGATGGTGCAGATAACCGACCTGTGGCAGTTTCTGCTATTTCTGTTCCCGCTGCTGACCACCATGCAGTTGCTCAAGCTACAGTGGCCCAAATATGCCGGCCTGTGGGGACAGCTTATCGTGTTTATGGGCTCGTTTATCTCCGTCACCAATCCGCCGGTGTACGACTATGCGGCTTTTTTCAATGATAACTTAAGCAAGATTGTCGGCGTGGGCTTTGCCTGGCTGGCTTTTGCGGTGCTCAGCCCGGGCTCAGACGCCCGTAAAGGACGGCGCCATATCAGAGCGTTACGGCGTCACTTTGTCGATCAGCTCAGCCGCCATCCCCAGCACAGCGAACATGAATTTGAATCGCTGGTGTACCACCATGTCAGCCAGCTCAGTCAGAGTAAAGATGCCCTGGCACGGCGCTGGCTACTACGTTGGGGGGTGGTGTTGCTCAACTGCTCGCACGTCGTCTGGCAGCTTCGGGAATGGGAAACCCGCTCCGATCCCCTCGCCCAGGTGCGCGACCTGTGCATCAATTTGCTGCGCGATGTGATGAGCGAGCGCGGCGTGCAGCAGCGCCCGCTGGCCTCCACCCTGCAGGAGCTGCTGCGGATCTGCGACGTCCTGAACCACCATCATCAGCCAGCGGCCCGGGAGCTGGCCGCCGCAATCTGGCGACTGTATTGCGCCCTGTCACAGCTGGAACAGGCCCCGATCGCCGGCACGATTGGCGAAAAGACTACTTAATCACCCCGCAGGCAAACCGCTCGCCGCCGCCGCCCAGCGGCTGCGGGTTGTCGGCCATATTATCGCCGCCCACGTGGACCATCAGCGCTTTCCCCTTCACCTCATTCAGCGTTTTCAGACGTGGGGCAATAATTGGCTGGTCGGCCACGCCCGCGTCGTTGACCACCAGCAGAGGCAGATCGCCAAGATGCCCGGTGCCCAGCGGCCCTTCGTGTTTCCCGGTATGTTGCGGGTCATAATGTCCGCCCGCCGCCCCGGCGGCCACCGCTTTGCCCTCTTTCATCGCCGGCTGGCAGCTGCCTTCGGCATGAATATGAAAGCCGTGCTTGCCCGGCGGCAATGCCCGCAGTTCGGGGGCGAACTCGAGGCCGCGGTCGGTTTCGGTGATTTTTACACTGCCGATGGACTGCCCGACGCCCTGGGGGGTCACGAGATTAAGTTGAACATCTTCACTGACGGCCTGTGCGCCAGCGCAAAATGCGAGGGATAAGATCGCGAGAATACATCGTTGCATAACACCTCCGGATGGCTGTCTCCCTGTTAAGTGTAAACCAGGAACGCCTTTCCGGAGGCGAAATGCCCGTTACGGTACGTCGTAACCGAGCGCGGCTTTGCGGATACGGAACCACTGCTGACGGGTCATGCTAAGTTTTTCGGCCACGATCGCTGAACGCACTCGTTCGATTTTGCCCGAGCCGATAATCGGCAGCGGCTGCGAGGGCAGACGCAATATCCAGGCGTAGACCACCTGCTCGATGCTGTCGGCATTGAGCTCATGCGCTACCTGCGCCAGCTCATCGCGCAGCGGCTGGAAGCCCTCTTCATTGAACAGGCGTCCGCCGCCAAGGCAGGACCACGCCATCGGACGAATACGCAGCTGCTGCAGCTGATCGAGCGTGCCGTCGAGCAACAGCGGCTGATGCACCGGCGAGATTTCGACCTGATTGGTGGCCAGGGTAAACGGCAGGCGCGACTGCAGAAGAGTGAACTGGGCTGGGGTAAAGTTAGATACGCCAAAGTGGCGCACTTTTCCGCTGTGATGCAGCGCGAGGAACGCCTCAGCCACTTCATCGGCATTCATTAGCGGATCCGGCCGATGGATCAGCAGCAGATCGAGATGGTCCGTCGCCAGATTACGCAGCGATTGCTCAGCGCTCAGCACGATGTGGTCGCGGTCGGTGATATAGTGGCCGATGGTGTTTTCAGCCCGCGCCCGGGTGGCGATGCCGCATTTGCTGACAATTTCCATGCGATTACGCAGATGCGGCGCCAGCTTCAGCGCTTCGCCAAAGGCAGCCTCACACTGATAATCGCCATAGATATCGGCGTGATCGACAGTGGTTACGCCTAAATCGAGATGCTGTTCAATAAAGCTGACCAGCTCGCCTGGCGACATTTTCCAGTCCATCAGACGCCAGTAGCCCATCACAAAACGCGAAAATTCCGGCCCCTGGGGAGCCATAGCAATACGCTGAACCATAACCGCTTCCTCAATAAAAAAGTGTACTGAGTATACGTACTTTTTGGTTTAAAACAGTGAGGGTTGCTGCGGTTCTTCCGCCGGTTCCGGCTTGTTCGCGCGTATTTTGCGCAGCAGCCGTTGGCGGCAGAGACGCAACACCTCCTGTTTCTGCGCATCGCTCATCGTTTGCCAGTTAAAACGTTCCTCACGGCTGCGGAAACAGCCGCGACAGTAGCCGCGCTCGTCGGTCTGACATATTCCCCGGCACGGGCTCTGCACCGGGAAAAACTCTAACTGCTCTGCCACCACACGTCTCCTGTCCCCTCGTCTCCTTTCATTGAAGACGTTTCCCCGCGCCGACGCAAATTTTGTTCACTACGTGCTGCGCCAGCTAACATTTTTCCGCCGACGCTTGCATTAGACCAATCGGTCTACTACAGTGTGCTCCATGAACAGACACAGCGAATGCGATACCCGAGAACATATCCTGGTCACCGGCGAGCAGCTCTGCATGCATCGCGGTTTTACCGGAATGGGCTTGAGCGAACTTCTGAAGACGGCGGAAGTGCCTAAGGGCTCTTTCTACCATTACTTTCGCTCTAAAGAAGCCTTCGGCGTCGCGCTGCTCGAACATCACTACACCGGATATCTGCAGCGCCTGGTCGACCACTTCGATCATGGCGACGGCAACTATCGTGACCGCCTGCTGGCTTATTATCAGCACACGCTGAATCAGTTCTGCCAGCAGGGGATTATTAGCGGCTGTCTTACCGTCAAGTTGTCGGCAGAGGTTTGCGACCTGTCGGAAGATATGCGTACCGCCATGGACCATGGTGCCAGTCAGATTATCGCCCTGCTGGGCGACGCGCTGGAGAAAGGACGTCAGGAAGGCAGTCTGGCGTTTGACGGCGAGGCCATGACCCTGTCGCAGGTGCTGTATTCCCTGTGGCTCGGGGCCAACCTGCAGGCCAAAATTACGCGTAGCGCAAGGCCGCTGGAAAGCGCCCTTGCCCACGCCAAACAGATTATTGCGGCGCCTGCGGTATAACAGGCGTTTTTATTTCATCAGTTACTAGACGACCGGTCTACTCAGGAGTCACTATGTCGGAAGCAAAATTATTCAGCCCGTTGAAAGTCGGTGCGGTCACCGTCCCTAATCGCGTATTTATGGCGCCGTTGACGCGTCTGCGCAGCATCGAGCCGGGCGATATCCCTACCCCGCTGATGGGCGAATACTACCGCCAGCGCGCCAGCTCCGGCCTGATCATCACCGAAGCGACGCAGATTTCTGCCCAGGCCAAAGGCTATGCCGGCGCGCCGGGCCTGCACAGCCCGGAGCAGATTGCCGCCTGGCAGAAAATCACCGCCGGTGTTCATGCGGAAAATGGCCGTATCGCCGTCCAGCTGTGGCACACCGGGCGTATTTCCCATAGCAGCCTGCAACCTGGCGGCGGCGCGCCGGTAGCGCCTTCCGCGCTGAGCGCCGGTACTCGCACCTCCCTGCGCGATGAAAACGGCCATGCTATTCGCGCCGACACCTCGATGCCGCGTGCCCTGGAAACCGAAGAGATCCCGGGGATCGTCGACGATTTCCGTCAGGCGGTCGGCAATGCCCGTGACGCTGGCTTCGATCTGGTTGAGTTGCACTCGGCCCACGGCTATCTGCTGCACCAGTTCCTCTCGCCGTCGGCGAACCAGCGTACCGATCAGTACGGCGGCAGCGTGGAGAACCGCGCCCGTCTGGTACTGGAAGTGGTCGACGCAGTGAGCAAAGAGTGGAGCGCTGACCGGATCGGCATCCGCGTGTCGCCGATTGGCAGCTTCCAGAATGTGGATAATGGCCCGAACGAAGAAGAAGACGCGCTGTATCTGATTAGCGAACTGGCGAAACGCGGTATCGCCTATCTGCACATGTCCGAGCCGGACTGGGCGGGCGGCAAGCCGTACAGCGAAGCCTTCCGTCAGAAAGTTCGCGACCGCTTCCCGGGCGTGATCATTGGCGCTGGCGCCTACACGGTAGAAAAAGCTAACGATCTTATCAATAAAGGGCTCATTGATGCTGTGGCCTTTGGCCGCGATTACATCGCCAACCCGGATCTGGTGGCCCGTCTGCAGAAAAAAGCGGCGCTCAACCCCCAGCGCCCGGAAACTTTCTATGGCGGCGGCGCGGAAGGCTACACCGACTACCCTACGCTGTAATCCCTCCATTGATAGCGGCGACGTATCGCCGCTATACTCAAGGTTCTGATCTATCAAATAAACTGCATAGGGGACATTATGCGCTTACTCCACACCATGCTGCGCGTTGGCGACCTGCAACGTTCTATCGACTTCTATACCAACGTGTTGGGCATGAAGCTGCTGCGCACCAGCGAAAACCCGGAGTACAAGTACTCCCTCGCCTTTGTCGGCTACGGCGAAGAGAGCGAAACCGCGGTGATCGAACTGACCTACAACTGGGGCGTGGACAGCTATGAGCTGGGCACCGCCTACGGCCATATCGCGCTGAGCGTCGACAACGCCGCCGAAGCCTGCGAACGGATCCGCCAGAACGGGGGCAACGTCACCCGTGAAGCCGGCCCGGTAAAAGGCGGCACCACCGTCATCGCCTTCGTGGAAGATCCGGACGGTTACAAAATCGAGCTCATTGAAGAGAAAGATGCCGGCAAAGGTCTGGGCAACTAACGCTTCCCGAGCCAGGCCTCTTTAATGCCATGGCTCGCCCGGGCGCTGCGGCGCCCGTTGTTTTCACCCCTGCCTGCTGCAAGCCGCGGCAAAATTTGCCATAATGCGCGCTACTTTTTTCCAGCTAAGAGAATCTGATGTCCGAGAATGCTCAACTGAATGGTCTGTGCGACCGTTTCCGCGGTTTTTATCCGGTGGTGATTGATGTTGAAACCGCAGGATTTAATGCCAAAACCGACGCCCTGCTGGAGATCGCCGCCATTACGTTGAAGATGGATGAGCAAGGCTGGCTGATGCCCGATGAAACGCTGCATTTCCATGTTGAACCTTTCGAGGGCGCCAATCTGCAGCCCGAAGCGCTGGCCTTTAACGGAATTAACCCGCACGACCCGGAGCGCGGCGCCGTCAGCGAATACGATGCCCTGCATGCCATCTTCAAAATGGTACGCAAAGGGATGAAAGAGAGCGACTGCAGCCGGGCCATCATGGTGGCGCACAATGCCACCTTTGACCACAGCTTCACCATGACCGCCGCCGAACGCGCGGGGCTAAAACGCAACCCGTTCCATCCGTTTGTTACCTTCGACACCGCCGCGCTGAGCGGGCTGGCGCTGGGCCAGACGGTGCTGTCCAAAGCCTGTATCGCCGCGGGTATGGCGTTCGATGGCGCGCAGGCCCACTCCGCCCTGTACGATACCGAGCAGACGGCGCAGCTGTTTTGTGAGATTGTGAACCGCTGGAAGCGTCTGGGCGGCTGGCCGCTGCCCGTGGCCACCCCGGAGTAATAAAAAAAGCGACTTCCTGGAAGTCGCTTTTTTACGGATGGCGGGAATTACTCCGCTTTCGGCTCGTCGGTGTGGTACTTCGCCGCCGTCTCTTTGATCAGCTGCTGCAGTTCACCGCGCTGGTACATTTCGATGACGATATCGCAGCCGCCCACCAGTTCACCGTCTACCCACAGCTGCGGGAAAGTCGGCCAGTTGGCGTATTTAGGCAGCTCGGCGCGGATATCCGGGTTCTGCAGGATATCAACGTAAGCAAAACGTTCGCCACAGGCGGACAGCGCCTGAACGGCCTGGGCAGAGAAACCGCAGCTTGGCAGCTTCGGCGACCCTTTCATGTACAACAGGATCGGGTTTTCAGCGATTTGGCGTTGGATCTTTTCTAAAGTCGAGCTCATTGTCGTGCTTCCTTAAACTTCTTTCTACGGCAGTAACTTGTCATTGTAGCGTCCTGTAGGCAGGACGGATAATAACATTTTTTTCACTATTCATATTTTATCTTCTGTTGCGCGAAGTTGCCTTAAAAATATCATTTTGCCGTCGCAGGCGGGCGCTCATTGCGCATTTTCTGTGCGAGACGGTCAATGTCTGACGCGTTTTCTTGCAATCGTTAACCAATCGACATTTTTGATACAAAAGAATATTAACTTTCCGGGTTTTTATGCTTTAGAATCATTCCGGTTTGTCATTCATCGTCAGGCATTTGTACATGTCTGTAATTAATCAGGGGATTGCTCAGTGGCGCGGCTAAACAAAATCGCGATATCGCTCTGTGCATTACTGTTCACATCTATCTCATTCACGCCACTGGCTCAGGCGTCAGGGCATACGCACGCCTCCGCTTCGCCAAAGGCGTTGCCCGCGAAAAGTGGCTCAGAGCGCAAGAAAAAAGCTACCAGTCAAAAAAGTAAAACCACCGCTAAAACCACCAGTAAAAAGTCCTCGAGCACCCGACTCCCTTCCCGCACTACCGCAGCAAGCCAAACCGCACTTCATCGTCAGGCCGCCGGCGCGACGAAAAAATGCGTGCTGCGTAAAGGTTATAAAAAGCAGTGCGCGAAAACGGTCGCCGCCAGCGCCGAGCCGACCCTGGCGCTGAACAGCGTCAAAAGCAAATGCGTGGTGCGTAAGGGCTATAAAAAACGCTGTAAACCTGAGGCCAGCGATGCGAATTTAACGATCGCTGACGCCCATAAAGTCCGGGTGCAGAAAGCGCAAAGTACCGCCATGAACAAATTGATGGGCCAGTTGGGTAAACCCTATCGCTGGGGCGGCACCTCGCCACGTACCGGTTTTGACTGCAGCGGACTGGTTTATTACGCCTATAAGGACCTGGTCAAAATTCACATCCCGCGTACGGCTAATGAAATGTACCACCTGCGCGATGCGCGTCCGGTGGATCGTGATGAACTGCAGAGCGGCGATTTGGTCTTCTTCCGCACCCGCGGACGCGGTACTGCCGACCACGTTGGCGTCTACGTCGGCAACGGGAAATTTATTCAATCACCACGCACAGGTCGTGATATACAAATCACCTCCCTGAGCGAGGATTACTGGGTTCGCCATTATGTTGGCGCTCGTCGCGTCATGACGCCGAAAACCATTCGCTGATCCTGGTCTGCCGCTACGGCGGCAGACCGCCTCACCTGCGCGTCTTTCCCTTCTACCGTCAAAGGATACTGCATATTCATCTCCTTGCCCGGCGCTTCCCGACGATAGCGGGTGGGCGACATACCAAAGTGACGGTGAAAGGTCCGGCAGAAAGCGGCCTGTCCGTCGTATCCCAGGCACTGAGAAATACTCTGTATCGACGCTTGCGTCTGCGTTAAATAGATTGTCGCAATGGTCATTTTTCGCCGACTGACGTAGTTCGCCAGCGTGCAGCCGGTCACCATGGCGAACTGCCGCTGGAAATACCAGTGCGAATAACCGGACTTTTTCGCAATCGTGCTGACCGGCAGGGTGTCTAAAATATGGGCTTCGATCCAGTCAACGATCCCCTGTACAACCGGGATCATCTTCGGGCTCACCACCTCACCTGTTTTTGCCATCGTAGCCATCCTGTGGGAAATTCATGTCGGCGGTCATATTTGTCATACAAATAGTAAAATAGACAATGAATTATTGGCATAGCGGCGATTGCCTGGGCGCATATTTTAATTAAACCATTAATTTTAAAGACATATCACCCTCAACCATGATGCGCGGCTGCGATCGTCAGAGAAAAAGCAGAAGACGTTAAACCTTCCCTGCGAGAGTCGGAAAAGCGCAGACGGCGTCTCCTTATACATTTTTGCAACATCTGCGAGCGGTTTGACGCCTCGCCCTGTAGAAAACGGTTAAGCCTTCATCAGTTGCGCCTGCGGCAATAGCCTTTATCGTTGTAAGGCTTTTCACTGCTTGCGGCAAATGTTAACATTCTCAATACAATAACAGCCCGTGACGCGACAGCGCCGGGTGGCCAGAACACGATTCTGATGAAAACCTCATCTTGTCAATGTGAGAAAAACAAAAAGTTATAAGGAGAGTAGCAATGTCGTTTGAATTACCTGCATTACCATATGCAAAAGACGCCCTGGCGCCGCACATTTCCGCAGAAACCCTGGAATATCACTACGGTAAACACCACCAGGCGTATGTCACTAACCTCAACAACCTGATCAAAGGCACTGCGTTCGAAGGCAAATCTCTCGAAGAGATCGTCCGCACTTCTGAAGGCGGCGTATTCAACAACGCAGCCCAGGTCTGGAACCACACCTTCTACTGGAACTGCCTGGCGCCGAACGCCGGCGGCGAACCGGAAGGCGAGTTAGCGGCCGCGATTGCCAAATCCTTCGGCAGCTTTGCGGATTTTAAAGCCAAATTTACCGATGCCGCAGCGAAAAACTTCGGCGCGGGCTGGACCTGGCTGGTCAAAAATGCCGACGGCAGCCTGGCTATCGTCTCCACCAGCAACGCCGGTACCCCGCTGACCACCGACGCGAAGCCGCTGCTGACCGTTGACGTCTGGGAACACGCCTACTACATCGACTACCGCAATGCCCGTCCAAGCTACCTGGACCATTTCTGGGCGCTGGTTAACTGGAAGTTTGTTGCGGCCAACCTGGCGGCATAAACGACAAACCGCAGCAGGGTCTCCCCGGCTGCGGTTTTTTTTAGCCCTTCCCTACACTCGCGTTACTGGCGGGCAAAGGCCTCTTCCGGCTGCGCTCGTCCGCTGAACCAGACCAGCAGCAGCGCCAGACCGGCGATAATCGCCCCCATCACCGGCACAAACGCATAGCCCAGTCCGCCAGAGATCACCGCCCCACCGGCGGCGGCGCCCAGCGCGTTGCCGAGGTTGAACGCGCCGATATTCACCGAAGAAGAGAGCCCCGGCGCTTCATGCGCCACGCGCATGACCCGCATCTGCAGCGGCGGAACCACCGCAAAGGTGGCTGCGCCCCATACAATCATGCTGATGGCCGCTCCGGCCTGGGATTGCGCCAGCAGCGGGATCGCCAGCATGATCGCCATCAGCAGCAGCAGAAAGCCTTTCAGCGTGCCAGAGACCGACCGGTCGGCGAATTTGCCGCCCAGATAGTTGCCCAGCGAAAAACCAACGCCAATCAGCACCAGCATCGCGGTAATAAACAGCGATGAAGCGTGGGTCAGCGTATTGAGCACTGGCGAGATATAGGTATACAGCGTAAACATTGCCCCGGCACCGAGCACGGTAGTCAGCAAGGCGAAGAGTACCTGCGGGCGTAGCAGGACTGAAAGCTCTTTTTTGACATCCGGGCGCTCACCGGCGCTGCCCTTCGGCAGAGAGAACCACAGACTGACCATCGCCAGCAGGCCTAACCCCGCTGTGGCCAGGAAGGACATCCGCCAGCCGATGGTTTCGCCAAGCCAGGTCGCCGCCGGTACACCGCCGATGTTGGCGATGGTGAGCCCCATAAACATCGTGGCTACCGCGCTGGCCTGCTTATGCTTTGGCACGACGCTGGCTGCGACCACTGACCCCAGGCCAAAGAAAGCACCGTGGTTGAGGCTGGTAATAATGCGCGACAGCAGCAAGGTGGTGTAATCCGGCGCAATGGATGACAACAGGTTGCCGACGGTGAAGATCCCCATCAGAAAAATCAGCGCATTGCGCCGCGCGCGATGGGACAACAGCAGGGTCATCAACGGCGCGCCGACCATGACGCCGATGGCATACGCACTGATCAGCATTCCCGCCACTGGGATTGAGACGTCCACACCTTTCGCAATCACCGGCAGCAATCCCATTGGGGAGAACTCGGTGGTACCGATGCCAAAGGCGCCGATCGCCAGCGCAAGTAAAGGAAAGTTGATTTTCATTCAATGACTCCATCAGACCGTCAGAGAGGACGGCGTAACATCAGAAGTCAAAAGCATGACATCAATCACAAAAAAACAAAAGTGAACGAAATGACAAAAGATTTTTGCAGAATTGATAATAATGGCGGGATACGGGGAGGAGGCCGCGCTCCTCCCTCACTGGAACATTAGTGCAGTATGGCGGTCAGGCTGAAAGCGACGATCACGCCGAGGGCAATAACCGTGGTGATCAGCGAAAACTTTAAATTGGTATCCATCATTTTTCCCTCTTGTTATCCCCACACCAAAAGTGAGCTTGCTCATTTTTGCACAAAAAATCGCAAAAATCTTCCGGGATTTAGGGCGATGCACATTTTTGCTCTTCCACTTTGCCCCAAGATCGGACAAAATCCCACGCTAATTTAAAAGCGTATCGGCCATTGACCCCTTCCTGTCGTTCTGTGTCGTTTTCCCGACGTGATGCAATGTTGAAAATTGTATTCAGGGTGTGTGTAGGCAAACGTTTACGTATCGATGATCAGGCGATCAGGTCAAGGCATGGAGTGAGATGTAATGGCAACTATTAAAGATGTAGCGAAGCGCGCAAACGTTTCCACTACAACTGTATCACATGTAATTAACAAAACCCGTTTCGTTGCCGAAGAGACGCGCAATGCGGTGTGGGCGGCGATCAAAGAGCTGCACTACTCGCCGAGCGCCGTGGCCCGCAGCCTGAAAGTCAATCATACAAAATCGATTGGTCTGCTGGCGACCAGTAGCGAAGCCGCCTATTTTGCTGAAATTATTGAGTCTGTTGAAAAGAGCTGCTTCCAGAAGGGCTACACCCTGATCCTCGGCAACGCATGGAACGATCCGGAAAAACAGCGCGCCTATTTGTCGATGATGGCGCAGAAGCGTGTCGACGGTCTGCTGGTGATGTGTTCCGAATATCCGGATTCGGTATTGAGCATGCTGGAAGAGTATCGCCATATCCCGATGGTGGTGATGGACTGGGGCGAAGCAAAAGCCGACTTCACCGATGCGGTGATCGATAACGCCTTCCAGGGCGGCTATATCGCCGGACGCTACCTGATTGAACGTGGCCATCGTGAAATCGGCGTGATCCCGGGTCCGCTGGAGCGCAACACCGGCGCAGGCCGCCTGGCCGGCTTTATGCAGGCGATGAAAGAGGCGCATATCAGCGTGCCGGAAAACTGGATTGTGCAGGGCGACTTCGAGCCGGAGTCCGGCTACCGCGCTATGCAGCAGATCTTAAGCCAGCAGCACCGTCCGACGGCGGTGTTCTGCGGCGGCGATATCATGGCGATGGGCGCTATCTGCGCGGCGGATGAAATGGGGCTGCGGGTGCCGCAGGACATTTCGCTGATCGGTTATGATAATGTGCGTAACGCCCGCTATTTCAGCCCGGCGTTAACCACTATTCATCAGCCGAAAGATTCCCTGGGCGAAGCCGCATTTAACATGCTGTTGGATCGTATCGTTAATAAGCGTGAAGAGTCGCAGTCTATCGAAGTGCATCCTCGTCTGGTCGAACGCCGCTCCGTGGCGGATGGCCCGTTTGTCGATTATCGTCGGTAAGGCATCTGGCGGGCGCGGATCACTCCGGCGCCCGCAGCCATTCCCGATTCAGCGTGTCGCTGTCCCCCAGATAGTCGAGCATCCAGTTCAGCGCCGGTGAGGCATCACTCTGCTGCCAGGTCAGACAGCAGGCGGCATCCGGGAACGGATTCTCCAGCGCCAGCGCGGTCCACTCGCCGCGATCTACCCATGGTCGGGCGAAATGGCTCGGCACCATGCCGACGCAGAGGCCCGCCGACAGACAGGTGGCCGACGATTCCCAGTCGGGGACCACCACCCTCTTCTGGTTATCCAGCAGCCAGGTTGTTCGTTTGGGCAGTGAACGTGACGTATCCTCCCGCACCAGCGACGGCCAGTTACGCAGGACATCATCGCTCAGGGGTCCCTCCATCTTCGCCAGCGGGTGATCGCTCGCCACCACGCAGTCCCAGCTCAGCATCCCCATATCGCGAAACGCATAGCGGCCCCCGACCGGAATAGATCGCGTTGCGCCAATCGCCAGTTCTACACGGCCGTCGGCCAGCGCATCCCATACGCCGTTGAACACTTCCTGGAAAACGATGAGCTCGACGTCGGGAAAATGGCGATAGAAATCGACGATCATCTGGCGCATCCGCGCCGGTTTCACAATATCATCCACCGCGATCGACAGCTGCCCGCGCCAGCCGTTGGCGATTTGCTGGCACTGCTGGCGGGTGATCTGCATTTTTTTGATAACAGAGCGCCCTTCCTGTAAGAACCAGACCCCTGCGGGCGTCAGCTCCACATCACGATGGCGGCGCTCAAACAAGGGAACGGCCAGCCACTCTTCAAGCTGACGCACGGTATAGCTGATGGCGGAGGGCACCCGGTGCAGCTCCTGCGCGGCCGCGCTGAAGCTGCCGTTGCGGGCTACGGCATCAACCACTTCCAGAGAGTATTCAGACCACATTTTCTGCCTGCAAAATTTTTGAATGCATGTGACAAATATTAGCGTTTCACAAGCCACAATGCACTCCCTACACTCTGCGGCATCGTACCTGTACTCCAAAAATGAGAACGTTATGTCACAACCTGGGAAAGGATTTTTAGTCTGGCTGGCCGGCCTGAGCGTGCTGGGCTTTCTGGCCACCGATATGTACCTGCCGGCGTTTGCCGCCATGCAGCAGGATCTCAATACCTCCGCTGCCTCCATCAGCGCCAGCCTGAGCCTGTTCCTCGCCGGCTTCGCGCTGGGGCAGCTGTTCTGGGGGCCGCTGTCGGACCGCTATGGGCGCAAACCGGTGCTGTTGAGCGGCCTGGCAATTTTCGCGGCCGGCTGTCTGGGGATGCTGTGGGTGCACAACGCTACCCTGATGCTGGCGCTGCGCTTTTTGCAGGCGATTGGCGTCTGTGCCGCGGCCGTTACCTGGCAGGCGATGGTCACCGATTACTATCCTGCCCAGCGCACGAACCGCATCTTCGCCACCATTATGCCGCTGGTAGGACTGTCGCCAGCGCTGGCCCCGCTGCTGGGTAGCTGGCTACTGGTGCACTTCGAGTGGCAAGCCATCTTCGCCACCCTGTTTGCCATTACTCTGCTGCTGATGCTGCCTGCCCTGCGCCTGAAGGCAGCCGCAAAGTCGGTAGCAGTGACACAGCAGAAGATCACCTTTCTCGCGCTGCTGCGCTCCCGGGAATACAGCGGCAACGTCCTAATCTACGCCGCCTGCTCCGCCAGCTTCTTCGCCTGGCTTACCGGTTCACCTTTTATCCTGCACGAAATGGGCTATGGCCCAACCGCTATCGGCCTGAGCTATATCCCACAGACCATCGCCTTTCTGGTGGGCGGCTATGGTTGTCGCGCACTGCTACAAAAATGGTCAGGACAACAGATGCTGCCGTGGCTGCTGGTGGTCTTCGCCGTCAGCGTTGCCGCCACCTGGCTGGTCGGCCTGCAAACGCATGCCTCGCTGGTGGCGTTAATGATCCCGTTCTGCATGATGGCGGTGGTCAACGGCGGGATCTATCCCATTGTGGTCGCCCAGGCGCTGAAACCCTTCCCGCAGGCAACGGGCCGCGCGGCGGCGCTGCAGAATACGCTGCAGCTGGGATTGTGCTTCCTGACCAGTTTGCTGGTATCGGCGCTGATCGCCACGCCGCTGCTGACCACCACCAGCGTGATGCTGGTCTCGATTGGCTTAGCCGGAATCGGCTATCGCCTGCAGCAAACGCCGGAGCTGACCCCCCACTCTTCCCACGCGTAACGCCCATCGCCGTTGCCCGGACCAGTCGTTAGCATGCTAAGAAAATTTTATTGAAAGCCAGTACTTAGCGTCCTATACTGGATCCGGGTTCACATAAATAGAAAATAGTTAAATATTAACGGATGCAGGATGCCTCCGTTTCACCATGGAAGGCCTTTCGGCAAGGGTTATCTCCCTTCCTCTGTTCTACGTCGGATAGCGACTTCACGGATTATCCGTGAGATTTCTCACAAAGCCAAAAAAGCGTCTACGCTGTTTTAAGGTTCTGATCACTTGGGCGTGATGGAGAAGCTATGAGTTCATCGTGTATAGAAGAAGTAAGTGTACCAAATGATGACTGGTACCGGATTGCAGCTGAATTATTGGGCCGTGCGGGAATAGAAATCAATGGCTCCGCGCCGTCAGACCTGCGAATTAAAAACCCTCTTTTCTTTAAACGTGTCCTGCAGGAGGGGTCGCTGGGGTTAGGCGAAAGCTATATGGACGGCTGGTGGGACTGCGAGCGTCTGGATATATTCTTCCACAAAGTGCTTCGCGCCGGACTGGAAAAACAGCTCCCTCACCATTTCAAAGATACACTCCGCATCGCAGGCGCTCGCCTGTTCAATCTGCAAAGTAAAAAACGCGCCTGGATTGTTGGCAAAGAGCATTACGATCTCGGCAACGATCTCTTCAGCCGAATGCTTGACCCCTACATGCAGTATTCCTGCGGATACTGGAAAGAGGCGCAAACCCTCGAAGCGGCGCAGCAGGCTAAACTGGACCTCATCTGTCGTAAGCTGGAGCTTGAGCCGGGGATGCGGGTACTGGACATCGGCTGTGGATGGGGCGGGCTCGCCGAGTATATGGCGCGAAATTACCAGGTCAGCGTTGTCGGCGTGACCATCTCCGCCGAGCAGCAAAAGATGGCCCAGGCGCGCTGCGCTGATCTTGACGTGGAGATTCGGCTCCAGGACTATCGCGATCTGCACGACAGCTTTGACCGTATCGTCTCCGTCGGTATGTTCGAGCACGTGGGACCGAAAAATTACGCCACCTACTTTGAGGTCGCGGATCGTAATTTGAAACCCAACGGCCGTTTCTTACTGCACACCATCGGTTCCAAAGTCACCGACCATAACGTCGACCCGTGGATCGATAAATATATCTTCCCCAACGGCTGTCTGCCGTCGGTTCGGCAGATCGCCGATGCCAGCGAGAAGCACTTTGTGATGGAAGACTGGCATAACTTCGGCGCCGATTATGACACCACCCTGATGGCCTGGTATGAGCGTTTTCTCGCCAGCTGGCCGGAAATTGCCGATAACTATTCTGAACGTTTCAAACGGATGTTCAGCTATTATCTGAACGCCTGCGCCGGCGCCTTCCGCGCCCGTGACATTCAGCTCTGGCAGGTAGTGTTCTCGCGCGGCATTGAACATGGGCTACGCATCGCCCGCTAACAAAATCTCCCCCGCTCACCGGCGGGGGATTTTTTTCAGGCTTCATTCACCTTAGACGCAACGTCTTTCGCGGCCAGCACGCGTTCAACCGTATCGACAACCGCCTGAGTTTGCGGGTCAATCTCAATATTGACGCGGTCACCCAGCTTTTTCGCGCCCAGCGTGGTCCGCTGCAGCGTTTCCGGGATAAGATGCACGCAGAAGCGGGTTGCCGTCACCTCGCCCACCGTCAGGCTAATGCCATCAATACCGATGAAACCTTTATAAAGGATATATTTCATCAGCGTCGGATCCTGCACTTTAAACCAGATCTGACGGTTATTTTCGGAAGTGAGGATCTTCACGATTTCCGCGGTGGTCATAATATGGCCGGACATCAGATGCCCACCGATTTCATCACTGAATTTCGCCGCCCGCTCGACGTTCACTTCATCCCCGATCTGAATATCGCCGAGGTTGGTAATCCGCAGCGTCTCTTTCATCAGATCGAAGCTGATGTGCGCGCCGTTTATTTCGGTCACCGTCAGGCAACAGCCGTTATTGGCTACCGAGGCGCCGGTTTCCAGCCCCTCCAGCATATGCGCCGGTAGCTCCACCACATGGGTGCGAAAATTAGGTTTATCATCAATGGAGACCACTTTCGCGGTTCCCTGAACAATACCAGTAAACATGTTAGGCTCCTGTTGAAAATCATGACGGTATCATTACCGTTTTCGCTATCGGGAACAATAACAGGAGGGCAAAGCGGTTGCCAGCGCGCTTCGTGCCTCGACTCTTTTTTCACTGGCTTAATGGCTAATCCTCGCTACAATAGACTGGAAATTCCTCATTTTTATCCCCTTGCTGCCAGTTACGGCGGCTTTTTTAGTCTCAAAATAACAACAAAATAAAGGTGTTCACGTGCAGAAGTATTTCGTTGAAGCGCGTCAGTTATTAGCTCTGGCTATACCCGTCATCCTTGCGCAGGTGGCGCAGACAGCGATGGGTTTTGTCGATACCGTGATGGCGGGTGGCTACAGCGCCACGGATATGGCCGCCGTGGCCATCGGGACCTCCATCTGGCTGCCGGCGATCCTCTTTGGACACGGGCTGCTGCTGGCGCTGACCCCGGTGGTGGCGCAGCTTAACGGCTCCGGACGGCGGGATCGCATCGCACAGCAGGTGCGTCAGGGCTTCTGGCTGGCCGGCTTTGTCTCGGTGCTGATTATGGTCGTGCTGTGGAACGCCGGCTATATCATCAGCTCCATGCATAATATCGACCCGCTGTTGGCTGAGAAGGCGGTTGGCTATCTGCGCGCGCTGCTGTGGGGCGCGCCGGGCTATCTGTTCTTCCAGGTTGCCCGTAATCAGTGTGAAGGGCTGGCGAAAACCAAACCCGGGATGGTCATGGGCTTTATCGGCTTACTGGTCAACATTCCGGTGAACTATATCTTTATCTATGGTCATTTCGGCATGCCCGAGCTGGGCGGTGTCGGCTGTGGCGTAGCGACTGCTTCGGTTTACTGGGTGATGTTCGCCAGCATGCTGTGGTGGGTGCGTCGGGCGCGTTCGATGCGGGATATCCGCTGCGCCGAGCGCTTCAGCCGCCCCGATGTCGCCGTCCTGTTACGGCTGGTGCAGCTGGGGCTGCCCATTGCTCTGGCGCTGTTCTTTGAAGTCACGCTGTTTGCCGTCGTCGCGCTGCTGGTCTCCCCGCTGGGGATCATTGACGTCGCCGGTCACCAGATCGCGCTTAACTTCAGCTCATTGATGTTCGTTCTGCCGCTATCGCTGGCGGCGGCGGTCACCATTCGCGTCGGCTTCCGTCTCGGACAAGGTTCAACGATCGATGCCCAGGTTTCGGCCCGCACCGGCGTGGGCGTGGGCGTCTGTCTGGCGGTATTTACCGCTATCTTTACCGTGCTGATGCGTGAACAGATTGCCCTGCTGTATAACGATAATCCCGAGGTGGTGCTGCTGGCCTCACACCTGATGCTGCTGGCGGCTATCTATCAGATCTCCGACTCCATCCAGGTGATCGGCAGCGGCATTCTGCGCGGCTATAAAGATACCCGGTCTATCTTTTTTATTACCTTTACCGCGTACTGGGTGCTGGGTTTGCCGAGCGGCTATCTGCTGGCGTTGACCGATATGGTTGTGCCACGCATGGGGCCCGCCGGTTTCTGGTGTGGATTTATCATCGGCCTGACCTCCGCCGCCATCATGATGATGCTGCGGATGCGTTTTCTACAGCGCCAGCCCTCCAGCATCATCTTACAGCGCGCCGCGCGCTAGTCCCTGCAAAGCCCGCCCCTCCGGCGGGCTTTTTCGTTCTCCGGCATTGCGACCACGTTGTACATTCCGTTACTCCCCGACACCAAAGACTCACTGATGGCACTCCCCGAGACGCATATAGTGTGGTCAACAGCCCCGCAGTGGGGTTACTCAAGAAACCAATTCGAGGATTTCAGAATGAAAAAAGTATTAGCTCTGGTTGTTGCCGCTGCTATGGGTCTGTCATCAGTTGCTTTCGCTGCCGATGCCGCAAGCGCCACCCCGGCCGCAGCTGCCAGCCATACCACCGTTCACCATAAGAAACATCACAAAGCGGCCGCGAAACCGGCAGCCGAGCAGAAAGCCCAGGCGGCGAAGAAACACCACAAAGCCGCTGCAAAACCGGCTGCTGAGCAAAAAGCCCAGGCGGCGAAGAAACACCATAAAGCCGCTGCGAAACCGGCAGTCGCGCAGAAAGCCCAGGCGGCGAAGAAACACCATAAAGCCGCTGCGAAACCGGCAGTCGCGCAGAAAGCGCAGGCTGCGAAGAAACACCACAAAGCTGCTGCGAAACCGGCAGTCGCGCAGAAAGCGCAGGCTGCAAAGAAACATCATAAAGCGGCACACCACGCAGCTAAACCGGCGGTTAAACCGGCGGCATAATGGTCAGGGCGTTAAGGTGATAAACCGGCGCTGAACAGCGCCGGTTTTTTTTCAGGAGGACATCATGCTGCAACGCTATCGCTTCGAATTGCTGCTGTTACTGCTCATCGTCTGCGCGCTGTTTACCCTGCGCTTGATGTTTAAATAGCGGGCTGCTGAACCCATTTACGGGCCGGCGGCGTATAGTCGCGAAAACCGGCGATAATCTCGTCTGCCGAGGTAGCAAACGGCAGCATCTCCGCGTAGCGCGGGTGCATAAATCCTTCCCGTACCATGTTGTCGACCATCGCCTGAAGCGGATCGTAATAACCCTTGATATTCAGGAACGCGCACGGTTTCTCATGGATCCCCAGTTGCGCCCAGGTCCATTGTTCGAAAATCTCTTCGAGCGTCCCCGCCCCGCCCGGCAGGGCAATAAAGCCATCCGCCAGCGCCGCCATTTTGGTTTTCCGCTCGTGCATATCCTCGACCACATGCAGCTCCGTCAAGCCGCGGTGGGCAATTTCCCGTTCCACCAGGCCGCGCGGCATCACGCCGATCACCACGCCACCGGCCTCCAGCGCCGCATCGGCGACCGCCCCCATCAGACCGACTTTACCGCCGCCATAGACAAGCGCCAGCCCCTGCTGCGCCAGCGTACGTCCGACCAGACGGGCGGTGTCGAGATACAGCGGATGTTCGCCAGCTGAAGAACCGCAAAAAATACCAATCGATTTCATCTTCGTTATGACTCCTTCTCTTCTGGTGGCCGATAATTTAACACAACGGCAACCGTACCGCGCAGAGTTAGACGGGCAGAAAAAAGCGAGTCATGACGCTCGCTGGCGAAGAAATATCCTTGTGGTTCAGTAAAATATATCCGGAATGGGTAAAAGTTCCGCAATCGCATGCAATGTGCAAGAAAAGTGACGTTTACCTCTTGCCACATCCTCTCCCTGCCGCTAATATGCGTCCCCGTTGTCACCACAACATTGCGTTCGTAGCTCAGTTGGTTAGAGCACCACCTTGACATGGTGGGGGTCGTTGGTTCGAGTCCAATCGAACGCACCATAATGCGTTTATAGCTCAGTTGGTTAGAGCACCACCTTGACATGGTGGGGGTCGTTGGTTCGAGTCCAATTAAACGCACCATAATGCGTCTGTAGCTCAGTTGGTTAGAGCACCACCTTGACATGGTGGGGGTCGATGGTTCGAGTCCATTCAGACGCACCAATCAGTTATCCTTCTGTAATTTCTGTGTTTTATCACCTGCCCCCCGATGGTATTGCTGACTTAAAATGTTGTGTATTGGCAAAGATTTTTCCTTGCATATTCCACACTCGTGCAGGGGAAGCCAACCCTTTTAAGTACATTTTTGAGCACATCGAAATGGCGCTTTAGTCCACGAACGACGGGAAAAGTATCATTGCAGCAAGGCATTTTTTCCCGGCGGAAAACATTTCAGGCTTCAAAAATTCAGGCGTTGACGTTACAGAATACTGCAGACAAAACTAAGGTGACGACTATGCCATTACCGACACGGCCATTCGTAACGCTGCGATTCATCCTCAAAACTACTCTCTGACCGACATGGAAGGCCTCTCCCTGTTTGTCAGCAAATCAGGAAGCAAAAATGGCACTTTCACTACTATCATAACGGAAAACAATGCCGCATGAGTTTCGGCCTCTAACCTGAAATTTCACTCAGTGTGGCCCGAATTTTACGTCATGAAGCCCGTTCACAAATTGCACTGGGTCTCGTCCCTCAGATTCAGACAAAATTAACGCTGGCAAAACGACACTTCAAGTATTTGAAAGGGCACCCATCACACTCATATTTTTACTCCACAGTCATGAGCATCAAAAATCGATCAACAGACCACGCCGTTTAATTTTTAATGATAATCATTCCATTCATCATAAATATATGCATATGAAAATCGATATATCAGATACCCCACCAGGAATTCCACAACTGAAAGTAAACCCCAGAGAAATTTATATTCATTTACTGAGAAAAAAAGAACCAGCCAGCCAGCGCGATACCTGAAGTACCTAATCCCATACCTGCTCCCCTGATAACACGGGAAAGTATGATGAGTAATGTTCGTTTTATATTCATAATCCACCAAAGAAATATTCCATAATGGAAACTATTCCCTGGCGTAAAAAAGTGAGCGCGGTACAGCAGGGATGAAACCATGCCACAGTAGAATAAAGAAAGTCCAGCCCCGACTGGGCCAGACTAACTTTTTAAGATTAACGCCCGAATTACATTGAGAAATTACATATAAAAGACCTGAGCCATTGATGATGTCGTAATATGGCGGGCGGTTCGCACATATCCAGAATAAGCGGCGAAAACGCACCATGAAAGACATTGGTATCCTGATTTACATCAGTAAGCGCCGCCTGACCGTTATTTCGTATAACCCGCTAATATTATCCAGTCGATACTGACAGGGATAATATTCCCCTGGCCATAAAGCGCAGCGGCAGCTTGCGCACCTACCGTCTGACAGACAAAACCCGCATATTGTCTTCAGACACGGCGAAGACTGGCCTGCGCCATCGCCAGGGCATCTTCCCCTGCCGGCAGCCGCGAAGGGGCCTGAGGATCGTTCACCATCCGCCAGACGGCCTGAGCCACATCGACAGCCTGCGTCACGCTGGCGTTATCCTGCATGCTGTCGAGGATCTGCTGGCCGAGCGCCGCATAGCTCTCCGGGAGCTGGCCCATCGTTCGACGAGCGTTTTCCCCGAAGCGGGTCTGCGGGGCGCGTCCCGGCAGGATCAACCCGACGCGAATATTAAAAGCACGGAGCTCCAGCGCCAGCGACTCCGTGAAGGCATTCACCGCCGCCTTACTCGCGGTGTATACCGCCAGCAGGGGCATCGGTTGCAGGGTGACCGCCGAGGTAATGTTAACGATGGTCCCGCTTCGGCGCGCTCTGAACCGGGGGATCACCGCCTGGGTCATGGCAATCGTTCCCAGGGTATTGGTGGCAAACAGGTCTGCTATCGCCTCGCGCGACGCGCCCTCCAGGGCATTAAGCATCCCCACCCCGGCGTTGTTAACCAGCACATCAATCTCTCCGGCTTCGGCAATGGCCTCGGCGATACTCTGCGCCGAAGTGACGTCAAGACGCACCAGCCGCAGACGGTCGCTGGCGGGCAACACACCTTCCTGCGGAGCGCGCATCGTGGCAATAACCTTCCAGCCTTGCTCGAGAAAATAACGCGCCGTCTCCAGGCCAAAACCCGATGAACAGCCGGTGATCATTATCGTTTGCATATCTCTGTCTCCGAATGGCTTCTTCCTTTTGATCATAGACAGGCCGTGTCGGACGATATAGGGTCAATAATCCATCATTCTTTAGCAGGAGTCCGGAAATGAGCGATCCGTTGGCGGAGGTTATTGCCATGCTAAATCTCAGAGCGGTGCTGACCAAAACCGTTGAGGTGGCGGGAGACTGGCGAGTGATACGCTCGGACCAGGGGTTGTCATTTTATGGCGTCGTGCTGGAAGGCGGCTGTCGGCTGGAAATAGACCAGCATGAGCCGCAGATCCTGCGCGCCGGGGATTTTATTCTGATCCCGGCGGCGTACCGCTTCGCGCTAACCAGCCTGACCCCGCCCCCTTCACCGGCGCTGGAGACCATCCCGGTGCAACTGGCGGAGGGACACTTTCGGCTGGGAGCCCTCGACAAGCCTGCGCAGATGCAGGCGCTGATTGGCCACTGCGCTTCCGGTTCAACGAACGCCAGCCTGCTGGCCTCGCTGTTGCCAGCCTTTGTGGTGGTCCGCAATCAACCGCGGCTGGCCACCTTTGTCGGGCTGCTGAAAGAGGAAGCGCAGGCGGATCGCGCGGGCAAATCTTTCGTTCTGGCGCGGATGGTTGAGCTACTTTTTATCGAGGCCATCCGTTCCTCCGGCACGCTCGCGACCCCCGGTCTGATGCGCGGGCTGAGCGACCCGCGGGTCGCCCAGGCAATCCGCCTGCTGCATCAGGCCCCCGCCAGACGCTGGACGGTCAACGCCCTGGCCGCCGACTGTGCGCTGTCTCGCTCGACGTTATTTGAACGCTTTACCGACCTGACCGGGATGACCCCGATGGGCTATCTGTTAGGCTGGCGAATGACCCTGGCCATGCAGTGGCTGAGCCAGACGGGCATCAGCATTGCGGATATCGCCGAGCGCATCGGCTATGGCTCGGCTAGCGCGTTCAGCGTAGCTTTTACCCGTTATACCGGGATATCGCCGGGGAAATATGCCCGCCAGCGGGCGACGCAGCCTCCCCCCGGGCCAGCCCTGACTTAACCGGCTGCAATCTCCGTCTGCAGCCAGCGCTCAAACACTTGCAGCGCCAGCTCCCCCTCCCCGCCACCGGGTTTGATCAGGCAGAAGCGCTTAGCCAGCGTCGGGGAGCCCGGCCACGGGGCAACCAGCGTCCCGGCGCGCAGCTCGCTTTCCACATACATCTTCGGCACCAGCGCCACGCCCTGCTGGCTCAGTACCGCGGCGATGGCCATCTCATGCAGATCGTAGCGCGGCCCCTGCGCCGGATTATCCAGCGCCAACCCGCATTCCCGGGCATAGAGCAGCCAGGCGTCAGGGTTCTGCCGCCGGTGAATGCGCGGCAATCGGTTCAGTTGCCCGGGGAGACCGTCATTCGTCAGCAACGCCGCATGACAGACCGGCAGCAGATACTCCTCGAACAAAAACGTCACATCCATGCCAGTCCACGCCGGGTGATCAAAATGGATGGCGGCATCAAAACCGCTGCCCGGGAGGATGAAGGGATCGCTGCGGGCGGCAATATTGACCACGATATGCGGATGCTGCGCTGCAAAGCGTCCAAGCCGGGGGATTAACCAGCGGCTGGCAAAGGTGGGGAGCACGGCGATCTCCAGACTATGTCCATCGGAGGGCATCCCGCTGACATCGTGGGTATCCCGCTCCAGACGGGCAAGGATCTCGCGTACCTGGCGGGCATAGCGGGCGCCAGCCGGATTGAGCCGCACCCGGCTCCCCGTCCTGTCGAAGAGTTTACTGTCGAGGAGCGCTTCCAGACGGGCAATCTGCCGGCTGATGGCCCCTTCCGTTAACGCGAGTTCCGCCGCCGCGCGGGCAAAGTTGCCGTGACGGGCAGCGGCCTCAAAAGCCAGTAGCGCAGCGCTGCTGGGGATTTTACGACGCATAGCCAATGCTCCTTGTGCAGGCTCACCGAAAGTCAGTGACAGAATATCACTGACTATTGAATTAACATCGTTTTTCAGCGCCATTTTTAGCCGATAGGATGATGAAAATTCACTAAAGCGCTTTGCGCGCTCAATCATCTGTCCAGCGAGGTCACTATGCTCTATGTCGTCGAATGCGCCTACACCGATCCCCAAAGCGAAACAGCGTGGAATACCTTTTACAATCAGGAAAAACTGCCGGCGCTGGTCTCTGTGCCCGGTTTTTACGCCTCTCAGCGCTTCCGCGCCCTCAGCGAGGAGTGCCCCCGCTACCTGGCGCTGCACGATATCCACGATGCTACCGTCATCGACAGCGACGCCTACCGCCGCAACGGTGGCGGCCATTTTGCCCGCTGGCAATCGGCGATCACCGACTGGCACCGCCACCTCTATGTTGCAGATAGCGGCGTGCGGGAGGTCCGGTCTGATGAGGTGCTCCTGCTGAGCGATACGCCTCAGACGCTACCCATCTCCCCGGCAATCGTCCTGCTGCCTGGCGGCCTGGCGACGCAACAAACCCGGTATGCCGCCATCGTCCCGCGTGACGACCTGCATCACCTGGCCACGGCTGCCGCCGTCTTTATCTATCAACCCATCACCGCCCGGTTACGTAACCCGGCGCAACGCGCGTGAGGTCGCCATGACACCAGCTCCCTTTTATACGTTGACCGCAGGCGATCTGACGGTGACCGCCGTCAGTGATGGTCAGATGTCGGCGCCACTGTCCTTACTCTCGGGTATCACGCCTGAGGAGGCGGAGCGCCTGCAGCGGAACGCCGGGTTAGCCTCACCGGAGGCCATTGCGATCGGCGCCTATCTTATCCGCGGACGCGGGCACACCGTACTGGTGGATACCGGCACCGGGGGAGTCAATGGCGTCGGCGGTGCGCTTATCGCCAATCTGGCGCTGCTCGGCGTACGCCCTGAGGAGATTGACACCATCCTCCTCACCCACGCGCACCCGGATCACATCGGCGGGTTGCTGACGGCAACCGGCGCCCCGGCGTATCCCAACGCCACGGTGTTCCTGCCTTCGCGGGAACGCGCTTACTGGCTGGCGGCATCCACACTGGACAACGCCAGCGATCGCGGCCGGCGCAACGTGCTGCTCGTCCACCGCGTACTGGCAATCTGCGCGGCGCAAATTCGCGAAGTTGATGGTGAGGAGACGGTCGCCGGGATCCACCCGTGCCCTCTGCCCGGCCATACGCCCGGCCATACCGGGTATCGTCTCGAGGCGGGCGATACCTCGCTGCTCATCTGGGGGGATATTGTCCATTTCCCGACCATTCAGACCACCCGGCCGTCGGTGTCGGTCGCCTTCGACGTCGATCCTGAACAGGCCCGACAAACCCGGGAATGTCTGCTGCGCCAGGCCGCCAGCGAACAATGGCTGATCGCCGGCATGCATCTTGGTCTGCCCGGCTTTGCCAGGGTGGTGGAGACGCCTTCTGGTTATCTGTTGCAGTCGGTGTAAAGGTCGCAGAGGTAAGCCCTGCTTGTCCGCAGGAACAAGCAGGGCTTTATGTCAGGGGGTTGGGCAGGCCGCTAACTGCGGCTTTTCCAGGCTTTTTTGCTTTTGCAGCTGGCTTTGGTGGCGACCCACGGGTGGCGTAGCTGAGTCAACTGAAGATCCTGGGAGGCCGGGCTGGCCGACCAGCGTTTGTTACACAGAGGCTTACGAGTTGCAATGACCATAAAACGCTCCTGAAAAGTAATGAACAATTCCCTGGGTAGTTCCATAAGTTCAGAATCAGCTTATCATCGCGTAACGGAAGTTATTTCAATCTTTGTTTTACTATGTAAATGGTTAAAGCCTCCTGAAATGAGCAAAATTGATCTAGATCAATATAAGTGCATTTAGTTTTTCCTGACACCTATATATTCAACCGCTTACCAGCGGCTGACGTTTGTTTAAGACTTTTCCTATACCATACAATCCTGCAGAGCAATAATCATTTATCAGATTTTTATTCTACTTATGTATACAAACATGGTTATTTGTTTTGATTATTCTAACAAATAAAATTCACTTGGTCAGTCAGCAGCAGGCAGGTACTCTGCACCGGCAATAACTGGATTTGTCAGGGAGTGGTGGATGACTAAGGGCTATAAACTGCTTGGCTATAAGTTAGCAGATAATATTTTCTACTGCCTGCATCATCGGGAAATTATCGCGCTGCGAGGGACGCGAACGCAAGTTCAGCTACGCAGTACCATGGCCTGTTTACTGGAATATCTGTTGGCGCATGGCAGAGAACGGGTGGTCAGCGATGAAGAGTTGATGATTAACGTCTGGGAAAAAAATAACCTTCGCCCGTCTGCGCAGCGATTATGGCAGGTTATTCAGACGTTAAAATCCCGTCTTAGCCAGGCAGGCGTTGAAAGCGCATTAATTATTCGGGTCAAGTGCGCCGGGTATTATATTAACAATGCTGTCGTAGCCGAAATTTACTCATTCAAACCACCGGGCATGATGAATTATATTAATGCCTCGCCTGCTGATATGAATAAACTTCTGGTACGCAGCTAATCCCCTCTCCGCGCCGTTTACATCGCTTGTAACAGGGTTTATCCGTTGAATATTTTAATTCACAGCAATAATCTTTTTTTTAATATCGGCCTCGCCCAATGTTTCAGAGATATTCAGGAGACCCTGCCCGGGCTGAACATTATTCATTCGCTGCCACTCAGCCATTTTCCCGATCCGGCTGGGCTGGATGTGATTATTTTATCGCTGGAAAACTTTCACGATTATCAGGCCGCCGCTGAATTAGCCCTGCGTTATCAGAGTCTGGTGGTCGGCTTTACCTCGGCCGGCAACGTGAGGCGCGGACGCGCCTTTTTCGCGGATACCCTCCTGTGGGTTAGCCAGCGGGAAAGCGTTCCGGAGGTTGGCCGCCTTTTGCGCAGGCTGGCCGATCGTCGCTGGCCTCTGGTGCCGCGTCATCAGCGTCAGAGTACCTCTTCCCGTCAACGAGCGCCCCTCAACCTTCTGGAAAGGCGGATAATCGCCGCCACCATGAAGGGACAGTCGGTGAATCAACTGGCGGCCACGTTGGGGATCAATCGCAAGCGAGTCTATAACGGACTGGAACGGATTAAGGTTAATTTTCACCTGGTCAGCCATGCTCATTTTCATCATTTTATGATCTCCGGGCCAACGTTTAACCCGCTCTCACCCGACCTTGCCAGTTATACGCCATGGGCAAAGCCTGCCCGACAGCGGCAGGCCGCGTTGCACACGGCGGAAAAACATTCATATTATTTGAACAAGATTCGCAAATTGTTTTGATTTTAGCCTGCAACATTCAAGCGTATTCTTTACCACATCAGGGCGAAAAGCCCTTTATCAGACACCAGATTAAGGAATACGACCATGAAATCCATCAAAACTTTCGTTGCAGTTGCGGCACTGTCTCTGTTCTCTTCTGTCAGCTTCGCCCAGAGCGTCAGCGCTACCGCCTCGACCCTGGACCGGGCTGAAGCAAAAATCGCCGCCCAGGCCGCGGAACAGGGTGCATCCTATAAAATCACCAGCGCCCAGTTTAATAATCGCGTCCACATGACGGCTGAACTGAGCAAATAAGCCTTTTAGCCGTTAGCGATAAATACAGCGCCGTTTTTAACGGCGCTGTATTTTTTTCCGCCTTTCCCTTTTCAGCGTTTTGCCGACAGGCATGCTGTGGCGCTCGCTCCATTCCCGACCAATACTGACTGTATCCTCCAGAAAAGAGAGCCTGATGATGAAAGCCTGGACAGTCAAAAAACCCGGTTCGCTTGAGAACCTGCAGCTTGTCGATCTTGCTGACCCCGGGGCGCCCGCTGCAGGAGAGATCCGGGTGGAGCTGCACGCCACCTCGCTGAACTACCATGATTTGCTGGTCGCAACGGGGGTAATTCCCACCGCCGATCGGCGGATCCTGATGGCGGATGGCGCCGGCGTGGTGGAAGCGGTTGGCGCCGGAGTGAACGAATTTCAGCCGGGTGACCGGGTGGTCGCTGGCTTTTTCCCGCAGTGGCTGGATGGCCACCCCGGTCCGCTGGTGAGCGACTTCAGTCAGACCCCGGGCGATGGCGCGGAGGGGTTCGCCTGCCAGTATGTCGTCAGGCCGGCCAGCCATTTTACCCATGCGCCTGAGGGGTGGAGTTTCAGGGAGGCGGCAACCATCACCACCTCCGGTCTTACCGCCTGGCGCGCGCTGGTCGTCGAAGGACGGTTAAAAGCAGGCGATACGGTGCTGACGCTTGGTACCGGCGGCGTGTCGATAACCGCCCTGCAGCTGGCGAAAAGTATGGGCGCGCAGGTGATCGTCACCTCGTCGTCAGATGAAAAACTCGCCCGCGCTCGCGCCCTGGGGGCCGATCATCTCATCAATTACCGCACCACCCCGGCATGGGGCGCCGCGGTGCAGGATATCACCGGCCATCGCGGGGCCGATCTCATTCTGGAGCTGGGCGGTCCGGGCACCCTGGGGCAGTCGTTCGAGGCGGTCAGTGTTGGCGGACACATCGCCCTGATCGGCGTCCTGACCGGCTTCGAGGGCCATGTCCCCACCCATCTGCTGATGAGTAAACAGGCCCGACTGCAGGGGCTGGTGGTAGGTAATAGACGGCAACAACAGGACTACGTCAACGCCCTGAACCTGCAGGCGTCGCGGCCGGTTATCGATAAAGTGTTTGATTTTACAGCCTTACCGGATGCCTTTCGCTATCTGCAAAGCGGCGCCCATTTTGGCAAAATTTGCGTGGAGTGGTGAGGGGATGAACAGGGCCTCCGTGCCCTGAGAACGGCTTTATTCGAAGAAGACGTCCGGATTTTCCGACAGCGAAACAAAGGATTTCGTGTTTTTATCCAGCGCCTGAATGTCGCCGCTTTCAATGTCGTAGAACCAGCCGTGCAGGCGCAGGGTATGGTCGCGCAGACCGACCGCCACCGACGGATGGGTTTTGATGTTGTTCAACTGAGCGATGACGTTTTCCTGCACCATGCCGTTGACCTTATCGGTTTCGCTGGCCCAGGTTTTCTTTTCCACCACTGCTTTCGCGGCATCAGCATAGCGCAGCCAGTGGGACACCGCCGGCATCGGCTCAAGGCACTGGCAGGTGGCGATCGCTTTCATCGCGCCGCAGTTGGAGTGGCCGCAGATCACGATATCCGTCACGCCCAGCGCAACGACGGCATATTCGATGGTAGCAGAAACGCCACCTGGCTCCGGCCCGAAAGACGGCACGATATTCCCGGCGTTACGAATGACAAAGAGCTGTCCCGGCTCCTGCTGGGTTACCAGTTCAGGCACCAGACGGCTGTCTGAACAGGAGATGAAAAGCGCTTTGGGATTCTGGCTGGAGGCCAGGCTACGGAAGAGCTCTTTACGCTGGGGGAAGATCTCTTTCTGGAAGTTGAGGAAGCCCTCAATGATATGTTGCATAGCAGTGTCTCTTCTCTGTAGTTATTACGGTATGACAAAGATCACAGTTATTCAGTTTACCATTGATGACAAGAATGGGAATCGTTATTCAAACAGTTGCGCAGAAAACGCGCGCCGCCACCGCCCGCGCCGCCCTGCCTTATCCACACCTTTTTGACGTGATTTCCTGAACCAGTTTGCTACTCTGTCTACCCCAACCGTTCACAGGTTACCGACCGCCTGCCGGCGGCGGACATCACAGGAGTCGCTATGTTCTTATCCAGCCTGATGGCCATTGCCGCGGTGCTGATCATGGGCGTGATCAGTCCCGGCCCAAGCTTTATCTTTGTCGCGCGCAATGCCGTCGCTCGCTCGCGCGTGCACGGTCTGGTGACCGCCCTCGGTACTGGCGCCGGCGCCGCCATTTTTTCCATTATGGCGATGCTGGGCCTGCAGAAGGTGCTCACCGCGGTGCCGGAGCTGTTCATTGGCCTGAAAGTAGCGGGCGGGCTCTACCTGTTATGGCTGGGTTATAAGATTTTCCGCGGGTCGGCGCAGCCGATGGACTTTTCCGCCAGCGGCATGGCTGGCAACCATTCGCTGCTGAAGACCTTCCGTGATGGGTTGTATACCCAGCTGAGCAATCCCAAAACCGCGCTGGTGTTCGCCTCAATTTTTACCGCTCTGCTGCCAGCGCAGATCCCCACCGCGTTTTACTACATCGTGCCGCTGATGAGCTTTCTGATTGACGTCAGCTGGTATTCGCTGGTGGCGCTGGTGCTGTCTGCCGATCGACCGCGGCGCGTCTACCTGCGGCTGAAGCGGCGGATCGACATCGCCACCGCGACGGTGCTGGGGGCGCTGGGCCTGCGGCTTATCGCCACCTCCCTCACCCGCTAACGGGTTACACGGTATGGATGCGAATATCGTGCTGCTGAAAGGCAACGCGATATTCGCGACTGATGTTCTCTTCCACCACCAGCACATCGATATCGCTGCTCGCGGCCACCACAAACCGTGCCACTGCCGGAATTTTATCCGAGGTCAGGCCGACGATAATTTCGCTGCACTGCTTAATCACCGCTTTCTTGAACTCGCAGTCGGCGTAGTCAAAACCGGTCAGGCCCGACTCTGGCGCCATGGCGCAGCCGCCGATAAAACCCTGGTCGAATAACATGCCCTGCACCTGAGCCACCGCCGCGGCGCCGACGCAGCCGCCGCTCGCCCGCTGCACCTGGCCGCCGAGGATCACCACGTCATACAACGGTTTTTTCACCAGTACCGCGGCGATCTCCGGGGAGTTCGTTACCACCGTCAGCGCCAGCTCAGCGGGTAGCGCCTCGGCCATCGCCAGATTGGTGGTCCCGGTATCGACGAAAATCGTGCCGCCGGGCTTCACCAGCCTGGCACACTGTTGCGCGATCCTGAGTTTTGTTGCTCGATTTTTATCTTTCCGTTCACTGTAGTCCCCGGCTTCCGGCAGGCTCAGCACCGCCCCGCCATACACCTTTTTACAGAACCCTTCGCGACTGAGTTCATGCAGATCGCGGCGGATGGTATGCTCCGACACCTGAAGCCGCGCCGCCAGCTCCGCGCACACCACTCTGCCATTTTCCTGCAGGATCTGGCAAATCAACGCTTGTCGCTGTTGGGGAAAAGCAGCATAATCGAGCACGAAAACTCCTTAAATTATCAAAAACGAGCAACAGCAAGCATGATCGTCTGCGCTGCTTTGATTGTCAATGTTCCTGCCCGGAGGTTTACCATGAAAATTGCCCATTTCGCCCTGTGGACCCAACAGCTCGACGTCCAGGCCCGCTTCTGGGTGGAGTTCTTTGCCGCCAGCATCAATGAAAAATACCTCAGCCAGACCAACCCCGGCTTTGCCTCCTATTTTGTCACCATCGACGACGAGGTGGTGATCGAGCTGATGACCAAGCCTGGCCTGCAGCCGGCCAGCGCGGATAATAACCATACCGGCTGGGCGCATCTGGCCCTCTCGGTAGGCGGGGCGGAACAGGTCGATGCCCTCGCCCAACGCGCCGAGGATGCGGGGATACTGGTTTCGCCGCCGCGTACCACCGGCGACGGCTATTATGAGGCGGTGATCGCCGATCCCGATGGCAACCTGATTGAAATCGTCGCATAGTCAGCAGACCGCCAGTATTCAGGAGGCATTCATGGCACGTTACCGAATTATCGACACCGCGACCTGGCCCCGCCGGGACCATTTCACCTTTTACCGACAATTTGCCAACCCCAGCTTTAACCTCTGTGTCCCGATAGCGGCGCAGCGCCTGTACGAATGTGCGAAGGACCGTCGGGTCTCGTTTTTTCAGCTCGCGCTCTATGCGCTGCTGCGCGCGGCAAACGGAGTACCGCAGCTACGGCAGCGCGTGCGCAATGATGAGGTGATTGAATATGACAGCCTGGCGGTAATGACGCCGGTGATGACCGTCGAGGAAGGATTCCGCCAGGTATGGTGCGACAACGCCCCCGAGTTCACCACCTTCAGCGATGCGGCAACGCCGAAGATCGTCGCGGCAAGAGAGACAACGCCGGCGCCGCTCATCGTCGATGGCGAGCATTTTATCTGCGCCAGTTGTCTGCCGTGGCTCCACTTCACCTCGATGACCCATGCGGAATATGCCGTAGGCGCGGCGGTGCCCGCGCTTACCTGGGGGAAACTACAGAACGGCGTGATCCCGGTGGCCGGGCGGTTTAACCATGCCTTCGTCGACGGTCTCCACGCCAGCCGCTTTTTTGCTCTCGTGGAAGAGGGATTTAGCGACCCCGAGCGGCTCTGGCAACCGTTAACCGAGACCGCACCCTCACTGCTCGCCCCTGCGGCAAAGAAACGCTGAGGCCCTCGCCACGCTCACCGCCTGACTTCCTTCGGTCCGGCGGTCGCTTTCCTCTCCTGTTGCCTTTGCAACAGCCGGCGCAAAACGGCGCTGCATTTGCAGCAGTCCGCTCCATCAGCTGACATAGCCAACCCGCTTCCTATCACGACTGCGCCTTCCTCTCTCACTGGCACGTGTTTTGCTTACCCACACATATAACCCACAGGCATTATGAATTATTTATTTATCTAATTTGTGCATAAGCTATTCACTGAATAAGAGAGAAGATGATGTCAGCCAGTTCACCCGCACAGCCTTACACCCAGTCCACGCCGCAGGCGCATATTATTGCCAGCGATGCGGAAGCCCTCGCCATCGCCCATGAGATCGCCGCCGTGCTCAAACCCGGCGCCGCCGAGCGCGACCGCACGGGCATTGTCCCGGCGGAGATCGTCAACACCTATTCCAACAGCGGACTGTGGGGCATCACGGTGCCGCGCCGCTTTGGCGGCGCCGAGGTCTCGGCCGCGACCCTCGCGCAGGTTATCGCCATTCTCTCTGCGGCGGATCCGTCGTTAGGCCAGATCCCCCAGAACCACTACTGCCTGCTGGAGGATATTCGTCTGCAGGGCAGCGACGACCAGCAGGCGTTCTTTTTCGCCCAGGTATTACAGGGCTATCGCTTCGCCAATGCCCTGTCGGAAACCGGGGGGAAAACGGTCCTTGATATTCGTACCCGTATCGAGGAAGGTGCAGACGGTCTGCGGATCAATGGTCGTAAAGGCTACTGCACCGGCTCGCTGTACGCCCACTGGATTGGCATTCTGGCGCTGGACGCCGACGATCGCGCCCAGCTCGCTTTCGTCCCCCAGAACAGCCCGGGGCTGACGGTGGTCAATGACTGGGCGTGCCTCGGTCAGCGCACCACCGCCAGCGGCACCGTGCTGGCCGATAATCTTCCGGTTAATCCTTTCCACCTTTTCCCAACCTGGAAGTCCTACGCCAGCCCGACTCTTGCCGGCCCCTTCGCCCAGTTGACCACCGCGGCAATAGATGCCGGGATCGCCCGCGCGGCGCTGGACGATACCGTGGCGTTTGTGCGCCACAGCGCCCGGCCGTGGATCGACGCCGGTGTGGCGCGGGCGAGCGACGATCCGCTGACTATCTACCATATCGGTCAACTGGACAGCCGCCTTGCGGCAGCCGACGCGCTGCTGGAGCGGGCGGGACGGGTGCTCGACCGCTATAAAAATGACCTCAGCGAGGAGCATGTCGCCGAGGCGTCGCTGGCCGTCGCCCGCGCCAAAATCTGGACCACCGAAGTGGCGCTGGAGTCCGCCAGCCGCCTGTTCGAGCTGGGGGGCACTCGCGCCACCGGTGAGTCGCTCAACCTCGACCGCCACTGGCGCAATGCCCGGGTGCACACCCTGCACGACCCGGTTCGCTGGAAGTATCAGCTGCTTGGCAACTGGGTGCTGAACGGCATTCGCCCGCAACGACATGACTGGAACTGATATGACGAGTCTGCTGGCGTTTTTCGCGGAAATCGACTGGAACGATGTGGCCCAGGCCGCCCTCGATACCCTTACCATGCTGGCCTGGTCGCTGGGATGGACCGTACTGCTGGGGCTTCCGCTGGGGATTGTGCTCTATCTCACCGGTGAGCCGCGTTTGCTGTACGCCCCGCGCCTTTACCGCCTGCTGTCATTGTGCGTCAACGTACTGCGATCCCTGCCGTTCATCATTTTGCTCATCGTGATGATCCCGGTGACCACGTTGCTGACCGGCACCTCGCTGGGGGTGGAAGGAACCATTCCGCCGCTGGTCGCCGGCTGCGCCCCGTTCTTCGCCCGGCTGGTGGAAACCGCCCTGCGCGAAGTGGAGCACGGCCTGGTGGAGGCCAGCTGGTCGATGGGCGGCAGCACCTGGCAGCTTATCTGGCACACGCTGCTGCCGGAGTCGCGGGCCGGGCTGATCGCCGCCGTGACCGTGACGGCCATTTTGCTGGTCGACTACACCTCGATGGCGGGGGTGATCGGCGGCGGCGGGCTGGGCGATCTGGCCATTCGTTTTGGTTATCAGCGCTTTCAGACTGACGTGATGGTGGTCACCGTCCTGATGCTGATTGCGCTGGTACAGCTTCTGCAAATGAGCGGCGACCGCCTGGTGCGCTACGTCAGCCGCAAATAACTTACCCTTCTCTGCTCAGGAAACCCTTATCATGAAAAAATCCATTATTGCCGCCGGACTGCTGGCCCTCTTCTCCACCGCAGCGCTGGCTAACGAGACGCTGATTGTCGGCGCCACGCCGGTGCCGCATGCGGAAATCCTTGAATTTGTGAAGCCGGTGCTGGCAAAGGAAGGCGTCGATTTACAGGTCAAGGTGTTTAACGATTTTATTCAGCCTAACCAGCAGCTGGCGGAGAAACACCTCGACGCCAACTACTACCAGTACCGGCCATTCCTCGATAACTACAACCAGACCCGCCACACCAACCTTGTACCGGTGGTGGGAGTGCATATCGAGCCCTTCGGCGCCTACTCCAGCAAATACACGACCCTCGCCGCGGTGCCTGACGGCGCCACGATCGCCATCCCTAACGATCCGGTGAACACCGGCCGCGCGCTGGTGATGTTAAGCAACGCCGGGCTGATTACCCTCAAGGATCCGCACAACCCGCAATCGGCAACCAAGGACATTACCAGCAACCCGCATCACTTTAAGATCCGCGAACTGGAGGGCGCCATGCTGGCGCGCGCGGTGAAGCAGGTCGACCTGGCCTTTATCTTTGCCAACTATGCGCTGGAGGCTGGTATCGACACCGATAAAGCGTTGCTGGTGGAAAAAGGCAGCGATCTGTACGTCGAATATCTGGTGGCGCGCCCGGACAACATTCAGGACCCGGGCATTCAGAAGCTGGCGCAGGCGCTGCATTCGGACGCGGTTCGTCAGTTCATTCTTACGCGTTATCAGGGCAAAATTTTACCTGGATTCTAATCACCGCGGGCAGCGGCGTCAGCCGCTGCCCGGGCTAACGGAGCGCATCATCGTGACGCATATCCCCGCCCCACCGACCCACATTGAGTTTGCTGGTATCAGCAAAGCCTATCCTAACGGCGTGCAGGCGCTACAGGACATTGACCTGACCATCCGTCAGGGCGAAATTTTCGGCATCATCGGCCGCAGCGGCGCCGGAAAATCCACCCTGCTGCGCCTGTTTAATCGTCTGGAAAATGCCGACAGCGGCGAGATGTTCATCCACGGCGAGTCAACCGTGCGCTACTCCACGCGCCAGCTGCGCGATCTGCGTCGGCGGGTGGCGATGATTTTTCAGCACTTTAACCTGATGGCCACCAAAACCGTGGCGCAGAACATCGCCTTGCCGCTGAAGATGGCTGGCGTCCCGGCCGGCGAACGCCAGCGTCGGGTCAGCGAGATGCTTGAGCTGGTGGGCCTCAGCGCGCTGCGCGACAGCTACCCGGCCCGCCTCTCCGGTGGCCAGAAACAGCGGACCGGCATCGCCCGGGCGCTGGTCACTCAGCCGGAAATTCTGCTGTGCGATGAGGCAACCTCGGCGCTGGATCCGGAAAACACCCTGTCGGTGCTAACCCTGCTCAAGGAGATTAACCAGCGCCTGGGCCTGACAATCGTGCTGATCACCCACGAAATGGAGGTCATTCGCACCCTCTGCGATCGGGTCAGCGTGCTTGAGGGCGGGCGCATTGTCGAACAGGGCGATGTCTGGCGCGTGTTTGGCAACCCGCAGCACCCGGTGACGCGCGCCATGCTCGGCCTGCAGCACCCCGATCGCCCGGAGGCCGGGCCAGCGCTGCGCGACGGCGAGCAGATCGTGACCTTACGTTTTGACGGCAGCAGCGGTCGCGAACCCAATCTGCAGCATATCGCCAGCCTGCTGGGAGGCGACGCCCGACTGCTGTACAGCAACTGCGAGCGCATTCAGGGCCGGGTGATCGGCCAGCTGCAGGTCCGGCTGAGCGGGCCGCTGGCCGCCAGCGCGCTGGCGCAGGATGGCTGGGTCGCAGACAGCATTCTGACCCACCATCATCAGACAGCGGAAACCACTGCTTCTTAGCCATCGAATGGGATTATATTCCCGATCCTTTGCTAAGGATAATTAGTTATAAATCATAGCGTTTCAGTGTTAGACAGGGCGAAGTGCGCCTCTTATCTTTCGTCATGAATTGTAAATAACCACGCAATTATTTGATGAGGTAGCACTTTTGTCCAGATTACAACAAGGATTAAAAACCCGAAAAACCCGCTTCGCCCTGGCGCTAAAAGTGGCCCTGCTCGGCGGCGTGGTAGCATTTTCTTCTGTTGCCCATGCGGAAGGGATCCTGAAAGAAGGCATCACCCCGGCCACCGACGCCAGCCAGATCCCGGCCAGCGCCAAACTGCGGAAAGACACGGTGGTGGCCGGGATCTCCGAGCCGCAGGGGATCTTTAACCCCTACTTTTTCGTCAACGGCTGGGATGAGAACGTGACTAACGTCATTTTTTCACGCCTGATCGACTGGGACAGTCAGGGTAAACTGGTCCCGGGACTGGCGGAGAGCTGGACGGTCAGCCCGGACAGTAAAGTCTATACCATCAAATTGCGCCCTGGCCTGACCTTCAGCGATGGTTCACCGCTGACGGCGGAAGATGTCGCCTTTACCCTGACGGTCCTGCTCGACCCCAAATATGATGGCGATACCGACATCACCCTGGCCAATATCGCCGGCGGCGCGGACTACAAAGCCGGCAAGGCTGACAGCGTCAGCGGCCTGAAGGTCATCGACCCGCTCACCCTGCAGGTGACTACCACGCAGCCAGGCGCCACCACGCTGGCCAAAATTGGCGGGCCGGTGCTGTCGAAAGCCTGGTACGGCAAAGGATATCAGAGGGGAAATCTCGACTATCTGCGTTCACTGCACGGCAAGCCGCTGGGCAACGGCCCTTACGTGTACGACAAATACATTCCCGGTCAGGAAATACGCTTCCATGCCAATAGCCATTTTTACCGCGGAACGCCGCCAACACCGCGCTTTATCTACCGCGTGACCAATCCGTCGACCAACTTCCAGCTGTTCCAGACCGGGGAGACCGACTATGACGCCTTTACCTCACGCCCCGACGATATTGAGCAGCTGAAAATGCTCGGCTTCGCCAACATTAATCTTTACGGCTCCAGCGACTACAGCCAGGTGGAGTTCAACGTGCATCGCCCGGCGCTGCAGGATAAGCGCGTGCGCCAGGCGCTGATTTACGGTCTGGATCGGCAGAAGCTGATCGACGTGGTCTATCAGGGGTACGGCAAAGTCGCCATCGAGCCGATCGCCCCGATCTCCTGGGCCTTTAACGCTGAAGGCGTCAACCCTTACCCTTACGATCCGGCACAGGCCAAAAAGCTGCTGGATGAGGCCGGCTGGAAACCTGGCGCCGACGGTATCCGCGCCAAAGACGGCCAGCGCCTGGAGCTGACCCTGCTGGTGAGCAAGAAGGTGCTCAACGACGCTCTGATCCCCATCGCCAAGGAGAACTGGCGGCAGATTGGCGTACTGCTGAAGCCGCAGGTGGTGGATTTCAATGCCCTGATGGCGCAGCGTAAAGCCGGAAATTACGATCTGGCCTCCTTTAGCACCAGCACCCTCAACGACCCGCACGATGGGGTATGGGATTTTTACAGCAGCGAAGCTAAAGAGTCCGGCTACCATAACGCGGAAGTCGATAAGCTGATTAACGCCGGCAACGCGGTGCTCGACATTGAACAGCGCAAGCCGATCTACCACCAGCTGTATAAAGTGCTGGCCGACGATCCGCCGGTGATCCTGCTTGGCTATCGCAACATTCTTTCCGCCAGCAGCGCCCGCGTCAGCGGCTTTAAGCCGGATATCTACAACGGCCTGACCGGCAGCCTGCCGGATGTAAAAATCGTCAAGTAAATCCCCCTGGCCGCCGGGTTAACCGGCGGCTGATGTGAGACCATCATGAAAAATTTCATCCTGAGGCGCTTGCTGCAAACGCTGCCGATGCTGCTGCTGGCCTCCTTCATTATTTTTATGCTGTTTGCCAAAACCCCCGGCGACTTTATCGATGGCAATGTCACCCTGACCGCCGCCCGCGCCGCAGAGCTGAAGGCGATTTACGGCCTCGACCAGCCGCTGTTCACCCGCTACCTCCACTGGCTGGGACAGCTGCTGCGCGGTGATTTAGGCTTTTCACTGCAGTATCAGATCCCGGTCAGCCAGTTGCTCAACCAGTACATCTGGAACTCTTTTCTGCTGGCCAGCGTCGCGCTGGTCTTTTACTGGGGCATTGGCCTGGCGGTCGGCGTGGTTTCTGCCCTGCGACCCGGCTCCTGGTTTGATCATCTGGTGAGCGTCGCGGTGTTTGCCGCCATGTCGTTCCCCACCTTTTTCCTCTGCCTGCTGCTGATTAAATGGTTCGCCGTCGATCTCCACTGGCTACCGGTAGGCGGGATGACCAATACCGGCAGCGACGAGAGCGGCTGGCAGTATGTGCTGCAAGTGGCCGCCCACCTGGCGCTGCCGGTGCTGGCGCTGGTGATGCTGCAGGCGGGCAGCCTGACGCGCTATGTGCGCGCCAGTATGCTCGACGTGGTGAAAATGGATTTTATCCGTACCGCTCGCGCCAAGGGATTGCAGGAGCGCACGGTGATCCTCAAGCATGCCCTGCGCAACGCCCTGCTGCCGATTATCACCCTGCTGGGCTTCGAGCTGCCGGGGCTGTTCTCCGGGGCGATCATTACCGAAAAGGTGTTCAACTGGCCGGGGGCAGGCCACATCCATATCGACTCGCTGGCCGCCCGCGACTATCCGGTGCTGATGGGGTTTACCCTGTTTCTGGCGGTGCTGACGATCGTCGGGAATTTGCTCGCCGACGTGCTGTACGCCTGGGCCGATCCGCGTATTCGGGTGAGGTCATGATGATCCTGTCTTACTTTGCTTCCCGTCGCCGCCAGCGGCAGGCGGCTATCCCGGCGCTGGCGCATATTCCCCCCTCTCCCTGGCGCCAGGGGTGGCGACAGCTGCGCCGTAACCGGCTGGCCATGTTCTGCCTGATCCTGCTGGCGGTGATGGCGGTATGGTGCGTGCTGGGGCCCGTCTGGTCGCCATGGAGAGATGATGCCACCGATGCCCTGAGCATCAACCAGCCGCCCGGGGCGGAACACTGGCTCGGGACCGATTTTCTTGGTCGCGATGTCTACACCCGCCTGCTGCTGGCCGGGCGCATCTCGCTGATTATCGGCCTGCTGACCATGGTGATGTCGGTGTGCCTCGGCTACCTGCTCGGCGCCCTCTCGGGTTATGTCGGCGGGTTAACCGACAAATTGATCATGCGGGTGGCCGACCTGGTGATGACTATCCCCGGGTTACCGCTGTTGATCGTCGCCGGGGCGATGCTTTCTGAGCTCGATTTTTCCCCGGACTCGCGCATTTATATGGTGGTGGTGATGCTCAGCCTGCTGGAGTGGCCCCGACTGGCGCGGCTGGTGCGCGGACAATGTCTCTCCCTGCGCGAACGCGATTTTATGCTGGCCACCCAGGTGCTGGGCCTGTCGGCGCGTCGCCGGCTGTTTGGCCACCTGCTGCCGAATACCATTCCGATTCTGGTGGTGATGGCGACCATGGCCGTCGCCAACGCCATTCTCAGTGAATCCGCGCTGAGCTATCTCGGCCTCGGCGTGGTACCGCCGACGCCGTCATGGGGCAATATGATGGATGCTGCCAATAGCCTGATCGATTTCCAGCGCCGCCCCTGGCTGTGGATGCCGCCGGGCATCGCCATCTTTATCACCGTGATCGCCATCAACGTGCTGGGCGACGGCCTGCGCGACGCCATGGATCCCAATATGAAACCGAGGCTGAAATGACCACGCCGTTAGTCTCCTTTAATCATCTCTCCGTCTCTTTCGCCGGCGAACGCACCCGCGTGCGCGCGGTGCAGGAGGTCTCTTTCACCATTCAGGCCGGACAAACCGTTGGCGTGGTGGGCGAATCCGGCTGCGGCAAAAGCGTCACCGCCATGGCGCTGATGGGTCTCCTGCCACCGCAGGCGGCGCGCATCGACGGCGGCGAGATCCGCTTCGCGGACCGCGATCTGCTGCGGCTGAAAGCCAGACAGATGGCCGACCTGCGCGGCCACCAACTGGCCATGATCTTTCAGGAACCGATGTCGGCCCTGAACCCGGTGTTGACCATCGGGGAGCAGCTGTGCGAACCGCTGATCCGCCACCTCGGCGCCACGCCGAAAGCCGCCTGGCAGCAGGCCATCCAGCTGTTAAGCGAGGTCGGCCTGGCGCGCGGCGACAGCCTGATGACCCGCTATCCTCACCAGCTTTCCGGCGGCATGCTGCAGCGGGTAATGATCGCCATGGCGCTAAGCTGTCAGCCCAAACTGCTGATTGCCGACGAACCGACCACCGCGCTGGACGTCACCGTGCAGGCGCAAATCCTGCGCCTGCTGCGCGACCGGGCGCGGGCCAGCCAGATGGCGATGATGCTGATTACCCACGATCTTGGAGTGATCGCGCAGATGGCCGAGCAGGTAGTGGTGATGTATGCCGGACGGATCGTGGAACAGGGCGCCACCGCAGAGGTGCTACGGCATCCGCAACATCCTTACACGCGTGGGCTGATCGCCTCCCGCCCGGTGCCGGGTGAGCGGCGTCGGCGGCTGTACTCTATTCCCGGCCAGGTGCCGGATCTGGCCGCTCTGCCGGCGGGCTGCGCCTTTGCCGGGCGCTGCGAGCGGGCGACGGCGCGCTGTCGGGAGGCGATTCCGCCGCTGCTCGGTGAGCGCCAGCGGGCCGCCTGCTTTTACAGCGAATTTGCGGAGGCGACAGCATGAGCGAACACTATGTTATTGAAGTGGATGGATTGAAAAAATATTTTCCGCTGCACGACGGCCTGTTTGGCCAGCAGACCGGCGAGCTTCGCGCGGTGGACGGCGTCAGCTTTAACATCCGTCCGGGCACCATTTTTGGCCTGGTGGGCGAGTCCGGCAGTGGTAAAACCACCGTCGGCCGGACCCTGCTTGGCCTGTATGAGAAGAGTGCTGGCAGCGTGAAATTTCACGGTCAGGAGCTGGCCGACCTGACCGCGCCTGCCCTGCGCGCCATCCGGCCCAGAATGCAGCTGGTGTTTCAGGACCCCTATAGCTCGCTGAACCCGCGGCTTCGTGTTGGCGACGCGATTGGCGAGGCCATGCTGCAGCACAAGCTGTGCACCCGCGATGAGCTGTATGACCGGGTGATCGCCGTGATGAAGATCTGTGGCCTGGCGCCGGAGCACTATGCCCGCTTCCCGCATCAGTTCTCCGGCGGCCAGCGCCAGCGGATCGGTATTGCCCGGGCGCTGATCCTCAATCCGGATTTTATCGTCGCCGATGAGCCCATCTCGGCCCTTGATGTGTCGATTCAGGCGCAGATCATCAATTTGTTTTCCGACCTGCGCGACGAGCGCGGCGTCACGTTCCTGTTTATCTCCCATGACCTCGGGGTGGTGGAACATTTATGTGATGATGTGGCGGTGATGTATCTGGGACAGCTGGTGGAAAGCGCCAGCCGCGATGCGCTGTTCAGCCGCCCCCTCCATCCCTATACCCGCGCCCTGCTGGCCGCGGTGCCCACCCTCGATCCGCACAGTGAACCGCAGGCGCTGGTGCAAGGTGAGATCCCGGATCCGGCCAATCCGCCCCCCGGCTGCCGCTTTTCATCCCGCTGCCCGCAGGTCAGCGAGCGGTGCAGGAGAGAAGCTCCGGCGCTGCGCGAGGTGGCCCCGGGCCATCGGGTCGCCTGCCATGGGGTCGCGTCCTGAGCACAGTCGATGGGGTTATTTATTTCTAAACAACCGTCCGATTGTGCACGGCAGCGCCAGGATTTACTATCCGCCCCGTCTTGTGAGACGCGTTATGAATGAAGCGTAATATTTTTGTTCATTTTTGCCCGATGGCTTCGGGCATTTTTTTCTCTACGCCCGGGAGCGATCCTGTCGGCAACACATTTAGCGGGGCGCGGTCGCCCGTCTGTCAAAACGCAGCAATGGAATTGCCTGTCCGCGCCCCGCTATCCCTTTCCCTTTATCTTTCCCGCCGGTGATTAAAAACCGGCAAAAAATAAGAAATGATGAGATTGCCAGGGGTATAGCTTTCTCTTATGTTTTAAGCGTGCACTCCCCATTAAGGAAACAACATCATGCTTAAGCGTCGCACTCTTAAAACAGCACTGGCGGCGGTTATTTCTCTTGCCGTCATGGCCGCGCCGGCGTATGCCAACCCGGGTAATGGCAACGGTAATGGCGGTGGTAATCACGGGAACAGTGGTAACCATGGCAATAGCGGCAATCATGGCAATAATGGCGACCATGGTAATAAAGGCCAGAATAAAGGTCAGTCTGCTGACGAGCATGGCAACCGCAAAAACTACGGTAAACCCGACCACGTCGACAGCGATATTAGCTTCTCACGGGCGCGCTCCCTTGCCGTGAACTACGGTCTGGTCGGCTATCAGGCGCTGCCTCCGGGTATCGCCAAAAATGTTGCCCGCGGCAAACCGCTCCCTCCGGGTATCGCGAAAAAGACCCTGCCGGCTTCCATGATTAACGACCTGCCCTATTATCCAGGCTATGAATGGCGCGCGGTCGGCGATGACCTGGTGCTGGTCGCCCTGAGCACTGCCATCGTGACCGCCGTGATTAACGGTGTGTTTGACTAAATCACCAGCTTATTGAAAAGCCTCGCCCCGGCGAGGCTTTTTTGTGCCTGGCGCTGGAGAATGACAACTCACTGGCATAATCGCTAAGATAATGGCTCAACCAACCCGGGACAGACTATGGACAAAGACACAGTAGTGACGCTGTTGAAATACAAGCGCTGGATTGACCTTGCCACCTTACAGGCGATCCGCGCAATTGACGGTACGGTATATGGCGAAAAACGTCACCTGACCATCAGGCTGATGAACCATATCCATGTCGTTGACATGATTTTCCGGGCGAACCTGCGCGGCAGGCCGCACGGTTACACCGCGCTGAATACCCCCGAGACGCCAACCGTTGATGCGCTGGAAACGGCCATGACCGCTTGTACGGACGAATACATTCAGTACGTCAGCGCCATGACCCCCGCCGATTTCCACGAACGTATCGCCTTCAAATTTGTCGACGGCGGTGACGGCAATATGACCGCGATGGAGATGCTGAACCACATGCTCTTTCACGGCGCCTATCACCGTGGGGCGGTGGGCTGGATGATTGGCGAATGCGGCGGTGTGCCGCCGAAAGAGGTGCTGACGGTTTTCCTGCGCGACCATCATTCCTGAGGATGCGAAACCATCAGCCGTGAATCGCGCGGAGGATCAGCAGAAGTTCTGCCTGATGACGAGTATGGGTTTTCCGGTACAGGGCGCTGAGGTGGGTTCTGATGGTGGCGATGGATACGCCCAGATGTAAGGCGCATTCATCCGGGGTCATGCCCCGCACCAGCAGCTCCGCCACCGCATTCTCGGCGGGCTTGACGTTAAACAGCTCCATCAAGGCGCTGCCGGTGAGAAACGGCTCGGGAATAATCACGCAGGCGACCCCGGCAAGACGGGCTGCCGGGATCACGAGGATCGGTTTCGGCTGACGCCCGGCGGTATAGCACAGCCCTGCCTTCGGCGGCTCTGCCGTCCGGGTGGCCTGCTCGATGGCGCGTTTGAGTTTTTTACTGTCGGTATTGAGGCACAGCGTATCGCCCCCGCTATACCAGGAGAGGCGGGCGTTGGCGCGCAGATAGCGTTCGGCATGCGCGCTGGCGTAGAGAATTTTACCGCCATGATCCACCAGCCATACCGGGTAGATCCCGTTGTCCATCACCGCGCTCTGGTATTTTATGGTGTCCCGCAGCTGTTCAAAGCGGGCGTGAAGCTGGCAGGCGGTTTTTAACGCCGGGATCAGGCGCCTGAACAGTTCAAACTGCACCGGCTGCGGATAAGCCGCCGTATTGGCCGTCATCAGTGACAGATAGGTGGCATAGCCATTGATGGTGCACAGCTTGACGCTGGTGAGATTATTCAGGTCGTTGGGGTGATGAAATTCATTGTAATAGACGCTGCCGGCAATAAACTTATCGCCCAAATACTCGCGGTCCCGATATATTTGCCCGACCGGTAACGCGGTCAATATTTTTTCGGCGGGATCGATAGCCAGAAATACATCGCGATAGGCGGCAAAGACTTTTTCCTCGAGCAGGAATGAATCGGTCAACAGATGGGCGTTGCCTTTATCGTAAAACAGAAATGCCGCGTACTGATGGCCGGTCAGTAACGCCAGTTTCTGCAATGCCGATTTCCACAAATCGGGATCCAGGGTGGCCGTCAGCACCGTTTCCAGGATCTCAATGTAAATCAGTTCCGGATCAATCGCCATACCGCCACCTGTGAGTCACTGTTTCCGCGGCCGGGGCGGCGCATGTGGCCGCTCTAATCAGCATAGTTCCGCCAGTGAAACAATGACAGTTCCGGTTCGCTGAGCAGCCCGGGAAGCGTGACGCCACCGCGCTATCAAGGGGTTCAGGATCCACTGTCGCGGGTTTGGATAGCGCCCGCCTTCCGGCATAGCGTCCGCCAGACCATCAGGGCGCACACCAGGGTGACGACCGCCAGCCCGCTAAACAGTAGCGTATAAGCAGAGTCATAGCTCTCGCGCAGCGCCCGGAGGGAAAAGTCAGGCAAAAGCGCAGCCGCCTGCGGCATATTGCCGGCCCCCAGCCAGCCTGCGGCGCGCTCAATCACCTCAGGCGCATACCCGTGAACGCGACTCTGCAGGGTCAGGGTATTGCTTGCCGTTAATACCGCGGAGACTATCGCCAGGGCGATCCCCTCGCCGGCAACGCGAACGGTGTTGAACAGGCCTGCCGCCATACCGGCTTTCGCCACCGGCACAGCGGAAATCGCCAGGCCGTCCATCAGCCCCCAGGGAAACGCCGCCCCTGCTCCACAGAGGATCAGCGCCAGCACCAGCTGCGGGAGATGGTGGCTGTGAAAAGCGTTCCCCAGCAACAGCAACCCGATGGAGGCCATCATCAGTCCCGCCGTGGACACGTGCCCCGGTGAAAACCAGCGGGTGAGCAGGGCCGCAACGGATGGGAAAACCAGCATCGGCGTGGTCAGCGCCATCAGATACAGTGCGCTCTGCGACTCACTCATCCCCTCTCCGCCCATAAAATGCAGTGGAACAATAATCAGCAGGACAACGTAGCAACAGCAGGTGGCGACAGGCAGCAACAGTACGCCGACAAAACGCGGATGGCGCAGCAGGGAGATGTCCAGCACCGGGTTGTTCACCCTCCGGCAGCGTACGACAAACGCCACGAACAGCCCCCCCGACGCGATGAGCAAGGCCAGCGTGGTCAGGGATAAAAAACCGCGGGCCGGAATGACCATAAGCGATGCAGTAAACAGCATCAGGGCCAGCGTAAACAGGAGTAAGCCGAGGTTGTCGGGTGTCCGCGGCTCGCTTTTTTCTGCCGCAGGCAGATACGCCAGACCGATAAGCAGAACTATCGCCGAGAGCAGCGCAAACAGGGCGTATACGCCGCGCCAACCCACCGCGTCGGTCATGAAGCCGATCAGCAGCGGGCCAAACGCCAGGCCGGCGCCGAACACCGTGCCCAGGATGCTGAATGCCCGGGTCCGCTGAGCGCCATCATACAGCTGGGCCAGCGCCGCACTGCCGCTGGCTAAAATCATCGCCGCGGCCAGGCCCTGCAGAGCCCTCAACACGCCTGACAGGAAGAGATTGTGCGTCAGGCAAAACAGCAGGCTGCTCAGGCAAAACAGCGCGGCGCCGGCGATAAAAATACGTTTTCTGTCGATGGCATCCGCCGTCACCCCTGCGGCCAGCAAAAAGCTGCCGAAAGTCAGCATAAAGCCATTGGTCAGCCACGACAGCGCAGCGGGAGAGCCGCCCAGCGACTGCTGTATCGCGGGGGTGGTCATGACGCCCCCGGTAAAACTTAACGGCAGCAGCAAGGCCGCCATAAAGACAGAAAGCGCGGCCAGGGCGCTGGCGTATCGGGAAGGTGTTCTGGCGGTGAGTAACATCGGGCGGCCCTCATCAGTCGGCAAGAAATGAATAAACTGTCGCCATCCTATTGCGGATGTTAATGCCGATAAATAGACTGAAAATATCTTCTTAAGAGACATAAGGTTTATAATCAATGGACAGCCTCACCTCGCTGACGTCCTTTGTCCGCACCGCCGAAACGCTAAGCTTTGTTCAGGCCGCCAGGCTGCTGGGCATATCTGCCTCGGCGGTGGGTAAGAATGTCGCCCGGCTTGAGCATAAACTGGGGGTCCGGCTGTTCAACCGCAGCACCAGAAACGTCAGCCTGACGGCGGAGGGGGCCGCGTTTCTGACCCGCTGCCAGAGTATCCTGGAGCAGATCCAGGAGGCCGAGTCAGAGCTGACCAGCAGTCTCTCACAGCCCACCGGCAAACTGAGGATTTCACTGCCCGTCATTGGCTACCGCCTGCTGCTCCCCGCCTTCACCGCCTTTACCCATCTTTATCCGCAGGTTGAACTGGATCTCGACTTTAGTGACCGGCTGGTCAATCTGATCGATGAAGGATTCGATGTCGCTATCCGCAGCGGTGAATTAGCGGACTCCCGGTTGATCGCCAGAAAGCTGGGTGGCTTTCGTTTTGTGCTCTGCGCCAGTCCGGCCTATCTGGCGGAATACGGCGTCCCCGGCTCGCCAGCGGAATTAGCGGCGCACAAGTGCATTTTTTTCCGCTTCCCCTCGACGGGGCTGATCCAGCCCTGGGAACTGCGCGATATGCGGCTGACGGGAGATTTCAGGGCCACGGCCGTGATGACGGTCAATAACATTGAGGCCGCCATTCGCTTAAGCGCGGCGGGGATGGGCATCGCTTATGTGCCTGATTTTGTCGTGCGCGAGGCCATGGATGAGGGACAACTGCAGGAGGTGTTACCCGGCTGTTGCGTCAAGGATGGGCATTTCTCCGTCCTGTGGCCCGCCAGCCGCTACCTGTCACCGAGAATACGCTGTTTTATCGATTTTATGGCTGCGGCAGAGATACCTTTGTCACCCGCATCGGCGCCCCCTATCCCTTGTGTCTAACAATTTGTGGTGATTAGCTACCCCCACTGAAGCAGAGTGTGCCGCCCCCTTCCCCTAAGGTCAGAAAAGTCTGCACCGCTGAATCTTGATTTGCAGCACATGGCCCTCCGCTTCACCTTTCACACCAGCACATCTGGGTGAACGGTTACCTGAGTTGAAGGTCCGCTGCGAGTGAGGAGCGGACATCCACAATTCTCCTCGCAATTAACGGAAGCATATTACATCACGATGAATTCTTTAGTGTGGAACAGGTTTGACTGTGGGTCCAACTCTATGCAAGAGACTTCCTTGCTGCGATAACATCCATTTTTCTCAATGATGATCTAAAGCAGGTTTACGTGGAGAAAATCCTGCAATTAACAGAAACTTGATATAACTCTACAAATAAGAATTCTTGATAATTGCTCTGCAATAAAAGCTTGAAGCCATAAAGTAAGAGCATAAAGTACTAATGCTGCAGATGTTAGGTGGTAAGCACTGAAATTAGATGTTTTAAGTGGGGGAGAGACATGGAGTTGACGAAGGAGTCTGCATATCAAGCGATTGCAGAGTTTTTTACTGAGAAGCCGTTTGTTTTATTTGGTACAGGAACTTCATGTGCACTTGATCTAAATTTTGGGATGCCAGCCCTAGAACGTCACCTCCGAGCCGAGCTGACCAGTGGTATGACAGATACTCAGGCACAACAATGGAAGCAAGTTGTCTCCGTTCTCGATGAGGGTAGCCATGATTTTGAATCCGCTATGGACTTCATCAAGGATGAGACTCTGACCACTCGAATAGTCGAACTAACTGCAAGCTTTGTTGCGTATCATGATAACGTTCACGCCCACCAAATCATTTCAGGGTTACGCGATTGGCCTGCTGGATCACTACTGAAAAAGCTCGTTGAGACTCTGCCACAGGCCGATAAGCAACTTCACGTCGCAACCCCCAATTACGATTTATTAGCTGAGTACGCCTTTGTTCGACACAAGATTCCGTATATTACAGGATTTTATGGAGGATTCCTTCAGCGTTATGACTGGAATGAAGCAAAAAAAACAGTTCAATCTATACATAAAGGTTTAGGTAAGCCGAGACAATCAACAAGAATCGTTGAATGCAAACATGTCCGACTACACAAACCACATGGGTCATTAAATACATTTGAATGGGAAGCTCACCTTATTGAGTGTAATAGTTGGATTCTCAACAAACCTGAAGGCGTCGTACGGGCGATGATCACTCCGGGTACAGCCAAATATCAGCGATTACATAAAGATAGAGCACAGTTAGCTGAATATGACAACGCAGTTGGGAACCATACTTGTTTTCTGTTCTTAGGATTTGGCTTTAACGATTCACAACTGGTAAATAACGTATTTAGACAAAAACTTGAACAAGATCAGTGCCGTGCGTTGGTGATCACGAGGGATTCAAACCCAAGGATCGAGGAATGGTTAGATAAATGCCCAAATATGTGGCTTATCTGCAAACAGACAACTTCAGATAAAAGTAGAATCTACAATTCAAAGTTTGAAAACTGGCTGCATGTAGATGACAAGGAATTATGGCGTTTTGACGCTTTCACTAACGAGTTCTTAGGTGGGTAATATGGCTCTTTTTACTTTTAATGATGACAGCTACATACTTGGTAATATTCGTGAAGTAGACACAAGAAAAGTAACTATTCTGGTAAACAGTGACAAGGACCTGCGTAAGGCCAGAGTTGGGCAGCTTGTAACAGTGCAACTAAGCGGAGCAACAGAATGTTGGCTCATTGGCATGATTGATAAGGTAATCAAAGCAGTAGTTGCTCAGACTCTTACTCTAGAGGTGCAAGAAGATGATGCTGACGAGATAGACGCTTTTGAAGATAGCGTAGTCAACACAGTCAAGATTACGTTAATGGGTGGGGCTAAATGGGATGCCATCGATCAAAAATATAAGTTTTCGAGATCTCTAGACCACGTTCCTGAAATCGACACGACCTGTTACATTCTTAAAGATGCCCATCTAGAAGAATTCATGCGTGTAATTTCTGAATGTGGCAATGGACAGAACTCGCTTGAATTAGGTTCTTACAAACTCAATGAAAATGCACGCGCTTATGTTGATGGAAATAAATTATTTCAGCGACATGCTGCTCTACTTGGTAGCACAGGTTCAGGTAAATCGTGGACGGTTGCATCAATTCTTGAAAGAAGTTCACGACTACCATCTTCAAACCTCGTGGTATTCGATTTGCACGGTGAATATAAAGAACTTTCCTATGCAAAACAATTGAGAATACCAGGGCCGGATGAGGTTGATGTAGAGGATGATTCTCTACTATTCCTACCCTATTGGTTGCTCAATTCAGAAGAGATTCAGTCATTATTCGTTGATCGAAGTGAATTCAGTGCACACAACCAAGTTGTGGTTGTTCAAGATGCAATTACCGAGCAAAAGAAAGATTTCCTTCAAACGAATGGTAGAACCGACCTACTGCAGTCTTTTACACTCGACAGTCCAATTCCATATTCTCTGAGTAATGTCATCGGGAAGCTAAAATATTTAAACGAAGAGAAGGTCGATGGCTCAAGAGGTCCTAAAAATGGCCCTTTCAACGGCGAATTCTCTAGGCTGCTAGTTCGTATGGCAAGCCGCTTAAACGACCGACGCTATGGTTTCCTCTTTAATAGTCCTGATAAATACAACCTATATGATTCGTTGAGCATGATCGCTGAAAAACTGATGGAGTATGGTGAGCAAAAACAAAGCATAAAAGTAATCGACTTTTCAGAGGTTCCGGCCGATATATTGCCAGTAATAATCGGGTTGGTTGCACGTATCATCTATCAGGTTCAATTCTGGACTGATCCGAAGAGTCGTAGACCAGTTGCCTTTGTCTGTGATGAGGCGCATCTATACTTACCAAGAAAAGAAGGTAACCCAGTTGAACGAAGAGCGGTTGAAGCATTTGAAAAAATTGCTAAAGAAGGACGTAAATATGGCGTTGCATTGATGATTGTAAGCCAAAGACCTTCAGATGTAAGTGCCACGATTCTCAGCCAGTGTAACAACATCATTTCTTTGCGTTTAACGAATGCAGATGACCAAACGACAGTGCGTAAATTACTACCCGAAAGCTTGGAAAGCCTTTTAGAGGCACTCCCTATCATGGATGTTGGAGAAGCTATGGTTGTCGGTGATTCAGTGCTCCTACCAAGTAGAATTAAAATTGATCCTCCAACACAAAAGCCGTTAAGTGCAACAATAGATTTTTGGTCTCGTTGGCAGGAAAACGTTACCAATACAGACTTTGCACTGGCAGTAGAAAACATGCGTCGACAAAATAGAACAAGGTTATAACCGGAAATAGCCCCGCGGACGAGGGGCTTTCACAGGCTAGGTTTGTTTAAGTCCGTCTTTGGATGGAGTCGTACATTCAGAGCAATTTGAATAACATAAAACTCTGACAGCTCTTTTGTTAATTAATTAATTATACGGTCAGCAGTTTAGTGCAATATTTGAAGGCTGCTATCAGCGAGAAGCGGATGTTCATAACATCCGCTTGAAGTCCATTTCTAACATTTACATAGTATTCCGAATGATAAATTAAATCTGTGGTGATTCAACTTTTAAATTTTTACCATTTTATTTACCATGGATTAACGAGGGAGTGTCAGTAAAAAGTTATCGGCAATTTCGAAAAGGCAGTCAGTTGGATCTTCCCCACGTTCCTTCATATGAAGCATTTCACATACTTTTTCATCGTTTATTATGAGCATAAGTTTACCTTGTTCTCGCATAGCTCTTTGAGTCATAGCTATTGCATGTGCCTCTGCTCCTGTCCTTGTCATAATAATTGCCATACGCCTGAGTCCTTTTTCCAAAAGATATTTTTCCGTGGTGAGTATCTGGCCTTGCTTTATTTTCCCTGCATAGTTTTTAAACTCAAAAAGAACATAACGGCTATCAAGGTGTTCAATAACAAACTTCCAAAATTCAGTAGTGGGTCTAATACGACATACATAATCATAACGGTTCAGACCGTCATCGGTTCTTTTTTGTGAATGCCAGCCATGGAGGTCATTAGGAAAAAGATACCTAAGGATTTCCTCACATTTTTTTTCATATTGATGCCAAGATGCTTTCCCTTTTTTTATACTCTGTAGTTCAAGGCAAAGTTCTGTGCCTTGATTTTTATGTCTTTCAATTCGGTTACTCTTATGAAGAGCCTTATCCCTAATGATAAAGTTACTCTCTTTACGAGAAAGGTGCGTTGTTAGAGCTTCATTTAGATTGACTTCTAATAGTGCATCCAATGACTCCGCTAGTTCAGGATGAGAACTGCACCAAATTCTTAAGTCAGCCTGGTCTACAAAAGTAATACTAAATTTATTTTCAAGAACCTCTCGCAACTCAGGTGTGAGAAAGCAAGAAACGACTAACATCCCTTTGTTTACACCTGCAGCTATGCCATTACTCGAAATGCGAGTTGCAGCTGCATCAATAAGTGAAGGCTGAGCTCGCGCTGTACGGTAGAACTTAACTTCAATAGCCCATCTTTCTTGTCCAAAATCAGCAAGCAGATCAAATCCATTGTCCCCTCTGCAACTATTTCTTTTTATCTGAAAGTTGTTTACTTTCAGAATGCGACAAACGAGCTCTTCGAATAACTGCCATGTTGGTTTTAATTTGTTCATTTTTAATAACTTCATCTAGATATCAGGGATTAATATAAACATATACCTTAATATTTATTAATGTTTCATATGGAGCTGTATTGTAAATGCAAAAAAAAATATCCTTATCATAAGCTTTCCTAATTTGCAATGCAGCACTACACCCTATTTATTATTACATGATTTATCAAGCCAAAAAAGCTAAGCAAGGCATTAATCATTCCCTCACCATTTCCTCCGGCATATCTTGAAACCCCACCCATTTTATAGAAAACCATCATTCTGTTTGGGTAAACTTATCGTATTAACATTATTGATTTTTAGCAATAACAGAGTCTAATTTGTTAGTGCCGAGATCACATTATTATTTGCTCATAACTATAAAATGTCTGCTCTTGGCACAGAGCAGACGTTAACACCTACAGCATCGGGAAGCTTCTGAATGCCGCGTCAGCGGCATGGAGGTGCCAGATGAGGTTACATGTGTCTGTGGAGTCACATGGCGCCGAAAGCCCGGTGTAGCCGGTTACCGAGCTATAAATTCGGTCCCCCTGCCCTGGTTAGCCTTAACCCACTAACAGCAATAAAGAAGTTAAGGTAATCCCTTTAACCCCGGTGAGCTGGCTTTACGGCGTTTACGACGTAAAGGACGTGATTTTCAGGGCCTTAACCAAGGTAGCTTGCTGCTGACGCTTAGGGGGATGTTCTTCAGATATTTCAGTGACACCAGGCAACTTAACACGGTAGCTGAAAAGCTCAGCGCCGGATATCCTGCCGCCCGGCCAGCGAAAGCCGGCGGCAGGTATACCATTCAAGAGCGCATCTTACCCTTTGGCGAAATTCGCCTGGATCCGCTGCTGCAGATAATCCTCGGCGCTGATGGGCGGGTACTTTCTCTGCGGCCCGAGGATCTCGACATCTTTATTGGCCTGGCAGAAAAACGCCAGGCTGTAGCGCGGCCCCTGATATTCGTGGGGCAGCGGATTTTTCACCCGGTGGAAGTTAGACGGCAGCTGGTCGTCGCTCCAGCGCATCAGCATATCGCCGATATTGCAGGTGATCACCTCCTCCCGCGGTTCAATGCTGGTCCACTGCTGGCTTTCGCGGTCTTTACCGGGACAAACCTGCAGGCCGCCCTGGCCGGGGCGCTGGAACAGCAGCGTCAGACAGTCAAAATCGGTGTGCGCGCCGGCCCGCCACATCCCCTGCTGCGACTGCTCGGTCGCATAGTAATGCAGCATGCGCAAGGTGCTCTGGTAGGTGTCTCGCTGCGGATCGTGCGCGGTGGTGAAAAACGATTCCGGAAAACCGAGCTTCAAAGCAAAGCAGGAGAGGATCTTCATCCCCAGCTGCCAGCACTGCGATTCAAACCCGAGCATCGTCTGCTTGAATGCTGGCAACTCCCGATCGCTGGGCCAGCGCCCGGCCATCAGCGGCCGGGTGATCTGATACGACTCTTTTTGATCCGGCGTGCGGGTCGATGGCCGAACCTGCGCTTTGCTTTCCCAGCCGGCGTTGCCGGCCAGCGGATACTGGCGCTTCACCTCGTCGGGCAGGTCGAAAAACGCCTCGGTCATGCTGAACGCCTGGCGGATATCCGCCAGCGGAATACCGTGGTGGCTGACCTGGAAGAAGCCAATCTCCACCGCCGCCTCCCACAGTTGTTCGGCAATGTCATTTTTTCTTTCGGCAAAGTTCGACAGGTCGATACAACGCACTTCGCGGGCGAAGGTCTCTTCGCCCTGGGCGCCCATCAGCGCCTCTTTTTCCAGTTCCTGTAAGGCGTAGCGTTGATTCTGAGTGGTTGCGTTCATCGTCATTATCCTGTTATCAGTTAAACAGCGGCGCGCTGTTGGAGGGTACGGACGGCCGCCAGCGCGTCGTGGCGCATCGCGTCAAGGTCGAGACCGGGAATGGCGTCGTCTTCCACGATGGGGCGGCCATTGAGCAGCAGCGCCTTCAGCGCGGCGCGCCCACCGCAGGCCACCGGCCCAATGGCCATATCATGCAGGCCGAAGTAGCGCGGATCGTCCAGCCGGTAAATAGCGAGGTCCGCCTTCATCCCAACCTGCAGGGTGCCGGTCTGCGCTAAGCCAAGGATCTGCGCGCCGCCGGCGCTGCCCCAGCGCACCACATCCTCCACCGTGGCCGCATCGGCCCCACCCTCGAAGGTGCCCCCGGCGTAGCGCGGCTGCGCCAGCATCCCCTTGCGCGCGCGTTGCAGCAGCCATGCGGCATGGGCTTCGCTTTGCATATCCGCCGCTTCATTCGAGGCAGCGCCGTCCACCCCCAGCGAGACCGGGACCCCGGCCTGCTCCAGCGCCAGCAGATCGGCGATACCGCTGCCCAGCCGGCCGTTGCTTTGCGGGCAGTGGGCGATGCCGGTTCCGGTGCGGCCCAGCAGGGCAATCTCCTCCGGCAGCAGCTTCACCAGATGGGCAAACCACACGTCATTTCCCAGCCAGTCGTGCTCCGCGCAGAACTGCACCGGCGTCATGGCGAATTTCTGCCGCGCGGCGTCGAGATAATCGACGGTTTCCGATAAATGGCTGTGCAACCGGATCCCCAGCTGGCGGGCCAGCTTCGCCATCTCCCGCAGCTGGGCGCCCGGCGCGGAGTGCAGGACGGTAGTGGGCGCCATCACCACCCGGCGCAGAGAATCGGGCCGGGGGTCGTGATAGCGGCTGACCAGCCGTTCGATATCCGCCATATAGCCGTCGAAGGTTTCCGGACGCAGCGCCACAGGCAGATCCTGTTCCACCGCCCGACCCTGGGTCGCCCCACCCCGGCACAGAACGATGCGCATCCCCAGCGCTTCCCCTTCGCTGAAGACAATCTCCGAGGTATCGAAAGGCATATCCGGCCAGTACAGGTAGTTGTGATCCGCCACGCTGGCGCAGCCCGAGCGCAGAAGCTCCACCAGGCCGATGCGCACCGCCAGACGAAAGGTATGTTCATCGAAAGCCGCGCGAAAGCGGTACGGCGTGGCGCTCAGCCAGGCCGTCAGGCTCTGGTTCAGCCCCTGCGGCTCGCCCTTCAGCAGCGACTGAAAAAGATGGTGGTGCGTGTTCACCCATGCCGGATAGATCACGCAGTCGCGGGCATCGATCTGTCGCTCTTCCGGCAGCGGCGTCAGGCTGCCGATGGCGGCAATCTTGCCGTCGCGGATGCGAATATCCGGCCCGGCCAGCCGCGCCGCCTCTCCGGGCAGACCGCTGAGGATGGCATGGGCATTTTTAATCATTAATGACATGGCGTCGCTCCTCAGGGTTTAACCTGCATGGCCTGAACAAATTCGGTGGTGTAGGCCTGTTTCCAGTCGGTGGCCGCCGCCAGCAGACCGGCGCTGACCATAAAGTCGCGGGTCTTCTGCCAGCGCGCGTCGGTCATCGTCCCCCAGCCCTGGCTGGCGGCATCCCCGCCGTCGATCAGATGATGCTCACGGATCTGGGTCACGCCCCAGGCGAGCAGATCGTCGGTCATTTTCGGGTTGTCCTGCTTAATCAACGCATTTCCCGGCGCCGGATTGTTGAGGTAACTCACCCAACCCTCCATTGAGGCGCGCACAAATTTCGCCATCGCCGCTTTCCGCTCGGCGATGGTATCCGGGCGGGCGATAAGGATGCCGCCGTAGGGGGGATAGCCGTGTTCGGAAAAGAGGAAGAAGTTCGCCTTCACCCCGGCCTTCTGCACCTGGAACACCTCGGAGCTGACATAGGCCTGCTGGGCGACAGCGTCATCGACGACAAAGGGTTGAATATTGAAGGTATAGGGGCGAACCTGAGCGTCGCTCAGCTGATATTGCGCCTTCAGCCACGGCCACCACGTCGCCTGACCGGAGCTGGAGACCAGAAGCGTTTTGTCTTTCAGCCCCTGCAGGGAGGTGACATCGGCATGGGTCAGCAGCCCCTGGGGATCGTACTGAAAGGGCGCGGCAATGGCTTGCGCCTGGAAGCCGCGCTGAATGCCTTCCAGCAGTTGCAGATCGTAGCCGATGATCACATCGGCCCGCTTCGACAACAGCAACTGCATGCCGTTGACCTGGGGTCCGCCGGAGCGGATCTCGACGTCGAGACCATATTTTTTGTACAGCCCAGTGGCCTGGGCCTGATAATAACCCCCCTGCTCAGCCTGAGCGTACCAGGAGGTCAGCAGAACGATTTTCTCCTCGGCCTGAACGGCCAGCGAGACACCGCCGAGAGCCATCAGGCCCAGCCAGCGAAAGCCCCGGGGAAGGCGTGCACGACTTTTCATTATCCCTCTCCTCTTCATGCCGGGAGAGGGGCGAGCAAACCACGGCTCAGCCTCCCATCCCGGTCAACATTGAACCGCGACATGGTGACTGAGCAATGTCCCGTATGGATAACCCGTACTGACCGCTTCTACTCACACTCAGCTATACAAAAACAATGCCAGATTTGATTGTCCCGCGAGCAGCCGCGATAAATCGCCTGCGCCGCCGCCCACGGGCATGCAACCTTTGATTCATGCACACAAAAAACGCACCATTATGGTGCACTAATGAATGATTTTAGTGCCTGCCCGGTCTCACAGCTGACTGAAGAGCATCTCCAGCTGGTTCAACATCATCGAGGCGGCGAGGGAAAGCTGGCGGGCGGGCGAGACGCACAGCGCCAGCGTGAAAGGCTTAAGCTGCGGATCGGTTAGCGGTACAAACGCCAGCTGGCCGGACTCGATCTCATCGAGAATATCCAGCCGGCACAGGATGCCGATGCCCATCTGCTCTTTGATCAGGGTGCGGATCATGTGAATGTTATTCGACACCGCCACCTCCTTCACCTCGTTGCCGCTGATATTCACCAGCGCCTCCACCGGCTCGCTGATCATCAACGGGGCGGACGGCAGGATAAACGGGTAGTCGATGCACTGACTAAAGCGCACGGCGCTGCGGCTGGCCAGCGGATGGCCGGTCGGCACCACGATACCCATATTCATCTCGGCAAACGCCCGCACCTGCAGTTCGCGGGAGGTCTGGGGATTGAGCATGATGCCGAAATCCGCCTCGCCGGAGATCAACGCCTGCTGAATGTGGATATTGTTGATGGTGGTCAATGTAAAAGAGATGTTGGGATAATGTTTATGCACCTCTTTGAGCATCGTCGAAAAAAAATGCCGGTTAATGGCATCGATGGTAGCGATGCGCACATGCCCCCGCCGCAACCCGCGCAGGTCATCCAGCTGCTCGCAGACCCGGGTAAAGTCCTTTTTCCAGTTATTGGCCGCGTGCAGGAGCAGCTCCCCGGCGGCGGTCAGCCGCAGCCCGGTGGGATGGCGCTCGAAGAGCGGCATCGCCAGCTCCTGTTCCACGCGCAAAATCTGACGGTCGATGGAAGACGCCGACACATGCAACGCCTCTGACGCTTTACGAAACGATCCCTGACGGGCCACTTCGGTGAAATAGAGCAGAAATCGGGAGAAGGCAAACATAGTTTGGGTGCTCTCTTTTTTGCAACGGGTTGTGCGAATCAAAGCTCTGGACGCAACAGTTTTATCACAATACCGTAGCATTCATAGCGGAGAAACGATCGTTTCACCCATTTTCTTGCACGCCGGACAGTTTACCGCGAAGAGGAGTTATCTCTTCGCCGACCCTGGCCGCCCTGCAGACAGCGGAATGAGGGAGAGTAAACGGTAATGCACAGCCACGATCTTATTTCGGTCTCGGTCGGGGAAATACGCCCCAATGGAGAGGGAAATCTATCATTAATATTGCAGGCGGCGGCTGGGGAAATATTACCGGTCTACTCTGCCGGGGCGCATATCGATATTATTATTCCCGGCGTTGGCCCCCGGCAGTATTCCCTGTGCGGCACGCCTGACCGCAGTAATACTTATGAAATTTGCGTCAGGCTGACTGACACCTCCACCGGCGGCTCACGCTATTTGCACCAGCAGGTGAAATCCGGCGATCGGCTCGCCATTTCGCCTCCGCGCAACCATTTTCCCCTGCCGGAGGCCGGGCGCTACCTGCTGTTTGCCGGCGGTATCGGCATCACGCCTTTGCTGGCGATGGCTGAAGCGATTGCCGCCAGAAAGGGGGCGCTGGAGCTGCATTATTATGTCGCCAGCTCGCGCCAGACGGCCTTCTCCCCGCGCCTGACCCAGCTGGCTGCGGGCGGCACGGTGGCGATCAACTGTAGCGAGGAAGGCGCGTCGTTTCGCCAGCGGATCCCCGCCTGCTTAACCACACCCGATCCTGATACCGCAGTGGTCGCCTGCGGCCCGGAGGGTTTTATTCAGCGACTGCAGTCGGTCATGGAGGAATATCGCTGGTCGCCGTCGCAATTCGTCTTCGAGCGTTTTACTCCCGCGGCGGAAAATAATACTGCGGCGAAAAATGCGTTTTATATTGAACTGGCCTCCAGCGGGCTGCGCCTGCAGGTCGCCGCGGATCAAACCATTGCTCAGGTATTACAGCACGCCGGCGTGGAAGTGATGCTCTCCTGCGAACAGGGAATGTGCGGGTCGTGTATTACCGGGGTCCTCGACGGGATCCCCGAACACCGGGACAGCGTGCTGACGGCGGAAGAGAAAGCTGGCAACGACCAGATCACGCTCTGCTGTTCGCGGGCGAAATCGCCGGTTCTGGTTTTGGATCTGTGAGGAGACTGACGATGACCTTCCCCTCCTCTTCCGCACCGCTCGCCGGTATCAGCCGCGCCCGACTCCCGGCCTGGGCGCTGCCCGACGGCTGGCCGACGCAGGCCAACGGTGAACCGCAGCTGGCGGACCTGGCCTTTCGCGATGGACGGATCGCCGCATTGACCCCGACCGACCAGCCGGCTCCCGGCCTGTGGGACCTGGCGGGGGCGTTGACGCTCCCCGGCCTGGTGGAACCCCATGCCCATCTGGACAAAACCTTTACCATTGAACGCTGCCGTCCGGCGCAGGCCGGGCTGCTGGCGGCGATCCACGCCATGCACGAGGATCGCCAGCACTGGACCAGGGCGGATATTCAACGTCGGGCGTCCGCCGCGCTGGCCCGGGCGGCAGCAAATGGTGTGACCTATTTGCGTAGCCATATCGACTGGTTTACCGCCGACGCACCGGACGCCTGGCAGGAGATCGCCCGCCTCGATACCGTCGGCATCACCCTGGAGCGGGTGGCGCTGGTCCCGCTGACCCTGTTTCGCGATCCGGCGGACGCCGGGGCCATTGCCCGAACGGTCGCCACCAGCGGGGAGGGCTGCCTGCTGGGCGGCTTCATCCACTCCTCCAACTGGGACGCCGCCGCCATGGCAAACCTGCTGGATAGCGCGGCCCGCTGGGATCTGGATCTGGATTTGCATATTGATGAGGAGCTCAGCGAGGTGTCTCAGGGGCTGACCTGGCTGGCGGACCATCTCTCCCGCCACCCTTTTCCCGGGCATATCTGCTGCAGCCACGGCTGCGCGCTGGCCGCCGGCAGCGACGAACAGGCGGTGCCGATCCTGCGCCAGCTGGCGGTGCACGGCGTCACGCTTATCGCTCTGCCGATGACCAACCTGCTGCTGCAGGATGCGACGTTCGGCCGCACGCCGCGCCAGCGGGGGATCACCCTGCTGCACGAGGCGCAGGCCGCCGGCGTGGCCACCCTGCTCGGCTGCGACAACGTACAGGATGCCTTCTGCCCGGCGGGGAGCTATGACCCGCTGGACACCCTGGCCTGCGGCCTGTTCAGCGCCCAGCTCAGCGACCTGTTCGACCGGCAGTCGCGGCTGATCTGCGATCGCGCGGCGCTAACCGGTTCGCCGGCAGACGCGGCGCCCTTTGCCATCGGCGCGGCGGCCAGCGTGGTGATTTTCCCGGGTAGCGACCGTTTTACCTGGCCTTTAAACAGCGCCGCCCGTCTGGTGGTTAACCACGGCAGGTTAACCCACCGGCGCGTGTGGCAAGAGGAGATGGCACATGAGTCTTGAAGCAGGCGCGGGGGCGCCGCTGGCGCGGTATGCCGCCTGGCGCAGAGCCGGCGATTTTATCTTTCTCTCCGGCATTATTCCGGTCAATCCCCTGACCGGCACCATCGTCAACGGCTTTCAGGATGTGCCTGAGCCGGTGCGGGAGCTGCTGGGGGCGACCGGCGAATTTTCAACCGATGCGAAACAGGGCCCGATCCTCGCCCAGAGCTGGTACGTCCTGGAAAGCATCCGCCACACCGTGGCGTCCGCAGGAGGGCAGATGAGCGACGTTATCAAGCTGGTGCAGTACTTTCGCAACCTTGACCATTTTCCCTATTACAGCCGGGTCAGAAAGCTGTTTTATCCCGACCAGCCGCCCGTTTCCACCGTGGTCCAGGTCAGCGAAATGCTGCCCGACGCCACGGTATTGATTGAAGTTGAAGCGACCGTCTGGTTACCCCAGCCAATTCACTCCGAGGCACCGCGATGATTAACGGTTACATTCCTGCAGCGCGCTTTCTCCCTTTCCTGAGCTGGACGGACGTGGCCGCCCTGCCGGATAAAAGCAATACGGTTATCGTCCTCCCCACCGGGGCGATCGAACAGCACGGCCCGCATCTGCCCTGCTCGGTGGACAGCGTGATATCTTCCGGCGTGGCGGGCCATGCCCTCGCCCGGCTGCCGGCGGCGATCCCGGCCTACGCCATCCCGCCGATCGTCTACGGTAAGTCCGAGGAGCATCTGCATTTTCCCGGCACCCTGACCCTCAGCGGCGATACGCTGCTGCATACCCTGCTGGAGATCGCCGAATCCCTCTATCGGGCCGGTTTTCGCAAGCTGCTGATGATCAACGGCCACGGCGGCCAGCCGCAGATCCTGCAAATCGCCTGCCGGGAAATGCGCCTGCGCCACGGGGATTTCATCGCCATCCCGCACGATGTGTTCAACGTACCCAACTGCGAAAAACAGTTTCTCAGCCCGCATGAACAGCGGATGGCGATGCACGCCGGACATAGCGAAACGGCGCTGATGCTGGCGCTGGCCCCGGAGTGCGTTCATATGGAGCGGGCGGTCGCCAACTTCCCGCCGGAATTCCCCTGCCCGACCCTGTCGAAAGGCCGCCCGGCGGCGGCGTGGGCGTCCTATGACTTTGGCCCCAGCGGGGTGATTGGCGACCCGACCCCGGCGACGCGGGAGCAAGGCGAAGGGCTTCTCGACTCCCTCGCCGCCAGCTGGGCGCAAGCGATCATCGAGATCCACCGCATGGCCTGGGTCGAACGTCACGAACCGACCTGGGGCAAACAGCACTGGCACGGCTTTGTGCAGTCCCTACCCCCCTCTTTCGCTGCTGAATCCAAGGAGCCATGATGAATACCAGACCGACGCTCGTTTTTACCCTGCTGACCGTGGCCGCCCTCGCGACCTCAGCCTCCTGCTTCGCGGCGGAGAAGTTTACGTTTCTCACCAACTGGTATGCCCAGGCCGAGCACGGCGGGTTTTACCAGGCCCAGGCCACCGGGCTGTATCAGCACGCCGGTCTCGATGTCGAGATTAAAATGGGCGGCCCGCAGATCAACGTCATGCAGTTGATGGCTGCCGGTCAGGCCGATTGTACCCTTGGCGACAACGGTCAGGCGCTGGAGACCTGGCAGGCCGGGGTGCATGCGGTGACCGTCGCTACCGTGTTCCAGCACTCGCCGACGGTGTTTATCACTCATAACAAAGTGGAGAACCCGGCGGAGCTTAAAGACAAAACCTTCCTGCTCGCTACCGAGGCCTATACCTCTTTCTGGCCGTGGGCGAAGAGCGAGCTGGGTCTGGCTGGCAGCAAAGTGCGCCCCTATACCTTTAACGTTCAGCCGTTCCTCGCCGATAAAAACCTGGTGCAGCAGGGCTACGTGACCTCCGAGCCGTTCTCCGTCGCCAAAGGCGGGCAGCCGTTCTATGTCTATCCGCTCAGCGACTGGGGATATCCGCCCTACGGCAACTCGATTATCTGTATGGCCGACACCATCCGCAAACGTCCGGCGGCGGTGGCAGCCTTCGTCAAAGCCTCCATGGAGGGCTGGAAAAGCTACCTGCAGGATCCCACCCCCGGCAACAGTCTGATCGCTAAAGCAAATCCGCAAATGAGCGCCGAGCAGATCGCCTTTGGTATTGCCCAGATGAAGCAGTACCAGCTGGTGACCGGCGGCGATGCCAAGACCGGCGGCATCGGCATCATCACCGAGCCGCGGCTGAAGAAAACCTGGGACATGCTGGTGAAAAACAAGCTGATCGACGCCAGCAAGGTGCCGTTTGAGCAGACTTACACCCTGGAGATGGTCAAAGACGCCGGAGTGATGCCATGAATACCGCCCCGAAACTGACCGTGATGAGCGACACCCGCTTTACGCCCGCCTCTGCCACCCCGGCCATCGAGGTGCTGTCGGCGGAGAAGATCTACAGCAACGGTACCCGGGCGCTGCTGCCCGTTAACCTGACCATCAATCAGGGGGAGTTTATTACCCTGCTCGGCCCGTCCGGCTGCGGGAAGAGTACGCTGCTGAAGATGGTCGCCGGCCTGGTGGAGCCCAGCGACGGCAAGCTGATGCTGTGGCGGCGCGATAGCCGGGAGAAAGCCCAGCATCCGCTCTCGTTCGTCTTCCAGGAAGCCACCCTGATGCCGTGGAGCAGCGTGCGCAATAACGTCAGGCTGCCGCTGGATCTGGCCGGCGTGCCGCGCGCGGAAGGTAATACCCGGGTGAGTGAAGTCCTTGAACTGGTGGGGCTGGGCAAATTCGCCGACGTCCTGCCGCGCGAACTCTCCGGCGGCATGCAAATGCGCGTCTCCATCGCCCGCGGCCTGGTCACCCGGCCAAAGCTGCTGCTGATGGATGAGCCCTTCGGCGCGCTCGATGAAATTACGCGTAACAAACTCGACAGCGACCTGTTGCGTCTCTGGCAGGAGCAGAACCTGACGGTGGTGTTCGTCACCCACTCGATCCACGAAGCGGTGTTTCTCTCACAGCGGGTGATCATGATGGCGGCCCGTCCCGGACGGGTGGTCGAAGATATCGCCATCCGGGAGCCGTTCCCGCGCAGCGAGGCGTTCCGCGTCAGTCCGGCCTTTTCCCTGTATGCCCGTCAGCTGCAGGACAGTCTGTTGCAGGCCAGCCAGTCCGGTATGGAGTCATAATATGAAAAACACAACCTCAACGCCGTGGGTCCAGCATCCGCGTTTTCTCAAAATTCTCTATCCGACCCTCGTCGCGGTGGCGGTGGTGCTCCTGTGGCAGGGCGCGGTGAGCTATTTTCGCATCCCGGCCTTTCTGGTGCCGTCGCCGCTGGTGATGCTGGAAAGCCTGTGGACGCATCTCACGCCGCTGCTGCTGGCGCTGCTGTTCACCCTCAAGATCACCCTGATCTCGTTTCTGCTGTCGATTGTCATTGGCGCCGCGGTGGCGTTTATCCTGGTGCAGAACCGCTTTGTGGAAACCGCCCTGTTTCCCTACATCGTGTTTTTGCAGGTGACGCCGATTGTCGCCATCGCCCCACTGATCATCATCTGGGTGAAGGATGCCACGCTCTCGCTGGTGGTATGCGCCACCCTGATGGCGGTGTTTCCCATCATCTCCAATACCACTCAGGGACTGCGCAGCGTCTCCCCCGGCCTGCTGAGCTATTTTCGCCTCAATCACGCCAGCCGCTGGCAAACGCTGGTGCGGCTGCGTATCCCCTCGGCGCTGCCCTATTTCTTCGGCGCGCTGCGTATTTCCAGTGGGCTGTCGCTGATTGGCGCGGTGGTGGCGGAGTTTGTCGCCGGGACCGGCGGGACCAATACCGGTCTGGCCTATCAGATCCTGCAGGCTGGCTACCAGCTGGATATCCCGCTGATGTTTGCCGCGCTGCTGCTGATCTCTCTCGCCGGGATCGCGCTGTTTGGCGTGATGTCCTGGGTTTCGCGCCGGGCGCTCAGCGCCTGGCATGAAAGCGAAGCCGTGCAATCTCATTAATATTTTGCTGACGAACAGGAAGAAAAATGATGACTGATGAGCAGCGTCAACACGCGGTCGCGGCGATCCAGCAGGCACTCCCAACGCTGGAGTGGACCTTACAGCCGGCGAAGATCAAACGGCTTTCCCGCGATTTTCACTGGTTCAGTCCGGTACTCACTGAGCAACTGGCGGGGAAACAGGCGGACGCGGTGGTTCGCCCACGCGACGAAGAGGAGCTGCGCCAGCTGGTCGCCGCATGCGCGCAGCACCAGCTGCCGCTGACGCTGCGCGGCAGCGCCACCGGCAACTATGGCCAACTGGTCCCCCTCGAAGGCGGGCTGCTGGTCGATATGACCGGACTCAACCAGATCGTCGCCCTCGGCAACGGCACGGTGCGCGCCCAGGCCGGCATTCGTCTGGCAGACATCGAAACCGCCGCCCGCCCAACGGGATGGGAGCTGCGCTGCATGCCGTCGACCTACCGACTGGCGAGCCTGGGCGGCCTCTACGGCGGCGGGTTCGGCGGCATCGGCTCCATCAACTATGGGCCGCTGGCGGCGCCCGGCAATGTGCTCAGCGTCAAAGTGATGACCGTCGAGCCGGTCCCCCGCGTGCTGACCGTCCCGGCTCCCGAAGCGCTGCTGCTGCATCACGCCTACGGCACCAACGGCATCATTCTGGAGGTTGAGCTGGCGCTGGCGCCCGTGCACCAGTGGATAGAGCGCCTGGACGTGTTTGACGATTTCGCTGATGCGCTGAACTATGCCAACGCCTGCGTCCGCTCGCCGGGGCTGGTAAAACGTCAGGTCGCGCTGCTGGCCACGCCGATTGCCGATTATTTTAGCCACCTCAACGATCGTTATCGCACCGGGCAGCATGCGGTTATCAGCCTGATCGCCGAGGAGAGCGAAGGACTCTGCGCCAGCCTGTTACAGCGCCATCGCGGGAGCAACGCCATCCGTCAGGCCAGCGACGAGGCCCGGACGCAAAACGCCTCGTTAATGGAATACTGCTGGAACCATACCACCCTGCATGCGCTCAAGGTGGACAATACGCTGACTTATCTCCAGACGGCGTTTGATCCGCTGCGCTATCCGCAGCAAATTTTACAGATGGAGCAGCACTTCGCCGGGGAGGTGATTTCCCATATTGAATTCCTGCGTGATATCGAGGGCAATCTCACCGCCAGCGGTCTGCAGCTGGTGCGCTATACCACGCCCGCGCGGCTCAACGCCATCATGCAGATATTTCGCGACAACGACGTCAAAATTAACAACCCCCACGTGCTGCAGGTTGAGGACGGCAAACAGGGCGTGATTCGCCCCGACGTCGTGGCGGTGAAACAGTCTCTCGACCCGGCGGGATTGCTTAACCCCGGCAAGCTGCGCGGCTGGGCGCTGCGCGACCAGCTGGAGCTGGACAGCAACCCGCTGGCACTGGCCACCCGCGAAACCCCCACGACCTGATCTCCCCATTCCGGGGCGCGCTAACCGGTCGCTGGCCCGCTTCTCTTCCTCCTGCCCGCGCGGCGAGTTTTTTTACGCCACTCATTCATATGAATGAGTGGCGTCTCTGTTTCCTCCGTTATACTCATCAAAAAAGCGACGATAAATTTATTATCGTGGGTTAATTCCGCGGATAGATATGCTTGTTCTGACCATTATTTTTTATCGGGCTCACTAAAAATCACTGGTGAATATGATGAAGAAAATCACACACAGCGCAGTCATTTTTTTATTTGCATTACCTCCACCACTATTTTTATTGGTGGAAAATGTTTTTCATCATGATTAATAAAAAACAAATAAACATGAAAAACTTATAAATTACAGCTCAGTCATGACGTATTCAAAGGCATTATGTCTTTTGCACATAATGAACTTTTATAGTCATTAATAGTGTTTATGTTTGGCGATTAGAGAATACAGGAAAAATGTAGCCACCACCGTTATTTTTTACTCATATTGATCTCGCGACAACAAGCATTGGCATCCCGCCCATCAATTAATCTGGCTTGCGATAACGGAGGTGAATGATAACTAAAACCTATAGCATTGAAAAACATAATCATTATTTGCGTTAATTCAGGATGCCTCATTATGACGTCCTGCCAATAACGGCCCCACATCGATGAGGTGACTATGGCTAATCAATCAGAAATAAACTGGGCAAGGATTTGTAAACTCCCACTGCAAATTGTGATGATGGGTATATCGATATTTATCGTTGCCAAGCTTTTTACTTATCTCGGTTTACACCCCATTTCCTGGCCCTCGAAAGAGACTGGCAGCGGGTTCAAGGCCTTTATTGCCCTCATCGTTTTCTTAGTCGGCACTGGTATGGTGTCTTTTCTCTGGTGGCTATCTTCTCGCTATTTTAGGCTGCTGGGGTGCGCCGGGGAAAATATCGATAAGGTGGCGCAACTCAAAGACCTGCCCATGGGGCTGCCTGAAGGCACAGTCCGGGCCGTTTTAGCGCTGATCGTGGCCGTTGTAGGCCTGCCTCTGTTGCTATTCAGTTCTCAACTGAGCGCCTCCCCGGAGATTGCCGGGTATCTCAATGGCATTATTACCGGCGTTTTTGGCTATTACTTTGGCACCAGGGCGGCAGCTTCAACGGCTACGACAAATAATATCGTCGCCAGTGCACAGCAAGCGGCGCAAGAGCAAACCAGGCAAGCGGAAAGAGCGCAAAATGATGCCGACCAGAAAATGGAGCTTGCCGAAAAAATACAAAGTACGGCGGATGTCGATTCTCTGCTCGACAAAACGCAACGGCAGTTAGCCTTAGCGAAGGCATTACTGGCAATGCTCCCACAGACTAACTCATTACCTACTGGACTGGGAGATGTTCTACCCGGAGACCTGAACAATACTATTACTCGCGCAGAGAGCATTATTAATGCCTTGCGTAATCTCAGCAAGAAAGATGTCACGCCCGATCAACTAGACGAACTCAATCAAGTCGTCAATATCCTGACCGGCGCCACTTCACCATTGAGTGTCCTTTTAAGCAAAGCGGCACCCTTAGTGGCACCGGCCATGCCGGCATTAGGCCCCATCGCGGGGATCGTGATGCTGCTGGGTGTCGGCGCTAAACTGGGTTCCGATCAGTTCAAGCGCTGGCGCGCTCGCGTACTGGCAGCCCCGCTGGCCCAAGGGCTGGTTGAAAGCGGGACACTCACCCTCCCCCTGACCCGTGCCGCCCTGGAGAACGCCCCAGCAGCCATCCCCTTTTTTGCCGCACGGCCACCGGCAGAGGTGGATAGCGTCCTGGCGAATGTGCTGGCAGCCGACGATCCTGTGTCTGTGCTCAATGAGGCCTATGGGCCCAACGGAAACGTCGCTGCTGACATCGTCCATGACGGCGAGGAAGCCACATCTATCGTTACCGCACTGCAGCAATCTCTCCTCGCACTCTATGGCAAGGGTGACATTACGGAAGAGATCGCCAGCAAAGTGCGCGCAAGCCTGACATCCCCGGCGTCTCAAGCCTTGTGCGCCGCCAGCGCAGCGTTGAACAATTTGAGTGCTACGGACATCAATCAACTTATCAATCTGGTCTCTGGTGTTTCAAGCATGGTCGCCAATCCCGCAGACAGCAGGGCTGCATTCGACCTGCTGATCATGCTTGTCGATGCTGCACGCCGGGCGAACGTCGACTTTGTCCAGGCCATTGCGGATCTCAAGTTATGAAGCTGATGCAACGTTACATCAACCTGGCCAGCTTGCTATGCCTGCTGACTGCCTGTGCCACCATGCAACTGGCCCACATGAAACAGTTGCAAAACAACGGGCAGTACGACGCAATCATTGCGGAAACACCAGCGACGTCCTGCAACGATCCCTCTCAGAGTAGCGAAGTCTGTCGGCAGTTCTACGCAATTCGGGGCCATGCCTACCTCAAACTCGCGATGAATGAGTCTCAGGCGGGGGCTCGCTGTCCAATGCCGACCCCATCGGCCCGGGCCAATATGGACAATGCGGTAAACGATTATGCGCTTGCATCTTCTGCCGCCGCCAGAGGCAGCGAAGATGAGACACATCTGATAGAAAACCAGGTCCTTGCTTTGACCTGCTCAGCCCCCTTTAAGCAACCCACTGAGGCGGTGGCAATGACACGTGAAGCCGTGGCAAAACTGGACCAGTTACCGCCGAATCCATCCCACGCGCTTACCACCAGTAATGCATTCCTCAGTCTGGCTCAGCGTACCGACCTGCCTCAGGCCGAGCGCTGCCAGGCAGCTCGTGATGCCCGAATACGCGCCCTGGGCGGTCTGAAGGGGCAACCGCCAGCCACGGGCGAGATAGCAATACGTCTCCAGCAGACCGTCAATGCCGCTGCCATCGGTGGCCCAGGTCTTCCCTCCACCTGTGTATAAGGTTGATACCATGAGCGAACCACGTGACCTGTTTTATTGTTTTCCGCTGATGCGGGGTGAAGATGTACGTGCCGTACAAAAGGCGCTGACCACGCTCGGAGTGCAACCCCCTTGTGGAACTTCGGACGGTATTTTTGGCAATGCCACTCGGCTTTCAGTTGAAGCCTTCCAGCGTAGCGTACGCGATTTAATTGTCGATGGCGTCGTGGGCAGGTTGACCCACGATGCGTTATTCGGCAAGGCAATAGCGGCGTTTCCTGAGCCGAAAACCGGGATAGCACCGGCTCAGTGGTCCCCCCCGGACGTCTCTTCGTTGATACGCTCAACGGCTTCAAAACCGCCTATCCGTCGTGACCAGGCCCTTCAGTGCCGTGACTGGTTAATGCAACACTTTGGTTCCGAGATAGAGAAGGCCGTATCTGGCACCCCTTTCGATGCATTGCTGATTTGCGCTATCGCCGCCAAGGAAACCGCCCCGATATGGCTCAACTGGATAAATCAGATGAGTGCCGACGAAATTGTTGCCCGCTGTGTTTTTGATGCCAGCGGTGATGCCCCAGGCACCAGCCGTAACGCGTTTCCTGCAAATACCGCCATTTTTCGTAAGAAGTATGGCGATCAGGTCACCGCTGAGTTTATCGATGAGGCAAACCGTACCAGAGCGATCAGAAAGATGGGGCCGAAGGATTGGGTCTATAAAGGTTACGGAATATTCCAGTACGACTTGCAGCACATTTTGACAGATCCCAGCTTTTTCCTGAACAAGCAATGGCGAGATTTCCCAAGTTGTCTGGCGCGGGTGATGAGTGAATTAAAACTCAAACACCAGTCCGCCGGTGGGGATTTACGCGAGACGATCCGCCGCTATAACGGCAAGGGCGAACGGGCACAAATCTATGCAGAACATGTCCTTATTATGTACGACTGGATGAAGAAAAACTCGTAGCAGCTATCTCTATATTCACGATTACACCAACCAATATGACGAGGATAAGACCATGCCTAATGGTAACGACTTGATAGAAAAAGCAAGAAGTCAGCTTAATGTCAAAGAGCAGCCGCTTAACAGCAATTCTGGCCCGATGGTAGATACCTATCTCAAAGCGGCGGGCAGCGCACCCGGCTCGCCATGGTGTATGGCTTTTGTCTACTGGTGTAGCTGGCAGGCTGGCATTCCCGGCCTGCCTAAAACTGCCAGCGTAGAGAAATTCTATCAAGAGTCATTAGCACTCGGGAAAATAATAGCCATTTCTGACATTGCCGTTGGCGATATTGTTTTAAGAGTTGATTATCCCGTCCAGGCTAATGGTCAAAAGCCAGGAGATCATGCCGGCATTTACACAGGTATAGTTGATGGAGTGCCACAATATATCTCGGGGAATACGGTCTCCAGCAAGGATTCAAAAAATGATGGAACCAGTTCCTATGTCGACGAACATCAAATGAAGCATTTTAATTACGCCGCCCGATTTTGGTGATGAGGTTATTCAGTGGGAGATATTTAGCACGCTTTGAAAAATAAAGACATTGCCACCCATCCGGCCAGGGCCTGCTCAGGCACTGGCCTCCCTCCCCAATCCCCCATCTGTCCACGTTTCTCTTAGCCCAACGCCGACCTTATCCTGCGCCGGACAGTCCCGCCATATGGACGATAAGCCCCACCGCGGCGGCGGCGGCCAGTACCCAGGTCAGCTTCCACTTATAACGAAACAGCAGCCCGGCGGCGCCCAGGGCAATGGCCGCAGACCACGGGTCGAAACCGGATGGTCCCCAGACGCTATGCCAGATAAAAAACAGCGCCAGATTCAGGATAACGCCCACCACCGCGGCAGTGATGGCGGTCAACGGCGCGGTAAATCCCACCTTATTATGGGTCGTTTCAATAAACGGCCCGCCGGCGAGAATAAAGATAAACGAGGGTAAAAAAGTAAACCATGTCACCAGGCACGCCGCCGCGATGCCCCCCAGCAGCACATCATCGACGCCCAACACCGCTTTGGTGTAGCCGCCGACAAATCCGACAAAGGTTACCACCATGATCAACGGTCCGGGGGTCGATTCCCCAAGAGCGAGGCCGTCCATCATCTGCCCTGCCGTCAGCCAGCCATAGTGGGTCACCGCCCCCTGGTAAACATAAGGTAGGACGGCATATGCCCCGCCAAAGGTCATCAGCGCGGCTTTGGTAAAGAACCAGCTCATCTGGGTCAGCGGATGCGCCCAGCCCAGCATTAGCGTCAGGGCGGCCATCGGCACCAGCCACAGCAGCATCCCGGCGATCAGCACCTGAGAGGTGCGCCGCCAGCTGAAAATGGCATGGGCCGGGATCGGCGTCGTGTCATCAATGATGGCGGCTCCGCCAGGGTGACTCTGCGCACGGTGGGCGTCCGCTTTGCCGAATATCGTCGGCGCCAGCCGTCCGCCGATAAAACCCGCCAGTGCCGCGGCGAGGACGATCAGCGGAAAAGGAACGTTCAACGCAAAAATAGCGACAAAAGCAGCGGCAGCGATGGCCCAGTAGGCGCCATTTTTCAGCGCCCGCGAGCCGATGCGGTGCGCCGCCTGCAATACTATCGCCGCTACGGCGGGTTTGATGCCATAAAAGATCCCCGCCACCACGGCGACATCCCCCCAGACGAGGTAGATCCACGCCAGGGCGATGAGTAACACCAGCGAGGGCAAAATAAACAGCACCCCGGCGATGACGCCTCCCCAGGTTTTATGCATCAGCCAGCCGATATAGGTCGCCAGCTGCTGGGCCTCCGGGCCGGGCAGGACCATACAAAAATTGAGCGCATGCAGGAATCGCCCTTCCGATATCCAGCGTCGGTTATCCACCAGCTCCTGGTGCATCATGGCGATCTGCCCGGCAGGCCCGCCGAAGCTGATGAAGCCAAGCTTGAGCCAAAAGCGAAATGCCTGCCAGAAGGAGACGGAAGCGACGACGGAAGGACTGTCACTCTGCGGAAGAACGACCGTTTTGCTCATGATTGCCAGACCTCATTTCACAGGACCTCAGTAAGCCGTCGAACAGCGAGCAAGCTGCCGCCAGCAGTTGGTCATCGTCCGTAATGGTTTCCCGCAGCCCTGCAAGAATGCTTTCTACCCCCGCCGCCTCCGGGGTCGGTACCCCACCGACGTCCAGGAAGTGGATCAACCGTCCCAGACTGTCGGGGATCACCGCGTCCAGCACAAAACGCCGGACCAGTACTTCGAAGGTCACCAGCGTGCCGACATGGCTGAATGGCGCGCCGTCAAAATCAAAACCGACCGCTGTCGCCGGACAGTCCTCAGGCGCGGCCAGCCACAGGAATAGCGCCTCGTCGTCAATAAAGCGCCGGATAAGCCAGGCGCTGGCCAGACGATCGACCCACGGGCGTCGGCGGGTGGCCCACAGCCGGCCGCGAAAGGCGCCTCTGTCCAGCAGGCTCAGTTCGCCCGCCACCGACTGCGGCTCGTTCGGCGATAGCCGCTGATTAATGACCTGCTCGATAGTGGCCAGTCGCTCAGCGGCTTGCTCCCGGGCGGCCCCCGGAAAGAAATCAATGGCCTCGATCCGCCGGTAGTCACGCTGAATTTTACGCAGTTGTTTGAGCTGAGCCGCCAGTTCGTCGTTGGATAACGTCCCCTGCAGCGCCTGCAGATCCTGCAACAGCGCGTCGTACTGTTCACGACGATCGAATAGCGGCCTGAGCGCCTCTTCTTCCGCCGCCTCAATCGTGAAAACATACCCGGTCCCCCCTTCCGCGCGGATCGCCTGGCAGGTGCTGAGGAAAGTGTCATAGCCCTGGCGCACGTCAGGCAGCAGATAGACCCCATCGCGCAGGACCGCTGCCCCGCTCTGCTTCAGGGTTCGCCAGACACGCATGCGCAGCGTGGCTTGAGACGTTGTCAGGTTAAGGATCAAGAGATGCATTGTCATGTTGTAGAGATTACTACAGCATGTAGCGTCTGTGACGTTTTTACGTGCGCGGGGTTAGATGAATTTCAGCAATGCATAGCTAAAAAAGCAAAAGACGGCCTGCGCAGCGGCAGGCCAGGCGCTAAGCGCGGGGTGGGGATAAGGGGCGCAGCAGCAGGGTCAACAACGCCACCGCAACCGGGACCAGGGAGCCCCACAGCACGGCGTTCCAGCCGAAGGCGTTGAGCAGAACCCCGGACGAAAACGACCCCACGATCATCACGCCGAAGACCAGAAAATCGTTGAGCGACTGAACCTGGGTCTTCTCTTCCGGGCGGTGGAAATCGATGATTTTCGCCGAGGCGCCGGTGAAGCCAAAGTTCCAGCCGATGCCGAGCAAAATCAGCGACAGCCAGTAATGATACACGCCGAGACCGCTCAGGCCGACCGCCACCGACGCGGCGGTGATCAGCAATCCCGCCGCCGCCATTCGCACTGCGCCGAAGCGCTGGATCAGCCGGCCGGTGAAAAATCCCGGGCCGTACATCGCCATCACATGCCACTGGATCCCAAGGTTGGCTGCCTGCTGGGAAAGACCGTGCATATGCATGGAGAGCGGCGCGGCGGTCATCAGAAAATTCATCACCATATAGGCCACCGCGCCGCTGAATACCGTGGTGGCAAAACCCGGCTGGCGGACAATCTCGCGCAGCGGCCGCCCTCCGCGCACGCTGGCCGCGGTGGGCTCCGCCGGCGTCACGCCTTTTAACAGTATGGCGGCGAGTAATGCAACCAGTGCCTGAGCGAGGAAGGTGACGGCGAAGGTATGTGCCGGCCAGAGGTGCATGGTGCCGGTGACCAGCATCGGGCCAATGATCCCGGCGGCCACACCGCCGCCCATCACCAGCGACAGCGCGCGAGCCCGGCGCGCCGGGGCGACGCCGTCGGTGGCGGCAAAACGAAAACTGAGCGCCACGGCGGCATAGGCGCCGCCGAGCATCGCGGCGAGACAAAACAGCAGAAAAGAATTCAGCACTACCGCCAGGGCGGCCGCCAGTCCGGTCACCATCCCGGCGCCGGTGCCGAGCCTGAACGCCGCTTTGCGGCCCCGCGTTCGCGCCAGCGCGCCGAAAGGCAGAATGGAGGCCGCCATCCCCAGCACAAACAGGGTGATCGGCAGCGTGGCCAGCGACGGGCTGGGGGCAATCGCGTTACCCACTATCGCGCCGGTAGCGTAGAAGACCACCGAGTTGGCGCCGGCCAGCGCCTGAGCGGCAGCCAGGCGAAGGATATTTTTGTTCTGCACCGCCAGCGGCAGCATGTGTTCTGTAGACATCCGTTGTTTTCACCGGTTTGAGAGTGGCGCCAGGCTGGCCGTCTGGCATCGCGCCCTGTTTGTTGGGTTCCCTGACCGTTACCTTAGCCGCAAAATACGCTTTTGCACCATAGCGAATCGCAATATTACCCGGCGATCTGGCCCCTCTTCTGCGTCAGATCGCCGGGCCGGGCTTCGCCGCCCGTTTTATTCCGGGGATCCGTCGCGCCGCGCGGCGGCAAATTTCGCCGCGATCATTGCGGCCGTCGGCTGGACGCCGCCCAGACTCCACTGCTCCGGGTCATGTTCGTCAATGCGGATCCAGACGGACTGACGGAACTGCGGATCGCCCTGCCCCTCAATCTCCACCAGCAGATCGGTCATCCGTCGCAGCAGCTCACTTTTCTGTTCCGCGGTCATGATCCCTTTAATGGTTTGCACGTTAACAAATGGCACGCTATTCTCCTTAGCATCTAGGTCTAAAATTCAAACTCAGAGTAGAAGGTCAATCTCGCGATGTCAAAAAATAAATCACTGCCCTACCTCGACCCGGCGCTGTGCGGCCTGGCGGAAGGGGCGAAAATCCTCGGCGACCGCTGGGTGCTGTTGATCCTCCGCGAGGCGTTTTACGGCGTGACGCGCTTTGAAACGATGCTGTCGCACACCCATATTACCCGCCAGACGCTCACCACCCGGTTAAAAACCATGACCGAAACGGGATTGCTCAGCAAAGTGCCCTACCGGGAAGCCGGCTCCCGCGAACGGTATGAATATGTTCTGACTGATAAAAGCCGTAGCCTGGCGCTGGTGCTGTTCGCCCTGATGGAATGGGGCCATCAGCACGTGCTGCACAGCGCGCCGCATATAGCATTGGTGGACAGCGCCAGCGGCGAGGCTGTCCATCCGGGGTTTATTACTGCCAGCGGCACCGTGGCGAGCCCCGCCGCCCTGCAGATCGTCAAGGCAGACGAACGCTAATAGCGCCGCTACAGAACTTTCGTACGCCTCTGGCGAAAGCCGCCGCAAGCGGGTATGTTGCATAGCCACGGTACCCGACGAGCGCGGGACATTTTTGTTTCATCGAACGGTGCGATAAAGGATGAAGGTATCCGGTGACCATTCCGACGCGCAGATCGCGCATGCTAAAGGTAGAAAATGTCGCTTCGTTCTCTGCGGGCTTTATGTCTGACCAGCTTTTTTATTGCCGACGTGCGCGACGGCCTCGGCCCGTTTCTGGGGATCTTTCTCACCCAGCGTCACTGGCAGGCGGAGGACATTGGCCTGCTGATGTCCGTCGGCGGTATCGCCGGCCTGCTGGCGACCCTGCCCGCCGGCTTCATCACCGACAGCTCGCGGCATAAGCGCTTGCTGCTGGCCGGGGTCTGCCTGGTGATCACCCTCACCACCCTGCTGCTCTGGTTTAGTCAGAAGACCAGCGTGGTCGCCCTCTCGCAAGTCGCCAGCGGCATCTGCGCGGCCTTTGTCGGACCGCTGATCGCCGGGATTACCCTCGGTCTTGCCAGACAGCGCGGCTTTAGCGCCCAGATGGGGAAAAACGAAGCCTTCAACCACGCGGGGAATTTTTTCACCGCGCTAATGGCCGGGGCTATCGCCTGGTACTGGGGCATCGGCGGCATTTTCATTCTGATGGCCTGTACCACGCTGCTTACCCTGGTCGCCCTGCTGGCGATCCGCGGCGGCGATATCGACGATGACGCCGCCCGCGGCATCGAAGCGGCATCCACGCCCTCCCTGCCGGGGTTTGCCATCCTGTTCCGCCATACGCCGCTGCTGATCGCCGGCGTAACCCTGATGCTGTTCCATCTCGCCAATGCCGCACTGTTGCCGATGCTGAGCATGCGGATCGCCGCCGCGCCGGGACACCTCAATCCCGGACTGTTTGCCGCCGCCACGGTGATTATTTCGCAGGTGGTGATGATCCCGGTGGCCATCCGGATCGCCGGCAGCATCGACAAATACGGTTACTGGCGATGCATCCTGCTGGCGCTGCTGATCATGCCCATCCGGGCGGCGCTGGCGGCGTCCAGCGACGCCCCGGCGATGATGGTCCCGGTGCAAATTCTTGATGGCCTGGCGGCAGGGATTTTGGGGGTGGCGGTGCCCAGCTTTATCGTCTCGCTGCTGCGCGGCAGCGGGCACGTTAACGCTGGACAGAGCGTGGTGATGCTGATGCAGGGCGCCGGGGCGGCAATGAGTCCGGCGTTAACCGGGTCTATCGCCGGGCTCTACTCCTATGCCACCGCCTTCGGCGTGCTGAGCGTTATCGCGATTGTCGCCCTGATGGTATGGTGGCGCAGCGCTCCGCTGCTCACCGTCTCCGCGTCACCGCCAATCGGCGAGAGCGGGCAGTAACCTACGGCACAGCGACCTGGGGAGAGAGGAAATCGCCAGCCGGGTAGCAGCCCCCTGCAGCCCGGCTGGCGTATGAGAGGCGTTAATTCACCCGTGCTTGCAACGTAATGTGCTGCAGGGCGTTCGCCATATCTATCTGAATCAACTCCTTGACACCTTCGCGCTTAATAAACTGGCTCCGGTGCTTACTTTTCACCTCTTCAATACTTTTTTTGATCTCTTGCGCCGGCAATTTATACCAGCCGCGAGCCTGTTTCTCACCGCCCATTTCCAGCCACAGCGATGAATAACTGGCTTTCACCAAATCGCTTTTCACGTGGAAATCGGAATCGATCGCGTAGACGGTGGTGATGCTGAAATAACGCAGGAAACCATACAGCACGCTCATGATGATATTTTTCGGCCGCGCGCCATGCAGCTCTTTAGTCAGCACCTTCACTTCGTCATTGGTGATATCTTTCCCGCCCTGGATGCCGCCAATATAGGCGCGGCCATCGTCGGTACAGGAAAAACAGACGCTATAGACGCGCCGGTCGCCGAGAAACAGCTGCAGCATCAGCTCGCCCTCCTCCTGAAACGGCGACGCCAACAGTTTAACGTCAAGATTATCGCCATTTTTCAAAGGAATAGAGAACATCGCGCGACCAAAATCCGCCACATTGTACAGCTGCGGCAGGACATCAGGGTGAAACGTTTTCTCAATAAAATTCAGTGAACCGTGGGCAATATCCAGCTTGCGTCGTTTTGACAGCCGTTTATTGAGATACGCTTTAAACGGTTTATCCTCAAAAGGCACCAGCCCTTTGGTCACGGCGGTCAACCGCGCACACTGATATTTTGCACAAAGTTCTTGATATTCTCTGTATTTACCTCCTGCGAGCGAGAGCTCTCTGCATTTTCGTAAAACTTTTTTATAGTTTATTTTGACCTGACCGATCACTTTATTATGTTTACGCCATTCTTTGATGGCGCCTGCAACAGTATGTTCCATTGATTAAGATCCATAGATTCATCCATAATCGCGGCCATATTAACATAAAAGCTTTTCGTCAACGCTTAATTACTCCTTCGTTGTCCTTTCATTTAATATATACACAGGAAATCATTCTGTATGGTGATTAATAAAGCCAACTCCCGCCTGTCAACGGTTATTTATGGTAGGGAAAGCCTGCCGCCCCGCGACTTAACGCTCTGTGCGTTCGGCGCGCAGAGCGGCTACATCCGCTGGCGGTTTTGCCCTATACTTGACGCTGATTAAAAACCAGCGACGATAGGTAACTTATGGAAATTGATCTCGACAACCTGGTCTTCAACGGCCTGGATGAAGCGGAAGAACGCAACGCGGAGCGTCTGGAAGAAGCGGACAAAAAAGCGCAGGCGATCGTTGCCGATGACGATTGCGGCGACGCCTGCAAAATCTGATAGTCAAACCGGCCAGCAGGCCGGTTTTTTTTACCCCTCCCGCCTGCTCAGGCCGGCAAGAAGCCTTTCAGCGTATCCAGCAGCGCCTGCGCCGCCTTCGACAGCGGCATATGCCCGGCATGGATCGCGCCGACGCACTTCTCAATCGGCGGATCGCTGAGCGGGATGCAGACGGCCCCCAGGGACGTCATCTGCGTTTTACACAGCGCCGGTACCGCGCTGCCCCCCAGGCCGCTGGCCACCATTCTCCCCACCGTCACCAGCTGGTGACTCTCCAGCGCTACGTCCAGCTGGCGACCGCTGCGCGCCAGCGCCTCCTCCAGCATCAGGCGTACCGCCGAGGGACGCTGCAGGGTAATAAAATCGAGGGTCAACAGCTCCTGCCAGGTGAGCTGCTTTTTCTTCGCCAGCGGGGATTGCCGGGGAACGATCGCCACGAAGCGGTCCACCGCCAGCGGGGTAAACAGCAGGTTGTGGGTGGGCGATGGCTCGAAGGCAATACCCATCTCCACTCGCCCCTCGCGCACCATCTCGATCACCTGCTCATTAATCACATCATGCACCGTGACGTTCACGCCGGCATAGCGGTCGCGAAAGGCCTTCAGCGCCTCCGGCAGGACGTTGGCCGCAAACGACGGCATCGCGGCCACCGAAATTTTACCCCGTTGCAGGGTAAAGCTCTGACGCATGGCCTCCTCGACGTTATCCCAGTCGGCCAGCAGCTGACGGGCCATCGGCAGAAAGAGTTCCCCCTCCTGGGTAAGGGTCACTTTGCGGGTGCTGCGCTGCAGCAGCGCGCCGCCCAGCGCCTCCTCTAACCCTTTGATGGTCAAACTGAGGGCTGGCTGCGACAAATTGAGCCTTTCGCTGGCGTGGGCGAAATTCAGAGTGTGAGCTACCGCTAAAAACGCGCGTAACTGTTTGACACTCATTCTCATTTTTCTTCCTGTTAACTAATTGAAAAAAATTAGTTAACAGGAAATTAATTAAAATTCCAAATGAGTGGGTCACAAATTCAAAATTATCAAATCAGTCTCCAGCGCCAATGATAAGGCTATCGCAAGGCAGGAGAGACAAGATGGCAGGACTGGATAAACGCGTCGCCAGCTATGAAGCGGCGCTGGAAGGGTTAACGGACGGCATGACGCTGCTCGCCGGCGGTTTCGGCCTGTGCGGCATTCCCGAGAATTTGATCGCCGAGGTGCAGCGTCGCCAGGTGCAGGGGCTGACGGTGGTCTCCAATAACTGCGGCGTCGACGGCTTCGGTCTCGGTATGCTGCTGGAGTCACGCCAGATCAGCAAGGTGGTGGCCTCTTACGTCGGGGAGAACGCGCTGTTTGAACAGCTGGTGCTGAGCGGCGTGCTGGCGGTTGAGCTCACTCCTCAGGGAACGCTGGCCGAAAAAATTCGCGCCGGCGGCGCCGGGATCCCCGGTTTTTACACCGCCACCGGGTATGGCACCCCGGTCGCCGAAGGCAAAGAGGTTCGCCAGTTCGACGGCAGGCACTACATCCTTGAAGAGGCGATCCGCGGCGATTTCGCGCTGGTCAAAGGCTGGAAAGCCGACTGGTACGGCAATGTGGTATATCGCCATACCGCGCAGAATTTCAACCCGCTGATGGCCACCGCCGGGCGTATTACGGTGGTGGAGGTGGAAGAGATTGTACCGCCGGGCGAACTGCCGCCCTCCGCCATCCACACCCCGGGGATCTATGTCGACCGGCTGATCGTCGGGCAATTCGAAAAACGTATTGAACAGCGCACCCTGCGCGCCGGAGGGAAGTGAGATGCTGACCCGTGAACAAATGGCGATGCGCGTCGCCCTGGAGCTGCGCGACGGCGACTACGTCAACCTCGGGATCGGTATCCCGACGCTGGTGGCCAATTACATTCCCGCCGGTATTGAGGTGATGCTCCAGTCGGAGAACGGCCTGCTGGGGATGGGCGAATTTCCAGACGAAGCCACGATCGACGCCGACATGATTAACGCCGGCAAGCAGACCGTCACCGCGCAAACCGGGGCGGCCATCTTCGACTCCGCTCAGTCGTTCGCCATGATCCGCGGCGGCCACGTTGACCTGACCGTTCTTGGCGCCTTTGAGGTCGACGTCGCGGGCAACATCGCCTCATGGATGATCCCTGGAAAAATGGTCAAGGGGATGGGCGGCGCCATGGACCTGGTAGCCGGCGCGCAGAACATCATCGTGGTGATGACCCACGCCTCAAAAAACGGCGAATCCAAACTGCTGCCGCAGTGCACCCTGCCGCTCACTGGCGTGGGCTGTATTCGCCGGGTGCTCACCGATCTGGCCCTGCTGGACATTGTCGACGGCGCGTTTGTCCTGCGCGAAGTGGCCCCGGGAGTGAGCCCCGACGAGGTGATGCGTAAAACGGCGGGACGACTGATCGTGGCCGACGATGTGCGCGAAATGCGCTTCAGCTAAGGAGAGACCATGACCGATATTGCCATTGTTGCTGCAGTACGCACCCCGGTCGGCAGCTTTCGCGGCGCCTTCGCCCCTCTTTCCGCCGTCGACCTCGGCGCCGCGGTGGTACGCAGCCTGCTTGAACGCGGCCAGTTGCCCGCCGCGGCGGTGGACGAACTGATTTTCGGCCAGGTGCTCACCGCCGGCTGCGGGCAGAACCCGGCGCGCCAGACCGCGCTGCGGGCCGGCCTGCCGGTGGACACCCCGGCGGTGACCGTCAATCTGGTGTGCGGCTCCGGGCTGAAAGCGGTTCAGCAGGCGATGCAGGCGATCCGCTGCGGCGACGCCGAGATCGTCATCGCCGGCGGCCAGGAGAGCATGAGCAATGCCCCCTATCTGATGCACGGCGCCCGCGACGGCCTGCGTTTCGGCCACGCCAGCCTGCAGGACAGCATGATTCTGGACGGCCTGTGGGACGCCTTTAACGACTACCACATGGGCATTACCGCCGAGAATCTGGCTGATGCCTTCGACATCAGCCGTGAGCGCCAGGATGCCTTTGCCACCGGGTCCCAGCGCAAAGCGGCGGCCGCCATCGCCGCCGGACGCTTTCGCGAGGAGATCGTCCCGGTCAGCGTCCCGCAGGGCAAAAAGCCGCCGCGTGTCGTGACTGACGACGAGCAACCGCGCCCGGAGACCAGCGAGCAGCAGCTGGCCCAGCTGCGCCCGGCGTTTCGTCCCGCTGACGGCAGCGTCACTGCCGGAAACGCCTCGTCGCTGAACGACGGCGCCGCGGCGGTCCTGCTGATGCGCGTCGATAAAGCGCACGAGCTCGGGCTACCGGTGCTGGCGCGCATTGTCAGCTCAGCGGTCGCCGGGGTCGACCCATCGGTGATGGGCATCGGCCCGGTGAGCGCCTGCCGTAAAGCGCTGCAGCGCGCCGGCTGGACGCTGGACGAGGTGGATCTTATCGAAGCTAACGAGGCTTTTGCCGTCCAGGCGCTGGCCGTCGGTCAGCTGCTTGAGTGGGATAGCGAGAAGGTCAACGTCAACGGCGGCGCCATCGCCCTTGGCCATCCCATCGGCGCCTCCGGCTGCCGGATCCTCGTCAGCCTGGTGCATGAGATGCAGCGCCGGGGCGCCAGCAAAGGGCTGGCAACCCTGTGCGTCGGCGGCGGCCAGGGCATCGCCATGACTCTACAACGTTAACAGGAGCCACTATGTTTACACCACGCCTGGCGGTACTCGGCGCGGGACTGATGGGCGTCGGCATCGCCTGCCATTTCGCCCGTCACGGTCACGTCGTCCGCCTGTATGACACCGATCCGCAGCGTCTCGCCGAGGTTCCGGCGGTGGCCAGCGCCATCCTGCGCGAGCTGGAGGCGAGCGGCCAGCAGGATCCCGCCGACCGCGACGCTGTGCTGGCCCGTCTGATCCCCACCCCGGCGCTGAATGCCCTGGCCGATGCCACGCTGCTGATAGAAGCGATCCCCGAGCGGCTGGCACTGAAGCACGCCCTGTATGCCGAACTGGAAACGCTGATCGCCGACGAGGCGATTATCGCCAGCAACACCAGCGGCCTGCCGCCGGACTCGCTGGCGCAGGGCATGCGCCACCCTGAACGGCTGCTGATCGCCCACTTCTGGCATCCGCCGCACCTGATCCCGCTGGTGGAAGTGGTGCCCGGGAGCGCCACACTGCCCCATCTGGCGCGCCAGGTGAGCGACTTTTGCGCCGCCTGCGCGCTGGAAGCGGTGGTGCTCAATCGCGCCGCGCCGGGCTTTGTCGGCAACCGGCTGCAGTTCGCCCTGCTGCGCGAAGCGCTGCATATCATCCACAGCGGCATTGCCTCTGCCGAGGTAGTGGACCAGGTGATGCGCGCCTCGCTGGGCCGCCGCTATGCGATGGTCGGCCCGCTGGAGGCAGCGGACATGACCGGGCTGGCGACGGTCCAGGATATCTGCCAGCACCTGCTGCCGGAGCTGGCCAGCGGGAGCGAGATGATGTCGCTGGTGGCGGAGAAGGTGGCGCGAGGCGACACCGGCGCCCGCAGTGGACAAGGCTTTTACCGCTGGGATGAGGCGCGGCAACAGCGCATCCAGTCGCGCCGGGAACATCAGCTTCGCTACGCCCTGAAGCCCTAGTATCGCGTTCTGTACCCCTACAATAACAATGAGAGTGAGACGTCGTGATGAGTGTGATAATTGCCCTGGCCGCACTGGCGTTACTGATGCTGGCGGCCTACCGTGGATACAGCGTGATCCTCTTTGCGCCGATCGCCGCCCTCGGCGCGGTGCTGGTCACCGACCCGGGCGCGGTCGGCCCGGCCTTTACCGGCCTGTTTATGGAAAAAATGGTCGGCTTTGTGAAGCTCTATTTCCCGGTGTTTCTGCTGGGCGCCGTGTTCGGCAAGCTGATTGAGCTGTCGGGATTCTCGCGGTCGATTGTCGCCGCCGCCATCCGCATCCTCGGACGCCGCCACGCGATCCCGGTGATCGTGCTGGTGTGCGCCCTGCTGACCTACGGCGGGGTGTCGCTGTTTGTGGTGGCTTTTGCCGTCTACCCCTTCGCCGCCGAACTGTTTCGCCAGAGCGGGATCCCCAAACGGCTGATCCCGGCCACCGTCGCCCTCGGGGCATTCTCGTTTACCATGGACGCCCTGCCCGGCACGCCGCAGATCCAGAATATTATCCCCACCAGTTTCTTCGGCACCAACGCCTGGGCGGCCCCCTGGCTGGGGCTTATCGGCTCGCTGTTCATTATCATCTTCGGTTTGCTGTGGCTGGAGCGTCAGCGCCGCAAAGCGCAGGCCCGCGGCGAAGGCTATGGGACCGACCTGCAAAATGAGCCGGAGACCCCGGATGACATCGATCTGCCGCATCCGCTGATCGCTATCGCCCCGTTGCTGTTAGTGGGGGTGCTGAATCTGCTGTTTACCCACTGGATCCCGCAGTGGTACGGCGCCAGCCATGAGCTCACCCTGCCGGGTCTGGCAAAGCCTGTCGTCACCGAAGTAGGGAAAATCACCGCTATCTGGGCGGTGCAGGCGGCGCTGCTCTCCGGCATTGTGCTGGTGCTGGTCTGCGGCTATCGCAATATCCGCGGCCGGCTGGCGGAGGGGAGCCGAACGGCGGTGGGCGGGGCTATTCTCGCGGCGATGAACACCGCCTCTGAGTACGGATTCGGCGCAGTTATCGCCGCCCTGCCGGGTTTCCTGGTGCTGTCGAAAGCCCTCGCGGCCATTCCCAATCCGCTGTTAAACGAGGCGATCAGCGTCACGGTGCTGGCCGGGATCACCGGCTCGGCCTCCGGGGGGATGAGCATCGCGCTGGCGGCGATGTCCGAGACCTTTGTCGCCGCCGCCCACGCCGCCAATATTCCGCTCGAGGTCCTGCACCGTGTCGCCGCCATGGCCAGCGGCGGCATGGACACCCTACCGCATAACGGGGCGGTGATCACTCTGCTGGCGATCACCGGCCTGAGCCATCGCCAGGCCTACGGCGGCATTTTCGCCATCACGGTGATCAAAAGCCTCGCGGTACTGTTTGTCATTGTCACGTTCTATGTGACCGGCATTGTCTGATACCCGATTGAAGGAGTAATAAAATGAATTTGCACGGTAAAACAGCGCTGGTCACCGGCTCCACCAGCGGCATCGGTTTAGGGATCGCCAAAGTGCTGGCTCAGGCGGGCGCGCAGGTGATCCTCAATGGCTTCGGCGACAGCAGCCACGCCCGGGCTGAAGTCGCCGCGCTGGGTAAGATCCCCGGCTATCACGACGCCGACCTGCGCGACGTCGAGCAGATCGAGGCGATGATGCACTATGCCGAAAGCACCTTCGGCGGCGTCGATATCGTGATCAATAACGCCGGCATCCAGCACGTCGCCCCGGTGGAGCAGTTCCCGGTGGACAAATGGAACGACATCATCGCGATCAATCTCTCCAGCGTCTTCCACACCACCCGCCTGGCGCTGCCGGGCATGCGCCAGCGCAACTGGGGGCGCATCATCAACATAGCCTCAGTGCATGGCCTGGTGGCGTCGAAAGAGAAATCGGCCTACGTCGCCGCCAAGCACGCGGTGGTCGGCCTGACCAAAACCGTGGCCCTGGAAACCGCGCGCAGCGGCATCACCTGCAACGCCATCTGCCCGGGCTGGGTGCTGACCCCGCTGGTGCAGCAGCAGATCGATAAGCGCATCGCCGAGGGGGTCGACCCGGAGCAGGCCAGCGCCCAGCTGCTGGCGGAAAAACAGCCCTCCGGGGAGTTTGTCACCCCGCAGCAACTGGGCGAAATGGCGCTGTTTCTGTGCAGCGACGCCGCCGCCCAGGTGCGCGGCGCCGCATGGAACATGGATGGCGGCTGGGTGGCGCAGTAAGCCGCTGGCGCCGCGAAGATCAGAACATCGCCAGAAAGCGCTTCACCGTGCGTGAGCGCTCGAAGCGCCGCCAGGCGATGGCGATATCGGTCTTCAGCGGCGCCCCACTGAGCGGGTGATAGCTGACGTTCGGCTGTTGAATGCAGGTCATCGACTGCGGAACCAGCGCGAAGCCGAACCCGGCATTGACCATGCTCAGCGACGACGAAATCTGCGACGACTGCCAGGCACGCTCCATGTCGATCCCGGCGCGCAGGCAGCTGTTGTACACCAGCTCATACAGCCCGGGGGCCACCTCCCGCGGGAAGAGGATCGGCGCCACGTCGCACAGCTGTTCCAGGGCCAGGGTCGGCTGCGTCGCCAGCGGGTTATCGCGCGGCAGCGCGATGACCATCGGCTCCTCATCAATAATCCGCAGATTAAAGGCTTTACTGCTCTCGCACGGCAGACGGACGAAGGCGATATCCAGCTCGGCCTCGCTCAGGGCGGTCATCAGATTGGCCATATTGTCTTCCATCTGGTGCAGGGTCACCCCGGGGTGGTCGAGCTGAAAACGGTGCAGCAACGTGAAGATTTGCGGATGGAAAGCATCAGAACTGGTAATGCCTAGCGACAGGCTGCCGTTCATCCCGCGCGCAATGCCCTTGGCCTTCTCCAGCGCCGCATCGCTCATGGCGAGGATCTGGCGGGCATCCTCATAGAACGACTCTCCCGCTTCCGTCAGCTCCACCCCGCGGGTTAAACGCCGAAACAGCGGGGTCCCCACCTCTCGTTCAAGTCGCTGAATTTGCTGACTTAACGGAGGTTGTGAAATACCCAGCTCCTTGGCGGCCTGGGTGAAGTGCCGCGTCCTGGCGACGGCGACAAAATAACGAAGATAACGAAGTTCCATATCGAAAACGTCTCAAACCAGCATGGTTTCTATATTGGAACTGTGAGCTGAATCGGGTCAACATTTATTTAACCTTTCTTATATTTGTTGAACGAGGAAGTGGTATATGAATCACTCTGCTGAATGCACCTGCGAAGAGAGTCTGTGCGAAACCCTACGGGCGTTTTCCGCGCAGCATCCCGAGAGCGTGCTCTATCAGACATCGCTAATGAGCGCCCTGCTGAGCGGGGTTTACGAAGGCAGCACCACCATCGCGGACCTGCTGAAACACGGCGATTTCGGCCTCGGTACCTTTAATGAACTGGACGGGGAGCTGATCGCCTTCAGCAGTCAGGTCTATCAGCTGCGCGCCGACGGCAGCGCGCGCAAAGCCCAGCCGGAGCAGAAAACGCCGTTCGCGGTGATGACCTGGTTCCAGCCGCAGTACCGGAAAACCTTTGACCATCCGGTGAGCCGCCAGCAACTGCACGACGTTATTGACCAGCAAATTCCCTCTGACAACCTGTTCTGCGCCCTGCGCATCGACGGCCATTTCCGCCATGCCCATACCCGCACCGTGCCGCGCCAGACGCCACCGTACCGGGCGATGACCGACGTCCTCGACGATCAGCCGGTGTTCCGCTTTAACCAGCGCGAAGGGGTGCTGGTCGGCTTCCGTACCCCGCAGCATATGCAGGGGATCAATGTCGCCGGGTATCACGAGCACTTTATTACCGATGACCGCAAAGGCGGCGGTCACCTGCTGGATTACCAGCTCGATCACGGGGTGCTGACCTTCGGCGAAATTCACAAGCTGATGATCGACCTGCCCGCCGACAGCGCGTTCCTGCAGGCCAATCTGCATCCCGATAATCTCGATGCCGCCATTCGTTCCGTAGAAAGTTAAGGGGTTCACATGGACAAACAGTATCCGGTACGCCAGTGGGCGCACGGCGCCGATCTCGTCGTCAGCCAGCTGGAAGCGCAAGGCGTACGTCAGATCTTCGGTATCCCCGGCGCCAAAATCGACAAGGTGTTCGACTCACTGCTGGATTCCTCGATTCGCATTATTCCGGTACGCCACGAAGCCAACGCCGCGTTTATGGCCGCCGCGGTCGGACGCATTACCGGCAAAGCGGGCGTGGCGCTGGTCACCTCCGGTCCGGGTTGTTCCAACCTGATCACCGGCATGGCCACCGCGAACAGCGAAGGCGACCCGGTGGTGGCCCTGGGCGGCGCGGTGAAACGCGCCGATAAGGCGAAGCAGGTCCATCAGAGTATGGATACGGTGGCGATGTTCAGCCCGGTCACCAAATACGCCGTCGAGGTGACGGCGCCGGATGCGCTGGCGGAAGTGGTCTCCAACGCCTTCCGTGCCGCCGAGCAGGGCCGCCCGGGCAGCGCGTTCGTCAGCCTGCCGCAGGATGTGGTCGATGGCCCGGTCAGCGGTAAAGTACTGCCGGCCAGCCGGGCTCCGCAGATGGGCGCCGCGCCGGATGACGCCATCGACCAGGTGGCGAAGCTTATCGCTCAGGCGAAGAACCCGATCTTCCTGCTCGGCCTGATGGCCAGCCAGCCGGAAAACAGCGCGGCGCTGCGCCGTTTGCTGGAGGCCAGCCATATTCCGGTCACCAGCACCTATCAGGCCGCCGGGGCGGTGAATCAGGATAACTTCTCTCGCTTCGCCGGTCGGGTCGGGCTGTTTAACAACCAGGCCGGGGACCGTCTGCTGCAGCTCGCCGACCTGGTGATCTGCATCGGTTATAGCCCGGTGGAATATGAACCGGCGATGTGGAACAGCGGCAACGCGACGCTGGTGCATATCGACGTGCTGCCCGCTTATGAAGAGCGCAACTACACCCCGGATGTCGAGCTGGTGGGCGATATCGCCGGCACCCTCAACAAGCTGGCGCAAAATATCGATCACCGGCTGGTGCTCTCCCCGCAGGCGGCGGAGATCCTCCGCGACCGCCAGCACCAGCGCGAGCTGCTGGACCGCCGCGGCGCGCAGCTGAATCAGTTTGCCCTGCATCCGCTGCGCATCGTTCGCGCCATGCAGGATATCGTCAACAGCGACGTCACGCTGACCGTGGACATGGGCAGCTTCCATATCTGGATCGCCCGCTACCTGTACAGCTTCCGCGCCCGTCAGGTGATGATCTCCAACGGCCAGCAGACCATGGGCGTCGCCCTGCCCTGGGCCATCGGCGCCTGGCTGGTCAATCCTGAGCGCAAAGTGGTCTCCGTCTCCGGCGACGGCGGCTTCCTGCAGTCGAGCATGGAGCTGGAGACCGCCGTCCGCCTGAAAGCCAACGTGCTGCACCTGATCTGGGTCGATAACGGCTACAACATGGTGGCCATCCAGGAAGAGAAAAAATACCAGCGCCTGTCCGGCGTCGAGTTCGGGCCGATGGATTTTAAAGCCTATGCCGAGTCCTTCGGCGCCAAAGGGTTTGCCGTGGAAAGCGCCGAGGCGCTGGAGCCGACCCTGCGGGCCGCGATGGACGTCGACGGCCCGGCGGTGGTGGCCATCCCGGTGGATTATCGCGATAACCCGCTGCTGATGGGCCAACTGCATCTGAGTCAGATTCTGTAAGTCATCACAATAAGGAAAGGAAAATGAAAAAAGTCGCACTTGTTACCGGCGCCGGCCAGGGGATTGGTAAAGCTATCGCCCTTCGTCTGGTGAAGGATGGATTTGCCGTGGCCATTGCCGATTATAACGACGCCACCGCCAAAGCGGTCGCCTCCGAAATCAACCAGGCCGGCGGACACGCCGTGGCGGTGAAAGTGGATGTCTCCGACCGCGATCAGGTATTTGCCGCCGTTGAACAGGCGCGCAAAACGCTGGGCGGCTTCGACGTCATCGTCAATAACGCCGGCGTAGCGCCGTCCACGCCGATCGAGTCCATTACCCCGGAGATTGTCGACAAAGTCTACAACATCAACGTCAAAGGGGTGATCTGGGGCATCCAGGCGGCGGTCGAGGCCTTTAAGAAAGAGGGGCACGGCGGGAAAATCATCAACGCCTGTTCCCAGGCCGGCCACGTCGGCAACCCGGAGCTGGCGGTGTATAGCTCCAGTAAATTCGCGGTACGCGGCTTAACCCAGACCGCCGCTCGCGACCTCGCGCCGCTGGGCATCACGGTCAACGGCTACTGCCCGGGGATTGTCAAAACGCCAATGTGGGCCGAAATTGACCGCCAGGTGTCCGAAGCCGCCGGTAAACCGCTGGGCTACGGTACCGCCGAGTTCGCCAAACGCATCACTCTCGGTCGTCTGTCCGAGCCGGAAGATGTCGCCGCCTGCGTCTCCTATCTTGCCAGCCCGGATTCTGATTACATGACCGGTCAGTCATTGCTGATCGACGGCGGGATGGTATTTAACTAATAAAAAAATAAGCTCTGACATGGCTTGCCCCTGCTTTCGCGCAGGGGCTTTTTTTTGGTTTGTAAGTGTAAGCATCCCGGGGAAACGAAGCATCAATATTTGAGGGCTTCTGGCACGACGTGGGCTATAGCAGGCTGAGATTGCTTTTCCAGCTCACGCACCCGAGGGATCACTTCCCTTCCGAAGAACTCGACTTCCTCCTGGAAATGCAGGAATGCCAGCAGCAGCAGATTGACGCCTGACTGTTTGAGCGCAATGATGCGCTCTGCAATCTGCTGCGGCGTGCCAATCAGGTTGGTTTTAAAGCCGTCGTTGTATTGCACCAAATCTTCAAAGCTGGATTTGGCCCAGTTGCCCTCGCCCTCCGGCGATGCGCTGCCGGCGTTTTTCACTTCGTGCTGGAACCCTTTCACCGCGTCCGGATTGGCGTTATCAATAATTTCCCGCAGCACCGCCTGCGCCTCTTTTTCGCTTTCACGCGCAATAACGAAGCCGTTAACCCCGATCTTCACCTGATGCTGGTTTTGTGCCGCCTTACGCCGGATGTCATCCACCTGTGCTTTGATGCCTTCAGGCGTGTTGCCGTTGGTGAAATACCAGTCGGAAACGCGCGCGGCCATGTCCCGCGCGGCACGCGAACTACCACCCTGGAAAATTTCCGGCAGCGGCGCCAGCGGCTTGGGCTTGAGGGAATAATCACGAAAGCGATAGAAATCGCCGGCAAAGGTAAAGCTGTCTTCGCGCCAGATGCCCTGCAGGCAACGGATAAACTCTTCTGAACGCAGGTAACGCTCTTCATGGTCCAGCCAGGGTTCGCCGATAGCTTTAAACTCACCACGGAACCAGCCGCTGACGATATTGACCGCGATGCGCGGGCCGTACAGATGACTGATAGTGGCGATTTGTTTTGCTGCCAGAGTGGGGTTCCAGGGGCCGGGAAGCAAGGCGGCGATCACTTTCAGATTTTCAGTTGATGCGAGTAGCGCCTGCGAAAAAGAGACCGACTCATGTTGGTTGTCGGCACCATAGCCGGCCGTAAAACGGATCTGCGTAAGCGCATAGTCAAAACCGGCACGTTCAGCAATTTGCGCCAGCTTACGGTTGTAGTCGATATCCCAACTGGTACGCTGCGGGATATTACTGATCACTAACCCGCCCGACACGTTCGGCACCCAATAGGCGAACTGCAGCGGATGATTACCTGGCTCTGAAATGGACATAGGGCACTCCCGTCATTGATGAATTTATCTGTCCGCCTTACAACGCGTCGCAGGCGAGTTGCTGTAGCCGCGAATTACCATCTTTCTATATAACGATTTTTGCCTTTCGAAAATAAAAAGACAGCTTTTGGTTATAAAGGTGTTTGCAGAATGCATGCCAAAACAGGAGGCGAAATAATTTTTTTAAAAACAGCTAATTATAAAAAAAGAAAGGAACTTATCTGCTGCATTTGCAACATGCCTGGTTACGCATATGTTGCAAATGCAACTTATACAACTTGCCGGAAGATAAATTTATCCTGACATTAATTTGGATAACAGCAGGTCTGATTACGGATGCTGTCGTTTCTGACAAGCATGAAATAAGCAACTACGACGGCAATTTCATTAACCCCGCAGTGGTTTCGTCGGCTGAGACCAGCTAAAGTCGAAAGGTCAAAAATACAGCCTTAACGTACAATATTTTTTGATATCCAAACTGCCCCCTTAACGGTACGTCTGTCTTCGACGGACTTCAGAACGGCAATGATCTGGTGTTCGATGAATCGGGCTTTACGCATGGTGATCTCCTCAGAGGACATAATCAGTATGTCGGAAGATCCCTAAACGTGAATGGTTCGTTTTACCGGGATGCTTACATGCCCCCGCGTCAAATTTCGATGTCTGGCGGTTCTTCACCGAATATTTCAATCCATTCTGACTGCCAAGTACTGCTCAGTGAAAACTTCCTGAACTTAGGATGTAAATCCGTTCTAATCAGCAACCATTTCTGTTTGATTAGAGAGTTAGAACGCAGCGCGCGTGAAACATTATTTGTATATTTTTTATTGTCATCATTTACTATGTGGTCGTTAATTGTTTCTGTAATCTGAGTGCCAATGCTGGTCTCAAAACCAAGATAAGCTCGTATCACCAAGGCGACAAAGATGAGAGGAATATACTCACTTCCGCAGGACATAACATTTTCAAGAGATAATGGCTTGAATGAAGGTGGGATATCTATCTCTTCATCGGATACGCTGTTTTTTTCAATTCCATCGCCGAAATCGAAGGAGAAATTACCGTGATCGATTTTCTCACGGTTAGCGTTAAACTCGTCGTTGTTACCTATGTTACGACTGAACGATGCCACCAGTCGATTTATACTTTTTTCCGTTAAGAGTACGTCTGTTTGAGTTCTCAGCAATGATAAAGTTAGCTTTTCTCTTAAATACTCTGATGACAGATATTTTGATATTATAACTGGTATCTGACTATCTTCGACCAGATCAATAATCTCATGATTGGTGTTAATACTCTTATCATTGTAAATCGCATTAATCAGTCTGGTGAGTTCTTGTTTTGCTTCGTTATATGGTTTTTTTTCATGGAAAGGCAAATAAAGAGAAGTTAAAGACAGGTAAATTGATGTATGGCAGATATCAAGTATCAAACAAGTTCCTAAAGGCGATATCCGAAATGTATGGACCGAGCTAACTGTGTACTCTATGTTGAAGTCGCTGTCAGAGGGTAGTTCAATGCATTCAATAATCCTTTCTTTAACCGAACTCTCAATTGCTTTGCTAATCCAGTCTTTTTTATAACCGTAAAGTGATGCGAAACGGATTATCCTTTCAAGGCTAATTCCTTTTGCAATTTCGCCGGGAGAAACTGCATCATTCAAAAAGTAGAGTATTCTTAACTTCAGGAAGTAGCACTGGTTTACGTTCTGATAGGGCAGGTAAACATTCGGTATATATGCTTTTTCCGTGTGATCGGGATGGTAGGTGAGCGTGGAGATAACATCCTTTTTACGCCATGCTGACTTGTTTCCCAATTGGTAGTGTACGTGTTTAATCAATTGATAAAAATTTCTGATATTATGCCATGATACGGAGGATAATATTTCCAGAATGGGCATACTCTCATTCGACAGTTGAAGATTTTTCCTCAACACATCAGCGTAGAAATTCATTTTACCCAAAAAATCTTGAAGCTGATATTTTTTTCTCCAGTCTCTAATCCTAAAGTCTTCATTCAGACATTCTTTAATATACTTTATCCTAGTGGAAATTAGTTTGTTAAAGTCCGGTGATTTGAGATGAATGATCTTGTCTTCTGGCCTAACGTCCAGAAAGCCTTTATCTTTATTCTTAAAAAAGGTGAACTCCCTGAGTGTGATGATGACTGTTGCTCCCGATGCTTGGGTTATTAGATGAGATAAAGCATAAATTTCCTCTTGAAACGATTCAGAAGCTCGGTCGACATTATCAATCACAATAATAACAGATTTATTTTCCTTGACACGTTTCTGGAATATTTTTAAAACCAGACTCTGCCGGTTGGCGCTTTCCTTCTCCAGTAGTTCAGCTTCTTTGACCATAAACATTTCTGGATTTTTGGAAAAAATATCCTTGTAGGGGCCATTTTTTAACACTTTAATTTCATGCGCAAATGTGATGCGTAGTTCATCTAATGTAAACTCGTTTTCATACTCGTTTTTTATCTTGTCATGCAGATAATTGAATACGATGTTTTTCACATCAATGCTATGTTTTGATACATCATTTATCAAATCTATGATGATTGGGGTTGCATATATGTTCTTGTGCTGTCTTGCTTCAACTAAACATTTAGTCACCAGAGTGGTCTTTCCACATCCAACGGCACCAGTAATGATGATAACTTTACCCGTATGATGCTCTAGAATGAAGTCTTTACCTTCAGAGGGTGAGAGGTCTAACGCATCATTCGGAAGAAAACTGGGTTTTGAATCTTTTAACGCTCTTTTTATTTCTCCTTTAAACTGATCCAACTTAGAGTCACTGACAAAACAGTGCTCCAGCATTTTTCGCTGATTTTTTTCTGTTATCTGGGAGAAAAAGTTTTCATAAAAATCATCGATCCATTGATTGTCTTTGTTACTATCCCAAATGAAATCATGAACATGATCTTTGAGCATGTAACAGACTTCTGACGGTATATGATTCAATTCTGAGAGATAGCTGTCCAGATTATTCTTTTCTGTGCTCTCTCTAGAGATCAGATTATACATGAGATCAAACGAAAACTCATCTCCAAAGATATTCCCAAAATAAACGCCTTTCATCGAGTCAGTTGTCTTACCTGCTTTTGGCAGCATTGGGCAAACAAACCACTCTGCACCATTTGTGATTAATGCATATTGAACCGCTTTTTCTACACAATATCTTTGTGCCTGATCGAGCACCTCGGAAATTTTCTTATTGAATGCTTTTTTAAGATAGGCGACAGTGTATTCATTCAAAGTTAAGCTGTTTTTGGGGAGCCCGAAGGTCACGCCGATTTTTTTGGCTTCAACCACAAGGCGAGGTGTTCTTTCCGTACTAAGTATATAATCGGCATACCCCGCTGTTCTGCAATACGCTTCCGGCGTAAATTCTTCTTTATTCCAACCCAGTATATTTAGGATCTCATCTATCACTAGTAAGCGGCATTCAGCTTCATTTGCTTCAAAAAGAGTATCTTTCCGAGCAATATACCGTTCCTGAACTTCCTTGAATTTTTCGAAAGCCTTTTCTCTGCTCATATTTAGCCCCAATAAGAGTATTGAAAATTTCTGATCTGTGACACTTATCTCAATGTTCATGCTCTGCTATTTGCTTTATAACCTGTTATCGCATCTTTCTGAGACAACTGAAATAGGGATGACGTCATTTTTTATGAGTAATCCTGCTTTCATGGCAAATCACGGCTGACATACTTCCCTTTGGTTAGTACAGACCATTTTAGAAAGTTCCGCTACTGGCACAGAGCAGACCGTCCAGTTGAGTTTAAGATCCAGTCTGAGCGAGAAGCGGAGATGCGAGAATGCCTCGAGGGGGGGTTATCCATATCATTAACACCCGTTTTTTACACGCAGCGGACAGACTGCGTAGCCATCATGCCTGCCGTAAGTGAAAATGGAACAGGTGAGTTTGAATCATACCTGACGGAGATATCACTCAAATGGCACCGATATTAATTAACGGGAAACCCTGCCAGTCATATAACATAAGTAATTAACAAGAAAAAAATCAGATATCCTTGCCAGGTGGGCAGGACCGGCCAATGATTTCAGCCAGGAAATCCATCACCACGACAGCAGAGCGATCGCGCTTAATTTCAGGGTAGGCAACCAGCCAAATGTTCCTCACGGGCGAAGGCAGATTTTCCGGCAGCCTTACCAGTTCGCTGTCATTATCACCCATAAAGCAGGGTAAAGTAACGATGCCCAATCCTTTCCGGGCTGCCTGTTGCTGCGCCATCAGATCGCTTGCCCGAAAGATAACTCGTCGCCCGTTCAGCAGTGATTCCAGCCATTGCTGCTGCGTGACATGTGCAAGCGTGCTGTCATAAGCAATAAATACCCAATCTTCTTGCGGAATTTCTTGCCAGAACTGAGAAGCATAAAGACCAAAGCGCATGGTACCTATACGCCTTGTCATCAGGTCTGGATCGTCAGGCCTTTCCAGGCGAACCGCAATGTCAGCCTCACTTTTATTCAGAAGAACATGGTGCGAAACGCCGGATAATGACAACGTGATACCCGGATGTTTCCGGGTGAATCCTGCTATAGCAGGCGCAATGAGGTGTGCTGCAACGGCAGGTGACGCGCTGATATTTATAGGCACGGCCGGTTCGGCACACAATGACCTCGCCTGGATTCGAATACGGTCTGCAATACGGTACATTTCGTCAGCGCCGGAGGCGATAATCCGCCCATGCCCGGTAAGCGTGGTACGGCGTGGCAAACGCTCTGTGAGCCTCAGGCCCAGAGAACTTTCAAGGGCCGCAATCCGGCGGCCCACAGTGGCATGGTCTACGCCAAGTTCCCTGGCTGCGGCCGACAGGGAACCACACCGGGCAAGGGCGAAAAAAAAATGTAAATCCTGCCAGTCCATATCTCACCTCTTGTGCATTTTTACACATGTATGGTGCTTTTATACCTGTATTCTTCCTGTAATAAACTCATTTATAGTTTTCTCACTTTATAAGTGAGGAAAAAATAATGTCGTTAGCAATGATTATTAGCCAGCCGGGTGGACCTGAGGTTCTTAAAGCGGTGGAAAGAGAGCTAGTCAGTCCCGGTCCCGATGAAGTCAGTATCAGACACGAAATAATCGGCGTGAATTTTGTTGACATCTATTTTCGCTCAGGGCTCTACCCTCAGCCCTATCCCCAGGCGGTGCCTGGTTTTGAAGGGGCCGGAGTCGTCACAGCAACGGGCAGTAACGTCAGGTCCTTTGCAGCAGGAGACCGCGTTGCCTATACGGGAAATCCGATGGGCGCTTATGCTGAATGTCGCAATATACCTGCCAGCCGCCTTATCAGGATCCCGGATGGTGTGGACACTCGTACAGCCGGTAGTACGATGCTTCGGGGCCTTACCGCGCATATGTTACTCAACAAAGTAAGGGAAGTCAGGGCTGGCGACTGGATACTGGTTCATTCTGCTGCCGGAGGGCTGGGGCAAATAGTGACCCGCTGGGCAACGATGAAAGGTGCCAGGGTTATCGGTACAACGGGTTCACAGGAAAAAGTAGCAACGGCCCGCCTTGCTGGTGCGAGTGAAGTTTTGCTCCATACCGACGCTGCATGGCCGGACAAAGTCCGCGACATCACGGAAGGGTATGGTGTACATCTGGCCATCGACGGTATCGGAGGAACAATGCTCTCCAGAACGCTCGGCGTGGTCCGCCCTTTTGGCATTGTCGCCAGTCTTGGACAGCCTGCCGGCCCCATACCTCCCGTGCGGGTGGAAGAACTGGGATTTGCCCGATCTATAGCACTGATGCGACCAAGTTCACTCGCCTATTCAGATGATGCTGCGCTATACAGGAAAGGGGCTACTGACCTTATGTCAGCGCTGTCGGCAGGACTTGAAAATCACATTGGCGCTGAATTTACCCTTACCGACGCAGCAGAAGCACACCGGGTTCTGGAGGCGGGTCATACAACAGGAAGCGTTATTCTCACGGTTCAGGCTTAAGGCTCGGACGTGAATGAAACAAGCGACGCAGGCATCTTTAAAGGAATGCCGTATCAGTGACGTGACGACCCGGCTGGATTTATATCCCTTAAGGACAATCGTTCACCCCTTGTCGTCTCCTTCAGGTACTGCCAGGGAGATATGCAAGAAATTAGATAAAGGGGATGAGTCTGCTAAATCACTAACGTTCATACAATGTCCGCTCCCGGCACTCAGGCATTGCTTAATGCACGACGTAAACGATCGCCATGTTAAACGGCTATTTCTGACAAAGCGCGGCCCCTCTGAAGCGCCGTGAGGTCCGCTCTGAACGAAGAGCGGATCTTCAGTGCAAAAGAACAGCAAGGCCCGCCTTTGTGATTAATACTGCCTTATCTACAACTGCTGAGTTACCCAGCTACCATTTTCAGCGAAAAATACCGTCGCATCGGCTCCATTTACCAGGGATATTTGAGGAGGCATGTGACCAATATCAACATCATAGAGTACGGGCACGGTAATATTCTCAAAAGCGGCTTTAAGGGCATCCAGATAATTATGTTTAGTCGGGTCGCTTACGTCGGGTGCAGCACTTCTGCCGATAAGAACACCATTTAAGTAATCAAACCAACCCTGTAATCGTAAGCTAAATAATGCGCGTGTTAATTCACAGGGAGCCATTTCCACATTTTCAAAATAGAGGATTATTCCTTGAGGGCTATTGCTCGCCTTGAACAAGGGCACATTCCCGAATGGTGTACCTGCTAACCTGGATATTATCTCGAGGCAGCCGCCGATCAGTTTCCCGCTAAATGTCAGAGAAGATGTAACACCATCAAGGCGTTTCCACTGTGTTTTTTGGGTCAGATTGAAACCTCCGTCTGACGCTGTTCCCCATTGATTTTCATCCGCTTGAAATGCTGTTGAAGAGTACTGTTTGATTACAGTTCCCCGATTCGATTCCAGAATTTCCCATACGGCCTGAGTGGTGGCATCTAACTTTTGAGCGCCAAGATCCATGAGGTTCGGCCCATGCAAAGTAGCCCAGCCCGATATCGTCGTCAGTGGGAAATGAAGTGTACTAAGATCTGAAAAGCCCACAAACCATTTTGGTTTAGACCGGGACAACAGATCAAAATCAATCAAATCAAGTAATTCCATCGCCAGATCACCGCCCCAAGGTGGCATAACAGCTTTTATATCTGGGTCAGTAAGATAAGACATTAATTCTTCAACGCGAGAAAATTTAGTGGCGCTTTTATTTTTGTGCTGCGAGCGTAAGCAGCGTCCTTCGCGGACCTGGTAACCTCTTTTCTTTAGGTTTTTTATGGCGAGTTCCAGTCTGGGATGCAGATGTTCAGGTACGCCAGAAGAGGGAGCGGTTACACCAATAACATCTCCTGGAGCCAGCCTGGGTGGAAAGAGGACACTCATGGATAAATCCTTTTCAGAACATATAGAATTCCATAATCCATAATTAAAGCCAGGATGTAAAATTAACAGGCGAACACTCCGCTTGTTTTTTCTATGAGCCTTTAAAAGGTCTGCTCATGGCACCCAAGGGACTTTACCGGCGTAGATGATGCGTCAGGCAACTAATCCTCAAAAGTGCTTACTGCTTATTCGCGGGACCGCCGGCTGATTTGGGTTGGATCATGACGACTACTCTTTTAGCTATTCCCGGTTTCCCCTTTTCAAAGCGCCATTTACTCATCATTTTCTCGATGATTTTATGTTCAAACTCCGGAGTCGTTGTCGATTCCAGTATCTTAACATTCTGAACTCTGCCATCTGAATCAACATCATACTGAATCCGCAGAGCATTCGGCAGGAGGTTTCCGTTCTTATCATGAGTGGTAATTGCTGTGTTTGCAGAGGAAATGCTGCCTGAAGGTGTGCTGGCGCTGGCCGGTATACCGGCGCAGAGTGCCAGGAACAATGGCAGAATCAGGGTGAATAGTCTGATAGCTTGCATAAATCGTCCGAATTCCAAAATTAACCATGAATCTTCACGTTACCAACGGCGCGAGTGACAGGCTACCAGATGAAATGATCAGTGAATACCGCGTCTTCAGCGGCAATCCCTTTGACCTCCTTACCAGGCGCTTCGTACCACATCCATTCCCGGGGTCGTTTCGCTATCAGGACTAGTGGGAGCTGAGCGAGTGTATCAATGATTCCTTTTGCCAGCTGTCAGCTCGTCAGGGAACATGACCGAGCTAACACCCTTAAGTGATGAGAGACGACCATGGAGTTCGTCCGTAAAGGTAAAATGCGTCGTGCCCGGATTATCAGAGATACACACTGGTACAGACAGGTGCCGGGTAACGGCCTCGAAGCGTGAGAAGACTTCGTCGTCACGGAGTGACTGGTAGCTGACCGCCGGGAGTAACAGGACATTCGCGCCAGCTGCCTGGGCATCATCAGCCAGATGTAGAATGGCGTCGATACGGACCGATCCCACACAGACCATAACCGGGATGTCCCCGGCATGCTGTTTTGCCAGAGTGGCTACGCGCTTGCGCTGCTCCCGGGTCAGATAGGCGTAGCGTGCGGTTGACCCCAGGATGCCCATAGAATCAACCCGAGCATCTGTACGGCGGGAAAGCATATGGCTGAACCCCTTTTCATCCACGCCGCTGGCGGCTATTGGGGTTAATGGAAACGCCGATAACCGCTAAACATACCTGTTTCTCCTGAAGGATATTACTGCTGTTGTTCTTCGATGAGAGCAACGTCAAACCACAGGCCGGGCATCATTTTTTCCAGGCCGTCGGTCAGCATCTTCCCGGCTTCGTGCAGTTTTTCCAGCGGCATCTGCGGCAGGCTTTCCAGAATGAACCACATTTGCTGAGCGTCCACGCCCAGACGGGTTCTGATCCCCTGTCGCCAGTTCCAGCGGCGGCAGGTCACGCCGGTGTCATCACACCAGATAACCTCTCCTTGTGAAGGATATTCAACGGCCGTTTCACCCTCTTTGACGGTATCAAAAGGCTCTGTTCCGTTTGCCACAGCCAGACGTGGTGAACCCTGATAGGCAGAGATATTCTCCCCACCAACCGGTACGGCGTAGCGGAGACTCACGGCGTTATAAAGATCAACGATGGGATCGAGCGCGGGCATCGTTCCGTCACGTAATACGCGCTTACGTAACGCATCAGCTGAGCAAGGGGTGCGTTTAGGTTTAGCACCAAACTTTTGAAAAACGTCGGCCCAGGCTGCCAGATGAGATCCCGCCCATTCCGGTTCGCCGGCCACAACGGCTTCACAGGCTTCCCGCAGCGCGATTTCTCCAGCGTCGGGATGAAGCACTGGCGCAGCTTTTACGCAGATACTGAGTGCCCGAAAACCTGGGGCAATACGATAAATTTCAGGAGCAATTGACGGAGAGACGGTTAACACGTGATAATCCTTTAATGACTAATTTATTCCATGATAATGACCGATGACCAAAAAAGTCAATTTAATGACCGATGCAAATGCTATCGTCAACACGGTGAATGAAGCCGTATCTCAGCGAATTAAACAGTATCGTAAGCAAAAGAAAATCTCCCTCGATGAACTCTCCCGTCGAGCCGGCGTCAGCAAGGGAGCGCTGGTTGAGATAGAAGGATGCCGGGCCAATCCCAGCATTGCTCTGTTATGCCGCCTGGCTACCGCGATGGGGGTTTCGGTGGCTGATTTTGTGGATGTCAGTTCCAAACCGACTGTGCATCTCATTGCTGAAGATGAGATCCCAGAATTGTGGGAAGGTGAAAAAGGCGGGAGAGCAAGACTGCTCGCAGGGTCGGGTGGGCCTGATATGACCGAGCTCTGGATGTGGGAAATGCAGCCGGGGGAAAAGTTTGCTTCACCGGGCCACACGGAAGGAACGCTTGAACTGTTTTATGTTCAGTCGGGCACGCTCACATTGGGGGTAAAGGACCATTTGTATCGGGTAAAAACCGGCTGTTCGGCAACGGCCAGAACGGACGTTCCTCATTTCTACGAAAACCAGGGGGAGAGCCCGCTGGTATTTATCATGACAGTACATGAGAAAACATCCTGAGTGGTTGCCCGGTATGCCTGTAGGGCTTGTCTCATCAAAGCAAGTTTGCAAGGAGTCGTTTAGTGGATAATCAGCATCTGCGTTTTACCCAAGGCCAGTTTACTGTCACAACCGATCCCGCCTTTTTTCAGCAGGAAGCCATTCACGATTACCTCTCGCAATCGTCCTGGGCGCCTGGCATTGATGCTGAAACGGTCAGAATATCAATCCAGAACAGCCTTTGTTTTGCGCTTCTGGATGGAACAAGACAAATCGGCTTCGCCCGTCTGGTCACCGACTATGCCACTTTTGGTTATTTGTGCGACGTCTACGTGCTGAACGAGTATCAGAAAAGTGGTCTTGGTCGTTGGCTGATTGAATGCTGTCACGCCCATCCCGTGATGTCACGCCTGCGACGGATAATGCTGGTAACCTCTAGCGCGCCCTGGCTCTACCAGAAGCTGGGGTATAACCCATTGAACCAACCTGATTTTGTCTGGCAAATCAATCGACCCGATATTTATCGTAAACCCGGGCAAAAGTAAGACTATTTTTTGAGAGTAATGATAAATGTTAATCCGTAGGGCCCGTCCCTCTGATGCAGAAGAGCTTGCCATTTTAGCCGAACGCACCTTTAGAAAAACGCTTGAGGCGGGTAATACTCAGAAGGATATGGAGCTTCACTGCCAGGCAAGTTATTCAACAGATACTCAGTTGCAAGAAATCCTCAGAGAAGACTGGATTACATTAGTCTGCGAATACGAAAGCAAACTGATAGGGTATGCCCAACTGAGGTGGGAAGCATTTCCTCCCTGTGTAAATAGCATTCACGCCGGGGAAATCCTGTGTCTGTATATCGATGAACCTTATCATGGCAAAGGTTTTGCACAAGCGCTGATACACAAGTGCTTTGCTGAATTTGCGGCACAGGGATCGGATATTGTCTGGTTAGGTGTCTGGGAACATAACCCAAGGGCAATCTCTTTTTACCGTAAGCTTGGGTTTACCGAGGTGGGTGAACATATCTTCCAGGTTGGGACAGATCCCCAGAGAGATATCATTATGAAACGCTCAACGGGTGTTAGCTGAACAAACATTACGACGTCCGCTCTGGCACACAGCAGGCGTGATCGACACCAGGAGATGTCACGCGCTAGCGGCTAAGCGTAGCGCCGGCTCGGAAAATCCCGGATGGCGGCGCGTGGCGCCTTATCCGGGCTACGCGGTTGTGCCACTCTTGTGCCGTTATTTTGCCGGGTGGCGGCTGCGCCTGACCCGGCCTACAAAAACAGGGCCGCCCGTACTCTTCTGGTGGCATGCCCCTGGCCCGCGCCTGCGCAGCGCCGCCGGGCTGTTACTGCGCCTGCTGCTGCGCTTGCGCCAGCTGGCGGACGATCGCCTCGCGCCGCGCATCCCCTTCCGGCAGCCGGGCCAGTAACGCCTGCAAGGCTGCCACGGCTTCGGGGTAATCTTCATTACGCACCGCGCTCAGGGCCAGCATCTCCAGCACCGGCAGGCTGTTCGGCTGCCGCTGATGCAGGTCACGCAGCAGCAACTCGCCCATCCGAACCTGACCGTTATCCCCCGCCCGCACCAGCGCGCTGGCGTAATCGAAAGCCGCCGCAGGGTCATCCGCCGCCAGATCATGCGCCCGGCCAAAGGCGCCGATCGCCGTCTCGCCATCGTTCAACAACAGGCCAAGACGCCCAAGCAGCTGCCAGCCGGCGAGGTCGTTCGGCGTAGTCTGCAGGTGGCTGCGCAGGCCAAGCCGCAGCTCCGCCAGCTCATCCATACGCAGCTGCGCCGCCGTCGGGTCCTTAACCTGCTGCAACAGCGCAGGATAATGCCGTTCAGCCTGCTGCCAGAGCAGCACCTGGCCAATATCGCTGGTTTTCAGATACAGGCCCAGACTCAGAACCACCAGCAGCAGCGCGCCCGGAAGCAGCGCCCAGCGGCTTAGCGGCCGTTCGCCAGGCTGTGCCTGGGGCGGAATATCCGTCAGCAGCGTGCGCTGCAGCTCGACGACCAGCGCCGGGTTGTCCTCGCCGCGCTCCTGCGCCAGCTCCTGCAGACGCGACTGGTACAGGACGCGGTTGAGGGCATCGCGGTCCACCGCCCCTTTGCCCGGCCACGGGTAATAAAGCAGCCCCAGCGCGCCAGCCAGCAGCAGCGCGACGATAACCACCAACAGGCTCATCGTTCTTTTCCTTCTTTCAATAATGCCGCCAGACGCTGGCGCTCTTCGGCGCTGAGCGCCGCGTCAGGAATGTCGCGACGACGCGCGCGGGCGATAATCACCCCCGCGCCCGCCAGCACGAACAGCCCCGGCCCCAGCCACAGCAGCACCGTGCCCGCGGTCAGGGGCGGCTCGTAGCTGACAAAATGACCGTAGCGGGCCACCATATAGTCAACGATCTGCCCTTTCGTTTTCCCCTGCTGCATCAGCTCGTACACCTTCTGCCGCATATCAGCGGCAATCATCGCATTTGAGTCGGCGATGCTGTTGTTCTGGCATTTCGGGCAGCGCAGCTGGGAGGTGATCTCGCGGAAGGCCTGCTCCTGGGCCTCATCCTTAAACTGCCAGGTGTCGATGGCGGCCCACGCCTGGCCGGTCAGCATCAGCGCCAGCAGGATGACCATTGCACATCTCATCAGCCCGCCCTCCGGTTGTATTGATCCCACAGCGGCTGGAGCTCCTCGCGCCACACCCGTTCGTTCAGGTCGCCGGCGTGCCGCCAGCGGATGATGCCCTGACCGTCGATGAGAAACGTCTCCGGCGCGCCATAGACCCCGAGATCCAGGCCAAGCATGCCGTTGCCATCGTACAGGCTCAGCATGTACGGGTTCCCCAGGCGCTGCAGCCAGCTCATCGCCTTCTGCCGATCGTCTTTGTAGTTCATCCCCACCACCCGCACGCCCTGCTGCGCCAGGCCGTTGAGAAACTGATGCTCGGCGCGACAGGTTGGACACCAGGTGGCCCAGACGTTAAGCAGCAGCGGCTTGCCGTCAATCAGCGTGCGCCGGTCCCGCGTCTGGCCGGGGGTATTCAGCGCTTCAAGGCGAAATTCCGGCAGCGGTTTGCCAATCAGCGCCGACTCGAGGGTCGTCGGGTCATCGCCATCGGCGTTGCGCATCAGTTGCCAGAACAGCGCAGCGGCCAGTGCCAGAAACAGCACCAGCGGGATAAACAGTAGCTTCCGGTTCATGAGGCCTCCTGCAGCTTCTTACGCATCCGGTAGCGCGGGTCGAGCATGCAGCACAGACCGCCGAGGGCCATCAGTACCCCGCCGTACCAGATCCAGCGAACGAACGGTTTATAGTACAGACGCACCGCCCAGCTGCCGTCGCTCAGCTCTTCCCCCAGCGCGGCGTACAGATCGCGGGTCAGCCCGCCGCTGATCGCCGCCTCGGTCATCATCATCCGGCTGGCGGTGTAAAAGCGCTTCTCGGCATACAGCGTCGCTTCCGGGCGGCCGTTGCGGGTCACGGCAATAATGCCTTCGCCGCCGGTCCAGTTGGGGCCGACGATATTGCGCACGCCATTAAACACAAAGTGATAGCGGTGGATATCGATACTGTCGCCGGGGCTCATCCGTACATCGCGTTCCACGCTGTAGTTCTGGCTGAAGGTGATGCCGATAACGGTCACCGCCACGCCGACGTGGCCGAGCACCATCCCCCACTGGCTGCGGGTCAGAGTGCGCAGGCCGCGCCAGAAGCCGTGGCGATGGGTGGCCCGTTCGTGAACCTCCATCAGGGCGAAGATCAGCACCCACAGGGCCATCATCAGGCCGATGACCGCCATGGCGGTGATACGGTCCTGCAGCAGCCACGGCAGCGCCAGAGAAAGTGACAACGTCACAACCAGGGCGATAATTAGGCGCTTAATCTGCCTGGCGACGTCATCGCGCCGCCAGCGGATGAGCGGTCCCAGCCCCAGCAGCAGCGCAAACGGCGCCATCAGGGCGGTGAACATGGTATTGAAGAACGGCTCGCCAATGGAGATGCTGCCGAGGCCCAGCTCTTTATGCACCAGCGGCAGCAGCGTTCCGAGGAGCACCACCAGCATCGCGGCCATCAGCAAGATATTGTTGCCAAGCAGGAACGACTCGCGCGACCACAGCGTATGTTCCACCCGCGCCCGCACCCGGCCGCCCTTCAGGGCGTACAGCAGCAGCGATCCGCCGATGGCGACAATCAGCAGTACCAGAATAAACAGCCCGCGCGACGGATCCGAGGCGAAGGCATGCACTGAGACCAGCACCCCGGAGCGCACCAGGAAGGTGCCCAGAAGACACAGGGAGAAGGCGGCGATGGCCAGCAGCACCGTCCAGGCGCGGAAGCTGCCGCGCTTCTCGGTCACCGCCAGGGAGTGTAGCAGCGCGGTCCCCACCAGCCACGGCATAAACGAGGCGTTTTCCACCGGGTCCCAGAACCACCAGCCGCCCCAGCCCAGTTCGTAATAGGCCCACGCCGAGCCCAGCACGATGCCGAGGGTGAGGAACATCCATGCCGCCTGGGTCCAGGGACGCGACCAGCGCGCCCAGGCAGTATCCAGCCGCCCCGCCAGCAGCGAGGCGATGGCGAAGGCGAAAGCCACCGAGAAGCCGACGTAACCCATATAGAGGATCGGCGGATGGAAAATCATGCCGATATCCTGCAGCAGCGGATTGAGGTCGCGGCCATCAATGGGATACTGCGGCAGGCCGCGGCTGAACGGATTGGAGGTGAAGAGGATAAACAGCAGGAACCCAAAGGCGATCATCCCCATCACCGCCAGCACCCGGGCGACGGCGTCGAGCGGCATCCGGCGGCTGAAGATGGCGACGGCGAAGGTCCAGACGCTGAGCAGCAGAACCCACAGCAGCAGCGAGCCCTCGTGCGCCCCCCAGGTCGCCGCCACCCGATACCACACCGGCAGCGCGCTGTTGGAGTTTTCCGCCACGTAGCGGACGGTAAAGTCATTGACCACAAAGGCGTGCACCAGCAGCAGGAAGGCGCCGCCGATACAGGCGAACAGCCCGCAGGCCAGCGGCCGGGCCAGGGCCATCAGCCGCCGATCCTGCCGCGCCGCGCCCCACAGGGGATAGATGCTCAGGAGCAGCGCCAGCCCCGCCGCCAGACACAGTAAAAAGTTGCCCAGCTCCGGCATCATGGCTGCGCCCTCGTTTTCTCCGGCGTCATGGCGTTTTTCACCTCCGGCGGCGTGTAATTTTCATCATGCTTAGCCAGTACCTGCTGGGCGGTGATATGCCGCTCGCCGTCCAGCACGCCCTGGGCCACCACGCCCTGCCCTTCACGAAACAGGTCCGGCAGAATGCCCTTATAGCTGACGTCCACGACCCCGCGGGCGTCATACAGCTTAAAGCGCACGTCGAGGGTTTGCGGGTCGCGCTGCAGGGAGCCCGGCTGAACGTAGCCCCCCACCCGCAGCCGCTGCCCGGTATGGGGCAGCGCCCGGGTTTCCGTTTTGCCGTAGATAATTTCCCCCGGGGTGTAGAACAGATCGATATTGCTGCTAAGGGCGTACAGCGTCAGGCTGACGGTCAGCCCGAGGCCGGCGAGCACCGCCAGCACGATATACAGCCGGGTTTTACGACGCGCTTGCATCCGCGGCCTCCTTGTCGTGTTCGCGGGCGGCAGCGATCCGCCGCTCGCGCGCCTGCTGGCGTCGTACCTCATGGAACAGCGCCCGCCGCGCCCACAGAGTGTGCACCGTCAGCAAGCCAAAGGCGGCGACCCCCACGGCCACCGCCAGCCAGACGTACACGGCATAGCCGCCCATATTCAGGAAGGCGGCGAAAGACGAAAAAGCGGGGCTCATCGGGCAGCTCCTTTATTCACCAGCGCCACCACCCACGGTCGACGGCGCTCCAGCTGCAGGATCAGGTTACGCAGGCGCATCAGGGTCAGCGTGACCGACAGCATGAGGAAGGCAAAGATGCAGATCCGCAGCGGCAGACGCATGCTTGGGTCGATGGTTTGCTGCAGGTTGGTCGAGCCCTGGTGCAGGGTGTTCCACCAGTAGACCGAGTAATGAATGATGGGCAGATTGACCACCCCGACCAGGACGAGGATCCCCGCCGCGCGCCCGGCCAGCCGCCGGTCGTCAAAGGCGTGCCACAGGGCGATGACTCCGGCGTAAAGAAACAGCAGCACCAGCTCTGAGGTCAGGCGGGCGTCCCAGATCCACCAGGTTCCCCACATCGGCTTACCCCATGCCGCGCCGCTGACCAGCGCCACCAGGGTGCAGACCGCCCCTACCGGCGCCAGGGCGGCGATCGCCAGGTCGGCCATTTTGATCTGCCAGACCACCCCGACGAAGGCCGCGACGGCCATCGCCAGGTACAGCCCCATCGACCACATCGCCGCCGGGACGTGAAGGTACATGATCCGATAGCTTTCCCCCTGCTGATAGTCCGCGGGGGCGAAGCCAAAGCCCCACCCCAGGCCGATGACCAGCAACAGCGCGCTCAACGCCGCCAGCCAGGGGATCCAGCATCCGCACAGACGGTACAGCCGCTCGGGGATCGCCAGTTGATGTAACGCTTTCCACATAGACGCTTACTCACACGGTTATGATGGCCGCGCCCGCAGGCGCAGCGAATTATTGCACGGTCAGCCGCAGCGCGGCGGCGGTGGCGAACGGGCACAGGGTGGCGCTGGCGGTTAAGAACGCCGCCAGCATCGCCAGATAGCCGCTGACCGGGAGCCCAGCGGCCGCCGCCTGGCAGGCCGCGGTGGCGAAAATCAGCAGCGGCACCGCCAGCGGCAGCACCAGCAGGCTCAGCAGGACGCCGCCGCGCTTCAGGCCGACCGTCAGGCCAACCCCCACCGCGCCGAGAAAACTGAGCGTCGGGGTGCCGAGCAGCAAGGTCAGCGCCAGCACGCCGGCATCGTGCAGACTCATCCCCAGCAGCAGCGCCGCCAGCGGCGAGACGATCAGCAGCGGCAGGCCGCTCATCATCCAGTGGGCGACCACCTTCACCAGCACCACCGCCGCCAGCGGCGTCGGCAGGAGCAACAGCTGCTCCAGAGAACCGTCCTGCCAGTCGTCGCGAAACAACCGATCCATCACCAGCAGCGCCGCCAGCAGCGCGGCGACCCACACCACGCCCGGCGCAATCTGCGCCAGCAGCTGCGGCGCAGCGCCGACGCCGAACGGAAACAGGGTGATGACGATCAGAAAGAACCAGAGCGGATTGAGGATCTCCGCCCCGCTGCGCCAGGCCAGGCGCAGTTCCCGGGCCAACAGCGCTCGCATCATTGCCCGCCTCCCGCGTCGCCGCCGAGGCGCAGGGTGCGCAACGGACAGCGCAGCGGCCGCAGCGGCTGATGAGTCGTGAGGATCGCGCTTCCCCCCTGCCGGGCGTGCTGCTCCAGGCGGCGGGTCAGGGTTTCCATCGCCGTGGCGTCGAGCGCGGTGAACGGCTCATCGAGGATCCACAGCGGCGCGTCGGTTAACCACAGGCGGGTCAGCGCCACCCGGCGCTGCTGCCCGGCGGAGAGCTGGCTCAAGGGGAGGTCTTCATAGCCCGCCAGGCCGACGGCGGCGAGGGCGCTTTCCCGCTGCTGAAGGCGGCTGGATGGAAAGAAGAAACGCAGGTTTTCATCGGCGGTCAGCGCCGCGTTGACGCCGGGTTTATGGCCCAGCCACAGCAGCTGACGATGAAATGACTCCCGGACCTTCGCCAGCGGCTGCCCCTGCCAGCTCACCACCCCGCTTTCCGGGCGCGCCAGGCCGCAAAGGATCCGCAGCAGCGAGGTTTTCCCCGCGCCGTTATCACCGGCGACCTGCAGCAGCTCGCCGGCAGCGAGGGACAGCGTCAGCGCCGCAAATAGCGGTCGATCGTCAACGATGCAGGTCAGTCGCTCTGCATGCAGCATGAAGGCAAACTCCTTGATTCAGACAGTATTTTACGTCGTGGCTAAGTATGGGTTGCGCCGCGCGGGCGACGCAACCCTGACGATTACTGTCCGGCCCCCGGCAGCTTCGAGATATCGGCGTTGCCTAACGCCTTCTCATCGTGCGCTGCGGTCTCCTTACGCACCTTCGCCACATCGCTGGCGCTGACCGCCGGCGCATTGTTGCCCCAACTGGTGCGGATGAAGTTGACCACATCCGCCACCTGCTGGTCGTCCAGACGCCAGCCGAACGACGGCATGGTCAGGTTGGAGACCGCATCTTTCACCGCCGGCGTGGTGCTCCCGGTCAGAACGATATGGATAAGCGAAGTGGCATCTTCGGTCTGTACCACCGGGTTGCCCTTCAGCGACGGGAAGGCGCGTTTATAGCCCGCGCCGTCGGTGCGGTGGCAGGCGGCGCAGTTATCAACGTACAGCGCGGCGCCGGTTTTACTGTCGTTACCCTTCCACAGATCTTTCGCCACGCTGTCTTCCACCGGGGCTGGGGTCTGTTTGCCGCCGCGCGGCGGGAGCGACTTCAGATAGCGGGCGATGGCGGTGATGTCGTCATCAGAAAGATACTGCAGACTGTGCTCCACCACATCGCTCATGCCGCCGAAGACCACCGATTTATCGTTGCGTCCGGTTTTCAGGAACTCGGCCAGCTCAGCCTCGCTCCAGGTCCCCAGACCGTCGCGGTTTTCGCCGCGCAGGCTGGAGGCGACCCAGCCGTCAATCGGCGCATTGCTGCCCGCCAGGTAATCATCGCCTTCGCTTTCGCTGAGCGCTTTTTCCTGCATCGTCAGACTGCGCGGGGTATGGCAGGCGCCGCAGTGGCCCAGGCCTTCCACCAGATAGCGGCCGCGCTCCAGCACCTGGTCAACCTGCGGGTTGGCGACAAAGTCGCTCGGCGTCGGGGCGAAGATGCCGCGCCAGAACGCCAGCGGCCAGCGCATCGACAGCGGCCACGGGATGTCGGTGTCCTTGTTGGCGGCATTTACCGGTTCCACGCCATGCATAAAGTAGGCGTACATGGCGCGCATGTCAGCTTCACTGATCCGCGCGAACGAGGGATACGGCATCGCCGGATAGAGCGTGGAACCGTCTTTCCGCACGCCCTTGCGCACCGCGTCGTCGAACTCTTCGAAGGTGTACCCGCCGATGCCGTGTTCTTTATCCGGCGTGATATTGGTGGAGTAGATGGTGCCGATCGGCGTCTCCATCGGCAGACCGCCGGCGAAAGGTTTCCCCGTTTTGCCGTTGGTGTGGCAGGCGACACAGTCCCCCGCCCGCGCCAGATACTCCCCCTGCTTAATCAGATTGCTGTCCGCAGGCGCCTCTTCGGCAAAAGCCGCGCAGCTCAATGCCCCAAGCACCAGGGCCGATAACCATTGCATTTTCATCATCTGCCTTCCTTTATGCCTGCACCAGGGGTCCCGGATTTTTCAGATACTGCTCGCGGATCGCCTTCGCTGACCAGTAGGCCAGCGCGGCCACCGTGCCGGTTGGGTTGTAGCCCAGCCCCTGCGGGAACGCGGAGGCGCCGATGACGAAGACATTATGCACGTCCCAGCTTTGCAGATAACGGTTAACGGCGCTGGTTTTCGGATCTTCCCCCATCACCGCCCCGCCGTTCATATGGGTGGTCTGGTAGGTGGTGGTATCAAAGTGGCTGTTGGCGTTTTTCGGGCTGCCGAGGATATATTTCGGCTTCATCGCTTTGGCGATCGGCGCCATCTTATCGAACATAAACTGCGCCATCTTGATGTCGTTTTCCTGCCAGTCGAAGGTCATGCGCAGCAGCGGCTGGCCGAAGACGTTTTTGTAGTTCGGATCAAGATCGAGGTAGTTCTGCCGATAGGACTGGTGCGCGCCGTGGGCATCCATCGACAGGTGATGGGTGTAGGTATCGGCAACCGCCGCTTTCCACTTGCTGCCCCACGCCGGGGTGCCCGGCGGTACCGGGAAACCGGAGATGGGCTTGGTCCCGGCCTGGTTGACCCAGAATGGCGAACCGCCCACAAAGCCCGCCGCGCCGTGGTCGAAGTTGTCGGCGTTGAAGTCGTCGACCCCGACGCCGTTGCCGCCCGCGCCGATAAACGGGTTGGTATAGGTGTCTTTGTCGAAAATGGCCTTGATGGTGGTCATGTTCTGGTAGGCGAAGTTACGCCCCACCACCCCTTCGCCGGTCTCCGGATTGTACGGTTTGCCGATCCCGGAGAGCAGCATCAGGTGCACGTTGTGGAACTGGAAGGCGCCGATAATCACCAGGTCCGCCGGCTGTTCCATTTCGCGCCCCTGGCCGTCGACGTAGGTCACGCCGGTGGCGCGGGATTTGTCGTCGGTCAGGTTGACCTTCAGCACGTTGGCGTTGGTCCGCAGCTCAAAGCGTTTTTCCTGGCGCAGCGCCGGCAGGATGTTCACGTTCGGCGAGGCTTTGGAGTACATGTAGCAGGCGTAGCCGCTGCAGAAACCGCAGAAGTTGCACGGGCCCATCTGCGCGCCGTAGGGGTTGGTATAGGAGTCGGAAGTGTTGGCCGACGGCAGGTTATAGGGGTGATACCCCACTTCCAGTGCCGCTTTTTCAAACAGCTGCGCCGACCAGGTGTTTTTCTGCGCCGGCAGCGGGAAGTCGTCTGAGCGGTCCGGGGCGAAGGCGTTGCCGCCGCGGCCTTTGCCGACCACCTTGCCTTTGATCGACCAGGCGGTCCCGGAGGTGCCGAACACTTTTTCCGCTTTATCGAAGAAGGGTTCCAGCTCGTCGTAGGTGACGCCAAAATCCTGGATGATCATATCCTGGGGAATGAAGTTTTTGCCGTAGCGTTCTTCATAGTGGCTGCGCATCCGCAGTTCGATGGGATCGACGCGGAAATGGACGCCGGACCAGTGCAGCCCGGCACCGCCCACGCCGGTACCCGGCAGGAAGGCCGCCAGCTGGCGATACGGCACCGCCTGCTGGCTGGTGTTATGCCGGATGGTGACAGTGCTTTTCGACAGATCCTGGAACAGCTTGCGGCGGATGTTGTAGGTCAGCTCATCAATCACCTGCGGATAGGCGCCATCCGGCCAGGTGTCGCGCATCGGGCCGCGCTCCAGCGCGACGACGTTGAGCCCGGCTTCGGTCAGCTCTTTGGCCATGATTGCCCCAACCCAGCCGAAGCCGACGATCGCGACATCGGTTTTTTTCAATACGGTGGCCATAATTACGCCCTCTCCCCATTAATTGATACCGGCGGGAAGGGGTAGCGTTCGCCCCGTTCAACCCAGTCCATAAAGTCGGCGCGCGCGCCGGGAAAATTAATCAGCGTCCAGCCGACCATGCCTTTATTGCCGCCATGGATCGGGTCGCTGAAGAACCCTTCGCGGGTGTTCTGTAGCAGATAGGTGAAGAACAGCGAGGCCGGCAGCTGTTTGAACTCGGCTTTGCCGGATTCCCACAGGCCGAGCGCCTCGTCCTGCTGCTCGCTGCTCAGTTCAGCGAAGGTTTTATGATATTTGTCCTGGCACCACGCCTCGGCATCAGCGATCCCGAGGTTATAGATCTGTTTAGGCACCAGCGGCAGCTGATAACCCATCTCTTTCGGCACGTCGGGGTTGAAGGGCCCCTGCATATACCAGATGGAGCCGGTGGCGTAGGGGGTATTGAGCTGGCGGTCGATAAACTCCGGGACGCCGGCCTCTTTGGCGCCGGGACCGAGTTCATCCGCCGGGATTAAGCGAGCGACGGCGGCGTTGATAAACGCCCACTCACGATCGTTGAAGAACTGCGGCTTCCAGTCGCTGGCCGCCGCCGTGTTCCCGGAAGCAGGCTCAGACGCGGGGGCCGCCTGCGCGGTCGCGCTGGTGGCCACGCCAATGGCCCCTGCTCCCGCGCCGCCGATCACCACCGTCGGGATCAGCGCCATCGATTTCACCAGGAAATCACGCCTGGAATTGTTGGTTTTCTCGCTCGACATCATCACATTCCTGTCATTGAAAATTACTGTTTTTGTCGCAGACAAACCCAGTGAATGTCGTGCTGGAACCGATACCATTGCGCTTTCAAACCGCTTAGCGTCTGGCCCGGCCCGGCAAGTCGGATAAAACATCGCCAGAGGCGATATCATTTATAGGGTTATCGTTTGGATAGTAGACGATTCTCAACGAAACGCGGGAAATCGGAGAGAAATTCACCGGAATGTCATCGTGAGAAGGGTGCTGCCATAACCTTGAGGCGGTAAACCAGCGGCATTCACACCGCGCTGAGCTTACCCATGCGCCATAAAAGAGTGACTTGTATCACAAATGTTATTTTTTGTTTATGGTACATGGCAGATTAAACGTCTGTAAATACTCGTATTAGGAATAATTAAACATTTTGAGCTGTTAAAAAAGTTAATAACCGTTGTTAACTATTTTGCATCTATTTCCCGGCTAACGCGTTCAGCTGGCGATCCCCATCCACAGGAGAAGAGTAGATATGTTCGATCATGTGAAGTTCGGCGCTAGCGACTATGCCGCCAGCAAAGCGTTCTTTTTACAGGCCCTGGCCCCGCTTGGCGTAACGCTGGTTGGCGAAGGCGAGCCGACCTACGGCGCAGAGCTGGCCGGCAGCGGCGATGTCTCTCTATGCCTCTATCAAAGTGCGGAAAAACCGGCGCCGCTGCACATTGCCTTTCGCGCCGACAGCCGCGAGCAGGTCGATGCCTTCTGGCAGGCGGCGCTGGCCGCCGGAGGAAAGGACAACGGCGCGCCGGGGGTACGGCCAAACTACCACGCCAGTTACTACGCCGCCTTTGTGATTGCGCCAGACGGGCACAATATTGAAGCCGTGTGCCATCTGGCGTCTTAACGGGCGGTTACCGCTGCGGAAAAATCCACACATCCTCCGCCGGGAGCGTCAGATGGCAGTGTTCGGCATCGCGCAGCGCCGTTCCGTAGGCGCGCAGCGGAAAGTCGTCGCCTTCGGTACGGAACAGGTACTCCCAGCGGTCGCCGAGGTACATGCTGGTCAGCAGCGGGAGCTGGAGGCTATTATCCTGCGCTGCGCCGTCGAGACGCAGGCGCTCGACGCGGATCACCGCCGTCGCCGGCTGGCCAACGCTGACCCCCTCGCCCGCTCGACCCCACAGCGTCCAGCTGGCGCCTTCAACCCTCGCACGACCGTTTTCCAGCGCCGTCACCTTACCGTGCAGACGGTTATTGCTGCCCATAAACTCGGCGGCGAACAGCGTCGCCGGGCTGCCGTACATCTCCTGCGGCGTCCCCTGCTGCTCAATGACGCCATTGTTCAGCAGCAGAATACGATCGGAGATGGCCATTGCTTCATTCTGATCGTGGGTGACCATCAGCGCCGACAGGCCCAGCTTGATGATCAGCTCGCGCAGAAACACCCGCGCCTCTTCGCGCAGTTTGGCGTCAAGGTTGGAGAGCGGTTCATCCAGCAGGATCACCGGCGGGTTGTAGACCAGCGCCCGGCCGATGGCCACCCGCTGCTGCTGGCCACCGGAGAGCTGGTGCGGATGGCGGTTGCCGAGGTGCCCCAGCCCCAGCTGATCCAGTACGCGCTGCACCCGCTCTTTTATCTCCCCCGCAGCCACTTTACGCAGCTTCAGCGGATAGGCCACGTTGTCGAACACCGTTTTGTGCGGCCACAGGGCATAGGACTGAAAGACCAGGCCCAGGTTACGCTCTTCGGCCGGGATCTCGCTGCGCGGCGTGCCGTCGTACACCGTGCGGTTGCCGATGGCGATCCGTCCGCTCGTCGGTTTTTCCAGCCCGGCCACCGCCCGCAGTAGCGTGGTTTTGCCGCTTCCCGAAGGCCCCAGCAGCGACACCACCTCTCCCCGGCCAAGCGTCATGGACACCCCCTTCAGCACCGGGTTGTCGCCATAGGTGAGATGCAGATTTTCTACCGATAACTCAATCATGTAATTTCACTCCAAAGCGCAGGGCGATACCAAGGCCAATCACCACCAGCAGAATATTGATAAAGGAGAGCGCCGCGACGATATCGATGGCCCCCGCCGCCCACAGCGACACCAGCATCGAGCCGATGGTTTCGGTACCCGGCGACAGCAGATAGACGCCGGTGGAATACTCACGCTCAAAGATAAGGAACATCAGCAGCCAGGAGCCAATCAGCCCATAGCGCGACAGCGGGACAGTCACGTGGCGGGTGATCTGCCCCCGGGAAGCGCCGGTGCTGCGCGCCGCCTCCTCCAGCTCCGGGCCCACCTGCAGCAGCGTCGAAGAGATGAGCCGCAGGCCGTAAGCCATCCATACCACGGTGTAGGCCAGCCAGACGCTGAAGATAGTGTTGCGCAGGGCACGCAGTTGCACGATAAGGTGTTCGCGCAGCCAGTCGGCCACCGGCAGCGCCGAGAGCCAGCCGTGCTTCAGCGACTGATCGAGCCACATCGGCACAAACAGGAACACCCACAGGAAGGCCAGCCCGGCCAGCAGCCCCGGCACCGCACGCGGGACCAGCACGCTGTAGTCGAGAAAGCGGGTGACGTTGTCCGCTTTGCGGTGCATGGCGATGCCGACAAACAGATAGCAGATCACCGCCAGCGCGCCGCCGACGATGCCGATAGCCATCGAGTTGACGATTGCCCGCAGCAGGTTGGGCTGCTGCCAGATATTGTGGAACGTCGCCAGCGACAGCTCATCCCACAGCGACACCCCGACGCCCCAGTTGGAGATAAAGGCGCGCAGCGCCACGCCGAGCAGCGGCACGCCGATGGTCACCGTCAGCCAGGCCACCACCACCGCCCCGGCCACCCAGCGCCATTTGCCCAGCGGCAGCGCCCGCGCCTGCGACGCCTTGCCCTTCATGGTGACAAAGCGGTTGGCGGTGCGCATCAGTCGCCGCTGGAGCATCACCAGCGGGATGGTAATGCAGATCAGCACCACCGCCACCGCCGCCATCAGATGGTAGGAGGGGGTGCCGAGCTTGTTGGTCAGCTTATAAAGATAGGTCGCCAGCACCATGTTGCCCTCGGGGTCGCCCAGCACCAGCATCAGACCGAAAACCTCCAGACCGAGGAAGAAGAGCAGCACGCAGGCGTAAAGGATGGATGGCCGCACCATCGGCAGACTCACCGAGGTCATCACCTGCAGCGGGGTAGCGCCGACGGTGCGCGCCGCCTCTTCCACGTCGGAACCGACGCTGCGCAGCGCCGAAGAGATATAGAGATAGGCGTGCGGAACGTGGGTTAAGCCGGCGATGACCACAATGCTGAACATCGAGTAGATGTTCCACGGCACAAAGCCGATCAGCTGCTGCGCCCACTGGGAAAAGAAGCCTACCGGCCCGGCGGCCACCACGTAGCCAAAGCCCAGCACCATCGGCGAGACGAAGATCGGCACCAGGATCAGCGGCTCAATGATCCGCCGGCCGGGTAAATCGGTGCGCACCATCAGAAACGCCAAAATACCGCCCAGCGGAATGGCAATAATCACCAGGCCAAAGGCCAGAATAAAACCTGACCTTAATGCCAGATAAAAATCCGGGTCGGTAAAAATAAAGGCGAACGCTTCCAGACTCCACGATTTGGAGCGGGAAAAGAATGGCGCGGAGAGAAAACTCTGCACCACAATAAATAACAGCGGGACATAAATCACCAGCGCCGTGATGCACACCACCACGCCGCGCGGCAGCCCCTGCCACTTTCTGCGTAATACATTCATGGTTCATCCCTTTGGTCAGGAGAAAAAACCCGCCGGGTGTGAATAAGGGGCATCGGCGATGCCCCGAAGGAGGATTATTTCGCGGCGGCGCTGCGCCATTGTTTAATAAACTGCAGACGTTTTTGCGGCTGTAAATAATCGAGCAGCGTTTCGTTGACCGGGATCGGTTTTAACGCTTTGCCCAACAGCGCGGTCATACCATCGATATCATTTTTACCTTCAATATCGCGACGAATAGAGGGAATATCCGCCTGGCTGGCGAGGATCTGCTGGCCTTTTTCCGACAAGACATAGTCGAGCCACAATTTCGCCGCATTGGGATGTTCGCTCTCCTGGCTAATAAACGAAACGCGGGAGAGCACCAGCACGTAATCTTTCGGATAGGCGATGCCTAAAGAGGGATCGTTTTTCGCCCGTGCTTCGGCATAGGAGCCAAGGATGTTATAGCCGATCAGGTTTTCGCCAGAGGAGACGCGCTCCATCATCGTGCCGGTGGAAGACTGCACTGTCAGACCGCCTTTAGCGATATTCGCCAGGTCGGCAAAATAGTTCGCGTCGGCCTGGCTGTCCTGCACCGCCAGCATAAAGCCGAGGCCCGATTTTTCGATATCGTAGGTGGTGACTTTGCCTTTAAATTTATCGGCCTGGCTGGCGATCAGTTTTGCCAGCGCGGTATGCGAATCCGGAACCTCATTCTGCGGGATCAGCCGTTTGTTATAGATAAACACCACCGGCTCGTAGGTGGTGCCATAGGCTTTCTGCTGCCAGACCGCCCAGTCGGGTAATTGCTTCACCTCCGGCGAGGCATATTGTTCCGCGTATTCGGTAGCTAATTTCAGCGCGGTATCCATCGACGAGCTCCACACCACGTCCCCGCTGCCGCCCCCGGCGGACTGCTCGCTGATATAACGGTTATACAGCTCGGTGCTGTTCATGTCGTTATATTCGACTTTTACGCCCGGATATTGCGCTTCAAATCCTTTAATTAACGGCCCGGCCGCTTTGGTATCGGTGGTGGAATAAATAACCACCTTGCCCTCTTTTACGGCGGCATCCACCGTTTTTTGATAATCCGCGGGATAGCCCGCAGGCACCTCCGCCCAGGCGGCACAGGCGAAAACGGCCGTCAGTGAAACCACTAAACCACTTATTTTCTTATACATGATACCAACCTTTAATCATCAATTAATAAACACAAATTTAACATATAGTGGTATCAGCTCCCCTTGCAACGCCGGGGATGGCTTTTTTCTGGCTTTTGTGACACTGGCAGAATTTAAAAATGTGGTGTTTATGGCGTTAATTAAAACGCGATCCCGGCCCCGTTTTTTATCGCCTGTCGCCTGACGCAGACACAGACGCAGTGACATTCCGCCGGGAGATGCCGCCCTTGACCTTCTGCGCCTGGCGGCGCAGCATAAAACGGCAAACATAACAAAATAACAACAGACTACAGGAGAGAATCAGTGCCTACAGGACACCGCTTTCTGGCGACGGATCTGCATCAGTTTGTCGTCTCACTGTTTACCCATCTCGGCAGTACCTCAGGGGAAGCCACCCTCGTCGCAGACCATCTGATCGCCGCCAATCTTGCCGGGCATGACTCCCACGGCGTCGGGATGATCCCAAGCTACGTGAAATCCCACGCCGGTGGTTTTCTGCAGCTCAACCGCCACGCCACGGTGACCAAAGACGCCGGCGCCGTGGTCACCCTCGACGGCAACGCCGGCTTCGGCCAGGTGGTCGCCCACGAAGCGATGCAGTTAGGCATTGAAAAGGCGAAGCAGCATGGTATGGCGGCAATCGCCCTGCGCAATGCGCATCACGTCGGGCGCATCGGCTACTGGGCCGAGCAGTGCGCCGCCGCCGGGCTGATCTCCATCCACTTCGTCAGCGTGATTGGCGACCCGATGGTCGCCCCGTTCCGCGGGAAGGACAGCCGCTTCGGCACTAACCCGCTGTGCGTGGTGTTTCCCCGCGCGGGCCATCCGCCGCTGCTGCTGGACTACGCCACCAGCGCCATCGCCTTTGGTAAAACCCGCGTCGCCTGGCATAAAGGCGAAGCCGTGGCCCCCGGCTGCCTGATCGACGCCGCGGGCCGACCCACCACCGACCCGGCGGTGATGCAGACCTCGCCGCTGGGCGCCCTGCTCACCTTCGCCCAGCACAAAGGCTATGCCCTGGCGACGCTGTGCGAAGTGCTCGGCGGCGCGCTCTCCGGGGGGCAAACCACCCATCAGGAGAGCCTGCAGACCAGCGTCGACGCCATCTTTAACTGCATGACCACGGTGATCCTGCGCCCGGACGCGTTCGATGCCCCGGACAGCCAGGCGCAGACGGAGGCCTTTATCGCATGGTGCAAGCAGTCGCCGCACGATGCCGATGCCCCGGTGCTGGCGCCCGGCGAATGGGAGGCCGCCAACCGCGAAGCGCGGCTGGCGCAGGGGATCCCGCTGGATGCCGGCAGCTGGCAGGCTATCTGCGCCGCCGCGCGCGACGTCGGCCTGAGCGAATCGCACTTCGACCGGTGCCGCCCTCTCGCCTAGCCACGTTTACCCCCGCAGAGCGTCTGACGTCGGCGCTCTGCGTCATCGTCATTAGTGACGAGGTCACGTTCCCGTCATCGCACCATTTTAATTTTCACATGTAAATCAACAAATTAAATTCTGGCACAAGACCTGCATAGCGCAGCAGGCCTGCGTCTGCATCACGACCAGGCGTTACCGCGATCGTTGCCCGTCGGGCCCGGCGCGACAGCGATCCTCTGTTCACTGTTAACAGGTCTGTTACTGATGAAAAAAATCACGAGCGTGTGCCCCTACTGCGGGGCGGGTTGCAAACTTAAACTGGTTGTCGACAACAATAAAATCATTCGCGCGGAAGCCGCCGACGGCGTCACCAACCAGAACCAGCTGTGTCTGAAAGGCTACTACGGCTGGGATTTTCTTAACGATACGCAGCTCCTGACGCCCCGTCTCAAACAACCGATGATCCGCTACCAGAAAGGCGGCGCCTTCACGCCGGTCAGCTGGCAGGAGGCGATTCGCTATACCGCCAGCAAGCTCAGGGAGATCAAAGAGAAGCATGGCCCGCGCGCCATCATGACCACCGGCTCCTCGCGCGGCACCGGCAACGAAACCAACTATGTGATGCAAAAGTTCGCCCGCGCGGTGCTCAACACCAATAACGTCGACTGCTGCGCCCGCGTCTGCCACGGCCCCTCTGTCGCCGGGCTGCAGCAGGCGCTGGGCAACGGGGCGATGAGCAACTCGATCAGCGACATCGAAAACTCGAAATGCCTGCTGGTCTTTGGCTACAACTGCGCCGACTCCCATCCAATCGTCGCCCGCCGGGTGATCAAAGCCCGGGAAAACGGCGCCAAAATCATCGTCTGCGATCCGCGGCGCATTGAAACCGCGCGCATTGCCGACCGTCATCTGCAGCTCAACAACGGCAGCAACATGGCGCTGGTGAATGCCTTCGGCTATGTACTGCTGGAGGAGGAGCTGTACAACAAAGCCTATGTCGAACGCTATACCGAAGGGCTGGATGCTTACCGCGAAGCGGTGAAGGATTATGCCCCGGAAGCGGTGGAAGCGATTGTCGGGGTCAGCGCGCAGGCGATCCGAGAGGCGATGCGCATCTTCGCCGCCGCCCCTTCCGCCACTATTATGTGGGGCATGGGCGTCACCCAGTTTGGCCAGGCGGTGGACGTGGTGCGCGGTCTGGCAAGCCTGGCGCTGCTCACCGGCAACCTGGGGCGGGCGAACGTCGGCGTGGGGCCGGTCCGCGGGCAAAACAACGTGCAGGGCGCCTGCGATATGGGCGTGCTGCCGAACCTGTTCCCGGGTTATCAGGAGGTCACCGACCCCGCCGTGCGGGAGAAATTCGCCGCCGCCTGGGGTGTCGACCCGGCGCTGATGGATGACCAGGTCGGCACCCGCATCACCGAGGTGCCGCATAAAGCGCTGACTGGCGAGATCAAAGCCTACTACATCATGGGTGAAGATCCGCTGCAGACTGAAGCCGACCTCGGCCTGGTGCGCAAAGGCATCGAGGCGCTGGACTTTGTGGTGGTGCAGGACATCTTCATGACCAAAACGGCGGAAATTGCCGATGTCCTGCTGCCGGCCACCTCCTGGGGCGAGCACGGCGGCGTATTCACCTGCGCCGACCGTGGGTTCCAGCGGTTTGAACAGGCGATCCCTCCGGCGGGGAATGTGAAGCGCGACTGGGAGATCATTAGCCTGCTGGCCAGCGAAATGGGTTATCCGATGCACTATGAGAACAACCAGCAGATCTGGGACGAGATGCGCGAACTCTGCCCGCTGTTCTACGGCGTGACCTGGGAGAAAATGGGCGATATGGGCCATGTCCAGTGGCCATGCCCGACCCTCGACCACCCCGGCACGCCGTGGCTGTATAAAGACAACCGCTTCGATACCCCATCGGGCAAAGGACAGCTGTTCGCCACCGCCTGGCGCGCGCCGGCGGAGCGCCCGGATGACGAGTGGCCGCTGGTGCTCTGCACCGTGCGGGAGGTGGGGCATTACTCCTGCCGCTCAATGACCGGCAACTGTGCCGCGCTGCAGTCGCTGGCCGACGAGCCGGGACGGGTGCAGATGAATCCGTTGGATGCGCAACGACTGGGGATCGCTGACAAACAGCTGGTGTGGGTCAGCTCCCGGCGCGGGAAGGTGATCACCCGCGCCGACCTCAGCGATCGCATCAATCCGGGGGCGGTCTATATGACCTATCAGTGGTGGGTGGGCGCCTGCAATGAGCTGACCCAGGATAACCTCGATCCGATCTCCAAAACACCGGAAACCAAATACTGTGCGGTGAAAGTGGAAGCGATAGCCGACCAGCAATGGGCGGAGCGCTACGCCTGGACGGCCTACAGCGATATGAAGGCGCGACTGAAAGCCGCCGCCGACGTCTGACCTCAGGGAGCGCGCCGCGCTCCCTCTGCCGCTGCCGGTGGGTTACGCCGCCGGCAGCTGTTTCTCCACCAGCGCCACCCACATGGCCACCCCGGGACTAATCAGCGCATCATTAAAGTCATAGCTGGCGTTATGCAGCGGCTTCGACGGGGTTTCGCCGTCGGTGCCTATCCAGAAATAGGCTCCCGGACAGGCCTCCAGCATGCAGGCAAAATCTTCGGAGGCCATCGACGGCGCCTGGTTCCAGCGCACCGCTTCCGCACCGAGGGTGGCGACGGCCACCTCGCGCACCTGCTGCGCCTGCAGCGCATGGTTTTTGGTCACCGGATAGCCCGGGAACCAGCTAATCTCACCCTGCACATCGGACACCTGCGGCTGGGTCGCCACATAGCTTTCGATAAGCTCGCGCACGCGGGCGCGAACGCGATTGCTCAGGCAGCGGAAGGTACCGCGCAGCACCACGGTGTCCGGCAGGACGTTGATCGCCTCGCCGCCGTTTATCTGGGTGATACTGACCACCGCGGAATCCTGCGGCGACAGGCGGCGGGAAGGAATGGTCTGCAGCGCCATAATCAGCTGCGCCGCCGCGACGATCGGATCGGCCCCGCTCTCCGGCATCGCCGCATGACAGCTCTTTCCGCGCAGGGTGATCTCGAAGGCGTCCAGCGAGGCCATCATTGCGCCATCGCTGAGCGCCACTTCGCCAAGGGGGATCCCCGGCCAGTTATGCAGCGCGTAGATGGCGTCCATCGGGAAGCGCTCGAACAACCCCTCTTCCACCATTTTGCGCGCGCCGCCGAGGTTCTCTTCCGCCGGCTGGAAGACAAAGTGGACGGTGCCGCTGAACTGGCGGGTCTGCGCCAGATGGGCGGCCGCCGCCAGCAGCATCGCGGTGTGTCCATCGTGGCCGCAGGCGTGCATCACCCCGGGACGGCGCGAGCGATAGCTGACGCTCCCCAGCTCGGTGATCGGCAGGGCGTCCATATCGGCGCGCAGGCCGATGACCGGCCCGGGACCGTTTTCCAGCGTCGCCACGACGCCGGTGCCGGCCAGCCCGCGGTGTACCTGCAGCCCAAACGAGGCCAGCAGCTCTGCAACGCGGCGCGAGGTCTCCTGCTCCTGATATCCGAGCTCGGGCGCGGCGTGAAATTCACGTCGCCAGCCAACGGCTTCGGCGATCAGTGACGGCGATACGGCCATGTATTACTCCTTTCCTGCATAGCGTAATGCTGAATAATCGGTCATGCGTCGCGTTTTTTCCCCGTCGCTCACTGGCGTCGGGTCGCTGCCGCTCCCTCCGTTATATCCTGTCGTTAACACGCTGACAACGTCACGAAATGCGGCGGCGGCGCGGCGTACAGCCCTGTCGCCGCCCGGCGGTCCTTTTTTGGTAGTGATTTCAACGGTGACAACGGCCAGGCGATTAATTATTATGCAACTCAGGACGGCAATTTGCCGAAGGATCCACTACTGACCTCTCCGTCATCGGAAATAAAATGTTTAACCCAGACCAGAATCGTCTTGCCCCCACGCTGGCGATGATCATGGCCGCGTCGCTCGTGGGATTTATCACCGGCTATACGGTGCCGTTAATCAGTCTTGAGCTGGCGCAGCAGCAGATCGCGCCGCTGTACGTCGGCCTGCTGGCCGCCCTGCCGCCCGCCGGCATGATGATCTCCTCTTTCCTCTCTCCTGCGCTGTGCCGGCGCGTTGAAATGGGCGTGCTGCTGAGCGGCAGTCTGATCCTGCTGGCGCTGGCGACCATCGCCTCATGCATGACCACCGATATGACGCTGCTTTTGCTGCCGCGCCTGCTGACCGGCCTGGCCTCCGGGGTCATTATCGTGCTGGGCGAAAGCTGGATCACCGGCGGCGCGGCGGGCAGCCAGCGCGCCACCCTCACCGGCATCTACGCCTCGGCCTTTACCGGCTGCCAGCTGGCCGGGCCGTTACTGATCTCCGTCGGCCCCGCCTGGCAGGCCTCGGCGCTGATGGCGATCGTCGCGGTCACCGCCGTCTGCCTGCTGATGCTGCGCCATCTGCCCACTGGCACCCGCGAAAGCCTTGGGGAGCGCGCCAGCTGGCGCAGCCTCGGCGCTTTCCTGCCGGTACTTGCCTCCGGGGTCTTCTGCTTCGCCTTCTTTGACGCCAGCATCCTTGCCCTGCTGCCGCTGTACGGCATGGACAAAGGGCTGAATGAAGGGATGGCGGTGCTGCTGGTCACCGTGGTGCTCACCGGGGATGCGATGTTCCAGACCCCGCTCGGCTGGCTGGCTGACCGGGTCGGCATTCGCCGCGTGCATCTGTCCTGCGCGGTAGTCTTCAGCCTGTCGCTGCTGGCCCTGCCGCTGATGCTCGGCTCGCGCATTCAGCTGATGGCCATTTGCCTGCTGCTGGGCGCCGCCGCGGGCGCGCTTTATACCCTGTCGCTGGTGCGGGCGGGGAAAACCTTCAATGGGCAGAAGCTGATTATGATTAACGCCCTGTTCGGCTTTTTCTGGTCCGCCGGCAGCGTCGCCGGGCCGGTAGTCAGCGGCATGCTGATCGGCATCACCGGCTACGATGGCCTGATCGTCACCCTGGTGGCCAGCGGCGTGCTGTTCCTGTTGATTCAATGTCTATGCAAAAACGAGAAAACCCTGCTTGCCAGTGAGCAGGAAGAGGAGATGGACGAGGCGACGGAGTCCGCACGGTAGTTTTGAGGGGCTGGCCTGGCGCCAGCCAGCCCGCTCGCCAGCAACCAGGCTGAGGTTTTACGCCATCAAACCTGCTCCAGGAGGACATCATGTTTTCATACATCATGCTTGGAACCAATGACCTGCCACGCGCCATCAAATTCTATGACCCGTTAATGGCGCTGCTGGGACACGTCAAAGCCGGCCGTAACGAACAGGGGGCGTCCTGGGGCACCTTCAACGGCAATCACACCTGCGGGCTGTGCGTGGGCGTTCCTTTTGACCAGCAGCCTGCCGGGGTGGGTAATGGAACGATGGTGGCGCTTAACGCCCGCTCCGTCGAGCATATTGCGGAACTGCATGCCCTCGCCCTGCAACTCGGCGGACGTGACGAAGGCGCTCCCGGTCACCGGCCGCAGTATGGCGACGCTTTTCACAGCGCCTACTTCCGCGATCCCGACGGCAATAAGCTGGCGTTTGTTTATTATGCGTCTGCAGATTGAATGGCTGCAGCGGAGGTGACTTTTTCAGGCGGAGATAAGGGAGTCAGGACGGCCAACTTCGCCGTCCTTATTTCACCGAAAATGGAATAGCCAGCAGCTCAAGCACGGCGGATTTTCTGAGCCGTCGGGTTAGCTACGGTGCCGCTTAAGCACAATTCGGCGTCGCGCATACAGCGTTTCCGCCGCCAGCTGAAAATGATATTCCATCGCCTTCAGCTTTTTCGTCTTGAGCTGTTTTAGTGGAATACCCTCGATATGCCCTGTCGCGACCAACCACCGGATTTCAGCCGTACTCAGCTTGAGCTGTTTTTTCAGTATTGATAGCAGGCTGATGCGAAATGGCTGACTGACTCTGACGCGCACCGTTATCCGCTGACATGCCATCAACGTAACCGACCATTGCTCGTGAATACGAAAATCAGGTTGCCCCGACGGCTCGGCGCGGTTGCGCTTCAGCGTCGCGAGGTCAGCGGCATAATAGTGAACCATGGCTGCATCGTTCTGCCTCAGGCGCTGAAGCAGTTCACGGTTTATCTTGCTGACGTGCAGCCTGGAAAACAGGGCGATATTCCAGGTGTAATCGCAGCGCGTGCATTTATAGATGCTCCAGATATCCAGCAGCTTCTTTTGCGAATTCACCCGGATGGCGCCGGAAGGCGCGAAGTCGCGTTTTACATTGCAGGCGGGGCAGCGTTTGGCAATGTGCTGATACCCCACGGGCGTGACCGTCCATGTAACTGTCATAACGTACCTTTTTTAACCCATACGAAACCGAGTCCGTTATTAACGGACCATGATTTTTGGCGTATGAAAAATAGTTAATCGCTATTTTTCAGTGGGTTAAAAAAAGATTTCCAACGTTATTTTCCTGGAGAAGTCCTCATCGGCACCCTGAGATTAACAAAGGGGTTATCGCGGGATATATGAGCCCAGTCAATGTTTGCGCGGATGATTAAAAGCTTCGTCAATACACCCAGAATGCTCAGCGGGCTGGCCTGGCGCCAGCCCGCTCGGTTTACAGCACCTTGCTGAGGAACGCGGCGGTGCGTGGGTTGCTCGGCGCGCTAAAGATCTGCCCCGGCTTGCCCTCTTCCTGAATCACGCCCTGGTCGATGAAGATCACCCTGTCGGCTACTTCACGGGCAAAGCCCATTTCGTGAGTCACGATCACCATGGTCATCCCCTCGCTGGCGAGGTTTTTCATCACCTCCAGCACGTCGCCCACCAGCTCCGGATCCAGCGCCGACGTGGGCTCATCGAACAGCATAATCGACGGCTTCATCGCCAGCGCACGGGCGATGGCTACCCGCTGCTGCTGGCCGCCGGACAGGCTCGAGGGCCAGGCGTCGCGCTTATCGCTTAAGCCCACTTTCGCCAGCAAGGCGTCCGCCAGGTCGATCGCTTGCTGGCGCGGCATATTACGCAGATTCATCGGCGCCATAATCAGGTTTTCCAGCACCGTCATATGCGGGAACAGGTTAAAGCGCTGGAACACCATGCCGACGCTTTCGCGCATCTTGTTGAGGTCGGTGGTCCGGTCGTGGGCGGCAAAGCCGTTAACCACCACCTCGCCTTCGCTGACCGTCTCCAGGGCATTCATGCAGCGCAGGAAGGTACTTTTTCCCGAGCCGGACGGGCCGATGATGCACACCACTTCCTGCGGTTTAATTTCGCAGCTAATGCCGCGCAGCACGTGGCTGTCGCCGAAGCGCTTATGTAAGTTATTAATGTGAATCACTTTTGCCAAACCTCTTTTCCAGACGGTTAACCAGCTGCGCCAGCAGGAAGGTGATCACCCAGTAGACCAGGGAGATGGTCAGGTAGGGTTCCCAGTAGGTGGCGTAGGCGCCGGAGACGGTGCGCGCGGCGTAGGCCAGATCGGCCAGGCCAATCGCCGAAGCCAGCGACGAGTCTTTAACAATGGCAATGGCGTTATTGCCCAGCGGCGGCAGAATGCGGCGAAACGCCTGCGGCAGGATCACCTTGCGCATGGTTTTCCACCACGGCATGCCCAGCGCGCGGGAGGCCTCCATCTGCCCTTTGTCGATCGACTGGATGCCGGCGCGGAAAATCTCCGACACATAGGCTCCGGCGTTAAGGGTGATCGCCACGATGCAGGAGAGGAACGCCCCGTAGCTGGCGCGCAGCTCGCGGGCAAAGTCAGCGCTCATCAGGCCGCCGGTTACCAGCAGGCCGTCGCGCGGGTTGATAAACAGCGGCACCAGCGCAAAGTGCACCACCATAATCTGCACAAACAGCGGCGTACCGCGGAAGGCGCTAACGTAAAAACGCACCGGAAACTGCACCAGGTAGCGGAGAATATATTTCCACGGCCCGTGCTCGGCCTTCGCCATCCGCCCGAGACCGAGAGTTAACCCCCACAGCGTCCCGAGGATCACGCAGATAATGGTACATTTAATTGTCATCAGGGCGCCGTCCACAAACAGCGGGCCGTACTCCTCGATGATCTCCCAACGGAATCCCGTCATAGTCCTTCCCTAAAAAATACGGCTATCGCCTGGGCGATAGCCGTGGTCACTGAAAAAGGTGGATTATTGCGCTGGCAGCGTCGGCACGTTGTCGTCGAACCAGGTTTTATAGATTTTGGCGTAAGTCCCGTCAGCAACAATCTTTTGCAGCCCGGCGTTGATCTTGCCCAGCAGTTCGCTGTTGCCTTTCGCCACCGCAATACCGAAATACTGACGCTCAAATTTGGCATCCGGCACCAGCTTGAACTGCTTCTCCGGGTGCTGTTTGATGTAGTACTTCACCACCCCGACGTCGCCAACCGCGGCGCTGACGCCGTCCTCAAACAGCTCCTGAAGCATCAGCGGGGTATTGTCGAAACGCTTGATCGCGGTGCTGTTTTTGCCCAGCACCTCAGAAACCACGATATCGCCGGTGCTGGAGTTCACCACCCCGACCTTCTCGTTTTTCAGGGCCGCCAGCGAATCCACCTTCGAGTCCTGGGCGACGACGATAGACTGCTCGGCCGGGAAGTACGGCGCGGAGAAATCGACCATCTGTTTGCGTTTATCGGTGATGGTGATCCCGGAGATGATGATATCGCGGTCGCCGGTGTTCAGCGTGGCGAAGATGCCTTCCCATGGGGTATTGACCAGCTTGACGTCAAAGCCTTCGGCTTTAGCGATGGCTTTGATGATGTCGATGTCGAAACCTTCCAGCTGTTTCTGGCTGTTTTCAAATTCAAACGGCCGGTAGGTGCCGCCGGAGCCAACGGTATAGGTTTCCGCAGCCGCCTGTCCGGCTGCCGTCAGCGCGGCCATCATGAAACACGCCTTGAGCAAATTCTTGACCATGAGATTTCCTTTTTATGCATTTATTTTGCATAAAAATACACACACTGACTTTTATATGCAACCGGAAACCTTCCCGCTGGTGAATTATCTCTTCAACTGCCCCGTTTACCGCCGGATTTACCGATGGCCCTGTGCAGGTCGTTGATTCGTTTCAGGGATTTCACCGTTTTTTGTGGCGTGGTGGAGGCCACCGACAGGACAATCATCTCCAGGCAGACCAGCACCGTGCCGTGCAGCGGCATCCGGCTGCTGTCCCCGCCGCGCGGGACGTCGATCACCACCTGCGCCTCCTGGCTGAAGCGCGAGTCCACCGCCTGGGTCAGCAGGATCGTCGGGATACCCAGCCGCTTCGCCTCGCGCAGGGTGGTCATCCCTTCGCGATGGGGGGATTTTTGCCCCATCATGATCAGCACATCGCCGCGCTGCAGGCCGATAAGCTGCTCGGCGAGGCTAAAGCCCGTGCGGTTCAGCACATACGCCGGCAGGCCAATGCGGCTGAACAGCCGGGCGGTGTACTCGGCGAGGATCCCCGAGGCGCCGATGCCGAAGATCCCTACCTGGCGCGCGTCGCTGAGCAATGCCACCGCCTGGGCCACCGCCGCGCGGTTGTCGGCCCGCGACAGGACCTCGCAGACCCGCTGATGGCCTTCAAGCACAAAATCAATACTGGAGTTGACGTCGCTGGAGAGCGCCGTGACCGTCGAGCGCATCTTTTCCGCCGAGGTGACCGAGGTGCCGAACCAGCGCTCCATGGTCTGCTTAAGCTCGCGCAGCCCGGCGAAACCCAGCGCCTGGATGGCGCGTACCACCGTGGCGTCGGAGGTCTGGGTCGCCGTGGCGATCTCCATCGCCGTATGCTCCAGCACCACCTCGCGGTTGTCGTTGATATAGCTGACCACGGCCCGCAGCCGGGGGGAAAGCTGGTGCGCCCGGGCGCGATAGCGTTCGCCGAACAGATCGACTTTGCCCTTCTCTTTTTTTACCGCGCTTTTCATTTGGCCTCCGCCGGGATGGGCCTGCCGGCAATATGCGACTGCACCTGGGCCACCATCAGAGACAGCGCGGCGTAGGAGTTAGAGATCACCTCTTCCCGTGGCAGCAAAATATAGTGCCCGGTGCGGCAGGCACGCAAAAAGTCACACCAGCCGGGCATCACGCCTTCCATCGCCTGCAGCTCATCCTGCGGCTTACCGCCGGTATCCGACCGCCAGGTGGCGAAGACAAAATCGGCGTCCAGCTCCGGCAACTGTTCAGCGCTGACGTCAATGCGCTGACCGTCGGGGATCCGCTCAATCAGCGGCGGAAAGCGGAACCCGGCGTCGCGCAGCACCCGGCCCAGCGCATGATACGAATGATGCACCGTGACCTTGCCGTTGTTCGCCTGGATCACGGAGACGCTGTACTGCGGTGGGTTGACCATCGCTTTCAGCTGTTTGATTTGTTCCTGATAGCGGCGCTCAAGGATCGCCAGCCGCGACTGGGTGCCGGTCAGCTGCGCCAGCTTGCGGTAAATCTCCGGGGCGCTACCCTGCAGATGGTCGATGCTCACCGTCGGGGCAATCTTCTCCAGCTGCTCTACCGACACGTGGCGGCTGGGCTCGGTGATAATCAGATCCGGCTTTGCGGCGGCTACCGCTTCCAGATCGATATCGGCGGTGCCAATAAAGCGGATATCGCTGTTGTCGAAATCGACACCGGTAAGCTGGGCGCTGGCGCGCAGATAGTGGCTGCCGTCCGGGCGCGTCCGGCCGTGGCTGGCGATCGGCGGCACCCCGAGCTCAATCAACGGAATGGTAATATCGAGATCGTGCATCGAAACAATGCGTTGCGGATGCAGCGGGACGGTGACCGTGCGGCCTAAATCATCGGTGAAAGTTTGAGTTTGTGGGGCGGCGGCGCTGACGGCCCCCGTCAGCAACAGCAGCAATGAGACGAACCAACGCATACTACCTTCCTGGTTAAAGGGCATCACGGCGACGCCAGAGCAAGACAACAAAGAATGGGCAGCCCACCAGGGCAATGACAATCCCCGCCGGGATCTGCAGCGGGGCAAACGCCAGCCGGCCAAGGGTATCGGTTACCAGCACCAGCAAGGCGCCAATCAGCGCGCTGCCGCACAGCAGCGATACCTGGCCGCCGCGCAGCACAAAACGCGCCATATGCGGCGCCATCAGGCCCACAAATCCCAGGCTGCCGACGCAGGAGACGCTGGCCGAGGTCAGCAGCACCGGCGCGAAAAAGCGCAGCATCGTCACCTGCTGCAGACGTACGCCGAGGCCGATGGCGGTCCGGTCGCCCAGCAGCGCCACGTCCGCCGCCCGGGCGGTACAGAACAGGATGATGGCCCCGGGCAGCGCCCAGCAAAAGGCCACCGCCAGCAGCGGCCATGTGGCGGCCTGCAGGCTGCCCGCCAGCCAGATCATCGCCGTCTGCACGTCGCGAACGTCGGCGGTGGTCATAAAGATGCCGACCGCTGCCGCCAGGGTCCAGGAGACGCCGATGCCAATTAAAATAAAGCGTGGCCGCGAACAGTCGCGCGCCAGCGTCAGGACCAGCAGGGCCACCGCCACGCCGCCGACCATCCCCGCCAGCGGCCGCCAGACCAGGCCTACCGCCGGGAAAAACAGCACCAGCGCCAGCACCACGATGTTGGCCCCCTCTTTGACGCCAATCAGCCCCGGGTCGGCCAGCCCGTTACGGGTGATGCTCTGCATCGCCGCGCCGGCCATCCCCAGCATGGCCCCGCACAGCAGCGCCATCAGGATCCGCGGCAGGCGGATATCAAACAGAATAAAGCGCGGCTGCTCGCCCATATCCTGCGGCGCCAGCAGGGCCCGCGCCAGCGTCGACGCGGGCAACGGAAAGCTGCCGCGGCTGAGGCTGTACAGCCCGAGCGCCAGCAGCATCAGCATCATGATGGCGGCAATGTTGAGCGCCGCCGGGCGCAGCAGCAGCTGGCGGGAGGCGATAACCAGCGGCCGAAAACCGGCCCGGTGAACGGCGCGCGTCATTTAAAAAACCTCGCGGCGATAAAGATAAACAGCGGCGCGCCCACCAGGGCGGTCATCGCCCCGGTCGCCAGCTCCTGCGGCGCGATCAGCGTCCGGGCGGCGATGTCCGCCAGCACCAGCACCAGCGCCCCCACCGGCGCCGCCAGGGGCAGCGCCAGACGGATATCTTCCGTCACCAGACGGCGCACCACGTGCGGCACCACCAGCCCGACAAAGCCGATCGGCCCGGCCACCGCCACCGCCGCGCCGCACAGCAGCGCAATCGCCAGCAGACCCAGCAGCCTCGTCTGGACGAGATTAATGCCAAGGCCCAGCGCCACCTTATCCCCCAGCGCCAGCACATTAAGCCGTGGGGCAATGAGCAGCGCGACGCCAAGGCCGATCAGCGCCGGAACCAGCGCCGTCTGCAGCGTGCTCCAGTTCAGTCCGGCCAGGTCGCCGGCCAGCCAGGTACGCATCGCCAGCAGCGTCTGTTCATCGAGGATCAATATCGCCGCCGTCACCGCCGACGCAAACGCTGACAGCGCCACTCCGCACAACGTGATGCGCAGCGGCGTCGCCCCGCCGCGCCCGGCAGAGGCCAGCGCCATCACGCCACCGAACAGCAGCCCCGCGCCGCAGGCGGCGGTCAGCGGGCGCCCGGCGGGAAAAGCGCCGAGAGACAGGCCCAGCGCCGAGGTCGCCACTACCGCCAGCGAGGCGCCGGCGTTAAGGCCGAGAATATGCGGCTCGCCAAGTGGGTTACGGATCACCGTCTGCAGCAGCAGCCCGGCGACGCCGAGCGCCGCGCCGGTCAGCAGCGCTGCCGCCAGCCGCACCAGGCGCAGATCGACGATGATTCGCTGGTCGAAGTTGCGCGGATTGTACTCCAGCAGCGCCTGCAGCACCGTCTGTGGGGCTATCCAGCGGGCGCCTAAGCCAAGATGCACCAGCGAGGCGGCGATAAGCAGTAGCGTTAGCAGCAAGAGCGCCAGTCGGGGGCGGGCATGACGCCGCGCGGCGTACAGAACGGCGGCGCTCATGCGTCAACGGCCTGGCGGGCGCGAAACGGCATAAAGAACGGTTTGCCGGTTTGCGGGTTAATCGACATCTGCACGTCAACGTCAAACACGCGTTTAATCAGCTCAGGGCTACAGACATCGTTGTCGCTAATCATGCCGGCGATGCGCCCCTGTTTGAGGAATACCAGCAGATCGGCGTAGTTCACGGCAAAGTTGAGGTCATGGAGCACCGTCACCACCGTGCGGCCATGTTCGCGGGTGAGAGTCTGGAGCAGCTCGAGGATATCGACCTGATAGCGCAGATCGAGCCAGGTGGTCGGCTCATCGAGCAGAATGGTGGCCGTTTGCTGGGCCAGCGCCATGGCGATCCAGCAGCGCTGACGCTGGCCGCCGGAGAGGCTGTCCACCGGCAGATGGGCGAATTCGGCGGTACCGGTTAAGCGCAGCGCCTCCTCCACCGCCAGCTCATCGGCCTCGGACCACTGGCGCATCAGCCCTTGCCATGGGTAGCGCCCGCGCGAGACCAGCTCGAAAACCGTTAACCCTTCCGGGGTCAGCGGCGATTGCGGGAGGATGCCCAGCTGGCGCGAGACGGCTTTCGTCGGCATCTGGTGAATGGCTTGCCCGTCCAGACGCACGCAGCCGCCGAGCGGTTTCAGCATTCTGGCGATGGTCGAGAGCAGCGTGGATTTACCGGAGCCGTTCGCCCCGGCCAGCACCGTCATTTTGCCGGTGGGAATGGTCAGGTTGATATCGTCAACGATCAGGGTCTGGCCGTATCCGGCCGACAGGGCATCCAGTACGATCCCCTGCTCTGCAGGTTTCACCCGCTGTGGCATAACTCGCTCCTGCGCCGCAGCGTTCCAGCCATCGCTGAACAGTCTGCAGTCAAACAAAAATAAATCTCATTCTCTTTTGATCATGACGGGGATAGATGTAGTAGTCAATACTCGCCATCGTCATCCGTCCGTCGCGAGCACTACAGCGAGACTGCGCAACAGTAAAACCAATAAAATCATTTAATATCAATAAAATAACAACAAACCACCTCATTGAAAAGACGTGATAACCCCGCCATTTCCCACCGCCAATTTTTTATCTTACATAACATTTACTACTACATCCCTTCATGATTGAATGATTCTCAATTACACATCTGAAGGCGCGTTCAGACGCTAAACAGAGTGCTTTTATTATTCAGGGCAATGATTTTATTGGCTTAATCTGACCGCAAAGGCAGATTCGTTCACGAGAAACAGATAATGACTCAACCCCATGTCGCCTGCAGAGCGTTGCAAGGGCGCGCGCTTTTTTCGCTTCTTTTTTTAGCCTCACCGGGATTAATGGCCGCCGACAATAGCGCGGCGAAAAGTAATAACGACGCGGAAGAGACCATCACCGTGGTGGCCGACGGCGCGCAGCAGAGCGCCACCAGCGGCTATCAGCCACTCAGCTCCGCCACCGCGACGCTGACCTCGATGCCGCTGCTGGATATTCCGCAGGTGGTTAATACCGTCAGCGATCGGGTTCTCGAAGATCAGCACGCCACCTCACTCGATGAGGCGCTGTATAACGTCGCTAACGTGGTGCAGACCAACACCCTCGGCGGTACCCAGGACGCCTTTACCCGCCGCGGCTTCGGCGCCAACCGCGACGGCTCGATCATGACCAACGGTCTGCGCACCGTGCTGCCACGCAGTTTTAACGCCGCCACCGAACGGGTGGAAGTCCTGAAGGGGCCAGCTTCGACGCTGTACGGTATCCTCGACCCCGGCGGGCTGATCAACGTCATCACCAAACGGCCTGAGCGGCAGTTCTCCGGTTCGGTTTCCGCGACGTCCACCAGCTTTGGCGGCGGTACCGGCAGCTTCGACGTCACCGGCCCCATCGAAGGCACGAATCTGGCGTACCGGCTGATTGGGGAATACCAGAATGAGGATTACTGGCGCAATTTTGGTAAAAACAAAAGCAGCTTTATCGCCCCTTCCCTGACCTGGTTTGGTGAACGGGCGACGGTGACCGCGTCCTATTCGCACCGCGACTACAGCGCGCCTTTTGACCGCGGCACTATTTTCGATCTGAATACCGGCCATGCGGTGAACGTCGATCGCAAAACCCGCTTCGATGAAGCGTTTAATATTACCGATGGCTATTCCGATCTCGCTCAGCTTAACGCCGAGTATCGCCTTAACGACGCCTGGACCGCGCGCTTCGACTACAGCTACAGCCAGGATAATTACAACGATAACCAGGCGCGGGTGGTGGCCTATGATTCGGCGACCGGCAACCTCACCCGCCGGGTCGACGGTACCCACGGTTCAACGCAGAAGATGCACTCCACCCGCGCCGACCTGCAGGGCAACGTGGTGGTAGGCGGTTTTTATAACGAACTGCTGACCGGCGTCGCCTATGAGAATTACGATCTGTTGCGCACCGATATGCTGCGCTGCAAGAACGTGAAAGGCTTTAACATCTATCATCCGGTCTACGGCACCCTCGACACCTGTAATACCGTCTCCGCCTCCGACAGCGATCAGCGTATCCAGCAGGAGAGCTATGCCGCATACGTGCAGGACGCGCTGTACCTGACTGACAACTGGATCGCGGTCGCTGGCGTGCGCTACCAGTACTACACCCAGTACGCCGGTAAAGGCCGACCGTTTAACGTCAATACCGACAGCCGCGATGAGAAATGGACGCCGAAAGCCGGCCTGGTCTACAAGGTGACGCCGAACGTCTCCCTGTTCGCCAACGTCGCCCAATCGTTTATGCCACAGTCATCGATCGCCAGCTATATCGGCGAACTGCCGCCGGAAGAGTCCACCTCTTACGAAGTGGGCGCCAAATTCGACCTGTTAAACGGCATTACCGCCAATATCGCGCTGTTTGATATTCATAAGCGTAACGTGCTGTACACCGAGAGCATTGGTGATGAGACGGTGGCCAAAACGGCGGGCAAGGTGCGTTCCCAGGGCGTGGAAGTGGATCTGGCGGGGTCCATCACCGATAACCTCAGCGTGATCGCCAGCTACGGCTACACCGACGCCAAAGTGCTGGAAGATCCGGATTACGCCGGGAAACCGCTGCCAAACGTACCAAAACATACCGGTTCGCTGTTCCTGACCTATGACATTCATAACGTCTATAACAGCAACACCCTGACCGTCGGCGGCGGCGGCCATGCGGTCAGCAAGCGCTCCGGCACCAACGGCGCGGATTATTATCTGCAGGGCTATGCGGTGGCGGATGTGTTCGCCGCCTATAAGATGAAGCTGCAGTATCCGGTGACGCTGCAGGTGAATGTGAAGAACCTGTTTGATAAGACCTATTACACCTCCTCGATCGGCACCAATAACCTCGGCAACCAGATTGGCGACCCGCGCGAAGTGCAGTTCACGGTGAAGATGGATTTTTAAGCCGGACCATGGCGTCGCGCCGGATGTTCATTGCCGGGCGGCGCTGCGCTTGCGCCGGCCTACAACTGCATAGCCTGGGGTCCTTCCCCTTCCTGTCGAGTTCGTAGGCCCGGTAAGGCGCAGCCGCCACCGGGCAAAAATGTGGCGCCTGGCGCCGGATGTTCATTGCCGGGCGGCGCTGCGCTTGCGCCGGCCTACAACTGCATAGCCTGGGGTCCTTCCCCTTCCTGTCGAGTTCGCAGGCCCGGTAAGGCGCAGCCGCCACCGGGCAAAAATGTGGCGCCTGGCGCCGGATGCCCATTGCCGGGCGGCGCTGCGCTTGCACCGGCCTACAACTGCATAGCTTGGGGCCCTTCCCCTTCCTGTCGAGTTCGCAGGCCCGGTAAGGCGCAGCCGCCACCGGGCAATGCGTTCAGCTTACCAGTCCTCCTCCTGGCCGAGGATGCGCAATATATCCTGACGATGCTGCAGCAGCTGCGGGTTATCGCGATGACGGGGAAAATCCAGCGGCAACGCGAACTCAGCGATAATCCGCCCTGGACGCGGCGACATCACCAGTACCCGCTCGCACAGCAGCAGCGCCTCTTCGATATCGTGGGTCACCAGCAGGCTGGTATACCCCTGCTGCTGCCAGAGGGCGATCAGCTCCCGCTGCATGCTGATGCGAGTCAGGGAATCCAGCTTACCCAACGGCTCGTCGAGCAGCAGCAGGCGCGGTTCGTTCAACAAGGCGCGCGCCAGCGCCGCACGCTGCGCCATCCCCCCGGACAGCTGCCGCGGCCACGCCTCGCTGAAGGCCTGCAGCCCGATGCGGTCAATCAGCGCGTCGGCCTTCGCCTCCAGCCCCTTTTTGCCCTGTGCCTGCGGGCCCAGCAGCACGTTCTGCCGTACCGTCAGCCATGGGTAGAGCGTCGGATCCTGAAACACAAGGATCCGCTCCGGCCCCGGGGCGCCGGGCGCCGCGCCGTCGATCTGCATCTGTCCGCTCTGCGGCGCTTCCAGCCCCGCCAGCAGCCGCAGCAGGGTTGATTTACCGCAGCCGGAAGGGCCCAGCAGCGCCACGCTTTCCCCCGGGCGCAGCTGCAGACTGATATTCTCCAGCACCGGTACCGTCTGTTTGCCAAGTGTAAACGCATGATGAAGATGGCTGATGGATACCGCCGCGCCGCGCGCTATCGCCGGCGAATCTGGCGTCGCTGTTACCATTGCATTCCTCCTCGCTGCCAGCTCAGCAGCCGGTCACGCAGCATAAATAATCCGCTTATCAGGCCGGAGCATAACAACGCCATCACCAGCAGCGCGGCGTACATATTCGGATAGGCCGCCCAGCCCTGGGCCCACTGGAGGTAAAAGCCGATCCCTGACTTCACCCCGACCATTTCGGCGACAATCAGCACCGAAAACGACGCGCCGAGCCCCATAAACAGGCCGACAAAGACGTTCGGCAGCGCGGCGGGGATCGCCACCCGCAGGATCAGGAAACGCTGGCTGGCGCCGAGGGTCCGCGCCACGTCGTACCACGCCTTATCAATGCCCATCACTCCGGACCAGGTCAGCACCGTGACCGGGAACCAGGTGCTCAGCGCGATCAAAAACACGCTGGCGCCGAAGCTCGAGGGAAAAATAAACAGGCACAGCGGCAGCAGCGCGGTGGACGGCACCGGGCCCAGCAGACGTAACACCGGATGCACCCAGTAGCCAATCCGTTGCGACCAGCCGATGGCCAGACCGGTGATGAACCCGCTGCTGGTGCCCAGCAGCACGCCGAGCCCCAGCAGCCCCAGCGAGTGCAGCAGGCTGTCGAGCAGGCGCGGCCAGTCGTCGTGCAGTACTTCGATCAGCGCCTGCGGCGGCGCGAAAAACGGCACCGGCAGCACGGCGCTCTTGGCGGTCAGCCCTTCCCAGACAGCAAACAGCACCGGCAACAGCGCCAGCCACTTGCCGGCATGCCGCACACGCGCGCCGCGCGCTCGCCAGTAGCGATAGCTCAGCGCCAGCAGCAGTAATCCACTGCCGAGGGTGAATTGCGCCAGCGCCCACCCTTCGCTAAACGGCCAGCGCCGCCCGGCATCGGGCCAGGTCAGAGTAAACAGACCGCCCAGCAGCCACAGCGCGGCGGCCAGCAGCCCTTCTCCCCACAGCGGCGCGCGGCCGGTGGGGCGCGCCAGAGCCTGCTCAGGCGAATACGTTGGCATAGATACTCTCCGCGAACTGATGGGGATCGGTACCCGGCTTGATCACCTGCACCCGCTGCAGGTCGACCGCGTACTGCGTCAGCTCTTTCACGAATGCTTCGCCCACCGCATGATGGCCGTGGCCCTGCCCGTGCAGGATGCCGCTCACCTCCGCTTCACTGGTGTTCAGGGCATGGGCGAGGAAGGATTGCGCCACGCTTTCCGGATGCGCTGCGGCATAGCTGTGCGCCTCAAGGATCGCCTGAGTGAGCGCGGCGGCCGCCGGTTTATGGTCCCGCGCCAGACTCCCGCTCACCCCCAGCACGCAGCAGCTGAGGTTGGCATAATCCCCGGTCATATTGCTGGCGATCAGCTGATACTTGCCGGTCTCCAGCAGACGATAGCTGAATGGCTCGCTGCCGCTGATGGCGGCGATTTCGCGCTTGTCCAGCGCCACGCTGAGCAGATCCGCCGGGTAGACTTTCCACTGCACGTCGCTGATCGGGTCGATACCGTGGCGCTTAAGCAGAATGGCGAAGAAGTTTTTATCCGGCCCGGCCATGTCGGTGACGCCGATGGTTTGTCCCTTCAGGCTCTCGAGGCCGCCGAACGGCGAGTCTTTGGCCGTCAGCAGGTTCAGACAGCCGCCGTGGGTCCCGGCGGTGAGCTTGACGTCAAAGCCCTGCTCCAGCGCCTTCAGCCAGCGCAGCGCCATCCCCACCCCAGCGTCGGCCTTACCGGTGGCGATCGCCTCCAGCAGCACATCAGTGGAGTTGCCGAAGTTAACAAACTCAACGTCGAGGTTATATTTACTGAAAATCTTCTGCTGCTCGGCGACGGCGACCGGCGCGAGGCATACCGCGCTTTTATTGATCGCCAGCTTGATCTTGTAGGGCTCTGGCAGGCGCAGCGCCGGATGGGCATCGCCGCTGGCCATGTCCGCCATATCGTGAGCCCACAGCGGCAGAGAGACCCCGGCCAGCGCCAGGCCGCCGCTGAGCTGTAAAAAACGGCGGCGGGAAAAAGTGTTTCTGGTCATGGTGTCACCTCGGCGGCGGGCACGCTAAAGCTGGGGTCAAAGGTCGGCTTCACGTCCAGCCGGGTGCGGATCAGGCCGTTGGCGAGATAAAAGTCCGCCGTTGCCTGCTGCTGGGTCACCGTTTCCTCTGCCAGCGGCTGCCACTGCGACTGGCGGTTGGCAAACTGCGCGCGGGCGATCTCCGCCGGGAAGCGGATGATCTCCCCCAGCGTTTTGCCGTAGCTGTCGAGATTGGCGTAGGCCCAGCGCTCGGCGCCGGCCAGGCGCTGGAGATAATCCTGCAGCGCGGCGCGTTTTTGCGGATCGTTAAGCGCGGAATCCGTTGCCGCGAGGAAGGTATTCCCCGGCAGCAGCCCTTTGCCGCTCACCAGAATCTGCCCCTCGTTGGTCTTCACCATCTGGGTGGTGTAGGGCTCCCAGGTCGCCCAGGCGTCTACCGAACCGTTAAGCAGCGCCACTTTGGCGTCCACCGGGCCGAGGAACACCCACTGCACCTCCTTCGGTGAAATCCCCGCCTGCTCCAGCGCTTTCAGCGCCACGAAATGACCAATCGACCCTTTACCGGTGGCGATGCGTTTGCCTTTTAAATCGGCGCCGCTTTTTAACGTGCTGCCGGGGGAAACCAGCACCGCGGTCCCCGCCGGGTTGCTTTTATCCACGGCAATGGCCTTGACCGGCGCACCGTTGGCCAGAGCAAACAGCAACGGCGCATCGCCGATGATCCCCGCGTCCACGGCGCCCGCGTTGAGGGCTTCCGCCAGCGGCGCGGCGGCCGGGAACTCGGCCCACTTAATGTCGTAAGGGAGATTTTGCAGGGCGTTGGCCGCCTCCAGCTGCGAACGCATGCCGCCTTTTTGATCGGCGATCCGCAGGGTGATCCGCTCCTGCGCTGTCGCGTAGCCGCCCAGCGCCAGCAGCATCAGCGCTGCCGCCACCCGGCCTGAAAATGATAGACGCATCGTGATTATCCTTGTGATTGAAAGACGAAGTTGCCGGCTGCCAGCCAGGCGCTGTCGCTCTGTGGGGTATGTACCCGTCCGCAGAGCACGTTGCGGTAGTGGCGTTCCAGCGGGTTCTGTCGGCTCAGGCCATGATTGCCGGTCAGCTCGAGCGCAATATTCACCGCCTGAATGGCGTTGTCGGTGATGGTGACTTTCGCCAGATTGGCCTCGATAGCGGAAAAGCGCAGCGCGGCGGCCTGCTCCAGCAGGCTGCGGTTGACCAGCAGCAGCCCGGCGATCTGCCCGACTTTCTCCTGCACCCGTGGCAGACGAGAGAGCGGATGACCGAGACCGGCGGGTACCCGTCCCGCCAGCCACCTCACCAGCCAGTCGTGAGCGGCGTGGGCAATGCTGTCATAGATCGCCGCCAGCAGCGCCGTCTGCCGGTTGGCGAACAGGCGAAACGGTTCGGCCTCCGCGGCGGGTGGCGCATCGGCCGGCCAGACATCCACCGCGTGCTCTGCCGCCACCCGCACGTGGTTAAAAATAACTTCATGGCTGCCGGTGGCCCGCATCCCGGCGTGATCCCAGCTTTTCACCACGCTGATACCCGGGCTGTCGCCAGCCACCAGCCAGGTGCCCACCAGCGGCGGGTTATCATCGCTTCTGGCCCACACCGCCAGCCAGCGCAGCCCTTCAATGCCGGTGGTATAAATTTTATGGCCGCTGATGTCCCAGCCCTCCGCGCGACGGGTCGCCACGGTGTCCGGCAGGCCGCCCCGCGCCGGGGATCCCAGCTCCGGCTCGACGCGCAGGCTGTTGATCAGGCCACCGTGTTCGACAGCATCGTGAAAAACCTGCTGGCGCAGCGGCGCGTGCCAGGCGTCATTTTCCGCCAGCCGCAAATGGTGCAGATACTGCATGCAGACAATCAGCGCTGTCGCCGGCTCTCCCCAGGCGATGGCGGCGATGACCTGCTGCAGCTGGGCCAGAGTGGCGCCCGCGCCGCCGCAGGATGACGGCACGGCGAGACTTAACCAGCCCCCCGCGCGCAGATGGTCGATATTACGCTGGGGAAAGTCGCCGCTGGCATCAAGGCTGGCCGCCTGCTCCGCCATCTGCTGGCGGAGCGCCGTCAGCTGCCGGGCCCAGTCGTCGCGCTCAGGATGGATCACGATGCGCGCTCCGCCACCGCACGCCGGGCAGCTTTTTCCCGGGCGATCGGCAGCAGCGCCCGGCCATAGTCGGCCGCGTCGTTCAGCGGATCGAAGCCGCGGATCAGGAAGTTACGCACGCCGAGGTCGTAGTAATCGAGCAGCGCATCCGCCACCTGCTCCGGGGTGCCCACCAGGGCGGTGGAGTTATGTCCGCCGCCCACCAGTTGGGCGATGCCGGTCCACAGACGTTTGTCCACCACCCTGCCCTGCGCCGCGGTGGCCCGCAGCCGCTGGGCGCCGATGCTGTCCGGTTTGGCTTTGAAACCCCCTCCGCGCTGTGCCGCCTGCTCGGTGGCGACGTGAAGGATATGCTCGGCTTTCTCCCAGGCTTCGGCTTCGCTGTCGGCGATAATCGGCCGGAACGAGACGCTGAAGCCGATATCACGCTGGTGTTTCGCCGCTTCGGCGCGCACGCGCTGGATGGTCTCTCCGGTTTGCGCCAGCGACTCGCCCCACAGGGCGAAGACGTCGGCATGTTTGCCGGCGACGGCGATGGCCGCTTCCGACGAGCCGCCGAAGTAGATGGGAAGATGCGGTTTTTGCAGCGGGCGAATGGCGGACCAGGCCTGCTCGGCCTGATAAAAATCGTTGTGAATATCCACCGGCTGCTCGCTGGTCCACACCTGGCGCACGGTGTCGAGGAAGGCGTCGGTGCGGGCGTAGCGCTGGTCGTGGTCGAGATAATCGCCATCCCGGCGCTGCTCGGCATCGTTGCCGCCGCTGATGATATGCACCGCCAGCCGGCCCCCCAACAGGTGCTCAAGGGTGGCGAATTTGCGCGCGGCGAGGGTTGGCGAAACAAAACCGGGGCGATGAGCCAGCAGGTAATGGATTTTCTGCGTCGACAGCCCCGCCAGGGCCGTCACCAGAAAGCCGTCGGGTTGATCGGACCAGTGGCCGACCAGCAGACGATCAAACCCGGCGGCTTCATGGGTTTGCGCAAAGCGAACGATATAGTCGCGGTCAAAGATCGGCCCCACCGGGGCAATCGTTTCGGAAGAGAGGCGGTGGCCAATCATGCCGAGAAACTGAATGCTCATGAACAACTCCTTGCGTCAGGGTAATGGAGTGGCCGCGACAGCGGCGCTGGTCATTACCCTATACAGAGTGTGTTAATGAGCAAAATGCATTTTTATCATATCTTAATATGCTGAATTAGCATTAAACAAAAATGCATAGTGCTTTCAGTCGGATACTGTCAGCTGCTGCACCACTTTGCTGGCGAAAAAGGTCAGCGGCGGCTGCAGGTTTGCCAGATACTGGGCGTGGATCAGCCACAGTGAGACCGCAGGCTGAAAATCGCTGAGATTGAGGACCGCGATCTCGTCCCGCCACGGGCTGCAGGCCAGCGCCGCCCGCGGCACCAGACCCAGCCCCTGTCCCTGCGCCACCAGCGCTATCTGCAGCTGCGCGCCCGCGCTTTCGACATTGAGCTTCAACCGCAATCCCTGACTCTGCAGCTCGCGAATGAGCCCGGCGCGCAGGCCACAACCGTCGGGGTTAAGGATCCAGCCCTGTTCGGCGCACTCCCGCAGGGATGACGCGCGCAAATTCAAACGCCGGCTGACGATCGGCACCACCTCCAGGGGACACAGCAGGCGCCCGCTATAGCCCTCGGCGAAGCTTTGCTGGGCCGGCCCCATCGCCAGCATGCCGTCCAGCTCGCCGTTTTCCAGCCGACGCTGCAGCTGTCCGCTCCAGCCGCAGGTGATCTGCGGCGACAGTCCGGGAAACTGCTGGCTCAGCGCTGACAGCGCCGCCGGCAGGGCAATCTCGCTGAGACTCTGCGGCACACCGAGACGCAGCGCGCCGCGCGGCTCGCCTTGCGGATCCAACAGGCTGTAGAGTTTTTTCGTCTCACGCTTAATGCTCAGACACTGCTCGTACACCCGGTGTCCGGCGGCGGTCAGGGTCAGCGGGCGGGTCTGGCGCTCCAACAGCGTCACGTTCAGCTCCTGTTCCAGACGCTGAAGACGCCGGGTGATGGCCGACTGGGTGATCCCCAGATATTCCGCGGCCTGATTGAGGGAGGAAAACTGCACCGTGGCCAGCAAAGCGTCAATATCGTCAATGCGCATAGGATCCTTATGTGAAATTTGCATATTAATATATGCGTAAATTGCATTTAAATAATATTAACGCCTCTGTTAGCGTTTTGACCAGTCCCTCTCACAGGAACCGCACATGACTGCACCACGACTGGAAAAATTACGCCATTTCATTCATGAGGTAGACCGCCTGCACCGTGAGCACCACCAGACCGCCCCGCTGCTTGACGCCGTGGCGCAGCGACTGGCGGCGCTGGTGCGTTACGACGACTGGCTGCCGGAAGAGTACACCCTGCCGCATCCGCACCATTACCAGCAGTATCTGCTGCATGCCGACTCCGGGGAGCGCTTCTCGATTGTCAGCTTCGTCTGGGGACCGGGGCAAGCGACGCCGATCCATGACCACCGGGTGTGGGGGGCCATTGGTATGCTGCGCGGCGCGGAGGAAAACCAGCGCTACCAGCTGGATGCCGATGGCATACCGCGCGCGCTGGGCGCCGCCACGCTTCTGGAAGCAGGCCAGGTGGAGAAAGTCTGCGCTGACGATGGCGATATTCATCGCGTCAGCAATGCGCTGGCGGATCGCGTCTCCATCAGCATTCACATCTACGGCGGCAATATCGGCGCGGTGAAGCGCGCCGTGTATACCCCGGAAGGGCAGCAGAAACCGTTTATCTCCGGCTACTCTAACCGCCATTTACCCAATATCTGGGATTTGTCCCGCGAACATCAAGGATAACCACTATGTCCACCTACGCTTATCGCCAGGCCGCCGGGATCCGCCAGGCGCTGCTCGACCGTCGTGAACTGGCGCTAATCGACGTCCGTGAAGAGGCCGATTTCGCCACCGCTCATCCGCTGTTTGCCGTCAATCTGCCGCTCAGCAAACTGGAGCTGGAGGTCCGCCGGCGGATACCGCGCTTCACCACCCCGCTCACCGTCTACGACAACGGCGAAGGTCTGGCGGAGATCGCCGTCGAACGGCTGCGGGCCTGGGGCTATCAGGATGTGGCCCTGCTGACAGAGGGGCTCGCCGGCTGGCGCCGCAGCGGCGGCGAGCTGTTTCAGGATGTCAACTCCGCCAGCAAAGCCTTTGGTGAACTGGTGGAAAGCGTGCGTCACACGCCGTCGCTCAGCGCCCAGGAGGTTCAGGCGCTCATCGACAGCCGGCAGGAGGTGGTGATCGTCGACGCCCGGCGCTTCGATGAGTACCAGACCATGAGCATCCCCGGCAGCATCAGCGTGCCCGGCGGCGAGCTGGCCCTGCGGGTGGAGAGCCTGACGCCCTCCCCGCAGACGCCGGTTATCGTCAACTGCGCCGGACGCACCCGCAGCATCATCGGCACCCAGTCGCTGATCAACGCCGGCGTGCCAAACCCGGTCCATGCCCTGCGCAATGGCACTATCGGCTGGACGCTGGCCGGCCAGACGCTGGCGCACCAGCAGCAGCGGCAATACGATCCCTCCGCCCGCGCCTCCGGCGTCCGGGCCGCTGAGGTGGCGCATCTTGCCGAACGGGCCGGGGTGGCGGTCATCGATGAGGCCACGCTGCAACGCTGGCTGCAGCAGAGCGACCGCACTACCTTCCTGTTTGATGTCCGCAGCCCCGAGGAGTACGCGGCGGGTCACTATCCCGGCAGCCTGAGCGCGCCAGGCGGCCAGCTGGTGCAGGAGACCGATCACTTCGCCAGCGTACGAGGGGCGCGAATTGTGCTGCTGGATGACGATGGCATCCGGGCGGCGATAACCGGCTCGTGGCTGGCGCAGATGGGCTGGGAGACGGCGCGGCTGAGCGCGCTGTCGGCCAGCCAGTTGAGCGAACGCGGGGTGCCGGCCGCCGAGGTGCCGCCCGGCCCGCAGGCGGAGGAGATAAGCCCGGCGCAGCTGGCGCAACAGCTGGACGAACCCGGTACGGTGGTGCTCGATTTCACCACCAGCGCCAACTTTGTCGCTCGCCATATCCCCGGCGCGTGGTGGCTGACGCGCTCGCAGCTGCGCCAGGCCCTGGATGTGATCCCTCCCGCACAGCGATACGTGGTGACCTGCGGCAGCAGTCTGCTGGCCCGCTACGCGGTGCCGGAGGTGGCGGCCTTGACCGGTAAACCGGTGCAGCTGCTTACCGGCGGGACGCTGGCGTGGATCGCCGCCGGTCTGCCGCTGGCGCATGGCGATAGCGGCCTCGCCGTCGAGCGCCGTGACCGCTATCGTCGTCCGTACGAAGGAACCGATAATTCCGCCGAGGCCATGCAGGCCTATCTGGAGTGGGAGTATGGCCTGGTGGATCAGCTGGCCCGCGACGGCACCCACGGTTTTCGGGTGCTCTAGCGCGAGCGCGCCTCAGGCCTCGCGCAGGATCCACGAATACTGAAAGCTCTTCGGCGCCGGAAAATGGGTCCGGCGTCGGTAGGAGCCCAGCGACTGCGGGGTGCAGTAGGTGCAACTCCCCAGCCATTCAACGCTCGCCGGCGACACTCCCGCCTCTGCGAAGATCGCTTCGGCAAAGGCGCGCAGATCAAACCACAGATTATCGCTGCCGCGTGCGGCGGCTTTGAGCGCATCGCTGACCGGGCCCGAACGGGAATGAAACAGCCGCTGGCGATGGCGGGCCACCCGATCACCGCCGGGCTGGTCCAGCAGTTGCTGATAAAATCCGGCGGAGACTTCGTAACAGCAAGGGTGAATATGCGGCCCCACGGCGATGACCAGATCGGCCAATGCCACCCCCTGCTGGCGAAAACAGGCCAGACTGTTGTCGACAATGCCGCTGACCAGCCCCTGCCAGCCGGCATGCACGCTGCAGACGAAGCGACCGTCGCGCGAGGCGATCAGCATCGGCAGACAGTCGGCGGTCACCACCCCCACCTTTTGCCCGGCTACCGCGGTAAACACCGCGTCGGCGTGCGGGCGCGTCGGCAGCGGCTGCTGATAATGATGAACCTCATTACCATGCACCAGCTTCACCGGAGCCAGCTCGGCATAGGGAAAGGCGGCGGTTTCGTGGACATCGAGAAAAGCGTGGCGGATGCCAGGGATAGCATTGAGCAAACGGGAGGTGTAAGCCATAGGGACGATAAGCGTCAGGGAATGATGTCTTACCATAGGCCAGGTGACGCGGACAGGCAAGGCGGCGGCCCGGCATTTTTTTGCCAGACCGCCGGATGCGTTTCAGACCATGGCCGCGCGCTGCTGGCGATGCATCAGCCAGAACACCGCCACGCCGGCCAGCACAATGCCGGGCGCCGAGGCCGCCATCACCCCGACGGTGCCGGTGCCGAGGGCCAGCATCTTGCCGGCCAGCAGCGGGCCGCTCATCGCCCCGAGACGGCCCACCGCCACGGCGGTGCCGACCCCGGTGGCGCGGATCGCTGCGGGGTAAAAAAGCGGCGCCAGGGCATAGAGTACGCTCTGGCCGCCGGTGGCGAACAGCCCGGCGACAAACCCCGCCAGCAGCATTCCGTTTAGCGACGACGCGCTGCCCAGCGCCAGCAGGGAAGCCAGAATCCCGCTGTAGATCAGGAGCGACATCCGCAGCGGGGTGAGCTTATCCATTAGCGCTCCCAGCAGCAGCGTGCCGCAGGCGGCGCCGATCTGCAGAGAGAACATCACCCCCGCCGCCTGGCTGGCGCGGAATCCCTGGCCCACCAGCAGCATCGGGAGCCAGTTGATCAGCATATAGACCACCAGCAGGGTGAAAAAATAACCCAGCCACAACAGCAGGGTGGCGGCGGCATGCCCTGGGGCAAACAGGGTGCGCAGCGGCACGCTGGCCTCCGCGCGCTGAAACGCCTGCGACTCCGGTAGCCAGCGCATCAGCAGCGGGATCAGCAGTAACGGGACCACGCCGCCAATCCAGAAAATAGTCTGCCAGGCCACGGCGAGACCGGAAAAGCCCAGCGCTGCCGCCAGCGCGGCGCCAATGGGTACGCCGCAGTACATCAGGCTTACCGCCCGGCCGCGGAAGCGTGAGCCAGCGGCTTCCGAGGTTAAGGCGATCAGGTTCGGCAATGCCGCCCCGAGCCCGACGCCGGTGAGCAGGCGCGCCAGCAGCAGCGTCGGGAAGCTCCATGCCACCGCAGTGGCCAGCGAGAACAGGCCAAACAGCAGCACCGACCCCAGCAGAATGCGCTTGCGCCCGTGGCGGTCCGCCAGCATGCCGCCCACCAGCGCGCCGGGCAGCAGGCCGAGGATCCCGGCGCTGAAGATCCAGCCCATCTGCATTTTATCCAGCGCAAAGGCCTGCGCCATGCCGACGGCGGCGATCCCCGCCGCCTGCAGATCCAGCCCTTCCATCAGGGCCACCATAAAACAGAGCCCGATGGTAACCACCAGGCGCGAGGGGTTTGCAGTCGTTATCTTGGTCATAGGGTACCTTGGCGATAGCCGAACAAACGGAGCAGGTGACTGGCGGCTGATGCTTTGTCAGCCGCACGTTTTTCGTTATTTATTGCGGTTAAGCAGATCCAGTGCGACGTCGACGATCATATCTTCCTGGCCGCCGACCATCCGCCGCTTGCCCAGCTCGACGAGAATATCCACCGCGCTGAGGCCATAGCGCTCGGCCGCCGCTTCGCTGTGGCGCAGGAAGCTGGAGTAGACCCCGGCGTAGCCCAGCGCCAGCGTTTCGCGGTCGACACGCACCGGGCGGTCCTGCAACGGCCGCACCAGCTCATCGGCCGCGTTCATCAGGGCGTAGAGTTCGGTGCCATGCTGCCAGCCGAGCTTGTCGGCGGCGGCAATAAATACCTCCAGCGGCGCATTGCCCGCCCCCGCCCCCATCCCGGCCAGGCTGGCGTCAATGCGATCGCACCCCTCTTCCACCGCGACGATCGAGTTCGCCACCCCGAGGCTCAGGTTATGGTGGGCATGCATCCCGGTGGCGGTCTCCGGCTTCAGCACCGCCTTCAGGGCACGGAAACGGTCGCGAATGTCGTTCATGTTCATCGCCCCGCCGGAATCCACCACATAGATACAGGTCGCGCCATAAGATTCCATCTTCAGCGCCTGCTGCGCCAGTGCCTGCGGGGAGATCATATGGCTCATCATCAGAAAACCGACGGTGTCCATTCCCAGCTCGCGGGCAAAGGCAATATGTTGCGCCGCGACGTCCGCTTCGCTGCAGTGGGTGGCGACCCGCACCACCCGCGCTCCGGCCTGATACGCCGCTTTCAGATCGTGCAGCGTGCCGATGCCCGGCAGCAGCAAGGTGGCGATTTTCGCCTGGCTGACCGCCTCCGCCGCCGCTTCAATCCACGCGATGTCGCTGTGAGCGCCAAAGCCGTAGTTGAAGCTGGATCCCTGCAGGCCATCGCCATGGGCCACTTCGATGGAGTCGACCCCAGCCTTATCCAGCGCGCCGGCGATCTGCTGCACCTGCGCCAGGGAATACTGGTGACGAATGGCGTGCATGCCATCGCGCAGCGTCACGTCCGAGATATAAAGTTTTTTACCGTTCATGCTGTCGCTCCCGCCGCGCTGTGCATTGCCCCGGCCATTTGCTCCGCCGTCGCCAGCGCCGCCGAGGTCATAATATCGAGGTTGCCCGCGTACGCTGGCAGATAGTGCGCCGCCCCTTCCACTTCGAGGTAAACTGCGGTTTTCAGGCCGGAAAAACAGCCGACGCCGGGCAGGTTGACCGGCTTATCCTCGGGGATAACCTCAAACTGCACCTGCTGCTTCAGCCGGTAGCCTGGGACGTAAGCCTGCACTGCCGCCGCCATTTCGGCGATCGAGGCGGCAATCGCCTCCTGCGACGCCAGCTCACTCAGGACGTAGACGGTATCGCGCATCATCAGCGGCGGCTCCGCCGGGTTCAGTACAATAATCGCTTTGCCCTTGCCCGCGCCGCCGACTTTTTCAATCGCCTGCGAGGTGGTTTCGGTAAATTCGTCAATATTGGCCCGCGTGCCCGGTCCGGCGGATTGGCTGGCGATCGAGGCCACGATCTCCGCGTAATGCACCTTCGCCACTCGCGAGACCGCGGCGACCATTGGGATGGTCGCCTGCCCGCCGCAGGTCACCATATTGACGTTGCCCTGATGGAGATTGGCCGCGAGGTTGACCACCGGTACGCAGTACGGGCCAATCGCCGCCGGCGTCAGGTCGATGACGCGGATCCCCGGCTTCGCTTCGCGCAGCGCGGCATCGTTTTTGATGTGCGCCCCGGCGCTGGTGGCGTCAAAAACAAAATCGATGTCGGCAAATTCCGCCATCTGCATCAGGCCGCCCACCCCTTCGTGGGTGGTCGCGACGCCCATGCGCCGGGCGCGGGCCAGGCCATCCGACTGCGGGTCGATGCCGACCATCACCGCCATCTCCAGATGCTGGCCGTGGCGCAGGATTTTAATCATTAAATCGGTGCCGATATTCCCGGAGCCGATAATGGCGACTTTACGTTTACGCATCACGATGTCCTTCTCCGGCGGCGACGAAGCGTGCCGCAACTGAGCCAATACCTTCGATATGGGCGACAAAGCTGTCCCCCTCGTTAATCGCCACCATCGGGCCTAACGCCCCGGTCAGCACGATATCCCCCGCCCGCAGCGGTTCGCCGAGACTCGCCAGCTTGCGCGCCAGCCAGACTGCGGCGTTCAGCGGATGCCCCAGGCACTCGCTGCCGCGGCCGCTGGAGACCAGCTCCTGGTTGCGGGTCATGTGCATGGCGCACTGCTTCAGATCCAGTCCTGCCGGGCGCTGCGCCGGGCCGCCAATGACGTACAGGCCACAGGAGGCGTTATCGGCGACGGTGTCGACAAAGCCGATTGACCAGTCGCGAATGCGGCTGCCCACCACCTCCAGCGCCGGCAGCACCCATTCGATGGCGTTATACAGTTCATCAAAAGTGGTATCGGCATGCGGCAGATCCTGCTTCAGCACCAGGGCGATCTCGGCCTCCACTTTGGGCTGCAGCACGCGACCAAACGGTACCTCGGCGTTGTCGCCGTAGCACATGTCGGCAAACAGAGTGCCGAAATCCGGCTGGTTGACCCCCAGCTGCTGCTGCACTTTGGGATGGGTCAGGCCCACCTTGCGGCCCACTACCCGCCGGCCATGGGCCACGTGGTGCTGGACGTTCAGACGCTGGATGGCATAGGCGGCGTCGGCATTGTCGACGCCGAGGATATCACGCAGCGGGGCGATCGCCTGGCCGGTCTGTTCCGCGTCGCGCAGCTGCCGGGCCAGCGCGTCAAGAGAAAAAGTCATCATTTACTCCTTAAGCCCGTGCGAGGAAATTGAGCACCAGCTGATTAAAACTGTCGGCATGTTCCCACTGCGCCCAGTGGCCGCAGTCGCGGTAAATATGCAGTTCCGAACCGGCGATCCCGGCGAGCAGGCGCAACCCGGCATCCATCGGCACGAAGCGGTCATTGCGTCCCCAGACGATCAGGGTTGGCGCGGTGATTTCGCCCAGCCGCGGGCCAAAGTCAGGAAACTGCTTCGGGTTGGCTTCGAGGCTTTTGACGAAGTTGTCCAGATGGTCGCGGCGCGACAGCATATTGTTGAGACGCGCCTCGAACAGCGCCTCGGTGAGGTCGCGGGTGTCGAAGACGAAGATGCTCATCATCTTTTTGAGGTTTTCAATGGTCGGCTCGCGGTACAGGGCATTCAGCAGCTTGATGCCCTCCGTCGGCATCGGCGTGAACAGGCTCATGCCGCCGGTCCCCCCACCCATTAGCACCAGCTTCGCCACCCGCTCCGGCCAGCTCAGGGTGAAGGCCACCGCGCTATGGCCGCCCATCGAGTTGCCCAGCAGATGGACTTTATCGATCCCCAGCTGATCGACCACGCTTTTCAGAATGCGGGCGTTGAGGTCCGAACGTGAGCCGCTGTTGACGATAGCATCGCTTTTGCCCCACCCCGGACAGTCGAGGAGCAGCACGCGATAGCCCGCCTCGACCAGCGGGTCAATGTTACGGCTGAAGTTGGCCCAGCCGGTGGCCCCCGGCCCGGAGCCGTGCAGCATGACCACGGTCTCTTTCCCGTCGCCGCAGTCATTGATATGGATGCGCAGCGTGCGGCCCTCCTCGTCGACATTGAGGAATCGGCTGGTGGCGGCTTCGGTTTGCGGTTGATAGCTCATGTTAGTCTCCCGGTTAATCAAATCTCGGTGGTGGCGCTCAGCGAGCCGAACCCGGCGATCCACTCGGGGATCGGCCGGTAATAGCGGCCCTCACTGCGCCAGCGGCCAAAAGCGGATAGCGCGGCAAAAGCGGCCACCCAGGTCTTAATTTCGTGCGTCGATTTCCCGGCCATCGCCGACAGCTCGTCGTTGCCGATCGCATCCAGCTCCGCCAGCCGCCCCTGCTCCAGCAGGCTCATAAAGCGGTTGTCCCAGACCGGGTTGAGGGGATGGAGCGAGTGCGGGTCTTCGGTAAACCGTCTGGCGGCGTTGATCACCCGCTGCTGGCGCCGTTCGCGTTCGTCCGGCGGCAGCTGTTTTCCGCCGCCGAGCAGGCGATCGCGGAGATGGGCGTCGGCCTTCGCCAGCTCCGGCACCGGCGGCTGGTGCGAGAGTCCGCCCGAGCCGAGGATCAGCACCCGCTTATTGAGGGTATTGAGAAAGCGGCCCATCGCCTCGCCCAGCAGCCGGGTACGTTGAAAACCCGGCAGCGGCGCGGCGACGCCGTTAATAAACACCGGCAGCACCGGCACACGGTCCAGGCCACCCAGCAGAAACTCCAGCGGCTGGGCGAAGCCATGGTCCACCTGCATGTTGTACGACACCGCCAGGTCGATACCGCTGTTGATGACCGCGTGGGCGCAGGCTTCCGCCAGCTCGGTCGGCACCGGCAGGTCGCCGGCGGCGCTGGCGAAGTCGCCAATGGCGGTGGCGCCGACGCCGAGGCAGAACGGCGGCATCACGTCATAGAAAAAACCGTTGTAGTGATCGGGAGCGAAGAGCACCACCAGCTCGGGCTCGAAAGCGGCGATCCGCCGCCGGGCGTCAGCAATCACCCCGTTCACTTCATCAAGGACCGCCTGCTCCGGGTCCACGAATCCCACCAACGGAGTGTGGGAGAGACAGTGCAAATAGGCATCCATATCAGGCCACCTTCTCTTCAGTGCGGGCGGTATCCCCGGTTGCGAGGGTCATTTTTTCCGCCAGGGCGGTCAGCTGTGCGCCGAGGGTCTGCGGGATGGCGAGAGCGGCGACAAAGCGGTCCGGTCTGACCACGGCAATGGCGGTGTTATGCTGAGCAAACCAGCTCTTCAGGCGATTTTGCGTATCGCCTACCCGCAGCGTGCCGGGGGCGTTATCCTGCTCGCGATGGATCTGCACCTCCGGCACCACCTGGATAAAGCGCACGCCAATCGCGCGCCAGCGGGCGATCTGCCCGGCTTCGAGCCCCCACTGCGGGTTGCAGCCCCAGCCGATAATGGCGAAATTCGCGCCGATAACCTCGTCGAGCAGCACGCTCTCGCCGCTCTCCAGCGTCACCTGCGGTTGAATAAACATTTTGCCCACCGGCGAGGTTTTGCCGGCGCCGTCGGTCAGCAGCGCCCCCTCGCGGTACTGCGGCATCGGCTTAAAGCGCATTTCGAGGAAGTAGCGCTTCACCGGCGGCAGGTAGTTCAGCAGCCAGGAGAGACCGTCGCGCACGGCCCCCTGCCAGCGCTTCGGCGGCGCCAGCACGTTGCCGGCGGTGACCGACAGATCAATCATCGCTTTCGCGTGGTCGCGGCGCTCCTGCTGGTAGCTGTCGAGCAGCGCCTCTCCCGCTTTACCGTTGACCACCAGCGCCAGCTTCCACGCCAGGTTGAAGGCGTCGCGCATGCCGCTGTTGTATCCCTGCCCCTGCCAGACCGGCATGATGTGCGCCGCGTCGCCGGCCAGCAGCACCCGGTCAATGCGAAAGCGCTCGGCAAGGCGGGCATTATGGGTGTAGACCCGCTGGCGGATCAGCTCGACGCGGTCCGGGTCCGGCAGCACTTTGCTCAGCAGACGACGCATATTGTGCGGCTCGCTGAGCTGGGCTTCGGTTTCTCCGGGCATCACCATAAATTCAAAGCGGCGCACGCCATGGGGCAGCGCGGCGGAAACGTAGGGTCGCACCGGGTCGCAGCACAGGTAAACGTGCGGGGTGGCCAGCGGGTCGTTAGCGATATCGATGACGATCCACTGATTCGGCGCGGTCTTACCTTCGAAGGGGATGTTCAGCGTACGACGAATAAAGCTGGCGCCGCCGTCGCAGGCCACCAGCCAGTCCGCGCGCACCGTCTCCCGCTCGCCGTCCGGTCCTTTAAGATTTAACGTGACACCGTCACCGTTCTGGCTAAAGGCTTCTACTTCGCGGGAGAAGAGGCAGCGGACCTGCGGGAAACGCTGCAGGCCGTTATACATCACCGCATCGACCTGCGGCTGAATGAAGGCGTTGCGCCGCGACCAGCCAAACTCATCGGTCATCGGCTGGATATCGGCAAAGCAGCGCCCCTTCGGGGTCAGAAAGCGCATGGCGTGCCACGGCGTGGTGTGCGGCAGCACGTCATTCACCAGCCCTACCGCCTGCATCGCCCGCAGGGATTCATCGTCAATGCCGATGGCCCGCGGGTAATCGATCAGTGTGTCGAGCTTTTCCACCAGCAGCACGCTGATGCCCATCTGGCCAAGGTAGTTGGCCATCATCAGGCCAACCGGACCGGCGCCGGCGATGGCGACCTGAGCGGTATGCTGCACGGCGGGTTGAATATCGGGTGTAGATGTTGTCATTTTCAGCGACCTCACGACTCGGAAACTGCCCGGCTGACAGGCAATTTGTTAATCATGTGTAAACGTATTTTTATAATGGGCTGAGTATAGGGCGGGGGTTTTCGGCTACAATCAAAACATCGCCGAATGTGCACCAGGTGCACAACGCTGTTTATAAAGCATTTTAAGGAAGGATTTATGCGTGACGATGGGTCCACTGAGTACAAAACGGTGCGTGGGTTAAGCCGGGGTTTATTGTTATTAAAATTGTTAAATAAATTCGACGGCGGCGCGACGCCGGGCCTGCTGGCGGAGTTTAGCGGCCTGCATCGCACCACCGTGCGCCGGCTGCTGGAGACGCTGCAGGAGGAGGGTTTTGTCCGCCGCAGCCGCTCCGACGACAGCTTCCGTTTGACCATTAACGTCCGCCAGCTGAGCGATGGATTTCGTGACGAACATTGGATTTCTGCCCTCGCCACACCGCTGCTCGGCGAGCTGCTGCGCGAGGTACAGTGGCCCACGGATATCACCACCCTCGACGTCGACGCCATGGTGGTGCGCGAGACTACCCACCGCTTCAGCCGACTGTCGTTTCACCGCGCGATGGTCGGACGGCGGCTGCCGCTGTTGCTCACCGCCTCCGGGCTGACGTGGCTGGCCTTTGCCCCCGACGCGGAACGCGACGCCATCGTCAGCATGCTGGCCGCCCGTCCGGAAGCTGAGTATCAGCTGGCCCGCGAACCGGAACGGCTGGCGGCGATCCTCGCCCGCACCCGCCAGAACGGCTACGGTGAAAACTTCCGCGGCTGGCGGCAGGAGGAGAAAATCGCCTCCATCGCCGTGCCGGTCTGCAGCCAGCAGCGGGTTATCGGCTGCCTGAATCTGGTCTATATCGCCAGCGCGATGACCATTGAGCAGGCGGCGCAGAAGCATCTTTCCGCCCTGCAGAGGGTGGCGAGTCAGATAGAGGCCCGCATGGAAGAGGAAGAAGTGTGGTACGAAATGCCTTAATCGTGATGAGGGTAAATGCGATCACCCATTGCGCCCAGCCTCGTTATATACTTTAATACATAACGAATTTTTCACGCCATTCGGGCCACACCATGTCAAAACACCCCTTACTGCTGGGCCTGACGCTGCTCAGCGCCAGCCTGTTCACCGGCCAGGCCTTCGCCGACCGCACCGTCACCGACCAGCTGGGTCGCCAGGTCACGCTCCCCGACCACATCACCCGCGTCGTGGTTCTGCAACATCAGACGCTCAACCTGCTGGTGCAACTGCATGCCGCAGAGGATATAGTCGGCGTCTTAAGCAGCTGGCAGAAACAGCTCGGGCCGCAGTTCGCCCGCTTTATGCCTGAGATCGGGCAACTGGCGACCCCGGGCGATCTCACCCAGGTCAATATTGAAAGCCTGCTGGCGCTGCGTCCGCAGGTGGTTTTTGTCGCCAACTATGCGCCGCCGGCGATGATCGCGCAGATCCAACAGGCCGGGATCCCGGTGGTGGCCATCTCGCTGCGCCAGGACGCCGCCGGGGAAAAAAATAAAATGAACCCCACCATGGCTGACGAAGAGCAGGCCTATAACGCCGGGCTGGTGGAGGGGATCCGCCTTATCGGCGAGGTCGTCGAGCGCCAGCCCGAGGCCGAGGCGCTGATTCACTACACCTTTGCGGCGCGCAAAAAAGCCAATGCGCCGGTGGCCGATATTCCCCAGAACCAGCGGGTGCGGGTGTATATGGCCAACCCCGATCTGAATACCTACGGCGCCGGTAAATACACCGGGCTGATGATGGCGCACGCCGGGGCGCTGAACGTGGCGGCCGCCAGCGTAAAAGGCGCCCGTCAGGTGTCGCTGGAGCAGGTACTGGAGTGGAACCCGCAGGTGATCTTCGTCCAGGACCGTTATCCGCAGGTGGTCAAACAGATAGAGAACGATCCGCAGTGGCAGGCGATCGATGCGGTGAAACACCACCGCGTGTGGCTGATGCCGGAGTACGCCAAAGCCTGGGGTTACCCGATGCCGGAGGCCCTGGCGCTGGGCGAGCTATGGATGGCGAAAAAACTCTATCCTTCGCGCTACCAGAGCATCGATGTGGACAGTAAAGCCAGGGATTACTATCAGCGTTTTTACCGCGTGGCGTGGACGCCAGATGCGCGCTAACCACCATCCCTGGCGGTTGCAGGGTAGCCTGGCGCTGGCGACGCTGGCGATCGCGGTCGCCTCGCTCTGTTTCGGCCAGTACCCGTTAAGCCTGCGCGCCGTTGGCCACACCCTGGTCCATTTGCCGCCAGGTGAAGGGGTGATCGGGCAGATCGTCTGGTCGGTTCGCCTGCCGCGCGTGGTCATGGCTCTGCTGGCCGGGGGCGCGCTGGGGCTGTGCGGCGCCACCTTGCAGGGCGTGTTCCAGAACCCGCTGGTGGACCCGCACATCATCGGGGTGACCGCCGGCTCCGCCTTCGGCGGCACGCTGGCGATCCTGTTGGGCGTCGGCGGTCTGCTGATGATGGCCTCGACCTTTTTCTTCGGCCTCATCGCGCTGGGGCTGATTTACGCCCTCGCCGCCCTGCAGGGGCGGGACAGCACGCTGGGGCTGATTCTGTCCGGGATCATTCTCAGCGGCTTCTTCGCCGCGCTGGTCAGCCTGATGCAGTACCTCGCCGATAGCGAAGAGACGTTACCGAACATTGTTTTCTGGCTGCTCGGCAGCTTCGCGACCGCCAGCTGGCATAAGGTTCTGCTTATGTCCCTGCCCATGGCGCTAGCCGCCGGGGTGCTGTGGAAGCTGCGCTGGCGTATCAACCTGCTGGCGCTGGAGGAACGCGATGCCCGCAGTCTTGGCGTTCCGGTGGCCGCGCTGCGTCGCGGCGTGCTGGTGTGCTGTGCAGTGCTGGTGGCAGCCCAGGTGGCGGTCAGCGGCAGCATCGCCTGGATGGGGCTGGTGGTCCCGCACCTCGCCCGCCTGCTGGTGGGCGCTGACCATCGTCGCCTGCTGCCCACCGCCTTCTGGCTTGGCGCCGCCCTGATGCTGGTGGTAGACGATCTGGCGCGCACGCTGACCCAGGCGGAAATCCCGATCGGGATCATCACTGCCCTGCTCGGGGCGCCGCTGTTTACCTTTTTACTGGGGCAATCCCGGCGCCGGAGTACCGCCCGATGAACAGCTCATTATCGCTGGAAGCGCTACGCTACGGCCACCGTCAGCCGCTCTTCGCCCCGCTCACGCTGACCTGCCGGCCCGGTGAGATCTGGGCGGTGCTGGGCGCCAATGGCCGGGGAAAAAGTACCCTGCTGGACACCCTGACCGGCGTGTTGCCGCCGCTGGGCGGCCAGGTGCAGTGCGAGGGGGGCGTCGCCCTGGTCCCGCAGTCGTTTCGTCCCGCTTTTCGCTGGCGCGTGAGCGATGTGGTGCTGATGGGCCGCGCCCGTCATGTGGATCTCTTTGCCCAGCCGGGCGAGGAGGATGCCCGGCGGGTTGAGAACGCGCTGGCGCAGCTGGGGATTGCCGCCCTGGCCGGGGATGACTTCGGCGCCCTCTCCGGCGGCCAGCAGCAGCTGGTGCTGATTGCCCGCGCGCTGGTCAGCGCCAGCCAGAATATCCTGCTGGATGAGCCCTGCTCGGCGCTGGACCTCAGTAACCAGCAGGTGGTATTGCAGCTGATCGGCGACCTCGCTTACCGCCAGGCACGCACCGTCCTGTTCACCACCCATGATCCAAACCATGCGCTGCAGGTGGCCAGCCATACGCTGCTGCTTCTGCCGGAGGGCCAGTGGCTGGCAGGCGAGACCGCCGACGTGCTGAGCGAAACGCACCTCCGGCAAGCGTACGGCCTGCCGGTACGTCTGATCTACCATCCAGCGTCCGCGTCCCCTCTGCTGGCGCCGGGGTTTACTCTGCGTCGCTGAACGGCATAAAACCCGCCTGCCGGAGATACCTCTGGCCAACGTCGCCGAGGATAAAGCGATACAGGGCCAGCGCGGCGGGATCCGCCCTGAGACGCGCCAGCTGGTAATCGCAGCGAATATTCCACGGCGCCGGGATGGTCAGGGTACGCAGATCGTCGCAGGCGGCCAGCGCGGGGCCATAGTGCGCGTAGCCGATAAACAGATCCGCCAGATTCTGGCGAATAAGCCACGCGCCGGCTATCTCGCCCGGCGGCACGCTCAGTGAGTCTCTACCGCCGACCCGCGGCTGCGCCCGCCCGGCTATCGCGTTGCCCAACCCAGGATAGTGCGCCTCAATTCGGGCAAACAGTTGCCAGGTATAATCTCCCGACGGATCGCATCCCGGCGTGGAGGTCGCCAGCTGCAGGCGGGGCGTGCTGAGCAGCGCCAGCCAGTCCAGGCCATCGTTGTCCGGCGACCGCCGGGCGGTCAGCATCAGCTGGTTGCCGGCAAATCCCTGGCATTCCTGCGCCAGACCGGCCTGCAGCAGCGCCTGCGGGTGCGCCGCGTTGGCGGACGCAAAAACCGCGCACGGCGCCCCGGCCTCGATCCGCTCGCGCAGCAGGCCGGCAGGGCCAAACTGCGCATCGACCGCCAGGCCAGTGTGCTGCTGAAAGTGCGCCACCAGCGGCAGGAAAGCGCTTCTCAGGCTTCCCGCCGCCAGCAGCGTGAGAGGAGTGGACATCATAGAGAGTCGCTATAAACCGGATAACATAACGCTATATTACCCGGTTTGCCGTCGCGTCAGTAGCGAATTTCCGCCAGCGCGCGCAGCTGCTCGGGGGTGGCTACCGGCAGGTCGAAAAAGCGCAGATAAGCGGGGATCATTTCAAACAACATGTCGGTCCCGCGCTGGATATGGCACTGTCGCGCCTGAGCGGCCCTCAGCAGCGGGGTGTACTCCTGGGTCATCACCACCTCCCCCACCCAGGTGCCTGGCACCAGACGGTCAACGTCCAGCGGCAGCGGATCGCTGGCCTTCATCCCCAGCGGGGTGGCATTGACCACCAGCTCGTGTCCGACAGGATCGTGCTGCATCAGGGTGATATCGAGCAGCGGATAGTGCTGATGCAGCCGTCCGGCGAGGGCGTGCGCCACCTCGGGCCGGGTATCGTACAGGGTCAGGGCGCTGACTCCCGCCGCGGCGAGGGAGGCGGCGATAGCCGACCCCACCCCGCCGCTGCCGACCACCAGCGCCCGCGTCCCCTGCGGATTAAACCCTTTACGACGCAGGCCCAGCACAAAGCCGTCGCCATCGAACATATCCCCGCTCAGGTTACCGTCGGCCTCGCGACGGATGGCGTTGCAGGCGCCGGCGATGGCCGCCGTCGGGCTCAGGCGCTGGACCAGATCGCAGGTGGCGATTTTATGCGGCATCGTCACCAGCGCGCCGATGATGTTGGTCATCGTAAACAGCGGCGGAATAAACGCGGCGTAGTCCTCCGGCCTGACCCCCATCGGCACCACCTTCACGTCCACCTGCTGGTCGACGAACCACGGGTTATAGATCATCGGCGCCTTAAAACTGGCGGTCGGATAGCCAAGGTGCGCTATCAGCCGCGTATTTCCACTAATCACCATGCCTTGCTCCTTTGCTTACTGCGATAACTCGATACGTTTGACGTCGCCGAGGATAAACAGATAGGCCACCACGCCCAGCAGCGCGGCGCCGCCGATGTAGATCAACGCGTAGAAGAAATTGCCGAACCCGGCAACGATAAAGCCGATCACCAGCGGGGTGAGGATCCCCGCGAGGTTGGCGCAGAAGTTAAACAGGCCGCCGGTCAGGCCGCCTAGCCCCTTCGGGGCAATATCGGAGATCAGCGTCCAGCCAAGCCCCACCATTCCCTGACCAAAAAAGGCAAACGACATCACCAGGATCACCGCCAGGTCGCTCTGCAGCCAGTTGGCGGTGATAATGCAGCTGGCCATCAGCAGACCGGCGACGATCGGCAGCTTACGGCCAAGGTTGGCCGACCCGGTGGCCTTGAGCAGTTTGTCGGAGATCCAGCCGCCAAACATCACCCCGCCCGCGGCGGCGACAAACGGCAGGATGGAGAAGAAGCCCACCTTCAGCCAGGGCATATGCCGCTCGGTGGCCAGCCAGGTCGGGAACCAGGTGAGAAAGAACACCAGCACGGTATTGCCGGCAAACTGGCCGATGCTGGCGCCGATGATCTGCCGTTTGCTCAGCAGTTGGCGGACCAGCGGCCAGCTGAATGCCACCTGCTGGTCCGTCGGGGCGCTCAGGCCGCCGCCGTTTTCGATATGCTCGCGCTCCTGCTGGCTGAGGCGCGGATCTTCATGCGGTTCGCGGTAGCAGCGCCACCACACCAGGGCAAACAGAATACCGACCGCGCCGACGCTAACGAACAGCACCCGCCAGCCAAAGCCGTCCATGATCCAGAACAGCAGCGGCGCAAAGCAGGCCAGCCCGAGGTATTCCCCTACCGTGTACACCGCTGTGGCTTTCGCCCGCTCATGCTGCGGGAACCAGGCGCTGACCACCCGGCTGTTGACCGGAAAGCACGGCGCTTCGCTAATGCCGAGTCCGAAGCGGAACAGCAACAGTGTTTTCAGCCCCACCGCCATGCCGTGGAACAGGGTAAACAGCGACCATAGGGTCAGCGACAGAAAATAGGTCACTTTGTTGCCAAAGCGGTCAAGGAACAGCCCGCCGGGGATCTGCGCCAGGGCATAGGTCCAGGCGAAGGCGGAAAAAAGGATACCCATGATCGCCGGGTCGATCCCCAGCTCACCGGTGAGCTTTGGGGCGGCGATCCCCAGCACGGTGCGATCGAGGTAGTTGATCATGGTACCAATGGCCAACAGCGCAAGGATGCCGATGCGCCGCCGGGAGCGGCGCACGGTGACGGCAGGCTGGGCGGCAGCCGTCGGGTTAGGGCTATATGAGCTCATAGTCAGTTCCTGTCTCGGGTACAGAGGATGTTGTTATTGTGTTTAAAGCATAATGAACCATTTGATTCGGGCTAACAATACTGCATCGCCGCCAGACGGACGGCGGCATTCGCCGCGCCATAGAGCGCGTAACCGGCCCGTCGTTCGGTTAACTCAAAGAAAAAGCGCCCGGCGGTAAAGGGGCGGGTATAAAGATGCAGGAAGGCCCCGCCCTGCGGATCGCGGTCGTAGAGGAGCTGCCGCCGCTGCAGTTGCCCAACGTCCAGCTCGCCGCCGAAGCGCGCCAGCAGATCGTCATAATAATTGGCCGGGATCGGCAGCGCATGGCGGGCAACGTCGGCAAGCTGGTCGCAGGTGGCCGGCAGATCGCGGCAGGCAAAGGCCGCATGCTGCAGCCCTGCCCCCTGGTAGCAGGCGACCGAGCGGGCAATCTGCGTCGCCCGGCTCTGCGAAATATTCAGCGCCAGACGGATATCGCCCTGCGGGCTGCGCACCGCCAGACTGCGCACCAGTCCATACGGGTCCGGCAGCGTCTGCTCATGCTCAAGGGTAAAACCAAACACCGTGCGGAAGAACATCACCCAGTTGTCGCGGCTGTCGGCCTCCATCCCCAGCGCCAGATGGTCGATACCGAGATAATCCTCGCGCACCGTCAGTCCGTCGCGCAGATGAAAATCGCGCTCATAGATCCCTTCCCCGGCCTCGATGAGATAGATAAGGCTACCGTCCGGGGCGCAGATCGCCGGGATCGGCGTTTCGTTCGGCCCGGCATCGCCCTGCCAGGTGGCATACCCCAGCGCCCGGGCGCGGGCCACAATCGGCGCACTGCGATCGACCCGCAGCGCCATGGCGCACAGCGATACGCCGTGGCGTTGATAGAAATGATCGGCCCAGCTGTGGGGCTGATGGTTGATGACGATCCGCGCCCCGCCGTTGCGCCACAGCGTCACCTGTTTGGAGCGGTGGCTTCCCTCGTGCTGAAAACCCAGCGCCTGCAGATGCTGCCCCAGGCGCTGCGCCTCGGCGGCGCTGGCGGCAAACTCGATAAACTCCAGCCCGTGATAGACCGGCAGCGGCGGCGGTGAAAACAGATCGGCATCGCACGTCGGGAGCCGACGGCGGGTTTGCTCCTCCAGCCACAGCAGCGAACGATAACCATCTTTGGCCGTCGCGCCGTTCGGCGAGGCGCGAAAACCGTCATTAAAGATCTCCAGCGACCAGGGGCCGCGATAGCCGCAGCGGGTGACCTGCTCGGCAAACGGCTCCAGCGGCAGCTCGCCCTGCCCGGGGAAGCAGCGGAAATGGCGACTCCATTCCAGGAGATCCATTTTCATGTACGGCGCATCGGCGAGCTGAACAAAGGTGATTTTCTCCACCGGCACCGACGGTAGCGCGTCCAGCGTGTCGCCGCGAGCCAGAATATGGAAGCTGTCGAGCACCAGGCCCAGCGCCGGGCTGTCCACCCGCCGTACCCGCTCCCAGGCCTGCTGCCAGCGGTTCACATGGGTTCCCCAGGCCAGCGCCTCATAGCCGATGGTGATCCCCTCTTCTTCCGCCAGCGTGGCCAGCGCCCGCAGATCCGCGACCTGCAATTCGCTATCCGCCGAGCAGTCCGGCTGCACATTGCTGCACAGCAGCAGCGTGTCGCAGCCCAGCTCGTGCATCAGGGCAAACTTGCGCCGAGCGCGGGCTATATTCGCCGCAAACTGCGCCCGGCTGGCGCCTTCAAAATCGCGAAAGGGTTGAAAAAGCGTGATTTTTAACCCTAAATCGGCGGCAAGCTGGCGGATTTCCGCCGGCGTCCCCGTATAATAGAGCAGATCGTTCTCGAAAATTTCCACACCCTGATAGCCCGCCGCCGCAATAGCGTGCAGCTTCTCAGGCAGGGTGCCGGAAATCGAAACGGTGGCGATAGAGCGCAGCATAAGGTCCTCGGGTCAACAACTGACGTGAGCCTTGAATATGTATCATTTGGTTCATTTGCGCCATACTAGGTTGCTAAATTGTGATCATTATGTGTATTTTTTGTCACCCAAGAAAAAGGAGTTGCCATGACCGTCGTTGCTCATGATGAAGCACAATCCCTGAAGGCGCGGATTTTCAGCGCCGCTATCGCTGTTTTTGCTGAACACGGGCTGTCAGGCGCCCGCATGGAGCAGATCGCCACCGAGGCGCAGACCACCAAGCGCATGGTGGTTTACTACTTCAAAAGCAAAGAGCAGCTCTATCAGGAGGTGCTGCAGTATGTGTATGCGCGGATCCGCGAAACCGAGCAGCAGCTGGGGCTGGAGAATGTGCCACCGGTGGAGGCGCTGGTGCGGCTGGTGCGCTGGAGCGTGCGTTATCACGCCACCCACGCGGACTATATGCGGGTGATTTGCATGGAGAATATGCAGCGCGGCAAGTGGTTACAAACCTCGGGTGAACTGAAACCGCTGAATCGTACCGCCCTGTCGATTCTGGAAGACATTTTACAGCGCGGCCAGCAGCAAGGTGTCTTTCAGGCGGGGCTCGAAGCACGCGATGTGCACCGGTTAATCAGCAGCTTCAGCTTTTATCAGGTGTCGAACTTCTACACCTTCAGCAGCCTGTACCTTGACGATCCGTTGCCCGCCATCGACGACGAAGCGATGGTGGCCCACCACTGTGACATTGCCGTCCGGGCGGTGATCCGCTTCGTGATTTCCTGACCCGCCGGCGAAAGACGTTAATGCCCGGAAAGGGCGTGAATGACTTTCTCCATGGCCTCCACGGTGAGCGCCGAACGCTGAATTTTGGCGTTCGCCAGCGAGGTGCGCAGTACGCCGGCAATGACAATGTGTTTCGGCTCCTGGCCCAGGTCTCGCATTTCCAGCACCACTTTACCCACCACGCGGCACATTTCCTGGTACAGCTCGTCGTCTTTGGCTTTATTTCCCATCTGGTTTTGCTCGCACTTTATTATTATCAATCAATTCATTATTGATAGATTTTTTCCGCAACGCAAATTATCCCCGGCGGAATAGGCCAATGGCGCGTTTTACTGGTTCATCACGCGAGAAAAAGCGCCTTCCGCTGCCCCTTTGCCTGCCCGGTGATGAAAAAATGTGTTGCGTACTTTTATGCATAACGTGCCGGTTTTGTTACGCGTTTTGTCCATAATTTGAAACGAGGTTTTTATTTTCCTTTTTGATTTCGGCAGCGTATAATGCGCTTCGATTCTTTCTTGAATGGTTTCAGCGCATTGGACTGCATGATAAAACGCATAACACCTTGCCACATTTCATGGGCTGAACCGCCAGCACACATTCTTCTGCACGCTCCGGGGTTGTCACCTATCCTTAGGGCGTGGCTTAGCAACTTTCGTAATACAGGTTTGGCTCCCCGGCAGTGCGCCCGCGGAGCGAGAATTCCATATCCTTCACAACTTAAAGACTAAAACTGTCATGAAAAAGACCAAAATTGTTTGCACCATCGGTCCGAAAACCGAATCTGAAGAGATGCTGACCAAAATGCTGGAAGCCGGCATGAACGTGATGCGTCTGAACTTCTCCCACGGTGACTATGCGGAACACGGTCAGCGCATCCAGAACCTGCGCAATGTGATGAGCAAAACCGGTAAGAAAGCCGCTATTCTGCTGGACACCAAAGGCCCGGAAATTCGTACCATCAAGCTGGAAGGCGGCAACGACGTCTCATTGAAAGCAGGCCAGACCTTCACCTTCACCACCGATAAATCCGTCGTCGGCAACAACGAAATCGTTGCAGTGACCTACGAAGGCTTCACGTCTGACCTCACCGTCGGCAACACCGTTCTGGTGGACGATGGCCTGATCGGCATGGAAGTGACGGCTATCGAAGGTAACAAAGTTATCTGTAAAGTGCTGAACAACGGCGACCTTGGCGAGAACAAAGGCGTAAACCTGCCGGGCGTCTCCATCGCCCTGCCGGCGCTGGCTGAGAAAGACAAACAGGATCTGATCTTCGGTTGCGAGCAGGGCGTGGACTTTGTCGCGGCCTCCTTCATCCGTAAACGTTCCGACGTCGTCGAGATCCGTGAGCACCTGAAAGCCCACGGCGGCGAAAACATCCAGATCATCTCCAAAATCGAAAACCAGGAAGGCCTGAACAACTTCGACGAAATCCTCGAAGCTTCTGACGGCATCATGGTTGCTCGTGGCGACATGGGCGTTGAGATCCCGGTTGAAGAAGTTATCTTCGCCCAGAAAATGATCATCGAAAAATGTATCCGCGCGCGCAAAGTGGTTATCACCGCGACTCAGATGCTGGACTCCATGATCAAGAACCCGCGTCCGACCCGCGCTGAAGCCGGCGACGTGGCCAACGCCATCCTCGACGGTACCGATGCAGTGATGCTGTCCGGCGAATCCGCGAAAGGTAAATACCCGCTGGAAGCCGTCACCATCATGGCCACCATCTGCGAACGTACTGACCGCGTGATGACCAGCCGTCTGGACTTCAATAACGACAATCGTAAACTGCGCATCACCGAAGCGGTGTGCCGCGGCGCGGTAGAAACCGCTGAGAAACTGGAAGCGCCGCTGATCGTTGTCGCCACCCAGGGCGGTAAATCCGCACGCGCTGTGCGTAAATACTTCCCGGACGCCACCATCCTGGCCCTGACCACCAACGAAACCACCGCTCGCCAGCTGGTGCTGAGCAAAGGCGTTGTGCCGCAGCTGGTGGAAGAGATCGCCTCTACCGATGACTTCTATCATCTGGGCAAAGATCTGGCGCTAAAAAGCGGGCTCGCGCGTAAAGGCGACGTGGTGGTGATGGTTTCCGGCGCATTAGTGCCGAGCGGTACCACTAATACGGCTTCCGTACACGTGCTGTAATAATTTACAGGTTAATTGGTTTTTTTTAATAAAGCGCCTCTCGGGGCGCTTTTTTTTATTCATTGATTAGCTCTTCCTATTAAAAATGCAAATCGGAATTTACTATTTAATAAGAGATTATCTAAGATGAATCCGATGGAAGCGCGCTGTTTTCACTCGCCTTTTTCAGCGATTTTGTCCAATTCGATGCTTCTTTGAGCGAACGATCAAAAATAAGTGCGTTCAGGTAAAAAAAATATTCTCATCCCAAAAAACTTTGTGTAATACTTGTAACGCTACATGGAGATTAACTCAATCTAGAGGGTATTAATAATGAATCGTACTAAACTGGTACTGGGCGCGGTAATCCTGGGTTCTACTCTGCTGGCTGGTTGCTCCAGCAATGCTAAAATCGATCAGCTGTCTTCTGACGTTCAGACTCTGAACGCTAAAGTTGACCAGCTGAGCAACGACGTGAACGCAATCCGTTCCGACGTTCAGGCTGCTAAAGACGACGCAGCTCGCGCTAACCAGCGTCTGGACAACCAGGCTCACTCTTACCGTAAGTAAGAGTTCTGGTAATAAAAATGGCGCACTCTGTGCGCCATTTTTTTTGCCCTCAGCATGAGGGCTACTGGGTAAGCAGGCTGTTGTCTGACGGCGTGTTCTGCGCCGACAGCGTAGCTGGCGCACTCCCCGTCCCCGTGGACACCACCACCGGATATCCCGCCCTTCTCGACATCGCTTTTTTCAGCTGTGCATCATCGACCGCTTTATCCTCTGCGAAGGCGTGAAACGCCGCAGGCAGCGTGTAGGCGATGGTCCGGGTGTTTTCCCCTTCCGTCTGCGAAAGCGGCCTGTGGACCTCGACATAGCGTTTACCATCCGGTTCGACGGCAAACTTCACCGGCTGATTGATAATCCGTACCGGCGTCCCGGTTTTCACCTGGTTGAACAGCGCTTTGATGTCATCGGCGTTCATTCGCATACAGCCTGAGCTGACGCGTAAACCGACGCTGTCCGGCGCGTTGGTGCCATGAATCAGATATTCGCCGTTGCCATAGGCCAGACGCAGCGCGTAGCGCCCCAGCGGATTGTACGGCCCGGCCGGGACCACCGCTGGTAACGTCACCCCTTTCTCCAGCGAACGCGCCCGAATGCCCGCGGTGGGCGTCCAGGTCGGGTTGGGGATCTTCTGCCCGATGCGGGTGGTCATCTCAGGCGTTTCCAGCCCTAACTGGCCGATACCCAGCGGATAGACCTGCACCTGATTCTCTCCCGGCGGGAAGTAATACAGCCGCAGTTCCGCAAGGTTGACGACAATCCCCTCTCGCGGTACGTCGGGGAGCAGCATCTGGGAGGGGATCAGGACCTGAGTACCAGGCTTCGGCTGCACCGGCGCGATGGTATCGTTGGCTTCGAGGATCAGCATCGCCGCGGTATCGAAATGGCGGGCGATCGCCTGCAGGTTGCGGTCTCCCTCCTGTACGGTCCAGTACTGGTTCTGGCCAATCAGCCGGCTGTTGGCGGGAGGAAGCGGGTAGTCGACGGCCCAGGCGGCCGAGGAGACGCCAAGCGCGCTGAGAAGGGCTAAGGTGATCATCGTTTTGCGTTTCATACTGAGATTCCTTCTTTCGCTGATAAAACGCCAGGAGACTGAACGGCGGCAGGAGCAGAACCCCTACCGGACGTAACAGAATGAAATCTACCTGTTTATTCTAGCTAATATTTGCGGCTTTCGCGCGGATCGCACGGATCATGGCTTCAAGCCCTTGCGAGCGGGAAGGCGTCAGGTGTTGGGTGAGCGCCATTTTTTCAAACCACGGGCGCACATCGAACTCGATGATATCCTGGGCGGTCATCCGATCATAAAGGATAAACACCACCGCAATCAGCCCTTTGACGATCGCCGCATCGCTGTCACCGCGCAGGGTGATAACGCCGGAGGGGTCCTGCGCCATCACAATCCACACCTGGCTTTGGCAGCCCTGAATAATGTTCTGCACGCTATGTTCTTCCGGGCTTAGCGGCGCCAGCCGCTGGCCCAGCTCAATGATATAGAGATACTTCTCTTCCCAGTTGGCGCAACGGCTAAAATTGCGCAACAGTTTGTCTTTGTCTGGTAGTGCCGCCATCGTCACGTCCTTTACCCTAATAATTTGTGGATCCGCTGCAGGCCGGCCACCAGGCGGTCCACCTCTTCCGTGGTATTGTACATCGCCAGCGAGGCCCGACACATAGCCGGTACCTGATACCGGGCCATCAGCGGCATGGCGCAGTGGTGCCCGGTTCGCACCGCGATACCGTAGTTGTCGAGGAAGCTGCCGACGTCATAGGCGTGATGCTGGCCGAGGTTAAAAGCGATCACCCCTTTGCGCTGCGCCGGCCCGTAGAGGATCAGATCCGGCACGGCGCGCAGAGCCTCCAGCGCATAGCGCATCAGGGTCTGCTCGTACTCCGCGATCTGCGTCAGCCCCAGTTGGCTGACGTAGGTCAGCGCCGCGCCGAGGCCAATGATCCCCCCGGTATTCGGCGTACCGGCCTCAAAGCGCCACGGCGCCCGGTTCCAGGTGGTGCCTTCCGTCAGGCTGACGGTGGCGATCATCGACCCGCCGCCTTCCCATGGCGCCATCGCCTGCAGTAGCTCGGAACGGCCATAGAGCACGCCGATCCCGGTCGGGCCATACAGCTTGTGTCCGGAGAAAACGTAGAAATCGCACCCCAGCGCCTGCACATCTACCGGGTGGTGCATCACCGCCTGAGCGCCATCCACCAGCACTTTCGCGCCATGCTGATGCGCAAGGGCAATCAGCGCCGCCAGCGGGTTTTCCGTCCCCAGCACGTTGGAGACCTCGGTTATCGCCAGCAGGCGGGTGCGCGGGTCAAACAGTCCCGGGACAACATCCAGTTGCAGGGTGCCGTCCGGGTTCAGGGGGATCACCCGCAGCTCAGCCCCGACGCGGGCGCACAGCATCTGCCACGGCACAATGTTGGCGTGGTGCTCCATTTCGCTGATGATGATGTTATCCCCGGCGCCGACGTTGGCGTTTCCCCAGCTGTTGGCCACCAGGTTGATACCCTCGGTGGTGCCGCGGACGAACACCACTTCCTCCGCCGACCCGGCGTTAAGGAAGGTGGCCGCCTGCTGACGCACGGCTTCCATCCGCGCGGTGGCTTCCGCGCTGAGGGTATGGATGCCGCGGTGCACCGCCGCGTAGCCGTGGCGATAGAATTCCGCTTCGGCGCCGATCACCGCCTCCGGCTTCTGGGCACTGGCGGCGCTGTCGAGATAGGCCAGTGGCTGACCGTTGACCTCCCGGTTCAGTACCGGAAAATCGGCGCGAACCCGTTCTACTGAAAATGTCATACTGTGCCTCCCGGCAAACGCTGTCCAATCCGCGCCAGCACCTGCTCTCTGAGCGCATCGCTGCGGATAGCCTCGGTGAGCTCGGCGGCGAAGGCGTAGAGGATCATCTGCTGCGCCGCCTGCTGTTCGATACCGCGCGAGCGCAGATAGAACAGCTGTTCTTCATCAATGCGCCCGACGGTCGCCCCGTGGCTGCATTTCACGTCATCGGCGTAAATCTCCAGCTGCGGTTTGGTGTCGACCTCCGCCAGCCGCCCAAGCAGCAGATTGTTATTGGTCATCTGGCCGTCGGTTTTCAGCGCGTGCGGCGCGACGTTGATCAGCCCGTTAAACACCGCCCGGCCCTTATCGCTGACGATGGTTTTGTGCAGCTGGCGGCTGTTGCAGTAGCCAACCTGATGGTCGAGCCAGGTGCGGCTGTCGCAGACCTCATTTTTCACCGGCATCGCCAGCGAATTGAGGCGCAGGTTGCTGTTTTCACCGCCCAGGCGGGTGCTGGTGTGATGACGCAGCACCTGGCCGCCGAGCAGGAAACTGCTGCTGAAGGCCGAGGCGTCGCGGCCCAGCAGCAGGTCGTTATGGGCGAAGTGGTAGCTGAGCGCGTTCTCAAACGCCAGCTTGATATGCTGGAGGTGCGCGTTATCGGCCACCGTCATGGTCAGTCGCCCGCCGGTGAAGTGCGGCTGCTCATTGAGGCTCAGGTAATGTTCGACCACAGTCGCCTCCGCCCCGCTTTCCAGCGCCAGGTGATGGCGATAATGGGCGGTATTCAGCGCATCGCCGGCCAGACCGCGGGTGATATGCATCAGCAGCAGCGGCTTATCCAGGCGGCGGTTGCGCGGTACGCGAAGGCGGGTCACCGTCTGCGCCAGGCTTTCGGTCAGATGGAGAAACACCTCCGGATGCAAAGCATCCGGCAGATGCTGGCGTTGGTTATCGACGCTGACCTCCACGCCGCTGGCGGCGAGATCGTCGCTCAGCTCAGGATGATAGCGGCCATCGATAAACACCAGCCGCCAGGCGTCCAGCGGCAGCGCCAGCGCATCTCGCTGTTCAGCGCTGAGCGATGCCCCCTCGTCGGCGACAAAGTGACCGTTGAGTAGCGCGTCCAGCGGGGTGTATTTCCAGTCCTCGTGCTTGCGTGTCGGCAGCCCCAGGCGCAGCAGCTGCTGCAGATGCTGGGTGGCCTCCGCCGTACGCTGGCCGCCCTGCGCTTCAAACAGGTGGTGCCACTGCTGCAGCGCGTTACTGCTGTTCGGTAAGCCAGCCATAGCCCTGCTCCTCCAGCTGTTTGACGAGGGTGAAATCCCCCGACTTCACAATCCGCCCCTGATACAGAACATGGACGTAGTCCGGCTTGATATAGTCAAGAATGCGCTGATAGTGGGTGACAATGATGAAGGCGCGTTTGCCGTCGCGTAGCGAGTTGACACCTTCCGAGACAATCTTCAGTGCATCAATATCTAGCCCGGAATCTGACTCATCAAGAATGCACAGCTCCGGCTCCAGCACCGCCATTTGCAGAATATCGTTACGCTTTTTCTCACCGCCGGAGAAGCCAACGTTCACCGAGCGGGTCAGCAGATCTGCCGGCATCTGCAGCAGCCTGATTTTCTCTTCCATCAGATCCTGGAAGTCGAAGCGATCCAGCGGCTCCTGGCCGCGATAGTTGCGCACGGCATTCAGCGCGGTCTGCAGGAAGAACTGGTTGCTGACGCCGGGAATTTCCACCGGATACTGGAAGGCCATAAAGATACCTTCTCCGGCGCGATCTTCCGGGGCAAGTTCCAGCAGCTCTTTACCCTTAAATTCGACGCGGCCGCCGGTCACCTCGTAATCCTCACGCCCGGCCAGGGTGGCCGAAAGCGTACTTTTCCCCGAGCCGTTTGGCCCCATAATGGCGTGGACCTCCCCCGGGCGCACCTCAAGGTTCAGCCCGCGCAGGATCGCTTTATCTTCGACGGCGACGTGTAAATCTTGAATACTTAACATCTTTTTTCCTTAATTATCAGCCGACGCTATGTTCAAGGCTAATGGCCAGCAATTTTTGCGCTTCGACGGCGAACTCCAGCGGCAGTTCGGAGAAGACGTCTTTACAGAAACCGTTGACGATCATCGAGATGGCATCGTCTTCGCTGATCCCACGCTGCAAACAGTAGAACAGCTGATCTTCGCCAATCCGCGAAGTGGTCGCTTCATGTTCCAGCTGGGCGCTGTTGTTGCGGCATTCCACATACGGGAAGGTATGCGCCCCGCAGTCCGGGCCGATCAGCATCGAATCGCACTGGGTGAAGTTGCGGGCGTTAGTCGCGGTCGGCATGATTTTGACCAGCCCGCGATAGCTGTTCTGGCTGTGTCCGGCGGAGATCCCTTTCGAGATGATGGTCGAGCGGGTGTTCTTGCCGATATGGATCATTTTGGTGCCGGTGTCCGCCTGCTGGTGACCACTGGTCAGCGCTACCGAGAAGAATTCGCCGATCGAGTTATCGCCGCGCAGAATGCAGCTAGGGTATTTCCAGGTGATGGCCGAGCCGGTTTCCGACTGGGTCCATGACATCTTGCTGTTCTCCCCTTCGCACAGCGCACGCTTGGTGACGAAGTTGAGAATGCCGCCGGTGTTGTTGTCGCCGGGGAACCAGTTCTGCACCGTGGAGTATTTCACTTCCGCATCTTTATGAATGATGACTTCAACGACCGCCGCATGCAGCTGATAGCTGTCGCGCACCGGCGCCGAGCAGCCCTCAATATAGCTGACGTAGCTGCCTTCATCGGCCACCAGAATGGTACGTTCAAACTGCCCGGTCTTTTCGGCGTTGATGCGGAAATAGGTCGACAGCTCCATCGGGCAGCGGACGCCCTTCGGCACATAAATAAAGGTGCCATCCGAGGCCACCGCGGCGTTCAGCGCGGCAAAGAAGTTGTCATTGCCTGGCACCACGGTGCCCAGATACTTTTTCACCAGTTCCGGATGGTCGTGGATCGCCTCGCCGAAAGAACAGAAGATGATCCCCTGCTCCGCCAGCTTTTCGCGGTAGGTGGTCGCCACCGACACGGAGTCGAATATGGCGTCCACCGCCACCTCGCGCCCTTCTCGTACCGGCACGCCCAGCTGGTTAAAGGCTTCTTCCACCTCGCTGGTCAGGAAGGTGTTGGCCCCGGTCTGCTGCACCGCGCCCGGCTCTGAAGCGCAGGTCTCATCGCAGTTGCCGCAGGAGGGGGCGGAATAGTAGCTGTAGTCCTGATAATTCAGCTTATCGTAATGCGCCTTCAGCCAGTGCGGCTCCTCCATCTCCAGCCATGCCCGGAAAGCATTGAGCCTAAACTCCAGCATCCACTGCGGCTCATTGCGACGGGCGGAAATGGCCCGGACCACCTCTTCATTAATCCCTTTGGCCAGCTCATCGGTCTGCAGCCGGGTGAAAAAGCCCTCTTTATAATTGAGCGGGCCGCCGGTCCAGGTTTTGACATCGTCAGTTGCTTCAGTATTACGCGACATAGTTACTCCGCCTGCACCCCAAAACTTTCGCCACAACCGCACTCGTGCTGCGCTTTCGGGTTATGAAATTTAAAGATTTCATTTAAACCTTCCCGGACGTAATCGAGCTCCGTACCGTCAATGAACGGCATCGCCTGCAGCGGCGCCCACAGTTTCGCCCCGTCATGTTCAAAGAGCAGATCGTCGGCTGCCGGCTCGGCAATCATTTCGAGCACATAGCCAAAACCGGCGCAGCCGCTGGTTTTTATCCCCAGCCGCAGCCCTTTTTTGTCCGGTTGCTTGCGCATCAGATCGCGAATATGCGCGGCAGCGGCCGGCGTCATGGTCAGTCCCTGCCAGCTAAAATCGGCGGGATTAAAGGTTCCTGCTTGTACTTCCATCGATAGACCTCCAGGTTGGCGCCATCAAGGCATACCGCCATGTTAGTGATAATGATTATCACTTCAACCCATCTGCAGCAGGGGTATTGCCCCTTTTAGCGCTTTTTATAAGCATAGACCCTCGCCCGGGGATTATCAGGGTGTGCAGGGTGAACTTAATCTTTTGATTTATAATATGTTATTCTGAAATTGTTCTATATTCGCACGCAATGGTAAAGATGTATCGAAAATACCGATTTATGCAATAGCAGATGACCCGGTTCCTGTTTATCGCACAGCCTGGAGAAGGAAAAGTGACAGCGTCACCTAAAGGCCAACAAGGCCGAGAAGGCGCAGGGCCTGCGGTTCAGGATAAGAAAGCGCCAGTCCGTGACGCTTTCAGAAAGCAACAATCGCCGCTCGCCAAGCCGCGATCCAGGGAATGAAAACTGTGATGAAACGGGTAAATGGATTGCCAGGCAGGGTAGCGGTTGGCTAGGTGCCTTTTCTGACCAGGCGGGCGGCCTGAACAAAAACCTCATCTTCCACCCCGTCCCCCTTCTGTCTGCCCAGTCTCACCAGTTCATCCACGATACTCCCCTGATTAATCTGCTTCTGTGTAGCCACTAAGCTAATGACCGCCGCGCCGATGGCCATGCCAATCAATGCCGTTTGTTCATCTTTATCTTTCATGGTGTCGCTCCGTCTGTCCTCCAGAGAAAGGCTAGCAAAAGATACCACCAGCTCAATTTCAAATTCATCTTCTTTACACCTCCCGGAAAACGCAGACGCCGCGCAGACCTCTCCTTCCCCCTGGTGGCGATGGCGCAAAGCGCTGTCGCCTCATACCGGGTCTTTATTTTGCCAGCTTCACGTTGCGCGGAAATAAATAAAAATAACGCGCGCGCCGAAGAGTAAAAAAAGGAAATAACAGCCTCAGCGATAAAACCAGATTATTCCAGCAGGGAATAGCTGGGATGCTAATATTTCATTTCCCCACCGGTTTTTAGAAGCCTATAGTTTTTTTGCCTGCAGAACATCCACTTAGGTTAAAAGACATAAGGACATAATAATGATTGTTTCAGCCCCCAGCGATTATCGCGAAGCCGCTCGTCGCCGTCTGCCCCGCTTCCTTTTTGATTATATTGACGGTGGCGCGGTGGCGGAAAATACCATGAACGCCAACGCCACCGAGCTTGCCTCGGTAGCCCTTCGCCAGCGCGTGCTGTGCGGGGCGGGCGAACCGACGCTGGCCACCACGATCCTTGATGCTTCATGGGCGATGCCCGTGGCGCTGGGGCCCGTCGGCGCCACCGGGATGTACGCCCGCCGCGGCGAAGTTCAGGCGGCCCGCGCCGCCTCCCGCGCCGGGATCCCGTACACCCTGTCCACGGTGTCGGTCTGCTCGATTGAAGAGGTGGCGAGCCAGGCCAGCGGCGCGCTCTGGTCCCAGCTGTACGTGCTGAAAGATCGCGGCTACATGCGTAATGCGCTGGAGCGCGCGTGGGCCGCCGGCATGAAAACCCTGGTATTCACCGTCGATATGCCGATCCCCGGCTCGCGGTATCGGGATAATCGCTCAGGCATGTCCGGGCCGCACGCCACCCTGCGACAGTATCTCCAGGCCTGTACTCATCCACGCTGGGCAATGAACGTCGGGCTGGCGGGCAGGCCCCTGTCGTTCGGTAATATCGAAGCCTACACCGGCCACAAAATGACCATGGACGACTACATGGGGTTCATCAGCAACAACTTCGACCCGTCCATCGCCTGGCACGATCTGGAGTGGATCCGCGACAGCTGGCAAGGGAAATTAATCATCAAAGGGATCCTCGATGCCGACGATGCGCGCAATGCCGTGCGCCTCGGTGCCGATGGCATTGTGGTGTCGAATCATGGCGGCAGACAGCTCGATGGCGCCATCCCCACTGCCCGGGCGCTACCAAGGGTGGTAGATGCGGTCGGCGACGATCTGACGGTGCTTGCTGATTCCGGGGTGCGCTCCGGCGTGGACGTCATTCGCCTGCTGGCCCTCGGCGCGAAGGGTGTGCTGCTCGGGCGGGCCTATATTTATGCCCTGGCCGCGGCGGGCGAAGCGGGCGTGGCGCATCTGCTGCGCTTATTTGCCGAGGATATGAAGGTCACCATGACCCTCACCGGCGCGACCTCGCCATCGGCCATCAGCCTCGATTGCCTTGACCGTCTCGAACAGGATCAACATCGCACTCATGCGGTGCCGGTATCCTTACCCGCCTGACGCTGCCCAGGGCCGGGCCTGACCGCGTTTATCGGCCAGGTCCGGCAAGAGGGAATTACCCCTGCGGGTGCAGCGCCGGGTGTTGCACTGCGTCAGCCGGGGGCTGAGGTCGGATGCGGAACCAGATCGCGTACATGGCCGGCAGGAAAATAAGGGTCATGATGGTTCCCCCCAGCGTCCCGCCAATCAGCGTATAGGCGAGCGTTCCCCAGAAGACCGAATGGGTGAGCGGAATGAACGCCAGGATCGCCGCCAGCGCGGTCAGCAGAACCGGGCGGGCGCGCTGCACCGTCGCCTCCACCACCGCGTGGAACGGATCGAGCCCTGCCTGTTCGTTGTGGTGGATTTGGCCAATCAGGATCAGCGTATTGCGCATCAGGATCCCCGACAGGGCGATCAGGCCCACAAGAGCATTGATGCCAAACGGCTGATTGAACAGCAGCAGTGTCGGCACCACGCCAATCAGCCCCAGCGGCGCGGTCAGGAAAACCATGACCATCGCCGACAGCGAACGCACCTGCAGGATAATGATCAGCAGCGTGAGGGCGATCATGATGGGAAATAACGGCACCATCGCCCGCGTGGCTTTGCCTGACTCCTCGATCGACCCCGCCGTCTCGATGCGATACCCCGGCGGCAGCGAGTCGATAATGGGCTGCAGCGATTTCATCAGCGCGGTGGAGACATCCGGCGGCTGCAGGGTATCCGCGACATCTCCGCGGACGGTGATGGTCGGCGTGCGATCGCGACGGCGAAGCAGCGGGTCCTCCATTCTGATCGACACGTCGCCAATCTGTGACAAGGGAACCCGCTGCCCGCCGCTGCCCACCAGAGTGAAGTCGGCGATTTTCGCCGGATCCAGACGGATATCGCCCGCCGCGCGGCCGATGACCTGCACGGCGCGAATATCTTCCCGAACAGTGGTGATGGGGATCCCTGACAGCAGGAACTGCAGCTGCTGGGCGACGGACTGGGAGCTGAGTCCGCTCGCCTGCAGCCGGTCCTGATTGAGGCTGAAATGCATCACCGGCACCCGCGAACCCCAGTCGCTATTGACGGTGCGCATCAGCGGACTGGCCTGCAGTACCGATTTAACCCGTTCGGCGATGTCGAGCAAGGTGTGCGGATCGGGCCCCATCACCCGCCAGGCAACCGGATAGGGCGAATAAGGGCCAAAGACCAGCTGAGTGACGCGCACCCGCGCTTCCGGCGCCAGGCCATTGGCCACCGCCTCCCGCAGCCGCCGCTTGAGCGCCTCGCGGGCGTCCTGACCGTCGGTCAACACCACCAGTTTGGCAAAGGAGGGATCGGGCAACTCCGGGGCCATCGCCAGGTAAAAGCGCGGCGCGCCCTGGCCGATATAGCTGGTGACAATCTTCGCCTCCGGCTGCTGCTGCAGCCAGTGCTCAATTTTCGCCGTCGCGGCGCTGGTCTGGATAATCGACGACCCGTAAGGCATCTGTACTTCAACCAGTACTTCCGGACGATCGGAGGTGGGGAAAAACTGCTTTTTCACCGCGCTCATTCCCAGTATCGCCACCATAAACAGCACCACCACGCTGGCGGCCACGCGCCATTTGCGGGCGATAACCCGGGTCAGCAGCCGACGGAAACGCTGATAGCGTGGGGTGTCATACAGCGCGGCGTGGCCTGCCGCCGCGGGCTTTCTGTCCGGCAACAGGTGCACCCCCAGCCAGGGGGTAAAAATCACCGCCACGATCCAGGAGGCAATCAGCGCGATACCGACGATCCAGAACACGTTGCTGGCGTACTCCCCGGCGGTGGACTGCGCAAATCCATTGGGCATAAAGCCCACGGCCGTCACCAGGGTACCGGCCAGCATGGGCGCCGCGGTATGGCTCCAGGCATAGGCGGAGGCTTTGAGGCGGTCGTACCCCTCCTCCATTTTGACCACCATCATTTCGATGGCAATGATGGCATCATCCACCAGCAGGCCCAGGGCGAGGATCAGCGAGCCGAGAGTGATGCGGTCGAAGTTTTTGCCGGTCGCCTCCATTACCACAAACACCGCGGCCAGGGTTAAAGGCACCGCCGCCGCGACCACCACCCCCACGCGCCACCCCATGCTGACAAAGCACACCGCCATCACCACCAGCAGGGCGACAAAGAATTTGATCATGAACTCATCGACTGCGGCGCTGATATTCACCGACTGATCGGTCACTTTGGTCAACGACATGCCGAGCGGCAGGCTCTGATTGATGCTGGCCGTTTCGGCGTCCAGCGCTTTCCCCAGCGCCAGACCATTCCAGCCCTCGCGCATCACCACCCCCAGCAGCAGCGCCGGTTCGCCCTGATTGCGGATCAGGAAGGTCGCGGGATCTTCATACCCTCGCTCAACCGTGGCGACATCGGCCAGTTTCAGCGTTCTGCCCCCGGCAATAATCGGCGTGTCGCGGATCTGCTGCAGGCGGTCGAACGCCCCGTCGAGGCGGATAAAGATCTGCCCGCCCCGGGTCTCAATGGCCCCGGCGGCGGTCAGCACATTCTGGCTGTTCAGCGCGGCAAAAATCGCCTCTGGCGAAAGGCCCAGGGTGGCGAGACGATCATGAGAAAAGGAGAGATAAATGCGCTCCGCCTGTTCGCCGAGGATATTCACTTTTTTCACCCCGGGTACATGCAGCAGCTGCTGGCGCAGGGCTTCAGCGTCACGCACCAGCTGCCGCGGCGGCTCTCCCCGCGCTTTCAGAGCAAAGAGGGCAAAGGTGACATCGGCGAATTCGTCATTCATCATCGGGCCGGAGACGCCGGCAGGCAGGTTTTTCGCCTCATCCCCGAGCTTTTTGCGCGCCTGATAAAACTGCTCCGGCACCTCGGACGGCGGAGTCTGATCCTGCAGCGACAAGGTGATCAACGCCATACCAGGGCGGGTATAGGTCTCAGTGCGATCGTACCACTTCAGCTCCTGGAGCCGTTTTTCCAGCGGCTCGGCGACCTGATCCTGCATCTCCTGCGCGGTGGCGCCGGGCCAGACGGTAATGACCGTCATTTGCTTGACCGTGAAGGGCGGATCTTCCGCCCGCCCGAGTCCGAAGAACGCCACCAGCCCGGCGACGGAGATGAGGATAATCAAAAACAGGGTCACCGACCGCTCGCGGACGGCCAGCGCGGAGAGATTAAAACGCCCGGCGCTCATGGCTGGCTCCCGGCGGCATTATGCTCGCGTCGTTCCGCCAGACGCACCGCCTCGCCCTGGTGCAGAAGATGGGCGCCCAGGGCGACGATGGGCTCGCCGGGCTTCAGCGGGCCGGTCACCCGCGCCGTTTCATCATTCAGGCCGAGCACGGTCACCGGTTGCCAGGAGACGGTGGCCGGACGCGAGGCAATGCGCCAGACGCCAGGGCCGTTGCCCGGATCGTAGACCGACGCCAGGGGTACCTCCAGCACCTGGCCTGGCGCCTGGTCGCTGCCGATACGCAGGGTCACGGTAGACCCCAGCGGGGCGTTTGCCAGCGCGCCGTTCAGCACATAGCGCGCTTCAAAGGTGCGGGTGGTGGCGTCAGCCGCGTCCGAAAGCAGTCGCAGGGTCGCCGTGACCGGCTGAGATTCGCTGCCATAGCGTGTCGCCAGCGCCTCGCTGCCGACCGCCGGGCGCAGCGTCTCCGGAAGCTGCACCCGCGCTTCGCGCTGCCCCGCCCGCGCCAGGCGGATCACCACCTGTCCGGCGCTGACCACCTGCCCCGGTTCGGCAAGCGTTTCCACCACCACGCCGTCAGCGTCCGCCAGCAGTCCGGCATAGCCGGTGGCGTTTTGCGCCACATTGGCCTGCGCCTGGGCCGCGCTGAGGTCGGCTCTCGCCGCCTCTGCCGCTGCGTTAACCTGGTCGAATTCCGCGGCCGAGACGGCGCCACTCGCCACCAGGCCGCGATAGCGGGCCAGATCGTTGGTCGCCTTTTTGGCTCGCGCCCGTGCGGCATCCACGGCCCGCTGTTGAGACTGCGCCTGCAAGGTTAAATCAGCCGGATCCAGACGCAGCAGCAGTTGACCGCGCTTGACGCTCTGCCCGGTCTCCACCAGCCGGGCAAGGATTTTTCCCGATACCCGGAAGCCGAGATCGCTTTGGGTACGAGCGACCACCACGCCGGTAAAGGCCCGCGAGCTGGCCTCCGCGCGCTCGACGGTCGCCACCCGGACCAGCGGCGGCCGGGTGCGGGGATCGTCATGATCGGCAGGTTCGCCGCAGCCCGCGAGGGCCAGCGGCAGGAGGCAGACGGCAAGATGGACGGCATTGAGCCTGAGCATGGGTCACCTTAATGAAAAGACCGGACAGTGACCGCATTCTCAGACTAGTGACCAATAAAGTCAATAGTCACTAATCAGGGGGAGAGACTTCTCAGGATCAGGGAGGCAAGCAGCACCGCCGCGGTGGGCGCGGTGTCGAGATTGTATTGCAACTGCACCGGGTTGATGAAAGGACACATCACCATATAGACCGCCAGGGTTGCCTCATCCAGCGGGGTTTTGCGCTCGAACTCACCCGCCTGGCGGCCTTCGACAAGGATTTGACCAATCAGCTGCTGCAGATGACCGGCATACTGTTCCGTTGAAGGCCATTTATCGCGCGCTGCGACGGCGGCGATGTCGTACAGTTTGCGATCCTCAAAAAACAGTTCACTGCCGGCCTCGGTCAGTGCCCGGAACAGGCGGCGCAGTTTCTCGCTGGCGGACGGCGCATCGGCGATAGCCGCGCTGACGGCCACCATGATCTTCTCCAGCCGGCTGGCGCAAATCGCCTCGCCAATCGCCTGCTTGGAGTCAAAGAATTTATAGATATAGGCTTTGGAAAAGCCTATCGCTTTGGCGAGATCGGTGACCGTCGTTTTCTCATAGCCATAGCGACTAAAGTGCGCCATGGCCGCGTCAAGAATCTGGTCCCGAACGCTGTGGTCATGGGGACCACGGCTTGCAGGGGTGGGGGTATTTTTCGTCATCCGTTTAGCTTAATGCGATCGCTATCGTTTGACAACGAGTGACGTTATTATGATTTGGTCACAATAACACCCCGCTCTGTGATCCTCTTGCCGCGTTACGCCTCACCCGCCTCTTGGTTTATCGCGCCGGCGGGCAGACAACCCATGCCTTGCAGCGTCTGAAGCACCGCGCTGTCGAGTGGGGTATGCGGCTCCGCACCTAAAAAATCAACCAGTTTATCGTTGCGCAGGCGTACCGGCAGACGCCAGAGATAGTGCATCTCGACCATTTCCCGCAGGGTGGCGTTAAAGGGCGCCGCCAGCTTTACCAGCCACCAGGGAAAAGACTTCACTGCCGCTCGGCCGCCATAGCGGGCGACCACCCGCTGGATCGCCTGACTCATTTCGCTGCCGTCCGGGTCCCAGTGGCCCTGCATATGAAAACGAGCAAACGGCTCAAGCTCATGCCTGCGGGCCAGCAGCGCGGCGATGGTGTCGGCGACGTCGGGCAGATAAGCCCACTGATGCCCGACGCCGATCGCCCCGGGGCGGCTAATGACGCGGGGAAGCTGACCAGGCTTGACCAGCCCCTGAGAAAACCAGTTATTTCCGGCGCGTGGACCAAAAAAATCGCCCGCCCGAACAATCAACGCCCGGCCGCCGCGCTGCACGTAATCCTCCAGCGCCAGCTCCATCTCCACCCGAATAGCGCCTTTACGGGTCACCGGTTGCTGAGGGGCCGCTTCAGCAATCAGCGGAAAGGCATCCGGTCCATAGTTGTAGACCGTGCCGGGCAGAACAACTAACGCCCGCTGTTGTTCGGCGGCCTGCAGGGTGTTGTGCAGCATGGGCAGTACCTGTTGCCGCCAGTGCCGGTAGCCCGGCGGATTGACCGCATGGACGATAACGTCGCAACCGGCAGCCGCCGCCGCAACCTGCCCGGCATTCAGCGCGTCGCCGGCTATCCACTGCATGCCATCTGCGGGACCGCGAATCTGAGCGCCGCGCTTCAGCGCCCGAACCTGCCAGTTGTCCGCCACCAGCCGGCGCGCCACTTCCCCGCCAATCCCCCCGCTTGCTCCCAGAATAAGTACTTTGCCGCTGCTGTTCATCCTCTTTCCCCGTTCACTAATGGATGCTTGACAGCCTACCTGCCGCTCATATCAAATGAAATTGCATACCATCATCGAGCAGCTATACATTTTTGTATGAATACCTCTATTCCCTGGGAGTGGTACCGAACCTTTCTCGCCGTCCTGCAGGAAGGTTCCTTATCGGGCGCATCGCGCACCCTGAACATCACCCAGCCGACGGCGGGGCGCCATATTGCCGGGCTGGAGGCCGCGCTCGGCCAGGCCTTATTTACCCGCTCGCAGACCGGCCTGCTGGCGACCGACGCGGCGCTGGCGCTGCGGGTGCACGCCGAGGCGATGGACAATACCGCCCGGGCGCTGGAACGCACGGCGGCTAACTTTAGTCGCGACCGAACCGAACTGCGTGGCGTGGTGCGGGTGGCCGCCAGCGAGGTGGTCGGCGCCGAGGTGCTGCCGCCGCTGGTTGCCCGGCTCAGGCAGGCGTGCCCGAATATCGTCATCGAACTGATGCTCTCCAATCGGTTTCAGGATCTGCTTCACCGGGAGGCGGATATTGCGGTGCGGATGGTCGCCCCGCAGCAGGAGCAGCTTATCGCCCGCCGTCTCGGCAGGATCGAGCTTGGGTTACATGCCACCGCCGCCTACCTGACGCGCCAGGGGCTGCCCGCAACCCTCGACGATCTGGCCAGCCACGCGCTGATTGGTTTCGATAGCGCCACCCCACTTGTTCGCCGGGCCCTGCAGGCTTACCCCCGATTTCAGCGCGAAGCGTTCGCGATGCGGACCGATAGCGACCTCGCCCAGTTGAGCCTGATCCGCGCCGGGGCGGGGATCGGCATCTGCCAGGTGCCCCTTGCGGATGGCATTATTCCCCTGCAGCGAGTGCTGGCGGCCGACTTTTCCCTGAATCTCGATACCTGGCTGGTAATGCATGAGGATCTGCGCCACAGCCCAGCCTGTAAGCGGGTATTTGATTTTCTCGCCCAGGGGTTGCAGGCGTATATTCGTGGCCCACTGGCGAGCTGATCCGCCCCATCGCGCGGGCATTTCATTGCCTGCCGAAATAGTCACTCATTGACACTGTAAATATGGCATTGTATAAAACCCCGCCCCAATAATGAGTTTCATTTGCATTACTCCCATTTGCTGGTCATCCACTCGCCTGTTTACAAGGATAGCGTTTAATGAAGAAGGTCCTCTGCGCGTTAGGCTTGATGTTCACCGCCGTCAGTTCCGCGCTGGCAACAACCTACCCCCTGACGATTGAAAACTGTGGCTATCAGGAGACCTTCACCCGGCCGCCGGAGCGCGTGGTCGCGCTGGGGCAAAATACGGTCGAAATTCTGCTGCTGCTCGGGCTGCAAAAGCAGGTGGTCGCCAGCGCCTTCTGGCCGACCAGCGTTTTACCGCAGCTGGCTGAGCAAAACGCGAAGATTAAAACCCTGACGGTGGAAATTCCGAGCCTGGAATCCGTGCTGGCGCAAAATCCCGATTTCGTTCCCGCCCAGTTACCTCTGCTACTGGGGCCGGAAAGCAAAGTCGCTAAGCGTGAAGATCTCGCTACCGTCGGCGTAAACAGCTACGTCTCACCGGGGATGTGCGCCACCAAAAAGGCCACCGGCGATATGTATGGCAGCCGGCAAAAGCTGTGGGATATGACCTGGCTGTATCAGGAAATTAGCGATTTTGCCCGCATTTTCAACGTCGAAGATCGTGGTCAGGCGCTGATTGCCGATTTCAAAAAACGTGAAGCCGACCTGCGCCAGGAGTTTGGTAAAAGCAAAAAGGATCTCTCCTTCGTCTTCTGGTTCTCCAGCGCCTCACCTTCGGCCGATGCCTATGTTGGCGGCAAAAACAGCGCCTCCGGATTTATCGCCAGTGTGCTGGGCGGACATAATGCGATTACCTCCGAAACCGAGTGGCCCACGGTGAGCTGGGAGAGCATTATTGCCGCCAACCCGGATGTGATCGTGGTCTCCAGCCTGGATCGTAACCGCTGGGCGCTGGATAAGGCCGAGGAGAAGATCAAATTCCTCAAAAGCGATCCCGCCGTCAGCCAGCTGGAGGCCGTGAAAAAAGGCCATATCGTGGTCATGGACGGTCAGGCGATGAACCCGACCATCCGCACGCTTTATGGCGCGGAACAGGTGGGCGAGCAGCTGAGAAAAATGGGGCTGAACTGATGAGCGTCGCCGTGCTTCAGACGCGCCGCAGCATGCTGCTCACCGGCTGGTGTTTACTGGCCGTGATCGTGCTGGCGCTGGTGATAGCGGTGGGCGTCAGCGTCGGCGAGCTGGCCATCCCGCTGCAGAATGTCTTTTACGCTATCAGCAACAGAACCGGCTTAACCGCTGAGCCTCTCAACCGTATCTATGAGAGCGTGATCTGGGATTTCCGCCTCAGCCGCGCGCTGGTCGCCGCCTGCTGCGGCGCAGGCCTCGCTATCTGCGGCGTCGTGCTGCAAAGCCTGCTGAAAAATGCCCTCGCGGAACCCTACGTCCTCGGCGTCTCCGCCGGGGCCTCCACCGGCGCGGTGTCGATCGTGGTGTTGGGCCTTGGCGCTGGCGCGATTTCCCTCTCGGCAGGCGCCTTTGCCGGGGCCTTCGCCGCCTTCGCCTTTGTCGCCTTGCTGACTAATGGCGCGCGCGGCGGCAATGAGCGTACGATTCTGGCGGGCGTTGCCGCGTCACAGTTATTTAACGCCATCACGGCTTACACCATCAGCACCTCCGCCAGCGCGCAGCAGGCGCGCGATGTGATGTTCTGGCTGCTGGGCAGCTTCAGCGGCGTCCGCTGGCCCGAATTCCAGCTGGTCATCGTGGTGGTGCTCGCGGGCCTGGCGGTCTGCCTGTGGTATGCCCGGGCGCTGGATGCATTCACCTTCGGCGATGATGCCGCCGCCTCGCTGGGGATTGCCGTGCCACAGGTACGCCTGATCCTCTTCACCACCGCGGCGCTGATCACCGCCACCATCGTCAGTATGGCCGGCTCGATCGGCTTTGTCGGCCTGGTGGTGCCGCACGTGATGCGCTTCTTCTTTGGCCCGCTACACCGGACGTTGCTGATCGCCAGCGCGCTGGCAGGGGCGATATTGATGGTACTGGCGGACATTGCGTCGCGCCTGCTGATTGCCCCGCAGAGTCTGCCCGTTGGGGTGGTAACCGCCCTGGTTGGGGTGCCTTTCTTTGCCGTGATTATCTACCGCTCAAGGAATAAGTGATGAGTATTTGCGCTGAAAATATCACCTGGAAGGCAGGCAAAAAGGTCATCGTCAATAATGTCTCGCTGCGGGTGTCGCGCGGCGAAACGGTCGGACTGCTGGGGCCCAACGGCTGCGGCAAATCCTCGCTGCTGCGCGTTCTGGCGGGCCTGCGCCGCCCGGATGCGGGTCGCGTCACCCTCGACGGCCAGGACATCACCCGGATGGCGAAAAAGCAGCTCGCCCGCCGCGTGGCTTTCGTCGAGCAACACGGCATGACCGAGGCCAATATGCGGGTGCGCGACGTCGTGCGCCTGGGGCGCATTCCCCACCACTCCCCGTTTTCAAACTGGAGCGCTCAGGATGATGAGGCGATCACCGCCGCGCTGCAGCGGGTAGCGATGCTGGAGAAAAGCGAGCAGGGATGGTTAAGCCTCTCCGGCGGCGAGCGGCAGCGGGTGCATATCGCCCGCGCGCTGGCGCAGAGCCCGAGCGAAATCCTGCTGGATGAGCCTACCAACCATCTGGATATACACCATCAGATGCAGTTAATGCAGTTGATCAGCGAGCTGCCGGTGACCAGCATTGTGGCCATTCACGATCTTAACCATGCCGCGATGTTCTGCGATTCGCTGATCGTGATGCAGCAGGGGCAGATCCTCGCCAGCGGGACGCCGGAGGAGATTTTGTCCGAAGCGCTGCTGTGGGACGTTTTCCGGGTGAAAACCAAAATCGAGATCTCCCCTTACCACGGTAAAAAACACATTCATTTCATCGTTTAGGTTGGGCGGATATGCCTCTCTTCTCCCTGCGCCCTGCGGCAACCCTCTGGCCTCCCGTGTTACTGGGAAGTCAGTTCGTTTTTAATATTGGCTTTTACGCGGTCGTTCCTTTCCTCGCCCTCTTCCTGCGCGACGACATGCTGCTCTCGGGGGGACTTATCGGCCTGATCCTCGGGCTGCGCACCTTCTCTCAGCAGGGCATGTTTATCATCGGCGGGACGCTGGCCGACCGCTATGGCGCTAAGGCCATCATCCTCGCCGGCTGCGTCGTTCGCGTCGCCGGTTATCTGCTGCTGGCGTGCGCTACGTCGCTGTGGCCCATTATCCTCGGCGCCTGCCTGACCGGCGTCGGCGGCGCTCTGTTTTCCCCGTCGATCGAGGCCCTGCTGGCGCGGACCGGTACCCACAGCCAGGCCAACGGGAAACGCAGCCGCGCCGAGTGGTTTGCGCTGTTTGCGGTGTGCGGTGAGCTGGGGGCGGTTATCGGCCCGGTGGCCGGAGGGCTGCTGAGCGGGATCGGCTTTCGGCATATCGCCCTCGCCGGCGCGGGAATCTTTCTCCTGGCGCTGCTGGTGCTCTTTTTCTGTCTGCCCGCCGACGGGCACACGACAACAACGCGCAGACGAGTCCCATGGTGGATGCCTTTGCGCCAGCCGCGCTTTGTCGCGTTTATTCTCGCCTACAGCTCCTGGCTGTTGAGCTACAACCAGCTGTACCTCGCCCTGCCGGTGGAGATCCAACGTTCCGGCGGTCGTGAGCAGGATCTGGCGCCGCTCTTTATGCTGGCCTCGCTGTTGATTATCACCCTGCAGCTCCCTCTCGCCCGCTTCGCCCGACGAATTGGCGCCGTGCGCATCCTGCCGGTGGGCTTTCTGCTGCTGTCGGCTTCTTTTGTCAGCGTGGCGTTATTTGCCGCCACCCCGCCCGCCGAAGGCTGGCTGCGATTATTGCCGTCGGCCTGCTTTGTCACGCTGCTCACCCTCGGCCAGATGTTGCTGGTGCCCTCAGCCAAGGATCTGATCCCGCTGTTCGCCGATGAGTCGACGCTGGGCGCCCACTACGGGGCGCTCGCCACCGCGGGGGGTTGCGCGGTGTTAGCCGGAAATTTACTGCTCGGTCATTTGCTTGACCAGGCGCTCACCCCCTCGCCGCAGGCGGTTTATCCCTGGCTTCTGCTGGCGCTGTTTCCGCTGTGCAGTGCCGTCGCCCTGCGGACGATCTGCCGCCCGCTGGCGGCAACATGACGCTGAGCGGGCAACAGCCCGCTCAGGAGGTGAACCGGCGATGAGTGACACCGCCAGGGAAAGATAACGGGAATGCGCCCCGCCTTACTTTGCCGCCAGCTCGCGGCGAACGATCTCGGCGCCGGCGCTCAGGGCATGCAGTTTGCCGGTCGCGACATGGCGCGGCAGCGGCGCCATACCGCAGTTGGTGGACGGGTAGAGTTTGTCGGCATCGACGAACGCCAGCGCCTTGCGCAGGGTTTCAGCCACCTCTTCCGGGGTTTCGATAGCATGACTGGCGACATCGATCGCCCCGACCATCACCTTTTTACCGCGGATCAGTTCCAGCAGATCCATCGGCACCCGCGAGTTGTGGCACTCGAGAGAGATAATATCGAGGGAGGATTTCTGCAGCTGCGGGAAGGCCTCCTCATACTGTCGCCACTCAGAACCCAGCGTTTTTTTCCAGTCGGTATTCGCCTTGATGCCGTAGCCGTAGCAGATATGCACCGCCGTTTCACACTTCAGCCCTTCGGTCGCTCTTTCTAAGGCGGCGATCCCCCAGTCGTTGACTTCATCAAAGAAGACGTTGAAGGCCGGCTCATCGAACTGAATAATATCGACCCCGGCGGCCTCTAACTCTTTCGCTTCCTGATTAAGGATTTTGGCGAACTCCCAGGCCAGCTTTTCCCGGCTTTTATAGTGGTTGTCATACAGCGTGTCGATCATGGTCATTGGGCCTGGCAGCGCCCATTTGATCGGCTGACTGGTGAGCTGACGCAGATAGCGCGCGTCCTCCACGAAGACCGGTTTCTGGCGCTCCACGGCGCCCACCACGGTTGGAACACTGGCCTCATAGCGGTTACGAATTTTCACGATCTCGCGTTTGGCAAAATCAACGCCGCTGAGGTGCTCAATAAAGGTGGTGACAAAGTGCTGCCGCGTTTGCTCGCCGTCGCTGACAATATCGATCCCGGCACGCAGCTGGTCGTCGAGGGACAAACGCAGGGCATCGCGCTTGCCGGCCAGTAATTCCTCGCTGGACAGTTTCCAGGGCGACCACAGGGTCTCTGGCTGCGCCAGCCAGGACGGTTTCGGTAAACTGCCGGCGGTCGATGTCGGAAGCCATGTTTTCATAATAAGTAGCCTTTTATTTTGGTTTAGCAAAGCGCGAAGTTAGCAGACCATTGCTCAAGCAACGTCTTGTGCGGGTTGATAAAATGTTGTTGTGTAAATTTACCCTGCTCTATCGCCAACAGGCTGCGCTCTTCCCGGTCATAAACAATTTTTGTTAATGAATGATCCAGGTGGTTGAGATTGGGTTGATAGTATTGCCCCGCCGCGGAATTGGCATTGTAGATCTCCGGGCGGTATATTTTCTGGAACGTCTCCATCGTGCTGATGGTCGCGATCAGCTCCAGGCTGGTGTAATCGCTAAGCAGATCGCCGGTAAAATAAAAGGCTAACGGCGCGACACTGTGCTTCGGCATAAAATAGCGCACCTGCAGGCCCATTTTGCTGAAATAGCGCTCCGTCAGCGACACGCCTTCCTGAGCATATTCAATGCCGAGGACCGGATGTTCATTACCGGTACGCCGGTAAACATCTTTGCTGGAGACGCTCAGGCAAATCACCGGCGCCTTGCTGAAGCTGGCCTTATAGGCGCTGGATTGCACGAAATCCTTAAAGATATTGCCATGCAGCTCGCCAAAGTTATCGGGCACGCTAAAGCTACCCCGGTTTTTATTATGTTCCAGCAGCAGCACGCTAAAATCATAATCCCGCACATAGGAGGAGAAGTTATTACCGGCGATACCGGCATGGCGCTCTCCGCTCTTTTTATCGACAATATGCGTTTGCAGGATCTCTATCACCGGGAAGCTGGCGCCATCCTGAGCAATATTCATCTCGACAGAAATAATATCCAGTTCCACCGCATAGCGATCGTTATGAGGATTATCCCAGTGCGCCAGGGTATTAAACCGGTTATTCATCATGATTAACGTATTGCGCAGATTTTCCTGACGGTTCTCCCCTCTGGCTAAATTGGCAAAGTTGGTGGTAATACGCGTATTTTCCGCGGGGTTATAGTTTTCATCAAAACGACTGCGCTTAATCGTATAGGTAAATTCGTTAGTCATGGCGATTGTCCATTCTGGTGTTGGGTATGAAGCTGAATGAGCAGATTGCCATTCCACAAGCAACGCGGGGTCAGGCCTGGCGCGCTTCAACCGATAAATGTTGTTGATTCGTTAATGAGTCTATTTTTGCCAGAGTCGGCGGTGGAGGGAAAGCGACTTAAATTCATTGCAACATGAGCCATCCTCATGTTGCTCCGCTGAACGCTGGTTGCAAGGTGTGGAACCGGTCGTGGTCATGGCGCTATGGTCAGGCGCGGGCAACTCAGGCAACGTCTGGCGAATAATCATTTGTCCAGTGAATATATGCCAGGGTACAATCTTTAACCACTATAATACGTGCTTTGACGTCGCCGCCGTGCCGTACCCGTTTGCTGGAGCTTTTGTCGTAAAGAATGATTGTTGATATCAGTATTATGTCGATGTGCATGGCCGTGCTGCTGATTATGAGCGTACTGCTGAACTAAAATGCTTCCCCAATGACACAAGCTCTCATCTGACCTTCACATTCGCGAAGAAAAAAGGAGATTCAGAGGATTCGCGTCGCATGGGATTGTCCCGCCTGCCGCCGCCCTCTACTCTTTTGGTACTTGCTAATCGAGGAATACCAGATGAAAAAAGCTTTGACTGCCCTGTTCGCCATCGCCGCGGTTGCCGCCGCCAGCGCCTTTGCGGCCGATAAAACCGACGTCCCGGCGCCCGCCGTTGATAACGGGGCCCGCCCCCCGCTGGAGATGGGCCGTGGCCCCCTGCCGCCGTTCCCGCCGCAGCTTCCGCCGCACAGACCGGTGCTGTTTTCGGCCACGGTAGCGACCGATACGCCGGCAGAAACCATTAACAAACTGACCGCGCTGATCCCGGCCAGCCCGGCGAAGCACTACGAAGTTCACGTTGAGGTGGTGCCCGTTACCGGCGATGCCGACGGGCAATAGCCCTTGCGCGGGTCGCCTGACCTGGGCACTGCAATAAAAAAGCTGCCGCTTATCGCGGCAGCTTTGTTAACGAGAATGAAACAGAATGGCTGAGAATTAACCGCGCACTTTCCGGTAGATAAACAGCACGACCAGCGCGCCGATTACCGCAACCACAAAGCTGCCGAAATTAAACCCGTCGACCTTGCCAAAACCAAACAGGGTACTGATCCAGCCGCCGACCACGGCGCCGATGATCCCCAGAATAACGGTGACAATAAACCCGCCGCCGTCTTTCCCCGGCATAATCCACTTGGCTAAAATACCGGCAATAAGTCCAAAAATGATCCAGGAAAGAATACCCATGGTTAACCGTCCTCTTGTTACCTTTAAGCATTTAGTATTGAAAAGAGTAGCATATATAACGAGAGTGGATCGGCAATAATATATTTATTAGATAATTCCTTGCCGCTGCAGGGTGGTCCGTGCGACAAAATCTCTGGTCCTGACAAACCCGTTACCGTTTATTACCCTGAAAAAAGGGAGGCTATTCGCCTCCCGGTCACGGCTTATATTACTGCGGTGGTTAGCCGCGATGAACAGCATAATCGCGACTGTTCGTCGAAGATTTCGATTTGCCAGACCTGATGACGAGTGCCGACATGCAGCGCTTTACAGACCCCCCGCACCCGGCCCCCGCGCGCCGAACGAATGTGGTTGGCGTTAACCTCCAGCCCCACCACCTTCTGTTCGCCTTCGCTGCACAGATAACCCGCTACCGACCCCAGGGTCTCCGCCAGCACCACCGAGGCCCCGCCGTGCAGCAGGCCAAACGGCTGCTGCGTACGGCTATCCACCGGCATCGTGGCCTCCAGCGTATCGTCGGTAAAGGTCTCAAAGCGAATATCGAGCAGCCCTACCATGTTTCCCTCACCGAGCCGGTTGAGCTGCTCCAGCGTGGCCTGACGTTTCCAAATCATCCTATTATCTCCAGTAACGCCTGCAGCGGATGGCGAACGCCGCTGCCTTCAATGCGCTTCACCTGACTGCGGCAGGAGTAGCCCGTCACCAGACAGCGGTTACGCGGCAGCCGCTGCATCGCCTGCTGCCAGGAGAGCGCGTAAATGGCCAGCGAGTTGGCATGGTTTTTCACTTCATGGCCATAGGTCCCTGCCATCCCGCAACACCCAACGCTGACGTTTTCCAGTTTCGCGCCAAAGTGGGCAAAAATCTCTGCCCACTGTTTTGTCGCCGCCGGTAGCGCGGTCACTTCCGTACAGTGACCGAACAGGTACCAGGGCTCGCCTCCCTGTTCGGGACGAGCGGCGGTCGTCAACGCCTTCGGCAACCACTCATGGACTAACAGCACCTGGAAATCGCCGCGCTTATCGCCAAGGGTTTGCTTATACTCATCGCGGTAGCAGAGCACCAGCGCCGGATCGACGCCGACCAGCGGCATGCCAAGCTGCGCCACGCGATTGAGGAAGTCAGCCGTCTTCTGCGCGGTGCGAGCAAAGCGGGTGAGGAACCCTTTGATATGCTGCGCTTTGCCGTTCGGCGAGAATGGCAGCAGCACCGGCTGATAGCCTAACGCTTCGACGAGGCGAATAAAGTCAGCCACCACCTGGGCGTCGTAATAGCTGGTGAAGGGATCCTGTACCACCAGCACCATCTTCGCTTTTTGTTCGTCGCTCAGCGTTTCGAGCTGCTCAAGCGTCATGTTGGCGGAGCGGTGGCCGGCCATCTGCTGCTTCAGCGACGGCGCCGAGAGCAGCGGCAGATCAACCATCCCGATGTGCTTCTCCGACAGCTTTTTCAGCCACGGCTGGTTAATAAAAAAGTTAAAAGTCTTCGGCGCCTGCGCCATCAGCGGCGCATAGGATTCGACCGAGGCCACCAGATGGTCGCGTACCGGGCGCAGGTAGCGGCTGTGATACAGCTGCAGGAAGCGCGAACGGAACTCGGGCACATCGATTTTGATCGGGCACTGGGTCGAACAGGCTTTGCAGGCCAGACAGCCGGACATCGCCTCTTTGACCTCGTGCGAGAAGTCATATTCCCCTTTACGCGCATGCCAGCTGTTCCGCGTGCGCGCCACCAGCGAACGCAGGCTGACGCCCTGCTCCGGCAGCGCCTTCTCCAGCTGGTTGGGATCGACGCCGCGGTCGGCCAGCAGGCGCAGCCATTCACGCACCAGCGTCGCGCGCCCTTTCGGCGAGTGGATGCGCTGGTTGCTGACTTTCATCGACGGACACATCGGACTCTTGACGTCAAAGTTGAAGCACAACCCGTTGCCATTACACTCCATCGCCCCGCGCCAGCTGCTGCGCACCGCGATGGGGATCTGCCGATCCCAGGTGCCGCGCTTCACCGCATCGACTTTCATCATCGGCGCGTCGACCCCTTCCGGAGGACAGATTTTCCCTGGGTTCAGGCGGTTATCGGGATCGAAGACTGCTTTGATCTTCCTAAGTTCGCCGTACAGCGCCTCGCCAAAGAAGGCCGGGCTGTACTCCGCGCGGAAGCCTTTGCCGTGTTCGCCCCACAGCAGGCCGCCATACTTCGCCGTCAGCGCCACCACGTCATCGGAGATCTGCTTCATCAGCACCTCCTGCTGCGGATCGCACATATCCAGCGCCGGGCGCACGTGCAGCACCCCGGCATCAACGTGGCCAAACATGCCGTAGCTCAGGCCGTGGCTGTCGAGCAGCGCGCGGAACTCGACGATGTAATCCGCCAGATGCTCAGGCGGTACGCAAGTGTCTTCAGCGAAAGGAATAGGCTTGGCGGCGCCTTTGGCATTGCCCAACAGGCCGACGGCCTTCTTGCGCATGGCGTAGATCCGCTCTACGCCATCGAGATCGTGACAGACCTGCCAGCCGATGACGCCCGCCTCGCTGCCGGCCATCAGCTCATCCAGCCGCTGGCACAGGGTAGTGACCTGCTGGTCAATCAGCGTAGCGTCATCCCCGGCGAATTCGACGATATTGAGCCCGAGCATCTCTTTATCCGGCACGTCGGTGATCAGTTCGCTTACCGAGTGCCAGACGATATCCTCGCGCGCCAGATTCAGTACCTTGGAGTCGACAGTCTCCACCGACAGCGCTTTCGCCTGCACCATAAAGGGCGCATTACGCAACGCGGAGTCAAAGGAGTCATATTTAACGTTGACCAGACGGCGCACCTTCGGCAGGCGGGTGATATCCAGCCGCGCTTCGGTAATAAACGCCAGCGTGCCTTCCGAACCGGTTAAAATACGGGTCAGATCGAACTCGCTCATCTCATCGTTAAAGACATGGCGCAGATCGTACCCGGTGAGGAAGCGGTTAAGTTTAGGAAACTTATCAATGATCAGTTCACGCTGCGTCTTGCAGCGCTGGTAGACCGTGTTATAGATCCGGCCAATCGTCGATGGGGTGTTGCCCAGCGTCTCCGCCAGCCCTACCGGCACCGCCTGGGTATCGAGGATATCGCCGCCCATCAGCACCGCTCGCAGACCGAGCACGTGATCCGACGTTTTACCGTACACCAGCGATCCCTGTCCGGACGCGTCGGTGTTTATCATCCCGCCCAGCGTGGCGCGGTTGCTGGTGGAAAGCTCAGGTGCAAAGAAGTAACCATAGGGTTTAAGAAACTGGTTCAGCTGATCTTTGATGACCCCGGCTTCAACGCGCACCCAGCCCTCTTCGGGGTTAATCTCAATGATGCGATTCATATAGCGGGACATATCGACAATAATCCCGCCGTTCAGCGCCTGGCCGTTGGTGCCGGTGCCGCCGCCGCGCGGCGTGAAGACCAGCGATGTAAAGCGCGGTTCGGCGGCGACGCGCGCCAGCAAGGCCACGTCCGCCGTAGAACGCGGGAAAAGGACCGCATCCGGCAGCAGCTGATAGACGCTGTTGTCGGTGGCCATCGTCAGCCTGTCGGCATAGCTGGTGGCGGTATCGCCGGTAAAACCCTGTTGCTCCAGTACCTGCAAAAAATTCAGCACCAGCTGAACTACCCCTGGTGCCTGAGAAATTTGTGGGATCATCACACTTGACCCTGCCTGACTATGTTGTGTTTGAAAATATTGTGTTGGTGCTAACTAAACGTTTGCGTAGCGCATTCAACTTTTTATCACATTTTTTTCATATGCGCCCACGTGTTTTCTGTGCAAAATCAGCCCGGCAATATTATTGATATTATTATCAGTACATGGATTTACGCGGCGCCAGCTTTTTGGCGCGACTGGAAAGGTAAAATTTCTCTATGATAAACCCCCATCAGCCTCGGGACATTCCGCAAATACTGCTGTCGGTGCTGTTCCTGGCCCTGATTATCATATCCTGCCTGTGGGTTGTGCAGCCGTTTATTCTGTCCTTCGCCTGGGCCGGTACGGTGGTGATCGCCACCTGGCCGGTGCTACTGCGTCTGCAGCGCGTGCTGTTCGGCAAACGACTGCTGGCGGTGCTGGCGATGACCCTGCTGCTGTTTTTGCTATTCGTTATTCCTATCGCTCTGCTGGTCAACAGCCTGGTGGATAACAGCGTCCCGCTGATCAAACTTATCAGCAGTGGAAATGTGACGCTGCCGGATTTCGCCTGGCTGAACAGCGTGCCGCTGGTCGGCGATAAGCTGTACTCCGCCTGGCATGGTCTGCTGGATATGGGCGGCTCGGCGATTATGGCCAAGGTTCGCCCCTATATTGGCACTACCACCAGCTGGTTTGTCGGGCAAGCGGCGCACATCGGCAAGCTGCTGGTCTACTGCGGTCTGATGCTGTTGTTCAGCGCGCTGCTCTACTGGCGCGGCGAGCAGGTGGCCTACGGTTTCCGCTACTTCGCTACACGCCTCGCAGCCAAACGCGGCGATGCGGCGGTGCTGCTGGCCGGCCAGGCCGTGCGCGCCGTGGCGCTGGGCGTGGTGGTGACGGCCCTCACTCAGGCGGTGCTGGGCGGGATCGGCCTTGCCATCTCCGGCGTCCCCTACGCCGCTCTGCTGACCGTGGTAATGATCTTTACCTGTCTGGTCCAGCTCGGCCCTTTGCTGGTTCTGGTGCCGTCGATTATCTGGCTTTACTGGAGCGGGGACACCACCTGGGGGACCGTGCTGCTGGTGTGGAGCTGCGTGGTTGGCACCATGGACAACGTCATTCGTCCGGTGCTTATCCGCATGGGCGCCGACCTGCCGATGATCCTCATTCTTACCGGCGTCATTGGCGGACTGATCGCCTTCGGCATGATCGGTCTGTTTATCGGTCCAGTGCTGCTGGCCGTCTCCTGGCGTCTGTATGACGCCTGGGTACACGAAGTGCCGCCGCCGCCGAAAGACCCCGATGTCGTCCTCGAAGAGCTTAGCGAGCTGGAGGCTGGGCGCAAGTAATGCCCTGGCAGGCGGGGAGACCCGCCTGTTTCCTTGCCCGCCTATTGTTAAGCAAAATTTATTGATCGCCGGCAAAGCGCTGGCCCTGAGCGCCATTCCCCTCGCTTTCCTCCCCCGGTCCTTCACAACAATTTAACTATTGAGAGGAATCTGATCGACGGCAAAGGCCCCGCTGCCTACTATTAGCTCACGGTTATAAATCAACACCTTGATTTATAAGCATGGAAATCCCCTGAGTGAAACAACGAATTGCTGTGTGTAGTCTTTGCCCATCTCCCACGATGGGCTTTTTTTTGTCCTGCGCATCGCCACACCGGACAGCCTGCAACAGGCAAAAAAAATCCCCGGCATCGCTGCCGGGGATCGGTGCTGTCAGGGCGAACTTATTTTTTCAGTTCCGCCAGACCTAACCAGGTTTGCACCACGGTATCCGGGTTGAGGGACAGACTGTCGATCCCTTCTTCCATCAGCCAGGCGGCAAAATCTTCATGGTCAGACGGCCCCTGGCCGCAGATGCCGACGTATTTGCCCTGTTTTTTCGCTGCGCGGATCGCCATCGACAGCAGGGCTTTCACCGCGTCGTTGCGCTCATCAAACAGCTCAGAGACCACGCCGGAGTCGCGATCCAGACCGAGCGCCAGCTGGGTCATGTCGTTCGAACCGATGGAGAAGCCGTCGAAGTACTCGAGGAACTGCTCGGCCAGCAAGGCGTTCGATGGGATCTCACACATCATAATGATCTTCAGCCCGTTCTCGCCGCGCTTCAGCCCCTGGCGCTCCAGCTCTTCGACCACCGCTTTCGCCTGGGCGACGGTACGCACAAACGGCACCATCACTTCAACGTTGGTCAGCCCCATGTCGTTACGCACGCGCTTCATCGCTTCACACTCCAGCGCGAAGCAGTCGCGGAAGCTTTCGGAAACGTAGCGTCCGGCGCCACGGAAGCCGAGCATCGGGTTCTCTTCTTCCGGCTCATAACGCTCGCCGCCCACCAGGTTGGCATATTCGTTCGACTTGAAGTCCGACAAACGCACGATGACGCGTTTCGGGTAGAAGGCGGCGCCAAGGGTAGCGATCCCTTCGGTCAGACGGCCGACGTAGAACTCTCTCGGCGAATCGTAGCCTTTCATCAGCTCACGGATTTCGTTCTGCAGGCCCGGCTCCTGGTCGTCAAACTCCAGCAGCGCGCGCGGGTGAACGCCAATCATGCGGTTGATGATAAATTCCAGCCGCGCCAGCCCCACGCCTTCGTTCGGCAGGCAGGCGAAGTCAAATGCACGATCCGGGTTGCCGACGTTCATCATCACCTTCAGCGGCAGATCCGGCATCTCGCCAACGCTGGAGCTCTTGACGCTGAAGTCCAGCAGCTCGGCGTAAACGTAGCCGGTGTCGCCTTCGGCGCAGGAGACGGTCACGTTCTGGTTTTCCTGAATGCGATCGGTGGCATCGCCGCAACCGACCACCGCCGGGATCCCCAGCTCACGGGCGATAATCGCCGCGTGGCAGGTACGTCCGCCGCGGTTGGTGACGATCGCCGAGGCTTTCTTCATGATCGGTTCCCAGTCCGGGTCGGTCATGTCGGTGACCAGCACGTCGCCAGGTTCGATGCGGTTCATCTCGCTGATATCGTGGATCACCTTCACCGGGCCGGCGCCAATGCGGTGGCCGATGGCGCGCCCTTCGGCGATGATCTGCCCCTGAGCGTGGAGGGTATAACGCTCCATCACCTGGCCGCGGGAACGCACGGTTTCCGGACGCGCCTGGACGATAAACAGCTTACCGGTGTGGCCATCTTTCGCCCACTCGATATCCATCGGACGGCCGTAGTGCTTCTCGATCTGCACCGCCTGCTTCGCCAGCTCCTGCACCTCCTCGTTAGTTAACGAGAAAACATCGCGCTGCGCCTGCGGCACATCTTCGATACGCACCTGCTTGCCGTGCTCCTGAGTCGGCGCGTATACCATGCGGATCTTTTTCGACCCCATGGTACGGCGCACGATGGCCGGGCGGCCAGCGGCCAGCGTCGGCTTGTGGACGTAGAATTCATCCGGGTTCACCGCGCCCTGCACCACCATCTCGCCGAGGCCCCACGCCGAGGTGATAAACACCACCTGGTCAAAACCGGACTCGGTATCGATAGAGAACATGACGCCGGAGGAGGCCAGATCGGAGCGGACCATCCTCTGCACCCCGGCGGAAAGCGCCACGCCGCGGTGATCGTAACCCTGATGCACGCGATAGGAGATCGCGCGATCGTTAAACAGTGAGGCAAACACGTGCTTCACGGCAACGAGCACGGCGTCAAAGCCCTGCACGTTGAGGAATGTCTCTTGCTGCCCGGCGAAGGAGGCGTCCGGCATATCTTCCGCAGTAGCGGAAGAGCGCACGGCAAATGAGGCCTCGGCGTCATCGGCGGACAGCAGGTCATAAGCATCGCGAATCGCGTTTTCCAGTTCGCTCTGGAAAGGGGTGTCGATGATCCACTGACGGATCTGCGCGCCCGCTTTCGCTAATGCGGAAACGTCGTCAATGTCGGTTTCATCCAGCAGTGCATAAATGCGCTGGTTAACACCGCTTTGGTCCAGGAACTGATCAAAAGCATCAGCGGTGGTGGCAAACCCGTTAGGCACGGAAACACCCATACCGGACAGGTTTGTAATCATTTCACCAAGGGAGGCATTTTTGCCCCCAACTCTGTCTACATCATTCATGCCGAGTTGGTTATACCAAAGCACCAGCGGTGACGAGCCATTGTTGGACATCGAGACAATCCTTTTGTGATTTAATACCAGTGAAAAAAATTTCACGATCGACTGCAGGATTATCCTGACATATTTATGGGGCTGAAAAAAACGGTGAATCGTTCAAGCAAATTATTTTTTCATTTTTCGGACTGTTCCCGCGATATAGCTAACTTGATGATTTTTAGGAATTATGACGAAAAACGCTGGAAATAACGGCAAAAAGAAGAAAATGAACCACCCTTTTCATAAAAAACAAAAATAGCGTTTCAATTTTAACAAGAGACAAATCAAACAGGGATATGCTTAAATTTAATATCCGTATTCAGGCAATTAAACTCATTATACCGGATGGTCAAAATGGAAAGTGCTGTAGATCGCCACGTATTTTATATTTCTGACGGTACCGCCATTACGGCAGAAGTGCTGGGGCATGCCGTGATGTCGCAATTCCCGGTTGCCATCAGCAGCGTGACTCTGCCGTTTGTCGAAAACATCAGCCGCGCGCGGGCGGTAAAGGAGCAGATCGACGCCATCTACCAGCAAACGGGTATTCGCCCGCTGGTGTTCTATTCCATCGTCATCCCGGAAATCCGCGACATTATTCTGCAAAGTGAAGGTTTTTGTCAGGACATCGTGCAGGCGCTGGTGGCCCCGCTGCAGCAGGAGCTCAACCTCGACCCGACGCCAGTGGCCCACCGTACTCACGGCCTGAACCCCGGGAACCTGATCAAATACGATGCGCGTATCGCCGCCATCGATTACACCCTCGCCCACGACGATGGCATCTCCCTGCGTAACCTCGATCAGGCCCAGGTGATCCTCCTCGGTGTGTCGCGCTGCGGCAAGACGCCCACCAGTCTGTACCTCGCCATGCAGTACGGCATTCGCGCCGCCAACTATCCGTTTATCGCCGACGATATGGACAATCTGGTGCTGCCGGCGTCGCTGAAGCCCCTGCAACATAAGATGTTCGGCCTGACCATCAACCCCGAACGGCTGGCGGCCATCCGCGAAGAGCGTCGGGAAAACAGCCGCTACGCCTCTCTGCGTCAGTGTCGGATGGAGGTGACCGAAGTGGAGGCCCTGTATCGCAAAAATAAAATCCCGTGCCTGAACAGTACCAATTATTCTGTTGAGGAAATTGCGACAAAAATCATGGACATCATGGGGCTGAATCGCAGAATGTACTAACACACTAGTACATTATTAAAAATTTGTTTATGCTATCACCCGTGGCCTATACAGGATCATGCCCTGCTCTTGCAATAAGCAGGGATTGGTTTATCGTGATGCGCATCACTTCCCGGCATTTTCGCCGCGGAAGAAACAGATTTTTGAGACCCCAATGAATAAAACAGACGAATTGCGTACCGCGCGCATTGAAAGCCTGGTAACGCCCGCGGAACTGGCCCAGCGCCATCCCGTCACGGCCGACGTGGCCGCCCACGTTTCGGCCTCCCGCCGCCGAATTGAAAAAATCCTCAACGGCGAAGACCGCCGCCTGCTGGTGATTATCGGCCCCTGCTCCATTCACGATACCGACGCGGCGCTGGAGTATGCCCGCCGCCTGCAGGGCATGCGCGAGCGCTACCAGCCGCAGCTGGAGATCGTGATGCGCACCTACTTTGAAAAACCGCGTACCGTGGTGGGCTGGAAAGGCTTAATCTCCGATCCGGACCTCAACGGCAGCTACCGGGTCAATCACGGAATTGAGCTGGCGCGGCGCCTGCTGCTGCAGGTTAATGAGCTGGGGGTACCGACGGCCACCGAGTTTCTCGATATGGTGACCGGTCAGTTTATCGCCGATCTCATCAGCTGGGGTGCCATCGGGGCGCGCACCACCGAAAGCCAGATCCACCGTGAGATGGCCTCAGCGCTCTCCTGCCCGGTCGGGTTTAAAAACGGCACCGATGGCAATACGCGCATCGCGGTGGACGCCATTCGCGCCTCCCGCGCCAGCCATATGTTCCTCTCCCCGGACAAGCAGGGGCAGATGACGATTTACCAGACCAGCGGCAACCCGTACGGGCATATCATTATGCGCGGCGGCAAACAGCCAAACTATCATGCCGAGGATATCGCTGCCGCCGGCGAGGCGCTGCGTGAATTCGATCTGCCGGAACAGCTGGTCGTTGATTTCAGCCATGGCAACTGCCAGAAGCAGCACCGCCGTCAGCTGGAGGTGTGCGCCGATATCTGTCAGCAAATTCGCGCGGGCTCCACCGCCATCGCCGGGATTATGGCAGAGAGCTTCCTGCAGGAAGGCACCCAGAAAGTGGTCCCCGGCCAGCCGCTGACCTGGGGCCAGTCGATCACCGACCCCTGCCTGAGCTGGGATGACAGCGAAAGGTTATTGAGCGAGCTGGCCGCCGCCACCGCTACCCGTCTGTAACCGCTCCGCCCGTCGCGCCTGCGGCGGGCAATTTCCTTCGGTGACTCCCCTACCAAATCCGGTAACACGATAAATAACGCTTGCCGTCAAAAACAACATTATTGATAATGATTATCATTGTTGCTTTGATTTTTATTTTGAGAGCTATGACGCGTATGGATAACACTGCCACAGCTGAAAAACCAAAAGACAATGCCCCCTATCCCGTGGCGACGGACAGGCAGATTAGCAGTCGGGTGCTGTTAGGTAGCGAAGGACGGGTAGTCATCGAACATGGCGGCCAGCGCTATCTGCTGCGCCAGACCAACGCCGGGAAGTTAATTCTGACCAAGTAAGCGCCCCGCTGAGCGCGGGGCGAGGCGAGTTAGCTCGAGCAGCTGACTTCCAGACGTTTCCCCCAGTCCGGTGGGCGGCGGACGTAGTCGTCCTCGCGATCGGTAAAGGGGTCTGCCAGCGCGGCATGCAGGCGCTCCAGCTCGCCCATATCGCCCGCCTCGGCCTGCTCTATCGCCCGCTGCGCCAGCCAGTTGCGTAACACCAGCGCCGGATTTACGCCCTGCATCCGCTGCTGGCGCTGCGCGTCATCCACCTGTTCATCACGCAGGCGCGCACGATACCCGGCAAACCAGATGTCGAAAGCCGCCCGATCGATAAACTCGTCGCGCAGCGGCGAGGCGGCGCTGAGCTGTTCGCTGTGGCTCAGCAGGCGGAACGTTCGGGTATAGTCGCTCTTCTCACGGATCATCAGGGCAAACAGCCCGTCCAGCAGGTCGTTATCCCCTTTCTGCTGGCTGAACAGGCCGAGTTTATCGCGCATCCGCTGGCCATAAGCGGTCAGCAAGGCGTGCTGATACTCATCCAGCGCCGCGTTTAACGCTTCAGCGCTGATAAACGGCGACAGCGATTGGGCGAGACGCTGCAGATTCCACAGCCCCACCGCCGGCTGGTTTTCAAAACTGTAGCGCCCCTGATAATCGGAGTGGTTGCAGATGAAGTCCGGTTGAAAATCGTCAAGGAAGCCATACGGGCCGTAGTCGATGGTCAGACCGAGAATCGACATGTTGTCGGTATTCATCACCCCATGGGCAAAGCCCACGGTTTGCCAGCTGGCGATGGTCTGCGCGGTGCGCGTGACAACGTCACGGAACCATAACAGATACTTGTCTGCCTCATCCTGCAGCTGCGGCCAGTGGTGGCGAATAACATAGTCGGCCAATTGCTGGACCTTCTGCGGCTCACGGCGATAGTAAAAATGTTCGAAATGGCCGAAGCGGACATGACTCTCGGCCACCCGCATCAGCATCGCGCCAGGCTCCACGCGCTCGCGGTAGATCGGGGTATCGCTGGTCACCATCGCCAGGGCGCGCGTCGTCGGGATCCCCAGGGCGTGCATCGCCTCCGACGCCAGACTTTCCCGGATCGTCGAGCGCAGTACAGCGCGCCCGTCCCCCATCCGCGAATAGGGGGTCAGGCCGGCGCCTTTCAGATGCCAGTCGTAACGGCGACCATCCGCAAGCTGCTGCTCACCGAGCAGGATCCCGCGTCCGTCGCCCAGCTGGCCGGCCCAGGCGCCAAACTGATGGCCGCTGTATACCTGCGCCAGCGGCGACATGCCCGGAAGCAGCGCTTCGCCGCCCCAGACACCGGCCCCATTTTCAGGCGCGAACAGGGCGTCGGGCACCCCCAGCTGTTGCGCCAGCGGGGCGTTACGCCAGATGAGTCGGGCGTTATCCAGCGGCGTCGGTGACAGGGAAGTGTAAAAATCCGGCAGTTCATCCCGCCAGTGGGTGGTAAAAGAAAGGGTCATGGTTCCTCCTTCCTTCAGTGTAGTGCCTCAAACAGCGGATTAACACGGGCGGAGTGCAGGGTTATCGGCATAAAAAAGGGAAGCGCTCGCTTCCCTCTTGCTTCTGAATGACGTCAGATACGCCGCGCCTGCCAGAACTTTTTGTTCCAGTAGACGTTATCCAGCGAGGAACGGGTGACGCCCTGGCTGGTGGAGGCATGGATAAACTGGTTATCGGTATCGTAGATGCCGACGTGCAAACCGCTCTCCCCTGAGCCGGTTTTGAAGAACACCAGATCGCCGGGCAGCAGATCGCGCTTATCGATGCGGGTGCCGATTTCCGCCTGCTCGCGGGTTTCACGCGGCAGCTGGAGGGCAAATTTATCGCGAAACGTGCGCACCACGAAGCCGGAGCAGTCGACGCCGCGCGGCGTCATGCCGCCGTAGCGATACGGTGCGCCACGCCAGCTACGCAACTGCTCGTTCAGATTCGCCACCACCGTGATGGAGTCAGCCAGCCGTGGATTCGGCGGCGGTGCCCGATGGCTGCTGCAGCCGGCTAAAATTAACGCCGCCGCCAACATGAACCAGAAGCGCATTTCAGATGATCCCTCTGTCCCTAGTCTCTTTATCGCAATAATTTAGCTTGTTTATCAATACAGTGACAAGATAACTGCGTGCTACTGTGACGCGATGAGCATAATATGACCGGCCACCTCCACGCGCTGGAACGGGATCGCATAGGCAGCGGTTAAATTTTCCTCATTCAGCACCTCGGCGGTCTCTCCGCAGGCGATGGCTTCCCCCTGGCAGAGCAGCCAGCTTTGTCCGGCATGGCGCAGGGTATGGTTGAGATCGTGGCTGCTCATCACCACCGCAATCCCCGCCGCGCTCAGCTCACGTAACAGCCGATCCAGCGCCGCCTGCTGGGCCACATCCAGACTGTTCATCGGCTCATCCAGCAGCAGCAGTTGACCCGCGGGATGACTCAAGGGATCGATCTGCAGGATCACTGCCGCCAGCCGCACGCGCTGCCACTCACCGCCCGAAAGCTGATTAACCTGACGGTCCAGCTTATTGTCAAGACCAAGCCTGGCCGCGATATTGCTCAGACGGCCGCTATCGCCCTGCTGCTGCATATGCAGCGTCAGGTAGTGCCACACCGGCATGGCGAACGGCGGGGTCTGGTGTTGACATAGATATCCGCGACGGCGCGCCAGCTCCGCCGCCGGCCACTCGTCAAGCCGCCGTTCGTTAAAATGAATCGTGCCGGGGCCCTCGGACAGCCCCGCCATGCGGGCCAGCAGCGTGCTCTTCCCTGCGCCGTTCGGCCCCACCAGGTGGACGATCTCCCCGGCGCGAAAGGCCGCAGAAAACGGGGCCAGACGCCCCGCCGCTTCTACATCCTGTAGCTGCATCAGAAACGCCATTATTTCGCCAGCGCTCCTTTAATCGCCGCCACCAGCTGCGGATCGTCCGGCGTCATATCCGGAGAGAAGCGCTCAATGACGTTGCCCTGGCGATCGACGAGGAATTTTTCGAAATTCCACAGAATGTCGTCCACATACAGCGGCGCCCGGCCTTTGCTGGCCATCCGCTCATAAAAACCGCTGCCTTCCGGGGCCACCGCTTTCGGCGCGGCGGCAATCAGTTTTTGATACAGCGGCGCGCGATGTTCACCGTTGACGTCAATTTTGCTGAACAGCGGGAAGGTGACGCCGTAGGTGGTGCTGCAGAAGGTCTTAATCTCTTCTTCACTGCCCGGCTCCTGGCCGAGGAACTGGTTGCAGGGGAACCCCAGCACGCTAAAGCCCTCCCCGGCAAACTGCTTTTGCAGATCCTCAAGTTGCTCATACTGCGGCGTCAGGCCGCATTTCGAGGCCACATTGACGATCAACAGCACCTTGCCGGCAAAGGATGCCAGGGTGGTTTTCTCGCCATCAATGGTCGTCACTTCGGTATTCAGAATGTCATGTTGCATAGCCTGTCCTCAATGGATAAACCGGTTTCCGGTGAAGGTGATCCCTATCTACTGTAGCGGATTCAGCGGCCGCCATTCTACTGCCAATCCCCCCGAGTTGTCGCATGATGTAACAGCGCTTCGCTGGCCGCCAGCAACATGAAATCCTCTCAATTGGGCAGTCGACCATTTCCGTGTACAGTGTCCCGGTAATGTAATATGGTTTCGTTACTTGTTAATTTAAGAGAGTTTTATTGATGAAGAAGTTGTTTAGCCTGGCGTTAATCGCCACCTCTGTCGCCCTGCTGAGCGCCTGCTCTCCGGATGAAGATAATAAAGTGAAAGTCGCTATCAATACCGGGCCGGACGAAGCCATCTGGAAAGTGGTGGAGCAGGTGGCGAAGGATAAATATCATCTCGACGTCGAAGTGGTCTCCTTCAATGATTATGTGCTGCCCAACGAAGCACTGAACAACAAAGATGTGGATGCCAACGCCTTCCAGACCCTGCCGTACCTTGAGGCGCAGTCGAAAGAGCGCGGCTATAAATTTGCGGTGGTCGGTAAAACCTTTGTCTTCCCTATCGCCGCCTATTCTCACCGGATCAAAAACATCAGCGAACTGCCCGAAGGGGCGACGGTGACCATTTCTAATGAAACCACCACCCTGGGCCGCAGCCTGCTGCTGCTCCAGGCGCAGGGGTTACTCAAGCTGAAGCCGGGCGTCGGCTATTTACCGACCACGCTGGATATCATCGACAACCCGAAACAGCTGAAAATTGTTGAAGTGGATACCCCACAGCTGACCCGTACCCTTGATGATCCGAACGTTAGCTTGTCAATCATTAACACCAACTTCTCCGCCCAGGCGGGCCTGTCGGCCGCCCGCGACGGTCTGTTTATGGAGGGGCCGGATTCTCCTTACGTGAATGCGATTGTCGCCCGCGAGGATAATAAGGACAGCAAGAAAATTCAGGAGCTGAAAGCCGCCTTCCAGACCAGCGAAGTCGCGGAAAAAGCGAAGGAAGTCTACAAAGGCGACGCGATCAAAGGCTGGTAAGCCTGAACCGGCGCCGTCCCTGCCGACGGCGCCGCGCTATCCCCGCCCCCGCGAACGCAGCAGCAACCAGATAAAGACCGGCGCGCCCAGCGTCGCCGTCACCACGCCAATCGGCAGCTCTGCGGCGGAAAGCGCCAGTCGGGCAATGATATCCGCCCCCAGCAAGGCGCTCGCCCCGGCCAGCATGCAGGCCGGGAGCAACACCCGGTGATCGCTTAAACCGCATAGCCGCAGAATGTGCGGGATCACCAGGCCGATAAAGCCAATTGCCCCCGCCAGCGCGACGCTAACGCCGACCAACCAGCCGGTCGCCACCACCAGCAGCTTGCGCCATAGCCACAGCGGCAGCCCAAGCTGACGAGCGGAGATCTCACCCAGCGCCAGTAAATTCAGGGGTTGCGACTGCAGACAAACCCAGCAAAGCACCGGCAGGAGGGCTATCATCAGCCACAGCTGCTGCCAGTCGACGCCGCCAAACCCGCCCATCATCCAGTACATCAGCTGACGCAGGTCAAAAGAGGTGGAGAAGTAGACCGCCCAGGTCATCAGGGCGCTGCAGATGATCCCCAGCGCCACCCCCGCCAGCAGCAGACGGCTGGTAGAGAGATGGCGGCGGGCAAAACGCAGCAAAATAAAGGTGATCAGCAGCGCGCCGAGGATCGCGCACAGCCCGAGCGCCCAGCCGGGCAAGACTCCTTTGCCCAGCAGGACGGCGGCAATCAGCCCGACGCCCGCCCCGTTGGAGACGCCCAGCAGACCCGGCTCCGCCAGCGGATTTTCAAACAGCGCCTGCATAATCGCCCCGGAGAGCGCCAGCGCCGCCCCCACCAGCACCACCGCCAGGGTTCGCGGCAGGCGGATCTGCCAGATGAACAACTGGCCTTTCGCGCTCAGCCATTCCCCAGGCGGGATCCATTGATCGCCCGCGCACAGGCTGATCAGTAGCGTAACCAGGAGCAACAGCGTTAATCCAAAGAGCCAACGCCGGCTGCGGCGCTGTTGAAGATGGGCGAGAGTCAGCATAGATTCCATTACGCAGTGGGAACAAGAGGCTGATTTTACGGTGGGTGTCGCGGTGAGAAAAGGAAAACCTCGCGCCCGAATGTCGACGCGGAGGAGGCCTCCCCCGCGTCTGCGGTCATTCGTTACACCAGGATCTGAAACAGCAGCGCAAAGAGAATGATATTCGCCACCACGATTGCCCAGCCGTTATAGAGCATATATTTCAGATGCGTGGACTGCGCCAGCCCCATCTGGCCGAACATGTCCGATGAGGGAAACGGACCGAACCAGTCCACCTGAGACGAGGCGAGCAGCACCGCGGTGGTCCCCTGCGGCGGCACGCCGGCGGCCATCAGCATCGGGCCAAAGATTTTATGGGTAAACGTCATTTGCGCCACCGCCGCACCGGGCACATGGCCGATAATATTGAACGCAAAGATGCTAAAGCACAGCCAGGCCGGGGAGATCCCCTCGAGCAGCGGTTGGGTATACTCCAGCAGCCCCTGATAGGCATGCAGACCATCCATCAGTTCAAGGATTGGGTTATACAGCCAGTAGAGGATAAACATCCACACCAGACGGCCGCAGCCGTGATACAGCGCCTGCAGGATCTGCGTCGGTCGCAGGCCGCCTACCAGCCCGGTCATCAGCGCCACCAGCAGCATCACGATAATCGCAAAGCTGAAGCCAGCTTTGATCACCACGCCAACCACCGCCATCACAATGATCGTCGCGGCGAAGGCCAGCGCGCTTAATTTACGCCGACGCTGCTGCGCGGCGCTGAGATCCTCTTTTGGCTTCTCCGAAAGATCGACGTCATAGCGCAGTTTGCCTTCAGTCATCTTCTGGATCCGCCCCGCCATTATCCAGCCGGCCAGCAGCGTCACCGCACTCATCGGCAGACCGACGTACAGCAGATAATCCGGATAGCTCAACCCGCCGAGGCTGAGGATTGTCACGGTGCTGGGGGTGAAGGGCCCGGTAAAGAGCCCAACGGAGCCGGCGGTCATCATCAGCGCGGCGACCGTCGGCGGCGTTAAGCGTACCGCTGCCGCCACCGGAATGATCACGGCCACGATAATGGCGTTACCACCGGCCATGGTGCCCAGCGAACCACAAATTAAAATCGATGACACCACAATGCCGAACTTAACCCGCGTCTGGCTCGACAGCCCAATACGATGAACCACGAATTTCACCAGCTCAACCGCTGCGCCGGTGCGGGTGGCCACTTCCCCCACGCCGGCGCCGAGCATAATGATAAGCCCTACCGTGGCGATAAATGACCCGGTGGATTTCGCCAGCATCGTGCCCATTTCCGGCAGGCCGGTCGAGGTCATTATCATGGCGATAATAATCGAGGAGATCACCGCCAGCACAATATCAACGCCGATCAGCGATAATATCGCTAGTGCCACCAGCGGCGTAAATCCCAGCAGGCCAAGCTCACTGCCCGGTCGACCGTGGCACCACAGCGCGATCAACACGAACAGCAGCAATAACAGACCAGTAATAACGTTTTTCCGCGTGATATTTCGTCTGACAGGCGCATTGCCTGTGAGCGTTGAGTCACTCATAACACTCCTTAATGCCAATCAATCCGACCGTAAGGGTCAGGAGGTGTATTGGGACCTGCTCAGAAAACATCCCCCCTCTTTTTCATTATTGGCCGCGAGCCTGAGGGTGCGTTTGGGTACAAAGGAATAGATTCTGAGAGCGTAATATTCCGCCATCAGGCGGGGTCTACAGCACAATATGTAACCGGAGCGCTGATTGGAGATTAAATTTATGTTAACTTTGTGTTAGTGGATAATGACTTTTTATCGGTAGGCTATAACCCTGAGTTAACTGTTCATGAAACTGCGTCATCTGGAAATCTTTCACGCCGTAATGACCTGCGGCTCGCTGTCACGGGCGGCGGAAGCGCTGAATATCTCTCAGCCAGCGGCCAGCAAAGCGCTAAAAAGCGCCGAGATGAAACTGGGTTTTACCCTCTTTCAGCGGGTGCGCGGCAAGCTGCTGCCGACCAGCGAGGCGATCACACTTTTCGAAAAAGCGCAGAGCATTTATCAGGACCTCGATAACCTGCGCCTGTTGGCCGACAATCTGGCCCGCGATCCGCGCGCCAAAATCACCTTAGGCTGCCTGCCGAGTCTGGGATTAAGCCTGGTGCCAGAGCTGGTGACCGACTTTTATCAGCAAAACAGCAACCTGGTGATGACGCTCACCACCGAGCACACCGAGACGCTGGTCAGAAAACTGGATTTGCGCGAGATAGATTTGGCGCTGACGCTACAGCCGGTGCAGCAGGGAGAGATCCTGACCACCCTGATTGCCGAAGTACCGCTGGTGTACATCGACCGTCATTATCGTCAGGGGGCGGTGGACATCGGCCAGATCGACCAGCAGCGCTGGATCTCGCCAGGGCCGCACTCGCTCTCTGCCGCCATCGCCACCCGTCGCGACTTTTCCACCACCCGGCTTAACGTTCAGACCTACTATATGGCTACCGAGTTCGTGAAGCGCGGCATGGGCTGCAGCATCACAGATATCTTTTCCGCCCAGCACAACCTGGCTCCAGAGATGATCCACCCCATTACGCCGCCGATTGCCATCAACCTCTGCCTGCTGCGCCGGGCCGATGTTTCGCTGAGTCCAATGGCGCAAAAGTTCGTCGATTTTCTCTGCCAGCGTCTGCGCCAGCAACTCAAGGAGATTAACCTGCGGTTATACCCTGACCATAAAAAGTCAATTGCGCCGCTGGGGTAAATGCTTTGACATAACCCGATAAATTGATTAGCGGTGGATATATCGGGTTATGAACAAACGCATTGTCATTATCGGCGGCGGCGTGGTCGGTCTGGCCACGGCCTGGGAACTGATTAAGCGCGGCCATCAGGTGCAATTACTGGAGCGCAATGCTGAACCGGGCAGTGCCACCAGTTTTGCTAACGGCGGACAATTAAGTTATCGCTACGTTGCCCCCCTTGCCGATAGCGGCGTTCCCCTGCAAGGGATTAAATGGATGGGCAAAGCCGATTCGCCGCTGAATATGCGTCTTAAGATGTCTTTCCAGCAGTGGCGCTGGCTGCTGCAGTTCCTGCGTGCCTGTAATAGCCAGACCAATAAAATGAACGGCGATCATATTTTGCGCCTGTCGTTGCTCAGCCGTCAGGTCATGCAGTCGTGGCTGGATGAGGATAATCTTGCCGATTTTCACTGGCGGCGCAGCGGTAAATTAATTATCCATCGCCGCGAATATGATTTTAATAAAGCGGCAAAAGGGATAGATCCTCAGTATCAACAAGCGCTGAATGCTGACGCCTGTCTGCAACTGGAGCCGGCACTCAGACATATCAGCCCTTCGCTGCAGGGCGGGATTTATTCGCCGGGCGATGAAACGGCAGATTGCCATCAGTTCTGCCTTGCCCTGCTCGACAAGCTCAATGCCAGCAACGACTTTAGCCTGCTGACGCACTGTGAGGTGCAGCGGCTCAATAAGCGCGGCGGACGCATCATCGCCCTGGAGACCAACCGGGGAACCATCACCGGCGATGATTATGTCGTTGCCGCCGGTAACGGCAGTGGTCCTCTGCTTGGGCATCTGGGAGTTCGCGTGCCGCTGTGCGCCCTGAAGGGGTACAGCCTGACCCTGCCCTATCCTGAAAAAGCAGGTATTGCCCCTGACATCAGCGTCACCGACTACGGGCACAAAATCGTTTATGCCCGCCTTGGCCAACAACTGCGCATCGCGGCGATGGTGGACATCGGCTACGACGGCGACCAACTGCGCGAGAGCCGCATTCAGGCGCTGAAAAACATCGTCGCCCGCAGCTTTCCCGAACTCGAAGGGCTGGACAAGGCCGAAGCCTGGACCGGCATGCGCCCGTCAACACCAGCAGGCCCGCCGATGCTGGGTCGCGCCGGATACCCCAATCTGTGGATGAACCTCGGCCAGGGTAGTCTCGGCTTTACCCTCGCCGCCGGCAGCGCGGTGGTGCTGGGCGCGTTAATCGACAATCAGGCACCCACTATTTCTTTAGAAGGTCTCACATGGAAACAAACCGCATGACCATTATTCGCAATAATCCACAACCTCGCCTTTCCGCCAGCGTTGCGTATGGCAATCTGTTGTTCCTCTCCGGGCAGACGCCAAAAAGCAGCGAAGACGATATCGTTTTACAAACCCGTGAAGTGCTGGAGAAGATCGATGCCCTGTTGGCGGCTGCCGGGAGCGATAAGCGCCAAATTCTCTCCGCGCAGATCTGGCTGAAAGATATCGAACGTGATTTTGTCGCATTCAATGACGTGTGGGTACAGTGGATGCCGGAAGGCCAGAGCCCGGCGCGAGCAGCAGTACAGGCGGAGATGGCGCGACCGGATATCCTGGTGGAGATCATGCTCACCGCCGTCAAAGCGTAAGGACGTATAGAAAAGAAAAAGGCCGCAATGCGGCCTTTTTAATTAGTTCAGATTATTTGTCTTTCGGCGACGCGTTTTCGACACGGCTTTTCAGTTTCTGACCGGGTCTGAAGGTCACCACGCGCCGGGCTGTAATGGGAATATCCTCCCCCGTCTTCGGGTTACGTCCCGGGCGTTGGTTTTTATCCCGCAAATCGAAGTTGCCGAACCCGGAGAGTTTGACCTGTTCTCCGTTTTCCAGAGCACGACGGATCTCTTCGAAAAACAACTCGACCAGTTCTTTGGCATCCCGCTTGCTAAGCCCAAGCTTATCAAACAGATATTCTGACATTTCAGCTTTTGTAAGCGCCATAGGTTCAATCCCTCAATGATGCCTGGAATCGCTCTTTTAATGCCTCTACACATCTGGCAACGGTAGCGGCAATCTCCTCTTCTTCGAGTGTACGGCTGGTATCCTGCAGGATCAGGCTAATCGCAAGGCTCTTATACCCTTCCGCCACACCTTTACCACGGTACACGTCAAATAAGTTTACGCCAACTACCTGATTTACGCCAACTTTCTTACATTCGGCTAAAACATCGGCAGCAGCCACGTTTTCCGCGACCAGTACCGCGATGTCGCGACGGTTCGCCGGGAAGCGGGAAATATCGCGCGCCTGAGGCACCACGCGGTCTGCGAGCTTGTCCCACTCCAGTTCGAACACCAGAGTGCGACCGTTCAGATCCAGTTTACGTTCCAGTTCCGGATGAACAACCCCAATGAAACCAATGCGTTCACCTTTAAGATAAATCGCTGCGGATTGGCCTGGATGCAGCGCGGCGATCGCTTCGCCACGGAACTCGATGTCGGCCAATTTACCGGTTAAATCCAGTACGGATTCCAGATCGCCCTTCAGATCATAGAAATCGACCGTCTCTTTCGCCAGCGTCCAGTGCTCTTCGTAGCGGTTACCGCAGATCGCCCCGGCCAGCATCACATCCTGACGAATGCCCAGCGGCGCCTGAGTATCCGGCACGAAGCGCAGGCCACTCTCAAAGATGCGCACGCGGCTCTGCTGACGGTTCTGGTTGTAGACCACGGTACCCAGCAGGCCGGTCCACAGCGACAGACGCATCGCCGACATTTCGCTGGAGATCGGGCTTGGCAGGATCAGCGCCTCTTCCCCGGCGTGGATCAGCTGCTGGATTTTCGGGTCAACAAAGCTGTAGGTGATCACTTCCTGATAGCCTTTGTCGTTCAGCAGCGTTTTTACGCGCTTCAGCGACAGGTCGGCTTCACGATGGGTACCCATGATCAGACCCGCCTGTACTGGCGCATCAGGAATGTTGTTGTAGCCATAAACGCGAGCCACTTCTTCGACCAGATCTTCTTCGATCTCCATGTCGAAACGCCAGCTCGGGGCGACTGCCTGCCATTCGTCCTGACCCACCGTCACTTCGCAGCCGAGGCGCTGCAGAATGTCGGTGACCTGCGCGTCATCGATATGGTGGCCAATCAGGCGATCCAGTTTGCTACGACGCAGGGTAATGGTGGCGCGTTTTGGCAAGGTCTCTTCGTTTGTCACGTCGATCACCGGGCCAGCTTCACCGCCGCAGAGGTCGATCAGCAGACGCGTGGCACGCTCCAGCGCTTTATACTGCAGCGCCGGATCGACGCCGCGCTCATAGCGATGAGAGGCATCGGTGTGCAGGCCATGACGGCGCGCGCGGCCGGTAATGGACAGCGGGCTGAAGAACGCGCATTCCAGCAGCACGTTCTGGGTTTCGTCGTTAACGCCGGAGTGTTCCCCGCCGAAGATCCCGCCCATCGCCAGCGCTTTGTTATGGTCAGCAATAACCAGGGTGTCACTGTCGAGCTTCGCTTCAGAGCCATCGAGCAGCACCAGGGTTTCACCCTCTTTCGCCATGCGCACCACGATCCCGCCTTCGATACGGTCGCGGTCAAAGGCGTGCATCGGCTGGCCCAGCTCAAGCAGGACATAGTTAGTCACGTCAACCACCGCGTCGATGGAGCGGATCCCGCAGCGGCGCAGCTTCTCTTTCATCCACAGCGGGGTCGGCGCTTTGACGTTGATGCCTTTCACCACGCGGCCCAGATAGCGCGGGCACGCCTGCGGCGCGTCAACCTGAATCGGCAGCACGTCGTCAATGGTCGCGGCAACCGGCGTAATTTCCGGCGCGTTCAGCGGCGCTTTGTTCAGCACAGCGACATCGCGCGCCACGCCGATGATACCCAGGCAGTCGGCACGGTTTGGCGTGACGCTGATTTCGATAGTGTTATCGTCAAGCTTGAGGTATTCACGAATATCAGTGCCGATCGGCGCATCCGCCGGCAGTTCGATGATACCGCTATGGTCGTCGGAAATACCCAGCTCGGAGAAAGAGCACAGCATCCCTTCTGACGGTTCGCCGCGCAGCTTCGCCGCTTTAATTTTAAAATCGCCCGGCAGCACGGCGCCGATGGTCGCCACGGCGACTTTCAGCCCCTGACGGCAGTTTGGCGCGCCGCAGACGATGTCCAGCAGGCGTTCACCGCCCACGTTGACTTTGGTGACGCGCAGTTTGTCAGCATTTGGATGCTGGCCGCACTCCACCACTTCACCGACCACTACGCCGTTGAAGCTGCCGGCAACCGGCTCAACGCCGTCGACCTCGAGGCCCGCCATGGTGATCTGATCGGAAAGCGCTTCGCTGTCGATCGCCGGGTTAACCCACTCGCGTAACCACAGTTCACTGAATTTCATTGTTCTGTCCTGCCCTTATTTAAACTGTTTGAGGAAACGCAGATCGTTTTCGAAGAACGCGCGCAGATCGGTCACGCCATAACGCAGCATGGTCAGACGCTCCATCCCCATACCGAAGGCGAAGCCGGAGTAAACTTCCGGATCGATACCGACGTTACGCAGCACGTTCGGGTGTACCATCCCGCAGCCCAGCACTTCCAGCCATTTGCCGTTTTTACCCATCACGTCAACTTCTGCGGACGGCTCGGTGAACGGGAAGTAGGACGGACGGAAGCGCACCTGCAGGTCTTCTTCAAAGAAGTTGTTCAGGAAGTCGTGCAGCGTCCCTTTCAGGTTGGTGAAGCTGATGTTTTTATCAACAATCAGACCTTCCATCTGGTGGAACATCGGGGTATGGGTCTGGTCGTAGTCGTTACGATAGACGCGGCCCGGCGCGATAATGCGGATGGGCGGCTGCTGGTTTTCCATGGTGCGGATCTGCACGCCGGAGGTCTGCGTACGCAGCAGGCGAGTGGCATCGAACCAGAAAGTGTCGTGGTCAGCGCGCGCCGGATGATGACCCGGAATATTCAGCGCATCGAAGTTGTGGTAATCATCTTCGATTTCCGGGCCAGTCGCCACGGTAAAGCCGAGCTCACCGAAGAAACTTTCAATACGGTCGATGGTGCGAGTGACCGGATGCAGGCCGCCATTTTCAATGCGGCGTCCCGGCAGCGAGACGTCAATGGTCTCTGCGGCCAGACGCGCATTCAGCGCTGCGCCTTCCAGATCAGCTTTGCGCGCGTTCAGCGCCTGCTGCACCTGCTCTTTCGCTTCGTTGATGACCGCGCCGGCTGCCGGACGCTCTTCCGGCGGTAACTCACGCAGGGTGGTCATTTGCAGGGTCAGATGCCCTTTTTTACCCAGGTATTCCACGCGGACGTTGTCCAGCGCAGCAACATCTGATGCCTCGTTAATGGCTGCCTTGGCACTGGCAACCAGCTCTGCGAGATGTGACATGGTTTTCCTCATTATGTCGGTGCAGACACCGGTTATAGTGAAATAAATATCCCGAATCCATATACGAAAAAAGCCTCCACAGGGGAGGCTTTCTGGCGCTGTTTTCCGTTTCTTCTTTCACGCGCTAGCCTCCTGAGTTCAGGTGCTAAAGTAAAAAAAGAAGCGGAAAATAGCAGCATTCATGCTTGCATTACCTTGTCTGGTAAGAAACGTCAGACCTGTATTGAAAAGCCTGCGCCGATAAAAGTCAATGTATTGATGGTGTTGAAACGAAAAGAGGGAGACAAGCTCCCTCTTTCAACTGGCTTATGCCAGAGCTGCTTTCGCTTTTTCGACCAGAGCGGTGAACGCTACTTTGTCGAATACGGCGATGTCAGCCAGGATCTTACGGTCGATTTCAACAGAGGCTTTTTTCAGGCCATTGATGAATTTGCTGTAAGAAATACCGTTCTGACGTGCTGCTGCGTTGATACGTGCAATCCACAGTTGACGGAACTGACGTTTACGTTGACGACGGTCACGGTAAGCGTACTGACCAGCTTTGATAACAGCCTGGAAGGCAACGCGGTATACGCGAGAACGCGCACCGTAGTAGCCTTTAGCTTGTTTCAAAATTTTCTTGTGACGTGCACGTGCAATTACACCACGTTTTACGCGAGCCATGTGTGCTCTCCTGTATCTATTCTAAGTTAAAAAAGTTAAACGTTAACGACTTATGCGTACGGCAGGCACGCGATAACCAGGCCCAGATCGCCTTTGGAAACCATGGCTTTCGGACGCAGGTGACGTTTACGCTTGGTAGCTTTTTTAGTCAGAATGTGACGCAGGTTAGCGTGCTTGTGCTTAAAACCACCTTTACCGGTTTTTTTGAAGCGCTTAGCAGCACCGCGTACGGTCTTAATTTTTGGCATCTTAATAACTTCCACTTCGCATTGTTAATAAACGAAACATAGGCGAACAACATCAGTGAAGCCCTAAGGCTCCACTGACATCGCTACTTGAAGGCCTTACTGTTTCTTCTTAGGAGCGAGCACCATGATCATCTGGCGGCCTTCGATCTTCGTAGGGAAGGATTCGACTACTGCCAGTTCACTCAGATCGTCACGGACGCGCGTAAGCACTTCCATACCGATCTGCTGGTGGGCCATCTCACGACCGCGGAAACGCAGTGTGATCTTAGCCTTATCGCCATCTTCGAGAAAGCGAACCAGGCTGCGGAGTTTTACCTGGTAATCACCATCATCGGTCCCAGGACGGAATTTAATTTCCTTAACCTGGATAACTTTTTGCTTTTTCTTCTGTTCCTTAGAAGACTTACTCTTTTCATAAAGGAACTTGCCGTAGTCCATGATACGACAAACTGGCGGTTCGGCGTTAGGGCTGATTTCAACTAAATCTACTCCGGCCTCTTCAGCCTTTTCGAGAGCTTCTCTCAGACTCACAATACCCAAAGCTTCGCCTTCCAGACCTGTCAAGCGAACTTCCAGGGCGCGAATCTCGCCATTGATACGATTCGGACGTGCCGTTTGAACTCGTTTTCCGCCTTTAATACCTTATTCCTCCAGTTGTTGAAGACTGCGGCTGCGAATCTCTTGTTGCAGCTTCTCAATCACTTCACTTACGTCCATGCTGCCGAGGTCTTTCCCGCGACGGGTGCGCACGGCCACTTTGCCGGCTTCGACTTCTTTGTCGCCACAGACCAACATATACGGGACACGACGTAAAGTGTGCTCGCGGATTTTAAAGCCAATCTTCTCATTTCTCAAGTCTGCTTTTACACGAATGCCCGCATTTTGTAGTTTACGCGTCAATTCGTTAACGTATTCAGCCTGAGAATCGGTAATATTCATGACCACTACCTGCACTGGTGCAATCCAGGTTGGGAAGAAGCCAGCGAACTCTTCGGTCAGGATGCCAATGAAGCGCTCCAGGGAACCGAGAATCGCACGGTGAATCATGACCGGTACCTGACGCTCGTTGTTTTCGCCCACATAGGAGGCGCTTAAACGCTGCGGCAGAGAGAAGTCCAGCTGTACCGTTCCGCACTGCCATGCGCGATCGAGGCAGTCATACAGGGTAAATTCAATTTTCGGGCCGTAGAACGCCCCTTCGCCCAGTTGATACTCAAATGGGATGTTATTTTCTTCCAGCGCCACCGCCAGATCCGCTTCCGCGCGATCCCAGGTCTCATCGCTACCGATACGTTTTTCCGGGCGAGTTGACAGTTTGACGACGATCTTCTCGAAGCCAAAGGTGCTGTACATATCGTAGACCATACGAATACAGGCGTTCACTTCATCGCGAACCTGATCTTCAGTACAGAAGATATGCGCATCATCCTGGGTAAAGCCGCGAACGCGCATCAGACCGTGCAGCGCGCCAGACGGTTCGTTACGGTGGCAGCTACCGAATTCCGCCATACGCAGCGGCAGATCGCGGTAGGATTTCAATCCCTGGTTGAAGATCTGCACGTGGCCCGGGCAGTTCATCGGCTTGATGCAGTATTCACGGTTCTCAGAAGAGGTGGTGAACATCGCATCTTTATAGTTGTCCCAGTGGCCGGTTTTTTCCCACAGGACACGGTCCATCATGAACGGACCTTTGACTTCCTGATACTGGTACTCTTTCAGTTTAGAACGAACAAAGGTTTCCAGTTCACGGAAGATAGTCCAGCCGTCGTTGTGCCAGAACACCATCCCCGGCGCCTCTTCCTGCATATGATACAGGTCAAGCTGCTTGCCAATTTTACGGTGGTCACGCTTGGCGGCTTCTTCAAGACGCTGCAGATAGGCATTCAGCGCTTTTTTATCTGCCCACGCGGTACCGTAGATACGCTGCAACATTTTATTGTTGCTGTCGCCGCGCCAGTAGGCACCGGCGGTTTTCATCAGCTTGAAGTGATGACAGAAGCGCATATTCGGTACGTGCGGGCCGCGGCACATATCGATATATTCTTCATGATGATACAGACCCGGCTTATCATCATGAGCAATGTTTTCGTCAAGAATAGAAACTTTATAGGTTTCGCCGCGCTTCACGAAGGTTTCACGCGCTTCGTGCCAGCTGACTTTCTTCTTGATGACATCGTAGTTTTTCTCGGCGAGCTCATGCATACGTTTTTCGAGCGCGTCGATATCTTCCTGAGTCAGGGTGTGGTCGAGGTCTACGTCATAGTAGAAGCCATTATCAACAACCGGACCGATAGCCATTTTGGTGTTGGGCCACAGCTGTTTAATGGCATGGCCTAACAGGTGCGCACAGGAGTGACGAATGATCTCCAGCCCTTCTTCATCTTTCGCAGTGATAATAGAGAGAGTGGAATCGGTTTCGATCGGGTCGCAGGCGTCTACCAGTTCACCGTTTACCCGCCCGGCAATGGTGGCTTTCGCCAGGCCTGGACCGATATCCAGCGCAACATCCATGGGGCTAACAGCGTGGTCAAAATGGCGTTGACTGCCATCAGGAAGCGTAATTACAGGCATTTTATGTCCTTATTTGCAGTGGTGCCCCACACGAAAGAGCACATACAAAACTATATAATCATAATTATCATCAGGTTAAGGCGCAGTTCCCGCTTCACTCTGCGAAAATAGGAGGACGACCGGATAGACCGTTCCCGCCTGCCACCGCCTGCTGATAACACCAGGGAGTAGTTTACACATCATTGGTACGTGATTAAAGCCGCAAGCGTATAAATGATGGCGGAATGTGGAGAAAACAAGAGAGATTGAGATAAAAAGACGAATATCCTGCTACTGCAGGCAAGAATAATCCCCGGCAAAGCCGGATAATATTATTCGGACGTGATAGAAGAGACGCAATGATATTGCATACTTAATCTTTAACGCAGCGCGTTAAACCGGTACCGCTTCACCCGGCTTAATTGACGTACGGCGAAATAAAGGTCTGGTATATTATGACCACTCGCCGGCCACCAGCGTATGCACATTAAAGGCATCGCTCATGGATTGTCCGGTGGTCCGGGAACCGGGGGCGATATTCGAGCCAGCCTCAACGTCAGTCGCTTTGGCGATGCCAACCTGAGTATGGTCCTGGTTGCCTGATGGCGGAACGGGCGTGGCAGCGGATGCGCCAAAAGAAAGCACGCACAGCGCCAGGGCTGCGATGGTAAATGAAGTGTTTTTCATGATATTCATTCTCTTATTACGGAAGACAGACCGCGCGATTTCTCCGCTCGGTCAGTGCATATCATTATAGATCCAGATCACATATTTGTCCGTCGAATATTTAGCTTTTCGTGTCAAATAGAATGAATATTTGTCAACAAACCGGGAATAATGGAGAAAAGATGGAGGGCTATTTCTTTTTATAAAAACTAAAACGAAAGGCCAGAAAAAATAATGGCACTCATTGCTAAATTTAAAACGAACAGGCCGGGGAAACCCGGCCTGAAAATATTACATTTTATACCCAAGGGACAGCGACGTCCGGCGATCGGTATGCTCCGGCGCAGAGGAAGGCGGTGCCGAGTTCCAGGTCACGTTGTAGGCGACCTTCAGCGCGAAATGGGCGTTAATCGCCACGTTTAACGCGCTCTCAGAGTTGACGGTGGTGTCCTCAGCGCCAAACACCGAGACCCCTTGCGTAAATTTGGCGTTATCGGTCATCTGCCAGGCCCAGGTGCCGGAGGCGTAACCCAGCGGCTGAGTGTCGGTATCTCCATCGGTAAACTCGTCATAGCGAACGCCAGGACCGAATTCAAACCGTAAGCTGTGTACCGGACCGTTGAGGATCTGACGACCATAACCCGCCGTCAGGACATCACGCTGCTGATAGCCATTATAGCGGTCGGTCAGCCAGCTCCCCTGACCAAAAATATAGTTCATATCGGTCAGGTTATAGCGACTACGCCCACCGAAAGCATATTTTTCTGAGGATCGCTCATCGTTGGAAGAAGTGTTGCTGGCGTTCCCCCACAGCGACCAGGCAGTGGTATTACCATACCAGGTCAAGGTGGAATCTGCCGTCATCGAGGAGTTTTTGGTGTTGCCGGACTGCGCCAGGTAGCCTGCGTTAACCACACCTTCGAAAGGTTTTTTAGCAGCGGAAGGGTCATCCATGACGGTAAATACAGAATCATCGGCCATTGCGCCAACAGACGCAAAAAGCCCCCCCGCCAGCATAACCGCTGCGGGTACTGTCTTTAAAAGCTTCATTATAACTCTCTAAAATACATTTTTTAGGACAGTACAAATGATGAACAGGCACAACTTACCCGCTCATTGAATTTAGCGTCCGTACAACATAAAAGAGACCTGAGGGTCCCGGAAACTTTCGCGAGGATCGCGGTGTGCAGGTCCTAAGAAAGGTAGCAAATTATAAAAAAGCACGAATAACATAGCAATCACTTACTCTTTCGTTTTTTGAATAAGACAGCTCCGGAAACAATCTTTATTTCATAATGAAAATACAGGCTTCTTTGCAAATCTCGCAGGAACATCACTTTCCCTCCCGGAGTCATCGTGCCATGCTTAAATAAAGTACAGTCGCCGTATTAAGGAGGAGAAGGAATGACCAAAATTTATACGTTAACGCTGGCCCCCTCGCTGGATAGCGCCACGCAGACCCCGCAGATTTATCCCGAAGGTAAACTCCGCTGCAGCGCGCCGGTATTTGAGCCCGGCGGCGGCGGGATCAACGTTGCCCGTGCCGTGACCTTTCTTGGCGGCAAAGCCACCGCCATTTTCCCGGTTGGCGGCGCCACCGGCGAGCACTTAGCAGCCCTGCTGGCCGATGAGCAGGTGCCGGTCGAGACCGTCGAAACCCGAGACTGGACGCGGCAAAACCTGCACGTTCACGTGGCCGCCAGCGGCGAACAATATCGCTTTGTCATGCCCGGCGCAGCGTTGACGGATGATGAGTTCCGTCGGCTGGAAGAGAAAGTCCTGACTATCGAACCCGGCTCACTGCTGGTGGTAAGCGGCAGCCTGCCGCCAGGTATCAGCGTCGAAAACCTGATGCAACTGGTGAAAAATGCGCAACAGCAGGGACTGCGCTGCATTATCGACAGCTCCGGCGACGCGCTGGCTGCGGCGCTGGACGTAGGCAATATTGAGCTGGTGAAGCCGAACCAGAAAGAGCTCAGCGCCCTCGTACAGCGCGATCTGAGCCAACCCGATGACGTACGCCTTGCCGCCCAGTCGTTGATCCAGTCCGGTAAAGTACGCCGGGTGGTGGTTTCGCTCGGGCCGCAGGGGGCGTTAGGCGTTGACGCCAGCGGCAGCGTTCAGGTGGTGCCGCCGCCGATGAAAAGCCAGAGCACCGTCGGCGCCGGCGACAGCATGGTGGGCGCCATTACCCTGCGTCTGGCGGAAAACGCCGGGCTGGAAGATATGGTTCGCTTTGGCGTCGCTGCCGGTAGCGCCGCGACAATCAATCAGGGCACCCGTCTCTGCTCGCAGGCCAATACGCAAAAAATCTACGATTATCTCTGCGGTCGCTGATCTTCCCTGCCCCTCCGCGCTGGCGGAGGGAGCCACGATATTGGCTGGATGGTCTATGCTGGAAAGGCTATGGATAACAATGGGGTGTAGAGATGAGCAATGAGATAACCGCCTGGGTCGTCAGCGTCACCTTTCACGAACAGGCGCTGACGGAGATCAACGAGGTCAGCAACCACTTTACCCGCGCCGGGTTCGTACTGACGCTCAATGATGAAGACGGCAATCCCCATGAGCTGGGGACCAACACTTTTGGCCTGCTCAGCGCCCAGGATGCTGATGAAGTTAAGGCCCTCAGCGCAGGGCTGGCGGAATCGGCTCTGGGCCGCCCGGCAGAGATTACGGTCAGCACATTCGCCGAGTGGTTAAAAGCTCAATAAGTGCGTTTAACGCAACGGAAAGCGTCAGTTGTGCGTCAGTTCCAGGTTTACCCGGTAGCAGTGCGCTAACCTTATGATATGGTGGAAAACATGGGGAGAGACAGCATGTGGCAAGCAATCAGTACACTTTTACGCGATTGGCATTCCGAAAACGCTGAAATCGAACTGAAAACCGAGCTGCCCGGTGGGGAAATCCATTCGGCCTGGCATTTACGCTTCGGCGGGAAAGATTACTTCGTGAAATGCGACGAACGTGAGCTTCTGCCCATCTTCACCGCCGAGGCCGATCAGCTGGAACTGCTGTCGCGAAGCAAAACCGTTCGCGTGCCGCAGGTCTATGCGGTCGGCAGCGACCGTGACTACAGTTTTGTGGTCATGGAATACCTCCCTCCCCGTCCGCTGGATGCGCATAATGCCTTCCTGCTCGGCCAGCAGTTAGCGCATCTGCACCAGTGGAGCGATCAGCCGCAGTTTGGTCTGGATTTCGACAACGATCTTTCCACCACGCCGCAGCCCAACGCCTGGCAGCGTCGCTGGTCGGTGTTCTTTGCCGAGCAGCGTATCGGCTGGCAACTGGAGCTGGCGGCGGAGAAAGGGCTGCACTTTGGCGATATCGATACCTTAGTCGATGTGGTTCAGCAGCGGCTGGCCAACCATCAGCCGCAACCTTCACTGCTCCATGGTGACCTGTGGTCCGGTAACTGCGCCTTAGGACCAGATGGCCCCTATATCTTCGATCCGGCCTGCTACTGGGGCGATCGCGAGTGCGATTTAGCCATGCTGCCGATGCACCCGGAACAACCGCCGCAGATCTATGACGGCTACCAGTCCGTTTCACCGCTGCCAGCAGGTTTTCTCGATCGTCAGCCCATCTATCAGCTGTACACCCTGCTGAACCGGGCGATTTTGTTTGGTGGCCAGCACCTGGTGACGGTCCAGCAGGCGCTGGACGATGTATTGACGGAAAAAACGCGTTAGACAAGACTCACGGCGGACCCCTGGTCCGCCGCAACGCATTATCAGTTGATCTCGACCCCACTCAGACGGAATTTGATAGTCATCGTCACGCCGGTTCCCGGTCTTGCCTGCTCGTAACGCCATCTGCGCATCGCGCTTTTCACTTCGCGCTCAAACATATTGGCCGGCTGGGCAGAGAGGATCTGTAGGTTGTCGATTCGGCCATCTGGCGTCACGTCAAACTTCACCCGTACCGTCCCTTCGATGCGCAGCGCCTGGGCGCGGGCCGGATAGGTCGGCTGGACACGGCTGATCGCCCGCGGGCCGCTCGGGGCAGTAACGGTGGGTTTGGCGGCCGCGGTCGAGGTGCTTGGCGCGGTGCGCGCTGGCGTCGTGTTGTTGTTTTCAAACGGCGAGGCCGGACGCGGCTCTGCTGCCGGCTTCACGTCCCGCTTCGGCTGCTCAACCTTTTTCTCCGGCTTGGGTTTCGGTTTGGGTTTGGGTTTAGGCTTCGGCTTCGGTTCCGGTTTATGGATCACCACCGGCGCTTCTTTCGGCGGTTCAGGCACCACCTCGGGTTCCGGCTCAGGATCAGGTTCGACAACGGGCTCCACGACTGGCTGTGCCGCCGGGGGCGGTTCAAGATCGGCCGGCGCGACCATCGTAATCTCAATCGGCTGCGTCGGAGAAGGCTGTTCAATAACCTGATGTACCGAGGTATAAAGCAGCCCCGCCACAACGGCACCGTGGATAGCCACGGACAGCAGCGTTGGCCACGGGAAGCGGCGAGGTAAATCAAGAGTCATTGCGCTCATAGTCGTTTCTGTTGAAAAATGATGCTCCGATTTTAAATGCAAATAGCAATCATATTCAATAAGGCATCTTAACCTGAGTCAATTTTTGCCACCATTTGCAGAAAAAAGCCGCGTCGGCAGCGCATTCGACACCGGTATGCATCTTTGCATTGCAGTCCAGGGCGGTTTAACTTAACGTAATTCGCCTGATTATTGATAAGGAGCTTTGCCGTGCTTTACGTTATCTACGCTGAAGATATCGCCGATTCTCTGGAAAAGCGGCTCTCGGTTCGCCCTGCGCATCTCGCGCGTCTGCAACTCTTACACGATGAAGGCCGGCTGCTTACCGCCGGGCCAATGCCGGCCGTTGACAGCAACGAACCGGGCGCAGCAGGGTTCAGCGGCTCAACGGTGATTGCCGAGTTTGAGTCGCTGGAAGCGGCGCAGTCCTGGGCCAATGATGATCCGTATATTGCGGCTGGCGTCTACCGCCAGGTCTCTGTTAAGCCTTATAAGAAAGTGTTTTGATAAATATTCCCTGCTATTTTTCTGGTTAGCCATAAAAAGACACCAGGCCATCAGATTAAAGGGCGCATTTTGGTACACAACATTAAAATGTCGCCCTTTTCCATCACGCGAAAAATTTGGCTGTTCTCTCACTGACATGTCCTGTACAGGGTCAGATCCCCTCTCCTGCCTCAACATCGTCGCCTAACGCAATGCCTCACCATCCATGCATTAATATGAAAAGCCCCCGCTGTCCGGCGGGGGCCTCTGATCGTTATCGCTGATCCAATTATCTGTTACTTATCGAGCGCATAGGCAATCACGTAGTCACCGCGATCCGGCGACTGGCGGGCTCCACCGGCGGAAATCAAAATGTATTGTTTGCCGGTCTTCGGCGAAACATAGCTGATGGGTCCCCCCTGGCTTCCTACCGGAAGACGGGCTTTCCAGACTTCTTCACCCGTAGATGAATCGAAGGCGCGCAGGTAATAGTCCTGGGTTCCGGCAATGAACACCAGGCCGCCCTGAGTTGCCAGGGTTCCACCCAGCGTCGGCATACCGATCGGCATCTGAGCACGCATTTTTATGCCAAACGGACCGGTATCCTGGACGGTACCGACCGGCACCTGCCAGACGATTTTCTGTGTTTTCAGGTCAATCGCGGACAGCGTACCAAACGGCGGTTTCTGACATGGGATCCCCAGCGGCGACATGAAACGGTTTTTGTTGACCGAGTACGGTGTTCCTTTCATCGGGACCGCCCCCATCCCGGCGTTCACCGCTTCACCACCGGTGTTAGCCACCGCGCTTTGTGGGTCCTGCTTAATCAACTGCACCCACAGACCCAGACGCATATCATTGACGAAGATATAGTGGTTGTTCGGATCGGTAGACAGGCTGCCCCAGTTCATTCCTCCCAAAGAGCCCGGGAAGCTGAGGGAAACATCGGTCCCCGGCATGGTGTACAGCCCGTCATAACGCATCGATTTGAAGCTGATACGACAGACCAGCTGATCAAACGGCGTTGCCCCCCACATATCAGATTCTTTCAGGGTTTCCGCCCCAATCTGCGGCATCCCAACAGAGCGCGGCTGCGTCGCCGGATATTGTTCATTTGGGATATCAGCCGGTTTCACCGGGACCTCTTTCACTTCGGTAAGCGGTTGACCCGTCAGGCGATCAAGTACATAGATTTGACCCGCTTTGGTCCCCACCACCACGGCGGGTTTGTTGCCCTCTTTGGTCGGGAAATCGACCAGGCTTGGCTGCATCGGGACATCGAAGTCCCACAGATCGTTACGCACGGTCTTGTATACCCACTTCTCTTTCCCGGTGGTCGCATCCAGCGCCAGGATTGAAGTGGCGTATTTGTGATCGCCCTGAATACGGTCCGCGCCCCACAGGTCAACAGAGGAGCTCCCCATCGGAATAAAGAGGGTATTCATCGACGCATCCCAGGACATGGGCGCCCAGGAGTTAGCGGAACTGCGTTTGTAATGTTCCCCCGGTTGCAGAACATGATTGGGATCCGGATTACGCGGATCAAATGCCCAGCGCTGCTGGCCGGTAATCACGTCATAACCGCGCACCACGCCGCCAGGCATGTCAGTACTGACGTTATCCGCCACGCGGCCTCCAACCACCACCGTGGTGCCAGCCAGCGTCGGGGCTGAAGTCAACACATAGCTTGGATCTGCCGCTGCGCCCATCCCTTCTCGCAGATTCACGCTGCCGTTCGTCCCGAAGTCCGGGCAGAATTGGCCGTTATCTGCGTCTAAGGCGATCAATCTGTCATCAATCGTATTCATCAGGATGCGACGCTGGCATGCTGCACCTGGCGCGACCTGTGCCGGCAGAACCGGTGTGGAGCCTGCCACAGTGGGCTGCGTCAGTGGCTTCGTCGCATCAAAATACGCCAGGCCTCGGCAGCGCATCCAGATGGCGGATTTCGCATTAATTTCCGTTCTCCAGATCTCTTTTCCACTATCGGCATCGACGGCGATCACATTGTTATGCGGGGTACAGAGGAAAACACGATCGCCTACCTGCAGCGGTGTTTGCTGATCTTCTGCGCCATTGCCATCCGGGCTTAACGGGGTGTCGCCAGTATGGAAGGTCCAGACGGGTTTCAGGTTTTTTACATTGTCACGCGTGATCTGGTCCAACGCCACAAAGCGGCTACCGCCGGCAGTATTACCGTAGTGGTCCCAGTTTTGCTGTTTAGCGTCTTCTTTTACCGGCACCAGCGGTAATTTCTCGCCGCTGAACGCCACTGTGGGATGGGGCTGAAACATCTGAACAAAGGTGACGCCCATGGCGATAACCAGAACAACGCAGACCCCCCATGCCCCTTTGGTGCTGTAAGGCTTTCCTTCATGCTTACGTAGCGCAGGCCAGGTGGCCGCCGCCAGCAGCATCAACCCGGCGGGTACCATCAAACGGGAAACGAGCGGCCAGAAGTCGAAGCCGGCATCAAACAGTGCCCAAATCAGGGTACCCACGAATACCAGAGCAAACAGCCACACCGCGGACGACCTGCGGCGGAAAAACTGAATCGCGGCGAGCAGGGTAATAACCCCGGCAATAAGGAAATACCAGCTTCCCCCCAGGGAAACCAGTTTATAACCGCCGATGACAAAGAACAGGCCTGTCGCAAGCAGTATCACGCCGACCAGCAGGCACCACAGGCCTAACCAGCCGGATGAGCGGGGATTCGTATCTGACATAATAACTCTCCTGATAACACCATGAAATAAAACTATTTCTTATTTAACTATCGATGTTTTCCCCGCAGTAAGCCAAACGGCATAAATGAAGCATAATGCCGGGATAGAAAATGGCGATAAAACATCGATGTCGGGAATTATATTTAATTGTTAATAAATTGTGTAAGTCCGTTATGTAAGATCTTGTATTTTATTTATTTATTGATTGTTTTTTGCTCGACACTATTGTGATAAAGCTAAAAAAACGCCAGGAAGAATTAAAAAGAAATGACTACAACAAATAAATAACACAGAATAATATATCGACATTTATTTATTTCACATCGACATTAGATTGGATAAATGCCTAATTTATGGTTATTGCTCTTTTTTTACATTGACTGGATAAGCATGTTGATGCGGGTAATTTCTCCCTGCCGATATTAAGCCATGGAATAAACGGGGATTAATGTCCGGTTTTCGCAAGGTACTGAACCGGTCTTAAACAACCTTCCTGCATTCAGGCTCGCGGTGATTTCTCTCCCCCGGAAAATAACCCCGCAATGATATAACCACACACAATATACTGACATGGCCCAATAAAAATCTCACCGTCAGGTTAAAATTGCCGATGATCATTTTTTAACTTCTATTAATTGCCTTGCGTAAAGTTCACGCTGCGTTACTGTAGGGTTATTCGTGCTTGATTAAAAATTTTGAAAGGGAATAACAAATGTTTTCAATAAGACTTCCCTCTTTTTAAGCTACCCTTTGTGTACTTGCCCATTTTGAGGAATTTTTTGTGAACGTTCTGAAAAAAACAGCATTTCTTTCTCTGCTTGCCTTATATATCCCTGTATCACAAGCTGCGGCGACGGAATATAACCTGGATCCGCAGCACACGTCGGTGGTTATTGCCTGGAACCATTTCGGTTTCTCTAACCCTACCGCCTATATCTCTGATGTTTCAGGGAAATTATCTTTTGATAAAGAAAATCCTGAAAAATCTTCTGTTAGCGTTACTCTGCCGGTAAAAACCATTGACACGCATGTCAAAGCGTTAACCGATGAATTTTTAGGCAAAGAATACTTTGATGTCAAAACGTTTCCCGAGGCTACTTTCCGGAGTACCAAAGTGGAAAGCAAGGGCGACAATAAATATGATGTCGAAGGTAACCTGACCATTAAAGGCATCACCAAACCGGTAGTTCTGCATGCAACCCTCAATAAGCAGGACATGCATCCAATGGTGAAAAAAGAGGCGATTGGATTTGATGCAACAGGGGTAATCAAACGTTCAGACTTCAAGCTTGATAAGTATGTGCCCGCGGTAAGTGATAACGTGACCATCACTTTGTCCACTGAAGCCTATGCAAAATAAAGTAATGCACGCGTAATAGCGTGCATTTTATTCAGGCGCGTTATCCAGACAACCGTTCTGAAAGGCAAACAAACAGGCGCAGATTATTTAAGACCAGGAGCGGCACGCTTAGCCTCATGCGCCATGATCTGACTGCGCCTGTTTCATCGTTCTTCTCAACTTACTTCAGGCTGCATCTGCTGGCCAGTGTGGGCATGCATTCGACAGCGCCGCTCCTGTCTGGGTAACAATAAATACTGCATGGCAATTAATTCCTGTGGCGGCAGGAATAGGTTCTGCCTGAAACAAACCGCCCGGAATAACGTGACATACCTATTTTAATGAGACGTGAAAGCAAGCCAGGCGCAAACTGTCGTTGCACCGCTGTCGAGCAAAATAATGATGTCAAGATGGCAATGATAACGATAATACAGCGCAGGGCTGAGAAAACGACAACGGCACCGCGTACGGTGCCGTTAGCCTGCTCGCTTAACAGTCGGGGAAAATAAACAGCAGAGCATGACGCTGCCGTTTCACCAGTCCCTTCCTGATAGCAAGGATCCGCATATTGCGGCGCGATTGGGCTTCCAGCCAGCGCGCTTTACGGCGATTCACCTGTCTCAGCATGCGCCAGCGCCCTACTTCCGTTCTACTACGCTTCATTGCAACGACTCTACGAGTGAAAACAGCCTCCATTATAAACCTCTGCCAGCAACTGACTACCGCTTTCGCTGCGTTTTTATTTGCCAGAAAAATACTGATGCGTAAACTCATCACATAACGTCATTCAAAAGGATTTTACATCTATGACAACCTTTTACACGGTGGTGAACTGGCTGGTCATTCTGGGGTACTGGCTGTTGATCGCCGGTGTAACATTACGAATTCTAATGAAACGCCGCGCTGTCCCGTCCGCCATGGCATGGTTGCTGATCATTTATATCCTGCCGCTGGTGGGGATTATCGCCTATCTCTCCTTTGGCGAACTGCATCTCGGCAAACGCCGGGCGGAACGCGCCAGGGCGATGTGGCCCTCGACGGCCAAGTGGTTAAACGACCTCAAAGCCTGCAAACATATCTTCGCGGAAGATAACAGCCCGGTGGCAGAATCCCTGTTCAAGCTGTGTGAACGGCGTCAGGGCATTGGTGGCGTAAAAGGCAACCAGCTGCAGCTGCTGACGGAATCTGACGACGTGATGCAGGCTCTGATCCGCGATATTCAACTGGCCCGCCACAATATCGAGATGGTCTTTTATATCTGGCAGCCAGGCGGTATGGCCGACAGCGTCGCCGAATCGCTGATGGCCGCCGCGCGTCGTGGGGTTCACTGTCGTCTAATGCTCGATTCTGCGGGCAGCGTGGCCTTTTTCCGCAGCCCATGGGCGGCGATGATGCGTAACGCCGGTATTGAAGTCGTCGAGGCCCTCAAAGTTAACCTGATGCGTGTGTTCCTGCGCCGGATGGATTTGCGTCAACATCGCAAGATGGTGATGATCGATAACTATATTGCCTATACCGGCAGCATGAATATGGTCGATCCGCGCTACTTTAAGCAGGACTCGGGGGTCGGCCAGTGGATTGACCTGATGGCGCGGATGGAAGGCCCGGTGGCGACCTCGATGGGCATCGTCTACTCCTGCGACTGGGAAATCGAAACCGGAAAGCGCATTCTGCCGCCGCCACCGGACGTCAATATCATGCCGTTCGAAGAGGCCAGCGGGCATACCATCCACACGATCGCCTCCGGCCCGGGCTTTCCGGAAGATCTGATCCATCAGGCGCTCCTCACCGCCGCCTACGCGGCGAAAGAGCATCTGATCATGACGACACCTTACTTCGTGCCCAGCGACGACCTGCTGCACGCAATCTGTACCGCCGCCCAGCGCGGCGTTGACGTGAGTATTATTTTACCGCGCAAGAACGATTCACTGCTGGTGGGCTGGGCCAGCCGGGCCTTTTTCACCGAGCTGCTGGCGGCCGGGGTCAAAATTTATCAGTTTGAAGGCGGATTGTTGCATACCAAGAGCGTGCTGGTCGATGGCGAACTGAGCCTGGTGGGGACGGTGAATCTGGATATGCGCAGCTTGTGGCTCAATTTTGAGATTACGCTGGTCATTGATGACGCCGGTTTTGGCAGCGATCTGGCGGCGGTCCAGGATGACTATATCTCGCGTTCGCGCCTGCTTGACGCCCGTCGTTGGCTAAAACGACCGCTCTGGCAGCGGATCGTCGAGCGACTGTTTTACTTCTTCAGCCCGTTGCTGTAAAACGTGCCCATCAGATACCGAATGAGTAGCAATCATGGATATGGATTTAAACAACCGCCTGACCGAAGACGAAACGCTTGAGCAGGCTTACGATATCTTCCTCGAGCTGGCGGCCGACAACCTCGACCCGGCGGACATCATTCTGTTTAACCTGCAGTTTGAAGAGCGCGGGGGCGCCGAACTGTTCGACCCGTCCGCAGACTGGGAAGAGCATGTGGATTACGATCTGAATCCGGATTTCTTCGCCGAAGTGGTGATTGGCCTGGCGGATACCGATGGCGGGGAAATTAATGACATTTTCGCCCGTGTTCTGCTGTGCCGCGAAAAAGATCATAAGCTGTGTCATATTTTGTGGCGTGAATAACGCTCACTATCCAGTGAAAAGCCTGCCGCGGTTCACCCGGCAGGCTTTTTTTATGCTGACAGCTTATTTCGGCAACGCATGGCCGCAGGCGTGACAAAAACGGGCGTTATCGTCATGGTCGCCCTGCTGACACTGCGGACACAGGCGACGCTGACGCCGACGGTTCAGGGCGCTGGTCATATGGGTAGTGATAAGCCCGGTCGGTATCGCAATAATGGAGTAGCCGATCAGGATGAGGATCGACGCCAGAATGCGGCCCAGTGGGGTATGCGGGGTGATATCGCCATAGCCAACGGTGGTGATGGTCACGATGGCCCAATAGACCGAGGCGTTGAGCGTTGTAAAGCCGTACTCCGGCCCCTCGATCAAATACATTAGCGAACCGAAAATCACCATCACAATGGCGATAAACGAATAGAACAGAATCAGCTGGTGACGCGCACTGACGATTGCTCGCCAGAACACGTTGAGCGAAGGCATAAAGCGCAACAGTTTGAGAATACGCAGCGCGCGGATCGCTCGCATTGCTCGCCAGGCAAAGACATAATTCAGGCTAATCTCCGGCCACAGCCACATCACATACAGCGGCAAAATCGTCGCCAGGTCAATCAGTCCCCAAAAGCTAAAAATATAGTGGAGCGGATTGGGCCAGGTGGCGATACGCAGCAGGTACTCCACGGTAAAAACCGCGGTCACCAGCAGCTCCAGCCAGACGAAAACATGCCATTCATCTAATGTCAGATGATATTGCGTGCCCAGCCCCGACTCGATAAAAATCACCAGCACGCTGAGCAAGGCGAAAAGTCCGCACAGCCCTTCGAAGCGGCGGCCGGAACGTCGGTTCTGATCGAAAAGTAAATGATAAAGCCGCAGACGAGCGGCAGAAAGCATACCCACTTCGTTAACCTCGCAAAAAAAAGGGCTGACCTGCGTCAGCCCCTGAGATTATAACGGGTCTACCTTAAGGCAGGAAACCGCATGGCGGAAACTGCCCTCCAGTACGGGGCGGGTTTTCGCACACTCTGGCCCGGCGAGCGGGCAGCGGGTGCGGAACACGCAGCCCGACGGAGGGTTAATTGGCGAGGGTAATTCGCCCTCCAGCAACTGAATAGTTTTCGCTTTCTCGAGATCAGGATCGGGGATCGGTACCGCCGACATCAGCGCTTTGGTATAGGGATGCAGCGGATTATGATACACCTCGTCGTAGGTGCCCAGCTCCACCGCATGGCCCAGATACATCACCAGGACGCGGTCGGAGATATGTTTAACCACCGCCAGATCGTGGGCGATAAATATCAGCGACAGCCCCATCTCACGCTGCAGCTGCTGCAGCAGATTGACCACCTGAGCCTGAATCGACACGTCAAGCGCAGATACTGGCTCATCGCAGATAATCAGCTTCGGCTCAAGGATCAACGCCCGCGCGATGCCGATACGCTGGCACTGACCGCCGGAGAACTCATGCGGATAGCGGTTGATCAGGTTAGGCAGCAACCCGACCTTCATCATCATCGCTTTGACGCGATCGCGAACTTCCTGACGCGACATCTTCGGATGATAGGTGCGCAGCGGTTCAGCGATAATCTCCCCGATGGTCATGCGCGGATTCAGCGAGGCCAGCGGATCCTGGAAGATCATCTGGATATCGCTGCGCACATCGCGCCATTCTTCCTGCTTCATACCCAGCAGATCTTTCCCAAGCCAGGCCACTTTGCCATCGGTCGCTTTCACCAGGCCAATAATGGCGCGGGCGAAGGTCGATTTGCCGCAGCCTGACTCCCCTACCACACCGAGGGTTTCCCCCTCATAGAGGCGCAACGTCACGCCATCCACTGCTTTCAGCGTTTTCGACGGCTGCCAGAACCACTGCTTGCCATCTTTGATATCGAAGTGCACCTTCAGGTCGGCAATTTCAAGCAGGACTTTTCGTTGTTCAGTTACGGCGTTCATAGCAGATCCCCCACCGGTTTAAAGCAGGCGCGCAGGCGGCCTGGTGCGAACGACTCCAGCGGCGGTGCGCTGCTACACTGCTCCATGGCATGCGGGCAGCGCGGCTGGAATGGACAGCCTTTCGGCAATCGCAGCAGGTTTGGTGGGTTGCCAGGGATGGTTAACAACGCATCGCCCTCGGCATCCAGACGAGGAACTGCATTCAACAGGCCAATAGAGTATGGATGTGACGGTTGATAGAAGACATCGCGCGCCTGACCGTACTCCATGGTGCGCCCGGCGTACATCACCAGCACTTTATCGCAGATCCCGGCCACCACCCCGAGGTCGTGGGTGATCATGATGATGGCCGTATTGAATTCGCGTTTAAGCTCATTCAACAGCGTCATGATCTGCGCCTGCACGGTGACGTCCAGCGCGGTGGTGGGTTCATCCGCAATCAGCAGCCGCGGCCGACACAGCAGCGCCATGGCAATCATCACGCGCTGGCGCATCCCGCCGGAAAACTCGTGCGGAAACATCTTCATGCGCTTGCGCGCTTCCGGCATTTTTACCGCATCGAGCATCTTCACCGACTCTTCAAACGCTTCGGCTTTGCTCAGTCCTTTATGCAACATCAGGACTTCCATTAACTGCTCGCCCACCCGCATATACGGGTTAAGAGAGGTCATCGGATCCTGGAAAATCATCGAGATTTGCTCGGCGCGCAGTTTGTTCAGTTCACGCTCGGGCAAATTGAGGATCTGCCGACCGTTAAAGGTGGCGGATCCTCCGATGCGGCCGTTGGCCGCCAGCAGCCCCATCAGAGCGAAGGCGGTTTGCGATTTACCGGAGCCAGATTCGCCCACAATGCCGAGCGTCTCGCCCGCCTGCAGGGTGAAGTTCAGGTCATTGACGGCGGTGACATCGCCATCCGGCGTTTTAAAGGTGACGCGGAGATCTTTCACGTCCAGCAGCAGGCCGCTGTGACTCTGCGCTTGCGGCGCCTTTGCCGTTTCAATCATGGTCATGGCAGCGCTCCTTAGCGGTCTTTCGGGTCGAGGGCATCACGCAGACCATCGCCGATAAAGTTGAAACAGAACAGGGTCACCACCAGGAAACCCGCCGGGAACAGCAGTAGCCAGGGCGAGACTTCCATTGAGTTGGCGCCATCGCTGAGCAATGCTCCCCAACTGCTGAGCGGCTCCTGGGTTCCCAGCCCGAGGAAGCTGAGGAAGGATTCGAAGAGGATCATGCTGGGGACCAGCAGCGAGGCGTACACTACCACCACCCCCAGTACGTTGGGGACGATATGGCGCAGCACGATGCTGGCCGTGGAGACCCCACCGACCTGCGCGGCTTCGATAAACTCTTTACGCTTCAGGCTCAAGGTCTGTCCGCGCACGATACGCGCCATATCCAGCCAGGAAACCATGCCGATGGCAACAAAGATCAGCAGGATATTCTGACCAAAAAAGGTCACCAGCAGGATGACGAAGAACATAAACGGGAAGGAGTTGAGGATCTCCAGCAGACGCATCATCACCGAGTCCACTTTGCCGCCGAGATAACCGGAAAGCGAACCGTACAGCGTGCCGAGGATCACCGCCACCAGCGCCGCTGCCACCCCGACCATCAGCGAAATACGCCCGCCGATCGCCACGCGCACCAGCAGGTCGCGCCCGGAGGAGTCGGTTCCGAAGTAGTGGCCTGAAGCCATATCCGGGGCATTGGACATCATGCCCCAGTCGGTATCGAAGTAGGAGAACGACGACACCATTGGCGCAAAGGTGACAAACAGCGCAATAAGCACCAGCATGATCAGGCTGGTCACCGCGGCGCGGTTGTGCATAAAGCGGCGACGCGCATCCTGCCAGAGGCTACGCCCCTCCACTTCCAGCTTCTCACTGAAGTTTTCCAGCGCCTCGCTATTTTTCTTACTTAACATCATGGCGAACTCCGGCTTCAGTAGCGAATCTTCGGATCGATAACGGCGTACAGCACGTCAACGATGGCGTTGAACAGGATAGTCAGGGCGCCAACGAGGATCGTCAGGCTCAGCACCAGCGAGTAGTCGCGGTTAAGCGCCCCGTTAACGAACAGCTGGCCGATCCCCGGCAGGCCGTAAATGGTTTCAATGACCATTGAGCCGGTGATGATGCCCACGAAAGCTGGCCCCATATAGGAGAGCACCGGCAGCAGCGCCGGCTTCAGCGCATGGCGCAAAATAATGCGGCGCATCGGCAGCCCTTTTGCCCGCGCGGTGCGGATAAAGTTAGAGTGCAACACTTCTATCATCGAGCCGCGGGTGATACGGGCGATACTGGCGATATAGGCCAGGGAAAGCGCCACCATCGGCAGGATCATAAATTTCAGCGCTCCGCCGTTCCAGCCGCCGCCCGGCAGCCAGTGCAGGGTAATGGCAAAAATCATCACCAGCAGCGGCGCCACCACAAAGCTCGGAATAACCACGCCGGTCATGGCTACCCCCATCACCGCGTAGTCCCATCGGGTGTTTTGCTTCAGAGCGGCTATCACCCCGGCGGCTACGCCGATCACCACCGCGAGTAAAAAGGCGGCGAAGCCCAGTTTCGCAGAAACCGGGAAGCTGGCGGCCACCAGATCGTTGACCGAATAATCTTTGTATTTAAAGGAGGGACCAAAATCGCCATGCGCCAGTTGCTTCAGATAATTGAAGTACTGCGTCATGATAGGGTCGTTTAAATGGTATTTTGCTTCAATATTCGCCATGACTTCCGGCGGCAGGGTGCGCTCCCCGGTAAAAGGACTTCCCGGTGCCAGACGCATCATGAAGAATGAGATGGTAATAAGAATAAATAGCGTCGGAATCGCTTCCAGACAGCGACGTAAGATAAATTTTAACATTGCCCGTACCTTCTGGCGTGTGCCTTTGCACTGCTCTCAAATAAGACACGATGGAGCGAGCACAGGCCCGCCCCACGTATTGCCATTAATGTTTGATAACGTAGAGATCTTTGGTATAGACGTTATCCATCGGGTCTTTACCGGTATAGCCCCCAACCCACGGTTTCACCAGGCGGGCGTTGACGTAGTAATAGACCGGTACGATCGCGCTGTCTTTGTCCAGCTGCTGTTCCGCTTTCGCATAGGCTGCCGTACGCTGCGCTTCATCAGACGCTTTTACGGATTCAGCCATAATCTTGTCGAACGCCGGGCTCTTATAGTGCGCAGTGTTCATTGAGCTGTCAGAGAGCATGGTATTCAGGAAGGAAGTTGGCTCGTTATAGTCGGCGCACCAGCCTGCGCGTGCCACGTCATAGGTGCCCTGGTGACGGGTATCGAGGAACGTTTTCCACTCCTGGTTAACCAGCTTCACGTCAATGCCCAGGTTTTTACGCCACAGCGAGGCGGCGGCAATCGCCAGCTTCTTGTGCAAATCGGAGGTGTTATACAGCAGGTTAAAGGTCAACGGTTTATCCGCGGTATAGCCGGCTTCGGCCAGCAGTTTTTTCGCTTCTTCGTTGCGTTTTTCCTGCGACCACGTAAACCATTCCGGCTCGCTCAGCTTCGCGCCATCGGTGTACGGCGGCGTGTAGCCGTAGGCCGGCAGATCGCCCTGTCCTTTCACTTTATTAGCAATAATGTCGCGATCCAGACCCAGCTTCAGCGCGGTACGGACGCGTACGTCGGTAAACGGCGCTTTCTGGTTGTTGATTTCGTAATAATAGGTACACAGATACGGGTCAACGTGCAGCTCGTTGGGGATCTCTTTTTTCAGCTTCTGGAAGAGTTCGATCGGCAGCTGGTTATAGGTCATGTCCAGTTCACCGCTGCGATAGCGGTTAACATAGGTCACTTCGGAAGAGGTCGGCAGCCAGGTAACGGTGTTAATGACGGTTTTTGCATTATCCCAGTAGTGCGGGTTGCGCTCCATCACGATACGTTCGTTGACCACCCAGTCTTTCAGAGTATACGCCCCGTTGGTGACGATATTGCCAGGCTGTGTCCATTTCTCGCCAAATTTTTCAATAGCCGGTTTGTAGACAGGAGACATCGCCGGGTTAACCAGCAGCTTATAAAAATAAGGGACTGGCTCGCTGAGGGTTACTTCCAGCGTGTGGTCGTCAATGGCTTTTACGCCTAGTTCGCTCGGCGCTTTCTTGCCATCAATGATGTCGTCGACGTTAACGATATGACCATATTGCGGATAGCTGGCATAAGGAGAAGCGGTTTTCGGATCCACCAGACGCTGCCAGCTGTAGACGAAGTCCTGAGCAGTAACCGGCTCGCCGTTAGACCATTTCGCATCTTTACGCAGATGGAAGGTCCAGACTTTAAAATCTTTATTATCCCAGCTCTCTGCTACGCCAGGGATCGGGTGGCCATCTTTCGGCGAAGTATTCAGCAAGCCTTCGAAGAGGTCGCGGCTAATATTGGCCTCGGGTACCCCTTCAATTTTATTCGGGTCCAGCGATTGCGGCTCAGCGCCGCTATTTCGCACCAGCGTTTGCTTATCCGACAACTGCACACCGGCTGGGACATCCGCTGCCATAGCCATATTGCCGGCAAGCAGTGCGGATAGCACTCCCGCGGCGATCAAACGTTTTTTAGTGATGATGGTCATTGTGTTGTAACTCCAGTCATTATAATTACTGGTTTTTTAACCAGCCTGTTTTTTTCCCGTTTGCGGGGATCTGTCCAACGCAGGAGCGTTTGCGATTGGCAGATTGCTATCACCGACTTATTTATTACGACCGCTCGAACGGCAGCCTTAACGTCGATTCTTTGCCCCCTCGCTGGAGGGCAGTTCCGGCGCAGTGAGATTATTAATAATGATTCTCATTTACGCATATAATTCAGCAGACGATAACGGCGGAAATTACCAAAAGGTAAACACCTCCGCCAATGCAATTTGCAAATATGTTACCGGATTCTCTTTTATCGCCGATATTGCCCGCGATGCTCAAGATCTTCGCGGACTACCGACAAAAAAATATCATTGTTAATCATAGTGATATGATTTTTTAATCGCGTTGAGAATCGAGTATCGGCTAAAAGATGCTTTTTTGTACAAAAATTTAACAACAGGTTACTTTTTAGCACATTCATCTACTGCCTTGTTAAAATTACTAATATCATTTCGATGATCCGACAGCAAGTGCCAGAGAATGATGTGAAGAAAATAACATCGCAGGCAGGAAGAGCGTGAGGGGAAAACAATGAACAAAAACAGATATCTTAATGAAAAATATGGATTTAAAGATATTATCGCAAAACGTTATCTCAACAGCCGATCTCGCGCTGGTTAATAGGTTTTGCTAATAATCGCGCAAGCGCGAAGTGAAGCCTCCACGCTTGCATGGTGTTCCACTAATTAAGCAGTCCGGGGAACAGCGCTTTAATACCGGTTACGATAAACTCGATCCCCAGGGCCATCAGCAGCAACCCCATGATACGGGTGATGACGTTGATTCCCGTCTGTCCCAGCAGACGAACCAGCCACGGCGCCATTCGGAAAATGCCCCAGCAGCAAAGAGCGAATACCGCTATCGCCAGTGAGAACCCGACCAGGTGCACCCAGGAATGATATCGGGTGCCCCAGACAATAGTTGAACTGATTGCCCCCGGTCCGGCCATTAAGGGGAGCGCGAGAGGCACGACGCCGATGCTCTCCCGGACCGCCGTCTCCGATTTCTCCTGCTTGTTCTGCTTATCTTCGCCGAGCTTGCCGCTGATCATCGACATCGCAATGGTCACCACCAGGATGCCGCCGGCAATGCGGAAGGAATCAATCGAGATGCCAAAAATCTGCAGAATGCCATCGCCGAGAAACAACGACGTCAGGAGGATGATCGCCACCGACAGGTTTGCGGTCAGGTTGGTCTTGTTGCGCACCGCTGCCGGTTGGTAGCTGGTCATACTGATAAACACCGGAATGATGCCGACCGGGTTGACCAGGGCAAATAAGCCAATGAAAAACTTGAAATAGGTAGCAAAATCGAACAGTGGTTGAGTCACAATGGGCTCCGCAGCATCATCAAAATTGGCGGTTGACTATTAACAGCATAAAATAACTGCGCGAAACATACGCTTTTTGCATGCAATATTCATTATAAATATGCATAACCCGGTGATATGTATCGAATGTTAGTTATTTGTAGCTTTAATGCTAATCGTTTTTTTAATTTCAAAACCCTTCCATTACACTTGATCGAATCGGTTAAAAAGCAGCCAGCTGAAAGGTATCAGCCACGCCAATACTTGATCTAAATCACGTATTTTGTACTCAGAAGTGAGTAATCTTGATGACACCAACAGAGTGGAAGGCAGCATGACCTGAAAGTTAAAGTAATAGAGCTTTTTTAGTAAATCGGTAAAACAGTGTCCTGATTTTTCTACATAAACATTTACATGCAAGCTGTTAACAGCCTGTCTATAATGTCGAATCGAGCGACTGATTTACTAAAAAAGTTTAACATTATCAGGAGAGCATTATGGCTGTTACTAATATCGCTGAACTGAACGCGCTTGTTGAGCGTGTCAAGAAAGCCCAGCGTGAATATGCCAGTTTCACTCAAGAACAAGTCGATAAAATCTTCCGCGCTGCCGCTCTGGCCGCTGCAGATGCTCGAATCCCTCTCGCTAAAATGGCCGTTGCCGAATCCGGCATGGGCATCGTTGAAGACAAAGTGATCAAAAACCACTTCGCTTCCGAATACATTTACAACGCATATAAAGATGAAAAAACCTGTGGCGTCCTGTCAGAAGACGACACCTTTGGTACCATCACTATCGCTGAACCGATCGGCATCATCTGCGGTATCGTACCGACCACTAACCCGACTTCAACAGCCATCTTCAAATCGCTCATCAGCCTGAAGACACGTAACGCCATCATTTTCTCTCCGCACCCGCGTGCAAAAGAAGCCACCAACAAAGCGGCTGATATCGTACTGCAGGCTGCCATCGCGGCTGGCGCGCCGAAAGACCTGATCGGCTGGATCGATCAGCCGTCCGTAGAACTGTCTAACGCGCTGATGCATCACCCGGACATCAACCTGATCCTTGCGACCGGTGGTCCAGGTATGGTGAAAGCGGCGTACAGCTCCGGTAAACCAGCTATCGGCGTTGGTGCCGGTAACACCCCGGTGGTCATTGATGAAACGGCTGATATCAAACGTGCTGTTGCTTCCGTTCTGATGTCTAAAACCTTCGATAACGGCGTTATCTGTGCTTCTGAGCAGTCTGTTGTCGTCGTTGATTCAGTGTATGACGCGGTTCGCGAACGTTTCGCCAGCCACGGCGGCTATCTGCTGCAGGGTAAAGAGCTGAAAGCGGTTCAGGACATCATCCTGAAAAATGGCGCGCTGAACGCTGCTATCGTTGGTCAGCCAGCGGCAAAAATCGCGGAACTCGCAGGCTTCACCGTTCCGGCTACGACTAAGATCCTGATTGGCGAAGTGACCAACGTTGACGAAAGTGAACCGTTTGCTCACGAAAAACTGTCTCCGACGCTGGCGATGTATCGTGCGAAAGATTTCGAAGACGCGGTCACCAAAGCAGAAAAACTGGTTGCCATGGGCGGTATCGGTCACACCTCTTGCCTGTACACCGACCAGGACAACCAGCCGGCTCGCGTGGCTTACTTCGGCCAGATGATGAAAACCGCACGTATCCTGATCAACACCCCGGCTTCTCAGGGTGGTATCGGTGACCTGTACAACTTCAAACTCGCGCCTTCCCTGACTCTGGGTTGTGGTTCCTGGGGTGGTAACTCCATCTCTGAAAACGTTGGTCCGAAACACCTGATCAACAAGAAAACCGTTGCTAAGCGAGCTGAAAACATGTTGTGGCACAAACTTCCGAAATCTATCTACTTCCGTCGTGGCTCCCTGCCAATCGCACTGGATGAAGTGATTACTGATGGTCACAAACGCGCGCTGATCGTGACTGACCGCTTCCTGTTCAACAACGGCTATGCCGATCAGATCACTTCCGTACTGAAAGCAGCGGGCGTTGAAACCGAAGTCTTCTTCGAAGTTGAAGCTGACCCGACTCTGACCATCGTACGTAAAGGTGCCGATCTGGCGAACTCCTTCAAACCAGACGTCATCATCGCGCTGGGCGGCGGTTCCCCGATGGATGCGGCGAAAATCATGTGGGTCATGTACGAACATCCGGAAACCCACTTCGAAGAACTGGCGCTGCGCTTTATGGATATCCGTAAACGTATCTACAAGTTCCCGAAAATGGGCGTCAAAGCCAAGATGGTCGCCATCACCACCACCTCCGGTACCGGTTCTGAAGTGACGCCGTTCGCCGTAGTGACCGATGACGCAACTGGTCAGAAATATCCGCTGGCAGACTACGCGCTGACCCCAGATATGGCCATCGTCGATGCCAACCTGGTGATGGATATGCCGAAGTCGCTGTGTGCGTTCGGTGGTCTGGATGCGGTGACTCACGCCCTGGAAGCTTACGTTTCCGTGCTGGCTTCTGAGTTCTCTGACGGCCAGGCTCTGCAGGCGTTGAAACTGCTGAAAGAGTACCTGCCGGCTTCCTACCACGAAGGTTCCAAGAACCCGGTTGCCCGTGAGCGCGTACACAGTGCTGCGACTATCGCCGGTATCGCGTTTGCGAACGCCTTCCTCGGGGTGTGTCACTCCATGGCGCACAAACTGGGCTCTCAGTTCCATATTCCGCACGGTCTGGCCAACGCCCTGCTGATCTGCAACGTTATTCGCTACAACGCGAATGACAACCCGACCAAGCAGACTGCGTTCAGCCAGTACGACCGTCCGCAGGCTCGTCGTCGCTACGCTGAAATCGCCGATCACCTGGGTCTCTCTGCACCGGGCGACCGCACCGCAGCGAAGATCGAGAAACTGCTGGCATGGCTGGAAAGCATCAAAGCTGAGCTGGGAATTCCGAAATCTATCCGCGAAGCTGGCGTTCAGGAAGCTGACTTCCTGGCTAACGTTGATAAGCTGTCTGAAGATGCCTTCGATGACCAGTGCACCGGCGCTAACCCGCGCTACCCGCTGATCTCCGAACTGAAACAGATTCTGCTGGATACCTACTACGGCCGCGAGTTCGTCGAAGGCGAAACTGCTGCGAAAACCGACGCGGCTCCGGTGAAAGCTGAGAAAAAAGCGAAGAAATCCGCTTAATCAACAACGGTAAACACACTGCAAGCCCCGTCAGATGACGGGGCTTTTTTATGCCTGCTTGTCAGCCAATCCCGAGCTCCAGCCTTCCAGAGTATAAAAAAGGCGCCCACAGGCGCCTGTATGAGCTTCTGAGCAACTCAGCAGGAATAACGCTGGTTTTGTACCTGGGTTAAAGAACCCACGCTCAGCGCCTCTTTATAATGCTTACGACAGACGGACACATACCGCTCATTGCCGCCGATGACAACCTGCTCGCCTTCATTATAAGGTCGCCCCTCTTGATCGAGACGTAGCACCATGCTCGCCTTACGGCCGCAGAAGCAAATGGTTTTCAGCTCCACCAGTTTATCGGACCATGCCAGCAAATACTGGCTACCGGTAAAGAGCTCGCCGCGAAAATCCGTCCGCAGTCCATAGCACAGCACCGGAATATCCAGTGTATCGACAACTTCGGACAGCTCATGAACCTGTTCGCGCGTCAGAAACTGGCTTTCATCCACCAGCACGCAGTGAATCGGCTTAAGCTTGTGCTCTGCCGCAATATCGTTAAATAGCGACGTCTGCGGATTATACAACCGGGCCGGCGAGGAGAGGCCGATACGCGAGCTGACTTTTCCAGCACCGAAGCGGTCATCTATCTCAGCGGTATAAACGATGGTACGCATCCCCCGCTCCTGGTAATTGTACGAAGATTGCAACAGAGCGGTCGACTTACCTGCATTCATTGCAGAGTAGTAGAAATAAAGTTGTGCCATCGGCTGCGTGACCCCAATCAAAGTGTTTTATCGCGGCGGCGATTGTACCATATTTTATGCGTACAGCCGCCCTTTCCGCAGGGGTATTGTCGCAGCGCTGAAGGGCATGGAAACGGAAAGGGTGACGTGGATGAATTGAATTTACAGGGCCATTATTTGTACGCCCCGTTACGCTATCGGTGAGGTAACCATTGTCTTTTCGTGCTTATAGGACCAGTATCCATGCACTATAAGCGGGCTTGCGGCTTGTTTTATATTAAGGCGCGTAACCAAAAATGCGCTAATACTGACGAGGGTTATTTACCCATGCAAAGGATAATTTTTCTCACTGAACCTCAGAAAAAGCATATGGTCTCAGTGTTTTAGCTGGCCCCCTACTCATGGCTATAAGGAGCAAAGATGTGAAGCGGCACGAGAATTTTAACTTAAATTAATTAATTCCCGCGACAAATAACCAGTAATTTTGAATTCCTTACATTCTCCCCTATTGCACAACGCATTTTATCGCTCTATTATTAGTTCAACAAACCACCCCACAATATAAGTTTGAGATTACTACAATGAGCGAAGCACTTAAAATTTTGAACAACATCCGTACTCTTCGTGCGCAGGCAAGAGAATGCACCCTTGAAACGCTCGAAGAAATGCTGGAAAAATTAGAAGTCGTTGTTAACGAGCGCCGTGAAGAAGAAAACGCCGCCGCAGCAGAAATTGAAGAGCGTACACGTAAGCTGCAGCAATACCGTGAAATGCTGATTGCTGACGGTATTGACCCGAATGAACTGCTGAGCACTATGGCTGCCGTTAAAGCCGGTACCAAAACTAAGCGTGCTGCACGTCCGGCTAAATATAGCTATGTAGACGAAAACGGCGAAACCAAAACCTGGACTGGCCAGGGCCGTACTCCTGCGGTGATCAAAAAAGCAATGGACGAACAAGGTAAATCACTGGACGATTTCCTGATCTAATCTCCGTTGTCGCAATATTAAAAATCCCGCTCCGGCGGGATTTTTTTTGCCCTCAGGCTCGATAAACAAAACCGGGAGTCGCTGACGCGCTCCCGGTTTCTGGCTTTTAATCGCGCTGCGGATTACTTCGTCACCGCGGTTTCCAGCCAGGCTTTAAAATCGTCACCAAGCGTCTTGTGGCGAATACCATATTCGACAAACGCCTGCATGTAGCCAAGCTTATTGCCGCAGTCATGGCTCTTGCCCTTCATATGATAAGCTTCAACCGTTTCTTTCTCGATCAGCATATCAATCGCGTCAGTCAGCTGAATTTCATCACCGGCGCCCGGAGGGGTCTTCGCCAGCAGCGGCCAAATATCTGCGCTGAGGACATAGCGCCCCACTACCGCCAGGTTGGACGGCGCAACGTCAGCTTTTGGCTTCTCGACCACGCCCACCATCGGCACACTTTCGCCCGGCTTCAGGGATTCGCCTTTGCAATCGACCACGCCATACGCGGTCACATCCTCGACAGGCTCAACCATAATCTGGCTGGCGCCAGTCTCATCAAAACGAGAGATCATCTCCGCAAGGTTATCACGGCTCAGATCGGACTCAAATTCATCCAGAATAACGTCTGGCAGAATAACCGCTACCGGCTCATCACCCACTACCGGATGGGCGCACAGCACGGCGTGACCAAGGCCTTTCGCCAGGCCCTGACGAACTTGCATAATGGTCACGTGCGGCGGGCAAATAGACTGCACTTCTTCCAGAAGCTGGCGTTTTACACGTTTTTCCAGCATCGCTTCCAGCTCAAAACTGGTATCGAAATGGTTTTCGATAGAGTTTTTCGATGAGTGCGTTACCAGAACAATTTCAGTAATTCCTGCAGCGATACATTCATTAACAACGTACTGAATTAACGGCTTATCTACCAGCGGCAGCATTTCTTTTGGAATTGCTTTGGTGGCAGGCAGCATCCTGGTGCCTAATCCCGCTACCGGGATAACCGCTTTTCTGACTTTAGAATTAAGGGCAGCCATTGAAATCTCCTGGACTGTTTGTTTTTTAAACTTCTCGTTACAAATAACGTGTCGAGTATATCAGTCAACCGCGTATTCACTGGTCTGAAAAGGTTCCGATAGCCTCGAATTAGGACTTTTACGCATAAAACTGCTCGATGGTACCACCAGTATAGGGCTGCAGGTAATGCCGTCTGCTTAGATATAAACGCAATTGCTCATTCCGCAGACAACATTAAGCGTAAACGCCCCCCGGCCCCCCAAATTTGGCACTGCCATGAGGCGCAGCGCTGGCTAATTTGGTTAAGATAGGCATCGCCCAGCGTCCCTAAAGGAACGCCATTACTTATCTGAATTTGATGCTCACCGGTATTCAACGTGCCATTGAGCCCTGCGGACACCAGAATTAAATTTTTCAGTCCACTGTGGTAATAACCCACCAGCAAAGGGAACTGACCGGGAAGATTCGCCTGGCGGAGTAACTGATTGACCTGTTTTAACAGACTCCCCATTTCAGGTAGCCGTTGCCCCTGATGCGCCAGTTGCTCTTGCAGCAGGCTATTGAATAGCGCGCGCAGTAATAATGCCGCCAGCACGCCATTATCCCCTGCTCGTGTGACATCCAGACAATAGAAAGCCAAATCATTTTCCGAGAGCGGCGCAATATCGAGCACCAGCCCCGGCTTATCCGCCGATACCAGCTGTCGATAATGAATGCGGCAATGTGACATTTCCTGTTGCACCGGAGGCTGTAGCTCCTGCAGCAGTCTCGATGCGGCGGTCGGATTACTGACCAGCGCGTCCCAGTCCTCAAATAAACGCTCTTCCTCTTCCACACGTGAACTAAACATCGCGGGATACAGGCAGGCATAAACAGTCTCACGCAGGCGATCGAAATCTTTCACCGGTTTTAACAGCACATCCTGGACGCCCAGCCGTAACGCTTTGGCAATATCCGCCATGTTTTCGGTGGCGGAAATCATCAGAATCGGTAGCTGCTCGCCGCGGTTACGCAGCGTCTCGACCAGTTCCAGACCGTTCATTCTCGGCATTGAAATGTCGCAAATCATCAGGTCCGGACGCACCTCAGTCATTTTATGCAGGGCATCCATGCCATCTTCCGCCAGCCAGGTCGTTGCTCCCAGCGAGGCCAGCCATCCATGCAAGAGTGAGCGGAAAACGGGTTCGTCTTCAACTATCAGAATCTGTTTTCCCGCCAATGGCTGCGTCATGATATCTCCCCTGGCTGACGATAATTCAATAGTGGCACGCTATTCTCACTATCGCCTGTCAGATTTTACTTAAGTCAGGTACTTGTACGTCAAACCGCTGTACGCACTAAGGGTAATAGTTCATCCATTTTCTTTTCCACGGCCAATTGGCCCGCGGCAATCGCCTCTCCTGCGCGATGGAAGTCGAGCGTCGACACTTGCGGACAGTATGGCTGCAGCAGGATATCCGGCGGGTCACCCGCCATACGGTTGCGTTTAAGACGGTTCTCCAGAACCTGGATAGACGTGGTCATGATCTCCATCGCCGTCGGCGTCACGGCCGTACGACGGGAGCTCATTTGCGTCAATCGCGCGCGCAGACGAGTATGCCATGGGCCCTCCTTCTCTTCAGCTTCCGGCCGCGGCGTTTCGAGGGAAAATAAATCTTGCTGCATGAGATGGGCATCATGTTGCAGGTCAACGGCAATCACGATATCGGCCCCCATTGCCCGCGTCAGCGACACGGGAACCGGGTTGACCACTGCGCCATCGACCAGCCAGTAACCATTATGCCTCACCGGCGCCATCAGTCCAGGCATGCTGCAGGAGGCTCGAACGGCTAAATGCAGATCGCCTTCAGTAAACCACAGTTCCCGGCCGGTACTTAAATTGGTCGCGACGGCAGCAAACCGACGCTCGCAGCGTTCGATATCGGTCACCGGCATAATACGACGGTAATGATTGAATACCTTTTCACCGCGCAGCAGGCCCCCACGTCGCCAGGAGAGGTCCATCAGCTTCAGGACATCCCAGTTGCTGAATGAGCAGATCCATGACTCGAGCGCCGGGAGCCGGTTGCAGGCATACGCCGCCCCTACCAGCGAACCGATAGAACACCCCGCGACGATATCAATCTCGATACCAGCCCGACGGAGGGCGTTGATGACGCCAATGTGCGACCATCCTCGGGCAGCTCCCGCCCCTAACGCCAGACCAATTTTAAGCTTTCTCATTATTACTGATAACTATCCTTCCACTCTGAGCGTGGCAACATTGTCACGGCTCAGTTAACATAAACACCTTTGGCGTTGAAGCGCCGTAATTCTTTCTTCCATGGAGGCAGTTTTGTCGCAATTATGCCCCTGTGGCAGCGCACTGGAGTATAGCTCATGTTGCCAGCGATATCTGTCCGGCGCAGAGCTTGCGCCAGGCCCGTCACAGCTTATGCGCTCCCGCTATAGCGCGTTCGTCATGAAAGATGCCGACTATCTGATCAAAACCTGGCATCCGTCCTGTCAGGCGCAGACGTTTCGCGCCGAGCTGGAGAAGGGGTTCAGCCAGACCGAGTGGCTGGGTTTAACCCTGTTCGCCAGTGATGAAGGGCGAGTCCCAAATGAAGGCTTTGTCAGCTTTGTCGCCCGCTTTAATGACAATAACCGTCCGGGCGCCATTATTGAACGTTCCAGATTCTTAAAAGAAAATGGACAGTGGTACTATATCGACGGGACACGACCGCTGATTGGTCGTAATGACCCCTGCCCTTGCGGCTCAGGTAAAAAATTTAAAAAATGCTGCGGCCAGTAACGCTGCCGTAGCGCTTGCAAACACTACAGGATTTTCCTCGCGATGCATTCATTACAACGTAAAGTACTACGCACTATTTGCCCTGATCAGAAAGGCCTCATCGCGCGTATCACCAATATCTGCTACAAACACGAACTTAACATTGTGCAGAACAATGAATTTGTTGACCACCGTACCGGTCGTTTCTTTATGCGCACCGAACTGGAGGGCATTTTTAACGACGCTATTCTGCTGGCCGATCTGGATAGCGCCCTACCGGAAGGTTCCATCCGCGAACTGAATCCGGCAGGCCGTCGCCGGGTGGTCATTCTGGTGACCAAAGAGGCGCACTGTCTCGGCGATCTGCTGATGAAAGCCAACTACGGCGGACTGGATGTCGATATCGCCGCGGTTATCGGCAACCATGACACGCTGCGCCCGCTGGTGGAGCGTTTTGGTATTCCGTTTGAGCTGGTCAGCCACGAAGGGTTAAGCCGCGAAGAACACGACAAGCAGATGGGGGATGCCATTGCGGCACATGAGCCGGATTACGTGGTACTGGCCAAGTATATGCGCGTCCTCACCCCGGAGTTTGTCGCCCGCTTCCCGAACAAAATCATCAATATTCACCATTCATTTTTGCCGGCGTTTATCGGCGCCCGTCCTTATCATCAGGCCTATGAGCGCGGCGTGAAGATCATTGGCGCCACCGCCCACTATGTGAATGACAATCTGGATGAAGGCCCAATCATCATGCAGGACGTGATTCATGTCGATCATACCTATACTGCAGAAGATATGATGCGCGCTGGCCGCGATGTCGAAAAAAACGTCTTGAGCCGGGCGCTGTATCAGGTACTGGCGCAGCGCGTCTTCGTTTACGGTAACCGGACGATTATTCTTTAATCGACTGAGAAATGAATTGGTTAGCTTTACGGCGTTACGCGTAAAAATCAGGCAACCAGTTTATTTTTGTCAAACGAATGCTTTACAGGGGCGCATCATTTGGTATGATGCGCCCCGCTTCCCGAGAAGGAAGCAGGCCAGTACCAAGCATTACCCCGTGGTGGGGTTCCCGAGCGGCCAAAGGGAGCAGACTGTAAATCTGCCGTCATCGACTTCGAAGGTTCGAATCCTTCCCCCACCACCATTATTCACTACAGTGATATGGTTTCTCCGACAAGCGTAAACGATGTTTGCACTTAGCGGGAAGGGTAAGAACCTTCGACTAAGGTTCGACTCGAGCGCCAGCGAGAGAGCGTTGCCACAGGCAACGGCCCGAAGGGCGAGGAGCGATAGCGACGAGTTATCCTTCCCCCACCACCATTCATTTTGCTGAATAGCCTCCAATGTGATTTTACCCCTGGTGGGGTTCCCGAGCGGCCAAAGGGAGCAGACTGTAAATCTGCCGTCATCGACTTCGAAGGTTCGAATCCTTCCCCCACCACCATCCTCTTAAAAACACCGCAATCCAATTACTCTACGATATTCTAGATTCTGCCCTACGGGGAAGGATGAGAAGCTTCGACTAAGGTTCGACTCGAGCGCCAGCGAGAGAACGTTGCCAAGGGCAACGGCCCGAAGGGCGAGGAGCGATAGCGACGAGTTATCCTTCCCCCACCACCATCCTCTTAAAAACACCGCAATCCAATTACTCTACGATATTCTAGATTCTGCCCTACGGGGAAGGATGAGAAGCTTCGACCAAGGTTCGACTCGAGCGTAGCGAGAGAACGTTGCCGCAGGCAACGGCCCGAAGGGCGAGGAGCGATAGCGACGAGTTATCCTTCCCCCACCACCATCTCCCCATGTCATGCCCAGCTTAATCTACCTACGATATTCTATATTCTGCCCTACGGGGAAGGATGAGAAGCTTCGACTAAGGTTCGACTCGAGCGCCAGCGAGAGAACGTTGCCGCAGGCAATGGCCCGAAGGGCGAGGAGCGATAGCGACGAGTTATCCTTCCCCCTCTATTCTCGCGCTCTCTGCAACCACCTGTACTGCTACCCCCTCGCTCGCGCTTCGCTTAGCGAGGCTACAGGTGGCGCCGTCTGGTAGCCCGGACAGGTGCGCAGCCCGCCTCCGGGAAACTCACAGCGGTGGCAAACGCCTTTTTACCGGCGAGCTTTTCACCACCGAGGTGTTACACTGCGCATACTCGGCCAGACCGTCCAGCAGGGTATCCAGCTGGGCAATATCGCGCACCACGAGGCGCATCACGAAACAATCTTCCCCGGTCACTTTGTCACTTTCAATGCATTCCGGCATCGCCTGGATATATTTATCCACTTTCTGCAGCAGCCCAGGCAGCGGCCGGACCCGCACCAGCGCCTGGAGGCTGTAGCCCAGCGCGGCGAGATTCACCCGCGCCCCATAGCCCTGAATGACGCCCCGCTCCTCCAGGCGCTTCACCCGCTCGGCCGTGCTCGGCGAGGTCAGCCCTACTCGCGCGCTCAATACCTTTAGCGAGACTCTGGCATCCTGAGTCAGGCAAGTGAGGATGGCCCGGTCAATTTCATCAAGTACGTCATTCATGTTTTTCACCTAATTATAAAAGGCATTCGCGTCTTTCTACCTTAATTCAGCCATATCACCCTGTCAGGGTTTTTCGCACAATAACTGAAAAATGATGGAGGTGAAAAATGCAACTTACCCGCGGCGTCTGGCAAATGAGCCTGGCAATGATAATCTCCGGCTCGATCGGCGCGTTCGTGCTGCTCTCTGGTTTGCCGGTGATGGATGTGGTGTTCTGGCGCTGCCTGATTGGCGCGCTAACCTTACTGGTGTTTATCGTGTTAAGCGGCCAGCCCTTCAGCCGGCTAACGCGTTTCACTCTCGCTCTGGCAGTGATTGGCGGCGCGGCGCTGGTCGTCAACTGGCTGCTGCTGTTTGCCGCCTATTCGCGGATCTCAATCGGTATGGCCACCGTGGTCTATAACACCCAGCCGTTTATGCTGGTACTGATGGGGATGGTGCTGGGGGAACGGGTCAGCGCCGTGAAATGGGGATGGCTACTGCTGGCCTTTGGCGGCGTAGTGATCCTGTTGTCAAGCGAGCTGACGTCTGCGCATGGAGAGGGGCTTACCACCGGCGTTTTGCTGGCGCTGGGCGCGGCATTCTTCTATGCCCTGACCGCCATTATCGCGCGCAAATTGCATCCGCTCCCCGCGCAGCATATCGCCTTTATTCAGGTGCTCGTTGGCGTCGTGATGCTGCTGCCGCTGGTGCATGCCCCCGAATGGACGGCCAGCTTCCCCTGGCGCTATCTGCTGATCCTCGGCATCGTCCATACCGGGATCATGTATCAGCTTTTATATAGCGCGATACAGAAACTGCCGACGCCCATTACCGGTTCGCTCTCCTTTATTTATCCGCTGGTGGCAATGGTGGTCGACTACCTGGTCTTCCACCATGCATTGACCCCTGTGCAGTTGATTGGCGGGATGCTTATTCTGTTTGCCGCCGCAGGGAATAACCTCGGCTGGGGCGAAAAAAAACCCCGCCGCGGCGGGGTCAGTGAGCAGTCGCGGGCCAGTTAGCGACGGGCGCGGACAATCTGGTATTTGCGCGTCAGGTATTCGACCGGCGCGCTCCAGATATGAACCAGACGGGAGAACGGGAACAGCAGGAACAGGGTCATGCCCAGCACCAGATGAACGCGGAAAATAAATGCCACGCCATCCAGATGCTGTGACGCGCCGCCGTGGAACGTCACCACCGACTGCGCCCAACCAACCAGCTTCATCATTTCACTGCCGTCCATATGCTGGGCTGAGAATGGGATCGTCAGCAGGCCGAGCGCACACTGCACCATCAGCAAGGAGAGGATCAGAATATCCGCTCCGGTGGTGGTGGCGCGAACGCGCGGGCTGAGCAGACGACGCTTGAGCAGCAGTAACCCGCCCACCAGGGTCATCACGCCGCAGGCACCGCCGGCGATCATCGCCATCTTCTGCTTGACGTCGATCGGCAGAAAGGACTCATACATCCAGTGCGGGGTCAGCATGCCGAGGAAGTGGCCGGCGAAAATACCCAGGATGCCGATATGGAACAGGTTCGACGCCAGGTTCATCCCCTTACGGTCCAGCATCTGGCTGGAGGCGGCGCGCCAGGTGTACTGGCCATAGTCATAGCGCAGCCAGCTGCCGATCAGAAACACCGAGCCCGCAATGTACGGATAAATGTCAAAGAAGAACATATTCAGGAAGTGCATTATTGCTGTCCTCCGTTAGAGATATTCAAATATTGCGGGGCCACGGCTCCGGCAAAACGGCGCTGGTGAGCGGAGATTTCCGACTCGCCGCAGCCCTGGTCGGCAAAGAATTTGACCTGCTCTTCTTCCCAGACGGCATCCAGCGCCTGCGGTGTATCGTCGCGGGCCTCGTCGGCGATCTTCTCCGCCACTTTCTGGCTATCGACCTGAGTATTAGCAAGCTTCAACAGCAGCTCGAACAACACCGCATAGCGGCTCTCGCGCTGTTGCAGACGCGCGCTGAGCAGGCCAAGGATTGGCGCAACGTCCCGCAGGCCGCCGAGCGCTTCCTCTTCCGGCAGTTGCGCCAGATACTCCAGATACAGCGGCAGATGATCCGGCAGCTCGTGGCTGTCAAGCAGCAGACCGTGGCGCTCATACTGCGCCATCAGATCCACCATCGCCTGTCCGCGATCGCGGGATTCGCCGTGGACATGTTCAAACAGCAGCAGCGAGGTGGCGCGGCCGCGGTCAAACAATTCGCTATACGCCGCCTGGGCGTCCAGCGGATCCTGAGCCACTAAATCGCGCAGGAAAACGCCCAGCGCGTGGGCATCCTCTTTGCTGAGTTTCTCTGATGACGCGAGCGCCTCGAACATCTCCTGCTGATGCTGCCATAAGGCAGCGTCAGGGTATTCGAGCAGACGCGACATAATCACGAGTTCAATCATGCGTGCGGCTCCGTTTTGCTGGTCACGTCGATAGCGTCGATGCGACGGCTGTTGAACAGGTTGAACTGGCTGTCCGAGCCGTGGCAGCCATCGCCAAAGCTGAAGCCGCAGCCGTTTTTCTCCGGAAATGCTTCTCGCGCCTGTTCACGGTGGCTGCTCGGCACCACGAAACGATCTTCGTAGTTAGCGATCGCCAGATAGCGGTACATCTCCTGGGCCTGCGCTTCGCTCAGCCCCACCTCTTCCAGCGCGCGGGTATCGACGACGCCGTCAACGGTTTCCGCACGCTTATAGTGGCGCATCGCCAGCATGCGTTTCAGGGCCAGCAGGACCGGCTGGGTATCGCCTGCGGTCAGCAGGTTCGCCAGGTATTGCACCGGAATACGCAGGCTTTCCACGTCCGGCAGAATACCGTTGCTACCCAATTCGCCAGCGTCCGCAGCCGACTGAATTGGCGACAGAGGCGGCACGTACCAGACCATTGGCAGGGTGCGATATTCCGGGTGCAGCGGCAGGGCCAGCTTCCAGTCCATCGCCATTTTGTAGACCGGCGACTGCTGCGCAGCCTCAATGACCCCCTGCGGTACGCCATCTTTTAACGCCTGTTCAATCACTTTTGGATCGTTTGGATCGAGGAACACATCCAGCTGGCGCTGATACAGATCTTTCTCGTTCTCGGTGCTGGCGGCGTTTTCAATCGCATCTGCGTCATACAGCAGTACGCCAAGGTAGCGGATACGGCCCACGCAGGTTTCGGAGCACACCGTCGGCATTCCGGATTCAATACGCGGGTAGCAGAAGATGCATTTCTCGGATTTCCCGCTCTTCCAGTTGAAATAGATCTTCTTGTACGGACAGCCGGTGATACACATCCGCCAGCCGCGGCACTTGTCCTGGTCGATCAGTACGATGCCGTCTTCTTCACGCTTATAGATGGCGCCGCTCGGGCAGGTCGCGACGCAGGCTGGGTTCAGGCAGTGCTCGCACAAGCGCGGCAGATACATCATGAAGGTGTTTTCGAACTGACCGTACATCGCCTTCTGCATGTTGTCGAAGTTCTGATCTTTGGCGCGTTTTTCGAACTCGCCGCCGAGGATCTCTTCCCAGTTCGGACCGCTGGTGATCTTGTCCATCCGCTGGCCGGTGATCAGCGAGCGCGGGCGGGCGATCGGCTGATGTTTGCTTTCCGGCGCGTTATGCAGATTCTGGTAGTCATAATCAAACGGCTCGTAGTAATCATCGATCCCCGGCAGATGCGGGTTGGCGAAGATTTTACCCAGCAGCATCGCGCGGTTGCCCATGCGCGGCTGCAGTTTACCGTTGATTTTGCGGATCCAGCCGCCCTTCCATTTTTCCTGGTTTTCCCAGTCGTTCGGGAAGCCAACGCCAGGTTTGCTCTCCACGTTGTTGAACCAGGCGTATTCCATCCCTTCCCGGCTGGTCCAGACGTTTTTACAGGTCACCGAACAGGTATGGCAGCCGATGCACTTATCGAGATTCAGCACCATGCCGACTTGTGAACGAATTTTCATTTTACGCTCTCCTGTACCTGGTCGTTGCCTTCGCCGTCTAACCAGTTAATGTTCTTCATCTTACGTACCACTACAAACTCATCGCGGTTGGAGCCGACGGTACCGTAGTAGTTAAAGCCATAGGCCAGGTGGCCGTAGCCGCCGATCATGTGGGTCGGTTTTGGCGTAATACGGGTGACGGAGTTGTGGATCCCCCCGCGCTGACCGGTGATTTCAGATCCCGGCAGGTTCACGATGCGTTCCTGCGCGTGATACATCATGGTCATCCCGGCCGGTACACGCTGGCTCACCACCGCACGCGCCGTCAGGGCGCCGTTGGCGTTAAACACTTCGATCCAGTCGTTATCTTCGATACCCAGATCTTTCGCATCCGCTTCGCTCATCCAGACGATCGGCCCGCCGCGCGACAGGGTCAGCATCAGCAGGTTATCGCTGTAGGTCGAGTGGATACCCCATTTCTGGTGCGGGGTCAGGAAGTTCAGCGCCTTCTCCGGGTTGCCGTTGGACTTCTCGCCCATCACCGCTTTCACCGAACGGGTGTCGATCGGCGGACGATAGACCAGCAGGCTTTCACCAAAGTCGCGCATCCACTGATGATCCTGATACAGCGATTGACGGCCGGACAGCGTCCGCCACGGGATCAGCTCGTGAACGTTGGTATACCCAGCGTTATAGGAGACATGTTCATCTTCCAGGCCAGACCAGGTCGGGCTGGAGATAATCTTCCGCGGCTGCGCCTGAATATCGCGGAAGCGGATCTTCTCGTCTTCTTTGTTCAGCGCCAGGTGCGCGTGCTCGCGACCGGTGATCTCGCTCAGCGCTTTCCACGCCTTCACCGCCACCTGACCGTTGGTCTCCGGCGCCAGGGTGAGGATCATTTCCGCGGCGTCGATGGCCGTTTCCAGCTTCGGCTGGCCTTTCGCCGGGCCTTCCGCCTTGGTGTAGTTGAGCTTACGCAGCAGGTCCATCTCGCTCTGGGTGTTCCAGGCGATGCCTTTTCCGCCGTTGCCGATGGTTTCCAGCAGCGGACCGATCGAGGTGAAACGTTCGTAAGTCGCCGGGTAATCACGCTCAACCGGAATAATATGCGGCGCGGTTTTCCCCGGGATGAGATCGCATTCGCCTTTTTTCCAGTCTTTGACATCCAGCGGCTGCGCCATTTCCGCGGCGGAGTCGTGCTGGATCGGCAGCGTGACGACGTCGGTTTCTTTGCCGAGGTGGCCGACGCAGACTTCAGAGAATTTCTTCGCGATACCTTTATAGATATCCCAGTCGCTCTTCGATTCCCAGGCCGGGTCAACGGCGGCCGACAGCGGGTGAATAAACGGATGCATATCCGAGGTATTCATGTCGTCTTTTTCGTACCAGGTGGCGGTCGGCAGCACGATGTCGGAGTAGAGACAGGTGCTCGACAGACGGAAATCGAGGGTCACCACCAGATCCAGTTTGCCGTCGAGGCCGTTATCCCGCCATTCGACTTCTTCCGGCTTCACGCCGCCCTGCTTGCCGAGGTCTTTGCCCTGAATGCCGTTCTCGGTACCCAGCAGGTACTTGAGCATATACTCATGGCCTTTACCGGAGGAGCCCAGCAGGTTGGAGCGCCAGATAAACAGGTTACGCGGGTGGTTTTTACCATTTTCCGGCTGCTCGGCCGCAAAGCGAATCGAGCCCTCTTTCAACGACTTCACGGTGTAATCCACCGGGGTCATGCCGGCTTTTTTCGCTTCATCAGCGATACGCAGCGGGTTCACCCCTAACTGCGGCGCAGACGGCAGCCAGCCCATGCGCTCTGCGCGCACGTTAAAGTCGATCAGGTGGCCGCTGTAACGGGATTTATCCGCCATCGGCGACAGCAGTTCCTGCGCGGTCACGGTTTCATAACGCCACTGGCTGGAGTGGTTATAGAAGTACGAGGTACTGTTCATGTGACGTGCCGGACGCTGCCAGTCAAGGGCGAACGCCAGCGGCTGCCAGCCGGTCTGCGGACGCAGTTTTTCCTGGCCCACATAGTGCGCCCAACCGCCGCCGCTCTGACCGACGCAGCCGCAGAAGACCAGCATATTGATCAGGCCGCGGTAGTTCATGTCGAGGTGGAACCAGTGGTTGAGGCCCGCCCCGACGATAATCATCGAGCGACCATGGGTCTTATCGGCGTTATCGGCAAATTCACGTGCAGTGCGGATGATATGCGCGCGGGAGACGCCGGTGATCTTCTCCGCCCAGGCCGGGGTGTAGGCTTTCATGTCATCGTAGCCGGTGGCGCAGTTTTCATCGTTCAGACCGCGTTCCAGGCCATAGTTGGCCATGGTCAGATCGTAAACGGTGGTCACCAGAGCGGTGGAGCCGTCGGCCAACTGCAGGCGTTTGGCCGGCAGTTTGTGCAGCAGAATATTTTCGAGGTCGACTTTGTTGAAGTGCTCAGAACCTTCGCCGCCGAAGTACGGGAAGCCGACACTCGCGACCTCGTCATGGCTGCCCAGCAGGCTCAGACGCAGCTCAATCTCTTCGCCAGTTTTACCGTCGTGCTGTTCGAGGTTCCATTTGCCTTTATCGCCCCAGCGGAATCCGAGGGAACCGTTCGGTACGGTCATGTCGCCCTTCTCGTCAAAGGCGACGGTTTTCCATTCCGGATTGTTCTCCTGACCAAGGGAATCCACGAGGTCGGAGGCGCGCAGCGTACGGCCAGCGGCATAATAACCGTCGCGCTCCTCGAGCATCACCAGCATCGGCATATCGGTATAGCGGCGCACATAATCGGTGAAGTACTGGCTCGGTTTATCGAGATGGAACTCGCGCAGCATCACATGGCCCATCGCCAGCGCCATCGCGGCATCGGTACCCTGCTTCGGCGCCAGCCACAGATCACAGAGTTTGGCGATTTCGGCGTAGTCTGGGGTGATCGCCACGGTTTTGGTGCCTTTGTAGCGGACTTCGGTAAAGAAGTGGGCATCCGGGGTACGGGTCTGCGGCACGTTGGAGCCCCAGGCGATAATGTAGCTGGAGTTATACCAGTCCGCCGATTCGGGGACGTCGGTCTGTTCGCCCCAGGTCATCGGCGAAGCTGGCGGCAGGTCGCAGTACCAGTCGTAGAAACTCAGGCAGGTGCCGCCAATCAGCGACAGATAACGGGCGCCGGAGGCGTAGGAAACCATCGACATCGCCGGGATCGGCGAGAAACCGGCCACGCGGTCCGGACCGTAAGTTTTGACGGTATAGACGTTGGAGGCGGCAATCAGCTCATTCACTTCCTGCCAGGAGGAGCGGACAAACCCGCCGCGACCGCGAGCCTGTTTAAAGCTTTTGGCTTTGTCGGCGTCTTCAATAATCGAGGCCCATGCCTCAACCGGATCGCTATGCTGAACTTTCGCTTCCCGCCACATCTTCATCAGACGTTTACGCATCAGCGGGTATTTCAGGCGGTTCGCGCTGTACAAATACCAGGAGTAGCTGGCGCCGCGCGGGCAACCGCGTGGTTCGTGGTTCGGCAGGTCCGGACGGGTGCGCGGGTAGTCAGTCTGCTGCGTTTCCCAGGTCACCAGACCGTTTTTCACATAAATCTTCCAGCTGCATGAGCCGGTGCAGTTGACACCGTGAGTGGAACGCACAATTTTGTCATGCTGCCAACGTTGACGGTATCCATCCTCCCAGTCCCGGTTGGTGTTTAGAAGCTGGCCGTGCCCATCGGCAAAGGTTTCACCCTTCTGTTTGAAGTAGCGAAACCGGTCCAGGAATTTACTCATCGGGTTTCTCCTGATATGGAGCCTGACGGCTCTCTGATAAATCGACATTGCTGGATTTGCAGCGAAGGTAACGCTATGAAAGAGGGCGAGAATTGATGGCGATCAATCCGGACTGGCTTGCTAAAGCGGAGGGAAACTGCAATTACCACCAAGGTGGTATGAGATACTATTTTTTAATTTTATGTTTTATAAGCTCTTTTTCCTAAAAAGCCGTCATCATGGAAGGATTTGTTAACAAAGGAGGTATTAAGGGGTAGAGCCGTTTCGCTGGCAAGCCATCCCTTCCCGGCTCTGTGGCCAATATGAATCAAATCATCCATTAGTATGTTGTAACTAACGAGTAATGTAAAAAAAGGCGCCGCCCTGGGAGCGCGCCTTTTCACGTCATGATGAACGCGGCGGATTACTGACGCTTACGGCCGTATACCGCCCAGGTGATGATCACGCAGGCGATATAGAAGATCAGGAAGATTTTCATCGCGCCGGCCGGCGAACCGGTCAGATCCAGCGAGATACCGAATGCTTTTGGAATAAAGAAGCCGCCGATGGCGCCAATGGCGGAGATAAAGCCCAGCGCCGCCGCAGTATCGGTCGCCGCCTCGCGCATCGCCTGCGCTTCGCTGCCGCCCTGGGCCTTCACGCGGTCCATGGTCAGCTTACGGAAGATCACGGAGATCATCTGGAAGGTGGAGGCGCTCCCCAGCCCGGCGGTCAGGAACAGCACCATGAACACCGCGAAGAAGGCGATGAAGTTGCCGCCCTGGCCGTTAGTCGGCAGGGTCAGGAACAGCAGCGCGCAGAAGACAGCCATCACCACGAAGTTGACCAGCGTCACGCGAGTCCCGCCGAGACGATCGGAGATCGCCCCGCCCATCGAACGCGCCAGCGCGCCAATAAAGGGGCCGAAGAAGGCGTAGTGCAGGATCTGCACGTCCGGGAACTGGGTTTTCGACAGCATGGCGAAGCCGGCGGAGAATCCGATGAAGGAGCCGAAGGTGGCCAGATAGAGCAGCGCCATGATCCACAGGTGCAGGCGTTTGAGCACCGGCAGCTGTTCGCTCAGCGAGGCTTTAGAAGCCGACAGGTCGTTCATAAAGAACCACGCCGCCAGGGTGAAAATAATCAGGAAAGGTACCCAGATCCACGCGGCGTTTTCCAGATACAGCATTGAGCCGTCCGGCTGCTCGCTGCCGGTCCCGCCAAAAAAGGCAAACACTGAGACCGACACCACCAGCGGCGCGACCAGCTGCATCACGCTGACGCCCATATTACCAAGGCCGCCATTGACGCCGAGCGCCCCGCCCTGCTTCGCTTTCGGGAAGAAGAAGCTGATGTTAGCCATACTGGAGGCAAAGTTGGCCCCGGCGAAGCCGCACAGCAGCGAGATAATCACGAAGACGCTAAACGGCGTGGAAGTATCCTGGACCGCAAAGCCCAGCCAGACGCACGGAATAATCATGATCCCGGTGCTGAACGCCGTCCAGCGACGGCCGCCGAACAGCGGCACCATGAAAGCGTAAGGCACGCGCAATAAGGCGCCAGACAGCGCCGGCAGCGCGGTCAGCATAAACAGCTGATCGGTCGTAAACTGAAAGCCCACTTTGTTGAGATTAACGGCGACGGCGCTGAACAACATCCATACGCAGAACGCCAGTAACAGACAGGGAACGGAGATCCATAGATTACGGCTCGCCACACGGTGACCGCGCTGTTGCCAGAATTCAGGATCTTCAGGGCGCCAGTCGGTAATGACCGAGCGGTTAGCCTTCTCCGGGAGGGAAGATTGACTCATAGATACCTCTGATTATTCATATTTCCTGCCGCTACCTTAGGGGTTGCCCGGGGCGGTAAGTTGATATAAATCAAAGGAAAAGCGCGCACTAATTTGTGCAAAAATAAACCATGCTCCGAAGTGAGTAGAGAAAGGTGAGGAAAAAAGTGTGGTTTTTCACGCGGCTGCCGGGTTGCGTATAACCCCACCCCCAATAGCGCCTACCACCGACAATTAAGGAGTAACTCTTTAGGGGTATGGGTATACTCCAGGGGATAGCCGAGAATAAGCGCCACTCCCGGAGAGATCACCGGTCAGGAGCCACGCATTCCATGTTAAAACGTCTTTTTACTCCGCTGACGCTGGTCAATCAACTGGCGTTAATCGTGCTGCTCGCCACCATTATTGGCGTCGCCGGCATGGCGATCTCCGCGCGTCTGGTGAACGGCGTCCAGGGCAGCGCCCACGCGATTAACAAGGCCGGTTCATTGCGTATGCAAAGCTACCGGCTGCTGGCGGCGATCCCGCTGAATGAAAACGATCAAAAGCTGGTGGCGGACATGACCGCCACCGTCTTCAGCCCCGAGCTGCAGAATTCCGCCCGCCGCGACGGCCAGGAACAACAGTTAAAAGCGCTGCAGCAATACTGGCAGCAGGCGCTGGCCCCCGGCATGCAGCGTGCGGTTAACCAGGCTGAAGTGGCCCAGGATGTCGCCGACTTTGTCGATCGTATCGACCAGCTGGTCACCGCATTCGACCACACCACCGAGCAGCGTATCGAGCGGGTAGTCTGGATCCATCGCATTCTCGCCATTGGTATGGCACTGCTGCTGATTTTTACCATCATCTGGTTACGCGCGCGCCTGCTGCGGCCGTGGAAACAGCTGCTGGGCATGGCGCGGGCGGTCAGCCAGCGCGATTTCACCCAGCGGGCGCACATCAGCGGGCGTAACGAAATGGCGACCCTCGGCATGGCGCTGAATAACATGTCGGAAGAGCTGGCGGAAAGCTACGCGGTGCTCGAGCGGCGGGTGCAGGAGAAGACCGCCGGGCTGGAACAGAAGAACGAGATCCTTGCTTTCTTATGGCAGGCCAATCGCCGGCTGCATGCCAGCGCCCCGCTCTGCGAGCGGATTTCACCGGTACTGAATGGCCTGCAGGGGCTGACGCTGCTGCGCGATATCGAGGTACGGGTTTACGACCTGGAAGACGAAGATAATCACCAGGAGTTTACCTGCCACTCGGATGATGAGTGTGATGATAAAGGCTGCTACCTCTGTCCACGCAATCTGCCGCCGCTGCCGGATGGCGGAACAACGCTGAAGTGGCGGCTATCGGATGCGCATAATCAGTACGGCATTCTGCTGGCGACGCTGCCGGTTGGCCGCCATCTCAGCCACGACCAGCAGCAGCTGGTGGACACTCTGGTGGAACAACTGACCAGTACCCTGGCGCTGGACCGCCATCAGGAGAAACAGCAGCAGCTGATCGTCATGGAAGAGCGGGCCACTATCGCCCGCGAGCTGCACGACTCCATCGCCCAGTCGCTGTCCTGTATGAAGATGCAGGTCAGCTGTCTGCAGATGCAGGGCGACGCCTTACCGGCGGAGAGCCGCCAGCTGCTGGGGCAGATACGCAACGAGCTGAATACCTCCTGGGCCCAGCTGCGCGAGCTGTTAACCACCTTCCGCCTGCAGCTGACCGAGCCGGGACTGCGCCCGGCGCTGGAGGCCAGCTGTCAGGAGTACAGCGCCCACTTCGGCTTTACGGTACAGCTTGATTATCAGCTTCCGCCGCGCTTTGTACCGTCGCATCAGGCCATTCACCTGCTGCAGATCGCCCGCGAAGCGTTAAGCAACGCCCTGAAGCATGCCAGCGCGACGGAAGTGACCGTGACGGTGTCACAACGCGATAATCAGGTCCGTCTGGTGGTGGCGGATAACGGCCGCGGCGTGCCGGATCACGCCGAGCGGAGTAACCATTACGGTTTAATTATTATGCGGGATCGCGCCCAGAGCTTGCGCGGTGACTGTCAGGTACGACGCCGGGAAACCGGCGGAACCGAAGTGATCGTCACGTTTATCCCGGAAAAAACGTTTTCCATCCAATAAGGAGACCCCCATGAGTCAACAGGAACGGGCAACCATCCTTCTCATTGACGACCATCCGATGCTGCGCACCGGCGTGAAACAGTTGATCAGCATGGCGCCGGACATCCAGGTGATTGGCGAGGCCAGCAATGGCGCGCAAGGTATCGAGCTGGCGGAATCGCTGGATCCGGACCTGATCCTGCTCGACCTCAATATGCCGGGCATGAATGGCCTGGAAACGCTGGACAAACTGCGTGAGAAATCCCTTTCTGGCCGGGTGGTGGTCTTTAGCGTCTCCAACCATGAAGAGGATGTTGTCACCGCCCTGAAGCGCGGCGCCGATGGCTATCTGCTGAAAGATATGGAGCCGGAAGATCTGCTGAAAGCGCTGCAGCAGGCCGCCGCCGGAGAGATGGTATTAAGCGAAGCGTTAACCCCGGTGCTGGCCGCCAGCCTGCGCGCCAACCGCGCCACCTCCGATCGCGACATCAGCCAGTTGACCCCGCGCGAGCGCGACATCCTCAAGCTGATCGCCCAGGGACTACCGAACAAAATGATCGCCCGTCGCCTGGATATCACCGAAAGCACCGTCAAAGTACACGTGAAGCACATGCTGAAGAAAATGAAGCTCAAATCCCGGGTGGAAGCCGCGGTATGGGTCCACCAGGAGCGAATTTTCTAAGGCGAGTCCGTCCAGGAGACGCCAGGCGTGGTGAACTTGACCAGCGGCTCGGTCAGCGCCAGAGCGATCTCATTGGAGGAGACGCGCTGCCCCTGTTTATCCTCCACCACCACCGACAGGCGCCAGCGGTTCGCGGCGCCCGGTTCACTGTTCCACACCGGCATGATCACGCTCCAGCCATCCGCGCTGCTGGCATCCACCGGCGGCGTCAGGCTGAGGGCCTGGGTGTCACCCTGCCAGTGCAGCGCCTTGATGCCATGCAGACTATGGATCTGCAGCTTCAACTGCACCGTCTCCCCGGACTGCAGATCCCAGGGCGGCGTGGCCAGATAGACCGTCAGATTTTTGCGCTGACGATACTCCACCACCGGCAGATTATCCCGCTCCGGACTATCGAAGCGGCTCCCGCGCAGCGAATTGCTGATCGCTACCTCGTCTGCGGCCAGCTGCTGCTTAAGGGGGACGCCAAAGCGATAGTTTAGCTTCAGGCCCACATTGTTCTGGCTGACACCATTTTCCCCCTGCTTATGCTTAGCGGTAACGGTGACCAGCGGGACCGGGGTGTAATTGAGCCCAACGGAGACGGCTACCGGGTTATGGTAGCCGGTACCGGTGTGAAAAAGATCGACGCTATCGCCGAAGTACTGTTCGACGCTGACGCTGGTATTAATGTGCTGGTAGAACGGTAGCTGCGCCTGGGCGGTGACGTCATACCCTGCGGCCATCCGCTGCTCCTGAGTCTGATTATCGCGCAGTTGCCAGTCGCCCAGCGGATGGTAATAGTTTGCCGACAGGCGAAGATATTCTCCCCACGCCTCCGCGCCGACGCTGCCGCGCGCCAGGCTTTCGCTCAACACTTTGTCGTAAAACGAGTTATAGCCCAGCAGCCAGCCACCGACCCGCCAGCGCTGACCAAGCCCGATGTTGCCCACCAGATCGTTCTCGCGCCGGGTCACCGAATACTGGTTCCACGTCAGGTAACGGTCGTTATCCTGCAACGGCACGAACCAGCTCCCTTTACTGCCGGTGAATTTGCCCTCTTTATCGACCAGCAGGTCGACATTGGCGTTGCCCCACGGCGAGAGCCAGCTCTCCAGCTGATGGCTCACTTCATTGCCGATTTTACTGATGGCGAACAGCTGCGCCTGCTCGCCCGCCGTCAGGCCGTTATCGCTCATGCTGGCCTCGCCAAACTTCTTCGCCACCTCAGCAAAGTGCCGGGCGTCGTCATCGACCTGGGGAGCAATCCCCATATCGGGCAGCGGATCTTGCGCTGGCGCGGGGCGAGTGGTGTCGCTGGCGGTCAGCGCCCAGACGGGAACGCCCGGCAGCAGCAGGAGAAAGGTCAACGTTGGCAACAAACGGAAGGACACAGGCATCAACAGATTTTGAGCAGGCTCACAAAAATGGGAAGAAATGTTAGTTTATCGTTTTTTCCCTGCTCCCGCAGCCCTGTGGGCAATTCCAGGAATATACTGAAACCGGTTGGGCAAGGTGTCGCCCAACCGGAGCCGTCGCTGCGCGCCACCGTTACGCCTGGGTTCGGGTTCGTTGCGCCGCCAGCAGCGCGTTGAGTTCCGGCACGCAGGAGCCGCAGTTGGTCCCGCATTTCAGCTTTCCACCCAGCGCCCCGACGCTGGCGCAGCCGCTGGCGATAGCCTCGTTAATTGACCGTTCCCCCACGCCAAAGCAGCTACAGACGATCCGCCCCCGCGGGGCGACGGCGGCGCCCGGTCGGCCGCTAAGCAACGCATGTCGCTGGACGGCATCGGACGGCGGCGCGGCAAAGGCGGCGCTTATCCATACGCTATCCACCGCCGGCTCGCGCGCATCGCTCCACCAGCCGAGCATCAGACTCCCCTGATGCCAGGCCAGCAGGTTCCATACCGCGCCGCCGTCAGCCACCTGTAGCTGCCAGCCGCGCCGGGCGCACCACGCGCTGATCCACTGTCGGGCAGACGCCTCCCCGGCCAGCGAATAGTGCAGCACGCCAGGCGCTGCCCGCCGCCGCCAGTGCCAGGCCGCTGGAAACGGCAGCGGTTCGCGACAAAGCAGCTCGCTGTGCCAGGCCGGTTGCCAGGCGGCGATGGCCACCGCCGCCTGTTTACTTTCCGGCTGGCCGGAATACGGGTCGGTGACGGCGGCCAGCAGGTTATTCACCCGCCCCTGACGGGCAAACTGATTGTTCCAGTGCATCGGAACAAACAGCGAGCCGGGGCGCTGCCCTTCACTGATCGTCACTTTCGCCACCATCACCCCATGCCGCGACCAGATCCGCGCCAGCCCGTCGGCGGGAAGCTGGTAGCGAACGGCATCCTGCGGCGCCACCTCCACCACCGGCTCCGCGATGTGCTGCATCAGCCGCGGCACCGCGCCGGTACGGGTCATGGTGTGCCACTGATCGCGGATCCGCCCGCTGTTGAGGATCAGCGGATAAAAGACATCGGTTGTCGCCCGGGTCGGTTGAGGCGTCACCGGCACCATCCGCAGCCTGCCATCGCCATGCCAGCCGCGCGCGATATCCCAGGCGGCCTCGCTGCGGCTGACCGGCCAGCGCACCGGCGCCATGGCGTCCCACGCCTCACGGCTGAGATCCGCCAGCGCGCCGATATCAAACGCCCGCTGACCGTCGTTTTCGAAACCGGACAGCGCCGCATGCTCGCGGAAGACGTCATGCGGATGCTGCCAGGCAAACGCCTCGCGATACCCCAGCGCCTGCCCCACTCTGGCGATGATCCACCAGTCCGCTTTCGCCTCCCCCGGCGGCGGCAGGAAGCTGCGCTGACGGGAGATCCGCCGCTCCGAGTTGGTGACCGTGCCATTCTTCTCGCCCCAGGCCAGCGCCGGAAAGCGGATGTGGGCGAAATGTCCGGTATCGGTCTGGGCGGCGACATCCGAGACGATCACCAGCGGACAGGCGGCCAGCGCCTGGCTCACCGCGTGGCTGTCAGGGAGCGACACCACCGGGTTGGTGCCCATGATCCACACCGCTTTGACCTCGCCGCGGCCAATGGCGGCAAACAGCTCCACGGCGGTCAGTCCCGGGGTCTGCGCCAGCCGTTCCGTCCCCCAGAAGCGGGCCAGCCGCTGCAGATCGTCTGGCACAAAATCCATGTGCGCGGCCAGCATCGTCGCCAGCCCGCCGACTTCGCGGCCGCCCATGGCGTTGGGTTGACCGGTCAGCGAAAAGGGGCCGCAGCCGGGGCGGCCATACTTCCCGCTGGCCAGATGGACGTTGATGATGGCGTTACATTTGTCGCTGCCGCTGGCGGATTGATTGATTCCCATGGTGTAGAGGGTGATCGCCCGCGGGGCGGCGATAAACTCGCGATAGAAGGCCGCCACCTCATCGACAGTCAGGCCGCAAAAATCCGCTACCTTCGCCACGTCCCAGCCTCTCGCCTCGGCCAGCGCCTGTGAGCCATCGCGAAAGCCGTCGATGCAGGCTCCGGCCTGCGCCACGGCGTTAAGCAGCCCCACGAACAGCCCACCGTCGCTCCCCGGGGCCAGCGCCAGATGGCGGTCGGCGATCTCGCAGGTGGCGGTGCGCCGGGGGTCGATCACCACGATCCGCAGTCGGGGATTATCCCGCTTCGCCTGCGCCAGCCGCTGGAACAGCACCGGGTGCGCCCAGGCGGCGTTCGAGCCGACCAGCACCACCAGATCGCTGTTTTCCACATCCTCATAGCTACAGGGCACCACATCGGCGCCAAAGGCCCGTTTGTAGCCGGTCACCGCCGACGACATGCACAGCCGCGAATTGGTGTCGATGTTCGCCGCGCCGATAAATCCCTTCATCAGCTTGTTGGCGGCATAGTAATCCTCGGTTAACAGCTGGCCAGAGGCGTAGAAGGCCACCGCCTGCGGGCCGTGCTGGTCGATAACCTGTTGCAGGCGCGCAGCGGTCTCCGCCAGCGCCTGAGGCCAGGCTACTTGCTGGCCGTCCACCTCCGGCGCCAGCAGCCGCCCCGCCAGGCCCGTGGTCTCCCCGAGGGCCGCCCCTTTGACGCACAGGCGGCCGAGGTTGGCCGGGTGCTGATCGTCGCCGCGCACGCTCACCTGCCCCGCGTCGTCCACGCTCGCCAGCACCCCGCAGCCTACGCCGCAGTAGGGGCAGGTCGTTCGGATGGTCTGCATCAGGAGGCCTCCGCTCGGGCCAGCAGCTGCTGGCTGCCCACCCACACTTTGCCGTTTTCCACTTTCACCGGCCAGGCGCGTACCGCCTGTTCACTGCCGTCGCACGGCCAGCCGTCACGCAGGCGGATCCGCTGTTTGTACAGCGGGGAGATCACCACCGGCTCGCCGCCGACGTCCCCTAACAGCCCGCGTGACAGCACGTTGGCCGCACTGCCCGGCTCGCGGTTGTCCAGGGCGTAGACCCGATCGCCAAAGCGGAACAGGGCAATCTGCCGCTCCCCTAAGCGGGCGCCGATCCCCGCCTGCGCCGGGATGGCGTCAAGGTCGCATACCGCCTGCCACGGCCGGGATGGGAGTTCGCCCTCGGGCAACGTCTCAGTCAGCAACAGCTGCGGCTGACCACGCAGCTCGTGACGCTGCACCGCCTCGTCCGGCTGGTCGCTGTTCACGAAGGAGCGGAACAGCGCCAGACGCTGCGGATCGTTGAGGGTGGTCTGCCACTCGCACTGGTAGCTGTCGACGATCCGGGCCATCTCCTGCTCCAGCTCCTCGCCAATGCCGAGACTATCCTCCAGCACCACCTGCCGCAGATAGGCGACGCCGCCCTCCAGGTTATCCATCCAGGTGCTGGTCCGCTGCAGGCGATCGGCGGTACGGATATAGAACATCAGCAGACGATCGATGCTGCGGATCAGCGTCGCTTCGTCGAGATCGCTGGCAAACAGGTCGGCGTGACGCGGTTTCATCCCGCCGTTGCCGCAGACGTATAGATTCCAGCCTTTATCGGTGGCAATCACTCCGATATCTTTCCCCTGGGCTTCGGCGCATTCGCGGGTGCAGCCGGAGACCGCCATCTTGATTTTGTGCGGGGCGCGCAGCCCTTTATAGCGATGCTCGAGCCGCACGGCGAGCCCGGTGGAATCCTGCACGCCGTAGCGACACCAGGTTGAGCCGACGCAGGATTTCACCGTGCGCAGCGACTTGCCGTAGGCGTGGCCGGTTTCAAACCCGGCGTCGGCCAGCTCGCGCCAGATAGCCGGCAGCTGTTCCAGCCGCGCGCCAAACAGATCGATACGCTGGCCGCCGGTCACTTTGCTGTAGAGCTGGTAACGTTTGGCGATCTGCCCGATAGCGATCAGCCCGTCCGGCGTCACTTCCCCCGCCGCCATCCGCGGCACCACCGAATAGCTCCCGTCCTTCTGAATATTGGCGAAATAGCGGTCGTTGGTATCCTGCAGCGGCAGGTGCGCCGGCTTCAGCAGGTACTCGTTCCAGCAGGAAGCCAGCACCGAGGCCACCAGCGGTTTGCAGACATCACAGCCGTGTCCCTGGCCGTAGCGGCTAATCAGCTGCTCGAAGGTATGGATATGATTGACCCGTACCAGGTGGTAAATCTCCTGGCGCGACCACGGGAAATGCTCGCAGACGTCTTTTTTCACTTCGACGCCCTGCTCCGCCAGCTGGTACTCCATCACCTGTTTCACCAGCGCGCTGCAGCCGCCGCAGCCGGTGGCCGCTCTGGTGCAGCTTTTTATCGCCGCCATATCCCCCGCCCCATTGTTCACCGCCTGGCAGATATCGCCTTTGCTGACATTATGGCAGGAGCAGATCGGCGCGCTGTCGGGCAGCGCCGCGACGCCGAGCGCCTTCGGCGCGGCGCCCTCCAGCGCGGGCAGGATCAGGCTCTCCGGACGCGGCGGCAGCGCCATGCCGTTCAGCATCATCTGCAGCAGCGTGGCATAGTCGCTGGCCTCCCCCACCAGCACGCCGCCAAGCAGGGTTTTGCCGTCCTGACTGACGACGATTTTTTTGTACACCTGCTGCGGACCGTCGGTCCATTGATAGCTCTGGCAGCCCGGCGTGCGCCCCTGCGCATCGCCAAATGAGGCGACGTCTACCCCCAGCAGCTTCAGTTTGGTACTCATGTCGGCGCCGCTAAAGCAGGCGTCTTCTCCCGCGAGGGTGGCCGCGGCGATACGCGCCATCTGGTAGCCCGGCGCCACCAGACCGTAAATTTTATTGTCCCACAGGGCGCATTCGCCTATCGCCAGCACGTCCGGGTCAGAGGTGCGGCACTGGCCGTCGATGTGAATGCCCCCGCGTTCGCCCACCTGCAGCATGCAACCGCGGGCCAGCGCGTCCTGCGGACGGATCCCCGCCGAGAAGACCACCATGTCGGTCCGCAGCGCGCCGCCGTCGGCAAAGTTCAGCCGCAGGCCGTCGGCCTCGCGCACGATGGCGGTGGTCGCTTTGCTGGTATGCACCCCCACGCCGAGGGCGACGATCTTCTCCCGCAGCATCGCCGCCCCGCCGTTATCCAGCTGGACGGCCATCAGGTTCGGGGCAAACTCCACTACGTGCGTGTCCAGCCCCAGCTGTTTCAGGGCGTTAGCCGCCTCCAGCCCGAGCAGGCCGCCGCCGATAACCACTCCGGTCTTCGCCGCGGCGGCATGGGCGGCGATACGGTCGAGATCGTCAAGAGTGCGGTAGACAAAGCACCCGTCGAGATCGTTGCCAGGGATCGGCGGAACAAAGGGATAGGAGCCGGTCGCCAGCACCAGTTTATCCCAGTGGGTTTCATGTCCCTCGGCGTCTCGCACCAGCCGCGCGTCGCGGTCGATCGTCGCCACCGCCTCGCCGAGGCGGAGTTCGATGCCGTGCTGGTGAAAGAAATCATCGGCCACCAGCGACAGCGATTGAGCGCTGCGCCCGGCGAAATATTCGGAGAGATGGACCCGGTCGTAGGCGGCGTAACGCTCTTCGCCAAACACCACGATTCGATATTGCTGATGCAGGTTGCGGCTCACGCATTGTTCGAGAAAATGGTGGCCGACCATGCCATGTCCCACCAGCACTAATACAGGTTTCGTCATCGTCATTATTCCTGCAGCCTGCGGCTGCGTTGAAGAGGGGTCAAAAAGCCAGTCCGCGGTGGCGGGCTCGTCGCTTTCCAGGCGCGCGGTGAGCGCGGCGGCGGCGGTGCAGTCGCCCATCAGCAGCACGCCGCGCAGGCGGCCGTCGCGCAGCAGCAGGCGACGGTAGTGGCGATCGATGGGGTCCCAGCTGGTATAGATGTCATCCTGTTCGCCGGCCTGCTGCTCCCCGACGCTAAAGAGTTCAATGCCGGTAACCTTCAGGCGGGTCCCGGCGTCCTGCCAGACAAAGCCCTCACCGGGGGCGCCGCACAGGCGATCCGCCAGTACCTCGGCCTGGCGCAGGCAGGGAGCCACCAGCCCCCAGGTCTGGCCGTCAATTTCGCAACATTCCCCGACGGCGCTGATCCCCGGCAGCGAGGCGGCCATCTGGCGGTCAACCACGATCCCCCGCTGACACAGCACGCCGCTCTGCGCCGCCAGACGGCTGTTAGGCTGCACGCCGGCGGCCAGCACCACTCTGGCGGCACGGAAAGCGCGCCCGTCCGCCAGCCGCACGCCATCCTCTTCGATGGCGGCGATCCGGCATTCCAGCACACAGCGGATGCCGCGCGCTTCAAGCTGCTGCCTGAGCTCATCGGCGGCAAAAGCGTCGGTCAGCGGCGCCATTAATCCGCTGCCGCGATGCAGAAGAGTGACCTCCCCGCCGTGGCGACGCAGCGCCGCCGCCGCTTCCACACCCAGAACCCCACCGCCAATCACCACCGCCGGCCCGGGTATCGCCAAAATACGTTCCACGTCCGCCAGGGTGCGGAAGGGGATAACCTGCGGACGATCACGGCCCGGCAGCGGCGGGATAAAGGGCCGCGAACCGGTGGCGAACACCAGCTCGTCCCACGGTAGCCAGGTTTCCGCGATGCGCAGCCGCCGTTGCTCAACATCGACTTCATCGACCGCCTCGCCGGACCGCAGGCACACCCCGTGCCGGGTGTACCACTCCGCCGGCAGCAATGGGAGCTGCGCCGCCGTTTTTTCGCCAGCCAGCAGCGGCGAGAGCTGAATGCGGTTATAGGCCGGATGCGGCTCGTCGCCGACGACAGTAATGGCAAACTGCGCGGGGTCGCGCTCAACCAGTCGCTGCACCAGTCGGGTGGCCGCCATGCCGTTACCGATCACCACCAGTCGCCGCGTCATGACCGCCTCCTCACGCCGCTTTCGGCTGTTTTTCATACAAAAAATGCAGGATCTGCTGGCGCAGATGGTGATACCGGCTGTCGTCCGCCAGCTGAACGCGGTGACGCGGACGCGGCAGATCGACCGCGAGGATCTCGCCGACCGTCGCCGCCGGACCGTTGGTCATCATCAGCACCCGATCCGAGAGCAGCACCGCTTCATCAACGTCGTGGGTGATCATGACGATGGTGGTATTAAGCTCCTGCTGGATATGCATCACCGTGTCCTGAAGGTGAGCGCGGGTCAGCGCGTCCAGGGCGCCGAAGGGCTCATCAAGCAACAGCACCTTCGGCTTCATCGCCAGCGCCCGGGCGATACCTACCCGCTGCTTCATACCGCCGGAGATCTCCCCGGGCCGTTTGTGCAGCGCATGCCCCATCTGCACGCGCGCCAGGTTGTGTTCGATCCACTCCCGGCGCTCACTCTTGCTCATGGTGCGACGGAACACCTGATCCACCGCCAGCGCCACATTATCGAAACAGCTCAGCCACGGCAGTAGCGAGTGGTTCTGGAAAACCACCGCCCGCTCCGGCCCGGGCCCGGCGATTTCCCGGTTATCGCACAGCAGTCCGCCCTCGGTGGGCGTCGTGATCCCGGCGATCAGATTCAGCAGGGTCGATTTTCCGCAGCCCGAGTGGCCGATCAGACTGATGGTCTCCCCTTCGACGATATCGAAGGAAACATTCTGCAGCGCCAGGAACTCGCCGCTGGCGGTGTTAAAGCGCTGGCTGACGGCCTGCACCTGAATTAATGGTTTCATGTTGGCTCCTTATTTGTCCTGCCAGCTAAAGCGGCGGGCGAGCAGCATCAGACCCTGCTCCAGCAGCAGGCCGACGACGCCGATAATGACGATGGCGATGATGATGTTTTCCACATTGAGGTTGTTCCACTCGTTCCAGATCCAGAAGCCGATCCCCAGCCCGCCGGTGAGCATTTCCGCCGCCACGATCACCAGCCAGGCGATGCCGATGGAGAGACGCACGCCGGTGAGCACCGCCGGCAGCACTGCCGGAAAGAGAATTTTGCGCATCACCGTCCACTCCGAGAGCTGGAGGACGCGGGCGACATTGAGATAGTCCTGCGGGATCCGCCGCACGCCTTCCGCGGTGTTGATCACCATCGGCCAGATGGAGCAGATAAAAATGGTCCAGCTGGAGGCCGGCTCCGCCTTCTGGAACAGCAGCAGGCCAATCGGCAGCCAGGCCAGCGGGCTGACCGGGCGCAGCAGGGCAATCAGCGGATTAAACATGCGGGCGAAGAACAGCGAACGGCCGATCAAAAACCCCAGCGGAATGCCCGCCAGCGCCGCCAGGCCGAAGCCCACCGCCACGCGCTGCAGGGAGGCCAGCACGTTCCAGCCGATGCCCATGTCATTGGGCCCGTCCTGATAGAACGGATCGGCAAACAGCGTCAGCGCCGAGTCCAGCGTGCTCAGCGGCGTGGGAAAACCTTTGCTGTGCATCGCCGCCAGCTGCCAGGCCAGCAGCAGCACCCCCAACCCCAACAGCGGGGGCAGCAGGCGCTGAATGAGCTCACGCAGCCAGCGCGTGACGGTTGGCGTGGTGCGCCGGACCTGCACCGGCGGCAGGATAATCACTTCGCCAGGCGCGTTCTCCACGCTGACGACCGGTTGCTTACGTTGTGCCTGCTTCATCTCATGCCCCCTTACGTTGAATGGCAAAATGGCGGGCGTAGCCTTCCGGGTCAGACCCGTTCCAGACCGTACCGTCCATCAGTGTGCTGTTACGCATCGTGGCTGCCGGGGTGCTGATCCCGCCGACCGCCTGGGCGGCAGCCTGCCAGACGTCGATGCGGTTAATGCGCGACGCCACCGCGAGGTAATCCGGAGCCTGCTTCAGCAACCCCCAGCGGCGGAACTGGGTGAGGAACCACATTCCGTCCGACAGCCAGGGGAAACTCACCTCGCCCCCGGCCCAGAAGCGCATCGGATGGGCATCCTGCCAGCGGCGGCCGAGACCGTTGTCATACTCCCCCAGCATCCGGCCGGTGAGGTACTGTTCCTTGGTATTGAGCCAGCCGCGTCTGGCGAGCAGGCGGGCCGTCTCCTGAGTGTTCTCCGGCGAGGCGGCGATCCAGCGCTGCGCCTCCATCAGGGCCGCCACCAGTGCGCGGGCGGTGTTCGGGTTACGTTCCACCCAGTCGCGACGGGTGCCCAGCACCTTTTCCGGATGCTCGGGCCAGATATCCTGGGAAGTGGCCGCGGTGAAGCCAATGCGGTCGTTAATGGCGCGCGCGTTCCACGGCTCGCCGACGCAAAAGCCGCTCATATTGCCGATGCGCATGTTCATCACCATCTGCGGCGGCGGCACCACGACGGTGCGCACATCGTTAAAGGGATCGATGCCGGCGCTCGCCAGCCAGTAGTAGAGCCACATGGCATGGGTGCCGGTGGGAAAGGTATGGGCGAAGGTGTAGCTGCCCGGCGCGCTGCGGTCGATCAGCCGTTTCAGCCCGCCGAGGTCGGTTACCCCTTTCTCCTGCAATTCACCGGAGAGGGTGATGGCCTGACCATTGCGGTTGAGGGTCATCAGATTAGCCATCGCCTGCGGCTTGCTGGCGATCCCCAGTTCAAGACCGTACAGCAGGCCGTAGAGAATATGCGCCGCGTCCAGCTCGCCGGCCACCAGCTTGTCGCGCACCGCCGCCCAGCTGGCTTCCTTACTCGCCACCAGGGTGATGCCATACTTTTTGTCAAACCCCTTCGCCGCGGCGATAGCCAGCGGCGCGCAATCGGTCAGCGGAATAAATCCGACCCGCACGCGGGTTTGCTCCGGTTTGTCCGATCCGCCGGCCCATGCGGCCTGCATCACCCCCGGCAGCAGCATCGCGCCGCCCAGCGCGGCCCCTGCCTGCAGCAAGCGCCGCCGGGAAATTGAAAACTTGTCGCTCATATCCGCTCCACCACGCGCAAAAAAAAAGCGTCCGACAGTGCATACGCACTGCAGGACGCCTTTATCCACGGACACCCGAACCGCCATTGGTTCGTTGTCCGGACTTTTATTCACTCAATAAGTAATGCAAACGGGATGCCAGCTTTGGCAATGGCGCGCTGGCAGGCTTTTTCCCAACGTTGGCCGGTTTTTCACGTAAAAGTGCACCGCCGGCAGGCAAAGAATGCCCATCGATTGTGCATCTACTCCTTTGGTGTTAGCGGCCAAATCGCCTTCACCATCAGCAGCGCGCGGGCTATCTCAACCATGCGCTGGTTTTTGTCCATGGCCATCTTGCGCAGCGTCTGCCAGGCCTGCTCCTCCTGCATTCCCTGGTGCGTCATCAGCAGGCTTTTCGCTTTTTCTATCAGCTTGCGTTCTTCGAGCGCGTCTTTCAGCGAGGCCAGCTGGCTGGAGAGCTGCTGTAGCTCATAGGCCTGCTGGCGCACCAGCGGCAGCAGCTGTTTATCCAGATGCGGCGTCAGGGTATCGACTTCCTCGCCGGGCAGCCAGCCAGGCGCGTCGTCCACTAACAGCGTGTCGGTGGCGTTCAGTAGATCGTCGATCAATTGCTCTTCCACTTCGCGCAGGTGTTCAAGCCGCTGGGTTTGCAGGCCAAACCAGCGCAGCGCCGTTTCCCCGCCGTCGGCGGCCGGCTGGCGGGTGCAGGCGATCCGCCGCAGCTGCTCAATGTCCAGGCCGGCCTGGCATTGGGTGATAAACAGCTGGACGGTCGCCGGGCTGCCCAGCGCCTGAAAGCTGTCGAAGCAGGGCTGCTGACCGTCAATACGGTCCACCAGCTGCTGGCGCAGGCTGTCGCTGAACTCGCCGCGGGTAAAGCCCAGAGCGCCCAGCGCGCGCTCCTGACCCACCAGCTCTTTACCCTGCATAAAGCTGTACAGCGCGACCATGCGGCCGGCCACCGGCGGATCGTCAATGCTGTCATTGAGCTGCGGGACGATGTTCAGCAGATGGCGGATGACACGGCTGAATTGCTCCGTCGCGGCTTCCGCGGCAATCTGCCGGCGGGCGATCTGCTCACGCAGCGCCGGAAGCTGCAGCAGATCGCCAACCGCCCTGGCAATGCGCCAGCACAGCGCGCTGCCGGCGACCGTACGTGCCCGTTCGAGGCTGGCATAGAACAGCGCTAACCGCTCATCAACCAGCGCCCCGCCCGCCCGACACTCCGCCGCATACAGTTGGCCGCCCGAGCAAAGAAAAATATTCGATGCCCCGCGCTCACACTGCAGCATATGCACCAGCGCGCTGAGCTGGCTGGCCAGTTCTCCCAGTTGGCTAAGCTGCTGAAGCTGTTGTTTTTGCAGGCGACGCGCCAGCTGCAGCCAGGCCGTCTCATCGTGCGCGTGACCAGTCGTATTATTCATACCCCTCCTCCGGGTTAACGCTTTATACTGCGGTAAAGCAATAACCGTGCCTTTAAGAAGGAGTTTGTATGCAACGTATTGTGATTATCGCCAACGGCGCCGCCTATGGCAGCGAATCCCTGTTCAACAGCCTGCGCCTGGCCATTGCCCTGCGCGAGCAACAGTCCGACCTCGATCTCAGGCTGTTTCTGATGTCCGACGCCGTCACCGCCGGGCTGCGCGGGCAGAAGCCGGCGGAAGGATACAATGTGCAGCAGATGCTGGAGATCCTCACCGCCCAGCAGGTGCCGGTGAAGTTGTGCAAAACCTGCGCGGACGGCCGCGGCGTCAGCGCGCTACCGCTGATTGACGGCGTGGAGGTCGGTACTCTGGTTGAGCTGGCCCAGTGGACGCTGGCGGCAGATAAAGTGCTGACCTTCTGAATGTAGGCCGTCGAACGGGATGAAATGTCACGTATTGGCGCTTGAAGAGACAAAAAAAACGTTAGCTGAATGCTTTCAGGAACAACGTCATTTTTGTTTAATCTTTATCCCTTTTTTTGATCAAAATCAGCATCCCGGCCCGCGCCGTTTGGTGTGATGCACAGAGCAAAGTGTGAACAATATCACGCGAGGACTGGGTGGGCAGGATGCTGTAGCGGGACAGAAACGGGGTACAAAAATGGCGATGGTTAAAGCAAGTTTGACGTTATTTGGTGGTGACACACTGGTGGTGCGATGTTCAGAGCGCTGCCATATTCATCTAATGAGCGCGAAGGTCCCGGGCGATAGCCATGCGGATATTCTGAGCGTGCAGGATCGGGACAGCGCCTATCTGACGGTGCCCTACAGCGGCACCTGGAACGTGCTTATCGACAGTCACAGCCAGTCACTGGAGCACTCCATCAGCTACGTGCCAGCCTGACAGTTACTATCAGAACACGCCCGGCCGTGCCGGGCGTGAGATTCATGACAAACCTCATGCAATCATTGTGCTTGCAGATTGCACCAGAAAAATAACAGGGAAAATCAATTTATTGATTTTCGGCTGATAGCCACCAGTAAGGAAAAACCACGCTTTTTCCTTACTGGTCAGCAATCGGACGCCCGGCCGTGCCGGGCGTTTTTCTTTTCCGCGCGCTCAGGCCAGGCCCGGCGTCGGACTCTCGCCCAACAGCGCGCGTACGCTGGCCACCAGGTCATCGAGACTGGCGTCGTGCATCCCCAACTTGCTTAGCGCCTGCTCGAGCGAAAACAGATACTGGGCGTTGGTGCCGAGCGGCCCGCTGGCCCGGGCGATCAGCGGGGCGATAACCTGGGCGCTGGTATCCGGTTCAAACAGTGGGTGGCGCGGATCCATAATAAACACCAGGGCATTCACCGTCCGTCCGTCATCCAGCTCCAGCTTGCACCAGGTAGGCAGATAGCAGCCGGTGATCATCTCCCGCTTCCACAGCAGGGTCAGTTCTTCTTCCAGCGTGTCGTCAGGCAAACGATAGGCGACGCCGGTGGTTCGGCCGCCCTCTTTGAGAGCCAGCATGCGTCCCGGCTGGCAGGCGCTACCGCGCCCGGCGGTCAACCGCAGGCAAAACGCACGATGCCAGCCCGGCAGCGTCCCGGTGCAGGACTCGCGATAATTGAGCGCCGGGTTCCAGATAAGCGAACCGTAGCCAAAGATCCACACTGAGCCATCATCCGGGCGGCAGGCCAGCGTCGCCGCCAGCGAGGCTGCACGTTGTTCTGCCGACCAGAGTAGCGATTCCTCAATAGCGCCAAACGCTGTCTTACAATCCGCATTCATTAAGAAATCACGAGTTAACACTGTTTACTACCTCCGCCACTGCCCGCTTCCCGGCGTTCGTCTCATGCATCCGTCAATATTGCTGAAATATTATCCAGCTTTATCCTTCAATAAGCAATCAGCGGGGCGCTGGCAAGCATAAAAGCGGCGTCAGCAATTATTTTTTCTTATGCCACTTATCATCATCGCCTTTCTCGTAGCTATTCTTCACCGCCGCCCAGGCGACTTTGTGCGCCGTCTCTTCGCGGCTGGCGTCATCGCGCCGCTCATCTTTATCTTTATATTGATCCCAGGCGCTGTTAAACGCTTCTTTATAAATTTCCTGCGCATGAGCAGGCAGAACATGCTGAACGCTGTCGGGGAGTTCTTGTTTATTGCGATAGGGCATACTGACCTCCTGTTTGAGCATTAAATTTAAGTCTGGTACGCAAGCGGCTGGCTATCAAGGTCAAAATGAGTAGAAAAATTATTTTAGTAATTATCTGAATAGTAAGAACTAAATAGTGGTAAACATAAATTATAATAAACTAATCAAGATATCACTCGATACCCGTAAATTTAAGTAAAAAACCAGCGGTAATTTATCAAAATCTGTTACTTTACCGCCCTACGTTTTTATAATTATAACACCTGCATAAATGGAGATGGTTCATGACCCATGCACATGAGGCGGTAAAAACCCGCCATAAGGAGTCTTCCCTCGTCTTTCCGGTGCTGGCGCTGGCGGTGCTGTTTTTCTGGGGCAGCAGCCAGTCACTGCCAGTGGTTATCGCAATTAATATCCTCGCGCTGGTCGGTATTTTAAGCAGCGCCTTCAGCGTGGTCCGCCACGCCGACGTCCTCGCCCACCGCCTGGGCGAACCCTATGGCTCCCTGATTCTCAGTCTGTCGGTGGTTATCCTTGAGGTCAGTCTGATCTCCGCCTTAATGGCCACCGGCGACGCCGCGCCGACCCTGATGCGTGATACGCTCTACTCCATTATTATGATCGTCACCGGCGGTCTGGTCGGTTTCTCTCTGCTGCTGGGCGGGCGTAAATTTGCCACCCAATATATGAATCTGTTCGGCATTAAGCAGTATCTTATCGCCCTGTTTCCGCTGGCGATTATCGTGCTGGTCTTTCCGATGGCGCTGCCGGGCGCAAACTTCAGCACCGGGCAATCGCTGCTGGTGGCGGTGATCTCGGCGGCCATGTACGGCGTTTTCCTGCTGATTCAAACCAAAACCCATCAGAGTCTGTTTGTTTATGAGCATGAAGACGACAGCGACGATGACGACCCGCACCACGGTAAACCGTCTGCCCACAGCAGCGGGTGGCATACCGCCTGGCTGCTGGTGCACCTGATGGCAGTGATCGCAGTCACCAAAATGAACGCCAATCCGCTGGAAACGCTGTTGACCAGCATGAACGCCCCGGTGGCCTTTACCGGCTTCCTGGTGGCCCTGCTGATCCTGTCGCCGGAAGGCCTTGGCGCCCTCAAAGCGGTGCTCAACAATCAGGTACAGCGGGCGATGAACCTGTTTTTCGGCTCCGTACTGGCCACCATCTCGCTGACGGTCCCGGTGGTCACCCTCATCGCCTTCCTGACCGGCAATGAGCTGCGCTTTGGCCTTGGCGCCCCGGAGATGGTGGTGATGGTCGCTTCGCTGGTGCTGTGCCATATCTCCTTCTCCACCGGGCGCACCAATGTGCTGAACGGCGCGGCCCACCTGGCGCTGTTCGCCGCCTATCTGATGACCATTTTCGCCTGACCCCGCTTACCCGCCCGGCGGAGTCCGGGCGAAAAAAAAGCCTGCCGGTGTTAACACCGGCAGGCTTTTTCTGTGATGCGGTCAGGCTTACTTGCTGGTATCCAGCTCGTCGAAGCTTTTCACCAGATCGTCAATCGCTTTCATCTGCTTGAGGAACGGCTCCAGTTTATCCAGCGGCAGCGCGGACGGGCCGTCGCATTTCGCGTGGTCCGGATCCGGATGCGCTTCGATAAACAGACCGGCGATACCTACCGCCATACCGGCGCGGGCCAGTTCGCTCACCTGCGCGCGGCGACCGCCGGAGGCAGCGCCAAACGGGTCACGGCACTGCAGCGCGTGGGTGACGTCGAAGATAACCGGCGAGTTGTTGGAGGCTTTCTTCATCACGCCGAAGCCGAGCATATCCACGACCAGGTTGTCGTAACCGAAGTTAGCGCCGCGGTCGCAGAGGATCACTTTGTCGTTACCGCCTTCGATAAACTTATCGACGATATTGCCCATCTGACCCGGGCTGACGAACTGCGGCTTCTTGACGTTGATCACCGCCCCGGTTTTGGCCATCGCTTCCACCAGGTCAGTCTGGCGCGCGAGGAAGGCCGGAAGCTGGATCACGTCCACCACGTCAGCCACCGGCTGCGCCTGGCTGGCTTCATGAACGTCGGTGATGATTTTCACGCCAAAGGTCTGCTTCAGCTCCTGGAAAATCTTCATCCCTTCTTCCAGACCCGGACCACGATAGGAGTGGATGGAGGAACGGTTGGCTTTATCAAAGGAGGCTTTGAAGACGTAGGGGATGCCAAGCTTCTGCGTAACGGTGACATAATGTTCGCAGATGCGCATCGCCAGGTCGCGCGACTCCAGCACGTTCATCCCGCCGAACAGCACGAACGGCAGGTCGTTTGCTACGTTGATATCACCAATGCTAACCACTTTTTGTTTCATAAGTTCGCCTTATCAGGGTGTAACCGGAATGGTTCCAGACTAATGCAATGTAATTTGTTTGTGCGAAATCGTGTTGATCTGCGCGCGGATCATCTCACTGATCGGATCCTCCGGGCACTGCTCAACGAAATAGCTCAGATCCAACAGCGCCACGTGATCGCAGTCCAGCTGGGCGTATATCAGCCCGCGGTCGCGGATCTCATACGGATCTTCCGGGTTAAACTGCAGCAGCGCTTCGCTGGCGCGCAGAGCCAGCTCCATCTGCCGCTCTTCCATCAGCGCCGACTTCAGGGTGTCCAGCAGCTTGCGGATCACCTCGGCGTTATCCGCTTCGTCGAGATCTTCATTAAACAGTTCCGCCACCGGCCCGATGTTGCCCTTCAGCCATACCTCCAGGGTATGTTCGTCGAGGGTCTCGCCGTTAAACGGATTAATCAGCCACATCTCTTCGCTGGTTTCCGGATCCGCACGCAACAGCATTTGGGTCGGGAAGATCACCGGCACCACCGGCAGCGCCAGGCGCTGGGCGATCCACAGCAGGATCGCGCCTAACGACACCGCGCTCCCCTGACGGTTGACCAGCACTTTATCCAGCCATAACGCGTCGGAAAGACGATAAATGCCCTGCGACGCGCCAAAGCCCCACTCGTCGTAAAACAGCGCCAGCAGGCGTTCTATCTGGCGTTCCTGGTCCCACGACGGCGCAATCTCCTCCTGCGCGAGGCGCAGCAGCCGCTGCAGCTCTTCCTCGACAAAACGCGACGGAAAATCGTCGCGGACCTGTTCAGAAATGAGGACCATGCCATCACACAATGGCGCTTTGTTAAATTCGAAATCCGCTAATGACCCCATGCCCTACCCCAGTATCGGTATTCTTGTGATGGCGAGTTGAATGATAATAAACAACACCACCAGCGCCAGCAGGAACGCGATAAAACGGCTCTGCTGGCTGCGCGGACGACGGCGGCCCAGCGCGATAAAACCTAATGCGATGTAAATGATAACGCCAAACAGCTTTTCAGTCAGCCATGCGCCGTCTTCGGTGAACGGCAGGTAGTGCGTTATCGCCATTAAACCCGCACCGCTGAGAAACAGCAGCGTATCGCTGCAGTGCGGCGCAATTCGCACCCACCGCTGGTTCAGCAGCGGGCTCTGATGATACATCCACCAGTAACGTAAAACGAACAATCCTACCGACACCACCACGCTGGCGATGTGCAGGTAGAGGACAGCCGTGAATAAGTTCATCAGCCAACGTTCTCCATGTCGGGTAAACGTCCGAGAGTCAGACGTTCATTGTCGCCATAGTCGCGACAGGTCGCGACGTCGAGATAGCCCGCTTCGCGGAACAGGGCGCGAACCGCCTCGCCCTGGGTCCAGCCATGCTCCAGCAGCATCCAGCCGCCGGGCAGCAGATACTGCCGTCCCTCGCGGATAATCTGCGCCAGATCCGCCAGCCCCTGATCGGCAGCAACCAGCGCCGTCAACGGCTCAAAGCGCACATCGCCCTCGGCGAGATGCGGGTCGGCGCCGTCGATATAGGGTGGATTACTGACGATCATGGCAAAACGCTGCCCGGCCAGCGCGCTAAACCAGTCGCTTTGCCGTATCGTCACGTTAGCGATGTCCAGATGAGCGGCATTGCGCAATGCCAGCGCCACGGCGTCCGGCATCACATCCACCGCGGTGACCTCGCAATCCGGACGCTCGCTGGCCAGCGCCAGAGCAATGGCGCCGGTCCCGGTGCCGAGGTCGAGAATACGGCACGGCACGGCAGGCAGTCGCGCCAGCGCCTGCTCCACCAGACACTCGGTATCCGGTCGGGGGATCAGCGTCGCCGGGGAGACGAACAGCGGCAGCGACCAGAACTCACGCTGCCCAACCAGGTGGGCAATGGGTTCTCCGCGCTGACGTCGCTGCAGGAGCGCCTCCAGCGTCGTCGCCTCGTCAGCGGACAGCGTCGTTTCGCCGAAGGCCAAAATCCAGGTGCGCGCCCGGCCGGTAACATGTCCCAGCAGGATCTCGGCATCGCGTCGCGGGCTGTCGCTTTCACGCAGCCGGGCGATCGCCTGCTGCAGCCAGGCCTGAAAGGTCATCATTCCTGCTCGGACAGCGCCGCCAGCTGATCGGCCTGATATTCCTGAACAATTGGCTCAATCAGCATATCGAGTTTGCCTTCCATGGTTTCATCCAGACGATAAAGCGTCAGGTTGATGCGGTGGTCGGTCACGCGCCCCTGTGGGAAATTGTAAGTGCGGTTACGGTCGCTACGATCGCCGCTGCCCAGCAGGTTACGGCGCGTGGAGGCTTCCGCCTGCTGACGCTTGGCCACTTCGGCGGCGCGGATACGCGCCCCCAGCACTGACAACGCCTTGGCTTTGTTTTTATGCTGGGAACGTTCGTCCTGACACTCCACCACGATGCCGGTCGGCAGGTGAGTAATACGGATAGCTGAGTCGGTGGTGTTGACGTGCTGACCGCCCGCGCCGGAGGAGCGGAAAGTATCGATGCGCAGATCCGCCGGGTTAATGTCCGGCATTTCGGCTTCCGGCAGCTCCGGCATCACCGCCACGGTGCAGGCGGAGGTATGAATACGCCCCTGCGATTCGGTGGCCGGCACACGCTGCACGCGATGGCCGCCGGATTCAAATTTCAGCCGACCGTAAACGCCGTCGCCGCTGAATTTGGCGATCACCTCTTTGAATCCGCCGTGTTCACCTTCGTTGGCGCTGAGGATCTCCACCTGCCAGCGACGCGATTCCGCATAGCGGCTGTACATGCGGAACAGATCGCCGGCAAACAGCGCCGCTTCGTCACCGCCGGTTCCGGCGCGCACTTCCACGAAAGCGTTACGCTCGTCATCGGGATCTTTCGGCAACAGCAGCACCTGCAGCTGTTGCTCCAGCTGGTCGCCTTTTTCTTTGGCGTCACGCAGCTCTTCCTGCGCCATTTCGCGCATCTCCGGATCGTCGAGCATCATCTGCGCAGTTTCGATATCCTCCTGCACCTGACGCCAGTCGGTATAGCAGCGCGCCACATCGCTCAGTTGAGCATATTCCCGCGACAGCGCGCGGAATTTATCCTGATCGGCAATCGTCGCGGCATCGCCGAGCAGCGCCTGCACTTCTTCATGGCGCTCGTACAACGCTTCCAGTTTGGCAACAATAGAAGACTTCATAGGCGTGAATTCACCCTGTCCTGAAAATAAGAGAAAGGTGCGCTATTCCAGCCCGAGGCTGTTGCGCAGAATATGCAGGCGTTCGTCGTCCCCGTCACGGGCGGCCTGCTGAAGAGATTTGGTTGGCGCGTGGATCAGGCGGTTGGTCAGCTTGCGGGCCAGATCCTGCATAATTTCCTGGGCATCACCGCCCTGCTCCAGCGCGGCCAGCGCCTTCGCGGTCAGCTCCTCACGGACCTGCTCAGACTGAGAACGGTATTCGCGAATCGTCTCGCTGGCGCTCTGCGCGCGCAGCCAGGCCATAAATTCGCTGGTCTCCTGCTCGACGATCGATTCCGCCTGCACCGCCGCGGCTTTACGCTGCGCCAGGTTATGCTGAATGATGTTTTGCAGATCGTCGACGCTGTAAAGGTAGGCGTTGGCCAGTTTGCCGACCTCTGGTTCGACATCGCGCGGAACGGCGATATCCACCAGCAGCATCGGCTGGTTACGCCGCGCCTTAAGCGCGCGCTCCACCATGCCTTTGCCGATGATCGGCAGCGGGCTGGCGGTGGAGCTGATAATAATGTCGGCCTCTTTCAGCCGTTCGTCGATATCGCTGAGGGCAATCACCTCGGCGCCCACTTCGTCCGCAAGCGCCTGGGCGCGTTCGCGGGTGCGGTTGGCAATCACCATTTTGCGCACGTGATGTTCGCGAAGATGGCGCGCCACCAGTTCGATGGTTTCACCGGCGCCGACCAGTAACACGGTGACGCTGGAGAGCGATTCAAAGATTTGCCGCGCCAGGGTACAGGCGGCGAACGCGACGGAAACGGCGCTGGCGCCGATATCGGTTTCGGTACGCACACGCTTTGCCACCGAGAACGATTTCTGGAACATCCGCTCCAGTTCGCTGACGTTAAGATGACCGCGGCTGGAATCAGCAAACGCTTTTTTCACCTGGCCGAGGATCTGCGGCTCGCCCAGCACCAGCGAATCGAGGCCGCTGGCGACGCGCATCAGATGGCTGACGGCGTCATTATCCTGGTGCCAGTAGAGGCTCTTACGCAGGTCTTCTTCGTTGAGGCCGTGATAGTTGCACAGCCAGCGGATCAGCGCTTCCTGCAGATTGTCCTGCTCTTCGACGCTGAGATAGAGTTCCGTGCGGTTGCAGGTCGACAGCACTACCCCACCCTGCACCATCGGCTGAGCCAGCAAGCTCTCCAGCGCCTGATCGAGCGTTTCCGGCGAAAACGTCACGCGTTCTCGCAGGTCGACCGGCGCTGTTTTGTGATTGATGCCAAGAGCTAAAAGGGTCATTGTGAGGGAGTAGTACCAGCGTTGCTAAGGTTAGTCTGAGTGCATCATACAGGATGCGCGTAATCAATAAAAGAGAGGCTCCCCTTTTGGAGTAATAGCCAAAGCAAGACCGCCATTAACGTTAATTTTTTGATTTCAGACAACTTGAACGTAGACGCTATCGCCCGGCGACGCTAGCATTAAGGGTTATAAATGTAACCTGCTACACAAATCGGCCCGCTATTCCCCTGCCGCCGTTTTTCCCTGTAGACATCAAGGATTTGTCATCATTATGAATCGACTGTTCCGCTTGCTGCCGCTGGCCAGCCTCGTCCTCACCGCCTGTTCTCTTCATACGCCGCAAGGGCCTGGCAAAAGCCCGGATTCGCCGCAGTGGCGTCAGCACCAGCAGGCTGTTCGCAGCCTCAACCAGTTCCAGACTCGCGGGGCGTTTGCCTATCTTTCCGATGAGCAAAAAGTCTATGCTCGCTTCTTCTGGCAACAGACCGGCCAGGACCGCTATCGCCTGCTGCTGACCAACCCGCTGGGCAGCACCGAGCTGTCGCTGACCGCGCAGCCAGGCAGCGTGCAGCTGATCGATAACAAAGGCCAGACCTACACCGCCTCCGATGCCGAAGAGATGATCGGCCGCCTGACCGGGATGCCGATCCCGCTGAACAGCCTGCGCCAGTGGATCATCGGCCTGCCGGGCGACGCCACCGACTATTCGCTGGACGATCAGTACCGTCTGCGTGAACTTAACTACACGCAAAATGGCAAAACCTGGCACGTCACCTACGGCGGCTACACCAGCGATACCCAGCCAGCCCTGCCGTCTAATGTCGAGCTGAACAATGGCGCTCAGCGCATCAAGCTGAAGATGGATAACTGGATCGTGAAATGATGAGCCGCTGGCCCTCTCCTGCAAAACTGAATCTGTTTTTATATATCACCGGCCAGCGGGCCGATGGTTACCATACCCTGCAGACGCTGTTTCAGTTTCTCGACTATGGCGACACCTTGACCATCGAACCGCGAACTGACGGTCAACTGCGCCTGCTGACGCCGGTGGCCGGCGTGCCGGACGAGGAGAACCTGATCGTTCGCGCCGCGCGTCTGCTGATGCGTGCCGCCAGCGAAAGCGACCGCCTGCCGGCGGGTAGCGGCGCCGATATCAGTGTCGACAAGCGCCTGCCGATGGGCGGCGGCCTGGGCGGCGGCTCATCCAATGCCGCCACCGTGCTGGTGGCGCTCAACCATCTCTGGGGCTGCGGTCTCTCGGAAGAGGAGCTGGCGACCCTGGGCCTTCAGCTGGGGGCCGATGTGCCGGTCTTCGTGCGCGGTCATGCCGCCTTTGCCGAAGGGGTCGGCGAAATTCTGACGCCGGTGGAGCCCGAGGAAAAATGGTACCTGGTGGCGCACCCGGGGGTCAGTATTCCGACGCCAGTCATTTTTCGCGATCCGGAGCTACCACGAAATACCCCGCGCCGGTCAATTAATACGTTATTAAATTGTGAATTCAGCAACGATTGCGAGCTTATCGCAAGAAAACGTTTTCGCGAGGTTGATGCAGCGCTTTCCTGGCTGTTAGAATATGCGCCGTCACGCCTGACCGGCACAGGGGCCTGTGTGTTTGCTGAATTTAACACCGAATCCGCTGCCCGTCAGGTGCTGGACACTGCCCCGGCATGGCTAAACGGCTTTGTGGCGCGCGGAGTTAACCTCTCGCCGCTCAAGCAGGCCCTGCTCTGAATCCTGCGCCGTGATGGCGCAACGATAACGAGTCAACCGGGGAAATTGAGTTACGGTGACAACGTCACCCTGTTCCAGACGTTGCATCGTGCTCTTTAAATACACCGACTGGATCGAATGGCGCCAGCCCGCACATTATTGGCCCACTCATCCACCACTGGACGCATGCCTGAGGTTCTTCTCGTGCCTGATATGAAGCTTTTTGCTGGTAACGCCACCCCGGAACTAGCACAACGTATTGCCAACCGCCTGTACACTTCTCTTGGCGACGCCGCTGTAGGTCGTTTTAGCGACGGCGAAGTCAGCGTACAAATCAATGAAAACGTACGCGGTGGTGATATTTTCATCATCCAGTCCACTTGTGCTCCCACCAATGACAACCTGATGGAACTGGTTGTTATGGTTGATGCTCTGCGTCGTGCTTCGGCAGGTCGTATCACCGCCGTTATCCCTTACTTCGGTTATGCTCGCCAGGACCGTCGTGTTCGTTCTGCTCGTGTGCCAATCACCGCGAAAGTGGTGGCAGATTTCCTGTCCAGCGTCGGCGTTGACCGCGTGCTGACCGTTGACCTGCACGCAGAACAGATCCAGGGCTTCTTCGATGTGCCAGTTGATAACGTGTTCGGCAGCCCAATCCTGCTGGAAGATATGCTGCAGCTGAACCTGGACAACCCGATTGTGGTTTCTCCGGACATCGGCGGCGTCGTGCGTGCCCGCGCTATCGCTAAACTGCTGAATGATACCGATATGGCTATCATCGACAAGCGCCGTCCGCGCGCCAACGTCTCCCAGGTGATGCATATCATCGGCGACGTGGCTGGTCGTGACTGCGTGATGGTCGACGATATGATCGACACCGGCGGCACCCTGTGTAAAGCGGCAGAAGCACTGAAAGAGCGTGGCGCGAAACGCGTATTCGCTTACGCCACGCACCCGATCTTCTCCGGTAACGCTATCCAGAACATCAAAAACTCTGTGATTGATGAATTTGTCGTTTGCGATACCATTCCGCTGGCACCCGAAATTAAAGCGCTGGATAAAGTGCGTACTCTGACGCTCTCCGGTATGCTGGCTGAAGCTATTCGCCGTATCAGCAATGAAGAATCTATCTCTGCTATGTTCGAACATTAATCGAGCCGAGCATAAAAACCCGCTGCGGCGGGTTTTTTTGTCGCTGAATTTTTAATTCTTCCACAAAATCATTCGGCATGCGTCAAGGCGGCAAGTGAATGAATCCCCGGGAGCGTACAGGCAGTACGTGACCGGGGTAAATGAACGCAGCCAACACAGAGGCATCCCGAAGGATGACGTGGAAATGACCAATGCCTCCTTCACCTGCCATTTAGTTGACAGATGATGCGCTCATGGATGAAACATTATTGTGAACAGATTATTTTCCTCACATGTGATGCCTTTCCGCGCCCTCATCGACGCTTGTTGGAAAGAAAAGTACACCACCGCCCGCTTTACCCGCGACCTGATCGCCGGGATCACCGTCGGGATCATTGCGATTCCGCTGGCGATGGCGCTGGCGATTGGCAGCGGTGTGCCGCCGCAGTACGGCCTCTATACTTCAGCGGTGGCAGGGATTGTGATCGCCTTAACCGGCGGGTCGCGCTTTAGCGTTTCCGGTCCGACCGCCGCCTTTGTGGTGATCCTCTATCCGGTTTCCCAGCAGTTTGGTCTGGCGGGGCTACTGGTGGCGACGCTGATGTCGGGGATCTTTTTAATTCTCTTTGGTCTGGCACGCTTTGGCCGTCTGATCGAATATATCCCGCTGTCGGTGACTCTCGGTTTCACCTCCGGGATCGGTATCACCATCGGTACCATGCAGATTAAAGACTTCCTCGGCCTGCAGATGCCCCATGTGCCGGAGCATTACCTGCAGAAAGTGGCGGCGCTGGCGATGGCCCTGCCAACGATTAACCCCGGCGATGCCGCCATCGGCGTCGTCACCCTTGGCACCTTGATCCTCTGGCCGCGGCTGGGTATCCGTCTGCCGGGCCACCTTCCGGCGCTGCTGGCCGGCTGCGCGGTGATGCTGGTGGTTAATTTGCTCGGCGGCGATGTCGCCACAATTGGCTCGCAGTTCCACTATCAGCTGGCAGACGGCACTCAGGGCAACGGTATTCCACAGCTGCTGCCGCAGCTGGTACTCCCCTGGGATATGCCGGGCTCAAACTTTACCCTGAGCTGGGCCTCGCTGCAGGCCCTGCTGCCTGCCGCCTTCTCCATGGCGATGCTCGGCGCCATTGAGTCTCTGCTGTGCGCGGTGGTGCTCGATGGCATGACCGGTACCAAGCATAAAGCCAATAGCGAGCTGATTGGCCAGGGGCTGGGCAACATCGTTGCGCCGTTCTTCGGCGGGATCACTGCCACCGCGGCGATTGCCCGCTCGGCGGCGAACGTCCGCGCCGGCGCCACATCGCCGGTTGCCGCCGTGATCCACGCCCTGCTGGTGATCCTGGCGCTGCTGATCCTCGCCCCGCTGCTCTCCTGGCTGCCGCTGTCGGCGATGGCCGCCCTGCTGCTGATGGTGGCATGGAATATGAGCGAGGCGCATAAAGTCATCAACCTGCTGCGCCACGCACCGAAAGACGACATCGTGGTGATGCTGATGTGCATGTCGCTGACGGTGCTGTTTGATATGGTGATTGCCATCAGCGTCGGGATCGTGCTGGCCTCGCTGTTGTTTATGCGCCGTATCGCGCGCATGACCCATCTGGCGCCGGTCAACGTCGAGGTGCCAGACGATGTGCTGGTGCTGCGGGTGATTGGGCCGCTGTTCTTTGCCGCCGCCGAAGGCTTGTTCAACGACCTGGAGACCCGGATCGCCGGCAAGCGCATCGTGGTGCTGAAATGGGACGCGGTGCCGGTTCTCGACGCCGGTGGTCTGGATGCCTTCCAGCGCTTTGTGAACAAGCTGCCGGAAGGCTGTGAATTGCGCGTATCTAACCTCGAGTTTCAGCCGCTGCGCACGTTAGCGCGCGCCGGCGTCAAGCCGCTGCCCGGACGCCTGAGCTTCTACCCCGATCGTCAGGCCGCGCTGGCTGACCTGTGATCACCCGGCGGCAGGCCCCTGCGCCTGCCGCATCAAGGCTCCGGTCGCCTGCTGCAGCCAGCTCAGCACCGCCGGCGTCATCCAGGTGCCCTTCATCAAATGCGGCTCCTGCTCCATTGCCCGACGAAACTTCTGCAACGTCTGCGGCCGGGTACCGGCATAGGACTGAAACAGTTCAAGCCACGCCCGGGCCAGCGCCTGACCCGACGCCGAGTCCGGCGCTACGCCCTCCCGGCACGCCTGATGCAGCTTCGCCACCAGCGCAGGCCACTCCTGTAGCCGGTCGAAATAGTGCCGGCGGGTGAACGCCATCTCCTCGTCGTCGAGGTAACGCGCCCAGATGGCCAGTTTGCTTTCGGCAAAGGCCTCGGTGATAAAGGCGATGATGGCCGGGGTGACGCCGGTCTGTTCAACCATTTGCGGCTCGGCGGCATGCATCTCGTTCAGGCGGGTCAGAAACTCCGGGCGCCCTGCCGTATCCTGCTCCAGGCGCTCCATCCAGCGCGTCGCCAGACTCATCGCCTGCGGACTGTCCGTCGGGCAGCCGCTCGCCATCAGCGTCTGCACCTCCTCTGTTAGCTCGCGCCACGCCTGCGCGCGCTGTTCATCCTGTGCCGCAAACGGCAGCGCGGCTAACTCCTGTTGACTAAACCAACGATCGTACATTTTCATTAACTCCAGCGTCTGTAGCCAGGACTCCAGATCGGGTTCATTGCCGCCCGCCAGCGCCTCGCGCAGCACCAACAGCCGGTCGCGCAGCCTGCCGACATCGCGCAATTGGGCGTTGAGCGTCTCTATCTGCTGCGTCAGCAGCTCGGGTAGCGACAGCGTTTGCCGATCGAGATAGTCCTTGATGGTGGCGAGCGTCAGCCCGGCCTGCGCCAGCGCCTTTATCATATGCAGGCGCTGAACCGCGGACAGGTTATAGAGCCGATAGCCCGCCTCGCTTCTGGCCGAAGGCGTTAACAGCCCCGTCTGTTCATAATGATGCAGCGTACGCACCGTCATTCCGGCGCGCTTCGCCAGCTCTCCCACCTGAATTAACATGACTGCTCCTCTCTGTGGCCAGGTCCGCTACTCTGCTGCCTCACGTAACGTTAGGGTCAAGCGAAAACCTCATTTGCTATTCATTTTGGCAGCAACCTTAGCAGCACGGAGGTCAGGACGGAATGGGGTCGTATGGTGATGGGGAAAAGAGGAGGAAATAACGAGAGTCACAGGAAAACGCATCGGCCTTCAGGGGCCGATGCGGGAAATCATGCTACGGTTAGCTGTGGCGATGCTGATTACGACGGCAGCGTTTATCATAGTGGCGCACCCACCAGTAGCGGTCGCTGACCTGCTCGTGGCCGCCAATACGGGCACCGGCCAGCCAGAGCACGGCGCCAACGAAGATGCTTAAGATTGCGCCATGTGCAAAGAATTGCGGCAGGTTAAGCTGCGGAAGCTGGTTCAGAATGGAGTAACCTACCCCCACAACCATCACCACCAACCCTAACCCCATGAGTACGTTACCGAGTAACGAAGCGTTTTTGCGTTTCATGTGTCACCTCCGGACTTTGGGTTGCCAGGGAATATCCCCAAATCTTATAGGTGTAGTATAGACAGGGTCCCTGCCCTGGAGTGCGCCCACGATCACATTAGTGAACACCGATTAGACAAATATTTACAAATAAGCCTCTGAACAATATCAAATTCTAATGATTCAGGTGGGTAATCATCAATGCTGGTATTGTCTCATGGGCAGAACTTTGTCAAGCGCGCCCGCAGACAGTACACTACGCGGCAGAGAATGCCCCATGCAGGAAAGAAAACGTGACCATTAAACTGATTGTCGGCCTGGCCAACCCCGGTGCGGAATATGCCGCCACCCGGCACAACGCTGGCGCCTGGTATGTAGATTTACTGGCGGATCGCCATCGTGCGCCGCTGCGCGAAGAGAGCAAGTTCTTCGGCTACACCTCGCGCATCAATCTGGCGGGCGAAGACGTTCGCCTGCTGGTTCCTACGACGTTTATGAACCTCAGCGGTAAAGCAGTGGCTGCAATGGCGACCTTTTATCGCATTAACCCGGATGAAATTCTGGTCGCCCATGATGAGCTGGATTTGCCGCCCGGGGTGGCGAAATTCAAGCTTGGCGGTGGCCATGGCGGCCACAACGGCCTGAAGGACATCATCAGTAAGCTCGGCAATAACCCGAACTTTCACCGCTTACGCGTCGGGATCGGCCATCCGGGTGACAAAAACAAGGTTGTCGGCTTTGTACTCGGCAAACCGCCGGCCAGCGAGCAGAAACTGATTGATGATGCTGTCGACGAAGCGGCGCGCTGCACCGAAATCTGGTTAAAGGACGGGCTGAGCAAAGCCACCAACCGCTTACATGCCTTTAAGGCGCAATAAGCCGTTGTCGTGCGGCATTTTTGCCGCGCACCGTGTATAATAGGCAAAGCTATTCAATTTTCTGCAATCTGTTGCTTATAACAGATTGATTATCCAAAGATTAAGGTGATTTAAATCATGGGATTCAAATGCGGTATCGTCGGTTTGCCCAACGTCGGCAAATCCACCCTGTTCAATGCGCTCACCAAAGCGGGTATTGAAGCGGCCAACTTCCCCTTCTGTACCATTGAGCCGAACACCGGTGTCGTACCGATGCCCGATCCGCGTCTGGACAAGCTGGCTGAAATCGTCAAACCGCAGCGCATCCTGCCGACGACGATGGAATTCGTTGATATCGCGGGCCTGGTGAAAGGCGCGTCCAAAGGTGAAGGTCTCGGCAACCAGTTTCTGACCAACATCCGTGAAACCGAAGCTATCGGCCACGTGGTTCGCTGCTTTGAAAATGACAACATTATCCACGTTAACAACAAAGTGGATCCGGCTGACGACATCGACGTTATCAACACCGAGCTGGCACTTTCCGATCTGGACACCTGCGAGCGCGCTATCCACCGTGTGCAGAAGAAAGCTAAAGGCGGCGATAAAGACGCTAAAGCTGAGCTGGCGGCGCTGGAAAAATGCCTGCCGCAGCTGGAAAATGCCGGCATGCTGCGTTCACTGAAAAACCTGACCGACGAAGACAAAGCAGCGATTAAATACCTCAGCTTCCTGACGCTGAAGCCGACCATGTATATCGCCAACGTCAATGAAGACGGCTTTGAGAATAACCCTTATCTCGATAAAGTCCGTGAAATTGCCGCCGCCGAAGGTTCTGTGGTCGTCGCCGTTTGCGCCGCCGTTGAGTCCGATATTGCCGAGCTGGACGACGCTGACCGCGACGAGTTTATGGCCGAGCTGGGTCTCGAAGAGCCAGGCCTCAACCGCGTGATCCGCGCCGGTTACGAGCTGCTGAATCTGCAGACCTACTTCACCGCAGGGGTGAAGGAAGTTCGCGCATGGACCATCCCGGTCGGGGCAACCGCCCCGCAGGCAGCCGGTAAGATCCACACCGACTTCGAAAAAGGTTTTATCCGCGCGCAGACCATCGCCTATGAAGACTTTATTACCTACAAAGGCGAACAGGGTGCAAAAGAAGCCGGTAAAATGCGTGCTGAAGGTAAAGACTACATCGTGAAAGATGGCGATGTGATGAACTTCCTGTTCAACGTCTAAATAAAAGTTGTTGTTTCATGAGGTTTTATCGAATCACATGAAAATCACAAAACCCTATAAAATCCACGCAATAGCGTGGATTTTTCATTTCATAATGTCTCAACTCATCTCGTAACAACGCTGTCAAAAATGAGTACATTGATGAGTACAACATTCTTCCAGCTTCATTTTAAGTGAGTACAATAGCAGTATAAGAAATAGACAAGGACTCGCTATGCTCACTGATACGCAATGCCGCACTGCTAAGCCGAAAGAAAACTCTATCGACTCAATGACTTCAATGGTCTCAACCTCGAAGTGAAATCCAACGACAAAAAGGCATGGCGCTATCGGTTTAAACTCAACGGCAAATCCAGCATGTTCGCGTTGGGTGAGTACCCTACGGTCAAACTTGCCGAAGCTCGCGAGAGATGTGAGCAAGCGCGTAAACAAGTCGCGGATGGAGTTAGCCCGACACAGGCTCGCCAGTTAGATAAGATCCGCAAGGTCAACGACGCATCCAACACCTTTGAGCTGATCGCCAAAGAGTGGCTGCAGATGAAACACTGGGCCGAAATCACCAAAACGCGCCGACTGGATATGCTTGAACGAGTGGTTTTTCCCGCAATCGGTAAGCTCCCAGTCAGGGAGATAACCCCACACCACATTCTTAAAATTCTTCAAGAAACTGCTAAACGAGGAGCACCGGCAGTTGCCGCTGAAGCCCGTCGAACCATTTCATCAGTTTTCGAGTTGGCAGTAGCGACACTTAGAGCTGACAGTGATCCTGTCTGGCCTGTGCACAAGGCCCTTCCGACCAATAAGACACAGCACAAACAAGCACTGAATCCTCAGCAAATCGGAAAGTTATTAAACTGTTTTGACAATAGTCGTGGCTCGTACCAGGTTAACTACTGCATGTGGCTCATGTGGTGGACATTGGCGCGTCCTGCAGAAGCCACCGAAGCTGAAGATAATGCCCTGTGGACCATTCCGGCAGCGCGGATGAAAGCCCGCAGAGAACATGTTATTCCCCTCCCCTCCCAAGCCGTCAACATGCTCAGAACGCTACAGGGATTAACCGGGCATCGACAGCACCTTTTTCCGGGCAGGGATAATCCGCTGGGTCCAATGACATCACACTCTCTGCGTCAGTTACTTAAAAGCCTCGGCTGGAGTGGTACTTATAGCCCACACGCAACCAGAACTACAGGAAGTACGCGTTTAAACGAAATGGGCTATCGACCTGATGCTATTGAAGCTCAACTTGCTCATGCTGACACCTACAATGTTCGTCGCACGTACAATCATGCGACTTATCTTGATGAGCGTAAAGTGATGATGCAGGAATGGGCTGATATGTTGGACAAATGGGTAGCAGGATTCGAGTAGAACTTGCTGCACTTAGTGAACCACGAGGATAGAACTCATTCCTCAGGGTCCACTTTGTGCCAGAAGCGGATATTGTTTTGAACAGCGAAGCCAGACACAGTGTTTCAATCAATGTTGATTCATCTCTGAAATATAATTAATTTCGGAGGTCGCCCCCTCAAGTTTTGATGAAGATAGCCAACTTTTAGTTAAAGTGTTCACACTGCCGCAGCTGCATCTCTGCTTATCCCCGGTCAGAGTTTCGTGGTGGCGTACGGCTGGAATGCGTTCTACAAACCTCAGGGCTACACTCGTCATCCGGAATCCCTGGCGCACGGCCGACAGGAAGAGCGCGTCATGCTCTCCCCGCCAGGGCATGTATCAAAAGAGAAATTCTTCGGGATCAACGGGTGGCGGATTTTTTACAGGCTGAAGCTTTTGATACACTGGTACGGGAGCTCAGCATGCGATGCGCTGAAGTCACGCTGGCGGAAGTCCTGACCGGGCTGCGCGGCCTATACGGAGATTTGTAACTTGAAAATACTGAGGCAGCTGTGGAACCCGAAGGGGCTTGATGCGGCAGTTGACAATGTACCTGAGGATCGATACGGCTTCAGTAATATAGCGGAAAATATATCCCGCTCCATTCTTTCCCTTCCCCAGGAAGCTTCAAATGTTGTCGGAATTGAAGGGGCATGGGGATCAGGTAAAACAAGCCTCCTGAATCTGATCCTAAAAAACCTTGCCGAGTACAAGGATGGACACACACATGTGCTGCATATTTCTCCCTGGCTGAGCGGCAACGACCCGGTTGAAGTGCTTTTTCTTCCGGTTGCCACTGTCATCCAGCAGGAAACGGATAAACGATATCCCCCAACAGGTTTAAAAAAAATCTGGCGTAAATACCTTCTGTCAGAGGAAGCTCAGAAAGTGATTGAGTATGCACAGGATACTTCATCGCGCGTTCTTCCGCTGGTTCAGTATGTCGGGCAGTTTTCCCGAATCGTTAACTGGATAGCTGGCGGAATAAAGGTATTTTCAGATAGTCGCCTGGCTGTTGATCAGAAAACCACGACAAAGCTTCGTGCTGATATTGCAGGGCAACTGGTTAGACTGGATTTGAAGTTCATTGTTGTCATGGATGATCTGGACCGACTGGAGCCGACCCAGGTGGCGGAAGTGTTCAGGCTGGTCCGTGCAGTAGCCGATCTACCGCGCTTTACACACATTCTTTGCTATGACAGGCAGATTATCACTCATGCCGTTGAGCATGCACTGAATATCGGAGATGGTAGCCGTTATCTTCAGAAAATTATTCAGCTCAGTTTTAAAATACCTCGCCCTGAGGCCTTTGATATACGCAATGAATTTCGCCAGCGGGCCGAGACGCTGTATCAGCAAATTAATAATCAACCGGCAGACGCAGAAATGGCAAAAGATCTCGCCGCTGTGACTGATACGTATGGTGCCGCACTTTCGACGCCACGCGAGATCCATCAGGCCATTAATTCCCTGATTTTTCTCTATCCGGGAATGCGGGATTTTGTGTATTTCCCTGATTTGTGCCTGCTTCAACTTATACGAGTAACAAACCCGGCCCTGTATGACTGGACGGAGCATTACCTGACAGAACGGTCCGTGATTGAAAACGGCCAGGGCATGCTTTCTGACGGAGAAAAGGCAGACTTCCGTGAGGGGCTTATTAGGTGTATGAAGATGTTGAAGGCATCGAATGCAGACTCATTTCTGACACTAGCAGACTGGATCCCCGGTATCAGCGGACATAATGATGAATATCTTAGTCTTTTTGAGCCCGTCAGTGAGGATTATCGCCACATCCATACAAGCAACAAGCGACTCAGCAGCCTGACGCACTGGCGGTATTACTTTGCCTTTTACTCACCCCAGAATGTTCTTCCTCCGGAGTTTTTCAACCAGCTGTTTACGCTGGCCGCCGTACCGGAAAAGCAGCAGCTCTCTGAGGATCTCCTCTCAAAAATCAGCAGTGTTGGTATTCTGTCCGGAACTTGGTTCGAACATATACTGAGCAGGCTGACTCCGGGCCTGATAAGAGAACGCAATTTTGAAGAGTGCGCAGGGCTGGTGCAGTTTTTCTTCGATCATACGGATGAGGTCAGCACTCGTTTCAGAACCCGTAACACATGGTTTTCTCTGCGTGAAACGGGCATTAATCAGGTTGTAAGGCATCTGCTGAAGCATATGCAGGATATTGATGAGGCCAGAACAGTCACGCAAATGGAAATGCTGGTCGTTGCGGGCACGTCGCCGTTCTGGATAGCCGATTTTATGCGGGATCTTATCTGGGAACACGGACTTGCCCACAATACGGTATCTTCGCCATCAGACGCTCTTTTCAGTCGTGATATTACGGAACGGCTGCGTGACAGATTTGCTGAACGTATGAATCAGCCAGACCTTCAGCAACAACTTCTCGTGCACCAGTCAATTCTTGGATATCTCTATGCATGGAGAGACATGAGTTCGGATGAAACCGTGAAGCAATGGGTCAGAGAGGTGGCTGCCACCGATGAAGGCCTTGTTAACCTGTTAATACGATTACAGACCAGCGTCTTCAGTTCTGACAGGGGGGCATATCGCCGGATTGCACGTGACCAGGTCAGTCCATTTTTTGATAACTGGCCTGCAGTTGAAGATAAGCTGAGGGTTATACTTTCCGGTAATGAACTGATGCCGGAGCAGGAAGAACTCAAAAGTGCGTTGGATAATGACGAGTGATCAAAAAAGGCCGCTTAGCGGCCTTTTTCTTATTACACAAAGTGAATCAGGCGCTAAACGCTTTTTCCTTGTCGAAAGGAAAACCGGCATGTGCCAGCTCGTTCAAAAGCTTGCGTTTCCAGTTCTTCAGCTCAGAATACGCTCATATCGCGAACGAAACGCTTTTTCGCAGCCCTCCAGTTGCCTGCATATCAGAGCCTTCATCGGGGCAGATCTCCTCCCTGAAAATAGTGCCAGGCTAAACTGAAGTCTCCGGTCTTTCTTCCATCTCACAGAGAGGCACATCGCCATGAAAAAGACCCGCTATACCGAAGAACAGATAGCATTTGCGCTGAAACAGGCCGAAACCGGCACTCGGGTGGAGGAACTCTGCAGAAAGATGGGCATTTCTGAAGCCACATTTTACAACTGGAAGAAAAAGTTTGGCGGCATGGGCGTGACAGAGCTGCGCCGCCTGCGCCAGCTTGAGGAAGAGAATCAGCGTCTGAAACGTCTGGTGGCTGATTTAAGTCTGGACAAGGAGATGCTGCAGGAAGTTATCAAAAAAAAGTTCTGAGGCCGGCTCAGAAGCGTCAGGCGGTGCATTTTCTGCGGGAGGCTTACCGTATCAGTGTCCGGCGGGGATGCGGACTGCTGATGCAGAGCAGAACCGTTTACCACTGGCAGAGCCGGCGGGATGATCGGGCGATAACCCTGCGTATCCGGGAAATAGCGGAAACCCGGATCCGCTACGGTTGCCCGCGTATTCATATTCAGCTGCGGCGGGAAGGCTGGCCTGTTAACCACAAGAAAACACACCGGATTTACTGTCTGGAAGGCCTCAACCTGCGCAGAAAGCGCCCCCGCAGGCATGTCAGTGCAGCACATCGTCAGCAACGTCCGGTCCTGACCGGTGTCGATCAGTGCTGGAGTATGGATTTCGTGTCGGATAACCTGTTTAACGGACGACGTTTCCGGGCGCTGACTGTAGTGGATAATTTTAGTCGGGAGTGTGTGGCGATCCATGCCGGAAAGTCGCTGAAAGGTGAGGATGTGGTCGGTGTGATGGAAAGGTTGCGGGTGCTGGGCAAGCGCCTGCCGGTACGTATTCAGACAGATAACGGCAGCGAGTTTATCTCGAAAAGTCTGGATAAATGGGCGTATGAGCACGGTGTCACAATGGACTTCTCCCGCCCTGGAAAACCAACGGATAACCCGTTTATTGAATCATTTAACGGCAGTCTGCGGGATGAATGCCTGAACATTCACTGGTTTCTCTCGCTGGAAGATGCGCAGGACAAACTCGACAACTGGCGCAGGGAATATAATCATGAGAGAACGCATTCATCATTAAATGACATGACTCCGGCTGAATTCATCCGAAGTCTCCGGAAAGACGAAGATCTCTGATTTAGCACTGCACTGATTTTGGGCCAAGGTCAGAAAGACGAAGATCTCTGATTTAGCACTGCACTGATTTTGGGCCAAGGTCAGTTACACTTTACATAACTCAGAGATAATGTTGGGAGTTTCATCTACCCAACATTATATTAAATGTTATATATGCTATTTTTTATAATTGCATTCCTCAACTTTAAAAATAACTTCATTACCAACTTTTTTTGCAAAAATAATTCTATCATCATTTATAAACAATGATTTAGTACCACTATCAAGATCGCATGGGCTTTTCGAATACATCTCAAATGTATATATAAAGTTCTCTGCAAATTTTGATAAACTCTTTTCATACCATGACATAGTATTTTGTGATATTCCATAAATGAAAACAAAAAAAATGCCAAAACTAAAAAGCTTGATTAGTATTGTAGATTTCTTTAGATAAATATCATCTTTTTCACATTTAAAGGGGAATAAAAAATTATTTACCTTAGCATCCAATAATAAAAAATATATAAGTATAAAAGGGAAAACAATTAAGGCTAAGATATAATATAAAAATAAAGCAATTAAAGCTGTAATGAATGGAATGGTTAAAATAGAAACAATAATTAATGCATGAGGAAAATTAGAAGGCTCAACTCCGCTAACATCATTTAATATGATCCCAGCAATCGATATAGAAAAATTAGTCCCGACAACCAATATTATAGTTAACAATGCTTTCCCTATAATATTTTCATAAATTTTCTTATATAGAAGAATAGCATCATATGCCAATGCAATACACCAAAATACAACAGCCAATAAGAATGCAGACCTGAATGTTTGACCATAACTCAATACAAGAAATATTACGTATGTATAAATAAACAATAAAATATAATTTAAATGCAATTTTTGACTAACATTCAAACGAGAATAAAAACACTTAATCCATTCTATCAATAAATCTTTTTTCAATCTATCCACCTTAATATCCATATAGTTCACAAATAGTTAATTATACTCTCTCAGCTGCCTCTAACCATGTATTAACCCCATCAACACCTAAGGCCAACATAGTGTCTTGCAAAACAACTACTCGATATAGCATTTCTCCGCCATCCGATTCTTCCTGCTCTTCTGCTTGTGCAAATAAACGAGTCAATAGCTGCATTAAATTATTATTGTAGTCATGCAAATAGGCTTTTGTTGTACGGACATATTCAAGATAAATCTCCGTAGCCTTCAATGCATACAATGGTTCTATGCATGAAACAATATTTAACCATGCGCCAAAATCGAATAAACCAATCTTCGATGGATCTGAACTCATAGATACTAATGAAAAATAACGCTCTAACACTTGTACGGGTAAAATAATAACCGGCTCTTTCTCTCCAAAAAGACTACCCATTGACGCTATTAATGCTGAGGAATATTGATTATCATCACTTAACGCAGCGGACAAACCAGCAAGACATAAATCTTGATGCCGTTGAAAATTCTCATGATGTGTCCAAACATCGATAGCACCTTCCCATGCATCACTATCGCTTAATTCTTTTAATTGTTTGATAAAATCACAATTTTCTATTTTGCCTGACAATACAGCTAATGCAGATATTCGTCCCCATGCTTGCAATCCATCTTTAATATCTTCAGATACTATCTTATTTAACCATGGGGAAACCCTGTCGAACTCATGATTATAGGTATAATAGAGACAACATTCTGCCATATCCCAAAGCCCTTCGCTACCTTTCCGCATTATTAATTCAAATACTCCCCAACCAACTTCAGGTAAAATACTCTGTAAAAAAGGTAAACGGCGTAATACTACAGCTCTCACCGCAGGATGATCGTTAGTAGAAAATTGATGTAGTGTCGATAACAATAATTCAGGCCAAGAGATATGTTCTTCATGTAACTTTATTGCCATAACCATAAGGGCATCAGCGATATGCCCTCGAATCATATTAATACCTACGCCAATAAAAGTGACACCATCTCCTGAGATAGGATCTCTTTCTTCCACTGCTAAATAGGGAATAGATAAAAAAGTTATTCTTTCCGCATTATTGATATCTTTTACTACATGTGAACATCCTTGTAGCACTTCGGAAGCAAAGCGGTTGTGCCTCCAATAGACAGAATGTCGTTCCAATTCATCTAAAGTGTTGCTAACTAAAACATCAATATTAGGTTCATTAATCGGTTTCCAGTCATTATTTGGGCGAAGGTCTCCGTAACGATAATTCAAATAATGTGCAATACCATCCATAATATGATGTCGGAACTCTTCATTTATATCCTGCCAGTAAGAATATAAAAAAATCAAAAATCGTAATGGATCCCTTGAAGATGCCTCACTCAGTTGTTGAGCAACCTCCTCCTCTCCACCAATTAACATGTCGCTAAATGAGTCTCGCCTATACCCATTATAGTGCTCAAGAAGACTGAGAACGCCTTCATTGCTAAGCTCATTAAAAACTTCAAATGAGAACGGAGCTCTTACTATTCCGCACCATCCATTAACATCTGGTTTATGTTCAAGTGGCCAGTTTGAACGACTATATTCATCTAAAATACGTACACATGACGGTGAGCGTAAATGGCACGGTATACAAATAATAAACTTGACCTGATCTTTAAGCATATATTGCCTATACTCAGGGACATCCGCATACCTCTGAGAAAGAGCAAGTATTATAATCTGTATTGCGTCTTGGGATTCTGAACTCAAATGGATAAAAACTTTCTGAACTAAAGTGCCCAATTCATGTGAAAGCTCAGACTTTAATAAATCCGCCTTCGACAGCAAACGAGTGGATATGTCAAGATTAGTTAGCGGAGAATTAATGCATGCTAACAATGCAAAGTAACGAAGTGAACCTTCCAGATTAAAGCATAAACGTTCTCGATTGTTTTTCCACCACTCAGAATTGATATTAGCATGATGAATAATAGCAACTTCTAAAGCATCCATCAAGACACGTTGACTATCTTTATGCTCAAAATCCCTCATTCTGCGATCATCAGAATGAGAAGTTCCACTTAGAAAACCACTTCGATAATTATTTTTTTCTTCAAATCTAGAACTCCATACTTGGCTCCACTGTTCAAGTGTCGATATAGCCCGTTCTAACAAAGTAATAGAATTAATCATTCTATTTGAAAGGAATTTATTATCCTTATCAGCAAATTCGTGTGGTCGGCACTTAATTTTATTTCCAAAACGATAGGACAGTATGTCTTCATCTTTAACATCAGCAATTATGTAATCCCAAAGCACCGCATCATCGATCCCCCCTACAGCAACACAGCGAGCAAGAGCTCTACCTAGAAAGCTATATTTTTCTTGTGGAAATTTAAATAACTCCAGCAATAGAGGAGACATCAAATATGCACGATCGTCCTTTATGTTTGATATGGAAACAGCAATCTTACTGATCAATTGTGACTTATCTATCCAATCAGATCTTAATATTTCCATCCAAAAATCAACGACACCTGATGGATCTAGATTTAACCAATGAGCTATACGGTAAGTATGAATTACCATACCATCAACATCACGCGTGTTTTTAAAACCCGGGACAAGATTCCTTAGCCAAAAATAATGCCATTCAACTTGTGAAGCTTTACTATAAATAACTTGGAAAACATCTCGATACATATTACGTAAATCACGTAACATTGGCCAATCATCATCTTGAGGTAATTGTTCAGCAAAACACTCAGCAACTAGGCGACGTATATGAAAAGCATAAGTTCCGGTAAGCACCGTTCGTAACTGTTTCCTAAACTCTTGTCTTCCTTCATTGACAAGCTGCGCAATAAAGCTACGAATAGATGGCCGGACAAAAGGTACTGGTGGGAGATCCTTTATAAAATCATTTAAAGTCAATCCATGACGAATCGCTCTACTAATAACTAGTACATCAAGTAACGTTTGATGCCCAAATGTTAATTTATTATCCTCAGTTTCATGCAAAACATTATGACTAAGTAACATTCTACGAATGTCATCTGAAGCAGTAAATCGTTGAGTTGGTATCGACAGGCTACGAAGCTTTAACATTTCCGTGGCCATATTTTCAAGTGCTATTTTCCCTTCATCACCTAGCGATGGATTCGTCAACATAATTGAATCAATATAGCGTTGAGCTAGCGCTTGGCTAGTTACTATATTAAAACCACCATCTCTTTGAGCAAGACTTATAAATAGAGCTAACTCACGTGGATTGCTAATTAAATGTCGAGTTGTGTTATCAATAGCTGATGAGTCGATTGAGAGTTTTTCAAGCAACGGCATGATTTCACCTTCCCAATCTAATGCCTGGCACTTAAACTCTTTATCCCATGAGCGCTGAGATATACGTCTATCGTAATGTCTATCAAACTCTCTGCAAGCCGTAATAACGGTAACATTTGGAATTAATAACAGCTGATCTATTTGAGCTAAAAAATACGTTAGCACCGTATGTTCTCGAGCTATAGCAAGCACATCAAGTGAATCAATTATGACTATTACATGATAGCTGTCAGCTACACGCGCAATCTTTTCAATCCATAGCTCATCTAACCCTAGAGATTGCCGTTCCTGTGCAGTTTCTAAATCAGCAAACTCTCGCGATTGAATAAATAGCGGTAACATAGTACCATCAGATTGTGCCAATTGCTCTAATTTCTCCTGCAATTCAAGTAGAATACACGTTTTCCCTGAACCCGGCCCTCCAGTCACTAATATGGAATGGTTCTTGCTTATGATAGCCTCAATTAATTCACTAACTAAAAGAGTGTCAATGCGATGACCACCAATATCTCTTTGCCACGAACGACCAATCGATGATGTTTTTCTGAATGAATTAAAAATAGATTGAATGTCTGTTGGAGGAGAAATAACACAACCTGACTGAGAAAGAAGATTTATAAGGTCGATTTTGGTTAAACGCGAGCAAGATGACAGTTTATTACCTTGCGTATCAGCAACTCGCATCCCTTGGTAATCAAGGCAAGTCCAAAGTGAATTAAAAGCTGCAACAGAATTACTCACCAAATATTGCAAGCGCTCTTCTAGTGTTTCTCTCATTCGCTCATGAATATCGCTAGTAACAAATTTTGTTCTGGATAAAAGCTCATAACTATTAAAATTATAACATATTTTTTCAATTAATTCACTGAGCTTTCTATTTGTCGCCTCATGTACCTTTGTCTCTTTTAAAGCAGCATGATAGACACTTTCATCCTGAAAATTAGTACTAAACTCTTGTAAAGCTGCCAGTTCACCAAAAGGGGTACGGGAGTAGAATCTGACTGTCGTAGTAGGATCTTGTATAAGCGTTTTAATGGCCTTTTCTAGCTCATCATTAAGATCGGTGAACGACCACGCTCGAAATCCTGTTTGATTTTTTTTGCACTGACAACAAATTATTGTACCGTCAGTACGCCCTATCACAACGTCATCGACCAGCCATTTCACTGAATCTGTCTCTAACCATTGATAGTCAGGATTGGATAACACGGTCAAAGCCCACTCAAACGCTACCAACGTTTGATATCCATCCCCCCTATTAGATTGAATACCAGCTTTACTCAATTGATAGCTCCTTCTGACAATGAATAGCGTTAGTCGCCCTATGCTAGAAACTTTGTCCTATACAGCTAGTTACTTGCTTGAGTGCTTGTACATGGTATGATTTTTGAGCATATAACCATACTATAAACGATACATTCGCACTAATAAAACAATAAGTTAAGCTAAAGTAGCTTATGAAGGGCAGCGATAAAAGATATACTCTTGGTAAGATGAACAGGAGCTGTGATAATTAACCTCAGTTAACAGCATTAACCAAAGTGAGTACAGGCATGAGTATAAAAACAATAACTAAAAATAAAATCATTAAATATCAATATAGTAAATTAACAATCACAACTCAACGTCTGATCCCGCTGGCTGGCATTTTCGCCACCACCGCGTCATAAAAATCCACGCAGCGGCGTGGATTTTTTTTACCCGGACGACACGCTACTCCACAATATGGGTCTCTTCAGCCGCCTCATAGCCATCAACGATCTGCACAATTTTCTTTAATTCGCCCTCGATGAAAGCCGGGGTGGCGCTTTCCCCTGAGGCCGGGTGATGAAGCTCGACCGAGATGCCGCTGGCGGCATTGGTCAGTGACAGGCTGATCTCCTGCTGGCTCGCTGCGGACGATGGTCGCCCGATTTGCTGCACGATGGCCGCCGCCGCCGCGCGCGTATCAACGTCTGCGAGATGCCCCCACCTCATTTCAACATGTCCCTGCTGCCCTGCCTTTATCACCTGCAGCGTATAGCCGCTTCTTGCCGTTGCCATGTCTTTTCCTCCGGTTTCGTTGCCCGGGCGTCACATTATCAGCCCGGTTTTATCAGCAAAGTTCGTTCACGTGCGCCTTGCCGTTAATGACTCTTTTCCACATAGGTCTGCATGTTTTCTTTGGTCACTAACTCAAACGGGATCCAGACATGAGACTCGACCTTTTCTCCTTTAATCAGCTTCAGCGCTACCGCTAAGGCCGTTTTGCCCTGACCGACGGCGTCCTGGAAGACCGTCACCTGGATCTTATCGCTGGCCAGGGCTTTCAGCCCGTCCGGCGTGGCGTCGATCCCACCGATCAACAGCTTCTTCTGGCTCTTCTCCAGCGCCATCGCCGCGCCAATCGCCATCTCATCGTTGTTCGCCGCCACAATATCAATCGCTTCCCCGTTGCCTGTCCAGTTCTGCATCAGATCCATTCCCTCGCTGCGGGAATAGTTGGCCGGCTGTTTCTGCACCACTTTCATTGCCGGATATTTGGCCACCACCTGCTCGACGTCTTTGGTGCGCTGCAGCGCGCCGGCGTCAGTGAGATTGCCGATCATGATGGCGACATTGCCTTTGTAGTTCGCCAGCTTCGCCAGCGCCTCCATCTGCAATGTGCCGGACTCCCGCTCGTCCGAACCGACAAACACCACGCCAGGCGGTAACGTTTTATCCCCCGGCGTCCGGTTCACATACACCAGCGGCATTTTGGCCTGCTGCGCCATCTTCGTCAGCTGCGGGGTGCTGGCGGAGTCCACCGGGTCGACGATGATCGCGTCCACGCCGGAGGCGATAAAGCTCTGCACCTGATCGGCCTGACGTCCGGTGTCGCCGCGGGCGTCTTCAAACTGCACGTCGACGTGGCGGGCTTGAGCTTCTTTCTCAATGGACTGGCGGATAATGGTGAGAAAGTTTTGATCGAAGTAGGCCATTGAGACGCCGATCTTCTCCGCCAAAGCCGAGGCGGAACTGGCCAGTAACCCCACTAACAGGATGATTTTACAGTGCTTCATAGCATGCCCTCAGAGGTCGAAATGAAATTTTCAATATAAACACAAATGGTATATTTAAATCATTTTCAGACTACGAAGGGCGTTCGGTTCTTGCAATAAGGATGTAAAGAAAATGTTGCCATGCGCACACTTTATTTCACCGCCTCACTCACCGAGGGCTTACCGGTAGGGGGATCTCAGCGGGCGGCGACTGCTTTCGCTTCAGCAGGGCATACTCCACGATCAGTTGTTGCAGATGCAGCTCCGCGAGGCTTCCCCGGGCGGCAGGCCAGGGTTGCTCAACGGGAAGCACGGCCAGCTGGCGTAGCTCCTCCTCCAGCGGAACGGCGCGGTTAAACGGCTGCATGATGGCAAACACTGCGGTTTTCAGTTCGCTCACCGTGATGTATCTCCCCTTCTGCTCGTCGAGGGCATTGAGCTGGCCGGCGAGCCGCTGCAGCTGCTGCATTCCCTCGGACCAGCCGGTGAGGTTTTCCGCGGGCAATGCGGCAGCGCTCAACTGCTGCCGCCACTGCTGCGCCAGCGGTTGTGCTTGATCCGGCCAGCGACTCAGGGCCTGCCGGACCAGCTGGTCGCCGTAGCTTACCGCCCAGTCCGGCGCCAGGCGGGCGAGCTCGCCAAGCTGGCGCTGCGTCTGAGGCAGATCCACCGGCATCAGGGGAGATGCCCCCGGCAGGCCCGGTATCACATTTTGGGTCACCGAAATGGGCGGTAAATCGAACTGACGCAACGCCAGCCATCCACCGACGGCGATGCCCGTCACCGCCAGCATGGTGACCATCCCGGCGACAAACGGCTTCCAGCGCGGCGCGGGTGCCGGAGAAGACGCCACCACTGGCGCGGGCCGCTTTGCAGGTAAAGGCGGCGCAAGCGGCTCAGCCTTTGGTCTACGTTTTAGTTCTGGCACTGGTTCAACCTTCGCCGCATCCTCTTCGCTGACCAGAGCGCCGGGAAGTTCCGCGTCAGACACCGCCACCGGCGGCGCGGTGGGGAGCGCTGGCGCAGGGTCGAGATTCTCGAAGCGGCTTACCGTGCTGTGCAACAGCGCCCGCAGGTCGATCAGCGAGTTTTCAGGCGCGATCTCAAGGCGCTGGAGCACTGCGTCGAAGCTTTGCAGCGAACGTTCAGCCTGACCAAGCGACTCGAGATCCGCCGGGGCGAGACTGAGAGTGCGGAGCACCTGCCGCAGCCGCTTGCTCAGGGTGCGGAAGATCTCTGTCCGGGCCGGGAGCGCCTGCGGCCACAGGTTTTTCCCCTGGTGGGCCAGCAGCGACTCCATTAGCGACAGCCCCTCGTGGATCCCTGCCAGCCCGCCCAGCCTGGCGCGGGCCAGCGTATACCAGGCGACAGTCTGCAGATCCGCGCCGTGATGCTCCAGCAGCGAGCGGGCAAGCTGCTCGGCATACGGCCAGTTAATATCCGGCCGCGCCGGGTGGCTGAGCTTGTTCATTTCCGCACGCAGGGCAATAAAATCAGCCAGCGTGCGCGGGTCGCCACCGGTTTTATAGTGGCGTTCGTCGTGTGTTGTCATCATGATGTCTTTCAGCGAGAGATTAGAGGGCGGAGCGGGCGTCAAGGTACTGCTGGCGTTTGAGGTGGCGGATCAACACCCTACCCTCGGGCATAAACTCTGTGCCGTAACGCACCAGGCCAATATCCTTCAGCTCCGCATCAATGGCATAGCGCAGTTCGCCGGGCGCATGCTGATCGAGCATCACCACCGCGATCCGCTGCAGGCGCGGTTCGTACTTCAGCAATACCGCCGACAACGTGCTCATCAGCTGATGCGCCGACGCCGGCATCCCCTGGAGGATAGCGGTCATATCCGGCAGGCCGTAGTCCGGCAGATGCGCCAGCGTTCCGGCCCGACAGTTGAGGATGCGCTGCATGTTATCGAGCACCGACAGGATGACCTGATCCGTTTCGCTGACAGTATTCAGGTCAAGCCCGCCGGCGAAGTTGCCGTACAGGATGTCATACAGGGAGGGACGAGGCATTTTCACTTCTCCTTAAGCGGGTGCAGCGTCAGCTGATTTTGGCTGGCTTCGATAATGCGCGGCCTCGCCGGGTCAAGATCGTCCCGGGTGAGTACCAGCCGCCAGCTGTTTTGCGTCAGGTCCGGATCGATAAACATGGCCGCCACCGCCACAAACTGCGCGCTGGTTTCCATAGGCATATCGACGGTCACCGATTCGCCCGGACGCAGGCGAACATCTTTTTCCGCCACCCGGTCCGCCTGCAGCGCCTGGCCATCGCCAGCAAACAGCGACGGGTAGTCAGTATTGTCGAACGCCTGCCGGTCCTTAAGCTGGTAAATACGCACTACCGTCGCCAGGGAGGCGCCTTTGGCGTTGTTATTCACCCCTTCCCGAGCGCGAAGATCCAGATGCAGGGTTTTCACCTGGGGGTAAAAAATGGACTGGGTCACGGAAACGGCGCCGTCTTTCACGGTCTGCGTCAGGCCGCAGCCGGTTAAGACGGTAACCATAAGGAATGCCAGCAACCTGGCGGAGGGTTTATCTGCGGTAATCGCCATCTTCATCGCTCTCCCTGCGGTGGATATTTTCCCGGACGCGCTGATAGCGCCCCAGATAAATCGTGATCCTGTCGTCAGCTTGTTTCTGCGCATCCAGCGGACGCAGCACAGCGGTACGGCCAAGCTGGACGGCATGCGCCTGCTGGCAGCAAAGTTGCGCATCCGGCAGTAAATGGCGGGCGACGCAAAGCTGCAGCCGCACGTCGAGATGAGATCCGAGCCAGACGTGCAGGAGCGCCATCAGGTCGCTGAACAGTTCGCCGCCGGGCAGCCAGCCGCGAACCTCATCAGGATTCTCCGTGGCTAGCTGCAGCAACACCTGACTGTTCACATCCGTGGCGTGAGTTCCCATCACTGGCCTGTGTTGCAGGCTAACCGGCTGGCGGATGCTCATCGTTAACGGCTGCGACAAGGGGATCCGGGAGGGATCGTGGTGGTACACCGTCGCCCGGGTCCCCGGGGCCAGGAGCGCCACCAGCGCCTCCATGCCTTCCCCGGATCTCCCCGGCAGCATCATCACCGGCAGCAGCGCCAGAAATCGCGACAGCGGCGCTGCGGCAACGGCGGCACATCCCGGTATGCCAAGCCCCGCCAGGCCCAGCAGATACTGCGAGGTGTTGTCCGTGCCACCCGCCCGAAAGGTTGCCGGGTAGGAATATTTGCGCCAGATACGGTAATACTGGGCGATCAGCCGATGGTTAAAGATATCGAGAAAATCCTCGGTCGCCTCGACGCCTTCCCGCCGTTGCGCAATGTCATCGCTATAGTGGGTCGGCAGCGGGGATTCCACGCCATAGAGCCCCATAAAAGCAACGCGAACCGCCGGCGGTCGGGGCGGTTCAGGATCGTCCATTCCACGGATTTCGCCGGCCGGGAAACCCATCCCCGGATGCGGGCGAAAGCGTATGGGCTCATCACCCAACTGCCAGTCGCTGCCGATGACCGGCGCCTTCGGCTGGATCTTCTCCAGCAACTGGCAGAAGCGGTAAAAATTCATGTATGGCAACTGAGGCCGGAGCTGCGCCATCAGCCGGCCAGCCGCAGACTGTGATTCTCTTTCCACCGGATACATTTCCCTTCAGGTTGAACGATGAGCGTTAGCTGGTTGAACTGATTCATATCGGCATACAGCGCGAAAAAGCGGTTGAGCATGTCGCCAAACAGGTGGACATCGCCCGCGCCGGTAAATCCGCTACCGTCGAGCGTCACTTCGATATCCAGCCCGCGCAGCAGGAATCCCTGTTCGAAACGCTGAATTCGGTGATGGCTGACCGCCAGAATAGCGTCCAGACGACGGTTATTGAGCTCATCCTCCCGCCAGTTGTAGAGCGACAGCGTACCGCGCAGTACCTCGGCGCTGCTCATCATATTGAGAAAACGGGTGCCCAGATGGCTCATGACCCGCCAGTGGTAGCGGTCTTCCGTCGGGGGATATACCGGCAATGTGGGCTTACAGAGATTGCGGACGGTAAGCGGCGTGGCTGATATCGACTCACAGCGATCCAGCAGCGTGCTCTGTAGCGCCCGGCGCGGCAGCTGGCCGTTAGTGCCGGTGATGCGCAAGGAGACCGTTTCCCGCGCCAGCGCCCGGTCAGCCTCCCATTGCTGTCCGCCGAGGATAAGCCAGGTATCGTGCATGCCGGTAACGCCCCGCTTGACGCGGGTGTGGTAGTAGCGCTCCGGCGCATGGCGACGCATCATTCCCCCCTGGTGACGAAAGCGGGTGAAAGGCACATAGCGTGCCTCCCCGGTGCGCCCGGAGCCGGTCACGCTGTCGACAGAATAGATTTCGGTATGCCCGTCCTGCAGGCGCTTCGGACGCAGGAGGTATTCGCTCTCCAGCCCGCTGATGGTCAACGGATCGGCCTCGAGGGTAAACAGGTTAATCACCGGCACACAGTGCAGGCGCAGGCTGCTTGCGCTGACGGGTAAATCGCTTTGCCAGACCTCGCTGAACACCACCTCAAGCGTGAAATGCGATATCCCCGCCGGCAGGGTGATGTTTTCCAGGCCATTTAGCTGCACGAACATAAATTTTTCGCGAAAGGTGAAATACTCGAGCAGCAACTGATAGCCGCTGAAAGCGCTCTCCCCCTTCGGCCATAAACGATCCTCCTCGCTGAATCCCCCCGGGGAAAAATAGCCGTCGAGGCTTATCCGCTCTGTCTGACCCGGCAGGCGCAGGTACAGCGCGACCTGGCGTCGGGTCAGCCACAGATGGAGGGCGCTGCCGGTAACGGCGTCTTCCCCCAGGTACAGCGCCAGGCGGCGGAGATCGGTCTGCGACCAGTCAGCCAGCTCGCTACAGGCGAATCGTAGTCGCAGGGCCGAACGCCCGTCCGGCTCCGCCGTCATCACCGCCTCCTCTATCGCCAGCGGGTTAAGCGTCAGATCGCGGGTGGTTCGGTACCGGCACACGGTATTTTTCGGCCCCAGTGGGCGGGAGCTAATCTCAAACCCGGCGGGCACCGTTTCCGCCATCTTCATCGCCGGCAGCGTTGGGGTCAGCGCCACGATCGATAACGACGGAATGGTGCGCAAATAGTGCGGCCACAGCATGCTGACCAGCCCCTCGGTCAGCTCCGGCAGATCATCATCAATTTTTTCGCGCAAGCGACCTACGGAAAAGGCAAAGCCTTCAAACAGGCGCTCAACGTAAGGGTCCGGCGTACCGGCTTTATCGAGATCCAGCATCGCCGCCCGATCGGGGTGAGCCTGCGCGAACGCTTTTGCCGCCTCGCGCAGGTAGCGCATTTCAGCGTCAAAATATCGCAGGGTTAAATCGTCCATTATGAATATTCCATTATTCGTCTACAGGGAGACACGCAGCATGGCTGCGCGGTCAGATTAGTTGGCCGCCGGGCGGCCATGAGCAGAGGAGGCCCGGCGTCGCAGGTCAACGCCAATCAGTGAGGGAGGCGGTTTCAGTATCCCTCTTCGCCGGGTATATCGTCGGTCAGCGGAACACGCTCAGCAGGCGCGCGCACGCTGAATATCGTCTCCGGTAGCGTAAAGTTTCGCAGGGCCAACAGCGCCAGCGGTCCTTCCCCCGCCTCGGTACGCAGCGTGTAGTTCAGCAACAGACCATCCGGCGCTTTCCAGCTCAGGCTCCAACTGCTGCTCGTTCCGGGATAAGCGCTGACCACCGCCTTATCCAGCAGGCGGATCCAGCCCCAGGCGCCCGGGAAATCGCCATACTGGCGGGTGCCCGCCCGGGTACTGATCCAGCTCAGACTAGCGCCAGGCGCTTCGGTGTCGGCGGGCCAGCTGAACCGCCGCCAGGCCGGCATCTGGTTCATATAGACAAGTTTCTGACTGTCGATGACCAGCTCCGTCTGCATCACGCCGTCCGCCGTGCCGGGGCGTAGCGCAAAATGTAGTCCCGCTTCGCCGTTGGCGAACGCGACGTCGGAGAGATGGCTCAGGGTATTCATCGCCTGCAGAAAGGCCGGGTTAAACGTCAGCCCCTGGGCATTGATACTGTCCGCCACCCAACGACTCCCCTCTTTATGCAGCACGCCGTTCAGCCGGGTCTGCAGAAAGCGGGCGATGCGCCCGGTCTCGCTATTGAGATATTTTGCCAGCAGCGGCAGAGAGACTTCACTGCTGGTATTTTTAAAGGGGTAGCGACCGCCAAAAGCGCTATTCCAGTCCTCCACCACCGCACTGCGCCACTGGGCGTTGAGACTTTCCGCCGCCGGGGTCAATACCTGCTGCCAGGCCTGCTCCATCGGGTGAACAAACAGCGTCTGCCCAAATCCACTCCACTCCTGGCCCAGCCCCGCCGCCACCAGGCTGCCGTAGTCGCGCGTTTCGGTTAAATCCACGGCCTTGCCCTGGAATACCGTCTGCGCAAGCAGGCGGGTCATCGCTTGCGGGTCGGTGGCGTTGGTGACCTGCTGCAGGCGCAGACGCACCTGGGTGACGCGGGTCAGGAAGGTCTGCAGGCTAAGACGGCTGGTGGGCGTCCCGCCGTCGCGATTGTCCAGCAGCGCCAGTACGGGCCCGAAGGTGGCATCCAGAGGACCGCGCGCGCCGGACCGTTGATCGATGACGGGCGAGTTATCACGGTTAAACAGCTGCCTGGCCGATTTGACCAGCGAATCGGCGATGGCTTCCCCGGTCTGGCCGGTTCGCCCCTGCACGCTAAGGGTGTTCATCAGCGCCACCAGCGGCGACTGGCGCACATCGGCCATCAGGGTCAGCTGGTCAATGGCATCAGAGAGGGTCGCCGCGCGCTGCCAGCGCAGACTGTTGAGAAAATCCAGCCAGGCGCCGCTGAAATCAGCGAAATAACGCTCCACCAGCCGGGCTCGCAGAGCTTCCGGCGACGCCGACTGCGCGGCAGGTTGCTTCGTGTCGCTCAGCACCCAGTCCATTTCATCGCGGCGCTCCGCGACCACTTTCTCAATGGCCGGCTGCACGGCCTGCTCCCAGGCCTGACGGGTAAACATTCCCGGCACCACCTCATCAGTGCTGAACAGACGCGAAGCATCGGTGTCCGCAGTCATATCCGCCAGGCGCATATCGGCATACTGATTCGCCACCTGCGCGAGCATCTTCTGATAAAGCGTGGACTCACTGTTGCGCTGGCCCATCTGTCGAATTAACCGTGTGCGCACCTGGCTGACCAGACCGTCATCGACAGGCAGACACCACTGCGGATGCGACGCCAGACTGGCGGCATAAAATGCCAGCAGCGACGTCCCGCCGCCCTGCCAGACGGCGTCGGTGATGCCTGAGCGCTGCGACCAGTCCTGCATTAGCGTGGTAGCGAACCACGCAGCATCCATTCTCTCCGGGCGGGCCAGCATCAGGTACAGTTTCAACTGGTCGTAAGCGGTCTTCGTCATCTTCTCACGCAGTGGGCTGTCCGGCGGCAGCTGCACGAAGGCGGTGAGCTGCTCTTCCAGATGATGCGCCGCCGCATCGCGCAGCAGCGGCTGCGCCCTCTCTCCGTAGCGCGGGAACAGCGCCGCCAGCAGGTCATCATTCTGACTGAGGCCAGCGCGGAAGTACCACGGCGCGCCGTGCTGTGAGCGGTATTCCAGTTGAGAAAGCGTTTTCTGTAACGCGGAGAGCGCATGCAGGCGTACGGCCAGCGGCTGTTTCTCCGCTGAGGCCTGCTGCACCTGCTGCTGTGCGGTCGCCACCAGCTCGCGGTTGGCGATAAAAGAGACTGTCATTGAGGCGGCCCAGAGTAACATCAGGGCGGCAGCGGAGGCAGAGACAGCTCTTCGCCAGGGAAAGCCGATCTTTCGTGCTTTTAAGCCGGATGCCCTGAGAGATTCCAGTAGCACGTCCCAGCGTTTATCGTGGCGCCAATGATGCTTCAGGCTGTGCGACGCCTGCGGCGATGACGGGCTGAACACAACGCCGGCTAACGGTAACGCACGATGAGGTTCCAGAAACGTCGACAGGGGAACACTAATCCGCTCCGGCTGCCGCGTGAGTTGGTCCGCCAGGCCCAGAAGAAAATGATGCTGCGGGTTACCCGCGACCTGTTGTACTCCACTCTCTAACAGTCTTGAAGGCAACGCCGACAGTAACTGGCGCATCTGCGACGACTGACAGTCTGGCGGGAAGAGACTGCCGACAGATTGCACGATGCGCCCGGCTTGGTCATCCGCCTGGGGATGCAGCGACCAGACGTACAGTGGTACAGCCCACCCTAGCAGTGAGAAACGTTCAGCCAGATCATGGGCAATGTTATCCATATCCTCCATGGACAACAAAGCGGGGTATGCGTGCTGATTGGCTGCGGGCAGATGATCAAACGCAGAAGTGACCCACACCAGCCCATTCACAGGGGGGCGAAAGCGTTTACGCAAAGCAAAAAGCCAGTCATTATCCGACGCGCTCTGGGGTTCCCCACCCCAAAGCAATAATGTGTCTCCATTCTCCTGCCAGTACTGGCTACTCAGTCCCGGCGCAAGGCGTTCAACATCCGCCACGCTTCCCGTGAGCATCAGAATGGTCATTTTGCCAGCCCCAAAGCGACCATACTGGCGACGCAATGTCTGCCTCATCTCAATAACAGCGCGATGACTCGGGGAAGCCGGCTTCAGATGCTGACCACTTGTCAATGGCGCCCCCTGCCCCTTCAGATGGCGGCCGAGTATGAACTGCACAATACGGCCGCCATAACGAAAAAGCAGAATAAGGATCCCTAAGCCCAGGCAGAAATAGAGTTTCGTTTGCAGCGTATTCAATCCAATCTTGTCGCCATAGTGATATATCCCCCACAACATTGCGCCAGCTATCAGCATCAGCACCCCAAAACGGCTACCTAAGCGCAATATGCTATCCGTTGCATTCATCCTTATTTCCTGCAGTAAGAAGATTCGAGAAAGATTCAGACCCACCACAAGGGGCTGATATGACCGTCTGATGAGATAGTGTGTAGTCACGAGGCTTGCCGCCTCTCAGGCAGCGCGAACGGGCCTGGCCTGGTGAAGCTCTGATGATAGTGGTAATGGGGTGATCACCGTGGCCCATAATGGTTGGTCGGCAAAACCGTCGCCACTCACAATGAGTTGAGATTTATCGTCACCGCACCGCACGATTGCTCCAGCGATCGCGACCCAGGGTGCTGCGACGCCTGGATAACCCAGGCTACTGTCCAGGTTGTAGAAATCACGACCGATATTGATCGGGCTCGACAACGCGATCAATCCCGTTGCGATGGGCTGATGATAGTTCATCTTGATACCCACCAACCAACCGGCAGGCACGGCCTCCGCGGGTAACGCGGCCCAGTCAAACGCGCGCGCAAAGGCATAATGAAACGCCTCGTGGCTTATCCCCTTCACCTGCTCTGGTCGGTGGAGACGCGCCAGTGGCATGAGATCCGCCGCGAACTGAGGGCTGGCAAGCAACAGGCTAACCACCGTTTCTGCCGTCCCCTCAACCTGCTTGGGAGCAACCTGTAGTGCCACAATCAGCATCAGGGATGGCTCAGTCATCGGCTGATCCAGCCAGTGGTCTATCATCTGCAGCCCTTTGCCTTCCAGATACGTCACCGGTTGCCGGATGTGACTGCTCGCCAAACACTGACGCCAGATCGACTGTATCTCGCTGACGGACAGACTGCTGTCGCTCTCTATGATTAATGACAGCGGTATCTCTGCAGGAACAGATGCCAGTACAGAAGTCAGCTCATTCAACGTATTGCTCATGATGCGCCTAACCAACTGTTCGGGCGTTTCGTCGCCGATACGTATCAGCCGACTATGTCGTATACCTTCGTCACTCCACCAGGAAGGCTGCGTTTTTAAAGCAGGAGTATTGTTTCGTAACGCCTCTCGCTGCCCCTTACCATCTCGATCATCCGGGAGACGTAATGCGGTGTGTAAGCTCACGCCCAGGATTGCCAGGTGGCGCCGCCCTCTCTGGATTTCACGACTCAAAATCTGTTCACGATCGTTATCCCAGCCATCAGCCATTGACTGTAACCCTTTATACCAGGCGATACGCAACGCCAGCAGAATAAGCCAGAGTAATGCCGGTAATATCAACGCCGTTTGCCAAAAATCCGCGGTGTGTATTTGGAGTTTATCTGTATTGCTCATAATGGCCCAGCAGGTGCCTGCTGCCAGCCAACACAGCAAAAACAGCAACCAAACCCACCATACCGGTGCTCGAGGCCGTTGAGCAGGCGGGGGAATACGTTTTAAATCGACAGGCATCGTTAGCGCACCCTGGCTTGTGGCAGGCTCGACAGCAATATGCAACCACAAGCACAACGGTGGCCATGGAACGCAACCGGTATACCATGATCGCTAAAAGTGGGGTGTCCTTCGGCAATCACCGTCGGACCATGGCCTTTGATCGGACAACTGACGGGATCGCCCAGCCGCGCCACGCCGATACCACCAAATTTCATATTACTGGAACCACGGAGCACTTTCCCGCCCCCGGTATGCGTATCGCCTGTACGGATAATTCCTTTCATAACTTTATTTTACCTTGCTGCATTTAAGGAAAATAAATAGCTGCAATCATTAGCGAAATTATTTGCGCAGCCATTTCCTGAGTTTCAGAGTTACAACATGCGAGAAAATTTTTCCAGCTTAAGCAGACTTAAAAGTTCGGAATCGTTTAGATGGAAAATCAGTTCATCCGGCAGACGACGATAGAAATCTGGCAATTCAGTCAATTGATAGAAGAAATTATTATCATTGAATTCTTTAATCCTTGTGAGTTCGGGCATCAACTCCATCATCGACACATCCGCAGAATAACCATGCCGAACTTTAGCGAGATTACTCATTTTTTTGATGCAGCCTTCACATCCTTCGTTAATGCCTTTCTCCCACAAACGATAGGCATCTACTCTCCTGCCTTCCATATCGGCAAGCAAGCCAAGATGATCATAAGCCTCTGCATAACCTTGCCCTACCGCACATTCCAGTAACTGCTTACCTAATGGGTGCAGTTCCTGAACCCTGACAACAATAGTTCCCCCTACTGCTGACATGGCCTGTGGACTACCACGCTTGATGGCTTCAGCATACAAGTAGTACATTGTTTCATAATCGCGACCAAACAAATACGACGCATATTTATAGGCAGCAATAGGGATGCCCTGAGAAACGAGTTCGTGGAGTTTGGTGGAAGCAACCTCTATCGGAGTCTCCGCACTCGGATATTTTATTGCCCAGACACTATTTACATATGCGGCCTTCCAGCTTCCAGCTTTTATTGCTGTTGCAAGCAGCCCTTCACGTTTTTGCTTATGTTCAGGACTGTTCCAGAAACCCTTTATTTGATCTCCCTCAGAAGTATACTGAACCAGTTCACTGAACGCCTTTGCAGCAATCTTATTTTCTTTAGGTGTAAATCCAGACGCGTTATGACAGACAAAGTTCATATTCTGAAAATACTTCATCAACCCCGGATCAGGATTTATTTGCCCAGCCGAATCCACCCACTTCGGCGAATGATTAAAATCTTCTAAATTAGACTGCCCCGTTGCTATTCCTGAGAAGAAAATAAAAAAGCCGATTAAAAATTTACGCATATGATTTTTCCTTAAACTTATAGGTATTAATGCCAGCGATAACTCGCCGTAAGAGGAGATTTATGCCTCGCCAGCCAGTCGCCAGAACACCAGCCTCTCTCCCCGCAGCCATTTCTCGCCAAGCGAGCAGGAGCGCAGGCGGACAAGATTTATCTTCTCCACCGGTATGATGTCTCCCTCGCGGAAGAAACGGATGGCACGTTCGTTCAGCCCTTCACGGGGCCGCCATGCTGTCCTTCTCAAAGTCCGGTGACGTCGGCAGCGGCCTGCCCGTCGCCGGGTTCAGCTGTTTCGCTTTCGCCAGTTTCTCTATCAGCGCCGCGCTGGGTTCTGGCGGCGGGATATTGGCCTCCCGTTCTTCCAGCCACTTCAGCTTGCCGTCCCACTCCGGCAGCGGGGCCGGCGGCAGCGGCGCGATATCGTTGATTTCCGGGACGACAGGCTGGGCCCATGAGTATTTCGCCAGGACCTTGACTATCTGCTCATAACGACGGGCACGCTCGGGATCCTTTTCCAATGCCAGATAGAACAGCCTGTCCGTTGGTTCAGGTCCGGAAAATCCGTGCATCAGGAAACCGGCTGAGGTTGAATCTCCTGCTGCAACGCCCAGTTGGAAAACCTCAACTGCCTCCGGATATTTTTTGTAAATTGCAAGCATATTTCCTAACGAATTAGCTGCTTTCCCTTCCCCCTGTTCAGCGGCACATTGAAACATCTGCATGGCCACTTGTGGTGCCATTTTGGCCGGAAACAGTTTTTCACCAACATAAGCCTGGGCCTGGGGATTCCCTTCATCTGCCGCCTTACGATAGTAGCGCAGCGCCATCTCTGGATCCTTCGCCAGTCCTGCCGCACCGTGCTCCAGGAAAATGGCAATAAAGTAGTAGCCGGCGGCAACCTTCGCATCAATCAGTTGTTGGCTCAGACGCAAAAGTTCAGTGCTGCTCAGCGAAAAACGCCCGCGCAGCGCACCATTCTGCAGATTAATACTGGCTTTATAATGACCGTTCTCTGCCGCTATCCGGTACAGACGGGAAATTTCCGCATCCACTGTTTTATCCCGGTTAATCAGATTATTTTTTTGCAGCCAGCGGGCATATTTAAACAGGACATCGGTATCAGCAGACGCCTCAGGAATAATCTGGTGTTTACAGGTAAACGCCAGACGGGCATTAATATCAGTCAGCGGGTTCACCGGCACATCCTTGTGGATGCTTTTCTGGTCGCAGCCCGACAGCAGCAGGCTGCCCAGCACTATCCATGTCGTTATCCCTTTCATTCCCTGACGCTCTCCTTTTCCTTTTCATCTGCAGAGCTTATGCCTCGCCGACCCGGCGCCACACCGTCTCCTGCTCCTCCACGACCAGTCTGTCGCGCAGCGGCCAGGGACGCGGGCGAACGAAGGTCACCTTTTCCACCGGCATCATGTCTCCCTCGCGGAAATAACGGATGGCATGTTCGCTCATCCCCTCACGGGGCCGCCACGCCGGCTGCCAGTAGCCGCTTTGCGGGCAGGGTTCACCGCTGCGGCACTGCAGCCGCGCCACGCTGTCCTTCTCAAAGTCCGGTGACGTCGGCAGCGGTCTGCCCGTTGCCGGGTTCAGCTGTTTCTCTTTCGCCAGTTTCTCTATCAGCGCTGCGCTGGGCTTCGGCGGCGGCACATTCGCCTCGCGCTCTTCCAGCCATTTCAGCTTACCGTTCCACTCCGGCAGCGGGGCCGGCGGCAGCGGCACGATATCGTTGATTTCCGGGACGACAGGCTGGGCCCATGAGTATTTCGCCAGCACAGCGCCTATCTGTTCATAACGACGGGCACGCTCCGGGTCTTTCTCCAGTGCCAGATAGTACAGCCTGTCGGTCGGTGCCGGGCCTGCAAATCCTTTTTCCAATGCATAGGAAGATGTTTCATCACCAGCAGCGACTCCTAACTGAAAGGCTTCTACAGCTTCCTGATATTTCTGATCAATTGTTAGCATAATTCCTAACGAATTAGCCGCTTTTCCCTCGCCTTGTAGGGCAGCGCATCGAAACATCTGCATGGCTACCTGAGGAGCTCTTTTGGCCGGAAATAGTTTTTCGCCTAAAAAAGCCTGCGCCTGGGGATTCCCTTCATCTGCCGCCTTACGATAGTAACGCAGCGCCATCTCCGGGTCCTGCGCCAGTCCTGCCGCACCGTGCTCCAGATAGATGGCAATAAAGTAGTAGCCGGCGGCCACCTTCGCATCAATCAGTTGCTGGCTCAGGCGCAGACGTTCAGGACTGCTCAGCGCAAAACGCCCGCGCAGCGCGCCATTCTGCAGATTAATACTGGCTTTATAATGACCGTTTTCCGCCGCTATCCGGTACAGACGGGCAATTTCCGCATCCACCGTTTTATCCCGGTTAACCAGATTATTTTTTTGCAGCCAGCGGGCATATTTAAACAGGACATCGGTATCCACAGACGCCTCAGGAATAATCTGGTATTTGCAGGTAAACGCCAGGCGGGTATTGATATCGGTTAGCGGGTTCATCGGCGCGTCCTTGTGGGTATTGTTCTGGTCACAGGCGGTCAGTAACAGATAACATACAATTAAAAGTCTTTTCATCAGTCCAGATCGCTCAGTGTTGATTTGTTGTACAGAAACTTAATCAGTGGAGCTTCAGGTCTGTCTTTTCCTGTACCCTGTAGTTTTTCATTGGTGTTAATAAGATATCCCCAGGCCTTAAAAGCATCCTTCGCCTCATCCTGCCCCCCTCGTCCGTTAGTATGCATATTCCATAACCGCCGTCGTAAATCCCGCGTCACGCTGGCCCATTCATGGGCAATATTCATTTCACTGTCCACCTGCATACTGCGCGTGTTGATATTCGCTGAACCGTGGGTGGTAAATACATCATTCACAATCATCAGCTTCGAGTGAATATACACCGGCATCCATTCCTCCGGTGGTGAGTCCGGAGCCACCAGCGAGCAGATATGAACCTTCAGTCCGGGGCGTTCCTCCGGCAGGATTTCACTGCTCTGAATTTCATCGGCCTTCTTTTTAAAATCAGCAATTTTCTCACTCATCTCGCGATTACGTTTATTGGTATCTCCGGGGTCGATATAACCAACAGAACCACCGAACATTGCGTTGCTAAGTTGTCCGATCTTACGCAGTTTAGTCACTTCAGGGATAATGTTTGCCCGACCCAGCACCTCAAGCATCCGCTGGGTATTCACCGTACCCGCCCCAATGCCTTCATCGGTTACGTTAGTCACAACAAACAAATGCAGTTCGCGTCCCACTTTACTCTGTCTTTCCGCAACCTGATTAATTAACTCTGCCAGCGGCGGCCAGCGAAAATACTGATTTTCAATATAGATAAACTGCGTCGCATTATTTACGGCCTGCAGATAAAGCGTTTCAATATCATGCTTTCCTGCCTGCGCCTGAGTGCGCAACAGTTGCGCCATCACCGGCGTACCGTGTACCGCACGCAGTTTCAGCTTTTTCGCGATGGACACGCTATCACGAATAGTCAGCAGATCCTGACCGGTTTCCTTCTCCCACGCCATGGCAAAATTATGATGCAGATGCTCCAGAATCGGGCCGGTTACCCGACTGGAGATATCCTGCCGCGGCAGCTTACCGTTAGCGCCTAAGCGGGGATCCATATTATTGCCCGGGCGAAACAGTGCAGAATGTTTATCCGTATCCCAGTACTCATCAAGCATGTTGTGACCCATAACAAAACCAACCGCAGACTCCGGCAGTTCGTAGTCAACCAGCACCGTTTTTTGATGATGGGTCACGGTACCCGCAAGAGTAAGCATCGTGTCAGGGCTGATATCCGGATCAAGCGCCATATTCGCAGCGCGATAGGCAATTTCAGCTCTCTCCAGGAAATTAAACCCGCGCCCGACAAACAAAGGAGAAAGTGAGCTTAATTTTTCTTGTCGTTGCGCTATGGGTGCGGCAGCAATTTCCGCTATCCCGGCCTGTCCCTTTTTTAACTGATGATCGGACCATTCGCCTGACAGAGAATACTGACGGAACCATTGTCGGTCATAGGCATAACGTTCATCCGTAGTACTCTGGCCTTTCCGGTCCTTATAACGAATGACTCCCTTACCCGGTAAATTGGCCTCTCCTCCTCCACCTGCGGCATTACAGGGCATTTCCCAGCCCAGAATACGCACCTGGACTTTTTTTGTTTCTGCAATCTTGCAAAGTAATTCGCCGATACACAGCGACTGACCATCACGGATAAAGTACATCGAAGGCTGAAATCCCCAGCAAATAATATCCACCGTTTTCTGTGCATTCATGATGGCATGATAAACGGCAGCAAACGCTTCTTCCCCGTTTACCAGCGGCTTATAGGTCGCCGGCATCGGTGAGTATTCTGTATTCTGCACAAACCAGGGAGAGGTGATCATACATTGGCGGGTGTCAACCGTGGCAATCGGGGTAATAATGTCTTCCTGAGTCATTATATTTCATCCTTTTAAGTGAGACTTTTGCCATTCAGCGAGGAAATTACCGTACGTGGCAGTCTCCTTATTTTTATCTTTCCGTTATAAGTTTTGGTTTCAGCGTGTTTATTGCAGGACTTTCTTTCTGTTTGTGATGGTTCAGGGACCGGGCAGGAAAAAACGCTTTTTACTGGCCAGCTGACCCGCTGTATTTCGCGGAGTCCGGTGACGTCGGCAGCGGCCTGCCCGTCGCCGGATTCAGCTGTTTCGCTTTCGCCAGTTTCTCTATCAGCGCCGCGCTGGGTTCTGGCGGCGGGATATTGGCCTCCCGTTCCTCCAGCCACTTCAGCCTGCCGTCCCATTCCGGCAGTGGGGCCGGCGGCAACGGCACGATATCGTTGATTTCCGGGACCGTGGGGCTGGCGTAGGAATAATTGCTCAGGATCTTCGTTATCAGTTTATAGCGCCGGGCACGTTCCGGATCCTTCTGCTGAGCCAGATAATAAAGTTCATCCGAAGGTTTAGGACCGTTAAACCCATTTGCTAAAAATCTTGCTGAACTTCCATCACCAGCCGCCACACCCAACTGGAAAGCTTCAACTGCTTCCCGGTACTTTCCACCAATAGCTAACATATTGCCCAACCCATTAGCAGCATCCCCTTCCCCTTGCTCCGCAGCGCAGCGCAACATTTGTAGGGCAACCTCTGGAGCCATTCTTGCTGGGGATAGTTTGTACCCCACATATGCTTGAGCCTGAGGATTCCCCTCATCCGCCGCTTTACGGTAGTAACGCAACGACAGTTCTGGATCCTGCTTCAGACCGGCGGCACCACGTTCCAGATAAATTGCGATAAAGTAGTAACCGCTCGCCACTCCCGCATCGATCAGCCGCTGGCTCAGACGCAGACGCTCATGGCTGTTCAGCGAAAACTGCCCCCGCAGCGACCCGTTCTGCAGATTGATACTGGCTTTATAGTGCCCGTTTTCTGCCGCTATACGATACAGACGCTCCGTTTCCGTATCCACGGCCTTGTCCTGCTTTAACTGGTTATTCTTCTGTAACCAGCGGGCATACTTAAACAGCATATCGCTGTCAGCCGATGCTTCAGGAATGGTTTCATGTTTGCAGGTAAACGCCAGACGGGCATTAATATCAGAAAGAGAGTTCACAGATAAATCCTTTTCAGCAGACAGTACGCTGTGCTGGCTACTCGCCATCAGCAACAGGGACAACAGCATTACCCGGCGCATCAGTCCAGATCCTTCAGTTCATTGTTGGTGTAACGAAACTCAACCAATGGCGCTATAGGCTTATCTTCTCCTGTATCCTGAAGTTTTTTATTTCTTTTTAGAATATCCTCCCAGGCGTCAAACGCATCTGAAGCATTATCCTGTACGCCCATACCATTGGTATGTAGTTTCCACAGACGTTTCCGCAGCGCCTTCGTCACACTGCCCCACTCATGTGCAATATTCATTTCACTGTCCACCTGCATACTGCGGGTATTAATATTCGCCGAACCATGTGTTGTGAAAACGTCATTAACGATCATCAGCTTGGAGTGGATATAAACTGGCATCCAGTTATCCACGGGAGAGTCCTGAGCCACCAGTGAGCAAATATGTATTTTCAGGCCGGGTATTGGCACCATCGGAATATCGCTATCTTTTAACTCTTCTGCTTGTTTTAGCTTTGCTTCATATTCTTTCTGCCGGCGGATAAACTCTTCATTAATCTGCGCCTGGGTGGCCGGATTGCGGGACCAGGCGAGAGAGGCGAATTTGCCTGGGTCTTCCTCCCTGATCTTCTCTATCATTCGGGCCCGGGTCACGCCTGGAATCGTATTGGCGCGCCCCAGGCTTTCCAGCATACGCTGGGTATTTACCGTACCCGCCCCAATCCCCCCTTCCGTGACATTGGTGATAACAAATAAATGTAACGATCCGTCTTTTTCTGGCGTTCGTCCTTTGTCAATCTGCACGTGTGCCGCTTTTTTTATAACTTCCGCCAACGGTGGCCAACGAAAGTACTGGTTCTCAATATAGATAAACTGCGTGCTATTGTTGACTGCCTGCAAATAGAGTTTTTCGATATCACGTTTATTCTCCTGCGACTGCGTGCGCAGGAGTTGGGCAAGTATCAGGGTACCGCACTCTTTCCGCGGTTTAAGGCGTTTCGCCATCTCAAGGGCCTGACGCTTTTTGATAAGGTCCTCCCCGGTTTCCTTACACCATGCTTTGGCAAAATTTTCGTGCAGATGTTCAAGAATGGGTCCCGTCACCTGACTGGAAATATCCTGCCGGGGTAAAAAGCCGCGAGCGCCTTGATCAGGTCCCCAGGGGGCCGGGCCCCCGAGCCGATTCTGGGAAGAGTGCGCATCGGTATCCCAGTACTCATCGAGCATATTGTGTCCCATGACAAAGCCGATGGCGCTTTCAGGTAATTCATAATCCACCAGCACCGTTTTCTGATGGTGGGATGGCGCTAGCGTCATTATCCCCACCGCGCTGGCACTGAGCCCTTTATCGAGAGCCTGATATCTCGCCCGCCAGGCGATTTCCGCACGTTCTACTTTATTAAACCCGCGGCCCACAAATAGGGGATTGACAGTCCACTGATTGAACTGCTTATTGATTGTGCTGGCTAAAAAGTTGCTGGAATCCAGCAGATCGTCACTATATGAATGACGGGCAAACCAATCGAGATCAAAAGCATATTGTTCGTCTGTCGCGCTCTGCCCGGCGCGATCTTCAAGATGCAGGATCCCCTTCCCGGGAAGGTTTGCCTCGCCGACAACCCCGGCGGTATTAAAGGGCGCCTCCCACCCCAGTATACGCACCTGAACCTGTTTTTCCGCAAGCAGACAGAGCAATTCCCCGATGCGCAGCGCCTGTCCGTCACGAATAAAATACATGGATGGTTGAAACCCCCAGCAGATAATATCCACCGATTTTTGTGCCTTTTCGATGGCTCGATATACCGCCGCAAAGGCCTCCTCGCCGTTTACCAGCGGCTTATACGTCGCCACTGCCGGTGGGTATTCCGTATTCTGAACAAACCAGGGCGAGGTGATCATACATTGGCTGGTATCAACCGTAGCAACCGGGGTAACAATATCATTGTGACTCATTGACTTTCGTCCTGTTCAATATGGTCATCGAGCAAATCCGCGTAAGTATTACGATGCTCCGTATGTGAGGAGGGGGGGTTAATATCAGATGCAGCCTGCGAGGTATGGTGGTGAAAGCCGCGATTAGCGAGTTCACCCTGTTCAGGGCGACTGTACGCTTCGGCAACGGGTATCTGATAGCTGACGCCATTAGCCATCTCCAGCTTGTAACTTCTGGTCACGACCTGGTGATCGACTGATATCTGGCCTCTTTCATCCAGCACCCCTTGTTTCAACAGGGCGCCATCGGCATACAGGGTATATGGCATCCCGGCCCAGCTGCTGTCCGACGCATTTGGCGACTGTGCCACGTTCAGATTCAGCGATTGCCTTACCGTGGACTGAAGTGGCGGATAATCTGGATGATCGGCCTTCATGCTGGCGGGTCCGCTATAGGAAAAATCCGCGGCCTTGACGTCGACATCACCACCAGTACCGAGCTCAATCCGATAGGGATCGAGGGTGATATAGCTTCCTCCAGCGTTAATGACGATTTTTTTCTTTGCCACAATGTGAATTTCGCTATCAGTACTGACAATCTCAAGATCCTTGCGCGCCAGGAGCTGCAACTGATCGTTTTGCGCCTGAATCGCCACGGGCCCCTGATTGGCGATTAATTTCATCCCCAGCTTGCGGACAAACAGGCTAAGCCCTTCCCCTACGCCAATAAACAGCCGTTTCATTACGCCCATATCGGCATTCGCCCCGGCATTGATCATCAGATTGCGACGTGCGGTTAGTTGCAGATGCTTGCCACTGGCGAGAGCCACACCATTTGGTGCGCTGAGCACGGCAACCGCCTCCCGTAGCTGATCAATTTGCTCACGCATAAAAGCTAACTGTTGTTCTACCTGGGCTGGGTCGGCTTTAGCCGACTGGGCATCACGCGATAGAGAGTCCATCTCATCACCTGCCTGCTTAAGCCTGTCCAAGGTGTCCTGCATTGCAAGTATCTTGCCGCTGGCGGTTGACTGTTTATCTGCGGTGATAAAGATCCCTTTCCCCGCCCGTATCGCCCCCCATTTATCCGTCCGGAGCTCAAACCCCTCGCCCCGCAACTCCCTCTGCGCATTCACGTTATGCCCCAGGTTCAGCTGCGTCTTGCCGCCGTACTCGGTGCTGAGCTTGATATGCTCCTCGCCGCGCTTATCCTCCATTCGCAGCTTATTATTGGCCGGAGTACGAATCACATTGCGGGTGCTGTTTTTCTCCGTCACAGGGTCGACATGCCGCGAGTCGTGCAGCGCATGCGCAATATACGGCCGGTCAGGATCGCCTTCGTGGAAAGCAATCGCCACCTCCGTGCCCTGGATCAGCGGGAAGTGAAAGCCGTACACGTCGCCGCCGTAGGGTTTGGCGAGACGCACCGGCATGCTTTCCTGACCCTGCCCTTTAACCTCTCTGTCAGCGTCAAATTTCACCCGGTACAGGCCGGACGCATCCTGCCAGGCGTAGATATCATTCGCCTTCGCGCTGGTCACCCGCGCCGTCATGGTGCCAGTCACCTTCGGGCGCGGCAGCAGCGGCGGACGCCAGCACAATGTTTCGCTGTAGGGCACCGCCAGCAGGGACACCCGCAGTGCCTCCCGGCGGCTGGCGGTAAAACCTGTGCCGGTGATTAACAGCGGATCCTGCACGGGCGCAGGCAGGGTCGGTGGGAGGCTGTCGGTAACGGTCAGCACCTGGGCCGGCGCCAGCCAGGCTGCAGTACTGCTCGCGGTAATAAGCGTCTGGTGAGCCAGAAAACGCTCATGGTCGAGACGGGCATAGAAGTTGGCGGTCTCCGTCTGCGGGTCGATTTTATCGCCACGCTCCAGGTGGCGAAGCTTATAGTGGTATACCTCACCGTAAGTGATGCCTTCCCCATTTCCCCGGGTCATATCCGCTGTTGCCGACTGGAGAACGCTCTGCGCATCGCGGGGGTTATAATCCCGGGTAGTGACGTTCGCCTCTACGACGTTATGCGTGATGCTCAGACCCCATATCGATTCCGTACCGCTGTCGCTCATCCCGGACGGGCTGTTTACAGGGAGTGTCTTATCGAACATCAGCGCCCGCTGCGCGTCGGCGAAGTGGACCACTTCGCTCTGGGCCTCTTCCTGCAGGGTGAAGAAATAAAATATCCCCACCTCTGCCAGCAGGCGGTGGATAAATGCCAGGTCGCTCTCCTGATACTGATTAATTTGCTCGCGCCGCGGATAGTGTTGCTTGAGATTAAACTCATACTCCCAGTCATGCAGGTGATGTTCCTGCAATACCTGCTCCACCACCTCCGGTACCGATTTATTTACGAAAAAACGATGGCTGCGAAACTGTTTATCCAGCAGGAAGAGAAACGGCTGGAGGGTTATCTGATAGGTCGACTGATCTTCAGAACGATTGACGCGCCGGAAGGTGGTAATCACACCATGGACGCGTTTGCAGTCCGCCAGCTGCTGCAGTGCGCCGCCGCCCATCGTCAGCATGGCGGGTTTGCTCAGGAGCTGTGCGGCATCGATGTTTTTCTCTGCGCTGGTAAACGTAATGGTGTAATAATAAAGTTCACTCAGCTTTTCTGCACCACTGAATTCTTCCACATCCAGCGATGCGGTACATGAAGGAATATCCAGCTGGTAACGGTTAAGGGTGGTGCCGGTAATCATTGAAAAGGTATCCATTATATTCCTGTTTTACTCCGCAGTAATGACCACCAAAAATCAATTAACAGGATGCACTGTTTAATTTTTTTTAATGATAATCATCTCATTCATCATAAATATATTTATGTGCATATCGATATCTCAGATACCCCACCAGGAATTTCATAACTAAAAGGAAACCCCAGAGATATTTATATTCACTGACTGAGAAATAAAAAAAGCAGCCAGAAACCGGAACCTTCAACGTTTATCGCCGCCAGCATTTCTCTGGCACTGTCCTTAGCACTATCCATGCTGATCTCCTTTATCCATCCCCTTTCCTGCGCTTCATCCCCGCAGAGGCCCCGCTTTGCCGACAAGATTGACTGGCTGCAGGCACACTACCGCCCATCGCTGTTTCCTGTTTATCAGGAACCCGTAGCGCACAGGGTCAGGCAGGCATAATGTTGTTGTTCAACGTCCGCGATCGGGTTCGCGGGTTACTCGGTTTCGTTTTTTAAGGCGTCAGCCCCGGCTCCTGACGTATTAGCCGTGCCCGGCGTCAGACAGGCGTCCTTCTGCGGGACCAGACTGATCTCCACCCGGCGATTTTGCGCCCGCCCGTCTGGCGTCTCGTTGCTGGCGACAGGACGACTTGCGCCGTAGCCCTGCACCGCAAAACAGCTCTCCGGCACATCGCCGGTATCGCGCATCCAGTCGCGGACCGCCTCGGCACGCTTCAGGGAGAGCTGTTGATTGGATCTATCGTTGCCGATGCTGTCGGTATGGCCTGCCACCACGATCAGCCAGCCGGGTTTCGCCTTAATGCCCAGCAGCGAGTTCACCAGCAGCTTTGTCGAACCTGGTTTCAGCGTCGATTTGCCGGTATCGAACAGCGCCATGCTATCGAGGCGGATCGTCTGCGGCCCCTGCACAACCTGCTTAATGACCGGACGCGGCGGCGGGGGCGGCGCCCAGTCATTGATAGCGGCTTCCACGAAGGGGATCAGCCGCATCCCCTGATACAGCCCCAGCCGGTAACGCAACGGCTCTCCCCGGCGCAGCCAGTCATCCAGCTGGCGGCTGTCGGTACGCAGACGCTGCTGCGCCTGCAGCTTCGGCGTCGACGGCGTGCCGCTGAGGCGGTGATACACCGCCAGATGATCGCCGACGCTGCGCACCAGGCGCTGGTTGTTGATAAAGGAAGCCAGCATCGCCAGCGCCAGAAAGAGGAAGCCCACGCCAGCGGCAAGACCGGCATCGCGCATCCGGCGGCTGACCCCGTGGCGGTGCGGCAGTGACGACAGAAGAAGATCCGGCAGCGGGTGAGGACCTGGCGCCGCGGCGTTGCCCGGGGAGAGCGTGGTGATCCCGGCGATTTGCTGTTGCCAGAGGTTATTTGCCGCCGCTACCATCGGTGTCAGGCAGATGCCCGCGGCACACAGGTTCAGCGGAGGAAGTTCCGCCTGCCGGGCGCGGAATGGCCGGAAAAGAGCGTTTTCGGCCAAGGTCAGAATGCTCTCCAGCCACAGCGTCTGATGCAGGCGTGAGGCAGGGCTGCCCTCCCGCTGCCACTCGGCAACCGACTGGGGCGCTTGCCCCTTCTGCTGCACCTGGAGACCAGGCCTCTCCGGCGTGACGGTAAACCAGCGGCTTTCCCCTGCCTGGCCGCCAGGCGGCGTCACCCAGAACACGCTCCACACCGGCGGCAGACCGTTTAGCCAGGTTCGGCACTGAACGATACTCCGTCGCCAGTCGCGCAGCGACTGCGCCAGTTGCTCCCCGGAGGGGTGGTGCTCCGGTACCACCGCCAGCAGCACGGAAACCTGCGATACCAGCGCCGGACGCGCCGCCGCCAGGTACTGCGCCAGCCGCGGCAACTGCTCCGCGCTGTCTCCCCGTAGATACCAGCCGTGACGGGTTTCGCAGTGCGCCGAACGCCCGGGAAACAGACTGTCGGTATCCCCGCAGACCAGAACCACCGCCCCCTGAAAATCCTCGGGCGGCAGGACGATTTCCGATCGCTGACGGCTGACTGCCCGGCGACGCTGACGCCAGAGCGCCGCGCCGCCCGCCAGCAGGATGCACAGACTGAAGATCACCTGGTTGCCGATGGACAGCGGCCAGAAGCCCAGCACCAGCCACAGGGCCAGGATGACGGTCAGTAGCGTAAGCAGACGACGGGCGTTATCACGCATCTCTTATCCCTGCCCTGCTATCTTCGCCACCATCTGTGACAGCACGGCGGAGAAGGTCAACCACAGCGCGGCCAGCGCCACAATGCCAACCGCCCAGCCGCACCAGTACATCCGCCGTCCGCTGCGCAGCCGGGAGGCACGAACCACCACCGGCGCCTCCTGGGTCAGGCTGAACGGCGGGACCCGCGCGCCAAGCGCATGCGCCACGTCCTCACGCCGTTCGTCATCCTGGGCGCGGTACTGCCCGACAAACCCCAGTTGCAAAGTACGATAGAAACAAGTCAGCACTGCCGCATCCGCCGTGGGCTCTCGCAGCAGCTGGCGGATCCGTTCCCAGAGCTCTTCCCCGGCGTTGAGAGTGCTGAAAAAACGCGCCTGCAGCGGATCCTTGCGCCACCTGCGGTAGCCATCATCCTGACTGGCGCGGTTGAGGACGCTCTCATCGAGCAGCGCGCAGTAGGCATAGAGCATCTGCTCAGCGCTGGTGTCACTGATTCCTGCCGCCGTCAGCGCCTCGCGCGCCTCGGTCACCCATCGACAGGCCTGACGATAGAGCGCCTCGCCATCGGTCACCGGCTGGCCGCAGCGTAACTGGCTGACCATCAGCCAGCCCGGGTAAAAAGTTTTGTTGATCAGATCGCTTTCAGAGGTATTCATGAGCGCAGTACCGCAAAGAGTTCAAGTTTCACGTCGCCAAGCGATTCCGGGGTATAGAAGGTGCAGTTGCCGGCCTCCAGCATCGCGCGGGCGGCATCGGTGGAGAGATCCAGAGCGAAATATTGGTTTTCCAGACGTAGCGGAATGGCCGCCGGCACGTGGCTCAGCGGTTTGATCGCGATGCCGCTGAGGGCAATGTTGACGACCTCGGCGACATCATCATGACTACCCGCCTTACAGAGCTGCGGAAAGCGGCTCTGTAGCTGGTGAGGGGGGAGTGAAGAGCGCACCGACAGATAAAAATCCGCCCCCTCGCGCAGCCGCGCATCGTGCAGCCTGCCCCGCCAGATCTCCCGGTCGGCTCCCTGCTCCAGAGCGATGGCGATCACCCTTGAGGGCAGGCTGACTTCGAGCAGCGTATCCAGCAGGGCAAACAGCGGCGGGAATACCTGCTCCGGCGAGGCATGCCGGTAGCGGGGGATAGCTTCCAGATGATGTTCAAGGGAGAAGGTCATCAGACTGCCGGCCAGCCTGGTCAGTTCGCGATAGAGCAGCTCCGGATGGCGAGAAGGGTCCTGATGCAGCTCGCTGAGCACCGGCTCGGCGCTGTTCAGCGCGTTGAGCAGCCAGAACAGGGAAACATCCGCCACGGCAAAATCAGCCATCCGCGCATTGCTTTCACGGCGCATGGCCATCAGGCGTCTGCGTCGGGCCTGCAGGCGATGTAACAGCTCACCCAGCTCGCTGACCAGCGTCGGGCTTGCCGCCAGCGACAGCAGCGGCGGGATGAATTCCGGGTCAACGATCCACTGCCCCTGGGCATCGCGCACCAGACGCGCTACCGGGCAGGTAAGGAAGGCCGCATTTTCCTCGGTGGAGAGACGCAGCGTCAGCGCGTGCCGCAGAACGGCCAGCTCGCTGCGTTCATGGCCGGCCAGCTCCTGCACGGTCACCTGCTCGGCGCGCCAGCGGCGCGGGCGGGCGCTCTCCTGGCCGTCATCAAGATTGCCGCCGCTGGCGCTGAGCAGCGGCAGAGCAAGCACAACCTCCACGCTGTCCAGCATCACGCCCGAGACATCACGGACCGGTGGCAGAGTATCCGCCAGCTCGGTGTCAATCAGCGTTCCGTCGGCGAAACGCACGATCAGCCGGGTGGCGTTGAGCCGGGAAAGGGTGAGCGCGCTGGCGTCAAACTCCGCGCGCAATACCCCCCACGGGTGGGCGAGCGCCATGCGGGAGACCGTATCGGCGACGTGCGCATCCCAGCGAGCCTGTTGCTGAAACTGCTGCGGGACCAGAAAAGCCCCGTCGCGCCATAATGGGCGGAAAATCTTCATTGCACCTCCTGTGCCTTTCGCTTTCATCTGTTTGCAGACAGGACCAAATGCCGCGGCGGATATCCTTCATCCGCCGTACGTTCGCCTCAGCCTCTGCCTTTGCTCTGGCCTGTTCATCACTAGCGGTTTTTCTCCCGAACGTCGTTCGGCTCGATTTATTGCCTGCCGCTTCAGGGAAAGGAAATATCAACTCTGCCCGCGAGGGTTTAGAAGTCAGATGGTATTCTTTGTACAAGGGAGGTTTATCATAAAGCGAAAAAGCCAGGGGAGGTAACGCCTGGCCCTAAATAATATCTGAATTCAACCTACGGCTGCTTTTATGGCTCTTGTTTAATCCATTGAGAAGGAATATTCCATAAGCTATCGTTTTATTATTTCCCCATTGAATGTTAATTAGCGAATTAGTCTCTCCGTCAGGCTTATTTATATTGATCTTAAATATAAATAATAAAAATATCATCGCAATCGATATAGCTTCATTAGCGCCGAGGCCAAAGCCTCCCCCGGCATCAGAGAGATGCCCGGAGGGTTGCCCCGCCCCACCCGGCCATTGCCAGGCGCTGAATTACCCCGTATTTTGGTTTTCCGCTCCGCTGTGGGCGGGTATCAGGGCGAACGAGAGAGAGAAAATGAAACCGCTATTTGTCTATGGGACGCTCTGTCCCGGTCGCAGCAATGCGCACATTCTGGAGGCGATCGGGGGCGAGTGGCGTCCCGGCTACGTCACCGGCACCTTTTACGCGCGCGGCTGGGGCGCAGCCGCCGATTTTCCGGGTATCGTCCTCGACGCTCACGGCCCGCGGGTCAACGGCTATCTGTTCCTGTCCGATCGGCTGGCGGCGCACTGGCCCATGCTGGACGACTTTGAGGAGGGGTACGATCGGGTGCCGGTGGAAGTGACCACCGGCGATGGACAGCAGGTCAGCGCCTGGATTTATCAGCTTCAGCCCCGGGAGTAATCCCCGCCGCGAACGCGCTGTACAATACAGCAGCCCAGCGCGTTCCGGCTTTGCGGTCAGTCCGCCAGGCTTTCCGCCACTGGAGTCACCAGCGCCTTCTTCTCAGCCCAGCAGGCGACGTTATCGAGCACCAGTTGCGCCATCGCCGCGCGGGTGCTCCAGGTGGCGCTGGCCATATGCGGGGTGACGACCACATTACTGCGCTGCAGCAGCCCGGCCGGTACCGCCGGTTCATGGCTGAAGACATCCAGCCCCGCCCCGGCGATAATCCCGCTCTCCAGCGCGGCAACCAGCGCGGGCTCATCAATCACGCTGCCGCGCGAGATATTGATGAGGATCCCTTTCTCCCCCAGCGCCGCCAGCACCGGCTGGTTAATGAGCCCCTGGTTTGCCGCCGTTCCCGGCGTGCAGATAACCAGAAAATCACTCTCCGCGGCCAGGGTCAGCAGATCTTCCCGCCAGGCATAATTTAGCGCCGGGAGACGCTTGCGGTCATGATAAGCAATCTGCATGGCGAACCCCTCGCAGCGCCGGGCGATGGCCTGGCCGATGCGCCCCATGCCCACGATGCCGACCCGCGAACCGGAGACTTTTTGCGTCCACGGAAAACCGCCCGCCGCCCACTCGCCCGCTTCGATAAACTTGTGGGCGGCGACGATCTGCCGCGAGGTCGCCAGCATCAGGCCCAGCGCCAGATCCGCCACATCGTCGGTTAACACCCCCGGCGTATGGCTGACCCGCACCTGGTGCTCTGCAGCCGCCTGCACATCCACGCCATCGTAGCCGACGCCAAAGACGGCGATCAGCTCCAGCGCAGGCAGGCTGGCGATCAGCTCTCGCGTCACGGAGGCTTCGCCGTTGGTGATGAGCACGGTAAAGGTGCCGGCCAGCGCGCGAAAGTCGGCGTCAGTGAGTGCGGTCAGCTCCACGAGGTGATAGCGTCGCGCCAGTTCCGCAGTCAGGGCATCCGGGAGCGAAGCCTGTTTTAACACGTTCAGTTTCATAGCTTATCTTCTTTCAGAGTGTGGAAGGCGGAGGGTTTCTGGCCGCTCCGGGAGACGATGATGCCGATAATCCCGCCAAGGGCCAGCGCCACGGCGACGATCAGCAGTCCGGAGTGATAGCTGTTGGTCAGGTCCTTAATCTTCCCGAGCAGCGGCGGCAAGCCTAAGCCGACAAAATTGGCGATGGTGTTGATAAATGCAATGGAGGCCGCGGCCGCCACGCCCGCCAGCTTCTCGGTGGTCACCGCCCAGAACACCGGCGTTAGCGCGAAATTAAAGCCCACGGTGAGCACCAGCAGCAGATAGGCAACCAGCAGGTTGCCGGCATAGATGGCGACAGCCAGCGAGAGACCGGCCAGAATCAGCGGCAGCCCCATATGCCACGCCCGCTCGCCGGTCAGATCCGAATGACGGCCATTGAGGTACATAAACAGGCAGGCGAAAATAAACGGCACCGCGGACAGCAGACTAATAACCACATCGCTCTGCTCGCTGGCCATACTTTTGAGGATCAGCGGTAAGAAAAGCGTGATGCCGATGGAGCCGAACGCCTGCAGAAACCAGACCAGACTCAGCAGGAGTACCACTTTATTTTTCAGCGCACTGAACCAGGAGGCGTGTTGATTAACTACCGCGCCGCGGTTATCAGCGGCAATCTGCGCCGTCAGCCAGCCTTTCTCCGCCTCAGAGAGCCAGGCCGCCTTTTGCGGGCTGGAAGGTAGCAGCCAGAGCACCAGCGCCCCCAGCACGATGGCGGGAACCCCTTCAATGGCGAACAGCCAGCGCCAGCCGGCAACATCGGCAATGCCATGCATATTTAAAATCAGCCCCGAGACGGGCAGCCCGATGATCGACGCCAGCACCGATCCCATATAAAAGAACGACATCGCCCGTGCCCGGTTGCGCTTCGGAAACCAGCAGGAGATATAGTAAATAATCCCTGGGGTGAATCCCGCCTCCGCCATGCCGAGTAAAAAACGCATAATATAGAGCTGGGTCGGCGTCTGGACGAACGCCATGCCGGCGCTCACCATTCCCCAGGTGATCATTATTCTGGCGATCCAGATCCGCGCCCCCACCCGGGTCATGATCAGGTTGCTGGGAATTTCGAAAATAATATAGGAAATATAAAACATGCCGACCCCAAGGCCGTACATGCTGGCCGTTAATCCCAGATCGGCGTTCATTTGCAGCGCGGCAATGGAAATATTGGTTTTATCAAGATTGGCGACAAAATAGCAGATAATAATAAAGGGGATGATTTTGCTGTTTAGCTTTTTTAATGTAGAAGTACAGAGTTCAATGCTCATAATAATAACCCCATGACTTTGCCTCGGGCAGGGGAAGACCGCCCGCGCCAGGCAAAGATTGATATTAAGAATCGCAGCAGGTATTAACCGGGGACTACCACTCGGCGACCACGCCATCGGCAAGGCGCCAGACGGGGTTCCGCCAGTCAGGAGCGCGTCGGCTCATCTCAATCACTTTCTCTTCGTCGATATCGACCCCCAGCCCCGGCTTCATTAACGGCTTAAAGTACCCCCCCTCCATATTGAAATCGGCTTTGTTTTTCACGAAGTCGAGTAACTCGGCGCCCTGGTTATAGTGGATCCCCATGCTCTGCTCCTGGAAGACAGCGTTGTAGGAAACAAAGTCCACGTGCAGACAGGCGGCCAGCGCGATGGGGCCTAACGGGCAGTGCGGAGCCAGCGACACGTCCGCCGCTTCCGCCATACCGGCGATTTTGAAGCATTCGGTGATGCCGCCAGCGTGAGAGAGATCGGGCTGCAAAATAGCCAGGCCGCCGGCCTCCAGCACCCGCTTGAACTCAAAGCGCGAGAACATGCGCTCGCCGGCGGCCAGCGGGATCGCGGTTTGCGCCGCCAGCCGCGGGTAGTACTCCGCCTGCTCGGCCAGCACCGGCTCTTCGATAAACAGCGGCCGATAGGGTTCCAGCTCTTTAATCAGCAGTTTCGCCATCGGCGCGCTGACGCGGCCATGAAAATCGAGGCCAAATTCAATGTCGTTACCAAATGCTTCGCGGATCTGCGCCACCGTGTTCACCGCCGCATCCACCGTGCGCGAACTGTCAATCATCCCCATTTCCTGACAGCCGTTGAGTTTGAAGGTATCAAACCCCATCCCGCGCAGCGTGTTAATCCCGGCAATGACCTCGGCAGGTCTGTCTCCTCCCACCCAGCTGTAGGCTTTGATTTTATCGCGCACCAGGCCACCCAGCAGTTGCCAGACCGGCGCATTCAACGCCTTCCCTTTGATGTCCCACAGCGCCTGGTCAATACCGGCGATCGCGCTCATCAGGATCGGCCCGCCGCGATAAAAGCCGGCGCGGTACATGACCTGCCACAGATCGTTGATCCGCGCCGGATCCTGGCCAATCAGATAGTCCCCCAGCTCATGTACCGCCGCCTCCACGGTGCGCGCCCGGCCTTCGACGATCGGCTCGCCCCAGCCGACTATCCCCTCGTCGGTTTCAATCTTGAGGAACATCCAGCGCGGGGGTAAACGCCAGGTGGTCAGTTTGGTTATTTTCATTTCACAGCCTCTTGATACGCCCTAACAAATGCGGCGGCCTGCTCTGCGGTCCGCGCTACCGGCTGGCCGGCGCGATAGAGATCGCTGCCCAGCCCTGCGCCCGCACAACCGGCCTCGATCCATTGCGCCAGGTTTTCCGGCGTGACGCCGCCGACCGCAAATACCGGCACCGACGCGGGCAAAACCGCTTTCAGCGCCCTGATGTAGTCGGGGCCAAACGCCGAAGAGGGAAAAATCTTCAGCGCCTGCGCCCCGGCCTCCAGCGCGGTAAACGCCTCGCTTGCCGTCGCGCAGCCGGCGCAGACGGTCATCCCGTGCCCGACGGCCCGGCGGATCACCGCCGGCTGCACATTGGGGGTCACCACCAGCCGCGCCCCCAGCTGCGCCAGCCGATCGACCTGCGCTTCCTGCAGCACCGTTCCGGCGCCAATCAGCGCCTGCGCGCCGTAGGCCTCGACCACGGCCGGGATGCTCTGCTGCCATTGCGGTGAATTGAGCGGGATCTCCACGGTGTCGAACCCGGCGGCGATCGCCGCGCCGACGTGCGCCAGCGCCTCGTCAGGGGTGATGCCGCGCAGAATAGCGATCAGCGGAAGTGAGGTTTGCCACTGCATGTACGATGCTCCTTATACCAGCCAGAAAGGCATCGTCGCCCGACACTGTCGTCACCTGGCGGCCCAGCAGCTGAAATGCCTGCTGATAGCGCGCGGAGAGGGACGGGCCGGCAACGATCGCGATAGCCTGTTCGTCGGCAATGAAGGCGCGCATGCTGGCCACCTCCGCGCCAATTAACAGGCCGGATAGATATTCGCTCACCTGCTCCCGGGCCAGCGCCCCCAACAGGTGCGCGGCGCGGGTCTCAAAAAGCTGTGGCAACACCGCGGGCGCGGACAGGCCGCGCGCCAGTCCGGTGTGAAATGCCGCCGGCGCAGCCTGCTGCTCGGGTAATCCCGCGCCGATCAGGGAGTGCGTCAGCAGCAGATGGTGCAGTTCGCCGGTCATCACCGTGCGAAAGTCTTCAATCTGCCGGCCGTCGGTTTTGACCCATTTGCAATGGGTGCCGGGCATGACGTACACCGCCGCAGGGGCCAGCAGGCGTGCGCCGAGGAGCTGCGTCTCTTCGCCGCGCATGACGTTGTGGTGGTCTTCGCGGGAAGTGCAAAGCCCGGGGACAATCCAGATCCCTTCATCTACGGCGGTCAACTGGTCGCCAATGGCCGTGAAATCGGCGGGAAGCGGTAAATAGGGCGCGTTCTTCCAGCCCACGTTGCTGCCTACCATTCCCGCCATGACCACCGGGGTACGCCCCTCGCGCCAGCCATTAATCTGTGTCGCTAACACCGCTGCCGGCGATTGACCGTCCAGGCGGGCGATCCCCACCGCCGACTGCCGGCTGTCGAGGCAGCGTTCGCCCTCAAACAGCCAGGCGCGAAAATTGGTCGATCCCCAGTCAACAGCGATGTAGCGAGATGTCATGTGATTTCCTTCAGTCTTCGTGTCGAGCTGGCGATCATGGTGAGCGCCGCCTGCTCTGCCGCGTTGCTGTCCTGATGGCGAATCGCATCGAACAGCGTTTTATGTTCCTGGAGCGTTTGCGGCATGTTGGCCTCATCCCCCATCCAGGTCCGTTCAAATATCGCGCGCTGCAGCGAGCTAATCGCCACGCTGAGCTGCTGCAGCACCGGGTTATGCACTGACGCCAGCACCGCTTCGTGATAGCGAATGTCGGCTTCATTAAAGGCATCGCGCTGCTGGTTGTTGGCGATCATGTCATTCAGCGCCGCCTCAATCTGCGCCAGATCGCTGGAGGTGGCCCGCTCTGCCGCCCAGCGGGCTATCGCCGGCTCCACCAGATTACGCACTTCGCTCATCGCCGCGATGAGCCCCGGGTCTTCATCCTGTTCCAGCGCCCATTGCAATACGTCGCTGTCTAGGAAATTCCACTGGCTGCGCGGCGCGACGAAGGCGCCGCGATAGCGTTTCATCTCAATCAAGCGCTTCGCCTCCAGCGAGCGAAAGACTTCGCGGATGATGTTGCGGGAGGTGGCAAACTCCTCGCACAGGTCAGCCTCCGCCGGCAGCGCCGCGCCGGGAAGATATTTGCCGCTCACAATCTGGCGGCCCAGGGTCACCATCAGCCGATCGGTTTTAGTCAGGTTCATAGCGTGTCCTTAACGGGGTTATGCCCGGTTACTTTACTCCGTTCAGCGCATTTCCACCCAGTCTGGTAGTACAAACGTGAACCTGTTCATCCTTGCCTGTGACACATAGTAGTACTATTAATAAAAATTGTACTACAATCAAGATCACAAAAAAGACAATCCATCACAAAAAAGGATCGTCGACATGCCAAAAATGGTGGCGACGATCCTTCGCCGGGGACGGGAAAGATGGGCCTGCGAGGCTGGGTTAACGCGGCTTCGGCGGGGGGCTGTCAGGCTAATCGGGGTAACGAACAGTGGGTAGTCTGGCGTCGTTTCGGCCAATGCAGGTATACTTGGCAGATGTTTCCTCAGTTTCAGACACGCAGATGACAAAACTCACCTTACAAGAGCAGATGCTCAAAGCCGGCCTGGTCAGCAGCAAAAAAATGGCTAAAGTCCAGAGGACGGCGAAAAAATCCCGCGTTCAGGCCCGTGAGGCCCGGGAAGCGGTGGAAGAAAATAAAAAAGCTCAGCTGGAGCGCGATAAGCAGCTCAGCGAGCAGCAAAAGCAGGCGGTGCTGGCGAAAGAGTATAAAGCCCAGGTGAAGCAGCTGATCGAGATGAACCGCATTACGGTCGCCCGGGGCGATATCGGCTTTAACTTCACCGATAATAATCTGATCAAAAAAATCATGGTCGACAAGCTCACCCAGACCCAGCTGATTAACGGCCGTCTGGCGATTGCCCGCCTGGCGGTGGATAACAAGCCCGAAGGTGAATACGCGATTATTCCGGCGGTGGTGGCCGAGAAAATCGCCCAGCGCGACGCCAGCAGCATCGTGTTGCACAGCGCCCTGAGTCAGGATGAGCAGGATGAAGACGATCCGTATGCCGACTTTAAGGTGCCCGACGATCTGATGTGGTAACCCCGGGCTTTCTCGCCGCGGGCGATCAGAACGGGCTCGCCTGCTGGATATGCATCGGCTCATGGCTGACGGGGTGGACAAAGCGCAGTTCGCTGGCGTGCAGCATCAGCCGCGGAGCCTGTTCCGTGCCGGGCAGCTCCCGGCCACCGTACAAATCGCAGCCAAGGATCGGATAGCCCAGCAGCTGGCAGTGGATGCGCAGCTGATGGGTGCGCCCGGTCTCCGGGGTGAGCGCCACTCGAGTCAACGCCAGCGCCCTCTCTCCTTCCCGTGACTGATACAGGCGGTCAATGACCCGATAGCGCGAACGCGCCGGTTTGCCGTGCCGGGCGCACAATGACATGCGCGGGAAACGGGCCGGATCTTTGGCGATCGCCGCCTCCACTATCCCCTCATCTTCCGCCAGATGGCCGCACAACAGCGCCGTATAGACCTTGTCCACCGTGCGCTGGCTGAACTGCTGGCACAGCAAGGCGTTAATGCCCTTGTTGCGGGCCACCACCATCAGACCGGAGGTACCGAAGTCCAGGCGGTGCACCAGGGTGCAGCCCGGAAAGCGCTGAACCAGCCGGTGATGCACGGAGTCAAGGTTGCGCGGATCTTTGCCCGACAGGCTCAGCAGCCCGGCGGGTTTATTGATCAACAGCAGGTGTTCGTCCTGATACAAGAGGGTGATCTGTTCGCGGCACGGCGGCGCGACAAAGGTATCGATAATGGTGGACATCAGGCGGCCCGAAGTAGGAGTGGCTGGCGATAGTACCCCATTTTGGCCGCCGGCACGATGCTGGCGCACAATCCGCCCTCGCGGCGGCGTCATTTATCACCCACACTTATCGCAAAGGCATGGCCTGCACAGGCAATGTGCTTTACACTGCGCGCTGCAAAATTTGAGTTAACCAACGAGTAAGAACGGTAATGGCGATGAACGGAACAATCACAACGTGGTTTAAAGATAAAGGTTTTGGATTTATCAAAGATGAAAACGGCGAAAATCGTTATTTTCACGTGATTAAGGTCGCCAATCCTGATCTTATCAAGAAAGACGCGGCGGTGACTTTCGAACCTACCACCAACAATAAAGGGCTGTCGGCCTACGCGGTGAAGGTCATTCCGGAGAGCAAATATATCTATATCGCCGGCGAGCGGCTGAAGCTGACCTCCATCAAATCCTATGTGGTGTACCATGAGGAGGAGCCGGTCGAGACCCGCGTCGATAAAGAAAACGCGGTGCTGTCGGTCGGGCTGCTGATGAACAGCATCCGGCCAAAATCCACAGTGCAGCCGGGAGAGATGCGTTCGGTGAAAAAGCTGGCGATCACCACCTTTCAGGGGACAACCCTGATCTTCTCGGAAGACGAAATCGATATCGATGCCACGGTAAAACTGCTTAAGGTGTAAGCCCCGGCGCGCGGTTTCCCGCGCGCCCGAAGACCTGCCCGATAGACTACCCGCCATCGCCCCTCGCCGGACGGGGCGATGGCGCCAGACAGCCGATAAGGATGCCGCCGCCATGCCCGTGAATTTTGACTTCAACGATCTCTACGCCTTTCGCGCCCTGATGGAATATGGCAGTTTTCGGCTGGCCGCTGAATCCATCTGCCTGTCGCAGTCGGCCCTTAGCCGACGCATCGAAAAGCTGGAGACGGCGCTGGGCAACCGGCTGTTCGAACGTACCACCCGGCGGGTGACCCTCACGCTGTATGGGCAAAATTTTGCCGAACGTTCGGAGCAACTGCTGGCCCATGTCGAGACGGTGCTGGCGGATATCAGCCAGGTCAGCAAGGCGCGCACCGGGCTGGTGACGGTGGCGACGGTGCCCTCCGCCGCCTACTACTTTATGCCGGAAATCATCCGCAGCTTTCAGGCGCGTTATCCCCAGGTGCGCATCCGGTTGATTGACAGCAGCGTCGGGAATGTGATCGAGGCCGTCAGCAGCGGACAGGCTGACTTTGGCCTCTGTTTTGCCAAAAACCTGCCAGCCAGTCTCGAATTCACCCCTCTTGCCGACGACCGCTATGTGGCCGCCTGTCGGTACGATCATCCGCTGGCGCGCAAGACGCACCTCAGCTGGCAGGCGTATTTTGAACAGGATTATATTGGCCTGGATCGGGTCTCGGGCAACCGGACGCTGCTTGACCGGGAGCTGGCGCATCTGACGCCGGCGCGGCCAAGTATCTGCGAAACCCGCCACGTCACCACGATGCTGGGGATGGTGGAAGCGGGCATCGGCATTGCCGCCGTGCCCGCGATGTCGATGCCCGCCGGGGAGCATTCCGTTCTCCGCGCTGTGCCGCTCACTGACCCGGTGGTCACGCGCACGGTAGGCCTGATCCGCCTCAGCGGCCGTATTCAGTCCTACGTGGCGGCAGAGCTGGAGAAGCTGATTATTGAACAGTATCCTTCTGGCTGACCGGCGTGGTGGCGGCCACGCTTCGCATGCCGGTGGCGTGGATGGTCTCCTGCGCCGCCGGTGAGGCCAGATACGCCAGCAGCGCCTTGCCTTCCTGCGGGTGGTCGGCGCTGATAGTCACCGCCCCGGCAAAGCGGGTGATGTACTGCAGGTTATCCGGCAGTTCGCCAACGAAGGTCACGCCGGGTACCGGCAGCAGTTCGCTCACCTGCTGAAAACCGATCGCATACCGTCCCTTCGCCACTTCCGAGGCTACCGGAATGCGCTCCACCATCTGCGCTTTGCTCTGCATCGCGTCATCAATGCCCAGGGTGTGGAACAGCGTCGAGCTAACATAGCGTCCGCTGGCGCTGTCGGAGTACGCGACCGACGGCGCCGCCAGCAGCGTCGCCCGCAGCTGGTCTGCGCTATGGATAGCCGGCAGCGGCGCCCCCGCCTTCACCACCACGCCGATCGGCGAGTCGGCCAGCTCCCGACGCGAACCCGGTTGCGTACGGCCCGCTTTTTCGAGGCTGGTTAGCGCATCCCCGACCATAATCACCACGTCCGCGTGTTCGCCCCGCGCCAGGCGGTTAGGGATCGCCTGCGGCGTTTTCCCCATCGACGGGCCGGGGATCACCACGAGGTGGTTGCCAGTTTGTTTTTCCCACGCCGGGGCCAGCTTTTCCAGCGCCGCTTTGAAGCCGCCGGAGATCATCACGGTGACCTCTGCGGCCAGCGCGCTGCCGCCGGTGGCGGCCAGCAGCAGCGTGGCCAGCAGTGTTCCTGTCGTTTTACGCATCATCTTCTCCCTGATTAACGTGCCGTCTGCAGCGCAACGGCGCTACGGCGATAGAGGTAGCAAGTGGCCAGCAGGCCGCAGACCGCGGCAAAGCTCATCCAGTAGCCGGGAGACGCTTTATCACCGGTATACTCGATCAGCGCCGTGGAAATCACCGGCGTGAAGCCGCCAAATACCGCGGTCGCCAGGCTGTAGGCCAGCGAGAAACCTGCCACGCGCACTTCGGCAGGCATAATTTCGGTCAGCGCCGGGATCATCGCCCCGTTGTACATGCCGTAGATAAACGACAGCCACAGCAGCACGCTCAGCATCATCAAAAAGCTCGGCGCGTTCGCCAGCAGGGTCAGTGCAGGCCAGGCGGTAGCCAGCGCCAGCAGGGTCATGGCAATCAGCACCGGTCGGCGGCCAAAGCGGTCAGACAGCGCCCCGCCCACCGGCAGCCAGAAGAAGTTGGAAATCGCCACCAGCAGCGTAACCAGCAGGCTGTCAGAGGCGCTGAGCATCAGCACCTTTTTACCAAAGGTCGGCGCATAGACGGTGATCAGGTAGAACGCGGTGGTGGTCATCGCCACCATCATCATCCCGGCGATAACCACCTGCCAGTTCGCCAGCAGCGTGGCGAACACCTGGCGCATCGCCAGATGATGGCGGCGGGCGGTAAACTCCTGGGTCTCCTCCAGCTTACGGCGCAGGATGAAAATGAACGGAACAATCAGGCAGCCGAAGACGAACGGAATGCGCCAGCCCCAGTCGCTGATGGCGCTCTGCTCCAGCACCGCGTTGAGGGCAAAGCCCATCGCGGCCGCCACCATGATGGCAACCTGCTGACTGCCCGACTGCCAGCTGGTGTAAAAGCCTTTGCGACCCGGTGTGGCGATCTCGGCCAGATAGACCGACACCCCGCCCAGCTCGGCGCCAGCGGAAAAGCCCTGCAGCAGACGGCCGATCAGCACCAGCAGCGGCGCCCACAGGCCAATGGTCTGGTAAGAGGGGATCAGCACGATCAGGAAGGTGCCGGTGGCCATGATCGACAGGGTGACGATCAGCCCCTTGCGCCGCCCCACCTTGTCGATGTAGGCGCCAAGCACGATGGCGCCGATGGGGCGCATCAAAAAGCCGGCGCCAAAGACCGCGAAGGTCATCATCAGCGAGGCGAATTCACTGCTCGCCGGAAAAAAGGTATGTGCGATGTAGGTGGCATAAAACCCGAACAGGAAAAAGTCGAACTGTTCGAGAAAGTTACCGGACGTGACGCGCAGGATGGCGCCGATCCGGTCACGGGTACTCATCAGTGAGGTTGTTGAATGCATGCAGGTCTCCAGTTTGTTATCCACGCGTTGTCGCGCGCCTGTTGCTGAAGACTGAAACAGAACCGGGAACGAAATAAGCGTAATAAACGCATCCATTAATGCATTTTACGCATGAATAACATTTAACTAATTAACATTACTTTTGCATACAATCATTTAACACATACCGTGCTAACCACGCTGCGGGTGACGGCGAAAAAGTCAGTTTTCCGTTTTGTGACCGAGGCCAGGGTACGTCGCCGTGGGTTGACGGCATAAAAACCCTGGCCTGGGGTGAGGATACACGCTGCCGGCCGCAAAGCGCGTCAGGAAGCGGAAGCGGCGGACTCCCCCACCAGCGTCTGCAACAGAGCGATCAGCCAGCGGGTAGCCTCGCGTTTCCCGCTGCGTTGGTGGGCGTAAATCTTGACGTCAAACGGCGGAACCGGAAACGGCAGCGGGAAAATGGTCAGCCGGGCGGCGCGGGCCATCGTCTCCGCCGCTCGCCGGGGCAGCGCCATCAACAGGTCGCTCTGCTCAATAATGAAGGGCGCGCTCAGCATCGAGGGGGTTTTCATCGCCACCTGCCGCGAATAGCCCTGCCGCTCCAGCTCACAGTCCAGCACCCCCTGCTGCTCATTCCACGGGGTCACCACCAGATGACGGGCAGCAAGGTAGGCGTCCAGGGTCAGCGCCGTCCGGTCGGCCTGGCTGATGACCACATATTCGTCCCGCAGCCAGTTAATCTCCTCAAGATCGGGATGGGCTGGCTCGTCAGGGGTATTGAACCCGAGGGCCAGGTCGACCTCGCCCGCCAGCAGCTCGGTCAGCGCCGGGCTGTGGGGCAGATAACGGAGTTCAAACCGCAGCCCGGGCGCCTCACGCTGCAGGTGGTGCATCAGCGTCGGAAAGACGCAGAACGCGGTGAAATCGGTGATCGCAATCTGCATGCAGTCGGTGCTGGCGGCCGGCACAAACGCCGCCGGCGGCGTCAGCTCCTGGTTGAGAAACTTCAGCGCCGAAGCAATAGAGGGCGCCAGCTGGCTGGCATAGACGCTGGGGCACATCCGATGCCCTTCGCGATAGAACAGCGGATCGTTGAGGGCGCTGCGCAGCCGGGAAAGCGCATGGCTCAGCGCCGAGGTGCTCATTGCCAGCTCTTCCGCCGCCAGGCGCACCGAGCGGGAGCGATAGACCGCGTCAAAGACTGGCAGCAGGTTGAGGTCAATCCGGCGCAGGACAGGATGCATAATATTCATCGTTTGCTGATTTCATTGCACTTAATTCTTTTCACAATACCGCTTATCCTCAGGGTCAGCAATTTTGCTCTCTTTTGACTATTGATACAGGACGCCCCATGAGCATCACGATCCGCCAGGCCACCCCGGACGACGCCACCGCTATTTACGACATGATTTATGAACTCGCGGTCTACGAGAAAGCCCCTGAAGAGGTGGTGACGACGGCAGAGGAGATCAGAGAGACGCTGTTTGCCAGCGGCAGCAAAACCGAAGCGCTGATCTGCGAGGTGGCGGGCAAAGCGGTGGGCTACGCGGTGTTCTTCACCAGCTATTCCACCTGGCTTGGACGCAATGGTATCTATATGGAGGATCTGTACGTCACCCCCGACTTTCGCGGGATAGGCGCCGGAAAAGCGCTGCTGAAAACCATCGCGCAATATGCTGTACAGCGTCAGTGCGGGCGTCTGGAGTGGAGCGTGCTCGACTGGAACCAGCCGGCGATTGATTTCTATCTGAGCATTGGCGCGCAGCCGCAGGATGAGTGGGTGCGTTATCGCCTCACGGGCGATGCGCTGCGGGCCTTTGCGGAGTAAAGCGGCTCGCCAGCAGGTCGGCGCAAGGCGTCGACCTGCTGGCCGCGGATCAGGCTTCGACCGCGCTATTCTGCAGCTGCGGACCGGCCAGCGCCAGACGCGCGCCCGCTTCGGTATCGCTGTACTGCTTAAAGTTATCCATAAACAGCTGAGCCAGGCTCTCGGCCTTCTCCTGCCACTTATCCGCTGAGCTCCAGCCATTACGCGGATCCAGCACCGCGCTGTCTACCCCTGGAATGCTCTGCGGGATCGCAAGACCGAACACCGGGATGGTCTCATCGCGCAGCGGGCCGGTAGTGCCGTTGAGGATCGCGCTAATGATGCTGCGGGTATCGCGCAGCGACAGGCGTTTGCCCTCGCCGTTCCAGCCGGTGTTGACCAGCCAGGCTTCCGCACCGGATTCCGCCATCTTCGCCGCCAGGACGCTGGCGTACTGGGTTGGGTGAAGCAGCAGGAACGCCGCGCCATAGCAGGCGGAGAAGGTCGGCGTCGGCTGGGTAATGCCGCGCTCGGTACCCGCCAGCTTCGAGGTGAAACCCGACAGGAAATGGTACTGCATCTGCTCGGTGGTCAGACGGGAGACCGGCGGCAGGACGCCAAACGCGTCGGCGGCAAGGAAAATCACCTTCGACGGATGGCCCGCACGGGACACCGGCTTGACGATATTGTCGATATGCGACAGCGGATAGGAGACGCGGGTGTTTTCGGTTTTGCTGCCGTCGGCATAATCCACGCTGCCGTCAGCGCGCACCACCACGTTTTCCAGCAGCGCATTGCGGCGGATGGCGCCATAAATCTCCGGCTCCGCCTGCGGGTCGAGATTGATGGTCTTGGCGTAGCAGCCGCCTTCAAAGTTAAACACGCCGTCATCGTCCCAGCCGTGCTCGTCATCGCCAATCAGCTGACGATGCGGATCGGTCGACAGGGTGGTTTTGCCGGTCCCGGAGAGGCCGAAGAACAGCGCCACGTCCCCTGCTTCGCCACGGTTGGCCGAGCAGTGCATCGACGCGATGCCTTTCTGCGGCAGCAGGTAGTTCATGACCGAGAACAGCCCTTTCTTCATTTCGCCGCCGTACCAGGTGCCGCCGATGAGCTGAATACGCTCGCTGAGATTAAAGGCGACGAAGTTCTCGGAGTTCATCCCCTGCGCCTGCCAGTTGGCATTGGTGCAGCCTGCGCCGTTGAGCACCACGAAGTCTGGCGTAAAGCTGGCCAGCTCGTCGGCGCTCGGCACGATAAACATGTTTTTGACAAAGTGGGCCTGCCACGCCACCTCGGTGACGAAGCGTACGCCAAGACGGGTGTCCGGGCTGGCGCCGCACCAGGCGTCGATGACGTACAGTTTTTTGCCGCTCAGCTGGCCCGCGACCAGGCTTTTCAGGCTGCGCCACACGTCTGGCGATAACGGTTTGTTGTCATTGCGGCCGAGGCCTGAGTCTGCCCACCAGACGGTATCACGCGTCTGTTCGTCGCGGACGATGTATTTATCGCGCGGTGAACGGCCGGTGAAGATCCCGGTATCAACAGCCACAGCCCCAGACTCGGTCATCACGCCGCGGGCCGCGCCGGTCAGTTCAGGAGCGGTTTCATGTGCAATAAGCAAATCGTAATCAGGGTTGTAAAAGAATTCGCCGCTTGCATTAATCCCCAGCTCCTGCAGAGCCATTTTAACTGATTCAATTTGTTGTGACATGGAACTCCTGACAAACTATTTAAGGTAAGAGGCCTGGGTTATTCATTGCTTTCGTCATCGTCGCCGGCGATTTAATAAGATAAGTCCTGGACAATAAAATAAAGCAATAAATAACCGTGAGTCGCGATTTCATATCGTGCTCATGTAGGGTCGCCGATATGCATTCATAAATCTCAACTTTCCAAAAAATGTTAACACCTGTCGATAATTATGTTAATTGCATAGTTTCTATGCGCTATGCTAAAATTGCATAGCCTTTATTGCGTTTTTGAGGACTGGATCGGTGTTGGCAAATCTGGAAGTAAAATGGCTGTATGATGTGATTGCCCTTGAGGAGTCGCGCAGCTTTACCCTGGCGGCCAAAGCCCGCAACATCTCTCAGTCCTCGTTCAGTCGACGCATCCAGTCGCTGGAGGCCTCCCTCGGATTCAGCATCTTCGATCGTAGCGCCAACCCCCTGCAATTGACCAACCGCGGGAAAATTTTTGTCGGCTATGCGCGAAATATGCTCGATGACATGGATTTTCAGATCAGTCGTATTAAGGGTTTAAATAACACGACCCAGAAAATAAGAATCGACGCGGCCCCTTCGCTGTCGGTGTTATTACTGCCGGAAATCATCGCCGGTTACACCGACCGTAAAAATAAGACTTTTCATGTTGAATCGATTAACGTCAACGACGCCGTATTTAACCTGAAAGAGGGAAAAAGCGATTTTATCCTCTCCTTCTATAATGAAGAATTAATGAACTATCCGTTTATTAATCATAAAATTTTTGATTCTTACCTGCACCTGGTCTCCCCCTGCGACGAACATGGCCGCCCGCTGTTTCATTTACATCGCGGCGTGCTGCCGCTGATGAAATACGCCAACGACAGCTATATGGGGCGCCAGGTGAACCAGGTGATCGACCGTACGCCGGAGATCACCTTCTCCCTTACGTTTGTCTCTTCCATGAGCGAGTTGCTCAAGCGCATGATCCTCAATGGCGACGGCGTGGGCTGGCTGCCGCAATACTCTATTCAGCGCGAGCTGGACGAAGGCCGACTGACGATCCTCGATGACCGCCTGTCGCTGCCGATCGGCGCCTGGCTCTACCGCTCCGGCTCGCGGCTTAACCAGGCCGCCGAACGTTTCTGGCAGCACATTAAAACCCGTAACGAACCGCGGGAATAACCCCCTCAGCCGCTGATCCCCAGATATGCCTTACGCACCTCCGGGTCGTTGAGCAGCGCCTGGCCGCTGCCGCTCAGGCGGATCTGGCCGTTCACCATCACATAGGCGCGGTCCGACAGGTTAAGGGCATGGCGGGCATTCTGCTCCACCAGAAACAGCGTCATCCCCTGGGCCGTCAGCTCGCGCAGGATCTGAAAAATCTGCTTCACCACCAGCGGCGCCAGCCCCAGGCTTGGCTCATCCAGCAGCAGCAGGCGCGGTCGGCTCATCAGCGCCCGGGCGATGGCCAGCATCTGCTGCTCGCCGCCGGAGAGGGTCATCGCCCGCTGTCCCCGCCGTTCTTCCAGCCGGGGGAACAGCTGATACATCCGCGCCTTGTCTTCGGCCTGATAGCGGTTGCCAATAGCAATGGTCCCCATCAGCAGGTTCTCCTCGACGGTCATATCGGGAAAGATGCGCCGCCCTTCCGGGGCCTGGGCGATGCCGTTACTGGCGATAAAGTGGGTCGATTTCCGGCTGATCGCCTCCCCGCGATAGAAAATCTCCCCGCCGGCAATGCGCGGCTGGCCGAAGACCGACATCAGCAGCGTTGATTTACCGGCGCCGTTGGCGCCGATCAGCGCCACCGTCTCTCCCTCGTTGACGGTGAGGGAGACCTGCTTCAGGGCCTGGATCGGCCCGTAGAAGACATCCACCTCATTAAAGGCAAGCAATGGCTGGCTCATCGGCGCGTCTCCTCTTCCTCAGCGCCAAGATAGGCGGCAATCACGCTGGCGTTGGCCTGGATCGCCTGCGGCGCGCCGCGGGCGATGACGTCCCCGTGATCGAGGACGATAATATGATCCGAAATCTCCATCACCATCCCCATATCATGCTCGATCAGTAGTACCGTGATGCCGTGCTGCTGGCGCAGAAAGCGAATAATCCGGCTCAGCGCCTGGGTTTCCACCGGGTTGAGACCGGCGGCCGGCTCGTCCAGACAGATCATCTCCGGGCGGGTACACATGGCGCGGGCGATCTCCAGCCGCCGCTGCTGTCCATAGGAGAGGGTCCCCGCCAGACGGTTGGCGCAGTCCACCATCTCCACCACCTCCAGCCAGTAAAAAGCGCGATCCAGCGCCTGACTCTCCGCCTGCCGATACCCACGAGTATTGAGGATCCCGGCCAGCAGATGGCGGTTAACCTGGGTATGCTGGGCCACCAGCAGGTTCTCAATCACCGACATCTCGCGGAATAAACGTATATTCTGGAAGGTGCGCGCCAGGCCAGCGCGGTTCACCAGATGGGTGCCACCGAACATCTTGTAATAGATCCGCCGCCCCAGCTGCGCCGGGTGGAGAAAATCGTCCGGGTGAAGCTTCTGCCCCAGCACCTGAATGACATCGGTAACCTTTTCCCGCGCCCGCAGCACGATGCTCCCCCCCGTCGCCCGGTAAAAACCGGTCAGGCAGTTAAACACCGTGGTCTTGCCCGCGCCGTTGGGGCCGATCAGGGCGGTGATCGACCCCCGCTCCACCTCCAGATTGACATCATTCAGCGCTTTGATGCCGCCGAAATGCATCATCAGATGCTCAACGCGTAAGATGCTGTCGGTCATGGCGCGACTCCTTTTCGCAACGCAACCCCGCTGCGGCTGGTGCGCACCAGGCCGCGCGGCCGCCAGATCATCATCACCACCATCAGCACGCCGAACAGCAGCACCCGATATTCGTCAAAACCGCGCAGCAGCTCCGGGGTGACCGTCAGGACAAACGCCGCCAGCACCACTCCCAGGGTGGAGCCCATTCCCCCGAGCACCACAATCGCCAGGATCAGCGCCGACTCAAAAAAGGTGAACGACGTCGGGTTAACAAACCCCTGATAGCTGGCGAAGAACACCCCGGCGATGCCGGCGGTCGACGCGCCGAGCATAAACGCCGAGAGCTTCACCAGCACGTGGTTGAGCCCCATCGCCCGACAGGCGATCTCATCCTCGCGCAGCGCCTCCCAGGCGCGGCCGATGGGCATCCGCGTCAGACGATGTTTCACCAGCAGCACCAGCATCACCACCAGGCACAGCACGGCGTAGAGAAAGATGAATTTCAGGTTGGGGTTGTAGCTGACGTGGAAAAACTCATGGATGGGGATGCCGCCATCCCTGGCCCGGCGGGTAAACTCGAGGCCAAACAGCGTGGGCGACGGCACCGGTACGCCGTTGGGCCCCCCGGTGAAGCTCACCCAGTTGTTAAGCACCAGGCGAATGATTTCGCCAAAGCCGAGGGTGACGATGGCCAGGTAGTCGCCATGCATGCGCAGCACCGGAAAGCCCAGCAACGCCCCGGCGAGGGCCGCCATCACCGCCCCCAGCGGCAGCATCGCCCAGAAGCCGAGGCCCAGGTACTGGTAGCCCAGCGCCAGGCCGTAGGCGCCGATGGCGTAGAACGCCACATAGCCCAGATCGAGCAGGCCCGCGAGGCCCACCACAATGTTCAGCCCCAGGCCGAGCAGAACGTAGATCAGGCCGAGGATCGCCACGGTCAGCAGGTATTTGCTGGCGAGAAATGGAAAGGCAATGGCCAGGACCGCCAGCAGCGGCATTATCCAGCGCAGCCGCGAGCGGTATCCCGGCGGCCGGACGTACACCCCGTCATCCGCCCCCTCAAAGCGGGCAATAAAGGCTTTTCCCCGACGGCTCTGCAGCAGCAGGCTGAGCGCCAGCCTGCCGGCCATCACCACCGCCACGAGGATCGCCACCCGCGCGGGCGCGAGGGTAAAACCATACCCTTTGAGCACCACGCCGACGATCGGGCCAAAGACAATTAACGCGCAAAGACCGGCCAGCACGCTGTCGATCAGCGCGCTTTTGATATCCCGCGCAGGCTGGCGCGTAAATTCACCCATAAAGCCTCCTTAGACCTTGGCCACCAGCGGACGTCCCAGCAGCCCCTGCGGGCGAAAAATCAGGATCGCCACCAGCAGCGCAAAGGAAAAGACATCTTTGTAATCCGAATTCACCAGCCCGGCGAACTGGGCTTCGGCCACCCCGAGCAGCAGTCCGCCCAGCATCGCGCCAGGCAGCGAGCCGATCCCGCCCAGCACCGCGGCGGTAAAGGCTTTGATGCCGATAATAAATCCGATATAGAAGTCGAAGGTGCCGTAGTTCATGGTCACCAGCACCCCGGCCAGACCGGCCATCGCCGCACCGATGACAAACACCAGAGAGATCACCCGGTCGGTATTGATGCCTAGGATTGCCGCCATACGCCGGTCCTGCTGGGTAGCGCGACAGATGCGCCCCAGCCGGGTGTACTGGATAATCCAGGTCAGGGTCAGCATCCCCACCAGCGCCGCGACGAGAATAAACACCTTGGTCCAGGTGATCTGCACCACCCCATCGCCCACCGTCATGCGCAGCGCGCCGCTGAGCAGCGTCGGGATCCCCTGCTGGTTCGGCCCCTGGCTCAGCTGGACATAGTTCTGCAGGATCAGCGACATCCCGATAGCCGAGATCAGCGGCGCCAGTCGCGTCGAGTTGCGCAGCGGCCGGTAGGCGATGCGCTCGATCGCCCAGCCGTATACGCCAGTGACCACGATGGTGAACACCAGGGTGGCGAAAATCAGCAGCGGAAAGGAGTGGATCCCGAAGAAAGAGAGCAGCGCCAGGCCGATGGCGCACAGATAGGCGGAGACCATATACACCTCGCCGTGGGCGAAGTTGATCATGCCGATGATCCCATACACCATGGTGTAGCCGATGGCGATTAAGCCGTACACTGCGCCCAGCGTCAGCCCATTGATCAGTTGTTGCAGAAAAAACGCCGTCATAGCCCCTCCAGCCGCCAGGCAGACGGCCGCCGGGTTCCGTTCCCGGTCGACCGCCGTGATGTGACGATTCGCAAGTCAAAAGGACAGAGCGTCCTCAGGTCGTGGCCGATCAGAGCTGATGATATTTGCCCTTGTCGTCCCACTGATAGACCACGTAGTCGGACACCTTGAGGTCGCCTTTGCCATCCCAGGCTTTCTTGCCGATCACCGTATCGACGTCGTGGCTCTTCAGCCAGTCGCTGGCTTTGGCGTTATCGGTACCGACGGCGTTCCAGGCCGCGGCAATGGCCTGAATGGAGGCGTAGGCGTAGAGGGTATAGCCTTCTGGTTCAAAGCCGCTGGCGCGGAACTTCTCGATCACCGCTTTGCCTTCCGGGAGGGTGCGCGGGTCCTGACCAAAGGTCATCAGCACGCCGTTGGTGAACTGCGGCCCGCCGGCGGCCGTCACCAGCTCCTCGGTGACGATACAGTCGCCGGAGAAGAATTTGGCCTGCACCCCCTGCTCGCGCATCTGACGCACCAGCGGGCCCGCTTCCGGATGACAGCCGCCAAAGTAGACCACGTCCGGCTTGAGGGCGCCGATCTTGGTCACCAGGGCGTTAAAGTCTTTTTCACCGCGGGAGAGGCCTTCGTACAACACTTCTTTGGTGCCCCGCTTCGCCAGCGCCGCGCGGGTGGCATCGGCCAGCCCCTGACCATAGGTGTCTTTATCGTGGATGACGGCAATTTTCTTCGCCTTCAGCACGTCCAGCATATAGTTGGCGGCAATCGCCCCCTGCTGATCGTCACGACCACACATGCGGAAAAGGTCCTTCATGCCGCGCTCGGTGATCTGCGGGTTGGTCGAGCCGGGGGTAATGGTCAGGATCCCGGCTTCGTCATATACCTCGGAGGCCGGCATCGTTGAGGAAGAGCAAAAGTGCCCCACCACGGCGGAGACTTTCGCTTCATCCACCAGCCGGTTGGCCACCGCCACCGCCTGCTTCGGTTCGCACGCGTCATCCCCCTGCACCAGCACAATCTTTTCGCCTTTGATACCGCCGGCGGCATTGATATCGGCCACCGCCTGTGAAGCCCCTTTCCAGTACTGGGCGCCGTAGGTGGCGTTGGGTCCGGTAAAGGGCCCGGCGACGCCGATCTTCACGTCTGCCTGGGCGTAAAAGGCCATGCTCATACAACCTGCTATCACAACATGAAGCGTCATTGTTTTCAGTTTCAAAGCCATTCGGATATTCCTCAGCGATGTAAAGCCTGGCGTCATGGAATGACGCAGAAAATATCACTTACCGTGTGGTGCCGACGTTGGCGCAGCGCCAGGACGGCCAGGGTGGAAGAAGCAAAAATCCCGCCAGGTAGAGAGGTCGCGCCGGAGCGCGGACGCCCCGGTCAGTGCGCACGCGACGGCAACCCGTGCCGCATCCGGCAAGGGCGCATTCCCTTTCAGGTCAGGAGATCGGTTGCCATCACGTGGCGAGCCGGACAACGCGGTATCCGTACCGGCCCGTGAGCTAAACATAGATGCAGTTAGCGGTCGCTGCGCGCCAGCGTGGTGCAAAAATGCGAATATGATCAACAGTGGTGATTATTTTGTTGCGGTAATGTGAAGATGATAACAGGAGAGCCCGTTAAAGGCTCTCCTGTGGCCTGGCGGCCGCTCAGAGTTGACTGGTGAACGTTCGGGAGATCACATCCTGCTGCTGCTCGCGGGTCAGCGCGTTAAAGCAGACCGCATAGCCGGAGACGCGGATCGTCAGATTCGGATACTGCTCCGGGTGTTCTATCGCATCGAGCAGCTTTTCCCGGTTCAGCACATTGACGTTAAGATGCTGTCCCCCCTCCACCGTCTCCTCGTGGTGGAAGTAGCCGTCCAGCAGCCCCACCAGGTTGTTTTCCTGCGCCGACGGGGCTTTGCCGAGAGCCGCCGGCACGATGGAGAAGGTATACGAGATGCCATCTTTGGCGTAGGTAAACGGCAGTTTCGCCACCGAAGTCAGCGACGCCACCGCCCCTTTGCGGTCGCGGCCATGCATCGGATTGGCCCCCGGGGCGAACGGCGTCCCCGCCCGACGTCCGTCCGGCGTGTTGCCTGTTTTCTGCCCGTACACCACGTTGGAGGTGATGGTCAGGATCGACTGGGTCGGCACCGCCTGACGCCAGGTGGGGAGCGCCTGAATTTTGCGCATAAAGCGCTCCACCAGGTCGCAGGCGATGGCATCGACCCGATCGTCGTTGTTGCCGTACTGCGGATAGTCGCCTTCAATGACAAAGTCCACCGCCAGCCCGTGGTGATCGCGCACCGGCTTCACCCGGGCGTACTTTATCGCCGACAGCGAATCCGCCGCCACCGACAGGCCGGCGATGCCGCAGGCCATCGTGCGGTAGACGTCGCGGTCGTGCAGGGCCATCAGCGCCGCCTCGTAGCTGTACTTATCATGCATACAATGGATGATGTTCAGCGCGCTGATGTACTGCACCGCTAGCCAGTCCATAAAGTGGTCGAGGCTCGCCATCACGGTGTCATAGTCCAGCACCTCATCACGCAGAGGGTCGGTTTTCGGCCCCACCTGGATCTTCAGTTTCTCATCCACCCCGCCGTTAATCGCGTAGAGCAGCGTTTTGGCGAGATTGGCGCGGGCGCCGAAGAACTGCATCTGCTTGCCGATCACCATCGGGCTAACGCAGCAGGCGATGGCGTAGTCGTCGCTGTGAAAATCGCTGCGCATCAGATCGTCGTTCTCATACTGCAGCGACGAGGTGGCGATAGAGACCCGGGCGGCATATTTTTTAAACGCCACCGGCAGCGCCTGCGACCAGAGCACGGTCAGGTTCGGCTCCGGCGCCGGCCCCATGGTGTGCAGGGTATGCAGGTAACGGAAGGTGGTTTTACTGACCAGGGTGCGGCCATCCAGCCCCATACCGCCCAGCACCTCCGTCGCCCAGATGGGATCCCCGGAGAACAGCGTGTCAAATTCCGGGGTGCGCAGGAAACGCACCATGCGGATCTTCATGATGAAGTGGTCAATGAGCTCCTGGGCCTGCTGTTCATTGAGCCGACCCGCCCGCAGATCGCGTTCGATATAGATGTCGAGGAAGGTGGCCGTGCGCCCCAGCGACATGGCACCGCCGTTCTGCGACTTCACCGCCGCCAGGTAGGCGAAGTACAGCCACTGCACCGCCTCCCGGGCAGTGCGCGCCGGGTGGGCGATATCGCAGCCGTAGCGGGCCGCCATCTCCTGCATCTGCTGCAGCGCGCGCCGCTGTTCGGCCAGCTCTTCGCGCAGGCGCAGGGTGGCCTCCAGCGCCTCGCCGCGCTCAAGGGCTGGCTGCAGGTCGGCAAACTGCAGCTCACGTTCGCGAACCAGATAGCGGATACCGTACAGCGCGACGCGGCGGTAATCACCAATGATCCGTCCGCGGCCATAGCCGTCCGGCAGCCCGGTCAGCACCCCCGACTTGCGACAGCGCAGCATATCCGGGGAATAGACGTCAAATACCCCCTGATTGTGGGTCTTGCGCAGCGCCGTAAACTGATACTCAAAGGCGGGATCCATTTCGCGGCCATAGGCCTCGAAGGCGCTTTTGATCATATTGATGCCGCCAAAAGGATGCAGGGCGCGCTTCAGCGGCTGGTCCGTTTGCAGGCCGACGATCTTTTCCAGCGGCTGGTTGATATAGCCCGCCGCGTGGGCGGTGATGGAGGTGGCGACATTGGTGTCGAAATCCACCGGCGCATGGGTGGCGTTCTCGACGCGGATCCCGGCCATCACCTGCTCCCAGAGGGCGGTGGTCGCTGGCGTCGCGTCGGCGAGGAAAGACTCATCGCCCTCGTAAGGGGTGTAGTTATGCTGAATAAAGTCGCGGACGTCGATCTGCGTTTGCCACGCCGTACCGCGAAAGCCCTGCCAGGCCTCGGCGTATCGTACATCCTGGGTATCGATATCTACTTTCATTAACATCGTCTCTCTACAGAATAAAAAGTCAGGCCAGCGCCGCCGTGTGGATCCGCCCTAAGCGGATCGCATCGAGGGCAATCATGCGCTCTTCATTGGTAGGTATAACCGCGCAGCGCACCCGGCTGGCGTCGGCGGAGATCAGGCGTTCGCCGACCGAATTCAGCTGTTGGTTGCGGGCGACGTCCATCTCAAGGCCAAAGACCGCCAGCCGCTCGCTCACCAGCCGACGGATTAGCACCGAGTTCTCGCCAATCCCGCCGGTGAAAATAATGCCGTCGAGACGCTGCAGCGCCGCGGCGTGACCGGCAATATGACGGGCGATGCGATGGACAAAGGTTTTAATCGCCAGGCGGGCGCGGGCATGGCCCTCATGCCACGCCTGCTCCAGCACCCGCAGGTCGGAGGAAAGGCCGGAGATCCCCAGCAGGCCGGAGGCGGTGTTGGCCACCCGCTCCAGGTCGCTGAGGGTCTGCCGGGTCTCCCCGGCAATCCACGCCATGGCGCCGAAGTCGACATCGCCGCTGCGGGTGCCCATCATCAGCCCCTCCAGCGGCGTCATTCCCATCGAGGTGTCCACGCTGCGGCCGTTGCGCACCGCGCAGATCGAGGCGCCATTGCCCAGGTGGGCGATCGCCAGGCCGCTCTCCTGCTCCGGCAACCCGAGCAGCGCCAGGGCGCGCCGGGACACATAGCGGTGCGAGGTGCCGTGGAAACCGTAGCGGCGTACCCCGAGGTTCTGGTAATACTCCCACGGCAGACCATAGAGAAAGGCTTCCGGGGCCAGGGTCTGGTGAAAGCTGGTATCAAAGACCGCCACCTGCATCACTTGCGGGAACAGCCGCTGCGCCGAGGCGATGCCGCGGAGACTGGCGTAGTTATGCAGCGGGGCCAGGGACGATACCTGGCGAATGTTATTGATAACCTCCTCGCTAATAATGACCGACTCGGTGAAGAGGTCGCCGCCGTGGGCAACGCGGTGGCCAATCAGGGCCACGCTGTCGATGAGGTCGCGTTGGGCTAATGCCCCGGCAATCGCCTGCAGGGCGCCTTCATAGCCGCGCTGCGCCAGCGCCACCGGCTCGCCGCCGTTGAGCGAGAGAAACGCCCGTTCCGCGTTGATGCCCTCGGCCACGCCGTTCAGCAGGCAGTCGCAGCTGGCGGCGTCCAGGACGGAAAATTTGATCGACGACGAGCCGCAGTTGATCACCAGTACTACCGGAAATTCAGTCATGTTGTACTCCGCGTGGCCTGAGCCGGATTAGAACAGTTTGTAAACGATATTGAGGATGGTCAGCAGACCAATGGCGGTCACAAAGAGGTTGTCGAGACGGCCACGGTATTTGGCCAGCGAAGGCGCTTTACGAATGGCGTACATCGGCAGCAGGCACAGCAGCGAGGCGATAATCGGCGCGCCCATGGCCTCAATCAGGTCGAGGATATTGGGGTTGGCATACGCCACCACCCAGGTCGAGCCCATGATGAACACCATGCTCAGGGTATTGAGCTTGCCGCTGGAGACCCGGGTTTTATCCCCTTTATAGCCGAAGCGCAGGATCAACCCGTTCAGCCCCTCGAGGGTGCCGAGATAGTGGCCGAAAAACGATTTGAAGATGGCCACCAGGGCGATGATCGACGCGCCATACTCCAGCAGGGTGGCAAAGGTGGATTTGGTGCCCGACATCGAGGCAAAGTGGTTCGCCAGATAGGAGAGCACCGGGATATTTTGCGCCTTGGCGTCCGCCATGTTCTGCGGCGAGAGGGTAAACAGGCAGCTGAAGGCGAAGAACATCACCACCGCCACCATCAGCATGCTGGCCCGGGAGATGATCTGTGAGCATTTGCGTTCGGTATACTCCCGGCCAAACTGCGCTTCATACTCTTCGCGTTTGGAGACCACAAATGAGGAGACGATCGGCGAGAAGTTAAAGGAGAACACCATGATGGAGATGCCCAGCCATACCGTCACCAGAATGCCGTCGTGACCGGTTAAGGCGATATCGCTGAGGTTGACCTGGTCAATCACCGCGCTATTCCAGTAAGGGATCAGGGACAGGGAGATCACCACCAGGCTGGCGATAAACGGCCACACCAGATAGCTCATCACCTTGACCATCAGGTCTTTACCAAACCAGATGACAAACGCCATCAGCAGCAGCAGGAGCAGCGCCACCACCCCACGGTTGAGGGCCGGCATCTGCAGCTGGTTCTCCCAGAAGGTCATAAAGGTATTGGTGATCGTGACGCCATAAATCCACAGCAGCGGGCAAATGGCGAAGAAGTACAGAAAGGTGATCACCACCCCGCCGGTTTTGCCAAAATGCTCTTCCACCGTTTCGGTGATATTGCCGGAGGGGTTAGCCCCCGACAGGCATAGCCGGGCCAGCGCCCGATGGCAATAAAAGGCGATGGGATAGGCCAGCACCAGCATCACCAGGATCGGGATCAGCCCGCCGAAGCCAGCGCGAATCGGGAAAAACAGCACCCCGGCGCCGATAGCGGTGCCAAACAGGCCCAGGGTCCAGGTGGTGTCAGATTTACGCCAGGACGAAAGGCTTGTCTGGCTGGATGCAATGCTCTCAGTCGTACTCATATCCTGTCCTCACTTATGTATTGAATTAAGCGTCAACAAAACCCGTAATTTGCGATACCCGCGAGAGATCGATATTGCCCCCGGAAATCAGGCTGACCGTTTTGCGGTTCTGGATATAGCTGTCTAGTTTGCCGCTTAATAACGCGGCGCAGGCCAACGCCCCGGCCCCTTCGGTGATCACTTTATTGCGCTGAATTAAGGCGACCATGCTCTGGCGAATGTCGTCCTCACTGACCAGGACGATGTCATCCACCAGCTGGCGGGCGATTTCATAAGTCAGTTTCCCTGGCCGGGCGACATCGCAACCATCGGCTAAGGTGCCGGCGTGGCGATGGCTGGTGATCTCCCCGGCATACCAGGAGGCGGCCATCCCGTGAACATTTTCTGACTGCACGCCAATAATGCGGATCGTCGGGTTAATGGATTTAATCGCAATCGCGATGCCGGCAATTAATCCCCCGCCGCCAATCGGCACGATGACATTATCCACGTCATACAGATCTTCTAATATTTCGAGACCAATCGTTCCCTGCCCGGCAATAACCTGCGGGTCGTCATAGGGGGGAATAAAAATACGGCCCTCAAGTTCAACGATATCGCTGGCTTTGGCGAGGGTATCGTTAAAGTTATCGCCATGCAGGACTACCTCTGCCGAATAATCGCAGGTGGCGGCGACTTTCGATTTCGGCGCCCCTTTCGGCATCACCACTTTCCCGTCAATGCCGAGCATGGCGCAGGAGAGCGAGACCCCCTGCGCATGGTTGCCCGCCGAACAGGCCACCACCCCTTTGCGTTTTTCCGCCGCGGTTAAACCGCAGAGCTTATTAAACGCGCCGCGAATTTTAAATGAGCCCGTGCGCTGCATATTTTCGAATTTAAGGAATATTTCCCCCTGGCAGCGTTCGCTAAAATAATTCGAGCGGGGCATGCCCGTTTTATATATTTTTCCCGCCAGGCGTTGCTTCGCCTCGAGAATATCGTCAATGGATACCGGAAGATCGTAGGTAATATGCATGATGGCCTCTGTATCTTAATATAAAGTCAATGACCGGGCGTCATCCTGCTGATAACAGCGAGGACGTGTGTTGGGTTATTTAATCAATATCAGTCAGGCAATTTCTATTGGCTGCCAGTGGCGGTTTCCCTGCCCCGAAGAGTACTGTTTCGCCATCTCCACCAGCGACGCCGCCGCGGTTTTAAGCCGGTAATTCTTCGACCATACCGCCGCATAGCGCGCCACCGGCAAGGCCTCTTTAATGGGGATGGTGACAAACTGGCTCGAGCCGAACGGCGTGGTCATGTCGCAGGGGATCACCGTCAGAAAATCGGCATTGAGTACCAGGTTATAGATCGTCACCACCGAATCGGTATTGACGATATTTTCGCGGCGGATGCCGCTGCGCTGCAGGGTGGCCAGCAGTTCGCTGTAATAGCCCATATTGGTCTCCGGCAGCACCCACTGCTCATGCTGGAGCGAGGCCAGACGGACGGTGCCGTTGCCGATCCGCGCCCGGTTCGCCACCAGCACAAACTCAGACTCAAACAGCGGCTCGACGTGCAGGTCCTGCAGTTTCATCTCATCGCTCAGCGTCCCGATGGCGAAGTCGAGACGCCCGTCGCGGATCGCCGGTAAAAAAGCGGAGAGCTGCGCTTCATACATCGATACCCGCGCCTTCGGGAAGGTCATTTTAAACTGATGCACCATCTCCGACATAAAGGTAAACCCGACCAGCGAAGGGAAACCAAAGGAGACATCCACCACCGCGCTGTTGGTCAGAGCATTCATTTCATTGACCATATTTTTCATTTCACGGGTGATCGCTTCTGACCAGTTGAGAAATACCTGCCCGGCCTCGGTGAGCGAGACGCCGGTATTTCGCCGGACGATTAATTCGCTGCCAAAATAACTTTCCATGTCACCAATGATTTTACTGACCGCCGGCTGAGTGAGTCCTAACGCTTTTGCTCCGGCCCCGATTGACCCGCTGCGGATCACTTCCTGGAAAACCACCAGATGCTGTGTTTTAGGCAGAGAAAAAGTATTCATCGCGTCTCACTTTCATTCCTTTGTTGACGGCGGAAAGTGTAACAAATCGCGATCACCGGGTTATGTGAGAGCTCTCACAAAGGCTCCGCCGCGGAGGATAAGCAGGAGCCACGAGTCAGAATAAGTAAATTAAAATCAACAAATTACAAGCATCATAAACGCTATTTGCGCGCCTTTTACTGTGGTCGAATGCGGGGATAAAAATAATTGATGGCGATAACATCGACAGCGAAATGGCGATAAAAAATACGCCTTTTGTACGTTATTCGACCCGCGCTATCAGGGTGAGAAGAAAGCCGAAAATTAAATTAATGCTGTAAACAATAAAAAGCAGACGTAATAAACGCCGTTATTTAACGACAAGCCGGTCGGGCATCACATTTTATCCCCGGCGGTTGGGCAAAATGCGCGGTCATTATTTACACGATAGAAACATTAAATTCACAATCTTGTTGTTGTTTTGCGGCGGACGGCGCTGCTTTTTCCGCCATATCGCAGGCGGTCATACTTTGATTAAAATCAACCCTGGTAATTTATCTTTTACGGTGGCCGCTTGAGAGTCATTTGTGTTGCCGATCACAAATCCATAAAACAACTTCCCGGCCTCTCTTCCATAGCAACTGATTAACCAGCTTTTCACTATGCAAATGCAAATAACGTATTTGCCCTCCCCGCAGGCGCTCTGTAGTTTGAGCCAGGATTCCGGCGCCACTTTATCCGGGTCAGGACTTTATTATTCAGAGTGTTGAATTCCGCCATGATTAAATTAACGCATCTTTTTAAAACCTATCCAGGCAGCGCCCAGCCGGCCATTCGCGACCTCAGTCTGGATATTGATCATGGCGAATTCTGCACCTTCGTCGGCCCGAGCGGCTGCGGAAAAACGACTATCCTGCGGATGATTAACCAGCTGGATATTCCCGACAGCGGCGACGTCTATATTCAGGGGGTCCGCCTCGCTGACGCTGATATTATCCAGATCCGCCGCCAGATCGGCTTCGTGATGCAAAGCGCTGCGCTCTTTCCCCATCGTACCGTGGCGCAAAATATCGCGACCGTGCCGCGGCTGGCGGGCTGGAGCAAAGCACGGATCCGCGCGCGGATTGACGAACTGGTGGCGCTGATGTCGCTCGATAGTCATCTGCTGCACCGCTATCCGCATCAGCTCTCCGGCGGCCAGCAGGGTCGCGTGGCCATCGCCCGAGCCATCGCCGCCGATCCGCCCATTTTACTGATGGATGAGCCTTTCGCCGCCATCGACCCGGTGGTCCGCGAACGCCTCCAGGATGAGCTCTTGCTCCTGCAGCAGCGGCTGCAGAAAACCATTGTATTAGTGACCCACGATATCAATGAAGCGATCCGTCTCGGCGATAAAATCGCCATTTTCCAGGAAGGCGGCGTGCTGGCGCAGTTTGATACACCCGACCGTATTCTGGCCCACCCGGCGAGCGAGTTCGTGCGCCGCTTTATCGGCCCGGAGCCCAATCTGAAGCGGCTGGGCATGATACAGGTCGGCCAGCTGCCGCGTCACGATGTCCCCCTGCTCGACGAAGCGCTGACACCGATCGTCAGTACCCATCCACCGCTGGCCAGCCCGCTGCGTCTGGTGCTTGACCGCCAGCGACGCCCGCTGCACTGGTTCGATCCGCAGCGGGGCCTCACCCTGCCGGTGGAGCGCCCACTCGCCAGCAGCCACAGCCTGCGTTTTGCCTACAGCGCGCTGCTCGACGTGGCGACCGGCGTGCTGGTGCATGTGGATGACGAAGGCCAATACCAGGGGGCGGTATCCCACACCCTGCTGCAGCAGGTGCTCGACGGCGCGGTGGGGGTGCGATCTCATGATTGACTGGAGCTGGGTTATCGATAACCACGCGATGATCGGCGATCTGCTCTGGCAGCATGCGCGGATGGTCCTGCTGGCCCTGCTGTTCGGCTCCCTGCTCACCGGCGGCCTGTTAGCGGTGACCTTACGCTGGCCCGCGACGGCGCAGCCGCTCATCACCCTGTGCGGTGTGCTCTTTACCATTCCCTCGCTGGCGCTGTTTATTTTATTGCTGCCGTTTACCGGGCTGTCGCTGACCACCTCGCTGATTGGCCTGACGCTGTACTCCCTGCTGATCCTGCTGCGCAACGTGCTGGCTGGCATGGAGAAGCTGCCGCAGGCGGCGCTGGAGTCCGCGCGGGCGCTCGGCTACACCCGCGGGTTCCGCTTCTTCGATATCGAGCTGTGGCTGCTACTGCCCTCTCTGTTTGCCGGGCTGCGCATTGCCTCGGTGACGCTGGTCGGCCTGGTCACCGTCACTGCGCTGATCGGCCAGGGCGGGCTGGGGCAGCTACTGCTGGCGGGTTTTAATCAGGACTTTCTGACGCCGATAGTCGTTAGCCTGGTCCTGAGCCTGCTCCTGTCGCTGGTCTTTGACGGGCTGATTGCCCGTCTCGGCGACTGGCTAGCGCCGTGGACGGAATGATGACCCTGCTTCTTGCTACTTTTCACTGGCTAACCCAGCCGGAGCACTGGCTGGGTGACGAGGGCATCTTGCTGCGCCTGGGCCAACACCTTTATTACGTGCTGGTCAGTATGGCCGTGGCCTGCGCCATTGCCCTGCCGCTCGGCATCGCGCTGGGCTACTGGCGCAAAGGCGCCTTCGTGGTGATTAACCTGTTTAATCTTGGCCGCGCCATCCCTTCGTTAGGGCTGATTTTATTATGCATCATCGTTTTTGGCTTTAACGATATCCCGGTGCTGGCGGCGCTTATTGCGCTCTCGATCCCGCCCATCCTCACTAACACCTGGGTGGGGATTTATCACGCCGATCGCCCGCTGTGCGATGCGGCCATCGCGCTGGGCATGACCCCCTGGCAAAGCCTGTGGCAGGTGCGGATCCCCCTGGCGGCGCCGCTGATCCTCGCCGGTGTGCGCACGGCGCTGGTTCAGCTTATCGCCACGGCGGTGGTCGCGGCCTATGCCGGTCTGGGCGGGCTGGGACGTTTTCTGATCGACGGCCTCGGGCAGCGGGATATCCCGCAGGTGATCGGCGGCTCGCTGGTGGTTTCCCTGCTGGCGATAGGCGGTGAACTGCTTTTCGCCCGCTGCGCCGGCCGCCTGGTTCATCGCCGTATTGCCGCGCCTTATTAGCGTGAAACTGACATGACCCCAGCGCCTGGGGCTGATTAACCTGAAAATAAAAGAGGTATTATGAAGCAATTATTTGGCAAGGCCGTCACCGCCCGTCGATTTCGTCTCTCGCTGCTGGCCGCCGGGCTCTTCAGCCTGAGCGTTAGCACCTTTGCCGCCAGCGTCACGGTGGGCGGGGCCAATTTTACCGAAAGCTCCATTCTCGCCAACATCTACGCCAGCGCGTTAAAGAAAAACCATATCGAGGCCAACACCCGTCTCAACCTTGGCAACCGGGAAATTATTATTCCGGCGCTGCAGAGCGGTGAGATCGATATCGTTCCGGAATATCTTGGCGCCCTGCTCAATTTCTATAACGGCAAGACCGAGGCCACCAGCCAGCAGGCCGTTAGCGCTGAGCTGGCCCAGGCCCTGCCCGCCGATTTCACCCTGTTGAACCCGGCCCCGGCCACCTCGATCACCGCCTGGGCGGTACGTGCCGAGACCGCGGAGAAATACCATCTGCGCACCCTCTCCGACCTGAAGCCCGTCGCCCCGCAGTTGGTGATCGGCGGACCACCGGAGCTGGCGGTACGCGCCCTGGGCCTGCCGGGGCTGAAGCGCGTCTATGGCCTTGAGTTCAAAGCGGTGAAATCGCTGGACATGGGCGGGCCGCTGACCCGGCTGGCGCTCAATTCGGGCAAAATCGACGTCGCGACGGTCGTCTCCACCCAGGGCAACCTGGCGAAGGAGAAATGGGTGGTCCTCGAGGATGATAAACATGAACAACCGAGTCAGAACGTGGTGCCGCTGGTGAGCAAAGCCAGTCTGACGCCGGAGATCAGCGCCGTGCTCAATGAGGTTTCCGGCAAGCTGGACAATGCCACGCTGATTGCCCTCAACCAGCAGGTGGATCTCCAGCATAAAGATCCGGCAGCCGTCGCCGAGCAATGGGTTAATGCCAACCTCCCCCAACACTGACCGTCACCCCGCCACGGATGGCGTTCAGCCGCGAGTCCACGCTATGTCTACCCGACACATGATCCTGAACCTGTTCTTTTATAACCCGCAGGGGGATTACCGTTTCTCCTGGCGTCACCCTGACGCACCAGAAGCGGAAATATTTACCCTCAACTATTACGCCAGTCTGGCGCGCAAGGCCGAAGCGGCGACCCTCGACGCTATCTTTGTCGCCGACCATATCGCGGTGTGGGATACGGTGCCCAGCGGCCTGACCCACTATGCCAACGCCCGGCTTGAACCCCTGACGCTGCTCTCCGCCCTCGCCGCGGTGACGGAGCATATCGGTCTGATGGCCACCGCGTCGACCTCCTATAACGAACCCTATAACCTGGCGCGCTACTTTGCCTCGCTGGATTTCCTCAGCAATGGCCGGGCCAGCTGGAATGTGGTGACATCGTGGCTGGAAGAAGAGGCGGCAAACTTCGGTCTGGAGCAGCTTCCCCGCCACGGCACCCGCTACCAGCGGGCCAGTGAATTCATCGACGTGGTCACTCGCCTGTGGGATTCCTGGGAAGATGGCGCGGCGATCTTCGATAAAGCGCACGGAGTATTCGCCGATGCCGGCAAGGTGCATCACCTCGACTATCAGGGCGAGTACTTTCGCGTGCGCGGCCCGCTCAACGTCCCTCGCCCGCCGCAGGGCCATCCGCTGCTGGTGCAGGCCGGCTCTTCAGAGGCGGGAAAAGCGCTGGCCGCCGCCTGGTCTGATATGCACTTCGTGTTTATTCACTCGATCGCCGAAGGGCTGGCCTATCGCGAAGAGATGAACCAGCGGCTGCGCCAGCACGGGCGCGATCCGGCCAATTTCAAAATTATCGCCGGGGTCCTGCCGGTGGTGGTGAACTCCAGCGAGGAAAAGGCGGCCCGCCAGCAGCTTAACGAGCAGCTGATGAGCGACCAGATGGCTATCGACCTGCTCTCCTCTTATCTTCGGATGGATCTCAGCACCCTGCCACGGGACCAACCCCTGCCGCCGCTCCCCGATGAAGAGAGCTTTGATGGCATCCGCACGGCGCTGAAGCTTATCCGCCAGTACGATCCGCGGCTCACCCTGCTGGAGTTGGGGAAATTGTTATTACAGAGTTCCGATAGCTGGCTGCTGCTGGGCAGCGCCGAGGAGATTGCCGCCGCCTTAACGGAGACCTGGCAGGCGGGCGCCGCCGATGGGTTCAACCTGATGTTCCCGCTGCTGCCGGGAGACTTTGACCGCTTTGTTGACCAGGTGGTGCCGATTCTGCAGCGTAACGGCGTCATGCGCGATCGCTACCCGCCCGGCACCCTGCGTGAAAAGCTCGGTCTGCCCGCGGTGGAAAACCGCTTCACCGCGCCGTAGCCCGACGTGGCCCGCCCCGGCACAGACCGCTGGCCGGGGCATTTTACCTATAGCTGGCTGACTCCCAGCGCCGCGGCCTCATCCCGCCACGCCAGCAGCGGCGCATAGGCCTCCCGCGGCATATCGCTATAGCCGCAGATCAGCAAGGCATCGCACAGGGGACGATAGCGCGCATCGCTCACTAACTGCTGGAGCGCCTCGCGCAGGCTATTCAGCGTCGCCGCCGGAGTGGCGCCGGCGGTGATCAGCGGCAGCCCTGGCGCGGCCGGGCTCCAGCCGATCGCCACCAGGCCTGCCAGGGCCTGCGGCTGATGGCGCTGCAGCAGCGCGTAGGTCACGCAGTCGATGGCGGCGATATCGGCGTTTTCCTGCTGCAGCTCGCGCAGCGACTGCCGATGGCTGCCGCTGAACACCACCTCCGAAAAAAATCGCCCCTCCCGGGAGAGCGGCGCGACCATTTTACGCAGCACGTTGTAGCCGGACTGCGAGTGCTCGGCATTGCACGCGGCCCGACGGCCAAAAAAGTCCCCCAGCATCCGATGACTATCCGCTTCGCGGGCCACCAACAGGCTGCGGTAGCGGCGCCCTTCACAACCGGGCGCGGCGTAGTGGAAACAGCCCACCGTCTGCACCTCCGGCAGCTGGGTCACCAGCGGGTAGCCGCAGGTCTGGCTCAGCAACAGCGTCGGCTGGCGCCAGTGGTCCAGCAGATCCTCGGGGTCAGCCGTCGGAGGATCTCCCGTCACGGTCACGCCGCGTTCGGCCAGCAGCGACTGCACCGCCTGCCACAGGGCCTGGGTCTGTTGACGGTGGATGGCATACATCGGAAAGGTCATGCGTTCAGCCATGTTCTCCTCCCGCTTGCGCCTGCTCGCCAAAGCCCGGATGGGCGTTCACCGCCACCGCCCGGCGGCCAAAATGGCGTCGCCACTCGCCGTACCCACGCACCAGGAATCCCTGATTACGCTGCAGATAAGCCGTCTGGCGATGCAGATACAGCTGACGTAAAGCGTACCAGGGGACCCCTGGCAGGTCATGATGCACCGCATGGTAGTTGAGATTGAGGAACAGCACCCGCCAGGGGAGCCCGGCCTCGTTGATCACCGAGCGGGCCAGCGGGTCATCCGCGGCGCGGTGTTCGAGAAAAGAGCGCACTTTGGTCAGGGCCAGCGCCGGGTAGCTCACCGCCAGCACAAACCACAGTGGGGAAAAACCCTGCGCCGCCATCCAGGTCAGCAGGCCCGTCAGCAGCAACAGATGCAGACTCCACATGGCGATAGCGCGGCGGTCGCCCTCGCGGAAAGCCCGCAGCGCGCTGTTCAGGGTGTGAATAATATCCATCAGCGGCGCCAGCAGCAGACGCCCCCAGAAGGTGTTGCGCAGGTGGATAAGACGGCGCTGCCAGGCTGAGAAGCGCTGCCAGCTTTCCGCCGTCACATAGTACGATTCGGGGTCGTCCTCGGGGTGCGTCAGCAGATGGTTGCGATGGTGCGCCAGGTGGCTGTCGCGGTAGATGTCATAGGGATACCAGACCGCCAGCGGCAGCGTCCCCAACAGCTGGTTAAACCATGCCAGCCGGGTGGGATGCCCATGGATAAGCTCGTGCTGTAAGGACATATACCAGGTGGTAAACCAGATCAGCAGCAGCGTGGCCGGCATCAAACCCAGCGTCTGCCAGCCCGCCACGCAGGCAAACCAGCCGCCGTAAACCGTCACAATCAGCAGCCATGTCGGCAGCTCGCTGCGCCACAGCCAGCTGCGCGCCAGCTGGCGGATCAGGATGCGCTGTTGATCATCCACATAGACAGCCGTCTTCTTTTCCGTCACTTCCGATACCTTGCCGTGTTGCCTCATTCCCTCCGAAGATGTGAGATAACACGTTAAATAACAAAGTATTTAATTTACTTAGCTTTGCCAAAAAGCGCGTTTGTATTCACCGCTTTCATCAACACCTGAAACTGCGGATTAAATTCATCAAAGATTGGCAGCGCAGCGGCGCCCAGCGCGGCGGTATCGGTGCCGGTCATCCCCATTTTGACACGCTGCGCCGGCAGGTAACGCCCGCGCACAGACTGATACAGCGGCGGCAGCCGCGCCAGCACTTTCTCCAGCAAGGGGGCGGGCATCATACCGCCCACCACCACCGTCTCGGCATCGAAGACGCACTCCAGCAAATTGATCGCCTGACGCAACGGCGCCAGGATGCTGGTGATCCACTGGTCGAAAAGCGCAGCGTCCACCGACAGCAGATCTTCCGGCAGCGCGCGATAGGGGTCGAGGCCGCAAAACTCATAGGCCGCCTGCAGCGAAACATAGCGCTCAAGGCATCCCTCATTCCCGCAATAGCAAGGGCGACCGTTCGGCGCGACCACAATATGCCCGACCTCACCGGCGTTATGGGCATGGCCGGTATACACATGACCATCGGTAAAAATACCGGCGCCCAGACCGGTGCCAATATAGAGATAGACAAAAGAGTTGAGCTGCCGCGCCACGCCGTGAAAGCGTTCGCCAATGGCGGCCACCGTGGCGTCGTTTTCGAGAGTCACCGGCAGGCCGCTGAGTCGCCCGAGCTCCGCCGCTACATCGACCCCTTCCCAGCCGTTGAGCGTCGTGGGCCCCGTCGACGAGATCCCTTCCACGCCAAAGGGCCCCGGCATCACGACCCCCATCCCCAGCACCCGCGACCAGTCCAGCGTCGGCAGCGCACGGATCTCATTCAGCACCTCAGCGAGGCGGGCAAAGGTCGCACCAGGCTGGGGCTTTTGCACCAGAATGAGTCGGCGAAAATGGACCTCGCCGGCCAGATCCACCAGCACCACAATCAGCGTCTGATGATCAAGATGGATGCCAATTGACCAGGCGCTGGCGGGATTGAGGCTCACCGGCACCGCTGGCTGTCCACGGCCGCTGGCGCGCCGCGGTTGGTGGCTGGTCAGGAGATCCATCTGCTCCAGCTCCGCCACAATATTCGACACGGTCTGCGGGGTCAGCGCGGTCAGCCGCGCCAGCTCGGCGCGGGTCAGCTCGCCATGTAAACGCACCGCCTCAATGATCACCCGGCGGTTATGCACCCGGGCATGTTCAAGGTTTGTACCTGATGTTTTCATCGTTTCCCTTCCAGGCTGGACTGGTGAAATTTTAGCCGGCATCACAGATCTGACAACGACCCGCGCAGGCGGGTCTTCGCGATGGCATACCCTTTGCTACGCTTAGTGCTGGGGCCCCTCGGGAGATGTCGCCGATATTGTCGCCCTGATTAAATCAATCAAATTGATTTAATAAATCATAACCCCTTTCAGTACAGCACAGCGGAGAGCAAAGATGAAATACCACAGCGCACTACGGGTCAACGCCTGTCTGCTGGCGATGCTCGTTATCAGCGGGAGCGTCAGCGCAGCGACCCAGATTAATGCCCTGTTCATGACCCAGGCGGCCTATAGCGAAAACGACATTCGCGCGATGACCAGTGACTTCGAAAAGCAACACCCTGACGTGAAGGTCAATCTCGAATTCGTCCCCTATGAAGCGCTGCACGACAAGATCGTCGCCGCCCGCGGCGCAGGGGGTAACGGCTACGACGTGGTGCTGTTCGACGCGATCTGGCCGGCGGAGTTTAGCCGCTTCGATCTGCTGCAGGATGTCTCCTCACGGATTGCCGCCGACGAGCGCGAGAAGATTTTCCCCGGGGCGATGAATACCGTGGTGTATCAAGGCAAAACCCTCGGCATGCCGTGGATCCTCGACACCAAATATCTGTATTACAACAAAGCCATGCTGGACAAAGCGGGGATCAAAACGCCGCCTGCCAGCTGGCAGCAGGTAATGGACGACGCCAAAGTGCTTAAGGACAAAGGGATTGTTAAATATCCTCTGGTCTGGAGCTGGTCGCAAGCGGAAGCGCTGGTCTGTGATTACACCACCCTCGTCTCCGGCTTCGGCGGGAGCTTCTACCAGAACGGCAAGCTCGATTTTTCGACGCCCGCCTCGCTGAAAGCGGTCACGCTGATGAAAACCTCGCTCGATCAGGGGCTGAGCAACCCGGCATCACGTGAATATCTTGAGGAGGATGTGCGTAAGGCTTTCTCCAATGGCGACGCCGCCTTTGCGCTCAACTGGACCTATATGTACAACATGGCCAACGATCCGAAACAGAGTAAAGTCGCAGGTGATGTTGGCATTGTCCCCGCCCCAGGCGATACCCCGGATAAACCCGGCGCCGTCAACGGTTCTATGGGGCTGGGCATCGCCAAAGCCAGTCAGCATCCGGAAGAGGCCTGGCAGTATATTCACTATCTGACCTCCCAGCCGGTACAGGACAAGTATGCCAAACTGAGCTTGCCGGTGTGGAAAGCCTCGTACCAGGATCCTGCCGTTGCCAAAGGCCAGGAGAGCCTGATCGCCGCCGCCGACAAGTCGTTGAACGTGATGCTCTCTCGTCCCGAAACGGCAGATTACTCGCGCCTGTCAAACACCCTGCAACAGCAGCTTCAGTCGGTACTGCAGGGTAAAGCCACGCCCGACGTCGCCCTCAAGGCGGTCGACACCAGCGCGGCCCGTCTGCGTTAAGGAGGCATGATGCTGAGTCTGCAACGACGCGAGCATCGTCAGGCATGGGTACTGTTAGCGCCCATGCTTATCGCGATGTTTATCCTCACCGCATGGCCGCTGGCGCGCACGCTGTGGCTGAGTTTTACCGATACCGCGCTGGCGGGAAGCGGCGAGGCGACCCACTACGTCTGGCTGGATAATTATCTTTATGCCCTGACCGACCCGGACTTTCGTGCGGCCTTCGCGCGAACGCTCTATTTCACCGTGGTCTCGGTGGCGATTGAGGGGGCGATCGGCGTACTGGTGGCGCTGTTGTTGAATCAGCGTTTTGTCGGGCGAAATGTCCTGCGGGTGCTGGTGATCCTGCCGTGGGCGTTGCCAACTATCGTCAACGCCATGATGTGGCGGCTTAACTTTAATCCCGACTACGGCAGCGTTAATGCTCTGCTCAGCCAGCTGGGGCTGATTGACAGCTATCGCAGCTGGCTGGGCTCGCCGGATTCCGCGCTGCACGCGGTGATGCTGGCGGATATCTGGAAAAACTACCCGCTGGTCACCCTGCTGGTGCTGGCCGCCCTGCAGTCTGTTCCCGACGATCTGTACGAGGCGGCGCGGCTCGACGGCGCCTCGGCCTGGCGGCGTTTTCGCGCCATTACCTTTCCGGCCATTGTGGGTCCCCTTGGCGTCGCGCTGGTGCTACGCACCATCGATGCCTTCAAAGTGTTCGACATTATCTATGTTATGACCCGCGGCGGCCCGCTCGACAGTACCAAAACGTTGAGCTTTTTTGTCTATCAGGAGTCCTTCAGCTACCTGCGCGCCGGCAGCGGCGCGGCCTACGCCATGCTGATGAGCCTGATGTGCGCCGTGCTGATAGCCCTGTATCTGTTTTTGCTGCTGCGTCAGCGGCGCCGGAGTGTTGATGATGAAGCGTAAAGGGTACATCGTACTGCGTTACCTGGCGGCGCTGGCGGTGGCGATCTCGATCCTCGCCCCGATGCTGTGGCTGTTTTTGATGAGCGTCAGCACCACCGCGGACCTCACCCGCGTCCCGCTGGAGTGGCTCCCGCGGCAGTGGGACTTCAGCCGATATGGCCATCTGCTGTCGCTGGCCCCTGGCGAACCCGGGGCGCTGTTTCTTCCCGCGCTGGGCAACAGCCTGCTGGTGGCCGCCGGGGCGACGCTGGTGTCGTTGTTGCTGGCGATCCCCGCCGCCTTCAGCTTTTCGCGTTATCCCGGCCGCGACGGCTGGCTGTACGCCGGCCTCGGCATCTATATGGTGCCGCCCGTGGCCTTTGTGCTGCCGCTCTATTTTATTCTTGAACACTTTGGCCTGCTCAACACCCGCAGCGGGCTGGTGCTGGTCTACTGCTCGCTGATCGTGCCGTTTCTGACGTGGATGGTCAAAAACCAGTTCGATACCCTGCCGCAGGATATCGAACAGGCGGCCCGGCTTGACGGTCTGCGCATCTGGCAGGTCCTGCTGCGTATCACTCTGCCGCTGGCGAAACCGATGCTTGGCGCCGCCGCGCTGTTCGGCTGGCTGCTGGCGTGGGACGAGTTTTTCTATGCGCTACTGTTCACCAGCAACCTCGCCGCCCAAACGCTGCCGGTGACCATCGCCGGCTTCACCGCTGGCCGCGCCACCGATGACGGGCTGGTGGCGGCGGTCGGCATACTGGCCTCAGTCCCTCCGCTGTTGATTGCTATCTGGTTGCAAAAATCGCTGGTCAGCGGCCTCACCAACGGGGGAAGTAAAGGATAACTATGAATAACACCAGGACACCTGTGCTCTATATCGTGGGCAATTACAATATTGATTTAGTGATGGGAACCCTGACCCACTGGCCTGCCCAGGGGACTGAGATGATGCTCGAGCACAGCGCTCTGCGGCCCGGCGGCTCTGCCGGCAACTGCGCGCTGGCCGCCGCCGCCATGCAGCTTCCGCACTGCACGGTCGGCTGTCAGGGCGACGACGCGTTTACTCCGTGGCTGGCGGCACAGTTTCCCGGCGGCAGCGCACGCTGGCCGCAGTATCCCTGTGAAACTTCGCTGACGGTGGCGATCACCCATCCCAACAAAGAGCGCTCCTTCCTCAGCAACCACGGACATATTACCCGCCTGACCGCCGGGGATGTGTTGAGCCAGCTGCCGGCCGCCGCTGGCGAGGGCGATATCGTGTTGCTCTGCGGTACCTTTCTCTGTACCGGGCTGCTGTCCGACTATCCGCAGCTGCTCGCCACGCTCCGCCAGCGCGGTTTTGCCCTTGCCGTCGATACCGGCTGGCCGCCTCAGGGCTGGAGCGACCCGCTGCGTCATGAGGTCGACCGCTGGCTGGGCGACTGCGACTGGCTGTTGCTCAACGACGTTGAAACCCTGCAGCTGGCCGGCCACCCGACCCTCGCCGAAGCCGCCGCAGCCCTGGCGGCACGGCTCAGCGGCCGCGGCGGGTGCGTGGTAAAGCGCGGCGCCGACGGCGCGGACTGCTGGACGACCGACGGCCATCACCATGCGCCGACCCGGCCAGTCACCGTGATCGATACCATCGGCGCTGGCGACAGCTTTAACGCAGGATTCCTTGCCGCGCTGCTGAGCGGTAAACCTGCGGCAGCCGCGCTGCGCTGGGGAAATACCGTCGCCGCGCAGGCGATCGGCACCTCCCCGCGCCGCTATCCCGACTGGCATACCCTGCAACATCACCTTGAGGAGGCCACCGATGGCCAGTGTTGAACTGATCGATGTCGCCAAGCGCTACGGCAAACAGACGGTGCTCCAGCCGCTGGACCTCACCATCCCCGACGGCAGCTTTACCGTACTGGTGGGCCCTTCCGGCTGCGGCAAGTCGACCCTGCTGCGCCTGCTGGCCGGTCTCGAAACGCTTTCCGGCGGCACCATTCTGATGAACAAGCGGCCGGTCAACGATCTGGATCCGGCCGACCGCGATGTGGCGATGGTCTTTCAGAGCTACGCGCTCTACCCCCACCTGACGGTGGCGGAAAATCTCGCCTTTCATATGCAGGTCAAAAAGGTGGATAAGCAGTTACAGAAAAGCAAAGTGCAGCAGGTCGCCAGCCTGCTGGGGATTGATAAACTGCTGGCTCGCTATCCGCGAGCGCTCTCCGGCGGCCAGCGCCAGCGGGTGGCGATGGGCCGGGCCATGGTCAGAAACCCCCAGGTTTTCCTGTTCGATGAGCCGCTGTCGAACCTTGACGCCCAGCTGCGGATGGAGCTGCGCGCGGAGATCAAATCCCTTCACCAGCGCATCAATACCACCATGATCTATGTCACCCATGACCAGGTGGAGGCGATGACTCTGGCCGATCAGATTGTGGTGATGCGCGACGGGCAGATCGTCCAGCAGGGGGCGCCGCTGGCCATTTACGACCAGCCCTGCAATACCTTCGTCGCCCGCTTTATCGGCTCCCCGCCGATGAATCTCCTGCCCGGTCAGCGCGCCGTGCGCGACGGCCAGCCCGGCGTCGCCTGCGGCGCGCTGTGGTTTCCGCTGGCCGAACGCTGGCATCAGGCCGTGGCGCAGCAGGGCGATGCCCCGCTGATTGTCGGTCTGCGCCCGCAGGATATTCTGCCGGATGCGCATGGCGCGCCGGCAACGGTAAACATCATGGAGGTGACGGGGGAATCCACCCTGCTGCATCTCGACTGGCAGGGTTTTCCGGTGCATGTGCAGGTTGCCGGCAGGGTGGCGGTCGCGGCGCAGCAGACGCTGGGGCTGACTCTCCGCCGCGAAAACCTGCATCTGTTTGATGCCGCCAGCGGCGAGCGGCTGGCGGAGACGCGCTAAGGGCGAAGGGAGCCGGTCATCATCCGTGTGGCCGGGCTCCGGGCGAGGTCGTGTTCCAGGGCTACTCCTCTTCCCGCTCCGCTGGGGTCCAGGTCGGCAGCGTCTGGAAGGTGTGCAACAGCCCTTCGGACCACGCCTTGCGGATGCGGTTGAAGTAGGGATCGCTGTCGGTGATGCGATGCTGCCCGGCACTGCTCAGGCTGCCGCTGCGGTAGAGCAGCGTATCCAGCGGCAGGCCGACGGACAGATTACTGCGCAGCGTCGAGTCAATGGAGATCAACGCGCAGCACATCGCCTGCTCCAGCGGCGTATCGATGGTCAGCACCCGATCGATGATCGGCTTGCCGTACTTGCTTTCACCAATCTGGAAATAAGGTGTGTCGCGGGTGGCTTCAATAAAGTTGCCCTCCGGATAAATATGGAACAGACGATGGGTTTCGCCGGCGATCTGGCCGCCAAGCAGCAGGTTGCAGTTGAAGTTGGTGTTACTGCAGTTCTGCTGGTTGCTGCTGTCGCGCTGGATCACCTCCAGCAGCGTTTTACCGATCAGCATCGCGGCGTCGTAGAGGGAGGTGACCTGCATCAGATTCGGCTCCTGCTGGGTACGGATGCGCGCGCTGAGCAGGCTTATCACGCTCTGGGTGGTGGCCAGGTTGCCAGCGGATTGCAGCACCAGTACCCGTTCCCCCTCCTGATGGAAAACGTGCAGCTTTTTAAAAGTGGCAATATGGTCGACGCCCGCGTTGGTGCGGGAGTCGGAAGCAAACACCAGTCCATCCGCCAGGCACATGGCCACACAGTAGGTCATTGCGGTTTTTCCCGTATTATTGCTGCTGCGCCTGCTGGCTGTGTTCGCGCACTTCAGCGTTGGTTAACATAATCTCCCCGCCGCCGCCCAGCCGGGTGCCCCGTACCGGGCAGGCGTCGAGATAATCCAGCCCGGTCGCCAGCCGCAAATGCTGATTCAGGCGACGGGTATTATTGGTGATATCAAACGACAGCCAGCGGCCGTCGAGCCAGACTTCCGCCCAGGCGTGCATCGCCACATGCTGAGCGTTATCGCTGTAAACATAGCCGCTGACGTAGCGCGCCGGGATCTCCAGCGCGCGGCAGCAGGCCAGAAAAACATGGGTATGATCCTGGCACACCCCCTTCGCGCGGGCGAAGGCGTCGGCGGCGGAGTCCTGCACCTGGGTCGCGCCGGGGGAGTATGGCATTCTTAACAGCAGATCCGCCATCAGTTGATTCAGACTTTCTTCCGCCGCATCGGGACGATAGAGGCGCTGGGCAAACTCACGGATCGCCGTATCGGCGCGGGTTAACGGCGTACAGCGCAGAAAAACCAGCGGCGACAGCAGCTCGGCCTCTTCATCACGCGTCTCTTCCCCTTCGTCGGCGATATCGACAATCCCGCTGGCGCGGATAGTGATCTCCTTGTGCGGGTTATCCAGCGTCAGCACATGCAGCACATTGCCCCAGCCGTCGGTAGTGGTCACCGCCGCCCCGTCCGGAAGGGTCAGCGTCCAGGCGGTGATGGTCTGCCGGCCGGTACTGCGCGGAGTCAGGCGCAGATACTGGGTGGAAAACTTCACTTCTTCATCGTAGCCATAGCGGGTGAGATGATCGATGACCAGTTTCATAAGGCCTCCAGATAGGTTTGTCTGATGCTGTCGGACAGCGCGTTAATTCTCGCCAGCAGGCCGTTAAGGGTGGTCTGCAGGTCCGCCTGCGCCAGGTCGTCGCGGGTGCTGAAGCGCAGGTCAACGTTGAGCTGATGGGCCAGGCGCAGCGGTTGATAGGAGCGATCGTTGGCGATCTTCTCCAGCTCGCCGACCAGATCGGCAATGCTGGCGCGCAGCGAACGCGGAATATCGTTACGCAGGATCAGCAGCTCCATCACCGTTTCGCGACTGACTGGCTGGCGATAGAGGCTGTTGTAGGCTTCGCGGGCGCTGACCGCATTGAGCAAGGTATCCAGTCGATAGTATTCCCGCACCGGATCCGGGTCGTTGGTCAGTTGTTGATCCTTAATCAGCAGCAGCTGGGTGGTGGCGAAGGCGCGCTCTATCAGCGTGCCGATGCCGATAAAGCTCAGCGCGTCGTTGCGCAGCAGCGTGCCAATCACCGCCCCGCGAAACAGATGCACCCGCTCTTTCACCCACTCGAAAAAGCCGTCGCTGCCGAGTTCGCCCAGCCCCTGCTGGCGCAGGGTTCGCAGCTCGATGCGGGTGGCGTTGATGCTCTCCCACACCTCGGCCGACAGACTGCCGCGCACCGCGTGCGCATTGTTCCACGCCATCTCCACGCAGCTGTAAATACTGCAGGGGTTGTTGCCATCGAGGGCAAAAAAGTTGAGCAGGTTGCTCATGGTAAAGCGGGCATGGCGCGCCTGAAACAGCTCGTGGGTCATCGACAAATTCAGCGGCAGCGCCAGATCCCGCGACTGCTGGCTGTGCCGGGGGATCATCGATAATTTCCAGGTCACGTCCAGTACCCTGGCGTAGCTTTCCGCCCGCTCGAGATAGCGGGCCATCCAGAACAATTCACTCGCCGTACGACTTAGCATGATGCGTCATCCTCCATCACCCAGGTATCCTTGGTTCCGCCGCCCTGCGACGAATTGACCACCAGCGACCCTTCGGTCAGCGCCACGCGGGTCAGGCCGCCGGGCACCAGCCGCATCTCCTGCCCGGACAGCACGTAGGGCCGTAAATCGATATGTCGCGGCGACAGACCTTCATCAACGAAGGTGGGGCAGGTCGACAGCGCGAGGGTGTCCTGGGCGATATAGTTGGCCGGATTGGCCAGCAGGCGCTGGCGGAAGGCCTCTCGCTCCTCTTTAGTCGAACGCGGGCCAACCAGCATGCCGTAACCCCCGGCGCCATGGACCTCCTTGACCACCATCAGCTCAAGGTTACTCAGCACATAGCGCAGGTCCTCTGCTTTCCGGCACTGCCAGGTGGGGATATTGCTGAGGATCGGCTGTTCGCCGAGGTAAAAGCGGATCATCTCCGGAACGTACGGGTAGATTGATTTGTCGTCGGCGACGCCGGTGCCGATAGCGTTGGCCAGCACCACGCCGCCGGCGCGATAGACTGACAGCAGCCCCGGTACGCCGAGCATGGAATCGGCGCGGAAGGCCAGCGGGTCGAGCCAGGCGTCGTCGATGCGGCGATAAATCACATCCACTCGCCGCGGCCCCTCGGTGGTCCGCATATACACCGCGCCGTTCTTAATGAACAGGTCGGCGCTCTCCACCAGCTCGACCCCCATCTGCTGCGCCAGGAAGCTGTGCTCAAAGTAGGCGCTGTTGAAGCGCCCCGGGGTCATCACCACGACGCAAGGGTCATCCACCAGCGAGCTTTCGCGCAGGGTCTGCAGGAGGTAGCTCGGGTAACGCTCCACTGGCGCAATGTGATGCTGCTCGAACATCTCCGGATAGAGGCGCATCATCATCTTACGGTTTTCGAGCATGTAGGAGACGCCGGACGGCGTACGCAGGTTATCCTCCAGCACGTAGTATTGACCGTCGTTATTGCGCACCATATCGACGCCGGTGATATGGGCATAGGTGTTGTTTGGCAGGTTGATGCCCTGCATGCATGGCTGATACTGCTCGTTGGCCAGCACCTGCTCGGCCGGGATCAGCCCCGCGCGCAGAATATTCTGCTCATGATAGATGTCATAGAGGAAGGCGTTGAGCGCTTTCACCCGCTGGCGAATGCCGCGGTCAATGCGCTGCCACTCCCCGGCGGGTATGATCCGCGGCACGCTATCAAACGGGATCAGCCGCTCGGTTCCCTCATCCTCGCCGTACACGTTAAAGGTGATGCCGATACGGTGAAAAAGCAGTTCCGCTTGCGCTTTTTTCTGCCGGATAGAGAATTGATCGGTGTTGCGAAACCATTGCCACCAGGCATTATAGTGCGGCCGCTGTTCACCCTGCGCGGTCAGCATCTCGTCATAATAATGCCCGTCAGGTAGCGTAATTTTAATCATGGCTATCCCCTCCGGTTGTACTCACTTTGTGGTAATCCCGGTAAGAGATAAGCATTAATTATGCCAGGTCATCCACCGCCGCGGCGTTGTGCAAATCTGTTCTGACCCGCCGTCTGATTGTGCAAAAAATCGCCAGAACAGCCGCCCGCGCCCGGCTGCGGTTGCACCGTCGTGAGGCAGCGCTACGATTTTTGCGCCATCGTGGACGCCAGCGCCTTCAGCCAGGCGGCATAGGCCGTGGGCCAGGCGGTCGTCGGCGTTCCCGGGCGCCCCATACCAAAGCCATGGCCACCGCGGGTATAGCGGAAAAGCTGCACAGGAACCTGATGCTGGCGGCAGGCGTTAGCCATCAACAGCGTATTGTGCGGATCGGAAATCGGATCGTCCTGCGCCTGTACCAGAAAACAGGGCGGTGTGGCCGTTGTCACCCAGGTTTGTACCGACCAGGCGCGGTCGGCCGCCTCGCTCGCCTGCGGCCCCACCAGCAGACGATGGGTCGCCGTATGGCTCCAGGGCGGCAGGAGCGTGATCACCGGATAGATCAGCGCGGCGCCGTCGGCGGTGGCGGGCTGGTGGTCCAGCGCATCCTCCGGCGGGTAGCTGGTAAACGCCGGCCGACAGGCGGCCATCCCCAGCAGATGTCCCCCCGCCGAAAAACCGAGCACGCTGACCTGCGATTCCCGGGCGCGGATCAGCCGCAGGGCCCGCTGCGCATCCTGCAGCGGCGCCAGCGCACCGGCCTGCCAGCCCTCCCCCGGCAAGCGGTAGCTCAGGACATAGGCGGTATAGCCGTGCGCCGTCAGCCAGTGCGCCGCAGGCCAGGCCTCACTGCCCATCTCGATCCGCTGGTATCCGCCGCCGGCCGCCACCAGCACTCCGTGGCCAGTGGCCCGGGCGGGTTGCCAGACCGTCAGCACAGGACGAGGGATATGGCTCAGCGCGCCGCGGGCGGATAACCGAGCCTCGCCCCCCGGCCCGCCTCCCCCCGGCGGTTGATCCGGCCACAGCGGCAGCGTCAGCGCCGGAGCAGTGGCCGCCGCGCCCCGCACCGCAGACAGCGCAGCGGCGCTAAACAGCAGAAATTGACGTCGATTCATGACTGGCTCCCGGGCGCGTTGGCTTGCCTGTAAACCAAACCGCTTTGCTGGTGGTTATATCAGAAAACCTGGCAGGTAAATCCTCTGTTTTCGCGCAAAATGTTACCCCTGACACGCGCAGCGGCAGATATTCGTCTAAGGTTTCTGGATGGCCAAACGTCGTGGCCCGCAGTCGATAATGATAAGGAGAACTCCCCATGACGAGTACTGATGCACATCGTCCCGCTGCTTTGCCCTGTACCCTGCGCCTGGCGATCGGCGGCGCCCTGCTCGCCCTGATGAGCCTGAATGTCCAGGCGGAAGACGGCAAAACCGCGCCGCCCCCCTCGCCGGATATTCTGCTGGGCCCGTTGTTCAATGATGTCCAGAGCGCGAAGCTCTTTGCCGATCAAAAAACCTTCGCCGACGCGATCCCTAACAGCGATCCGCTGATGATCCTTGCCGATTACCGGATGCAGAAAAACCAGGCCAGCTTTGACCTGCGCCACTTCGTCGAGCTGAACTTCACGCTGCCGAAAGAAAATGACACCTATGTGCCGCCTAAAGGGCAAACCCTGCGTCAACATATCGATGGCCTGTGGCCGGTCCTGACCCGCAGCACCGTCGAGGTGGAAAAATGGGACTCGCTGCTGCCGCTGCCTAAGCCCTACGTGGTCCCCGGAGGACGCTTTCGCGAAGTCTATTACTGGGACAGCTATTTCACCATGCTGGGTCTTGCCGAAAGCGGTCACTGGGATAAAGTCGAAGATATGGTCGCCAACTTCGCCGCGGAAATTGACACCTGGGGCCATATCCCCAACGGCAACCGCACCTATTACCTCAGCCGTTCGCAGCCCCCCTTCTTCTCCTTTATGGTGAGCCTGCTGGCGACGCACGATGGCGACCAGGTACTGAAAACCTACCAGCCGCAGCTGGAGAAGGAGTATCGCTACTGGATGGCCGGAGCGGACGCGCTGGCCCCCGGCAGCGCCGACAAACGGGCGGTGCGGATGGCGGACGGCGCGCTGCTCAACCGCTACTGGGACGATAACGACACCCCGCGCCCCGAGTCCTGGCTTGACGACGTCAAAACCGCCAAAAGCAACCCGAATCGTCCGGCAACCGAGATCTATCGCGACCTGCGCTCCGCCGCCGCCTCCGGCTGGGATTTCAGCTCCCGCTGGATGGATAATCCGCAGCAGCTCGCCACCATTCGCACCACCTCGATTGTCCCGGTCGATCTCAATGCCCTGATGTTCCATCTGGAGAAAACCCTCGCCCGCGCCAGCAAGGCATCCGGGGACAGCGCCGGCGCTACGCAGTACGATGCGCTGGCTAATGCCCGCCAGCAGGCCATCGAGAAATATCTGTGGAATGATAAAGAGGGATGGTACGCCGATTACGATCTGAAAACCCGCAAGGTGCGCAATCAGCTGACCGCGGCGGCGCTGTTCCCGCTGTACGTCAATGCGGCGTCACGCGAGCGGGCGACGAAAGTGGCCGCCGCCGCTGAGTCGCGGCTGCTCAAACCCGGCGGGCTGACCACCACCACCGTCAACAGCGGTCAGCAGTGGGACGCCCCGAACGGCTGGGCGCCGCTGCAGTGGGTGGCGGTCGAGGGCCTGCAAAACTACGGCCAACAAAAGATCGCCATGGAGGTCAGCTGGCGCTTCCTGAGCAACGTTCAGCATACCTATGACAGCAAGCAAAAGCTGGTGGAGAAGTATGACGTAAGCTCGACCGGGACCGGCGGCGGCGGTGGCGAATATCCGCTACAGGATGGCTTTGGCTGGACCAACGGTGTCACCCTGAAGATGCTGGATCTGATCTGCCCGCAGGAGAAACCCTGCGATGCCCTGCCCGCCACGCGCCCGGCGGCGGCCCCTTCCGCGCAGAGCAAGCCAGCCGCCAACGACCCCGCACCGGCGGCAGCGCAAAAAACCGGCGCCTGACGCTTTTCCGGCCCGTCCCTCCCCCTACCAAAATCAGTAGGGGGAGTTATCTCCCTGCTGACAACGTCCCCGTGCAGCCCCGCTCTGCGGCCCGCGGGAAGCACGTCACTCCCCCCATCGCCCTGAACCGGTCACCTTTCGCTTGATCACATAAATACAAACAATAATAATTCGCATTACTTTTTAACGAACAATGACAGATTCGTTTTTCCCGCGGCGGCGTACAGGAGTACCAGACCGCGTTGGTTCAGGATGATCTTATGAACGTGGCTATTTCCCGAAAACGCCCGAGGCTGCTGTACGCCCTCGTGGTCGCCCTTCCCCTCACCGCGCAAGCTGAAGAGACCGTGGTGGTCACTGCCAGCCCGCCGGCGTCCGCCAGCGCGCCGACTGAAGGCTACAGCGCCAGCACTTCGCTCGGGGCGACGAAAACCGACCAGCCGTTAATCACCACCGCCCAGTCGGTATCGGTGGTCACCCGCCAGCAGATGGCGGACCAGGGGGCGAATACCATCAGCCAGGCGCTGGAATATACCCCGGGGGTCTACTCCAGCTTCGGCGGCGGCGCGACCCGGTTCGACGCTATCTCCCTGCGCGGCTACCACGGCGGCGACGTCGATAACCTGTTCCTCGACGGTATGCGCCTGATGAGCGACGGCGGCAGTCATAACGTTGTGCAAATCGACCCGTGGTTTATCGAACGCGTCGATGTGATCCGCGGCCCCTCCTCCGCGCTCTACGGGCAGAGCGTGCCGGGCGGCGTGGTCAACCTGACCTCCAAACGCCCGCAGTTTAGCCAGCAGGGCCACGTCCGCCTGACCGGCGGTACGCAAAATACCAAAGGCGCGGCCTTCGATTACACCGACGCCATCAACGAGCAGTGGGCATGGCGGCTGATCGGGATGACCCGCAGCAGCGACACGCAGTATGACCATACCCGCGAAGAGCGCTACGCGATTTCGCCTTCCCTGCTGTGGCAGCCGGACAGCGACACCTCGCTGCTGCTGCGCGCCTATCTGCAAAAAGATCCTTCCGGCGGCTACCACGGCTCTTTGCCGCTGGACGGCACCCGCTACGCGCATAATGGTCGTAAGCTCTCCCCCAGCACCAACGAGGGCGATCCGGGAGATGGCTATCAGCGCCGCCAGCAGATCTACAGCTATGAGTTTGACCACCAGTTCACCGACGTCTGGTCGGTCTATTCCGCCGGGAGCTACACCCACACCAACGTCTCCCTCGATCAGGTCTACCAGGTCGGCTGGATAGATGACAGCGACATGCTGGCCCGCGGCTACAGCGGTTCGCGCGGTTCGCTGGACGGCTGGTCGACCGATAACCGCCTGCGCGCCGATTTCAATACTGGCGACCTGGCGCATACCCTGATCCTCGGCGCCGAATATCATCGCTTCCGCAACGATCTGTGGACCGGCGCCGGCGGTGCGGCGCCGCTAAACCCGTTTACCGGCTATACCGCGCAGACCGGGCATACCGTCACCTACAGCGATGACAATCATCGCCGCTACTACCAGACCGGGCTGTATCTGCAGGATGAGATGGTCTGGAACCGCTGGCATGTGGATGTTTCCGCACGCTACGACCGCATCGTTTCCCAGCAGGTCAGCGATACCTTCGGCACCTCAAACCGCCGTTCAGACGACCATATCAGCGGCCGCGCCTCGCTGTTGTACGCCCTGGATAATGGCCTTTCGCCTTATCTGAGCTACAGCCAGGCGATCACCCCGGCGATGCTGCCGGGCGCGGACGGCAAACCGCTGAAACCGACCACCGCCGAGCAGGTCGAAGCCGGTCTGAAGTTCCAGCCGCCGGGCAGCCGCGACCTCTATAGCATTGCAATTTACGACCTGACGCAAAAGGATGTCGCCACCCGCGACCCGAACATCGCCACCGCCACCTATATTCCGGCGGGTAAGGTCCATTCCCAGGGCGTTGAGCTGGAAGCACACCACCAGATCACCCCGCAGCTGAGTACTATCGCCTCGTATACCTGGAATCGTCTGCGCTTCCAGGACACCAGGGACGGTACCGATAACAACACGCCGCAGCTGACCCCGGATCAGATGGCCTCCTTCTGGGCGCGCTATCAGTTCCCGGCGGGGATCTCGGTGGGCGCTGGCGTCCGCTACATCGGCAAACAGTGGGCGGATGATGCCAACACCGCGCGGCTGCCGTCGGTCACGCTGATGGATGCCATGATGCGGGCCGACCTCGGTGTCTGGTCGCCAACGCTGAAAGGCGCTTATGTGCAGGTTAACGCCAACAATATCGGCGACCGCGAGTATATTTCCGGCTGCTACGGCACCGGCAACTGCTACTGGGGAGCAGAGCGCAGCGTCATGGCCACCGTGGGCTACGACTTTTAACTGACCGCAGCAATATAAGCCTCCGGCCATGACGGCGGAGGCTTTCATGAAGACTTTTGTCTCGCTTTTATTGCTGAAATTAACTTAAAAATGCCACCCCATTATTTCACTTGCCCCCCGTGGATGAGAAAGCTTACTATGCTGGCGCAAACCGGTTATAGCGCTCACAAGGAATAAAAGTGAACCCCGTCATTAGCTATATCGCCAATTTACACCCGTTATCATTTATGGGTTATTATGTATTATCCACCACAGTGATATATATTCTGCTGAATATGATTATTGTGAAGACCCGCCCCGCTAAAAATACCACCGCCGTTCCGGCGCCCTATTCTATCTCCCCCTCTTTTTTAGCCTGGCTACGTCATCGCGCCACCCGCGTCATTCAGCTGGCCATGTTCCGGCTGTTAAGAAAAAACTATGTCACCCTCATCCATTCTGCTGAAGATATTCAGCTCTGCGCCAATCAGCAGTATGCCGAATGCAAAATGACCTGCGTGGAAAAAATACTGTTTGACCATTTCGCTACGCCAAAATCCTGTCACCAGGATCTCCCGCTTTCTCTGCACGTCGCTGAACAAAACCACTGGGCTACCGATCCCCACTGCAGTGGGCTACGGCTAAGCCCAACGCACCAAACGTGGAACATGATAGTGATTGCCGCCCCCTCCCTGCTGTTAATCGCTGTGCTCGTCTGGAAAACACTATTTGATCATCAGGCGATAATTCACTCCAGCGTATTGAGCTGGCTGGTGATGTTTATGGTTTCCGGACTGTGGTGGCTGTGGCTATTATGCATCACCTTAAATGCCACCCGGCTCGACCGGGAGGGGATCGCTATTAATATTCTTCACCACTATATTGATACCCTGAAAGAGACGCTTATTGCTGACGCAGATACCCTGACCGATGAAAACGCCGATTATTGCGTGGCGATTGGTACAACCACCCTGCTTCCCGAAAGATTTGCTGAATATGTAAAAATCATCAACCTTATTCAGTATCCCTTTTGTCTGCAGCGCCTGGATTAACGAGGGGACAGTATGTGGAATTTTATGATGCATCTGCATCCACTGCTGTTTCTTGGCGGATTTATGTTTATCGTCCCGGGTATCTATATTGCTATCGGTACGACGATCGTCGTGACACGGCCAGCGGCTCAGCCCCAGCCGCACGCGACGGAGGTCAGTCCATGGCTGCTGGCCTGGCTGACCGGAGAAGGGACCCGGGTGATCCAGCTGGCGATGTTCAGCTTACTCAGTAAAAAGTATCTGTGGATCCCGGAGGCCGGGCAGGTTTTGGCCAACGGACGCTATGCAAACCAGGAAATGAACGTCATTGAAAGAATACTGTTTGACCATTTTGAGGTGCGAAAGCCGTGTCATGAAGATCTGCCCTGCAGCCTGAGTATTGCCGGACGTAACCTCTGGCAGGAACAGATAGCGAGCGCGGGCTTAGCCTTAAGTCCGCTGCGCCGCGGGTGTAATATGCTGGCCATCAGCATCCCTTCGCTCGCCCTCGGCATTATCGTTTTCAGTAAGACCTTTATCTGGCTCGACTTCACCGCGTACAGCATCTTTAGTTGCCTGCTCATGCCCACGGGTTGCGTTTTGTGGGGCGGGTTATGGATAGAAGCCATTAGCAAAACCATTCGTCTCGATATCTGCGGCATCTCACATCATGACGCCCATGCCTGCATCGATGCGTTACGAGAAGCGTTAGCGCTGAAAGGCGATCAGGAAGATGACGCGACAGCCATGCTCTGCGTGGCGGTGAACGGCCCAGGATCCCTTCCCGAGCGCTACCGGGACTATAAAACGCTCATTGCGCCGATGAGCGCTATCTCCTCGCTGCGTACCGAGGATTAGGCGAGTGAGAAGCACTCACCCCGCCAGGTCAGCGGGGTGAGCGTAGGCCTACATGGCGTCCAGCGCTTTCTGCAGTTTCCAGATATAGCGCGGCGCCTGCGGTGCCGGGTGTTTTTTCACCACATGCTCGAAGAACTCATCGGCGTCGAGATCGTTAATCTCATCGATGGCGTCCTGGCGATCCGACGAGAAGGTGCGCAGCAGGGCGCCGGCACCGTTGGCATAGGAGACCACCACCGCGTAGCGCATCACCTGCGGGTCTTTGATCCCCGCCAGCGGACCGTTCTCCAGAATGCTCAGATAGGCGGCCCCCATCGAGATATTACGTTCCGGGTTTTTCAGCTCACTGACCGACGGCTCGCCGCGCCAGCCCATCCGCCGGTAGACATCGCGTCCGGAGGTCGACGGCTTGAGCTGCATCAGCCCGACGGCGCCGGATTTACTCACCACCGCAGGATTACCGCCCGACTCGATGGCGATGATCGCCGTGATCAGCTGCGGGTCCACGCCCCAGGCGGCGCCGGCTTTTTCACTGATCGGCATCCACTGCATCGCCCGCTTCACCGGGACCTCGGGGTTCCACGGCGGGTTAGTGTAATCATGTTTCGAACTACAACCGGCCAGAAAAACGACTAAAATAAGCAACCATCTCAATTTCACACATCTATCCTTATCTACCCAAACGCCATCATGCTGCAGAACGACGGCAGCGGTACGTCCCCCGCCGGCCGACAACCTGAAGGATGACGGGTGCGGACTGAAGTTAGCCACCTGGAGATGACAATCGCCATTCCAGGCGGCATCATAACCCTTTCATTCATAGCAAGGAATTATCATGTCTCAGTTTTATCTGGTCGCGCCTTCGGGTTATTGCATTAACCAGCAGGCGGCAGCCCGCGGCGTCGAGCGTCTGCAGCAGGCCGGACATGAGGTGGCCCACCAGCAGGTCATTCCCCGCCGGCAGCAGCGTTTCGCCGGGACTGAACAGGAGCGCCTGGCCGATATTAACCAGCTGGCCCAGCTGCCCGGGCGCAACCGTATCGTCCTCGCGGTGCGCGGCGGCTACGGCGCCAGTCGCCTGCTGCCGCATATCGACTGGCAGGGACTGATTGCCCGCCAGCAGCGCGACCCGCTGCTGATTTGCGGCCACAGCGATTTCACTGCTATCCAGTCGGGCCTGCTGGCTACGGGCAACGTCATCACCTTCAGCGGGCCAATGCTCGCGGGCAACTTCGGCGCGGAGACCCTCGATCCGTTTACCGAGCACCATTTCTGGCAGGCGCTACGCCAGGCGGAATTTACCCTCGAATGGCCGGGCGAAGGGCCGAACTGCCAGGTAGAAGGCACCCTGTGGGGGGGAAATCTGGCGATGCTGACCTCGCTTATCGGCACGCCGTGGCTACCGGCGATCCGCGACGGCATCCTGGTGGTGGAGGATATCAACGAGCACCCGTTCCGCGTCGAGCGCATGCTGCTTCAGCTGTTGCACAGCGGCGTGCTGGCGGCGCAGAAAGCAGTGATCTTCGGCAGCTTCACCGGCAGCGCGCCAAACGACTATGACGCGGGGTACGATTTGCCGCAGGTCTTTGATTACCTGCGCCAGCAGCTCTCCCTGCCGTTGATTAGCGGACTGGAGTTTGGCCACGAGCAGCGCACGGTGACCCTGCCGCTGGGCGCCCGCGCGCGACTGGTGAATCAGGCAGCTACCACCACTCTGACGATCAGCGGCCACCCGGTGCTGACAGAATAAATTTCCCGGACGCATAGGCGGATCCCCTGCGAATTGTTAAAATAGTGTCACTTTTAGCCATTTTTTCACGCCAGTCAGGGAGTACGTGAACATTGGACGCCGCTGCGGTCATTAGTCTGTTTATTCTGGGTTCTGTTTTAGTAACCTGCAGTATCTTATTGAGCTCCTTTTCTTCGCGCCTTGGCATCCCGATTCTGGTCATCTTTCTGGCCATCGGGATGCTGGCAGGCATTGACGGCATCGGTGGCATCCCCTTCGACAACTACCCCTTCGCCTATATGGTGAGTAACCTGGCGCTGGCGGTGATCCTGCTGGACGGCGGGATGCGCACCCAGGCCAGCTCCTTTCGCGTCGCACTATGGCCTGCGCTGTCGCTGGCGACGGTCGGGGTGCTGATCACCTCGGCGCTGACCGGGATGATGGCTGCCTGGCTGTTCAAGCTGGATATGATCGAAGGCCTGCTGATCGGCGCCATTGTCGGCTCCACCGACGCTGCGGCGGTTTTCTCGCTGCTCGGCGGCAAGGGGCTCAACGAGCGCGTCGGCTCAACGCTGGAGATTGAGTCAGGCAGTAACGACCCGATGGCCGTCTTCCTGACCATCACCCTGATCGAAATGATCCAGCAGCACCAGACCGGCCTCAGCTGGATGTTCGCCGTGCATATCATCCAGCAGTTTGGTCTCGGGATCGCCATCGGCCTCGGCGGCGGCTACCTGCTGCTGCAGATGATCAACCGTATCGTGCTGCCCGCCGGGCTCTATCCACTGCTGGCGCTGAGCGGCGGGATCATGATTTTTGCCGTCACCACCACCCTCGACGGCAGCGGTATCCTTGCCGTCTATCTCTGCGGCTTTCTGCTGGGCAACCGGCCGATCCGCAACCGACACGGTATCCTGCAGAACTTCGACGGCCTGGCGTGGCTGGCGCAGATCGCCATGTTCCTGGTGCTGGGCCTGCTGGTGACGCCCTCCGACCTGCTGCCGATCGCCATCCCGGCGCTGCTGCTGTCGATGTGGATGATTTTCATTGCCCGCCCGCTGTCGGTGTTTGCCGGCCTGCTGCCGTTTCGCGGCTTTAACCTGCGCGAACGGGTGTTTATCAGCTGGGTTGGCCTGCGCGGCGCGGTGCCCATCATTCTCGCGGTGTTCCCGATGATGGCCGGGCTGGACAACGCCCGCTTGTTCTTCAATGTCGCCTTCTTCGTGGTGCTGGTGTCGCTGCTGCTGCAGGGCACTTCGCTGTCGTGGGCGGCGAAGAAAGCCAAAGTGGTGGTGCCGCCCATCAGCTGGCCCATCTCCCGCGTCGGGCTGGATATTCACCCGGAAAACCCGTGGGAGCAGTTTGTCTATCAGCTGGGCGCCGATAAGTGGTGCATCGGCGCGGCGCTGCGCGATCTGCATATGCCGCCGGAGACGCGGATTGCGGCGCTGTTTCGCAACAATGCCCTGCTGCACCCCACCGGCAGCACCCGCCTGCGGGAAGGCGATATCCTGTGCGTCATTGGTCGCGAGCACGACCTGCCGGCACTGGGCAAAATGTTCAGCCAGTCGCCGCCGGTGGCGCTCGATCAGCGCTTTTTCGGCGACTTCATTCTTGATGCCGAGGCCCGCTTCGCCGATGTGGCGCAAATCTACGGCCTCGACGGCGGAGAGGAGTTCCGCGAGCATCAGCAGTCGCTCGGGGAAGTGGTGCAGCAGCTGCTGGGCGCGGCGCCGGTGGTGGGGGACCAGGTGGAGTTCGCCGGGATGGTGTGGACGGTGGCGGAAAAAGAGAACGATCACGTGCTGAAGGTTGGGGTGCGGGTCGCGGAAGACGAGGCGGAGTGATCCGCCCCGGAATAGGTTACAGAGTCACAACCGGCACCCGCGACGCCAGGGCGCACATCAGCTCATAGCCGACGGTGCCGCTGCTGGCCGCCACGTCGTCGATTTTAATCTCTTTGCCCCACAGCTCGACCGGCGCGCCGATCCCGGCCTGCGGACAAGGCGTTAAATCGACCGCCAGCATATCCATCGATACGCGTCCAACGGTAGTGGTGCGTACGCCATCCACCAGCACCGGCGTGCCGCTCGGCGCCACCCGCGGATAGCCATCGGCATAGCCGCAGGCGACGATGCCGATCCGCTGCTCCTGGCTGGTGCGGTACAGGCCGCCATAGCCAATCGCCTCGCCGGGGCGCAGGTTCTGCACGCCGATGATTTCGCTGCGCAGCGTCATGACCGGCTTCAGCCCGGTGTTCGCGATGTCCTGCCACTGCCCGGAAGGCGACGCGCCATACAGCACGATGCCCGGACGCACCCAGTCAAAATGCGCTTCCGGATGCCAGAGGGTCGCCGCCGAGTTGGCCAGCGAGCGCGGGCAATCCAGCCCCTCCGCCGCCTGTTCGATACGGCGCATCGGCTCGACAATCCCCTGCGGGTTCTCCGCCTCCGCGAAGTGCGACATCAGCGTCATTTCGCCGACGTTGCTTATCGCCCGCAGCTGCTGCCAGACGGTATGCACCCGCTCCGGCATAAAGCCCAGCCGGTTCATACCGCTGTTCACCTTGAGATAGATATCCAGCGGCGCGCGCAGCTTCGCCTGCTGCAGCGCCTTAATCTGCCAGTTGCTGTGGACGCTGGTGGTTAAGCGATATTGATCGAGCACCGCCAGCTCATCGGCATGGAAGAAGCCCTCCAGCAGCAGGATCGGACCTTTCCAGCCCTGCTCGCGCAGCAGGATCGCCTCTTCCAGGTTGAGCAAGGCGAAACCATCCGCCCCGCTTAACGCACTCCATACGCGCGCCACGCCGTGGCCGTAGGCGTTGGCTTTGACCACCGCCCACAGGCGCGACCCAGGGGCCGCGCGACGCACTATCTGTAAATTCTGCCGCAAGGCCAGCAGGTCGATGCTGGCCACTACCGGACGGGTCATGCAAGCTCCTTAGTTGTGTGCGCCATGCAGATGCTGCGGACGCGCCGGGGTGAACCCGGGGCTGTAGCGGGCGACCGCCAGATCGTCGTAAGGGATCGCCGGCGTGCGCCCGGAGATCAGATCGCTGATAAGCTGCCCGGAGCCGCAGGCCATGGTCCAGCCAAGCGTGCCGTGGCCGGTGTTGAGCCACAGATTTTTATACGCCGTGCGGCCGACCACCGGCGTGCCGTCCGGTGTCATCGGCCGCAGGCCGGTCCAGAACGTCGCCTGCTCCACGTGGCCGCCGCGCGGGAACAGATCGCGCACCACCATCTCCAGGGTTTCGCGACGCGGCTGCAGCAGCGCTTTGTTAAAACCGACGATCTCGGCCATGCCGCCGACGCGAATGCGCTGATCGAAGCGGGTAATAGCGATTTTGTATGTTTCATCAAGGATAGTGGAAACCGGCGCGCCGTCCTCCTGGGCAATCGGAATGGTCAATGAGTAGCCTTTCAGGGGATAGACCGGTATATCCACCAGCCCTTTAAGCATCGCCGTTGAGTAGGAGCCGAAGGCCATCACATAGGCATCGCCCTTGATAATCTCATCGCCGCATTTCACCCCGGCAATGCGATCGCCCTCCTGTAGCAGGGCGTCCACTGCGGTGTTGAAGCGGAAAGTGACCCCGGCCTGTTCCGCCATTGCCGCCAGCCGGGTGGTAAACAGCTGGCAGTCGCCGGTTTCATCATTGGGCAGGCGCAGGCCGCCGGTCAGTTTATGGCTGACTTCCGCCAGCGCCGGCTCCACCTCCGCCAGCCGCTTCGCTTCCAGCAGCTGGTACGGCACGCCGGCGTCTTCCAGCACCGCGATGTCGCGGGTGGCATTTTCATACTGTTTGGCGGTCCGGAACAGCTGCAGCGTCCCGCCCTGACGCCCTTCATACTGAATGCCGGTGGTGTCGCGCAGCGCTTTCAGGCAGTCGCGGCTGTACTCCGCCAGGCGCACCATACGGCCTTTGTTCTCCATATAGTGGCGGGTGTCGCAGTTACGCAGCATCTGCCACATCCACTTCAGCTGGAACGACGTGCCGTCAAGACCGATCGCCAGCGGCGCATGGCGCTGAAACATCCATTTGATCGCCTTCAGCGGCACCCCCGGCGCCGCCCAGGGCGCCGCATAGCCGGGAGAAATCTGCCCGGCGTTGGCCGCGCTGGTCTCCTCTGCCGGACCAGGCTGACGGTCGATAACCGTCACCTCATGACCCGCCTGACTCAAATACCACGCGCTGGCTACCCCAACCACCCCACTTCCCAGTATGACGACACGCATAGCGACTCCGTAACAGTTAAAGAACAATCATCTAATTACAAATTGATAACTCAGTTGAAAATATTATTCAACATACGCTTTATTTATGGTGACTTAACTCACAGCAAACCGCACCAGCCCTGCGCTGCGAGATTTACGATCTCATGCTGCGCTTTATTTTTACCCAGCATTAAATTCTGTAAATAAGCGCAAAAAACGGCTTTGAGATGGGGAAATCGCGAAGAAAAGAAATTGTCTGACGATACAGTTTGCCATCCGGTGTTCTATGCTTGTTTAGAGGTTTTCCGTTCAGAGAAAACCAACAACAACGAGGGCGCGCTAATGGCTACGATTGACTCCATGAACAGGGACACCACCCGTTTAAGCGATGGACCCGACTGGACGTTCGAGTTACTGGAGACCTACCTGGCCGAAGTGGACCGGGTCGCCAAGCTCTATCGTCTTGATACCTACCCGCACCAGATCGAAGTCATTACTTCCGAGCAGATGATGGACGCCTACTCCAGCGTCGGCATGCCCATCAACTATCCGCACTGGTCGTTCGGCAAGAAATTCATTGAGACCGAGCAGGCCTATAAGCACGGCCAGCAGGGCCTGGCGTATGAGATAGTCATCAACTCCAACCCCTGTATCGCCTACCTGATGGAAGAAAACACCATCACCATGCAGGCGCTGGTCATGGCGCACGCCTGCTATGGGCACAACTCATTCTTTAAAAATAACTATCTGTTTCGCAGCTGGACCGACGCCAGCTCGATCATCGATTACCTGATCTTCGCCCGCAAATACATTACCGAGTGTGAAGAGCGCTATGGTGTCGACGAAGTGGAGAAACTCCTCGACTCCTGCCACGCGCTGATGAACTACGGCGTCGACCGCTATAAACGTCCGCAAAAAATCTCCTTGCAGGAGGAGAAAGCGCGGCAGAAAAGCCGGGAAGAGTATCTGCAAAGCCAGGTGAATATGCTGTGGCGCACCCTGCCGAAGCGCGAGGAAGAAAAAGCGATTGAGTCCGCCCGTCGCTACCCTTCCGAACCGCAGGAGAACCTGCTGTACTTTATGGAGAAGAACGCCCCGCTGCTCGAATCGTGGCAGCGCGAGATCCTGCGCATCGTGCGTAAAGTCAGCCAGTATTTCTACCCGCAGAAACAGACCCAGGTGATGAACGAGGGGTGGGCGACCTTCTGGCACTACACCATCCTCAACCATCTCTATGATGAAGGGAAAGTGACGGAGCGCTTTATGCTGGAGTTTCTCCATAGTCACACTAACGTGGTGTTCCAGCCGCCGTACAACAGTCCGTGGTATAGCGGGATTAACCCCTACGCGCTGGGCTTCGCCATGTTCCAGGACATCAAGCGCATCTGTCAGTCGCCAACCGAAGAGGACAAGTACTGGTTCCCGGATATCGCCGGTTCTGACTGGCTGGAAACATTGCATTTCGCGATGCGTGATTTCAAGGACGAGAGCTTTATCAGCCAGTTCCTGTCGCCGAAGATCATGCGCGATTTCCGCTTCTTTACCGTGCTCGACGACGATCACAACAATTATCTTGAGATCTCAGCGATTCACAACGAAGAGGGCTATCGCGAGATCCGCAACAAGCTCTCGGCGCAGTATAACCTCAGCAATCTTGAGCCGAACATCCAGGTGTGGAACGTTGACCTGCGCGGCGACCGCTCGCTGACATTGCGCTATGTGCCGCACAATCGCGTCCCACTGGACAAAGGCCGGCGCGAAGTGCTGAAACATGTGCATCGTCTGTGGGGATTCGATGTGCTGCTGGAGCAGCAGAACGCCGACGGCAGCATTGAGCTGCTGGACCGCTGCCCGGCGCGCCCGAACGCGCTATAACATTGCGGGACGATGAAAACGACGAAGGGGGCCACTGGCCCCCTTATTGTGTTTATCGATCGCCAATATCCGGCTTAACGCATATTCATGGCTAAATCGCCGGGCAGCGATTTCTGCATCCGATGCCAGATCTCCCCGCTGTCATGGCCGTAGCGACGGACCAGCTCGTACACCTGATCGTGCAGGCCGCCTTCGCACACCTTCGCCAGCTGATGATAAAAGCCCAGCGCGAGGCTGCGCGCTTCCGGGCTGGAGAAATAGTGGCGGCCGATGCGGGTATACAGCCCCTTCATGCCGTTGAGGATCAGGCCGTAAATCGGGTTGCCGGAGGCAAACGCCAGACCGCGGAAGATATTGTAATCGAGGTCGGCAAAGGCGTCGGCGTGATCTTCCACTTCCCGGGCGCTGTCCAGTACCGCCAGCGCTTTATCCGGATGCTGACGGAACGCGGTGCGAATAAAAATCGTGGAAATATTGGTGCGTACGGAGAGCAGGTTATCAATCAGCTGCGGCACGCTGTCGTGATCGAGGCGCGCCAGCGTTTCGAGAATATTCAGCCCGGAGGTCTCCCAGAAGTTATTCACTTTGGTAGGCTTGCCATGCTGAATGGTCAACCAGCCGTCACGCGCCAGACGCTGCAACACTTCGCGCAGAGTGGTGCGGGTGACACCGATCAGCTCAGAAAGCTCGCGTTCAGCGGGGAGAATCGATCCAGGTGGGAAGCGGTTATTCCAGATGCTCTCAATGATATACTCTTCCGCGAAACCCGCAGGGCTCTGCGCCTTAATGACCATAATAATATTTCCATTACACATTGTTGCAATTGCACTCATCATACCAGAGCCGCTATAGCGCAGATAGCATCGCAAGTGAATTAAAAAGGGATCGCCGTTTCATTTTCCGTTTTTACTTTGCGCTTTTCCTTATCACCCGTCACCGCCGCCGCGGTGCGAAGAAAGTTGCTTCTCATTTTGCTCAACTGATACTCTTGCCAATAGTTACGCACAAAATCATGTACTAATTGACGGGGAAGGATTCTGTCGTGGAAATTTCATATGGCCGCGCGCTGTGGCGCAATTTTCTTGGCCAGTCGCCGGACTGGTACAAGCTGGCATTAATCATTTTCTTAATCGTAAACCCGCTGGTGTTTGCCGTGGCGCCGTTTGTCGCCGGCTGGCTGCTGGTGGTTGAGTTTATCTTTACCCTCGCCATGGCGCTGAAGTGCTATCCGCTGCTGCCGGGCGGCCTGCTGGCCATTGAGGCGCTGCTGATCGGCATGACCAGCCCGGCGCATGTGCGGGAAGAGATCGCCGGCAACCTTGAAGTGCTGCTCCTGCTGATCTTCATGGTCGCGGGCATCTACTTTATGAAACAACTGCTGCTGTTCGTCTTCACGCGCCTGCTGCTGGGGATCCGCAGCAAGATGCTGCTGTCGCTGGCCTTCTGCCTGGCGGCCGCCTTCCTCTCCGCCTTTCTCGATGCGCTTACCGTGGTGGCGGTGGTGATTAGCGTCGCCGTTGGGTTCTACGGCATCTACCACCGCGTCGCTTCAGCTCGCCCTGATGATAACGATCTGCTGGACGACAGCCATATCGAGCAGCACTACCGCGAGGTGCTGGAGCAATTCCGCGGCTTTCTGCGCAGCCTGATGATGCACGCCGGCGTCGGGACCGCCCTCGGCGGAGTCATGACCATGGTTGGCGAACCGCAAAATCTGATTATCGCCAAAGCGGCGGGCTGGCATTTTGGCGAGTTCTTTATCCGCATGGCGCCCGTCACCGTGCCGGTGATGGTGTGTGGGCTGTTGACCTGCCTGCTGGTCGAAAAGTATCGCCTGTTTGGCTACGGCGAACCGCTGCCGCCCACGGTACGGAAGGTGCTGCAGGACTTTGACGACCGCAGCCGCGCCCAGCGCAGCCGTCAGGAGCAGCTGCGGCTGCTGGCCCAGGCGGTGATTGGTGTCTGGCTGATCGTCGCCCTCGCCTTTCATCTGGCCGAAGTCGGGCTCATTGGCCTGTCGGTGATCATCCTCGCCACCACGTTTTCCGGGGTGACCGATGAGCACGCCATTGGCAAGGCGTTCACCGAGGCGCTGCCCTTCACCGCGCTGCTGACGGTGTTCTTTGCCATTGTGGCGGTGATCATCGACCAGCGGCTGTTCACCCCGGTCATTGAATTTGTGCTGCAGGCCTCGCCGCACGCGCAGCTGTCGCTCTTTTACCTGTTTAACGGCCTGCTGTCGTCCATTTCGGATAACGTTTTTGTCGGCACGGTCTACATTAACGAAGCGAAAACCGCCCTCGAACATGGCGTTATCAGCCTGCCGCAGTTTGAGATGCTGGCGGTGGCGATCAATACCGGCACCAACCTGCCGTCGGTCGCCACCCCCAACGGCCAGGCGGCATTCCTGTTCCTGCTGACCTCTGCGCTGGCGCCGCTTATCCGACTCTCCTATGGCCGCATGGTATGGATGGCGCTGCCCTACACTCTCGTACTGACGCTGGTCGGCCTGCTGTGCGTCGAGTTCACCTTGATGCCGGTCACCAACTGGCTACTGGCGCACGGCTGGGTGACCACGCCCACGCTGCCCTGACCCGATCCTGGCCCGGATTCATCCGGGCCATTCAATAACCCGTTACGTAATATTTTCTGCCGGGCCGCTGGCGTCGGTTCGGTTTTCGTTTACACTGCCATGATTTAGCATCTTCCAGGGAAATGATTATGTTGCAATATTTAAACCAGTGCTCAAGGGGACGCGGTGCCTGGCTCCTGATGGCATTAACCGCTTTTATTCTCGAACTCGTTGCGCTGTGGTTCCAGCATGTGATGCTGCTGCAGCCGTGTGTGATGTGTATTTACGAACGCTGCGCGCTGTTCGGCATCATGGGCGCGGGGCTGGTCGGCGCCATCGCCCCCAAAACGCCGCTGCGCTATGTCGCCATGGTGATCTGGTTGTACAGCGCAATACGTGGACTGCAGCTGGCGTGGGAGCATACGATGATCCAGCTGCACCCTTCGCCGTTCCAGACCTGTGATTTCGCCGCCCGCTTCCCAACCTGGCTGCCGCTGGATAAATGGCTGCCGCAGGTTTTCGTCGCGTCCGGCGACTGTTCAGTGCGTCAGTGGCAATTTCTGTCGCTGGAGATGCCGCAATGGCTGGTCGGTATTTTTGCTGCCTATCTGCTGGTCGCCATCCTGGTGATCATTGCTCAGCCTTTCAAAGCGAAAAAACGCGATCTGTTTGGCCGCTAAGCCGCTGCGAGTACCGCACACAATGAAACGCCCTGCGGGGCGTTTTTTTATGTCTGCTGCGCATCGTTGCATCGTTTCCTGCCTGTGGTTGACCACAGCCCCTAAAAGGTGCATATTAAATACATCTTTTAAGGCCCCACAGGAGCTCACATGTCATCTTTACTGATCCCCGCAGACTGGAAAGTTAAACGCTCCACCCCGTTCTTTACTAAAGAGAATGTCCCCGCCGCCCTGCTGAGCCATCACAACACCGCGGCCGGCGTCTTCGGTCAGCTGTGCGTCATGGAGGGAACGGTCACCTATTACGGTTTTGCCGATGAGCAGGCGACGGAGCCGGAAAAGAAAGTGGTCATTCATGCCGGACAGTTTGCCACCAGTCCGCCGCAGTACTGGCACCGCGTCGAACTCAGTGACGACGCCCGCTTCAATATTCACTTCTGGGTGGCCGAAGAAACCGACGGTGAAAACGGGCTGTTTCACGCGAAGAAAGCGTGATCCGGCGCTTAACGCGCCCTGTCAGGCAGATTGAGGATATGATCCTGCCAGTCGACGACGGTGGACTCGGGCACCGCAATATGGCGAACAGAGATGCGTTCGCCATGCATCGCCGCTTTTGAGCCGGTCAGCAGCGGATGCCAGGCCGGCAGCGATTTGCCCTCCGCCAGCAGGCGATAGGCGCAGGTCGGCGGCAGCCATTCGAAGGTTGGCAGGTTTTCGCGGGTAAGCTTGATGCAGTCTGGCTCGTACTCGAAGCGACGTTCGTAGTTACGGCACTGGCAGGTTTTGATATTAAGCTGACGGCAGGCGACGTTGGTGAAGTAGATCTCATCGGTGTCTTCATCCATCAGCTTGTGCAGGCAACACTGGCCGCAGCCGTCACACAGCGATTCCCACTCCGCGTCGGTCATTTCATCCAGTGTTTTTTGTTGCCAGAAAGGTTGTTCGCTCATCGGAGTGTCCGTCGTTGCCAGTTAAGGGTGCACCTTATAACCAGTCTGGCACGCCGATGCAAGTTTTGCCGCCCCAAAAGGCGGCAAGCAGCGCTTACAGCACGCGGGTGGTGAGCGACAGGCCGTTGAAGCCAACTTCCAGTTCGTCAGCGCTGTGCAGCGGCCCCACCCCTTCCGGGGTGCCGGTGAGGATCACATCCCCGGCTTTGAGGGTAAAGAAGCGCGACATATAGGCGATCAGCGGCACAATCTTATGGATCATGTCGGCTGTGGTTCCCTGCTGGCGCACTTCACCGTTAATCTTCAGGCTTAACGGCGTATTCTGTGGGTCGCCGTGGAACTCAGCGGCCGGGATAAAGCCGGAGATTGGACTGGCGTTATCGAAGCCTTTCGCCTTCTCCCACGGTTGCCCGGCCTTTTTCATCTTAGCCTGCAGGTCGCGCAGGGTGAGATCCAGCGCGACGCCATAGCCGGCGATCCCTTTCTGCACATGCTCTTCCGTCGCCTGACGCAGCGTGCTGCCGATCAGCACCGCCAGCTCGACTTCGTGGTGCACTGAGCCCAGCCCTTCAGGAAGCACCAACGGCTGACGGAGATCGCACAGCGCGGTCTCAGGTTTAATAAACAGCACCGGCTCTTCCGGCGTCGCACTGCCCATTTCCTTGATGTGTTTTGCATAATTACTGCCGACGCAAACCACTTTGCTCACTGGATAATCCAGAAGCGCACCCTGCCAGTTATGATGTTGGTACATTATTTTCCCTCGTGGGTTAATCGGATTGTTTCCCCTGTTCCGCCAGGTGTTTCTTTAGTAGATTTTCAGATGGCGGGGGAAGTTGCAGGTAATAGCCCTGCTCGCTCAACGCCTGTTTCACTTTTTCCAGGTCGGCGTTAACCAGCTTTTTGCGCCCATCCAGCGGCAGCAGCATCGCCATTTGCGGCGTGCCGAAGCCGCGCATTAGCTCGTCAGGAACGCGTGAGAAATCGTCTTTTTTTTCGACGTATAAATAGGTTTGTTCACGTTTAGTACTTCGATAGATCACACAAAACATAGTTTTACTCGGAATTAGACCCGTGGTCACTTGCCTCAATATATGAGTGACTATAACATGCCTTTTAGTCTTCGGAATATCACCGCACTTCTGCGGTTGATAAACAGCAAATTGAGTAAGGCCAGGATGTCAAATACGCCAATCGAACTTAAAGGCAGTAGCTTCACGTTATCTGTCGTTCATTTGCACGATGCAAATCCCGAGGTTATTCGTCAGGCGTTAGAAGACAAAATCGCCCAGGCTCCCGCCTTTTTACGCCATGCGCCGGTGGTGGTGAATATCGCCAGCGTGGAGGAGGAGGTCGAATGGCGCGCCATTAACGAGGCCATCGCCGCGACCGGTTTACGCATTATGGGCGTCAGCGGATGCAAAATCCCGCGCCTGAAAACCGAAATCGATCGCGCCGGGATCCCGTTATTAACCGAAGGGAAAGAGAAAGCCCCTCGTCCGGCACCGTCCGAACCCACCCCTCCGCCGCCGCCAGTTGCTAACCAGATCACAAAAACGCGTTTGATTGATCAGCCGGTACGTTCCGGTCAGCGCATTTATGCGCCACACTGTGATCTTATTGTTACAAATCATGTGAGTGCCGGTGCGGAACTTATCGCTGACGGCAATATCCATGTATATGGCATGATGCGAGGACGCGCGCTGGCAGGCGCCGGTGGCGACAGAGACGCCCAGATATTTTGTACCCACCTTGCGGCGGAGCTGGTCTCCATCGCCGGGGAATATTGGCTGAGCGATAACATCCCGGCCGAATTTTATGGCAAAGCGGCACGCCTGCGTTTAGGTGAAAGCGCTTTGACAGTTCAACCGTTGAATTAATCCCTTTTTAACAAGGAATTTCTATGGCACGCATTATTGTTGTGACTTCGGGTAAAGGGGGCGTTGGCAAGACCACCTCCAGCGCGGCCATCGCTACAGGTTTGGCCCAGAAGGGAAAGAAAACCGTCGTTATCGACTTCGACATCGGCCTGCGTAACCTCGATCTGATTATGGGCTGCGAACGTCGCGTCGTTTATGATTTCGTCAACGTCATCCAGGGCGATGCCACGTTGAACCAGGCGCTGATCAAAGATAAGCGCACGGAAAATCTCTACATTCTCCCGGCCTCTCAGACCCGGGATAAAGACGCCCTGACCCGCGAAGGCGTCGACAAAGTTCTCGAAGAACTGAAGAAAATGGACTTCGATTTCATCGTCTGTGATTCACCGGCAGGTATCGAAACCGGTGCGCTGATGGCGCTCTATTTTGCTGATGAAGCCATCATCACCACCAACCCGGAAGTCTCCTCCGTTCGCGACTCCGACCGTATCCTTGGCATTCTCGCTTCGAAATCCCGTCGTGCGGAAAATGGCGAAGAGCCGATCAAAGAGCACTTACTGCTGACCCGCTACAATCCAGGCCGCGTCAATAAAGGCGATATGCTGAGCATGGAAGACGTGCTGGAAATTCTGCGCATTAATCTGGTGGGCGTGATCCCGGAAGACCAGTCAGTTCTGCGCGCATCCAACCAGGGTGAGCCCGTGATTCTGGATGCCGCGTCGGACGCAGGCAAAGCCTATGCCGATACCGTTGAACGTCTGCTCGGAGAAGAACGCCCTTTCCGCTTCATTGAAGAAGAGAAGAAAGGATTCCTCAAACGCCTGTTCGGAGGATAAATTATGGCTTTACTCGACTTTTTTCTCTCGCGAAAAAAGAACACGGCTAATATTGCGAAAGAACGCCTGCAAATCATCGTCGCCGAGCGTCGCCGCGGCGACGCGGAGCCGCACTACCTGCCGCAGTTGCGCAAAGATATTCTGGAAGTGATCTGTAAATACGTGCAGATCGACCCGGAGATGGTCAGCGTGCAGCTGGAGCAGCGGGATGGTGATATTTCGATTCTTGAGCTGAACGTGACCCTACCCGAAACGGAAGAGTCGAAACCCTGACCTGCTGTTCCATCCCGAAAAAAAACCGGCTACGCCCTGCGCTGCCGGTTTTTTAATGGCCTGAACCAGACCGCCCGCTAGCGCGGATAGTCGTTTAACAGCGACTTCAGCCGCCCGGCCATCAGTTCGCCACGCCAGCCGGAAATCAGCTCAGGCTCACCGGCTTGCGTTTTCAACTGCCAGTGCCAGTTCAGCAACTGGTTGATCTGCCGACGCGAGGCCAGCAGTTCCGCGCTCACGCCCTTATCGGCGCTCACTTCCTGCACCAGCGCTTTAATATCTTTAAAGGCTTTACGGTAACCCGGCATGTCAATGAGGTTCTGCAGCGGCGCCGGCAGGGCCGACTCCGGCAGCGCCTGGGCTTTCTCGACCAGGCTAATCAACGTTTTGCCGTGGAAGCGAATTTCACTGCCGGACAACCCGAGGCTGTCGAGCTCGCCGAGGCTGGTGGGCATATAGCGCGCCACGCTCCACAGATGCTCTTCCCGCACCACAAAGTTCACCGCCAGGTCGCGCTCACGCGCTTTGCGCAGACGCCACTCTGCCAGCAGCTGCAGGCAGCCCAGCTGGCGGGTACGCAGCTGCCAGGCGTTGCCGATGTCGCGCCAGGCCTCGGCCGGGTCGACCACCTCCTGACGACGCTGCTGCATCAGACGACATTCGTCCAGCGCCGCCGATAGCCAGCCTGCGCGGTCGGTCTCCGCCATTAATTGGCTGGCGATCGGCAACAGGTACCAGACGTCAGCTGCGGCGTATTCACACTGACGCTCGGTCAGCGGGCGCGCCAGCCAGTCGGTGCGGGATTCACTTTTATCCAGCGCCACTCCGGAATATTCTTCCACCATAGAGGCAAAGCCCCAGGACATCGGGCGGCCGCAGAACGCCGCCAGGATCTGGGTGTCAATCAGCGGCTGCGGCATCAGGCTGAACGCGTTGAGGAAGACTTCTAAATCTTCGCTGCCGGCATGCAGGTATTTAGTCACATCCTGGTTGAGCAGCAGCTCGCGCATCGGCGCCCAGTCGCTAATCGTCAAGGGATCGATCAGAGAGACCTGGGTGCCGTCGAACAGCTGCAGCAGGCCCAGCTGCGGATAGTAGGTACGGGTACGGACAAATTCCGTATCCAGAGCGACGGCGGAGGCCGCGCTTGCCGCTTCGCAGACAGCGCGCAGGCCATCATCGGTGGTGATCATCTGATAGTTCAAAGCATACTCTCTTAACTTGCGCCCATAAAAAACGCCGGCGTAGCCGGCGTCAGGCGACTCATTCGTTACTTAGCCTTTATTGTCCACTTTAGCGCGCGCTTCGTCACGCAGTTCTCGCCGCAAAATTTTCCCGACGTTGGATTTCGGCAGTTCGTCACGGAATTCCACCAGCTTCGGCACTTTGTAGCCGGTGAGATGGCGGCGGCAGAACGTAATCAGCGCCTCTTCGGTTAATGCGGCATCTTTCTTGACCACGAAAATCTTCACCGCTTCACCGCTGCTGCCGGACGGCACGCCGATGGCCGCCACTTCGAGGACGCCGCTGTGCTGCATAACCACATCTTCGATTTCATTCGGATAGACGTTAAACCCCGACACCAGGATCATATCTTTTTTCCGGTCAACGATGCGCAGGAATCCCTCTTCATCCATCACCGCGATGTCCCCGGTGTGCAACCAGCCGTCTTTGATAATCTCATCCGTCGCGTCAGGACGCTGCCAGTAGCCCAGCATCACCTGCGGCCCCTTGATACAGAGCTCGCCCGGCTGACCCGGCGCCACTTCGTTATCGTCGTCGTCCACCAGTTTGGCTTCAGTGGAAGGCACCGGCAGGCCAATGCTGCCGCTGTGGTAGTCGATGTCGTGCGGGTTGACGCTGACCAGCGGCGAACACTCGGTCAGGCCGTAGCCCTCCAGCAGATATTGTCCGGTCAGTTTTACCCAGCGCTCGGCCACCGCCTGCTGCACCGGCATCCCACCGCCGGCGGAGAGGTGCAGCGAGGAGAAATCAAGCTGCTGAAACTCTTTGTTGTTCAGCAAGGCGTTGAACAGGGTATTGACCCCGGTCATGGCGGTGAAAGGATATTTCGCCAGCTCCTTCACCAGCCCGGGAATGTCGCGTGGGTTGGTGATCAGCAAATTTTGCCCGCCCAGTTCGATAAACAGCAGGCAGTTCATGGTCAGGGCGAAAATGTGATACAGCGGCAGCGCGGTCACCACGAACTCTTTGCCGCGATGCAGCAGCGGGCCGTAGGTGGCATTGACCTGCTCGAGGTTCGCCAGCATGTTGCGGTGGGTCAGCATCGCCCCTTTGGCCACGCCGGTGGTGCCCCCGGTGTACTGCAGAAACGCCAGATCTTCCGCAACGATCTCCGGCTTCACGTACTGCATGCGGTAGCCATGCTGCAGCGCGCTGCGAAACGAGATGGCATCCGGCAGGTGGTACTTCGGCACCAGGCGCTTGATGTACTTGACCACGAAGTTCACCAGCGTGCCTTTGGCGGTGGAGAGCTGATCGCCCATGCGCGTCAGGATCACGTGCTTAACCTGAGTTTTCGCCACCACTTTTTCCAGGGTATGGGCAAAGTTGGAGACGATGACGATCGCCGCCGCGCCGCTGTCGTTGAGCTGATGCTCCAGTTCACGCGGGGTATATAAGGGGTTGACGTTAACCACGATCATCCCGGCGCGCAGGATGCCAAACAGAGCCACCGGATACTGCAGCAGGTTAGGCATCATCAGGGCCACGCGATCGCCCTTCTGTAATCCTAACCCCTCCTGAAGGTAAGCGGCAAAGGCGCGACTACGCTCTTCCAGCTTACGGTAGGTCATCACTTCACCCATATTGATAAACGCCGGTTGGTCGGCGTAGCGGGTGGTGGCATGCTCAAACAGTTCAACCAGGGATTGATAGCGGTCAGGGTTTATCTCCGCAGGAACATCTGCGGGATAACGGTTTAGCCAAACCTTTTTCACTGCATCACCTCTGAAATAGTTATTCGTCGTCATCACAGCCCCTGGTAAATACATTTTGTTAACATTATATTAACTCAGCGTACCAGTTTATTAATTAGGCAATGAGCAGGTTGCGAAGCGCGTCACTATTTTTTTTCTTATTCGACTGAAAACAAAGAAACAGCGGACCGGCCGCTGTTTCTTTGAACTAACATAAACAACAAAATCATTCGGTTACGACGTTTCTCACCTCAGCAGGGCCGGGGTTGTACCAGCCCCAGCCGCCATAGCCGTAACCCCAGGGGCGCGGACCCAGCATCCACGGATCGATGGGCTGCGGGGGCATCACCACCTGCTGCACCACGTTCCAGCGTTTGTAACCGATGGCGTTCATCAGCATAAATTTATACGGCGTGCTGCCCACTTTGCCGTCGACCACGCCGGCAATCGGCCCGACCACGGTGACCAGCTGGCCGCGGTAGTCGACCGGATCGAGGAAGCCGTTAACGTCGGCATAGATCCGCCCACGAGACGGTTCGCCCAGCACAGGCCGTGCGCCGCTGTCCAGCGGTACGGTGGCGATTTCTAAGCGGGTTTTACCCTGCTGGTTCTGCACATTGACCACTTTGCCGCCAAAGCGTGCTTCCTGGCCAACGTACAGCTGCGGGGCGTTCATCACCCGCACTAAATCCTGCTGCGGCGTAGGGCTGGTGCCTTTGATGGCATCCGGCACTGACACGCAGCCGCTTAGCGCAACGGCAACCGCCGCGGCTAACAGCCAGCGAACGCCCTGTTTTTGACCCGCCATGATGCGACTCCTTTTCTCAGTCTTCTTGTTACTGAGATTCACTCGCGGCCTGGAAGTTTCTTCCACGCCACCTCGTTTCGCAAATAAACCGGCTCCGCTTTCTCCACGGCCACGATTTTCCCCGCCGCCAGCAGGTAACAGGCTAACGGCAGCATATCCTCCGCCGCCGGCAGTGCAATTTCGCCGCTGCTTAAGGTCAGTCCGCTCGCTTTCGCCAGATCCGGCCACGCCTGCCAGCCGGTGCCGACGGTGGCCCATTCGCCGGAAAGCTGTGCCAGCCGTTCGGCTACCGCTTCCGGTTTGAGCACCGCTTCCGTCTCTTCGCCATGCCAGACGCCCTGCTCGTCACGCTGGTACTCGGCCCAGTAGACTTCGCCCATTCGTGCGTCAATGGCCGCCAGCACGCGGGTGGCGCCGGTTTTGCGCCAGGCGCCCTGCGCCATGGTGGCCAGCGTCGAAACGCCGATCATTGGCAGCTCAGCGCCCAGCGCCAACCCCTGAGCGATACCGATGCCGATGCGCACGCCGGTAAAGCTACCCGGACCGCGGCCAAAGGCCAGCGCGTCCAGCTCGGTCAGCGTGGCGCCGCTCTCGGTGAGGACCTCCTGCACCAGCGGCAGGATACGTTGGGTATGTTCGCGGGGACAAATTTCGAAATGAGCACTAAGGGTGCCATCATTCCACAGCGCCGCGGAGCAGGCCTCTGTGGCGGTATCGATAGCCAAAATTCGCATGGGTGGTCACGCTCTCGTTACATAGTTCAGGCTTCAGGCAGCCTGTTTTCCGGCAAACGGCCAACCCGCCGCCATACCGCCCGAAGTCTATTGGGAACCGCTAATTAACAAAATGGCGCGCAGCTTAACACATTTTAGTGCGGATTACCTTGCCGGCGGCACGGCGAGGAAGCGCACCGCCCGGCGGATATCGCGGGTCCGCGGCGCGGGCGGCAGGCTGGCCAGGAACACCGCGCCGTAGGGGCGCATCACCAGCCGGTTGTCGCAGATCACCAGCACCCCGCGATCGTCGATATCGCGGATCAGACGCCCCACCCCCTGTTTGAGGGTGATGACGGCTTCCGGGAGCTGTACTTCATCGAACGGATCGCCGCCGCGCAGCCGACAATCTTCCATGCGCGCTTTCAGCAGCGGGTCGTCTGGCGAAGTAAACGGCAGCTTATCGATAATCACCAGCGACAGCGCATCACCGCGCACGTCGACCCCTTCCCAGAAGCTGCTGGTGGCCACCAGCAGGGCGTTGCCGGCGCTGACGAATTGCTGCAGCAGTTGGCCTTTGCTGGTTTCCCCCTGCAGCAACACCGGTAGCGTCATGGTGGCGCGGAACTGCTCCGCCAGATCGCGCATCATGGCGTGCGAGGTACACAGCATAAAGCAGCGACCGTCGTTGGCCTCGATCAGCGGCTTGAGCATCGCCGCCAGGTGGCGCGCCGCGCCAGGCTGGTTCGGCAGCGGCAGATTGCGCGGCACGCAGAGCAGCGCCTGATGTTGATAATCAAAGGGGCTCGGCAGCAACAGGGACTGCGCCTCGTCGATCCCCAGCCGGGCAGTGAAGTGATGCAGATCGTCGTTCACTGACAGCGTCGCCGAGGTAAAGATCCAGCTCCCCGACTTCTGCGCCATCACCTCTTTAAACTTCTCGGCCACGGTCAACGGCGTCAGGGCGAGAGTAAAGTGGCGCGAGGTGCACTCATACCAGTAGCTGTAGCCCGGCTGGTTAATCTCTTTCAGCCGCTTTAAGCGCCCGCGATAGAGGGTGGCGCGCTCAAAGGCGGCATCGAGCAGCGCCGAGCGGCCCAGCGAAAGTTTGGCGACGTCATAGCATAGCTCGAGCGCGTCATCGAGCAGCAGCAGCGCGCGCTGAATGTGGCTATCCGCCAGCAGTTCGCGCAGGTTGCCGCGATAGCCGGGATCCCCCAGCTGCAGGCGAAAATCCTGAGCGCTTTGCGCCAGGCGGTCGGCGCATTTTTGCAACTGCTGGGTGTCTTTCAGTTCGGTGCGGTAGGCAATGGTGATGTCTTTCGCCAGATCCAGCAGCTGGCGGCTGGAGAGCGACTGACCAAAGTACTGACTGGCGATATCCGGCAACTGATGGGCTTCATCGAAGATCATCACTTCCGCCTCGGGGATCAGCTCGGCAAAGCCGCTCTCTTTGACCACCATATCGGCCAGGAACAGGTGATGGTTGACCACCACCACGTCGGCGTCCATCGCTTTTTTACGCGCCTTCACCACGAAGCAATCTTTATACAGTGGGCAGTCGCTACCGAGACAGTTATCGTTGGTGCTGGTGACCAGCGGCCAGGCCTGGGAGTCTTCCGCGACGCTGGCGCAAGTGCTGATATCGCCATCCTGGGTTTGATTCGACCAGGAGCGCAGGAGGATCACATCGCTGAGGGTTTGTACCGGCAGATCGCCGCCCGCCAGCGCCTGCTGCTCAAGACGTTCAAGGCACAGGTAGTTGGAGCGCCCTTTAAGCAGCGCCAGTTTACCGGTGAATTTGAGCGCCTTGGCGACGGTGGGCAGATCGCGGCTATAGAGCTGATCCTGCAGCGCTTTCGAGCCGGTGGAGATAATCACCTTTTTTTTCGCCCGCAGCGCAGGCGCCAGGTAAGCGTAGGTTTTACCGGTTCCGGTCCCCGCTTCCACCACCAGCGGTCGGGAGGCCTCAATCGCTTCGCTCACCGCTTTCGCCATCTGGCGCTGCGGCTCGCGCGGCTTAAATCCCGGTATGGCTTTGGCTAACTGGCCGTCTGCTGCAAAATCGTCGATCACATTGCCCCCTGGTTATTTGGACAGTGATTATGTCAGGGAGGACGGCGTTTCGCCAGTCCAGGTAGTGACGCGAGCGGAACATTATGGCAGTCTTGCCGCAGCCGAATGGAATGCTCAAAGAGGAAAAAGAAATGACAATTACGCGTATTGATGCCGAAGCCCGTTGGTCAGACGTGGTGATCCACAACCAGACCCTGTACTACACCGGCGTGCCGGCAAATCTTGATGCCGACGCCTTCGAGCAGACCGCCAATACCCTGGCGCAGATTGACGCGGTGCTGGAAAAACAGGGCAGCGACAAGTCGCGTATTCTTGACGCCACCATCTTCCTCGCCGATAAAAGCGACTTTGCGGCGATGAATAAAGCCTGGGACGCGTGGGTGGTGGCCGGTCACGCCCCGGTGCGCTGCACGGTGGAAGCGACGCTGATGAACCCGCAGTATAAAGTTGAGATCAAAATTATCGCCGCGGTGTAATTAGTCGTCCTCATCTTCGTCTTGATCTTCATCCTCATCTTCAAAGCGCGCGACGATCTGCTCGCCGGTATGCGTTGCGCGCAGCTCTTCCGCCACCAGGGCAATCGCCTGGCCGCTGCTCATCCCCTGGGCCATTAGCTCATGGATACGTTCGACCGCTTTTTGCTGTTGCTCGTGGCTCAGCGAAGGTAAACCTGCAAACATCTTTTACTCCTGCTACATTGTGGGGCGTAATTATTTCACGCCGTCCCCGCCTACGCCAGAGGGACGGCAACGTTCAGGATCGAGAAAGATGTTGTCCCCCGCGATTATTACCCTGCCCTGGCGCCCGGATGCGGCCGAACACTATTTTGCGCCGTTAAGCGCCCTGCCCTGGGCGATGCTGCTGCATTCCGGCTTTGCCGACCATCCGCATAACCGCTTTGATATTCTGGTGGCTGCCCCGCGCGCCACGCTGCTGACGCGCGGTGAACAGACGTGGGTCGATGACGGCGAAACCGCTTTTGTCTCCGCGGAAGATCCGCTGCAACTGCTTCAACAGCAGTTGGATCGTCAGCCGTTCACGCCGCAGCCCCATGACGATCTGCCGTTTCTTGGCGGCGCGCTGGGACTATTCGGGTACGATCTGGGCCGTCGCTTTGAGCGTCTCCCTTCGCACGCCCAGGCCGATATCGCGCTGCCGGATATGGCGGTGGGGATCTATGACTGGGCGCTGATTGTCGACCATCAGCGCCAGCAAATTTCGCTGCTCAGCTATGACGATCCGCAGCAGCGCCTGCAGTGGCTGCAGGCGCAATCCCGTCCGGCGATGAAACCTTTCGCCCTGACCTCTGCCTGGCAGTCAAATATGAGCCGCCAGCAGTACGGCGAGAAATTTCGCCAGGTGCAGGCCTATCTGCACAGCGGCGACTGCTATCAGGTCAACCTCGCCCAGCGTTTTCAGGCCCGCTACGTCGGTGATGAATGGCAGGCCTTCCGCCAGCTGAACGTTGCCAACCGCGCCCCCTTTAGCGCCTTTATTCGCCTCGAGGAAGGGGCGATTTTAAGCCTGTCGCCGGAGCGATTTATTCAGTTGCGCCAGGGAGAGATCCAGACGCGCCCGATAAAAGGTACTCTGCCGCGGCTCGATTCGCCGCAGGAAGATGCGCGGCAGGCTGAGAAGCTGGCGAACTCCCCGAAAGACCGCGCCGAGAATTTAATGATTGTCGACCTGATGCGCAACGACATCGGCCGCGTCGCCGTGCCGGGCAGCGTACGGGTCCCCGAGCTGTTCGTGGTGGAGCCGTTCCCGGCGGTCCATCATCTGGTCAGCACCATCACCGCCCGCTTACCGGCGACGCTGCATGCCAGCGATCTGCTGCGCGCCGCCTTCCCCGGGGGATCTATCACTGGCGCCCCGAAGGTCCGGGCGATGGAGATTATCGATGAACTGGAACCTCAGCGACGTAACGCCTGGTGCGGGAGCATTGGCTACCTGAGCTATTGCGGCAATATGGATACCAGCATCACCATTCGCACCCTGACGGCCTGGCAGGGGCAACTGTATTGCTCCGCTGGAGGCGGTATCGTCGCGGACAGCGAGGAAGATGCGGAATATCAGGAAACTTTTGATAAAGTTAATCGTATCCTGCACCAACTGGAGAACTAGACCATGGCGGACCACGCCCTCAATCTGGATGATTTTCTGTCCCGCTTCCAGCTGCTGCGCCCCCAGCCTTCGCGCCATGCGCTCAATCAGCGGCAGGCGGCGGTGCTGGTGCCGATCGTGCGCCGGCCGCAGCCCGGCCTGCTGCTGACCCAGCGTTCGCCGTTGCTGCGCAAGCACGCCGGTCAGGTCGCCTTTCCCGGCGGCGCGGTAGATAATACCGATGCGACGCTTATCGCCGCCGCCCTGCGCGAAGCCCAGGAAGAAGTCGCGATCCCCCCGGAAGCCGTCGAGGTGATCGGCGTTCTGCCGCCGGTGGACAGCGTCACCGGTTTTCAGGTGACGCCGGTGGTGGGTATTATCCCCCCCAATCTGCACTATCATGCCAGCCAGGACGAAGTCTCCGCAGTATTTGAGATGCCCCTCGCCGAAGCCCTGCGTCTGGGGCGCTACCATCCGCTCGACATCCACCGTCGGGGCAACGATCACCGCGTCTGGCTCTCCTGGTACCAGCATTATTTTGTCTGGGGAATGACCGCCGGGATCATTCGCGAGCTGGCGTTGCAGATAGGCGCTCGACCTTAGCTATACTGATTATGAGAGGGCGCTCTCACTATTAGTAAAATCGCGGTTATCCATTAGTTTAATTCATGTGAATAGTTCAACTGGCAGCGCGCTTCCCTCTTACACTATGCGCAGTTATTACATCGTTACCGCACCCGCGGTAACCCTGTCAGGAGTATTATCGTGATTAGTCTATTCGACATGTTCAAGGTGGGGATTGGTCCCTCATCTTCCCACACTGTTGGCCCGATGAAGGCCGGTAAACAGTTCGTCGATGACCTGGTCGAAAAAGGATTGCTTAATGCGGTGACCCGTGTGGCGGTTGACGTCTACGGCTCGCTGTCATTAACCGGCAAAGGCCACCATACGGACATCGCCATTATCATGGGACTGGCGGGCAATCAGCCCGATACGGTCGATATTGACGCGATCCCGGCATTTATCCGTGACGTCGAGGCGCGCGGCCGACTGCTGCTGGCCAACGGCCAGCACGAGGTCGACTTCCCGGCGGATGACGGCATGCGTTTTCGCAGCGACAACCTGCCGCTGCACGAAAACGGCATGACCATTCATGCCTGGGCCGGCGAGAAAGAGATCTACTGCAAGACCTATTACTCGATTGGCGGCGGCTTTATCGTCGATGAAGAGCACTTCGGCAAAGAAAACGCCAATGAATTGCAGGTGCCCTACCCGTTTAAATCGGCGCAGGAAATGTTGGCGTATTGTAAAGAGACCGGCCTGTCGCTCTCCGGGATGGTGATGCAAAACGAGCTGGCGCTGCACAGCAAAAAAGAGATCGAGGACTATTTCGCCAACGTCTGGCAGACCATGCGCGCCTGTATCGACCGCGGGATGAACACCGAAGGCGTGCTGCCTGGTCCGCTGCGCGTGCCGCGTCGCGCCTCGGCGCTGCGTCGTCTGCTGGTGGCCAGCGATAAGCTCTCCAGCGATCCGATGAACGTCGTTGACTGGGTCAATATGTTCGCACTGGCGGTCAATGAAGAGAACGCCGCCGGCGGTCGCGTGGTGACCGCGCCGACCAACGGCGCCTGCGGCATCGTTCCGGCGGTACTCGCCTATTACGACCACTTTATCGAATCCGTCAGCCCGGAAATTTATATCCGCTACTTTATGGCCTGCGGGGCGATCGGCGCGCTGTACAAGATGAATGCCTCCATTTCCGGAGCGGAAGTCGGCTGTCAGGGTGAAGTGGGCGTTGCCTGCTCGATGGCGGCGGCGGGCCTGGCTGAACTGCTCGGCGCCAGCCCGGAACAGGTTTGCGTGGCGGCGGAGATCGGCATGGAACACAACCTCGGCCTGACCTGCGACCCGGTCGCCGGCCAGGTGCAGGTGCCATGCATTGAACGTAACGCCATCGCCTCCGTCAAGGCAATCAACGCCGCGCGAATGGCGATGCGCCGTACCAGCGAACCGCGCGTCTCGCTCGACAAAGTGATCGAGACCATGTACGAAACCGGTAAAGACATGAACGCCAAGTACCGCGAAACCTCCCGCGGCGGCCTGGCGATTAAAGTTCAGTGTGACTAAACTGTTCGTCCCCCCCTGCGCCCGCAAAGCGCGCAGGGGGATAACCCTGGTGACTGAAATCTCCCTGATGCGCCTTCAACGGCGCATTTTCTTTTTTCTATACCTGGCGATATTCTGCCACTACAATTGCTCTATTAAATAAGCCACGCTTAACCACTCGTCCTGTCGACAGGGTGTCGCACATGCAGACTGCACAAAAAGTCATTACGGCCTATCGTCGCAAACGCATTATTGTCTGCCTGCTGGTAGCCCTGCTAACCCTGGGTACCACCTTAGCTATCCGATTTATTTCACAGCGTAGCGTAAATGAAGAGTACATTCGCACTGCCGCCAGCCAGCGGGTCACGGCGCTGGATAACATCCTGCGTCCGCTGAGCGCAGAGCGGGCGACGCTACTCTCCCTGGTCGACAAACCCTGCATGGATATTCATCTCACACTGCGCAAAATGGCGGCCTCGCTGCAGACGGTCCGCTCCGTCGCGCTGGTGGCGTCAGGGATGATCTACTGTTCCAGTATCTTTGGGCAACGGCAGGCGGATCTGCACCAGCTGCAGCCCGCGCTTCCGGCTCACCACCCCTTACTGCTCTTTTCTACCGACAACTCACTGCTCAAAGGCACACCGGTGCTGATCCAGTGGTATCCAGCCTCGGAAAGCGGCTTCGACGGCGTGATGTTAATTGTCAATATCGAGCTGCTGGGAACCTTAATTCTCAAGGAAAAATCGCCCCTGATCAGCGACGTCAGCCTGCAGGTCGGCGACCATTATTTTATCAGCGGCCTCGGCCTGATTGACAAAGCGCACGCCCCGCAGGCGTCGGTGATTTATCGCCAGCGCTCTACAGAATTTCCCTTTACCATCAATATTAACGGTCCGGGCGCCGCGACTATCGCGCTGGAGGAGCTGCCCGGTGAGCTGCCGCTGGCCCTCATCTTCAGCCTGTTGATGACCGGCATCGCCTGGCTGGCCACCGCCGGCAGAATGAGTTTCTCGCGAGAGATAAGTCTCGGCATCACGGCCCGGGAATTTACCCTCTGGTGCCAGCCGCTGCAGGATGCGCGCAGCGGACGCTGCTGCGGGGTGGAGATCCTGCTGCGCTGGAACAACCCCCGCCGCGGCGAGATTTCGCCCGAGGTATTTATTCCCATCGCCGAAGGGGACAATCTGATTATTCCCCTCACCCGCTATGTGATCGCCGAAACCGCCCGCCGCCTGGACGCCTTCCCCAGCGAGCCGCATTTTCATATCGCGATTAATGTCGCTGCCCGTCACTTTGCACACGGTTTGCTGCTGCATGACCTGCACAATTACTGGTTTAGCGTCAATCCGGTACAACAGCTGGTGGTTGAACTCACCGAACGTGATGTCCTGCAGGATGGCGACCAGCACATGGCCGAACATTTGCATTTAAAAGGGGTCCAGCTGGCGATAGATGATTTTGGCACCGGTAACAGCTCGCTCTCGTGGCTGGAAAAACTGCGGCCGGACGTGCTGAAGATCGACCGCTCGTTTACCAGTTCCGTCGGGATAGACAGCGTCAATGCCACGGTGACGGATATTATTATAGCCCTCGCCGACCGTCTGAATATCGTTACCGTGGCCGAAGGGGTGGAGACGCTGGAGCAGGAAAGCTATCTCCGGGGCCACGGCGTCGATGTGCTGCAGGGATTTTATTATGCCCGGCCGATGCCGATAGAGGCGTTTCCGGCGTGGCTGGCAGACAGAGAGGGGCAGAAAAGCGAGGGGGGAGAATAGCTCGCCGGCCACAGGGGCCGACGAGCAGGGCAATTACTCTTCTTCGTCGCTCAGCGGACGGGTGACCACCGCGCGGACCAGGTCGACCCGGTAATCATTCGCTTCCACCACGGTAAACTGCAGCGGCGGTAGCGACACGGTGTCGCCAATGCGCGGGATATGGCCATTGACGGCGATCACCAACCCGGCCACCGTGGCAATATCCTCATCTTCATTGACCAGCGCATCCAGTCCAAGCGCCTGCTGCAGCGCATGCAGGTCGGTCGAGCCTTTGATCAGCCAGCCATCGCCGTCAATGACGATCTCCGGCGTCTCATCGGCATCCGGGAATTCACCGGCGATGGCTTCCAGGACGTCCAGCGGCGTCACCAGCCCCTGCACCATGCCAAACTCGTTGGTCACGATGACAAAGCTGCCGCGCGCGCGGCGCAGAACGCCGAGCAGATTGATCGGGTCCAGCGTTTCCGGGACGACAATCGCCGGGGAGGCGGAGGCCAGCGCCGCAACGTTTTCGCCCGCCTCAAGGGCCACCAGCAACTCTTTCGCCCGCACGATACCAATGATTTCATCCAGCTCTCCGCGGCAGACCGGGAACAGACTGTGCGGCGACGAGAGCAGCTGACGACGAATTTCGTCATCACTCTGTTCGGCGTCGACCCAGCTGATTTCACCGCGCGGGGTCATAATACCGCGCAGGGAGCGCTGGGCCAGCGTCAGCACGCCGTTAATCATGTAACGTTCTTCTTCGGCAAACGCCCCTTCCGGCACCGGTATGGCTGCCGGGCTGTCGGCGTCATGGCTGACGGAGGTCTGTTTCCGGCCGCCCATCAGGCGCAGGATCGCATCCGCGGTACGGGCACGCAGCGGCAGCGTCGACTGATGTCGGACAAAGTTGCGTCGCGCCACCTGGTTAAAGAACTCGATGATGATCGAGAAACCGATCGCCGCGTACAGATACCCTTTCGGAATATGGAAACCAAACCCTTCCGCCACCAGGCTCAGGCCGATCATCAACAGGAAGCTCAGACAGAGCACCACCACCGTCGGGTGCTGGTTGACAAAGCGCGTCAATGGCTTCGACGCCAGCAGCATCATGATCATGGCGATCACCACCGCCGCCATCATCACCGGCAGATGGTTAACCATCCCGACCGCCGTGATCACCGCATCCAGAGAGAAGACGGCGTCCAGCACCACGATCTGCAGTACCACCACCCAGAAACTGGCATACCCTTTACCGTGACCGCTATCGTGCTGGCGGTTTTCCAGCCGCTCATGCAGTTCAGTCGTCGCCTTAAACAGCAAGAAGATCCCGCCGAGCAGCATGATAAGGTCGCGCCCGGAAAAGGAGAAATCAGCGATAGTAATCAGCGGCTTCGTCAGGGTCACCATCCAGGAGATCACCGACAGCAGCCCCAGGCGCATCACCAGCGCCAGCGAAAGGCCGATCAGTCGCGCTTTATCGCGCTGCTTCGGCGGCAGTTTGTCCGCCAGGATGGCAATAAACACCAGGTTGTCGATACCGAGCACAATCTCCAGAACGATAAGCGTCAACAGGCCAGCCCAGATTGAGGGATCCATTAACAATTCCATGTACGACTCCGGTTAGCGGCAAGCTGAGTCATCGCCATGTCATGCATGGGCGCGACAATAGGTGCTGAGAGAAAAGCGTGATGCGTGGAGGTGGCAACCAGGTGCCAGAAAGTGAAAAGACGTCGATGACGGTCCATACTGCGGGCTATGCCCTATACTCCTGAGTAATTAAACGGAAGTTAAACATAGCAAAATATAGATCGAAATTGGAAAAAATTTACCTGAATTTGCAATAACTAAGGCTATTTTTTGCGCTGCAAAATTATTACCAGGCGATGCCTGATTAACGGATCTTCATCACATTAATTATTTTTTCACTGTCTAAAATAATTCGCGGTAGTAACTATTTTCTATCTTACACCCTAACTGAATCGATTTTGTCCTCAAGAGTGATTCAGGATGTATCAAAGCAGATGATGCATTCACGATAATAAAGGAGGTAGCAAGTGACGATTGCTATTGTAATAGGCACACATGGTTGGGCTGCAGAACAGCTGCTGAAAACAGCAGAGATGCTGTTGGGCGAGCAGGAAAACGTTGGCTGGATCGATTTCGTTCCGGGTGAAAACGCCGAAACGCTGATCGAGAAATACAATGCCCAGTTGGCAAAACTGGATACCAGTAAAGGCGTGCTATTTCTCGTCGATACATGGGGAGGCAGCCCGTTCAACGCTGCGAGCCGCATTGTCGTCGATAAAGAGCATTACGAAGTTATCGCTGGCGTCAACATCCCGATGCTGGTGGAAACCTTCATGGCCCGCGATGATGACCCTTCGTTTGATGAACTGGTCGCCTTAGCGGTGGAGACCGGTAGCGAAGGCGTGAAAGCGCTGAAGGCCAAACCGGTGGAAAAAGCGGCTCCCGCGCCAGCCCCTGCCGCGGCGCCAAAAGCCGCCGCGCCGGCCAAACCGATGGGCCCGAACGACTACATGGTGATTGGCCTCGCGCGCATTGACGACCGCCTGATCCATGGTCAGGTCGCCACCCGCTGGACCAAAGAGACCAACGTCACCCGCATCATCGTCGTCAGCGACGAAGTGGCCGCGGATACGGTGCGCAAAACCCTGCTGACCCAGGTTGCACCACCGGGCGTCACCGCCCACGTGGTGGACGTCGCCAAAATGATCCGCGTTTACAACAACCCGATGTACGCCGGGCAGCGCGTCATGCTGCTGTTTACTAACCCGACCGACGTTGAGCGTATCGTCGAGGGCGGCGTGAAAATCACCAGCGTCAACATCGGTGGTATGGCGTTCCGCCAGGGCAAAACCCAGGTTAACAACGCGATTTCGGTCGATGCCAAAGATATTGAGGCGTTTAACAAGCTGAACGCACGCGGTATCGAGCTGGAGGCACGTAAAGTGTCCACCGACCCGAAACTGAAAATGATGGATCTGATCGCCAAGGTTGATAAATAACCCGGCCGATCGCGCCCCAGTTTTCACTTTAAGACTTAATCAACAGGAGAAGTACAATGGAGATTACCCTTCTTCAGATTGTGCTGGTGTTCATCGTCGCGTGTATTGCGGGTATGGAGTCGGTGCTTGATGAATTTCAGTTCCACCGTCCTCTGGTCGCTTGTACGCTGATCGGTGCCGTTCTCGGCGATATGAAAACCGGTATTATCATCGGCGGTACGCTGGAAATGATCGCTCTGGGTTGGATGAACATCGGTGCGGCGGTTGCACCTGATGCCGCGCTGGCGTCCATTATTTCCACCGTTCTGGTTATTGCCGGCCATCAGAGCATCGGTGCCGGTATCGCGCTGGCTATCCCGCTGGCGGCGGCAGGCCAGGTGCTGACCATTATCGTTCGTACCATCACCGTAGCCTTCCAGCACGCGGCAGATAAAGCGGCGGAGAATGGCAACCTGACCGCCCTGTCGTGGTTGCACGTCTCGTCCTTGTTCCTGCAGGCGATGCGTATCGCTATCCCGGCCGTCATCGTCGCCATTTCCGTCGGTACCAGCGAAGTCCAGGGCCTGCTGAACGCGATCCCTGAAGTGGTCACCAGCGGTCTGAACATCGCCGGCGGTATGATCGTGGTTGTCGGTTATGCGATGGTCATCAACATGATGCGCGCAGGCTACCTGATGCCGTTCTTCTACCTCGGCTTCGTCACCGCCGCCTTCACCAACTTCAACCTGGTAGCCCTGGGTGTGATTGGTGCGGTCATGGCTATCCTCTACATCCAGCTGAGCCCGAAATATAACCGCGTCGCCGGTGCGCCGGCTCAGGCGGCTGGTAACAACGATCTCGATAACGAACTGGACTAACAGGTGAGCGAAATGGTTGATATGACTAAAAATACCACCGAGAAAAAACTCACTCAGAGTGATATTCGTGGCGTGTTCATTCGTTCTAACCTGTTCCAGGGGTCATGGAACTTCGAACGTATGCAGGCGCTGGGCTTCTGCTTCTCTATGGTTCCGGCAATCCGTCGCCTGTACCCGGAGAACAATGATGCGCGTAAGCAGGCGATTAAACGTCACCTTGAGTTCTTCAACACCCATCCTTACGTTGCCGCTCCGGTACTGGGCGTAACCCTGGCGATGGAAGAGCAGCGCGCCAATGGCGCAGAGATTGACGATGGCGCCATCAACGGCATCAAAGTCGGTCTGATGGGGCCGCTGGCCGGCGTCGGCGACCCGATCTTCTGGGGTACCGTGCGTCCTGTGTTCGCGGCCTTAGGCGCTGGGATCGCGATGAGCGGTAGCCTGCTCGGTCCTCTGCTGTTCTTTATCCTGTTCAACGCAGTGCGTCTGCTGACCCGCTACTATGGCGTCGCCTATGGTTACCGCAAAGGCGTGGACATCGTTAAAGATATGGGCGGCGGTTTCCTGCAGAAACTGACTGAGGGGGCGTCAATCCTCGGCCTGTTTGTCATGGGGGCTTTGGTTAACAAGTGGACGCACGTGAATATTCCGATGGTGGTGTCAAAAATCACCGGTTCTGACGGACAGGTTCACGTCACCACGGTGCAAACCATCCTCGATCAGTTGATGCCGGGCCTGGTACCGCTGCTGTTGACCTTCGCCTGTATGTGGCTGCTGCGCAAGAAAGTTAACCCACTGTGGATCATCGTTGGCTTCTTCGTCATCGGTATCGCAGGCTACGCTGTCGGCCTGCTGGGTCTGTAATTTCCAGGTTGTACGCCGGGGGCTTGCCCCCGGCTTTTTTTTATCAGGAGGAACGCAAAGCAATGACATTCACGGACCTGGTGATCATCCTGTTTATCCTTGCGCTACTGGCCTACGCGGTGTATGACCAGTTCATTATGCCGAGGCGGAACGGCCCGGTGCTGCTGGCCATTCCCCTGCTTCGCCGCAGCCGCGTTGACGGTCTGATCTTTGTCGGCCTCACCGCCATTCTGATCTATAACAACATTACCCAGCACGGCACCCCGATCACCACCTGGCTATTATCTGCCCTGGCGCTGATGGGTCTCTATTTATTCTGGATCCGTACGCCGAAAATCATTTTTAAACCGCGCGGTTTTTTCTTCGCCAACGTGTGGATAGAATATCAGCGAATTAAAGAGATGAATTTATCCGAGGACGGCGTGCTGGTGATGCAATTAGAGCAACGGCGGCTGCTTATTCGCGTACGAAATATCGACAACCTGGAGAAAATCTACAAACTTCTCGTTTCAACTCAATGAGTTATAAATATAGCCAGCGCTATATTTTCCAGTTTTTCTCTGGAAAAACATATAGCCATGGCTATATTTCCCCTGCCTCCTCTTCCCTTTTTTATTAACTATTTATTTACTTATAAATTCAAATGAAAATCGTTATCATTTGGTTATTAAAATAGCCGTCTTCTGTTATTGTTTTATATTCTAAAAATATGTTAAGGTTGCGCCCGTCGTTGGGGAGTAGCCGATTTCCTGTTTGCCAGGAAATGTACGTGTCAACATACTCGTTGCAAAACGTGGCACGTACGGGTTGAAGTGATTCAATCAGGCGAGACCATAGATACATCACTGCTGTACGTATTGCTCAGCCATTGAGCGGCTCCGCGTATATTTACTGGGGGCAGCGATGTGTCATATGGATTATCCCCGGTCAGGACACGCACATGAATTTATCCGCTACCATTCTTCTCGCCTTCGGCATGTCTATGGACGCCTTTGCAGCCTCTATCGGCAAGGGTGCCACCCTGCACAAACCTAAATTCTCAGAAGCCGTCCGCACCGGGCTGATTTTTGGCGTGATTGAAACCCTGACCCCGCTGGTCGGCTGGGGACTCGGCATGTTGGCCAGCCAGTTTGTCCTCGAGTGGAACCACTGGATTGCCTTTATTCTGCTGGTGTTTCTCGGCGGGCGAATGATCGTGGAAGGTGTTCGCGGCGACAGCGACGAGGCGTGCGACGCGCCTCGCCGTCATGGTTTCTGGCTGCTGGTCACCACCGCCTTCGCCACCAGCCTTGACGCGATGGCCGTTGGTGTGGGTCTGGCCTTCCTGCAGGTCAGCATTGTGACCACCGCACTGGCGATCGGCTGCGCGACGTTTCTTATGTCGACGCTGGGGATCATGGTCGGTCGCTTTATTGGCCCGCTGTTGGGCAAACGGGCCGAAATCCTCGGCGGTATTGTGCTGATTGGCATCGGCAGCGAAATCCTCTGGAGCCATTTCGCCGGTTAAGCCTTACGCCTCGCGCTGCCAGCAATGGATCATGAAGTCGGTCTGGCAGCCAAACGTCGCCTGCTGACGCAGCGCGGCGTGCACCTCAGGCTTAGCCCGCCACGCGAACGGCGTCATCTGCAGCAGCGCCTGCGCTTCACTTCCCGTCAGGGTCATCGGATAGGCCAGCTGCTGCTGAGCGTCCAGGCGGAATCCCGGCATCGCTTCCGTCTTCAGCTCATGCAGGCGTACCTCATCGTAAATCAGCCCTTTTAGCTCCAGCAGATGGCGGGGTCCCGGCGTGGCGGTGATCACCCATCCGCCAGGCCGCACCACCCGCGCCAGCTCTTCGGCGTTGCAGGGGGCGTAAATGCGCACTACCGCATCGAAGCTGTTATCAGAGAACGGCAGACGCTGGCTGGAGGCGACGCAAAAACTGACCTGCGGGTAGCGTTTTGCCGCCGCGCGGATCGCTGGCTTCGACACGTCCAGCCCCCAGCTATGGCTGGCGATGGTGGCAAACGCGTGGGTGTAATACCCTTCGCCACAGCCGATATCCAGTAAATCCGCAGGGGCGTGGTGCCGCAGCCGTTCGGCGATCGCCTCCCGTAGCGGCTGATAATGACCCGCATCCAGAAACGCCCGCCGGGCCTGCATCATCTCAGCGCTATCGCCGGGATCGCGCGACCGCTTGAACTGCACCGGTAGCAGATTGACGTACCCCTCTTTCGCCAGATCGAACTGGTGCCGCTGCGGGCAGGAATAGTGGTTGTCGCCGCGGCTTAACGGCGCGTGGCAAAGGGGGCAACTGTATGACATGACGGCTCCGGTGTTGCTAAAGGGCGAAAGTGTAGCGCTATTCGCCCCTGCAGACCACTGTTACAGCGCCGGCGCCAGCGGATGGCTGTCGTGCATCACGATCAGATTCTCCGCCCCTTGCGGCATGCCGTCCGGCATGACGTTCTCCAGCCGCAGGACATCCCCCATGATCTGGCTGAAGACCGGCGCGGACACCGCCCCGCCGTAATAGGAGCCATTACTCGGATCGTTCATCACCACCACCAGCGCAAACTGTGGACGACTGGCGGGCGCCACGCCGGCGGTGTAGGCCACATATTTATCGATATATTTGCCGTCCGGACCGATTTTCTTCGCCGTCCCGGTTTTTACCGCCACCCGGTAGTCGCGCACTGCCGCTTTGGTCCCGCCCCCGCCCGGGAGCGCCACGCTCTCCATCATATGCTCTACGCTGTGCACGATGTTCTCCGGCATCACCCGCGTACCTATCACCGGCGGATCGATGCGGGTTATCGATAACGGTCGTTCAATACCGAAACCGCCGATAGTCGCGTAGACGTGCGCCAGCTGGAGCGGCGTCACCATTAACCCATAGCCGAAAGCGAAGGTAGCGCGATCCAGCTGCCCCCAGTAGCGACGATGCGGCATCAGCCCGGCGCTTTCCCCGGTCAATCCCAATCCGGTCGGCTCGCCGAACCCAAATGCCTGATAGGTATCAAGCAGATGCTGCACCGGCATAGCGAGCGAGAGATGCGACACGCCGGTATCACTGGATTTTTGCAGGATCCCGGTCAGACTCAGCTCCGGATAATAGCCCACATCGCGGATGCGGTGGCCGTCGAGGACAAACGGATGGGTGTCCACCACGCTATCCGGCTGGACAATCCCCTGCTGGAGCGCGGTCATGATCACCAGCGGTTTGACGGTCGACCCGGGTTCGAAGGTGTCGCTGATGGCGCGGTTGCGGAAATCATCCAGCGTCGCGCTGTCGCGATTGTTCGGATTGAAGTCCGGGTAGCTGGCCATCGCCAGAATCTCACCGGTATCAATTTTGATCAATACCGCCGCCCCGGATTCCGCCTTATTCCAGCGAACGGCATTATCCAGCGCATCTTCGGTCACCGTCTGCAGACGTTCATCAATACTCAGCTGCAGATTATGCGCCGGGACTGGCGGCACTTCGGTAATATTTTCAATAACATTGCCATGTTTATCTTTGCGCACCAGGCGTCGTCCGGGTTTGCCGGTCAGCTGGGCATTAAAGCTTTTCTCCACCCCTTCGATGCCCTGATTATCGACGTTGGTAAAGCCCAGCAGATTGGCAGCCACATGACCAGCCGGATAGAAACGTCGCGATTCATCGCGCAGATAGACGCCCGGGAGATGCAGTTTATCAATCCACTCCGCCTGCTCCGGATTGATCTGACGCGCCAGATAGAGAAAACGGGCGTGAGGATGACTTTGTACCCGTTGGGCCAGCTCACCGAGGTTGAGATGCAGTGCTTCGGCCATTGCCTGCCAGCGAGGACCATAACCAACCCCACCCTTCTCCATGGTGGTCTGCGGGTCGATCCAGATAGCGCTGACCGGTACGCTCACCGCCAGCGGTCGTCCTTCGCGGTCGCTAATCATGCCGCGCTCCACCGCCACAGGCTCTTCGCGCAGAGAACGCATGTCTTCTTGTTTTACCAGGTTATCGGGAGAGACAATTTGCAGCCAGCCCACGCGGGCCAACAGCAGTCCCAGACAACCAAGAATGGCCACACAGAGTAACCCGAAGCGAATCGGGGTAAAGCTGGCGGCGGACTTCATTTTTTTCTTTAGCACCATAGCTCCGGCATCATTTTGCAACCATCTGATTTAACAGAAAATTAGCAAAACAGACTGCTACACAATGCTAATAAAGTTGACTATTTGCAACAAGACGCGACGGAAGGGGGTAAAATGACACGCTTTGCAATAAAAACGCAAAAGCCCCGCGCAGGCGAGGCTTTTATACAAGAAGAGTGGTCTTGTATCAGATAGCAGTTACGTTAACTGCAGCCGGACCTTTCTGGCCGTCCTGAATTTCGAACTCAACGTTCTGGCCTTCAGCCAGAGTTTTGAAGCCGTTACCCTGGATAGCGGAGAAGTGTACGAACACGTCTTTGCTGCCATCAGCCGGAGTAATGAAACCAAAACCTTTAGACTCGTTGAACCACTTAACTTGACCTTTAATCTTTGCCATTTGCAAAATTCCTTAGACTGTTTTCTTCGCCTGCTGGCGTTTACATAGATAAAACTGACACATAACTGCATGAGGCACTAATTTAAGGTTCGGCAGAGAAGCGGTATTCAACGACAACGTGTTTACTCAGGACTTCTTTACTGAAAATGCCACACATAAACAGAACTGTACCTCGTTTAACCCGAAACGTGTTATCACATACTACGTAAATAATGGCAAGCCATTTTTAAACGTGTCACGATCGTTCGCACAAATTATAAGGTAATCATTTGATCGCCTGCACATTTATGCGTCTTTGCCGCTCCTGGCAAGGCGTTATAGCATTCGCTAATATCACCTGGTTGCTGCCTCATTACTGCAACTTTTTTACCATAGCTCAACAACTTCGCTTCGTCCAGGTATGTACGTATACGAACCGCCATGCTGACGGCGCTTCGCTGAAGGCGATGAATATTGATGCGCATAATTACTCATAACAGCAGACGAAAAATCGCTAAAGCCGTACCAGTGTAGTGATAATAAAACCTGTTAGTCGTCACGCTAAAAATAGAGCTAATTCTGCACCTTAATAATGAAAAAATGATGACAGTGTCACATTCCAGGGCAATAAACGCGGCGGGAATGACTTTATTTACAGCGTGTAAAAAAGGGAATAATGCGCGGGGAAAGGAATAATGGAATAAGAATAAGCTATTACTGCCAGCTATCATGCAGGTGCGCATCTTATGATGCACACCTGTGGAGGTACTTAGCGCTCTGCCACCAGGCGGATAAACTCATCCTCTCCTTTCGCCTTGCCTGCGACGGTCGGCTCGGCCACGTCCTCTTTTTCCGGCGCATTAGCTTCGCAAAGGCGACGTAACAGCGCATTCTGCCGCTTTTGCTGATCCAGCAGCGCTTGCAGCAGTTCTATCTGCTCGTTCGCCCGCGAACTGGCGCGGTTGACGAAGAACCATAACAACAGACCGACAAGCAGCAACGCGACGGATACAGCCAGCGAAGCCAGATTTAAGATCCCAGGATTTAGTAACTCACTCATTTCACCACCTCAAAGAGAAGGCGTTCATTCTACCACCCACACCGCAGAAGGAAATCAGTCGTCAGAAAAATGTCTTACCACGGGATGAATTTATTGATAGTGCAAATGCCGCTGAAAAACTGAACATCCTGGTCGCACATTACGTTAAGCATCTGAGTCCACAGCAACAGGCAGCCTGCTATGATGACTATCAGTAAAACCCACCGTAATTTTTTCACTCCACTCTCCGCATTAGTACTTTATCTCACCAGGATAACACGGCCTTCTTAAACCGCGGCTAACTGTAATACGAACGGCAAGTTTAGGAATCATCGACTTGTTTCAAAACGTGTTCGTGTCAAAATCACGGCAAGGATCATACAAATAATGAGGCATCAATGCGATTAATCATTCGTACTATTGTCGTCGTGGCTATCTTATGGATTGGCGTATTATTAAGCGGCTATGGCGTATTATTCCACAGTGAAGAAAACGTCGGTGGTCTGGGTCTTAAGTGTCAGTATCTCACCGCCCGCGGGGTCAGTACCGCACTTTATGTGCATTCCAACAGCGGTGTGATCGGCGTCAGTAACTGTCCCATTCTGCGCAAAAGCGCAACCGTGGTTGATAACGGTTAAAATCACTCCGGCGAGCGCGACAATAGCACCGCGCTCGCCGGATGTTTCAGCTACCGCGTCAGAACGGGTAGTCGTTGTATCCCATTTGCTCAGAAATCTTGCGCGCCGCCTGATGCAGCATCGCCACATACTCATGCAAACGTTCTTCTGAGAAACGTAGCGTCGGGAAAGAGATGCTCAGTCCGGCGATAACCACGCCGAAACGATCGAACACCGGTACCCCGATGCAGCGTAGTCCCTCTTCCTGCTCTTCGTTATCTTCGCCATATCCCTGCTCGCGTACGCCATCCAGCACCTTCAGCAGCGCTTCCGTGCTGGTGATGGTCCGCTCGGTGCTGCGTTTATACTCCACGCCCTCGAGGATCTGCTCCACTTCGCTGCGATCGCGCCACGCCAGCAGTACCTTACCAATCGCGGTACTGTACAGCGGATTGCGACGGCCGATACGCGAGTACATCCGCAGATTGTACATCGAGTCAATCTTGTGGATGTAGACGATGCTGTCTTCATCCAGCGCCCCGAGGTGAATAGTCTCTTTCGTCAGCCGGGAGAGTTCGCGCATCTGAATATCGGCGCTGCGTACCAGGTCGACGTTCTGCAGCGCACGAGCGCCCAGCTCGAACAGCTTGAGCGTGAGGGAGTATTTCTCTGACTCGCCTTCCTGCGCCACATAGCCCAGTGATTTCATGGTCTGTAAAAAGCGATAAACGGTGCTTTTCGACATCATGACGCGCTGGGACAGTTCGGTAATGCCAATTTCACGCTCTTCACCCAGCGCCTGTAAGATGCCAAAAACCTTCAATACCGAAGAGACAGAATCTGGCTGTTTATCCAAATCTGCACCTGCCATTTATCACCTCGCCGTAACTGTTTTATAAAATTTAGAACCGGTTTTTATTATAAATTCGCCGCCTCTGCGCCGCAATCATTCTTCTGCCACTTCGTTACAAATCTGCGACATACTGCGGAATAATCAATGCTAAACTCATCATTCAAAAAACCGTTTCATTTAAGACTTATATTCACCATGGATAAAAATTCTTCCGATGGCGTGCCGCTGCCGCAACGCTATGGCGCCATTCTGACCATCGTGCTGGGGCTGACCATGGCCGTGCTCGACGGGGCTATCGCCAACGTCGCGCTCCCGACCATCGCCAGCGATCTTAACGCCTCGCCGGCGGCGTCAATCTGGATCGTTAACGCCTACCAAATCGCCATTGTCATCGCCCTGCTACCGCTCTCTTTCCTCGGCGATATGGTCGGCTATCGCCGCATCTATAAGATAGGCCTGGTGGTGTTTATCTTTACCTCGCTGGCCTGCGCCCTGTCGCGCAGTCTCGACATGCTGACCTTCGCCCGCGTCGCCCAGGGGCTGGGCGGCGCCGCGCTGATGAGCGTGAACACCGCGTTGATCCGCCTGATTTATCCGCAGCGCTTTCTCGGCCGCGGCATGGGCATCAACTCCTTTGTCGTCGCCGTCTCTTCGGCAGCAGGCCCGACGATCGCCGCGGCGATCCTCTCCCTTGCCTCATGGCAATGGCTGTTTTTAATTAACGTTCCCCTCGGGATCGTCGCTTTTGTTCTGGCCATGCGCTTTCTGCCACCCAACAGCGCGCGCAGCAAAATCATCCGCTTCGATCTGCCGAGCGCCATCATGAACGCCCTCACCTTCGGGCTGCTGATCACTGCGCTCAGCGGGTTCGCCCAGGGACAGTCTGTTCAGCTGGTGCTGGCGGAAGTGGCCGCCATGCTGGTGGTGGGCTTTTTCTTCGTTCGCCGCCAGCTCAGCATGCCCGTCCCCCTGCTGCCGGTCGACCTGCTGCGCATCCCGCTCTTCTCACTCTCTATCTGCACCTCCATCTGCTCCTTCTGTGCGCAGATGCTGGCGATGGTCTCCCTGCCCTTCTTCCTGCAGACGATGATGGGGCGCAGCGAAGTGGAGACCGGCCTGCTGCTGACGCCGTGGCCGCTGGCGACCATGGTGATGGCGCCGCTGGCCGGTTATTTGATTGAGAAATGCCATGCGGGACTGCTGGGGGCCATTGGGCTGCTGGTTATGGCCTGCGGCCTGTTCGGCCTGGCGCTGCTGCCCGAGTCGCCTTCCGATCTGGATATTATCTGGCGTATGGCGCTGTGCGGCGCCGGTTTCGGGCTGTTTCAGTCGCCGAATAACCACACTATTGTCGCCTCGGCTCCGAGCCATCGTAGCGGTGGCGCCAGCGGGATGCTGGGTACCGCTCGCCTGCTCGGTCAGAGCACTGGCGCGGCGCTGGTCGCCCTGCTGTTCAACCTGCTCGGCAACAGCGGCACCCATACCGCCCTGCTGCTGGCCGGCATTCTGGCGACCGTTGCCGCACTGATTAGCGGTCTGCGCGTCACCCAGCCGCGCGCGGCCTGATAAACGGCGGCAAAAAAAATCCGCAGCTTTCGGGCTGCGGATTTTTATTTTTAGCGTCGAACCGACGGATTACTTCAGATACTCACCGCTACGCAGGGCTTCAATACGTTTATCCAGCGGCGGGTGAGTCATAAACAGCTCGCTCATGGATTTCGCTTTACCATTGATGCAGAACGCCATCATGCTGCTGGCTTCCTGTGGCTCATAGCTGGTTTTCAGACGCTGCAGGGCAGCAATCATCTTCTCGCGGCCCACCAGTCGCGCCGAGCCGGCGTCAGCGTGGAACTCGCGATGACGAGAGAACCACATGGTAATAATGCTGGCCAGAATACCGAACACCAGCTCCAGCACCGTGGCGACAGCGAAGTAGATCAGCGGGTTACCATTGCTGCTCTCCCCTTCATCTTCCCGGTTGCCGCCGAGGAAACCGGCCGCAATCTGGGCAATCACGCGCGAGATAAAGATAACGAAGGTGTTCACCACCCCCTGAATCAGCGTCATGGTCACCATATCGCCATTAGCGATATGGCTGATTTCATGGGCAATGACCGCTTCCGCTTCATCACGGCTCATGTTTTGTAGCAGCCCGGTGCTGACGGCGACCAGCGAGGCGTCGCGACGCGCGCCGGTAGCAAAAGCGTTAATATCAGGCGCGTGATAGATAGCAACCTGCGGCATGGCAATGCCCGCCTGCTGCGCCTGTTGGGCGACGGTGTGCATCAGCCAGCGTTCCGTTTCGTTGCGCGGCTGCTCGATCACTTCCCCACCCACAGACTTCAGGGCCATCCATTTCGACATCATCAGCGAAACGATAGAACCACCGAAGCCGAACAGCAGGGCCATAATCAACAGACCGGTCATGCTGCTGGATTGGATCCCCGTGAGGCTTAACACCAGCCCGAACACGACCATTACTGCCAGGTTCGTCAGCAGGAAAAGCGCGATTCGCATCATAATTTTCTTTTTACCTCAATTTAACAAAACGCACTATGCGATTACCCACATCGTATGGGTCAGGCTGCAATTTTCAACCATCAACCCCCGCTAAGTCACGATAAAAACACAACTTTACATTTTGTAGCATCTTGCTGACAGCGGCCGGGCAGGTTGACATTTTGTTAGTTGAGCTGAAAGGTGATGACAAAAGCACAAAATAAAACAGGCACCCTCTGAGGTGCCCGTTTGTTATTTATTTACTGGCTGGCGGTTCCACCGCCGGGCGCGCTTTTTCAAGATGCGCCAGGTCTACCGCGATATGGACCGTTTCATCAAGATACGGATCCGGCTCCTGGTAATCCTTCGGCAGGTCATCCAGTTTTTTCAGCAGCGGTTTGCCTTCGCGTTTCAGGCGATCGTTAATCCGCGCCAGACGAATCGCATCATCCTCTTCGTTCTCTTTCTCACGCTGGGCGTAGTTCAGAGAGACGATGTTACGCTTGTCCTTCATCGCGTTATAACGGGCAATATCCTTCATGATGTACTGGAACTCTGGATCCTGCGCGATACGCTCATCATGGCGCTTGAGCAGTTCCGGTCCAAACGGGGTCAGATCCCCGGACTTCACGTAGGTGGCTGCGTTGATACTATCCCACGGCAGCGCGTTGTCTTCATACTGCTCGCCGGTCTCACGATCTTCATTACCGGTTGGCATCATGATATCCGGCGTCACGCCTTTACGCTGCGTACTGCCGCCGTTAATACGGTAGAACTTCTGGATGGTGTACTGGACGGAACCTAACGCCGGCCAGTCCGGACGCAGCATCTGATCGTAGATACGATTCAACGAGCGATACTGCTGTACCGTCCCTTTACCGAAGGTCGGCTCGCCAACGATCAGCGCGCGGCCATAATCCTGCATCGCCGCGGCGAAGATTTCAGACGCCGAGGCGCTAAAGCGGTCAACCAGCACCACCAGCGGCCCTTTGTAATAGACCACGCCGTCGTTGTCGCTGTCTTCGCGGACCTTGCCATTGTTATCACGGACCTGCACTACCGGGCCGGACGGAATAAACAGACCCGAGAGCGATACCGCCTCGGTCAGCGCCCCGCCGCCGTTGCTGCGCAGATCAATGACGATGCTGCTGACGTTCTGTTTTTCCAGCTTCTGCAGTTGCACCTTCACATCATCGGTGAGACCAACGTAAAAGCCCGGAATATCCAGCACGCCGACTTTTTCTTTACCAACGGTTTTCACCGACATCTTCACCGCACGGTCTTCCAGACGGATCCGCTCGCGGGTCAGGGTCACGATACGCGTCTTGGCCCCTTTGCCTGCCGGCAGGATCTCAAGGCGCACTTTGCTGCCCTTCGGCCCTTTAATCAGCGCGACCACGTCATCCAGACGCCAGCCGATGACATCAACCATCGGCTTCCCGGTCTGGCCAACGCCAACGATACGGTCGCCGACGCTGATCGCTTTGCTCTTCGCGGCCGGACCGCCCGCCACCAGCGAATTGATGACGGTGTAGTCATCATCCATTTGCAGGACAGCGCCGATCCCCTCAAGAGAGAGGCTCATCTCAGTGTTGAACTGCTCGGTATTACGTGGAGACAGGTAGTTGGTGTGCGGGTCGATTTCGCGAGCGAAGGCGGTCATCGCCAGCGAGAAGACATCTTCGCTGTTGGTTTGCGCCAGACGACGGATCGCGAACTTATAGCGACGCGTTAAGGTGTCGCGGATCTCTTTATCGTCTTTGCCCGCCAGCTTCAGGCTTAACTGGTCAAACTTCACCTTGGCGTCCCACAGCGTGTTCAGCTCGGCCTCATCTTTTGGCCACGGCGCTTTGGAGCGATCAAGGTTAAAATTATCGTTGCCGGTAAAGTCCATCGGACGTTCCAGCACTTTGAGCGCATACTGATAGCGCTCAAAGCGACGCTGCTGCGCCAGGTTGTAAAGGTCGTAGAAGACGTCCAGTTTCCCGGTGCGCAGTTCGTCGCCGATTTGATCTTTTTTGGCCGCAAACTTCGCCACATCGCTGGCCAGCAGCACATTGTGGCTGTAGTCCAGCAGGTTCAGATAACGGTCAAAAATCTTTGCCGAGAAGGCGTTGTCGAGATCAAACTGACGGTAGTGAGAACGGGTAAAGCGCGACGTCACGCGCTCGCTCACCGTCGCGTGCTGCGGCTCTTCTTTCAGCACGGGTATTTGATCTGCACGGGTTATTTCATCAACAGCGAAAGCATGGCCTGCTATTGCCAGCAGGCCCGCAAGCGCGGTGATTTTAAAAAATGTGTTCATGCCTGGCCCGGCCTCCGTTTCAGAACACCAGGTGTTCTGCGCGTACAATCATTGACATACCAGAAGTCAGCTGTACACGAACGCCATCTTTGGTGATTTCCAGAACGGTGGCGTCCATTGCGTTATTGCCTGCTTTTACCTTCAGCGCCTGGCCGACGGTCAGAACGGAAACATCCGAAACCGGAGTATGACGCTCTTCACGCGGGGCTTTGGCCGCAACAGGACGCGGTTTACGCTGTTCAGCGCCTTCTTTACGACGCGGCTGCTGAGGACGTGGTTTACGCTCGCGGCGACCCCCTTCATCCTGCTGACCTGCGGCGGCGGCGGCTTCGCGTTTTTTCGCCTGCTGGGCAGCGCGCTGCGTCTGAACGCGAGCTTTCGCTTCTTCCAGCTGCTGGCGCGCATGGGCAATGTGCTGTTCTTCCAGTTCGCCGCACGGGTTGCCGTCCAGGTCAACGCGGATAGCGCCGGCTTTCACGCCGTACAGATAACGCCAGCTGGACGTATAGAGACGTAATGCAGCGCGAAGCTGGGTTTTGCTGAGGTTCATCTCACCACCCACTCGCTCAACGAGATCCTGAAAAATACCAATTTTCAGGGGGCGCGCTTCGCCTTCAGCGCTAAAGCACTGCGGGAAACGTTCGGCCAGAAAGGCGATAACTTCTTTACTGCTATTCAACTTAGGTTGATTTTCCATGAAATTTCCTGATTACAACGGACGTAGCCAACAAGCCGCAGGCATGAACAGGCGACATTATAATGACGTCCTCGCTAAATGCTACGTTATCCGTTGATTATCCCACGACACGGGTAAAGATTTTTTGATAATCAGTGGCCGCGATAAGTTTTTCCAGTTGCTCGACCAGCGTGCGCAACCCCTGCTCATCTTCAGCTGTGAAGCGGCCGTACGCCGTGCTGTCGATATCCAGCACGCCGATAATCTGGTCGTTCACGCGCAGGGGAAAGACAATTTCTGAATTACTGGCCGCATCGCAGGCAATGTGACCATCAAACGCATGCACGTCCTCTACGCGCTGGACCTGGGCTTGCGCCACCGCGGCGCCGCAGACGCCGCGACCAACCGGAATGCGCACACAGGCCAGTTTGCCCTGGAACGGCCCCAGTACCAGGGTATCGCCTTCCAGAAGATAGAAACCGGCCCAGTTGACCTCGCTCAGCCGCTCGAACAGCAGCGCGCTGGTATTGGCGATCATCGCCAGAAAACTGGTTTCACCTGCCATTAATGCCTGGAAATCGCGGTTCAGATCCGCGTAAAATTCTGTTTTGCTCATTATATCTTCACTTGGTTGTCTTACTGCCTGATACGTACAGCCTACTAAAATAAGCATTAAATGCGCTTAGGCTCAAGATGAATTCATTCATAGGTTAAGATAGTGGGATACATTCATTCCTGTACGTAATAAATGCCGATAAAAACACCAACGATTAAACCTGCGAAGAAGTTGGTCGTGCATGCCGTCAGCACACCGCTTCCCTATGCGCATTATCAGCGCTGTACGCAGTGTGACATGCTCTTTCGCTTACCGGTGCTTAAACGCAACCAAAGCGCCTGGTGCCCACGCTGCAACGCCAAGGTGCGCGATGGGCGCGACTGGTCGCTGACGCGTTTGGGCAGCATGGCCGTTGCGATGCTGCTGCTCATGCCTTTTGCCTGGTCGGAGCCTCTGCTGCGCCTGCACCTGCTGGGCGTGCGCATCGACGCCAACGTCCTGCAAGGGATCTGGCAGATGACCGCGCAGGGTGACCCGCTTACCGCCGCCATGGTGCTGTTTTGCGCGGTGGTCGCCCCGGTGCTGCTGGTGGTCTCGATTAGCTATCTCTGGCTGGGCAACGTGCTGGGGATGAACCTGCGCCCGGTGCTGCTGATGCTCGGCAAGCTCAAAGAGTGGGTGATGCTGGATATCTATCTGGTGGGTATTGGCGTCGCCACCATCAAGGTGCAGGATTACGCCTTTCTGCAGCCCGGCATCGGCCTGGTGGCGTTTATCTCGCTGACGCTGCTGAGCATCCTGACGCTTATTCACATGAACGTCGAAGAGCTGTGGGAGCGTTTCTATCCTGAACGGCCGGCGACCCGCGCCGATAACAATTTACAGGTGTGCACCGGCTGCCACTACACCGGCTACCGCGACGCGCGTGGCCGCTGCCGACGCTGCCACTCCCCGCTGCATCATCGCCGGCCGCAGAGCCTGCAGCGCAGCTGGGCGGCGCTGATTGCCTCGCTGATATTTCTCTTACCAGCCAACCTGCTGCCGATCTCGATCATCTATGTTAACGGTGCGCGCCAGGACGATACGATCCTTTCCGGGATCATCTCCCTTGCCAGCAGCAATATCGCCATCGCCGGAGTGGTATTTATCGCCAGTATTTTGGTGCCATTCACCAAAGTTATAGTGTTATTTACCCTATTGGTCAGCATACAATTCAAGTGCGAGCAAGGCTTGCGCACCCGCATCCTGCTGCTGCGGCTGATAACCTGGATTGGCCGCTGGTCGATGTTGGATCTGTTTGTTATTTCACTCACCATGTCGCTAATCAATCGCGATCAGCTCCTCGCTTTCACCATGGGGCCGGCGGCGGTTTACTTCGGCGGTGCGGTAATTTTAACTATTCTTGCAGTTGAATGGCTGGACAGCCGCTTACTTTGGGACGCACATGAGTCAGGAATCGCCCGCTTCGCAGACTGAAGCCAGAATAAAAACTAAACGCCGTATTTCGCCATTCTGGCTGTTGCCGGTCATCGCGCTGCTGATTGCCGCCTGGCTCATCTGGACCAGCTTTGACGACCGCGGATCGACGATTACCATCGATTTCCAGTCCGCTAACGGCATTGTGCCGGGGCGGACGCCTATCCGTTATCAGGGGGTCGAGGTCGGCACCGTCCAGGATATTAGCCTCAGTAAAGATCTGAGTAAGATTGAGGTTTCCGCCAGCATCAAACGCGATATGAAAGATGCGCTGCGCAAAGAGACCCAGTTCTGGCTGGTCACCCCAAAAGCCTCTCTGGCGGGGGTCTCCGGGCTGGATGCGCTGGTGGGCGGGAACTACATTGGCATGATGCCTGGCAAAGGTGAGCCCGAAGATCACTTCGTGGCCCTCGACACTCAGCCGAAATACCGCATCAACAACGGCGAGCTGATGATCCACCTGCAGGCGCCGGACCTTGGCTCCCTGAACAGCGGCTCGCTGGTCTATTTCCGCAAGATCCCGGTCGGGCGCGTGTATGATTTCACCCTGAATGCCAATAATCAGGGGGTCACCATCGATGTCCTGATCGAGCGCCGGTTTACCAACCTGGTGAAAAAAGGCAGCCGATTCTGGAACGTCTCCGGGATCAAAGCCGACGTCGGCCTGAGTGGGGCAAAAGTGCAGCTGGAGAACCTTTCTGCGCTGGTGAACGGCGCTATCGCCTTCGATTCACCTGCCGATTCGCAGGTTGCGGCGCAAAACGATGACTATCATCTGTACGAAGATCTGGCGCATAGCCAGCGCGGTGTGCTGGTCACCCTCGACCTGCCCGACGGCGATGGGCTGAAAGCAGGCTCGACGCCGCTGATGTATCAGGGGCTGGAAGTGGGTCAGTTAAGTAAGCTGAATCTTAACCCCGGCGGCAAAGTGACCGGCGAGATGACCGTCGACCCGAGCGTGGTGACGCTGCTGCGTGAGAAGACGCTGATTCAGATGAAGAAGCCGAAAATTTCCCTCGATAACCCCAGCGTCAGCGCCCTGCTCACCGGCAATACTTTTGAACTGGTACCCGGTGAAGGCGAGCCGCGCAACCACTTCTCCGTCATGCCAGCAGATAAAGCGCTGCTGGAGGAGCCCAACGTCGCCACCGTCACGCTCTCGGCGCCGGAAAGCTACGGGATTGACGGCGGCCAACCGCTGGTGCTGCACGGAGTAAAAGTCGGCCAGGTGCTGGAGCGCAAACTGACCGCCAAAGGAGTGACCTTCCAGGTCGCGATTGCCCCCGAATACCGCGATCTCATTCGCGGTGACAGTAAGTTTGTGGTTAACAGCCGTCTGGATGTCAAAGTCGGACTCGATGGCGTGCAGGTGCTGGGGGCCAGCGCCAGCGAATGGGTTAATGGCGGGATCCGGGTCATTCCGGGAGAAAAAGGCGAAATGCAGAGCAGCTACCCGCTGTACGCCAACCTCGAAAAGGCCCAGGAAAACAGCCTGAGCGAAGTGCCGACCACGACCTTAAGCCTCTCAGCCGAGACCCTGCCTGACGTTCAGGCCGGCTCGGTGGTGCTGTATCGTAAATTCGCCGTCGGCGAGATCATCGCCGTCAAACCGCGCAAAGACGCTTTCGATATCGATTTGCATATCAAGCCGGAGTACCGCTACCTGCTGAGCAACAACAGCGTCTTCTGGGCCGAAGGGGGGGCGAAGGTCAAACTTGACGGCAACGGACTCACCGTTCAGGCCTCGCCGCTGGCGCGCGCCATTAAAGGGGCGATCAGTTTCGATAACCTCAATGGCAGCAGCGCCAACGCGCGGCTGAATAACAAACGTATCCTTTACGCTTCGGAAACGGCGGCGCGCGCCGTGGGCGGCCAGATCACCCTGCACGCGTTTGACGCCGGGAAGATGGCGGCCGGGATGCCGATTCGTTATCTCGGCATCGATATCGGTCAGATCCAGTCCCTGGAGCTGATCACCGCCAAAAACGAAGTGCAGGCGAAAGCGGTGCTCTACCCGGAATACGTCGGTACCTTCGCCCGGGCCGGGACCCGCTTCTCGGTGATCACCCCGCAAATCTCCGCCGCGGGCGTCGAGCATCTCGACACCCTGTTCCAGTCCTATATTAACGTTGAGCCGGGACGCGGGCCGGCGCGCCGCGACTTTGAGATCCAGGATACGACGATCAGCGACTCACGTTATATCGACGGCCTGAACATCGTGGTGGAAGCGCCGGAGGCGGGGTCGCTTGGCATCGGTACGCCGGTCCTGTTCCGCGGCCTTGAGGTGGGGACGGTCACTGGCCTGTCGCTGGGGTCAATGTCCGATCGGGTGATGGTGAAACTGCGTATCAGCAAGCGCTACCAGTATCTGGTACGCAATAACTCGGTGTTCTGGCTGGCCTCGGGTTACAGCCTCGACTTCGGCCTGATTGGCGGCGTGGTGAAAACCGGGACCTTCAACCAGTTTATCCGCGGCGGGATCGCCTTTGCCACGCCACCGGGGACACCGCTGGCGCCGAAGGCCCAGGATGGCAAGCACTTCCTGCTGCAGGAGAGCGAGCCGAAAGAGTGGCGGGAATGGGGCACCGCCCTGCCGCAGTAACCCTCACAACGCCTTCTCCCGCACCGGCCAACGCCGGGGGCGGGAAGATGACTCACCGCACGCCCCGGTGTCCTGCACCGGGGCGTTTGTGCTAAACTGCGCACCCTTTTTTTCTGTGGTGCGCTGCCTGTGGCCGAAAATACTGTCTATTTCCCTGAAGCGTTTCTCGCTCAAATGCGTGCGGCAATGCCCGCGCATCTCTCTTTCGACGACTTTATCGCCGCCTGCCAGCGCCCGCTACGCCGCAGTATTCGCGTCAACACGCTGAAAATCAGTGTGGCCGATTTTCTGTCTCTGGTCGCCCCGTATGGCTGGCAGCTGACGCCGGTCCCCTGGTGTGAAGAGGGATTCTGGATCGAGCGGGACGGCGACGATGCCCTGCCGCTGGGCAGCACCGCCGAACATCTCAGCGGGCTGTTCTATATTCAGGAGGCAAGCTCGATGCTGCCGGTCGCCGCTCTGTTCGCCGATAACCCGCAGCCTGAACGGGTGATGGATGTTGCCGCCGCGCCGGGGTCTAAGACCACCCAGATTGCCGCCCGAATGGGTAACGCGGGCGGCATTCTGGCCAATGAGTTCTCCGCCAGCCGGGTGAAGGTGCTGCATGCCAACATTAGCCGCTGCGGCATCAGTAACGTCGCCCTGACTCACTTCGACGGCCGGGTTTTCGGCGCGGCGCTACCCGAAGCTTTCGATGCCATCCTGCTTGATGCCCCCTGTTCGGGCGAAGGCGTAGTGCGTAAAGATGCTGACGCACTGAAAAACTGGTCGCCGGAGAGCAACCTCGACATTGCCGCCACCCAACGCGAACTTATCGACAGCGCCTTTCATGCCCTGCGCCCTGGCGGGACGTTGGTGTATTCGACCTGTACCCTGAATCGCGAGGAAAACCAGTCGGTTGTTCAGTGGTTACTGTCCCGTTATCCGCAGGCGGTGGAGATCCTGCCGCTGGGAGATCTGTTTTCCGGCGCGGCCGATGCCTTAACCGCAGAAGGATTTTTGCACGTATTCCCGCAGATCTACGATTGCGAAGGCTTCTTTGTCGCTCGCCTGCGCAAGACCGCGGCGATCGATCCGCTCCCGGCGCCAGGCTATAAGGTCGGCAAATTCCCGTTTACGCCGCTGAAGAGCCGGGAGGCCGCCGCGGTAACTGCCGCCGCCAGCGCTGTTGGCCTGGTGTGGGACGCAGGTCATACGCTGTGGCAGCGGGATAAAGAGCTGTGGCTGTTCCCGCAGGCTATGGAGCCCCTGTTTGGTCAGGTGCGTTTTTCACGCATCGGCGTACGCCTGGCAGAGGTGCACAATAAGGGGTACCGCTGGCAGCATGAGGCGGTTATCGCCTTTGCCGCGCCGCAGCGCGCCTTCGAGCTGACCCAGGAGGAAGCGGAGGAATGGTATCGCGGACGCGACGTCTATCCGCAGACCGCGCCGCAGCAGGATGAGGCCATCGTGACCTTCCAGGGTGTCCCGCTGGGTCTGGCCAAGCGCGTCGGCTCCCGTCTGAAGAATAGCTACCCGCGCGAACTGGTGCGCGATGGGAAACTTTTTGCCGGCAAGGTGTGACGCCGCGCAAAAAATGCGCACTTTTTGACTGGCGGTTTTCACCCCATTGACTACGCTGAAAAATGACGGCCTCAACTGGTCGTACCACAACTCAGCTGAAAAATGGGGTGAAGCGATGAGTAAAACCAATGTCCGCATCGGCGCGTTTGAGATAGACGATGCCGAACTGCACGGTGAACATCAGGGAGAGCGAACGTTAAGTATTCCCTGCAAATCCGATCCAGATTTATGTATGCAGCTTGACGCCTGGGATGCCGATACCAGCGTGCCCGCTATTCTCAATGGCGAACATTCCGTGCTCTACCGTAAACATTACGACCGCCAGTCTGATGCCTGGGTCATGCGCCTTGCCTGACTCAAATGAACCCGTCGCCTGAGACGGGTTATTTATTTCCCCGTCCCGCCGTCATCCCCTACACTAAAGAGTATGTGAACCCGAGCATGAGGCCAGGATGTTTGCCTTGGTGTTGTTTATTTGCTATCTGGATGGCGGCTGCGAGGACATTGTGGTTGACGTCTACCGCGAGGAAACGCAGTGCTTAGTGGCGATGGAGGATCAGCGGATCCGCCACGGCGGCTGCTATCCGATAGAAGATTTTATTGATGGCTTCTGGCAACCCGCCAGCGAATACAGCGATTTTTAACCTGCCGATTGTAGCGCCACCAGCGTCAGCGTTCCGCCAAACACGGCGCCCGTATCAATATAGTGTTGATTATCGCGTTCATAAGGCGTGCGAAGCGGCGTATGGCCAAACCAGAAATGGTCTGCTCCGGCGATGGCGCCATGACGTCCCGCCAGATGTTCGCTCAGGCGATGACGGCTCCATAACACCCGCTGGGGATCCACCGGCTGCTGCCAGCGATAGACTGGCGCCGGATAATCGGCATGGGCGATCACATGCCGGGCATCTGCACACCCAACTTCAATAATCAACGGTAGCCGCTGACAACGCGCTAACAGCCGGTCGGCTTCGGCCCGCTGCTGCGCGGTGCCCCGGCCATACCAGTCGCCGCCATTCATCTGCCAGAGTGCCATATCCCCGCTCTCCAGCGCCTCCAGCGCCATCTGTTCATGATTCCCCCGAACGGCCCTGAACCAGCGGCAGCGCAGCAGGCCGAGGCAGTCAGCGCTCTGCGGTCCGCGATCGATCAGATCGCCCACGGAAATGAGCAGATCGGCCCAGGGATCAAAGCGCAGCTGACGCAGGCGGCCCATCAGTAGCGCAAAGCAACCATGCAGATCGCCCATCAGCCAGATATTACGCCAGTCGCTACCATTAATACGTTGATACATATAATTACCTCTCTGCTGTAATTATAGGTAATTGCGCCGAATCCCCGTGATTTTTATTTACACCTCAATCGATTTTAAACAAACGGGAAATATAGTCGGCCAGAGGATTAAGCTTATCAGAAGCTCGCTTTAAAATAGGAGGAAATAACAACGAGGTGTTTATCGTGACAGACAATAGCCTGCATTCAACCAGCGTGCTTGCGCCGCGCTCGCATCTTATTGCCGATCTGGTGATGGGCAGACTAATACCTGCACCTATCTGGCGGCAGAAAAATTTTCGCCTTAAATTTCTGCTGCGTACGGCGTTATTTTATAGCCCCACCAAAGCAATGCTTGAGTCGCTTAGCGCCCGTGACGATTTTAATCAGCTTCTGACCGCGCAGGCGACCTTGCCGGGGAAAGTGCACCGTCAGTACCTGACGCGCGATCTTAACGCCTGGCAGAGGGCGATGGCGGTGATAAGTCATTATCGCTACATCGATACCCTGCAAGGGTCGCTGCTGGCGCATGCCATGACCGCGGTGAGCGAGGTCCCGCTGCTGACGCTGAACGGAAAAGACGACAGCCCGTTCACTCTCTCCGCCTCCTCAGCCGGGAAGGCTGAGCGCGAGGGCGAAACCACATTATGGCTACGCGACGGCGATCACACCCTGTTGGCCAGCGCAACCTTTAGCGTGACCTGGGACGGTGAAGCCTGGCAACTGGTCATCGGCGGCCTGCAGGGGCCACGGCGCCACGTTTCCCATGAGGTGATTAAGCAGGCCACTCGCGCCTGCTTCGGCCTGTTCCCGAAGCGCCTGCTGCTGGAGTTCATTTGGCTACTGGCCGCTCGCAGCGCTATCGAGTCGATTTATGGCGTCAGCGATAACGGCCATGTGTTCCGTGCCCTGCGCTATCGTCTGAGCAAGGGCCGCCATTTCCACGCCAGCTACGACGAGTTCTGGCAGTCCATCGATGGTAAGCCGGAAAGCGCATGGCGCTGGCGGCTGCCGCAGCGTCTGGAACGAAAATCACTGGAGAGTATCGCCAGCAAAAAACGGGCCGAATACCGGCGTCGGTTCCAGCTGCTGGATCAGCTGGCTGAGCAGGTGGACATCCTGACGCAACCGCGCCATGGTGCGTAAATTTCGCTGCGGATAGCGCCGCGCTGACACGCGGCGTTTGCTTATTCGGTCGTTATTTCGCTACTATCATGGCCCCTGGCGCCATTGGATAGTGGTTGGCATGATGAGTAAAACCGAAATTTTCCTGCTGATTCTTCTTGCGGTCATTCTGCTGGGCTGCGTATGGTTTATTTTTAGCGATGAAATTTGGCTTTTGCTCTGCTATCTCGAAAGTAAAATATATCCCACCTTTAGCGTCCCTGAATAATTTTAGCCGCTGTAAATAGCGGCGCATTCGCTTATTATTTTTAGCGATACGGTCGTTCATTGATAGCTAATCGCATGAATTGCCAAACCTATTAGACTTTGCTTATTTTATTTGTCATACAAATGTGTATACTAGCAGGCTTCCGATGTTGGCCCGCCAGTTAACCTGCACGCCGGGCCTGGTTAGGTGCAGGTTTTTTCTTTTCTCTTTCCACCCCAGCTTCAGATCTCTCCTTCCCGACGCCCCCCTTCCTCAGGATGCGATTTGTGTGTAAATGGATTGTGTATGCTAAAAACGGTGTGCTATAACGGGACATCCAGAGGCCAGCCTGGGGTTTGACTGACATGATGTCGCTGGCTATTGCGAAAGCAGAAGGTTACCGATAAAAAGAGACCGAATACGATTCCTGTATTCGGTCCAGGGAAATGGCTCTTGGGAGAGAGCCGTGCGCTAAAAGTTGGCATTAATGCAGGCTAAGTCGCCTTGCACTATAAGAATAGTTTAACGCGTCAGCTTTTCCAGTCCGTGGCCAATGTGGTCGTATAATTCCTGGGAAACGGCTGTCAGCCAGTAAAAAACCGCCACTGCCGTTATCCGGCAAGGGCGGTTTTTTTTATGCTATTACAGTAAGATAACGCGGAACGCTAGCAGAGCTTCTGCGCTCGCTCGATAAATGGCGCAAGGCTCATTTTTTGTCCCGGGTGCTGCGGATCGTCGATCTGGATCACCGAGATCGGCTGCGCGGTCGTCTTGCCGGCTTTAACCTGCTGTTCCGCGACGTCATTGAGCGGATACTGGACCAGCGTACTCGGGTTGATGGCGTAAAGCGCGTTACCCGGACGGCAGGTCAACATCACCTCTTCACGGTTGAACGCCCAACTCTCCTTCCCCACTTCAAAGCGGCTCACGGTGATAATTTGCGGCGCCGCCAGAGCAGCCCCGGAGCTTGCCAGTAACAACATGGTCAGAACAATTTTTTTCATGATTTTGCCAGTTAATTCAATAAGGTTCCCAGGTGGCAAACAGACTGACGGCCAGCAGCGCCAGCGCGCCCAGCCCTATCTCAGCCTGCGTGGTTCGCAGGATCAGGCTTTCCGCCCGCGAACCGCTTGCCGACATGCGCGGTACCAGAACATACCTGTTCACTAAGGCAATTACCACCATCCCGGCGACCAGCGCACATTTGATCAACAGCATGCGTCCCCAGGGCGAGGTTCCGATCACCGCCCCCTGGATCAACAGCGCATTGACCACGCCGCTGGCAAGGGTGCCGGCCACCGCCAGATGTCCATAACGCGAAAAGCGCGCCATGGTATAGACCGCAGCCTGACGCCAGCGCCCCTGCGCCAGACGCAGGCAGTAGATGAAGGGCAACAGGCCGCCGAACCAGCTGGCGACGCAGAAGAGGTGGACGGCATGATTAGTCCGCTGCAGGGCGCCGAGTAAGCCATCGTGCATAGCAGCATGCCCAACCCCGGCGGAAAGCAGCAGCTGGGCCGCCAGCAGGGCCATCAGTTGCCTGGCGCCGTGATGGGGGCGGATCCACACCACGGCGAGAGCAGTCAACGCCAGCAGGATCTGCCAGATCCACACCCCGCCGAAGCGGGTACCCGCTACCGCCTGCCAAACGGCGGGCTGCCAGACATCCGCCCAGCCGTCGCCCATTATCCCCCCCTGCAGCAGATACAGCGCCACGGTTGAGAGCGCGCCAATCAACATCAGGGGGCGTAATAGCGGATAAAAGCGGTGCATCAGCACGCGCCTCAGCGGTACCGGCGCCCACCAGGCGCCATACAGCACGCAGCCAAAAGCCAACGTCAGGGTGATAAAGTGCCCAAAACGCAGCGTGATATAGAGCCCGGTCAACATCGATCACTTCACGCTAAAAGTGTATTGCCCTTTGGTTTTATGGCCGTCAACCGAGACCACATGCCATGCTACGGTGTACTCCCCCGGAGACAACGTTTCCGCCAGGGGTAAGGTGACCTGAGCGGGGTTGTCAGCGCTGCGGGTCAGTTTACCGGCGGCTACCGCGTGCTGCTGCGGACCGGTGACGGTCACGCCGCTGAAGGCCGGTTCGATCCCTTCGGAGAAACTGAGCGTCAGCGTCTGAGGGGGCGCGGTCAGTTGGGCACCCGCGGCGGGGATCTGCTGTTGCAGGTGAGCATGGGCGAAGGCGCCTGCCGCGGTTAATATACCGGCAAACGCAACGGAGAGGCGCAACGCGCGTCCAGCGAGGAGTCGCATATTCGTCATTCCCTTTTGTTATGTCTGTAGGACAGAGAATAACCCTGTATAATGGCAGAGTCGAGCTAAGCGTCAGCGCCTCGACCGGGTTTACCAGCACACTGGAGTTAATAATGGAAAGAAATCTGGCCAAAATTTCGCAAGCTGAGATGGATAAGGTCAACGTCGATCTCGCCGCCGCCGGCGTCGCCTTTAAGGAGCGATATAACATGCCGGTGGTCGCTGATTTGGTCGAGCGTGAGCAGCCCGCCCATCTGCGCGACTGGTTCCGCGAACGACTGATCGCCCATCGGCTGGCCTCTGTCTCGCTTTCCCGACTGCCCTGGGAGCCGAAGCAGAAATAATGCGCGCCCGCCTGCTCCCCATCGGTTGGCAAGACCACCCAATTCCTTTACGCTTGTTGTTTTGCTCTGGAGCGAGCCATGCTGCGCGTCATTGATACCGAAACCTGCGGCCTGCAGGGGGGCATCGTCGAAATCGCCTCGGTCGATATTGTCGACGGGCGAATCACTAACCCGATGAGCCATCTGGTGCGTCCTGATCGGCCCATCACGCCGCAGGCGATGGCTATCCACCGTATAACGGAAGAGATGGTCGCCGATAAGCCGTGGATTGAAGAGATTATTCCGTATTATCTTGGCAGCCCCTGGTATGTCGCGCACAACGCCAGCTTTGACCGCCGGGTGTTACCGGAGATGAGCGGCGAGTGGATTTGTACCATGAAGCTGGCCCGCCGCCTGTGGCCGGGGATCAAATACAGCAATATGGGGTTATATAAATCACGTAAGCTGAATGTGGCGACCCCGCCGGGGCTGCATCACCACCGCGCGCTGTATGACTGCTATATCACCGCCGCGCTGCTGCTGGATATCATCAACGTTTCCGGCTGGACGCCTGACGAAATGGCCGATATCACCGGCCGCCCGGCGCTGCTCACCACCTTTACCTTCGGCAAATACCGGGGTAAAGCGGTGGCCGAAATTGCTGAAAACGACCCCGGCTACCTGCGCTGGTTATTCAACAATCTCGACCGGATGAGCCCCGAACTGCGTCTGACCCTCAAACACTACCTCGGGGAATAATCGTCACACAGCCGCTTTTCCCGGCAGTGTCCCCTGCGCCAGGGCAATGAAAAAGGCATACTCCAGGGCCACCCCTTCATAGCTTTTAAAGCGCCCGGATTTGCCGCCATGGCCGGAATCCATATCGGTACAGAGCAGCAGCAGGTTATCGTCGGTTTTCAGTTCCCGCAGTTTGGCCACCCATTTCGCCGGCTCCCAGTATTGCACCTGGGAATCGTGCAGTCCGGTGGTGACCAGCATATGCGGATAAGCCTGCGCCCGGACGCCGTCGTAGGGGCTGTAGCTTTTCATGTAGTGGTAATAGGTTTCATCCTGTGGATTCCCCCACTCTTCAAATTCCCCGGTGGTCAGTGGAATAGATTCGTCCAACATGGTGGTCACCACATCGACGAACGGCACCTGGGCTATCACGCCATGAAACAGCTCAGGACGTTCGTTAACGGCCACGCCCATCAGCATCCCGCCGGCGCTGCCCCCCATGCCATAGCAGAGCTGCGGATCGCCGTACCCCTGGGCCAGCAGCGCGTCACAGACGTCCAGATAGTCGTTGAAGGTATTTTTCTTACACAGAAATTTGCCGTCCTCATACCACTGCTGCCCCAGCTCGCCCCCGCCGCGGACATGGGCGATGGCGTAGACAAAGCCGCGGTTGAGCAGGCTCAGCCGGCTGGCGCTGAAATCGGCATCGATACTCTCGCCATACGAGCCGTAGCCATAGACCAGCAGCGGATTGCTCCCTTTGCGGAAATGGTCGCGATGGTAGACCAGCGATACCGGAACCTCGACGCCATCGCGGGCGGTCACCCACAGGTGTTCGCTCTGGTAGCAGCTCGTGTCCAACCCCTTCACCTCCTGCTGCTTGATAACCCGCCGCTCGCCGGTATCCATGTCCAGTTCAAACAGGGTGTCTGGCGTAGTCATGGAGGAATACCCGTAGCGCAGGCGCGACGTTTCAGGTTCCGGATTATAGGCAAGCCAGGTGACATAGGCCGGATCGTCAAAGGCGATCCCTACCACCTCCCGGGTCTTGCGGTTAATTTGCCGCAGGCTGGTCAGGCCGCGCTGGCGCTCCTCGACGACCAGCCAGTCAGTAAACAGGGTAAATCCTTCGAGCATCACGTCGTGACGCGGCGGGATCAGCGTGGTCCACTGATCTTCATCGCGCAGCACAGTACGGTAGAGGCCAAAATTCTTCCCCTCGCGGTTGGATCGCAGATAGAACGCGTGCTGATAGTGATCGAGGCTGTATTCGTGATCTTTCCGCCGCGGCAGGAAGCAGACCGGCTCGGCGTCAGGGAGTTCGGCGTTGAGCAGTAATGCTTCACTGGTGGTGGCGCTGGAGAGATAAATCACCACGAACTGCTGGGAAGTGGTCTTATGTACGCTGACGTAGAAGGTCTCATCTTTTTCTTCATAGACCAGCACATCACTCTGCGCCGCGGTACCCACCGTGTGGCGCCAGACCTGATAAGGCAGCAGTGTGGTGGGATGTTTACGCACGTACCACACAAAGCGGGAATCATTGCTCCAGGCAAACCCGGAGGTAACATTTTCCAGGATCTCCGGGTACCATTCACCGCTGCTAAGGTTGCAGAAGCGCAGGCCATACTGGCGGCGGGAAAGATAATCCTCCGCCACCGCCATCAATTGGTTATTCGGCGCGACGCCCAGTCCGCCAAGGGTGTAGAACTCACTCTTCGCCGCCCGCTGGTTGCCGTCGAGCAGGATCTCCCACTCGTCCCACTCCTCTTTGAGCACCGACTGGCGCTGATAGATGGCGTATTCACAGCCCGGCTCGTAAACCTGACGGTAGCGAAAACCATTTTTACTGTAAGGGGCAGAGACTTCCCGTTGCGGAATGCGGTCGATAATTTCTTTCAGCAGACGTTCCTGCAGGCTGAGCTGCGAATCCATCACCCGCTTGCCATAGGCGTTCTCCGCGTGCAGGTACTCCAGCACGTCAGGTCGCGCGCGCTCATCGTCGCGCAGCCAGTAATAGTTATCGATGCGTGTATCGCCATGCAAGGTCATGGCGTGAGGGATCCGTTTGGCTTTAGGTGGCATGTTGTTCTTCTGCTGCTTTATCGTGACACAAGAGCATTCAGGTCACACGGCGGCGCCTGAATGATGACGTGTCTATAAGGGTGGCAAAAGACGCGGGCGATGCAAGCGAAACGTGATAATTTAGACGCTTAGCGCTTGTTTTTGTGACTGGATATCCTGTTCTATATCGGCCCGGACATCCTTTGGCAGTGACAAAGCGTCTCCCAGCGCGTTCAGATAACTGCGTTCCATAAAGTGGTCGATATCAATGACCGCGCAGCTGACGTAGTAGATCTCCAGTGCCTCCTGCGGATCAACGATGCCCTCCGCCAGACGCTGAGGATCCAGCGGTTGGGCCAGCGCCTGGTCGATCAGCACCCGGGCCTGAACGTCGATATTGGCCGCCCGCAGCTGGGCTTCAATATTAGCCCGTTCGTGGTCATCTATATGACCATCGCTCCTGGCGGCAAAAACCAGCGCGGTGATCAGTCGCACGCTGCGCGGATCAACGTCCGCCGGCACGGCAGCCGGCGTGTTCGCCCCCGGGACAGGCGCGTTTTGAGCGCGCATCTTCTGCTGATACTTGTTCCATAACACCGTACCCGCCACCGCCCCACCGCCAGCCAGCAGCGCGCTGGTGCCGTACTTCGCCAGCAGTTTGCGTGAGGATTTACTGGCCACCAGCAACCCGGCCAGCCCGCCAATCGCGCCGGGCAGCAGTGCGCTCCCTTTTGACGACTCGCCTGTCGATGACGCGCCCTGCTGCCCGAGCAGCGACTGCAGTTGATTAAGCCAGTTAGCCATGGTTTTCCTCTCAGGTGATAAAACACTGCTATCAGCCTAAACGACGCGATGTCAGGAAATGTTAGATCTGGCTAAAGATGCGCAAAGGTGGGCGCGGCAGACAAATCCCTGCCCAGCCAGGCCATAGCTGGCTGCCGCCAGTCAGGCCACTTTCGCCTTACGCGCTTTGGTCGCTGGCGCCGCGGCGTCTTCCGCTGGAGAAGCCTCTTCTGCCGCCGACGGCGCGGGTGAGTCGTGCGCGGACGCATCCTGCTCCGGCAATCGGCCGACGCGCAGGATATGCTGCAGCGCCTCTTTTCGCTCTGCCAGCCACATCGCCATGGTGTCACGCTGGGCGTCATCCATCTCCAGCGGCGATGCCACCAGCCAGTCATTCAGCACCTCTGCCAGATCGAGCATTTTGTCGTAAGCGTCGGCCTCTTTTTTGCTGGCAAAAGACATTTTTTCCTCACCTTCGCGGATCACAACATATTTAATTTCAACCGCCATGCTGCAGCCTCTCAATACTGTATTTTTATACAGTGTAACAAATTTCCTCTCCGGACTCAACTCACGCGCGTAAAGACAGACGCAAACGTTTTCGTTTATAATCGGCAGCATCTTTTTTTACTGCGGAAGAGAGTTATGACTGTATTAGGCACCGCGCTGCGCCCGGCAGCCACCAAAGTAATGCTGTTAGGTTCCGGCGAGCTGGGCAAAGAAGTCGCTATTGAATGTCAGCGTCTGGGCATTGAAACTATCGCCGTCGACCGCTACCCCGATGCCCCGGCGATGCAGGTCGCCCACCGCGCCCATGTCATCAATATGCTGCACGACGAGAGCCTGCGCGCTCTGATTGAACAGGAAAAACCCGATTACATCGTGCCGGAGATCGAAGCTATTGCTACCGATACCTTGGTTGAACTGGAACAGGCCGGGCAGAAAGTAGTCCCCACGGCGCGGGCGGCTAAGCTCACCATGAACCGCGAAGGCATTCGCCGCCTGGCGGCAGAAGAGCTGCAGCTCCCCACCTCCAGCTATCGCTTTGCCGACAGCGAAGAAGGCTTCCGCGCGGCGGTCACCGACATCGGTTTGCCGTGCATCGTCAAACCAGTGATGAGCTCCTCCGGCAAAGGTCAGAGCTTTATCCGCTCGGCTGACCAGCTCAGCGAAGCCTGGCGCTATGCGCAGCAGGGCGGCCGCGCCGGCGCCGGGCGGGTGATCGTCGAGGGGGTGGTGAATTTCGATTTCGAAATCACCCTGCTCACCGTCAGCGCCGTCGACGGCGTGCATTTCTGCGCCCCGGTTGGCCATCGCCAGGAAGACGGCGATTACCGTGAGTCCTGGCAACCGCAGCAGATGAGCGACCTGGCCCTCGAACGTGCCCAGGCCATCGCCCGCAAGGTAGTGCTGGCGCTGGGGGGTCATGGCCTGTTTGGCGTGGAACTGTTCGTATGCGGCGACGAGGTGATCTTCAGCGAAGTTTCCCCGCGCCCACACGACACCGGCATGGTAACGCTGATCTCGCAGGATCTCTCGGAATTCGCCCTGCACGTTCGTGCCTTTCTTGGACTGCCCGTCGGCGCTATCCGCCAGTATGGTCCGGCCGCTTCCGCAGTGATCCTTCCGCAGCTGACCAGTCAGAACGTCAGCTTTGGCCAGCTGCAATCGGCCGTCGGGGCTGGCCTGCAGCTGCGACTGTTCGGCAAGCCCGAGATTGACGGTACCCGCCGCCTGGGGGTGACCCTCGCCGTTGCCGATTCGGTTGAAGAGGCCGTAGCGCGGGCTAAAACCGCCGCCGCTGCGGTCATCGTCGAAGGCTAAAGACAAAAAAACCCGGTCGCGTTGCCGCTGACCGGGTTGTCGACCCTGAGGCGCGGTTTACTTCGCGCCTTCCACCGCTTCACGCGCCAGGGTGGTGATGCGATCGTAGTCGCCGGCCTCCAGCGCGTCGGCTGGCACCAGCCAGGAACCGCCGATGCACAGCACGCTATTCAGCGCCAGGTAGTCACGGTAGTTGGCCGGAGAAATACCGCCGGTAGGGCAGAAACGAATGTGGCCGAACGGACCAGCAATCGCCTGCAGGGCTTTCACGCCGCCGTTGGCTTCCGCCGGGAAGAATTTAAACTCTTTCAGACCATACTGCATACCCAGCATCAGCTCGGAAACCGTGCTGATCCCCGGGATCAGCGGAATGGTGCCGTCTTCGGTCGCCGCTTTCAGCAGGGATTCGGTCAGTCCCGGGCTGATAGCGAACTGCGCGCCAGCTTCCGTTACCGCTTTCAGTTGCTCGACGTTGGTGACCGTGCCCGCGCCGACAATCGCGTCCGGCACTTCTTTAGCAATCGCGCGGATCGCTTCCAGGGCGCACTCGGTGCGCAGGGTGACTTCCAGCACGCGCACGCCGCCCGCGACCAGCGCTTTCGCCATCGGTACCGCATGCTCCAGCTTTTTCACCACGATAACCGGGACAACCGGACCGGAGGTGAGGATTGCTTCTGCTGTTGTTTTCCAGTTTTTCATCAGGATTTTCTCTCGCCAGATCTAGAAATAAAATCGTCTTAAAAAGTGATGCAGGTTGCGCCCTGCTCCGCGCCAGAGAGCTTCTCACGCAGCGCCCCAAACATCTCCCGACCGGTTCCCACGCGCGACGCGCTGAGGTCAGGGATATGCGGCTGACGCGCCGCCAGTTCGGCATCGTCCACCAGCAGCGTCAGTTCTCCCGTCTGCCCGTTCACGCGAATCACATCGCCATCGCGCACCTTCGCCAGCAACCCACCATCATAGGCTTCAGGCGTGACATGGATTGCTGACGGGACTTTACCGGAGGCGCCAGAGAGTCGGCCATCGGTCACCAGCGCTATTTTGAAACGGCGGTCCAATAATACACCAAGTGGCGGCATAAGTTTATGTAATTCTGGCATCCCATTCGCTTTTGGCCCCTGATGACGGACCACCACCACACAATCTTTATCCAGCAGGCCCGCTTCAAAGGCCGGCAATACGTCGTGTTGGCTCTCGAACACCACCGCCGGCGCTTCGATCACCTGATTCTCCACCGGGACAGCCGAGGTTTTCATTACCGCGCGCCCCAGGTTGCCGCTCAGCACCTTGGTGCCGCCGTGACGGGAGAACGGTTTCTCGAAGGTCGCGATGACCTGATCGTCAAGCGGCGCTGTCGCCCCTTCACGCCAGTCCAGCTCGCCGTTGTTGAGCCACGGCTCCAGGGTATAACGCGACAGACCAAAGCCAGCGACGGTGTGAACATCCTCATGCAGCAGGCCGCCTTTCAGCAGCTCGCGCACCAGTACCGGAACGCCGCCCGCCGCCTGGAAGTGGTTGATATCCGCCGGGCCGTTGGGATAGAGGCGCGCCAGCAGCGGCACCACGTCTGACAGGTCGGAGAAATCGTCCCAGTTAATGATGATCCCCGCCGCGCGGGCCATCGCCACCAGGTGCATGGTATGGTTGGTGGAGCCACCGGTCGCCAGCAGCGCCACGATGCCGTTGACCACCACTTTTTCGTCGAACATTTTCCCCAGCGGCATCCACTCGTTGCCATTGCCGGTCATGCGGGTGACCTGGCGCGCGGCGGCGGCGGTCAGTGCGTCCCGCAGCGGGGCATCCGGATGGACAAAAGAGGAGCCCGGCAGCTGCATGCCCATAAACTCGACCACCATCTGGTTGGTGTTCGCCGTCCCGTAGAAAGTACAGGTCCCCGGCGCGTGGTACGAGGCAGCTTCGGACTCCAGCAGCGCCATACGGTCAACTTTACCTTCCGCGTACAGCTGGCGAATGCGGACCTTCTCTTTATTAGCCAGGCCGCTGGCCATTGGACCGGAGGGAATAAAGACCGACGGCAGATGGCCGAAAGAGAGTGCCGCCATGGTCAGGCCAGGAACAATTTTATCGCACACCCCGAGGTACAGCGCGCCGTCGAACATGTTATGCGACAGACCGATAGCGGCGGACATGGCGATCACTTCGCGGCTCAGCAATGAGAGCTCCATCCCGTCCTGCCCCTGGGTTACGCCGTCGCACATTGCCGGCACGCCGCCGGCCACCTGGCCGACCGCATTGGCGCTATGCAGCGCTTTACGGATGATGTCCGGATAGTGTTCGTAGGGCTGGTGAGCGGACAACATATCGTTGTAGGAGGTAATGATGGCGATATTGTTGCGCAACATGCTTTTCAGAGAGGCTTTGTCGTCAGCCTGACAGGCCGCGAAACCGTGAGCCAGATTGCCGCAGGCCAGTTGCGCACGATGCACGGTGTCGGTTTTGGCCTGGTTAATCCTTGCGAGGTAAGCCGCGCGGGTGTCACGCGACCGTTCGATAATGCGATTTGTTACCCGTAACATTGTCGAATTCATAAAGGCTCCTCAAATTTGTATCTGTCCGGCCGCTGCGTGATGACGTATTTTTGTGCTAAAGGCCACCAACACCAGCGCTCAGGGGCAAAATGTCTGAAAGCAGTGTAATAAAAAAAGCCCCGTGGGTGAATCCTCACGGGGCTTAAAAGATTAAAAAGCGTGCGACTTTCTGCGTCAGATCATGTTACCGGTAAAATAACCCTGACGGATTAGGCGGCGAGCTTACTCGAACTCGTTCCATGAGCGGCCGTCACGGGTGATCATCGCCACCGACGCAACCGGTCCCCAGGTCCCTGCCTGATACGGTTTCGGCGCATCGCGGTCGGCAGCCCACGCTTCGGTGATGGAATCCACCCATTTCCACGCCTCTTCCACTTCATCACGGCGCACGAACAGCGCCTGGATACCGCGCATGGTCTCCAGCAGCAGACGCTCATAAGCATCGGCCAGGTGCGTCTGGTTGAAGGTCTCGGAGTAGCTCAGATCCAGCTTGGTGATCTGCAGATTATGCTTATGGTCGAGGCCCGGCACTTTGTTCAGCACCTGGATATCCACCCCTTCGTCCGGCTGCAGACGAATGGTCAGCTTGTTCTGCGGCAGCTCCTGCCAGGTCTCTTTAAACAGGTTCAGTTCCGGGGTTTTGAAGTAAACCACTACCTCAGAGCATTTGGTCGGCAGACGTTTGCCGGTGCGCAGATAGAACGGTACGCCGGCCCAGCGCCAGTTATCGATATCGACGCGGATCGCCACGAAGGTTTCGGTGTTACTGGTTTTGTTGGCGCCCTCTTCCTCCAGGTAACCCGGGACTTTTTTGCCCTGGGCAAAGCCGGCGGTGTACTGGCCGCGAACGGTTTTCTCACGCACGTTGGAGCGATCAATGCGGCGCAGGGATTTCAGGACCTTGACCTTTTCATCACGGATGCTGTCGGCGCTGAGATCGGACGGCGGTGACATGGCAATCATGCAGAGGATCTGCAGCAGGTGGTTCTGGATCATGTCGCGCATCTGCCCGGCCTGGTCGAAGTAACCCCAGCGCCCTTCAATACCCACCTCTTCCGCGACGGTGATTTCGACATGGTCGATAGTGCGGCAGTCCCAGTTATTGACGAACAGAGAGTTGGCAAAGCGCAGCGCCAGCAGGTTGAGGACCGTCTCTTTACCGAGGTAGTGGTCGATACGGTAGACCTGGCACTCTTCAAAAAACTCGCCGACCTGGTCGTTGATTTCACGCGAGGTTTCCAGCGAGGTACCCAGCGGTTTTTCCATCACCACGCGCGCAGGCTTGGCATTGAGCTTCGCTTCGCCCAGACCTTTGCAGATCGCGCCAAAGGTGCTCGGCGGCATGGCGAAATAGTTGATGGTGACACGGTTCTGTTGATCCAGCATCTCACCCAGACGCGTGAAGCCGCTGGTGTCATTGACGTCAAGATTACAGAACTCCAGGCGTCCGCTCAGGGAATCCCACAAACCCTCATCAATTTTTTCCTTCATGAAGGTTTCCAGCGCTTCGCGCACGACTTTGGTGTAAGCCGCTTTATCCCAATCGGCACGGCCGACGCCAATGATGCGGGTGTCGGCGTGGATCTGGCCCGCTTTTTCAAGCTGATACAGGGAAGGCAACAATTTACGTCGCGCCAGGTCGCCCTTCGCGCCGAAAATGACCAGGTCGCATGCCTGGGCCGTTTGCGTTACCGCCATGTCATTCTCCTCAGTTGATAGTCTGGTGCTTCTGCCAGGCTATATTTGTAATTTTCTTACACTGCACTGTACTGTGTTTACGTATTTCCCGAAAGCCTTCCCCTTCGTTTGCGGCGGTAAAACCGCACAGGGTGAAAACATTCGGCGATGATTTGGGCATCTGGCTGATATTGTTCGTTGTTTGTACCTGTTTCAGGTCAGTAAAATACGACTCTGATCATGTAATGAAAAAAAACAACATTATTTCACGTCATTCCTCACCGCTTGCGCTTGCGGAGGGGTATATTCTTGCTAAAACGCCCGATGATTTCACCCATTAATGAAATCGTTTCCATTGATGAGCGCCCTGTTACTAATGAACATGCTGGAAAAAATCCAGTCCCGACTGGAACACCTTAGCAAATCTGAACGCAAAGTGGCGGAAGTGATCCTCGCCACCCCCGCGCAGGCCATTCATTCGAGCATCGCCGCCCTCGCCCTTGAGGCCGGGGTGAGCGAACCGACCGTCAATCGCTTCTGCCGCAGTCTCGAAACCCGCGGGTTTCCTGATTTTAAACTGCACCTTGCCCAGAGCCTCGCGCACGGCACGCTCTATGTTAACCGGAATGTTGATGAAGACGACAGCGTTGAGTCATACACGGGAAAAATATTCGAATCGGCCATGGCGAGTTTAGATCAGGTCCACCATTCTCTCGACATGTCGGCGGTGAATCGCGCGGTGGATCTGCTGACTCAGGCCAAAAAAATCGCCTTTTTCGGCCTCGGTTCCTCGGCGGCGGTCGCCCATGATGCGATGAACAAATTTTTCCGCTTTAACGTGCCGGTCATCTATTCCGACGACATTGTCCTGCAACGCATGAGCTGTATGAATTGCGATGACGATGATGTGGTGGTGATTATCTCACATACCGGAAGAACCAAGAGCCTTGTGGAGCTGGCGCAGCTGGCCCGTGAAAACGATGCCATGGTGATCGCCCTCACCTCCGCCGGTACCCCCCTGGCCCGGGAAGCCACGCTCGCCATCACCCTCGATGTGCCGGAAGATACCGACATCTATATGCCGATGGTCTCCCGTCTCGCCCAGCTGACCGTCATCGACGTATTGGCGACGGGGTTTACGCTGCGTCGAGGGGCAAAATTCAGAGATAACTTGAAGAGGGTCAAGGAAGCGCTGAAGGAATCGCGTTTTGATAAAGAACCGTTCGTACCCAGTGATAATCAATAAAAGTTGATAACAAGCAGTACCCCATTACACCTTCGATAACGATCCGGCTGTGCGACGTTGCAGGCTGGCGCTACCGAATCCATGTTCACGCAACACCAAAGTTGTATCAGTCAACGGAGTATTACATGTCCAGAAGGCTTCGCAGAACCAAAATCGTTACTACCTTAGGCCCAGCAACTGACCGCGATAACAACCTGGAAAAAGTTATCGCCGCGGGCGCAAACGTAGTGCGTATGAACTTCTCTCACGGCACCCCGGAAGATCATCAGCTCCGTGCCGACAAAGTGCGTGAGATTGCGGCAAAACTGGGCCGTCACGTGGCCATCCTCGGCGACCTCCAGGGACCAAAAATTCGCGTATCGACCTTCAAAGAAGGCAAAATTTTCCTCAACGTCGGCGATAAATTCCTGCTCGACGCTAACCTTGGTAAAGGTGAAGGCGACAAAGAGAAAGTCGGGATCGACTACAAAGGCCTGCCGGCGGATGTCGTGCCGGGCGATATCCTGCTGCTCGACGATGGTCGCGTGCAGCTGAAAGTCCTCGAAGTTCAGGGAATGAAAGTGTTTACTGAAGTGACCGTCGGCGGTCCGTTGTCTAACAACAAAGGGATCAACAAGCTGGGCGGCGGTCTGTCTGCCGAAGCGCTGACCGACAAAGACAAGGCTGATATCGTCACCGCCGCCAAAATCGGCGTCGACTACCTGGCGGTCTCTTTCCCGCGCTGCGGCGAAGACCTGAACTACGCCCGTCGCCTGGCGCGCGATGCCGGCTGCGATGCGAAAATCGTCGCCAAAGTTGAGCGTGCGGAAGCGGTCTGCGATCAGGATGCGATGGACGACGTGATCCTCGCCTCCGATGTGGTCATGGTTGCGCGCGGCGACCTCGGCGTCGAAATCGGCGATCCAGAGCTGGTGGGTATCCAGAAAGCGCTGATTCGTCGTGCCCGTCAGCTGAACCGTTCCGTCATTACCGCCACCCAGATGATGGAGTCGATGATCACCAACCCGATGCCGACTCGTGCTGAAGTCATGGACGTGGCCAACGCCGTGCTGGATGGTACCGATGCGGTGATGCTCTCTGCGGAAACCGCTGCCGGTCAGTACCCGTCGGAAACCGTGGCCGCGATGGCGCGCGTGTGTCTGGGCGCCGAAAAAATCCCCAGCCTCAACGTCTCCAAACACCGTCTGGACGTCCAGTTTGACAACGTAGAAGAAGCGATTGCTATGTCGGCGATGTATGCCGCCAACCACCTGAAAGGCATCACGGCCATCATCACCATGACCGAATCGGGCCGCACCGCGCTGATGACCTCGCGCATCAGCTCCGGTCTGCCGATTTTCGCCCTTTCCCGCCACGAGCGCACCCTGAACCTGACCGCACTCTACCGAGGGGTGACCCCGGTGTTCTTCGACAGCCAGAATGACGGGGTAGCCGCTGCGCACGATGCCGTCAATCTGCTGCGGGACAAAGGCTACCTGGTCTCTGGTGACCTTGTGGTCGTTACCCAGGGTGACGTGATGAGCACCATCGGCAGCACCAACACCACCCGTATCCTCACCGTCGAGTAAGCCTCGGTGTCGACCTGCCAGCGATGCGCTGGCAGGTTTTTTTTGCCCACTATCTGGCAGATTACACCACCCAGCTCAACAACAGCGTCGCGGCGATCACCGTCGACGCCCCGCCGATCCGCGTCGCAATCTGGGCAAACGGCATCAACCCCATCCTGTTTGACGCCGAGAGGATGGCCACATCTCCGGTTCCTCCAAGGCCGCTATGGCAGCTGGTCACGATAGCGGCTTCCACCGGATACATATTCAGGCGAGTAGCGATAAAGAAACCGCTCAGCGCCATGGCAATAACGATGGAGCCGCAAACCACGACGTAGCCAATGGAGAAGACCGAGACCACGCTCTCCAGCGGCACATACAGCATGCCCAGGCCGATCATCAGCGGCCACACCAGCGCGGCGGAGACAAACTTGTAGCAGCTATGCGCCCCCAGCTCCATCGCCGCCGGGATAACGTTGGTATATTTGCAGAAGACGGCCGCCAGAATCATCAGCACCGGCCCGGGAATATGCACTACCTTCTCCAGCAGACCACCGACGATGAAAAATGCACAAATCATCAGCAACCCGGCGCCCATCAGCTGAAAATCGGTGGGTTGGGTACTCTGATGTTGCGCAAAGACGCTATTATCGTCATGGCTGCGGATCAGCATCCCATTGCCGGAGAGCGCCGGACGACGTGCGCCCATGCGCGCCAGAAAACCAGCGCATATAATGGCGAAAATATTCCCAACCACCGCGGCCGGCGCCAGCTGGGCAACATAGACATCAGGTGTTTGCCCGAGAATGGCCGAATAAGCCAGCGACAAAGGCAGGATCCCTTCGCCGATGCCGCCGCCGATAATCGGCACGATGATAAAAAAGAAGGTGTGGTAAATACTGTAGCCAAATAAGCTGCCCACCAGCAGGCCGGTTAATATTGCCGCCCCGGTCCCGGCCACCAGCGGGACAAACATACGCACCATCCCCTGGATCAGAATAGTGCGGTTCATTCCCAGAATACTCCCGACAACCAGACAGGCGATGACGAAATAGAGGAGATTGGCCTCTTTCATCAGCAAGTGCACAGTATCGAGCGTATGAGCTTCAAACACGCCAAAGTAGACCAATACTGAGGGCATCATCAGACACAATATGGCCGGCCCGCCAATGTCTTTTAGTACTGGCACCATGCGGCCAATCTTAGCCAGCGCGAATCCCAGGGTCATAATGACCGCCAGTCCGCCAATCATATTTTTCGGCAGCAGGCCCGCGCTCGCAGAGAGCGCGACGATCGCAGCGATACCAATAAAGAGCGTTAACGGTACGGCACCAACGTCGATATTGGATAAAAGTCGTGTCGATTGGCCGTTCGGTTGCGTTTTATCTATCGGGTGGTTGAGTGAATTATTTTCCATATTTTTACCTGAATGATAAGGAGGTAGCGTAGGGTAGTAACGCAATATTAAAATTTGCGTAGCAACATAAATGAAATAGCACTAAACACCGGCTCACCAAAATACACTCAAAACGGTAGCACAGGCGTTTAAAACAAAAAATGACAAACGGATTTCTTCTGTTGGCTTTGTGACTAAACTATAAAATTGATTTTAAGTAATTTAATTTATCGTCATAAAGCTAAAGTTTTCATCAATGGTGAAATTTAAATGCCTTAGATACAACCCCATGATTTAACCCTGTTTTCTTTATTTGTAAGTAAAGTATCCGAGACGAAATTATTTAAAGGCAGGCGACTGTGATGACTATCACCTTTTAAATATTACGGGATCGCTAGATTGGCGACACAACAACCCGATAAAATATGTCAGGACATCTTATGCCTTCACTACTCTTACAATCTCTTTTCCCATTGGTATTTATCATGCTGCTGGGATGGCTTAGCGGTAAACTAGGCTATACCCGGCGCGAGGATGCCTCCGTTCTGGCCACGGTGGTGATCCGCTTTGCGCTTCCGTTCCATCTTTTTATCGGCGCGTTAAATACCCATCCCGATAAAATTAAAAACTTCACCTTTATGGCGGTGTTAGTCATTGGCCTGATGGGGTCCTATTTTCTCACGCTGCTGATCTCACGCTATGTTTTCCGTCATGATATTAAAACCAGCGCGATTCAGTCGCTGGTTTGCGCCTTCCCCGATATGGCCTACTTTGGCGCGCCCGTGCTGGCGGTACTGATAGGTCCGGAGGGTTTTCTCGGCGTGCTTATCGGAAACCTGGTGACCAGCGTATTGATGATCCCCCTGACTATTATCCTGATTCGCATGGGAGACAAGCACCGGAGCGCGGATGAACCCCAGCTTCACGCCGGGCAGCTGATCCTGCAAAACCTACTGAAGGCCGTGAGAAACCCCATCGTCTGGATCCCAATTTCCGGCGTATTGCTCAGCCTGGCGGGAGTCCAGCTGCCGCATATGCTCAGTATGCCTATTGAAATGGTGGGTAAAATCGCCGGCGGTCTGTCACTGTTCGCCCTGGGACTGCTGTTTTACGGCGAACGCCCGACGGTCAATATTCAAACCTGTACCAATATCAGTATCAAAAATCTGATCCAACCGGCAATGATGGCCCTGGCCGGACTGGCCTTTGGACTCAGTCATACCTTAATGCAACAGGTTATTATCATCGGCGCGACGCCTTCCGCCATCGCGGCAGGGATGTTTGCGCTGCGCAGCGATACCTATATTGAGCCGGCCTCATCCTCTATTTTGCTGGGTACCGCCATCGGCGTCGTCACCGAAGGCATCATGATTTATCTCATTTCGTAATCACGGAAATAAAACACCAAGACATCAGGCAATGTTTTAATTTGATATTCAGGAGTCATCCAATGTTAGCCACAGAAACCTTATACACTCCCTATAACGGTGCCGTCCTGCTGGAAAATCCGTTATTAAATAAAGGCCTTGCATTTACCGAAAGTGAACGCACAGCATTTAATCTTCAGGGACTGCTACCCCATAATGTTGAAACCATTGAAGAACAAACCGAGCGCGCATGGGGCCAGTTTTGCCAGTTCAAAAAGAGTATTTCGCGCCATATCTATCTCAGGAATATTCAGGATACTAACGAGACATTATTCTATAACCTGCTGCGCAGTCATATGAAAGAAACGCTGCCGGTGATCTATACCCCGACGGTGGGTGAAGCGTGTGAACATTTCTCAGAAATATATCGCCGGGGACGCGGTTTGTTTATTTCCTGGCCCAACCGTCACCAGATTGACGAAATGCTGCAGGGATTTTCCCGCAATGATATCAAAGTCATTGTCGTGACCGATGGCGAGCGCATTCTGGGGCTGGGCGACCAGGGGATTGGTGGCATGGGGATCCCCATTGGCAAACTCTCGTTATATACCGCCTGCGGGGGCATTCACCCGGCATCCACGCTGCCTATCATGCTAGATGTCGGCACCAACAACCCGCAGCATCTGGAGGATCCGCTGTATATGGGCTGGCGCCATCCGCGCATCAGCGACGAGCAGTACCTGGAGTTTATGGACATGTTTGTCCATGCCATTCAGCAACGTTGGCCGAATGTATTACTTCAGTTTGAAGATTTTGCCCAAAAGAATGCCACGCGACTGCTCAACCGCTATCGTCACCAGCTGTGCTGTTTTAACGATGATATCCAGGGCACCGCCGCCGTGACCTCAGGGACGCTGATCGCCGCCGCGGCCGCGGCCGGGACGCCGATCCGCGACCAGCGGGTAGTTTTCCTTGGCGGCGGTTCGGCCGGATGCGGCATTGCGGAAAAAATCATTGCGCTGATGGTGGATGATGGACTTTCGCAGGAGGAAGCACGCCGCCGTATCTTTATGGTTGACCGCTTTGGCCTGCTGACGGATGAGATGCCCAATCTGCTCGATTTTCAGCGCGACCTCGTCACGCCGCGAGCCAGTATTGCCCACTGGGATACCGAGTCCGCCCAACTGTCGCTGATGGATGTCGTACGCAACGTCCACCCTACCGTACTGATTGGCGTGTCTGGTCAGCCGGGGTTGTTTAGCGAAGAGATAGTGAAGGAGATGCATCGGCACTGCCCGCGTCCGATTATTATGCCGCTCTCTAACCCCACCTCCCGGGCCGAAGCCCAGCCGAAGGATTTGCTGGAGTGGACCCGGGGAAGCGCGCTGATCGCCACCGGCAGCCCGTTCGAACCCGTCTTCTACGACGGCAAAACCTACGATATCGCTCAGTGCAACAACGCCTATATTTTTCCCGGTCTGGGGCTGGGGATCCTCGCCAGTAAAGCGCAGCGCGTCACCGAAGCGATGCTGATCACCTGCAGTAAAACCCTGGCAGCCCACTCGCCTTTGGCGAGCCGTGAAACCGGTGCTTTACTGCCGCCGGTTGAAGAGATCGAAATGATTTCCCGGGCTATTGCCGCAGAGGTCGCTCGCGCCGCGCAGCGGGACGGCGTTGCGCCGCAGATTGACGAGGCACAGCTGGCGGCGAATATCGATAAAACCTTCTGGCGAGCGCGCTACACCGCCTATAAACGATCGTCATTCTGATCGTCATTCCTCAACTCATCTTGCGGGAAGCCGGCTGGCTTCCCGCCACACCGGGGAACCACGCATGTTCAATGTGCTGATCGTCGATGATGATCCCATGGTAGCCGACCTGAACCGGCTGTTTATCAGCCGGGTAGCTGATTTTCACTGCTGCGGGGTGGCGGCGACGATCGGCGACGCCAAAGCGATGCTAAGCCATCTGGCGCAGGTCGATCTACTGCTGCTGGATGTCTATATGCAACAGGAGAATGGCCTGGACCTGCTGCCGGCGCTTCGCGCAGATGGGCGGAATATTGACGTCATCATGATGACGTCTGCCGCCGATACGCTCACGCTACAAACGGCGCTGCACTATGGCGTGGTGGATTACCTGATTAAACCGTTTCAGTTTCCGCGCTTTGAGGAGGCCCTGCAGGCATGGCGCAAAAAGCGTGAGGTGACGCAGGCGAAATCCTGTTATGCCCAGGCGGATATCGACACCCTGCTGCGCCGCGGGATCCCGCAACAGGAAAGCGCCCGCCGCCTGCCGAAAGGGCTGACGCCGCAAACCCTTCGCCTGGTGTGCCAGTGGATTGACGACCATCAGGCGCGCGATTTTTCGACAAACGAGCTGGCGGCGGCGCTGCAGATATCCAGGGTGTCATGCCGTAAATACCTGATTTGGCTGGAGCAGATAAACGTGCTCTTCACGACCAATCACTACGGTATCACTGGCCGCCCGGAGTATCGCTACCGGCTTGTCGTCGAGAACCTGATGTTACTGACGCAATATAGCCAGTGAGCCAGGAACGCCCACTGGCTCTCTTTTAGACTACTTCTTTGGGAACAGCTCTTTGCGTTTGTAGGGCTCGATTTCACCCGGCTTGCGCGTTTTCAGCAGCTTCAGGATCCAGGTGTACTGCTCGGTGTGCGGCTTAACAAACACTTCCACTTCTTCGTTCATCCGCCGGGCGATCGTCGTATCGTCTGCGTCCAGCAGGTCGTCCATCGGCGGGCGGACCAGCACCGTCAGGCGATGCGTTTGGCCATCATAGACCGGAAACAGCGGTACGACGCGGGCGCGGCATACCTTCATTAAACGGCCAATCGCGGGCAGCGTCGCCTTGTAGGTGGCAAAGAAATCCACAAATTCACTGTGCTCAGCGCCGTGATCCTGATCGGGCAGATAGTAACCCCAGTAGCCCTGGCGCACCGACTGAATAAACGGTTTGATCCCGTCGTTGCGCGCGTGCATACGCCCGCCAAAACGACGGCGCACGGTATTCCACACGTAATCAAAGACCGGGTTACCCTGGTTGTGGAACATCGCCGCCATCTTCTGCCCACCGGAGGCCATCAGCATCGCCGGGATATCCACGCCCCAGGCATGCGGAACGAGGAAAATCACTTTCTCGTTATTACGCTGCATCTCGTCGATGATCTCTTTCCCCTGCCAGTCGATGCGGGCAAGGATTTTCTGCGGATCGCGCAGGCCCAGCTCGGCCATCATCACCATCGCCTGCGGCGCCGAGGCATACATGGCGTCGATGATCGCTTCCCGTTCGTGCTCGCTTTTTTCCGGAAAACAGTAGAGCAAATTAATCTGCGCCCGGCGCCGCGAGCTTTTCGCCAAACGCCCTACGAAGCGGCCGAGTTTGCCGAGGATCGGATCGCGAAAGGAAGGCGGCGTCAGCGCGATGCCTGCGAAGGCAAAGACGCCCAGCCACGCGCCCCAGTAGCGCGGCAGTAAAAAGGATTTCTCAAACTTAGGGATAAACTCAATATTATTTTTTTTCGTTTCCATGCCCAATCCGCAGGTCGACTGCTTAATCAAGATAATGGGATAGTGTAGCGAGACGTTAGGTAACCTACAAAAGAAAAAGCCGGCGCCCTGGGGCACCGGCTTTCCACTGACCGGTGGTTAGTCAAACCGCAGCTGCGGGACGACCTCTTTGACCTGCGCCAGGTAATCGGTACGGTCGGAACCGCTCAGCCCTTCGGTACGCGGCAGCTTAGCCGTCAGCGGGTTGACCGCCTGCTGGTTGATCCACACTTCATAGTGCAGGTGCGGCCCGGTAGAACGGCCGGTATTCCCCGACAGCGCGATACGATCGCCGCGCTTCACTTTCTGCCCCGGTTTCACCAGCAGCTTACGCAGGTGCATATAGCGGGTGGTATAGGTGCGACCGTGGCGGATAGCAACATAATACCCGGCAGCGCCGCTGCGCTTGGCCACTACCACTTCGCCATCACCCACTGCCAGCACCGGCGTCCCCTGCGGCATCGCGAAATCGACGCCACGATGCGGCGCGACGCGCCCGGTGACCGGATTCAGACGACGCGGGTTAAAGTTAGAGGAAACGCGGAACTGACGCGCCGTCGGGAAGCGCATAAAGCCTTTCGCCAGCCCCGTCCCGTTACGATCGTAGAATTTGCCGTCTTCGGCACGGATAGCATAGTAATCCTTACCGTCGGAGCGCAAACGCACGCCCAGCAGCTGACTTTGCTCGCGCTTGCCGTCGAGCATTTCGCGCGACATCAATACCGAGAACTCGTCGCCTTTTTTCAGCTTACGGAAATCCATCTGCCACTGCATGGCCTTGATCACCGCGCTGATTTCGGTACTGGTCAGGCCGGCATCGCGCGCGCTGGAGACAAAGCTGGCGCCGACGGTGCCCTTCAGCACATTGTTGACCCAGTCGCCTTTCTGCAGCTCGCTGCTCATTTTAAAACCGTTGTCCACACGGGTATAAGTGCGGGTTTCGCGGCGGGACATCTCCCAGTTCAGGCTCTGCAGATCGCCGTCCGCGGTCAGGGTCCAGGAGAGCTGCTGGCCAATCTTCAGATTACGCAGCTCTTTATCGGCGGAGGAAAGCTGGGCGATATCGCCCATATCGATACCGTACTGGTTCAGGATGCTGCTGAGCGTATCGCCAGTCGACACCACATATTCATGACCGCCGGCATCGGTATCGGCCTTCTCGTCGAGTTCATCCTGAGGAATGGCTTCTTCTTCCTGCGGGGCCTGGTCGATCGGCTCGGAGGCTTCCGGCAGCAGGGAACGGATCTCGCTTTTTTCCAGTTCAATGGTTCTGACGATGGGGGCGGATTCCGGGTGGTAAATGTAGGGTCGCCAGACGGCGACCGCTAAGGTAAGAACGCTAAGCGACCCCAACATGACGCGATGAGGTCGTGGCAGATTGTTGAATGCCTGAGTGACAGCGCGGGCTATCTGTTGCACGTATTCACTTCCTCGTTAATCTCCTTTCAGGCAGCTCGAATACTGATTCGCCAGCTGGGTCAGGAATTGCGGGTAACTCGCTTTACCCAACGTAATTCCAGTACCCAGCGGATCCAGGGTTCCCATGCGCACAGACGTGCCCCGGGCAACAGCTTCGATAACCGCTGGCCTGAACTGTGGCTCAGCAAAAACGCACGTGGCCTTCTGCTCAACCAGTTGTGTTCTGATTTCGTGTAAACGCTGCGCACCAGGCTGTATTTCAGGGTTGACGGTAAAGTGCCCCAGCGAGGTCAAACCGTAGTGTTTTTCAAAGTAACCGTAGGCGTCATGAAAAACGAAATAGCCCTTCCCTTTCAGCGGTGCCAGCTCATTGCTAACCTGCTTGTCAGTCGCCGCCAGCGCGGCCTCGAACTGCTGCAGGTTGCTGTCGAGTTTGGCTCGACTCTGCGGCATAAGTTCTAATAATTTATCGTGGATTGCAACCGCCGAAAGCCGCGCTATCTCTGGGGATAACCACAGATGCATATTGTAAATACCGTGATGGTGATCGCCGTCACTTTTTTCTGCTGCGCCGTGGTCATGACCATCATGATCGTCATCGTCATCCGCCCCGGTCATCAGCAGCGGCTTCACCCCTTCCAGCTCCGCGATGGTCACCTTTTTATTCGCCGCAATGCTTTGCGTCGACCTATCCATAAAGGCTTCCATTTCCGGCCCAATCCATACCACTAAGTCTGCGTTCTGTAAGCGTTTTACATCAGAAGGCCGCAGTGAATAGTCATGCTCTGAGGCGCCGTCGGGCAATAGCACCTGAGTATCTGTCACCCCATCGGCGATGGCGGCTGCGATAAAGCCCAGCGGTTTCATGGAAGTCACTACGGCGGCGCTGGCCAGCGGAACCTGCGCGAACAAAAAAACAGCGCCAAGTCCAGCGCAAAGAAGCGTATTTTTATGTAACATAATGCGTCTAGTCATCGAAACGAGTGAATGTGATGTGATATTATAACATTCACTAGCTTGTGCAACCCTAAATTACTATGACAAACCTTGTTACGCTGGAAAATGTGTCGGTGGCCTTTGGCCAACGCCGCGTGCTGTCTGACATTTCGCTGGCACTCACGCCAGGCAAAATATTAACCCTGCTGGGCCCGAACGGCGCCGGTAAATCGACCCTTGTGCGAGTGGTTCTGGGGCTGGTAGCACCAACAGAGGGTGTCATCAAGCGGGAAGACCGCCTGCGGATTGGCTACGTGCCGCAGAAGCTGCATCTTGACGCCACGCTGCCGCTGACCGTCAGCCGCTTCCTGCGTTTGCGCCCGGGTACCCGCAAAGACGACATCCTGCCGGCACTGAAACGTGTGCAGGCCGGGCATCTGATCGACGCGCCGATGCAAAAACTCTCCGGCGGCGAAACCCAGCGCGTACTGCTGGCCCGCGCCCTGCTCAACCGCCCACAGCTGCTGGTGCTGGATGAACCGACCCAGGGTGTTGACGTCAATGGCCAGGTGGCGCTTTACGATCTTATCGACCAGCTGCGCCATGAACTGGACTGCGCAGTGCTGATGGTATCGCACGACCTGCATCTGGTGATGGCCAAAACCGACGAAGTCCTGTGCCTGAACCAGCATATCTGCTGCTCCGGCGCGCCGGAGGTGGTCTCCATGCATCCGGAGTTTATCTCCATGTTCGGCCCGCGCGGCGCGGAACAGCTGGGGATTTACCGCCACCACCATAATCACCGCCACGACCTTCAGGGGCGAATTGTACTGCGTCGGGGAAACAGCCGCTAATGATTGAACTTCTGTTACCTGGCTGGCTGGCCGGGATGATGCTGGCCTGCGCCGCCGGTCCGCTGGGCTCCTTTGTGGTCTGGCGCCGCATGTCCTATTTCGGCGACACGCTGGCGCATGCGTCGCTGCTCGGCGTCGCTTTCGGCTTATTACTTAACATCAATCCGTTTTATGCGGTGATCGCCGTGACTTTGCTGCTGGCCGGCGGGCTGGTGTGGCTGGAAAAACGCCCCCATCTGGCGATCGATACCCTGCTGGGCATCATGGCGCACAGCGCACTGTCGCTGGGGCTGGTGGTGGTCAGTCTGATGTCTAACGTCCGCGTCGATCTGATGGCGTACCTGTTCGGCGATCTGCTGGCAGTGACGCCGCAGGATTTGATTGCCATCGCCATTGGCGTAGTGATTGTGATTGGTATCCTACTCTGGCAGTGGCGACCGCTGCTGGCGATGACCATCAGTCCGGATCTGGCGTTTGTCGATGGCGTGAAGCTGCAGCGCGTGAAGTTGCTGTTGATGCTGGTCACCGCTCTGACTATCGGCGTGGCGATGAAGTTCGTCGGCGCGCTGATCATCACTTCCCTGCTGATTATCCCGGCCGCCACCGCCCGCCGTTTTGCCCGCACGCCGGAGCAGATGGCCGCCGTGGCGGTGGGCGTGGGCATGCTGGCCGTTACCGGCGGGTTAACCTTCTCGGCCTTCTACGACACCCCGGCCGGGCCGTCGGTGGTGCTGTGCGCCGCCGTGCTGTTTATTCTCAGCATGACAAAAAAAGCCGCCAGCTGAAAATGAAAAAGCCCGGTCGCGCTGCTGACCGGGCCTCATAATGAACGAAACATCCGTCGCGAACTACGGCATTTCCGGCGGCGTGATCCCGAAATGATTCCAGGCGCGCACCGTCGCCATTCTTCCCCGTGGCGTACGCTGCAGAAAACCCTGCTGAATTAAGTAGGGCTCCAGCACATCTTCAATGGTTTCCCGCTCTTCGCCGATCGCGGCGGCGAGGTTATCCAGCCCCACCGGCCCACCAAAGAATTTATCTATCACCGCCAGCAGTAGTTTACGGTCCATATAGTCGAACCCTTCCGCATCGACATTAAGCATATCCAGCGCCTGGGCAGCAATGTCGGCAGAGATGCTGCCGTCGTGGCGCACTTCCGCGAAGTCGCGCACCCGGCGCAGCAGACGGTTGGCAATACGCGGCGTGCCGCGTGAACGACGGGCCACTTCCAGCGCGCCTTCGTCGCTCATCTCCAGCCCCATATGGCGGGCGCTGCGGCTGACGATATGCTGCAGATCGGGTATTTGATAGAACTCCAGACGCTGCACGATGCCAAAGCGGTCGCGCAGCGGCGAGGTCAATGAACCGGCCCGGGTGGTGGCGCCGATCAGGGTAAACGGCGGCAGATCGATTTTGATGGAGCGCGCCGCCGGACCTTCGCCAATCATAATATCCAGCTGATAGTCTTCCATCGCCGGGTAGAGCACCTCTTCCACCACCGGCGAGAGGCGATGGATCTCATCGATAAACAGCACGTCGTGCGGTTCGAGGTTGGTGAGCATCGCGGCGAGATCGCCCGCTTTCTCCAGCACCGGGCCGGAGGTGGTGCGCAGATTCACCCCCATCTCATTGGCGACAATGTTCGCCAGGGTGGTTTTCCCCAACCCAGGCGGGCCAAAAATCAGCAGGTGATCGAGGGCGTCGCCGCGCAGTTTCGCCGCCTGGATAAAGATCTCCATCTGCGAGCGCACCTGCGGCTGGCCGACATACTCTGCCAGCAATTTTGGGCGGATGGCGCGGTCAACGGCCTCTTCTGCGCCGCTGCTGTCTGCCGATACCAGCCGGTCTGCTTCAATCATCCCTTACCTCACAACGCGGCGCGCAGCGCTTCGCGGATTAGCGTTTCACTGTTGGCGTCCGGACGGGCAATCTTGCTTACCATCCGGCTGGCCTCCTGCGGTTTATAGCCCAGCGCGACCAGCGCGGCAACCGCTTCCTGTTCGGCATCATCTGCCGTCGGGCCTGCCGGCGAGGTCAGCACCAGATCGGCCGCCGGAGTGAACAGGTCGCCGTGCAGCCCTTTGAAGCGGTCTTTCATCTCGACGATCAGGCGTTCTGCGGTTTTTTTGCCAATCCCCGGCAGCTTCACCAGCGAGGCGACTTCTTCCCGCTCAACGGCATTGACGAACTGCTGCGCCGACATGCCGGAGAGGATCGCCAGCGCCAGCTTTGGCCCCACGCCGTTGGTTTTAATCAGCTCTTTAAACAGCGTACGTTCCTGTTTGTTGTTAAAACCATACAGCAGCTGGGCATCTTCACGCACCACAAAGTGGGTAAAGACTATCGCCTCCTGACCGGCCTCCGGCAGCTCATAGAAGCAGGTCATTGGCATATGCACTTCATAGCCGACGCCCGCCGTTTCCAGCAACACCAGCGGGGGTTGTTTTTCGAGAATGATGCCTCTGAGTCTGCCTATCACGTGGGGCTCCTGCGTTATGGTCTAAGTATCTGGCGGTATCATAAAAAAAGGCTGGATAGATATCCAGCCTGATTTGCGATTATCGTAAGCGCCCTCGCGCCAGATTGAGCCGGGTCTCGCTGACCTGAGCAACATTCTGGCTGATATGGCAATGGGTGATGGCAATCGCCAGCGCATCCGCCGCATCCGCTTGCGGATTGGCAGGCAGTTTGAGCAAGGTGCGCACCATGTGCTGAACCTGGCTCTTTTCGGCGCTGCCGATCCCGACAACGGTCTGCTTGACCTGACGGGCGGCGTATTCAAACACCGGCAGCGACTGATTGGTCGCTGCAACGATCGCCACTCCGCGCGCCTGCCCAAGCTTTAACGCCGAATCGGCGTTCTTCGCCATAAAGACCTGCTCAATGGCGAAATAGTCGGGCTGAAACTGGGTGATGATCTCCGTCACCCCGGCGTAGATCAGCTTCAGCCGCGACGGCAGATCGTCCACTTTGGTGCGGATGCATCCGCTGCCAAGGTAGCTCAACTGCCGTCCGACCTGGCGGATCACGCCATAACCGGTGACGCGCGACCCCGGGTCAATGCCGAGAATAATAGCCATCACGCGCCTCCGGTTAACCGTGGATGCGACTGCATCACAGGGTGGCCGCGACCTCGTCGGAGATCTCGCCGTTATGGTACACTTCCTGCACGTCGTCGCAGTCTTCCAGCATATCGATCAGACGCAGCAGCTTCGGCGCCGTCTCGGCATCCATATCCGCTTTGGTGGACGGGATCATCGAGACTTCGGCAGCGTCGGCTTTCAGGCCAGCGGCTTCCAGCGCGTCGCGCACAGCACCCATCTCTTCCCACGCGGTGTAGACGTCGATGGCGCCGTCGTCATAGGTCACCACGTCTTCTGCGCCAGCTTCCAGCGCCGCTTCCATAATGGTGTCTTCATCGCCTTTCTCGAAGGAGATGACGCCTTTCTTGCTGAACAGGTAGGACACGGAGCCGTCGGTACCGAGGTTACCACCGGTTTTGGTGAAAGCGTGACGCACTTCCGCAACGGTACGGTTACGGTTGTCGGACAGACATTCCACCATTACCGCGGTACCGCCAGGGCCATAGCCTTCGTAAATGATGGTTTCCATGTTCGCGTCTTCATCACCGCCGACGCCGCGCGCGATGGCGCGGTTCAGGGTGTCGCGCGTCATGTTGTTTGACAGCGCTTTATCAACGGCCGCACGCAGGCGCGGGTTGGAAGCCGGATCGCCGCCGCCCAGACGCGCCGCAGTCACCAGCTCGCGAATGATTTTCGTAAAGATTTTACCGCGTTTAGCATCCTGTGCCGCTTTGCGGTGTTTGGTGTTGGCCCATTTACTATGACCTGCCATAAAAAACTCTCCAAAAAGCGCGCCCTTTCAGGCGGCGTTAATTACAAATTCTTCAATCGCCTGCCGGTTGCTCCACGACTTGGTCAGCGCAGCGGCTTCCGTCGCGCTGACCCAGCGGTAGGCCAGATGTTCGGTGAAGGTAATCTCCCGCTCATGAGGCAGCGCAAGACAGAACCAGAATTCTGTATTGCGCTCTACACCCGGCGCATAGCGATGACGCAAATGAGAAAATATCTCGAACTCCACCGTGCGCTGACAGTCAATTAAGGTCAGTTGCTCGCAGGCAACATCAATGGCGACCTCTTCCTTTACTTCACGCGCGGCGGCCTGCAGCGCGGTCTCTCCAGCTTCCAGGCTGCCGGTCACCGACTGCCAGAACGCGGGATCGTCACGCCGCTGTAACATCAGCACCCGTTTCGTATCTTCGGCGTAAATCACCACCAGCACCGAAACGGGCAGCTTAAATGACATATTACTTGTTCTCCAGAGACGCTTTCGCCTCTTTCTCCACAACCTGAATACCCAGTTCACCGAGCGCAGCCGGATTGGCGAAGCTTGGCGCTTCGGTCATCAGACAGGCCGCGGCGGTGGTTTTCGGGAAGGCGATAACGTCGCGGATGTTATCGGTACCGGTCAGCAGCATGGTCAGACGGTCAAGACCGAACGCCAGACCCGCGTGCGGCGGCGTACCGTATTTCAGCGCATCCAGCAGGAAGCCGAATTTTTCACGCTGCTCTTGTTCATTAATGCCCAGAATACCAAATACGGTCTGCTGCATGTCGCCACGGTGAATACGAACAGAACCGCCGCCGACTTCATAACCGTTAATGACCATATCATAGGCGTTCGCTACGGCCTCTTCCGGCGCAGCTTTCAGCTCGTTCGCGGTCATATCTTTTGGCGAAGTGAACGGATGGTGCATCGCCGTCAGGCCGCCTTCGCCGTCGTCTTCGAACATCGGGAAGTCGATCACCCACAGCGGCGCCCATTTGCTCTCGTCAGTCAGGCTCAGGTCTTTACCGAGCTTCAGACGCAGCGCGCCCAGCGCGTCCGCCACCACTTTCTTGTTGTCGGCGCCGAAGAAGATCATATCGCCGTCCTGCGCGCCGGTGCGTTCGAGGATCGCTTCCACGATCTCAGCGGTGAGGAATTTCGCCACCGGGCTGTTGATCCCGTCCATGCCTTTCGCTCGCTCGGTCACTTTAATATAGGCCAGCCCCTTCGCGCCGTAGATCTTCACAAAGTTGCCGTATTCGTCAATCAGCTTGCGGGTCAGAGAGGCACCGCCCGGGACGCGCAGGGCCGCCACGCGCCCTTTCGGATCGTTGGCCGGGCCGGCAAAGACCGCGAACTCCACGGACTTCAGCAGGTCGGCGACGTCCACCAGCTCCATCGGGTTACGCAGATCCGGTTTATCGGAGCCATAGCGACGTTCGGCTTCGGCGAAGGTCATGATCGGGAAATCACCCAGGTCGACGCCTTTAATTTCCAGCCACAGCTGACGCACCATTGCTTCCATGATCTCACGCACCTGTGGCGCGGTCATAAAGGAGGTTTCCACATCGATCTGGGTAAATTCAGGCTGACGGTCGGCACGCAGGTCTTCATCGCGGAAACATTTAACGATCTGATAATAGCGATCGAACCCGGACATCATCAGCAGCTGTTTGAACAGCTGCGGAGACTGCGGCAGCGCGTAGAATTTGCCTTTATGCACGCGGGAAGGCACGAGGTAATCGCGAGCGCCTTCCGGGGTGGCTTTGGTCAGCATCGGAGTTTCGATGTCGAGGAAGCCATGGTCGTCCATAAAGCGGCGCACAAAGCTGGTGATTTTCGCGCGGGTTTTCAGACGCTGCGCCATTTCCGGACGACGCAGGTCGAGGTAGCGGTATTTCAGACGCGCTTCTTCGGTGTTGACGTGATTGGAGTCCAGCGGCAGCGATTCTGAACGGTTAATAATCGTCAGATCGGAGGCCAGCACTTCGATGGCGCCGGTGGCCATGTCCGCGTTGATGTTTTTCTCTTCACGCGCGCGGACGGTGCCAGTGACCTGAATGCAGAACTCATTACGCAGTTCAGAGGCTAATTTCAACGCATCCGCACGATCCGGGTCGAAAAACACCTGAACGATGCCTTCGCGGTCGCGCATATCGATAAAAATGAGGCTACCGAGATCGCGACGGCGGTTGACCCAACCACACAGAGTCACCTGCTGCCCAACGTGGGACTGTCGAAGCTGTCCGCAATATTCTGTACGCATGAGATATCCCTTAACTTAGCCGTCGGCGGATTGTCGTCTGCCCTGCAGGCGACGAGGTCGCAGCTTTAGCTGATGTCACAACTGAATGAAAAAAGGCGGCTATTATACTGGAAATTCTGTCGTTCGATAAGTCCGACGCACGATGTACGCTGCTTTGCTGCGCGCTTAACGTCTACACTCACATAAATTAACAATATTTGTTACCCTTTTGCTGAAGCCGCGCAGGTATTGTAGCCGCCTGACAACAGAAGAAGATACGGGGATACCATGTTAGAACTCAATGCAAAAAAAACGGCGCTGGTGGTGATCGATCTGCAGGAAGGCATTCTGCCTTTCGCCGGCGGACCACATCGGGCTGACGAGGTGGTGGCGCGCGCCGCTCGCCTGGCAGACAAGTGTCGACAACAGGGTTCACCGGTCATCATGGTCCGCGTCGGCTGGTCGGCCGATTTCGCCGAAGCGCTGAAACAGCCTGTCGACGCTCAGGCCGGGGCGCATACGCTGCCTGAAAACTGGTGGACCTACCCGGCCACGCTCGGTAAGCAGGAGAGCGATATCGAAGTGACCAAACGCCAGTGGGGCGCGTTCTATGGCACCGACCTTGAGCTTCAGCTGCGCCGCCGCGGTATCGACACCATTATTCTCTGCGGTATCTCCACCAACATCGGCGTCGAATCCACCGCCCGCAACGCCTGGGAGCTGGGTTTTAACCTGGTCATCGCCGAAGATGCCTGCAGCGCCGCCTCCGCCGAGCAGCATCAGGGCAGCATGACGCATATTTTCCCGCGCATCGGTCGGGTGCGCAGCACCGAGGAGATCCTCGCCGCGCTATGATTTATATTGGGCTTCCCCAGTGGTCGCACCCGAAATGGGTGCGCCTTGGCATCACCAGCCTTGAAGAGTACGCCCGCCACTTTAACTGCGTGGAGGGCAACACTACCCTGTATGCGCTGCCGAAGCCGGAGATAGTCACCCGCTGGTATGAACAAACCCATGATGACTTCCGCTTCTGCTTTAAATTCCCGGCCACCATCTCGCACCAGGCCGCCCTGCGTCATTGCGACGATTTAAGCAGTGAATTTTTTGACCGCCTGGCGCCGCTGGCCTCGCGCATCGGCCAGTACTGGCTGCAGCTGCCGGCGACCTTCGGTCCTCGCGATCTCCCCGCGCTATGGCATTTTCTCGACGGGCTGCCGAAGGATTTCACCTACGGCGTCGAGGTTCGTCACCCCGAGTTCTTCGCCAAAGGCGAAGCGGAACAGCAGCTCAACCGCGGGCTGCACGAGCGCAACGTTAACCGCGTGATCCTCGATAGCCGCCCGGTCCACAGCGCTGCGGCCACCAGTCCGGCGATGATCGACGCGCAGAAAAAGAAACCCAAAGTGCCGGTACATGCGGTGATGACCGCCCGGCAGCCGATGGTACGCTTTATCGGCGGTGACGACATGGCCCACAACCGGGAACTGTTTCGCGTCTGGCTGCAGACCCTGCCGAAGTGGCATCAGTCTGGCACCCCGTGGCTGTTCCTGCATACCCCAGACATTGCTTACGCGCCGACGCTGGTCGATACGCTGTGGAGCGATCTGCGCACCGCCCTGCCGGCGGCAGGAAATGCGCCGTCGATTCCGCAGCAATCCTCCCTTTTCTGATATCCTGCTATCATAATCGGAGCCATCTGCCAGAGTTAAAGGGAGTTTTCGTATGGTCAGCGCGCTGTATGCCGTTTTAGGTGCGTTATTGTTAGTGAAGTTCTCGTTCGACGTGGTGCGGTTACGCACCCAATACCATGTAGGCTACGGTGACGGCGGCTTTAGCGAGCTACAGGTCGCCATCCGCGTTCACGGTAATGCCGTCGAATATGTGCCGATTGGCCTCATTTTGCTGTTATTTATGGAGATGAACGGCGCCCAGACCTGGATGGTGCACGTTTGCGGCATTTTATTGATTGTCGGGCGACTGATGCACTCCTGGGGTTTTCATCACCGCGTCTACCACTGGCGCCGCTCCGGCATGAGCGCCACCTGGTGCGCCTTGTTGCTGATGGTGCTGGCCAACCTCTGGTATATGCCCTGGGAGTTGGTTTTCTCCCTCCGTTAGCGCACAATACGCCGTTTTCGTTTTTTCGGGTTTAACGTTATGTCTCACCGCGATACGCTTTTTTCCGCGCCGATTGCCAGCCTCGGCGACTGGACCTTTGATGAACGGGTTGCTGAAGTCTTCCCGGATATGATCCAGCGCTCAGTGCCCGGCTATTCCAATATCATCTCGATGATCGGCATGCTGGCCGAGCGCTTCGTTCAGCCCAACACCCAGGTTTACGATCTTGGCTGTTCGCTGGGCGCCGCCACCCTCTCTGTGCGCCGCAATATTAGTCATCCGGGCTGTCGCATTATCGCCATCGACAACTCTCCCGCGATGGTAGAGCGCTGCCGTCGCCATATTGACGCCTATAAAGCGCCGACGCCGGTCGAGGTCATTGAAGGGGATATCCGCGATGTGGCCATTGAAAACGCCTCGCTGGTGATCCTGAACTTTACCATTCAGTTCCTTGAGCCGGGCGATCGCCAGGCGATCCTCAATAAAGTCTATCAGGGGCTTAATCCGGGCGGCGCGCTGGTGCTCTCGGAGAAATTCAGCTTCGAAGACGCCCACGTCGGCGAGCTGCTGTTCAATATGCATCATGATTTTAAACGCGCGAACGGCTACAGCGAGCTGGAGATCAGCCAGAAACGCAGCATGCTGGAAAATGTGATGCTGACGGACTCCGTGGAAACCCATAAAGCCCGCCTGCGTCAGGCTGGGTTTGAACATGCCGAACTGTGGTTCCAGTGCTTTAACTTTGGCTCGCTGGTGGCAGTAAAATCCGGGGAGCAGGCATGATCGACTTCAGTAATTTCTATCAGCTGATCGCCAAAAGCCCGCTGTCTCACTGGCTGGAAACCTTGCCAGCTCAGGTAGCCGCCTGGCAGCGCGAGGCCCTGCACGGCAAGTTTCGCGAATGGGAGCGCGCCGTTGAGTTTCTTCCGGAATTAACGCCGTGGCGTCTGGATCTCCTGCACAGCGTCACCGCCGAGAGCGAAACGCCGCTCAGCGAAGGCCATCAGCTGCGGGTAGAAAACCTGCTTAAAAACCTGATGCCGTGGCGCAAAGGGCCTTATTCGCTGTACGGCATTAATATCGATACCGAATGGCGTTCCGACTGGAAATGGGAGCGCGTCCTGCCGCACCTGTCCGATCTTACCGGGCGGACTATCCTCGACGTGGGCTGCGGCAGCGGCTATCACATGTGGCGAATGATCGGCGCCGGCGCGCATCTGGCGGTCGGCATCGATCCCACCCAGCTGTTCCTGTGCCAGTTTGAAGCGGTGCGTAAGCTGCTCGGCAACGACCAGCGGGCGCATCTCCTGCCGCTGGGCATCGAGCAGCTGCCGGCGCTGGAGGCCTTCGACACCGTGTTCTCGATGGGCGTGCTCTACCACCGCCGCTCGCCGCTGGACCATCTGTGGCAGCTGAAAGATCAGCTGGCGCCGGGAGGCGAGCTGGTGCTGGAGACGCTGGTGGTCGAAGGGGATGAAAATACGGTGCTGGTTCCGGGCGACCGCTATGCGCAGATGCGCAACGTCTATTTTATTCCCTCGGCGGCGGCCCTGAAAATGTGGCTGGAGAAGTGCGGGTTTATCGATGTGCGCATCGTCGATGCCTGCGTCACCTCGACCGATGAGCAGCGGCGCACCGAATGGATGACCAGTGAATCGCTGGCCGATTTCCTCGACCCGCAGGATCAGCGCAAAACCGTGGAGGGGTATCCGGCTCCGCTGCGCGCGGTGATTATCGCCACCAAACCGGAAACGCAGCAGTCGCTGGCAAAAAAAGCGAGATAAAAAAAGGCCCCTGTTTAATGGGCAGGGGCCTGGTACGGGCAATCATCATATTGGGCGACATGATGTGCAGCAAAAAACCGTTTAACTTCTCCAGGCGGAGATAATCCCTTTCATCTCCGCCACCGCTTCGCCATTGACGGCGTAGCGCCTGTATTCGTCCGCATCGGGATCGGCTGACATCGAAACGCCTGGATGACGAAAGCGCATCTCCGATGGCAACCACTGGCCTGCAGAGCTATGAACCTCTTTCACCGCCGCCTGCAGCAACAGCGGCAGGTTCGCGGCGCGCACTCCCGCACCGGCCATAATGATTGGAGTATCCCCTGCGGCAATAAGTTCCGTAATTAATGAAATACCTTTCTCCGCCGAGGATTGCTGACCGGAAGTCAGGATACGTTTAACCCCCAGCTCACCCAGCGTCTTCCAGGCCTGACGCGGGTCGGCACACAGATCGAACGCGCGATGAAAGGTCACCGCCAGCGGCCCGGCCGCGGCCATTATTTTTTTCATCCGCGGGATATCGACCTGGCCATCGGCATTCAGTACGCCGGTCACCACCCCGGGAAAGCCGAGCTCCCGCACCATGCGGATATCGCTAAGCATCGCGGCGAACTCCTCTTCGGTGTAGCAGAAATCGCCGCCGCGCGGGCGAACGATCGGATGCACCGGGAGGGTAATCGCCTCGCGGACCGAGACCAGCACCCCATAAGAGGGTGTTAATCCCCCTTCCTGCGGCGCGGCGCAGAGTTCAATACGATCGGCGCCGCAGCGCTCAGCCTCCCGAGCGCACGCCATGCTGTAGCAACACACTTCCAGTACCGCCATTCCTCTCTCCCTGATCCAGACAACCTTTGCAGCATGTCATGATTTCACGCGGCAGACGCCGCGCGGCTTCACACTGTTACGTATCGGCTTGCTCGCTGGCGACGATTTGTTCAATCGACCACGGATGAAATTTCACCGTCACGCTGCCGTCGGTCACCGCCAGGGTGGGATTCGGCAGACGCTCATGCTGCCCTTTCGGCGAGCTGGTTTTGACGACGATCCCCGGCTGGCTGAGTCCATCATCGGCCAGCAGCGCCAGCGCGCGGGCATTTAAGGTTGCCGGATCGCCAGGCAGGACAATTTCAATATGCTCCCAGCCTTCATGGGGATAACGCTTTTCACCCGGCCACGGCAGCTCAATGATATGGAAGCGCCAGTGCGCCACGCAGACCGGCTCCGCCAGCTTGAACAGGCAAATGGGCCGGCCGTTAATCATATTCTCCGACAGCAGGGTTCCGCACTGTTCCAGACCGCGGCGCCAGCGTTCCGCAGTGGTATTCTGATGACAGCGCAGGGAGATATGGTCGGCGTCGAGCCCGGCGATCTCCAGTCCCAGTCGCGCAGTGAAGCGCTGAAGCGCATCGGAAAATCGCGGGAGATCCGCCGTAATATCGGCCAGTTGTTCAATTTGCTGCCAGTTTGCCATGGGTTTGCTCGTCAATGATGCTCGTCAGTAATGAAAAGGTAATTTACCGTGTTTCGGTCTGCGGACCAACCGCCGCCCTGCTGATGGGCAACTGAACGGCGATGGATTGCGCACGCCGCCGCGCCGCGCGCAATGCTGACGGACGGGGACAAATGCAGTATACTCCCGCCCTAATTTGTCCACATTATGGCGCTGCCTCCCTCGGGGGCAGGCGCATTACACGTAAGGTATTCCGGTGAATATTCAGGCTCTTCTCTCAGAAAAAGTCAGCCAGGCCCTGATCGCGGCAGGCGCGCCTGCCGATTGCGAACCTCAGGTCCGCCAGTCAGCAAAAGTTCAGTTCGGTGACTATCAGGCCAACGGCGTGATGGCTGTCGCCAAAAAACTGGGCATGGCGCCGCGACAACTTGCAGAGCAGGTACTGTCTCATCTTGACCTCAACGGCATTGCCAACAAGGTTGAAATCGCCGGGCCGGGCTTTATCAATATTTTCCTCGATCCTGCTTTTCTGGCGGACAACGTCAACCGCGCGCTGCAGTCTGAGCGCCTGGGCGTCACGAAACCGCAGGCGCAGACTATCGTCGTCGACTACTCGGCACCCAACGTAGCGAAAGAGATGCACGTTGGCCATCTGCGTTCGACCATCATTGGCGATGCTTCAGTCCGTACCCTGGAGTTCCTGGGTCATAAGGTGATCCGCGCCAACCACGTCGGCGACTGGGGCACTCAGTTCGGTATGCTGATCGCGTATCTGGAAAAACAGCAGCAGGAAAACGCCGGTGAGATGGCCCTGGCCGACCTCGAAGGTTTCTATCGCGAAGCGAAAAAGCACTACGACGAAGACGAAGCCTTCGCCGAGCGCGCACGTAGCTACGTGGTTAAACTGCAGGGCGGCGATCAGTACTTCCTGCAGATGTGGCGTAAGCTGGTCGACATCACCATGTCGCAAAACCAGATCACCTACGATCGCCTGAATGTGACGCTGACCCGCGATGACGTAATGGGTGAGAGCCTGTACAACCCGATGCTGCCGGGGATCGTCGCCGATCTGAAAGCCAAAGGGCTGGCGGTTGAGAGCGAAGGCGCCACCGTGGTGTTCCTTGATGAGTATAAAAACAAGGAAGGCGAACCGATGGGCGTCATCATCCAGAAAAAGGATGGAGGCTACCTTTACACCACCACCGATATCGCCTGCGCGAAGTATCGCTATGAAACGCTGCACGCCGACCGCGTGCTCTATTACATCGACTCTCGTCAGCACCAGCACCTGATGCAGGCGTGGACCATCGTGCGTAAAGCAGGCTACGTGCCGGACTCTGTGCCGCTGGAGCACCATATGTTCGGTATGATGCTGGGGAAAGACGGCAAGCCGTTTAAAACCCGCGCCGGCGGTACCGTGAAGCTGGCCGATCTGCTGGACGAAGCGCTGGAGCGCGCCCGTCGCCTGGTAGCGGAGAAAAACCCGGACATGTCGGCTGACGAGCTGGAAAATCTGGCGAAAGTGGTCGGTATCGGCGCGGTGAAATATGCCGATCTGTCGAAAAACCGCACCACCGATTACGTTTTTGACTGGGATAATATGCTGGCGTTCGAAGGCAACACCGCGCCGTATATGCAGTATGCCTATACCCGCGTGCTCTCCGTCTTCCGCAAAGCCGGCATCGACGAAAACGCGATGAACGACGCGCCGGTGGTCATCGCCGAAGATCGCGAAGCCCAGCTGGCCGCGCGCCTGTTGCAGTTTGAAGAGACCCTCTCCGTGGTCGCTCGCGAAGGGACGCCGCACGTGATGTGCGCCTACCTGTACGATCTGGCGGGGCTATTCTCCGGCTTCTACGAGCATTGCCCGATCCTCAGCGCGGAAAGCGAAGAGACCCGCAACAGCCGCCTGAAGCTGGCGCTGCTGACGGCGAAAACCCTCAAGCTGGGTCTCGATACCCTGGGTATCGAAACCGTAGAGCGTATGTAACAAACAACCCGGCGAAAGCCGGGTTAGTTTTATTCGGCGCCCCGTCAGCGGGGCCCCTGCTCAGAAATACTTGCGCAGATACTCCGTCAGACAAAGGATCGCCATCGCCTGGCCATAGGGCATCGAGGTAAGCGGGATCTGGCGATAAAAATCAAGGTCTGCCCCCATTCCGGTGCCAAACGAGGTCTGCAGCAGCTCCCCCTGCGGCGAAATATTCTGCACAATCCCGCGAATCGCTTTTTCAGCCACCCCGGCATAGTGCTGCCCGACGTAACGCTTGCGCACCGCTTTGAGAATGCCGTAAGCAAAGCCGGCGGTCGCGGAGGCCTCAAGATAAGAGTGCGGATCGTCCAGCAGGGTATGCCACAGGCCGCTGTCGTCCTGGCATTTTGCTAAGGCGGCAATCTGTGCGTCGAGTACCGTCATCAGATAACGCCGTACCGCGTTCCCCTCGGGGAGATCCACCAGCTCCAGAAAATCCGGGATCACCATGGTGAGCCAGCTGTTGCCCCGCGCCCAGCGCGCCCGGGCAAAGTTGTGCCGTCCCTCATAGTTCCAGCCGTGAAACCACAGCCCGGTCTCCCGGTCCATCAGGTTCTGCACATGGAGCAGGAACTGGTAGGTCGCCTCCTCCACATACTGTGGGCGGTGAAGCAGCTTGCCAATTTTGGCTAACGGCAGCACGGTCATCATCAGCGTGTCATCCCACATTTGCTGATGGTTCTCCTCCGCCAGGGTCATGTGCTGCATGCCGCCCTGCTCGGTGCGCGGCATCTCATGCATCGCCCACTCCGCCCAGCTCTCCAGCCACGGCAGATACGCCATCCGGCCGGTCTCTTCAAAGCGGTATGCCAGGGTCAGGAACGGGGCCATCGTATTGACGTTTTTGGTCGTTGCCCCCTCGGCGAAGCGGTCGGCAAACCAGCGGTCGATGATATCGCGCATCTCGATATCGCCGGTTTGCTGATAATACTGATAGATGCCGTACAGCCCAACCCCGTGGGTCCACTCCCAGCCGGCCCAGCCTTTGGTATCGATCACGCGCCCGTCATCGAGGCGCAGTAAAAATTGCCCGCTCTCATCCTTAATGTTCACCAGGTTTTGCGTCACGTTGCGGATCAGTGCCTGCAGTTCGCTGCGGGCGATAAAACGCTCAGGCTGACACAGTAATGGGCTATGTTTGACCGGCCAAACTTTCATGTTATTAACCTCGGGTGTATGTCGAATTTAAAGCGCCGCCCTGGGTGAGCCCCGGGGCAGCAGGTTTATGACGATTCAGATAGCCAATATTGTTATTGCCCCACAGGCAGTCGTAAGGCATCCCCGCCAGCATTTCGACCACCGCGCGGTGTTCCGCAATGGTCTGTTCCGGCTGGGCACTGCCGAGATCGCGCATTCTGAGGGTTTCACTGCGCAGGATGCTGTGGGTGTGCAGGTTGAGCTTGAAGCGTAGCGAGACGAGGAAGCCGCAGGCTAACACCACCAGGGTGCCGACGCTGAGGATCAGTAAAATGGTATGGCTCACGCCTGGCGGTTGTATTTTTTGCCCGGAGACAAACCCCGACAGCTGCATGATGATACCCACCAGCATGACCGCCCCCGCCTGCGAGGCTTTGCGGGTCAGCGTCATGATGCCGGCAAAAATTCCTTCGCGGCGCTGGCCGGTGATCGCCTCGTCGACGTCGGCAATATAGGTATAGGTATTCCACGGTACGTAGTTAATCCCGCCGCGTCCCAGTCCGGCGACAGCAGAGATGAGCAGCAGTAAGGAATAGACGTCGCTCAGTCCGGCGTAATAGAGCAGCGCATACGAGAGCGAGCTCAGGCCAAACAGGACCACCACCATGCGGTAGGACGGCGCGGGACCAAAGCGAATGCACAACGGGATCATGGCGATCACCGCAATAAACTGGAAGATGGCCATCGTCCCGAGCAGATTCGAGGCGACAGAGGCTTCCTGCATCAGGACAAAAACCACGTAATAGGTAAACACGGCATTGAAGACGTCCTGGGCGATATAGCCCCCCAGATACATGCCGAGGTGCTGGCGGAAAATTTTTATCCGCAGCGTGGAGCTTAGCTCAATCACCAGGCGATTGAGGCTCTGAGCGAGGGTTAAGTTTTGTTTTTCCGCTTCCGCCCGCAGCGCCGCCTCTGACCACGCCTCACGCGGCCGTTCCCACGTGAAGCACCAGACGAAGGTCAGCATCACCGCGCACAGGACCGAGAACACCAGACTGGCATAAAAGAATGAGCTGGCATTGTCTTTCCCGAGCCAGGTGAGGAGGATCCCCGGCAGAAAGGAGGCTAAAATCGCCGACATTTGCGCCATCGAGATGCGCGCGCCAGAAAATTTGGTTTTCTGTTTAAAGTCATCAGTCATCTCTGGCACCAGCGTTTCGTAGGGCACCAGAATCATGGTGTAAACCATATCAAACAGCAGATAGGTGACGAGGTAGTACCAGAAGCCCATCTCGCCGACCCACATCGCTGAATAGCTGAATACGCACGGAATGCCGAGCAGAATAAAGAATTTTCTGCGGCCGAAGCGCTTTCCGAGCCAGGTGGTGCCGAAGTTATCGGTGAGAAAGCCCATCAGCGGGCTCACCACCGCATCCAGCACGCGGGCAGCAGCAAAAATAAGCGTGGCCTCAATCGGGGTCAGTCCGCAGAAGGTCGTGTAAAAGTAGAGTAGCCATGCGGCAGTTAGCGCTGTCGTGCCGGCGCCGAGAAAATCGCCCGCGCCGTAGGCCAGGTAGTTAGCCAGTCCAATTTTTCGTGTTTTCATCGCCGTGATCCTGTGTCTTTTATTAAAAGAACGCCGACAATCGTTCCGGATTTGCCACCGGAAGGGAGTGGGTACCTGGCTACACTAAAAGCAGTGAAACGACGTTACCTTTGTGTTTTTGCCACGGAACAACTGCCGGTGGCAAAATGACAAAGAGACGATGTCTCTACTTCACTCATTTATAAAACAGCATTTCTTTTAAATAAAAAGGCAGGTTCATTTATGTGATCTTGTGGGGAAAACACGGACTGGCGAAGAGCGTCGCAAATCACGGGAGCAGCCCTTGCGCCGCTGGGGAAACAGGAGTAAAGAAGGAAAGAAAGGGTTATTCCGCGTATCTCAAGGAGGCCAGATGCCTTATTCACATCTGCTGGTTGCCGTCGCGCCAACACCGGAGAGTCAGATATTAATTAAAAAAGCGGTGTCGATTGCCCGCCCCGTTAACGCGAAAGTGAGCTTTATCACCTTCGCCACGGATCCGGAGATGTATAACCAGTTCGCCGCACCGATGATGGAAAATCTGCGTGAGCTGATGCAGGAAGAAACGCGGGAGTTTCTCAATGAGCTGGCTCGTCAGGCGGACTACCCGATAGAAAAAATGACCATCGCCTGCGGCGAACTGGGTCACCATGTCAAAGACTTTTGCCAGTCGCACAAGGTTGATCTGGTGATCTGCGGCAATCACAACCACTCGCTTTTCTCGCGCGCCACCTGCTCGGCGAAAAATATCGTCGGCAGTAGCGGCGTCGATGTTCTGCTGGTTTCCCTTGAAAAGGGCTAACGCCGCTTAGCCCTTTTCCTGAACTAGGCCAGTTTAGGGAAGGTGGCTATCTTCCCCCGCAGGCGGCTCTCCTCGCTGCGCGGCGAAATATGCTGCAGATCGTCGACAAAACGCGCCTGCCAGTTATGAATATCATTCTCTCTGATCACGTCCAGCATCGCGGAATGACGGGCGATACGTTCCGGCAGCGGCATGCTGAGAGCACGATCCAGCGCGGTGGCAACCTCATCGCGATCGTAAGGGTTGACGATCAGCGCGCTGGTCAGCTCCTGCGCCGCCCCGGCAAACTGCGACAGGACCAGCACCCCGGGGTTATCCGGATCCTGCGCTGCGACGTATTCTTTCGCCACCAGGTTCATGCCATCACGCAGCGGCGTCACCAGCCCGACGTCAGAGTAGCGGAAGACCTTCATCAGCAGCTTACGGTCAAAATGCTGGTTCAGGTAGTAGAGCGGGGTCCAGCCAAGCTGGCCAAACTGGCCATTGATGCGTCCGGCTGCAGTTTCCAGCTGGTGACGAATATCCTGATAGGCCTGTACATCGCCACGGGAAGTGGGCGCGATCTGGGTATAACGGATCTTGCCATGATGTTGAGGGTACTTCTCAAGCAGCGTCTCATAGGCGAGGAATCGCTCCGGCAACCCTTTCGAGTAGTCAAGCCGCTCCACGGAGAAAATATTCTTCACATTTTTCAGCTCATTCTTCAGCTGAGCCAGCTTCGGCGGCAGCGGGCCTTTGGCGTTGCGCGTAATTTCGTCCGGATCGATCCCAATCGGATAAACCTCGGTACTGAACGCCTTACCCCATGCCTGATAGCGTTTGTCCCCGAGATCGGAGAGTCGGGTCTGCATGGCAATGCTGTCAAGAAAGGCGGTTCTGTCGCTTTCGGTCTGGAAGCCCAGCAGATCGTAATCGCACAGTTGCTCCAGCAGCTCGGCATGCGGCGGTAGCGCGTTAAAAATCTCCGGCGTCGGGAATGGAATATGCAAAAAGAAGCCGATCCGGTTGTTCACTCCGCGCTTACGCAGTTCACTGGCGAACGGCAGCAGATGGTAATCATGGATCCACAGCGTATCGTCTGGCTCGATCAGCGGCAGAAGCTTGTCCGCCAGCATCGCGTTGACCCGCAGATATCCCTCCCAGGCTTCGCGCTGGAAGCTGACCAGGTCAAGACGATAGTGGAAGGCCGGCCACAGCACGGCGTTGGAAAACTGGTTGTAATATTCATCATGGTCCCGTTCATTCAGGTTGAACGACGCCCAGGAGATATTTCCGCGGGAGACCTGCTTCAGCGGCTGCTGGTCATCGCCAATTTCGCCGCTCCAGCCAAACCACAGACCCCCCGCCGCTTTCAGTGCCCCCAGGATGCCGACGGCCAGACCGCCAGCGCTCGATTTTTTATCGTCCGGTAAGGCGATACGGTTAGAGACTACGACTAAACGACTCATGGTCATCCCTCCTTTCGGTTTGCGCGTCATACGCCAGATGTTGCAACCACGTCCTTACAGCGGCGGCATCCGCCAACCGCCAGTGCGCCTGCGTTTCCCCGGCGCCGACTTTTACCGACATTCCCTGCAGTTGATTAACCACGCTAAATCCCGCCTCATCGGTCAAATCATCGCCGACAAAAACCGGTTCGCGGCCGGCAAACGGCGCCTCCTGCATGAAGGCGCTGATCGCCTCCCCTTTGTTCACTCCGCGGGGTTTAATCTCCACCACGCATTTACCCAGCTGCAATGCCAGCAGCGGGTAGCGCTGAACGATGCGCTGAGCCAGCTCCAGTACTGCGCTCTGCTGCTGCGGAGCCTGGCGGTAGTGCAGCGCGAAGGCCATCTCTTTACTCTCCAGCTCGCAGCCGGGGAGCCCCTGCAGCGCCGAGGTCAGCTCAGTCGCGATTTCATCGCGCAGCGCCGACGGCAGAGAAACGATATAGGTTTTACCATTGATATCACGGCGTTCTGCCCCGTGAACGCCGGCCAGCGGTAGCCGCCAGGGATGGGTTAGCGCGTCAAGTTCAGCCATTGAGCGCCCTGAAATCAATGCCACCGCCCCACCCTGCTGCTGGGCCAGCGCGTTGAGCGCCTGCAACGTGTTGTCGGGTATCACCACCTGATCGGGGTGCGGTTGGATATCGGCAAGAGTACCGTCGAGGTCAAAGAAAAAAGCGTAGTTTCCGGTTAGCGCAGGCGGTACAGATATCTGGTTATCCACCCTGTTTCCTCCTTATCATGGCCAGCCGAAGCTGGTTGTTAATTATATGTTAGCCATGTAAGTATAGACAGTGTGACCAACCTCGCCATTTTTGATAGTTACCGCCAGCGAAACGGGCGCTGGCGGTAATTACTCTGTAGACTTAAAAGTTATGCCTGAAATCAGGCCGCGCGTTTGGCTTTTTGTTTGTAGCGGTCAAAAATCACCGCCGCCAGCAGGATCACACCGCGCACGACGTATTGTGAGAAAGGCGAGATGTTCAGCAGGTTCATCGCGTTCTCCACGGTCCCGAGGATCAGGATCCCGGCGACCACGTAGGAGATCTTGCCGATCCCGCCCTTCAGCGATACCCCGCCCAGCACGCAGGCTGAAATAACAATCAGCTCATAGCCAATCGAGGTCATCGGCTGGCCGCTGGTCATCCGCGACGCCAGAATGATCCCCGCGGCGGCCGATACCAGACCGGAGAGCACAAAGATAATAATCTTGGTGCGCACCACCGGGACCCCGGCCAGACGCGCCGCCTCTTCATTGCCGCCAATAGCCAGCGTATTACGGCCAAAGGTGGTTTTGTTTAGTAATAATCCGAAAACCACCAGGCAGGCGACCGTCAGCCAGATTGGCGCCGGCAGACCAAACCAGTTGGCGTAGCCGAGAGTGAAGAAGCGCTCATCTTCGATCCCCACCGCTTTCCCGTCGGAGATAATGTAGGCCAGGCCCCGGACGATTTGCATCGTCGCGAGGGTGGTGATCAGGGCGTTAATCTTCAGGCGCGCAATGACAAAGCCGTTGACCAGGCCACTGACCGCGCCCAGCAGCAGGCCGGCGGCAATCCCCAGCCACAGGCTTTCGCTCAGGTTAATCACCACTGCGGTAGTGACCCCGGCACAGGCGATAACCGACGCCACCGACAGGTCAAAATCGCCGGAGGCCAGGCAGAAGAGCATGCCGCAGGCCACCATTCCGGACATCGAGATCGCCAGCCCCAGCCCCTTCATATTGACGAATGAGGCAAAGTTGGGCACAAAAATTACGCAGCCGATAAACAGCACAGCAAACACCACCAGCATGCCAAACTGATCCCAAATGCGGGCAAAGCTAAAGGCAGAGCGGGTAGCGCCAGACGTAGTCACAGATGACATCATTTACTCCTTACTCAGGCGACAGCCTGACTCACTTTTGGCATCGCAAGGCTTAACGCCTGCTGTTCATTGGCTTCTTCATGCAGCAGTTCGCCGGCGATTTGCCCTTCGCGCATCACCACGATGCGGTCAGCGACGCCCAGCACTTCCGGCAGGTCGCTGGAGGCAAACACCACGGCAACACCTGAGGCGGCGAGGCCATATATCACGTTGTAAATTTCATGTTTGGCGCCGACGTCGATGCCGCGGGTGGGCTCATCGAGCAGGATCACCTTCATCTCTTCCGACAGCCAGCGGCCAAGGATTGCTTTCTGCTGGTTGCCGCCCGACAGGTTCATGATCAGCTGTTCCGGGCCAGGCGTTTTAATGTTCAGCGACTGGATATGCTGATCGGCATTGTCTGCCTCCCAGGCGTTGTTGATCAGGCAGCCAGCGTGAATATGCTTGCGCCGGGCGCTGATATTGATATTGTCGCGTACGGAGTGAACCGGAATAATCCCCTCTGCTTTGCGATCTTCCGGGCACAGCATCATCCCGGCCTGGATGGCCTGGGCCGGTTTACGAATGTCCACGGGCTGGCCATCGATATACACCTGACCGTCGGTGATCCGGGTGCCGCCAAATAAGCCTTTCATCAGTTCGCTGCGACCGGCGCCCACCAGCCCGAACAGGCCGACGATTTCGCCACTGCGTACCGAGAGGCTGACCGGCGTACGCACGCCCGGTGCTTTGACCTCCTCCAGACGCAGCCGCTCTTCGCCATAGGGGCGAGGTTTCCAGCCGTATATATCGCCCAGATTGCGCCCCACCATCGCCTGAACCAGGGCGTCATGACTGACGCTCGGCATATCGTCAAAAGTGCAGACATAGCGGCCATCCTTAAAGACGGTGATGGCATCGCTGAGGGCAAAAATTTCTTCCATCCGGTGCGAAACATAGATGATGACTCGCCCCTCCTCCCGCAGTTCGCGGATAACGCGAAACAGATTGTCGATCTCCCGAGCGGAGAGCGAACTGGTCGGTTCATCGAAAGCGATGATCTTGGCATTGCGCGCCAGCGCTTTGGCAATCTCCACCATCTGCCACTGGCCTATAGAGAGATACTTCAGCGGCGTCTCCGGATCGATATCCAGCCCCAGATGTTCCAGCTGCAGGCGGGCCTCATAGTTGAGCAACGATCGGTTGACGATACCGCCTCTGTGCGGTAGCTGGCCAAGATAGATATTTTCGGCGACGGTCATCTCCGGGATCAGATGCAGCTCCTGGTAGATAATCGCCACGCCGGCGTTCAGCGCCTCCATGGTATTGCTGAACGCCATCTGCTGGCCGCCGATCTGCAGGTGGCCAGCGGTCGGAATATAGTTGCCGCTGAGAATTTTCAGCAGCGTCGATTTGCCTGCGCCATTTTCACCCATCAGCGCGTGGATCTGTCCGGGGTAGCAGTCAAAACTGATATCGGACAAAGCCTTTACGCCAGGGAACGTCATGGTGATGCCGCGAAATGAGAGATAAGGGGTAGACTGTTGCATAACGACTCCGCTCTTCAGCACTCAGCCCCCGCCGCGGCGGGGGCCAGTTCAACCGGGCTGTTACAGCCCTTTTTTCGCCAGCTCTTCTTTGAAGTTATCGCGGGTAATCAGCACCACATCGGTCACCGCCGTGAACTTCGGCGGCTCAACGCCCTTAGTGACCCAGTTGTAGAGCATTTCGCTGGTTTTATAGCCATGAATATCCGGGCTTGGCAGCAGGGAACCATAGAAGCCGGTCGGTTGCGCCTTCGACAGTTCGTTGACCGCATCCACACCGTTGATGCCGATGCCAATCACATCCGGTGCTTTAAAGCCCTGGCCTTCAGTGGCACGCACGCCGCCGAGCACGGTGTTGTCGTTCATCCCCACGATCAGCCAGTGTTTCACCTGCGGGTGCTGGACCAGCATGGAGTTACCGGCGTCAAACGCCCCCGGGATATCGTTAGATTTTGTCGGCACGCGGTAGATTTGCGCGTCCGGGAAGCCGGCTGCCTTCAGGGCATCGATGGAGCCGGTGGTGCGACGACGGGCGGTGTCCAGCTCATCGGCGGTGATAGCCATCACCGCGGTGTCTTTAACATCCCAGCCGCGTTTTTGCATCTCTTTATAGAGTTCCTGCCCCTGGCGGGCGCCGATTTCGCTGGCCGCCATCATCACCAGCGGTACGCTCTCCATCGGTTTGCCTTTCGCATTGACGAACTGGTCATCGACGGTAATGACCTTCATGTCATAGCCGCGCGCTTTGGCGACAATCGCCGACCCGAGCTTGGGATCGGGGGTACAGATGACAAAGCCCTTCGCGCCGCTGGCTGCCAGGCTGTCGATTGCGTTGAGGGTTTTCTCACCATCCGGAACCGCAATTTTAATGACGTCAAACCCTAAATCTTTTCCTGCTTTATCAGCAAATTTCCACTCAGTCTGGAACCATGGCTCTTCCGGCTGCTTCACCAGAAAACCCAGTTTCAAATTTTCCGCCATAGCTGATTGTGACATAACCGCAGCGAGACCAATGGCCGCCAGCGCTTTAGTAAATTTGTGCATGGTAAACTCCAGCTTTAATTCGCTTTCATGTAGGGAAAAATCGGAATTAACAATTTTATCGGCATCAAAACAAGGCATTAGAAAAATCGCATTCCCCACTGCCGTTGTTAGAGTAGTAATACCCGGAAATTATTTCTCCATACGAGAGCATTATCACATCGCGGAATTACAGTAATTGCGTGCATACATTTAGCAAAAAATGACATAAAAAATGACACAATTGTCATACAATTTTACCGGGCTATAGCAGGATCATCTATACCACCAGCAGACTTATCCTTGTGATGTCAGAGGATGTTTAACAGAGGGTTACAGCGCTGTTATCCCCGGCGATTGCCGGCCTCGTAAAGGGCGTTCGCCTCTGTGCCTCTTAAGTGACAACAGCCCCGTATCGCCGGGCGACCGGGACCGCTTAATATCGCGAAAAAACGGATCTTTTCCGTAATTAATACCGAATTGAAAAAATATTCCGCTTCAAATAAAAGCCTGCAACAAAAAATAAAAATAATGATCATTAGCCAGAAACATTACGCTTGAAATAACTTATTCCGCTCTGTTCTACGACAAATTTCGTAGTCAAATACCTATAACTTATCACTAACGCGATGCCAGCAAGCCCCGGCCAACGGCACATGATTTCAGTCCAGATACCCTCTAAAAATAATGGTGTAACAAAACGTAAATTACCGCGATTGAGAGTTTTCTTAATTCCGTTGAGCGAGTATTCTTAAATCGTCGGCAAATGGAAAAAATACCCGACTCATACGGAATGTGTAGAGTTTTATTATTCTGCAACAGTGCCGCGTGTCACTATTTTATCTTGTGGTTATCCGCAGGATCTGTCGACACGCATCAGTAACCCCTTCCCGGTTAATAAGGATATTTTTTTATGGCAGTTCCAGGAATGGCACAAAAGCTAAACACCCAGATGAATCTTGAGTTTCACGCCTCTAACGTTTACCTGAACTTAAGCGAGTGGTGTGCCCGGCATCGCTTCGACGGCGCCGCGACATTTTTGCGCACCCGCGCGCAAAGCAGCATTACCCTCACCATGCGCGTATTTGACTATCTGAAAAAAGCCGGCAGCTGGCCGATAGTGAATCCCGACCGCGCCTGTAATCCCGAATGCACCTCGCTGGAAGATCTGTTTACCCAAACCCTGAACGATTACCAACAGCGAAGCAGTATGCTGAGCGGTCTTGCCGAAGAAGCCAGGGCACAAAGCGACGACAACACCTGGCGATTTCTGACGCTGCTGGCGGAAGAGCAGCAACAGGATGGTCTGCTGTTGCAAAGCGTGCTTGAGGAAATCCGCAATGCCGATAAAGCTGGTCTCGGAATGGAGCAGACCGATCGGCGTCTGATGGCATTGGTCGGAGAACCACGGAAGCCGCATTAGTCAGCCATTTTCGCTCTGTCAGGGGGAGCGTGCCCACGCTGCCCCGTCTCTCGCTTTAAATCAGTTATGTCAATTTTTCCACCTCATTTATTCCCCAATAGAATAAAAAAGTTTTAACGCGATCGCATTCCCTCGTCACCGTTACCCCTTCTCAGGGATTAGTGAGCGCGGTCACTTTTTATCAAGCCACAAAGAAATATAAAAACAGTGTTTCAAAAATATAAAACACGAGGTTTATTTTTTATGGCTAGATACACGGCTTCAGCCCCTGAAGGGCTGCAGGGAAGACCGATCTTGTTACGCCATCAGTTAGCTTACGGCGGTGGTAATCTGTTGGGGAGTGGCGCGCTGGCGATAAGCGGCGCCTGGCTGCTCTATTTTTATACGACTTTTTGCGGCCTGACGCTGATCGAGGCCTCATTTATCTTCTCCGTCGCCAGCATCATCGATGCTATCAGCAACCCGCTGATGGGCTATCTCACCGATAACTTTGGCAAAACGCGCTTAGGCAAGCGCTTTGGCCGCCGGCGTTTCTTTCTGCTGATCGGCATCCCCTTGATGATGTTCTACCCGCTGCTGTGGGTGGAAGGCCTGAGTTTCTGGTACTACCTCTGCACCTATGTGGTGTTTGAGATCATCTACACCTCTATCATGGTGCCTTATGAAACGCTGGCGACAGAGATGACCGATGATTTCTCGCTGCGCTCAAAACTGACCGGCTATAAAGCCATTTTCGGCAAGCTAGCCAACTTCCTTGCGGCGTTTATTCCCGGACAGTTCATTCTGCTGTATGGCAAAGATTCTGCCACCCCTTTCTTCCTCACCGGTCTGACCTACGGCGTTATCCTCATCGTCGCGATTTCCTGCCTGTGGCTTTGCAGCTGGGAACGAAAGCGCGAGGAAGAGATAGAAACCAGCGCCAGGAAAGGGCTGCTGAGCACCCTGCTGTCGCTGGCAAAAGACATGCGTTCCACCTTTTATCTGCGCGTATTCCGCAAACATCTTGGTATGTACCTGTGCGGGTTTGGCGCTGAATGGCTGTTTGCCTCCATCTTTACCTATTTCGTGATATTCGTTCTTCAGCACGACCCGGCGATGGTCGCCGGACTGAATAGCCTGAACTCGATTCTGCAACTGATCTCTACAGCGCTGTTTATCGGCCTGTGCGTAAAAAAAGGCTTCAGTAAACCCTATATTCTGGCGCTGGGGATCGTGATTTTCGCGGTCCTGCTGTATACCTCGCTGTGGTTCTTCCATCTGCCGTCAGGCCTGGCGACGGTGCTGATGTTCGGCATTACCGTACTGTTCGGCCTGGGTACCGGCGGGGTTTACTACATTCCCTGGACCGTTTACACCTTCCTGGCCGATGTCGATGAGATCTACACCGGACGCCGTCGGGAAGGGATCTATGCCGGCGCCATGACCTTCTCAGGGAAAATTCTGCGCTCGATTGTGGTGTTCTCGATGGGGGCGATCCTGAGCTTCTACGGTTTCCAGTCAAAAGCGCACAGCCAACCGGAAAGCGCGGTGACCGCTATCGCGGTGGTATTCTGCGTCGGGGTGATCGCGTTAGCGTTGGCCGCCATCGTCTTCAGCAAGCAGATGAAGCTGGATCGTAAAGCTCATCTGGTGGTGCTGCAGGAAGTCGCGCGGATCAAAGCGGGCGGAAAAATCAGCGATATCGCGCCGGATGTACGAGTTATCGTGGAGGATCTGGTCGGTCATCGCTACGAAGAGTGTTGGGGCAACAGCAAATTGTTCAAAGATGCTGCCCCTGCGCCTGCGCAGACCGTCGTTTCCCATTAAAGAAGAAGGCCCCGCCGGTAAACGGCGAGGCCTGTTATTAATGCGTCTCTTCCTGCGGGGTAAACTTCAGCTCAATCAATGCGATCGCTTTTTGCACCGCGCGAAGGGTCACCGGATCGGCAGAGGCCGGATGGCTGGCGAAGTCGATAGCTTTCAGCTGAGTAGTCATTTTTTCACGCACTTCCACGGGCGCAATGACGTCAATGACATCGAGGATCTGTTTGATAACCAGCTGGCAAGCAACCACATCGGAAACCAGCTCATCGTGTTCGGTAAGATGTTGAGACATTAATTACTCCTTTTTTCAGGAGCGTAATAGTACCCTAAATTTTCACAGATAAAAAAACCTGCCGTCGCAGGTTTTTTTATCTACCCTACTGGCTGGCGGAACTTCTCCTGCCGCTTTGCTCAGGCTCACATTCTTGATGGCAGTGACAACATGAATACCGCGATCTCTTCCAGAGACGAACGTGCTTTTTCAGCGCCTGCGCTGCTGGTGGCCGGTGCTTTTTTTATGGAGTTTCTCGACGGGACGGTGATCGCCACCGCGCTGCCCGATATGGCGAAAGATTTTGGCGTCACCGCGGTCGAGCTGAATATCGGCATCAGCGCCTATCTGATCACCCTAGCGGTACTGATCCCGGCCAGCGGTTGGATCGCCGATCGCTTCGGCGCCCGCGCTATTTTTACCCTCGCCCTGGCGATCTTTACCCTTGCCTCGGTCTTCTGCGGCCTCTCCACCGAGGTGCATACTTTTGTCGCCATGCGTATCCTGCAGGGGATCGGAGGCGCGCTGATGGTCCCTGTCGGTCGCCTGGCGGTACTGCGAACCACGCCGAAACATCTGCTGATCAAAGCCATCGCTACCCTCACCTGGCCGGCGCTGGTGGCCCCCATTATCGGCCCGCCTTTGGGCGGCTTTATCACCCGCTACGCCAGCTGGCACTGGATCTTCTTTATCAATGTCCCGCTGGGCCTCGCAGCCATCATCCTTGCGCTGCGCATTATCCCTGATATTCGCGAAACGGAACGGCGCTCCTTCGATCTCACCGGCTTTATCACCACCGCAGTCGCGATGGTCAGTCTGGTCACCGCGATGGAACGGCTCGGCGATCGCCAGCCGCAGATCTGGCCGACGCTGGCTCTCGCCGTGCTTGGCTTCGGCTGTCTGACATATGCTATACGCCACTTCCGCCGGGCGACGGCGCCCATGGTTCGTCTCGACGCCCTGCAGGTGCCAACGTTCCGGGTGACGATGTATGGCGGCTCGCTGTTCCGCTCCTCCATCAGCGCGGTCCCCTTTCTGCTGCCGCTGCTGTTTCAGGTAGGGTTCGGCATGGATCCCTTCCACTCCGGCCTGCTGGTGCTGGCGGTGTTTGTCGGCAATTTGACCATCAAACCCGCCACCACGCCGCTGATCCGCTGGCTGGGCTTTCGCCGACTGCTGTTGATCAACGGTGCACTGAACGTCTGTTCACTGCTGGCCTGTGCGCTGCTCACGCCGCAGACGCCGGTCTGGGCCATCATGTTAATCCTTTATCTCGGCGGGGTATTTCGCTCGATCCAGTTTACGGGCGTAAGCACGCTGGCCTTTGCCGATGTCCCCGCCGCGCAGATGAGTGATGCCAATACGCTGTTCAGTACCGCGTCGCAGCTGGCGGTGGGGCTGGGGATCACGCTCGGGGCGATTGGCATTCGCCTGGGCGAGCAGGTCGGCGACTGGCTGCACCTTTCCACGCTACCGGGGATCAGCTTTCGTCTGTCGTTTGTCTTTATCGCGGTGATCTGTCTGGTAGGGATGATCGACAGCCTGCATCTGGCCAAAACGGCCGGCAGCAGCGTGTCGGAGAAGAAGAAATAATGATGGAAGGGCCAGCGGCGCTGGCCCTGATGACGGTTAACCGACGATCTGGCGAACGAAGGCTTCGATGGCTTTATCCTGACAGTTTTCGAAGAAGCACTGCTGGAAGCGTGGGCCGGATACCGCGGTTTTCACCAGCTCCGGATCGATGGCGCGCAGGGTGTCGAGATAGTTTTCTTTTACCACTGCCGCTTTAACCTGGTTGAGGATCCCGGCATTTCGTACCTGCGGCTCTTTGCGCTCCGGCGGATAGCCTTCGCCGTTGCGGCCGGTAAACGCTTTTTCAAAGATAAAGCGTACATTCAGCTCCGCGCCCCAGCCGAAACCTTTGGCAAACGGCAGCGACAGCGCATTACCATTGTTGATCTGAGCAAACAGGAACGCGTCCGCCGGATCGATACAGTAGCCGCAGACCACGCCCGGGTGAATATTCAGCGACATCAGCGCCCCCTGACCGGTACCGCAGCCGGTGACCACGAAGTCGACCGCTTTCGAATTCAGCAGGATGCTGGCCATGATCCCGAGGTGAATGTAGGTCAGATGATGATCGTGCTCATCGCTCATGCCGACGTTGAACACCGGGAATCCTTTTTCGTCAGCAACGGCGCTAAGCTCCTTAAGGATGATGGCGTTTTTGTTCGCCTGGCTGTTCTCCATCATCAGTGCAATCTTCATGGTTTACTCTCCTGAATGCTGTGCGGGCCTGCCCGCAGAATGTCATTGGCGTTGACTGCACTCTACTACCTGGAAAACAAACTTTCAAATTTTATGAAAAGTTGTTTTAAAAATTACGCAGCGCTTCACACTTTCGCCCTCTCCGCCAGTCCAGTCGCCAGGTCCCCGCCCCCAGGCATGCCCCCCTCACCTCGCGCGCTCTACCTCGCAGCCCGTTGGCCGGTCATACCATTTTCCACCACAATTAATAATAAATTAAAACCATTCTCATTTATTATTAAATTGCCAATGCGTGTTATTCCCATTAGCATTTTAAATAAAACATTTTTAAATTTACTTTTTGCAAATAATTAAATAACAAATTATAGTGGCAGCCGATAACATCTATTTTTTAATTCCAGGAGCGCGACAATGCTGAAAACGGAAATGATCGACAAACTGAATGAACAGATGAATCTTGAACTTTATTCTTCTCTTCTTTATCAGCAGATGAGCGCCTGGTGCAGTTACCACAGTTTTGAAGGGGCTGCGGCCTTCCTGCGTCGCCATGCCCAGGAAGAGATGACCCATATGCAGCGCCTGTTCGACTACCTGACCGATACCGGCAGCCTGCCGCGCATCAACGCGATCGCCTCCCCGTTTGCCGAATATGCCACACTGGACGAGCTGTTCCGCCAGACCTATGAGCACGAGCAGCTGATCACGCAAAAAATTAATGAACTGGCGCACGCCGCCATGACCAGTCAGGATTACCCGACCTTTAATTTCCTGCAGTGGTATGTCTCTGAACAGCACGAAGAAGAGAAATTATTTAAATCGGTGATTGATAAACTGACCCTCGTTGGAAAAAGTGGCGAAGGTCTGTACTTTATCGATAAAGAACTGGCGACCCTCGACACACAGAATTAATCTTCCGCGCCGCGACACCCCCGTGTCGCGGCCATTTTAATGCCGGCAAATCTTATTTTCTGCGGTAGTAAAACCTTCCTCTCTGGCAATAAATTTGCCTTTTTTCTCTAAAAACGCCACCAGATCTGCGGCGCTTAGATTCTCTGCTGAACAGGTGTGAAACCGCGCCTCTTCGCCAAAGCGGCGGCGAATGGCGGCCTCCAGCGAGGCGACCGTCCAGGACTCACCCGAGGCGAGCATCATCTGTAAAACTTCATGACCATGAATAGAAGACATAACCCCTCCTGAAAACCACCAGCTTAGGCCAGCCATGCCATCGGCGCCTTGCGCCAGCGCAGGCTTTCGCCCCCTTAAATGCGTAAAGATAAAATTACAGGACTTGTAACCCTCATTTGACGAACGCTGTAATATCCCCTACTCTGCGCGGCATAATTTATTGTTATTAGCTGTAGGGATAGCGAAAAGCGTGAAAAACCGCACTCTGGGCAGTATTTTAATCGTAGCTGGCACCACTATCGGTGCAGGAATGTTGGCGATGCCCTTGGCCGCCGCCGGCGTCGGGTTTGCCGTCACGCTGGGTTTACTTTTCACCTTGTGGGCGTTGATGTGCTATACCGCCCTGTTGCTGCTGGAAGTCTACCAGCACGTGCCTGCCGACATGGGGCTCGGTTCCCTGGCCGCACGCTATCTGGGCCGTTACGGGCAGTGGGTTACCGGGTTCTGCATGCTGTTTCTGCTGTATGCCCTCACGGCGGCCTATATCAGTGGCGCCGGTGAATTGCTCGCCTCCAGCCTCAACCAGTGGCTGGACTGGCAGCTGCCGCCGGCGGCCGGCGTACTGTTATTTACGGCGCTGGGCGGGGCGGTGGTGTGCATCGGTACCTCGCTGGTCGACTTATTCAATCGCTTCCTGTTCAGCGCCAAAATCATCTTTCTGGTGATTATGCTGGCGCTACTGATGCCGCATATTCATCAGGTCAATCTGTTGACGCTGCCGGTTGAGCAAGGCCTGGCCCTGTCCGCCATTCCGGTGATCTTTACCTCCTTTGGTTTTCACGGCAGTGTGCCGAGCATCGTCAGCTATCTTGGCGGCGATATCCGTAAACTGCGCCGGGTATTTATTATCGGCAGCTTTATTCCGCTGGTGGCTTATATTTTCTGGCAGCTGGCGACGCTGGGGAGTATCAACCCTCCCGCTTTTACCGCTCTGCTGGCCAAAAAAGCTGGTCTTAATGGCCTGCTGGAGGCGATCCGCGAAGTGGTGGCGTCGCCGCACGTGGAGCTGGCCGTACACCTGTTTGCCGACCTCGCGCTGGCGACCTCATTCCTCGGCGTCTCGCTCGGCTTGTTTGATTACCTGGCCGATGTGTTTCAACGCAAAAACAGCGTCAGCGGACGTCTGCAGAGCGGCGCGATCACCTTCCTGCCGCCGGTGGCGTTCGCCCTGTTCTATCCCCGCGGTTTTGTTATGGCCCTGGGCTACGCCGGGGTGGCACTCGCCATGCTGGCCCTGATGTTGCCTGCCCTGCTGGCAATGAAGAGCCGCCGACAACATCCGCAGGCTGCCTGGCGGGTGGTCGGCGGCGCGCCGGCGCTGTGGCTGGTTCTGCTGTGCGGGATCGGTATTGTGGCGATTCAGTTCAGTATCGTCGCCGGACTGCTGCCTGCGGTGGGATAAAAAAGGGGCCGGCTGGCCCCTGGTTTTATTTTGCTAAGCAGCACTGCTTATACTTTTTTCCGCTCCCGCACGGGCAGGGATCGTTGCGTCCGACCTTCGCCTCATTTCTGACCGGCTGCGGAACCACCACCGGCAGGGGATTCGCCATCCAGTACTGGTAAAGCGCCAGCGCCGCCGGCGTGATACGCTCGATGCTGTCAATAAACTCATCCGCCGTCAGATTATCCAGCGCGGTAAACTGCGCTTCGCTGCCGTGGAGCGCGATAGCGTCCAGCGCCGGCTTAAGTTCAGCGGGCAGCGTCGACCAGTCACTCAGCGCTACGCCGCGCAGGTAGCCAAAGCACCACTCTTCGACGATCGTCAGCTCCTGACCTTCCGCTTCGCGGGTGCCAAACAGCGGTTCGAACTGATCGGGATAGGACTCCAGGCGTTCAGCGATGTCGCTCATATGCTGCAGCGTCAGATCGACAAAGCGATCGCGCTCGCGGTCGTTGGCCCAGCGCGGCACATTATCCGCCCCGCCCCAGATCGCCACCAGCCACTGGGCTGGTTCGATATCGGTCGGTGCAGAGAGGATAGCCGTCAGCAGGCCATCCAGTTCAGACACATCCAGAATAGCGCCTTCGGTGGCGTATTTCGCCAGCGTCTCGTCCAGCCATTCCAGTTCGTTTTCGTTTAAAGGTCCGGTATTCATTCACAGGCTCGCATGGTAAAAATCGGGCCTACAGTAGCCGAATTGCCGACAGAAAGCCACCAGGCGCGGCAATCCGCCTTCCCATGCCCATCAGGCCAGGCCGTGCAGCGCCGCCGCCACGTCGCGAATGGCCTCCTCCCCTAACGGCAGCAAGGGGCGGGGAAGGCAGTCAGGGTCGCACAGCCCCAGAATGGCCGCCGCGCTGGCGATTACCCGCAGGCTGCCGCCATAGCGGTCGAAGCATCGCCAGAGCGGGGCCAGCTGCGCATTCAGCGCCGCAACCCGTGCCGCGTCGCCAGAACGAATCGCCCTTACCAGCGCCCCTGAAAGCTGGGGAAAGAGCCCGCCGCAAACCGAGTACCAGACTTGGCAACCGGCCTGCAATCCCGCCGTCGCCAGGGCATCGCCGCTGGCGCCAAGCGTAACGCGGGCAGGAAGATGACGGCGTAGCGTTGCCACCCGCTCACGCGCCTGCGGCTCAGGCAAGCCGGGAATTTTAATCGAGGCGATGGCCGGCAAGGCGGCGATGCGCCCCTGCAGCTCATCCGCCAGCGTGACGTGAGTGGTGCGGGGATTGTCATACAGGCAAACCGGAACCGAGACGTGCCGACAGACCTCTTCGTAGAAGGCAAAGATCTCCTCCGCAGAAAGCGGCTGATAGGACATCATCGGCAGTAATAACGCATCCGCCCCGGCCTGCTGGGCATCCTCCACCAGGCGCAGCACCTCGCTGGTAGCGATGGCGCCGACGCCAACCATCATCGGGATCGACCCAACATGCGCTTTCGCCACCTGCACCACCCGCTTGCGCTGCTCACGATTCAGATACGCGTAGCTGCCGGTCGAGCCTAAGATGCCCAGAGAGTCGACTCCGGTATCGGTAAGACGAGAGAGAATACGGATAAACGCCTTTTCATCAAGATGCTGCTGATGCAGCGGCGTCAGCGGAAATGCGCAAAGCCCTGTGAACATGATGCCTCCGGCAGGCTGGGATAAAAGTCCGGTTGATAGTAGCAAGGAGAGATCGTTTTGTCCTGGGACAAATGAACGATCGCCGCTGAGCGTGATGGATTCATTCGCCTGCGTGCGATGCTCTCCTCCGGGATATTTTCCCTGTCAGTTCAGGCATCAGGATCCGTAGATTCTGGCGAGCGTCTTCAATAACCGCGTTCTCTGTAGCCGCCCGTATTTCCTCGATTGCCAATATCCTGTCTATTTGACATAATCCCACACGATTTGTATGCCTACCTGTTTTAGCAGCAATAAAATAAAGAAAGACTACAGCTTCAATTGGATAAAAAATGAGATATGACATTAAAGAAAATTACTTAAAAATACATCTAATAAAAACAACCTATAAAACGCTACTCGGTCGACCGGCAGATAGCGATGGTCTGAAAAACTACCTCAACGCCATTGCTAATAAGTCACTTGCAGAATCAGCAGAATTTCTTAACTCATCGCTGATGCATAGCGACGAGTTTATTGCTTTCACGAAATCCAGAATGTCATCTGATAAATTCAGTTACACGCCACAAGCGTTAACAGAGAGTGCTCCTGATGATTCAATGCACGTCAAACATATTGTCTCCCTGGGCAGCCATTGTTTAACTTCATGGACATTGAAAAAATTCAACCTGAAAAAGATATCACTGCCTTTTGACTGGCTATTTTCCTGTCCAGCGATGATTATCGACTGCCTGAGGGATGATTTTACCTCATTTTTAGATAAAAATGAGTACAGCTCATTACGTCGCCAGTCGCGAGAACCCGGAGCACACCACAATAAATACAAAGAAAAATATCGTCTGAATGATATATTCACGCATCGCGACCCAAATACTCCTGCTGATTATGAGTATTACGTCCGCGCGGTTAAAAGATTCAGAAACATATTAAAAAGCAAAGAAGGGAAGCTTTTTGTGATTTGCTGTAGAGAGGAAATAGATATAGCAAAGCAACTCCCTGAATTAGTCACTGAACTTTCTCACCACACGACTAATTTCTATCTGTTGGCTTTTGCCTTGCAGAAACCCGCCTATCTTCAACTGGAGCGTATATCTTCGGGTGAAAATTATACACTATAGAGTTTGACACCTGAGTCTGAAGAAAGATTTACCGGAAAATTCTCCTCGCTTACGGATGAGATGGTAATTATATCGAAAGTCCTTTCGTTCAACCTCGAACTCTAGAGACGGTTTCACCTCCGGCCTCTGGCACGCAGAGTATCGATTTGCCTCCCCCTGCCGGTTTGGGGGAGCGAAATCATCCTAACGACATTATTCCACGAGGCGCGACGGTTTAGCCGGGTGCGGTTATCCTGGGGGAAGAGCAAGGTGGACAAGAAAACTAGTATGAAGTGATATTATGAAATGGGTGGTTTTGAAACAAAAAAACCACCCGTAGGTGGTTTCACGACACTGCTTATTGCTTTGATTATTCTGCTTTTATCCCAATGGTACCCGGAGTGGGACTTGAACCCACACAGCGCGAACGCCGAGGGATTTTAAATCCCTTGTGTCTACCGATTCCACCATCCGGGCTCGGGATAGAAAGTGGAGGCGCGTTCCGGAGTCGAACCGGACTAGACGGATTTGCAATCCGCTACATAACCGCTTTGCTAACGCGCCTTTAATACTGAAGCACCCGCTACTGCCGATGCTGTTAATCTGGAGCGGGAAACGAGACTCGAACTCGCGACCCCGACCTTGGCAAGGTCGTGCTCTACCAACTGAGCTATTCCCGCATTATCAAGTTATTTGCTAATCACTTGATTTTGTTATCGTCTGGAAGACTGTGCCGCCGTTCGATGCGTTGCATTCTACTTATCTCTCGCGGTGAGTCAACGGTATTTTTCGCAACTTTGCATCGTTTGCTGAAAATAACGGCGAAACGATCACTGATCAAGCAAATCGCCGCGCGCCGCGTTCAGATACTGCAGCATCGACCACAGCGTCAGCACCGCCGCCACGAGGAAAAGCGCGATCCCGGCCCACTCTACCCACGGATAAGGACGCCACAGCATCCATACCAGGGCGGCCATCTGTGCGGTCGTTTTAACTTTGCCAATCCACGAGACCGCCACGCTGCTGCGTTTCCCGAGCTCAGCCATCCATTCGCGCAGTGCCGAAATAATTATTTCACGCGCGATCATGGTCGCCGCCGGCAGCGTGACCCACCAGGTGTGATAGTGCTCGGCAACCAGCACCATGGCGATAGCCACCATGACTTTATCCGCCACCGGGTCCAGGAAGGCGCCAAACCGGGTGCTCTGATTCCAGCGACGAGCCAGAAAACCATCAAACCAGTCGGTCACGGCGGCGACAAAGAAAATTAACGCGCAGGCAAACGGCGCCCAGCTAAAGGGGAGATAAAACGCCAGCACAAAGAACGGGATCAGGATGACGCGAAACAGAGTAAGCAACGTAGGGATATTAAATTGCATAGTGACGGGTAACTATCTGTTGTAAGTAAAAATTAGCCCTATGTTGCTACAGAGCCCCTAATGTTTCAACGAGTAGAAGATCTTTTCTGCCAGACCGTGAGAGATGCCCGGTACTTTAGCAATTTCCTCGACGCTGGCCTGCTGCAGCCCCTGCAGCCCACCCATATACTTCAGCAGCATCTGGCGACGCTTCGGCCCCACTCCCTCGATAGTCTCAAGCGAGCTGGTGCTCTTCACTTTCGCCCGTTTTTTACGATGTCCGGAAATCGCATGATCGTGCGATTCATCGCGGATGTGCTGGATTACGTGCAGAGCGGGCGAATCCGGCGGCAGGCTAAACCCCTCGCCTTCCGGTTCAAAGAATAACGTTTCCAGGCCGGCTTTACGATCGCTGCCTTTCGCCACGCCCAGCAGCAGCGGATGATGTTTATCCCAGGGAACATCCAGTTCGGCAAACACCGCTTTCGCCTGCGCCAGCTGCCCCTTTCCGCCATCTATCAGGATCACATCCGGAATTTTATTATCATCAATCGCTTTACCATAGCGACGGCGCAGGACCTGATTCATCGCCGCGTAGTCATCGCCCGGGGTGATGCCGGTGATATTATAGCGCCGGTACTCCGCACGCAGCGGACCATTGCTGTCAAACACCACGCAGGACGCCACGGTCTGCTCGCCCATGGTGTGGCTGATGTCAAAGCACTCCATTCGCTTCACGGCCGGCAGTTCCAGCACGGTGGCCAGCGCCTGCAGGCGCTGATGAATGGTCGACTGCTGAGCCAATTTCGTGGTTAACGCCGTCGCGGCGTTGGTGCGCGCCAGCTTAAGGTAACGCGCTCTGTCGCCGCGCGGTTTAGTCTGCACATTGATTCGACGTCCCGCCAGCTCCGACAGCGACTCGGCCAGCAGCGTCTTATCACCAAGGCTGAAGTCGAGCAAAATCTCCCCCGGCAGGGTACGCATCTGGCTACCCTGCAGGTAGAACTGACCGACAAACGTCTCCACGACCTCTCCCAGCTCAGTGCCGCCCGGCACTTTCGGGAAGTAGCTCCGGCTGCCCAGCACTTTGCCCTGGCGGATAAACAGCACATGGACGCAGGCCATTCCGGCCTCAAAGGCGACGCCGATAACGTCAAGATCGTCGCCGGTATTAGAAACAAACTGTTTCTCCGTCACCCGGCGGACCGCCTGAATCTGGTCGCGAATGCGCGCGGCCTCTTCAAACTCCAGACTTTGGCTCGCTTTCTCCATTCTGGCGATGAGCTGGGTCAGGACCTGATCGTCCTTGCCGGCAAGGAACAGCCGTACATACTCAACCTGCTGAGCATACTCTTCTTCGCTGACCAGCCCCGCCACGCACGGCCCCAGACAGCGGCCAATCTGATACTGCAGGCAGGGACGCGAGCGGTTGCGATAGACGCTATTTTCGCACTGGCGAACAGGAAAAATTTTCTGCAGCAGCGCCAGGGTCTCCCGCACGGCATAGCCGTTGGGGAAAGGACCAAAGTACTCGCCTTTCGCATGTTTGGCGCCGCGATGCATCGCCAGACGTGGATGAGTATCACCGCTGAGGAAAATAAAAGGATAAGACTTATCATCGCGCAACAGCACGTTGTAACGCGGCTGGTACAGCTTGATATAGTTGTGCTCCAGCAGCAGCGCTTCCGTCTCGGTGTGAGTGACGGTCACGTCAATCTGCGCAATCAGCGCCACCAGCGCTTCGGTTTTACGCGACGCGAGATTGCTGCGGAAATAGCTGCTGAGCCGCTTTTTCAGATCTTTGGCTTTGCCAACATAGATGACGGTCCCGCCAGCATCATACATCCGATACACACCGGGCTGGCTGGTCACCGTTTTCAGGAAAGCTTTTGCGTCAAAAACATCACTCACTGGCTTGCTAACGACTCCGCATTACACAGGCCATGGCGAATTGCCAGGTGGGTCAGCTCCACATCGCCATGAATGTTTAATTTGCTGAACATTCGGTAGCGATAGCTGTTAACCGTTTTGGGACTCAGATTGAGCTGCTCTGAGATCTCATTCACCTTCTGACCTTTGGTGATCATCAGCATAATCTGCAATTCGCGTTCAGACAAACTGGCAAACGGCGATTCCGTTTTTTCCGGTTCAATCTGACTTAGCGCCATTTGCTGAGCAATATCGGAAGCAATGTAACGTTGTCCGGACGCCACGCAGCGGATCGCATTCACCACTTCCTGCGGTGCAGCACCCTTGCTAAGATAGCCCGCCGCCCCCGCCTGCATGACCTTGGCAGGTAGAGGATTCTCGGTATGCACGGTGAGCATGATCACTTTCGTGCCCGCCACGGAGCGCGCGATTTTGCGCGTGGCTTCAAGACCACCGATCCCGGGCATGTTCATGTCCATCAGGACGACATCTGCGGAATTAGCCCGGCACCACTTCACGGCGTCCTCGCCGCAACAGGCTTCGCCAGCGACTTTAATCCCTTTTATATCTTCCAGAATGCGTCGTATCCCTGCGCGCACCAGTTCGTGGTCATCAACAAGAAGAACGTTGATCAAAGGAATAATCTCCAGAATGAGGGATAACGCTACTGATACTTTATCTCCCACATATTACCGGGTTTTATTGCTAATTTAAAAGGCAAAAAAATGCCCTCACCTCGATTTGCCGCTCATTTATGGCAATGTCTGTGCACACATAGTGGAAAGTCATTGAGAACAGTCAGTTGCCGTCGTCTTATTTTTTAACAATCCTCATACAGAAAGCACAAAAAACACAACAGATTACGTAGCGCATAAATACGCAGCAAAATATGTAACAAATATTAACGTGCTAAATAGATGGAATAAATTAATGGCGGCATGGCGGCTATTACGTATTATCCGAAGCACTGAATCATTCACAGCTCAGATGAGAGAACAGAAATTAAGCACTCCTTTTTTTCCCGTCGCTTGTGGTATACTGCGCGGCCTTCACATTGGGTAAGGCGCATTAGCGCAGCGAGTAAACGAGGATATCGATGAGCACACCAGATTTTTCCACTGCAGAAAATAATCAAGAACTGGCGCAGGAAGTCTCCTGCCTGAAAGCGATGATAACGCTGATGCTGCAGGCGATGGGCCAGGCGGATGCGGGTCGCGTGATTATTAAAATGGAAAAGCAGATCGCGCAGATGGAAGATGAGGCTCAGGCTGCCGTATTCTCCAGCACCGTTAAGCAAATTAAACAAGCTTACCGTCAGTAATCCTGTACCGGCTGAAAGTATCCCTGACAGCCGGTGTCACGTCTGGCACGCAGAACGACAGGCGCTCTCAGATTAACCCTGTCGCCACCGCGTAACAGGCTATCTGCGTTTTGTTCGGCGCATTGAATTTCCGTTGCATATTCTTCTGGTGGAAATTCACCGTATTTTCCGAAATAGAAAGAATCATCGCCACCTCCGCCGAGGTCTTCCCTTCCGCGGTCCATTTCAGAATTTCCAGTTCACGGCGGCTGAACTTCATCTCCGGCGGCATGACCATCTCATCTTCCAGACGCAGGAGCGCCAACAAGCTTAGCTCCGTCAGCATGCGCAGGCGCATCTCCAGTTCATCATCAGGATAAGAGCCCGGTAAACGGTTATTCGCGGAGACGGAGAGAAAACCCTGCGCATGGTTGGGCAACGTCAGGCACTGGGTCACCCCTTTTTTCAGACCATGATCGCGGGCGCCGTCCCATAATGCCGCCGCATCGCGAAACAGCCCATCCTCCCATGGCAGATGGCCACGCATAAAATTCTCCGGGCGTAATACCGGATCTATCGCGAAATAATTCTCGGCCTGGTAGTGCGACATCCATGCGCGGGGATAGGTCGACTGGAAGGTGACGCGGGGGCGAGTGAAAGGCACCGGGTGGCGTACACAAAGCGTGTAGTAATCATATTCCAGCGCTTCGGTTTCTCGTTGCAGGAGATTATAAACCTCCTCACCAGCGGCCACGGACTGAAATTGATGCAGCATATCCCGCCGCCAGCTGAAAAAATCATTGTCCCTCATAGCTGTGCAAATAACTCCTGATTGATAATCATTATTATAAATACAGAAAACTAACACATAAATCTTATTTATATGTATAAAATATTGTCGGTGTCGCATTTATTAGTCTGAAGGCTTGCCTTTTTCCCGTTCTCAGCGCAGAACCTCGTGCTCACTTTCCCGTCATTTTCTACACCCTACAAGGGGGGATGGGAAGCGGTGTATACGGCCACAGGGAGAAATAGCACAAAGAGGTGACGAGGAGCGTGGCGCGCCGCAGGGAAGACAGGCTGTACGCGGCGGCCCTCCCCCGGGAAAGCCGCCACGTCAGCGCATGGTTTACTGCATCAGAAATTTTTCGAGGAACTGGCGAGTACGCGGCTGCTGCGGGGAGGCGAACAATGCTTTCGCTTCTCCCTGCTCGACAATGCGTCCTTGATCCATAAAGATGGCCCGATCGGCAACGTCGCGGGCGAAACTCATTTCATGGGTCACGATAACCATCGTGCGTTTCTCCTGCGCCAGCTGGCGGATGGTGTTGAGCACCTCCCCCACCAGCTCAGGATCGAGGGCCGAGGTTGGCTCATCAAACAGGATCACGTCCGGACGCATGGCCAGCGCGCGAGCAATAGCCACCCGCTGCTGCTGACCGCCGGAGAGGCGACGCGGATAGCTATTCTCTTTACCGCTGAGACCCACTTTCGCCAGCAGATCGCGCGCCCGCACAATCGACTCCTGCTTATCTTCACCTTTTACGATGACCGGCCCCTCAATAATGTTCTCCAGCACCGTACGGTGGGGAAACAGATTAAAGTTCTGGAAGACAAAGCCGACATGCTGGCGCAGCTGGCGAATGAGTCCTTTCTGCGGCCCCAGGCTGCGACCGGCGTCGATGGTCACATCGCCAACGCGGATGGTGCCGCTCTCCGGTTGCTCCAGCAAGTTGATGCTGCGCAGCAGAGTGGTTTTACCCGAGCCGCTGGGGCCGATGATCGCCACGACTTCCCCTTTCTGTACCTCCAGGTCGATACCGTGGAGCACCGTCTGGCCATGGAATTTCTTCACCAGGCTTTTCACTTCTATCGCACTCATTTCGGATCACGCTCCTGGCGGTTCAGCTGGTTTTCAAAATAGTTCTGCAGCGAGGAGAGGACGGTCGCCATCACCCAGTAGATCAACGAGGCCGCGAGATACATGGTGAAGACCTCAAGGGTTCGCGAGGTGATAAGCTGCGCCTGACGGAACAGCTCTGGCACCTGGATCGTCGCCGCCAGCGAGGTATCTTTGACCAGGCTGATAAAACTGTTGGACAGCGGCGGCAAAGCGACCCGTGCCGCCTGGGGTAAGATGGCCCGGCGCATCGTCTGCCACGGCGTCATGCCGATACTGGCCGCCGCTTCCCATTGCCCTTTGTCGATCGAGGCGATGGCCGCGCGCAGGGTTTCCGCCGCGTAGGCCGCCGTATTGAGCGACAGGCCGATCATCGCCGCCGGAATCGGGTCAAGCTCGATGCCAAACTGCGGCAAGCCGTAGTAGATCATAAACAGCTGGGCGATAAGCGGCGTGCCGCGAAAAATGGAGATATACATGCGCGCCAGCCATTTTACCGGCCAGAGGGGCGACATGCGCATCAGCGCCAGGATAAAGCCCAGCACCAGGCCGAAAAACATCCCGCCAATGCTCAGCTGCAGCGTAAAGACGGCCCCTTTGAGCAGAAAAGGAGCGGAATCGATGACCAGTTGGATACTTTCTTGCATGCTGTCGTTTCTGTATTAAAGGTGAGGATGATAGGCAAACAGCGCCGGCGTCCCGCCGGTATGGACGAACAAAATCGGTCCTTCATCCTTAAAACGCTTCTGCGTAATGCCGTCGATAAGCCCGGCCATCGCTTTGCCGGTATAGACCGGATCGAGCAAAATACCTTCCAGTTGCGCCAGTAGCTTCACGGCGGCCATGCCTTCCTCGTTCGGCGTACCGTAGCCCGGGGCAAAGTAATCATCCCAGAGGGTGATGTCGGCTTTCGCCTGCAGCTCGAGGCTGTTGGCCACGGCCTGCTGCAGCGCCACCACTTTTGGCAGCTGGTCAGCGACGGAGCGCGATACCGTCACGCCAATCAGTTCCGCCTGCGGCATCAGCTGTTCGAGTCCCACAGCCAGCCCGGCATGCGTACCGGCGCTACCGGAAGCCACCACCACCGATGAGATCTCCACCGCGCCTTCACACTGCTGGGCGATTTCCAGCGCGCTTTCCACATAGCCTAACGCCCCGAGCGCATTGGATCCGCCGACCGGGATGACGTAGGGGCGATAGCCCTGCGCCTCGATGCGGGTCGCCAGCTCGTCGAGCTGTTCGGCAGGATTGGTCAGGGCATCGCACATCTCAACCTGGGTATTAAACAGATCCAGCAGCAGGCGGTTGCCATTGCTCAGATAGTTCTCCGCCCCGGTGCCAATGGGGTTTTCCAGTAGCGCCACGCAGTGCAGCCCCAGCTTCGCGGCGACCGCCGCCGTCTGACGCACATGGTTGGACTGGATCGCGCCGGCGGTGATTAAGGTATCTGCCCCTTCCCGCAGCGCATCGGCGGCGAGAAACTCCAGCTTGCGCAGTTTATTGCCTCCCATCGCCAGCGGCGTTGTATCATCGCGTTTGATAAAAATCTCGCGCCCAAGGTGATCGGACAAACGCGGCAGATACTCCAGCGGCGTCGGCGCGCCAATCAATTCCAGACGCGGAAAGCGGGTTAAATTTTGCAGTGACATGGCCCCTCCTGACTCAGTTATGCTTCATTATGCACACAGTTACGCGCTAAATAAAAAAAGGCGCTTCCAGGAGCGCCTTTTTTCACCACTGACCGTTATTTCGTCACGTCAGCGCCAAACCATTTCTCTGACAGCGCCTTCAGGGTGCCATCTTTCTGCATATCCGCGATCGCGGCGTCAATCGCTTTCAGCAGATCGTCGTTGCCTTTGCGCAGCGCCACGCCGGCCTCCTGACGGGAGAATGCTTCACCGGTTACCGCCAGCGTATTGTTAGTTTTCTTCACCAGATCCAGCGCGGCCAGACGGTCAACCAGAATGGCGTCAATACGGCCTACACGCAGATCCTGGTATTTAGTCGGGTCATCATCATAGGTTCGAACATCAACGCCCTGGACGTTCTGACGCAGCCACTCTTCATAGTTAGTGCCCAGCCCGACGCCGACTTTTTTGCCTTTCAGATCCGCCGCGGTTTTAATCGCGCCTTCGTTACCTTTCTTCACCAGCGCCTGCACACCGGAGATAGTGTACGGGGTTGAGAAATCGTATTTCTTCTTACGCTCATCGGAGATAGTGACCTGGTTAATCACCACGTCAATGCGTTTGGAGTCCAGCGAGGCCAGCATACCGTCCCATTTGGTCGGTTTGAGATCGGCTTTCACGCCAAGATGTTTCGCCAGCTCGTTGGCAAACTCCACTTCAAATCCGGTCAGCTTGCCGTCATCGCCCTGGAAGCTGAAAGGAGGATAGGTGCCTTCGAGGCCCACGCGCAGGGTACCGCGCTCTTTAACCTGATTGAGCAGGTTTTCCGCTGCAAAAGTTTTCACGCTAACGCCAGCCATCAAAACAACGGCCATCGCGCCCATCAGCGCCTGACGACCCAGAAGTGCTAATTTCATAGATACCCCGAAGGTTAGGATTTTCCTGTAGTGTAAGGCGCTTAACGGCCCGGCACCAACATCGTTACGCTACATCTTATGCCAATTTATTATATATGATCCCGTTTAGGGTATAGCGAAAATCAGGGCTTTCCTCTCCCGTTTTGCGGGATATCTCCCATACTGCAAAGGTCAGCCTGTTGACGTCTGGAGCATGGAAGATGAAAAACCCCACTTTGTTGCAATGTTTTCACTGGTACTACCCCGCCGGCGGCGAGCTATGGCGTGAAGTCGAAGCGCTAGCCCCCAGCCTGAATGAAATCGGCATCAATATGGTCTGGTTGCCGCCCGCCTATAAAGGCGCCTCGGGCGGTTATTCCGTCGGCTATGACACCTATGATCTCTTCGACCTTGGTGAGTTTGATCAAAAGGGCTCAGTCGCCACCAAATATGGCGATAAAGCGCAGCTGCTGGCGGCGATGAAGGCTCTGAAAGAGCATGATATCGCCGTGCTGCTGGATGTGGTGGTGAACCACAAAATGGGCGCCGATGAAAAAGAAACTCTGCAGGTGCAGCGCGTCGATGAGCACGATCGCACCCAGATTGCCGAGGAGATCATTGAGTGTGAGGCATGGACTCGCTATACCTTTCCGGTGCGGGCCGGGCAGTATTCGCAATTTGTTTGGGACTACAAATGCTTTAGCGGCATCGACCACATTGAGAATCCGACGGAAGACGGTGTGTTTAAAATCGTCAACGATTACACCGGTGAAGGCTGGAACGAGCAGGTCGACGATGAGCTTGGTAACTTCGACTACCTGATGGGCGCCAACATTGATTTTCGTAATCACGCCGTCACCGAGGAGATCAAATACTGGGCGCGCTGGGTCATGGAGCAGACCGGCTGCGATGGTTTTCGTCTTGACGCCGTGAAGCATATCCCCGCCTGGTTTTACAAAGCGTGGATCGAGCACGTCCAGGAGGTGGCGCCGCAGCCGCTGTTTATTGTCGCGGAGTATTGGTCCCATGAGGTGGAAAAGCTCCAGCAGTATATCGACCTGGTCGAGGGCAAGACGATGCTGTTCGATGCCCCGCTGCAGATGAAATTTCATGAAGCCTCACGCCAGGGGCGCGATTATGACATGAGCCAGATATTCAGCGGCACGCTGGTGGAAGCCGACCCTTTTCACGCCGTGACGCTGGTGACAAACCACGATACGCAGCCGCTGCAGGCCCTCGAGGCGCCGGTTGAACCCTGGTTCAAGCCGCTGGCCTATGCGCTGATCCTGCTGCGTGAAAATGGTGTGCCGTCGGTCTTTTATGCCGATCTTTTCGGCGCATCCTATGAAGATACCGGCGGCGATGGACAAACCTACGCCATTGAGATGCCCGTTATCGAACAACTGCATGAACTGATCGACGCCCGTCAGCGCTTTGCCCATGGCGTGCAAACGCTGTGGTTCGATCACCCCAACTGTATTGCCTTCAGCCGTAGCGGCACCGACGAGGATCCCGGCTGCGTGGTGGTGATGTCCAACGGCGATGAGGGAGAAAAAACCCTGACGCTGGGCGAGAACTATGGCAATAAACGCTGGCGGGATTTTCTCGGCAACCGGGAAGAGATTGTCGAAACCGACGCTGAGGGTAGCGCGATCTTTACCTGCAACGGGGGTAGCGTGAGCGTGTGGGTGATGGAAGCCGTGCTGTAGTCAGCTGGCGATGTACCTGGCGGGCCGGAACGGGCCCGCCGGAACCTCAGCGCACGGAAGCCGGCGCGCTGACGGCCCCTGTCGTACGCGCTTTGGCCCACGCCTTTTCGCACTCAGGGGTGAGGCGTTCAACGCGAGTCAACGTCATACGATCGTAGGAGAGGGTATTGCCCTCACGCTCGATTGGATAGATATCCAGGGAAGCGGTAACGTTGTAGATCTGGTTATCGCGGTTCATCAGTTTACCCGGCTGCGCGATCACGCGCTGCCACTGGCGGCAGTCGAAGGTATCCCCTTCTTTAGTGACGATCAGGCTGGCGATCGCGTCAGGGCTCATCATTTCACTCTGCGGCCCTTTCGATTGCCAGTAGCCCTCAAGGCCAGCCGGCGCCGGTGCTTTAACGACGTCATCGTAATGATCAACCTGCACACATCCGGCCAGCGCCACCACCATGCCCGCAAAAACTAACTGTTTCATCATTCATCCCACAAGCCGATAAAAAAGTATTGTGGCATTAAAGCGTTAAGCCTTCCACCCCCGCTCCCGGCGGAAAAACCGGGCAAAACAGGAACGGGCAGCACCGCCTTCATTTGAAATAAGGAAATTCCGAAAATAAAATAATGTTTGGGGCGTAACCATAGCATCTATGGGCACTTTTTGTTTTTAATCCGCTCACACTACCGGTTCTCGACTTTACTTTAAGAGTTTTCCTGGCAAATTATATGCATAGATGCGGAATAGTTTAACGGAACTAATAGGTTCTTTCGTAAACCTACTATTACTGCTCGCAAGGACTGCTTCGCACAATGCGTGTGAAGAGAATATCGTTACGTGTTGATTGAGGATGGGTCATGTCAACGATGATTATGGATTTGTGCAGTTATACCCGGTTAGGCTTAACGGGTTATCTGACCAGTCGGGGAATAAAAAAACAGGAAATCGTTGAGGTCCATTGCGCGACAGATTTGCAAAAACATTGCGCGTCGTGTTGTCCGGCAGTGGTGTTTCTTAATGAAGACTGCTTCGTGCATGATGATGAAAGTAATGGCATTATTCGCCAGATCATTACGCAAAACCCGGCGACGCTGTTTGTTATCTTTATGTCGCTGGCAAACATTCATTTTGACCGCTATTTGCGGGTACGGAAAAACCTGCTGATCAGTTCGAAATCGATAACGCCAAAAGACCTTGATGTTATTCTGGTTAATTATCTAAAATACAAAAATAGCAGTCTGGGGCAATTAAATTTACCGACGTTGTCGCTGAGTAAAACAGAATCAAATATGCTGCAAATGTGGATGGCCGGGCACGGCACGTCACAAATTTCAACGCAAATGAACATCAAAGCGAAGACGGTATCATCGCATAAAGGCAATATTAAAAAGAAAATACAAACGCACAATAAGCAGGTGATTTACCATATCGTTCGGCTGACCGAAAACGTAACGTCAGGTATTCAGGTGAATCTGCGTTAAAACAGACTGGCGGTGGTACCGCCAGTCCCGTTTTATGAGGCTTCTTTTTCGACGAAGATCCCATCCGGATGCCCTATTTCGTTGAAAAACCAGATCCCTAAAGGATAGTCTTCCAGCGAAACCAGATACATCGTCCCTTCACTAAACGACTCAATTGCCAGCACTACCCCCGATCGACGTGGGCCACCGTCGGTCTTCACCGTGACACGATCGTTCACCTGCATATTCACTCTCCTCTATTTTTCAGCCAGTGTAGAACAAAACCACGCAACTCGCAGCGTCGCGGCCCATGACTGGTGTTTTTTTAGACCGACTATACTTAAAGAGGCTTGAGCGACGCTCAGCGAGGGGGTAATGATGAAGAATCGATTGACTGGCCAGGCCGGAAATGACGTTGATGTCAACGTGGATGCGCTACTGGCAGCGATTAATGAGATTAGCGAAAGTGAAATCCATCGCACTCTGGACGACCCACAGCGCGCCAGCATTGATGGCCGCGGGTCACATACCTGGCGCGAACTGGCGGAGGCATTTGAGCTCGACATTCACGATTTCAGCGCCAGTGAAGTTAACCGCTAACGGCAGGCGAAAAAAATCCCGACTCGCAGGAGTCGGGATCAAACTTGCTAATGCAAGAAGCACTTGAAAATTCGTTACACCGGGAAATCCGATGCGTTAAAACATTATCCTCAATTATTTTGCATGACAAGCGATATTCATGACGCAAATTATTGAGAATGTTAGCGCTTTGCTTTGAGCAGGGCTGCAGGGCTGATGCGAGAAGGCTTCGCCGCAAACCGGTTTCATTCGATAGCGCGATCCCCGTCGAACACTTTAAGAAAAATCTCATTTTGCCTGATTCGGGCGAAACGTTTTGCTCACGCTTCGCTGCGAAAACAGACCTGATTGCGGCCGTTCTGCTTTGCCAGATAGAGACGACGATCGGCAACCGACTGTAAGGCTTCAAACTGATACTCCCCCTGCTCTTCGCTGGTACTGACCCCCAGTGAGGCACTGACCCGCAGCGTCACATTGTTATGTAAAAAGACCTCCCGGCCCTGAATTCGCAGGCGTAGCCGCTCTGCCACCGCCACCGCGTCCTGTAGCGTGGTATTCGGCAGCACGACACAAAACTCCTCCCCGCCCACGCGGCCCAGCAAGTCACCCTCACGAACGGTGCTGGCAAGGGTACTGGCCACCGTCGACAGCACTCTGTCACCCGCCTGATGGCCATAGCGATCGTTGATGCGCTTGAAGTGATCCAGATCGAGCTGGATCACCGCCAGCGGCCGTCCACTGCGCTGGCAGGCGCTGGCTACCGCCATCGCCTGTTCAAACAGCGCCCCGCGATTGAGCAGACGGGTTAAGGCATCATGCCATGCCTGCCATTCAAGGGAGGTTTGCAGGACGCTCATATTGCGGACCATGCGGCGGATCACCAGCCAGGAGAGCAACAGCATCAAGGTGAAGAGGACCCACATCAGGGTCAGGGCGATGGTGATGGTGCCAAAATTGCCCCGCACGCCTTCCCGCAGGGTGTGGATCCGCAGCAACACGCCATCAAAATTGCGCAGTTTGGCCCAGCTGATATAGCGTGTCAGCAAGCGCAGTCCCCCCTGGTTATCATGGACAAACGCGCGGCTGAGCAGTTCCTGTTCCCTGGGGGACAATAGCGTCAGGACATTCCCCGGCGCGGAAGAGGCCAGCAGGTTCAAATGGCTATCATAAAGCTGGTACTCCCCCTCCTGACCGCCCTGCATGGCGCTGACCAAAAACGCTTTTATTTCACTGACTGAGAAATCCATCGCCAGCACCCCGCGCCAGTAACCGGCGAAATCCAGCGGTATCGAAGCGGTGGCCACCTGCTCTTCCAGCTGCGGGTCATCGTCAGGAAAGGTTTGCCAGATAACGCCCCGCCCCGGATTATTCCGCTGGCTCTGTCGGGTAAACCAGAGGGCGCTGATGGCTTGCGAATAGTGGGTCATCACCTGCGACTCGTCCCGCAGCGGCAGGGTCGAGGTGAAAAAGCCGCTGCGAGAGATATACTGCATCCGCTCGGCGAAATCGCGGTCATGTTGCGTCAGATTCAACAGATACCCCAGCTCCAGCGTCGCCATCAACTCATCAGCCGCGAGCGGATCGTCCTTCAGCAGCATAGGGTTGTTACCGACGACGCTCCCCGAGACGCCAAACACCGGCAGCGTACGACGATTCGGCAGCGCCACTCGCCAGGCCTCCTGGTGACGCTGGCTCAGATAGCGCTGACTGGCACTACGCAATACGTCGATATCGAGCGGCTGCTCAAGAGCAGACTGCATGCCGTGGCGAAAAAACATCATCCGGTCAATATTGAACTGCAGCACCCCATCCATTTCATGGGCGACATTAGCCAGATTATTGCGCTGGTTGGCCACATAAGCCTCTTCCAGAACGTTGATTTCACGCCAGATCAGTAACGTGGAGAAAAAAAGCACCACAATAAAACAAACGTTAACCACATGCGCCGGGCGAGTCAGGTGGCGGAGCTTGTTTATCTTCAACCGAAGTGGCTTATCCATCATTATCTCGCAGTACGTTGCGCAAACCTGACGACATCAGCGCCCCGGCTGGTGTCGACGCCGGGCGCGCTTTTAGCGTAGACGACGCAGCGCCGTCACGCTGCGTGCAGCCACTCTACTTCACCGACCGGCGCAGACTGCTCACCACTTTCACGCCCGCCAGCACCACTGCGCCAATGATAAAACCCAGCACCAGGTTGGCAATGACCGGCAGCAGGGAAGCCAATATCCCGCCCAGCCCCGCGCTCCAGTGCTCAATGGCATGATGCAGTGGCGCAATGCCGTGAACCACAATCCCGCCGCCGACAAGGAACATCGCCAGCGTCCCAACGATGGAGAGCACTTTCATCAGCCAGGGGGCTACCACTAACAATCCTTTGCCCAGCCATTGCGCCAGCGCAGCGCGTTTCTCTGCCAGCCAGTAGCCCATGTCGTCCAGCTTAACGATCACCCCCACCAGGCCATAGACCCCGATGGTGACCAGAATCGCGATCCCCGAGAGGATCAGGATCTGATTGAGCAGCGGCGCTTCCGCCACAATGCCGAGGGTGATGGCGACAATTTCCGCGGACAAAATAAAATCGGTGCGAATCGCCCCTTTCACTTTGTCACGCTCAAAGGCCAGCGGGTCACGTTCCGCCAGCGCCTGAAGACGCTGCTGCCGTTGCGCAGGGTCTTCCTTGTGCTTACGCGCCTCCAGGCTGTGAAGGACCTTCTCCACCCCTTCAAAACAGAGGAATGCGCCTCCCAGCATCAGCAACGGCGTAATCGCCCAGGGGATAAAAGCACTGATCAATAGCGCCAGCGGCACGAGGATCACTTTATTAATGAACGAACCTTTCGCCACGCCCCAGACGACCGGCAGTTCACGATTCGCTCGCACGCCGGTCACCTGCTGAGCATTGAGCGACAGATCGTCGCCCAATACCCCGGCTGTTTTTTTCGCCGCCAGCTTGCCCATCACGGAAATATCGTCCAGCAGCGTGGCGATATCATCGAGTAATGTTAAAAGACTACTTCCTGCCAAAATAATTTCCTTCTCTTTTCATCAATGTCTCCCTCGAGTATGCGTTAAAAAACGGCCGGTGCCCAAGGTACAATTAGTCAATATAAATTTAACAAACTCGGGCAAATTAAGCGCTCGCCAGCGCGATAGTTTTCACGTTTACTATATGTCCCCTTTCTATCTCTGCACCGTCGTGAGGAAGTATGTCTACCCGTCAGCTGTTACCGCTTATCGGGGCGCTGTTTGCGCTGTATATCATTTGGGGCTCTACCTATTTTGCCATCGCCGTCGGCGTCGCCAGCTGGCCGCCGCTGATGATGGCCGGTATTCGCTTTCTCTCAGCCGGCGTGCTACTGCTGGGCTGGCTGCTGGTCACCGGCCATAAGCTGCCAGCCCGCCGGCCGCTGCTTAACGCCGCGCTGATTGGGGTCTTGCTGCTTGCCGTCGGCAACGGCTTCGTCACTCTCGCCGAACATCAGCACGTTCCGTCAGGGATCGCGGCGGTGATGGTCGCCACCGTGCCGCTGTTCACGCTATGTTTCAGCCGCTTTTTCGGCATCGCCACCCGTAAACTGGAGTGGCTGGGCATTGCCATTGGCCTGGCAGGTATCGTCATGCTCAACAGCGGTGGCAACCTGAACGGCAACCCCTGGGGCGCGCTGCTGATCCTGATTGGTTCGCTAAGCTGGGCGTTCGGCTCGGTTTACGGGTCGCGGATTGAGCTGCCGACCGGCATGATGGCGGGGGCTATCGAGATGCTCGCCGCCGGGATCGTCCTGCTGGTCTCGTCATGGCTGACCGGTGAGACGTTAACCCATGTCCCCTCGTGGTCCGGGATCGCCGCCCTGGCCTACCTGGCTATCTTTGGCTCGCTAATCGCCATCAACGCCTACATGTTTTTGATCCGCAACGTCACCCCGGCGGTAGCCACCAGCTATGCCTATGTTAACCCGGTGGTGGCCGTCTTGCTCGGCACCGGGTTTGGCGGTGAAAGCCTGTCGCTCATTGAATGGCTGGCGCTGGCAGTGATTATTTTCGCCGTAGTGCTGGTGACGCTGGGAAAATATCTCTTCCCCGCCCGCAGCGAGGCTACTCCTTGTAAGGCGGCGAAGTAAACGCCAGCTCGCGGATCCCCTGCGTATCGATCTGCGCGTCGTGCCCGGCGCCGCAGATCCACTCTTCCAGACGCTCGGTGAGCGCCTCATCATTTAGTTTCAACCGGCCGCGCAGGGCGCATTCCCAGATGATAAGCACCCGCCAGCCCTGCTCAGCCAGCTGTTGCCGGTCGCGGGCGTCACGCGCCACGTTGCCAGCGATTTTATCCAGCCAGAAAGCCGTCCGGGTGGCCGGCACCTTAAACAGATAACAGTCATGGTGATGCCAGAAACAGCCGTGAGTAAAGATAACGCAGCGGTAGTCGGGTAAGGCGAAATCGGGGCGTCCTGGCAGCGCGCGATCCTGGGCGACAAAGGTGAATCCCGCCCCGGTCAGCAGCGCCGCTATCCGCTTTTCAATCGCCGTATCGCGCGTGGCGATAGCCCGCATATTTTTACTGCGCGTGGCTTTATCGTGAACATCCGCCATCGTTATCATCCGCTTCGCGACGCGCCACCGCCTGGGCGATACGCGGCGCCAGGAGCTTCGCCACCGCGGCGAAGACCGGAACCACCACCGAGTTGCCGAACTGACGATAGGCCTGGGTATCCGACACTGGAATGCGGAACCGTGAACCCTGGGGCGATTCAAAGCCCATCAGCCGGGCGCATTCGCGCGGCGTCAACCGGCGAGGCCGCCGCTGTTGGTTCTGTGGATCGTCAAAATGCTGCTCGCCCAACGGCCGGTCCCAGCCGCGGTCGACGAGAATTTCGGCACCGTCTTTATAGTAGCGGGCAGAGAGTGTTCGAGCCACGCTGTGGGGATTACCGGGGTCTACCAGGCCATAACCAAAGCCATTACCCCGCGCCTGATGCTTGCGGGCATAACGATAGAGATATTTCCACAACACCGGCGTAAGGATAAATTTGGCATCCACCGTCGGCTCCAGCAGCTCGCCAAACGTCGGCCGCACCGCCGGATAGAGCGCAGCGATATCGCGCAGCGTAAATCCTTCATGCAGCTGCAGGTCGCGGCGGAAACCCACCAGCACGATGCGCTCCCGGTGCTGTGGTAAGAAATGGCGCCCGTCGATGACCTTAGGGTCATCCGGCCCGGTATGCCCGGCATCGGCCACCTCATACCCCAGCTCATCCAGCGTCTGCATGATGATGCGGAAGGTGCGCCCCTGATCGTGGCTTTTGAGGTTTTTGACATTCTCCAGCACAAAAATCGCCGGCTGACGCGCGGCGATAATTCTCACGACATCAAAAAACAGCGTCCCCTGGGTTTCGCAGGCAAAGCCGTGCGCGCGCCCCATGGCATTTTTTTTGGAGACGCCGGCGAGTGAGAAAGGCTGGCAGGGAAAGCCAGCCAGTAAGACATCATGCTGAGGAATCGTCTCGCGGATATGCTGCGCCGCTTCTTCATCGCTGACATCGGGGCGGTGGCTGAGCGTGACATCGCGGATATCTTCATTAAAACGATGCTGTTGCGGATCACAGTACCAGTTGGCCTTGTAGGTACGCACCGCGTGCTTGTTCCACTCGCTGGTAAAGACGCACTGCCCGCCGATGGCTTCAAAACCGTTGCGGATCCCGCCGATACCGGCAAACAAATCGACAAAGCGGAACGCATAATGCGGGTGATGAGCTGGCGGCGCCGGCAGCAGCGTCGCCAGATGGGCGATCTCCTGCGGACGCAAACGCCCAGCCGCGCGGGAGAGCGCCGCCACGCGCTTGAGGATCGCCGCGCTCCAGTGCTGTTCGCCGACGCTTACCAGTTCGGCGACCAGCGTTTTCACATCATAGATCGTCATCAGCTGACGCAGCAGCGCCTGAGCCTCTTCCCCGGCCTGCTCAGCCAGCGGCAACGACCTGTTTTCCTTAATTAACTTTTGCGGCATATCCTCAACCAGCGCGGACGATTTTTGCAGAGAGTACCATAAATCACCGGTCGGTTGACGCCTGCGGTGCAAAGCGGCGTAAAACCGCTTCATCCAGCGCCAGCGGCTCCCCCTGCAGCTCCGCGCTAAGCTTGGCCATAAATTCGACGAGGAAGCGGGCATTGTGCTGCGCCATCTCTTTTCCTCTGGCCGTCTGCATGGTTTCCGGCAGGCGCAGGAGTTTGCACTGGAAATGATCGAGGGCATATTGGCGGTCATCCAGCGCCCGCCGGTCAGCAAATGGATCTTCAGCATCAAACAAGATGGTATTCAGGGCGCCGGCGACGGCGAAGACGCGCGCCAGACCAATCGCCCCCAGCGACTCAAGACGGTCGGCATCCTGGACGATTTTCGCCTCCAGCGTGCGCGGCGGGATCGCCGCGCTGAAGCTGTGCGCCTCAATGGCATGGCTGACCGCCGCGTAACGCTCCGCGGGAAAATCGGCAAATGACGACTGTAGAATAGCGAGGGTTTTCTCAGCGGCCATCATCGAGGAACGGCTTCGCTCCGGATGATTCTTCGGCAAGCTGACGATGTCATGAAAATAGCAGGCCGTGAGGAGTACCAGTCGGTCGACCTCCTCCCCGGCGGCCAACTGGGTAGCCGTGGCCCAGACGCGACGAAAATGGGACAGATCGTGTGCGGCATCATCCTGCGCGTGGTGCGTCAGTATCCAGTGCTCATATCGTTGCTGCCAGTCAACCAGGTTCATAGGCTTTCCTTTATGTGAAGGTCAGCCTCGAGCATAGCAACTTTACCGCTGATGATCCCGCTCGCCGCGAGACGGCCGGGTATACCAGACAACCGCCCCGAGGATCGCGCCAATGCCCGCAAGGACTAACATCCCCAACAGCGCGCCAAGCCATTTTCCCGCTGTGGTTCCCAAATCGCCCTCCACGCTGGCGCCGGGAACGCTGTGAATTTTTCCGACCACCCACCAGTAACGCACGATGACCCAGACACAATATCCGCAAAAAGCATACAACGCCCATAACGCGAGCTTCCCTCCGGGGCTACGTTTTGCCTGCTCTTCCATCTCATTCCTCTCCGTGACACAACACACTACCGCCACTCAAAACGTGACAAGCATCACATTATACCGCCAACCTGTGCAGCAGGCAGCAGTTTCATCCCCATCTTCTGCGTCAACCTGCGACTTATGCTGCCGGTGAGCGGGCGCTGAAGTGCTTTATTTATTCTTCTCCCCATGCAAAAAGTTTATTCCGGCGCGGGAGATCGCGTGTTGTATTGATAATCTATTGACTATTTTTGCCGGCCAAAAAGCAATTTTCGTGATGAATGATGTCTTGATGTTAATTCATACAACTCATTTCATTAAGTTAACAAAATCAATCAAACCAAGTCATATCACATTGCTATATAACAAAATAATACCTCACTAAAAATCATCCATAAAAAATATAAAGAACCAAATGGAAATAAATTGAAATATTTTACATTATTTATTTACATATTTTATTTTAAATAAAAATGAACTTAGTCGTTAGTATCTGATAGTCATTCCGGAGGGATTGTCATAATTCATAGAAATTATTATTAAAAGGGAATATATAATGAAAAGAAAAGTACTGGCACTCATGGTACCGGCATTATTAATGGCCAATGCCGTTAATGCCGCGGAAATCTATAACAACAACGGCAACAAACTGGACCTTTACGGAAAAGTCGACGGCCTGCACTACTTCTCTGACGACACTTCAGAGGATGGCGATCAGACCTATGCTCGCTTTGGTATAAAAGGCGAAACGCAGATCGCTTCCGAGTTAACCGGCTACGGTCAGTGGGAATACAACATTCAGGCAAATACCACTGAAAAAGAAGGCGCAAACTCCTGGACCCGTCTGGCCTTCGCTGGTCTGAAGTTTGCCGACTACGGCTCACTGGATTACGGTCGTAACTACGGCGTGGTGTACGACATTGAATCCTGGACCGATATGCTGCCGGAATTCGGCGGCGATACCTACACCCAGACCGACGTCTACATGACCGGCCGTACCAACGGCGTGGCAACCTACCGTAACAGCGACTTCTTCGGCCTCGTCGACGGTCTGCATTTCGCTCTGCAGTATCAGGGTAATAATGAAAACGCCGGTTCTGGCGAAGGCACTAATAACGGCGGCAAACGTAAGCTGGCGCGGGAAAATGGCGACGGTTTCGGTATCTCCAGCTACTACGATCTTGATATGGGGATCAGCGTAGGGGCAGCGTATTCGTCTTCTGACCGTACCCATAACCAGCAGGCAGAGGCTCGTAGCAGCCAGCGCTACGCCAATGGCGATAAAGCCGACGCCTGGACCGTCGGCGCGAAATATGACGCCAACAACATCTATCTGGCCGCCATGTATGCTGAAACCCGCAACATGACCTTCTACGGCAACGATAGTTTTGGTGGGATTGCCAACAAAACGCAGAACTTCGAAGTGGTCGCGCAGTATCAGTTTGACGACTTTAATTTACCGCTGCGTCCGTCTGTCGCCTATCTGCAGTCGAAAGGTAAAGATCTCTACACCTATTCTCGCTACGGCGACAAGGATCTGGTCAAGTATGTCGACGTGGGCATGACCTACTACTTCAACAAAAATATGTCCACCTATGTGGATTACAAAATCAACCTGCTGGATGAAGACGACCGCTTCTACAAAAACAGCGGTATCGCGACCGATGACATCGTCGCCCTCGGCCTGGTCTATCAGTTCTGATCCCCGTCAAAGCCCGCGTTCAGCGGGCTTTTTTATGTTCCCGCTCCGTTGAGATCACTCTTTTCGACATTGCCGCTTTCCAGGCGTACCTTCCCTCTTTATGATGCGTTTAAGCTCGTTCGGGCAAAAAGCGGCGATAAGGTCCTAAAAGGATAAAGCGCGCTACCGCGTCTCTACGCTGAAACCAGGACGATGATGATGGCGATACCCCAGCGCAGGCGTTATACCTGAAGCTAACGGTGTGATTGAAGGGGAATGGTCATTAAGAGAAAAGTGGCGGAGAGAGGGGGATTTGAACCCCCGGTAGAGTTGCCCCTACTCCGGTTTTCGAGACCGGTCCGTTCAGCCGCTCCGGCATCTCTCCGCTGTTGTGGTTGCTATAATGCCAGGATCTTTGGCATTTTAATAGCTCCCGTTTCGGTAATCGTGTTCAAGTGACGACTTTGCGAGCAATATGATGTTTAAATGGCCCTGGAAAGCAGATGATGAGTCCGGCAACGCAGAGATGCCCTGGGAGCAAGCGCTTGCCATTCCGGTTTTAGCCCATCTTTCTCCCACTGAGCAGCGCAAGCTTACTCAGTTGGCTGCCCGTTTCTTACAGCAAAAACGTCTGGTGGCACTGCAGGGGCTGGAGCTCACCCCGCTGCATCAGGCACGCATTGCCCTGCTCTTTTGTCTGCCAGTGCTTGAGCTGGGAATAGAGTGGCTGGACGGTTTCCATGAAGTGCTGATCTACCCAGCCCCGTTCGTCGTGGATGATGAATGGGAAGATGATATTGGTCTGGTCCATAACCAGCGAGTGGTGCAATCGGGACAAAGCTGGCAGCAGGGGCCTGTAGTGCTGAACTGGCTGGATATTCAGGACTCCTTTGATGCGTCAGGCTTTAACCTCGTGGTGCACGAGGTGGCGCATAAGCTGGATGCGAGGAATGGCGATCGGGCCAGCGGCGTGCCGCTTATCCCATTACGCGAGGTTGCCGGCTGGGAGCACGATCTCCACGCGGCAATGAACAATATACAGGATGAGATAGACCTGGTGGGGGAAAGCGCCGCCAGCATTGACGCCTATGCCGCCACCGATCCTGCGGAGTGCTTTGCCGTCCTCTCGGAATATTTTTTCAGCGCGCCCGAGTTGTTCGCGCCCCGCTTCCCCGCCCTGTGGCAGCGTTTTTGCCACTTCTACCAGCAGGATCCGCTGCAGCGGATACGTGAGAATGGCCTGCAGGATGAAGACAATCGGCGCATTGTTCACTAAAACAACGCCCTGGGCTAAATTTAGCCAGTTGAATCAGCAAGTTAATTTTAGTGTTGACACAAAAATGCGAGGCCAGTAGTATGCGCCTCGTTCACACGATTCCTCTGTAGTTCAGTCGGTAGAACGGCGGACTGTTAATCCGTATGTCACTGGTTCGAGTCCAGTCAGAGGAGCCAAATTTAAAAAAGCCTGCTTTCGAGCAGGCTTTTTGCTTTTTAGCTTCCGTCAGGTCTGCCTCAGTTCTGTCCGGCCCAGCCGCATAAGAGCTAGCGGCGCATCAGCGCCTCCTGCCAGCGTCGCGTCAGATAGTTATGTTCATCCATCACCGAATTCCATACCGCAATATGTCCCATCCGCTGCTCGTAGCTACCACCATCCCGACGCTCACCCGCAGGAATAAGCGGCGCGCCAGAGGCATCGAGGAGTAATTCAGCTGCCGGTTTTCCTGCATACCAATAGTCCCATTCGGCCTGAGACAGAAAAGCGCGGCTTCGCTGAGGGTTGGAAATATAATACCCCTGCCGGGCCATTACTGCGCCGGGCCAACCAGACTGCCACCAGTTAAGGTAATCATAGGCCGCTTCTTTTACCTTCCCAGTCACGCAGCGAGACAGCGACATGCCGCCATACCACGCCCGATAGCCTTCACGTGGGCGCGCCATTTTATAGCCTCGCTGATGGAAATGGTGCCGGAAATAGATGGGAGCCCATAAGCTCTGGACCTCAACGCATCGATTATCGATTAAATCGCATGCCTGCTCCTGGGACGACCAGAATGCGGCAAAGTGTCCCTGGCGATTAAGATGGGCTAATCCTTGTGTCAAAACATCGATCTCTTCCAACGTCAAATTGCCAATATCGGCAAACTGCGCCATCCCCGCGCCCTGCATGGCCAGAGCGGCATCGATCCCTCCCATAGCTGCATCCTCTTGCAGGGCGACCGCGCCAGTAAGCGCGCTATGCAGCAACCATCCCCAACTCTCTTCTTCCTGCTGAAGCGCCTCGGGAAGACGGTCGACATGATAAGCAAAGCTATCGGCATTATGCGTCAATGGCAGCATGCTGATGAGATCGCTCGGCTGGTTGCTTAAATGGCGATCCCGTTGAACGTACAAGCGCTGGGACGGTACGCTGCCATCGGCCACAACGCCGTTCAGGGTGCCCTGCTTCGCCAGTTCGTTCACCTCGTCCCAATATTTCAGCCGCTTCACCTCCAGCGGCTGAATAGCACGGGCCGGCCAGACAAAATCGATATTATGAAACCACTGGTCATAGAGATCGTAACTGTCAGGCTGCATAACCGCGATGCGCTGGGCATCTTCCACGCTATGCAGCAGGTATTCGATCTTAATCCCCAGCTCCTGCTCAGCGCGAACACGCAATATCTCCAGTAATGTCACCGACGTGCCCAACACCCGAAGCGTTAATGGAGGAGAAATAATCGCCGCAGAACTCATCCCTTCAGGACTCCTGTAATACTTGCATAAAGCGGCTAAAGGCCTGCTGCAAGCGATGCGCCTCCAGTCCACGTAAGATAAATACCAACGTTGAATGGCTTAAGGCTCCAGGCCAGTCATCCAAATGCACCGGAGGATGCAACGTGTGCTGTACACCATGAATAACCACCGGAGTCTCACTGTCGCTTACACGCAAAATGCCTTTTATTCTCAGCACCGCGTTACCATGGCAATGTAATAGCATGGATAACCAGATAGCAAAAGCGGGCCAGTTTAACGACTGCTCAAGCGAAATCACGCATGTTTCTGTCGTGGGATGCGCCCCGCCATCGCGCTTTGGCACCAACGAAAACGTGTTGTCAACACATGAGCCTAACCAGCGGAAACGCTGTTCATAAGAGCCGCGAAATACTTCACTTCGGAACAGCCAGTCCGGGGTATCCTGCGCCAGCCGCGTAGTGCTCACTTCCGCCAGCGGATTAAGCTGACGCAGCCACTGCTCGAGCGTCACCGTCTCCTCGGGGGCAACGCGATCGCTTTTACTCACCAGCAGTTTGTCCGCCGCCGTCACCTGCGCAAGCCACTCGGGCTGAAGATCGGCTTGACGGTGGGCATGTTCCGCATCGACGAGTGTGACCAGCGTCCCTGGCGTGAAATGGCTCTGCAACTGACGATCGTGGAGAAGTGTCGATAAGATGGGAGCCGGATCGGCCAGCCCGCTGGTTTCCAGAACGACGTAGCGAAACGCCGGGATCAGGCCGCGCGCCCGCCGTTCATAAAGCGCCAGCAGAGCGGCCTGCAATTCCCCACGAATCTGACAGCATACGCAACCGCTCGGCAATAACACCGTATCCGGCGCGACTGCGTGAAGCAGATGATGGTCGATCCCCACCTCGCCAAACTCATTCACCAGCAGAGCAATATCGTTCACGTCCTGCCGGGCGAGCCAGTTTTTCAGCAGCGTTGTTTTACCGCTACCCAGGAACCCGCTCAGCACATGGAGGGGTAATTTCTCTTCAGCAAGCATCGTTTTCCCCTTTGGCCTCAAGCGAGGCTAACCAGGCATCATCGAGCGGATCGATCGCCTGATGCAGCATGTTCTCGGCTTCTTTCCACAACCGATCCAGGGAGTGGACCAGCACCTGTTGTCCCGTCGGGCTGGCCAGCAGCCATTGACCATGAAACTCCGTCAGCGAGAGGCGCCAGGGCTTCAGCGTACGGTTTAGTAATGCCAGCTGCCGCAGACGCAGCTGGCGTAGGGGAATATCCTGCCGCAGCGGATCGCTCCACTGCGGCCCGTTATCAAGCAGGCCGCACACTCCGCACATCATCCACTCCTCAAGGCATCACATCACCCGAATTTGGCCCCAGCGTCTGGCCAACGAACAGGTTACCCCCAGGCTCGCTGGCCAGCAGCAGCGCCACCGGCGCCACTTCTTCTGCTCGCCCAAAGCGCCCCAGCGGCAGCTCCGCCGTTTTGGCCGTTTTCCACGCCTGGTGAATACCCTCAATAAGCGGGGTTTCAATCGGTCCTGGGGCGATAGCGTTAACCAGCACATTTCGGCTGGAGACTTCCAGCGCCAGAGATTTCGTCAGGCCGATCACGCCAGCCTTAGCGGCCGCATAGTGACACAGCTCTGCCCCACCTTTGATGCCCAGTTGGGAAGCGATATTGATAATGCGTCCCCAGCGTTGGCTTAACATCACTGGCAGAGCTCGCTGGCAGGCCAGAAACACGCTGCGCAGATCGACGGCCATCATGGTTTCCCACATATCCAGAGTGATATCGGTGCAGGGAGCCTGGGTAAGCATGCCTGCATTGTTGACCAGCACGTCAATCCCTTCATAGTGCCCCAGGCAGGCATCCACGCCAGCCGTTGCCCCGTCGACCTCGCCGACATCAGCCACCACGCCATAGCAATGCGCCCCAATTAACCGACAACGCTGTACCACCCCTTCCAGTTTATTACGGTCCCGGTCGGTGAGTATCAGTCGAGCCCCTTCGCCAGCAAAAAGCAGTGCGATAGCCTCGCCGATACCACTTGCCGCGCCCGTCACAACACAACGTCTGTTTTGCAACTGCATAGTGGCTCCTTAATCCGGCCAGCGGACGGTCAAACCACCGTCGACAATAAGGCTTTGCCCGGTCAGATAGCGGCTTTCGTCGCTGGTGAGAAAAGCCACTACGCGAGCGATATCATCCGGACAGCCAACCCGTCCCAGTGGAATCGATCTGGCTGCTTTTGCCAGCCCCTCCGGCCCCAGAGAGTTCTGCTTATCCAGCGACTGTGGGGTTTCAATCAATCCGGGGATCACGGCGTTGCAGCGAATACCTCGCGGTGCAAGCTCAACGGCCAGTGAGCGACAAATCCCTGGGACTGCGGCTTTCGCCGCCGCGTAGTGGGCGTGCTCCTGCCAGCCATAGACGCCCCCGGCAATCGATGAGATTGCGACCAAACTCCCACCGCTGATCAGTCGTGGCGTAGCCGCCCGGAAACACCGCATCACGCCGGTCAGGTCCACATTAAGCATTTCGTTCCAGCGGTCGTCGTTCATCTCTTCAATAGACGCGCAGCGTAAGATCCCCGCATTGGCGATGACATAATCAAGACGGCCATAATGAGCGACGCCTTGCGCTATAAACGTATCAACCGACGCCGTATCGGCGACATTCAGCGGCAGCCAGAGTGCATCGCCACCAGCCTCCTCAACCTGTGCAGCAGCGACAGTAGGGTCATGCGGATCGTCCGGGTAGTAACCGGCGATCACCCGTATTCCGCGGCGGGCATACAGGGTGGCCAGCGCCAGACCAATGCCGCTTGCCGCACCACTGATTGCCGCTACTCGCTGACTGATGTTTGTGGTTTCCATCATCGCTCCTTACGCCTGAGGTTGTGTGTTAACGGTCTTGTTCATCCCTGACGCGCGCTGGACATCGCCACGCGCCAGCCACATCACCACACCTGAGATAAAGCAGGGTATGGCGCCAAACCACAGCGCAGCATCCTGCCAGTGCCCTCCATGGCTTAACACTGCGGTGGTACCAACGCTGGCGATGATCGCCCCGACCGGTCCCATCGCGCCAATCAACGCCCCTGCCGTAGCACGGATGGCGGTAGGAAAGCTTTCACTAATGAAAAACAGCGCTGCAGCGTAGGGACCAATCAGGAAGAACAAACCAATACTGTAGAGCGTGACGATAGTGGCAAAGTTGTCCGGGCAGTAGAGCATGCCAGCAAACGCCACCCCCCCCAGCATCCAGCCGACCGCGATAGTATTACGACGCCCAATCCGGTCACCCAGCCAGCCATGGGCCAGGTAACCGCAATAGCCCACCAGATTGGACAGGATTAAGATAAGCAACGAGTTGTTAAAAGAAACATCATGGGTTTTGGTGATGACCGTCGTACCGAGCACGCTAAAAATCTGAATGGCAAACCAGTTGATCAGTACCGCCGCCCCCAGTACCAGGGTGGCGCGCAGCGATGTGCCTCGAAACGCTGCGGCAATCCCACCGCGGTGATGTTCCTCCCATGAAATCTGATAATCCTGGGCTACCTGACGGGCTTCGGCGACCTGCCCTTGTTCACGCAAATGTTGGATTTTCTTTTGTACCTGGAATTGAGGTGTTTCTTTAAGTTTTAGCGCCAGCACAGCGATAACCAGTGAGGGTAATGCTGCAAAAATGAAGCTGCCCTGCCAGCCGATGATGGGCATTAAAATGGCGGTCAGCGCTGAAGCGACTAGTGCACCGACCGGCCAACCACCTTGCACAAGACTGTAGACAAACCCTTTACGTTTATTGAGTTTTGGATCGTCGAGCGCGGTATACAGTTCTGATAAATAGGTAGCGTTCACCGTTTGTTCCGCGTAGCCCAACCCCGCGACAGAGCGAATGGCCGTCAGCGCCCCTTTCCCCCATGCACCGCCCACAGCGGTCAATAATGAGCACAACGCGGCACCGCCAACGGTAATGACAATCCCCATCCGGCGTCCCAGACGATCGACCAGCGGACCAATCGCCAGCGCAATCACTGCGCCGCCAACCGCCACCCAGGTGGCGATTTCCGCTTGCTCTACCTCATCCCAGCCAAAATGGAGACCGATTTCCGGCAATAATGTGCCAAAAAGGATGAAATCGTAGACAGCGAAAACCCAGGCAAAAAAGGCAATCCAGGTGGCAAATTTCACATCCTTGATGGTTAACTGCTGCGGCTGCCAGCCGTTTACGGAAGTTTTGTTAAAAATGCTCATAGCGTAATCCCTCTGTCAGGGGGTAAATGACATTATGCCGAGCGCGGTTTGCGCGCTTTAAAATCATCTGCAATTTCGTCAAAGGTCACGAAGCGAACGCCATCGTGGCTACGGATGTACTGAATCAGGCGTTCAAGCATTAACAACACCTGAGGACGGCCGGAAACATCGGGATGGATAGTCATGGTGAAGACGGCGTACTCATTTTCGCGATAGACCCAGTCGAACTGGTCGCGCCACATCTCCTCCAGATGACGAGGGTTAACGAAGCCATGGCTATTAGGGGATTTTTTGATAAACATCATCGGTGGTAGATCGTCGAGGTACCAGTTGGCTGGAATTTCAACCAGATCCGTCTCCTGTCCGCGCTGCAATGGTTTCATCCACGCATCGGGATGCTTGCTGTAGTCGATTTTTGTCCAGCTGTCGCCAACCCTGACATAGTACGGATGGAAGTCGTTGTGCATCAGACTGTGGTCGTATTTAATGCCCTTTTTTAACAGCAGCTCGTTAGTCACATTGCTAAACTCCCACCACGGCGCCACATACCCGGTTGGGCGTTTACCGGCTAACTGCGTCACCAGTTCGATGCTACGATCCAGCACCGCTTCCTCCTGGGCAGGTGTCATGGCAATCGGGTTCTCATGGCTATAACCATGGATCCCCACCTCATGTCCTGCCTCCACAACCGCTTTCATCTGCTCCGGAAAGGTTTCTATCGAATGCCCGGGAATAAACCACGTCGTACGTAATTGCTGCTCCGCGAACAGTTTCAGCAGCCGCGGCGCGCCCACTTCCCCGGCAAACAAGCCGCGTGAAATATCATCCGGAGAATCTTCGCCACCGTATGACCCCAGCCAGCCGGCAACGGCATCAACGTCCACACCAAATGCGCAAAGGATTTCTTTGGCCATGTTTATTTTCCTTTTGAGTTGAGGGATAACGAATTAGCGCCATCACCTTTGGAAGGCGCCAGCAGATGCGCTACCGCACAGGCAGCGCTTAAAAGCGAGCGATCTTCACCGTTCGGTGAAGAGAAAAGCAGACTGGTATACAGGCCGTTCGCGGTCGTACCGCTTGGCACAGCGAGACCGGGCATATCCAGTAAACTGCCTGGCATGGTTAAGCGCAGCGTGGCGCTATTGGCGAAGGCAAATGCCTCGGCATCCGCATGCAAGGGCGCCAGCCGCGGCGCGGTATGCGCGACCGTTGGTGTCACCAAAATCGCGCCATTGAGTTCTTCAGCCAGTGCCTGCTGCCAGATCGGACGTAGACGCAAAAAGGTGGTGAGCACCGCCGGATCAATCGTGCCGGAGGCCAGCAGTCGGCGGCGAATGAGGGGATCCATCGCTGTTGCTGCCGGTGACGCCAGCAGAGAGGCATGTAACTGAAAGGCTTCAATCGCCCCTGGCCAGCCATGGTGAGCAATCCAGTTAAGTGCTTCATATAAGGCTGGCAGGCGCCGATATTCAACAACGACGCCTGACGCCGCTAATCGGGACAGCAACGAAGCACTGTTGTCACGGACGCTAATATCAGCGGCATTGAGAATTTCCGGATCGACAATTAACCGTGACACCGTCGACGACGACGTCTCCTCGCCACAGAGAATGACATCAAGGGCGTAAGCATCACGGACGCTGCGACAAAGAGGCCCGAGCGTATCGAGAGACGCCGCCAGGGGAAACACTCCGCTCGCGTCATAGCGATGACGGCTGGCGCGAAAACCGATCACTCCGCTAAACGCAGCAGGGATGCGCACGGAACCCGCGGTGTCCGTTCCTATTGCAATGCAGGCCACCCCTTGAGCAACCGCTCGCGCCGCGCCGCTGGAAGAGCCGCCAGGAACATGTTCCTCGCCATCGGTTGCCAGTAATGCCGGCGTGGTAAACGTTGGGTTAATACCCAGACCGGAAAAGGCAAACTCACTCAGATTGGTTTTGCCGATAGTCACCATTCCCGCCTGCGTCAGGCGCGCCACCATTCCGGCATCGTGTGTCGCGAGAGGCGCATCCAGGCGGGTTGCGGATCCTGCAGTGGTTCGGGTCCCGGCGATATCGAATAAATCTTTCCAGCAGACCGGAATACCATCCAATGGGCTCAGCGGCGCGCCCTCGCGCCAGCGCTGCGTCGAGGCGGCAGCCTCCTGACGGGCGCGTTCGGGAGTCAGCGTAATAAAAATCCCCTGGGTCTCTTTGGCCGCCGTCAGGCAGGCTTCCGTAAACGCAAGTGGCGAAAGCTGACCTCTGGCAAACAACGCCGCAATGGCACAGGCATCAATCTGGCCCCGCTGAAATTGCAGGCGAATCGTATTCGCGTTCATATCACCCTTAAATGTATATTTAAATAAAAATCCATTTAAACATAGCAAAACAAGTGCCAGAAGAATGACAACAAAGTGTCTAAAATGTGATCATATCGTATTAATTTTGTTTTATTGCAGTAATTTCAAGAAGATACAAGTGGGTAGGGTAATGAGATAACAAGTGTAGAAGAGCATCATGAACAGGAGTTATAAATGTATATTTTATGTAATGATCCATTAATGGGCAGCCTGCACTACCGCGGTGCTAATGATGGGGGTTGGTATGACACCGCTCAGGATGTGATAAGGTAAGTTTGATGAGGTAAGGATCGAAAATATGGTCATGCAGACAAACCCTTCGCATGCGGCAACGGAAGATACCGCCGCTGCGCGCTATGAAGTTATTCGTCAGTTTTTACGTCATATTCTGGTTGCCCAGCGAGTGCCAAAGGGGCTGGTACTTCTGGAGGGTCCGTTAGCACAACTATTCGGTACCAGCCGGGTGCCGGTGCGTCGGGCGCTCAGTCTGTTACATGAAGAAGGGTTAATTACCCGCTTCGAGGGGCGTGGTTTTATCGTGGCACAGCCTGACGAAGAGGTCGAGCCATTGCGCCTCGCCTTGACCAGGGAGCTCTTCGGCCTTGATGAACAGCAGCCATTGGTGGATACCCGCACCAGTGGTGAAAAGGTGCTGGAGAACCTGCAGGTTGTACTCTCAACAGCCATGGTATTTGGCTGTTATTCGGTAAATGAGCAAAAAGCGGCACAATATTATAATGTTAGCCGCTCGGTAATCCGTGAAAGTCTGATGCGTTTGCGCGACAAGGGACTGGTAGAAAAAGAGCCTTACTCGCAATGGTTGACCGGGCCACTTACCGCGCGCGAAATCGCCGATCACTTCGAGATCCGCGCCAGCCTCGAACCCGCAGCGTTGTGCAAGGCTGGACCTCACCTTTCGTCGGCGTGGCTGGCGTCCATGCTGCAAAAGACGCAAGGTTATAAAGGTCGACAATTGACTGCCGCGGAACTGGAGTTACTGGAAGAAGATCTTCACATCCGCTGCCTCGAGCCCGCAGGTAATAAGCTGATGATGCAGATCCTGCGCCAGCATCAGTCTCCTTTCATCATCACGCGTATCTTCTATGATTTACTGGCCATTCCGGTAGAAACCGCCACCCTGGAAGAACACGCTCTGGTGTATGACATGTTGCTGAAAGGAAACTGGGCGCTGGCGGCCGCCTGCCTGAAAGATCACCTTGAACGCGCGCAATCCCGGACCCTTCAGCGCTTAAAAGTGCTTTCCGTGCTGCCTGTCCCCGACTTACCCAACTTTATGGAAGCGAACTAAGCAGAGGGCGGTCAGCCCGCCAGGGACAGCCAGTCGTTCGACACTTACAAACTCCCCTGCACCGCTGAGGCGCTGATATTCACCGGCATGCCGGAGCGGCGCTGCAGGGTTTGCTCGGCCTGCGAAGGACTCACTCCCGGCCCCTGAGTAAACTCGCGCAGCGCCGAGGTCATCGGTAGCGGGACCTTTCGGTCGGATTCAAATTCCGCCCGGTTGCGCGACAGCGGCTCGTGCACCTCCAGCCAATGGCTGCCGTCCGGCTCCACGGTGTACTTCACCGGCTGATCGATTAGCTGGACGCGCGTCCCCACCGGTACGTTATCAAACAGGAATTTAATATCGTCATTGCGCAGGCGAATGCATCCCTGGCTGACGCGCAGCCCAATGCCAAAGTTAGCGTTGGTGCCGTGGATGGCGTACAGCCTGCCGATGTAGATCGCATACAGCCCCATCGGATTATCAGGCCCGGGCGGCACCAGCGCCGGCAGGGTTTTGCCCTCTTTCGCATACTCGCGCCGGGTATTGGCGGTCGGAACCCAGGTCGGTCCCTCCTGCTTGCGCTCTACCGCCGTCACCCAGTTACGCGGGGTTTCGCGTCCGGCCTGGCCAATGCCGATTGGCAGCACTTCCACACTATTGCCCAGCGGCGGGTAATAATAGAGACGCATTTCGGCGACGTTGATGACGATCCCTTCGCGCACGGTGTCAGGCAGGATCAACTGTTGCGGAATAATCAGCGTCGAACCGGAGTGCGGCAAATAGACATCGACGCCGGGGTTGGCCTCCAGCATATTGCTCAACCCCTGGCCGTACTGGGCAGCAAAACTTTCCAGCGGTTGGGTGTTGTTCTCCGGCACGGCGATGGTAAATGCGCTGCCCACCAGACGACTTCCCTCCGGCGGCAGCGGATAACTGACGGCCAGCGCGCCGTGGCTGGCGAGCAGCATCAGCGCAGAACAAAGTAATTTCACACGCCGCATCGTCATTTTCCCTTCCTCAGTCGCGACTCTCGTGTGTGAATTATAGCGTTATTTCCTCGCCTCGATCCGCTGACCGCGATGGCTTAAATCTGATAGTCGATAGCGGCCTCTTCCGGCTCCATCGCCTGACGCTTAATTTCATCCAGCGACAGTCCGGCATTGCACAGTTCGATAAAGCGCCAGACGTAGTTACGCTGCAGCTGGCCCCGCTTCAACCCCAGCCACACGGTATTGGCATCGAACAGATGACGAGTATCGAGACGCGTAAAGGTGTCCGCTTCCCGGGCATCTCCGGACTGCTCGGCAACCAGCCCTACGCCCAGCCCCAGCTCGACATAGGTCTTGATGACATCGGAATCCTGGGCGCTCAGCACGATATCCGGCATCAACCCCTTGCGGTTGAAGGCCTCATCGATTCGCGAACGGCCAGTGATCCCCTGGCGGTAGGTGATTAACGGCCAGCGGGCTATTGCCTCAAGCGTCAGAGGAGAAACCTGCGTCAAAGGATGATCCTTCGGCACCAGCAGGCTGTGATGCCAGCGGAACCAGGGGAAAGCCGCCAGCGTCGGGTCGTTGCTCAGGCGCTCGCTGGCGATACCGATATCCGCCCCGCCGTTATGCAGCAGCGCTTCGATTTCCTGCGGGGTGCCCTGCACCAGCTCGACGCGAACATCTGAGAACAGCTCGCGGAAGGCTTTAATCACCGGCGGCAGGCTGTAGCGCGCCTGGGTGTGGGTGGTGGCGATGGTTAAGACGCCGGAGGCATCATTGGTAAAGAGATCCGCCAGCCGCCGGACGTTGCTGGCTTCATTGAGGATGCGCTCGGCAATGGATAACAGCGCTTTACCCGGCTCGGTCATGCCTAACAGGCGCTTACCGCGACGGATAAAGATCTCAATCCCCAGCTCCTCTTCCAGTTCCCGGATATGGCGGCTGACGCCTGACTGCGAGGTATAGAGCATATTCGCGACTTCCGTCAGGTTGTAATCCTGACGGGCCGCCTCACGGATAATTTTCAGTTGCTGGAAGTTCACCCTTTCCTCCGGGCCAATGGACTTAACGTATCTGCTATTGTTAAAGTCTGTTGTCCCAGGTAACAAATAATAAAAACCAGCAACTTATTCCTTAAGAGAATATAGCCTAACTAACCAGCTGCAGTTCACGGTTCTCCAGCGACGGGCGGCTCACCAGAGACAGCAGGATCTCTTTCACCGCCTGCGCCTGCGGCGACAGACTGCCGCGTGCCGACATATTCAGCGACAGCGACAGGCTCATCGACGGCGTGCTAATCCGCGCCATCCAGCCGTTTGCCGCGCCGCACAGGGAGCGGGCAGCGGATTCCGGCAGGACCGTCGCCCCCATGCCGCTGGCGATAGCCGCAGTCAGGGTGGTAATGGATTCGATCTCGCCGATAATTTTCGCCGACAGACGACGCAGGGTGAACGCCTCGGTGACCCGCGCCCGTACCGCGCTGTAATCCCGCGGCAGGAACAGGTTCATCTCCGCCACCGCCGTGAGATCCACGCTCTGTCCCGGGCAGTCGCGGGTACCCACCAGGTAGAGATCCTCTTTCAGCAGCGGCTGGCTGACGATACCGGCCACTGGCGAACGCTCATACAGCACCGCCATATCCAGCTGACCCGCCAGCAGCTTGTCATTCAGCGCAGTGCCGCTGCTCTCCTGCAGATAGACCATCACCTCGGGCAACTCATTACGCACCGTCTGCAGCAACGGCATGGTAATGGCAGAAGCTGCCGTGCCCGGCGCCAGGCCAATCGAGACCTGACCACGCAGCGTCTGGCCGACGTTATTGACCGCCAGCTGCGCCTGCTCACACTGGCGCAGGATGGTTCGCGCATGGGTGTAGAGTATTTTACCGGCTTCCGTTGGCGTGACCCCTCGCTTGGTGCGTATCAGCAACTGCTGGTCCATTTCACCTTCCAGGGTCGCGACCTGCTGGCTCAGGGCCGGTTGTGCGATGTGCAAGACTTCAGCGGCCTGGGTCAGACTGCCGATATCGACGATTTTCACAAAATATTTCAGTCGTCTTAAGTTCATTTTGCCTCCTGTAAGGAACGCCAGCGTCAACGCTGGAAGTATGATGCAACTGGTTCTGCAATTTGCTTGCCAGCTTTTCAATTGCGCTGCCGCTGCCCGCCAGAGGCCGTGTTATAAGGGATAGTGATAACAATCCAGCTTTTATTTGCCCGGTAAGCAGATTGTGGTATGCCCCATTAGGGGTATTTTTGCACCGCAACGGTGCGTAATGGTGAAAAAAGCGGCGCCCAGCCAGGGGTTGTTGAAATTGTCAGCAGTTGAACGCAATTCTTTGAATCAGGCTTTGACAAGGCCGGATGGCATCGTTAATATGCGCCCCGTTCACACGATTCCTCTGTAGTTCAGTCGGTAGAACGGCGGACTGTTAATCCGTATGTCACTGGTTCGAGTCCAGTCAGAGGAGCCAAATTAAAGAAGCTCGCTTAGGAAACTAAGCGGGCTTCTTGCGTTAGGCAACTGCCGTTGGGGAGAAATCTGGCGGTCTGATTGGGGGGTCATTTGCGGTGCGATAATAACGCGGCCAGCAAAGGTGTCTTGGTGACAAAAAAATCCGCAGTTTTAAACCTTCTGATAAACCCTTTACAGTCTTCTATTCCAACGGACTATACCTTTTAATATATCCTAACGGTTCTCGTCTCTGTTATCTCAAGTACCGCATCAATACTAAAGAATCTCGCCTTGGTTTAGGGGCCTACCCCGAAGTTTGTCTGGCGGATGCTCGCCAACAACGTGACGGTATCCGCAAACTGCTCAAGCAAAATATCAATCCCGCACAGCAGCGTATTGCCGAAAAGGCCGCTAACTCGCCAATACCCTCCTTTAAATCGGTAGCACCCGAGTGGCATAAAAATAACAGAACCTGGTCAGAAAACCACGCGTCACGCTTGTGATCTCCTCCCAATATCGATACCAGGATAAATCAGAGATTCCGGCCTTTTTGCAGGCTTCGGATAAATTCCTCCGGAGTCTGGTTATTTAACGAGGAGTTGGATGGTACTGCAACTTGTTATCGTAATTTTTTCGGCGCCCCAGTAAGGGGCTTAGATTTTATGACTGCGTGTGCCGGGTTTTCAGCAATACGAACGACTGCCTCCAGTAACTGGACTCTTGGAAAATGGTTACGATTAACCAAGGTTGCGGCCAGTGAAGGTTGCTGAAATTCAAACGGTAGTGCAATAGCCCAGTGATCGGCATTGGCATAACCAAGAAGAGTACTGCCGGGAATGATGGCGTCGTAGTGGATCACCTGACTATCATTGTTAGGGTCGCTGGTCGCGAGTTGCAGATAAAAGGGCAGAAGTATTGCAGATACGCGCTGTAATTCGGGGAGCGCCACAATGGAATAATAACGAATGTTGACCGGTAGTGGGTGACTAGCCAGCCAGGACAGACGTATATTTCGGGTAAGGCTGGTTATCTCGTTGTGATCGGTTACCGGACAATGCTCGTCAGGGAGACGGGACAGTATTTTAGTGTAAGGGCGACTGATCTGGTCGGCCAGAGGAGTACCGTTCACGGCGCCAGCCAGGCTTATCACTGCCGAGATATGGGGTTGCATTTCTGGATAGAGTGTTAAGGCGGTAAGAAAATCACTGACGCCTTTTGAATACGCGATAACCAGAAAGCGTTTTTTAGGATTGGTTCTGGCAGCTGAAATAATCGTATCTAGTATGATTCGCGCATTTACTATATCACTGGCACGACCTTTGACGGCTACCGTTGTGCTCTGGTATCCCAATCGGGTGAGATGGCTGATTGCATCTCCCAAAACGGTGACCTGATCCTGGACGCATTCACCAAAAATCCCAGGAATGATCAGCAATGGCGTTTTTTGCAGAGGATATTCTGTATTCCCTTCATCAGGGCCACTATTATCTTCACCCTTCAAGCGTCGTAACCAGTCTGTGCAGTCCTCGTTACTTTTTATGCCATCTCGATGAATAAGCTGGCAAAACAGATTTCTGAACTGCCCTCGTTCATCTTTGACATTGCTCAGCGCTACAGGCACTGACACCGTAGGTGTCAGATCGGCCGGGGATGCCGAGGGCGTTGAGCACCCTGTCAAAAGAAGGGCGAATAAGGCAACGTTTAACCAATCTCTGATATTAATTGTGTATGGCTTAAAATACCAGTTTGATCGGGCGCCCAAGCGCGCTGCCTTTACGTTCATAGAATGTCACCGTCACTGCGTCTGGAAACACTTCGAGTCGGGCAAAGTTATCTTCAGAATAAATTTGTGTTGAGTTGGTGACGGTATACTGATTTTGGCTGTTGCTGGTGAGTGCTCCCTTAAGAACAAAGTCGTTTTGCTCCATATGGGGATAAGGCCAGAATAATGAGGATGAAATAATACTCAGTACCCGAAAGTCTTTGTCGACAGGACTTGTTAGTTGAGTGGTAAATGAGCAATGCACGTCACCTGACACAAAGCAGACCTTCCTGATTTTATTCTGCAGTATGTAATCAAGTATCTGTGTGCGCTCTCGTTGGTACCCGCCCCATTTATCCTCTGCATCGCTATTGAGATCCGGGAAAAATGGAACAGAGCTCACAATCATTTTAACCCTACCCGGATTTGCAGCTAACCAATCCAGCAGCGCTTTCATTTGCGACTGTTTTATCATCTGGCGTTTGAGAGGATCATCATTCCAGATCCGCTCAGTGCGCACATCCATCACAAACCAATCAGCACAGCCGTCACTAAAGGTATACCAGAGGTGGGTCGGAGTACCGGTTATCCAGCCACTGTTGTCCAGGCTAAAGACCGGGCTATGGCTGGCCTGATAGATCTGGTAAGCATGGATAGCGCTGGGATATTTTGTAACCATATCGGCGGAACAGGCATGAGATGGCCAGTTATCTTCTATTTCATGATCGTCCAAGATCATATAGGTCGGGATCTGGCTCATGAGCCTGGCGATATTTTCTTGGGTAAATGCGGCCTGGTAGCGGCTCAGAAATGACTGTACGTCCCGATCTGCGCCCATAAAGTTAAGGTCATCGGCATAGATCTGATCACCTACCATAAGCACTGCGTTCACCTGCGTCTTTTTATGAAGCTCCAGAATGGATTCAAAAGTTTTATCACCCCGATCATCAAAAATTAGTCCGCCAAACAAACGCAGCAAATATCGACATGAGCCAACCGCATAGACACGAGAGCGATTTTGGTCAGTTGTTCCTGCCGTGAAGGTGAAAATCTCGAGATCGCTCCAGTCGAACTGAATGATCGTACGAGCGGCATCCAGTTCAGAATCGGCAAGAAACCACCCGACCTGATATTGGTAAGTACACTCGGATTTAAGGCCGGTAACCGGGAAAACTCCGGTCATATCGAAATTAGGTGAAAGCTTACCCACTTTTGATGACCATTCAGTGACTTTTTTGGTTTTTTCACCCCATCTAATTACGCCAAAACACCGTCTGTAGCTGTTGGGAGATACTGGTTCAAACTGACCTCTAAACCAGATACGCGATTCATTGGGTGTAGTGAAACCGACAATAGGACCAACGGTGGGGCGAGATAGTTTCATGGCGCTTACTCCCGAAAAAAAGAGCAAATCACATAGTTACATATAGAAATAAAATGTAGTACAAAGATCGAGGTAGTAATTGTAATTCTTTGGTTTTATGTATTAAAAATTCTCAACCATATGTTTATTAGATAAATAAATTATGTTGTGACGATGTAAGCGCACCCGTTTTAGTTCCACGCACTTTTTGAGATTTCCGGGGTTTCAGCCATCAGCCGGTATTCTTCCGGCGTCAGGTTATTCAGGGATTCATGGGGGCGCTCGCTGTTATATTCAGCCAGCCAGCGCTCTGTAATTTCACGTGCTTCGTTCAGTGTTCTGAACAGATAAAAATCCAGTATTTCTGTCCGGTACGCCCGGTACGTCCGGTTGAATCGTTCGATAAAGTCATTATGTGTTGGCTTGCCGGGCCTGATAAATTCCTGCATCACACCATGCTCTTCTGCCCATTGTGCCAGCGTCAGCGAGACCAGCTCCGGACCGTTATCCATCCGCATCTTCAGCGGATATCCGCGGTTTGCCACGATCCTGTCCAGCACTCTCACGACCCGCTGCGCCGGGTTATTCAGGTCAATTTCGATCGCCAGCGCTTCCCGGTTATAATCATCCATCACGTTGAAGGTCCTAAAACGTCTGCCACACACCAGCGCATCGTGCATAAAATCGATGGACCAGCTCTGGTTCATCGCCTCTGGTGTTGCCAGCGGAGCCGGATTGCGCACCGGCAGGCGCTGTTTTCCCTTACGGCGAAAATTCAGTTTCAGCAGGCAGTAAATCCGGTGAACGCGCTTATGGTTCCAGGCGTTGCCCTACCTGCGAAGGACCTGAAAAAGTTTTTTTAATCCGTATCGCGGATAGCGTTCAGCCGCCACGGTCAGCGCCATCATTACCGGCTCATCCCGTCGCGTATCCGGCTGATAACGAAATACCGTCCTGCCCACCGACAATGTCCTGCATGCCTGACGTAAGCTCATGGCAAACTGTGCGGTCAGATAGCTGACCAGCTCACGCTTTATCGCTGGTTTTAAAGCTTTTTTTGAATAACGTCTTTCAGGGCGCGGCATTCGAGGCTCAGGTCCGCAAACATCTGTTTCAGCCGGCGGTTTTCATCCTCAGGGTCCTTCATCTTTTTGATATCAGAGGCTTCCATACCGCCGAACTTCGCTTTCCAGTTGTAATAGCTGGCTTCGGAAATTCCGGCTCGCGGCAGACATCCTTAACGGTACGTCCGGCTTCGACAGACTTCAGAACGGCGATGATCTAGTGTTCGGTGAATCGGGCTTTGCGCATGGTGATCTGCTCGAGGGATATATTCAGTATGCCGGAAGATCTCTAAATGTGAATGGTCCGGTTTACCGGGATGCTTACAAGAGGAGCCAAATTTAAAAAAGCCTGCTTTCGAGCAGGCTTTTTGCTTTTCGGTTTTCATGCGGCCTTACGCGGTTTACGGCGTCATTGCCGCGCGGCAAATCGGGCAACCTGTTCGGCGAGAAAATCGATTTCCTGCGGCGTGTTATAAAAAGCCAGCGAAGGCCGGACGGTACTCTCATAGCCCAAACGACGCAGGATCGGTTGCGCACAGTGATGCCCGGACCGCACAGCGATGCCAACCTGACTGAGATAGCGCCCCACGGCTTCATTTTCATGCCCCGCCAGCACAAAAGACAAGACGCTGGTTTTGTTCGCCGCGGTGCCGACCAACGTCAGGCCCGGAATAGCCGACAGCTTCGCAATCCCATACTCCAGTAAGGCATGCTCATACTGCGCAATATTTTCAATCCCCAGTGAGGTCACATAGTCGATGGCCGCCCCCAGCCCGACGGCATCGGCAATATTGCCCGTTCCCGCTTCAAATTTATTCGGCGAAGGCTGGTAGCGCGTCAGCTCAAAGGTCACGTCGGCAATCATGTTCCCGCCGCCCTGGTACGGGCGCGCCTCTTCCAGCACCTCCTGCTTGCCATAGACGACGCCGATCCCGGTAGGTCCAAAAATTTTATGCCCGGAGAAGACAAAGAAATCGGCATCCAGCGCCGTGACGTTGGTCGGGATATGTGAGATAGACTGCGCGCCGTCGATGGCGATACGCACGCCAAAACGATGGGCGATCTGCACCAGTTCCTGAACCGGCGTCACGGTCCCCAGGGCGTTGGAAACGTGAGTAGCGGACACAAAACGGGTTTTATCGTTGAATAACCGAATATACTCCTCGACAATCAGCTGTCCGTGCTCATCAACCGGCGCAACGCGGATCGTCGCGCCCGTCTCCTGCGCAATAAGTTGCCACGGCACAATGTTGGCGTGATGCTCAAGCTGCGTGAGGATAATTTCATCCCCAGGGCGTAGCAGCGGCTTCACGTAGCTGTGCGCGATAAGATTGAGTCCCTCCGTGGTGCCGCGCACGAAGATAATATTCTCCGGGCCGCGGGCGCCAATAAAGCGCGATACTTTCTCCCGCGCGGCTTCATAAGCATCGGTGGAACGAGCGGCAAGCGTATGCGCCGCCCGATGAACGTTCGAGTTCTCGTGCAAATAATAATGGCTGATGCGATCGATAACCTGCTTCGGGCGCTGGGTCGTCGCGGCATTATCCAGCCACACCAGCGGATGCCCCTCCACCTGTTCGGCAAGGATCGGAAAATCTGCACGGATCCGCTCAACCGGGATCTGCCCAACCCGCGCCGCTGGCGCAGGCCGGGAGCCGAAAGCAGGCAATGTTGCAAACCCGCGAGGGGTGATATCCGCCCTGCTCTCCTGGCCCAGTGGCACCACCCGCGGCGCGTAGGCCGTCTCCACTCCGCGCGGACGGGCGGGCGTATCGCTCAGCAACCCTTGCAGATCCCGCGCGTCGGGCAGACCATAATCGCGTGCAGAGGGGGCGTCATCCGCCTCGCCGGGCCATCCGCCCGGCGCAAAGGGAAGCGTGAATAAATTACTCGTAGTCATAATATTCACCCACTTCAACATCTTCCAGCACAGCAATGGCATCATCGGCCAGGATCGCGGCGGAGCAATAAAGTGAGAGTAAATAAGAGGCCACGCCGTTATCATCGATCCCGCGGAAGCGCACCGACAGCCCGCGAGACTGCTCGTTTGGCAGCCCTTCCTGATAAAGCCCCAGCACGCCGCGTTTACTTTCCCCGGAGCGAATCAGCAGAATATTGGTTTTCCCGCCCTGGCTTTTTGGGTTCTTCAGTCCGTCGACAAACAGTTTATCGGAAGGGATCAGCGGAATACCGCGCCACAGAATAAAAGTCCCGCCATGCAGGTTCACCGTGACCGGCGGCACACCGCGTCGCGTGGCTTCACGCTGAAAGGCGGCAATGGCCCGCGGATGGGCGAGGAAGAAGGAAGGCTCTTTCCACACTTTTGACAACAACTCATCCAGATCATCCGGCGTCGGGCGGCCGTTGCGGGTCTGAATGCGCTGCGAGTCATCAATATTTTTCAGCAGTCCATATTCATCATTATTAATAAGCTGGCTTTCCTGGCGTTCACGCAGGCTTTCGATCGCCAGCGCAATTTGCTCTGACGCCTGGTCATAGGGCGAACTGTAGAGATCGGCGATTTTGGTATCGACGTTAATAATGGTCGAGATCGAATCCAGCTGATATTCACGCGGTGTGGTCTGATACTCAATATAGCCCTGCGGTATCTCTACGCGCGAAGGATCCTGGCTGCATAATACGTCCAGCGGCGTCTCCCCCTCCACGACCTTGTTGACGCGATAAATTCCCGACTCCAGCCCTTTATAATCGAGAAAACGACTGACCCAGCGCGGAGTAATTGCCGCGAATTGCGGCGCCGTTTTGGTCACATTCGCTAACTGATACGCGGCTTCACGCCCCAGTGCATTAATGCTTTTTTGTTCTGCCATGATAAGTCCTTAGTGTTTGAAAGAGTGGAGCTGAAAGTTAGTACTGCGGTAAACGGGTATCGACATCCCGCGCCCAGGCGTTTAGGCCATCTTTTAAATTCATCACGCGCCCCTGATAACCTGCGCGCTGGAGTGCCCGAATGGCGAAAATACTGCGCTGCCCTATCTTGCACAGAAACACCGCATCGACCGTCGGATCGAATTCATCGATACGTCTGACTATCTGGCCCAGCGGCATCACTTTGGCCTGCGGAAATTTTGCGATCGCTCTTTCGTGGGGCTCACGAATGTCGATCAGTTGCAGGGGTTTTCCCTCCTCTATCCACGCATGAAGCTCAAGCGCCGTGACACTTTCAATGGGTGCTTCTGACTCATCAGGTTTCAGCCCGCAAAACTCCTCATAGTCGATGAGCGCATGGATCGACGGATGCTCACCGCAGACCGGGCAGCCGGGGTCCCTCTCCAGCCGCAGTTCACGTTGCTTCATCTGCCACACATCAAAGAGCAGCAGACGGCCGATCAGGCTCTCGCTGCCGCCGACGATAAGCTTGATGGCTTCCGCGGCCTGAATAGTGCCAATAATGCCCGGCAACACACCGACCACGCCGCCTTCCGCGCAGGAGGGCACCAGCCCCGGCGGCGGTGGCTCGGGATAAAGGCAGCGGTAGCAGGGCCCTTGCCCGGCATAAAAAACGCTGGCCTGCCCTTCAAACTGGAAGATGGAGCCGTAGACCAGCGGCTTACCCAGTAACACGCAGGCATCGTTGATCAGATACCGGGTGGGATAATTGTCCGTGCCGTCGACCACCAGGTCGTATTCGCGGATGATCTCGAGCGCGTTTTTACTACTCAGGGTGGTGTTATAGGTTTCCACCTGAATCTCGGGGTTAATTGCTTTAATCTTGTCTTTCGCCGAAGCGACTTTGGGGCGGTTAATATCTTTGGTGCTGTGAATAATCTGCCTTTGCAGGTTGGAGATATCGACAAAATCAAAGTCGACAATCCCCAGCTTACCAACCCCCGCCGCGGCCAGATAAAGCGCCACTGGCGCCCCCAACCCGCCGGTGCCAATAAGTAACACGCGGGCGGCCTTCAGACGCTTTTGCCCCTCAAGCCCGACTTCCGGCAGCAGCAAGTGGCGGCTGTAGCGGGCAATCTCAGCATGCGTCAGCTCCGACAGACGGTCGTCCGGGATAATGCTCGGTCTGCTCATATCGCCTTCCCGACGCCACCGGCAATGGCGGGAACCAGCAACACTTCCGCCCCATCGCTAACCGGCGTCTCCAGCCCACCGGTAGTTTTAATATTGTGCTCACCCACATACAGATTGATAAAGCTGCGCAACGCGCCTGCGTCGTCATACAGATGCGGCTGAATGTCCGGATATCGCGCCGCCAGCGCCGCGACCAGTTGCCCAACGGTGTGACCTTCGAGGGTCACCTTCCCCTGACCGTCGGTGAACGCGCGTAGCGCAGTGGGGATCAGTAATGTCGATGCCATAGTGATAATCTCTCCGTGTTTTGCTCTGGTTTCCGGCAACGTTGTGCCTGTTATTCACGTCATGAAACGATGTGCACTTCCTCCTGCAAAAAGCGCAGGCGGTCCTGCGTGAGCCGCCAGCTGGTCAGCGCCCCCGCCTGCCGCTGCGCGACCGCCACGATGATGTAGGCGTAAAACGGCAGGGCATGTTCACGGTCAAATTCCGATGGAATGGCCGGATGATCGGGGTGCGAATGGTAATAGCCGATGACATCCACACCTTCCGCCAGCGCAGCACGCTCCGCCCGCAAGGCGTCGTCGGCGGTGATAACAAAGCGGTGGTACTGCTCTTCCGATTCCCGCGCGTTGACGATGGGGAAAATCGCCGTCACGCGGCCATCGCCCTGCGCAGATAAATGACCAAAAAGCGCACCACAGCATTCATTGGGATAGGTCTTTTCCCCTTCAGCGCCAATCTGTCTGGCGATTTCACGAGTCAATTCAATCATGGGTTTCATTCCAGAAAGGGTCGGTCAAATAGCGGGAGCCCACATCGCACAGCAGCGTGACCACCACCGAACCAGCCGGCAGCGTGCGGGCCAGCCGTGCGGCGGCGGCAACATTGGCGCCAGATGAAATACCGACAAAAATGCCGTCCCGCCGGGCGAGGCGTCGCGCACTCGCATAGGCCTCCTCGGTGGTGACGGAAATCACATCATCAAACAGGGTTTCGTCGAGAATGCCGGGTTTAATACTGCTGCCCATATGCTTAGTCCCTTCAATGCCATGGAATGGCGAAGCGGGCTGAACGGCGAGGGTTTTCACCCGCGGATCCTCAAACTTCAGCCGCCGGGCGGTGCCGACAAAACTGCCTGACGTGCCCATCCCGGCGACAAAATGGGTGACTTGCTTTCCGCTTTGCTCCCAGATCTCTTTCCCGGTGGTCGCGAAATGCGTTTGCGGATTAACGGGGTTGTTATACTGGTCGGGATAAAAATAGCGCTCCGGGTGTGCGGCGACCTGGGCCTGAACTTCAAGATAAGCGCCATCGGAACCTTCAAGCGGATCAGTCTCCACAATCGTGGCGCCATACTGACGAATTATTTTTTTACGCTCCGGGCTGGTATTCTGCGGGAGATACAGCCGAACGTGATACCCCAGCGCGGCGCCGATCATCGCGTAAGCAATTCCGGTATTACCGCTGGTCGCATCAATAATAGTTTTATCCGGCGTCAATAACCCCCGCGCAATTCCGTCCAGTACCATCGCTTTTGCCGCGCGGTCTTTCACCGAGCCGCTGGGATTCATAAATTCAGCTTTCGCCAGCAGCGTGACACCCGATAATTCTGCAGAAAAAGAGGGCAAGGCTATTAAAGGCGTCTCGCCAATCGTTTCAAGTAAATTCATAATAATGATCACGCTGCTATTTTAATGGTACGGGAACGATAGGTTTATTTATTCTTGTAATGATTAAATGCCGTCGCCGTCGCTGAAATGTCTCTGCTGTATTCGCGCCTGTTGAACATTACTGTCCGGTGGCACATCACGGGTTAGCCAGATATTTCCTCCGATGCTGGAGCGCGCCCCAATGGTAATTCTCCCGAGGATTGTCGCGCCGGCATAAATCACAACGTCATCTTCAATAATAGGGTGGCGAGGATAATTTTTTTGCAATTGTCCGTCCTCACCGACGAGGAAACGTTTGGCCCCCAGGGTGACGGCTTGATAAATACGTACTCGTTTACCGACGATGGCGGTTTCACCAATGACCACGCCGGTTCCGTGATCGATAAAGAATCCGTCATCAATCTGCGCACCGGGATGAATATCGATTCCGGTCTGGCTATGCGCCTTTTCCGTGATGATGCGCGCCAGCAGCGAAAGGTCGAGCTGATGCAGCTCATGGGCCAGCCGATAGTGCATCACCGCATGAATTCCCGGGTAGCAGAGCAGCACATCATCCATGCTGCGCGCGGAGGGGTCACCCTGATAAGCGGCGAGGATATCACCGTCAAGACGCTGACGAATCACCGGTAAACGGTTGGCAAACTGCTGAACGCGTCTGGCCGCCTCCTGCAACAGGACCTCATTTTCCGCCTGCTCATCCGACTGATAATAGAGTTCCAGAAGTGCTTCTTCGGTGAGCCTGTCCAGCGCTGTGCCCAGCAAATGGCCGACGTAATAATCTTCCCCCTCTTTGCGTAAGTCCACGTCGCCTAAGCGCATCGGATAAAGCACTTTTATCAATGTATCCGCGACGGAATTAACGCTTTCCCGGGAAGGTAAACTCCGTTTATTACGATAATTATTCTTCGCGTGCTCATCGCGCCACGCCTGGCGAACGCGACGCAATTCATTGACGACATTATTTAAATGCCAGTTATTTTCTCTTTTCGGCAAGAGATACAATTCACCCGCTTCCGGCATAATAATATCCTTCATAAAAGCACATCGATAAAATTCTTTTTGGCGTTACCTCACTTTTATGCATTACCCACATTAAAAACAAATAACCTTATTGACTTTAAATAGCTGAAAAGAATAAATAGTTAAAAATCAAGGTATTCTTCCCCCCTCACCTCGCTCAGTCGTGACATCGCGTCCCGCCTGGTCAAGCATTGTAGGCGTCAAACCCCAGTGAGATGGGGAAAAGCAGGTTCCTTGCAATAAGTAGAGCCAGAGGTTTGCTTTCAGAGCAACTCGCCCCATCTGCCACTGTTCGCCAGTCCAGGCCGCCAACATAAAAAAAGCCTGCTTTTCCAGCAGGCTTTGTTTTATACAGCGGCAGAACACCTCTTCCGGAAGGCGAACCAGCCCCTTTCAGCGCTTACGCCCCGGCCCACCGGCCATGTTTGTTAGCGCAAGCTTTCTTCCTTGAGGTCTATCTCCCGCAGCACTTCATAAAAGGTCGTATCACTGATGTTATGGGCGCGCCGCAGCCGGAACAGCTCCTGGCGCTGAGCGATAATGACCTCCCTTTGCATATACTTCTCCAGCCTGGCGCGCTTCGCCAGCTCCAGCCCGACGTCCTGCTCCTCGTCACTGTCGTTATAGTGCAGCCGCCGCTGGTACGTTTCCAGCAGCATATTGCCCGCATCGACCCGCAAAGCCTGCTCATTCGGATCGTCCACCGACTCGTCCAGCAGCGCATTCAGGCGGTTAATCGCCACTTCGGTCATCACCGCACCGATATTGTCTTTCCCGGTGTCATGGGGTAAATCATCGGCCAGATACTGGGTCATGTACGGCAGGCCGACGGCCGCCACGATGAGCGACATCAGGATCACCGCCATTGAGAGAAAGATCAGCAGTTCCCGCCCCGGAAACGGCGAGCCATCCGCCAGCAATACCGGTAGTGTCAGGATACCGGCAAGGGTGACGGAACCTTTTACCCCCGCCAGCGCCATGACGGCCATAATGCTGAATCGCGGACGAATAGTGATAGCCTTGCCCCGGCGCTTACGGCGGAAAATCGTCAGGGTCATCGACAGCCATACCCAGGCAAAGCGCATCAGGCCAAGCGCCAAGGTGATGGCCACCGCGTACAGCAGCAGATACCAGGGAGACGAGACGCCGGCCTGACTGGCCACCGCAGGAAGCGTTTTCAGCATGCGCGGCAGCTGCTCGCCCAGCATGAGAAAAATCATGCCGTTGAGGGTGGTCTGCAGCATGGTCCACACCGCGCTGCTTTTCATACGCGTCGCCGGCAGTCGGGGACCCGACAGCTGCTCATAGTGCATCGCAATGCCGGCGGCCACCGCAGCAAGAATGCCTGAGACATGGAACGCCTCGGCCAGCAAATAGGCAGCGAAGGGGATAAGCAGGCTTATCAGGATCTGAATTGCCGGCTCCTCGCGGGTGCGCCGCACGAGAAAGTTGTTGCATTTGCCGGTGACCCACACCACCACGAGGCCACTGAGGATCCCCCCAAACGCCATCAGGAAAAACTTCACCACTGCGTCTCCCGGCGAGAAGCTGCCGGTCAGCACCGCGGCGATGGCGAAGTTAAAGGCGACAAGGCCTGAAGCATCGTTTAACAGCGACTCCCCTTCGAGAATATGCGCCATCCTTGAGGGAAGCGGTGAGCTGGCGGTCATTGCCGATACCGCCACCGGATCGGTGGGTGACAGAATAGCCGCGAGGGCGAACCCCGCGGCCACGGTGATAGCCGGGATCAGCCAGTGTATAAACAGACCAATGCCGAGGATCGTCACCATCACCAGGCCTATCGCCAGCGACAGAATCGGCTTCATATCCCTGAAAAAGGCGTCTTTGGGGATCCGCCAGCCATCGAGGAAAAGCAGCGGCGGAATAAACAGCAGCAAAAAGATATGCGGATCGAAATCGACCTGAAATCCGCCGGCGGCCAGCGCAGCGCCTGCGGCGATCTGGATCAGCGGCAGCGGCACCTTAACGGGCAGAAGATGAGACACGAACACGGTCACGACGATGGCCATCATAAAGACCAACACAATAGTAATTAGCGACATTCGCCCCCTCCTCTGACGGCAATACTCATTCTGTACATCACGCTTTTATTCCTTTCCTTGCAGGTGTTGTTTCATCGCCGGTTTATTGCTTCAGACGCCGATAATAGAGCTCAGCAATCTCTGTATGATGGCGATGTTATTTAAACTACGGTGCGCCTCATGCCGAACCAGGGGTGACAATGTGTTTTATCGTACCGCCTTTGTCAATCCGCCATCGTCTGCAAATAATTGACAATCCGCGTCTGCGACAGCGCAATGCAGGTATCTCTGGCGCTCGTCTATCCCACCTGATGGTAATCACGGATCAATATATTTTTATATTATTAGTTCTTCTTATCGTATTTCGAATACGGATATTACCAGGCAACCTAATAGAATTCGCAGAGTAATATTTCACTGCCGAAAACAACGGTTATCGCCGTACAGTGCCAGAACATGCTCATGCCAGGCCGCCTTCCTGACCCTGGTTTTCGACATCCCTCTCCTCCGCCACGCTGCGCTTGCCCCATCCCGGGTTTGGGCGTACCCTGACCGACAATTAAACCACACGGTCTAAATGATGAATCCCGATACCTCCGCCGTCCTGAAGCCCCGCCGCGGTCGTCCACCCAAGGTCGATCGCCAGTTTGACGATACGCGCCAGGCGCTGATTCGCTCAGGCCTTGAAGTGCTGACCGAAACGGGCTATCTCGCGGCAGGTATCGAGGCCGTTATCAGGAATATCGATGTGCCCAAGGGATCGTTTTATCACTGCTTTAAAAGCAAGGAGGCCTTTGGCCTGGCCGTGCTTAGCGCCTATGGCGACTTTTTTGCGCATAAATTAGATAAATTCCTGCTGGACGACGCCGTGCCGCCGCTGGAACGGATGGCGGCTTTTGTGCGTCATGCCGGCCAGGGGATGGAGAAATACCAGTTTCGCCGCGGTTGCCTGGTGGGCAACCTGCTGCAGGAAGCCCCGCTGTTACCCGACACCTTTCCCGGGCGATTAAAAGCGATTCTGACGGCATGGGAGTCGCGCGTGGCCCGCTGCCTGCACGAGGCGCAGGCTGCCGGAGCGATCGCCCGCGACGCCTCACCGGACGCGCTGGCCCAGGTCTTCTGGATCGGCTGGGAAGGCGCGGTGATGCGCGCCAGGCTGTGCCAGTCCGCCGCACCGCTTCACCAGTACTGGGAATTTTTTGCGCACAGTATGACAACAAAAACACCTGCACAGGACGGCGTTAGCGCCGATAACCCCCTTCCGACGAGGAATACTCTGTCATGAAAGCATTAGTTCTGGACCAGATCGACAACCGCACCGTCGCCGCCATCAAAGCGATCGACCTGCCCGCCCTTGCCGAAGGCGACGTTCGGGTCGCTATCGACTGGTCGAGTCTCAACTATAAAGATGCCCTGGCGATCACCGGCAAAGGCAAAATCATCCGTCAGTTCCCGATGGTGCCTGGCATCGATTTTGCGGGACGGGTGAGTGAAAGCCGCGATCCGCGCTTTGTTCCCGGTCAGGACGTGATCCTGACCGGTTGGGGCGTAGGCGAAAACCACTGGGGTGGCCTGGCCACCGAAGCCTGCGTCAAAGGCGACTGGCTGGTTGCCCAGCCGGCGGCGCTCAGCGCGCGCCAGGCGATGATCATCGGCACCGCCGGCTTTACCGCAATGCTGTGCGTTGATGCCCTCGTCAATGCGGGCGTCACTCCGGAAAGCGGGGATATCCTGGTTACCGGCGCCAGCGGCGGGGTCGGCAGCACCGCCGTGGTGTTGCTGAAAGCGCTGGGCTACCGGGTGACGGCGGTATCGGGCCGGGAATCGACGCACGATTACCTGCGTCAGCTGGGCGCCGATGCGATCCTGCCGCGCAGCGACTTCGCGGAGACCCGTCCGCTGGAGAAACAGCTGTGGGCGGGCGCGGTGGATACCGTTGGCGGCACGATGCTGGCCAAAGTGCTGGCGCAGACGCAATACCGCGGCTGCGTCGCCGCCTGCGGTCTGGCCGGGGGCTTCGATCTGCCGACCACCGTGATGCCGTTTATTCTGCGCAACGTGCGCCTGCAGGGGGTGGACTCGGTGATGGTGCCGACCGCTGAACGCGACGCCGTCTGGCAGCGTCTGGCCCAGCTTCTGCCGGAGAGCTACTACCAGCAGGCGGCCACCGAAATCACGCTGGAGCAGGCGCCAGCGTATGCCGCAGATTTCCTCAGCAACACGATTCACGGCCGGACGCTGGTCAATATCGGCCAGTAATCCTCTTCTCCCGGCGCCCGTGGGGCGCCGGACTTCGAGAGGATCAAGGCATATCATTTCCTTCCCCACGGGATTATGATGACGCGAACCGATGCCTTTGCGAGTGGTAAAAAGTAAATGGATGTCATAAGCATCATTATGGCGGCGGGTAAATCATCCGTTGACGTTGCACTGTATACGCTGTTGCCGATTATGGTGATCATGCTGATCATCATGAAATATCTGGAGGTCCGCGGCATCCTCGATGTGATTGTTCGCTGGGTTGCCCCGCTGCTGAAGCCCTTCGGCTTAACCGGGATGAGCGCCTTCGCCCTGATCCAGATTAACTTTGTCAGCTTTGCCGCCCCGCTTGCGACGTTGTCGATTATGGACAAACGCGGCGTCTCGGACCGGCAAATGGCCGCCACGCTGGCCATGGTGTTCGCCATGGGGCAAGGCAACGTCTTTTATCCCCTCACCCCTTTTGGTCTGCACTGGCTGGCCTCGATCGTTATCTCGGTGATCGGCGGGCTGTGCGCGGCCGCCGTCGCCTGGCACGTCACCGGACGGCGCTTATCGGTCGCCGAGAATCCCCGCGCGGAAGCGCTGCCCAACGCCGAGCAAAACAGCCAGGGCATACTGGCGGTGATCAACAGCGCCGGCTCCGACGCCATCCGCCTGGCGCTCGGTGCAGTCCCGATGCTGATCCTGTCGTTAACCATCGTCGGACTGCTGCAGGGCGCCGGGGCCATTGACCTGCTACAGCAGGCGCTGAAGCCGGTACTTGGCTGGCTGCATATCCCGCAGAACTTTGTGCTGCCGGCGCTGGTGAAGTGCGTCGCCGGGGGCACCGCCTACTTTGGCGTCATTTCTGAGCTGATCCAGCAGGGCAAAGTGACCGTCAGCCAGGTCAACGCCTCAGCCGGCCTGCTGATCCAGACCTTTGACCTCCCCGGTATCGGTATTTTTCTCGGCATCAGCTCACGGTTTGTGCGCCTGTTCCGCTTTGTCGTTCCCGCGGCGATCGTCGGCATCCTGCTGCGTACCGTTCTGCACCTGCTCCTGTTTTAACGCCTCTGCTCTGGCCTGCGCTTTCAGGCAGGCCGCCACCGCCGCCTGTTCGCCGCAGGTGATGTGCTCATCGACGCGCGCCAGCATCCACGGAAAGAAAGGATTGGAGGTGACGCGCATTAACGTCTCCAGCCCCACGCTCAGCGTTCCGGTTTCCCCTCGCAGTGAAATGGTGCCCAGGCTGATGCCGTAGCGGTTCTTCTCGTCCGGCTCGCGACCGTACAGCGAGTCGCTCAGGGGAAACGGCACCGCCACATGCGACAGAGAGTACATATCCGCCGGCCAGGCGAGATGCAACGGATAACGATGCTCATCCCGCTCCTGCGCCAGCGTGGTACGGGCGATGGTCTGCAGCGTGTGCGCCGTCGCGTTGGTCACCACCGTAGTGGTATAGGCCCGCGGCGCCGGGGGCAGCAGCGTATTGACTGCCGCATAGAGCGCGGGACGGAACAGGACCCGGAGATCCGCCGCCTGGTTAATGTCGAACACCACCAGCTCGCTGCCGTTATCCGGCAGGTAACGATACAGGGACTCCACCACCGCGCGGGTGCTGACCGTGGAATCCATCACCGACTGAAAGGTCAGGACCGGCGGCAGCGCTTTCAGCTCGCCCTGACGGGACGCGCGGATAATCTGCTGCTGCAGCGCCTGGCTCAATAACCAGGACTGTCTTGCCGCCTTGACCGGAAAGGAGTTGTACTTGAAGGGATTAAACTCAGGCGCCACGTTCAGCCAGGCCGCGCGGGCGAACGCCGGGAAGATGGACGGCAGCCCGGCGAGGCCAGCGAAACGGGCAAACGCGGTCACACCGATCATCGGCGACAGCAGGATAATCTGCTGCGGCTGGCGCAAGTGATTGTCTTCCAGGCTATCAAGAGCATACTTGAGCGCCAGTGCGCCGCCGTTAGAGTAACCGACCAGATGCAGCGGCACGTCCGCCCCGGCCAGGCGCGTCGCTTCGCGCACTGCCAGACGCGTCGCCGCCAGCCAGGTCTCCCAGTCCACCGCCGTTAACGCCCCCGGCGCGGTGCCGTGTCCCGGCAAACGCGGCACCACCGCCACATAACCCCGCTGCTGCCAGAGTTGCGCCAGATAGCGCACGCTGTAGGGCGAATCAGTCAGGCCATGGAGCAGCACCACGCTGCCGCGCGGCTTGCCCTGCGGCAACAGCACAAAAGAACGATTCCAGTCCTGCTTAAACTGCCCCGGCCAGACCCGGCTGTGACGATAAAAGCGGTTGACCGGGGTTTTATCTTCCTCCGGCAAAGCCTCTGTCACCTCGTGCTGGAGATCGGCGAAAATCGTCTTCTCCCGCGCCAGATACTGGGCAAAGGTCGCCTGGTCGATCTCTTCGGCCGACATCTCGTTGGCGCTCCAGGTATGCCAGCGATGCAGGGCCGGGCCACGCTGGGACTCGTAGATCCGCCCGGCGAGAAAGACCACCAGCAGCACCAGTACCGCAATGATCCCTTTTTTTAGCAGTGAGCCAATCACGGCGCCCGACGTTCGCCAGTGGCGTAAAACATGCTTCATGACGCTCCCTCTTATATTTTTCGCGTAGCCGAACTCATCTGCCCTATTCCTGACAGGCTATTTTCACTGTCTGCTTCTCAGCATAGTCATCGGTTCCGGCAAATTAAACCCGGCAGATCATTCATGTTCGGTGAAAAAAAGCCTACCGATGAGATCAACGTTCGGTCGCGTATTTTTAAACACTGTATAAACCAAGGGGATAATCTTATTGTCAGACCTTGAGGAAACATGAATTATCGGCAGGGACGCGATCAGGACAGGAAGATATAGATGGAGTGGTGGGTAAAAAAAGTACGAAAAAATTCAATGACCAGCTCCTGCTGCGTCGTGCTGCAGAGCGGTGCGCTGGAGATGATTGCGGAAATTGAAGCTTGTCGCCTCCACCTGCAGGAAGGCGATAAACTCACTCCGCTGGCCAATGCTCGTTATTGTCTGAATAATAACCCGGCGCAGACGTTGAAGATCCTCAAAGCCACTCATTATAGCAGTGAGCGCTGGGCCAAACTCGGCGGATAAAGAGCACGTCCGGCCCTTAGCCAGTTATAGTCTCAGTATCTTCGCATCCAATATATAAATTCCCCTTCGTCCTTTTCACGCTGTGACATACTATCGGGAATGTCAGCAGACCTGAAACAAGGAGCGAATAATGAATCACAAGGCCGCCAGTCTGACCCCGGAACAAGCGCTTGCCGAGCTGGAAGCGCGCTATGAAGCCTCGGTCACGGCGTTACGCAAGGCCATCGGCGACTATATCGACCATAATACGCTCCCTGATACCGAAGCCCGTGCGGAAGGCCTTTTTGTCTACCCGCAGCTGTCGGTCTCCTGGGACGGCGCCGATCATAAAGCCCTCAAAACGCGCGCCTGGGGACGTTTCACCCATGCCGGTTGCTATACCACCACCATTACGAATCCGAAACTGTTCCGCCACTATTTGCTGGAACAGCTGACCCTGCTGTATCAGGACTATGGCGCGCATATCAGCGTCGAGCTGTCGCAGCATGAGATCCCCTATCCTTATGTGATAGATGGCTCCACCCTGACCCTCGACCGCTCGATGAGCGCTGGTCTGACGCGCTATTTTCCCACCACCGAGCTGTCACAGATTGGCGATGAGACCGCGGATGGCCTGTTCCACCCTACCGAGTTCTATCCGCTGTCGCACTTTGACGCCCGCCGCGTCGATTTTTCGCTGGCGCGTCTGCGTCACTACACCGGCACGCCGGCGGAACACTTCCAGCCCTACGTGCTGTTCACCAACTATACCCGCTATGTGGATGAGTTCGTCAGCTGGGGCTGCAGCCAGATCCTCGATCCCGACAGCCCCTATATCGCCCTCTCCTGCGCCGGCGGGATCTGGATCACTGCGGAAACGGAAGCGCCGGAACAGGCCATTTCCGATCTGGCGTGGAAGAAGCACCAGATGCCAGCCTGGCATCTGATCACCCACGACGGCAAAGGGATCACCCTGATTAACATTGGCGTCGGCCCGGCTAACGCCAAAACCATTTGTGACCATCTGGCGGTACTGCGCCCCGATGTCTGGCTGATGATTGGCCACTGCGGCGGCCTGCGTGAAAGCCAGGCTATCGGCGACTATGTGCTGGCCCACGCCTATCTGCGCGACGACCATGTGCTGGATGCGGTACTGCCGCCAGATATTCCGATCCCCAGCATTGCCGAAGTGCAGCGTGCGCTGTACGACGCCACCAAGCAGGTGAGCGGGATGCCCGGCGAGGAGGTGAAGCAGCGGCTGCGTACCGGAACGGTGGTCACCACCGACGACCGTAACTGGGAGCTGCGCTATTCTGCTTCGGCGCTGCGCTTTAATCTCAGCCGCGCGGTGGCTATCGATATGGAGAGCGCGACCATCGCCGCCCAGGGCTATCGCTTCCGCGTGCCTTACGGCACGCTGCTCTGCGTCTCGGACAAACCGCTGCACGGTGAAATTAAGCTTCCCGGCCAGGCCAACCGTTTCTACGAGGGCGCTATCTCCGAGCATCTGCAGATAGGCATCCGGGCGATCGACCTGCTGCGCGCCGAGGGGGATCACATGCACTCGCGTAAGCTGCGTACCTTCAACGAACCGCCGTTCCGCTAACCGGTGACGCAGAGCTAGAAAGGAAACACGCTGGCGTTCCCCGCAGGGGATCGTCAGTGCCGGGATGAGCGAAACGAACGGCCCGGCGAGAACTTTGGATGTGCGTCCACAGGGAAGCGTGGCGCGCAGAAAAGCAAAAAGCCTGCTCGAAAGCAGGCTTCTTAAATTTGGCTCCTCTGACTGGACTCGAACCAGTGACATACGGATTAACAGTCCGCCGTTCTACCGACTGAACTACAGAGGAATCGTGTGAACGGGGCGCATATTATCGATGACGCCCGGCGCTGTCAAAGCCTGTTTTCAATAAAATGAATCGTTTGCCGAATTATTCTTCACTTTGCGCAAAAAATGGCGTTCATCCCCGCAAACGGCTCAGGTTTCCTCCGACGTGGCCTTCACGCGCGGGTACTTCCACAGCCAGCGACCGCTCACCATGCGGAAGTAAAACAGCACGCCGCGCACCGCCCAGTCGAGCACCATCCCCAACCACACGCCTATCACGCCCATCCCCAGCACGATACCCAGCGTATAGCCCGCCACCACCCGGCAGCCCCACATGCCCAGCATCGACACCCACATGGTATAGCGAACGTCGCGGGCCCCCTTAAACGCGCAGGGTAAGGTCCACGACAGCGACCAGATTGGCATAAACAGGGCGTTGAGCCACAGGAGCTGCTTCACCACCTCTTTCACGTCGTCTTCATGGGTATAGAACGAGGCAATGAAGCCGGCGAACGGGGCGCTGCCCCAGGCGATCAGCGTCAGAATGATCGTCGACAGCCAAAATACGTGCCAGGCCTGGAATTCAGCCTGACCAATCTGCCCTTTTCCCAGCCGCTTACCGGTGATGATCGTCGAGGCGGAGCCGAGGGCGTTGCCCGGCAGGTTAATCAGCGAGGCCACTGAAAAAGCGATAAAGTTGCCGGCGATAACGTTGGTACCCATCCCGGCGACAAACATTTGGGTCAGCAGCTTGCCGCCATTGAACAGGACCGATTCGATACTGGCCGGGATGCCGATCCCCATCACCTCCCAGATAATGGCGAAGTTAAAGGGTTTGAAGTAGCCCTTCAGCGACAGCCTCAGCGCCGGATTGAGACCCACCATCAGCACCCAGATCGTGGCTATCGCGCCAATATAGCGGGCAATGGTCAGCCCAAGACCGGCGCCGACAAACCCCAGCCCCGGCCAGGAGAAGATGCCGTAGATGAGCACGCTGCTGATTAAGATGTTGAGGATATTCATCCCGCCATTGATCAGCAGCGGGATTTTGGTGGTTCCGGCGCCGCGCAGTGCACCGCTACCGATCAGCGCAATCGCCGCCGCCGGATAGCTCAGCGCCGTCAGCTCCAGATAGGTCAGGGCCAGGGCCTTGACCTGCGCAGTGGCGTCACCGGCGACAAAATCAATAATCTCCTGCCCAAAGGCATGGATCACTCCCGCCAGCAAAATGGAAAACAGCGTCATAATGGCCAGCGACTGACGCGCGGCCGCTCTCGCCCGCCGCCGATCGCGCTTGCCAAGGCTAAAAGCCACCACCACCGTGGTGCCAAGATCGATGGCGGCAAAGAACGACATGATCACCATGTTAAAGCTATCGGCCAGCCCCACCCCGGCCATGGCCTCTTTTCCCAGCCAGCTGACAAGGAAGGTGCTCAATACCCCCATCAACAGCACACAGGCATTTTCCAGCAGAATGGGGACAGCGAGAGGGCTGATTTCGCGCCAGTACAGCACACGATAACGCTGACGTTTTTTAAACCAGGATGTCCGTTCGACGGCCTGGCGTACGGCGGAGGTGACGTTCAAGAGAGACCTTAGTGAGAGATGTTGAAACAACATTTCAAATGATGATTGAGAAATGGATATCCTGCAAAGTATTTTTCCTGAATAATTGTCGGAAATGACAACAAATTGTTGATGGAAGCGGCAGTTGCACCTGAACAGGCGAATTGATGTTTGACAAAAGATTTTTCGCCGCTAAGATACGACTCCACACGATTCCTCTGTAGTTCAGTCGGTAGAACGGCGGACTGTTAATCCGTATGTCACTGGTTCGAGTCCAGTCAGAGGAGCCAAATTCTTGTTTTCATGCCGCTTTGCGAATCTCTATGTGATTAAGCTTCAATAAGTTAGCGTGAAAAGTCTTCCCGATGCATTTTCAGTTTTCCCTCCGCATCGGGAGAATTTGGTGGTCAGATTTGGGGTCAAGTTGGTTCGATGACGGAGTGACCCCCAAATGTCTCTTAACGACTCAAAAATCCGCAACTTAAAATCATCCGCAAAACCCTTCAAAGTTTCCGATTCTCACGGTCTGTACCTGCTGGTTAATCCAGGCGGTTCACGTCTCTGGTATCTCAAATATCGTATCAATAAAAAAGAATCCCGCCTCGGCTTAGGTGCCTATCCTGATGTCTCTCTGGCCGATGCTCGTCAACAGCGTGAAGGTATCCGCAAGCTACTGTCTCAGAATATCAATCCAGCACAACAGCGCGCTTCTGAAAGAACCACTTCCTCACCAGAGAAAACCTTCAAGCATGTGGCATTGGAGTGGCATAAAAGCAACCGCTCATGGTCAGAGAACCATGCCATCCGTCTGCTTGCCAGCATGAATAACCATATCTTCCCGATTATTGGACACCTGCCGGTCACAGAACTAAAAACTCGCCACTTCATCGGTCTGCTGAAAGGAATTGAGAAAAAAGGCTTGCTGGAAGTAGCGGCACGAACCCGACAGCATATGTGCAACATCATGCGTCATGCCGTACATCAGGAATTAATAGAGAATAATCCGGCGGCGAATCTTGACGGTATAATCGCCGCGCCCGTTAAACGCCACTATCCTGCCCTTCCGCTGGAGAAACTACCTGAACTGTTGACTCGTATTGAGGATTACAAGCAAGGGCGAGAATTAACCCGTTTAGCAGTATCACTTACTCTGCACCTGTTCATCCGTTCCAGCGAGTTGCGTTTTGCCCGTTGGTCTGAGATCGATTTTAGAAACAAAATCTGGACCATTCCTGCCAATCGCGAGGCTATCCCCGGTGTCCGTTATTCCCGGCGTGGAGCGAAAATGCGCACACCGCATATTGTTCCTCTCTCCAGCCAGTCCATCTCTATTCTGAAACAGATACGGGAAATATCCGGGCATCAGGAACTGGTATTTCCGGGTGATCATAATCCGTATAAGCCCATGTGCGAAAACACGGTCAACAAGGCACTACGGCTGATGGGCTATGACACGAAAGATGAAATTTGCGGTCACGGATTTCGGGCAATGGCCTGTAGTGCTCTGATGGAATCTGGCCTGTGGTCACAGGATGCGGTTGAGCGTCAAATGAGCCATCAGGAGCGCAATAGCGTTCGAGCGGCTTACATTCATAAAGCAGAATATCTCGATGCCCGAAAAGCGATGATGCAGTGGTGGTCGGATTATCTGGATATGTGCCGGAAAGCGTATTTCCCACCTTATATTTGTGGGAAGGAAATCAGTTGCAGAATGGGATAACGCCACTGACAAAATAAACCACAAAATTAGCCGTATCAATCTGTACTGGTACGGCTTTTTTCTTACTTCAATTAGGAGAAATTGTTAAACCGTTTATGAACCTCTTAAGGCAAACGGTTCTGGGTGAATCGAAAGTGTAATGTCCGCTTCTCATACAGAATTATCCACGCAAACGGATTAGTTCTGTTATGAGCTGTGAGATCAACAGGTTGATGCAACTTTTTCCCTAAACAAGGGATAGTCGCGCCAGGTAGTAAAAGTTAATCCTGTACTAGCTCATTTTCTGCCAAAGAAATAAACCCCTATTCCATCTTGTAATTTTCACGTAGCCGATGCTGATAATTTTCCTCGCAGCAGGAACAGTAAAAGCGCGATCATACAGGCAGTTGTCTGTATACCTCCCAGCGTTGCCACTGCGGGGAATGTCATTACAGAACTGAGCCAGGTTGCAGTTGCAGCAGCCCCCATAGTAAGAAAACCAAGCAAAGCGGATGCCAGCCCGGCCTGTTTCCCGAAGGGCCCAAGTGTAATTGCCGTTCCCAATGGATTAGCCAGCCCCATCCCCCAGAGGTACATGACCATCGACAGGGAATACCAGCCTAATCCCGGAGACTCAGGCCCAATCAACAACATGCCACCACCGAGTAACGCAGTAAGAATACCTGCCGAGGTAATAATTTGCGCGCCATAGCGCCGCGCCATTCGAGGGGCCGCCATACCTGCGCCGAAGACCACAAACACTGTGGCGGCAAAGTAAAAACCGACTTGTAATGATGATAACCCTATCCCCTTTATCAGGATTGCAGGTGCGGCACCGAAGGAGGCAAATAAACCGCTCATCAACAGGCTCACCGACAGTGCCGGAAGAAGAAATTTCCCATTCACTGCCAGCCTAAAATACGCAACAACCACGCCCGGAATTGAAACTTGAGCACGCCTTTCAGTTGGATGCGTTTCTCCCAATGTAGCGGTATAAAAAATGGCTACAGCAAAGGCCGCAAGGCCAACGAGGATGAAGATCGCACGCCAGCCTAAAGTGGTGGTCAGCACGCTACCCACCAGCGGTGAAAAACCGGGGGCGGCCGCTGTGGCGATCATGGTCAGAGACAGTGCACGTGCCAGTGTTTCACCATCGAACAAATCACGCGCAATGGCTCGGGCCAGTACTGCAGCGGCACAGACACCTAACGCCTGGATGACGCGTCCGATAATAAGCGTTTCAAGTGAGCCAGCAAGTCCCCCCACGACAGTCCCTACGATGAATATTGACAGCCCTCCCAATATCAGTTTTTTGCGGCCATAGCGGTCTGCCAGCGGACCAACCACTAATTGAGCCAGAGCAAAAGTGATAAAAAAACTGGAAAGCGTAAGTCCCAGTTCACGTGCTGATACCCCTAACTGCTCGCCGATATCCGGAAATGCGGGGAGAATGATATTTGTGGATAAGGTGCTGATAGCCGAGAGTCCCGCCAACAAAACGATAATCTTCCCTGTTAATCGCGGATTTTCAGAGATCTGGTCACATGCCTCAATGCCCCCCGGAAAGCTTTGTGTCTTCATAGTAAAATCTCACCGAAAATTACTGACACACAAATACCACTCTTATCCGTCAGAGCGAGAGCACTACGACAGGAAGATGTTCTGCAACTGGGCTTTTGACCTATATACGTCATCCTCAGATTCCTTAATTTCTCAGTCGACAGGGGAAACCACAGACCATCACCCGGTGACAATGGTCTGTGGTGAGACGATGCGACAAAAGCGATTCACTGATTCGCAGTGGAAACAGGCCTGCCCGGTGTCGAACTTCCACTCTGCGGCTGATTGTGAGGCCGTATCCTAAACCAGATGGCATACATTGCTGGCAGGAACACCAAGGTGATAATGGTGCCACCAAACGTTCCCCCAATCAGGGTATAAGCCAGCGTTCCCCAGAACACCGAGTGGGTCAGCGGGATAAACGCCAGAATGGCCGCCATCGCCGTCAGCAACACCGGTCTGGCCCGCTGCACCGTTGCCTCCACCACCGCATGAAATGGCGGCAGCCCTTCCTGTTCGTTGTGATGGATCTGCCCTATCAGAATCAGGGTGTTACGCATCAGGATGCCCGACAGCGCAATCAGTCCTACCAGCGCATTGATGCCAAATGGCTGGTTAAAGAGCAGCAGCGTGGGCACCACCCCAATCAGCCCCAGCGGCGCGGTGAGGAAGACCATCACCATCGCCGACATCGACCGCACCTGCAGGATAATAATCAACAGCGTCATGGCAATCATGATCGGGAACAGCGGTGCCATCGCCTGGGTGGCTTTCCCAGATTCTTCAATAGAACCCGCCTGCTCAATACGGTATCCGACCGGCAGCGTATCAATGACCGGCTGTAAGGCTTTAGTCATTGCCGTGGAGATATCCGGCGGCTGCAGATTTTCGGCAATGTCCCCCCGCACGGTAATGGTCGGCGTTCGATCGCGACGGCGCAGAACAGGATCTTCCATTTGCACCTCAACCTCCCCGATCTGCGACAGCGGAATGCGCTGGCCGGAAGACCCCACTATGGTGAAACCGGCGATTTTTTCCGGATCAAGCCGGATATCTCCTGCCGCCCGCCCCATCACCTGCACCGAACGGATATCTTCACGTACCGAGGTGATCGGAACCCCTGAAAGCAGGAACTGAAGCTGCTGCGCGACCGCATTCGATGTCAGCCCCACCGCCTGCAGACGATCCTGACTGAGCGTGAAATGGAGCGCCGGTACACGCGGCCCCCAATCTGTGTTGACGGTCCTCATCATCGGGCTGGCCTGCATCACCTTTTCGACCTTGTCTGCAATTTCGCGCAGTTTATCAGGATCCGGCCCCATCACCCGGTAGGCCACCGGATAAGGAGAATACGGACCGAACACCAGTTGGGTCACACGCACGCGCGCCTCAGGTGCCAGGCCGCTGGCCGCCGCTTCACGCAGTCTGAACTTGAGCGCCTCGCGTGCTTCCTGACTGTCCGTCAGCACGACAATTTTCGCAAATGACGGATCGGGCAGCTCAGGCGCCATGGCCAGATAAAAACGCGGTGAACCCTGCCCGATGTAGGACGTGACGATTTTTGCCTCTTTCTGCTTTCTCAGCCAGGCTTCGATTTTCGCCGTGGTGGCGCTGGTCTGCTCAATAGAAGTGCCATAAGGCATCTGCACTTCAACCAGTACTTCCGGGCGGTCAGAGGTCGGGAAAAATTGTTTTTTCACCAGCCCCATGCCGAGTATAGCGACCGTAAAGACGGCAATAACGGTACCGGCGACTATCCACTTGCGCGCGATGACGCGGGTCAGCACCCGGCGAAAACGGTTGTAATGACGGGTGTCGTAAATCGCCGCATGCCCGCCCTCCACCGTTTTGATTTTCGGCAACATTTTCACGCCCAGATAAGGCGTAAACACCACCGCCACAATCCAGGAAGCAATCAGGGCGATACCGACAATCCAGAACATGTTGCTGGTGTATTCACCGGCAGTCGACTGGGCAAAACCGTTGGGCATGAATCCGACGGCGGTGACCAGCGTGCCTGCCAGCATCGGGGCTGCCGTGTGACTCCAGGCATAGGCCGAGGCTTTGATGCGGTCGTAGCCCTCCTCCATTTTCACCACCATCATCTCGATGGCGATGATGGCATCATCGACCAGCAACCCGAGCGCCAGGATCAGCGAGCCCAGGGTAATACGGTCAAAGTTTTTGCCGGAAGCCTCCATCACCACAAAGACAATCGCCAGCGTCAGCGGCACCGCGGCGGCAACCACCACGCCAACGCGCCAGCCCATACTGACGAAGCACACCACCATCACCACCAGCAGCGCGACGAAGAATTTGATCATGAACTCGTCAACGGCGGAGCTGATGTTGACTGACTGATCGGTGACCTTGGTCAGGGTCATGCCCAGCGGCATGCCCTCATTGATGTTGGCCGTTTCCGCATCCAGCGCCTTACCCAAATCCAGACCGTTCCAGCCGTCGCGCATAACGATGCCCAGCAGCAGCGCCGGTTCACCCTGATTGCGGATCAGAAAGGTCGCAGGATCTTCGTAGCCCCGTTCAACGGTTGCCACGTCAGAAAGCTGCAAGGTTCTGCCCTGTACGACGATGGGCGTTTCGCGGATTTTCTCCAGTTTATCGAAGGCGCCATCAAGGCGGATAAAGACCTGCGGCCCCTGGGTATCAATCGAACCGGCGGGCGTCAGGACGTTCTGGCTGTTGAGGGCGGAAAAAATATCCTGAGGCGAAATACCCAGCGTGGCCAGCCGGTCATGCGAGAACGAGACAAAGATGCGTTCGGCCTTTTCGCCGATGATATTGACCTTCTTGACCCCCGGCACATGCAGAATTTGCTGGCGCAACGATTCCGCATCGCGTACCAGCAGTCGCTGTGGCTCCCCTTTGGCCTTCAGCGCAAAGAGCGCAAAGGTCACGTCGGAGAATTCATCATTGACCATCGGCCCGATGACGCCTGCCGGCAGGTTTTTGGTCTCATCTCCCAGCTTCTTACGTGCCTGATAAAACTCTTCCTGCACCTGTGAAGGCGGTGTGCTGTCCTTCAGCGAAAGCATGGTAAAAGCCAGACCGGGACGCGTGTACGTCTCGCTTCGGTCATACCACTTCAGCTCCTGCATACGCTTTTCCAGCGGTTCAGCCACCTGATCCTGCATTTCCTGCGCGGTGGCACCCGGCCAAGCAGAAATAATGGTCATCTGCTTGACCGTAAACGGCGGATCTTCAGCCCGTCCCAGTTCAAAAAACGAAAGAATACCGGCCACGGTAATCAGGATAATCAGGAACAGCGTGATTGAGCGCTCACGCACGGCGAGCGCTGAAAGATTGAATCGCCCCCCGCTCATGGCTGGCTCCTGGCGACGCGGGTGTCGCTTTGTTCGGCCAGGCGTACGGCCTCACCGTCATGCAGCAGATGCGCCCCGAGAGCGACCACCTGCTCTCCCGGCTTAAGGGAACCGGTCACCCTCGCCGCATCGTCCCCCACTCCCTGCACCTGCACGGGCCGCCATGACACTTTGGCCGGCTTACCCGAAATCTCCCAGACTCCCGGCCCTTTGCCCGGATCATAGATGGCCGCTAAAGGCACCTGCATCACCTGGCCCGGTAATTTATCGTCTGCAATATGCAGCGTCACGGTGGATCCCAGCGGGGCATTCGCCAGTGCTCCCTCAAGCACATATCTCGCCTCGAAGGTACGGGTTAGCGGATCTGCCGCATCGGAAAGAAGCCGCAGCTTCGCAGGGACTGCCTGTTTACCCGTACCATACAACGTTGCCTCGGCCTCGCTTCCGGCAGCCGGGCGTAGCGTCTCGGGCAACTGCACGATGGCCTCGCGCTGCCCTGCTCTGGCCAGGCGAACCACCGGTTGCCCGGCACTGACAACCTGGCCGGGTTCAGCCAGCGTTTCCATCACCACGCCGTCGGCATCCGCCAGCAGCACGGCGTAACCCGTCGCGTTTTGCGCCACATTCGCCTGTGCCTGCGCCGCACTGAGTTCAGCTTTGGCCGTGTCGGCGGCGGCTTTTATCTGATCGTAGGCCGAGGCCGACACAGCACCTGAGGCAACCAGCCCGCGGTAACGCGCCTCGTCATCCTTCGTTTGTTTTGCACGAGCCCGTGCCGCCGCGACCGCCTGTTGCTGAGCCTGGGCCTGCAGGCTCAGGTCAACCGGATCCAGACGCATTAATGGCTGGCCGCGTTTAACGGTCTGGCCGGTATCAACCAGACGTTCAAGGATTTTGCCTTGCACTCTGAAACCGAGATCGCTTTGAATTCGGGCGACAACAACGCCGGTAAATGAGCGGGAGACATCGGCAGCACTCACCACGGTCGCAGACCTGACCAGAGGAGGCTGAGTACGGGGATCGTCGGTGACGGAAGTGTCACCACAAGCCACAAGGGCAAGTGGCAACAGGCAAACAGCAAAGGTGGCAGGATTAAGCCTGAGCATGGGTTCCCTTCATTAAGTTAGCAGGAGAGTAACCGCATTCTCAGACCAGTGACCAATAATGTCAATAGTCACAACTCAGGGTGACAAACTTCTCAGTATTAGTGAGGACAGGAGCGCCGCAGCCGCCGGTGCCGTTTCCAGATTGTATTGCAACTGTACCGGACTGATGTAGGGCCGCATGACCAGATATATCGCGTGCGCCGCCTCATCCAGCGGCGTTTTTCGTTCAAACTCGCCCGCCTGCCGCCCTTCTACAATGATTTGCTCAATCAGTGTTCTCAGACGCTCTTCATGAGCCTCTGCCGACGGCCACTTATCCCGCGCCGCCACGGCAGCAATGTCATAAAGCTTGCGATCGTGAAAAAACAAATCACTGCCGGCTTCAGTCAGTGCCTTGAATAAAAGCCGCAATTTTTCGGAGGCCGACGGGGCATCTGCAATCGCTGAATTGACAATCGCCATGATCATCGCCAGCCGGTTAGTGCAGATCACCTCGCCGATCGCCTGCTTGGAATCGAAAAATTTATAGATATAGGATTTTGAAAATCCTATTGATTTAGCCAGTTCTGACACCGTGGTTTTCTCGTAACCAAAATGCCCGAAATGCTCTGTGGCAGCGTCAACGACCTGATCACGCACACTGTGATCCGATGGCCCCCTTAGGGGATGTACATTTATGTGTTTAGTCATTTTTCCAGCTTAGCTCAATGAGCCCTGATTGACAACGAGTGACCATTTGGTAATGTAGTCACACTTCAAAACTGACTCAAGGAATATCAATGTTCCCCCTTCGTACTCTTGCACTGGTGGTGAGCAGCGTCGTACTGGCGGGTTGCGCCGTCGGGCCGGATTATCATCGCCCGGATGCCCCCCTTCCTGAACGCTATCAGGCACAGTCTGCCGTCCAGCAGAGAAGCGCCTCCAGACCCGCCAGTTTTGCCGTCTGGTGGGATGGCTTCGGCGATCCTCTGCTAAGTCAGTACGTTACCGACGCCCTCGCGCAAAATCTCGATCTCGCACAGGCCACCGCCCGCATGGCACAGGCACGCGCCGGACTGGGCGCGGCCACAGCAGCGCTGTTACCTTCAGGGAACGTCAGTGGGCAAGCGGCACGCGCTTATCAGTCGGCCGAAACCCCGCTGGGTCAGGTTCTCAGCGCAACGCCGGATTATAATCGCTACGGCAATAGCTATGAAACCGATCTCAACGCAAGCTGGGAGATTGACGTATTTGGAGGGCTGCGACGCGGGCGTCAGGCTGCACTGGCTGACTATCAGGCTTCCGAAGCGGGCGTCGCGGCCACCCGTCTTGCCGTCGCGGCTCAGACTGCCGATACCTATATCACCCTGCGCGGATTACAGACCCGGCTGTCCATTGCGGAGAAACAGGTCAGTACGCAGCAGGAGCTGCTGGAAAAGGTACAACTCCTGAACGCTAAAGGACTGGCTCCGGCGTATCAGGTTCGCCAGACCGAAGGGGAACTGGCGCAGGTTCAGGCAACCGTACCGGTTCTCCGTACGGGGCTTGATGCGGCCATGAATGCATTAGATGTCATGCTCGGCACGCCTCCCGGGACCCATCGCAGTCAGTTAGCGTTGCCGGGTGCAATACCGCAGGCTCCGCAGATAACTTCAACGGGCACACCTGCCGACCTGTTGCGCCGCAGACCCGATATTATCGTGGCGGAGCGCCATCTCGCGGCGTCGAGTGCACGCATCGGCGTGGCGGTCAGTGAGTATTATCCGAAGTTTTCACTCAGTGCACTGCTCGGCAGCGCAACCGCCGTGTCGGGCGACAACCTGTTCTCCGGCGGTGCCAGCCAGTCGGCAGCCGTGCTGGGACTGCGCTGGCGGCTCTTCGATTTTGGTCGCATTAATGCCCAGATAGATCAGGCGAAAGGCCAGGAAGCCGAAGCGCTCGCGGCCTATCGCCTGTCGGTATTACGCGCCACCGAAGACGTCGAAAATGCTTTCTCTGCCCTGGTCAATCGTGAAACACAGGCCGCCACGCTGACCCGCGGTGAAACCGCCCTGGCCAGCGCCCGCCAGTCATCTTTTATCGCTTACCGGCAGGGAACGGCCAGCCTGATGGACGTCCTGCACAACGATGAAACCCTGTTACAGGCTTCCGACGCCAGGGCGCAGGCGCAGACAGAATCTGCGCGCGCGGCTGTTGCTACGTTCAAGGCGCTCGGCGGAGGCTGGCAGCCGCCAGAAACGGCGCCGAGGAGTTCATAAACCCGGTACCTGGGTTCTCATGCGGCCAAAAGCATGACAAACCTTTTACCGCTGATAACTTCACATAACCGTACTGATAACTGGGGGACTGATGAAAAGAATAGGCATTCTGGGCGTTGATGCGTTAACCGAAAAACTGATCGCAGGATTCTTTCATGCAGTACCTGACGCCCAGGTGTTTCTGTCCCCGGCAAACAGTGAGCGTGCTCAAAGACTAGCAAGAGAATTTCCCTGCTGGACCCTGGACAATCACCAGGCAGTTATTGATGAAGTGGATGTTATTATTATTAGCGTTGACCCCGATAACTTAAATGAACTCGCCCGCGGTGTGCAGTTGCGCAATTCACAAACCTTGATTTCTCTTGTACCGGGTATTCAGTCCCGAACTCTACGCGTCATGTTTCAACATTCAGACTGCATCAGATTACAGTTGGCATATAGTGATGTAATAAATAAATTCGCGGTAATACTGACCTCAGCAAATGAAGATATTCAGAGTCTGTTTTCCCCGTTTGGCCCACTTTTAGTGCTAGCCGAAGAATCGGACTTTGATTCGTCAATCGGGAGCACTGTATGAACGATAATTTTTGTTTAATTTCATTAAAATACCGAAAAACATCTGAATCATTAGAGCCTAAATATTTATAATCTGCACCTTCCGATAAATTTAACGGCTTTCTACATGCTGCATAAATAACGACCGGAGTAATTAATATAGCTACAAAATAATGGATGGATACTCATCACCGGGGCTCCAGGCGGATTTGGTTAAGAGTTCGTGCGTCAATATGCTGCTCAGTGAAAATCACTTATCCTTGTAGCCCGGAGAGTTGATAAGCTCGAAGCCCTGGCTGATGTACTACGCACGCGTTTTAATATTGACGTGATGGTTGAGCAGGTAGATTTTGCAGATATTACCGCCATAAGCGAGCTGCACAACCGCTTGCACGAGCGGAATATCATCGTTGATATCTTAATTAATAATGCTTGTCAAGGGTTACAACGCAGCTTTTTGGATCAATCACTGGATGATTCGCTTGGCATGAACAATATGGACATAGCCATCTGTGGCGGGACAGAGGCAGCAATCCATCGCATCAGCTTGGGTGCCTTCGCACCAGCTCGCGCTTTGGCCACCGCGTTCAATGATCATCCCCACGAAGCGTCACGCCCATTCGATCAACAGCGCGCGGTGCTAGCCCCATCTCCGAGCTGGTCGGTTACGGAGCCAGCGCGGATGCCTATCACCTGACAGCCGGTCCTGAAGACGGCAGAGGCGCCCGGCGATCCATGGAGGCTGCTCTTCGGCAAGCGGGTGTTGCGCCCAACGAGATCCAGCACATCAACGCGCACGCCACGTCCACGCAAGTTGGTGACCGCGGCGAACTTGTAGCGATTCGTTCACTATTTGGCGTAAGGTCGAGCGTGGCGATCTCGTCGACAAAGTCAAGTACCGGACACTTCCTTGGCGCTGCGGGCGGGATCGAGGCGATCTTCACTATTCTTGCCCTGCGCCACCAAATCGTGCCTCCAACTTTGAACCTGCATCACCCGGATGCTGCTGAGGGGCTTGACCTGGTTGCGCTTGCCGCACGGCCAATGCCGATCGAGTTCGCCTTGTCGAATGGCTTTGGTTTCGGCGGGGTCAATGCCAGTGTGCTCTTTCGCCAGTGGCAGGGGCAATGAAACGTTTATCGTGGGGGTCACGACTTTCAGCGCTTCAGTCGCGTGAAGGCCGTGGTGGCCCGAAGTGCCGACAGCGTGAAATTTATGCACTTCCGTGCACTATGCGACGCGTCAATGCGCCAGTTGAACTGCATGTTGGCGCCGACGCGTGAGGCGACGTGTAAATGACGGCGGGACGGAGCATGCGATCGCATGTTGGCGGGGGGTGGGCTAAAACGATGCATGCCAGGAGACAGGCGCTTATCAGGATGGTTGCCCCTGTGTTTGTCGAGCATGGCTATGAGAGCTCGACCATGAGCATGCTGGCTTTGGCCGCAGGTGTTACGAAAGCGACCTTCTACTCTGATTTCAGCGACTAGAGTAAGCTATTTGAGGCTGTTCAGGTGTCTTGGCTCGTTGAGTTGCCTGCTTTCACCCTGCCTGCGATTGAAGACTCCAGTTTGCGCGTCCAGCTAGTCGAGCTCGACCACATGCTGAGGAATCCGGCATAAACTACTATCGCGCGCACCGTATCTTGGTCGTTAGATACACGCTCTGACCAGCTCAAACGCTGGCATTAATATCAGGAAGGGTTGATCACGCGCCTCAATTCAGCATTCTCAAAATGTCCGCGGTGAGATGCTCCTCGTAGCACGGCTCACAAATTTGTAGCGCTGCTTATACAAAATTTGATCCTCCCGGGCGAAAGAGAAGATGATGCACTATTGGATTCTGAGGACCTTATCGATCTTTTTTCGCGCGCTTATGCCGAAGAACCTGTCACCGATCCAGCAGCTCATCCTGGACGGAAGACAAGATGAGCTCGGAAAACTCAGGGTCATCCACGGCCCTAGACAGCACCATTGCGCCGACGATTGCGGCAGTAAAACAGATCGCCTGGCGCTGCTTCGGTCGCCCAAGCTTCCACGGAAGACTTTGCGCGAATGTGGTCAGCATCGACTTCAGTCGTGTGGTGAAGCTCGGCTGCAACGCAGGTTCGCGGGCGATATCAACGGCAAGCGCTGCCATCGCGCACCCAGCCTCAGGGTGGTCCCGGTGATCCTTGCTCAGATAGTGGGAGAGAAATTTCTCGATCGAACCTTCGCCCGTAGTTGCCATGCGACGAACTGTTTCGTGCATCTGCTCCATCGCCTGATCCAAGCTTGCGCACGCCAAAGCCTCCTTGGATTCGAAGTGTGCATAGAACGCTCCGTGAGTGAGGCCTGCGGCCTTCATCACATCGCCAATGCTGGCGCCCGCAATACCTCTAGCCCTGAACAGATGCGATGCTTGATCCAGGATCTTCTGATGTCGCTCTGCGGTCTCGTGTGCTGGATAGCGCATGACGTTTCTTCCTCATAGTTGATGCTTGACACGTTTCATGATGATCATCATACTTCGGATTAAGCATGATGACCATCATAGATGGTGTTAAACCTGCCATGTGTGCAAGTGTTACGCACTTTGGCGTCGGTCGATCCGTCACAGGATCCGAGTCGCGGTCTGAGAAGGTCACGCATGAGCCGCTGGTTTACGCGTGAGAGACATGCCTCGCGAAATGAAAGTCCATTCGTTTCCACTCGTTAGGAGAATGAAATGCAAATCAAAGGAAGCGTCGCGTTTGTTACAGGAGCCAATCGCGGTATTGGCAAGACATACGTCAAGGCTCTACTTGAGGCCGGAGCGTCCAAGGTCTATGCCGCCGCTCGAAATCCGACGAGCATAGAAGCGGCACCGGGCGTCGTGCCGGTTAAGCTGGATGTCACCAGTGCCGCAGACATCGCTGCTGCCGTTGCGCTGGCGAAAGATGTCACGCTGGTCATCAACAACGCTGGGATCAGCACTGGCAATTCCTCCGAGCAGTCTCGGCTTGTCAATGTCGCCAGCTTGCGCCAGGAGTTAGAGGTTAATGCGATTGGCCTGCTGGAAGTCAGCCTCGCATTCTCTTCGGTACTTGCAGCCAATGGCGGTGGTGCCATTGTTAATATGCACTCTGTACTCAGCTGGTTCAATCTGCCGAGCACGGTGAGCTACTCGGCTAGCAAAGCAGCCGCTTGGTCCATTACCAATGGCCTGCGATTGCTGCTTGCCCAACAGGGCACACAAGTCGTGGGTGTGCACGTCGCATTCGTCGATACCGATATGACCGCTGGTATCAATGGCGTGTCGAAGGCTATGCCTGAGGAGGTGGTGCGTCGAGTGCTAGAGGGGGTGGAACGCGGTGAAGTAGAAGTTCTCGCCGACGCTGTTAGCGAGCAGATCAAACAGAATCTGAGTAATGGCGTCTATCTGAGCCCAATCTCTTCTACCTAGTTGTGGGCTAACTTGAAACAATTCATTCGGTAGACTCACTCATTACTCGGTAGCGAAGTATGCCTGTCAACGTGCATGGGTTCGTATTTATGTCGAAAATAGAATAGCTCTTGTTACGGGCGCCTCATCCGGTATTGGTGCTGCTGTCGCAGCAAAGCTGGCCGAACGCGGATTCAAAGTCTTTGGAACTGCCCGCAATATCGCGAAGGCGCCGGCCTTGCCCGGCGTTGAGTTTGTCCAAATGGATGTCACAGATGACGAAACTGTAAGACATGGTGTCGATCATGTTCTCGAAAGGGCTGACCACATCGACGTGCTAATCAACAACGCCGGAGCGGCGCTACTTGGAGCGATGGAGGAAGCTTTCATCGACCAAGTCAAGGCGCTTTTCGAAACCAACGTATTCGGCGTATTTCGCGTAACCCGAGCGGTGTTGCCTGGCATGCGATCCCAGAAATCTGGCCGGATCGTGAATATCAGTTCGGTCTTGGGTTTCGTTCCTGGGCCTTACCTAGGGCACTACACTGCGTCCAAACACGCGCTGGAGGGGTTTTCTGAGTCGCTGGATCACGAATTGCGTGATCTTGGCGTACGTGTTTCGATCGTTGAACCTGCCCACACGCGGACCAATCTGGATGCGCAATCTGCGCAGCCAGCAAACACTATCAATGACTACGACAAGGATCGAGGAAACGCTGCCCGCGCATTTGCCGCGAAACTGGCAAAAGCTCCCGGTCCGAACTTTATTGCAGACGTAATCGTTGAATCAGCTGTGGGTCCATGGAAGATGCGTTCGGCTCCAAAGGGTGAGGCCTCGCTGTTGAGCAAATTGCGCCGCTTTGTGCCGGCAAAGGCCTTCGATTCGAGTGTTCGAAAGGCCTTTGGCCTTTGACTCTTCCAGGGCACCGTGACTTTGAGCGGTGAATCGTTTGTTTAATCCGGAATTTCTAGTGGCGCTGAGGTCTTTTAAAGATCTGCGATTCAGCTGGTTAAACTTGGCCCTCTTCACTGGTCAGTAAAACTTAAGGAGTTTTCGTGAAATATTATCTTTGCAAGTACGTACCCCCTCGTTCGGATTTCCTTGCGACGATGTCCGAGGAGGAGTGTAAATGGATGAAGCAGCATCGTGTTTATCTGGACAAACTGCTAGCGCAGGGAACTGTTGTGGCTCACGGGCCCGTGATTGACGGCGCAGGGGGCTATGGAGTTTCTCTGTTTCAGATCCCAGACGAGATGGAAATTGCTGATCTCACGGCTGAGGATCCGATTATGGCTAACGGGGTAGGCCACTACGAGCATTTTCCGATGCTCAATCTGAGCAGTCACGCACCGTCTGGAGACTGAGTGCGCATGGACTTAACGCCCGCCTCCGATTAACGTACCGAATTGTCAGGGAGTACGCGGTACATACGCAAGAGCCGTTTTGAAGCGGAGCTAGAACGACAAGTCCATACTCTGACTCGACTCAGCCAACGAATGATTCTTGGCGCAAACCCTACTTCACAAGTGCATCACACGATTTGCGCTGGACACTTTTCAGCTGTTTCGGATCACCTTCGAAACTATTTCGGCTATGCCGCCAGGATTAGAACCAGATTCCACTCGTGCCATGCTTAGCACGGTGGGCAGATGACTACTGGCGGTACACTGCATTGCCGCCGCCAGGAAAGGCAATAGGAAAACCATGATGACCACGTGATTGCAGGCATCCTGCACAGCCAGCAAACCCTGCACTCTGCGGAATGAGTAGTAAAAAGAAGTCCTAAAGCTCCGTTTCTACAAACTCGCACTCTGTGGCGGATTGTTATCCTCATGTAAATAAAGCAGGAGCACTTTAACGAAAACTGCAGCTCTAGGCGTCAAGACAATATTCAAATAGGTCTTGCCGTGATAGGAAAAATACCACGCCGATTTTTATCCAAAAGATATTTTTTTCTCACCTGTATATCCGATTGACTTTCTAGCTCAACATAGCCATTATCGAGGGTCTATTATGAAATTTAAACTAGTTTTTTTGAGGAATTTTAAATAATTAAAACGTCTAATCAGCGAGATTTGAATGAGAGCTTCACGTCTTCGTCGCATTCTAATGATGCTCAAAATGTTGCAAAACGCCATCTTCATCCCTGAGTTATTAGCGTATGAGTAATATCCCCTTGGAGCTCATCCAGATCCACAATCAATTCAGAAATCAACAAACCAGTATAATTAATTCCTCAGAAAGGGTTGATTTGACGATGTTTTGACAACTTTAAATAAAATGAGAAAATTATTTCATTTTTTTTGACGTCTAATATCTTTACTTGTACGCTTCAGAAAAATATGCTCTACGTCAAGCCTCTTCATAGTATTCAGATCCACTACTCCTGCTTTTATCTGTTGCCCGGTAGTCTCGTCTGTGACTGAAATTAGTTTCTCCTGCGGGGAAAGCCATCTGTTCCCCCACTCCCCGAGTGCAAGTAATATGGGCAGTAAATCTCGGGCCTTAGCAGTCAGTTCGTAGCGGTGACGAAGCGGATTTGTCTGATACTGAACCCGTACAAAAAAACCCTTTACCACCAAGGCATTCAGGCGCCTGGTCAGCGTTGAAGCTGCAATCGGTATTTTTTCCGCGAAAACATTAAACGTCGAAGCCCCTTTCAACGCTTCACGCAGAATGAGTATCGTCCACGCCTCACCAATTTCATCCGCTGCAAGAGCAATAGGGCAGCTCATGTCTGAAAAATTTATTCGTTTCATGGGATAAAGTTAGCACAGTTCACTTTCATCATGATAGTATCAAGTAACTCTCATAATGAGAGTTACTTGATACTGCTGGAGGAGATATGTCTTATATTTTAGTAACCGGAGCGACAGGGCGACATGGTGGCACCGGGGCCATTATCGCACGTCGCCTCAGGCAGCACGGTGCAAAGGTGCGGCTGCTTGTCCGAACGCTGGATGAACGCAGTGAGAGACTTCGTGCTGAAGGATTTGATATAGCCACGGGCGACTTGCATGAGCCTGCAACGCTTTATTCTGCTGTGGAGGGCATCAGCCAGGCCGCCTTTATTTATCCCGTCAGTCCGGGTATCGTTCAGGCTGCAGCCTCTTTTGCTTCGGCGATGAAAAGAGCCGCTCCGACTGCCACAACTACTGTAATGTCGATGATTGTTGCGCACCCTGCCAGTCCAAGCGCTCTTGGCCGGGCGCAATGGCTGGCTGAGGAGGCCATGACATGGTCAGGCATGTCACTCAGGATCCTGCGCGTCGCCGCCATGTTTTATGAAAATCTGCTTCTGGCCCACAGTGAAAGCATCCGTCATACCGGAGTAATCAGAAGCTGCTTTGGTGCAGCAAAGGCTCCGTGGATCGCCGCAGATGATGCGGCTGAGTTGATGGTTCAGTCCATTTTGCACCCGGAAAAGTTTGGCTCTGACAGAGTCATATATCCTTCAGCTTCAGCGCTGTATTCGTTTGACGAACTGGCGAGCAAATTATCTGAACAGCTTGGCCGTAAGATACAATATGAGGCGGTATCTGCTGATGAGTGGCTGAAAGAACTGCTGATACTTGCCCGAAAAGACGATTCACCCGTCAATGAACATATGGCGCGCCATATTTCCGCGATCGGGGCTGCGGTAAGCCAAAAGGGGATCATGCAGGAGCCCGACTTTTATGTCCTGGAAAGGCAGCTTGGCCGCTCTGCTCTGTCACTTGACGAATTCATAGCCGAAAAGGCCACGTATTTTCAACAAGGTTAAGTAAAACAAGGTGCTGGCGATGAAAGTAATTCGTGTATCGCTGACGCGGATTGTACTGTTTCAGGGTGTGTTTCTGACTGCCAAAGCGCATAATAAGCTTTCAGTCATACTCTCCAGACCGGATACCTGCTGTGGATGAAATTGATCGTCGCATATTGAGCGAGCTTCAAAGAGACGGGCGAATACCTAATAACGTGCTTGCGGATAAAATAGGATTGTCGCCATCCCCCTGCCTCCGCCGCGTCAGAGCGCTGGAAGAGTCGGGAGTAATTAATCGCTATGTGGCTGTGCTCAGTCCCCAAGCCATAGGTATGAACCTGACCGTATTTGTTCGCGTCTGGCTAAACGGTCAGGATGAAGATACGGTCAATCATTTCTGCAGAGAAGTCAGCCGCCTGCCAGAAGTCATTGAATGCCATCTTATGGTAGGCGACTGCGATTTTTTACTACGGGTCATGACAACCGATCTGCCAGCTTATCGCGCTTTTCAGACGCAGCATCTGACCCGTATTTCTGGTGTCCGCAGCGTCAAGACTGAACTGCCCATGCAGACCATTAAGCAGTCAACAGAAATCCCGCTGCGCTGAGCCTGCTGCACGCGGCTGGCCTGTTAAGGGACGTAGCGTTCTATACGATATACGCCTTCAATTCCCGGGGTGCCGCAGCGGAGGTATAAGCCATTCCTCTTATGAATAAGCTCAGGGATAGTCAGCGGCAGACCGCAGATATCCCGAACCGCCTGCGGCGTCAGCAGGCTACTGTCATTCACGTAGCGAACCTGCGTCAGGACAGCAGGATACCAGTCACCTGTGTACCACAGCAGCTTTTCAAGTGCCATAAACAGCACAAGCGTAATTGCAGCCAGGCAAGGATAAAGCACCGCTGCAGGGATGGGCTTAGCCATGCTTTTTTTGACCCTCATCGCGAATTTTACTTCTCAGCGGCGGCTGAGCAGGCTTCAGCATTCTGTCCACCACGGCTCCCACAATGAGCACCGCGACCGCTGGCATAAGCCAGGCCAGCCCCAGATTATGCAACGGAAGCTCGCGCGCCAGAGTAAACGGACGCAGGCTGACACCCGCCGCCTCCAGTGCGTCCGCCAGTCCAGAAAGAAAAGCGACGAGTGCGGCAGGCACTATCACTCGTGAAACAGAACGAAACCTGCTGCGGAAAAAAAAGGTCACAATCAGCACCACAAAGACCGGATAAATTGCAGTCAGGACGGGAACAGATATGCTAATCAGCTCCGTCAGCCCGAGATTGGAAACCAGCATTGAGAAGCCGGCAAAAAGCCAGACATATACCCGATAGCTGATGCGTGTCATGCTGCTGAAGTAGCCAGCGCATGCGCAGGTCAGCCCGATGGCGGTCACCAGGCATGCCAGCGTAATCAGTATCCCCAGAAAAACGCCCCCTCCTGCGCCATAGCTGAATCGTACGTAGGCGCTCAGAACCTGAGCACCGTTGGTCGCGTTTTCCATGAGTCCGGTACTGCCTGTACCAAGCCGGAACAGGCTGAGATAAACCAGCGCAAGTCCCGCCCCCGCTATCAGTCCGGAAAGCACGGCGTAACGCGTGACAAGATACACGGAGGTCACGCCCCGAGACCGGATGGCACTCACGATGACCAGACCAAAGACCAGAGCAGCCAGCGTGTCCATCGTGAGATACCCGTTTGTCAGCCCCTGTGAAAAGGCCGCCGTGGCGTATGCACCGGCCGGTTCCTGCGGTGCTCCGGCTGGCAGAAACAGAGCCGTGACGGCCAGAATAATCAGCGCGATAATTTTGATGGGAGAAAGCACTTTACCGACCGTATCCAGAAGCCGGCCTGGATAAAGTGATACCAGAACAACCACGCCAAAATAGACTGCGCTCCACGCTGGCAGCCAGCGTTCACTGCCGGTAAACGGCTGCAGTGCCAGCTCGTACGAAACCGTGGCTGTTCTTGGCGTGGCGAACAGCGGCCCGACACAGAGATAACAGATGACGGTAAGCAGGATGCCGCACAGACGGCCCATGGGCCCGGTGAGTGCCGCCATTGAGCCACCGGCCCTCGCCATCCCAATTGCCGTAATGACAGGAAGGCCCACGCCGGTCAGCAGAAACCCTGCCGCCGCAGGCCAGACGGCGGTACCGGCCTGCAGGCCAATAAAGGGAGGAAAGATAATATTTCCTGCCCCAACAAACAGGGCGAAGTTCATGAATCCAAGGATGAAAATGTCTCTGATACGAAATGTGGTCATTTTTCTGTCTGTGTTGTCATGTTTAAAAGTTGCGGCTCTGTTCAGAGCAGGTGGCGTAAAATTGCGGTCGCTGTAACGCTGATCAGCACGACGGGCAGTAGCGAAAACCGCAGAGCGGCCAGCAGTGAAATCACGAGTGCCAGCAGGTTCGCAGGGTCTGAAGTCACAAAATGCGGCGCAATGACCGTAATAAGCACACAGCCGGGCGCGGCCTCCATTACCGCCTCAGTCCGGAGGCTGAGCTTTCTGTCACGCAAAATCAGATAGCCTGTAACTCGCGTGAAGTAGGTGGTAACGGCCATAAGAACAATGGTGATGAGTGTCAGGTTCATGATGCTTTCCGGTTCAGCAGAAGAATGGCGGCGATGCCGGATATGGCCCCGGCCGGCACATAGGCGGCTCCCGGAAAGAGGTGGTACGTTGCCCCCGCACAGGTCAGGCTGACAAGCCAGGGCAGTGCTGCGCGGTACCCCTTCCACATGCCTTTGAGCAGTACCAGAAAAACGGCGGGAAAAGCCATGTCAAATCCCCAGCGGGTAATGTCTCCCAACACAGGGCCAAGCACAGCACCTGCGCCGGTGGAAATCACCCAGGTAAGCCAGAGCGATGCCGCGATGCCGCTGTAAAAACCCGTGCTGAAAGCCGGCGAGAAGCCGAGACTGCGACGTTTTGCCGCGTCGGCCATGCCTATGGCCCAGCTTTCATCACACATGAAAAAAAGGGCAAACAAAGCTTTGCGCGGCGGCAGGTGTGAAAGATATGGCGCAAACGAGGCACCCATAAGCAGGTGTCGGCTGTTGACCAGCATGCTGACGAGCACAATGGTCAGCACATGCGGCGGAGAGGTCCACAGCGCGATCGCAGCGAACTCTGATCCCCCGCCAAAGTTAAGCCCGGTCATCAGCATCAGACTGTGAGCATGGATCCCCTTCTGGGCCGCCTGCGCCCCGAGCAGCAGGCCAAAGGGAAGAAAACCGATGATGACTGGCAAGGCAGCAAGTACCCCGCGCCAGGTTTCGGCTGAGAAAGAGGATGCGGGCAGCATCCGTGTATCGCTGTTCGACATAGGCGGTCTCCTTAAAGCCGCCTATTTTATTGCTTTTATCGTGGCAGCAGGTTGCGTATGCATTGTCATTTCTTCTATTTAAGGCAAGAAATTTCAATAAAATTTGATAACTCGCAATCTGACGCCATGAGGTTTTTGAGGTTCAGCAGATTGAAGCTTCTTTTCTCAGGAAAAACGCCTGAAAAAACGCCTTATCTCTGCAGCCATCATCTTAGGCTGCTCCATAGCTGCAAAGTGCCCCCCGACTCCCAGCTCATTCCAGTCAGTCAGGTTATAGCCTCTTTCCACTAAGCTGCGTGGTGGCATGGGCAGCTCATAAGGCAATACTGCTATAACAGCAGGGGCCGGATTTTTTCCCCTCATTACAGCGTAAATGGTCGTTTTTAATCTCTAGATAAAAGTGCACAGAGGAATAATTGCAGCCAGTAAATCCGTAAACCAATATTTTGGTCAAAATATTGTCCCGGTTAAGGGTAGTATCACGAGCATATTTGCTAATACAGTCTCTCAGTTAGTTGATATTTGTTATATGGCACTCTTACTAACTAAAGCTTACTGGCGCCTTTGAATACCCGATGTCATCATATGCTATATATTAGGGAATCAGTTTCCCGATTTAGGGAGCCATAACGCCAGAGCGAGAATGAAAGGAGTACAAAATGGAAATAAACCGTATTGGGGACGTCGCGGCTTTTGTCGCAGCCGTTAAAGCAGGAAGCTATACTCAAGCAGCCGGTTCGCTTGGACTGACGCGTTCGGCTGTAGGTAAGAGTATTGTGCGGCTGGAAACGCGACTGGGAGTAAGGTTGCTTAACCGTACTACGCGACGTCTCAGCCTGACAGATGAGGGCCGAATTATGTATGAGCGCTGCCGACAGATTCTGGAAGACCTGGACGAAGTCGACAACATGATGGCTCAACGTCGTCTCAGGCCTACTGGTACTCTTAAACTGTCAGCTCCTTTATCTTTCGGACAGCGACATGTCCTGCCCTTGCTGGAAACCTTTCTCAGAAACTGGCCTGAACTGCAGGCTGACATCGCCTTCACCGATCGGTATGTTGACCTTATAGAGGAAGGTTTTGATCTCGCTATTCGCATTGGTGAACCCAGAGATGATTCCCGGATTTTAACCCGTACAATCGCCACTCAGAAAATGGTGACCTGTGCCTCCGCTGGTTATTTGGCGCGCCGGGGCATTCCTGAAACCCCTCAGGCACTGGCTGAGCATGACACCATTTTCTTTTTCAGCGCTGACCGCCGAAGAAACTGGAAATTTGAAACCCCTGAAGGCACCTGGATTTTTGAAGGACCCGGCCGGCTGAACATTGACAGTTCTGAAGCCATGCGCGTCTCTGCGCTTGCCGGCTTTGGTATTATTCATTTGCCGGACTATATGGTCTGGGAAGACCTGAAAAGCGGCGATTTGGTTCCGATACTGAAATCCTATCGAGAAAAACCGGAGCCAATACGCATTATTTATCCCAGCAAACGTCATCTCTCTCCCCGCATTCGGGGATTTATCGACCTGCTGGTTGAAAACTGGCAGGAAGAACTGCCCTGGACAAAGGGCGAATCCTGACTTTTTCGGTTACATGCTGCGCCAGTAAAGAGGGTGAACCAAATTTTTTTAACAAAAACGTCGACCACAGTTATGACTTTGAGCGGCGGGCACCGGGTGTTAGGCCATATGGCTGCGAACTCAGTGTTCAGACTGCTCTAATCAGCCAGCTTGGCAGTATTGTCGGCACATTCTGCAGCGCATCCCTGACCTTTTTGATCGGCACGCTAGTTACGGCATTGCCGATTTACCTGTTTAAAAGCAGCCGTAGGGTGACCCTGATGGACGTCCCTAAATGGCAGCTGATTGGCGCCATGTTCGGCGTTCCGTTGCTATTATGGCATTTTCCGTTCAGCGCATCGGCGCAACTGTGGCAACCATGACCGTGATCACCGGGCAGGTAGCAATGATTATCCTCATCGATACCTTCGGCTGGTTCCATAACCCCATCCATTGCTTTCTCTTTTAGTCTTGCGCTGGCCGTAATCTGTTTGGTAATTGCTCTGTGTTTTATTTACACGAGCAACTCGGCTAAAAACGTGGCCGCGTACTGATAAAAAGCCAACCTTCGGGTTGGCTTTTTATGTTTAAAACTGGGTTTTATCTTCAAGACCTACTATTTGTCAGAGAGAAATGGATAGTCGGTGTATCCTTCCTCACCGTTTGCATAAAACGTTTCTGGACGTGGTTCATTAAGATCAGCCCCGATACGTAAACGCTCCGGCAGATCGGGATTCGCAATAAATTTACGACCAAATGCGACCGCATCAATCAGCCCTGCTTTTATTAACTTTTCGGCTTTTTCTGGCGTGTAAGCGCCCGCTGCCACGATAACACCTGGCCAGGACCGGCGAATCGCTTCCCGAAATGCCTGTGTCAGGGGCCTACCGCCAGCCCAGTCGGGCTCAGAGATGTGTAAATAAGCAAGTTTTCGTTTCGCAAGCTCGCCAATCAGATAAAGTGCTGCCTTTTCATTTTCTTCTTCATTAGCATTATCAACACCGTTAAAAGCCCCAAGCGGATAAATGCGGATGCCGATATGATCGGCTGACCATGCAGACACCATGGCGTCAACAATTTCCAGCGCAAAACGCGCCCGATTTTCTACGCTTCCACCATACTCATCATCTCGATGGTTAGCCTCAGGAGATAAAAACTGATGAATTAAATAGCCATGTGCGGCATGTATTTCAGCAAAATCAAAACCAGATCTACGTGCATTGATAGCGGCCTGGCGGAAGTCCTCTACTATCTGCTTGATTTCGGCTTTTGTAAGAGCGCGTGGAACGGAAGTATCAATACGTATTACGTTGCCTTCAGCGTCACGAGCGGAGGTTCTGGTATCGGCTTTGATAGCTGAAGGCGCAACTGGTGTGGAACCGTCTGGCTGCATTGAAGTGTGGGAAATACGTCCTGTATGCCAGAGCTGTACGCAGCAGTGACCTCCAGACCGGTGAATATCAGCTGTAATTTTTTTCCAAGCCGCTATCTGTGCTTCTGTATGCAGCCCGGGTGAACCGGAGTAACCTTTAGCCTGAAAAGAAACCTGTGTGGCTTCAGTAATGACTAGCCCTGCACCTGCCCGCTGTCGATAATACTCACGCATGAGCTCGGTAGGAACATCACCAGGTTCCCGGCTTCTGACTCGGGTCAGGGGGGCCATAAAAACGCGATTAGGAACAGTAACAGAACCAATCTGTAGTGAGCGGAACAGCTCTGGATAATTCATTGTGACTCCGTGATTTAAATCAGGCGTTTAGCCATAGATGTACTTGCTTATATTGACCGAAAAGATAGTAGTTACTAAAGGGATCATCAAGAACCACACTTTCAGGAGGAATTATGGAAATAATAAAAATCATTTAAAACAGTAATTTGGAGCAAGCCGGGGATTATCAAGACCATTACACGGGAATTTTATTCCCAAGTAAGTAGTTAGTTTAGATGTGTAACTGACTTTAATCCCGGATGTCAGGACGACATATGTACGTGCAAGTGACCTAATAAGACAATTTCATATATGGGATAAAATCTGAGGCTATCCTGCCTGGATAATATTTAATCCCGGACATATGTCAGTGGCCGGGCACATTTTCAAAAATTTAATGCGATAATCCGCACCATAGATATTTCCTTCGTCAAACTCGAGCCACCCGGGAATAGACCTTCCCAAAAATTTGTAAGCTGTTTAACCGTCGGCTCAGCTAATGACCCTGAAATGCATACCATAATGCAGGTTCCAAGATCACTGCACTATGAATGCTTTACATCCTGCAGCAATTTTTCTCTCCTAATTTCAACAATTGTACTATTTGAGAAACGTCTTACTCTCCCTATGAACATAATTAATGAGGTCACCCGAATCCAGACTGATTATGAATCGGCCTCATTCATGTTTGTTACCGACTTTCACCTAAAGAGCAGGAAGTGCCGAAAATTACGCTCGACAATACCCGTAGTCTGGACAGTGAACTAAAGGACACAGACATCGATTATGTACACATGTCGCTCAGTGCCGCATGGTGAACCCCAATGAGTGACAAAAGCGATACCATGCCGATTATGACTTAGCTGAAATCCGTCAGTGCGATAAAGCTGGTCAATGGTGAAGCTGTATCAGGACGCCAGAACAGGCTGAAGAGCTAATTCAAAACGCAAATGATTTTGTCGCCCTGGGCCATAAGCTCATTCTCGACCCGAACTTTGTGGAGAAAGTAATATCCGGACATGAAGACCTTATTCGCTATAATTTGCATGCGGCTGATCTGGAGGACCTTGGTATTAAACCGCCTATAATTGTATATATCAGCGGTATGCACGGCTTAGACATTCAGGTGCTGATTTACTCTCCGCTACGACAGATAGACAACGTCACTTTGCTTTGAGTCGTCTTAATAATTGAGCTCGCTTTAAAGCACTGGCTCTGGCAGTAGTGATTGCTTTTTTTCCCCCAATACGGGAACCCTATTCCCTAATTTTTCAATTATCCTCACTACATTACTAATAGAAGCACAGCTAATCCAGATTGCGCTGACAACGAAGCAGGATAATTGAGATGACAACGCTGACACTTCCGGCCCATCTGACAGGGCATAAAGTATTCAACCGTGTTTTTCAGCAGGGAAAACTGACATTTGGTCTAATCGCACCTTTTAAGGGATATCCTGAAAATCCGATTCCGGATATGGAGGATCATCTTGAACTCGCACGGATAGCAGATGAGGGTGGTATTTCAGCCCTGTGGCTGCGTGACGTGCCCTTTTATGATCCCAACTTTGGTGATGCCGGGCAGCTTTATGACCCCATGGTGGATTTAGGTTTTCTCGCAGCATCAACGAAACAAATAGCCCTAGGAACCGCCGGGATTGTATCACCACTGCGTAATCCGGTACTGACTGCCAAACAAGCAGCGAGCGTTGACAGGCTTTCTGGCGGACGTTTACTGCTCGGTATGTCTAGTGGCGATCGACCGGTTGAATATCCGGCCTTCGGCTATGATTTTAATAATCGTGCTGAGCGCTTCCGGGAGGCTTGGGAGGTTATACGCACGCTTACTGAAAATGACTTTCCAGTTTACAAAACGCAGTTTTATGGCGAGTTTACTGGGAACATTGATTTAATACCCAAACCACTGTCTCCACGATTGCCCATGCTGACCATAGGTCGGGCACGTCAGGAAATGTCATGGATTGCCACGCAGTCAGATGCCTGGATTTGGCATGGTGTTGATCCGCGTAATTCCGAAAATATAATCAGGGATCTACATGAAGCGGGCGACGGTCAAACGTGGAAACCTTTTGGCTACGCCAATTTTCTCGAACTGAGTGAAAATCCAGACGAACCATTACGCCTGTTTAATAATATTTTCATGCGCGCCGGACGTAATACACTCATGGAGTTTTGGAAACAGCAGGAAAATGTTGGTGTTTCTCACATTACACTTAATTTAAAACCAACTCGCCGACCGGCTAAGGAAGTACTACAAGAGCTTATTGAGTTCGTACTACCAAATTTTTCAGACAGTTAAATTTACGAAATACAAATCCACCTCTTTAGCCTAGGTAGTACATAAAATAAAGTCAGACTCATAAACACTTATTTCACTTGCACTTAAAGGATGTGATATATGATTAAGCTTTACAAGCAAAGATATTAATAGGTACGAATTACAACATTATAGGCGCTATAGGATATTTTTTATAGCGCAGATGATTTTATAAGATATGCGGCATCATACATTAATGCAACATGTATTGTATAAGCAACTAAAGTATTAACTTTACGCATAATGTTTAGGTGATTTTTAAAATCACCTAAACACATCATCTAACTTTTACTTCAAGACTGATTACATAACTTTCATGAAAAAGCATCAAATACAATAACAACGTGGTCACCTAACAAATTAAGCGATGATTTGTCTTTTTTGTGACATTCAAGGAGTTTGTTTTATGCAAAACGAAACCCGTAAATCTAATACATTTCTTCCTAAACAAACCTGGGTTACTATTCGTGAAGCGGTTAAAATAGCGAATAAACTAAGGGGCGCAAAAATAGCAGAGAGTGATATTTATAGATATGCCTTATTTGGAAGCATTTCTCTTTCCATATATTTCCAATCTCCAATCATACTCAGAAAAATACGTTTTTCTATGAAAAAGATAAGGCTACGTCCAGTGGAAGGTTCACTACTAAACCGGCTTTGCATGCTTGAACGTAGTGTTTTCCTTGATGGCACATGCTTAACCCTAAGTACTGAAGGAGGATATATCCATTCTGATCAATTAGTTATGAATGCAGGGATGCTGGGGTATGAATTTGTTCTCATTCAGCGACTACTGGCACGTTCCCTGAATATGCCGTTACCCGTTACAGGTGCAAATTATTGCAATTATGGTATTACCATAACTTTGTCAGGACAATCATATCAGATTTTTGAAAAAAAAACATGGCAGGAAAGATTTAATCAGCAAATTATGCTATTACCTGAGCATATCATCGCAAATATTTATGATGATAAATCAATAAAGAAATTCATGGAATTTTCCAGCAAAGGATATTTTCCTGTTTATGATCTCCCAGAAGATGCTTGGTTTGTGATACGATACGATGAACTTGATAAATTACTCCGCACACCCGCAGAAAGGTTTAAACACTCGCAATCCGGTAGGCTTTCTACACCTCTTTCACGTTTATTCTGGCTGGCATGTAAGCATAATGATTTGATCAGCCCACTGCTCAGGCATCCCTATAAACTTCTTCCCATTTTTGAACAATGGGCATATATCGAGGGTATTACCGATCATCTGAGTGCAGATACGTTGAAAAGAGCGCTTGAACGAGGCTCTCCAAATCAGGGTTCAAAATAAATGTCACACCCGATTCAAAGTCCGCATTTACAATGCCTGCATTAATTTTACGGACCCATACTTTCCCTACCTTAACCCCATGATAACTCCAACTCTTTCAACATTTAATCATACTTACCCTCCTCATATTTAACAATTACATCATCATATCGGTTATCTGACAAAATATTAGTACCTACCCTGATAATTCAGAAGGCAACTGATGATATTTTCTTGCCCTAAAAACCGCATTAAGGTTCCTGTAACCCTCAATACGGGTTCGACAACTTTTCATCCATCCTTTTCTGTGTTTTTTTGTGATTACCGGATACCCTGGTTAAAATCGACATAGGAGAAAACAATGACATCTCATCAGTTATTACGTCTCAAACAGGTTGAAGAAAAAACCGGTCTGAAACGCTCCCAAGTCTATCTGTATATGAAAAAAGGCAATTTTCCGAAGTCAATAAAGATTGGCCCAGCCAGCGTTGCCTGGCTCGAATCAGAAATAGATGAGTGGATCAACCTTAAACTAGCTAAGCGCTGATACATTTCGGGGGGCGTGGAGGTGAAAAACAATCACCGATTTTTTTACATCTCCTATTAGCTCAATTCTTATCTATCTATACGTTTTAGAAAAAAGTGTGGGGAGATGACAGAATGATCCCATCATTGAATTACGCCGTATTAACCGATGCGCTGAATGCGCTGAAAGAAGGGAATATTCGCCACTGCGAAGCCCTTGGATTCACCTTCGACGAAATGAACTCCCTTAATCAGCTATCGCTTGATGAGCTGTTTATCGTCAGCCGGTCGCCAGTGCCGTTTGTCTCAATCAGCGTCCGCCATGACGTTTTGCGCCATCTGATGGCGCAGGCCCGTGAGGAGTTCGGGCACCAGCGACTGGTTAATCGTGCAATCCGCCTGGGTGGTTCAATCGCGTTACTCAACCAGTATTTTGGCCTCACTTCCAACGAAACCTGCCTTCGCCGCCGGTTACTGGGTGTCAGCGTACCTTATGGCCGGACGCCTGAACCGGATGAAGAAACAGATGCAGCTATCTGGCGGCAATGGCAGCAGTGCCGGGTGAATAACCTTGAATCGCCTGACGCACTGGCCGCCATGATGCAGGTGACGGAAAAGCTGTTGCCGGACGCAGGTGGTCTGTCACTCACCATCGTCTGGAAGTGTATCACACTCTGCGAACAGGAAGCCGCTAACAGGAGGTCACCACATGCCGGATGAGATTGATCGCGACCAGGAATTTAATGAGCAGCGGCTGGAAGAGATGATTGAACAGAGCCGTTTCAAACCAGCTGCCACTCCCTCACGAGCCCACTGTCGTTTCTGCGGTAAACCCATTCCAGAGAAGCGAAGGCAGTCATTGCCAGGGGTGACAACCTGTATTGAATGTCAGTCCATACTTGAACGCCGCAATCGCTGAAAATAATCATTATGACGTGTGAGGGAATTATTTTCTTTGCACGTCCTTATATTTCTCCATATATAAAAGCGCATCCCAACAAGTATCATTATTTATTTTATCTCTCATCGACGTTTTGAATTTTCCATATCCAACCCCTTGCTCAAATAGCATGCTAAACACACCGTTATTCGATGTTCCACCTGATGGGCGTTTATTCGTCCAGGGCGAGTAATGCTCTTTAACAATGTGCTTCGGGCTGTCACGCAACCACAATTCAGGGTGCCGCTGAATGTTCTCGCTGACCCGTTAAAACCGGAATGCAGAATCGGGATGTGACCCGTTTATTTTATTCGTTGTCGTTCTGATTAGAGGATAATTTATGAGAAAACCCATCTACCACGTATTTGTCACCCAAGAAGGCACGCCTGATATGCAGGGCGAAAAAAACACCTACTGGACCAGGGTTGGCGTGGCATTTGCCCATAACGGCAAGCCCGGCCTGAATATTGTCCTGACACCCGGTATTACGGTTTCCGGCAAACTGGTCCTGCTTGAGCCACGGGAGGATAGCAATCTTCCACAGAGTGCGGAGCCCGGCTAAACGGCGCTTTAACCCTTCTTTATTACTCCTTACTCCGCAGCGTGCCGGGTCAACTGACTGTGCACGTTGCCTTCAATTCCGAGGCCATCATGCTTTCCACCACTGCCTTTCTGGCGGCGGCCATGCAGTGTGCCGCCAGCATTCATCCGTCCACTGCACTCGACGTGGCACGGGTGGAATCCGGTTTTAACCCTTATGCCATCGCCGAAATAATTCCGAAGGCCACTCGCTCCTTCGGAGATAACAATGTCATCTCCCATCAGCCCGCCAGCCGGGACAAAGCTGAGCTCATTATTCGCCGCCTCGTGACACAAGGGCGCCGTTACTCTGTGGGGCTGATGCAAATTACCAGCACCAATTTCCATCATTACGGTGTGACGGCCTCTGACCTGCTTGATCCCTGTACCAATTTGTCAGTTTTTGAACGCATTCTCAGCGATTGCTACCAACGTGGCGGTTCCCTGAAAAGAGCGTTGAGTTGCTATTACTCCGGCAATTTCTATACCGGACAACAGCCGGAAGCGGCTTTTTCAGGGACCAGCTATCTGCAGCGGGTGGGTTATGTTTCGGCATCTCCCCGCTATGCCGTACCGGGCACCCGCGCGGATAAATCCACAACGCCGACTCCCCTCGAAGCCATCCCTGTTGATAAGCCATCCCCTCCCCGTCTGATCTGGCCGGGGACCGTTGTCCGGGGCGTCCCCACAAAACTCCGTCAGGGGAAAATCGCCATCGCACAGACCTCCGCGCCGTCAGTGCGCCGGAGCCTCTCCATGTCACCCCGTGAGGAAGAATAATGACACTTTTACGCAAGCTAAAGACCGCTGTCAGTGCTGTTCCCGTAGGTGTGCTCATAGTTTTTTCTACTACCCCGGCGTTTGCCGATGGTTTCACTCGCGCAAATACCGTGATGGAAAAGGTCTCCACCGGTCTTCATGGTCTGGCGGCCATCACCATCACCGTGGCCGTGATCTGGGTGGGTTACAAGACCCTCTGGAAAGGCGAAAGCCTGTCCCAGTGCGCCTACATCATTATTGGCGGGATCCTGATTGGCGGGGGCAGTGAGATCGGCGCGCTGCTCATGAGCTGAGAGGTCATCTATGGCAAAGCTGCTCAAAGCAATGAAACGTCCGGCGGCACTGTGGGGGGTGCCGATGGTGCCCCTGCTGGGTGTCACCGGTATCACCATCATCGTCGCTGTCTGGACTTCCGTCGCTTTCCTTGCCCTGCTCCCGGTTGAATTTCTGGTGATGAAATCCGTCACCCGGAATGAACCCATGCGGTTCAGCCTGATTGCCGTCTGGCTCAGGGCAAGAGGAAAACCGGCAGCAAACCGGCTGTTTGGCGCAACAGTATTTATGCCCGTTGAGCATGATGCTGTTGATATCACGGAGTTTCTCAACGCCATGAAACTGAATCAATGTGCCACGCTCAGGAAGTACATTCCGTATTCATCGCATATTCATCAGCATGTTGTCCGCTCTCCCAATAGTGACCTCTACTGCACCTGGGAACTGACGGGGACCCCGTTCGATTGCGAATCAGAAGAAACCCTCAGTATTGACCGCAACCAGTTGCACGGACTCATCCGCTCATTCGAGGGGATGCCGGTCACCTTTTATATTCATAACGTACGGGAGCCGTTTACCGATTCGCTGCACAAGCCGTCCGGCAACCCTTACGCCGATGAAATCAGCCGTCTGTATTATGCCTCGCTGGCAGCGGATCCATTTCGCCGTAACCGCCTGTTCCTGACCGTCTGTTACCGTCCGTTTGTCAGCCTGGAAAAGGCCGGGCGCAGACGCATGAATGACGGCAAGAAACTTAAAGAACTTGACGCTGCACTGCGGGAAATGCTGGAAATCAAAGGCTCGCTCGATACCGCACTGTCACGCTACGCCGCACGTCCTCTTGGCACGTTCCCCGAAGATCACGCGGTATTCTCCTCCCAGTTATCCTTTTATGAGTACCTGTTGACGCACCAGTGGCGCAGGGTGCGCGTCACCCGCGCTCCGGCCTATTCGATGATGGGATCGCCGGAGCTGTTCTTTTCCGGGGAGTCCGGGCAGATAAACCACGCCAGCGGTACGCAATATTTCCGGGGGCTGGAAGTGAAGGAGTTCCCGGAGGAGACCGCGACAGGGATGATGGACTCGCTGCTGTACGCCCCCTGCGATTATATAATCACCCAGTCGTACACCTGCATGTCACGTGAAGAAGCCCGCAAGGCCATCAAACGAACCCGACGTTTGTTAATGAGTTCAGATGATGATGCGGTGTCACAGCGACTGGATCTGGATGTGGCGCTCGACCTGCTGACCTCGGGGAAAATCGCCTATGGAAAACACCATTTATCCATCATGGTGTTTTCCCGCTCGCTGGACAGCCTGGTGGCCGATACCAGTGAAATCAGCAATGCCCTGAACAACCTCGGCATTACACCGGCTCCCGCCGCGCTTTCTCTTTCAGCTGCATATATGGCACAACTGCCCGGTAACTATCACCTGCGACCCCGCAAGGGCGAGCTGAGCAGTCAGAACTTTGTTGAGCTGGCCGCACTGCACAATTTCTACCCCGGCAAACGCGATAATGCACCCTGGGGGGATGCAATGGCCTTACTGCGCACCCCGTCAGGGGATGGTTACTATCTGAACCTGCATAACACGCTGGCGGACAAGGACGAGTTCAACGAGAAGAACCCGGCCAGTACCTGCATTCTCGGCACCAACGGTTCGGGTAAAACCATGTTGATGACTTTCCTTGAAAACATGCAGCAGAAATATGGTCGTACGGACAGTTTTTCTCCCGATGCGAAAACCAAACGACTGACCACCGTTTATCTGGACAAAGATCGGGGCGCGGAAATGAATATACGGGCGCTGGGAGGCCGTTACTATCGCATCACGCATGGCGACCCCACGGGCTGGAATCCGTTTTCGCTGTTGCCCACCAAACGCAATATCAGTTTCATCAGTCAGTTGATGAAACTGTTGTGTACGCGTAACGGTGCGACCATCACGCCCCGTGATGAACGCCGCCTGAATGATGCCGTACTGGCGGTGATGAGTAATGAACCACAGTACCGCATCCATGGGATCACCCGTTTACTGGAGAATCTGCCGGAGCCTGCCACCCGGGAGGCACAGGAGAACGGCCTGAGTATTCGCCTGTCGCAGTGGGCGCAGGGTGGCGAGTTTGGCTGGGTGTTTGATAACGCATCGGATACCTTCGATATCAGCCACTGCGATAACTTTGGCATTGACGGCACAGAGTTTCTGGATGATGCCAATGTCTGTGCGCCGATCTCCTTTTATCTGCTGTACCGCATCACCACGCTGCTCGACGGACGACGACTGGTTATCTTCATGGATGAGTTCTGGAAATGGCTACGGGATCCGGTCTTTAAGGATTTCGCCTATAACCGACTGAAAACCATTCGTAAACTCAACGGGATGCTGGTTGTGGGCACCCAGTCTCCGGCGGAGATCATCAGGGATGAGATTGCGCCCGCCGTGATTGAGCAGTGCGGCACGCAGATCCTGGCAGCCAACCCCAGTGCCGACCGGGCCCACTATGTTGACGGGATGAAGTTTGAACCGGAAGTGTTCGATGTGGTGAAAAATCTGGATCCGCAGGCCCGCCAGTATGTGGTCGTCAAAAATCAGTTCAGGCGTGGCGACACAAAACGTTTTGCTGCACGCGTGACGCTCGACCTCTCCGGTGTCGGCAGATACACCCGAGTGATGAGCGGCAGCGCCGACAACCTCGAAATCTTTGATTCCCTGTACCGTGAAGGGATGCAGCCCCATGACTGGCTGGAACCCTATCTGGCTCAGGCACTCTGATAACCCAAAGGAGATCCATGATGAAAAGGCGTTTTCATGCCCTGATTTTCGCGTGCGTCATTGTCAGCCCGCTGGCGCACGCCGGTATTCCGGTCCTTGTTGATGCTGACCCACTGCGTGAGCTCGAATGGCTAAAAGAAGCGCAGCGCTGGATGCAGACCGCGCAACATTATCAAAGCCAGATCCAGGCGTATAAAAATCAGTTAGCGACGGCCACCGGCGTCCGGGATATTGCAGATTTTGTGGATCAGGCGAAGAGTCTGAAATCGGATCTGGAAAAACTGCGCAAGCCAGGCCAGACACTCAATGACCTGCTACTTTCCGGCGGCACCTCAGGACAGTTCGATGCGCTGTATACGAAGTACCGGGTTTTCGATACCTGCAATGCCGAACAGTCAGGACGCTATGCTGATACCTGCAAACAGCTAGTCATCAATAAGGCGATCCAGCTTGAGCAGACTGACGAGATCCAGGAACAGGTCAGCCAGACACTGGGCGAGATTAACGGCCTCTCGAACCGTATCGCACTATCCAAAGACTCAAAGGAGTCTCAGGACCTTGCCAACAGTATTCAGCTAAAATCAGTGATGCTGAACACGCTCACTGACCAGTGGGAAATGAGCGTTAAGGCAGCAGAAAAGCGCGAAAAAGTCGTGGAGGATGTGCGTATTAAACAGTGGAATCAGCAACAGTTAACTGCGCCAACCCCTGATTTAAGCGGCTAAAGGAGTCTCACATGCGTTTATTAACCTTTTCTTTCCTGTCCTTATTACTCATCATCAGTGGCTGCAAAGAAGAAGCCAAAACCACTCAGTGGTACAAAGATCATCCCGATGAGCTCAAAGCGGTGTATGAAAAATGCCAGAAAACCGGCGATGCCTCAGATAACTGTAAAAACGCCAATGAAGCCCATTATCAAATTCAGCAGTTAAATGCCCCCACTCCCGACCTGAACTCATAGTGAGGTTAATATGCCCGGTGGTGTATTTATCGGTGTTGAAAAACATCTGATAGGAGGAGTTACTGACGCCACAAAGGGACTGATGATGTCATACTCCTCCATGATGGTGGGGCTGGCGGCAACGTCAGCCACGCTCTATATCATGTGGCGTGGATACCAGACCCTGGCAGGTAAGTTGTCCACACCAATGGAGGATGTCACGTGGGACATCATCAGGATGGCAATTATCCTGTCCTTTGTGGCAAATGTCAGCGGTTATCTCGATGGGGTTATTGATGCCATTAATGGCCTGAAGGAGGGATTTTCCGGCAGCGATAATATCTGGCAGTTACTGGATAGTTTATGGGGTAAAGCGAAGGTATTAGGTAAAACATTACACGACATGGATAACTCAACGTACATAAAAGATGAGGGAATGACCGCTCAATTTTATGTCTGGCTCGGGATATTCGTTTTAATGATTATCACCGCCTTTATTTCAATGATCGCGGAAGTCATGGTTTTACTGCTGAGTATTACAGCCCCCATATTTATATTTTGTCTGCTGTATGGTTTTTTACGCCCCATGTTTAACAACTGGCTGCAAAATGTGTTCGCCGCCATCTTAACGGTTCTGTTTTCTGCGTTGTCGCTGCGCATTGTCGTCAATTATTTAAACTCGCGGTTAGATATTGCAACACAACTGTCTGCACAATCCAACATTGTGGAGCTAGGTGCACAGGTCTGTCTGGCCGGTGTCTGCGCAGCAATAATGGTTTACCTCTCCGCAAAACTGGCCGGAGCGCTGGCCGGGGCCAGTGCAACCGTCTCCATGCAGGGGCTGGCGGCGGTGGGTATTGGTGCGGCGGCGTTTGGTGCCGGGAAGCTGGCAGCAGGAGCCGGAAAGCAGACTTCTCGTACCCTTCACGACAACATCCAGGGCTGGAGGGATGCCAGTGCGGGTAAACCCGGCAGCGGGCCAGGATACAGCGCAGCTCAGGCACGTAAGAATGCGATTGAACAGATGATCGCCCGCAACGAAGCCCGGCGGCTGGCGCGATAAAGAGAAATAGCCGTTCAGAAATTCCATCGTTAAACCTGTCATACCCGGCCGAAATACTCCCGTTAATCCCTCCGGCTAAAACATAACCCTGTTTTCATCTCACTAAGGAAACACCCCATGAAACGCTTGATTGCGCTGGTTTTGCTGTGCTCGCTTTTCGGATGCGCGCAGTCCCCCCGTCCCCCTGCCTTTGATAGTCATGGCATCCCGGTGAACACCCCTCAGATAATGGCGGAGTTAAACAGTCATGAGTGAACAGACCCTCATTGCGGATTCGCGCACCTTTGAGCAGCAGATGATTGAGCGGGACAAACGTGCCACGAAAGCCGGGTTTATGGTAGGTGGTGCAGGCCTGCTCATCGCCGTACTGGCGCTTATCGCGTTGGTGCTGATGTTGCCGCTGAAACAAACGGTCGTGGAACTGTACACCGTGGATAATCATACCGGGCGGGTGGAGCACATCACCCGTGTGTCGAAAACCAGTCTGACGGCAGAGGTCGCTTATCAGAAGGCGATGACGTCCAGTTACGTCAGGCTGCGTGAACGGTACGTGTACCCTTCCCTGCAGGACGATTATGCAACAGTACAGATTTATAACAGTCCTCAGGTTAACGATGACTACCTGGCGCTGTATGCCGGAAAAGATGCCCCGGACAAGGTCTGGCAGAACGCGGCTCATACCGTGCAAATCGACATTCTGTCAAACCAGATCACCTCAGGCACGGATCCCGATAAAGTTGCCACCCTCCGTTACAAAAAGACCATCCGCCGCCTCGCAGACAACAACACCCGCACCGAATACTGGGATGCCCGTCTGACATTTCACTCCGACCCCGGCAAAGAAATGGGCGATACGGAGCGGGAGATTAACCCGTTCGGTTTTACCGTGACCAGCTGGCAGGCAGACCGTGAAATCCGGGGAGGTGAATAATGAAAAACATCATCCTTATCATGCTCACGTTGATGATGTATAGGACGGCATGGTGCGCGGCCATCCCGCAGTCCAGCCGCTATGATGCCCGCGTTCAGCAGGTTGTCTATAACCCACTGAACGTTACTGTCGTCAACACCCGGCCCGGCTTCATGACCACGCTGGTCTTTGACAGCGACGAAGCGGTTATCAGTGCCAGACCCGGTTTTGAAGAAGCGTGGGAAGCCACACCGGACGCCAACCGAGTCAACGTCCGCCCGGTGGCGCTCGTTCAGGGCGCGTCCGGCGCGGACGGTAACACCACGCAGGTGGTGATCCCCCCTAACAGCCAGGACTGGCATACCAACATGCTGATCGTCACCACCCGTCGGCTGTACAACGTCGAGCTGAACGTCATCGATGATAAGTCACCGCAGCAGCCCGCTTTCCAGGTGAGTTACCGTTATCCGGGTGAAGCACAGGAAAAGGCCAGTCGTGAGACAGCGGCCAGAATGCGGGAGCGGGAGCAAAAACAGCACCAGGCTGATATTCAGCAGGCCCTGAATGCCGCGCAGACGCCACGCAACTGGGACTACCTCAAATATCCGGGGCGTGACAGCACCCGTATCGTTCCAGATTTCGCGTATGACGATGGCCGTTTTACGTTCGTGGGCTTCTCTCCAGCCAAATCTATTCCCTCCGTGACAAAAGCGCTGAACGGCCACGAGCATGTGGTTAACAGCAGTATCCGCAGAAAAGGCAACTTCACCGTATTGGTCATTCAGGAGGTCACGCCCCGTCTGATCCTGCGTTCCGGTAACGCCGTAGTCGGCCTGGAAAATCGCGGTTTCGGCAGAGTCCAGACCGCTGATGGTGCCACGGTTTCACCGCATGTCGAACGAGTGGAAAAGCCCGCAACCCACTGACAACTGAGGAGTCATGCTGATGAACGATGAACACCCGCATCCGGAGCCTGATGGCTCGGTGCCTTCTCAGGCACAACGAGATGATGATATTGCCACGCTGGAGCGCGAGGCCCGAGCAAGGCGGGAAACGGCGCTTCTCACCGCGCAGGACGATGAAGAGAACGACCCGCTACAACCCGCCGTCAATAAACTGAAAAAGCGCAGGCGTGGGAAAGCCACCGCGTTTCTGGCGATCGCCGCCGTTGCGCTGATTGCGCTGGCATGGGCGGGCAACTGGGTATATCGCAATCTACTCTGGCAACCCGGTGAAGAGAAGCGGCAGGATGCTACGCCACAGCCGAACCGCAGCGATTACCGGCAGCGTACCGATCTGGGTACGCAAGATACCGGGGCCGAAGCATCCGAACCGGCAGAAAACAACCCGCGCATGACGACAGCCCCGGAGCCTGAGATGCCGTCTCAACTTGATAAAGCCCATTTTTTGGTTCGGCGTGATGGTTCAGCCGCTGCGGCTCAAAACCCGGTCCGGACCAGGCAGCAGGAGATGACACAGGCAGCCTCTGCCAGACAACAACCAGACACCACGTCGCCACCGTCGGAACCCTCCCCGGCAGCAGTCCGGCGTATTCCTTACAACCCGGACCTGTACGTCCCGGAAAATACCGCTATTCCCTGTTCACTGGATTACCGCTTTGTCTCGGATCGGGCGGGGAAAATCCGCTGCACGATCGCCGACGATATCTGGAGTGCCAGCGGTAATACGAAGCTGATTGAAAAAGGGACCACCGCCACGGGCATTTACCAGACGGGTGCAGAAACCGGAATGACGCACGGACAGGGACGCGCCTTTCTCATCATCACAAAGCTGCGTACCCGCCAGCCCCCTTATCTTGATATTCCGCTGGTCGATACCCGCGCTGCCGGAGGGCTCGGCGAGGCTGGAGTTGATGGCTGGATCGACACGCATTTCAGGGAACGATTCGGCGGCGCATTACTGGTTGGTATGATCCCTGATATTGGGGCATGGGCATCCAACAGCGCCGGTCAGAAAGATCGTAATACGGACTATACAGAAAACAGCCGTCAGGCGATGGCGGATATGGCGCGAACCACGCTGGAAAACAGCATCAATATCCCACCAACTCTCTACAAAAATCAGGGTGAGATCATCAATCTGATCACTGGGCAGGATATTGATTTTTCCGGCATCTATACGCTGAGGATGAAGAGTGAATAATCGAAAATTTCTGTTTGGCGTCACCGCGACAGACGTCATCGTAAGGGACGATTACAACAATGCCGTAGTCAACGACATAATGTCACACCTTCGCGGGATCAGGAGAATAGTCATGACATGTTATCGTGCCGGGGACGCATTGACAGAGCTCATGATTGACTCACGAGAAGGACAACCGTTCTGCCTCACCATCGGTGAAGGTTCTCTGGACGTAGCACCTTTTACCTCGGACGATATCCGGCTGACACATAAGCAGATATCGCTGCCTGACGTCACCGATATTATCATTCTTGTGACGACATTAGCCCGCTATGCCGGACTATCCCCATCCTTCTCCGTTGATGGAGAATCATCTTCCTTGCTGGAGTTCAGCTCGTAATAAATCGCCAGTTGGCGCAGCTTTGATATTTCAAGGTTGATAACGCTTTTTCCTGTGCTGTTTTCCCGTTCAGAAACAACCGGATTGAGCAGAAATACACGGAAATATCTGACGTTTTCTGTGTCCAGAATTTCATCGATATAATGACCAAACCGGCCTTTCGCCATCAGATCTTTACTGACGTACAGGCGAACAGGTTTACCCTCATGTTTATCAAAGAAATTAATAAGAAAACCCCGCCCATACCGATGCATCAGGGTCCCACCGCCATAGATGACACCCGCGTACGGGTTAGTCAATCCTCGCTGAATATGCGTTATATATTCATGAAGATAGACCTGACTGTGGTGCATGATCCTGAGTCTCAACGCCCTGAACTCATCCTGAGGCAGCGTTTCTTTCGCTTCCTGCCATGTGTCGATAAGTCGCTGAAGCTGGTTAGTTCGCGTATAGCGACTCCAGCGGGGCTCTTCATCTGTACCAGGCTTATCATCATCCCCGTCAGTTTTTTTTACATGTGCAGGAGTAGCAAGCTTAACGGGATCGGCTGGCTCGCCATCAGGATCATCAATTGAAGGATCAAAGCAGTTGATATAGTCCGTCAGCTTTTGCTTTGCTTTTCTTTCCGTGAAATCAGCTTCTGATTCGTCCGGACGTCTGTCCTGATCGGCATCTTCGGTGAACTCGACCCATTCACATCCGAACTTGTGAGGATGGGGTGAACGGAAGTGTGCAGCCTTGAATTTTTCACCATCTTCAGCTTTGACGTGATAGTTAACGCCACTGATGGTGACATTACAGTTGCGATCGCTACAGGAAAAAGTGAACCGCTTTCTTTCTTCCGGCTTTCTGGAGAAAAATTCCGTTCGCGCTTCATCAATGGACAAGCAGCGCCCCAGTTCATGGCAATAAGCGAACAGTACCTTCGTCTTCGACATGCTCCCTCCACACATTTATCCGATTCAAGGATATCACATGAAAAACATCTCTCTCGACCGCTATAAGCAGCGATTTTTTGGCGATTTTCTGGCGCTTACCGGACTGACGGAGATCGCCGTTAATCGTCCGGGTGAGCTTTTCACCAAAATTAACGGCATTTGGGAACAGCACACCGTTCCGCTGGATTATGAGGGCTGCTACAACTTTGCCAGATGCCTGGCGAAGCATCACGGCGACAATATCGAAGATATCAAGCCGGGGCTATCAGCCACGCTGGAATCCGGCGAACGTTGTCAGGTTATAGTGCCCCCGGCCTGCGAACGTAACACGGTGTCCATTACCCTGCGTAAACCCTCACAGGTGCAAATCCCGCATCAGGACTATATCGCCGCCGGGTTTTATAACCGGGTGACGGGCACGGAAAAAACGCAGACGCACGATCAGGAATTACTGGCCTTATATAACGCGAAGGACATTCCGCGCTTTATGGAGAAATGTGTGGAATACGGTAAAACCATTGCGGTGGCCGGGGAAACCAGCACCGGTAAAACCACCTATATGAAGATGCTGATTGGTTATATCCCCTGCCACCTGCGTATTACGACCATTGAAGATAATCCGGAAATCACCTTATTTATGCATAAAAACTACGTCCACCTTTTTTATCCGTCGGAATCGGCAGATGAAAAAGGGTCAATTGTGACGCCCACCAGCCTGCTGCGCTGGAATTACCGCATGAATCCCGACCGCATACTGTTAACCGAAGTACGCGGCGGTGAGGCCTGGGATTTTCTCAAGATAACCGGTTCAGGCCATGAAGGCAGCATGACCTCTATCCATGCCGGTTCGGCAATGGAAGCGGTAGACGGGTTTATTACCCGCTGTTATGAAAACCCGCAATGCGCCCGACTCCCTTACACCTTTATGTTACGCAAGGTACTGGACAGTCTGGACGTTATCGTGAGTATCGACCTGGACGGTAATGTGCGCCGGATGAATGATATTTATTTCCGGCCACTGCACCGCAGTGCCTTTTTTGAGGAGATGAAAGCATGATGAAGCGCATCAATATGCTGCTATTTTCGCTGGTACTTTCCGGCTGTTCTTCACCCCCGTCACCGATGCCTGTTGAATGGGATAAACCGGGCCAGTCAGTCAATACCGGTTTACCGCAATGGCGAGACAACCCGGTTATCATTCCTTCACCGGTGGTTAAAGATAAATGGTTATTATCCATTCACGCACGGAATTTTAATGAGACACGCTGGATGCCCGCAGTATTTTACGCGGTCGCCCACTCTGCGCGTATTGTTGTTGCTGCACCATCAGGCGCAGAATTCTTTACTGCAAAAAACTGGTTGCGTCGGTATGGCGCAAAAGGCGTTATTGAATATCAGCCGGTCTCTGACTGCCTGACATGCAACGACACCCGCATTTATTTCTCACATTAAATCCTCCCCTCACATCCTGAAATTAATCTTACGGTAAGGTATCCATCATGAAATATTCCGCTATTGCGGCAGCAGTACTGTGCATTGCTGCCGGGACGCCTGTTTATTCTTTCGCTGCCGACCCGTGCGAAGTTGTGCTTTGTATGTACGGTAAGGCAACCGGAAACAATGGAGGAAGTGAATGTCGTTCTGCGGAGCGTGCTTTCTTCAATATCATTAAAAAGAATAAACACGGTTTTTTACCCAATCACACGCTCAATACCAGAAAAGCTTTCTTGGGTGAATGTGCCAGTGCTGACCCGGAGGCAGTGAATAAAATCCTGTCCAGGTTTGGCAGGGTCAGAGGCTAATACAACACTGCCGTTATCTTAATGTATTTCCCTGCATGGAGAAACAAAAGTGGATAAAGAAGACCTGTTTATTTCCAACATTCACTCAACGCATCACGACAGAATATCTGTCACGTGTATCTATGATTCTCTGTCAAAAAAAGCACATCAAGGATGCGGACTTTACTACGAGATATATGAGAGCCGATTTATCGGTTTATTGCGACATCATCTGTCACAGCTTAATGAATCGGACGCAGAGAAGCTCAGGCGGTATGCTGAAAGTCAGGGAATGAAAATCGATGATGAAACGTACCATGCGGCATTAAACGCGGAACAGGAATGCCGGGCTGAAATAGCCCGCGAACAGATGTGAATCACAAACATTGATAATGTATCGAATGACGCCACAGACTGACAGACGGCGGGTTTCAGGCGTGCTTATTTTTGGCTTCAATTTCGGAGAAATTGTTAAGCCGGAAAATAAACACGTGGAGCGCGGACAGAAAATTCAGTTTCGCAGAAATTGCTAATTTTCAGGCACTGCGCCCACCTGCGAACATTCGCCCAAAGCGAATTGAGCAGGCCGGGGGGAGCCGAATAAATTTCGCCGCCCCAGCGAGCGAAAAGCTGTCGCCCACGACAGCGGTTTATTTGGGGGGCTTGCCCCGCACACCGTCAAGCCAGGTCATATTTTCCGCCCCAGCGGGGAATATTACCGATCAGGCGCGACCAACCCCTTTAAAGCAGCGTTCCCGTTTTTTAGAGCTTGCGAGAAAAAACAGGCGAAACGCGCGTCTTAAAGGGGTTGGTCGCGCGTAGCGTGCGACGGTGTGCCGCCTTTGACCCTTAGGGGTTTTGACGCGGCGTCCAGCCACGACACTACCCCCATGCGGCAGGCAATAAGGACGTCCAGCCCGCATGTACTGGCGCACGCCGTTTCGTGCAGGGAAGCACGCTTTCCTGCATATGGCCGTACAGCGGCCACCTTCTTTACCCCATACGCTCGCCCCGCCTTTTCGCCCGATACCGTGGGGCGAATTGATGGGGCGATGTCGTGGGGCGAATGGCTGACGAAGGAGACACCATGATGTTAAATAAGCTTGCCGCTTCACTGTCGCCGATAGTGAACGGGATGCTGGCGCTGCTCACTTTTATGCAACAGCAGCAACTGATGCTGGCATTATTAGCAGGGCTGACAATGCCGTTTTTTGCGTCGATGAAAAGGGATGAACGGCAAAATGCCCCGTTATGGAAAAAATTGATTATCACTTTTTCCCTGCTGTGTTTTCTCTTCGGCACGATGGCTCCGGTAATTATCGGATTCTTTCAGTGGTTCTTTAAAATCAGATTCACCGGTGATAATACGGTACTGGCCTGGTCAGTACGGATTGCATTCACTGTAACTGGGATTATTTTTCATATTATGCTTCGCCGGGTACTCACGCCGGAACTGGACAGGATGAAGAAACGCCTTGTTAAAAAGACCACCCTTGAACGGGAATTACGTACTGATGTCCGCACCGTAAAATCCCTGCTGCCGGAAACACTGCATTATGACCCGCTGCATTATATCGACCTGAGTAAAGGGCTATTTATCGGCATGGGCAGGGAGAACGAACCAATGTATCTCCCGTTAAAAGACTGGCAGAAACAGCACGCGGATATTATCGGCACCACCGGAGCCGGTAAAGGGGTTGCCACCGGGATATTGCTTTACCAAAGTATTCTGGCCGGTGAAGGTGTGTTTGTTATGGACCCCAAGGATGATGAATGGGCACCCCACCTTTACCGCAAAGCCTGCGAGGATGCTGGCAAGCCTTTTGCCTTAATTGACCTGCGGAAACAACAATACCAGTTAAACCTGATTGAAGATATCACGCCAGATGAACTGGAAGAACTGTTTGTTGCAGGGTTCAGCCTAGCGGAAAAAGGACAGGAATCAGACTTCTATCGTATTGATGACCGAAAAGCCGCGCGTATGGCCGCGCAATTTGTCAGTGATAACCCATCGGCAACTCTCCGTGACGTTTATAACGGTGACTACGTTCAGAGCATTGCCGAAAAAATCAAAGCTTTTTTCGGTAAGATTGAAGAGCTGGCATTATTACATACCATTAATTCACCGGAAGGCTTTTCACTTAAACAAATGTTTGATGAAGGCGGCTGTTGTTATGTTATCGGCTCCATGCGAAACAGCAAAATTATTACCGCCCAGCGCATGTTACTGGTTCGCCTGTACCAGTTAGCAGAAAGTCGCGACCGTGTAACAGACGTCCCCCGCCCCATTGCTATTTATCTTTCCGAACTGAAATACCATTTATCCAGGCCAGCGCTGGAAGGTTTAGGTGCGGCGCGGGATAAAGGCGTTCATATTATTATGGACCACCAGTCCATTGCCGATTTAAAAGACTGCCCGGCAGATTTGAAAGGTGACGCCGTTGTCGGTGCGGTCGTTGAAAATGCCAAATTCAAACTGGTTTACCGGGTTATGGACCCGGATACAGCGGACTGGGTGGCGAGAATGTCAGGCACGATCCTGGTGGATGACGAACTCCGTAAGGCCAAGACGGATAATATGCTGACGGAAACCATCGACAGTGAGCGCACAATCCGCCAGGCCGAACGTTTCTTTATTGACAGCAATATGATCCTGAACCTGCCCGATTTTGTCAGCTTTATCTTTACGACAAAAATGCTACCTTCTGCCTCACTGATCTCGCCGATAAAGGTCAGAAAGCGTCAGCTAAAAATCTTTTCAGTTTCCTCTGATATTACCGCAGCGGCAGCCCCGGTGAAGGTCATGCTGGATTTTGGCGAGGATGATAAATCAGCCATGCCGGATGTGATGACAACGCACCCGGCTCTTTTCTTCGACGAAAGCGAAGTAAAACCGGCAAAGCCGAAACCTGATGATGAAGAATACCTATCCCCGCTGGATTTTTAAGGAGCGTTTATGCTGATTTCGTCATTTAACGAGCGCCAGACGCGTAACATCGAAAAAATAAAACAACTGCTGAACTTCCTGAAAGAAGAAACCTACAGTGATTTTAAAACGCTGATGCAGTTATTTGGTTTCCGGGATCATAAGTCGCTTTATTCGCTGCTGGCAAAAACGGAGCGAATGGGGTTAATCCATAAGCATGTGCTTGAATCACGGACAATGAAGATTTCATTATGGGGGATCACCAGCGACGGGCTGGCGGTGGTGTTAAGCCCGAATGATAAAATCTTTCCTGCGCGGTTTGAACCATCAAAAATCACCGGCTGGACGCTGGAGCACCATCTTGATAATCAGGCCGCCAGGCTTATTCTGGAGAAGAAAGGCGCTTCGGGATGGATTAACGGCGACCAGGCCAACTTTCTCAGCCAGTATCAGGTAAAACATCGCCCGGACGGATTACTGACGCTGCCCGACGGTAACGTTATTGCCATTGAAACCGAGCGCCGCCTGAAAACCAGAGCCCGTTACCAGTCTATTATCGCCAGCCACCTGCTGGCCCGTACACGCAAGCACTGGATTTATGTTTTTTATGTCATGCCTGACCCACAGAAAAAACGGGCACTTGAACTGCTGTTTGACAGCATCAGGCATGTCATCATCAACCATCAGCACGTCCCGCTGGAAGAGCGCCACCGCCGGGTGTTTCTCATTTATACCTTTGATGAACTGAAACACCTGTCATTAGGCAGATATACGTAAGCTTTTACTCAGGCCACCGAGATGGCCTCACCGGCCTGGTGACGATACCACCAGGCCGGACGATTTTTTTATTCCACTGCGAGACGCAGACTGTTCGGTACTCGCGGTGCTGCGTTCCGCCTCAGCCTGTGCCTTGCAGCGTTGTCGGTTAAAAACCATGTAACCGCATTCCCTTGCGGTTGTCCGGTTCAGATCTCAGAGTTTATCCATCAGGTAGCGGTGCGCTTTAGAGGCAGCGCTGGCTGCTTTGAAAATATAACGCTTGTCGTTTTTAAGCGCTTTCAGCCAGAAAGCAATATAGCTTTCATGTTGTACCTCACCCTCAATCCCCAGATCCGCCATCAGAAAGGCACTTCCCAGCTCCGCCACCAGTTCTTCCTCTGCATAATCCGCACTGCCAAACTTCCCTTTCATTTCACGGTTCAGGCGTTTTTTATCCCCACTCCAGTGAACCAGCTCATGCAGGCCGGTAGCGTAGAAATTAGCTGCATTTGAAAACAGATAGCGCTCCGGTAGCCAGACTTCATCAGTTGAGGGTCGGAAAAAGGCATTTTGTCCTTTCTCGATGATGTTTGCGCCGCTCTTCCTGAACAGATTTTCAGCCTGCGGTAACGGGTCAAATGTCACTTCCGGGCTGACGGTGTCAGTTATCAGAGGCAAACCGTCGATTTGTTGAACGTTAAACACGGTAAACGTTTTCAGCATCGGGATACGGTCAATGCCTCCGGCGTCGTTTTCCTTCTTCAGGGTGGTATAGAAAATGGCTGTTGTGCCACGTTCACGCGTGCGAACCTGTCCACCTGCCGCCTGTGCCTGTTTGTATGTCAACCAGCGTGAATCGCTGAACCCCTGTTTTGATGCACTGCTCCACAGCAACATGATATTCATGCCACTGTAGGATACGCCGGTGGCGTAATTAGATGGCAATCCAGACATGCCTGATACACGCTGCCACGGGCAGGACCACGGTTTTACACCACCTTCAAGTGCTGCAATGATGTTGTCTGTAACGGTCTGATAAATATTCTTTCTGGTTTTAGAAAATTTCGTTTTTGAGGAGCCTGACTGTTCCAGCGGGGATACGCTGGTCGCCGCTGCGGTGTTAGGGGCTCTTGTCCGGGTGGTATTCAGGGAAATGGTCATGGTTTTTTCTCCGTCAGTGTGTGATTTTCGTCTTCGTATCGCCTGACGGTTCGCTTTCCCGGCAGCGTTCTGGCCCGCAAGGGCGCAGCATGCGTGTCATTCACCCTTGCGGGACGGGTTGTGTTGGGAAACGATTAGCCGGAAGCAGATATGGAGAACGGAAAGCACACGGGAGAAAAACTGCCCCTGCAGAGCCGGACGTAGCCCCCCTTGCTCCGCGGCGTAGAAAGGGGATGGTAGTTGAATAGCTCAGACCTGAGTTGGCAGTTTATCCGACCTCATCCCAAAAGCTCATTTACTAGGTTGCGTGTCCCCTATCGTTGGGTAAGTTCATAGTGATGAGATAGAAAAATAAGTTATGTCACTATTCCATTTAGTTGCAATTTCGAGCATCATATAACAGATAGGTATGGCTCTTTGGGCGGACTAGTTCTATGGCATCATTTCCGATATTTAATCCCGATCACTTTGAATCCATTGCCCGAGAACTTGGAGAGCTTGTCAGTGGTAGTCAGTTAGATCAGTTTTTCATATCTAGAGGGATTCAGGATACATCTGGGCATTCAACTAAATGGCGACGGATCTATATCAGTTTGATGGCTCGGCAGCAAACTGATAGGTGTGGTAACAATGTTGCTGCTTTTATTATGCTTATAATGTCACCCGCTCGCCACACTAATAACCAAGCTCGTTTTGAGTCTGCCAGACAGATACTTAATAAAGTGCTAATATTTGATGGTCTACAAATCGGTGATGATGGGAATTTCAGACTTGTTAATGCAGCAAAGACAATTAATGAGTCAAAATTGAGAGTTGACACTCTTTTCAAGCATCTTCAAGGGCGAGATATTCATCCAGAAGTACTTAAATATTGTCAAGAAGAGCTAATGATGGAGAATTACTTTCATGCGGTCTTCGAAGCGGCAAAAAGTATCGCACAGCGTCTACGTGATATGACTGGGCTACCTCTTGATGGAGTAGCGCTTGTCGAGAAATGCTTTGCCGAGAGTAGCCCCTTAGTCTGGATAAATCCTCTTCGAACTGAAAGCGAACGCTCTGAGCACAAAGGGTTTGCTCTGCTCCTCAAAGGAGCATTTTCTGCGATTAGAAACCCAACAGCCCATGAACCAAAAATCCTTTGGCAGGGAGAAGAAGATGCGGCAGACTACATTACCCTACTTTCCATGTTGCATCGTAAACTGGATAAAGCCCATATCATCAAAGCATAATACTATTATTCACCCAGTCCAATGATTATATTGTTTAGTCTATTGATTAAAGGTGAAAAATAAACCATACAAACTAGTATAATTTTAATTGATTTACTAAAACATGGTTGCGTAAGGATGCACTGGTAATGAAAACTCTACAATCTGTCAAACCTACTGATGAACAATTGAAGTTGATGGTAAGGCCCAGACCTGGCACGTTAATCATTCGTGGTGCAGCAGGCAGCGGTAAAACCACCACTTCTATTTTAATGATGAAGCTATCTATAGGATATTTTTTAGAAGAGTTCGCTAGACTTGGTATAAATGAAAAAATTAACATTAAAATTTTCACCTTTAATAAAACACTTTCAGCCTATATTAATGACCTAGTAATAAGCGAAACTTTGCTATCTGCTCCCGAAAACCATAGCCGATTAAACATTGAAGTGTTGACATTATCCAAATATATGTACAACAGGATTGATGGTCACCCAAGAATTTTAAGTTTTCAAGCCCAAGCAAATCGGATCAGTCGTATTGGTCATTTAATTCCCTTGAGTAATCAATTTTTGATAGATGAAGTAGAATATCTTTTAGGACGATTAAATGAGGAAGATTTAGAAGATTACCTTGAGATAGAGCGTACTGGCCGCGGTACTATGCCCAGGGTGGAAAAACCACTACGAAGGAGGATTCTTGATGAAGTCGTTTACCCTTATATTAGATCAAAGGAAGTCGATAAAATTCTGGACTGGAACGATATTGCAACTTTATTTACAAAAAATAAAATAGACAATATTCACATAGCCATTATTGATGAAGCCCAAGATTTTTCAGCCAACCAACTTAAAGCAATAACCAATCAATTATCTGACATCAACTTCACCACAATTATCCTTGACAGCAATCAAAAAATATACAAACGAGGATTCACCTGGAAAGAAGCTGGTATTGACATTACTAACACTCGATATGCTCGATTAGAGTTTAATTATAGAAACACAGTCGAAATAGCTACTTTTGCAAGTAGGTTAATCGAAAATGCAGCCATTGCAATAGACGATGATGGAACACTTCCAATACTTGATGCAATTAAGAGACATGGTCCTGTCCCACTTGTCTTAGAGGGGAGGTTTAATCAGCAGTTAGATTTTGTAATTGATTACATATTAAAGAAAGTAGATTTAGCTCAGGAAACCGTTGGATTTTTACATGCCAAAGGTGGCGGATGGTTTGAGCGAGTGGGAGGAATAAAAGATTCACTTAGAAAACAAAATCTGCCATTCGTTGAAATATCAGGTGAAAGCTCTTGGCCGCCGAACGAAACGAACATAGCCTTGTCGACTATTCACTCAGCTAAAGGACTAGAGTTTGATCACGTTTTTATTCTTGGGCTTGAGGAGAACCATTTTTCTTTTAGTTTTGCGGATAGCCAAGATTCTGATTACTCATCTATAATCAAACTAATTTCAATGGGAATTACGAGGGCTAAGGTAAGTATTATCCTAGGATATCGCTTCAATACGAGGCCATTTTTCATCGATCATTTGGACACTAATACGTTCCAGAAGGTAATACTATGAACGAATTTGAGGCGTCAATAAAGTCGAAAGGAATTAATGAGATACTTCATTTCACAACAAATCAAGGGCTTTTAGGAGTCCTGAGGACTGGAGCTGTACTGCCTAATTCCAAATTAAAAGAAGAAGATACTTTAGCTTTTATTTTTCAACAGAATTCCCTGAAAAGAAGAGAGCGAGATTCAAAGTGGTTAAATTATATAAACCTATCAGTAACAAAATTAAATTTTGAGTTCTTTGAGCACTCGCAAAACGTTCACCAATATTCTGATATCTATTGGGTAATATTATCTTTTTCACCAGAAATCATCATGGATTCAGGCGTTTACTTTACAACCACAAACAACATTTATCCATCCTGTCTTAGAGGGGAAGGTATTGAGTGTTTCGAAAGGATGTTTCGCGACCCTATTGTTGGTAAGTACCAGAAAGTAATTTCCAGAGGTTCATCACATTTACCTTCGTGGACAACCTGTGAGCAAGCTGAAATTTTGTACCCTGGAAGACTAACTTTAGAGCATCTGGTAAAGGTTTATGTATCAAACTTTGAGGATAAAGCCAGTATCATGGCACAATTGGCTGTGTTAGGTTTAGTCTTGGATGTAGAAGTTTGTCCCAACAAGTTTAGAGATGATATCAATGACAATTAACAAAATAGAAAACACTGTTAACTCAAGTCTTTGGGCTGCTTATGGGGATGCTCTGGGGTTCATCTCTGAACTGGCAGACCGCAATATGCTGGTCAAAAGAACCGGTCAAGACCATTTGTCTGGCTTAGTTGAATGGAGAAGACAAGTTGGCGGCGTGTATGGACCTTTAATATCAATACCTTCTGGTGCTTACTCAGATGATACCCAACTGCGGTTATCGACGTCGCGAGCAATTAACCATAATAATTATTTTGACGTAAATGCATTTTCAAAAATAGAGCTCCCTGTTTGGTCTTCTTATGCTTTAGGGGCCGGTATATCTTCAAAGCTGGCAGCTGAATCTCTCGGAAAAAAAACCGTCACCTGGTATAACAACTTTTATCAATCAAAGAAAACAAATTATGTATACTCTGGAGGTAATGGTGCAGCAATGCGTATCCAGCCTCATGTTTGGGCAAGTCGAACACCAGAAAGAGTTGAATCATTCCTTCTTGATATAATAAAAAACTCGCTTACAACACATGGGCATCCTAGAGCCATTGCTGGCGCTGTTTTTCATGCTTTGTGCTTAAGTCATATTATGACAAACAAAGATATACCATCAATTTCAGATGCTCGACTTTTACTTAAATGGATTAATGAAATTCCGAAAAAAATATATAGCGACATTAATCTCAATACTGCCTGGGTTCCTTTTTTTGAATCCCAAACATCTACAAACCTTGAAGAATCCTATGATGAAGTACACCAAGAATTAGTACACCTTCTTGATGTTGTCGAAAAGTGGAAAACGGCAGAAAATAAATCATATAGCTCTTTAGTAAAAGTTCTTAACTTAAAAGATAAAAAAACAAGAGGAAGTGGCACATTAACTTCAATTGCAGCACTGGCTGCATCATATTTAAAGACGAATAATTTATCTTCATTAATGCTTGATATTGTTAATGAACTTGGCACAGATACCGACTCAATTGCCACTATGGTTGGTGCGTTAAGAGGATACATAGAAGAAACACGACCACCTCAAGAATTACAGGATCAATCATATCTAATTTATGATGCAGAGAGATTATATGCTCTCTCTCAAGGCAAAGAGTGTAATAGCTTTGCATTCCCCGACACATCGGAATGGAATGCTCCTACTTCTTCATTAGATTTTGTTGGTATGCAGGATGGAAAAATTGTGCTTCCACCTTTTGGCGAAATAAGGCCAATATCAGAAGAATTCAGAAGTAACAGCACGGATACTTACCAATATTTTTATCAATGGATGATATCTGAGTTTAATCAATCATTTTTGCTTAAGCGTCGTAACACTTCAACGTTAAAGAATTTAAATTCTAAAACTCACGCCCCTGAAAATAAAAAGTTTGATTCTGCTTTGCCAAAACAAAAGCAGATTGAAATACCAGTTGATTATCGAAATCAATCAAAAAACATTGTTGAGGAAAACTTAACCTTAAAAAATGAACCAGACCTTGATAAATTAACTACGGAAGCAATCAAACACAACTTTAACGAGAATTTAATCGGAAGTCATTTGTTATATATTTCAGATGTTATGGGTGTTAATGGTGCCATTGCATATTCAGCCATAATTGCAAAAGCAATTATTTCTCGCAAGAGAAAAAATAATTGAGTTTTAAACATGAGGCATTTAATAAAATTAGATGTCTCATGTCTTACCATGTATTTGGTACTGATTCTTTAAATTAAATGTGTTAACTTAATTCAAAATTTCCCCCTTAACGCATAAATGTGTCTTGTAATTAATTCCAATATTGATGAATGGGTTAGCCCTTGAAATTCAAGGGGTAGCACAAAAACCTTGATAAATAAAAAGTTACTTTTCCTCATAGCGAGAATATCAAAGCTTTTTTAAAGATATTTTTCACTCCTTTGAAAAGGATAAAACGCCCATACCGAAGAGCGTTTCATTGGATAGGAATTATTTGGTAACTGGACTAACTAAATTACCACTATCGGTACCATAGTATTTTTTTGTTGTCATCCCTTGTTTATAATAGTCATTGAGAAGTCTAAGAAAATTCCTCCCTTGCTTTTCATCTTCAATAACTATTCTTCCGTCATTATTGATAGTAAACTCTTCATTTTGAAACATTTTAAGCACACTATTCATTGATGTCACTTCATTCCTATCCAACGAGGTGTGATTGCCTTTCTCAGCTATATGTGCAAGAATCTTCCTTAATGATGGCTTATGTAATATGGCTTGCTCAATAATATCCAACCCCTCAACCAGATCAAATTCTTTTATAGTATTTAAGGTTCTTTGTGCTGCCTCTGTAAATTCCGCCTCGAGCCCCACAATGGATTCGAAGCTTTTTTTATGGAATACATAGAATTGATCTTTAATATAAATGCAGTCGATTTTGTCATCAAAATTAACTGCACTACCATCAAATGATCTCAATTCCTTATCCGACTTATCAAATAAAGCAAATATTCTTTGAACAACATCCTGAGGTTCATTCGTTGTGACTTTACCTTTACTTATTTTTCGGAAAGAATAAGTAAGCTCTGAGTTCTTCTGGACTTTTATGCAATAAGCCCATAAATCCTCTTGTATTTCGGTTAACGAAGTAAGAACTTTAGGTTTGTCATTTTTGATATCTTCATTTATAACTTTCGAAAATGAAATGGCGTTATTCATTGCATATGCATAAATTTTATTATCAATATCATCATCTATTACTGTATAATTCTTCATCTCAATATCATCTTTTGATGCGTGAGAAATTATTTGATTTGATAATGTGTTTTTAAAAAACTTAGCTATATCTGGAGCTATAGGAGCTTTAATAACTTTAAAATCGTATTTATCCGTAACTTTCGCCGCTTTGCTCATGCCATTCTTGAGGTGTCTCGTAACAAAATATAAAGAAATTTTTGCTTTATCATCTTCTTTAAGTTGCTCTGCGTATTCTAATAATTCATCAAGCTTTAACATTTTTATTCCTTATGAATTTCAGCGTAAAAAAGTTTTGGGCCTACATCTTCAATGTCAAGAAGATCATCTTCTTCTAAATATTTTGATTTAGTTAAGATCATTCCAGTACGTTTCTTATTACTCTCTATATCTAAATAGCTTATTTGATATAACGTGTACCTTATACTTATAGTAGGATTTATAAGAATCATACTTGAATTTATGTATATTAAAGCAGTTACCATCAATAAAATTGCAATAGGTATTACATTAGATAACCTTGATAAATCTTGAAAAACGAACGGTATTAGGTACGTAAATAGATAGCTTATTGATTCATTATTTTTATTTTCTATATCTAAAATTTTTACGGTTCTACCGCTTGTTTGGCATCGGCGTTTTATATTTTTTAAAAAAATCTTCAAACCTACAAGCCCAAATAAAGACAATAAAACCAATATAGTTACAGCCCCGAAATACTCAAGAAAAGTCATCACCGACTCAAGAGTAATACCCGCCCAGTTTAAATAGTTCTTATATGTATAAAGCTGAACAAAACACATTATAAAAAAAAGTGGAAGATATGACACTATAAACAAGGAGATTCTAGCTCCTAAATGTAATTTATTACCCCTCATAACCTCTCCCTATTTAATATAATAATTATAATTTAATAATCAATCCTCTGTAGATTAAAGTAATGCTGACTTTCAGTCATAAGCAGGCTACCGACCCTCGTTACATACCACTATGATATGTGACATAAACTTTTGCTTCATAGCTCTACCTTTTCCGAAACATCATAGTAATGTTCATCACTTACAGCAAGTACAGTCAAACCCCTTTTGTGCAACCCAATCCAATCCAATCCAATCCAATCAAGGCTCATTTTGGTGGTAAGTCTATCTTATGCCTGTACAGAACGACGTGACGAGATCACTCTGCTATACGTTGTGTCAGGTCTGCACCACAACCTCTACACGCGTCCCTGTGGAGATGACAAGCCCCAATGCTCTAGTATTTCTTTCATCTAAGATGGAGAGCTAGCTTTTGTCACTTGCCTCCCGGGCTTTTAAGGGCATAGTGACGGCTCTTCTCTTGCTTGAAATGTTGTATCAACGGATTATCGCTGATAGCAGGCCTTTCAAAACAGTTTTATGAAACCTGCAGCAGTTGGTGGTCATTATGGTGGTCTTGACAGACTAGCAATTCAGGTTTAGCTTGCTTATTAGCCAGTTACTGGCAAAGGCGATCCCAGTCAGAGGAGCCAAATTTAAAAAGCCTGCTTTCGAGCAGGCTTTTTGCTTTTTTGCGTCGCTGACGTTAACTGAGAATCGCATCCAGCCTGGCAAGCACTTCATTGACAACGGCGTCAGGTATGCGTTCCAGACGCTTGCCGTTCCGGGCCGCCATATCGATAGTTCTGGGCTGGTCGCAGCGAATAACGCCTGTTGTTTTGGTCCCCGCCTCTTCCAGTGAAACCGTGAAGCCTGCTGTACGTGCAAAGTTTCCGCCGCTGGTGACGGGAACCACGACCGGTAGCCGGGTCAGCTTGTTAAACGATGCCTTCGATACAATGAGGACCGGACGTTTTCCACTTTGCTCGTGGCCAGCAATCGGATCCAGTGAAACAAGCCAGATTTCCCCTCTGTCCATTTACAGAATCTCCTTGCCCACCGCAGGCGCATCAATCCATTCCCGATCCTCTTCGCTCATTTCGGCGTGCGGATCGCACTGCGCCAACAGTTCCTCAAGCGAATAATGGGGCCGTTTCTGCGGTTCAATAATCAGGCAGCCATTATCTATAGTCATACCCACTTCGCTGTCTGTCGACAGCTCCAGCGCTTTCAGCACGGCGGGAGGAACCGCCAGCATGATGGATCCGCCAACCTTTTTCAGGCGAGTTTTGTACATAGAGGACCTCCGAATATTATATTTTAATATAACATCCAGGGTGGATTGTGCACAATTACTCATCAGACTCATGTGATTTCCTTAGCGTAATAAACCGTCATCCATCGAACGAAAGATCCGGCTGTTTTCAGCGGTGTGATGACCTGTAAAACGGCGACCATCCTGATACATCGGGCACTTCTTGCAGGTCAGGAAGCATTGTGTGCAGGCGAGAACTGAGTTCGTTGTAAGAAGGCGATAATAGAAAACTGATTCTGGGGTTCAAAGGATTATGGCGAATCAGATAAACAAAATGCGGCGCAGCTTCCATATCCGGGTTGCGCTGGAGGAACATCAGCGATAGCGCGAAGGCCAGATTTGCTCAGGTGCTTGCCTTTCCCTGCCGCCTCCCTACGCCCCGTGTATCCTCCGTGAACGCCCCCCAGCTCAGCCTGAAAAAGCCCCCGCCAGTAGGATGAATTCACTACCGCTTGCGGGTGAGATAGCGTGGATTATCCACGCTATCTAACGTTATATCCGGAGGCACCATGAACCTCAGACAACAGCAACAGCAGGCGTTCGATCGCAGCGGAGAACCCCTTATCGTCGGCGACGTCAGCCACTGCCCGCTGCCACCCGAAACCCTCGCCGCACTGGGCCCCGATTCCCCTTATGTGGTGCAGGTATACGGCTCAGGCCTGACCGGGGAGGTTTACCGGTTGCGCATCGCTGGCAAGGAGTACAATTTAAAAAAACGACGCGCCATCGCCGGCGTCGCCAACCTCAACGGCCAGCTGTCGTTTTTAAATGAAGTGCAGCGCCGGCAAGCGTTGCAGCGGCTGAAGGATAACCCGGTCACCGCCCCGCGCTTCACCCACATCGTCCCAACGCTGTATGCCGATTATCGCCTCGGCATCCTGCTCTCGCCGTGGATCGATGGCGAGCTGATTCACCAGTTGACCCCGCCGCTGATCGCCCAGCTATTTACGACCCTGGAAGCCTGTGAGGAACAGGGGCTGATGGAGTGGGATCTCTGTCGTGGAAATCTGCTGGTGGACCATCAGGAGCAGCTGTGGCTGTTCGATTTTGGCTACATGTATCCCTTCGATCCGCTCAGGGAATTCAACAGCAACGGTCTGGCCGATCCGCTGTTCCACTTTGTCGAGCGCTTTGAGACCCGCTTCTTTTTTAGCTGGCTGATGACCCAGGTTCCCGGCGCGGAGCAGCAGCTGGCGCACTATCGCGATCTGAAGCGGCTGGCGCTCGAAAGCTACCGGCGCAAGCTCGCCTGGCTACGCGCCCGACAGGCCGCCCCGCAGGTGCAGGCCCATTTTCAGCAGATAACGGCGCGCTGGGCGTCGGCGCTGGCGGACCCAGCCGCGCTGAGCCGGTTATTTGCTGTGGAGGCTTTCCGCTCCCACGTGCTGGATATCGAAGACGATCTGCATGGCCAGTCGTGTACCTTACTCACTCTGCAACGTATCGACTGGGTGATAGGCCAGCTGGAACAGCATTATCGCTTTATCGCCGACGAAGGCGGTCTGTTTTACGATAACGAAGGCAAATCACAGCAGGCGCTGCTCAGCAGCTATGCGCAGAAGCGGCAGCAGGCGCAGCGGTACCTGCAGAACGCCTCCACGCCAGGTTAGCGACGCTCGCGACCCTGCTTCTGCTTCGCCTGGTACATCAGCCGGTCAGCGGTGGCCACCAGCGCGTTGAGACTGGGATGGCTGGCGGGATCGTACTCGACGCAGCCCCAGGAGAACGCCAGCTGCCAGGGGTGAGCCGCCTGCTGGTTGAAACGGGCCACGTTGTGACTGAGCGTCTCCATCGCTGTCGCGGCATCGTGGCGGCTGGTATTGGCGAACAGAATGATAAATTCGTCCCCACCCTGCCTGGCGAGGATATCGGACTCACGGAAGGCCGCTTTCATCAAATCGGCGATGGCGATCAGCGCGCGGTCACCCTCTTCATGCCCCCAGGTATCATTGATGTGCTTGAAGCGGTCGAGGTCGACAAAGGCGAGGCTTACCGGCTCCTGGCGGCGCTGGGCCGTCAGCAGGGCATACTCCGCCAGGGTAAGGAATCCCCGGCGATTAAACAGTCCCGTCAGCTCATCAGAGGTTGCTGCATCCAGCACCTTGAACTCATCCTCCACGATCGCCGCCAGATCGCTTAAGATCTGCATTTCATGGGCGGAAAATGAACGCGGCTGGTGGTCCATCAGACAAAAAGACCCGACGGTCGCGCCATCCGGCAGTTGCACCGGATACCCGGCGTAAAAACGGATAAACGGCGCCGCAATGACCAGCGGGTTATCGTGAAAGCGCTCGTCCTGCTGCATGTCGTTGACGATAAGCGGGTCGGTTTGCAGGATGGTATGGGCGCAAAATGAAATATCTCTCGGCACCGTGTCCACATCGAGGCCGGCACAGGACTTGATATGCAGGAGATCTTCCCCCACCAGACTGATGGACGCCACCGGCAGGTTATACAGCGAACGGGCAAGCCTGGTCAGGCGATCGAAGCGTTCTTCTTTTCCGCTATTCAACAGCCCGGAAGAGCGTAGCGATTGCAGGCGACGCTGCTCGTCGGGATGAAGTCCGGCTAATTTCATTGTCTCTCTCTTGTCTCTTGCGCAGAATTCTGCCGGGTTTCCACAGAGAAACCCGGCGTTTTATCCTGCCAGGGGGAAAATAGTCGTCAGGTATCCCATGAGTTAAGCAGATTTCCCCTGCTCGTCAACCAGCGCGCCCCGGCGACTGGCGACCAGGGCGCTGGCGGAATGCCATTAACGGCACTCTGCCCGGCAAAGGGGGAAGATCAGGCGCGGATAAACGCCAGCAGATCGGCGTTGATGGTATCGGCGTGGGAGGTGTGCATCCCGTGCGGGAAGCCAGGATAAATGATTAGCTGGCTGTTCGGCAGCAGTTTGTCCTGCAGAATGGCCGCATTTTTATAGGGAACCACCTGGTCGTCATCCCCCTGCATCACCAGCACCGGCAAGGTGATCGACTTAAGGTCTTCCGTCTGGTCAGTCTCTGAAAACGCCTTGATACCTTCATAATGGGCCTTGGCGCTGCCGATCATTCCCTGTCGCCACCAGTTCTGGATCGTCCCCTGCGACACTTCTGCCCCGTCACGATTGAAGCCATAGAACGGGCCAGAGGCGACGTCGAGATAGAACTGGGCGCGGTTCGCCGCCAGCGCTTTGCGGAAACCATCAAACACCTCGATCGGCGTACCGCCCGGATTCTGCTCGGTTTTCACCATCAGCGGCGGGACGGCGCTAATTAACACCGCTTTCGCCACCCGCCCCTGCGGCTGGCCGTAGCGGGCGACGTAGCGGGCAACCTGGCCGCCGCCAGTGGAGTGCCCGACGTGGACCGCATTGTGCAGATCCAGATGTTCCACCACCGCCGAAACGTCCGCCGCGTAATGGTCCATATCGTGCCCCTCGCTAACCTGATCGGAGCGGCCATGACCCCGACGGTCGATAGCGATGACCCGAAAACCTTCGGCAAGGAAAAACAACATCTGGTTATCCCAGTCGTCGGCGCTCAGGGGCCAGCCGTGATGAAAGACTATCGGCTGAGCTTCCTTTGGACCCCAGTCTTTGAAGTAAATGTTGACGCCGTCTTGGGTGGTGACAAATGCCATGTTACAGACTCCTCTTTCAGGATAACCAGCCTGCAGGCCCGTGCCTGGGCTGAACGCCGACGGCGGCCGGCAGGAGTGCCGACCGCACAGGAATGTGATGCCTGTAACAGTGTAGAAGAAATTTGTCACCACGCCGGGTGACTTACCCCGTCTCGCTTCATTTGCCGCCGGACTCCGTTACGCCGCACTCTCCTGCTGCCTGATACGCACGATCAGCGCGCCGAGCAGCGACAGGTCCAGCAGCACGGCGAAGGCGAAGCACACGCCGCTGCGCCCGGCCCCGGCGGTATGTTGGGCCAACAGCGTCGCCGCGATGACAACGACCACGCTCAGCAGCGTTGCGCCATCGACTCTGGGCCCACACTGCGCCGACCGTCCCGCCGCAATCCGCCAGGCGACAGCCGCCCCCGCCCCGCCGCACGCCACGCCCGGCAGCATGGCGGACCAGTCCTGCCCGCCATACCAGGCCACCAGCGCCAGCAGCCAGCCGGCCGCCGACAGCAGAAAGGCCCAGCGCGTCGCCGCCAGGGGCGAGCGATAGAGCCAGGACTGCCCACGTGTGAATCCCCACCCGGCACCGAAGGCGGCGATTAGCGCTGTCAGCAGACTCAGCATGCCGGTCACTCTGATAACGGGAACCATGTTTAACAGCAACACTCCGGCGGCAAAAGCCACGCTCAGGGCGATGGCGCGGCCGCGCGGCTCGATCATCCCCGCCGCGTCCGCGGCGGTGTAGCGGCTTACAACGTGCATAGTTGACTCCTGACAGGTGAAGAAGCATGAATTTAATTCATGTTGTTGTCTTTACATGCTCGTAGCCTATCGCCACTATATTGCCTTACACAAACGCATAGTTTTCAGCCATAGATGAGAAAAACTCAGCCATGAGAACACCCCGTCTACCGCCGCTGGGGGCGCTGCGCGCCTTTCATGCCGTCGCCCGCCACCGCAGTTTTAAACAGGCCGCCGGGGCGCTCGGCGTCAGCGCGACGGCAGTCAGCCATCAGATTAAACTGCTGGAGTCGGTGCTGGAGTGCCGGGTTTGCGAACGCAGCGCACAGGGGGTCAGTCTGACTGCCGATGGCGAGATCCTCTACGCCGCCACGCAGCGCGCTTTTAGCGCCCTGGAACAGGCCGTCGTCCAGATCGCTCATGCCCGTCAGCCACCATCCTTAACCGTCACCACCACCTCCAATTTTCTCACCCACTGGCTGGTGCCACGGCTGGCGGACTTTACCGCTCGCTTTCCGGCTATCGACCTGCGTCTGCACACCAGCGTCGAACGGGTGGATCTACAGTTGGGTACCGTGGACGCCGCGATTCGCTATCGTGAAACGCCGGAACCAGACCTGTGCTGTACGCTGCTGTATGAGGATCGTTTTATCGTGGTCGCCAGCCCGTCCCTGGGCCTCGCCCGGCCTGAAGATCTGCAGCGGGTGACGTTGTTTCACGTCGCCAACCGCCGCGTGCCGGCCGACTCGCCAAACTGGGAGAACTGGCGCCGCCGCTATGGGCCGTCGACGCTGAATATTGATGCGGGGTTAACCTTTAGCGATGAGACCCATGCCCTGCAGGCGGCGGTGGCCGGCCAGGGGGTGGTGATCGCCAGCGAACTGCTGGCGCGGGATCTGCTGCAGCGCGGGGTGTTGTCCGCGCCGTTTAGCTGTGCATTACCGGGCGCCTGCTACTACCTGGTCACCACCGAGGCTGCGGCGCAGCGCGCGGATATTATCGCTCTGCGGGAGTGGCTGGTCGGCCAGATGGTATTAGGTGACGGTCGCCATCCGGCGGAAGAGTAGCGGGCTTACCAGCCGCAAACGTTGGTCTCTTCATCGGACTCGTAGCCGCGAACGATATTGATCAGATCCTTCACCGTATCAGCGGCGGTGAGCGGGTCGCGCAGCGCCGCCAGCGAGGAAAAGGTTTTATCAACCGAGACGCCGTTATTATTATTGGTGACGGTTAACACCCACTCCTCTTCTTCATTGCCAGCTGGCAGGTCATCCAGCAGACTATTTACCGCCTCCACCGCGTGTTGCGGAATATAAAGCGCCATCGGTTTGAGATATATTTTTTCGCGTTTTTCCTGACGCTGGCCATTCTCAACCGCCAAGGCATAGCCTTTATTTTCGCTGTTCATCTCTTGTTATCCCTCGATGAGAATTTTCGGATCGACGTAAAAGTCGACATTAAAAACCGTGTCCTCGCTGAGCGCCTCAATACAGTGCCATTTCTCCGGCGGAAAAACGCCAAACTGCCCGGCTTCAATGGTCAGCGTTTCAACAGGCTCGGGGCTGGTTTCATCGGCATAGCCGAGATAGCGGATCGCCCCCTGCATCACCGAGAGACGAGGATAGACGCCCTGCCGGGTGCCGGCATCCAGATGGCGACGCCAGATAGAGGCCGGGGCGGTCTCCCTGGTCCACAGCGGCGTGCTGCGGGTGTGAACGTAATGGGTGGGAATAATGATTCGCTGCATGATGGTGCCTCACTTTACCGTCTCAAATGCGACGTTCAGAAATAGCCTATATGATGCATATCATATACCCCTTTTAAACGCTAAGCATATTATTTTGTTGCTGCTTTTACCGTCTACTCCTTTTTATACCTCGCAGGGATTAGCGACGCGGTAAAATAAAAAAGGCGATTTCAGGATCCTGAAATCGCCCGGAGAATAAAAGTAAACGCGTTAAAAATTTGTTAGCGCAGCGGACTCGGCTTGCCGATTAAATACCCCTGGACCAGGTCGCACCCCAGCGCCTGCAGCGAGGTCAACTGCTCTTCGGTTTCCACGCCTTCCGCCACAATACGCATATGCAGACTCTTCCCCATACTGATAATCAGGCGAACGATATCCAAATCGTCTTTTTGCTCCGGAATATTGATAACAAACGAGCGGTCAATTTTGATTTTATCGAACGGGAAGTAGCTTAAACGGGACAGGGAAGAATAGCCGGTACCAAAGTCATCAATGGAAATCTGAATGCCCTGCTCGCGCAGCTGGCTGAGAATTTCCAGCGAACGGGTATTCTCATTGAACACATCCGACTCGGTGATCTCCAGATCCAGACGTCGCGGATCGAGGCCGGTCTGCTGCAGCACGCCGATAATGGTATCGGTCAACGACGTGTTCATCAGTTGAATCGGCGAAACGTTGACCGAGACTTTTAGCGGCGTCGCCCAACTGGCCGCTTCGGCGCAGGCGGTTTTCAGCACCCACTCGCCGAGGGTATTGATCAGGCCGATTTTCTCCGCGACGGGAATAAACACCGTCGGCGGCACAGCGCCGCGCACGGGATGGAACCAGCGAACCAGCGCTTCATAGCCGTAGATTTCACGCGTGACGGTATCGGCGATCGGCTGGTAGTAGACTTTAAATTCGTCATGGGCCAGCGCCTGCAGCAGGTCATCTTCGAACGATTTATTCTCCTGCAGGCGCTGCAGCATGCCCGGCCGGAAAATTTGCACATGACCGCTGCCCTCTTTTTTCGCCTCGTACAGCGCAAGGTCAGCACACTTGTACAGATAATCGGTCCGGCTTTCGCCGTCAGAGATAACGATCCCGATGCAGGCGTCGATATTAATCTGCGCATCGTAGATCTGATAGGGCTGGCTGATCTTCTCCCGGATAACATTGGCGCGCTCGAGGGCCATCTCTTCAGTCAGATCGTAAGAGAGCATCGCGAACTCATCGCCGCCGAGGCGATACAGCGTCTCGGAGGTTTTGCGGAAAAAAGAGAGACGACTGGCCAGATCCTGCAGCAGCTTATCGCCAGCATCATGGCCGAGGGTATCGTTCACATCCTTAAAGCTGTCGAGGTCGAACAGCATCACCACCGCGCACCCCTGATAGGGGCGCACCTGGTTGACAATCTCCTGCAACCGCTGCCAGAAAGAGAGACGATTCGGCATACCGGTCAGCGAATCATGGTAGGCATCGTACTGCAGTCGGCGGTTCTGTACCTGCAACTTCTCTTTCGAGGCCTGCAGATCGTTGGCCAGCGTCTTCATGCGCACATGGGCGCGACGCAGGTTATTATTCTGCCGGAGCATCAACAGGCCGAGGGTAATACACATGGCGATCAGCAGAATGGAGATCACCGAGTAGATATAATAAAGATGCTGGATTTTATCATGCGTGATATTAACGATATTAATATCTTGCGTCAGGGTGGCGGCGGCCATTGAGGTCAGGGGGCCATCCAGTTCACTCAACACCGGCAGGATCTGTTTGACCTGCTCCGGCGTCATGGTATCAACTTGTTTATCAAGCAGATGAAGATTACGAATCAGCGTCGCGACCACCGCCTTCCGCTGTTCGCTTTTATTAATAAATTTACCCAGATCGCCCTGCTGCAGGAGTTCGATCTGGCTCATCATGATCTCCAGGCGCAGGCGCACCTCATCGTGGTCCGCCCCTTCGGCCCCGATCGCCATTCCCGCCAGACGAGACTCCAGTCGCATATATTCCGACACCATCTGCGACATTGACCAGGAGTCTGTATAGCGGGTAAATTTTTGCAACTCACTTTGTCGCTCATGCACCAGATAGGTAATATATCCGGTAACAATAAATAACGACAAAATAATAGCCGTGAGTATTCGATTCAAGATCCAACCCTTACTCTATAATAATCTTAGAAACTTGCCAGGCCGATCGGGAATAATAGATCTGGTTTTGTAATTCAGTGCTGCTGTCGTAAGGGTAGACGATAAATAATGGACCTTTATCACGAACGCGCATATATTCGCCGTTCATTTTTAAGGCCATAATGACCGGGAATTTATAAAAATCATCAATCGGGATAATGGTGGTGTAGTCGTTAAGCGCCAGCACGCGCGCGGATTTGCCCTTAGCGCCGACTAAATCCATGAGTTTATTAAGGGGAATGCCATCGAAACGAACCTTACCGGTGTACCAGGGGGTGGTGGTTTCCACCGTTTTCATCCCCAGTTTTTCCAGCGCCGCGAGGTCAAAAACGGCTTTGTCACCGACGTTCGTATTCCCGATTTTTCCGGAAATGGTCAGTACAGGTTTTCCTGTCGGCGCAGGCAGTTTTTCAGCGTAAGCGGAAGGCAACATGACAGAACAAAATAACACTGCAAGAAGTAGACGCATTTAACTCACCATTCCAGAGAAGGAGACATGTTAAGTGTAAACCATTTACGTCAATTCTTAAAAGGTGTCCCTCTTTGTTATCCGTTGATTTAATTAAAAGTATAAGCTGGCTGGCAAATTGCCAGATTGTTTAGTACAGGGTGTGATTTAGCCCGCCTTTCCCGTCGCTTCTTTTTTGCGCCATCTCCCCGCTTAGCAGGCAAACTACTTTCCTCCACGGCCGCTGCGCGGTAGTCTCAACGCTGACGCAACAGTAAAAGCGTCTCATTCCAATAACGACAAATTATGTGACAGACAGGACAGGGTATGGATTCAACAATAAGCGTGCAGCCCGCCGAGGCGCCAGATTCACTGCTTCGCGCCCGGCGGGCGGCATGGGGCAGTTTTGCCGGCGCGGTGGTCGACTGGTACGATTTTCTTCTCTATGGCATTACCGCCGCGCTGGTGTTTAACCGCGAGTTTTTCCCGCAGATCGGCCCGGCGATGGGGACGCTTGCCGCCTTTGCCACCTTCGGCGTCGGGTTTCTCTTTCGCCCGCTCGGCGGGATTATCTTTGGCCACTTCGGCGACCGCCTCGGGCGTAAACGGATGCTGATGATGACCGTCTGGATGATGGGTATCGCCACCGCCTGCATCGGCCTGCTCCCCTCGTTCAGCCAGATCGGCTGGTGGGCGCCGGCGCTGCTGGTGTTCCTGCGGGCCGTTCAGGGGTTTGCCGTCGGCGGGGAATGGGGCGGCGCGGCGCTGCTCTCGGTGGAGAACGCCCCGCAGGGGAAAAAAGCCTTTTACAGCAGCGGGGTGCAGGTAGGCTACGGCGTCGGCCTGCTGCTCTCCACCGGGCTGGTATCGCTGATCAGCAGCCTGACCACCGACGAGCAGTTCCTCAGCTGGGGCTGGCGCTTACCGTTCCTGTTCAGCGTGGTGCTGGTCCTTATTGCGCTGTGGATCCGTAACGGCATGGCGGAATCGCAGGAATTTGAAGCGCAGCAGAGCCAGGCCAACCTTCAGCCGGAGAAAAAGCGACTACCGGTGGTGGAAGCCCTGCTTCGCCATCCGGGAGCGTTTTTACTGATTATCGCCCTGCGGCTGTGCGAACTGCTGACGATGTATATCGTCACCGCCTTCGCCCTCAACTATTCCACGCAAAACCTCGGCCTGCCGCGCGAGCTGTTTCTCAACATCGGCCTGCTGGTGGGCGGACTCAGTTGCCTGACTATCCCCTGCTTCGCCTGGCTGGCAGACCGCTTTGGTCGCCGACGGATCTATATCACCGGCGCGCTGATCGGCACGCTGAGCGGTTTTCCGTTCTTTATGGCGCTGGAGAGTCAGTCTGTTTTCTGGATCCTGTTCTTCGCCCTGATGCTGGCCAATATCGCCCATGATATGGTGGTCTGCGTCCAGCAGCCGATGTTTACCGAGCTGTTCGGCGCCAGCTATCGCTATAGCGGCGCCGGCGTCGGCTACCAGGTGGCGAGCGTGGTCGGCGGCGGTTTTACGCCGTTTATCGCCGCGGCGCTGGTCACCTTCTCCGGCGGTTCATGGTACAGCGTGGCCCTCTATCTGACCGCGGGATGCCTGCTGTCGGCGCTCACCGCCCTGCTGATGAAAAAACAGACCGTCCACTGACCCACCTGCGGGGGGCGTGACCCGCGCCCTCCGGTAAGGAGAATGCATGTCTCTGTTATCGCTGGCCGACTGCTGGCCTCGCCGTTTTACCCCCTCCTCGCTGGCGCTGCAGTTTTGCGAGGACCCCACCCAGGCGGAACAGCCGCTGTTTGCCAAAGCCTGCGCCGGGGAAGCCGTCGCCCAGCTCTGGCAGGCGCCGCAGGGATTTGTGGTGCCGGGGAGCTATCGTCAGTTTGCGGATCTGCCGGCGGTCAGCGCGCATTTTGCCGCGCGCGGCTGGCCGGTATGGCTCCGCCGCTCCGGGGGCGGGCTGGTGCCTCAGGGGCCGGGAATTATCAACCTTAGCCTCGCCTGGCCGGTGCAACAGTCGCTCGGCGAGGCCGCCGAACCCATCTATCACTCGCTGTGCGCGGTGCTGCAGCGTACCCTCGCGCGCTTCGGCGTTGCCAGCCACGCCCGGGCGGTAAACGGTTCCTTTTGCGATGGCCGGTATAACCTCGCCTGCGGGGAGGGCGAGGCGGCGCGCAAGATTGTCGGTACCGCCCAGTACTGGCGGCCGCTGACGGCAGGCCGCGGCCACGTGGTGCTGGCTCATGCGGTGATCCTTATTGACGCCGATCTTACCGCGGCGCATCAGGCGGCGAACGCCTTTGAAGCGCAGCTCGGCAGCGAGCGGGTCTATTGCGCCGACAAAACCGTCACCCTCGCGCAGCGGCTTCCCGGCGAGCGCCATCTGCTTCCCCGCTTTAGCGAGGCGCTGGCGCGGGAGCTGGACGCGGCTCGCTAAAGGTCGCTTTCAGGTAGCGGCTGAAGGTTTCCACCGCGCGCGACACGCGCGGGGTATAGGGCCGGATGACGTACAGCTTATCGGCAAACACCTCCACCGGCTGCCACGCCGGGAGCAGCTCCTGCACCAGCCCGCGCCCGATGGCCTCCCGGGCGCTGAAATCCGGCAGCAGCGCCACCCCAAGCCCCGCCAGCACGGCATCGCGTAGCGACTCGCTGTTATTCGTGGCGAAGGGCCCCTGCACGTTGATGGTCACCCGTTCATCGGGCGTCTGGCGGGAGGCGAACGTCCACTGCGGGCGCTGTGGCCCACGGGGATAGGTCAGGCACTGGTGGTGGCGCAGATCGTCGGGTGTCTCCGGGCGGCCATGGCGGCGAATATAGTCGGCGGACGCGACGATCAGCGTCGCGGTGTGACACAGCGGCCAGGCGACGTGGGTGTCCGGGAGCGCCTCGCGCCGACAGTGGCGGATGGCAAGATCGAACCCTTCGCTGGCCAGAGAGACCAGCCGGTCGGTCACCTCAAGCTGCAAATGCAGCTGGGGATGCTGATGTAAAAACGGCGCGATCGCCGGGACCAGCTGCTGGCGGGAAAAGGCCACCGGCGCGGTCAGGCGCAGCGTTCCCCGCAGCGGCCCGCCCTCATCGCAGGCACCGGTGAAAATATCCCGCAACTGACCAAACGGCTCGTTGAGCTCCGCCACCAGCCGCAGTCCGTCTTCGCTGAGGCTCACGCTGCGGGTAGTGCGATGGACCAGGGTTTTGCCGGTCACCCGCTCCAGCTCGCTGATTTTCTGGCTGATAGCCGACTTGCTGATCCCCAGCTTTTCCGCGGCCCGGGTATAGCTTTTTTGCTCTTCCAGCACCGTCAGCCAGTACAGATGGGCCCAGTAACTCTCCGGACGACTCTCGCTCATGTGATTGTTCACCAGTAAAAACAATGTATTCAACTATAGCGGTTTTTGCCCGCGACGGCATCGGCTAGCATCCTGTTCAGCCCGTCATTATTCCCTAACGATAAGGAACACCTGCATGCCATTACTGACATTTGACCTGATTGAAGGCCGTACGGAACAGGAGATCAGAACCCTGCTGGATGCCGCCCATCGCGCCGTGCTGCGTGCCTTCGAGGTACCGGAACGCGACCGCTACCAGATTGTTCACGAAAACAAAGCCCACCATATGGTGATTGACGATACCGGCCTCGGACTGACCCGCACGCGGGATCTGGTGGTGGTGCGGGTCTATACCAGCCCGCGCAGCGAGGCGCAGAAGCAACGCTTCTTCGCCCTGTTGCAGGAGGAGCTGGCGGAGCACTGCGGCCTGAGCGGCGATGATGTGATGGTGTCGATTATCAGTAATCAGAAAGGTGACTGGAGCTTTGGCCGCGGGGTCGCGCAGTATCTTACCGGCGATCTGTAACCCGCAGCCCGAAGCGCGCCCTTAGCGGCGGGCAGCCGTCGCGATGCGCTGGCGCGCCTGCTGCTCGATATTCTCCAGCAGTTCCTGGACATCGTCTTCATCAATGTCGAGGAACTGGCCTTCCAGCAGCGCGGCGTGAATATCCTCCCGGGTGACCGAGATGCCCAGTGGCACCGCCCGGGGCTTGACCTCCTCCGCCGCCAGCGGATGCGGATAGCGGCGGCCAACCAGGTTATTAAACACGATGGCCAGCAGCGCCAGCATCAGCGAGTTGAGCAGCACCGGCGTCAGTACAAAGTGATAGCCTTCGCTGTGCACCCCGGCGCCGCCGAGGATCGCCGTCAGGGCCACCGCGCCGCCGGGGGGATGCAGACAGCGCAGAAAATACATCCCGGCGATCGCCAGCGCGGCCGCCAGCCCGCAGGCCAGCGCCGGGTCGGGAACCAGCATGCCCACCGTGACGCCGATCAGCGCCGACAGCACATTACCGCCGACAATCGACCACGGCTGCGCCAGCGGGCTGCTCGGCACGCCAAATAACAGCACCGCCGACGCGCCCATGGGGGCAATAAACCACAAATTGACTTCGCCGAGCAGCCAGTGGCTGAACACGCTGGTCACCGCCAGCCCGGTGCCGGCGCCAATGGATCCCAGCACGATATGCCGGCGGGCCACCGGTAGCGCGTGCGGCTTCAGGCGCCCAAGGAAAATCCGCAGCCGTGAAAACAGCCCCGCAGAAATGACACTCAACATCGCTTTATCGCTTAGGTCATAGGAATTACTTATATTTTATTTTCTTTTTTTAACCTTACATTAACAACCATGTATTTCACAGGGGGATAGCGTGGGCAATATCGTCCAGAGGGCACAGGGCTGTGAATTCTCGCGTGGGCTGATAGAATCCCTTTTCTGTCAGGGGGATACCCCTTTTGCGAACTGAAGGTCATAACCCAGTGAATAATAAAATCTCTTTAGCGAAAGAAGTGGCATGGGCCAGCCAGAATATGCCGCGTACCCTGCGTCAGGTCGCCGCCCTGCCCGACCTCAGCGGCGTGCGCCTGGCCTGCTGTATGCACCTCGACATGAAAATGATCCCGCTGGTGCAGGGGATCCTCGACAAGGGCGCTCAGGTCTTTTTAACCACCTGTAACCCCACCACCGTGCAGGACGACGTGGTGGCCTGGCTGGTGGAGCGCGGCGCCGAGGCCTGCGCGTGGCGCAATATGAGCGACGCCGACTGGCAACAGTCATGGGAAAAAGCGATTGCCTGGCAGCCCACTCACCTGTGCGAGATGGGCGCCGATATCACCACCCTGCTCCACCAGCGCGGCGAGTTCGGTAACATCGTGGCGGGTCTGGAAGCCACTGGCTCGGGCGTCAATCGGCTGGGCGATATTCAGCCAGGCTATCCGATCTTTAACTGGGACGATCTGCCGGTCAAAGAGGGGCTGCACAACCGCCATATGGTCGGTCTCACCGCCTGGCACACCTTCTTCCAGACCACTCATCTCACCCTGCATGAGAAAAAAGTGCTGGTGATCGGCTACGGCCTGGTCGGCCAGGGCGTCGCGGCGGCGGCAAAAGCCTTTGGCGGTCAGGTGATGGTGGCGGAGATCGATCCTGCCCGTCGTCTGCAGGCGGCCTACGACGGCTGGCACGTGGTGGATCTGCAGGAGGCTATCGCCTCGGCGGACGTGGTGGCCACGGCGACAGGCGGGAAAAACGTGGTTAATCGCCAGGCGCTGGAGCGCGCGAAAGCGGGAGTCTTTATCCTTAACGTCGGCCACGTGGCGGAAGAGATCGACGGCGAGTACCTGCGCCAGTACCCTCAGGAAGAGGTGATGCCGTATATCAACGCCTACCGCATGGCCGACAAAACCATCTATCTGCTGGCCAATGGTTCGATGCTCAACCTGACCGCGGGCTTCGGCGACAGCCTGAACGCTTTTGACGTCACCCTGGCGGTGATGGCCAGCGGCATCCGCCATATTGTCACCGACGGCATGCGCGCCCCGGCGCAGGTTTACCTCCTGCCCCAGGCGGTCTGGCAGCAGGCGCTGTAAACGCAGCGCATCGTCCCCCCATCGTGGAGACGATGCGCTCTACCATCAGGACGACGGCGCGGTATCGGGCAGCACAATGTTGCTCTGCGCCAGCGTTCCCATCTGGTTGTACATCACGCTGGCGGCATCCAGCAGGTGCATCGCCAGCGCGGCGCCGCTGCCCTCTCCCAGGCGCATGTCCATATCGAGATACGGCCGCAGACCCAGCGCGTCCAGGGCGATCTGCGCCCCTTTCTCCGCCGACAAGTGCGAAGGGATAAGATAAGGATGCGCCGTCGGGGCCATGCGACACGCCGCCAGGGCAGAGGCATAGGAGAGGAAGCCATCCAGCACCACCGGCAGGCCACAGGAGGCCGCCCCGAGGATCACCCCGGTCATGCCCACCAGATCGTAACCGCCCACCTTCGCCAGGACATCCAGCCCCTCCTCCGGGTTCGGCTGGTTAAGGGCTATCGCCTGGCGCACCACCGCCACCTTATGGCCCCGCTGCGCCAGCGGCAGATTGGCCCCACAGCCCACCACTGTGTCAGGATCGCTGCCCGTCAGGACACTGATCACGGCTGCGGCCGGGGTGGTATTGGCCATTCCCAGTTCGCCGACGCCAAAAACTTTCACCCCGTCGGCGGCGAGCTGGCGGGTGAGATGCATGCTGGCCAGCAGCACCGTCTCCGCCTGCTGGCGGCTCATCGCCGCCGTCCGGGCGATATTCCCGCTACCGCGGGCCACCTTGAGGTTAATCAGGCCCGGCAGCGGGTCGGCATCGATGCCGACATCCACCACCTGCACCCTGGCCCCGGCCTGCGCCGCCAGCACGCAGACGCCGGTGTTGCCCCGCACCATATTGCCGGCATGAATGGCCGTCACCACCTGCGGCGAAGGCGTCACGCCTTCATGCCAGACGCCGTGGTCGGCGCACATGACCACTATCGCCTTCTCCGCCAGCGCCAGCTGCCCCTGCAGCCCCGGCAGACCAGCCAGTTGCACGGCCAGCGTCTCCAGACGGCCAAGGCTACCGGGCGGCTTTAACAGGCCATCAATATGCTGCTGAGCGCGCGCCATGCCCGCCACATCGGGCTGCGGAATGGCAGCCAGTAACGCAGAAAGTGTTTCCATTCTGTTCCTCATCGTTGGCGCCAGGCCTTACAGCAGCGCCAGTAAAAAGAGTAATTCACCCAGCTCAATCGCCGCCCCGAGAGTATCCCCGGTCTGCCCGCCGAGGGTTCGCTTCAGCGCCCATCCCAGACCCCAGATCAGCACCAGGGTGATCAGCGCGGCGCGCAGGCCCTGCAGCCCCAGCAGGACGGTGGCCAGCGCTACCCCCATCACCATCGTCACCAGCGTCTGCTGCAGGCTAACTTTGCCAATAAACAGATTGCCCAGCCCCTTTTCCCGCGCGTAGCGATGACGATACATCAGCAGCACCGCCATTCCGCGACCGACGGCGCAGGCCGCCGCCAGCGCGGCGATGGGGTGGGTATCGCGCAGCAGCAGCTCGCCGACCACCAGCACTTTCGCCACCAGCACGAAGATCAGCGCCAGCCCGCCGTGGGTGCCCAGCCGGCTGTCGCGCATGATCTCCAGCATCCGATCGCGGGTGCGGGCGGAGAAGATGCCGTCGCAGGTATCAGCCAGCCCGTCAAGGTGAAATCCGCCGGTGAGCAGCGCCAGCGCCAGCACGCCGAACAGCGCCGCCAGCGGGACGCCGCACCACGGCTGCAGGAGGAGCGCCACTGCGCCGGCGATGGCGCCGAGCAGTAAACCGACCAGCGGAAAGGTGACGATACTGCGCTGGTACTGTTCGATCTCCAGGCCCTGAGATAACCGCGCCGGGACCGGCAGGCGGCTGATAAACGAGAGTGCAGCAAAGAATGACTTAATCACGTGAGGTTGACTCCTGTCGGCGAAAGCAGCGGAAGAGTTCGGTCGCGCCCGGTCAGCACCTGAGTTTGTCTTCTGGCGAATCGATCGTCGGAGAGGTGAGAGGTGTTGAGATATCGCTCTGACGCCGCTGCGTCAGATGCCCGGCCAGGATGAGAGAAACCTTTCCGATATCAATACGTTTTCGCGGGGCAGTATAGCAAAGAGTCGGTGAGGAGAGTCAGTTGCCGGGACAAAGTTTTGCAGAAAAAGAGACGAATGGGGAGGTAGAGCAGAACAGCCCGGCGACGTCGATCGCCGCCGGACCGGCAGGGATTAGCCTTCGACTTTGGCTTCGCCCATCACTTTCAGTTTTTTGGAGATGTCGCGGCGCTCTTTGGACAGCTCGGCATTTTTGATGATGTAATCATCAACGCGATCTTCGTAATCGCTCTTCATGCTGGCGATGATGCCCTGGATAGCTTCCACGCTCATGCCCGGTTTGATGTAGTCGCTGAGGTTGTCCAGCAGCAGAACACGCTTCTGGTTATCACGGATCTTTTTCTCAACGTCCTGAATTTCACGCTGCAGTTTGTTCTTACGACGGTACAGACGAACAAACTCCAGTACGTCCTGGAAAGAAGGCTTAGTTGTTTCCATTTTTACACCCCTAATAATTGAGATTCGGATTCGTAAAGCGACTGCGTTATAGGGCTAACATAACTGCTAGCAGTCGCTGATGACAATGTTTTTTCCTTTGCGTTTATCATAACCCTAAACGCTGCTGAATCGAAACAACCCATGCAGTTACCCGGTGCATCTGGTGCTTATTTGCGCAACGCGCGGCAGATCAGATGCGACAGCAGCTCCAGCTGGCGCGCCAGTTCAATCGAGAGCCAAACATAGCCATGAATTGGGGTTTCCGCCAGGCTGTCGTCCCCCTGCTCTTTCATCAGCTGGCGCAGTTCGAGGACAATTTCATTCAGCTTTTCATTGTTGGCGCGAACGGGCTGAGGGTTCCCTTCATACAAGGCGTGGGCGATGGCCAACAGCGTCTGCTGGGTCATCTGCTGCGTCTCCCGCAGGGTGTGCGCATTGAGCATCACAAAATGACCCGGACGGGTGGCCCACCAGGCGTTGATCTGCAGCTCCAGCATGCAGACGAGGTTGCGGCTGACGGTCTGGATAGCCTCGAAGATCGCCTTCTGGATGTGCGTCTCTTTGCTGGCGGGGGTGATCAGCCCGCGCATTTTGACGACGTCGTTCAGCGCCTGCTGGAGATGCTTTTCCAGCCGCGGCCGATCCACCAGATTTGGCGAGAAGCCGGCCTGGTAGAGGCGGTTAAAGTTGGTGACATAGCTGGCCATCTGGATGCGCCAGTGGATGAACGCCCGCTGCGGCCAGATACCGGTAAACAGCATCGCCAGCAGCGAGCCGAAGATCACGTCGCCGCTTCGCCACAGCGCGGTATGCATATCGCCGGGCGGCGCCCCGACCACCACCGACAGGGTAATGCCGATCAGCAGTGCCTGATAGGGTTTCTTGCCCAGCGCCAGCCAGCCGCAGAGGAACATTGCCGCCGCGCACCAGAGGACCATCAGCGGCAGGGAGATGAGCTCAAGCTTCAGCGCCACCAGCCCCAGCGCCGAGCCGAGGATCGTGCCGCCGATGCGCTGAAACGCCCGCGGCACGACGTTGCCCCAGAAGGAGATCGGCCCCATCACCACCACCAGGGTGATGAGAGGCCAGGTCCCCTCAGGCACGTTCAGCAGCCGCACCAGCAAAAAAGTGAGCACAAAGGCCAGCGCAATCCGCACGCCATGCACCACCCGATAATGGCGATACAAGCGGATCTCAAATGGCTTGAGTGATTTATCAGCGCGCACAACCCTCTCCGGCAAAACGAAAAGGCCAATTGTAACTGCTTTTTCGCCCGGAGCGTGCCGGGAATGTAAAAATCCTTGTCCGGAACAGGGGTAAACCGCTACGACGCGACGCGCTCAACGGGGACATACATGTCGATATCCCAGTAGCCGTCGTGGTTGCCGTCGTTGAGATAGATCTCAAAACAGGGCCTGGGGGCCACGCGATACGTTGTGCTCTGCAGCAGGCTGTCGAAAAACTGCATCCACGGGGTGGCAAAATCGTAATCCACCACCCGCGCGCGGGCGCAGGCGTAATCCCCGCCGGCAATCGCCGCCAGTATCACCCCTTCGCTGTTGGCGGGAATGACGTAATCCTCGTCAACGGCGACCACGGTAGCGCAGCGCAGTTTTTCCGCCGGCACTTCCTCCGGGTTATCGTAGTAGACGGCAAGCCATTCACGGGCGGGCACCTGATGGTTCTCAACCCACATCATCAGTTGCGCAAACCCCTGCTTGACCGTTTGATCCCAGGGCCCGACCAGATGGAAACCGGCAATGGTTTTCTTGCCGAGGGTGGTGATACTGTAGTTCATCTTGCCTCCTTTGGGGATAAATGACTGTATGAATATACAGTTAATTTAACAGGAGATCCCCCCTCAGTATGTGCGCGAATTCACAGAGTCGCCATCACACTGCTGAAAAAACAGGCGCCCCGCCAGCAGGAGCGACAGACGAAAAAAAACCGCCTGCAAAGAGGCGGTTATCATGGTTACAGCTCGTGGTGCAGGTAATCGCTCATTCGCGAGAACACCCCGCCTTTATTGATGCTTTCGAGGGTGACCAGCGGATAGTGCCCCACCACCTTGTCGCCGTCATACAGCGAAATCTCGCCGACCCGCTGGTTGGCGGCGATCGGCGCCTCCAGATCCTTCTTATCCAGCACATATTTCGCTTTAATCCGCGACACTTCCGCCTTCGGCAGCGCTAACCAGAAATCCTGATCGGTGCCGAGCTTAATCTGCTCTTTATCGCCGTACCAGATGCGTTCGGTGCCGACCTTCTGGCCTTTCTGCAGCACCTGCACGGTGTCGAAGTTCTGCTGCCCCCAGTGCAGTAGTTTCGCGGCCTGCTGCTCGCGGCCTTTCGGACTGTCCGCCCCCATCACCACGGCGATCAGCCGGCGCTGGCCATCCACCGCCGAGGCGATCAGGTTGAACCCGGCGCCCGAGGTGTGGCCCGTTTTCAGGCCATCGACGTTCATGGTTTTATCCCACAGCAGACCGTTACGGTTTTGCTGGGTGATCCCGTTCCACGTCAGGCTTTTCTGGCTGTACATGTGGTAGACGTCAGGTTCGCCATGAATAATCGCCCGCGACAGCACCGCGAGGTCATAGGCCGAACTGTGCTGGCCCGGGGCGTCGAGGCCGTGGACGGTTTCGAAATGGGTGTCCCGCAGGTGCAGTTTTTCGACATACTGATTCATCAGGGCGACAAACTGCGGCTGGCCGCCGGCGACATAGTCGGCCAGCGCGACGCAGGCGTCGTTACCGGAGTCGACAATCAGCCCACGGCTGAGGTCGCGGACGCTGACCCGATCCCCTGGTTTTAAGAACATCAGGGATGACCCGTCGAACACCGGGTTGCCCTTCGCCCAGGCGTCTTTACCCACGGTGACGATGTCGTCAAAGGTGATACGATGGCTGTCGATGGCGCGATCGACCACGTAGCCGGTCATCAGTTTGGTCAGACTGGCAGGATTGCGCTGCTGATGTTCGTTACCCGCGGTCAGGACCTGACCGGTGGTGTAATCCATCAGCACCCAGGAGCCAGCCTGAATAGCCGGTGGCGCGACCGTAGCAGGGAAGTCGACGGCAAATGCGCAGGAAACGCTCGAAGCGAGCAAAGATACAGCAATAAACAAACGGCCTTTCAACGGCATATCCTCTAGATTTACAGATCCGCCGTCCTTTTTACGGAACTTCGCGTTTCATATCAGGGTTTAATTGCAAGAAAATATGACACAGCAGAGGAAGTTGCTTGCCGTTACCCTTCTGATGACCGGGCAAATCGTTTACCATACCGGTCGCACGCCACCACGGATAATGAACAGACTATGCAAGATAGCGTCAACCAGCCCGGATTTTTATTCCACGATTATGAAACCTTCGGCACCAGCCCTTCCCTCGACCGGCCGGCGCAGTTCGCCGCCATCCGCACCGACGCGGAGCTGAACGTGATCGGCGAGCCCGAGGTGTTTTACTGCAAGCCCGCTGACGATTATCTGCCGCAGCCGCAGGCGGTGATGATCACCGGGATCACCCCGCAGGAAGCGCTGGCCAAAGGGGATAACGAGGCCACATTTGCCCGCCGCATCCACAATCTGTTCACGGTGCCGCAAACCTGTATCGTCGGCTATAACAACGTGCGCTTTGATGACGAAGTGACGCGGAATATCTTCTATCGCAACTTCTATGACCCTTATGCCTGGAGCTGGCAGCACGATAACTCGCGCTGGGATCTGCTCGACGTGATGCGCGCCTGCTATGCCCTGCGTCCGGAAGGGATCACCTGGCCGGAGAATGACGAGGGTTTGCCCAGTTTCCGGCTTGAACATCTGACCGTCGCCAACGGTATTGAACACCAGAACGCCCATGACGCGATGGCCGATGTGTACGCCACCATCGCCATGGCGAAGCTGGTGAAAACCCGGCAGCCGCGGCTGTTTGATTATCTCTACAGCCACCGCAATAAGCGCAAGCTGGCGACGCTCATCGACGTGCCGCAGATGAAACCGCTGGTGCATGTCTCCGGCATGTTTGGCGCCGCGCGCGGCAACACCAGCCTGGTGGCGCCCCTGGCCTGGCATCCGGAAAACCGCAATGCGGTGATTATGGTCGATCTGGCGGGCGATATGGCGCCGCTGCTGGAGCTCGATGCCGATGCCTTGCGCGAGCGGCTTTACACCCCGCGCGCCGAGCTTGGCGATCTGCCGGCGGCGCCGATCAAGCTGGTGCATCTCAATAAATGTCCGGTGCTGGCTCAGGCCAATACCCTGCGCCCGCAGGATGCCGACCGGCTGGGGATCTCCATTCAGCGCTGTCTGGAGAATGCCCAGCTGCTGCGGGCGAATCCGCAGGTGCGCGAGAAAGTGGTGGCGGTCTATGCCGAAGCCGAGCCGTTCGTGCCGTCCGAAAACGTCGACGCCCAGCTTTACAATGGGTTCTTTAGCGATGCCGACCGCGCGGCGATGAAAATCGTGCTGGAAACCGAACCGCGCAATCTGCCGGCGCTGGATATTACCTTCGCCGATAAGCGTATCGAACGCCTGCTGTTTAACTATCGGGCGCGCAACTTCCCCGGCACGCTCGATGAACATGAGCAGCAGCGCTGGTTAGAGCACCGTCGTCAGGTGTTTACGCCAGAGTTTTTGCAGGCCTATGCCGATGAGCTGCAGATGCTGTATCAGCAGTATGCGGATGATAAAGAGAAGCTGGCGCAGCTGAAGGCGCTGTGGCAATACGCACAGGATATTGTCTGATTGGCTGACATTCCCGGGTTGCGGCTAACGCCTTACCCGGGCTACAAACGATGGCTGGACTCGTAGCCCGGGTAAGACGCCTCGCGTCGCCCCCGGGAACGTTGCTTAGCTTTTCGCGCGGCTGGCGATGATTTCATCCGCCACATTACGCGGCGCTTCCGCGTAATGGTGGAACTCCATGCTGTAGGTTGCCCGTCCCTGAGACATCGAGCGCAGCGTGGTGGAATAACCAAACATCTCCGCCAGCGGCACGTCGGCGCGGATGATCTGGCTGCCGAAGCGCTCTTCCATCCCCTGCACCATCCCGCGACGGGAAGAGAGATCGCCCATAATGTTCCCGGCGTACTCTTCCGGCGTCTCCACCTCGACGTGCATCACCGGCTCAAGGATCACCGGATCCGCTTTGCGCGCGCCTTCCCGGAAGCCAAAGATCGCCGCCATGCGGAACGCCATCTCCGAGGAGTCCACGTCGTGGTACGACCCGAAGGTCAGGGTCGCTTTCACGTCAACCACCGGATAACCCGCCAGCACGCCGGTGCCCATCGCTTCGCGCAGCCCTTTCTCCACGGAAGGGATGTACTCGCGTGGCACCACGCCGCCTTTGGTGGCGTCCTCGAAGACGAAACCGCTGCCCGGCTCCAGCGGCTCCAGGGTCAGCACGACGTGCCCGTACTGCCCTTTGCCGCCGGACTGGCGCACAAATTTGCCTTCCACGTCCGTCACTTTCTTGCGCAGGGTTTCGCGGTAGGTGACCTGCGGACGACCAATGTTGGCCTCGACGCCAAACTCGCGCTTCATCCGGTCGACAATGATCTCCAGATGCAGCTCGCCCATGCCGGAGATAATCGTCTGGCCGGACTCTTCATCGGTATGTAGACGGAACGACGGATCTTCCGCCGCCAGCCGCTGCAGCGCGATGCCCATTTTCTCCTGATCCGCTTTGGTCTTCGGCTCAATGGCCAGCGAAATCACCGGCTCCGGAAACTCCATCCGTTCGAGGGTAATGATCGCATCCGGATCGCACAGCGTATCACCGGTGGTCACATCCTTCAGACCGACGCAGGCCGCGATATCCCCGGCGTGCAGTTCGTCAACTTCGTGGCGGTCGTTGGCCTGCATCAGCACGATACGCCCGATGCGCTCTTTCTTGCCCTTCACCGGGTTCCACACCGCATCTCCTTTCTTCAGCGTCCCGGAGTAGACGCGGATAAAGGTCAGCTGGCCGACGTAGGGGTCGGTCATCAGTTTAAACGCCAGCGCCGACAGCGGCTCATCGTCGCTCGGATGGCGTTCCGCCGGCTGGCCTTTCTCATCAACGCCCTGTATCGCCGGAATATCCAGCGGCGACGGCATCAGCTCCACCACCGCATCGAGCATGCGCTGCACGCCTTTGTTTTTAAAGGCGCTCCCGCAGAGCACCGCCTGGATTTCCCCCTTCACCGTGCGCTGGCGCAGACCGGCAACGATCTCCGCCTCGTCCAGCTCGCCGGTTTCCAGGTATTTATCCATCAGCGCGTCGCTGGCTTCCGCCGCCGCCGAGACCATTTTCTCCCGCCACTGCTGTGCCGTCGCCAGCAGATCGTCAGGGACAGGCCCATAGCTGAAGGTCATGCCCTGGGTGGCGTCATCCCACAGGATGGCGCGCATTTTCACCAGATCGACAACGCCGGTGAAATGCTCTTCGGCGCCAATGGGGATCACAATCGGCACCGGGTTGGCCTTCAGGCGGTCGATCATCATCTGCACCACGCGGAAGAAGTCCGCGCCGGGGCGGTCCATCTTGTTGACGAAGGCCAGCCGCGGAACGTGGTATTTATTTGCCTGGCGCCAGACGGTTTCCGACTGGGGCTGCACCCCACCGACGGAGTCATACACCATCACCGCGCCGTCGAGCACGCGCATGGAACGTTCCACCTCAATGGTGAAATCCACGTGCCCCGGGGTGTCGATGATATTGATCCGGTGCGGCTCGAAGCTGCGGTCCATACCCGGCCAGAAGCAGCTCACCGCCGCCGAGGTAATGGTGATCCCGCGCTCCTGCTCCTGGGCCATCCAGTCGGTGGTTGCCGCGCCATCGTGTACTTCACCAAGCTTATGGCTCATCCCGGTATAAAACAGGATGCGCTCGGTGGTGGTGGTTTTACCGGCATCGATATGCGCGGAGATACCGATGTTGCGATAACGTTCGAGGGGGATGGGTCGGGGCATGATGCGTCCTTAGTCGTTTTGACTGTCAGTCTGCGGTCGGAATGATCCGCAGTTCATTTAACTGCCGCCTATCATAGTACAACTGTACGAGTATATTCGAACTATTTTTGCTATTATTACGATTGGTCAGGTTGCGGCGGCGCGCGTGGCATCAGAACCGGAGTTTGGGTATAGTAGCCGCCAGCCGCCGATATGGGCTGCGGCTGCCATGCGCCGCGCCACCGCCGACACAGGATTATTATGATCGCCAATCACCCCGAACGAGAACAAATTCGCCTGGAAAATGTCCTTTCCGCGCTCGGTAACCCACTGCGACTGGAGATCATCCGCACGCTGGCCGACGGCAGCGAGCTGAGCTGCAACGCTCTGCGCCAGGAAGAGGTGGCCAAGTCCACCATGACCCACCACTGGCGCGTCCTGCGCGACAGCGGTGTGATCTGGCAACGGCCTCAGGGACGGGAGAACATGATTTCGCTGCGCCGGGAAGATCTGGACGCCCGTTTTCCCGGCCTGCTGGATACGCTGCTGAACGTGATGCAGCAGCCGTGAATCGCTAACCGACAGCCTACTCCTCTCCCGCCAGCCGCTGATACTGCCTGAAACGGGCCCGGGCATCGTCCTCCGTTTGCCGGAACAGCGCGTCCGCCAGATCCGGCGTGGTTTTATGCAGCGCGGCATAGCGCACCTCGCCGAGCAAAAAGTCGCGGAAACTCTCTTCCGGCTCTTCGGAGTCCAGTATAAACGGCGTTTTGCCCTCGGCTTCCCGCTGCGGATGATAGCGCCACAGGTGCCAATATCCCGCCTCCACCGCCCGCTTCGCCTCGCGCTGACTGCAGCGCATCCCGGCTTTCAGACCGTGGTTGATACAGGCGGCATAGGCGATCACCAGCGACGGTCCCGGCCAGGCCTCGGCCTCGGCGATGGCCCGCAGGGTCTGATCTTTATCGGCGCCCATGGCGATCTGGGCGACGTAAACATTGCCGTAGCTCATCGCCATCATGCCGAGATCTTTTTTACGCGTGCGTTTCCCCTGAGCGGCAAATTTGGCGATCGCCGCCACCGGGGTCGATTTGGACGACTGGCCGCCGGTGTTGGAGTAGACCTCGGTATCAAACACCAGAATATTGACGTCTTCCCCACTGGCCAGCACATGATCGAGGCCGCCAAAGCCGATATCGTAGGCCCAGCCGTCGCCGCCGAAGATCCACTGCGAACGCCGGACGAAATAGTCGCGGTTCTGCCAGAGCTGCTCCAGCAGCGGGACGCCCTCTTTTTCCGCCGCCAGCAACGCACTGAGGCGGTCCGCGCGCTCGCGGGTCCCCTCCCCCTCATCCTGCTGCGCCAGCCACTGCCGCATCGCGGCGTGAAGCGCGTCGCTGACTGGCAGCGCCAGCGCGGCGGTCAGCTCCTCGGCGATCTGTTGGCGGATCGCCTGGCCGCCAAGCATCATGCCGAGACCGAACTCGGCGTTATCCTCAAACAGCGAGTTTGCCCAGGCCGGCCCGTGGCCGCGATGGTTGGTGGTATAGGGCATCGAAGGCGCGCTGGCGCCCCAGATCGAAGAGCAGCCGGTGGCGTTGGCGATCAGCATCCGGTCGCCAAACAGCTGGGTGATAAGCCGGGCATAGGGCGTTTCTCCGCAACCCGCGCAGGCGCCGGAAAACTCCAGCAGCGGCGTTTCGAACTGACTGCCTTTGACCGTCGTTTTGCGAAACGGGTTATCTTTTGGCGCCAGTCCCAGGGCGTAATCCCAGACCGGAGCCATCGCACGCTGGCTGTCGAGGGAGACCATCTGCAGCGCCTTGCCGCGCGACGGGCAGCTCTCCACGCAGTTGCCGCAGCCGGAGCAGTCCAGCGGCGAGATGGCCAGATGATAGTGATAGTCTTTGGCCCCCTGGGCGGGTTTACTCAGCAGCCCGGCGGGAGCCGTGTCCTGCTCTTCAGCGCTCAGTAACGCCGGGCGGATCGCCGCATGCGGGCAGACAAAGGCGCACTGGTTACACTGGGTACAGCCGTCAGGCTGCCAGACCGGCACCTCCAGCGCGATGCCGCGCTTCTCCCAGGCGGCGGTGCCGGAGGGAAAGGTGCCATCTTCCATCCCGGCGAAGGCGCTCACCGGCAACAGGTCGCCACGCTGGCGGTTCATGGGCTGCAGGATATCGCGGATGAAGTCCGGCATCAGGGCGCTCGCCTGCGGTGCCGGCGCCTCGAGGGTCGCCCAGTGGGCGGGTACCGTCACCCGGTGCAGCGCCGCCATCCCCAGCTCGATAGCCCGCTGGTTCATCTCAATGACGCTCGCCCCTTTGCTGCCATAGCTTTTCTCCACCGCCTGCTTGAGATAGTCTGCCGCCGTTTGCGGATCGATAATCGCCGTCAGCTTAAAGAACGCCGCCTGCATCAGCATGTTAAAGCGCCCGCCGAGGCCCAGCTCGCGGGCAATGTCCACCGCATTAAGGGTATAAAAGTCGATCTTTTCCTGCGCCAGATAGCGCCGGACGCTGACCGGCAGGTGCTGCTCCAGCTCTGCCTCGGACCAGCTGCAGTTGAGCAGAAAGGTGCCTCCCGGCTTCAGCCCCTCCAGCAGGTCGTAGCGGTCGACATAGGATTGCTGAGAGCAGGCGATAAAATCGGCCCGGTGGATCAGGTAGGGCGAGGTGATCGGCCGGTCGCCAAAGCGCAGGTGCGAAACGGTGATCCCCCCGGACTTTTTCGAGTCGTAGGAAAAGTAGGCCTGGGCGTAGAGTGGCGTGTTATCGCCGATGATCTTGATGGCGCTTTTGTTCGCCCCGACGGTGCCGTCCGAGCCCATCCCCCAGAATTTACAGGCGGTGATCCCGGCATGGGAGACCGCCAGCGGTTCCTGCCGGGCGGGCAGCGAGGTAAAAGTGACATCATCGACAATACCCAGGGTAAAGCCGTCCTTCGGCTGCGGCTGCCTGAGGTTGTCAAACACCGCGGCGATATCGTTGGGCAGCACGTCCTTACCGCCGAGCGCGTAGCGGCCGCCGACGATCAGCGGCGCATCGTCGCGTTGATAGAAGGCGTTCTTGACGTCGAGGCACAGCGGTTCCGCCTGCGCCCCCGGCTCTTTGGTGCGGTCAAGGACGGCAATACGCTGCACGCTGGCGGGCAGTTGCGCGAAAAAGTGCGCCAGCGAGAACGGCCGATAGAGATGGACGCTGAGCAGCCCCACCTTCTCCCCCGCCGCATTCAGCGTCTCCACCACCTCCTGGACGGTGTCGCACACTGAGCCCATGGCGATAATCACCCGCTCGGCATCCGGCGCGCCGTGGTAATTAAACAGGTGATATTCCCGCCCGGTCAGCGCGGTGATCTTCGCCATATAGCTTTCCACCAGATCGGGCAGTGCGAGGTAGAAGCGGTTACCCGCCTCCCGCTCCTGGAAGTAGATATCCGGATTTTGCGCGGTGCCGCGGATCACCGGATGATCCGGGTGCAGCGCCTGCCGACGAAAGCGCTCCAGCGCCGGCCGGTCCAGCAGCGTCGCCAGTTGCTCATACGCCAGCACCTCAATTTTCTGTATTTCGTGCGAGGTGCGAAAGCCGTCGAAGAAGTTGATAAACGGGATCCGCCCGGCGATCGCCGCCAGGTGCGCCACCGCCGACAGGTCCATCACCTGCTGAACGTTATTCTCCACCAGCATGGCGCAGCCGGTCTGGCGTACCGCCATCACGTCCTGATGGTCGCCAAAAATATTCAGCGAATTGGTCGCCAGCGCCCGCGCGCTGACGTGAAAAACGCCCGGCAGCAGTTCACCGGCAATTTTGTACAAATTGGGGATCATCAGCAGCAGCCCCTGCGACGCGGTGTAGGTGGTGGTGAGCGCTCCCGCCTGCAGCGCGCCGTGCACCGCCCCGGCGGCACCGGCTTCGGATTGCATCTCCATCAGGCGCACCGGCTGGCCAAACAGATTCTTTTTCCCCTTAGCGGCCCATTCATCGACATTTTCCGCCATCGGCGTGGAGGGGGTGATGGGGTAGATGGCCGCCACGTCGGTAAAGGCGTAGGAGATCCAGGCCGCCGCCGTGTTGCCATCCATTGTTTTCATGTTTCCGGACATCGTTCAATCCTCAAAGGTGAGCGTTCTCTTTACCGCGGCAGCCCGCGGCAAACCCTGTCACCTCTCCAAGCACAGCCTGTGCCAGCTCGCGAATTGCCGCCTGTCACTCATCAATTCAACAGGTTAAGGGAAGAAACGCACAGGCCCGTCCGGCGGGATTGCGGGGAATAAGACACTGTGCGCGACAAGCTGTTGAACAGGTGACAAAGCGCCGCGCCGGGCCCGTGGCGGGAAATTGTTCTGTTTCGCACATTTGGTAGCGTTATTGTGCCGTTTGCTCAGCCTCCCGGCGCGGCCGTTTTACAAAAAACACTTATTGATCAAATAACTGAGCAAAAATTCGCAGCTGGTACGTTCCCTGCACTTCTCTGCTGGCAAACACTCAACAACAGGAGAAGTCACCATGACCATGCGTCAATGCGCTATCTACGGTAAAGGCGGTATCGGTAAATCCACCACCACCCAGAATCTCGTCGCGGCCCTCGCCGAGATGGGTAAGAAAGTGATGATCGTCGGCTGTGATCCGAAAGCGGACTCCACCCGTCTGATCCTCCACGCTAAAGCCCAGAACACCATCATGGAGATGGCGGCGGAAGTGGGCTCGGTCGAGGATCTGGAGCTCGAAGACGTGCTGCAAATCGGCTATGGCGATGTCCGTTGCGCCGAATCCGGCGGCCCGGAGCCAGGCGTCGGCTGTGCCGGACGCGGGGTGATCACCGCCATCAACTTCCTCGAGGAAGAAGGCGCCTATGAAGAAGATTTGGATTTCGTCTTCTATGACGTCCTCGGCGACGTGGTCTGCGGCGGCTTCGCCATGCCGATCCGCGAAAACAAAGCCCAGGAGATCTACATCGTCTGCTCCGGCGAGATGATGGCGATGTATGCCGCCAACAATATCTCCAAAGGGATCGTGAAGTACGCCAAATCCGGCAAGGTGCGCCTCGGCGGCCTGATCTGTAACTCGCGCAAAACCGACCGGGAAGACGAACTGATCATCGCCCTGGCGGAGAAGCTTGGCACGCAGATGATCCACTTCGTTCCCCGCGACAACATTGTGCAGCGCGCGGAGATCCGCCGGATGACGGTGATCGAGTACGACCCGACCTGTCAGCAGGCCAACGAATATCGTCAACTGGCGCAGAAGATCGTCAATAACACCAAAAAAGTGGTGCCGACGCCGTGCACCATGGACGAGCTGGAATCGCTGCTGATGGAGTTCGGCATCATGGAAGAAGAAGACACCAGCATCATTGGTAAAACCGCCGCTGAAGAAAACGCGGCCTGAGCACAGGATCCTCACCATGACCAACGCAACAGGCGAACGTAACCTTGCGCTCATCCAGGAAGTCCTGGAGGTGTTTCCCGAAACCGCGCGCAAAGAGCGCAGAAAGCACATGATGATCAGCGATCCGCAGATGGAGAGCGTCGGCAAGTGCATTATCTCGAACCGTAAATCGCAGCCCGGGGTGATGACCGTGCGTGGCTGCGCCTATGCGGGCTCGAAAGGGGTGGTGTTTGGGCCAATCAAAGACATGGCCCATATCTCGCACGGCCCCATCGGCTGCGGCCAGTATTCGCGCGCCGGACGGCGCAACTACTATACCGGCGTCAGCGGTGTCGACAGCTTCGGCACCCTGAACTTCACCTCTGATTTTCAGGAGCGCGATATTGTTTTCGGCGGCGATAAAAAGCTGACCAAACTGATCGAAGAGATGGAGCTGCTGTTCCCGCTGACCAAAGGGATCACCATCCAGTCGGAGTGCCCGGTGGGCCTGATCGGCGATGACATCAGCGCCGTGGCCAACGCCAGCAGCAAGGCGCTGGATAAACCGGTGATCCCGGTGCGCTGCGAAGGCTTTCGCGGCGTATCGCAATCGCTGGGCCACCATATCGCCAACGACGTGGTGCGCGACTGGGTGCTGAACAATCGCGAAGGGCAGCCGTTTGCCAGCACCCCGTATGATGTTGCCATCATTGGCGATTACAACATCGGCGGCGACGCCTGGGCCTCGCGCATTCTGCTGGAAGAGATGGGGCTGCGCGTAGTGGCGCAGTGGTCCGGCGACGGCACCCTGGTGGAGATGGAGAACACCCCATTCGTTAAGCTTAACCTCGTCCACTGCTACCGTTCGATGAACTATATCGCCCGCCATATGGAGGAGAAACATCAGATCCCGTGGATGGAATATAACTTCTTCGGCCCGACCAAAATCGCCGAATCGCTGCGCAAGATCGCCGATCAATTTGATGACACCATTCGCGCCAATGCGGAAGCGGTGATCGCCAAATATGAGGGGCAGATGGCGGCCATCATCGCCAAATATCGCCCGCGGCTGGAGGGGCGCAAAGTGCTGCTGTACATGGGGGGGCTGCGACCGCGCCACGTCATCGGCGCCTATGAGGATCTCGGGATGGAGATCATCGCCGCCGGCTACGAGTTTGCCCATAACGATGATTACGACCGCACCCTGCCGGACCTGAAAGAGGGCACCCTGCTGTTTGACGATGCCAGCAGCTATGAGCTGGAGGCCTTCGTCAAAGCGCTGAAACCTGACCTCATCGGCTCCGGGATCAAAGAGAAATATATCTTCCAGAAAATGGGGGTGCCGTTCCGCCAGATGCACTCCTGGGACTATTCCGGCCCCTATCACGGCTATGACGGCTTCGCCATCTTTGCCCGCGATATGGATATGACCCTGAACAATCCGGCGTGGAACGAACTGACTGCCCCGTGGCTGAAGTCTGCGTGATTGCCCCTTCACTGTCCCGTCAGTCCACCGATTTGTGGCGCGGGAGGAGAACACCATGAGCCAAACGATCGATAAAATTCACAGCTGTTATCCGCTGTTTGAACAGGATGAATACCAGACCCTGTTCCAGAATAAAAAGACCCTTGAAGAGGCGCACGACGCGCAGCGTGTGCAGGAGGTTTTTGCCTGGACCACCACCGCCGAGTATGAAGCGCTGAACTTCCAGCGCGAGGCGCTGACCGTCGACCCGGCCAAAGCCTGCCAGCCGCTCGGCGCCGTACTCTGCGCGCTGGGGTTCGCCGGCACCCTGCCCTACGTGCACGGCTCCCAGGGCTGCGTCGCCTATTTTCGCACCTACTTTAACCGCCATTTTAAAGAGCCGGTCGCCTGCGTCTCCGACTCCATGACCGAGGACGCGGCGGTGTTCGGCGGCAACAACAACATGAATCTGGGCCTGCAGAATGCCAGCGCGCTGTATAAACCCGAGATTATCGCCGTCTCCACCACCTGTATGGCCGAGGTGATCGGCGACGATCTGCAGGCGTTTATCGCCAACGCCAAAAAAGAGGGATTTGTTGACGACAGCATCGCCATTCCTTACGCCCATACCCCCAGCTTTATCGGCAGCCATGTCACCGGCTGGGACAATATGTTCGAAGGGTTCGCGAAGACCTTTACCGCTGACTACGCCGGGCAGCCGGGCAAACAGCAAAAGCTCAATCTGGTGACCGGATTTGAGACCTATCTCGGCAACTTCCGCGTGCTGAAGCGGATGATGGCGCAGATGGATGTCCCGTGCAGCCTGCTCTCCGACCCATCAGAGGTGCTCGACACCCCCGCCGACGGCCATTACCGGATGTACGCCGGCGGCACCAGCCAGCAGGAGATCAAAACCGCGCCGGACGCCATTGACACCCTGCTGCTGCAGCCGTGGCAGCTGGTGAAAAGCAAAAAGGTGGTTCAGGAGATGTGGAACCAGCCCGCCACCGAGGTGGCCGTTCCGCTGGGCCTGGCCGCCACCGACGCGCTGCTGATGACCGTCAGTCAGCTGACCGGCAAACCGATCGCCGACGCTCTGACCCTGGAGCGCGGCCGGCTGGTCGACATGATGCTGGATTCCCACACCTGGCTGCATGGCAAAAAATTCGGCCTCTACGGCGATCCGGATTTCGTGATGGGGCTGACGCGCTTCCTGCTGGAGCTGGGCTGCGAGCCGACGGTGATCCTCAGCCATAACGCCAATAAACGCTGGCAAAAAGCGATGAAGAAAATGCTCGATGCCTCGCCGTACGGTCAGGAAAGCGAAGTGTTCATCAACTGCGACCTGTGGCACTTCCGGTCGCTGATGTTCACCCGTCAGCCGGACTTTATGATCGGTAACTCCTACGGCAAGTTTATCCAGCGCGATACCCTGGCGAAGGGCAAAGCCTTCGAAGTGCCGCTGATCCGTCTGGGCTTTCCGCTGTTCGATCGCCATCATCTGCACCGCCAGACCACCTGGGGCTATGAAGGCGCAATGAACATCGTCACGACGCTGGTGAACGCCGTGCTGGAAAAACTGGACCACGACACCAGCCAGTTGGGCAAAACCGATTACAGCTTCGACCTCGTTCGTTAACCATCAGGCGCCCCGCCGCAGGCGGGGCCAGGAGGGAGTATGCCCATCGTGATTTTCCGTGAGCGCGGCGAGGCGTTGTATGCCTATATCGCCAAACAGGATCTGGAGGCCCGGGTGCTCCAGGTCGAACATGACGAGACGGACCGCTGGGGCGGCGCGATTGCCCTCGAGGGGGGACGTCGCTACTACGTCAATCCGCAGCCGGGGCGACCCGTCTTCCCGATAAGCCTGCGCGCCACCCGCAGCACGCTGCTATAAGGAGCTGGAAATGTCCGACAACGATACCCTTTTCTGGCGTCTGCTGGCGCTGTTCCAGACGCTGCCGGAGCTGCAGCCGGTGCAAGTCGTCGACTGGCTGGCGCAGGAGTGCGGCGAAACGTTGACCCCGGCACGGTTAACCACCCTGACGCAGCCTCAGCTGGCCGCCAGCTTTCCTTCGGCGACGGCGGTGATGTCCCCGGCCCGCTGGGCGCGGGTCATCGCCTGCCTGCAGGGGGTGCTGCCCGGCCATTTGCGCATCGCCCGCCCCCCTCAGCGAACGCCGCAGCTGCGGGTCGCTTTTTGCTCGCAGGATGGCCTGGCCATCAATGGTCATTTTGGCCAGAACCGGCTGTTTTTTATCTATGCCTTCGATGACCAGGGAGGCTGGCTGGCGGATCTGCGCCGCTATGCGTCTTCTTCTGCGGCGTCGGACGCCAGCGAGATGCGCGCCAGGCTGCTGGAGGATTGCCATCTGCTGTTTTGTCAGGAGATTGGCGGGCCTGCCGCCGCGAGGTTGATCCGCCATCAGATCCATCCAATGAAAGCGCCGCCGGGCACGACGATTCAGGCTCAGTGCGACGCGGTAAGCGCGATGCTGGCCGGTCGGCTGCCGCCGTGGCTGGCGAAGCGCCTCAATCGGGATAACCCTCTGGAGGAACGTGTTTTTTAATCGTTGCGTTTTGCTTGTTGCCCGCCGACCCCGCGGGCCTTTTTTTGCCCCCGCAGGGAACATTCTTTCAGCAAGGCAAGCGCCGCAGGACAGGGACAAAAGTAACAGCCGGGGGTTGGGCGCATCAGGAAAATTGGCGAGAACGCAGGCGCGCATCCAGGACTGGCCGCCAGGACGGCGGCCAGAGGGCGGTCGAGACAAGGATGTCGAGTCCGCCCGTTCCGCCAGATGAAGCCGGAGTGGAGCGGACCGCGCAGCGGCAATTTTCAGCGCCATGCTGGGGGTCATGGGGGGCGGGCGAAACGCCCCCCATGCCGTTCACCCGCAGAGGGCGCAATGAAATAGTGAGGAAGGTCGGTGAACGGAATATTCCACCTTATCGACCCTTCCCGTCATTCGCCAATATGCGGCAATACTGTCGCGGTAAATCCAGTTATCAGCGCGATAAATCATGCCTTCCCCCTGTTTGATTGTTGCCTTTGTCGCAAAACCCACAACCCTTTTCCCTTAAAAATCAATCTCCCTCTCCCTGGAGCGCGAATTGCATCACCTCTCCGGTCTCCCACCGTCAACGAGGTCACTATGAAGGGAAAGGAAATTCTGGCGCTGCTGGACGAACCCGCCTGCGAGCACAACCAGAAGCAAAAATCCGGCTGCAGCGCTCCTAAGCCCGGCGCAACCGCCGGCGGCTGCGCCTTCGACGGCGCGCAGATAACGCTCCTGCCCATCGCCGACGTCGCGCACCTGGTGCACGGCCCCATCGGCTGCGCGGGCAGCTCGTGGGATAACCGCGGCAGCGTCAGCGCCGGCCCGGCCCTCAACCGGCTCGGCTTTACCACCGATCTTAACGAACAGGATGTGATTATGGGCCGCGGCGAACGCCGCCTGTTCCACGCCGTCCGTCACATCGTCGACCGCTATCATCCGGCGGCGGTCTTTATCTACAACACCTGCGTACCGGCGATGGAGGGGGATGACCTGGAGGCCGTCTGCCAGGCCGCACAGACCGCCACCGGCGTCCCGGTCATCGCCATTGACGCCGCCGGTTTCTACGGCAGTAAAAATCTTGGCAACCGAATGGCGGGCGACGTGATGCTCAGGCAGGTGATTGGCCAGCGCGAACCGGCCCCGTGGCCAGACAACACGCCCTTTGCCCCGGCCCAGCGCCACGATATCGGCCTGATTGGCGAATTCAATATCGCCGGCGAGTTCTGGCAGGTCCAGCCGCTGCTCGACGAGCTGGGGATCCGCGTCCTCGGCAGCCTCTCCGGCGACGGCCGCTTTGCCGAGATCCAGACCCTGCACCGGGCGCAGGCCAATATGCTGGTGTGCTCGCGCGCGCTGATCAACGTCGCCCGGGGGCTGGAGCTGCGCTACGGCACGCCGTGGTTTGAAGGCAGCTTCTACGGGATCCGCGCCACCTCCGACGCCTTGCGCCAGCTGGCGACGCTGCTGGGGGATGACGACCTGTTCCGCCGCACCGAGGCGCTGATCGCCCGCGAAGAGCAGGCGGCGGAGCAGGCGCTGGCGCCGTGGCGCGAGCAGCTCCGTGGGCGCAAAGTGTTGCTCTACACCGGCGGCGTGAAATCCTGGTCGGTGGTATCAGCCCTGCAGGATCTCGGCATGACCGTGGTGGCCACCGGCACGCGGAAATCCACGGAGGAGGACAAACAGCGGATCCGTGAGCTGATGGGCGACGAGGCGGTGATGCTTGAGGAGGGCAATGCCCGCACCCTGCTCGACGTGGTGTACCGCTATCAGGCCGACCTGATGATCGCCGGCGGACGCAATATGTACACCGCCTGGAAAGCCCGGCTGCCGTTTCTCGATATCAATCAGGAGCGCGAGCACGCCTACGCCGGCTATCAGGGCATCATCACCCTCGCCCGCCAGCTCTGTCTGACCCTCGCCAGCCCCGTCTGGCCGCAAACGCATGCCCGCGCCCCGTGGCGCTAGGAGAACACCATGGCAGATATTATCCGCAGTGAAAAACCGCTGGCGGTGAGCCCGATTAAAACCGGGCAACCGCTCGGGGCAATCCTCGCCAGCCTTGGGCTGGCCCAGGCCATCCCGCTGGTCCACGGCGCCCAGGGCTGCAGCGCCTTCGCCAAAGTTTTCTTTATTCAGCATTTCCATGACCCGGTGCCACTGCAGTCGACGGCCATGGATCCGACCGCCACGATCATGGGGGCCGACGGCAATATCTTCACCGCGCTCGACACCCTCTGCCAGCGCCACAGCCCGCAGGCCATCGTGCTGCTCAGCACCGGTCTGGCGGAAGCGCAGGGCAGCGATATCGCCCGGGTGGTGCGCCAGTTTCGCGAGGCGCATCCGCGCCATAACGGCGTGGCGATCCTCACCGTCAATACCCCGGATTTTTTTGGCTCGATGGAAAACGGCTACAGCGCGGTGATCGAGAGCGTGATCGAGCAGTGGGTCGCGCCGACGCCGCGTCCGGGGCAGCGACCCCGGCGGGTCAACCTGCTGGTCAGCCACCTCTGTTCGCCAGGGGATATCGAATGGCTGGGCCGCTGCGTGGAGGCCTTTGGCCTGCAGCCGGTGATCCTGCCGGACCTCTCGCAGTCAATGGATGGCCACCTCGGTGAAGGGGATTTTACGCCCCTGACCCAGGGCGGCGCCTCGCTGCGCCAGATTGCCCAGATGGGCCAGAGTCTGGGCAGCTTCGCCATTGGCGTGTCGCTCCAGCGGGCGGCATCGCTCCTGACCCAACGCAGCCGCGGCGACGTGATCGCCCTGCCGCATCTGATGACCCTCGACCATTGCGATACCTTTATCCATCAGCTGGCGAAGATGTCCGGACGCCGCGTACCGGCCTGGATTGAGCGCCAGCGCGGCCAGCTGCAGGATGCGATGATCGACTGCCATATGTGGCTTCAGGGCCAGCGCATGGCGATGGCGGCGGAGGGCGACCTGCTGGCGGCGTGGTGTGATTTCGCCCGCAGCCAGGGGATGCAGCCCGGCCCGCTGGTCGCCCCCACCAGCCACCCCAGCCTGCGCCAGCTGCCGGTCGATCAGGTCGTGCCGGGGGATCTTGAGGATCTGCAGCAGCTGCTGAGCCACCACCCCGCCGATCTGCTGGTGGCTAACTCTCACGCCCGCGATCTGGCGGAGCAGTTTGCCCTGCCGCTGATCCGCGTCGGTTTTCCCCTCTTCGACCGGCTCGGTGAGTTTCGTCGCGTCCGCCAGGGGTACGCCGGTATGCGAGATACGCTGTTTGAGCTGGCCAATCTGCTGCGCGACCGCCATCACCACACCGCCCTCTACCACTCGCCGCTTCGCCAGGGCGCCGCTCCCCAGCCGGCTTCAGGAGACGCTTATGCCGCCCATTAACCGTCAGTTTGATATGGTCCACGCCGACGAGTGGTCGATGAAAGTCGCCTTCGCCAGCTCCGATTACCGCCACGTCGATCAGCATTTCGGCGCCACGCCGCGGCTGGTGGTCTACGGCGTCAAAGCCGACCGGGTCACCCTGCTGCGGGTGGTGGAGTTCCCGGTCGCCAGCGGTCACCAGACCGAGAAGATAGCCGAGCGCATCCATGCCCTTGAGGATTGCGTCACCCTGTTCTGCGTGGCGATTGGCGAGGCGGTTTTTCGCCAGCTGCTGCAGGTGGGCGTCCGCGCCGAACGCGTCCCAGACCAGACCACCATCCTCGGCTTGCTGCAGGAGATCCAACTCTCCTGGTATGAAAAAGCGCAGCGCCGCAGCGCGCGGCAACGCGATCCGCAGCGCTTTAACCGCCTGCTGGAGGAGCCGGCGTGGCGGGAGGAGCCCGACCCGCTCCCCTGATCCTGTCGTTTATGTGACAAAGCCCACAAAACGCCACAACAGTGTCGGCCCTGTCGGGGGCGCTTAACCCGTCAGGTCATTAACAAATAAGGTTTTTATGCGTTGGTATCGCAATTGCTTGGGGGTCAGTACCACCGCCAGTCTGCGGTGTACCGCGCCCCGGCGTTTTCGTCATCATCCCTGGAGCTGACAGCATGTGGAACTACTCCGAGAAAGTGAAAGACCATTTTTTTCATCCCCGCAACGCGCGCGTGGTCGACAACGCCAACGCGGTGGGCGATGTGGGTTCATTAAGCTGCGGCGATGCGCTGCGCCTGATGCTGCGGGTTGATCCGCAGACCGAGATCATCGAGGAGGCGGGCTTCCAGACCTTCGGCTGCGGCAGCGCCATCGCCTCCTCTTCCGCGCTGACGGAGCTGATTATCGGCCACACCCTGACCGAAGCCGGGCAGATCACCAACCAGCAGATCGCCGACTACCTCGACGGTCTGCCGCCGGAAAAAATGCACTGCTCGGTGATGGGCCAGGAAGCGCTGCGTGCGGCCATCGCCCATTTTCGCGGCGAAAGCCTTGAGGAGGAGCATGAGGAGGGCAAGCTGATCTGTAAGTGCTTCGGCGTCGACGAAGGGCATATTCGCCGGGCCGTGGTGAACAACGGCCTGACCACCCTCGAGGAAGTGATCAACTACACCAAAGCCGGCGGCGGCTGCACCGCCTGCCATGAAAAAATTGAGCTGGCTCTGGCGGCGATCCTCGCCCAACAGCCGCCAGCGCCCCTGCCAGCGGAGACGACCCACGATGCGCACTGGCAAAGCGTGGTCGATACCATCAACGAACTGCGCCCGCACATTCAGGCCGACGGCGGCGACATGACGTTGCTCAACGTCACCCCGCGTCAGGTGACCGTCAGCCTCTCCGGCAGCTGCAGCGGCTGCATGATGACCGACATGACCCTCGCCTGGCTGCAGCAAAAGCTGATGGAGCGTACCGGAACTTACATGGACGTGGTGGCGGCCCCGGCCGCGGTTAACTAACCCAAGGGGGATACGATGAAACCTGTTTATCTCGATAACAACGCCACCACCCGTCTCGACCCGATGGTTCTCGACGCGATGATGCCCTTTTTAACCGACTTTTACGGCAACCCTTCGTCGATACACGATTTTGGTCTGCCGGCGCAGGCGGCCCTTGAACGGGCGCACCAGCAGGTGGCCGCCCTGCTCGGGGCCGACTACCCCAGCGAGATCATCTTTACCTCCTGCGCCACCGAGGCCACCACCACCGCCATCGCCTCGGCGGTGGCCCTGATGCCGGAGCGGCGCGAAATCATCACCAGCGCGGTCGAACATCCCGCCACTCTGGCGGTGTGCGAACAGCTGGAGCGTCAGGGATACCTGATCCACCGTATCGCCGTGGATCAGCAGGGCGCCCTGGATATGGCGCAGTTTCGGGCGGCGCTTAGCCCGCGCGTGGCGCTGGTCAGCATCATGTGGGCCAATAACGAAACCGGCGTCATGTTCCCGGTGCCCGAACTGGCGGAGCTGGCTCATGAGCAGGGCGCGCTGTTTCACTGCGACGCGGTGCAGGTGGTGGGCAAAATCCCGATGGCGCTCAGCCAGACGCGGATCGATATGCTCTCCTGCTCGGCGCATAAATTCCACGGTCCCAAAGGGGTGGGCTGCCTCTGGCTGCGGCGGGGAACGCGTTTTCGCCCGCTGCTGCGCGGCGGCCACCAGGCGCATGGCCGGCGGGCCGGTACGGAAAATATCAGCGGCATTGTCGGGATGGGCGCCGCCAGCGAGCTGGCACAGGTTCATCTGCCGGGCATGGCGCAGATTAGCCAGCTGCGCGATCGTCTTGAACAGCATCTCCAGGCCACTATCCCGGCGGTGACGGTGATGGGCGGCAGCCAGCCGCGGGTGCCCGGCACTCTCAATCTGGCCTTCGAGTGTATCGAGGGCGAGGCAATCCTGCTGCTGATGAATCAGGCCGGGATCGCCGCCTCCAGCGGCAGCGCCTGCACCTCCGGCTCGCTGGAGCCGTCGCACGTCATGCGGGCAATGAATATCCCCTACACTGCGGCCCACGGCACCATCCGCTTCTCCCTCTCACGCTATACCCGGGAAAAAGAGATCGACTACGTCATCGCCACCCTGCCGTCGGTTATCGACCGGCTGCGCGCCCTGTCGCCCTACTGGCGACAGGGTCAGCCGCACCTGCAGGATGGCGCCTTCACGCCGGTCTACGGCTAATGCGGGGAGACAATGATGGGACGCGTACTGATTAACGACACCACCCTGCGCGATGGTGAACAGAGTCCCGGCGTGGCCTTTCAGGCCAGCGAAAAGATCGCCATCGCCGAGGCGCTGTACGCGGCGGGGATCGAAGCCATGGAGGTCGGCACCCCGGCGATGGGCGAGGAGGAGTGCGCCCGCATCCGGCAGGTGCGCCGTCAGCTCCCGGGCGCCACGCTGATGACCTGGTGCCGGATGCAGGCGGGAGAAATTCGCCAGAGCGCCGACCTGGGCATGGACTGGGTGGATATCTCCATCCCCGCCTCCGACAAGCTGCGGCAGTACAAACTGCGCGAAGGCTTACCGCTGCTGCTGGAGCGGCTGGCGGCCCTGATCCACCTCGCCCACACCCTTGGCCTGAAGGTCTGCATTGGCTGTGAGGACGCCTCGCGAGCCAGCGACGCGACGCTGCAGGACATTGCCCACCTGGCCCGGGAGGCGGGAGCCACCCGTCTGCGCTATGCCGATACCGTCGGTATCCTCGACCCGTTCACCACCGCGGCGCAGATCGCCGCCCTGCGCCGCGTCTGGCCCGGCGAACTCGAGATGCACGCCCATAACGATCTGGGCCTGGCTACCGCCAACACCCTGGCGGCGGTGCGCGCCGGGGCCACCAGCGTGAACACCACCGTGCTGGGCCTGGGCGAACGCGCGGGCAACGCGGCGCTGGAGACCGTGGCGCTCGGACTGGAGCGCTGCCTGGAGGTCAAGACCGGCGTGCGTTTCACCGCCCTGCCGGCGCTGTGCGAACAGGTGGCCCTCGCCACCCGCCGCCCGGTGGATCCCCAGCAGCCGCTGGTGGGTGAGCTGGTCTTTACCCACGAATCCGGCGTGCACGTTGCGGCGCTGCTGCGCGACAGCGAGAGCTATCAGGCGATCGACCCCGCCCTGCTGGGCCGCGGCTATCGGCTGGTGCTGGGCAAACACTCCGGTCGCCAGGCGGTTAACGGCGTCTTCGATCGGATGGGTTATCACCTGACATCAGCGCAAATTGACCAGCTGCTGCCAGCGCTCCGTCGCTTTGCCGAAAACGGCAAACGCAGCCCGCGGGATGATGAGCTGGCGGCAATCTACCACGCGCTCTGCAGCGCCGAAACGCTGCAGGCCAGGGGGTGAGTATGGAGTGGTTTTATCAGATCCCCGGCGTGGGCGACCTGCGCTCCGCCGATGCGTTCTTTCAGTTTTTCGCCGTTCCCTATCAGCCCGAGCGCCTGGCGCACTGCAGCCTGCCGGTGCTGGCCACCTTTCACCGCAAGCTGAAGGCGGAAGTGCCTCTGCTCAACCAGCTGGAGGATAACCCGCGCGCGCACTGGCTGCTGGCGCGCCGACTGCTGGCGGAGAGTTATCAGCAACAGTTCGAGGAGAACACGCCATGAGACCCCGATTTACCTTTAGCGAAGCGGTCCGCGTCGTGCGCGCCATCCGTAACGATGGCACCTATGCGGGCCTGCCGTCCGGCGCCCTGCTGGTGCGCCGGGGCAGCATCGGCTATGTCCGCGACTGGGGAGTATTCTTGCAGGACCAGATCATCTACCAGATCCACTTCCCGGACTGCGACCGGGTGGTCGGCTGTCGCGAACAGGAGCTGATTGCCGGCGATCGGCCCTGGCTGGCCGGCAATCTGCAGTATGGCGATAGCGTAATCTGTCAGACGGCGCTGGCGATGCAGGGCGAGATGGTGGTCAGCGTCGGTCAGTTGGGGCGCATCGAAGCCACCGACCGGGGCGAGCATGGCGACGGCTATATCGTCGACTTCGGCGGCCGCTGGTTCCAGGTCCCGGTAAGCGCGCTGGCGCTGGCAGAGGAGGAAGAATAATGGAGCCCTGGCAACGATTTGGCCGGCAGCGGCTGGCGCAGAGCCGCTGGAACTGCGAGCCGGCGGCCATCGCCGCGGTCGACCGGCAGGCCTTCGAGGCGGCCTGGCAGCGCCAGGCCCAGATGGAGCAGGTTATTGTCGCCCAGATTGCGCCGGAGGCGATCCCCGCCGCGCTGCAGGAGGGCCTCGCCACTTCGCTGGGCGCCTGGCTGGATGAGGGAGGATTTACGCCAGCGGAGCGGGCGGCGATCGTCCTGCACCACGCCCGGCTGGAAACCGCCTTCGCCGGGATTGCCAGCCAGGCGCCGCGGCCGGATCCCGCCGCGGTGCAGGCCTGGTATCTGCGGCATCAGGCGCAGTTTATGCGCCCGGAACAGCGCCTGACCCGCCATCTGCTGCTCACCGTCGATGGCGACGACCAGGCGGTTTACTCGCGCATACGGGAGCTTCATGGGCAAATCGAAGCCTCCCGCGAGGCGTTTGCGCCGCTGGCCCAGCGACACTCCCACTGCCCGAGCGCGCTGGACGGCGGGCGGCTGGGGTGGATCGGCCGGGGGCTGCTCTATCCGCAGCTGGAGGAGGCGCTGTTTGCGCTGGTGGAAAATGCGCTGAGCGCGCCGGTGGCCAGTGAGCTCGGCTGGCATCTGATCTGGTGTGAGGCCATTCGCCCTGCCGCGCCGATGACGCCTGAGCAGGCGCTGGAAAGCGCCCGCGATTACCTCAGTCAACAGAGCCAGCGCCGCCACCAGCGCCAGTGGCTGGCCGAGATGTTAGCGCGCCAGCCGGGGCTGTGCGGGTAGCCGACAGGCTACCCGCCATCGCCTACAGCAGATGCGGTTTAATCTCCTCAAGCCAGGTCGCCAGCCGCGCGTCGGTCTCGTCGAACTGGTTATCCTGATCCAGCACCAGTCCGACAAAGCGATCCCCCTCCAGCGCCGATGAGGCGCTGAACTCATACCCCTCGTTCGGCCAGCTGCCGATCATCGTCGCCCCGCGGGCACGCAGGGCGTCGTACAGCGGCCGCAGCCCGCTGGCGAAGTTATCCGGATAGCCACGCTGATCGCCGAGGCCAAACAGCGCCACCGTTTTCCCCTGCAGGCTAACGTCGCCGAGGTTGCGGATAAACTCGGCCCACGACTCGCTCTCGCCCCCGGCCTCGAGGCCCGGCAGCTGGCCGTCGCCCAGCGTCGGCGTCCCCAACAGCAGGGCCGGGTAGGCCAGCAGGTCCGCCAGCGTGGCGCGGTTAATATTGACCGGGGCGGCGGCGGCCTCCCCCAGCTGCTTGTGGATCATTTTCGCGATCTTGCGGGTTTTACCGGTATCGGTACCAAAGAAAATGCCAATGTTCGCCATAGTACGCTCCTGTCGGAATGGTGTTGAAAAAAGGAATGACGACAGAGGTATTGCGAAGGCTGTGCCAGGTTGCCCTGCACCGCGACGGCCCATCCCTGCCCCATCAGGATCGCTTCGCATCACGATGCCGCGCGCCAAAGGCGCCCCCGGCGGGGCGAAAGGTAAAAATCCGTGAATTTTCCCCCTGTCGGATCAATGTTTCGCGTGGTCGTTCCGATAAGGGCGCACACTTTGCATGGTTATCCGGGTTCGGCTTACCCCGCCGCGTTTCGCGCACGGTGTCGGACAATTTGTCATAACTGCGACACAGGAGTTTGCGATGACCCTGAATATGATGCTCGATAACGCCGCGCCGGAGGCCATCGCCGGCGCGCTGACTCAACAACATCCGGGGCTGTTTTTTACCATGGTGGAACAGGCCTCGGTGGCCATCTCCCTCACCGATGCCAGCGCCAGGATCATTTACGCCAACCCGGCGTTTTGCCGCCAGACCGGCTATTCACTGGCGCAATTGTTAAACCAGAACCCGCGCCTGCTGGCCAGCAGCCAGACGCCGCGCGAGATCTATCAGGAGATGTGGCATACCCTGCTCCAGCGTCAGCCCTGGCGCGGCCAGCTGATTAATCAGCGTCGGGACGGCGGCCTGTACCTGGTGGAGATTGACATCACCCCGGTGCTTAGCCCGCAAGGGGAACTGGAGCATTATCTGGCGATGCAGCGGGATATCAGCGTCAGCTACACCCTCGAACAACGGCTGCGCAACCATATGACCCTGATGGAGGCGGTGCTGAATAATATCCCCGCCGCCGTGGTAGTGGTGGACGAGCAGGATCGGGTGGTGATGGACAACCTCGCCTATAAAACCTTCTGCGCTGACTGCGGCGGCCGGGAGCTGCTCACCGAGCTGCAGGTCTCCCCTGGCCGGATGACGCCCGGCGTGGAGGCGATCCTGCCGGTGGCGCTCCGCGGGGCCGCGCGCTGGCTGTCAGTGACCTGCTGGCCGTTGCCCGGCGTCAGTGAAGAGGCCAGCCGCTACTTTATCGACAGCGCGCTGGCGCGGACCCTGGTGGTGATCGCCGACTGTACCCAGCAGCGTCAGCAGCAGGAGCAAGGGCGCCTTGACCGGCTGAAGCAGCAAATGACCGCCGGCAAGCTGCTGGTGGCGATCCGCGAGTCGCTGGACGCCGCGCTGATCCAGCTGAACTGCCCGATTAATATGCTGGCGGCAGCCCGTCGGCTGAACGGCGAGGGAAGCGGGAATGTAGCGCTGGAGGCCGCCTGGCGTGAAGGGGAAGAGGCGATGGCGCGGCTCCAGCGCTGTCGCCCATCGCTGGAACTCGAAAACCCCGCCGTCTGGCCGCTGCAGCCCTTTTTCGACGATCTGTGCGCCCTCTACCGTACCCGCTTCGATCCCGACGGGCTGCAGGTCGACATGGCCTCACCGCATCTGATCGGCTTTGGCCAGCGCACCCCGCTGCTGGCGTGCTTAAGCCTGTGGCTCGACCGCACCCTGGCCCTCGCCGCCGAATTGCCCTCCGTGCCGCTGGCGATGCAGCTCTACGCCGAGGAGAACGACGGCTGGCTGTCGCTGTACCTGACTGATAACGTACCGCTGTTGCAGGTGCGCTACGCCCACTCCCCCGACGCGCTGAACTCGCCGGGCAAAGGCATGGAGCTGCGGCTGATCCAGACCCTGGTGGCGCATCATCGCGGGGCCATTGAGCTGGCTTCCCGACCGCAGGGCGGCACCTGCCTGACCCTGCGTTTCCCGCTGTTTAACACCCTGACCGGAGGTGAAGCATGATCCCTGAATCCGACCCGGACACCACCGTCAGACGCTTCGACCTCTCTCAGCAGTTCACCGCCATGCAGCGGATAAGCGTGGTGCTGAGCCGGGCCACCGAGGCCAGCAAAACGCTGCAGGAGGTACTCACTGTATTGCACAACGATGCCTTTATGCAGCACGGGATGATCTGCCTGTACGACAGCGAGCAGGAGATCCTCAGTATCGAAGCGCTGCAGCAAACCGGCCAGCAGCCCCTCCCCGGCAGCACGCAGATCCGCTATCGCCCCGGCGAGGGACTGGTGGGGACCGTGCTGGCCCAGGGGCAGTCGCTGGTGCTGCCCCGGGTCGCCGACGATCAGCGTTTTCTCGACCGCCTGAGCCTCTACGATTACGATCTGCCGTTTATCGCCGTACCGTTGATGGGGCCCAACGCCCGGCCAATAGGGGTGCTGGCGGCCCAGCCGATGGCGCGCCAGGAAGAGCGGCTGCCGGCCTGCACCCGTTTTCTCGAAACCGTCGCCAACCTCGTCGCCCAGACCATCCGGCTGATGATCCTTCCGGCCTCACCCGCCCTGTCGAGCCGCCAGCCGCCGAAGGTGGAACGGCCGCCGGCCTGCTCGTCGTCGCGCGGGGTGGGCCTTGACAATATGGTCGGCAAGAGCCCGGCGATGCGCCAGATCGTGGAGGTGATCCGTCAGGTCTCGCGCTGGGACACCACCGTGCTGGTACGCGGCGAAAGCGGCACCGGGAAAGAGCTGATCGCCAACGCCATCCATCACCATTCGCCACGGGCTGGCGCCGCCTTCGTCAAATTTAACTGCGCGGCGCTGCCGGACACCCTGCTGGAAAGCGAACTGTTCGGCCATGAGAAAGGCGCCTTTACCGGGGCGGTGCGTCAGCGTAAAGGACGTTTTGAGCTGGCGGATGGCGGCACCCTGTTCCTCGATGAGATTGGTGAAAGCAGCGCCTCGTTCCAGGCCAAGCTGCTGCGTATCCTCCAGGAGGGGGAGATGGAGCGGGTCGGCGGCGATGAGACCCTGCGGGTGAATGTCCGCATCATCGCCGCCACCAACCGTCACCTGGAGGAGGAGGTCCGGCTGGGCCATTTCCGCGAGGATCTCTATTATCGTCTGAACGTGATGCCCATCGCCCTGCCCCCGCTGCGCGAGCGTCAGGAGGACATCGCCGAGCTGGCGCACTTCCTGGTGCGCAAAATCGGCCAGCATCAGGGGCGCACGCTGCGGATCAGCGAGGGCGCGATCCGCCTGCTGATGGAGTACAGCTGGCCGGGTAACGTTCGCGAACTGGAGAACTGCCTCGAACGATCGGCGGTGATGTCGGAGAGTGGCCTGATCGATCGCGACGTGATCCTCTTCACTCACCAGGATCGTCCCGCCAAAGCCCTGCCTGCCAGCGGGCCAGCGGAAGACAGCTGGCTGGACAACAGCCTGGACGAACGTCAGCGACTGATCGCCGCGCTGGAAAAAGCCGGCTGGGTGCAGGCCAAGGCGGCACGGCTACTGGGGATGACGCCGCGCCAGGTCGCTTACCGGATCCAGATCATGGATATCACCCTGCCGCGTCTGTAGGCCGCGGTGTCAGGTTCAGGACATTGTCGTCAGTGCGGCAGGAACGCGACAATGTTGTGCCGCAGGGATGCGGGATAATGCTTTATTTTTCAGCCAGATAAAAAATTCGTCTCTGGTACGTCGTTTGCAGCAGGAAGGTATCGCCCAACCATGAAGGTACGACCATGACTTCCTGCTCTTCTTTTTCCGGCGGTAACGCCTGTCAGTCGGCGGACGCCAGCGCGTTAGCGCCGCGGGTGGCCGACAAGGTCGCCGCGCACCCCTGCTACTCCCGCAGCGGGCACCACCGTTTCGCCCGGATGCATCTTCCGGTCGCCCCGGCCTGCAATCTGCAGTGCAACTACTGCAACCGTAAATTCGACTGCAGCAATGAGTCCCGTCCCGGGGTGTCATCGACGCTGCTGACCCCCGAGCAGGCGGTGTTGAAAGTGCGCCAGGTGGCCCAGGCCATCCCGCAGCTGTCGGTGGTCGGCATAGCCGGGCCCGGCGATCCGCTGGCCAATATGACCCGCACCTTCCGCACCCTGGAGCTGGTCCGCGACCAGCTTCCGGACCTCAAATTATGCCTGTCAACCAACGGGCTGATGCTGCCCGACGCGGTCGATCGCCTGCTGGAGGTCGGCGTGGATCACGTCACGGTGACCATCAATACCCTGGATGCCGATATCGCCGGGCAAATCTATGCCTGGCTGTGGCTCGACGGCGAACGCTACTGCGGCCGGGAAGCCGGGGAGATCCTGATTGCCCGCCAGCTTGAAGGAGTCCGCAGGCTGACCGCCGCGGGAGTGCTGGTCAAGATAAACTCGGTGCTGATCCCGGGGATCAACGACGGCGGCATGGCTGAGGTCGGCCGTCGTTTGCGGGAAAGCGGCGCGTTTATTCACAATATTATGCCGCTGATTGCCAGACCGGAGCACGGCACGGTCTTTGGTCTCAACGGCCAGCCGGAGCCGGACGCCGGGATGCTCGCCGCGATCCGCAGCCAGTGCGGGGAGGTGATGCCGCAGATGACCCACTGCCACCAGTGCCGTGCCGACGCCATCGGCATGCTGGGCGAAGATCGCAGCCAGCAGTTCACCCGGCTGCCGGACCCGGACAGCCTCCCCGACTGGCTGCCCATCCTCCACCAGCGCGCCGAACTTCATGCCAGCCTCGCTACGCAGGGGGAGTCGGACGCGGATGACGCCTGTCTGGTGGCCGTGGCCTCCCGCCACGGCGAGGTCATTGACTGTCATTTTGGCCATGCCGACCGCTTCTCGATCTACAGCCTGTCGGCCGCCGGTATGGTGCTGGTGGGCGAGCGCTTTACGCCAAAATATTGCCGCGGCGAAGAGGAGTGTGATCCACAGGAGAACGAGGCCAGACTGGCGGCGCTGCTGGCGCTGCTCGCCGACGTAAAAGCGGTGTTCTGCGTGCGTATCGGCCATACGCCATGGCAGCAACTGGAATTGCAGGGCATTGAGCCGCAGGTGGACGGCGCGTGGCGTTCGGTCGCCGAGGTGCTGCCTGCCTGGTGGCAGCGGCGGCGCCAGAGCCTGGCGGCATCGCGTCTGCGTCAGGGGGTCGCCTGATGGCGCCGGTCGACTGGTTGACCCGCCTGTGGCGATTGTATCACGCCGGAAAAGGCTGCTTTCCGCTGCGGATGGGGCTGACTCCCGCGGCATGGCGGTCGCTGCAGCAGCGGCTGGGCGAGGTGGCGACGCCGCTGGACAGCGCGACGCTGAGCCGCCGTCGACTGATGACCGAGCTGAATGCCACCCGTGACGAAGAGCGTCGGCAGCTGGGGCAGTGGCTGACGGAGTGGATGGCGCCGGGGGCTGAACCGATGGCGCAGATCGTTGCCGAGGTAGCGCTGGCGTTTAACCATCTGTGGGAGGATCTGGGACTCGATTCGCGGGCGGAACTGGGCCGGCTGATGAGCGACTGCTTTCCACAGCTGGTGGTGCAGAACGTCCACCATATGCGCTGGAAAAAGTTCTTTTACCGCCAGCGCTGCCTGCAGTCGCAGGGGGAGATTGTCTGCCGATCGCCGAGCTGCGACGAGTGCCTGGAGCGCAGCCTCTGCTTCGAACCGCCACCGCTATAAACAAGCCGCAGCCCCCTGCGGCTGACCCAACCACACTCGCGTTTTAGCGCTTTACGCGGGTTTCTGCCGGGTGGCGCTTCGCTTACCTGGCCTAGAACCCCAAATCACCACTGGATCAGGGGCCGCTGAAACTGCCGGTGCTGGCGGCCTCAAAATCGCTGAGACGTTCCCGGAAGGCCGGGGCAGCCCGCATGGATGCGGGCTGAGGGCCGTGTTTTGCAGGGACGCTGCCTCGGCCCGACCCGAAGCCTGCAGTGATAAGTCGAAGGTACCACGAAGTGGCGATTTTGCTGGCCGGAGCCCGGGGGTACAGGGGGCGGCGGCGACTGGCCGCCCCCTGTGCGCTCCCTGCACCATAAGAGACATAACGCAGAAGACTAACCGGGAGCGCAAACTACGCTGAAGCCACAGATAACATAAACAACCACACTGCAGTGCTTCCCCTCACCCTAACCCTCTCCCGGAGGGAGAGGGAACCGTCCGGTCGTCGTTTCCGTGCCCAACATATTGCCGGGTGGCGGCTGCGCCTGACCCGGCCTAGAACCCCAAATCACCACTGGATCAGGGGCCGCTGAAACTGCCGGTGCTGGCGGCCTCAAAATCGCTGAGACGTTCCCGGCAGGCCGGGGCAGCCCGCATGGATGCGGGCTGAGGGCCGTGTTTTGCAGGGACGCTGCCTCGGCCCGACCCGAAGCCTGCAGGGATAAGTCGAAGGTACCACGAAGTGGCGATTTTGCTGGCCGGAGCCCGGGGGTACAGGGGGCGGCGGCGACTGGCCGCCCCCTGTGCGCTCCCTGCGCCATGAGAGACATAACGCAGAAAACTAACCGGGAGCGCAAACTACGCTGAAGCCACAGATAACATAAACAACCACACTGCAGTGCTTCCCCTCACCCTAACCCTCTCCCGGAGGGAGAGGGAACCGTCCGGTCGTCGTTTCCGTGCCCAACATATTGCCGGGTGGCGGCTGCGCCTGACCCGGCCTAGAACCCCAAATCACCACTGGATCAGGGGCCGCTGAAACTGCCGGTGCTGGCGGCCTCAAAATCGCTGAGACGTTCCCGGCAGGCCGGGGCAGCCCGCATGAATGCGGGCTGAGGGCCGTGTTTTGCAGGGACGCTGCCTCGGCCCGACCCGAAGCCTGCAGGGAAAAGTCGAAGGTACCACGCAGTGGCGATTTTGCCGGCCGGAGCCCGGGGGTACAGGGGGCGGCGGCGACTGGCCGCCCCCTGTGCGCTCCCAGCACCATAAGAGACATAACGCAGAAAACTAATCGGGAGCGCAAACTACGCTGAAGCCACAGATAACATAAACAACCACACTGCAGTGCTTCCCCTCACCCTAACCCTCTCCCGGAGGGAGAGGGAACCGTCCGGCCGTCGTTTACGTGGCCAACATATTGCCGGGTGGCGGCTGCGCCTGACCCGGCCTACAACCCCAAATCACCACTGGATCAGGGGCCGCTGAAACTGCCGGTGCTGGCGGCCTCAAAATCGCTGAGACGTTCCCGTAAGGCCGGGGCAGCCCGCATGGATGCGGGCTGAGGGCCGTGTTTTGCAGGGACGCTGCCTCGGCCCGACCCGAAGCCTGCAGGGAAAAGTCGAAGGTACCACGCAGTGGCGATTTTGCCGGCCGGAGCCCGGGGGTACAGGGGGCGGCGGCGACTGGCCGCCCCCTGTGCGCTCCCAGCACCATAAGAGACATAACGCAGAAGACTAACCGGGAGCGCAAACTACGCTGAAGCCACAGATAACATAAACAACCACACTGCAGTGCTTCCCCTCACCCTAACCCTCTCCCGGAGGGAGAGGGAACCGTCCGGCCGTCGTTTCCGTGGCCAACATGTTGCCGGGTGGCGCTTCGCTTACCCGGCCTACATAACCATTAAATTTCAGAAGGTTAACCATCACCGTAGGCCCGCGCAAGCGCAGCGCCGCCGGGCAAAAGGGTATCGCACCGGGCCAAACGAAAAAAAGCCGGAGGTTTCCCTCCGGCTTTTCTCATTTACATCACGCTATGCCTTAGGCCACATCTTCATACTGCGGCACCGGGTTGCGGAAGCTTTTGGTCACGCAGGCCAGATAGACCAGACCGATACCGGCCCAGATCAGGCCCAGAATCATCGAGCTCTCTTCCAGGTTGACCCACAGCGCGCCAACGGTCAGGGCGCCGCACATCGGCAGGAACAGATACTGGAAGTGGTCTTTCAGCGTCTTGTTGCGTTTCTCACGGATCCAGAACTGCGAAATCACCGACAGGTTAACGAAGGTAAACGCCACCAGCGCACCAAAGTTAATCAGCGCCGTCGCCATCACCAGGTCGAAGTTAATCGCCAGCAGCGCAATAGCGCCGACCAGGATGATGTTCATCGCCGGGGTGCGCCAGGTCGGGTGGACGTAGCCGAAGAAGCTTTTCGGGAACACGCCGTCGCGGCCCATCACGTACATCAGACGCGCCACGCCAGCGTGCGCCGCCATACCGGACGCCAGCACGGTGATGGTGGAGAAGATCAGCGCGCCAACCTGGAAGGCTTTACCTGCTACGTAGAGCATAATTTCCGGCTGTGACGCATCCGGATCTTTAAAGCGCGAGATGTCCGGGAAGTACAGCTGCAGGAAGTAGGTGGCAAAGATAAAGATCAGGCCGCCAATCAGCGCGGTCAGGAAAATCGCCCGCGGGATGACGCGCTCTGCATCTTTGGTCTCTTCAGACAGGTTGCTGATGCCGTCGAAGCCGGTAAACGAGAAGCACAGGATCGTCGCCCCGGTAATCATCGGGATCACGTGCGCGTCACCGGACCAGAACGGACGGCTGCTGGCCAGCGTACCGGCGCCTTCGCCTTCAAACACGCCATAAATCACCATGCCGAGAATAACGGCAATCAGCACCACCTGCAGCACCACGATCACGGTGTTGAAGTTGGCCACGGATTTAATACTGCGCAGGTTAAAGGCGGTCATAAAGGCGACCAGCGCGATAACAAACACCCACGACGGAATCGAAGGCACCAGCGCTTCAAAATAGATTTTCGCCAGCAGAATGTTGATCATCGGCGCGAACAGGTAGTCGAGCAGCGAGGACCAACCCACCATAAAGCCGACGGTCGGGCTGATGGATTTCTGCGCATAGGTATACGCCGAGCCGGCAGAAGGGTAACGACGTACCAGCTTGCCATAGCTCAGGGCAGTAAACAGAATGGCGATTAACGCAAAGGCGTAGGCCGTCGGCACGTGACCGTCGGTCATACCAGAGACGATACCAAACGTATCGAACAGCGTCATCGGCTGCATATAGGCCAGGCCCATCATTACAACCGGAACTAACGTAAGCGTTTTACGTAATTCCACGCGAGAGGTATTTGGAGTAGCGTTATGCGACATAGTTATCCCCTTTTACGGTGAACGCCAGCGCGTAAGCAAAAAATTGCCCCATTTCTTTCTATTCCTCAGCGACAACGACTGTCGGTTTTTAGTAAATATCTATCCGGTACGAAGCCCGGCCTCTTGGTATTGAATGATGTGTCTTTCGACCAAAAAAATAACCGACACTTTTAAAAAAAGCGTCGGCTAGTCTCTGGTTTTCAGGCCGCATATTTTGCAACAAATTCAACGGCGTTGACAAGATGTTATGAAGTTCATTGCGTAAGCGTATTTTTTAACGTGCTAATATCTATACGATTTCCGTATGATAAATTGTAAAAATAGCACTATTTGCTAATAGCGTTTCCCGCCACCATTTGCTGGCCAAACCGCAGGTGGCGTCATTCCAGGCGATCCAGGCATGCTGGCGGGGCGACAGCCCGCGAACCGCCATGCTGATGAGCTCGCCGCTCTCCAGCAGCCCCTGCACCTGGTAACGCGGCAGACAGCCCCAGCCCAGCCCCATGCGCAGCAGCGCCAGCTGCCCCGCGGCGTCACACACCGTCAGGGTCTCCTGATCGCTCAGCAGCGCCCCGCCCTCGCCGGTGGCCACCGCCCGGTAACGGCGCAGGGTCCGCCAGCTCAGCGGAGCGCGGTGTCGCGCCAGCGGATGCTGCGGGGAAACCACCAGCAGCAGCTCCAGCTCGCCGAGGGGGAGATAGTCATAGCCGCTCAGCGGCGGCGGCTCGCCGAGGGCGCCCAGCAGCAGATCGGCCTGCCCGTCAGTCAGCGGCCGCCAGTCCAGCAGCGAGGGGTTTTGCGTGAAGTGCAGCCGGGTCAGCGGCTGTTGTTGATAAAATGCGGCAATCAGCGGCGAAAGCTGCGCCACGGGAAAAGTGCAGTCCACCGCCAGGCGGAGGGTGTGCTCCCATCCCTGCTGCAGCTTGACCGCCCGGATCTCCAGTTCGCGGGCGACATGCAGCACCTCCCGCCCTTTCTCCAGCAGCATTTGTCCGGTGGGGGTAAAGCGCGCGCGGTGGCCGCTGCGGTCGAGCAGCTGAATATTGAGATCGCTTTCCAGCCGGTGAATGGTGTAGCTCAGCGCCGAGGGCGTTTTAAAGAGCTTTGCCGACGCGGCGGCAAAGCTCCCCTCTTTTTCCAGCGCGTCGAGGATCACGAGGACATCCAGCAGTGGTTTCATCGCTACCCCCTTACGGTATGCGAATCACCGCTGGTAGATCACTCCATCGGCATCACCAGCGGATCGGGGTACTGGTACTCAAACCCCAGCTCATTGCAGATACGATTGCCATCCACAATCTTGCCCTGACCGCCGTCCGGGCTGTCGCTGAACACCGGCGGCGGCAGCCCCAGTTCACGGGCCATTTGCGGATAAAAGAGGCCACGCGCCGGATGGCGGGGCGCACTTAGATTATAGATGTGCCCGCCCTTCGGGGCCTGCAACAGCAGTTCGATAGCGGCCACCACATCCTGCAAATGCACCAGATTGACCACGTGCTGGCCATCCGGCGCCGACTTGCCGGCAAAAAAACGTCCCGGATGACGGGAAGGCCCCACCAGCCCGGCCAGACGCAGAATATCCACCGAGGTTCCCGGCAGGTTGTGCAGCCAGTCCTCCAGCTCCTTGAGCACCTGCCCGCTGGCGGTTTGCGGCAGACGCGGGGAGTTCTCTTTCACCGTGCCATTGACGTTGCCATACACCGAGGTGGAACTGGTGAAGACGATCCGCGGAATATGGTGCGCCAGCGCGGTATCGACAATCTCCTGCACCGCCTGCAGATAAAACCCTTCTCCCGCCCCGGTACGCCGGGCCGGCAGCGTGATCACCAGCGCATCGACGTTCATCAGCGCGTCGAGGTCCTCGGTATCACAGACCAGCTGCGGCTCCAGGCGCAGCGGATAGCTGTCAATCCCGCACATCCGCGCCGCCTCCACGCCATCCTGCGTGGTTTTACTGCCGGTGACCTGCCAGCCTCGCGCCATCAATGACAGCGCCAGCGGCATCCCCAGCCATCCCAAACCGACTATCGCGACCTTTTTCATCCCAGGCTCCTGACTCTTTCGCTGTGCTGATTACAGGCTACGCCAGCCTGCGGCAACTGACAATTTCTTCGCTCAATGTGAAATGAATTAATGATAGAAAAAAGCCCTTGCTTTCTGCGGCGGAAGTGGTTTAGGTTAAAGGACATCAAATGCATAGTCATTCACAGAGAATTTTTATGAACCGCGTTCAATTTAAACACCACCATCATCACCATCATCCTGACTAGTCTTTCAGGCGATGTGTGCTGGAAGACATTTGGATCTTCCAGTGGTGCATGAACGCGCAGAGAGCCCCCGGAAGATTCACTTCCGGGGGCTTTTTTTTGGACCAAATTCGGACAGATTCAGACAGGTATTCAGAGGAAAAGAACAATGTTAGACAACACCCGTTTACGCATAGCTATTCAGAAATCAGGCCGTTTAAGCGAAGATTCACGCGAATTACTCAGCCGCTGCGGCATTAAAGTCAATTTGCACACCCAGCGTCTGATTGCGCTGGCGGAAAATATGCCAATCGACATTCTGCGCGTGCGTGATGACGATATCCCGGGCCTGGTGATGGACGGTGTTGTCGACCTCGGCATTATCGGCGAAAACGTGCTGGAAGAAGAGCTGCTCAGCCGCCGCGCTCAGGGCGAAGACCCGCGCTACTTCACCCTGCGCCGTCTCGACTTCGGCGGCTGCCGCCTGTCGCTGGCGACCCCGGTGGATGAAGCCTGGAACGGCCCGGCGGCGCTGGACGGCAAACGCATCGCCACCTCTTACCCACACCTGCTGAAGCGCTACCTCGATCAAAAAGGTATCTCCTTTAAATCCTGTCTGCTGAACGGCTCCGTGGAAGTGGCGCCGCGCGCCGGCCTCGCCGACGCCATCTGCGACCTCGTCTCCACTGGCGCCACCCTGGAAGCCAACGGCCTGCGCGAAGTGGAAGTGATCTACCGCTCCAAAGCCTGCCTGATCCAGCGCGACGGCGAGATGGCCGACGCCAAACAGCAGCTGATTGACCGCCTGCTGACCCGTATTCAGGGCGTGATCCAGGCCCGCGAGTCGAAATACATCATGATGCACGCTCCGACCGAACGCCTGGAAGAAGTGGTTGCCCTGCTGCCGGGCGCCGAGCGTCCGACTATTCTGCCGCTGGCAGGCGACAAGCAGCGCGTGGCGATGCACATGGTCAGCAGCGAAACCCTGTTCTGGGAGACCATGGAAAAACTGAAAGCGCTGGGCGCCAGCTCCATTCTGGTGCTGCCGATTGAGAAGATGATGGAGTAATCGGCCAGCCGGTCACGGGACACACAGGGGAAAACAATCATGAGCTTCAACACAATCATCGACTGGAACGGCTGTAGCGCAGACCAACAGCAACAACTCTTAACGCGCCCGGCGATTTCCGCCTCCGACAGCATCAGTAAAACGGTGGCGGAGATCCTCGATAACGTCAAAGCCAACGGCGACGCGGCGCTGCGCGAATACAGCGCGAAGTTTGATAAAACCACCGTCGCCGCGCTGCAGGTGAGCGAGGCGGAGATCGCCGCCGCCAGCGAACGCCTCAGCGACGAGCTGAAACAGGCGATGGCGGTGGCGGTGAAAAACATCGAGACCTTCCACAACGCGCAACAGCTGCAGGCGGTGGATGTCGAAACGCTGCCGGGGGTACGCTGCCAGCAGGTCACCCGCCCTATCGCCTCCGTCGGGCTGTATATTCCGGGCGGCTCGGCGCCGCTGTTCTCCACGGTGCTGATGCTGGCGACGCCGGCGCGCATCGCCGGCTGTCAGCAGGTGGTGCTCTGCTCGCCGCCGCCGATCGCCGATGAGATCCTCTATGCCGCGCAGCTGTGCGGCGTGAAAACCATCTTTAACGTTGGCGGCGCCCAGGCCATCGCCGCCCTCGCCCTCGGGACCGAGTCGGTGCCGAAGGTGGATAAAATCTTTGGCCCGGGTAACGCTTACGTCACGGAAGCCAAACGTCAGGTCAGCCAGCGTCTGGACGGCGCAGCCATCGACATGCCGGCCGGCCCGTCGGAAGTGCTGGTGATCGCCGACAGCGGCGCCACCCCGGACTTTGTCGCCTCCGACCTGCTGTCGCAGGCGGAACACGGCCCGGACTCGCAGGTGATCCTCCTGACCCCGGACGCCGACCTCGGCAGCCGCGTCGCTGAGGCCGTCGAACGCCAGCTGGCCGCCCTGCCGCGCGCGGAAACCGCCCGCGTGGCCCTCTCCGCCAGCCGGATCATCGTGGCCCGCGACCTGGCGCAGTGCGTGGCTATCTCCAACCAGTATGGTCCGGAGCACCTGATCATTCAGACCCGTCAGGCCCGCGAGCTGGTGGACAGCATCACCAGCGCCGGTTCGGTTTTCCTCGGCGACTGGTCACCGGAATCCGCGGGCGATTACGCCTCGGGCACCAACCACGTCCTGCCGACCTATGGGTATACCGCCACCTGTTCGAGCCTCGGCCTGGCCGACTTCCAGAAGCGGATGACCGTGCAGGAGCTGTCGCGCGACGGCTTTGCCGCCCTCGCCTCAACGATTGAGATCCTGGCCGCCGCCGAGCGCCTTGACGCCCACAAAAACGCCGTAACGCTGCGCGTTGCCGCCCTGAAGGAGCAAGCATGAGCATTGAAGATTTAGCCCGCGCCAACGTCCGTGCGCTGACCCCGTATCAATCCGCTCGCCGTCTGGGCGGCAAAGGCGACGTCTGGCTGAACGCCAACGAATTCCCGACCGCCGTGGCTTTCCAGCTTACTGCGCAAACGATGAACCGCTATCCGGAGCCGCAGCCGAAGGCAGTCATCGAGAGCTACGCCCGCTACGCCGACGTCAAACCGGAGCAGGTGCTGGTCAGCCGCGGCGCCGACGAAGGGATTGAGCTGCTGATCCGCGCTTTCTGTGAGCCCGGCAAAGACGCGCTACTCTACTGCCCGCCCACCTACGGCATGTACAGCGTCAGCGCCGAGACCATCGGCGTCGAATGCCGCACCGTGCCGACCCTCGCCGACTGGCAGCTCGACCTGCCGGGTATCGAGGCGCAGCTGGACGGCGTGAAGGTGGTCTTTGTCTGCAGCCCGAACAACCCGACCGGTCAGATCATCGATCCGCAGTCGATACGCGACCTGCTGGAGATGACTCGCGATAAAGCCATCGTGGTCGCCGACGAAGCCTATATTGAATTCTGCCCGCAGGCGACGCTCGCCGGCTGGCTCAGCGACTATCCGCACCTGGTGGTGCTGCGCACGCTGTCCAAAGCCTTCGCCCTCGCCGGCCTGCGCTGCGGTTTCACCCTCGCCAACGCCGAGGTGATTAACGTGCTGCTGAAAGTGATCGCTCCGTATCCGCTCTCCACGCCAGTGGCCGATATCGCCGCCCAGGCGCTGAGCGCGGAAGGCATCGCGGCGATGCGCCAGCGCGTGGCGCAGATCCTCGACGAGCGCCGCTACCTGGTGGAACAGCTGCGCGGCATCGCCTGCGTGGAGCAGGTCTTCGATTCCGAGGCGAACTACGTTCTGGCGCGGATAACCGCCTCCAGCGCAGTGTTTAAATCTTTGTGGGATCAGGGCATTATCTTACGTGACCAGAATAAACAACCTTCATTGAGCGGCTGTTTGCGTATCACTATCGGTACCCGTGCTGAGAGCCAGCGCGTGATTGACGCCTTGACTGCGGAGAATGTATGACCCAGAAGTATCTCTTTATTGACCGTGACGGCACCCTGATTTCCGAACCGCCGGTGGATTTCCAGGTGGACCGTTTCGACAAGCTGGCGTTTGAGCCGCAGGTGATCCCGGCGCTGCTGAAGCTGCAGCAGGAAGGCTATAAGCTGGTGATGATCACCAACCAGGATGGCCTGGGAACCGACAGTCTGCCGCAGGAAGCATTTGATGGCCCGCACAACCTGATGATGCAGATCTTCGCCTCGCAGGGCGTCAATTTCGAAGAGGTGCTGATTTGTCCGCACTTCCCGGGCGACAACTGCGCCTGCCGCAAACCGAAAACGCAGCTGGTGTTGCCGTGGCTGGAAGACGGCGTACTGGATAAAAGCCACAGCTATGTGATTGGCGACCGGGCCACCGACCTTGAGCTGGCGGATAACATGGGGATTACCGGCCTGCGCTATGACCGTGAGACCCTGGACTGGCCGACCATCAGCGAGCAGCTGACCCGCCGCGACCGCTATGCCCACGTCGAGCGCATCACCAAAGAGACCCAGGTGGACGTGAAGGTGTGGCTGGACCGTGAAGGCGGCAGCAAGATCCACACCGGCGTCGGCTTTTTTGACCATATGCTCGACCAAATCGCCACCCACGGCGGCTTCCGCATGGAGATCAACGTCGGCGGCGATCTGTACATCGACGATCACCACACCGTGGAAGATACCGGCCTGGCCCTCGGCGAAGCCCTGAAGCTGGCGCTTGGCGACAAGCGCGGCATCAACCGCTTCGGCTTCGTGCTGCCAATGGACGAGTGTCTCGCCCGCTGCGCGCTGGATATCTCCGGCCGTCCGCATCTGGAGTATAAGGCGGACTTCACCTATCAGCGCGTCGGCGATCTGAGCACCGAGATGGTGGAACACTTCTTCCGCTCGCTCTCTTACACCATGGCGGTGACCCTGCACCTGAAAACCAAGGGCAAGAACGATCACCACCGCGTGGAGAGCCTGTTCAAAGCCTTTGGCCGTACGCTGCGCCAGGCGATCCGCGTCCAGGGCGATGCCCTGCCGTCTTCCAAAGGGGTGCTGTGATGAATGTGGTGATCCTTGATACCGGGTGCGCCAACCTCAATTCGGTGAAATCGGCGATTGGCCGCCACGGCTATGAGCCGGTGGTCAGCCGCGATCCGGAGGTGGTATTGCGTGCCGATAAACTGTTTCTTCCCGGCGTCGGCACCGCCCAGGCGGCGATGGACCAGCTGCGCGACCGCGATCTGATCGACCTGATCAAAGCCTGTACCCAGCCGGTGCTGGGGATTTGCCTGGGCATGCAGCTGCTCGGCAAGCGCAGCGAGGAGAACAACGGCGTCGATCTGCTGGGCATTATCGAAGAAGAGGTGCCGAAGATGACCGACCACGGTCTGCCATTGCCGCACATGGGCTGGAACCGGGTGTATGCCAAAGCAGGCGATCGTCTGTTCCGCGGCATTGAAGAAGGCGCTTATTTCTACTTCGTGCACAGCTACGCCATGCCGGTCAACCCGTACACCATCGCCCAGTGCAATTACGGTGAGGCGTTCACCGCCGCGGTGCAGAAAGATAACTTCTTTGGCGTGCAGTTCCACCCGGAGCGCTCCGGGAGCGCCGGGGCGCAGCTGCTGAAAAACTTCCTGGAGATGTGATGATTATTCCTGCTTTAGATTTAATCGACGGCACCGTCGTTCGTCTCCACCAGGGCGATTACGGCCAGCAGCGCGACTATGGCAGCGATCCGCTGCCGCGCCTGCAGTCCTATGCCGCTCAGGGGGCGGAAGTCCTGCACCTGGTCGACCTGACCGGGGCGAAGGATCCGGCGAAACGCCAGATCCCCCTGCTGAAATCGCTGGTCGCCGGCGTTGACGTCCCGGTACAGGTTGGCGGCGGCGTGCGGACCGAAGCGGATGTCGCGGCCCTGCTTGAGGCCGGCGTCGCCCGCGTGGTGGTCGGCTCCACCGCGGTGAAGTCCCCGGAGGAAGTGAAAGGCTGGTTTAAACGCTTTGGCCCTGAACGGCTGGTGCTGGCGCTCGACGTGCGCATTGACGCCGACGGCAACAAGCAGGTGGCGGTCAGCGGCTGGCAGGAAAACTCCGGCGTGACGCTGGAGGAGCTGGTGGAAAGTTATCTGCCGGTCGGCCTGCAGCACGTGCTGTGCACCGATATCTCCCGCGACGGCACCCTGGCAGGCTCTAACGTCTCGCTGTACGAGGAAGTCTGCGCCCGCTACCCGCAGGTGGCGTTTCAGTCATCCGGCGGCATCGGCGATCTTAAAGATATTGCCGCGCTGCGCGGCACTGGAGTGCGCGGCGTGATTGTTGGTCGCGCGCTGCTGGAAGGTAAATTCAACGTAACGGAGGCCATTCAATGCTGGCAAAACGGATAATCCCCTGCCTCGACGTCCGCGACGGCCAGGTAGTGAAAGGCGTGCAGTTCCGTAATCACGAGATCATTGGCGACATCGTCCCGCTGGCCAAGCGCTATGCCGACGAAGGGGCTGACGAACTGGTGTTCTATGATATCACCGCCTCCAGCGACGGCCGGGTGGTCGACAAGAGCTGGGTGTCGCGCGTGGCGGAAGTGATCGACATTCCTTTCTGCGTAGCCGGCGGGATCAAGTCGCTGGAAGACGCGGCGCAGATCCTCTCCTTCGGCGCCGATAAGATTTCGATTAACTCCCCTGCTCTCGCCGACCCGACGCTGATCACCCGCCTTGCCGACCGCTTTGGCGTGCAGTGCATTGTGGTGGGGATTGATACCTGGTTTGATGCAGAGACCGGCAAATATCACGTCAACCAGTATACCGGCGACGAGACCCGCACCCGGGTGACACAGTGGGAAACCCTCGACTGGGTGGAGGAAGTGCAGAAGCGCGGCGCGGGCGAGATCGTCCTCAATATGATGAACCAGGACGGGGTGCGCAACGGTTACGACCTGCAGCAGCTGGCGAAGGTTCGCGCGGTGTGCCATGTCCCGCTGATCGCCTCCGGCGGCGCGGGCACCATGGAACATTTCCTCGAAGCCTTCCGCGACGCCAACGTTGACGGCGCACTGGCGGCCTCGGTATTCCACAAACAGATTATTAATATTGGCGAACTGAAAGCGTACCTGGCGGCACAGGGCGTGGAGATAAGGGTATGTTGACTGAACAGCTGGACTGGGAAAAAACGGACGGCATGATGCCGGCCATCGTGCAGCACGCCGTATCCGGCGAAGTGCTGATGCTGGGCTACATGAACAAGGAGGCGCTGGAGAAAACCGAAGCCACCGGCAAGGTCACCTTTTACTCACGCACCAAACAACGGCTGTGGACCAAGGGTGAAACCTCAGGTAATGTCCTCAACGTGGTGAGCATCACGCCGGACTGTGACAACGATACGCTGCTGGTGCTGGTAAACCCGATCGGGCCGACCTGCCACAAAGGCACCACCAGCTGCTTCGGCGAAACCGGCCACCAGTGGCTGTTCCTCTATCAGCTGGAGCAGCTGCTGGCCGAGCGTAAGCACGCCGACCCGGAGAGCTCCTACACGGCGAAGCTGTACGCCAGCGGCACCAAGCGTATTGCGCAGAAAGTGGGGGAAGAAGGCGTGGAGACCGCGCTGGCCGCCACGGTGAACGACCGCTTCGAGCTGAAGAATGAGGCGTCGGATTTGATGTATCACCTGCTGGTGCTGCTGCAGGACCAGGGGCTGGATCTCGGGGAAGTGATTGATAATCTGAAGAGTCGTCACTAACGCGTTAACCCCCGCCGCAACGGCGGGGGTAGCTGACCTCAGGATTTGCTTTCCAGCAGCGTAGTGTAGAGATTGACGTAAGCGTCAATCATATGGTCGGCAGTAAACATCTCTTCAAAACGACGACGCGAGTTTTCGCCATAGCGGCTGGCGGTTTCATCGTTATGCCAGAGCTCATTCATCGCCTCCACCAGCGCCTGACTGTCATTCGGCGGGATCACACAGCCATTCACTTTGTCCTGGTTAATGAACGAGGTCCCGGTGCCGATCTCGCAGGAGATCAGCGGCCTGGCGAAGCGCGCGCCTTCCAGTAATGTAATGCCAAACGCTTCGGAACGTAGATGCGAGGGGAAGACCACGCCCCGGCAGAGCTGGAAGAGAATGTATTTATCTTCGTCGTTGAGCATGCCGGTAAACACCACATTGCTCAGCCCGCGTTGCTGCGCCTCACGACGCACTTCCGCCTCCAGCGGCCCGCCCCCGACGATCACCACCGGCAGCCTGCTACGTTCGGCGGCATCCAGCAGAATGTGCAGCCCTTTGTAGTAGCGGAAAGCGCCGACGAAGAGGAAGAAGTTATCGCCGACGGTTTCCCGCCAGTGCGCCACCCGCTGTGGATCGTGTTGCACGTCATGCTGCTCCAGACCAAACGGGATCACCACGGTTTTATCCTGATATTTTTTCAGGGTCTGGCTGGAGGCCACGTAGTTGGGCGACGAGGCGACGATGCAGTCTACGCTGGCGAGGAATCGCTCCTGCAGCGGCTGGTACAACTTCATTAACCGTTTTTGTTTCACAATATCCGAGTGATAGGTCACCACCGTTCTGGCGTCAGGCCGCGCCGAAAGATGCAACATATCCATGAATGGAAACGGAAAATGGTAGTTGATGATGTCGTAATCATCTTTAATCTGCTTAAAACGCTTTAACGCTTTCAACGAAAACGGCGTGGAGGCAATTTCAAAAAGCTGCTTATTATAAATGACCCGATGGTCTTCGTAGGCGACAGGACCTGTCTCTTTGTCCGGGCTAAAAGTAAAAACATCGGCTGCGATTCCCCGGCGGGCGCAGCCCTGACTTAGCTGATAAATGACCTGCTCAATACCGCCGTAGGTATCGGGATAGTAGGTCTTATAGACGTGTAGAACTCTCAACTGACACCCTTAGAGTAATTTATAGGCGTTAATGGTCTGGATCGTACAGTTCTCCCACGAAAACTGTTTCGCCTGGGCAAGACCGCGCGCGGTGGCGATTTCCCGCCAGCTATCATCCTGCAGGCTCTGCAAAATATGCGCGCTAATCGCGTCTACATCATTAGGATCGGCAACGAGGCCGGCATCGCCAACCACCTCAGGCAAAGAAGTGACATTGGAACATACTACCGGCACACCGCAAGACATCGCTTCAAGAATAGGTAAACCGAATCCCTCATAGAAGGAGGGATAAACAAAGGTTCTGGCCGCCGCGTACAGATAAGGCAGGTCTTCATCCGGGACATAGCCCAGGTAACGGATCCACCCTTCACGCGTACCGCGCTCGACTAACTGCCACAGCACATCGTCTTCCCATCCGCGATAACCGCTGAGGATCAGCGGGTAGCGCATGCGGGTCTCCATCGGCAGCAGCTGATAGGCCTGCAGCAGACCGCGGATATTTTTACGCGGCTCCATGGTGCCGATATATAACGCATACCCCTGCCACGCCAGCTGATATTTCTGCAGGACCGGCAGGCACTCCGCCGGGCTGCGCGGAATATAGTCGCTGCTGCAGGCCAGCTTGGTGGTGACGATCCGATCCGCCGGATAGTTGAACAGGCGGATGATTTCACTGCGCGAGAAGTCGGAGACGGTCAGGATCAGCTTCGCCGAATCCAGGCTCTCGTGCAGGGACTTCTCCATATAGCGAACCCGATCTTTTGGATGATATTCCGGGCAGGTAAAAATGGAGATGTCATGAAACGTGGTCACGGCGCGTTCCAGGCGATGCGGCAGATAGAAATTGGGACCATGGTAAATGTAGTCTTTGTAATCGCGCAATGCCCACGCCTGGCGCCGCGGATGCAGCAGGCGATACGCCTCAATCAGCAGCGGCTGGCGGCGCAGAAACGCCGACAGACGACCATGATTGCTGGCTTTGGTATCGCTTTTATTCTCCACCTGGGGGATCTGATCGATAAACGACGCGCCGTGAAACAGCTTCAGCTCTTCGATTTCACGGGCAACCGCCAGCCGCTTAACCAGCTCCAGGGAATACCGACCGATGCCCGTTAATGGGTATTTAATTGGCTCAGTAGCAAAAATAATTTTCATAACGAACTCATCACAAGGGCCACCGGAGTAGCCCTGTTGATAGCGATTATTGCTTCGCGGCTGGCGCGATAATCGGCAGGTTTTTCAGGAGAAATTCCGCGCTCTGTTTCCAGGTTAACCAGTTGATATTTTCGGAACGAGGATGCGCGTTTTGCTCGTACAGGGCTAACCACTCTTCTACCGCCTTCGCGATGTCGGACGGCGCTTCACCGGAGAAATACCAGGCATGTTCCTGAGCAATCTCTTTAAACACCGGAATGTCGCGAATAATCACTGGCAGCTTTTTCTGCGCCGCTTCAATCAACGGCAGGCCAAAGCCTTCTCCCTGCGAGGCAAAGATCAGCGCGCGTGAACGAGCGTATAGCTCGGCCAAAAACTCGTCGCTGATATTCTGCAGCCAGAACAGCTTTTTGTTCAGCTGCGGATGATGGCGTAATTTTTCGCACAAGCTGTCAACGTTCCAGCCCTGTTTGCCGACGATAAACAAGTTGTAGTCTTTGCCCTCGCGCCACAGTTCCTCGAAGGCGGCCAGCGTCTGGGCGTGGCCTTTGCGCGGCTCCATGGTACCCACCATGATAAATGACGGGGCTGCAGCCATCGTTGCTAACAGCGCCTGTGCATTATCCGGCATGCCAGTGGACGGTACGCTGGCATCGAGGTCGGCTCCCAGATGGAAGTTGCTGACGGTCAGCAGCGGGTTCGGTTTCACCCAATGGCGATTTTCCGCAATCCACGCTTTCACATCCTCGGCAACGCTGGCAGAGACGCAGATCAGCCGATCGGCGTGCTCTGCGAGGCAGGACAGCCAGATCGGGAATTCACGCTGAATGCCTTCGATACTCCACTCCGGGCGGCGTAATGGCAGAATATCATGCACCACGAAGCAGGCGAACGCCCCGGCGGCGCGCATGCTGTCAATTTGCGTCACCACCTCCGGGAAGAGATGCGCGGTCAGATCGGTGGCGATAAGCACATCGTCTTTGCTGAACAGCACCGGTTCATCAGCGCCAAATTCGCCCGGGAAATGACTGGACAGATATTGGTTGGCGTAGCGATAACACTCGCCAGGGGTGTAGTAGACAGCGGAAACCTCGTAACCCGGCACGCCAGATTTCAGTAATTCGCTGAGGATACTGCGCGAGACGCGCTGGATCCCGGTCTTCGCGTCATGTTTCGCCAGAACCGAAATGTCCACCAGCAGCTTGCGGGAATGGCGCTTAAAGCTATTGCGCGCAACCGCCCATGCCAGACCAAGACGGTCGACTTCGCTCAGCGCATCGATTTTCTGCATCGTCTGGATACGGGAGGCGGTCACGCTTTCCGCCTGCCCGGCATTCGCCTCTTGGGACGACTGCAGCAGACGAGTGAAACCCTCGATCGCCAGATGGGCGGTATTGGCCCACGAGAATTTGGCCGACTGCGCGAGAGCATGCGCTTTCAGCTCACGATAAAACGCCTCATCGGTCAGCGCCTTTTCCATGACCCGGCGAATGTCCTGCACATCATGCGGATTGAACATGGCATCTTCCCAGCCAATGACTTCCGGCAGGCTGGTAATGTTTGAACCCAGGGTCGCTGCCCCACAGCGCATCGCTTCCAGCGGCGGCAGGCCGAATCCCTCATGCAGCGACGGGAACACAAACAGTTTGCAAAGGTTGTACAAGGCAATCAGATCGTCGTCGGTCAGGAAGCCGGTAAAGATAAGCTGGCTGCGTGACAGGCCATAGCTTTCCGCCAGACGCAGAATACGCTCCAGATCTTCAGGATGCACCTTATACGCGAGCACCATCGGATAGCGCTGCTGCAGTTCGGCAGGCAGCATGCTGTAAGCATGAATAAGCGCTTCAATGTTTTTCCGCGGCTCGATCATCGCCAGCGTTAGGATAAACTCATCCGGCAGGCTGTATTTCTCTTTTAAAGACTGAATACGCTCAGCGGAATAATCGATCACCGCAAACTCTTCGCCCACCGCCGAGGAGATGTTCAGTACCCGATCGCTGGCGATGTCGGTATATTCGATCACTTCCTGAGCTGCCGACTGCGAAATAGCGAAGATCGCGTCTGCCCGCTCAAATTCCGCCAGCTTGTTCATATAAAACTCACGGAAATTCGGATCGCCGAGGTAACGCTCTTTATTTAACAGCGGGATCAGATCGTGGCATACACACACCGTCTTCCACGGCACATTATCCGCCGGAATAGACACGGTATAACTATCCCCATGGCCTTCGAAGAAGCTAATAACATAGACGATATCAGGCGCGATATTGGCGATAGCGATATCGCGGGCCGCCTGGGCTGCCTTGCTACGACCGTGGTTTTCGATGTTGCAATAGGCCGTTGGCGCAACGGCGGAGAAGATGAACATATCTTCATCCGTCAGCAGGTCCCGATAGGCCATTTTGACATCATTGATATTATCAATGGGGTACATACCATTGATCAAAATACTGACGCGATGCTCACCGGCATTTTCAATAATGGCGCGGCTCATGGCCAGGGTACTGCGACCGATACCGCGGAATTTACTTTCCGACTGGTAACCCTGGACATCAATCAAAATATGCAAGTTAATCTCCTTATTTATTTTTCGTTAGTTTGAGATAAATTTCGTAAACCTCCGGAGGTAAAAGCTCCGGATGCATCACTTGCAGTTCAGTCTGCGATAAAATCTGCGCATCAGCCTGATACTGACTGTGCGGCAGTGGATTCATACGACGATACAAACGATAGGCAGGCTGATAAAGGCCCAGCTTATGTAAACCATTTACCGCGGTATGTTTTACCTGCGGATGTTTTCTCATAAACGAGAAAACAAACCGCAGGACGCGCTTAATAAAATGTTTACACCGCTGCACGAAACCATACTGCCTCAGCAAATGGATCTGCAGGCCCAGATAACGATAACCTTTGGTCATTCTCCAGGAACGGCTGCGATGGATTTTTTCGATTTCATGGCGAAGCTGCTGGTTTTCGTTGCTTAAATGGTGGATCTCCCGGTTAGCGGCTTCCAGTCGCTGCAGTAGCTCAGCGGTTTCAGGGGGCAACTCGGGCTGAACGTCAGCCTGGGCGTGCGCTTGTGCCGACTGCAACAGCGCCGCCAGCTGCTCCATATTCTCACCAAGCCAGGCGAGTTCATGGCTGACTTCCACAGGTTGTTGAGCTTTCTCGACTAACGCATCCTGAGCGGCCTGCAGCTGAGCCATCTGCTCTTCCAGGGTATGGATTTGGCCGCGCAACGCCTCCGAGCCGGCGCTTTCATGACGCACCCGGGACTGGAGCTCCAGCAGCACCGTCTCCTGAGCGATGATCCACTGTTCCGTCGCCCCGCGCTGCTGTTCAGCTGAAGGCAGCTTCGCTTTCTTCTCGAACAGCGCCAACAGCAGGGCAAAGTTCCAGCGTTCAACCGGCTCCTGCCAGACCGCATACAGCCAGTTAGACCACGGCTGGGGCAGATTAAACGGATGAACAGGCGCCGAGCGCCAGAAACCAGTCCAGCTTTTGTTTTCGGCAAACAGCTCATTCACAAACACGAAGAACGACTGGACAAGGTTCGTCGGCCAGCTGCAGTCCTGCGGCGTGGTAACGATAGAGCCGAAGTCGATTAAGCGGGCATGCTGTCGGGCATCGACCATCACGTTCCACGGGCGTACATCGTCATGCCAGAACCCTTGTTTCTCCAGCGCCGCTAAGGAACGAAGCAAGCTACCGAGGATTTTTTCACGATCGATCTCCTCCCCGGCTGCCAGCATATCGCTCAGCAAACGACCCGGGAGTTTTTCCATCACCAGCCAGCCAGACTGAGCATTTTCGCCGTGGGCCAGTAATGCGGGCGCGTCAAAGCCCGCTGGCGGTTGCGCCAGGAACTTTATTTCATTATGCAGTTCATGTTTATTACGCTGGCTCTCTTCCGCCGTCAGGATGCCGTGGGGCATGTCGTAATAGAAAAACTTGCATACATAATCTTCGCCAAAGAAGTAGCGACGGCTGCGCTTATGCGCCAGGCCGGCCCCGGCATAGGGCTGATTCTGCCAGTGCTGGAACGGCTGATTAAAATCGTTGATCAGCACCCGGTGGTTGCTGACCAGGTACATCGGGCGCGGTACGGGGGATAAATGGGTGTCAAACTCACCGATCAGGCGATAAAACGCGCACTGCTCAATCAGTTCGCGCGGGTCGTCCGGCTGAGAAACGCCCCAGTAAAGCGGTTCTTCTTTCACCGCCAGCTCAAGGATCACCGCCTGGGTGACATCGGCCAGGCGCGAGAGCAGACGTTTAACTTCATCGATACCATGAAGGTGAACAATATGGTGAAACACGCTTAAGCCAATGGCCAGATCAAACTCGCCCTCTTCCAGCGCGGCGATCACCTCTTCAATTCTGCCTACCCGGAACTCGGCGGCAAAATCGGGGTTCTCTTCGGCCAGCGCGCGGCACACGTTAATATTTTCCTGCTGGAAATCGATACCAACGATAGTCGCGCCTTTGCTTGCCAGACTCAGGCTAAAAAAGCCCTGCGCGCAGCCCAGATCGAGAACGTTAAGCGGGCGCCCCAGCGCACGGGATAAGTTATCGTACTGTTCGGTAATCAAATCGAGGCGTTGATTACAATCACGAGCGGCGTCGCCATCCCATTCGGGATGGCCAAAAATAGTTTGATAAATCTCAGGTAATTCGCTAACCAGCGTGTTTAAGTCTTTAGTCATGGAATCGTTTTTCTCAACGTCATTGGTAGCTAGTAAAGGACGACTTAAGATCGATGACACCCCAGAAATCCATGCTCTTGGTCACATGTAAAATAATGGAGTCGTAACGTCTGTCCAGCGGCGTCATATCCGTCTGTGGGTTGCCGGCAGAGATACCAAATGACAGCAGGTAATCGCCACTGTTTAAATCAACCGGAAGGCTAAATTTAAAGACCCGAACATCGCCGCGGGAAACCGAAATATTTTCGCGCCCTTCAGAGGCGAGGAAAGAGTTGGTTCCGTAGAGGAATAAGCCATCGAGGGTCTTAATCAGTATGCCTGGCACCACGCAATCAAAATCGTATTCAAACACGACCTTCATCAGAAAATCGGTCTGCTGATTACCCGTCAGTGAGGGAGGAAAATCAACCCCGGCGCTCTGGATATGATAATCGATGATTTTCGCGCCACCCTGCCCCCAGCGATATTCTTCCGGACGGTAGCCTGGGCGCGTGTGGTACACATCTTCAATCTCATCGAGAGACATCTGGCTTTCGCCACTGGCTGACGAGATAGCCGTTGCGCTTTTTGTCGCGCTGTCTTTATCCGGTTTGCCAAACAGCTCATCCAGGTAACGGTTGGTCACGTCGCGGGCGGTGCCGTCCATGCAGATGTCACCATTTTTGAGGAAAATGGCGCGGTCGCAGTGCTTGACGATATCCCCGGCGCTGTGGGAAACCAGCAGCAGCGTGGTCCCCTGCTTTTTGAAGTCCGCGATGCGAGCATAGCATTTCGCCTGAAAACGGGAGTCACCCACGGAGAGCGCTTCATCGACGATCAGAATATCCGGCCGGGAGGCCGTGGCGACAGCGAACGCCAGGCGCATTTGCATGCCGCTGGAATAGATGCGCACGGGTTCTTCAATGTAGTCGCCAATATCGGCGAAGGCTTCGATCTCCGGCATTAAGCGCTCGATCTCTTCCCGGCCCAGGCCCATCATCAGCCCGGACATATACACGTTCTGCCGGCCGGTAAAGTCAGGATGGAAGCCCATGCCCAGCTCCAGCAGCGCGGCGACGCGCCCCTGGATTTCAATGCTACCTTTGGTGGGCTGAGTGGTGCCAGTCAGCAGCTTCAGTAACGTACTTTTACCTGCGCCGTTCACCCCAACAATGCCGACCGCTTCACCGGGTTCAATGCTGAAATTGATATCTTTCAATACCCATTTCTTGCTGTGCCGCGGCTTATCGCCCGGCAGTAGTTTCTCAATGACCCGGTTCCATTTGGATGGATAATATTTATACGCCTTGCCGACGTGCTGAACTTTGATACTCATGATTAAATCTCGTCCACAATATCAGCGGCATGTTTTTTAAATAAACGCCAGGCAAATAAAAACAGAATGACCGACACCACTGTGACCGGAAGCAGCGCCATCCAGTTAGGGCTCTGGTGATAGAGCATCACGTTCTGGTAGGAACCGATAATGGTCGCCATCGGGTTATACGCCAGCAGACCTGATACCCATTCCGGCAGCGTTTTGGATACGTAAACAATCGGCGTAAACCAGAACCAAAACTGCAGCAGGATATTGACGAACTGCCCGACGTCGCGGACAAAAACGTTCAGCACCCCGAGGATAATCCCCAGGCCAAGAGTAAACAGCATCTGGACGATCAGCACCGGAATGATTTCAAAGAAAATCATGCCCGGGAAATTGCCCGTGACGATCAGAAACAGTACAAACAGACCAAAAATGATCAGGAAGTTAATGAACGCCGAGGCGGTGACAATGATCGGTAAACAGATCCGCGGAAAGCTCAGTTTCTTGAGGATATTGGCATTGGTCAGAAAAACGTTGACCAGATTGCCGAGCGTTTCCGTAAACAACCCCCAGGTTAATACCCCGGAACAGAGGTAGATACTGTAGGCAAAAGGACCATCCATGCCCGCCAGGCGGGCACGCATTAACTCTGAAAAAATTAATGTATAGACGGAAATCATGGCGATCGGCTGTAAGATCAACCATGCCGCGCCTAAAAAACTGGTCTGGTAACGGGACTGAAAGTCCCGTTTAACGCTGTCAATAATAAAGCCACGGTAGCGATAGATCGCTGAAAACATAGGACTCAAAGCGATTCCTCTTTTAACAGGTTGAGCAGCTCGGCGGTTTTCTCATTCATTAACGCAGTATCCGCTCTGGACTCCACATTCAGACGCACCACCGGCTCCGTGTTGGACGTGCGCAGGTTAAAGCGCCACTCAGGGTATTCAATACTGATACCGTCCGTTGTGTCGATGTGTGCGGCCGCCGGCTCATACTGCGCCCGGATGCGCGCTATCGCCTCCGCCGCATTCCCCAGCTTGCGGTTGATCTCCCCCGACGCCGGGAACGCCGCCTGGCGGTCCGCCACCAGCGATTTCAGCGAACTGTTCTTCAGGCACAGCAGCTCCGCCACCAGCAGCCACGGGATCATCCCGCTGTCGCAGTAGGCGAAGTCGCGGAAGTAATGGTGCGCACTCATCTCCCCGCCGTAGATGGCGTCTTCCTGGCGCATCCGCTCCTTGATGAACGCATGCCCCGTCTTCGACATCACCGGCTGGCCGCCGCTGCGGGTCACGATGTCCACCGTGTTCCACGTCAGCCGCGGGTCGTGAATGATTTTCGCCCCCGGCTGCTTCTGCAGGAACGCTTCCGCCAGCAGGCCGACAATGTAGTACCCCTCGATAAACGACGCCTCGTCATCGAACAGGAAGCAGCGGTCGAAATCGCCGTCAAAGGCGATACCCATGTCCGCCTGATGCGCACGCACCGCGTCGGCGGTGTCCTGACGGCACTCCGGCAGCAGCGGGTTCGGGATACCGTTCGGGAAATGGCCGTCCGGCTGGTGATGCACCTTGATAAAGGTCACCGGCGCCCCGGCCGCCGCGAAGCGTTTCTCCACCTCATCAATCACGTGCCCCGCCGCCCCGTTGCCGGAGTTCACCACCAGCTTCAGCGGACGGGTGAAGTTCGCCAGGTCCACGTAGCCCATCAGGTGGTCGACGTACTCCTTCAGCACCGATATCTGACGCAGGGTTCCGCGACGCGCCGGGTCCACCGGCGGGAACTGGTTCTCCTCCGCCAGGCGCTGGATATCCCGCAGGCCGGTGTCGCCGCTGATGGGCTTCGCGTTCTCGCGCACCAGCTTCATGCCGTTGTAGTTCATCGGGTTATGGCTCGCCGTCACCTCGATACCGCCGTCCACCCCGAGGTGGAAAGTGGCGAAGTAAATCTCTTCCGTGCCGCTCAGGCCGATATCCAGCACGTCGGTGCCGGCGTCCATCAGCCCGCGGGCCAGCGCCAGCTTCAGCGACTCGCTGGTGAGGCGCACATCGCCCCCCACCACTATCTTCCCGGGTTTCAGAAATTCGCCGTAGGCGCGGCCGATACGGTAGGCGATGTCCTCGTTCAGCTCCTCGCCCAGTTCACCCCGGATGTCATAAGCCTTAAAGCATGTTAACTGTGTCATTCTGCGTTTTGTCCCGAAAAAATTAGCAACGACCATACTGGTCTTTAATACGAATAATGTCGTCCTCGCCGAGGTACGACCCCGACTGGATCTCCAGCACTTCCAGCGGAATACGGCCCGGGTTTTCCAGGCTGTGCTCGGCGCCAATCGGAATAAAGGTGGACTGGTTCTCGGTCAGCAGGAACTGCTTGCCGTTGACCGTCACCTGGCCGGTGCCGGCGAGAATGACCCAGTGCTCGGCGCGGTGGTGGTGCATCTGCATCGAGAAGGCGCCGCCCGGTTTCACGGTGATACGGTTGACGTTGAAGCGCGGGGTCTGGACCACCACGTCGCAGCGGCCCCAGGGACGGTAAATCTCGCGGTGGCGCTTGTACTCGCTGCGCTGGTTCTGCTTGAGGAACTCGACCGCCTTCTTCACGTCCTGGGAACGCTCACGGTTCATCACCAGCACGGCGTCCTTGGTGCTGACAATCACCAGGTTCTCCACGCCGATGGCCGCCACCAGCTTCTCGTCGCTGTTGATGTAGCAGTTTTCGCTGTTATGCACCCACGCGTCACCGCTGAGGACGTTACCCTGCTCGTCTTTCGGGCTGACCTCCCACAGGGCGGACCAGGAGCCGACGTCACTCCAGTCGGCATCGAGACCGACCACCACCGCGTCGGCGGTTTTCTCCATCACCGCGTAGTCCACGGACTCGTCCGGGCACTCGCAGAAAATGTCATGCGGAATGCTGATGAAGTCGCTGCCGTTGTCGGCGGCATTGACCGCGGCCTGGCAGGCTTCGAGGATATCCGGGCGGAATTTGGCCAGCTCGGAGAGGTATTTTTTGGCGCGGAACATAAACATGCCGCTGTTCCAGTAGTACTCCCCGGAGGCGAGGTAGGCCTCGGCGCGCTCGCGGTCCGGCTTCTCCACGAAGCGGGCCACCTGGTACGGGGTGTGGGCGCTGTCGGTGAGAGCCACGCCGCGCTGGATGTAACCGTAGCCGGTTTCCGGGGCGTTCGGCACGATACCGAAGGTGACCAGATGGCCTTCATCGGCATACTGCTCGGCGACGCGGATGGCGTCGTGGAAGACCGGCTGGTTATTGATGATATGGTCGGCGGCGAGGACCAGCATCAGCGGGTCGTCGCCGTGGCGGGTGGCCTGGAGGGCCGCCAGGGCGATGGCCGGGGCGGTGTTGCGCCCGACCGGCTCAAGAATAATGTTGTTCGACAGCTTGTTGAGCTGGCGCAGCTGTTCGGCCACCAGGAAGCGGTGCTCTTCGTTACAGATGACCATCGGTTCATGGATTTCAAGGCCCGAGAGTCGGGTGATGGTTTCCTGCAGCATGGAGTTCTGCCCGTACAGCCGGAGGAACTGTTTCGGGTAAAGCTCGCGAGACATCGGCCAGAGACGACTGCCGGTACCACCAGCCATAATTACAGGAAGTAACATAATGAAATCCTTAAATAAATAATTGCTTTATTTTACTATCAATCAATCGACCGTCAGGTGGCGTGGCCTTTTTGAGGCACGCTACCGCCATTGGCTGTCGCAACCAAAATGCGTACTGCTCCCGTGCTCCAGGCTAAGCGCCACCCTCTTTCGCTTCAGGCTGTCGGCAGATCGTTCAGTCAGCGGCTACAATGACAGCCTGGCGGAACGCGTGTCCTGAAAACCTAAAAGCAGAGATATACCTTCAGGCATATCTCTGCTTTTAACATGCATCTTCCCTCACCTGGCCGCCAAATGCACCACACTTTCCGCATTTGCCGCCGGGTTAACCATCAGGACTTTCTCATTTACGCAGGGCAAAACACATGCCCTTACCGCCACCGAAAAAAGCGCAACGGGCGCCCAGCCGATGCTGGCAACCGTCAGAAAGGAGCGTTTACGACGTGGGGAAAGATAAGAAGAGACATCGCCTTCGCCGCCAGGGAGACCACGCGCATTCAGGCTTGATGGCCCTGTGCACACAACAACGGCGCTATGTTCCGATAGGTGGGATAAACGACTCATGCCTCTACACTGCACATTCCACAAAGAAAATCGTGCGCAGATTATAGCGCTGGTCGGCGGGAATAAAAATAAAAAAGCCTACTGATTAATGGATTACTCAAATGACACACATCATAAACATTCATTAAACAAGCAAAAAAAGAGCAATTTGTTGATATCCATGAAGAAAAGAAAGCCACCATTGCGCGCTTTTAGCCCGTTTGATAAATAAACCGGGCACAAAAAATATAACTTTAAACAAACTTATGCCGGGCTCAATGGGTATTTGTTGCCTTTGTGTTTAGCCACAAATCGCTAAACCGCTGACAAGTCACAAGGTTATTATTCGGATGCTAACAGTCAAATGAGAAACGTTGTTATTTATCACCTTTTGCCACGGTTATTTTGCCAGAAAAAACGTCCTTCACCTCACGTCTGGCGGAGATGACGCGGCAAAGCAAGTGATCCCAACCGCAAGCCAGTGTAAAATCGGCACTTATGTAGAACGGGATATCCACACCCCGGAGGAAAAATATGAAGTTTTTGGTCACTGGTGCCGCAGGTTTTATCGGCTTTCATATCGCGCAGCGCCTGCTGAATGAAGGGCATGATGTTGTCGGGATCGACAACATGAACGACTATTATGACGTCAGCCTGAAGCAGGCCCGTCTGGATCGCCTGGCATCTCCGGCATTCCATTTCCAGCAGCTGGATCTGGCTGACCGGGAAGGTATGGCAAAGCTGTTCGCCGCAGAGCAATTTGATCGCGTGATCCACCTGGCCGCCCAGGCCGGTGTGCGTTACTCGCTGGAAAATCCGTATGCCTATGCGGACGCTAACCTGATGGGTTATCTGAACATTCTGGAAGGCTGCCGTCATACCAAAGTGAAACACCTGGTGTACGCCTCCTCCAGCTCGGTTTATGGCCTTAACCGTAAAATGCCGTTCTCCACCGAAGATTCCGTCGATCATCCGGTCTCCCTGTATGCCGCCACCAAGAAAGCCAATGAGCTGATGGCGCATACCTATTCCCATCTGTACAGCATCCCGACCACCGGGCTGCGCTTCTTTACGGTCTATGGCCCCTGGGGCCGCCCGGATATGGCGCTGTTCAAGTTCACGAAAGCGATGCTGGAAGGGAAAAGTATTGACGTCTACAACTACGGCAAAATGAAGCGCGACTTTACCTATATCGACGACATCGTCGAGGCGGTGGTGCGTGTTCAGGATGTGATCCCGCAGGCTAATGCCGACTGGACCGTTGAGAGCGGTTCGCCGGCCACCAGTTCCGCGCCGTATCGAGTCTATAACATTGGCAACAGCTCGCCGGTGGAACTGATGGACTACATCACCGCCCTGGAAGAGGCGCTGGGGATGGAAGCGAAGAAGAATATGATGCCGATCCAGCCGGGCGATGTGCTGGACACCAGCGCAGACACCCAACCGCTATATGACCTGGTGGGTTTCAAGCCGCAGACGTCAGTGAAGGAAGGCGTGAAGAACTTCGTCGAGTGGTATAAGGATTACTATCAGATCTAATCCCCTGCCCTGCCGCAATCGTCAGGTTGCGGCAACCTCTTCTATGGAAACTCCGTTATCCTGACTATATGTCGACTGAATGCACATTCATTGTTTTATATATAATATTTTGTGCTATAGACAGATTTTTTACCTTTTTTCTCGCACGCCTGAAACCAGTTTCATCCAGCCTTTTTCAAAAAAGCAAATATCCGCGCGCCAGGCACTCAAACTTTTCTGTCATCCATCCCAATTTGGTGAGTGGAAACAGCATTATATGCTGATTGAGCAAAAACATTACTCTCTGTAGGAATTTTCCTAAATCCAGGATATGTTAGAGCAAGCCATGCAACAGAACAAAACTGGTGCATTGCTTATCAAACTAATAATTCAATCAACATACGCTCTGTGGTAGATATTATGGAAAACCTATTTTTCTTAGTGGTGGCTGCCATACTACTTGCTGTTTCCGTTTATTTCTTGATTTCTTATTTAAAAGACAGAAAGAAAACGAAACTGACGTTTAATAAACGCAAGTGGTAAGGACCGCTCTGTATTGCAATTAGATTAAGATAACATTAAGAGATAAAAAAATGATATTACAGAATGAGCGTTCATTCTGCTTTTTGGCGTGGCATTAAGGCAAGAAAAAATAGTGTTAATCGCGCCCTGTTCATCATATTTCCATAGGGCATAAATAACAAAAGCCTGCGTTGCAGGCTTTGTTTTACCTCCCGGCGCTTATCTCCGGCATCTACATCACAGTGACGGTAGCTCTTCACAAGGTAAGTTTAACTTATCGGACCTGTTTTCAACCCGCAACGGCTTTTGAGCAGGATCGTAATGTCCATCACAATTTATTGAGGCTAATCTGAATGTGCGAGAAATACGCGGAGTGAGGGATATAACGGGGAGATAAAGAAGAACACTGGCGGCAGGGAACCGCCAGTCTCAGACAGGCAGAATTAATCGTTACCAAACAGATCGCGGGTGTATACCTTGTCCGCCACATCCGCCAGCTCTTCCGCCATACGGTTAGAGATGATCACATCCGCTTCTTGTTTGAAGGCATCCAGATCGCGCACGACGCGGGAGTTGAAGAACTCATCTTCCTGCATCACCGGTTCATAGATAATAACCGGAATACCTTTCGCCTTGATGCGCTTCATAATGCCCTGAATAGAAGAGGCACGGAAGTTGTCCGAACCACTCTTCATGATCAGGCGATACACACCCACCACTTTCGGCTTACGGGCGAGAATAGAATCCGCGATAAAGTCTTTACGGGTACGGTTAGCATCCACGATAGCCGCGATGATATTGTTCGGGACCGATTCGTAGTTCGCCAGCAGCTGCTTGGTATCTTTCGGCAGGCAGTAGCCGCCATAGCCAAAGGACGGGTTGTTATAGTGGTTGCCGATACGCGGATCCAGACATACCCCTTCGATAATCTGCTTGCTGTTCAGCCCCTGGCTTTCAGCATAGCTGTCGAGCTCGTTGAAATAGGCAACGCGCAGCGCCAGATAGGTGTTCGCGAACAGTTTGATCGCTTCCGCTTCAGTGGAGTCGGTAAACAGGGTCGGGATATCCTGCTTGATCGCGCCTTCTTTCAGCAGGTCTGCGAAACGTTCGGCACGCGCAGAGCGCTCACCAATGACAATGCGCGATGGGTGCAGGTTGTCGTACAGCGCACGGCCTTCACGCAGGAACTCAGGAGAGAAAATAACATTATCAATCCCTAAACGTTCTTTGATGTCGCGGGTGAACCCCACAGGGATGGTCGATTTAATGATCATCACCGCGTTCGGGTTGATCTCAGTGACATCGCGAATAACCGCTTCCACCGTAGAGGTGTTGAAGTAGTTGGTTTTGGGATCGTAATCGGTCGGCGTCGCAATAATCACGTAGTCGGCATTACGATAGGCGTCGTGCTTGTCCGTGGTGGCACGGAAATTTAACGGTTTTTCTGCCAGATATTCCTGAATCTCTTTATCCACAATCGGAGAGATCTTCTGGTTAAGCATATCCACTTTGGCCTGTACGATATCCAGAGCAACCACTTCGTGGTTTTGCGCAATCAGGACACCGTTCGATAAACCAACATAACCTGTACCGGAAATAGTAATTTTCATTCGATTACACTTTAATCAGTTAACTGGGTAATGGCGGATAGCCACGAATTTAAACATTGCTGTGGGCGGTTTTACGCTTTGACCAGTGGGATGTCAAGAATAAGCCATAAGGTCAATAATACGATTAAAATCTGACCCTATGGCTTCCATTATGGATAATGCATTACTTGAGAAGAGCTAAAATCTCTTCGGTTTTTGCATTCATTAACGCAGTATCCGCTCTGGACTCCACGTTCAGACGCACCACCGGCTCGGTATTGGACGTGCGCAGGTTAAAGCGCCACTCAGGGTATTCAATACTGATACCGTCCGTTGTGTCGATGTGTGCGGCCGCCGGCTCATACTGCGCCCGGATGCGCGCTATCGCCTCCGCCGCATTCCCCAGCTTGCGGTTGATCTCCCCCGACGCCGGGAACGCCGCCTGGCGGTCCGCCACCAGCGATTTCAGCGAACTGTTCTTCAGGCACAGCAGCTCCGCCACCAGCAGCCACGGGATCATCCCGCTGTCGCAGTAGGCGAAGTCGCGGAAGTAATGGTGCGCACTCATCTCCCCGCCGTAGATGGCGTCTTCCTGGCGCATCCGCTCCTTGATGAACGCATGCCCCGTCTTCGACATCACCGGCTGGCCGCCGCTGCGGGTCACGATGTCCACCGTGTTCCACGTCAGACGCGGGTCGTGAATGATTTTCGCCCCCGGCTGTTTCTGCAGGAACGCTTCCGCCAGCAGGCCGACAATGTAGTACCCCTCGATAAACGACGCCTCGTCATCGAACAGGAAGCAGCGGTCGAAGTCGCCGTCAAAGGCGATACCCATGTCTGCCTGATGCGCACGCACCGCGTCGGCGGTGTCCTGACGGCACTCCGGCAGCAGCGGGTTCGGGATACCGTTCGGGAAATGGCCGTCCGGCTGGTGATGCACCTTGATAAAGGTCACCGGCGCCCCGGCCGCCGCGAAGCGTTTCTCCACCTCATCAATCACGTGCCCCGCCGCCCCGTTGCCGGAGTTCACCACCAGCTTCAGCGGACGGGTGAAGTTCGCCAGGTCCACGTAGCCCATCAGGTGGTCGACGTACTCCTTCAGCACCGATATCTGACGCAGGGTTCCGCGACGCGCCGGGTCCACCGGCGGGAACTGGTTCTCCTCCGCGAGGCGCTGGATATCCCGCAGGCCGGTGTCGCCGCTGATGGGCTTCGCGTTCTCGCGCACCAGCTTCATGCCGTTGTAGTTCATCGGGTTATGGCTCGCCGTCACCTCGATGCCGCCGTCCACCCCGAGGTGGAAGGTGGCGAAGTAAATCTCTTCCGTGCCGCTCAGGCCGATATCCAGCACGTCGGTGCCGGCGTCCATCAGCCCGCGGGCCAGCGCCAGCTTCAGCGACTCGCTGGTGAGGCGCACATCGCCCCCCACCACTATCTTCCCGGGTTTCAGAAATTCGCCGTAGGCGCGGCCGATACGGTAGGCGATGTCCTCGTTCAGCTCCTCGCCCAGTTCACCCCGGATGTCATAAGCCTTAAAGCATGTTAACTGTGTCATTCTGCGTTTTGTCCCGAAAAAATTAGCAACGACCATACTGGTCTTTAATACGAATAATGTCGTCCTCGCCGAGGTACGACCCCGACTGGATCTCCAGCACTTCCAGCGGAATACGGCCCGGGTTTTCCAGGCTGTGCTCGGCGCCAATCGGAATAAAGGTGGACTGGTTCTCGGTCAGCAGGAACTGCTTGCCGTTGACCGTCACCTGGCCGGTGCCGGCGAGAATGACCCAGTGCTCGGCGCGGTGGTGGTGCATCTGCATCGAGAAGGCGCCGCCCGGTTTCACGGTGATACGGTTGACGTTGAAGCGCGGGGTCTGGACCACCACGTCGCAGCGGCCCCAGGGACGGTAAATCTCGCGGTGGCGCTTGTACTCGCTGCGCTGGTTCTGCTTGAGGAACTCGACCGCCTTCTTCACGTCCTGGGAACGCTCACGGTTCATCACCAGCACGGCGTCCTTGGTGCTGACAATCACCAGGTTCTCCACGCCGATGGCCGCCACCAGCTTCTCGTCGCTGTTGATGTAGCAGTTTTCGCTGTTATGCACCCACGCGTCACCGCTGAGGACGTTACCCTGCTCGTCTTTCGGGCTGACCTCCCACAGGGCGGACCAGGAGCCGACGTCACTCCAGTCGGCATCGAGACCGACCACCACCGCGTCGGCGGTTTTCTCCATCACCGCGTAGTCCACGGACTCGTCCGGGCACTCGCAGAAAATGTCATGCGGAATGCTGATGAAGTCGCTGCCGTTGTCGGCGGCATTGACCGCGGCCTGGCAGGCTTCGAGGATATCCGGGCGGAATTTGGCCAGCTCGGAGAGGTATTTTTTGGCGCGGAACATAAACATGCCGCTGTTCCAGTAGTACTCCCCGGAGGCGAGGTAGGCCTCGGCGCGCTCGCGGTCCGGCTTCTCCACGAAGCGGGCAACCTGGTACGGGGTGTGGGCGCTGTCGGTGAGGGCCACGCCGCGCTGGATGTAACCGTAGCCGGTTTCCGGGGCGTTCGGCACGATACCGAAGGTGACCAGATGGCCTTCATCGGCATACTGCTCGGCGACGCGGATGGCGTCGTGGAAGACCGGCTGGTTATTGATGATATGGTCGGCGGCGAGGACCAGCATCAGCGGGTCGTCGCCGTGGCGGGTGGCCTGGAGGGCCGCCAGGGCGATGGCCGGGGCGGTGTTGCGCCCGACCGGCTCAAGAATAATGTTGTTCGACAGCTTGTTGAGCTGGCGCAGCTGTTCGGCCACCAGGAAGCGGTGCTCTTCGTTACAGATGACCATCGGTTCATGGATTTCAAGGCCCGAGAGTCGGGTGATGGTTTCCTGCAGCATGGAGTTCTGCCCGTACAGCCGGAGGAACTGTTTCGGGTAAAGCTCGCGAGACATCGGCCAGAGACGACTGCCGGTACCGCCAGCCATTATCACAGGAAGTAACATATTAATTTCCTTTAATTAAAACCCTGTTATTTAACACCCAGTAATTTACTGAGGCCAGAAGCAGATTAATATAGGCGTACAAGATAATAAATATGGCAAATTCTTAAAAAGGTTAAAAATTAGATATTAGAAATATTTTTAGAAAGGAAATGCTTAAGGTCAGGTTGCAACATTAAATATAAAATTAAAAACAGTCAGGCCAAATGGCCTGACTGTGTGAAGAAATTTATTCCAACCATTCTGTGTGGAATACACCTTCTTTATCAGTACGCTTATAGGTGTGCGCACCAAAGTAATCACGCTGAGCCTGAATCAGGTTAGCTGGCAGAACTGCGGAACGGTAGCTGTCGTAGTAGGCAATTGCGGCAGAGAACGTCGGTACCGGAATACCATTCTGCACGGCATAAGCCACGACATCACGCAGCGCTTGCTGATAGTCATCAGCGATCTGTTTGAAGTACGGCGCCAGCAGGAGGTTAGCAATGCCAGCGTTTTGCGCATAAGCATCGGTGATCTTCTGCAGGAACTGCGCACGAATGATACAGCCAGCGCGGAAAATCTTAGCGATTTCGCCGTAGTTAAGATCCCAGTTGTATTCATCGGAAGCAGCACGCAGCTGGGAGAAGCCCTGAGCATAGGAAACGATTTTACCGAGGTACAACGCGCGACGCACTTTTTCGATAAATTCAGCTTTATCGCCGGCCGGCTGAGCCTGCGGACCACTCAGCACTTTCGACGCGGCTACACGCTGGTCTTTTAGCGAAGAGATATAACGAGCAAATACGGACTCGGTAATCAGAGACAGAGGTTCGCCGAGATCCAGTGAGCTCTGGCTGGTCCACTTGCCGGTACCTTTGTTTGCAGCTTCATCAAGAATGACATCAACGAGGTACTTACCTTCTTCATCCTTCTTGGTGAAGATATCTTTGGTAATGTCGATCAGGTAGCTGCTCAGTTCACCTTCGTTCCATTCAGTGAAGGTTTGCGCAAGCTCTTCATTGGAAAGCGCCAGACCGCCTTTCAACAGTGCATAAGCTTCGGCAATCAGTTGCATGTCTCCATACTCGATGCCGTTATGAACCATCTTAACATAATGGCCAGCACCGTCAGCACCGATATAGGTCACACATGGCTCACCGTCTTCAGCAACCGCAGCAATCTGCTTCAGAATCGGAGCGACCAGCTCATAGGCTTCTTTCTGCCCACCAGGCATGATGGAAGGCCCTTTCAGAGCTCCCTCTTCACCACCGGAAACACCGGTACCGATAAAGTTAAAACCTTCGGCAGACAGCTCACGATTACGACGGATAGTGTCCTGGAAAAAGGTATTGCCGCCATCAATGATGATGTCGCCTTTGTCGAGGTAAGGCTTCAGGGAATCGATAGCGCTGTCGGTGCCAGCCCCGGCCTTCACCATCAACAGGATACGACGTGGTGTTTCGAGGGATTCAACAAACTCTTGTACTGTGTAGTAAGGAACCAGTTTCTTGCCTGGATTTTCGGCAATAACTTCTTCGGTCTTTTCACGGGAGCGGTTGAAAACGGAGACGGTATAACCACGGCTTTCGATGTTCAGCGCTAGGTTGCGCCCCATCACGGCCATACCGACAACCCCGATCTGTTGCTTGGACATTACATACTCCTGTCAGGTGTGGTCACTGCGACATGTTCGCAGGTTTGTAATAACATTATGTTAGCGTAAAACGTAAAAAACTCATAGCATAAACTATGTAATTCTCTTGTAAGAGAGTTACTTATTTAGTATGGAATATTTTAAATGCAATTAATAAAAGACATTTCTATGAAAATCAAACTTTATATTTTTTAACTTTATCGACGCAAGACATTAGTTTACTTACGTTTTCATAAAAAACATTATCATTGCTTAAAAATGGTTGTCTTGCCTTGCAGGACTCAAGCATTTTAACAGCAGATTCAATATACTTTAGGTCTAACTTATTTAGAGTTGCTTCCCCTAAAGATAAAGCAATCTTATCAGGAACAACTGATACTAACTTCTTTGCAACTTTATTATATTTGGGCCACCATGGTCTACCTTTATACGTTCTCTTGTTATAGAAATCAGACAGGGCGGAATCCAGAGTTAGATCCTTAATATAATAATTCTCTCCATAAAAACCCAAACCTCGGCTGCGAATTGACTCACGTAAACTGCTACTACCTAAAACCAGTGGAGAATATTTTTCCTTAATTGTCTGAGTCCAATCCAACCATTTAAAGGTATTTATCTGAGGAGATGTTATTAAAGGAAGCCATGGAACGCGCATCGCATCAGCGATAATAGCAGCATGCATTGCATCTGCTAAAACCATTTTTGCCCCTCGAATTTTATTTATAACGACCTTTGCATCCCATTGTGGATTTACAAATTCAACACCAGCCTGTTCACATACATACTGCCAGTTACCTGTTAAAAGTGCATGATGATGTGGTATAAAAATCGTGCCATTCCTTTCTTTTTCGGATAAGGGTTTAAATTCCTCAAGAGTATTTAATAATGCAGCACCATCGGTTATGTACTTATCTTCTGACAACCCAAGCACTTTAGCACTTAATGGACCTCTAACTGCAAGAATATCCCATGAATCATCACCAAAATTATTTGGGGGATTACCATAACCAACTCCGCTTGAAAAAACCACCCATTTACCAGCCTTTGGCATGGCTGTGTTTATAATAGTTCCGATTCCTGACATTCTAACAGACTCATCTTGATCGAAAAAATCTGGAATAAGAGCATCCCAAAGCCAGGAATTTAAATCATCACCAAAATTCCCAATAACATCTTTATAATAATACAGTTTCATTATAGCTCCCCAAAAAAAAATAATAAACCTAATCTCGTGGTGCAATAAGGCCGCGAAGTGTGTAGCTATTTCCTCATGCGAAAAACATGGTATTTAGAAATCACTGTCGATAAAATAACTTTCCTTTCAAATTTGCTCACTACAAAAACCAAAGCAAAAATCAGATAAATAAATGAGTAAAAAGAGCAGGCAAGTAATGTTAATAATATACCGTCGGGAGAGAAGGATACATTAATATAATATGAAATAGCATAAGTTACACCAGCTGAAAAAACACATGGCAAAACAATTTTAAAAAGATAGGCATTAAAATCGAAGCTTGTATATTTAGCAAGAAAGTACGATCTTAGAAATAGATTTATAATCGATGTGATTATCAAGGGAATATATGCGCTAAAAGGAGAAAACCCTAATTTAAAAAGGAAATATGCAAAAGGTAAACTAATGAAAACAAAAAAACTAACCGTCAATTGATAGATTTTTATTTTGCCAACAGCCTGTACACCAGCAATAACGCTTGATGAAAAGCTATCAATTAACGCAACAATAATAACCAACCGGACGAATCCTATAGTGTAAGGTGGAATGTTAACTAACCAAACAGACAAAAGTTCTTTTGTGCATATAAGTACCGGGCAGGATATTAAAAAAAGGAATGAAAAAGTATATTTTGAACAGTAAGTTACCAACGTAAGGTATCTCTGCTCATTCTTCTCAGCATATGACTTAAATATTTGTGGTCGTACCGCCGAAACTAATGACTGAGTTAACGAATTAATGGCATTAAGAATAGTTGCTGATAAAGCATAAGCAGCATTGACAGTGGTTGCAAAAAAAACATTTATCGCTATATTAATCCCTTGCGTTCTACACACATATGCAAAATTTCCAAATGTATTCCAAAATGAAAACATTGTAATATCTTTAATTACCTTACGACTTAATACCCCGCCTTTAAAAGACAGAGGAAAATTTTTGTAACAATAGAAAACATATATACAGAAGCTGGTCAAAGACGACAATAAAAGCAATAATGAGTATATAATTAACTTATTGTAAGGCAAAACAGTAAGCACAAAAGAAACAATAAGTTTTGAAAGGGAATCAAATATTGCCATATACGCGTAAAAAGACATCTTTTCATGTGCTAATACAAGTGCATTAAAAGGAGTCTGAATAATAGAGATAAAGATTGAAAACAATGCAATAATATATACTTCTTTGGCTGTCGACAATGAATTAACATCGATGGTCAGTACATGGCCTATAACGTAACCTCTAATTATAAGCAAAAGAATAAAGAAGAACATTCCTCCTAAAAAATATATCAATATACTATTTTTCAACGTATTACTGACCGCAGAATAATTATTGGCTCCTAAATTAATAGAGATGAATCTTTGCACCGAATCGTTCATAGCTGATACAATAAATACAAAAAATGCTACAGTTCCAAAAATGACACTAAAAAGACCGTAATCTGACACACCTAGTTCATGCAGAACAATTCTAGTTGTGTAGAATGAGATGAATAATGACAACAATGTCCTTATAGCCAAGTAAAGAGTGTTTTTTACTATGAGTTTATTCTTTGACATATATCCAACGTCATATAATTAGTTATTGGTTTTTTATTGATTGCATACCTTACTCAATAAAAAAATATTTTCCATATCCTTGAAGGAATATGTTTTTAATATTTGGCTATCATTTTGGCTCATTAATACATTGGTATTCATAAGTCCCAAGTGTTGGGTGTTATTAACAATCAAAAAATGAGCGCTCGTTTTTTTAAGTTGCATGACCTTATAGTTATTTAAATATGCCATGTAATGTAGCCAAACATCATCGGCTCGAGGACATTTATTTATAAAATCGTCACCAGCTTTATACAAATGATCAAGGAAGTTTTTAGGATAAATCACACCAGAAACGCCAGTTGCAAAAAAAGCAATATTTTTTTCAATTGAGCTACATGCATTCCATTCTTCATAAGGTTTAAATTTTCCTCGTCCATCAAAAGTAATTTCATGTGCACGATGGCAGACAATTACATCAGAACAGGTTTTAGCAGCAGAATATAAATCAAACAACCAGTTCTTCGGATAAATGATATCATCATCCGCTGTAACTAAATAATCATTATGCTTTCTCTCCAAAATATACGGAAAATATTTAGTATGTGGACCGTAGTTTTTAGAAAGTTTTATTTCTAAGCCTCTATCCTTAAGCCTAACCAGAGACAAAGGTAGATTTTTAATAGCATTTTCATTATCTAACCATAGTATAATTCTTGCTGGTAAAACTTTACCACTTAATATTGACTCAATCGTAATATGTACACTTGCAATGCGATCACCGTGTGTTGTTAAGCTAACATCTACATTGGGCAATACATTTTCAAGGTTTTGATAACGTCCACTTTTAATCTTATTATTTCTCTCAAATAACCTTGTGTAAATCATTGAAAGCAGAGGATCTTGTATCTTATAAATATAATAAGACTTACATTTTTGAATAAAATTCTTGGGTTTCATATTTACTCCAAAACAATATCAACGTTTAATCGATTTAAAAAATTTCTTAATGGATTTTAATGAATGAATTATATTAACTGACATTTTAGGAGAGTGAACATAAACACTTAATATAAAATATTCAAGAAATGATATCTTTAAAATTCTTTTCTTATTATTATGTAGCATATCAACAGAAAAGACAGGGGAATTATATTCCTGAATAAATACTCCACCACAATCGATTAACATTTTGTATACTTGATGTATAAAATAGCTTTCAACAATACTTTTTATATTATCATTCGCGAAGTTAGCTATAATATAGTTATAAATAAATAGTGAAGATCTATATCTATCCATGAATAATTTAGCTGTAGGAGATGAAGTCAAGCTATCATCACGTAATCTATACTTATATACAACAATATTTGTTGTTGCTATGATCTTAGCACCTTTTAAAATTTGTATTAGGAAAATACCATCTTCACCATAATTTGAATCTCCATAAATGATTTCTCTATTAAATAATTCCTTACGAAACAATTTCCCCCATAAATAGAAATTATTTACGGCGACAGAATCAGCTAAAAAATCGACGCTCTTATCATACTTATTAGTTTGCCACCTCACCGGCCTAGTAATAATACCATTATAAATGCCATCATGACTTCCTGCTACAACATCGCAATTATTAGAAATTGCGAGACTATACATTGTTTCTATCGCATTAGGAGGAAGCGTATCATCACTATCCAAAAACATAATGTATTGTCCTGATGCGGATTTTAATCCAACTGGCCGTGTAGTAACAACCCCGCCATTATTTTTATTTATTATAATAATTCTTTTATCTAATTCTTTATACTTTTCTAAAATATTGGCAGATAGGTCTGTACTACCATCATTAACAAAAATAAACTCAGCTTCTTCAAATGTTTGTTCTAACAACGAATCAATACACTCTGACAAATACTTTTCAACATTATAAACAGGAATAATAACACTTACTTTACACATTTTAAATGTCTCTGTATAGACTTAATAAGCTGATTTATTTACAAACCCTTTGAAAATAGTTAGAAATATTATTTTCAAATCCAACCAAATACTCCAGTTACGAATATAAAGGAGATCGTATTCTACCCTTTTTTGCATTTTATCCAGCGTATCCGTTTCTCCTCGCCAACCGTTTACTTGTGCAAGACCAGTAATGCCCGGTTTAACTTTATGTCGTAACATATAACCTTTGATTAGTGTACGATATTGTTCATTGTGAGAAACTGCATGTGGCCGTGGACCAACTACAGACATTTGTCCAAATAGAACATTAAAAAATTGAGGTAATTCATCCAAAGATGTTCGACGTAAAAACCTACCTACTTTAGTAACTCTAAGGTCATGTTTTGTTGCCTGGGTGACGTTGTGATCATTTTCCATAACAGTCATTGATCTAAACTTCCAAACTTTAATAGACTTCCCGTCCATACCATATCTAATTTGTCTAAATATCACTGGACCGGGCGATGTGAATTTGACCGCACAAGCAATAATTAATAAAACTGGAGAAATTACAATCAGTATAGATAATGATACAATTATATCCTCTAGGCGTTTAAAAACCATATTAATCCCACTTAATGGGGACTCATACAAAGGGACTACAGGGACACCATTAATCTCTTCAGTTCTAGATTGTAATATATTAAATGTAAAAATATCAGGAATAAGGAGAACAGAGCATGTAGTATCTGATAATTCACTTATTACTTTTTTGATTTTTGCCTCATCATGCATGTTCATTGCGATATAGATTCTGTCTAACTCACCATGTCTTGCATCTAAAATTAATTTCGACAAGTCTCCGACAAAAGGTATCCCGTTATGGTCATTAACAGGATTTTCATCGTATATACCCTTGACAATGAAGCCAAGCCAAGGTTCTTCCAAAAAACCTTTAAGTAAGTTTATACCTGCTGGCAATGTTCCTACTACTGCTACTCTTCTCGTATTGTATCCAAATTTTCTTAATACACCGGCTCCGAGTCTGATAGTTGTACGACAACATATGAATCCTAAGGATACTACTAAGTACCACTGCATAAAAAAGCTAAAACCTAAGTTATCATCCGCATATAGAGATATTATACTTAGATTTAACAATATACTAAGCGACCAATTTTTCAGTATTAAGGTTAACTCGGTTGATATACGAACCCCTCTCCAAGATCGATAGAAATCTGTAATTCCTCCAATCATCTGAAAAATAACCAATACTGTCAAATAATATAGAACTTCATTGTATGTAAATGGCGTTCGGTTAAATAAACAAGTAAAATACAACCCCAAAAAAATAATAAGGATATCCGAAAACCTTTGGACCATGGATATTAATGAAGCATTTGCATTTACACGTGCACGATGAGTAAAGGTTGTCATACTAAATCCGCCATAATTAACCATAATTCCTATTGAGCAAAGTTATAGACTTCAACCACCAAACAAACGAATTAATAAGATATTTTTTTTCTTTCATTAAAACTCATCCATTTTTCGTTAACGTACGTTTCCATTTCGGTATCGAAGCGCTCACAAGAAAAGCGAACTGTGTTTGCTCTACATATATGCGGTTCAAATTTATCTTGATTATTCTCAAAGTATTCAATGGATTCAATAATTGCTTCTACTGTCTGTCTATCAAAAAATACACCTGTAGGATTTATAACTCCTAATGGCCTGATTGTTTCTAAAGACCCACCCTTTCCAAAGGCAATTACCGGTGTACCGCATGCTTGAGCCTCAACAGGTGTAATACCAAAATCCTCTTCAGCTGCAAAAACAAAAGCCTTTGCTTTTTGCATCAAATCCAGCATAACATTTGAAGATTGGTAGCCCAAAATCTCAACATTTGATTTTGCTTTAGCCTTAATTTTTGCCATTTCACTTCCATCGCCGATAACAATCAGCTTCTTATCTGGCATATGGCTAAATGCTTCAACTATAAGATCAATTCTTTTATAAGGTACCAATCTAGATGCTGTAAGATAGAAATCTTCTTTTTTTTCAAACAATGGAAAATTATTTATATCTACAGGTGGATAAATAACATCTGCTTCTCGTCCGTATACTTTTTTTATCCTCCTTGAGATGAAATGAGAGTTAGCAATAAAATGATCCACCCCATTAGAAGTTCTTGAATCCCAAACTCTCATTTTGTGAAGAATATATTTAGCTAACATGCCTTTGAAACCAGAATCTAAACCTGCCTCTCTTAGATATTGATGCTGTAAATCCCAAGCATAGCGTATTGGGGAGTGAACATAGCTAATATGCAGTTGATCTGGGCCAGTTAAGACTCCCTTTGCAACCGCATGGCTGCTTGATATAACCACATCGTGTGAAGAAACGTCTAGTTGTTCAATAGCCAAGGGCATTAAGGGTAAGTATTTTTGATATTTATCTTTTGAAAAAGGCATTTTTTGAATAAAAGTGGTATCTGCATGTTTTCCTCCCATTAACCCTCTTGCATCAGGAGAAAGAAAGTCCACCAGTGAGTACAGCTTTGATTCAGGATACAAATCAATTAATTCTTTAATTACTCTTTCAGCGCCAGCATAAGTAACTAACCAATCAGCTACTATTCCAACATTATAATCGTGAGACATATTAAAACCCATAATTAAATTAGAATGAAATCATTTTAGTTAAAAGTGATAATACTGCAGAGGTGTATTACACAAATTCTTATTGAAAACAGTCACAGGTAGATAAAGGATGAAAAGAGCATTAATTATATTTTAGCTGACCTTGCTCCTATTGATTTTTGGGTAGAGAATATAGATAACTAGCAGCAGGTTTAGGTGATCCATCAACGTTTAATATTCCGAAATTACTTTCAAAATCGGACGCGTCAGTACCCTTATTAACAAAACAGTACCACCAAACACCTTTTATGAAATTATATTTTTTAGCTTCTATATAGTAACTAACCAAATATTGACCAATATCTTTATCGGTAAAAAGATTTTTCGAGAATGATGATACCCCAACTTCTGTAATGTATAAATTTACTTCATGACCAGAAGAATAAGACAATAGCTCATCATGTGCTTTGCGAATCTTATCTAAGCTAACACTAGCTGGTGTAATTTTCTCATGTGTCCAATCGTATGGGTGAATAGATATACCGTCAACATACGCCATAACCCCATTTAAAACAATTTCTTTACCCCAATTCATTTCTTTTCTTGAAAGCGGGTTGAATCCACCTGCTATAATTATGGCATTTGGATTATTTCGCCTAATAATTTCGCTGCTTTTTTTTACTAATGCAACATAATCCAAAGCCGACTCGAGACTATTATTATTATATTTAGGCTTACTGTGATTCCATTCATTCCAAATTTCAAATATTATCTTATTCTTACCAAAGTGTTTAGAAACCCAATCGACATAGTTAATAAACCCATTGATTTCTTCATCACTACTTAATCGAATATTTTTATGCCCTCCTGTGTTCTCTTTATAGTTACTATTACCATAATTGAGAATTACCAACGGGGTGAATCCCTCTTTCACCCCCAGTTGAATAGCATTTTCTAGCTTAGAATCAGGAACATTAAGTAATCCTTTTTTTTTCTCAACGCCTTGCCAAGAATAATCAACCCTAAATGAATCAATATTGTATTTTTTCAGAGTTTGTAATAAAACAAGTGGATCGCTTGGGAAAGTTGCCGGATGAACATTCATTCCTGAATCAAATGCATTGGCATTGCGAATTAGGAATAATTGTGTAATCAAAAATGTACAAATACCGACAACCTTTAAATTTAAATGCATAGTTCACCTCACTGCTAATTGTTTACGTTACATTCAAATTAGTTTAATTATGTATTTATTGTACTGGAACAATAACACATTTAAAGTTTAAAAATAAACCAACTTAAATAAATATGGCTATATGAGTAGTTACTACAGATTCATGCTTATATTATTAAAGGAATTCAAATGTTTTGGTTAAAATAGCATTGAACGTGTAGGGGAATACACCATAAACACCTTTAATGACAAATATATAATACGCCATTGCTAAGCATAAAATTAATATTAACACTGATAATACCAGTCTGGACGTATAAGTGAATATCTGAAGCAGTGTAGAGAATATAAAAATACTGCCAATATAGAAATATACTACAACTCGCCCTGGTCCCTCATATCGTAAGCCTAAAAACATAATACAGAACCATGTCAATGCTGACATGCAAATCAAATACACACATAATAGATGAAGGTTATTTTCTCGAGCTCTCTTATTAATTAATGAAAATACAGATAATAAAGCTAATATGAAATAAATTGCAAAAAAACCGCCGCCAATGTTACTCTCAGCGCTATATGAACTATATTTTGTTGTCCCAATAATATTTCCAAGAAAACTAAGTATTACTGATGAAGCAGAATAAACCCCCATAAAAGCTATAGAACCAAGTGTTACTAATACTGGTTTTTTGCGTATATATTTATATGCCAGAGGGATAAATACAAATAATAATCCAGAGATATGAAACAATACTGATACTGCAATTACTATATAGGCTTTTTTATATTTCTCCTCCAATATATAAGGAATCGAATACAAAAATACGGCCAGCGCTAAACTTGCTCGGATGACATTGAAATGGAAAAAATAAATTGTACTAAAAGTTAATAATGATAATATAGATATTAGTGGATTTGGTGATAATTTAAATATAGTAGAAATTACTAAATAGTTAAAAATTATAGCAACCCCGAAAAAAAAGTATGCATAATTTGTCAAGCCAAACAATTGATACAACTTTATTAAGAATACGAAGCCAGGTTCGATTGCTATGCCGCTAACCAGCCAGTCATGATATGATCTATCAACAACTAGAAAATTAGCATACATCAAAGAATCTGTACCGACGCTAATATCTCTTAGGCCTGGCATTAACGAACAAATAACTACAATAAATCCGACACATGTTTTTTGAAGTAGTTTAGTTCTACAATGCATTCCTACGAAAGATAAGAACAGCGATAAAGTGATTGTTATTATGTATATTTCCACAATCTATCCTTCATATATAGTTTTGATTATTCACATACGCATTCCCCAAAAAATAGGCTATCATAAGTATCCTAATTTTTTTAATACATCTTTGACCAGGAATTTTATATTTCTTGCTAATATAGATGCTTTAGATGCTTCGATTATATTTGAGGTGCCTTCATGATACTTAATTAAATAATTTATAACATATAGCGCAGAAGACGAGTATTTCTCAATATTTCTATTTTTTAAATCTTCCAACGCCAAGTTCGCTGGATAACTGCTAGTTACTCGACTACTGCCAATCGCATGATCATGGTGCATGATATATAATGGTTTTGATACATTTTTGAAATCACCGTATTTATAGCATAACCTAATCCAAGTATCCCAGTCCTGAAAACGTCTTGCCCTTAAGTCAAATCCACCAATTGCCTTGAGTCGTTCCGTCAAGGTAAATACTTGATTGGTTGCAAGGTTTTCTAATAATAGACCTTTAAGTGTTAACTTATGTCTTCTTTGTTTGAATCTTTTCTCATTTCCATCTGCATATTTATCAATATAATCACTACATAGAAACGAATATTTGTCATCCCAAGCCGATACAAAAGAACTAATTCTTTCAGGCATAAACTCATCATCATCATCCAGGCCTGTAATATACTCACCCTTCGAGGAAAATATCCCCATATTACGAGCTGCACATGCGCCAGATTGCCGTTCAGTACAAAAATACCGAATATTTTTACCTTCAGCAATTAATTTTTTAACATAATCCCCTGTACCATCTGTTGAACTGTCGTCGCAGATTAATATTTCAATGTTTTTATAGTCTTGTAATAATACAGATCGAATAGCTCTTTTGAGCATTTCTAAACGATTACAAGTAGGTATATAGACACTAACTAATTTTTCTTTCATATCTTATTCACTTATAATATTCTTATTCATAAAGAAGAAATGTCTTTTGACACATTAAAACTTCGTTAAAGTTATGTATAATAATATCCCGCGCTTCCTTTGCGTCTAAATCTATTTTCGAGGCGTTTTCTTCATATTGACTCATTAAAGAAGGTACCTGTGACGCAGAAGTGAAAAGATTATTCTTTAATTTAGTATGCCCAATAATATCAGTATTCCCCACAACATCGGTTAATATAGGTATACATCCTCGTGCCATGGATTCAATTACGCTCAATGGAAGCCCTTCCCACCTCGAAGTATTTAGCACAAAATGTGCATTATCAAAAAATACATTGGGATTATTTACATTGCCATGTTTTATTATCTTTACTCGTTTCAACCCAGTAATATTATTCAACTTGTATATATCATCACCTTCACCCAACACATCAATTGTAATATTTATTGCAGGGTTCGCATTTGAACGATCTAAACATTTAATAACGTCAACCAAAAGATCAGTATTTTTTTGATAATCAAACCTTGAAATGACAACAATTTTAAATGATTCACTCACTAGTTTTGTTTGATATTCACTTGGAATTCGCACACCATTTATAATGATATTGTCTTTATTTGCACTGCCTGATATCCCTGTTTTTTTAGCGATGCTACATTCACCATTAGATACATATATAAACTCATCGGTAAGATATGAAAAAGCTCTTTCGGATATAACATAGACACTATTTTTGAATAGGGTCTTGAAGTCCTTATCTTGTGATAGATTTAGCCCATGGAAGGTATGAATCACTTTAACTTTTTTCATGAATACTTTGAGTAATCTGGAGAAGACCCCGGCACCTCTTCCATGAGAGTGTATTACTGATATGTTATTTTTCTTACAAAAACTTAGAAGCCCCTTGAAATATCTAAGATTAAACGTCCTATGTTTTAAAAAATAAAAATTTTCATTAGGAACTATTTGATGATATTTGCTGAAGAACGGTTCATCTTTAGGGCAAGCCAAGTATACATTATATTTTTCTTGATTGATATTCTCTATTAGCTGCAGTAAATGTTTTGGCCCCCCACCCATATCTGTTCTGGAAGTTATAAATAATATGTTTTTTTTCATGAGTTTATGCCTTGGATATCGCCAGAAAACATAAGAAATGCACAGCGTCGCTGTGCATTTCTTTTAATTAATCCTTAGAGTCATAAGTATAACCATAATTACTATAGCCATAACTGTAATAACTACTGGCTTTTTTCACTACTCCATTCAATATACATCCTTTCACTATTACCCCACCATGCTCGAATCTTTTTATGCTGACCTCAATTTCTTTTGCAGTATTAACTTCAAATCTTGCAACAAGTAGTGTTGTACCAGCATAATTACCGATAATGGCAGCATCTGTTACAGCAAGAATTGGAGGCGTGTCTAAAATTACAATATCATAATTTGAACTTGCCCAACTGATTAACTGTCCGAAATTCTTGTGCATCAGAAGTTCTGCAGGATTAGGAGGAACCATCCCTCTTGAAATAAAATCAAAACCGATATTCAGTTCTTTTTGCACTGCAGTTTCTATAGCAATTTTTCCGGATAGTACGTCAGATAAACCTTGTTCATTACTTTTGCCGAATAATTTGTGCGTATACCCTTTACGCATATCTGTATCGATTAGCAGTACTTTTTTATCTGTCTGAGCAATAATTGCTGCCAAATTTGTACTTACAAAAGTTTTACCTGCATTTGGACTTGCTCCAGAAATCATTAATACATTATTTCGAGCTTCCATCATAGCAAAATGCAGGCTAGTTCTTAGTCCTCTTATTGCTTCTATAGCTAGATCCGCAGGGTTCTCAACTGCAAGAAAGGTATATGTCTCCTGAGACTTTGCTTTTTTCAAAGGACTATCACGAGTAATGTTTTTTGCAAATGATTCTGATACTGGTATACTTGCATAGACATTTATGCCAAGCTCTTCTAATTGTTCAGGCGATTCAATACCTCGGCGCAAGAAGACTCTTAGCAAGACAATTCCTACTGAAACCATGCAACCTAGCAAAAAACCTAGTATAACAACCAGAATCTTTTTTGGTTTCACTGGTTTAGGTTGCGTAACCGCTTCATCAATAATTCTCACATTACCAATTGCGCTAGATTTTGCAATATTAAGTTCTTGTTGACGATTCAGAAGCATCATGTAAACTGCACGGCCTGATTCAACATCCCGGCTAAGACGCAATATTTCCTGTTGAGTTTCCGGCATTGATGAAACTCGTTTATTAAGTTTCACCTTTTCATCTTGTAGTGTTTTTCTCTTCTCTAATAAAGCCTTATAAGTAGGATGCTCTTTTGTATATAACTGAGAGATTTCTGACTCTCTGAAGGTCAATTCGTTTAACTGATTGTCAACATTAACAATTTGATCAAGCACTGATTTTGCTTCTAAAGATAAATCAACTGAATCATTTTGACGACGAAATTGATTCAGCTTATTTTCTGCAATATCTAAATCGCTGCGCACCTTTGGTAGTTGTAAATTCAAGAAATCCAAGCTTTTTGCGTCTTGAGCTGCCTGACGAGCAATGTTCTGTGCTAAATAATTATTACTAATGTTATCAATAATTTTGCTAATTAGCTCTTTATTATCACCTGTCAAGGAAATGGACAATATGCCTGTATCCTTACCTTGATCGACAATCGTTAAATTTTCCTGTAAATCCGTGATAGCTTTCAATCTTGAAACATAATCAATTGTAAATTCAGTACCGGGTTTAGCTTCGATTTTATCAATCTTAAGGGTTGCACCATTAATATCAACTAAGTCCCCTCGCTTACCTTGTACAGTATTATCTCCAATATTAACTTCAAAACTGTTTTCATTAATTATTTTAACTATAATTTCCGGAGTGTCATCCCCTACGTTTGGAATAAAGAGTCGTGACACCTCGATCGAACCAGGTTTTTCTCCTGAAATACGCGAAAAACCTTTACCGAAAATTGGGAAGTAGTTTTGTCGTACTCTTGCCTGAAGATTCAAATCATCTACTGTTTTTCCAATTATCATTCTTGATTGAAGTAATGATATTTCTGGCGCTGATTCAGGTTGACTATTCGGTAGCATTTGACTTAAATTGCTAAGAATAGCATTTGCTTGCTTTTGTTCCACTTGAATTAGTGCATCAGCTTGATATATAGGTGTTGCAAATAAAGCATAGGTTAGAGCAAGCAAGGTAAACAAAGCTGTGATTGATATTATCAATTTTCGATGATCGATCACCTCTCCGATTAACCGTCCTAAATCTATTTCCTCGGAATCATTGTCTACTTTCTTATTTATAACTGAAGTCATTAAAAAATTCCCGCTTAATTTACACCTAATTTTTCAGCCCAAAGCTTGCCAGACTGCTCTATCAAATCATAAACAGAAGAAAATGCTTCTTCACTTTTTCGGTATGGGTCTGGTATTTCTCTATTACCTAACCAATAACCAAATAACATCGTTTTGCCTCTAACCTCTGGTGCAATACGACCAATATGATCAATATGGTTTTTTTCCATCACTAAGATTAGATCGAAACTGCGACCTAATGATGAAGTAAATTGTTTTCCTTTATGGCCTTCAAGACATAATCCATGCCTTGCTGCTATTTTTGACGCACTTGAATCTGCAGCATGCCCTACTAATGCACTGGTCCCAGCAGAGTCAATTATTTTGTTGGTTAATAAACCACGTAATAGATGTTCCCCAATAGGGGAACGACAGATGTTACCAGTACAAACAACTAAAATAGTATTAAACATTTTATGGCCAATCCTTAATAAACTTAGCCGTTTCTGTCATGTCATGCACACCGCTAATAGTCGGTACTAACTGTGATATTACACGATTCCAACGTACTACTGGGGCTGTTGTGACATAAACAATATCGTATGGCTGTAGTTGAAATTCTGTACCAAGTACCATTGCCGAAGCATCTTGCGCATTAAGCTGATAAATATTTGCAATTTTACCTTGCTTATCGCCTTTCAACTGCCGAATGACAAATACACCAGTCGCGTCGCTGGAGGCTTGTAAGATACCTTCGGCGTTACCTAACGCTTCAGCTAAAGTCATGCCACTGCGATCCATCTTCAATGTGCTCTGTTTGCCAACCTCCCCCATAACAAATACTTTTAAATCATCATTACGAGGAACAAATAGGATATCTCCAGGATAGAGTAGATGATTCTGGGTAAGATCGCCCTTTTGCATTAATGCGTAAAGAGACACTTTTGTATCTTTCCCATTATGCGTTAACACTACATTTCGCCAATCTGCATCAGGGGCTAAGCCTCCTGCAGCATTGATAGCATCCATCACAGTTAATGGGATGTTGGTTATAGGTTGCTTGCCAGAATTTACAACCTCGCCGGTAATATAGGCCTTTTGAGAGCGAAATGCCGCAACACTCACGTCAACCTGTGGGCTTTCAATATAAGTTGTCAAACGGCTGGCTATATCCTGTCGTACTTGGCTCAAAGTTTTACCAGCCACCTGTACCTTACCGATATAAGGATAGAAAATAGTACCGTCGGAGTTAACCCAGTTGCCGGTATCGCTGGCGCTGCGGTATTGCCCTGCTGGCGTTGTCAGTTCTGGATGGTCCCAAACAGTGACCATAAGTACATCGCCAACCCCGATGCGATATTCATAACTGCGCAATAAATTGTCTAGCTGAGGGTTAGGTTTCGCCAGAACGGTTTCCGGACGAAGCTGATCGACCAGACCCGGTGTCAACGGATATACATTGACCAGTTTATCCAGATCGTAGTCACTATCCGGAAGCTCCACTACGTTCTTCCGCAGACTGTTTAGTCCCTGACCAGGGATGATTGTACAACCCGATAAGAACCCAATTGCCAACGCTAATGCCGAAAATCTAACAATTTTTTTCTTCATAATGTCACATCATCAGTAAATCAAAATTTGCCAATTCCTGAGCAGCTGTATAGCCGTTGCTTCCCTGCCGGCTTATGGAGAGATAAAAGCTGACTGCATCCTGCAGCGCTACCACCCTCTCTCCCCTGTTTCAGCATTCAGCCTTATAAACTAAACGGTATTTCTATCCCTGCACTGGCCCCAACGTCATCGCTGTCGCTGTTGTTAGCGTTGGTGTACCACAGTGAAGTATTCAAACGGACCGACTGATAAACATCCCCGCTCCAGCCCAGCTGTACTCCTTTCAAAGTATCTGCATGAGGGAATGCTTTGTTGATCGACTGATTCTCCGGGTTAACTTTGGCGTATACCAGACGCGTGCTCCAGCGCTGGTTATCCTCCGTAATAAGCTCAACTTTTCCTGCGATAAGCTGGCCATCACCCCCCATTGCGTCACCAAGGGGATACCCCTGCTGATAGTAGCCATCCTTATAGATATGATGGGTATAACTGTAATTGGTCCGGCTCATATTGGTGCGCGTATCATGCGCTTCCAAGTACCAGTTTACGGCATCTTTTCCCCAGCCGTGGTGTCCTTCGACCCCACCGAGGAACATATTTGCCGATGGCAGGTAACCAGATTCATCCTCACCGATCATCTGTCCGTAGAAACTGACCGGCCAGCCGAGAGTTGGCTCCAGTTTAAACTTAAAGTCAAAGCCGGCCAGCTGGTTACCAGGTTCGTTATCCGTTCCGGTATTGTCATGGCCAGTGAAGCCATCCCAGAAGCTGCTAAATGACTCAGGCCGCCCTTCCCCACCCCATTGCATAATGCGCGACGCGCCTAATTCCAGAGACTGAAAAGGTGAGAAAGTGAAACGACCGCCGATAATTTTGGCATGGGGTACAGCGGTATATTGATTCATCTGGCTGGCGGAGATCTGGTACTGCCATGGACCCACCCAGCGCAGCCACCAGGTTTCCGGCGCCGCCTGCTCGGCTCGCTGCATCAGGAAGCCGGTCATCGGTCGCATCGCATCCCCACGGATCAGGCTTCCTTCATAGCCCGGTCCCCACCACTGCGGAACCTGACCAAAGGAGAGCCACTGGTTCCAGAACTTCACCGCGCCGTAGGCGCCGTTGGCGTTGAAACGCGATCCGTTGCTGATTCGCTCTCCCCCTTCAACGTTGCCCTGGAGGTGGACATCCCACCACTCGCCGCTGTTGTTGAACGCCAGACCTAACGAATTATCCGCCGGCTGCGTCTGACCAAACCCCTGCGGGGTGCCCGGCTGGTCGGTCGAGGTATAGCCGGTGGCCCGGAAATCGGCTTTTAAAGCAGACAGTCGCTGGTTGATACGGGCCAGAACTACTTGCTCAGAAGAATAGGATGGTTTGGCCTTTTTTAGCGCCCGGGCGATCTCTTCCTGGCTCAGCGGCCAGGTCGACAGGCTCAGATGGATGACCCCGCGATCGGAAAGCCAGGCAAGGTCGTTACGCAGATCGTTATCATTTACTACTAACCCGGCCGCGTAAGCCTGGGCTCCCAGTGAGGAAAGCAAGCCCAGCGTCACGGCAATGCGCGCAATTTTTATCATTGTACAAGATCCATTTTCAGCCCCGCTGTCGTATCTCAATGAGAATGAGGGGAATACCAAGATAGAAAGCGCTCGCGGCACCAGCTGACTTCACTGTGCAACACCGGCGAGGCAAGTACAGTTACCCTAAGCTGCTTGTCACCCTTATAACATCCACCCAGCTCACAATGTAGGCGAATTTTACCGTACAGGCTATCGATGAGACGGGAAAGTTGGTGTACAGGCGATATCAGCAGCTGCTCCTGACCCCTTTATGAGGATATCTGATGAGCATGATAGATATCTTATGGCGTTAATCACCCAAAGTGCATCGATTTTTATAGCCGTTCAGAGAAGGTATTTTGTGCGGCCGCACGTGGTTTCAGCGACGCTACCGCCCCTGGCTTAACAGCTACCAGCGCACTGACTACCTGAACGGCGTATTTAATCGGCCTGTGGGTGATAAATTGGTCAGGCCTTTATTTTTTGCGGCGTTAAGTCTACGGGATTTCGGTCACAATTGGGAGTCTTGCTGCTGAATATCTGCCAATTAATCCCATCCGCTGTTTTATTGGTGAAAAATAAGCGGCTCGCCAATAAAGATTATTTATTGCTCTTAACTACCAAACAGCTGCCTGGCGCAGCTATCCCGGCACAGGAAAAGATAACTATCTGTAAAAAAAGAACTTTTCCATTATGCTCAAGTCATTCCAAAATCAGATGATGACGCGACAGTCAACTACAATTTCTAATAGTTTCTCGATGCAGGATTATTCATCCAACGTGGAACAGGTGCTTTCTGAACGCATTTAAGAAACGTCTGACCACGGCTATATCCACGCAAATTGACAATAACAGTGTAGTAGCACTGCATTATTTCATAAATATGAATTATCAATTGACTGGCATATAGTAGATTATTTTCTTATTTGTCTAATTAACCGGCGAAAACTTAATTTCCCCTGTAAAACAAATGGCAATTACCAGGCCTGCTTATGCAGATCGGTACGCGTAAAGGGTTTATCCAGCGGCCCTACTGCGGTGGCAATTTGCCCCAGCAGGGACTGAGTCGGCGCTTTATTGCCGCTATGCAACAGGATAAGCGGGACCATCACCAGGCACGCGACGCCGCCCCAGGAAATACTCAGGCTTTCCGAATGGGTGGTACGTTTTTGCAGCAGCAGGAACAAAGCGCTACCAGCAGCGCCGAGCAGCAGGCCAGCGATCACTTCCGAGACGGAATGCGCATGGATGACCAGCCGTGAATACCCCACCACAGCGGCCAGAATATAGCCGGTGGCGACGGCTGCTTTTTGCAAGCCCGCGGAAAAACGCGCGCTAAGCAGCCACAGGAAGATAGGCCAGAAGGCCGCGGAGAGCGCTGAGTGGCCGCTGAAGCCGGTGTAATCCAGCTCGCGAATACCCAGACCCCAGCCCATAAAGGCCAGTTTGGAGGCGCAGACGATGGCGCCGGTGATGCCGAACAGCAAACTCCACTGCCACGCCAGCAACCGCGACGTTTTACGCAGCATCAGGACAATAAACAGCGCCGCTGCGCTGGGCAGCAAAACGGTGCTATCGCCAAAAAATGAGATGAGTTGCCAGTTCATATACCTGTGATCCTTCGATGATGTCCACTGCCGTGCTCAGGGATTATCCGTAATGTCTGTACCAGCTCGCATGCCAATTCATTTCACATTTTTATGCATGCAAGTGAGATGTTTAAAGCGGAAACATGATCGCAGTCAAGTTTTATTTTTGGCTGACGTTGACCGCTTTCCCTGCGCTTTAGGAATTGTCGCACTAAGTGACTATTCACAAAGCATTATTGCCGCTACTCCGACCATTGCACCACAGAGGCCAGAGACAAACTACCAGAAGTCTCCGAAGCCATACGTTTCTTTACAATCGTTATAACATTCACGTTATGAATAATTTCTGCATAACGTTATGAGCGGCGTGGCGAAAGCCTTTGCCCTGCCGCTCATCTTCACACCAGCTGTCAGGCCAGCAGTTTTTTAATGCTTTCGCGGAATTTGGCGCCTTCTTTCAGGTTACGCATTCCGTAGGTGACGAAGGCCTGCATGTAGCCCATTTTCTTACCGCAGTCATAGCTTTCGCCGGTCATCAGCATCGCGTCAACGGACTGCTTCTTCGCCAGTTCGGCAATGGCATCCGTTAGCTGGATACGGCCCCAGGCGCCCGGCTCGGTACGCTCCAGCTCAGCCCAGATATCTGCCGACAGCACGTAGCGGCCCACCGCCATCAGGTCGGAGTCCAGGGTCTGCGGTTCGTCCGGTTTTTCAATGAACTCGACGATACGCGCCACCTGCCCTTCGGCTACCATTGGCTCTTTGGTCTGGATAACGGAGTATTCGGAGAGATCGCCCGGCATGCGTTTCGCCAGCACCTGACTGCGGCCGGTCTCGTTAAAGCGAGCGACCATGGCGGCGAGGTTATAGCGCAGCGGGTCCGCAGTGCCGCCGTCGAGAATGATATCCGGCAGCACCACCACAAACGGGTTATCCCCGACTACCGGGCGGGCGCAGAGGATGGAGTGGCCCAGACCCAGCGGCTGTGCCTGGCGCACGTTCATGATGGTTACGCCCGGCGGGCAAATGGCCTGGACTTCCGCCAGCAGCTGGCGCTTCACGCGCTGCTCAAGCAGGGCTTCCAGCTCGTAGGAGGTATCAAAGTGGTTTTCCACCGCATTCTTCGAGGAGTGCGTCACCAGGACAATCTCTTTGATCCCGGCGGCGACGATTTCGTCAACAATGTACTGAATCATTGGCTTATCAACGATCGGCAGCATCTCCTTTGGAATTGCCTTTGTGGCCGGCAGCATATGCATGCCTAGTCCTGCGACCGGAATAACCGCTTTCAAATTCGCCATATTCATCTTCACCTGTTTGGTTGCAAAACACGCAGTTTTGCAAAATTGTACATGTCACAAATCCATTGGAACTGATAATACACGGATACTGCCCGGGCATCTGCCCGCCAAATTCTTAAATTCACTGTCACCTAAAAGAATACACACAACTTCCTTTTACCAACAGTTTGAAGTGAGAATAATCTTATTCTCCATCAGGATATTCAGCGGCCCGCTTCCCTGCACAGCGCGATGTCGCCGCGAGGCCCCTACACCGCGGCCTTTGGTACGCAGCCCCTGCCAGCTGCAGGCTGCGGCGCCCATGTGTGCGGAAAGAATAGATATAGATAATTAATTTCACCAGGCAATCTATTTCAGCACAAACAGCCAGATATGGCAGGATAATAACCGTAAACCACGGCAGAGAACTGCGATCGGCACTATTCTGCGCTCACTTCATGATGTGAATTATGCCGATTTTGTGAGCGGGCTTCGCACTTCACGCGGGGATGAGGAAGGGTGCCTACCGTGGAGAACGACGGGACTGCCCGCGCTTTTGCGCCGGGCAGAACGCAGCGGGTTATGGTTCTGATATCAGCAAGCTTATTCCAGCGCGTTCCGCCATATTGTTATTTTTCCGCTGATCTTTTCTGGAACATAATTCTTTTCTGTTCTCTTAATTTGCTGGAAATATATCCACCCCTGGCGGAGTGATATCCGCGTCGTTATTGCATTTTAGACTCATCTTATCCATGATCGTGGTAACACATACCGCAGTCGTACAGGTTTTAATACATATGGAATGGATTGCCGATCCGTCAATCTGGGCAGGTCTCGTCACGCTGGTGGTTATCGAACTGGTGTTGGGTATCGATAACCTGGTTTTCATCGCTATCCTCGCCGAAAAGCTGCCGCCCGCCCAGCGCGACCGCGCTCGTATCACCGGTCTGCTGCTGGCGATGGTCATGCGTCTGCTGCTGCTGGCCTCTATCTCCTGGCTGGTGACCCTGACCAAACCGCTGATTGTTTTTCACGACTTCAGCTTTAGCGCCCGCGATTTAATTATGCTGTTCGGCGGCTTATTTCTGCTGTTTAAAGCCACCGTCGAACTCAACGAACGGCTGGAGGGGAAGGACAGCGATAATCCCACCCAGCGCAGAGGGGCGAAATTCTGGGCCGTGGTGGCGCAGATCGTGGTGCTCGACGCCATCTTTTCGCTCGACTCAGTGATCACTGCCGTCGGCATGGTCGACCACCTGGCGGTGATGATGGCCGCGGTGATCATCGCCATCAGCCTGATGCTGATGGCCAGCAAGGCCCTGACGCGCTTCGTTAACAGCCACCCGACCATTGTCATCCTCTGTCTGAGCTTCCTGCTGATGATCGGCTTCAGCCTGATTGCTGAAGGCTTCAGCTTTATTATCCCGAAAGGTTATCTGTACGCGGCAATTGGCTTCTCGGTCATGATTGAAGCCCTTAACCAGCTGGCGCTGTTTAACCGACGTCGCTTCCTGTCGGCCAATATGACGCTGCGTCAGCGCACCACCGAGGCGGTGATGAACCTGCTGAGCGGCCAGAAGGAAAAAGCTGAACTGGATGCTGACACGGCGTCGCTGGTGGCCGATCAGGACCATCATCCTTTGTTTAATCCGCAGGAAAGGTTGATGATTGAGCGGGTGCTGAACCTTAATCAGCGCAGCGTCAGCAGTATTATGACGTCACGCCATGATATCGAGCGCATCAACCTCAGCGCGCCGGAGGAAGAGATCCGCAGCCTGGTGGAGAAAAATCAGCACACCCGGCTGGTGGTGACCGGCGGGAAAGATAATGAAGACCTGCTGGGAGTGGTTCATGTTATTGACCTGCTCCAGCAGTCCCTGCGCCAGGAGCCGCTGGATCTGCAGGTGCTGGTGCGGCAGCCGTTGGTCTTTCCGGAGGGGTTACCGCTCCTCTCCGCGCTTGAGCAGTTCCGTCAGGCCCGCACCCACTTCGCCTTTGTGGTCGATGAGTTTGGTTCCGTCGAGGGGATTGTGACCCTGAGCGACGTGATGGAGACTATCGCCGGTAATCTGCCCAACGAGGTGGAGGAGATCGACGCCCGGCACGATATTCAGCATCATCAGGACGGTTCGTGGACGGTTAACGGCCATATGCCGCTGGAGGACCTGGTGCAGTACGTTCCGCTGCCGCTGGATGATAAACGGGAGTACCACACCGTCGCCGGTCTGCTGATGGAGTATCTGCAGCATGTGCCGCAGGTGGGAGAAACCATTGAGATTGATGGCTATACCCTGCGCACGCTGCAGGTCGACAGCCATCGGGTGCAGAAGGTGCAGATCGTCCCGCCGGCAAAGCAGGATGAGCTGGATTATGAGGTGTAATCGTCAGGCATAAAACGGCCCGGGGTATCCCGGGCGGTGGGATGGATAATCAAACCCATGCCTGATGGCGCTGCGCTTATCAGGCCTACATGGATAGCGACTCAAGCTGATGATATTGCGCATATCCCCCAGGCCGGGTCAGGCGTAGCCGCCACCCGGCATCAACATGACATCACCCTCTGACGACAATCTCGCAGCCCGGAAGGCCCGGGCCGCGGGGTGGAGATTACAGCTTATCGAGCAGCTTCTTGGCGTCTTTGCTCTCTTTGCTGCCTTTATTACGCTCAACCCAGTCGTTGAGACGCTGCTTCGCTTCATCCTGTAGCTGTTTGCGCAGGATTTGATCGACCTGCAGGCTGTAGCTCAGCGACTGCCAGTCGCCGTAGATGCGCAGCGGGATGGCGGTCTGTTTCAGGCGGTCGATAAGTTTGCCCTCCCCTTTCCAGCCGCCGAGCACGCGCACGTTAAAGCGCATATCGCAGTTCTCTTTCTGCAGATCAAGCTGACCTTCGCCGGTCATCGCCATCACGTCGGACTGCCCCTGCAGGCGGTTCAGCGTCACCACCCCGTTATCCAGCATCAGTTGGCTGCTCACGGAATCCAGGCGGGTGGCATTGTCGTAATTCTCCTGCGCCCGCACGTTGGTGCTGCGCTCCACGGCCTGCTGCACCAGCTGCTGGAAATTCAACCCCTCGGTACGGGTATCGGCCATCTGCAGCTGGGCCTGCCCCTGCCAGTGACGGCGGAAATCATCCGCGTCAATGCGCGTTCCGGAAAACTCGCCGGTCAGCGACAGCTTGCCGGTCAGGTTTAATGAATAGTTAAAGGCTTTGATCAGCGAACCGATCTCCACATTCTGCAGCGCCGGCTGGAACGTCGCCTGCGGCGTGTCGCCACGGGCATCCAGAGTGCCGGGGAGAGAGAGCTGCCCGCCGTCGAGGTTGCCCTGCATTTTGCTGACCGTCAGCAGCCCCTGCTGGTTGCTGATTTCGCTCTGCACCTGGGTGAAGTTCAGGCCGCGCCACTGCAACTGGTCGGCGCTCAGGGCCATCCGGCCGTTAAAGCCGCGCAGGCTCTGGTAATCTTCGCGCTCATCGCTGTCGGCGATCACCGGACGCAGCGGTCGCGTCTGGCTCTGGCCCTGCTGGCTGGCGCTGCTGTCGGTCGCTGGCGAGGAGGGCGCCAGCAGGCTGTCGAGATTCAGGGTAGTCGCGTGGAGATCCAGCGACCAGTCCGGGCGATCCCCCAGCACCACGCTGCCGTTGCCGGTAAGGGTGCTGCCGCTGGCCATCAGATTCAGGTTGTCAAAGCGCAGGGTTTTGCCATCTTCCTGCCAGCTGGCCTGCAGGCTGCCCTGGCCATTAATGCCATCAGGGGGCAGCTCGGCGCCGCGCAGCTGCCAGCTTAGCTGGCTAAAATCGGCTTTTAAGGAGTGGGGATAGTCGCCGCCCTGCACGGTAGCGGAGAAGCTCAGCGCCAGGTCGCGCTGGTCGCGGTTGATCCGGCCGGAGAAGTCGACGGTGGCCCGGTGATTCTCATCCTGCTCCATTTGCAGGCGGATATCACGCACAGTGACCTGCTCGCCGTTCTCATGCTGGAAGAAGAGCACGCTGTCGGCCACCTGCAGCTGGCGCACGTCGTAGGACCACCCGCGGTCCTCCGGGGCCTGCGGCAGGGTGTTGTCATGCGGCACCACCGGCGCAGCGCTATCGCGAACCGCCTCGGTTTTCGGGGTCAGCTGGATCACCGCCCCCTTGAGCATCACCTGCTTCACCTGCAACTGGTGCGACAGCAACGGCAGCAGCGCCACGTCGAGGCGCATGTTGTCGGCGCGGATCACCGGCTCTTCGGCGCCCCGGGCGGTCAGCGTCATGCGTCCGCTGAGAATGCTGAGCTGCGGCCAGACATGCCAGCGCAGCGGGCCATCGAGTTCAAGCTGATAACCGCTGCGCTCTGCCACCTCATGCACCATATAGGCGCGAAAATCGTTGGGATTGACCAGCAATACCAACGAGGTAAGCCCGGCGACAATGACCGCCAGCAGGATCATCAGCGTTGTCAGTATTCGTCTCATGGCACCCTCAGCAACACCCCGTTGACGTTATCAATCCTTGTCGATTCGGCTCGCCACCGCGCCCTGCTGGTCGCGATATTTGGCGTCTTCACGGCGGTTATACGGCCGGGCCGCCGGGCCCGATAATGGCTCAAAGCTCAGCGCGCCGATAGGCATTCCCGGGCGCAGCGCCAGCGGCAGTTTGCCGGAGTTGTAGAACTCAAGCACGATGCAGCCGGACCAGCCCGGGTCGATGCGGTGCGCGGTAACGTGCACCATCAGCCCCAGCCGCGCCAGTGAGGAGCGTCCGTCCAGCCAGCCCACCAGATCGGCAGGCAGGGTGACTGACTCATAGGTCACCGCCAGCGCCAGTTCGCCCGGATGCAGGAAAAAGGCCTCCCCTTCCGGCAGGACAATCTCTTCGCTCATCACGCGGTCCAGCGCGGCGCTGACCTCGGCCTTCGGACCGCTTAAATCGATAAACGGCGCCGTGTGGCCGCGGAAGGTGCGGAATTTATTACCCAGCCGTACATCAACCGTCGCGCCATTAATACGCTCAACGGGTGGGCGCGGATTGATGGCGAGTCGCCCTTCATCCAACCAGGCTTCGATATCTCGGTCACACAGACGCATGGGCTTTCTCCTTATAAGGCTGCTTCCCGCACGCTTCGCGGCGGAGAGGGCAACAGGGCTACTCTTTGCACGTTACACAATTCGGCCAGGTTATTCAAAGAACTGACTGATTTTGGCCTTCAGAATATCAATCGCGATGCGGTTTTTGCCGCCGCGCGGCACGATGATGTCGGCATACTGCTTCGACGGTTCAATAAACTGCAGGAACATCGGGCGCACAGTCTTCTGGTACTGGGCCATCACCGAGTCCATGGAGCGGCCGCGCTCGTTAACGTCGCGCTTAATACGGCGCATCAGGCAAATATCGAGCGGGGTGTCGACGAAAATAGAGAAGTTAAGCTCGTTACGCAGGCGCGCGTCGGTCAGCAGCAGGATCCCTTCAAGAATGATCACCTTCTTCGGCTCGACGTGAATGGTGTTCGGGGTGCGGGTATGCTCGACGTAGCTATAGACCGGCAGTTCAATCGGCTGGCCGCTTTTCAGCATCTGCAGGTGCTGGAACAACAGACTGTGGTCCATTGAGCTCGGGTGGTCATAGTTGGTTTTGACGCGCTCTTCCATCGACAGATGACTTTGATCTTTGTAATAGCTGTCTTCCGGAATGACGCCAATATGTTCGTCGCCAACTTGTTCACGCAATTCGCGATAGAGAGTACTGGCAATAAGACTTTTGCCAGAAGCCGATGCGCCGGCGATACCTACAATGACGCACTGATGGGACATATCAGTCATAAATTTTTGCGACCTGATTAACCTGGATAGAGATGGAGGGTGGCGGCGGACCGCCAAACGCGGCAATTATAGGGATTTCAGCGTCCCGATACCAGTGGTATGCGCCCCGGACGGCTATTCCGCCGCCGGGACCCAGTCATCGGTATACCAGATATGCAACAGCGCATACGATCGCATCGGCTGCCAGCGACGGGCATAGCGAGCGATGGCGGCCGGGGTCATTCCCGGAAAACGCTGTTTAATCAGGTAATCATCCGGCAAAAAGATATCTTTCGCCTGCCAGCCGCGCAGAGCAAAGTAGTTTGCCGTCCAGCGGCCAATCCCGGGCAGGCTCTGCAGTTGACGCAGCCCGGCATCGATGTCCGCTGGCGCCGTCAGGGGCAGCTCGCCGCTGAGCGCCGCCCGGGCGAGGTGGATCAGCGCCTCCGCGCGCCGAAGCGGCATTCCCAGCGCCTTCAGCGCCTGCGGGTCGGCCTGGGACAGCGCCTCTGGCGTCGGGAATAACACATAGCCGGGCACCTCCGCCAGCGGTTCGCCCCAGCCAGCAGCCACTTTGGCAGTGAGCCGGGCGGCCATCGCCACGCTCACCAGCTGGCCCAGCACCGCCCGCACCGCCTGTTCGAAGGCATCCAGCGCCCCCGGCAGGCGCAGCCCCGGCCGCGCCTGGGCCAGAAAGCCCAACGCCCCGGCGACCTGCCGCGGGTCGCAGGCTAAATCAAACAGCTGGCCAATTCGCGCATAGCAGATCTCCGCCACCGGTTGCAGCCCCGGGGAGAGGGTCACCCACAGGCCCTGCGCCTCCTCGTCCGGCGCCAGATGAATCAGCCCGCGATGCCCTTCAACGCCAAAGCTGCGACTATAGCCTCCTTCATCAAAGCGCTCGACGCCGGCGACGGCACGCGCCTGCAGAAAACCAACCATCCACGCCCAGTCGTAAGGCGGGGTCCAGGGTAACAGCACCATAAGCTCTCCTTTATATAGCGTTTCAATGATAGTCGCCCTTGACCGTCAGCGCCTTGCTTTTAAATTCCAGTTGTCGGCTTGGCGACGATCCGCTAAAGTCGCCCCCCTTCTTCACCGGCATGGGGATTTTGCAGACGATGTTTATTGGTTTTGACTACGGCACCGCCAACTGTTCGGTGGCCGTGATGCGGGAAAACACCCCTCAGCTGTTGACACTGGAAAACGGCAGCGCGCTGCTGCCCTCGATGCTCTGCGCGCCAACGCGCGAAGCGGTCAGCGAGTGGCTCTATCGCCATCATGACGTCCCCACCCACAGCGATGAAAACCAGGCGCTGCTGCGCCGGGCCATTGCCGCCAACCGCGACGAAGACATCGAGGTGCTGCGCAACAGCGTGCAGTTCGGTCTCGCCTCGCTGCATCAGTATGTTGAAGATCCGGAAGAGGTCTACTTCGTTAAATCGCCAAAATCCTTCCTCGGCGCCAGCGGGCTGAAGCCGCAGCAGGTGGCCCTGTTTGAAGACCTGGTCTGCGCCATGATGCTGCACATCAAACTGCAGGCTGAGAGCCAGCTGCCCGAGCAGATCGACCAGGCGGTGATTGGCCGGCCGATTAACTTCCAGGGCCTCGGCGGCGACGACGCGAACGCCCAGGCGCAGGGGATCCTTGAGCGGGCGGCTCTCCGCGCCGGTTTCCACGATGTGGTCTTCCAGTTTGAACCGGTTGCCGCCGGGCTCGATTTCGAAGCCACCCTCAATGAAGAAAAGCGGGTGCTGGTCGTCGATATCGGCGGTGGGACCACCGACTGTTCCTTGCTATTGATGGGCCCGCAGTGGCGGGAGCGCGCCGACCGCCAGCAGAGCCTGCTCGGCCACAGCGGCTGCCGCATCGGCGGCAACGACCTCGACATTGCCCTGGCCTTCAAATGCCTGATGCCCCTTCTCGGTATGGGCGGCGAAACGGAGAAAGGCACCGCGCTGCCGATCCTCCCGTGGTGGAACGCGGTGGCCATCAACGACGTGCCGGCGCAGAGTGATTTCTACAGCACCGCCAACGGCCGTCTGCTTAACGATCTGCTGCGCAGCGCCCGGGATGCCGACAAGGTGGCTCTGCTGCTCAAGGTCTGGCGCCAGCGTCTCAGCTATCGTCTGGTGCGCAGCGCCGAAGAGAGCAAAATCGCCCTCTCCAGCGCCGCCAGCGTCGAAACCGCGCTGCCGTTTATTCAGGACGAGCTGGCCACCGCCATCGCCCAGCAGGGTCTGGAAGCGGCGCTGGATCAACCGTTGACCCGCATTATGGAACAGGTGCAGCTCGCGCTCGACAGCAGCCAGACCACCCCGGACGTGATCTATCTTACCGGCGGCAGCGCCCGCTCGCCGCTGATCAAAAAGGCGCTGGCCGCCCAGCTGCCGGGTATTCCGCTGGCCGGTGGCGATGATTTTGGCTCGGTAACCGCCGGGCTGGCCCGCTGGGCGCAGGTGGTTTTCCGCTAACCCCAGCCCACCGCCGCCGCGCAGCAGGTCTGTCCTGATCGTGGCGCTGCAGATTACACTGGAATATTCCTGGTCTCCCACGCAAAATGGCCTGTTCGTCCGGACAGGCCTGTCCACTCTTCCCCATTTCAGGGGGCGTATTATCCATACCGTAGCCAGATGTCTGCGGTCTGTATCGTTGGCATGCCGCAAGGGGGCGTGATTGAAAAGGGTGTCTGCGATCTTCGCAGCGGTCCGGCGTTGCCGGCCGCAGTTCCTGGCAGGCTGGCTGCTCAGCTGTGGATTATTCTTGCTGCTGGTCGCCCCACAGGCGCAGGCGGCGACGCGCCAGGTGGGCATTGATATTCCGGTCCAGTGGTACGCGGACGCCAGCGGCCAGATGACCATCGATCGCTTCGCCGCCCTGCCCACAGACCAGCTCGCCACCACCCGGCAGATCCCCTCCTTTGGTTATTCGCGAAAAACCTGGTGGCTGCGCAGCGAGCTGCCGGGAACGTGGTTTGCCGGGGAGCCGCGCTGGCTGCAGCTGGGCCCCTCTTTTGTCGACCATCTGACCATTTACTACCGACCTCTGGGCAGCGATGCCCCCTGGGAACAGCGCACCTTTGGCGACCGCGACGTCGCCCGCGAGAGCGACCTGCACTACCGGGAAAGCGTACTGATTATCCCCCCGCCGCCAACCGCCGCCGGCTATGAGGTGGTCTTTCGCCTGCAGAGCACCAGCACCCTGATCCTGCTGGCCTCGCTCTCTTCGCCGCAGGAATTTGTGCAGCGGGCGACCGCCGACACCGCTTTCTGGAGCTTCTATTTCGGCCTGGCCGCCGTCGCCAGCGGCGTGGCGCTGTGGCTGGCGCTGGCCCTGCGCCGGCGTCTGCTGTGGGGCATCTGTCTTTTCTCGCTCAATTATCCGCTGGTGGCCGCCCTGCACGGCTTCCCGGAGTGGTTTTTCGGCCACGCGGCGCTGCCGTTCCAGGACTTCATGATCAGCAGCCTCTCCCTGTTCAGCTATGCTACCGCCCTCTGGCTGCACAGCGAGATTTTTGATTTGAAGAAGAATATGCCGCGGCTTCATCAGCTACTGATCGCCGCGGTGGTCCTCAACCTGGTGCTGCAGGTCAGTATTCCGCTCGGGTTTTACGGCTTCGCGATGCAGATTGAAGGGGTGATCTTCATCATTATCACCCCGGTGCTGCTGTTCACCTCCTGGTGGCTGTGGCGCAAAAAAGCTATCGACCGTAACACCCTGCTGCTGGGTCTGCTGCCGCCGTTCTACGTCGCCGCCGCGGTGCTGGTGCAGTTGTCTATCCACGGGATAATCCCGTTCCATATGGCGATCTATTCCCTCTGGCAGTATGCGCTGATCGTCCACATCATTACGGTGCTGATCATTGCCATCCTGCGGGTGCGCGCTGAAAACCGCCAGCTGGAGCAGAAGCAGCGCCTGGCGCGTGAGCTGCAGATTGAGCGTGAAGCCAGCTTCCATCAGCGACAGTTTATGGGCATGGTAGCGCACGAATTCCGCACGCCGCTGGCGGTGATCCAGGCAGCGCTGGAAAATCTCCGCCTCTCGGCCGCCTCGGCCAGCCAGGAGGCGCGCTTCGATCGCATCGGGCGCGCCGCCACCCGTCTGGTGCAGCTCACCGATAACTGCCTTGCCGACGCCCGGCTCGCCTCACACGACCTGCACGTCGATCGCCAGCAGACCGCCCTGCTGTCGGTGATCAACATGGCCGCCTCGGTGGTGGCCATCTCCCACGACCATTACCTGAACATCCGCCATCACGGCGCGGTGGAAAGCCCGCAGCTGCAGGCCGATGCCGGCCTGCTGTGCATCGCCATCGCCAATCTGCTGGATAACGCGGTGAAGTATTCGCCCCCCGGTGAAATCGCCATCGATATCCGCTCCGAAGCCGGGCATACCGAGCTGCGCATTCGCGACCACGGCCCGGGCCTGCCCGACGGGCAAGCGGAACTGATCTTTGAGCGCTATCGTCGCGGCGAGCACACGTCGCCGGTGCCGGGCGGCACCGGTCTCGGACTGTATGTTGCGCGTCAGATCGTGCAGGCTCATGATGGCAAACTGTGGCTGGCCGAGCATGGCCCGGACGGCTGCACCTTTATTCTCACCCTCCCCACGGTTGCTTAAGAGGAGAACGACGTATGGCTTTACGGCTGGCGATAATTGAAGATAACGCCGATCTGCTGGATGAACTGCTGGCCTGGCTGGGCTATCGCGGCTTCGAGGTGTGGGGCTCGCGCAGCGCCGAAGCCTTCTGGCGACAACTGCATAGCCATCCGGTGGACATCGTGCTGATTGATATCGGCCTGCCCGGGGAAGATGGCTTCAGCGTGCTGAGCTACCTGCATGAGCTGGGGCATTACGGTCTGGTGGTGGTCAGCGCCCGCGGCCAGCAGCAGGATAAACTGCAGGCGCTCAGCCTTGGGGCCGATGCTTACCTGATTAAGCCGGTTAACTTCGCCCACCTTGCGGAGACCCTCACCGCCCTTGGCGCCCGCCTGCAGCAGGATCGACCCGCCGCCCTTCCATCGGAGGCGCCCGGCACCGCGTCATCCGCCGCCACCGGACTGTGGCGTCTGCATGAGGATAAACTGATTTCTCCCGATGCCCGGACGCTGGAGTTAACCCAGCAGGAGTACCGTCTGGTGGAGCTGTTAATGCGCAATCGCAACGAGGTGTGCAGCAAGCTGGACCTCCATGCCTGCCTGTTTTCCCACGACAGCGAGCCTGACCTGCACCGCATCGACGTGGTGATTAGCCGCCTGCGCCATAAGGCGCGCCAGCAAGGGATCCACCTGCCCGTACGAGCGATCTTTGGCAAAGGACTGGCGTTTATTTCCTGATCGAAAGCGCGATCTGGCCGCTGCGCGGGGGGTGAATAACTCGCAAGTGTTAATTTTTCTCATTTTCTGAGAGAAATGAGAGGAATGAGACTGACGACGCGCTTAAGAACTTTCTTATAGTGCTAGCACATCAGGATGATGTCGTATGATTTTCAGTGGACAGGAAAACATATAACAAAACGTAATAGCCGTTCGCGGTAAATTCTGACACCATGCAGCACAAATAAGGTAAAAACGATGGCCATGCAAACGTGGTTAATATTATTGCTATGCATATTTTTCTTCAGCATCTCTGTATACAGTTTTATTTCCTATCTAAAAGACAGGAGACGGCAGAAGTTTACGTTTAACGATAAGCGTTCGACGCGTCGTAAATAATTCACTTTATAATAATTAAAAACGATTACAGGTACGTTTATAAAATCAACACACCGCATACGCCCGGAGGATTTGTCACAGCATGGCGTTATGTTTTGCATAAGGAAATAACGCCATGAGAAACATTAATGTCACCATCAATACCCGCAACACCTTTGTACGTGAATCGCTGGTCGCCATGGTTAATGATCTCTCCCGGGACGATATGCGGGCCCGTTTCTCCTGGCGCAATAACGACCTGTCAGACGAAGATATTATTATATGCGAAGTGATCCCTGGTGAAATCTATCTGTGCAATACCCTGATTAAAAACAGAAAAAAAGGCAGTTCTCTGATTATCCTCCACAGCTACGACCAGCTGCCGGAAGACGATTTCATGATTAATTGCCTGAAAGGGGTCATTTTTGTCTCGCTGAAAACGGCCAGTATTCCACAACTGCTGGCGATCATTAAAAGCGAACTACAGCATTGTATGGACCCGTCGGCCACTGACGCCACGAGCCGGGAACTGAGCTGCGCCAGCTGCCCGCATCGTGTCCTGTCGCGGTCGCAGACCGCTGTGGTGCACGGTATTCTTGAAGGGCTGGACATGAGTAAAATCGCCGCCCTGCAGCGCGTCAGTCCCCGCACCGCCGCCTACCATAAGAATAAGATTATGGAAAAATACAGCCTGAATAATAACCACGACTTTTTCCAGTTTATGAATCTGTTACGTGAGCGTTGGTAGGCAAATAGCGAACAGAAGAGAATAAGATATTCCCGTAGTGATATTGTCTGGAATCCGAAAATAGCCGCAGGATGCTAAAAAAGCGCCAGCGCTGCCGAACATAACGTTAAACTCTGACGCTTCCTCGGTATAAAGACGTTACCGCGCGTTTTTATATAAGAAAAAAGACTAGTTACGAGGAAAACTGATACTTCGTCACATTACCCCTGACGTGCCTGTCAGGGGTCTTTTTTTCCGTGTGGAATGGCGCCCTTTGTGAAAGGGCGCGGCAGGATCAGGCTTCCGCTTTCTCGGCTTCCCAGTCCGGCTGTGCTTCCTCGTCGGTCAGCAGACCTTCGTTTTTCGACAGCATGGCGGTGGCAATGCCGTTACCCAACACGTTGATGGCGGAGCGCCCCATGTCGAGGAAATGGTCGATACCCATCAGCAGCAGGATCCCGGCAACCGGAATATTGAAGCTGGGGATCGTGGCCGCCAGCACCACCAGCGCCGAGCGCGGCACCCCGGCGATGCCTTTCGAGGCCAGCATCAGGGTCAGCATCATGACCGTAATCTCGCTAAAGCTCAGCGGTACGTTATAGGCCTGGGCGATAAACATCGCGGCGAAGGAGCAGTAGACCATCGAGCCCACGAGGTTGAACGAGTAGCCAATCGGCAGGACGAACGAGACGATATTGCGCGAGCAGCCAAACTTCACCAGCCGCTCAAGGGTCTTCGGATAGGCCGCTTCGGAGCTGCTGGTGGTAAACGCGACCAGCACCGGGTCCTTCAGCATATTCAGCAGACGGAAGACCTCTTTCTTCAGCACCATATAGCCAACGGCGATCAGTACCGCGCTGGTCAACAGCACCGCCAGGTAGTAACCGCCGATGAACGAAGCGTAGTTGAGCAGGATCCCCAGCCCCTGGGAGGCAATCACCGACGAAATGGCGGCGAAGATAGCCAGCGGCGCAACGTACATCACATAGCCCGTCACCTTCAGCATAATGTGCGACACCACATTGAGGGCCGCCACCAGCGGGGCATTAAACTTCTCGCCCAGCGACGCGCCGGCGATGCCAAAGAACATCGAGAACACCACAATCTGCAGGATCTCGTTGTTGGCCATCGCCTCGGTGATGCTGGTGGGGATGGTGTGCGACAGGAATCCTTTCAGGCTCATGCCGCTGACCGCCAGGCCGGTATCCACCGCCTCTTTCGGCACCGCCAGGTTTAACCCGGCGCCCGGGTGCTGGAAGGTGACGATCACCAGCCCGACGAGAATGGATAATACCGAGGAGGTGATGAACCACACCATCGCCTTCCCGCCTACCCGGCCAATGGTCGCCGTCTCGCCGAGACGCATAATGCCGACCGTCAGAGTGCTGAACACCAACGGCGCGATGACCATTTTGATCAACCGCAGAAACAGATCGGTCAGCAGCGTAATGTTGTCCGCCCAGGCGGAGATGGTGGTCGGCGTCGCGTAGGCATGGATAGCCGCGCCGGAGAGGATCCCCATCAGCATAAAAATGACGATGAAGAGCGTGAGTTTGTTTGCGTTTGCCACAACAATGACCCCTGATTATTTAACACGTTGATTTTTAAGTGCATATGTTATTATTATGAAAATGCACAGATTTATTCACCGCATAAATCTAATTAAAGCCCTCCCGGATACAACTATTTTTTACTTTTTTAAACTAAAAGTTGATATCACCCCGGAAATCTACAACGAGACCGCCCGGCGTCGCGGCGGTTATCCAGACATTTCTCAACCTTCTTTTCATAATTCCTCCATTTTTACGGCCCCTTCCCTCACTAAACTAGTATCATTCAGCGAAACGCTTCAGGATGAGACCGTAAACTAATGAAAGGCAGTAACATACGTCGTTGGGGCGCCGCGCTGGCGGTAGTGATTATCGCCGGAGCCGCCTACTGGTTCTGGCACGATCGTGGCACGAGCGGCAGCAGCGCTCCCGCAGCAGGACAAGGCCCGCAGGGGCCGGGCGGCGCGCGTCATGGCCGTTTCGGCGGCGCGCTGGCGCCGGTGCAGGCGGCGACCGCGACCGAACAAGCGGTGCCGCGCTATCTCACCGGGCTGGGTACCGTGACGGCGGCCAATACCGTGACCGTGCGCAGCCGGGTCGACGGCCAGCTGCTGAGCCTTCACTTCCAGGAGGGACAGCAGGTCAAAGCCGGCGACCTGCTGGCGCAGATCGACCCCAGCCAGTTTAAAGTCGCCCTCGCCCAGGCGCAGGGTCAGCTGGCGAAAGATAACGCCACCCTGGCGAACGCCCGCCGCGATCTCGCCCGTTACCAGCAGCTGGTGAAAACCAACCTCGTCTCCCGCCAGGAGCTCGACACCCAGCAGTCGCTGGTGGTGGAATCCGCTGGCACCGTAAAGGCCGATGAAGCCGCCGTCGCCAGCGCCCAGCTGCAGCTCGACTGGACCCGCATCACCGCGCCGATTGACGGCCGCGTCGGCTTAAAGCAGGTGGATATTGGCAACCAGATCTCCAGCGGAGATACCACCGGGATTGTGGTTCTCACCCAGACGCACCCGATTGATGTGGTCTTCACCCTGCCGGAAAACAGCATCGCCACGGTGGTGCAGGCGCAGAAAGCGGGCAAAGCGCTCAGCGTCGAAGCCTGGGATCGCACCAATAAGCAGAAAATCAGCGTCGGCGAGCTGCTGAGTCTCGACAACCAGATCGATGCCACCACCGGGACCATTAAGCTGAAGGCGCGCTTCAGCAATCTGGACGACGCGCTGTTCCCCAACCAGTTCGTTAACGCCCGCCTGCTGGTGGATACCGAAGAGAACGCGGTGGTGATCCCCGCCGCCGCCCTGCAGATGGGCAACGAAGGGCATTTTGTGTGGGTGCTGAACGACGAGAATAAAGTCAGCAAACACAGCGTGACGCCCGGCATCCAGGACAGCCAGAAAGTGGTCATCAGCGCCGGGCTTTCTGCCGGGGATCGCGTGGTCACTGACGGGATTGACCGCTTGACCGAGGGGGCGAAGGTGGAAGTTGTCACCGCCAGCGGCAGCGAGCAGGCGCAGCCCGCTCCGCGCCAGAGCGGTAAACACGGAGCGCGTTCCTGATGCAGGTGTTACCCCCAGGCCGCACCGGCGGCCCGTCCCGGCTGTTTATTATGCGTCCGGTCGCCACCACTCTGCTGATGGTGGCGATCCTGTTAGCCGGGATCATCGGCTACCGCTTCCTGCCGGTCTCCGCCCTGCCGGAGGTCGATTACCCGACCATCCAGGTGGTTACGCTCTATCCGGGCGCCAGCCCGGACGTGGTGACCTCCGCTATCACCGCCCCGCTGGAGCGCCAGTTCGGCCAGATGTCCGGCCTTAAGCAGATGTCGTCGCAAAGCTCTGGCGGCGCCTCGGTAGTCACGCTGCAGTTCCAGCTAACCCTGCCGCTGGACGTCGCCGAGCAGGAAGTGCAGGCGGCCATTAACGCCGCCACCAACCTGCTGCCGAGCGATCTGCCCAACCCGCCGGTGTACAGCAAGGTGAACCCGGCGGATCCGCCGATCATGACCCTCGCCGTCACCTCCTCCGCGATCCCGATGACCCAGGTAGAGGACATGGTGGAGACGCGGGTGGCGCAGAAGATCTCCCAGGTTTCCGGCGTCGGTCTGGTGACCCTCGCCGGCGGTCAGCGCCCGGCGGTGCGGGTGAAGCTTAACGCCCAGGCCATCGCCGCCCTCGGCCTGACCAGCGAAACCGTGCGTACCGCTATCACCAGCGCCAACGTTAACTCGGCGAAAGGCAGCCTCGACGGCCCGGCCCGCGCGGTGACGCTTTCCGCTAACGATCAGATGCAGTCCGCTGAGGATTATCGCCGGCTGATTATCGCTTATCAGAACGGGGCGCCGATCCGTCTCGGCGATGTCGCCAGCGTCGAACAAGGGGCCGAAAACAGCTGGCTCGGGGCGTGGGCCAACCAGCAGCGGGCCATCGTGATGAACGTCCAGCGCCAACCGGGGGCCAACATCATCGACACCGCCGACAGCATTCGCCAGATGCTGCCGCAGCTCACCGAGAGCCTGCCGAAATCGGTGAAGGTGCAGGTCCTCTCCGACCGGACCACCAACATTCGCGCCTCGGTGCGCGACACCCAGTTTGAGCTGATGCTGGCCATCGCCCTGGTGGTGATGATCATCTATCTGTTCCTGCGCAACGTGCCGGCGACCATTATTCCCGGCGTCGCGGTGCCGCTGTCGCTGGTGGGCACTTTCGCGGTGATGGTGTTCCTCGACTTCTCGATCAATAACCTGACGCTGATGGCCCTGACCATCGCCACCGGCTTCGTGGTGGATGACGCCATCGTGGTGATCGAGAACATCTCGCGCTATATCGAAAAAGGCGAGAAGCCGCTGGCCGCCGCGCTGAAAGGCGCCGGGGAAATCGGCTTCACCATTATCTCCCTCACCTTCTCGCTGATCGCGGTGCTGATCCCGCTGCTGTTTATGGGCGATATCGTCGGCCGTCTGTTCCGCGAATTCGCCGTCACCCTTGCCGTCGCTATTCTTATCTCGGCGGTGGTCTCCCTGACCCTGACGCCGATGATGTGCGCCCGTATGTTAAGCCACGAATCGCTGCGCAAGCAGAACCGTTTCTCCCGGGCCAGCGAGCGTTTCTTCGAACGGGTGATCGCCGTCTATGGCCGCTGGCTGAGCCGGGTGCTGAACCATCCGTGGCTGACGCTCGGCGTCGCGCTGAGCACCCTGGCGCTGTCGATAATCCTGTGGGTCTTTATCCCGAAAGGCTTCTTCCCGATCCAGGATAACGGTATTATTCAGGGCACCCTCCAGGCGCCGCAGTCGGTCTCTTTCGCCAGCATGGCCGAGCGCCAGCGGCAGGTGGCCAGCATTATCCTTAAGGATCCGGCCGTGGAGAGCCTGACCTCGTTCGTCGGCGTCGACGGCACCAACCCGGCGCTGAACAGCGCCCGTCTGCAGATCAACCTCAAGCCGCTGGATGAACGCGATGACCGCGTCCAGACGGTGATTAGCCGCCTGCAGCAGGCGGTGGACGGCGTCCCGGGCGTGGCGCTCTACCTGCAGCCGACCCAGGATCTGACCATCGACACCACGGTGAGCCGCACCCAGTACCAGTTCACCCTGCAGGCAAACTCCCTCGAGGCGCTGAGCACCTGGGTGCCGCCGCTGCTCAGCCGCCTGCAGGCCCAGCCGCAGCTGGCCGACGTCAGCAGCGACTGGCAGGACAAAGGCCTGGCCGCCTATATCAAGGTGGATCGCGACAGCGCCAGCCGCCTTGGCATCTCAATGGCCGATGTCGATAACGCGTTGTACAACGCCTTCGGCCAGCGGCTGATCTCCACCATTTACACTCAGGCGAATCAGTATCGCGTGGTGCTCGAGCAGGATACCGAGGCGACGCCGGGCCTGGCGGCGCTGGATAATATCCGCCTGACCAGCAGCGACGGCGGCATCGTGCCGCTGACCGCCATCGCCACGGTGGAGCAGCGCTTTACCCCGCTGTCGGTGAACCACCTCGATCAGTTCCCGGTGACCACCATCTCGTTTAACGTCCCGGACAACTATTCGCTGGGCGAAGCGGTGGACGCGATCCTCGCCGCCGAACAGTCGCTGGATTTCCCGACCGATATCCGCACCCAGTTCCAGGGTAGCTCGCTGGCCTTCCAGTCGGCGCTCGGCAGCACCGTCTGGCTGGTGGTCGCCGCGGTGGTGGCGATGTATATCGTGCTGGGGGTGCTGTATGAAAGCTTTATCCATCCGATCACGATCCTCTCCACCCTGCCCACCGCCGGGGTCGGGGCGCTGCTGGCGCTGTGGCTGGCGGGCAGCGAGCTGGACGTGATCGCCATCATCGGCATCATTCTGCTGATCGGCATCGTGAAGAAGAACGCCATCATGATGATCGACTTCGCGCTGGCCGCCGAACGCGAACAGGGCATGCCGCCGCGGGAAGCGATCTACCAGGCCTGTCTGCTGCGTTTTCGGCCGATCCTGATGACCACCCTCGCCGCCCTGCTCGGCGCCCTGCCGCTGATGCTGAGCACCGGCGTCGGCGCGGAGCTGCGGCGTCCGCTGGGGATCGGCATGGTCGGCGGTCTGATGCTCAGCCAGGTGCTGACCCTGTTCACCACCCCGGTGATCTATCTGCTGTTCGACCGCCTGTCGCTGCACCTGAAGCGCCGCTTCCCGCGTCAGGAAGAGGAGGCGTAAGTGAAGTTTTTCGCCCTCTTCATTTACCGCCCGGTGGCGACGATCCTCATCTCGCTGGCCATCACCCTGTGCGGCATTCTTGGCTTCCGGCTGCTGCCGGTAGCCCCGCTGCCGCAGGTGGACTTCCCGGTGATCATGGTTAGCGCCTCGCTGCCGGGAGCCTCCCCGGAAACCATGGCCTCGTCGGTGGCCACCCCGCTGGAACGCTCCCTGGGACGGATAGCCGGGGTCAATGAGATGACCTCCTCCAGTTCGCTGGGCAGTACGCGCATCATTCTTGAGTTTAACTTCGACCGCGATATCAACGGCGCGGCGCGCGACGTTCAGGCGGCGATCAACGCCGCGCAAAGCCTGCTGCCGAGCGGGATGCCCAGCCGGCCGACCTACCGCAAAGCCAACCCGTCGGATGCGCCAATCATGATCCTGACGCTGACCTCGGACACCTACTCCCAGGGTGAGCTGTATGATTTCGCCTCCACCCAGTTGGCGCAGACCATCGCGCAGATTGACGGCGTGGGTGATGTCGACGTCGGCGGCAGCTCCCTGCCGGCAGTGCGCGTCGACCTCAACCCGCAGGCGCTGTTCAACCAGGGCGTGTCGCTGGACGCGGTGCGCACCGCCATCAGCGACGCTAACGTGCGCAAACCGCAGGGGGCGCTGGAGGACAGCGCGCACCGCTGGCAGGTGCAGACCAACGATGAGCTGAAGACCGCCGCCGACTATCAGCCGCTGATCGTCCACTACCAGAATGGCGCCGCAGTGCGACTGGGGGATGTCGCCACCGTCTCGGATTCGGTGCAGGACGTGCGCAACGCCGGGATGACCAACGCCAAACCGGCGATCCTGCTGATGATCCGCAAACTGCCGGAAGCCAATATTATCCAGACAGTGGACAGCATCCGCGCCCGCCTGCCGGAGCTGCAGCAGACCATTCCGGCGGCTATCGACCTGCAGATCGCCCAGGACCGCTCGCCGACCATCCGTGCTTCGCTGGAGGAGGTGGAGCAGACGCTGGTGATATCGGTGGCGCTGGTGATCCTCGTGGTATTCCTGTTCCTGCGCTCGGGGCGCGCCACGCTGATCCCGGCCGTCGCCGTCCCGGTTTCCTTAATCGGTACCTTCGCCGCGATGTATTTGTGCGGCTTCAGCCTCAATAACCTGTCGCTGATGGCTCTGACCATCGCCACCGGCTTCGTGGTGGATGACGCTATCGTGGTGCTGGAGAATATCTCCCGCCATCTGGAAGCGGGGATGAAACCTCTGCAGGCGGCGCTGCAGGGGAGCCGCGAAGTCGGCTTTACCGTGCTGTCGATGAGCCTGTCGCTGGTGGCGGTGTTTCTGCCGCTGCTGCTGATGGGCGGCCTGCCCGGCCGCCTGCTGCGCGAGTTCGCCGTCACCCTGTCGGTGGCGATCGGCATCTCGCTGGCGGTGTCCCTCACCCTGACGCCGATGATGTGCGGCTGGCTGCTGAAAAGCGGCAAGCCCCACCAGCCGACGCGCAACCGCGGCTTTGGCCGCCTGCTGGTGGCCGTGCAGGGCGGCTATGGGAAATCGTTAAAATGGGTGCTCAGGCACAGCCGGCTGACCGGCCTGGTGGTGCTCGGCACCATCGCCCTCAGCGTCTGGCTCTACATTTCGATCCCGAAAACCTTCTTTCCGGAGCAGGACACCGGGGTGCTGATGGGCGGCATTCAGGCCGACCAGAGCATCTCCTTCCAGGCGATGCGCGGCAAGCTGCAGGACTTTATGAAGATCATTCGTGAAGATCCGGCGGTGGATAACGTCACCGGCTTTACCGGTGGCTCGCGGGTCAACAGCGGGATGATGTTTATCACCCTCAAGCCAAGCGACCAGCGCCACGAGACGGCGCAGCAGGTGATCGACCGGCTGCGCAAAAAGCTGGCCAACGAGCCCGGGGCCAACCTGTTCCTGATGGCGGTGCAGGATATTCGCGTCGGCGGCCGGCAGTCGAACGCCAGCTATCAGTACACCCTGCTGTCCGACGACCTGTCGGCGCTGCGCGAGTGGGAGCCGAAGATCCGCAAAGCGCTGGCGGCGCTGCCTGAGCTGGCGGACGTCAACTCGGATCAGCAGGACAATGGCGCCGAAATGGACCTGGTCTATGACCGGGACACGATGTCGCGCCTCGGCATCAGCGTCCAGGACGCCAACAACCTGCTGAACAACGCCTTCGGCCAGCGGCAAATCTCCACCATCTACCAGCCGCTCAACCAGTACAAGGTGGTGATGGAGGTGGATCCGGCCTACACCCAGGACGTCAGCGCCCTCGACAAGATGTTTGTTATCAATAGCGAGGGCAAGCCGATCCCGCTGGCTTATTTCGCCAAATGGCAGCCGGCCAACGCCCCGCTGTCGGTGAACCACCAGGGGCTGTCGGCGGCGTCCACTATCTCCTTTAACCTCCCCACCGGCCGCTCGCTGTCGGAAGCCAGCGACGCCATTAACCGCACGATGACCCAGCTCGGGGTGCCGTCGAGCGTGCGCGGCTCCTTTGCCGGTACCGCTCAGGTCTTTCAGCAGACCATGAACGCGCAGGTGATCCTGATCCTCGCGGCCATCGCCACGGTCTATATCGTGCTGGGGATGCTGTATGAGAGCTATGTGCATCCGTTGACCATCCTCTCGACGCTGCCCTCCGCCGGAGTGGGCGCCCTGCTGGCGCTGGAGATATTCGATGCCCCGTTCAGCCTAATCGCCCTTATCGGGATCATGTTATTAATTGGCATCGTGAAGAAAAACGCCATCATGATGGTCGATTTTGCCCTTGAGGCGCAGCGCACCGGCAATCTGGCGCCGGAAGAGGCGATTTTCCAGGCCTGCCTGCTGCGTTTCCGGCCGATTATGATGACCACCCTGGCGGCGCTGTTCGGCGCCCTGCCGCTGGTGCTCTCCGGGGGCGATGGCTCTGAGCTGCGCCAGCCGCTGGGGATCACCATCGTCGGCGGTCTGGTGATGAGCCAGCTGTTAACGCTCTACACCACGCCGGTGGTCTATCTTTTCTTTGACCGTCTGCGGTTGCGTTTTTCGCGTCACTCCTCTCAACCGGTAAGCGAATAACATGACAGACCTCCCGGCCAGCGTGCGCTGGCAGCTATGGATAGTGGCGTTCGGCTTCTTTATGCAGTCGCTGGACACCACCATCGTTAACACCGCCCTCCCCTCGATGGCCAAAAGCCTCGGGGAGAGCCCGCTGCATATGCATATGATCATCGTCTCCTATGTCCTGACGGTGGCGGTCATGCTGCCGGCCAGCGGCTGGCTGGCCGACCGGGTCGGGGTGCGCAATATCTTCTTCACCGCCATCGTGCTGTTTACCGCCGGGTCGCTGTTTTGCGCCCAGGCCAGCACCCTTGACCAGCTGGTGATGGCGCGGGTGCTGCAGGGGATCGGCGGCGCGATGATGGTGCCGGTTGGTCGCCTGACGGTAATGAAGATCGTCCCACGCGATCAGTACATGGCGGCGATGACTTTCGTCACCCTGCCGGGCCAGGTTGGCCCGCTGCTCGGCCCGGCGCTGGGCGGGGTGCTGGTGGAGTATGCCTCCTGGCACTGGATCTTCCTCATCAATATCCCGGTGGGGATCGTCGGCGCCATCGCCACCCTCTGCCTGATGCCCAACTACACCCTGCAGACCCGGCGCTTCGACCTCTCCGGCTTTCTGCTGCTGGCCGCCGGGATGGCGACCCTGACCCTGGCGCTGGACGGCCAGAAAGGGCTCGGTATATCGTCACGCTGGCTGGCGGGGCTGGTGGCCGTCGGCCTCGCCGCCCTGCTGCTGTACCTGTGGCACGCCCGCGGTAACGCCCGGGCGCTGTTCAGCCTCAACCTGTTTCGTAACCGCACCTTCTCCCTCGGCCTCGGCGGCAGCTTCGCCGGACGCATCGGCAGCGGTATGCTGCCGTTTATGACCCCGGTGTTTCTGCAGATTGGCCTCGGCTTCTCCCCCTTTCACGCCGGGCTGATGATGATCCCGATGGTGCTCGGCAGCATGGGGATGAAGCAGATCGTGGTCCAGGTGGTCAACCGCTTTGGCTACCGCCGCGTACTGGTCGTCAGCACCCTGGGCCTGGCGGCGGTCAGTCTGCTGTTTATGTTTAGCGCCCTGGCCGGCTGGTATTACGCGTTGCCGCTGGTCCTGTTTCTGCAGGGGATGATCAACTCCAGCCGCTTCTCCTCAATGAATACCCTGACGCTGAAAGATCTCCCGGACGATCTGGCCAGCAGCGGCAACAGCCTGCTGTCGATGGTGATGCAGCTGTCGATGAGTATCGGCGTGACCATCGCCGGGCTGCTGCTGGGGCTGTATGGCCAACAGCATATGAGCCTCGACGCCGCCAGCACCCATCAGGTCTTTCTCTATACCTATCTGAGCATGGCGGCGATCATCGCCCTCCCGGCGCTCATCTTTTCCCGGGTACCGGATGACGTCGGCACTAATACCGTCATCCGTCGACGCAACAGGAGTGGATCGTGAAATTTTGGCGCCCGGGCATTACCGGTAAGCTGTTCCTCGCTATTTTCGCCACCTGCATCGTGCTGCTGATCAGCATGCACTGGGCGGTGCGTATCAGTTTCGAACGTGGGTTTATCGACTACATCAAGCGCGGTAATGAGCAGCGGTTAACCATGCTCAGCGACGCGCTGAGTGAGCAGTATGCCCAGCACGGCAGCTGGGCGTTTCTGCGCAACAACGACCGCTTTATCTTCCAGCTGCTGCGCACCTTCGAACGGGATAACGACGACCGTTCGCCGCCGGGACACGGCATGAAGCCGGGTCCGATGGAGGGTCAGGGGCCGGATGGGCCGCCGCCGGATGGGCCGCCCGACGGCCCCAGCGACACCCCGCCGCCGAGGCCGGAAATGCCGCCCCACGGCTGGCGCACCATGTTCTGGGTGGTCGATCAGTCGGGCCGCGTGCTGGTGGGGCCCCGTGAGCGCGTACCGGAGGACGGCACCCAGCGCAGCATTGTGGTCAACGGCGTGGAGGTAGGCAAAGTGATCGCCTCGCCGGTAGAGCGGCTGACGCGCAATACCGATATTAACTTCGACCGGCAGCAAAAGCGCACCAGCTGGCTGATTGTCGCCCTTGCAACCCTGCTTGCCGCGCTGGCCACTTTCCCGCTGGCCCGCGGCCTGCTGGCGCCGGTGAAGCGGCTGGTGGAAGGCACCCATAAGCTGGCGGCGGGCGACTTTTCCACCCGCGTGACGGTGACCGGCGGCGACGAGCTCGGCCGCCTGGCGCAGGATTTCAACCAGCTCGCCAGCACCCTGGAGCGCAACCAGCAGATGCGTCGCGATCTGATGGCCGATATCTCCCATGAGCTGCGTACTCCGCTGGCGGTGCTGCGCGGCGAGCTGGAGGCGATTCAGGACGGAGTCCGGCGCTTCACCCCCGAGTCCATCCCCTCCCTGCAGGCCGAGGTGGCTACCCTCACCAAGCTGGTGGACGACCTCCATCAGCTGTCGATGTCCGATGAGGGGGCGCTGGCCTACCAGAAAACGTCGCTGGATATCATCACCCTGCTGGAGGTGGCCGCGGGCGCTTTTCGCGAGCGCTTCGCCAGCCGGCAGCTGAGCATTCAGGTGTCGCTCCCCGAGCAGGCGATGATCTTCGGCGACCGCGACCGCCTGATGCAGCTCTTCAACAATCTGCTGGAGAACAGCCTGCGCTATACCGACAGCGGCGGCAGCCTGCACATCACCGCCCGCCGCAGCGGCCGGATGCTGGTGATTGACTTCGCCGACAGCGCCCCCGGCGTCAGCGATGAGCAGCTGGCCCGCCTGTGTGAGCGCTTTTACCGGGCGGAAGGATCGCGCAACCGCGCCAGCGGCGGCTCCGGCCTCGGACTGGCGATTTGCCTCAATATTGTCGCGGCCCACGGCGGCACCCTGCGTGCCGACCATTCGCCTTTTGGCGGGGTTAGCATTAAAGTTGAGTTACCTCTGGAACATGATTTACCGAGAGACGTATGACTGAATTGCCTGTAGATGAAAACACCCCACGCATTCTTATCGTGGAAGATGAACCGAAGCTCGGCCAGCTGCTGATTGATTATCTGCAAGCCGCCGGCTATGCGCCTACGCTGATTAACCACGGTGACAAGGTCCTGCCCTACGTTCGGCAGACGCCGCCGCACCTGATCCTGCTGGATCTGATGCTGCCCGGCACCGACGGTCTGACGTTGTGCCGGGAAATTCGCCGCTTCTCCGATGTTCCGGTGGTAATGGTGACGGCGAAGATCGAAGAGATCGACCGTCTGCTGGGGCTGGAAATTGGCGCCGACGACTATATCTGCAAGCCCTACAGCCCGCGGGAAGTGGTCGCCCGGGTGAAAACCATTCTCCGCCGCTGCAAGCCGCAGCGCGATCTGCAGGCGCTGGACGCCCAGAGCCCGCTGATTGTCGACGAAGGTCGTTTTCAGGCCTCCTGGCGCGACAAGCTGCTGGACCTCACTCCCGCCGAGTTCCGGCTGCTGAAAACCCTCTCCCAGGAGCCGGGCAAGGTCTTCTCCCGCGAACAGTTGCTCAACCATCTGTATGACGATTATCGGGTAGTCACCGACCGCACCATCGACAGCCACATCAAAAACCTGCGGCGCAAGCTGGAGGCGCTGGACGCCGAGCAGTCGTTTATTCGCGCGGTGTATGGCGTTGGCTACCGCTGGGAAGCGGACGCCTGTCGACTGGCGTAGTTAGCCTTTTCCCGGCTCGCGCTGCGCTTAGCCGGGCTACACGTTCACCGCCCTCTGCACACCGTAGCCCGGGTAAGGCGTTTACGCCGCAACCCGGGGAACGCCATAGAGCCTATCCCACCAGGCGTTATGAGTGCTGTCAGTGTGAGCACTGCCCAGGTTCAAAATGGCAAACAAATTAGCCATACTGAAAGATACCCATCTGATATTTACTCCCCTTCGCCGCGGCGCTACAATGCCCGCCCTTAATGTGGGGACACTCCCCAACTCGCCGCACCAGGTGCGGCGAATCTGACCTGTCATCAGAACGAGAACACCATGTTTAAACCAGAACTCCTCTCCCCGGCGGGAACGCTGAAGAATATGCGTTACGCTTTCGCCTATGGCGCCGATGCCGTTTATGCCGGCCAGCCGCGCTACTCGCTGCGCGTGCGTAACAACGAATTCAATCACGAAAATCTGCAGCTCGGCATCAATGAAGCCCACGCGCTGGGTAAAAAATTCTATGTGGTGGTCAACATCGCCCCGCATAACGCCAAGCTGAAAACGTTTATTCGCGATCTGAAGCCGGTGGTGGAGATGGGGCCGGACGCGCTGATCATGTCCGATCCGGGTTTAATCATGCTGGTGCGGGAACACTTCCCGGAGATGCCGATCCATCTTTCAGTGCAGGCTAACGCCGTCAACTGGGCGACGGTTAAATTCTGGCAGCAGATGGGGCTGACCCGCGTGATCCTGTCGCGTGAACTGTCGCTGGACGAAATCGAAGAGATTCGCCGCCAGGTGCCGGAGATGGAGATCGAGATTTTCGTCCACGGCGCGCTGTGCATGGCCTACTCCGGCCGCTGCCTGCTCTCCGGGTATATCAACAAGCGCGACCCGAACCAGGGGACCTGCACCAACGCCTGCCGCTGGGAATACAACGTGGCGGAAGGCAAAGAGGACGACGTCGGCAACATCGTCCACAAATATGAGCCGATCCCGGTGCAGACCGTGGAGCCCACCCTCGGCATCGGCGCGCCGACCGATAAAGTCTTTATGATTGAGGAAGCCAAACGTCCGGGCGAGTACATGACCGCCTTTGAGGACGAGCACGGCACCTACATCATGAACTCGAAAGATCTGCGGGCTATCGCCCACGTTGAGCGTCTGACCCAGATGGGCGTTCACTCACTGAAGATCGAAGGCCGCACCAAATCCTTCTACTACTGCGCGCGTACCGCCCAGGTTTACCGCAAGGCGATCGACGATGCCGCCGCAGGAAAACCGTTTGATACCAGCCTGCTGGAGACCCTGGAAGGACTGGCCCACCGCGGGTACACCGAAGGCTTCCTGCGCCGCCATACCCATGACGATTACCAGAACTACGAGTACGGCTACTCCCTCTCCGAGCGCCAGCAGTTTGTCGGCGAATTCACCGGGGAGCGTAACGGCCCGCTGGCGGCCGTGGCGGTCAAAAATAAGTTCAGCGTCGGCGACAGCCTCGAGCTGATGACCCCGCAGGGTAACGTCAACTTCACCCTCGAGCATATGGAAAATGGCAAAGGCGAAGCCATGCCGGTGGCCCCGGGCGATGGTTATACCGTATGGTTGCCTGTGCCGGACGACCTGCCCCTGCAGTATGCGCTGCTGATGCGCAACTTCACTGGTCAGACAACCAGAAATCCGCACGGTAACTAGTTAATTTGCGTTATTTTTTCATGATGTAAGGATATTAGAATCGGATCACATACCGTTTCGATCGAAACAGGTATCATCCATTTCGCTGAAAAACATAACCCATAAATGCTAGTTGTACCAGGAACCACCTCCTTAGCCTGCGTAATCTCCCTTACGCGGGCTTATTTTTTTGCCTCTCCTCCGGTCTTCGCTTGCGTCATGCGGTACACTTTATGCAACATTAAGCAATAAAGGTTCCCTTGATGATGTCTACGTTTCCTGCCAGCTTACTGATCCTTAACGGCAAAGGTGCCAATGAACCGCAGTTACGCGAGGCGGTTAACCTGTTACGCGACGAAGGGATCGATATTCACGTCCGCGTCACCTGGGAAAAGGGCGATGCCGTGCGGTTTATCGATGAAGCCCTGCAGCTGAACGTTGAAACGGTGATCGCCGGCGGCGGCGACGGCACCATTAATGAAGTGGCGACCGCGCTGGTGGAGCGCGGTAGCAAGATGGCGCTGGGGATTTTACCGCTGGGCACGGCCAACGACTTTGCCACCAGCGTCGGCATTCCGCAGGATCTGGCCAGCGCACTCAAGCTGGCGATCGTCGGCCGCGATGTGCCGATAGATATCGCCCGGGTGAATGATAAAACCGGCTTTATTAATATGGCGACCGGCGGGTTCGGCACCCGGATCACCACCGAAACGCCGGAAAAACTCAAAGCCGCGCTCGGCGGTGTCTCTTATTTAATCCATGGCCTGATGCGTATGGATACCCTGAAGCCAGACCGCTGCGAGATCCGCGGAGAGAACTTTCACTGGCAGGGCGATGCGCTGGTCATTGGCATCGGCAACGGCCGCCAGGCCGGCGGCGGCCAGCAGTTGTGCCCGGAGGCGTTGATTAACGATGGTTTGCTGCATCTGCGCATTTTCACCGGCGAAGAGCTGATCCCTGCCCTGTTCAGCACCCTGGCGAATCCGGAAAACTCGCCGAATATTGTTGACGGTGTCTCCTCATGGTTTGAGATCACCGCCCCCCATGAGATGACGTTTAACCTCGACGGCGAGCCGCTCAGCGGAAAAACCTTCCGCATGGAGCTGTTACCGGCGGCCCTGCGCTGCCGGCTGCCGCCCGACTGCCCGCTGCTACGTTGATCAGGCTTCGCAAAGCAAAGACGGCGCCCGGCTGGTATACAGCAGCCGGGTTCGTTGATTGAGCCTCTGAATGTTAAGGTAAAACGGCACCTGCGGCTGCAGGAAAAACCTGGGCAGGATATCGATCCAAACACCGCACTTACATTAATAGACGATATCTACAACCTCAAACTCACATAATATCAAATAATTACCCATTAAAATGGGCGCATCTGCCGTGAGACAATGCGCCATCAAGCTTAATAGTCCGCCACCTCGCGCGCCATTTCGCGCGTATATTGTCGACTGGCGTTAACCAGCATCTGCGTATAGGCCGTCCGCGCCTCGCCGCTGACCAACGCATCGACCGTCAGGGTTTCGAGGATCTTCCCGTACTGCATCACCGCCACTTTCTGGCATAAGTGGGCAATAACCCCGAGATCGTGGGTGACCATCAGGTAAGTGAGCTTCGCCTCCCGCTGCAATTCCGCCAGCAGGTTAAGGATCTCAGCCTGCACCGACACATCCAGCGCCGACGTCGGCTCATCCAGCAGCAGCACCTGAGGCTCAAGAATCAGCGCTCTGGCTATCGCCACGCGCTGCCGCTGCCCGCCGGAGAGCTGATGCGGATAGCGCTCACGAAAAGCGCGGTTGAGGCCAACTTTATCCAGCAGCGCATTGATCCGCCGGTCGCGGTCATTGAAACGATGGATCTGCAGCGGCTCTTCGAGGATATCGCCAATGGTGTGACGGGGATGCAGCGATCCGTAGGGGTCCTGAAATACCATCTGCACCTGACGGCAGCGCTCGCGGCTAATTTCATGCCCTAAGGGCTGAGCATCGATGGTCAGTTCCCCCTGCCAGTGGGTAAACAGCCCCGCCAGGCACTTGAGCACCGTCGTTTTACCGGAACCGGACTCTCCTACCAGACCGTAGATCTCGCCGGGCTTAACGTGGAAACTGACGTCATACAGCACCTGGTTACGCTTCTCCCCCTCGCCAAACGCGAGGTTGAGATGTTGAACTTCAATCATTATCAGCTCCTTAATCCGTTAACCAGCTGGCCTGACGCTGCAGCACCGGCAGTATCGGGCGACGATGCTGCATATCCGGCAGCGAGTTAATCAATCCCTGAGTGTAGGGGTGACGGGCGTTATCGAGATCTTTAGCGGCGATGGACTCCACTACCCGTCCGGCGTACATCACCAGTACGCGGTCGCAGAAGCTGCGCACCAGGTTGATATCGTGGCTGATAAAAATCAGCCCCAGCCCGCGCGACTGAACCAGGTCATCCAACAGGCCCAGCACCTGCAGGCGCACCGACACGTCCAGCGCGGAGGTGGGCTCATCGGCAATGATCAGTTCCGGGTCGGTAATCAGCATCATGGCGATCATGATGCGCTGCCCCTGTCCGCCGGATATTTCATGCGGATAAAGCTGATAAACGCGCTCCGGCTGGCGAATACGCACCACCTTCAGCATCTCCAGCGCCCTGGCTTTCGCCTCATCTTTGCGCCCGGGATGATGAGTAAGCCAGGCCTCGGCGATTTGCTTACCCACGCAGACCACCGGATTAAGCGAATATTTCGGGTCCTGCATAATCATAGAGATACGTTTGCCGCGTACGCCGCGCATCTGCGCTTCGCTTAGATGCTGCAGATCGAGGTCGGCAAACTGCATCCGGCTGGCGCTGACGCGGGCCTTTTTCGGATGCAGCTGCAGCAGTGCGCGCCCAACGGTGGACTTACCCGAACCGGACTCGCCGACAATGGCCAGCTTCTCATGCCCCAGCTGGAAGGAGACGCCGCGCACGGCGTGGGTCACCGCGCTACCATTAACAAAGTCGACGCACAAATCGCGCACGTCGAGCAGCGGTGCATTATTCACTGCGGGGATCGAGGATGTCACGTAGGCCATCTCCTAAGAAGTTGAACGCTAAGCTATTGATCAGAATCGCCAGCCCCGGAATGGTTACGACCCACCAGCACTCCATCATATAAGTGCGCCCGCTGGAGATCATCGCTCCCCACTCCGGCTCTGGCGGCTGCGCGCCGAGGCCGAGAAAGCCGAGGCCGGCCGCGGTCAGAATGATCCCGGCCATATTCATGGTGATACGGATAATGACCGAGGGCAGACACAGCGGCACGATATGGCGCCAGAGGACGCGGGCCGATGAAGCGCCCTGCAGACGCACGGCGGAGATAAAATCGGCCTGACGCAGAGAGAGCGTTTCGGCGCGCGCCAGACGGGCAATCGGCGGCCAGGCGGTCAGCGTGATGGCGATAACCACGTGCTCCAGCCCCGGTCCTAAAGCGGCGACAAACGCCAGCGCCAGGACCAGACTCGGGAAGGAGATGAAAATATCGGTGACGCGCATCAGCACCATATCGACTTTACCGCCGAAATAGCCGGCGCTGACGCCCAGCAGCAGCCCGAGCGGACCGACAGTCACCGAGACCAGCAGCACGATATAGAGCGTGATGCGGGAGCCGTACACCAGGCGACTAAAGATATCCCGGCCAAACTCATCGGTGCCGAACCAGTGCTGTGCATTCGGCGCGACCAGCGCACTATTCAGGTCCTGTACCAGCGGGTTATAAGGCGCAATCAGCGGCGCGAAAATCGCCACCACCAGCAGCAGAAAGATAATGCCTCCGCCGATGGCCGTGAGCGGATTGCGCGCCATTTTGCCGATAAACCCGACGGCCCGCGCCGCCGCGCGTTGCAGCCGCTGACGGCCTTCGCCCGCACCGCCCGAAAGCGGCGAATCCAGAGAAACGGTCATGATTTTGTCCTCGGGTCAAAGAATTGATACAGCATGTCGGAGAGCAGGTTGAGCATCACGAAGATCACGCCCACCAGCAGCACGCAGCCCATCACCGCATTCATATCGCCCAGCAGCAGGCTACCGGTAAGGTAGGAGCCGAAACCCGGCCATGAGAAGACGGTTTCAATCAGCACCGCGCCTTCCAGCAGCGCGCCGTAGGCCAGCGCCACTACCGTCAGCAGCTGCACGAGGATGTTACGAAACGCATGGTTCCAGATAACCTGACGCTCGGTCAGCCCTTTCACCCGCGCGGTAATAATGAACTCCTGCGACAGCTGGGCCAGCATAAAGCTGCGGGTCATACGGCTGATATAAGCCAGCGAGTGAAAACCCAGCAGCGAGGCGGGAAGAATCAGATGATTAATAGCGTTCCAGAACACCTGGCCGTTGCCTGCCAGCAGCGCATCAACGGTCATCAGGCCGGTGCGGCGCGGCACCACACCATCCAGCCCGAGATCTACCCTCCCGGCGCCACCTACCCAGCCAAGCCAGGCATAGAACACCAGCAGTCCCATCATTCCGACCCAGAAGATCGGCGTCGAGTAGCCCGCCAGGCTGATAATGCGTACCACATAATCGGAGACGCTATTGCGCCGCGCCGCCGCCAACACGCCCAGCGGAATACCAAGACCCGCGCCGACAATAATCGCCATCGTTGCCAGCTCCATGGTGGCCGGGAAGACGCGGATAATATCGTCCACCACCGGTTTCCCGGTCAGCAGCGCGTTGCCCAGATCGCCGTGCAACAGGTTGACGAAATAGATGCCAAACTGGGTGGTCAGCGATTTATCAAACCCCAGCTGCTGGTAAACCTGCTGATAGGTACTCTGGTCAGCATCCGGGCCGACAATCGCCAGCACCGGGTCGATGGGCATGACGCGGCCAATGGTAAAGGTCAGCAGCAGCAGGCCGAACAGCGTAATCACCACCTGCAGCAGCCGTTTGGATAAGCGCCGGCCGCGTGAGCCGGGCGCAAGGATTGCGGTACTCATCCTTTATCTCCTTCGCGGACTTTATAGACGTCACGCAGAAAAGTGGTGGCGGAGGGGTGCGGCTGATACTCCCGTACCTCGTTGCGCACGACGACCGAATCAACCATCTGCGAAAGCGGAATTAAAGCCGGAACCAGCTGGTCGTAGCGTGTCTGGATGGCCTGGTAGTCAGCCACCTGTTTTTGCGGATCGCGTTCCAGCAGGGCCTGGTCAATCATCGTATTAAGCTGCGGGTCGTAAAAACCGGTACGCCAGCCCTGGAAGTTGGTCAGGCGCGCCTTATCGCTGTTATCCGGGTTATAGACCAGCGCGCGCAGGCTGGAGTGCGGATGCGGCTCCATCCCGCTGCCGCCGCGACCTACCAGCAGGTCAAATTTACGCTCGCGCATCGCGCCGTAGATCTGGTTACCGGTGCCGGTGATGATTTTGGCGTTAATCCCCGCCTGCATCAGCGTCGACTGCACGGCGATAGCGATGTTAAGAAATGGCTGATCGGAGAGTACCCGCAGCGTGGTATCAAAGCCGTTGGGATATCCCGCTTCCGCCAGCAGCTTTTTCGCCCGCGCCACGTCCAGCTTATAGCCAGGGTCGGGCAGCGTGGATGGCATGCCCGCCTTAATCGGCCGCTGGTGCAGCACGCCGTAGCCCGGCATCAGCGCTTTATTGATACCTTGATAATCAATCAGATAGCGCACCGCCTCGCGCACTTTCGGATTGGCGAAGTGCGCCTCTTTCATGCTCATCGCCACGTAGTACATGGTGCCGCGCTGCACCGCATCGACGGTCAGCTGCGGGTCGCTGCGCAGGGCGTTGATATCGGAAACCGCCATGTTGTTGGCAATATCGAGGTCGCCTTTTTCGATCATCAGGCGCAGAGTTTGCGACTCCTGGAAATGGCGCAGCACCACGCGGCTCATTTTCGCCTCGCCGCGCCAGTAGTCAGGATTGCGCTTCATGCGCAGCACCTCTTTTGCCTGCCAGGTTTCCAGCGTAAACGGCCCGGAACCGGCTTCATGGGTGGTTAGCCAGCGGTTGCCCCAATCGTTATCCTGCTGGTGGCTTTGTACCGTTTTACTGTCCAGCACCCCGAGGTTGCCCAGCGCCGCCAGCGAGTAAATCACCAGCTGCGGATCGTTATCTTTGGGTAATACGATTTGCACCGTGAAGCGGTCCGGCGCGCTGACCTGGCTGTCGATATTTTTCTTACTGAAGCCATAGGATTTCCATACCGAGGCCTGGGCCAGGTTGAGGTGCAGGATGCGCCGCATCGACCACACGACGTCGGCGGCGGTCAGCAGGTTACCGGAGTGAAACTTGACGTCGTCGCGCAGATGAAAGGTCAGGGTTTTGCCGTCGGGGCTGATATCCCAGGATTTCGCCAGCGCGGGCTTAACGGTGGTGAGCTGCTCAGGGTCCAGCTCCACCAGCGAGTCGTAGAGGTTGACCACGATCCCCACCACTTCGTTACCGGTCATCGCCGCCGGGTCAAGGGTGAGCAGGTTATTCATATTCATCCCGATGATCAGCTGGTCGGGCGGGGTTTTCGCCACCGCCTCTCCGCTCCCCATCGACATGGCGAGCGCGAGAGTACACGCTGCCAGTAAGGAGGTTTTTTTCATATCTCTGTTTGCCTGTACTGTAGGGTACATGTTGCCGGATGGCGGCATTTTCGCCTTATCCGGCCTACCGGGCCGCAGACCCGATAAGCGCAGCGCCATCGGGCATTTATTTTTTTAAATCAGTCGTGGCTAACGGTATTGGCTTCGATATACGCAAAATTAATGTCTTCGCCGAGACCCGGACGTTGTGACAAATGCACAAATCCCTGATCATCCATCGGGTCGACAATGCTGTTGAGATAGGCCGCCGGTTCATCGTAGTCGAGGAACGGATGCAGCAGGCCGCGCTCATACCAACGGCAGTTACGGATCGCGCCGACCACCGCCAGGCTTGCCGCGCCGTTGCCGTGGACTTCGCAATCCATGCCGAAAGATTCCGCCAGCGCCGCCACCTTCATGGTCGGGGTAATGCCCCCCACGCCGTTAGCGCCGGCGCGCAGAATGTCGCAGGCTCCGGCTTTCACCCATTCGGCGCGCATGTGGTGCTTGCCGCCGAAGCTCTCCGGCCCGACGATGGGAATCGACAAGTTTTCCGCCAGCCACGCGTAGGAGGACATCGAATCCTCCTCCATCGGCTCTTCAAACCAGGCGAAATTGAGTTTTTCCAGCGCTTTGCCGATCCACAGCGCCTCGGCGCGGCTGTACCAGTGATAGCCATCAATCATCAGGTCAATATCCGGCCCTACCGCTTCGCGCACCGCCGCGCAGGCTTTAATATCCATTTTGGGATTGGGCGCAAAAGAGATTGGCGGCATCCAGGTGTGCAGTTTGATGGCCTTGTAGCCGCGGGCGACCAGCTTTTCGGCAAAGGCGGCATACTCTTCCGGGGTCGACAGGCCGCCCGGTAGATCGTCGCCGCACATGGTGCTACCGTAAGCCGGGACGGTGTCGCGATAGCCGCCAAGCAGCTTGTAGACCGGCATCCTGAGGCTGCGGCCAATCAGGTCCCACAGCGCCTGTTCAACAAACGACAGCGCGCGCTCCGTTAGCTGATGTGCGCTGCCGCGCTGCCAGTGGTTAAGATCCTGCCAGATACGCTCGCGGTTAAAAGGGTCCTGCCCCACCAGCACTTTGCGAAAAAAAGTATTCACCACGAACGGGCGCACGACTTCCGGAGGCGCAAACGAAAAACCCTGCGCCCCATCATCAGCGGTGATGGTCAGCATCGCCATTTTGGCCATGCTTTCAGCCCCCGGATGGGAGTGCCCGGCGCTGTCGGAAACCCGACGAGTGGGATACTGGAAAACGGTGACATTCACAGATTCAATTTTCATGCTCAATCCTTATCACGGCCAAATCCGATCGACAGAAGTAAATCGGCAAAGCGGTTTCACATTATTGAAAATACGTTTCAATATATAATCTAAGCACAATTACGTAGCAGTGCCTCGGACAAACACCGCTAAGCAAAGCCATAAATTTGGGCATTGGCACAACAAGACGTGACTGTTTTCACAAAAGATGAGCGAAATGTGAGGCGGATCGGCATGGAGAAAAAAGGGCGTGAGCGCAGAAAAGAGAGTGACCGACCGTGTACATCCCGGGATTTTCTGCGCTCACGAAAGCGTAAGTTATGCGACCGCCGCTGGCTCGGCGTTAAGCGCTTCCAGCAGTTCAGGTAAAGTTTGATAGCGGCCGACAGCGGCCTGATAGCGCCCCTGTCGGCTATCTTCGGCAACCACCGCCGTGGGAATACCGGCGGCCTGAGCCGCGCAAAAACCGTTGTAACTGTCTTCAATCACCAGGCACTGGCTGGCGTTGAGATTGAGCTTGCGCAGCGTCGTCAGGTACACCGCCGGGTGCGGTTTGCCGCGTGGTTCATCATCCGCGCTGGAAACCACGTCGAAAAAGTGCCAGAGCGAGAGCTTGTTCAGCACAGCGGCAATAACCTGGCGGGATGATGACGTGGCGAGCGCAATCTGATAGCCCGCCTCGCGAAAATAGCGTAACGCCTCATGCACGCCGTGCATCGGCTCGCCTTCGGTGGCGATCAGGCCGGTAATACGCTGCAATATCGCGGCTTCAAGCCGCTGCGGGTCAAGATCAAGCTGAAAATAGCGGCACCAGGTGCCAGCGATTTCGTCGAGGCGTTTGCCTTTGGTGAGGGTTTCACACTCATCCACGCTCGCCGTTGCGCCCCACTGCGCGAGGGCGTCAATCTGCGCCTGGCGCCACAGCGCCTCGGAATCAATAATCACGCCATCCATGTCAAAAATAACCGCCTGCATACTCATTCGTTCACCTCATTAAGGCTGGCATGCGCTTCATGCCAGCCGCATCACCTAAGAGAATTCAACCTGCTCGCGGGCGGTTGCTTCCTTGTGGGAGAACCCCGGCTGCTCCACGCGGATAAAGGCGCAGAGGAAAAAGGCCACCACGTACAATGCGGTGTAGGCGATCACCACCCCGATGGTGCTGAAGAACGGCAGCAACACCACGGCAATCGCCGGCGCGAGAAAGTTCGACATCCCCGCCGACAGGTTATAGACCGAAATCGCCGCGCCTTTGTGCTTCGGCTCCAGCGCCGGGAACACGGCGGCCAGCGGCACGAAGGCGGCGACAAAGATCCCGAGGGCGATGGCGGGGATCAGCGCCATCGCAAAGCTATGGCCAAAGTGCTGAGGGATGTAGTAAAACGCCAGGCTGGAGAGCGCCATCCCGATGCAGCCGAACCAGCGCACCACCTTCATCCAGCCCAGTTTTTCCCCCAGGATCCCCCACAGCACGTTAGAGAAAATGGTGGTGAAGAAGAAGACTGCCCATACCTGGAGCCATTCTGAAGTGGTGAAGCCCAGCTCATCGACAAACATCATCGGCATAATGACCGCAAAACCGAACAGCGAGAGGGTATTGATAATCCTGACCATGCTCGACAGCAGAATATTGCGGTTGGTATAGAGCAGCGTCGCGGCGCGTCCCAGCTCGGAAAATTTCTGGCGAGTGGTGAGATTCTGCATATGCTGCGGCGTTTGAATATGGCGCAGGGAAGCCAGGGCAATCACGCCCCCGGTGACGCAGAAGGCCAGCGCCAGCCATAAAGTCCCCAGTTCGCCAATGTGCGGAATGGTGAAGCTCGGAATATAACTGCCGAACACGCCGATGCCGATGGAATAGACCGCCCAGAACCAACCGATGGCCGAGCTGGCATTGTCGCTTTTGACGTTATGGACAATCGCCACGATAAACGAGTAGAGGAACAGCGGATAGGCGAAGCCGCGGATGCCGTAGAAAATCAGGATCAGCGCATAGTTGGCGTGACCGAGGCCGAAAACGAGGAACAGCACGTGGAACACGCACCACAGCACGAAGCCAATCATCATCGTTTTCAGCGGGGTGATAATTTCCGCCACCACGCCGGAAATCCACGCCGACAGCGCGGCGGCCAGGCCGTAGAGGGTAAAGGCAAAGGAGGCCTCCGCCGGAGAGAAGCCGAGCGCTTTGATATAGTGCGACAGAAAGGCTAATTCAAAACCGTCGCCGGTCATAAATACGGCAATGGCGATGTATCCCCAGAGCAGGTTCAGGGGTAAACCGAGCCACTGTTTATTATTGATAGACATAATGACCTCGTTTTCAGGGTACAGGGTGGCCGCTCCGCGATGTGCAACGAAGCGGCTGTTATGATGAAAATCAGTGCTGCCGATAATTCAGGTCGTTTAAATACAGGTCTTTAAACTGCGCGTAGCGTTGCATCAGGGTGTGGTGGCGAACGGGATCCGCACGCCAGGTCTGCCAGACTTCCGGTTTTTCACACACCGCGGCAATCGGTTTGCCCGCCGCCAGGCAGGCCAGCCGCGCCGCGCCCAGCGCGCCGCCGGTCTCTCCCCCTTTATGGGTCACCACCGGCATAGCGAGAATGTCGGCCAGCAGCTGGGCCCAGAAAGGACTGCGGGCGCCGCCGCCCACCAGCGAGCACTGCGCGATGGGCGTACCGCTCTCTTTCAACGCCTGCAGGCCGTCGTTGATACCGAAGCTCACCCCTTCCAGCACCGCGTAGCCAAGCTGGGCGCGCAGGCTGGCGTGGGTCATGCCCCAGAACATGCCACGCGCGTCAGGATCGTTATGCGGGGTACGTTCGCCGGAGAGATAGGGCAGGAAGAACGGGGCGTGGGCTTTCTCCTCCTCGCTGAGCTCGGCAATTTCCGCCAGCAGCGCCACCTCCGTGGTGCCGGTCAGGCGGCAGAACCACTGCAAACAGCTGGCGGCGCTCAGCATGACGCTCATCTGGTGCCACAGGTTCGGCAGCACGTGACAAAACGCATGTACCGCCGACTGCGGCGCCGGACGATAGGCGTCGGTCACCACAAACAGCACCCCGGAGGTGCCGAGCGAAATAAACGCATCCCCCGGCGAGACCGCGCCGACGCCAATGGCGCTAACCGCGTTATCCCCCCCGCCCCCGGCCACCACCACCGAGGCGTTCAGCCCCCAGCGCGCCGCCACCTGCGGATCAAGGGTGGCGGAAACCTCGCAGCCTTCGACCAGTGCCGGCATTTGGCTGCGCGACAGGCCGCACTTGTCCAGCAGAGCGTCGGACCAGTCGCGCTTCGCCACGTCCAGCCACAGCGTCCCGGCGGCGTCCGACATGTCGGAGACTTTCTTCCCGGTCATCCGATAGCGCAGATAATCCTTCGGCAGCAGCACCGTGGCGGTGCGCTGAAAGTGTTGCGGCTCATGACGGCGCACCCACAGCAGCTTCGGCGCGGTAAAGCCCGGCATCGCCAGGTTGCCCGCCACCTGATGCAGCTCCGGCGCCATCGCCTCCAGCTCGGCGCACTCTGCGGCGCAGCGGGTGTCGTTCCACAGAATGGCCGGACGGATCGTCTCCCCCTCTTCATCCAGCAACACCGCGCCGTGCATCTGTCCGGAGAGACCAATCGCCTTGATGGCCGGCCAGTGCTGCGCGCATTTTTCCCGTAGCGTGCTCATCAGGTACTCCGTCGCCTCCCACCATAGCTCCGGCGCTTGTTCTGACCAGTGCGGATGGGGCCGCTGAATGCTCAGCGGCGCGCTATGGCTGGCGATAACCTCATAGTTCTCATCAATGACCAGCGCTTTGACTTCCGATGTGCCGAGATCGATACCCAGATACATAGCCACCTCTTTATTTAATCAGCGTGTAAACGGCGGCGACTTTCTCGCGCATCAGCGCCAGGAAATCCGCGTTGTTGGCGAGGTCACCAAACAGGGCTTTATCGCGGGCGTAGACAGCCACCGGATCCTGAGCCTCATACATCTCATGCACCGCCTGCGCATCCAGGATGCCGTCCTGGTACTGATAGGGCAGCGTTCCCTTATGCCACTGCTCCATAAAGACGAAGAACAGCGCCGGCAGCATGGCGGTCGCCTCAGGGCGGACGCCGCGCTGATAGCACTCCTGCAGCGTGGGGGCGATCATCGCCGGAATTTTCGAGAAGCCGTCGGCGGCGACGCGCTGGTTGGTGTCCTGGATATAGGGGTTGGTAAAGCGTTTGAGCACCACATCCCGGTAGGTGGGCAGATCAATGCCGTTATCGCCGAGGCAGGGAATGACATCCTCCGTGACGTAGCGGTCGGCAATGGCGTAGATAACATCGGTCAGCGTGCTTTCATGAATATACTGCTGGCCAATTAAGGTTCCCGCCCAGGCAATGCAGCTGTGCGACGCGTTCAGAATGCGGATTTTCGCCTCTTCATACGGGATGACCGACTCGACCATCTCCACGCCGACCGCTTCCAGGTTCGGGCGGGCATCACGGAAGTGGTTCTCCACCACCCACTGGATAAAGGTCTCCCCCATCACCGGCGCTTTGTCATCAATTCCGGTTTGCGCTTTGATACGGGCCGGCAGATCGGCCGCTGGACGCGGGGTGATGCGGTCCACCATGGTGTTCGGACAGGTGGTATTGGCCGCCATCCAGTCAATCACCGCCTGTTTGCCGGTGAGCTGCAGGAACTCGACCATGCCGTCGTGGAAACGCTCGCCGTTGTGGCGCACGTTGTCGCAGTTGAGCAGGGTCAGCGGCCCGGCGTCGTCGGCCATGCGCTTCTCCAGGATCCGCGCGAGGGTGCCATAAATGGTTTTGCACTCGCCTTGCAGGTCGGCCTGCAGATCGGGGTTACTGGTTTCCAGCTGATGGCGGGTGTTCAGGTAGTACCCCCCTTCCGTCACAGTAAAGGCGATAACTTTGGTCTGCGGGTTCGCCCCTTCGTTAATCAGCGGCTGCAGCCCGGCCTGCCACGGCAGCAATTTCTGGATAGAAGTAATTTCTTCATATTCGCGCTCCCCTTCCGGGCTGACGGTCTCCAGGACGTAACGTCCTCCCTGCGCCGCCAGCGCCTGCACCACCTGCTCGGCGTCGTTACGAATATTTCCTGCCGCGATGTGCCAGCGCTTATCCCCGGACGCTATCAGACGATGCAGATACCACGCCTGATGCGCGCGATGAAAAGAACCCAGACCGATATGAAGCCATGTGAATTGATTGTTCATGTTCTGTTCTCCTTGAGTTGATGGCGCCACTGTAATTGATCATTTGACCAAAATAAGAGCCACGGATCACAAAAGAACAATTACCCAATTAAATTACAAATGACCAATAAAGAGCAAAAGCTTGCCAGTTATGCCAACCACGGCGAGAATGCGGGTATTCGCCGGGCCAATTGCGAGCCCTGGTCAGCAACTTAGGGCGGGAAACCATGAGTAAAGAAGACGATATCCGGTTGGATCAGAAGGTGCGTGCCGCATGGATGTACTACATCGCCGGTCAGAATCAGAGCGAGATCGCCAGCCAGCTGGGCACCTCCAGACCGGTGGTGCAACGGCTGATCGCCGCGGCGAAAGAAGAAGGGATAGTGTCGATTAATTTGCACCATCCGGTAGCAAACTGCCTCGATTATGCGCAGTTGCTGCAGGAAAAGTACCGGCTTCTCGAGTGCAATGTGGTCCCCGCCTTTAGCGAAGAAAGCACCCTCGACAGCGTGTCGTTTGGCTGCTATCAGCTGATGGCTCGCTATCTGCAGGATGATAAGGAGAAAATCATCGGCCTGGGCTCGGGCCTGACCCTGAAAAAAGCGCTGCAGCGCATCGATTTTGACAGCCTGAATACCCGCTGCGTGGCGCTGATCAGCGCCATGAACGCCGACGGGCAGTGCAATTATTACGATGACGTGCCCCTGCTGCTGACCCGCAAAATTAAGGCCAAGTACTATCAGTGGCCGGCGCCGCGCTACGCCCAGAGCGCGGAGGAGCATGAGATGTGGTGCACCAACCGCTTATTCCGCAGCGTCTCCGGCGTCGCCCAAGAGGCGGACGTGATTTTTGTCGGCATTGGTCCCCTGGGCACGCAAAGTCCGATCTTTAAAGACGGGTTTATCAATCAGGCGCAAATGGATGAGCTGACCGCGCGCGGCGGCATCGGAGAGATCCTCGGACGGTTTATCGATGCGGAAGGCCACGTGGTAGACAGCGAGATCAACCGCATGATCACCAGCTATGATATCCGTCAGAACCACTGCCCGCGTATTGCCGCGGCCTGTGGAGAATACAAACGACCGGCGATCCTGGCGGCCCTTAAAGGCGGCTGGATCAATGGTCTGGTGACCGATGAACATACCGCCCGCTGGCTGCTGACGCGGTAACGGCGCGGCCTGAAGGCGCATAAAGAACGGTAACCCCGGTGCGCGTCGCGCCACCGGGGATCCCAACGATACTCGTGCTTATCAGGCGATAGTCACTTTCCCGTCAAGGTAGACGTCCTGCACGGCATTGATCAGCTTCACGCCGTCAGCCATCGATTTCTTAAACGCTTTGCGACCAAGGATCAGCCCCATACCGCCGGCGCGTTTATTGATCACCGCTGTGCGCACCGCGTCGGCAAGGTCGGTCTCCCCGCCCGCCGCGCCGCCGGAGTTAATCAGCCCGGCGCGGCCCATATAGCAGTTGGCCAGCTGGTAACGCACCAGATCGATGGGGTTATCGCTGGTCAGTTTGCTGTACACCCGATCGTCGGTATAGCCGAAGTTAACCGCTTTGTAGCCGCCGTTATTCTCCGCCATTTTTTGCTTAACGATATCGGCGCCGATGGTGGCCGCCAGGTGGTTGGCCTGACCGGTCAGGTCCGCGGAGACATGATAGTCGACGCCATCTTTCTTGAACGCCGAATTGCGCAGATAGGCCCACAGCACGGTGACCAGGCCCAGCTCATGGGCCCGCTCAAAGGCGGCGGAAATCTCTTCTATCTGACGACGCGATTGTTCCGAGCCGAAATAGATCGTCGCTCCCACGGCCACCGCCCCCATATTGAACGCCTGCTCAACGCTGGCGTAGAGGGTCTGGTCGTATTCGGTGGGGTAGCTCAGCGTTTCGTTATGGTTGAGCTTCACCAGGAAAGGGATGCGATGCGCGTAGCGGCGCGACACCGAGGCCAGCACGCCGTAGGTCGACGCCACGCAGTTACAGCCGGCTTCGATCGCCAGCTCGACGATATTTTTCGGATCAAAGTACAGCGGGTTGGCGGCGAAGGAGGCGCCCGCCGAGTGCTCCACGCCCTGGTCAACCGGCAGAATGGAAAGGTAGCCGGTTCCCCCCAGGCGTCCGGTATTGTACAGGGTCTGCATATTGCGTAGCACCGCCGGTGGTCGGTTATTATCCACCATCACCCGATCAACATAATCTGCCCCAGGCAGATACAGCTGGTCGGCCGGAATGGTTATACAACGGTGCTGCAACAGGCTCTCGGCATCTTTGCCCAGCAACTGCGTAATATCAGTCATAGCAATCTCCCGTAAGGCCGGCCGAAGCCGGCATGCATTATCCCAACCCAATTTTTTTGGGTAGGTTAAGCCTGGTACCGACTTAGCCTATTTTCCAGCCGGGGGGCCATTTTTTCAGGAGATTCTGCTGTCCCGTTGCGCTGCCATTTACCACCAGGCGTGGAAATGGTGCACCGGCCCGATGCCGTGGCCCACTTCCAGAGAGTCGGCCTGCGCCAGGGCCGCCGACAGCCAGGCCTTCGCCTCGGCGACGGTGGCCGCCCAGTCCGCATGACGGGGGCGCAGCGCCGCCAGCGCGGCGGAGAGCGTGCAGCCGGTGCCGTGGGTATTTTTGGTCTGCACGCGAGGCGTGGTAAACCGCTGTTCCCCTTCGCGGGTGAAGAGCCAGTCCGGGCTTTCGGCGTCGTCGAGATGGCCGCCCTTCATTAATACCGCGCCGCAGCCCAGCGCCAGCAACGCCCGCCCCTGCTCCAGCATCTCGCGCTCGGTGCGCGCATGGGGGGCATCGAGTAGCGCGGCCGCTTCCGGCAGGTTCGGGGTGATCAATGACACCTGCGGCAACAATCGTTGACGCAGGGTCTCCACCGCCGAGGCCGACAGCAGCGGATCGCCGCTTTTCGCCAGCATGACGGTATCCAGCACCACGTTGGCCACCCGGTAGCGCGCCAGCCGCTCGGCCACGGCTTCCACAATATCGGTCTCCGCCAGCATGCCGATTTTGGTGGTATCGATACGCACATCGCTGAACACCGAGTCGAGCTGCGCGGCCACAAAATCCGGTTCGATGCGATAGACCGACTGCACGCCGCGGGTATTCTGCGCCACCAGGGCGGTGATCACCGAGCAGCCATAGGCCCCCAGCGCGGAGAAGGTTTTCAGATCGGCCTGGATACCGGCCCCACCGCTGGGATCGGTGCCGGCGATGGTCAGGGCGTTGATGCGTTTCATCCCTGCACCTCCTGATACAGCGCGTCGAGAAACGCCGGAATAAAGCTGCCAGGGCCTCCCTGACGGGCGGCGATCTCCCCGGCCTGCTTCATCAGCCCGCAGGCGGCGGCCACGTTTTCCAGCCGGGCCCCCGGCAGCGCCGCGCTCGCCGCCACCACCGCCGACAGCGCGCAGCCGGTGCCCACCACCCGGGTCATCAGCGGATTACCCCCCGCCACGCTGAGCACCCGCTCGCCGTCGGTGACGTAGTCCACCTCGCCAGTGACCGCCACCACGGTAGCCAGCCGACGAGCCAGCGCCTGGGCCGCCGGCAGCGCCGCGGCGGCCGTATCGGTGGTATCCACCCCGCGCCCGCCGGCGCTCATCCCGGCCAGCGCCAGAATTTCAGAGGCATTGCCGCGAATGGCCGCCGGCTGGAGGGCCAGCAGCTCATGACAAAAGGCCGTGCGCACGGTCAGGGCGCCGACCGCCACCGGATCCAGCGTCCAGGGCCTGCCGGCCTGACGGGCGTGCTCCACCGCGGCGCGCATCGCCACGGCGCGATCTTCGGTCAGGGTACCGACGTTAATTAACAGCGCATCGGCGATAGCGGCAAACTGCGCCGCTTCGCGGGGATCGATCACCATCGCCGGCGAGGCGCCGACGGCCAGCAGAACATTGGCGGTAAAGGTCTGCACCACGTCATTGGTCATGCAGTGCACAAGGGGGGAATGGGCGCGCAGCAGATGGCGCAGGTGCGCGACAGGCGCGGGATTCAGCAGCTCAGGCATGGTTTGCTCCCGCCAGACGAGGTAGAAGCAATGACCCTGCGGTCTCTGACTTCCCTACGCTGGCATTATCCAGATCAGGTGGTACGGGTATTTCTCAGCCTTCAACGAAGAAGGGCACCCCGAGTCAAAATAGTGAAATTGTTAAGCGTTGTGGAATTTACCGCAACTCACCGGTTCATACAACAAGCCTTTAGCCCTGCAACGACACCCGCGCGGCCATCATGCTCATCAAGCGACCGGGCGGGATTGCATTCCGCTGCTGGCGGGCGGAAAATGATGACATCATGCGCTATTTAGCCTACCGAGGATATACGCCATGGCCGTTTATCACCATGCGCTGGTACTGATTAACAGCAGTCAGGACGGCGTCCCGCTGCTCGAGCATGCCGCCAGAATGGCAGAAGAGAACGGCATGCGCATCACCATCGCCCACATCAGCACCGACTATCGGGCGCTGAACTATGTTTCCGACAGCCTGCGCGACGATCAGGTTTCACAGGAGGTGATCCAGGCCAAGGCCCTGCTCAACGAGCTGGCCTGCACTGTCTCCCTGCCGGTTGAAACCCTCTCGCTGGTGACCACCCGCCGGTTTGAAGACGTGGAAACCTGCGTTCGGCAGCGGCAGATCGATTTAATTATTGCCGGGCACCATAACCGGCTGCTGGGCGTCCTCTCCTCACATTCGCTGGAGTACATCAATCACATAACCGCAGACGTGCTGATCAAGCACCTGCCCTAGCGCAATTCTCCCTGCAGCAGGGAAAAACAGGCTTCGATAAGCGGCGGCAGCGCCTGCGGGCCGCGCATCAGGGCCACCGTACGGGTCAGCGCCGGCTGCTGCAACTGGGCGACCTGGAGCGCCGGGTCCTGCAGATGGGTGGTGTACAGCGCCGGCAGAATGGCCACCGCTAAGCGCGAGCGCACCAGGCCATACAGGGTTTCGATATAGTCCACCTGGTAGCGGGTGGTCAGCGTCAGGCGATGGCTCTCCACTAATGCCGCCACCAGCCGTTGAATATTGCCCTTCGAGAAGACGGCAATATCCCGCCCCACCAGCTGCTTCCACGGCAAGTGCGCCTGCGCGGCCAGCGGATCGTCGCGGTGCAGCACCGCCACAAAGGGATCTTCGCGCAGCGGATAGACCAGCAGTTCAGCAGGCACTGAGCTGTCGATCGCCCCGATACCGAAATCAATCTCGCCGCGCAGCAGCGCCTGGATAAGCGCATCGTTGGTCTGATCGTGAAATTCAATGCGCAGACGCGGAAAGGCCTGGGCCAGGGTCTGCGGCAGCAATGGGAACAGCAGCGAACTGACCGACGGCACCAGACCGATGCGCACAGTCCCGTCGCCGCCCGCCTCGACGATCTGCTGCATATCGAAAAAGGCCGCCTGCGCTACGCTGAGGATCCGCTGGGCGTGGGGTAAAATCGCCGCCCCCAGTTCAGTCAGGGTGACCGCCGAAGCGGTACGGTTGACCAGCTTGCCGCCGAGCACTGTTTCAATTTGCCGCAGCGCGCTGCTCAGCGCCGGCTGGCTAATCGCCAGCCGACTGGCGGTATCGGTAAAATGGCGCAGCTGGGCCAGAGTGACGAAATACTGAAGCTGTTTAAGAGAGAGCGCGGGCAGACGCTGCCAGGGTTCGTTCATTATCGGGTTCGCTACGGTGGTCCTGCACAATAACCCGAGCTTATCGGGTGATAAATTTATTCATCTGGGCAAACGTTTGCTGTGCCCATAGAGTATCCGCATTATCCTTGTGCCGGAGTGGTTATGTCCAGCAATGCTCAAGTCCGTCGTCGCGCCGTGCAGGCCGCGCGCGGCGAATTCCCGTTTGATCTGCTGCTGGTCGAGGCGCAGATCGTCGATATGGCCACGGGCGAAATTCGCCCCGCTGACGTCGGTATCGTCGGCGAAATGATCGCCAGCGTCCACCCGCGCGGCAGCCGCACCGACGCCCATGAAGTACGTTCCCTGGCCGGTGGCTACCTGTCCCCCGGCCTGATGGACACCCACGTACACCTCGAAAGCTCGCACCTGCCGCCGGAGCGCTACGCGGAAATCGTCCTCACCCAGGGCACCACCGCGGTGTTCTGGGATCCGCATGAGCTGGCCAACGTCCTCGGCGTCGAGGGCGTGCGCTACGCGGTTGACGCCAGCCGCCATCTGCCGCTGCAGGTGATGGTCGCCGCGCCGTCCAGCGTCCCCTCCACGCCAGGTCTCGAAATGTCCGGCGCCGATTTCGCCGGCGCGGAGATGGAGACCATGCTCGGCTGGCCGGAAGTGCGCGGTGTGGCGGAAGTGATGGATATGCACGGCGTGTTGCACGGTAGCGAGCGGATGCAGGAGATTGTCCAGGCCGGTCTCAACAGCGGCAAACTGATTGAAGGCCACGCCCGCGGCCTGAGCGGCGCTGACCTGCAGGCCTACCTCGCCGCCGGCGTCACCTCCGATCATGAACTGACCTCGGCGGACGACGCGCTGGAAAAACTGCGCGCCGGTCTGACGATCGAGATCCGCGGCTCGCACCCCTATCTGCTGCCGGATATCGTCGCGGCGTTAAAAACGCTGCCGCACCTCTCCTCGCAAATCACCGTCTGCACCGATGACGTGCCGCCGGATATGCTGCTGGAGAAAGGCGGGATCATCGCCCTGCTTAACCTGCTGATCGAGCACGGTTTACCGGCGGTCGATGCGCTGCGATTCGCCACCCTCAACGCCGCTATTCGCCTGCAGCGCCACGATCTCGGGCTGATTGCCGCCGGGCGGCGCGCGGATTTGGTGGTGTTTGATTCCCTGGAGAAACTGGTGGCCCGTGAAGTCTACGTTGGGGGGGAACGGCTGGCCCATGCTGGCCGCCTGCTGAAGCCGATCGCCCCCGCGCCGGGCGTGACGCCGCCGCGCGATACTTTGCCGATCGCCCCCCTCCGCGCCGATGACTTTGTTCTGCGCGTCCAGGGCATTCGTCACGGCGTCGCCCGCCTGCGTCATATCCGCGGCGCGCGCTTCACCCAGTGGGGCGAAGTGGAAGTGCAGGTTCGTGACGGGAAAGTCCAGTTGCCCGCCGGTTTCAGTCTGATCTGGGTTAAGCACCGCCACGGCCGCCACCAGGCGACACCGCAAATCGCCCTGCTCGAAGGCTGGGGTGAGCTGCGCGGCGCCATCGCCACCAGCTACTCCCACGACTCGCACAATCTGGTGGTGCTCGGGCGCGACGCTAATGATATGGCGCTGGCGGCCAACCAGCTTATCGCCTCCGGCGGCGGGATGGCGCTGGCGCAACAGGGCGAGATCCTTGCCCATGTGGCAATGCCGATTGCCGGCATGCTGTCGGATCTCCCGGCCGCCGAGCTGGCGCGTCAGTTCCGCGAGCTGCGCGACCTGAGCAGCCAAGTCGCCGACTGGGAGCCACCGTACCGGGTGTTCAAGGCCATTGAAGGAACCTGCCTTGCCTGTAACGCCGGGCCGCATTTAACCGATTTGGGTCTGACCGACGGCGGCAGCCGTCAGATAGTCGACCCGTTGATAGCCTGCCGGGAGACCCCGGAGCCAACCGATCACAACAATAATCCTCAGGGAGCCTGAGCATGGCCGATAACACACTTCACTCATCCGACCGCGCTAACTGGCTGGAGCGCCGCTTTGCGCTGCGCTCGCGCGGCGGTACGCTACGCATCGAATGCCTGGCCGGGATCACCGGCTTTCTCGCCGCCGCCTATTTACTGGTGGTCATCCCGGGGCTGCTGGCGATCGGCGGGATGGACAAAGGCGCCGCCACCACCGGCACCATTCTGGTCTTCGTCGTCGGCTCTCTGCTGATGGCGTTTTATGCCAACCTGCCGTTTATCGTTGGCCCGGGGATTGGCGGCTCGGTGCTGGTGGGAGTGACGCTGGCCGGTAGCGAAGGGATTGGCTGGCAGACTGGCCTCGGGATTGCCTGCTGGTCGGGGATCCTCTTCTTCCTGCTGACCCGCTTTGGCCTGCGCGAAGTGGTCACCCGCTCGGTACCGCAGTCGATCAAGCTGGGGCTCACCGCCTCCATCGGCCTGTTTGTCGCCGTCCTCGGCTTTCGCAATGCCGGGCTGGTGCTGGCCAATGCGAAAACCAACGCGCTGATGCTCGGCGACTTTCTCGCCCCCGGCGCGCTGGTGGCGCTGTGCGGCCTGTTCCTGGCGATAGCCCTGCAGGCGCGTAAGGTTCCGGGCGCGATTTTGTGGGCCATTCTGTGCGCCACGCTGGTGGGTATCCCCTTCGGCGTCACCCATCTGCCGACAAGTTTTATCGACGTTCCCCATTCGCTAACCCCGGTGCTGGGGCAGGTTGATCTGCTGGGGGCGTTAAACATCGCCTTCCTGCCGTTCCTGTTCGTCTTTTTCGCCTCTGAGTTTTTCTCCACCATGGGGACGACGCTGGCGGTGGGCGGCGAGGCGGGGCTGCTGGATGAAGAAGGCAACATGCCGCAGATTAATCGCCCGTTTATGGTCGATTCGATTGCCGCCGCGCTCGGCCCATGGGTGGGCATCCCGGCGGCGACGGCGCTGATTGAGTCTTCGGCGGCAGCGGAAGCCGGCGGCAAAACCGGCCTCACCGCCCTGTCGGCGGCGGTAATGTTCCTGCTGATGCTGCTGTTCACGCCGGTGGCGTTGATGATCCCGAAAGAAGCCACCGCCCCGGCGCTGATCCTGATTGGCCTCAACATGTTCAGCGGCCTGCGCAAAGTGGATCTTGGCAACTTCACCGACGGGCTGCCGGTGCTGATGATGGTGATGATCACCCTTATCGCCAACAGCTTCGGCACCGGGATTGCCGGCGGGCTGCTGTTTTACATTGTGATCAAGGCTATCGCCGGCAAGTGGCGGGAAATCCCGATTGGCCTGTGGGTGCTGGCTGTCCCGCTGGTGTATTACTTCGCGACCTTAGTCAGGCATTAAGCCCTTCACAATGTGATTTCACCTCTTCATATAACAAACGCACCGCGGCAGAGAGCTGTTTGCGGTGCGGGCAAATCAGATTCAACGGCACCACATCCCCCTGATAACGCGGCAGCAGGCGCCGCAGGCGCCCCGCCCGCAGATCGTCGCTGACGTCGAGCATCGATTTATAGGCAATGCCCTCCCCGGCCACCGCCAGCCGACGGATCACCTCGGCGTCGTCGCTCATCACCGTACCGGAGACCTTCTGCTGCTGAACCACGCCGTCGAGGCTCAGCGACCAGCGGTCGAACGGACGGCCGCGCAAAATGTAGATCAACGCATTGTGCTGGCTGAGCTCCTCGAGGGTCTGCGGCTCGCCGTGGCGGGCGATCCACTCAGGCGAGGCCACCAGCACCCGACGATTTTCCGGCGCCACCGGCAGCGAGATAAACGAGGCATCGTCGTTATTGCCATAGCGAAACGCGACATCCACCGGATCTTTAAACACGTCGGTCAGCTGGTCGGAAAAGAGCAACCGCAAACGCAGCGCCGGGTGGCGTTGGCGGAAATCACGGAACAGGGTCAGGAGCAGGTTACGCCCGAGGTCCGACGGCACGGCAATCTGCAACATGCCGCGAACTTCATCGTCCGGGGTCTGGATCTTCTGCAGACCGGCTTCAAGGGTATCGAGCATCTGGGTGGCGTAGGGCAGCCAGGTCTCCCCCTCCGGCGTCAGGCGCAGGCTGCGGGTCGAACGGGCAAACAGGCGAATATTGAGGATCGTCTCCAGACGCTTAATCGCCGCGCTGACCTGCGCCGGCTGCTGTCCGGCCTCGCGCGCCGCGTCGCTAAAACTGCCCAGTGCCGCGGCGCGGACAAATAAGGTCAGATCTTCCAGCCTGAACATGCCGATTCTCCCCTGCTTCAGATTGCTCCCAAAATACGCATCACCGTCGCTGCAACGCAAGCGGCGCAAGACTTGTGCCGTGTTTTGCTTACACTTTTTAAAAATCCAGTGCTTGCCATTTCAGCAACGCATCAGGAATGATACGAGGCTGCTAATTTGAGTCCAGGTAATATTGAGGAAATTATGCGTAAAACAAAAATGATGCTTCTGGGCGTACTTCTTGCCACCGCTGGCGCCAGCTGGACGGCTACTGCCGCGGGGATCGATCAGTATGCGCTGAAAGAGTTCACTGCCGATTTCACCCAGTTTCACATCGGCGACACCGTTCCGGCGATGTACCTCACCCCGGAATACAACATCAAACAGTGGCAGCAGCGTAACCTGCCTGCACCGGACGCCGGCAGCCACTGGACCTACATGGGCGGTAACTACGTGCTGATTACCGATACCGAAGGCAAAATCCTCAAAGTGTACGATGGCGAGATCTTCTATCATCGCTGATCCGCGCAACCTCCACGTCCGCCCCGGCGAGCCAGCGGACTCTCCGGCGCTGCGCCAGATCTTCCTGCGGGCGCGCAGTTTATCGTGGACCTGGCTTCCCGCCGCGGCGTGGCGGCTGGAGGATTTCGATGCCGCCACCGCGGATGAACAACTGTGGGTCGCGGAATGCGACGGCCTGCCGGTGGGCTTTGCCGCCGTATGGACCGCCGATAATTTCCTTCACCATCTGTTTGTCGACCCCGACTGGCAGGGCAAACATATCGGCAGCGCGCTGCTGGCGCAGGTCGAACGGAGCTTTACCGCCAGCGGAACGCTGAAATGCCTGATGGAAAATAAAAACGCCCTGCGCTTCTACCAGCGTCATGGCTGGACCATCGAAGCACAGGGCGCGTCGCCCGAGGGCAGATACTGGCTGATGCGCTCGCCGCGGCCTTAAACGGCGCGGAAGGCAATCTCACCCGGGATCACTTCTCCCTGCCAGTACATCTGGGCCGCCACCCGGCCCGCCAGCTGGCGGTAGATGTCGGTAAATTCGCTGTCCGGACGCGCCACCACCGTCGGCGTGCCGTTATCCAGATCTTCCCGCAGCGTAATATGCAGCGGCAGCTGGCCCAGCAGCTGGGTGTGGTATTTCTCGGCCAGTTTTTGCGCGCCGCCGGTGCCGAAGATAGGCTCGTGGTGCCCGCAGTTGCTGCAGATATGCATGCTCATGTTTTCCACGATCCCCAGCACCGGCACTTCCACTTTCTCGAACATCACGATGCCTTTCTTGGCGTCGATCAGCGCGATGTCCTGCGGCGTGGTGACCACCACCGCACCGGTCACCGGAATGTTCTGCGCCAGGGTCAGCTGGATGTCGCCGGTGCCCGGCGGCATATCCAGCACCAGGTAATCAAGATCCGGCCACAGGGTCTCCTGCAGCATCTGCATCAGCGCCTTGCTGGCCATCGGACCGCGCCAGACCATGGCGTTGTCGTCAGTCACCAGGTAGCCGATAGAGTTGGTGGCCAGGCCATACTTGATGATCGGCGCCATATGGGTGCCGTCCGGTGAGGTCGGGCGACTGTCTTCGGCGCCCAGCATGGTCGGAATCGACGGACCGTAGATATCGGCATCCAGAATGCCCACCTTCGCCCCTTCCGCCGCCAGGGCCAGCGCCAGGTTTACGGCAGTAGAAGATTTACCGACGCCGCCTTTGCCGGAGCTGATGGCGATAATGTTCTTCACGCCGTTGACTCCGGGCTGGTTTTTCACGCGCTTGAGGGTCGCGATGCTGTGGGTCAGCTTCCAGTCGATGGCCTTCGCGCCGGTGATGCGCAGCAGCTCGGCGCTGCACTGCTCTTTCAGCACTTCGAAGGCGCTGCTCCAGACGAACGGCATCTGCAGCTCAATATGAACGGTATCGTCCAGCCAGGCGACATGGTGCAGCGCCTTGAGGGCGGTGAGATTATGCTTCAGGGTTGGGTGCTGGAAATTGGCCAGCGTCCCGGCGACCATCGCACGTAGGCGCTCAGGGGATTTGGCCTGGGATTGCGAATTCATCCCGACTCCTTTGTTGTTTTGAGATGCTTTCAGTAATCACAGAGTTTATCACAGCTAACGATTATCCATATATGGGCAGCCATTTATGGCGCACCCACAGCCCTTTTGGTAATATCGGAAGCCCTTTTTACAACAGAAGATGTAATGCTCACTATGACTCAAGTCGCGAAGAAAATTCTGGTAACGTGCGCCCTGCCGTACGCCAACGGCTCCATCCACCTCGGCCACATGCTGGAGCACATCCAGGCTGATGTCTGGGTCCGTTACCAGCGAATGCGCGGCCACGAGGTCAACTTCATCTGCGCCGACGACGCCCACGGCACGCCGATCATGCTCAAAGCGCAGCAGCTCGGTATCACACCGGAGCAGATGATTGGCGAGATGAGTCAGGAGCATCAGACCGATTTTGCCGGCTTCGACATCAGCTATGATAACTATCACTCGACGCACAGCGACGAGAACCGCGAGCTGTCGGAGCTTATCTACACCCGTCTGAAAGAGAACGGTTTTATTAAAAACCGCACCATCTCTCAGCTCTACGATCCGGAAAAAGGCATGTTCCTGCCGGACCGTTTTGTGAAAGGCACCTGTCCGAAGTGCAAATCTCCGGACCAGTATGGCGATAACTGCGAAGTGTGCGGCGCGACCTACAGCCCCACCGAACTTATCGACCCGAAATCGGTGGTCTCCGGCGCTACGCCGGTGATGCGTGACTCCGAGCACTTCTTCTTCGACCTGCCGTCGTTCAGCGAAATGCTGCAGGCGTGGACCCGCAGCGGCGCGCTGCAGGAGCAGGTAGCGAACAAAATGCAGGAGTGGTTCGAATCCGGCCTGCAGCAGTGGGACATCTCCCGCGATGCGCCGTACTTCGGCTTCGAAATTCCCAACGCGCCGGGCAAATATTTCTACGTCTGGCTGGACGCGCCGATCGGCTACATGGGCTCCTTCAAGAACCTGTGCGACAAGCGCGGCGACACCACCAGCTTCGACGAATACTGGAAGAAAGACTCCACGGCCGAGCTGTATCACTTTATCGGCAAGGACATTGTCTACTTCCACAGCCTGTTCTGGCCGGCGATGCTGGAAGGCAGCAACTTCCGTAAGCCGACCAACCTGTTCGTGCACGGCTACGTAACGGTTAACGGCGCGAAGATGTCCAAGTCGCGCGGGACTTTTATCAAGGCCAGCACCTGGTTAAATCATTTCGACGCTGACAGCCTGCGCTACTACTACACCGCCAAGCTCTCTTCGCGCATCGATGACATCGACCTGAACCTGGAAGATTTCGTGCAGCGCGTGAACGCCGACATCGTCAACAAGGTGGTTAACCTCGCCTCGCGCAACGCCGGCTTTATCAGCAAGCGTTTCGACGGCGTGCTGGCCGCTGAGCTGGCCGACCCGGCGCTGTATAAAACCTTCACCGACGCGGCGGAAAGCATCGGCGAAGCATGGGACAGCCGCGAGTTCGGTAAGGCAATCCGCGAAATCATGGCCCTCGCCGACGTGGCTAACCGCTACGTCGATGAGCAGGCGCCGTGGGTGGTGGCGAAACAGGAAGGCCGCGACGCCGACCTGCAGGCCATCTGCACCATGGGTCTGAACATGTTCCGCGTGCTGATGACCTGGCTGAAGCCGGTGCTGCCGCAGCTGGCGGCGCGTGCGGAAGCGTTCCTCAACAGCGAACTCAGCTGGGATGCCATTCAGCAGCCGCTGCTGGCGCATAAGGTCAATCCGTTTAAAGCGCTGTATAACCGCATCGAGATGAAACAGGTGGAAGCGCTGGTGGAAGCCTCTAAAGAAGAGGTGAAAGCCACCGCGGCGCCGGTCACCGGTCCGCTGGCGGACGATCCGATTCAGGAGACCATCACCTTTGACGATTTCGCCAAAATCGATCTGCGCGTGGCGCTGATTGAAAACGCGGAATTCGTCGAGGGCTCCGACAAGCTGCTGCGCCTGACGCTGGATCTCGGCGGCGAAAAACGTAACGTCTTCTCCGGCATCCGCTCCGCTTACCCGGATCCGCAGCCGCTGATTGGCCGCCTGACGGTGATGGTCGCCAACCTGGCGCCGCGGAAAATGCGCTTCGGCATCTCCGAGGGCATGGTGATGGCCGCCGGCCCTGGCGGGAAGGATATCTTCCTGTTAAGCCCTGACGACGGTGCGAAGCCGGGTCAGCAGGTGAAATAACAAAAAAGCCGGAGAGTATCTCCGGCTTTTTTTTGCCCGGCGGCGCTACGTTTGCACGGGCCTACGGGTTTTGTCGGCCGGGTAAGGCGAAGCCGCCACCCGGCTAAACATCACGCCTTCGGGTGATGCACCCGGTGGGTCAACCCGCGCAGGAAGTTGCGCATAAATTGATCCCCGCACTCGCGGTAGTTTTTATGCTCCGGGGCGCGCATCATGGCGGTGATTTCCGGCACCGACACCCGGTATTTCTGCTCGCTCATGATCGCCTGGATATCGTCTGTTTTCAGCGAGAAGGCGATCCGCAGCTTTTTCAGCACCGTGTTGTTATTCACCCGACGCTCCAGCGCCAGCTCCGGCGCCGAATCATCTTTGCCGCGCTTGTCATAGATAAGGCCGTTGAGGAAACCCGACAGGATAATATCCGGGCAGCGGACAAAACCCTCTTCATCCTCTTTCGTCATCCAGGTATCGAAGCTGGCGGCGGTGGATTCCATATCGGCAAGCGCAAGAATGCGCACCATATCGTTATTATTGGCTTTCAGGGTGTAGCGCAGGCTACGAAGAATATCATTACTGAGCATGAGTGCCTTTTACTGTCGATGTTGCAATGGGGCGCAGTGTAGCAGTTTTACAGGCCAATCGCTTCTTTCAGGCTTTTTAAATAGCGCCGGCTCACCGGCACCGTTTGCCCGGCGCGCATCAGCAGCTCCGCCTGGCCGTTCTCTTCCAGGCGAATCTCCTTCAGGTGCGCCATATTCACCAGATACTGGCGATGGCAGCGCAGCAGCGGCGTGCGGCTCTCGAGGGTGCGCAGGGTCAGCTCGGTAAAGCCCTCTTTTCCCTCGCGATCGGTCACGTAGATGCCGCTCATCCGGCTGCTGACGAAGGCCACATCCTCCATCTGCAGCAGCCAGATACGGCTGTGGCCGGTACAGGGAATGTATTTCAGCGTCTGCCGGGCGTCATCCAGCAGCGACACGTCCTGCAGGCTGCGCTCCTGACGCAGGCGGGCCAGGGTTTTCTCCAGCCGCACGGCCTCAATCGGCTTGAGCAGATAGTCAAAAGCGTGCTCCTCAAAGGCTTTCACCGCGTACTCATCAAAAGCGGTGAGAAACACGATATAGGGGCGATGCTCCGGGTCGAGCATCCCGACCATCTCCAGACCGCTGATGCGCGGCATCTGGATGTCGAGAAACAGCACGTCAGGGCGCAGCTTATGTACTGCGCCAATCGCCTCCACCGCGTTGCCGCACTCGCCGACGATCTCGATATCGCGCTGAGTCTCCAGCAAAATACGCAGGTTTTCCCGCGCCAGCGGCTCATCATCGACGATCAATACTCTCAGCATGCATTCTCCTCCAGGGGCAGACGTAGGGTGACACGGGTAAAGCGCTCCGGCTCGCAGGTGACGCTGATGCCGCAGTCGTCGCCAAAACGCGCCCGCAGACGCCTGTCCACCAGATTCATCCCCAGCCCGCTGGCCTGGGGGTTGGCCCGGTACAGCCCGGCGTTATCTTCGATATCCAGCTGCAGCCAGCGATCGTCCTGGCTGGCGCGGATGGTAATTTCGCCGACGCCAAGATGTTGCGATGTACCATGCTTAATGGCGTTCTCCACGATCGGCTGCAGGGTGAAAGCGGGCAGCTGGTGATGCGCCAGCCCCTCGGGCACCGCCATCTGGATCTGCAGGTTAGCCTGGAAGCGAGCCTTCTCAATCTGCAGATAGGCGTTAACATGCTCGATCTCATCGGCAAGCGTGACAATTTCTGTCGGCCGTTTCAGGTTCTTACGAAAGAAGGTCGACAGATACTGCACCAGCTGGCCGGCCTGATCGCTGTCGCGGCGGATCACCGCCTTCAGCGTGTTAAGCGCGTTAAACAGGAAGTGCGGGTTGACCTGGGCGTGCAGGAGCTTGATTTCAGATTGCGTCAGCAGCGCCTTCTGCCGCTCGTACTGTCCGGCGAGGATCTGCGCCGACAGCAGCTGGGCAATCCCCTCCCCGAGGGTGCGGTTGATCGAACTGAACAGGCGATTTTTCGCCTCATACAGTTTAATGGTGCCTATCACCCGCTGGTTCTCACCGCGCAGGGGGATCACCAGCGTCGACCCCAGCTTACAGTGCGGATGAATCGAGCAGCGGTAAGGCACCTCGTTGCCATCGGCGTAGACCACCTCCCCGGTCTCAATCGCCCGTTGCGTATACGAGGAGGAGATAGGCTTGCCCGGCAGATGGTGATCGTCGCCGATGCCGGTAAACGCCAGCAGCTTGTCGCGATCGGTGATCGCCACCGCGCCGATATCCAGCTCCTGGATCAGCACCTGGGCCACCTTCATGCTGTTCTCTTCGTTGAATCCCTGACGCAGGATCCCCTCGGTCGACGCCGCCACCTTCAGCGCCGTGGCGGAAAAGGCGGAGGTGTATTTCTCGAACATCGCCCGTTTATCCAGCAGAATCCGCATAAACAGCGCCGCACCGACGGTATTGGTGACCATCATCGGCGCAGCAATGCTCTGCACCAGATGCAGGGCGTCCTGGAACGGGCGGGCAATCAGCAGAATGATCATCATCTGCACCAGCTCGGCCACGAAGGTGATCGCCCCGGCGGTCAGCGGGCTAAAGACCTTGTCCGGCCGGCCGCGTTTGACCAGCACGCTGTGCACCAGCCCGCCCAGCAGCCCCTCAACGATGGTGGAGACCATGCAGCTTAAGGCGGTCATTCCCCCCAGCGAGTAGCGGTGCAGGCCGCCGGTCAGCCCCACCAGCCCGCCGACCACCGGGCCGCCGAGCAGGCCGCCCATCACGGCGCCGATGGCGCGGGTGTTGGCGATGGAGTCTTCGATATGCAGACCGAAATAGGTCCCCATAATGCAAAAAATGGAGAAGGTGACGTAGCACAGCAGCTTGTGCGGCAGGCGAACGGTGACTTGCATCAGGGGGATAAACAGCCGGGTTTTGCTCATCAACCACGCGATGACCAAAAATACGCACATCTGCTGAAGCAGCAGCAACACCAGATCAAACTCGTACATACCCGCAAACCACACATGCCTAAAAGCGCGTACCATACCCTGCCTGGCGAAAACTTTCTTTGAAGCCCTGCATAAAAATGAAAAATGACGGACAGGATCACACTTTTTTCCGGCGCGTTGCGCAGCAAACGCGGCAAAAATCCCGGCGCGGCACGCTAAACCGCAATTAATGTTTCATTAACACCTTCGCTTCACCGTATAATCCCCCTGTTAACATCAGGAGCCTATTATGAAGCCAGCGAAAATCGCGGTCGTCACCCTCTTCTTACTTATGGCCATCGGCGGGATCAGCGGCGTAATGCTGGCCGGCTATTCCTTTATTGTGCGTGGCGGTGTCGGCTGATCCAGCGGGTCAGACGCTCAAACGCGCGGTCGACGATAATCGCCGCCAGCGCCACCAGCAGCGCCCCCTGAACAATATAGGCGGTATTAAAGCCGCTCAGGCCGATGATGATCGGCGTCCCGAGCGTACTGGCCCCCACCGTCGAAGCAATGGTCGCGGTACCAATATTGACGATGACCGAGGTGCGGATCCCCGCCAGTATTACCGGGCCCGCCAGCGGTAGCTCCACCTTATACAGACGCTGCCAGCCGGTCATTCCCATCCCTTCGGCCACCCCTGACACCCCCGACGGTATCGACCCCAGCCCGGCCAGCGTCCCCTGCAGCACCGGCAGTATGCCATACAGCGCGAGGGCGATGAGCGCGGGCAGCCAGCCAAATCCCAGCACCGGCACCGCCATCGCCAGCACCGCCACCGGCGGAAAGGTCTGCCCGATAGCGGCGATGGTCTCCACCAGCGGGCGAAACGCGCTGCCGGCGGGCCGGGTGACTGCGATCCCGGCCGCCAGGCCCACAGCGGTTGCCGCGAGACTGGACGCCACCACCAGCCAGCCGTGATCGAGGGTTAGCGCCCAGAAGCTCTCCTGCTGATAGACCGGCCGCGGCAGCTCCGGGAACAGCCGACTGAACAGCGGCGCGCTGTAGGGCAGCCCTACCAGCAGGCCGATAAACAGCACGATAAGCCACCACAGCGGCTCACGAAGCGCCTTCATGGCTCGCCTCCTGGCGCAGCAGATCGGCAAAATGCAGCGTGCCGCAGGGCCTGCCTTCGGCATCGACCACCGGCAGCGCCTCGCTGCGCCGGGCGACAAACTGCGACAGCGCTTCCCGCAGGGTCATGGTGACGGTCAGCCCCTCGCCCGCCAGCCGTTCGCCGGGACGCAAATAGTCCCCCACCTCGCGCAGCGACAGCAGGCGCACGCCCAGCTCGCTGCGGCCAAAAAAGGTCTGCACAAAGCTATTTTTCGGCCGCAGGAGCATCTCCAGCGGCGCCCCCTGCTGGACCACCTCGCCCCCGTCCATCAGCACCAGGTGGTCCGCCAGACGCAGCGCTTCGTCAATATCATGGGTCACCAGCACAATCGTCCGCCCCAGCAGCCGGTGGATGCGCAGCATCTCCTGCTGCAGCGCCTCGCGGGTCACCGGGTCGAGGGCGCCGAAGGGCTCATCCATCAACAGCACCTCCGGATCCGCCGCCAGCGCCCGCGCCACCCCCACCCGCTGCTGCTGGCCGCCGGAAAGCTGATGCGGGTAACGGTCGCGCAGCGTCGCCTCCAGCCCTAACAACGCCATCAGCTCGTCGACCCGGTCGGCGATCCTCGCCCGCGGCCATTTTTGCAGCTGCGGCACAGTGGCGATATTCTGCGCCACCGTCCAGTGCGGAAACAGGCCGATGGACTGGATGGCATAGCCCATCCGCCGCCGCAGGGTCAGGACCGGCTGCTGGCGGATGTCCTCGCCGGCAAAACGAATAGTGCCCCGGTCCGGCTCCAGCAGGCGGTTGATCATCTTCAGCGTCGTCGACTTGCCCGAGCCGGAGGTCCCCACCAGCACCGAGAAGGCGCCTTCGCGCAGCTCCAGGGTCAGGTCCTTCACCGCCGGGTGGCCGGCAAACACTTTGCTGACCCCTTCAAACTCAATCATTGGCCTCTCCTTTTAGCCAGGCGCCCCACAGGGCGAACAGGGCATCCACCACCACCGCCAGGGCAATGGTCGGCACCACGCCCAGCAGCACCAGATCCAGCGCACTGCTCAGCAGCCCCTGAAACACCAGCGCGCCAAAGCCGCCGGCGCCGATCAGCGCGGCCACTACCGCCATGCCGACGGTTTGCACGCTGACCACCCGCAGGCTGCGCAGCAGCACCGGCATCGCCAGCGGAAGCTGCACCTGACGAAAGCGCTGCCCGGCGCTCATGCCCATCGCCGTCGCGCTCTCCAGGGCGTCCTGCGGCACCTGCTGCAGGCCGGTCACCACCCCGCGCACCAGCGGCAGCAGCGCATACAAAGTCAGAGCGATCAGGGCCGGCGCCATGCCGGTCCCGGAGACGCCCAGCTCGCCCAGCGCCGGGAAATAGCGCGCCAGACCGGCAAGTGGTGCAATCAGCAGGCCGAACAGCGCCACCGACGGGATAGTCTGGATCACATTGAGCACGGTGAAGGCCGGCGCCTGCCAGCGCGGACGTCGCCACAGCCATACCCCCAGCGGCAGGCCAATGAGCAGGCCCGGCAGCAGGGTGCCGAACAGCAAAAGCAGATGCTGGCGCAGGGCGTCGTCAAATACCTCCTGACGGTTGGCATACTCCTTCAGCAGAGAGAGCTGATCGAGCGCCCCGGTAGCAAGCAGGATGATGGGCAACAGCCAGACTTGCGCATTAAGCAGCCAGCGCCACAGCGGCCGGACGGTAAGATGACGGATGGCCTCGCTGGCCAGCAGCAGACAAAGCGCCAGCGACAGCCACAGGCCGCTGCCGGGCGAGGTGCGCGCCAGCGGCGAGCCGGGCCGGGAGAGCTCAAGCGCCGCCTGTCCGCTGCCCCAGATAAGCAGCGGGAAGAGCAGTTCGGCCAGCAGCAGGTGAAGAAGCGGCGCGGCCCTGCCTGGCAGCCAGCAAAGCAGCATCCCGGCAAGGACTGCCGCCATCTGAACGCCGGCGAGCCAGGGCATCACCTGCCACAGCCCGCGCCCTTCGCCGGAGAGTAAGCGATTCGGCGCGTAAGTAATAAACGGCAGCGCCAGCGTAACCAGCAGCAGACCTGTCAGCAGCAGGCCGACGCGGTGAGTACAGCGAATGGTCACCGGTGGCTTACTTCAACAGGCCTTTCTGCTGCAGATAATCTGCCGCCACGCGCTTCGCATCCTGGCCTTCCACCGCAATACGGGCGTTCAGCTGCTGCAAGGTTTTTTCATCGAGGCTGGCAAAGACCGGCTTCAGCCAGTCGGCGATCTGCGGATAGGCTTTGAGCACTGCCTCACGCACCACCGGCGTCGGGGCATAAATCGGCTGCACGCCCTGCGGATCGCTCAGCGTCTGTAACCCCAGCGCCGCGACCGGGCCGTCAGTGCCGTAGGCCATCGCCGCGTTTACGCCCGAGGTCTGCTGCGCCGCCGCTTTGATGGTCACCGCCGTATCGCCCCCGGCCAGCGACAGCAGTTGGTTCTGGTTGAGGTTGAAACCATACGCTTTTTCAAACGCCGGCAGCGCGTCCGGGCGCTCAATAAACTCCGCCGAGGCCGCCAGCTTAAATTCGCCGCCCTGCTGCAGATAGCGGCTGAGGTCGGCCAGCGAGGTCAGGTGATTTTTCTCCGCCAGGTCCTGGCGCACGGCGATAGTCCAGGTGTTGTTGGCCGGCGCCGGGGTGAGCCACACCAGCTGATGTTTCTCCTGATCGAGGCGCTTCACCTTCTCATAGCCCTGTTGGGCATGCTTCCACGCCGGGTCGTTTTCATCTTTAAAGAAGAAGGCGCCATTGCCGGTATATTCCGGATAGATATCCAGCTCGCCGGCGACAATCGCCCCGCGCACCACCGGCGTGGTGCCGAGCTGGATTTTATTAATCGTTTTTACGCCGTGGCTTTCCAGCACCTGCTGGATCATATTGCCCAGCAGCGCGCCTTCGGTATCAATTTTCGAGCCGACCTTCACCGGCTCCGCCGCCTGCAGCGGTAAACTTATCAGGGCGGCCAGCGCCAGCGCACCGGACCATTTCATTGCCATCTTCATCCCGCTTCCCTCAGTTCTTTTGCGCTTCGCTTACAGAAGCTTAAGAGAAAAGCGTAGTCCATTTGCTGGCGATACGAAAAAGAAAAGGCCGATTAATCGGCCTTTAACGTGTCACGTTGAGCTTAAGGGCTATTCCTTACAACAGTTCAAACTCGCTCTGCTTCACGCGGGCGGAGTCCACGCCGATAAAGACATTGAATTTGCCCGGCTCAGCAACGTATTTCATCTGCTGGTTCCAGAACTTCAGCGCGTCGACGTCAATCGGGAAGCTGACGGTTTGCGTTTCGCCCGGCTTGAGGTTGACCTTTTTAAAGCCGCGCAGCATTTTCACCGGCCGGCTCATGGAGGCAGTGACGTCCTGCAGATACAGCTGAATGACCGTTGCCCCTTCGCGTTTGCCGGTGTTGGTCACCTGCACGCTGGCGGTCACGCTGCCGTCGCGCGGCAGGGTGGCTGACGACATGGTGACATCGGAGACGCTAAAGGTGGTGTAGCTGAGGCCGTAACCAAACGGATACAGCGGGCCGTTGGCTTCATCGAAGTAACGCGAGGTGTACTTGTTCGGTTTCTCCGGATTATACGGCCGGCCGGTATTCAGGTGGCTGTAGTAGGTTGGGATCTGCCCCACCGAGCGCGGGAAAGACATCGGCAGTTTGCCCGACGGGTTATAGTCGCCAAACAGCACGTCGGCGATGGCGTGACCGCCTTCAGTGCCGGCAAACCAGGTCTCCAGCAGCGCATCGGCTTGCTGATCCTCTTTCACCAGCGCCAGCGGACGGCCGTTCATCAGCACCAGCACCAGCGGTTTGCCGGTGGCTTTGAGGGCGGCAATCAGATTGCGCTGGCTCTGCGGCAGGGTGATGTCGGTCCGGCTGGAGGCCTCATGCGCCATGCCCTGCGCTTCGCCCACCACGGCAACCACCACGTCGGATTGCTTCGCCGCCGCGACGGCTTCGTCGATCATTTCCTGCGGCGAGCGCGGGTCAACCTGCACCGCGTTCTCATACAGGTTAAGGAAATCGACGATGCCTTTATCGTCAGTGACGTTCGCCCCTTTGGCGTAAATCACTTTACCGTTATCACCCAGCGCTTCTTTGATGCCGGTCAGGACGGTCACCGACTGGTCGGCCACCCCGGCCGCGGACCAGCTGCCCATCATGTCGCGTTTGCTGTCCGCCAGCGCACCGACCACCGCGATAGTGCCGGATTTTTTCAGCGGCAGCGTATCGAGACGGTTTTTCAGCAGTACCAGACTTTCGCGGGCCACTTCCCGCGCCTCTTTGCGATGCAGGCGGCTTTCCGCGTTGGTGTCCTGCGGGTCAGAATCTTTTGGTCCCAGGTGGCTGTAAGGATCGTTGAACAGCCCCATGTCATATTTGACGTTGAGCACATGACGGGTGGCGTCATCCAGCTCGGCCATGGTCACCTTGCCAGACTTCACCAGCCCCGGCAGGTACTTGCTGTAATACTCGTCACTCATGCTCATGTTGATGCCGGACTTAAGCGCCACGCGCACCGCGTCTTCCGGGTCGGAGGCCACGCCGTGCTTAATCAACTCTTTGATGGCGCCGTGGTCGGAGACCGTGATGCCTTTAAAGCCCCACTGGTCGCGCAGGACGTCTTTCAGCAGCCAGGAATCAGCAGTCGCCGGGGTGCCGTTCAGCGAGTTCAGGGCCACCATCACCGCGCCGCTGCCGGCATCAAGCCCGGCTTTGTACGGCGGCATATAGTCGTTGAACAGGCGCTGCGGGCTCATGTCGACCGTGTTGTACTCTTTCCCGCCCTCCACCGCGCCGTAGGCGGCGAAGTGCTTGACGCTGGTCATCACCGAATAGCGGTCCGCCGGGCTCTTGCCCTGCATCGACTCCACCATCGCCTGGCCCATCATCGTGGTCAGATACGTGTCTTCCCCGAACCCTTCGGAAGCGCGTCCCCAGCGCGGGTCGCGGGAGACGTCGACCATCGGCGCCCAGGTCATGTTCAGGCCGTCATCGGCGGCTTCATAAGCTGACACGCGGCCCACGGTCTTCACGGCGTCAAGGTTAAACGATGAGGCCAGGCCGAGGCTTATCGGGAACACGGTGCGCTGACCGTGCAGCACATCGTAGGCAAAGAACAATGGGATCTTCAGGCGGCTAAGCTGCATCACCTGATCCTGCATCACGCGGATATCCGGCCGGGTGACGGTGTTAAAAATCGCCCCCACCTGACCGTTTTTGATCATTTCGCGGATCGCCTCTTTCGGGTTATCCGGGCCAACGCTTATCAGACGCAGCTGGCCGATTTTCTCGTCTACCGTCATTTTTTTCAGCAGATCGGTGACAAAGGCATCCCGCGCCTGCGGGGTCAGAGGGTGGTTACCAAACAGTTCATCCGCCAGCGCGGGTTGCAGCGCCAGACTCACGGCGACGCCTACAGTGCAGAGCCATTTCATTGTTATCTCGCTTTTTCTCAGACGGGGACTCGGTAAAACATAATAAAAACCGCAGTTTGCCATATATATAAACAACGCGCCCGCAGAATGCTAAGGTTCTTCTCTGATTTTTGCGAAACATTCATGCATCAAATTGTCATACAAAGCGCTATGCTTATCCTCGATATTTCGCGCACCACCACAAGGAGTGGAACATGTCATCTGCACCCACTAATACCCATAAAACGTTTCTGGCGGATCTGGCGCGCCTGGTTGGCCCTTCGCATCTGCTGACCGACCCGGCAAAAACCCAACGCTACCGCAAAGGCTTCCGCTCCGGTCAGGGCGAGGCGCTGGCGGTTGTCTTTCCCGGCACCCTGCTGGAACTCTGGCGCGTGCTTAACGCCTGCGTAGACGCCGATAAAATTATTCTGATGCAGGCGGCCAACACCGGCCTGACCGAAGGTTCGACCCCCAACGGCAATGATTACGATCGCGAGATCGTGATTATCAGCACTCTGCGCCTGGATAAACTGCATCTGCTGGACAAAGGCGAGCAGGTGCTGGCCTGGCCCGGCACTACCCTCTATTCGCTGGAAAAAGCGCTCAAACCGCTCGGTCGCGAGCCGCACTCAGTGATCGGCTCGTCATGCATCGGCGCATCGGTGATCGGCGGGATCTGCAACAACTCCGGCGGTTCGCTGGTGCAGCGCGGGCCCGCCTATACCGAAATGTCGCTGTTCGCGCAGATTGACGCCGACGGCAAGCTGAAGCTGGTCAACCATCTGGGCATTGATCTCGGCAGCACGCCGGAGCAGATCCTCAGCCGCCTCGACGACGAGCGCATCAGCGATAGCGATGTGCTGCACGACGGCCGCCACGCCCACGATCACGACTATGTGACCCGCGTGCGCGATGTCGATGCCGACACCCCGGCGCGCTACAACGCCGACCCGGACCGCCTGTTCGAATCCTCCGGCTGCGCCGGCAAGCTGGCGGTTTTCGCCGCGCGTCTGGATACCTTCCCGGCGGAAAAACGCCAGCAGGTGTTTTACATTGGCACCAACCAGCCGCAGGTATTGACCGAGATCCGCCGCCATATCCTCGCCGAGTTCCAGCATCTGCCGGTGGCCGGGGAATATATGCACCGCGATATTTACGATATCGCCGAGAAGTATGGCAAAGACACCTTCCTGATGATCGACAAGCTCGGCACCGACAAAATGCCGTTCTTCTTCACCATGAAGGGGCGCACCGACGCGATGCTGGAGAAAGTCTCGCTGTTTAAGCCGCACTTTACCGACCGCTTTATGCAGAAGCTCGGCCACGTCTTCCCGGCGCACTTACCGGAGCGGATGAAAACCTGGCGTGATAAATATGAACATCATCTGCTGCTGAAGATGGCCGGGGATGGCATCGAAGAAGCGCAGCGCTGGCTGACGGAATACTTCCAGCAGGCCGAGGGGGATTTCTTCGCCTGTACGCCGGAGGAAGGCAGCAAGGCGTTTCTGCACCGCTTTGCCGCCGCCGGCGCGGCCATCCGCTATCAGGCGGTGCATGCTGACGAAGTGGAAGATATTCTGGCGCTGGATATCGCCTTGCGCCGCAACGATACCGAGTGGTTCGAACATCTGCCGCCGGAGATCGACAGCCAGCTGGTGCATAAGCTCTACTATGGCCACTTTATGTGCCATGTGTTCCATCAGGATTACATCGTCAAGAAAGGGGTCGAAGCCCACGCTCTGAAAGAGCAGATGCTGGCGTTGCTGAAAGCGCGCGGCGCCCAGTACCCGGCGGAGCATAACGTGGGTCATCTGTATGAGGCCCCGGAGAGCCTGCAGCAGTTCTATCGCCAGAACGATCCGACCAACAGCATGAACCCGGGGATTGGTAAAACCAGTAAGCAGAAATACTGGGGTGAAGCGGCACCAACGCCGGTCTCCCCGGCAGATCCGCAATAATCAGCGGCAGGACTATTCAGCCTGGCGCTTCTGTATTACGCTGCACGCCGGAGAATGTCTCTCCGGCAGATTCAGGAGCGCCGCCATGCCCGCAGAGGCCCCGTTACTCGACAGTGATTTAGAAATTCGTGAAGCGCTGCCCGACGATGCGCACGCCATCGCCGCGCTGTATGTCTGGCACGTGCTCAATGGCCGCGCTTCCTTTGAAGAGATCCCCCCTACCGTTGACGAAATGCGTAAACGGATCAAAACCGTCCGCGATAACGGGCTGCCCTGGCTGGTGGCGCTGTGGCGCGGCGCCATCGTCGGCTACTGCTACGCCACCTTCTATCGGCCTCGTCCGGCCTATCGTTACACGCTTGAGGAATCGATCTACGTGGAATCCGGGATGGGCGGGCGCGGCATCGGCAGCGCGCTGCTGTCGCGGCTGATCGCCGAATGCGAGAAAGGCCCGTGGCGGCAGATGCTGGCGATCATCGGTGATGGCCATAACAATGCCGGTTCGCTGGCGATCCATAAAAAGTTTGGTTTTACCGTGGCGGGTCAACTGCGCAGCGTGGGCTACAAAATGGGCGACTGGCGAGATACGTTGATTATGCAGCGCGCGCTGGGTGACGGCGACTGGACGCTGCCGGAGTGATATCCGGCGTCAAATCCCCGGCTCGCGGCGTAAACGCCTTAGCCGGGCTACCGTTCAGCGCGGTTCCGGAGAGGCGTCAGCCGCCATCCGGCACAAACACCGGCACTCGGCCTGATTGCCCGGCGGCGCTGCGCTTGCCGGGCCTGCGAAGGGGGCGAACCCGGCGCCAAATCACGTAGGCCGGATAAGGCGCGAGCCGCCATCCGGCACAAACGCGGCACGGTGTCGGGTATATTGCTCGGCGGCGCTGCGCTTGCCGGGCCTACGAAAGCGGCGAACCCGGTGCCAAATCACGTAGCCCGGATAAGGCGCAATGCGCCGCCATCCGGGGGACATGTAGATTAATCGTTCTGCGCGGTCTGCGCGCCGCCTTTCAGCATCGCCTCCGCCATCTGCGCTTCGCGCTGCTTTTTATAGCTCAGCGCCGAGGCGGGTACCGGCATCACTTTCCCGGTCTCGATCCAGGTCCGCAAGCGGCTGGCGTCGGCGAAGTGGGTGTATTTACCGAAGGCATCCATCACCACCAGCGCCACCGGGCGTTGGTTAATCACCGTACGCATAATCAGGCAGTGGCCGGCAGCGTTGGTGAAGCCGGTTTTAGTCAGCTGGATATTCCAGTTATCGCGATACACCAGATGGTTGGTGTTGCGGAACGGCAGGCTGTAGGCCGGATGGGCGAAAGTGGCGGTCTCTTCTTTGGTGGTGCTCAGCTGGCCAATCAGCGGATACTGCTCGCTGGCGATCAGCAGTTTGGTCAGATCGCGGGCGGTGGAGACGTTATGCACCGACAGGCCCGTCGGCTCCACGTAGCGGGTATGAGTCATGCCCAGCGCCTGGGCTTTGGCGTTCATCGCGCGAATGAAGGCATCGTAGCCGCCTGGATAGTGATGCGCCAGGCTGGCGGCCGCGCGGTTCTCGGAAGACATCAGCGCCAGCAGCAGCATCGTGCGGCGGCTGATTTGGCTGTTGAGGCGCACGCGGGAGTAGATCCCCTTCATTTCCGGCGTATGGCTGATATCCACCGTCAGCATCTCATCCATCGGCAGATGGGCATCGAGCACCACCATGGCGGTCATCACTTTGGTGATTGACGCCATCGGGCGCACCAGATCCGGCTGGCTGGCATAGATGATTTTTTTGGTGGCCAGATCGACGATCATGGCGCTGCCGGAGGCGATATCCGGCTGCGAGGCGGCAACCGCCGCGGAGGTTTTTGCTAACGCCTGGGGCGCAAAAGGCACAGCCAGCAGCAAGGTCAGGCTGAGCAAAGAGACTCGAAATTTCGGCATCATGGGCATTCTGAAAAGTATTTTTGCACGTTATGGAACGTACGCCGCGAGGTTAAGTGGGCAACATCGCTGGCAAACGCCATCATACCGCGCCGTAAGGCCCTGTGCCTAATAAGAATCGTGAAGAAATGCTGCATTGCCGACACAAAATACATATTTGCCGGCAATGCATATTATCCAGTGACGTGCGATCAGAAGAGTCGGTAACCATACCCCCACAGTACCACGGTGATCGCCAGCAGCACTTCCAGTACCAGCACTCCGATGGCCAGCGTCGAACTGGCGAAGCTTAACCCCTCTTCCCGGTTAATGCTCAGGAAGGTCGGGATGCCCAGATAGAGCAGATAGCCGGTGTAAAACAGCGCGATGGTACCGATCAGCGCGCACAGCCAGACCAGCGGATAGAGCGCCACAATCCCGCTCAGAAACAGCGGCGTGGCCACATAGCCGGCAAACACCATGCAGCGTTTCAGCGAAGGCTGCTGCGGATACTGCCTGGCCATCCACCAGATAACCCGTCCCATGATCGCCACCCCGGCCAGCATCACGGCGTAAAACAGTACCGCCAGCGCCAGACCGGTCAACATCGACAGTTTAATAACGGTGCCGTCGCCGAAGTTCCAGCCCAGCTGCGTAGTGCCGATAAAGGCGCACACCACCGGAACCGCCGCCATCAGCAGCACATGGTGCGTATAGTGATGAGAAATGGTTTCGTTCTCGCTCTTTATCACGCTCATTTCCCGGTTGGGATGAGCGAAGAGCCCCCAGACATGGTTCATAGCGTCCCCCTTGTCACGGCTTCGTACTGCACTGATCCAAGTATAATTCACCCTGTAGATTATTTTGTGTACAGCACAAAAAATCTGCGTCACCGCGTTTTGGTCAGCAGGGTGTATGATTAAAGGTGATGAGATAAGGAGATAAGCTGTTTATGGATATCAATCACCTGATTTCCCAGTATGGCTACGCGGCGCTGATCGTCGGCAGCATGGCGGAAGGTGAGACCATTACCCTGCTGGGCGGCGTCGCAGCGCATCAGGGGTTACTGAAGTTTCCCCTGGTGGTGATCGCCGTCGCCCTCGGCGGGATGATTGGCGATCAGCTGCTCTATCTGGTCGGCCGCCGCTTCGGGGGACGCATTCTGCGCCGTTTCGCCAGCCAGAAGGCGCGAATACGTAAAGCGCAGCGCATGATCCAGCACCGGCCGTGGCTGTTTGTCATCGGCACCCGCTTTATGTATGGCTTCCGGGTAATCGGCCCCCTGCTGATCGGCGCCAGCCGCCTGCCGCCGCGCATTTTCCTGCCGTTGAATATTGTCGGAGCGCTGGTGTGGGCCCTGCTGTTTACCACCATTGGCTATCTCGGCGGCGAGGTGGTTGGCCCGTGGCTGCACCATCTGGACGCCCATCTGAAGCACTGGATCTGGCTGATCCTCGCGGTAGGACTGGTGGTTGCCGCCCACTGGTGGCTCAGGCGGCGAGAAAGGAAGAAGAAAGACTAAACGGCGCCCCCGCAGGCGCGCCGTTGCGCCGGTTATTTCACGCTCTGGTGATAGCCGCCGCCGAGAGCAGAAGTCAGCTGAATGCTGGCGTCAATCCACTGGCCGTGCAGGCGCAATGCGGTAATGCGCTCCTGCAGCGCCGGGAGCTTCGCCATACTGACTCTGGAGCCGGGTAAGATCCCCGCCGCCATTCGGGCCTGCGCCAGGTTCACCACCCGCTGGGCGTCTTTTTCAACCTGCTGCTGCTGCTGGCTTTTGGCCATCAGCGTCTCGACCTGGCTGGCGGTTTTCGCCACCTGGTTGACGGCATCCACCACCGCTTTGTTGTACTGCGCTATCGACAGGCTGTTCTGCGCGCTGGCGATATCCAGATTGGCATTGAGGCGGCCGCTGTCAAAGATCGGCAGCGTCAGTCCGGCGGTGACGCCCATCTGCTGCGCCGAGTGACGGAAAAGATCGCTTAAGTGCAGGGCATCCTGCTGCAGGAACGCCATCAGATTGATGTCGGGATAAAACGCCGCTTTCGCCGCGTCCACTTCGCTCAGCGATGCCTCAATGTACCAGTGAGCAACCTGCAGATCCGGGCGGCGCGCCAGCAGCTCATAGCCGAGGGTATCAGGCAGCTGCGCGCTGACCGTCGGCAGGCTGACCGGTTTGAGGTTCAGCGACTGGCTCTGGCTGTTGGTCAGGGCCATCAGGCGCGCTTCAATCTCTTTCATCGTGCCCGCCACGTCCGCCAGCTGCTGGTCGGTTTTGCTGACGTTAATATCGTTCTCCGCCCCTTCGGCGGAGTTGGTGATCCCGCGCTGCAACAGGGCCTTGTCGACCGTCACGATATTATTTTGCTCACCCTTCACCTGCTGCAGCACTGCTTTAATCGCCGCTTCCGTCTGCCACTGCCAGTACAGGCGCGCCACGCTGCCAGAAAGCAATTCGCGGGTCTGGGCCTGCTCCGCCACCTGGGCTTTCAGCTCGCCGATGCGCGCTTTCACCAGCGCGCGGTTTTTACCCCACAGGTCCAGATCCCAGCCAGCGGTCAGGCCGAAGGTGCCGTTGGTGTACCACGGGCCGGTATTGCCGTCGGTGTCGGTGGCGAACGGCCCCATCAGGCCTTCGGCCGACATGCGCTGGCGTTCAACATCGGCGGAGAAATCCATCTCCGGGCCAAGATTCGCCTGCGACATTCGCGCCTGCGCTTCGGCAAGCCTGATGCGCTGTTCGGCAATTTGCATATCCGGCGCATTGGCGAGTGCGCGCTGAATCAGATTATCCAGTTGGGCATCGTGGTAGTCTTTCCACCAGTCGGTCTGCGGCCAGCCATTTTTCACGGCGGCAGGGAGATCCATGGAAACATGGGAGGCTGGAATTTGCTGCTGCGGCGGATTAGCAACCTCATGAGATGGCGCGCAGCCAGCCAGCGCGATGGCCAGGGGCAATGCCGCCAGCACGCTTTTATTTAATATCAATTTCATTAGACAGGTCAGATAACTTAATCAGGTTGGTTATCATAAGTTAATTGAATTAAACGCGTTTAGTAAAGCGTGTGACTAAATTATTAGTTAGCTAAAAATAAACAACCTTATCAATTCAAGGGATGAATATGAGTCAGAATATTTATGACGACCCGCAGTTTTTTGCCGGCTATGCGACCCTCGATCGCTCGGTGAAGGGGCTGGATGGCGCACCGGAGTGGCCTTCCCTGCAGGCAATGTTGCCGCCGATAACCGGTTTGCGGGTGGTGGATCTCGGCTGCGGCTACGGCTGGTTTTGCCGCTGGGCACAGCAGCAGGGAGCCAGCCAGATAACCGGTTTTGATATCTCCCAGCGCATGCTGGCGCAGGCGCGGGAGATGACCCGCGGGGATGAGATTGTCTACCGCTGCGCCGATCTGCAAACCCTGACGCTGCCCGCCAACAGCTGCGATCTGGTCTACAGCTCGCTGGCGCTGCATTATTTACCGGACATTGCGCCGCTCTTCGCCACCCTGCAGCAGGCGCTGGTTCCCGGCGGCACCCTGGTCTTTTCCGCCGAACATCCCATCTATACCGCCCCCTTGCAGCAGGGCTGGCGGGTGGATGACCAGGGACAGAAAAGCTGGCCGGTCAGTCACTATCAGCAGGAGGGTGAGCGCGTCAGCAACTGGTTTGCCGAGGGCGTCATCAAGCAACATCGCAAGCTCTCAAGCTGGATAAACGCGCTTATCGCCGCGGGTTTTGTGCTGGAGCAGCTGGATGAGTGGGGTCCGAGCGCCGAACAGATTGTCCAACAGCCCGCCCTGGATGAAGAGAAAGAACGTCCGATGATCTTTTTACTGCGCGCGCGTAAACCGGGCTAATCCCCCGCCCGGCGATGACCGGGCGGGCATCCTTTACGCTTTCAGGCTGGCGCCGCGGCTGGCAATCACCTCTTTATACCAGTCAAAACTCTTCTTCTTACTGCGCGCCAGGGTGCCGGTGCCGTCATCATGACGGTCGACATAGATAAAGCCATAGCGCTTCGACAGCTCCGCCTTCGAGGCGCTCACCAGGTCAATCGGCCCCCAGCTGGTAAAGCCCATCAGCTCAACGCCATCGTCAATGGCTTCCCGCGCCTGCACCAGATGGTCGTTCAGGTAACTGATGCGGTAGTCATCGTTAATGCTGCCATCGGCTTCCACCTTATCCTTGGCGCCCAGACCATTTTCCACGATAAACAGCGGCTTCTGATAGCGATCCCACAGCACGTTCAGCAGCGTACGCAGGCCCAGCGGGTCTATCTGCCAGCCCCACTCCGAGCTCGCCAGGTGCGGGTTCGGCACCATGCTGAGAATATTGCCGCGCGCCTGCTGGTTCAGCGCCTCGTCGGCGGTGACGCAGCCGGTCATGTAGTAGCTAAAGGAGATAAAGTCGACGGTGGTTTTCAGCGCTTCACGATCGGCATCGGTAATGGTGAGTGTGATACCGTTGTCGCGGAAAAAGCGCAGCATATAGCCCGGGTACGCGCCGCGCGCCTGCACGTCGCCAAAGAACTGCCAGCTGCGGTTCTCCTGCAGCGTCTCAAACACATCTTCCGGTTTGCAGCTCAGGGGATACATCAGCCCGCCGAGCAGCATATTGCCGATTTTGCCCTCGGGCACCAGCTCGTGACAGGCTTTAACCGCCAGAGCGCTGGCCACCAGCTGGTGGTGAATCGCCTGATACACCTCGCCTTTGCTGCTGCCGGCCGGCAGGCCGACGCCGGTCATCGGAGCATGCAGCGACATATTGATTTCGTTAAAGGTCAGCCACAATTTGACCTTATTTTTATAGCGGCTGAACACCGTGCGGGCGTAGCGCTCAAAGAAACCAATCACCTCCCGGCTGCCCCAGCCGCCGTAGTTTTTTACCAGCGCCCACGGCATTTCATAATGCGACAGCGTCACCAGCGGGGTGATGTTGTGCTTCGCCATCTCGTCGAACAGCTTGTCGTAGAACGCGAGACCGGCTTCGTTGGGCTCGGCGTCATCGCCGTTGGGATAGATGCGGGTCCAGGCGATGGACACCCGCAGGCAGTTAAAGCCCATCTCGGCGAACAGAGCGATATCTTCCGGGTAGCGATGGTAAAAATCGATCGCCACATCCTTAATACCGCTGTCGCCGGGTACGCGCTCGACCACCTCGCCGAACACGCCGTGCGGCTGCACATCGGAGGTGGATAAGCCTTTGCCCTCTTCCAGATAAGCCCCTTCCACCTGATTCGCCGCGGTCGCGCCGCCCCATAAAAAATCCGCCGGGAATGTTTTCATCTCTCTCTCCTGTGATTAATGGCTGACTGACAACAGCGGCTGGCCGGCTTCGACGGCGCTGGACGCCACCGTATCAATTTCCCGGTAGTCGTCGCTGTTGCTGATAATGATCGGGGTCGCCAGGTCGTAACCGGCATCCAGAATCGCCTGACGATCGAACTCGATCAGCAGATCGCCGGCCTGCACCCTGTCGCCCTCTTTGACATGTGCGGTAAACGGCACGCCGTCGAGTTTGACCGTGTCGATGCCGACGTGGATCAACAGCTCAATGCCGCTGTCGCTCTGCAGGCCGATGGCATGTTTAGTCTGAAACAGGGAAGCCACTTCGCCCGGGAACGGGGCAATCACTTGGCCCACCGCCGGGATAATGGCAACCCCTTTACCGAGCAGGCCGCTGGCGAAGGTGCTGTCCGGCACCTGCTCGAGGGCGATAACGCTGCCGCTCATCGGCGCCAGAATATCGTTTGCCGAGGCCGGGGCTACCGTCACGGCGCCCGGTGCAGCGCTGGCGCGCGGCATGCCGGCGAAGAAGGTCAGCACGCAGGCAAGCACGAAAGCCACGCCGGTGCCGATAAGCCCGCCCCAGACACTGGCGTCAATCCCGCCAGGCGGGATCATCTGCGCCGGGAAAAAGATATTCGGCACACCGAACGAGTAAGCATGGCTATTACTGAAGGCAGTGATCGCCCCGCCGATGGCGCCGGCGATACAGCCGAAGATAAACGGACGACGCAGCGGCAGGGTCAGACCGTAGATAGCCGGCTCGGTGATGCCAAACAGCCCGGCAGAGAAGGCGGAACCGGCCAGCATCCGCTGACGCGCATCGCGGGTGGCCAGCAAAATCCCCAGAACCGCCCCCACCTGGGCAATCACCGCCGGAAGAATAATCGGCAGCATGGAGTCGTGACCAAGTACCGTCATGTTGTTGATCATCAACGGCACCAGCCCCCAGTGCAGGCCGAAAATAACGCACACCTGCCACATGGCGCCCAGTACCGCGCCCGCCAGCCATGGGGCAAACGCATAAATGAACTGGTAGCCGTTGGCCAGCAGATGGCTCAGCCAGGTGGCGACCGGGCCAATCACCAGGAAGGTGAGCGGGACCACCACCGCCAGGCAGATCGCCGGGGTGAAGAAGTTTTTCATCGATGACGGCAACAGCGCGTTGCTCTTGCGCTCCAGCCAGCAGCAGACCCACGAGGCGAGAATAATCGGGATCACTGACGAGCTGTAGTTGATAAAGGTCACCGGGATGCCGAGAAAGTGCTCCACCGCCGCGCCCGGCGCCTGGCTGGCCTCAAAGGCCTGAATCATCAGCGGGTGGGTTAACGCCCCGCCAATCACCATCGAGATAAACGGGTTGCCGCCAAACTTCTTCCCGGCGGTATAGCCAAGAAACAGCGGGAAGAAAAAGAACAGCGCGTCGCTGGCGGCAAACCAGATTTTATAAGTCCCCTGCTCCGGCGTAAGCCAGCCGCAGGTCACCGCCAGCGCCAATAGGCCTTTCAGCAGACCGGTCGCCGCCATCACGCCGATAAACGGTGTAAAAATGCCGGAAATGATGTCGATAAGCTGGCTTAACACCGATCCTTTGGCCGCTTTTTCCCCGGCAACCGGTTCGCTGTCATCGCTTAACCCTGCCTCCTGGCGCACCGCCAGCCAGACGTCGTGAACGTGGTTGCCAATCACCACCTGAAACTGGCCGCCGCTCTCCACCACCATAATGACGCCCGGATTGGCCTTCAGCCCTTCGGCATCGGCTTTGCCGTTATCTTTCAGTTTAAAACGCAGACGTGTCGCACAGTGAACCAGACTCACAATGTTCTCTTTGCCGCCGACGCGGTTGAGAATATCCTGCGCGAGTGCTTTATATTCCATGCTCTTTTCCTTACTGCCGCTGTCCGCAGACAACCGGCGACTGAGTAGTAAAAAATAAAAAAACCCGAGAACCACGCCGGTGGGCGTCGCGCTCAGGTTTTGCCTGCATCATGCAGTAACAATCCAGTTTTGTTGGGGGAATTAACGCCCCTCTTTTCTTACCCGTTCGATATGAATGGCAAGAAACATAATCTCTTCGGTGGTCAGCGACCGCTGATACTGCTTTTGCAGATGCGTCGCCACCGTTTCCGCACACTTCCACGCTTTAGCGTAGTTATCTTTCACCGCGCTGTGCAGCGAGACGTCGTCATCTTCCACCACCGTGCGCGTCAGCATCCGCTGGGCGAAGAACTTGAGATGAGTGACAAAGCGCTGATAGCTCAATGACTCTTCGTCATAGTTAAGCTGCAGCTGATACTTCACCAGCTGCAGGATCTCCTGCATCACCCGGGTCACGTGCATGACCTCCGGCATTTCGCTGTTGAGCTGCGCCGTCACCAGATGCAGGGCGATAAATCCGGCTTCATCCTCCGCCAGCTCCACGCCAAGCCTTTTGGCAATAATGGCCCTTGCCTCCTGACCCAGCGCGAACTCCTTCGGATACAGCCGCTTAATCTCCCACAGCAGCACGTTACGCAGTGCGATGCCCTTTTTCTGCCGCTCGATAGCAAAATGACAGTGATCCGTTAATGTGATGTACAAACTTTCCTGTAGCTTGCCCAGCCGCCCGCGTGCCAGGTCGATAATGCGATCGCAGGTGGTCATCACTTCTAGCGGTATCTGACTGAGTAACTCACCTAAACGGCCTACCAGTTCATCGCTCTGTAAGGCGAAGACTTTTTCAATTTTACTGTCGTCCAGCACGTCGCCCGGGCGTTTCTGAAAGGCCAGCCCTCGCCCCATCACCACCTGTTCGCGCCGGTGCTCGTCAAGAACCACCACCACATTGTTATTGAGTACTTTGGCGATTTGCATATAGACCCCAGAAACAAAAAAACCTGACCCCCGACGAAACGCCAGGTGATCAGGTTTTGCCTGCCGCAGCAGTTGCAATCCAACACCCGCACTGTAACAACTTCTGCTGCGCGCTCAACCTGACAAGTGAAAAAACGTGATTAAGATCGCGACTATCAGAAAGTCACCACCGTTTTCCACTCCACCACCCATGCGTCCTGGGTCTGCGCGACGCCGCCCGGACGGTGCCAGTACTGCAGGCCCGGCTGCAGCTCCAGCCAGGAGACCGGGCGGAAGCGATAATAGAGCTCGCCGTTCAGCGAATGACCGGCCACCGGCTGGTAAGCCGGGTCGTTATAGTCGGTGGCGCCGCTGAGTTGATTCATATAGCGCTGGTTACGTGCGTAGTGGCTGCTCATGTCGATCCACGTCAGACCAAAGCCAATCCAGTCCTCCGGGCGGGCGTCAAACAGCCCGCGGTAGCGCATGGAGGCGGCGACGGCGGAGTGGATATAGTTACTGCGCTGGTCGCTGAGGCTGCCGCTCAGCGAGACGCTCATCCCCCGCAGCGGGTCGTCGGCGTGGCGGGTGATCTGCTGGTTCAGGCCGGCGTACATAAACCAGGTGCTGTCGTGCTCGGCGTAGCCTTGCGGATCGGTCGCCCCGACGCCGCCGGATTTGCCGCTGTAGAGGTCGGTTTGCGGCGCGTTGGTCCAGACCACACCCAGGTTATAGGCTCCCGGCAGGCCATTCATCAGCGGACGGGTTTCGATCTCCATCGGCAGTAAAATGCCTTTGCTGCCCTTCGTCGACCCGCTCCAGGCGTGACTGCGCGCGGTAGCCTGCGGGTTTTGCTCCATCACCCCGCCTTTCAGGGTGACCGTCGGCGTCAGCTTGTACTCCAGGGTGGTGCCCCAGGTGTGGATGTTCCAGTTATTCCAGGTCAGCGAGTTGGCCGATTTCCCACCGCACTGGGTCAGTAGCTGAAAATCGCAGGGAATGATCTGGTCGAAAGTTTGCACCTTGTTCATCATGCCGATGCGCCAGGTCAGGCGACGGTCGTCAAAGCTGCGGGCAAAGGTCAGCCAGCCGAGGCGGGTGATCGACCCGCCGCCCCAACTCTCCTGCGACAGATCGTTGAAACTCACCCGCGGATCCTGCAGCCGTTTCGTGGTGAGGTTATCATCGTGGTTACGGTTGACGATGTTGCCTTCGAGACGCGCATCCGGTATGCCGGTCCAGCGCTCCAGATCCTGGGTAAAGGTCAGCGCCACCTGGTCAATATAGGCCAGGTGTTTATCATGGTCGTAACCGCCGCCGGCGTTGTAGGCCATCTCGTTAAGATAGCCGAGATTATAATGAAAGCCGTTCTCTTCGAGGATCGGACGAATGCCCAGCATATCGCCCAGCAGCCCCTGCTGTCCGGCTTCGAACCCCAGCACGCTGCCGTTCCAGGCCGGAGTTTCCGCGGCGCTGACGGCAGGCACCATTGCCGCCAGCGCCGCGCCGATCAAAAGCTGATTTATTTTTTTGTTATGCATTGTGATATCCACCGTGACTGAATAAAAACAAAGGGGATCCCCAGGTTATTTATTTACCTGTTTTCTTTTTTAAAAAATGAATGGCAAAGGGCGTCCGCCGGTAATAAAACCGCGACGATGCCAGAGAAAACGTTAATTACAACCTATTGTTTTACATAACCATTTTTTCACCATTGAATTTTAGCCAAAAAAAAAACCTAAGCACTTTCCGCCACGAATGACGAAAATGCTTAGGTTTTGCCTGGGTTCAGTAGCAATCCTGAATTGATTGACCGCACATTATCACTTTATTCAACTCATGCCTACCAGCAATAGGCAGGCAAGTAATAATATGTGAAGCAAATAACAGTATGGTGTTTAATAGCGGGCGATGGCCGCCGCTATTTCAGCAGACGTTTGCAGGGCGCGAATTTCATTAAACAGAGTCAGCGCCTCACTATATTCCTTGCGTAAATAGCCTAACCATTGCTTAATTCTCGCCACATGATACAGACCGGTGTCGCCCTGCTTTTCCAGGCGGGTATATTTTTGCAACAGCTGAACCACCTGCGGCCACGGCATGCGCGGTTCGTTATATTTGATCACCCGGCTGAGGTTCGGCACGTTGAGCGCCCCGCGGCCAATCATCACCGAATCGCAGCCGGTGACGGCCATACAATCCTGGGCGCTTTGCCAGTCCCAGATCTCGCCGTTGGCCACCACCGGAATGGTCAGACGCTGGCGGATCTCACCGATCGCCTGCCAGTTAATGCGTTCGGCTTTGTAGCCATCTTCTTTGGTGCGGCCGTGAACCACCAGCTCGCTGGCCCCGGCCTGCTGCACCGCATCGGCGATTTCGAAGCGCCGTTCGCCGCTGTCCCAGCCGAGTCGCACCTTGACGGTCACCGGCAGATGATCGGGAACCGCTTCGCGCATGGCTTTCGCACCGCGATAGATCAGCTCCGGATCTTTCAGCAGCGTCGCCCCGCCGCCGCTGCCGTTCACCAGCTTAGACGGACAGCCGCAGTTTAAATCCACCCCCCACGACCCCAGCTCCACCGCGCGGGCGGCGTTTTCCGCCAGCCACTCGGGATATTGTCCCAGCAGCTGGACGCGCACGCGGGTGCCGGACGGCGTGCGGCTCTGATGATGCAGTTCCGGGCACAGCCTGTAGAACGATTTTACCGGCAGCAGTTGATCCACCACGCGCAGAAATTCGGTGATGCACAGATCGTAATCGTTAACCTCGGTCAGCAGCTCGCGCACCAGCGAATCGAGCACGCCTTCCATCGGCGCCAGTAGAACACGCATATCGTTATCCGGAAAAAAAAGAGGCGCTATGGTAGCGCCTCCAGGCATTGGTGGAAAGCGCTCAATGCGTCCGGCCTGCCGTACGCCATTCCCCGTTCGGCGAATGCGGCAAAGCGAGGAGATAATCTCTATGCTTTACAGGAGTATGCGGCGTCTCATGCCGCCTTTATTTGCCGCGCCTCGTTCAAAAAGGTAGCGTGGGATCCGATATACCCTAAGCTGCGAGCTGTCGGGTCCTGCCGGGAGAGGCTATTGTTCCCGTACGCTATCAGCGCTATGCGTAGAATTCATGATGTGATCGGTAGCACATTTTAGGGATTAATTGTATGATGAATGCACTTCATCAAGGGTTATTACCATGAGTAAATCGCTGACTATTATCTGGCAGTACCTGCGGGCCTTCGTCCTGATTTACGCCTGCTTATACGCCGGAATTTTTATCGCCGGACTGCTGCCCATCACTATCCCCGGCAGCATCATCGGCATGCTGATCCTCTTCGTGCTGCTGGCGCTGCAAATTATGCCGCCGCAGTGGGTCAATCCTGGCTGCAATATCCTGATCCGCTATATGGCGCTATTGTTCGTGCCCATCGGCGTCGGCGTGATGCAATACTGGGATCTGCTGCGCGCCCAGCTGGGGCCAGTCGTCATCTCCTGCGCCATCAGCACGCTGGTGGTGTTTGTGGTGGTGAGCTGGAGCTCTCACCTGGTGCATGGCGAACGTAAAGTGATTGGGCAAAAGGAAAAGAAAAATGATGCATGAAATCTGGTGGTCGCTGCCGCTAACCCTGATCGTCTTTTTTCTCGCCCGCAGGCTGGCCGCCCGCTTTAAGTTCCCGCTGCTCAACCCGCTGCTGGTGGCGATGGTAGTTATAATTCCGTTTTTGCTGCTGACCGGGATCTCCTATGAGCGTTATTTTGCCGGCAGCAAAGTCCTGAACGATCTGCTGCAGCCGGCGGTGGTCGCGCTGGCCTTTCCACTGTATGAGCAACTGCACCAGATCCGCGCGCGCTGGAAATCAATCATCACCATCTGCTTTATCGGCAGCTGCGTGGCGATGATCACCGGTACTACCGTCGCCCTGCTGATGGGCGCCACGCCGCAAATCGCCGCCTCTATTCTGCCTAAGTCGGTCACTACGCCAATTGCCATGGCGGTCAGCGGCAGCATCGGCGGTATTCCGGCCATCAGCGCCGTGTGCGTGATTTTTGTCGGCATCCTCGGCGCGGTATTCGGCCATACGCTGCTTAACCTGATGCGCATTCGCACCAAAGCGTCACGCGGCCTGTCAATGGGCACCGCCTCGCACGCCCTCGGCACTGCCCGCTGTGCGGAACTGGACTACCAGGAAGGGGCGTTTAGCTCGCTGGCGCTGGTGCTGTGCGGGATCATCACCTCGTTGATGGCACCGTTCTTATTTCCGCTGATCCTCGCGGTGGTGGGATAAACTGTGATTCAAATCACATTTTTTAATGCAACAAATCAAAGTTGCATAAACAATGAGATATTCATCACATATGAGACTGCTGGACGCCCGTACACTGGCTTCCCATTACATTGTTATGAGGCAACGCTATGCACTCACGTTTTCAAGCTGCTTTGACGACTCTGGCAGCAGACCTGCAGGCGGCCATCGCCCCGATGCTCGCCGACCCGCACTTCCCGGCGCTGCTCGAAGCCGATCAGGTGGCGACGCTGCAGCAGGCGACAGGTCTGGACGAAGACGCGCTGGCCTTTGCGCTACTGCCGCTTGCTGCCGCCTGCGCGCGCGCCGACCTTTCTCATTTTAACGTCGGGGCGATCGCCCGCGGCGTCAGCGGCCGCTGGTACTTTGGCGGCAATATGGAATTTCTCGGGGCGACCATGCAGCAGACCGTTCACGCCGAGCAGAGCGCCATCAGCCACGCCTGGCTGCGCGGCGAGACCTCCCTGCGCGCTATTACGGTGAACTACACGCCGTGCGGCCATTGCCGTCAGTTTATGAACGAACTGAACAGCGGACTGGCGCTGCGCATTCATCTGCCGGGCCGCGAAGCGCATGCCCTGGAGCACTATCTGCCGGACGCCTTTGGTCCGAAAGATCTGGAGATCAAAACCCTGTTGATGGATGCACAGGACCATGGCTACCCGGTGAGCGGCGATGCCCTGACCCAGGCAGCCATTCAGGCCGCCAACCGCTGCCATGCGCCCTACAGCCACTCGCCCTCCGGCGTGGCGCTGGAGCTGAAAGACGGCACCATTTTCAGCGGCAGCTATGCGGAAAACGCGGCGTTCAATCCGACGCTGCCGCCGCTGCAGGGGGCGCTGAATCTCCTGAGCCTCAACGGCTATGATTATCCCGCTATCCAGCGGGCAATCCTCGCGGAGAAAGCCGACGCGGCGCTGATCCAGTGGGATGCCACCGTCGCCACCCTGAAGGCGCTGGGCTGCCAGAATATCGAGCGCGTCCTGTTAGGTTGATTAGCCTGAGCAGATTGCCGGATGACGGTTTCGCCTTATCCGGCCAACCTGTTATACCGTGATGTTGTCGGGTGGCGCTACGCTTACCCGACCTACGGTTCGCGCCATGGCGAGCTGAAGATCTCTATGCCGGGTGTCGGCTCACGCCTTACCCGACCTGTGTTCGGCGATCTGTCTATATTGCTGAAAATCCCCGCAATCAAACGCGGGTTTCTTGCGCTTACCCGGCGGGTAAAGTAGCCTGAAGACTCCGTTGTCTATTATTGAGCCAAGTTCATGTTAAAGCGTGTGTTCTACAGCCTGTTAGTCCTGCTCGGCCTGCTGCTGTTGACCGTGCTGGGCCTTGACCGCTGGATGAGCTGGAAAACCGCGCCCTATATCTATGATGAGCTGCAGGACCTGCCCTACCGTCAGGTCGGCGTGGTGCTGGGCACCGCCAAATATTACCGCACCGGCGTCATCAATCAGTATTACCGCTACCGCATCCAGGGCGCGCTGAACGCCTACAACAGCGGCAAGGTCAACTATCTGCTGCTGAGCGGCGATAATGCTCTGCAAAGCTACAATGAACCGATGACCATGCGTCGGGACCTGATTAAAGGCGGCGTCGATCCCGCCGATATCGTGCTGGACTATGCCGGCTTCCGTACGCTCGACTCAATCGTCCGTACCCGCAAAGTGTTCGACACCAACGACTTCATTATCATCACCCAGCGCTTCCACTGCGAACGGGCGCTGTTTATCGCCCTGCATATGGGGATCCAGGCCCAGTGCTACGCGGTGCCGTCGCCGAAGGATATGTGGAGCGTGCGGCTGCGCGAGTTCGGCGCCCGCTTTGGCGCGCTGGCGGACCTCTATATCTTCAAACGGGAACCGCGCTTTCTCGGCCCTCTCATCCCGATTCCGGCTCAACAGCATGACGTACCGGATGACGCCCAGTCCTACCCGGCAGTCACTCCGGAGCAGCTGCTGGAGCTGCAGAAAAACACAAAACCCGCCAATGAGTGATATAAGATGCATTAATCATGCGATGCCAAAACAATGCGTATTATAAGTAACGTTAATTGCATAAATGCTCTTTAATGCGTAATATTTCACTCATCATCCTTTTTGGAGGGCGAGATGGAAACATTAACGGTACAAGCCTTTCTCAATGCGGAGTGGCAAGACATTGCGTTGATAAAATTCCCCGGTAGTGAGCAAGGGGACTGGTTTACAACACAAATCGACTATCTTACCGATTACGCCATCGACTTTCTGGAACGCGATGACTATCACGCCGTGTCGCTCAACCATCCCGTTTCGCTTTATTTTGAGGATCACGGAAATCCTGGATGGTTAAGATTTATAGACGATATCATTCCAGGCGGCGCCAGCCGACGTTACTGGGTTAACTTTTTAGATATCAGTGAACTTCCTCAGGGCCAGCAGAATTTCATCTTGCTCAAATTCGGCACGATGTCGCCAGTGGGAAATTTACGCATTAAAGACTCGGTGCCGGACTGGGATAGTCTGGCAAGCAGTAAAACTTTCTCTGTCACTGATGTCATGAATCGTGCCAGTGATTTTCTCGACTATGCCCAGGAACGAGGAGCCGCAGCAGGAGGGGCTACATTATCCCTCTCTCTGGTTGCCGCGATTTGATATCAGAAGAGACGGTGATGGCCGGATAATGAGATTGGGAATGGAGTCAGTCTATTCTCTGTTACAAAAAGCGCCAGCGACGATACTTGATCATGAAACCACGCTGCGGATCCTGATCGAAAAGATCACATCCAGTAATATGGTAAGAGTACAGAATTATCGCTTTGATGTTCAAGGATTTATCATCGATTGGGTACGTCGAGACTTATTAAACATTATTTTTGGCAATAGTGATAACCATGGACGTAATACTGCATTTATGAAAGCAGATAATGAAATTATCCTTGCGCCAATCTACGATTTTGCACCAATGAAAGCCGACCCGGAAGGTATACCGCGCACGATGAAGTGGTCATTAGCCTGCGAATCAGGAGGCGAATATAACTTTGGCGCCATCGCACAAGCTTTGGCTGAATGGATCACCCCTGACACATTGCTTAATGCTTTAAGTGAAACCGCATCTCAACTCGTTGATTTACCATCCCGTCTTAAAGTACGCGGCGTTCCTGTTCAGATTCTGGAAATGCCATCAATTGGTTTTAAATTTATACCTGACAAACTCGCTCGCTGGGGGCTGTTATGAAGACCCTGAATAAAAAAGAAACAGAAATCCAAAATACCTTAGCCAGGCTGCGGGCGGATAACCCACCATCCCTACCCGCCACCGGGGTAACGGCTACAGAAAAAAAAGCTCGTTCAGAGATAAGCAGACAACGCGTCTCGGCTGGTTTAAAAAAAGTCAAAACGGTCGATCGTCAGGCGGTCATTCACGCCATTATCCATGACATCATGCTAGGCGCCATCAGCCAGGGAGAGGCCCTGAAAAAACTGAGAGTAGAAGTTCTGGGTTTACGCCAGGATGAATATGCCCGGCTAGTGGATGTCTCTCGTAAGACCTTATCTGATGTGGAAAATGATAAAGGCAATTATTCTGCCGAGATCATTAATAAAATCTATAAGCCGTTTGGCCTTGAAACAGGACTCGTCCCTATTTCTAAAACACTTATTTCTTCTCTATTTAAATAGTAAAAACCCGCGCCAGGCGCGGGTTTTTGATGCGTTCAATCTTATTTCTTACGGGCGTATTTCAGGGAGTCCAGCGCCACGGCGAAGATAATAATCGCCCCCTTAATAATGTACTGCCAGTAAGGGTTGACGCCGATATAGGTCAGGCCGTAGTTGATGACGGTGAAGATAATCACCCCGGTCACCACGCCGAATACGGTCCCTACCCCGCCGCTGAACGAAACGCCGCCCACCACGCAGGCGGCGATGGCGTCCAGTTCGTACATAAAGCCGAGGTTATTGGTCGCCGAGCCGATACGCCCGGCTTCCAGCAGGCCGCCGAAGGCGTAAAACACGCCGGAGAGGGCATAGATCATCAGCAGGTTCAACGCCACGTTAACCCCGGAGACTTTCGCCGCTTCCGGGTTACCGCCGATAGCGAAGATGTTTTTACCAAAGCGCGTCTTGTTCCACAGGATCCAGACAAAGAAGACGGCAATCAGCGCGTAGAAGGTAATGTAGGACAGGCGGAACGAGCCCAGCGCCACAAACCCCTGGGCAAAATGGGAGAAGTGGCTGTCAAAACCGGAGATCGGCGACGCGCCCACGAAGTCGTAGTACAGCGAGTTAATGCCGTACACGATGATCATGGTGCCGAGGGTGGTAATAAACGGCGTCACGTTCAGGTAGGCGATGACGATCCCGTTAATCAGGCCGATGACCGCCCCGATGGCGCACACCAGCAGGATCACCAACGGGATCGGCATGGTCGCCATATCCGGGAACACCTTGTTGGCATTATCCACCGCCTGCAGCATGGTGGCGGCAATCACCGCCGCCAGTCCCACCTGACGGCCGGCGGAGAGGTCGGTCCCCTGCGTGACGATAAGTCCGGCCACGCCCAGGGCAATAATAATACGCACCGAAGACTGAGTCAGGATATTACTCAGGTTGAGCAGACTTAAAAATGTCGGATCCTGGAAAATAATAATGGCCAACAGGACCAGAAGGACGACATATATCCCACCCTCTTTCAGGTAAGTGAGAAAACTCTTTTTATTTAACGCACTCATGTGAAGCCCCTGATCTTAAAGGTGCAATGACGCAAGACGCAGTATTTCGTTTTGCGTGGTGGTTTTAGTCTCTACAATGCCCGCGACAAGGCCATTGCTCATCACCAGAATGCGGTCGGTAATCCCCAGCAGTTCCGGCATTTCGGAAGAAATAATAATGATCCCTTTGTCTTTTTTAGCCAGCTCGGCAATCAGCTGGTAGATCTCGAATTTGGCGCCGACGTCGATACCGCGCGTTGGCTCATCCAGCATCAGGATCTCCGGCTGGGTCAGCAGCCAGCGGCCTATAATGACCTTTTGCTGGTTACCACCGGAAAGCGAACCGATCTGCGTATGCTGGCCGGGGGTTTTAACGCGCATCGAGTCAATAACCCACTGGGTGTCGCTCTTCATTCGCGAGTTATCCAGCAAGCCGATGCTGTTTTTATATTTCTTAATATTGGAGATCAGCGAGTTAAAACCGATATCCAGATAGGCATAAATCCCGGTGGAGCGCCGCTCCTCGGTCACCAGTGCAAAACCGTGGTTAATCGCCTCGTTGGCGCTGTGGTTGTTGATCTTCTTACCGTGCAGGGTGATGGTGCCGCTGGCCTTCTCACGGATCCCGAACAGGGTCTCCACGATGTCGGTGCGTTTAGCGCCTACCAGGCCGGCGATACCGAGAATTTCGCCCTTATGCAGATCAAAGGAGACATCGCGAATGGAGGGTTGACGCAGCGAGGTGAGATTGCGCACCTGGAGGATCACTTCTCCCGGGGTATTTTCGCGATCCGGAAAACGCTGGTTGAGCGAGCGCCCGACCATCATGGCGATAATCTTGTCCATATCCAGCCCTTCCAGCGGCTGGGTGGCGATCCACTGGCCGTCGCGCAGGATGGTTATTTCATCGCACAGCTGGAAAATTTCTTCCATTTTATGCGAGATATAGACGATACCGCAGCCGCGATCTTTCAGCTTGCGGATGATCTTAAACAGATGGTTGACCTCTTTTTCCGTCAGCGATGACGTCGGCTCGTCCATGATGACGATTTTGGCGTCATAGGAAAACGCCTTAGCGATCTCAATCATCTGCATCTGGGATACCGATAAGGTACCGACGCGGGCGCGCGGGTCGATATCAATATCCAGCTCATCAAAAATGGCCTTGGTATCCCGGTACATTTTGTCCTGATCGACAAACATGCCTTTGGTGGGATAGCGTCCGAGCCACATGTTATCCATGACTGAACGCTGTAAAACCAGGTTTAATTCCTGATGCACCATCGATATACCGTTTTCCAGGGCTTCTTTCGCCGAATGGAAATCGATCTCTTTTCCCTGAAAAAGAATGCTACCGGAATCTTTTTGATAGATCCCAAAAAGGCATTTTAATAATGTCGATTTGCCGGCGCCGTTCTCACCCATTAACGCATGAATGGAGTGCGGACGAACCTTCAGGTTGACATTATCAAGAGCCTTGACGCCAGGAAACGATTTGTTGATGTTGGTCATTTCCAACAAATATTCGCCTGACCGTTCGCTATTATTGCTGACCATAGTTATACCTGGCTGCGTTCATGCACGCCCCGTCCGGCGCAATAACGCCAGCAGGAGTCTGGTTCTGTATCAGGAATAATCGGGCGTGGTTAAACCACGCCCGCAACTCACATCACGATTACTTGCCGGTAAACTGGCTCAGGTTGTCTTTATCGACGCCCACGTACGGTACGCGAACAATCTTGTTGTCAATTTTCCAGTTGGTGCCCGCCGCGGCTTCTTTACCTTCCGCGAGGTTTTTCGCCAGATCGAAGGTCGCTTTTGCCTGGTTGTTGGCATCGTTCAGCACGGTACCGGCCATCGCACCGGATTTCACCAGCGCCAGCGCTTCTGGCAGGGCATCGACGCCAAACACCGGAATGCTGCTCTTGTTGTGCGCTTTCAGCGCTTCAACCGCACCCATCGCCATGGCATCGTTGTTCGCGATCACTACTTCAATCTTGTTCGCATTCGGGCCGGAGAGCCAGGCGTCCATTTTGTCTTTCGCCTGCGCGGTATCCCACATGGCGGTATCCAGCTGCAGCTGCTGGGTCTTCAGACCTTTATCATTCAGCTCTTTGATAACGTAGGTGGTACGCGCTTCCGCATCCGGATGGCCCGGCTCGCCTTTCAGCAGGACGAACTGGATCTGGCCGTCTTTATTCAGATCCCAGTTCGGGTTGGCTTTCCAGTGCTTGGCGATCAGATCGCCCTGAATAATCCCCGACTCTTTCGAATCGGTACCGACGTAATAAGCCTTGTCATAACTATCCAGCGCTTTGCGGGAAGGCTCTTTGTTGAAGAACACCACCGGAATATTCTGCCCGCGCGCTTTTTCAATCACTGTTCCCGCTGCCGCCGGGTCAACCAGGTTAATCGCCAGCGCCTTCACGCCTTTCGCCAACAGCACGTCAATCTGATCGTTTTGCTTCGACTGGTCGTTCTGCGAGTCATTCATCAGCAGCTGGACGTCAGGCGCGGATTTGCCATCTTTTTCAATCGCCTTACGCACCACCGACATAAAGTTGTCGTCATATTTATAAATCGTCACGCCGATACGGGTATCTGCTGCGTGTGCGGCGGCGCCAAATAACAGACCAGCCATTACAGCAGACAGGGTAAACACCTTCTTATTCATGGAATCTCCGGTTTTATTATGCAGGGTCATTATTGTGAAAAAGTGCGGGCGGGGTTTGTTGCATTAGTGTTACCGCACAACGCATTTCACGACGAAAATTCGGTCTTCCGTGTCGGGTAACGCTCCAGAAAAATACGACTCTAAAACTCGTTTAACGCCTTGTTCCTACTTAAAAAAGTGAGGATAACCCATCACCTCGTGGTTCAGACTGGTAAACGCTGCCATCATAATCAGGCGAATGTTAATATACTGTGAATTTACTCACAAATTGAAAGCGGTTACATCCCATCACCGCTTCAGTTAGTGATCGGCCCCACAGTTTGCCGCTGGGCAACGGAATGACGGCGCACCAGCGTCGGCATAAAGCAGTGCGTTGCCTCGCGATCCAGCTTGCCGGCCGCCCCCAGCAGCGCCAGCTCGGTGGCCAGCTTTGCCATCGACATTACCGGATAGCGCACGGTAGTGAGTTGAGGATCGGTGTAACGGGAAATAGGAATATCATCAAAGCCAATCAGCGACAGATGCTGCGGCACGACAATGCCGTTGTCCTTCAGGGTCGTCAGCGCGCCGGCCGCCATGCTGTCGTTATAGGCGAATACCGCGGTGAGACCGAGATTACGCCCCAGCAGTTCGACCATCGCCGCCTCGCCGCCCTGCATATCCGGGGAGCCAGAACCGACCCAGCTGTCCGGGGCGATGATGCCCTGCTCCTGCAGCGCTTTGCTCCACCCTTCCCGGCGCATATCGTCATCTTCAATGCCGTGGTTTGAGGAGAGATAGCCGATGCGCTGGTGACCGTGATTGAGCAGCATGCGGGTGGCCATCAGCGCGCCGCTGACGTTGTCGAGCCCGACGCAGCGATGGGCAAAGCCTGGCACAATGCGGTTGATCAGCACCATTCCCGGGATATGTTGCATAAAGTCGCTCAGTTCATCATCGCTGAGCGCTTTCGAATGGACAATCAGCGCCGAGCAGCGCTGGCGGATCAGCACCTCGATGGCGTGGCGCTCTTTTTCCGCCTCGTGATAGCTGTTGCCGATCAGCACATACTTCTGATGCTGCTGGGCGACGGTATCCACCGCTTTCACCAGCGCGCCGAAGAAGGCGTCGGAGACGTCCATCACCACCACGCCGATGGTATCGCTCACCTGGGTGGCCAGCGCCTGGGCGTTGGCGTTGGGCCGGTAGCCCAGTTGGGTCACCGCTTTCATCACGGCGTCGCGCGTATCCGGACTCACCAGCGCGCTGTTGTTCAGCACCCGCGACACGGTGGCCACGGATACACCCGCCTGGCGGGCAACATCACGAATGGTGATCATACTCAGCGACCTTAAGAGAATTACAGCACGTCACATTCACCTCCTGTGCTCAGCAAGGAGGCTATTCTGGCAGCGACCCGCGGTCCGCTACGTGAGTGAGGTCACACGGCTGGAAACGTTTACATCCGTTTTGTTAATGATTGTGATCGAGATCGTTATCTGGATGTGTCTTTCAATGATGTGCCTGACGCACGCAGGGTTAACTGACGCCACAGCCATTCCACCGGCCCCTGGCGGAAGCGGCGCAGCCACAGCGATGAGACAAGGAGGTTAACGGCCCAGATGGGGGGAACAAAGGCCAGCAGCTGCAGACGATCGAAGCGCATAAACAGCCCGAGATGATAAAACAGGGTGGTGCAGATCAGGGTCTGCAACAGGTAGTTGGTCAGCGCCATGCGTCCGACGCAGGCGATAGCGCCCACCAGGCGGAAACGGCACAGCTGCGGCCAGTAGCCCCAGGCCAGCGAGGCATAGCCGATCGCCTGTAAGGGGGCGCTCAGTTCGCGCGGCGCCTGCAGCAAAAACGCGCACCAGCGATAGTCCCAGGCCAGATACCACTGGGCGAATATTGCCGGCAGATTTACCGCCATGCCGGCAACCACCAGCAGGGCACCCGTGCGCCGGTAGCGACGCAGACTGAACTGCCCTTTGAGCCAGCCGCTGCGCATTAGCGCCGCGCCCATCAGCATCATCCCCGCCAGCTGCCAGCCATACTGGGCGCCCAGCGCCAGCAGATTGTCCGATAGCATATCCGCCCGGTTGCTGACCGCCTCCATGCCGCCGTGCAGCTTCCAGTACTGCTCATACTGCAGGTTCGCCGCATCCGGCACCCAGGAGCGATTCGCCGCCGTCCCGGAGATGACTCCCAGCAGGACCAGCACCGCAATGCCGATGAGGTAGAGCACCACCCCGGTATTGAACAGCGATTTGACATGGTGCGCCTCACGCACCATGCGCCAGCTCACCAGCCCCACCAGGGCGTAGGCCAGCAGAATGTCGCCATCCCAGAAAAAAAGACCGTGAATGAAACCGAGCAGCGCCAGCAGCGTCAGCCGCGACTGGATCCAGCGCTTCCCTCGCGGGAGCAATAGCTGCAGACCGGCGCCAAACAGCAACGCGAACAGGGTGAGAAACTTCACCTGCGCCAGCAGGTCGAGGAGTGCCCACGTCCAGGCATCGCTGAGGGTCGCGCTTCCTGACCAGGCGGGATTGAGGTAAGCGGCCTTCGGCAAGCCGAAGGCGCTGATATTGAGAAGCAGGATACCGAGGATGGCGACGCCGCGGACAAAGTCCAGCGTGACATTTCTCTCCATGTACCCTGCTCCGTTTTAGTTGTGGTGACGTACTGCGCGCAGGAATTCCTGGCGGGTATTCTGGCTGGATTTAAACAGGCCGCCGAGAGAGGTGGTGGTGGTGGCGCTGGTCGCATCGCGAATGCCGCGCGCCTTCACGCAGTAATGCACCGCGTCAATGGATACCGCCACGTTGCTGGTGCCGAGCAGCGTCTGCAGCGCGATCAGGATCTGCTGGGTCAGACGCTCCTGGACCTGCGGACGCTGAGCGAAAAACTGCACGATGCGGTTGATTTTCGACAGGCCGATCACCGCATCTTTCGGGATATAGGCTACTGTCGCTTTACCATCGATGGTGACGAAATGGTGTTCGCAGGTGCTGGTCAGGGTGATATCGCGCACGGTAACCATTTCATCAACCTTCATTTTGTTTTCAATGACGGTGATTTTCGGGAAGCGGGAGTAATCCAGCCCGGAGAAGATCTCATCGACATACATTTTGGCGATGCGATGCGGGGTCTCCATCAGACTGTCATCACTCAGATCCAGATTCAGCAGTTGCATAATCTCGGTCATATGACCGGTAATCAAACGCTTGCGTGTTTCGTTATCAATTTCTTGTACTGGCGCACGCATCGGCGTCTCCAGCCCACGAGCGACCAGCGCTTCATGAACGAGGACGGCTTCTTTACTCAGTGATGACATTTGGGTTTCTCCTGCAGGTGTGGCGCTCTTTGCTTTTTCTGGGGGCAAAGTTTGTATTCATTGTGCGTGAGGTGGCGCACAGAATCCAGTAGCCGTAACGATAATTATTGAAATTGGCGCTGCCTTTTATTAGGGCCTGAAGCCGCGCCTCAGGCGCGGCGCCAAATCCTTATCGCCGAATCCGGAATGATCTAACCGCTGTACGCATCCATAAGCGCCATCGCTACACCGGCATGTTGGCTATAAGTTGCATTAATGATGCAGTAAGTTCTCAAAAGGAGAAAGTGAAAGTTACTCACCGGCTAATGAAATATCTGTATTATGAACGTTTACGCGCACCCCCCTTTCGAGGAGCCTTGCATGGAACTGCTTGAAGAGCATCGCTGTTTTGACGGTCGGCAACAACGCTGGCGTCATCACTCCCCTGTCCTGAACTGCGCCATGACGTTCAGCATTTTTTTACCGCCTGAGCGCGAAACGCCGCCGCCGGTACTGTACTGGCTGTCCGGGCTAACCTGTAACGACGAAAACTTTACCACCAAGGCGGGCGCCCAGCGCATTGCCGCTGAGCTGGGCATCGCGCTGGTGATGCCGGATACCAGCCCGCGCGGTGATGAGGTCGCCAACGATGATGGATACGATCTGGGGCAAGGAGCCGGCTTCTACCTGAATGCCACCGAGGCGCCGTGGGCGGCGCACTATCGGATGTATGATTATCTGCGCGATGAACTGCCCGCGCTGATCCGTAGCGAGTTTAGCGTCGGCGAACGCTGCGCCATCAGCGGCCATTCGATGGGCGGTCACGGCGCGCTGGTAATGGCGCTCAAAAATCCGGGCCGCTACGCCAGCGTCTCCGCCTTTGCGCCGATCGTCAATCCCGGCCAGGTGCCGTGGGGCAAGAAAGCGTTTACCGCCTATCTGGGCGCGGATGAATCGACATGGCAGTCGTGGGACAGCTGCGCGCTGATGCAGGCCAGCCAGCCGGCTGACGCCGTGCCGACGCTGATCGACCAGGGCGATAACGATCCGTTCCTCGCCGGGCAATTACAGCCGGCCGTACTGGCGGAAACCGCCCGCCAGAAGGCCTGGCCGTTAACGCTGCGTATCCAGCCTGGCTACGACCACAGCTATTACTTCATTGCCTCGTTTATTGAAGACCATCTGCGCTTCCATGCGCAGCATCTCTTTGCCTAAACGCCACTGCGCCGCGAAGCAGCTTCGCGGCGCATGCTCAGGCCCGCAGGCCACGTTTTAGTGCCGACGATCAGAAGCGATAATCCGCCGCCATAAAGTAGCGACGGCCCTCTTCGGTGTAGCTGTAGTCGTCCCGGCTCAGATCTTTATCACCCACGTTCTGCACCCCGGAGCGCAGTTTCACGTTTTTGGTCACCTGCCATGCCGCGCCAACGTCAAACAGGGTGTAGCCGCCCGGCGTTTTGCCGGTGGCGCTTACCGCGCGTTGCTGGCCGGTATAGTTGGCCGTCACGTAGAAGGACCAGTCGTCCAGCGGTTTCCAGTCAAGCGTGCCGTTGGCGGTATGGAACGGCAGCGTCTGCAGCGGTTTGTCGCCGCCATTGCTCAGATCGCGGCCATCGTTATAGGTGTAGTTCATCGTCAGCTTCCACTCATCGCCAAACGGGATCTTCACCTCCGTCTCCACCCCTTTGATGCGGGCTTTGTTGACGTTGAAATAGCGGAAGATCGGCACGCGCTTGCCGTTGACGGTTTTCCAGCCGACAAAGTTCGGGTAGCCCGGCGCTTCGCTGGCGCTGGAGGTGCGCAGAACATCGATCATATCGTCGACATTATTCTGGAAGGTGGTGATGCTGCCTTCAACATCCTGCAGCCAGCCCTCTTCCCCACGGTAGTAGAGACCGAGCTCGAAACTTTCACTGGTTTCCGGTTTCAGGTCCGGGTTACCGATGATGCTGCACGACCCGCGGCAGGAGTTGGTGGTCCAGTCGGGGTTAAGCTGCAGCAGCGACGGGGCTTTAAACGCCGTCGCCCAGCCGCCTTTGACGGTGACGGTATCGGTGGCGTTATACACCAGATAGGCGCGTGGGCTCCAGTGATCGCCATAGGTCTGATGGTCGTCCATACGAATGCCGGTGGTCAGCGCCAGCGGCTCGATGATGCGCCATTCGTCTTCGATAAACAGGGCGTACTGACTGGCGGAGGTCGACTGGCCGCCACTGCTCAGGTTGACCGGATCTTTGAGTTTATCGTGGCGCCATTCGCCGCCGAAGGTCACCAGCTGGTTAATCATGTCCAGCGGCAGGACATACTTGCCGTCGATGGCATTGCTTTCCGAGGTGATGGTCCCGTTCTGCCCCGGATTTTTGTTATCCACCTTTTCGCCGTAGAACTTGAGCTCGCTGTTACCCATATCCCAGCGGCCATTATGGCTCAGGGAGTAGTTCTCACGCTCAAGGCGGTTGCGGTCAAGGGAATCGGAATCACGATCCTGACGGTCAAAGCCATAGCCCGCCGTAAAATCATGGTTTTCGCCCGGCGTCCAGGCGAATTCAACATTGCCATCGCGGCTGGTGAAGCCCTCGATGCGCGGCGTCTCGCCGGTGGCGCTGCTGGAAGACTGCGGATCGTCCTTGGCGCGTTTTGCCAGGCTGCCGTAGGCCTTCATCCCGAGCACGCCGTCGATCAGCGGACCGCTGGTGAAGAACTGGCCGTTCCAGGTATCACCGCGGTCGCGGTGTTCCTGAATGGTGGTATCGGCGCTCAGCGTCCCGGTCCATTTCTGGCCGATTTTTTTGGTAATAATGTTGACCACGCCGCCGAGCGCATCGGAACCGTAAAGGGAGGACATCGGGCCGCGCACCACCTCGATACGTTCGATGGCATCCACAGGGATCCAGTTCAGGTCGAAGTCATTGTGGCGGAAGACGGCGTTGCGGGAGTTGACGCGTTTCCCGTCGACGAGGATCAGGGTATAGCTGCTGCTCAGACCGCGAATGCTGACGCCCTTGCGGTTATCTCCTTCGTTAGTGAGCTGGACCCCAGGGACATCGCGCAGTACGTCTTTCAGGTTCTGGACGGGCTTACGTTGTAAATCCTGCTGGGTGATGACGCTGATGCTCGCCGGCGCGTCTTTGACGCTCTGTTCAGTGGCCGAGGCGGTCACCACCAGCGTTTCTTCATTTACATCGGCGAGAGCCGGAAACGCCAATGATACGACGGACGCAGACAATCCCGCCCGGATAAAAGGGTTTAACCTGAACATTCCAAATCTCCATGAGGTGTACAACCAAACAAACAAAAAGGTGCTGCTCACACGCGCTGGCGGCCTGTCGCTCTGTCGGCGACATGCTCGCGCTGTTTTCTCGTCGATGTGGCTGGTCGCCCGATGTCAGTCTGACCCAATGGCAGAGACGGGGAGTGGCTTCATCCGTAATGGGCGAAAATGATAAAGATAATGATTACGATTATCAATATAATTATGAAGAATTGTGTCAAGCTGTAACCGTGCGGACATAAAAAAAGCCCTCTTTTCAGAGGGCTTTTATCGCACAATTGCGAAGATTAACGCTTAAAGCGGTCCGGGAAGGTCATTTCGCTGTAGCGAACAAAGCGGGTGCCTTTCGCCAGCTTGTAACCAAACCAGATGACGAGGAACAGCGGAATACCGATGTAGGTCGCCGCCACGCCGCCCCAGTCAATGGTGTCCTTGAGGAACGCTTCGTAGTTCTGTCCGAGGGTGATGATCAGGCACAGCACGAAGGCGAAGATCGGCCCCAGCGGGAAGAACCCAGAACGATACGGCAGATTATTAATATCGTTACCCTGCATGACGTAGCCGCGACGGAAACGATAGTGGCTGATCGCAATACCCAGCCAGGCGATAAAGCCGGTCATCCCGGAGGTGTTCAGCAGCCACAGGTACACCGTCTGGTTGCCGAACATGGACGTCAGGAAGCACAGCGCCGCGATAACAGTGGTCGCGTACAGCGCGTTGCGCGGCACGCCGCCACGCGACAGCTTCGAGAAAATACGCGGCGCTTTGCCGTCGCAGGCCAGGGTGTACAGCATACGCGTGGAAGCGTACATCCCGGAGTTACCGGCCGACAGAACGGCAGTCAGGATAACCGCGTTCATGATCGCCGCCGCCGACAGCAGACCAGCATGCTGGAAGACCAGCGTGAACGGGCTGACGGAGATATCCTTCACGTCGTTGCGCAGCAGGCTCGGGTCGGTGTACGGAATGATCAGGCTGATAATCAGAATGGCGAAAACGTAGAACAGCAGGATACGCCAGAAGACCTGGCGCACCGCGCGCGGGATGTTCTTCTCCGGATCCTCAGACTCACCGGCCGCGATGCCGATAAGCTCAGTGCCCTGAAAGGAGAAGCCGACAATCATCGCCACGCCGATCATCGCCGAGAAACCACCGGCGAATGGCGCATCCGCGATCCCCCAGTTGCTCCAGCCAGTGGGCTGCGACCCTTTGAAGATGCCGACAATCATCATCACGCCGACAATAATAAAGATAATGACGGTGGCGACTTTGATCAGCGAGAACCAGTATTCCGCCTCGCCAAAGCCGCGCACCGAGATCCAGTTCAGCAGGAACATAATGCCAAGGAACAAGGCGCTCCAGATCCAGCCCGGGGTATCAGGGAACCAGTAGCTCATCACCAGTTGCGAAGCCACGAGGTCAACGGCGATCGTCACCGCCCAGTTGTACCAGTAGTTCCAGCCCAGCGCGAAGCCGAAGCCTTCTTCAACATAATTCTGGCCGTAGGTGGCGAAGGAACCGGACACCGGCATAAACGCCGCCAGCTCGCCCAGGCTGGTCATCAGGAAATAGACCATCAAACCGATCAGAATATAAGACAGCAGCGCCCCGCCGGGACCTGCTTGCGAAATGGTTGCGCCAGAGGCAACAAAAAGACCCGTACCGATGGAACCGCCAATGGCGATCATGGTCAAGTGGCGCGCCTTCAGTTCACGACGTAGCGTGGGCGCTTCTGTGGTTTTAGTTTCCGAAACCATGTGATAATGCTATCCATCCAAAAAATGAGGCGCGATTGTAGCAGACGATCGGGGTTCCATCCGGTACAAATGCAAAGTTATAAGAGAGCTTCATGATCGCCCGCAAATTATTAGTAAAGCACTAACCTGCGGAATTGCCAGCGAATTCCCCCCGTTATGAGGCGTAAAAACCGGGTGCTACACCTGGCAATATTGCAGAAAACGTTGTAATGCTTTGGAAATATGCTTCTGCCGATGATGGATCCGCCACAGCGTGCGCGTCAGCCGGGGCAATGGCACTTTCAGCTCCGCCAGCGTGCCCGAGGCCAGCTGTTCGGCAATCACCCGGCGCGATAAACAGCTGATGCCCAGGCCATGCCGGACGGCGTGCTTGATCGCCTCCGAATTGCCCAGCTCCATGCCCATATGAAACGCCGGCAGATGCGACAGCAGTACATAATCGACAATCTCCCGGGTACCGGACCCATGCTCGCGCAGGATCCACGGCGCCTCAGCCAGTTGCTGCAGGGTCACCTCCCCCGCCAGCAGCGGCGAATCAGGCGCAGCAAACACCACCAGCTCATCTTCCAGCCACGGCTCGGCAATGATGTCGGCGGCATGGCACGGCCCCTCAATCAGACCGAAATCCACCCGCAGGTCGGCGACGGCGTTGATCACATCCAGGCTGTTGCCGACGCTCAATTCCACCGGCAGTTCCGGGAAGTCATGGCGATAACGGGCGATGATCTCCGGCATAATATAGTTGCCGATGGTGCTGCTGGCGTAGACCCGGATCGCCCCGTTATCGCCGCGAAACAGCTGTTCGATCTCCAGCGCCCGCTCCAGTAGCGCCAGCGCACGCGGGTACAGCAGCCGTCCGTGCTCATTCACCACCAGTCGTTTACCGACGCGGTCAAACAGCTGCACGCCGAGCTGCCCTTCCAGATCGGTCAGCGCGGCGCTGACCGCAGATTGCGAAAGCGCCAGCATCTGTGACGCCTGAGTGGTTGACCCACTCTTATGGACTTCGGCGAACACTTCCAACTGCCGCAGCGTAATATGCATAACCCACCCGTTTAGTAATCCAACCTGAATAACCTTCCTTACTATGGTGACACAAATCGAGGCGGCTGAAGGAAGGAAAATCCGCTTATGTCACAAAATCATCGTCTTGCCGGGAAACCGCCCCGCTTTCGCCGCATCGCTCCCCTGCCCCCTTGTCAGCGACGATGCGGTCCTTAACCACTTATTACGATTGATTATAAACATATAATCAATTTTATATTTAACCGCGCGCGGCGTAACCTTTAGGCAGACAAAGGAGAAGGTTATGACAGCACTCACTTTACCCACCAAACATCGTTCCCTGTGGCATTTTGTCCCAGGCCTGGCGCTGACCGCCGCGCTGACCGGCGCCGCCCTGTGGGCCGGGAGTTTCCCGGCCATCGCCGGCGCAGGCTTTAGCGCCCTGACCCTCGCTATCCTGTTCGGAATGGTCGTCGGCAACACGGTCTACCCGAAAATCTGGCAGCCCTGCGACGGCGGGGTGATCTTCGCCAAGCAGCACCTGCTGCGCCTGGGGATCATCCTCTACGGCTTCCGCCTGACGTTCGCCCAGATTGCCGACGTCGGCGTGAGCGGTATTTTGATTGACGTTCTGACGCTCTCCAGTACCTTTTTCATCGCCTGCTTCCTTGGCCAGAAAGTGTTTGGTCTCGACAAACACACCAGCTGGCTGATCGGCGCCGGCAGCAGCATCTGCGGCGCGGCGGCTGTGCTCGCCACCGAGCCGGTGGTCAAAGCCGAAGCCAGTAAAGTGACGGTCGCCGTCGCCACGGTGGTTATCTTCGGTACCATCGCCATCTTCCTCTACCCGGCGATGTACCCGCTGCTGGCGCACTGGTTTACTCCGGAGACCTACGGGATCTATATGGGTTCCACCATGCATGAAGTGGCGCAGGTGGTTGCCGCCGGCCATGCGGTCAGCCCGGACGCCGAGAACGCGGCGGTTATCGCCAAAATGCTGCGCGTCATGATGCTGGCTCCGTTCCTGCTGTTCCTGGCGGCGCGTGTTAAACAGCTGACCCCGGCAGGCAACGGCGAGAAAAGCAAAATCACCATTCCGTGGTTCGCGATTATGTTCATCCTGGTGGCGGTGTTTAACTCCTTCCATCTGCTGCCGAAAGCCGTGGTGGATATGCTGGTGACGCTGGATACCGTTCTGCTGGCGATGGCAATGGCCGCCCTCGGGGTCACCACTCACGTCAGCGCGCTGAAAAAAGCCGGGGCGAAACCGCTGCTGATGGCGCTGATGCTGTTCGTCTGGTTGATTGTCGGCGGCGGGGTCATTAACGTCGCTATCCACAGCCTGATGGCATAAAGCACTACATCTTTCTCCAGTTAAGCCGCTATCATTACCCACCCCCCAGCGGCTTTAACTGGAGTTTTTTTATGAAATACGTAGGAGCGCACGTGAGCGCCTCAGGTGGACTGGCCAATGCCGCCATTCGCGCCGCCGAAATCGAAGCAACCGCCTTCGCCCTCTTCACCAAAAACCAGCGCCAGTGGCGCGCCGCGCCGCTCAACGACGAAACCATCGCCGAATTCAAAGCCGCCTGCGAAAAGTATCACTTTGGCCCCGGGCAGATCCTGCCGCACGACAGCTACCTGATTAACCTCGGCCATCCGGTGGAAGAGGCGCTGGAAAAATCCCGTGATGCCTTCATTGATGAGATGACCCGCTGCCAGCAGCTGGGGCTGACGCTGCTCAACTTCCACCCCGGCAGTCATCTGCAGCAGATCCCGGAGGAGGCGTGCCTGGCGCGCATCGCCGAATCGATCAATATCGCGCTGGCGAAGACCGAAGGCGTCACCGCGGTGATCGAAAACACCGCCGGCCAGGGCAGCAACCTCGGCTTTAAGTTCGAGCACCTCGCGGCGATTATCGACGGCGTGGAAGATAAATCCCGCGTCGGCGTCTGCATCGATACCTGCCACGCGTTCGCTGCCGGCTATGACCTGCGCAGCGCCGAAGCCTGCGAGAAGACCTTTGCCGACTTCGAGCGTATCGTCGGCTTCCAGTATCTGCGCGGCATGCACCTGAATGATGCCAAGAGTACGTTTGGCAGCCGCGTTGACCGTCACCATAGCCTTGGCGAAGGCAACATTGGCCACGACTGCTTCCGCTGGATCATGCAGGACAGCCGCTTCGACGGCATTCCACTGATTCTGGAAACCATCAACCCGGATATCTGGGCGGAAGAGATTGCCTGGCTGCGGGCACAGCAGATCGCCGAAGTGGCGTAAAACAGAGACAAAAAAAGGGCCGAACAATCGGCCCTTTTTTATTACGGTAAGATTATGCCGCTTTTTCGACGTCCACTACCTGCGCTTCCGGGCGTTTCAGCACCGCGTAGGAGAGGCCCGCCACCAGCGTCCCGGCAACAATCGCCAGCAGGTAGCCCAGCACCGGCGTAATCGCTCCCGGGATCAGCAGGACAAACAGACCGCCGTGCGGCGCCATCAGTTTTGCGCCAATCGCCATCGAGATAGCGCCGGTTACCGCGCCGCCGACGATGCAGCAAGGCAGCACGCGCATCGGGTCACGGGCGGCAAAAGGAATCGCCCCTTCAGAGATAAAGCACAGGCCGAGAACCAGCGCGGCTTTCCCCCCTTCACGCTGCCCTTTGTCGAACTTATTGCGGGCAACCAGCGTCGCGATACCCATCGCCAGCGGAGGCACCATACCGGCCGCCATGATCGCCGCCATCGGCGCGTAGGTCTGGGTACTCAGCAGGCCCACGCCAAAGGCATAAGCCGCTTTATTCACTGGCCCGCCCATGTCGGTACACATCATCGCGCCGAGGATTGCGCCCAGCAGAACCGCGTTCGCGGTGCCCATGGTTTGCAGCCAGTGGGTCAGCCAGGCGAGAATACCGGCTACCGGTTTACCGATCAGGTAGATCATCGCCAGACCCACGATCAGGCTGGAGACCAGCGGAATGATCAGGATTGGCTTCAACGCTTCCATACTCTGCGGCAGTTTCAGCTTCGTGCTGATGGCTTTCGCCACGTAACCGGCAAGGAAACCAGCAATGATCCCGCCAATAAAGCCGGAGCCGCCGCTGACCGCCAGCATACCGCCGATAAGACCCGGGGTCAGGCCCGGACGGTCGGCAATGGAGAAGGCGATAAAGCCTGCCAGCACCGGTACCATCAGCGCGAAGGCCGAGCCGCCGCCGATCTGCATCAGCGCCGCCGCCAGGGTGTCTTTCACTTCAAACGCTTTGATCCCGAAGGCAAAGGAGAGCGCAATACACAGGCCCCCGGCCACCACCATCGGCAGCATGTAGGAGACGCCGGTCAACAGGTGGCGGTAGGCGCCCGCCGACTCTTTTTTCCCTTCGCCAGCAGCCTGAGGTTTACCGGACGGCTGGTACGGTTTGGCTTCGGCCACCGCTTTATCCAGCTCCTGGGCGGTTTTCTTCAGCGCCAGACCGGTGGTGGTGCGATACATTGGCTTACCGGCGAATTTCGCCAGGTCCACCTCGATATCGGCAGCGACGATCACCAGATCCGCCTCGGCCACCTCTTCCGGGGTGATGGCATTGCCAGCCCCGACGGAGCCGCGGGTTTCCACCTTCACCCACCAGCCGCGTTTTTTGGCTTCGGTTTCGATGGCTTCTGCCGCCATAAAGGTATGAGCAACGCCGGTCGGGCAGGCCGTGACCGCGACAATACGTTTCGGTCCGCCGGTAGCCGCCGGGGCCGCGTACGGCGTTGCGTGACCTTTGGCTTCGCTGAGGAACAGCTCCGGGTGCGCCACGGCGCGATTAATATCGCCAAGGTAGACCTGTTTGCCGTTCAGCGCGCTGTCGGTGGGCAGCGCCGCGCCCAGCACAATCACCAGTTCGGCGTCGTTCGGGTTATCAATCAGTTCAAGGTGCGCTTTAGGCGCTGCCGCTCCCAGCAGGGTTTTCGCCATATAGGCGCGCGCCTGTCCGAGTCCGGCATCAATAATCAGCAGCGTTTTCATTATGCCTCTCCTGCTGTCAATTAAAGGGTTGTAAGTCGACGCGCGCCATCATCGCGGCCAACTGGGTACGGTCGGTAATACCCACGTTGCTCTGGCTGACGGCCAGGGCAGCGACGGCAGTCGCCAGGCGCAGGGTATGCTCGCTGGATTCACGCATCAGCAGGCCGTAAATCAGGCCGCCAACCATCGAATCGCCGGCGCCGACGGTGCTGACCACTTCCACTGAAGGCGGTTTGGCAATCCACTCACCGGAGGCGTTCACCCACAGCGCGCCCTCTTCACCCAGGGAAATCACCACGTGGGCGATACCCTGCTCGCGCAGCGCATGGGCGGCTTCGATAACATCTTTCATCTCCGGCAGCTTACGCCCGGCCCAGATCTCCAGCTCGCGACGGTTCGGTTTCACCAGCCATGGCGCCGCTTTCAGTCCGGCAACCAGCGCTTCGCGGCTGCTGTCGAAAATAATGCATGGGCACTGGCTGCGCAGACGGGTCATCCAGTCGGTGAAGGCCTCCGGGCTGACGCCGGACGGCAGGCTGCCGCTGACGCAGACCATATCGAACTGCCCGAGCCAGCTCAGGGAGTCGTTGACGAAGCGTTCCCAGTCGCCCGGGGTGACTTCAAAGCCGGAGAAGTTGAAATCCGTCACTTCGCCATCTTTTTCCGTCAGCTTAACGTTGATACGGGTCCGACCCTGCACCACCTGGAAACGGTTGGCGATCCCCAGCTCGCTGAACAGCTGCTGAAAGCCATCCTGGTTGTCTTTGCCCAGGAAGCCGCCGACGGTGACATCAATGCCGAGATCTTTCAGCACTTTCGCCACGTTGATGCCTTTCCCGGCGGCATGCAGGCCGGTGGTGCGCACCAGGTTCACTTCACCGCGTTCAATCTCCGGGGTGAACCCCACCAGATCGTACGCCGGGTTTAACGTAATCGTTGCTACACGTCTGCTCATTTATGCGCCCTCCCCAAGGCCTGCGGCGATCGCTTCGCCAATCGCATCCAGCGCTTGTTGCGCATCCTCACCCTGCGCGGTGAAACGCAGACGGTGACCTTTTTTCACACCCAGCGCCACGACCTTCATCAGGCTGCGACCGTTGGCCGGCTTGCCGGAACCGTCGAGGTTGGTGACGGTGATGTCGCTGGAGAATTGTTTAATCGTATTGACCAGCATGGTGCCCGGTCGGGCATGCAAGCCGTGCTCATTGCGCACCACGAATTCGGCGCTCAGCACGTCTTCCGCAATGGCATCGTCGCTGGTCAGCAGCGCCAGCACGGTGGCGGCGTCGGCTTTCAGCAAACGGTCAGCTTTCTTGTCCAGCAGCAGCTTGCTCAGGCGGTTCAGCACCGCAGTCGGCTGCTCATCGGCCATCGCCACCGTGACCAGCAGGGAAACCGGCTGGTCGTCGCGGGTAAAGGCATTAGCCGCGCGGCTGACTGCCACGGCGCTGCGCAGATTGCCTTCCGCACTGTCGTTCAGCCAGACGCCCTGACCGAGGTTCAGCGGCGTATCGTTGATAGCGTGGCTTACGAATGCCGTGTCAGCGGCACCCACTTCTTTCAGTCGCGCCGCGTTCAGCGCCTGCAGGGTCAGCAGATCGCTGGCCGCCACGTCGAGGCTGAGGGTCTCGTTGTCCAGCTTCAGCGCTTCGCTCTGTTTTTCCCCCATCAGCAGCGCACGCAGCTCTTCCGCGGTGGTGGCGGACTGCAGCTGCGCGGCTACCGCGTCATCGCTTAGCACATGGGTCAGCTGACGCAGCAGGCCAAGGTGTTCATCTGAGCTGGCGGCAATCCCGATCGCCACATAGGCGGTCTGCCCTTCGCCCCAGGTGACGCCCTGCGGGAACTGAAATACCTGGACGCCGGTCTTCAGCACCTGGTCACGGGTGTCCGTCGTGCCGTGCGGGATCGCAATCCCGTTGCCGAGGAAGGTCGAGGTCTGCTGCTCGCGAGCCAGCATACCGTTCACGTAGCCATCAGCCACGTTGCCGGCGCTGACCAGCGCGGCGGCGACCTGCCGGATGGCCTCTTCTTTATTACCGGCCTGCTGGCCGGGATGAATATCCTGCACAGATAACTGGAACATGGTTCTCCTCTCCTGCTGAATTGAATCGTTTCAGCCAACTTGAGAAAAAAGGCGCCATCTGACGGGGAACGGATTGTCGAATGACGCTGAAACGTTTCAAGAATTTTGTACCTTTCTTGCTCAACGCGCAAGGTACGTCAGCGACTTGATTGCAGAACTTAGAGGTACTGCACACTTTTGCTGAAGCCTTTGCTATCGACCACCGCAAACGTCAGCTTTTTGCTGAACCTTATATTTTGAAACGCCTTTTTAATTATTCGTGCCATACTACTGTTTATTTTCTGCCAGCAGGCGTAAACTCCGCGCCGTCTCCTGAAACTACAGAAAACCGAACATGCAAAACCGTAGCGCCGCTCTTCCCCGACGCGGGTTCGATGTAACCTCTTCAGCATTCTTGATCGTCGCCTTTCTGACAGGCATTGCCGGGGCGTTGCAAACCCCAACCCTGAGCCTCTTTTTGACCAACGAAGTGCACGTCCGCCCGGCGATGGTCGGCTTCTTTTTTACTGGTAGCGCCGTCATTGGCATTCTGGTCAGCCAGTTCCTCGCTGGCCGCTCCGACCGCCGGGGCGATCGCAAACAGCTGATTGTCGTCTGCTGCCTGCTGGGGGTGCTGGCCTGCCTGCTGTTTGCCTGGAACCGGAACTACTTCATTTTGCTGTTTATCGGCGTCTTCCTCAGTAGCTTTGGCTCGACCGCCAACCCGCAGATGTTCGCCCTCGCGCGCGAGCACGCCGACAAGACCGGTCGCGAAGCGGTGATGTTCAGCTCCATTTTGCGCGCCCAGGTCTCCCTGGCATGGGTGATTGGTCCCCCGCTGGCCTACGCCCTGGCGATGGGGTTTGGTTTTACCGCAATGTATCTCAGCGCTGCGGCGGCGTTTATCGTCTGCGGGATCATGGTCTGGCTGTTCTTACCCAGCATGCATAAAGCGGCGGCGGTGGCGACGGGCCGGCTGGAAGCCCCGCGCACGCACCGCCGCGATGCGCTGCTGCTGTTTAGCATCTGCACGCTGATGTGGGGCACCAACAGCCTGTACATCATTAATATGCCGCTGTTTATCATTAATGAGCTGCATCTGCCGGAGAAGCTGGCCGGGCTGATGATGGGCACCGCGGCCGGACTGGAAATTCCTACCATGCTGATTGCCGGTTATTATGCCCGGCGCTTTGGTAAACGCTTTCTGATGCGCCTTTCGGCAGTGGCCGGTGTGTTGTTTTACGTGGGCATGTTGACGGTGCATACGCCGGCGCTGCTGCTGGCGATGCAGGTGCTGAACGCCGTCTATATCGGGATCCTCGCCGGGATCGGCATGCTCTATTTCCAGGATCTGATGCCGGGGCAAGCGGGCGCGGCCACTACCCTCTACACCAATACCACCCGCGTCGGCTGGATCATCGCCGGTTCACTGGCGGGGGTAGTAGCGGAGATCTGGAGCTATCACGCGGTGTTCTGGATAGCGCTGGTCATGGGTATCACCGCTCAGGTCTGCCTGTGGCGGATCAGGGACGTGTAGGCAAGACGGCCCGGCCTCGACCGGGCCATCCTGATTAATGATCCAGATAGAGGTAATGCAGCCAGCTGGTCATTCGTAGCAGGACTTTGCGCATAATCGACACATGGGCAAAATAATCGGTATAAACCGCCGCCTGCGCACTGACCCCGTCCGGTAAATGTTCCACTTCCGGGTGGGGATCGAGGTCGATCAGCACATAGATGCCCTCTTTTCCTGCCCCGGCGCTCAGCCCCTGCAGCGCACCGCTGGCCAGATAGCTGCCATCCGGGATCGCCGGCAGCACCCGCGATACCTTACCGCTATAGACGCTGCCCGGCAGACCATTAAACACCACCTCCGCGCTATCCCCGGCCGTCAGACGCAGAACCGAGTTCTGGCGGAATACCGCCACCACCAGGCGCTTTTGCTGGGGAATAAACACCAGCACCGGCTTGAAGGGCAGACGTACCGCGGTCATCCCCGGCCGCGCCAATAGCTGGGTAACGTAGCCATCGCTCGGCGCACGAACCACAGTTTGCGCCAGATTATACTCCGCCTCGAGGATCTGCGATTTCAGACTGGCAATGTTGGCATCAAGCCCGTTATAGCGGCCAGACACCTGCTCTCTGGCGTTTTGTAATTGCGCTTTCGCCGCCTGCAATACCGCCGTCTGGATCTGCACCTGCTGCCTGGCGTGAGTCACATCCTGTTCCGAGAAAGGATTGACCGGCATGGCCGCTCCCTGGGCATAACGCTGGTAGTCACGGGTAACACGATCGTACTCGGCCAGCGCCTGCTGCACTCTGGCGCTGGCATCGTCGATAGTCGCCTGCTTCGCCCGCAGCGTCGCCTCCCCGGCCGCCAGATCGGCTTTCAGCTTGTTCAGCCGCGCGCGGTAGCGGGTGTCATCGATGCGGAACAGCAGTTCGCCCTTCTTCATTAACACATTGGTTTTACTAGTGACCTCAACCACCTCGCCTGAGACCTGAGGCACCATCGGAATAGAAACAACAATTTTTTGCGCCCGCAGCGTATAGGGATGGTTATAGTTCATCGTTAATATTAACGCGCCTACGACCACTATTCCGCCTAATATGGCAGTGGGTATTGTCCATTTATTTACTGGAATGCGAAATATCTTAAAAACGCCCCAGGCGATGGCGACATAGCAAAGGATAATTAACAGATCCATATTATTTATCTTTATTCCCCGCTGACGCCTGCTGGCTGTTTTTTAACGCCGCTTCGAGTAATGCGATACGTTGCTCCAGTTCCTTGCGTTGCAGACTATCCTCGGTCTGCGAAGCCATCCCCCACCCGCGGTCAGGGCGGTACAAGGTGGCCCAGATCCACAGAAAAGGCCAGATAGCATGCAGGGTAAACAGGCTTATCCAGCCCGCCACATGAATCGCGTCCTGATGGGGGTGCTGCCGTTTTTGCGCGATATGATAGGGAATATCGTGGATAATAATCACTCCATAAAATAATATGAGAAAAACCAGTATTAATACAAACAAAGCAAAATAATTAAGCAGCATGGTGCATATACACTCAGTAAGCCAGCGGGAAGATCGTTATTTTTAATGACGTCGAGGACCACAAAAGAAGCGATAAAACGCACAATTTTCCTTAAATAACGGACTGTTCAACGCAAAGGCCATCATACGTTTAGCGGATCAATAAATCACATGGCAATTCCGCCAAACTGGTATATCATTTTTGATATATTACAGATATCAGGCAGCGATAAGATGTTGAAAGACTTTAAAATGGATGAGCTGAGGATCATCTGCGCTATCGCCGAAACCGCCAGCGTGAGCCGGGCGGCCCAGCGCCTGAATATGCCCCAGTCTAACGTTTCGCGGACGCTGACCAGCGTGGAGCGGAAAGTCGGTTTGGCCATATTCCTGCGCACCGCCAGAGAGCTGGTGCGCACCGAGTTCGGCGAGCAGTTTATTCACGCCAGTCGCGCGGTTCTCGAACAACATGAACAGCTTATCAACCTCGCCGACCGTTATAAGAACACGCTGCAGGGCGTGGTCACCCTTGGGGCGCCCATCGGTATCCATCAATTTCTCGGGCGCTATATTCTGCCGGCGCTGAGGAAAACCCTGCCGGAGCTGCAGATCAATCTGGTCACCCGCAACGCCAGCGAGCGGGAACAGAAATACGGCGCCATCTTCAATAGCGACTGCGATCTGCTGATAAGCCCCTTTAAGCCGCAGAATGAAAATCTCATCGCCCGCCCCTTTACCCGCTTTCGCACCGGCGTCTTCGCCTCTCCGGACTATCTGGCGCAACATCCTATCGCCGAGCCGGAGGCGCTGGTGGATCATGAGTGCATTACCCTGCGCATGCTGGGCGGCAGCGACAATGTCTGGACCTTCAAAAGCAAAAACGGCGAACCGCTTAATCTCACGGTAAAGGGGGGATTCGTTTGCGATAACACGCTACCGGCGGTGGAGCTGGCGAAGCTGGGGATGGGGATCGTCTATGCGCCCTACTATTCACTCGCCACCGAGCTGGCGGCGGGACAGCTGGTTCCCTGTCTGAAAAAGGAGCGCTGTATCGACCTGCAGGCCTGGCTTATCTTCCAGCGGCGGGACATTCTCCCCCTGCGCGTACAGGCGCTACTCGACGGCCTCAGCGCCCATATCAAAAACCTGTCTCATCTGCTGCTTTAAGCTCAGGGCGCGGTGGCCAGCTCAAGATCCAGCAGCCAGGTGATGGCGTCATCGCGGTGGGTGAAGCACATCTCGGGCGAGGGCTGCAGGCTGGCGCACACCTTCGGGCGCAGAGGGGAGCCGAAAATCAGGCACAAGTTGTGCTCGGAAAGCTGAATACAGCGGGTATTGGCGGGCTTGCCCTGCGGCATGCCGGGTATTGGCGATGATATAGAGGGAGCGATGCAACATGCGCCACAATCGGTACGACATTCCACAACCCAGCTCCCAAACGCTCATTTTGTGCCACAGCCTAAACGTTTTGCCAGAAGATAGCAAAACTCGCGAATTCCGCTTGCCTGAAGGCGCGGGCGCGAGTAGTTTTACGCGATATTTTTGACTCGTTAAGTGACAGGATTACTGCAATGCCAAGAGCGAATGAAATTAAAAAAGGTATGGTGCTGAATTACAACGGCAAGCTGCTGATTGTGAAAAATATCGATATTCAGTCACCCAGCGCCCGTGGTGCTGCGACACTGTATAAAATGCGCTTCTCCGATGTGCGTACCGGCCTGAAAGTGGAAGAGCGCTTCAAAGGTGACGATATCGTCGATACCGTGACCCTGACCCGCCGTTTCGTTGACTTCTCCTATGTCGATGGCAACGAATACGTGTTCATGGATAAAGAAGACTATACCCCTTACACCTTTACCAAAGAGCAGATCGAAGAAGAGCTGCAGTTTATTCCGGAAGGCGGGATGCCGGATATGCAGGTGCTGACCTGGGACGGCCAGCTGCTGGCCCTGGAGCTGCCGCAGACCGTTGACCTGGAAATTATCGAAACCGCGCCGGGTATTAAAGGGGCATCCGCCAGCTCCCGCACCAAGCCAGCCACCATGAGCACCGGCCTGGTAATTCAGGTGCCGGAATACCTGACCACCGGTGAGAAAATCCGCATTCATATCGAAGAGTGCCGCTATATGGGCCGCGCGGATTAATCCTCTGTGACGCCCCGACAGTAAAAAAGGACAGCCGCTGGCTGTCCTTTTTATTTGGCGACGATATGCCCCGGTGCCGGGTAATATTCATTCAACACGGTTCCCGTATTTGTGCCGGATGGCGGCTGACGCCTTATCCGGCCTACGTACGACCTGTCGTTAATTTATTCACTATTCTTGCTGAAACTGCCGGTGCTGGCGGCCTCAACATCGCTGAGACGTTCCCGGAAGGCCGGGGCAGCCCGCATGGATGCGGGCTGAGGGCCGTGTTTTGCACGGACGCTGCCTCGGCCCGACCCGAAGCCTGCAGGGATAAGTCGAAGGTACCACGAAGTGGCGATTTTGCTGGCCGGAGCCCGGGGGTACAGGGGGCGGCGGCGACTGGCCGCCCCCTGTGCGCTCCCTGCACCATGAGTAACATAACGCAGAAGAAATATCGGGAGCGCAATCTGCCCGGAAATAACAGAGAACACAGGTTTTTCCAGGGTCGACACTGTTGCAAACCGATCATAGTATCTACCCCATTGCGCCGTTATTTTGTCGGGTGGCGCTTCACTTACCCGACCAGGCTGACGCCCCGACAGTAAAAAGGGACAGCCGCTGGCTGTCCCTTTTATTTGGCGACGGTATGCCCCGGTGCCGGGTAATATTCATTCAACACGGTTCCCGTATTTGTGCCGGATGGCGGCTGACGCCTTATCCGGCCTACGATCCGGGCACCCTGTCGTTAAGTTATTCACTATTCTTGCTGAAACTGCCGGTGCTGGCGGCCTCAAAATCGCTGAGACGTTCCCGGAAGGCCGGGGCAGCCCGCATGGATGCGGGCTGAGGGCCGTGTTTTGCACGGACGCTGCCTCGGCCCGACCCGAAGCCTGCAGGGATAAGTCGAAGGCACCACGAAGTGGCGATTTTGCTGGCCGGAGCCAGGGGGTACAGGGGGCGGCGGCGACTGGCCGCCCCCTGTGCGCTCCCTGCACCATGAGTGACATAACGCAGAAGAAATATCGGGAGCGCAATCTGCCCGGAAATAACAGAGAACACAGGTTTTTCCAGGGTCGACACTGTTGCAAACCGATCACCGTATCTACCCCATTGCGCCGTTATTTTGTCGGGTGGCGCTTCACTTACCCGACCAGGCTGACGCCCCGACAGTAAAAAGGGACAGCCGCTGGCTGTCCCTTTTATTATCCCTGTTACCGCGATTACAGCAGTTCAGGGTATTTGGTCATTTTCAGCGCCAGCTCGACGCCACGCACTTCCGCCATCCCCTTGAGACGGCCAATCGCCGAATAGCCTGGGTTGGTTTTCTTGCGCAGATCGTCAAGCATCTGATGACCATGATCCGGACGGAATGGGATCGGGCGCAGATCGCCAGCCTGTTTACGCCGCTGCTCTTCACGCAGGATCGCATCCACCACCGCCACCATATTGACGTCGCCGCTAAGGTGCGCCGCCTCGTGGAAGGTTTTCGGGTTCGCTTCACGGCAGGTAGAGCGTAGATGGGTAAAATGGATGCGATCGCCAAAGGTCTCCACCATCTTCACCAGATCGTTATCGGCGCGGACGCCATACGATCCCGTACACATGGTGAAGCCATTATTGATGCTGTCCACTGTCTCTTTCAGCCACTGCATATCTTCGATGGTCGACACGATACGCGGCAGGCCAAGGATCGGCCGCGGCGGATCGTCCGGATGCACCGCCAGGCGGATGCCTACCTCTTCGCACACCGGCACGATAGCCCGCAGGAAGTAGGCCATATTCTCGCGCAGCTGCGCTTTATCAATGTGGTCATATTCCGCCAGGCGCGCGCGGAACTGGTCAAGAGTGTAACCCTCTTCCGCTCCCGGCAGGCCGGCGATGATATTGCGGGTCAGTTTCTCGATGTCCGCTTCGCTCATCGCCTTGAAATAAACCTCAGCCTGACGCTGCTCTTCTTCGCTGTAATCTCCTTCCGCGCCCGGGCGTTTGAGGATATGCAGTTCAAAGGCGGCGAAGGCGATCTGATCGAAACGCAGCGCCCGGGAACCGTCCGGCAGCTCATATTCCAGATCGGTGCGCGTCCAGTCGAGGATCGGCATAAAGTTGTAGCATACGGTATCGATGCCGCAGGCCGCGAGGTTGCGGATGCTCTGCTGATAGTTGGCAATCCAGGTCGCATACTCCCCGCTGTGGGTTTTAATATCCTCATGCACCGGAATGCTTTCGACGACCGACCAGGTCAGCCCTTTTGCCGCTAACAGCGCCTGACGCGCTTTAATCTCCTCTACCGGCCAGACCTGACCGTTTGCAATATGGTGCAGCGCAGTCACGACGCCGGTCGCCCCTGCCTGCCGTACATCATCAAGCGATACCGGATCGTTCGGCCCATACCACCGCCAGGTTTGTTCCATCGCTATGCCCTCACAAAAGTTGTTATACCAATAATGGCGACACTCATGACGACTACCATACATGTTTCTCCTCAGGCTGCAAACAGTGCCGGCGCATTGATTGATCCAGCTCACAGTCAGCGGATAATTTCGGCTTACCAATTTAATTTCCTGTCATATAACTTTAGACTGGCATTGTTAATAAGCAGTTAAACAGGTGTGTAAAGAATGACAACAATTGCAACCGCTACGCTACCGGAAAACGTGCAACGTCCTCAGTACGATCGCAGCCAGCTCCGCTCGCGTATTGTCCATTTCGGCTTTGGCGCGTTTCATCGCGCGCACCAGGCGCTGCTGACCGATCGCGTGCTGAATAACGTCGGCGGCGACTGGGGGATCTGCGAAATCAGTCTGTTCAGCGGCGATACGCTGATGAGCCAGCTTCGCGAACAGGACCACCTGTTTACCGTGCTGGAAAAAGGCGCCGACGGTAACCAGCCCATCGTGATCGGCGCGGTGCACGAATGCCTGAACGCCAGGCTCGATTCGCTGGCGGCAATTATCGAAAAATTTTGCGAGCCGCAGGTGGCGATTGTCTCGCTGACCATCACCGAAAAAGGCTATTGCATCGATCCGGCGACCGGCAAACTGGATCCGACGCATCCGCGCATCGTTCACGATCTGGAGAATCCGACGCTGCCGCAGTCGGCTCCCGGTATTTTAGTGGAAGCGCTGGCCCGCCGCCGGGACCGGGGCCTGCCGCCCTTTACCGTGCTCTCCTGCGATAACATTCCCGACAACGGCCACGTGGTGAAAAATGCCGTCCTCGGTATGGCGGAAAAACGCAGCCCGGCGCTGGCGAACTGGATCGCCAATAACGTCAGCTTCCCGGGCACCATGGTGGATCGCATTGTTCCTGCGGCCACCGCCGAGTCGCTGGCGGAAATCGCCGCCGTGCTGGGGGTCGACGATCCCTGCGCCATCAGCTGCGAACCCTTCATTCAGTGGGTGGTCGAAGACCACTTCGTCGCCGGACGACCGGCCTGGGAGACAGCCGGCGTGCAGATGACCGACGACGTGCTGCCCTGGGAGCAAATGAAGCTGCGGATGCTCAACGGCAGCCACTCTTTTCTCGCCTGGCTTGGCTATCTGGCAGGTCATGCGCACGTCAGCGACTGCATGCAGGATAACGTTTTCCGCCGCGCCGCTCGCCAGCTGATGCTTGACGAACAGGCTCCGACGCTGACCATTACCGGCGTCGATCTCGAGGCCTATGCCGACAGCCTCATCGACCGCTTCAGTAATCCGGCGCTCAAACACCGCACCTGGCAAATCGCCATGGACGGCAGCCAGAAACTGCCCCAGCGCATGCTCGACGGCATCCGCGTACATCTTGAGCGCGGCAGCCGCTGGCCGCTGCTGGCCCTCGGCGTTGCCGGCTGGATGCGCTACGTCAGTGGTACGGACGACGCGGGTCAGACGATCGACGTGCGCGATCCGCTGGTCGACAAGATCCAGCAGCGGGTGGCGCAGAGCGATGAGCAGCAGCGCGTCGATGCGCTACTGGGTCTGGAGGAAATATTTGGCCGCGACCTGCCGCACAACGCGCAGTTTGTCGCCGGGATCCGCGCCGCCTGGCAGCAACTGGCGACGCACGGTGCCCGCGAGGCCGTGGCCCGCGCGCTAAATTCTTAACAATATTTGCGCTTATGCGGACAGAATCTTCTTCTGTCCGCCTCAGGACTTCTCTTTTCCCCCTTTTTTCGTCAGGATAGGCGTAACTGTTACAACATTACATTTATCCTGGAGAAAAGAGTGACCAGAACCAATTTGATCACCGGCTTTCTCGGCAGCGGTAAGACGACCTCAATTCTTCATCTGCTGGCGCAGAAGCCTGCGGATGAAAAATGGGCCGTACTGGTGAATGAGTTTGGCGAAGTCGGGATAGACGGCGCGCTGCTGGCCGACAGCGGCGCCCTGCTCAAAGAGATCCCCGGCGGCTGCATGTGCTGCGTTAACGGCCTGCCGATGCAGGTTGGGCTGAATACCCTGCTGCGCCAGGGTAAACCCGATCGCCTGCTGATCGAACCCACCGGCCTTGGCCATCCGAAGCAGATCCTCGATATCCTCACCGCAGCGGTGTATGAACCCTGGATCGATCTACGCGCTACGGTGTGCATCCTCGATCCCCGTCAGCTGCTGGATGAAAAAGTCGTCAATAACGACAATTTCCGCGATCAGCTGGCCGCGGCGGACATCATTGTGGCCAATAAAAACGATCGGGAAACGCCCGAAAGCGCCCAGGCGTTGGCCGACTGGTGGCAGCGCTGGGGCGGCGATCGTCGCAAGGTGTCGACAACCCAGGGTAATATCGACCTCGCCCTGCTCGATGAGCCGCGCCGCAACACCGCCCCGTTGCCGGCGAGCGCGGAGCATGTTCACCACTCTCGCCCGACCAGCGGTCTCGCCGCACTCAGCCTGCCCGAGCACCAGCGCTGGCGCCGCCACCTCAACAGCGGCCAGGGCTATCAGGCCTGCGGCTGGATATTCGACGCGGAAACGGTCTTTGAGACCATCGGCCTGCTCGAATGGGCACGGCTGGCGCCCGTGGCGCGCGTCAAAGGCGTGATGCGCATTGCCGAAGGGGCCGTGAGGATCAACCGCCAGGGCGAGGATTGGCATATCGAGACTCTGAGCGTCCCCCCACCCGATAGCCGAATAGAGCTTATCTCGGCGAACGAAGCCGACTGGAACGCGCTCCAGACCTCACTGTTGAGGCTTCGTTTAAGTTGAGGCGGCTAAGGTTGCCGCCGACTGTCACAAAATCGCAATGGCTATGATGAAAAACCGAATTCCTTTAATTCTGCTGCTTAACATCGCGGGTGTGGCGCTATTTTGCTCCTGGTATCTGCCGGTCAACCACGGCGCCTGGTCGCCGGTCGACTCCGCGATCTTCCATTTCTTTAACCATGGCGTCAGCGTCAGCCACGCCTATGCCTGGCTGCTGGCGATCATCAACAATCGCGCCTTCGACGCCTGTTCGCTGCTGGCGATGGGCTGCCTGATGCTCCGCTACTGGCTTAAAGCGCCGCCAGCAGGCCGTCGCCAGATTGCCATCATGGGCCTGGTGATGCTGCTGGCCGCGGTGATCATTAACCAGCTGGCGCAGCACCTGATGCCGGTACAGCGCGCCAGCCCGTCGCTGTTTTTCCACGATGTCACCCGCGTCAGCGATGTCGTCAATTTCCCCACCAAAGACGCCTCCAAGGACAGCTTCCCTGGCGATCATGGGATGATGCTGCTGATCTTCGCGAGCTTTATGTGGCGCTATTTCGGCCGCCGCGCGCTAACCGTGGCGCTGGTGATATTTGTGGTCTTTGCTTTCCCGCGCGTCATGATTGGCGCTCACTGGTTCAGCGATATTGCCGTCGGCTCCCTGACCGCCGTGCTGATTGGCGCGCCGTGGGTATTGATGACACCGCTGAGCGATAAATTGATCGCCCTTTTCGATCGCTCTCTGCCCGGCGGAATATCGGCCAAATAATGTCGTGGTCGCCGTCTGGCGTCATTATCTATAAGGGGACCTTTTGGGTCCCCTTTTTCAATTGCGCTTTTTTTCAACATGATGTTCATCTTCTTGTCACATTAATCCCGTGACAAATGAAGGAATTGTCTGTTTTTTACCCGATACTGGCGCTATTTTGTCCTTTCCCAATGATTCACTTTTTGTCACCAAAATACTTATAAGAAATCGCGCAAAACCGCTCGCCATGCGGCGTTTGATAGGGTAATCTCGTTCTCGTTTTGCCTTTTCCGCAACATTAATTCAGAGCATGAATAAATTTGTGCGTGACTGCACAAATTTAAGCTTAAGGAATTGTCTCATTGCGGATGGGTATTTAGGCTCTAACACGTTTGGCATTTTTTATAACGACATTGTCGTTAAGGACAACAAGGGAAAATAAACAGCATGGTCAAATCTCAGCCGATTTTGAGATACATCTTGCGGGTAGCCCCCGCGATTGCAGTAGCGGTTCTGCTTTCCGCGTGTAGTTCAACAAGTACCGCCAGGAATATGCATTCTGAGACGCATGCTGTGGGTAGTGGCGATTTATCATCACTGCAAGCCTCTCAGGATGAATTTGAAACGATGGTCCGTAACCTGGACGTGAAGTCCCGTTTAATGGATCAGTATGCCAGCTGGAAAGGCGTGCGTTACCGCCTCGGCGGCAGCACCCGTAAAGGTATCGACTGCTCAGCGTTTGTGCAGCGCACCTTCCGCGAACAATTTGGTCTGGAACTGCCGCGTTCAACCTCTGAACAGCAGGAAACCGGAAAATCGATTTCCCGTACCCAGCTGCGTACTGGCGATCTGGTTCTGTTCCGCGCCGGCTCTACCGGCCGCCACGTCGGGATCTATCTCGGCAACAACCAGTTCGTTCACGCCTCCACCAGCAGCGGGGTGACCATCTCCAGCATGGATGAACCGTACTGGAAAAAGCGCTACAACGAAGCGCGTCGAGTTCTGAGCCGCTCGTAAACTGTCCTCTACCGCCGCCGGTTATCCCTTGGCTGGAGGCGGGATAAAAAAACACTGCCCCGGCAGTGTTTTTTTTTGCCACCTGATTCTGAACGCCGCAAAATAAGCTATGTCTTTTAAGTGGGAATGAGAAAAACGACGACCGACAAACCGTTGATGGGATTCAATAACACGGAAAGACTATAGCTATGCTTACTCGCTACTTTTCACCCCAGCGTAAAATCTGGTTAACCAGCCTGTGCGTGGGGATTATCGTCGCGCTGCTGGCCGGCTGCATTCAGTTTATGGTGATTTACCATAACCGGGCAGAGCGTTTCGACGCCATTATCAACAACGTTGACACTTATCTTAAAAGCTATTTTCACGATCTCCGTGAGACCATTGATGGCCTGCAGCCGCTGGTGGATCAGCCCTGCGAGAATATCGACTCCGGACTCACCTCCCATGCCGCTTTCAGCCCCAACGTTCGCGCGTTTCTGCTGGTTAAAAATGGCGTCGTCTTTTGCTCCTCGGCGACAGGGGCCATGAATACGCCCCTTACTCAGCTTATCCCGGCGATCGATATTCGCAAACCCGTTGATATGGCGATTTTGCCGGGTACGCCGATGATGCCGAAAAGCGCAGCGCTGGCGTTATGGGTCAGCAAACCCGATGATGCAAACAGCGGCATTTTCGTATCGATCAACGCCAATCTCACGCCGTATATCCTCTATTCCGCACGACAAAATGATTTCAGCGGTATTGCGCTGGCCATCGGCCATACCGCCATCTCCACCTTCAGTAATCGGCTGGTGGATCCGCAAACCCTGCATAACGAACCGATCCGCCAGGTACAGATCGACGGTTTACCGCTGAAGGTCTACCTGTATGCCAACAGCTGGCTGGCGGAAAATACACAGTTTGCCCTGTTGCTCGGGGTAGTGTGCGGCCTGCTGGCGGGGTTGCTCTGTTATTACGTGCTGACGATCAAATCCGATCCGCGAAAATCGATACTGCTGGGGATCAAAAATAACCAGTTCTACGTCGTCTATCAGCCGGTCGTGAATGCCCAGACCCTGCGTATCAGCGGCGTGGAGGTGCTCATGCGCTGGCGCCATCCGGTGGTGGGTGAAATCCCGCCCGACGTCTTTATTAATCTGGCGGAAACCCAGCAGATGATCGTGCCGCTGACCCATCACCTGCTGGCGCTGATCGCCAGCGATGGTCTAGTGCTTAAACGGATCCTGCCGCGCGGCGTCAAGCTGGGGCTGAATATTTCCCCTGCCCATCTGCAGGCTGACAACTTCCGCGACGATATGCTGCGCTTTGCCGCCGCGCTGCCCGCCGACCATTTTCACGTGGTGCTGGAGGTGACCGAGCGGGCCATGATTGATAAAGAAAAATCGATCGCTAACTTCGCCTGGCTCCACCAGCAGGGTTTTGAAATCGCAATAGATGATTTTGGTACCGGGCATAGCGCGCTGATTTATCTCGAACGCTATAACTTCGATTATCTGAAGATCGATCGCGGCTTTGTGCAGGCGATTGGCACCGAAACCGTGACCTCGCCGGTGCTGGATGCGGTACTGACCCTCAGCCGCCGGCTGAAATTAATGACCGTCGCTGAAGGAGTGGAGACCCAGGAACAGGCGGAGTGGCTTCGTGCCCAGGGCGTCAATTTCCTGCAAGGGTACTGGATAAGCCGTCCGCTATCGCTGGAGGCGCTGGTCGCCGCGCATGATGAACCTGCGAATTATTTCACAACGCGCTAAGTCTCACATATGATGCGGGAACAGAGGTCGGCTATGGGGGCCGACCGTGACAAGGTATTCTGCCGCCTATGTATGCGCGCCTCTTTTTAATTCTGCTTGCTCTGTTTAGCCTTAGCGCTAAGGCGCAAACAATAAAAGAAAGCGTCGCCTTTGCGATTATCGGTGAACCCAAATACGCCGCCAGCTTCAGCCATTTTGATTATGTCAATCCTGAGGCGCCGAAAGGCGGCACCCTCACCCTGGCGGCGATCGGCACCTTTGATAACTTCAACCGCTACGCACTGCGCGGCAATCCCGCCGTGCGCACTGAGGCGCTCTACGATACCCTGTTCACCACCTCGGATGATGAGCCCGGCAGCTACTACCCGCTGATTGCCGAGCGGGCGCGCTATGCCGAGGACTATTCCTGGATGGAGATCGCTCTCAACCCGCACGCCCGCTTCCATGACGGCACGCCAATCACCGCCCGGGACGTTGCATTTACCTTCAACAAGTTTATGACCGAAGGGGTGCCACAGTTCCGTTTGTTTTATAAAGGCACCACCGTTAAGGCCATCGCCCCGTTGACCGTACGAATCGACCTCGGCCAGCCCGGCAAAGAGAACATGCTGAGTCTGCTGAGCCTGCCGGTGATGCCTGAGTCGTTCTGGCGCCAGCACAAACTCAGCGACCCGCTGTCGAAGCCGCCGCTGGCCAGCGGGCCATACCGCATCAGCGCCTGGCGAATGGGGCAATACATTACTTATTCACGCGTCGCCGACTACTGGGCGGCCGACCTGCCGGTCAACCGGGGTCGCTGGAATTTCGATACGCTGCGCTATGACTATTATCTCGACGACAATGTCGCTTTCGAAGCCTTTAAAGCGGGAGCCGTCGATCGCCGGGAAGAGACCGTCGCCAAAAACTGGGCTACCCGCTACGTCGGTCGCAACTTCAGCCGCGGCTACATTATTAAAGATGAGCATACAAATACCTCGGCGCAGGATACCCAGTGGCTGGCGTTCAATATTCAGCGCCCGGTTTTTGCCGATCGCCGGGTGCGGGAGGCCATTACCCTGGCGTTCGATTTTGAATGGATGAACAAGGCGCTGTTTTACAGCGCCTATCAGCGCGCCAACAGCTATTTCCAGAACACCGAATATGCCGCCCGCAGCCTGCCCGACGCCGCCGAGCTGGCCCTGCTGACGCCGATGAAAAACGAACTGCCCCCGGAGGTCTTCAGCCAGGTTTACCAGCCGCCGGTCTCCCGCGGCGATGGCTTCGACCGCGACAACTTACTCAAAGCCGATGCCCTGCTCAATGCGACGGGTTGGACGGTAAAAAACCAGCGCCGGGTCAACGCCGCCACCGGCAAGCCGCTGCGCTTCGAACTGCTGATGCCAGCCGGTGGCAATGACCGCTGGGTGCTGCCGTTTCAGCACAACCTGCAGCGCCTGGGGATCGTCATGGATATTCGTCAGGTTGATAACTCGCAGTACAGCAACCGTCGCCGCAGCCGTGATTACGACATGATGCCGAGCCTGTGGCGTGCCATGCCCTGGCCCGGCACCGACCTGCAAATCTCCTGGGCCTCAGACTATATTCACTCCAGCTATAACGCACCGGGGGTGCAAAGCCCGGTAGTGGATAAGCTGATTGCGCAGATCCTGCAGTGGCAGGGCAATAAGCAGAAACTGATCCCCCTCGGTCGGGCGCTGGACCGCGTGCTCACCTGGAATAACTACATGCTGCCGATGTGGTATATGGCGCAGGACCGCACCGCGTGGTGGAATAAGTTCTCTTTCCCCGAGACCCGCCCCATTTATTCCTCCGGGCTCGATACCTGGTGGTACGACGTGAACAAAGCGGCCACCCTCCCCGCGGACAGACGTTAAGGACATCCCATGGGCAGCTACCTGATCCGCCGTTTGCTGTTAGTGATCCCCACCCTGTGGGCCATCATCACCATTAACTTTTTTATTGTGCAAATCGCACCCGGCGGCCCGGTCGATCAGGCCATCGCCGCCATCGAATTTGGTCAGCACGGCGGGATGCCGGGTGCCGGCGACGGCGGGATGGGCGCCAGCCATGCCCGCACCGGCGCAGGGAACATCAGCGAGGGGCACTATCGCGGTGGGCGGGGCCTTGATCCGGAAGTCATCGCCGAGATCACCCACCGCTACGGCTTTGACAAGCCGCTGCACGAGCGTTACCTGAAGATGCTGGGCGATTATCTGCGCTTTGATTTTGGCGACAGCCTGTTTCGCAGCGCCTCAGTACTGCAGCTGATTAAAGACAGCCTGCCGGTCTCGGTGAGCCTCGGACTGTGGAGTACGCTGATTATCTACCTGGTTTCCATTCCGCTGGGTATTCGCAAAGCGGTCAGCAACGGCAGCCGCTTTGATATCTGGAGCAGTACGCTGATTATTATTGGCTATGCGATCCCCGCCTTTCTGTTCGCCATCCTGCTGATCGTGATTTTTGCCGGCGGCAGCTATTTCGACCTCTTCCCGCTGCGCGGTTTGGTCTCACCGAACTTCGACACCCTTCCCTGGTATCAGAAAATCCTCGACTACCTGTGGCACATCACCCTGCCGGTGCTGGCGACGGTGATCGGCGGCTTTGCCGCCCTGACCATGCTGACCAAAAACAGCTTCCTCGACGAGATCCGCAAACAGTATGTGGTCACCGCCCGCGCCAAAGGCGTCGGTGAGAAACAGATCCTCTGGGGACATGTGTTCCGCAACGCCATGCTGCTGGTGATCGCCGGCTTCCCGGCCACCTTTATTAGTATGTTCTTTACCGGTTCGCTGCTGATCGAAGTGATGTTCTCGCTGAACGGCCTGGGTCTGCTGGGCTATGAAGCGACGGTCTCCCGCGACTATCCGGTGATGTTCGGCACGCTCTATATTTTCACTCTGATTGGCCTGCTGCTGAATATCGTCAGCGATATCAGCTATACGCTGGTCGACCCGCGCATTGATTTTGAGGGCCGCTAATGTCTTTCTTCAGTCCCGTTAATCAGGCCCGCTGGGCGCGCTTTCGTCACAACCGTCGCGGCTACTGGTCGCTGTGGCTGTTTTTAATTCTCTTCTTCTGCAGCCTCGGCGCCGAGCTGCTGGCCAACGATCGCCCGCTGCTGGTGCAGTACCGGGGCCAGCTGTATGTTCCGGTGTTAAAAAACTACACCGAGCAAACCTTTGGCGGCGCATTTGCCACCGCCGCCGACTATCAGGATCCCTGGCTACAGCACCAGCTGGCCACCCACGGCTGGGCGCTATGGCCGCCGGTGCGCTTCGGCGCCACGACTATTAATTTTGCCAGCACCGTCCCCTTTCCATCACCGCCCTCGGCCAGCAACTGGCTTGGCACCGACGCCAACGGCGGCGATGTGCTGGCGCGGATCCTCTATGGTACGCGCATCTCGGTGCTCTTCGGTCTGCTGCTGACGCTGTTCTCCAGCGTGCTGGGAGTGCTGGCCGGGGCGATACAGGGTTACTATGGCGGCAAAATCGACCTCTGGGGCCAGCGCTTTATCGAAGTCTGGTCCGGGATGCCGACCCTGTTTCTGATCATCCTGCTCTCCAGCGTCGTGCAGCCGGGCTTCTGGTGGTTGCTGGCGATCACCGTCCTTTTTGGCTGGATGACGCTGGTGGGCGTGGTGCGCGCTGAATTTCTTCGCACCCGCAACTACGACTACATCCGGGCGGCGCAGGCGCTCGGGGTCAGCGACCGGCAGATCATCCTGCGGCATATGTTGCCTAACGCAATGGTGGCGACCCTCACCTTCCTGCCTTTTATCCTGTGCAGCTCCATTACCACCCTGACGTCGCTGGATTTTCTCGGCTTCGGTCTGCCGCTCGGCTCCCCCTCTCTCGGCGAGCTGCTGCTGCAGGGAAAAAACAACCTGCAGGCGCCCTGGCTGGGCATTGCCGCGTTTCTCTCCGTCGCCGTACTGCTGACGCTACTGATTTTTATCGGTGAAGCGGTTCGCGACGCCTTTGATCCGAGTAAGGCGGTGTAATATGACCCACCCGCTGTTAGCTATCGACAATCTCTCTATTGCCTTTCGCCAGCAGGGCGAGACGCAGACCGTGGTGCACAATCTGTCGCTCGAGGTGGCAGTCGGTGAGACGCTGGCGCTGGTAGGCGAATCCGGCTCAGGAAAAAGCATCTCCGCGCTGTCGGTGCTGCGGCTGCTCCCCACCCCGCCGGCCAGCTACCCCAGCGGCGATATCCGCTTTCATGGCCAGTCGCTGCTGCATGCTGATGAGTCGACCCTGCGCGGCGTGCGCGGCAACCGGATCGCGATGATCTTTCAGGAGCCAATGGTGTCGCTCAACCCCCTGCATACCCTGGAAAAACAGCTCTATGAGGTGCTGTCGTTACACCGGGGAATGCGCAAAGAGGCGGCGCGCGGGGAGATCCTCGACTGCCTGGAGCGCGTCGGGATCCGTCAGGCGCCGCGGCGTCTGGCGGACTATCCGCATCAGCTCTCCGGCGGCGAGCGCCAGCGGGTGATGATCGCCATGGCGCTGCTGACGCGCCCGGAGTTGCTGATCGCCGACGAACCGACCACCGCCCTGGACGTGTCAGTGCAGGCGCAGATCCTGCAGCTGCTGCGCGAGCTAAAGCGGGAGCTGAACATGGGGTTGCTGTTTATCACCCATAACCTGAGCATTGTCCGTCAGCTGGCTGACCGGGTAGCGGTGATGCAGAACGGCCGCTGTGTGGAACAAAATGACTGTCGGGCGCTGTTCAGCGCGCCGGCGCATCCCTACACCCAACGCCTGCTGGATAGCGAACCAGACGGTGAGCCGGTGCCGCTGGCCGTTGATGCCCCGGTGCTGCTGCAGGCGGACGATTTAAACGTGGCATTTCCTGTTCGCAAAGGGATCCTGCGCCGGGTGGTCGATCACCATCGGGTGGTCAACAGCCTCAGTTTTCAGCTACGCGCCGGCGAGACGCTGGGGCTGGTGGGCGAATCGGGATCGGGAAAAAGCACCACCGGTCTGGCGCTGCTGCGCCTGATCTCATCCGAGGGCAGGATAACCTTTGCCGGCCAGCCGATTCAGGGGCGTAACCGCCGACAGCTGCTGCCGCTGCGCCGACAAATGCAGGTGGTTTTTCAGGATCCGAACTCGTCGCTCAATCCGCGCCTGACGGCGCAGCAGATCATTGAGGAAGGCTTGCGCGTCCACCAGCCGACGCTGACGGCAGCCGAACGCGAACAGGCAGTGATCCTTGCCATGCAGGAGGTTGGGCTCGACCCGGCCAGCCGCCTGCGCTACCCGGCAGCCTTCTCCGGTGGCCAGCGCCAGCGTATCGCCATCGCCAGAGCGTTGATCGTCAAGCCGCAGCTGATCGTCCTCGACGAGCCGACCTCATCGCTGGATAAAACCGTTCAGGCGCAGATCCTGCACCTGCTGAAAGCGTTACAGCAAAAGCATCAGCTGGCCTATATTTTTATCAGTCATGATTTACGCGTAGTGCGGGCGCTGTGTCATCAGGTGATGGTGCTGCGTCAGGGAGAGGTGGTTGAACAGGGCGAGTGCCAGTCCGTCTTCAGCGCACCCCGACACGAGTATACCCGCCAGCTGCTGGCGCTGAGCTGACGGTCAGAAGGGGTTGTTGCCGGAGAAGGGCTCGGCGATGGCCACGCCAAAATTTTTCAGACGACAGGTGGCGGCGAACTCATCCTGCAGGTTAACGAACAGGCAGGGTTCGCCTTCGCACTCAAGGACGGAACAGTCGACTTCGATGTCGCTTAACGCCTGGCTGAGCTTATGCATAACCGGCCAGGCTTTCTCACCGTCCGGACTCAGCAACTTCAGGGCAACGAGGCTGTTCTCGTTCTGCGCGCCGTTTTGCGGAATCGGTTCAACTCTGGAACCCGCAAAACCGGCCAGCCAGCGATAGCTCTGCGGCAGACGGTGTACGATAGAGAGTTGTTGTGTATTCACGTGGTTTCCCCGGAAGCAAAAGGCTTCACAATAAATTTACATCAATATTAACACACTGTTGACAAATAGTCCTGCCTTGACGCAGAAAACGTTTACAGCCGCGGCGGGCCAGGGCTAAGCACTTATAATCCAGCGCGTTATTTTTATACCCGGCGAGCCGATTGGCGCTATATGTACCCGTTTCTGTGATCCAAAACAACTTTTTTATCGCAACAATGCGACTTTTTACACTAATTGATTTTACATAAAGGAAACAAATCGCAGAACCCTGAAGCTCATTCTGGTTGACATGTATCAAGAAAGGGGCGATTTCGCCCCTGAAAATGTGACCTAGTGTGCGATTTTTCGCCGACGGGAAGCGTAAAGCGAGAAGAAAATAGAACAGGTTGCGCAGAAGGCAATAGAGATCAGCATCGGCCAGGCGGTGGTAAACGTCGCCATCGACAGCAGCGCGCCAATGATCGCCCCGATACCAAAACGAAACGTTCCGGCCAGTGACGAAGCGGTGCCGGCCATATGCGGAAACTCATCGAGGATCACCGCCATGGCGTTAGACGACACCATCGATACGCAGCCGACAAAGGCCGCCACGCCGATCACCAGCGACCAGAAGCCGACGTCCAGCAGCGCGCAAACCACCATCCATACCGCCATGGCAAACTGGATCCACAGCCCGGCCCGGAACATGCGCAACGCCCCCACCCGCCGCACAAACCGGCTGTTGAACATGGTCATCAGGAACAGGAAAACAATGTTCAGCGCAAAATAGTAACCAAAGTGCTGAGGCGCAACGTGGTTAATATTGATATAGACGAAAGGCCCGGCACTGAGGAAAGAGAACATGCCGGCGAAGCTAAAGCCGCTCGCCAGCATATAGCTCAGCACCCGCTTGTGACGGAACAGGGTGGCAAAATTACCCAGCGTGGTGCGCAGATGGAACGGCTGACGCCTGTCAGCTGGCAGCGTTTCGCGGATAAACAGGCCGATCATCAGCGAGGCGAGCAGGGCCACCAGCGCGAGGATCCAGAAGATGGCATGCCAGCTAAACCAGACCAGCACCGCCCCGCCGACCATCGGCGCCACCAGCGGCGCAATGGTCGTCACCAGCATGACAAACGACATCATCCGTGAAAACTCATCTTTCGGATAGATATCGCGCATCAGGGCATTGATCACCACGCTGGCGGCCGCGGCCGCCAGACCGTGGAAGAAACGCATGACAATGAGCATATCGATGGTCTGCGAAAGGGCGCAGGCCACCGCCGCCGCGGCGAACACCAGCGTCCCGCCGAGGATCACCGGTTTGCGACCAAGGCTGTCGGCCATCGGCCCGTACAGCAGCTGACCCAGCGCAAAGCCCAGGATATAGGTGCTGAGCGTCATCTGCGCGCTGCCGTCCGGGACGTTGTACTGGGCGGCGATCACCGGCAGCGCCGGAAGATACATATCGATCGACAGCGGCATCAGCATGGCCAGCAGGCCGAGGATAAACACAATTCCCAGAGAAGAATTCTGCTTCACTGTCACGTTTTACTCCGTGCCTGCGGGGCGCCTACGCTGGCGATTTCCGTTTCCGTCAGCGGACGATATTCACCCGGCGCCAGCGCGTCATCCAGCAGGATATCGCCGATGCGCTCCCGGTGCAGGCCAACCACATGGTTGCCCACGGCGGCGAACATGCGTTTCACCTGATGGTAGCGCCCTTCGCTGATGGTCAGGCGCACTTCGGTCGGGGTGATCACTTCCAGCACTGCCGGCTTAGTGAGATCTTTTTCATGGTGCAACTGGACGCCTTTGGCAAACAGCTCTGCGGTCCCTTCCGCCAGCGGGCTTTCCAGCTCCACCAGATAGGTTTTTTCACAATGGTGGCGCGGCGAGGTAATGCGGTGCGACCACTGGCCGTCGTCGGTCATCAGCACCAGCCCGGTGGTGTCGATATCCAGGCGCCCGGCGGCGTGCAGCTTGTGCGCCACCGGCTCATCGAGGAAATAAAGGATAGTCGGATGATCGGGATCGTCGGTGGAACAGACGTAACCCTGCGGCTTGTTCAGCATAAAATAACGGGGGCCGTTCTGCTGGGTCAGCGTATTGCCATCATATTCCACCTCGTGCTCTGGCTGGAGCTTAAAAGAGGCATCTTTCACAATGTCGCCGTCCACGGTAACGCGGCTGCCGCGGATTTCACGCCCGGCAATAGCCCGGCTGACGCCAAGCTGCTGAGCGATAAACTTATCAAGTCGCATGAATTTTTTTAGCCTGTAATAGTGCTGGAGCGGGCAACTCGCCCGAAAAAGAAGAATTTCACTGGCTAGTATAACGGGCTCTTAACACCACTCAAGGGAAAAGATTCATGGCATACTATTCGCGAGTTAATTAGCCCCGTGAATTCATGACTTTTACATTACGCCCCTACCAACAAGAAGCCGTCGATGCCACCCTCGCCTGGTTTCGTCGCCATACCGAGCCGGCGGCCATTGTCCTGCCCACCGGCGCGGGCAAAAGCCTGGTGATTGCCGAGCTTGCCCGGCTGGCACGCGGCCGCGTGCTGGTGCTGGCCCACGTCAAAGAGCTGGTGGCGCAGAACCATGCGAAATACTGCGCCCTTGGCCTCGAGGCGGATATCTTTGCCGCTGGTCTGCAGCGTAAAGAGAGCCACGGCAAAGTGGTGTTCGGCAGCGTGCAGTCGGTGGCGCGCAACCTCGATCAGTTTCACAGTGAATTTTCGCTGCTCATCGTCGATGAATGCCACCGTATCAGCGATGACGACGACAGCCAGTATCAACAGATCATAAGCCACCTGCGGCAGGTGAATCCTCAGCTCCGGCTGCTCGGCCTGACGGCTACCCCGTTCCGCCTCGGCAAGGGTTGGATCTATCAGTTTCACTACCACGGCATGGTACGTGGCGATGAGAAAGCACTGTTTCGCGACTGCATCTATGAGCTGCCGCTGCGCTATATGATTAAGCACGGCTACCTGACGCCACCGGAACGCCTTGATATGCCGGTGGTGCAGTACGATTTCAGCCGTCTGCAGGCGCAAAGCAACGGCCTGTTCAGCGAAGCCGATCTTAACCACGAACTGAAAAAACAGCAGCGCATAACACCGCATATCGTCAGCCAGATCGTGGAGTTCGCCGAAAGCCGTAAAGGGGTGATGATCTTCGCCGCCACCGTGGAACACGCCCGGGAAGTAACCGGTCTGCTGCCGGCGGCGCAAGCCGCGCTGATCACCGGGGAAACGCCTGGACCAGAGCGGGATCGCATTATCGAGGCGTTTAAAGCGCAGGAGTATCGCTATCTGGTGAACGTCGCGGTGTTGACTACCGGCTTCGACGCCCCGCACGTTGACCTGATCGCCATCCTCCGCCCCACCGAGTCGGTGAGTCTTTACCAACAGATCGTTGGCCGCGGCCTGCGCCTGGCGCCGGGCAAAACCGACTGCCTGATCCTCGACTACGCCGGCAACCCGCATGACCTGTACGCCCCGGAAGTGGGGACGCCGAAGGGGAAAAGCGACAACGTGCCGGTGCAGGTCTTCTGCCCGGCCTGTGGTTTCGCCAACACCTTCTGGGGCAAAACCACCGCCGACGGCACCTTGATTGAGCATTTTGGCCGCCGCTGCCAGGGCTGGTTTGAAGATGATGACGGCCACCGCGAACAGTGCGACTTCCGCTTTCGCTTCAAAAACTGCCCGCAGTGCAACGCGGAAAACGATATCGCCGCCCGCCGCTGCCGCGAGTGCGACACGATTTTGGTCGACCCGGACGATATGCTGAAGGCGGCGCTGAAGCTAAAGGACGCGCTGGTGCTGCGCTGCAGCGGCATGGCTATGCAGCACGGTAGCGACGAGAAAGGCCCGTGGCTGAAAATCACCTACTATGATGAGGACGGCGCCGACGTGAGTGAGCGCTTCCGTCTGCAAACGCCCGCCCAGCGTACCGCCTTTGAGCAGTTGTTTATCCGCCCGCATACCCGTACGCCGGGCGTGCCGTTACGCTGGATAACCCCGGCGGATATCATTGCCCAGCAGGCGCTGCTGCGCCATCCTGACTTTGTCGTCGCCCGAATGAAGGGGCAATACTGGCAGGTGCGGGAAAAAGTTTTCGATTATCAGGGCCGTTTCCGTCGCGCCAATGAGCTGCGTTAATCCGCCAAAAACTGAGGTTTTGATTGCCGCTGTGCCGATTGGCGGCTATAATGCCGCCCGCTTTTGCATTCGCAAAGCAGATAATCTGCCTGCAGCTGGGTCGCCTGTTGCAGGCTTTATATATAGAGAGACATCAATGTTTACTATCAACGCAGAAGTACGTAAAGAGCAGGGTAAGGGTGCGAGCCGCCGCCTGCGCGCAGCTAACAAGTTCCCGGCAATCATCTACGGTGGCGAAGCTGCTCCGGTTGCTATCGAACTGGATCACGACAAACTGTGGAACATGCAGGATAAAGCTGAATTTTACGGCGAAGTTGTGACCCTCGTTATCGATGGCAAAGAAGAGAAAGTTAAAGTTCAGGCTGTTCAGCGTCACGCGTTCAAGCCGAAACTGACCCACATCGACTTCGTTCGCGCGTAATCGCCGATAGCAAGTTGTATGGCAAACGCCCTGGTGTCTTCTGACCCGGGGCGTTTTGTTATCGGCGCCGCCAAAGTTCCGGCGCCTCGTCCACGAGGTCGCTCAGCATCCGGTGCTTATTCATGCCGGGCAGCCAGAGCATCACCATGGTCACGTTCAGTCCCTGACTGCCGACCTCGGTAGCTATTTCAGCAACCCCCTGCCACTCGCCTGGCCGTAAATGTTCCGGTAAAAACCCCCAGCCCATCCCCTGCTCCATCGCATGGCGCAGCAGCGCGATTTCATTCATATACAGCGTATGGCCGGATATCTGTAGCCGGCGGGCGATCTGATCGTCACTGCGCCGGTGCATCACCAGCTGTGGCGTTAGCGATAAATTCAGCAATGTCAGCGGCCGTGCGGCGTCAGTAAACAATCCTTGCGCGGCGTAAAAACGTAAATCAACGGTGCCCAGCGCCCGCCACTCCATTTCGCTGCCCAGCGTACGATTATTAGCCTGGCAAATGGCCATATCCGCGATGCCCTCGCTCAGCGCCTGCTCGGCTTCGCGCCGCGAGGCGCTCCAGCAGCTTAAACGGATCTGCCGCCGGGCAAGCGTATCAGCCAGCAAACAGAGAAATTCACGCGGCACGAAGGGATCGTACACCAGACGTAACGCCTGCCAGGCCGTTTGCGGCAGCGTTTGCGCAAAAGACTCGAAAGCCTGCGCCTGACGCAACAGCAGGTGTGCCTGGCGAAAAAGCTGCTCGCCTTCGGCGGTTAGCGTCAGGCTACGCCCTTCACGGCTGAACAGCCGGTAGCCCAGCGCATCTTCCAGATAGTCCAGCAGATCGCGAAGCGTGGTCCGGTCTTTAGCTAAACGAATGGCCGCCTGCGACAGGCTGCCAGTTTCGGCGATGGTGGCGAAGGCCTCAATCTGTGCGAAAGAATACTGCAGGGTTTTCATCCCTCTCTCCCTTGCGGGGGAAAATCCCCCCTATGCTGATTTTAGCCTTCGCGAGCCGATTTATATACTGCGCAGCGAAACTATGGCAAACGAGGAAATGAAAATGATAAAAAAACCACTGGCTCTGGCGTTAATTTTGGCGGCGCTGCCGGCGGCGGCGATGGCGCAAAACTGCGGCGACCTGACGCTGGATGTCTGCCCCACCCCTTACGACCAAACGCTACCCGCGGCCAAAGACATGCTCACCTGGGATCAGGCGTCACGCGTCGTTGGCTTTCGTAACGACTATCGCAATTATGCCGGAGACGTCTTCCGCCACGGCGCAGCGGTCCCGCTGGAGCGTGCTGAAAAGCCACTGACCCACGCCAGCTATACCCTCAACGGCCACACCTGGACGCTACAGGATTACCTGAAGCGCGAGAACGTCAGCGGCATGCTGGTGCTGAAAGACGGCAAAGTCGCCTGGAAATACCTTGGCAACGGCAACACCGATACCACGCTGTGGACCTCGCGATCGGTGGGCAAATCGGTCGTCTCAACGCTGGTGGGCATCGCCATTCAACAGGGGAAAATCCACTCCCTCGATGACCTGATTACCGTTTATGAACCCGAACTGAAAGGCACCGCCTGGGACGGCGTAACGCTCAAGCAGCTCATTCAACATACCAGCGGCGTGGACTGGAATGAAGATTACACCAACCCGCAGTCGCACTTTGCCCGCCTGACCCAATGTGAAGCACAGCCCGGCGCCTATGACTGCGTACGTAAAATTGTGTCGACGCTGTCGCGTAAACACCCGGCAGGCGAGCAGTGGTCCTACTCTTCCGGCGGCGCCTGGTTGCTGGGCGATGTGCTGGAACGCGCGACCGGTATGTCGCTGGCCGCCTGGCTTGAGCAGTCGCTGTGGCAGCCTGCGGGTATGGCCCACGATGGCGTATGGCATGCTTATCAGCAAGGGAAGCATGATGTTGGCGCCCACGGCTTTAACGCCACCCTCGAAGACTGGGGCCGCTTTGGCGAGTTTGTCGCCCGCGATGGTCGGTTAAGCAACGGCAAACAGCTGGTGCCCGCTGGCTGGTTCGACCAGGCCGCAAGCTGGACAAAAGCGCTGAACTCGGTTTCAGCAGCGCATCCGCAAGGTATCTACGGCTATCAGTGGTGGAACAACGCCATTCCGGCCAATGCGCAACACGTACAGCCGACGCCGCAGGAAGGACTGCAGGGCTCGCTGTGGGCGCTGGGGATCTATGGCCAGGTGATCATGGTGAACCGCGCGGAACATCTGGTGATCGTCCAGTGGTCGACCTGGCCGCAGGCGGAACCGTCCTTCAACGCCCAGCCGCTGGAAGCGGCGCTGATGTACAGCGCCATTGCCCGCGAATTGCGCTAATCTCCCCTGCTCCTTGCCGCTTAGCTGGCGAGGAGCGTATCGGCATTCAGCGCCAGATGCTGCAACAGCATTATCGTTTTCGCATCCATGATCTCGCCATCGCGAATAGCCTGCAGCGCCCGCGCCAGCGGCCACTCCAGCACTTCAATATCCTCACCTTCTGCCGCCAACCCGCCGCCGTCGCCCCGACGGTCATCGGCCTGATATTCCGCGATAAAAAAGTAGAGCTTCTCGGTCACGGAGCCTGGACTCATAAAGACAGTGAAGACGGGTTCGACCCGCGTCACGCGAAAGCCGGTCTCCTCTTCCGCTTCGGCAACGATCCGCGCCTCCGGCGAGGCGTTATCCAGCAGCCCGGCGGCAGCCTCAATCAGATACCCATCGTGACCGTGGGTAAATACCGGAAATCGGAACTGGCGCGTCAGGACCACCGTCCGCTTCTCACGGTTATAGAGTAAAATGACCGCGCCGTTGCCGCGGTCATAGGCTTCCCGGCTCTGCTCCTGCCAGCGGCCGTCCCGGCGCAGCAGTTCAAAAGTATATTTTTTCAGGGTGTACCAATTGTCAGAGAGCAGCGTCTCGCGAACGTGGCGGACGTGCGGTGCGTGAGTTTGCATGTTATATCCCCTTTGAGATGACAGCCGGCACCATAACATGCATAATCAGGCACAAACAAGATCATTCGTGAAGGAAAAATCATGCTCGCCAGTCAGAGAAAACAGCAGATCCTCCAGATCCTCACCGAGGAAAAACAGGTGATGTCCGGGGAGCTAAGCCAGCGGTTCAACGTCTCCGAGGACTCCATTCGCCGCGATCTGCGCGAGCTGGCGGCGGAAGGAAAACTGCAGCGGGTCCACGGCGGCGCACTGCCGGTTTCTGCCGCTATTGCGCCTATTGAAACGCGCAAAAGCGTGCAGATCGCCTCCAAGCAGGCGGTCGCCCGCGCCGCCGCTGCGCTGATCCAGCCTGGACAGGTGGTGATTGTCGATGGCGGCACCACCACTGCAGCAATGATCGGCTTTTTACCTGCGGAACTGAACTGTACGGTGGTCACCCACAGCCCCGGCATCGCCGTGGCGCTGGTGGACCACCCGCGAATCGAGGTGATCCTGCTCGGGGGCAAAGTGTTTAAACATTCGGTCGTCGCTGTGGGCGCCGAGACGCTGGCGGGTATGGCGCGGATCAATGCCGATCTGTTCTTTATGGGGGTGACCGGCATCCACCCGCGGGCAGGTTTCACTACCGGTGATTATGAAGAAGCGGGCATCAAACGCGCACTGGCGGCCAGAGCGGCGGAAACCGTGGTGATGGCGTCCCGGGAGAAGCTCAACGCCGCGTCAGCCTTTGCCATCGGCGAACTGAGCCTCGCCAGTACGCTTATCGTCGACGGTGAACCCGACGCCGCGCTGCGCCAGCAGCTGGTGCAGTGCGGCGTGGAGATCATCCCCGTTCAGCGATAGCGCCGACAGGGCATGGGGCTTAATTGCCGCCGGACGTCCGGCGCTGCAGCTGGTCGCGCAGGTTCGGCGGGGTGCCCTTAATGGTCAGGGTATCGGTGGCGGGATCCCAGAATACGCGTTCACCTAACAGCATGGCGTCGAAGTTAATGGTCAATCCGCCGCCGCTGCCGGCAAACTTGGTCAGCTGGCGTAAGGTGCTGCGATCCGCCGGGAAGCTCTCTTCCAGCTCATAGCCCTGCGCGGCAGTGAATTCCTGGAAGCTCTTTTCGCTGACGCCGGCGAGCTCTTTGGACAGTGACTCCAGCTCAATCTCTTCCCCGGCCTGCAGCTGTTCGTTACAGTACGCGTAGACCTGCTGACGCACATTCTGTCGCTCGGATTTATCAAGCTGAGCATCGGCGGCGAAGTCATCCACCGCCTGCAGCAGGCCGCGGTTCTGCGCTTTGGCGTTAAGCCCTTCGCTGGCGCCGAGGAAATCCATAAAGAAATCGGCCACTTTGCGCCCTACCCGCCCTTTCAGGAAGGTCAGATAGCGGGTCGACTCCGGGTTGGTTTCCCACTCGGTTAAATCGATGCGCGCGACGATATCAGCATGGTTAATATCCAGGTAATGGGTCGAGCGGATATCCAGCTCCTCGTTGACGCGCATACTGCTCAGGTTATTGAGCACCGCCACCAGCAGATACTCGACCGCCAGGTAACGATACTGGCAGAAGAGGACAATGCCCCCTTCGGCGAACGGGTATTTCGCCAGTTCATCGCGCAGACGACCAGTCGCCGCGCGGCTGAACGCCAGAAACTCTTCTTCCCCCTGACGCTGCAGACGCAGCGCCTGCGCCAGTTCACTCTCTTCATTGAACAGGCCATAGGCTTTGCTTTTGGCGCTATAGACCCGGTGCAGTTCAGCCATCATCTCGACGACCGTCGCATTCGGCTCCAGCAGTGACTCGCGCAGCACCAGCTCCAGATTTTGTTCATCACGTTTGATTAACTGATGCAGGGCAATCTGGTCGATATCCAGACTCATGTTAAACTCTCCTTTTAGACCGGGCGGTATTCAACCACCGCCGGGTTGCCGACGCAACTGGCGCCACACATTTCGACGTTGTTACCGACGATCGGTGCGCTTTTGCGTCGCGGCGAAAAAATGCGGAAAAAAAGCTGCTGCTACGGTAATATGTTGCCCTTTCACGAACAAACAGATTTTGAGTTTATGCCGCAAATTTCCCGCTATAGCGATCAACAGGTCGAACAGTTGCTCAGCGAGCTAACGAACGTCCTGGAATCACACAAAGCCCCGGTTGACCTTTCACTGATGGTGTTAGGCAATATGGTGACCAACCTGATCAACAGTAGCGTCGCGCCGGCGCAGCGTCAGGCCATCGCCCGTTCTTTCGCGCAGGCTTTGCAGTCTTCCATTAACGACGATCCGGCGCATTAAGGATAACAGCAACAGTATATGGTGACTCTACGTCAGCCCTACCGAGAAAAAGTCTCCCAGATGGTCAGCTGGGGGCACTGGTTCGCCCTGTTCAACATGTTGTTGGCCATGGTGCTCGGCAGCCGCTATCTTTTTGTCGCCGACTGGCCGACGACGCTTGCCGGACGGCTTTTTTCGTACGTCAGTCTCGTCGGACACTTCAGCTTCCTGGTGTTTACCAGCTATGTGCTGATCCTCTTCCCGTTGACCTTTATCGTGGTCTCGCAGCGCCTGATGCGCTTCCTGTCGGTGATCCTTGCCACCGCCGGGATGACGCTGCTGCTGATAGATAGCGAGGTCTTCACCCGCTTCCATCTTCACTTAAACCCGGTCGTCTGGGAGCTGGTCATCAACCCTGACCAGAATGAGATGGCGCGCGACTGGCAGCTGATGTTTATCAGCGTCCCGGTCATCTTTTTGATTGAAATGCTCTTCGCCACCTGGAGCTGGCAGAAACTGCGCAGCCTGACGCGCCGCCGTCATTACGCCCGCCCGGTCGCCTGGTTCTTCTTTCTGTCGTTTATCAGCAGCCACCTGGTCTATATCTGGGCGGATGCCAACTTCTATCGCCCGATCACGATGCAGCGGGCGAATCTGCCGCTCTCTTATCCGATGACCGCCCGCCGTTTCCTCGAGAAACATGGCCTGCTCGACGCCCAGGATTATCAGCGTCGTCTGGTGGAGCAAGGGGCGCCGGAGGCGGTATCGGTCCAGTATCCGCTCAGCAACCTGCGCTACCGTGATCTCGGCGCGGGCTACAACGTGCTGCTGATCACCGTCGACAACCTGAACTATTCGCGGTTTGAAAAGACCATGCCGGCGCTGGCGGCGTTCGCCAAAGAGAACGTCAATTTTACCCAGCATATGAGTTCGGGTAATACCGCCGACAGCGGCCTGTTTGGCCTGTTCTACGGTATTTCACCAGGCTATATGGACGGTGTCCTCTCGGCGCGTATTCCCGCCGCGTTGATCACCGCCCTCAACCAGCAGGGCTACCAGCTGGGCCTGTTCTCCTCCGATGGGTTTAGCAGCCCGCTCTATCGCCAGGCGCTGCTCTCCGACTTCTCGCTACCGAGCGCGAAGACTCAGAGCGACGAACAGACGGCCAATCAGTGGATCGGCTGGCTGGACCGTTACGCGCAGGATGAGAATCGCTGGTTCTCGTGGATCTCGCTCAACGGCACCACCCTCGACGACACGCAGCAACAGGGCTTTGTCCGCCGTTACAGCAAGGCGGCAGGTGATGTTGACGCCCAAATTGATCGGGTGCTGACCGCGCTACGCGCAGCCGGCAAGCTCGACAACACGGTGGTGATTATCACTGGCGGCCACGGCAAGCCGCTTAACGTCAAACACGACTCGTTCGACTGGTCGCGCGAGCAGTTGCAGGTGCCGCTGGTTATTCACTGGCCGGGCACGCCGGCGCAGGAAATTGCCACGCTGACCGATAACAAAGATGTAATGACCACGCTGATGCAGCGCCTGCTCCACGTTTCGACGCCAGCCAATGAGTACTCGCAGGGTGAAGATCTGTTCAGCGCCGCACGACGTCGGAACTGGGTCACCGCGGCCAACGGCGATACGCTGGCCATTACCACCCCGACCATCACCGTGGTCCTCAACCATAACGGCACCTATACCACCTGGAGCCGCGACGGCGAGAAAATTAAAGATCAGAAACCGCAGCTCAGCCTGTTGCTGCAGGTCCTGACTGACGAAAAACGCTTTATCGCTAACTGATTGATTAATTATGAATCAATCGCGCGCGACCCGCTTGCATTCGCTCGGGGAACGGGTAATATTGTTCCCCACGCGTCGGCACGTAGCGCAGCCTGGTAGCGCACCGTCATGGGGTGTCGGGGGTCGGAGGTTCAAATCCTCTCGTGCCGACCAAATCATTCACCGGTAAGTTTTGTTAACGACCGGTAACCCTACAGAAACCCGCACTCTCTCCGAGTTTGCGGGTTTTTTGTTGCCTGTTTTCCGTCGAATTTAAACGGGATCTTCAGGCATATTCCCCCTGGCATGTCGAATGACCAATGCCTGAACTTGTCCTGCTCCCCGTGGATTAATAGACGACGTTAGCGATCCGGCTGGGCGACCGTTCTCATGCAGCCTTAAGCCGTGCCTTTAAGCGCATCGCCGGAAAAGCGCCGGGTGCTGCACGGCCAGTGGCGGGAAGAAGGGGTTTAGCGCTGTCCCAGTTCACGGGTACGCCTGACCGCCGCCAGTACGCTGCGCTGAAGGCCTGCGGCAAAGTCACTGTTGTTCAGCTCATACAGAGCGTGGATCCCGACTCCCGCCGGTGAATTATTGATATCCAGAAGCTGACGCGGATGCTTCTGGCTTTGGCGCAGCATCTCGACCGCGCCGAGGAGGTTCTCCAGCACCACCTCCGTCGCCTGAGGCCGCGACAGCCCCGCCAGTACGCCGGCATCGGTAAGCGACTCAATAAAGTAGTAAATATAGTTAGGCCCCGCGACGCCAAAACCGGTAAAGACATCGATCAACCGCTCTGGCAAATACAGCACTTTGCCAAAACCGCGCAGAAACGGCTCGATCTCAGCCGCGCTGGCGTGGGCGTTTAAGGTTACGCCGCTATAGCCAAATCCGGTATCGGTCAGGGTATTGGGGATCGTCCTGGCAATCGGCGTTGTCTCACCAAACAGGGAGGCCAGCTTTTCCAGGGTCACTCCCGCGATCAGAGAAACCACCGTCGTCGAGCCGTTTAGCTGGGCGCGCACGCGGCTCGCCACCGCCGCCAGATCGTCCTGCGGACGGATCCCCAGCACCAGCAAAGAGGCCTCGCTTAAGCCACCGTCGCCCGACAACCGATAGCGGGAGTGCAAAGCCTCGATTCGCGCGCTGTCGATATCCTCCAGCGAGATCGCGTCCGCCCGCAGCGTACCGTTGCTTAATGACGCGCGAATAATCGCCTCCGTCATCTGTCCGGCACCAATAAAATGGACCTTTGCCATAGTTTTACTCCTTATTCAAAACGCTATTCGTCGTGACCAACACCGAAGCGCCGGCCTTGTCGCGCCGGGTCGGCAACGCGAATCCCCGTTCCGTCAGTGGGATAAATCCGTCCGTCAACGTCGCCGTCAACCGTGGTGAGCTTTTGCCCGCTCAGTGCCTGAATCGCCGCTTCTGGCTGATTAATAAACTGGTTGCGTGGCCCCCACTTAAGGTTGCCATTCCGCCTCATGCGACTCTGACTGATAAAAACGCAGCCGACAGGCGGCATCACCGCGAGCCAGCGCGGTCTGCACCTCTAAACGCAGCCCCGGAAACGCGTCGGTTAACGCATGATCGCCTTCCATGCAGATATCGCATAGCGTCTCAATTTCGCTGGCGCCCCGCCCCTGCTGCCGCCAGCAGTTAACGTAAGGACAGTAGTGAAACAGGACGATAAATTCAGCCCGGCTGGCGCTAACGGGCTCCATCTCATAAACCTGAGATTCCAGACCGCGGGTAAACAGCCCGGCAAACTCCTGCAAATCCTGGCGATCGCGCATTTGCGCACGCAGCTTATGCCCGATATCGCGGCCATAGTGACGTATGGCTTCACGCGCAAAATCATCCGCGATATGACGTTGTCGGCTTTCGTCCAACAGGTAACCGATGGTAGCCGCGCGTTTTTCAGTAATGGCGCGCAGCGCCAGGGTCACCTCATCGTTTAAGGTGGCGGCGTTATGCGCCGGCTCCGAGCTTATTTGCGTCATGCGTTTATTCCCAGTCGGTATTCACTTTGACGTCGCTGGCGCCCGGCAGGGCATACACATCTTCGGCGTACCATTTCCGTGAGAGCTCAGCGAGCGTGCCGTCTTTTTTCAGGGCAACCAACTGCGCATCAATCGCTTTGATCAACTGCGGGTCGGTATTTTTTTTATACAAATAGACGTTAGGAAACAGGCCGACGGAATCCGAAGCTTTCAGATTGAGATTTAGCGCCTTATTTAACGCCAGTAGCGCACCAATGGGATAAATCGCCGTATCGTATTCCCCGGAAGCGACCGCTTTAAAGATATCGGCGGCGGACTGCTCGCCGTTGGGCTGCAGGTTAATTTGTTGGCCTGGATGTTTTTTGTTGTAGTTTTCAATCACCGTATAACGGGCGTCGGAGGTGTGAATCGGCACCAGCTTTTTCTTACCGCTGGCGAGATCGCCGAGTTGATGAATATCGTTCTCATCGTTACGTACAATCAGGCGTAAATCGCTGATCCCGGTCGGCTCGCCGGAGTGGTCATATTTTTCCGCCCGCTCTTTGGTGAGATAAAAGTGATCCGCCGCAAGGGTATACGCGCCGGTCGACAGGCCGACGATCATCGCGTCGCGCGAGACCGCATTAAAATGAAACGTATAGTCGGTTAACCGCTGGTCCAGCACCTTTAACAGATCGCCATCGTAGCCGGTAATATTGTTGTTATCGTCCACAAAGCTAAAGGGAAAACCGTTAGCGTTAACGACAACCTCAATCGTCTTCGCGTGCGGACTTTTTTCAACCGCCTGTGCGGCGTTAATTCCCATTGCCAACGTCAGCGCACTCACCAGTAAAATTTTATTTTTCAAAATACCTTCCCCAAAATGATAACCGTGGAACACTCTTTTGTACGTTTCCTTGCCAGCGGGCGCGCAGAAACCGTTCTACACTGCGCAATGCTCTGGCAATTGCCAGGCACAGCGCGATATAAATCACCAGCACGACGCAATAGGCTTCGACAAAATGAAACCCGCGCGCGGCGGCGATATTGGCTTTCGCCATCAGATCAATAACGGTGATGGTGTAAACCAGCGAGGTGTCTTTAATCAGATCGATCAGCACGCTGGTGAAGTTCGGCAGTGCGGATACTGCCGCCTGCGGAAAAATAATGCGTCGGAACTGCGTGAACCCGCTTAGCCCAATTGACCATGCGGCCTCGCGCTGCCCCTTATCAACCGCGTTCCAGCCTGCGCGAAAGGTTTCGGCGAAATACGCGCTGAAAATCAGCGATAGCGCGGTGACCGCCGCCACCAGTGGCGAGAGTTTATAGTGGTACATATTGTCCTGCGGGCCGCCAAACAGCCCGGCGGCTATCCATGGCCAGACGTAAAAAAAGAAATACAGCATCACCAGTACCGGGACCGAACGGCTAAAGGAGAGAAATACCTTCGCCCCCCATTGAACCCCGGGAACCTGACGAATAATCACCCACGCCAGCGCCGCGCCCAGCAGGGTGGAAAAGAGTAAGGACAATAACGTTATCACCAGGGTGACCGGCAGCGCGCTTAAAATAAACGTAAAATTGTCCCGAATGAATGCCAGGCTAAACATGTTAATCTATCACTCCAGCAGGAACTGATACTTCTTTTCAATACGAGTGGTAAAATAGAGAATAATACTATTCAGCACCCAGTAAACGATAATAACACTAATAAACGCCGCAACCTGTTTAGACCCATAGCTATTTTGCGAAATCTTTTGTGCACGGCCAAAAATATCTACAATACCAATAATATTGACCAGTGAGGTCATCTTCACGAGGTTAATTAAAAGATTACCAAAAACGGGAATGGCAATAATGAGCCCCTGGGGAAAAATAATCCGCAGCATTCCCTTATGCCAGGGAATATTGAGGCTGATGATGGCTTCTTTCTGGCCGGTATCCACCGCACGCCACGCGGAGCGCATCATTTCTGCAAAATAGGGACTGATGCTGACCGAAATAGACAACACCGCAAAGGTGGTATCGCTAATCCATAGCGGCGGCAGCGCCAGCGCAGTCAAAATTAATTTTCCGCCGAAGAAAAACAGCAGGATCAGCAGCGCCAGGGGGGCGCCACGCAGAATGTCGGTATACCCGTTTGCCACCGCGCTAAGCGGCTTAAAGCGACTAAACTGCAGCAGCACAATCAGCAGCGCGATCGTCAAACCAAGCAGCAGTGAGGCCAGCGTTATCCCGAGGGTCACGGGTAAATTTTCCAGCAGTTTCGGCAATATTCCGGCGATATCCTGCCAGTTAAAGAGCGGGTTATTGTTCATCATTAGCCTCAGGCATGATAGTGCAGTTGCGCCAGAAACGCCCGGGTTCGCCCCTGCTGTGCTGCGCCAAATATCTGTTCCGCCGGGCCCTGCTCAACGATTTCGCCGTTTTCCATAAATACCACCCGGGAAGCGACCTGGCGGGCGAACGCCATTTCGTGGGTCACGATAATCATCGTCTGCCCCGCAGCGGCAATCGTCTGAATAAGCTCCAGCACTTCACCAACTTTTTCCGGATCCAGCGCGGAAGTCGGTTCATCCAGCAGCAGAACGGCGGGGTTAATTGCCAGCGCCCGCGCAATCCCGATACGCTGCTTTTGGCCGCCGGAGAGACTATGCGGATAGCTGTCTTTTTTATGCAATAACCCCACCTGCTTTAAGAGTCGTTCAGCAATATCCTGCGCCTCCTGACGCGGGCGCTTTTGAGCGTAAATCAGGCCTTCGGTAATATTCTGCAGTGCGGTCAGATTATGAAAGAGATTCCACGATTGAAAAACCATGGCGGTTTTCGCCCGTAGCTTTTCAATCTCCTTTTTGCCCGCTTTTGCGCAATCCAGCGCCACATCATCTATTCTTATTTGCCCGCTATCGGCAGGCTCCAGGAAATTAAGCGTACGTAATAGCGTGGTTTTCCCTGAGCCGCTGGGGCCAATAATGCAAATAATCTCGCCGGAATGAATACTGAGCGAGACCTCTTTTAGCACTCTTTCACCGGAGAAGCTTTTACTGATCTTATTAATAGTTATCATAATGAAATATTCGTGGATAATTTTTATTTGCCGCACGCCGGCGCTTATTGCTGCCTAAAAACTATATTGCTGCAGTTCAGATGATAGCAAACAAGAAAATCATCTATCGAAAGTTAAAAAATAACTTTTTATATATTTGTTATGACAATGAGGCTGAATTGTAATTTAGCTTTCTTAACAAAACTGGATGGCGATACTTGACAATGATTATTCAAATTTACTGAACAATGAAAGCAAATTGTTTCGATTTTAATCATCCGGCCGTCAGCCTATCATTTATCACATCGGGGCAACAACGCTCCAACACTGACAAAACACTTAAGGAATACGACCATGAAATCCATCAAAACTTTCGTTGCAGTTGCCGCACTCTCTATGATCTCTTTCGGTACTTTTGCTCAGAGCATCAGCGCCAGCGCTTCCACCCTGGACCGCGCAGAAGCCAAAATTGCCGCGCAGGCCGCAGAGCAAGGCGCGTCTTACAAAATCACCAGCGCTCAATTCAATAACCGCGTACATATGACCGCTGAGCTGACGAAATAAAATCGCCACATTGCCGGGCCGCCGGAAGAAACAGGCGACAGCGACAACACGATGAAATAAGGAACAGAATATGAAAAATATCGGCGTAGTCACCGCACTGCTGTTGGCCGCTACACTTTCGTCCGGCGTGATGGCCGCAGAGAAGAGCCAGACGCATCCGGAGGCGGGTTCAAATATCGATACATCGATGCATCAGAATCATATTGATGTCAGCCATGCCTTTGATAAAGAGAGCCTGACCGCAGGCAATCTTCAGTAAGACACTGCATAAGGCGCGCGTGGAAATATCCGCTGCGCGCTTTCTTTCTGCCCGTTTGACCATGGATTATCCGCCATAACCTCCACTTTTGCCGTATCGATATACTACGCTTCTACACCTCGTTGCTTCCTGACAGCACATTTTGCAGATAACACTGCTTTCATCATGGGTACCGGACAGGCATTGAAAGCAGAAGTTGTCTGTTTTACTCAATAGCGTCCGCAGGGTTTTCTGCCAGGGCTTTTATCCACTTTTTCCCCTCTGTTATAGAGTACGACTATCCAGATGGTAAATTACGTCGTAGCATCTATCATTCGACTGTATGACTCATAAGCAGGAGCGGATGACATGAGAGTTAATGGACTTACCAAAGGATTTTTCATCCTTATCGTCTTTATTGTAACCCTGGCCTTTTTTGATGTTCTCTCACCCTATTATTCCGCCATCCTCTGGGCCGCGATCCTTGCGGTGATTTTTAATCCGGTCAAAAACAAGATTCGCACTCGCCTCGGCGAGCGCAATGGCCTCGCGGCGCTGCTGACCATCGTCATCATCTGCCTTATCGTTTTTACGCCGCTGGCGATCATCCTCTCGTCGCTGGCCTACGAGCTGAACGTGGTGTATAGCAAACTTCAGCATAACGACACTCAGTTCCCGACGGTGGTCGCCAGTCTGTTTGCTCACCTCCCCGGCTGGGCCAGAGGTTTCCTTGCCGAGCACAACCTCGATAGCGCGCAGCAGATCCAGCAGCAGCTCTCCGATGTTGCGCTGAAAAGCGGCCAGTATCTGGCCGGCAGCGCGTTTCTGATTGGTAAAGGCACCTTTGGCTTTACCGTCAGCTTCGGCATTATGCTGTACCTGCTGTTCTTCCTGCTGAAGGATGGGCCTTACCTGGTGCTGTTGACTCTCGAATCTCTGCCGTTATCGAGCTATGTGAAGCAGCACCTGTTCGCTAAATTCGCCGCGGTCGCCCGCGCCACGGTAAAAGGCACCGTGGCCGTAGCGCTGGCGCAGGGGGCGCTGGGCGGCTTTGCCTTCTGGGTTGCCGGTCTGGACGGCAGCATTCTGTGGGGTGCGCTGATGGCGTTCCTGTCGCTTATCCCGGCGGTAGGCTCGGCCATTATCTGGGTGCCGGCGGCGATTTACCTCTTCGCCACCGGGCAGCTGTGGCAGGGCGCCTTTATCGTTGGCTTCTTTGTGATTGTGATTGGCCTGGTGGATAACATTCTGCGTCCGCTGCTGGTGGGCAAGGATACCAAAATGCCGGACTACCTGATCCTTATCGCGACGCTGGGCGGCATGGAGATCTACGGCATCAACGGATTCGTTATCGGGCCGCTGATTGCCGCCTTGTTTATCGCTTGCTGGAACCTGCTGTCGGGACGAGAGCATGCTGGCAACACTGATGAATTAGATGAAGAATTCATTGAGGAAGCGAAAAATAGCCGCAACGAATAAGCTTCATGGGCCGCCGTGGCGCAAGGTGCGACACGGCATCACACCAGTACATAACACCATTCATTTTGAAAAAATTAGTAAATAAAACTTAACATTCAGCAAAGCAATGATAGGCTGTATCAGTCAGGAACGAAAATAAAGGATGATCAACCGTGAAAAAAATCACTACGCTAGCCGTTTCTCTGCTGACCGCCGCCTGCATGTCCGCTGGCGCCCAGGCCGCAGACCAGCCGCTGGAAAAAGTCGCGCCGTTCCCGAAAGCGGAAAAAGGCATGAAGCGTCAGGTTATTCAGCTGCCGCAGCAGCAGGATGAGTCAGCGCTGAAGGTTGAGCTGATAATCGGCCAGACGCTGGAAGTTGACTGCAACCACCATCGTTTAGGCGGGAAGCTGGAAAGCAAAACCCTGGAAGGCTGGGGCTATGACTACTATGTCTTTGATAAGCTGAGCGGCCCGGTCTCTACCATGATGGCCTGCCCGGATGGCAAGAAAGAGAAGAAATTTGTCACTGCCGGTCTCGGCGATGATGCCATGCTGCGCTACAACAGCAAGCTGCCGATTGTCGTGTACGCGCCGACCAATGTCGATGTGAAATATCGCATCTGGCGCGCCGACGAAACCATCGGTAACGCCGTCGTCCGCTAAGTCGACCCATCAAACCGACAAAAAAATGGCAGCCCGCAGGCTGCCGTTTTTGTCAGAGCGTTTGTCAGAGCGCGATATCCGCCATCGGCTTACCACCGCTCAGCGGCTTCAGCTCCGCCTGCGGGGCTTCATCCGCCACCGCGGCCGGCTCATATTTCAGCTCCAGCACTTCACTGGTCCACGCCAGCGCTTTCTCAATCTCCGCCGGGTTGCCGTCAAGGCGAATACCGTAGGTCGGGATGATGGCCTTCAGCCTGGCCTGCCATTCCGGCGAATTGACTTTGTCTTTAAACACTTTTTCCATTAGCTGCAGCATGATAGGCGCCGCGGTGGAGGCGCCTGGCGATGCGCCGAGCAGCGCCGCGACAGTGCCTTCGTCATCGCTCACCACTTCAGTACCGAGGCGCAGTACCCCGCCCTTCTTCGCATCGCGCTTGATAATCTGCACGCGCTGACCGGCCTGCCACAACCGCCAGTCCTCTTTCCGCGCTTCCGGATAGTACTCGCACAGCGCCGCCAGGCGATCTTTATCTTTCTGCATCACCTGGCTAATCAGGTATTTCACCAGATCGAAGTTGTCCAGACCGACGTTGAGCATCGGCAGAATATTCGAGGTATTCGTCGAGGCCAGCAGATCCCACAATGAACCGTTCTTCAGGAAGCGGGTCGAGAAGGTGGCGAACGGCCCGAACAGCACCACGCGTTTACCGTCGATAATACGGGTATCAATGTGCGGCACCGACATCGGCGGCGCGCCCACTTCGGCCTGGCCGTAAACCTTCGCCAGATGGTGGTTCACCACCTCCGGATTTTCGCAGACCAGGAACTGGCCGCCGACCGGGAAGCCCGCATACTCTTTGGCCTGTGGAATGCCGGTTTCCTGCAGCAGCGTCAACGCCGCGCCGCCGGCGCCGATAAAGATGAATTTCGCTTTAATGACCCGCTTCTGACGACGGTTGTCGGCATCCGCGAGAGTGACCGTCCAGCTCTTGTCGGCGTTGCGCTTGAAGCGACGTACCACGGTACCCAGCTGCAGGGAGAAATTATCATGCTTTTGCAGGCCGGCGATCAGCTGGCGGGTAATTTCGCCATAGTTGACGTCGGTTCCCACTTCAGTACGGGTGGCGGCCACCTTTTGCTGCGGATCGCGGCCTTCCATTACCAGCGGCGCCCAGGCTTTGATCTGCTGATGGTCTTCAGAATAGCGAATACCGCGGAACAGTTCGCTCTGCTGCAGCGCCGCATAGCGCGCGCGCAGGAAGTTGACGTTATCTTCGCCCCACACAAAGCTCATGTGCGGCACGCTGTTAATGAAAGATTTTGGTTTGTTCAGGACGCCGCGCGTCACCTGATGCGCCCAGAACTGACGCGAGATATGGAAGGCTTCGTTGATGTCGACCGCTTTGTCGATATTGATGCCGTTGGCGGTCTGCGGCGTGTAGTTCAGCTCCATTAGCGCCGCGTGGCCGGTACCCGCATTGTTCCACCCGTTTGAGCTCTCTTCCGCCACGCTGGACATCTGCTCAACCATGGTAATAGACCAGTCTGGCTCAAGCTCCTGCAGCCAGGTTCCCAGTGTGGCGCTCATAATGCCGCCGCCAATCAACAATACATCCGTCTCTTGCTCATGGCGGGTGTTGGTCCGAGTGCTGTTGGGACCAACCGCCTGTGAGCGTGGTACGGCCATCTTTTTATTCATCGGATTTGAGCCTTACTTTACTCGCTGTTTTTATTTAGCGCAGGTGATACGATTCTCACCACTCACGTTACCACCGAAGCTCAAAAATTTAAATATTGTTTAAATTTTAAGTTCTGTTTTGAGATCCGTTATAAAAATGTTTAATAAATGTATACACCAAATCACTTTTTGTACTGGTAGCCTTGGGGATTCCGCGCTATCATCCTCGGTTTTGTGACAGACCGCACGGAAGCAGGGCCTGCCACCGCTCCCTCTTTTTTATAAGCTGCGAACTTTTTTTATGCCCCCAGTTTCTGACCCCGCCGCTTCCGGCAATCTGCGCCCCATCCTCCGCTCCCCGTCGTTACTGACGCGCGAAGTGCTGGCCGGCGTGCTTACCGCCCTGGCGTTAATCCCTGAAGTTATTTCGTTTTCGGTCATTGCCGGTGTTGACCCGCAGGTCAGCCTGGTTGCCTCGGTGGTGCTTTGCCTGGCGATGTCGGTCCTCGGCGGGCGCCCGGCAATGGTGACGGCTGCTGCCGGGTCGGTGGCGCTGGTCATTGGCCCAATGGTGCATCAGTACGGCGTGGGCTACATTCTGCCGGCGGTCATTCTGGCGGGTATGATTCAAATTTTGTTTGGTCTGTGCGGCATGGCGCGCCTGATGCGTTTTATTCCCCCGGCAGTGATGACCGGGTTCGTCAATGCCCTCGGGATCCTGATTTTCTTTGCTCAGGTACCGCACTTCTGGAGTCGCCAGCCGCTGATCGTCGGCCTGTTCGTCCTGACGCTGCTTATCGTCCTCTGGGCGCCGCGCTTCATTAAGGCCGTCCCGGCGCCACTGATCGCCATTGTCGCGCTCACTCTCTATACCGTCACCACTGGCCAGCAGTTGCCCACCGTCGGCGATGAAGGCTCGATGAGCGGCGGCCTGCCGGGATTCACTGCCCTGACCGTCCCCCTGAACCTGGCGACACTGCAGATTATCTGGCCGTGCGCCCTCAGTATCGCCTTTGTCGGTCTGATGGAGTCCCTGCTGACGGCTAAGCTGGTGGACGATCTCACCCATACCCCGTCGAACAAATCGCGGGAAAGCGCCGGGCTGGGTATCGCTAATATCCTTGCCGGCTGTTATGGCGGTATCGCCGGCTGCGCGATGATCGGCCAGACCATCGTTAACGTGGAGATGGGCAGAGCCCGCAGCCGACTCTCAACGGTGATCGCCGGTCTGGTGCTGCTCCTGCTGGTGACAGCGCTCAGCCAGGTGATGGCGCAGATCCCGATGGCGGTGCTGGCAGGGGTGATGGTGATTGTGGCGGTGAAAACCTTTAGCTGGCACAGTATTCGCCCGGGCGAACTGGCGCGTAATCCGTGGCCGGAAACGCTGGTGATGCTGGTGACCGTCGCCGCGACGGTGGGAACCAGCAATCTGGCGATCGGCGTGCTGGCGGGGATCGTCGCCATGGCGCTCATCCCCCGCCGCCTGCGCACGAAGGCGCAGGCTACATCAGAAACAGCGTCGCCAGACCAAGGAAAATAAAGAAGCCGCCGGTGTCGGTGATAGCGGTGATCATCACGCTGGAGCCGACCGCCGGGTCGCGCCCCAGCTTCACCATAACCATCGGGATTATCACGCCCATCATCGCCGCCATCAGCAGGTTGAGCATCATGGCCAGCGTCATCACCCCACCGAGCTGCGGATCGTCATACAGCCACCAGGTAATGGCCCCCATAATCCCGCCCCATACCAGGCCGTTAATCAGGGCGACGCCCATTTCACGCAGGATCAGGAAGGTAAAGCTGCCGGGCTGGATCTGCTGTAGCGCCATCGCCCGGACGATCATGGTGATCGTCTGGTTGCCGGTATTGCCGCCGATCCCGGCGACGATCGGCATCAGCGAGGCCAGCGCCACCAGCTGTGAAATGGTGTGTTCGAAGCCGTCGATGACCCTGGAAGCGATAAACGCCGTACACAGGTTGACCGCCAGCCACGCCCAGCGCGTTTTCACCGCCTTGCTGACCGGGGCGAAGACATCCTCTTCATCGCTCAGGCCCCCCATCCGGCGCAGATCGTTATCGGTTTCTTCATAGACCACATCGACGATCTCATCGATGGTCAGTCGCCCGATCAGCTTACCATCGGCATCAATGACGGCGGCGCTGAGCAAGTCATCACGTTCGAAGGTGCGCGCCACCTTCTCCGCCTCTTCGTGCGGCTGAAAGGTGACCGGATCGCCCTCCATCACCTCCCCTACCCGCTTCTGCGCATCGTTGAGCAGAATGGTCTGCAGCTCCAGCTCGCCGAGCAGCAGCTTGTTACGGGTGGTGACGAACAGCTTATCGGTGTTTTCCGGCATTTTACCCAGACGCCGCAGATAGCGCTGCACCGCTGCCAGCGTGGCCTCCGGTCGCACCGTAATGACCTCAAACTCCATGATCGACCCGACGCTGTTGTCGGCGTAGCGCATAATCTGGCGAATACGGGCACGCTTCTCGGCCGGCAGGGTCGCCAGCAGCCGTCCGGTCAGGTTGCGCGGCAGATGCTGCAGCAGGTAAACCTGTTCATCGATATCCAGCGGCTGCATCGCCTGCAGCAGCTCGGGGTCGCTCATCTTGTCGATCAGGTCGCCCCAGACGTTTTCTGAGGCTTCCAGCAGCACTTCGCCACGTTTATCGTCAGGCACCAGGCACCACAGCGCGGTGCGGGCGTCATAGGGGAGCGCTTCCAGCGCATCGGCGAGATCCGGCGGCGGCAGATGCGAGACCAGGATCTCGACTTCCGCCAGGTCATCGGCCAGCGTGCCTTCATCATAGCGTTCGGCCAGCGTCAGTTTGCCCAGCAGCGCGGAGGTCACTGCTTTATCGGTACTCAAGAGCCAAATCAGACGGGCGCGCTCTTCGTCACGTAAGCGGGCGCTTTTTTTATGCAAAACGGACATCGATCGGGCAATCCTTTTGAGAATAGTGAGCCGGCCTGCGGGCCGGAAGCCTTAAGCATAGCGCGAGGAGGGGGAAATAATAACCGCCAGCAATGTAGTCGCTGAAAATTTCAGCGGCGCGGCACCCGGCTTTTCCCCCGGGCTCGCGGCGAGCATCAGGCCGTACGGGCCACCGCATCGCGGGAAGCCTGCGCCCGCTCCTCCCCGGTGAGCTCGGACAGCTGGCCGGCACGCATCTCCAGCAGGCGATCGGCGTGCTGGAAATAGTGATCGTCATGGCTGATGGCGAACACGGTTTTCCCCATCTGCTGCATCAGCGGCAGCAGCACCTGATAGAACTCGCGGCGGAAATGCGGATCCTGATCCGCCGCCCATTCATCCAGCAGAATGATGTCCCGGGACTCGGCCAGCGCCAGCAGGAGCGCCACGCGCTTCTTCTGCCCTTTCGACAGCCGGAGGTCGGCGATTTTCCCGTTCTCCAGCTGTAGCTTGTGGGCCATTTGCAAACGCTCCAGCCACGTTGCCACCAGCGCCGGATCGGCCTCCTCTCCCTGCGGCCCGAGCAGGCGGTCAAACAGCCAGACGTCGGTAAACACCGCGGAGAACAGTTTGCGATACTCCTCCGGTTTATCCGCCGCCAGCGGCTGGCCGTCCACGAGGATCTGACCGGAAACCGGCTGATACAGGCCGGTCAGGAGCATCGCCAGGGTTGACTTGCCGCTGCCGTTGCCGCCGATCAGAAACACCAGCTCGCCGCGTTTCAGCGTCAGGTTAAGCGGCCCTACCGCAAAGCGCTGGTCCGGATAATGGAAAGTGACATCGCGCAACTCCAGCGTCTGCCAGTCAGGATGCGCCTGCGGCCGGGGAAATTCGGCTTGATATGGGGCGAGAGAGAACTGGCGCAGCTTGTTAAACGCCACCTGGGCGCTGAGCAAGGTGGGCAGCGCGCCGACGGCGGAGAGCAGCGGCGTGCGCAGAAACAGCAGCGTCAGGGAATAGGTCGCCGCCACGGCGGTATCGGCCCAGCCGAGGCTGTTGGCCATCCAGAACACCAGCCCGATGGCGCCAAGCATCATAATATTCGACCAGTTAACCGCGCTGAGATGGAAGGTATCGGCGCGAACGATATGGTGCCGATACTCCCGGGCGTCCGGGAGGTAGAGCTGATTAAACACATACTCCGCGCGTTCGCGATTGAGGGTCAGCTCTTTGCGCCCCTCCAGCACCGTCTGGTAGTCGTGATACAGCTTATCTTCCGTTTCGCGCAGGCTGGCCATATGTTTGTACACCCGCGACACCAGCACAAAACCGCCCCAGATGGTGAGCGCCATCCACAGCGCCGTCACCAGCATCATTTTGCCTGACAGCCAGGCCAGATAGGCGGCAGAGCCGAAGGTCAGAATGATCCCCTGCACCAGCTCCGGCAGGCGCACAAAGGCGATGGTGATGTTACGGATATCGCTGGTCAGCCCGGCAAGCAGCGACGCGCTGCCGATCTTCTCCACCTGTTCAATCTGAGTATCGAGGATGCGTTTAACAAATTCGCCGCGCAGGCGATAAACAAAATGGTGGCCGAGGGTGGTCAGCGCCAGCTGGGAGCCCAGCGTCACCGCCATCAGCAGCCCCAGCAGGCCTAGAAACTCCGGCAGGACCCGCAGCGAGGTATCGACAGCGGTAATCAGGCGCAGGTTAATGAAGGCGATTAAGCCGATACCCAGCGCGGCGCTGAGCAGACTGAGGGCAATCACGCCGAGAAACGGCCAGCGATACTGACGCCAGACGAGAGAGAGAAGTTCCATAACAGGCTATCCGGAAAAGCAAAACAGCCAGCAGTTTAAACGGCTCGCCGATGACATCAAGAATAATTCTTATTTTAATACTGGCGACTGCCCGCCTGCCGAAAAGTGAGGTTGTAACGACAGTCGCCCGTTTCGGGGTGATGCCCGGCTTTCAGCGGCTGAATACCATGATAAAACAGACGCGACTCGCCGCCCCAGACCACCACATCGCCATGCTCCAGCAGCAGCCGCTGTAGCGGGTCGCTGCGTTGCAACCCGCCAAACTGAAAGATGGCCGGCAGACCCAGCGAGACCGAGACGATCGGCGCCCGCAGATCCTGTTCATCTTTATCCTGATGCAACGACAGTTTTGCGCCCGGCTGATAGCGGTTAATCAGACAGGCGTCGGGGGAAAAGTTCGGATAGCCGCCGGCCGCGGCTGCCGCCAGCGCCAGTTCGCGGAATACGGCAGGCATCGGCGGCCAGGTTTGATCGGTTAACGGGTCGACCGGGTCGTACAGGTAGCCGTGGCGATCGGTGGTCCAGCCCAGCGCGCCGCAGTTGGTCATGGCGACCGACATGGTGTATCCGCCCGGCGTGACCATCTGGCGAAATGGCGACTGGCGGGCGACATCGGCAATCGCCTGCAGCAGCGCCGGGGCGCGCTCGCGGGAGAAGCGTCGGAGCACCACCGCACCGGGTGCCAGCGGCTCCTGCCACGGTGGCGTATCGCTAAACAGATCGAGCATTATTCCTCCTCGTGTTGGGCCTCACGCGCCAGCAGCTGCGCTTTCCGCGCCGTTCCCCAGCGATAACCGGACAGCGCGCCGCCCTCCCGTACCACCCGATGGCAGGGAACGATCACCGCCAGCGAATTCGCCGCGCAGGCGCCAGCCACCGCTCTTGCCGCTCGTGGCAGACCAATATGCTCTGCCACCTGGCGGTAGCTGCGGGTCTCGCCCGCCGGGATCTGCCGCAGCGCCTGCCAGACCTGCAACTGAAAGGCGGTGCCCTGCAGATCCAGCGGCAGCGATACCGGCCGCCGGCTGTCGTCGAGGTGAGCGAAAACCTCGGCCATTTGGCGACGGAACTCTGGGGTGCCTTGGCGCAACTCGGCGTTGGGAAAGCGCTGGCGCAGGTCGTCGAGCAATGCCGTATCGTTATCGCCCGGCAGAACGGCGCAAACGCCACGCTCACTCTGCGCCACCAGACAGCGGCCCAGCGCGCAGTCGCCCGTGGTCCAGGTCACCACGGTGGCGGCGCCGCCGCGGCGAAACTGACGGGCCGTCATGCCTAATGCCGCATCGGCCTGACGATAATAGCTGCTGCTGTCGGGAAAACCGGCCGCCAGCGCGGCGCGGGTCACCGTGTTCCCCTGCTCCAGCGCTTCCCGCAGACGTCGGGCGCGCCACGCCTGTTGCCACGCTTTGGGGGTCATACCGGTGACGGATTTAAACAAACGGTGGAAATGAAACGGGCTGACCGCCAGCTCACGAGCCAGCGCCTCAAGGGTCAGGGGCGCGTCCTGCTCCAGCAACCGGCAGGCCTGCGCCACTTTGTCGACCCTTTGCTGCTGCGGATCGTCTTTATCCGGCTGGCAGCGTTTGCAGGGGCGGAACCCCGCCGCCACGGCAGCGGCGACGTCGGCAAAAAAGCGCACGTTTTCCCGCCGCGCACGACGCGAGCGGCAGGAAGGGCGGCAGCAGATACCGGTGGTCAGTACCGCAAAGACAAACTGACCATCGGCCCGGGTATCACGTTCGCAGACCGCCTGCCAGCGGCGGTCATCGGTATCGGCAACTATCGGTTTCATGACGAGGCTCCTGCTGTAAGTGTATCCTCAGTCTGCGGCGACGCCCGCAGCAAAAAACCCGCAATCTTGCTTTTTAATTTTTCTCGCCGACGAGGAAGGTGCGAAACTGTGGCGACATCCAGGTTTTAAACCCCTCGCCCTCTTTGACGATCATATAGACTGCCAGCCCCTGCTCGCGCACCACCTGCTGCGCTTTTTCCGGCCCGAGGACCATCAGTCCGGTATCCCAGCCATCCGCCTCCAGCGCCGTTGGCGCAATGACGGTGACGGAGACCAGCTTATGGCTTATCGGCTGCCCGGTCTGCGGATCGATGACGTGCGAGATACGTTTGCCGTCGAGTTCATAGTAATTACGATAGCTGCCGGAGGTGCTGATGCCGTGACCATTGATGTCGACAATCGCCTGGACGGCGTTTTCCCGGTCGGTCGGTTTCTGGATCGCCACCCGCCAGGGCTTGCCTTCGCCGTTCATCCCGCGGCTCACCAACGCCCCGCCCACCGACACCAGATAGCGGGAGATCCCCTCCTGCTCCATCAATCGCGCGAGGTGATCGGCAGCATAGCCCTCCCCCACCGTGGAGAGATCGACAAACAGATCGGGGATATCTTTTTGCAGGAATTGCCTGCCGCTCTGATTGATAACCTGCAGATGCTGCAGGCCGGTGCGCGCCTTCGCCGCGGCTATCGCCTGGGCATCCGGGGTGGTGACCGGCTGTTTATCCGGACCAAAGCCCCACAGATTGACCAGCGGCCCCACGGTAATATCCATCGCGCCGTGCGTTTTGGCGCCAATCCGCAACGACAGCGTCACGATGTCCGCCATCGCTTCGCTCACTGGCCAGGGCCGGGTATCCGCCGCGTGGTTGAAACGCATCAGCGCCGAGTCGTTTTTCCAGGTCGACAGCAGGCGATCGTCGGCGTCCAGCTGGGCCTGAACCTTGGCGCGCAACGCCTCAGCCTTTGCCTCATCCACGCCAATGACGCTGACCCGCCAGAAGGTGCCCATGGTTTTGCCATCCAGCACGGTGGCCGTCGAAGCAGGGGTCGCAGGGGTGATGGCTGAATCGCAGCCAGAGAGCAGTACGCAGGCGCCCAGCAGTGCGGCGCGAAAGAAAGTCATGTCCATTAGTCGAGGCTCCTCTTACCAGGGCGACAAGAGTATACCAGCGAGGTTAAACCAGACATAAAAAAAGGCGCCAGAGGCGCCTTTTTCTTGTGCAGCTTGCGACTTAGAACTGGTAAACCAGGCCCAGTGCAACCACGTCGTCGGTAGAAACACCGGCGTTACGGGTGAAGCTGTTGTCGTCCAGCAGGTTGATTTTGTAGTCAACATAGGTGGACATGTTTTTGTTGAAGTAGTAGGTCGCGCCAACATCAACATATTTCAGGAGGTCCTGGTCGCCGTAGCCTTCCAGATCCTTACCTTTAGACTGCAGGTAAGCCACGGACGGACGCAGACCGAAGTCGAACTGGTACTGAGCAACCACTTCGAAGTTCTGTGCTTTGTTAGCAAAGCCCAGGGAACCGGCGCGGGTCGCGTTGTAGGTCTGGGTGTACTGAGTGGCCAGGTAGATGTTGTTCGCGTCGTATTTCAGACCACCGGTGTAGGTTTCAGCGTTGTCGCCGTTACCCAGAACCAGGTTGTTCTGATCGTCGGTACGTTTAGAGTGAGAGTACGCGAAACCAGCGCTGATGCCATCAAAGATGTCATAAGTTACAGAAGTACCGTAGCCGTCGCCGTTCTGTTTCTGCGCGCCACGACCGTTGTTGGTCGCGCCTTCGCCGCTGACGCTGCCGTTTTTACCCTGGTACTGCAGAGCAAAGTTCAGGCCGTCAACCAGACCGAAGAAGTCAGAGTTACGGTAGGTTGCAACGCCGTTAGCACGGGACTGCAGGAAGTTGTCAGAACCGTAGGTGTCGCCGCCGAATTCCGGCAGAACGTCGGTCCAGGACGTTACGTCGTATACCACGCCGTAGTTACGACCGTAGTCGAAAGAACCCGCGTCACCAAATTTCAGACCGGCGAATGCCAGACGAGTCCATGCCTGATCGCTGGAGCTTTCAGTGTTGTTCGCCTGAACGTTGTATTCCCACTGGCCGTAACCGGTCAGCTGGTCGTTGATCTGAGTTTCGCCTTTAACGCCTACACGCATGTAGGTCTGGTCGCCGTCTACGCTCTTGTCGTCAGAGAAGTAGTGCAGACCATCGATTTTACCGTACAGGTCTAATTTGTTGCCATCTTTGTTATAAATTTCAGCCGCATTTGCTGCGCCTGCTACCAGCAGAGCCGGTACCAGGAGGGACAGTACTTTAACTTTCATGTTATTAACCCTCTGTTTGTTATATGCCTTTTATTATGCCACTGCTTACTGATTACCCTTCTAATCAGTCGGCTATTTCATTGTGCTGCAAAATGCAGAATAATCCAACAAGAATATGATACTAAAACTTCTAAGATGTTTCAAAATGCCCACAAGATGTTTCAATTTGTAAAAATGGCGGAACTTTTTGCACCACAAAATGGTCTGGGAAATACGCACTAATAATCAAAAAAAATATTTATTGGTTCACAATCAATCACATACACACAAATAACTCTATAGCACTGAATGGTAAAACAAAACTATCATTGGTGACTAAAATAACAGTCGCTATCATCATTAACTTTATTTATTACCGTCATTCAGTTCTGAATGTCTGTTTACCCCTATTTCAACCGGATGCCTCGCATCCGGTTTTTTTTACCCTTCTTTACACAACTTTAATTTATCTGTGCTACGGCAAAAAATTCCCTAACGACTATTAATCAATCAATTAGCCTGTCAATTGCCCTTATTCAGCCAATGTCTTGTTATTTCGTGCGATTGTTCGTCCTGTACTTTGTCAATATCGCGACTGGTCAGCGTTGTTGGCGCGGTTTCATTGGCGCTTCGATTCTAAGATAATTCCTGGAGAGTATCGCGCCGCTGGCACCATTCTGTAGTATGGATTTACGCCATTAGCCTTTATACTGCCTGCAGCATCTGCTTTGTTGCCAGTTACTCTGGCGCTACATCCTGTTTACAAACAATGATGAGTCGTTCAGCCACAAGATGACCCCGAAAAAATTCTCCCTGATCCCCGGCAACATCAGCCGCTTCTTCATTTTGATGGTTATTGTCCTGCTGGCGACGATGGGGGTGATGATTCAAAGTGCCGTCAATGCCTGGCTGAAAGAGAAGAGCTATCAGGTGGTTGATGTCTCCCACGCCTTGCACCAGCGCATTGACACCTGGCGCTATGCCACCTGGCAGATCTACGACAATATCGCCGCGACCTCGGCTAACGCTGCGAGCGGTGGCTTGCAGGAGACGCGTTTAAAACAGGACGTCTACTACCTTGAGAAGCCCCGGCGTAAAACCGAAGCGCTGATTTTTGGCTCCCACGATAGCTCGACCCTCGAGATGACGCAGAAAATGTCCGATTATCTCGATATTTTGTGGGGTGCGGAAACCATCCCATGGTCGATGTACTATCTCAATGGTCTGGATAATAGCCTGATTCTGGTCTCAACCCTGCCGTTGAAGGACCTCTCCTCAAGCTTTAAAGAGTCAACGATCAGTAGCGTCGTGGAATCCCGGCGCGCGGAGATGCTGCTGCAGGCCAATACCCTTGATGAGCGCGAGACCTTCTCGCCGCTGCGCCATCTCGCCTGGCAGAACGCGCACTACTTTACGTTACGCACCACCTTCAACCAGCCTGGACATCTGGCCACGGTGGTCGCTTTCGACCTGCCGATTAACGATCTGATCCCGCCAGGCATGGCGTTGGACAGCTTCCGTATCGAGCCAGACCCGTCGCAAAACATTGCCACCAATCCTGACAAAGAGACGACCGACCATATCGGGATCACCTTTAACGGCATGCAGATCGACATCGCCACCGATATCAGCACTACCGGTATGCAGTTGCTCTGGACGGTACCGCTGAGCAGCATGCTGCTGGCCGCCCTGCAGAATATTCTTCTGCCGCTGCTGCTCAACATTGGCCTGCTGGCGCTAGCGCTGTTTGGTTTTACCACCTTTCGTCACTTTAAAGGACGCAGCAATCCGTCTGGCGCCGGGCTCCCTTCCGCCGCCAACAGCGAACTGCGTCTGCTACGCGCTATAAATGAAGAAATTGTTTCTTTGCTGCCGCTGGGGCTGCTGGTTCACGATCAGGAAGCCAACCGAACCCTTATCAGCAACCCTATTGCCGACCATCTGCTTCCGCACCTGAATCTGCAGAACATCACCAATATGGCGGACCAGCATCAGGGGGTGATTCAGGCTACCGTCAATAATGAGCAGTATGAAATCCGCCAGTATCGCAGCCAGGTAGCCCCGCGCACGCAGATCCTGATTATCCGAGACCAGGACCGCGAAGTGCTGGTCAATAAAAAGCTCAAGCAGGCCCAGCGCTTGTATGAGAAAAACCAGCAGGGGCGGGCGGCCTTTATGCAGCATATTGGCAGCGCCCTGAAGCAGCCCGCGCTGAACCTGGCGGCAGAGGCGGCGGCGCTCGACAGCGCAGAGAACCGGACGCTGGCGCAGCATGCCGATGAGCTGGTCAAACTGATCGATGACATTCAGCTCGCCAATCTGCTGGAAAGCGACACCTGGAAAACCAGCCAGGCGCTGTTCTCGGTTCAGGAACTGATCGATGACGTTGTACCGGAAGTTCTGCCGGCGATGAAGCGCAAGGGTTTGCAGCTGCTGATCAATAACGCGCTCCCTGCCGGTGAGCAGCGCTACGGTGACCGTGAAGCCCTGCGACGCACACTGGTGCTGTTAATCCAGTATTCCATCACCACCACGCCTATCGGCAAGATCACCCTCGACGTTTGTCAGGACGAGTCGGCCAGCGATCGTTTGACCTTCCGCATTCTGGATACTGGCAACGGCGTCTCGGCAAACGAGAGCGACAATTTGCACTTCCCGTATCTCAACGAGACCCAGAGCGATCTGTACGGCAAGGCGAACGCCCTCACCTTCTGGCTGTGCGACCGCATGACGCGCAAACTGGGTGGGCAGTTGACCATCAAAGCGCGGGAGTCGCTGGGAACGCGCTATACCCTGCACCTGAAAATGCCGGCCAGCGAAGAGGCGCCAGAGGCGGGCGAACATCTGCTGGATGACGTTATCGTCCTGCTGGATGTGACTTCCAGTGAAGTGCGGCGGATTGTCACCCGCCAGCTGGAGAGCTGGGGGGCGTCGTGCATCACGCCGGACGATCGGGCGACAAGTCAAGCGTTCGATCTGTATTTAACGGATAATCCGTCTAATCTTACTGCTTCGGGCTTGCTTTTAAGCGATGATGAGGTCGGGATACGCAAGATCGGCCCGGGACAACTGCGGGTCAACTTTAATATTAGCACGGCGATGCAGGAGGCTATCCTGCAGCTTATTGAGCAGCAGCTGGCGGAGGAGGCGGTTCAGCCCGCCACCTCAGGAAACGAGAGTAACGCCGAACTCCATGCCAGCGGCTATTACGCACTGTTTGCCGATACGGTACCGGATGATGTTCAGAGATTGTATACTGAAATCGAAGCGGGCGATTTTGCTGCTCTGGCGCAAACCGCCCACCGCCTCAAAGGGGCATTTGCTATGCTTAATCTGATACCCGGCAAGCAGTTATGTGAAACGCTTGAGCATCTGATTCGCGAAAAGGATGCGCAAGGCATAGAAAAATATATCAGCGACATTGACGCTTACGTCAAGAGCTTGCTGTAGAAGGTAGCCTTATACATGAACACTATGAACGTAATTATTGCCGATGACCATCCGATCGTACTGTTCGGTATTCGTAAGTCACTTGAGCAAATTGAGTGGGTGAACGTCGTTGGCGAGTTTGAAGACTCCACGGCCCTTATCAACAATCTTCCGAAGCTGGACGCCCATGTGCTGATCACCGATCTGTCCATGCCCGGTGATAAATACGGCGACGGGATCACGCTGATTAAATACATCAAGCGCCACTTCCCGGATCTGTCGATCATTGTTCTGACCATGAACAACAACCCGGCGATCCTCAGCGCGGTGCTGGATTTGGATATCGAAGGGATCGTTCTCAAGCAAGGAGCGCCGACCGACCTGCCAAAAGCGCTGGCCGCGCTGCAGAAAGGGAAGAAATTCACACCGGAAAGCGTCTCTCGTCTGCTGGAAAAAATCAGCGCCAGCGGCTATGGCGATAAACGCCTGTCGCCGAAAGAGAGCGAAGTGCTGCGTCTGTTCGCTGAAGGCTTCCTGGTGACCGAGATCGCCAAAAAGCTCAACCGCAGCATCAAAACCATCAGTAGCCAGAAGAAGTCGGCAATGATGAAGCTGGGCGTGGAAAACGACATTGCGCTGCTGAACTACCTCTCCTCCGTCTCGCTGAGTTCAACGGATAAAGAGTAATCCCTTTGTTTTCTCCGTCTCGCCCCGGCGAGACGGAGCTCCCCGTTATTCCCGCCCGTTACGTACCCGCGCCGCATACACCGTCAGCGTTTGCTTCAGCACGTCGAGGGTGACCGGCTTGGACAGGCAGCTGTCCATCCCCGATTCAAGACAGCGCTGCTTCTCTTCCGCCAGGGCATTGGCGGTGACGCCGATCACCGGCAGCGTCAGGCCAAGCTGACGAATGCGCTGCGTCAGACGATAACCATCCATATTGGGCATGTTGACGTCGCTGAGCACGATATCGATATGCTGTTTGCTAAGTACGTTGAGCGCGTCGACCCCGTCGTTAGCGGTCACGCACTGGTAGCCGAGCGATCCCAGCTGATCCGCCAGCAGACGGCGGTTAATCGGGTGATCGTCGACCACGAGGATCATCATGTCGTCGTTATTACCGATCTGCGCGTCCGGCGCCATCAGCGCCCGGCTATTCTCCGCGCTGGCGAGGGCGACGTGGAAAATACGCCCCAGCAGCGGCAGCAGTTCATGCGGCGTCGTCACGCTGTGCAGCCACTCTCCGGCCGCTCGCTCCTGCGGGATGCCGATATGGCGGCGGCAGAAGATGACCATCGCACTCCCCTGCCAGCCCCTCTGCGCTTCATCGTCAGTCAGCAAGACATCGTCGGCGTCCGGCGTTTCTCCGGCATGGCGGCGTACCGTCAGGCCGTGATAGCTGAGCAGCGACGTGACGAACATCGCCAGCGAGGTATTATGGATTGCCAGCCAGCAGGTCTTGCCTGCGAAACCGTCCGCCGTCACCTGCGGTGTGTTCTGCACGCCATACAGCGGGATACGGATGGTAAAACGGCTGCCCATCCCCGGCTCCGTTTCCACGGCGATATCGCCATCCATCATGCTGATCAGCTTTTCACAGATCGCCAGGCCAAGGCCGGTGCCCTGGAAGTTTCGCTGCACGCCGGTCCCCACCTGGAAGAAGGGATCGAACAGGCGCAACACCTCTTTCGCCGGGATCCCCTCCCCGGTATCGCGGACGCTGATCTGCAGATAATCCCCCGCACACTGGACGTGCAGGATAATACAGCCGGTGTCGGTGAACTTAATCGCATTGCTCAGCAGGTTAGAGATCACCTGCTGCAGGCGCATCGGGTCGCCGGACATCTGCTCCGGGACATCCGGCTCGATAAAACAGTACAGACCCAGCTGCTTGCGTACCACCAGCGGCAGATAGTTAGCAGAGATATGGTTCATCACTTCGCGCGGGGAAAACTCCCGCGGCTCGATCTTCAACTGCTCAGACTCGATTTTCGAGAAATCGAGAATATCGCTGATGATTTTCAGCAGCAGGCTGGAAGAGTTGTTCATCGCCGTCACCAGGCGATCAACGCCCTTCGGCAGGGCCTTAGTCTGCAGCAGATCGAGGTTACCGATGATGCCGTATAGCGGGGTACGCAGCTCATGGCTGACGGTCGCAAGGAACATCGATTTCGACTGGCTGGCCTGTTCAGCCGCCTGGGCCATCTCCTGCAGCGACTCCTCCATTTTCACGCGGGCGGAAACGTCCACCAGCACGCAAATGGCGACGTTTTCATTGCGATAACGCGAATGGACAAAGCTAATCTGCAGGTTGGTATGGTTGCTGGTCAGCACATCGACAAAGTTGACCTGCTGGCCGCAGATAATCTGCGTCAGCCGCTGGCGATCCTCATGGGTCAGCATATTCAGGTAGTTGTGCGCCAGCTCGTTACTGAGAATATTGGTCCCGTCGACGGTGCGCAGAATACAGATCCCCACCGGGGCTGAGGCCACGATTTTGCGGTTGAACTGTTCATGCTCTTCCAGTCGCTGCGCATCATTTTCCGCCGGGATAAAAATGCGCCGCTCATACATTCGCGCCAGCGCAAACAGCATTGCTCCGGTCAGAATATTGAGAATGATGGCGTTGATGATGAGCATGCGGATCCGCTCCAGCACCTGGTCCACCGAAACGGAATAGACGATACTTAAGGAGGACGGCGCCAGGCTTTTTTTCAGCACCAGCTCGCGAAAGCCTGCGCTGTAGCCAAACCACATCCGCTCCTGCATCCACTTCGCTTCGCTCTGGATTTTGCCTTCCGCGCCGGCCAGCGAGATCAGCGGCTGGCCGTTATCGTCAAAAATCGTCACGCTCATCGGCAAACTGCCTGGCGTGAAGAAGCTTTCCATACGGATGGTCTGCTCCACGCCGAGCATCGCCTGCAGACGGTTGGCCATATAGACCGGGGTCAGGGCATAAAAGTAGCCCACGCCGGGGCGCACGCCCTGGCTTATCCAGAACAGGTTGTTGCCGCGCTCGTTTTGCGGCGCGTTGCGATATTGCTCAATGCGCTGATGCAGGACTTTCAGCGCCTGATCGCGCTCAATCGGCACGTCCCGTAGGCCAAAGTTGGCCATGCAGAGGTTATCGCTGCCAATGAGAAAGATGCGGTTAAGGTCGTAGGCAGCGGTAAAATTATCCCGCCAGTAGCGCATAAACCACGCCAGTGATTGCAGCGAATTACGCCAGGTGCTGCTCATCGCGCTGCAGTCGGAATCTGGGTACAGGGGTTCAAAGTTGGGCACCGCGATATCGCCGTTTTGCCCTTGCGCTACCGCGTCCCCTGCCGACAAGCGGTTACCGGCGACGTACTTCAGCTCTTTAATCACGTCCGCCGTACGCTGAATATAGCGCTGGGCCTGGTCGGCGTTGAGATTGAGCTCCTGATGGATCTCGGCTTCCCGCTCGTGCAGGGCATTGACGATATAGAACACAGAGACAAACGCAATCAGCAGCCACAGTAATACCGCCAGCGCTCTGAACAGATAACGTGAAACCTTCAGGGTTGTATGAAACGAGGCAAGATATTTCAATGTGGCGATGCTCGGCCGTCAGGGACTCAACAGAATGGGGTTAAAGTAGCGGTAAACCGGCTTTGCCGCAATCTTAATGCAAAAAGGGCCGGGAGAATACCCGGCCCTTTCAGAACATTTACCTGGGACGATTACTCTTCGTCTTCGGCGATGTCGTCATCGGTATCCGCTTCCGGGGCGATATCGTCATCGCCTTCCGCTACGCTACCGTCGATGGCATCCAGTTCTTCGTCGTCCACCGGCTCTGCCACGCGCTGCAGACCCACCACGTTTTCATCTTCCGCGGTGCGGATGAGGATCACACCCTGGGTGTTACGGCCCACGATGCTCACTTCGGAAACGCGGGTACGAACCAGCGTCCCGGCGTCGGTGATCATCATGATCTGATCGCAGTCATCCACCTGCACGGCGCCCACAACGGAGCCGTTACGCTCGGTGACTTTGATCGAGATAACGCCCTGAGTGGCACGCGATTTGGTCGGATACTCCGCCGCTGCGGTACGTTTACCGTAACCGTTTTGCGTTACCGTCAGGATCGCGCCTTCGCCGCGCGGAATAATCAGCGAGACGACGCTGTCGTTTTCCGCCAGCTTGATGCCGCGTACGCCGGTGGCGGTACGGCCCATGGCGCGAACGGCGTCTTCTTTGAAGCGCACAACCTTACCGGCCGCGGAGAACAGCATCACTTCGTCCTGACCAGAGGTCAGATCGACGCCGATCAGCTCATCGCCTTCGTTCAGATTGACCGCGATGATACCGGCGGAACGCGGACGGCTGAACTCGGTCAGCGCGGTTTTCTTCACGGTACCGCTGGCGGTCGCCATAAAGACGTTGACGCCCTCTTCGTACTCGCGGACCGGCAGGATGGCGGTGATACGCTCATCGGCTTCCAGCGGCAGCAGGTTGACGATCGGACGACCGCGCGCGCCGCGACTGGCTTCCGGCAGCTGATAGACCTTCATCCAGTACAGACGGCCACGGCTCGAGAAGCAGAGGATAGTGTCATGGGTGTTAGCCACCAGCAGGCGGTCGATAAAGTCTTCTTCTTTAATGCGCGCTGCTGACTTGCCTTTACCGCCACGACGCTGTGCTTCGTAGTCGGTCAGCGGCTGATACTTCACATAGCCCTGATGCGACAGGGTGACCACCACGTCTTCCTGGTTGATCAGATCTTCGATGTTAATATCAGCGCTGTTGGCAGTGATTTCGGTACGACGTTCGTCGCCGAACTGGTCGCGGATCAGTTCCAGCTCTTCGCGAATCACTTCCATCAGACGGTCGGCGCTGCCGAGAATGTGCAGCAGCTCTGCGATCTGCTCCAGCAGCTCTTTATATTCGTCGAGCAGTTTTTCATGCTCAAGGCCGGTCAGTTTCTGCAGACGCAGATCCAGAATCGCCTGAGCCTGCTGCTCGGTCAGGTAGTATTTACCGTCGCGCACGCCGAACTCTGGTTCCAGCCATTCCGGACGCGCGGCGTCATCACCGGCGCGCTCCAGCATCGCCGCAACGTTACCGAGATCCCACGCCTGGGCAACCAGCGCCGTTTTCGCTTCTGCCGGGGTCGGCGCGCGACGGATCAGTTCGATAATCGGGTCGATGTTGGCCAGCGCAACGGCCAGCGCTTCGAGGATATGCGCCCGGTCGCGCGCTTTGCGCAGTTCGAAAATCGTACGACGGGTCACCACTTCACGGCGGTGGCGTACAAACGCGGCGATGATGTCCTTCAGGTTCATGATCTTCGGCTGACCATGGTGCAGAGCAACCATGTTGATGCCGAAGGAGACCTGCAGCTGGGTCTGGGAGTAGAGGTTGTTGAGCACCACTTCCCCTACCGCATCGCGCTTCACTTCAATCACGATGCGCATCCCGTCTTTATCAGACTCGTCACGCAGCGCGCTGATGCCTTCCACGCGTTTTTCTTTGACCAGCTCGGCGATTTTCTCAATCAGGCGCGCTTTGTTCACCTGATACGGAATTTCGTGCACGATGATGGTTTCGCGGCCGGATTTCGCGTCCACTTCCACTTCCGCGCGCGCGCGGATGTACACTTTACCGCGACCGGTGCGGTAAGCCTCTTCAATGCCACGACGGCCATTAATAATGGCGGCGGTCGGGAAATCAGGGCCTGGAATATGCGCCATCAACCCTTCAATGCTGATGTCTTCATCGTCAACATACGCCAGACAGCCGTTGATCACTTCCGTCAGGTTATGCGGCGGTATATTGGTCGCCATCCCTACCGCGATCCCGGAGGCGCCGTTCACCAGCAGGTTAGGAATTTTGGTCGGCATGACGTCCGGAATACGCTCCGTACCGTCATAGTTGTCGACGAAATCGACCGTCTCTTTTTCAAGATCGGCCATCAGCTCATGAGCGATTTTCGCCAGACGAATTTCGGTATAACGCATCGCCGCGGCGGAGTCGCCGTCGATGGAACCGAAGTTACCCTGGCCGTCCACCAGCATGTAACGCAGCGAGAACGGCTGCGCCATACGAACGATGGTGTCGTATACCGCGGAGTCGCCGTGCGGGTGGTATTTACCGATTACGTCACCAACGACACGGGCTGATTTTTTATAGGCTTTGTTCCAGTCATTGCCCAATACGTTCATGGCGTAAAGTACGCGACGGTGTACCGGCTTCAGGCCATCTCGGACATCCGGCAGCGCACGGCCAACAATGACCGACATCGCATAATCCAGATAAGAGTTCTTAAGCTCTTCCTCAATGTTGACCGGTGTAATTTCTCTCGCAAGGTCGCTCATCTAACCGCTATCCCTCTACTGTATCCCGGATTCAAAGGTCGCAAATTATAACACAGCCGCGCTAATAGAGGTAAAGCAATACGGTTTATTCATGGCGCGCTGCTGATATACTCGCAGGTCTGAACAGAAAAGGAGTAAAAGCGCCCATGAATGCCGAAAAAACGTCGGTAGCCCCTAACGTCGATCATGCTGAAATCGCCAAATTCGAAGCCGTCGCCTCGCGCTGGTGGGATCTGGAGGGCGAGTTCAAACCGCTCCACCGCATCAACCCGCTGCGGCTGGGTTATATCGCCGAACGCTCCGGCGGCCTGTTCGGTAAAAAAGTCCTCGATGTCGGCTGCGGCGGCGGCATTCTCACCGAGAGCATGGCGCGCGAAGGTGCGACGGTCACCGGACTGGACATGGGTGCCGAACCGCTGCAGGTCGCGAAGCTGCACGCCCTGGAGAGCGGTATTCAGGTGGACTATGTTCAGGAAACGGTTGAGGAACATGCCGCGAAGCATCCGCAGCAGTATGACGTCGTGACCTGTATGGAGATGCTGGAGCACGTGCCCGACCCGCAGTCGGTGGTGCATGCCTGCGCGCGGCTGGTGAAGCCCGGCGGCCAGGTCTTCTTCTCCACCATCAACCGCAACGGCAAGGCCTGGCTGATGGCGGTGGTCGGTGCGGAATATGTCATGAAGATGGTGCCTAAGGGCACTCATGATGTGAAGAAGTTTATCAAACCGGCCGAGCTGCTGAGCTGGGTAGATCAGACTACTCTGAAAGAGCAGCATATCATCGGTCTGCATTACAATCCGCTGACCAACACCTTCAAGTTAGCGCCGGGGGTTGATGTTAACTATATGTTGCATACGACCGCCAAACAGGACTGAGGTCAGCACCTGCGCTTATGATGATTGCGCGGCATCAAGCCGCGTGATTATTTCTTCCGATGAAGAAATCAGCACTCGATCAAATTTTCATTTTTTTTTCTGTTTTATTGACTTCTTCTCCAGGCCTTATGCGACGTGGACTTGCGGATTATTACCCTTCCGCAACCTCAATTTAACGTCAAAATCAACCCTTGTACTCAAAAGATTCCTTACTAAAATACTCACCATATAGCGTTTCTTTTATCGACAACCCCCTACATATAGTATTTATCCACAGAGTTAGTCACAACGGCCTTCTGTGGATAAACGGGGGATATTTTCTTTCACGGACAGGTAAAATCCACATGAATCAGAGTCTGCTGGTGACAAAGCGCGACGGGACCACCGAGCGCATCAATCTCGACAAAATCCATCGCGTACTGGATTGGGCGGCAGAAGGACTGAATAACGTTTCGATTTCCCAGGTAGAGCTGCGCTCTCATATCCAGTTCTATGACGGCATCAAAACCGCGGACATCCACGAAACCATTATTAAAGCCGCTGCGGATCTGATCTCCCGCGACGCGCCGGATTACCAGTACCTCGCCGCGCGTCTGGCGATTTTCCATTTGCGTAAAAAAGCCTTCGGCCAGTTTGAGCCGCCGGCGCTCTACGATCACGTGGTGAAGATGGTCGAGAAGGGTAAATACGATCATCATCTGCTGGAAGACTACACGGAAGAAGAGTTCCAGCAGATGGACGGTTTCCTCGACCACTGGCGCGACATGAACTTCTCCTACGCAGCCGTTAAGCAGCTGGAAGGCAAGTATCTGGTACAAAACCGCGTTACCGGCGAAATTTATGAGAGCGCACAGTTCCTCTATATTCTGGTCGCCGCGTGTCTGTTCTCGAACTACCCGCGCGAAACCCGTCTGGACTATATTAAGCGTTTCTACGACGCGGTATCGACCTTTAAAATCTCGCTGCCGACGCCAATCATGTCCGGCGTGCGCACCCCAACCCGTCAGTTCAGCTCCTGCGTGCTGATCGAGTGCGGCGACAGCCTGGATTCCATCAACGCCACCTCCAGCGCGATTGTGAAATACGTTTCCCAGCGCGCCGGGATCGGCATCAACGCCGGGCGCATTCGCGCGCTGGGCAGCCCGATCCGCGGCGGCGAAGCCTTCCACACCGGTTGCATTCCGTTCTACAAACATTTCCAGACCGCGGTGAAATCCTGCTCGCAGGGCGGCGTTCGCGGCGGCGCGGCGACCCTCTTCTACCCAATGTGGCATCTGGAAGTGGAAAGCCTGCTGGTGCTGAAAAACAACCGCGGTACCGACGCCAACCGCGTTCGTCATATGGACTACGGCGTACAGATCAACAAGCTGATGTACACCCGTCTGCTGAAGGGCGGCGACATTACCCTGTTCAGCCCTTCCGATGTCCCGGGCCTGTATGACGCCTTCTTTGCCGATCAGGACGAGTTTGAGCGCCTGTACACCCAGTACGAGCAGGACGACAGCATTCGCAAGCAGCGTATTAAAGCCGTTGAGCTGTTCTCGCTGATGATGCAGGAACGCGCCTCTACCGGCCGCATCTACATCCAGAACGTCGACCACTGCAACACCCACAGCCCGTTCGATCCGGTAGTCGCCCCGGTGCGTCAGTCTAACCTGTGCCTGGAGATCGCCCTGCCGACCAAACCGCTGGAAGACGTCAACGACGAAAACGGCGAAATCGCGCTGTGCACCCTGTCGGCCTTCAACCTCGGCGCGATTGACAGCCTCGACGAGCTGGAAGAGCTGGCGGTGCTGGCGGTGCGTGCCCTGGATGCACTGCTGGACTATCAGGATTACCCGATCCCGGCCGCCAAACGCGGCGCGATGGGGCGTCGTACGCTGGGCATCGGCGTGATCAACTTCGCTTACTATCTGGCGAAGCATGGCAAACGCTACTCCGACGGCAGCGCCAACAACCTGACGCACAAAACCTTCGAAGCGATTCAGTACTACCTGCTGAAGGCCTCCAACGAGCTGGCTATCGAGCAGGGCGCCTGCCCGTGGTTCAATGAAACCACCTATGCGCAGGGTATCCTGCCGATCGATACCTATAAGAAAGACCTGGACGGCATCGTCAGCGAATCTCTGCACTTCGACTGGGAAGCATTGCGCGAATCCATTAAAACCCACGGTCTGCGTAACTCCACGCTCTCCGCACTGATGCCGTCCGAGACCTCGTCGCAGATCTCCAACGCCACCAACGGCATTGAGCCGCCGCGCGGCCACGTCAGTATCAAAGCGTCCAAGGACGGTATCCTGCGCCAGGTGGTGCCGGATTACGAAAATCTGCAGAACGCCTATGAGCTGCTGTGGGAAATGCCGAACAACGACGGTTATCTGCAGCTGGTGGGTATCATGCAGAAGTTTATCGACCAGTCGATCTCTGCCAACACCAACTACGATCCGACGCGCTTCCCGTCCGGAAAAGTGCCGATGCAGCAGTTGCTCAAAGACCTGCTCAACGCCTATAAATTCGGTGTCAAAACGCTGTACTATCACAACACCCGTGATGGCGCAGAAGACGCTCAGGATGACCTGGCCCCGTCCATCCAGGACGACGGCTGCGAAAGCGGCGCTTGTAAGATCTAAGTTATTTTTGCCGGGTGGCGCGATGCTTACCCGGCCTACGATTGTGTAGGCCCGGCCAATGCAGTACCGCCGGGCAATACATTTCAACAGGACTCACTTCAATGGCATACACCACTTTTTCACAGACGAAAAACGATCAGCTGCTGGAACCGATGTTTTTTGGCCAGCCGGTTAACGTGGCCCGCTACGATCAGCAAAAATATGACATCTTTGAAAAGCTGATTGAAAAGCAGCTCTCCTTCTTCTGGCGTCCGGAAGAGGTTGACGTTTCCCGCGATCGCATCGACTACCAGGCGCTGCCGGAACATGAAAAACATATTTTCATCAGCAACCTGAAGTACCAGACGCTGCTCGACTCCATCCAGGGCCGCAGCCCGAACGTTGCGCTGCTGCCGCTGATCTCCATCCCGGAGCTGGAAACCTGGGTGGAAACCTGGGCCTTCTCCGAGACCATCCACTCGCGCTCCTACACCCATATCATCCGCAACATCGTCAACGATCCGGCGACCGTGTTCGACGATATCGTGACCAACGAGCAGATCCAGAAACGTGCGGAAGGCATCTCTCACTATTACGATTCGCTGATCGAAATGACCAGCTACTGGCACCTGCTGGGCGAAGGCACCCACACCGTCAACGGCAAAACCGTGACCGTGAATCTGCGCGAGCTGAAAAAGAAACTCTATCTGTGCCTGATGAGCGTCAACGCGCTGGAAGCGATCCGCTTCTACGTTAGCTTCGCCTGCTCCTTCGCTTTCGCCGAGCGCAAGCTGATGGAAGGTAACGCCAAAATTATCCGCCTGATCGCTCGCGATGAAGCGCTGCACCTGACCGGCACCCAGCATATGCTGAACCTGCTGCGCTCCGGCAGCGACGATCCGGAGATGGCGGAAATCGCCGAAGAGTGCAAGCAGGAGTGCTATGACCTGTTCGTGCTGGCGGCGCAGCAGGAGAAAGAGTGGGCGGACTATCTGTTCCGCGACGGCTCGATGATCGGCCTGAACAAAGATATTCTCTGCCAGTACGTCGAGTACATCACCAATATCCGCATGCAGGCAGTGGGCCTTGATCTGCCATTCCAGACCCGCTCCAACCCAATCCCATGGATCAACACCTGGCTGGTCTCCGATAACGTCCAGGTGGCGCCGCAGGAAGTGGAAGTCAGCTCGTATCTCGTCGGTCAGATCGATTCTGAAGTCGATGCCGACGACCTGAGCAACTTCCAGCTGTAATGAAGCGGATTTTCCTGAAAATCTCTGACACTCGCCTTGAGTGTCAGGATGAACACCCTTCCCTGCTGGCGGCGCTGGAGTCGCATAATATCGATGTGGAATATCAGTGCCGCGAAGGCTATTGCGGTTCCTGCCGCACGCGTCTGGTTTCCGGCCAGGTTGACTGGCTGACCGAGCCGCTGGCCTTTATCCAGCCGGGGGAAATTTTGCCCTGCTGCTGCCGGGCGAAAGGCGATATTGAGATCGAGATGTAAGTGTTGTCGATGTGTGCGGCCTGATGCCCTCACCCCGGCCCTCTCCCATAAGGAGAGGGGGAAAACATAAAAGGGCCTTACGGCCCTTTTGTTTTATTTCGCGTCCAGGAACTGCACCGCTTTATCCGGGAAATCGGTAAACAAGCCGTCGACGCCCGCCTGGTGATACAGCAGGTCATAGAGCTGATTAACGTTAGTGGCGTACTCCGGCAACTGATCCGCGCGCACGGTGTACGGATGCACCTGCAGATGGCTGGCATGCGCCTCTTTCACCATCGCCGTCAGCTTCACCGCGCCCGGCTTCGAGCCTTCCGCCACCAGCATATGGTAATCCGGGCCAATACCGTCGGCGTACTGCGCAATCTGCGCCATCGCACCCGGCTGGAACATCCAGTCGTAGCTGTAGTTCACCCATTTGCCATCTGCCTGTTTCTGCTGGGTTTCATTCCAGTCGGTATAGGCGATGAGCTGCACCAGATTGAGATCCATGCCCATCTTCGGTTCCAGCTCATTTTTGATACGTTTGAGCTCGTTGGCGTCAAAGCACTGCAGATAAACCTTATCCTGCTTGCTGGTGTAGCCATATTCCTTCAGCACTTTCAGGGTACTGGCAGCAATATCTTTGCCTTCCTGATGGTGGAACCACGGCGCTTTGATTTCCGGGTAGATACCGATATTTTTACCCGTCGAATGGTTCAGCCCCTGGACAAACTCAATCTCTTCTTCAAAGGTATGAATGCGAAAATCGGATTTGCCCATCGGGAAACGCCCGGGATAGGTTTGGACGTTCTTACCATTTTTCGGCTCAAAACCTTCGGTAAACTTCAACGACTTAATCTCGGCCAGGGTAAAGTCGATGGCGTAGAAACGGCCATCTTTACGCGCCCGCTGCGGGAAACGCTGCGCAACGTCAGTCACCCGATCGAGATAATGGTCGTGTAACACCACCAGCCGGTCGTCTTTGGTCATCACCAGATCTTGCTCAAGGTAATCCGCCCCCTGAGCGTAAGCCATCGCTTTCGCCGGCAGGGTATGTTCCGGCAGATACCCGCTGGCGCCGCGGTGGGCGATGACCATTTTCTCCGCTGCGACAGCGCTGAAGCACAGTGCCGAACTGGCCAAAATCATGCCGCTCATTAGCGCGGTGAGTTTCATGTTCATCGTCGCTCCTTAGGCTTGTTTCAGTTGTTGATGATGACGACGCTCGCCAAGCATCACGATAACCAGCAGGATAACCGCCAGCACGCTGCCGCCGATCATCACCATGAAGCCGCCGTCCCAGCCGAAGAAATCGACGGTGTAGCCGACGATGGCGCTCGCCGCCACGGAACCGCCAAGATAGCCGAACAGGCCGGTGAAGCCCGCGGCGGTACCGGCGGCTTTTTTCGGCGCCAGCTCGAGGGCATGCAGACCGATCAGCATCACCGGGCCGTAGATCAGGAAGCCGATAATAATCATACAGGCCATATCGACGCCCGGATTGCCCGGCGGATTGAGCCAGTAAACGACAGTGGCGATGGTCACCAGGGTCATAAAGAACACGCCGGTCGCGCCGCGGTTGCCTTTAAACACTTTGTCCGACATCCAGCCGCACAGCAGCGTGCCCGGGATCCCCGCGTACTCATAGAGGAAGTAGGCCCAGGAGGATTTATCCAGCGCGAAGTGTTTGACCTCTTTCAGGTAGGTCGGCGACCAGTCCAGAATGCCGTAGCGCAGCAGATAAACGAAGACGTTAGCGATAGCGATGTACCACAGCAGCTTGTTCGGCAGAATGTACTGCATAAAGATCTGCTTCGCCGTCAGCTCTTCTTCGTGCTTTTCACTATAGTCATCCGGATAGTCGTTTTTATACTCTTCGATCGGCGGCAGACCGCAGGACTGCGGGGTATCGCGCATCATCGCGAAGGCAAAAATCGCCAGCAGGATCGCGCCGAAAGCCGGCATATACAGCGCCGCGTGCCAGTCGTTAAACCACGCCATCCCCAGCAGGAACAGCAGCGGCGGAATACCGCCGCCGACGTTATGCGCGCAGTTCCACACCGAGACAATCCCACCGCGCTCTTTCTGCGACCACCAGTGCACCATGGTCCGGCCGCACGGCGGCCAGCCCATCCCCTGGAACCATCCGCAAAGAAACAGCAATACGAACATGATCATGATGCTGGAAGTCGCCCACGGTACAAAGCCCATCACCAGCATCACCAGCGCGGCGAGGATCAAGCCGGCCGGCAGGAAAATGCGCGGATTCGAGCGGTCAGAGACCGAGCCCATGATGAATTTCGAAAATCCGTAGGCGATGGAGATGCCGGAAAGGGCGAAACCGAGGTCGCCACGGGAGAAGCCCTGCTCAATCAAATAAGGCATCGCCAGGGCAAAGTTCTTACGAACCAGATAGTAAGCGGCATAACCAAAAAAGATGCCAATGAAAATCTGCCAGCGTAATCGACGATACAGCGGGTCGATCTCCGCTGCTGGCAAACGCGCTTTATGCGCGGCGGGTTTAAAAATACTTAACATATCAGCCTCCGTGGCCCTTGCTGTTTTCTACTGACGTCACGACAAAATCCCAGATTAATCACCAACTTCAAATATGGTCGCGATGGTAGGCAATACGTAGAGTTGATACTGTGAAACATCGCACAATTTGTTACAGAAATATGACAAAACGTTCTAATGTGAGCACGAAATCACATAACACGCTCAAATAACGCGCGAATATGCTCGAAATCAAACAATAACCTTATGAATTGTGGCTAAATGGCGTTAAACGAAAGCAGAGGAGCTGAAGATGACGGGACGTCTTGATAGCGAGGTCATTATCATCGGCGGCGGAGCAACCGGCGCCGGTATCGCCCGCGACTGCGCCCGGCGCGGATTACGAACGCTGCTCATTGAGCGCCATGATATCGCCACCGGGGCCACCGGCCGTAATCATGGACTGCTGCACAGCGGCGCCCGCTATGCGGTGACCGACAACGAATCCGCCCGCGAATGCATCAGTGAGAACCGCATCCTGCGCCGCATCGCCCGCCACTGCATTGAACCGACCAATGGGCTGTTTATCACCCTGCCTGAAGATGACATGGCCTGGCAGCAAACCTTTATCGACGCCTGTCAGCAGGCTGGCATAGAGGCCACGCCGCTCTCGCCGCAGGACGCGCTGCGCCAGGAGCCCGCCGTCAACCCGACGCTGCTGGGCGCAGTGCAGGTCCCGGACGGCACCATCGACCCGTTTCGCCTCACCGCAGCCAATATGCTCGACGCCCGCGAACACGGCGCGCAGATCCTTACCGGCTGCGAAGTAACAAGCCTGCTGCGCCAGAGCGATCGCGTCTGTGGCGTCCAGGTATACGACCGCCAACTTCACCAGGCCCGCACGCTGTACGCCGGGGTGGTGGTTAACGCCGCCGGGATCTGGGGGCAGCGCATTGCGCAATATGCCGACCTGCGCATCACCATGTTCCCGGCGAAGGGATCGCTGTTGATCCTTGACCACCGGATTAACAACCTGGTGATCAACCGCTGCCGTAAGCCGGCCGACGCCGATATTCTGGTGCCCGGGGATACCATCTCGCTGATCGGCACCACCTCAATGCATATTCCTTATGACGACATTGACGACAACCGGGTAACGACGGCGGAAGTCGATACCCTGCTGCGCGAAGGCGAAAAGCTGGCGCCGATCATGGGCCGCACCCGGATCCTCCGCGCCTACTCCGGCGTCCGCCCGCTGGTGGCCAGCGATAACGATCCCAGCGGGCGCAGCGTCAGCCGCGGCATCGTCCTGCTCGACCATGCCCAGCGTGACGGTATGGAAGGCTTCATTACTATCACCGGCGGCAAGCTGATGACCTATCGCCTGATGGCCGAGTGGGCCACCGACGCCGTCTGTCGTAAGCTGGGAAACACCACCCCCTGTAGCACGGCCGAGACCCCGCTGCCCGGTTCACAGGAGCCAACGGAAAGTACCCTGCAAAAAATTATCTCCCTCCCCACCCCGCTGCGCGGCTCGGCCGTCTACCGTCACGGCGATCGCACTCCGGCCTGGCTTGGCGATAGCCGCCAGCACCGTAGCCTGGTCTGCGAATGCGAAGCCGTTACCGCTGGCGAAGTGAAATACGCGGTGGAAAATCTGGCGGTCAACACCCTCCTCGACCTGCGCCGCCGCACCCGGATTGGCATGGGCACCTGCCAGGGGGAACTCTGCGCCTGCCGCGCTGCCGGAATGTTGCAGCGCTTTAACGTCACCACCCCCGCGCAGTCGTTGACCCAGCTCTCGGCGTTTCTCAATGAACGCTGGAAGGGCGTGCAGCCCATCGCCTGGGGCGACGCACTGCGCGAAAGCGAATTCACCCGCTGGGTCTACCTCGGCCTGTGCGGACTGCCACAGGAGCACCAGGATGAAGTTTGATTGCGCAATTGTCGGCGGCGGGCTCGCCGGCCTGTTGTGCGGGCTGGCGCTGAATCAGTACGGCCTGCGCAGCGTCATTATCAGCCGCGGGCAGAGCGCGCTGCATTTTTCCTCCGCGTCGTTAGACCTGCTCTCGGCGCTGCCGAACGGCGATAACGTTACTGACGTCGCACAAGGTCTGCAGCAACTCGCTGAACAGCTTCCTGAACACCCTTATTCCCGGCTCGGCGCCGGGGCGGTACTCGAATACGCGACACAGACCGAAGCCCTGCTGGCCGCCTGCGGCGCGAACATGCAAGGCGAAGCGCGCCAACCTCATCTGCGGGTGACCCCGCTGGGGACGTTGCGACCGGCGTGGCTGTCGCCGGAAGAGGTTCCGCTGGCACCCTTCGCGCAGCAACACGTATGCCTGGTAGGGATTAGCGGTTTTGCTGATTTTCAGCCGCATCTCGCCGCCGCCGCGCTCGGTCAACACGGAGTTACCGCCGCGGCGGTGGAAATCGAGTTACCGGTGCTGGATGTGCTGCGTGACAACCCCACCGAGTTTCGCGCCGCTAACATCGCCCGCGTGCTGGATGATGAGAATCTATGGCCGGCCCTGCATGCAGCGCTGCTGCCGCTGGCACAGCAGCATGACCTGCTGATCATGCCCGCCTGTTTTGGCCTCGCCGACGATCGCCTGTACCGCTGGCTGCAGACGCGTCTGCCCTGCCCGCTGCGTCTGCTGCCGACGCTGCCGCCTTCGGTGCCGGGGATGCGTTTACATTCTCAGCTGCAACGCCAGTTCATTCGTGGGGGCGGCACCTGGCTTGCTGGCGATGAAGTGGTGAAAATCAGCCATCAGCAGGGCGCCGTCGAGGCCGTCTGGACGCGAAATCACGGCGATGTCGCGCTGCGTCCGCGTTTCACCGTGCTGGCCAGCGGCAGCTTTTTCAGCAACGGTCTTGTCGCCACTCGCGATAGCGTGCGCGAGCCGATCCTCGGCCTCGATCTGCAGCAGACCCTGCCACGGGAAAGCTGGTACCAGCGCGATTTCTTCGTCTCACAACCGTGGCAGCGCTTCGGCGTGAAAACCGATGCCCTGCTGCGCCCCGTGCTGGGCGGGCAGCCGTTCCATAATCTGTTCGCCATTGGCTCATTGATCGGCGGGTTCGATGCCATTCAGCTCGGCTGTGGCGGCGGCGTCTGCGCCGTCACCGCGCTGCACGCCGCCAGACAGATCCACGCCCTTGCCGGAGACCGGCCATGAACGATACCCGTTTTGAAAGCTGCATTAAGTGCACGGTCTGTACCACCACCTGCCCGGTAAGTCGGGTCAATCCACGCTATCCCGGCCCGAAACAGGCGGGGCCGGACGGCGAACGTCTGCGTCTGAAGGATGGCGCGCTGTACGACGAGGCGCTGAAGTACTGCATTAACTGCAAGCGCTGCGAGGTTGCCTGCCCGTCGGATGTGAAAATTGGCGATATCATTCAGCGCGCCCGGGCACAGTACGGCCAGCAAAAGCCGACCCTGCGCGACGCCATCCTCAGCCATACCGACCTGATGGGCACCCTTTCCACTCCCTTTGCCCCCCTGGTCAACGCCACGACCGGTTTAAAACCGGTGCGCCGCCTGCTCGACGCGGCGCTTAAAATCGATCACCGGCGTACGCTGCCGAAATATGGCTTCGGCACCTTCCGCCGCGCTTACCGCCAGCTCGCGGCCAGACAGGCGGAGTATCCTGAGCAGGTGGTCTTCTTTCATGGCTGCTACGTCAACTATAACCACCCGCAGCTGGGTAAGGATCTGATCCGCGTCGTCAACGCGCTGGGTACCGGTGTGCAGTTGTTATCAAAGGAAAAATGCTGCGGCGTGCCGCTGATCGCCAACGGCTTTTTCGACAAGGCGCATAAGCAGGCGCAGAGTAACGTCGCTGCGATGCGGGAAAACACGCTGCCGATCATTGCCACCTCCTCGACCTGCACCTTTACGCTACGTGATGAATACCCTCATCTCCTCGATGTCGACAACAGCGATCTTCGCGATCGGGTCGAGCTGGCCACCCGCTGGATCTGGAAACAGCTGGATGCCGGCAAGACGCTACCGCTGCGCCGGCTGCCGCTGAAGGTGGTCTATCACACCCCGTGTCATATGGAAAAGATGGGCTGGTCGCTGTATACCCTCGAGCTGCTGCGGCTGATCCCCGGCCTGCAGCTGGAGGTGCTGGATTCACAGTGCTGCGGCATCGCCGGCACCTACGGGTTTAAAAGTGAGAATTATGCGGTATCCCAGGCTATCGGCGCCCCGCTGTTCCGCCAGATTGAGGAGAGCGGCGCCGACATCGTCGTGACCGACTGCGAGACCTGCAAGTGGCAGATTGAGATGTCCACCCGCAAACGCTGCGAGCATCCGCTGACGGTACTGGCGCAAGCGCTCGCCTGAGCCCAGCGCCAGCCTCCGCCATCAATAGTTAATAGCTCGCTTTCTCCTGCGGCTGGGCGCAGGTGGGTTTGAACATCGCCAGCCGGCGGTCCAGCGCCTGGGTATACAGCATGGTGTCCACCCCGACCGCCACGAAGTTGGCCCCCCAGGCAAGACATTTTTCTGCCATCGCCGGGTCGACTGCCAGAAATCCGGCCGCTTTCCCCGCCGCGCGAATGCGCCGGATGCTCTGCTCGATCACCTGCTGCACGTCAGGATGGCCGGCATCGTCCGGGTGACCCAGCGAGGCGGAGAGATCCGCCGGACCGATAAACACCCCGTCAATGCCGTCCACCTCAAGAATCGCGTCCAGATTCTCCAGCGCGGTTCGGCTCTCGACCTGTATCAGCAGACAGAGTTCGTCATTCGCCTCCGCCATATAATTCTCTATCCTTCCCCAGCGCGCCGCTCTCGCCACGCCAGCGCCAACACCGCGGCTACCGATGGGCGGATAACGGGTCGCCGAGACCACTTCCCGCGCTTGCTCGGCGGTATCGACCATCGGCACCAGCAAGGTTCTGGCGCCAATATCCAGCACCTGTTTTATCAGGCTGCGGTTGCCCTCGACCGGACGAATGACCGGCTGGCTGGCGTAGGGGGCAATCGCCTGCAGCTGATGATAAAGGTCCTGAATGGTGTTCGGGGCATGCTCGCCGTCGATCAGCAGCCAGTCGTATCCCGAGGTCGCGGCGATCTCGGCCATGTAGGAGGAGGTGGAGCTCAGCCACAGGCCGATTTGCGTCTCACCGCGTAATAATCCCCGTTTGAAGGGGTTAGATAACAGTGCGTTCATAGCGATTCCTTTATTCAATGCTGTACGCTGCCGCGCTGGGGTACCGCGCGGGTAAGGCTCAATGAAAAGATAATGACCACCCCGACAATGGCGACGCCGGCCAGGATTAACAGTCCGGCGGCGCTGCTGGCGAACAAATTTTCGGCCTGCACGCGCACGATCGGCGCCAGAAAACCGCCGATGGCGCCAAACAGGTTAACAAAGCCAATCCCGGCGGCCAGCGCTGTGCCGGACAGCAGCTGCGTCGGCATCGTCCAGAAGACCGGCTGCACGGCAATCACCCCAACCGCCGCCACGCACAGCGCGATGATAGCCAGCACCGGCGCCACCAGTCCGGACACCGCAATCCCGACCGCCGCCGCCAACAGCGTCAGCGCGGCAATATTGCGCCGCTCGCCGGTGCGATCGGAGTAGCGAGGGATAAGCCAGGTGCCAAACAGCGCTGCCACCCACGGGATAGCCGTCACCACCGAGGCAACGAAGCCAACTTTGGTGCCCAGCAGCGCAGCAACCTGGGTGGGCAGGAAGAAAATCAGACCATAGACCGCCACCTGAATGGTCAGATAAATCAGCGCCAGCTGCCAGACCCGCCCGTTACGCAGCGCATCGGACAGGCGCGAGGCAATCTTTTTCTCCTCCTCGCGCGCCAGCTCGCCGATCAGCGCCTGTTTCTCCTCTATGCTCAGGAAGCGGGCATGCTGCGGCGAATCGTCCAGCCAGAAGAAGGTGAACGCTCCCGCGGCGACGGCGAGCAAGCCTTCAATGACGAACATCCAGAACCAGCCGGGATGGCCCATCAACCCATGCATCTCCAGCAGCGCACCGGATAAAGGCGATCCCAGCGTCAGGGCCAGCGGCGCCCCCATATAAAACAGCCCCATAATGCTGGCGCGGTTTTGCTGGGGAAACCACTGTGAAGTGAGGTAGATCATTCCGGGAAAGAAGCCCGCCTCCGCCGCGCCCAGCAGGGTACGTACCAGCAGGAATTTCGCTTCCGTATCCGCCCACGCCATCGCCGCCGACAGCACGCCCCACAGGAGAGTGGTGAAGCCGATCCATTTTCTGGCGCCAAATTTGCGCATCAGCAGATTGGCCGGCACCCCGAGGAAGGCATAGACCACAAAGAAGATACCGGCCCCCAGCGCGTAGGCCTCATTGCTGAGCCCGGTATCCAGTTGGTAGGTCTCTTTGGCGAAACCGATATTCGAACGGTCAAGAAACGCCAGCACGTACAGCGCCAGCATAAAGGGGATTAAGCGGGCGCGGTTTTTCTTCACCACGCTCTCCAGCAGAGTGTTGCTCATCATAATATCCTCAGGCGCGGGCCGCCGGGCGGCCCGACGCAATCAGTGTTGATAAGGACGCTTCAGGTTGCAGTCGCGATTGAGCTCGACGCCAAAGCCGGGTTTATCCAGGACCGATTTATGAATGCGCCCTCTCTCCGGCACCGGCTCGCCGAGCAGGATCGGGTCGAACTGCGGACGCAGCGTGGCGCAGTCCGGGCTGGTCATCAGAAACTCGCTGAACGGCGTGTTGGTGAAGGTGATCACCGCATGATGGGAGTAAACCGACGAGCCGTGGGGCACCACCAGCTGCCCGCGCGCTTTGGCGATGGCCGCGATCTCCACCAGGGTGGTTAAGCCGCCGCACCAGCCGACGTCGGGCTGCATAATATCGATGCCGGTTTCCGACAGGGTGCGGAAGGACTGCAGTGTGCCGTGGTGCTCGCCGCTGGTCACCATCATCCCGGCCGGCGCCTGGCGCTTCAGCTCGCGATAGCCTTCATACTGCTGCGGCGGCAGGCACTCTTCGATCCACTTGAGGTTATAAGGGGCGCAGGCATGGGCAAGTTTGGTGGCATAGTTAACGTCCTGGCTCATCCAGCAGTCCAGCATTAACCAGAAATCCGGGCCGCACTTTTCACGCATATCCGCCACCATGGCGACGTCTTTGCGGATCCCGGCGTCGCCATCGTGCGGCCCCCAGTGGGTGGGCATTTTGCCGCCGATAAAGCCCATCTCCTGCGCCAGGTCCGGACGCGCGCCGGTGGCATAGAACTGGATTTCGTCGCGCACCGCCCCGCCCAACAGTTTGTAGACCGGCAGGCCAACCACTTTCCCGAACAGATCCCACAGCGCCAGGTCGACACAGGAGAGGGTATTCATTACCAGGCCGCCGGATCCCGCGTAGTAAAGGGTGGCGTTAAGCATCTGGTCATGGATCAGTTTGATATCGCTGACGCATTTGCCTTCGATAAAGCGGTTGAGATGTTTTTCCACGATAAAGCAGCCCATCTCCCCGGCCGTCGACACCGCAAAGCCGGTCTGTCCGTTGTCGGCTTCCACTTCCACAATCAGCGTGCCCAGCACGTTGATGCCAAAAGACTGGCGGGACTGCTCATACTCTTTATATTTGCTCATCGGGGTGGCGATATGATCGTCAATCCAGTGGTTAGCCCCCTGGTCGTGGTAATCACCGCCGCCGGCGCCCTGCTCTGCTGTGGCGCCGCCGGTAAACCAGGCGCGGACGTGTTTAATTTTCGGTAGGGTCATGATGTTCTCCTTATGATGAGGCGAGTTGTTCGAAGGGGCTTTTCCACCCCAGCAGACGGGAAATATCTTTCGCGCAGGCAATCGCCTTACCGGCCAGATAATCGCGATTGTCTTCATTGATTTGCAGACGGGTGCCCACCACCGAGATGGCGGCGGTCAGGTCGTTATTGGCGTTAAATACCGGGGCGGCCACGCAGCGCACATCCAGATAGTCCTCGCCATTATCAAAGCTCCAGCCCCGAGCGCGAATGCGCCCCAGCTCCTCCCGCAGCTGTTGAGCATCGGTGATGGTCGTTGGCGTGGCCCGCTCCCACTGCAGGTCGTCGATAATCGACGCCTGAACGCTGGCGGGCTGCCAGGCCAGCAAACATTTGCCGATCCCGGAGCGATAAAGCGACAGGCTCTTGCCTTCGTGCGAACGCACGCTAATGGTGGCAGGAGACTCAATTTTAAGAATGTAGTAGGCGTTACCCTGATCGATGATGCCCAGATGACAAAGCAGGCCGCACTCATCCATCAGTCGGGTGAGGCGCGGACGCGCCAGCTCGCGCAGATCCATTTTGCTCAGCGCCTGCCCGGCCAGCTCCACCAGCTTGGTCCACAGGCAGTAGTTATCCTGATTATCCATACTGATGAAGCGCTGCTTTTTTAGCTCGCCCAGCAGCAGATAAACCGTGCTTTTCGGGATCCCCAGTTCGGCAATGATGGTGGCTGCGCTGCAGGGACCAATCCGGCTGATTAAATTGAGGATCTCAATCGCGCGGGTCAGCGCCGGGACTTTTGTTGATTCCAACATACTGGACTCCAATCCTGAATACTGGAATCAGTGTTGCGATTGTGCGGGCGGTAAAGTGTGAGCGATATCGCGGGGCAATCGTTTTCCCGTATGCTGGACCATCCGCTGCAGATTATTGCGACTTAACGCACAGAATTTTTTCAGGAGAGTACAACAGGCTGGACAACCGGCGCCCGGGAGAAGCCCGCGCGCCGGAGGAAACGACTTACAGCGAGAGGGAATCCACCACGTTAATCCAGCCATGTTCGCTGGCCAGCGGTTGACCATTCAGCCAGCGACGCAGCATATTTAATGCCATCATGGCGCAGACTTCCTGGCGTACCGCCAGGCTGTGGCGGGTGACGCTAAACTTCACGCGCAGCGCGAAGGTGCCGTCCGGGGTGGCCAGGGCCACGTTAAGATGATCGTTCTCCTGGCCGCTCACCGCCAGGGCCAGGCCGGCAAAATGGTTTATTCGCCGCTCGGCCGCCCAGCGAGCCGCCTGCGCCAGCGTCTCCTCCTGCGCCGGAACCACTTCGCTGGCCAGCAGCGGCGCGCCGGCGCGGGACAGCTGCAGCGCCAGCAGGCCGCCGGTAAACTGCTCGCTGAGCGTCAGGCTCAGCTGCCGCTCCTGCAGGCAGCGCGCAATCTGCGCCGGTAACCCTTCCGTGCCTTCGAAAATCAGACTGTCGCCAGCCACCTTGCGGACTTCCGGCCACAGGGCCAGCATGGCGTCGCGCTGGTCAGCCGGTCCGGTTAGCTTGAGTTCGATAATCGGCATCGACGAACGGTAACCCATCACCACGCCAGGCGGTAACGTCAGCGGATTGAGGCTTTGCGCCAGCTCGCTCTCCGAGCGGCCAAAGGTGGTCAAACGCAGGCATACCGGCGGTTCCGGCAGCGTAAAGCGCTGACGCAGACGCGGTAAAATCTCCTGCTCGACCATCACCTTAAATTCAGAAGGTACACCGGGGGTGAAAAACATCAGGCAGCGGTTGAGCTGAACGGCAAAGCCACAGGCCGTGCCGACCGGGTTATTGATCATCTCGGCGCTGGCGGGGATTTCCGCCTGCTTGCGGTTACTTTCCGCCATCGGCCGGCCGCGCTCGGCAAAGAAACGGGTCATGGTTTCCAGCCACTCCGGATGCAAAATAAGCCCTTCGCCTTTCGCGGTGGCGGCGGCCAGCGCGCTCAGATCGTCGCTGGTCGGCCCAAGGCCGCCGTTAACGATCAGCACATCCGCCTGTTCGCTGCGTTCGCGCAGAATCGCCACCAGCGCATCAAGATCGTCGCCAACGGTATGGCGGCGCGTTAACGGTAACCCCTGATTAAAAAAGAAATCCGCCAGCCATGCCGCATTGGTATCAACGATTTGACCATGCAACACTTCATCGCCAGTGGACAGCATTTCCACATTCAACATTGCTCACTCCTTGCCTGCCAGGTGGCAAATACTATAACGCAAAGCGGGATGCTGACGAGGAGGAAAATCTGGCGCGGCAAGAAGATACCGCGCCGGAGGAGATTAGAAGCTGGCGCTGGCGCCGATGTACGGACCGTCGGCGATGGTGTTATCGCGGTTGCCATCTTTACCCGCCAGGTTCAGATAGCGATAGCCTGCCTGGATGCTGAGCGGACGCATGATGGTCCAGCTGGCGCCGACATTAGCTTCCTGATAGCTGTCAATGCCGCTGGAGAGGGAATCCGGCGAGTAGTAGTAGTCGCCGTACAGGCGGAAGCTGTCGCCAATTTTCCACTGCAGGCCGCCGCCGACCGCTGCTGCATAACCTTCATCGCCCTGTTTCGGGTTGGTGTATACGCCTTTACCGCCCACGGTCGCGAGGAACGGCCCCAGCGGAATATTGAGCCCCAGGCCTAAACCCGCGGCGTCGCCGTCGTTATCGCTATGCAGCCAGTTACCGGAAACGGCCAGGCCGGTAGACTCCGTGCCAAACCCGACGCCAAGATTGGTGTAATGCTCGCCTGCTTCACCGGTAACGCTGATCGCATGGGCCGCGGAAGAAACCAGCATGACGCCAGCCAGCGCCATAAAAATGCTTTTTTTCATTATTTACTCTATCCAGAAAATTAAAATCAAAGAAGTCCCGAAAAAACCTGAAAATTCTACTGCGCACCCGTCAGGAATCAATGACCTGGCGAAATGAATTTTCACAAGAGTGTAACCAGTTGCGTTTTTTTACGGCATCGGGCGTTGCCAGAATGACGAACCGCCCATTCAGCGCCATGAATATTCATGCTTATTATGATTAACGCTGATACATTGACGAAGACAGAGAGCTGACGCCGCACGATCGGCGCGGCGCGGGTGGATAAGGGAATAATTAATGCTGCAGCCGGGCCAGACATTCCGGGGCGAGGCCGGTCAGTTTCGCCACCAGCGACAGGTCGAGTCCGCTAGCGAGCATCGCCCGGGCAATACGCTCCGCGGTCTGCTGCTCACCTTGCTCCAGACCTTGTTGCAGACCTTGTTGCAGACCTTGCTTTAACCCTTGCTGATGGCCGCGTTGTTCCAGAAACTGGGCAATATTCATGAGCGTCTCCTTGTGCGACCGCCGGGGAACGCTTTGCGCAAGATGGCGCAAAAAAGCGACCGGATCGGCGGCGTTTCCTGCCTGTAACAGATAATGCAGCAGCGTCTTTAGCTGCCTGCGGCTAGTGTATCCCAGAGCTAACAGGCTGACCAGCTGCTCGTGCAGGTCCATCATGTCGCGCTGGCGGATATGCTTCTGCAGCAGCTCCAGCATCGCCACACGCCGGTGGCGCATGATTTCATCATCCGGGGTGGTGGTGATATCGATTAAGGGAAAATCATCACCATAGATCCGCCGCGCAACGTCCGGATCGGCAAAGCCTGCCAGCCAGCACATCGGGTACGGCCAGGGCGAAACGCGGCCATGATAAAACAGCAGGGGGATAACCAGCGGCAGCTGCGTATGCCCCTTATCCAGATGACGTTGCATCGCGGCGATGGCATAGCGCATCAGGCGAAAGGCCATATGGCGGTCCGCCGAGCTTTGGTGCTCAATCAACAGATAGATATAGCCCTCCCCCGCCTGCGTTTGCAGCGAGTAAAGGATATCGGAATGACTCGCTCGTAGCTCATCGTCAATAAAGCTCCCGGATTCCAGTTGCAGCGTATTCAGGTTGCATAACGCGCGCAGCGGTCCGGGGAGATGAATGTCAAGGAAGTCCTTTGCCGTCGCCCGGTGCGACAACAGGTGTTTAAATACGGCGTCATGCGGGGAATGGGGCGCCCTGTCCATGGCGAAACTCCATGCGATTATTTTCACCTAACTTAACACCCAACAGGACCAGGGCCGCATTTCGCTTGCGGTTTACCGAGGCGGCTCGCAAACTATTTCATCGGCATACCGCCCCATCCCTCTGAAGGAGAAAAACCGTGCGCCAAAGGACGATTGTTTGCCCGCTTATCCAGAATGAAGGCCATTATCTGCTCTGCAAAATGGCCGCCGACCGCGGGGTTTTTCCCGGGCAATGGGCCTTATCCGGCGGCGGCGTGGAGCCAGGGGAGCGTATTGAAGAGGCGCTGCGGCGGGAGATACGCGAAGAGCTTGGCGAAAAACTCATTCTTACCCATATCGCGCCGTGGAGCTTTCGCGATGATACCCGCGTCAAAACTTACCCGGATGGTCGGCAGGAAACGATCTATATGATCTACCTGATCTTCGACTGCGTCAGCGCCAATCGCGACGTGACGATCAACGACGAGTTTGACGATTACGCCTGGGTCAAAGCAGAAGATCTCAAAAACTACGATCTCAATGCCGCCACCCGCGTTACGCTCAGCCAGAAAGGGCTACTTTAGTCCAGCATACCACGTTCAACCCACCCGGCGTTATGCCGCGGGATATGGCGGGTGGCTACGATACGGTCGCATACGTCTGCTGTCTGGCCCATTCGCGCAGCGCCTGACGGGAAATCTTAATCCCACCGTTCTTTAACGTGTCCGGCAGCCGTAGCCAACGCACTGGCTGCTGGAAGCGCGCTAACCGCTCAGCGCTCCATGTCGCCAGCGCGCTCAACTCGCAGCCGTCATCGCATTCCACCACGGCGACCGGGCGTTGACCATATTCGACATCATCCAGCGGTACAATAAACACCTGTTGTACCGCTGGATATGCGAGTATCACGCGCTCGACCTCTTCCGGTTGAATACCTTCGCCGCCGCTAAAAAAAAGATTATCCAGTCGCCCAACAACCGTCAGCCGACCATTGTGTAATTCCCCGCGATCGCGTGTCGCAAACCAGCCTTCATCATTGGTTAATGGCATTAACTGACCGTCGCGCCAGTAACCCGCCGCCATACTCGACGCCCGCAGCCAGATCTCGCCGGCGACAATTTTCACCTCCCGCCCCGGCAGCGGTTCGCCCACATCCGCCGCGCCGTCGGCCGCTTTGGCACAGACCGTGGAAGCGAACTCGGTGAGGCCGTAGCCGCAGAAACTGCGTATTCCCTGCGCGAGGGCACGCTCAGTCAATTCGACCGGGATCGCTGCGCCGCCGAGCAGCACCGCCTTGAGGGAAAGCGCAGCATCATCATTCAGCAGGCGCCACAGCTGAGTCGGCACCAGCGAAGCATGGGTACAGCCCTGCAGCATCTGCGCCAGCGGTTGCTTGTCGCGCACCGTCATTCGCGCGCCGGCCAGCAGCCAGCGCCAGATGATCCCCTGCCCGGAGACATGAAACAACGGCAGCGACAGTAGCCAGTCGTCTTCTGCGGCAAACGGCATCAGCGCCAGCACGCCAGCGGCGCTGGCCAGATGGGCGCTGGCGCTATGTACCGCCGCTTTCGGCAGGCCGGTTGAGCCGGAGGTTAACGTCATCGACACCAGCCGTTCGCCATGCCAGCAAACGGCATGGACGCCTTCGGCCGCCTGCAGAGTTAACGCCGGTAAATCCCCCGGCAGCGCAGCACCATTCAGCACCAGCTGATGCTGGACGTTTAACGCAGGCAGCAGTTCCTGCAGCAACACCTCTGGCAGCTGCGGATTCAGCGGCAACACCCGCGCCCCGCACTGCAGCAATGCCAGCCAGGCGAGTAGCGTCTCCGGCTGGTTGTAGGCCCGGAGCGCCACGCCATGACCTTCCATAACGCCCTGCGCGGCAAAGCCGGCCGCCAGCGCGTCAACCCGCGCGCATAGCTCACGCCAGGTCAGCAGCCGATCGTTCAGGCGTAACGCCTGCGCCTCACCGCGTAACTGGCGCCAGTGGCGCCATGGCCAGTCGGAAAACATCACAGCAGCGGCTCCAGCGCATCAATGTTGATCATCGGCAGCGTACTTTCCGGCCACGGCCGTACCAGTTGGGCGCTCATCAGCGCCAGCGTATCGAGTCCGGGGATGGTCTGCGGCGTCAGCCAGGCGGCAACCCGCGCCAGCTGGGTTAACCCGAGGCTGGACTCGATTGACGAGCTAATCACCGCGCTAAGCCCCAGGGCGTGTGCCGCGGCGACCTGTTGCTGAACCTTTTGCACACTGCCGGTCAGCGTCGGTTTGATCACCACCGCGCGCACGCCGGGCTCCGCGACAAAGCGGAAATCCGCCTCGCGCAGGCTTTCATCCCAGGCGATAGCGATCCCCGTCTCGCGGCTAAAGGCCCGCGAATCCTCCCGCGTTTTGCAGGGTTCCTCAAGAAACGCAATGCGCTGGCGATATGCGGGATTGACGTATTTGGCGAACTGCTGCGCTTTAAGCGGCGTCCACGCCCGGTTGGCATCCAGCCGCAGCTGGAGATCGGGGATGGCTTCCAGTAGCAGATTAACCACCATGCCGTCGCGGACCGCCTCCCACAGACCCACTTTCACCTTAGCGACTTTCTCGCCGGGCATCGCCGCCAGTTTGGCGAACAGCTCATCCGGATCGCCGGAACAGAGCGGCGCTGCGCGATAATCCGCGGCCTGCGGTAGTTCGCCGTAAAGCTCCGCCTGCGCGCAGCTAATACCAAAAGCGACAGAAGGCAGTGTGGGAAGCGGCGGTTCCGCGCCGTCGCGCCAGGCCTGCGCCCACGCCAGCAGCGCCGTTTGCGCCTCTTCCAGCGTCTCGTCACTGAATCCCGGCAGGGGAGAAATTTCCCCCCAGCCTTCGCGTTCATCCTCCTGCAGGCGGATGAACAGCCCGTCGCGGGTTTTTAACCGCCGTTCGCGCAGAACCACGCCCGCGTCCATCGGGATCTGCCAGCGGTAAACCTGCGAAACGCGCATTATGGATTCCGTTTAAATTTGCTGAAGTCCGGCTGACGTTTCTGGTTGAAGGCATTGCGGCCTTCCTGCCCTTCTTCCGTCATGTAGAACAGCATGGTGGCGTTGCCCGCCAGCTCCTGCAGACCGGCCTGGCCGTCGCAGTCGGCGTTCAGCGCCGCTTTCAGGCAGCGCAGCGCCATTGGGCTGTTTTGCAGCATTTCACGGCACCAGCGCACGGTCTCTTTTTCCAGCTCCGCCAGCGGAACTACGGTATTCACCAGCCCCATGTCCAGCGCCTGCTGGGCGTCATACTGACGGCACAGGAACCAGATTTCGCGCGCTTTTTTCTGCCCGACGATACGCGCCATATAGGAGGCGCCCCAGCCGCCATCAAAGGAGCCGACTTTTGGCCCGGTCTGGCCGAAGATGGCATTGTCCGCCGCGATGGTCAGATCGCACATCATGTGCAGCACGTGGCCGCCGCCGATAGAGTAGCCGGCCACCATCGCCACCACCGGTTTCGGGCAAGTGCGGATCTGGCGCTGGAAGTCGAGCACGTTGAGATGGTGAACGCCGGAGTCGTCCTGATAGCCGCCGTAGTCGCCGCGGACTTTCTGGTCGCCGCCGGCGCAGAAGGCTTTCTCACCTTCACCGGTCAGGACAATCACCCCGATATTGTCGTCATAGCGGGCATCCGCCAGCGCCTGAATCATCTCTTTGACGGTCAGCGGGCGGAAGGCGTTGCGTACCTGTGGGCGGTTGATGGTGATTTTGGCAATGCCGTCGGCCGATTTGTGATAGCGAATATCGGTATAGCCTTCGGAACAATCGTGCCATTCCACAGGGGCATAGAGCATTGCTTCATCAAGAGAGATCATAGAATGTCCTTCAGTTAACTTGCCAGAATCTGCGCCAGACAAGCAATCACCGCGGCGGGGTTGTCCCGGTGCGCGTTGTGTCCGGCATGGTGAATGATATGGGTATCGGCAGCGAGCGCTTGCGCGATGGCGCGAAACTTCGCGTCGCGTTCGCCACACAGGTAGTGAAAAGGAAAATCGCGCGCCTGCAGAGGCGCGCGCAGATCGGCCTGCCCGGCAAGGGAGGTTGCCTGCAGCATCGCCGCCAGCGTGGCGCCGTTATTGCGGCTACGTAAGGCGACCAATGACTCGCGCTGCGCGGCATCCAGTGAGGCAAAAACCGGCTGCTGATACCAGTCGGCAAAGACCTGCGCCAACGGATCGCGGCGAAAACGTTCTGCCCAGGCGCGGTCATTGCTGCGCCGCGCCTGCCGCGCTTCTGCATCCTGCAGGCCAGGATGGCCGCCTTCAACGATCAGGCCGCGCAGGCCCGCACGCGGCTGACAGGCGAAGTTCATCGCCACCCGGCCGCCCAGTGAGTAGCCAATCAGCCAGTAGTTAAGGATGTTGTAACTATTAAGCGTAGCCAGCAGCAGAGTATTGACCCCGGCAAAGTCCTGTACCGCGATATCCGCGGAGCCGCCGTGGCCCGGCAGATCGAGATACAGACGCGGCCAGGCGGGAAAAGCGTCGCCCACTTCACGCCACTCGTCGCGGTCGCCGGAAAACCCGTGCAGAAACACCAGCCAGGGATAACCTGACTGGCCGTTGTCGACCGCGGCGCTGAGGGTCACAGGCGGCTTACCTGCGCCAGCAGCTGCTGGAGAGTCTGCGTGCCGTCAGTCTCGTTGACCGCCAGCTCAATCACCGTCGCCCCCGCCCTGCGCCAGGCACCCGCCAGCGCCTCATCCAGCGACTGCCAGTCATCGGGACGATGATAGGCCAGGCCGAACATCGCCGCCGCGTGGCTGAAATCCACGTCCTGCGGCATTAAATAGAACTGGCGGCGCTCGTCCTGCGGTGTCGGCAGCATAGAGAAAATCTGTCCGCCGTTGTTATTTACCACGATCAGCACCAGCGGCGCCGACGCCTGGCGCAGCAGGGCCAGCGAGTTAAGATCGTATAAGGCCGACAGATCGCCGACGATCGCCAGCGTCGGCCGCGCACTGGCGCGCTGCACGCCGGCGGCGGTGGCGATTAAACCATCAATCCCGCTGGCGCCGCGGTTGCTGTAAACCGGATACCCGGCCGGTAGCTGCGCCAGGGCGTCGATCAGGCGCACCACCAGACTGTTACCGACAAACAGTTGCCCCTGCTCCGGCAGATAGCGCCGAATGCGCTGCGCCAGCTGCGCTTCGCCAAAAGGCTCATTGCTGGCGACCGCGGCCTGCCACGCCTGCCCGGCCAGCTGCGGGATCACCGTCGCCCACGGCTGGCGTTTTTCCGCCGGATGCAGCTCAAGCCAGCGCTCAACGCTGGCGAGCAGACGGCGGCCGCGGTGCTGCGCCGGGTCGAGGCGGCCTGGCAGATTATCCACCAGCCAGTATTCATCCGGCTCACAGGTCGCCTGCCACTGGAGGACGCGTTTGCCGGTCAGGCTGCTGCCGAGCTGCACCACGATCTGCGCCTGCGCCAGTTCGCTGACCGCTTTACCGTTGCCCAGCCACAGGTCGGCGCACGGCAGCGGCTGCCCGGTCTGCGACAGGACATCGCCGATCAGCGGCCAGCCGAGAGTTTGCGCCCACTCAGCCACTTTTTTCCCTTCCGCGGCGCTCATTCTCCCCGCCACGACGACGCCGCGTTTTTGCCGCCAGAAGAACCAGTCGCGCTGCTTCTCGCTCTCTAACTGCAGCGCCTGACGCAGCCAGGGTTTATCGCTCTGCCACCAGTTGCCGAGCTGCTGCTGCCACTCCACGCCGGTCTCATCCATATCGCCATACAGCGGTTCGGCGAACGGACAGTTGATATGCACCCCGCCGGCGTGCAGCGCCCCCAGCGCCTGGTCGATGGTTGAGACCAGCCAGCGGGCAGGAATATCCTGCGAGGGACGCGGCAGAGAAATCGTCTGCGACGGATGGGAGGCAAACATTCCGGGCTGGCGGATCGCCTGGTTCGCGCCGCAGTCGATCAGCTCCGGTGGACGGTCGGCGGTCAACAGGATCAGCTTTTCGCCGGTGAGGCCCGCCTCAATCAGCGCCGGATAGAGGTTTGCGGTGGCGGTCCCGGAGGTGACTATCACCGCCACCGGCTGCCGGCTGGCCTTCGCCAGGCCGAGCGCCAGGTGGCCGAGGCCGCGTTCGTCGAAATGGGTATGATGTATAAAGGCGCGGTTTTCCGCCGCCGCCAGGGTTAAGGGTGTCGAGCGCGAACCCGGCGCGATGCAGATATGCTGCACGCCATGGCGCGTTAAAGCTTCCAGGATCACCGCCGCCCAGCGTCGGTTAAATGCGCTTACTGACATGAAATTGTCCGGTATCAAATATTGATGCTAAGTATAGATAAGGCAAAGTGACGACGTTTTGATATGCATCGTCATTCCCGCCTTATGGACACAGCAGCGAGCGCAGCCCGGCCGCTTTGTTGTCAATCTCCTGCCACTCCTGCTGCGCATCGGAGCCGCTGACGATCCCCGCTCCGGCATACAACCGCAGGGTGTCGTGGTCCACTTTCGCCGAACGCAGCGCCACGCAAAACTCGCTTTGCGCCAGCGACAGATAGCCGGCGGACCCGGCATACCATTCGCGGGCAAAGGGTTCATGGCGCTGAATGAATGCCAGCGCCGCCCGACGCGGCAGGCCGGCCACTGCGGCGGTGGGCTGCAGCTGCAGCAGACAGCGGCTGTCGTCAGGCGCCGCCAGCTCGGTCCAGATGCAGCGCCTGAGATGCTGCACCTTACGCAGCCTCACCACCTGCGGCGGCAGGACGTCCAGCGTCGAGGCCTCACTCTGCAGGCGCTGGCAGATATCCTCTACCACCAGCATGTTTTCCCGCTGGTTTTTGTCATCTTTCATCAACCAGTCGGCCAGTTGCTGCGCCTTCGCGTCTTCCTGATGGTTCGCGACGGTCCCTGCCAGCGCTTCGGTGCGCAGCAGCGCGCCGCGCCGGCGCCACAGCCGTTCCGGCGTGGAGCCGAAAAATGCCTGCCGGGCATTAAACGCCATCAGGAAATGAAAACAGTTAAGATTGCTGCGGCGGCTGGCCGCCATGATGCTCACGGCGTCCAGCGGCGCGGCAAACTGCAGGTCGGTTGCCCGCGCCAGTACCACTTTATCCATTTCACCGGCGCTAATCGCCTTAGTCGCCCGCGCAATCATTGCCTGCCATTGAGGATAGTCGGATGAGTGGCGCTCGCTCAGTAGCCGCGGGATAGCGCCAGGGGTCGCCTGAGTGGTGGTCAGACTGGCGAGAAACGCGCGGGCCGTCGCGGCATCCTCACGCAGGGAGATATCACTATGCAGCACCAGCCGCAGCACGGCCCTGCCGCCGCACCGGCGCCACTCCAGACGCGGCAGCACCAGGCTGCCCTGCTGCGGTTCAAACGCGTTCAGGCCGCAGATACGCAGATCCTGCCGCCCGGTCTGGCATAAAAAGCGGTTCGCCGCGTCGAGCGAGGAAAAGGTTTTTACCGCCCCCAGCGCCGCCAGTTCCTCATCGCCATTGCGCTGCTGCCAGTAAAACTGCGGCCATTGCGCCTGCTGGCCGCACCATAGTAGCGGATCGAACGTATCATTCAGCGGAAAGGCAATATCGATAATTCGCGTGCCGGGCGAGTCAGGAAAGGGCTCACTCAGGCCGTCACGTAAACGGGCCAGCGCAGTGGAAACAGACAGCACGCAAACCTCCACGGTAGTAAAACCCCACATTATAAGGGGTTCGACGGCGGAATAGCAGTACCCATGACGAGGGAGCGGGTTTTATCTTACCCGCTCGCCGGGCCAAAGCAGCGTGTGGACGAGGGTGCAGAGGGGTCAGATAGCGCGCTTTTCTCGCGCCATGCCAATGTGGGGGATGCCATCCTCATCATAGACCTCGGTCACCGGCGTAAACCCGAAGTGGGCGTAAAAGGATTGCAGGTGCGCCTGCGCCCCGAGGTAAATTGCCTTTTGCGGCCAGTACTGCTGACAACTGGCCAGCGCCTGCTCCATCAGCTGATAGCCGAGCTTCTCACCGCGGGCGGCGGGGCTAACGATGACCCGGCCAATCACCACCGGATCGTACGTCTCTTCGCTTTTGAGGATCCGCGCGTAGGCCAGCAGTTCGCCATCGCGCCAGCCGAGCAGATGGCGATTTTCACCGACCAAATCATCGCCGTCGACATCCTGATAGACGCACTGCTGCTCCACGACAAAGACTTCACTGCGCAATTTCAGCAGCGCATATAGCTGGGGAACGGTGAGTTCACTATGGTGGAGATCCTGCCAGGTCATCATCTGTAGCTCCTTATTGATATACTGATACTTTGCGACTCGCCCTGAGGACACTGGACGATGGAATTAACTTTTTTGGGGACATCCGCCGGGGTGCCGACCCGCACGCGTAATATGACGTCGATAATACTCAATTTGCAACAGCCGACCCGCGCCGAAATGTGGTTGTTTGACTGCGGTGAAGGGACCCAGCATCAGTTTCTTCGCACGCCCTATCACCCCGGCAAACTGAATAAAATTTTCATCACTCACCTGCACGGCGACCACCTGTTCGGCCTGCCCGGCCTGCTGTGCAGCCGCTCGATGCAGGGGAACTCTCTGCCCCTCACCCTCTACGGGCCAAAAGGGCTCAAAGAGTTTGTTGAGACCGCGCTGCGTCTGAGCGGTTCGTGGACCGACTATCCGCTCACCATCATCGAAGTCGGCCCTGGTCTGGTGTTCGACGAAGAGGGCTATCGGGTCACCGCGTACCCGCTCAGCCATCCGGTGGAGTGCTACGGGTATCGCATTGAGCAGCATGACAAGCCCGGCACCCTCGACGCCGCCCAGCTGATTGCCGATGGCGTGCCTCCCGGGCCGCTGTTCCATCAACTCAAGCGCGGACAGCGCGTCACGCTGGAAGATGGCCGGGTCATCGACGGCAGCCGCTATCTGGGGCCAGCGACCCCGGGTAAAACGCTGGCCATCTTCGGCGATACCGCCCCCTGCCCGCAGGCGCTGGAGATGGCTCGCGGGGCGGATGTGATGGTCCACGAAACCACCCTTGAGCAGGCGATGGCGGAGAAAGCCAATAGCCGCGGCCACTCCTCGAGCCAGCAGACCGCGGCGCTTGCCAAAGAAGCGGGGGTCGGCACGCTAATCGCTACCCACTTTAGCTCGCGCTACGATGCCGAAGGCTGCCTGAAGATGCTGGCGGAATGCCGGGAGATTTTCGCCAATACGCTACTGGCGGAAGACTTTATGGTCTACAAGATGGCGTAAAATCCGGGCATAAAAAAACCGCCATCCCGGCGGTTTTTTATTGAGTCAATCAACTTACATCAGCGGCGTCGCCAGCTGCACGATGCTAATCAGCGGCTGCGGCCAGATACCGAGCACCAGCACCAGCAGGGCGGAGATCAGCACCACGATACCGCCGGCGCTGTACTGCCAGTTCGACGGCGCATCGCGGTTCAGTTGCTCCGGTGCGCTCAGGTACAGGCTCACTGCCACGCGCAGATAGTAGTAGAGACCAATCGCCGAACCGACAACCACTGCGGCAACCAGCCACCACAGGTGCGCATGCACACCGACGGCCAGCACGTAGAACTTACCGATAAAGCCGAGGGTCATCGGAATACCGGCCAGCGACAGCATCATCACCGTCATGACCGCCGACAGAATCGGACGGTGCCAGAACAGGCCGCGGTAGGAGAACAGCGAGTCCGCATCCGGACCGCGGTACGGGCTGGACATCAGGCTGACCACGCCGAACGCGCCCAGGCTGCTGAACAGGTAACCGGCCAGGTAGACGCCAACGGCTTCCATCGACATTTCGCCGCTCTGCAGGGCGATCAGCGCCACCAGCAGATAACCGAGGTGGGAGATGGAGGAGTAGCCGAGCAGACGCTTAATGTTGGTCTGGCTCAGCGCCATCAGGTTACCGAAGATGATAGAGGCGAAGGCGATCAGGCCCAGCACCACGCGTACCGCTTCGCTGTTGCCCACCGGCATGTACAGGAACAGACGCATCACCACGCCGAAGATGGCGATCTTGCTGGCGGTCGCCAGGAAGGTGGAGACCGGCGCAGGCGCGCCCTGGTAAACGTCCGGCGTCCACAGATGGAACGGCACCAGCGACAGTTTAAAGCCAAGACCGACGATCATCAGACCGAGGCCCGCCAGCAGCAGCGGCTCGTGCAGCGTATTGTCCGCCAGGCTTTTACCCAGCGCGAGGAAGGACAGGTTGCCGGAGTTCGCATACACCAGCGCCATACCGAACAGCAGGAAAGACGAGGCTGCAGCGGAGAGGATAGTGTATTTGATGCTCGCTTCCAGCGAACGCTTCTGGCGGAAGGCGTAGCCGACCAGGCCGAACAGCGGTAGCGAAATCAGTTCGATACCGAGGAACAGCGCCGCCAGATGATTCGCACCGGCCAGCAGAATGCCGCCCAGCGCGGCGATCAGCACCAGCAGGTAGAACTCTTCTTTGTTGTCCTTGTAACCCTCAAGCCACGGGTAGGCGAAAGTACAGGTCGCGAGGCTCGCCAGCAGCACCAGCCCTGTGTAGAGCATGGCGTAGCCGTCAACACGGATCATCGGCGTGACGTCCATCGCCCCGTTCTGACCAACAAACCAGAGCGAGACCAGCGCAGCGTTAAGCCCGAGAACCGACAGCGTGGCATTGAGAAAATGATTGCGTCGCCACGCAATGGAGAGCATCACAACCACCACCGTCAAGCCGACGATCAGCAGCGGTAGCAGTGCGATCAGTTGTTGTGGAGTTATTGTCATGGCGAATTACGGCCTTGTAGTAGAAACAGAATTAACAAACCACTGCTGAATGTTGCTCATCGCAGCATGCGAGGTGTCGAGGATCGGCTGCGGGAAGAAGCCCAACAGCACCAGCAGCACCACCAGCAGCAAGATGATAGACAGTTCACGCAGGGACATCCCCGGCAGCGCTTTCGTCGCGATTTCGCTTTTCGCTTTACCGAAGTAGGCGCGATGCAGCATCGACAGCGAATAAACGGAAGCGAATACCAGACCAAAGGTCGAGATAACGGTGATCACCGGCACCACTTTATAGCTGCCGAACAGGATCATAAATTCGCCGACAAAGTTACCGGTGCCCGGCATCCCCAGGGTGGCGACAGCGAAGAACATCGACATCGCCGGCAGCCATTTAATTTTGCTCCACAAACCGCCCATCTGACGCATATCGCGGGTGTGCAGACGTTCGTACAGCTGGCCGCACAGAATAAACAGACCCGCCGCGGACAGACCGTGGGCGATCATCTGGATCACCGCCCCCTGATAAGCCAGCTGGCTGCCGGTGTAGATAGCAATCAGCACGAAGCCCATGTGGGAAACGGAGGTATAAGCGATCAGACGTTTGATATCGGTCTGGGCGAAGGCCATCCACGCGCCGTAGAAGATACCGATCACGCCCAGCCACATGGCGATGGGCGCAAACTCGGCGGAGGCGTTCGGGAACAGCGGCAGCGCAAAGCGCAGTAGACCGTAGGCCGCGGTTTTCAGCAAGATGCCCGCGAGGTCGACGGAACCGGCAGTCGGCGCCTGGGAGTGGGCGTCCGGCAGCCAGCCGTGCAGCGGTACCACCGGCATTTTCACCGCGAAGGCGATGAAGAAGCCCAGCATCAGCAGGTATTCCACGCCGTGGGACATCGGCGTTTTCAGCAGATCTTCATAGTTGAAGGTCCACACGCCGGTGGCGTTGAAGTGGACGAAGGCCAGCGCCAGAATGGCGATCAGCATCACCAGACCGCTCGCCTGGGTATAGATGAAGAACTTGGTGGCCGCTGTGATACGCGTTTTACCGTCCGAGGCTTTATGACCCCACAGTGCGATCAGGAAGTACATCGGCACCAACATCATTTCCCAGAAGAAGAAGAACAGGAACATGTCGATGGCGAGGAATACGCCGATGACGCCGCCCAGGATCCACATCAGGTTGAGGTGGAAGAAGCCCTGGTACTTTTCGATTTCGCGCCAGGAACAGAGCACCGCCAGCACGCCGAGGAGACCGGTCAGCACCACCATCAGCAGCGACAGGCCGTCGATCGCCAGATGGATGCTAATGCCGAAGCGTGGGATCCACGGCAGCACGAATTCCGACTGCCATTGCGGAATACCCGCGGATTGCGTCAGAGAATAGCCGCCCTGCATCCACAGCTGCAGGCCAAGCGCCAGCGTCAGTCCCATGGTAATCAGCGCGATCCAGCGCGGCACTTTCACGCCAAAGCGTTCGGTCTGCCAGCACAGGAAGCCGCCGATAAAGGGGATTAATATCAACCAAGGCAATAACATGGTGATTTTTATTCCTTATTTAAGTCCGGTTCAGGCTATCTTACTCGTCATAGCGAACGTCGGCTGTGCTCACAATCCTCACGCATTTTAATACGCTCCGGTTGCTCCGCGCAGGCGGTGTCCACTCTGACTTCGCCGATAAAGCCTGTCCTTTACGACCTGATTTTCAACGAATTCTCACAGAAAATTCACTTCGGATTGAGGCTTGTTTTGTCGGGTGACGCTAACGCTTACCCGACCTACGGTCCCGTAGGCCCGGCAAGCACCGCGCCGCCGGGCAAAACAATCCCAATCCTCAAACTCAACGCAATACCATCAGCAGCGCCAGCACCACCACCGCGCCGATGCTCATTGATGCCACATACCAGCGCAGATAACCGTTCTCGCTCACCAGCAGACCTTTGCCTGCGAAGCGGGACAGAATCGCCGGGATATTCATCAACGCATTCAGCGGATCGCTCTTCAGCAGCCAGGCAATCCCGAGGAAAGGTTTCACGAACACCTTGTCGTATAACCAGTCGAAGCCCCAGGCATGGAACCACCAGGTACCGAAGAAGCGGCCAGGCGCGCTGTTGGCGATGGAGGTCACCAGGGTACGTTTACCCAGCCACAACCATGCGGCGATCAGGATGCCGGCAATCGCGATAATCCCGGAGGTAATTTCCAGCGTCATCACGCTGCCGTGGGCAAGCTCAGTGGTCTGCGGCAGTACGCCCTCCAGCGGCGGCACAATCAGCGCGCCAACAAAGGTGGACAGCACCAGCAGCACGATCAGCGGCAGATGATGGGTAATCCCCTTCCCTGCGTGCGCGTGAATTTGCTCTTTACCGTGGAACACGATGAAAATCATACGGAAGGTGTACAGCGAGGTCATAAAGGCGCCGACCAGGCCCGCCACCATCAGATTGATATGGCCGTTGGCCATCGCGCCCGCCAGAATCTCATCCTTACTGAAGAAGCCTGCGGTGATAAGCGGCAGAGCGGACAGCGCCGCGCCCCCCACCAGGAAGCAGACATACACCAGCGGAATGGATTTGCGCAGGCCGCCCATCTTGAAGATGTTCTGTTCGTGATGGCAGGCCAGAATGACCGAGCCAGACGACAGGAACAACAGCGCTTTAAAGAACGCGTGGGTCATCAGGTGGAAAATCGCCGCGTCCCATGCCTGCACGCCCAGCGCGAGGAACATGTAGCCAATCTGACTCATGGTCGAGTAAGCCAGCACACGTTTGATGTCGGTCTGCACCAGCGCGGCGAAGCCCGCCAGCACCAGCGTTACCGCACCAACGATACCCACCAGATGCAGCACTTCCGGCGTCATCAGGAACAGGCCGTGGGTACGGGCAATCAGGTACACGCCCGCGGTCACCATGGTGGCCGCGTGGATCAGAGCGGAGACCGGCGTCGGGCCAGCCATCGCATCGGCAAGCCACGTTTGCAGCGGCAACTGAGCGGATTTACCTACCGCGCCGCCGAGCAGCATCAGCGTCGCCCACTGCAGCGTGGTGCTGCCGTTAGCGAAGTGCTGCGGCGCCAGCTCTACCATTTCACGGAAGTTCAGGGTGCCCAGTTCGTTATAAAGAATGAACAGCGCGAAGGCGAGGAACACGTCGCCGACGCGGGTGACCACGAAGGCTTTCATCGCTGCGGCATTGTTCTTCGGATCGGTGTAGTAGAAACCGATCAGCAGGTAAGAACAGAGACCCACGCCTTCCCAGCCGAGGTACATCAACAGCAGGTTATCGGCCAGTACCAGAACGACCATGCTGGCGATAAACAGGTTGGTGTAAGCGAAGAAGCGAGAGTAGCCCTCTTCGCCGCGCATGTACCAGGAGGCAAACATGTGGATCAGGAAGCCGACGCCGGTCACCACAGAGAGCATGGTCAGCGACAGGCCATCCAGCACCAGGTTGAAGCCGATGTTGAAATCACCGACCGACATCCAGTTCCACAGCGGTACGCTGACCGCTTGTTTGCCGTTAGCGAAAAAGTCGACGCCAACGTACGCGGTGACCAGCGCCGCCAGGCCTACCGACCCCATGCCAACGGTGGCGGAAAGGTTTTCCGACCAGCGCCCGCGGGAGAAGGCCAGCAGCACAAAGCCAATCAATGGCAAAAGAATGGTTAAGGCAAGCATGTTCATCCACGCAACTCACTTACTGAATCGATGTTCAGGTTCTGGCGGCGACGATGGAGCTGCAGCAGCAGCGCCAGGCCGATACTCGCTTCCGCAGCCGCGAGGCTGATGGCGAGGATATACATTATCTGACCATCTGCCTGGCCCCAGTAGCTACCCGCCACCACAAAGGCCAGCGCGGCGGCGTTAATCATGATTTCCAGGCTAATCAACATAAACAGCAGATTGCGGCGGATCACCAGCCCCGTCAGACCAAGCACAAACAGGATGGCCGCGAGGATCAGTCCATGTGTTAAGGGGATCATGCGTGTTCCTCCGTTTTTCTTTTGTCGCTGTCGTTCACGCGGTTGCTCAGCACCTCGCCGGCACGCTCTTCGCGGCCGATGTGGAAGGCGACCACCAGGCCCGCCAGCAGCAGCATGGAGGCCAGCTCCACCGCCAGGACGTACGGCCCAAACAGCGCAATACCCACTTCTTTGGCGTTGATCGCCGCGCCGTCGATACCCTGGTCGTTAATACCAAGGATGGCGTAAACGATAACCACCAGCAGCACCGCGGAAAGGATGGCCGGGCCAATCCAGATCCCCGGCTGCAGCCATTTGCGTTCCTGTTCGATCTCGCTGCCGCCCAGGTTGAGCATCATCACCACAAAGACGAACAGCACCATAATGGCCCCGGCGTAGACGATGATTTCCAGCGCACCAGCAAAGTAAGCGCCCAGCGAAAAGAACACCCCGGCAATCGCCAGCAGCGAAATAATCAGGTACAGCAGCGCATGCACCGGATTGGTGTGGGTGACGACCCGCAAGGTTGCGAGGATGGCTATCAGGCCACAGATATAAAAAGCGAATTCCATTGCCCTCTCCTTACGGTAACAGGCTCTTGACGTCGATTGGCTTAGCTTCGTTTTCCGCTTCACCTTTATCTTTGCCGTCGATTGCCATACCCGCCATCCGGTAGAAGTTATATTCCGGGTATTTGCCCGGACCGGAAATCAGCAGATCCTCTTTTTCGTACACCAGATCCTGACGCTTGTATTCACCCAGTTCGAAGTCCGGGGTCAACTGGATCGCCGTGGTCGGGCACGCTTCTTCGCACAGGCCGCAGAAAATGCAGCGTGAGAAGTTGATGCGGAAGAACTCCGGATACCAGCGGCCGTCTTTGGTCTCTGCTTTCTGCAGCGAGATACAGCCCACCGGGCAGGCTACCGCACACAGGTTACAGGCAACGCAGCGCTCTGCACCGTCCGGATCGCGGGTCAGCACGATGCGGCCGCGGTAGCGCGGCGGCAGATAGACCGGCTCTTCCGGATACATCCGGGTTTCACGTTTGGCGAAGGCATGCAGGCCAATCATCCAGATACTACGGACCTGGGTGCCGAACCCCACCAATAATTCTTTTAAGGTCATGTTCAATTCACCCCTTATTGCGCCTGCCAGAGAATGACAGCCGCCGTTACCAACAAGTTGACCAGCGTTAACGGCAGGCATACCTTCCAGCCAAAGGACATTACCTGGTCATAGCGCGGACGCGGTAATGATGCGCGGATCAAAATGAACATCATCATGAAGAACGCGGTTTTCAGCGCGAACCAGATGAAAGGTGGTAACCACGGGCCATTCCAGCCGCCGAAGAACAGCGTGACGATCAGCGCTGAAACGGTGACGATACCGATGTATTCACCGACGAAGAACAGACCGAATTTCATGCCGGAATATTCAATGTGGTAACCATCGGCCAGTTCCTGCTCCGCTTCCGGCTGGTCGAACGGGTGACGGTGACACACCGCCACGCCGGCGATGGCGAAAGTGACGAAGCCGAAGAACTGCGGAATGACGTTCCACAGATGCGCCTGGTTGTTGACGATATCGGTCATATTGAATGACCCCGCCTGCGCCACCACGCCCATCAGGGAGAGACCGAGAAACACTTCGTAGCTCAGGGTCTGCGCGGAAGCACGCATCGCCCCCAGCAGCGAGTATTTGTTGTTGCTCGACCAGCCGGCGAACAGCACCGCATAGACCGCCAGGCCTGCCATCATCAGGAAGAACAGGATGCCGATGTTCAGGTCAGCCACCACCCACGTCGGGCTGACCGGCACGATAGCAAAGGCCAGCAGCAGCGAGGTAAAGGCGATAACCGGCGCCAGAGTAAAGATCACGCGATCGGAGAAGCGCGGGATCCAGTCCTCTTTGAAGAACATCTTGATCATGTCGGCGACCAGCTGCAGCGAACCGCCCCAGCCGACGCGGTTAGGTCCGTAGCGGTTCTGGAACAAGCCGAGCAGACGACGCTCGCCGAAGCTCATGAACGCGCCGCAGGTGACGACCACCAGCAGAATGACCACGGCCTTCAGGATGCTTAACAGAATGTCGATAAGATCCGGCGTTAACCAGCTCATGCTTTCGCCTCCTGCAGTGAATCAATACGCGATCCGGTCAGCACCGGCGCAATGCCCGGCATGCCCATCGGTAAGCCAACCTGTCCTGCGGTCAGGCCTTCAGAGATAACCAGCGGCAGACGCAGGGTCTGGCCTTCCACGCTAAAGGAGAGCATTGCCCCCGCGTTAACGCCCAGCTTCGCGGCATCCGCCGGATTCAGCTTGATGTACGGCTCAGGCATCCGGCTCTCGAACACCGGCGCGCGCTGTGACAGCTCATCGCTACCAAACAGGTGGTAATACGGCGCGATACGCCATTTGCCCTCTTCCGCCTGGAAGCTGGCCGGCACCGCGGTGAAATACTCCAGCCCGTTGGCGGACGCTTCAAACAGTCGAACACCCGGATCGCCGTGGCGCAGTTTCCCGCCCACTTCATCCTGGAACTTGTTCCATGCCTGCGGGGAGTTCCAGCCCGGCGCCCAGGCGAACGGGATCTGCGAACGCGGGGCGGACGGCTGGTTGTTCCCTTCCATGGAGAAGGCGAACATGGTGTCTTTATCCTGCGGCTGACGCGGCTCGTGCACGCTGATGTTGGCGCGCATCGCCGTGCGGCCGCTGTAGCGGTGTGGTTCACGCGCCAGCTTCTGACCGCGGATGCGGAAGGTCGCATCCGGCGCGGCATCTTTAATGCCCGCCAGCTGCGGCAGCGCGGCAATCGCCGCATCGATGACGTGGTCCAGCTGCGTCCAGTCAACCTGACGGTTGTTGACGGTGCTGTGCAGCGAATGCAGCCAGCGCCAGCTCTCCAGCATCACGGTTTTCGCATCGTAGTAAGCCGGATCGTAAACCTGGAAGAAACGCTGGGCGCGGCCTTCGTTGTTCACCACAGTCCCGTCGCTTTCCGCAAAGCTTGCGGCAGAGAGCACCAGGTGCGCTTTGTCCATAATCGCGGTGCGCTGATGGTCAACCACCATCACCAGCGGGGCTTTCGCCAGCGCAGCGTCAACGCGCGCGGCGGAAGCATGACGGTGAAGGTCGTTTTCCAGCACGATAACCGCGTCGGCGGCGCCGCTTTCCAGTTCGTCCAGCGCCTCTTCAAGCGAGCCGCCGCCGATCATGCCCAGACCGACGCTGTTCACCGCGCGGGCGACCATGGTCACGCCGACGTCGGCGCCGCGGCCTTTCAACGCTTTTGCGACGTTAGCGGCGGCCTGGATGATCTCCATGCTGCCGGCGTTGGTTCCGGAGATAATCAGTGGTTTTTTCGCCCCGGCCAGCGCCTGGACGATGACATCGACTTTGCCCTGCAGGTCCTGGCTCAGGCCGTCAACCGCTGGCGCGCTGTCGTCCAGCGCATGAGCGATGGCGAAGCCGAGACGCGCCTGATCTTCCACCGGCGCGCGGTAGGTCCACGCGGCAATGTCATCCAGGCGGGTGTCATCGATGTTGGTGACGAATAACGGGTGCTTGGCGCGCTGCCCGATGTTGAGGATCGCGGCGATCTGCCAGTCGGCTACTTTCTGCGCCGCTGCCATTTCGCGTGCTTTCCCTTTCACCGCCTGGCGGACTGCCAGGGCCACGCGCGCGCCGGTCTGGGTAATGTCTTCGCCCAGCACCAGTACCGCATCGTAGGATTCGATATCGCGCAGGCTTGGGGTATGGACCCCACCTTCACGCAGCACTTTCAGCATCATCTGCAGGCGCGCTTGTTCGCCTTTGGCGATGCCGGTATAGAAGTTGTCGGCGCCCACCAGCTCACGCAGCGCAAAGTTGCTTTCGATGCTGGCGCGCGGGGAGCCAATACCGATCACTTTCTTCGACTGGCGCAGGATATCTGCCGCGCCCTGCATCGCCTGCTCGGCGTTGAGAGTGATCAGATCGTCGCCGCGGCGCTGCACCGGCTGACGCGGACGGTCTTTCAGGTTGACATAGCCATAGCCGAAGCGACCGCGGTCGCAGAGGAAGTAGCGGTTAACGGTCCCGTTATAGCGGTTTTCGATACGACGCAGCTCGCCATAGCGTTCGCCCGGGCTGATGTTGCAGCCGATGGAACACTGCTGGCAGATGCTCGGCGCAAACTGCATGTCCCACTTACGGTTGTAACGCTCGGAGTGCGTTTTGTCGGTGAAGACGCCGGTCGGGCAGACTTCCACCAGGTTGCCGGAGAACTCGCTTTCCAGGGTGCCATCTTCCGGGCGACCGAAGTAGACGTTGTCGTGCGCGCCATAGACGCCCAGGTCGGTGCCGTCGGCATAATCTTTGTAGTAGCGCACACAACGGTAACAGGCGATGCAGCGGTTCATTTCGTGAGAAATAAACGGCCCCAGATCCTGATTGCGGTGGGTACGCTTGGTGAAACGATAGCGGCGGAAACTATGGCCGGTCATCACCGTCATATCCTGCAGGTGGCAGTTGCCCCCTTCTTCACAGACCGGGCAGTCGTGCGGGTGGTTAGTCATCAACCACTCCACCACGCTTTCGCGGAACTGCTTCGCTTCGCCGTCGTCAATAGAAATAAAGGTGCCGTCGGATGCCGGAGTCATACAGGACATCACCAGGCGACCACGCGTGTCTTCCGCGTTCTGATATTGCTTCACCGCACACTGGCGGCAAGCACCGACGCTCCCTAGCGCCGGGTGCCAGCAAAAGTAGGGAATATCAAGACCAAGAGAGAGACAAGCCTCTAGCAGGTTGTCCGCCCCGTTGACCTCGTATTCTTTGCCGTCTACATGAATCGTAGCCATTTGCGTGCTTCCAAAAATAAAAAACCTTTGATTACCAGCGCGTCTTAAGCAGGTTCGGCTGAATCCCGTTGATTGCATGGGTATTGCTGAACTGCTGCTTAATGCCAGCCTCGAATTCTTCGCGGAAATATTTAATCGCGCTCTGTAGCGGTTCGACCGCACCCGGCGCGTGTGCGCAGAAGGTTTTACCCGGGCCCAGGAATCGACACAGTTGCTCAAGCGTTTCGATATCGCCAGGCTGGCCTTCGCCGCGCTCCAGGGCGCGCAGGATCTTCACGCTCCACGGCAGTCCATCACGGCACGGCGTACACCAGCCGCAGGACTCGCGGGCAAAGAACTCTTCAAGGTTGCGCACCAGCGAGACCATGTTGATCTCGTGGTCAACGGCCATCGCCAGCGAGGTGCCCAGACGGCTGCCCGCTTTACCAATGCTTTCGAACTCCATCGGCAGATCGAGGTGCGCTTCGGTCAGGAAGTCGGTCCCTGCCCCACCCGGCTGCCAGGCTTTAAACTTCAGGCCATCGCGCATGCCGCCGGCGTAATCTTCGAGGATCTCACGCGCGGTGGTGCCGAACGGCAGCTCCCAAACGCCTGGATTCTTCACCCGGCCGGAGAAGCCCATCAGCTTGGTGCCAGCATCTTTGCTGGTGGAAATGTTCTGGTACCACTCGACGCCGTTGGCGAGGATCGCCGGCACGTTGCACAGGGTTTCCACGTTGTTGACGCAGGTCGGCTTGCCCCACACGCCGGAGCTCGCCGGGAACGGCGGTTTGGAGCGCGGGTTAGCACGGCGGCCTTCCAGGGAGTTGATCAGCGCCGTCTCTTCACCGCAGATATAGCGCCCTGCCCCGGTGTGGACAAACAGTTCGAAGTCAAACCCGGTGCCAAGGATGTTTTTCCCCAACAGGCCCGCTTCAGTGGCTTCGGCAATCGCGCGACGCAGATGCTGGGCCGCTTCGATATATTCGCCGCGCAGGAAGATGTAGCCGCGGTACGCTTTCAGCGCAAACGCGGAGATCAGCATGCCTTCCACCAGCAGGTGCGGCAGCTGCTCCATCAGCAGACGGTCTTTATAGGTGCCCGGCTCCATTTCATCGGCGTTACACAGCAGGTAACGGATGTTCATGGATTCGTCTTTCGGCATCAGGCTCCACTTCAGACCCGTGGAGAAGCCCGCGCCGCCGCGCCCTTTCAGGCCAGCGTCTTTTACCGCCGTGACAATCTCATCCGGCGCCATCCCGGTCAGGGCTTTACGTGCCCCTTCGTAACCGTTTTTGCTGCGATATTCGTCCAGCCATACCGGCTGCTTGTCGTCGCGCAGACGCCAGGTGAGCGGATGCGTTTCCGCAGTACGAATTACGGTTTTCATTTGTACTGCTCCAGCAGGTCAGGAATTGCCTCCGGCGTCAGATGACTGTGAGTATCCTCATCAATCATCATGGTCGGTCCCTTGTCGCAGTTGCCCAGGCAACAGGTCGGCAGCAGCGTGAAGCGGCCATCGAAGGTGGTCTGCCCTGGCTTGATATTGAGCTTCTTCTCAATCGCAGCCTGAATACCTTGATAACCGGTGATATGGCACACCACGCTGTCGCAGTAGCGGATCACGTGACGGCCAACCGGCTGACGGAAAATCTGGCTGTAAAATGTTGCCACGCCTTCGACGTCACTGGCCGGGATCCCCAGCACATCGGCGATCGCATAGATCGCGCCATCCGGCACCCAGCCGCGCTGTTTTTGGACAATTTTCAGCGCTTCGATGGACGCCGCACGCGGGTCTTCGTAGTGGTGCTTCTCGTGCTCAATAGCCTCACGCTCAGCCGCACTCAGCTCAAAAGCCTCGGTTTGTGGTTGTTGATTCTCGTGCATAATTAGCGGTCCACGTCTGACATAACAAAATCGATACTACCCAGATAGACGATCAGGTCGGATACCAGGCTGCCGCGGATCGCCGACGGGATCTGCTGCAGATGCGCAAAGCTCGGCGTACGCACGCGGGTACGGTAGCTCATGGTGCTGCCGTCGCTGGTCAGGTAGTAACTGTTAATCCCTTTGGTCGCCTCAATCATCTGGAAGGATTCGTTGGCCGGCATCACCGGGCCCCACGATACCTGCAGGAAGTGGGTGATCAGGGTTTCGATATGCTGCAGCGTGCGCTCTTTCGGCGGCGGCGTGGTCAGCGGGTGATCCGCTTTGAACGGGCCTTCCGGCATGTTATCGAGGCACTGCTGAAGAATGCGCAGGCTCTGGCGCAGCTCTTCGACTTTCAGCATCACGCGGGTGTAGCAGTCAGAGACGCCGCCCCCGGTCGGGACTTCGAAGTCGAAGTTTTCATAGCCAGAATAAGGACGCCATTTACGCACGTCGAAGCCGATACCGGTGGCGCGCAGGCCTGCGCCGGTGGTGCCCCACTCCAGCGCCTCTTTGGCGGTATAGGCTGCCACGCCAACGGAACGGCCTTTCAGAATAGTGTTGCGCAGCGCGGCTTTCTCGTAAGAATCCAGACGCTTCGGCATCCACTCGAGGAATTCCCGCAGCAGGCGATCCCAGCCACGCGGCAGATCGTGCGCGACACCGCCGATGCGGAACCACGCCGGGTGCATACGGAACCCGGTAATCGCTTCCACCAGATCGTAAATTTTCTGCCGATCGGTAAAGGCGAAGAAGACCGGCGTCATCGCGCCGACGTCCTGAATAAAGGTCGAGATATACAGCAGGTGGCTGTTGATGCGGAACAGTTCGGAGAGCATCACGCGGATCACATTCACGCGATCCGGCACGGTGATCCCGGCCAGTTTTTCCACCGCCAGCACGTACGGCATCTCGTTGACGCAGCCGCCGAGGTATTCAATACGGTCGGTATACGGGATGTAGCTGTGCCAGGACTGACGCTCGCCCATCTTCTCGGCGCCGCGGTGGTGATAACCGATGTCCGGTACGCAGTCGACGATCTCTTCGCCATCCAGCTGCAGAATAATACGGAATGCACCGTGGGCCGACGGGTGGTTCGGACCGAGGTTGAGGAACATGAAGTCCTCGTTGTCAGTGCTGCGCTTCATGCCCCACTCTTCCGGTTTGAAGGTCAACGCTTCCATCTCCAGATCCTGCTTGGCTTTGGTCAGCTCAAACGGATCGAATTCGGTAGCGCGCGCCGGATAGTCTTTACGCAGCGGGTGGCCTTCCCAGGTCGGCGGCATCATGATACGGCGCAGGTTCGGGTGGCCATCGAAGGTCATGCCAAACATTTCCCAGGTTTCACGCTCATACCAGTTGGCGTTGGGGAACAGTTTGGTGAAAGTCGGCAGATGCAGATCATTTTCAGACAGCGCCACCTTGAGCATGATGTCGCGGTTGCGGTCGATAGAAATCAGATGATAGAAAACGGAAAAATCCGCGGCGGGCAGGCCATCGCGGTGGGTGCGCAGACGTTCGTCCATGCCGTGCAGGTCAAACAACATCACGTAAGGCTTCGGCAATTTCTTCAGGAAATCACCCACCTCAAGCAGTTGCTCACGCTTCACCCACACCACCGGTACGCCGGTGCGGGTTGGCTGAACGGTAAAGGCATCCGGCCCAAAGCGGTTGCGCAGTTCGCCGATCACCGGGTCATCAAGGTGATCGCGGGTTTGCCAGGCTGGTGCGGCGTCATGCGCGGTTAAATCGGTCATATTGTTCACCATTGCAAAAGGTCCGTGGTGACTGCCGGGCGAGACTTCGCGTTGTTGTAGATTGATTTGCGAAGTGGTACTCCCGCCCGCAGGCGCAAATTAAATCTCGTCCGGCGTCCGCAGATTGGTCACTGCAATACGTTCGCCGCGTTTACGCTCGCGTTCCGACTGCATATTGGCGCGATAAACGCCCTGATCGCCAACCACCCATGAGAGCGGACGACGTTCTTTACCAATGGACTCCTGCAGCAGCATCAGCGCCTGCATATAGGCCTCTGGACGCGGCGGGCAGCCCGGGATGTACACATCGACCGGAATGAATTTATCCACGCCCTGGACGACGGAATAGATGTCGTACATGCCGCCGGAGTTAGCGCAGGCGCCCATGGAGATCACCCACTTCGGCTCCAGCATCTGATCGTACAGACGCTGAATAACCGGCGCCATTTTGGTAAAGCAGGTTCCAGCGACCACCATCAGGTCCGCCTGACGCGGAGAGGCGCGCAGAACTTCTGCCCCAAAACGCGCAACGTCATGCACCGCAGTGAATGACGTCACCATTTCCACATAACAGCAAGAAAGGCCGAAGTTATACGGCCAAATTGAGTTCTTACGGCCCCAGTTCACCATGTCATGCAGCGCATGCTCGAGTTTCCCCATATACACGCTTTTATTGACTTCCTGCTCCAGGGGGTCGGTGACGATCTCCTGTTTCTGCAGGGGGTAACGGTCGTTCTCACCGTTAGGATCTATGCGGGTGAGCGTATAATCCATCTTATTGCCTCGCTTTTACTGCATATGACGGTTAGTGGGACTGTCTGTTTCCGGGTTAACCAGCGTGCGACGGGAACGCGCAGGCGTCCAGTCCAGTGCGCCGATGCGAACGAGATAAACCAGACCAGCCAGTAGCACTAAAATGAAAATTGCGGCTTCCACAAAGCCGACCCAACCGCTCTCGCGGATAGAAGTCGACCATGCGTAGAGATACAGGGCTTCCACGTCGAAGATAACGAAGAACATGGCAACCAGATAAAACTTCGCAGAAAGACGTAAGCGGGCCGAACCAACGGAGTCAATCCCCGATTCAAACGGCGTGTTTTTGCTACGCGCGCGCGCGCGACCGCCAAGGTACCAGCCGCCGACGAGCATGAGGCAGCACAGGCCGATAGCGATGATGAGAAATATAGCGAATGCCCAATGATGAGCGATGACTTCAGTGGATGTTGACATACGCATTGCTTAACCAAAAAAGTGTAGCGCCAAAACCCTCTGCTCTTACTGGCAGATGAACGCCACAGCGTTTCACGGGAGGAATAAAAAAAACCGTGCAAAAAAGCGTCCCTGGTTGATGTGAGAAGCCCAGATGCCGTGGCTTTTTACCCCTTTCTTTAACCTTTTGTCAACTTTAACAAAAGTTTTCATAACATTAATTTACATTGGAATCTTTTCATTAACATTAAATGCCCTTTTATGCGAAATAACCTTGCATACTGTTCGGTTTTAGTGTTGTTGAATCGTGTCCGTTTCCGTCGTAAATCAAAAATCCCTTCTATTTTGACAGGATTTAGCCTCGATTCCTCCCCCCAAAGAGGGGTATTTTCTTGATCTGTGACACGGTTTTGTTAATTACCCCAGGAAATCGGCAACAATCCGTCCGGTTTTTTAACATTAGCAGGAAGTGTTGAAAGTGCAGGGAAAAGTCGACAAGGTGAGCGCCCGGTCACGCCAATACGCTGATTTTTCAGGAAAGAAATAAAAAAAACATTCAAAACATCAATAATAGTGCAAAAAAAAGAGCCACCAGGCGGGAAACCCTCCCCTGAGGCTCTTTTTGCTCACTTACATTCTGTTACCAGTTTTTGTGATCTTTGTTAGAAAATTGCCCTCACAAAATGAAGGTGTTATCTCCCTCTTGCGGAGTAAGTGCCGGCCCCGTTCGCCAGGGGTCGCTCTCCTGACTCAGTGACTGAAAAATCACCTGCGGCAGCTCGCTCACCGTCTGCGGATTGCAACTGACCACATACCGGGTATCCGGCAGGCCAGGCAATCCATCGCTGATGCCAGCCACGCGCAAATCGGGGCTCATCATTTCGACGGGTCGCGCGGTGACGCCCAGCCCGGCTTTGACCGCTGCTTTCACCCCGGAGAGAGACGTCGCGCCATGGGCCAGATGCCATGGGACGCGGGCCGCCTCCAGCGCGGCAATAATATCCTGGCGGAAGGGACCAGGCTCCTCGAGCAAGATCAGAGGGATCGACTCCCCCTTCGCCAGCACATATTCCGCCGCACAGTACCAGAGGGTCGGTGACGTTCTCAGGATGAAAGAGGTAAAGCCGGGAGGCTGATGGGTGGTCAGCGCCAGATCCACCCGCCCCTCGGCCAGCATCGCCATGATGGCGGCATGGGGATGCACTTTGATCTCCAGCGTCATTCTGGGATAGAAGCAGCCGATGCGGTTTAACAAAAACGGCAGGATGGTATCGGCCGTTTCTTCCGACGCGCCGATGGTCAATCCACCTTGCAGGCTGCCATACATCAGCGACATGCAGGCTTCATCGTTAAAACGCAGGATCTTGCGGGCATAGCCCAGTAGCTGGATGCCTTGCTCAGTCAGCAGTTTATTACGCCCGTGACGGGCGAAAAGCTCTTTGCCGACCAGCTGCTCCAGGCGTTGCATTTGCTGGCTGACCGCGGACTGGGTACGACACACTGCGGCGGCGGCGGCGGCGAAGGTGTTCAAATCAGCGACCGCCACAAAGGTGCGCAGCAGATCGAGATCAAGGTTGAGTATCGGACGTGTTGTATTAATCATCTTTCTTCACTTACAGGTGGCTAACGCTGACCTGCCTTGTTGATGCTTTACGCCAGGTTTCCGGCTATTCCCTGAGCCTCGTGCTCACCGTCAGATGGCGGATAAACAACTGGACGAACGTTATTACATGCCAAAGTACTCGTCTGGGCAAATGCGCAGAACCACGGAGTAATATATTGTTCGTATTTCTCATTGTTATTTATTACCACGGCCAGTCAGGCGTCATACGTCGCTCCGGAAAAGCGGCCAGTGGTGGTGAGAAAGTCTCTCTTCCACCGCGCGTTCACACAGGGAAGAATGAACAATAAAATCCTGTAATAACAATATATTAAACATCAATCCAACCGGAGTGCTTACCGGCTATCACTGATATTAACGGCGATATTCTAACCGATTCCCGCCCTTTTTATAAGCCTAAATAAGGATTAACTCAGATAATTTTAAATTTTTTTCAACGTTTTATATAAATTAACAAACCTCAGATTATTACCTGTCAAAAATAATAATAATGCCCCCGCGGACTGTTTTTTATTGATATTATTTAACATCAAAATTACAAATCAGTCCCTATCGTATTAAGGATAGCGTTGTTTAGTCTGCCAACATTCTTCGTTCGCCCCTTCGCCACACAAACAAACCAGATAAATGATGGCAAAAAAGGCATATGGTCTACATATACGACCAAAAAAAGCATCATAAGCAGGTATAACCTACAACCTAAAACCGTAAGGGGCAGATAAATCAATTACGCTTAAAATCCTGCGTTAGCAAAATCTTCTCCTGCAAAGCCTTCAAAACAGCGGGGATGCGGAGTACATTGTTCCGTGCTGACTTCCACGGCAGGGAGTGGCGATAACAGCTAAAAGGTCAAGATTCATGTCCCCCATCGAAAAATCCAGCAAGTTAGAGAACGTCTGTTACGACATCCGTGGCCCGGTTCTGAAAGAAGCGAAACGTCTTGAGGAAGAAGGCAATAAAGTTCTGAAACTGAACATCGGCAACCCGGCGCCATTCGGCTTCGAGGCCCCTGACGAGATCCTCGTCGACGTCATCCGCAATCTGCCTACTGCCCAGGGTTACTGCGATTCGAAAGGGTTGTACTCGGCGCGCAAAGCCATTATGCAGCATTACCAGGCCCGGGGAATGCGTGATGTCACGGTAGAAGATATTTACATCGGCAACGGCGTGTCCGAACTGATTGTGCAGGCGATGCAGGCGCTGTTAAACAGCGGCGATGAGATGCTGGTTCCCGCGCCGGACTACCCACTGTGGACAGCGGCGGTGTCGCTTTCCAGTGGCAAAGCGGTCCACTATCTGTGTGACGAATCCGCTGACTGGTTCCCGGATCTTGACGATATCCGCGCAAAAATCACGCCGCGCACCCGCGGGATCGTGATCATTAACCCCAACAACCCCACCGGCGCGGTCTATTCCAAAGAACTGCTGCAGGAGATCGTCGAGATCGCCCGGCAGCATAACCTGATTATTTTCGCCGATGAGATCTACGATAAGATCCTCTACGACGAAGCCCAGCATCACTCGATTGCTGCTCTGGCGCCAGATCTGCTGACCGTGACCTTCAACGGACTGTCGAAAACCTACCGTGTTGCCGGTTTCCGTCAGGGGTGGATGGTGCTGAATGGCCCGAAAAAACACGCGAAGGGCTATATCGAAGGCCTGGAGATGCTGGCGTCGATGCGTCTGTGCGCCAACGTGCCGGCACAACATGCTATCCAGACGGCGCTGGGCGGCTACCAGAGTATCAGCGAATTCATCATTCCCGGCGGGCGCCTGTATGAACAACGCAACCGCGCCTGGGAGCTGATCAACGATATTCCGGGTGTCTCCTGCATGAAGCCAAAAGGCGCGTTGTATATGTTCCCGAAAATCGATGCCAAACGCTTCAATATTCACGACGACCAGAAAATGGTGCTCGACTTCCTGTTGCAGGAGAAAGTCCTGCTGGTGCAGGGTACCGCGTTCAACTGGCCGTGGCCGGATCATGTGCGCATTGTGACGCTGCCTCGTGAAGACGACCTGGAGATGGCGATCTCCCGCTTTGGCCGCTTCCTCTCCGGCTACCACCAGCTTTAATCGCTACGCCGCCGGCATTTGCATCCGGCGGCGATCCCTGCGCACAATGGAACCCGATGTTGTCACTGATTAAGGGTTCCTATGAGTCAGAGTCATTTCTTTGCCCACCTCTCCCGCCTGAAACTGATTAACCGCTGGCCGCTGATGCGCAACGTGCGCACCGAAAATGTCTCCGAACACAGTCTGCAGGTGGCGATGGTCGCCCATGCGCTGGCGGCAATTAAAAACCGTAAATTTGGCGGCCAGGTCAACGCCGAACGTATCGCCCTGCTGGCGATGTACCATGACGCCTCCGAAGTATTAACTGGCGACCTCCCTACCCCGGTGAAATATTTCAACTCCCAGATTGCCCAGGAATATAAGGCGATTGAGAAAATTGCTCAGCAAAAGCTGGTGGATATGGTCCCTGACGAGCTGCGCGATATTTTCGAGCCGCTGATTGATGAGCATCACTACAGTGAGGAAGAGCAGTCGATCGTTAAACAGGCTGACGCCCTCTGCGCCTACCTGAAGTGCCTCGAAGAGCTGTCTGCGGGTAACAACGAATTTCTGCTGGCCAAAGGCCGTCTGGAAAAGACGCTGGCGTCGCGGCGTAGCGCGGAGATGGATTACTTTATGCAGGTGTTTGTCCCGAGCTTCCAGCTGTCGCTGGATGAAATAAGCCAGGATTCGCCGCTGTAATTTTTCAGGCCGGGCAGCGGTTGCGCCCTACCCGGCCTGACCCCCTTAGAACGGAAACAGTACCGGGATCAGCAGCACGCAGACCACCATCACCAGTACGGTGAAGGGCACGCCAATCTTCACAAAGTCGCTGAAGGAATACTTACCCGGGCCAAGCACCAGGGTGTTGACCGGCGAGGAAACCGGAGTCATAAACGCCGCCGAAGCCGCCATCGCCACCACCATGGCGAAGGGATAGGGCGACACCCCCATTGACTTCGCTGCTGCCAGGGCTATAGGCGCCATCAGGACCGCGGTCGCGGTATTAGAGATGAACAGGCCTATCGCCGCGCACATTACAAACAGGCAGCCGAGCATCAGATAAGGCCCCTCGCTTCCGGCGACGTCCATCAGTCCCTTGACCACCAGATCTACCCCGCCGGTTTTCTGCAACGCCAGGGCAAACGGCATCATCCCGACAATCAAAATAATGCTTGGCCAGTGGATCGCCTTATAGGCGCTTTCGGCGTTGATGCAGCGGAATTTGCCCATCAGCAGGCAGGCGATGATCGCGGCAATCGGGTTGGGAATTTCATCAGTGAGCATCAGGGCTACCATCAACACCAGACAGAAAATCGCGTGCGGAGCCTGGCTGTGTGCCGGCGAAGCGTCATCCACTTCAACCGGCATATTGAGCACCACGAAATCACGCCCACGCTTCGCCAGCAGGGCAATTTGCCGCCAGTTGCCGACCACCAGCAGGATATCGCCGAGCTGCAGCGGCTCATCGACCACGGAACCATCCATCGCCTCGCCATCGCGCTTCATGCCGACGATATTGAGACCAAACCGGGTGCGGAACGCTATCTCACGCACCGTTTTACCAATCATCTCCGAATCCGGGATCAGCGACACCTCCGCCATGCCCACATCCAGCGCCTGATCGGCAAAATACTCGCCGCGCAGCACCATCGGCTCGAGCATCTGCTCACCACAGAACTGGCGTAAGTCGACATCGGAGGCGGACATATCGATCAGCAGGACATCGCGGGCGCGAAATTCCGATACCCCGTTGACGTTAACAATCACCCGACGGAACCGCCGCCAGCGTTCGACACCGATGACGTTGGCACAGTACCGCTCACGCAGCTTTAAATCATCCAGCCGCTGGCCGATCATCGGCGAACCGGGACGGATCGCCAGCCGGCGGGCGCGACCAGTGAGGTGATATTCGCGGATCAGATCGCGGAAGGTGCTTCTTTTTCGCCCATCGCGCGCGGATTCGCCATTCTCTGTCTTCAGCATAAAGCGCACCGCCAGCATATAGACGATGCCCAGGATCAGCACCACCAGGCCAATCGGCGTGACGCTGAAAAAACTGAAGCCGTGCAGCCCTTCTCGCAGCAGTTCACTGTTGACCACCAGATTGGGGGGCGTTGCGACCAGAGTCATCATCCCGCTGATAAGTCCGGCAAAGCTCAGCGGCATCATCAGCCGCGAGGGAGAGGTATTCATCCGCGCCGACACGCTGAGCACCACCGGAATGAAAATGGCGACCACCCCGGTTGAACTCATAAATGCACCCAGCCCGGCGACGGTGAGCATCAGGTAAACCAGCATCTTGGTTTCGCTGTTGCCCGCCACACTCACCAGCCACGCCCCCATCTTGGTGGCCACCCCGGTACGCACCAGGCCATCACCGATAATAAACAGGGCGGCAATCAGGATCACGTTAGGATCGCTGAACCCGGAAAAGGCTTCATTCAGCGTCAGCGTGCCGCTGAGGACGAAGGCGACAATGACCATCAGGGCGATAGCATCCATGCGCACCTTGCCGGTAGCAAACAGCACAACCGCGATAGCCAGAAGGGATAAAACCCAAATCAATTCACCGTTCACAACGTTTCCTTGTCACAAGTGGGAGTCGACATAGTGGCATAAAAAAGCCCCGGCAACGCGGGGCGAAATCATACGTTTACGCTTTAAGACGCACATTAACATAGCCGTCCGCCTGGCGTTCGATCACCAGATCGTCCAGGCTACTCAGCACGAGGTCGGCTTCATCCAGTCGAGGGGCATCGGCAGGCACGTTGACCGCGATGGTGCGACACCCCGCCGCCAGGCCGGAGAGCAACCCCGCCGGCGCATCTTCTACCACCGCGCACTGATCGGCCGGTAGTCCCAGCCGCTCGGCGCCCAGCAGATAGGCGTCCGGCGCCGGTTTTCCGTGTTTTACCTGCTCAGCGGTGATGAAGACCTCCGGCATCGGCAGGCCTGCCGCGCGATGACGCGCGTGGGCAACCGGCACCGACCCGGAAGTGACAATCGCCCATGGGATCCCAGCCTCATTGAGGGTACTCAGCAGGGTTAACGCCCCCGGCAGAGCGACAATGCCCTCGATATCAGTGGCTTCAATCTGCTCGAGGAAGCGGAATTCGGCCTGGATATCCTCCTCGCTACGACCCGGCATAAAATGGCGAATAGAGGTAATGGCCTGCTTGCCGTGAATAAAACTGAGAATTTCATCATGGTCAATGGCGAAACGATCGCCCCACTTACACCATGAACGCTCCACCACCGGCAAGGAATCCACCAGCGTCCCGTCTAAATCGAACAGGAAACCTTTACACTGCACGGGCACCTCCCTCAGGCATTGATAATTTGGTTAATTTCATTACTGCTCAGGTGATACTGGCGCGGACAGGCGTGCCAGACGCTCAGCATCCGCTGATATTTCTCCCACATCGGGGTCTGCGAGTTAAAGCCATGAGTGCCGGCGTCAAAATGGCTGTAGCGGCCTTCAATATTGACCATAAAGCGTACATAGCCGAGAAAACGCGCTTCGGTGGCGGCATCAAATCCGAGGAAGGTAACCCGACGCTCGTCGATACCCGCCGCGTCTTTCAGGTTGGTCCAGGAGACATGTAGCGCGTGGTACATCTCCATGATATCGATAACGGTACGGCAGGTTTCTTCCGTCAGCTGGCCAAACTCGCGGTCCAGTTCGCGCATCTGCAGCCCATACCCACGCTCAATGATGGTTTGCAGACGACGGTAGCGTTCCGCATTGTCCGGGTCGAGCATCGTCATCATTTTGTACTGATTGGATAAAATCAGACGCTGCGCATTGGTCATTTCCATGTTGTGACTCCTGTAGCACGGTAGGGCGTGAAATAAAGAAGGCGCATAAATCATGCGCCTTCTTTTATATGCGTTTTCCGTAGTGAATTACAAATCATCAAGGAAAGTTTTATCCAGTTGTTTGAAGGCGCGCTTAAGCGTGTCAGCCAGCGCCTGATAATCGGGCTTGCCTTCGACCGGCGCCAGCGCCTGCCCCGCCTCCTGCAGTTTGCCGCGCACTTCGTAAAACCAGTTAAGAATGGAGGGCGGCAGCGGCGTCACCGAACGCTTACCCAACCACCATAATCCCTGCATCGGCAGGCTCAGGGCAAACAGCGCGGTGGCGACAGCGGGACCCAGCTGGCCGCCCAGGGCTATCTGCCAGCACAGCGTAAAAATGGCGATCGGCGGCATGATACGGATAGCATAGCGGGTGGCACGAATAATGCGGTTTTCGATAAACACCGGCGCGAGGCGCTTGTCGAGAGGCCAGGTCTTTGCGTAATGCTGCCCGCGGTTGAACAAGCTAAAGAAGCTAACGGGGCGTTTCTCAGGGGTCGACATGGCTTTACCTCAACTTTACATATAAAACTTAAAAAATTCGTGCAAAACACCAACTATGCATGACATCGTTCAAAAGATTTTGGCAAAGGATGCCGCAATCAGGTATCCTGTGCCCGCCTGAAAGGGCGGATAGACTCTTTTGCCAGGCTAGTCAAATTATCGCATATTCTGCCATTGGCTGAAAATTATGCAAAATGGCATAAAATCAAATGTACTTCTCTCATCGTGCCCGAAAACAGAACAAGGCATGATGTTAATCATAAATGTCGAGGTCATCCTGCGCTACGCTAATGACACACTGACGTTTTTTTAGCCACGTATCATAAAAAGGTACTTCCATGTCGAGTAAGTTAGTACTGGTTCTGAACTGCGGTAGCTCCTCTCTGAAATTTGCTATCCTTGATGCCGTTAACGGCGACGAATATCTGTCCGGTTTAGCGGAATGCTTCCACCTGCCGGAAGCCCGTATCAAATGGAAAATTGACGGCGGCAAGCAAGAAGCTGAATTAGGCGCCGGTGCCGCGCACAGTGAAGCACTGAACTTTATCGTTAACACTATTCTGGCACAAAAACCAGAACTGTCTGCTCAGCTGACCGCAATCGGCCACCGTATCGTACACGGCGGTGAAAAATACACCAGCTCCGTGGTGATCGACGAGTCTGTGATTCAGGGTATTAAAGACGCAGCGTCTTTCGCACCGCTGCACAACCCGGCACACCTGATCGGCATCGCTGAAGCGCTGAAATCCTTCCCGCATCTGAAAGACAAAAACGTGGCCGTATTCGATACGGCGTTCCACCAGACCATGCCGGAAGAATCCTATCTCTACGCCCTGCCGTACAGCCTGTACAAAGAGCATGGCGTTCGTCGTTACGGCGCGCACGGCACCAGCCACTTCTATGTGACTCAGGAAGCCGCTAAGATCCTGAACAAGCCGGTGGAAGAGCTGAACATCATCACCTGCCACCTCGGCAACGGTGGTTCTGTTTCCGCTATCCGTAACGGTAAATGCGTTGATACCTCTATGGGGCTGACGCCGCTGGAAGGTCTGGTGATGGGTACCCGCTCCGGCGACATCGACCCGGCAATCATCTTCCATCTGCACGACACCCTGGGCATGAGCGTTGACGCGATCAACAAAATGCTGACCAAAGAGTCCGGCCTGCTGGGTCTGACCGAAGTCACCAGCGACTGCCGCTACGTGGAAGACAACTACCAGGAAAAAGCCGACGCTAAACGCGCGATGGACGTCTACTGCCACCGCCTGGCGAAATACATCGGCTCCTACACCGCGCTGATGGACGGTCGTCTCGACGCCGTTATCTTCACCGGCGGTATCGGTGAAAACGCCGCGATGGTGCGTGAACTGTCGCTGGGCAAACTGGGCGTCCTGGGCTTCGAAGTTGACCACGAACGTAACCTGGCTGCCCGTTTCGGCAAGTCTGGCTTCATCAACAAAGAAGGCACCCGTCCTGCCGTGGTTATCCCGACCAACGAAGAACTGGTCATCGCGCAAGACGCCAGCCGTCTGACCGCTTAATTCCACACCGCCAGCCATAACCTTCAATAATTCGAGCTGCAGGAAGGCGGCGACGCAGCAAATCCCCGGTGGCGTACACCACGTACGCCACCGGGGTGAGCAAGTAGAGCCAACGCGCATGCAACTTGAAGTATGACGGGTAGCTGGTGGTGCTGTTTTGTATCCCGCCTGATACTGGCGGTAACGAAAGAGGATATACCGTGTCCCGTACTATCATGTTAATTCCTACCGGTACCAGCGTAGGCCTGACCAGCGTCAGCCTCGGTGTGATCCGTGCTATGGAACGCAAAGGCGTTCGTCTGAGCGTCTTTAAACCAATCGCCCAACCGCGCTCCGGTGGCGATGCGCCAGACCAGACCACCACCATCGTTCGCGCCAGCTCCTCCACGACCACCGCCGCTGAACCGCTGAAGATGAACCACGTTGAATCTCTGCTCTCCAGCAATCAGAAAGATGTGCTGATGGAAGAGATCATCGCCAACTATCACGCGAACACTCAGGATGCGGAAGTAGTACTGGTGGAAGGCCTGGTGCCGACCCGTAAGCATCAGTTCGCGCAGGCGCTGAACTTTGAAATCGCCAAAACGCTGAACGCGGAAATCGTCTTCGTGATGTCGCAGGGCACCGATACGCCAGAGCAGCTGAACGAGCGTATTGAACTGACCCGCAACAGCTTTGGCGGCGCGAAAAACACCAGCATTACCGGCGTTATCGTCAACAAATTGAACGCACCGGTCGACGAGCAGGGCCGTACCCGTCCTGACCTGTCAGAAATCTTCGACGACTCGTCGAAAGCGAAAGTCGTGAAGATCGACCCGGCTCAGCTGCAGAAAGGCAGCACCCTGCCGGTGCTGGGCGCGGTGCCGTGGAGCTTCGATCTGATCGCCACCCGCGCGATCGACATGGCGCATCACCTGAATGCCACCATCATCAACGAAGGCGATATCAACACCCGCCGCGTGAAATCCGTGACCTTCTGCGCGCGCAGCATCCCACACATGCTGGAGCACTTCCGTGCAGGCTCGCTGCTGGTCACCTCGGCAGATCGTCCTGACGTGCTGGTCGCTGCCTGCCTGGCCGCGATGAACGGCGTGGAAATCGGCGCCATCCTGCTGACCGGCGGCTATGAAATGGACGCGCGCATCAGCAAGCTGTGCGAACGTGCCTTCGCCACCGGCCTGCCGGTGTTTATGGTCAATACCAATACCTGGCAGACCTCCCTGAGCCTGCAGAGCTTCAACCTCGAAGTACCGGTTGACGATCACGAGCGCATCGAGAAAGTTCAGGAATACGTGGCCAACTACATCAACGCCGACTGGATCGAATCGCTGACCGCGACCTCCGAGCGCAGCCGTCGTCTCTCCCCGCCAGCCTTCCGCTACCAGCTGACCGAGCTGGCGCGCAAAGCCGGCAAACGCGTTGTCCTGCCGGAAGGCGACGAACCGCGTACCGTGAAAGCCGCCGCTATCTGTGCGGAACGTGGCATCGCTACCTGTGTGCTGCTGGGTAACCCGGATGAGATCAACCGCGTTGCCGCAGCGCAGGGCGTTGAGCTGGGCGCGGGTATCGAAATCGTCGACCCGGAAGTGGTTCGCGAAAGCTACGTGGCTCGCCTGGTCGAACTGCGTAAGAGCAAGGGCATGACCGAAGCCGTCGCTCGCGAGCAGCTGGAAGACAACGTGGTTCTCGGCACCCTGATGCTGGAACAAGACGAAGTCGACGGCCTGGTGTCCGGCGCGGTTCACACCACCGCCAACACCATTCGTCCGCCGCTGCAGCTGATCAAAACCGCACCGGGCAGCTCGCTGGTCTCTTCCGTATTCTTCATGCTGCTGCCGGAACAGGTTTATGTCTACGGCGACTGCGCGATCAACCCGGATCCGACGGCAGAACAGCTGGCGGAAATCGCTATTCAGTCCGCTGACTCCGCAATTGCTTTCGGTATCGAACCGCGCGTAGCGATGCTCTCCTACTCCACCGGTACCTCCGGCGCGGGTAGCGATGTCGAGAAAGTCCGCGAAGCGACCCGTCTGGCGCAGGAAAAACGTCCTGACCTGATGATCGATGGCCCGCTGCAGTACGACGCCGCCGTCATGGCTGACGTGGCGAAATCCAAAGCGCCGAATTCGCCGGTTGCTGGCCGCGCGACCGTGTTCATCTTCCCGGATCTGAACACCGGTAACACCACGTACAAAGCGGTACAGCGCTCTGCCGACCTGATCTCCATCGGGCCGATGCTGCAGGGTATGCGCAAGCCGGTCAACGACCTGTCTCGTGGCGCCCTGGTTGACGATATCGTCTATACCATCGCTCTGACCGCGATCCAGTCAGCTCAGCAGCAGAAGTAATTCCCCGCTGAGATAAAAGCAAAAGGCAGCCAGATGGCTGCCTTTTTTCGTCAGGAGGCGAGCAGCTGTTGCTGCTGCGCGATTGCGGTATTACTCGCCCTCTTCCGCGTCATCATACTCATTACCCGCGTTACGGGTCATCCACAGCGCCAGCGCTTTCAGCGAGTCCGGCGTGAATTCATCGCAGCGGGCGGTGATCTCTTCCGGCGTTAACCAACACACCTCGCTGACCTCTTCTTCCTGCAGCGCAAATGGCCCATGCGAGACGCAGCTGAACAGGCTTCCCCAGACGCGACAGAACTTATCTTCGTAGTAAAACTGACCGTGATCGGCAAACGGTACTCCCGCGATGCCTAACTCTTCTTCGGCCTCGCGACGGGCAGACTCCAGCAGTTGCTCATCGGCCTGAACGACGCCTCCGGCGGTGGCATCCAGCATGCCCGGATGAAAGTCTTTTGTCTCGGTGCGTCGCTGCACCAGAATTTTTCCCATTCCGTCGTGAACGACGATATAGGTCGCCCGGTGACGCAGGCACTGCGCGCGCATCTGCTCGCGGCTGGATTGTGCTATCACCTCATTGTTTTCATTAACAATATCGACCCATTCTGTGCTTGCCAAATGATTCTGTTCCGCCATCAGGAAACCTTACTTTGAAAGCGCTCTCGCGGCGCGTCTTTATGATTGAGGGCTAAATTACGGGTAAATTGCGACCTCTGCAATAACCTGATTATCATTGAGTGCTAAAACCTGCAGACGCCCCTGATCCAGCAGCCCATAGCTGGCGGAATATCCCCCTTTCGGGATACTCACTGAGCCAGGGTTAAACAGGTAGATCGCACCGCGTTTTTCCGCAACCGGAATATGAGTATGGCCGTAAGCCAGAACATCGCCAGCGTCCAGCGGCGGCAAATTTTCCGGGCTATAAAGATGGCCATGGGTCAGAAACAGGCGGTAGCGTTCGCTGAGCACCTGTTGCCAGGGCGCGGTCATGGGAAAACGAAGTAGCATCTGATCCACTTCGCTGTCGCAATTGCCGCGAACGGCAATAATGCGCTCCGCCACGCTGTTAAGCCGCTCGGCCACCTCCGCCGGCGCATACCCTTCCGGCAGCGCATTGCGTGGCCCGTGATTGAGCACATCGCCGAGAATAATAAGCCACCTGGCGCCGCTTTGCGCGAACCGTTCAAGCACGCGTTCCGTAGCGGGCAGCGAACCATGAATATCGGAGGCAAACATCAGTTTCATAGATTCCATCTCCACTGGTTACGATGCCACTATGATAGCGGAAGCGCGGCGGGCGATCAGCCTGCACGTTTGGCGGAAAGCGCCACGTAACGCTGGATTGAAGCCCGCTGCCACTGAAAAGTCGCATAATCGGCCAGCGTCTCCGGCACCTCATCGCCATTGAGAACCAGACGATTGAGCATCAGCGCCAGGTCGGCGTCGGCAATGGACCATTCGCCAAATAAATTTTGCCCGCCGTGGGCCAGCAGCATGGCGGCGGTGGTAAACAGTTTTTCCGCAGATTGCTTGCCTGCCTCGCTGAGGGCCGGCATTTTCGCCCCGCCAAACACCACGGCGGTGGATCGCTCTTCACGAATCGGCACCAGATCGCTGCGCAGCCAGGCCTGGATCTGCCGGGCGCGGGCGCGTTTTTGCAGATCATGCGGGTAAATGCGCTCCCACTCCGGCGGGGCGAAACGCTCATCCAGATACTCGGTAATCGCCGAGGACTCGCTCAGCGCGAAATCATCAACCTCCAGCAGCGGTACGCGACGGGTGGCGGTATAGCCCGTCCAGCCGGCCTGCAGATGTTCGCCGCGGTTCAGGTCGACGGTTTTAAGGCTAAAAGGCAGGCTCTTTTCCTGCAGGGCGACATAGACAGACATCACATACGGTGAGAAAAAATCGGCATCGGACCACAGGGTAATCACAGGCTGGCTCATGGCTTCCTCAAGGATGGTAGACAGGACAATAAGCCAACATAGCCTGGCTTGCCGGGGATGTCACTGCTCGTCCGCGCGTCAGCATCACGTGGCTGCCTCCAGACCGATGCGCCGCTCGCGGATTTCCTCCCGGGTTGCGCAGCTTCACCTATACTCGAACAGTTTGCGACCCACGACGGCGGGAAATATTATGATCGATCTCTACTATGCACCCACCCCAAACGGCCACAAAATCACCCTGTTTCTCGAAGAGGCGCAGCTGGCCTATCGGCTAATTCGGGTCGATATCGGCAAAGGGGAACAGTTTCATCCACAGTTTCTGGCGATTTCGCCGAATAACAAAATCCCGGCGATTGTCGACCATATGCCTGTCGATGGCGGAGCGCCGTTGAGCGTCTTCGAGTCCGGCGCCATCCTGCTCTATCTGGCGGAGAAAAGCGGCAAGCTGCTGAGCGGTGAACTGCGGGAGCGCTATATTACTCTGCAATGGCTATTCTGGCAGGTCGGCGGTCTTGGGCCGATGCTGGGACAAAATCAGCATTTTGCCCACTCGGCGCCGCAAACGGTGCCCTATGCCATTGAACGTTTTCAGGTGGAAACCCAGCGACTGTACGGGGTTCTCAACCACCGCCTCGAAGCCAGTCCGTGGCTTGGCGGCGACCATTACAGCATCGCCGATATTGCCGCCTGGCCCTGGGTCAACAGCCATGTCCGACAGCGTATCGATCTGACGAACTATCCGGCGGTGCATAACTGGTATGAGCGCATTAAGCAGCGACCGGCGACCATTGAAGCGATGCTAAAAATTCAGCCTTATTAACCCCCTGCTCGCCCGTCGCGCTTTGTTGTATGATTGCAGAACTTACAACACGGAGGAAGCCTGCAATGTCTCAACCAGACGCCATTATTCGTATTAAGAACCTGCGCCTGCGTACTTTTATTGGAATTAAAGAGGAAGAGATCGCCAACCGCCAGGACGTGGTGGTGAATGTGGCGATTCACTATCCCGCCGATAAGGCGCGCGATAGCGAAGACATCAATGATGCGCTGAACTACCGCACCATTACCAAGCGCATCATCAGCCATCTTGAGAATGGCCGTTTCTCGTTGCTGGAAAAATTAACTCAGGATGTGCTGAATATCGCATGCGAACATCACTGGGTCACATATGCTGAAGTGGAGATCGATAAACTTCATGCGCTACGCTATGCCGACTCGGTGTCGATGACCATGAGCTGGCGGCGATAACGATGTCAGGGAGGTGGTATGAAGATCCTGCTTACGGGTGGCACCGGCCTGATTGGCCGACATCTGATACCCCGGTTGCTGGAGCTGGGGCATAGCGTCACGGTTTCCACGCGGCACCCGGATAGCGCCCGCGCCCGCCTCGATCCGCGCGTCACGCTGTGGCGCGATTTCGAAGGCCATCACCACCTCAATGATATTGATGCCGTTATTAATCTGGCAGGTGAGCCCATAGCTGATAAACGCTGGACGGCCGAGCAGAAACAACGCTTGTGCCATAGCCGCTGGGATCTCACTCAGCGGCTGGTGGGCCTGATCCACGCCAGCGACACGCCTCCCTCCGTGCTGATCAGCGGGTCTGCCACCGGCTACTACGGCGATCTCGGCGAGGTGGTGGTGACCGAAGAAGAACCACCGCACAATGAGTTTACCCATAAGCTTTGCGCCCGCTGGGAGCAAATTGCCTGCGAAGCGCAAAGCGAACGTACCCGCGTCTGCCTGCTGCGCACCGGCGTGGTACTGGCCCCGCGGGGCGGTATTCTCGGCAAAATGACGCCCGCCTTTAAGCTCGGCCTCGGTGGGCCTATCGGCAGCGGCAGACAGTATCTGGCCTGGATCCATATCGACGATATGGTTAACGGCATTCTGTGGCTGCTGGATAACGATCTACGCGGTCCGTTCAATATGGTTTCTCCCTACCCAGTGCATAACGAACAGTTCGCCCACGCCTTGGGTCATGCGCTCAATCGACCAGCCATTTTCCGCGTTCCTGCCGCTGCTATTCGCCTGCTGATGGGTGAGTCTGCCGTCCTGGTGCTCGGTGGCCAGCGCGCGCTGCCTAAGCGACTGGAAGCCGCTGGCTTCGCCTTCCGCTGGTACGATCTGGAAGAAGCGCTAAAGGATGTGCTGCGTTAATGGCTGACACAGGGGAGCATTGGCTCCCCTGATTCCATTCTGCTGGCTCATGCTCCACGCCTGGATGGCGGCCTCACCCTGGCGCTGCAGCATCGCCATATTCACGACAAATAGCGCCCTTAATCGCCTGAATTCACCGCCAGCCGGCCGGTTCGCCGATGTTACCTGGCGAAGCAAAGTGCTAAGGTAGGCTTTTCTTTCTGCGTATTGACTGCTTTATGACAACCATCACCACACCACGCCTTTCGCTTACCCGCTTTGTTACCGATGACTGGCCCTTTTTTCTGCGCCTGCGCCAGGATCCGCTGGTGATGCGTTTTATGGGGGAAGTGTTAAGCGAGACGGCGCTACGCAGCGTGTTTGCCAGCCGCTGTGCCGATCCCGGGGTGTTTGTTTTGCGTGATAAACGCGGCGACGCGCTGGGCGATATTGGGCTACGCATCAGTCCGAAAAATCCGCACGAGGCTGACGTCGGCTACGCCCTGTTACCGCAGGCTCAGGGAAGAGGCTATGCCAGCGAAGCGCTGCGCGCGATCTGCGATTATGGTTTCAGCACGCTGGGGGTGCAGGCCATCAATGCCTGGGTGCTGAGTGAAAATCATGGCTCATCGCGCCTGCTGGAGAAGCAAGGCTTTGTGCGCACCCAGGTGCTGGAGAAAGCCTATCATCTGAACGGCATCGATTACGATGACTGGATCTATCGGCTGGAGCGGGAAGCTCACCCGACGCCTACAGACGCCGGGTGAGCCGGTTATTTCAGCGACCCTTTCAGAAACTGCTGCAGGCGCGGGCTTTTCGGCGCGCCAAACAGCGCGTCCGGATGCCCTTCTTCTTCAATTTTGCCCTGATGCAGGAAAATAACATGCGAAGAGACGTGGCGGGCAAAGCCCATTTCGTGGGTCACCACCACCATGGTTTTTCCCTCTTCCGCCAGCTGCTGCATGATACGCAACACTTCGCCCACCAGTTCCGGATCCAGAGCGGACGTTGGCTCATCAAACAGCAGCACTTCCGGCTCCATCGCCAGCGCGCGGGCAATCGAGACACGCTGCTGCTGGCCGCCGGAGAGATGCACCGGGTATTTCGCCTGCTGACGTTCGTCAATCCCGACCTTGGCCAGGTATTTTACCGCGCGATCGCGCGCTTCCTGTTTGCTTAAGCCCAGCACCTGAATCGGCGCCTCCATGACGTTCTCCAGCACCGTCATATGGCTCCACAGATTGAAATGCTGGAACACCATGGTCAGGCGGGTGCGCAGCAGGCGCAGCTGGTTCTTATCAGCCACCTTCAGCTGGCCGTCCTTATCCCGCACCAGGCCAATATTCTGGCCACTGACGACGATCGTGCCTTCGCTCGGTTTTTCAAGGAAGTTAATGCAGCGCAAAAAGGTACTTTTTCCGGAACCCGATGAACCGATGATACTGATAACGTCCCCGGCTTTCGCCTGCAGGGAGACGCCCTTCAGCACCTCGTGTTCCCCATAGCGTTTGTGCAGATCGATAACGTTTAATTTATTGTCGGACATGGCGTTCTCAATGCGTCGAAGAAGGTTTGATATGCTGCAACCAGCGCTTTTCCGCTTTACGGAACAAGCTAATCAGCACATACGAGATAATTAAATAGAGCACCGCGGCGATGCCAAAGGCAGTGAACGGCTGATAGGTCGCGGAGTTAATATCGCGAGCGATTTTCAGCAGATCCGGCACCGTAGCGGTAAACGCCAGCGCGGTGGAGTGCAGCATCAGGATCACTTCGTTACTGTAGGCCGGTAGCGCAATGCGCAGCGCGGAAGGCAGAATAATGCAGCGGTACAGTTTGACGGACGAGAAGCCGTAGGCCCGTGCCGCTTCAATTTCTCCGGCAGGTACTGAGCGGATCGCCCCGGCGAAAATTTCAGTGGTATAGGCGCAGGTATTCAGGGTTAACGCCAGCACCGTGCAGTTTAGCCCGCTGCGGAAAAAAGCGTTCAGCAGCTCCGTGCCTTTGACGATTTCCAGGGTATACATGCCGGAGTAAAAAACCAGCAGTTGTACATACAGCGGCGTGCCGCGAAAGATGTAAGTGAACAACCAGATGGGGAACTGGATAAATTTATTGCTCGAGACGCGGCCAATGGCCAGAAACACCGCCAGAATGCCGCCCATCACCACCGAAGAGATCAGCAACCATAAGGTAATCGCCACGCCGGTAAAGCGATAGCCGTCGGTCCACAGCAGTGATTTCCAGTACTCCTGAATAATTTCAATCACAGGTCAGCCCTCTTCACGCCAACGGTATAGCGGCGTTCGAGCAGCAGCAGTACGCCATTAGAAAGGGTGGTAAACACCAGATAAATCAGGCCGCAGACGATGGCGAAATAGAACGGCTGCCAGGTGCTTTTCCCGGCCAGCTGCGTGGCTTTGACCACATCCTCCAGCCCCAGCAGCGAGACCAGCGCCGTTGCCTTGAGAATAACCTGCCAGTTGTTGCCGATCCCCGGCAGCGCGTAGCGCATCATCGCCGGGAACAGAATACGCCGGAACGTCTGCCCGCCGCTAAAGCCAAAGGCGGTAGCCGCTTCGATATGCCCCTTCGGCACCGCAAGGTAGGCGCCGCGGAAAGTTTCCGTAAAATAGGCACCATAGATAAAGCCGAGGGTAATAATCCCGGCGATCATCGGATCGATATCAAACTGCGCCATGCCCAGCGCATCGGTGACGCTGTTCAGCGCAATCTGCAGGCCATAGAAAATCAGCAGCATCAGCACCAGATCGGGCACGCCGCGAATCAGTGTGGTATAGCCTTCAAATACCAGCGCCAGAGGACGGTTGCTCGATAACTTTGCGCCAGCGCCCGCCAGCCCTATCAGGACGGCGAGAACGACCGAGCTAAGCGCAAGCTCCAGGGTGACGAGCGCACCCTGCAAAATAACCTGTGAAAACCCATACAGCATGCTGCCTACCCTGTCTGTCATTCACCATTGCGCGCGAAACGCACGCAATGGTGAGGCGTGAGAATTATTCGCCGTATACGTTAAAATCGAAGTATTTTTTCGCCAGTTTGTCGTAGGTGCCGTCCTTACGCATCTCTGCAAACGCCTTATTCAGCGCTTCACGCAGTTCGTTGTCTTCCTTACGCAGCCCCATACCGGTACCGACGCCGAACAGCTTCTCGTCTTTAATCGATGGTCCGCCAAACTGGTAATCTTTACCGATAGGCTGTTTCAGGAACCCTTCGCTGGCCGCGACCTCATCCTGGAACGCGGCGTCGATACGGCCGGCGGTCAGGTCGGAATAGATATTGTCCTGCCCCTGATAGGAGACAATTTCGATACCTTTCGGCGCCCAGTGCTCATTGCCATAGGTTTCCTGAGTCGTCCCCTGCAGCACACCCACGCGCTTACCCTTCAGGGTGGCGAGATCCGGCGTTACCGGGCTGCCTTTTTTCACCACCAGACGCGAATCTGCCGCGTACAGCTTGTCGGTGAAGGCAATTTCCTGCTGGCGCTTTTCGGTAATCGACAGCGAAGACATAATCGCGTCGATTTTCTTCGCTTTTAAGGAGGGGATCAGTGCATCCAGCGGGTTTTCAACAAAGGTACATTGGGTATTAATACGCTTACACAGCTCTTTTGCCAGATCGATATCAAAACCCACCAATTCCCCCTGCGCATTCTTCGATTCGAAGGGGGCATAAGTCGGATCGGTGCCAATACGAATTTTTTGCGGAATGGCGGCAAAGACTGTGGAAACGCTGGAAAGGGCCAGCGCTAAAGAGAGAGACAACGCCAGTTTTTTCATAACTATCCTCGACAGACTGTCATTCTAACGGGTTTATTAGAACTATTTACGCCAGTTATCGTGCCATTATTCGCCCCTTGAGGGCAAAGATTTATGCACCAGAAAGGCCGATTTTTTGCATCAGAAACGCTTAACTATGCATTTTTTAGCCAAAAAACTGGCTGCTTTTGCACTGAAATGATCCACAGCGTGTTTGGATGCACCCTTTTGGGGCATGGATACGAACCTGGCGGCAGGCCCACCCTATTGTGCGGGCCTGCAGCAGTCTTAGTCGCCGTAAACGTTAAAATCGAAGTATTTCTTCGCCATTTTGTCGTAGGTGCCGTCTTTACGTATCTCGCCCAGCGCTTTATCAAACGCAGCTTTCAGTTCGACGTCGTCCTTACGCAGACCGATACCGGTACCATCGCCAAAGTACTTTTTATCTTTCACCGACGGGCCGGCGAAGGCGAAATCTTTCCCGGCAGGCTGTTTCAGGAAGCCTTCGCTGGCGGCGACTTCATCCTGCAGCGCCGCATCCAGACGGCCAGCTGCGAGATCTGAATAGATCAGATCCTGGTTCTGGTAGGCCACCACGTCAACGCCCTGGCTGCGCCAGCGGTCATTGGCATAGGCTTCCTGAGTAGAACCTTGCAGCACCCCGACGTGCTTGCCTTTCAGCGCCTCCAGCGTCGGCTGGATCGGCGACCCTTTGGCGGCGATCAGACGCGAGTCAGCGGCATAAAGCTTGTCAGAGAAAGCGATCTCTTGCTGACGCTTCTCGGTAATGGAGAGCGAAGAGATGATGGCGTCAATTTTCTTCGCCTTGAGGGAGGGGATCAGGGAGTCAAAATCACTGCCGACCCAGGTACATTTCACCTTAATTCGGGAGCACAGTTCATTGCCTAAATCGATATCAAAACCAACAAAGTCCCCTTTTGCGTCTTTCGACGAAAATGGCGCATAGGTCGCGTCAGTGCCAATGCGAATGCTCTGCGGCAGAGCAGCAAACACGCTGGCTGTGCTGCTCATTCCCACGAGTAAAGAGAGAGCCAGAATCGTCTTCTTCATACAGTACCCTTAAGTGTCGTGTCGTGATGTGGTGCGTTGCTTGTTATGGTGATTGCCGATCAATCCTGCAGTTTTTGTGCCATCTTCCCGGTGCGTGCCGGGAACAGGGTTAAATTTGTTAAAATAAAGTTGCAGGATTGTCTTGGAAGGGAAGATACCAGCATTACTGGCGAAACCGCAGTGCCTCAGCGCAAAAAGACGAAATAAATGTCGAGGATTTGATCGGGACGACAAATTTGCACCACTGCGGCGCAAGCGTACATTGACTGCACTTATTTAGTGCAATCCTGTGCCCCCTGCCAGCGAGTAAACAAGTCTTGAGACAGGCTAATATCGAACTGATCGAGCACCCGGTTGACGGTTTGGTTGATGACATCATCCAGGCTTTGCGGCCGATGATAAAAGGCCGGCACCGGCGGCATTATCACCGCCCCGAGCTCCGCGGCCTGAACCAGCAGTCGCAGATGGCCGAGATGGAACGGGGTCTCCCGCACGCAGAGCACCAGCGGACGACGCTCCTTCAGCACGACATCGGCCGCCCGCGTCAATAGGCCATCCGTATAGCTATGGACAATGCCAGAGAGCGTTTTCATTGAGCAGGGTAAAATCACCATCCCGGCGGTTTTAAACGAACCGGAAGAGATACTGGCGGCGATATCGCGGGCGTCATGCACCACATCGGCCAGCGCCTGCACGTCGCGCACGCTGAAGTCGGTCTCGAGGGCCAGCGTTTGCCGTGCCGCCTGGCTGAGGATCAGATGGGTCTCAATCTCCGGCACATCCCGCAACACCTGCAGCATCCGCACGCCATAGATAGCGCCGCTGGCGCCAGAAATGCCAATAATCAGTCGTTTCACGTTCTGTTACCCCTTGCGCGTGTGCCGCAGACTTTGCCGGATTATAGCCTGTGGCGCAACTATTGATGCGCAGTTGATGGGCGAAAAAAAGCCCGCCGTCCCTCAGGAGCGGCGGGCCGCGACGCGCGAACGGGTTAACCCTCGTTGTGCATCTCGAGGTTTTCGACTTCGTTCTGCAGCTGGACCGCTTTGGCATCATCGTTACGCAGGGAGTCAAGATAGTCGAGGTACTGCTGGTCGACATCCCGGGTCACATATACGCCGTTGAAGACAGAACATTCAAACTGTTGAATATCCGGGTTCTCCGCGCGCACTGCGTCGATCAGATCGTTGAGATCCTGGAAAATCAGGCCATCGGCACCGATGATCTGGCGGATCTCATCCACTTCGCGGCCATGGGCGATCAGTTCGTTGGCGGTCGGCATATCGATACCATACACGTTCGGGAAACGAATTTCCGGCGCAGCGGAGGCCAGATACACTTTTTTCGCCCCCGCTTCGCGCGCCATCTCAATGATCTGCTCCGAGGTGGTGCCGCGTACAATGGAATCATCGACCAGCAGCACGTTCTTATCGCGGAATTCCGCACGGTTGGCGTTGAGCTTACGGCGAACAGATTTACGACGCAGCTGCTGACCGGGCATGATAAACGTCCGGCCGACGTAGCGGTTCTTCACAAAGCCCTGACGATAAGGTTTGTCGAGAATGCGGGCGATTTCCAGCGCGATGTCGCAGGAGGTCTCCGGGATCGGGATAACGACGTCAATATCCAGATCTTCCCACTCGCGGGCAATCTTTTCGCCCAGCTTAGTCCCCATGTTGACGCGGGCGCTGTAGACGGAAATTTTGTCAATAAACGAGTCCGGACGGGCAAAATAGACGTACTCGAACAAGCATGGGTTGCTGACCGGATTATCGGCACACTGACGGGTATACAGCTGGCCTTTCTCAGTAATATAGACCGCTTCGCCCGGCGCGACATCGCGCAGGAATTCAAAACCAAGCGTATCAAGCGCCACGCTTTCCGAGGCCACCATATACTCGGTGCGGCCGTCGCCAACGTCACGTTTACCCAGCACCAGCGGACGAATGCCGTTAGGGTCGCGGAAGGCCACCATGCCATGACCGATGATCATCGCGACGCACGCGTACGCGCCGCGGATCAGACGGTTGGTCGCCGCAATCGCAGCGAAGATGTTGTCCGCTTCCAGCGGGTAGTGACGGAAGTTATCCAGCTCACTGGCGAAAATATTGAGGAGGATTTCGGAATCAGAGGTGGTATTGATATGGCGGCGTTTTTCTTCAAACAGCTTTTTACGCAGCTCGTGCGCATTGGTCAGGTTGCCGTTATGCGCCAATGTGATGCCATACGGCGAGTTAACGTAAAACGGCTGCGCCTCGGAGGCGCTGGAGCTGCCCGCCGTAGGATAACGCACGTGGCCAATACCCATATTGCCCTGCATACGCTGCATGTGGCGGGCTTCGAATACGTCGCTTACCAGCCCGTTAGCCTTACGCAACCGGAAGCAGTTGTTGGCATCAATGGTGATGATGCCAGCGGCATCCTGTCCACGGTGCTGGAGCACCGTTAGCGCATCATAAATCGACTGGTTAACCGGCATAACACCGGCGATACCGACAATACCGCACATACGTCTTTTCCTCGTTCAGCAACGACCCAAAGTCTATACTTTAGGCAAGAAACTTGACGAGCTTTGCAGGTATTCAAAAAACCATCTGATGACAGGGGTAAAATAGGGAATAAACTGCGACTGATGCCAGTCATCGCTCTTCGCCATCCCGGTAAAGGTGTCCAGGAAGAACAAGATAGCGGCGATGATCAGCACCCCACGTAGCGCGCCGAAGCAGATCCCCAATACCCTGTCGGTTCCTGACAAACCGGTCTTCTCCACCAGCTGGCCTATCACATAGTTCACGATAGCGCCAACGATGAGCGTCACGATAAACAGCGCCGCAATAGCAATCCCATTTCGAACCCGTTCATCCTCAAAGCCCGTAAACCAGACAGACAGGTCAGCGTAGTAATGGCTGGCGACATAAAACGCGCAACCCCACGTCACTAACGATAAAGCTTCGCGAACAAAGCCGCGGATCAGGCTGACCAGGCAAGAAAGACCCAGCACCGCCATAATGGCGTAATCAATCCAGACCATATACGTCCCACGATTTACGCCCTGTCGTCCAGTTCGGGGCGCATTCTAACAGAAAAAGAAAACGTTTGCGTAGGGATTTCCATGCCCTACAGAAATAAAAATGGCGCTGAAAAAACATTCAACGCCAGACTGCCTTTCGCCTCTTGAGGGCGGCTGAGACAGGGTTTGCGGGGCGTTTCTCCCCGCCACGTTCTCTCCGCATGGCGGAAAAAACAATCAGTTTGGGGTGAAGCCCATCACGACCCCGCTAAGCCCGGAGATCTGCTGTAGATCGCCCAGCTGGCCTTTCAGCTTGTCTTTTGACGCATCCGGGCCGACGAGGATGCGGGTAATTTTACCCTGTACCGGCGTCGAAGGCGACGTATAGACTTTGAACCCCGAGGCCCGCAGTTTACCCACAATCTCATTCACCTTATCGGCGTTCTTCAACGCGCCCAGCTGAACCACATAGGCTTTCCCGGTCGGCGCCGGCAGGGCCGCCTGCTGCTGCGGTGGCTGTTGCTGCTGTGGCTTAGCCGGCGGCGGCGTTGGCGTCGCGGCCTGCTGTTGCGGCTGCGGCTGTGGTTTCGGCTGCGGCTTGGGCTGCGGTTTCGCGGCCACCACCGGCTCCTGAACGTCGTCGAAGCTGTTGCTGTTCACCGGAATACGCGATGGATCTAACGATGGCGCGGCGGCATCACCCGCCCGCACCTCTTCCGCCGCTCCTTCCGGCGGTTGCGAAGGCAACGCCTGGGTCGCCGCTGGCAACATATCCGGTTCATCGCGATCGCCCGGTTTCGGCACCAGCGGGATCGCGGCAAACTCATCCTGGTAATGCTTTTTCTGCCCGTCCAGCAGCCCTGGCAGGATAATCACCCCCAGCGCCACCAGCACGATTGTCCCGACTAAACGGTTCTGAAACTTACTCGCCACCGATTCTCCCCGCGTCTATCTCTTCCATAACCTGCGCTACGGTGTGAAACGAACCACACACCAGCACGGTATCTTCCACTTTAGCGTCAGCCATGGCCGCATGCCACGCCTGCGCCACGCTGGTATAGACTGTGCCGCCACGCAAATGTTCCACCAGCTGCTCCGCCGTCGCGCCGCGCGGGCCTTCCAGCGGCGCGCAGTACCAGGCGTCGACTTCCGGGGCCAGATTGGCCAGCGTACCGGCAATGTCCTTATCATGCAGCATACCAATAACCGCCAGCACGCGTCCCGTTTTCGCTAACGTTTTGAGACGCCCGGCGAGATAGGCCGCCGCGTGCGGGTTATGCGCTACATCGAGGATCACCCGCGGGGCATCGCTGATTATCTGAAAACGGCCCGGCAACATCGCGTCGCGGATCCCATCGCGGAGGATGGCGTCATCCACGGCCAGCCCGCTGGCGCGCAGCGCCGCCACGGCCGTCGCCGCATTCGGCAACGGCACCTGAGGCAACGGCAGGCGGCTTAACGCCCCGGCCGCGTCGCGGAAGGACCACGTATCGTCCTCCACCTCATAGCACCAGTCGACGCCGCGGCGCTGGAGCAGCGCGCCTTTCTCGCTGGCCACGTCGGCAATGGTGTGCGGCATATCCGGCTCACCCACCACCGCCGGTTTACCGGCGCGAAAGATACCCGCTTTTTCCCGGCCGATACTTTCGCGATCCGGCCCCAGCCAGTCGGTATGATCGAGGGCGATGCTGGTGACCACCGCGACGTCGGCATCTACGATATTGGTGGCGTCGAGACGGCCACCCAGCCCGACTTCAAGGATCACCACATCCAGCTGCGCCTGCTTAAACAGCCATAGCGCCGAGAGCGTGCCGTACTCAAAATAGGTCAACGAGATGTCACCGCGCGCGGCTTCGATTTCAGCAAACGAGGCCGTATGCGCGGCCTCCGGCAGTTCCGCTCCCTGAATGCGCACGCGTTCGGTGTAGCGCACCAGATGCGGGGAGCTGTAGACCCCCACTTTATAGCCGGCCGCCATCAGGACGGTTTCCAGCGTGCGGCAGGTGGTGCCTTTGCCATTGGTGCCCGCGACGGTAAAAACAAATGGCGCCGGTTTAACGATATCCATCTGCCCGGCGACCTCGCTGACGCGCGCCAGGCCCAGGTCGATGGTTTTACTGTGCAGATGTTCCAGATAAGAAAGCCACGTAGCCAGGGGCGACGTGGCCTGAGGAATAGGATCTTTTTCCATGATGCCCGTAAGAATTGACGGTTAACGCGTATGAATAAAAAAGGGCAGCGCCGCCAGGCCCTGCCCTCTGCTTTATCAGGCCTCAGGTTCCTGATCCGGTGCCGGCGGCACCACCACGCCTTCATGAGGCGCTTCCGAAACGGCAACCGGCGCCGGCAGGTTCATCAGCTTCGCCAGAATGCTGGCCAGCTTGAGACGCATTTCCGGGCGGCGAACGATCATATCGATCGCCCCTTTTTCAATCAGAAACTCGCTGCGCTGGAATCCCGGCGGCAGCTTCTCGCGTACGGTCTGCTCAATTACGCGAGGACCGGCAAAGCCGATCAGCGCTTTCGGCTCGGCAATGTTCAGATCGCCCAGCATCGCAAAGCTCGCCGATACGCCGCCCATGGTCGGGTCGGTCAGCACGGAGATGTACGGCAGCCCGCGCTCCTGCATTTTCGCCAGTGCGGCGGAGGTTTTCGCCATCTGCATCAGCGACATCAGCGCTTCCTGCATACGGGCGCCGCCGGAGGCGGAGAAGCAGATCAGCGGGCAGTTGTCTTCCAGCGCCTGCTCCACGGCGCGCACAAAGCGTGCGCCGACGACGGAACCCATCGAGCCCCCCATAAAGGAGAACTCAAAGGCGGCGGCAACCACCGGCATCGCGTAGAGCGTACCTTTCATTACCACCAGCGCGTCTTTCTCGCCCGTCTCTTTCTGAGCGGACGCCAGGCGGTCTTTGTATTTTTTTGAATCGCGGAACTTCAGCACATCTTTTGGCTCAAGTTCGCTACCCAGTTCTACCAGAGAACCTTCATCCAACAGGCTATGCAGGCGATTACGCGCCGACATGCGCATATGGTGATCGCACTTAGGACAAACCTCCAGGTTGCGCTCCAGCTCGGCGCGGTAGAGTACCTGACCGCAGCTATCGCACTTGGTCCATACACCCTCAGGAATGCTCGCCTTGCGGGTGGGAGTGATGTTGCTTTTAATTCGTTCAATCCAGCTCATTGATAACCTTTCTGCCTGAACCTGGTCGATGCCAGTTTTGTCGTAAGGGGCGCATAATGCCATTTTTGCCTCTTACAGACCATGAATGTTGCACATTAAATCATATCATCCCGGAACATGGGATAAAAAAGTGGTCAAACCGCTGCGCGCGACGATCATGCTCGGTCACGCGCAGCGCAGGGCGAACTACTTCGCCTGCTTTGACGCCGCCCGCTTATGGCGGATGATCTCAATCACACCCGGCAGGACGGAGAGGACGATGATCGCCACGATCAGCAGCTTCAGGTTCTCCTGCACCACCGGCAGATCGCCAAACAGATAGCCGGCGTAGGTGAACAGCAGCACCCACAGCAGCGCCCCGACCACGTTATAGGCTGCAAAATGACGATAGGACATATGCCCCATTCCCGCCACAAACGGCGCGAAGGTTCGGACTATCGGCACAAAGCGCGCCAGGATAATGGTTTTTCCGCCGTGACGTTCATAGAAGCTATGGGTTTTATCCAGATAGCTACGACGGAAAATCTTCGAGTTCGGATTACTAAACAGCTTCTCGCCGAACAGTCGGCCAATGGTGTAGTTGACCGCATCGCCGACGATGGCTGCGATGACCATCAGCAGTACCATCAGGTGAACATTGAGATCGTTCGTCGGCAGCGCCGAGAGCGCGCCCGCGACGAACAGCAAGGAATCGCCCGGCAGGAATGGCGTCACCACCAGCCCGGTTTCGCAGAACAGAATCAAAAACAGAATGGCATAAACCCAGACGCCGTACTGGGCAACCAGTTCGGCAAGGTGCACATCAATATGCAGGATGAAATCAATTAAAAAGTGAATCAAGTCCATGTTTGTCTTTACCCTTAATGACTCTATTAGTCCGCCAGAAACAGCGGGCCCATTGGCAGCACCGGTAAATCATAGTGGGCCGGGTAATCCACCGACACCAGATACAACCCTTCCGCTTTTGCCGTTGCCGCAGCGAGCGTCCTGTCTTTTGCTGCCAGCAGTTCTGCCATCCAGCTCTCTGGCTGGTTTCCGGCCCCGACTTCCATCAGGCTGCCCACAATATTCCTGACCATATGATGTACAAAGGCATTCGCTTTGATATCCACCACCACATACGCGCCGTAGCGGGTAACGTTAATATGCATCACATTCCGCCACGGGGTACGCGACTGGCACTGTACCGCGCGAAACGAGGTAAAGTCATTCTCGCCCAGCAGACACTGCGCAGCGCGCTGCATGCGCTCGGCGTCGAGCGGCTGGTGAAAATGCGTCACGCCATGACTTAGCACCGCCGGGCGCAGGCGATGATTATAGATGACGTAGCGATAACGGCGCGCCGTGGCGCTGAACCGGGCGTGAAAATCCGCCGGCACATGTTTAACCCAACGCACCGCGATGTCACCAGGTAAATTCGCATTTACCCCCAGCGTCCAGGCGGCATCTTTACGCTGCGCCCGGGTTTCGAAATGCACCACCTGGCCGGTGCCATGGACACCGGCGTCGGTGCGGCCAGCGCAAAAGACGGTAATCGGTTCGTTCGCCACCTGCGAGAGCGCCTTTTCCAGCTTCTCCTGCACACTGCGCACTTCGTTTTGCCGCTGCCAGCCGTAATATTTGCTACCGTCGTACTCGATGCCCAGCGCGATTTTAAAGATCGGCTGTTGCTCCATCTCAGACATCAGTACAGGTACTCCTCAATCAGCTTCTCGGCGATTTTCACCGCCATCAGCGCCCCGCCGAAGCGCACGTTATCCGCGACGGACCAGAACTGAATCTGCTCCGGCATGCCGTAATCGTTATGCACGCAGCCGATGGAGAGACGAGCGTTGCCGGAGGCATCGCCAACCTGGGTCGGGAATTCTCCCTCTTCAGAAAGTTCGATATCCTCACCGCGGGTAAAGGCGTCACGCGCCTCTTCCGCCGCCAGCGGACGCATCGCTTCAAAGTTCACCATCTGCGCATGGCCGTAGAAGACCGGCGACTGGACCACGTTGGCGGAGATCATCAGCCCGTCATCCTGAAGAATTTTGCGCGCTTCATCGACGATACGGCGCTCTTCGCGCACGCTACCTTCCCGATCCGGCAGCAGCGGCAGCATGTTGAACGCCAGCTGGCGGCCAAAGAAATCGTCTTCATCGATGGGGATGCCGTTCAGCAGCTTGGCGCTCTGCCCTGCCAGTGCATCCACCGCTTTTTTCCCCTGCCCCGAGGCGGAGAGCAGGTTGGTGACGCTGATCCGCGATAGTCCCCCCTGGTCGATAAGCGGCTTGAGCGCCGTCAGCAGCTGGCTGGTCAGGCTATTGGGCACTGCAATCAGATTGCGGTTGCGGTAATCGCCTAACACGAACGGGTTCACGTCCGGCACCACCAGCGGTACGTCTGGCTCCAGCGCAAACAGGCCGCTGAGATCGATAACCAGACACCCGGCGTTGGTGGCGTCTTCAATATACGCCGCGCTGGCTTCGGCGCCGGCGGCGAAGAAAGCCAACTGGGCCTGGGTCCAGTCAAACTCGGCAGCGTCTTTGACGATCACTGACTTGCCACCAAAACGCAGATGTTCGCCCGCGCTTTCATTGCGCGCCAGAGCAAAAATCTCCCCCACCGGGAACTGGCGTTCAGCAAGAGTTTCGAGCAGGGCTTCGCCTACGGCGCCCGTTGCGCCCAGTACGGCAATATTCCAGCCTTCAGACATGGTGGTTTACTCCAGAAATAAAGCGGCCCTGCCGGAGTATCCGGCAGGGGCATTAAGAAGACATTAACGAACAGGATGATGCACAGCGTTAAAACCGAGCTGGCGCAATAGCGTCGCCGCCTGCGCATCGCTGCACTGTACGTATAGCGAAGACCATTCGCGGCGTTCCTGATAGTTTTTACGCAGCTTGTCAAATTCACCGGCGACGCCGGCCACCTTCCGCAGCGGCGCATCATCGCGGCGCACATCATACACCAAGTGGACCAGCCTTTTCAGCGTCGGCTGATCGAGCGGCCCATGCAGGGTGATGCGGCCAAATTCCGGCGCTGGCAACAGGGTATCCAGCGCCACCTGCTGCGGATGGCCGATAAAGGCGCTGTAGGCTTCAAAAACCTGCGTTGTCCCGCGCGCTTTCCCTTCGAGGGTGTAGCCGGCGATATGCGCGGTACCGATATCCACTCGCTTAAGAAGCTCTACGTTAAGATCCGGCTCAGGCTCCCAGACGTCCAGCACTACGCTCAGCGGCTGTCCAGCTTCCAGCCGTTTCAGCAGCGCAGCGTTATCTACCACCGGTCCGCGGCAGGCGTTGATCAAAATCGTTCCTGGCTTCAGACGGCTAATCAGCGACTCATCCGCCAGATGCTGGGTTTTATATGGCCCTTCTTTATACAGTGGGGTATGGAAGGTGAGGACATCAGCTTCCTGAACCAGCGCATCGAGGGAGCGGAAATCGCCTTCGTCTCCGCGATCGGCGCGCGGCGGATCGCAGAGCAGCGTTTTGATCCCCAGCGCTTCCAGCCGTTTTTGCAGTCGTCCACCGACGTTGCCGACGCCGACGATCCCGACGGTACGATCGCGCAGCGCGAAACCGTCGCGTTCGGCCAGCATCAGTAGCGATGAAAAGACATACTCCACCACCGCAATGGCGTTGCAGCCGGGCGCCGCGGAGAAACCAATCCCTGCCTGCTGCAGCCACGCCTGATCGACGTGATCGGTGCCAGCGGTAGCGGTGCCGACGAACTTAACGGCCTTACCGGAGAGCAATGCTTCATTGACCCGGGTGACCGAGCGTACCATTAAGGCATCCGCATCGGTCAGGGCCTCAGCCGGGACCGGACGCCCCGGAACCGCTTGCACATCGCCTAAACGGCTAAAAAGCTCACGGGCATAGGGCATATTTTCATCAACGAGGATTTTCACAGTTCAGTACCTGTCTGAGAACGAGAGTTAACCGGGGAAGTGTGCCATAATCTGGCCGCCAGGCATACTCATCACCTGGTTTCAGCACCGCGATATCGAAAGGATGAATCATGACGCACCCCCTTGCAGATATGCCAGACCGCCCTCCGGGGCGAGGTCCATCAGGCACTGCCGCCACCGGCGAACCTTCGCTTTCCATGCAGCAACGCACCGTCCTGGAGCGACTGATCACGCGCCTGGTGGCGCTGACCTCGCAGCAGAATGCGGAAGTGTGGGCCTGCGTCAAGCATGATCTCGGACTGAAAGGCGACACGCCGCTGCTGGCCTGCCATTTCAGCGCCGCGGAGGCCAGTCTCAATCAGCGTTTAGCCGCCGCTCAGGACAATCATCATCATCGTCAGACGCTGGCGCAGCTCAGCGATCTGCTGGGTCAGGGCAATAACCGTCAGGCGGTCAGCGATTATATTCGTCAACATTATGGGCAAACGGCGCTGCATGCGCTAAGCCAGCCGCAGCTGGAGAACATTCTGCACCTGCTGCAGCGCGGCCAGCTATCGATCCCGCAACCGCAGCAGCGCCCGCCGACCCTGCGCCCGCTGTTGCCGGCCGAGCACAACACGCTCAATCAGCTGGTGACTAAGCTGGCGGCTGCCACCGGCGAACCGAGCAAACTGATTTGGCAATCCATGCTGGAACTTTGCGGCGTCAAATCCGGAGAGCTTATCCCGGCGACGCACTTCACGCCGCTTTCATACTGGCTGCAGGCGCGGCAAACGCTGAGTGCGCAAAGCGCGCCCACGCTCACCTCGCTGCAGGGTGCGCTCAAGCAGCCGCTGGAGGCCGCAGAATGGCAAAAGATTGTCGACTTTGCTCGTCGCAGCTGGCAGGTCACCCCGCAGACGACGCTGAGCCCAGCGCAGATCCTGGCGCTGTTGAATAAGGTGTTTGTGCTGCGGGTAGCCCGCGCCCAGGAGACGCTGGCCATCCCGCAGGAAAAGGCCGCGCCGAAACGAGCGTGGGCCGCTAAGCCGTGGCAGCTGGCGCTGGGCGGTGTGCTGATCCTGCTCCTTCTGCTGTGGTGGCTGCTGTAGCCCACGCCTTAGGAAAGCGCGCCCGCCTCATGCGGGCGCTCGTTAAGTGATTTGCCGGTTACCACCACACCTCGGCCTGAACGCCAACCATAAACTCATCTTTGCTGTCGTCGTTGAACGCAAACTGCGACAACTGGTTATCGAGAATATTGATATACGTTCCATAGAAGCGAATTTCAGGACGTGACCCCAGCAGGCTCGGCCCAACCTTCAGCGCATGGTACAGCGTCGTTTTATACGCTGACTCCTGCAGATCGTCGCCCTGACGGGTGTTGTTTTTCTGGGTAAACCACCCCAGCTCGATCCCGGTCTGGTTCCAGGTGTCCCATATCCACGCCGGGCGGATCACCGCGCGCAGGCTGTCGAAATCGCTGTGCGCTCCGCTTTCATAGCTATACACATCATTGCCATGGGCCCACACCAGCGAATTGGCCATGATAATGCGATCGGCGAGATACATTTCCCCCTGCGAGATCAGACGCCAGGCCACGCCGTTGGTATGATCGCCATAGTAATAGCGTCCGCTGGCCATGGAGTTACTGGCGCCGGAGAAGTTGGCGAAACTGCTGGCGTACGAGTTGTTCGCCACCTGCAGCGTAAATTCGTTAAAGCCCTTGCGCTCCAGCTCCTGACGAATAATGGCGGTGGCCATCCAGGTATCTTTGAACCGGAAGTAGCTGTTGTTATCCTCGTTTCTCTCCTGCTCGTCATTTTTATTTGCGAACGCATATTTGCCCATTAGCGACAGAGACCCCGACTGCCACAGGGGAATATTGCGATAGCGCAGGTCGACTGAGTTGGTGTTCATCTGAGTGGTTTGTGTGAAATCTCGTGAATATACGTCGACGTCGTTCCTGCTGATGGACGCATCCAGCTGGCCAACCCCCAGCGCCCAGTTCTGGATCCCGACCCCGGCCGCAACGTCGGTGGTCAGTGACTTCCAGTCCAGCATCTGAATTTCATACTCGGGCAGTTTATGTTTGCCGACCCAGAAATCCGCCTCTGGCGCGAACGGCAGAAAACCTTTGGTGGTCAGGTAAATATCACTAAACTGCAAAATGCTGTCGGTATCCTGGCCAGCAAACCAGGCGTCGTTATACTGCTCGCCGACGTTACCGTCGTACGTCACAACGGCATTCGCCGTTTTGCCATCCTGGTTATAGACCCGCTGATTCAATGTTAAGTCGAACCAGCCACTCATTTCATTACCGAAACGACCCAGCGAGCCGGGGGCGTAGGTCTGCGACGATCCGTGATTTGATGTTCCCCAGCCGGAACGGAAGTACCCCTGGTAGCTAAAGCCAATATCATCTTTAACAAATTTACTGATGTCCTTCAGGGTGACGCTTTCCAGTTTCGGCTTCTGGCCTTCGGTATCAATAACCGCCACCTGCTGAGTGGCTTTCACCTGCACCGGGGCCGCTTTTTTACTCAGTTCATTATTTTCATTGGCTATATTTTCCGCCACCGGCGACGTTGCTGTTGGATAACCCGTCGTGACATGACGTTTTTCATTCTCCTTAATACTTTTTTGTAATTCGGCCACCTTACCTTTATAGGTCGATAATTGTGATTGCGTTTTTTGTAGCTCTTTTTTATTCGCCGAAAGTTCAGACTCCAGTAATTCCAGACGCTGTTCAATGGTTAATTTAGCCGCCATCACATCACTTGTCGAAATAGCCAGCAGTACCGATAAAGACAATAAGCTCACCTTCAATTGACTTGAATACATAGGGTACCTTTACATATTGTTATAATTGGCCTTCAGCCAGAACGGCTGAAGGCGGGTAAATCAGGCAGAGCGCTCCTGGCGCAGGGCAATAATTTCTTTGGCTAAATCCTGGCACAGCATCGCGGTCATTAAGTGATCCTGGGCGTGCACCAGAATAAGGTTAACGGTGATTTTTCCGCAGCCTTCGTCCTGACCTATCAACGCCGTTTGGATCTGATGCGCAGCCCGACAGGCCGCTTCCGAGCTGGCCATCAAATCCGCTGCCCGCCCCCATTCCCGCTGCCGGGAGGCGGCAATCGCCTCCATGGCGTCTGATCGCGCCTGACCAGCATAAATCAGCAACTCCATGACCGTACTTTCATCTGCAAACATCGCCATCCTCCTGGTCGGTCGCCGCCGCGGTATTGACCTTGTTAGCGGCAATCACAAACGGTAAGTAAATGAGTGTTGAAACCGCGAGGCACAGAATGCCGACAAATAGCGCCAGCCAGTTGCCGCCGGTGCCAAAGAAGGCGATAAGCGGCCCGGGCGTGGTCCAGGGTACGGCGTAAGCAATCGGCGGAATAAACTCCATGCTAATAAAGAAATAACCGATCAATGAATTCACAAACGGCACCAGAATAAACGGGATCACCAGGATAGGGTTAAGCACAATCGGCAGGCCAAACATCACCGGTTCATTGATGTTAAACAGGCCCGGCACGAAGGCCATTTTTGCCAGGTCACGATAATCTTTGCGCCGTGAGGCAATAAAGATGGCCAGTAACAGGCCCAGCGTCATACCCGACCCGCCGCAGTTGGCAAACGCATCGTTGATGCCAGTCCAGGTAATGGGGTACGGTGCCCCCCAGGTGCTGCCATGCGAGGCGGCATAGGAGAGGTTTTCGAGGTTGGCTTCCGAGAAGATGGTCTCGCGGATGGCGGCCACGGTGTTCGGACCATGGATCCCCAGCACCCACAGGAAATTCGCTACCAGCCCCAGCACCAGAACCGTCACGATGTTGGTCCCCATATCCTTCAGCGGCGCCTGAATAAGGGTATAGATCAGATCGTTAAGGCCGTTAGGCGAAATACGCGTCAACAAATAGTTGAGGATCGAAAAGAAGATCATCACGAAGAAGATCGGCAACAACACCTTAAAGGAACGCGCCACCGCCGGCGGCACCGCAGCCGGCATCGTGATGGTCACCCTTGGGTTGCGCGCCAGGCGGCAAAAGAGTTCGCTGGAAATCAGCGCGACGATAATCGCCACAAACAACCCCTGCGGGCCAAGATATTTGGTCGCCAGATAGGCCTGGCCATCAATGATGGTATAAGGCGTGTACACCACAAAAAAGGCGCCGATCGCCGTCAGGCCGCACAGGAGATCGTCCTGCTGATAGCTGATCGCCATATTGCGCGCCACCAGAAAGGTGATCAATATCGCCATAATATTGACCGAACCGTTCATTACCGGGGTGAAAATCTGCTGCGCCTCCGCGAGGTGGGGGAATATCGCCCCTAAATGCAGAATACTGGCGATAAATCCGTCAGGCGACAAAATAGCAAAGTTGATAAGAATAATCAGCGAACTGGCCATGACGATGGGAAACGAAAGAATAAACGCATCGCGAATCGCTGAAACGTGGATCTGAGAATTTAACTTAATCGCGACAGGCACGAGGATTTTTTCCATGCCGCGCTCAAAGGTATCCATGAAACTCATGACGAACCCTTATTCATAATAATTTATTAACGTCATCGTGTTTTTTAGCCGCAGCAGCCCAGGGCAGCAACGAAAGTACCCACACGATAACGGGGATAAATGAGAAAACTATTGGTTTGCCAATAATGCCAGCGCACTTTCCAGAACAGCTTTACCGTCCATTTGCCCATAATATTTCATATCAATCACCGCCACGGGTATTTTTCCCTGAGCCACCTCTTCTATTTCCTTTTTTTGAAAGCGGACCTGTGGTCCCAAAAGGACGACATCTACTTCATTGTTCTTAATTTTTTCTTTAGCTTCAGAAATGGCCAGCGCATTGATATTAACCTGAGCCTTAATATTTTCAGCCTGCTCCAGCATGCGTTTCACCAGCATACTGGTCGACATTCCCGCCGCACACACTAATAATATATTTTGCATTACCCCTTCCTGTTTTATTTATGACCTCAATTGACGAGCACTTTAATAATTGTTAATTTTCTTAACCGCGGTTTTGATCACAGTTAGCCATACCAAAGTGGTGCAGAAGCAAAGCAAAAAATGAACGTCTTGCCCTGTATTTAACAACATACGTTAGCAAGCCCATGTTTCCAAAGGGATTGTGGAGGTTCAAAAGTGGTTTACAAAAATATCGTCAATTTGCTTAAAAAAAAAATTAATAGCCCGTTCTACAACATTGGCGATCTTCTGCCGGCCGAAAAAGAGTTGGCAGAACTTTATGATGTTTCACGCAATACGTTACGTAAGGCGCTGAAAACCCTGGAAGAGGATGGTTTAATCGAACGCCGACATGGCTCAGGCACATGGATTAGAAATAAGCATTTCCAGGCGTCGGTGACACACTTAGACAGTTTTACCGAAATTGCCCGTAATCAGGGGAAAACGCCCTCCAGCCAGATCCTCAAATTCGAGTTACAGCCAGCGTCGGAGGAAATTGCCCGTGGACTGCAATTGCAGCATGGCGAAGCGGTATATTATGCTAAGAGATTACGTTTTATCGATAATATTGCCATGCAATTAGAAGAAACCTGGCTCTCCGCGACCCGTTTTCCCGATCTGACCATCGCGCATATGAAGAAATCGAAGTTTTCATATATAGAAAACGAATGTGGGGTAAGAATAAATGGATGTTACGAATCAATAGTGCCGGTGCTCCCAACGCCTGAGCTGGCAACCCTCCTGCATATCAGCGCTAAAGATCCGATTATCCGCATGCAGACGCAGGCGATTGATGAACACCACCAGCCTATCGATTATTCCATTCTGTATACCAATATGTTTGAATTCCAGGTGAAGTATTATCTGCCGCGACAGACGGCGTCCGGTCTGCCCGCAAGCAAGACCGGACAATAACTTAACCCTGGCGGCGAAAAGAGACGAGGGTGACGAGGATCCCCAGCGCCGCGCAGAGGGCGCCGGCAAGGAACACCGACGAGTAGCCCAGCGAGGTCGCCAGCAGGCCGGTCAGCGGCCCGGTCAGGCCATAGGAGATGTCCTGAAAGGCCGCATAGCCGCCGAGCGCGGTGCCGCGCACCTGCGCCGGGACGCGCTTCACCACCTCCACGCCGAGCGACGGGAAAATCAGTGAGCAACCGCATCCGGTTAGCGCCGCACCGGCCAGCGCCAGCCAGGCATTCGGCGCCAGCCCCAGCAGGGTCAGACCAACCGCCTCTATCATCAGCGAAACCATCGCCACCCTGACGCCGCCAAACCGGTCCGGCATCCAGCCAAACAGAATACGCATCACGACGAAGGCGCCGCCAAACGCCGTCAGGGTAAAGCCGGCCATCGGCCAGCTATGGCTGGCGAAATAGAGGGAAACGAAGGTGCCGATCACCGCAAAACCAACGCCCTGCAGGCCCAGGCCAATGCCTGGCCGCCAGATCATGCCGATGACGCTCCATAATGAAGGCCGCTCGCCACCGTGAGCCGCCACTTTGCGCACGGTACCGTTAATAAGCCAGGCAACGAGCGGTAATCCCATGGTGACGCAGGCCAGCACCGCCACGCCGAAATGGCTATAGATCAATAATCCCAGCGGGGCGCCCACCGCCAGCGAACCGTACATCGCCATGCCATTCCATGACATCACTTTGCCGGAGCGGGCCGGCCCCACCAGCCCCATCCCCCAGCTCAGGTTACCGGTCAGCAGCTGGCTTTCGCCAAACCCGAGGATCAGGCGGCCCAGCAGCAGCAGGCCAAGCCTGGCGAGCACCGGCAACGGCAACAGCGCAGCGGCCAGCCATGCCGCGCCCGCCAGGGCGCAGGCCAGCATCCCTTGCAGGACGGAGCGTTTAGCGCCGTACTGGTCTGCCAGGCGGCCGGCGTAGCCGCGGGTCAGAACGGTGGCGAGGAACTGGATCCCTACCGCCACGCCAACCACGGTGTTGCCAAATCCCAGCTCCTGATGGACAAAGAGCGGGATCACCGGCAGCGGCAAACCAACAGTCATATAGGTCAAAAAGACGGCAAACGTAATACGGAAAAGCGAAAAATTCGCCGAAGAATGGGATGTTGTTTCAGTAACTGCGGACATGCATTACTCCAGATTCGCAGAGTAAGGCGAGCAAAGCGACACGCCCCCTCCACCTGATTATCAGGGTTAAGGCGCGTTGGTTGACGTTAAACGCTTACGCATTAGTGGAGAGACTAATGGATCCGCCAGCAGTGTGCCTGCTGGCCCTTACCCTGTCAAGATAACGAAAAAGGGGAGCCGGTGGCTCCCCTCTGCACTTCGCATGCTGATTAGGCGTTGTATTTACGCATCACCAGCGTGGCGTTGGTGCCGCCGAAGCCGAAGCTGTTGGACATCACGGTGGTCAGCTTAGCGTCAGTCGGTTTGGTGACGATGTTCAGGCCGGCAGCCTGCTCGTCCAGCTCTTCGACGTTAATGCTCGGCGCGATAAAGCCGTGCTCCAGCATCAGCAGGGAGTAGATGGCTTCCTGTACGCCCGCCGCGCCCAGCGAGTGGCCGGTCATCGCTTTGGTTGCCGAGATAGCCGGGCTGTTGTCGCCGAACACTTCGCGGATGGCGCCCAGCTCTTTCACGTCGCCGACCGGAGTAGACGTACCGTGGGAGTTCAGGTAATCGATCGGCGTATCAACACCGTGCATCGCCATCTGCATGCAGCGCACTGCGCCTTCACCAGACGGGGCGACCATGTCCGCGCCATCGGAAGTTGCGCCGTAACCGACGATTTCGGCATAGATGTGCGCGCCACGCGCCAGGGCGTGTTCCAGTTCTTCCACCACGACCATACCGCCGCCGCCGGCGATAACGAAGCCATCACGGTTCGCATCATAAGTACGGGACGCTTTTTCCGGGGTGTCGTTGTATTTGGTGGACAGTGCGCCCATGGCGTCGAACTCGCAGGCCATTTCCCAGCACAGCTCTTCGCCGCCGCCGGCAAAGACGATGTCCTGTTTACCCAGCTGGATCTGCTCTACCGCGTTACCAATACAATGGGCGGAAGTGGCGCAGGCCGAGCTGATGGAGTAGTTAACGCCGTGGATTTTGAACGGCGTAGCGAGGCAGGCGGAAACGCCGGAAGCCATCGCTTTCGTGACTACATACGGGCCCACGGCTTTCAGACCACGCGGGCTACGCATGGCATCAGCGCCGAAGACCTGGAATTTCGGGGAGCCGCCGCCGGAGCCTGCGATCAGGCCAACACGCGGGTTGCTCTGGTATGCTTCCGGCGCCAGACCTGCGTCGGCAACGGCCTGTTCCATGGACAGGTAAGCATAGATAGAAGCGTCGCTCATAAAGCGCACTACTTTGCGGTCAATGAGGCCAGTGGTATCCAGTTTGACGTTGCCCCATACGTGGCTGCGCATCCCTGAATCTTTAAGCTCCTGAGAGAAAGTGATCCCTGAACGTCCTTCACGCAGAGATGCCAGGACTTCCTGCTGGTTATTACCGATGCTGGAAACGATGCCCAAGCCAGTAATCACTGCACGTTTCATTAAATACCTCTGTAAGTCGCACTATTTTAAGTTTCGTGTCGCACAATAGCGTACACTTGTACGCCGAACAAGTCCGATCAGACATTTTGTGTATAAATTTGCGCCCTCAGGCACACATCGTTAAGATCGTGCTACGCCTTGTGATTCGAGTAACTTACGTGAAACAAAACGCCATACAACCCGCCAACCTGGAATTCAACGCTGAGGGTACACCTGTTTCCCGAGATTTCGACGATGTTTACTTTTCCAATGACAACGGTCTGGAAGAGACTCGCTACGTTTTTCTCGGTGGAAATCGCCTGCCGGAGCGTTTCGCCAGCCACCCTCGCCCGCTGATGATCGTCGCGGAGAGCGGCTTCGGTACCGGGCTCAATTTCCTCACCCTGTGGCAGGCGTTTGACGTTTTTGTTCGTGATAACCCGGACGTTACCCTGCAAAGGTTACATTTCATCAGTTTTGAAAAATATCCGTTAAAGGCTGAGGATCTCCGCCTGGCGCACCAGCGCTGGCCAGAGCTGGCTCCGTGGGCGCACCAGCTGCAGGCGCAATGGCCGTCGGCCTTCGGCGGATGCCATCGTCTGCTGCTCGACGGCGGGCGGGTGACGCTCGATTTGTGGTTTGGCGATATCAATGAGCTGACCAGGGAGCTGGATGATTCGCTGAACCAGCAGGTGGACGCCTGGTTTCTTGACGGCTTTGCCCCGGCCAAAAATCCCGACATGTGGACCCAGGATCTGTTCAATGCCATGGCACGTCTGGCGCGGCCCGGCGGGACGCTGGCCACCTTTACCTCCGCAGGGTTTGTCCGCCGCGGCCTGCAGGAGGCCGGCTTTACCATGCGTAAAAGCAAAGGCTTCGGCCGCAAGCGGGAGATGCTGACCGGCGAGATGGCGCAAACGCTGAGCTTTCCTGCGCGCGTCCCCTGGTTCGCTCGCAGTAGCAGCGATGCCCGCGAGGTAGCCATCATCGGCGGCGGGATCGCCAGCGCCCTGCTCTCCCTTGCGCTGCTGCGCCGCGGTTGGCAGGTGACCCTCTACTGCGCCGACGACGCCCCGGCGCAGGGCGCCTCCGGCAATCGCCAGGGTGCGCTGTATCCGCTGTTAAGCCAGCACGATCCGGCGCTGGCGCGCTTTTTCCCGGCGGCCTTTACCTTTGCCCGCCGAATGTATGACGCGCTGCCGGTGATGTTCGATCATCAATGGTGCGGTGTCACCCAGCTCGGCTGGGATGAAAAAAGCGCGCACAAAATCGCCCAGATGCTGGCGCTGAGTTTACCCCCGGACATCGCCTGCGCGGTGACGGCGGAACAGGTTGTCGGGTTGACCGGCGTCGATACCGGCTGCGGCGGCATCACTTATCCGGCCGGCGGCTGGCTGTGCCCGCAGCAGCTCACCGCCGAATTGCTGGCGCTGGCGGCAACTCGCGGACTGCACGTGCACTATGGTTATCACGTTGAAACGCTCAGCGCGGAGGGCGATGGTTGGCTGCTCAATCAGCAGCGCAATCATCAGGCGGTGGTGCTGGCGAACGGCCACAGCATCGCGGATTTTGCGCAAACCGCGCAGCTGCCGGTCTACCCTGTTGGCGGCCAGGTCAGTCATATACCTACCACTCCGCGGCTTTCCGCCCTGCGCCAGGTGCTGTGCTACGATGGCTACCTGACGCCGCATAATCCGCAAAATCAGCAGCACTGTATTGGCGCCAGCTACCATCGCGGGAAGACCGACACCACCTTCAGCGAGGAAGATCAGCAGCACAACCGGCAACGGTTGATCGACTGTCTCCCGAACGCGGAGTGGACGCTGGACGTGGATATCAGCGCCAATGCCGCCCGCTGCGGCGTGCGCTGCGCCACCCGCGATCACCTGCCAATGGTCGGCAACGTGCCAGACTATGAGGCAACATTGACGCAATACGCCAGCCTCCACGAACAGCAGGATCACGCCGGTCGCGCGCCGGTCTGTCACAACCTGTTTATGCTTGGGGCGCTCGGATCGCGCGGACTTTGCACCGCGCCGTTAAGCGCTGAGCTGCTGGCGGCGCAGATGAGCGGTGAACCGCTGCCGCTGGATAGCGATACTCTGGCGGCGCTGAATCCGAATCGGCTGTGGGTGAGAAAACTGCTGAAGGGAAAAGCGGTGAAATAAAACCATGAGGGCAGGCAATTTCCCGGGTACGGCTGACGCCTGACCCGGGCTACAATATGGCTCAGGCCTGATTTTTCGCCTGTTGATACAGGTTATGCCACATCCCCTGCACCAGAATTTGGTCCGGCGGCGACAGTTCGCCAGCGCTGATGGCCTTCTCCAGGCTCTGGCTGACCTTACTGTTTACCGCTTCAGCAGAATGCTCGCCCTCACCTTCCAGCTCAGCCACCGCCAGCGTCAGGTGGCCGCGCAGATAACCGCCGGCAAACAATTCATCATCACTGGCGTGGTCTACCATGTTGTCAATCAGCGCCAGAATGCGTGATTCAAACTCCGCGATCATCATCTTACCTCTTGTCATGTAATGTGTGGCCTTAGTGCAGGTCTTCCGGCCACGGAAAGTGTTCCGCCGTCAATGTCGGCGTTTGATAATAATGTTGCAATGCGCGAATAAAACGCGCCGGACGTTCGGGGATCCCTTGTTCAAGCAAAGTCATTACCCGAGCATGAACCCGGCGCTGGAAGGCGATGCGATCGGGCTCAACGTCTCCTTCCAGATTGTCACAGCTGACGTTAAACGGAAATCCCGCCGCCACGCAGAACAGCCACTCATAGGCCTGCGGTTTCACCTCGACGTCCTCAAACTGGCTTTGAGTCATCGCATCGCGGCCATCCGGGCAGTACCAGTAGCCAAAATCGACTCGTTCGCGGCGCGCTTTGCCGGCGACACACCAGTGAGAAATCTCGTGCAGGGCGCTGGCAAAAAACCCGTGCGCAAACACGATACGGTGATAGGGCGTGTCGTCATCGGCCGGAAGGTAGATCGGCTCATCGTCGCCTTTTACCAGGCGAGTATTAAATTCTTCGGCAAAGCAACTGTCGAAAAGGTCAATCAGTTGCTGATAATGGTGTTGCTGTTGCATTAATGAATTCCCAACCACTGCAAAATCTCAGCCCCGTGGCTGTCATAGAGAAGCTTCGCGCTCATCACCGCCGAGACGATAACGATCATCGGCCGGATCAGCGACTGCCCTTTACTCAGCACCAGCCGGGAGCCGGCGCGAGCGCCAATAAACTGGCCGGCCATCATCACAAAGCCGGTGGCCCAGATGACCTTCCCGCCGATGATAAACAGCAGCAGACCGCCGACGTTTGAGGTCGCGTTCAGCAGCTTGGCATGGGCCGTCGACTTCGCCAGGTTAAATCCGGCCAGGGTGACAAAAGCCAGTGCATAAAACGAACCGGCGCCGGGGCCAAAAAAGCCGTCGTAGAATCCTACGCTGCCGCCAGCAACCAGCGCAAACGGCAGACCGTACAGCCGACGCTGCCGGTCCGCTTCGCCCAGTTTCGGCATCAGCAGAAAATAGAGACCGATGCCGATCACCAGCAACGGCAGGATCTGCTTAAGAATATCGGACTGGACGTGCTGGACCAGCAGCGCACCCGCGGTTGAGCCGATAAAGGTCATCAGAATATTCAGCTTCTGATCGGCGAGGCTGACCACCTTACGGCGGACAAAATAGAGGGTCGCCGATAGCGACCCGCCGCAGGCCTGCAGCTTATTGGTCGCCAGCGCCTGCGCTGGCGGCATGCCGGCCGCCATCAGTGCAGGGACAGTCAATAAGCCCCCGCCTCCGGCCAGTGAGTCAATAAAACCGGCCAGGATGGCGACAAAGAAGAGTACCACCAGCACCAACGGCGATACGGCAAACAACTCGATAAAACTATCCATTACAGCACATGCTCATCCAGTAGCGCCTGACAGGAAGGCGGCAACGGCGGCGGCGTCTTCTTCACAGGGGGGGTAGACCCGGGTTTAGGTGGTTCGAACCAGCTCTGCAGCTCCGCTCCGCAGCCATCGCCGGGCGGCGGTGGCGCCTGATCCTCGCACTCCAGACTTCCCGCCGGGCAACGCAGTCGGACGTGCATATGAGCGCGATGCTGGAACCAGGGACGGACTTTACGCAGCCACTGGCGGTCGCTGCCCGCGTCCAGGCACAGTTGCTGTTTAATCGCCGGGTTGACGAAAATACGGGTGACCTCGCTATCTTCCGCCGCCAGCTTGATCAGCTGGCTGATTTGCGGGCTCCACAGCGACGGCACCACGTGCTTGCCGTCGCTGGCGACCAGATCCAGCGCCTGCGGCTTCAACAACTGAGACGATGTCCAGCGCGTTTGCGGCAGCTGGAGGAAAATATCGACATCCAGGCCCGTCTGGTGACTGGCGTGACCGCCGTTAAAGCGCCCGCCTGCCGGCATCCCCATGTCGCCAATCAGCACGGTTCCCATTCCTTTATTGTGCACCTGATTACTCAGGCGCTGAATAAACTGAACCAGATCCGGATGACCGAAGTAGCGACGCTGATCGGTACGCATCACCTGATAGCCGGTGGCGCTCAGAGGGAGCGCCTCGGCGCCCACGATACAGCCATTGGAAAATGCGCCGATTGACTGGGCGCTGCCGCCGATCGGCTGGGATATTTTCTGCCACGGCGTCGCGGCCAGGCTACCGGCGCTGGCCAGCAGCGCGAGCAGTGCGATAACGGTGTTTTTCATGGTTACCAGCGTGGAATTGTCGTCGTCACATCGCCATTCTGCGCGCGCTGACGCATAAAGTGATCCATCAGGACGATCGCCAGCATCGCCTCAGCGATCGGTACGGCGCGAATGCCGACGCACGGATCGTGACGCCCTTTGGTGATCATTTCCACTTCTTCGCCAAAGCGGTTAATCGTATGACCGGGAACGGTAATACTGGAGGTAGGCTTCAGCGCGATGTTGGCAACGATCTGCTGGCCGCTGCTGATGCCGCCAAGAATACCGCCGGCGTGGTTGCTCTGGAATCCGTCTTTGGTGATTTCATCGCGGTTTTCGCTGCCGCGCAGCTTCACCACTTCAAAGCCGTCGCCAATTTCCACCCCTTTCACGGCGTTGATGCTCATCAGCGCGTGGGCGATATCGGCATCCAGGCGATCGAAGACCGGCTCGCCGAGGCCCGGCGGTACGCCGTCAGCCACCACCGTCACTTTCGCGCCAATGGAGTCACCCTCTTTTTTCAGGCCGCGCATCAGTTCATCCAGAGCGTCGATTTTATCCGGGTCCGGGCAGAAGAACGGGTTTTGCTCGACCTGATCCCAGTCTTTGATGGCCAGCGGAATATCGCCCATCTGCGTCAGGCAGCCGCGAATGACGATGCCGAACTTCGCGGCAAGGTATTTTTTGGCAATCGCCCCGGCCGCTACGCGCATCGCGGTTTCGCGCGCAGAAGAACGACCGCCGCCGCGATAGTCGCGCAGACCATACTTTTGCTCGTAGGTGTAATCGGCGTGGCCCGGACGGAACAGATCTTTGATTGCGCCGTAATCCTGCGAACGCTGATCGGTGTTCTCAATCAGCAGGCCGATACTGGTCCCGGTAGTAACGCCTTCGAAGACGCCGGAAAGAATTTTGACCTGATCCGGCTCGCGACGCTGCGTGGTGTAACGCGAGGTGCCCGGGCGACGACGATCGAGGTCGTGCTGCAGGTCGGCTTCGGTCAGCGGGATGCCCGGCGGCACGCCGTCGACGATGCAGCCCAGCGCCAGGCCGTGCGATTCGCCGAAAGTAGTGACGCGAAAGAGTTGTCCAATTGTATTTCCTGCCATCACGGCTCCAATCTTTTTCGTTATGTTGGCGTGTTGTTTTTTTAGTCTTTATAAATACCGAAGTGCGCGCGGGCGTCAATCAGCTGCTGTTTGGTCAGCATGAAGACACCGTCGCCGCCGTTATCAAACTCAAGCCAGGTAAACGGCACGTCCGGATATTGCTCCATCAGATGTACCATGCTGTTACCGACTTCACAAATCAGAATCCCGTCATCGCTGAGATAATCCGGCGCGTTGCCGAGGATGCGGCGCGTCAGCTTCAGGCCGTCGCTACCGGAGGCCAGACCCAGCACCGGCTCATGCTCATACTCTTCCGGCAGATCGGCCATGTCCTCTTCATCGACATACGGCGGATTGGTGACGATCAGATCGTACTGCAGCTTCGGCAGATCGCGGAACAGGTCGGAGCGGATCGGCGTCACGTGATGGATCAAGCCATGGGACTCCACGTTGTGCTCGGCGACGGCCAGCGCGTCCAGGGAAATATCCACGGCGTCGACTTCGGCTTCCGGGAAAGCATAGGCGCAGGCGATGGCGATGCAGCCGCTGCCGGTGCACATATCAAGGATATGCTGCGGCTTATGGTTAATCAGCCCGGCAAACTGATTGTTGATCAGTTCGCCAATCGGGGAGCGCGGGACCAGCACCCGCTCATCGACGTAAAACTCATGCCCGCAGAACCACGCTTTGTTGGTCAGATAGGCGACGGGAATGCGCTCGTTCACGCGGCGGATCACCCGCTCAACGATGCGGTGTTTCTCGCTGGAGGTCAGACGCGCAGTCCGCATATCTTCCGGGATATCCAGCGGTAGGTAGAGCGACGGCAGCACCAGCTGTACTGCCTCGTCCCACGGGTTATCAGTCCCGTGACCGTACCAGATATTAGCAGCGCTGAAACGGCTTACCGCCCAGCGCAGCATGTCCTGAATGGTATGCAGCTCATTGACTGCCTCATCAACAAAAATTTTATCCACGACAACCTCCAGGGCACACTCTGCTATAAATTCGGCGGCTAGTGTGCCATGAAGACGGCGATAAATCAGCATTCTTGCGTGGGGTGACCGGGGAAAAAACAGGTTTTCCTTGCCCGAAGGGATATTGAGTCGGGTAAACTAGCGCAAAGTATTAATGAGAGTGGACAATGAAAAAGAAGACATCGCTAAGCGAGGAGGATCAGGCGCTGTTCCGTCAGTTAATGACCGGCACGCGGAAGATCAAGCAGGACACCATCGTTCACCGTCCGCAGCGCAAGAAGGTCACTGAGGTTGCTCCGAAGCGTTTGCTGCAGGAACAGGCCGATAACAGCCACTATTTCTCTGATGAGTTTCAGCCGCTACTGAATACTGAAGGCTCGACGAAATATGTCCGCGCCGACGTCAGCCATTTTGAGCTGAAAAAGCTGCGCCGTGGGGATTATTCGCCGGAACTGTTTCTCGATCTGCATGGGCTCACCCAGCAGCAGGCCAAACAGGAACTGGGCGCGCTGATTGCCGCCTGCCGCCGCGAACATGTGTTTTGCGCCTGTGTGATGCACGGGCACGGCAAACATATTCTCAAACAGCAAACCCCGCTGTGGCTGGCGCAACACCCGCATATTATGGCGTTTCACCAGGCACCAAAAGAGTACGGCGGTGACGCCGCACTGCTGATACTGATTGAGGTAGAGGAGTGGCAACCGCCGGAGCTGCCTTAACGGCGGGCTCCGGGGCCGTCAGATGGCGTTGGCCATCTTGAGATTGCAGGGGCTTTTCTGCCAGAGGTATTCACCCTTGCCGTCGGCGTCCAGCGTCACGCAGGCGATAGCCGAGGTGGTGAACATCGGAGGCGTTTCCCCCGGACACAGCTCTGAGACCAGGTACCCCACCAGCGGCAGGTGGGAGACGACCAGCGCCGTCGCCACGCCTTCATTCGCCAGCGCCTGCAGATAGGCGCTAACCAGGCCTACGTCGCCGCACGGCGTGAGTTCCGGCATCACGTCGACATGTTTCGGCAGGTTCATGCACTCCCCAACAATATCCAGCGTCTGTTCTGCACGCAGATAGGGACTGACAAGAACGCGCTCAATATCCACTTTTTGACCTTTCAGCCAGGTTGCCATCTGACGAGACTCATCACAACCGCATACGGTTAATGGACGAACTGAGTCGCTGGCTGCATCGAGGGCAGCGTCGCCGTGACGCATAATAAAAACTTGCATATTGCACCGCTTTTGTTAACCAGAAGCACCGTAGTTTGGCCTGCGAAGACAATACGCAGGTGACCCGGTGGCCGGGCATTGTGCCTGATCCATTCAACGAATGAAACGCTGTTTTTTACCTCAATGGCGTAAGTATAGTCAATCATTGTTTACAAAACAGCCAATCAACAGCGTCATCCGCAGCCGGATTTATCTTCTTTGACCACAACTTAGGTCAGCCGTTCATCCGCTGGCCAAAAGGTTGTCCCCTGTTCGGCCATGCGTAATAAAGTGTCACAGGGTGTAAAACGTGGGCCGTACTGGGCGGCCAGGCGCTGCAGGATCGCGGCAACTTCACCCGCGCCGATAGTATCCATATACCGGAACGGGCCGCCAAGAAATGGCGGAAAGCCTATACCAAAGACGGCGCCGATATCGCCATCGCGCGCGCTACGGATAATCTGCTCATCAAAGCAGCGCGCCGCCTCGTTAAGCATCATCATCACACAGCGTTCCGCCACCTGCTGCGCGGAGAGCCGCGACTGGGGGCGGTCGATGCCGAGCAGCGGATAGACTGCCGGGTCGGGCCGTTTTTTGCTTTTACGCCCTTTTGTCTCATAAAGATAGAAACCACGATTATTTTTTCTACCTTTGCGATCGTCCTTCAAAATCGCGTCAATGATGTTTGCAGGTGGGCTAAAACGTTCTCCAAACGCGCTCTCCAGCACGGGGATAATTTTGGTGCCGGTATCGATGCCAACCTCATCCAGTAGCTGGATTGGCCCTACCGGGAAACCGAATTTAACCAGGGCCTTATCAATCTCTTCAACCGGTTCGCCCTCCACCAGCAGGCGCATCGCTTCATTGATATAGGGCGCGAGGATGCGGTTCACATAGAAGCCCGCTTTATCCGCCACCACAATCGGCGTTTTCCCCTGACGTTTAGCCAGTTGCACCACGGTAGCGATAGCCTGCGGATCGGTTCCCTTATGCGGGATCACTTCAACCAGCGGCATTTTTTCCACTGGACTGAAGAAATGCAGGCCGATCACCCGCCCGGGGCGACGGGCCTGGGCGGCAATATCGCCTATCGGTAACGATGAGGTGTTCGACGCAAAGATGGTCTGCGGCCCGCAATATTGCTCCACTTCGCTGACCATCCGCTGCTTCAGGGCCAGGTCCTCAAATACCGCCTCGATCACCACGTCGCGATGAGCAAAGCCCTGATAGTCGGTGGCGCCGGAGATCATCGCCATCTGGCGATCGCGCTCACTGGGGCGCAGACGACGCTGGCGGACCTGTTTATTCAGCAGCTCCCAGCTGTACTTTAAGGCATGGTTAATCCCACGCGGCTGGATATCTTTAATGCGCACCGGCAGCCCGCCCTTACAGGCGGTCACATAGGCGATCCCCCCGCCCATCAGGCCGCCGCCCAGCACCGCAATGCTCGTCAGCGGTCCGGGCTCTGCTTCGGCGCCACGGTCTTTTTTCAGATCGGTACTGGCAAAGAAGATCGAACGCAGCGCTTGCGACTGCGGGGTCATCGCCAGTTCGCCAAACGCGCGAGCTTCTTCGGCGTAACCGCTGCTGCAACCGTGGGTCAGGCCATTCTCGACAACCTGCAGAATTCGCTTCACCGCCGGATAGTTCCCCTGGGTCTTGCGCTGCGTTTGTTTGCCGACGAAATGGAATAACAGATGGCGGCCCAAAGGCCCCGCCAGCACGCGTTCGCGTACGGGCATATCCCGACTGGCCGGTCGCCCCTTCAGCGCCAGCTCCACCGCCGCCTGCAATAAAATCGCCTGTGGAACCACCTCGTCCACCAGACCGGCCTTCAGCGCCTGGCGCGCACGCAGCTGCCTGCCGGTAAGCATCATATCCAGCGCTGTACTGACGCCAATCAGCCGCGGTAAACGCTGCGTTCCCCCGGAGCCCGGCAGCAGGCCAAGCTGCACTTCCGGCAAACCGAGTCGGGTTTTTTCGTCATCGCTACAGATCCGGCCATGGCAGGCCAGCGCCAGTTCCAGACCGCCGCCGAGGCAGGCGCCGTGGATGGCGGCAATCACCGGGATCGACAAGCCATGGATCTCAGCCATAATCTGCTGTCCCTGGCGCGCCAGCGCTTCCGCTTCCTGCGCGCTGCGGCAGCGGGCAATCATGTTAATGTCTGCGCCGGCGATAAAGTTATCCGCTTTGGCGGAGATAAACACCACGCCGCGCACCGACTTATCATCACGAACCCGACGTATCAGCCCCCGCACCTGATTGCCGAACTCGGCTTTCAGGGTATTCATTTTCTCACCCGGGGCATCGATGGTGATCACCGCGATCTTGTCCGCACGGACCTCAAGCTTAAAAGCGGAAACAGCATCCATTATTCAGCCTCCACGATCATCGCCGCACCCAGACCACCTGCCGCGCAGGCCGTCACCAGACCAAATCCCCCGCCCCGTCGCCGCAACTCATGCAGCGTCTGGGTGATCATCCGCGCGCCGGTGGCAGCAAAAGGATGGCCATAAGCAATAGATCCGCCGAGGACGTTAAACTTGCTCTCATCCACCTCACCGGTGGCCTGCGAGCGTCCCAGTACTTCACGGGCAAAGCGCTCGCTTGCCAGACACTGGAGATTGGCCAGCGTCTGCGCAGCAAAAGCTTCGTGCATATCAATAAGCGTCAGATCCGCCAGCGTCAGACCTGCCCGCTCCAGCGCCAGCGGCGTGGACCATGCGGGCCCCAGCAGCATATCCTGCCAGACGTCGATGGCGGTAAAGGCATAGCTGCGCAGATAACCCAGCGGCGTCAGACCCAGCTCTTTGGCCCTGGACTCAGTCATCAGGATCACCGCCGCCGCGCCGTCCGTCAGCGGCGTGCTGTTGGCAGCGGTGACGGTGCCATGCTTGCGATCAAAGGCAGGACGTAACTTTTGGTAATCTGCGAGGGTTGAATTTTTACGAATATTGTTGTCCTGCTCCAGCGGCTCGCGGAAGGGGGGCGCGTAGGCGGTCATCACCTCGGCTGACAACTTTCCCTCTTCCCAGGCTTTGGCCGCCAGCTGGTGCGAGCGATGCGCCAGCGCATCCTGTTGTTCCCGGGTGATCCCCCAGCTTTTTGCCATCTGCTCGGCGGTATCGCCCATCCGCAAACCGGTCGAATACTCCGCCACTGCCGGAGGGACCGGCAGCAGGTCGCGTGGCCGCAGACGGGAAAACAGCTTCAGCTTTTGGCTCAGCGTGCGGGCTTTATTGGCATCCACCAGCGTGCGGGCCAGTGTTTTACTGACCCCAATGGGCAATACAGAAGAGGAGTCGGCGCCGCCGGCAATACCGGCGCGGATGGTGCCGGCCATCAGGCTTTCAGCAACATTCGCCACGGCCTGGAAGCTGGTGGCGCAGGCGCGACTGACGCTATAGGCATCGGTGTGCACGCTCATTCCAGTGCCGAGCACGATTTCCCGGGCGATATTCGGCGCCTCCGGCATCTGCACCACCTGGCCAAAAACCAGTTGCTCAATGACGTCCGCGGGAATGTCACTCCGGGCGAGCATTTCGCCAACCACCATTTTCCCTAAATCAACGGCCGGAACGCCATGAAAAACCGTCGCCTGGCGCGCAAATGGCGTGCGTAAACCCCTGACAATGGCAATGCGATCGCCCTGACGGGTGATAAGCGGTAATGCCTGACTCATAACGCTCCCCTGTTAAGCAAAACAACCAAGTGGTCTGACCTGATAACAGTCTTAACTATTTTTTTACATTAAGCCAATCGGGGAAGCGAAAAATTGCGAGCCAAAACACATTGAACAGAAAGGTAACGCCCCTTCTACGGGGCGTTAAACGGAGGGATTAACGTAATCCTAACTGGAAGATCAGCGATTCGGCTTCGCAGCTAAAAATAAAATCGATATCCAGCTGTACGCCGCCGTCAACGTCGGTGAAGGTCGGGTTGATTTTGCACGGTTCAGATTGCACATTACGCGCTTTCTCGCTCAGCGCAGCGAGCGTTTGCTCCGCTTCAGCGCGGTTGGCGAACACGCGGCTGTATGAGGCGGTGCAGTCGGTGTTGTCCACAATGGTGCCAACATCCATACAGCAGCATACCGGGGTTTCATCAGCGCTACATTTACTCATCGTAGATTTCCTCTGTATAGGCACCTTCGGTGCCAGACAAATAATGTGCCTATTTTACGCCCTGCCCCCGGTGAGCCTCCAGCCGAGAATCGCCATCACCGCGTTAAGTGACAGAAATCACACTTAAAAATGATCTAAAACAAAAATCAGCTTTTCTGCCTCTTACTCCCCCCGACAATTTTGCCAGCTGGATCGCGTTTCTGTTATCACAATTGAAAAACTTCATAAACAAACTTGCAACAACTCATCTGGTCAGACCTATACTCAGCGCACTGGTCTGATTTCTCTGTTGTACCACAGACCCTACACTTCCGCGCTTCTGTTACGGCATGTAACATAGTTTAAAAAAAAATAACTCAATGAGGTTATGGGCATGAGCCAGAAAACCCGCTTTACCCAATCTGCCCTTGCAGTGGCTGTAGCACTTGTTTCCACCCAGGCCTGGTCAGCAGGCTTCCAGCTCAACGAATTCTCTTCATCAGGGCTGGGTCGGGCCTATTCCGGTGAAGGGGCTATCGCAGACGATGCAGGCAATGCCAGTCGTAACCCGGCATTAATTATGATGTTTGACCGTCCAACTATGTCGGCGGGCGCCGTTTTTGTTGACCCGGGTGTCAATGTCTCCGGCACCTCTCCCACCGGCAAGAGCCTGAATGCGGACAATATCGCCCCGACGGCGTGGGTTCCCAACTTCCACTTTGTCGCGCCGATTAACGATCAATTCGGTTGGGGGGCATCCATTACCTCTAACTACGGCCTGGCAACGGAATACAACGATGACTATGCGGCTGGCAGCATGGGCGGTAAAACCGACCTGACCACCGCGAACTTCAACCTGAGCGGCGCCTACCGTCTCGACAGCAACTGGAGCTTTGGCTTAGGTTTTGACGCGGTCTACGCCAAGGCGAAGATCGAGCGCTATGCGGGTGACCTGGGTCAGATTGTCGCTGGTTCTGGCGCACTGCCGCCGGCGCTGGCAGGCCAGGTGGCGAAGATCCCTGCCGACACGCAGATCGCCCATCTTAACGGCAACGCCTGGGGCTTTGGCTGGAATGCCGGTATCCTCTATGAGCTGGATAAGAACAACCGCTACGGTTTTACGTACCGTTCCGAGGTGAAGATCGACTTCGACGGTAACTACCGCAGCAGCCTGCCGGCGGCCTATAACCAAATCCTCGGCAACTTCGGTCTGCCAGCGGGCACTAACGGCCAGACCACCGGCGGTTCACTGACCCTTAACCTGCCGGAAATGTGGGAGCTGTCGGGCTATAACCGCGTGGCACCGCAGTGGGCGGTCCACTATAGCCTGACCTACACCAGCTGGAGTCAGTTCCAGGAGCTGAAAGCCACCGGCAGCAACGGCCAGACGCTGTTCTATAAAGAGGAAGGCTTCAAAGATGCCTACCGTCTTGCGCTGGGGACCACGTATTATTACGACGATAACTGGACCTTCCGCACCGGTATCGCTTTCGATGACAGCCCGGTGCCGGCCAACAACCGCTCCATCTCCATTCCTGACCAGGATCGCCTGTGGCTGAGCGCGGGTACCACTTACGCGTTTAACAAGGATGCGTCGGTTGACGTCGGTCTTTCCTATATGCACGGCCAGCACGTAGAAATTAAGGAAGGCCCGTATACCTTCCGTTCCGAAGGGACCGCCTGGCTGTACGGCGCCAACTTCAACTACCGCTTCTGATAAGCCGCGCGCAACAAAAAAGGGTGAACAACATGTTCACCCTTTTTTTATCGTTCGCAGATTACTGTGAATCAATGTCTTTCAGTTCATCCTGAATAGCCTGGGCATTCGGGTTGTCCGCCGGGGTCAGCTTACCGCCGTTGGCGATAAAGTCATGGCGCTGGAAATAAGCTTCACGCATCAAAATGTAAGGATCGGAAGACTGACGGAGCAGGCCGTCGGAATCCAGCAGCTGGGCACGAGTTTCAATCCCTTCGACAGCCCATTTACCAATCGACATCGGCCAGGTCAACCAGGAGAGTACCGGGTAGAGGCCATCGGCCATATCACCGCCTTCATCGCGCAGCGTAAAGCTACCGTAGAATGGCAGTTGCACATACGGACCATAGCCGACGCCATAATGGCCGAGCGTGCTGCCGAAACGATGCGGTTCAACGCGCTGCAGCTGCGGATTCGCCATGCCCGCGACATCGATCAGACCGCCCATCCCGAGGATGGTGTTCAGGAAGAAACGGGTAAAGTGCACCATACCTTTATAGGGGTCGCCCTGCAGGAAGGAGTTCACCATTACCGCCGGCTCTTCAAGGTTGCTGGTGAAGTTGCTCAAACCATTGCGCGCCGGCTGCGGGACGTAGTCACGCCATGCCACCGCCACCGGGCGAAGCACGTAAGGGTCGACCACGTTAAAGTTGAAATTGAACATCGTGCGGTTAAACCCTTCTAACGGGTCTGAACGCCCCTGCGGCTGATCGCCAGAGCTGGAACTGGCACATCCCACCAGCAATGTGGCGCCAAGCGCAAGCGCCGACAGGCGATAATTCATAGGTGTCTCCCTGGTTTTTATGGCTATCGCGAGTTGCCATCCATGACGGAAAGACAACGTTTCCGCCCGTATAGATGTGAGCGATTGTAACAGCACGTTGAACGATGTCTATATCACCCAAGTTGTTGATTTGATCATAGCCTGGGAATAACGAGATCGCGGGGCTCCTATTCTACCGGAGCAACAAAAATCTGACGTTACCATTTTTGCGATTTCAGAGTATACCCAGCCAGACGGCAGGGAAAGCCGCTACGCTATATCTATATAGATTGATAGCGAGGGCCACGAAATGGATGAACTAGACAATAACAAATTAAAACCAGCGGATGACGAGCGAGAAGTCGAAAGTGAAGAAAAACAGCGCGGAGAGGAAATAGAAGTGGATGAAGATCGCCTGCCCTCGCGGGCGATGGCCATCCATGAACATATTCGCCAGGAAGGGGAAAAAGAGATGGAACGCGATGCGCTGGCCTTGCTGTGGTCAGCCATTGCGGCCGGTCTGTCGATGGGCGCCTCCCTGCTGGCAAAAGGGATTTTTCACGTCAAACTGGAGGGGATCCCGGGCGGGTTTTTACTGGAAAATCTCGGGTATACCTTCGGCTTTATTATCGTGATCATGGCCCGCCAGCAGCTGTTCACGGAAAATACGGTTACCGCCGTTCTGCCGGTGATGCACAATCCCACACCAGGTAACATCGGTTTGCTGATGCGGTTATGGTCGGTGGTGCTGGCTGGCAACCTCATCGGTACCGCAGTGGCCGCATGGGCCTTCAATTTTATGCCCGTCTTTGATGAACCAACTCGTCAGGCCTTTGTCAGCATCGCCGAAGACGTAATGAAAAACAGCCCGACGGAGATGTTCGCTAATGCGATTATTTCCGGATGGCTGGTCGCCACCATGGTCTGGATGTTTCCTGTCGCCGGTGCGGCCAAGATCGTGGTGATTATTCTCATGACCTGGCTTATCGCCCTGGCGGATACGACTCATATCGTGGTGGGATCGGTCGAGATCCTTTATCTGGTGTTTAACGGAAGCCTGCCCTGGAGCGACTTTATCTGGCCGTTCGCCCTGCCGACGCTGGCGGGAAATATCTGCGGCGGGACCTTCATCTTCGCGCTGCTGAGCCATGCGCAGATCCGTAACGATATGAGCAGCAAGCGAAAAGCGGAAGCCCGCGCCCAGGCTGCGGAGAAAGCCAAAAACGCCGACCGGGCATAAAAAAAGCGCCGTGAGTGGCGAGGGTTTAAGCAGTCAGACGGTATGGCTCTTACTCAGGCGGGCAAAAAACGCTATACTCGCACCGCCTTGTCCCCTTAGTTAAATGGATATAACGAGCCCCTCCTAAGGGCTAGTTGCAGGTTCGATTCCTGCAGGGGACACCATATAAACGTTGACCGCTATTTCCCACCATGACCTAAACGCCAGCCATGGCATATTCTTCTCGCCATCATAATTTGCCGAAATTATCCGCGTGTGGATTAGCCAGGACAGGAAGGGGCGCCCCAGTCAATCGCACAGACAATAAACCGACAAAAACGCGCATTCCGCGTACAATGCCCCTTGGCTTAAACAGTCACAAGCCACTACCCCAGTGCAACCTTCTCTGGACGATACAGGAGCCAGGCGTTGATATGAAACAGATCACCCTCAGCGATATGCAGCAGCAGAGCGAAGCGGCAGCCAGTGCCCCGCGCTTGCGTGCCCATCGCAATTTTCATCCCGAACTAAGCGACCCGGTACAGCGCCTCGCCATTGCGATGGAACCCGGCACCTATATCCGTCCGCACCGGCACAGACATACCTTCGAACTTTTGCTGCCCCTGAAAGGCCGCTTTGTGGTACTGAATTTTGATGACAATGGCGTAGTCACCCGCCGGGTGGTGCTGGGTGAAACCTGCACGGCGCTGGAAATGGAAGCCGGTACCTGGCATACGGTGCTCTCGCTCGACCCGGGCGGGATGGTTTTTGAAGTTAAGCAAGGTGCTTATCAGCCGCTTGCCGAAGTTGACACCATGGCCTGGGCGCCTGCCGAAGGCCAACCGGGCACCGCAGAGATGATGGCATGGTATGCCATCGCGCAGCCGGGTGACCGTTTTCTGTCGACGCCACAATAACAACAGCTACACCAAACAGACGCGACTGGCGTCTGTTTGCCCCCCTGCCGACCACGAAGGTCGCCAATTGACTGTCCCTTTCTTCGTACTCCGCTCGTGCTCGCCTTCAACATTCCTGCAAAAAGATTCCTGCCAGAAAGAAATGCTTATATTGAGCAAACTATTTTTCTCTACGAATAAGAGATGATAAGATAACGGGATAAAGTAAATACGCGGCAGCAAAAAAATAAAAACAGCCAACTTATCGACATATTATTCTCAATGTGAATGGGTTTTGTTAATCAGGTAAAGGAAGTCAGCGGGAAGAATAAATCCTTGTCATCGATGCTTTTTGCTCACCATGGCGATTTATTTTTTCATCGACGTACAATTCTTATGAATATTACAGAACGGAATATCTGGAAGCTAAATAATTTACCGCCAATGGAGTATTGCTCTCTGGCGCGGGCGCAAAAATTATTAAACTGCGAACTTGAAGACATTCTTCACTGGCATGATATTGGTGCGATCAATCTCTGTCTGAAGCTTAATCCGACGCGGGGAACATTAAAAATAGCCGTCCTTTCTCATCAGGAAAAAGACGTGACCACCGCGCTTAATCCGCTTGCCTCTGCCGAGGAAGTGGAGACTTTCTGGTCACCCCACTCCCATATCCGCAGCATTCTGCGGCTTGATGGCGATATTCCGATTGTGGAAACATTACGCGGAAATACGGTGACGCAGTTTAACGTAAAAGTGTCCGCATCCGGACTCTGGCACCCACACAGTCGGAATTTAATGGCGCTACTGGAGGCGCCTGATGATATTCTTTACGAAAACAGACTCAGCATGATGCTGCCCGACAAACCGTTTGTCTATTGTCATTTCATTCCGGATGAAGACGAATACTCTGCTATATCATTGAACCGCATCTATATCACCAGCCAGGCCATTGAGAAAATATACGCTCACAGTATTAGCGCCCGGCCTATGGACGTGACAAAAAATTCGCTGCTGGAACAAACCAGTTACATCCATCAGGAATTAACCGTCCTGCCGCAAAATGAGGTATTGCTGGAATTTATCCATTACCTTATCCAGTCCCATACCGTATTTAATGAGAAATTACAGAATATGGCCGAGCCAGACAAGACTCAGCTCTTTCATCACGTACTGGAAAGGCTCAAAGAAGAGGGCATGCTCCGGGAGAACACCCTGCCCGATGAGGCCGATATCCTCAGCGAAGCCGATCGTTAGTCCAGGCTCGCCGGCAAGTGACGCAGGTCCTCATACAGGGCCTGGCCGTTTTCCTGCTCAAGCGTTACCGCGATCTCCCGCGCCAGCACAATGAATTCGCGCGCCGCAGCGCTCTGCCATGCGCCCTGGCGCTGCAGCAAACAGGCCGTGCGCTGCAGCAGCGCGGGCTTAAGCTCAATGGCCACGAGGTCATCATACTGTCCGGCGATCGCCGCTGGCAGCAGCGTCGCAAGCGGCGTGCCGCGAATAACCGTTAGTACGGCGCCGATGGAGTTGGCCTCCATCCGCACGTCAGGTTCAAGCCGATGGCGGCGACAATAGCGGTCGATCTGCTCCCGGGTGGCAAACTCGCTGCTCAGCAGGATCAGGGGCTGCGCGTCGAGAGCCTGTAGCTGCAGGTGGCTCTCATGAGCCAGCGGATGCGCGCGGCTCACCACCAGCGCGAGGGTTTCCGTCAGCAGCGGCTGAACCACAATATCCCGCGAGAGGCTCTCGTCAAAAGCAATTCCCACATCCAGTTCATCCTCCAGAAGCATCGTTTCCATCCGCTCCTGGTTCATCTCCTGGATAAGCAATTTCACTCCGGGGTAGCGTCGATAGTACGCCTCCACCAGCGGCCCCAGCATGTAAGTGGTAAAGGTCGGCGTCATGGCGATGCGGAGTTTACCACGCTGCAGATCTTCTGCGTCGTGCAGGGCGCGCCGCCCCTCCTCAAGATCGCGTAACACGCGGCGGGCACACTCCAGCCAGATCTCTCCGGCATCGGTCAGGCGGGTATAACGACCAGAGCGGTCAAAGAGCTGAACCTCCAGCATCGCTTCCAGCTGGCGGATCTGCTGTGACAGCGCAGGCTGGGAGACATGGAGCGCCGCGGCGGCGCGGGTAAATCCACGATGTTCTGCCACGGCGATAAAGTAGGAAAGATGGCGCAGGAGCATCCGCTTACCTATAAGCAATTCAAATAGGGTTCATCATAAATAAGTCTTTTAACTTATGAAACAAGATACGTACTCTCTACCTACCATCCTCTGCGTTTTTCACCATCAACATCATCTTATGCAGGAGTGACTATGTCCGCTGACGATCGCTATCTCCAGCGCGCATTAGCGCTGGCAAACCAAAACATTGCTGACGGTGGCCGCCCCTTCGGCGCCGTTCTGGTGCGGCATGATGAGATTGTCGCCGAAGGCGTCAATACTTTTCATCTGAACGGTGACCCAACGGCGCATGCCGAACTGAACGCCGTTCGCGATCTTGCCGCCAGACTGGGAAGCGAGGTGCTGCGCGAATGCGTTATCTATGCCAGCGGGCAACCTTGTCCTATGTGCCTGAGCGCACTCTATTTAACCGGCGTGCGGGAAGTATTTTTCGCCAACAGTAATCAGGATGGCGAACCCTTTCAGCTCTCAACCACCGCGATTTATCAGCAGCTGCAGCAGCCGCTGTCCCGGCAGACGCTGCCAATCCACCACTGCCCGCAGCCGGAGGGGCCGGCACTTTATCAGCGCTGGGCGGAACAGCAACCATGACGCCCATGCTGCGACAGAATCTGACGCTGTGTGTCCTGGTACTCATTGGGATAAACATGCGTCCGCTGCTCACCTCGATAGGTCCCTTGCTGCCGGATATCCGCGCCGCCAGCGGGATGAGCTATACCCTGGTCGCGCTCCTCACCGCCCTGCCGGTCATCGCGATGGGCGTACTGGCGCTGGCCGGCGGCTGGGTCGATCGCACTGTTGGTCAAAACCGCAGCATTGCGCTGAGCCTGCTGATTATCGCGGCGGGTGCCCTGCTGCGGGAAAGCGCCCCACATAGCGGTTTGCTGCTCAGCAGCGCCCTTGCGGGGGGAATTGGCATCGGCATTATCCAGGCCGCCATCCCGGCGGTGATAAAGCGTCTGTTCGCCCGGCGTACGCCGCTGGTGATGGGACTATGGTCGGCGGCGCTGATGGGCGGCGGCGGGTTAGGCGCTGCGTTCACGCCATGGCTGGCGTCACGCAGTACGGTCTGGCACCAGGCGCTGGCCTGGTGGGCGCTCCCTGCCCTGCTGGCCCTGCTCGGCTGGCTGGCGATTTGCCGGCAATTGCCTCGCGCACCGCATCAGACCAGCGCTTCCCCCCGGGTCGCGATTATTGGCCAGCGCCGCGCCTGGACGCTGGGACTCTATTTCGGACTGATCAATGCCGGTTACGCCAGTCTGATCGCCTGGCTGCCGCCCTACTATATCCAGCTTGGCGATAGCGCCCAGTACAGCGGCTCACTGCTGGCGCTGCTGACCGTCGGGCAAACCGCGGGGGCACTGCTGCTCCCGGCGCTGGCTCGCCAGGATGACCGACGCCAGCTTCTGCTGTTCGCGCTGACGCTACAGCTCATTGGCTTCTGCGGCTTCATCTGGCTGCCGCAGCACGTCCCAGCGCTGTGGGCCATCGCCTGCGGAGTGGGTCTGGGTGGCGCCTTTCCCCTGTGCCTGGTGCTGGCGCTGGATCACGCTGGACAACCGGCGGTAGCCGGCCGGCTGGTGGCGTTTATGCAGGGTATCGGATTTATCATCGCAGGCCTCTCCCCCTGGCTTTCCGGCCTGTTGCGTAGCCTGAGCGGGAACTACACGCTTGACTGGTCCTGGCATGCGCTCTGCGTCCTGCTACTCATGGCGCTCACACTGCGCTTTATCCCGGCTCACTACCCGGCCGAGTGGCGGCCGCGCGCCTCTGACCAGCATTAAATCGGCGGCGGCGCGTAGCAAAGAAATTGCGCACGCCCTCGCTGGCCGTCCTCCATTTTGCCCATCGCCAAAATCCGTTTTAACAGCGTCGCTGGCGTGAAATTTATTACCGGGTGAAATTAATGTGTCGCCGAATCACGACACTCCTAAGTAACTAAAAATTAATAAAAAAATGCCCCTTGTTTCCCTCATTTTTTAGGCGTACATTAGCGCCATCTGGAGCACAAAGCGCACAGAATTGCGAGCTGCCGCAACGTGATTTTTCACCTGCGACAGCCCAGGAATAACAGAACAATTAATTCATTTGAACGTCGCACAAGCGCGTGGAGTGATGAATCGTGAAATACTTCTTTATGGGCCTCTCTTTTATGGTCATCGTTTGGGCCGGTACTTTTGCCCTGATGATCTAGACTGCAGCGGTGTCAAAAAAAAACGGGAGCCCACTGGCTCCCGTTTTTGTTATGGCGTATTCGCCGAAGCGCTAGCTCGCGGCGGGCAGCAAGCCATCGGCGCGGAACATCGCCTTGATGCCACGGATCGCCTGGCGCGTACGGTCCCGGTTTTCGATCAGCGCGAAGCGGACGTGAGTATCGCCATAGTCGCCAAAGCCTATCCCCGGCGAGACGCAGACCTTCGCTTCATTAAGCAACTTTTTCGCAAACTCCAGCGAGCCCATGGCAGCGTAAGGTTCCGGTATTTTTGCCCAGACGTACATGGACGCTTTCGGACATTCCACCATCCAGCCGGCTTCGTGGAGCCCTTTCACCAGCACATCGCGACGGCGCTTATATTGTTCGGCAATTTCACGCACGCACTGCTGATCGCCCTCAAGGGCAGCGATCGCCGCCACCTGCAGCGGCGTAAACGTGCCATAGTCGTGATAGCTTTTGATGCGAGCGAGGGCATTCACCAGGGTCTTATTGCCGACCATAAAGCCAATGCGCCAGCCGGCCATGTTATAGCTTTTCGACAGGGTAAAGAACTCGACGGCGACATCGCGCGCGCCGGGCACCTGCATGATGGAGGGCGCTTTCCAGCCGTCATACACGATATCGGCATAGGCCAGATCGTGGACGACCAGGATGTCATACTGCTTCGCCAGGGCGACGACCTTTTCAAAGAAGTCCAGCTCCACACACTGCGCCGTTGGATTCGAGGGAAAACCAAGGATCATCATCTTCGGCTTCGGGTAACTCTCGCGGATGGCGCGTTCCAGCTCGTTAAAGAAATCCACCCCTTCCACCAGCGGCACCGAGCGCACCTGCGCCCCGGCAATCACCGCGCCATAGATGTGAATCGGATAGCTGGGGTTTGGCACCAGCACCGTGTCGCCATGATCCAGGGTCGCCAGCATCAGGTGCGCCAGCCCCTCTTTCGAACCAATGGTGACGATCGCTTCCGATTCCGGATCGATGTCAACGTTATAGCGTTCTTCATACCAGCGTGAAATGGCGCGACGCAGGCGCGGGATCCCCCGCGAGGTAGAGTAACCATGGGTATCAGGCCGTTGGGCAACGGTGCAAAGTTTTTCCACGATATGCGGCGGCGTCGCGCCATCGGGATTGCCCATACTGAAATCAATAATATCCTCGCCGCGCCGGCGCGCAGCCATTTTCAGTTCAGCAGTAATATTAAAAACGTACGGGGGGAGACGATCGATACGCGTAAAACGGCGTTCAGGACTGGATTCAGCCATAGGTTCCTCTGATTAACGTTAGCGCCCGGACCGTCCGAGCGACGCTGCCGCTGTTGCGGCTCGTTTAGAAAATAACCTGAAAAAAAACATGTTGTCGAGAGGGCCGGTAAAAAATATTCCCTGGCATATAAAACGGGTATCGACGGCGCTAAATACGGCAGTTCATCGCCGGAATAGTCCAGAGTTGTACAAAGAGTGGTAACACATTGATATCTTTCTTAACACAGAATTTTATCGTTAAAAGCCAGGGCTGCCGCTCTCGCGGTGGCCCCCCATCAATCCCCTTTAAAAAGTATGCCTTTTCCTCATTATATTTCTGCGGCTGGTCTTCTGCCGTCAGGTTTTTTATCATGTTCTTTTCTGGCCACTGACGCGGCACACCCATGCACGAAATTTTTACGATGATGCTGGCGGTCTATGATCGTGCGGCCCTGATGCTTATTTGCCTGTTTTTCCTCATTCGCCTGCGCCTGTTCCGCGAACTGTTGCATAAGTCGGCCCATACGCCGAAAGAGCTGCTGGCCGTGACCGCCATTTTCTCGCTGTTCGCCCTGTTCAGCACCTGGTCCGGCGTTCCGGTGGAAGGCTCGCTGGTAAACGTACGCATTATCGCCGTCATGTCCGGCGGGATCCTGTTTGGTCCGTGGGTAGGGGCAATTGTCGGGGTAATTGCCGGCGTACACCGCTACCTGATTGATATCGATGGCGTCACCGCCGTGCCCTGCTTTATCACCAGCATTGTCGCAGGCCTGCTGTCAGGATTGATTAACCGTAAAGTGGCCCGCGATCAACGGTGGAAAATCGGCATTCTGGCCGGCATGGTGTGTGAGACCCTGACCATGATCCTGGTGGTGGTCTGGGCGCCTTCCCTGAGCCTCGGCCTGGATATCGTCTCTAAAATTGGTATCCCGATGATCCTCGGCAGCGTCTGCATCGGTTTTATCGTGCTGCTGGTGCAGAGCGTGGAAGGGGAAAAGGAGGCCAGCGCGGCGCGGCAGGCAAAACTGGCGCTCGATATCGCTAACAAAACCCTGCCGCTGTTTCGTCACGTTAACAGCGATTCTCTGCGCCAGGTATGCGAGATTATCCGCCGTGACATTACCGCTGACGCGGTGGCGATCACCAATACCGAGCATGTGCTGGCCTACGTGGGCGTGGGGGAGGCCAACTATCAACACCACGACGATGTCATCAGCCCTACCACCCGGCAGGCGATTCGTTATGGGAAAATCATTATAAAAAACAATGATGAAGCCCACCGCACGCCGGAGATCCACTCCTTGATGGTGATCCCGCTGTGGGAAAAAGGGGTGGTGACCGGCACGCTAAAAATTTATTACTGCCACGCCCATCGCATCACTTCGACGCTGCAGGAGATGGCGATTGGCCTGTCGCAAATAATCTCCACCCAGCTGGAAGTCTCCCGCGCCGAACAGCTGCGCGAGATGGCCAACAAAGCGGAGCTGCGCGCCCTGCAAAGCAAAATTAACCCGCATTTTTTATTCAATGCCCTGAACGCGATCTCCTCCTCGATTCGCCTTAATCCGGACACCGCGCGCCAGCTCATTTTTAATCTGTCACGCTACCTGCGCTATAACATCGAATTAAAAGACGATGAGCAGATTGATATCAAACGAGAGCTGTATCAGATCAAAGATTATATCGCCATTGAACAGGCGCGATTCGGCGACAAGCTGACGGTCATCTATGATATTGACGACGACGTCAGCTGCGTGATCCCGAGCCTGCTTATCCAGCCGCTGGTGGAGAATGCCATCGTTCATGGTATCCAGCCCTGTAAAGGCAAGGGGGTGGTGACGATCGGCATTAACGAGTGCGGCAATCGGGTTCGCATCAGCGTTCGCGACACCGGCAACGGCATCGATCCCGCCGTGGTCGCTCGCGTGGAAGCCGACGAAATGCCGGGAAATAAAATCGGCCTGCTTAACGTTCATCACCGGGTGAAGCTCCTCTACGGCGAGGGGTTGCATATCCGCACCCTGACGCCAGGAACAGAAATCGCCTTTTATGTCCCCAATCAACACACGCCGCAGGCGCTGACGGAGTCTCTGTTGTCATGAGCGGAGAAAAGATGAAAGTTATTATTGTGGAAGATGAGTTTCTGGCTCAGCAGGAGCTCTCCTGGCTTATCAACACCCACAGCCAGATGGAGATCGTCGGCAGCTTTGACGATGGCCTGGACGTGCTGAAGTTTCTCCAGCACAACAAGGTCGATGCCATTTTTCTCGATATCAATATTCCGTCGCTGGACGGGGTTTTGCTGGCGCAAAACATCAGCCAGTTTGCCCATAAGCCTTTTATCGTTTTTATCACCGCGTGGAAAGAGCACGCCGTGGAAGCCTTTGAGCTGGAGGCGTTTGACTACATCCTGAAGCCCTACCAGGAGTCACGCATCATCAATATGCTACAAAAGCTAACCGCCGCCTGGCAGCAGCAAAATAACGTCGCTGCGGGAGCGACCAGCGCGGCGCCACGAGAAAACGACACCATCAATCTGATAAAAGATGAACGAATAATCGTCACCAGCATTCATGATATTTATTATGCCGAGGCGCATGAAAAGATGACGTTCGTCTATACCCGCCGGGAGTCATTCGTCATGCCAATGAACATCACCGAATTCTGCAGCAAACTGCCCACCGCACATTTCTTTCGCTGCCACCGCTCGTACTGCGTGAATCTCAGCAAGATCCGCGAAATTGAGCCGTGGTTTAACAATACCTATGTGCTGCGCCTGCGCGACCTTGAATTTCAGGTGCCGGTGAGCCGCAGTAAAGTGAAAGAGTTTCGCCAGCTGATGAATCTGTAGAGGCGGGAAGTCCCGCCATCCGGGCTACGACGGTAGCCCGGGAGGGATGCGCTTATAACACCTGGCCCAGCGTCTGACGCAGATGCGCGCCAGAGCCCAGCAGGCCCGGGTTTTCATGCACGATCAGGTAAACCGGAATATCCTGAACATAAGCTTTGAAACGGCCTTTGTCTTCAAAACCGCCGCGGAAGCCGGAGGCTTTAAAGAACTCCAGGAAGCGCGGCACGATGCCCCCGGCGATATACACGCCGCCAAAGGTCCCGAGAGTCAGCGCCAGGTTTCCGCCGAAGCGGCCCATAATGACGCAGAACAGCGATAGCGCCCGGCGACAGTCGGTACAACTGTCCGCCAGCGCTCGCTCGGTGACCTCGCGTGGCTGCAGGTTTTCCGGCAGGCGGCCATCAGACTTCACAATCGCGCGGTACAAATTGACCAGTCCGGGACCCGAGAGCACGCGTTCTGCGGAAACATGCCCCAGCTCGGCGCGCAGCTCTTCCAGAATAATCCCCTCTTCTTCGCTGTTCGGCGCAAAATCGACATGACCGCCTTCGCCCGGCAGGCTGACCCAGCGCTTGTCAACGTGCACCAGATGCGCCACGCCAAGCCCGGTTCCGGCGCCATAAACGGCGATCGGTTTGCCCGCTACCGGAGCGCTGCCGCCAAACTGAATGAGGTGCTCGGCTTTCAGCATCGGGATGGCCATGGAAACGGCGGTAAAATCGTTAATTATCTCCAGATGGGCAAAGCCAAGGTTGCGCTTCATTTCAGCGATGGAGAAGGCCCAGGTATGGTTGGTCATCGCTACCCAGTCGCCGGTGATCGGGCAGGCAATGGCGATACAGCCTTCGTTGACGGTCACCTGGTGCTCCTCCAGATAGACGCGCACCACCGCCTCCAGACTGGGATAATCGAGCCCGGAATAGGTCTTAGCACGAGAGATCTCTCCGCTCGCCAGATCACATAGCGCCAGGCGGGCGTTGGTCCCCCCGACATCTCCTACTAAAGCAAATTTTGTCATTCCGTTACGGCTCCGCTAAAGTCAAAATAATTCTTTTGGCACACTGTAAATTCATGGCGGCTTAACAACAACGTCCAACGCGCAGACGCCCCTTGTTTAGCGACACAGGTCACATTTAGTTTGTAATCTATGCAAGGTAGTCGGTAAACGACGCCGCGGGAATCAGACGCCGCCTTAACTTTATCGTTTCAGCACCATTTGCATCGACGGCCCCTACCGACGAAGGCAAAGTAGTGCTTCAGAACTTTGACAAGGACATTTTCATGCTCCATCCTCGCGCCAGAACAATGCTGATCCTGTCGGTGCCGGCCATCCTGATAGGTATCGCCTGCAGTCTGATCCTGATCGGCGCGATGAAGGTTGCCGCGCTGCTACAGCGCGTGCTGTGGAGCAATCTGCCCACCCAGTTGGGGATCAGCGCTGACAGCCCGCTATGGATTATCGCCATGCTCACGGCGACAGGGATCGCCGTGGGCCTGGTCGTCCGCTACAGCCCGGGACACGCCGGGCCGGATCCGGCGACCGAATCGCTCATTGGCGCCCCCATTGCCACCGGCGCGCTGCCCGGGCTGCTGGCCGCGCTGATCCTCGGCCTTGCCGGCGGCGTCAGTCTCGGCCCGGAGCATCCGATTATGGTGGTGAATATTGCGCTGGCCGTCGCCGTCGGTTCACGGCTGTTTCCGCGCGTCAGCTCGCTGGACTGGACCATCCTCGCGGCCTCAGGCACCATCGGCGCCCTCTTCGGCACCCCGGTGGCCGCCGCGCTGATTTTTTCGCAAACCCTCAACAGCAGCAACGAGTCGCCGCTGTGGGATCGTCTTTTTGCGCCGCTGCTTGCCGCCGCCGCGGGCGCGCTGACGACCGGGCTGTTTTTCCACCCACATTTCACGCTGCCGATCCCCCATTATGGCCAGATGCACTTCGTCGATATCATCAGCGGCATGATCGTCGCTCTGATTGCTATCGCCGTCGGCATGGTGGCCGTCTGGTGTCTGCCGCGCCTGCACGCCCTGATGCATCGCCTGAGACATCCCATCCTGACGCTGGGCATCGGCGGGCTGCTGCTGGGGATCCTGGGGACTATTGGCGGGCCCTTAACGCTGTTTAAGGGGCTGGATGAGATGCAGCAGCTGGCTTTCAGCCAGACGCTAACCGCCGCGGATTTTCTGCTCATCGCGCTGGTCAAACTGGCTGCCCTGGTGCTCGCCTCCGCCAGCGGTTTCCGCGGTGGGCGGATTTTCCCGGCGGTCTTCGTCGGGGTGGCGCTGGGGCTGATGCTGCATGCCCACGTGGATGCCGTGCCAGCGGCGATCACCGTCTCCTGCGCGATCCTCGGCATGGTGCTGGTCGTCACCCGCGACGGCTGGCTTAGCCTGTTTATGGCCGCCGTGGTGGTCCCGGATACGACGCTGCTACCGCTGCTGTGCATTGTGATGCTCCCGGCCTGGCTGCTGCTGGCCGGGAGGCCGTTGATGATTGCCAAACGACATACCGACTAAACGCGGCTGTTTCGTTCCTCCAGCGCCTGCGTCACCGCACGCAGGAAATCGGGGATATCCATTTTCGGTAGCATCACTTCGACCAGGGTAAGGGTATCGGAGGTGATGCTTTCCGCCATCGCTTCCCGTAGCTCAGCCGTGTGCGTGACCCGCCAGCAGCGAGAAACAACGTCCGGGGCGAAAGCTTCCGGCAGCCGCTGCCAGTCCCACAGGGCGATGTCATTGTAGCGCTGCTCAGGGCCATGAATCGCCCGCTCCACGGTATACCCTTCGTTATTCAGCAACAGAATAAGCGGTTTTTGCTTATCGCGAAGCATAGAGCCCATCTCCTGAATCGTGAGTTGGGCAGCGCCATCGCCGACAATCAGCACCACCCGCCGCTCTGCCGCCGCGGTTTGCGCGCCATAGGCCGCCGGGAGGGTAAAACCAATCGATCCCCACAGCGGCTGGACGATCAGCGATGCCTCAGAGGGGAGCTTAAGCGCCGCGATGCCAAACGCCGCCGTCCCCTGATCGGCGAGGATAATATCGCCGGGGCGCAGCGCATCCTGCACTGTCGACCAGAAATTCTTCTGGGTTAACTCGCCTTCGCCCTCCTCTTCCACTTCCGGCGCCACGACCTGAGGCGCCGCCCACTCCGCCGCCAGCGGGGCGGAAAGCGTCATTAATGCAGCCAGAGCTTGATCCATCGGCACGCCGCTGAACCAGTGGTCGCCCACCCTGACGGCGAAGGGCTGGATCTCAATGGTCTTCTCCCGCGCCAGATGCTGGGTGAATCCCGCGGTGATAGTGTCGGTGAAGCGCGTACCAATGCAGATGATGGTGTCGGCGTTTTCAATCGCCTCCCGGGTCTGCGGGGCGCTGGCGATCCCGCTATAGGTCCCGACAAACCCGCTCAGCTGCTCATCGAACAACCCCTTGCCCATTAGCATGGTGGCGTGAGCGATGGGGGTTTTCGCCACCCACTCCCGGAGCGTGTTCTGCAGACCATAGCGTTGCGCCAGGAAATCCGCCAGCAGAGAAATGCGTCGGCTGCCCCGCAGCAGGCGGCTGGCATGTTCGCGGAACCCGGCGAGCTGGTTTTCATCCGCCGGAGCGGGCTCCACCAGTAAGCGCTGGGCTGGGGCAATCGCTGCTGCTCTGGCGACATCGGCCGGCAGCATCAGATAGCCGGGCCGATGATGCGTCAGCATATCGCGCAGGACACGGTCGATCTCATGGCAGGCGTTGCCGGCGGTCAGCAGCGCCTGGCTGCAGGTGATCTGCTCGCTCATGCGGGCGAAATGGCGAAAATCGCCATCGCCGAGGGTATGGTGCAGCAGTTCGCCACGCTGCTGAGCGCCGGTAGAGGGCGCGCCGACGATATGCAATACCGGAATATGTTCCGCATAGCTACCCGCAATGCCGTTCAGCGCGCTCAGTTCGCCGACGCCGTAGGTGGTCAGCAGCGCACCGGCCCCTTTGATGCGCGCATATCCGTCAGCGGCATAGGCCGCATTCAGCTCGTTGGCGCAGCCGACCCAGCCTAATGCGCTGTGCGCGATGACGCGATCGAGAAACTGTAAGTTGTAATCCCCTGGTACGCCGAACAAGCGGTCAATACCGCAGTCAACGAGGCGATCCAGCAGATAATCCCCAATAGTGTAGGTCGGTTGCATGTCCATTATCCTCATTTTGGTGCAGGTGTAATTTGAGTATTGAATAAGCGATCCGCCTGTCCAGAAGGGGGACGATAAAGCCGGTGTAAAGCAATAGTTACGCCCAAAAAGCGGTGTACTCCACGCAAAACATTGATTAGTGTAAACGCATACACACCCTGTTTTATCTGCGGAGGAAGAATGGTTTACCAGGCAAGCACCACGCGATATCAAACGATGGAATATCGTCGCTGCGGTCGCAGCGGCCTTCAGCTCCCGGCGATTTCTCTCGGCCTGTGGCACAACTTTGGCGACGAAACGCGCGTGGAGATCAGCCGGCAGATGCTCCTGCACGCGTTTGACCTTGGCATAACTCATTTCGACCTCGCCAACAACTATGGGCCGCCGCCGGGTTCAGCAGAGAGCAATTTTGGCCGCATTCTGAAAGAGGCGCTCCAGCCCTATCGCGATGAGTTGATCATCTCCACCAAAGCGGGCTACACCATGTGGGACGGCCCGTACGGCGACTGGGGCTCACGCAAATATCTGGTGGCCAGTCTTAACCAGAGCCTGCAGCGCATGGGGCTGGAGTATGTCGATATTTTTTATCATCACCGCCCGGACCCGCAGACCCCACTGATGGAAACAATGCGTGCGCTCGATCATCTTGTCCGTCAGGGTAAAGCGCTGTACGTCGGGATCTCCAACTATCCGCTGGCCCAGGCGCAGGAGGCGGTGAAGATCCTTAACGACCTCGGTACGCCCTGCGTCATTCACCAGCCCCGCTATTCGATGTTCGAACGCAGTGCGGAAGAGGGGCTGCTGGATTTTCTGCAGACGGAAGGGGTGGGAAGTATAGCGTTTTCACCGCTGGCGGGCGGACAGCTTACCGATCGCTATCTGAACGGTATCCCGGCCGACTCTCGCGCCGCCAGCAGCAGTCGTTTTCTGCAGCCGGAGCAACTGACCGCCGCGCGATTAGAAAAAATTCGTCAGCTAAATACGATAGCGGAAGAGCGCGGGCAGAAGCTGTCGCAGATGGCGCTGGCCTGGGTTCTGCGCGAGGAGAAAGTGACCTCCGTGCTGATCGGCGCCAGCAAAACCACGCAGCTGGATGATGCCGTCGGCATGCTGCAGAATCGCCATTTCAGCACCGAAGAGTGCGCGGCCATCGACGCCATCCTTGCGCTGTAAAGCAAATGTTACTTTAGCAAAAAGTGCTCTTTTCTGCGCTTTCGGAGTTCGTCCGATGCGGCGGGTCTTTACCGGCCCGTAATATCAGGTTAACAGGCCGCTTACGGCCCCGATCGTGAAGGAGAAGAGTATGTTCAGGTCACTGATTCTGGCAGCAGTACTGCTGGCCGCAGCGCCACTAGTCGCTAACGCTGGTGAAATCACCCTGCTGCCATCGGTAAAATTACAAATAGGCGATCGTGACAATTACGGTAACTACTGGGACGGTGGCGGCTGGCGCGACCGTGATTACTGGCGTCGTCACTATGAATGGCGTGATAACCGTTGGCATCGACATGACAACGGCTGGCACCGCGGCTGGGACAAGGGTAAAAATAAAGCCTGGGAGCGCGGCTATCGTGCTGGCTGGAGCGACCGCGACGACCACCGCGGCGGCTGGGGACGAGGCCCGGGCGGACGTGGCCATGGCCATGGTCATCACTAACAGACGAAAAGGGGAGCCCATTGGCTCCCCTTTGCTTTAACCAGCGCGGGTCAAGAACTACGCCACGCCGAGCAGCGATCCCACAATTAACCAGCCGTTCAGACTCACCACAATGGCGACAATCACCCAGCCAGTGACTCTCACCCAGCGGGTATTCACCAGGTCGCCCATCAGTTGCGCATTGCTGGTAAATATCAGCAGCGGCACCAGAGCAAGCGCAATACCAAAGCTCAGCAGCACCTGACTCATCACCAGGATACGCGTAGGATCCAGCCCCAGCAGGATCACCACAAACGACGGCAGCATGGTGACCGCCCGGCGAAACCACAGCGGAATATGAAAGCGGATAAACCCCTGCATGACGACCTGCCCTGCCAGGGTACCCACTACCGTCGATGATAAACCTGCAGCGACCAGGCTCAGACCAAAGATGGTCGCCGCCGCGTGGCTCAGCAGTGGCTCCAGCGTTCTGTAAGCCTGATCGAGATCGGCGACGCCGGTATGGCCGTTGAAATGGAATGCCGCCGCGGCGGTCGCCATCATCGCCAGGTTGACAAACCCGGCAATGGTCATGGCGATCGCCACATCCCAGCGGGTCGCGTTATAGCGTTCTTTCCGCGTACCGCCGTGCAGATGCTGGGTAAGCGAGGAATGTAAGTAGATAACGTGCGGCATAATGGTCGCCCCCAGTACCCCGGCGGCTAAGAATACCGCCTCGCCGTTGGGCAGCGTAGGGATCACCAGCCCTTTTGTCAGGGGGGCCAGCGCGGGCTGAGAAAAGATCAACTCCACGACATAGGCCACAGCGACAAACAACAGCAGCCCGCCGATCACCTTCTCCAGCGGCTTTTGCCCGCGCCGCTGCAGCATCAGGATCAGGAAGGTCGCCACCCCGGTCAGCACCGCCCCCTGCAGAAGCGACACGCCCAGTACCAGCTTAAAGCCAATCGCGGCGCCGATAAATTCAGCCAGGTCGGTGGCCATCGCAATGATTTCCGCCTGCACCCAATAGAACCACACCACCGGGCGCGGGTAATGGTCACGGATCTGCTCGGCCAGATTTTTGCCGGTGGCAATGCCCAGTTTGGCAGAGAGCACCTGGATCAGCATCGCCATCAGGTTGGCCCATACCACGACCCACAGCAGCTGATAGCCAAAGCTGGCGCCAGCCTGAATGTTAGTGGCGAAATTACCGGGGTCGATATAGCCAATGGCAGCGACGAAAGCGGGCCCCATGAGGGCGAGCTTCACCTTGCGCGCGGCGCGACTACTGCTATTCTCAACGCGACTGCTAGTCATCTTCTGCCTCTGGAAATATAGCCTTTGCTATGTTTCATGCTATCAAAATGCGAATGATTATCAAGTTCATTTAAAATGGAGATAATGATTGCTGTGATAGGCGGGAACAATAGCTGGCCGGAAATGAAAAACGGGCGTTAGAACACGAGAGCGTGCCCAGTACTAAGAGTAGTACAAGAATGCAACTTTTAAAACCTTTACGTAACATAACAAAAGTGGATGTTTGATCACTATTTTTGCCATTGGTCACAGTTCCTTGCAATAGTGTGCAATTGATCTCGTTTTCTTTAAAGCCGTTGCATAGAATGTGCACGGAAATTTAACCTGCCTCATATTTGGAGCAACTATGGACCGCGTCTTGCATTTTGTCCTCGCGATCGTTGTGGTGGCTATACTGGCCCTGTTGGTCAGTCACGACCGTAAAAAGATCCGTATTCGTTATGTTGTTCAACTGCTTGTCATCGAAGTCCTGCTGGCCTGGTTCTTCCTGAACTCCGATATTGGTCTGGGTTTTGTGAAAGGCTTCTCTGAGATGTTTGAAAAGCTTCTCGGGTTTGCCAACGAAGGGACAAACTTCGTGTTCGGCAGCATGAACGATAAAGGTCTGGCCTTCTTCTTCCTTAAGGTTCTGTGCCCTATCGTCTTCATTTCCGCGTTGATCGGTATTTTGCAGCATATTCGTATTCTGCCGATTGTCATCCGTGCCATCGGTACCGTTCTGTCGAAAATCAACGGCATGGGCAAGCTGGAATCCTTCAACGCCGTGAGCTCGCTGATCCTCGGTCAGTCGGAAAACTTTATCGCCTATAAAGATATTCTCGGCAAAATGTCGCGCAACCGCATGTACACCATGGCGGCGACGGCGATGTCCACCGTGTCGATGTCGATCGTAGGCGCGTACATGACCATGCTGCAGCCGAAGTATGTCGTCGCGGCGCTGGTGCTCAACATGTTCAGCACCTTTATCGTTCTGTCATTGATTAACCCGTACCGCGTGGAAGAGAGCGAAGAAAATCTGCAGATGTCGAATCTGCACGAAGGCCAGAGCTTCTTCGAAATGCTGGGCGAGTACATTCTGGCGGGCTTTAAAGTCGCGATTATCGTGGCGGCGATGCTGATCGGCTTCATCGCGCTGATCTCGGCCCTGAACGCCCTGTTCGCCACCGTGACCGGCTGGTTCGGCTACAGCATCTCCTTCCAGGGGATCCTCGGCTATATCTTCTACCCGGTTGCCTGGGTGATGGGTGTGCCGGCAAGCGAAGCGCTGCAGGTGGGCAGTATTATGGCCACCAAGCTGGTCTCCAACGAATTCGTCGCCATGATGGATCTGCAGAAAATCGCCTCGACGCTCTCTCCGCGTGCGGAAGGCATTATCTCTATCTTCCTGGTCTCCTTCGCCAACTTCTCATCTATCGGCATCATCGCCGGGGCGATCAAAGGCTTGAACGAAGAACAGGGTAACGTGGTTTCTCGCTTCGGTCTGAAGCTGGTCTACGGCTCCACGCTGGTTAGCGTGCTGTCCGCTTCGATTGCGGCACTGGTTCTGTAACAGGCGCCTATCATCTGAGCCGGGCAATGCCCGGCTTTTTTTTACCCGTCATTCGCCCAACGGCTGAGGCTTACCGACCAGGTAACCCTGGAGATAATTCACGCCCAGTTCCAGCAAGCGCGCTTTTTGCGGTTCGCTTTCGACATATTCCGCCACCACGCTCATCTGTTTCGCCCGCGCCATTTCGACAATCGATTTCACCATAATGGCATCCAGCGGGTCCGTCAGAATGTCGCGGACGAAGCAGCCGTCAATCTTAATGATATCGGCCTGCAGATGCTTCAGTCGTTCATAGTTCGCATAACCGGTGCCAAAGTCATCAATGGCGATGGCGCAGCCAAACGCGCGCAGCGCGTCGAGATTTTGCTGGCTGGTGTCGGCATTGGAGAAGGCCTGCTCTTCGGTCACCTCAATGGTGATAAGATCTGGCGAAATGCGATAGCGTTGAAACAGCGCGATAATCTGCGCCGCGCTGTCTTTTTGCATCAGGGTTGAAGGCAGCAGATTGACCGAGAACCGCTGGCCGGGATGCTGATGGAGCGAACTGAACAGGGTCTCCAGCACCAGCATGTCAAAACGCTGGCTGAGGTTAAACTGCACAATCAGCGGAATAAACTGATCCGGCATAATGACGCCGTCACCACAGCGCATGCGCGTGAGGATCTCATGATAGCCCTCCCCCTCCGCGTTTTGAATCGGTTGCGCATAGAGCACCAGCGCCCGCTCTTTGAGAACCTGCTTGACGCGCATCAGGAGGCGTACCTGCTCGGTGGTTTGATCCACCACCAGCTCCTGCTCCTCATCCAACGCCAGTACCCGGCGTTCACTGCCCGCCTGTTCGGAAAGCCAGCTGAGCTGGCCCAGCATCTGGTGCAGCGTCTCACCCTGACCGTCATCACGGCTCCATGCCGCGCCAAACTCAAGATCCAGCGGCTGATTATGCCAGCTGAACTTTTTGTGGTTGAGGATGGCGACCATATGGTTTAGCCGCGCCGCAGGGTCCGGCCCGTCAAGCACGAGGATCAATTCGCTGCCGGGAACCTGGAAGACTTTATCCGTTGCCCCCAACAGCGGCTGAAGCGCCCGGATGATTTGCCGTTTACAGTCCACGCCCATCATTAGCCCATAATGTCGGCTAAGAAAATCGAGATTATCGATACGCAAGCTGCAGATAGCCTGCAGAGGACTGCTCTGTAAATGGCTCACCAGCGCGCGCAGATTAGGTAAGCCCGTCAGCGGATCCTCTTCCGCCTGGCTACGCCAGCGGCGTTTATTGCGATCGCTGCGGGCATAGGTGTCTGCCATATAAAACAAACAGATAGTGAAGGAGATCAGGACTGACAGCACAAAGGATAATGAATACTCGCTCTGGACGCCCTGGAGAAAGTTTTTATTATACACCACCAGCAAAAAGGCTGAGACAGACCATGAAATACGCAGCAGCGCATGACCAATCCGGCTAATCCCGATAAAGTAGACAATAAATATCACCGGAACTAAATAACCGGCAATAAATTCAGACTGATACGGCGCACACAGTAAAGTTAATAAAAGCGCCAGCGAGATAAACCAATATAGGGTAAAAGAACGATGTTTGGGTGCCAGCCATGGTAAACATTCCTGACGCCAGAAACGTCGGGCATAGTGCGGACTGATAATCATCCGCATTGGATAATAAAGAAACGTCGTAAAAATTAATGCCGCGCTGATTAAACTTTGGATATCTATTACGGTATAAATCAACGGCATACTACCAAAGTAACTGGTAATAGATAATGGAAACGCAAAATATTGCCCGGCAAGGTACATGGTGATTTTCAACAGCACCGGCGCGAAGAAGCCGCCCCAGAAGATCCGCGCCCCCATATGTTTCGCCGTGGGGCCACACCGCCAGCGCTTGCCCACCATCAGGCGTAAAACAGCGCAGGAGACAAACACAGCAAACAGCTGACAAAAGAGCAGAATAAGCGCCTGTGACAGCGTTAATTCAATGAGAAAGCTATTGGTAATGGCAAACGCGAGAATTAATGGTGCGATCGCATAGCGGCCAAAGATAAAAATAACAGAAAACATCACGCTGATTGGTAGCCAGGCAATATAAATAAGATTGCCATCAATAACCGTTTGCGGTGAAATAAAACGAGCCAGCGGAATAGCGACTAAACTGACGAGAAAGGCCAACAGAGTTTTTTTGATATTAATGTTAATTTTATCAAGCATTATTGTTAATTAAAACTCCGGCAACCTCATTACGTTTAATGGGGGAAATGTTATGTTGCTTATTTAGGGCAGGCAAGGTGAATTATCAGGAAAAAGTCTGAAATTACTTTCGATTTTAATAGCTGGAGATTAACTGACTTAACCAGAAAGTGCTTTACATGAAAACAGCTAAAAACAAAAACCCCCGCCGAGGCGAGGGTTCTGAATTTTGGTGGAGCTAAGCGGGATCGAACCGCTGACCTCTTGCATGCCATGCAAGCGCTCTCCCAGCTGAGCTATAGCCCCACAGGACCTCTTTACGAACCAAATCTGCTGGGTGCAGAATTTGGTGGAGCTAAGCGGGATCGAACCGCTGACCTCTTGCATGCCATGCAAGCGCTCTCCCAGCTGAGCTATAGCCCCGTAACGTAAAGCGTGTCGTGTTGACGGGCGGCATAATATGAATTCCTCGCTCAGGTGTCAACGGCAAAATTATCCTTCGCAATTCAATCGCTGAAAAAGCAGGCAACTTGCTGACATTGCGAGCCTTATCGCAGCCAGAAGTTAAACAGGTCACTTTTTCACGTAAAAGGATGCTATAACATGTGCAGCTAATTCCCATACATTTACTCAGGAAATAGTATGCTCAAGGAACGAATGACACCTGAAGAAATCGCCCACCTGACCGGCTATAGTCGGCAAACCATCAATAAATGGGTGCGGAAAGAAGGCTGGCAAACCTCTCCGCGGCCTGGCGTCCAGGGTGGCAAAGCGCGGCTGGTCCATGTCAATGAGCAAGTCAGGGAGTTTATCCGCAGCGCTCAGCGCGTGGCAGAGACACCAGGCGCCTATTCTACCCACGACAGCGATCTGGAATCGCTGCTGCTGACCCTTAGCAAAGAGCTCACTCCCAGCGAGCAGAAGCAGCTGATGTCGCTGTTGCTGCGCGAAGGGATCACCGGGTTACTGCTTCGGTTAGGGATCCGCGATCGGTAAAGCATGATGAAACTGAAAGATAAAATGACACCCGCAGAGCTCGCCGACTGCCTGGGACTGGCCAGACAAACGATCAATCGCTGGGTTCGCCAGCAAAAATGGCGCACGGAAGCGATACCCGGCGTCAAAGGAGGACGCGCGCGACTGGTGGTCATCGACAAACCGGTGCTCGAATTTCTGACCAACGCGCCTGCCAGGCGACACCTGTTTACCGACAATCATCTGGCGGAATCGCCCGGTGCTTATCTGGTCAATGAGGCAGACGTGGTCTGGCGGCAAATCACAGAAACCCTGCAGCTGATGACCCCGGCCGAACGGCTGCAGCTTCGCGATCTGCTGGCCCGGGAAGGGATTAGCGGCTTTCTTGCCCGCCTCGGCATCGCCAGCCCGGTGTAACAGACAAAAAAAACGGCAGGGGTAACCCTGCCGTTGTTTCATCCACGTCCCAATCAGGACGCCTGACCTTCACGTTCAGCGATAAAAGCCAGCGCTTTATTGATACGCTCCACGCTACGCGATTTACCGATAGCGTGGACGGTGACGTCAAGCGCAGGAGACTGCCCTGCCCCGGTAACCGCCACGCGCAGCGGCATGCCGACTTTACCCATGCCGACTTCCAGCTCATCAGCGGTTGCCTGAATTGCATGGTGGACGTTCTCCGCTGTCCAGTCGCCGATCGCCGCCAGCTTGTCGCGAACCACTTCCAGCGGCTGACGCGCCACCGGACGCAGATGTTTCTTCGCCGCATCGGCATCGAACTCAGCGAACTCTTCATAGAAGTAGCGGCAGCTCTGAGCAATCTCTTTCAGCGTTTTGCAACGCTCGCCCAGCAGTTTCACCAGCTCGGCCAGCTGTGGGCCATTACGGGTATCGATATTTTCCTGCTCGATGTGCCACTGCAGATGCGTCGCCACGTATTCCGCCGGCAGCGTATTGATGTAGTGATGGTTCAGCCACAGCAGTTTGTCGGTGTTGAACGCACTCGCGGATTTGCTGACCGCCCCCAGCGAAAAGAACTCGATCATCTCTTCGCGGGTGAAGATCTCCTGATCGCCATGGGACCACCCCAGACGTACCAGATAGTTAAGCAGCGCTTCCGGCAGGTAGCCATCGTCACGATACTGCATCACGCTCACCGCACCGTGGCGTTTGGACAGTTTTTTACCGTCATCGCCGTTGATCATCGACACGTGGGCGTAAACCGGCACCGGCGCATTCAGCGCTTTGAGGATGTTGATCTGGCGCGGTGTGTTGTTGATATGATCTTCACCACGGATCACATGGGTGATCGCCATATCCCAGTCATCTACCACCACGCAGAAGTTATAGGTCGGGGAACCATCGGTACGACGAATGATCAGATCGTCCAGCTCCTGGTTGCTGAACTCGATAGGTCCGCGGATCTGATCGTCAAAGATCACCGACCCTTCCTGCGGGTTGGCAAAACGCACCACGCACGGCTCATCGTCGGCATGATGCTCGTGGCTATGGCGGCAGCGGCCATCGTAACGCGGCTTCTCACCGTTCGCCATTTGCTCTTCGCGCAGCGCTTCCAGACGCTCTTTCGAGCAATAACATTTATAAGCGGTGCCAGCTTCCAGCATCTCATCGATCACGTTGTTATAACGGTCGAAACGTTTGGTCTGGTAATAAGGGCCCTCATCCCATTGCAGATTCAGCCAGTTCATGCCATCCATGATGGCTTCAATTGCTTCCGGGGTGGAGCGTTCGAGATCGGTGTCTTCAATACGCAGCACAAACTCACCGCCGTGGTTACGAGCAAAAAGCCAGGAATAGAGAGCAGTACGCGCACCGCCAACGTGCAGATAGCCTGTTGGGCTTGGCGCGAAGCGAGTTTTGATTTTCATGAATTGGCCTTACGTTTAATAAAGATGCCGATAGCCGGCAATGTCCGGTGGAAATTATGGGTCAATATTCTAACACCGTGGGCTGATTCCTCAATGTTGATCCCGTCGGAACGTCACGGTTTGCCATTTTTGTTTATAAATCATGCTACGCCGCCGGTTTTACGATCGCTTTGTTTAATTTTACGACGAACGAACGAATTCTTTAGAAAAGGCGTTGACTCATTTTCAACTCTCCCTATAATGCGACTCCACACAGCGGGGGTGATTAGCTCAGCTGGGAGAGCACCTCCCTTACAAGGAGGGGGTCGGCGGTTCGATCCCGTCATCACCCACCACTACTTAACGTAGTCTCCGCCGTGTAGAACAGAAAATTGAGAAGTGGGTGATTAGCTCAGCTGGGAGAGCACCTCCCTTACAAGGAGGGGGTCGGCGGTTCGATCCCGTCATCACCCACCACTTTCTCGCCAGCTGGATTTTCTGTCAAAATGTGAAGTACCGAAGTGGGTGATTAGCTCAGCTGGGAGAGCACCTCCCTTACAAGGAGGGGGTCGGCGGTTCGATCCCGTCATCACCCACCACTTCGGGTCGTTAGCTCAGTTGGTAGAGCAGTTGACTTTTAATCAATTGGTCGCAGGTTCGAATCCTGCACGACCCACCAATGTAAAAAGGCGCCCTAAAGGCGCCTTTTTGCTATGCGCCGAACTCAACGATTCGACAAAATTGTCGGGAACAATTTTGAACGACGCGGCAGCGTTGGCCCGCAGGGCGAGTCTCAGGATGAGACGAGTTTCTCTGCAGCAGGTTCGGGTCGAACGCAGTGAGACAACGGAGCCGCTTGCGGCGACGGCCCGAAGGGCGAGGCCAAGCCGAGTCATCCTGCACGACCCACCAATGTAAAAAGGCGCCCTAAAGGCGCCTTTTTGCTATGCGCAGTTTGCGGTCTTGCCGCGAGTTCCCCCGCAGCACTCCCCCTGTCAGCGCTGATACAGCGGATCTTCCACCCTCGCAGCGGTTAAATTTGCCCCTTCTTCACGCACAATTTCCCATAACGCCTGAGCGGCGGTCGACAGCGAGCGATTTTTCCGGCATGCCAGCATCAGTTGCCGCTCCATCACCGGGGTCAGCCGCTTCACCGTCAGATGGCTCCCCTGCGGTAACGGCAGCGCCAGCGCCGGCAGAACGCTGATGCCAATTCCCGATTCTACCATCGGAAACAGCGTTGCCGGGTGACCAATCTCCTGCACAATGTTCGCCCGGATAGCCAGCCGGCTAAGGGCCGCATCAATCAGCGGACGGCTGCCGGAGGCATAGTCCTGCAGGATCAGTCTCTCATCCTGCAGCGCTTGCCACGGCACCTCCGTCAGGCCGGCAAAAGGATGATCCTCCCGGCAGAGCAGCAAAAAAGGTTCCGCCAGGACCACTTCACACTGCAGATCTGCCGCCGGGCCGGGGTCGATCACAATGCCGAAATCCACTTCCCCATGGCGAATACTCTCCAGCACCCACTGCTGGGGCCGATCGTGCAACACAAAATCGATATCTGGATAACGACGGTTGCTGTGAGCAATACACTGCGGAATCAGGTGAGCGGAAATCGTCTGACTGGCGGCGACCTTGACGGTACCGCTCATCTGCTGGCCGACGCGCCCGGCGTCGCGCAGGGTAATCGTCAACTCATCGAGCAAACGCTCCAGCCGCCCCGCCAGCTGCTGACCCGCTTCGGTGAGCACGACTTCGCGAGTGGTACGGTCGAGTAGCCGGACGCCGGTCTGATGCTCCAGCTCCTTAACGCTATGGCTGACGGCCGACTGACTTAAGCCAATCATCTCCCCTGCCCGGCTGAAGCTTCTGGCCCGGGCGACGGTGACGAATACTTTTAACTGACGCAGAGAGTAATTCATCTTTTTTATTCATGAATAGATGCAATAAATCAATTTTATTTCTCAAATGAAAAAAAGCACAATAGCGCATCTCTTTTCAGGAGCGTTTATGAAACTTTTCCGCATTCTCGATCCGTTTACGGCAACCCTGGTCACCGTTGTCCTGCTGGCCTCATTCTTCCCCGCCCGTGGCGCTTTCGTTCCCTTCTTTGAACATCTGACCACCGCCGCCATTGCCCTGCTGTTTTTTATGCACGGCGCTAAACTCTCCCGGGAAGCGATTATCGCCGGCGGCAGCCACTGGCGTTTGCATCTGTGGGTGATGTGCAGCACCTTTATACTCTTCCCGGTACTCGGGGTTCTGTTTGCCTGGTGGGCGCCGGTGAATATCGATCCGATGCTCTACAGCGGCTTTATCTATCTGTGCATTCTGCCGGCCACCGTGCAATCCGCTATCGCCTTTACTTCGCTGGCCGGAGGCAACGTCGCGGCGGCGGTGTGCTCAGCCTCGGCCTCCAGCCTGCTGGGGATCTTTGTTTCACCGCTGCTGGTGGGCGTCCTGATGAACCTTCATGGCGCAGGCGGCAGCCTGGAGCAGGTCGGTAAAATCATGCTGCAGCTGCTGCTGCCTTTCGTACTCGGTCACTTATCACGGCCGTGGATCGGCAACTGGGTGGCGAAGCATAAGAAGTGGATTGGTAAGACCGACCAGACCTCGATTCTGCTGGTGGTTTACTCCGCCTTTAGCGAGGCAGTGGTGAATGGCATCTGGCATAAAGTCGGTCTGGGATCGCTGCTGTTTATCGTGGTGGTCAGCCTGGTGCTGCTGGCCATTGTCATCGCTGTTAACGTGTTCGTCGCCCGCCGCTGCGGCTTTAACAAAGCCGATGAGATTACCATCGTCTTCTGCGGTTCGAAAAAGAGTCTGGCCAACGGCATCCCGATGGCCAATATTCTCTTCCCGACCTCCATCCTCGGCATCATGGTGCTGCCGCTGATGATCTTCCACCAAATCCAGCTGATGGTCTGCGCAGTGCTGGCGCGGCGCTACAAGCAGCAAACCGATGCGCGTCTCGCTGAGGAAAAGGCCAACGCCGCCAAAGCTTAACGCGCTTTCTTCAGGGGCTGAACCAGATCGCTCAGCCCCTCGGTTTTAATCAGCAGGGTCAACGCCATCAGCTCGCCGAGATGGCCGGCAGGAAACTGATCCTTACGCGCAAACCACAGTAAATACTCTTCCGGGACATCGATTAAACGACGTCCCTTGTATTTACCGAACGGCATCTCAGTATTGGCTATTTCGACCAGCTGCGCTTTATCCACGTTATTCTCCCAGCAGACGCATCATTTCGGCTTCGTCAATCACCTCAATGCCCAGCTCCTGCGCTTTCGCCAGCTTAGAACCCGCCGCTTCGCCGGCAATCACCAGGTCAGTTTTCTTCGACACACTGCCTGCCACCTTCGCCCCCAGCGCGACGAGACGCGCTTTGGCGTCATCCCGCGATAGCTGACTCAGGCTGCCGGTCAGGACCACGGTTTTACCCGCAAACGGGCTATCAATCTCTTCCGCCTTCACCACGACTGGCGCCGGCCAGTGAACGCCTTCGGCCAGCAGCTGCGCGATGACATCGCGGTTACTCTCTTCGGCAAAGAAGTTGAAGGTATGGGTGGCAACCACGATGCCAACATCAGGGACCTTTTGCAGCTCCTCAATGGAAGCCTGCTCCAGGGCTTCAAGAGTGCCGAAATGCGCCGCCAGGGCCGCCGCTGTCGCTTCGCCTACCTCGCGAATACCCAGAGCGTAGAGGAAGCGTGCGAAGGTCGTCTCTTTGGCTTTTTCCAAAGCATTGACCACATTTTGCGCGGACTTCGGCCCCATCCGATCCAGCCCGGTGAGTTTCCCGGCGCTCAGGCGGAACAGATCCGCCGGCGTATGGACATACTCTTTCTCCACCAGTTGGTCGATGATCTTGTCACCCATGCCGTCAACGTCGAGCGCGCGACGGGAGACGAAGTGCTTAAGCGACTCTTTACGCTGCGCGCCGCAGATAAGGCCGCCCGTACAGCGGGCTACCGCCTCGCCCTCCACTCGCTCAACGTCGGACTGACATACCGGGCAGTGGGTCGGGAAGACAACATCCCGGGCATCCGCCGGACGCTCGGAAAGCACCACATTGACCACCTGCGGGATCACATCGCCTGCACGACGAATCACTACCTTGTCGCCGATTTTCAGACCTAAGCGTTCGATTTCATCGGCGTTATGTAGGGTGGCATTGCTCACCAGCACGCCGGCGACATGGACCGGCTCCAGGCGCGCCACTGGCGTGATCGCCCCGGTGCGCCCTACCTGGAACTCCACATCCCGGACGAAAGTCATCTGCTCCTGTGCCGGGAACTTAAAGGCCACGGCCCAGCGCGGCGCGCGGGCCACAAAACCCAACTGCTCCTGCAGCGCTAGCGAATCGACTTTGATCACCACGCCATCAATGTCAAAGCCCAGATGAGGACGATCTTCCTCGACTTTACGATAGTAAGTGAGCACTTCCTCGGGAGTATGACACAGGGTGACGCGATCGCTCACCGGCAGTCCCCATGCTTTGAACTGCTGCAAACGGGCCGAGTGGCTGGCCGGCAGCTCACCGCCCTCCAGCACGCCAACGCCGTAGCAGAAGAAAGTAAGCGGTCGCTTCGCCGTGATGCGCGGATCGAGCTGGCGCAGCGAACCCGCCGCCGCATTACGCGGGTTAGCAAACACTTTTCCGCCGGTGCGGCGCGCTTCTTCATTGATTTTTTCAAACCCGGCCTGCGGAAGGAAAACCTCACCACGCACCTCAAGACGTGCCGGGATATTCTCGCCATGCAGCTTGAGGGGGATAGTGCGAATGGTTCGCACATTGGAGGTAATATCCTCGCCGGTGGTACCGTCGCCGCGGGTCGCGGCCTGCATCAGTACGCCGTTTTCGTAGAGAATACTCACCGCGAGGCCGTCGAGCTTAAGCTCGCAGCAGTAGGTGAGATCGTCAGTGCTTTTCAGGCGATCCTGTACCCGCTTGTTGAAGGCGAGAAAGCTCTCTTCATCAAACACGTTGTCCAGCGACAGCATCGGCACTTCATGGCGGATCTGGCTGAAGGCAGTTAGTGGCGCCGCCCCCACCCGCTGAGTCGGCGAGTCCGGGGTAATCAGCTCCGGATGTTGACTCTCCAGCTCGCGCAGCTCGCGCATCAGGCGGTCATATTCCGCATCGGGCACTTCCGGCGCGTCCATAACGTGGTACAGATATTCATGATGGCGAAGCGTGGTTCGCAGTTCAGTCAGTTGTTGTTCGATCGGTTCCATATCACACCATCAATGATAAAAAACCCCCGACAGGCGGGGGTTGAGAAGGAGTTGAGATAACGCGGGACGTCAGGCGTTCGCGTCTTTCACTTCGCGAATACGATCCTGGTATTCACGCAGTTTTTGCGGCGTCATCATGCGACGCTGATCGTCAAGCACCACGCCGCCCACTTCATCGGCGATATACTGCGCAGACTGCAGCATCAGCTTGAAGTTCTGCAGTTCATCACCGTAGGAAGGGACCTGCATAAAAATAGTCACCCCAGGGGTCATCATATCCGCCATGCTGTCCGGATTGAAGGTCCCCGGCTTCACCATGTTGGCCAGACTGAACAGTACCGGGCCGCTGCCATCCGGACTCAGATGGCGGTGGAAAATATTCATTTCACCAAACTTGAAGCCGGCCTGCTGGATGCTGTTGATCAGCACCTCGCCGTTAAGCTGTGCGCCGTGATGGGCGGCGACGTTCATCACAATGACCGTCTCTTTACGCTCTTTCGGCTGCGGCGCGGCAGGCTGCGGCGGCTCTACCGGCTGCGGCTCGGCGACGGCGGGCTGCGGCGCGGCAACAGGCTGTGGCACAGGCTGCTGTGGGGCGGCTGGCTGCGGCTGGGCAACGGTCGGCGTCACCGGCTGCGGTGCGACGGGCTGCGGCTGATGTTGGGGTTGCACGGACGGCTGCGCGGGCTGCGGCTGTTGCCAGCCAGGCTGCGGAGCCGCATGCGGCGCAGGCTGCTGTCCCTGCGGTTGAACCGGGGCCTGGCGCGGCGATTGCTGCGGCTGGCGAACCGGTTCATCAGGACGCACAGGCTGCTGCATCTGGCGCTCGTAAGGCGGCTGGTACTGGTGCTGCGGCGCCTGACGAGGGGCTTCATGCTCCCCATGCGCGCCGTGCGGGGCGTGAGTGACCGGATGAACGCGGACTTCACCTACGCCTTCAACATTATCATCAAAGTCTTCGTTTTCCGACTCATCGTCGCGCGACTTCATACGTTTCAGTGGGCGATCGCGAAACATCGAAGAACGTTCTTTACGGCTGGTCCAAAAACCATGTACCAGTAAAGCGATTATGGCGATCGCGCCAACAATGATTAATATCAGACGCAAATCCTGCATCATTATATTCTCTGTTGTTCTAACACCTTGCCACCACGGCAAACATTTACTCACTAAGAGTATTTGCCGATTACCTCAAGTGCAAGTGCGTCGGTCGCTTTCACCACATAAAGATGAACTAAATCGTGCTTTTTGCTGTTTTTTCGAACATTTCCTAACTGGTTATTGTCTGGCGACCCGATAAAATAAGCGAGCATTCACACTGGATGTTAAAAAAGGAGCATTGCCTGGCTATGGTTTCATCATCCGCACCGACCCCGCGTAGCGGCGTTTATTATTTTTCGCAGGGCTGGAAACTCATCGGGCTGCCTGGCATACGGCGTTATGTCTTTTTGCCTTTGCTGGTTAACGTGCTGCTGATGGGCGGAGCCTTCTGGTGGCTATTTACCCGTCTCGACAGCTGGATCCCCTCGCTGATGAGCCATGTGCCGGACTGGCTGCAGTGGCTGAATTACCTGCTGTGGCCGGTGGTGGTGCTCTCGATTCTGCTGGTGTTTGGTTACTTCTTTTCGACTATCGCCAACTGGATAGCTGCGCCGTTCAGCGGCCTGCTGGCGGAACAACTTGAAGCGCGTCTGACTGGCGCCACCCCGCCGGACGTCGGCGTCTTTGGCATCATGAAGGATATTCCGCGCATCATGAAACGTGAGTGGCAGAAGCTGGCCTGGTACCTGCCCCGCGCCATCGTGCTGTTGCTGCTCTACTTTATACCCGGCGTTGGCCAGACGGTGGCCCCGGTACTCTGGTTCCTGTTCAGCGCATGGATGCTGGCGATTCAATACTGCGATTACCCCTTTGATAATCACAAGGTCCCCTTCAGGACCATGCGCGAAGCGCTGCGCAGCCGCAAAGTGATGAATATGCAGTTTGGGGCGCTCACCAGTCTGTTTACCATGATCCCGGTGTTAAACCTGGTGATCCTGCCAGTGGCCATCTGCGGCGCCACCGCAATGTGGGTCGATTGTTATCGCGATAAACACGCGGTCTGGAAATAGCCCCAACATGTTCACCCCGGGAGCGGCTGAGGCCGCTCCTTATATCTCGCTTATTCCTTCTCGCTTATCATTATTTCCCTTCCGCATATAGATATGCTAAATCCTTACTTCCGCATATTCTTTAAGCGGGTATGCTGATGCCGTACCCCCAAATTTCATACAGTTAAGGACGGGCCATGAGTAAGATTTTTGAAGACAACTCCCTGACTATCGGTCACACGCCGCTGGTACGACTGAACCGCATTGGTAACGGCCGTATCCTGGCAAAGGTAGAATCTCGTAACCCGAGCTTTAGCGTAAAATGCCGTATCGGCGCCAATATGATCTGGGATGCTGAAAAGCGCGGCGTTCTGAAACCTGGCGTGGAACTGGTCGAACCGACCAGCGGCAACACCGGTATCGCCCTCGCCTACGTGGCGGCGGCCCGCGGCTACAAGCTAACGCTAACCATGCCGGAAACCATGAGCATTGAGCGCCGCAAACTGCTGAAAGCGCTGGGCGCCAACCTGGTACTGACCGAAGGCGCAAAAGGCATGAAAGGCGCTATTCAGAAAGCGGAAGAGATCGTCGCCAGCAACCCGGAAAAATTCCTGCTGCTGCAGCAGTTCAGCAACCCGGCTAACCCGGAAATCCACGAAAAGACCACCGGCCCGGAAATCTGGGAAGACACCGATGGTCAGGTGGACGTCTTTATCTCTGGCGTAGGCACCGGCGGTACGCTGACCGGCGTCAGCCGCTACATTAAAAATACCAAGGGCAAAAAAGATCTGATCACCGTCGCGGTCGAACCGACCGATTCGCCGGTCATCTCCCAGGCGCTGGCGGGTGAAGAGCTCAAGCCAGGCCCGCACAAAATTCAGGGTATCGGCGCCGGCTTCATTCCTGGCAACCTGGATCTAAAGCTGGTGGACAAAGTGATCGGCATTACCAACGAGGAAGCTATCTCCACGGCGCGCCGTCTGATGGAAGAAGAAGGCATCCTGGCGGGTATCTCTTCCGGGGCCGCTGTTGCCGCCGCGCTGAAGCTGCAGGAAGATGAGGCCTTTACCAATAAGAATATTGTGGTTATCCTGCCTTCCTCAGGTGAGCGTTATTTAAGCACCGCGCTGTTCGCCGATCTCTTCACTGAGAAAGAACTGCAACAGTAGTGCCAGCTTGTAAATAATGTGTAAAAAAGCACCTTTTCAGGTGCTTTTTTGTGGCATACGTCAAAGTTTTACCCCTCCTGGCATTGATTCACCTCGTAGGGTCTGGTATTTAACCAGCACATTTATTTTGATGCGCGAAATTATTCAGAAGAGGATTTCCGCCAGCTGAATCGATTTTATGATTTGGTTCAAGTCTTCCTTTCGCGGCATAATGTTTAATGACGTGCTAGACGTCAATGGCCCGCAGGTCTTCGCAGCGCCAGGCGCTGCCGACGCCAAGGCCGGAAACGTAACGCCGGCGCTAACAATACAGGCTAAAGTCGAGTCGTTAGACTAGACTTTAGGTCCACAACACTAAACCTATAAGTTGGGGAAATATAATGTTCCAGCAAGAAGTTACCATTACCGCTCCGAACGGTCTGCACACCCGCCCTGCTGCTCAGTTTGTTAAAGAAGCTAAAGGCTTCACTTCTGAGATCACTGTAACCTCCAACGGCAAAAGCGCCAGCGCCAAAAGCCTGTTCAAACTGCAGACTCTGGGCCTGACCCAGGGAACCGTAGTGACCCTCTCCGCTGAAGGCGAAGATGAGCAGAAAGCTGTTGAGCATCTGGTTAAACTGATGGCTGAACTCGAGTAAGTTCACGGGTTCTTTTTCATATCAGTCACAAGTAAGGTAGGGTTATGATTTCAGGCATTTTAGCATCCCCGGGTATCGCCTTCGGCAAAGCACTGCTGCTGAAGGAAGATGAAATTGTCATCGACCGGAAGAAAATTTCTGCCGATAAGGTTGATCAGGAAGTCGAACGTTTCCTGAGCGGCCGCGCCAAGGCCTCCGCCCAGCTGGAGGTCATCAAAACCAAAGCTGGTGAAACTTTCGGTGAAGAAAAAGAAGCCATCTTCGAAGGGCATATCATGCTGCTGGAAGATGAGGAGCTTGAGCAGGAAATCATAGCCCTGATTAAAGATAAGCACATGACTGCCGACGCGGCAGCCAATGAAGTTATCGAAGGTCAGGCCACTGCCCTGGAAGAGCTGGACGATGAATACCTGAAAGAACGTGCGGCTGACGTACGCGACATCGGTAAGCGCCTGCTGCGCAACATCCTTGGTCTGTCGATTATCGATCTGAGCGCGATTCAGGATGAAGTCATCCTCGTCGCCGCCGATCTGACCCCGTCTGAAACCGCACAGCTGAACCTGAAAAAAGTGCTGGGCTTCATCACCGACGCGGGCGGCCGTACCTCTCACACCTCCATCATGGCGCGTTCCCTGGAACTGCCGGCCATCGTGGGCACCGGCAGCATCACGGCGCAGGTGAAAAACGGCGATTATCTGATTCTCGACGCGGTGAACAACCAGGTTCTGGTCAACCCGTCTAACGAGCAAATTGAAGCGCTGCGTAATCTGCAGGCTCAGGTTGCGGAAGAAAAAGCCGAACTGGCGAAACTGAAAGATCTGCCGGCGATTACCCTCGACGGCCATCAGGTTGAAGTCTGCGCCAACATTGGTACCGTTCGCGATGTCGAAGGTGCTGAGCGCAACGGCGCCGAAGGCGTTGGCCTGTATCGTACCGAATTCCTGTTCATGGACCGTGACGCGCTGCCAACTGAAGAAGAGCAGTTTGCGGCCTATAAAGCGGTGGCTGAAGCCTGTGGCTCTCAGGCCGTTATCGTGCGTACCATGGACATTGGCGGCGACAAAGAGCTGCCGTACATGAACTTCCCGAAAGAAGAGAACCCGTTCCTCGGCTGGCGTGCCGTGCGTATCGCGATGGATCGTAAAGAAATCCTGCGAGATCAGGTGCGCGCCATCCTGCGTGCCTCCGCTTTCGGTAAACTGCGCATTATGTTCCCGATGATCATCTCTGTTGAAGAAGTGCGTGCGCTGAAGAAAGAGATCGAAATCTACAAACAGGAACTGCGTGACGAAGGTAAAGCATTTGACGAATCCATTGAGATCGGCGTGATGGTGGAAACACCGGCTGCGGCGACCATTGCTCGTCATCTGGCCAAAGAAGTTGATTTCTTTAGTATCGGCACCAATGATTTAACGCAATATACTCTGGCAGTTGACCGTGGTAATGATATGATTTCACATCTTTACCAGCCGATGTCACCGTCTGTACTGAATCTGATTAAGCAAGTTATTGATGCTTCTCACGCTGAAGGTAAATGGACTGGCATGTGCGGTGAGCTTGCGGGCGATGAACGTGCTACACTTCTGTTGCTGGGTATGGGGCTGGACGAATTCTCTATGAGCGCCATTTCCATCCCGCGCATCAAGAAGATTATTCGTAATACGAACTTCGAAGATGCGAAAGTATTAGCAGAGCAGGCTCTTGCTCAACCGACAACGGACGAGTTAATGACGCTGGTTAACAAGTTCATTGAAGAAAAAACAATCTGCTAATCCAAGAGATGCGCGGCCCAAATTACTGCTTAGGAGAAGATCATGGGTTTGTTTGATAAATTGAAATCTCTGGTTTCTGATGACAAGAAAGACACCGGAACTATTGAGATTATTGCTCCCCTCTCCGGTGAGATCGTCAACATCGAAGACGTGCCGGATGTGGTTTTTGCGGAAAAAATTGTGGGCGATGGGATTGCCATCAAACCGACCGGCAACAAAATGGTCGCGCCGGTAGACGGTACCATTGGTAAAATTTTCGAAACCAACCATGCGTTCTCTATTGAATCTGATAGCGGCATCGAGCTGTTCGTTCACTTCGGTATTGATACCGTTGAACTGAAAGGCGAAGGCTTCAAGCGTATCGCTGAAGAAGGCCAGCGCGTGAAAGTCGGTGACCCGGTTATCGAATTCGATCTGCCGCTGCTGGAAGAGAAAGCCAAGTCTACCCTGACGCCGGTGGTTATCTCCAACATGGACGAGATCAAAGAGCTGATCAAACTGTCCGGTAGCGTGACTGTGGGTGAAACCCCGGTTATCCGCATCAAGAAGTAATGCTTGCTGCATAAAAATGGCGCCGAAAGGCGCCATTTTTTTATATCGCGCTGGTCACCGGCTGATAGCACTTCTCCCGGGACAAGATGCGCAATCCCTCCGGCGTGCTCTCCAGAATACGACGATCACTGTCAGAGACCAGCAGATCGCACTGGTACCCTCCGGCCAGGCCGAACAGCGACCGCGCTACGCAGGCATCCTCCAGCGCCGCCTCCCCTGTGGTATCAAAATGACCGACAATACGCCCCTGTTGGCGGATCACTAACCGATAGCTTTTCATCAGTTTTTCTCCCGTGGCGGCAGGATCAGTTCGTCACACCCCTGCGCGGCAGTCCAGTTCATGACCTCCAGCACGCGCCGGGCGGCAGCCTGCGTCGCCGCCCCCAGCGCCAGGCCGGTGAGCAGACCGCTCACCAGCTCTGCACAGAACAGATCGCCCGTTCCCTTCAGGTCCGTTTCCACCCGCGGGTGGGCCACCACCTCCACCGCATCGGCCGTCACCACCAGCACATTTATCGTCGAACGCGCCTCTCCCGGCGCGCTGGTGATCACCACCCATTTGAGGGTATCTGACAGCAGGCTTCGCGCCGCCGCGACCGCCTCCTGCTGATTGCGACAGCGCTGGCCGCTCAGCGTTTCCAGCTCAAACAGATTGGGGGTGATCCCTTGCGCCAGTGGCAGAAGATGCTGACGATAGGCGTCCGGGATCTCAGCCTTAACGTAGATGCCGCTGTCGACATCGCCGATGACCGGATCCACCAGAATGCACAGCCCGGGATGGCGGGCCCGCACCCGCGTCAGCCACTGCGCCAGACGTTCGATTTGAACGGCGTTGCCCATATAGCCGGTGGTCACTGCACGCAGTTCGCGCAACGCGTCGCGTTCCTCCAGCGCCTGCAGATACCCAACAAACCACTCCTCCGGAATAATGCCGCCATAGAACGTCTCATAATGGGGCGTATTGCTGAACAGTACCGTCGGCACCGCCAGCACGCGCAAACCGTGCTGTTTAATGGCCGGAACCGCGATGCTGTTGCCAACGCTGCCATAGACTACCTGGGACTGCACAGCGACGATATCGACTTCCGACGCCCGGCTTGTGTCGTGAAAGAGCACTGATTGTATGTCATCTTGCTGGCCCATCTTTTCTCCCCCCGCTGGACAGCGGGTCACGCACTGATTATGATTCGTCCTATGCTAAATTTCATTTTGTCATAGGTCAATAATGTTTACCGGAAAAACCGCCAGCGATATCTTCGATCATATCCGCCATCTGGTGCAGAGCGGTGGGTTGCGGCCCGGAGAGGTTCTGCCACCGGTACGCGAGCTCGCCAGCCAGCTGGAGGTGAATCGCAATACCGTCGCCGCCGCCTATAAACGGCTGGTCACCTCCGGGCTGGCCGTCAGCCAGGGACGAAACGGCACGGCCATTAAAGCACGGGATCCGCTGCCGGCGCTGGAGGGCGGTGACCCAACGACGCCGCTGAACGATATCTCCAGCGGCAATCCGGACCCCGCCAGACTGCCTGAATTAACCCGTTATCTGGGCCAGCTTGCCCGCACACCACGCCTGTATGGCGATGCTCCCATCGAGCCGCGGCTTGGTCAATGGGCCGAGGCGTGGTTTGCCAAAGAGATAGCGGTTCCCTTTGCGGTGAATCTCGCCAGCGGAGCGATTGACGCCCTGGAGCGTCTGCTGAGCGCTCTGCTGCTGCCCGGCGACGGCGTTGTGGTGGAAGATCCCTGTTTTCTCAGCAGCATCAATATGGTGCGTTACGCCGGTTTTACCCCCTGCCCGGTGGCGGTGGATGCCGAGGGGATGGATCCTGACGGCCTGGAGGAGGCGTTACGCAACGGCGCACGGGCGGTGATCTTAACCCCGCGCGCGCATAATCCTACCGGCTGTAGCCTGACGGAAACCCGGGCGCATGCCCTGCGGGAGGTGCTGGCCCGCTATCCGCAGGTACTGGCGATTGTTGATGACCATTTTGCCCTGCTGTCGGCCACGCCATGGCACTCCCCTCTTCCTGCAAGCACGCAACGCTGGGCGCTGGTGCGCTCAATGTCAAAAACCCTCGGGCCAGACCTGCGGCTGGCCTTTATCGCCAGCGATGCCGATACCTCAGCGGCGCTGCGCCTGCGGCTTAACGCCGGCAGCCAGTGGGTCAGCCATCTGCTGCAGGACCTGACGCTGGCCTGTCTGACCGATGAGGCGTTTATCGCCTCGATGACGGAGACCCGTCGTCATTATCGCCAGCAGAATGAGAAACTGGCGGCGGCGCTGGCCCGGCACGGCCACAGCCATGCTACGCCTGGCGATGGCCTTAATTTCTGGCTGCCGCTGCCAGCGGCGAGCCAGCCCTACGCCTTACGCCTGGCCCGCGCCGGCTGGCTGGTCCGGGAGGGGGAAATATTTGGTGTCCGAACGCCTGCGCACGGGCTGCGCCTGTCGCTGGGCCGTCTGAGTGACGCTGAGATTTCCCGCCTGGCGGCTGATATTGCGCTGGTCTTAAACCAACCCTGATGCAGGCCGTATCATTCAGCATGTTGAAGCATCTGCCGCACAGGTGAGTGATGGCAGCTGCCGATAAACTAATGAAAAAGTAAACGAAAGCAGGCACAGTCTTACCTGCATACCCTGCTCCCCCGGACGAATAAAACAGTCCCGGCGGCGGACAAATCGCTCGCAAGAAGGAGCACCAGAGATGCATCACACTGACCTGGCACTGAAGGCGGTCATTGAAGCCTGCGACCGCGCTATCTCACAGGAAGATTACGATACCCTGATGGCCTATTACGCAGAAGACGCCGCGCTGGTCGTCAAACCGGGCATGGTGGTCAGAGGGAAAGAGAATATCCGCAAAGCCTTTATCGCCATTGCCGACTATTTCCAGCACCGACTGGTGGTGACTCAGGGGAAAATGGAGGTTATTGAAGGCGGCGGCAATGCGCTGGTGATTATGGAGACCCGGCTGGATATCCCGACGGCGGACGGGATATCCCAGGTCACGCGGCGCGCCACCTATGTCTTTCAGAAGCAGGGCGAGCGCTGGCTGTGTACGGTCGATAACTCCTACGGCACCGACCTGCTTGATGATTAAATGCCAGCCCCCTGGCTAAAATGTTCTTCGCCGAACACGCCGGTGGAAAGGTAACGATCGCCGCGATCGCAGACGATCGCCACCACCACCGCGCCAGGATTTTCACGGGCAATGCGTAACGCGCCCGCCACCGCGCCGCCGGAACTGACCCCGCAGAAAATGCCTTCCCGCACCGCCAGCTGACGCATGGTATTCTCGGCATCCTGCTGATGAATATCCAGCACCGCATCCACCAGCGAAGCGTTAAAGATCCCCGGCATATACTCTGCCGGCCAGCGACGGATCCCGGGAATACTGCTGCCCTCTTCCGGCTGCAGGCCGACAATGGCCACCGGTTTACTCTGTTCGCGCAAAAAGCGCGACACGCCGGTAATGGTGCCGGTGGTCCCCATGCTGGAGACAAAGTGGGTGATACGTCCCGCGGTCTGCTGCCAGATTTCCGGCCCGGTGGTAGTGTAGTGGGCGTAGGGGTTATCCGGGTTGTTAAACTGATCGAGCAGTTTGCCCTCTCCGCGCTGCGCCATCTCAAGGGCCAGGTCGCGGGCCCCCTCCATTCCCTGCTCTTTAGTGACCAGAATCAGCTCGGCGCCGTAGGCACGCATCGCCGCCCGGCGCTCCTGGCTCATGTTGTCAGGCATCAGCAGCTTCATATGATAGCCTTTCAGCGCGGCGATCATCGCCAGCGCAATACCGGTGTTACCGCTGGTCGCTTCGATCAGCACGTCGCCGGGCTGAATTTCGCCGCGCTTTTCCGCTTCGACGATCATCGACAGCGCGGCGCGGTCTTTTACCGAGCCGGCCGGATTATTGCCTTCGAGTTTGACCCAAACTTCGCTGCCGTTGTCAGGACCCAGACGCTGAAGCTTGACCAGAGGGGTATTGCCGATGGTGTGTTCGAGTGTATTCACGATTTTTACTCAATAAAAAAGCCGGGTTGCGCTTCGCTTACCCGGCCTACAAGACGCGTAAAAATTCCAGGCCCGGAAAGCGTAGCCTTACCGGGCGATAGACCTGCTCAATAAGCTATCAGGCCGACTCCGCCAGAGCAAGCTCGCCGCGCGGCTCGATACGCTCGGTACCGTTATACAGGCGCGCGTTTTGCAGGCCAACGAACAGCCGTTCGCCGCGGGACGGCGCCTCATCGCCCGCCAGCACCACGCTCAGCGGTTCGTCATACCACCCCAGAGGCTGAACGACTAATTGGGTGTAGTGCCCTTTCGGGCTGGCTTCCAGGACCTGCACCGGCAGCGGGGAATCCAGGCTGGTCCGGCGGCTGATGTCCACTTCCCACGGACGCAGGAACAGATCCACCGGCCCCTGGTATGTTGGGGTATAGCCTAACGGCCAGCGGTGCGCGCCAACGTGGAACTGTCCACCGCGGATAATGCCCTGCAGGCGGTTTACTTCGCCCATAAACTCCAGTACGAAACGGGTCGACGGTTCACGCCACACGCGCTCCGGGGCATCGGCTTGTTCGATGTTGCCCTGACTCATCACCACCACCCGGTCAGCAACTTCCAGCGCCTCTTCCTGATCGTGGGTGACGAACACGCTGGTAAATTTTAACTCTTCATGCAGCTGACGCAGCCAGCGGCGCAGCTCTTTACGCACCTGCGCATCCAGCGCGCCGAAGGGTTCATCCAGCAACAGAATTTGCGGCTCCACCGCCAGGGCGCGCGCCAGCGCCACACGCTGTTTCTGGCCGCCGGACAACTGCGCCGGATAGCGATCAGCCAGATGGGCTAGCTGCACCATCTCCAGCAGTTTGGTCACTTTGGCTTTGATCGCCGCCGCATTGGGTCGTTCACGGCGCGGCAGCACGGTCAGGCCAAAGGCGATGTTGTCGAACACCGTCATATGACGGAACAGCGCATAGTGCTGGAAGACGAAACCCACTTTACGGTCGCGGGCGTGCATCCGGCTGACGTCGGTGCCGTGGAAGCGGATATGACCGCTGGTCTGATGCTCCAGCCCGGCGATAATTCGCAGCAAGGTGGTTTTTCCGGAGCCCGAGGGCCCCAGCAGCGCAACCATTTGTCCGGAAGGGATATCCAGCGAGATATCATTCAGCACCTGGGTGCGACCAAACGATTTCTTAATATTGGCAATCTCAATGCTCATGATTTCCCTCCTGTTGCGCGCGTTCTTTCTGATTGGCCAGACGCCATTGCAACATACTCTTTAAAAACAGGGTCAGAATAGCCATTAACGTCAGCAGGGCCGCAGCGGTAAACGAGCCGACGGTATTGTAATCCTGCTCCAGTAGTTCAATTTGCAGCGGCAGCGACAGCGTTTCTCCACGAATCGAACCGGAGACTACCGACACTGCGCCAAATTCGCCGATGGCGCGGGCGTTGGTCAATACCACGCCATACAGCAGCGCCCAGCGAATATTCGGCAACGTCACCCGACGGAACATCTGCCAGCCGGAAGCGCCCAGCAGCACCGCAGCTTCATCTTCATGACTGCCCTGGCTCATCATCACCGGCACCAGCTCGCGCACCACAAACGGACAGGTGACAAAGATGGTCGCCAGCACCATGCCCGGCCAGGCGAACATGATCTGCAGGTTATGCGCATCAAGCCAGCCGCCCAGCGGGCCGTTAGAGCCATAAAACAGCAGATACACCAGACCGGCCACCACCGGCGAGACGGCGAACGGGATATCCAGTAACGTCAGCAGCAGCTGGCGGCCGGGAAAAGTAAAACGTGTCACCAGCCAGGCCAGCAGCGTACCGAACACCAGGTTCACCGGTACGGTAATCAACGCAATCATCACCGTCAGCCAGATGGCATGCAGCATGTCCGGGTTGGCCAGGTTTTCCAGCACCGGCATCAGCCCTTTGCTGAAGGCCTGGATAAAGATATAGAGCATCGGCACGACGAGGATGAAGGCGGAGACCACCATCCCGACGCCAATCAGAAACCATTTCCCCCAGTTGATGCGGGGCGCGTCGTAGCGTTTCAATTGAGTAACTTCCGCCATTAGTGACCTACCACGCGTCGACCAAAGCGACTCTGCAGGGTATTGATGGAAAAGAGCAGCAGCAGTGAGGCGGCCAGGATCACCGAGGCGATCGCGCTCGCCGCCGGATAGTCAAACTCCTGCAGACGAATAAAGATCATCAGCGAGGTCACCTCTGTCTTCCACGCGATGTTGCCAGCGATAAAAATCACCGCGCCAAACTCGCCGAGGCTGCGGGTAAACGACAGGGCAATGCCCGCCAGCAGCGCCGGCGACAGCTCCGGCAGCACCACTTTGCGGAAACTCTGCCAGCGCGTGGCGCCCAGCGTTTCCGCCGCTTCCTCATACTCGGGTCCCAGCTCCTCCAGCACCGGCTGCACGGTACGTACCACGAACGGGATGCTGGTGAAGGCCATCGCCACGGCGATGCCGAGCCAGGTATAGGTCACTTTAATATCGAACTTCGCCAGCCATTCACCGTAAATTCCGTTAACCGAAAACAGCGAAGCCAGCGTCAGGCCGGCCACCGCCGTCGGCAGCGCAAACGGCAGATCCATTAAGGCATCCAGCAGCGTGCGGCCAGGAAAACGATAGCGAGTGAGGATCCAGGCCATCAGCAGACCAAAGACGCCGTTAAAAATCGAGGCCACAAACGCCGACAGCAGCGTCACCTTATAGGCCGCCACCACCTGCGGATTGGTGATCACATCCCAGTATTGCGCCCAGCTCATCTGCGCCAGCTGCATCACCAGCGCGCTGAGCGGTAATAACAAAATCAGACAGACAAACAGCAGGCTGGTGCCGAGGCTCAGGGTAAAGCCCGGCAGCACGCGCTTGGACGACACAGCAAACATTACTTACGCCCCGCCGCCAGCAGTTTGTCCAGTTCGCCGCCGCTGGCGAAGTGGGTTTTCATCACCTCAGGCCAGGAGCCAAACTTGTCCTCTACGCGGAACAGCTCGGTCTGCGGGAATTTATCCTTCAGGGCGTCCATCACTTTCGGGTTGTTTACCCGGTAGTAGTAGTCGGTAATGATGGTTTGCGCCTGCGGGCTGTAGAGCCAGTTCAGGTAGGCTTTCGCCGCCTTTTCCGTGCCATTGGCTTTGACGTTTTTATCCACCCACGCCACCGGGAACTCCGCCAGAATGTTGGTTTTCGGGATCACCACTTCAAATCCCTGCGCCTCATACTGCTTACGAATATTGTTCACTTCCGATTCGAAGCTAATCAGCACATCGCCCAGGCCGCGTTCAGCAAAAGTGGTAGTCGCCCCGCGTCCGCCGGTATCAAAGACTTCGACGTTCTTCAGAAACTGGGTCATAAACTGTTCGGTTTTGGCTTTATCGCCGCCGTCGGCTTTATCCGCCGCGCCCCATGCCGCCAGGTAGGTGTATCGGGCGTTACCCGAGGTTTTCGGGTTCGGGAAAATCAGCTTGACGTCAGAGCGAACCAGATCGTTCCAGTCATGAATGTTTTTCGGGTTGCCTTTACGCACCAGGAAACCCATCGTCGAATAGAACGGTGAGCTGTTGTTCGGCAGGCGGCTTTGCCAGTCGGCCGGGATCAGGTTGCCCTTGTCATGCAGGATCTGCACGTCCGTCACCTGGTTGTAGGTGACCACGTCCGCCTTCAGGCCCTGCAAAATAGCCAGCGCCTGCTTGGATGAACCGGCATGCGACTGCTTAATCGTCAGCGTGTCCCCGCCATTGTCCTTCGCCCACTGCTGCTCAAAAGGCGGGTTAAGGGCGGCAAACAGCTCGCGGGAGACATCATAGGAGCTGTTCAGCAGCTCTGTCGCCTGCGCCTGCGCGGCCAGCAGCATGGAAGCCGCCAGCGCCAGATATCCTTTTTTCAGTGATTTAACGGCCATTGCGCACCCTTATCAACGTTGAACATTTTCTGATGATCATCATATTTATAACGGGTACGAAAGGAGTAACGGTTTTATATACCGTTTGGCGATTTGGAAGTCGAAAAGAGAATAAGCAACTGGCAAAGCTTTGCTGAAAGCGGCTCGCAGATTAGACGTGTCATTGTGACAAACGGCAGCCAGGCGTGCACTGTGTTTATATGAAAAACACACAGATATTTGCTCGTCAGCTCAGACGTAGCTTAACGCCAACAGAACGTCGACTATGGTACTTACTGCGCAACCGCCATTTTGCTTGCTATAAGTTTCGCCGCCAGCATCCCGTTGGTCCCTATATTCTCGATTTTGCCTGCTGCGCAACACGGCTGGCGATTGAACTGGACGGCGGCCAACACGATGAGAGGCGTGCCTACGATGTTCGCCGCACCCGCTGGCTACAGAGCCAGGGATGGCGGGTTTTACGCTTCTGGAATAATGAGTTTGAAGAGTATGAAGATGCGGTGATGCAGAGAATACTTGAAGCGCTTGAGTCGCCGATGCCCTCACCCCGCCCCTCTCCCTGAGGGAGAGGGAGAAAGAGAGTCCGCACGCAGATTCCATAACCGCACCGAACGGTTCCCTCTCCCCCTTGGGGAGAGGGTTAGGGTGAGGGGAAAAAATTACAGCGCCTGAATACGCTCCAGCGACGGCGCGAAGTAATAGCCGCCGGTCACCGGTTTAGTGAAGCGCAGCATCGCGTCGCGTTTGCCGTCGGTATCGCCGAACATGCTCAGCAGCTGCTGCTCGATGTTATACAGGCGCGCGCAGTAGGCGCAGAAATAGAGACCATGGGTGCCGCTGGCGGTGCCGTACGGCAGGCTCTGACGGACGATTTTCAGCCCTTTGCCATCTTCTTTTAAGTCCACGCGGCTCAGGTGCGACGTGACCGGACGCTCGTCGCCATCGATCTCTTCGTTGGCTTCTTTGGTACGGCCGATCATCATCTCCTGATCCGGTACGCTCATGCGGTTCAGCTGTTTGAGATTATGCTCCCAGCGCTGGACGAACACGTAGCTGCCGCCCGCGTCAACACCGTCTTTAATGACTGCCACTTCGCGGCGGGTTTCTTCCCCCGCCGGGTTTTCGGTGCCGTCGACAAAGCCGCTGAGGTCACGCTCTTCCACCCAACGGAAACCGTGGATCTCTTCTTTCACGTCGATAGCGTCGCCAAAGGCGGCCATCGCGGCCTGCGCCACCGAGAAGTTGACTTCATGGCGGGCGGATAAAATATGAATCAGCAGGTCATACTGGGTGGACGGCGCCAGCCCTTTGCCGTAGACCGGAAAATCTTTTAACTCTTCCGCCCCTTCGCCGCCGCACAGCTGACGCCAGACGTTATTGCCGAACGCCACCACCGCCCCGAGTTTGGCGTCAGGGAATTTAGCCTGGAAGGTGGCCACGTTATCGACAAAATTTTTGCTCGCTTCGCGCAGGGCGTTAACGTCCCCTTTGACATTGGCTTCAATCCAAATCGCCGCGCGGCAATGTTCCGGCAAAATGCCGCTCTGAACCTGAGACATCGCTCCTCCTGAAATGATGCAACCACAACGCTATCGCGTTGCTAACGCGCCATTGTAACCGTTTTTCAGGGCCGTCGTGTCTCTTCAGATCAATTTAGCGACGCCAGATAATTTTGCTGACCTTCCAGTTTTTCAGCGTATCGTCGGAGGGCATCAGCTCGTCCGGGCCGCTCCAGTGGCCGGTAAAGGCATAGCTGATATGCTGGCTCCCCTCGGCCTGACACTCTACGACCGCGCCATTGTCATTGCTGCCTTTCTGGCAGTTGCCGAAGGCTTTGCTGTACAGGTCGCTAAACGGTGTGCCGATTTTCACGCCGCTGGCGGTTTTGATTTCGGCATCACGCACGTCAATCCGGCTGATGGTACCGTTGTCGCCATTGATGGTCAGCGCCACGCTGTTGTCTTTCAGCGCTTCAAAATAGTGGACGATATTGCCCTTATCGGTCTTCATCCCGCTGCGTAAACGGTAGTCGCTCCCCAGCGCATCGCTAATAGCCTGTTCATTGAGCGGCGTGGAGGCCGTCAGTTTACCCACCCCCTGCTCGGTCACCTCGGTGGAAGCGCCAAACCAGTTCCACGGATAGGCCGCCGACCAGTTGACTGCGCTCATCGTGGAGCAGCCGGTCAGCGCCAGCGGAAGCGCACAGAGCATTAAACGTAGCGATTTCATATCACAATCCTTTCTGAGTCATTCAACGCATGTTGGAGTTCACGATCGGCAAAAAGTGCCCTTAAAAGGTGGTCTGGCGAAAACAGGCGCCCAGGCGACGGCTGGTTAACAGCCACCACAGGGCATAACCATCCGCCACCAGCAGCCCGATGGTCAGCAAGGAGGGAGATTCGCCGCTCAGCCATAGCATCGGCTGCCACAGCAACAGCAGCAATTGCGATAGCACCAGCAGCCAGCGCATCGCCCGCCACGCGCGCGGCAGGCGCTGACGGTAGCCGCTAAGCAGAAAGGCCAGCACCGCCGGCACGCCGGGGAGTAAACCGAGCCAGAAGCGGTCGTGATCGGGATAGAACAGATTAAGAATCGCGTCGCCCTGCTGGCGCGATGCGCCGGCCATCAAAAACAGCACCCACGTGCGGGCCTGCAACAACAGCACGCACCAGAAGAGCAAAGGCAGGCGCAGACGGCCATGGGCATCAAAATCGGCGGGGATAAACTCAGTATTCTTCATCTTCGATCAGACGCTTGCCCAGGGTCAGGACATCGGCGTATTCATAGCCCAGCCGCTCATACATTCCCTGCACCACGTCGTTGTCTTCACGAACCATAATGTTGATTTTCGGGCAGCCGCGGGCAATCAGCTTTTTCTCGAGCCGGTTGAGCAGCGCGTTCGCGATACCCCGGCCACGATATTCCGGATGGACGCCGAGATAATAGGCCGATCCGCGATGACCGTCATATCCGCCCATCACCGTGCCGACCACTTCGCCATTCACTTCCGCCACCAGAAACAGGCTGACGTCATGATTCAGCTTGCGCTCAATATCCATCTCCGGATCGTTCCACGGGCGCAGCAGATCGCAGCGCTCCCACAGCGTCACAACCTCTTCGAAATCCTGCTGGCGAAAAACGCGAATCTCCATGGTATTCCCCACCATTGACGGTTAAAAACAGTGATTATGGCGCGAATATAACTGATAGCCAATATCAGGCGAAATCAGCGACAAAAAATGGCATAATATGACTTTGTCATGTATTGAAATGAAAAGTAAAACAATTCTTATTTTGAATGGTCGTAACGGCAAACGCGATACGATATAACATTGGACATCACTTGTTTACAATTCAGGCCGAATGAGCACTTTTAAACCCTTAAAAATACTTGCTTCGCGCCGTCAGGTGCTGAAAGCCGGGCTGGCTGCGATGACGCTGAGTGGCGTCGCCGAACAGGTCAGCGCAAAAGAGCAGCCACTGAAAACATCAAATGGACACAGCAAACCCGCCGCTAAAAAGGCCGGCGCCCGCCGCGTTGTGATGCTCGACCCGGGCCACGGCGGTATCGACACCGGGGCTATCGGCCATAACGGTTCGAAAGAGAAGCATGTGGTGCTGGCGATCGCTAAGAACGTGCGCAGCATTTTGCGCAGCAACGGCATCGACGCCCGCCTGACCCGTACCGGCGATACCTTTATCCCGCTGTACGACCGCGTGGAGATTGCCCATCAGCACGGCGCCGATCTGTTTATGTCGATCCATGCCGACGGCTTCACCAACCCGAGCGCCGCCGGCGCCTCGGTGTTTGCGCTGTCAAACCGCGGCGCCAGTAGCGCCATGGCAAAATACCTCTCCGACCGCGAAAACCGCGCCGATGAAGTTGCCGGTAAGAAAGCGACCGATAAAGATCATCTGCTGCAGCAGGTGCTGTTCGATCTGGTGCAGACCGACACCATTAAAAACAGCCTGACGCTGGGATCGCATATCCTGAAAAAGATCAAACCGGTGCATAAGCTACACAGCCGCAATACCGAGCAGGCGGCGTTCGTGGTGCTGAAGTCGCCGTCCATTCCGTCCGTGCTGGTGGAAACCTCGTTTATCACCAACCCGAACGAGGAGAAACTGCTCGGCACCACCGCTTTCCGGCAGAAAATCGCCACCGCGATTGCCAACGGCATTATCAGCTATTTCCACTGGTTCGATAACCAGAAAGCCCATTCGAAGAGACGTTAATGAAACCCGATGCCGCGCAGGTTAAAACTTTTCTGCTCCAGCTCCAGGACAACCTTTGCCAGCAGCTGAGCGCTGTCGATGGCGCACCGTTTATTGAAGACGCCTGGCAGCGGGAAGGCGGTGGCGGCGGGCGCAGCCGGGTGTTGCGCGACGGCAACGTGTTCGAACAGGCCGGGGTTAACTTTTCTCACGTCCATGGCGATGCGATGCCCGCCTCGGCAACGGCCCATCGCCCGGAGCTGGCCGGACGCAGCTTTGAAGCCATGGGCGTCTCGCTGGTGGTTCATCCGCTTAACCCCTATGTGCCCACCAGCCATGCCAACGTGCGGTTCTTTATTGCCGAAAAGCCTGGCGCCGACCCGGTGTGGTGGTTCGGCGGCGGCTTCGATTTAACCCCTTACTATGGCTTTGAAGAGGATGCCGTCCACTGGCATCGTACCGCCCGCGATCTGTGTCTGCCGTTCGGCGAAAAAGTCTATCCGCGCTATAAAAAATGGTGCGATGATTACTTCTATCTGAAGCACCGCCAGGAGCAGCGCGGTATCGGCGGTCTGTTCTTTGACGACCTGAATACCCCGGATTTTGACCACTGCTTCGCCTTTATGCAGGCGGTCGGGAACGGCTATGCTGACGCCTATTTACCCATCGTCGAACGCCGAAAAGCCATGCCGTACGGCGAGCGCGAGCGCCACTTTCAGCTCTATCGCCGCGGCCGCTACGTCGAGTTCAATCTGGTCTGGGACCGCGGCACCCTGTTCGGCCTGCAGACCGGCGGGCGTACGGAGTCGATTCTGATGTCGATGCCGCCGCTGGTGCGCTGGGAATATGATTATCAGCCCGAGCCCGGCAGTCCCGAGGCGGCGCTGAGCGAGTTTATTCAGGTGCGCGACTGGCTGTAACGGCCGGATGGCGGCTGGCCACCCGGCAGCGGCGTCGCTTCGCTCACACCCACTGGCGCAGGCGATGGTGCAGCGTCATCGACGGTTTCTCAGCAAACAGCTGCTGATAGTCGGTGGCGAACTGCCCCAGATGCCAGAATCCCCACTGCATGGCCGCCTCCTTGACCGTCTCCCGCTCTGACCAGGGACTTATCAGCTCCCGGCGTACGGCGTTCAGACGGATCCGTTTGAGCCAGGCGTTGGGGCCAATCCCCAGAATCGCATGGAAGGCGTTTTGCAGGGTGCGACGGCTGACGTACAGCTGCTGGCACAGGTCGAGAACGGTTAGCGGCTCCGCGCTGTTTTCCAGCACATATTCGCGGGCCTGCGCCAGCAGGCGGCGGTAGCTCTGGTGGCTGATACTCTCCGCGCTCACCATCGGCTGCGCCTCTTCCAGCATCGTCCCCATCGCCAGCAACAGATTATCCCGCAGCACCTTGCGCACCGCAGGCTGATGAAGGGTATCCGGATGCTCGCTGAAGGTGGCCAGCGCCTGCTGCACAAACCCCCACAGCGCGGCCTTATGCGGCTCCCGAACTGCCAGCGCTGACTGGTTGCGTAGCATATGCAGCACTCGCTCCGGGTGGTGCAGGAAACTGGCATGGCGAGAAATCACCTCCTCTGAAATCACCACACCGAGGATGGTGTAATCATCCGGTGTGCTGAGCTCGAACTCCGTACCGCCGGGACGGGTGGCGATTTCTGCCCGGCCCAGGCACTGCGAACCGATAAACCCCTGCTCTCCCCGCGCCGCCGGAATACCAAACCAAAAGGAGTTCGGCCAGACCACGCAGGACTGGCGCAGCGCCAGCCCGGTATATTCGCGAAAGACCTGGATCTCATCGAGCAGAATTTCGGTAAACTCGCCGCGAAACTGCCCCGGATGCAGCTGATCGTAAATCTGTTGCCAGGCGGTAATGGTCAGGGCGTGCTCATACACATCGGTTGTGTGTCGTTGATGAATATTGTCAATTTCAACCTGGGGCGTCAGCCGGGTATTTTCAGGTAACGCCTCGCAACAGAGATGGTGCAAATTTGCAGAACGACGCTTTTTCATAATCGTTAAAGCCGGGGGCAAGCCGCTCCCGGCACCTCCGACAGGTTATGGATTTTTGAGACGATAGCGGCTACTGCGTTTGCGTAGCGTCCCTGCGGAAAAGAGCTGATCCAGCGCCTGGCGGGCCTTATCCAGCGGCCAGGCAAAATGCGCGGCGACCTCGCCGGCCGTCATGCCCTGACGAACTGATGCCAGCAGCGTCAGTAACGCTTCCGATGATGCCGGGTCAGCAGGCGGCAGGGGCGCTGGCGGCGGTGGCTGAAAACCGCCGATCAGCCACTGGGTATCCTCTTCCGGACGGCCGATTTCCCGACGGCTGATCACACATCCGGTTCGCTCCGCCGCTACGCTTCCGGCATCCAGCGCGGCACGACAGGCCGCCAGATCCCCCTCCACCACCAGCGTCAATCTGCCGGGGTCGAGCACTTCATGACTGAGCAGGCGCACATTGGCCGCCTTGAGCATGGCATCCGCGGCGTCTACAGCGGCGACCATGCCCTCCACTTCCAGCAATCCCAGCGCATTGATCATCGCTCCCTCCGTTACGCACGCTGAACAGGATGACGGGCAATATCGAGAACGGCATCGGTAAAGGCGTTGCAGGCGGCTTTACAGGCGGCCTGACTTCCCGTCAAAAAGGCGGCCGAATAGTTGGTTTCCGACGGCGGCGGGACGTAGGTCACCAGCTGAACGTCGGCAGACTTCATCGCCGCATCGATGCCGTACGTCGCCTCCAGCGGCGTCGCCACCAGATAAGCGATCGGATCGCCCAACGCGATGCCAGCGGTCGATGAAAGATAAGAGCCGGTACGCGACACCACGTGCGCCAGAAACGCGGTATCTTGCGCGTCGTTAGCCCACTGGAACGCCGCCCCGCTTTCAATATGCGCCATCATGGCATCCAGCCCGGCGCGAACTTCCGCCGGGTTCGGGCCGCCGAGCATAATCAGCACTTCACCGGCGGTAGGCGACGGGCCATGAGCCGCTCCGGCATACAGGGAGCGGCCATAGACCACCTCCACCATCGCCTGTTTTGTCGCTTCGTCGGCGGCAATATACGTCACGTCATCAGAATCTGCCGTGATGAGTCCGAGGCTACGTATATGTGGCGGTAATTTAAGTTCCCGGGCAAAACCGTCATTCACCGAGGCAATCACGCGCATGGCAGTGACCGAGGGTCGAATCAAATCTAATGCGGGCATGATGCCTCCTTAACGGCTCATGTTGATGCCGGAAGCTTTCTGCTCCAGCATGCGTTTGGCTAAATCCACGATCACCGCGGCGGCTTCTACCGGCGGGGTGCCGCCCTGGTGGATATTGGAGATACAGGTCCGGTCGGCCTCGACGGTGGTCGCCACCCGCGGGGAGTACACCGCGTAGCAGGAGAGGCTCTCTGACTGGCCAAGTCCCGGGCGCTCGCCAACCAGCAGGATCACCACCTTCGCGCCGAGGATCTCGCCGATCTGATCTTCAATCTTGACGCGGCCATAGCGCACGAAGAACGGCGTCCCGACCTTCAGACCCGCCTGTTTCAGGCCGGCAAGCAGCGGCGGCAGGATCTCTTCGTAGTTGGCGGTGATGGCATCCGTCGACAGGCCATCGGACACCACCACCTGCACATCCGGATCCATCACGCACTGCGCCTTCAGCGCATCGATGGCCTCCGGACTGAGACGGCGTCCCAGATCGGGGCGCGTCAGGTAGCGATTTTTGTCGCTGATTTCCGAACGCACTTCCAGCAGCCCCTGCGCTTTCACCCACGCCTCCGGCACCTCTTTGAGCACCGTATCTTTCGAGCGCGAGTGATCCGCCAGGAAGCGCAGCAACGCGAGGGTGCGCGGACGCGGACCGGCGCGACCGGTGCAAACGCGCGCTGCGGTGCTGCGTTTCAGTTCGGTCAGCACTTCGGCGCGGTGCGGATGTTGTACGCCAATCCAGGCTTTCGCTTCCGCAGAGCCCAGATCCAGCGCGCAGCTTTCCACTGTTGCGTCGGTGGCGCACGCGGCAGCGTGGCAGGCCGGCGTCGTCGCTACGGGGGCCTCTGGCTGTGTCTGTGGCTGTCCCATTGACGCCATTACGCTGCGTACAATGTCTTCAATCTGTTTTTGATCCATGATGTGTCATCCCCGCGTCATCAGAAGAACAGTGACGGATCGCCCGCCCGTTTGGTCAGACGACCATTTGCCATAATGCCCATCCGTTCCAGCCAGCCTTCGAACTCCGGTGACGGACGCAGACCCAGCAGCTGGCGCACGGTCGCGGTATCGTGGAAGGCGGTAGTCTGGTAGTTGAGCATGATGTCGTCGCCGAGCGGCATGCCCATGATGTAGTTGCAGCCAGCGGTCGCCAGCAGGATCATCAGGTTTTCGTTGAGGTTCTGATCGGCATCGGCATGGTTGGTGTAGCAGCAGTCGCAGCCCATCGAGATGCCGCTCAGCTTGCCCATAAAGTGGTCTTCCAGCCCGGCGCGAATAATTTGTCGGTCGTTATAGAGGTACTCCGGCCCGATAAAGCCCACCACGGTGTTGACGAGGAACGGATCGTAGTGCCGCGCCAGGCCATAGTTACGCGCTTCCATCGTCACCTGGTCGGCGCCGAAGTTAGCGCCCGCGGAGAGCGCCGAGCCCTGCCCGGTTTCAAAGTAAAGACAGTTCTCCCCGGCGATGCGGTTAAACTCCGCTCCCACCGCCCGCGCTTCATCGAGCATCGCCAGTTCGACGCCGAACTCTTTAAGCCCTTTTTCACTGCCGCAGATGCTCTGGAAGATAAGCCCCCCCGGCGCGCCGCGGCGGATAGCTTCGATCTGGGTGGTGACGTGCGCCAGCACGCAGCCCTGGGTCGGGATGGAAAACTTGTCGATCACCCCGTACACCGTATCCAGCACGCGACTCAGGTTCTCCACGTCGTCAGTGACCGGGTTGACGCCAATCACCGCGTCGCCCGCACCGAAGGAGAGCCCTTCGTAGATTTGCGCGGCAATACTCTGCACGTCGTCGCGGGTATCGTTCGGCTGCAGGCGGCAGCTAAAGGTCCCCGGCAGACCGATGGTGGTATTGGCTTTTTTGATCACCGGCATTTTTTTGCCGCCGTAGATCAGATCGGCGTTGGAGCAGATCTTGGCCACCGCCGCCACCACCTCGGAGGTCAGCCCTTTGCGGACAAAGGCGATATCGTCGCTGGTGACCTCGTCATTGAGCACGTATTCCCGCAGGTCGCTGATGGCCCAGTGTTTAATCCGCTGATAGGCGGTTTCGTTCACGTCATCCTGGATCAGGCGCGTCACGCAATCCTCCTCATAGGGGATCACCGGGTTATTGCGGATATCGGCCACCGTCATATCGGAAAGCACCTGCTTGGCGGCCACGCGCTGCTGCGAACTCTCCGCTGCCACGCCCGCCAGCACATCCCCCGAACGCAGTTCGTTGGCTTTCGCCAGCACCTCTTTAACATCCTTAAACTGATAAACATTGCCGAACAATGTGGTCTTTAGTTTCATAAGTCGTTCCCTCAGGAAGGAAATGCGAGTGATTTCACCGTCACCGGCACAACCGATCCGCCAAAAAGAGGCGTACCAATGTCGATATAGTCCCCCGCCCGGACGCTCACCTCATCGATGACCGCCAGCGGAAGGTGTGGAAGCTGCGGCCGCAACAGCATGCCCAGCGCTTTGCCAAAATCCTGCTCGGCCACCAGCAGCAGCGGACGCGGATTGGGAAAGCGGGCGACAAACGCCAGCAGGGCGTCAATTACGGTCAGTAAGGTGGCGTAGCGCACCGGAAGTGAAGCGGGAAGCGCCAGCACGTAAGCGTCCGCCTCGGGGGCCAGATCAAGCTGCGTCAGCGCCTGCCGCCAGGCGTTCGGCAGATCGGCGGCATCCTGCGGGATAGCCACCGGCAGATTACGCAGCGGCAGTTGAACCCTCTCCAGCCAGATGGTGCTCCCGGACAGGGACAGCGTATGCGCCCCGGCGCCAATCACCGTGGCGCGCACGGTTTGCGTCGGAAACTGCACGTTCATTTCACGCAGGCGCGGATGCTCGTGCAGGGCCGTGGCCAGCAGCGGCCCGACATCGGAAAAACAGAAAGGATCGGCGGGTTGATGGCGGTAGCACTCCCCCACTCCGCCGGAAAGGGTAATCACCTCCGGCTGAACACCCGCAGGCAGTACTTCGGTTTGCATCAGCCCCTGCGCCAGCGGTGAGAGCCTGCCGTCGATCACCTCAACGATCAGCCCCGCCATCCGGCGCGCCACCTGCGCCAGCTGACCCGCAGTCAACGATAAAGCATCGGTTCCCGGGCCGAATACCGCATCGACAATCCGCTGTCCTGGCGAGTGCGCGTGGACCACGCGCCCCTGAGCGTCGGTTTCCAGCAGGCGGCCGCCGACGTTGAGGCAGGCGGTGGCGCTGAGGTTACCGGCGTCAAACAGGGCATAGTTCGAGGTACCGCCGCCAATATCGATATTAAGCACCCGGCACATCCGCTGCTGCGACAGGGTTTGCGCCCCGGCGCCGTGTCCGGCAATGACCGACTCCAGGTGCGGCCCGGCGCTGGCGACGACAAAATCGCCCAGCGACTGCGAGAGCGCCATCACCGCCGGGCGGGCATTGCGGGTTTTCGCGCTTTCACCAGTGATGATGATCGCCCCGGAGTCCACCGCTTGCGGGGCAATCCCGGCGGCCCGGTACTGAGCCAGAATCAGCGCCTCAAGCTCGGCCTCTTTCAGTTCTCCCTGCTTATCAACCGGCGTAAAAAAGACCGGGCTTTGCCAGCTAATGTCGCGTTTGATGAATTCGTAGCGCGGCACCTGGGAGACCGCCGCGCGGTTCACCAGCTCGAGGCGCGAGAAGATCACCTGCGTGGTGGTGGTGCCGATATCAATACCGACGCTCAACAGCTGGCGCGTGTTCACGAGTGCGCCTCCGCTTCGGTGTTGGCAGGCGCCGGTACGTTTTCATCTTTTGGCACCAGCAGCATCGCCACGCCAATCGCGGTAACGCCGCCGACCAGCTTGCCGACGATCATCGGGAAGATCATGGCGTTCATGTTGGCCGCCGCAAAACCGAGATGGTCGCCGAGGGCGAACGCCGCTGACACTGAGAAGGCGCAGTTGATCACTTTTCCACGGGTATCCATCTGCTTCATCATGCCGAACATCGGGATATTGTTCGCGAGGGTAGCGACCATGCCGCCGGCAGCCATATTGTTGATTTTGAGGAGATTACCGACACGCATCAGCGGCTTTTCAAACCAGCGGGTCAGCAGGAGCACCATCGGGTAAGCGCCGAGCAGCACGCAGGAGATAGAGCCAATGACTTCGATGGCGCGCATCACCTCGCCGGGCTGGTCACCAGGCGCCATAAAGATCGGGTCGAGTCCTGGGATCAGCTCCCAGCCGAGCAGGAACTTGATCACCGCCGCCGCCAGGCCGATGGTGATCAGCGCCACGAGGAATTTGGCGAAGATCTGGAAGCCGTTGATCATTTTTTCCGGAATGAACTTCAGCCCCAGCGCCACCAGCACGGCGACGATGATCACCGGGATCATATTCATCAGGATCAGCGCGAAGGTAAACGCTACCGGCTGGCCGTTGATCTCCACCCCGGAATACATCGCCACCAGACCGCCGGCGATACAGCCGATAGGAATAGTGACAATGCCCGCCAGCACGCCGAGCGCCAGCCAGCGGCGATCGGCAGGTTCGATAATGCCGAGCGCCACCGGAATGGAGAACACAATGGTCGGCCCCATCATGGAGCCGAGGATCAGGCCCGAGTACATCCAGGCCGCCACGTCGCCGCCCGCCAGCTCTTTGGCGAGGAAGAAACCGCCCATGTCGCACGCCAGCAGCGTGCCGGCAAACATCGACGGGTTGGCGCCGAGCATCTCATACAGCGGGATAATCACCGGACCGAGCAGATGGGCCAGCACCGGCGCCAGGGCGGTCATCCCGACCATCGCCAGGCCCAGCGCGCCCATCGCCATAAACCCTTCTTCAAACTGACCGCCGGATCCCTCAATGCTTTTCCCCAGTTTGCCGAGAAAGCGCGCCGAGCCGCCGAACTGCGACAGGATCCTGTCCACGGCGGCAATCAGCATAAAGAACATCATGATGTACATGATGATTTCGTTAATTCCCATAGCCCTTACTCCCTGTCATTTATGATTGGTAGATACTGTGAATACGGGGACATTAGCCGCACTCGGGGAACTTTCCCGGGTCGCGGCGTGAACGCCTTACCCGGGCTACGGCATAGCAGACGGCTGTGATCCTGTAGCCCGGCTAAGCGCAGCGCGAGCCGGGAAAGCCACAGCCACACGCCTCCGGGAAAATCCGCATTTATTGCGCCGCCGCGTACAGCTCGATAATCTGCTCCCGGGTGGCGGTGCGTGGATTGGTGCGCAGACAGATGTCGTCCTGCGCCGCCTGTGCCCAGGTGGCGTAGTGCGCGGGCGTCGCGCCGGCATCCGACAGCCGCATCGTCAGACCGACTTCCGCAATCAGTTCGCGCACGGCGGCGATTGCCTCAAGGTCATCGGTTTTCCTGCCGGTCAGCGCCCGGCCGATCTGGCTGAAGCGCCCCCGGCACACCATACGGTTGAAGCCCATCACCGTTGGCAGCAGCATGGCGTTGGCCAGACCGTGCGGAATATGCAGCGCCGCCCCCGGCTGATGCGCCATGGCATGGCATAGCCCCAGCCCGGCGCTGGAAAACGCCATCCCCGCCATGCAGGAGGCCAGCAGCATGTTCTCCCGCGCCGCCAGATCCTGGCCGCAGCCCACCGCTTTCGGCAGCGCTTCGCCGATCATGGCTATCGCCCCCATCGCCAGACTGTCGGTAAACGGCGTGGCGTGACGGGCGCTGTAGGCCTCGACGGCGTGGGTCAGCGCATCAATCCCGGTCATCGCCGTGACAGGCGGGGGAACGCCCTCAGTTAGGGCGGCGTCGAGGATCGCCACATCCGGCATCAGCGAGGCATGCGCCAGCACCTGTTTGCGTCCACTCACCGCATCGATAATCACCGTCACGTTGGTGGTTTCTGACCCGGTGCCGGCGGTGGTCGGCACTGCGATCAGCGGCAGACGTGGCTGTATTTCGCTGTGCTCCGTCATCTCCCCCAGCGTCTGCTCAGGGTTGGCGACCAGCAGCGCCACCGCTTTCGCCGCATCCAGCACCGAGCCGCCGCCGAAGGCCACCACGCCGTCGCAGCGCGCGTCCCGCAGCTGGGCGACCGCAGCGCAGACATCGGTGACGCAGGGTTCGCCGGCGGGACAGGGCCAGAGGGTCATGGCAACCCCTTTCATCGCCAGGCTACGCTCCAGCCCGGCGGTCATTCCCGCCTGATGGAGAAAACGGTCAACCATGACAAACAGATGCTTCAGGCCCCGGGCCTGCGCTTGCGGGCCGCAGGCCGCCAGCGCGCCGACGCCGTGCAGCGTCACCGGCGGAACGTTGAAGCTTTTCACTTGCTGAAGATTCAGCGTATCGAAGGCGTGGAACAGCGCCGTCTGCAGTTCAGCTTGCATAGATCCCCTCCGCTTTTTCCCTCCCGCTGTTGGCGATTGCCAGCGGGGTCATAAACAGGCTGTGCCGGGGTAAATGCACCTTCAGCGTCGGGAAACATTGGCAAAAAAGCGCCCTGACGCCCGGCTGCATGCAGGCGCCGCCTGCCAGCCACAAATCACCAATCCCTTGTCCGGTAATATGTCGGGCGACAATCTCAGCCATCTTCTCGTACACCGGTTTCACTACCGGCCAGATCTCTCCGGCATGGCGGCGCTTGTACTGCTCAGCCTCTTCCAGCCCGATGCCGCGATTCCCGGCCAGAGTCAGGGAGATATGGTGTCCGCCGGTGGCTTCATCCGCCGAATACGTCACCCTGCCCTGTTTAACGATGGCGATCCCGGTGGTGCCGCCGCCGATGTCCACCACCCCGGCATTATCGAGCTGCAGCAGATCCGCCACCGCGGTGGGCTCATCCAGCACATGACTGATCTCCAGCCCGGCGGACTCCAGGACGTTGATCGAAATGCGCGGATCGGTGCCGGGCGGAAACGAGGTCGCCGCATGCGCAAAGCGGCAGCCCAGCTGCTGTTCGAGGGTCGCGAGATGACGGCGCACGAGGGTGACGGCGCCGAAGAAGTCCCAGACGATGCCGTCGCGCACCACATCGGCCCAGTCAAGACATACCGCAACCGGCTGGCCATCGCGGTCGACCACCATCGACACCACGTCGCAGGTGCCCAAATCGATGCCCAGCCACAGCGGCGACTCGCTGGCGGCGGGTGCCTGGTTACACAGGGCAGCGGCTTTTTGCAGTCTCGGCGAAAGCCAGCGTTGTTCGTCGTGCGCCATGTTCATCCCTTATACGATTCGAAACGCATCCACCAGCACGCAGCGGCGCAGACGAACGAAGGTCCGCGCGCTGGTTACCCCTTCCCCGGTTGGGGTGGTGATGGTCATGGTGGTCCAGCCCTCACCGCCCAGCCCAAGCCCGGCGATGCACGGCCCGTTTTTGACGAAGATGCTGGTGTCGATGGCATTCGCCATCTGGTTCATGTTGTCGATGTTGCGCGAGTGCATCGCCGCCGTATGGTGGCAGCCGCCTTCCAGTTGCACCGCCAGGGCGATGGCCTCCTCGACGTTCGCCACCCGCACCACCGGCAGCACCGGCATCATCAGTTCAGTCACCGCAAACGGATGGCTGGCGGGGGTTTCCACGAACAGCAGACGGGTTTGCGCCGGCACCTGCAGGCCAATCGCCGCGGCGATTTTGCCCGCATCGCGGCCGACCCAGTCGCGGCTGACCGTGCCTTTGCCGCGCTCGTCGATATTTTTCAGCAGCAGCGGCTGGAGCTGTTCGGCCTGCGCCGCCGTGAGTTTCACCGCCTGCTGGCCTTCCATCAGGCGCATCAGTTCGTCGGCGACGCTATCGACCACGATCAGCACCTTCTCGTCGGCGCAGATGATGTTGTTATCAAACGAGGCGCCTTTGACGATCGCTTGCGCGGCGCGCGGCAGATCGGCGGTCTCATCCACCACCACCGGCGGGTTGCCGGCCCCGGCGGCAATCAGACGTTTGTTGGTATGTTTGCGCGCCGCCTCGACCACTGCTTCGCCGCCGGTCACCACCAGCAGGCCGATACCAGGGTACTTAAACAGCCGCTGGGCGGTGTCGATATCCGGGTTCGCCACGGTCACCAGCAGGTTGGCCGGGCCGCCGGCGGCCACTACCGCCTGGTTAAGCAAGGTGATCGCCCGCTGCGAGACCTGTTTCGCCGCCGGATGGGGGGCAAAGACTACGCTGTTGCCGGCGGCAATCAGACTGATGGCGTTGTTAATCACCGTCGCCGCCGGATTGGTCGAGGGCGTGACCGAGGCCACCACGCCCCAGGGCGCGTTTTCAATCAGCGTCAGGCCGTTATCGCCGGTCAGCACCTGCGGAGTCAGACACTCCACGCCTGGCGTACCCCGTGCCTGCGCCACGTTTTTGGCAAACTTATCTTCAACGCGTCCCATGCCGGTCTCCGTCACCGCAAGCTCCGCCAGTTCACGGGCATGCTTTTCACCCGCCTCACGAATGGCCTGAATCACCTGCTGACGCATCGCCACCCGCTTTAATCCCTGCTGGGCCGCCGTTGCCGCCGCGACAGCGTCATCCAGTGAGGCAAAAACGCCCCTATCATGAACGGCGTCAGCAGGCTGACTGCTGTCTTTCATTTTCAGCAGTACCGCTTTCACTACCTGTTCAATGTCCTGTTGATTCATGATTTTTCACCCTACTTATGGAAGAGCACCTGACCATCGGCCGCAGCCTCATCCACGATGCCAATCACGCACAGATCGACCGGAGAGGCGCCCTGTGCGTGCGCCTGTCGCGCCGAGCTGCCGCTGACCAGCAGCACCCACTCCCCGCATCCCGCGCCGATGTTGTCGATGGCGACTGCGCATTGCCCGTCGGGTTCGCCGCGGGCATTGAGCATCTCCACCATCAGCAGTTTGTCGTGGGCCAGCCCTTCATGGCGTACGGTGCAGACCACATATCCGGTTACGACAGCCAGCTTCATGTCCATCTCCGCGTGTGATGTGCAGGCCGGAAAAGCGCAGCGCCATCCGGCATTCATGCCTTTTCATGGCCGGATAGCGACGCGCTGACGTCTCATCCGGCCCGAACTTTCCGGCACCCCCTCCCCCGTTAGATGTTGCTGTCGCCCTTGAAGCTGATCGGGAAGACCTCTTCCAGATCGCCATGCGGGCGCGGGATGACATGTACAGAGACCAGCTCACCGATACGCTGAGCCGCCGCCGCCCCGGCATCCGTGGCGGCTTTGCACGCCGCGACATCGCCGCGCACCATGGCGGTCACCAGGCCGCCACCGATCTGTTTCACGCCTACCAGCTTGACGCGGGCCGCTTTGACCATGGCGTCGGAGGCCTCAATCAGTGCAACCAGGCCCCGGGTTTCAATCATTCCTAATGCTTCCATTGTGTTTTCCTCTCATAAGGGGTCCTGAAGGGGACCATTCATTCAACCAGCGTGGACGAGTCGGGGATCCGGCTTGCGTCCGTCTGGCGCGGTACCGACGCCACCAGCGCCAGTTCGATAATTTCCTCTACGCTACAGCCTCGCGAGAGGTCGTGAAGCGGGGCGGCGAGGCCCTGGATCAGCGGCCCGATGGCGCGATATCCACCCAACCGCTGGGCGATTTTGTAGCCGATGTTGCCCGCCTCCAGCGATGGGAAGACCAGCACATTGGCCCGCCCCCGCAGCGGGCTGCCGGGCGCTTTGTGCGCAGCGACGTCCGGTACAAAGGCGGCGTCAAACTGCAGTTCGCCATCGACCATCAGCTGCGGCGCCCGCTGACGCACGATCTCCGTGGCCTGCTGGACGTTAGCCACACAGGGATGCCGGGCGCTGCCGTGTGTCGAGAAGGAGAGCATTGCCACCCGCGGCGCTTCGCCAGCGATCGCTTGCCAGGTCTCGGCGCTGGCAATCGCGATATCCGCCAGCTGCGCCGCCGTCGGCTGCGGCACCACGCTGCAGTCGGCAAACCCCAGCGGCTGGCCGGCATACTGCGGCAGCATCAGAAACAGCGAAGAGAGCGTTTTACACCCCGGCTGCAGGCCGATAAGGCGCAGACCGGCGCGCAGCACGCTGGCGGTTGACGAGAGATTCCCGGCGATACACACCTCGGCCTCACCGCCGCTGACCATCGCCGCGGCGAACATCAGCGGGTCGGCCAGCTTGTCGACGGCGTCAGCGGGCGCTTTATCGCCGGCGCGCGCCTGCCAGGCGGCGGCAAACGCCTCGCGCATCGCCAGGTTGCTGTGCGGATCAATGATCTGCACTCCGGTCAGCGGCAGACGTTCGCCAAGGGCGAACTGCCGCAGCGCGAAGGGACTGGCGACGAGGATCGGACGCGCCAGGCCCTGCTGCTGCAGATAATGCGCCGCCTTCAGCACACGGACGTCCAGCGCATCCGGGAACACCACTCGGGCGGGGGCGCGCAGCGCCAGTTTGCGGCATTGGTCAATGATCATCTTCACCTCCCAGCTGCTGCTGCAGCTGGCTGAGGGTTGGCGGCGAATCCGTCACGCCCAGGATCATCATCACGTAGACCGCGCTGGAGAGACGGTTGAGCGCTTGCATAATATCGGCGCGCCGGACCGCAAATTGCGGCGTGATAAACACCTGCGCCGCGGTCACCTCCGCCTCGCGGACTTTGCCGCGCAGCAGATTAAGCAGCGCGACCTCGCGCCCATGGCGGGCCTCCGGCACCAGGTGAACGTGGCCCAGGAAGCGCAGCGGCTGATGGGACAGACGGTGTAGCTGTCCCTCGCTGAATCCGGCTATCGACTGCGCCGCCAGCGGCTCCTCCAGCGCGTCGGCGCGCATGATGTTGCCCAGCCGCGAACGGATATCCATCAGCCACGGCTGCCAGGACTCCGCCAGTTCAATTTGCAGCCACACCGTCAGAGCGATGGTGCTGTCCAGCACCGCACGGAAGGCCAGCCGCGGATCGTTTTTCGCCACCAGGGTATCGGCCGTCAGGTGGGTCAGGGTGTCCGGCTTTTTATCCACAGGCTGGTGACAGAGCTCGCAGCAGGCCTGGGGCGGATGGTCGCGGCTGGTCAGGACATGCACCGGCTGCGGCGTCTGTTCGTCATCCTCGACAAACAGGCGCCCCTGGCGGTCGAGAAATTTGACCCGCAGATGCCGACTTTCCAGCAGCTCCCTCGCCGAGGGCGTCAGGCGAGCGTCGGCAGGAAGATGGATTTCACCGCCTTCGCTGAGCGTATGATTCGCTCTGAGCCACGCTTCGGTAATGAAATCGTTCATAGCGATTGCCAGTTTGCCGGCCAGGCGACGTACAGGAAGCGCACCGTCGACGGGGTACCGAATTCGATGCTGGCGCCTTTCGGGATAAACATGACGTCCCCTGCTTTGGCAATCAGCGTTTCCCCCTGATGGCGCACATGCAGCTCGCCCTCCAGCACCATATCGATTTCGTCGTAGTTCAGCGTCCACGGGAAGAAGGCGTTCTCCCACTGCATAAATCCGGCGGCCATGCTGCTGCCATCCTGGTCGGTCACCAGGTCCGTTAAGCCGACGCAGTGCGGCTGGGCGCCGTCGAAGCGGCCAAACTTCACGCTGCTGCCGTCGATCACTTTGATGCCGCCTTTGCCGGTCACGGAGTCAAATCCTGGCTGCATCGCCTCCTGCTCCAGGGACTGCTTCTCCTTCATCACCTTTTCCATCAGCTGCGCCACCAGGCTTTCGGTAAACTGGCCTTCCGGCAACTGCGCCAGGATGGTTTCGCGGATCCGCTGGCTTTCCGTTTTGTCGCTGTTCGCCGCTGTCGCCGCCGGCGCGGCGCCATCATCCTCGGTGATAGTGAATCCCAGCAGCTCGGCGACTTCGCGCGCTTCCGGGGTGATAATGCTGGCGCGCAGAACAACTGACATCGCCTGTTCGCCGCGCGCGTGGGCGGCACGAATATCGTTAGCGGTAATGAGTTTCTTCACCTGGCCCTTCCTCCTTTTGGCTGAGCTCACTCAAATAATTTTCCAGCGACGCGACGCTTTGCGGATCGCAACCGTTGAGGGCGAAAACCGGCGCCTGAAACCCCATCCCGTCCAGCAGCTGCCGCACCGCGGCGACGTTGGCATCCGGCAGATCCGTTTTGCTGATCGCCACGATAAGGTGCTTTCGGCTGCCAATATCCAGTAACCCGGGAGGCAGGCGACTTTCGGTATCATTGGCCGCATGGACATAAATCAGGGTGTCCACATCCTGCAGGGTGGTAATTAAGGCGTGATACCAGCGAGGATGGCTGAAATATTCCCCGGGTGTATCGATGTCGCCACGATCGTTAAATTCCAGCGCCTGCGTTTTTCTGGCGAGGGAATAATTTCCCTGCAGGGCATTAAATAATGTGGTTTTTCCTGCACCGACGGCGCCGACAATGGCAATACGCTTCATGGTCGCTCTCAATTAACTTTTCGTTAATTCGCACAAGGTATAATTTAATAAGCGGCCTAACCCGCCGATGGTCTGCAGGAGCGCCTCCTCCACCGCGCCGACCGGACCGTAGATCACCAGCGCGCCGCTAAACCGGTCGAGAAAACCGATGTGCACATCGGCGGCCTTCATCGCCAGATCGCCGGCGATCATCGCTGTTTCCCCCGGTGTCAGCGTCATAATGCCGATCGCGCCGGATTCGGGTACGCCGATCTTTTTCGCCAGCTCCGCTCCCGGGTGGGCAATCAGATGCGCCAGTGTGACCTGTTTGCCTGGTACGAATTCCTGAATAATGCGTTCTTTATCCATGACTGATTGCCCCCCTGAAATCTGTCCTCATGGTGACGGTATTTCAGCGCGGCAAATAACAAATTTCGGCAAGTGGGGTTAAAAGGTGAAGTGGATCACTCAGGAGAGAAAATAATAATGCGGCGGAATTAAAAAGGCAGGCTCAGCGTTTTTACTCGCCGGCCTGCCTGATATTGTGCGCGGAAAACTCTCCGCGCGTTAATGGGAAAAAAACGAGATTACAGCGGTTCGGTTTGCGCTTCGACAACCGCCAGCGCCACCATATTCACAATGCGGCGTACGGAGGCGATCGGCGTCAGAATATGCACCGGCTTCGCCACCCCCATCAGCACTGGTCCGACGGTCACCCCTTCCGAACTGGAGACACGCAGCAGGTTATAGCTGATCCGGGCGGCTTCCATATTCGGCATCACCAGAATATTGGCCGATCCCTTCAGCGGGCTGTCCGGCATGCGGTCGTTGCGGATGCTTTCCACCAGCGCGGCGTCGCCATGCATTTCGCCATCGATCATCAGCTCCGGGGCGCTCGCCTTCACCAGTTCAAGGGTTTTGCGCATCTTGCTGGCTGACGGGCAGTCGGCGGAACCAAAGTTGGAGTGCGACAGCAATGCCACCCGCGGCTCAATACCGAAGCGACGCACGCTTTCCGCCGCCATCAGGGTGATCTCCGCCAGCTCTTCCGGGGAGGGATCGTGATTGACATAGGTGTCGGCGATAAAGGTGTTGCCGCTCGGCAGCAGCAGCGCATTCATCGCCCCGGCGGTGCTGACGCCGTCGCGATAGCCAAACAGCGGCTGCACCACGCGGTAGTGGTCGTGGTACTCGCCGATAGTCCCGCAGATCATCGCATCCGCTTCACCGCGATGAACCATGATGGCGCCAATCACCGTGGTGTTGCTAATCACCGCCCGCTGCGCCTGCTCCTGGGTAATGCCGCGGCGCTTCATCAGCTGGTAGTACTCGCTCCAGTACTCTTTAAACCGCGGGTCGGATTCATTATTGACGATCTCAAAGTCAACGCCGGCCTTGATCTGCAGACCCAGCTTCTGGATGCGCATTTCAATCACGCTAGGGCGCCCCACCAGAATCGGTTTGGCCAGCCCCAGCGACACCAGCTCCTGAGTGGCGTGCAGCACCCGGGTCTCCTCCCCTTCCGCCAACACCACGCGCTTCGGCTCTTTGCGCGCCTGAGAGAAGATAGGCTTCATAAACAGGTTGGTTTTATAGACGAACTCGCTCAGCTTCTCGATATAGGCGTCAAAATCAGCGATGGGGCGCGTTGCCACGCCGGAATCCATTGCCGCCTTCGCCACCGCAGGGGCAATCTTGACGATCAGCCGCGGGTCGAACGGTTTCGGAATGATGTAGTCCGGACCAAAGCTTAAATCCTGATCGCCATAGGCGGAGGCCACCACTTCGCTCTGCTCGGCATGGGCCAGCTCGGCAATGGCGTGCACCGCCGCCAGCTTCATCTCTTCGTTGATCGCCGTCGCGCCGACGTCCAGCGCGCCGCGGAAGATGAACGGGAAGCAGAGCACATTGTTGACCTGGTTAGGGTAGTCGGAGCGACCGGTACAGATGATGGCGTCATCGCGGACCTGCTTCGCCAGCGGCGGCAGAATTTCCGGCTCCGGGTTGGCCAGGGCAAGGATCAGCGGCGCGCGCGCCATCTTCTTCACCATCTCCGGAGTCAGCACTTTCGGGCCAGAGCAGCCGAGGAAAATGTCGGCGCCGTCGATCACATCATCAAGCGTACGTTTGCCGTCGTCTTCCACTGCGTAGGCGGCTTTGGTTTCCGCCATGTTCGGTTCACGGTCTTTATAGATGACGCCTTTCGAATCGCAGACCACGATGTTGTGCTTTTGCATCCCCAGCGCCACCAGCAGGTTCATGCAGGCGATCGCCGCCGCGCCCGCGCCGGAGACCACCATCCGCACGTCGGATAGATTCTTCTCGACGACGCGCAGACCGTTGAGGATCGCCGCGGTGCTGATGATCGCCGTGCCATGCTGATCGTCATGGAAAACCGGAATATTCATCCGCTCGCGCAGCTGCTGCTCGATGTAGAAACACTCCGGCGCTTTAATATCTTCCAGGTTGATACCGCCGAAGGTCGGCTCGAGGGCGGCGACGACGTTAATGAATTTGTCCGGATCCAGCTCATCGACTTCGATATCAAACACATCGATGCCGGCGAATTTCTTAAACAGGACGCCTTTGCCCTCCATCACCGGCTTGCCGGCCAGCGCGCCGATATTCCCCAGCCCCAGCACCGCGGTGCCGTTGGAGACGACCGCCACCAGGTTGCCGCGGGCAGTGTATTTGTAGGCGGCCAGCGGATCTTTTTCGATTTCCAGACAGGGGGCCGCGACGCCCGGCGAGTAGGCCAGCGCCAAATCGCGCTGGGTGGCGAGAGGTTTGGTCGGCGAGACCTGGATTTTTCCGGGAACCGGAAATTCGTGGAAGTCGAGGGCGCTCTGTTTTAACTGCTCATCCATTTTCTATTCCTTTCTTTCACGTATCGTTCGTAGGGGAAAAGCGTGATGACCATCCTGTCGTTCACCTTTCAGTGGCAGACAGTATCCCTCCTGGCGGGGCGATAAACTTTGAACACCGCCAAACTCTGGCCATCGCTATGATCTGGTTGTTATCAATTTATAGCGGTTATGTTACCCGGATTCGCCGCCAATAATAGCCCCGTCTGCTATGCTTTTTGGTTATGTACCTCATCACTATTTATACCGCATACCGGCAAGCACTCATGTAACACCTTGTTCCAGGAGGACTTATCTATGAATCAGCTAGACAGCATCAAGCAGTTCACCACCGTGGTCGCCGACAGCGGCGACATCGAATCCATTCGCCACTATCATCCGGAAGATGCCACCACTAACCCCTCCCTGCTGCTGAAGGCCGCCGGCCTGGCGTCCTATAGCGGACTCATTGACGACGCCATCGCTTGGGCGAAAAAGCAAGGAGGCGGCCGTGAAGCGCAGGTGACTCACGCCTGCGATAAGCTGGCGGTCAATTTTGGCGCGGAGATCCTCAAAAGCATTCCGGGCCGGGTCTCCACCGAGGTGGACGCCCGGCTCTCCTTCAACCGGGAGAAGAGCATCGAGAAGGCGCGCCATCTGGTGGCGCTGTATCAGGAGATGGGCATTGATAAGTCGCGGATCCTGATCAAACTGGCATCCACCTGGGAGGGGATCCGCGCCGCCGAGACGCTGGAAAAAGAAGGCATCCACTGCAACCTGACGCTGCTGTTTTCCTTCGCCCAGGCCCGGGCCTGCGCCGAAGCCGGGGTCTATCTGATCTCCCCTTTCGTCGGGCGTATTTATGACTGGTATCAGGCGCGTAAGCCGCTGGATCCTTACGTGGTGGAGGAAGATCCGGGGGTGAAATCGGTGCGCAATATCTATGACTACTTCAAACAGCATAAATACACCACCATCGTGATGGGCGCCAGCTTCCGCCGCACCGAACAGATCCTCGCCCTGGTCGGCTGCGACCGGCTGACCATCGCCCCGCCCTTGTTAAAAGAGCTGCAGGCCAGCGACGCCCCGGTGGTGCGCAAACTGATCCCTGCCAGCCAGATCCTGCCGCGCCCGGTGCCGCTCAGCGAGGCGGAGTTCCGCTGGGAACATAATCAGGACCCGATGGCGGTCGAAAAGCTGGCGGAGGGGATCCGCCTGTTCGCCGTCGATCAGCGCAAACTGGAAGATCTGCTTGCCGCCAAACTGTCACTTTAGTCTCACGGAGAAAACTATGTCCCGAAGAGAGCTTGCCAACGCCATCCGCGCCCTGAGTATGGACGCGGTGCAGAAAGCCAATTCCGGCCACCCCGGTGCGCCAATGGGGATGGCAGACATTGCCGAAGTGCTGTGGAACGATTTTCTCAAGCACAATCCGCAGAACCCTGGCTGGGTGGACCGCGACCGCTTTATTCTGTCCAACGGCCACGCGTCGATGCTGCTCTACAGCCTGTTGCACCTGACCGGCTACGATCTGCCGCTGTCAGAACTCAAGCAGTTCCGTCAGTTGCACTCAAAAACGCCGGGCCACCCGGAGCATGGCTATACCCCCGGGGTGGAGACCACCACCGGCCCGCTGGGCCAGGGGCTGGCGAACGCCGTCGGCATGGCCATCGCCGAACGCACCCTGGCGGCACAGTTTAACCGCCCCGGTCATGAGATTATCGACCATCACACCTGGGTTTTCATGGGCGATGGCTGTCTGATGGAGGGGATCTCCCATGAGGCCTGTTCGCTGGCCGGTACGCTCGGACTGGGTAAGCTGATCGGTTTTTACGATCACAACGGCATCTCCATCGACGGCAAAACCGAAGGCTGGTTTTCCGATGATACGGCCGAACGCTTCCGCGCCTATCACTGGCATGTGATCGGTGACATTGATGGTCACGATCCGCAGGCCATTAAACAGGCCATTGCGGAAGCGCAGGCGGTGAAAGATAAGCCGTCGCTGATTATCTGTCGGACCATCATCGGCTTCGGTTCGCCCAACAAAGCGGGGTCGGAAGAGTCTCACGGCGCGGCGCTGGGCGAAAAAGAGGTGGCCCTGGCCCGCCAGCAGCTGGGCTGGAAATATCCGCCCTTCGAGATCCCGAAAGAGATCTATCAGGGCTGGGATGCGCGTCCGCGCGGCGAAAAAGCCGAGCACGCCTGGAACGAGAAATTCGCCGCCTACCAGCAGCAGTTTCCGGAGCTGGCCGCTGAGCTGACTCGCCGCATGGATGGCACCCTGCCGGAAGACTTTGCCGCGACCGCCCGCGACTACGTGGCGAAACTGCAGGCCGAGCCGGCGAAAATCGCCAGCCGCAAGGCCTCGCAAAACGCGCTGAACGCCTACGGCCCGCATCTCCCGGAACTGCTGGGCGGTTCGGCGGATCTTGCGCCGAGTAACCTGACCATCTGGTCTGGCTCGACATCGATTAAAGACGATCCTGCGGGCAACTATATCCACTACGGCGTGCGCGAATTTGGCATGACCGCGGTGGCCAACGGCATCGCCCTGCACGGGGGCTTCATTCCGTATACCTCGACCTTCCTGATGTTTGTGGAATACGCCCGCAACGCCGCGCGCATGGCGGCCCTGATGAAGGCCCGGCAGATCATGGTCTATACCCATGACTCCATCGGTCTCGGGGAAGATGGCCCGACGCACCAGGCGGTGGAACAGCTGGCCAGTCTGCGACTGACGCCCAACTTCAGCACCTGGCGCCCCTGCGACCAGGTGGAGACCGCCGTCGCCTGGCAGGCGGCCATTGCGCGCCAGAACGGACCAACGGCGCTGATCCTGTCGCGGCAAAACCTGGCGCAGATGCCGCGCACCCCGGAACAGGTGCAGGCTATTGCCCGGGGAGGCTACGTGCTGAAAGATGCCGGCGGGAAGCCCGACCTGATCCTCATCGCCACCGGCTCGGAAGTGGAGATCACTGTGCTGGCCGCAGAAAAACTGTTGGCGAACGGGGTGAATGTGCGGGTCGTCTCGCTCCCTTCCACCGATGTGTTTGATGCCCAGGATGAGGCCTGGCGCGAGTCGGTGCTGCCGTCGGACGTCAGCGCGCGGGTGGCGGTCGAGGCCGGGATAGCGGACTACTGGTATAAATATGTCGGCTTAAAAGGCAAGATCGTCGGCATGACCGGCTATGGCGAATCCGCCCCGGCAGAGCAGCTGTTTCCGTTCTTTGGCTTTACGGTCGACCATATCGTCGCCACCGCGGAGCAGGTGCTTAACGGGTGATCCACAGCGTGGGCCAGGCGTCTGGCCCCTGCCAGTTATCACACGTCGGCTGCTGCGCGTAGCGGGAGAGACTGAACCGCTGGCCGTCAAAACGCCAGCGGGTCTGGATCCCGCAATCGCCGGCCTCGCGGCCTTTATCCAGGGTCACCAGCTCATGGCGGCGATCATCGTAGCTGGCGTTGATAAGCTCGATCTCCCGCGGTGCCTCGCCCGGCGGCTGAAACGGCAGCGTCAGCCGCACCTGACGGGCGACATAGGGCCGCTGGCGGGAGACCAGCCAGGCCAGCCAGACGGTGTTGTACGCGCCGGATTCGCAGCTGGTCATCAGCAGCACTTTGTCATCCGTCAGCGCAGTAACGCGAATTTCACGGCGGAAGGGATCGAGGGAGCAGTTGCTGTTGGTCATCCGCTCATTACCGTAGTCCATCAGATCGTTGAGCTCCTCACGCCCCAGCGGCGACTGCGCTGTTTCCGCGGTCGCCACTGCGCGCAGCGCCGGGGCCGGCGGTACGCTGAGCGGCGGCTCTTCCCCTTTGCCGACCCAGGCCGTTTCACTGCCTACCCGCTTTTGCCGATCGTCGATAAAAAACAGAGCCGCTTTCAACCCCTGCAGGGAGATGCTCTGCAGGCCATTGGCCAGCGAGAGAGCTTTCCCCTCCTGAACCTGCTGGAGAAATGCATCGATCGTCACGCTGTCGGCGGTTTTAATGAGCTTATCTTCAATGTGCCAGCGCTTGTCGGTCAGGGACACCGGTTTGCCATCCAGCAGCAGGCGCGGCGCTATCGGCGCTAGCGTCGCCACCGGATTACCGGTGCCCCCCAGTTCGATACGCAGGCTGGCGTCAGTCACTGCTCCGGCGCTGCGGCTGAGGGTCATCACCAGCCCATAATGCAGCCCCACGTTACGGGTGACGCAGAAATTTTGGTTGTTACAGGTGACCTGCCAGTCGTTGAAGCGCTGCTGCGTCGGTGCCGACCATGCCTGCGAGCAAGGCAGCACCGCCAGAAAGAGGAAAAAAATGATGCGAAAAAGCATGAACCGCCCGACCCCAGATAAACCCGACCACGGCGCCTATCCTGGACAACGGCAGCCGCTTACTCAATCGGATTTGTCAGAGTTCCCCGACATCAGGCCGGAGGTTTGCAGATACTGCAGCAGGATGACCGCCTTACCGTCGCGGATCTCACCGTCAGCGACCATCTGCAGCGCCTGGCTAAAAGGCAGCTCCAGCACCTCGATGGCTTCATCATCCACCCCGCCGCCGCTGGTGGTTCGCTGCGCGTCGCTGTACTCGGCGATAAAGAAATGCACCACTTCGGTGACGCCCCCTGGCGACATAAACAGCTCAAACAGCTTACGCACCTCGCCCACTTCGTAGCCGGTCTCTTCCACCGCCTCTTTACGAATGCAGGCTTCCGGCTCGTCGTTGTCCAGCAGCCCGGCGCAGGTTTCAATCAGCATGCCGTCATGATTGCCATTGACCCAGGTGGCGACCCGGAACTGCCGCACCAGGACCACCGTCTGCTTATGGCGGTTATACAGCAGTACGGTGGCGCCATTGCCGCGATCGTAGACTTCGCGCTTATGGCGCACGACGCTGCCGTCCGCCCGCGTTAGCTCATAAGTCATGTTGCGTAGTACGAACCAGTTCTCAGAGAGGATTTTATCTTTAATGACGTGAATATTGAGTGACATACCGACCCCACAGCGTAAAAGGACGCCCTCATACTACGCTGCGGGGCCGGGTTTGTCGTCAGTGAAGCGGCGTCGTTTTCAGCGCCAGATAGTCCAAAATCCCCTGCGCCGCGTGACGGCCTTCCGCCATCGCCGTCACTACAAGGTCTGCGCCGCGCACGGCATCGCCGCCGGCAAAGATCTTCTCCTGACTGGTCTGGTAACGGTAACGGCTCTCGACGCCGGCTTTGATGCGCCCCTGGCTGTCCAGCGCCACGCCCGCCGCTTCCAGCCAGGGCATGCGGTGCGGGTGGAAGCCAAAGGCCATGATCACCGCATCCGCCGGCATAACAAACTCACTGCCGGGGATCGGCGTCGGGCGGCGTCTTCCTCCCGCGTCCGGGGCGCCCAGCTCGGTGCGCAAAAAGCGTACCCCGTTCACTCGCCCGCTTTCGTCCAGCTCCAGGGTCACCGGCTGGACGTTAAACTCAAAGACCGCCCCCTCTTCGCGGGCGTTTTTGACCTCTTTTTTCGAGCCCGGCATGTTGGCTTCATCCCGCCGATAGGCGCAGGTCACCTGGCGGGCGCCGTGACGCAGCGCGGTGCGCACGCAGTCCATCGCTGTATCGCCGCCGCCCAGCACGACGACGTTCAGCCCGGCAGTGTTGATATAAGGCTCCTGAGCCGATGCCGCCAGCCCCATCACCTGTTTGGTGTTGGCAATGAGGAACGGCAGCGCATCGTAAACGCCGGGGGCCTCTTCGTTCGGCAACCCCGCCTTCATGGAGCGATAGGTTCCGGCGCCGACGAACACCGCGTCATAGTCGGCCAGCAGCGTCGCCATGGGGATATCTTTCCCCACCTCGCAATTGAGCTCAAAGCGGATACCCATCTCGCTGAAAATGGCCCGCCGCCGGGCCAGCAGCGATTTATCCAGCTTGAACGCCGGGATGCCGAAGGTCAGCAGACCGCCAATCTCCGGATGACGGTCAAAAACCACCGGCTGGACGCCGTGACGCACCAGCACATCGGCGCAGGCCAGCCCGGCCGGCCCGGCGCCGATAATCGCCACCCGCTTACCGCTCGGCTTAACCTGCGAGAGGTCCGGACGCCAGCCGCTGGCCAGCGCCTGGTCGGAAATATAGCGCTCAATGTTGCCGATGGTGACTGCGCCGCTTTCATCGCGCAGGGTGCAGGCACCTTCACACAGCCGGTCCTGGGGGCAGACGCGACCGGTGATCTCCGGCAGGCAGTTGGTCTGATGGGAAAGCGCGACCGCGGCGGCGATATCCCCCGCCTTAACCAGCTCGACCCACTGCGGGATATGGTTATGCAGCGGGCAGGTCCATTCGCAAATACTGTGTTCCCCACACGTGAGGCAGCGGGCGGCCTGCTGCTGCGCCTGCGCCGGGGTGAACGGCTGATAGATCTCCTCAAAGTGGCTCTTACGCGCCTCCGCCGCCAGCTTATCCGGCTCCCCGCGCGGCGGCGTCATCGCCATTTGCCTGACCTTCGCGCCAACATTGGGCTGGCTGCAGGTCAGCGTACCGCGCTGCCACGGCTGCACCTCCTGGCATGCCGAGCGCAGTCGCCGCTGCTTCGCCAGCGCGGTCAACGTCTCATCGTCGGCGAGGGTCAGTGCCTGCGCGGGACAGTTTTCCACACAGGCCGGTCCCGCCTCGCGGCCCTGGCACAGATCGCATTTCAGCGCGCTGGCCTTTACCAGGCCCGCAGCCTGCGGCGTCACCACCACCTGCATCACCCCGAACGGGCAGGCCACCATGCAGGATTTACAGCCAATGCATTTCTCCTGACTGACCTGAACGCTGTCGCCGGACTGGGCAATGGCGTCGTTGGGGCAACTGCGGACGCAGGGGGCGTCTTCACAGTGGCGGCAGGTGATAGCGTTACGCTGGCCCGCCGCTTTGATGACGGTGATACGAGGTAAAAAGCGCTGCGGGGTCAGCACGTGTTGCTCCTCGTTATGCGCCATTACGCAGGCCACTTCGCAGGCCTGGCAGCCGATACATTTTCGACTATCGCTCAAAATAAAGTGGTTCATGGCTTCCTTTTGTCTTTTTGGTGAATAACCCCTCAATGCGCATGACTATTTATTACCCGACAAGACGGCGCCGGAACAATGTCCAAATGCCCAGGATAAACTTTTTCTGGAGAGAATCCGTTTTGGATCAATTTTTTTGACTTAAATGAAATGAGGTTTCACACCGGCAAGAGATAATCCGCCTGTCTGAGGCTGCAAAGCAGACTCACTGCCTGCTGGCAGGAAAGTTCGAGGTTTCTTTACGATACGGCAAAAGCAACATGATAAATTACACTATCTCCTTAATTTCTCCACGATTGCCGGAGGCGCTGGCGCTAAAGTGGCACAGGCTGTGCAATAACAAAAAAATGTGCATATGAGGTCTTTATTCTGATGGCGAATTTCTTTATCGATCGCCCCATTTTTGCGTGGGTGCTGGCAATCCTGTTATGTCTGACGGGCACCCTTGCCATTTTGTCGCTTCCCGTTGAACAGTATCCCGACCTCGCCCCGCCGAACGTGCGGATCACCGCCAACTATCCCGGCGCCTCCGCGCAAACCCTGGAGAATACCGTCACCCAGGTTATCGAACAGAATATGACCGGCCTCGATAACCTGATGTATATGTCATCCCAGAGCAGCGCCACTGGCCAGGCGACGATCACCCTCAGCTTCACCGCCGGTACCGACCCGGACGAAGCCGTGCAGCAGGTTCAGAACCAGCTGCAGTCGGCGATGCGTAAACTGCCGCAGGCGGTGCAAAACCAGGGGGTGACGGTGCGCAAGACCGGCGACACCAATATCCTGACCCTCGCCTTCGTCTCCACCGACGGCAGCATGGATAAACAAGATATTGCCGACTACGTCGCCAGTAACATTCAGGACCCGCTCAGCCGCGTCAACGGCGTGGGGGATATCGACGCCTACGGCTCGCAATACTCAATGCGCATCTGGCTCGACCCGGCGAAGCTCAATAGCTACCAGCTGACCACCAAGGATGTGACCGACGCCATCAGTTCGCAGAACGCCCAGATTGCCGTCGGCCAGCTTGGCGGGACGCCTTCGGTCGATAAGCAGGCGCTGAACGCCACCATCAACTCGCAATCTCTGCTACAAACCCCGGAGCAGTTCCGCAATATCACCCTGCGCGTCAATCAGGATGGTTCAGAGGTGACGCTGGGCGATGTCGCCACCGTCGAGATGGGGGCGGAGAAGTACGACTACCTCAGCCGCTACAACCGGCAGGCCGCTTCGGGCCTGGGAATTAAGCTTGCTTCCGGCGCCAACGAAATGGCCACGGCGGAGCGAGTGATCAATCGCCTCAATGAGCTGTCGCAGTATTTTCCTCACGGTCTGGAATATAAAGTCGCCTACGAGACGACCTCCTTCGTAAAGGCCTCCATCACTGATGTGGTCAAAACGCTGCTGGAGGCGATCCTGCTGGTCTTCCTCGTGATGTATCTGTTCCTGCAGAACTTCCGCGCCACCCTGATCCCGACCATCGCCGTGCCGGTGGTGCTGATGGGCACCTTTGCGGTGCTGTATGCCTGTGGCTACAGCATCAACACCCTGACGATGTTCGCGATGGTGCTGGCGATCGGCCTGCTGGTGGATGACGCCATCGTGGTGGTGGAGAACGTCGAGCGCATCATGAGCGAGGAGGGCCTGTCGCCACGCGAGGCGACCCGCAAATCGATGGGGCAAATTCAAGGCGCACTGGTGGGGATCGCCATGGTGCTGTCGGCGGTGTTTGTGCCAATGGCCTTCTTCGGCGGCACCACCGGGGCCATCTATCGCCAGTTCTCAATCACTATCGTCGCGGCGATGGTCCTCTCGGTGCTGGTGGCCATGATCCTCACTCCGGCCCTTTGCGCCACGCTGCTCAAGCCGGTTAAGCCAGGTGAATCCCATGAAAGAAAAGGCTTCTTCGGCTGGTTCAACCGCACCTTCAACCGCAGCGCCAGCCGCTACGAAACCTTTGTCGGCAAAATTCTTCACCGCTCGCTGCGCTGGATGCTGATCTACGTCGTCCTGCTCGGCGGGATGGTGTTCCTGTTCCTGCATCTGCCCACCTCGTTCCTGCCGCTGGAAGATCGCGGGATGTTCACCACCTCGGTCCAGTTGCCGAGCGGCGCTACTCAGCAGCAGACGCTGAAAGTAGTGCAAAAAGCGGAAGATTACTTCCTCAATAATGAGAAGCAGAACGTCGAATCGGTATTTGCCACCGTCGGTTCCGGCCCCGGCGGCAACGGGCAGAACGTGGCCCGCATGTTTGTGCGTCTCAAAGACTGGGACCAGCGCGACCCGGAAACCGGCTCCTCCTTTGCCATTATTGAACGCGCCACCAAAGCGTTTAATCAGATCAACGAAGCGCGGGTCATCGCCAGCAGCCCGCCGGCCATCAGCGGCCTCGGCAGTTCGGCAGGCTTCGATATGGAGCTTGAGGATCACGCCGGTAAGGGGCACGATGCGCTGATGGCGGCACGCGATACGCTGCTTGAGCTGGCCGGCAAAAACCCACTGTTGACCCGGGTCCGCCATAACGGGCTCGACGACAGTCCGCAGCTGCAGGTCGATATCGATCAGCGTAAAGCGCAGGCGCTGGGCGTCTCCATTGACGACATCAACGATACGCTGCAAACCGCGTGGGGGTCGAGCTACGTCAACGACTTTATGGATCGCGGCCGGGTGAAGAAAGTCTACGTCCAGGCAGCGGCGAAATACCGGATGCTGCCAGACGATATCAATCTCTGGTATGTCCGCAACAGCAGCGGCACGATGGTGCCGTTCTCGGCCTTCGCCACCTCACGCTGGGAGACCGGCTCGCCGCGGCTGGAACGCTACAATGGCTACTCGGCGGTGGAGATCGTTGGTGAGGCGGCGCCGGGTATCAGTACCGGCACCGCGATGGACATGATGGAGAAGCTGGCCGCGCAGTTGCCAACCGGCTTTGGCCTCGAATGGACCGCCATGTCCTACCAGGAACGCCTCTCTGGCGCTCAGGCGCCGGCACTGTACGCGATTTCGCTGCTGGTGGTGTTCCTGTGCCTGGCGGCGCTGTACGAGAGCTGGTCGGTGCCGTTCTCGGTGATGCTGGTGGTCCCGCTCGGGGTGATTGGCGCCCTGCTGGCGACCTGGGTGCGCGGCCTGGAGAATGATGTTTACTTCCAGGTGGGCCTGTTAACGGTGATCGGCCTGTCGGCGAAAAACGCCATTCTGATCGTTGAGTTCGCCAACGAGCTGAACGAGAAAGGCCAGGATCTGCTCAGCGCCACGCTGTCGGCCTGCCGTCAGCGCCTGCGCCCCATCCTGATGACCTCGCTGGCGTTTATCTTCGGCGTGCTGCCGATGGCGACCAGCACCGGGGCCGGTTCCGGCAGCCAGCATGCGGTCGGTACCGGGGTGATGGGCGGGATGATCTCCGCCACCGTGCTGGCCATCTTTTTCGTGCCGCTGTTCTTTGTGCTGGTACGCCGTCGCTTTCCGCTGAAGGAGCGTCCGCAATAAGCCGTCGGGCGTTGGCGGCGAGCCTTAATAACAGAAAAGGCGACCCTTAAGGTCGCCTTCTTTATGTGTTCAGAACCATGACGCGCTTATTTACTTCGCGTTATTCCCCTGCTCACATTGCGGAAATTTATTTACGAAGCATGCCTTCAATAAAATCTTTCCAGTTCCCCAGTTCATGTTCAATCATAATAGCCTCTCTTATTATTATGGTCGATTCTATATAACTTCATTGCTGATGGGAAGTTGGGCTCCCCTATTGCTCTGATTGTCTTGTGGACGTCTGACAGAGATAAAACCTCTGGTTGCCGCCACTATGCCGTTTCGTATGTAAAAATTATGTGACGCAGAGCACTCTCAGGCAACATTTTCGCAATATTGTTAATAGCCTCACATCACTTCCGCGAATGAGCAAAATTTCACCACGCCGTCAATTGAATGAGATACCCGGTAAAAAGTTATATTTATTCATCTGAATCACGTATTATTTCAGTAAGACTTATATATTCGGAAATATCTGAGTTAACCGCTTAATTGAATGTGAAAGGTTTATCTATGCTCACCATGTACGGAATTAAAAACTGCGATACCATTAAAAAAGCCCGTCGCTGGCTGGAAGCGCATCAGATTGCGTATCAGTTTCATGACTACCGCGCCGATGGCCTTGACCGCGCGCAACTGGATACCTTTATTGCCGAACTGGGCTGGCAGGCGCTGCTGAACACCCGCGGCACCACCTGGCGCAAACTCGACGAGTCGCTGCGCAACAGCATCGATAATGCCGACGCCGCCGCCGCATTGATGCTGGAAATGCCGGCGATTATCAAACGCCCATTGCTCTGTGCGCCCGGTCGTCCTATGCTGCTGGGTTTTAGTGAAGCAAGTTATCAGCAGTTTAACGAGGTATAGTCTATGTCTTGCCCGGTCATTGAGCTGGCTCAGCAGCTTATTCGCCGCCCTTCCCTTAGCCCCGATGATGCGGGATGCCAGGCGTTAATGATTGAACGCCTGCGTGCGATCGGCTTTACCGTTGAACCGATGGATTTCGGCGATACACAGAATTTCTGGGCCTGGCGCGGCCACGGCGAGACGCTGGCCTTCGCCGGCCACACCGACGTGGTCCCGGCAGGCGACGCCGACCGCTGGATCAACCCCCCGTTCGAACCGACCATCCGCGACGGCATGCTGTTCGGCCGCGGCGCAGCAGATATGAAAGGCTCGCTGGCGGCGATGGTGGTGGCGGCGGAACGTTTTGTCGCGCAGTACCCGAATCATCGCGGCAGACTGGCGTTTTTGATCACCTCCGATGAAGAGGCCAGCGCCAAAAACGGCACCGTCAAAGTAGTGGAAACGCTGATGGCGCGTAACGAGCGTCTGGATTACTGTCTGGTCGGCGAACCCTCCAGTACCGAGGTGGTCGGCGATGTGGTGAAAAACGGCCGCCGCGGCTCGCTGACCTGCAACCTGACCATTCACGGCGTGCAGGGCCATGTTGCCTATCCGCACCTTGCCGATAACCCTGTCCATCGCGCGGCGCCGATGCTGGCGGAGCTGGTCAATATCGAGTGGGATAAAGGCAATGAATTTTTCCCGCCAACCAGTATGCAGATCGCCAACGTACAGTCCGGTACCGGCAGCAACAACGTGATCCCCGGCGATATGTTCGTCCAGTTCAACTTCCGCTTCAGTACGGAACTGACGGACGAGATGATCAAAGCCCGCGTGGTCTCCCTGCTGGAAAAATACCAGCTGCGTTACAGCGTGGAGTGGTGGCTCTCCGGCCAGCCGTTCCTCACCGGGCGCGGTAAACTGGTGGATGCGGTGGTGAGCGCAATTGAGCACTATAATGAGATCAAACCGCAGCTGTTGACCAACGGCGGCACCTCTGACGGTCGGTTTATCGCCCGCATGGGGGCGCAGGTGGTTGAGCTGGGCCCCGTGAACGCAACCATTCACAAAATTAATGAATGTGTGAACGCCGCCGACCTGCAGCTGCTGGCACGGATGTATCAACGCGTAATGGAACAGCTGGTCGCCTGACGAATTGACGTAAAGAGGAAGCGCGCATGGAATGGCTTATTAAACACTGGTGGATTCTGGTTCTGGTCTTTTTGGTGGGGGTGATTATCAACGTGATCAAAGATCTGAACCGCGTTGACCACAAAAAATTCCTTAACAACAAACCCGATCTGCCGCCGCACCGCGATTTTAACGATAAATGGGACGATGACGACGACTGGCCGAAGCACGACCAGTCGAAGAAACCGTAAATTTGCCTTTATCGCGGTACTGCCCGCCTGTAACCCCGTCCGCCGGGGTTACAGCATTTCGATGATATCGTCCCCTTTTGGCGTACTGCCGCTCAGCGCCTCATCAAAATAGTGCTTCGGCACGGTATAACGCAGACGCTCGATGGCAAACTGCATGCTGCGATCGTCAATGGCATGCCCCAGATCGTCAACAATATCTAAGGTCACGTCGCCGCCCGCCTGCTGTAATGCCTCCTGAGCCGACACCGCCCACGCCAGGTCGATAACCCGATCTTCCCCCCCGTGGATCAGATGAATGGTGGTGGCCGTCGTTGCCGTCATCGGCAGCGTCGCGTAGCGGCCATTAAAGGCGATCACTCTTGAAGCCAGATCTGGCGCCGCTTTGATACTCTCCAGCGACATAATCGCCCCCTGAGAGAAACCGATCAGCGCGGTGGCCAGTGGACTGACGCCGCTTTTCTCTTGCCAGTAGCGCACAATGTCAATGAAGGTCGGCATAATGGCATCGATGCGCTGCTGACGATTCTCTTCCGTCACTCCCTGCACCGAAAACCACTGCCGACCGTTGGGACCGCAAGGTTCGACCCCGCCGATGCTGACAATTAGCGCATCGGGAAACTGCGGCGCGAACCAGCTGCCGATTTGCCCCATAGAGACCGGGTTATCCCCTACGCCATGAAACAGCAGCAACAGCTGTTGCGCAGGCGTCGCAGGGCTTTGAACAATAAAATGATCGTGTTTCATGGCTGTCTCCTTAGTGTATGCCGGCAGTTTACGCCGCTCGCCAGATATGACCATGCCATTTAACTGAATGAGTTAGTTAAAATAATTGCAGATGCGCCACCTGCTGACGCAGCGCCTCAGCACGCGCTGCATCGAGGAAGCGCAAGGCGTCAGCGGCCTCAACACGCCATCTCGCCAGCAGGGCTTTACGCCCCGTCAGCCGCAGCGCAGCACACAGCGCGGCTTCCTCTTCCCCCTGCAGACGTCCGCGCAGAGCCGGCAACGGCATGTCGGCCTGCATCAGCAGGCGGTTGAGGCAGCCCAGCGCCGCGGCCAGCGGGCGATGGGCGAAAGCAAAGCTCGCCGCTTCCAGCCAGTCCTCATCACTAAGCATAGCGTCTGCGACGGCCGGCAGCGGCGCGGATTCGTCCCGCCACGGGCGAAGCCAATATTCATCCCGCAGCAGCCGCTGCGCCTCCCGCTGCGCGAGCTGGTGCCCCGCCGCAGTCAGCGGGAACAGAGCCATCGCGGTATAGCAGCCGCTGCTGGCCTCGCGATGGGTTCCCAGCCGCACGAGGATAAACCCGCAGCGTTGCCAGAAGCGCCACAGCTCAGGGGTATAGCCGAAGCTGACGGACAGATAGTCATAGCCTGCGGCATCGGCGGCGATACTGGCGATCATCTTCTGCCCGAGACCATCGCGCTGACGGGCAGGATGGACAGCGATCCGACTGACCCGCAGCCCGGACAGCGTCGCCGCCAGGGGACTGCCGCCATGCGCCGCCAGCGACTGGGCGACCAGATTCCCGCGCGGCCGGCGAAACCCTGCCCACACCGCCCGGCTAAGTTCGGGAGAAAGTCCCCCCTCGGCCACCAGCCACAGCGCGCCCGCCACCGCGCCGCTGGCGCGAGCGCAGCGAAAAGCCTGGCCGGGGGCATCCATCATGCGCCGCAGATCGAGCGGGGAAGTCCGGTAGTGCGCCCCGGACAATAGCTGGTACATCGCCTCCGGTAGCGCTGGCTGCGATTGCCAGCAGGACTGATTAACCGCTTCCAGCACCACCTCCCCCGTCGGCGCGTCGCGAAATGCCTCATCGTTAAAGATCAGCAACTGACGGATGGCTGACTCCAGCGGACAGCCCGCCGCCCAGCGGATCGGGGCGCTCAGGCTGAACGACTGCAGACGGGGCAGGCTGGCGCAAAATTTCAGCAGGAATCCGCGACCGGTGCCTTCATAACCCTGCACCGTCGTGGTGAGTAGCGTGCGGGGAAAACGGCTTACCAGCTGCCGGAGAAGCGGAGCCGGGATCGACGCGGCCTCATCGACAATCAGCCAGGCCGCCGTTTCTTGCGACGCCAACAGCGCATCGGGCGCCATAAAGCGGAACGCCTCGCCGGCAAAGCTCGCCAGCACCTCGACGGCGCTACGCGTTGGGGCGGTGACGATGGCCTCGCCCTCAAGCTGGCGCAGCAGCATGCCCGCGAGAGCGGATTTCCCTCGCCCGCGCTCTGCCGTCACCGCCGCGATACCGGGCGGCAACCGCGACAGTTGCTCAAGGATTAGCGCCTGCTCGGCCTGGGGGTGGCCATCGGCGGGATGCCAGTCAGGGCGGGGGGCGGCCAGCGGGAAGCGCGGCCGGTCCGACTGCTGCCAGAGCAGCACCTCCGGATCGGCGATAAACTGCCGGCAGCAGCGGTGAACAAAGTTGGGGGTAACGATAGGGTCGGGAGTATCGCTCCAGCGCAGGGAGTCCTCATCCGCCCGGGTCGGCCAGTCGGCGAAGGGGGGCGTCAGCAGCACCAGCCAGCTTCCCGCCCGCAGCGTACCGCTCAGGGCCGCCAGGGCCGCCACGTCACACCCGCGCCGGGCATCGAAAAAGGCGTGCATCACTTCCCGACCCAGCAGCGTCTTCAGGGCGCCAGGCGCCACGCAGGGCGCAGAAACCGGATCGGAGCCTACCCACAGACCATCGCCGCCGAGCCGCTCCCGTAGCGCCTGCGCCTGCTGCAGCGTCCAGGCCTCATCGCCGCTGAGCACCAGCAGGCGACGGATCCCCTCCCGCGCCATCTGCGCGGTGAGGTCAAGCAGCGCGTCCATCATCGGTGGCGATTACAGCGCGCTGCCGAAGGTGTTGCACTGCGCCGGATCGCCGCTGTCGAAACCGCGTTTGAACCAGGTGTAGCGCTGTTTTGACGTGCCGTGGGTAAAGCTGTCCGGTACCACGCGCCCCTGGCTCTGCTGCTGCAGACGGTCGTCGCCGATGGCTTCGGCAGCGTTCAGCGCCTCCTGCAGATCGCCGGTTTCCAGAATATCCTGCTGCTGCATATTATGGCCCCAGACGCCGGCGAAGCAGTCCGCCTGCAGCTCCATCTTCACCGACAGACGGTTGGCTTCGGCCTCGGTGGCATGCTGCTGTTGCTGGCGAACTTTCGGCTCAATGCCCAGCAGTTTTTGCACGTGGTGGCCCACCTCATGAGCAATGACGTACCCCTGAGCAAAGTCGCCGTCGGCGCCCAGTTTATTTTTCATCTCATCGTAGAAGGACAGATCGATATAGACCGTGCTGTCGGCAGGACAGTAGAACGGCCCCATCACCGACTGACCGGTGCCGCAGCCGGTACGTGTCGCGCCGCGGTAGAGCACCAGTTTTGGCTGGGGGTACTGGCGGCCCATCTTTTCAAAGATCGGTCCCCAGGTATCTTCGGTAGTGGCCAGAATGACGGAAGTAAACTTCGCCGCTTCATCGTCTTTCGGACTGATGGAGCGCTGCGTGGAGGTCTGCTGCTGCGGCATCGGCTCCCCGGTCAGCATGCCGGTCAAATCCACGCCGTAGTAGCCCGCCACCAGCACAATAATCAGCAGTACAATGCCGCCCTTCCCGCTCGGCAGACGGAAGCCCCCGCCGCCGCCAAACGGCGAGCCTGATTGACCACGTCGATCTTCAACATTGTCGCTTTCGCGACGCCCTTGCCAGCGCATAAGCACCTCATTCCCTGTTATGTATCAATAGCAGAGATCGTAGGCGGTTCAGCGCAGGATTACCACAGGAAACAGCAAGAGACGCCAGAAGATGAGGCCATCTTCTGGCGGCGAGCGGGTTAGTCGAGCTTAACGCCCAGGCGGTGAGCCACTTCTTCGTAGGCTTCGATCAGGCCGCCCAGGCTCTGGCGGAAGCGGTCTTTGTCCATTTTATCGAGGGTATTTTTATCCCACAGGCGGCTGCCGTCCGGCGAAAACTCGTCGCCCAGCACCACTTCGCCTTTGAACAGACCAAACTCCAGCTTAAAGTCCACCAGAATCAGACCGGCGTCATCGAACAGCTTTTTCAGCACGTCGTTGGCTTTGTAGGTCAGCTCGCGCATCCGCGCCAGATTCTCTTTGCTCACCCAGCCGAAGGTTTCGCAGTAGGAGTCGTTGACCATCGGATCGTGCATAGCATCGTTTTTCAGGAACAGGTCGAACAGCGGCGGGTTCAGCTCGATACCTTCTTCAATGCCTAAACGTTTTACCAGCGAGCCTGCCGCACGGTTACGCACCACGCACTCTACCGGCACCATATCCAGTTTTTTCACCAGACATTCGGTATCGGAAAGCAGCGCTTCCATCTGGGTAGGGATGCCCGCTTCTGCCAGTTTGCTCATAATGAAATGGTTGAACTTGTTATTCACCATGCCTTTACGATCGAACTGCTCGATGCGCGCGCCATCACCTGCTGACGTATCGTTACGGAATTCCAGTACCAGCAGGTCCGGATTATCGGTGCTGTATACTGTCTTCGCCTTACCACGATACAACTCAGCTTGCTTTTTCATCTTTCACTACTCCAGTGATATTGAGCCAAAAAATGACGTGTCGGTTTTACATAACATCCTACATCGAGCCTCAGAGCAGAGGCTAAACGCTTGCGAGGCGAACTGCAGTCAGGCGACTGGAGCGGCCTTAACTCGGCGATTTACAGGATTATGCGGCTACGCACACGTTTGCGTCACTATACATGAAAAAGGGCCGGATTGCTCCAGCCCTTTTGATTACTTGTTAAATGCGGCCTGGAATACGGCTACCAGGGCGTCATTTTGCGACTGCGTCAGGGTGTGACCTTTCGGGTCGATGAACTGCAGGCTACTGCGGTTATCGAGGTCACCGACCTGCAGTTTGTAGTCACCGGAGGCCAGCTGCGGGTCACGTGCGCCCAGCTCCTGCCAGCTGCTGTCAGACAGCGGCTTGTAGGTCAGCGCCATGCTGCCCTGAGAGCGCGTGCTGTCGGTCACTTTCATTCCCACTTTCTCGAGGGCGCCCGGCAGACGTTGCCACACCATATTAAACGGCGCGCGAACGACAAGCATCGGCAGGCCGGTGTCATCGGCAGCGCTCTGCACGTCGAAGGTGGCGCCAGCACTGCGCTGGGCCGCGTTCTGGGCGCTGGTGGCGCTCGCATCAAGGCCTTCCGAAATGACGTTCAGCATGGCGGTGCTGTAGCGCTGCAGTGACGCCGGATCGGCAACCGGTTTACCCGCCTGCTCCAGATTCACCAGCTTAACGACCACCGCTTGCTGATAGCCCTGCGGTTTGACGGAGATTTGATAACGACCGCGATACTGCTGATCTTCATCAAGGCGGTTCCACTCAACCCAGTCGGTGTTCAGCGTCTGGCTCGCATCATCGCGTTTCGCGATAACGTAGTTCTTCGACTGAAGGATACTGGTGACCTGCGCCCACAGCGAGCCGCTGCGGCCGTTCTCAACCATCAGCGTCGCGGTATCGCCATTAAACTGGGTCCGCGCACCGCTGACCAACGCCAGCGGCTGCGCCGGCGGGCGAATGTCCAGCGCTTTGCCCACCGCGCCGGTGCTGTTGGCCACCGGAATGTTGTAATCGCCCACCTGAATCGGCAGGATCATCCCCGCCGGCGCGTGAAGTTCGCTCAACGGTGACGCCTGTAAATAGGCCTCATCACCGCTCACCTGACGCTTATAGCGCGAGTCGGAACTACAGGCCGCGAGGAGTAGAACCAGCGAAACACCCGCAACCTTCGCCAGGCGCGACTTCTGTACTGAGTAAGCCATCAAATCTCCCTAAACTTTACAGCAAACCGGCATGCTTCAGCGCGGCGGTGACGGCTTCACGACCATGGTCGGTGATGGGCGTCATCGGCAAGCGCAGCGTATCGGTCGCCACAAGACCCAACGCCTTGCATCCCCATTTCACCGGGATAGGATTGGGTTCGACAAATAATTTTGTATGCAGTGGCATCAGACGCTGATTAATCGCACGCGCTTCGGCAAATTGACCCGCCAGCGCCAGACGGCACATGTCGGCCATTTCGCGCGCCGCCACGTTGGCGGTGACGGAAATCACGCCCACGCCGCCGAGCTGCATGAAGTCCATACCGGTCGCATCGTCACCGCTCAGCAGAATAAAGTCGTCTGAAACCAGCTCTTTGATCTGGTGAACGCGACTTAAGTTCCCTGTAGCTTCCTTAATACCGACAATATTTTTAATTTCCGCCAGACGGCCAACGGTTTCCGGCAGCATATCGCAACCGGTACGGGACGGCACATTATACAGAATTTGCGGCAGGTCAGTATGTTCAGCGATAGCTTTAAAGTGCTGGAACAGGCCTTCCTGGGTCGGGCGGTTATAATAAGGAGTGACCGTCAGGCAGCCGACAACACCGCTGTCGTTAAAACGTTTGGTCAGGCTAATCGCCTCTGCGGTTGCATTGGCTCCCGTGCCAGCGATAACTGGAATACGCCCGTCGGCCAGTTCCAGCGTCATCATCACTACGTCGCCATGCTCTTCATGGCTCAGCGTTGCGGATTCACCGGTAGTCCCTACCGAAACGATCGCCGAGGTTCCGTTGGCGACATGGTAATCAATCAGTTTTTTCAGGCTTGTCCGGCAGACATTACCGTTTTCATCCATCGGCGTGACAAGCGCTACAATACTTCCCGTGAACATGGGCCATCCTCAGAGCAGAAGTGCGACAAGATTCTCAATGTTACGTTTGGAGCTGCAATAAAAGCAAGAGACCCGACGCCATCAGGGATGTTGTATGGCGGTTTTTTTTATGCTTTCCTAATGTTACCTCACCTTTTTAAAGGAAGAACAGGTTTGACAGCCTCATTACAACACTATCTGGTTATTACCGCCCTGGGGGCTGACCGTCCCGGCATCGTGAATACGATCACTCGCCACGTCAGCAGCTGCGGTTGTAATATCGAAGACAGCCGGCTGGCCATGCTCGGTGATGAGTTTACGTTTATCATGCTGCTTTCCGGGTCGTGGAATGCGATTAACCTGATCGAATCAACCCTGCCGCTGAAAGGTGCGGAGCTGGAATTGTTGATCGTGATGAAACGCACCACTGCGCGCCCGCCGCAGGCCATGCCAAACACCGTTTGGGTCCAGGTTGAGGTGCCGGACTCACCGCATATCATCGAGCGCTTCACTGCCCTGTGCGATACCTGGAATATGAATATTGCGGAACTGGTGTCCCGCACTCAGCCGGGAGACGGCGATTCCGCGCAGCTTTTTATCCAGATAACTGCCCACAGTCCTGCGACGCAAAATGCAGCAAATATCGAACAAGCGTTCAAAGCCCTATGTACAGAACTGAACGCACAAGGCAGTATTAACATCGTTAATTATTCACAGCATGATGAACAGGATGGAGTTTAACCCATGACCCCACTGAAAGCCGGTGATATCGCACCGAAATTTAGCTTACCGGACCAGGACGGCGAGGAAGTAAATTTAACCGACTTCCAGGGACAACGTGTCCTGGTTTATTTTTACCCGAAAGCCATGACCCCGGGCTGCACCGTCCAGGCGTGCGGCTTGCGCGATAATATGGACGACCTGAAGAAAGCCGGTGTAGAAGTGCTGGGCATCAGCACCGATAAACCGGAAAAGCTCTCCCGTTTCGCCGAGAAAGAACTGCTGAACTTCACGCTGCTGTCTGATGAAAACCATCAGGTTTGCGAGCAGTTTGGCGTCTGGGGCGAAAAATCCTTCATGGGGAAAACCTACGACGGTATTCACCGTATTAGTTTCCTCGTCGATGCCGATGGCAAAATCGAACACGTCTTTGATGACTTCAAGACCAGCAATCACCACGACGTGGTGCTGAACTGGCTGAAAGAAAACACCTGATGCAGAGCAAGACGCCGGGGGAGGAGATCCTCACCCGGCGTCTTTTTTATCCCGAACACGTCAGTCGTCGTCAACCACCAGGCCATCCGGCCAGGCATGCACTACCGCTTTAATCAGCGTGGCCAGCGGAATGGCGAAGAAGACGCCCCAGAACCCCCACAGCCCGCCAAAGATCACCACCGACAGGATAATCACCAGCGGGTGTAAATTGACCGCTTCCGAGAACAGCACTGGGACCAACAGGTTGCCGTCCAGCCCCTGAATAATCAGATAGACCGCGAACAGGCTCCAGAACTCGGTGCCAGCGCCAAACTGAAACAGCGCCACCCCCACCACCGGAATGGTCACCACAAACGCGCCGATATAGGGGATCAGCACCGAGAAGCCCACCAGCACCGCCAGCAGCAGCGAGTAGTTGAGGCCAAAGAGAATAAAGCCGATCCAGGTGGCGACGCTGACGACAATCATCTCCAGCACCTTGCCGCGAATGTAGTTGGTGATCTGCTGATTCATCTCCTTCCAGACCTGCCCGGCAAGGCCACGATTACGCGGCAGTACGCGGCGCACCGCGTTGAGCATCTGCTCTTTATCCTTCAACAGGAAGAAAACCATCAGCGGCACCAGCACCAAATAGACCGCCAGGGTAAGCAGCCCCACCAGCGAGGCCAGAGAGTACTTCACTACCGAGTCGCCCACCGTCAACATCCGATTGCGCATATTTTCCGCCATCGCATCGATGATGCCGGCATCCATTAACGCCGGATAGCGCCGCGGCAGCGTAGCGGCAAAATCAGAGAGTTTGTTGAGCATACCCGGCATATCGCGGATGAGATAGATCCCCTGCTGCCAGGCCACCGGCATCACCACAAAGGCCAGCAATAGCAGGATGCCCACAAAGAGGATCAGCACCAGCGAGGTGGCCCAGGTGCGCGACAGGCCAATCCGTTCCAGACGAACCGTCGGCCACTCCAGCAGATAGGCCAGTACGATAGCCACCAGTAACGGCGCTAACAGACCGCTGAAAAAGAACATGATGCCGAAACCGGCAAGCAAAATAACCAGCAGCGCTATCGCCTCAGGGTCGCTGAATCGACGGCGGTACCACTGCATTAACATCTCAAGCATAAAACCTTCCCTGAAGGGCCAAGCGGCGACAATCCGGGGAATTGTATCGAAATGTCACAAAAAAGACTTCGCTTTTTGATGCGCCGCAGACAAACCGTTCTCCGCCGTGAAGATCATATTTTCAAGGCGGCCAACGCCAGCTAAACTCGCTGGGATGCGGCCAGGGAACATTGCGTCGCACAATCGGTCAAACTGGCACACCCACATTACAGGACAGAGGTTATGTTCAGGCAGTTGAAGAAAACGCTGGTGGCGACCGTCATCGCCTCGCTGACGCTGGGTTCGATAGGCCCTGCTTTTGCTGACTCCGCAGATACGCTGCCGGACATGGGGACCTCTGCAGGAAGCACGCTGTCGATTGGTCAGGAAATGCAGATGGGGGATTACTATGTGCGCCAGCTGCGCGGCAGTGCGCCGCTGATTAACGATCCCCTGCTGGTACAATATATCAACGGGCTGGGCATGCGTCTGGTGGCACACGCCAACTCAGTGCGCACCCCGTTCCATTTCTATTTGATTAATAACGACCAAATCAACGCCTTCGCCTTCTTTGGCGGCAACGTGGTCCTCCACTCCGCCCTGTTCCGCTACTCTGATAATGAGAGCGAACTGGCCTCTGTCATGGCGCACGAAATCTCCCACGTTACGCAGCGGCATCTCGCCCGCGCGATGGAAGATCAGAAGCGCAATGCGCCGCTGACCTGGGTCGGTGCCCTGGGTTCGATTCTGCTGGCGATGGCCAGCCCGCAGGCCGGGATGGCGGCGCTGACCGGGACGCTGGCCGGTACCCAACAGGGCATGATCAGCTTCACCCGCCAGAACGAAGAAGAGGCCGACCGGATTGGCATTCAGGTTCTGCAACGCTCGGGATTCGACCCACAGGCTATGCCGATGTTTATGGGTAAACTGCTTGACGAGTCGCGCTACTCGACGCGACCGCCGGAAATGCTGCTCACCCACCCCCTGCCGGAAAGCCGACTGGCCGATGCCCGTAACCGCGCCAACCAGATGCGCCCGGTGGTGGTACAGTCCTCAGCGGACTTCTATCTGGCGAAGGCGCGTACCCTCGGGATGTACACCAACGGCGACAACAAGCTGGGCACCGATCTGCTGAACGCCTGGGATAAGGGCAATATTCGCCAACAGCATGCCGCCCAGTATGGTCGCGCTCTGCTGGCGATGGAAAGCAACAACTTTGACCAGGCACGCAAAACGCTGCAGCCGCTGCTCAGCGCCGACCCGCAAAATGCCTGGTATCTCGACCTGGCCACGGATATCGACCTCGGGCAGAAGAAAACCAGCGACGCCATCAATCGCCTTAAAAACGCCCGCGAGCTGCGCACCAATCCGGTACTGCAGCTGAACCTGGCCAACGCCTTGCTGCAGGGCGGACAGCCCGGGGAAGCGGCGACCATTCTGAACCGGTATACCTTTACCAATAAAGAGGATGGCAACGGCTGGGATCTGCTGGCCCAGGCGGAAGGTGCGCTGGGCAATCGCGACCAGGAGCTGGCGGCGCGGGCAGAAAGCATGGCGCTGGTCGGTCAGCTGGAACAGGCGATTTCCCTGCTCAGCAGCGCCAGCTCGCAGGTGAAACTTGGTAGCCTGCAGCAGGCGCGTTACGATGCCCGTATCGACCAGCTACGCGATCTGCAGGCCCGCTTCCGCCCCTATCAAAAAATGTAAGGAGACCCCATGACCGACGCGGTAACAATTTACCATAACCCACGCTGCTCGAAGAGCCGCGAAACGCTGAGCCTGCTGCAGAGCCGCGGCATCGATCCACAGGTGGTGCTTTATCTCGACACACCGCCGGATGCCGATACGCTGCGTGAGCTGCTGCAGCTGCTGGGTATGGAGAGCCCCCGCGAGCTCATGCGCCAGAAGGAGGATCTGTACAAATCGCTCAATCTTGCCGACCAGGCGCTTAGCGACGCGGCGCTGATTCAGGCGATGGTCGACAATCCTAAGCTCATTGAACGCCCTATCGTCGTCAGCCGCGGCCAGGCGCGTATTGGCCGCCCGCCGGAGCAGGTCCTTGAGATCGTAAGCTAACCCACCTGCGCCGCGCTTTCGCGGCGCTTTTTTTTACGTGGCCGATTCCAGATCTTCCACGCCAATCCCTCCCGCCCGCCGGACGATGCTACTGTTCATCTATCGCTCAATCCACTGGACGGATGAACATGAAAAAACCGACCTCCACGCCCCATGACGCGGTGTTTAAAACCTACCTCTCCCATCCCGATACCGCCCGCGATTTCCTGCAACTGTATCTGCCCGAAACGCTGCTTAAAGTATGCGATCTGCGTACGCTGCATCTCGAGTCGGGGCATTTTGTCGAAGACGATCTGCGCCCCTTTTATGCCGACATTTTGTATTCCCTGAAAACCACGGCGGGAGACGGTTATATTTATGCGCTTATCGAACACCAGAGCACGCCCGACCGGCATATGGCCTTTCGTCTGATGCGCTATGCCATCGCCGCCATGCAGCGTCATCTCGATGCCGGTCACGATCAACTACCGCTGGTGATCCCTGTCCTCTTCTACCACGGTCTGGCCAGCCCCTACCCATACTCTCTACGCTGGCTCGATGAATTCGCCGCCCCGGAACTGGCCAGCCGTCTTTATCACGAAGCGTTTCCGCTGGCGGACATTACCGTCATTCCGGATGACGACATTGCCACCCACCAGCGCATGGCAACGCTGGAGTTACTGCAAAAACATATTCGACAACGCGATCTGGCGCAGCTCCTCGACAAGCTGAGCGAATTATTATTGACTGGACTGGCGACACAATCGCAGGTACAAGCCCTGATGCACTATCTGGTGCAGGCAGGCAATACGCGCGAGCCGATCAAGTTCATACGCGAACTGGCGTTACGTACGCCGCAGCATAAGGAGACGTTGATGACGATTGCGGAATATCTCGAGCAACAGGGACTGGAGCGGGGACTGGCGCAGGGGCGACAGGAAGGCCGGAAAGAAGAGGCACAGCGTATCGCCGCCGCCATGCTACACAGTGGCCTGGCGCGCGATCTGGTCGCTCATCTGACCGGACTGACGGAGCAGGAGCTGGCCCCACTGGCGGACTAGAGCTTAAGGATCTCTTTCACGAAGGGGATCGTCAGCTTGCGCTGGGCGGTAATCGAGGCGTGATCCAGCTGATCGAGGGTCATAAACAGCGAGCGCATCTCGCGATCCAGCCGCTTCAGCAGGAAGCGGCACACGTCTTCCGGCATCTCGAAGCCGCGCAGTCTGGCGCGTAGCTGCAGCGCCTGCAGTTTGTCTTCATCCGACAGCGGCTGCAGCTTATAGATCTGCCCCCAGTCCAGCCGTGAGGCGAGGTCCGGCAGACCAAGATTCAGCTGCCGCGGCGGCCGATCGCCGGTGATCAGCAGTCGGGTTTTGCCTGATTCCAGGATCCGGTTGTAGAGATTAAAGATGGCCATTTCCCAGGGCTCATCCCCGGCGACGCATTCAATATTATCAATGCAGACCAGCGCCAGCTGTTCCATCCCCTCCAGTACCTCGGGCACAAACCACGTCCGTTTATCCAGCGGCACGTAGCCCACCGCATCCCCGCGCTGGGAAAGCTCGGCGCAGGCGGCGTGTAACAGGTGGCTGCGACCTGCCCCTTCACGTGACCAGATATAAATGTACCCGCTGTGTTCCTGGCGCAGTACGTTCTGGAGGGCAGCAAGTAGGGAAGGATTATCACCCGGCCAGAAACTTGCGAAGGTTTCGTCGTCAGGAAGATACAGTGGCAAAGAGAGCTGTGCCGGTGCGTTCAGATGGACCTCAACATAGGCTTACAGAAAAACGCGGAGAGTTTACCACAGATTTAGGTCAGGAGAGAACCGGGCGGGATCGCCGCCCGGTCAGGAGATCGTTATTTAACCTCTTCGCTATCCACCGCGTCGAGGACCACCTCTTCCGGACGCAGGACGCTGATAAGCTTGAAAATCAGGCTCAGCGCGATGCCCACGATGGTCGCCAGCGCCATCCCTTTCAGCTCGGCGGCGCCAATGTGTACTTTAGCGCCGCTGACGCCGATGATCAGGATCACGGAGGTGAGGATCAGATTCTGCGCTTTACTGTAATCCACCTTCGATTCAATCAGTACGCGGATCCCCGAGGCGCCGATCACCCCGTACAGCAGTAGCGAAACGCCCCCCATCACCGGTACCGGAATGATTTGGATAGCCGCCGCCAGTTTGCCGACGCAGGAGAGCAGAATCGCAATGATCGCCGCGCCGCCAATAACCCAGGTACTGTAAACCCGGGTAATCGCCATCACGCCGATATTTTCACCGTAGGTGGTGTTGGGCGTCGAACCGAAGAAGCCGGAGATGATCGTCGACAGGCCGTTGGCAAACATCGAACGATGCAGACCCGGGTCGCGGATCAGATCGCGCTTAACGATATTGGCGGTCACCACCAGGTGCCCGACGTGCTCAGCAATCACCACCAGCGCGGCGGGCAGAATGGTGAAGATAGCAAACCACTCAAAGCGCGGCGTGTAGAAGGTCGGCAGCGCGAACCAGTGCGCCTCGGCGATCGGGGTGGTATCGACCACGCCCATCACAAACGACAACGCATAGCCCACCAGCACACCAATCAGGATTGGAATAATCGCCAGGAAGCCGCGGAACAGCACAGAACCAAATACCGTCACCGCCAGCGTTACCATCGAAATAATAATGGTTTTGCTGTCGGGGGCTTGACCGTCGGCTGGCAGCAGCCCGGCCATATTAGCCGCCACACCCGCCAGTTCGAGGCCGATAACCGCCACGATGGCGCCCATCGCCGCCGGCGGGAACATCACATCCAGCCAGCCGGTACCGGCTTTTTTGACAATAAAGGAGACGAGGCAGAACAGCACGCCGCACATAATAAAACCACCCAGCGCCACTTCGTAGCCCAGCGGCAACAGCAGCAGTACTGGAGAAATAAAGGCGAAACTCGATCCCAGATACGCCGGGATTTTGCCTTTACAGATAAAGAGGTACAACAGCGTACCAATACCGTTAAACAGCAGGACGGTGGCCGGGTTGATGTGGAACAGGATTGGCACCAGCACCGTTGCGCCAAACATAGCAAACAGGTGCTGCAAACTAAGCGGGATAGTCTGTAAAAGCGGCGGTCTTTCACTCACCCCGATAGCACGGCGCGTCATAGTGTTTTCCTCTGAGATGGTTAGTTATGTGTGTTTTATTCAAAAAAAAGCCGACTTTCAAAGTCGGCTTATTTATCGTTATTCGATTATTTCGTACCAAAGATCTTGTCGCCGGCATCGCCGAGACCGGGAATGATATACCCGTGTTCATTCAGTCCCTTATCGACAGAGGCGGTGTACAGCTCAACGTCCGGGTGCGCTTTCTCCAGCGCGGCAATCCCTTCCGGCGCCGCCACCAGTACCAGCACCTTGATGCTGGTGCAGCCGGCGTTTTTCAGCAGATCGATAGTGGCGATCATCGACCCACCGGTGGCCAGCATCGGATCAACCACCAGCGCCATACGCTCATCAATGTTGGACACCAGCTTCTGGAAGTAAGGTACCGGCTCGAGAGTCTCTTCATTACGATAGATACCCACCACGCTGATACGCGCGCTGGGGACGTGCTCCAGTACCCCTTCCATCATGCCAAGGCCTGCGCGGAGGATAGGCACAACGGTAATTTTCTTGCCCTTGATCTGCTCAACTTCCACCGGGCCATTCCAGCCTTCGATGGTCACTTTCTCGGTCGCCAGATCGGCGGTGGCTTCATAAGTCAGTAAGCTGCCCACTTCTGAGGCGAGTTCACGGAAGCGTTTGGTGCTGATGTCGTGCTCGCGCATCAGGCCCAGCTTGTGTTTGACGAGTGGGTGTTTGACTTCCACAATCTTCATTCTCTTTCTCCTCTGAGGGGCGGCCACAAAAAAAATCGCGGGATTATACCGCTTTTTGCGGATTGTGCCATACCCATCTTGCTTGACGTATATCAAGCAAAGTGATTTAGAGACAAAAAAACCGGAGGCAAGGCTCCGGCTTGGGTGCGGGGTGCAGTCCATACGCTTACGCGGGCCTACGTGTATTGTAGGTCGGTTAAGCGTTAGCGCCACCCGACTACGACAGGTTCTCCCCGTTGCTGGCAATCACCTGTTGATACCAGGCAAAGGACTTTTTCCGGCTGCGAGCCAGCGAGCCATTGCCTTCATTATCTTTATCGACATAAATGAAGCCGTAGCGTTTTTTCATTTCCCCTGTGCCGGCGGAAACCAGATCGATACAGCCCCACGGGGTGTAGCCCATCAGATCAACGCCATCCTCGACCACCGCCTTTTTCATCTCCGCGATATGGGCGGAGAGATAATCGATACGATACTGGTCATTGACGCTGCCGTCTGCTTCACGGACATCGATCGCGCCAAAACCATTTTCGACAATAAACAGCGGCAACTGGTAGTGATCCCAGAACCAGTTCAGCGAATAGCGCAGGCCAACCGGGTCAATCTGCCAGCCCCAGTCCGACTTTTTGACGTACGGGTTGGAGACCAGGCTGGTAGTTTCATCATAGTCGAGCAAGGGATTATCTTCGGTGGCTTTGGTGGCGAACGACATATAGTAGCTAAAGCCAATGTAGTCGACACAGCCCTCAGTTAACGCCTGACGATCGGCTTCGGTGATATCCAGGGTAAAGCCGCGGCGGGCAAAATAGTTGAGCAGATGCTGCGGATAGCGGCCGCGCACGTGGACGTCGGTAAACCAGTAACGGCGGTGCATGGCGTTCATCGCCATCATCATATCGTCCGGGGCGCAGGTCAGCGGATAGATGGGGCACATAGCGATCATGCAGCCAATCTGCAGTGCAGGGTTGATCTCGCGCGCCGCTTTCACCGCCAGGGCGCTGGCCACCAGCTCATAGTGCGCGGCCTGGTACATCACCGGTTCCCGGTCTTCATCCGGCAAATATTTCAAACCGGAGTTGGTGAAGGGGGCAAAGTCCTCATGGAAGTTGGCCTGGTTGTTGATCTCGTTAAAGGTCATCCAGTACTTCACTTTATGTTGATAGCGGGTGAAGACGACCCTGGCAAAGCGCACGAAAAAGTCGATCAGCTTCCGGTTGCGCCAGCCGCCATACTCGGTGACCAGGTGATAAGGCATTTCAAAATGCGACAGCGTAATCACGGGCTCAATGCCGTGCTTCAGGCATTCGTCGAACAGATCATCGTAAAACTGCAGGCCAGCCTCGTTGGGCTCCAGCTCATCGCCCTGCGGGAAAATACGCGTCCAGGCAATCGAGGTGCGAAAACATTTGAAGCCCATCTCGGCAAACAGCGCCAGGTCCTCCGGATAGCGATGATAAAAATCGATCGCCTCATGGTTCGGGTAATTTTTCCCCGCCACCACGCCGTCGGTAATTTCACGCGGCACGCCGTGGGCACCGGCGGTCATCACGTCCGCCACGCTGATCCCCTTGCCGCCCTCCTGCCAGCCGCCCTCTAACTGATGCGCGGCGACCGCGCCGCCCCACAGAAAACCTGCTTTAAATCCGGACATAGTCTCTCCCTAATGTCGATCGTCGCCAGGCGAACGATAGTGCTGATTGAAATGGTAAACCGCGCCAATCAGGCCGGCATCGTTGCCGTGACTGACGGTATCGAGATAGTCGGCAATGCCAAACCAGGCCAGATGCTGGCGCAGCAGAGCCAGAAATCCTGGACGTTCCACAATGCCGCCGCCGATAAAGATGGCCTGCGGATCGAAGATATTGACGAGGTTATAAAGGCCATGACCCAGGCCATTGAAGAACTCAGCGACCAGACGCTGACAAACCGGGTCGCCAGCGTCATAGCGGTCAAAAATCATTTCGCCTGTCACGCTCTCCAGCGGCGCAGCGATATGTTCCGCATAGCGATGGCGTAGCACTCGCAGGGTGCAGTTCTCATTCATCGAATAGCGACGAGGATCGCGCCCGCCGGGACGGTCAGTGAGCATGTAGCCGAACTCACCGGCGCGAAAACGCGCCCCGTGAACCAACTGATGATGGCAATAAATCGCCCCACCAATGCCGGTGCCAATGGTGAGTACCAGAAAATTGGCCATTTCCGCCGCTTTGCCCTGCCAGCGCTCTGCCAGCAGCACACAGTTGGCATCATTTTCAACTGAGACCGGCAGTCCGGTCCGGGCTTCAAGCCATGCTTTCATGGCGAAGTTATCAAATCGACGAATAGCGCCGCCCATGGTGATAAAGCCGCTGTGCGGATCAACATAGCCTGGCGCGCTGATGGCGACCCCTTCACACGACGGATGGGCCGCCAGCCATGACAGCATTGCCTGTAAGATATGATCGCCATCGCTGTCATTGATCGACTGCTTCGCGCTTTCCAGTAGCCTGCCATCGCGGGTCATCACGCCCATCTTTAATGCGGTGCCACCGATATCAAATGCCGCAATTTTCATTCATCCCTCTCCTGACCAGCGTCAATCACTGGCAAAATGCGTGGCAAACCAACACAGAAACCGGTTTCAGTCTTATGATGAGGATTCCTTAAGGCTGAGGCAAGCACAAGACTGTACCCGGTTTCATTTTCGTGAGCAGTATCAAATTTGACCATCTATCCGCTGTTTCACGCCGACTGTAAAGCAGGCTCGCAAACGTTTGCTTTCCCTGTTAGAATTGCGCCGATTTTTCTTGCTTACCGCAAACGCGTGGAGACTTCGCAGTGACCGACAAAACCTCTCTCAGCTATAAAGATGCCGGCGTGGATATTGATGCAGGCAACGCTCTCGTCGACCGTATTAAGGGCGTGGTGAAGAAAACCCGTCGCCCGGAAGTGATGGGGGGACTGGGCGGATTCGGCGCGCTGTGCGCACTGCCGCAGAAATACCGCGAGCCGGTACTGGTCTCCGGCACCGACGGTGTCGGTACCAAGCTGCGTCTGGCAATGGATCTGAAGCGTCACGACACCATCGGCATCGACCTGGTCGCCATGTGCGTGAACGACCTGGTGGTTCAGGGTGCTGAGCCGCTGTTTTTCCTGGATTATTACGCGACCGGTAAACTGGACGTCGATACCGCGGCCAGCGTCATTAACGGCATCGCCGAAGGCTGCCTGCAGTCCGGTTGCGCGCTGGTGGGCGGTGAAACCGCAGAAATGCCGGGGATGTATCACGGTGAAGATTACGACGTAGCGGGTTTCTGCGTCGGGGTGGTGGAAAAATCAGAAATCATCGACGGCAGCAAAGTGGCCGACGGCGACGTGCTGGTGGCGCTGGCGTCCAGCGGCCCGCACTCTAACGGCTATTCACTGGTGCGTAAGATCATTGAGGTTAGCGGCGTTGACCCGCAGACCACCGACCTTGACGGCAAAGCGCTGGCCGACCATCTGCTGGCGCCAACCCGCATCTATGTGAAATCGGTGCTCGATCTGATCGCCAGCGTTGACGTCCACGCTATCGCCCACCTGACCGGCGGCGGTTTCTGGGAAAATATTCCGCGCGTGCTGCCGGATAACACCCAGGCGATCATTGATGAGTCCTCCTGGCAGTGGCCGTCCGTCTTCAACTGGCTGCAAACCGCCGGTAACGTCAGCCAGCATGAAATGTACCGTACCTTTAACTGCGGCGTGGGGATGGTTATCGCCCTGCCGGCTGCAGAAGCAGACAAGGCCATTGCCCTGCTGAACGAGAAAGGTGAAAACGCGTGGAAAATCGGGTATATCAAAGCTTCCGATTCCGAACAGCGTGTGGTCATTGCATGAAAAACATCGTGGTGCTGATTTCCGGTAGCGGCAGCAATTTGCAGGCGATCATCGACGCCTGCGGCCGGAAACAGATAAACGGCACCCTGCGGGCGGTATTCAGTAACAAGGCTGATGCGTTTGGCCTTGAACGCGCGCGCGCGGCCGGCATCCCGGCCCACGCGCTGGCGCAAAGTCAGTTTGCTGACCGGGAAGCATTCGATCGTCAGCTGATGCATGAAATCGACGCCTACGCCCCGGATTTGGTAGTGCTGGCGGGCTATATGCGTATCCTGAGCCCGGCGTTCGTCAGCCATTATCAGGGACGTCTGCTGAACATCCATCCTTCGTTACTGCCGAAGTATCCTGGCCTGCATACTCATCGTCAGGTGCTGGAAAACGGTGATGAGGAACATGGGACCTCGGTGCACTTCGTCACTGATGAGCTGGACGGCGGTCCGGTTATCCTGCAAGCCAAGGTGCCGGTCTTCGCTGGCGACAGCGAAGATGAGGTGACGGCGCGGGTTCAGGCCCAGGAACATGCCATTTATCCGCTGGTCATCAGCTGGTTCGTCGATGGGCGTCTGCGCATGGCAGGCAACCACGCCTGGCTGGATGAACGACAACTTCCGCCCCAGGGCTATGCCGCTGAAGAATGAACAACAGCCCCGCCTTTTCCTGTCGCGGGGCTTTTTTTTAATTAAAATTGTTTATTAATCAATCATCTCACAGAAATATTTCTTCTTACTGTCATATTGTTGTGACACAGTAAATCGCTATGCAGAAAAATTCGTCATAATAGTCTACGTCCTGTGAGTAAAACGGAGTGTGAGCGGTAATGGGCCAGGAAAAGCTATACATCGAAAAAGAACTCAGCTGGTTGTCTTTTAACGAACGCGTGCTGCAGGAAGCGGCGGACAAAAGTAACCCGCTGATTGAGCGCATGCGCTTCTTAGGGATCTACTCCAACAACCTTGATGAGTTTTACAAAGTGCGCTTCGCTGAGCTTAAGCGCCGGATTATTATCAGTGAAGAACAAGGCAGTACCGCCCATTCTCGCCACCTGTTAGGCAAAATCCAGGCCCGCGTTCTGAAGGCCGATCAGGAATTCGATAGTCTGTATAACGAACTGCTGCTGGAGATGGCGCGCAATCAGATCTTCCTCATCAACGAGCGCCAGCTGTCCGTCAATCAGCAGGCCTGGCTGCGCAACTACTTCAAACAGTATTTGCGTCAGCATATCTCGCCGATCCTGATTAACCGTGAAACGGACCTCGTGCAGTTCCTGAAAGATGATTACACCTATCTGGCGGTGGAGATTATCCGCGGGGAAAACATCAACTATGCCCTGCTGGAAATTCCGTCAGACAAAGTGCCGCGCTTCGTAAACCTGCCGCCGGAAGCGCCTCGCCGCCGTAAACCAATGATCCTCTTGGATAACATCCTACGCTACTGCCTGGATGATATATTTAAAGGCTTCTTTGATTACGATGCGCTGAACGCCTACTCGATGAAAATGACCCGTGACGCCGAGTACGATCTGGTGCATGAGATGGAGTCGAGCCTGATGGAGCTGATGTCTTCCAGCCTCAAGCAGCGCTTAACCGCCGAGCCGGTTCGCTTCGTCTACCAGCGCGATATGCCGGACGCGATGGTCGAAATGCTGCGCGATAAGCTCTCCATCTCAAACTACGACTCGATGCTGCCGGGCGGCCGCTACCACAACTTTAAAGACTTTATCGGCTTCCCGAATGTGGGTAAGGCTAATCTGGTCAATAAGCCTATGCCGCGCCTGCGTCATCTGTGGTTTGATAAATTCCGCAACGGCTTCGACGCCATCCGCGAACGCGACGTCCTGCTCTACTATCCCTATCACACTTTTGAGCATGTGCTGGAGCTGCTGCGTCAGGCCTCGTTCGACCCCAGCGTACTGGCGATCAAAATCAACATCTACCGTGTAGCCAAAGATTCGCGCATCATTGACGCGATGATCCACGCCGCCCATAACGGTAAAAAAGTCACCGTGGTGGTGGAGCTGCAGGCACGCTTCGATGAAGAGGCTAACATTCACTGGGCGAAACGCCTGACGGAAGCGGGGGTCCACGTGATCTTCTCCGCGCCGGGTCTGAAGATCCACGCCAAGCTGTTCCTTATCTCGCGTAAAGAAGGCGATGAGGTGGTGCGCTACGCCCATATCGGTACCGGTAACTTTAACGAGAAGACAGCGCGGATCTACACCGACTATTCGCTGTTAACCGCCGATGCGCGCATTACCAATGAAGTCCGCCGCGTGTTTAACTTTATTGAAAACCCCTACCGCCCGGTCAGCTTCGATTACCTGCTGGTGTCGCCGCAGAACTCGCGCCGTCTGCTGTATGAGATGATCGATCGCGAGATCGCCAATGCGCAGAACGGGCAACCCTCCGGGATTACGCTGAAGCTGAACAACCTGGTGGATAAAGGGCTGGTGGACAGACTGTACGCCGCCTCCAGCTCCGGCGTGCCGGTCAATCTGTTGATCCGCGGCATGTGCTCGCTGATCCCTGGACTGGAAGGCATCAGCGATAATATCCGCGTCATTAGCATCGTTGACCGTTTCCTCGAGCACGACCGGGTCTACTGTTTTGAAAACGGTGGCGATAAACAGGTCTGGCTCTCCTCTGCCGACTGGATGACGCGTAACATCGATTACCGTATTGAAGTTGCCGCCCCGCTGCTCGACCCGCGTCTGAAACAGCGAGTGCTGGATATTTTTGATATCTTGTTCAACGATACGGTAAAAGCGCGCTATCTTGATAAAGAACTGAGTAATCGCTATGTGCCGCGCGGCAATCGCCGTAAAGTGCGTGCACAGATGGCGATTTACGATTATCTCAAATCACTCGAACAACCCGACTAACCTATGCCAATAAACGAAATAACCCCTCGGCCGCAGGAATTCGCTGCGGTCGACCTTGGTTCGAACAGTTTTCATATGGTGATCGCCCGTGTCGTCGATGGCGCCATGCAGATCATTGGACGCCTGAAACAGCGCGTGCATCTGGCCGATGGCCTTGATGAAAACTCGGTGTTGAGCGAAGAAGCGATGACCCGCGGGCTGAACTGCCTGTCGCTGTTTGCTGAACGTCTGCAAGGGTTCTCCCCTTCCAGCGTCTGCATCGTCGGGACGCATACGCTGCGTCAGGCGACCAACGCGGCAGAGTTTCTTAAACGCGCGGAAAAAGTGATCCCCTACCCGATCGAGATCATCTCCGGCAATGAAGAAGCGCGCCTGATTTTTATGGGCGTTGAGCATACGCAGCCGGAGCGCGGTCGTAAGCTGGTGATTGATATCGGCGGCGGTTCGACCGAGCTGGTCATCGGTGAAGATTTTGAGCCCCGCCTGGTGGAAAGCCGTCGCATGGGCTGCGTGAGCTTCTCGCAAGCCTACTTCCCTGGCGGGACAATCAATAAAGAAAATTTCCAGCGTGCTCGTCTTGCGGCGGTACAAAAACTGGAAACCCTGGCCTGGCAGTTCCGTATTCAGGGCTGGACCGTGGCGCTGGGCGCCTCCGGCACCATTAAAGCTGCGCAGGAAGTGTTGGTGGCCATGGGTGAGAAGGACGGGTTTATTACGCCGGAACGCCTCGAAATGCTGGTCAGTGAGCTGCTGAAGCATAAAAACTTCGACGCGCTCAGTCTGCCAGGCCTCTCTGAAGATCGTAAAGCGGTCTTTGCGCCGGGGCTGGCGATTCTGTGCGGCGTGTTTGACGCGCTAGCCATTAAAGAACTTCGTCTGTCCGATGGCGCCCTGCGTGAAGGCGTGCTGTACGAAATGGAAGGCCGCTTCCGCCACCAGGATATTCGTAGCCGCACAGCGCAGAGTCTGGCGAATCAGTACAATATCGATCGCGAACAGGCACGCCGGGTGCTGGAAACCACCACCCATATGCTGGAACAGTGGCAGGAACAGAACCCCAAGCTGGCAAATCCGCACCTTGCGGCGCTGTTGAAGTGGGCGGTGATGCTCCATGAGGTAGGGCTGAATATCAACCATAGCGGTATGCATCGCCACTCGGCCTACATTCTGCAGAACAGCGACCTGCCGGGCTTCAACCAGGAGCAGCAGATGCTGATGGCCACCCTGGTGCGCTATCATCGCAAAGCGATAAAACTCGACGACCTGCCGCGCTTTACGCTGTTCAGGAAAAAGCAGTTTCTGCCGCTGATCCAGCTGCTGCGCCTGGGCGTGCTGCTGAATAACCAGCGTCAGGCCACCACCACGCCGCCGACCCTGCGGCTGCAGACGGAAGCTCACCACTGGACGCTGACCTTCCCGCACAACTGGTTTAGCCAGAATGCGCTGGTGCTGTTGGATCTGGAAAAAGAGCAGCAGTACTGGGAAGGTGTGCCGGAATGGCTGCTGAAGATTGCAGAAGAAGAGCCAGACGCCTGAGCCGCGCTCCTGAATATTCCCCAGGCCGGGCCATCGCGCCCGGCTTTTTTCTGCTTCAGGCAGTCATCCCTTCCGCCAGCTGCGCCAGTGGTACCGGTACGCCGATATCGTAGCCCTGCAAATAATCGATCCCCAGCGCGATGACCGCCTGGCGTATCTCCGGCGACTCGACATATTCAGCCACCACCTGCATGTTCTTCATACGCGCCAGACGACAAATAGAATCCACCACCTGGTAATCGAGACTGCTGGCAAGCAGATTGCGAATAAAGCTGCCGTCGATTTTAAGAATGTCGACGTTCATCGTTTTTAACCGGGCGTAGCTGGCGTAGCCGGTACCAAAATCATCGATCGCCACCCGGCAGCCCAGCGCCCGCAGATGCTCTAAAGTCTGACAGACCAGCTCAGGGTTACTGAGTGCATAGTTCTCGGTCAATTCGAAAATAATCTGCCATGGCTCAATGTTGTACGTCTGCAGCAGCGCTTCAACTTCCTGAGGAAACTGGCTGCGGCTCAACGTGACCGGAGAGAGATTGATCGCCAGCCGCAGACCGGGCAGTGCCCGCCGGTGGGTATCCATAAAGGCTAGCGTGTGCTCAATGACCCACTGATCCACACGAGAGGAGAGGCCAAACTCGTGCGCCACCGGCAGGAACGCGTTTGGCCCCGTCAGTTCGCCCGACTCCCCTTCCATCCTCAGCAACACTTCATGGTAGTTATCGCCGCGGATGCCCTGGATAGGCTGCGCCATCAGGACGAAGTGGTCTTGCTCCAGCGCCTTGAGGATGCGATTCATCATCACCACTTTATCTTTCAGATCCTGTTGAACATGGCCGGCGCCGCGGCGCTGCATATTCTCCGGATGGCCGCTGGCCAGCGACATGTCGGCAATCGTGTTTAGTTCGCCAAGCAGCAAATACAGATGTTTGACCGGTGAGCGCACGTTGCAATAGCTCATGCCGATCCGCGGCTGGAGGGGAACCCCGTCCCAGTAGAAACGGAACTGCCGCAGGGAGCGGTCGATCAAATGAATACGCGCCTGATGCCCTTCACTGTTGAGGCGGAAAACCAAGTCATGGCCGGCAAGGTGATACACCGCTTCGTTAGGCTGCAGTAACGCGCTCAGGTGGTTCGCCAGCATTTGCTTATACTGAATGCGTAACAATACGCCGTAGTGGCGGCCCAGCAGTTCCAGCTCAGGAATGCGCAAAAAACAGAGCGTCGACCAGCTCGTGCCGTTGAGCGCCCGACTCAGCGCCCGCAGATTAGGCATATGTACGACCGGGTCGAGGAAAGCCATCTGCCGGACGCGAGCGTAGATCAGCCGCTGCTGTGTCGCCAGCATCGCCGTGTAGGCGACAATAAACGAGAAGACCAGATAGCTTGACGAGGTGATCGCCAGTTGGGTGTTATAGCTTGGATAAACCGGTAAGTAACGGTAATGAAAATGGATCACGGCAATCAGTACCGGCGTCCAGATCAGCGAGATAAAACGATAACCAAAACGCATGGCTCCCCAGAGCATGACCGGCATAAGTAATGATAACGTATAATTCGTACTAAATATGGTGCTGGTATCATTAAGCGGCATCAATAATAGCCCCAGCAGCAGGATTAATATCGCCGCCCAGCAAATGATTTCAATTGTTTTTATTTTTGGATCAATTTGTAAGCGAACCTGAGAAATAAATCCGCGAACATGAAAAGGGTTCCGAATTATCCGCAGCAGAAAATAACACAGCGGCACGCCCGTCAGACACCCCACCATCAACGCCTGAAAGGTGATTAACGACCGTAAACTAAACGGCGTAATCCCCGTCATCTCCGTCGTACGTGGATGCAGTCCCAGATACTCAGCGATCTGTGACAGAATAAGAAAAATGACCGAGGGAAGCAGCATCTGCCAGAACAGACGGTGCGGCATCAGTTTGACGTTACCGTGCGAGACCTGCTGGCGACGGGGTACAAAGATGCGATATCCGCCCCAGCACAGCACGCAGGGGATGAGAAAATGAAACAACACGCCGATAGCCTGCTCGGGCGTCATTCCTCGGGCCAGCGTGAGCAGCAGGCCAATAATAATACCCGGGATCGCCGCCCAACCGAAAAACATCATCAGGCTGAGTACTAATGCCAGAGGAAGATAATAAAGGAATACCATGTGGCCATTGAGCATGGTGTAGGTATTCGCCCATCTGGCGAAGGGTAATAACAGCGAGGGCAGAACAAGCGGTAAAGCCCACCACTTGTCGCGATATTGTTGATAATATTTTAATAAATTCATAGGTGCTCTACAGAGAGCCTCTGCTCCTGCGAGGCATATTCAGGCAGGCATCCAACCACCCCATGCTGACCGCATAAGTAATAACGATACGGTAATGTTCGCTGATTTTAGTGGTCAAGAGAATGGGACTGTTGATATAAATCAACAAATACTGACGCTAACATTAATAAAACTTATTTTTTTACCTTTTTATTGCTAATAAAGTGAGCATGTAAATACGATGATTATCTTATATAACATTAATTAATGTTTTCACTGCGGCACTTTTACATCTGCATCAATTGACCCCACCTCGTTCCTGTGCCTTAATACCCCCATCGCCCATCTTCGGGTATACTTCAAGGAACCTTTTGTGAGTCAGGCACCCAGTATGCGTAAACGACATCGATTTAACCGTCGCATGACCCGTATCGTACTGCTTATCAGCTTTCTCTTCTTCTTTGGACGCTTTGTCTACTCCTCCATCGGCGCCTGGTACCATCACCAGGATAAAAAAGCGTCGCAGGAGTCTTCACTCACCGTCGAGCCCTCCGCTCGCGAGTAATCCTTTGATTCTAATACTGGAAGCGCCACACTCCGCAGACAGAGTCGCTCGCTGCTGATGTATTGTCTTTGATGCGGTAATTTTGCCGTCGGCGATTTATCAGCGCACGGCATGCAGCAGGCGCAGCATTTCCGCGATACCTTTTGTCACAATTTTGTCCTGACGCATGACTACCGCCAGCTGTCGATATAGCCGCGGCGCCAGCGAGTGCACGCTTAATCCGTCGCGATCCTTCTCCTGCTCCACCGCCATGCGGGGCACGATGCTGTAGCCCAGCCCTGCCCGCACCATCCGTTTAATCGCCTCGATGCTGCCCAACTGCATCACCGGCGTGACCGCCACTCCCGCCGAGCGGAACCAGCGGTCAATCAGATCCCGGGTGCCGCTGCCTGCTTCGAAGGCAATGAGCGGCAGCGCCAGCAGTTCTGCAGGAGTATAATCCGCCAGCGTCCCCGTCTCGTGACTGGCATGGATAACCACGAACTCCTCGTCAACCACTGAGGTCACCGCCAGACTGCGTCCCTGTACGGGCAAGGTAACCAGCCCGAGATCGAGGCGATTTTCCTCCACCGCCCGGACGATATCCAGCGTGTTGCCGGTGGTCACCCCCACCGTCAACAGCGGATGCTGCTGACGAAGATGCTGCAGCAGCGGCGGGAGAAGATGAATGCAGGCCGTCGCGCCGGTCCCCAGCGTTACCGCCCCATTAACTTCCTGACTGAATGCGCTGACCGACTGCATTGCGCTATTCACCGCCCGATCGATCTGCTCGCTGTGGGCCAGCAGTGCCATTCCCGCCGCCGTCGCCTTGATCCCGCGGCCGGTACGCTCCAGCAAACGGGTCTGTAAAAACTGCTCCAGCTGACGCACCTGCAGGCTAACGGCAGGTTGGGAGATCCCCAGCGCGTCGGCGGCGGCAGAAAAGCTGCCGCGCTGTACGACCAGCCGGAAGGTCGCCAGGTTTCCCAGGTTCAGTGTTGTCATACAAAGTTTCTCTTATACCGCACATAAGGTGGCCGCTCTGCCAGAACAATAGCCTGCCGGGTATGCTCAGGACAACTGCCTTAACGGAATGAAAACCATGGAAACACGCGCTATTCCCCGACGGCTCGCCTTCACCGCGGGTGGTCAGCAACTGATCAACTGGGGGATCTCTTTTTATATGCCCGGCACCTTTGCCGGGGCTATCGCCGCCGACAAAGGATGGTCCTTGCCGCAGATCTATCTCGGCCTGACGCTCGCCATGCTGATGATGGCCGCTGTTTCTCCGTTCGTTGCCAGGCTGCTGGCTCGCTTTGGCGGAAGGCTGGTGGTCACCAGCGGAACCTTACTGATAGCCGCCAGCTGCGCCATGATGGCCTGGCGCCCTTCGCTGGCCGGCTGGTACGGCGCCTGGCTGCTGACCGGCATCGGCATGCGGCTCTCGCTGTATGATGCGCTGTTCGCCGCAGTGGTGAATCTGTACGGTCAGCAGGCGCGGAAAACTATCTCTCATATCACTCTCGCTGGCGGTTTGGCCTCTGCCCTCTTCTGGCCGCTGGGCGAGGTGTTATTAACTATCATGCCCTGGCAGAATGCCCTGCGGATCTATGCGCTGCTTGGCCTGCTGAGCGCATGGCTGAGTTATCAACTGCCTCGCCAGCGGCTCAGTTCACCGGCGAAATCACCAGCCTCGCAAGCGACAGCAGAGGGCGACCGGCGTAACGGGGCGCGTTACGCGATCTTCATTGCGCTGATCACCTTCATCTCTAACGGCACCTCCACCCATCTGCCGGAGTTTATCAGCCACTTTGGTCTGCCGGTTGCCGTCGGTATGCTGTGGGGATTCGGCCAGACCGGCGCCCGGCTGGGGGAAGTGCTGGCCGGTCCCCGGGTCACCCCACTCACGCTGACGCGTTTTACCGCGCTCGCCATGCCGCTCTGTTTTCTCCTTGGATTGAGCAGCACGGCTTATGCCGGATGCGCAGCCGGGTTTGTGCTGGGCTATGGCGCGATTAACGGGCTGGTGACGATTGTCAAAGCAACGCTACCGCTGGCGCTGTTTAGCGCAGAAAGCTATGCCTGCCGCACCGGTATCCTGCTAATCCCCGGGCAACTGATGGCGGCTGCCTCACCCTTTGCCTACGCATGGCTGAACCACCGGCTGGGCATTATCGGCGGAATGTGGGTGTCCACCGGGTTAACGTTGATCGTTGCCGGACTGGCGCTGGCGATGGTGCGCGGGGCGGGCACGGTACAGCCGGGTAAACTTTCCGCGCTCCGCACGGCGGCGGCAAAAAATGGGCCAGCTGAACATCTGCCGGAACCGCAAACGGGGAATTCACAGGGAAACCTCACCCTGCCAGATAACCTTCTGGGACGACGGGATTGAAGGGATGTCTAAAGAAAAAAACCCTCTGTAAAAACAGAGGGTTTTGTTTCATTCAGCTAACGCCGGGGATCATTCCCACTCAATTATATTCAACACAAAAAAGTTATTTTAAATCAGATAAATATAGGGATTTAATATCATCATACCATAACTTATACCATATTTTGATAGTTGTTTCTGATTATTGGTGTCAGCAGAGACGTTACAAGTAGTTAGTCGTTGCAGTCTGTCTCATTCGACGCAAAATTTTGCGGCCATTAAGCTCAATGCAGGCAAACACACCTCTACTACACATGATATATGATCTGTCGTGAGTCATAAAAAGCGGCTGTAGATCCTTGATGTAGAAACTGCAATCTAACGATAGCCGGATAGTGCCGAAACTGAATATAGCTGCAGAAATTCGGTCATTATAGACTCAATGCTTCCTTCACCTGCGGGCTTTCAAAGGCTGGTGCAAGCGCCTTGATGTCTTTCGACGTCATTCCCAACTCGTAGGCAAGAGGGCGCCATTTATCTATAATAATTTCCGCCATTACCCTGAGAGCCTCGCGAGCTTCATCTGTGTTGATGTTGAAGAGCTGCGCCGCGTCCAACACCTCCAAAATTTTGAGTTCGTTTCCATGGATCTCGCTTATCGCGGTCTTTAGGGTGCCACCAATTGACGGGTCGGGATTAATATCATAGGCGGGAGAAAGAGCCCAGCGATTGGCCGTTCGTATGAAACCGTGATTACGCAGATGGTCGTCTGTATTCTGAATCAGCACAGAATAAGCCATTCGTGTCCAAAGTTCGACCAAATCATCACCTGCACCATGTATAAGCATCTGCTCTGCTAGAGAGACATAGTTTGATGGCTCAGTCCCCGCTAAGCCCATAAAAGTCTGAGCCGTGATAAAATGAATACGACGAGGGTTTTTAGGATCTTCATAAGACCGATCAAAACGCTTAATTAAGGCCACAGGAAATTGGCCAGCTACGACAAGTAGCTTGGCTTCAGAAACCGTCATTCCTATTTCCCCTGCGAGACGAAGCGTAAGTACTTCTGCACGAGCCATATCGTATTCATCGCCCATCTTAGGCAACTTCGCTATCCAGATAGTCTGGTCATCTTCACGAACATTTACTTTTGGTCGCGCTCCACCTAACGAACCTGCAGCATCAAGCAGTATTTGTCCGGCAAGCAACTTTGCACGGTTTTCACGATAATGAGCCGGATCTGCTTCTAAAGCGCGAGCCTCATGAATCATAGTCTCAAGTTCAATGAGCCGTGGTATGGAATAGGCTCTTTCTCCAATCCGAGGTTGAGCTAGAGGAAGCGCATCTGGCGTATCGCTCTCATAAAAGCGAAGTGCCCCCGAACGTAAGAAATCATCGACCCCAATTAGGTACTCGAAATCATTCATTACACGACCGCCATTCGCTGCACGCATAATAGCGCGCCCCCAGGAATCAGGGGTGCTATCGGCGATCGGCATCACAAGGGGAGATGAATTTCCTTGTAGGCTGGCCGACGCGACTATCTGGCTGCGCGGCATGAAAGGAGAGAGGTCATAGCCCTCAGGATTATCGATCCAATTCTGCGCATAGGTGAACACGGAGCTCTGTCGCATTCCGTCTACATTGAAATCCAACTGTCCGACCAGATCTTGATCATCCATCCAGACATAAAGTCTTTGCTTCATATAAATTCTCTAATTACGAGCCCGAAGAGTCTCGCGTAGCTTTTAAGCGAGAGAGCAGCGATGATGTATGTCCTGACGGGCTGACTACTAACGTCCCCTGATTGCCCTGTGCCTTTGCTTCAACACCAGATTTTGTCGATTTGTTAACAGTCGCTGTACCTACCGCTCGTTGCATCGTCTTGGCCCTGGACCGGATCACAACATTCGTCTTAGTATCTTTACGGAGCGGCTTTGCACCTTGCATAACATTTTCACGTAGCATAGACAGTCCGATGTCATCATTGCGCATGTCGATCAAATTACTCAAGAGGTCAAGTTTTCCAAGAATGGTGAGCACCATCGCAAGCGTGTTGAGTGAAATACCGGCACCACCACCACTCTCAAGTCTATGCAAAGTAGAGCGCGAAATTCCTGCGGATTTTGCAAACGTATCAGCAGGGATTCCTCTTACTCTACGTGCGAATTCGATGTCTTTGCCCAATTTGACCAAAGCTGCTTCGGTTGAAGGGCGTACAACCGAGCCTTTTGTCCGACGAAGCTTACTCATGTTTTTTTCTTCCGGCATACTAACCTCACTCAGTTGCGTCTCATCTGTGATACAAATAACTATAACATCGAATGAGTAACCCTTGCAAAATAGGGCTAATCTGCTTTTCATCCGTCTCACTTGTGAGTCTGTGGCCATCATACTGCCGTACCAAACTGAAAACATTCATGAATATGTCGAGTCAAATTCTAGTCGAGAGAAACTCATTGTGAGTAATTGTTATATCAACCCCGTAGGGGTATACTATCCTGTTGAATCGATGAGGTTTAAACGTATCTGTGATGCAGCAACAAACTGCTCCAGTTACTATTCCACTTTTAGCGATAAAGTTTGAGGACTAAACCCTAGTGAGAATTCGTTACTTCGTCCCATTCAAACGCAAAATCATCATTGATGATCATTGGGAAATCCCAATGCAAGGCGGGAAGCTCCGCATCATTGAAGAGAGTGGTTACGCCAAAGCTATTGAACTTACTTTCGAAAAGCAGCCTCTGGAATATGCACCGAGCTTTCAGAAACGAGCCACTTATGAGGCTATGACAACGATAACCGGGCACGATGAACTTATAGCATTCGTGAAACGTCAACTCGATAACGCAGCCATATTTCTCGAATGTTTTCATGACATTGAACTCATGACAGAGGAAATTGAGGCCAAATATGAAGGAGAAACCCCGGAAGAAGAAACGCGACTATCCATAAAGAGTATATCAATGGGCAGACATGATTCTGCATTGCCTCTCAGTTTCGATATGTTTACGCGGGCGCTTATGGCTGCTGAGAAATATGATGGGCCGAGATTTGAAGTTGCCTTTGTAAAAAGCGCTCGCAAAATGCTTGAAAATCAGGAATTCATAAATTCCTTCCGCTACTCATTCCTGTTGATCGAGTCACTGTATGGGAATGGTCAATTTAAAACACCAAGCTTGCAAGGTGCGCTAAAATCAAACCAAGAATTTCGTAATATTGTTGAGCTTGCCATCAAAGATATGATTCCAGCAAAGAATGATCGGAATTCGGATACGGCAAAGCTCATTTCGACGAAACCAAATGCAGATGACATTATTAATCATTTAGTCGAAAAGCGAGGTTTCTATTTTCACGGAAACATCAAACGGAAGGACGCCTGGAACCCCGATGAACAAGACTCTGCAGAATCTCTGGCGCTTCTCGCAATAGGTATTATCACAAAAATTACTATGAAGGCGGCGGAGCCAATGTTCGTTGCAGAACTAGAGAAACGCCACTTTGAAGACGCAATGCAAGTAGGAGCCAAAATCGTGTTTGAAATAAAATTCAGATTCCGTGAACCCGAAGAAAATTTCGATAGGCAACATCAAGTCAACATAACTATGCCAGGAACCAAAGTCACCCCTCGTACAGCTTTCGCTGTCGCTCAGCATTTTCTACATGTATTCCAGCATAATCAGCCTATATCGGCTTTATGTGAAGCTGAATGCAAAATACAGGAAACCGGGGAAAAGGTATTTAACCTCACATTTCATTGCAAAGAAGAGTGAACTGAAAAGTCTGCGCTAAAAATATAACCACGGAAGCTATAAATAACATTATATCAAAAAACTACACAAATTTTTCTTCAGAAAATGACATCAGTTTTTTCCGCATCGCTTGCATTCAACCTGCCAAAAAATGCCATTAATGATGAATTAACCATTAATGGCATGATTTTATCAAAAATCAGGTTGTTATAAAAAACCTCATTCCCAACTGACCAAGAAAGCCATTGCAAAACAATAAGTTTATACATAGAGTGATCTTGCTACCATGAAAAATGCCATGCACAATAAAAACGTTCAAGAAGTCGGATTAGCCTCTCTAATGGCAATGGTTGCCGATAGCTGCCTCTCCAGGATGACCAACTAATCCGCATTACCATCACGAACAACCTCAGATAGAAGCTCCGTCGCATAAGACGACTCGGCCTGAAAAAGCCTTTCCCTGACTAGAGTCTTTAACTAATCTCCCATAGTTGTAGATGTCCTCAAACCTCAAGAATAACCTGCTAAGATCACTACAAGATCTTCTAATTCTGGCCGATACTGCCTGTCACGGCTGACATTAACTGGCCATAGCCGGACAGGCATCCCATCAGATAAACCTGCCCTTTCTTCTCCTCATCCAAAAAACTCAATACTCAACTGGCCCAAAATGCCCACGATAGCCAACTTGGGTGAGAATAAGACGATTGATGCACTCGACACTGACCAAGCCGCTTTCCACCGGCCTACCAAATAGGGCGATATTGCGAATGGTAGTTGCCTCCACATATTGCTCCCTCTGCGGATGGAAACGACGAAGCGACAGGCCATAGGCCGTCTCGAAAGGATGGCAGCCAGTGCGGATAAGGCTAAAAAAGGACGGATAACTTATTCCGTCGAAACCAGCCTCTTTAGCGGCAAGAGCAATGTCTCGGGCGATTTCATATGAGTGAGACCGGGCAAGAAAGAGCATATGTATTGCCATATCCAGACTTTCAAACTCGGTCTCTGTTTCTTCCAAAGAATGAGTCAAGTCCAATATCCGCAGATCCTGCTGATTCTTTAAGGTTGCGAAATAAAGCTCATCCTCCGTTGATGCCCTGCATTCATGAATACAAACATCGAGGTCTTGCGATCCGTACATCACAGAGAAGCCAGGAGAATCCAAACGCCCTCTACCTGCCAACCCCACAGGTGGGCTGTCATACTCGGAGGACTCAGCTGGTCGTTCAGGTTTAACGCGAAGACGGTAGAATTTGCTGCCCTTACTGAGCGTTGATTCGGGATATTCCCTCAGGATACGTTCGATGATCTGCGGACGTGTCGTCGGATCCTGAAGCCCCTTTAGCGGCTCGACTTCACCGACCATCCACAATCGAGGGCCGTAATGGAAAAATCCAATTTTAGCGACCTCCTCAATAAGCTTTACGTCATTCTTAAGCCACGTTGACGGGGCGATGTCACCTTGGCCATAATGGTGCTCATTGAACTGAATCACTGGCGCAGCGCCGTAGTCACAACGGACGGTGGTTCCGCTTACGAAAAAGCGCCACGCCAAATCTTTAATCTGGTCTCGGGTCAGCTTTTTCCCATCCGGGCTTTGGCAATTTGGGCATTCGCCTTGTTGTTCAAGGCCATGTTTTGCAGCGTCGATCCGCAGCCCTTCATCAGCGAAGCAATTTGAGCAGAGCAAAACCTGACTGGTTGGCTCGGTTATCTCAGACATAGAGGCTCCCTACATTTTTTACCGAACTTAATGATCAAATAAGCTTGAATAACCTAGACTCAAGATAACCGTTTGTGGCTGTAAGTTACCTGTCGGGAGGTATACAACAACAATGTATCTTTGCTCGAACGGCCATTTCCTGTCCCCCTAACACTGCAAATTATGAGCAAAGACTGGTCGCTGCCTTAGCACCCATTTAGTAAATCAAAAGGCAATAACAATCCTCAGGCCATAATTCGTATTTGATCAGGCGCCAATAATTTACTTTCAATTAGTTCAGCTTGAGCTCCCTCTGGATTAGCTGTGAAAAGTACTATACGTAGATCCTCCTCAGCACGGGAAAACGAGACATACACGAGCTTCTGAGTTACAGAGCGTTGCCGATCAGAGGGCTCCCCAGCAGTGAGAGGAGTAAGGGTTTTACTAAAGCTGTATTGGTTCCATGCTGCTTCGACATCATCATAAACGACCAATACCTTTGGATATTCCTCGCCCTTCACTCCATGTTGAGTGCTAAAGGCGGTATTGTTGTTAAGATATTCGAAATAGCGGGAGACTCCCCCTGTGGCCATTTTAAAAAATGAGTCTGCGAGCCAGTCTCCTTTTTCGAAACTGTGAAGCTCCTCATTGAAAGGCTCAGTACGTGGAGGACGATCAAGATGCTCACTCAATCTTTCTGAGGGCTGGATTATCTGCATCTCGACGCAAAAGTGAAGGATCGTTCCAATCGTTTCGGTATCCCACAAAGCATGCAACTGCTCAACCAAAGACCTCGAAGTCTCAATCATCACTTTCAGTGACTTTTCCGCATTTAATCCATTGCTCGCGAAAGCAGGACTATCTCTACGAAGTAGATGAATAATTTTTCGATCGTCACCTTGGCTTTGAGCTGTTATGAGAGGGCAAATCGTCGAAAGAAATGGTTTAAGAAGGAAATGCGTCCCTTCCTCAAAAGCATCTTGAGCCCTTGATGAGGCATAGTCTCCAGTGAAGAGGCGATTGAGATCAGCGAAGCCAAGTCGTCGCGCGATCATTTGACGTGCCAAGAAGAGCTTCATGACATCGTCGCGACCTTCCCAACCCCAGTTTTCGACTGCAGCATCCATACGAGCTAGCGCCCGCTCAATCTGTTCTTCTGAATAGCGCCTGCGTGGTTCTGTTGGCTCTTCTGCTTTAATTAGCAAAAATTCAACACTGCCTTCACATTCAGCATTTTCGCCAGCAGCATACTGCTCAACATCTCCACGATAAGCATTGAGAAGTCGGATAACGCTTTTAGAACAGCGAAAGTTTTCAGCTTTCTTGATGACTTTACCTTTGTCTGGTGGCGCAAAATCACCGGCACTTCGGTCATAAATCTGCTGCCAGGGGTCACCAAAATAGCCAATCATAGGAAGTTCATCACCCGCACAGACGAGATTGAGTCCTGAGACGATTCCCTCAAATGTGTCCTGTGCTTCGTCGACGAAGATGTAAGGGAAACGTAGGCCAATGATCCGTCTAAGTGTTTGATTATTTTTAAGTAAGTAGGTTGCAATTTCTATGACATCATCATGCCCAATCTGACCTTTTTCGTAATCACTAAAGCTAGTGTCAGAATAGTCAAAATGATTGACTGCTTCGAGAAGGGAAAGCTGTTCTGTCAGTCGTTCTATTTTTGCGCGGGCTTTAAGTGCCTTTTTGCTGTTACCGCCGTTATCATCTTCCCTAGCCTTGCCTATAAGATTTGGAATACGGCTTTCATATAACGCTTGACGAATATTTTCGTGGAAATGGCTAATCAAGCCCCACAGAAATCCATGAAGAGTCGAAACTAGGTACAACTCATCAAACCCCAATCTTTTCTTGATGACCTCAACCGCACGCTTGGTAAAGGTAATACAAGCAATGCGTTGACCATGCTTTCTAAGGATATTCCCTTCATTATCCCGGACCCTGCCAAGAGCATCTACCAGTGAACTAGTCTTGCCCGCGCCTGCGCCGGCTATCATCGCAAAACTACGATGGCCATCGATGCATGCACGGACTTGAATATCCGCTTCGCTTTCTATCCATGTCCTCATGCTATTCTCCCGCCGCGATAGAGGCTTCTGTATCCACCACAACTGGTAGCGGGGGTAATAGGCGCGACTCGAGCCATTTCAACCCTTCGGCAATATATCCAGGGACAATCCATTGCTCAGCGCAAGCCAAGATGTCCATAGCAAAATCAGTTTTTTTGAAATTATCCGACCGAACCATATCGTAAACATCTTGGTAAGCGTCGCTGAGAGACGCTCGGACAGTAATGCCAATAGATAAAGCACCAGATCGAAGGAGCCCAAAATTCTCATATACAATTGCTTCTTCCAACGTGCGCGGACGTAACATCTCGCTGGCATCATTTTCCTCGACCAAAACATCTGTCTGAAAAGCGATGCAACGATCCTTATCGTTGTGTTGCTTCTGCGCGCAAGTCAATGCGATCAGTTGGTCAATTGTTGTCAGCCCACAAAGTTTCTTTAGGGACGCGTTGGACGTTTTTGCTCCAGCAACATCCGCTCGACAGGCTTTGGGATAACCGGTAGGTGAAACTGAATCAATGTCTGTGATAACAAGATAGGGAATATGAAGGAAGCTAAGCAAACCCTCGAAACGGTGAGCATACGCTCCCCCTACCTCCAAAACTGTGAGATACACAGTCCGTAATCGCTCTGCAGCACGCTCAATCATGGTCGGCATTAACAACTTCTCAACAGCGCCTTCAACAAGGATGCCAGCATCGGCGAAAAATAGGTCACAGTGTGTTAGACGTAAATAGCGTTTAAGGAAGGCTAGCGATTCTGATGGTGGGATAACCTTACCATCAATTGTCTCCACATTCGGCTGGAAAGCGCGGAGGCTTCGAACCATTGACGCATTGCGAATGCCAGCAGCTTCTGTTTCACCCTCACAATGGCAGCGCTGGAAATAGCGAACTTTCTCAAAATCCACAGCCTCCATGATATGCGAGGAATGCGTGGTTATAACAAGTTGCGGTACGAGATTCGGTTCTCCAGCCACCTCAGCGGATTGATTTATTACTTGCCAAATGTTAGATATAAAAGTTTGTTGTACCTGAGCATGGAGATGAACTTCAGGTTCTTCAATGAAAATCATCAGGCACAGAGGTCTGTTCTCGGTGGTCATTACCCATTGAGAATGGAAGTGACGCGCCTGAATGGCCATATAAATTAGATTTTTGAATCCAAGCCCGTTATAGAGCTCAGGTAGTTCATGCTTCCGGCTAGGGTCAATATAAAGCAGTTCGGTATTCCCCCGAAGAGCAGTCTCGGGGCTAAGCGATGATATAATCTGCAATTCGCGATCATTAATTGACGGCACACCAAGGCGCTTGATGAGATTGATCAGTGGGGCAAATTGCTTTGCATAGTGATCAGTCAGCTGTTTGTTATTCGCATCGATTACGCTGTGAGCATCAGCGGCATGGTCAACCTGCTCAAGGTTCTTTTGGTAGAAGGTAGCAAATGCCGAAGAGAGCCTATTACTGCGACTGCTGTTGTCATCGTTAATGTTGCGCTGCGCGTCCACGAACTCAACACGAATGAGCTGCTTAAGAAGACGTTTGCCTTCGTCAGGATCAAGATAACTCGACAAGATCTCAGACGGTGCTCCCTCCTGAATCTTCTCGTCTAGTGAGTAGTAACAAACCGTAAAATGTCGGCCACGATTTCCGTCGATAGATAGATATTGCGAAAGCGACTTAGAGCGCGTTCCATCTTCCTTGGGAGGATAGGCAGCGTTGTAATTCTCGTATAACTTCCTTACTTCAGAGACCTCATACGACAGCCTAATCCCTACACTCGTGAAATCCGAAAGATTTGGCAATAATGTGAAAACTCTACCAAAACCGATGCTTTCGGGATCGATAGTGAACCAAAGGTCAAGACTAATTTTGGGGAGGAGCGTCTCATCTCCGGTCAATCCAAATGTGTCTAAATCTGCTATCCGGGCGACAGAAAAGTCGTAGATCTTGAAATCTCGTCCCCCCAGAAAGCAACGAAAAACCGCAGTGGCAGAAGTTTTGCCACTGTTGTTGGGACCAACAAAAATGGACTCCTTCTCTTCAATGTCAATCTGCACATTTTCCAATCGACGGAAGTTCCGAATCGCTACACGACTTACTTTCATTTAATCCCTCCTTGACACTTCAAGATAGCAATCCGAAAACTGATGCTACTCGCTTCGTTTATTTTGAGGACATTTTTTACATTTTTTCCAGCCCTTGCTGAGAAGTTTGTTCCAGAAATGACTTTGAACAAATATCCTTGCTAACAGCTGCCAGAAAGTGCCAGACATAAAAACAAAAAAGCCCGCAGTTACGCGGGCTTAGAGGTACTTTACTGCTTTTACGTGCAGGCTGTTGCCAGACGCGAAATCATTCCCACTCAATCGTTGCTGGCGGCTTACCGCTGATGTCATACACCACGCGGGAGATACCGTTCACTTCATTGATAATGCGGTTAGAGACGCGGCCGAGGAAATCATACGGCAGGTGCGCCCAGTGCGCGGTCATAAAGTCGATGGTTTCCACCGCACGCAGGGAAACGACCCAGTCGTATTTACGGCCATCGCCCATTACGCCGACGGAACGAACCGGCAGGAACACGGTAAACGCCTGACTCACTTTGTTGTACAGGTCAGCTTTGTGCAGCTCTTCGATGAAGATAGCGTCCGCACGACGCAGCAGGTCGCAGTACTCTTTCTTCACTTCGCCCAGCACGCGCACGCCGAGGCCCGGGCCCGGGAACGGGTGACGGTAGAGCATATCGTACGGCAGGCCCAGTTCCAGACCGATCTTACGCACTTCGTCTTTGAACAGCTCACGCAGCGGCTCAACCAGCCCCATCTTCATCTCTTTCGGCAGGCCGCCCACGTTGTGGTGAGATTTGATGACGTGCGCTTTACCGGTAGCGGAAGCGGCAGATTCGATAACGTCAGGGTAGATGGTACCCTGCGCCAGCCATTTGACGTCGTCCAGCTTCAGCGCTTCTTCGTCGAACACTTCCACGAAGACGCGGCCGATGATTTTACGTTTCGCTTCCGGATCGTTCTCGCCTTTCAGCGCGTCGAGGAAGCGCTGCTCGCCTTCAACGTGAACAATGTTCAGGCCAAAGTGGTCGCCAAACATGTCCATCACCTGCTGCGCTTCATTCAGACGCAGGAGGCCGTTATCCACGAATACGCAGGTCAGGTTTTTGCCGATGGCGCGGTGCAGCAACATCGCGGTCACCGAAGAGTCCACGCCGCCGGAGAGGCCAAGGATCACTTTGTCATCGCCAACCTGCTGGCGGATACGCTCGACGGCGTCGTCGATGATTTTCGCCGGGGTCCACAGCGCTTCGCACTGGCAGATATCGCGCACGAAGCGCTCCAGCATACGCATCCCCTGACGGGTGTGAGTCACTTCCGGGTGGAACTGCACGCCGTAGAAGCGTTTTTCTTCGTTGGCCATAATGGCAAACGGGCAGTTGTCGGTGCTGGCGACGGTGACGAAGTCAGACGGGATGGCGGTGACTTTGTCGCCGTGGCTCATCCACACGTCCAGCAACGGTTTGCCGTCCGCGGTCAGGGAGTCTTCGATACCGCGCACCAGCGCGCTGTCGTTAACCACTTCAACCTGCGCGTAGCCAAACTCACGCTCGTTAGAACCTTCCACATGGCCGCCCAGCTGCATCGCCATGGTCTGCATGCCGTAGCAGACGCCAAATACCGGCACGCCGGCTTCAAACACATACTGCGGCGCGCGCGGGCTGTTCTCTTCGGTAGTACTTTCCGGGCCGCCGGAAAGAATGATGCCGCTTGGATTGAATTCGCGGATCTGTGCTTCTGTGACATCCCACGCCCACAGCTCACAGTAGACGCCCAGCTCACGCACGCGACGCGCCACCAGCTGAGTATACTGAGAGCCGAAGTCGAGGATGAGAATGCGATGTTTATGAATGTTTTCCGTCATTGACGCTAATTCCGAGGCAAGTGAAACAGAGTAAATAAATCGCCCGACGCTAGGTCGGGCGAAGAAATCAGGAGCCCAGACGGTAGTTCGGGGACTCTTTGGTGATGGTCACGTCGTGAACGTGGCTTTCCTGAATGCCCGCACCGCTGATGCGTACGAATTCAGCTTTGGTACGCAGCAGGTCAATGGTACCACAGCCGGTCAGACCCATACAGGAACGCAAACCGCCCATCTGCTGGTGAATAATCTCTTTCAGGCGACCTTTATAGGCCACGCGGCCTTCGATACCTTCCGGCACCAGTTTGTCAGCAGCGTTATCGCTCTGGAAGTAGCGGTCAGAGGAGCCTTTAGACATCGCGCCAAGAGAGCCCATGCCGCGGTAGGATTTGTAAGAGCGGCCCTGGTAGAGTTCGATTTCACCCGGGGATTCTTCGGTACCCGCCAGCATAGAGCCGACCATCACCGCGGCCGCGCCGGCAGCGATGGCTTTGGCGATATCGCCGGAGAAACGGATACCGCCGTCAGCGATAACCGGAATACCGGTCCCTTCCAGTGCTTCCACCGCGTCGGAAACGGCGGTGATCTGCGGCACGCCCACACCGGTGACGATACGGGTCGTACAGATGGAGCCCGGGCCGATACCCACTTTCACCGCGCTGCAACCGGCTTCCGCCAGCGCGCGCGCGCCTGCACCGGTGGCCACGTTGCCGCCGATGATCTGCAGGTCCGGGTATTTCGCGCGGGTTTCACGAATGCGCTGCAGGACGCCTTCAGAATGACCGTGCGAGGAGTCGATCAGCAGAACGTCAACGCCCGCGGCGACCAGCGCGTCAACGCGCTCTTCGTTGCCGGCACCGGCGCCGACCGCCGCGCCTACGCGCAGACGGCCCTGCTCATCTTTACAGGCATTCGGTTTACGTTCTGCTTTCTGGAAATCTTTAACGGTGATCATGCCGCGCAGGTGGAAGCTCTCATCCACGACCAGCGCCTTCTCAACGCGTTTTTCATGCATCTTAGCGAAGACCACCTCGCGGCTTTCGCCTTCACGTACGGTAACCAGACGCTCTTTCGGGGTCATATAGACGCTGACCGGCTGGTTCAAATCGGTGACGAAACGCACGTCGCGGCCAGTGATGATACCGACCAGCTCGTTCTCTTCGGTCACCACCGGGTAGCCGGCGAAGCCGTTACGCTCGGTCAGCTCTTTCACTTCACGCAGGGTGGTGGTTGGCAGAACGGTCTGCGGGTCGGTGACCACGCCGGACTCATGTTTCTTCACGCGACGAACTTCTTCCGCCTGGCGCTCGATGGACATGTTTTTGTGAATAAAGCCGATGCCGCCTTCCTGTGCCAGGGCAATAGCCAGACGCGCTTCCGTTACGGTATCCATGGCTGCGGAGAGCATAGGAATATTCAGACGAATGGTTTTCGTCAGCTGAGTGCTGAGATCGGCAGTATTCGGCAGAACGGTAGAATGAGCGGGAACGAGGAGGACGTCGTCAAACGTCAGGGCTTCTTTAGCGATACGTAGCATGGGCAATATCTCGACCAGGGTGGATAAATATTGCCGTGGCATTATACAGAGCGTAACCGATTGCATCTACCCTTTTTTGCAAATAATACTTGCCATCCCCTCTGAGCGCGTTACTATCGACTGAATAACCTGCTGATTTAAAGTTTGATCTTGCTCACATGTTACCCTCTCAATCCCCCGCAATTTTTACCGTAAGCCGCCTCAATCAGACGGTGCGTCTGCTGCTTGAGCGCGAAATGGGCCAGGTTTGGATCAGCGGCGAGATCTCTAACTTCAGCCAGCCTTCTTCCGGCCACTGGTACTTCACCTTAAAAGACGATAACGCCCAGGTGCGCTGCGCGATGTTCCGCAACAGCAACCGCCGGGTGACGTTTCGCCCACAGCACGGGCAGCAGGTGCTGGTTCGCGCCAACATCACCCTGTATGAGCCGCGCGGCGACTACCAGATTATCGTCGAAAGCATGCAACCCGCCGGCGAAGGGTTATTACAGCAGAAGTATGAGCAGCTCAAAGCACAGTTAACGGCGGAAGGACTGTTCGAGCAAAAACATAAGCAGGCGCTCCCCTCACCCGCCCACTGCGTCGGCGTCATCACCTCGAAAACCGGTGCGGCGCTGCACGATATTCTCCATGTTCTCAGGCGCCGCGATCCCGGGCTGCCGGTGATCATCTACCCAACCGCGGTCCAGGGTGACGACGCCCCCGGGCAGATTGTGCGCGCCATCGCGCTGGCCAACGCGCGCCAGGAGTGTGATGTGCTGATTGTCGGGCGCGGCGGCGGTTCGCTGGAGGATCTGTGGAGTTTTAACGATGAGCGGGTGGCGCGGGCTATTTTCGCCAGCCAGATCCCTATCGTCAGCGCCGTCGGCCATGAAACCGACGTCACGATCGCCGATTTTGTTGCCGACCTGCGAGCACCGACTCCCTCAGCCGCCGCGGAGATCGTCAGCCGCAATCAGCAGGAGCTGCTGCGCCAGCTGCAGTCCGGACAGCAGCGTCTGGAGATGGCGATGGACTATTTCCTCGCCAGTCGCCAGCGCCGTTTTACCCAGCTGTTCCATCGCCTGCAGCAACAGCATCCGCAGCTGCGCTTGGCCCGCCAGCAGACCGCCCTGGAACGCCTGCGCCAGCGGATGCGCATCGCCGTGGAATCGCAGCTTAAGCGCGCCGAACAGCGGCAAAAGCGCACCGTTCAACGTCTGGATCACTACAACCCGCAGCCACGGATCCACCGGGCGCAATCGCGGATCCAGCAGCTGGAATACCGGCTGGCGGAAAATATGCGTGGCCGCCTCAGCGAGCGGCGTGAACGGTTTGGCAACGCGGTGACCCATCTGGAGGCGGTGAGTCCCTTAGCCACTCTGGCGCGCGGCTACAGCGTCACCTCGGTGAGCGACGGTACGGTGCTGAAACAGACAAAACAGGTCAAAACCGGCGATCTGCTCACCACCCGCCTGAAAGACGGCTGGGTCGAAAGCGAAGTGAAGCAGATCGCGCCGGTAAAAAAAACGCGAGCCAGAAAGCCTTCGCCCACTAAACCAGCGGAATAAATTCCACCCGTTTTTTCGAGATCAGGCCATGCCCATGCTGGCAAAAGTAATCCACCGCGCCGCACGCCTTGAGCACCTCCAGCGGCTGGTGGCATTCCGGGCAGCGGGCCTCGAGGGCAAATACCCTTTCGCACTGGGCGCAATGCGCGCTGCTGCCTTTGACATCTAACGGCGCGTGGCACAGAGGGCAATCAAGTTCCATAACCATTCCTTTCAACGTTTATCTGCACCTATTTTATCATGTTCCGGGTTTAATGAGGGCCGCGTAATTGCTGCTGTAGCCGGAGCAGCCATTCCACTTCCTCAAGCCGACGTCGCGTCAACCCGGCCACGCTGTCGGGCGCCCGGATAAACAGATTATCCGCGCCGAGGATCTGCTCATCGAGGCAGTGCGAATAGATCGTCCCGGGGCGGGTCCAGCGCTGGATCCGCTCGCCGTCGTGCAGCGTCACCATTTCGCCCTCAGGGGAGCGGTCGAGGATGAGGATTCGCCCGTCCCGCAGCCCTATCCGCATTCCCTTTTGCCCGCCTGCGGGGCCCGCGTATTTGTTTAGCCAGATATTGAGCGGGATAGTGCCCAGGGTTCCCTGCAGATGCGCCTCCCCCTCTGCGGTGACCGTATCCCCAGGGGCGATGCCATGGCCGAGGCGGTCTTTCGCCACCCGAAGGGAAAGGCTCAGCGCCGTATCGCTTCCGCTGGCGTGCAGGGTTTCGCGGAGCATCGCCAGGACATGGGTGCCGATATCAAGGATCACCCCATCAGGGTGACGCAGCTGCCGGGTATCCAGCTCCCCGGTGGCAAAATTGAGCGCGACCGGCTCTCCGGCAGCGTTAAAGCCGCTTGGCTCCTGTAAATAGCCTTCGAGCCAGACGATATCCTGCGCTGACAGGTGCGGCGGCGGCTGGCGGCTGGCCTCCCCTTCCGCCCGCCACCGTGGGCCAGGAGCGTTCAGCGCAACGCCTCGCGCCATCCAGTGGTCAAGAGCCAGCACCCGCGCGGCCTGCTCAGGCGGCGCCAGCAGCGCCCGCAGCCGGGCGGCCTGCTCAAGGTTGGCCACGATCGGCTTTTCCACCACGATGCGGGAAATGCCGCTGGCTAACGCTCTCTCCAGCACGGGCAGATGCTGAAGTGATGAGGTGGTAATGAAGAGCGTATCCAGAGGTTCGGCCAGCAGTGCCGACAGCGAACTACAGCGCTGGATCCCCGGCAGCGCTCTGCTGCAGTCCAGGTCATAGCCCTGGCAGCGGTCGATGATGTTTCCCAGGCGACGCAGCGCCGGTAAATAGGCGGTTTCCACCACCGCGCCGAGGCCGATAAAACCAATCTGCATAGTAAGTCCACCTTTGAGCCGCTCTGTTCCCCGCGAAGTATCGCGGGATTATGGCGGAAGGTTTTGACATTTACCGGCATGGCGGCCACAAAAAACCCGCCGAAGCGGGTTTGATGATTATTTGCTTTTCTTGATGTGCTTGATCAGGCGCTTACGTTTACGCATCTGGTTCGGCGTCAGGGTGTTGCGCTTGTTGGCGAACGGGTTTTCCCCTTCCTTGAACTGGATCCGGATTGGCGTACCCATCACGTCCAGGGATTTACGGAAGTAGTTCATCAGGTAGCGCTTGTAGGAATCCGGCAGATCCTTCACCTGGTTACCGTGGATCACCACGATAGGCGGGTTGTAGCCCCCGGCGTGGGCATATTTCAGCTTCACGCGACGGCCACGCACCAGCGGTGGCTGATGATCTTCCGCCGCCATGTTCATGATCCGGGTCAGCATCGCGGTGCTTACGCGGCGGGTGGCGCTGTCATAGGCTTCGCGTACCGATTCAAACAGGTTGCCGACGCCGCTACCGTGCAGGGCGGAGATGAAGTGCACCCGGGCAAAGTCGATAAAGCCCAGACGATAGTCGAGGGTCTCCTTCACCTGCTCCTTCACTTCCTGACTCAGGCCATCCCACTTGTTGACAACGATCACCAGCGAACGACCGCTGTTGAGGATAAAGCCCAGCAGCGAGAGGTCCTGATCGGAGATCCCTTCGCGAGCATCGATCACCAGCAGCACGACGTTGGCGTCTTCAATCGCCTGCAGCGTTTTGATCACCGAGAACTTTTCCACGACGTCGGTGATTTTCCCGCGCTTACGTACCCCGGCGGTATCGATGAGCACATATTCACGCTCGTCACGCTGCATCGGGATGTAAATACTGTCGCGGGTGGTGCCCGGCATATCGTAAACTACCACGCGATCTTCACCGAGGATGCGGTTGGTGAGGGTTGATTTACCGACGTTAGGGCGTCCAACAATCGCCAGCTTGATCGGCAGATCCTGCGGATTGAAGTCGTCCTCCGGCTCTTCTTCCGCTTCACCATTCTGCTCGGCTTCGAATTTTGCCCAGTATTCGGCGTCTTCATCCACCTCTTCCTGCGGGCTGATCTCATCCACCCATGGCAGCAGGGCCTGCTCCAGCAGGCTGGTCACGCCGCGGCCGTGCGAAGCAGCGATAGGATAGATATCACCCAGGCCTAAGGACCAGAAGTCCGCCATCGCCTGGTCGACATCGATGCCGTCGGTTTTATTGGCCACCAGGAAGGTGGGCTTTTCACGAGAGCGCAGATGTTTAGCGATGGCGATGTCCGCCGGCATCAGGCCTGCGCGCGCATCGACCATAAACAGCACCACATCGGCCTCTTCGATAGCCAACAGCGACTGCTCCGCCATCCGGGTTTCCACGCCCTCTTCCGTACCATCAATACCACCGGTATCGATACAGATGAATTCGCGGCCTTCGACTTCGGCCCGACCGTACTTACGGTCACGAGTCAGCCCCGGGAAATCCGCAACCAGCGCATCACGAGTGCGCGTCAGGCGGTTAAAGAGCGTGGATTTTCCAACGTTAGGGCGCCCGACAAGCGCGACCACAGGTATCATGTTAAATGCCTCATACAATCACTAAGCAACATCGTCTTAACGACGTTTTTAAAAAAGTCAAAACGGCCCCTGTCTGCCAGGGGCCGTTTCTTAATCATTCACGACAGCGGTAATTAACGCGTAATCGCGTACAGCGTACCGTCTTTCGCCTGGATCAGCAGTCGACCATCTGCAACCACCGGATCGGTCAGGAAGCCGGAACTATCGACTTTCTGCTGTGCCACAAAATGGCCATCTTCCGGATTCACCCAGTGCATGTAGCCTTCGCTATCACCGACGACCAGATTGCCATTATACAACACCGGCGCGGTCAGCAAACGGTGCAGCAGATCGCTTTGCGTCCACAGGGTCACACCACCATCGGTGGTCAGTGCCAGCAGGCGATCGTTCTGGTCAACCAGGTAGATACGGTTACCATCGACGATGAAATCATTCACCGAACCCAGCTCGCGTTTCCACATAATCTGGCCGCTACGCAGGTCCAGCGCGGTCAGGTTACCGTTATAAGCCAGCGCATAAACCACACCGTTAACGATGATCGGCGTCGTGTCGACGTCATTCAGGCGGTCAATTTCCGTCGGGCCGGTGGCCGTAGAAATACGCTGCTGCCAAATCATCTGCCCCTGCTGCATCAATACTGCACTGACGCGGCCGTTGTCGCCGCCGACGATCGCCGCGCCATAAGCGGTCGCAGGCGCAGACTCGCCGCGCAGGGAGAGTGCCGGCATATCGAGGTTAACGGTCCACTTCACGGCACCATCGGTCTCATTCAACGCCTGCAGCTGGCCGTTACTGGTATGCACCAGCACCATGCCATCGCTCACCACCGGACGCGACAGCGCCTCGCCAGCAACGCGGGTTTGCCAGGCAACGGTACCATCGCTGGTATTCAGCGCATACAGCTGCGCTTTCTCACTGCCAATATAAACATGGCCGCCAGAGACGGTCACACCGCCGGAAAGCAGCGCTGGCACGCGCGAGAACCAGCCATCTTTCTCCGCCAGGTTCACAGACCACACCTCTTTGCCGTCGTCCGCGTTCAGCGCTTTGACGGTGCCTTTACGGTCAGCAGCATACACTACGCCGTCGGCGAAGGCCGGATGAAGGTTAGAGTAAAATTCGCCGATACCATCGCCAACCGAGGTGCTCCAGGACGTGGACGGCGTAAACTGGTTTTCTACCGTCGGCAGCGGTGACATTTTCACCACATCTTCTTCGCTATTAAACAGCGAACACCCGCTCAGCAAGGTAACGGAAAGCAGCCCTGGCAAAAGTAATTTACGCAATTGCATCGAGTCCCTCTCAGATGGACAAATTATTCATTTTCATACGCATCATTTCGCTGAGCGCAGGAGAAGCATCGCTTTTCACGCCAGCTTCCCACGCCGCACGGGCCCCTTGCTTATCGCCTTTGCTCAACAGAATTTCGCCGCGCAAATCGGCCACAATGGCGGTCCAGCCCTCACCTTTGATGCTGTCGAGGGTTTTCAGCGCCGCATCAGCCTGTTTCATCTGCAGCTGAACGCGGGCAAGACGCATGCTGATAACCGATTTCAGGTTATCATCAGACGCGGCCGCCAGCCCCTGCTGCAGCTGCTTTTCAGCGTTAGGCAGATCGTTCTGTTCAACAAAATGCTGTGCCAGCTCGAGAGAGGCGAAGGCGCCGTAGGTATTTTTATTGTCAGCCGCGAATTTCTCCGCCCCTGACAGTACTTCTGGCGTATTCGATTTCAGCGCGGAAGTCGCCTGTTCGTAAGCCAGAGACGCGTCTCTGGCCGTATCCTGCTGATGGGAGGTCCAGTAGCGCCAGCCAACCAGCGCGCCAATCCCTAAAATCACCCCGACCGCCAGCGCTTTGCCGTTTTCGGCAAAGAAGCGTTTCAGCGCATCGACCTGATCGTTCTCGTTGTTAAAAGTTTCCACGCAGTCCTTCTCCTGACTAATAATTCCCGGGAGATTAACCCAGAAGTGTGCGCAAATGCGCGGCAACGCTCTCCTGCGTTACGGTAGTTTGCTCACCTGAGCGTAAATCCTTCACTACCACGTTTCCGTCAGCGATCTCTGACTCACCGACCACCAGGGCGATACGGGCGCCCCACTTATCGGCGCGGGCAAACTGCTTCTTAAAGTTGCCGCCGCCGTGGTTGGTCATCAGCTTGACGCCGGGCAGCGCATCGCGAACCTGCTCAGCCAGACGCATTGCAGCAGACTGAGTATCGGTCCCGGAGGCTACCAGGTATATATCGACAACAGGATCGGCTTTAAATTCCGGATTCACTGCCTGGACCAGTAAAACAAGACGTTCCAGCCCCATAGCAAAACCCACGCCCGGGGTGGCACGACCGCCAAGCTGCTCAACCAGACCGTCGTAGCGGCCGCCGGCGCAGACGGTACCCTGGGAACCGAGGCTGGTGGTTACCCACTCGAACACGGTACGGTTATAGTAGTCGAGGCCGCGTACCAGACGCTGGTTGACGGTGTAGCGGATCCCGGCATCGTCGAGCAGCGCGCACAGGCCGGCAAAGTGGGTTTTCGACTCTTCGTCGAGGTAGTCGCCGAGCGCCGGCGCGTCGTTCAGCAGCGCCTGCACGTCCGGGTTCTTGGAGTCCAGCACCCGCAGCGGGTTGGTGTACATCCGGCGTTTGCTGTCTTCATCCAGTTTATCGGTAAACTGCTCCAGGTAAGCTACCAGCGCGTCGCGGTAGTTGGCACGCGCTTCCAGCGAACCGATGGAGTTCAGCTCAAGGCTGACGTGATCGGAGATGCCCAGCTCACGCCACCAGCGCGCGGTCAGCATAATCAGCTCGGCATCGATGTCCGGGCCCTGCAGGCCAAACACTTCGGCGCCAATCTGATGGAACTGGCGGTAGCGACCTTTCTGCGGACGCTCGTGGCGGAACATTGGCCCGACATACCACAGACGCTGTTCTTGATTGTACAGCAGACCATGTTCGATGCCGGCACGTACGCAGCCCGCCGTCCCTTCCGGACGCAGCGTCAGGCTGTCGCCGTTGCGGTCCTCAAAGGTGTACATCTCTTTTTCAACCACGTCGGTCACTTCGCCGATCGCGCGTTTGAATAACGGGGTCTGCTCTACAATCGGCAAACGGATTTCGCTGTAACCGTAGCTACCGAGCACCTGCTTCAGTGAGCCTTCAATGCGCTGCCAGAGAGCGGTTTCGCCCGGCAGATAATCGTTCATGCCACGGATGGCTTGAATGTTCTTTGCCACGTTTATTCTCTTTATATATACAAAAATGAACCCCGGCGCCTTGCGCCCGCAGGTTCAATCATACACGGGAAGCGTATCGCTTCCCAACACGTTATTTTGCTTCAAGCTGTTGAACGTCAATACGACGGGCTTCATCGAGCATCGAGGCTTTGGCACGAATACGCGCTTCCAGCTGGTCGATCATGTCGTCGTTGTCCAGTCGATCTTTACGCACGCCGTCTTCATACAGACCGCTTTTCTTGTTGCCGCCGGTCACGCCGAGGGTGGAGACCAGCGCTTCGCCCGGACCATTCACCACGCAGCCGATGATCGAAACATCCATCGGGGTGATGATATCTTCCAGACGCTGCTCCAGGGCGTTGACCGTACCGATAACGTCAAACTCCTGACGCGAGCAGGTTGGACAGGCAATGAAGTTAATGCCGCGAGCACGAATGCGCAGGGACTTGAGGATATCGAAGCCGACCTTGATCTCTTCCACCGGATCCGCCGCCAGCGAGACGCGCAGCGTATCGCCGATCCCCTCGGATAACAGCAGGCCCAGGCCGATCGCGGACTTCACCGCGCCGCTGCGTGCCCCACCCGCTTCGGTGATCCCGAGATGCAGCGGCTGATCGATCTGTTTCGCCAGCAGGCGATAAGACTCTACCGCCAGGAAGACGTCGGAGGCTTTAACGCTGACTTTAAACTGATCGAAGTTGAGGCGATCGAGATGATCGACGTGGCGCATAGCCGATTCGAGCAGCGCCTGCGGCGTCGGCTCGCCATATTTTTCCTGCAGATCTTTTTCCAGCGAGCCGGCGTTGACACCGATGCGGATAGGAATGTTTTTATCGCGTGCGCAGTCCACAACCGTGCGAATGCGCTCTTCGTTGCCGATGTTGCCCGGGTTGATACGCAGGCAGTCAACACCGTATTCGGCGACTTTCAGCGCGATACGGTAGTCAAAATGGATATCGGCGACCAGCGGGACGTTGACCTGCTGTTTGATCAGTTTGAACGCTTCGGCGGCATCCATCGTCGGAACAGAGACGCGGACGATGTCCGCGCCGACGCGCTCTAACGCTTTGATTTGGCTTACCGTCGCGGCCACATCGGTGGTACGCGTATTGGTCATTGACTGGACGGCGATGGGGGCCCCATCGCCAATTGGCACATTACCAACGTAAATACGTTTAGATTTTCTACGTTGAATCGGAGCCTGGTTATGCATGAAAAATCTCCCGCGTTACCCGTCTGTTACTGCGCCGGTGATTGTTCGGCATTGAGGGTCAGACGCGCAACCTGGTTAGTTCTGATAAAACGACTCAAATCGACTGGCTTGCCGAGGAACTGGATCTGTACCGCTGCCGGGGCGCCAATTTTCAGTTTATACGGCGCCTGACCGCTCAGGTTCAGGTTGCCGCCTTTACGCTGCAGGCCGCTGAACAGTTTTTTACCGGTGGCATCGCTCACTTCCAGCCAGCAGTCGGCGGAAAAGTTCATCACCAGATCCTGTGCCGACGCCGCAGGGGTCGTGACGTTCGCCTGATCGGTCGGTAACGGCGAGGCCGGCGTCGTCGGGGCCGTTCCGGCGGTATCGACATTAGCCTGAGAAGGTGCCACGACCGCGTTATTGTCCGCTGGCGTCTGAGCCGGGGCGCTGGTGGTCGGTGTGCTGGCGGTATCGGTTGGCGCGCTGTTCGCGGCGCTATCGGTGCCTGAGTCTACCGGCGCGCTGGTATCCAGCGGCACGTTCTGGCTGTTGGCGTCACCGCCGTTCAGCTCAGCGGAAGACTGATCGGCCATGGTCGAGATCTCTTCCTGCTGCGCCTTATGGTCTTGCCACCACCAGGCACCGCTCAGGCCGATAACCACAAACAGCACCAGCCAGGTAAAGCTCATCAGCCAGCCATCGCGCTTTTTGCGACGCTTGCCTAAAGAGAAGCTCTGCATTGGCGCGACCTTTGCCGCACGGATAGGCGCTTGCTTGGCCATCATCGGCAGCAGTTCTTCTTCAGGGATATGTACGAGGCGAGCGTAGGAGCGGATGTAACCGCGCAGGAAGGTGGAGGCGAGGTCGGCAGGTGCCTTATCGTCTTCAATATCACGAACCGTGGACACCTTCAGGCATAAGCGTTCGGCCACCGCTTGCTGGCTAAGTCCGAGTTGTTCGCGGGCGTGACGCAAACGCGCGCCCGTGGTGTTTGCTTCTTGATGATCTTGAGTGGCTTCAGTATTCATTCGCTACAACTACTGGTACGTGAAATTTAAAGTTCAGCGCGGGAAAACGCCGGCGCCGCGAGACATCTGTGGTACGTCAGCCTCACAGTATAGGACTGTCAGGCGCGCGATCACAGAGACGAATCAAAATTGAATGCTAAGCGGTTGTTGTGCCGCTACATACTGCCTCAAAGTCGACAAAAACGCACCGTAATTATTAACTGAATCAGCGTATTTCGCCTGGTTATTGGTCATAAATATGACCCGCGCCGCCTGTGCTGCACGGGTCATCATTTGTCAGACCGCTTTTACGTCAATCGCTTCACCCTGCATCCGCTTACGCAGCGTGCGCTTGGTACGGTCAATAACATCGCCCGCCAGCTGGCCGCAGGCGGCATCAATATCGTCACCGCGGGTTTTACGCACGATGGTCGTAAATCCATATTCCATCAGGACCTTGGAGAAACGGTCGATGCGGCTGTTGGAGCTACGGCCGTAAGGCGCCCCCGGGAAGGGGTTCCATGGGATCAGGTTGATCTTGCACGGGGTGTCCTTCAGCAGCGCCGCCAGCTCGTGGGCGTGCTCGGTACCGTCGTTGACGTGATCCAGCATGACGTACTCGATGGTCACCCGGCCCTGGTTGGCGTTGGACTTCGAAATATAACCACGCACCGAGTTGAGGAAGGTCTCGATGTTGTATTTTTTGTTGATCGGGACGATTTCGTCACGAATGGTGTCGTTCGGCGCGTGCAGGGAAATCGCCAGCGCAACGTCGATCATATCGCCGAGCTTATCCAGCGCCGGCACCACGCCTGACGTCGACAGGGTGACGCGACGTTTGGAGAGACCAAAACCGAAGTCATCCAGCATGATTTCCATCGCCGGGACGACGTTGTTAAGGTTCAGCAGCGGCTCGCCCATGCCCATCATTACCACGTTGGTGATCGGACGCACGCCGGTGGTCTTCACCGCGCCGACGATTTTCGCCGCGCGCCAGACCTGGCCGATAATTTCGGACACCCGCAGGTTGCGGTTAAAGCCCTGCTGGGCGGTGGAGCAGAATTTACATTCCAGCGCGCAGCCTACCTGTGAAGAGACGCACAGGGTGGCGCGGTCTTCTTCCGGGATATAGACGGTCTCGACGCGCTGATCGCCAACGGCGATCGCCCATTTGATGGTGCCGTCGGTTGAGCGTTGCTCTTCCACCACTTCCGGGGCACGGATCTCAGCGACTTCTTTCAGTTTGCCGCGCAGGACTTTGTTGATGTCGGTCATTTCATCAAAGTCGTCGCAGCAGTAGTGATACATCCATTTCATCACCTGATCGGCGCGGAAAGGCTTCTCGCCCATGTTTTTAAAAAACTCGCGCATCTGCTGACGGTTTAAATCCAGCAGGTTGATTTTGGCATCTTTGTTCGGCACCGTCAGAGCGGCGGTATCAGGCGTGACAATTTGTTCAGACATAATGTTTTCCGGCCTCGTTATTACACGTTATGGCCCCAGGTGGGTTGAAAAAGAAACGCCCCGGAGAGCGACTGCTCGTCCAGGGGCGCTATATTCTACAAATTCTGGCGCATCATTGCCACGTTTGCACAAAGCAATGATAAAAAATCTGTAACTGACTGCTCAATCCTCTAAGGCTTTTCGATTGTCGCAAGGCGGCAAGCAAGTGACAAATTCGTCGGGAACGAATTTGACCAGCCGTAGGCTGGCCTCCGGTGAGAGGCAGGAGCCTCTCATTAATCCCCGGGAGCATAGATAACTATGTGACCGGGGTGAACGCGCGCAGCCAACGCCGCGACGGTCGAAAAGACGAGGTTTGTATCTCCAAAGTATTTCAGGTCACAGCGAGGCGGTGAGTTCGCAAATCCCCGGGAGCATAGATAACTATGTGACCGGGGTGCGCGAAGGAAGCCAACAATGCTGTGGCGTGAAAGACGCAGGAGATTAGCGAGTGCGCGGGCAAACCTCGCCTTCAGCAAAGAAGAACGCGATTTCGCGAGCAGCGGATTCTACAGAATCGGAACCATGGGTGCCGTTCTCAGTGAAGCTATCAGCGTAGTCAGCGCGCAGGGTACCGGCCAGGGCGTTCGCCGGGTTGGTGGCGCCCAGCAGGTCACGGTGACGCTGAACCGCATTTTCGCCTTCCAGTACGGAAACCACGATCGGGCCGGAGGTCATGAATTCAACCAGACCATCGAAGAACGGACGACCTTCGTGCTCAGCATAGAAACCGCGAGCCTGCTCAACGGTCAGATGCAGCATTTTGGTGCCGACGATTTTGAACCCTGCAGCTTCAAAGCGAGAAAAGATGCTGCCAATAACGTTTTTTGCCACCGCGTTTGGTTTGATGATGGAAAAAGTACGTTCAATAGCCATGATTACCTCTAATTAAATGTTCTGTTGTTGCGCATACGATCGTATGGCCTGGCGCGCATTATAATGAGCAACGTCGGCGATGCCTACGGATGAAGGTAACATTTTGTTAAAATAAGATGAGTATTGGAAACACAAACCGCCAACAACAAATTTACCCTTGTTATTGCAGGGTGAAACTGGCGGCCGCCGTTTGCCCAGCCTCATCCATGACCACCAGCTGCCACTCGCCAGGCTTATCCAGCGTTAGCGTGGTTGTCGCACCGGCGGCGTCTAACGGCTGGCCGTTGATAAACCACCAGCGCCGCCCTTCTCCACCGCTGGTTTGCACGGGTAACATCACCCGCGCCTCGCCCGGCAGACGTTTTATTAACGCCCCTTCGCGAATACCTGACAACACCAGCGGCGCGGCATTCTGAGTTTGCAACGGTGGGCACACTTTCGATACCGGCCCCAGACGCGCGCGACGGCGCTCGCTGGCCGGCAGCCACGGTTCCAGCGGCAGCGGCCAGACATCAATAACGACTTCAGTCGCACCCGGACAATCCGCGGCCACCCTTTCCCCTGCTGCGTTGCGCCACACCGGGAAGCGGATCCCGCGCACGCCCTCCTGCCCGGGCAGCAGCAGCGTCGGTGGCTGGCTGGCATCCAGCAGCCAGCTGGCTAAGCGCCGGCGGCAGTTGCTGTCACCGGCCGGTAGATCCTGCCCGCCTGGCCAGCAAATAGCCCCGCGGCTCACCGTTTGCGGGCGCGGGTCGACCGGCAGCCCGCCGCGGCTCATCGCCTGGCGCGCCAGCAACAGATTATTGACCTGGTTTAACAGCGGCACGGCGCTGGCGAAGCCAAACTGGCCCACCACCGGCGTACCGTCGGGCCGTCCGGTCCAGATACCTATCAGATATCGCGCATTGAGGCCGACCGCCCACGCATCGCGATAGCCATAGCTGGTACCGGTTTTCCACGCCAGCGGCACCACTTGCGGCAGTGAGGCATCGGGAACCGGTTGCGCTTCGCCGGCCAAAATGCGCCGGACAATCCACGCCGCGCCGGGTGACATCAGCGATCTTTCCACCAGCGGGTCGTCGGGCTTCAGGCGCAGCCACGCCGCCTTGCCGTGACGGGCAAAGGCGCTGTACGCCGCGACGATATCTTCCAGCCGTGCCCCGGCCCCACCGAGGATCAGCGACAGGTTCGGCTCTGCGCCAGCGGGCAGCGTCAGGGGCAGCCCGGCGTTGCGTAAATTCGCCGCGAAACGTTTGGGCCCGTAGGCTTCAAGCACCTGCACCGCCGGCAGATTCAGGGAGCGCACCAGCGCCTCGCTGACGCTCACCGGGCCATGAAATCCGCTGTCAAAATTGCCGGGACGATAATCGCTAAAGCGTCGTGGAACATCCTGTAATAACGACGCCGGATGGATCAGCCCGTCATCCATCGCCATCGCGTAGACAAAGGGTTTCAGCACCGATCCCGGCGAACGCACCGCCGAGACCATATCAATATGGCCGAAGCGGCTGTCGTCGGTGATATCCGCCGATCCCACCCAGCCGCGGACTTTCATATCCGTGTGATCGACGACAACAATCGCCAGTGAGCTGCGCGGCGGCAGGCGCGATTTCCAGTTCAGCGCCAGATCCTCAAGCTGCCGCTGGAGCCCGGCATCGAGCGTTGTCGTCACCTTTTCGTCGCGACTGGTCGCCAGCGCCCGGCGTGAAAAAAGCGGCGCCAGCTGCGGCATCTGCCGCGGGAATAGCCATACAGGTTCTTCCATCGCTTCCTGTACCGGCCGTTGCGGCCAGACGCCCTGGCTGACCATACGCGTGAGGACTTTATCGCGCGCCGCCTGGGCCCGCTGCGGCCAGCGGTCCGGGCGCAAACGACTGGGCGCCTGGGGCAGCACCGCCAGCAGCGCCGCCTCGCCGTAGCTGAGCTGAGCGGGCGGTTTGCCAAGATAAGCCCAGCTGGCCGCGCCGATCCCCTGCAGAGTGCCGCCAAAAGGCGCGCGGTTCAGATACAGGGTAAGAATGTCGTTTTTTGACAGATGCCACTCCAGCTGCAGCGCCCGCCATAGCTGTCGTAGCTTGCCGCCGAAGGTGCGCGGATGAGGGTCGAGCAGACGCGCGACCTGCATGGTAAGCGTGCTGCCGCCGGAAATGACCCGCCCGGAGGTTAAATCCTGCCAGGCGGCGCGCAGCACCGCGAAGGGATTGACCCCTGGATGTTTCCAGAACCAGCGGTCTTCATACTGGATGAGCGCCTGCAGATAGCGCGGCGACACGTCGGCGAGAGTCACCGGATAACGCCAGACGCCCTGCGCATCGGCAAAGCGCCAGAGCGGCGTGCCGTCTTCCGCCACGACCACGCGGGCAGGCGTGACGTCCTGCAGCGGCAGCGGCCACAGGCGATCGGCGGCCAGCACCGCCAGCCACAGCAGAAAAATAAACGCCGCCAGCCAGCGCCAGCGGCGTTTTACCCGAGGCAATACGCGCATTTACGGCGTCACGGTGAGCGGACCGCTGGCCGCCCCGGTCGCCCGCCACTGCGGCACATACATCGATTCCACCTGGGGCTGCGGGACCTGATAAGTGCCTGGCGTTACCGCCCGCGCCAGATAGACCAGCGTCACCGGCTGGCCTTCATTGACAGCGACAGCGGCGACGAAACGGTCGTCACGGAACTCGATATGCTGAATATCCGCCTGCTGCATCTGGTTAAGGAGATTTTGCACCGCGTCGCCATTCTCCTGCAGGCTGGCGCTGCTGTTGGCCAGGTTCTGGTTTTCCAGCTCCAGACCGGCAGGCAACAGATCAACCACCAGCGCGTCAGGCACATTGCGTTTGGCGGTCACCTCCAGCTTCACCAGTACCAGTTCGCCGCTGCGCAGCGAGGTCAGCGATTTCTGCTGACCCTGGGTATCGAAAATAGTGCGTTCAATCCCCAGGACATTACCGCCTGGCTGTGGCGCGCTATGCGGATAGCCGCTGCTGTCGAGACGCAGCCACAGCGGCTGACTGCCGGTATTACTCACCTGCAGCGTCGCCAGCCGATCGCCGTCGAGGTTACGGGTTTGCGCTTTGTCGCCGGCCAGCGGCTCAGCCTGCAGCGAGGTTTGCGCCTGCCAGTTGCCCGGCAGGTCGGCAAGCGTACGTCCGGCAAGGAACAGGGCGTTGGTTTCCTGGGTCGACAGCCAGCGCTGGCCGTAGGCCTCTTCCGACAGCGTGCTCAACAGCGTGTTTTGCACCTCCGGCAGCAGCTTGTTCTCTTCCAGCAGCGCCAGCTTCAGGGCGTCATCGCGAAGCGGGCTACCGTAATCGCCCAGCCAACGATTCTCATCCTGGCGCGGGGTCGCAACCGCCAGCTTCATGGCCTCATCGCCGCGCGGCGCATCGCCCATGGTTTTCAGCGCAATGCCGAGCTGCAGCAGCGGCAAGCCGGATCGCGCCTGGTCGTGACGGCTCCAGATTTCACGCAATGCGCCGAGCGGGGCTTTTTGCTGACGCGCCAGCACCAGCGCGGCGTATGCCTGGGCGGCAAAGCGGCTGGCCTGGGCGTCATCGCTGTAGCGCACGGTCATCAGCCCCGGATCCTGCAGATAGCGCAGCAGGCGTTCGTTACCTTTATTAATGGCGTTGACCGGTACGCTATAGCCCTGCTCGCCCGCGCGGACGAGGAAGTCCATGGCGTAGGCGGTCAGCCAGTACTCTTCCGGCCCCTCTTTATCCCACAACGCAAAGCCGCCATTTTCCAGTTGCATCTGCAGCAGGCGTGAGATACCAACATCGATTGCCGCGCGGCGTTTTTCATCGCTATCGCCGCTGATGCCCAGCGCTTTTAGCTGCGCCGCGCTGGTGTACAGCGACGGGAACAGGCCGCTGGCGGTCTGCTCAAGGCAGCCGTAAGGATAGGCTTTCAGCTCACGGATATAGCGCGCGAGGTTCAACGGCGGTTTCCCGCTGAGCAGCAGTTGGCCCTGCAGCGTTTGCGGGGCGAACCCCTGGCTCTGCGCCGCCGGCGCCTGCCAGCTTTCGCCGGGCTGTAGCACCGCGCCGCTGTTGACAGTCTGGGCCGGGAACGCCGGACGGACGCCGATTCTCCACTGTTTCTGCAGCGGGGCGAAGGTTTCTCCCGGCAGACTCAGGCCGCTGATAGTAGCATTGACCTGACCATCGCCGAATCCCGCCAGCGCGCTCACCGGTATAAACAGCGTGCTGCGCGCCCCCGGCGCCAGTTGCACCGGCGGCAGTTGACTCTCGCTCAACGTTACCAGCCCGCTGGCGGTAAGGTGAACCTGCAGGGTTTGCGGTTTATCGGTCAGATTGCTGAGATCCAGCGCCAGCCGTGTGGTGTCGCCGCTGGCGAGGAAGCGCGGGGTGTTCAGTTCGGCGATGACCGGGGCGGCCACCACCACTTTATCTTCGCTGCTGCCGAAGTCATCCGCCGTCCACGCCTGGGCCATCACCCGCAGCTCGCCGTTAAAATCGCCAATGGGTAACGTCACCGTGCCTTCGCCCTGATCGTTCAATACCACCGGCTGCGCCTGCTGGGCGACGATCGTCACGTGGTTGACCGGCGGTTTGCCGCCGCGTTTTAACTCGTCGCCATCGCCGCCGAAGCGCAGGCTGGCCACACGTCCCTGCCCTTCGATCACCTGGCCGTAGATGTCATAGATATCTGCGCCGTAACGCTTCTGGCCAAAGAAGGCGTTCCACGGATCCGGGGTAGCGTAATCGGTGATATTCAGTACCCCGCTATCCACCGCCGAGAGCAGGACGTTGACCTGTTTCGGCGCCTCGCCCTCTTTGACGCTGGCTTTCACTTTCACCGTCAGCGGCTGGTTGGGGCGCATTTTGTCCGGCGCTTCCAGCGCCAGCGTCAGGCGGCGGTTTTCATCGCCCAGCGGCAGATGCAGCAGGCCGACCGCGCGTTTCGGCGTCGCCGAGCGGGATTTATCGCCGGGGCGAACCACCAGCGTGCTGAGGTAGAGATCGTGGCGGTTCCAGGCTTTATCCACCGGAATAGACAAATCCATCCCCTCCGCCGGGACGTCAATTTCCTGCCACCACAGAGGCCCTTCGCTGGATTCCACCATCGCGTAGCCTTTACCCGCCGCCGGGGCGGCGATGTGCAGCTTGATGGTGTCGCCCGGTTTATAACTCGGTTTATCCAGCTTCATGGTGACCCGATCAGGACGCGCCGCGCCGGTACCTTCGCTGTTATCCTGCCAGCTATAGCCGGCCCAGAAGCGCACGCTGCTGACCACGTCGTCCGGCCCTTTCACCTCCAGGCGATATGAGCCCCACTCTACCGGGAAGCTCACTTTGCCGGTTTGTCCGGCCTGCAGATCCAGCGACTCCTCGCCCTCCTGCAGATCTTTCTGATCGAACTGCGACTGCCAGCCTTCGCTATCGGACCAGTTCCAGTAGTAGTCGCGGCGCTCGCGGATCAGCCGTACCTGCAGGCCCGAGACCGCTTTTTTCTCGCCTTTGGCGTCGGCATAGACGATATCAAACGCAGCGTTACTGTTCTCATCGACCACCGGCTGCTTCACGGTGGTATCGGTGCGGTAATCGTAAACGTCCTTCAGCGTAAATTGCGGGCGGATCCCCGGCAGCGCCCCGGCGGGCCAGATCGGCTGCTGTACGGTACGGGTCACCGGACGCCCCCCGGATTCCAGCAGGCTCGCCTGCAACACCACCTGCAGCGGCGAATGGCTATCCTGCCACTGGCTTGAGGTGGTCACTTCGCCATGGCCTTTTTCGTCCAGCGTCAGCTGGACTTCATCCAGACTACGGGAGAGGTTTTCTTCCGCAATATCGCCGAACTGGAAGCCCGGCAGCGCAGCGACGGCGTCGCGCAGCGGGCGCAGGAACAGCTTGCCCTGCAGCTGGTTGCCGCTGGCCGGCGCGCCGTAGAGATAAGCGCCGCTGACGGCAAAGGTGACGTCGGTATCCGGCGCGACTGGCGCAGCCTGCGGCGTCAGGTTCAGGGCCATGCGTTCCGGCATAAAGTCTTCGACGTGGAAGTCCCACTCGCGCGGCTGGTTATCGCCGGTGCTGGCGCGAATGTGCCACATGCCGGTAGCCGCGCCGCTGTCGAGCGGATAAGTGAACTGGTACAGACCATTCACCGGTTTGCTCATCACCGAACGGATCACCTGGCCGTCCGGCTGCACCACCTCCAGCTTCACCGGCTGCTCCGCCAGCGGCTTGCCGTCGCTATCGCGCAACAGCGCATTGAGGATCACCGTTTCGCCCGGCCGATAGAGATCGCGCGGGCCAAACATAAAGAACTGTTTGCTAAAACCGGGCGCCCCTGCGATAGAGAATTCCGCCAGATCCAGCGCCGGCAACTTGAGATCCAGCAGCGTCGTCTGCCCCTCTTTACGCGCCAGCAGCAGCGCGGCTTCTTTATCGGTTTGCAGAGTAACGTGGCCCTGGCTGTCGCTTTTCGCCTCCGCCAGGGTCTGCCCTTTGGCGTTGAGCAGCTGGACGTCGATACCAGACTGGGCGGCGCCGTTTTCCAGGCTCTGGGTAAAGACGTCCAGCCGGTTGTGGTAGCGATGCGCCGAGACGCCGATATCGCTGAGGGTAAACAGCGTCGCCGCGTTGCTGTAGCTATAATGGCCCGCCGGGTTCATCACCGCCACGTAGACGCCCGGCTGCTGGAGCTGCTTGATATCGTTCAGCGGCAGCAGCAGCTTTTCGCGGGTATTGCGTGCCGGGTTGAGATCGAAGCGGCCGGTATAGACCAGATCCGCCATCTTCAGCAGCTCGTCAGACTCCCAGTTGCTTAACGAGTTACGGTATTCCCACTGGCTGACAAACGCGGAGAGTGATTCCGGCTTAATACGGAAGAAATTGACATCGACATTGTCGACGTTCAGCGCCATCACCGGCAGCCCGGCGACCACGTTGCCCGGCAGCAGCGAGCCGCGGCTGGCGAAACCAACGCTCGGTGCGATATCGCGGGTGGTCAGGGTCTTCTCGAACGGTTTGTCGAGCGTGGCCTTGTTCAGGGCGGTCAGCGTCGGGTCGACCGAGACAATCAGCTCGCGCTTTGGCTCAAGGTGACGCAGACGCAGCTCTTTCAGATTCGGCGCCAGCTCCCAGGCACCGTCCACCTTACCGCTTTTCTTGTCGACCAGATGCACGCTGCGGGAGAAATCCTGGTCCGGCTGCAGCGGCACGGAAAACGTCAGCACCAGGGTCGCGGCGCCATCCAGTTGCACCTCCGAGGCGTCGAGCAGCGTCAGCGCTTTGCCCTGGCTTTTTTCCGCCAGCGCCGCCAGCTGGGCGCGGTCCGGTTTTGCCGTCGCGCCTGGGTTGCTATCCGCAGCTGGCGCCGGGGCCGTGGCCTGCGGCGTACCGCTGTCATCACACCCGGTTAATGAAAATGCGGTAAGGAGCGCCAGTGACAGCGCCGCTAAACGAAATGGTTTCATCCTTCTAACCCCTCGGCCGGTGGGCCTGATGCAAATTATCACTTTTTATTATGCGTTAAGGCGGCACTTCTCAACAGTGATGACGCGGGTTTCTGCCGATTAATCAGAAAAGTGCCGTGACGTCGTCCCCACTCTGACGTCCTTAACTTGTCAGCGTGAGATAAAACGCCGACAATTCAGTCATGAATTGTAAAACGGAGGCACCCATGTCCACCTCGTTTTTTGTCGCCGCCGACTGGCTGGCAGAACATATTGATGACCCGGAGATCCAGATTATCGACGCCCGTATGGCGCCCGCCGGGCAGGAGGCCCTGCGCGATATGGCCGCGGAATACCGCGCCGGCCACGTGCCGAACGCGCTGTTTTTCGATATTGAGGCGCTGTCCGATCACACCAGCCCGCTGCCGCATATGATGCCGCGCGCCGAGGCATTTGCCGTCGCCATGCGCGAGCTGGGCGTCTGCAGCGATAAGCACCTGGTGGTTTATGACGAAGGCAATCTGTTTTCCGCGCCTCGCGCCTGGTGGATGCTGCGCACCTTTGGCGTGGAGAAGGTGTCCATTCTGGCCGGTGGGCTGGAGGGCTGGCGACGTGACGAACTGCCGCTGGAGCAAGGCGTGCCCGAGGTGGCCGAAGGGGAATTCGACGTGCGTTTCGATCCCCAGCAAATTAAGCGCCTGACCGACGTCCTGCTGGTCAGCCATGAAGGGTCGGCGCAGATTGTCGATGCGCGTCCGGCGGCCCGGTTTAACGGCCAGGCCGACGAACCGCGCCCGGGCCTGCGTCGCGGGCATATCCCTGGCGCGCTTAACGTGCCGTGGACGGAGCTGGTGATTAACGGCGAACTGAAAACCGTCGACGAGCTGAACGACATCTTTTTACGTCAGGGTGTCGATTTTGAACGGCCAATCATCGCCAGCTGCGGATCCGGGGTGACGGCGGCGGTGGTCGTGCTGGCGCTCACCACGCTTGGCGTGAACGGCGTCTGCCTGTACGACGGCTCCTGGAGCGAATGGGGCGCGCGGAGCGATCTGCCGATTGAACCGGCCTCTGCCGCTCCGTAAACACGGCGTGACCGCGGGCCTCCCGTCCCGCGGTCACTAAATAATTTCTGATTTTCCCTCTCCCTTCCTTCTGCTTCTCGCTAAACCGGTTACTCTGTGCTGCAGCAGGGTTTGTACCTGCCGTATTCGCTTTGCCTGATGAGGAGGCAGAGCACCGGTACGGAATTCCTCAGGACTGATAGCGCATCCAGTCCGTCCCAATCTGATGTCACCACAAGGAGTGAAAATGGCATTAGTCTCTAACCCACATTCTGCTGATTCGCCGCGCCGTCCCTGGCTGGGAGGCATAGCTGGCCTGCTGGCGGGCGGCGTCATTCTTTATTTTTGGCCGCAATGGAACCGGACATGGTTAAGCCTGGTGCCTGTGCCGGTTTCTGTTTATACCCGCTTTCTCGGGGTCACGCTGGAAGAGGTCCCGTTAATAACCTATGGTCACCAGGCGCTGCTGGGTTTTCTGATGGTGCTGCTCGCGCCCGGTTACGGTAAGTCGACCCTTGCCGCGTGGATGATGCATAACCCTGCGTCAAGCCGGCGCTGGCCCGGCGAGGTTCTCCGCGCCTGGGGCATAAAATTTGGCCTGCTGATTATCGTCTTTTGCAATCTGTTCTTTTTATCCCGGGTCGGATCCGGGACCCTGGCGTTATATATTTTTATTCTCCAGCACGTCAGCGTTGCCGCGGCGGTGGCGTCAGGGGTGCTGCTCCTGCGTGACGCCCGACGTCTGGCCCGCACGTTCGACGCTCAGCTGGCGGACCTGCGCCTCCTCGTGATACTCACTCTGGGGTTTCAGACGATTTTGCCGGCGCAGATCGCGCTGATGAGCGCCCGGGGCGTGAATACGCCGCTGGGCTGGTACATTGTTATCGCGCAAATGGCAGGGGTGTTACTGGCGTTTATGCTGGTCGGCGGGCTGGTGGCAGCGCTACGTTCTTTGCTGGGCGAGGAGAGATGTCGGGCATGGCGTGGGGATATGGCGCTCTTCAACGGCATTGTCACGCTGTGTGTGACGGGATTTCTTATCTATAACATGGCGTCAGCCTATCCGCGGATCTTTGCTGCGCTGCATTAACCCTGGCAAAGCCGATTTTCGGCCTCACACTGGAAGCATAAAGAAACAGCGGGGGCAGCCGCCCCCGCGGTCAGATAATGCGGTTTTGTTTGAAATCGCGCAGGAAGCTGCCCCAGCGCTTTTCATAGAACGGTGTGATATGGGCAATCATAAAGTGGCTGATGCCCTTCTCGCCTTCCACCACCTGACAAATATCGATCGGCTCATCGCCGGGCAGGGTATCGGTCGCCACGCTGCCGGTGGTCTGAATAATGGACTCGATATCCCCTTCCGCTTCAATACCTATCAGCAGATTAGCGGGCGCGTCGGCGTGCTCTTTGATCGAGCACAGGAACGCCCGCTTGACGGTTTTCAGCGTTTTGAACAGCGTGGTCAGCGAATCGACCATCTGCGCCGGCGGGTCAGCGACTTCAGACAATAACAGCGCTTCGCCCCCTTCCAGCACCGTCTGGGTGCTGAGCGGGCTGCCCTCTTCCCCGAGCAGATGGCTGATTTCACGCGGGGTGAACTCTTTGCCGCTCGGCAGCTTCGGGTTGAGGAACAGCGATTCGCCCAGCGTCATCGCCATCAGCGTACGGGCCGGCATCATCACGAAAGCCTGTTCGTCTTCCACCGCCTGCTGTAGCGCCTCCAGCGAGGTAAAGAACGGGATCACCGAGCTGCCGTCATCTTTTTCCCAGTGCTGCAGATCCAGCGCGCTGTCTTCGACAATCTGCTCACCATCGGCTGCACTGCCGGGTACCCAGACGGTCGCCTCCAGCAGCGCGCTGAAAAATGCCGGACGGTGGGCGGGCTCAGTCGCCGCTTTTTCCAGCAGGGTTTCTAATTCATTTTTCGTATCAGACATAGTTTGGCTACTTCACAATGAATTGCCCGGCGGCCATTCGTCCACGCGGGCATACGGTTTTCCTGGCCGGGTAAGCGTAGCGCCCCCGGCAAGGCCGTTACTCAGCCGTCAGCAGGTTAGCAATGGTACGCACGCCAAGACCCGTCGCGCCCGCCGACCACTGCTCAACGGCAGATTTACGGTAGGTTGCCGAACAGTCGATATGCAGCCAGCCCTGATGGTAGTTTTCCACGAAGTGGGACAGGAAACCCGCCGCGGTACTGGCGCCAGCCGGATAGGCGGCACTGCCGGTGTTGTTCAGTTCAGCGAAGTTCGACGGCAGCTGGTTGCGGTGGAACTCGGCCAGCGGCAGACGCCAGAAGGCTTCGTTTTCCGCCTGGGCGCTCGCCAGCAGGCGATTCGCCAGCGCATCGTCAAAGCTGAACAGCGCGTGGTAGTCATTACCCAACGCGGTTTTCGCCGCGCCGGTCAGGGTGGCGGCATCGATGATCAGCGCCGGCTTCTGCGCCGAAGCGTCAATCAGGCCATCCGCCAGCACCAGGCGGCCTTCGGCGTCAGTGTTCATCACTTCAACGGTTTTGCCGTTACGATAATGAATAATATCGCCGAGTTTAAAGGCGTTACCGCTGATCAGGTTGTCGGCGCAGCACAGGTAGAGCTTCACGCGCTTGTTCAGCCCGCGGGTAATGGCAAAAGCCAGCGCGCCGGTGATGGTCGCCGCGCCGCCCATATCGGATTTCATTGAATCCATAAAGGCGCTCTGTTTGATGCTGTAGCCGCCGGAATCAAAAGTGATGCCTTTGCCCACCAGGCAGGCGTATACCGGGGCTTCTTTATCGCCGGTCGGGTTATAATCCAGCGCCAGCAGGACCGGCGGACGCTCGGAGCCGCGGCCTACGGTGTGCAGACCGAGATAGCCCTGCTCACGCAGATCTTCGCCTTTGGTGATGCGATAGCTCATCTGCTCGCCCGCCACGCTGCACAGCAGGTCCACGGCGCGCTGTGCCAGCTGCTCCGGGCCCAGCTCTTCCGCCGGCGCGTTGATGGTGTCGCGCACCCAGTCAATAATGGTCAGACGGTTGTCCAGCTCGCTACGCTGCGCATCGTCCAGGGTCGGCCATTCAACTTTACGGGTGCCTTTCGGACCTTTATAACCCGCCCAGAACGCCCACGCGCGGTCGGTGTCCCAGCCTTCGCCGCTTAACGCGACATGTTTGATGCCCATACCGTCAATTTTACGCGCCGCGCGTTGAATCAGGCCCAGGTCGTCTTTGCCGTTGAGATGCAGGGCGATGCCGTCGTTATTAATGCTGTAAGACGCCTTTTCTCCCCAGCGCGTATCGGCTGGCTGAGTAGAAAGCGTAATCTTCATGGCTTCGGTCATTATCATTATCCTTCTTAGCAAACGGGCCACCGTATGGCAGCCCGTAATGTTCTCTCGCTCGATGATTCATCCGACTTAATACCGTCGCATAAATCATAACGCGAAAATTATTCGGCTTCGTCTAACCAGACTAACAGAATCGCCTCGAGAATTTTTTCATTGGATGCGTTTGGGTCGTCATCGAACTCTTCCAGATCGCAAATCCACTGATGCATGTCGGTAAAGCGAACGGTTTTCGGATCGAGATCCGGATAAGCGTCGTACAGCGCTTCGCCGATTTCACGGCTGTCGGTCCATTTCAGTGCCATATTAATGCTCGCGTGCGTGGTTGATGGTGTAACGCGGGATCTCAACGACCAGATCTTCGTCGGTGACGCGCGCCTGACAGCTCAGGCGGCTGTCCGGTTCCAGTCCCCAGGCTTTATCCAGCATATCGTCTTCATCTTCGGTACTTTCCGCCAGCGAGTCAAAGCCTTCACGCACGATGCAGTGGCAGGTGGTGCAGGCACAGGATTTTTCGCAGGCGTGTTCAATCTCGATGCCGCTACGCAGCGCCGCATCCAGAATAGTTTCACCAGTCTCAGCTTCCACAACGATGCCATCCGGACACAGGTCCTGGTGGGGCAGAAATACAATTTTTGGCATTTTAAACCTCGTCCACGGATTGGCCTTTCAGCGCGATACGGACCGACTGATCCATACGGCGGGCGGCGAATTCCTGGGTTTGTGTGTCGATATTTTTAATCGCTTCTTTAATGGCGTCGGCGTCGTCGCCTGCCGCCGCGGCGCGTACCTGCTCCGCAGCAGCATCGATAGCCTGACGCTCCGCGGCGCTTAACAGCGCGGCGTCGGCGGCCAGCGCGCTTGTCAGGCTCTCCAGGACGCGGGCGGCTTCCACTTTCTGTTCAGCCAGCATGCGCGCCTGGACATCCTGTTCGGCATAGCTCATCGAATCTTTAATCATGGTGGCGATTTCGCCATCGGTCAGACCGTAAGACGGTTTCACCTGGATAGAGGCTTCCACGCCGGTCGATTTTTCCATCGCCGTGACGCTCAGCAGACCGTCGGCATCGACCTGGAAGGTGACGCGAATATGCGCCCCGCCCGCTGGCAGCGCCGGGATCCCGCGCAGCGCAAAACGCGCCAGCGAGCGGCAATCCTGCACCAGCTCACGCTCGCCCTGCATCACATGAATGGACATCGCCGTCTGACCATCTTTGAAGGTAGTAAACTCCTGCGCGCGGGCCACCGGAATGGTGGTATTACGCGGGATCACTTTCTCCACCAGGCCACCCATGGTCTCCAGCCCTAACGACAGCGGGATAACGTCGAGCAGCAGCAGTTCGCTGTCCGGCTTGTTGCCGACCAGAATATCCGCCTGAATCGCCGCGCCGATGGCGACGACTTTGTCCGGGTCGATGGAGGTCAGCGGGGTGCGGCCAAAGAATTCGCCAACGCGTTCGCGCACCAGCGGCACGCGAGTGGAACCGCCGACCATCACCACTTCCAGCACCTCTTGCGCCTCAACGCCGGCGTCTTTCAGCGCGCGACGGCAGGCCAGTAAAGTGCGTTTTACCAGCGGGGCAATCAGATCGTTAAACTGGCTGCGGGTGATATCGCCCTGCCAGCCGCCGACCTCGACGTGCGCTGCCTCGGCATCGCTGAGGGCGATTTTCGCCGCGATGGCGGCATCCAGCAGCTCACGCTGCAGGCGGTTATCGCTGCGGTCGCTGAAGCCCGCCTGCTCGCGCAGATAGTCGGCCAGCAGATGGTCGAAATCATCGCCGCCGAGCGCCGAGTCACCGCCGGTCGCCAGCACTTCAAACACCCCGCGGCTTAAGCGCAGAATGGAAATATCAAAGGTGCCGCCGCCGAGATCGTAGACCGCAATTACCCCTTCCTGACCGGAATCGAGGCCGTAGGCGATAGCCGCCGCGGTCGGCTCATTGAGCAGGCGCAGCACGTGCAGCCCCGCCAGACGCGCCGCGTCTTTGGTCCCCTGACGCTGAGCGTCGTCGAAATAAGCGGGAACGGTGATCACCACGCCGTCGAGTTCACCAGCCAGCGCTTCGGTTGCCCGGGCAGCCAGCGCTTTCAGGATGTCGGCGGAGACGCGAATCGGGTTCAGCAGGCCGCCGGCGGTCTGGATCATCGGCAGGCCGTTTTCACTGGCCTGCAGCTGATACGGCAGATGCGGGTAGCGGTTTTGAATATCGGCGAGGGAGCGCCCCATCATTCGCTTCACCGAGCTGATGGTATTGGCAGGATCCTGGGCGGCGTTAAGCCGGGCATCATAGCCGACGGTCAGCCCCGAAGCGTGGTAGTTCACCACCGACGGCAGCAGATAGCGGCCTTGATGGTCGGGCAAGGTTTCGGCCTGGCCGCTACGCACGGTAGCCACCAGAGAATTGGTGGTGCCCAGGTCGATACCGGCCGCCAGACGACGCTGGTGCGGCGCGGCGCTCAGGCCGGGCTCACTAATTTGTAATAAGGCCATAATTGCTTCCGAAAATTAAAAATCGAGCAGTTTTTCTTCGAGTTCTTCAGCACTGCTGCGCAGTTTATCAAGAAAACGGAGCTTACGTACCGTATCCGCCGCCGCCTCCCAGCTCTCATTATGCAATTGGTCAACCATCAGTTGATGGCGGGTATCAAACAGCGCTTTCACTCGTTTGATAAAGGCTTCCAGCCGCGCATCGTCTTTCGCCTTACCGATCTCGTCGAGCTCTTCGCGTAGCTCCAGCTGTTCCATCAGGAATGCGGTATCGCGAACGGTATGCTGCTCGCTGGCCAGATCGAAGCCATGAAGCGAGAGGAGGTATTCCGCCCGGGTCAACGGATGGCGCAGCGTCTGCCAGGCCTGGTTTATGGTCGCGGAATGCTGAACCGCCGCAAGCTGTTCCGCAGCAGGCGCGCTGGCAAATTTATCCGGATGGTACTGGCGCTGCAGATCCTGATACCGGACAGCCAGTTGTTCAAGCGAGAGGGTATAGCTGGCTGGTAACCCGAAGAGGGTGAAATAGTCCATAGTAACCTCAGGGTCATGCATCTAAATGAAAACCCCACGCGCGGCGTAACCGCGGTGGGGTTGGGGATGACCGATTATACGTTAAAGCTTTCGCCGCAGCCGCACTCGTCTTTGACGTTAGGGTTGGTGAACTTGAACCCTTCGTTGAGACCTTCTTTGACGAAGTCCAGCTGAGTGCCGTCGAGGAATTGCAGACTTTTGCCGTCGATCACGACCTTCACGCCTTTGTCTTCAAACACGGTGTCTTCTGCCGCCGGCTCGTCAACAAACTCCAGTACATAGGCCATACCCGAGCAGCCGGAGGTTCTCACGCCCAGGCGCAGGCCAAACCCTTTACCGCGGTTCGCCAGAAAGGCATTGACTCGCGCTGCAGCACTGTCGCTAAGAGTAATCGACATAACAAAACCTCAACTAATTATTTTGCTTCACGTTTGCTTTTGTAATCCGCAATCGCGGCTTTAATCGCGTCTTCCGCCAGAATAGAGCAGTGAATTTTCACCGGCGGCAGTTCCAGTTCATCGGCGATATCGGTGTTCTTGATCGCCTGCGCTTCGTCCAGGGATTTGCCCTTCACCCACTCGGTGACCAGGGAGCTGGAAGCGATGGCGGAACCGCAGCCGTAGGTTTTGAAGCGCGCGTCTTCAATGATACCTTCATTGTTGACTTTAATCTGCAACTTCATCACGTCGCCGCAGGCCGGCGCGCCGACCATACCGCTGCCGACGTTCTCGTCGCTGTTGTCAAAAGAGCCGACGTTGCGCGGATTCTCGTAATGATCGATAACTTTTTCGCTGTATGCCATGTTGAATTCTCCTTATCGGTGCCGAATTAGTGATGTGACCATTCAATACTGTTCAAATCCACGCCCTGCTTAAACATTTCCCACAGCGGAGAAAGATCGCGCAGACGGCCGATGGAGTTACGAACCAGTTTGATGGTGTAGTCAATCTCTTCTTCGGTAGTGAAACGACCTAAAGAGAAACGAATAGAGCTGTGCGCCAGTTCATCAGTCATACCTAACGCGCGCAGCACGTAGGATGGCTCAAGGCTCGCGGAAGTACAGGCTGAACCGGAGGAAACCGCCAGGTCTTTCAGCGCCATAATCAGCGACTCACCTTCAACGTAGTTGAAGCTGACGTTAAGAATGTTCGGCGCGCCCTGCTCGAGGTCGCCGTTGAGATAAACTTCTTCCATATCCTTCACGCCGTTCCACAGACGGTTGCGCAGCGCGCGCAGACGCGCCATTTCGCTTTCCATCTCTTCTTTGGCGATACGGTAAGCTTCACCCATGCCGACGATCTGGTGAACAGGCAAAGTACCAGAACGCATACCGCGCTCGTGGCCACCGCCGTGCATCTGCGCTTCGATACGGATACGCGGTTTACGGCGAACGTACAGCGCGCCAATGCCTTTCGGACCATAGATTTTATGGCCGGAGAAGGACATCAGGTCCACCTTCAGCTGGCTCAGATCGATAGGCAGCTTGCCCACGCTCTGGGTGGCGTCTACGTGGTAAATGATACCGCGGGCGCGACACATCTCGCCGATGGTAGCGATATCCTGCACCACGCCGATTTCGTTATTCACATGCATGATGGAAACCAGGATGGTGTCGTCACGCATCGCCGCTTCCAGCTCTTTGAGATCGATAATCCCGTTGCGCTGCGGCGCCAGGTAGGTCACCTCGAAGCCTTCACGCTCCAGCTGACGGCAGGTATCCAGAACCGCTTTATGCTCGGTTTTGCTGGTGATGATGTGCTTGCCTTTTTTCTGATAAAAGTTGGCTGCACCCTTGATCGCCAGGTTGTCGGATTCAGTCGCACCAGAGGTAAAGACGATTTCGCGCGGGTCGGCACCGACCAGCTCGGCAATCTGATTGCGGGCGATATCAACCGCCTCTTCAGCCTGCCAGCCAAAACGGTGGGAACGGGAGGCCGGGTTACCAAAGGTCCCGTCCATGGTCAGGAACTGCATCATTTTCTCGGCAACACGCGGGTCCACCGGCGTGGTTGCGGAGTAATCGAGATAAATCGGTAATTTCATTGCTCTTAAACTCCGTACATCACTCAATGCAAGGAATCAGGCAACCGGCTTGATGTACGACCGAGTACACGGAATGCTGGCGCATCCCGGCCTGATTCTGAAAGCTCTTTATAATCGTTGTCCCGACCGTTTCGTGCTGCCTCGCCCTGTCAGCCGCAGTCCGAAACGGGACGGGTCACTCAGGCGCGCAGCTTAACGTTGATCGCGTCCTGGGTGCGCGCATTGCGCTGGGTTTCGTGCTGATGCTGACGGCCGGACACATCAAGGATCTCCTGGTTATTCACCAGTTCACCCAGGGTGATATTGTTCAGGAAGCCGGTCAGGCGTTCGCTCAAATCGCGCCACAGCGCGTGAGTCAGGCACTTATCGCCGCCCTGACAGCCGCCTTTGCCCTGGCAACGGGTCGCGTCAACGGATTCGTCTACCGCGCTGATCACTTCGCCGACGGCGATGCTGCTGGCATCTTTACCTAACAGATAACCACCGCCTGGACCACGAACGCTGGAAACCAGGCCATTTTTACGCAGGCGAGAGAACAGCTGTTCCAGATAGGAAAGCGAAATTCCCTGACGCTCTGAAATATCTGCCAACGGCACCGGGCCCGTTTCAGAGTTGAGCGCAACGTCAAGCATCGCGGTCACGGCATAACGCCCTTTAGATGTCAGTCTCATGTCTTACTTAACCTCAAACTCGCCCCTGGCCGGGCTTTTTATTAATATGGGTATTGCATAGCAGGGCCAAGTCTGACATTCCCGAGTAATTTGGTCAACTATTTACTTGACTGTTTTAGTCAGGTATTTGGCTTTCCGTGCCGTTATTAATTTCGAGCCGCTCCCGGGGTCGGCCAAAGGCCTCGCCCGGGCTACAACAGAGATGTAGATTCGTAGGCCGGATAAGCGAAGCGCCATCCGGCGTTAACGCGCTTACTTACCTTTATTCTGCTGCTCAATAGACGCCAGCATGCCGCGCAGAATGTTCAGCTCCTGACTTTCCGGACGCGCGCGGGTGAACAGCCGACGCAGCTTGTTCATCACCTGCCCCGGATGATTCGGGCGGATGAAGCCCGTCGCCAGCAGCGTCTGCTCAAGATGGCCGTAGAAACGCTCCAGATCGTCCACCAGCGGGTACGGCGCCTCTTCATGGTCAACCGCAGGCTGCGCCTGCTCCTGCGTCGCCAGCCAGGCCATCCGCACTTCATAAGCGATAACCTGCACCGCCATCGCCAGGTTCAACGAGCTGTACTCCGGGTTCGCGGCGATCGCCACGTGGTAGTGGCACTTCTGCAGCTCTTCGTTGGTCAGGCCAACGCGTTCGCGGCCAAAGACCAGCGCCACCGGCGCATGCTGCCCCTCGGCGACGCTTTTCAGGCCGCATTCGCGCGGATCGAGCATTGGCCACGGCAGTGTACGGGAGCGCGCGCTGGTACCCACCACCAGGCTGCAGCCCGCCAGGGCTTCATCAAGGGTATCGACGATCTGCGCGTTACCGATCACATCGCTGGCGCCCGCGGCGAGGGCTATCGCCTGTGAGTCGGGTTTGACCAGTGGGTTGACCAGCCACAGGTTAGTTAAGCCCATGGTTTTCATCGCGCGGGCTACAGAGCCCATATTGCCGGTGTGGGAGGTTTCTACCAGTACGATTCGAATATTTTGCAGCATTATGGTTCTTCGGCTAAAGATTATTCGGGCATGCTACCATAAAACGGAGACATAAGCAGATTTCGCTGTTATTATATGCGCCGTTTTTTCCCGTTCTTTAACATCCAGTGAGAGAGACCGATGCATCCGATGCTGAACATCGCCGTGCGCGCCGCGCGCAAGGCGGGTAATTTAATTGCCAAGCACTACGAAACGCCAGACACCGTAGAAACCAGCCAGAAAGGCAGCAATGATTTTGTGACCAACGTCGATAAAGCCGCTGAAGCGATTATTATCGAAACCATTCGCAAATCTTACCCGCAGCACACCATTATCACCGAAGAAAGCGGTGAACACGCTGGTGAAGAGCAGGATGTTCAATGGGTTATCGATCCACTGGATGGCACCACCAACTTCGTTAAACGTCTGCCCCACTTCTCTGTTTCCATCGCCGTACGCATCAAAGGTCGTACTGAAGTCGCGGTGGTTTACGATCCGATGCGTAACGAACTGTTTACCGCGACCCGCGGCCAGGGCGCGCAGCTGAACGGCTACCGTCTGCGCGGCAGCAACGCTCGCGACCTCGACGGCACCATCATCGCGACCGGCTTCCCGTTCAAAGCGAAGCAGCACGCCACCACTTACATGAATATTCTCGGCAACATGTTTACCGAATGTGCCGACTTCCGTCGCACCGGCTCTGCCGCGCTGGATCTGGCCTATGTAGCCGCCGGCCGCGTTGACGGTTACTTTGAGATCGCCCTGAAGCCTTGGGATTTCGCCGCAGGCGAGCTGATCGCCCGTGAAGCTGGCGCGATTGTCTGCGACTTCACCGGTGGCCATAACTACCTGCTGACGGGCAACATCGTTGCCGGTAACCCGCGCGTGGTGAAAGCGATGCTGGCGAATATGCGTGAGCAGCTGAGCGATGCGCTGAAGCGTTAATCTCTTACTGATGTCAAAAAGGAAGCCGCGGCTTCCTTTTTTTATGTCATTTTATCATGTTGAGGATCTGGCGAATCACCGCATTGCCGCCGATGCACAGTACCGTCAGGCCGCTAAACAAGGCCAGCGGCCCGCGCCAGCGCAGGCAGCCCTGCGGCCCCAGCCAGCGCCGGAAACACAACGCTATTCCTACCGTCGCCAGGCGGGCTAACAGCACGCCGACCATCGCCGGAACCAGCAGCAGCCATCCCCACAGCGGCAACTCGAACTGCTGCGCACTGAGTAAAATCCATACCAGCTGAAACGGCAGATAAAAGCTCAGGGCAAAGATCAGCGGAATGCGAATATTGCTTGCCGGTGCGGAAACGCCTTGAAAGTCTCGCCAGCTATCGCGCAGCAGTATCCCAGCCAGCACCAGCGTGGCCAGATAGCAGACGTCGTTAAATATGCCCACGAACTGCATCAGCCGATAGCTGGTCAGCTTCCCCATGAAAGCAAAACGCCAGAAAATGATCACCAGGAAACCGAACTGCAATACCCAGCTGCGCAGGATCCAATCGACCATCTCCCGTAGCGAAGGCTGATTATGCACAGCCCAGGCAACAATGGGCAGTTTACTGTGCCCGGGGTGGCAAAAAGCCATGACGAAACCCGACAGCGTTAAGGTGGCGTAGGCCACCAGCGGGATATCCCCGATACGCGACACCCCGAATCCCATGACATACGACATGGCGTGGTAGACGCGCACCAGATCTGACGGCCACCAGCTGGCCAGCGCCGGAAACCAGTAGACGATCGCCAGGCCCGCCAGCAGCCCGGCGGCACCGGCGCAGCCATAATAAAACCGCCCGCTCGGTGCGGAAGAAACGATATTTGCGGCCATAGCGACTCCTTGTCATCCGCCGAAAAGCGGAAAACTAGAGCATCGCTTCGCCAGCGGCAAGCACAGGCGCCCACTTTCGGATTTGCGCCCGGCGTCTGACTAAAACGGGCGGATCCCACCGCCGGCCGGGACCGCGGTGAACCACATCACTCCTGCCGCCGCCAGCAAAATCACGCCGCCGGCCAGCGCCAGCGTCAGCCAGCCCACCTGACGCCACAGCGGCGGCGCCTGATGCTGACCCAGCTTCACCGCCAGCTGGCGAAAACTGTGCACCAGCAGCGCCAGCGCCGTGATGGTCAACGAGGTTCCCGCCGCCATCGCCAGCGCCGCCGCCATTCCCCAACTGAACACCCCGATCACCTTGCTGAACAGCAGCACCATGATCGCTCCCGAGCAGGGGCGCATGCCCATCGACAGGACGATCGCGGCGCGTGCCCGCCAGTCGTCGCCGCTCTGAAGCTGATCCGGCGCCGGGAGATGCTGATGCCCGCAGCCGCAATGCTCGTGATGAACATGATGTGGGGTAAAAGCGGTAAACGTTGGCCGGCTCAGCAGCAGACGCAGCTTTTTTAACGCCCGCCAGCACAGCAGCAAGCCTAATGCGCCCACCAGCAGATAGCTGCCCTTCTCCAGCCAGAAACTGCTGAGATGCAGCTGGCGCGCCGGCAGCTGCAGCAGCGCCAGCACCACGACCACCAGCGCGATGGCCACCAGTCCCTGTAATAAAGAGGCGGCCAGCGTCAGGTTAATGCTTGATTTCAGCTTCGAGGGATGGGTGGCGAGCCAGGTAGTAATGACAATTTTGCCATGGCCGGGCCCTAAGGCATGCACTACACCATAAACGAAACTGAACCCGAGCAGCGACAGGCCCGCCGCTGCCGGGTTCTCCGCCACCGCCTGCAGCAGGCGGCTGAGTTCCAGATTCAACGAGCGCTGCCAGACCGCGCTCTGCATCAGCACCTGCGGCCACGCCCGCCATAGCCAAATGCCGCCGATGATGCTCACAGCCAGCAACAGCGCCAGCGGCCACAGCGCTTTCCAGCGCGAGGATCGCGCGCGGGGGGTGAAAATTACTGACATGTCAGGGTCACCTTCTGGGCAAAATAGCTGCCCAGCGCCATATCCTCCGGCGGCGCATCCGCTTTATCCAGCGACTGAGCGTACGAGAGCATTTTGTCGTTCGGTTTTGGCGTCATCACCGTTGCCTTACAGGCGGCCCGCAGCGCGGCGGGCAGGGAAAAATCGCTATCCTTGTCATAAAACATGTCGACGTAGTAGGTCGGGTCGAAGGTGGAAAAGGTAAACGTCTGCCCGGCAACGGGTTGCGGCGTCGCCAGCGGCAGCGTAAAGGTCAGTACCGCCTGCAGTCCGTCACGCTCGAGGCCATAGCCGTCGGGACGATTTTCAAATTTCACCCGCTGGCCGTTGTGCCACAGCTCGCTGAAATAGTGCTGGCCGAGTACGTTGGCCATCACCTCCGCCGCCAGCTTTTTCCATACTTCGCTGCCCGGTTTGGCGTTACCGGCGTCATAGAGCAGATCCGATGAGGTAATTTCATCCATGGTCCAGCGCATTTTAAACCCGCTCAGCAGACCGTCTTTAACCACCGGCTCGCTCTGCAAACTAATGAAGCTATGCGGATGCGCGGCGGCTGAAAATGATAAAACCATGAAAAACGCCGCGCTGGTGCATTGTTTCACTCTGTTCATCTGTTCCTCACGTGAAAAATTCTGTGAACTTCACCAGCAATCCTGAGCTAAAGCGGGCGTTTCGCCCTGCCCCCGCCTCTGCCATTGTCTATTCTTAGCGAAAACCCTAACTGGAACTTACCAGATGATGACCGTCATTGAACCACCATCTGCGCTTTCCAGTCCACAGCGCCGTAGCCAGGTGCTCCTGATGTTTTATCTGCCCGGACAGTCGGTGACGACTGAACGGCTTGGCAGGATCAACCTCGTTGATGAGACCACGGCCCGGCAGGATATTGAGGAGACCGGACGCGAAATTCAGCGTTACCACCGTTTGACCCTCCGGTCAGAGGTGGACGGCAGCTATCGGATTGAAGGCGCCGCGCTCGACCAACGTTTATGTCTGCTGCATGCGCTGCGGCGGGGGCTACGCCTCTGCCCGCAGTTCGTCAATCATCATTTTACCCCGGCCCTGAAAACGCAGCTTAAACAGGAAGGCATTGCCCGTACCTTATACGATGATACCAATCTGCAGGCGCTGGTGAACCGCTGCGCGCGGGCGCTCAATCGCCAGTTTGACTGCCGCGACGTGCAGTTTCTGCGCTTATATCTGCAGTACTGTCTGCTTGAGCATCACCGGGGATACTCTCCGGACTTCAATGATGAACAGCAGCGTTGGGCCCAGACCGCCGCCGAGTTTACCCTGGCGCAGGAGATTGTCCGCCACTGGCAGCGCCGGGTCGGCGCTCCGCCGCATGTTGGAGAGCCCTTCTTCCTCTCGCTACTGTTTATGTTGCTCAAAACCCCCGACCCGGTCCGCGACGGTCACCCGCACGATCGCCGCCTGCGACTGGCTATCTCCGGCCTGATCCATCGCTTCCAGGTCCTCGCCGGCAGGGCTTTCAGTGATGAGCAGGGGCTCAGCGATCAACTCTATATTCATTTATCGCAGGCGTTGATCCGCAGCGTGTTTGCCATCGGCATCGACAGCACGCTCACGGAGGAAGTGAGCCGGCTCTATCCTCGCTTACTGCGTACCACCCAGGCGGCATTGAGCGAATTCGAGGAAGCCTGGCACATCCATTTTAATGAGGAAGAGACCGGCTTAATCGCGGTGATCTTTGGCGCCTGGCTGATGCAGAAAAGCGACCTGCACGAAAAACAGGTGCTGTTGCTAACCGATGACAACCCGGCTATAGAAGAGGCTCTGGAACAGCAGCTGCGCGAACTCACGCTGCTGCCGCTGAATATCAAATACCAGAGCGTAGAGCGCTTTCAGAAGGAAGGTGCGCCCAAAGGGGTGACGCTTATCGTCACCCCTTATGCGACGGCGCTACCGCTGTTTTCGCCGCCGCTGATCCACGCGGAGAACTGCTTCACTGAACGCCAGCAGCAGCATATCTGCGCGATGCTTGAGGACTAGGTCGCCACCGCTTTTGGCCGGATAATCAGCGCCGGGATCGTCAGCAGGGCCATTACCCAGAACACGCCCTGGTGCAGGTGCTGATAGAGGAAACCGGCGAAGACGGTCATGATGGCAATACTCCCGCCCATCGCCACCGCAGAATAGACGGCCTGCAGGCGGATCACTTCGCTGCCCTGACGGGCGGCGATATAGCGCATCGCCGCCAAGTGACACACCGTGAAGGTGCCACAGTGAAGGATCTGCGCAAGGAGGAGTCCCGGCAGCGCCATGGTCCAGCCCATCAGTCCCCAGCGAATCAGCCCGCAGACGGCGGAGAGCAGCAGCAGGTCGCGTGCGCTGAAGCGGCGGAACACCTTTTTACTCAACGCGAAGATCACCACTTCCGCCACCACGCCTAACGACCACAGATAACCGACCGCCGAGGCAGAATAGCCGGCCTGCTGCCAGTAGATGGCGCTAAAGCCGTAGTAGGCGGCGTGCGCCCCCTGTAGCAAACAGACGCAGGCGAGAAAGCGCCAGCTCTGGCGTACCAGCGTCAGCCAGGCCGTCAGTCCTGCTCCCTGCTGCTGGCGCGACTCCCCGTGGGGCATCACCGACGGCTTAAGCAGCATACCCAGCAGCATCGAGGCGACACCCAGGCTTAACATCAGCAGGATCGCCCGGTAGTCAAACAGACTGACCAGCTTGCCGGTCAGCGCCGAACCGATGACAAAGGCAATGGAGCCCCATAGCCGTACCCGGCCATAGTCCATGGTGATCTGCTTTTGCCAGGTATTGGCCAGGGCATCCGTCAGCGGCACCAGCGGCGAAAAGAACAGGTTGAAGCCGATGATGACCGCCAGCAGCCATGCCACGTGACTGCCGACCCAGAAGGCCAGCGCGAAAAGTAAGGTTAACAGGGCCAGCACGCGCAACGCGGCAATGAGCCGGGAGGGATCGCTGACCCGCGGGGCAATCAGCAGGCTCCCAAGAAAACGGGCCACCAGGCCGGCGCCAAGCAACAGGCCGATGGTTTCCGGAGTCAGCCCGTTTCCGGCCAGCCAGACGCTCCAGAAGGGCAGAAAAATACCGTAGCTAAAAAAGTAGGTGAAATAACTGAGCGCCAGCCAGCGCGTGGAGTGCAAGACCATGATTTCCTCCCGAATGGTGGCGATAGTCTGGCGACAAACCCCATCTTGAGTAAACCGGTGTCTCACTCTCTATATGGAAGTTGAGTACATTTGTCTTTAAATCGTGACACACATCACAGAGCGAGCACCATCCCATCGCCGGTTGTATTAAATAAAATCCGATAACCGGGCATCAAAGTGCGAGCAACCCCGCAGCCAAATCCTGATGAAACGAAGCGCAACATTATTATTTTCTCACCATGGCGGCGGGCAAATTTGTGTATTACGTTTAAATCACACTTCTCTCATAACGAGCTGATTATGAACACACTCCGCTATTTTGATTTTGGCGCTTCCCGCTCCTTGCTGCTGCTCATCGCCCGCATCGCCGTGGTGGTCCTGTTTATCCTTTTTGGTTATCCGAAACTGTTAGGCTTTGGCGGTACGGTGCAGTACATGGCCGCCTCCGGCGCGCCGATGCCGACGCTGGCGGCGATTATCGCTGTGATAATGGAGGTCCCTGCGGCGATCTTAATTGTGTTGGGCTTTTTCACCCGCCCGCTGGCGGTCATCTTTATTTTTTATACGCTGGGTACGGCGGTGATTGGCCATCATTACTGGGATATGACCGGCGATGCGGTATTGCCGAACATGATTAATTTCTGGAAAAACGTCAGTATTGCCGGCGCTTTTCTGCTGTTGGCGATTACCGGCCCCGGCGCGATTTCGCTCGACCGCCGCTAATCGGCAGACACAAAAAAGGCCGCAATCGCGGCCTTTTTTATTGCAACGTTAACGCTTACGCATAAACCGGGAAACGTGCGCAGATATCCAGCACTTTGCCTTTCACACGTTCAATGACCGCTTCGTCATTGATATTGTCCAGCACGTCACACATCCAGCCAGCCAGCTCTTTAACTTCCGCTTCTTTGAAGCCGCGGCGAGTCACAGCCGGAGAACCGATACGGATACCGGAAGTCACGAACGGGCTCTTCGGATCGTTCGGCACGCTGTTTTTGTTCACGGTGATGTTGGCGCGGCCCAGGGCGGCGTCAGCTTCTTTACCGGTCAGGTTTTTATCCACCAGATCCAGCAGGAACAGGTGGTTCTCAGTACCGCCAGAAACCACTTTGTAGCCGCGGTTCAGGAACACTTCCACCATCGCTTTGGCGTTTTTCGCAACCTGCTGCTGGTAAACTTTAAACTCTGGCTCCATCGCTTCTTTCAGCGCCACCGCTTTGGCCGCGATAACGTGCATCAGCGGGCCGCCCTGCGCGCTTGGGAACACGGCAGAGTTCAGTTTTTTGTACAGCTCTTCGCTACCGCCTTTCGCCAGAATCAGGCCGCCGCGCGGACCCGCCAGGGTTTTGTGGGTGGTGGTGGTCACAACGTGAGCATGCGGAACCGGGTTCGGATACACACCCGCGGCAATCAGGCCTGCCACGTGCGCCATATCGACGAACAGGTAAGCGCCGATGCTGTCAGCGATTTCACGCATTTTCGCCCAGTCAACGATACCGGAGTAAGCGGAGAAACCACCGATGATCATCTTCGGTTTGTGTTCCTGAGCCTGCTTCGCCATGTCGTCATAGTCAATTTTACCGGACTCATCAATACCGTAAGGGATGATGTTGTACAGTTTGCCGGAGAAGTTAACCGGAGAGCCGTGAGTCAGGTGGCCGCCCTGCGCCAGGTTCATACCGAGCACGGTATCGCCCGGCTGCAGCAGCGCGGTGTAGACCGCAAAGTTAGCCTGAGAGCCGGAGTGCGGCTGGACGTTAGCATAGTCAGCGCCGAACAGTTCTTTCGCGCGGTCGATAGCCAGTTGCTCAACCACGTCGACATATTCACAGCCGCCGTAGTAACGCTTGCCCGGATACCCTTCAGCATATTTGTTGGTCAGCTGAGAGCCCTGCGCCTGCATGACGCGCGGACTGGTGTAGTTTTCGGAGGCGATCAGTTCGATGTGCTCTTCCTGACGTACTTTTTCCTGCTCCATAGCCTGCCACAGTTCGGCATCATAATCGGCAATGTTCATTTCACGCTTTAACATCCGCATCTCCTGACTCAGCTAACAATAAAATTTCGGCCTAAAAAGGCGGTCCGATTGGACAACGGCCCACAGTATAACCTAATCATTCTGTGATAACAGGTCTTGACAAAGGATTTTACGCAAACGATTGGCTCCGCATGACACAAGGCTTTGAGCAATAACGTCTCTCTCATTATCAACGGATTTCTTTTCAGGTTTGTGATGCAAATTCTTCATGTTGTAACGGCATCGGGGTTAAGTGTTAAAGAACCATTTACATAGCAGGGTTATTTCTATAAGATGCATTTAAAATGCATCAATAAGATAACACACAAGGAAGCACGCTATGCTCGACGCTCAAACCATCGCCACGGTCAAAGCCACCATCCCCCTGCTGGTAGAGACCGGCCCAAAGCTCACCGCCCATTTCTACGATCGTATGTTCGCGCATAATCCGGAGCTCAAAGAGATCTTCAACATGAGCAACCAGCGCAACGGCGATCAGCGCGAAGCGTTATTCAACGCCATTGCCGCCTACGCCAGCAATATCGATAACCTGCCCGCCCTGCTGCCGGCGGTGGAAAAAATCGCCCAGAAACACACCAGCTTCCAGATCAAACCGGAGCAGTACAACATCGTTGGCAGCCATCTGCTGGCGACCCTCGATGAAATGTTCAGCCCGGGTCAGGACGTGCTTGATGCCTGGGGAAAAGCTTACGGCGTGCTGGCGAACGTCTTTATCGGCCGCGAAGCAGAAATTTATCAGCAAAACGCCAGTAAAACCGGCGGCTGGGAAGGGACCCGCGCGTTCCGCATCGTAAAGAAAACCCCGCGCAGCCAGCTCATCACCAGCTTTGAGTTGGCTCCAGTCGACGGTCAGCCGGTCGCCGATTACCAGCCGGGGCAGTACCTGGCCATCTGGCTGAAACCGGAAGGCTTCGACTATCAGGAAATTCGTCAATACTCTTTAACCCGCAAAGCAGACGGCAAAGGCTACCGCATCGCGGTAAAACGTGAGGACGGCGGTCAGGTTTCCAGCTGGCTGCATAACCATGCCAGCGAAGGCGATGTGGTCTATTTAGCCGCCCCGGCGGGAGACTTCTTCCTTAACGTTGAACCACAGACGCCGGTCACCCTGCTCTCCGGGGGCGTCGGGCAAACGCCGATGCTGGCGATGCTGGATGCGCTGGCGAAGAGCGGTCATCAGGGTCAGGTGAACTGGTTCCATGCGGCGGAAAATGGCGACGTTCACGCCTTTGCCGATGAAGTGAGTGCGCTTGGCGCGGCGCTGCCGGCGTTTACCTCGCACGTGTGGTATCGCAACCCGAGCGAAGCCGACCGTCAGACTGGACGTTTTGATAGCGAAGGTTTGATGGATTTAGCGGCAGTGGCGGACAATATTCGCGCCCCGCAGATGCAGTTCTATCTCTGCGGCCCGGTAGCGTTTATGCAGTTTGCAGCGAAGCAGCTGGTAGAATTAGGGGTTAATAAAGACAACATTCATTACGAATGTTTCGGCCCGCATAAGGTCCTGTAAGCCCCGACGACGCGGGGATTTGGAGGCCGGGTAAGCGCAGCGTCACCCGGCAATACTGCAGCGAGCGGCGAGGATTAAATCGCCGCGTCGTCTTCTTCACCAGTACGGATACGAATGACCCGCGCGACGTCGAAGACAAAGATCTTGCCGTCGCCAATCTTGCCGGTCTGCGCCGTACGGATGATGGTATCCACACAGGTATCGACGATATCGTCGGTCACCACGATTTCAATTTTTACTTTTGGCAGAAAATCCACCATGTACTCCGCGCCGCGGTACAGCTCGGTATGACCTTTCTGGCGGCCAAAGCCCTTCACTTCCGTCACCGTCATCCCGGTGATGCCGACTTCGGCCAGCGCTTCACGCACGTCATCCAGTTTGAAAGGTTTAATAATCGCATCAATCTTTTTCATGGTGTTCCTGTCTTAGTCGCGTAACCGGTTGCTTACCGTATCATAACTTGCGCTATGCTGCGGAGCTACTCTTTAAAGTCGTTGGCGTCGAGCTCATGGCGCGACAGCAGTTTATAGAATTCGGTGCGGTTGCGCCCTGCCATCCGCGCGGCGTGGGTGACATTGCCTTTAGTAATTTGCAGCAGCTTGCGCAGGTAGTTCAGCTCAAACTGATTGCGCGCCTCCACGAAGGTCGGCAGCGCGGTATTCTCTCCTTCCAGCGCCTGCTCCACCAGCGCGTCGCCAATCACCGGCGACGAGGTCAGGGCCACACACTGCTCAATCACGTTCACCAGCTGGCGCACGTTACCCGGCCACTTGGCGGCCATCAGCCGCTTCATCGCATCGCTGGAAAACGCCCGGACAAACGGCTTATGGCGATCGGCGGACTGGCGCAGCAAATGATTAGCCAGCAGCGGGATATCCTCAGCCCGTTCGGAAAGCGGTGGGATCTTCAGATTCACCACGTTGAGTCGGTAAAACAGATCTTCGCGGAACTCGCCGCGGGCCATCGCCTTCGGCAGGTCGCGATGGGTGGCGGAGATGATCCGCACGTTGATCTCGATATCGCGGTTGCTGCCCAGCGGACGCACCTTACGCTCCTGCAGGACGCGCAGCAGCTTCACCTGCAGCGCAACCGGCATATCACCGATCTCGTCGAGAAACAGCGTACCGCCCTCAGCGGCCTGGAATAATCCTTCACGGTTACTGACCGCGCCGGTAAAGGCGCCCCGCGCATGGCCAAACAGTTCGGATTCGAGCAGCTGTTCCGGCAGCGCGCCGCAGTTGATCGCCACGAACGGTTTATCATGACGCGGGCTGGCGTTATGGATCGCCTGGGCGACGATCTCCTTCCCGGTCCCACTCTGGCCGTTAATCAGCACGCTGACATCCGATTGCGCCACCATCCCGGCCTGCTCAAGCAGACGCAGCATCAGCGGGCTGCGGGTCACAATCGCCTGGCGCCAGGCTTCGTCGGTGGCCGGCGAGCGCTGCTCCAGCGCCTCATCAATGGCTTTATACAAGGCATCTTTATCGACCGGCTTGGTCAGGAAGCTGAACACCCCCTGCTGGGTCGCGGCCACGGCGTCGGGAATCGAACCATGGGCGGTGAGAATAATCACCGGTATGCCGGGCAGCCCCTTCTGGATCTCGCTGAACAGCTGCAGGCCATCCATTTCATCCATCCGCAGATCGCTAATCACCAGATCCACTTTCTCACGCCCCAGCACGCGCAGCGCTTCCGGCCCGCTCTCGGCGGTGACCACGCTGTAGCCTTCGCTGACCAGGCGCATGCCCAGCAGCTTCAACAGTCCCGGATCGTCATCCACCAGCAGCAAACGCGCCGGTTTACGGATCGTCATGGATCACCTCCGGCACTTTTTCGCTGCCGAAATTACCACCCGGCTTGCGGCTGGAGAGCTGGCGTTCGATATCCGTCAGGTTCTCCAGCTTACGGGTGGTCAGCTCCAGCTGTTCGCGCAACGCCTGCTCCTGCTGACGCAGCGTCTCCAGTTCGCTATCGCTGGACTGCTGAAGCTTCGCGTAACGGGCACGCTCTTCCACCAGCTGCAGCTGACGGGTCTGGCCGTCGCGCCAGAGCTGATACAGCGGGCGGACCTGAACGGCGATTTGCGGGCTGAAGGTATCGAGACGCGCCACCAGGTCGCGACGCTCGTCGGGAGTAATTTTGGCATCAGCAAGCAGGATGCCGCGACGGAACGCGTCCTGCCAGCTGTCGTCGGTATGGCGTTTCGCCTCCGCCCGCGCCTGCGCCGGTGCGAGGCGATCGGCACAGTCAATGCCCCGCAGCCAGTAGAGGGGATTTTTGTCGCTGGCATCGCTGCTGTGCGCCCAGATGTCCGCGCAGTCTACCGCGACAAAATCGGCCACCTGATGCTGCGCCTGCCCGGAGGCGGCGGTACCTTCCGCAGTATGCGGTGAAAAGCCGGCGGAACACCCCGCCAGCGTCAGACAAGCAATGCCTGAAAGCAGCCATCCACGAAGGGAACGGCGCCAGGCCAGGAATTGGGACATAGTTCCCCGATATCGATTCATAAGTTGGATTATTCCGGCGCTGAGGGAAGCGTAATGCGAAAACAGACCTGCCCGGCGGGCGCGTCAACTAAGCTGAGCTCCCCTTGCATCTGCCGGACGCAGTCGCGGGCGATACTCAACCCCAGCCCACTGCCCTTAACGGCCCCTTTACGCTGGTGACTCCCCTGGTAAAAAGGCTCGAAAATCATATTCTTTTCCGCGGCCGGGATCGGTTCGCCGCTGTTGGCGACATCAATACGCACCTGCTCTCCGTGCCGGTAGCTGTGGATACGGATGTTACCGGATTCAGCGCCATAGTGCACCGCATTGGAGTAGAGATTATCCATTACGCTTATCAATAGTGCAGGCTCTGCCAGGCAACGCCGCGCCTGCAGCGTCAGTTCAGTATGCATCAGTTTAGCCCGCGCGGGCAGGCTGTGCGCCGCCACGACGTTTTCCACCAGGTCCACCAGATCCACCGCTTCGCGAGCCACCGGGCTGTCGGCCTGTTTTCGGTTGTAGTCCAGCAACTGTTCAATCAGCTTTTGCAGGTTACGACTACTGCTGTCGAGGATCTCGACGATCTCCTGCTGCTCTGGGGTCAGTGGCCCGGCGACCCGGTCGGCCAACAGCTCGGTACCTTCACGCATACTGGCCAGCGGGGTTTTCAGCTCATGCGACAGATGACGAAGAAATTGATGCCGCTGCGACTCCAGCCACGCCAGGCGCTCGCTGAGCCAGATGATGCGCTTGCCCACCGAGCGCAGCTCGCGCGGGCCGGTAAACAATGCGGCGTCGTCCAGCGACTTCCCTGCCCCCAGCTGATTGATCATTCTTTCTATGCCTTTCACCGGACCGATAATCATACGGGTGAAGAGCAGCACCAGCGCCAGGCTCAGCAGAAACAGCACCAGCGCCTGCCAGCCGAAAAACTGGCCGCGTTCGGCAATCTCCTGCTGCAGCTGCTGGCCGCGGGAATAGACGACTGCCCGGGTCGCCTGCACCATATCGCTGTTATTGCTGGCGAAAACTTCCAGTCTGGCGGCCGCCTGGGCATCGGGGCCGCTATTTTTACACTGCAACTGCGCCAGATCGCTGACGTCCTGACGCAGCGCCTGCCAGAGTTTCTCGTCCGGTAGCACGCCGGCATGGGCATCCAGCATCTGGCTGTAGCGCTGTCGCTGATTCTGATACACCCGCGCCAGCGTCGGATCGTCCAGCACGCAGTACTGGCGATAGCTGCGCTCCATTTCCAGCGCGGCATTGATCATCGCCTCGCTGCGTCGGGCATCGACCAGCGTAGTGCGGTTAATATGCGCCGCCTGGGCGCTAAGGGCATTCAGGCTCTGCCAGGCCTGCCACGCCAGCACCAACAGCGGCAGCAGGATCAGCACAAAGGAGAGCGTCACCAGTTGACGCAGCGAACGGGGAAAAAGAGAGAGTCGCTTCAAGGATGTTGTCTCAATCATTAGCTCTGGTCGATGCTAACTGAGGAGCGCGCCGGAGAAAAGCGCTACCGCTGGTTACTGCGCCGCAGAAACAACAAAGCCAGGCGCAAGGCCTGGCTTTGTTCAGGAATGAGGCGGTGCCTTACTCGACGTTTCGCCCGATGTCTGATAAAGCCAGGCTGTTATCAGGAGTTGGACGGCAGGCACCTGTTTGTGCGTCATTCGAAGTTTATGTAGCGCGTCCCGAAGGGGCTGACATAAGAAGGTGAATGAGCCACTGGTTAATATTATGCATGAACTATGCCACCTTTCAAAACATTTTATTAACACGCTGATATATATGATATTAGCTCACGATCATTGCCATACCGGAACCGTACATTTTTTATTCATACTGTCGCTAATTGACGACACTAAACAGGCGCCGCACCACTGCTCAATAAAATCAATATGTTAAGTGTCTCCTATTGACGACACCATAACATAGGGGTTGTCGGCAATTCCCGACACCCTGGCGTGCCGGCCATCACAGATAAAAAAAGCCCCCTGCCTGAGCAGGGGGCTGATACATTCACATGAGGCGCTGCCGGAAGGTTAACCCAACTGTTTACGCGCGTTACGGAAGATACGCATCCACGGGCTGTCCTCGCCCCAGTTCTCCGGGTGCCAGGAGTTGCTTACGGTGCGGAAGACGCGTTCCGGGTGCGGCATCATGATGGTCGCGCGCCCGCTTTCGCTGGTCACCGCGGTGATACCGTTCGGGGAACCGTTCGGGTTCGCCGGATAGGTTTCGGTCACTTTGCCAAAGTTATCCACGAAGCGCAGCGCCACCAGACCTTTGCTCTCCAGCTGGGCCAGATGCGCGCTGTCGCGCACTTCCACCTGACCTTCGCCGTGGGAGACCGCAATCGGCATCCGTGAGCCAACCATGCCTTCCAGCAGCAGGGATGGGCTTTGCGTCACTTCCACCAGGCTAAAGCGCGCTTCGAAGCGGTCAGACTGGTTACGCACAAAGCGCGGCCACAGGTCGCTGCCCGGGATCAGCTCGCGCAGGTTGGACATCATCTGACAGCCGTTGCACACGCCGAGCGCCAGCGTCTGCGGACGATGGAAGAACGTCGCGAACTCATCGCGCACGCGCTCGTTGAACAGAATCGACTTCGCCCAGCCTTCACCCGCGCCCAGCACGTCACCATAGGAGAAGCCGCCGCAGGCCACCAGGGCATGGAAATCCCCCAGACCGGTGCGGCCCGCCAGCAGGTCGCTCATATGCACGTCGATGGCGTCAAAGCCGGCGCGATGGAAGGCTGCCGCCATTTCAACGTGGGAGTTCACCCCCTGCTCGCGCAGGACGGCCACTTTCGGACGCGCGCCGGTGGCAATGTACGGCGCCGCAATGTCGTCATTAATCTCAAACGAGAGCTTCACATTGAGGCCCGGATCGGCGTCATTGGCTTTCGCCTCGTGCTCCTGATCGGCGCAGGCCGGGTTGTCGCGCAGACGCTGCATCTGCCAGGTGGTTTCCGCCCACCACATGCGCAGCGTAGTGCGGCTCTCGCTAAACACCGTCTGACCGTTGGCGGTCAGCACGAAGCGATCGCCCTCGACCGCTTTACCAAGGTAATGCACGCAGTCTGCCAGGCCGTTAACCGCCAGAATGGCTTCCACCGCCTCACGGTCTGCAGCGCGCACCTGGATCACCGCCCCCAGCTCTTCGTTGAACAGCGCGGCCAGACGATCATCGCCCAGCGCGGCGATATCTGCTTCCAGGCCACAGTGGCCGGTAAAGGCCATTTCCGCCAGAGTCACCAGCAGGCCGCCGTCGGAGCGGTCGTGGTAGGCCAGCAGTTTACGCTGCGCCACCAGGGCCTGCATCGCGTCCCAGAAGCCTTTCAGCTGGGCAACATCGCGCACGTCAGCCGGCTTGTCGCCGAGCTGGCGATAGACCTGCGCCAGGGCCGTCGCGCCCAGCGCGTTGTGCCCTTTACCGAGGTCGATCAGCAGCAGAGCGTTATCTTCTGTAGAAAGCTGCGGCGTGACGGTATGACGAACATCTTCGACACGGGCGAAAGCGGAGATCACCAGCGACAGCGGGGAGGTCATCTCGCGCTGCTCGCTGCCTTCCTGCCAGCGGGTTTTCATCGACATCGAGTCTTTACCGACCGGAATGGTCAGGCCCAGCGCCGGACACAGCTCTTCGCCTACCGCTTTTACCGCCTCATACAGGCCAGCGTCTTCGCCCGGGTGACCTGCGGCGGCCATCCAGTTAGCTGACAGTTTCACGCGATTCAGCTCGCCAATCTGCGTGGCGGCGATGTTGGTCAGCGCTTCGCCGACGGCCAGACGGCCAGAGGCCGCGAAGTCCAGCAGGGCAACCGGGGCGCGCTCGCCCATCGCCATCGCTTCGCCGTAGTAGCTGTCGAGGCTGGCGGTGGTCACCGCGCAGTTGGCCACCGGGATCTGCCACGGGCCGACCATCTGGTCGCGGGCGACCATACCGGTCACGGTGCGGTCGCCGATGGTCACGAGGAAGGTTTTCTCGGCCACCGTCGGCAGGTGCAGAACACGGTTTACCGCATCAGCAAGGGTAATCGGTTGGCGATCCAGCGCGCTGCCCTGGGCTTTCAGGGTCTGCACATCGCGGGTCATTTTCGGCGTTTTGCCGAGCAGAACGTCCAGCGGCAGGTCGATCGGCTGATCGTTAAAGTGGCTGTCGCTCAGGCTCAGGTGCTGCTCCGCGGTAGCTTCGCCGATAACGGCATAAGGCGCGCGTTCGCGGCGACACAGTTCGTCGAACAGCGGCAGTTGCTCCGGGGCGACCGCCAGAACATAACGCTCCTGCGATTCGTTACACCAGATCTCCAGCGGGCTCATCCCTGGCTCATCGCTGAGAATATCGCGCAGCTGGAATTTACCGCCGCGGCCGCCGTCGCTCACCAGCTCCGGCATGGCGTTGGAGAGACCGCCCGCGCCAACGTCGTGGATAAAGAGGATCGGGTTGGCGTCGCCCAGCTGCCAGCAGCGGTCGATCACTTCCTGACAGCGGCGTTCCATTTCCGGGTTGTCACGCTGTACGGAGGCGAAATCGAGGTCGGCATCGGACTGGCCGGAGGCCATAGAAGAGGCCGCGCCGCCGCCGAGGCCGATGTTCATCGCCGGGCCGCCCAGCACGATCAGCTTCGCCCCGACGGTAATCTCGCCCTTCTGCACATGCTCGCCGCGGATGTTGCCGATACCGCCGGCCAGCATGATCGGTTTGTGGTAGCCGCGCAGCTCTTCGCCATTGTGGCTGGTGACTTTCTCTTCATAGGTGCGGAAGTAGCCGTTCAGCGCCGGACGACCAAACTCGTTGTTAAACGCCGCGCCGCCCAGCGGGCCTTCGGTCATGATGTCCAGGGCGGTGACAATGCGGTCCGGTTTACCGAAATCTTCTTCCCACGGCTGCTCGAAGCCCGGAATACGCAGGTTGGAAACCGAGAAGCCCACCAGGCCCGCTTTCGGCTTCGCGCCGCGGCCGGTGGCGCCTTCATCACGGATTTCGCCGCCGGAGCCGGTTGCCGCGCCCGGCCATGGAGAGATGGCCGTCGGGTGGTTATGGGTTTCCACCTTCATCAGTATGTGCGCCGGCTCCTGATGGAAGTCGTAGCGCCCGGTCTGGTGGTCGGCAAAATAGCGCCCCACTTCAGACCCTTCCATCACCGCGGCATTATCTTTATAGGCCGACAGGACGTAGTCCGGCGTTTTTTCGAAGGTGTTTTTGATCATTTTGAACAGCGACTTCGGCTGCTGTTCGCCGTCGATGATCCAGTCGGCGTTGAAAATCTTGTGGCGGCAATGCTCAGAGTTCGCCTGGGCGAACATATACAGCTCAATATCGTTCGGGTTGCGGCCCAGACGGGTAAACGCATCCTGCAGGTAGTCAATTTCGTCATCTGCCAGCGCCAGCCCCAGACGGAGGTTGGCGTCAATCAGCGCCTGACGGCCTTCGCCCAGCAGGTCAACGCTGGTGACCGGCGTCGGCTGATGATGGGCAAACAGCGTCTCGCCCGCTTCCAGGGCGTCGAAGACGCTCTCCATCATGCGGTCGTGCAGTTCCGCCGCCACGACGGTCCACTGCGCTTCGGTCAGGGTTGAGGCTTCAACGTAATACGCCACGCCGCGCTCCAGGCGCACGACCTGAGTCAGACCGCAGTTGTGAGCGATATCGGTAGCTTTAGAAGACCAGGGAGAGATGGTGCCAGGGCGAGGGGTCACGAGCAGTAATTTACCGGTCGGGGTATGGCTGCTTAAGCTCGGGCCATACTGAAGCAGTCGCGCCAGGCGCTCGCGATCGTCAGCGCTCAGCGGGGCGTTCAGATCGGCAAAATGAATATACTCGGCATATATGGCGCTTACCGGAAGGTTGGCCGCCTGAAATCGTGCCAGCAGTTTATTGATACGGAATGCCGACAGTGCAGGTGAACCACGCAAAATTTCCATCATAAGTCTCTCGTCTTCGAAGCTTTCAGGGTGAGCCAGGGGGGGAAACGGGCGTCATTATAGTGAATCCTGCGCCCCGACGAAACCGTTTGCGTAGAAATAAAATCATTGATGCTGTTTATCAATAAATGTGACGACCATCGCGAATAAGTTGCCAACTGGCGCATTCTTAAGCAGAATGCCGCACATTCGACGACAACCTTGCGTTTTTTCCGGACATCGCCTGCTGAGGAACCTGAAGCTGCAGAAGATTAACGCTCTGAAAAAATTAAAGATTAATTATCTGCTGATCGGCATTGTCACCCTTTTGCTGGCGGCGGCCCTGTGGCCGTCAATCCCCTGGTCCAGTAAACCCGAGAACCGGGTGGCGGGTATTATCGCTCGCGGCGAGCTGCGCATCAGCACCATCAACTCGCCGATGACCTTCGCCACCATGAACGATAAAACGTTCGGTCTGGATTATGAACTGGCGAAGCAGTTTGCTGACTATCTGGGCGTGACGCTTAAGATAACCGTCCGGCAGAATATCAGCCAGCTGTTTGACGACCTCGACGACGGTCAGGCCGATATGCTGGCTGCCGGTCTGGTTTATAACCAGGAGCGGGTGAAAAACTACCAGGCTGGCCCCACCTACTATTCTGTTTCCCAACAGCTGGTCTATCGTGTCGGTAATATCCGGCCGCGCACTCTCGCGTCGCTAACCGCCGAGCAACTCACTATCGCTCCGGGCCACGTGGCGATCAACGACCTGCAGGCCTTAAAAGCGGAGAAATATCCGGATCTTACCTGGCGCGTGGACGAGAAGCGCGGTACCACGGCGCTGATGCAGGCGGTGATTGACGGCAAACTCGATTACACCGTCGCCGATTCGGTGGCCGTCAGCCTGTTTCAGCGCGTCCATCCGGAGCTGGCGGTGGCCCTGGATATCACCGACGAACAGCCGGTCACCTGGTTTAGCGCCCGGGGCGAAGATAATTCGCTGTCGGCCGCAATGCTTGATTTCTTCAATAACATTAATGAAGACGGGACGCTGGCGCGCCTGGAGGAGAAATACCTCGGCCACGGCAACGACTTCGATTATGTCGACACCCGCACCTTCCTCCGTGCAGTGGAAAATATTCTCCCGGACGTGCAGCCACTATTTGAAAAGTACGCCCGCGAGATTGACTGGCGCCTGCTGGCCGCGATCGCCTGGCAGGAATCCCACTGGGATCCGCAGGCCACTTCCCCCACCGGCGTGCGCGGCATGATGATGCTGACGCGCAACACCGCGCAAAGTCTGGGACTGACTGACCGGACCGATGCGGCGCAGAGTATCGACGGCGGCATGCGCTATCTGCAGGATATGATGGATAAAGTGCCGGATTCGATTCCGAAAGACGAACGCATCTGGTTTGCGCTGGCTGCTTACAATATGGGCTATGCCCATATGCTGGACGCCATGGCGCTCACCCGCAAACAAAAAGGCAATCCCAACAGCTGGGCAGACGTTAAGCTGCGTTTACCCCTGTTGAGCCAGAAGCCCTATTACAGCAAACTTAAATACGGCTACGCGCGCGGCCATGAGGCCTACGCCTATGTGGAAAACATCCGCAAATATCAGATAAGCCTTGTCGGCTATTTGTCAGAGAAGGAGCGCCAGCAACAGCAAACGCTGGCCCTGGCGGAGGATTACCCGGCCGTGCTCCCGAATGAACTCGAACAGCCGCAGGAGACCACCCTGCCCTTTTTCAAGTTTCGCGCCGATAAGCAGATGGATAATGCCCGGTTAAAATTCCCCGGCCACCTGTATTAACCTTCTCCGGTCTGCTCCCGGGCTTTCTTCAGCGCTTTTTTCTCTTCCCGCCGCCAGCGAAAGAAGTCGCTCAGCATGGTAGAGCAGGACTCCGCCAGCACGCCTTCGCTTATTTCAACCCGATGATTCATTCCCGGATGGTGCAGGACATCTATTAGCGAGCCAGCGGCGCCGGTCTTGGCATCCCTGGCGCCAAAGACCAGGCGGGCGATACGGCTGTGCACCATGGCGCCAGCACACATGACGCAAGGCTCCAGGGTCACGTACAGCGTGGCGTCGATCAGGCGATAGTTTTGCTGCACCAGCCCGCCCTGGCGTAAAGCCATAATTTCCGCGTGAGCGGTGGGGTCGTGACGGCCGATCGGCCGGTTCCAGCCCTCGCCGATGACCTGGTTGTTATACACCAGCACCGCGCCCACCGGCACCTCGCCCTCTTCCCAGGCGCGCTTTGCCAGCGTCAGGGCATGACGCATCCAGTATTCATCATTGAGTTCGAGGTCAGACACAGCGGCCACTCCAGCAGAAAAAGCGGGGCGCATTATACATGGGCGCTATCAATTACACACTATTACTCCAGCTGCTGGAGCTCTCCCTGAGGCGTTACCCGCCAGCGATGCTGGCAAAAGCCGAGCAACGGGTTGTCCTGCTCGCTGTCGCTATAGCCGCTGTACAGCCGCAGCGGCGCGCCGATCTTTTTCTCCAGCTGCACCACTTTTTCATGCCCCAGGCAGCGCAGGGTCAATACCCAGCCGCCCCAGCGGCGCGCGGTGCGGCTGGCTATCAGATTCACCCGCGGCAGCCAGAGAGTATCGCGATAGACCTGCTCCACCAGCGACTGCGGCGAGCCGGTGATTAACCAGACGTCGGCATCGGTACTGGTCAGGTAGGCCGTGAGCCGCGCATGAACCACCGGAAACGCCGTCACATGATGGCGAAACCAGCCGACAAATTCCGCTTCCAGCCGCTTCAGTACCGCCTCGCGACGGCCAAAGGTTGACGCCCACAGCAGGAGGCTCATTGGCCAGCGCGCCGCCCGCCCACACACCGCCAGCCCGGCAAGGATCGCCGGCCCCATCGCCACCACCAGCAGCAGGTTTAGCGGCAGATTACGCAGCAGGTAGCGCAGGAAACTGCCGAACATATCCTGCTGATGCAAGGTTCCGTCCAGATCGAAAAACACCACTTTCCGTTCATTGTGCTGCAAACTGCCTCCTTATGTCAGGACTCGCTTCTCGTTAGGTTAAGCTTAACAGCCTTACGCCGCGAAGAGGGAAAACATCCCCTGCCGTTAAGGAACAATTAAATTAGCAGGCGAAGGAAAAATTGTGGCTCAAGAATTTTTAATTCGTGGTATACCCCTTATAATCGAATAAAAATTCTGTCAGTCACGAGCCGGACGGCTCCAGCGGAGCTCCAATGAACTGTTTAACGCGTATTCGTCAGCGCTATCCCACCCTGGCGGCGAGCGACAAAAAGTTGGCCGATTATATTCTGAGCCAGCCCGATGAGACCCGGCACCTCAGCTCGCAGCAGCTGGCGGCGGAAGCCGGCGTGAGTCAGTCCAGCGTGGTTAAATTTGCCCAGAAACTGGGGTTCAAAGGCTTTCCGGCGCTGAAGCTGGCGCTGAGTGAAGCGCTGGCCAGCAGCCCGGATCCGCACTCGGTTCCGGTACATAACCACATTCGCGGTGACGACCCGCTGCGTCTGGTCGGCGAGAAACTCATTAAAGACAATGTCGCCGCCATGCATGCCTCGCTGGACGTCAATACTGAAGAGACGCTGCGGGAAGCCGTCACGCTGCTGCGCAACGCCCGGCGGGTGATCGTCACCGGCATCGGCGCGTCCGGTCTGGTGGCGCGTAACTTTAGCTGGAAGCTGATGAAGATCGGCATCAACGCGGTTTCTGAGCAGGATATGCACGCCCTGCTGGCGACAGTGCAGGCCATGTCCAGCGACGATCTGCTGCTGGCGATCTCTTACTCCGGTGAGCGCCGGGAGATCAATATGGCGGCAGGTGAAGCGCTGCGCGTGGGCTGCAAGATCCTGGCGATCACCGGCTTTAGCCCTAACGCCCTGCAGCAGCAGGCAACCCACTGCCTGTATACCATTGCCGAAGAGCAGGCGACGCGCAGCGCGGCCATCTCCTCCACCAGCGCGCAAATGATGCTCACCGACCTGCTGTTTATGGGGCTGGTGCAGCAGGATCTGGAGCGGGCGCCGGAGCGCATTCGCCATAGCGAAGCGCTGGTGAAAAAGCTGGTCTGAGCAGAAAATGGGCGTATAATGCCCGCCCTGTTTGTGTTGTTTCTGAGACTTTCCTGATGGCGCTGTTAATTACCAAAAAATGCATCAACTGCGATATGTGCGAACCGGAGTGCCCGAATGAGGCCATTTCGATGGGTGATAGCATTTATGAAATTAACAGCGACCGCTGCACCGAGTGCGTGGGTCATTACGACACGCCAACCTGCCAGAAAGTGTGCCCGATCCCGAATACGATCCTGAAAGATCCGGCACACGTCGAGAGTGAAGAACAGCTTTGGGATAAATTCGTGCTAATGCACCACGCGGATAAAATTTAACCGCCATCCTGGCTAGCTTTCGACAATCACCGTGGCACAGGCGTAGTGGCGTTCATCGGCGAGGGTGACATGAATAGCCCTTACCCCCATTCGTTCCGCCAAAAGCTTTGCTTCGCCCCATAGCCGCAGCTTCGGCTTGCCCAGCTCGTCGTTGTATACCTCGAACTGATTAAACGCCAGTCCGTTACGGATCCCGGTTCCCAGCGCTTTCGCCGCCGCTTCCTTGACCGCAAAGCGTTTCGCCAGGAAACGCACCGGCTGCTGATGCTGCTCCCAGATGCTCCATTCATGGTCGCTCAGCACCCGGCGGGCAAGGCGATCGCCGCTGCGGGCGATCACCGCTTCGATGCGGGCGATCTCGACGATGTCGGTACCCAGCCCGAGAATGGCCATTAGCCGCGCGCTTCCAGCATCAGACGCTTCATTTCCGCGACCGCCTCTTTCAGGCCACTCATCACTGCGCGACCGATAATCGCATGGCCGATATTCAGCTCATGCATTTCCGGCAGCGCAGCAATCGCTTTCACGTTGTGATAGGTCAGACCGTGGCCGGCATTCACCTTCAGGCCAAGGCTGGCGGCATAGATGGCCGCTTTGGCAATACGTTCCAGCTCCTTCGCCTGCCCGGCGTCGGTTTTGGCATCGGCATAGCAGCCGGTGTGAATTTCGATATAGGGCGCGCCAACGTCTGCCGCCGCTTTGATCTGCTCGTTATCCGCATCGATAAACAGGGACACCAGGATACCGGCATCCGCCAGGCGTTGGCAGGCATCGCGCATCTTGTCGCGCTGCCCGGCCACGTCCAGTCCGCCTTCGGTGGTGACTTCCTGACGTTTCTCCGGCACCAGGCAGCAGAAGTGTGGTTTGGTTTCGCAGGCGATCGTCAGCATCTCTTCGGTGACCGCCATTTCAAGATTCATCCGGGTGTGCAGCGTCTCGCGCAGGATACGCACATCGCGATCGGTAATATGGCGACGGTCTTCGCGCAGATGCACGGTGATGCCGTCGGCGCCGGCCTGCTCGGCAATGAACGCTGCCTGAACCGGATCCGGATAGGCGGTGCCGCGCGCGTTACGCAAGGTCGCGATATGGTCAATATTGACCCCTAACAGTAATTCAGCCATGACAATCCTCGTTAATCATTATTCGTATTAGCCGCCCGCGCCTTTCGCGCGGGCATAAACTGGCGAAACAATTCCCGACTCTTAAGCGGTTTGCCCCCAAGATAGGGTTTCAGGGCGATACGGGTAAAGCGCTTCGCGGCCCGCAGCGTATCTACATCTGGAAATTCGCGACTCGCCAACGCTTTCAAATGGTGCCCGGTAAACGTGTTGTTATCAATCACCAGGCTGGCAATAAAGCCCTTTTCTTCGCGATAGCGATAGGTCATGGTGTCATCCACCGGCTCACCGCTGCCCGCGCAGTGAAGAAAATCCACGCCATAGCCCAGGTGCCCGAGCAGCGCCAGCTCAAAACGCCGCAACGCGGGCTCCGGCGAGCCGCTGGTTCCGGCAAGCGTCTGAATGCAGTGCAGATAGTCAAAAAAGAGTTCGGAGAAGCGTGTTTCGTGCTCCAGCACGCGGGAGATAAGCTCGTTCACATAGAGACCGCTGTAGAGCGTGATACCACTGAGCGGCAGCGCCAGCGAGACGGCTTCCGCGCTGCGCAGGGTTTTGACTTCGCCGCGGCCGCCGAAGCGAACCAGTAAGGGGGTAAAGGGCTGTAAAGCGCCTTTGAGATTAGAGCGTTTGGAGCGTGCGCCTTTGGCCACCAGGCGCACACGACCCGATTCTTCCGTGAAGACGTCCAGCATCAGGCTGGTTTCGCTCCACGGTCGGCTATGCAGGACAAAGGCGCGCTGCCATCCATCCACGTTGCGTTAACTCAGAGGTCGTCAACGTAACCGAGACTGCGCAGGGCGCGCTCGTCATCGGCCCAGCCGGATTTCACTTTGACCCACAGCTCGAGGTGTACCGGCGCTTCAAACATGTCCTGCATGTCCTTACGCGCTTCGATACCGATGGTTTTAATTTTGGCGCCTTTATTGCCAATCACCATCTTCTTCTGCCCTTCGCGCTCGACGAGGATCAGGCCGTTGATATCGTAGCCGCCGCGCTCATTGGTTACGAAACGTTCGATTTCCACAGTGACGGAGTACGGCAGCTCAGCACCGAGAAAACGCATCAGTTTTTCACGGATGATCTCGGAGGCCATAAAGCGCTGGGAACGATCGGTAATATAATCTTCCGGGAAGTGATGGATCGCTTCCGGCAGATGCTTACGCACGATCGCCGCGATAGTATCGACGTTGGTGCCGGTTTCCGCAGAGATCGGCACAATGTCGAGGAAGTTCATCTGGCTGGCGAGGAACTGCAGGTGCGGCAATAGCTCCGCTTTGTCCTGCACGTTATCCACCTTATTGACCGCGAGGATCACTGGCGCTTTCGCGTCACGCAGCTTGTTGAGCACCATCTCGTCGTCTTGCGTCCAGCGAGTGCCTTCCACCACGAAAATGACCAGTTCAACATCGCCAATTGAGCTGCTGGCCGCTTTGTTCATTAAGCGGTTAATAGCACGCTTCTCTTCCATATGCAGGCCCGGGGTATCGACGTAAATCGCCTGATACGGCCCTTCGGTATGGATACCGACGATGCGGTGACGCGTCGTTTGCGCTTTTCGGGAAGTGATCGAAATCTTCTGCCCAAGCAGCTTATTCAACAGCGTGGATTTGCCAACGTTTGGACGACCAACGATGGCGACAAATCCGCAATAACTTTTTTCTTCGCTCATTCCAGCTCCAGTTTTTTCAGCGCCTGTTCGGCGGCAGCCTGCTCCGCCTTGCGACGGCTGGAACCTGTGCCAACCACCGGTTCACTCAGGCCACTGACCTGGCAGTGGATAGTAAATTCCTGATCGTGCGCTTCGCCACGCACCTGGACCACCAGGTAGGACGGCAGCGGCAGATGACGTCCCTGCAGATACTCCTGCAGACGCGTCTTCGGATCCTTTTGCTTATCGCCCGGACTGATTTCGTCCAGACGGGTCTGGTACCAGGAGAGGATTAAGCGTTCAACGTTCTGAATATCGCTGTCGAGGAAAACCCCGCCAATTAACGCTTCAACGGTGTCCGCGAGAATGGATTCGCGACGGAAACCGCCGCTTTTCAGTTCGCCCGGCCCGAGGCGCAGACACTCACCCAGTTCAAACTCGCGAGCGATCTCCGCCAGCGTGTTGCCACGCACCAGCGTCGCGCGCATGCGGCTCATATCGCCTTCGTCTACGCGAGGAAAACGATGATAGAGCGCATTCGCGATCACAAAACTTAAAATGGAGTCACCTAAAAACTCCAGGCGCTCATTATGTTTGCTGCTGGCACTGCGGTGAGTTAATGCCTGTTGCAACAGCTCCTGATGATGAAAAGTGTAGCCCAGCTTTCGTTGAAGCCGATTAATTACGATGGGGTTCATGCGTTACCAATAAATGAATGCGTCAAAGATGCAGCACACGAAACCGACCTGAGCATACGCTTCATACAGCAAGTTGAAACAGTCCAATACGCTTTCGTGTGCAGTGTCACCCGGCAGAGCGACAACCAAAAACTTCGGGGGGATATTCTATACGCAACGACACGTGATGTCGTTAGTTTGAATGGATTTAAATATTAAATAATTCACGTCGCTGCGGTTATCGCAGCGACGTGAATTCAACAGGGGAAATTAATGAATTCCACCAATGCGCGATAACCGCACGCCGGTCGGCCATTCACCTTCCTGTTTTTCAAAACTCATCCAGATAGCGGTCGCTTTTCCGACCAGGTTCGCTTCCGGCACAAAGCCCCAGTAGCGGCTGTCGGCGCTGTTATCCCGGTTGTCACCCATCATAAAATACTGACCGGGCGGTACAATCCAGGTGGCCAGCGGCAGGCCGGACTGATGGTAGTACATCCCAACCTGATCCTGGGCAATCGGCACCATCAGAATACGGTGCGTGACGTCGCCCAGCGTCTCCTGACGCTCGGTCAGACGAATGCCGTCCGCTTTGGTTTCGCCCTTCGGCAACTGCCAGAAACCGCTGGACGCTTCGCCGCCGTTGCTGCGGGAGAAGGTCTGAACGAAATCGCTCGGCTCAACATTGGAATAGGTCACCGGCAGCGCGTTGCCGCAGGCCTGTCCGGAGCTGCAGCCCGGCTGAATAGTGACCTGCTTGGCAACCGGATCGTAGGTGACTTTATCGCCCGGTAATCCCACCGCGCGCTTAATGTAGTCGAGACGCGGATCTTCCGGATATTTAAACACCACGATGTCGCCGCGCTTTGGATGACCCGTTTCGATCAGCGTTTTCTGGTAGATCGGATCTTTAATGCCGTAAGCGAATTTCTCCACCAGGATGAAATCGCCAATCAGCAGGGTCGGCATCATCGAACCTGACGGGATCTGGAAAGGTTCATAGATAAACGAACGCACAATCAGCACAATCGCCAGCACCGGGAAGACCGAGGCGCCAGTTTCCAGCCAGCCCGGTTTCGGGCCCACTTTCTTCAGCGTTTTCTTATCCAGTTGCTCGCCGGTCGCTGCCTGAGCAGCGGCCTGACGCTCACGACGTTTTGGTGCGAAGATGAACTTATCCAGACACCACAACAGCCCTGTCACAAGGGTCGCAATGACCAAAATCAGGGCAAACATGTTCGCCATGCCAACTCCTTAATTATTTGCCGTCTTTACCAACGTGCAGAATGGCGAGGAACGCTTCCTGCGGCAGTTCAACGTTACCGACCTGCTTCATACGCTTCTTACCTTCTTTCTGCTTCTGCAGCAGCTTTTTCTTACGGCTGACGTCGCCGCCGTAGCATTTCGCCAGGACGTTTTTACGCAGCTGTTTCACAGTAGAGCGCGCGATGATGTGGTTGCCGATAGCCGCCTGAATGGCGATATCGAACTGCTGACGCGGGATCAGCTCTTTCATCTTCTCGACCAGTTCGCGACCACGATAAGGGGCGTTGTCGTTGTGGGTGATCAGCGCCAGCGCATCGACACGCTCGCCGTTGATCAGCACGTCAACGCGCACCATGTTCGAGGCCTGGAAGCGTTTGAAGTTATAATCCAGCGACGCATAGCCACGGGAGGTAGACTTCAGACGGTCGAAGAAGTCGAGAACCACTTCCGCCATCGGGATTTCGTAGGTCAGCGCCACCTGTTTACCGTGGTAAACCATGTTGGTCTGCACGCCACGCTTCTCGATACACAGGGTGATCACGTTGCCGAGGAACTCCTGCGGCAGCAGCATGTGACACTCGGCGATAGGCTCACGCAGCTCCTGAATATTATTCAGCGGCGGCAGCTTGGACGGGCTATCGACGTAGATAACTTCTTTGGAGGTCGTTTCCACTTCATAGACTACCGTCGGCGCCGTGGTAATCAGGTCAAGATCGTACTCACGCTCCAGACGCTCCTGAATGATTTCCATGTGCAACAGGCCGAGGAAGCCGCAGCGGAAGCCGAAGCCCAGCGCCGTTGAGCTTTCCGGCTCATAGAACAAGGAAGCATCGTTCAGACTCAGTTTACCCAGCGCATCACGGAAGTTTTCATAGTCATCAGAGCTCACCGGGAACAGACCGGCATAGACCTGCGGCTTCACTTTTTTGAAGCCCGGCAGCGCTTTATCCGCTGGATTACGCGCCGCGGTCAGGGTATCGCCCACCGGCGCGCCGAGGATGTCTTTGATCGCGCAGACCAGCCAGCCTACCTCGCCGCATTTCAGCTCGGTACGGTCGACCTGTTTCGGGGTGAAGATGCCCAGACGGTCGGCGTTATAGACCTGGCCGGTGCTCATCACTTTAATTTTATCGCCCTTGCGCATGGTGCCGTTTTTAATACGCACCAGCGACACGACGCCTAAGTAGTTATCGAACCAGGAGTCGATGATCAGCGCCTGCAGCGGCGCGTCCGGATCGCCTTCCGGCGGCGGAATATCGCGCACCAGACGTTCCAGCACGTCCGGCACGCCAACGCCGGTTTTCGCCGAGCAGCGAACCGCGTCGTGAGCATCGATACCGACGATATCTTCAATCTCGTCCGCTACGCGCTCCGGATCGGCCGCAGGCAGGTCGATCTTGTTGAGCACCGGAACGACTTCGAGGTCCATTTCCATGGCGGTATAGCAGTTCGCCAGGGTCTGGGCTTCTACGCCCTGCCCGGCGTCAACCACCAGCAGCGCGCCTTCGCACGCCGCCAGGGAGCGCGATACTTCATAGGAGAAGTCAACGTGGCCCGGGGTGTCGATAAAGTTGAGCTGATAAGTTTCACCATCGCTGGCTTTATAGTCCAGGGTGACGCTCTGCGCCTTGATGGTAATCCCGCGCTCACGTTCAAGGTCCATGGAGTCCAGAACCTGGGCCGCCATTTCGCGATCAGAAAGGCCACCGCAAATCTGGATGATACGGTCAGACAGCGTCGACTTACCGTGGTCGATGTGAGCGATGATCGAAAAGTTACGTATATTCTTCATATTTAGAGTTAATTATGCCTTACGAGTATCATGAGGCCGCTGTACTGTGCCTGACGTTTTTTAATCCGAAAACGCCGCATTCTACACTACATCCGTGAAACCAGGAAATGCTGTTAGATCCAGCATAACGGCAGAAATTGTGGCGTTGTTACAGGAAGAGTAAATAAAGATGAGGGGCAGTGAAATCACTGCCCCATTTCAGAGGAGGGCGTATCAACACGCAGCAGATCCGGCGGCAAACCGACGCTTAAAATCACCGGCTGCCATGACTGGCGAGCAGCCAGCTGCGGCGACAGACCGCGCGCCACCAGGAAGCCGCCGACGCCGCCCAACAGCGCGCCGCAAAGTGACGCGATATCGCTGGCAAACAGCACCTGGAAAATGGACGCCATCACAAACAGCCCCACCAGCGGCGCCATATAGACGAGCAGCGCTGAGCCCAGCAGGCTACTTTCAGCGATCCCCAGTTCCACTTTTTGCCCCGCGGCCAATGGCTGCTCGCAGGGCACGCTAATGGTATGGCTGGTCTGCGGCCCCAGCTTGTTTAACACCCGGCTACCGCAGCCGGCACGGGAAGCGCAGCTGCTGCAGGAGGCTTTAACGTCGCAGTGCACCTGCGCCACGCCGTTATGCCAGGAAACCACGGTGGCCCACTCTTTAATCATTGTACTGCCTTGAATTTAATACTGTCAGAGATACGCTTCGCCGTCTGCGGCGGCAGTTCGCCCACCACGGTGATCTCCGCGTTATCGCGTACCGTCGTGCTGACGGTACGTCGGCCGGTGCGCAACAGCTGGTCGCTGCTGGCCGCCGTGGCGCGGTTGATATTGATCGAGAAGCTGAACAAGCCGTCGGAATAGAGACGTGATTCGACTGGACCGTCAAAAGTGGGCAGACGGCGCTGACTGCTGGAAACTTCAGCCATCCCCTGGGGAAGCCATGTTGGCGCCCAGTTGAAGTTGGCTTTGTCGCCCCCTTCAGGGACGGACAGCTGCGGCGGTAGATTCGCTTTTGCCAGCGTCTCCATGCTGGCGCTGACGTTATCGCCAACGTTGAAGGAGACAACCCGGAACTGCTCCAGCGTTTCACCGTCGCGGTCGAGCAAATCGACGCGCAGAGGCAGTTTGGTCTCGGCGTCCAGCCAGGCGATAAAGCTATAGCGCGTACCGTCGCGAGCTACGACGCGGATCACGTCGCAGAGGCGATCAGCGATACGAGTACGACCAACGGAGATAAAATCATACGCAGCGGAGAGGCGTTTGAAATCGCTATAAACCAACGATGGCAGCGAATCGACGATGTAGTCGCCGTTGAGGGTGAAAGGATCGAGACCGGGTTCAAAATAGCTGATTTCCGTGCCGCGCAGGACCACTTCCCGGCGCGGGCCGTCCAGCTGCAGCAGTTGCGCCAGCGGTTGATTGTTCAGTCGCGCATGACGATAGCGCAGCGACTCAACGCCTTGTTTATTGATGCTGACGAAAGACAGCTCATAATTGAGGGACTGGCTGGCCAGGTTCATCTGCTGCAACAACGCCCCGGACGATGTATCAGCCGAGGCGTTGACAGAGAACAACAGGCTGCCTGCCATGAGCGACATGGCACACCAAAGTTGCTTCATTACTGCGATTGCGTTCCTAAAGTTTGATAACCCGGCACCTGGACTGCTGCCTGCTGAGTCTGGGCCTGGCCAAACTGCAGCTGCTCAGCGTGCAGGCGGCGCTGCAGTTCATAGTCCTGCAACATGGCGTTAATCCGGCGGCGCTGTTCCTGGACTTGCGCCTGCTGGCCGCTACCCGCTGATGCGTCAGCCGGCACGCCAAGGCTTACCGGGCTCGCTTTACCCATCATCGGCAGGGTATTGAACACTGGCGCCTCTGGCTGCTGAGTCGCATCAGACTGCCCATTATAGTGCTGGACGCCGACGATAACCGCAAGCGATACGCAGGCGGCAACGCCCATTTGGGTGAGTGAGCTGGCCCATGGACGCACTTTGTTCCAGAACGGCATCTGCCGCCACTGGTGGGGTGCGGGCTGAGATTCAGGAATAAGCGGCGCCGTCTGACGAACGGGCTCATTTTCAATGGCGGCCATCACCCGGGCGGAGATATCGAATTGCAGCACCTCTGCGGTATCGCCACGCAGCGTATCGCGAATGAGGTGATAGCTCTCCCAGGTTTTTTGCATCTCAGAGGAACGGCTCAGCTCGTTGAGCAGTTCTTTATCCAGCGTTTCACCATCCATTAAAGCCGAAAGTTGTTCTTTCTGCATGCCTGATACCCTTTTCCAGTATTCCGCTATCGTCAACGCCTGATAAGCGGTTGAACTTTATTATCAATAGCTTCTCGCGCCCGGAAGATACGCGAACGCACCGTCCCAACCGGACAATCCATGATAGCGGCTATCTCTTCATAGCTCAGGCCATCCAGCTCCCGTAACGTAATTGCCATGCGTAAATCTTCCGGGAGCGATTCAATGGTACGAAAAACTATTTGTCTCAGTTCTTCTGACAACATTAAGTTCTCAGGGTTCGAAATTTCTTTCAACGCCCCGCCGCTTTCGAAGTTTTCCGCCTCGTTGGCGTCAACATCGCTGGACGGCGGACGGCGTCCCTGAGCAACCAGATAATTCTTCGCCGTGTTGACGGCGATACGGTATAACCAGGTGTAAAAAGCGCTATCTCCCCGGAAAGAGTCCAGCGCACGCCATGCCTTAACGAACGATTCCTGAACAACGTCAGCGATATCGCCCGGCGGTACATAGCGGGAAACCAGACTCGCGACCTTATGCTGATAGCGCACCACCAGCAAATTAAACGCTTTCTGATCTCCTTTCTGGACCCGTTCAACAAGGACCTGATCCGTTAACTGCTCGCTCATCCGAGGTAATGTCTCCCCAAACCCAATTCCCATGCGTCTTCAAAACACCACCCAAAATCTGCATTATGAGCAAGCTGACTGTTGGAGTGCATGAAAACAATAAAGTTCCGTTACGCTTTTGTTTTTTGTCTGGCAACGGCGGCAGATCGTTATCAATCATTATATGCCCAGGTTGCTAAACAACAGGTTAGTCAATAAGAAAAAGCGCAGGCCCGACTGAAGGGTATCGTAACACAGTGTTTATTTCACTATAAAATCCAATGCTAACAACCTGCTCCACTTCTCTTTTTTACCGCACAACGCCCCTTTTCCCGGCCCCTTCTGTTTAGCCGTCACAACACCAGGCAAAAAATATGTACGATTCCTCACGCGCTGGTGCTATTGTGAGCTAAATGTGTTTAGTAAATTAAACAAAGACGATGAATACCACTCCTGACTTCTCTTGTGATGTGTTGATTATCGGCAGCGGCGCTGCCGGTCTCTCCCTCGCGCTGCGCCTGGCGGAGCACAGTTCGGTGACGGTGCTGAGTAAAGGGCCGATCAGCGAAGGTTCGACGTTCTATGCGCAGGGCGGGATTGCCGCCGTCTTCGATGAGACGGACAGTATCGAATCCCATGTTGAAGATACGCTGATCGCCGGCGCGGGACTCTGCGATCGCCATGCGGTCACCTTCGTCGCCAGCAACGCCAGACCGTGCGTACAATGGCTTATCGATCAGGGCGTGCTGTTTGACACCCAGGTCCAGGCCAATGGAGAAGAGAGCTACCATCTCACTCGCGAAGGGGGGCACAGCCATCGACGCATTCTTCACGCCGCCGACGCTACCGGCAAAGCGGTAGAGACAACGCTGGTCGATAAAGCCCTTGCTCATCCGAATATCCGCATCATTGAGCGCAGCAATGCCGTTGATTTGATTGTCTCGGACAAGATTGGCCTGCCGGGCACGCGCCGGGTGGTCGGGGCCTGGATCTGGAACCGCAATAAAGAGCGGGTAGAAACCTGCAGCGCGAAGGCGGTGGTGCTTGCGACCGGCGGGGCCGCCAAGGTTTATCAATATACCACTAACCCTGACGTCTCTTCCGGAGACGGCATTGCGATGGCCTGGCGGGCGGGCTGCCGGGTAGCGAATCTCGAATTCAACCAGTTCCACCCCACCGCGCTGTATCATCCACAGGCACGCAATTTCCTGCTTACTGAAGCGCTGCGCGGCGAAGGCGCCCACCTTAAACGCCCAGACGGCACCCGCTTTATGCCGGACTTTGACGAGCGCGGCGAGCTGGCCCCGCGCGATATCGTCGCCCGCGCCATCGACCATGAAATGAAGCGCCTGGGCGTTGACTGTATGTTCCTTGATATCAGCCATAAACCCGAGGCGTTTGTTCGCCAGCACTTCCCAATGATTTACGAAAAGCTGCTCGGTCTGGGAATTGATTTAACCAAAGATCCGGTGCCGGTCGTCCCCGCCGCGCATTACACCTGCGGCGGCGTGATGGTGGATGATAATGGCCGTACTGACGTCGATGGCTTATACGCCATCGGCGAAGTCAGCTATACCGGGCTGCACGGCGCCAACCGCATGGCCTCGAACTCGCTGCTGGAGTGTCTGGTCTACGGCTGGTCCGCCGCGGAGGATATCGCCCGGCGCCTGCCGCTGGCCCAGAAGGTCACCACCCTGCCGGCGTGGGATGAAAGTCAGGTGGAGATCCCGGATGAACTGGTGGTTATCCAGCATAACTGGCACGAGCTGCGCCTGCTGATGTGGGATTATGTCGGCATTGTGCGCACGACGCGCAGACTGGAGCGCGCCCTGCGGCGCATTACCATGCTCCAGCAGGAGCTGGATGAGTATTACGCCCGCTTCCGCGTCTCGAATAATCTGCTGGAGCTGCGCAATCTGGTGCAGGTGGCGGAGCTTATCGTACGCTGCGCGATGTTACGTAAGGAGAGCCGCGGGCTGCACTATACCCTCGACTATCCGCAGCCGCTGCCGAACAGCGGCCCGTCGATACTGTCGCCCCTGGCTCACATAAAGAGATAAAAATCCCCGGTCAGAGCAGTAAACCCTTCAGAGTACTGCTGCTCTGGCCCGCGGATCGCCAGTCTGTCGCAGAAACACTCTCCTGCCGTCGGGGAGAACGCCAGCAGCACCCGGTGCGGCGGCCGCAGTTCGGTCTCCGCCACGTCAGTGCGCAGTCGCAAATGCCACCCCATCGCCGTTGCCCGCTCGATAAACGCATTACCGATATCCACCGGCAGCACCACGCAAAAAAAACCTTCTTCGGTGATATGCTCTGCGGCACAGGTCAGCAGGGAGGCGTGATCGAGCGTCGTGGTATACCGCGCCTGCTCCCGCTGCGAGGTAGCGCATGGCACGCCTTCGGCAAAAAAAGGCGGGTTACTGATTATCAGTTCATAGCGTCGGGTTTGCGACGGCTGCCACTGATGGATATCGGCCTGGCAGACTTCTATGCGCGAAGACCACGGTGACGCGAGGGCATTTTCCCGCGCCTGAGCGGCTGCCTCCTCGTCCAGTTCGACCGCATCGACTTGCACATCGTGATCGGTACGCTGGGCGAGCATTAGCGCCAGCAGGCCGCTGCCCGCGCCAATATCCAGCACATGCTTCACCCCGGCAATCGGCGCCCAGGCGCCAAGCAAAATGCCATCAGTGCCCACCTTCATCGCGCAACGATCGTGGGCGACAAAGAACTGTTTGAAGGTAAAACCATTGCGCGGCAGCGCAAACTTCGACTGAGACATCCTCAATAACCTTGCCGACAAAACTCCTGAACGTAAGGCTATGCACAATACCGGAGAACAGATAGCCTTACAAACAGATGAACATTACGTCAGTAACGTCTATAATCGGCGGCCCACTCAGAGGTAGAACATGACTGTAACGACTTTTTCCGAACTTGAACTCGACGAAAACCTGCTGGAAGCCCTCCAGGATAAAGGTTTCACTCGCCCGACAGCCATTCAGGCCGCCGCTATTCCGCCTGCGCTCGATGGCCGTGACATTCTCGGTTCAGCGCCGACCGGCACCGGTAAAACGGCGGCGTATCTGCTGCCAGCGTTGCAGCACCTGCTCGATTTCCCGCGTAAGAAATCCGGGCCGCCGCGCATTCTTATCCTGACGCCGACCCGCGAGCTGGCGATGCAGGTGGCTGACCACGCCCGCGAGCTGGCGAAGCATACCCATCTGGATATCGCCACCATTACCGGCGGCGTAGCGTACATGAACCACGCGGAAGTGTTCAGCGAAAACCAGGATATCGTGGTCGCTACCACCGGTCGCCTGCTGCAGTATATTAAAGAAGAGAACTTTGACTGCCGCGCCGTCGAGACCCTGATCCTCGATGAAGCCGACCGCATGCTGGACATGGGCTTTGCTCAGGATATCGAAACCATCGCCGGTGAAACCCGCTGGCGCAAGCAGACCATGCTGTTCTCCGCCACGCTGGAAGGCGATGCGATCAAAGATTTTGCCGAACGCCTGCTGGAAGAGCCGGTTGAAGTCTCCGCTACCCCATCGACCCGCGAACGTAAAAAAATTCATCAGTGGTACTATCGCGCCGACGATATCGAGCATAAAACCGCGCTGCTGATTCATTTGCTGAAGCAGCCGGAAGCAACCCGCTCCATCGTCTTCGTGCGTAAGCGCGAGCGCGTTCACGAACTCGCCGCTAAGCTGCACGAAGCAGGGATTAACACCTGCTGGCTGGAGGGCGAGATGGTGCAGATTAAGCGCAACGAAGCGATTAAACGCCTGACCGATGGTCGCGTGAACGTGCTGATCGCCACCGACGTCGCCGCACGCGGTATTGATATCCCGGATGTCAGCCACGTGTTTAACTTCGACATGCCGCGCACCGCCGATATCTATTTGCACCGTATCGGTCGTACCGGCCGCGCCGGTAAAAAAGGCATCGCCATTTCGCTGGTTGAAGCGCATGACCACCTGCTGCTGGGCAAGATCGGCCGCTACGTTGAAGAACCGCTGAAAGCCCGCGTGATTGATGAATTGCGACCGAAAACCCGCGCGCCGAGCGAGAAGTTAACCGGTAAACCGTCGAAGAAAGTATTGGCGAAGCGCGCCGAGAAAAAAGAGAAAGAAAAAGAGAAACCGCGGGTGAAGAAACGCCACCGCGACACCAAAAATATCGGTAAGCGCCGTAAGCCAAGCGCGGCCGGGACGCCATCAACGTCCACTGAAGAGTAAAAAAAACGCCGGGACATCCCGGCGTTTTCACATCTGGCTTCAGCCTTACAGGCTTTCGGTAAAGGTACGGGCGATAACGTCGCGCTGCTGTTCCGGAGTCAGGGAGTTGAAGCGTACCGCATAGCCGGAAACACGAATGGTCAGCTGCGGGTATTTTTCCGGGTGCTCAACCGCGTCCAGCAGAGTTTCGCGACGCAGCACGTTCACGTTCAGGTGCTGACCGCCTTCCACGCGAACTTCTGGTTTCACGTCTACCGGAATTTCACGGTATTCGATTTCACCCAGTTTGCTCACCGCCACCACGTCATCTTCCGCAAAACCACCTTTGGCACACAGGCAGCGCGCTTCGCCTTTTTCGCTGTCCAGCAGCCAGAAAGAGTTCAGCAGGTCGTCGTTTGCCGCTTTAGTAATTTGGATACCAGTAATCATTTGATGCCTCCCAGGCAGTGTTTATTCGATTTTGGCCTCTTCGCGGCCAATTGGTAAAACCATTGTTGTATGAGTGTATATATATCAGCCGCACCCTCGGCATTCCTTGATATAAATCAATAAAAACCACTCACACAAAGTGGGTATAGGGGGATTTTATTGTTTTACATCAAGTTAGGCCATGGGGTCTCATAAATAATTTTGTAAATTTTCAATTTTTTTTGCATAAAAGCCCACATCAAGCCGTGCCGATTTTGTTCTGTAGAAAGAAGCCGTTAAGCTATAGCGATGACCCTTTGCAGGAGAGCAAGATGACCACCTCTTTAACCTGGCATGACGTGCTGGCGGATGAAAAGCAACAACCCTATTTTCTCAATACACTGAAGACCGTCGCCGAAGAGCGCCAGTCCGGGATCACCATCTACCCACCGCAAAAAGACGTCTTCAATGCGTTTCGCTTTACCGAGCTGGGCGACGTCAAAGTCGTCATTCTCGGCCAGGATCCCTATCACGGCCCGGGTCAGGCCCATGGTCTGGCATTCTCGGTTCGCCCGGGCGTCGCGATCCCGCCCTCGCTCTTGAACATGTACAAAGAGCTGGAGGCCACGATCCCCGGTTTTACTCGCCCCACTCACGGTTATCTCGAAAGCTGGGCGCGTCAGGGCGTACTTCTGCTTAATACGGTCCTGACCGTCCGCGCCGGGCAGGCGCACTCGCACGCCAGCCTTGGCTGGGAGACCTTTACCGATAAAGTTATCGCGTTAATCAATGAGCATTGCGAGGGGGTGGTCTTTCTGCTGTGGGGTTCTCATGCGCAGAAGAAAGGCGCGATTATCGATCGTCAGCGCCACTGCGTGCTGAAAGCGCCGCACCCATCGCCGCTCTCTGCGCATCGCGGCTTCTTTGGCAGCAACCATTTCGTACAGACCAACCAGTGGCTGGCTGACCGCGGCGAAGCGCCGATCGACTGGATGCCGGTCCTCCCCGCCGAAAGCGAGTGATCGACAGCCATAAAAAAAGCCAGCATCAGCTGGCTTTTTCGCATTCAGGCAGGCGAATTACGCCTTGTTCTGACGCCACCATTCTGCCAGCAGGACGCCGGTCGCCACAGAGACGTTCAGGCTTTCGACATTGCCGGTACCGTTGATGGCAACGCTGAGATCGGAGCTGGAAATCGCCGCATCGGACAGACCATCACGCTCCTGGCCTAACACCAGCACCATTTTCTTCGGCAGCTCGGCTTTAAACAGCGGCGTACCATTATGGCTGGACGTTGAGACAATCGCGTAGCCCGCTTTGCGGAACTGATCCAGGGTATCGATAAAGCTGTCGCCGGTGATCGGTTCAACATGCTCCGCCCCGCCCTCCGCCGTACGGATCGCCGCCCCGGACTCCAGCACGCCAGCATCCTGAACCACCACGCCCTTCACGCCGAAGTGCGCGCAGCTGCGCATGATCGCCCCGAGGTTGTGCGGGTTACCCACGTCTTCCAGCGCCAGAACGCAATCGTCTTCTGCCGCCTTCGCGACCCACTGGGCAACAGAAGTGCCGTGGCGTTTTTTGATCAGGAAGCAGACCCCGCCGTGGTGCTCGGTGCCGGAGGCTTTCGCCAGCTCGGCTTCGTCCACCACATGATAGGCTTTACGGTTGGCCGCCATCCAGCGCAGCGCCTCTTTAAAGCGGGGCGTGACGCTCTGGATAAACCAGGCGCGAACGATAGCTTCCGGACGGCTCTGGAACAGCGCCTGGCAGGCGTTTTCGCCATACACGCGGGTCTCTTCCGCACGCTGACGACGCAGTACTTCCGGATCGATAAAGCTCTTCCCGCTGATCCCGCCGTGATCTTCTTTTACCGGCGTCTCATCGCCAGGAGCACGGGAAACGGTACGCCACGGAGACGCATCGTCACGATGAAAATCATCGCGCTTGCGATCGTCACGCTTACGGTCGTCACGTTTGCGATCGTCGCCGCGGCTGTTTCGTTCGTCACGCGCAGGGCGGCTGCGGCCGTCAACACGAGATTTTCCTGGACGACCTCCCCCTTTCCCGGTACGTGGGTTATGGGTGCGTTTGTCAGAATCATCATCACTGCGGACATACATCACTTTGACCTTGCCGCTTTTATTTTTCAGTTCGTCGCTCATCAATTTTCTCCACCTGCGCTGCGCGAAGCGCGCAGATTACCCGATGTGTCATCGCTTCGCCATGATTTCGTTTAAAAGCCGGCCTCTATTGCACTCATCGAACAAAACGCATTGTCCTTAAATAACACTTAATCGATAATATGTAACATCACAGAAACATATCGGCCACGTGCCACGTTGCAACCCATAACCAGAGGTTAGTTATGAATACCGTTTGTGCCAGTTGTCAGGCTCTGAACCGCCTCCCGGACGATCGTAGCGCGGATGGCGCAAAGTGCGGACGCTGCGGTCACGATCTTTTTGACGGCGACGTCATCAACGCGACCGGGGCAACGCTGGATAAACTCTTAAAGGACGATCTGCCGGTCGTTGTCGATTTCTGGGCGCCATGGTGCGGCCCCTGCCGTAGCTTCGCGCCGATCTTTGAAGATGTCGCGGAAGAACGTAGCGGGAAGATGCGTTTTGTCAAAGTCAACACCGAAGCGGAACGTGAGCTTAGCGCCCGGTTTCGTATCCGCAGCATCCCGACCATTATGATGTTCAAAAATGGCGAAGTGATCGACATGCTCAATGGCGCGGTGCCAAAAGCGCCATTTGATAGCTGGCTGAACGAAGCCGGCCAACAGTAATCCTTCCGGGGCACCGCTTGTGCCCCGTTTTCACCTCTGCGACAATAGCGTTTTTCTCTAGCGACTCCCATGATTGAAAACGCAGTCCTTCGCCTGCGCGCTGAACGCCTCGCGCGTGCTACCCGGCCTTTCCTTGCTCGCGGCAACCGCATCCGCCGCTGTCAGCGCTGCCTGCTGCCGCTCAAGCAGTGCCTGTGCGCGACGTTAGTGCCCGCGCAGGCCACCAGCCGCTTCTGCCTGGTGATGTTTGATACGGAACCGATGAAGCCCAGCAACACCGGCCGGCTCATCGCCGATATTCTGCCTGATACCGAGGCTTTTCAATGGTCGAGAACCGAGCCGCCGCAGGCGCTGCTCGATCTGGTCGCGCATCCTGATTATCAACCGATGGTGGTTTTCCCTGCCTCCTATGCCGGGCCGGAGCGCCAGATCCTGAGCGCGCCGCCGTCCGGCAAGCCGCCGCTATTTATTATGCTCGACGGCACCTGGACCGAAGCGCGCAAAATGTTCCGCAAGAGCCCTTATCTTGACGCGCTACCGATAATCTCCGTCGATCTGTCACGCATCTCTGCCTATCATCTGCGCGAGGCGCACGCCGACGGACAATACTGTACCGCGGAAGTAGCCATCGCCCTGCTGGATCTGGCGGACGATGCCCCGGCCGCCGCTGCGCTTGGCGAGCACTTCACCCGCTTCCGGACCCGCTATCTGGCGGGAAAAACCCAGCATAAGGGCAGTATCACAGCGGACCAGGTGGAAAACGTTTAAAATCATTCGGTCACTGGGATGAAAGGAGACCGGTATGAGCCAACGAGGCCTGGAAGCACTGCTGCGACCAAAGTCCATCGCCGTTATTGGCGCATCAATGAAGCCGCAGCGCGCTGGCTATCTCATGATGCGCAACCTGTTAGCCGGCGGTTTCAATGGCCCGGTACTGCCGGTGACCCCCGCCTGGAAGGCGGTGCTCGGGGTGCTGGCATGGCCCACGATTGAGAGCCTGCCGTTTACGCCGGATCTGGCGGTGCTCTGTACTAACGCCCGGCGTAATATCGAATTGCTCGAAGCCTTAGGGCAGAAAGGGTGTAAAACCTGCATCATTCTCTCTTCGCAGCCGGAACAGTATCCGGCGCTGCTCGAATGCGCCGCCCGCTATCAGATGCGCCTGCTCGGCCCAAACAGCCTGGGGTTGCTGGCGCCGTGGCAAGGCCTGAACGCCAGCTTCTCGCCGGTCGCGATCCACCGCGGTAAACTGGCCTTTATCTCGCAGTCGGCTGCCGTCTCTAATACCATCCTTGACTGGGCGCAGCAGCGCGAGATGGGGTTTTCCTACTTCATCGCGCTGGGCGATAGCCTGGACATTGATGTCGATGACCTGCTGGACTTCCTGGCCCGCGACAGCAAGACCAGCGCCATTTTGCTTTACCTCGAGCATCTAAGCGATGCGCGTCGGTTTGTCTCCGCCGCGCGCAGCGCTTCGCGAAACAAGCCTATCCTGGTGATTAAAAGCGGCCGTAGCCCCGCGGCGCAAAAGCTGTTGCACGTCAACTCCGGGATGGATCCGGCATGGGATGCAGCCATCCAGCGTGCTGGCCTGCTGCGGGTGCAGGACACCCATGAGCTGTTCTCCGCCGTGGAAACGCTCAGCCATATGCGCCCGCTACGCGGTGAAAAGCTGATGATCGTCAGTAATGGCGCGGCTCCGGCGGCGCTGGCGCTGGATGAACTCTGGCTGCGGAATGGCAAACTGGCGGTCCTCAGCGAGGAGACCCGCGACGCCCTGCGCCAGGCGTTGCCGGTTGGCGTCGAGATCGCCAACCCGTTAGATCTGCGGGATGATGCCAGCAGCGAACATTATCAGCAGGCCGTGAATATTTTGCTCAACAGTCAGGACTATGACGCGCTGCTGGTGATCCACTCGCCCAGCGCGGCCGCGCCGGGCACGGAGAGTGCGCTGGCCCTGATTGACGCTCTGAAGCATCATCCGCGCGGTAAATATGTCACCGTGCTGACCAACTGGTGCGGCGAATTTTCCTCGCAGGAAGCGCGACGTTTATTCAGCGATGCCGGCCTCCCAACCTACCGTACGCCAGAGGGCACGATCACCGCTTTTATGCATATGGTGGAATACCGTCGCAACCAGAAACAACTGCGCGAGACGCCGGTGCTACCGGATTCGTTAACCGCCAATACCAGCGAAGCGCATGCTCTGCTGCAGCAAGCGATAGATGACGGCGCCACCACGCTGGATACCCATGAGGTCAGCCCGGTGCTCCGGGCCTATGGCATCCATACTCTGCCGACATGGATTGCCGCTGACAGCGCAGAAGCAGTGCATATCGCTGAGCAGATAGGCTATCCGGTCGCGCTGAAGCTGCGTTCTCCGGATATCCCGCACAAATCGGAAGTACAGGGGGTCATGCTCTATCTGCGTACCGCCGCCGAGGTGCAGCAGGCGGCAGATGCGATGATCGATCGCGTCAGACTGGCCTGGCCCCAGGCGCGCATCCATGGTCTGCTGGTGCAGAGTATGGCTAATCGCGCCGGCGCCCAGGAGCTAAGAGTGGTGGTTGAACACGATCCCGTCTTCGGCCCGTTGATTATGCTGGGCGAAGGCGGTGTGGAGTGGCGGGCCGAGGATCAGGCCGCGGTGGCGCTGCCGCCGTTGAATATGAACCTGGCGCGTTATCTGGTGATCCAGGCGATCAAAAATAAAAAGATCCGCGGTCGCAGCGCATTGCGCCCGCTGGATATCGCGGGCCTGAGCCAGCTGCTGGTTCAGGTATCGAATCTGATCGTCGACTGCCCGGAGATCCAGCGCCTGGACATTCATCCCCTGCTCGCCTCCGGCAACGAGTTTACGGCGCTGGACGTCACGCTAGGCCTGGCCCCCTTTGACGGCGACAGTGAAAGCCGCCTTGCGATTCGTCCCTATCCGCACCAGCAGGAGGAGTGGGTGGTAATGAAAAATGGCGATCGCTGCCTGTTTCGGCCGATCCTTCCGGAAGATGAGCCGCAGCTGCTCGCGTTTATTGCTCAGGTCACCAAAGAAGATCTCTATTATCGCTATTTTAGTGAGATCAACGAATTTACCCACGACGATTTAGCCAATATGACGCAGATCGACTACGATCGTGAAATGGCGTTTGTTGCCGTCAGGACCACCGCAGAGAAAAGCGAAATTCTCGGCGTGACGCGGGCGATCTCCGATCCCGACAATATTGACGCCGAGTTTGCCGTTCTGGTCCGTTCAGATTTAAAAGGGTTAGGCCTGGGGCGAAGGCTGCTGGAAAAGCTGATCGCCTATACGCAAAGCCATGGCCTGCAACGCCTTAATGGCATTACGATGCCGAATAACAGAGGCATGATCGGCCTGGCCAGAAAGCTGGGATTCACCGTTGATATTCAGCTGGAAGATGGGATTGTCAGTCTATCGCTGCCCCTGAATCAGGGATAATCGCGCCACGCTGACCGCAATTGTTGACCACATTAGCGGGTAGTAATGGTATTATTGCCCGCTTACGTCGTCTGCATGGTACAGAAGACCCTTCAATAAACAGAGAAGAAACGCACTGTGATGTTGTCAAAATTTAAGCGTAATAAACATCAACAACACCTTGCCCAACTCCCTAAGCTTTCTCAGTCAGTTGATGATGTAGAGTTCTTTTACGCCCCTGCGGATTTCAGGGAAGCGTTACTGACCCGGATTGCCCACGCCACTCAGCGTATATGCATTATTGCGCTCTACCTGGAGCAAGATGATGGCGGAAAAGGAATTTTGCAGGCTCTCTACGACGCCAAACGCCAGCGTCCGGAACTGGATGTCCGCGTTCTGGTAGACTGGCACCGTGCTCAACGTGGTCGTATCGGCGCCGCCGCCTCCAACACCAATGCCGACTGGTATTGCCGGATGGCCGATGAAAACCCAGGTGTGGATATCCCCGTTTACGGCGTGCCGATTAATACCCGGGAGGCGCTCGGCGTTCTCCATTTCAAAGGCTTTATTATCGATGACAGCGTCCTCTACAGCGGCGCCAGCCTGAACGATGTTTATCTGCATCAGCACGACAAGTACCGTTATGACCGCTATCAGTGCATCCGTAACGGCAAAATGGCGGACGTCATGTTCGACTGGGTCGACAATAATCTGGTTCAGGGGCGCGGCGTTAATCGTCTCGACAGACCGGATCGGCCAAAAAGCCCGGAAATCAAAAACGACATTCGCCAGTACCGTCAGGAGCTCCGCGACCGCAGCTACCATTTTGTCGGCACCGCTGGTGACGAAGAACTCTCCGTCACCCCGCTGGTAGGACTGGGGAAATCCAGCCTGCTGAACAAAACTATTTTTCACCTGATGCCTTGTGCCGAGCACAAGCTGACGATCTGTACCCCCTACTTCAACCTCCCTGCCGTACTGGTGAGAAATATCATCCAGCTGCTGCGGGACGGTAAACAGGTGGAGATTATTGTCGGCGATAAAACCGCTAACGATTTCTACATTCCGGAAGATCAACCGTTTAAAATTATCGGTGCGCTTCCCTATCTGTATGAGATCAACCTGCGGCGTTTCCTCAGCCGACTGCAATATTATGTCAATACCGATCAGCTGATCGTTCGCCTGTGGAAGGATGACGATAACAGCTACCATCTGAAAGGCATGTGGGTTGACGATGAGTGGATGCTGCTCACTGGCAACAACCTTAACCCACGCGCCTGGCGGCTCGATCTGGAAAACGCCATTCTGATCCACGATCCAAAGCGGCAGCTGGGGGCCATGCGGGAAAAAGAGCTGAAGCTCATCCGCACCCACACCACGGTAGTGAAACATTATCGGGATCTGCAAAGTATCGCCGACTATCCGGTGAAAGTGCGAAAACTGATCCGCCGCCTGCGACGGATCCGCATTGACCGGTTGATCAGCCGTATTCTCTGACTATCAGCCCCGCGTCGACGGGGCTTTTTTCTGGAAGCGCTATGCGTTCGATAATAGTGATGACATCGCTGCTGTTAACGGGCTGCAGCCACATGGCAAATGATGCATGGTCCGGTCAGGACAAAGCCCAGCATTTTCTGGCCTCGGCGATGCTGTCTGCCGCCGGCAATGAGTATGCGCAACATCAGGGTTACAGCCGGGACCGCAGCGCCGCCATTGGCCTGATGTTTTCCATCAGTCTTGGCGCGTCAAAAGAGCTTTGGGACAGCCGCCCGGCAGGGAGCGGCTGGAGCTGGAAAGATTTCGCCTGGGATGTCGCCGGCGCGACCACCGGCTATGCTGTGTGGCAACTGGCGCACCAGTAAGCGTTACAGGCGCAGGCCTTTTCCCTTGCGATGCAGCATCAGGGAAACCAGGAAGGCGATGGCCGCCATCACCGTCACATACCAGTAGAACACGTGCTCTATCCCCGCCGACTTAAGCGACAGCGCGACATACTCCGCAGAGCCGCCGAACAGCGCGTTCGCGACGGCATAGGAAAGCCCTACCCCAAGCGCGCGGACCTGAGCCGGGAACATCTCTGCTTTCAGGATGCCGCTGATAGAGGTATAGAAACTGACGATCAGCAAGGCGCAGATCACCAGTCCGAAGGCGGCATACGGTGAGCTCACCTTCTGCAGAGCACTGAGAATAGGCACGGTAAATAACGTCGCCAGCACGCCAAAGCACAGCATGGAGGTGCGACGGCCAACTTTATCCGAAAAGGCGCCGAACAGCGGCTGAACCAGCATATAAACGAATAGCGCCGCGGTCATGATCACGCTGGCGGTGCTAGCCGTCATGCCCGCCGTGTTGACCAGATACTTTTGCATATAGGTAGTAAAGGTGTAGAAGGTCAGCGATCCGGCGGCGGTAAAGCCCAACACCATCACGAAGGCCCGGCGATTGCGCCACAACCCTTTAAATGATCCAGCCTCTTTCAGCGCCCGGGTCTCCTGCTTTGAGGTTTCGTCCAGCTGGCGACGCAGCCACAGCGCGACGATAGCCAGTACCGCCCCAAGAGCAAAAGGAATACGCCATCCCCAGGCATGGAGATCTTCATCGCTGAGCACCTGCTGGAGCGCGACAACCACTAATACCGCCAGCAGTTGACCGCCAATCAGCGTAACGTACTGGAAGGAGGCATAGAAGCCTTTCTTACCTTCCACCGCGACTTCACTCATATAGGTCGCACTGGTGCCGTATTCTCCGCCAACAGACAGCCCCTGGAACAGACGCGCCAGCAGCAGCAGCGCCGGGGCCCAGGTGCCGATGACCGCATAACCCGGCAGACAGGCAATCACCAGTGAGCCAAAGCACATCATGCACACCGAGATAAGCATAGAGGCTTTACGTCCGCGGCGGTCGGCGATTCGACCAAACAGCCATCCGCCGATGGGACGCATCAGGAATCCGGCGGCAAATACGCCTGCCGTCTGCAGCAGTTGGGTGGTGGTATTGCCAGATGGAAAAAAGATATGGGCGAAATAGAGCGAGCAGAATGAATAAACGTAAAAATCAAACCACTCAACCAGATTCCCCGAGGAAGCGCCAACTATTGCCCAAATACGACGACGGGTATCGGCCTGATCCGGCGCGCCCCGTTCGGTAATGCTACTTTCTGTCATTGTTATATTGCTCCAGCAAAGACTGCAATCTGTCTTGTCGGGCGTACCACGTCACGTAGACAAATTAGTTAGTGAACTAAATGTTATATAATTGTTATATCTTTATATGTGACTGTATTCACATTTTTTTTCGTAAGAGTGGTTTTCGCGATTAACGCCAGCGCAGGGGCAAGGAAAAAGTAGATTATGATGAAGGGATTACCATGACGGGGTTTTATGTTGCTTTGAATGAAGATAATGGGGCGGGTATGGCAGGGTTTTCCCCGGAGGCGGTGCTGCGCACCTTGTCCGGGCTACAGGTCGTGCAGGGCGGGTGCGAATCCGTAGCCCCGGTAAGCGCAGCGCCACCGGGGAGACATACCCACACAGCAAAAAACCCCGCACCTTTCGGGACGGGGTTCTTGTTAAAACGCAAAAACAAAAAGCTCAGTCTTTCGACTGAGCTTTCTGCTTTGTTTGATGCCTGGCAGTTCCCTACTCTCACATGGGGAGACCCCACACTACCATCGGCGCTACGGCGTTTCACTTCTGAGTTCGGCATGGGGTCAGGTGGGACCACCGCGCTATCGCCGCCAGGCAAATTCTGTTTTTCAACACGTCTCACGGACGCATTGATTAATCTGTATCAGAGCTGAAAATTCTCTCAAATCGCCAAAACATCTTCGGCGTTGTAAGGTTAAGCCTCACGGTTCATTAGTACCGGTTAGCTCAACGCATCGCTGCGCTTACACACCCGGCCTATCAACGTCGTCGTCTTCAACGTTCCTTCAGGAGACTTAAAGTCTCAGGGAGAACTCATCTCGGGGCAAGTTTCGTGCTTAGATGCTTTCAGCACTTATCTCTTCCGCATTTAGCTACCGGGCAGTGCCATTGGCATGACAACCCGAACACCAGTGATGCGTCCACTCCGGTCCTCTCGTACTAGGAGCAGCCCCCCTCAATTCTCCAGCGCCCACGGCAGATAGGGACCGAACTGTCTCACGACGTTCTAAACCCAGCTCGCGTACCACTTTAAATGGCGAACAGCCATACCCTTGGGACCTACTTCAGCCCCAGGATGTGATGAGCCGACATCGAGGTGCCAAACACCGCCGTCGATATGAACTCTTGGGCGGTATCAGCCTGTTATCCCCGGAGTACCTTTTATCCGTTGAGCGATGGCCCTTCCATTCAGAACCACCGGATCACTATGACCTGCTTTCGCACCTGCTCGCGCCGTCACGCTCGCAGTCAAGCTAGCTTATGCCATTGCACTAACCTCCTGATGTCCGACCAGGATTAGCTAACCTTCGTGCTCCTCCGTTACTCTTTGGGAGGAGACCGCCCCAGTCAAACTACCCACCAGACACTGTCCGCAACCCCGGTCAGGGGCCTACGTTAGAACATCAAACATTAAAGGGTGGTATTTCAAGGTTGGCTCCACGCAGACTGGCGTCCACGCTTCAAAGCCTCCCACCTATCCTACACATCAAGGCTCAATGTTCAGTGTCAAGCTATAGTAAAGGTTCACGGGGTCTTTCCGTCTTGCCGCGGGTACACTGCATCTTCACAGCGAGTTCAATTTCACTGAGTCTCGGGTGGAGACAGCCTGGCCATCATTACGCCATTCGTGCAGGTCGGAACTTACCCGACAAGGAATTTCGCTACCTTAGGACCGTTATAGTTACGGCCGCCGTTTACCGGGGCTTCGATCAAGAGCTTCTCCTTACGGATAACCCCATCAATTAACCTTCCGGCACCGGGCAGGCGTCACACCGTATACGTCCACTTTCGTGTTTGCACAGTGCTGTGTTTTTAATAAACAGTTGCAGCCAGCTGGTATCTTCGACTGGTCTCAGCTCCATCCGCAGGGACTTCACCTACACACCAGCGTGCCTTCTCCCGAAGTTACGGCACCATTTTGCCTAGTTCCTTCACCCGAGTTCTCTCAAGCGCCTTGGTATTCTCTACCTGACCACCTGTGTCGGTTTGGGGTACGATTTAATGTTACCTGATGCTTAGAGGCTTTTCCTGGAAGCAGGGCATTTGTTACTTCAGCACCGTAGTGCCTCGTCATCACACCTCAGCGTTAAAAGGTACCGGATTTACCTGGAACCTCCGCCTACATGCTTAAACCGGGACAACCGTCGCCCGGCTAACATAGCCTTCTCCGTCCCCCCTTCGCAGTAACACCAAGTACAGGAATATTAACCTGTTTCCCATCGACTACGCCTTTCGGCCTCGCCTTAGGGGTCGACTCACCCTGCCCCGATTAACGTTGGACAGGAACCCTTGGTCTTCCGGCGAGCGGGCTTTTCACCCGCTTTATCGTTACTTATGTCAGCATTCGCACTTCTGATACCTCCAGCAACCCTCACAGGCCACCTTCGCAGGCTTACAGAACGCTCCCCTACCCAACAACGCATAAGCGTCGCTGCCGCAGCTTCGGTGCATGGTTTAGCCCCGTTACATCTTCCGCGCAGGCCGACTCGACCAGTGAGCTATTACGCTTTCTTTAAATGATGGCTGCTTCTAAGCCAACATCCTGGCTGTCTGTGCCTTCCCACATCGTTTCCCACTTAACCATGACTTTGGGACCTTAGCTGGCGGTCTGGGTTGTTTCCCTCTTCACGACGGACGTTAGCACCCGCCGTGTGTCTCCCGTGATAACATTCTTCGGTATTCGTAGTTTGCATCGGGTTGGTAAGTCGGGATGACCCCCTAGCCGAAACAGTGCTCTACCCCCGAAGATGAGTTCACGAGGCGCTACCTAAATAGCTTTCGGGGAGAACCAGCTATCTCCCGGTTTGATTGGCCTTTCACCCCCAGCCACAAGTCATCCGCTAATTTTTCAACATTAGTCGGTTCGGTCCTCCAGTTAGTGTTACCCAACCTTCAACCTGCCCATGGCTAGATCACCGGGTTTCGGGTCTATACCCTGCAACTTAACGCCCAGTTAAGACTCGGTTTCCCTGCGGCTCCCCTATACGGTTAACCTTGCTACAGAATATAAGTCGCTGACCCATTATACAAAAGGTACGCAGTCACACCCGAAGGTGCTCCCACTGCTTGTACGTACACGGTTTCAGGTTCTTTTTCACTCCCCTCGCCGGGGTTCTTTTCGCCTTTCCCTCACGGTACTGGTTCACTATCGGTCAGTCAGGAGTATTTAGCCTTGGAGGATGGTCCCCCCATATTCAGACAGGATACCACGTGTCCCGCCCTACTCTTCGAGTTCACAACCTGTGCATTTTGGTGTACGGGACTATCACCCTGTACCGTCGGACTTTCCAGACCGTTCCACTAACACACAAGCTGATTCAGACTCTGGGCTGCTCCCCGTTCGCTCGCCGCTACTGGGGGAATCTCGGTTGATTTCTTTTCCTCGGGGTACTTAGATGTTTCAGTTCCCCCGGTTCGCCTCGTTAACCTATGTATTCAGTTAACGATAGTGCAACGAATTGCACTGGGTTTCCCCATTCGGACATCGCCGGTTATAACGGTTCATATCACCTTACCGACGCTTTTCGCAGATTAGCACGTCCTTCATCGCCTCTGACTGCCAGGGCATCCACCGTGTACGCTTAGTCGCTTAACCTCACAACCCGAAGATGTCTTCAGATTGCGAAAATTTGAGAGACTCGAACACACTTAAACAGTGTGTCGTTTCAATTTTCAGCTTGATCCAGATTTTTAAAGAGCAAATATCTCAAACATCACCCGAAGATGAGTTTTGAGATACATCGGCACGCGTCTTTCACTCACGAACCAGCAAGTGGCGTCCCCTAGGGGATTCGAACCCCTGTTACCGCCGTGAAAGGGCGGTGTCCTGGGCCTCTAGACGAAGGGGACACTGAAGTCTCAATCGCAAGACGCCTTGCTTCTTTACTTTCATCAGACAATCTGTGTGAGCACTACAAAGGCAGGTTCTTTAAGGTAAGGAGGTGATCCAACCGCAGGTTCCCCTACGGTTACCTTGTTACGACTTCACCCCAGTCATGAATCACAAAGTGGTAAGCGCCCTCCCGAAGGTTAAGCTACCTACTTCTTTTGCAACCCACTCCCATGGTGTGACGGGCGGTGTGTACAAGGCCCGGGAACGTATTCACCGTAGCATTCTGATCTACGATTACTAGCGATTCCGACTTCATGGAGTCGAGTTGCAGACTCCAATCCGGACTACGACATACTTTATGAGGTCCGCTTGCTCTCGCGAGGTCGCTTCTCTTTGTATATGCCATTGTAGCACGTGTGTAGCCCTGGTCGTAAGGGCCATGATGACTTGACGTCATCCCCACCTTCCTCCAGTTTATCACTGGCAGTCTCCTTTGAGTTCCCGGCCGGACCGCTGGCAACAAAGGATAAGGGTTGCGCTCGTTGCGGGACTTAACCCAACATTTCACAACACGAGCTGACGACAGCCATGCAGCACCTGTCTCACAGTTCCCGAAGGCACCAATCCATCTCTGGAAAGTTCTGTGGATGTCAAGACCAGGTAAGGTTCTTCGCGTTGCATCGAATTAAACCACATGCTCCACCGCTTGTGCGGGCCCCCGTCAATTCATTTGAGTTTTAACCTTGCGGCCGTACTCCCCAGGCGGTCGATTTAACGCGTTAGCTCCGGAAGCCACGCCTCAAGGGCACAACCTCCAAATCGACATCGTTTACAGCGTGGACTACCAGGGTATCTAATCCTGTTTGCTCCCCACGCTTTCGCACCTGAGCGTCAGTCTTTGTCCAGGGGGCCGCCTTCGCCACCGGTATTCCTCCAGATCTCTACGCATTTCACCGCTACACCTGGAATTCTACCCCCCTCTACAAGACTCTAGCCTGCCAGTTTCGAATGCAGTTCCCAGGTTGAGCCCGGGGATTTCACATCCGACTTGACAGACCGCCTGCGTGCGCTTTACGCCCAGTAATTCCGATTAACGCTTGCACCCTCCGTATTACCGCGGCTGCTGGCACGGAGTTAGCCGGTGCTTCTTCTGCGGGTAACGTCAATCGGTGAGGTTATTAACCTCACCGCCTTCCTCCCCGCTGAAAGTGCTTTACAACCCGAAGGCCTTCTTCACACACGCGGCATGGCTGCATCAGGCTTGCGCCCATTGTGCAATATTCCCCACTGCTGCCTCCCGTAGGAGTCTGGACCGTGTCTCAGTTCCAGTGTGGCTGGTCATCCTCTCAGACCAGCTAGGGATCGTCGCCTAGGTGAGCCGTTACCCCACCTACCAGCTAATCCCATCTGGGCACATCTGATGGCATGAGGCCCGAAGGTCCCCCACTTTGGTCTTGCGACGTTATGCGGTATTAGCTACCGTTTCCAGTAGTTATCCCCCTCCATCAGGCAGTTTCCCAGACATTACTCACCCGTCCGCCGCTCGTCACCCGAGAGCAAGCTCTCTGTGCTACCGCTCGACTTGCATGTGTTAGGCCTGCCGCCAGCGTTCAATCTGAGCCATGATCAAACTCTTCAATTTAAGTTTGATGCTCGTGAATTAAACTTCGTAATGAATTACGTATGTTCACTCAGAGACTTGGTATTCATTTTTTGTCCGAAGACATTAAGAATCCATGTCACTTTGAGTGCCCACACAGATTGTCTGATAAATTGTTAAAGAGCAGTTGCGACGCGCTTTAGCGCTCTGTCGCGAGGTCCCGTATAATACGTTTTCCTCATTCAGAGTCAAGCGCTTATTTTGCTTTTCTCTGTCGGTTTTCAGCGTTGAACTTCATCGCCGAAATCCTCCTGACCCGGCGGCTTGTTTGCCGTTGTTCCGTGTCAGTGGAGGCGCATTATAGGGAGTAATTCTGAAGTGACAAGGATAAATTCAAAAAAAGAATTCAACCGCTCACTTTTCAACCAAACCAGGTGTTGAGCTTTAATTCTTGCCTGGTTTTTAAACAAAAACGAGCCCGTTGGGCCCGTTTTTGTCGTTTTGTGATTTACTGCACTGCCACAATACGGTCGTCTTTCACCACCAGCTCGACAGCTTTCCCCGGAACCAGCTCACCGGAAAGGATCTGCTGGGCTAACGGGTTCTCAATCTGCTGCTGAATAGCGCGTTTCAGTGGCCGCGCGCCGTATACCGGATCGTAACCGTTGGCGCTCAGCAACTTCAGCGCCTCATCGGACATCCGCACTTCATACCCACGCTCTTCCAGGCGTTTATACAAACGCTGCAGCTGGATCTGGGCAATAGAAGCAATGTGTTTCTCACCCAGAGGATGGAAGACCACCACTTCGTCGATACGGTTAATAAACTCCGGACGGAAGTTCTGGCTTACCACTCCCAGTACCAGATCCTTCATATGACCGTAGTCCAGTTCGCCAAACCGTTCCTGAATCAGATCGGAACCGAGGTTCGAGGTCATGATGACCACCGTATTACGGAAGTCGACCGTTCTCCCCTGCCCGTCGGTCAGACGCCCGTCGTCGAGTACCTGCAGCAGAATGTTGAACACATCCGGGTGCGCTTTTTCCACTTCATCCAGCAGAATGACGGAATAAGGACGACGACGCACCGCCTCGGTCAGGTAACCACCCTCTTCATAGCCGACGTATCCCGGAGGCGCACCGACCAGACGCGAGACGGAGTGTTTCTCCATAAACTCGGACATATCGATACGCACCATCGCGTCGTCGCTGTCGAACATAAAGTTAGCCAGCGTTTTACACAGCTCGGTTTTACCGACCCCGGTTGGACCGAGGAACAGGAACGAACCAATCGGCCGGTTCGGATCGGATAGCCCAGCGCGGCTACGGCGAATGGCGTTCGATACCGCTTCAACCGCCTCATCCTGGCCAATCACCCGATGATGCAGCTCCTGCTCCATACGCAGCAGTTTGTCGCGCTCGCTTTCCATCATCCGGGAGACAGGGATACCGGTCCAGCGGGCCAGCACTTCGGCGATCTCAGCATCCGTCACTTTATTACGCAGCAGACGCATGGTTTTCCCTTCGGACTGAGTGGCAGCCGCCAGCTGTTTCTCCAGTTCCGGAATTTTGCCGTACTGCAGCTCGGACATCCGCGCCAGATCGCCGACGCGACGCGCCTGTTCGATAGCGATTTTCGCCTGTTCCAGCTCGGCTTTAATAGTCTGGGTGCCGGAGAGAGAGGCTTTTTCCGCTTTCCACTCTTCTTCCAGTACCGAGTACTGACGCTCTTTATCCGCCAGCTCCTCGTTGAGCATATCGAGACGTTTCAGGCTCGCTTCATCAGACTCTTTCTTCAGCGCCTGCTGTTCCAGTTTCAGCTGGATAATACGTCTATCGAGACGGTCCAGCTCTTCCGGCTTGGAGTCGATCTGCATACGAATGCTGGACGCCGCCTCATCGATAAGGTCGATGGCTTTATCCGGCAGCTGACGGTCGGCAATATAGCGATGCGACAAGGTCGCCGCCGCGACAATCGCCGGGTCAGTGATCTGCACGTGGTGGTGCAGCTCGTAACGTTCTTTCAGGCCACGCAGAATAGCGATGGTATCTTCTACCGTCGGCTCGGCGACGAACACTTTCTGGAAGCGACGTTCCAGCGCGGCGTCTTTTTCGATGTACTGACGGTATTCATCAAGCGTTGTCGCCCCGACGCAGTGCAGTTCACCACGCGCCAGCGCCGGCTTCAGCATGTTACCCGCATCCATCGCGCCGTCGGCTTTACCAGCGCCCACCATGGTATGCAGTTCGTCGATAAACAGAATGACGTTGCCTTCCTGTTTTGACAGGTCAGTCAGCACGCCTTTCAGACGCTCTTCAAACTCACCGCGGTATTTCGCCCCGGCCACCAGCGCCCCCATATCCAGCGCCAATACCCGACGGCCTTTCAACCCTTCTGGTACTTCGCCGTTGACGATACGCTGCGCCAGTCCTTCGACGATTGCCGTTTTACCCACCCCGGGTTCACCAATCAGTACCGGGTTGTTTTTGGTACGACGCTGCAGTACCTGGATGGTACGGCGAATCTCTTCATCACGGCCGATCACCGGATCCAGCTTGCCCTGCTCGGCTCGCTCGGTCAGATCGACGGTAAATTTCTTCAATGCCTGACGTTGGTCTTCGGCACCCTGATCGTTCACGCTTTCACCTCCGCGCATTTGTTCAATCGCCTGAGTCACGTTGGCGGTTGTTGCTCCGGCAGATTTTAAAAGGTCGGTCAGCGTACCGCGCGATTCAAGCGCCGCCAGAACGAACAGTTCCGACGAAATAAAGTTGTCCTTTTTCTTTTGCGCCAGCTTGTCGCAAAGGTTCAGGATCCGCACTAAATCCTGAGAAGGTTGTACATCGCCGCCGGTGCCTTCCACCTGCGGTAAACGGCTCAAGGCCTGCTCGATGTCAGTGCGTAGTTTCCCGGCATTGACGCCCGCCGAGGTTAATAAAGGACGTACCGATCCCCCTTCCTGATTCAGTAAGGCGCTCATTAAATGAAGAGGTTCGATGAATTGGTTGTCGTGCCCGAGTGCGAGTGACTGGGCATCGGCAAGAGCAAGCTGGAATTTATTGGTAAGACGATCCAGACGCATAACTCCTCCCATAAACAGGTCAAATTTGCTACTGGAGATTAAATGAGGTCATCCCTCAATTATTCAAGGTTAAAGACCTGAACTATGCGAAAAATAAGTTTGCCTTCTGGATCGTCTTGATTCTCTAGGTTATATCAGCCAAATGAAACTTGCCATACGACCGGTGGTCTTGTCGCGCCGGTAAGAGAAAAAATCATCCTTTTCGCTTAGCGTGCAGCGATCGCCGCCGAAAATCTGCTCAACGCCGACGTTTGCCAGACGCTGCCGAGCCAGTTGATAGATATCAGCAAAATATTTCTCGCCTGCCGGACGAAAAGCCCGGTGCGCGTTCTCGTCTTTCGCCATAAAGGCATCCCGGACTTCCGGCCCCACCTCAAATGCCTGCGGACCAATGGCCGGGCCCAGCCACGCCATCATGTTTTCGGCTTTATCGGCGAAACGGGCAACCGTCTCTTCCAGAACCCCTTCGCATAAGCCGCGCCATCCAGCATGCGCCGCGGCGACTTCGGTGCCGTCGCGGTTACAGAACAGGACCGGCAGGCAGTCGGCGGTCATCACCGCACAGACGGTGCCTGGCGTACGACTATAAGAAGCATCTGCGCGTTTCGATGGATAGGGTCCGCCGTCCAGCGTCAGAACATCGGTGCCATGAACCTGCTCCAGCCAAACCGGGTAAGACGGCAAGCCACCGGCAGCAAACATCCGCCGCCGGTTTTCTTCAACATGCTGCAGATTGTCTCCGCAATGGGCGCCCAGGTTGAGCGAGTCATAGGGCGGCAGACTCACGCCGCCAATGCGGGTCGAACTACAGGCCGCCACGCTGCGGGGCATCGGCCACTGCGGTACAATCAGTTTAGTCATAACCAGTCAATATCGTCCTTATGGGCTTCAAAATCGGCACGCATCGCCTCGATGAGCTCGACCATATCCTGTGGGATGGGCGCGTGCCACTCCATTTCAATGCCGGTGATCGGGTGATACAGACGCAACATGGTGGCGTGCAGCGCCTGACGGTCGAATTTACGCAGCTCGGTGATGAACTCCTCCGACGCGCCCTTCGGCGGACGCGGCCGGCCGCCATACACCTGGTCACCCACCAGCGGATGGGTGATATGCGACATATGCACACGGATCTGATGCGTACGACCGGTTTCCAGGCGCAGGCGCAGGCGCGTATGGATGCGGAAATGTTCCATAATCCGGTAGTGGGTCACCGCCGGTTTGCCCATCGGATGCACCGCCATATGGGTACGTTTTGTCGGATGACGACTGATCGGCTCTTCCACTGTGCCACCGGAAGTCATGTGGCCGATGGCCACCGCTTCATACTCGCGAGTGATCTCGCGCAGCTGCAGCGACTCCACCAGCCGGGTTTGTGCCGGAATGGTTTTCGCCACCACCATCAGACCGGTGGTGTCTTTATCCAGACGGTGCACGATCCCCGCGCGCGGCACATCGGCAATCGGCGGATAGTAGTGCAGCAGCGCATTCAGCACAGTACCGTCAGGGTTGCCCGCGCCAGGATGCACAACCAGATCGCGCGGTTTGTTAATCACGAGGATGTCATCATCTTCGTAAACGATATTGAGCGGAATATCCTGCGGCTGGAAGCGCGCCTCTTCTTCGATTTCGACATCGATAGCGATGTGCTCTCCCCCCAGCACTTTTTCTTTCGGCTTATCGCCAATGCTGCCATTGACTAATACGCGTTGGTCCAGGATCCATTCTTTTATCCGCGATCGCGAATAATCAGGGAACAATTCGGCCAAAGCCTGATCTAAGCGTTGACCGAGTTGATTTTCGGTCACCGTTGCGGTGAGTTGTACTCGTTGTGCCATATACAGCTTCTTCGTTTAACGTTGGGTTTTACGGCTTTGCCGTTTAATATAGTGTGCTATTGTAGCTGGTCTTAATCGGGAGCAGGAACAGAGATTCTCCCGCATAAACATTTTGAGGAAGTCAAAACGTCATGACGCGCATGAAATACCTGGTGGCAGCCGCCACACTGAGCCTGGCTTTGGTGGGTTGCTCCGGCTCTAAGGAAGAGGTGCCTGATAATCCGCCGAATGAAATCTACGCGACCGCCCAGCAAAAACTGCAGGACGGTAACTGGAAACAGGCGATAACGCAACTGGAAGCGTTGGATAACCGTTATCCATTCGGCCCTTATTCCCAACAGGTACAGCTGGATCTGATTTACGCGTATTACAAAAACGCCGATCTGCCGCTGGCTCAGGCGGCCATCGATCGCTTCATGCGTTTGAACCCCACCCACCCGAATATCGATTACGTCATCTATATGCGCGGCCTGACCAACATGGCCCTGGATGACAGCGCCCTGCAGGGCTTCTTTGGTGTCGATCGCTCTGACCGCGATCCACAGCACGCGCGCGATGCCTTCAATGACTTCTCCAAACTGGTGCGTGGTTACCCGAACAGCCAGTACGCCACTGACGCCTATAAACGTATGGTGTTCCTGAAAGATCGCCTGGCCAAATATGAGCTGTCGGTCGTGGATTACTACACCGACCGTGGCGCATGGGTTGCCGTCGTGAACCGCGTGGAAGGTATGATGCGTAACTATCCGGATACCCAGGCCACCCGCGATGCCCTGCCGAAGATGGAAAACGCCTATCGTCAGATGCAAATGAACGCCCAGGCGGACAAAGTCGCGAAGATAATCGCCGCGAACAGCAAGAACACCTGAGTCTGATTCATGGATCGCAAACGGCAGCCAGTGGCTGCCGTTTTTTTATACTTTATCCCGTCAAGCTGAAGCGGTTTAGCGCCGGGTTAACTCATCAAATATGGCCTGCTTTACCGGGTTCGACAAGTAAAATCTCACTTCTTCCTGCCCTGTCTCACAAAATGAATTCGTTGACAAAAAGTGACAATAAAATGTGATTTAGATCACGCTTTTTGACATTGGGAAAGGTATGCTGGATTCACCAAGACGGGAAAGACAAGAGGTAAAATTTATGACAATGAACATTACCAGTAAACAAATGGAAATTACTCCGGCAATCCGCCAGCATGTCGCAGACCGTCTCGCCAAACTGGATAAGTGGCAAACTCATTTAATCAACCCGCACATCATTCTGTCTAAGGAGCCGCAGGGTTTTATCGCTGATGCAACCATCAATACGCCAAACGGTCATCTGGTTGCCAGTGCGCGTCATGAAGATATGTACGCCGCCATTAACGAATTGATCAACAAGCTGGAACGGCAGCTGAATAAAGTGCAACACAAAGGGGAAGCCCGCCGCGCCGCAACATCGGTGAAAGAGGCAGGCTTTGTGGAAGAAGAAGAGTAATCCTTAACTTAAGTTGTGTCATGCCACGCGCCTTCGGGCGCGTTTTTTATTGACAGAGTGAAAACAGTACAGGTACTGTAATCCCCACTACCTCAAGGAATTTACCATGAAACGTGTCCCGTTCTTCTTCGCATTCTTTTTTACCTTCCCCTGACCGGGAGGCAATTCGTCGTATAAGAAAGAATGCGAAGACGAACAATAAGGCCTCCCACCCGGGAGGCCTTTTTTATTTGATAACAACAAAGGCAACATCTATGACCGAGGAAAACCCATTACTGGCGCTGCGCGATAAGATAAGCGCACTGGACGAGAAACTGCTTGCTCTGCTGGCGGAGCGCCGCGGGCTGGCTGTTGAGGTTGGTAAAGCCAAACTGGCCTCCCACCGTCCAGTGCGTGATATTGACCGCGAACGCGATCTGCTGGAGCGTCTGATGACCATCGGCAAGCGCCATAATCTGGATGCGCACTACATCACCCGCCTGTTCCAGCTGATCATCGAAGACTCCGTCCTGACCCAACAAACCCTGCTGCAGCAGCATCTGAATAAAATTAATCCGCATTCGGCCCGCGTGGCCTTCCTTGGCCCTAAAGGCTCTTATTCGCATCTGGCGGCGCGTCAGTACGCCGCTCGCCATTTTGAGCAGTTTATTGAGAGCGGCTGCGCGAAGTTCGCCGATATTTTTAATCAGGTAGAGACCGGCCAGGCCGATTACGCCGTGGTGCCGATTGAAAACACCAGCTCTGGCGGGATCAACGACGTCTACGATCTGCTGCAGCACACCAGCCTGTCGATCGTTGGCGAGCTGACGATCCCTATCGATCATTGCGTGCTGGTTAGCACCTCGACGGATGCCGATAAAATTCAGACCGTCTACAGCCATCCGCAGCCGTTCCAGCAGTGCAGCCAGTATCTGAGCCGCTACCCGCACTGGAAGATTGAATATACCGAGAGCACCTCGGCGGCAATGGAAAAAGTGGCGCAGGCGAACTCCCCGGCCGTTGCGGCACTGGGCAGCGAAGCGGGTGGCGCCCTGTATAGCCTGCAGGTGCTGGAGCACTGCCAGGCCAACCAGACGCAGAACATCACGCGCTTCCTCGTCCTGGCGCGCAAAGCGGTGAACGTCTCCGATCAGGTTCCGGCCAAGACCACGCTGTTAATGGCGACCGGTCAGCAGGCGGGCGCCCTGGTGGAAGCCCTGCTGGTGCTGCGCAACCACAATCTGATCATGACCAAACTGGAATCTCGCCCGATCCACGGCAATCCCTGGGAAGAGATGTTTTATCTCGATATTCAGGCCAACCTGGACTCGCTGCCCATGCGCAAGGCATTAAAGGAGCTGGCGGAAATCACCCGCTCCATGAAGGTCCTCGGTTGCTACCCCAGCGAAAACGTGGTGCCAGTGGATCCGGTTTAACGTTCGCGGAACGGTAATTTCTTCATCCCTGCCACCGCAACCGGCAGGGTGAAGATGGCGCCTGACAGCGGGTACTTCGCCAGCTCATCGTCCTCCATGTTTTCCCGGGTTGTGGTGATATAGAGCGTTTTCATATCCGCCCCACCGAAGCAGACCATTGTCGGACAACGAACCGGCATCGGGTAAGTCTCCAGCTCCTCGCCCTGCGGCGAGAAACGAGCAATCCGCCAGCCGTCAAACATCGCGCTCCAGTAACAGCCCTCCACATCGATCGCCGCCCCGTCAGGGATGCCTTCGCCCGGCTGGAAACGGCGAAACACCTCGCGTCGTCCAGGCTCACCCTGTTCATCCAGCGGCGTACGGTAGATCACGGCGTTCGGCGTATCAGAGGTATACATCCAGCGCTGGTCGGCGCTAAACGCCAGACCGTTGGCGCCATGGATATCACACTGGATCACTTTCGGCTTCAGGTCATTATCGACTCGCATCAGCAGCGCGCCGTTGTAATCCCCCGGCCCCCAGAAGGTGCCGGCATAAAAACGCCCCTCGCGATCGGTCCCACCATCGTTAAACCGCGCCAGCTCCGGATTGCTCGGATTATCACAGACTTTCCGCCGCAGCAGGCCGTGGGCGTCGGTCAGCCAGATGCCACTGCGTAATGCAACGATAAATCCGCCCTTCTCACGCAGGGAGAAACAGCCGACCTCCTCCGGAAACTGCAGCACCTGGTGTTCGCCGCTGCGGGTATCGTAGCGGTGGATTTCACACTCCATGATATCGGCCCAGTAGAGGGCCTGTTCAGCCTCGCTCCAGGTCGGGCATTCCGGCAGGTATCCGGTGTAGTCAAACAGCGGTTGTGGTTCAGCCATCGTTGTCATCCCTATAAAAAAAGCCAGCGGTCGCTGGCTTTATTGTATACATCTTTTTCGCTTTACTGCCGATTATCGTTCGCCTGACGCAGTAGCGTGCGGCTCTCGCTCTGGAAACGCTGAGCGTAATCGCCAAACCAATGTTCGACTTTACGGAAGCTGTCGATAAACGCCTGCTTATCGCCCTGCTCCAGCAGGCCAATCGCTTCGCCGAAACGCTGGTAATAGCGCTTAATCAGCGCCAGGTTATTTTCCGATGACATAATAATGTCGGCGTACAGCTGCGGATCCTGGGCAAACAGGCGCCCCACCATCGCCAGCTCCAGCCGGTAAATAGGTGACGAAAGCGCCAGCAGTTGCTCAAGACGCACATTCTCTTCTGCCAGGTGCAGACCATAGGCGAAGGTGGCAAAGTGGCGCAGCGCCTGAATAAACGCCATGTTCTGATCGTGCTCAACGGCGCTGATGCGGTGCAGCCGCGCGCCCCAAACCTGAATTTGTTCGAGGAACCACTGATAGGCCTCCGGCTGGCGGCCATCACAATAGACCACCACCTGCTTCGCCAGGCTGCCGCTGTCCGGACCGAACATCGGGTGCAGGCCAAGAACCGGGCCCTGATGCGCTGCCAGCATCGCCTGCAGCGGCTCCGCTTTCACCGAGGCAAGGTCAACCAGAATGCAATCCGCCGGCAGCGGCGGCAGCCTGCCGATCGTCTCCACGGTGGTGTGAATCGGTACGCTGACGATGACCATGCCGGCATCGGCGACGATATCCGCCGCCCGGGCCCAATCGTCTTTTTCCAGAATACGCACCTGGTAGCCGGACAGCGTTAACATCTTCTCAAACAGACGCCCCATCTGCCCGCCGCCGCCGACGATGACCACCGGCCGCAGATTCGGGTGCAGGGTTTTGAAGCCTTTGTCGTTTTCGCTGGAATAGGATTCCCGCATCACGCGACGCAGAACATCCTCGATCAGATCCGGCGGTACGCCGAGCGCAGCCGCCTCTTCACGCCGGGAGGCGAGCATCGCCGCCTCGCGCTCCGGGACGTAAATCGGCAGACCATACTGGCTCTTCACCTCGCCGACTTCGGCCACCAGTTCCAGACGCTTAGCCAGCAGGCTAAGCAACGCTTTATCCACTTCATCAATTTGATCGCGTAACGCGGTCAGTTCAGCAACCATACTTTCCTCTTACACCAAACGGGCCGCCAGATGGCCGCGGAGATCCTTATCCAGTTCACGCAGCAGCGCATCGGTGGTTTCCCAGCTGATGCAGGCATCCGTCACCGAAACGCCGTATTTCATCGTCTCACGCGGCTGTTCAGAGGACTGATTGCCTTCGTGGATATTACTCTCGATCATCAGGCCGATAATGGAGCGGTTGCCATCTTTGATCTGTGCGACAACGGATTCAGCCACGGCTGGCTGGCGGCGGAAATCTTTATTGGAGTTCCCATGACTGCAATCTACCATCAGCGACGGTTTCAGTCCCGCCTGCGCCATCTCTTTTTCGCATTTCGCCACATCTTCCGGACCGTAGTTCGGCGCCTTACCGCCGCGCAGGATCACATGGCCGTTCGGATTACCCTGCGTTTGCAGCAGGCAGACCTGCCCGGCCTGGTTGATGCCGACGAAACGATGCGGCATCGCCGCGGCGCGCATGGCGTTGATGGCCGTCGCCAGACTACCGTCGGTACCGTTTTTAAAGCCGACCGGCATCGACAGGCCAGAGGCCATTTCGCGGTGCGTTTGTGATTCCGTGGTACGTGCGCCGATAGCAGACCAGCTGAACAGATCGCCAAGGTATTGCGGGCTGTTCGGATCCAGCGCTTCCGTCGCCAGCGGCAGTCCCATATTGACGAGCTCGACCAGCAGACGACGCGCAATCTTCAGGCCGCCTTCAACATCAAACGAACCATCCATGTGCGGATCGTTAATCAGCCCCTTCCAGCCGACAGTGGTACGGGGTTTTTCAAAGTAGACGCGCATCACCAGGTAGAGGCTATCGCTGACCTCTGCGGCAAGAGCTTTAAATCGACGAGCATATTCAATCGCGGCTTCCGGATCGTGGATCGAGCAAGGGCCGCAAACCACCAGCAGGCGCGGATCGCGGCCGGCGATAATATCGGAGATAGTCTCACGGGCATGCGCAATCTGCGCTTCCTGTTCAACGCTTAGCGGGAATTCCGCCTTCAGTTGCTCCGGGGTCATTAACACCTGTTCGTCGGTAATATGTACGTTATTCAGCGCGTCTTTTTGCATGATTGCGATCCTGTGTAGCTCGTTTGCGATAAAGGGTGCCTCAGCGGGCATGGCGTAACGATACCACACAAAGTAAAGAATTCAATCCATATTCCGTAAATTTTAATTTACACCGGCAAATTAATTGCCACTTAACTCGACAAAATATGTACTAAAATGTTTACACAACCAAAATTCACAGCAAACTTGCGCGCTATCGCGATCGCGATTACGAAAAATCCTGGTGAGATTTGTCCCAAAGCAAAGGGCGCATGTAATGACGGGTTTTGTTAACAGTGGTATTCTGCGCCGGGCATCGGCAGCGGCTTTTCCCGCGCTATGGCGAATTTGACGGAAGCGTTAATGACAGTATTACACCGTCTTTTATTGACTGTATTTTTTCTCATCGCGGTATCTCCTGTTTTTGCTGCCGGACCTTCAGAACATGTTCGCGCTATTGTTTCCGGGATCGTGACCTACACCCGTTGGCCGGCATTAACAGGGGCGCCGAAGCTGTGCATTTTTGCCTCATCACGCTTCACCCATAGCCTGGCTCATGAAGATCCGGATGCCTTGCCCTATCAACCGGTGATAGTACGTAATAGTGAAGAAGCGTTAAAAACAACCTGCGATGGTTTTTATTTTGGCAGCGAATCGCCGACCCAACAGTCGGAATTAACTCGCCGCTATGGCCCGAAGCCGCTTTTACTCATCGCAGAACAAAATACGGATTGCTCCATTGGTAGCGCGTTTTGCCTGATCATCAACGACGACAGGGTCCGCTTCTCCGTTAATCTGGACGTTCTGACGCACAGCGGGGTCCGGGTTAACCCGGACGTCCTGATGCTTGCCCGGAAAAAACCACATGAATAAGGACTTTTCACAGACCGCGCGCCCGACATTTAAACGCGCGCTTCGTCGAATTAGCGTGATAAGCGTGGTGATCTCCATGACGCTGGTCTGGCTGCTGCTAAGCACAGCCTCAATCTTCACGCTCAAGCAGTACGCGCAGAAAAATCTAGAGCTCACTGCCGCGACCATGGGTCGCAGCCTCGAAGCCGCCCTGGTGTTTGGCGATAGCGCAGCGGCGGAGGAGACCCTTGCTTCACTGGGGAAGCAAGGGCAGATTTCCCAGGCGATTGTGCTCAACGGCCAGAAGCAGCACTTCGCCGCATGGCGCCATGAACCGCTGGCCAACAAAGAACAAGTGAGCGGCCTTATCAGTCAATGGCTGTTTCCGGAGCCCACGGTGCAGCCCATCTGGCACCAGGGCAAACAAATCGGCGAGCTGCGACTGACCGCGCTTGATGAACTGATCAGCCACTTTCTCGGTATCTCGATTCTGGTACTGACCGGCAGCATTCTGCTCGCCTCATTCATCGCCCTGCTGCTGACCCACTCCCTGCACCGGGGGATCGTCACCGCCCTGCAGAGCATTACCGAGGTTGTGCACGATATTCGTGAAAACCGTCATTTCTCACGTCGGGTGCCCGAGGAGCGTATTGAGGAATTCCATCTTTTCGCCCAGGACTTTAACAGCCTGCTGGGGGAGATGGAGGACTGGCAGCGCCAGCTGCAGGCCAAGAATGCCCAGCTGTTGCGTAGCTCGCTTCATGACCCGCTGACCGGCCTGGCTAACCGCGCCGCCTTTCGCAACGCGCTCGCCGAACTGATGAAGAACGAGGTGGATCACCAGACCTCGGCATTACTGTTTCTTGACGGCGATAACTTCAAGCTGATCAATGACAACTGGGGGCACGCGGCAGGCGATAAAGTGCTGACGGAGGTCGCCAGCCGCCTGATGGCCTTCGCCGGAAAACGCCATCTGGCATGGCGTCTCGGCGGCGATGAGTTTGCCGTTCTGCTGCGTGAGGTGCGCTCGGAAGCCGAAGTGCAGGCTCTGTGCCAGGCGCTGTCGGAACAATTTCTTCCGCCATTCAACCTGCACAATGGCCATAGCGCCACGCTCTCGCTGAGCGTCGGTTATGCCCTGGCGTGGGAGCACGCCACCGCGGAATCACTGCAAGAACTTGCCGATCAGAATATGTATCGCATGAAAAACCAACGTATCCAGCAGACGCTGAAATAATAAAGGACTCATTATGCTCAGAAAATATTTCGTCCCCGCCCTGATGGCGGCGGCGCTTTTGACAGGTTGCCAGGCTCCTCAGGGAAAATTTACCCCCGAGCAGGTGGCGGCGATGAAATCTTACGGCTTCACTGAAAGCAATGGCGATTGGTCCCTGGGCTTATCCGATAGCATCCTGTTTGACAAGAATGACTACCGACTACGTCCCGACAGCCGCCAGCAGATCACCACGATGGCCTCGCGGCTGGCGGCGACCGGGATCACCCATAGCCGCCTTGAAGGCCACACCGATAATTACGGTGAGGATAGCTATAACGAAGCCCTGTCGCTTAAGCGCGCCAATAGCGTAGCCGATGCCTGGGCGGAAGGCGCCCATGTCCCGCGCAGTCATTTAGTCACCCGCGGCCTTGGCAAGAAATACCCGATCGCCAGCAACGACACGGCGGCCGGGCGCGCTGAAAACCGCCGGGTCACGGTGGTCATCAGCACGCCGTAAGCCTTCGCTTAATCGCTGGACTTCGCCATCCTCATTGCCGTTGCCGCGCGCCAGCGCAGGTAGTCAACGGCAATGAACAGCACCAGACTTGCCCCCATCAATGGCATGGCCAGACCCAGGGCTAACGCTATCCCCAGTACCAGCCCACGGGCAGGCCAGGCGAGCGACAGCCATGCCTGCAGCAGCGAATGCGCCGGATCCCAGACCGCCTGAGGCGGACGGCGGATCCACCACAGCCGGTAGCCCACGCCGATGGTGACGCACAGCGCGCAGCCGAACCCTACCAGCAGCAACTGATTCACCAGACCAAAGAGGACCCCCATGTGGAAATCGACGCCCCAGCGGGTGAGCTTCGCCATCAGCGGGAAGTCGGCGAACCGGGTGCGATCCACCACCTGCATCGTGGCGCCATCGATCGCCACCGCGTCCACCTGCGTCGGCCAGCGGCGGTCGATCTCATTTACCGTCCAGGCACGTTCCTTCGAAACCGGCGGACGGATCTCCAGCCGGCTGGCGTTCAGCCCCGTCTGACGGGCCACCGCCAGCACCAGGTCAAACTGCGCTGGCTGCAGCACTGACTGATGCTGCATGGCCATCCCGTCCATATGATGCCCGGCGTGGGGATCGTGCGCCATCGGCGCCTCACCGTGCAGCAGGGTATTCACCTGCGGCGTCCACCAGCCGAAAGCCGCCCGCATTTTATCCACATTACCGCCAGCCCATTGCGACCAGGTCAGGCCGGTGGCGGAGAAGAGCAGCATGCCCAGCAGTAAGCCCCAGCCCAGCGTCACGTGCAACCGACGATGATTCTGCAGGACGTTATTGATCCGCCGTTTTGGACGTGTCATCGCCCACAGGGCAATACCACCCAGCGCGGCAACCCACATCCATGAGGCAGCCAGTTCGCTGTATAACCTCCCGCTGTCGCCCAGCAGTAGCGAACGATGCGCATAATCAATCCACTGGCGCAGCGGCAGGATGCCGCTGGTACCGTAGACCGTCATATCGCCCTTCACCCGTAGCGAGATCGGATCGACGAAAATGGCCCGGGATTCTGACTCGCCCAGGCTCGGGTCAACAAACATAATCCGGGTGGTCTCCCCCATCGCGGGGGCCGGCCGCACCGCCAGCAGACGCAGATTACCCTGGGTCGCTTCTTCCGCCACTGCAATCTGGGCGCTGAGCGGCTGCGGGGTCCCGTCGGCAAGGCCATGCAGCGCGTTGTGATAGAGCCAGTTTTCCAGCTGCGGCGTCGCCACGTACAGCGTGCCGGTCAGGGCAGCGACAAAGATAAACGGTCCGATAAACAGTCCGATGTAGAAATGGAGGCGACGCAGCAGGTTTAACCATGCCGCGCGCGAGGTGCAGGTTGTCATACTCTTCCTTTTTTAAAGCAAAAGAGGTTATTGCGCCGTGCGCAGATTGATTTTTATTAAAGGGAAAAAGCAGACAGCCGCGGCGGGGCGCGGGTTTCAGGGTAGAGCCAGGGGAAGTAGTGCCAGTGTTTTAATACCGGGCGAGAAACCGGCAGGCGAATACGCCGCAGGAGCATGGCGACGAACAGCGCCAGCGCGAAAAGCAGCCCCGGGACATGGGCTAACAGCACGCAATAGCCACACGCTTCGGCATGGTCCAGCGGCAGTTCGTGTCCGGTATGCGTGGCGCCGTCTGTGCTATGCATCATCGCCATCTCGTGGTCGGGCATTTGCGCCATGCTCGCGGACGAGCTGTCCATCATCATGGCGTGGTGCATGCCGGGCATGGCGCTCATGGGGTCTTTTTGCAGGGAGATGGAGATCAGGGGGGCCACGACGATCAACAGGATCGCCAACAGTGCCAGCCAGGCGGCTCGCCGTTTAGGTGTCGTTTGCTGGAAACTGTTGCTGACCACCGCCCCTCCGAATAGAGGGCGTATTGTAAATGATTTACATCACGATGGTTACAACAAAGATAAAAAAAGGGCCAGCCATCTGGCCAGCCCTTCTGTCAGGATGTCGCGAAAGCGAATCTTAGTTAAGACGCTCTTTGATACGAGCAGACTTACCAGTACGCTCACGCAGGTAGTACAGTTTAGCTTTACGTACAGCACCACGACGTTTAACAGCAATGCTGTCAACTACCGGAGAGTGAGTCTGGAAGACACGCTCAACGCCTTCGCCGTTGGAAATTTTGCGAACAGTGAATGCAGAGTGCAGACCGCGGTTACGAATAGCGATAACCACGCCCTCGAATGCCTGCAGACGTTTTTTGGAACCTTCAACAACCCATACTTTCACTTCCACGGTATCACCCGGACGGAAGGAAGGTACGTCCTGCTTCATCTGTTCTTGTTCAAGTTGCTTAATAATGTTGCTCATAATTTAATCTCTTATCCTGGGTAAACTGATATTGGGGGCTCACGCCTGCCCATCATGTTTATGCTGCTGTTGCGCGTGTTCGCTTTTGAACTGCGCCAGCAACTTTGCTTGCTCTTCAGTCAGAGCCAGGTTTTCCAGAAGTTCAGGTCTTCTAAGCCAGGTGCGGCCCAGCGACTGCTTCAGACGCCAGCGACGTATCTCAGCATGGTTTCCCGACAGCAATACTGGCGGTACTTCCATCTCTTCTAACACTTCAGGACGGGTATAGTGCGGGCAATCCAGCAACCCATCAGCAAAGGAATCTTCCGTTGCCGAAGCTTCATGGCCCAGTACTCCCGGAATGAACCGGGAAACGGAGTCAATCAGCGTCATTGCCGGTAACTCACCACCGCTGAGAACGTAATCGCCGATTGACCATTCTTCGTCAATTTCGGTTTGGATTACGCGCTCGTCTATCCCTTCGTAGCGACCGCACACCAGAATCAGTTTCTGATTCGTTGCCAGTTCGCTGACGCCCGCTTGATCAAGCTTGCGTCCCTGAGGTGACAGATAAATCACCTTCGCGCCTTCACCTGCCGCGGCTTTTGCTGCATGAATAGCATCCCGTAAAGGTTGCACCATCATTAGCATCCCCGGTCCGCCGCCGTAAGGACGATCGTCCACGGTACGGTGCCGGTCATGAGCGAAGTCGCGAGGACTCCAGCTTTCGATGCTCAGCAGGCCATTTTTTACTGCCCGGCCAGTTACCCCGTAATCGGTAATTGCGCGGAACATTTCAGGAAACAGGCTAATTATGCCAATCCACATAGCGCCGTCTTTTACCGTTTATCCGGAGAATTTAAAAACCAGGATCCCAATCTACTTCGATAGTACGCGTAGTGAGATCGACTTTCTTGATAACCTGCCCATCGAGGAACGGAACCAACCGCTCCTTGATGCCAAATGCATCTTTCAGGTTTGCCTTGATGACGAGTACGTCATTAGACCCGGTTTCCATCATATCAATGACTTTACCGAGGCTATAGCCTTCCGTTGTCACTACCTGGCAGCCCATCAGGTCTTTCCAGTAGTAGTCACCCTCTTCCAGCTCCGGCAACTGCGATGAATCCACGATAATTTCGCAATTAGTCAGTAGATTCGCGGCATCACGATCGTCAACGCCTTTCAGCTTGATGATGATGTCCTGATTGTGGTGGCGCCAGCCTTCCAGCTCAACAACCTGCCACTGACCCGCCTTCTGGATTAACCAGGGCTGATAGTCAAAAATGCTTTCGGCGTCTTCGGTGGAGGAAAACACTCTGAGCCAACCACGGATACCGTAGGAAGAACCCATTTTCCCCAATACGATCGGATCAACAGGTGCTTGTGCGGTGTGTTGCTTGCTCATCATGACCACCGTGACAGATTAAGCTGCTTTGTTAGCGGCTTTGATCAGCGCGGCAACGCGATCGGAAACAGTAGCGCCCAGGCCAACCCAGTGAGCGATACGATCCAGATCCAGGCGAGTTTCTTCTTCCGCGCCGCTAGCGATCGGGTTGAAGAAACCAACGCGCTCGATGAAGCGACCGTTGCGTGCATTACGGCTGTCGGTGACAACAACCTGGTAGAACGGACGCTTTTTAGCGCCGTGACGTGCTAAACGAATAGTTACCATAACATCCTCTTGTGTGAATAAAACAACCGGGCCCCATCGAGGAACGGAGCCCGGTGTCATATTAAAAGCCCGAAAATTTTACTGATTTCTGTGCAAAAATCAATTCAAAACTATATACGCTAAATAATTCGAGTCGCAGGACAAAACGCGAAAGCGTTTTGAACAGCGCTTGCGCTGGCCCCGAAGGGGTGAGGCCGAATGGCCGAATCACGCGGCAAGTGAGTAAATCCCCGGGAGCGTACACAAGTACGTGACCGGGGTGAACGAACGCAGCCAACGCATCTGCGGCTTGAATTATGACGCGTATTAGCGGCCCGGGAAGCCTGGCGGCATCATCCCTTTCATCCCGCGCATCATCTTCATCATGCCGCCTTTCGACTTCATCTTCTTCATCATGCGCTGCATGTCGTCGAACTGCTTGAGCAGACGGTTCACATCCTGCACCTGCATCCCGCAGCCGGCGGCGATACGGCGCTTACGTGAGCCTTTGATGATTTCCGGCTTGGCGCGCTCTTTCAAGGTCATCGAGTTGATGATGGCTTCCATACGCACCAGCACTTTGTCGTCCATCTGCGCTTTTACGTTGTCCGGGATCTGGCCCATACCCGGCAGCTTGCCCATCAGGCTGGCCATGCCGCCCATGTTTTTCATCTGACGCAGCTGCTCAAGGAAGTCCGTCAGATCGAAACCGTCGCCTTTCTTCAGTTTGGAGGCCAGCTTCTCGGCCTGCGCGCGGTCAACTTTGCTCTCGATATCTTCGATCAGCGACAGCACGTCGCCCATGCCGAGGATGCGGGAAGCGACGCGGTCCGGATGGAACGGCTCCAGCGCTTCGGTTTTCTCGCCGACGCCGAGGAATTTAATCGGTTTGCCGGTAATATGGCGAATCGACAGCGCCGCGCCGCCGCGGGCGTCGCCGTCCACTTTAGTCAGCACCACGCCGGTCAGCGGCAGCGCTTCGTTAAAGGCCTTCGCGGTATTCGCCGCATCCTGACCGGTCATCGCATCGACGACGAACAGGGTTTCAACCGGGTTAATGGCGGCGTGGACGTGCTTGATTTCGTCCATCATCGCTTCGTCAACGTGCAGACGACCGGCGGTATCCACCAGCAGCACGTCGTAGAATTTGAGTTTCGCTTCTTTCAGCGCCGCATTGACGATATCCACCGGCTTCTGGCCGACGTCAGACGGGAAGAAATCGACGCCGACCTGCTCAGCAAGGGTTTCCAGCTGTTTAATCGCCGCCGGGCGGTAAACGTCCGCGGAAACGACCAGCACTTTCTTCTTGTGCTTCTCGCGCAGGAATTTCCCCAGCTTACCGACGCTGGTGGTTTTACCGGCACCCTGCAGGCCCGCCATCAGCACCACGGCCGGCGGCTGCGCGGCCAGGTCGAGCGTCTGGTTCTCTTCGCCCATCGCCGCCACCAGCTCGTTGCGGACGATTTTGACGAACTCCTGACCCGGGGTCAGGCTTTTATTGACTTCATGGCCGACCGCGCTCTCTTTCACACGGCTGATGAAATCACGAACCACCGGAAGCGCAACGTCCGCTTCCAGCAGCGCCATGCGCACTTCGCGCAGGGTGTCTTTAATATTGTCTTCTGTAAGGCGTCCGCGGCCGCTAATGTTGCGCAGCGTACGCGACAAACGATCGGTTAAATTATCAAACATTGTCTCTCGCCTGAGGTGGAAACGGTCGGTCGCCGCAGCGACACACAAAACGAATGTGGCGGAGTATAACACGACATCAATCTGAATGTGCTGCAACGGTTGGAGCAGAGGCCTGCTGACGTTATACTGCTTCTCTTTCTTATTTAGCCAACAGCCGACACCTATGCCTGTTTTTGCTCTACTCGCCCTTGTCGCCTACTCCGTCAGCCTCGCGCTGATTATCCCCGGCTTGCTGCAAAAAAACAGCAGCTGGCGGCGAATGGCGATTTTATCTGCGACTATCGCGTTGATCTGCCATGCTTTTGCGCTGGAAGCACGGATATTCCCCGGCGGCGAGAGCGGGCAAAACCTCAGCTTACTGAACGTCGGGTCGCTGGTCAGCCTGATGATCTGTACGGTGATGACTATCGTGGCCTCGCGCAATCGCGGCTGGCTGCTGCTGCCTATCGTCTATGCCTTCGCGCTGATCAATCTGGCCTTCGCCACTTTCGTGCCTAACGAATATATCACCCACCTGGAAACCACCCCGGAGATGCTGGTGCATATCGGCCTGTCGCTCTTCTCGTACGCCACGCTGATCATCGCCGCGCTGTATGCGCTGCAGCTGGCGTGGATCGACTACCAGTTAAAGAATAAAAAGCTGGCCTTCAGCAGCGAAATGCCGCCGCTGATGAGCATCGAGCGCAAAATGTTCCACATCACCCAGGTCGGCGTGGTGCTGCTGACTCTGACGCTGTGCAGCGGCCTGTTCTATATGCACAATCTGTTCAGCAGCGAAAACATTGATAAAGCGGTGCTGTCGATTATTGCGTGGTTCGTCTATATCGTTCTGCTGTGGGGCCACTATCATGAAGGGTGGCGCGGACGTCGCGTGGTCTGGTTCAGCGTCGCTGGCGCCGGTCTGCTGACGCTGGCCTATTTTGGTAGCCGCGTGCTGCAGCAGTTCGTGAGCTAAGTCTTTTAAGGAATCCTACGTGGAACATATCTCCACCACCACGCTGATCATAACGCTGATCGTCATGGTGATTATCTCTGCCTATTTCTCCGGCTCCGAAACCGGCATGATGACACTGAACCGCTATCGGCTGCGTCATATGGCGAAACAAGGCAACCGCCCCGCCAAGCGCGTGGAGAAGCTGCTGCGCAAGCCGGACCGCCTGATTAGCCTCGTGCTCATCGGCAATAACCTCGTCAACATTCTCGCCTCGGCGCTGGGCACCATCGTCGGCATGCGCCTGTACGGCGACGCCGGCGTCGCGATCGCCACTGGCGTGCTCACCTTTGTGGTACTGGTATTTGCCGAGGTGCTGCCGAAGACCATCGCCGCGCTCTATCCGGAAAAGGTCGCCTACCCCAGCAGCTTCCTGCTGGCGCCCCTGCAGGTGCTGATGATGCCGCTGGTGTGGCTGCTGAATACCATCACCCGCATGCTGATGCGCATGATGGGCATCCGCACCGATACCGTCATCAGCAGCGCTTTGAGCAAAGATGAACTGCGCACGATTGTGAATGAATCCCGTTCACAAATCTCCCGGCGCAACCAGGATATGCTGCTGTCGGTCCTGGATCTGGAAAAAGTCAGCGTTAACGACATCATGGTGCCGCGCAATGAGATTGTCGGCATCGACATCAATGATGACTGGAAATCTATCGTCCGCCAGCTGACCCACTCGCCACATGGCCGCATCGTGCTCTACCGCGATTCACTGGACGATGCCATCAGCATGCTGCGCGTTCGCGAAGCCTACCGTCTGATGACGGAGAAGAAAGAATTCACAAAAGAGATCATGCTGCGGGCGGCAGATGAGATCTACTTTGTTCCGGAAGGGACGCCGCTCAGCACCCAGCTGGTGAAATTTCAGCGCAATAAAAAGAAAGTGGGTCTGGTGGTCGATGAATACGGCGATATTCAGGGGCTGGTCACCGTCGAAGATATTCTTGAAGAGATTGTCGGCGACTTCACCACCTCCATGTCACCCACCCTGGCGGAGGAAGTGACCCCGCTTAACGACGGCACGGTGATTATCGACGGCAGCGCCAACGTTCGCGAAATCAACAAAGCGTTTAACTGGCACCTGCCGGAAGATGAAGCGCGCACCGTCAACGGTATCATCCTCGAAGCGCTGGAAGAGATCCCGGTCCCGGGCACCCGCGTGCGCATTGAGCAGTACGATATAGATATCCTCGACGTGCAGGACAACATGATCAAACAGGTGAAAGTGATGCCGGTGAAATCATTACGCGAGAGCGTCGCGGAGTAGCGCGAGCGAAGGAATTAACATCACGGTGGGCTGCGGCCCGCCGTTTTTTTATCTCGCGCCGGGAGCGGTGGCATAAAAAAACGGCCGCCCGCGGGCAGCCGTTGAGCAATGCAGCAGACGTTATTTCGCTTTCGCTACCGTCACCATCGCGGCGCGAATAGTACGGCCGTTCAGGGTATAACCTTTCTGCATCACGGCCAGCACGTTGCCCGCCGCCACGTCTTCAGATTCGACCATCGCAATGGCCTGGTGGACGTTCGGATCCAGCGGAACGTTGGTGTCGGCGATCACTTCCACGCCGAACTTACGCACCACGTCCAGCATGGATTTCAGGGTCAGTTCGATCCCTTCCACCATCGGCGCCAGGTCCGGATTAGCCTTGTCGGCCACTTCCAGCGCGCGGTCCAGGCTGTCGATCACCGGCAGCAGTTCATTGACGAATTTTTCCAGCGCGAATTTGTGCGCTTTCTCGATATCCTGCTCGGTACGGCGACGCAGGTTATCTTCGTCGGCTTTGGCACGCAGCATCACTTCACGTTCACGTTTCTGCGCTTCAGCCAGCTGGGCTTCCAGATTCGCAATTTTTTCATCGCGCGGATCCACCTGCTCAGCCGAAACTTCAGGCTCTACTGCCTCAACGTCGTCGTGCTGCTCCGTGATAATTTCTTCCGGGGCTTGCCCCTCAGGCGTTTTCTGTTCTTTACTACTCATGAATTTCTCCGCGTTTTTTTCGCATTCATCTCGCTAACTTCGCTTATTATGGGGATCAGTTTCCGGGTTTCAAGGGAAGCGGACAGATTGTCACTATTTCATTTAACGCAAGGACATCCAGATCATGAAGAACCATTTCAAGTGTATCGGCATTGTGGGACATCCTCGTCACCCCACCGCCCTGACCACACATGAAATGCTCTGGCGCTGGCTGTGCAGCAAAGGGTATGAAGTGCTGGTTGAACAGCAGATCGCCCATGAACTTCAGCTCAGCAACGTGAAAACCGGCACGCTGGCGGAGATTGGCCAACAGGCCGACCTCGCGGTGGTGGTGGGCGGCGACGGCAATATGCTCGGCGCGGCGCGGACCCTGGCCCGTTACGACATTAACGTCATCGGCATTAACCGCGGCAACCTCGGCTTTCTCACCGACCTTGACCCGGACAACGCCCTGCAGCAGCTCGCCGACGTGCTGGAAGGCCACTACATCGCCGAGAAACGCTTTCTGCTGGAGGCCCAGGTGTGCCAGCAGGATTGCCAGAAACGCATCAGCACCGCCATCAACGAAGTAGTGCTGCACCCCGGCAAAGTGGCGCATATGATTGAGTTCGAAGTCTATATCGACGAAGTCTTTGCGTTCTCTCAGCGCTCTGATGGCCTGATAATCTCCACCCCGACCGGCTCCACCGCTTATTCATTGTCGGCCGGCGGCCCGATCCTCACGCCGTCGCTGGACGCTATCACCCTGGTGCCGATGTTCCCGCACACCCTTTCAGCGCGACCGCTGGTGATCAACGGCGACAGCACCATCCGCCTGCGCTTCTCTCATCGCTGCAGCGATCTGGAGATCAGCTGCGACAGCCAGATTGCCCTGCCGATTCAGGATGGCGAAGACGTTCTCATTCGCCGCTGTGATTATCACCTCAATCTGATTCACCCTAAAGATTACAGCTATTTCAATACATTAAGCACCAAGCTCGGCTGGTCGAAAAAATTGTTCTGATTTACATCGCTGCCTCTTTACTGGATAAAAAACCAGTCTATACTGTACGAAAACACAGTATTGGTTTTTCATACAGGAAGGCAGCTATGTTGGCGCAACTCACCATCAGTAATTTTGCTATCGTTCGTGAACTGGAAATTGATTTCCACAGCGGTATGACCGCCATCACCGGGGAAACCGGCGCCGGGAAATCCATTGCCATCGATGCGCTGGGGCTGTGCCTCGGCGGCAGAGCGGAAGCCGACATGGTGCGTCGCGGCGCCACCCGCGCCGACCTGTGCGCGCGCTTCGCGCTGAAAGATACCCCGGCCGCCCAGCGCTGGCTGGAAGAGAACCAGCTGGAGAGCGGGCGTGAGTGTTTACTTCGCCGGGTGATCAGCGCCGACGGCCGTTCGCGCGGCTTTATCAACGGCACCGCCGTCCCGCTCTCGCAGCTGCGCGAGCTGGGCCAGCTGCTGATCCAGATCCACGGCCAGCATGCGCACCAGCTGTTGACCAAACCCGAACACCAGAAAACGCTGCTCGACGGCTATACCGGTGAGTATGCGCTCACTCAGCGCATGGCCGAGCATTACCGCCAGTGGCACCAGAGTTGCCGCGAGCTGGCCCTGCACCAGCAGCAGAGCCAGGAGCGCGCCGCCCGCGCCGATCTGCTGCAGTACCAGCTTAAAGAGCTGAACGAATTTAACCCGCTGCCGGGAGAATTCGAGCAGATTGACGAAGAGTACAAGCGTCTGGCCAACAGCGGCCAGCTGCTCAGCACCTGCCAGCACGCCCTGACGGTACTGGCGGACGGCGAAGAGGCCAATCTGCAGAGCCTGCTTTATACCGCGAAGCAGCTGGTCAGCGAGCTGGTGGGTATGGACAGCAAGCTTTCCGGCGTGCTGGATATGCTGGAAGAGGCGGCCATTCAGCTCAGCGAGGCCAGCGACGAGCTGCGCCACTATCACGACCGTCTGGATCTCGATCCGAACCGTCTGTTCGAACTTGAGCAGCGGATTTCCCGGCAAATCGCGCTGGCGCGTAAACACCAGGTAATGCCGGAAGAGCTGCCGGCGGTTTATCAGGCGATGCTGGAAGAGCAGCGTCTGCTGGACGATAGCGCCGACTCGCTGGAATCCCTCAGCCAGCAGGTGGTCGAACATCATCAGCTGGCGCTGGAGACCGCGCGTCAGCTGCACGCCCTGCGCCAGGCCAGCGCCGACGAGCTGACCCAGCTTATCACCGAGAGTATGCACTCACTTTCGATGCCGCACGGAATCTTCGCGATTGAGGTCGCTTTCGATGAACGCCATCTCACCGCCGACGGCGCCGATCATATTGAGTTCCGCGTCACCACTAACCCCGGTCAGCCGCTGCAGCCGATCGCGAAAGTGGCCTCCGGCGGCGAACTGTCGCGTATTGCGCTGGCGATTCAGGTGATCACCGCGCGTAAAATGGAAACCCCGGCGCTGATCTTCGACGAAGTGGACGTCGGCATCAGCGGCCCGACCGCCGCCGTGGTCGGCAAGCTGCTGCGCCAACTGGGCGAGTCCACGCAGGTGATGTGTGTGACCCACCTGCCGCAGGTTGCGGGCTGCGGCCACCATCATTTCTTTGTCTGCAAAGAGACCGATGGCGAGATGACCGAAACCCATATGCAGCCGCTGGATAAGCGCGCTCGTCTGCAGGAGCTGGCTCGCCTGCTGGGCGGCAGCGAGGTCACGCGCAACACCCTGGCGAACGCGAAAGAGTTGCTTGCGGCGTAAACTTTTTGATTTTCACAGGGTCATAGTGAACAGCAAATTGCCTGCTGACCTGCAGCCGGAGGTTTCCATCGGCGCGAAGGTCTATTATTATCGGCATATTACAGATGAGCCACGTACTGCTCGGGCCCAAAAAGGAATCAAATCACTATGCGCTGTAAAACGCTGACTGCTGCCGCAGCGGTTCTTCTTATGTTGACCGCAGGCTGTTCCACTCTGGAACGAGTGGTTTACCGTCCTGACATCAACCAGGGTAACTATCTGGCACCTAACGATGTAGCAAAAATTCGTGTCGGTATGACGCAACAGCAGGTTGCTTATGCTCTCGGAACGCCAATGATGTCGGATCCGTTCGGCACCAACACCTGGTTCTATGTATTCCGTCAGGAGCCGGGCCACGAGAAAGTGACTCAGCAGACCCTGACCCTGACGTTCAACAGCGGCGGCGTGTTAACTAACATTGATAACAAGCCCGCGCTGACCAGTCAGTAAGGCCCGGAAAAGCAAAAAGCGCTCAGTGAGCGCTTTTTTTATGGCTGATAGCCGGTCTGCTGCTGTGGGTTACTTCGCAGCGCTTTTCTCTGCCCGCTGGCGACGCAGCTCTTTCGGGTCTGCGATCAGCGGGCGATAGATTTCGACCCGGTCGCCGTCGTGAACTTCGTCATGCAGCTTAACCGGACGACTGTAGATACCCAGCTTGTTCTTCGCCAGATCGATATCATCACGCAAGGCCAATAGCCCGCTGGCGATAATCGCCTGCTCGACCGTCGCTCCCTCATCCAGGGTGACTCGCTGCAAATACTGCTTTTCAGGCAGCGCGTAGGCGACTTCAACACGAATATTAGCTGGCACTGTAGACCTCTTTGGCGCGCGAAGTGAACGCCTGCACCATGTTGGCGGCCAGCTCTTTGAAGACCCGGCCAAAGGCCATCTCAATCAGCTTATTGGTAAACTCAAAATCGAGATGGAACTCGATTTTGCACGCCTCGGGGCTCAGCGGAATAAACTTCCAGCCGCCAATCAGCTTCTTGAACGGGCCATCCACCAGGCTCATCAAAATGCTCTGGTTGCTGGTCAGTGTATTCCGGGTCGTGAAGGTCTTACTGATGCCGGCTTTGGACACATCAACCGCCGCCGTCATTTGCGTCGGCCCGAATTCCAGCACGCGGCTACCGGTGCAGCCTGGCAGAAAATCAGGATAGGACTTCACATCGTTTACCAGTTGATACATCTGTTCCGCGCTGAAAGGCACCAGCGCAGTACGGCTAATCTGAGGCATAGCAGGTTCCACATTTAAACACAGTGCAAATAATATCATTTATCTGCTGCTAAAAAAAACGCTGTGCCGCAACTCGTGCTAAGATGCGCAGTACACCTCGCAGGATGCGATCGAGGTAACTGTGTATAAGACGATGACTTCAGGACATTATGACTAAGAAAAAAGCCCACAAACCTGGATCAGCCACCATTGCGCTGAATAAACGCGCCCGTCACGAATACTTTATCGAAGATGAATACGAGGCTGGTCTCGCCCTGCAGGGCTGGGAAGTCAAATCCCTGCGTGCAGGCAAAGCCAACATCGGCGATAGCTATGTCATCCTGAAGGATGGCGAAGCCTTCCTGTTCGGCGCCAACTTTACGCCCATGGCCGTGGCTTCCACCCACTATGTGTGCGACCCGACGCGCACTCGTAAGCTGCTGCTTAACCAGCGTGAGCTGGACACGCTGTACGGCCGCATTAACCGCGAAGGTTACACTGTCGTCGCCCTGTCACTGTACTGGAAGAACGCCTGGTGCAAAGTGAAAATCGGCGTCGCCAAAGGTAAGAAACAGCACGACAAGCGTACCGACCTGAAGGATCGTGAATGGGCGCTGGATAAGGCGCGGATTATGAAGCACGCCGGACGCTAACCCCCTCCCCTGAGGGCCAGCTCTCGCTGGCCCTTACGCTATATCCTTGTTGATGCTGCTTTTTCATCCACCCCGTTGAAACAATCCTGCGTAATGGGGCTGGTAACGACATTCACAAATCTGTTATACTTGACCTACACATTGGGGCTGATTCTGGATTCGACGGGATTTGCGAAACCCAAGGTGCATGCCGAGGGGCGGTTGGCCTCGTAAAAAGCCGCAAAAAATAGTCGCAAACGACGAAAACTACGCTTTAGCAGCTTAATAACCTGCTCTGAGCCCTCTCTCCCTAGCTTCCGCTCTTAAGACGGGGATCAAAGAGAGGTCAAACCCAAAAGAGATCGCGTGGATGCCCTGCCTGGGGTTGAAGCGTTAAATCTAATCAGGCTAGTTTGTTAGTGGCGTGTCTGTCCGCAGCTGGCAAGCGAATGTAAAGACTGACTAAGCATGTAGTGCCGAGGATGTAGGAATTTCGGACGCGGGTTCAACTCCCGCCAGCTCCACCAAAATTCTCCATCGGTGATTACCAGAGTCATCCGATGAAGTCCTGAAAGCCCGTACGGCGCAAGCCCTGCGGGCTTTTTTGTGTCTGCAATTTTTCCCACGACCTCCGAAGAGAACTCATTAAATCCGAACCTCTTAGGCCCATTGATAGGCCCAACGAAAAGCTCTGTTGTTTTCGCGCTACCAATTACCCGCCCCCCCCCCTCTCAGAATTAGACCTCCCACAACATCTCGCACAACCCTTTCACACTCCGGCCGCGTTAGCGGCCGGAGTGATAGGTTTACCCCTTGTCAGAATACGCGTCCAGCATGGCAAGGACCGCCCGACGCGCCGCATCGTCTGCAATATTGTCAGGCAGCGCATCAGCCCGCAGAGTGACATAAGCGTCAGCAGCCCTTCGAATGGCAATCCCGACGGAGTGACGATCGTGCGTTGCCAGAGTGGAAGTCAGCAGGCCATCGGGATCAATGCCGAGGGCTTCTATTCGGCGAACGCCGCGTTGCGGTAGATTGGCGCGACGGAACAGCATCGGTCCCAGCACTTGTTCCCGGAAGAAAGACAGCATCCCCAGCGCTTCGAAGAGTTCGCCCCTGCCCAGTTTAACCACGGCATAATGCAGCCAGATCCAGGCTCGGGACTCAAACCACTCCGGCGTCATGTTCGGCCAGTGCGCGCTAAATTTTGCCAGCTGTCGCTCGAGAGCATCATTATCACGGGTAAATAGCACGGCAGGCTCCTCAACGCGCTGAGTGAGCATGTCCAGGGTGATAAATTTCAGATCGACATGCAGAAGTTGCGGGCCAAACAGGCAGATCAGCAGGCGAGGCTCACCGACGTGTTCCCCGGTGAAAGCATGTAGTAGATGGCCGAGCGTTCCGGCGAACGCCATACGCTGAGCCATGATTTCGTCATAATAGAGAGGGTCGACCACCACCACGAAATCCAGATCGGAGTATTGATCAAACCCGCCATGGATAAACGAGCCGCCGGCGAGAAGGGAGTGGATCCGCGAATCAGACTGTAATTTAAGCTTCAGTTGCTCTGCAAAACTTCTGTGTAAATCGGGTAGCGTATTAAGCATACTTTTTCCTGTTCACAAAAAAGACAAAGCATTACAGAATATCGAGCGATTCATCAGCAGACCAGATATTTCTGCTGGAACCCTACGCTCCATCGCGAAGCGCTAAATGCAAGCAATACCTCCCTCAGACCACCTCGCTCATCCACTCAGCAAACGCCCGCACGGCGGGAGAGAGAAAGCGCTGGTGCGGATAGAGCAATGTGACGGGTACCGGGGGCAGTTGCCAGTCCGTCAGCACTTCCACCAGTCTCCCCTCCTGCAGGTGGTCAGCAACGATATTCTCCGCCAGCTGCGCCAGCCCGAAGCCCGCCAGGCACATTTTTATATAGAGCCCCGTTTCATTCACCGCGGCGTTGCCGCTGACGGGTACAGAAAAGGTCTCCCCGTGGCGAATGAAGCGGAACTCATCGGCCCGCCTCGCCTGGCCAGAGAAATAATGCACCGCCCGGTGCTGAGAGAGCGCCTCCGGTGACGGCGGCACGCCATATTCCCGAAGATAGTCCGGTGACGCGCAGGTTACCCAGCGAAAGCGGCCCAGAGGGCGGGCCACCAGGCTGGAGTTGTTCAGCTCTCCCGTTCGTATCACGCAGTCGACGCCTTCCTGAATGAGATCGACCTGACGATCGCTGACGCCGATCATCAGGTAGATATCGGGATAGCGCCGGTAAAAGTCCGGCAGATGCGGCATGACGATGAAATGCGCGATGCCCGCGGGTATATCAACCCGCAGGCGCCCCTGAGGCCGCGCGACAGACTCGCTCAGGGTGGATTCACTATGTTCGATGAGGGCGAGAATTTCCCGGCACTGCGCCAGATACTGCATCCCTTCCGGGGTAAGGCTCACCCGCCTTGTGGTCCGGTTCAGCAGCCGCACCTTCAGGTATTGCTCAAGGTTTTTAATGGTACTGGTGACAGTGGAGGCAGGCAGGGAAAGGGTTTCCGCGGCACGCACGAAGCTCCCTGCCTCCGCGACGCGCATAAACATCTGCATAGCCTGGATACGATCCACCTTCTTTCTCTCCTGAAGCAAGCAACTTACCGACAGACGGCATGATTATTCGTTAATTATGAATAATGAAAACAATTTACGCACCTTTTTGCGCTTAATCGACTGGCGTATCGTTGCTCGGTGGATGACGAAGGGGGCCCGAAAATGAACATGCCCTCAATAAATATCCAGAGAATCATTACGTTAAATAGCATGCACAAAGGAAAAACCATGTCCGTTCAGCCTGTCGAGTTAAGTAAGGCCTATCGTTTATTACAGCTCGGGTCCACCACCATGATTTCCGCAAAATATAATGGCGTCGAAAATGTCATGTCAGCCGCCTGGGTTGGGCTGGCAGGCGAGCGAAAAGTGGTGGCCTATATCGGCCCCCAGGCCTTCACTCGTCAGCTGGTGGAAAAGAGCGGCTATTACGTGGTGCAGATCCCCGTAGTCAGCCAGATGGCAACCGTCCTTTACGCTGGCGGGCGCAGCTATGCCGACGCGCCGGATAAAAATGACTCCATCCCCTTCATTTATCAGCCGGGGTTCGACATCCCCCTCGTGGCAGGCTGCGCGGGCTGGCTGGTGTGCAAAGTGATGCCCTACCCGGACATTCAGCAACAGCACAATCTGTTTATGGGCGATATCGTCGCCGCCTGGAGCGATGATCGGGTATTCCGTAACGGACACTGGATTTTTGATGATGCGCCGGACGAGCTGCGGACCGTTCACTATGTCGCAGGCGGGCAGTTCTATGCCATCGGCAAAGGCAGCAAATTTGATCATGGACCGGGTCAGGACTGATCCTCCCCGGTCATGAAGATCACTGACGAGATGCCTGCCCTGCAGAGCGGCTGATACTCCGGCGCCAGACGCCGGGCGCCTGGCCATACTGGCGCTTGAAGCTGCGGTTGAAGGATTGCTGGGAGTCAAAGCCGAGGGCGATCGCCACGTTGAGGATCGGCTCGTTGCTGTGGGCTAAGCGTTCGACCGACTTTTGCAGCTTTTGCGCCCGAATATATTCTCCGAGGGGCTGCCCGGTATGTTCTTTGAAGATCCGCTGCAGGTGCCACTTCGAATAGCCGGATCGTCGGGCAACGGTGTCAATATCCAGACGGCTATCAAGATGGTTGTCGATCCAGTCGATCAGATCCTGAATGATGGCGCCAGTGTTCATCATGTTACCTCCGCGCAGCCGGTTAAAAGCATCTTTGTCAGTTGCATTTAAAGGTGGCCTGTTTTTACACAAAATGCAAGTTTTATTGTTACATTTAAATCCACGCCGGGATCGCGGTTTTTGTCTCCAGCCAGGACCGCACATAAAGTGCAACAATTATTCTTGCACTTAGTTAAGCGCCTTCCTACAATCGCCGCGATAGTGTATTCGAAATTGTTACAGTTTTGTGGCGATGATCGACACAAATGGCCTTAAGCCAGCCCGGACAAAGGAAGTGGCGCGGCCTCTCACGCTGCGTCTTGCCCGGCGGCTACAATTACCGGAATAAAAATAATGAGCCTGCAAAAAACCTGGGGAAACATTCACCTGACCGCGCTCGGCGCGATGATGCTCTCCTTTCTGCTCGTCGGCTGCGACGACAGCGTCGCGCAAAATGCCGCGCCTCCCGCCCCGACGGTCAGCGCCGCTAAGGTGCTGGTGAAGTCGATCAGTCAGTGGGATAGTTTTAACGGTCGCATTGAAGCGGTGGAGAGCGTTCAGCTTCGCCCTCGCGTCTCGGGATATATTGATAAAGTGAATTACACCGACGGTCAGGAGGTGAAAAAGGGCCAGGTGCTGTTCACCATAGATGACAGAACCTATCGCGCCGCGCTGGAGCAGGCGCAGGCGACGCTGGCGAGAGCCAAAACGCAGGCCAGCCTGGCGCAAAGCGAGGCGAACCGCACCGATAAATTAGTCCATACCAATCTTGTCTCCCGTGAAGAGTGGGAGCAGCGCCGGTCAGCCGCGGTTCAGGCGCAGGCTGATATTCGCGCCGCGCAGGCGGCGGTGGATGCCGCGCAGCTTAACCTCGACTTCACCAAAGTGACCGCCCCTATTGACGGCCGCGCCAGCCGGGCGCTGATCACCAGCGGTAACCTGGTCACCGCGGGCGACACCGCCAGCGTGCTCACCACTCTGGTCTCGCAGAAGACGGTGTACGTCTACTTTGACGTCGACGAGTCAACCTACCTCCACTATCAAAACCTCGCCCGCCGTGGGCAAGGGGCGTCCAGCGATAATCAGGCGCTCCCGGTGGAGATTGGCCTGGTTGGCGAGGAGGGTTACCCCCATCAGGGCAAAGTGGATTTTCTTGATAATCAGTTAACGCCGAGTACCGGCACCATCCGCATGCGCGCGCTGCTGGATAACTCGCAGCGTCTGTTCACACCGGGGCTGTTTGCCCGCGTGCGTCTGCCGGGCAGCGCGGAGTTCCAGGCTACGCTTATCGACGACAAAGCGGTACTGACCGATCAGGATCGTAAATACGTCTATATCGTTGATAAAGATGGTAAAGCACAGCGACGCGATATTACCCCGGGGCGTCTGGCAGACGGTTTACGCATCGTTCAGAAGGGGTTGAACCCTGGGGATAGCGTCATCGTCGACGGGTTACAAAAAGTGTTTATGCCGGGTATGCCGGTGAATGCCAAAACCGTTGCCATGACCACCAGCGCCGCCCTCAACTGATCCCTAATCAGAGAATCCAACACATGGACTTTTCCCGCTTTTTTATCGACAGGCCGATTTTCGCCGCGGTGCTGTCGATTTTAATTTTTATCACCGGGTTAATCGCTATCCCGCTGCTGCCGGTGAGCGAATATCCGGACGTCGTCCCGCCGAGCGTCCAGGTGCGCGCGGAGTATCCCGGCGCCAACCCGAAAGTGATTGCCGAGACCGTGGCGACGCCGCTGGAGGAAGCGATCAACGGCGTTGAAAACATGATGTACATGAAATCGGTCGCTGGCTCCGACGGCGTGCTGGTCACCACCGTCACCTTCCGCCCGGGTACCGACCCGGATCAGGCGCAGGTTCAGGTGCAGAACCGGGTCGCGCAGGCGGAAGCGCGTCTGCCGGAGGATGTACGCCGTCTGGGCATCACCACCCAGAAACAGTCTCCGACGCTAACCCTGGTGGTGCATCTGTTTTCGCCAAACGGTAAGTACGACTCGCTGTATATGCGCAACTACGCCACGCTGAAAGTGAAGGATGAGCTGGCGCGCCTGCCCGGCGTCGGCCAGATCCAGATTTTTGGCTCCGGTGAATATGCGATGCGCGTCTGGCTGGATCCCAATAAGGTCGCGGCCCGCGGTCTGACAGCCTCGGATGTGGTGACGGCGATGCAGGAGCAAAACGTCCAGGTGTCTGCCGGACAGCTTGGCGCCGAGCCGCTGCCGCAGGAGAGCGATTTCCTGATCTCCATTAACGCCCAGGGCCGTCTGCATACCGAAGAAGAGTTTGGCAATATCATTCTGAAAACGGCGCAGGATGGCTCGCTGGTCCGCCTGCGCGACGTGGCGCGCATCGAGATGGGTTCCGGTAGCTATGCGCTGCGCTCCCAGCTCAACAATAAGGATGCGGTCGGGATCGGTATCTTCCAGTCGCCGGGGGCTAACGCCATCGATCTGTCGAACGCGGTACGCGCCAAAATGGCTGAACTGGCCACCCGCTTCCCGGAAGATATGCAATGGGCGGCGCCGTACGACCCGACGGTTTTCGTGCGCGACTCCATCCGCGCGGTGGTGCAGACGCTGCTGGAAGCAGTGGTGCTGGTGGTGCTGGTGGTGATCCTGTTCCTGCAGACCTGGCGCGCGTCGATTATCCCATTGATCGCCGTGCCGGTATCGGTGGTGGGTACCTTCAGCATTCTCTATCTGCTGGGCTTCTCGCTGAATACCCTGAGCCTGTTCGGGCTGGTACTGGCTATCGGTATCGTGGTGGACGACGCCATCGTGGTGGTGGAGAACGTTGAGCGTAATATCGAAGAGGGGCTTGCGCCGCTTGCCGCGGCGCATCAGGCGATGCGTGAGGTCTCCGGGCCGATTATCGCCATTGCGCTGGTGCTGTGTGCGGTGTTCGTGCCGATGGCGTTTCTCTCCGGGGTCACCGGCCAGTTCTACAAACAGTTTGCGGTGACCATCGCCATCTCGACGGTGATCTCGGCCATCAACTCGCTGACGCTCTCCCCGGCGCTGGCGGCCCTGCTGTTAAAGCCGCACGGCGCGAAGAAAGACCTCCCTACCCGGCTGATCGATCGTCTGTTTGGCTGGATTTTCCGTCCGTTTAACCGCTTTTTCCTGCGCAGCTCGAACGGCTATCAGGGACTGGTGAGCAAAACCCTCGGACGCCGTGGCGCGGTGTTTGTGGTGTATTTGCTGCTGCTCTGCGCCGCTGGGGTGATGTTTAAAGTCGTCCCCGGCGGGTTTATTCCCACCCAGGATAAGCTGTATCTCATTGGCGGCGTGAAGATGCCGGAAGGTTCGTCGCTGGCGCGCACCGACGCGGTGATCCGCAAAATGAGCGAGATCGGGATGAATACCGAAGGGGTCGATTATGCGGTCGCTTTCCCGGGGCTTAACGCGCTGCAGTTCACCAACACGCCGAATACCGGGACGGTCTTTTTTGGCCTGAAACCGTTCGACCAGCGCAAACACACGGCGGCGGAAATTAACGCGGAGATCAACGCCAAAATCGCGCAAATCCAGCAGGGCTTTGGCTTCTCCATCCTGCCGCCGCCGATTTTAGGACTGGGTCAGGGTTCCGGCTACTCCCTGTACATCCAGGATCGCGGTGGGCTGGGCTATGGCGCGCTGCAAAGCGCGGTGAATGCGATGTCCGGGGCGATTATGCAGACGCCGGGGATGCACTTCCCGATCTCGACTTACCAGGCTAACGTGCCGCAGCTGGACGTGCAGGTCGATCGCGATAAGGCGAAAGCGCAGGGGGTGTCGCTAACCGATCTGTTCGGCACGCTGCAGACCTATCTCGGCTCGTCTTATGTCAATGACTTTAACCAGTTCGGGCGTACCTGGCGCGTGATGGCCCAGGCCGATGGGCCATTCCGCGAGAGCGTGGAAGATATTGCTAATCTGCGCACCCGCAATAATCAGGGCGAAATGGTGCCGATCGGCAGTATGGTGAATATCAGTACCACCTACGGGCCGGATCCGGTGATCCGCTACAACGGTTATCCAGCGGCGGACCTGATTGGCGATGCCGATCCGCGGGTCCTCTCTTCTTCACAGGCGATGACGCATCTGGAGGAGCTGTCGAAGCAGATCCTGCCGAATGGGATGAATATTGAGTGGACGGATCTGAGCTTCCAGCAGGCCACCCAGGGCAACACGGCGCTGATCGTCTTCCCGGTGGCGGTGCTGCTGGCGTTCCTCGTGCTGGCCGCACTGTATGAAAGCTGGACCCTGCCGCTGGCGGTGATCCTTATCGTACCGATGACGATGCTCTCCGCGCTGTTTGGCGTCTGGCTGACCGGGGGCGATAACAACGTCTTCGTGCAGGTGGGTCTGGTGGTCCTGATGGGCTTGGCCTGTAAAAACGCCATTCTGATCGTCGAGTTTGCCCGCGAACTGGAGATCCAGGGGAAAGGCATCATGGAAGCGGCGCTGGAGGCATGCCGCCTGCGTCTGCGCCCGATCGTGATGACCTCCATCGCTTTTATCGCCGGGACCATTCCGCTGATCCTCGGCCATGGCGCGGGGGCGGAAGTCCGCGGTGTCACCGGGATCACGGTGTTCTCCGGGATGCTGGGCGTAACGCTGTTCGGTCTGTTCCTGACGCCGGTGTTTTACGTGACGCTGCGGAAACTGGTGACCCGCAGGAAGCCGGTCCAGGAGGATCTGCCCGCCTAGCCTGCAGCAGATAACAAAAAACCGCCTTCACAATGAAGGCGGTTTTTTTTCGTCATCAGATAGGAATTAAAGCGCTTTCTTAAAGCGGGCGATCATTTCCGGCACCGGATCGCAGCCGCTGGTATCGGCGTTTTTGACCGCCTCCAGCGCGCTGGCCACGGTGTGACGAGCAAGGACGTTTAGCGAAGCCTGCTCTGCTTCATCGGCAATCGATTTGAAGTACCAACAGGCGTTGGCGCTGACCACGCAGCGAGCCGGAACTTCAGGACGCGACGCCCACAGCTTTTTATCTTCAATAACCGAAAGATAGATATCACGCAGGGTGATCTTGTCCGCCGGGCGGCCAAGATGAATAGAGCCGTTGCGGCCAAGCGTGGAGACGATGATGCCGTCACGAGTAAGCGGAACCATTAGTTTACGGATAAAGCTCGGGTTCGCTTCCAGGCCGTAGGCCAGAATCGCACTCGTCGAACGTTCACCCATCTGCTCCGCCATTGCTACGCTGAGAACCATCTGCAAAGCTGTCGGGAAGCGGTAATCTAACATGGTATTGTCCTGGGTTGCGGTGAATCTTGTTCTTTTTGGCACCGCAGAGGTGAATAATCAATGAACAACAATATAACAAATACGGGAATTTTTTTGAAGCAATCTGCGGTTAGCCTGCGAAGTAAATTTTCTGATTTCGTCGGCAAAGGCAGGCTGAGAAAACGCGCCCTTCCGTACCGGTTTTCCTGAACGGCAATCGCCTCACCGCTCCCCAGTGGCTGCCCCGTGTTATAGAAATCCGCTGCCATAACGGCAGCGGATCCTGCGGGGTGTTAGGCCGTTAATTCCAGCTCGGTTTCAAAGGTGGTCACCGGCACAAACGGCAGGTAAGAGATCCGCAGCCTCTCGGCCACCTTCAGGCGATGCCATCCGGCCGGCAGGCCGCTTGGTTTGAGTACGGTGATGGTGGCCTTTTCGCCGAAGTTCCACCGGTCATCGTAGACGCTCTCCAGCTCGTCGAGCGTCCACTCCCGGCCGCGCAGCGCCAGGCGGATCGCCTGCCGTGGGATAGCTTCGCCGTTGAGGGTCACGGCGATATCTTCCACCATCGACAGCCCCAGGCCACGGTAGTAAGGCAGACGAGCCAAAAAGCGCACGCCGATAATTTCCCCGTCGCGGGTGACGTTGTCGAACCCTTCACGGCAGATAATATGCTGATCAAACATGATAATGCTCCTTACTGGCCCAGCAGCGCCGGGGGTGGGGTTTCATCTAACAGGCGGCAGAACATCAGCTGCTGGCGGCGGACCTGCTCCAGGCTGTCCACCTCCTGCGCGTCTTCCACCCAGCGGTTACCTTCGTACTCGGAGCACACATATCCCTCATAGCCACCCTTCTGCAGCACGCGGAAGATCTCATCGTAGGGAATCGACCACTCGGTTATCTCGTCGGTCATCTCATAGAATTTGGCATGGATGTTGTGGATCCGCGGCATAAAATCGAGCATCCGCTTCGGCTCGAACGCCGCGTTGTGGCGCAGGGTTTCCGCCATCGCCAGCTGCGGGCCCGGCCCCCATTTTTGCATCACATCCAGGATCACGTATTCGCTGAGCGTCCGGTCTTCATAGGCTTTCTCAATAAAGTCCGCCGCCGCCTGGGGACAACCGTTACGAATAAAGCGTTCTTTCCACACCCGCGGGAAGCGGGCTAAAAACATCCCCATATCCGGCAGGAAACCCAGCGCCCGGGTATGGGCTTTTTCATAGGCTTCGGCATGGCGAATAATCCACGGATGATCGAAATGCAGCGGGGCGTGCACTTCCAGCAGAATCGTGATCCCTTTGTCTTCCGCATAAGGTGCCGCCGCCACCAGCACCTCCGGCGCCACGGAAACCAGGGAGCGGATATAGCGCATGCCCAGCCGGGCGGCAAAGTCGATGTCGTTTTGTACGCTGCGCACCTGCTCGTCAAACGGCATCGGCCGGTCTTTATATCGCTTATAGTCGAGCATAAAGTCATGGCATACCGGCACCGTATCATGGCGCTGCATCAGGCGATGCCAGTCGGCGATCGCCGCCTCCGGCATACCGCATTCGGGCCAGCCGGCGAAGGTCTGTTCGCCGACGACTTCAATGCCGCGGGCGCCGAACGCCGCGCAGTGACCGATCGCCTGATCGAGTGACATTTTGCCGAGGTAGGTCTCATTCTGAAAACTATACAGGCTGACGCCGCGTTTTATTTTCTGAGTCATAAAAGTACCAGGTAAGTTGTTTAACAGGATAAGCCGGTCGCTTCGCGGGCGCGAGCCACCGAGGCCGCTGCGGGCAGCGACGGTTTATACTCCAGACCAATGGCCCCGTTGTAGCCCAGCCGTTGCAGCCTGGCGATCAGCGCTGGCCACTCGCCGCTGCGCGGATCCGGTTCGTTGCGATCCGGCGCCTGGGCTATCTGCACGTGCCCCACCCGATGCATTCTGCCGCCGAGCACCTCCTCCATCTCCTCTTCCATTACCATCGAGTGATAGACATCAAACAGCAGCTGCAGCCGTGGGCTGTCGACCGCCTCGATAATATCCAGCGCCAGCCGGGTATCGTTTAAGAACATCCCCGGATGATCGATGCGGGTGTTGAGCGGCTCCAGCAGCAGGGTGACCCCGGCGGCTTCCGCCAGCGTCGCTGCCTGACGCAGGATGTGGACCGCCTGCGCCCGCTGCTCGGCAATATCGACCCCTTCACGACTGAAGCCGGAGGCTACCACCAGCGGTGGCGACCCCAGCTGACGTGACACCGCCAGGCTGTCGCTCACTGCCGCCAGAAACTGCTCATGCTCCGCCGGATCCACCAGGCTGCGCCGGGGCTCCACCACGAAGCTAGACAGCGTCACGCCCGTCTCCTCCAGCGCCTGCGCCAGCGCTGCCAGCGGTTTATCGCGCCAGAGGTGAAACTCAACGTGGCTGAATCCCTGCGCTTTCGCCGCCCGGACCCGATCGCTGAAATCGGGATACTCTTCACGAAACAGCCATTCAATACATGCGGACAAATACATCCGACCCCCTTCTCTACTTGCCAGATCAAAACAAACAAAATTAGAATAAGAATTCTTATTCTGTTTCGGAGCGGCAGTGTGACGCCTTCCCCTCTGGCTTATCGGTCAACGGCAGGATCTGACGCGGCATAACCAGAATGAGTGCTCTAATTCTAATCTCTGATTGCTATAAATTGTCAATATTATTTAACAAGTATTTAACTAAATCTGAAGGTACATCATGCTCAATAACGCTTCGGCGGCCACAGTTCAGGCGCCTCCCTACACCAGCGAACGGCAGCGCACGCTGGCCACGCTGGTGGTTTCGATAGCGCTGGTGCTGGAGATCATCGACGTTTCAATCATCAATGTCGCCATCCCGGTGGTACAGCGCGACCTGCTCGCCAGCCCGCGGCAAATCGAATGGGTGGTCACCGGCTACCTGTTCTTTTTCTCCATTCTGCTGCTTACCGGCGGCCGTCTCGGCGATCTGTATGGCTACCGGCGGATGTTCATTAGCGGCCTGCTGGCGTTTGGCGCCGCGTCGGCCGGTTGCGGGCTGGCCACCAGCCCGGAAATGCTGGTCGCGATGCGTATTGTGCAGGGGGCCAGCGGGGCGATGATGGGCCCGCAAATCCTCTCCCTGATGCAGGTTCTGTATCGCCCGCACGAGCGTTTTCGGGTGATGAGTATTTTCGGCCTGCTCGGCGGCGCCGCCGGGATCCTCGGCCCGGTACTTGGCGGGATCATCATCGAAAGCAATCTTTTCGGCCTCAGCTGGCGGCCGATCTTTTTGATCAACGTGCCGGTGATCGCCATCGCCGTCGCTCTGGCGTGGCGGGTGCTCCCGGCGGTGCGCAGCCCGGAGGCGAAAGGCATCGATCCGCTGGGAACCCTGCTGGCGGTGGTGGGCGGCGGCGCGCTGCTGCTCACCCTGATCGAAGGCCCCGCCCTGCGCTGGCCGGCCTGGATGGTGCTGCCGCCGCTGCTGTCGGTCATCACGGTGTCACTCCTCTGGCGCCATCTGCTGGGACGCGAACGCCGGGGCGGCACGCTGTTGTTGCCGCCAGCCGTACTGCGCGACCGCTTTTTTCGCGCCGGGATTATCATCACCCTGCTCTATCAGCTGACCACCGCCTCGCTGCTGCTGGCCACCGCGCTGGTGCTGCAGAGCGGACTGGGCTTCAGCCCGTTCCACACTGCCCTGATGCATATCCCCTTCGCGCTTGGGGCGATGTTTTCCATCGCCGTCGCTGGACGCCGGCTGTCACTTCGTCTTGGGCGCAACGTGACGCTGGTTGGGGTGGCGGTACAGATGAGCGGCCTACTGCTGATGGGCTACGGGATCGCCGCAGCGCCGGGGACGCTGCCGCTGACCGCGCTGGGTCTTGGGTTCGGCCTGTGCGGCTGTGGGATGGGGCTTATCTCCGCCCCGCTGCCGGCCTTTGCTATGGCGGCGATACCGGTGGCCCACGCCGGCGCGGCGTCGGGATTATTTCGCACCGGCCAGCAGTTTGGCGCCGCCCTCGGCATGGCGACCCTCGGCGGATTCTATCTGGCGCAAAGCGCCTCCGCACCGGAGGCCTGGCGCGGGGCCTTTATCACCCTGCTGACCCTTGGCGCCCTGATCCTGCTGGCGATTGCCGCCCTCAGCCGCCTGCTGCCCGCCTCAGTGCTTCCCCCGGCGGGTAAGCCATGACCTATCGCGTCCGGCAATGGCTGCTATCATGAGGAACCATTTATCAGGACGCACCAGGCTGTAGTACCTATTTTCTGTACACCTGCAACGGGCATACGCCCGGAGAACAATAAAAGGTAAGAACTGATATGGATGAAAACATCGATGTACTGATTATTGGCAGCGGCCCGGTGGGCGCCGCCTTTGCCCGCCGAATTGCCGATCGCAGCGCCGCGCGGATCCTGGTGGTGGAGGCTGGCGAAGCGCTGACCCCCGCGACCGGCGTCAATATCCGTAACCTGGCGCCTGAGCAGCGGGAAGCGGCGTACGCCAGCGCCCGGGCGTTTCCGCTGGCCGCCCTGCCGGAGAGCCTGCCGGCAGACGCTCTGCAGGCGCGGCCGGGCACCCACCTCCTCGACCCGGCGTCGCCCCACAGCGGCATGCCGGCTGCAGCGCTCTCCACTAACCTCGGCGGCATGGGCGTCCACTGGACCTGCGCCTGTCCGCGGCCGGGCGGCAGCGAAGTCATTCCTTTTCTCGATCCCCGAGAGATGGCTGACGCCTGGGAATCGGCAGAGCATTATCTGCAGGTGACCCGCGAAGGATTTCCGGCCACCGCCATCGGCCGGCAAATCGTCGATGCCCTTAACCAGCACTTCGCCAGCGACCGTCCCCCGGCGCGGCTGGCGCAGCCTATGCCGCTGGCCTGCGCCGCGACGCCGGAGGGCAAACCGCGCTGGTCCGGCGTCGACGCGGTGCTCGGCGAGCTGGCGGAGGAAGAGACCCGCCGCCAGCGCGGGGTGGAGATCCGCACCGCCACCCTGTGCACCCGGATCCTCAGCGAGAACGGCGTCGCCCGCGGAGCGGAGATGCGCGATCTGCGCAGCGGTGAACAGTACGTGGTGACGGCCAAAGCGGTGGTGGTCGCCGCCGATGCGCTGCGCACCCCACAACTGCTGTACGCCTCAGGCATCCGCCCGCGGGCGCTGGGCCGCTGGCTCAACGATCAGCCACAGGTGATCGCCCTGATTGAAGTGGACGCCCCGCCTGCCGTCGCCGCGCAGGCCAACCCGGTGCGCGACGGACGGGACAATGTCTCCGGCGTCACCTGGCTGCCGTTTCATGAGCCCGATTTCCCGTTCCACGGTCAGCTGATGCAGATGGATACCTCACCGATCGCCTTTACCCAGCCGCCGGGGAGCCCGACGAAGCCGGTGGTCGGTCTGGGGCTGTTTCTCGCCAAGGAGCTGCGCGAGGAGGATCGGATCGTCTTCAGCGATGACACCGATGCCGTAGGGCTGCCGAAAATGCAGCTGAACTACCAGTTAACCGACGGCGATCGCCGCCGGTTACAGCAGGCGGTGGCGGTGACCAAACGCGTCGGCGTCGCGCTGGGCCGCGTGGCGCCCGGTGGAGAAGCCATTATCCTGCCGGCAGGCACCTCGCTGCACTACCAGGGAACCTGTCGCCTGGGAGAAGCAAACGACGGCAGCAGCGTGGCCGATCGCCACTCGCGGGTCTGGGATTTTCACAATCTGTACGTCGGCGGCAACGGCGTGATCCCCACCTCAACCGCCTGCAACCCGACGCTGACCAGCGTCGCCCTGGCGATCCTCGCCGCGGATGATATCGTGGCGCGGCTGCTGTAGCGCCTCTGGCTTACCGGGTGGTTCCCCGCGAAAGGCGACATCGGTCGCCTTTTTTATTGCCGCAAAACCACAACAACTCAATGGTATTTTTGTTTGTGATGGATCACATACGTAATCACAATTTTTCCCCGCGCCGTTCCTGCTCCTACTCTTAAATCCGCGGCGATTCCCGCCGCCACCTGTATCCCTGACCTGCATACTAAAAAACCGCGCCACCGCCGACGACAGGCGACCCGCGCGATAAAAGGAGAACGTCGTGAGCCATAGCCTGAATCCGCCCCACGCGCCGCAAGCCGGCGCGATCCAGGGCATCATCATCGCCCTGACCGCCTTTCTACCCATCCTGGCGATCGTTTCCCTGGCGCCGGCGGTCCCGACGCTGATCCAGCACTTCGCCGGCGTGCCTTATGTCGAAACCCTGGTACCGCTGATGCTCACCGCGCCCGGTCTGGTGATCGCCATCGCCGGGCCCTGCACCGGCTGGCTGGCGGATAAATTTGGCCGCCGTAAACTGCTGCTCAGCGCCACGCTGCTGTATGGCATCTGCGGCACAATGCCGCTCTACATCACCTCCCTGACCGGCATCTTTTGCAGCCGCCTCGGCGTCGGACTGGCGGAGGCGGTAGTGCTGACCATCGCTAACACCATGCTGATCGATTACTTTGACGACAAACAGCGCCGCTTCTGGCTGACGGTGCAGGGGGTAATTGGCCCGGCGCTGGCGGTGCTGGTGCTGGCCAGCTCCGGCTATCTGACCGCCCTGCGCTGGAACGGCGCCTTTATGATCTACTTTGTCGCCATCCTGTTGTTCCTGGCGATGTACTTCTGGATGTTCGAACCGGCTCAGGCGGCCCGTCCGCCGCACGCTGCCCAGGCGGCGCAGCATAATCAGTTTCCGTGGCCGCGAGTGATCACCCTCAGCGTGCTGACGTTTGTCTGCGCCATCATTTATTACGTGTACACCATCAATGGCGCCAACGCCTTTCATACTCTGCAAAATGCCACTCCGCAGCGTATCGGCCTGATTATGTCGCTGGTCAGCCTCGCCGTACCTGTCGGTTCGCTGCTGTTCGGTCTGGTCTCCCGCCGCTATACGCCGGAGCGCGTGCTCGCCATCATGCTCTGCCTGATGGGGATCGGGATGCTGGTGGTGGGCGAATCGCGGACGGTGATCGCCATGGGGATCGGCTCCGCCATCCAGCAGCTGGGGGCCGGAATGGCGATTAACGCGATGATTTACTGGGTAGGGTCGCTGATTCCGCCCGCCTACTGCGGCCGGGCGATGGGCGCCTGGTCCGGGGCCTTCTTCGCGGGCATGTTCGTCAGCCCGATTATTGTCGGCGCGATCCGCCTTCGGGCCGGGAACGATGTGCTGAGCGCCTTCCTGACGCTCGGCATCGCGGCGCTGGTTCTGGCCGCCGCGATATTTCTTTATACCTTCTCCCGTCATAGCCAGCGCCTGCGTCAGCATAAGCAGGCCAGCGCCTGGCAGTTAGCGAAGTAAGATCCCGCGGCTTAGCCGGCCTCGACGGGGGTGACCAGATAGCTCAGACACATCATGCCCAGATGGCGTTTGAGCTGTTCCCAGTCGCCCTCACCGGCAGCTTCTGCCGCCGACCCCAGGCCGAGGAAGCGGGCCAGCGCGGCATACGAAACCGTAAAGCAGAAGCGGGCGGCCTGTTCCGGCTCGGGGTGGCGGATCTCCGCCGCGGCATCGAGCAGCTGGTCGATAAAGGTCTGTTCGTTTTTCTGATAAGCGGCTTTACCAATCCCCGCCACGCGCTCATCATCCGCCCGCGCCATAAACGGCCGCAGGATCCCGGCATGGCGGCGCAGATACTCCGCCTGGACATCCATCAGCGCCGGAAGCCGCTGGCGCAGCGGCAGATTGCGTGCGTGCAGCTGCTGGATCAGTTGCTGCCATTCGGCGTCCAGCTCCTGCATCACCTCCATCATGACGGCGATAAACAGATCTTCTTTGCCGCCAAAGCGGGCATAAATCGAGCCGACAGAAACGCCCGAGCGTTTACTGATTTCAGCAATGGTCAGCAGCTCAAAGGTGCCTTCATGCAGGATTTCACGGCTGGCGGCCATCAGCCGCTCCAGCGCCACCCGGCTCCGGTCCTGTTTCGGCTGGCGCATCGCGGGAAGATCGGTCATCGCAGTTCTCACCTCTTTATCCATAGAAAACCCCCGCAGTGTATTGCAGTTAGCAACCGCGCTGCAAATTACCCGCCCGACTCACCTGTGGGCCATGTGGCAAAAGTGTGATGGCGGTCATTTTCATTCTTTGATAAACAACTAGAATCATAATTCTAGTTCTATTTAATAATAACAACCACCACACAACCCAGGAGTTGCTATGCGTTTCTCTGTTTTCCTCGTCGGCCGTTCCACTGCCCCCGAGCAGGATCGTTTCGTGATGCAGTCACTGATCGATCACGCGCGCCAGGCCGAAGATCGCGGTTTCGATGCGGTCTTTATGCCAGACCATCACTTTACCGGCTATGCGCCGATGTCCAGCGATCCGTTTGTCTTCGCCGCATACCTGGCGGGACAGCTGAAAAAGATCCACTTTGGCATGTCAGTCACCACCGTCCCGCTGCACCACCCGGTGCGCTTCGCCGAGCGCGTTAACCTACTGGATCAACTCACCGAAGGCCGCCTGCTGGTGGGCATCGGCAGCGGCACCACGCCGGAAGAGATGATCGGCTTTGGCGTGAACTACAAGGACGCCTCCAGCCTGCTGCAGGAGAACCTCGATCTGGTCCAGCGGCTGTGGGAGAAAAACATTGAAGACGATCCGATCATCTTCGAGACCGGCCACTATAAGGGCGCGGTGGTCCAGCGCATTGTTCCTGCCCCCTGGCAAAAACCGTTTAACCGCATCATGCCGGTGGCCCTGCGTGAAACCAGCATGCAGCGCGCCGCCGACAACGGCTGGCCGGCCTTTATACCCGCGTTTACTCCGCCGATCCCGGCCAGCAACGATCCGTTTGGCCAGCTGACCCACTATTTCACCCGCTACCGCGATGCCCTGCTCAACGCCGGCCATAGCGACGAGGTGGTGAACCACTGCCTCTCGTGGACCACCCATACCTGGCAGTGCGTCCATATCGCCCCCACCGACGAGCAGGCCCGCGAGGAGATGCTGCAGATCATGGGCTGGTACCAGCAGGCCATCGACCGGGAATATGAGTACAACAAGCGGGCGGAAGAGTTTAGCGGCGTTACGCTGCACCGCCATCCGGACTGTTTCAGCGAAGAGTGGATCAAAACCTGGTGCCTGTACGGCAGCCCGGAGACCGTCGCCGAGGAGCTGGAACGCCACCAGCAGCTGGGCATCGGCAACGTGCTGCTCGGCTTCACCAACGGCCCGCTGACCGAGGAGCGCCTGCGCCTGAGCCAGCAGTCGATCTCGTTGTTCGCGGACCAGATCCTGCCGCGCTTTCGCTAATCCGACCGGGAGATCCTGCTATGAATAAGCCTGTTTTCTCGCGCCCGCCGCTGCTGATCGGTATCGGCGGCACTACCCGCCCGGGCTCCAGCACCGAGCGCGCCCTCGCCGCCGCGCTGGCCCATGCCCGCACGCTCGGCGCGCAAACCCAGCTGTTCGGCGGCGCTGAACTGGCGGCCCTGCCGCCGTTTAACCCGGAAGTGACCACCCGCACGCCGCAGGAGGTAGCGTTTGTGGAAGCCGTGCGCCAGGCCGACGGCATTCTGCTGGCCTCGCCGGGCTACCACGGCGGCGTGTCTGGCCTGGTGAAAAACGCCATCGACCTGCTGGAAGATTTGCGCGGCGACAGCCGGGTCTATCTCGATGGCCGGGCGGTGGGCTGCATCGTTACCGCCGCCGGCTGGCAGGGGTGCAACACCACCCTCGGCGCCATGCGCGGTATCGTTCATGCCCTGCGCGGCTGGCCGACCCCGCTGGGGGTAACCCTCAACACCGCCGGCGTGTCGCTGTTCGACAGCGAGGGCCGCTGCACCGACGACGCGGTCCAGCGCGCGCTGGCCACCGTAGCCGAACAGTCGCTGGCCTTCACCCCTGACGCCCTCTTACGGAGACATGCCGATGCCTGCGCTCAGTCTGTCGCTTAGCGTTGCCGAAAAAGTACGGCTCACCGCCGGGATGGGGATGTGGTCTACCCACCCTATCCCGCACTCCACGCTGGGATCGGTCACCTTGTCCGATGGCCCGATGGGGATCACCGGCGGCCGGGTTGACGAGCGGGATATTGCCCTGCTCAGCCCCTGCGGGCTGGCGCTTGGCGCCAGCTGGGACCGCCAGCTGGTCAGCCGGGTGGGCGGCGTCATCGGTCAGGAGGCGCTGCGCACCGGGACGCAGGCGCTGCTGGCGCCTAACCTGAACCTGTTGCGCAGCCCCCTTGCCGGCCGCGCGTTTGAGCTTTTTGGCGAAGACCCGCGGCATATCGCCGAGCTGGGCGCGGCGTGGATCGACGGCGTTCAGCGCCAGGGAGTGGGCTGCATCGTCAAACATATGGTCTGTAACGATTCAGAAACCGATCGGCGGACCATGAACGTGGTCGTCGATGAAGCCACCCTGCGCGAAGTCTATTTCTGGCCGTTCGAAGTGGCGGCCAGCCGCGGTGTCTGGGGCATGCTGACCGCCTATAACCGGGTGAACGGGATCTATTGCGCCGAGCAGCATCAGGCCATCAGCCAGTGGCTGAAGCGCGATCTCGACTGGAACGGGCTGGTGATGTCCGACTGGTTCGGCACCCAGAATGGCCCGGCCAGCTTCCGCGCCGGACTGGATCTGGAGATGCCGGGCCCGGCCCGCCATATGGGCGACCACCTGCTGCCTGCGCTGATGGATACCGACAGCGATGCCCGGCGTCTCGACGATGCCGCCGCCCGGCTGGCGCGGCTGGCCGAACGGGTCAGCCATCCTCTGCCTTGGGATGGCTCTGCGGCCGCCCAGGCGCAGCGGTGCCACACGCTGGAGGAAGCCGCGGCGGCGGGGTTTGTCCTGCTGCACAATCGCCAGCGGCTGCTGCCTCTCGACGCGCAGGCGGGACAGCGGCTGGCGGTGATGGGTCCCAACGCCACGACGCCCTGCTTCCAGGGCGGGACCTTTGCCAGAGTGGCGCTGATGCCGGGACTGATCTCCCCCCTGGAGGCCATTCGTCAGCGCTTCTCCGCCGCCGGGGTTGAGATAAGCTATGCCCAGGGGGTGGAGAGCGATTACCGCATCCCGCCTCTGCATCATCTGCCGCTGCGCACCGCCGCCGGCGAACGCGGACTGGACGTTGCCTACGCCACCGCCGCCGGGGAGGTGGTTCACCGGGAGGTGCGCGATGCCTCCTCGCTGATCTGGTTTCGCGATATGCCGGGCGTCGGCGACATGCTGCGCCTGACCGAACGCGCCACCGTGACAGTAAGCTGCCAGTTCACCGCGCCGGTCAGCGGCCGCTACGGCTTCTGGATCGGCGGCACCGGGGAGGTCGCCCTGCAGCTGAACGGCGAACGCGTGGCGACCTTCAATGGCGAGGCGCTGGACGGGGATATCATGGGCAAGCTGATGCAGGCCCCCCATACTCACCTTGAATTTCCGCTACAGGCCGGGGAATCCCTGACCTTCCGGGCCGAGATGGCGCTCGGTAGCAGTATCGCCCACGGCATCTGGTTTGGCTGCCAGCCCCCGCAAACCATCGATCTGCTGCAGCAGGCGGTCGACCATGCCCGGGCGGCCGACAGCGTGGTGCTGGTGATTGGTGAAACGGCCGATGCCGGTCTGGAGAGCATCGACCGGGACGCTACCGCGCTGCCGGGGCATCAGGTCGCCCTGATCCGCGCCGTCTGCGCGGCGAACCCGCGGACGGTGGTGGTGCTGAACGTTGCCCATCCGGTGGATACCGGGTGTCTCGCCGACGCGGCGGCGGTGATGGTCGTCTGGTATCCGGGCCAGGAGTTTGGCCCGGCGCTGGCCTCGGTGCTGGCCGGAGATCGTGAACCTGGCGGTCGCCTGCCGGTCACCTTCGCCCAGCGCCTGGATGACTATCCGGTACGCAGCCTGACGCCGGACGCCGCGGGCGACCTCTGGTATCACGAGCGCCAGCAGGTCGGCTATCGCTGGTTTAGCGCCCGCGAACGTCCCGCCGCCTGGGCCTTTGGCCACGGTCTGGGGTATGCCGATATCACCCTCAACGCCGCCGCGCTGACAGGCGACGAGGTGGACGGGCTGCAGCTGCGCTGCCAGCTGCAAAACCGCGCCGCCCGCGATGGGAAAGCGGTGGTCCAGCTCTACCTGCGGGGGCCGCAGACGGCATGGTCGGCGCTGGCGGAGTTTGCGGCAGTCAGCGTCCCGGCGCACGACGAAGCCACCCTGACCCTTGACCTGCCGCGTCACGCGCTGCAGCGCTGGCAGGTGCCTGCCCAGGAATGGCAACTGGCCAGCGGCCCCTGGCAGCTGGCGGTGGGTTTCGCCAGCGACGATATTCGGGCAACCTTCGATTTCGTGCTGACCCCCGACGGGAAAATCAGCCACCGGGGCTAAACCCGGATCGATGGCAAAGAGGGTCGGCAACGTGCCGACCCTCTTTTTTTGTCCATCCGCCAACCGGTTCGCGAAAAAAACCGCCCGGCGGCAGCGTACCGGCGGGCGGGGTTAAAATCCTCAGGTGGTCTGTGGTCAGAAGTTCCAGTACATCGAGGACTGCCAGAGAACCGCCGACTCATGCTTCGGTACCAGCGTCGGGTTATCCTGCCAGGTGATACCGTTGATCCAGTAAATGCCTTTGGTCAGGCGCAGAGCGTGCGACAGGGAGATGGCGTTGATGCTCTGCGGCGCCTCCATCCCGGCCTCGCCGACATAATCGCGGAACTTTTTACTGATAAAGGAGCGGGTATAGCCCAGCGAGGTCATATCCTGCTCGCGGCCGGGAAACAGGCCGATATCAAAGAAGGTGACCTGGAAGTCGCTGGTGTAAGCGTTGCGATCGTCCGGAGCATAGTCCGCTTTCACATCAAGATACAGCCCCAGCGGAAGCCCTTTTTTCGGCTGGGTCAGCTGCACAGTGTTGGCGACATAGAACGCGTAGTTACTGCTGCTGTCGCCGGGCTGGTCAAAATACTGGTAATGCGAGGTGTTGTAGATTGCCCCGGCGCGGAACCACAGCGAGCGCTGCGACTCGCCCGCCGGCTGCTTAAAGCCAAACTCATCCACCAGGATCGGGTTGGCGCCATCAACGTGCCATTTCAGGCCCGAGGGGTTCTGCTCCACGTCGTCGAGGTGCCCGGCAGGCGACATACTGCGGCTGACGGCAAAGTTGTTATAAAACTTCTTTTCGCTATCGCGGACGATGGCGGTGAAGGTCGGCGTCGGCGCGTTGAGACTGATCCCCACCTGCACCGGGATCACGCTGGTCGGCCCCAGCGCGGCTGAAGAAGAGTTGCCCCCCAGCACCATGCCGTAAAACTGGCGAATTAACGGATAAAAACCATATTGCAGCTCCAGCTGGCCGTTTAATAAGGGTTGGTTCACCGCCAGCACCGCAATATTATGCAGCTCCGGATAACTGTCATGATAATTCGAGGTCGCCCACTGGGGAGAGAAAGTAAATTGCGCGTCTTTAGTAAACCCAATTCGGCTTAAATCGTAGGTGACGTTCAAAGACATATTTTGCGACCAGGTAAAACTTTGCCCGGCATATTGTTGCGGGTCGGCGGACTGGCCTTTCAGATCGTACATCACCATCGGGTTCCAGCTTAACTGAACGCCCCAGCCGCGGTCGGCAAGCGCGCTGCGAAAGCCGCCAATATCGCCGATAAGCGATTCGCAGGTCGACGGAGGGCTGACGACCTGCGCGGAGCGGGTATTCAGTTTATCCAGTTGCTCACAGGTCCAGGTATCCGCCAGCGCGGTACTGGAGAATATCGCCAGCGTCAGCGCCGAAAGGGGAAAAATTATTTTCTTACTTACGTCGGTACAGCAGAGACTCATAATAAACCCTCATTTTTATTTTTTGCAGGTAAGATGCGCCATATCGTGAAAAATAAATTCGTCACAATACGTTTATTAACAGGGATTAATTAGGCTGAAAGTTAACGCTAAATAAGGTGTAGGCTTTTTTAAATAATAACCTCCCGTTCCCGCCGGGAGGCCAGCGGGCGTATGGTGATATCTTCGTCAGGTGAAATTAGCGGGCCAGCGCGCGGCGGCCCCCCATCCGGGCGCTGGCGATGCCCGTCATACCGGCGATAGCCAGCGTCAACAGCGCAAACCACAGCAGGCTGTGCTGCAGGCTACCGGTAACGCCATTCAGCATGTTCATCAGTACTGGACTGATGAACATGCCGAGGAAAAAGAAGGTATGCCAGATGCCGATCCCCGTCGCGCGGTGCGGCGCCGGCAGGGTCTTCATCATCCAGGCCAGCATCAGGGGGATCAGCATTCCGTTACCGATTTGCGCGACGAACCCGGCCGCCACGCCGGCCAGCGGATTGCGGGCCACAGCGATAAACAACAGGCCGAAACCAAAAATGGCGTAAAACAGCAAAAACTGCCTGTCGATACGCTGCTTCGCGCTGCGGCCATACAGCCAGGCCCCCAGCGGCACCCCCACCCCAGCCATGGCGGTAGCGATGCCGATCTGGCTACTGGAGGTCAGCCCGAGCTGACTGAACACCAGGCTTATCTGCAGCGGCTCGAGAAAGTAGAGGATTGCGCTGCCAAGGGTAATCAGGCCGATCGCCGCCATTTTGCGCCGCGGAAAAGCGACGCCCTTCTCGTCAGCGATATTGTCCGCGCGATGGCGGAGTGCCGGTTCAGCGGTGAACAGACACAGGCCGATAAAGACCGGGATCGCCAGGGCATACAAATAGATCGGCCCATACCAACCCAGGGTTCCCAGCAGGCCAGCGCCCAGCACAATCAGCGTCGACAGTACCGACCCCATGCCGCTCTGCACCGCCAGCCATTTACTGCGCGCCTCGCCGGCAAAGTAGTCGCCAATCAGCGCATTGGCGGTGGTGAGGATAAAAGCGTCGGCGATGCCCATCACCAGCCGCGCCAGCAGAATGGTATGCAGATCGTCGAGCATCACCGGTAGCAGGCCAAACACCGCGTACACGCCGGTGGCGGCGATCAGCAGACGGCGACGACTCAGGCGATCGCCCACCATTCCGGCCAGCGGCGCCAGCAGCGCCATGCTCACCGCCGGTAAGGTGATGATCATCGGCACCAACAGCTGAGCGTGCGGCTGCGCGGCAAAATGGCCGAACAGGATCGGCATCACCGGCAGCATGGTCAACGTCCCCATGATCGGCAGCAGGGCCGCCAACATCAATAACATCGCCTGTACGACCCCCGCCTCGCGCGGGGTTGCTGAAACCTTGTGCATCACCATTTTCCGCTCTCCGTCACTGCCCTTTATTTAGAATATGAATTACAGTTCTATTTTTTATCGATAAAGAAAGGCGTTTTGCGCCCCGGCATACTGGCTGACAACGCATTAGCGAACTCAGCACACATACCGTTCTACCCTACCGGATGCAGGTGGCGTGGACTGCGATTGCTATCACAATTAACACAATACATTCACATTAAATTAACATAACCTTCCGTAGTTTCAGGCGTCGACAATCGCCACCGCGCGGATAAACCCGGCCGAACCGCGGCGGATCTTGTAGGGAAAGCAGCTCACCCAGAAGCCGTAGTCGGGAAGCTGCTCCAGGTTGCTCAGCTTCTCCATTTGCCCATAGGCGATCTCCCTGCCGGCTTTATGCCCCTCCCAGATCAGCCCGGCGTCGCCGCTGGCCTGAAAGCGTTCGCGGGTAAAGTGGAAGGGTGCATCCCAGCTCCAGGCGTCGGTGCCAACAACCCGCACGCCCTGCTCCAGCAGCCACAGCGTCGCCGCCCGACCAATACCGCAGCCGCGCTGGAGATAGTCCGGCTGGCCGTAGCGGGCGCCGGCTGCGGTATTGATTAACACGATATCCAGCGGCGACAGGCAATAGCCTATCCGCGCCAGCTCGCGCTGCAGATCCTCCGGCTGCAGGATCGCCCCGTCGGCGACGTGGCGGAAATCCAGCCGGACGCCGGGGCGCATGCACCACTCCAGCGGCAGCTCATCGATGCCAAACGCCGGTTCGCCGCCGTTGGTGGTCGAGCTGTAGTGCCAGGGGGCGTCCATATGGGTGCCATTGTGCGGCGTCACGGTCAGGCGCTCGGAGGCCCAGGCCTCCTCTCCCGGCATCTGCGATTTTTCCAGTCCCGGGAACATCGCCGCCATTTCCGGCCACCCCTGCTGATGATCCTGATATTCAATGTTCGGCAGCAGCGGCGGCGGATCGGTCCAGGGATTGTTGTCCAGGGTGACGGAAAGATCGATCAGCCGACGCCCTTGTAAAAGATTGATCATGGTTTACTCCATTAACATCACAACGTGTTGATCCAGCACGCCAAACAGCGGCCGGCCATCGGGGGCGTGGGCTGCCATCGTCACCCGCTCCCCTGGGGACAAAAACGGCGTGCGCGGCTCGCCGTGGGCCAGCATCTCCATGGCCCGCACCTCGGCGATACAACTGGCGCCGCGGCTGGCGTCCGGCCCGGACACCGTGCCGGAGCCCACCACCGTCCCGGCGCGCAGGCGGCGGGTCTGCGCCGCATGGGCAATCAGTTCGCCAAAATGGAAATGCATCTCACTGCCTGACTGGCAGCCAAACGGCTCGCCATTGCGCATCACCTGCAGCGTCAGCGCCACCCGCCCATGCTGCCAGGCCTCCCCCAGTTCATCCGGGGTAAGGGCCACCGGCGCAAAAGCCGAGGCGGGTTTGGCGTGAATAAAACCAAACCCGGTCTGCATCTCGCGCGGCGCCAGCGCCCGCAGACTGATATCGTTGAGCAAGACGATCAGGCGGATATAGCTCAGCGCCTGCTGCGGCGAGCAGCCCTGCGGCACCTCGTCGACCACCACCGCGAATTCGCCCTCAAAGTCGAGGCCATCCTCGACCCGGCGGCAGCTTATCCCGGCGTGGGGGGGAAGAAAGTCGTCCCCGCTGCCCTGATACATCAGCGGCGTCTGGTCGGCGCCGGCAATCGGCGGCAGATGAAAGGCCCGCTGCATGCGCTCGCCATGGCTGAGGAAGGCCGAACCGTCCAGCCACTGCCAGGCGCGGGGCAGCGGCGCCAGCAGACGCCAGGGATCATAGGGTTGTGCCGCCGGGTAGCGGCGCGCATTGAGCGCCTGATAGCGCGCCTGCAGCGCAGGCCAGACGCGCGGGGCCAGCTCCAGCGCCTGCTGGAGCGTCGGAGCGATATCCGCCGCATCGGCCATCAGCGTCAAATCACGCGAGACCACCACCAGGCAGCCGTCGCGTTCACCGTTATCTCGTGTTGCCAGTTTCATGATCTGCCTCCTCCTGCAGACAGAGCCAGCCGTCGGCGTCAACGTCGCCAGCCAGCGGACTCAGACGTTGGCCGGCGCAGGCGCCCTGCACGCAAAGGCCGCTGTCCGGCATAAAAATCGCCCCGTGGGCGAAGCAGACCAGCCGGTCGCCCCGGGCGTTGAGAAAAGCGTCCTGCCGCCAGTTCATCGGGGTATCCAGATGCGGACAGCGGTTGCGCCACAGATAGAGTGTCCCCTGATAGCGGCAGGCAATCACCGTCGCCTGCCCGCTGCCCGTAGGGTCAAATCCCCGCGCCTGGCCCTCGGCCAGGCTGTCGGCACGGCACAGACGAACCATCAGCGGGCGTTATCCGGACCGGGGGCCCACTTCTCACGATACCCCAGCAGGAAATATTGCGAGTTATCGGCCCCCGGCAGTGCTTCGCGCGGCTGCCAGTGGTCGTCGTGCTGATCCATATCGGCGTCATATTCGATATGACACCCGAGCGGGCTGTTGAAGTACCAGAACCAGTTCGATCCCAGCTGATGGCGCCCCGGCCCCCAGAAGGTCTGATACCCCTTCTGCTGAAAGCGGCTACCGGCCATCATCAGCTCGGTTGGGCCGCCGAGATGGAAGGTAAAGTGTTCAATACCGGTCATAAACGGCGGAGCCTGGATCAGAAACAGGGTATGGTGATCCTGGGTGCCGGCGGGCCGCAGGAAGGGGCCGACGTGGGTGAAGCGATCGGTACAGACAAAGCCCAGCCGTTGATAGAAGGCTTCAGCGCGCGCGGCGTCCGGCACAAAATAGACCACATGGGAAAGCGAACGCGGCTCTGCCGCCATGTCAGCGCTGGCCCCGGTCTGGTTGACCGGCCGCCCGGCGTGATCCCCCGGGGCATTGATTTTCTCCCCTTCCCGCTGCAGCGGCTGGCGCTGGCTGACGCGAAAACCAAGGGCAAAGCCGGCATCATCGACGCAGCGCAGTACGCCGTCGGCGCCAAGCTTCACCTCACGATCGCGGCGCAGCGTCTCGGCAATCGCCTCCAGCGTGGCGCTATCCGCCACGCCATAGACGGTTTCCCGCAACTGACTGCCGCTGGGCAGCGCCGCGGGCAGCGACGGATCGTCACGCTCCCGCAGCAGCACGCCGGTACCATCCAGCGCGCTAAAAAAACCGTTCTCCTGCTCGCGTAAACCGTAGTCGAGAAGAAATTGCCGGCAACCCGCCAGGTCATCGACGCCAAATACCAGATAATCCGGACCAAGAATATTCATCGCGGTTGTTCCTTATGCGTGTTCAGGCCACCCGGCCGCCGAGGGTTTCCGCCACCCAGTCAGCGATGTAGTGCCCGGCGTTAATCGAGTTGTCGAAGCTGGAGTGCTGCACACCGCCCTCGCGGTCTGTGAAAATTTTCAGCTCGCGGCGTGGGCTGTTCACCAGCTGGTCGTAGGTGCGCTGCGCCCATTTCACCGGGATCTGCGAGTCCTTTTCACCATGGGTGACGAGGAAAGGCACCCGTATGCGGTCGAGTACGCCGTCGAGATGGACGTTCTCCGCAAGGCGCATAAAAGCGTCGATATCCTCGCCGCCCCAGACCCAGCGCACGTGCTGCCAGTAGTGCGGTACCGGAAAATCCCCTTCGCGTTCGCGGCGGCGCTGCTGCACCTCACGCCAGTCGTGATTCGCCCCCCACACCACGCCGCAGGCGAAGCGCGGCTCAAACGCCACCGCCCGCGGGCAGTAATAGCCGCCCAGCGAGACGCCTTCCATGCCGATGCGCCCGGCATCCACCTCCGGGTGCTGCTCCAGCCAGTCAACGATCCGGCTGGCCCAGTGCTCGCTGTCATAGCGGGCCTTCATGTCGTGAAGACGCAGCGCTTCGCCGGTTCCCGGCTGGTCGACCACCAGCGAGGAGACCCCGCGCTGCGCCAGCCACTGCGGTAATCCCACCAGATATTTCATCTCTTTGGTGGAGTCGAGACCGTTGACCTGCACCAGCAGCGGCGCGCGGCCGGTCACCCCTTCGGCGCGGACGTAGAGTGCCGACAGGGTTTTGCCCTCGTAGGGGATGGTTACCCGCTGACAGTTGGCATGGGTATGGTGCAGCCCGGCGGCAAAGACATCGAGAAAGCGGCGGTACAGCGCATCGCGGTCCGGTGCGCCATGCGCCTGCAGGCGTTCGCAGGTCAGGTAATAGTTGGCCGCCCGGAGATACTTCTCTCCCGCCGACAGCCGCCGTCCCCGCGCTTCATCTTCGCCCGCCAGCGCGCATAATTTATCGGCCATTCGGGACCAGGTTTCCCGGAACGCGCGGGTGCCTTCGGCGTCGGGATGCTCGGACGCAGCCAGCAGCGGCGCGCACATCTCTTCGATCTCACCGATGCGGGCGCCCATCTCGATGGAGAGATCCACCGACAGGTTCCAGACATAGTTTTTAGGGAAATAGCGAAACATAGGGTCATCCTTCAACATTCAGTCGCAGTCGCTTTAGCGCAGGCACTGTCACATAAAGCACCTGCGGGCGACCAATCATGTCTCAGGATGTCAGGTATCGACGGGAGCAATACCCGTGGGTTAGCGTGCGCTGGCGACGATTTTTGCCTTCAGCCAGCCGAAGATAGGATCGTTATCCAGCGAGCGGTGCCAGCCGATAAATTCGCGCATCATCGGCAGGGTCACCGGGACCGGGAAAAGACGCAGCGGCAGCATCGCCGCGTACTGCTCCGCCAACCGCCGGTGCAGCGTGGCGATCCGCGAAGTGCCGAGCAGCAGCTGCGGAACGCAATGGTAGCTGTGAGTCACCACCTCGATACGACGACTTAGCCCCGACTCGGCAAACAGATTGCCCTCCAGCCCCGGCTGGCGCTCACGGCCAAAGACCACCGACACATGCCCCAGCTGTTGCCAGGCGTCGAGGGTCAGCATCTCGCCGGTGTGGGGATTGTCCGCCCAGGCCAGGCAGACAAACTCTTCGTCAAACAGCGCTTCGGCAGGATGGTCGGCGGCCATAAAACGTTCCGGCGCCACGATGATATCCAGCTCGCCGCGGTTGAGCATGCCGGTGGACTGGGCGTCAGGCGAGAAAAACTCGAAGGTCATACTCGGCGCTTCCTGATGTACCGCCTGCAGCGCATCCTTCAACATCACGTTGATCACGTAATCCGAGGCCATAATGCGAAAATGGCGCTTGCTGGTTGCCGGCTCATCCACCGGCCGTCGGGCAATAGAGGTCTGAATTTTCATCAGCACGTCGCGAACCGGCTCCCGCAGCTCTTCCGCCAGCGGCGTGGGCCGCATCTTTCTGCCCACCTGGGTGAGCAGGTCGTCCTCAAAGTAGGTGCGCAGCCGGTTGAGTACCCCGCTGGTGGCAGACTGGGTCATATGCAACCGGCCCGCCGCGCGCGTAATGTTCTGTTCATCCAGTAACACATCCAGTGCCACCAGTAAGTTCAGGTCAAGATGTTGATAACGCATGGGTCCCCCGGCGAGAAATGGCGTGCTTATCCTGTGGCTTAATTTAACTTTTCTGCAACTTTTTGTTTTCAATTTCCACGGCGATATTGTTTTTTGCGATAGCGATCATTCTTTATCGCGATTAGTCAGCGTGCCGCTCCGTTGGTTAACGTCCTGCTCTCTGTCCCCTTGAGAAAACACCTACGATGAATATCCATAACGCATTAATCGTTGGCGGCGGCATCGGCGGATTATGCACCGCCATCGCTCTCCGCCAGGCCGGTGTCACCGTCGATGTGGTGGAGATCCAGCCGCAGTGGCGGGTCTACGGCGTCGGTATCATTCAGCAGAACAATGTTGTGCGCGAAATGCAGCGGCTTGGCGTGCTGGAACGCTATCTGGACGCCGCCTGGCCGTTTGACAGCGTCTCGGTGCATACCCTGAGCGGCCAGCAGTTAGCCAGCTTTCCCGGCGAGCGGCTGGCGGGCGAACAGTTCCCGGCCAACGTCGGTATCTCCCGCCTGGCCCTGCACCACGTACTCTGCTCCACCGCGCAGGAGCTGGGGGCCAGGCTGACCACTGGCGAGAGCATTGACGCCTTCCGTCAGCATGATGATGCCGTGGAGGTGAGCTTCAGCCGCGGCGGCGAGGGGCGCTACGATCTGCTGGTCGGCGCCGACGGGATCTACTCCCGGGTGCGCGGCATGCTCTACGGCGAGCGCTATCAACCTCGCTTTACCGGCCAGGGCGTGTGGCGCTACAACTTTCCGCGGCCGCCGGAGGTGGATCATCTGATGTGCTTTATGGGCGAGGGCTGCAATTGTGGGCTGGTGCCGCTGGGGGAAGATCTGATGTATCTGTTTATCACCTCCCATGAAGCGGATAACCCCCGCTACACCCGCGACCAGCTGGCGGCGGAGATGCGCCGCCGTCTGCCGCCCGGCGCGGGGTTACCGGGCAGCCTGCGCGAGCATATCGTTAACAACGACGAGGTCGTCTATAAGCCGCTGGAGGAGCTGTTCGTCGACGATCCCTGGTATCAGGGGCGGGTCGTGCTGGTGGGCGACGCGGTTCACGCTACCACTCCGCATCTCGGTCAGGGGGCGGGCATGGCGATTGAGGATGCCATCGTGCTGCGCGAAGCGCTGCAGCAGACCGACAGCGTAGCAGCCGCGCTGGCGCACTTTGACGCCCGCCGCCGGCCGCGCTGTCAGCAGATCTGGGCCGCCTCGCTGCAGGTGGGCGAGAGTGAGATCCACCGCGATCGCCATTTTAACCGCCAGCAGGCGATCAGCGATATGATGGCCCTGACGGCGAGGCCGATATAAGCCCTGCCCGGCCCCCTCCGCCGGCCACGCTGGCGGATTTTTCCCCCTTTCCCCAGACGCTAATCTCTTATCACCGAAGATATTCTTCCCGCGCAGCGTGATATTTGACACCTCTCCGCTCACATGGCTAAGGTATATTTCAGTTCTCCCCTTCATCATGGAAAGGAATATACGGATATGAATATTCTCTCGGCAGAGTTTTTCAAATATGCGATAGCGATTATCACGTTGATTATTCAGATTGTCGCCGTGCGTTCAGGTTGGGTATTTCCCAAAGATAAAATATTCACCTCGCGCAAAAATATCAGTGAATTCGCCGCCGCACTGCACAAAAATAGTGACGACCCCGATCTGCAACGGATCGCATACGAATATGGTATCGCCGCGCTGACCAAAGATAAAAACCTGACCATGGCGCAAAGAAAGATATTGTTGAAATGCAAAAATCCAGTCAGCGATATTGATAACTACAGTAAATGCCAGCATCTGATTTCGGTCAATGATGAGAAACGCATATTCAAATGGAAAAAATGGGGTTATCGCTTCTGGTTATACCGTAAGGCTGTCGAAGTCATCAGTCTGGTGCTCTATTTTATTGGCGGCTTCTTAACGGCGCTGCCTTTCCTGTATGAAGGCCTCGCCAGCCCAGCGGTGATTGACAGAATTAATCATTTATCGCGTCTGCAAAAATTGAGTATGGCGAGTTATCTGTTTGCCTGCGGGATTTGTCTGGCGCTGATCTGCCTGCACAAACTCTCCACCATCGCGATTGCGGAAAAAACCATTAAAGCGAATCGCTAACGACTGCGCTGCCCGGCGACCTGTCCACACCAGCGGCGCCTAACCCTGTGGATAACCTGGAGGCAGTTGCCTGGCAGCCGCAGCCCGGGCGGGCTACCGGCTGCTGTTCGTTTTTTAAACAGGAGAAATACCACCGCCGGGCTGCGCGCTGAGCGCCAGAGCCACCACCGCGGCGGAGGGAAGCCCCTACCCCACTCAGTAATTCCACTTAGGCCGCGCCACCGTATTTTTCTTCAGCAGGTCGCGGAACGCTTTCAAGTAGGGCTCATTGCTGCGCCCGCGCTTACAGATAGCCGAGAACGGCGACTGAAAGCCAAACTCGTTGGGCAGCAGCACCCGCAGGCGGTTCTCTTTGATCCACGGCCAGGCGTAATGCTCCGGCAGATAGCCAATATATTTCCCCGAGAGGATCAGCAGCAGCTGGGCGTCGACGGTCTCGACGGTGGCGCTGCCTTTGCTGAAGCCCCGGCGGCGCAAATCGCTGGTGTTCCAGTAGCTGCGGGTCACCAGCGGGCACTGGCTGATCTGCTCTTTATCCAGCTGGCGGCTGAAGAACATCGGGTGCAGATCGCTGCAGTAGAGCCAGTGCTGTTCGCGGTACAGCGGCTCGCTGATGATGTTATGCACCTGCGAGTTGTAGCTACCGATGGCCAGGTCGATATGGTTGTTCAGCACGCCGTTCAGTTGCTCCGCCGGGGTGCGAATAATCAGTTTGATATGCACATGGGGAAATTTGTCGCTGAAGCTGCGCAGAACCACCGGCAGCGAGAGCGCCGTTTCGGTCTCGATGGAGTCGAGCGTCGAGATGCACAAGGTGCCGCTGTGCTCCCCTTTGAGCAGCGCCGACTGCCGCTCCAGCTCATTGAGTTCACTCAGCACGCGGATCGCCTGCTGTAAAAACTGCTGACCTTTCTCAGTCAGGGAAAAACCGCCGCGCCCGCGCTGGCAGAGGGTGAAGCCAAGCTGTCCCTCCAGCTGCGACATGGCATTGCTGATGGCGGAGACCGAAATGCCCAGCTCCTGCTGGGCCCGGCTATAGCTCTCCAGGCGGGCCACCGCCTCGAAAACCTGCAGCTGTCGAATATTAAGGCTGGCGTCGTGATGCATCGTATTTAGTTCACCAATAAATGAACTGAGTATTTACGTCAGACGATGTAAAGTCCAGCGCGGGTTGCGCACTATCTCTCCTGTTACGTTTCATCCGTCAGATTCAGGAGCAGACATGGATAACCTCTTTCACCAACCGCAGGGTGGCAATGAGATGCCACGCTTCGCCGGCCGCGCCACAATGATGCGCCTGCCGTTTATCGAAGATTTACAGGGACTTGATGCGGCATTTGTCGGCATTCCGCTGGATATCGGCACCTCGCAGCGCTCAGGTACGCGCTACGGACCGCGCTATATTCGCGCCGAATCGGTGATGATCCGTCCGTACAATATGGCAACCGGCGCCGCGCCGTTCGACTCGCTGTCGGTGGCCGACATCGGCGATGTGCCGATCAATACCTACAGCCTGCTCAAATCGGTGCAAATTATCGAAGATTACTACACCGGTTTGAATAGTTATCCGCTGATCCCGCTAACCCTCGGCGGGGACCACACCATTACCCTGCCGATCCTGCGGGCGCTGACCAAAAAACATGGTCCGGTGGGGCTCATCCACGTCGACGCCCATACCGATACCAATGATGAGATGTTCGGAGAGAAAATCGCCCACGGCACCACCTTCCGCCGCGCCGTTGAGGAGGGACTGCTCGACCTCAAACGGGTGGTGCAGATTGGCCAGCGCGCCCAGGGCTATGCCGCCGGCGACTTCCAGTGGGGCGTTGACCAGGGCTTTCGCCTGGTGCAGGCGGAGCAGTGCTGGCATACCTCGCTGGCGCCACTGATGGCCGAAGTCCGCCAGCAGATGGGCGACGGGCCGGTGTATCTCAGCTTTGATATCGACAGCCTCGATCCCATCTGGGCCCCGGGAACCGGGACGCCGGAAGTCGGCGGCCTGACCTCCATTCAGGCGCTGGAGATCGTCCGCGGCTGCCGCGGCCTGAACCTGATTGGCGCCGATCTGGTCGAGGTCTCGCCCCCCTACGACGTGAGCGGTAATACCTCCCAGCTGGCGGCCAACCTGCTGTACGAGATGCTCTGCGTCCTGCCCGGCGTGAAGTACGCCTGAGGAAGCCGCCATGGAGCTGAAATGCTTTCGCACCCTCTGGGGAGTCACCCCCCCCTGGTCGCAAACGCTGGATGAACTGCAGCGCGTCGGCTGCTGCGGTATCGAAGCCCGCGTGCCGTTAACGGTGGCCGAACGGCGGGAGCTCGCCGACCGCCTGCAGGCGTCGGGGCTGGAGTATATCGCCATTCTTTTCAGCGGCGGCGGAGTGCTCCCCGCCCAGCATGAAACGCCGGAGCAGCATCTGGCGCGCCTGCAGACCCGCTTCGCCGAGGCCAGCAGCCTCAACCCGCGCTTTGTCAATCTGCTGGCGGGCAACGATCGCTGGCCGCTGGCGCAGCAGGTCGATTTTCTCGGCAAGGCGCACGAGCTGGCCGCCGGGTTTGGTTTGACCTGCAGTTTTGAAACCCATCGCGCCACCTCGCTGTACAGCCCGTGGCTCACGCTGGAGATTATTCAGCAGCTCCCCCAGTTGCGCTTTACCGCCGACATCAGCCACTGGGTGGTGGTCAGCGAGCGCCTGCTGGATGACCCCAGCGATGACTTCAGCGCCTTTATCGACCGCGTGCATCACGTGCAGGCTCGGGTGGGCTACGACCAGGGGCCGCAGGTGCCGCACCCGGCGGCGCCGGAGTATCAGTCGGCGCTGGCTTTTGCCGAGCGTTTCTGGCAGCAGGTCTGGTATTCACAGCGCCAGCGCGGCTACCCGCAGACCACGCTGACCCCGGAGTTTGGCGCCGACGGCTATCTGCACCATCTGCCGTTCACCAACGTCCCGGTGGCCGACCTCTGGTCGCTCAACGCCTGGATGGCCGCGCGCCAGCAGGCCCACTTTCAGCAGTTTTTAACGCTCACTGAACAGGAACCGCAGCCATGACCGCCGTGAAGCACGCTTTTACTGAACTCCCGACCATCGATATCCGCGATCTGGCCGGCGACGATCTCGCCAGGCGCCAGGCGGTGGCCGACGCCATCGGCCGCGCGGCGCGCGAGGTGGGCTTTTTCTACATCACTGGCCACGGCATCGACCCGGCGCTGATCGCCGGCGTCCGCGAGGCGGCGAAGCAGATCTTCGCCCTGCCGATGGAGGAGAAGATGAACTATTACATCGGCCACTCCAAAAGCCATAAGGGCTACGTTCCGGAAGGAGAAGAGATCTACGGCTCCGGCAAGCCGGACCATAAAGAGGCTTTCGATATCGGCTTCCAGGCAGCGGATGACCATCCGCTGGTGCTCGCCGGCACGCCGCTGATCGGCGCCAATGAGTGGCCCGATCTGCCGGATTTCCGCGCGCGGGTGCTGGCCTACTACGACGCAGTCTTCGCCCTCGGCCACCGTCTGTTCGACGCTTTCGCCCTCGCGCTCGGCCTGCCGGAAGGGTATTTCAAACCGATGGTGACCTGCCCGCCGGCCAAGCTGCGGCTGATCCATTACCCGTTCGACGCCAGCGTCGAAGATGTTCCCGGAATTGGTGCACACACCGACTATGAGTGCTTCACCCTGCTGCTCGCCGACCAGCCCGGCCTTGAAGTCCTCAATGAAGAAAGCGTGTGGATCGATGCACCTCCCGTCAAGAACGCCGCCGGAGAAGAGGCGTTCGTGATCAATATCGGCGACATGCTGGAAGTGCTCAGCGCTGGCACATTTGTTGCTACAGCCCACCGGGTGCGCAAAGTGCCGCAGGAGCGGTACTCCTTCCCGCTGTTTTTCGCCTGCGATTACCACACGCTGATCCGCCCGCTGCCGACCTTCCTCGCCGCCGGCGAAGCCGGTGAATATCAGGAGCTCAGCATCGGGGAGCATATGTGGAGCCAGGCGCTGCAAACCTATCGCTACCTGCGCGAGAAGGTCAATCGCGGTGAACTTCAGCTACCGGAGCGCGCGCGCGGCACCAATACCTTTGGCCATTTGAAAAAACAGGCACAGCAAAAAAACCCTAACCACCCGTGAGGAACCATGATGACTAGCACCCTGAAAAAAATCTCGCGCCGTGTCGCGCTTACCCTCGCCGTCAGCGCCTGTTTTTCCCCTGTCACCCAGGCGGCGGAACTGCTGACCGAGGGCGTCTTTAAGGTGGGGATGGAGGTCACCTACCCGCCGTTTGAGTCCTATGACAGCAATAACAACATCGTCGGTCTCGACCCGGATTTCGCCGCGCTGATCGCCCAACATCTGCAGGCCAAACCGCAGCTGATCGACACCAAGTTCACCAGCCTGATCCTCGGCATCGGCAAGAAATATGATGCGGTGATCTCCGGGATGTACGTGACGCCGGAACGCCAGAAACAGGCCGACGCCATCCCTTACGCCCTCTCCGGCGCGTCGATCATCGCCCTGAAGGGCGGCGCGGTGCAGCCGAAAACCGAAGATGAGCTGTGCGGTGTGAAGGTCGGCCTGCAGGCAGGCACCACCTGGGTGACCAGCCTGAAAAAACACTCCGATGAGTGGTGCCTGAAAAACGGCAAACCGGCCATCACCATTCAGGAGTTCCCGACGGCGCCGGAAGCCTCGCAGGCGCTGCTGTCGAAGAACATCGGCGCCCAGCTTGAGATTGCCCCGGCGGCGCAGATCATCGTCGACAAGAGCCGCGGCCGCCTGGGGATAAGCTCTACGCGCCTGGTCTACCCGCTGCCGCTGGGGATCTACGTCGCCAAAGGCAACACCGAGCTGGCGGAGGCGATTAAGGCCACCCTGGCCACGCTGAAAGCCAACGGCCAATATGCCGCGCTGATCAAAAAATACAACTTAGAAAGCATCGATTAAGACAATAAGCACTGCGCAACAGGAGTCGGTATGGCGTTCGATTGGGGATACTTTTTTTCACTGTTTAGCATTGGAGCATTCTGGCAGGCGTGCGTGACCGTGATCGTGGTCAGCACCTTGTCCTGGGGGATCGGCCTGGTGGTCGGTTTTCTGTTAGCCTGCGCGAAGCTCTCCGCGCCGCGCTGGGTCAAGATCCCCGTCGAACTCTATATCTGGTTTTTTCGCAGCGTGCCGCTGATGGTGCTGCTGGTGTTTGTCTACAACCTGCCGCAGCTGTTTCCGGTGACCCAGCCGCTACTCGGGGTGCCGTTTATCGCCGGGCTTGTGTCGATGACCGTCACCGAAGCGGCCTATATGGCGGAGATCCACCGCGGCGGCCTGCTGTCGGTGGCCAAGGGGCAGAGCGAGGCGGGCCATGCGCTGAGCTTCAGCTTTATCGGCATCCAGCGGCTGATTGTTATTCCTCAGGCGTTTCGCATCTCGCTGCCGACGCTGATCAATGAATACATCACCATCATTAAGCTGAGCTCGATTCTGTCGGTGGTCTCCTTACCCGAGCTGCTGCTCACCGGCCAGCGCTTGTATGCGCAAAATTTCCTCGTGATGGAGACCCTGCTGGCGGTGGCGGTGTACTACGTGATGGTGGTTACCGTCTTCACCTGGCTGTTCCGGGCGCTGGAAAATCGTCTCGATATTCAGCGCAAGCGTCCGCAAACCCTCAGCGAGGCGGAATGCCAGGCGCTGCGCCAGAGCCTGCCGGCGCTGACGGAGGAGATCAAAACGCCGGCCGTCAACGGCGCGCCGCCAGCGCTCGATCTGCGGGGCATCCGCAAATCCTGGGGTCAGCATGAGGTGCTGAAAGGCATCGATCTGCAGGTGGAGAACGGGGAGGTGATCAGCATCATCGGCCCGTCCGGCTCCGGCAAAACCACCCTGATCCGCACCATCAACGCCCTCGAAAGCCTTGATGGCGGGGAGATCATTCTCTACGGCGAGGACTATCTGAAGGGCGGAGCCATCGTCGACAAACGCCAGATGCGCGCCGGGGTGCGGCGCATCGGCATGGTCTTCCAGAGCTTCAACCTGTTCCCCCACCGCACGGTGCTCGACAACGTGATGCTGGCCCCGCGCTATCACGAGCTGCTTGACCAGCCGGTCGCCCGCGAGCAGGCCCTGGCGCTGCTCGACCGCGTCGGCCTGCTGGCCCATGCCCACAAATACCCCTGGCAGCTCTCAGGCGGCCAGCAGCAGCGCGTGGCGATCGCCCGGGCGCTGGCTCTGAAGCCGGACATTATGCTGTTTGACGAGCCAACCTCGGCGCTGGATCCGGAGCTGGTAGGCGAAGTGTTGAAGGTCATTCAGTCGCTGGCCCGCGAAGGCATGACCATGCTGATTGTCACTCACGAGATGGACTTCGCCCTGTCGATTTCCGACCGCGTGGTGCTAATGGAGAACGGCGTGGTGCAGGCCGATATCGCCCCGCAGGTGATCCGCAGCCCGCTGGAGGCCCCTTCTCTGCAACGAATCCGTGAATTTATGGGAGTACGCTAAATGGCAACTGAGCAACACCTGCGCCAGCAGTTGGCCGCCGCCTACCGGCTGGCGGCGCTGTTCGGCTGGGAGGATACCCTCTACACCCACTTCTCCGTGCGCCTGCCCGGCGACGGCGAGCCGCGTTTTTTAATTAACCCCTTCGGCATGATGTTTGACGAAGTCACCGCCAGCAACCTGATCGTGGTGGATATGCAGGGTAAGGTCGTAGAGGGCGACGCACCGGCTAACTCGGCGGGCTTTACCATCCACAGCGCGGTGCATATGGCCCGGGAAGATGCCCACTGCGTGATCCACACCCATACGCTGCCGGGAATGGCGGTGGCCGCCTGCGAGGACGGCCTGCTGCAGCTCAACCAGATCAGCACCGAGTTTTACCAGCGCGTCGGCTACCATCCCTATGAAGGGGTGGCCTTTGACCTCGACGAACGGGCGCGCATCCAGCGCTCGCTGGGGAATAATATCGCCATGATCCTGCAGAGCCACGGCCTGCTGTCGGTGGGCCGCACCGTGGCTGACGCCTTTTATATCATGTACTACCTGAACCGCGCCTGCGAGATCCAGATGGCCACCGCCCAGCTGGCGGCCCTCAGCCCGATCCACACCATCGCTCCGCACCTCAGCCAGCACGCCTGCGAGCAGCTGATGGGCGTGGAGCATGAACGTCAACAGGTCTGGCAGGCGTGGCTGCGCCGTCTTGACCGTCTCGATACCTCTTACAAAGACTAACGCCTATGTCTGATATCACTATCGTTGTGGATTGTAACGACGCGGATTTCGCCCGCGATATTTGCGCCGCCCTGCAGCAGTTTCCCGACGTCACGGCGCTTCTGCCCCATCACCAGGCGGCACGCGACGCCCAGTACGCCAGTTGCTGGTTCCCGGACCCGCAGCTGCTGAGCCGCTCGCCGGGGCTGAAGCTGATCCAGGCCGCGTCCGCCGGGGTCGATCATCTGCCGCCCGCGCTGTTCGCCAGCGAGATCCCGCTGTGCCGGGTGATCGATGAAGATTTTCGCCACGGCATGTTCGAATATGCTCTGTGGAGCGTCCTGTGGTTTCAGCGCCATTTCGACCGGGCGCTGGCCCACCAGCGAACCCAAACCTGGAAGCTCTATCCCCAGCGCGCCGCCGCCGACTTCCATATCGGCATTATGGGTCTGGGCGAAATTGGCGGCTATATCGCTGACCAGCTGGCCCGCCTCGGCTATCGGGTCTCCGGCTGGTCGCGCAGTGAAAAGCAGCTGGCTGGTGTCACCTGCTATCGCGGCGAGGAGGCGCTCGACCACTTTCTTGGGTCGCTTGACGGGCTGATTAACCTCCTGCCGCTCACCGCGCAGACCCGAGGTATCCTCGCCGCGCCGCTGTTCAACCGGCTACCCGCCGGGGCGGTGTTGATCAACTGCGGCCGCGGGGAGCATATGGTCAATGACGATGTGCTGGCGGCGCTGGAGAGCGGCCAGCTCGCCGGGGCGGTGCTCGACGTCTTCCCGCAGGAGCCATTGCCGGCGGACGATCCGCTGTGGCGCCATCCGCAGGTGGTCATCACCCCGCATATGGCCTCTGCGGCCCCTGCCGAGGTGATCGCCCGCCAGTTGCTGGAGAACATTCAGCGCCAGCGCCGCGGGCTGCCGCTGAAGAACCTGGTCAATAAGCACGCCGGTTACTGATCCCCAGCCATACTGCCGCTGCTACGCTTAATGGGAGATCCACAACCAGAAGGCAGGAACATGAAGATTGATTTATCGGGGAAAGTCGCGCTGGTCACCGCCTCCACGGCGGGTATTGGCTTCGCCATCGCCAAAGGCCTGGCGGAGAGCGGCGCAGAGATCATCATTAACGGGCGCAGCGAGCAGAGCGTGAACGCCGCCATCGCTCGTCTGCAAAATGAGGTGTCGGGCGCGAAGGCGCGACCCGCCATCGCCGACCTCAGCGACGCCGACGGCGCAGCCCAGCTGCTGCGGGCGGTGACCGGCGTCGATATTCTGGTCAATAACGCCGGGATCTATGGCCCGCAGGATTTCTACGCCACCGACGACGCGACATGGGACAACTACTGGCAGACCAACGTCATGTCCGGCGTACGCCTGTCACGGGGGCTGCTCCCGGCGATGGTCAGTAAAGGCTGGGGGCGGGTGGTGTTTATCTCCTCAGAATCGGCGCGCAATATCCCGGCGGACATGATCCATTATGGCGTGACCAAGACCGCGCAGCTGTCGCTGGCCCGCGGCCTGGCGAAATATGTCGCCGGCAGCGGAGTGACCGTTAACAGCGTACTGCCAGGGCCGACGATTTCCGACGGCTTTGCCGAGATGCTGAAAGACGACGTGGCGAAAACCGGCAAGTCGCTGGAGGAACTGGCGAAAGCGTTTGTCATGACCCATCGTCCGAGCTCGGTGATCCAGCGGGCGGCCTCGGTGGGAGAGGTCGCCAATATGGTGGTCTACGTCTGCTCGCCGCAGGCATCGGCCACCTCCGGCGCCGCACTGCGCGTCGACGGCGGCGTGGTGGATGATATTCTCTGACGCCCACCTCATTCAGGGGAGTCACCCTCTCCTGTCGCCTTCGCCGGCGCTAAACCGCGCAAAATGTTAAAAAAACGCGGCAAAGTCGCACAAAGTGAACAGGAACATGCATTCCCAAAACTTATGATATTTCTTTTAAGTATAAGTTGTGGTGTTAATGTCTCTGTTACGAAGCTTGCTATTCTTTCTCGGCGCGGCGGTCGCAGCCGCCCTCGCGGTACTCTGTCTGTGGGTGGATATTCGGGTGTTTGGCAACGACATCCCGGAGGTGTCGCTCACCGAAGTGGTGCAGGAGAGCGTGCTGGCCGTCATCGTACTGGTTCACTTCCTGCTGGCGCGAAAATATACCCACCTGCGCTATAGCAATATCCTCATCGGCGGCTTCTTCCTCGCCATGCTGATCCGTGAACTGGATGGCCTGTTTGATTTGCTCTCCCACGGCAGCTGGGTGTGGTTTGCCCTGCTGGCCACCGTAGGGTCGCTGCTGGCGCCGCTGCGCCATCTGCGTCAGACCCTGTCGCAGCTGGCGGAGTATACCCGCACGCCCTATTACGGGATGATGATCAGCGGCCTGCTGGCGATTCTGGTCTTCTCGCGGCTGTTCGGCATGCACGGCCTGTGGTACGCCGTGCTGGATGAGAACTACGCCCGGGTGGTGAAAAACACGGTCGAGGAAGGCAGCGAGTCGTTTGGCTATATGCTGTGCCTGACCGCCACCCTCGGCTACGCCTGCTACTTCCGCGGCCTCGCGCGACAGCCCCTGTCGCCGCAGCGCTAACCGTGGACGATAACCACCGCCGGACGCGTCTGCCGGCGGTGGCGCGCCGCCGCGTTAACCGCGAATTTTCCACTTCCGTTTGAGAACCTCTTTGTCCTGGCTATCCAGCCACTGGTTCACTTTCTCCAGCAGCGCCGGGTTATCCTTATTCATCATATACACCTTGTCGCTGGCGGTGCCGGCGAACGGTGTTTCGTTAGCAACGCAGAACACGCCGGGCTCTTTGCTTTGGTAATAGTCGCCTTCGATCAGGTCTGTCACCATCATATCGGCTGTTTTCTGCCGCAGCGCCTCCAGATTGTCGACGTTGTTCTGTACGCGAATGATCTGCGCCTGCTTGATATGCTCATCGACAAAGCTCTGGTTTGTGCCGCCAGGGTTGACGACCACCTTCACCTCCGGGCGGTCAATCTTCGCCAGCGAGCCGAGCCGCGGGGCGGCCTGGCAGTTGGCTAAGGCGATTTTACCGTTCGCCACTACCGGATGGCTGAGGGCGAAGTCCTTCGCCCGCGCCGGAGTCTGCGTCACGCCGCCCATCGCAATATCAAACTTGTCCGCCCGCAGATCGGCGGCGAGCGCTGGCCAGCTGGTGTAGACGAAGCTCACCTTCAGCCCCAGCGTGCGCCCGAGATCGCGGGCCATGTCCACGTCATAGCCCTGCAGCTCGCCGGCGGCATTGCGAAACGCCAGCGGGGCGTAATCGCCCGGCACGCCCACTTTCAGCTCACCGCTGTGCTCGATGGTTTGCATATCGCGCGCCTGGGCGCCGCAGGTCATTATCGCCAGCGTCAGCGCCAGCCCCACCGTCAGTTTCATCTCGCCATCCTTATCGTTATCGATTTTTCGCGCCGGGGTGATCGGCCGCTTATCAGTCCACACCATCCGCAGCATACGCCAGGGCATTCATCCTATTTTTAATCATCGTGACATACAACCCGGCAGCACGGTTGCCGATCGCAAATCTGGCGATAAAAAACAGCCCCCCTCCGGTGAATGATCCCTCATCTGCCGGGCGTAGCCTTACGTGAACGATCGTATTTTCCACCATGAAGTGGGTTCGAACACCTGGCAAAAAAGAGCAATAAGCTATTTCTAATGCATTGAATTAAAATAGCAATTTATTTTATCGAGCGATATTTGGCATTCAACTCGCGTTAATAACCGTCTTATTTACGTCGCAATTCCCCCACGCTACTATCCCGACAAAAGCAGCCCCTAAATAACAAGCCAGTTTATTTCCTGGTATTAATAAATTTGTCAGTCAGATGAATTAATAAAAAACATACCTGGCGTAAATAAGACTCATCAAAATAACGGCCCTGGCGCCAGCTTTACGGGCAATAGAGAAGGAAAGAAAATGAAAATAATCACGCTGTGTCTGGCGACGGTCTTTGCCGGGCTGGCCGCTGTCCCTGCACTCGCGGCAGAGGGCAAGCTGAATTTCATCGGCAAGGTCGTGAACGCCTCCTGCAAGCTCGAAGGGGTGAACGACAGCGGGGTCATCGACGTCAGTATGGGCGCTATTCCGCTGTCGAGACTGAAAAACAGTCAGTCTGGGACCGGGCCGGCGGTCGGCATCGACATTCGCGTTAAAGATTGTGAGAAAGGCACTTACTACATTGTGGTTGACGGCCCCTCGCCTGCCGACACACCTGAAAACCGCGTGCTGGCGCTCGACGGCAGCGGTAAGCCGGCCAGCAAGGTAGGTATTCTGCTCACTGACCGCACGGGCACCCCGCTCAGCCTCGATGAACGCCTTGATCCGCAACACGATCCCCGCATAGAGATCCCGGTGGACGGCGGCTCCGGAACCTTCAGGCTGAACGCCTTCTATTACACCTGGGACAAAACCCACGCCGATCCCGGCGACGGCAATGCGACGGCCCGATTTACCATTATGCAGGAATAGCTTCCCGGTCAGGGATGAGACGTCAAGGGAGTCCTCATGAAAACACAACTGGCGGTTCTGCTCTGCGCAGTGACCTTTCAGGCCTGCGCCGGGATCACCATTAATGCCACGCGGGTGGTCTATTCCGGGAAAGAAAAGGTCGCCAGCCTGAACATTCACAATCGCAGCAGCACGCCTTATAAAGTGCAGATCTGGCTGGACGCCGGACTCAATACCTCGCGCGTCGGCCTGCCGATAGTGGCGACGCCGCCGCAGGTCTATTTATCGCCGCAACAATCCGCCCAGCTGCGCTTTATCTATTTCGGCGGCGGGCTGCCCGGCGATCGGGAAAGCGTGTACTGGGTCAATATCCAGGAGACGCCTCCCGCAGCCGTCGGCACGCATACGCTGCAATTTGTCGTCCGTACCCGCCTGAAGCTCTTTTATCGTCCGCCCGCCATCACCACCACCCTCGCCAGAGAGGTGCAAAAGCTGCAGTGGCAGCAGAGCGGGAATCACCTGCGCTTTACCAACTCAGGCCCACTGCATATCACCCTGGTCAACGGGACGCTGATCGATAATAAAGGCCACCTCTCGCCGATGAGAAACGTGATGCTCCGGCCATACAGCAGCCATACCGTGATGACCACCGACAGCACTCGCCTGTACCAGCTGAACTATATCGACGACTACGGCGCGGTGGTGCCCATCCCCCTGCAGAATGCCCATGCGCCAGCGTCAGGCTAGTTATACTCCAGGGCGAAGGTCACCATGCTGTTGGCCGTGCCCGCCCCCACCGTGGCGTCAGTTTGCACATACTGGGCGTTAAAATTGATCGCCTCGGCGGTACCGGCGTTTGTGCCGGTCACCCTTTTCAGGATCGGCAAGTTGCTGGCCTCATTGATCTTAACGCTGGTGCCATCAGAGACCGCCGCGCCGGGGTTATTACCGTAGGTCAGCTTCACGCCGACGCCGCTGGCGCTGTTGCTGGCCTTGCTCAGGGCCAGGGTATCGCTCTCCACGCTGACGCCGAAAAAGCCGATGCGCACGTCGGTCGGCGACGGGCAGAACACCGGGATCGAAAAGCGCTTCGCCTGGCCGCCGGTGCTCCCTTTACCGTGAAACTCCGCCCGGTTTACCGTGCCCAGAGTGACCTGGATCGTCGACGTCGCTACCTGACAGCTGCCGCTGCTGCCGATGTCCACGTTCAGGGCCGCCATATCGATACTGACCGGCGCGCTGGCGACATAGCTGGCGCTCCCGCTGGCCTGCTGCTCAATGGTCATCTCCCCCACCTGCGGCAGCGACGGCGAGTTGGTGTGCGTCCCGTCCGCCAGCTGCACCGTCCCGGTTTTATAGAAGGTCACCGCGATCCTGACCGTGGTTTGCTGCTGCGTCATCAGCGCCGGAAGCATTGCGCTGTCGCACACCACCACCGACTCGCCGCCTGCGGAGTGGCTGCCATCGATAGCGCGCATCGGGCCGCCCGCGCACTGAAAGCTGAGCGAGTAACCGATGCCGTCGATGGCGCTGGGGTAGACGTGCTGTCCGTTAATCACCACCGGCGAGCCGCCGGTTTTCAGTTGCTTATAGACGATGCGTTTGGCGCTCGCCGTCGGCAGCTGCAGGTCGCAGGAAAAGGGGATCCCGCTGCCGTTATCCGCCATCGCGCTGGTCATCTGGGTATTGACCGGCAGCGTGGGTAAATATTTGATATTGGGAATATTGACCGTGGTCTGGCCGATATTCGCGCGGCAGGTTTCAGCCCGCACGCCGGGGAGGTAACCACTCAGCGCCAGCAGAAAGAGAACAGGAAGTAGACGAAAAACAGATTTCATAGCCGCCTCAGCGTGTCTGGCACAGTCCGGAGACGGTTTTCACCGTATTCAGACTCTGCTGTGGGTTATCCGGAAGTTGAAAATGCAGCGTGCAGCTCTGCGACTGGTTGTTAACGACCCAGCTCACCGCCAGGGTCCCCTCCTGCGGCACGCCGCTGAGGTACACCTGCCCACCGTCAGCCACCATGCCGCCCGGCGCATTGCCGCTCTCCTCCGCCGTGACCAGCCGCGCGCTGGCGCCAAACGGCAACGGCCCCTGGGCATTGCGCAGGGTAAACAGCACCCGGTTGCCAATGTGGGTCCGGTAGTTGGCCATCACCACCGCGCCGCCGCCGGGGATCACGGTCTGCCCCTCCTGATCGACGTCGGTATCGTCGGCCATCGACTCTGTGTCGAGGGTAATGACATTTTTTCGATAGGCGGTCAGGGATGGCACCACGGCATAGCCGCGCCAGTCGGTGTGCACATTGTTGCCGTTTTGTACCGCCACCCCAGCGGCCCCCGGCGCGCGGACGATGGCGAAGCTCTCGCCCACCGTCTGGCCGAAGGTGACGCCGTGCGGATGCGCGACCACCGAGCCGGCGCCTCCCCAGGTCAGCTGGTTGCTGGCGGCGTCATGACGATAGCCGAGCTGGGCGTTGCCGAAGCCGCCGTGGTAATCCAGCGCGACGCTGCTGTTGCTGCCTCGCCCCTGGTTGCCATAGCCCTGCTGGACCGAATAGAACAGATTTGGCCGCGTCGGCACCGCGCCATACAGCGAGACCTGCTGCGAGGTATAGCCATTGCTGTCCGAGGTGGTGTTATAGCTTACCGCGCTGTCGGACAGCGGGCCGCCCAGCGGGATGTTGATATTAAATGACCAGGAACGGTCATTTTTTTCCTGATTGCTGGCGCGGGTGTAGTAATAGCCCACGCCCCAGGAGATCCCCTTCCAGGCGCTGTAGAACCCGAGGTGTACCGTCTCATCCCGGCTCTGCCGGTGCCAGTAATCCTGCGACCAGGCGGAGATCGCCAGACTGCCGAGGCCGCCAAGGCTTTGTGTCACCGACAGCTCTTCCCGGCGACGCCGGTTGTCCACCTGCCCCTGCGCGCTTTCCAGCGCGCTGGCTTCGGCAAAATCGTAATAGCCGCTGGAGGAGTAGCGGTAGCTGGCGAGGCTGAATGAGGTCCCCGAGCTGACAAAATCTTTCTGATACTGGGCGCGCAGCGAATGGCCCGCGTAGCGCTTGCCCGACGGCGTGCGGGTGACGGCCTGGGTCACGTCGCCTCCCAGCGATCCGAACTCGCCGAAGCCGCGACCCAGGCCCAGCGCCCAGGACTGATAGTCCTGGGCCAGTTGCGTACCGCCGTAGAGAGTAAACCCCGCCGACAGACCGTAGAACAGGGTTCCCTGCAGGAATTCCGGCGAGCGGACGGTATCCGCCCCCGAATGGTAGCGCCCGGCGCTAAGGCTGAATTTGCCGCGCCCTTCGCGCAGCATAAAAGGAACTGCGGAATAGGGCTGAGTAAAGGTGCGCACCGAACCATTGCTCTCGGTCACCTTCACCTCCAGATCGCCGCTCTGCGAGGTGGGGTAAAGATCGCTGATGGCAAATGCCCCCGGCGACACGAAGGTTTCGTAGATCACATACCCGTGCTGAGAGACGGTCACTTTGGCATTGCTGTGCGCCACGCCGCGGATGGTGGGGGCAAAGCCGCGCTGGCTGTCCGGAAGCATCTCATCGTCAGACATCAGCTGGACGCCGCGAAAGGGGATGCTGTCAAACACATCGCCGGTGGTGTAGGTATCGCCGATCCGCAGCAAGCTCTTCAGCGAGCGGACGTCGCGCTGCAGCCAGGTGCTCTGGGTATCCCAGTGCCGGCGCTGCTGGTCGTACTGCATTGAGGAGACGTTGCGCAGCCGCCAGGCGCCCAGGTTCACGCCGCTGCGTAAATTGAGGTAGTTTGAGTGGCTGCTCTCCCCGTCATCGGCGTTCTTTATTTGCGCGCCGGAAAAATAGTAATCGACAAACGCGGCCGGCACGCCATCGTCCCAGCGCGAGGGATCGACATAGCCGCGGCTTTGCACGTTCATCGCCGCCTGGGGAATACTCAGCGTCAGGCGCTGGTTAGCAAAGGTGAACCGACTGCTGGCGTCGGGAATAAACTTCTCGATCCGGGTGAAGGTTTCTCCTTCATGCAGCGTTTGAAAGGCGGGAAAGGCGCTGACGTTGACCCCATAATCCGCCAGCTGACCGGGCGTCAGCACCGGCTGCAGCTTCCCGCCATCGTCAACAAACGTAATATCAGCCTGACCCAGCTCCTGATCGTTAACCACCACGGTGACAGAGTAAGTGCCCGGCTGCTGCCCGCCGGGTTTGGCGAAGTAGTGCAGGTCGGAGGTTTGCTGCTGCGGGTCGGCAAACTCCAGCGCCGCCGGGTCAAAATAGTCGTCGGCCAGCGCCCGGTTCAGCGGGCTGAGACAAAACATCATCGTCGGCACTGTCGCCAGCGCCAGCGCCCGTCCTGCGGTCACTGGCATTGCGGCATACTCCCGCACCTTCGCTGTTGTTGTTCTTTTCATGCTGGCGCCGTCCGGTCATGTCATCACAAAAGGGAATTACTGCTGGGCGAAATCGCTGACGCCACCGTAGTCGTTAATCGCCCGCCATTTGACGGCGCCGTGCCCGCTCACCGGCCACGTTTTCTGGCCGAACGGAGCCACCATGCCTGGCTCATCGATGCTCTGCCCGCCCACCGCGACGGAGTAAAAAGAGACAAAATAGGGAGTGGGGTTTGCCACCGTCAGATGACCGCCGGACTGGGTAAACTTCAATTGCTGCCAGGCTTTTGCCGGGTCGCCTGCCAGACCGTTGGGGCGATAGAAAATTTTGAATTTCGACTTAATATTGACCTGCAGCTTATTCACCTCGCCCTGCGGCGTCGGAGAAATACTTTTGACGTTCAGCCAAAACACCGACTCACGATCGCCGGGCAGCGAGGCGCCAATAAAGTTAATACGCAGAACGTTATTCTGCTCCGGATCGAGACGGAACAGCGGTGGGGTAACAATAAAGGGCACCTTGCTCTTGTCATTTTCCGCGTAATTTTCCATCCACGACTGCACCAGATAGGGTGTGTGAGTATCGGCATTGGTGACTGAAATAGCGGCTTCACGCTTCCCTTCCTGATAAATCACACGGGTTCCCCCCATGACAATACCGGCCTGCGCTGCCGTGGAGCACAGCAGAAAAGCCGCAACGGCAATTATTTTCTTCATCATTAATAACCATCAGGTAAAGGTTGAACAGACAATAAAATAAAGCTGTGAATAACAGAGCCAGTAACCATTGAGATAATTAGCAGGAACAACAATACCGTCACGAATATATATCGCGACTGCTTCGCCATTAATATTTCAACAGACTGCTATGGATCCAGACGCAATGGACTGGCTCTGAATAACGCGCAATATGCTTAGTTATAAATCATATTGAAATTAGCCGTACCGTTGGCATCGCCCGCCGCCACGGCTCCGGTAGAGACATAGTCGGCGTAAAACTCGAGGTCAGCAGAGCCGGTGCCGGCAGTGGCGCCCGCGACGACCGGGTGATCTTTGGACACTTTGCCGAGGCTGACCGCCGTGTTCTGGTCGTCTTCATACAGCTTGATCGCCACGCCGGTGGCGCCGCCATTGGTGGCCAGCAGAGTGGTATCAGACTGATCGCGCGCGCCGTCAAACAGCACCGCAACCTTGGCCACGCTGGCCGGGCAATCCTTGACTTTGATATGGAAGGGAGTTTTGGTGGTTTCGGAGCCGGTGCCGGTAAAATAGCTGCTGGCCCATTTGCCCAGATCCACGGTCTGGCCGGTTGAACCGCTGTCGACGTTGCAGGAGCTGTCGGTAATAGAGCCGTTAAAAATTACCTGCCCACCGGTACCCTGAGTGCCTGCGCTGGCGCCTGGGTTAACGGTCATTGTCGATCTTGCCGGTTGCGTATTGCCTGAAATTGCCGCGCCCGAAACCAGCGCGCCCATGAGAATTGCCATAATACGAAGTTGGGTTTTCATTATTTATCTCATCGTTAACGAATATATCGCACAGTCATCGGCAATAGCGCTTGGCTATCGCGAAGCTGCTCATCAGTTCCTCCTTGTAAATGTTCATTGCGTTCCTTCCGCAGGATAGTAGGCACACGCCCTCTCGCTCTGCTTTATTCCGTCAAAAGGTGACCATTAATAAAAAACAGAAGCTAAAAAAGTTATTTTGGTGTGCGAAATAAATATATTACCGCACCTACCAAAAGGCAACCCGGCACAATGTTACGAATAAGTTAATGATTATCAGAGGCATAAAATTTATTTTTGAAATGCCTTTTCAATGTTAATTTACATATCTATACAAACGGCAATAAAACACTTTCAAACAACAACAGATCAAAACCATTAACAAATTTAAAGATAATTACTCAAAAAGTTGTCTTGTTTTATTGTGCTTCCGATCGACAGCACAGGAAAATTAGGAATTTTCCTGGTATTAATATTCATCATTTCTACATAAATGAAGCACAAGTGTCCGCCTCACTGCGCATAATTTCTTGTTGTGGAACCCTTTTTATTTTCAAGTGAAAGATATTACATCAGCCGTGTGAATGTGTTGGTCATGCCGCTCAATAAAACCGGCTAAATAGCAGGGTTATTTTGCAGTTAAAAAAAATCCGCAACCCGGACGGATTGCGGACAGAGGTTGGAACAGAAGCGCGGGGTTGTATTTAGAACAGACCCAGCGGGGCGGTGCCGTAGCTCACCAGCAGATTTTTGGTTTGCTGATAGGCATCCAGCGCCATCTTGTGCGTTTCCCGGCCAACGCCAGACTGTTTATAGCCACCGAACGCCGCATGCGCCGGGTAGACATGATAGCAGTTGGTCCATACGCGGCCGGCTTTAATCCCGCGGCCCATGCGATAGGCGAGGTTGGTATCCCGCGTCCAGACCCCGGCGCCAAGGCCAAACTGGGTCTCATTGGCGATGGTCAGCGCTTCCGCTTCGTCCTTAAAGGTGGTCACCCCGATCACGGGCCCAAAGATCTCCTCCTGGAAGCTGCGCATATCGTTGCGGCCTTTAATCAGCGTGGGCTGAATATAAAAACCGTTATCCAGCGCCGGCGCGATAGCCGCCCGCTCGCCGCCGGTCAGAATTTGCCCGCCCTCTTCCCGCGCAATCTGAATGTAGGAGAGGATCTTATCGAACTGCTGGCGGGAAGCCTGCGCGCCGATCATGGTGTCGGTATCTAACGGGTCACCACGGCGGATCTGCGCCACCTTCTCCATGACCCGAGCCATAAAGGGCTCATAGATGGATTCATGGATCAGCGCCCGCGACGGGCAGGTACATACCTCCCCCTGGTTGAAGAAGCCAAGCACCAGTCCCTCCACCGCCTTCTCAATAAACTCCTCTTCTCCCTCCATTACGTCGGCGAAGTAGATGTTGGGCGATTTGCCCCCCAGCTCGACAGTGCAGGGGATAATATTTTCCGCCGCGCAGGCGAGAATATGCCGCCCGACCGGCGTGGAGCCAGTGAACGCCAGCTTGGCGATACGCTTGCTGGTGGCCAGCGCCTCGCCCGCCTCTTTGCCGAATCCCTGTACCACGTTAAGCACCCCGGCCGGGAACAGATCGCCAATCAGCTCCAGCAGCAGGGTAATGCTCAGCGGCGTCTGTTCAGCCGGCTTGAGCACCACGCAGTTACCCGCCGCCAGGGCCGGGGCCAGCTTCCACGCGGCCATCAGCAGCGGAAAGTTCCACGGGATAATCTGCCCAACCACCCCCAGCGGTTCATGGAAATGATAGGCCACCGTCGTTTCGTCAATCTCGGCGGTGCTTCCCTCCTGGGCGCGCAGGCAGCCGGCGAAGTAGCGGAAATGGTCCACCGCCAGCGGCAGGTCGGCATTCAGGGTTTCGCGGATCGGTTTCCCGTTGTCCCAGCTCTCCGCGACGGCCAGATACTCCAGGTGCTGTTCAATACGATCGGCGACCTGTAGCAGCAGCCTGGAGCGCTGCTGCACTGACGTTTTACCCCACGCCGGCGCCGCACGGTGAGCGGCATCCAGGGCGAACTCAATGTCTTTGGCGTCCGAGCGGGGAAATTGCGCAATGTTGCTGCCGTCGACCGGGGAGGTATTCATAAAGAATTCACCGCTCAGCGGCTCGACAAATTTACCGTCAATGAAGTTGCCGTAAGCGGATTTAAATGAAACCAGGGCGCCGGGCTGGCCAGGATGTGCATAACGCATCGCAAATCTCCTTCTGTAGGGTTGAGACGCAGCGGCATATTGATTTTTTAAACTTGCCGCCGAACGCTTCTCACTTTGCAGGGGTTATGCCAGTTTTTTATTGCCAACAATTTATATTATTTATTAATGAGTTAGGATTATTTATTTACCAGGATGGCAGGCGCTGTCGCACAGATGTCCACTTCTGTGTTGCAAATCGCAACACCAAATAAACCAAATGGCTACAATATTGCAACACAGCAACATCGACCCTGAGGTGCCCTGTGCCAGGTAATCCCTATCTTCTCGCACCAGAGGTTAACGCTAACCCCCTGCTCAGCGACTCGTGGTCTCGCTGCCAGCGCTATGGTCTGGATCCCGCTACCGAGGATTTTCCCCGTCTGCGCGCCGGGGAGCTGGCAGACCGGCTCGCCAGCCACCGCAGCCTGCAGCAGCTGGCGCAGCCGGTGGTGGATGCCCTGTCGCGCCAGGTGGCGGACCTGCAGTCGGTGGTGGTCCTCTCCGACCCCAGTGGCCTGGTGCTGCACACCGTCGGCGATACCCAGGCGATGCAGAAGGCTCAGCGCGTGGCGCTGGCCCCCGGCAATCTGTGGAGCGAAAGCGGGCGCGGGACCAACGCCATTGGCACCGCGCTGGTCATTGATGACGGCTGCGAAATCGATGGCCGCCAGCATTTTCTTACCCGCAATCAGAATCTGTACTGTGCGGCGATGCCGCTCCAGCGGCCGGACGGAAGTATTGCCGGGGTGCTGGATATCTCCGGCCCGGCGGATTTTCCCCACCAGCATACCTTCGGCTGGGTGAAGGCGGCGGCAAAGCAGATTGAGTATCTGTGGGTGAAACAGAGCCTGCATCCGGAGCAGTGGCTGATGAGCCTGCACCGGCAGGTGGACAAGCTCGACAGCGTCGAGGAGCTGCTGCTGGTCTTTTCTGACAACGTCCTCACCGCCGGCAACCGACTGGCGATGCGCGAGTTCGGCCTGAGCGCGGCGCAGTTTGGCCAGCTCACCTTTGCGTCGCTTTTTCCGACGCTGGCGCAAAGGGCGGTCAGCGTCCCGTTGCCGCTGACCACCCCGCAGGGCCGCTATCACTATCGCCTGCGGGAGCCCACCCGCCGCCGGGTGGCGGTAAGCGCCCCGCCGGTCATGCATCTCCCTTTCACCAGCCCGCGCGAAGGCGAAAAGCTGCTGCGGCTGCTCAACGCCGGCATTGCGCTATGCATTGAGGGAGAAACCGGCAGCGGCAAGGAGTATGTCAGCCGTACGCTGCATCAGCACAGCCGCTGGCGCAGTGGCAAATTTGTCGCCATCAACTGCGCGGCCATCCCGGAATCGCTGATCGAATCCGAGCTCTTCGGCTACCAGCCGGGGGCATTTACCGGCGCCAGCAAAAACGGCTATATCGGTAAAATCCGCGAGGCTGAGGGCGGGGTACTGTTTCTCGATGAGATCGGCGATATGCCGCTGGCGCTGCAGACGCGGCTCCTGCGGGTGTTGCAGGAAAAAGAGGTGGCCCCGCTGGGCGCCAGCCGCAGCGTGCCGGTGAATTTCGCCTTGATCTGCGCCACCCACCGCAATCTGACGCAACGGGTCAGCGCCGGCGAATTCCGTGAAGATCTGCTGTGGCGCCTGCGGGAGTATGCCCTGGCGCTGCCCCCGCTGCGCGAGTGGCCGGCGCTGGAAACCTTTATCGCCACGCTGTGGCGCGACCTGGGCGGTGTTTCACGCCGGGTGACGCTTTCAAATGCACTGCTGGTCCACCTCAGCCAGCTGCCGTGGCCGGGAAACGTGCGCCAGCTGCAGAGCGTCCTGAAGGTGATGCTGGCTCTGGCCGATGAGGGCGACACGCTGACGCCCGACGCGCTGCCGGAGGCGTATCGCACCGCGCCTGCGCCGCTGCCGCGCGGAGGATTGCAGGCCCATGACGAGCAGTTGATTGTCGATACCCTGGCCAGCGTTAACGGCAACGTCAGCCGGGCGGCACAGATACTGGGTATCGCCCGCAGCACGCTATACCGCCGCGCCGCCCGTACCGGACGGCCTCGTCGCTGAGGCTATGGCGTAAAGCGCGCCGGCAGCCAGGAGAACATCCGCCGGCTGACGGCCTCGCACAGCAGCACCAGCCGTGGGCCGACCGCCTGCCAGACCCGCTTCGCCACGATGACCCCGCCAATGGAGACCAGGGCTGCGCCCACCATATCCAGCGGAAAATGCACCCCAAGATAGATCCGCGACCAGGCCACCGGCAGCGCAGCCAGCAGCATCAGCAGACCAGGCGCCCGCAGGCGCAGCGACAGCAGCGCAAACGCGGCGCTGAACATCACCGTAGCGTGATCGCTGGGGAAGCTGTTATCCGCCGGATGACTTATCCAGGTATGGCCGAGGGGGATCATAAACGGCCGCGGATGAAACCAGAGCGTCCCGCACACCATCCCCAGCCCGAGGGAAATCATCACGGCCAGGGTCATAAACAGCGCCTGGCGGTGTCCCTCACGACCACCGAGAAACCACAGGCCGAGCGCGATCGCCGGCATCATAAACACGATGCCGCTGGCGCAAAAACGGGCCAGCGACAGCAGGCCCTCCGCGGCGCCAGGCTGCGCGTTAAGCGCGAAAAAAACAGATTGATTCAGGGTTTCCAGGGCGTTCATGGCGATAGCTCTCAGTCGTCATCTTTCTGTCATTATCGCCCGGTCGCCTTAAGATACCCTTAACCGCTGGGCGGTGTGCTTTTAGCAAGGCGCAGTCCTTCCCGCAGGGCATCGATCGCCACCCGCGTTTTTTGCGGCAGCCACGGCCCCTCCGGCCACACCGCGTGGATAGCGAAACGCACCTGAGCGCTGGGCGCCAGCACCTGCTGCAGCGTCCCGTCGGCGAGCGCCTGCGCCACCAGCCAGTCCGGCAGCCAGGCGATGCCCATCCCCTGCTGCACCGCCGCCGCGATGGCGGCAAAATCATCCTGTACCAGCCCCGTCTCCGGACTGAAGCGCACTTCACCCTGCTGCGGGTCGTACAGTTGCCATTTTTGCAGTTGGCCGTTGTGCAGATAGCCGAGGGTGCGGTGCTCGCTCAGCCCGGCGATGGTCTGCGGCGCCGGCTGGCGGCGCAGGTACTCCGCCGCCGCGCACAGCACCATGCCATGTTCCCCCAGCGCCCGCGCCCGTAGCGACCCGGTATCGGCCAGGTTTCCGATACGCACCGCAAGATCAAACCCCTCCTCCAGCAGATTGACCTGCCGGTCGCTGTAGTGGAGCTCGAGCTTCAGTAACGGATAGCGCTGGCTCAGGCGGAATAGCACCGGCGCCACGCAGCGCTGGCCAAAGAGCACTGGTAGCGAGATCCGCAGCCGCCCCTGCACCTCGCCCTTCCCGCGCTGGAGCGCCTCTTCGGCCTCGCGGATGCGCGCCAGCGCTTCCCGGCACTGGTGGTAAAATTGCTCCCCCTCTTCCGTCAGCAGTTGCCGACGGGTAGTGCGCTGGAATAACGCCACGCCGAGGCGCGCTTCCAGCCGGGCAATGGTTTTACCCACCGCCGAACGCGTCACGTGGAGGATCGCCGCCGCGCTGGCAAAGTTACCGCTCTCGACCACGGTAACAAACACCGGGATCGCGTTCAGATCGTCACGCACAGATTGGTTCCTTACAGGATACAATAGAGGAAAATAATGTCACTCCAGAGAGAAAAAAGACAGTGTTAGTCTCTGCCTCTCCCCTTCACTTGAGGCACTCATCATGGCTAACGTTCTGGTATTAAAATCCAGCATTAATGGCGAAACATCCCTGACCAATCAGCTGATTAACGAATTTCTCGCGGCGCGCCGGGCAGCAGGACACCGCGATCGGCTCACGGAACACGATCTCAGCGCCATGGCGCTGCCAACGCTGGATCGCCCCCTGTTCGCCGCCCTGCGCGGGGCAGTGGATCCGCAGCCGGCCATCCGCGCGGCGGTTGCGCTCTCCGACCAGCTTATCGCCGAATTAAAAGCCAGCGATCTGCTGGTGATCGGGGCGCCGATGTATAACCTCAACGTCCCGACCGACCTGAAGAAATGGTTCGACCTCGTGGCGCGGGCGCGGGAAACCTTTCGCTACACCGACAGCTGGCCGCAGGGGCTGGTCGAGGGCGTTCGGGCGGTGGTCGTCAGCAGCCGCGGCGGTATTCACCAGGGAGAGACCACCGACGCCATCACCCCCTATCTGCGCGCGGTACTGGGGCTGATGGGGATCCATGAGGTGGAATTTATCTATGCCGAAGGGCTGGACAATCGTCCGCATGGTCGCGACGCAGGGATCGCCAGCGCGCGAGCGCAGATTGCCCAGCTCGCCGTTCCGGCCTGAGTCACAGATAAAAAAATGCTGGCGCAGGGGATGTTTTTATTTTAGAGTTATCTAAATTTAGAAAAATCTAAAATACATGACCACACCTGAAGACCTGCAGGCCCGCGCCGGAGAAGCCGCCGCGCTGATGAAAGCCATGAGCAATCCTCACCGATTGCTGATCCTGTGCATACTGTGCGATGCGCCGCGGGCCAGCGCCGGTGAACTATCGCGCGCTACCGGCCTGAGCCCTTCCGCCACCTCGCAGCACCTTGCGCGGATGCGTGACGAGGGGCTGATCGACAGCGAGCGCGATGCCCAGCGTATCCACTATTTCATCACCCACCCTGCGGTACAGCAGGTGATCAACACGCTGAAAACGCTCTATTGCCCGTGAGGATCCTATGACCATCGCTACCTTAACCCCGGCCGAAGCCCGGGCGCTGATTGCCCAGGGCGCCAGACTGATTGATATCCGTGATGCGGATGAATACGCGCGCGAACATATTCCCGATGCCGAACTGGTGCCGCTGGCCAGCCTGACCAACGGTGCGACCCTCAATGCCCGGGCCGGAGAGACAGTCATCTTTCACTGCCAGGCGGGTTCCCGGACGCAGAATAACGCGATTCGCCTGGCCGCCGCCGCCGCACCGGCTCAGGCAAGCCTGCTGGCCGGGGGGATTCAGGGCTGGAGGGCCGCGGGGTTCCCGGTTGAGGAGGATAAATCCCAGCCGCTGCCGCTGATGCGCCAGGTACAAATTGCCGCTGGCGTCCTGATTTTACTCGGTGTACTGCTGGGCTATACCGTGAGCAGCGGCTTCTTCCTGCTCAGCGGCGCGGTCGGCGCCGGGCTCACCTTCGCCGGGGTGACCGGCTTTTGCGGCATGGCGCGTCTGCTGGCGATCATGCCCTGGAACCGGCGTCATGAGGGTTAAAACGCACTCCAGATAAGCCAGGCAATGCCGCCGAACAGCAGCCATTTAACGATGTAATAGACCGTCTTATTCCATTTTTTCAGCCGCTTGCCGACAATGCGGATCTGGTAGATATAGCGAAACGCCCGGTTAATCCCGCCAATGCGATCGCCGGTATCATTGGGCGCCGAGGCGGCGCTCATCAGATGACGTCCCAGCCAGTGGTTCACCTGCTGCGCCCAGCGGTAGCGCATGGGCCGTTCAATATCACAGAACAGAATCAGCCGATTCTCACCGCTGGTATTTTCCGCATAGTGAATATAGGTCTCATCAAACAGCACCCCTTCCCCATCGCGCCAGCTGTAGCGCTGGCCATCCACCTCGATAAAGCAGCGGTCATCGTTCGGCGTCGCCAGGCCGAGATGAAAGCGCAGCGAACCGGCGTAGGGATCGCGGTGGCGCGGCAGACGGCTGCCGTCTGGCAGGGTGGCGAACATGGCCGCTTTCACCGACGGGATATCGCGCAGTAGCGCGGTGGTGTGTGGGCAGAGCTGGCTGGCGGAGGGATGGGCCTCCTCATACCATTTCAGATAAAAACGTTTCCAGCCGGTTTTAAAAAATGAGTTAAATCCGGCATCGTTATATTTATCGGCCGCTTTAATCTGCTCCAGCTGCTGAAGGTGGAGACCTTCATCGCGAATTACCTGCCAGTTCTGCTGCAATATCGCCAGCTCGGGAAACATCTCCGGGCGCAGATATGGCGTATTCGGCACGCGGGAAAATAAATACATAAATCCATTCAGCGGAGCAGTAAATGTTGAATGATCGGAGAGCTGTCGCCAGAAACGATAGCGCACCCGCCCGCGATAATGGACATACAGAACAGCAATAACAATGATCAATAGAACGATATACTTCATGGTGTCTTTCCTGACCTGATTGATGGTAACCCTACCCTCGCCGTCCCCCCTTCTCAGCAGCGGTATGGCGCCAGCAAAACATTAACAACATTAATACATATACCCCCAAATTGTTTTAACAAAAAACAGCACAGCCAGTGTTCACTGGCCAGTCGTTGAGCTATGGTTGAGGTTCATCCAGGATGTTAACCGTGAGGAGTGAATGATGTTTTCTGTCGGCGATCTGGTACAACCGCGTGCGGGTGGACCAAAACTGAAAGTGGTTGAAGTACAGGGAGAACAGCTGGTGGTGGTTCAGGCCGCGCAAGAGCAGGGCGAGCGCTATACGCTGAACTCAGAAGAGGTGACGCCATACCAGGAAGAGGGCGACTTTGGCGTCTGCTAAAGCCCCTCTCCCGGAGAGTGATAAGGCCGGACGGAACGGCGGGTCTCCCCCACTGTCCTGATACCGGCCGGATCGGCTTTAAATGAGGAAACTGTCCAGCGATTTGCCCTGAGCAACCGCCTGAGCAATCGGCTTCGGCATTCTTCCCTGACCGGTCCAGGTTTTTTCTGCGCCAGTATGATCGGTATAACGATATTTCGCCGGGCGCGGTTGCCGCTTTTTCCCTACCGCCATCGACGGCTGAATATCGGCCACGAGGTCGTCAGGAGAAATACCGTCGGCGCGCATCAGCTCAAGCCAGGTATTCACTTTTTCCTGATATTCCGCCTGCTGCTGCGCCGCCAGCTGCTGTTGCGTACGTTTTTCTTCAGTGACGATCCTGAGCTTTTCCAGCATCTCTTCAAGCACGTCAATGGAGAATTCACGGGACAGGGCACGCAGTGAACGGATATTATTCAGTTTGTGTAACATTAAAGACATAAAATTAAGAAATCCCAGATAACCAATTAAAAGATACAACGCGGCAAGTGTAATGGAAACACTTATTTATTTCCAGCCTTCGGTTGTCCAGATAAATATATTATGCAAAGAGTAAACCTTTTCCGCCTGCCCTATATCGGCAAATCCCCGGTTCTTTTTCGCCAGCGCAGGCCAACAAGACCATGAATAAATAAAAGCGGCGGATGGTAAGATATGAAAATATATTCAGCAGGCGATATTACCTTTATGGTCAGCGGTTTATCCTCTTATCGTCGGCGGATGCGCAGGCCCTCTCCACACGGCCTAATGAATAGTTACCCAGCCAATCAGAATAAAACGCCACACGTCATTTTAGAATTTTTCACCACAAAAACCGGCATAATGGCATAAAAACATCTAAACGAGACCTTCATCACAGGCTCACGCGATTTTGCGCCACAGCGGGCGGTCAGACGCCGCCTCCCTGGTCAGATATCATGCAAAAACGTCAAGTAACCAACTGAAATTAAACACATTTCACAAAACCAGCAATAAAAGTAGCGTAACGGGCAGAAAACCAACTGTCGCAGAGTATTTTATCGACAAAAAGGCAATAAATAAAAATTTATAGCTAGTTGCCACTTTTAATGCAGAGATATACTCTACGCACATCAAAACAGGCAGCCCAAAAACGCTATACCAACGCGCATTTTTCGGCGTTATTGACTTCATTTTCGAGGAGCACTCCGATGTTCTCTGCGCACTCCCGCTTGCGGCATGCGGTTGCAGACACCTTTGCGATGGTGGTTTACTGCACCGTCGTCAACATGATGATCGAAATTTTTCTCTCTGGTATGACGTTTGAGCAGTCGTTATCGTCGCGCCTGGTGGCGATCCCGGTCAACATTATTATTGCCGTGCCCTATGGTTTTTATCGCGACTTTGCGATGCGTCAGGCCCGGCGCATTAGCCCGGCAGGCTGGATGAAAAATATGGCCGACGTGCTGGCCTACGTCACTTTCCAGTCGCCAGTGTATGTCGCGATATTGTGGAGCGTAGGTGCAGACTGGCACCAGATTGTCGCTGCAGTGAGCTCAAACCTGGCGGTATCGATGATGATGGGCGCTGCTTACGGCTACTTCCTCGACTATTGCCGCCGCCTGTTCCGCGTGGCCCCCTACCAGCAGGCGAAAGCCTGACCGACGCTATTCCAGCGACTGGCCCTGCCAGTCGCTCTCTCGCCAGCCTGCTCCGCCCCGGTCTTAACCGTCGTATTAATTTGTCGACATCGCCGGCTGGGCTTCGCCAAATAGTCCATTCAGAAAACGCTCAAGCGCCATCCGTGAGCTAAATCCGTGCGGAATACCATAATGCTGCTGCGCATCTCCGGCTAAATACAGCGGAAATTGTTCATAATGGTCGCAGGTTTTGATATCTGAGGCCGGTTCGGCCAACATATTGCTACGCTCTTTTAGCGCTGGATGAATAATTAACGCTGTCCGCCCCATGCGCGCTTCGCGGTTCACATAAACATAATTATCGCCTCGGCGATAGCCGTACGCTTTTTGCGTCACAACATCCATGGTGAAGCCGGCTTTTTCAAGAACACGCGCCACCTCATCGGGTCTTAAATACATACTGATTCCTCGTTATCTTTTACCGCACATTGACCTTACCTTATTCGTTAAGCGCAGTGCTTTCGGAATATTCCAGAAACCACAGCAGTAAGCATAATTCAAAATCTTGTCCTACACTTACTCACTCGATGGAATTAAGGGAGATAACGATGGCTAACCATGTGAACCGCAACAATTTTGACGAGAATGCTGAGGATATCCATAACGATGTCAGTCAATTAGCGGATACGCTGGAAGAGGTGCTGAAATCGTGGGGCAGTGACGCGAAAGAGGAAGCCGAAGCGGCGCGCGTTAAAGCTCAGTCGCTGCTGAAAGAGACCCGTGCCCGCCTCAATGGTCACAACCGGGTGCAGCAGGCGGCGCTGGATGCCCGTCAGGCAGCCTGTGATGCGCTGGGCTGCGCCGATACCTACGTGCGCAATAAACCCTGGCACAGCGTCGGCGCCGCAGCCGCCGTCGGGGTATTTATTGGCGTATTGCTCAATTTACGTCGATAATAGAGACAGCGTCAGCTTCCGCGCGCGCCTGGCGAGCGGAAGCCCGCGAGCTTCACGGAATCTAATGAAGATAACAAATACGCGTCAGCCCCTGCGCGCCTCTGGCCGCAGGGGTTTTTTATGCGCCATCGTTCGCGATCGCCTCTCTGAGCCGCCGGGCCAGCGCATCGGCCATCGCCGCTGAGCGAATATTGGTAAAACTCATCAGTAATCCCCCCTCGCCTGCATGGCGAAGACGCCAGTCGCTCAGCGCCTGCACCGCCAGCCCGGCCTCAACCGCCTGCCGGGCCAGCAGGCGATCGTTGCCGCTGACCGGCATGACCAGCTGAATGCCCCCCTGCTGCGGCGTGACCTGAAAGCCCTGCGCCTGCAGGGCCGACTCCAGCCACTGTCGGCGCTGGCTATAGCTGGCGCGCATTTTTTTCAGATGACGCCAGAAATGTCCCTGCTGGATAAAATCCGCCAGCGTCTGCTGCCACAGAGTAGGAACGGTGCAGGGCTGGCGCTCCGCCGTCTGATGAAAACGCGCCGCCAGCGGGGTCGGCACCACAAGCCAGGCGGTGCGCAGCGCCGGAAACATCGACTTACTGAAAGTGCCGGCGTAGATAACCCGCTGCGGCGCATCGAGGCTTTTCACTGGCGGCAGCGGTTTGCCGTGATAGCGAAACTCACTATCGTAATCGTCCTCAATAATCCACGCGTCGCGCGCTGTCGCCCACGCCAGCAGCTGGCGACGCCGGGGCAGCGACAGCGCGACCCCCAGCGGGCTCTGGTGTGCCGGGGTGAGCAGGGCAAACCGCGCTTGAGGGTGATGCCGCAAGCCCCAGCCAACATCCATTCCTTCGTCGTCCACCGGGATCGCATCCACCACCAGCTGCCTGGCCTCAACGACCGGGCGGATAAAGGGATACCCCGGATCCTCCATCCACATATGCTGCCCCGGCTGCGCCAGCGTACGCAGGATAAGATCCATGGAGGTAGCATAGTTGCCGGTAATCAGCACCTGCTCCGGCTGGCAGTCAATACTGCGCGACAGGCGCAGATACTCCACGATCGCCTGGCGCAGAAGCGGGTCGCCGCCGGGATCGCCGGGGGCAAGGTCGAACCGCGACTGCGTCCGCAGCCGACGACCCATCACTCGCGCCCACAGCCCGCGCGGAAAGAGATCCAGCGCCGGCAGCCCCATCTGAAAGGGCAACGGGTCCGTCGAGGCGGCTGATTGCGCTGGCGTTACCGGCGCCAGCTGGCGCGGACTGAGCCGCTCGCTGACAAAGGTCCCCGCCTGCCCACGCCGCTCAAGCCACCCCTGGGCGACCAGTTCACCCCAGGCGTTTTCGATAGTCGCCCGGGAGACACCCTGCTCCTGGGCAAACACCCGGCTGGCGGGCAGACGGCTGCCCGGGGTCAGTTCGCCCCGTTCAATTGCCGATTTCAGCTGGCGGGCAATACGCTGATAAAGAGGGAGGTGGATCGCTTCCATTATGGTCTGCTTTTTTCATCACAATATGGCTATCTTTTGCAGTCCATTATAGTGCTATTTTGGCTGCCGTCTTAGAGAGGAGAACACCATGAGCCAATTACGTCAGCCATTCAGTGAACTGAGCCCGGAAGTCTATAAAGGGCTGGTACAGGCCAGCATCGCGCTGGAGAAAAGCGAGCTGGGCAGCGCCCTGGTAGAGCTGGTTTATTTACGCGTCTCGCAGATCAACGGCTGCGCCTTCTGCCTTGAGAAGCACAGCCAGGCGCTGCGCAAGGGCGGTATGGCGCAAAGCAAACTGGATGCCCTGGCGGGCTGGCGGGTAAGCGCCCACTTCACACCTGGCGAACGCGCAGCGCTGGCGTGGGCCGAGTCGGTCACCGACATTGCCGCCAGCCATGCGGAAGATGACGTTTACCTGCCGCTGCGCGAACATTTTACCCCGCGTCAGATAAGCGATCTGACCTTAGCCATCAGCCTGATGAACGCCTTTAACCGTCTCGCCGTCGCCATGCGTCTGTAGTTCCGCACAGCCTTCCCCCTCCTCCGCCGAATTGTCCCGGCGGGGGATTTCCTTGCTAAAAACGCTATATATTGAGTGGTTGAACTTTCAAACAACTACATCTAGTATTTCCTTATCGAATGACCCACAACGTTCGACGCTGCGTTTAGCGCCGTGCTGTTATCTTAAATAGAAATACGAATCATGCGCATTATTATTTACACCCGAAATGACTGCGTGCAGTGCCATGCCACACGGCGAGCCATGGAGAGCCGAGGACTGGCCTTTGAAATGGTGAACGTCGACCAGCAGCCGGATGCAGCTGACACCCTGCGCGAGCAGGGATTTCGCCAGCTGCCGGTGGTGATCGCCGGTGAGCTACGCTGGAGCGGCTTCCGCCCGGATATGATCAATCGCCTGCGCCCCTCCGTCACGGCGGCCAGCGCATGAGCCTCATCGTCTACTTCTCCAGCCGTTCGGAGAATACCCATCGCTTTGTGCAGCGCCTGGGGCTGCCGGCGGTGCGCATTCCGCTGAACGAGCGCGAACATCTCCAGGTAGACGAACCCTATATTCTCATCGTTCCCAGCTATGGCGGCGGCGGTACGGCCGGCGCGGTACCGCGTCAGGCGATCCGCTTTTTAAACGACGTGCATAACCGCCAGCTGATCCGCGGGGTGATTGCCGCTGGCAATCGCAACTTTGGCGACGCCTGGGGGCGTGCCGGGGAGGTCATCGCGCAAAAATGCGCCGTGCCCTATCTCTACCGCTTCGAGCTGATGGGAACCCCCGACGATATCGACAACGTGCGTAAAGGAGTCAGCGAATTTTGGCAACGACAACCGCAGAACGTATAACCGCCGCGGCGGATTTTCACGCCCTCAACGCGATGCTGAATTTGTACGACAGCGAGGGTCGCATACCGTTTGAGAAAGATCGCCAGGCGGTGGAGGTCTTTATGACCGCCCAGATACAGCCCAACACCCTCAGTTTTGTCAGCCAGGAGGATAAACTCACCTGGCTCGTCCGCGAGGGCTATTACGATCCGCAGGTGCTGGCCGGCTATGACCGCGCGTTTGTGCTGGCATTGTTCGCCCATGCCCGGCGCGCCGCGTTTCGCTTTCAGACCTTCCTCGGCGCCTGGAAGTTCTATACCAGCTACGCGCTGAAGACCTTTGACGGCAAGCACTACCTCGAGGATTTTGCCGATCGCTGCGTAATGGTGGCACTGACGCTGGCCCAGGGGGATGACCAGCAGGCGCGGCAGCTAATGGAAGAGATGCTCAGCGGCCGCTTCCAGCCCGCGACCCCCACCTTCCTCAACGCCGGCAAACAGCAGCGCGGGGAGCTGATCTCCTGCTTCCTGCTGCGCATTGAAGATAATATGGAATCCATCGGCCGGGCGGTTAACTCGGCGCTGCAGCTGTCGAAGCGCGGCGGCGGCGTGGCCTTTTTACTCTCCAACCTGCGCGAGGCCGGGGCGCCGATCAAGCGCATCGAAAATCAGTCCTCCGGGGTGGTGCCGGTGATGAAGATGCTGGAGGACGCCTTCTCCTATGCCAACCAGCTTGGCGCCCGCCAGGGGGCGGGAGCGGTCTGGCTGCATGCGCACCATCCCGATATTTTGCGCTTCCTCGATACCCGGCGTGAGAATGCCGATGAGAAAATCCGCATCAAAACCTTGTCGCTGGGAGTGGTGATCCCCGATATCACCTTCCAGCTGGCAAAAGAAGACGCGCAGATGGCCCTGTTCTCGCCGTATGACGTCGAGCGGCTGTACGGTAAACCCTTCGCCGACTGCGCCATCGGCGATCTCTATCCGCAGCTGGTGGCCGACGAACGGGTCCGCAAGCGCTGGATCCGCGCCCGCGACCTTTTCCAGCGCCTGGCGGAGATCCAGTTTGAGTCCGGCTATCCGTACATCATGTTTGAAGATACCGTCAATCGCGCCAATCCGGTGGCCGGACGGATCACCATGAGCAATCTGTGTTCGGAAATTCTGCAGGTCAGTACGCCATCCACCTATGATGAGAACCTCAGTTACGCCCATATCGGCGAGGATATCTCCTGCAACCTCGGCTCGCTGAACATCGCCCATACCATGGACTCGCCGGATTTTGCCCGCACTATCGCCACCGCGGTGCGCGCCCTGACCGCGGTATCCGATATGAGCGACATACAGTCGGTTCCCTCGGTGGCGGCCGGCAATGCGGCCTCCCACGCCATCGGCCTGGGGCAGATGAATCTGCACGGCTACCTGGCGCGAGAAGGGATTGCCTACGGCAGTCCGGAGGGGCTGGACTTCACCAATATCTATTTTTACACCGTGACCTGGCATGCCCTGCACACCTCGATGCTGCTGGCCCGCGAGCGCGGCCAGCGCTTCGCTGGCTTCGAACAGTCACGCTACGCCAGCGGGGCGTACTTCGACAAATATCTGCAGGAGGAGTGGCAGCCGAAAACCGAACGGGTGCGCGCACTGTTCGCCCGCGCCGGTATCCCCCTGCCCGACCGGGAAAGCTGGCGCCAGCTGCGCGACGATGTCATGCGCTATGGCATCTATAACCGCTATCTGCAGGCGGTGCCGCCCACCGGGTCGATCTCGTACATCAACCATGCCACCTCCAGCATTCATCCGATCGTCTCGAAGATTGAGATCCGCAAAGAGGGGAAGACCGGGCGGGTGTACTACCCCGCGCCGTTTATGAATAACAACAATCTGGCCCTTTATCAGGATGCGTACGAGATAGGGCCCCAGAAGATCATTGACACCTACGCCGAGGCGACGCGCCACGTCGATCAGGGGCTGTCGTTGACGTTGTTCTTCCCGGATACCGCCACCACCCGCGATATCAACAAGGCGCAAATCTACGCCTGGAAGAAAGGCATTAAGACCCTCTACTACATCCGTCTGCGCCAGCTGGCGCTGGAAGGCACTGAAATTGAAGGCTGCGTGTCCTGCGCACTGTAAGGAGAACAGGATGACCCATTTAACGCGCATCAGCGCTATCAACTGGAACCGCATTGATGATGACAAAGATCTTGAGGTCTGGAATCGTCTCACCAGCAACTTCTGGCTACCGGAGAAAGTGCCGCTGTCAAACGACATTCCCGCCTGGCAAACCCTCAGCGCGGCGGAGCAGCAGTTGACCATTCGCGTCTTCACCGGGCTGACGCTGCTCGACACCATTCAGAACACGGTCGGCGCGCCGGCGCTGATGGCGGACGCGCTGACCCCGCATGAGGAGGCGGTGCTGTCGAACATCAGCTTTATGGAAGCGGTTCATGCCCGCTCTTACAGCTCCATTTTTTCCACGCTGTGCCACAGCAAAGAGGTGGATGCCGCCTTCGCCTGGAGTGAAAGCTGCGAACCCCTGCAGCGCAAGGCGCAACTGATGCTGGGCTACTATCAGGCCGACGAGCCGCTGAAGAAAAAAATCGCCAGCGTGTTCCTCGAATCCTTTCTCTTCTACTCCGGCTTCTGGCTGCCAATGCACTTCTCCAGCCGGGGAAAACTGACCAATACCGCGGATCTGATCCGTCTGATCATTCGCGATGAAGCGGTACATGGCTATTACATTGGCTACAAGTATCAGAAAGGACTGGAGATCGTCAGCCCCGGAAAGCGCGAAGAACTGAAAAATTTCGCCCTCGATCTGCTGATGGATCTTTACGACAACGAGCTGGCCTACAGTCGGGAACTGTACGGCGAGAGCGGCTGGTTTGACGACGTCAGCGCTTTCCTGTGCTACAACGCCAACAAAGCGCTGATGAACCTCGGTTATGAAGCGCTGTTTCCGGCGGAGATGGCAGCGGTTAACCCAGCGATCCTCGCCGCGCTGTCGCCTAACGCCGATGAAAACCACGACTTTTTCTCCGGCTCCGGCTCCTCGTACGTGATAGGCAAAACGGAAGAAACCGCCGACGACGATTGGGACTTTTAACCGTACTTTCACCAGGAATATGGCGGGCTGGTTCCTGGTGATCTATTTCGCAGAAAAGTGGGTTCATCTGCCAAATATTCTCTCCATCGCATAACCGTCATCACTCCGTCATATTTAACAGAAAACTGGTCCATTTCAGTCGAATTATCCAGAGATAATCAAAAAATATTACCCACAACAAATTGACGCTCAGCCCTTATATCACGGGGGCTGCGCCGCTCTGTCCCTCACGCCATTTTGCCGAGAGTTTGCCATTGAGGGTTGTCACAGAATCTGAGTATGTTAGGGTGTAAAAAGATCATAATCACCATCGGGTATCGTATCGCAATAAACAAATAACAGGAACTTCTCTATTGCATGGCAATTAAATTAGAAATTAAAAATCTTTATAAGATATTTGGCGAGCACCCAAACCGGGCTTTCAAATATATTGAGAAAGGACTCAACAAAGCGCAAATACTGGAAAAAACGGGGCTGTCGCTTGGCGTCAAAGACGCCAGTCTGGCCATTGAAGAAGGCGAGATATTCGTCATCATGGGGCTCTCCGGCTCGGGGAAATCCACCATGGTTCGCCTTCTCAATCGCCTGATTGAACCCACCCGCGGCCAGGTGCTGATTGACGGAGTCGATATCGCCAAAATGTCGGACGCCGAGCTGCGCGAGGTGCGTCGCAAGAAAATTGCGATGGTTTTTCAGTCCTTTGCGCTGATGCCACACATGAGCGTGCTCGACAACACGGCGTTTGGTATGGCGCTTGCCGGCGTCCCGACCGCCGAACGAGAACAAAAAGCGCGGGAGGCGCTGCGTCAGGTGGGGCTGGAGAATTATGCCCATGCCTGGCCGGATGAACTCTCCGGCGGGATGCGTCAGCGCGTCGGTTTAGCTCGCGCGCTGGCGATTAATCCCGATATTCTGTTAATGGATGAAGCCTTCTCCGCGCTCGACCCGCTCATTCGCACCGAAATGCAGGATGAGCTCATCAAATTACAGGCGAAGCATCAACGCACTATCGTCTTTATTTCCCATGACCTTGATGAAGCCATGCGAATTGGCGATCGCATTGCCATTATGCAAAATGGCGAAGTGGTCCAGGTCGGTACGCCGGATGAAATACTGAATAATCCGGCCAATGATTATGTGCGCACCTTCTTCCGCGGCGTGGATATTAGCCAGGTCTTCAGCGCCAAAGATATTGCCCGCCGCAGCCCGGTTGGATTGATTCGTAAAACCCCAGGTTTTGGCCCCCGCTCCGCGCTGAAATTATTACAGGATGAAGACCGGGAATATGGCTATGTCATCGAACGCGGAAATCGCTTTGTCGGGATTGTCTCGATCGATTCTCTGAAAACCGCGCTCAGCGTCGGCCAGGGGATCGAGGCGGCGCTGATTGACGCCCCGCTGGCGGTGGAGGCGCAAACGCCGCTCAGCGATCTGCTCTCCCACGTCGGCCACGCCCCGTGCGCCGTCCCGGTGGTGGATGAAGAACAACAATACATTGGCATCATTTCCAAACGAATGCTGCTCCAGGCTTTAGATCGCGAGGGGGTGAATCATGGCTGATCAAACTAATCCGTGGGACAGCGCCCCGGCAACCGACAGCGCTGCGCAGGCCGCCGATGCCTGGGGTGGCGCCTCTACTGCCGCGCCGGCCAACGGCGGCGGCGCCGACTGGCTGCACAGCGCGCCCGCGCCGCAGCCGGAATCGTTCAACATCATGGACCCGTTCCATAAAACGCTGATCCCGCTCGACAGCTGGGTCACCCACGCTATCGACTGGATCGTGCTGCACTTCCGTCCGCTATTCCAGGGGATCCGCGTGCCGATCGACTACATCCTCAGCGCCTTCCAGCAGCTGTTGTTGGGGATGCCAGCGCCGGTGGCGATTATCGTCTTCGCGCTGATCGCCTGGCAGATCTCCAGCCTCGGCATGGGGGTCGCCACCCTGGTTTCGCTGATTGCCATCGGCGCTATCGGCGCCTGGTCGCAGGCGATGGTCACCCTGGCGCTGGTCCTCACCGCCCTGCTGTTCTGCATGGTTATCGGCCTGCCGCTGGGTATTTGGCTGGCGCGCAGCCCGCGGGCGGCAAAAATTATCCGCCCGCTGCTCGATGCCATGCAGACCACGCCGGCCTTCGTCTACCTGGTGCCGATCGTGATGCTGTTCGGCATCGGCAACGTGCCCGGCGTGGTAGTGACGATTATCTTCGCCTTGCCGCCGATCGTCCGCCTGACCATTCTCGGGATAAACCAGGTGCCCGCGGATCTGATCGAAGCGTCGCGCTCGTTTGGCGCCAGCCCGCGCCAGCTGTTGTTTAAGGTTCAGCTGCCGCTGGCGATGCCCACCATCATGGCCGGGGTAAACCAGACGCTGATGCTGGCCCTGTCGATGGTGGTGATCGCCTCGATGATCGCCGTCGGCGGTCTTGGCCAGATGGTGCTGCGCGGCATCGGCCGCCTGGATATGGGTCTCGCCACCGTCGGCGGAGTGGGGATCGTGATCCTCGCGATTATTCTTGACCGCCTCACCCAGGCCGTCGGTCGCGACGCCCGCAGTCGCGGCAACCGCCGCTGGTACACCACCGGCCCACTGGGGCTTATCACTCGCCCTTTCTGTCGATAAGTCGATAACAGCGCCGCTCCCCGGCACCAGCCGAGGCCGGGGGGTCGCTCTTCCCGTTAAACAATAAGAGGAACCACCATGCGACATCGTACGATGATGGCCACCGCCGCCTTTGCCACCCTGATCGCCACCAGCACCTTCGCCGCCGACCTGCCGGGCAAAGGGATTACCGTGAAGCCTGCCCAGAGCACTATTTCGGAAGAGACCTTCCAGACCCTGCTGGTCAGTCGCGCGCTGGAGAAGCTAGGCTACACCGTCGAGAAACCGAGCGAAGTGGACTATAACGTTGCCTATACCTCGATTGCCGCCGGGGATACCACCTTTATCGCCACCAACTGGCAGCCGCTGCACGATGACATGTACGCCGCGGCAGGCGGTGATAACAAATTCTATCGTAAAGGGGTGTATGTCTCAGGCGCCGCCCAGGGCTATCTGATCGATAAAAAAACCGCCGAGCAGTACCACATCACCTCCATCGATCAGCTTAAAGATCCGCAGATCGCCAAACTGTTTGATACCAATAATGACGGTAAAGCGGATCTCACCGGCTGTACGCCAGGCTGGGGCTGCGAAGCGGTGATTAACCACCAGATTGACGCCTATGGCCTGAGCAAAACCGTCACCCATAACCAGGGCAACTACGCGGCGATGATGGCCGACACCATCGCCCGCTATAAAGAGGGTAAACCGGTGCTCTACTACACCTGGACGCCGTACTGGGTCAGCGACGTGCTGAAACCTGGCAAAGACGTCGTCTGGCTGCAGGTGCCGTTCTCCTCCCTGCCGGGCGAGCAGAAAAACATCGACACCAAACTGGCCAACGGCGCCAACTATGGCTTCCCGGTGAACACAATGCACATCCTCGCCAACAAAGCCTGGGCCGAGAAAAATCCGGCCGCCGCCACCCTGTTTAGCGTCATGAAGCTGCCGATCGCCGACATCAACGCCGAGAATGCGATGATGCACGAAGGCCATGCTTCCGAAGCCGACATTAACGGTCATGTCGATGGCTGGATCAAAGCCCACCAGCCGCTGTTCGACAGCTGGGTGAAAGCGGCGCTCGCCGCGCAGCAGTAACCCTGCCTCCCGGATAAGGCGCTCCGTCTTATCCGGGCTCCCTTTCCCTCGTTGCTCGCAGCACAGAGTATGGAAAAGCGGATTCCAGGAATTTCCATAGTGTTAAGGCGCGTCGCGCTCTGTTAAGGTGGACCCATCGGTCAATTTGTCACCTTCACATGGATCCAGCGATAAGTTATTCATATGGAAAACCCCGCGCCCTTAACCTGTGCCTTACCTGAACGTGTCGCCACCGTCGGCGAAGGCATCAAAGACAGTCTCCCCATCGTTATCAGCTACCTGCCGGTGGCTTTCGCCTTCGGACTGAACGCCACCCGGCTGGGATTCACCCCGCTGGAAAGCGTGTTTTTCTCCTGCATTATTTACGCCGGCGCCAGCCAGTTTGTGATCACCGCCATGCTGGCCGCCGGCAGTTCGCTGTGGGTCGCCGCCCTGACGGTGATGGCGATGGATGTCCGCCACGTGCTGTATGGTCCCTCATTGCGCAGCCGCATTCGCTCAGCGCTGGATAAAAAGAAAACCGCCCTCTGGGCCTTTGGCCTGACCGATGAGGTTTTCGCCGCGGCCACCGCCAGGCTGGTTCGCGATAACCGCCGCTGGAGCGAAAACTGGATGCTCGGTCTCGCTTTTACTTCCTGGGCATCGTGGGTATGCGGCACGCTGGCCGGCGCCTGGTCCGGCAACGGCCTGCTGGTGGATTATCCCGCGGTGGAGGCCGCGCTCGGCTTTATGCTGCCGGCGCTGTTTATGAGCTTCCTGCTGGCCTCATTCCAGCGCCAGCAGTCACTCTGCGTCACGGCAGCCCTGGCAGGCGCGCTGGGTGGCATTTTGTTATTTTCCATTCCGGCGGCCATCCTCGCCGGGATTGTCTGCGGGTGTCTGACGGCGCTGGTCCAGGCCATGCTTAAGGGGATGCCGGATGAACAGTGAAGTCCTTCTGCTCGGGGTGATAGTCGGCAGCGTGAATTATCTGTTTCGCTATCTTCCCCTGCGCCTGCGCGCCGGCCATGCCCGGCCTGCCCGCCGTGGCCCGGTCAGCGTGCTGCTGGATACCATCGGCATCGCCTCGATTTGCGCGCTGCTGGTGGTCTCCAGCGTGCCGGAGATCCTCGCCGATGCCCATCGCCTGGCGCCGACGCTGATCGGCTTCCTGGTGCTAGGGGCCGCCTTCTGGAAAACCCGCAGCATTATTGTCCCGACGCTGCTGTCGGCGTTGGCCTACGGTCTGGCATGGAAAATCACCAGCGGACTCTAAGCTTTACGTATCAATTTTAGTCAATAATTCATTTGATTTATTTGTCACAATAGTTATTATATCGGCTGTAATTAATGAGGTCATACCCAAATGGATAGTTCGTTTACTCCCATTGAGCAAATGCTCAAATTCCGCGCCAGCCGCCATGAAGATTTCCCGTTCCAGGAGATCCTGTTAACTCGTCTTTGCATGCATATGCAAGGTAAGCTGCTGGAAAATCGCAATAAAATGCTCAAAGCGCAGGGAATTAACGAGACATTATTTATGGCGCTGATTACGCTGGAGTCACAGGAAAACCACAGCATCCAGCCGTCCGAGCTGAGTTGCGCGCTGGGCTCGTCGCGTACCAACGCCACCCGTATCGCTGATGAACTGGAAAAACGCGGCTGGATTGAACGTCGCGAGAGCGATAACGATCGCCGCTGTCTGCATCTGCAACTGACCGAAAAGGGCCATCAGTTTTTGCGTGAAGTCCTGCCACCGCAGCATAACTGCCTGCATCAGCTGTGGTCTTCACTCAGCACCAGCGAAAAAGATCAGCTCGAACATATCACCCGCAAACTCCTGAGCCGCCTTGACCAGATGGAAGAAGAAGGCGTGCTGGCGGACTCTCTACGCTAAGGGCGGCGTCGCTCAGCCCATTTTTACGTTGCAAGGAAAACAGCCAGGCCAGCAGATCTCTGCTGGCCTTTCTGATAAACAGGTCGGCTCAGCCGATGTGAAATAATAAGATCGTGGAGAATAACATGAGCGCAAATGCGGAGAGCCAAACCCCGCAGCAACCAGGCAGCAAAAAAGGAAAGCGCAAAGGCGCACTCCTGTTGCTGACATTGCTCTTTATTATTATTGCCGTGGCATATGGGATTTACTGGTTTCTGGTACTGCGTCATTACGAAGAGACCGACGATGCCTACGTGGCAGGGAACCAGGTACAAATTATGGCCCAGGTCTCAGGCAGCGTGACCAAAGTCTGGGCTGACAACACGGACTACGTGCAGAAAGGCGATCCGCTGGTGACGCTCGATCAGACCGATGCCCAGCAGGCGTTTGAGAAAGCCAAAACGCAGCTGGCCGCCAGCGTGCGTCAAACCCGTCAGCAGATGATCAACAGCAAGCAGTTGCAGGCGAATATTGACGTCAAAAAGACCGCCCTCGCCCAGGCGCAGGCTGACCTGAATCGCCGCATCCCGCTGGGCGCCGCGAACCTGATCGGCCGCGAAGAGTTGCAGCACGCCCGCGATACCGTCGCCAGCGCGCAGGCCGAACTCGACGTGGCAATCCAGCAATACAACGCCAACCAGGCGATCGTGCTGGGCACCAAACTGGAACAGCAGCCGGCGGTGCTGCAGGCGGCCACCGAAGTGCGTAACGCCTGGCTGGCCCTGCAGCGTACGCAAATCGTCAGCCCGATTAGCGGCTACGTTTCCCGTCGCTCGGTACAGCCTGGGGCGCAGATCGGCACCACCACGCCGCTGATGGCGGTGGTCCCGGCGACCAACCTGTGGATCGACGCCAACTTTAAAGAGACCCAGCTGGCGCACATGCGCATCGGCCAGCCGGCCACCGTGATCAGCGACATCTATGGCGATGACGTGAAATACACCGGCAAAGTGGTCGGCCTGGATATGGGCACCGGCAGCGCCTTCTCCCTGCTGCCGGCGCAGAACGCCACCGGTAACTGGATCAAAGTGGTACAGCGCCTGCCGGTCCGTATCGAGCTGGACGAAAAACAGCTGGCGGAACACCCGCTGCGCATCGGCCTCTCCACGCTGGTGGAAGTCAACACCACCGATCGCGATGGCGAAATGCTGGCCAGCCAGGTGCGAAGCTCCCCGGTTTACGAGAGCAATGCCCGCGAAATCGCGCTTGAGCCGGTTAATAAACTGATCGACGAGATCATTCAGGCCAACGCCGGATAATTCGGGGTGAGCGTAATGCAACAGCAAAAACCGCTCGAAGGCGCGCAACTGGTCATTATGACCATTGCGCTGTCGCTGGCGACGTTCATGCAGGTGCTGGACTCCACGATCGCCAACGTGGCGATCCCAACCATTGCCGGTAACCTTGGCTCGTCGCTGAGCCAGGGGACGTGGGTCATCACCTCGTTCGGGGTGGCCAACGCCATCTCCATCCCCATTACCGGCTGGCTGGCGAAGCGCGTCGGCGAGGTGAAGCTTTTCGTCTGGTCGACGGTGGCATTCGCTATCGCCTCCTGGGCCTGTGGGGTGTCGAACAGCCTGACGATGCTGATTTTCTTCCGCGTCATTCAGGGGATCGTCGCCGGTCCGCTGATCCCGCTGTCGCAGAGCCTGTTGCTCAGCAACTACCCACCGGCGAAGCGTTCTATTGCGCTGGCCCTGTGGTCAATGACCGTGATCGTCGCGCCGATCTGTGGCCCGATTCTCGGCGGCTATATCAGCGATAACTACCACTGGGGCTGGATCTTCTTCATCAACGTGCCGATTGGTATCGCAGTGGTGATCATGACGCTGCAAACCCTGCGCGGGCGCGAAACCCGTACCGAACAGCGACGTATCGACGGCGTCGGGCTGGCGTTGCTGATTATCGGTATCGGTAGCCTGCAGGTGATGCTCGACCGCGGTAAAGAGCTCGACTGGTTCGCTTCCAACGAGATTATCATCCTGACCATCGTGGCGGTGGTGGCGATAAGCTTCCTGATTGTCTGGGAGCTGACTGACGATAACCCGATAGTCGACCTGTCGCTGTTTAAGTCGCGCAACTTCACCATCGGCTGTTTGTGTATCAGCCTGGCCTATATGCTCTACTTCGGCGCTATCGTACTGCTGCCGCAGCTGTTGCAGGAGGTCTACGGCTACACCGCTACCTGGGCCGGTTTGGCGTCGGCGCCGGTGGGGGTGATCCCGGTCATTCTGTCGCCGATTATTGGCCGCTTTGCCCATAAGCTCGATATGCGTCGGCTGGTCACCTTCAGCTTTATTATGTATGCCGTCTGCTTCTACTGGCGTGCGTGGACCTTTGAACCGGGTATGGACTTTGGTGCATCGGCGTGGCCGCAGTTTATCCAGGGCTTCGCGGTGGCTTGTTTCTTCATGCCATTGACCACCATCACCCTCTCCGGCCTGCCGCCGGAGCGGCTGGCGGCGGCGTCGAGCTTGTCAAACTTTACCCGAACTCTGGCCGGCTCCATCGGGACCTCGATCACCACCACCATGTGGACCAACCGTGAGGCGCTGCACCATGCGCAGCTCACCGAGTCGGTGACGCCGTTCAACCCCAACGCCCAGCAGATGTACGATCAGCTGCAGGGCATGGGAATGACCCAGCAGCAGGCTTCCGGCTGGATAGCGCAGCAGATAACCAACCAGGGGTTGATTATCTCCGCCAACGAAATCTTCTGGGTTTCGGCGGGGATCTTTATTCTTCTGCTCAGCCTGGTGTGGTTCGCCAGGCCGCCATTCAGTGCCGGCGGCGGCGGCGGGGGCGCACACTAAGCATCAGACTAAGGGACCTGCGGGTCCCTTTTTTATGGCGTCAGATTGTCCAATTCTCGCTAGTTTCTGTCTCGTTTGCGAAAGCTCGCCACCCGGTGCTCGGGCAGGATAAAGGCTGACCATTAAGGAGAACACTATGCTGAGCCATCCTGCTGAAAAGTACCGTCCCTATCCGCCGATTGCCCTGCCCGACCGCCGCTGGCCCGACCGGCAAATCAGCCACGCCCCGCGCTGGCTGTCGACCGACCTGCGCGACGGCAACCAGGCGCTGGCGGAGCCCATGGACAGCGCCCGCAAACTGCAGTTCTGGGATCTGCTGCTGGAGTGCGGTTTTAAAGAGATTGAGGTCGCCTTCCCTTCCGCTTCGCAAACCGATTTCAACTTCGTCCGCCAGCTGATCGACGAGCAGCGCATCCCGGAAGATGTCACCATCCAGGTGCTGACCCAGGCGCGGGATCCGCTGATCCTGCGCACCTTTGAGGCACTGCGCGGCGCCCGCCAGGCCACCGTCCACCTCTACAATGCCACCGCGCCGCTGTTTCGCGAGCTGGTCTTCGGGATGGATAAAGCCGAAGTGATCGCCCTGGCGACCCGCGCCACCCGACTTATCCGCCAGCAGTGCGAACAACAGCCGGAGACCCGCTGGCAATACGAATACTCACCAGAGACCTTCTGCTTTACCGAACCCGAGTTTGCCCTTGAGATTTGCGAGGCGGTGGCGGACGTCTGGCAGCCCTGCGCCGAACGGCCGATGATCGTCAATCTGCCGGCGACGGTGGAAGTGAACACCCCCAACGTCTATGCCGATCAGATCGAGTATTTTTGCCGCCACTTCTCCCGCCGCGGCGAGGTCTGCATCAGCGTGCACCCGCACAACGACCGCGGGACCGGTGTCGCCAGCGCCGAGCTGGCGGTGATGGCCGGCGCCGATCGGGTGGAAGGCTGCCTGTTTGGCAATGGCGAACGCACCGGCAACGTCTGCCTGGTGACGCTGGCCATGAATCTCTACAGCCAGGGCATCGACCCTGAGCTTCGCTTCGAGCAGATGAACCGGGTGGTGGAGGTGGTGGAAAACTGCAACCAGATCCCCGTTCACCCACGCCACCCGTGGGCGGGAAGTCTGGCTTATACCGCCTTCTCCGGCTCCCATCAGGATGCCATCAAAAAAGGGTTTGATGCCCGTCAGCCAGGCGATCCGTGGCAGATGCCCTACCTGCCCATTGACCCACAGGATATTGGCTGTAGCTATGAGGCGGTGATCCGCGTCAACAGCCAGTCGGGAAAAAGCGGCAGCGCCTGGCTTATCGAACAAAACCATGGTCTCAAGCTGCCCCGCGGGCTGCAGCAGGACTTCAGTCAGCATGTACAGCAGGTGACCGATAGCGACGGCAAAGAGATGACCCACCACGCGCTGTGGCAGCTGTTCCGCACGCGCTACGGCCTGCTGGCGCAGCCTGCGCTGACGCTGCTTGATTATCAGAGCGCCAGCCAACAGGATGGCCAGCTTTCGCTGCAGGCGACGCTGCGACACCACGGCGAAACCCGACGCCTGCAGGGCCAGGGCAACGGCCTGCTGTCGGCCGCCGCCAGCGGCCTCAGCGCGCTGCTCAGACAGCCGTTTATGATTAAGGACTACCATGAGCATACCCTTGGCGCGCGCAGCGACAGTCGGTCGGTCGCCTATATCCGCTGCGTTTTTCCACAAGGTGAAAGCTACTGGGGAGTGGGTATTGATAATGACGTGGCGCGCGCTTCGCTGCAGGCATTGTGCAATGCGATCAGCGTCGCCGATCAGGTCGGAGGGCGAAAATAGTCGCTGGGAGCAACGCCCATCACCCGACGAAACATGGCGCTGAAAGCGCTGTGGCTGCCGTAGCCCAGCTCCAGCGCCACCCGCAGCACGGAGTGACCCTGCGCCAGGCGAATCAGCGCTTCCATTAGCTTCGCCCGGCGCACCCACTCGCTCCACGTCAGGCTAGTCTGCTGCTGAAAATGGCGGTTAAGGGTTCGCTCACTCATGCTGCACACCTTTGCCGCCTGGCCGCTGCTCCAGGCTTCGCCCGGCGCCTCGCGTACCTGCTGGCACAGCCGACGCAGCGTGTCACTTTGCGGTTCCGGCAGGCCAAACGGCAGGATCGCCATCCCGCGGATCTCATCGAGGATCAGCTCATAAATCCGTTCGTCACGGCTGGCGGGGGCATAGCACTCGGCCAGTCCCAGGGATGAGACGATCAGTTCCCGCAGCAGCGGCGTGATCTGTACGATCTGGCAACCCGCCGGGAGATCGGCGCGCGCCAGCGGATCGATAAACAGGGTGCGCGCCGCCACGTTGCCGGTCATACGCAGCGCGTGCGGCGTTCCCGCCGGCAGCCAGACGCCGCGCCCGGGAGGCACCACCCAGTAACCTGCCGGTGTCGCGACCCGCACCACGCCGCTTAAAATATGCAGCAGCTGGGCGCAGTCATGCTGATGCCAGTCTTCCTGGTCACCGTGGGCATAATCATGGGCAAAAGGCACCAGCGGGCGGTGCTGAAAGGAGAAAGTCGTGGTGGTCGTCATGGCGGCGTCAGGAGAGCGGCCCGGCGACAGGCGTCGGGCCGTGGCGGAAGCACTAGATGTGCAGTTCCTGCAGTTTTTCTTTCGGCAGCGCCAGTTCGTCGTTGCTGTTGATGCGTACATCGCGCTCAATGATATGACGAGCGATGTCCTGGGCCTCTTCCAGCGAGTGCATGGTATAGGTTCCGCACTGGTAGACGTTGAGCTCCGGGATCTGGTTCTGATCTTTCACCTTCAGCACATCGGCCATCGCCGCTTTCCAGGCGTCAGCGACGCGCTGCTCGTCCGGTGTACCAATCAGGCTCATATAGAACCCGGTGCGGCAGCCCATTGGCGAAATGTCGATAATTTCCACGCCATTCCCGTTCAGGTGATCGCGCATAAAGCCCGCGAACAGGTGCTCCAGGGTGTGGATACCGCGTTCCGGCATCACTTCCTGGTTCGGCACGCAGAAGCGCAGATCGAAAACGGTGATTTCATCGCCATGCGGCGTGTTCATTTTCTTCGCGACACGCACCGCTGGGGCTTCCATTCGGGTATGGTCGACTGTGAAACTATCTAACAACGGCATTCGTCACCTCCGGGAGTGATTTTTTTTAAAATAAAATGAACTCTTTGTTCAGCCGCGAGTCTCAGTATATGAAAGACGCGCATTTATTATCATCATCATCCCTGAATCAGAGATGAAAGTTTGGCCACATTGATGTGGCCTTTTTCTTTTGTATCGTCAGCGGCTACGCGTGTCGTGCCAGCAGCGCTTCGAACGGCTCACTGTCTTCCGCTTCCACTTTCTTCTGCCGTGCCACCGATGCCTCGCGCTCGGCGATGAAATCGGCTTCGCTCAGGATCTCCAGCGGCTCTTCCCGCAGCTGCGTCCGATAGCGATCCGCCAATGCACGGCCAGTGCCGCCAATCCCTTCTTCAATCATAGAACGCAGAATGCGGGCTGAGAAGGTTAATTCCGGATCGTCAAAGCAGGCCAGCAGCTCGTCGCAGACCTGCTGATATGCCTGGCCACCGTGGATACTGTCAAGGGTCTGCGCCACGCGGCGTAAATCGCGGAACAGATCTTTGCCCACCTGAGCCAGCGGGAACTGCGCGCTTTCGCAGCCAATCCCCAGCGTTAAGCCCGGCTTACGCCCTTCCAGAATCACCCGATTCCAGTTGGTGCGAGTGCACAGCAGCTCATCGCTGCTCATCTCCGGCGCGTCGGCCAGCGCGCACCAGACCATAAACAGATCGAGGAAACGCACCTGCTGGGCGTCAACGCCGATCGGCGAGAACGGGTTGATATCCAGCGAACGCACTTCAATGTACTCAATGCCGCCGCGCAGCAGCGCATCGGACGGGGTTTCGCCCCGACGGGTCACGCGTTTCGGACGGATCGGCGCATAGAGTTCGTTTTCAATCTGCAGGATATTGCTGTTGATCTGCAGATACTTGCCGTCTTTCTGCAGCCCGATTTTAGCGTACTCTTCCGACGGCGTTTTAATCGCCCGCTTCAATCCTGCCACATACTCATGCAGATCGTTAAACGTAATTCCGAGATTGCTTTGCGACTTATTGGTATAACCGAGGTCGCTGAGGCGCAGCGAGGTGGCGTACGGCAGGTAGTACATACCGTTACCCGCCTCCTCAAAAGGCAGCGTCGTCGGTTTCCCTTGCAGGAACGAGGAGCAAATCGCCGGCGAGGCGCCGAACAGATAAGGGATCACCCAGCCAAAACGATAGTAGTTACGAATCGAGCGGAAATAGCCCGCCGAGATAGCTTCTTTACCGCTTTCGACGTCTTCCACGCCACACTTCGCCTGCCAGAACGCCATCGGCAGCGAGAAATTATAGTGCACGCCGGAGATAGTCTGCATCAGCGCGCCATAGCGGTTCTTCAGCCCCTCGCGATACAGCGTTTTCAGACGCCCCACGTTTGAGGTGCCGTACTGCGCCAGCTCAATATCCTGACCGGGAGCGATATAGCATGGCATACTCAGCGGCCACATTCGCTCGTCGCCCAGCTGACGCGCGGTATAGCGATGGACATCGCGCATAAAGGTCAGCATATGCTCAATATCGCCATCCACCGGCGTAATGAACTCGAGTAAAGCTTCGGCAAAATCGGTGGTAATCCATTTATGCGTCAGCGCTGAGCCTAACGCCAGAGGGTGACCGGTCGTTGCAAGGGTGCCGTCTGCGTTCACGCGCAGCGTTTCCCGCTCCAGACCACGTTGAATACCCTGCAGAGCCTGCGGATGTTTTTCCAGCCAGGCCAGCGCCTGTGATACGTCCGGGATCAATTTGACCTCCCGCCTGTCGAAATCGTTTGAATAAGCATAATTGTAATGGATGAACTATCAGTCCAATTAGTGCCACCACGTCATACCCTGAAGCGTCGCTGCTGCAATAACGATATAGCGCAGCGCCTTACCAAGGCATAAGAAAAAGAGTACCGGTCCCCAGGAAATGCGCATCCATCCCGCCAGCAAACACAGTAAATCGCCGACAACCGGCGCCCAGCTCAGTAAGAGCGTGACCGCGCCGTAGCGCTTAAGCCAGCCAGCCGCCCGCTCCTGCCAGCGCGAGGTTTTGCGCAGCGGAAACAAGCGCCCCAGAATAACGTTAGTTACCCCTCCAAGGCTATTGCCGATTGTTGCTATTAATACTAACCACCATGGATGACTGACCCCTGCAAGTAGCATAGCCACCAGCACAACCTCCGAATTACCGGGAAGCAGCGTGGCGCTTAAAAAGCTACTGGCAAACAGCGAGGTGAGTGACAGCGCGTCGCTCACAGCAAACGCACGTCAACAGCGTCCATGCCTGCACGCTTCGCCGCTTGCAGACCAAAGTCGGCATCTTCGAAGACCACGCATTTTTCCGGCGCGACGCCCATGCGCTCGGCGCACAGCAGGAAGGTATCGGGCGCGGGTTTATGGTTGACCACATGATCGGCCGCCACCACCGCAGAGAAGTAATGACGCAGGCCCAGGTGCGCCAGCAGCGCCTCGGCGACGGCGCTTTCGCTGCCGGTACCCACCGACATCGGGCGACGACCATGCCACGCCTTGACCACCTCAATTAGCGGCAACGGGCGTACGCTGTCCAGCAGCATCGCCTTAACCGCCTGGGTTTTTTCCTGCGCCAGGCGATGTGGATCGAGATCCGCCTGGTTGAGTTCAATAATCGCCTGGGCAATCCGCCAGGTTGGTGAGCCATTGAGCGCGACCATCGCCTGTTCGTCGAAACGCATACCGTAGCGGCCCAACACCTCGTTCCATGCCTGCCGATGGGTCGGCTCGGTATCGAGAATGGTGCCATCCATATCAAAGATCAGTCCTGCGTAACCTTCGTACATTGTCTTCTCACCAACCGGTTAATGAATAGTTACTCTATCGCAAAAGCCCGTCGTTGTCGCGGCCAGCGGCTCAAACGACAAAGGCGCCCTCAGGCGCCTTCAGGCATAAACCGGGTAGTGGGTCTTATTTAATACGCAGATCGTTCTCGACCATACGCACGCCCTGCACCCGACGGGTGACTTCCACCGCACGTTTAGCGCTTTCCGCAGAGGAGACAAACCCGCTCAACTGCACGCGGCCTTTAAAGGTCTGGACGCTGATTTCTGAGGACTTGATATCTTTATCGTTAAAGAGCGCCGTTTTCACCTTAGTGGTCACCACGGTATCGTCAATGTAACCGCCGGTGCTTTCTTTGGTGGACGAACCGGCACAGCCAGTAAGGGCCGTCGCCACCAGCAGCGTCGCGCAAAAAGCAGGTATTGCTTTGAACCATTTCATGGATTTCTCTCCTTGCATTTAACTCAGCCTGATAACGCTGATATACAAGGATAAATTATAGTGGAAAGCGCGGCTTGCCAATAAAAAAAGTCAGTATGAAACCGGTGATGGAAAACGAGGTTATCGGGATGGTGAGGGGAGAGTAAAGAGTGAAGATGGTGCATCCGGGAGGATGACTCGGCTAAGCCTCGCCCTTCGGGCCGTTGCTTACGCAACGTTATCCTCCCTGGTGCTGGCGCTGATTTCGCAGACCATACAACAACGTCGTCGCTGTTACTAAGGAGAATATGGTGCATCCGGGAGGATTCGAACCTCCGACCGCTCGGTTCGTAGCCGAGTACTCTATCCAGCTGAGCTACGGATGCATCGGGAAAGCTATTTTACTGCGGGGTTACTCTCCTGGCACTTACGATGGTTTCGCAAACCAGATAACAACAATGTTGCTGTTACTAAGGAGAATATGGTGCATCCGGGAGGATTACTCGGCTGCGCCTCGCCCTACGGGCCGTTGCTTACGCAACGTTATCCTCCCTGGTGCTGGCGATAATTTCGCAGACCATAAAACAACATCGTCGCTGTTATCAAGGAGAATATGGTGCATCCGGGAGGATTCGAACCTCCGACCGCTCGGTTCGTAGCCGAGTACTCTATCCAGCTGAGCTACGGATGCATCGGAATAACTAGTTTACTACAGAATTCATCTGAATAATCAGAATCGGGCAAGAATGGTGCATCCGGGAGGATTCGAACCTCCGACCGCTCGGTTCGTAGCCGAGTACTCTATCCAGCTGAGCTACGGATGCATCGGGAAACTTGCTTTACTACGCGTCAGTGTCACAACTAACACCTGCCACACTGAGTATGATGGCCTAATCGGTAGAGTGACTCGATTATACCTCGCACTGCGGGCCGCTGCTTTCACAGCGTTCTTCTCTCTTAATTCAGAAAGAAGATGGTGCATCCGGGAGGATTCGAACCTCCGACCGCTCGGTTCGTAGCCGAGTACTCTATCCAGCTGAGCTACGGATGCAAAATGGCGGTGAGGCGGGGATTCGAACCCCGGATGCAGCTTTTGACCGCATACTCCCTTAGCAGGGGAGCGCCTTCAGCCTCTCGGCCACCTCACCACACACGCCTCTTTCGAGTGCTTCGAAGAACTTGTTTCTGCTCTTCGTCGCTGCGATGGCGCACATATTACTTTCTGGTACTTATAAGTCAAACACTTTTTCGAGACCTTTTTTCGTTTGCACACTTCGCACGCAATTCGCGTGCAAAAACGGCAAAAAGGGCAATTTATCAACAGGAAATCAGACCTGACGCAGGCATAACGCCAAACAGCCAAAGCGGCAAAGGGTGATGAAAACCGGTATTGCGCAGGGGAAAAAGTGAAAAAGGCAAAAATAACGGCGGGAAGGGATGCGCCTCACTGAACAGCGAGGCGCGGAAACCTTAGTAACTGGACTGCTGGGATTTTTCAGCCTGAATACGCTGGTAGATCTCTTCACGGTGAACAGATACTTCTTTAGGGGCGTTTACGCCAATACGAACCTGGTTACCCTTCACCCCTAAAACTGTCACAGTGACCTCATCTCCAATCATGAGGGTCTCACCAACTCGACGAGTCAGAATCAGCATTCTTTGCTCCTTGAAAGATTAAAAGAGTCGGGTCTCTCGTATCCCGGCATTATCCATCATATAACGCCAAAAAGTAAGCGATGACAAATACCTTGCGGTATAAGGCAGTCATGGCATCACATTCTGTTAAACCTAAGTTTAGCCGATATACACAATTTCAACCCGACTTTATCGTTATCAGTACTTATGACGCAAGGTGCCGTTTCCCCGAGGTTACGGCACCTATACCCGCCATACTTCAAGTTGCCTGTGTGTTGGCTTTCCTCACTCACCCCAGTCACTTACTTGAGTAAGTTCCTGGGGATTCGCTGCGTCGCCGCCTTCCTGCCACTCGAATTATTTAGGGTATAGGCGTTTATAGTTATTACAGTTTTGCGCTGACCCAGCCTTTCACACTGGCTAACGCTGCAGGGAGAGCAGACGCATCGGTACCACCGGCCTGCGCCATATCCGGACGACCGCCCCCTTTACCGCCCACCTGCTGAGCGACCATACCAACCAGCTCCCCTGCCTTCACGCGATCTGTCACATCCTTAGACACACCGGCAATCAGGGAAACTTTACCGTCTGCGACCGTAGCCAACACCACAACCGTCGAACCCAGTTGGTTCTTCAGATCGTCAACCATGGTACGCAGCATCTTCGGCTCCACGCCGGCCAGCTCGCTGACCAGCAGCTTAACGCCGTTAATCTCTTCCGCTTTGCTGGAGAGGTTTGCGCTCTCCTGCGCCGCAGCCTGCTCTTTCAGCTGCTGCAGCTCTTTTTCCAGCTGACGGGTACGCTCCAGCGCGGCGCGAACTTTCTCGCCGAGATTGTGGCTGTCGCCCTTCAGCAGCTGTGCGATATCGCTGAGCTGATCGCTCTGCGCGTGCAGCATGGCTATCGCGCCTTCGCCGGTTACCGCTTCGATACGGCGCACGCCAGCGGCGGTACCGGACTCAGAGGTGATGCGGAACAGGCCGATATCACCGGTACGCGCCGCGTGAGTCCCGCCGCACAGTTCGGTGGAGAAGTCGCCCATCTGCAGCACGCGGACGCGGTCATCGTATTTCTCGCCGAACAGCGCCATGGCGCCGGATGCGCGCGCGGCATCGATATCCATAATGTTGGTTTCGATAGCCAGGTTACGACGGATCTGCGCATTGACCAGATCTTCGACTGCACGGATCTCTTCCGGCTTCATCGCTTCGAAATGCGAGAAGTCAAAGCGCAGCGCTTTATCGTTAACCAGCGAGCCTTTCTGCGCTACATGGGTGCCGAGCACCTGGCGCAGCGCCGCATGCATCAGATGCGTCGCGGAGTGGTTCAGACGGATACGCTGACGGCGAGCCTCGTCCACATCGGCCTGCACCGCGTCGCCCACTTTCAGGGAACCGCTGGCGACTTTACCGATATGACCAATGGCCTGACCGTACTTCTGCGTGTCGCTGACGGCGAAGGAGAAGCCTGCGCCTTTCAGTTCGCCTTTATCGCCCACCTGGCCGCCGGACTCCGCATAGAACGGGGTCTGGTCGAGGATCACCACCGCTTCCTGGCCCGCGCTGACACTATCCACCGCTTTACCGTCGATAAACAGCGCAGTCACTTTGCCGTTCAGCTCCAGATGATCGTAGCCTTTAAATTCAGAGGCGCCGTCAACGCGGATCATCGCGTTATAGTCAGCGCCGAAACCGCTGGACTCGCGCGCGCGGCGGCGCTGCTCTTCCATGGCGGCCTCAAAGCCAGCTTCGTCAACTTTAATGTTGCGTTCGCGGCACACGTCCGCCGTCAGGTCGACCGGGAAGCCGTAGGTGTCGTACAGACGGAAGGCCGTTTCGCCATCCAGCGTGTCGCCTTTCAGCTTCGACAGCTCTTCATCCAGCAGCGCCAGTCCGCGCTCCAGAGTACGGGCGAACTGCTCTTCTTCAGTTTTTAGTACCTGCTCAACCTGAGCCTGCTGCTGTTTCAGTTCTTCACCGGCGGAACCCATCACGGCGATCAGCGGGGCAACCAGTTTCCAGAAGAAGGTGTCCTTCGCGCCCAGCATGTTGCCGTGACGGATCGCACGGCGAATGATGCGACGCAGCACGTAGCCGCGGTTTTCATTCGACGGGATCACGCCGTCAGCAATCAGGAATGCACAGGAGCGAATGTGGTCGGCAATCACACGCAGCGACTTGTTCGTCAGGTCGGTCGCGCCGGTGACTTTCGCCACGCTGGCGATCAGATCGCGGAACAGGTCGATATCATAGTTGGAGTTAACGTGCTGCAGCACGGCGGCAATACGCTCCAGCCCCATACCGGTATCAACGGACGGCTTCGGCAGCGGCTCCATGGTACCGTCAGCCTGACGGTTGAACTGCATGAAGACGATGTTCCAGATCTCGATGTAGCGGTCGCCGTCTTCTTCCGGGCTTCCCGGAGGGCCGCCCCAGATGTGATCGCCGTGGTCAAAGAAGATTTCGGTGCACGGGCCGCACGGACCCGTGTCGCCCATCTGCCAGAAGTTATCAGAAGCAAACGGCGCGCCTTTGTTGTCGCCGATGCGGATGATACGCTCGCGCGGAACGCCTACTTCATTGGCCCAGATGTCGAATGCTTCGTCATCGGTCTCGTAGACGGTGACCCACAGCTTCTCTTTCGGCAGGGCGAACCAGTTTTCACCGGTCAGCAGTTCCCATGCGTATTTGATGGCATCCTGTTTGAAGTAATCGCCAAAGCTGAAGTTGCCCAGCATTTCAAAGAAGGTGTGGTGACGCGCGGTGTAACCGACGTTTTCCAGATCGTTGTGTTTACCACCCGCACGCACGCAACGCTGCGCGGTGGTCGCGCGCGAGTAATTACGTTTGTCGAGGCCAAGGAAGACATCCTTGAACTGGTTCATCCCGGCGTTGGTAAACAGCAGGGTTGGATCGTTGTGCGGTACCAGGGAGCTGCTGGCAACTACCTGATGTCCCTTACTATGGAAAAAGTCGAGAAACGCCTGACGGATCTCAGCGGTGCTCTTGCTCATAATTATCCTGAAATCAAGCTACACGTCATCCTTCAAGTCGCCTCTGTCCTGGCTGCGCTTGCTCTCCCGGCACCGAACTGACGTGCGTTCCAGAAGATGTTCTCTCTTGCCGCCCTGATGCAGCTTGAATGATTTTGTGTATAAGGAATAATCGCCCTGGACGCTGTCTGTACTGTCACAACCAGCGGCCCGACGGAATAAAGTGGGAATAAGATAAGTTTTCTTTACGGCGAAGTAAAATCCCCGATGGGTCAATCTGCAAAATTTCGCCAGATTTCCTGGATATCTTCCATCAGGTAGCCGCGGTAAAGCAGGAATCGCTGAACTTTCACTTTTTCAGTAAAGGCGGAAGGTAACGGTTCGCCGTATTTACGCTGCGCCTGCTCCCTGGCAAGGCTCACCCAGTCGATATCACATTCGCGCATCGCCTGTTCAACGTCCTGGCGGGCAATCCCTTTCTGGCTGAGCTCCTGACGAATGCGCGCCGGGCCATAGCCTTTGCGGCTCCGGCTGGCGATGAACTGGCCGACAAAACGGTGATCGTCGAGATAGCGGTTTTCGATACACCAGGCAACCACCTGCTCCAGCTCTTCGGGGGTGACGTCCAGCGCCTCGGGGCCATTTTTGCTCATTACTGGTGCAGCCAGTTTGCGCCGCAGCTCCTGTTCGCTGTGGTCGCGCATGGCCAGAATGCGGATAGCGCGGTCCAGCAGGCGGGCGTAGCCGGAGCGGCGTGATGAAGGTTCAGTCACAGGCACCTCAATAATCTAAAAAATGCAAAAGGGCCGCATAAGCAGCCCTTTATCACTCTGTTAGACGATATCAGAAATCTTGTTCCGTTTCTTCTGCGTCGTTGCCGTCAACGGCGAAGTCCGGCGTAGAGTCCTGGTTGTTGAGCAGCAGTTCGCGAACTTTCTTCTCAATTTCTTTCGCCGCCGCCGGGTTCTCTTTCAGCCAGGTGATCGCGTTCGCTTTACCCTGACCAATTTTGTCGCCGTTGTAGCTGTACCAGGCGCCCGCTTTCTCAATAAGCTTCTCTTTCACGCCCAGGTCAACCAGCTCGCCGAAGAAGTTGATGCCTTCGCCGTAGAGGATCTGGAATTCAGCCTGTTTGAACGGCGCGGCGATCTTGTTCTTCACCACTTTGACGCGGGTTTCGCTGCCGACGACATTGTCGCCCTCTTTCACCGCGCCGATGCGGCGGATGTCCAGACGCACGGAGGCGTAGAACTTCAGCGCGTTGCCGCCGGTGGTGGTTTCCGGGTTACCGAACATTACGCCGATTTTCATACGGATCTGGTTGATGAAGATCAGCAGCGTGTTGGACTGCTTCAGGTTACCCGCCAGCTTACGCATCGCCTGGCTCATCATACGCGCCGCGAGACCCATGTGAGAATCGCCGATTTCGCCTTCGATTTCCGCTTTCGGCGTCAGCGCCGCGACGGAGTCGACGACGATAACGTCAACCGCGCCAGAGCGCGCCAGCGCGTCACAGATTTCCAGCGCCTGTTCACCGGTATCCGGCTGAGAACACAGCAGGTTGTCGATATCCACGCCCAGTTTGCGCGCATAGACCGGGTCCAGCGCGTGTTCGGCATCGATGAACGCACAGGTTTTACCTTCACGCTGCGCTGCGGCGATAACCTGCAGCGTCAGGGTGGTTTTACCGGAAGATTCCGGCCCGTAGATCTCGACGATACGGCCCATTGGCAGACCGCCGGCGCCGAGCGCAATATCCAGAGAAAGCGAGCCGGTGGAGATGGTTTCTACGTCCATAGAACGGTCTTCACCCAGGCGCATGATGGAGCCTTTACCGAATTGCTTTTCGATCTGGCCCAGTGCAGCCGCCAACGCTTTCTGTTTGTTTTCGTCGATCGCCATTGTTACTCCTAATCATGCAGGGTGAAGCGTGTTCGCTTCGCCGTTAATATTTGTTCAGTTGAGGCAATTATACTGTATGGTCATACAGTATCAAGTGTTTTGTAGAAATTGTTGCCAGAGCAGATTGAGCGCATAGGCCGTCGCCTGACGACGCACCGCTTCGCGGTCTCCGGCAAAGCATTCGCGCCGCGTCACGCCTTGCCCGCTCACGCTGGCGACACCAAACCACACCGTGCCGACCGGCTTTTCGTCGCTGCCGCCATCCGGCCCGGCGACGCCGCTAACGGAGATGGCATAGTCCGCGCGCGCCGCGCGCAGTGCGCCGATCGCCATCTCGACCACCACCGGTTCGCTCACTGCGCCGTTGTCCCGCAGCGTCGCTTCGCTGACGCCGATCATTTGCGATTTGGCTTCGTTGCTGTAGGTCACAAAGCCGCGTTCAAACCACGCTGAGCTGCCGGCAATATCGGTGATCGCTTTCGCTATCCAGCCGCCGGTGCAGGATTCCGCCGTGGTCACCGTCGCACCGCGCGCCTTCAGCGCCCGGCCCACCTTCTCGCTTAGCTGCATTAATTCTGAATCGGTCATTATCGCCCCGCTTTGGTCTGGATAAAGAGGCCATCAAAGATAGCACTTTCCACAGAGATATGGGGACGAGGTGTGGAATTTACGAGGGGACATCCAAAATGAATCATCCCGGCGATGCCGGGATGATAAATCGCACGATTACTTCATGCTGGCGGCGATCAGCGCCACGTTATGACGCATCATTTTCACATAGCTATCCGCGACGCCACCCGGTGCGGAGAGCGCCTCCGGATAGAGTTCGCCCCCCGGCTGGGCGCCTGTCGCGCTGGCGATTTGCTTCACCAGCCGCGGGTCAAGCTGGTTCTCCATAAACCAGGTATGGACGCCATCGGCTTTGATTTGCTTAATCAGCGCCGCCACCTGCGCCGCGCTGGCCTCGCTCTCTGAAGAGAGCCCCTGTGGCGCGAGGAATGTCACATTGTAAGCGCGGCCAAAATAGCCGAAGGCGTCATGGCTGGTCAGGACCTTGCGCTTTGCCAGCGGAATGGCGCTGAACTGCGCTTTCGCCCAGCCGTCGATATTCGTCAACTGCTCGATATAGCGCTTGCCGCTGCTGGTCAACGCCGCTTTATCTTCCGGGTCGGCTTTCACCAGACCATCGAGGATATTCTGCGCATACAACGCACCGTTCGCCGCGCTGTTCCAGGCGTGGGGATCGGTCACCGTTTTGCCATCCTCATCAAGGGTATGGGTCTTGACGCCTTTCGAGGCCACCACCAGCTCGCCCTTAAAACCAGAGGCCTTAATCAGACGATCCAGCCACCCTTCCAGCCCCAGGCCGTTGACCACCACCACGTCGGCCTTGCTGAGCAGCGCACTATCTTTCGGCGAGGGCTCGAAGGTGTGTGGATCGCCGTCCGGGCCGACCAGCGTATCGACATGGACATGCTCGCCGCCGACCTGCTGCACCATATCACCCAGCACCGAAAAACTGCTTACCACGTTCAGCGTTTTTGCCATCGCCCCCTGCGCCATCAGCCCCAAAGCCAGCGCCACAACCATTGCACTACGTTTCATCATTTCCTTACCCCATCAATTTGCGCCAGCCGATCAGCAGCCGGCTATGCGTGCCAAAAAACAGCGAAATAAAAAACAGCGCGCTGGCGGTCAGCACGATGGCGGGCCCGGCGGGAAGACTGGCCGCCCAGGAGAGACTTAATCCCAGCCAGGCGCAGAGTGCGCCGGAGAGCGCCGCCAGCAGCAGAATGCCCGGCAGCGTTCGCGCCCAGCAGCGCGCGGCAACCGCCGGAAGCATCATCACCCCTACCGCCATCAGCGTGCCGAGTACCTGAAACCCCGCCACCAGATTAAGCACCAGCAGCGCCAGAAACAGTCCATGCAGCAGCGCGGGAAGGCGGGGGTGGTTCACCTGCAGCCAGGCGCTGTCGAACGCCTCGCTGACCAGACCGCGGTAGCACAGCGCAATGCACAGCAGCGTCAGGCTGGCGACGCCGCTGACAAACAGCGCCGCGTCACGATCGACCGCCAGAATAGAGCCAAATAACAGATGCAGGAGGTCGACGCTGGAGCCGCGCAGCGACACCAGGGTGACGCCCAGGGCCAGCGATCCCAGATAAAATCCGGCAAAGCTGGCGTCCTCTTTTAACGGTGTCCGCCGGCTCACCCACCCGGCCACCAGCGCCACCACGATGCCGGCGATGAAGCCGCCCAGGGTCATGGCCAGCAGCGACATGCCGCTCAGCAGATACCCCACCGCCACCCCGGGGAGAATGGCGTGCGACAGCGCATCGCCCATCAGGCTCATGCGCCGCAGCAGCAGGAAGACGCCCAGCATGGTGGTGCTCAGCGACAGCGCCAGACACACCACCAGCGCCCGGCGCATAAAACCAAATTCAATAAAAGGCTGAAAGAAGGTGTGCCAGATCATGCCGACCTCGCATGACTGAAAGCCGGAAGTACCGCCCGGGTGACGCCCCAGCAGGCGCGTTGGGAAGTCAGCAGCAGCGTCTCGGGGAAAAAGTCGGCCACCCGCTGGTTATCATGCAGCACCGCCAGGATGGTCTGCCCCTGCTGATGCATCTCGAGGATCAATTCCATCAGTTCCCGGCAGGTCGCTTCGTCGATGCCGGTGAAGGGCTCGTCGAGCATCACCAGCGGCGCCTGCTGCACCATCACCCGGGCAAACAACATGCGCTGAAACTGGCCGCCGGAGAGCGCCTCAATCGGCGATTTCGCCAGACCCGCCAGCCCGACCCGCTCCAGCACCGCGCTGATACGTCGCCGGGTATCGCCGCCCAGACCGCGTAGCAGCGACACGCCGGGCCATGCGCCCTGACTCACCACATCCTGCACGTTGAGAGGAAACTGCGACTCGAGGGCATGGCGCTGCGCCAGCCAGCCAATCACCGGCCGTTTCCCCTGCCAGCGCAGGCGGCCACTGACCGGTGGTAGAAACCCGGCGAGCGTTTTCAGCAGCGTTGATTTTCCGCAGCCATTGAGGCCAACGATTGCTGTCAGGCTGCCGGGGCATATCATCCCGCTCAACGGTGGGGTGATCGCCACCCCGTCATAGCCAGCGACCAGTTGCTCCAGCTCAATCATGGCAGCGCCACCGCCCACCAGGTCGCTAACCATAGCGCCACCAGCAGCACGCCTGCGATGGTCGCGCGCGTCGCGCCGGAGGCCATAAAAACTGATGTGAACATATTTCACCTCTTTTAATGTTATAACATAACAATACAGAAGCGAAAAAAGAATGTAAATCAGTGTCAGTGGGCAGAAATGTAACAAAGGTCAACAAGAGGCATGCGGGCGGGAAAAAACGAGAGGTTAAGCGCGGCCTCCCCGGCGTCATCCCCCGGTCGCGCTGCGCTTACCGGGGCTAGCAACCGGATACCGCATCGTAGCCCGGATAAAGCGCTGCGCGCCGCTATCCGGGGAGGCGCGGAATCTGTCAGTAACGTAGCCGCAGTGTTGCCGATGGGCGACAAGCTGTCATTGAACTCTCCCCCGGTCGCGCTGCGCTTACCGGGGCTACCAACCGGATACCAGACCGTAGCCCGGATAAGGCGCTACGCGCCGCTATCCGGGGAGGCGCGGAATCTGTCAGCCGGATGAAAATCAGTACCCGCCGCGGGCCTGCGAAACCGCCAGCCCCAGCTGCCAGACGGCCATCGCGTAGTGGGTGCTGTGGTTATAGCGGGTGATGGTGTAGAAGTTCGGCAGCCCGTACCAGTACTCATAGCTGGTGCCGACATCCAGCCGCAGCAGACTGGCCTGCTGATGGTTACCCAGCGGCTGGGTTGGGGTTAGCCCCGCCGCCGCAAGCTGCGACACGCTGTATTTGGTTTTGAAACCATTCTCCAGCCCCGGCGCCTGGCCCAGCGCCTGCACCGCCACCAAATCGCCGCTCACCCAACCATGCTGTTTGAAGTAGTTGGCCACGCTGCCGATGGCATCCACCGGGTCCCACAGGTTGATATGGCCGTCACCGTTAAAATCGACCGCATACTGCTTATAGGAGGACGGCATAAACTGGCCGTAACCCATCGCCCCGGCGAAAGAGCCTTTCAGATCCAGCGGGTCGTCGCTTTCGCTGCGCGCCATTAACAGGAAGGTTTCCAGCTCCGACGAGAAGTATTCAGCGCGGCGCGGGTAGCTAAATGACAAGGTCGCCAGCGCATCAAGGATGCGGGTTTTGCCCATCACCCGACCCCAGCGAGTCTCCACGCCGATAATGCCGACGATGATTTCCGGCGGCACGCCATAAACCTGATAAGCGCGGTTCAGCGCATCCTGATACTGGTTCCAGAACACCACGCCGTTCTGCACATTATCCGGGGTAATAAACTGTTTCTTGTAGCGCAGCCAGGCGCCGGTCGGCCCGGTCGGCGGCAGGCCGGTCGGCGCCTGACGATCCATCAGCCGCAGGACGTAATCCAGGCGCTTAGCCTGCGACAGGATCTCCTGCAGCTGCTGTCTGTCGAAGCCGTGCTTCGCCACCATCTTATCGATGAACTGCGCCGCCGCCGGGTTGTTGGCGAAGTCGCCGCCCATCTGCATCACGTTATGCTGCGGTTCCAGCAAAAAGCCGCCGGTTCCACTCGCCATCTCCGTTTCCGCGGGGGTCTTGGGTTTGCTGCTGCAGGCAGCGAGGAGCACACAAAGGGGAAGTAAAGCCAGATAGCGACGCTTCAACATGGGAATTCCGTTTAACAAATTCAGCAAGGGATAATTATGGTAAAGCATGCGACGACCAACAAGAAAGCGACAATCCGTTTGTAGACAAAATAGTCCTTCATCGCCCCTTCCCTACATACTGCCATGCGCCTCATCGTTTCATCCTCTTGCCTTCAAACTTTCAAAATAAAATATTTATCTTTCATTTTGCGATCTATTTAACACTTTAAAACCTTTCAAAATGATTAAAATCAGCCTGCAGTTAGCAAGAAAAATAACACGCTGAAGGAGAGAACAATGATTGACGTCGTTACCCACGGCGCGGAGTGGTTTATCGGCCTGTTTCAGAAAGGCGGCGAGGTATTTACCGGCATGGTGACCGGGATCCTCCCCTTACTGATCAGCCTGCTGGTGATCATGAACGCGCTGATCAACTTTATCGGCCAGCAGCGGATCGAAAAGCTGGCGCAGCGCTGCGCCGGCAACCCGCTTACCCGTTACCTACTGTTGCCCTGCATCGGTACCTTTGTCTTCTGCAACCCCATGACCTTAAGCCTTGGCCGCTTTATGCCAGAGAAGTACAAACCAAGCTACTACGCGGCGGCCTCCTATAGCTGTCATTCGATGAACGGGCTGTTTCCGCATATCAACCCCGGCGAGCTGTTTGTCTATCTCGGTATCGCCAACGGCCTCACCACGCTGGGCCTGCCGCTTGGCCCGCTGGCGGTGAGCTACCTGCTGGTTGGCCTGGTAACCAACTTCTTCCGCGGCTGGGTCACCGACCTGACCACCTCTATTTTCGAGAAAAAAATGGCGATTCAGCTTGCCCGGAAAGTGCATCTGTCAGGAGCGACATCATGACCCGCATTCGTATTGAGAAAGGCACCGGCGGCTGGGGCGGCCCGCTTGAGCTCGACGTCGTCGAGGGCAAAAAGATCGTCTATATCACCGCCGGCACCCGACCGGCGATCGTTGACCGCATCGCCAGCCTGACCGGCTGGCAGGCGGTTGATGGATTTAAAGAGGGTGAACCGGCGGAAAGCGAAATTGGCATCGCCATTATTGACTGCGGCGGCACCCTGCGCTGCGGCCTCTACCCGAAGCGCCGTATCCCTACGGTGAATATCCATGCCACTGGCAAATCGGGGCCGCTGGCGCAGTATATCGTCGAGGATATTTACGTCTCCGGGGTGAAAGAAGAGAACATCAAACTGCTGGAAGATAGCGGCGAGACGGCAGCGCAACCACTCCCTGCCGCGGGCCGCGATTATGACGCCAGCAAAAAGATCACCGAACAGAGCGACGGCCTGCTGGCGAAGGTCGGGATGGGGATGGGATCGGTGGTGGCGGTACTGTTCCAGGCCGGACGCGACACCATCGACACGGTGCTGAAAACCATTCTGCCGTTTATGGCCTTCGTCTCGGCGCTGATCGGCATCATCATGGCCTCCGGCATCGGCGACTGGATTGCCCACGGCCTGGCGCCGCTTGCCAGCCATCCGCTGGGGCTGGTGACCCTGGCGCTGATCTGCTCCTTCCCGCTACTGTCGCCGTTTCTCGGCCCCGGCGCCGTTATCGCCCAGGTCATCGGCGTGCTGATCGGCGTCCAGATCGGCCTTGGCAACATTCCACCGCACCTCGCCCTGCCCGCGCTGTTTGCCATTAACGCCCAGGCCGCCTGCGATTTTATCCCGGTAGGCCTGTCGCTGGCCGAAGCCCGTCAGGATACCGTGCGCGTCGGCGTGCCGTCGGTGCTGGTCAGCCGCTTCCTCACCGGCGCGCCAACGGTGCTGATCGCGTGGTTCGTTTCCGGATTTATTTACCAGTAAGAGGTTCCTGAAGATGACCGTCATTTACCACACCACCATTACCCGCATCGGCGCCTGCGCGACGATGGCGCTGGAAGAGCAGATGCTGATCACCTTCCGCGAGGGCGCCCCGGCGGATATCGAAGAGTATTGCTTTATTCACAACCACGGCGAGCTTGCCGGCCCCCTGACGCCGGGCGCAGAGCTGCAGCTCGGCGACAGGCGTTATCCGGTGACCGCCGTCGGCGAGGTCGCCGAACAAAACCTGCGCGAGCTGGGCCACATCACCCTGCGCTTCGACGGCCATCGTGAAGCGGAGTTTCCCGGAACCGTTCACGTCGCCGGCCCGGTGCCGGATGCTATCGCGACCGGCTGCGTACTGAAATTTGTTGCTTAGAAGGAGAGAAAGATGAATCAGGTTGCTGTTGTCATTGGTGGCGGACAAACCTTAGGAGAGTTTCTGTGCCGCGGTCTGGCCGCCGAGGGGTACCGCGTGGCGGTGGTCGATATTCAAAGTGAAAAAGCCAGCCGCGTCGCCCAGGAGATCAACGCTGAATATGGCGAAGGCACGGCATACGGCTTCGGCGCCGACGCCACCAGCGAAGCCAGCGTCACTGCCCTGGCTCACGGGGTGGATGAGATTTTCACGCGCGTCGATCTGCTGGTGTACAGCGCCGGGATTGCCAAAGCGGCGTTTATTAGCGACTTCGCGCTGGGGGATTTCGACCGCTCGCTGCAGGTGAACCTGGTGGGCTATTTCCTCTGCGCCCGCGAGTTCTCGCGGCTCATGATCCGCGATGGCATTAAAGGTCGCATCATTCAGATCAACTCGAAGTCCGGCAAAGTGGGCAGTAAGCACAACTCCGGCTACAGCGCGGCGAAGTTCGGCGGCGTCGGGCTGACCCAGTCGCTGGCGCTGGATCTGGCGGAGTACGGTATTACCGTCCATTCGCTGATGCTCGGCAATCTGTTGAAATCGCCGATGTTCCAGTCGCTGCTGCCGCAGTACGCCGCCAAGCTCGGCATTGATGAGAGCGAAGTCGAGCAGTACTACATCGATAAGGTGCCGTTGAAACGCGGCTGCGATTACCAGGATGTGCTGAACGTGTTGATGTTTTACGCCAGCCCGCAGGCGTCGTACTGCACGGGTCAGTCAATTAACGTTACCGGCGGCCAGGTGATGTTTTAAAAGGTTCCCGGATGGCGCTGCGCTTATCCGGGCTACAAAAATGTCGGTCGGGTCAGGCGCTAGCCGCCACCCGACAAAAAACGGTACCCGGGTTGTACCCGGTACCCCACTTTCAGGAGACATTATGGTTACCGCATTAATCACCGTCGCCGCTATCGCCTGGCTGACTCAGCTGGCTTTCGGCGGCTGGCAAATTCGCCGCTTCAATCGCGCCTTTGATAGCCTTTGCCAGCAGGGCCGCGTCGGCGTCGGCCGTTCCTCCGGGCGCTTTAAACCGCGCGCGATTGTCGCTATCGCCGTCGATGAAAACGATCGTATTTGCGATACGCTGTTGATGAAGGGTCTCACCGTCTTCGCCAGCCCGCAAAAAATCCCCACGCTTAGCGGTAAACATCTCAAGGAATTGCAGCCTGATGTGATCTTTCCCAATGATCCGCTCTGTCAGAATGCACTATCATTAGCGCTTAATCCGAAACATGCATAATTTCGTTGTGAAAGTTAATATCTTGCGAAATTATCACTTCGAAACTTAAACGCAGGATACAACGCCTATGAAACCACGTCAGCGCCAGGCAGCCATTCTCGAGCACCTGCAATCGCAGGGCAAATGCTCGGTCGAAGAGCTGGCGCAACACTTCGACACCACCGGCACCACTATCCGCAAGGATCTGGTGATTCTGGAGAATGCCGGGACCGTCATCCGCACCTACGGCGGCGTAGTGTTGAATAAAGACGAGGCCGACCCGCCTATCGACCACAAGACGCTGATCAACACCCACAAGAAAGCGCAGATTGCCGAGGCCGCCGTACGCTACATCCACGATGGCGATTCAATTATCCTCGACGCCGGCAGTACCGTGCTGCAAATGGTGCCGTTGCTGAGCCGCTTCAATAACATCACGGTGATGACCAACAGCCTGCATATCGTCAACGCCCTTTCCGAGTTCGATAACGAGCAGACCATCCTGATGCCGGGCGGCACCTTCCGTAAAAAATCGGCTTCATTCCACGGCCAGCTGGCGGAAAACGCCTTCGAACAATTCAGCTTCGACAAGCTGTTTATGGGCACCGACGGCATTGATCTGGTGGCGGGCGTCACCACCTTTAACGAGGTCTATACCGTCAGTAAGGCGATGTGTAACGCCGCCCGCGAAGTGATCCTGATGGCCGACTCATCCAAGTTTGGCCGTAAAAGTCCCAACATTGTCTGCGGCCTTGAACGCGTGGATAAATTGATTACCGATGCCGAGATTGACCCTGAATTCCAGCGGGCGCTGGAAGCCAAAGGTATTGAAGTCATTATTACTGGAGAACATCATGAGTAACTTTTTGTTAGAGGCCGGACGCCAGACCCTGATGCTTGAGCTGCAGGAGGCGAGCCGCCTGCCGGAACGCCTGGGCGACGACTTCATCCGCGCGGCGGAAACCATCATCCACTGCGAGGGCAAACTGATTGTCTCCGGTATCGGTAAATCCGGCCACATCGGTAAAAAGCTGGCGGCAACCTTCGCCAGCACCGGCACCCCGGCCTTTTTCGTCCATCCGGCGGAAGCCCTGCATGGCGATCTCGGTATGCTCGATAGCCGCGACGTGATGCTGTTTATCTCCTACTCCGGTAGCGCAAAAGAGCTGGATCTCATCGTGCCGCGGCTGGAAGAGAAATCCATTCCTCTGCTGGCGATGACCGGCAAATCCACCTCGCCGCTGGCGCTGGCGGCGAAAGCGGTGCTGGATATCGCCGTGGAGCGCGAAGCCTGTCCAATGCATCTGGCGCCGACCTCCAGCACCGTTAACACCCTGATGCTGGGCGACGCGCTGGCGATGGCGGTGATGCAGGCGCGCGGTTTCAATGAAGAAGATTTCGCCCGTTCCCATCCGGCGGGCGCCCTCGGCGCGCGTCTGCTGAATAAGGTGCATCACCTGATGCGCCGCGACGAAGAAGTGCCGCGGGTCGATGCCGGGGCCAACGTCATGGACGCCATGCTTGAACTCAGCCGAACCGGGCTCGGCCTGGTGGCGGTCTGCGATGAAACCAACCGCGTGCAGGGCGTTTTCACCGACGGCGACCTGCGCCGCTGGCTGGTTGCTGGCGGTACGCTCAACGATAGCGTCACTCGGGCGATGACCCGCAACGGCGTAACGCTGCAGGCGGAAAGCCGCGCGGTGGAAGCCAAAGAGCGACTGATGAAACACAAAATCAGCGCCGCGCCGGTCGTGGATGAAAACGGTCAACTGGTCGGCGCCATCAACCTGCAGAATTTTTACCAGGCGGGGATCCTTTAAGTCCCAGACGTTTCGCCAGCCGATGCAGGTTGGCGACGTCCAGTTCCAGCGCACGGGCGGTCGCCGCCCAGTTGCGCTGGTTCGCCTCGAGCGCGCGGCTAATCGCTTCCCGCTGAAAAGAGTCGGTCGCCTTGCGCAGATTGACCTTCTCTATCGCGGGTGCCGCTGCCACCGTCTCAGTCGGTAACATCGGCGCGGCCACCGCAAACTGGAAATGCTGCGGCTCCAGCACCACTTCATCGCCGGCCTGGGTGGCCCGCGCCAGCACCACCGCCCGGTGAATAGCATGCTCCAGTTCGCGCACGTTGCCCGGCCAGGACCACTGCTGCAGCCTGTTTCGCGCCGCCTCAGCCAAAATGACCCGCGCCAGCCCCATCCGCAGGCGGCACTGCTCACAGAAATAGCCCGCCAGCAGCACCACATCGTTTTCCCGTTCGCGTAGCGCCGGAACCGACAGCGGGAAGACGCTCAGGCGATGGTACAGATCGGCGCGAAAGCGCCCTTCCACCACCTCCTGGCGCAGATCGCGGTTCGTCGCCGCCAGCACCCGCACATCGACCCGCAGACTGCGGTCATCGCCGACGCGCTGAATATCACCATACTGCAGCACGCGCAGCAGCTTCGCCTGCAACGCCAGCGACAGTTCGCCAATTTCATCAAGGAACAGGGTGCCGTTATCAGCCATCTCAAATTTACCGCTGCGGTTGCTGATAGCCCCGGTAAACGCCCCTTTCACATGGCCAAACAGCTCGCTCTCCGCCACGCTTTCCGGCAGCGCCGCGCAGTTGAGATAGACCAGCGGATTGGCGGCTCGCGGCGATCCCTGGTGCACCGCTTTCGCCACCAGCTCTTTACCGGTGCCGGTTTCGCCGCTTATCAGCACGTTTAAATCCGAGGCGGCGACGATATCGATCTCTTTTTTCAGCTGCAGCATGGGCGCTGACAGGCCGATAATTTCCTGGCGCTCAGGTTGCGCATAATTGACCGGCTGCGCCGGCAACACGTTTTGCGCCTCAAGGCGGGCGATGAGCAGCGCGTTGTTCAGCGCGCCGGCCACCAGCGCGGCAATCAGCCGCAGCTCTTCATCGCTGAAGCTATCGAAACGGTCGGCATCCATACCATCAAGGGTCAGCGCGCCAATCAGCGTCTGTCCGGCAAACAACGGCAGGCCAACGCAGGCGTGAACCTTCAGGCTCTCATGACCGGGGATCAGCCCGTCATAGGGGTCGGGCAAATCGCTATCCGCCGGGAAGCGCACCACATCCCCGGCGCGCGCAATCGCCTCAAGCCGCGGGTGTCCTTCCAGGGCAAAGCGCCGACCAAGCACATCCTGCGCCAGGCCATCGATCGCCAGCGGCACAAACTGATGCGCCTCATAGCGCAGCAGCGCCGAGGCATCGCAGCCGAGGATCTGCCGCAGGGTAGTAATCAGGCGCGAAAAGCGGTCGGTGTGACCAATATCGCTTTGTAAATCAATGGCGATTCTCGCCAGCTCGTCGACGGAAAAACTCATTGCCGCTCCATTGTCATTTTGACAACACGCATTGTCATATAGACTATTTTAGCTATTGTCATTTTGACAGCAACCAAAATCAGAAAAAATTAAAAATAGATAATTATCAATGAATTAAAAAGTTGGCATGTAACTTGATATAAGCCAGTCAACTGAGTTTAAACACACTGTATTGATTGAGGTTGCTATGTCTATTGCGGTTAAAAATAACATTCTTTGGGTTGGCCAACGTGACTGGGAAGTGCGTGATTTCCACGGCACCGAATATAAAACGCTGCGCGGCAGCAGCTACAACAGCTATCTCATCCGCGAAGAGAAGAACGTGCTGATTGATACCGTCGATCATAAATTCAGCCGCGAGTTCGTGCAGAACCTGCGCAGCGAAATCGATCTGGCCGACCTCGACTATATCGTCATTAACCACGCCGAAGAGGACCATGCCGGCGCGCTGACTGAGCTGATGATGCAGATCCCGGATACGCCGATCTACTGCACCGCCAACGCTATCGACTCGATCAACGGCCACCATCATCATCCTGAGTGGAACTTCCACGTGGTGAAAACCGGCGATACTCTCGATATCGGTAATGGTAAACAGCTGATCTTCGTGGAAACGCCGATGCTGCACTGGCCTGACAGCATGATGACCTACCTGACCGGCGACGCGGTGCTGTTCAGCAACGACGCCTTCGGCCAGCACTACTGCGACGAACACCTGTTCAACGATGAAGTGGACCAGATTGAACTGTACGAACAGTGCCAACGCTACTACGCCAACATCCTGACGCCCTTCAGCCGCCTGGTGACGCCGAAAATTACTGAAATCCTCGGCTTCAACCTGCCGGTGGAGATGATTGCCACCTCCCACGGCGTGGTCTGGCGCGATAACCCGACGCAAATCGTCGAGAAATACCTCGAGTGGGCGGCGGATTATCAGGAAGATCGCATCACCCTCTTCTACGACACCATGTCCAATAACACCCGCATGATGGCGGACGCCATCGCTCAGGGGATCACCGAGGTTGATCCACGGGTGGCGGTGAAAATCTTTAACGTCGCCCGCAGCGACAAAAACGACATTCTCACCAACGTTTTCCGCTCGAAAGGTGTGCTGGTGGGCACCTCCACCATGAACAACGTGATGATGCCGAAAATCGCCGGGCTGGTGGAAGAGATGACCGGGCTGCGTTTTCGCAATAAACGCGCCAGCGCCTTTGGCTCACACGGCTGGAGCGGCGGCGCGGTAGACCGCCTGTCCACCCGCCTGCAGGATGCCGGCTTTGAGATGTCGCTGAGCCTGAAAGCCAAATGGCGCCCGGATATCGACGCGCTGGAATTGTGCCGCCAACACGGACGCGACATCGCCCGCCAGTGGGCCCTCTCTCCGCTGCCGGTTGCTGAAGCAGCGACAACGCCGGAACAACCGGACTGTGCCTGTGCCGCCGCCGCGGCCGCCGATCTCGGTCCCATGATGCAGTGCAGCGTGTGCCAGTGGGTCTATGACCCGGCGAAAGGCGAACCTAACCAGGATGTCCAGCCGGGTACGCCGTGGAGTGAAGTGCCGGACAATTTCCTCTGCCCAGAGTGTTCTCTTGGCAAAGATGTCTTTGACGTACTGGCGACGGAGGCAAAATGAGTGATGGCATCGTCATCATCGGCTCGGGCTTCGCGGCCCGCCAGCTGGTGAAAAATATCCGTAAGCAGGATACGCAAATCCCGCTGACGTTAATCGCCGCCGATAGCATGGATGAATACAACAAACCGGACCTCAGCCATGTCATCAGCCGCGGGCAGAAGGCCGACGATCTGACCCTGCAAAGCGCCGGCGAGTTCGCCGAGCAGTATAATCTGCGTCTGTTTCCCCATACCTGGGTGAGCGATATCGACGCCGAAAAACGGTTAGTGAAGAGCCAGGATAACCAGTGGCGCTATGACAAACTGGTGCTGGCCACCGGGGCGACGCCGTTTATCCCGCCGGTGCCGGGACGCGAGCTAATGCTGACGCTGAACAGCCAGCGCGAATATGGCGCGGCGCAGAGCCAGCTGCACGACGCGAAGCGCGTGCTGATCGTCGGCGGCGGCCTGATTGGCTGCGAACTGGCGATGGATTTCTGCCGCGCCGGTAAAGCGGTAACGGTAGTCGATAACTCAGCCAGCGTGCTGGCGGCGCTGATGCCGCCGGAGGCCAGTAGCCGCCTGCAGCATCGGCTTACCGAGATGGGCGTACATCTGATGCTGAAAACGCAGCTCGAAGGGCTGGAACACACCGCCGACGGCATCCGCGTCAGCCTCGATCGCCAGCGCGCGTTAACCGTCGATGCGGTGGTGGCCGCCGCCGGCCTGCGCCCGGAAACGTCGCTGGCGCGCCATGCCGGATTGCAGATTAACCGCGGCGTGGTGGTCAATAATCAACTGCAAACCAGCGACCCGGCGATTTACGCCCTCGGCGACTGTGCGGAAATCAACGGTACGGTACTGCCGTTCCTGCAGCCGATTTTACTCAGCGCCATGTGCCTGAGTAAAAACCTGCTGGCGCAAACGGGCGAGCTCATCTTGCCGCCAATGCTGGTGAAAGTGAAAACGCCGGATCTGCCGCTGCATCTGGCCGGCGACACCCGCCGCGACGATCTGACGTGGAATATCGTGGCCGCCAAAGAGGGGCTGGTGGCGAAAGGCCTGGATGCAGAGAATCAACTGCGTGCCTTTGTGGTCAGCGAAGACAAGATGAAAGAAGCCTTTGCGCTGCTCAAGCAACTGGTGAGTTGATTACCGTCCAGGCAGCCCTGTTTTGCCGGGTGGCGCTACGCTTACCCGGCCTACGGAGGCCGCCCGTAAGCTCATATACTGTAGGCCCGCGCAAGCGCAGCGCCGCCGGCGCAGGGGGCGGCGTCTGGCCGCTCCCTGCGCCACGGAAAACAGAGTGCCGAAAAATTAACCGGGAGCGCAGGTTCGGTTAACACTCAAAACGTTGTTTCTGTCTGAGCCGACTCCTGCAGCACCTGCAGAATGTTGGCTGCGGCGGCGGTCCCCATTTTCACGTAAGAGGCATCGCTAACGCCACCCACATGCGGAGACAGAATGACATTATCAATCGCCTGCCAGATATGCGGCGTGGTGAGTGGTTCACTGTGAAAGCTGTCGAGCGCCGCCCAGCGCAAGGTCCCCGCTTTTAATGCTGCGGCCAGCGCCACATCGTCAATCAACCCGCCGCGCGCAGTATTCACCAGGATAGCGCCCGGCTTACACTGCGCCAGCGTGGCGGCATTGATCATTCCTCTGTTGTGTTGCGTCAAGGGACAATGAAGGGACAGAACATCGGCCTGCATCAGCAGGTCTTTGAGTTCGTCAACACGTTCACATTCCGGCGGGACCGTTTTCGCGTAGGGATCGTAAGCCAGAACCTTCATACCAAAGGCGACGGCAATTTTCGCCACACGGCTGCCAATAGCGCCGAGGCCGACCAGTCCCAGCGTTCTGCCCTCAAGTTCGAGTGATTTATGCGTTGATTTATCCCAGTGCCCTTCACGCAGGCGGCGGTCAAGCGGAATTACCGACTTGGCACAGGCCAGAATTAACGCCCAGGTGTGTTCGGAAACCGCGGCGGCATTGGCCCCCGTCGCCGCGCGAACCATTATGCCGCGCGCGGTGGCCGCCTCAACGTCAATGACATCAATGCCGCTGCCATGTTTGGCAATCACCTTCAATGCCGGGGCGGCATCCATGACGGCGGCCGTGATTTTGCCATAGCGCACCAGTATCGCGAGCGGATTGTGCTGCTGGCACAAGGCTATCAGCTGGGATTCTGTTGGCTGGCGGCCGGCAAAGACAAGCTCGTAATCTTCCAGCATCTCCAGCGCTGCTGCAGCCAAATCGCTGCCGGTAATCAGGATGACGTTTTTAGCGCTCATGGCAGTGTCTCCCCTTCGCTCAGCATCCCTGCCTGACGCAGAGCGCTCTCCAGCCAGTGCGGACGAAGGTCGCCGTCGCGGATAGCAACCAGACGTTTTGATTCCATCGCCAGTTTGCCTTTCGCCAGTTCGATGATGGTGCGAACTTCATCGCGCGGGATAACGACCACGCCGTCAATATCCCCTACCACTAAGTCACCTGCCTGCACGGCGGCGCCACCGACTGAAATAGCGTGATTGACCCTGCCTGGAATGAACTTGGTGGGGCCGCACGGATTCAGGCCGGCGGCGAAAACCGGAAAGAGTTGGTTACTTAAGGTTTCCGCATCGCGAACGGCACCGTCAATGATAATCCCTGCGATACCGCTGGCCTGGGCCTGCGTGGCCATGATCTCTCCCAGCAGCGCGCAGGAGAGATCGCCCTTCCCGTCGATGACCAGCACATCGCCAGGTTTGGCGACGGCCATTGCGGCGTGAATAGCGAGGTTATCCCCCGGGCGGACCTCTACGGTAATCGCTGGCCCGGCAACCGCCATATGCGGCGCCAGCGGCTTGATGCGGCCATGTAATGTGCCACGGCGTCCGGCCACGTCAGCCAGAATGGCGGCCTGAAATTCGGCGGCCTGGCGGACCTCTTCCGCGTCAACACGCGCAATATCAAAGTTGATGAGTTTCTGTTGCGAAGCAGGCATGGTTACTCTCCATTTGTTTTACTAGATACAACTCACGTGTACTATATAAAACAACTATACGAGCATTGCTTCGCTTTTCGCCAGTGTTGCGAAGTTGTTTGTGATGTAAACACGAAGTTACTCACAAAATTCAGGTACAATTTTGTTCGGCAAAAAGGAGAACATGATGGGGAATGAAGGCGTAATTGCCGTTGAAAAGGCGCTGGCTTTACTTGATTGCTTCCGTCCCGGTAATGACAGTCTGACGTTAACGGAGCTGGCCCAGCTTTCGGGATATCACAAAACAACCGTTTATCGCCTGATGAATTCGCTTGAGCGAATGAACTACATCATCCGGCACGACGATGGCACCTATACGCTCGGCCACCGTCTGCTCTATCTCGGCAAGCTCTATGAGCAATCATTTGAACTTGCCAGAGTCGTACAGCCGGAATTGCAGGCGCTGTCACAGGCCTCCAGCGAAAGCGCGAGCTGGTATGTGATTGAGGGGGGACAGCGCCTGTGTCTGTTCCGCGCCGAAGCCTCCCAGGGATTACGCCACAGCAACCTGCCCGGCAGCCAGTTCCCGCTGGATGGTTCCGCTATCAGCAAGGTTTTACGCCACTGGGGATTGGGTGAATCGTTGCAGGAAGACGAACCGACGCTGCCGTTCTATACCTCCGGCGCGCGCGACCCGCACACCGCGGCCTTCGCAATGCCGGTGTTTGGCGTCCACGATAAACTGATCGCGGCGCTGGCCCTGACCGGGCCGGCATCGCGTCTGACGGAAGATCGTAAAGAAAACGGCATCAGCCAGCTCATGCAGGAGACGGCCAACCGCCTGTCGCTCAAGCTAGGCGCCAGCAAGCCATTCTGCGAAAGGTTTTACGGTCTGAAAGAGTAAGATTGGCTAAGAAGGCGGGAAAAATCCCGCCTTTGCTTATTAATGGGTCATCTGTTTTTCCTGCCTGGCAGTCTGCGAGTAACGCCGTCCCATGGCCAGCACCGCAATGCCGCCTGCCAGACACAAGGCGGCCAGCGGCAGCATCGCCAGCGTATGGCTTCCTGTCCGTTCGCTAATAATGCCATAGGCATTCACCATCACCGCGCCGCCAATCAGGTTGGCGATCGCGCCGATGGCCGCCAGCCCGGCGGCGGCTGACGTGCTGCTCATCCAGCCCGATGCCAGCGCCCAGAAGGGGCCCTTCGCCGCATAAGCGCCAATCAGTATGGTACTGAGGATCATAATGGTGGCCGGAAGCGACAGATTGATAAACGCCGCGAACACGCCAGCCGCAATCATAAAGAGGGTGAGAGCCGTGTGCCAGCGGCGTTCATTGTTCCGGTCCGAACTACGTCCCCAGACAATCATCAGCACCGAGGCCAGACCATAGGGGATGGCATTCAGCAGCCCGGTGGTCAGGTTATCAAGATGGAACGACTTCAGCAGCTGTGGAGACCAGACGCTAAGCGTGGTGCCGGCAGACGACGCACCGGCGTAAATCAACGCCATCAGCCAGATTTGGCGATGCTTCAACAGTTGCCATGTGGTGGTATGGCCGATCTGTTTCTGCTGTTGGCGCTCCGCCTGAAGCGTGTTTTCCAGCCACGTCTTCTGCCGGTCGTTTAACCAGGCAGCCTGATGCGGGCGGTCGCGCAAAATAAAGAAAGCGGCAATCCCCAGCAGCACCGCCGGCAACCCTTCAATAATGAATAACAGATGCCAGCCGCGCAGCCCTAACCAGCCATCCAGCATCAGGATCAGCCCTGAAAGCGGTGAGCCGATAAAGTTAGCCAGCGGAATGGCCACCATAAAAGAGGCAATGATGCGCGCACGGTAGCGTGACGGGATCCACCAGGTAAGATAGAGCACCACGCCCGGGAAAAAGCCCGCTTCGGCAGCGCCCAGTAAAAAACGGACGATGTAAAGGGAGGTGGTGTTTTGCACCAGCGCCATACACATCGATACCACTCCCCAACTGATCATAATGCGCGGGATCCACAAGCGGGCCCCCACCTTCTGCATCGCCAGGTTGCTGGGCACCTCAAAGATAAAATAGGCGACAAAATACAAACTGCTGGCGAAGCCAAAAGCCGCCTTACTCAGGCCCAGATCCTCATTCATCTGCAGCGCAGCCATACCAATATTGCCCCGGTCAATAATCGACACCAGGTAGCTGACAACCAGGAAAGGCAGGATGCGCCAGATAACCCGCCGCATGGTCTCTTTTTCCAGCGCATCGTTATCGATAGCGCGGTTCGGTAATTGATCGGTCATGGTTTCCTCGCAGGGTTTCATTATGTTTATCAGGAAAACGATGTAGTGACGAAATAAGTGACTTCAGCCTGATGCGTCCGTTTTGCCGCGTCCGGAGATGAGGATGGGCTGCCTGGGTTGTCATGTTGCTTCACCAGGTAACGCAAGCCACACGTTTCTGGCCGCAAGGTGCGGCGCGGTAACGATCTCCATGAACATCTCGCCATTGTTGCACTCTGTACAACTTAGTTTTATTTTACAAAACTACTATAACGAGGCTGTCGTGTTTTTATCCAGTTAACGAGTGGTTTAAATTATGTAAATAAGAGGTAAATCACAGATGCTTCGGGTCGTTAAAACGGGGGAAAATGAAGATTTGATAAAAAATAATAATTTTTCAATGAGTTAAGTAATTGAAATTATTGACGCAGAGCGATGCCTCACCAGGACCTGGGTCAGCCTGCGCAGAGCAGCGCCGCCGGGCAGGTAGGGTAGCCCGGCTTAGCGCAGCGCAAGCCGGGAAAATGCTGCAGCTAACGCGCCAGATTGTCGTAGCCGCGCCAGCGGTAGTTAAGCACCGACAGCGCCCAACAGGCGACAAACAACCCGACCACCACAAATCCGGCATCGCCAAGGTTATCGTTTAACATCCCCACCCAGCGCCATATCCCGCCACTGAGCGCAAACTTATCCATTAGCAGGCCCAGCGCTTCCAGGCCGCCGATAAACAGCGCCACCACCACCGAGGTGCCGGTGATGGTCATATTGTAATAAAGCTTGCGCTGCGGTTTGCTGAACGCCCAGCCGTAGGCGCCGACCATCAGCACGTTATCGAGGGTATCCACCAGCGCCATACCACTGGCGAACAGCGCCGGGAAGACCATAATCGACCAGACGGAAATCCCGCTCGACGCGCCGGCGGCGGAGATACCCAGCACGCCGATTTCGGTAGCGGTATCAAAACCGAGGCCGAACAGGAAGCCGACCAGGTACATCTGCCAGCTGCGGCTGACCAGACGGAAGGTTTTGCCAAACAGCCAGCTCATTATGCCGCCGCCGCTGACGATTTCGTCGCTCACCTTCTCACCGCGCTTCCACGCCCGAAAGCTGCGCCACACGCTGCGTAAAATCACCAGGTTGATAAAAGCCATCGCCAGTAAAAACAGGGCCGACACGGCGGTGCCGATGACGCTACCGGTGTCATGCAGCCAGCTCATCTGCGCGCTGAAGGCCGTGGCGGTCGCGGCAATCGCCGCCGAGGCCAATACCACAATCGATGAGTGGCCCAGCGAGAACCAGGCCCCGACAGCGAATGGCCGCCGCCCCTGCTGCATCATCTTGCGGGTCACGTTATCAATCGCCGCGATGTGGTCGGCATCAACTGCGTGGCGCAGGCCGTAGCCCCAGGCCAGCAGGCTGGCGGCCATCAGCGCGCCGCTGTCGCCAAAGGCCTGCAGCGCCCAGCACCAGGCCAGTAAGTTTGCCGCGATCAACCCCAACACCAGTCCCGCAGCGCGCGGCTGCTGGCGTAAAACTGTCATTATCATTGTTGTGTTCCTTGAGCCTGCCCGCGGGCGGCGGCGATCACCGCCTGACCATATGCGATTGCGCCGTCGCCGGCCGGCAACTGCTGCGCCAACAGCAGAGTAAAATCCGCCAGATAAAAGGTCAATCGCGCCGCCAGCAAGCGGTTGTGCAGCACCCCGCCGCTGCAGACCATCGTCTCGATACCGCGGGCAGTGGCGCAGTCGCGGGCCATCGCCGCCAGCCCACAGGCCAGGGCGTCATGGAAGGCCCAGGCTTTCTGCGCCGGGGTCGCCTGCCAGTTCAGCCACTGTCGCCAGAAGGTGGCTAAGTCCAGCACGTCGTCGCGCCACGGCAGCGTAACCGGGTGGCTGACGCCGGGGCAGCTGGCGGCCAGCGCCTCCAGCCGACAGGCTGCTTCGCCTTCATAGCTCAGGCTCTCCGGCGCACAATCCAGCGCACAGGCGACGGCATCAAACAGCCGTCCGCAGGACGAGGCGCGCGGCGCGTTAATGCCGCGATCGATGGCCTGCGCCAGCAGCGGCCAGTTGCGCTGGCGGAGGGGGGCGGTCTGCGGATAATCCTGCCAGTCAGGGACAAAGGCCAGGCACTGAGCCAGCAGATTTCGCCACGGCTGGCGCGCCGCCAGGTCACCGCCCGGCAGCGCGACGGCCGGCAACCCGCCAAGATGTTCGCACTGGCGATAGTTAACCCGCAGGCACTCCCCGCCCCACAGCGCGCCGTTCTCCCCCATGCCGATGCCGTCGAGGGTCAGGGCGATAACGTCGCCGCCGTCAAGCGGCCAGCGGTGCTCGGCCAGGCACGCCGCAGCATGAGCATGGTGATGCAGCACCGTCTCCACCGGCAGCGACAGGGACGCCGCCCACTGCGTTGAACGATAGCCGGAATGGGCATCAACCACCACCCGCTGCGGCACAAACGCGTAAATGCTTTGCATCAGTTGCAGGGTGCTGCGCCACTGCTGTTCAACGCCTTCCTCGCCAAGATCGCCAAAGTGCTGGCTCAGCAGCGCTTCGCTGCCGCGCGCCAGGCAGAAGGTATTTTTCATATCCGCGCCGAGAGCCAGCAGCGGCGGGATGTCTCGTAGCCCCGGCGGCAGCGGCAGCGCATCCGGGACGTAGCCCCGGGCGCGGCGCAGCATTTCACCGCTTGACCGCACCAGCGAATCATCCATTCGCTGCAGGATGTCGCGATTATGCAAGAGAAAGCCGTCGGCAATGTCGGCTAAGTCGTTGAGCGCCTGAGCATTACTTAACGCCGGCGGACGGCCGCTAAGGTTGCCGGAGGTCATGACGATGGGGCGCGCCAGGGCCTGCAGAAGCAAATGCTGCAGCGGATTAGACGGCAGCATCACCCCTACTTCCGCAAGTCCTGGCGCAATCTTGTCACACAGGCCGGAGACCTGCGCTTTAGCAATCAGTACGATGGGCGCCGCCGGGGAGCCCATCAGCGCCGCGGCGTCGGCGGGTAAGCCCGCCGCTGACGGCAACATTACCGCCAGCGGTTTCGCCGGACGGTGTTTCCTCGCCCGCAGCGTGGCAACGGCAGCGGGATTACCGGCATCGCAGGCCAAATGAAAGCCGCCGATGCCTTTTATCGCCACGATGTCGCCTGCCGCCAGCCGCGTGATGGCCGCCTGCAGCGCCGCCTCGCTGTTCAGCGTTTCCCCCTCTGCCCGCCATTCCAGCCGCGGCCCGCAGTCGGGGCAGGCCACCGGCTGGGCGTGAAAACGGCGATCCGCAGGATCGCGGAACTCCGCCTCACAAGGGGAACAGAGCGGGAACGGCGCCATTGCGGTGAAAGGCCGGTCGTAGGGCATGGCGCGGATAATGGTTAACCGCGGCCCGCAGTGGGTGCAGTTGATAAAGGGGTAGCGGTAGCGGCGCGCCCGGGGATCGTTCATCTCCGCGAGGCACGCCGGACAGGTCGCGGCATCGGGCACAATCTGAGTGCGCATGCATCCCGCCCCGCTCTCGCGGATGGTGAAATCCTTCGGCGTGGCCGTCCAGCAATAAGGGGTGCAGTCGGTGCTGTCGATACGCGCCAGCGGCGGGCAGTGGTCAGCCAGAGCGGCAGTAAAACCATCGTCGCCCCCGGCCAGCCGCACCAGGACGCCGTCACCGTCATTACAGACATCGCCGCAGCGGGCCTGCGTCCGGGCCAGCTGCCAGACAAAGGGGCGGAACCCCACCCCCTGCACTTTACCGCGAATGCGGATTTGCACCCCGTTCATGCCACGACTTACCAGGCCAGCGCCGTACGGCGACGTTTCTCGATATTCATCTGCTCGAGTTTATTGCGGTCAACGCACACCAGGGCGTGCGTCGGGCAGACTTCCATGCAGGCCGGGCCGCTCTCGCGGTGGAAGCAGAGGTCGCACTTGTTGGCTTCGGCTTTTTCCGCCACGACGTTCAGTCCGGCACCGCTATGGCGGATCACCGGGCGCACCACCACCTCCATCGCCCCGTACGGGCAGGCAACAACGCAGGTTTTGCAGCCGATGCAGCGCTCCTGCATCACATGGACAAAGCCTTTATCGCGGCTAATGGCGCCGTTCGGGCAGACGTTGGCGCAGGGGGCGTCTTCACACTGACGGCAGGCGGTCGCCGTGGAGACATTGACCCCTTTGATCACGTGAATACGCGGTTGAAAGGTGTGAGGCGTCAGGGCGGCGCAATCCTGATGTTCCTGATGGGACACCACGCAGGCCACTTCGCAAGTGCGACAGCCGATACATTTGCTCGCATCGGCGATAATGAAACGGTTCATCCATTTCTCCAGCAGTAAGAAGGTTAGGCGCCGGAGTATGCATAATACGTTCCAGTTTTTATATTATTGATAGTTAAGAGAATTAAATCGAACATTTGCTGTCATCGTCAGTAGTGACGATGACAGCTGACGACGTCAGGCACAGGGACCCGCCACCAGTGAATCACGCTCAATTAGCGCCCCGGGGAAGCTCTGCTGAAAGTTGAACTCCCCACCATCCAGCATAAATATCAGCCGATTGATGCTCTCTTTAATCATCTCCGTCACCGGTACCCGAACGCTGGCGAGCGACGGCACCATATACGGCGCCAGCACAATATCATCAAACCCCACCACCGAGACCTGATCCGGAACCTTAACGCCCAGCTGGTGAAGCTGCTTCATCGCTCCGATCGCCATATCGTCATTGCTCGCCACCAGCGCGCTGTAGGTCACCCCGCGTTGACGCAGGCTCTCCACCGCCGCCGCGCCGGTTTCCGGCGTCCAGCGCCCCTCCGCGATGAGCGCCTCGTTCAGGGCGATGCCGTGGCCAGCCAACGCGTCTTTGTAGCCGGCGAGGCGTTCGACGCCGGTGGGTGAGTCAAGGGAACCGGTAATAAAGGCGATATCGCGATGGCCAAGCGCAATCAGCCGCTCCACCACCCGCATCGCCGAGGCTTTTTGATCGGACCAGACGCAGTGGCTGGCGTGGCGGCGCAGGCGGCGATTAAGCACCATGATCGGCTGCGAGTGGTTCTCAACGATCTCGTCCATCTCGTCAACGGTGAGAAAGCGCGGGTAGATGATAATCGCATCGCAGCGCAGGTCCAGCAGGTACTGGATCGCCTCCCGCTCCTCTTGCGCGCTGTACTTGCCGTCGGCCAGGATCAGCTGTCGTCCCTTGTCTTCCGTCATCCGCGCCACGTGATACAGCAGCTCGCTGAAATAGACGCCGTGGTACAGGGTGTTGGTCACCACCAGGCCCAGGGTTTGCGTCGTTTTGGTCGCCAGGTTGCGCGCCAGCAGATTAGGCCGATAGCCGCTCTCCGCCACTGCCTTAAACACCCGGTCTTTGGTCTCCTGACTGACATAGCCGTTGCCCGACAGTACCCGCGAAACGGTTGCCTTCGATACCCCCGCGCGCTTTGCGACCTCCAGCATCGTTGCCATGTGATTCTTCCTGTTGCAAAAGTTGCAGGCAGTGTACTGCACGTTTCCCGCTTTTACAGCATTCCCCTGTTCACCACCGCGATCCGGCTCACGGCGACGCTTCGCGATCAAAATCACAAAATTGAGATCATCTTTTTTTATTCCTTGTGCAATCAAATGAAACTCACCATGATTTTGTGGAACCGGTTTCCTATATAAACATGGTATCGCCCGGCGATGCGGCGCGGTAGCAGATCAGTACCCTATTGATAAACAGGATAAAATCCGATGTCGAAAAATTATGCAGCCCTGGCGCAACAGATAGTCGCGGCAATCGGCGGAGTCGATAACGTCGCCGCCGTGACCCACTGCATGACCCGTCTGCGCTTCGTGGTCAAAGACGACGAAAAGGTCGATAGCCCCACCCTGAAAGGCCTGACCGGGGTACTCGGCGTTGTGCGCAGCGATAACCAGTGCCAGGTGATCATCGGCAATACCGTTTCCCAGGCCTACCGCGAGGTCGTGAATCTGCTGCCTGGCGACCTGCGCCCGGCTGAGCCGCAGGGCAAAGCGCCGCTAACCCTGAAACGCATCGGCGCCGGGATCCTTGACGCGCTGATCGGCACCATGTCGCCGCTGATCCCGGCGATTATCGGCGGATCGATGGTCAAGCTGCTGGCAATGATCCTTGAGATGAGCGGCGCACTGCCGAAAGGCTCGCCGACGCTGACACTTCTGGCGCTTATCGGCGATGGCGCATTTTTCTTCCTGCCGCTGATGGTGGCCGCCTCCGCGGCGGTGAAATTCAAAACCAATATGTCGCTGGCCATCGCCATCGCCGGGGTGCTGGTGCATCCCGGGTTTATCGAGTTGATGGCCAAAGCCGCCCAGGGCGAACACGTTGAATTTGCCTTTATTCCGGTTACCGCGGTGAAATACACCTACACGGTGATCCCGGCGCTGGTGATGACCTGGTGCCTGTCGTATATCGAGCGCTGGGTGGATCGCATTACCCCGGCGGTGACGAAAAACTTCCTTAAGCCGATGCTGATCGTGCTGATCGCCGCCCCGCTGGCGATCCTGCTGATTGGCCCGCTGGGCATCTGGATCGGTAGCGCCATTTCCGCGCTGGTGTATACGATCCACAGCTATCTCGGCTGGCTGTCGGTGGCGATCATGGGCGGGCTGTGGCCACTGCTGGTGATGACCGGGATGCACCGCGTCTTTACGCCAACCATCATTCAGACCATCGCCGAAACCGGCAAAGAAGGCATGGTGATGCCATCGGAGATCGGCGCCAACCTGTCGCTGGGCGGATCGTCGCTGGCGGTGGCGTGGAAAACCAAAAACCCGGAGCTGCGCCAGACGGCGCTGGCCGCCGCGGCATCGGCGATTCTGGCCGGGATTTCCGAACCGGCGCTGTACGGCGTGGCGGTGCGCCTGAAGCGCCCGCTGATCGCCAGCTTAATCAGCGGCTTTATCTGCGGCGCGGTGGCGGGAATCGCCGGTCTGGCCAGCCATTCGATGGCGGCGCCAGGGCTGTTTACCAGCGTGCAGTTTTTCGATCCAGCCAATCCGATGACTATCGTCTGGGTATTTGGCGTGATGGCGCTGTCGGTGGTGCTGTCGTTTGCCCTGACGCTGATCCTCGGCTTTGAAGATATTCCCGTTGAACAGGCCGCTGCCGACGCCAGAGCGCGCCAGGCCCGGGCCCAGGCATCCCACGCCTGAACACACAATTGATAATGAGGTAATGCATGGCGAGTTTCCCACAGGGATTTTTATGGGGCGGCGCACTGGCCGCCAACCAGTCTGAAGGCGCTTATCTTGAAGGCGGTAAGGGGCTGACCACCGTGGATACCCTCCCCCACGGCGCCCACCGCCTGCCGGTAAAATTAGGCCTGGAGAAGCGCTTTACACTGCGTGAAGACGAATTTTACCCCAGCCATGAAGCGATCGATTTTTACCATCGCTATAAAGAAGATATTGCCCTGATGGCCGAGATGGGGTTCAGCGTCTTTCGCACCTCCATCGCCTGGAGCCGCCTGTTCCCGCGCGGCGACGAGCAGCAGCCGAATCCGCAGGGCATCGCCTTCTATCGCTCACTGTTTGAGGAGTGCAAAAAGCACGGTATCGAGCCGCTGGTCACGCTGTGTCATTTCGACGTGCCGATGCATCTGGTGATGGAGTACGGCTCCTGGCGCAACCGCAAAATGGTGGATTTTTTCAGCCACTACGCCCGCACCTGCTTTGAAGCTTTTGACGGTCTGGTGAAATACTGGCTCACCTTCAATGAAATCAACATCATGCTGCACAGCCCCTACTCCGGCGCCGGTCTGGTGTTTGAAGAGGGTGAAAACCAGGAGCAGGTGAAGTACCAGGCCGCGCATCACGAGCTGGTGGCCAGCGCGCTGGCGACAAAAATCGCTCATGAGATTAACCCGCAAAATCAGGTCGGCTGCATGCTGGCGGGCGGCAATTTCTATCCTTACTCCTGCAAGCCGGAAGATGTGTGGATGGCGCTGGAGAAGGACCGCGAAAATCTGTTCTTTATCGACGTCCAGGCGCGCGGCGCCTATCCGGTGTGGGCCGCGCGGGTGTTCCGGGAAAAAGGGGTCACGATTGCGAAACAGCCGGGCGATGACGAGATCCTCAAAAACACCGTCGATTTCGTCTCCTTTAGCTACTATGCGTCGCGCTGCGCCTCGGCGGAGATGAACGCCAGCAACACCAATGCCGCCAATATCGTCAAGTCGCTGAAGAACCCGCACATCCCGGCCAGCGAATGGGGGTGGGGCATCGACCCGCTGGGCCTGCGCATCACCATGAACATGATGTACGACCGCTATCAGAAACCGCTGTTCCTGGTGGAAAACGGGCTTGGCGCCCGCGATGAGATCGATGCCAATGGCGACATCAATGACGACTATCGCATCAGCTACCTGCGCGAGCACATCAGGGCAATGCGCGACGCTATCGGCGACGGTATTCCGGTGCTGGGCTACACCAGCTGGGGCTGCATCGATCTGGTCTCGGCGTCAACCGGCGAGATGAGCAAGCGCTACGGCTTTGTCTATGTCGATCGCGACGATGCCGGCAACGGCACCCTGGCGCGTAAGCGTAAAAAGTCATTCTTCTGGTACCAGAAGGTGATAGCCAGCAACGGCGCCGATCTCGACTAAGCGTCCTCGCCCACGCGCGCCCATTCCCCGCGATAAACGGGGGACGGGCGTCTGCTTTCTGTTGCATCTATTACATGCTTTTTTCTCGAGCCTGATTCCAGTTTCTGGTTTGCCTCCTGTTCACAATAACTGGTATTTTATCCAGTACTTTTACAGGGGTATCTTCAGCAAGGAGCACATCATGAGCGCACAGCACACTACCGCAGCCAGAGGGATAGCCAGGGCCATTCGCCAGTTAACCGTGGGATATGTCAGAAAACGCCATGAAGACCGCAAAACGCGGGAGACGCGGCGCTACACCCGCCACGCAGCCCTGAACCTGAACGGCGACTGGCTGGAGCAGGCGGGGTTTCCGGTCGGCACGCAGGTCAGAGTCTCGGTGTCGCCCGGGAAATTAGTGATAGAGAATCTTGAGCTGGCGCCGCCGGGAACGGGGCTCCCGGCAGGTCAGTCGTGCGCCGGCGGAGAGCCCGGTTCGCCGCTGGGTTAATCGTCTTCAGCCTCCAGCCGGGCAAAGCCGCCCTGGCCCTGCCAGTCTGCCAGCTGCTGGTACACCCGGGCAACGGCCTCTTTTACCGGCTGGGTCATCGGATAATAAAAACCGACGATATCCGGCTGAATGCCGAGGAAAATCACCTCGCCGACGTCCTCTTTCAACTGATCGACCAGATAGTTGAGCGGCATGTTATGGGTGGTCATCATAAACATCTCGGCGATGTCGTCGGGGTCGATGACGCGAATGTCGCCGGGGTTGAGGCCCATATCGGTGGCATCAACAATCAGCAGGCGTTCGGGGCGTAATTCGCGGATCGCCACGATGTCGTTTTCCGGCGCGCTGCCGCCGTCGATGACCACCCACTGGCCGGCCGGGTTCGCCGCGCACATCTCCGCCAGCAGCGGGCCGGCGCCGTCGTCGCCCATCATGCTGTTGCCGACACAGAGTAAAACGTCAGTCACGTAATCTCCTCACCATCAGATAGATGGCGCTCTCCTGGTGAATATCATGCAGCATGCTGAGCATCGTTTTACTCCACGCCTGCTGCTGCGGGGTCTGCGCGGACTGCGCTTTATCAAAGGCGTTGGCCAGCATCGCCACATGGCTGCTGTCGATGACGATCTCGCCATACTTCGGCACGCCCTCCATTTTGCGCCGCGCGGCGCTGCCCGCCTCAAGGGTGGCGATCCATGCCAGATACGCCTCCCACGGGCAGCTCAGCGCCGCCTCGAGACAGTCGATGACGCCGAGGTGGTGGCCAATCGCCAGGCTGTAATAGACCACCTGCTGCGCCTGATCCGGCGTGGCGTCGTTCTCATCAATAAATTTACGGCTCAGCTGACTGAACACCACCGTCTCGCTCATCGGATACGCGCCCCCTCGACCACCTGGTTGAGATGGGTGACGATCTCGGTCAGACGCGGATCTTTCTCCGCCTCCAGCCAGCGCAGCACCTGGCTGTCGCCCTGGCCGAGCAGACGCATATAGTCGTCAGCAATCTGCCGGCCATAGCGATAGCCCGCCAGACGCCGCGCTTCGCGATCGATGCGCACCCGCAGGGGCTGCACCATATCGGCATGCAGCAGCTCGGTCGGCTGTTCGTCGAGTTCGCCTGGCAGACGAGCATGGATTTTCTGCTCCAGCAGGCCGAGGGCCATGGCGAAGCCGTACAGGGTGGCGGCGGGCGTCGGCGGGCAGCCCGGAATATAGACATCGACCGGTACGATTTTATCGGTACCGCCCCAGACACAGTACAGGTCGTGGAAGATGCCGCCGCTGTTGCCGCAGGCGCCGTAGGAGATACAGATCTTCGGATCCGGCGCCGACTGCCAGGCGCGCAGCGCCGGGGAGCGCATGGCGCGGGTCACCGCCCCGGTAAACAGCAGGATATCGGCATGGCGCGGCGAAGGCACCACCTTGATCCCGAAGCGTTCAGCATCGAACAGCGGCGAAAGGGTGGCGAAGATTTCAATTTCGCAACCGTTGCAGCCGCCGCAGTCGACGCGGTAGACGTAGGCCGAACGTTTAATTTTCTTCAGCAGCGAGGCCTTCATGCTGGCGATGGATTCATCCACCGTCATCGGCACGGGTATGCCGTTTTCATCGCGCGGGCCAAGTAAAGTACTCATCAGCTGGCCTCCCTCATATGGCGGGTCAGTTCAATACGATCGGACGGCACCAGGCATTTCTGGCGCTTGCATTCCGGGCAGGTTTCGAAGCTTTCACGGTGCAGCTCGGCGCGGGTATCGCCGTTATGCTTGAGCAGCGCGATGGCGTAGTCGATCTCCTTCTGCACCGCGAACGGACGCTGGCACTCCCGGCAGTGGCAGATAGCGAAGCGCGACTGCTGGAGGAAATCCTCTTTCTTCCACACCGCCAGCTCATACTCCGGCGACAGCTTAATCGCCGCCGTCGGGCACACCTCTTCACAGCGGCCGCAGAAGATGCAGCGCCCGAGGTTAAACTGCCACGCCAGCTGTTTAGTGGCCAGATCGGTCTCGACCGTCAGGGCGTTCGACGGGCAGGCGTTCACGCAGGCCGCGCAGCCGATACACTGCTGCGGCGTATGCTCCGGCTTGCCGCGGAAGTTTTTGTCCACTGGCATCGGCTCCAGCGGGTAGGCGTGCGTCGCGGTGCCGGTCTTAATAACTTTTTTAATAAAGGTAAACATGGCGATTCCTTATTTCAGCGGCGAGTTTTTACGCTCGATGCTGTAGCGCTCCAGCTCTTTGTACGGCACCACTTTGCTCTTCTTCTTGCGTACGTCGACAACGGTCATGCGGTCGGTACAGGAGTAGCACGGGTCGAGGCTGCCGATGATCAGCGGCGCATCGGAAACGGTGTTGCCGCGTAGCATATAGCGCAGGGTCGGCCAGTTGGCGTAGGTCGCCGCCCGGCAGCGCCAGCGGTACAGTTTCTGGTTGTCGCCGGTCATGCTCCAGTGGATATCGTCGCCGCGCGGCGCCTCGGAGAAGCCCAGTGCGAAGCGGTGCGGAATATAGGTGAACCCTTCCACCATCAGCGGGCCGCCCGGCAGGTTATCGAGACCGAAATCAATCATATTCAGCGCGGTATAAACCTCGTTGATCCGCACCTTGAGGCGAGATATCACGTCGCAACCCTGCTCGCTGTGGACTTCCATCGGCAGCAGGCCGTAGCCGACAAACGGGTGGTCGGCGCGGGTGTCGCGGGCGTGGCCGCTGGCGCGCACCATCGGGCCGACGTTACTAAAGTCGCGGGCGATTTCCGGATCCAGACGGCCAATACCGACGGTACGCTGTTCCATATTCGGCGTGCTGAGCAGCATATCCACCAGCTCCTGCACGTCGCGGCGCATCTGCTGCGCCAGCTGACGGGTCTGGATCATGTCCTCTTTCAGCAGGTCGCGGCGGATCCCGCCGATCAGGTTCAGGCCGTAGGTTTTACGCGCGCCGGTGAGAATTTCCGCCATCTTCATTGAGGTTTCGCGCACGCGGAAGAACTGCATAAAGCCGGAGTCAAAGCCGGTAAAGTGGCAGGCCAGACCGAGGTTCAGCAGGTGCGAGTGCAGGCGTTCCACCTCCAGCAGAATGGCGCGGATCATCTGCGCCCGCTCCGGCACCACGATGCCCATCGCGTTCTCCACCGAGGTGGTGTAAGCGGTACTGTGGGCGAAGCCGCAGATGCCGCACACCCGGTCCGACAGGAAGGTCACTTCGTTATAGCCCATGCGGGTTTCCGCCAGCTTTTCCATCCCGCGATGGACGTAGAACAGGCGGTAGTCGGCATCGATAATGTTCTCGCCGTCAACGAACAGGCGGAAGTGGCCAGGTTCATCAGAGGTGACGTGCAGCGGGCCGATCGGCACCACGTTGTTTTTCTTGCTGCCGAGCTCGTTAATGAACTCGTAGGTTTCCGCGTCGGTGGTCGGCGCCGGACGCTGGCGATAGTCCATGCTGTCTTTGCGCAGCGGATAGAGTTCGTCCGGCCAGTCGTCCGGTAGCACCAGACGACGTTCGTCAGGCAGGCCGACCGGCACCAGGCCGTACATATCGCGCACTTCGCGCTCGCCCCACACCGCCGCCGGGACGCGCGGCGTCACCGACGGGTATTCCGGTTTGTTGGCATCCACTTCCACGCGCACGGTGATCCAGCATTTGGTGCCCTGCTCCATCGACAGCACGTAATAGACCGCGTAGTGGCCGTTGAGCTTACGTTCATCGTTGCCGAACAACACCGACAGCCAGCCACCCTGCTGGTAGTAGAGAAACTCCACCACTTCCGGCAGGTAGTTGACCTTCACGGTGATAGTTAACTGTTCTTTGGTCTGCCAGGCTTCGTCCAGCACCACGCCCGGAAAGGCCTGGTGCAGCGCCGCAAGATAGTGTTGACCGATTTTTTCTTCAGACATGCTCAAACTCTCTTAATCACGCCACCAGCAAGGAGACGAAAGCTAAAAAGGCAAAACCAAACCCGGCCCAGGTGACGCGGGAGGTGGCACAAAAACGCAGACGCGCCATGCTGTTTTCAAACAACGCGATAATCAGCACCCCGACCACCAGCTTGACGATGGCGACCACCAGCGCCAATAGCAGGCCGCCGACGCTGAAGCTGGTCATCTGACCCCACGGGAAAAAGACCCCGACAAACATCTGCAGCACCACCAGCTGTTTGAGGCTGATGCCCCACTTCAGGATGCCAAAGCCGCTGCCGCTGTATTCCGACAGGGGGCCCTCCTGCAGCTCCTGCTCTGCTTCCGCCAGATCGAACGGCAGTTTGCCCATCTCAATAAAGGTGGCGAAGGCGCAGGCGCACAGCGCCAGAATCAGTGGAATGCTGCGCGCCGCCGGCCAGTGGTAAAGGGTATCGGTGATGGTGCTGATATGGGTCGAGCCGGCGACCTGCGCCGCCACCCACAGGCCCAGCAGCAGGATCGGCTCCACCAGCACGCCGAGCATCGCTTCGCGACTGCTGCCCAGCGCGGTAAACGGGCTGCCGGTGTCCAGACCAGAAATGGCAAAGAAGAAACGGGCGATGGCGAACAGGTAGATCAGGGTGATGAGATCCCCGAGCACCGGCAGCGGAGAGTCCACCGTCACCACCGGCAGCGCGGTGGCGATGGTCAGCATCACGCCCACCATGACGTACGGCGTCAGGCGAAACACCCAGCCCGAGGCGTCAGGGCCCACGCTCTGGCGGCTCAGCAGTTTCAGGATATCGCGATACTCCTGCAGTACCCCCGGTCCACGGCGGTTATGCAGCCGCGCGCGGGCGACGCGAACGATCCCGGACAACAGCGGCGCGACGGCAAACAGCACCAGCGCCTGTAGCAATGCAATTAACAGACTCATTCTCAGGCTCCTCGCGAAATGACAATCACCACCAGCACCGCCAGCTCAACCAGCGCGATCCCGCGCAGCAGCGCCGGCGCCGAGGCCGATTGCCAGCCCGGCACCAGACGCACCGGGTTCAGCCAGTGACGCAGCTTCAGCAACGGCGCAAAGGCCTCTTTCACCGGCATGGCAAAGCCGTGGGCCGTTACCACCATCGACTGCTCGTGGTCGTAACCGCAGACCCACGCCGCGCCGCGCGAGCGCGCCGCCAGGCGATCACCTTTAAAGAAGATCATCAGCAGGAACGGCAGCAGCGGGCAGGCGATAAGCAGCAGCGCGATCATCGGCTGCGATACCACGCTCGATACCTGTGCCTGCACCGGGAAGGCGCCGCTCACCAGCGGCAGCAGCCACGGCGCGGCGATGCCGCCAACGAGGCAGAAGACCGCCGCCAGTATTACGCTCAGGGTCATCAGCCAGGGGGCGCAGGTGGCGTTTTCCGCCTCTTTCGTCCGCGGCGCGCCGAGGAAGGTCACGCCATAGACTTTCGCCATACACATCACCGCCAGTGCGCCGGTGATCGCCAGGCCGACGGCCAGCAGCGGCCCCAGCAGACGGCCAATAAACAGGTCGCCGGTGCTCATTTTGAAGAAGGACTGGTAGATAACCCACTCGCCGGCGAAGCCGTTCAGCGGCGGCAGAGCCGCCATTGCCATCAGCCCTACCAGCATGGCGAGGGAGATCAGCGGCATTTTTTTACCGATGCCGCCCAGCTTCTCGATATCGCGATGGCCGGTACGGAACCACACCGCCCCGGCGCCGAGGAACAGCGTGGTTTTGAACAGGCTGTGGTTAATCAGGTGATACATGCCGCCGATAAAACCCAGCACCATCAGCGTGCTGTTGCGGGTTGCCACGCCGGTAACAAAGGCGCCCAGCCCCAGCAGGATGATGCCGATGTTCTCGAGGGTGTGATAGGCCAGCAGACGCTGAATGTTATGCTCCATCAGGGCATACAACCCGCCGATAAAGGCGGTGATCATCCCCAGCGCCAGCAGCATGACGCCCCACCACAGCGGCGGCACGCCGCCGGCCAGCGAGACGGTCAGCATGCCGTACAGACCGACCTTCATCACCACGGTGGAAAACAGCGCGGCGGCCGGCGCGCTGGCCCCCGCGTGAGCCTGCGGCGCCCAGCCGTGCAGCGGGATCGCCCCGGCCAGCAGGGCGAACCCCACCAGTCCCGGCAGCCACAGCAGCGGGTTCTGCATCATATCCACTGCCTGGAGGTTGATCTGCGCCAGCTCGAGGGTGCCGTAGGTCGACCACACCAGCCAGCAGGTCCAGGCCATCAGCAACGTGCCGAGACGCCCCAGGGCAAACCACAGCTTACCGGAGGCGGCGCAGCCGGTGAGAAACGCCGCGCAGAGCGCCATGATCTCCGCCATCACCACCAGCGAACCGATATTGGTCACCACCACCGCGCAGGTGGCGGCGGCCAACAGCAGGTTGACCAGCAGGCCGTTGGCCTTCACCTGCGGATGGCGATGCCAGCTAATATTGAACAATGACACCGGCAGCGCCGACAGGCCGATGGCCAGCAGCCACAGCGCGTTGACACCGCCCACCCGCATCGTCAGATGCAGAAACTGCAGCATGCCGCCGTGGATCCGTTCCGGCATCAAGAGCGCTGCGCCGCCGGCAACCACCAGCATGGCGCTGGCCACCGCGCCGCCGATCCCGGCAATAGCGCCGCTGAGCGGTTTACGCATGGCAAACACAAAGGCCAGCACGGCGCTGGCGGCGTACCACATCACCGCCTGATTGACTAATCCCATTACACTCATTCCCTCTCCCCCTGTTGCGCCTGGAACAGCGACAAGTCGCCAAGGTCGGTATTAAAGGTCAGCTGGCGTTTACGCTTGCTGGCCTGGGCGATATCCCGGCTATCCACCAACAGCAGCGCGTTGGTCGGGCAGGTCCGCACGCAGGCCGGGCCCTGGTCATCGAAGTGGCAGAGGTCGCATTTCACGGCAATGGCGCGCACGCCGGGCACCCAGTCGAGCAGCGAGCTGACACGGGCCGGCGCCGGCGGCGCGGGGGGCGCCAGTCGGGTATTGGCATTGGCCGGAATATCCAGCGGACGGCTGCCGGAAAATTCGATGGCGCCAAACGGGCAGGCGATGCCGCACAGTTTGCAGCTTACGCACAGGCTCTCGTTGAGCTGGACGGCGCCATCGACGCGCTGGATGGCGTTAACCGGGCAGACGGTGGCGCAGGGGGCATCTTCGCAGTGGTGGCACATCTGCGGTGCCGATTCTTTTTCATTACGCATCACCTGCAGCCGCGGCATAGCCTGCAGGCCGTGCTGGCGATGCGTCTCAGAGCAGGCGGCTTCGCAGGTGCGGCAGCCGATACAGACAGTGGAGTCAGCAATTACAAAACGGTTCACCGGGTCATCCTCGGGTGAAAGTCATTTTTGACGAAATCAGGTTGCGCAGGTGTCATTTTCGACACGTGTCGACACCTCGCGATCAGTGGGTCAGGGCCAGATGGCTTAAATCCACCGGTTGGTCTTGCTCCATGGCGTCATACAGACGGTCATAGACGGTGGCGATAATCGCCAGATAGTGCTCCAGCACCTGGTCGCGGGAGCGGTTGCTGATCCGCCCGTCCACCGTGCCATCTGCCGCCAGCGTGGCCTGAGCAATCAGGTACTTATCACCGCCGCCTTTGTTTTCGACGTAGTATTCGATGGTGTGGCTGTTAAAGCCTTCCGCCAGCGCGACAAACACCTGAAAATGGCCGAACAGCACGAAGCACAGCTCTTTATCCGGCGCGCAGCTCATCGCGTGATGCAGGCGGGCCTTCGACAAGGTGATCCCCTGAACCAGCGAGTTACAGTAGATGTGCCACTGCTCCTGCTGCTGCCGGTGACGGTCGGCGATGTAATCCGCCTTTTCACTTATTTCCCAAATAGTCATATCGGTTTCTCCGTTGCATGAGATGCACCCTCTAAGCATTTTTCATGCCAGGTTTTATTTAATTGATTTAACTATGTTTTTGTATTCATCCCTGCCGACGCGACATGTCGATGACAGCCCCGGGGCGTCGACATCGATATCGACGGCCACGACGATTTCATTCTGGCATCGTTATTGCATACAAGGCGCATTGCGATACGGAGGCGACTATGCACGAAATCACCCTCAGCCAGCGGGCGCTGGAAATTATTGAACAACAGGCGCAGCAGGCCGGCGCGCGACGGGTGACCGGCGTGTGGCTCAAGGTCGGCGCATTTTCCTGCGTGGAAGCCAGCGCCCTGACCTTCTGCTTTGAGCTGGTCTGCCGGGGCACGCTGGCGGAGGGGTGCGAACTGCATATCGCCGAACAACAGGCTGAATGCTGGTGCGAACGCTGCCAGCAGTACGTCCATCTTGTCTCGCAGCACGTCCGCCGCTGCCCGCTCTGCAATAACGACCAGCTACAGATCGTGGCGGATGACGGCTTACAGATTCAGCGTTTAGAACTGGAGTAAACTATGTGTACAACATGCGGCTGTGGCGAAGGCAACCTCTATATTGAAGGAGACGAACGAAACCCGCATTCCGCGTTCCGCAGCGCCCCCTTCGCGCCCGCCCCACGCCAGACGATGGCCATCACCGGTGTCAAAACCGATCACTTCGCCCCCACCCGCACGCCAGAGGGCGACCTGCATTACGGCCATGGCGAGGCTGGGACTCACGCCCCGGGGCAGAGCCAGCGGCGGATGCTGGAAGTGGAGATCGACGTGCTGGATAAAAACAACCGTCTGGCGGCGCGCAACCGCGCACGCTTTGCGGCGAAACAGCAGCTGGTGCTGAATCTGGTTTCCAGCCCCGGCTCCGGTAAAACCACCCTGCTGACCGAAACCCTCGCCCGGCTGAAAGGACGCGCCGACTGCGCGGTGATTGAAGGCGATCAGCAAACGGTCAATGACGCCGCCCGCATTCGCGCCACCGGCACCCCGGCGATTCAGGTCAATACCGGGAAAGGCTGCCATCTCGATGCCCAGATGATCGCCGACGCCGCCCCGCGCCTGCCGCTGGCTGACCACGGCATTCTGTTTATCGAAAACGTCGGCAACCTGGTCTGCCCGGCCAGCTTTGATCTCGGCGAACGCCATAAGGTGGCGGTGCTGTCGGTCACCGAAGGCGAAGACAAACCGCTGAAATATCCACATATGTTTGCCGCCGCCAGCCTGATGCTGCTCAACAAAGTCGACCTGCTGCCGTATCTCAATTTCGACGTTGAGAAGTGCCTGGCCTGCGCCCGTGAGGTCAATCCGCATATTGAGATTATTCTCCTCTCGGCCACCAGCGGCAAAGGCATGGAGCAGTGGCTCACCTGGCTGGAGACGCAGCGATGTGCATAGGCATTCCGGGACAAATTTGCGCCATCGACGGCGTGCTGGCGAAGGTGGAAGTCTGTGGCATTCAGCGCGACGTCGACCTGACGCTGGTGGGCGCCGTTGACGAGCAGGGTCAGACGCGTCTCGGCCAGTGGGTGCTGGTGCACGTTGGGTTCGCCATGAGCGTGATCAATGAAGCCGAAGCGCGCGACACTCTCGAGGCGCTGCAAAATATGTTTGACGTGGAGCCGGACGTCGGCGCCCTGCTGTACGGCGAGGAGCGATAATGCGTTACGTTGACGAATACCGCGCCCCCGAACAGGTGATGCAGCTGGTGGCGCATCTTCAGCAGCGTGCGCGTCTGCTGCCGCACACCGCCGCGCGACCGCTACGCATCATGGAGGTCTGCGGCGGCCATACTCATGCCATTTTTAAATTCGGGCTCGACCAGCTGTTGCCGGAGAATATCGAATTTATTCATGGGCCAGGCTGCCCGGTGTGCGTCCTGCCGATGGGGCGCATCGATGCCTGCATTGAGATTGCCAGCCGTCCGGGGGTCATCTTCTGCACCTTCGGCGACGCCATGCGCGTGCCAGGTAAAAACGGCTCGCTGCTGCAGGCGAAATCCCGCGGCGCCGATGTCCGCATCGTTTACTCGCCGATGGACGCCCTGCGGCTGGCGCAGCAAAACCCGCAGCGTGAGGTGGTCTTTTTCGGCCTCGGTTTCGAAACCACCATGCCCGCCACCGCCCTCACCCTGCGTCAGGCGCGGGAGCGCAACGTCGATAACTTCTACTTTTTCTGCCAGCACATCACCCTGCTGCCGACCCTGCGCAGCCTGCTGGATCAGCCGGACAACAGTATCGACGCCTTTCTCGCCCCGGGCCACGTCAGTATGGTGATCGGCACCGAAGCCTACGGCTTTATCGCCAGCGACTATCATCGTCCTTTAGTGGTCGCTGGTTTCGAACCGCTTGATCTACTGCAAGGCGCGGTGATGCTGGTTGAGCAGACAATAGCGCAGCGCAGCGATGTGGAAAATCAGTACCGTCGCGTGGTGCCGGATGCCGGCAACCCGCTGGCGCAGGCGGCGATGGCCGACGTCTTTCGCCTGGATGGCGACAGCGAATGGCGCGGCCTGGGGGTCATTAGCGACTCCGGCGTGCAGCTTACGCCAGCCTATCAGCGCTTCGATGCCGAGGCGCATTTCCGCCCGGCGCCGCAGCGCGTGTGCGACGACCCGCGGGCCCGCTGCGGCGAGGTGCTGACCGGCCGCTGTAAACCGCACCAGTGCCCGCTCTTCGCCCGCACCTGCAATCCGCAAAGCGCCTTTGGCGCGCTGATGGTCTCCTCAGAAGGGGCCTGCGCCGCCTGGTATCAATATCGCAGTCAGGAAAATGAAGCATGAAAAGCGTCCAGTTAGCCCACGGTAGCGGCGGTCAGGCAATGCAGCAGCTGATCGGCGACCTGTTTATGCAGGCCTTCGCCAACCCCTGGCTGGCGGAGCAGGAGGATCAGGCGCGCCTCGATCTGGCGGCGCTCGCCGCCCAGGGGGACCGCCTCGCCTTCTCCACCGACAGCTACGTGATTGACCCGCTGTTCTTTCCCGGCGGCAATATCGGCAAGCTGGCCGTCTGCGGTACCGCCAACGATGTGGCGGTCAGCGGCGCCATCCCCCGCTATCTTTCCTGCGGCTTTATTCTCGAAGAGGGGCTGGAGATGGCCACCCTGGAAGCGGTGGTCGCCAGCATGGCCGACACCGCCCGGGCGGCAGGGATCGCCATCGTCACCGGCGACACTAAAGTGGTGCCGCGCGGCGCGGCGGATAAGCTGTTTATTAACACCGCCGGCATCGGCGCCATCCCGGCGGACGTTCGCTGGGGGACGCAGCAGATTAGCGCCGGTGATGTGCTGCTGGTCAGCGGCACGCTGGGGGATCATGGCGCCACCATCCTTAACCTGCGCGAGCAGATGGGGCTGGACGGCGCGCTGTCCAGCGATTGCGCGGTGCTGACGCCGCTTATCCAGACCCTGCGGCCACTGAGTGGAGTGAAAGCTCTGCGCGACGCCACCCGCGGCGGGGTCAATGCCGTCGCCCATGAGTTCGCCGCCGCCAGCGGCTGCGGCATCGAACTGCAGGAGGCAACGCTGCCGGTCAACGATACGGTGCGCGGCGTCTGCGAACTGCTTGGGCTGGACGCCCTGAACTTCGCCAATGAAGGCAAACTGGTGCTCGCCGTCGCCCGCGAGGCCGCGGAAAACGTGCTAGCGCATTTGCGGTCTCACCCACTGGGACGCGATGCGGCGATAATCGGCGAAGTGGTCGACCGCCCGGGCGTGCGTTCCGTTGGGCTGTACGGCGTGAAGCGTACGCTCGATCTTCCCCACGCCGAGCCGCTGCCGAGAATTTGTTAACGACGGCGTCGGGTCCCGGATAGCGGCTGGCGCCTTATCCGGGCTACAAAACTGCGCGCACGTAGCCCGGCTAAGCGCAGCGCGAGCCGGGGTTAAAGCGGCAATAACCGCTTTATTAACATACTATTATTTGTACCATCATTTTCTTATGCGCCACGTTGTCGGCGCGTTTTGGACGTAAGCAATGTCGTATACACCGATGAGCGATCTCGGCCAGCAAGGGCTGTTCGATATCACCCGGCTTTTATTACAGCAGCCCGATCTGGCCGCGCTGAGCGAAACTCTCACCCGCCTGGTGCAACAGTCTGCGCTCGCCGACGAGGCGGCCATCATCCTGTGGAACGCGGGTAACCACCGCGCGGCCAGGTACGCCTGCGATGAAGCCGGTCACCCGGTGAGCTACGAGGACGAAACCGTGCTCGCCCACGGTCCGGTGCGCCGCTTACTCTCCCGGCCGGATGCCCTGCATTGCGACCACGAGACCTTTGCCGACACCTGGCCGCAGCTTATCCGCAGCGGGCTTTATCGCCCGTTCGGGTACTACTCGCTGCTGCCGCTGGCGGCTGATGGGCGGATCTTCGGCGGCTGTGAATTTCTGCGCCGTGACAACCGGCCGTGGAGCGAGAAAGAGTTCCAGCGGCTGCATACCTTCACGCAGATCGTCGCCGTCGTCACCGAGCAAATTCAGAACCGGGTCAGCAATAACGTCGATTACGATCTGCTGTGCCACGAGCGCGACAACTTTCGCATCCTGGTGGCGATCACCAACGCGGTGCTCTCACGCCTGGATATCGACGAGCTGGTCAGCGAGGTGGCGAAAGAGATCCATCGCTACTTCCGGATCGACGCCATCAGCGTGGTGCTGCGCAGCGACCGCAAAGGGAAGCTCAACATCTATTCCACGCATTATCTTGACGCCAGCCATCCGGTTCACGACCAGAGCGAGGTGGATGAAGCCGGTACCCTCACCGAGCGCGTGTTCAAAAGCAAAGAGATGCTGCTGCTCAACCTGCACGAACATGACACCCTCGCGCCGTATGAGAAAATGCTCTTCGAGATGTGGGGCAATAAGATCCAGACCCTGTGCCTGCTGCCGCTGATGTCCGGCAATACCCTGCTCGGGGTGCTGAAGCTGGCGCAGTGCGACGAACAGGTCTTCACCACCACCAATCTCAAGCTGCTGCGGCAGATCGCCGAGCGGGTATCGATCGCTATCGATAACGCCCTCGCCTACCGCGAAATTCAGCGCCTGAAAGAGCGGCTGGTGGATGAGAACCTCGCCCTCACCGAGCAGCTCAATAATGTCGAGAGCGAATTCGGCGAGATCATCGGCCGCAGCGAGGCGATGAACAATGTGCTCAAACAGGTCGAGATGGTGGCGCACAGCGACAGCACCGTGCTGATCCTCGGCGAAACCGGCACCGGTAAAGAGCTTATCGCCCGCGCCATCCACAACCTCAGCGGGCGTAACGGTCGACGGATGGTGAAGATGAACTGCGCCGCGATGCCCGCCGGGCTGCTGGAGAGCGATCTGTTCGGCCACGAACGCGGCGCGTTCACTGGGGCCAGCGCCCAGCGTATCGGCCGCTTCGAGCTGGCGGACAAAAGCTCCCTGTTCCTTGATGAAGTGGGCGATATGCCGCTGGAGTTGCAACCTAAACTGCTGCGCGTCCTCCAGGAGCAGGAGTTCGAACGTCTGGGGAGCAACAAGCTGATCCAGACCGACGTCCGGCTGATCGCCGCCACCAACCGCGATCTCAAGCAGATGGTTATCGACAGGGAATTCCGCAGCGATCTCTACTATCGGCTCAACGTGTTCCCCATCCACCTGCCGCCGCTGCGCGAACGTCCCGACGATATTCCGCTGCTGGTGAAGGCCTTTACCTTTAAAATCGCCCGCCGCATGGGGCGCAACATCGACAGCATTCCGGCGGAAACCCTGCGCACCCTGACGCGGATGGAGTGGCCGGGCAACGTACGCGAGCTGGAAAACGTTATCGAACGGGCGGTGTTACTCACCCGCGGCAACGTACTGCAGCTCTCCCTGCCGGAGCGGGAGATCGTGGAAGTTCCTCGAACGCCGGCGGTCCTGCCTGAGGAAGGTGAGGATGAATATCAGCTGATCGTCCGGGTGCTGAAGGAGAGCAACGGCGTGGTGGCCGGGCCGAAAGGCGCCGCCCAGCGGCTGGGGCTCAAGCGCACCACGCTCCTGTCGCGCATGAAGCGGCTGGGTATTAATAAAGACGAACTGGTGTAACCTCGTGCGCTCCCCCTTTCCGCGCCGGTGAGAGGGAGCGCTGGCGCAGCGCGCTATTTATCGCTGGTAAAACCGTTGCTGGTCGCCAGTTCGGCAAACCACAGCGCATTGCGTTTTATCTGTCGCTCGCCGGTCTCCAGATCCAGTCGCCAGAAGCCGTAGCGTCGTTTGAAGGCATTGATCCACGACCAGTTGTCGATAAACGTCCACTGGTGTACGCCAAAGCAGTTCGCGCCGTCGGCAATGGCGCGGTGCAGCTGCACCAGATGCTCCTCCATCAGCTCGATGCGGAAAGTATCGTCTATCACCCCGTCCGCCCCGGGCTCTCCCTCTGATTGTCGATCCATCGCGATGCCGATTTCCGCGAGATACCACTTAATATTGCCGTAGTTATCGCGAATATTGGCGGCAATGTCATAGATCGCCTGCGGCAGGATCTCGTTGTTATCACGATAGGGGTTAAAGCGGCCCTGCGGGTTCACCGCATTTTCGAAATAGTATTCCGGGGTGAAATAATCGAGGTCATAGTCGCCCTCTCGCGCTTTTACCCGCCGCGGCACGTAATAGTTCACCCCAAGAAAATCGATTTCCGCGCTGAGGATCAACGCCACGTCGTCTTTGCTGGTCGTCGGCAGGCAGTCGTGGGCGGCGAGGATCTCGCACAGCGCTTTGGGGAATTCATGTTTTACCAGCGGGTCAAGGAAGCTGCGGTTAAAAAACAGGTCGGCATACCCGGCGGCTTTTTTATCCGCGTCGCTGTCAGTGAGGGTATAGCTCGGGGTCAGGTTTAGCACCACGCCGATCTCGCCCGCCAGCGCCAGTTCACGATAAGCCGTTACCGCTTTGGCGTGCGCCAGCATAATGTTAAACGCCACCTGCGCCGCCAGCCGGCCATCTTTCTTACATGGATAGTGGAAGTCGTACAGGTAGCCTCCCTCAACCGGCACAATCGGCTCGTTGAAGGTTATCCAGTATTTAACCTTATGGCCAAACAGGCTAAAGGCGGTGCGGGCAAAGCGGGCAAACAGCTCGGCCACGTGCGCCGATTCAAAGCCGCCGTACTGTTTCTGCAGCGCTTCCGGCATATCAAAGTGGTAGAGATTGATCATCGGCTCAATGCCGTTGGCGATCATCTCATCGAGATAGGCGTGATAAAAACGCACCGCGTCCGGGTCCGGCGCACCGGTTTCCAAATCAGCGATCAGTCGTGACCACTGAATTGAGGTGCGAAACGAGTTGAAGCCGGTCTGTTTCATTAGCGCCACGTCCTGCGGATACTGATGATAAGTATCACATACGGTTTGCGGCCCTACCTGCTGATAAAATCGCTCCGGTTGTTCGGCAAACCAGCTATCCCAGATGGAACGATGGCGCTTATTGGTGACCCCTTCCGTTTGCGGGCCGGACGCCGCCGCCCCCCATAGAAACCCTTGCGGAAACTGATATTGCTGCATAACCTCTCCTTCGAAAAAAGGCTGCGCCCGTCTGGCGCAGCCTGAACGTACTACTCAGCGACCACTTCGATCGATTTAATGAACATATAGCCCCAGTCGCCGGCGAAGCGGCCGAAGTCAATCTGATTAGTCCCCGCGTTAAGCGTCACCGGTATCCGCAACTGCTGGCCCTGCTCATCCGTCTGCGGGAAGGCCACAGCCTGCGGAGCGCCCCCGTTGACGACAAATGAGTTCTGCTTACCGCCCCATTTGCCGTTGAAGGTTACATTGAGTAGGAACTGACCGCTCCACGGCGCCTGCACCTGCCAGCTGATCTTATCCCCCTCGTTGGCAAATGGGCCGAGGAAGCCGTCCTCGCCAACTGTCAGCGCGTCTTTATCACTCTTCATCACCGTCAGCCGACCCTCAGCCACGCCATAAACTTCGCCGTAATAACGACAAAAATCCGCTGGCGCTTTCCCCGTCGCTTCGCCCACCGTCACGGTCACGGTTTTGCTGCTTTTCAGCAGCCCATCGTCCGCCGTGAACGTCAGCGCATAGGTACCTGGCGTCGTAAACCAGGCCCGGGTTTGAGCCCGATCGGCATGGCAGAAATGCACCTGTCCCTCACCGGCGTGCTGCCAGCCCACCTTAACCTCTCGCGACGGCAGGCCATCGTCCTGCCAGCTGGCCGTAAGCTCGACGCCCTGGTCCTGCGTGGTGGTTAGGGCCGGTTCCAGCGTGACAACCGGCGGCTGATTCTCCTCGCTATGCTGCACGCTAATCACATTGGAAGGAGCCGAATGACCGCTCTCGTTTTTCGCCGTCACCCGGTAGTAATACGTATGCCCGAGCTGAAGCTGACGATAATCGTCGCGGAACAGAACCATGGTTTCCGGATTCCATTCGTTAACGCCATCGGAGATATCCCGGCCCACCACCGTCCACGGCCCGGTCGGCGAGGCGGCGCGTTCGACATCGTAGCTGCGTCCCACCGCGGCTCCCATCCAGTTGATCGCGAAGGGCGAGGTGGTCTCGCGCAGCAAAGGCGCGTCCGGCTTCGGCAGCGGCGCCATCGTCTGCTGCCCGGCCATCTGCGCCGCGGCCGTGCGCACCAGATCGACCACCGCCTGCTCCTGGTTCGCTTCGCCTTCTTTGGCAAACCCCGGCAGGTGGTAACTGTAGTGCCCGGTCGACTCCTTATGCCAGTAGAAGCCGCCGTCGTGACGATGGCCGCGGAAGCCCCAGATAAGCCCGCCGGCGGCTTGCGCCCCGTTGACGTCGCTGTGAACGATCGACTGCATAATGGCGTTCAGTTGATCCGCCGGCAGCAGGCCAAACTCGCCGACGAGATAGACTTTTTGCCCGCCGACGGCGCGCAGATCCTGCGTCACCTGCCCGGGATGGTTATTATCGGCATTGGTGTAATAGTGATTGCTGACGATATCCACATTGGGGTCGGTCAGCGCAAAGGAATTGATTTTCTTATAGGTACCATCTACCACCAGCTGATGAGGGGCCCATTTTTTAATCCACGCCGCGGTCTGATGCAGGAAATCGGCGTTGGTATCCTCCAGCTCGTTACCGGTTTCCCAGGCCATGATCGCCTTTTCATCATAATAGGCGCGGCCGGTGACAGTATTTGTCCGGGTGATAACCTGGCGGATCACATCCAGATAGGCTTTGAAGGTCTTGCTATCGGTCCGATAAAAGTCTTCCGCTTTTTCGTGGTAGAACGCCGCCAGCTGCTCACGCCCGCCCCACCACCACCAGTGGTCAATAAACGGCAGGATCAGTCGCAATCCCTGTTTATCCGCTTCGGCAATCATGTTGTCATACACCCGCATGGCTTTCTCATTCAGCCGCGGCATGCCGTCCGCCGTTTCCGGCGCCAGAATATGGGTCTCGCGCCCGCAGGCTTTATCAAATTCCTGCTGCACCGACAGCACGTAGACGCGCTGGGCTTTCGCCCCGGTTTGCACCATCGCCTGGATCCAGTTTTGCTGCTCCTGCGCCGTTGGCCATTTAAAGTATTGTCCCCAGCCGCGCGGGTCTGCTCTGCAGGGGCCGCGGGCGTCGTCTTCAATGCGGTGCAGCTCCGGCGCGTGGATCCCGGCGAAACGAAACACCTTGTCGCCGTCCTTGAGGGTGGCGCCGTCGCGAGTGATAAAGTGCGTAAAGTGCGAGCGCTCGGCGGCCAGCGCCCCGCCGGCCCCCAGCGCGGACAGCAGCCCCATCAGCAGCAGGTTTTTCATCGGCTTCATCGTTGTCTCTCCTTAGAACCAGACCTCGGCCTGTACGCCGAAGTTAACGGTGTCGGTAGAGCCACTGCGGGAATACCCGCCGGCGGTGATGGTATTGGTATCCCAGTTGTAGTTGCCGTCCAGCGCATCGGAGACACCTTTATCCCACTTCGCGTAGGTGACGAAGAAGCGCAGCTGCGGGCGTGCCCAGAAACCGGAGTCAAAGGTCAGGGTTGGCGCAACGGTGACTTTGGTCAGGCCGCCTTTGCCTCTGCCGTTTACCCCTTTGTAGTTTTTGTCATCCAGGTATTCGTAGCCCAGCTCGTACTGCATGGCAAAGTTGCGGGTGATCTGATGATAAGGGCGGATACCGGCGACCCACATCGAGCGTCCCCAGCCATGGTCATCTTCCGTCCACCAGCGGTAGTTTTTATCTTTCTGCCAGAAAGCGAAGGTCGAGATCTCCAGGTCGCCCATCGAGGCCACGCTATCCAGCACCACTCGCCAGGACTGAGTGTTTTCCAGATTGGCCCAGCCCCAGCCGTTTTTACCCAGTGAGTCACCCGCCGCCAGCCCTTTCCCGTACTGCAATGCAAGGCGGGAGTAGCCTCCGGTCAGACCATAGAAACCGTCAAAGTTATAAATACCGGTCACGCCATAGCCCTTCTCGGCGGAAGTCGGGTGGTTTTCGTTACGGTTCATATGGTGGCCGATCAGCTCCAGATCGAAGCCTGTCCCCGCGATCTTTTTCAGCCACAGGTTGAGGGAATAGTCATCCGGGTAGCCCTGATCTCCCTTATCCACCGGGTAGGCTTTGGTTTCATCGGTGGGTGAAAAGGCGTACACCCCGGCGTCGAAGCGGGCGAAGCCGAGATCCATGTTGTCGAAGCCGCCGCCGGTGCCGTTGTACTGAATGTACTCCCAGTCGAACTGATGGCTGGAGGTGTTGGAGCTGCTGTAGCGCTTACCGGCCCAGAAGGTCATCTCCGGCGCAAAATCCAGATTGCTCAGCTCGGCGAACCCTTCGCGAAACTGTACGTCATGGCCATCGTCATCCTGACAGTTCCAGTCGGAGGTGCATTTCGACTGATGAGTGAGGTTGGCCTGCACTTTCGCCACCACGCCGCTGTCCGCCGTCAGCGTCACGGTGGGGATCAGTTCGATCTTGGTGTCTTCTTCGTTGCCCAGTCGCCACTTACCGTCCGGCATCAGGCCGACGGAGTCCGCGCGGTTGCCATCGGAGTTCGCCAGGATCCCGGAGCGGATATAGCCATGCAGCGCAAAATCATACTTCGGATCGGCGCAGGCCAGGCTGCTGGCCCCTGCCAGCGAGAGGAGAGCCAGAGGTATTGAATGTTTCAGCTTTATCATTATTTTTTTCCCACGTTATGTTTGTTAACACGAACCGATAACGGAGGGGAAATTTACGGATCAAAAATGGAAATGTACATCCGTTAATGGAAAGCGCTTTCCATAATTGCCTATCTGGTTCACAAAATTCGCTCCGCGGCGAATATATTCGTGAGACTGATCACATAAAATAACAAGAATGCCGCCGGGAGCCGGCAGCAGAGCGGAAGGAGGAGCAGGTGAATGAGTGCCGCCGGGGGATAAGCCGCCGACGGCGAGGGGGTCAGCGTTCGGTTTCCGCGAGCTGGCGTTCGTACACTTTGAAGAAGGGGCGATAGAGCATCCAGGCGTTAAACATCGCGAACAGGCTCATGCACAAATTTTTCCAGCTACCGTTCGCCGACCATGCTGCCCCCAGCGGGGAAGGCATAGACCATGGCAGCATCGCCACCGCGCGGTCGAGGATACCCAGCTGAGTTAAATACCATGCGATACAGGCATTTATCAGCGGAACAAAGAGAAACGGCAGTAAAAAAACCGGGTTCATGATTACCGGAAAACCAAACAGTATTGGCTCGTTGATATTAAACAGCGACGGCAGCAGGCCAATTTTTGCCACGCTTTTCAGCTGCCGCGAGCGGCTGCGCATCGCCATCAGCACCAGCGGCAAAGTGGAGCCAATACCGCCGATCAGCAGGTAAAAATCCCAGAACCCCTGCAGATAAATATGCGGCAGCGTTGGCGAACCCGCCGCCAGCGCCTGCTGATTTTCAAACAGATAGGTCATCCAGAAGGGGTTCATGATCCCGGTGATGATCAGCGCGCCGTGGATACCGATAAACCAGAGTAAGTTACAGATAAATAAAGAGATCAGTACCGCCATCAGCGTGTCGGACGCCAGCACCAGCGGCCGCACCGCTTCGCTGATCAACTCCGGTACGATGCGTCCGGTGGTCTGCAGCAGTATGGCATTCATCACGCTTATCGACAGCATCACCACCAGCAGCGGGATCAGCAGTTGAAAGCCATTGCGGGTCATCAGCGGCACTTCATCAGGCAAGCGAATACACCAGCCTTTTTTGTAGAAAAAGCGAATTATCTCAATGGAATAGGTGCTGGATATCAGGGCGGTAAATATCCCCATACCGCCGAGATAAACATTGCTCACCGCAGTCTCGCGAAAGCCGATAAACAGCAGAAAAGCCAGACACCCGGTTAAACCGCAGAGCCGTTCCGGCAGACGGTACTGCTTGGCGAGACTGGCGCTGGCGCCGAAGGCGACAATCAGCGCCACCAGGCCAATGGTTAACTGAAAGGTCGGCAGCAGGATAGGCCGCAGTAGCAAATAGACCTGGCCGAAACGCGAGGCGCCGTCGATGGAAACGGGCGGAAACAAAATGGGCACCAACAGGCTGCCAACAATCACAAAGGGCATCGCCAGCGCAAAGCTATCGCGCATCGCCGTAATGTGGTTGTTGCGCGTCAGAACATTCGCCAGCGGCGCCAGCCGCTGCTCGATGATGTCCACGGCCACATTCATTAACTGAATGTTCATACTCCTACCTTTGCGAATGGTTGTCTCGCCGGGATGATCGCCCACAACACCGGAAAGTGAAAGCCTGCCATAGGTGATCATGGTCACAATTAATAAATCCACAAACGGAAAGCGCTTTCCGTAATGCATCCATTTTGACTATAGTCCGCTCATCCAACCTCATCAGGAGCGGTACTTATGAAAAAAATTATGTTGTGTTGTTCGGCAGGCATGTCCACCAGCCTGCTGATGAAAAAAATGATTGCCGAAGCCGAACAGCGGGGCCTGCCGGTAGAGATCAATGCCTATGGCGTAGCGGAGTTCGCCGAACAGGTTGGCCATTATCAGGTGGTACTGCTGGGGCCGCAGGTGAAATACATGCAGCAGGATCTGCAAAAACAGGCGGATAAATACGGTATCCGCGTCGAACCCATCAATATGATGGACTACGGCATGCAAAAAGGCGCCGCGGTCCTTGATTTCGCCCTTTCCCTCATCGAAAACAAGAACTAAGGAAAGATCATGAGCTCTCTGTACGCTAAACTGATCGATGTGATCGAACGGCAGATCACGCCGCTGGCCGGCGCGATCGGCCAGCAAAAATACGTGACCTCGATCCGCGACGGTTTTATCACCGCCCTGCCCTTTATGATCGTCGGCTCGTTTTTGCTGGTATTTATCTTTCCGCCGTTTTCTCCGGATACGACGTGGGGCTTTGCCCGCGCCTGGCTGCAATTTTCGCTCGATCATCGCGATGCGCTGATGCTGCCGTTCAACTTCAGCATGGGGGTGATGACCCTGTTCATTGCCGTCGGGATCGCCGCCAGCCTCGCCAAGCACCATCACCTGGACTCGCTGACCGCCGGGATGCTGTCGCTGATGTCGTTTCTGCTGGTGGCCGCGCCGCTGAAAGATGGCCAGATCTCTACGGCCTACTTCTCCGGCCAGGGGATCTTCACCGCCATTCTGGTGGCCATCTATTCCACCGAGCTGTACGCCTTCCTCAAGCGGCATAACATCACCATTCGCCTGCCGCCGGAAGTGCCTGCCGGGGTGGCGCGCTCGTTCGAGATCCTGATCCCGGTGCTGGCGATCATTCTGACGCTGCATCCGCTGAACCTGTTTATCGAGGCTCAGCTGGGGATGATCATTCCGGAAGCGATCATGTCGCTGGTCAAACCGCTGGTCGCGGCTTCCGATACACTGCCGGCCATTCTGTTGTCAGTGCTGGTCTGTCAGGTGCTGTGGTTCGCCGGGATCCACGGCGCGCTGATCGTCACCGGGATCATGAACCCGTTCTGGATGGCCAACCTGTCGGTCAATCAGGCGGCCATGGCGGCAGGTACCGCTATCCCGCACATCTATGTCCAGGGCTTCTGGGATCACTATCTGCTGATCGGCGGCGTCGGCTCCACCCTACCGCTGGCGCTGATGCTGCTGCGCAGCAAGGCCGTGCATCTGCGGACGATTGGCCGGATGGGGGTCGTGCCGGGGGTATTCAATATTAACGAACCGATCCTCTTCGGCGCGCCGATCATCATGAACCCACTGTTTTTCCTGCCGTTCGTGCTGGTGCCGATGGTCAACGCGACCCTGGCGTACTTTGCGCTGAAGCTGGATCTCGTCAGCCGCGTAGTATCGATGACGCCGTGGACAACGCCGGCGCCCATCGGCGCCTCGTGGGCGGCGAACTGGAGCTTTAGCCCGGTGATCCTGTGCCTCATTTGTATGGCCACCTCCATGGTGATGTACCTGCCATTTCTCAAAGCTTACGAAAAACAGCTGCTGGCCCAGGAGCGTGAAAACGCCGTCGGCCAGGCTGACAACGCGGCGCAAACCGCTTAACGCTAACGATTCAGAGGATAATCATGGAATTAGAAGAACAGGTGATGGGGATCATCATCAACGCCGGCCAGTCACGTAGTCTGTGCTACGAAGCGCTGCACGCCGCTAAAGCGGGTGATTTCGCCACCGCCGACGCCAAAATGCAGGAAGCGGCGCACTATTCCCGCGAAGCTCACCTTGTACAGACCCAGCTTATCGAAGCTGACGAAGGCGAGGGAAAAACCAAAATGACGCTGGTAATGGTCCATGCTCAGGATCACCTGATGACCTCCATTCTGGCGAAAGAGCTGATTGCCGAACTGATTGCGATTTACCGCGCGCAACCGCTTCACGCCTAGCGCGTTCCCCGGCCAGGCGCGCTGGCCGGGTCTGATTCCCCGAGGTCACTATGTTACATCTTGGAATAGATATTGGCGGCACCAAAATGGAAGCCGTACTGCTGGACCCGGCAGGCGAATGCGTCCAGCGCCTGCGCCGGCCGACCCACAAAGAGAGCTATGACGCCTTTATGCGTCAGCTGCTGACCCTGATTGCCGATATTCGCGCGGTCAGCCCGCAGCCATTCACCCTGGGGATCGGCCTGCCCGGGGCTATCGATCCGCAAAGCGGGCGCATTAAAAACTGCAACTGCCTGGTGCTCAACGGTCACGATCTGCGCCGGGATATCATGCAGCAGCTTGGCCAGCCGGTGTGGATGGCAAACGATGCCGACTGCTTCACCCTTTCGGAGGCGGTGGATGGCGCCGGCGCCGGGGCCTCCACCGTCTTCGGGGTGATTATCGGTACCGGCTGCGGCGGCGGGATCGCCGTTCATCAACAACTGCTCAGCGGCCCCAACGCTATCGCCGGGGAGTGGGGGCATAATCCGCTGCCGGGCTATACTCCTGAGCGCGATGGTCCGCCGCAGCCCTGCTACTGCGGCAAAACGAACTGCATCGAAAGCTTTCTCTCCGGCACCGGCTTCGCCCGCCGCTATGGGGAACAAGCCCGTGCGGAAGCCATTGTCGCCGCGGCGCAAAACGGCGATCCGCGCGCGCTGGCCCACTGGCGACACTTTATCGATGCCTTTGCCCGTAGCCTGGCGTCGGTGATCAATATTCTCGACCCGCAGGTGATTGTGCTGGGCGGCGGTCTGTCCAACGTCAGCCAGATCTATCGCGATCTGCCTGCCGCCATCGTGCCGTGGATCTTCTCCGACACCTGCCGCACGCAGATCAAACCGGCCCGCTTCGGCGACGCCAGCGGCGTGCGCGGCGCGGCCTGGCTGCCCCGTCTGCCCGGCGCCGCGGACGGGCAGCGGTAGACACTTTTTTCAGCAGGTATGTTAAGCTAGGCGAAAATGTTCAGACAGAAAAAGCCATGCCAACGATTGATGATGTTTCAAGATTAGCGAATGTCTCAAGAGCGACGGTTTCCCGCGTGCTGACCGGCACCCGGGGCGTGCGCGAAGAGAGCCGGGAAGCTGTGCTGCGGGCCGTTGAAGAACTCAACTATCGCCCGAGCTTTGCCGCGCAAAACCTCGCCAGTCAGACATCCAGCCACGTTGGTCTGGTGATTTCCGCGCAGGACGAAAGCCACGGCGCGCGTCTACTGCCGCTGCTCTCTCAGGCGCTGAAAGGGCTGAATAAAAGCCTGCTGGTCCAGTATGTCAGCGATCCGGTAGAGCAGGCGGCGGTGATCGACGATCTGCAGCGCCAGTGCGTGGCGGTGGTGGTGCTGGGCGCCGTTGCCGCCGACGCGCCGCGCAACGTTATCGCCTTTGACCGCTTCGGCGTCGCCGGGAGCAACAGCCAGGGCTACGACTTCGCCTTCGCCACCGAAAGCGCCTGCCGCTATGTGATTGGCAAGGGACACCGCAACATCGCCCTGCTGGTGGACAGCGATAGCGACGATGCCAGCCGTCAGATGCTGGAAGGCTACCGCAACGTCCTGCAAAACTACTCCATTCCTTTTAACCGCCAGCTGGTGCTGACGGCCAACGATGACGTCGAGCAGGCGCTGCTGACCTTAATTAACAGCTTCAGTAAATACTCAGTCATTATCGTTAAACGCGACCGCTACGCGGCTGAGGCGATGCGTCTGTTACGCGAATTCACCATCGCCGTCCCGCAGGAGGTCTCCCTGTTGAGCCTTGAGGATTCCCCGCTCGCCTCGCTGCTCTACCCGCCGCTGACCTGCATCTCCTGGCCACTGGAGGCGCTGCTGGATAACTGTATTCAGCGTATTCGCAGCCTGATTGACGACCGGCCAACCTTCACCGCCGAGGGCCGCTCGCTGGCTGGCCGCCTGATCCCGCGCCAGTCTGTCGCCGATATCTCTTGATCTTCGCCCGGTTCGCGCCGGGCCAGCCTTATCTCCCCCTTTCTTGTCGCTTTCGTTTCCCGGCTCATTATTACTCACGCATGCAAATAAGAATTATTTTCATTTGTAAATAGCTTGTGCTATATAACATAGCAATGGCTATAAACGCTGGGAAATTAACCACACCATTGCGAGGGATCCTATGCAACACCTGACACTGCTGAAATCATTGCTGCTGGCCAGCGCGCTGGCTCTGCTGGCCGCGACGCCGGCCACCGCGCAGGAGAAATTCAGGGTTATCACTACCTTCACGGTTATCGCCGATATGGCGCAGAACGTGGCCGGCGACGCCGCCGTCGTCAGTTCCATCACCAAACCGGGCGCGGAGATCCACGATTACCAGCCCACGCCAGGCGATATCAAACGCGCGCAGGGGGCGCAGCTGATCCTCAGCAATGGGCTTAATCTCGAACGGTGGTTTGCCCGTTTTTATCAGCACTTACAGGGCGTTCCGGAGGTGGTGGTCAGCAAGGGGATCCAGCCGATGGGCATCAGCGCGGGCCCCTATAGCGGGAAGCCCAATCCCCATGCCTGGATGTCAGCAGATAACGCCTTGATCTATGTCGATAACATTCGCGATGCGCTGGTGAAGTACGATCCGCCTCACGCCGACACCTATCGCCGTAACGCCGAGGCCTACAAAGAGAAGATCCGTCAAACGATGGCGCCGCTGCAGGCCAGACTGGCGCAGCTGCCGGCGGATAAACGCTGGCTGGTCACCAGCGAGGGAGCCTTCTCCTATCTGGCCCGCGACTATGGTCTGCGCGAACTGTATCTGTGGCCGATCAATGCCGACCAGCAGGGCACCCCGCAACAGGTTCGCAAGGTTATCGACATCATGAAGAAAGAACGCATCCCGACCATCTTCAGCGAAAGCACCATCTCCGATAAACCGGCGCGTCAGGTGGCGCGCGAAGCCGGGGCCCACTACGGCGGCGTGCTGTATGTCGATTCGCTGAGCGCCGCCGACGGCCCGGTGCCGACCTGGCTCGACCTGCTGCGCGTCACCACCGAAACCATCGTCAACGGTATCCAGGACGGGATGAGGAAGCAGCCATGAATGCAGCGCAAGCGGGACTGTATGTCGACCAGCTCACCGTCACCTGGCGCAACGGCCACACTGCCCTGCGCGACGCCTCGTTCAGCGTACCGCGCGGCTCCATTGCCGCACTGGTGGGCGTTAACGGCTCGGGTAAATCCACACTGTTTAAAGCGCTGATGGGCTTTGTGCGCGTCGGCCACGGCGAGATCGCCATACTCGGCCAGCCGGTCAACCGCGCGCTGCGCCAGAACCTGGTCGCCTATGTCCCGCAGTCGGAAGAGGTGGACTGGTCCTTCCCGGTGCTGGTGGAGGATGTGGTGATGATGGGCCGCTACGGCCATATGGGCTGGCTGCGGCGGGCAAAGCCGCGCGATCGCGAGATTGTCGATGCCGCGCTGGCCCGCGTGGGCATGAGCGAGTTCCGCCATCGGCAGATTGGCGAGCTCTCCGGCGGGCAGAAAAAGCGCGTTTTCCTTGCCCGCGCTATCGCTCAGCAGGGTCAGGTGATCCTGCTGGATGAGCCTTTTACCGGCGTCGATGTGCAGACCGAAGCGCGGATCATCAGCCTGCTGCGCGAGCTCCGCGATGAGGGCTGTACCATGCTGGTCTCCACCCACAACCTCGGGTCAGTGAGCGAATTTTGTGATTACACGGTGATGGTGAAAGGCACCGTGCTGGCCAGCGGCCCGACAGAAACCACCTTCACCGCCGAGAATCTGGAGCGGGCTTTCAGCGGCGTGCTGCGCCACGTCGCGCTCACCGGCGCGGAAGCGCAGGTTATCACCGATGACGAGCGGCCGTTTATCAGCCGGCGCGCGGCAGGAGGCCCACGATGAGCTGGCTGCTGGAGCCGTTTGGCTATCACTATATGCTCAATGCGATGTGGGTGTCGGCGCTGGTAGGCGGCGTCTGTGCGTTTCTCTCCTGCTACCTGATGCTGAAGGGCTGGTCGCTGATTGGCGACGCCCTCTCCCACTCGATTGTGCCCGGCGTCGCCGGGGCCTATATGCTCGGCCTGCCTTTCGCGCTCGGCGCGTTTCTCTCCGGCGGCCTGGCGGCGGGCAGCATGCTGTTTTTGCAGCAGCGCTCGCGGCTGAAAGAGGATGCCATTATTGGCCTGATCTTCTCCTCCTTCTTCGGGATCGGGCTGTTTATGGTGTCGCTGAATCCGACGTCGGTGAATATCCAGACCATTATCCTCGGCAATATTCTGGCCATCGCCCCGGAGGATATTATCCAGCTGGCGGCGATCGGCTTTATCTCGATGGCGATCCTGCTGCTGAAGTGGAAAGATCTGATGGTGACCTTCTTTGATGAAAACCATGCCCGCTCGATTGGCCTGAACACCCGCGGCCTGAAGCTGCTGTTCTTTACCCTGCTGGCCGCCTGCACCGTGGCGGCGCTGCAGACCGTCGGCGCCTTTCTGGTCATCTGCCTGGTGGTGACTCCCGGGGCCACCGCGTGGCTGTTAACCGACCGCTTTCCGCGCCTGCTGGCCATCGCCGTGGCTATCGGCAGTCTGACCAGTTTCTTCGGCGCCTGGCTCAGCTACTATCTCGACGGCGCCACCGGCGGCATTATCGTGGTCGCGCAAACGCTGTTGTTCCTCATCACCTTTATCTTCGCGCCGAAGCACGGCCTGCTGGCCAGCCGCCGCCGTGCCAGGGAGGCCGCATGCTGAACCTGTTCCTGGCCCCGTTCCAGTTTCCTTTTATGGTCAATGCGATAGCGGTATCGATCATCGTGGCCGTGCCCTGCGCGCTACTGTCGGTTTTTCTGGTGCTCAAAGGCTGGGCGCTGATGGGCGACGCCATGAGCCACGCGGTCTTTCCGGGCGTGGTGCTGGCCTACATTATCGGCATCCCCTTCGCCATCGGCGCGTTTATCGCCGGGCTGCTGTGCGCCGTGACGACCGGTTTTCTCGACGATAACAGCCGACTCAAGCGCGATACCATCATGGGGATTGTCTTCTCCGGCATGTTTGGCGCCGGGCTGGTGCTGTATGTAGCGATCCAGTCCGATGTTCATCTCGACCATATCCTGTTCGGCGACATGCTGGGGATATCCCTTCGCGATATTGGACAAACGGCGGCTATCGCGCTGGTGATTGCGCTGATTATCGGTCTCAAATGGCGGGATTTTTTGCTGCACGCCTTTGACCCGACGCAGGCCAAAGCCAGCGGCCTGCGCGGCGGGCTATTGCACTACGGCCTGCTGTGCATGATCGCCCTGACCATCGTCGCGACGCTGCAGTCGGTGGGGATTATTCTGTCGATTTCGCTGCTGATTGCTCCCGGGGCGATCGCGCTCCTGCTGGTGCGGCGCTTTATCCACGCCCTGCTGCTGGCGGTAGCGGTGGCCATCGGCTGCTCGGCGGGAGGGGTGTGGCTGGCGTTTTATCTCGACAGCGCGCCGGCGCCGACTATCGTGGTGCTGTTTTCCGCGCTGTTTGTGGTCGCCTTTGTGGCAAGCACGATCCGCGATAGTCAGAAACAGAGGGCTTCAGCAACCATCCCCGGTGGCGGCTAATGCCTTACCGGGGCCGACTTGTCGCCCGGCTACGCGCCGCGCTGACCAGGGAAAGGCCGCTATTTTTTCGGTCGGTATTTTTCCGGTAGCGCCGGCACCGGGCGCCTGTCGTCCAGCAGATGGCGAATAGTGAGGATCGGGTGGCGCCAGAGCATTCGCGGCCCGGCCCAGCGCATAATCTGCTTCATCTCTTCGCGCTTCGCCGGCTGGTAGCAATGCACCGGACACTGCTTGCAGGCTGGTTTATTCTCGCCAAACACGCACTTATCAAGGCGCTTGTCGGCGTAGGCGTTCAGCGCCTGATAGTGCGCATTATCGGCCAGCGCCCCGGGACAGCGCCGCTGGTAGAGGGCAATCATCCGCTGAATCGTCATCTTTTCCCGTTCGATACGCTTCCCCATCTCCCCGCCTTTCGCCTGTTATTAAGATGCATATATTATACACCTTAACGTTCGTGCCCGACCAGCCTCACTGCTTGAGATGCTGGATCAACTGCAGGGCTGCCCCGGACAGAACCCCGAAATGGCTATAGGCATAGAAATCGCGGATAAAAACGCTGCCCTCGAGTTCGAACGGACGCAGCAGGCCCAGCGCTTCCTCGTGCCGGTAAACCGGGGCCGGCATCGACGTTAACAGATCGCTCTCGCACAGAAAGGCCTTAATGGCCGAGGAGGACGCGCACTCAATCACCGGCTGCGGACAGGGTAGCTGATGGGCACGAAAGATATCCTCAAGGATGTTCATCGGGGTACTTAACGGCGGCGGCATGATCCACGGATAGTCCAGCATCTCCTCGAGGGATAAGTTCGCCGCCTGATGTAGCGGGTGGTACTGCCTGGCGACGATGCAGATCCGGTCCTGCCAGTTAATTTTACCGCGCACCACGATTTTCTCATCATGCGGTAAGGGGCCGCAGAGGGCGATATCGATGTCGTGCATCCGCAGGAGTTTAAAGAGCTCGGAGTCAATGCGGTCGACGATCCGCAGATGGATCCGGGGATGTCGCTGATGGAAAGCTGCCAGCTTATCGATGAAATGGCTGGTCAGCAGGCTGGAAACACAGCCAATCCGCAGGATACCTTTCCCGGCGCCGCGGATGAGCGCAATCTCCTCGCGGGCCTTTTGTTCGGTATTCAGCATCGTCAGCGCATAGGGTAAAAAGGCGCTGCCATATTCGCTCAACGCCATACCGTGTTTGTGTCTTTCGAATAAGGTCGCGCTCAGGTCCGCTTCCAGGCTCAATAACAGCCGGCTCAGTCCCGACTGAGTGATCCCCATCTTCTCCGCGGCCAGGGTCATATTGCCTTCGTGAGCGACAGTAATAAAAGCCTGAATCTGCTTAAATTTCATTGGCATGATATTTACTCATTGAACAAACGGTTTTTACATTTCCCTTGCGGCCTGTTTTAGCGAATAAATGTCGCTATCAATACGCTCAAAAATAGCTACCGCGCATCAGGAAAAACGGATTTATTAACCTCATCGCGCACGGCAAAAACGAATTGCGGACCCGAAGATAATTTATAACGAGAATATATCACCATGACACAGAACAATATTCTATTAATTTCAGGCGCTATATTACCGGTCATCATTACCGTCATCATCGGCTATATTAGCGGTAAACGAAAAGACTTTAACTGGCAGCAGGCAGGAGACATCAATAAAATTGTGATGCTCTATGCATTACCGCTAAGTATTTTCAGCAATATGGTGATGACGCCGCGACACATCGTCATGACCATGGGCCCGGTTGCGGTGGCCATTATCCTCGCGCTGATTCTGAGCTTCGTCATTCCCTTACTGGTCGCCCGCTATCTGTTCCGACGCGACCTCGCCCTCAGTACGCTGCAGGCGCTGGCCATCGGCTCGCCGGCGGTTCCTTTCATCGGCACCTCGGTGCTGGCCTTTTTATTTGGCACCGTCAGCGCGTCGCTGATCACGGTGTCCAGCATCACGCAAAATGTCTTCCAGCTGCCGCTGGTGATGATTCTGATGTCGGTCGCCACTGGCGATAAAAACCAGCATATCTCCTTTGGCACACGGGTGATAAACGCCATTAAACAACCTGTGGTCTGGTCACCGGTGATCGCCCTGATCATCGTGCTGGCGGATATCCATATTCCGCAGACTATCTCGATGTCGCTGGGTCTGCTGGGTAAAGCCTCTGGCGGGCTGGCGCTGTTTGCCGCCGGGATCGTGCTCTATACACGCAGCATTGTTATCACCACCGCTACCATTATCACCGTTATCGCCCGCAATATTTTGGTGCCCGGCGCCTGCTATCTCCTGTTATTAAAAATGGGCTTCAGCATGGAGCAAATAAAGGAAGTCGTATTGACGATGGCTATCCCGGTAGGCTCCATCGCGATAATTATTGCCATGCAGTATAAAACCGGCGAGCAGGAAATGGCCTCGACGATGGCGCTGAGTATTATTGCCTCCATCATTACGATGGGCGGATTTATTTTCTTAACCTTTTAATTACCGCGATGACACCGCGTGAATACGGAGAGAATATGGCCTCTATCACATTATCGGCTGCTGAACTGTTACTGCATCGGCTACAGGCGCTGGACGTGGCATATATTTTTATTAACTCGGGCACCGATTATCCGCCAGTTATTGAAGCCTGGGCAAAGGCCCGGGCGACCGGGCAAAAGGTACCCGAGCTGGTGATCTGCCCGCATGAAAACGCCGCCATCGGCATGGCGCACGGCTACTACCTCGGCACTGGCAAGGTGCAGGCGGTGATGGTTCACACCAACGTCGGGTTAGCCAACGCCGCCTGCGGTGTCATCAATCTGGCGAACAGCAATATCCCGGTGCTGATTTTTGGCGGTCGCACGCCGATTAGCGAACATTCCCACTTCGGCTGCCGCAATACGCCGATTGGCTACGGCCAGGAGATGCGCGACCAGGCGGCGCTGATCCGTGAATCCGTGAAGTGGGATTTTGAACTGCGGCTGGCCGATCAGATCGGCGAGCATGTTGACCGGGCCTGGGCGATTGCCAGCTCCCTGCCGAAAGGTCCGGTCTACCTGAGCTTACCGCGCGAGCCATTGTGCGAGACCTTTGCCATTGATGAGGCCGCGCTGCAGGCCGGTCCTTCGCAGCAGCCGGTCCGCTATGCGCCAGTCCGGGAAGATATCGCCCGGGCCGCCGAGGCAATCGCCTGCGCCAGACATCCCGTCATCTTCGCCCAGCGCGGCGCCCGAACGGCGGGTGGCTTTGCGCGACTTAATAGCCTGGTGCGCGAATGGGCGATCCCATTGGTGGAATACTGGGGTACCGAGGTGACCCTGAGCGCCGATAACCCACTGCTCGCCGGGGCTGATCCCAGCGCCTGGCTCGCCGACGCCGATGTGATTCTGGTGGTCGACTCGCAGGCGCCATGGATGCTCGCCGAGGGCGACTGTCGCCAGGACTGCACCGTGATCCAGATGGGCCCCGATCCGCTCTTCTCCCGCTACCCGGTACGTGGCTATCGCGCGGACATCAACCTGGCGGGCGAGACCGATGAAGTCTTCAGCCTGCTGGAAGAGGCGCTGCGCCCGCTGCAGGCCGCCCGCCAGCAACATGTGGCGGAGCGGGCGGCATATACGCAGAACCGCATCCAGCAACAGAAAAACCAGCGCGACGCGCTTCTCCATGCCAGCCAGACCGGGGCCATTACCAAACCCTGGCTCAGCTACTGCCTCGGTCATCTGGCGAATCAACACCGTGGCCGGATCGTTTCTGAACTGACCACGCTGCCGCAGTTTGCCGGACTGATCCATGCCGAGAGCTATTACCAGGAAGCGCTGGCCGGCGGCCTGGGCGAAGCCCTGCCTATCGCGCTGGGGCTGCAGCTTGCGCGCCGGGAAGAGCTGATTATTGCCGCCGTCGGCGACGGGTCGTACCTGTTCGCCAACCCTGCGGTCTGCCACCATATTGCGGAGGTAATGAAGCTCCCTGTCCTCGTCGTGGTCGGAAATAACGGCGGATGGGGCGCCGTCGCGGGCGGCACCAAAGCGCTCTACCCGGACGGCTACGCAGCCCGCGCGGAGACCATTCCGGCCACCGCCTTTACCACCTCGCCGGATTTCGCCGCGATCGCCGCCTCCAGCCGCGCGGCGGCCCTGTCGGTTTCCCGGGCCGAGGATCTCCCCGGCGTGCTGGAAGAAGCGGTCACCCTCATACGCACCCGCCGACAAAGCGTGCTGGTTGACGTGCAGTTAGCCCGCTAACGGCTTCTCCTCCGGGCGCTTGTCGCCCGGAGGGGGTTGTCACCCTTTCTGCTCATCTTTATCCACATGGCCCAGCGGCTTCTCCGGGAAACAGACATCGCGCACCCGGCGTTTCAGCTCGGCCGCATCCGGAAAACCGCCATCCTGCTTGCGCTCCCAGATCTGCTGACCGCCGACATCGATCGTGAAGATCCCGCCGGTCCCCGGCACCAGCGTCACTGAGGCGATGTCGGTGCTGAAGGTATGTAACAGCTCCTGCGCCATCCAGCTGGCGCGCAGCATCCAGTTGCACTGGGAACAGTAGGTGATGGTGATGGCCGCTTTTGAGTTCATCGTCGTCTCGCTAAGTCTGAAAGGGCAAATTGTAAACAAAGTGCAGTTTAAATGAAGAACACATGATTATTTTGTTGCAAACGATAATGCCTATCATTACCATTCGCAATCAACAAATGGAGTAAGATCCCATCCGCAACGGAAAAGACGGAGCAACCTGCAACTCTGGAAGTAACGCGTGAGCCGATACTAATAACGATCAAGGCGTGGCGACTATGTACAAATCGACTCCGTCAGCAGCATGGTGTAAAAAACGCCTGCTGGTGACCTCTTTGCTTGCAGCAATTTATCAGACTTCTGCCATCGCAGCAGACACTTCCGCCGTTAGCGGCGAGGCGGTGGATGACACCTCGGAACAAATGACCGTCACCGCCCCCGCACCGGTGCAGAAAGCCGGTAGTGAGCACAGCATCAGCGCCCAGGAGCTGGAGGATAAAGGCGCTAACGATTTTGGCTCTATCATGCGCTATGAGCCGCTCATCAGCGCCACCGGGGCCAGCGGCGGCTCCGGCAACGGCAAAAGCGGCTTCGACCGCGGAGGCTACACCGGCTACAACATCCGCGGCATGGAGAGCAACCGCGTCGGCATCGACGTGGACGGTATTGCCCAACCCAACGCCACCGGCCGCGGCTACGTCGGTCGCGCCGGGCTCAACACCTTCGGCATCGGCCGCGATTATATCGACCCGTATATGTATGGCAGTGTGGATATTCAGTCCGGCGCCACCTCGACGGAAACGGCCAACAGCGCTATCGGGGGAAATGTCTCCTTCCGCCCGAAATCGGCGGATGATTACCTGCGCCCGGGCAAGACCAGCGCCTTCGGCTACCGCAGCGGTTACGACTCTGCGGATCGCAGCTGGCACAACGGGGTGACCGTCGCCGGCGGCGATGAGTTCCTGCGCGGAATTTTGGTCTACAGCCGCCGTGATGGCCAGGAAACTGAAAACAACAGCGGCACCGTCGACGCCTACCCGGCGAACTGGCATTCCGATGCTTTTCTGGCCTCCGGGATCTGGCAACCTAACGATGAGCACAAGCTGACCAGCACCTTCGACTATTACCATAAAACCAACCACACCCACTACGATACCTGGGACTCCAGTGGCAACAGCACCATCGGCACCGCCAACCAGACCAGCCAGACCCGGCGCTGGGGCCTGAGCCTGAAGGATGACTGGACGCCGATGAACGACTACCTCGACAGCGTCTCCACGAAAATCTACTACCAGCATACTGAAGCCCATGACTGGACTTATATGCCGGACAGCGTCACCCGCCGCATGCAGACGGTGAACTCCAACTACGACACCGACACCTGGGGCCTGCAGACCGCGCTGGCGAAAACCCTGGGCCGCCACGATCTGAGCGCTGGCTTCAACGCCAGCACCAGCAAAACCCAGCGGCCGTTCAGCCAGTCGCCGATCCCCAGCGTTTACAGCGAGATCATGCAGCCGGAGGCAGACAGCCGCAGCTACACTCTCGGCGGCTTTGTCCAGGATAAGATCAACTTCGACCTTGATAGCCACAACTTCGCCATTATTCCCGGCGTGCGCGTGGTGCATCAATCGACTAAGCCGGAAAATCTGTCCGACCTTGCCGCCAACAGCAGCGTACTGACCGAATCGTCGGTGGCGAATCTGTACGGCAAAAACAGCGATACCCAGGTTCTGCCGTCGTTGACCTTCCAGTACGACCTCACCCCGCGCCTGATGACCTACCTGCAGTACCAGCGCGGCGCGCAGTTCCCCAACGCCAGCCAGCTGTATGGCTCCTGGAACCTCGGCTCCAGCTACGCCGGTAGCCAGCAATATGCCCTGATCGGCAATACCGATCTGAAGACGGAAACCAGCGATAATCTCGAGTGGGGGCTGAAAGGGGAAGTCACCGAAGGCATCACCGTGCGCACGGCGCTGTTCTACAACAGCTATAAGAACTTTATCGCCTATACGCGCTATACCCGCGCCAATAATCCGGGCCAGTTCACGAATGTGCCGTCGAACATCTACACCATTTATCAGGCGGAAAACCGCGATAAAGCCTATATCTACGGCGGTGAGATCAGCACCAAATTTAACTTTGGCACCTGGTTTGAGCAGGTGAACGGCCTGAGCACCACCCTCGCCCTCGGCTATAGCGAAGGGAAATCGAAATCCAGCTACAGCGGCGATAAATACGTCGACCTCGACAGCGTGGCGCCGATGAAAGCCATCGTCGGCGTGGCGTGGGACGATCCGGCGAAACGCTACGGCACCGCCCTGACGGCGACCTTTGTCAAAGGGAAACAGGCGACCACCACCAACCGAGAAAGCTACAGCAACAGCGGGTCCGCCATCACCGATGCCAGCAGCGACTATATGCGCGTGCCGGGCTACGGCATGCTGGACTGGACCGCGTACTGGCAGGTGGCGAAAAACGTGCGCCTCAATGGCGGGGTCTACAACCTCACCGATCGTAAATACTGGGATTACCTGAGCAGCCGCAATATCGAGACCGGCACCAACCAGGACGCCAACGATAAAGCGCTGGCGGTGATGCCGGGCCGCACCTGGCAACTGGGCGTCAACGTCGACTTCTGATTGCCCGAATAATAACGCACCTGCCCCCGGCCCGCCGGCCGGGGATATTCATCGTCGAGAAGGATATGATTATGCCAAATGCACACCCTGACCTGTGGCAGCGCTACCAGGCCACCAAAGCGGCCAGTACCGCGAAATATGCCCGCGATATCGCCGCGGAAATGGGGATCAGCGAAGCCGAGCTGACCGCCGCCCGCCTCGGCCATGATGCCGTGCGCCTGAGCGATGACGCCCGGACGCTGATTGCCGCCCTGGAGCGCGTCGGCGAAACCAAATGCATCTGCCGCAACGAGTATGCCGTGCATGAGCAGGTGGGCCAGTTCACGCACCAGCACCTCAGCGGCCACGCCGGGCTGGTGCTGAATCCGCGCGCGCTCGACCTGCGTCTGTTCCTCAGCCAGTGGGCCAGCGCCTTCCATCTGAACGATAATGGCCGTCAGAGCATCCAGTTTTTCGACCACCACGGCGACGCCCTGCTGAAAGTCTATGCGACCGCGCAGACCGACATGGCGGCCTGGGACACCCTGATCGCGGAACATCGGGTAGCGGCGCCCGCACCGCTGGCCCTGCGCCCGCTGGAGCCGGTGAAATATGCCGATACCGCCGACGGCGCCGCCCTGGAGAACGACTGGCGCACGATGACCGACGTTCACCAGTTCTTCGGTCTGCTGCGTAAATATCAGCTTTCCCGCCAGCAGGCTTTCCGTCTGGTGAGCGACGACCTCGCCTGCCGCGTGGATCGCCATGCGCTGCCGCCGCTGCTGGAGACGGTGCGCCAGGAGGGCAATGAAATCATGATTTTCGTCGGCAATCGCGGCTGCGTGCAGATCTTCACCGGCGCCCTGGAAAAGCTGGCCCCCATGCGCGGCTGGCTGAATATCTTCAATACCACCTTTACCCTGCATCTGCGCGAAGAGAGCCTCGATGAAGTGTGGGTGACCCGTAAACCGACCTCAGATGGACACGTCACCAGCGTCGAACTGTTCGCCAAAGACGGCACCCAGATTGCCCAGCTCTATGGCCAGCGCAGCGAAGGCCACCCCGAGCAGGCACAATGGCGCCAGCAGGTAGATCGTCTGACCCGTGAAGGACTGCCCGCATGATGCGCTGGTTACTGCTCTTCATCGCTTTCCCGCTGCTGAGCCACGCTGCCGTTGAGCGGCTCGTCACCCTCGGCGGAGATGTCACTGAGATCGTCTATGCCCTTGACGCGGAACAGAGCCTGGTGGCGCGGGACAGCACCAGCAGCTGGCCCCCGGCGGTGCAAAAGCTGCCGGACGTCGGCTACCTGCGACAGCTGAACGCCGAGGGGATCCTCGCGTTACGCCCGCAGCTGGTATTAGCGAGCGCCCAGGCGCAGCCCTCGCTGGTCTTACACAAAGTACAGGCGAGCGGGGTGAAGGTGGTTAACGTGCCGGGCGGCGAAAGTCTGTCCGCGATCGATAACAAAGTGGCTGTCATTGCCGAAGCGTTAGGCAAAACGGCGGCAGGCGACGCGCTGCGCCAGCAGCTTCAGCAACAGATCGCCGCCATTCCCACGCAGCCGGTTGCTAAGCGGGTGCTGTTTATTCTCAGCCACGGCGGAATGAATACCCTGGTGGCCGGACAGCACACCGCGGCCGATGGCGCCATTCGCGCCGCCGGGCTGCAGAACGCGATGCAGGGCTTCGACCACTATCGCGCCATGTCGCAGGAAGGAGTCGCCGCCAGCCAGGCGGATCTGGTGGTGATCTCCGCCGATGGTCTCAAAGGGATGGGCGGCGAAGCCGGGCTGTGGAAACTGCCCGGCCTGGCACAGACCCCGGCGGGGCGTCATAAACAGCTGCTGACGATCGACGACATGGCCCTGCTGGGCTTCGGGCCGCGCACACCGCAGGCGATAATCGCGCTGCGAAACAAAGCGGAGCAGTTGCCCTGATGCGCCCTGCCCTCGCCCGCCGTTTGCTGTTGATGACGCTGCTGCTGGTCTTCCTGACACTGTTTGCCACCACCCTCGGCGCCATGCGCTTGCCGCTGGTCAACTTGCTGCCTTCCGGGGATGAGATGCTGCGCCACATCTGGCTGAGTATCCGTCTGCCGCGGGTGCTGCTGGCCCTGCTGGTGGGCGCGGCGCTGGCCCTCTCCGGTTGCGTGATGCAGGGGCTGTTTCGCAACCCGCTTGCCGACCCGGGCCTGCTGGGCATCAGCAGCGGCGCCGCGCTGGCGGTGGCCAGCTGGCTGGTGCTTCCGTTCTCCGCTACGGGGCTGATCGCCCTGTACATGCCGATGCTGGCGGCGTTTATTGGCAGCCTGGCGGTGATGGTGGTGATTTTCATCCTCAGCCGGGCGGAGGAGGGTTCGCTGTCGCGCCTGCTGCTGGTGGGGATCGCCATCAACGCGCTGTGCGGCGCGCTGGTCGGCGTCCTGTCCTGGCTGAGCAATGACGCCCAGCTGCGCCAGCTGTCGCTGTGGGGAATGGGCAGTCTGGGCCAGGCCGAATGGCCGACGCTGCTGGTGGCCGCGACCTTGATTATCCCGGCGGCGCTGGCGGTGTGGTGGATGGCGTCCCGCCTCAATCTGCTGCAGCTTGGCGATGAAGAGGCACACTATCTCGGGGTCAACGTGCAGGCGCTACAGCGCTGGCTGCTGCTGTGCAGCGCGGTGCTGGTGGCCGCCGCGGTGGCCATCAGCGGAGTCATCGGCTTTATCGGCCTGGTGGTGCCGCACCTGATGCGCCTGTGGCTGGGACCGGACCATCGCGGACTGATCCCCGGCTCGCTGCTGGCCGGCGCGATCCTGCTTCTGCTGGCCGACACCCTGGCCCGCACCGTGGCGGCGCCGGCGGAGATACCGGTCGGTCTGCTCACCAGCCTGCTGGGCGCCCCCTGGTTTCTGTGGCTGGTCTTTCGTCGGGAGAACTCCAGACATGGTTAATGAATACTGCGCCCAGGGGCTGGCGCTTCGCCTCGGCCAGCGGCAGATCATCGACAACGTCTCCGTCGCGCTGCGCGGCGGCGAGATGACGGCGCTTATCGGGCCGAACGGCGCCGGGAAATCCACTCTGCTGCGGCTGTTGACCGGCTATCTGACTCCGGACAGCGGCACCCGCCGTCTTGCAGGCAAGCCGCTGGAGGCCTGGTCCCCCGAGGCGCTGTCGCGCCGGCGGGCGGTCATGCTGCAGCGAACGGCCCTGCAGGCCGACTGGACGGTGGAAACGGTCATTGCCATGGGACGCGCACCGTGGGGCGCGACGGCAGATCCGGCGGTGCTGGCGGCGGTGATGGCCGTCACCGGCTGCGATGGCCTTGCCGGTCGCCGCTATCCCGGCCTCTCCGGCGGCGAGCAGCAGCGGGTGCAGCTGGCCCGCTGTCTGGCGCAGCTGTGGCGCGACGGCGCGCCGCAGGGCTGGCTGTTTCTTGATGAGCCCACCTCGGCGCTGGATCTTTACTATCAGCAGCACCTGCTGCGTTTGCTCAAACGGCTCACCGCCGGCGGGCAACTGCATGTCTGCGTGGTGCTGCATGACCTTAACCTCGCCGCCCTGTGGGCCGACCGCATTCTGCTGCTCCACCAGGGAAATCTGGTCGCCCAGGGCACGCCGCAGGAGGTGATCCAGCAGCCGGTTATCCATCGCTGGTACGGGGCGGATGTCCGCCTCGTCCAGCACCCGGACAACGCGGCCCCCCAGGTTTATCTGGCGCCATAATCCCCGCGCGGCGCAACTGGAATCCGGATCGCGCCGCGCTTACGCTTTCTGGCAATAATTGCCTGCATTATATTATTGAGGGTCATTTATATTTAAAATCTATACCAATGGCGTAATAACCCAATGAAATATTTACGACAGCTATTTTTAAATATAAACCATCATTACAGAGAAGATATTTCCCGTATTAATCCAAAAACGACACATTGATTATTTACTGCGCTTAATCAACTCGATACACTGTTTTCTTTCTAATGATAATAGAGGGAAGAAGAAGCATGGCTATTCCAGGTAATATGTGGATATACGACGACGGTGGGGCACTAATCAAAGGTGGTTGTGATGTTGCAGACAGGGAGTTCAGCATCGAATTTAAAGGGTTTCATCACAATCTCTCCATTCCCACTGATAATGCCACTGGCAAGCCTACCGGCACTCGTCAGCACTCACCAATGATCATCGTTAAAGAATTCGACTATTCCAGTCCATACCTCTACAAAGCAGTAGCTACTGGTCAGAACCTGAAATCTGCTGAAATCAAATGGTATAAAATCAGCGATGCTGGTCAAGAAGTGGAATACTTCAATATGCTACTTGAAGGCGTCCGAATCGTATCAATATCTCCTACAATGGCTTCCCCAGAAGACAAGAACAACAACCATCTTGAATCTGTCGAACTTAGATATGAGAAGATCACCTGGAAACATTGTGACGGAAATATAATTTTCACCGATGCCTGGAATGAAAGACAAACAGCATAATAGATGAGCAAATGGATACGACAGAAGAACTAAATGGAACCTATTTCTATCACGGACTATCCAATCTTTCGGCTGGTGAACTTTTTGATGTCATTTTTCTTGAACAATTTTGTGACGAACTTGGCATTGGTATTGAATCTGGTGCCGCTATCCTCGCCGGGCAACCTTGGCTAAAAACCAGAACAAAGCCAGGAGAGGCAATAAAAGGAACAAGTGTTGTTTCTAAATATGGAAGGATGCTTCTGAGAAATGCAAAAACTCCATTTGGTATTAGGGTTCCTACACCCGTTGGTGTAAGAATGAGAAAAACGAATAGTCTTGCTGCTGTTATCGCCCGTTATGTTCCGTGGTTAGGTTGGATAGGACTTGTAAACTCAATTTATCAAGTTTCAAGAAAAACTCAGGAAAAATACAACCTAATAGCTCGCCCCAAAGACCGTATACAATGGACATCCTTTTAATGAAAAGCATTCAAGATCAGGTTTTAGACTTGTTTAAAGATGAGATCTCAACCCGTTTAGATAAAAATTGGAAAGAAATCCCATTGGAACTTGATTATGACTTATTTGATGCTCCCGGCGACGATCTGCATGACGCTTTAAATAAATTTGAACAAAAATTTAATGTTGATCTTTCCAGTGTTAAATGGTCGTGTTATTTCCCTTGGGAGAATACTCCAATGCTAACTCGGTGGTTTAAAGTAAAACGAGAAGATGTAGAAAAAACGCGTAAACCTTTAACTATCAAAATGTTTGCCGAATCAGCAAAAGCAGGTAAATGGCTTTACGACTAGCAACCACAAGCCGTTGTCGTAACGAGGTCTACGGCCAGAAGGCAGAACAACATCGACGGCGAACGTAATGTATGAAGACGATCGCGTGGCGGCGGTTCAATTACTGTGACGGTACCCCGCCCCCTCTGCAACTGGAATCCGGATCGCGCCGCGCGCTTTCGTCGGTTTCCCTCACCTGCCCATCTCCGTTATTATGTCTCATCCATGTGATAACGACGACAACTACAAAATCGCAGCCATTTCAAATCAGGGATCTGGATAACACCCCATGAGCACAATTGACAATCTCGACGCCCACACGCCGATGATGCAGCAGTACATTTGTTTTTTGGTTAACGCATTGTTCTATATGAGATAAATAATATATTTTAAATAAAGGTATACGTATGAGCTACAAAATACTCACAAAAAGGGCATTGAGATATAGTTAACGAAATTAAAAAATGTTGAGATAGTCGGAGTTAGATTTTCTTATGTTTGTAGTTTCGTGGTCCTCAATGCGGTGGGAGAAGCGGAGCGTTTGCAGGTTGGGTACGGAGCCTCAAGTTGCTAAGTTCGATAGGCTGAAAAATTCTTGGCGGCTAGATATTTCACTTTTAGAGCCTCTCTTGCAAATTACATATTCATCACGGGTTAGCATCTTAATGTGAAGGAGTAAGAAACGCTGAGAAATCATGGCAAGTTTCATCATGCCGAAGGACAAACTTTGTGCCCTCACGCCACTCGTGGATGCATTATATGCATACCAAAGCAAGTGCAGCCTAGCTTTACACTGTAGCTCGTACAGTTCTCAGGTCAGCGATCTCGCAAGCATGGAGAGTCGGGGATGACAGTATTAGAACTCACCTTTAGTATTCTTGTAGTATCCTGAAAATCTACGTGCTTAAGCGCTGTATCGGCAACTTTTTGATGAGCTATGGATTCTCTTGCTTCGCAGGTACATATAAGTTTAAATGCAATTATATGATTGCTATGAAATTCCTTTTGATTGATAGGGCTCAACTATGGCTATAATTTGCATTTAACTGACAGCATGGATAATGAATAGCTAAGGTTGCTGCGCCAGATGTCGAATACCAATATGTAGACCGAAGTTTCTATCAATTGAAAACATCTCCTAAGTGCAAAGGTAAAATCATAATTCAAAGCTATGAAATTGAATGAGTACATAGGCCCATATAAATTATGACGGTCTAATTTTTGGTAAGTATATAAAATTAATATCAAAAAATTTATCATTGAACTTAAACGATTGAGCAAAGCATTAGGCAAGTAAACACAAAAAATTACATTAAAACACTCTTTGACACAGTTGAAAAAAAATGATAGAAAGGAGATATGATGAGGGATAGCATAAATTTCGACATACCTAATCAAAATTTATCTTGAAGAGTAGAAGGATAAACTAATGAGCCATATTATGCCGCTAAATAACCTCCCCAAATTATTTAGCAAAGATGGTAAATCAAGCGTTAATAACGAACTTATAAAAAATATAATTCAAATAGAGCAAACACCATCAAAAAAAATAAAACTCTTGTTCAAACAAATGAGTTTTGAAAAAAATTCAAAACAAGAAGATATTATTATTACACTTGCATCAAAAGTGATTGAAGGAGATTTTAGAAGGAGATGGATAGATCTCTTCGAAAGCAATCCCAATAAATGTGCTATAGCACCATTCAATTCGCTTACCTCAAAATACTTAATCAATAAAAACGCAAAATTTGAGATCAGCTCCAATTATTTTTCAGAATTATTTGATATAGTAAAATCAAAATCTAAAGAACATCAAAAATATTTTCCAAAGTTGGATAAGATTGATATCTTAATCGAGAAAGCTTTACAAGAAGAGGATATTGGACCTCTGTTTCTATGGACGTTAATTGAAAAGGCTGAATACGCAGTTTTAACTGGATCAAATGATAAAAGGTTAGTTAATTTCAAAAGTGCAATACTACAAGAATTAAAAAAAATTAATGCCACAACTGTAATAGATAGCTTGCTCCCGAACGACTGGGTAATTTCTTCTCTTCCAGAAGTAAAAGTGAATATCACTAATGACAAAATAATAGAAACAAATCTACAGATAACAGAAAAAAAACCAGAAATTAATAATCCAATGCATGAAAGTTTCTGTCTGATAAGGAAACAATTAAACAGTAGTCATGCGAAGATAAAAAGTTCCATTCAATTAATAACGACGAAATCATCATCCATACTTTCGAGCAATAACTGCGAAGCAAATATCGATCAAATTAATATTAATTTGATAACAGTACAAAATGAATTTTCAATAATTAATAATGTACTAAATAAATTTCAAGAAGAAATATTTGAATTCGTGTCTCCATGTTTGAAAATATTAGGGTGCGAATTTACGTTGATTTTACCTAATTTCAAAAATGTAAATGGGATACCTGAGCTAATAATAGAATTCGAGCAACTCGAAGAGAAAACAAAAAACATATTCATATCTTTAGTTAATATAAAACTCTCTCCTTATGCAAAAGAAATTTACCTTGATGAGATTGAGAAATCCCTATCATCCATTCATGATTTAGAACAAGTTTGTAACTCCGCTCTTATAAAAATAAGCCATCTCGAAAAAGGAATTTCAGCCTTAACTAAATTAACACAAAAAATAAAAGAACATGTTAAGGACTTAGAATTAACCTCAGATTACTTTAGAAACGAAATAGATCAAGACTTACAAAGCATTTTCTTATATAAGAAAGCTAAAAACGAAATCGATGATATGTTATCATTAGCCGCCGTTAAAGTTGGGCATTCTAATGTTAGAGAATTGAGCGAATTAATAGAGAAAAACTCAAATGAAATAAGCATCAATCAGCTTAAAGCAGTAATCACCCTCATCAATTTCCTGCCAACACAACTAATAGACTTGTTAATTAATAAGCACAACGTACTCAAGCCAATAATCACTCTTGCACATATTCATTTAGTACTACACCCTAAAGTTTCAATCCCAAACAAACACTTACTTCTAAATTCAAGATCTTTTTTGGAATTTAAAAGCAACACTAACAGATCACTTTCTAATTTTTTAAATGAAATATCCAATTTATATACGACACAAACATTAAAGAATGGTTATTCATTCTTGATCAGAAAAATGAGTAGCCTTTCCATAAAAGAAACAGATTCAAAAATATCTGAAAAATACATTTCAGACCTCCTTAACATATTAACATTCTATAAAAAAGGAGGACGCACAACATATGCACACATTTGGAGTGAAGCATACAATGATCTTTTTGCACCATTATTAAAATATATCAAAGAGAAAGATTTAAATAAGTTTGTTGACTCATTTAATAACATGGTTTCAGTCTTAGATTTAGACTCCAAGCTATCCACTTGGAAAGTTAATATTCCAGAACATCTCAAGAAAAACTCTGAATACAATAAGAATATTAAAAACACCGTAAGGTCAAAAATAGAAGAAATAGAGAATTACATTGAGGATAACAACAACTTTATTGTTGAAAACAAAAAAGACAACTTCGTGGAATTGCTTAAAAATCTTTTAAATGAGCAAAGTGCTGATTCAAAGCCGTTTCACTTCTGGCTTAATAACTTAGACAGTTTTGAAAAAGATACTTCAAACTATACAATATTAAAAAATCTCTCTGGCAATGAGGTAAACATATCATCAGATTTAATTCCAGCTCAGTTTGTTCGCTCTTTTATAAAATCAGTAAAAGGTGAAACTATAAGCAATGATGATCTGTTCTATGACACCCTTACAAATACAATCGAAAATTACACACCTACCGATATAGCAAAAGAATACCTTGAGCACGATATTCTGGAAGGCTATACAAAATTGCTAACTGAAATAAAGGGTGATGAGATAAGTTTAGAACTGGAGAGAACAATTGAAAAAAGAATAGAAGAAAAAAGTGAACTATTTAAAGCAAGAATATCTGAAATAACTGACAGCATATTAAAGATGCCTTCAACCGAGAGGTCATTGTATAGTAGCGAGCTGAAAAAGGTTGAAGATTTATACGAGCAGCAAAAGTGGTATGAATTGAATCAGTTTATAACTGAATTGCTCATCATTATAGAAACATTCAAGAAAGAAGCTGTTGAACAAGTTAAAGTTAAAGAATTACAACGAAGGGTAAGCATCATTACCGGATCGAACACATCTATAAACGATATCAAAAAATTGGAGGCAATACACACTCAACTAATGGATGATATGAAGCAATGCATCCAGCATATAATCCAACTTCAACGTCTAAAGAAATCTGAGATTAATGACACACGCTTGATTAAAATCATTGATGAAAGCATTGAATTTTACTATAACAAAATCCCTTACCCTCATGAGCAACAATCTCAGATGATATCTTTTGCTTGGCAGCAAGCAATAGATCCATTGGTATTAGAATTATCCAGATCAAAAACATTATTACCTTCATATTATTCAAAACTGAGACTACTCGCAGAAACATTTTTATCTAACTTAATTAAATCAGATACTTTGGATAAAAATTCAAGATTCAATGAATTGATGCTTGAAACCTCAGATTTGTGGTCTTCTTTGCCTTCACAGGGTGAGTATAGCATCCATGATATTTATTCAGCTTTTACTACAGCTGGATTGGTAATAATTACAGAAAGTACTGAAGTTGAAAATACGGTTATATTTAACGAAGACCAAGTTAACTCAAGAACAACAGATTTGATAGAAGTTAATGCAGTAGAAAAAATAAATAATCGTCTAAAAAAGATAAGACAAACATTAGTTTCATTTGTAATTTCATCTACACATCAAAACGTTGACATTTTAAACGACACAAAGGTTATTGGTTTTGTAAAAGATAACAATTGGAAAGCAATATTAAATTCATCTCCATTTGTTTTAACAGATGAAGAAGGGAAACAAGAGCTCAGTAGTTTATATTTAATTGGATGGTGTTATGCATTTGTAATTGAAGGGGGGAATGGACTGGAGTTGAGTCATAAAGCTTATCTCTGCCATTTACTCAATATTGAAAAGGAAATATTAAATGTCGCAAAAATAAAATCAATCGCATTCGACAACTTACTTAATTTCTTTAAGTCAGCCTGTTCTCAAATTGAACATGACTCAATATTACCAAAAGCTAAAATTGTTAGTTTGGGTGATTCATTTTTGTTTGCTCATAATAATATCAATGAATTCATTAAATATGAAGAAGAATTCAATATTGTTTTTCTGGGTTTAGGTAATTCAACACCATATACATTAAAAGTACTTTGGGAATCTTTTTCAGGAGACCCTAAACAAGCAGAGTTGCGTGCATATTTCATGTATATATGCTGGAGCTTACATGCAAAGAATGTCTTAGCAAAATGCCTTACATTTTCTCCTATTGAGTTAGACTCTCGTAAAGCAACAGCATTAGCCGATATTTCAGAAAAGGCGTTGGTTGACAAGAATAATGACCTTTTACAACCGTTGTATGATTTAAAAAACTCACTATCATCAAAACCATATGCTTTATTTGTAGATCTACTTAGAAAAGTTGCTCCTGTGTATATGGAAGATGCAGCATCATTACAATTAGTTGGTCCTCTGGAAATTTTGACGCCGAAATTAGCAAAAGGTCGTCTCTGCATTACCCCACGAAAAAATGATGCCCCTGATACTCTCATCATTACATTACCCCCCAAAGGTCCTTTAAGATTTGACGGTGGAAAATTGAAAAATGAATTACTCGGACCATTTTTAGAGGAAAGTATAATACCAATTGATTTTGAACTCCTCATCAAGGATCTGGAGGACTTTAACATTGAAATTGATATCGACTCCATTTCAATCACTGGTATTAAGAATAAATATAGTTCTAAGCTAAATATTAAATTAGTTAACACAATTAGTTTTAATAAACTAACACCAGATGAAATAGAAGATGCTTTCGATAATTTCCCTGAACAACAAATGCGAGGTGATGAATATGTGCCTCGTATTGAGGATGAGCGTAAGATTGAAAAAGCATTAATCACCAGCAAGACTCTTAGAAGTATTTGGATTACCAGCCCGAGACGCTCAGGTAAAACCACAATGCTTTATAGAATCTTGGATTCATATTCACATAAAGTTGGTAGGGATATCATAGTAATTTACTTTACCTTAGATGAGAAAATTAAAAGCACTACTGATTTTAATAAATGGCTATGGAAAAGATTGAGAACTATCTTTGCTAATAAAGAATTAAGAAGCCTATATAATAATTTCAATGATATTGGGAAAGATCTGGATTATGAAACTGACGTTGGAACATTCATGTCTTCGCTTGCGGAATTATTAATTGAGCGCATCGAAAATGTCGGTATTGTTAATCGAGTAATATTCTTGTTCGATGAGGTAGACAAATTCGCATCAATGTATTTTGATAGTGAAGAAAACAAGGAAACCGTTAATACCATTTTATGGCAAATGCGAGAGATGATTTCTAATCGTAGAAATGTGGGCGTTGTTTTTGCTGGTTCAACAGCAGCAAAAGAAATTTTCATAACTAATCCAGCATCACCTTTCTATAACAGCATTGAGCATATAGAGTTGACTCCATTCTCCTGTAAAACAAAAGAAGCAGAAAATGCTGCCCGCAAGATTGTTGAGCCTCTTAAAATTCGAGGTAAGTATGAATTAAGCAAACAAAGCTTAGAGCATCTATTATGGGTGTGTGCCGGTATACCTTATTATATGAAACTACTGGCTGGCGCAACGTACTCAGTCATTCGGCAGAGCAAGGTTATTGAGTCTGATATAAATGATGGACTATATGCCCTCTTGAATAAAAATACCGGCATTACAAAACTTGACAGCATAGGTGGGGCATCTGGGACCGATGATTTGCGTACAACATTAACTCTAAAAACAAGTGATGAAGGTATCATAGCAAGAGCTGTTTTATTTACCCTCGCAGAATTATATAGTCCTGTAAGTGGCCATTCCGTTTTGAGAGGTAAACTTACCTCAAGTGATTGCAAACTTACTTATGAGTACAAACTGACAAAAAAACAAATAAATGATGGAATTGACTCATGCATAAAATTGGGACTAATTAAATACAATCAAGGTTCGTCAAGTAATAATTTATTCATTGCGATTCCAATTTTAGGTGAGTCAATTAGATTTAATTCACATAGATTTTGGGCAGAGATTGATACAGAGCTGAAAGAATTAAATAATCATTTGGGGGAAGAGAAATGATACCAAGTTATTTTAAAAAGTTATCTGAGACTATAGTTAAATCTTGGGTAAAGAAACGTAGCAATTATATTATTGTTTCACCGCCCATGTCTGATTCATATTTGTTCTTTAAACAATTAGTTGACATGAATTCTATTAAAGAACTATTAGGGGAGGATGCACGAAAAATAAACATAACGATTTTAGATACTATTAATTTTAAAACCGAGTTTACTTTCGCTCAAGCAGTTTGCAAAGGATGGAATATCGATACTGAAAGACTTAAAACGAATGACCCTATAGAAATGTTGCACTGTGCTGTTGAATTCGTTACCGAGCGTGGCGAGTATCCAGTTCTAATAATAAAACGCTTTCATGAAGCTCTTTCAAAGCTTGGCGAAGATATTGGTACTACGCTAAGAAATCTAGAGCACGACTTTGCATTAAAAACTGTAGTAGAATTACCAGTTTCTATTAATACGCTTAGAGTAAAATGGGAACAAGAGAATCGAGAGTTAACACCATTTTTGGTGTCAGATTGGGGTCAAGGGCATATTCATAAACTTTTGAAAGGTTATGATATTAATGAGATTGATAATTTATTCAAATCCAATAAACTTAACAAAGAAATTATAATTCCTTTTTTTAAAATGACGGGAGGACTTCCCACTATTGTTGAGAGTTTAATTCAAGACCTTGAAACAATAAACAGTAGATCATTTGAGCCATTTTGCATATCAAAAGCCAATGACCTTTGTAGAAAACTGCATGAATGGTTTGAAAGTAATAACAGCTATTACTATCGTAAAGCAATCATAGATTTTGCTGATGGACAAGAGGAAGAAAAAAACTTAAATATTCTAAAATCTCATGATTGGTATGATATACTTTTCAACAAGCAGAATGAGTTAAATTTTAAAATGATCACTTATCCCATAAGAAGTTCTCTTCTTCGGGAGATAAATATATCAGAAGATACGCAAAAGATAAGAGATTACTTAGATAAAAATAATTTTTTGAAAATTGCTGATATTTTTCAAAATAAATGCACGACAGGTGCTGATTATAATTCAAAATATAGCTACGGTAGGGATTTAGCAAGTTTATGCCATGATCTGTCAGATATTCATAATAATTCATCTGACTGGGATGAAATTAAAAATAAAATAGTTAAACTCTCCATTAAAGAACTCCCCTTTAATAATAACATTAAAGCACACCTTAAACCTTGGTTGAACATTTCAAATCTTCTTTCAAGCTATTTTCAACAAAAATCTAAAAACGCAGGATTAAGAGTAGAGCAATTTGTTTGTGAAACAAATACAACACAGTTGTCTGATCTTCTTTCACTATTAGAAATGAGATTGCTTGATGCTGATCAAAACCAACCTTTTTATGCCTTGCAAGCAGTAATTTCCCATCCAGAATCACTATTACAATTGTACTGCCATTCTAAATTTAATTTGAAATTTTGGAAGTTTGATGGATTAGAGGTAGATTGTAGTGATATTTCTAATTTCATCAGAAGACCATTTGTAATGCCATCTAAAGATAGCACATTAGGATTTGCAACCCTTTTATTTTTAAGCACCTATTTATCTGCAAAGGACAATATGCAGAATGTTCTCGTACAAGAATTTAATGAAATGGAAAAATATCTTAACATATATGAGCTTAGAAAAGATCAGGTTCACAGTATGGCATTTATAAAAAATTCAGACTGGAGTGAATACCGTAATTTTTGCCAAAAGATGATAGCTGATATCAGAAAGAGTTTAGGCATTACTAATGCATATAGTCTTTCATTGCCAAATGAAATATTCACCATATATTTTACTAACTTATTAAAGATGAATTAGAATACTTTAGCAAGGGCTAACTTTAAGAAGCTACGCTTCTTAAAGTTTCCCTTGTTTTTCTTCTTTCAGTCGAAAAAAAATACGAAAACACGTTTTAAAGCAACTCTAAATAACTATTTATTAAATTATACTGAAAGATGTAGGTCATAGTCTTTTTTTATCAAAATTTCCAAAAGGTAATTTTCCAGCATTTGAAATAATTAATGCTTTTTCTTTTGAAGCAATTAGCGAAGATATATTTACCGACATAAAATCTAAATTATCGCACCACCAATTCACAAATATATACACATTCGGGCTCATAAGCCTATGAGCTTCCGAAAAATCATTCTTTGCAAACATCTCATTTATTGATTTCAAACTCTCAACTTCTGTCTTATTTACAATGATTCTAAACATATCTTCACCTGGATATGCATTGATTTCGCCTAGCCCTATTTTTAATATCTCGAATAATTCTTCCATAAGCAAATCAATCTCATTGAATGCTGAAATATATTTTTCCATACCACCCTCTTTTTTTCTTATATTTTCCACAAGCTACCTGAAGATTATAAAATGTCAAGAGTAATGCTTATGAATAAACATATATCAATAAACACCACTTGACATTACAGCAAATAAAGAATAATAAATTTATAAAAATAAAAAAGGAGTTTGTATGTTTGAAAATAATGCTGATGTCTACAATTACAAAAATAAAAACATTGATTTAAAATCCAATAACGCTAATTTATATAGAGATAAACTAAGGCAACACTGTGTGAGTGTTAGACTTAATAAAGAGGAATTACAATTTTTAAATGAAAAACGAGGAAACATAAGAAAAGGTGAATGGCTTCGAAAGAGCTTTCTGAACACAACCCCCACCCTCATTCCTCCAATCAATCTCGATGCCTGGAAAGAATTAGGGAAGATATCGCAAAACCTAAATAAGCTCAATATCCATCTTGATAACAAGAGTGATGGCAGCTGTTTGACAAATACAGAACTTTTTGCCGTTAGACGTCAAATCTCTGAGCTTCGTTTGCATCTCATAAATATCGATCTTTGGAGGATATCTGATGAAGGGAATGCAGAAGATTAAAAGAGGAAAATGTTTCTCAGGAATTATTCACTATGCTTTGAAATCAGTATCTCATCATAAAACTGTACCAAGAGTAATCGGTGGAAACATGCTGGGAAGCTCTACTACTGAGTTAATCGATGAATTTAATACAGCCAAAAAGCTTCGTGAAGATATAGTAAAGCCGGTGTGGCACAATTCACTTCGATTACCAAAAGATGATACGCTTACAGATTATCAGTGGTCTAATATCGCTGATGATTACATGGCACGTATGGGGTTCACGGAAACACATCTAAAATGCTATGTTCTACATGATGATATTAGCGGTCAACATATCCACATTATCGCCTGTCGTATTGATCTCATTGATGGCAGAGTCTACTTAGGTAAAAATGAAAATCTCATCAGTACACGTATTATCCAAGAACTGGAAGAAGATTATAAATTAACTCGAACTAGAGGGCCATCAGCTATTGGAGCGCAATCATCTAAGTCGAAAAATAAAAAAAGTCGTGGTGAGGATATGTTGGAAAAAAGAACTGGTAAGCCATGTTCTAAAGTCATAATCCAGGAAGCTATTGAAACCTTGCTTGTCAAAAATATTTCGACTATAGAATTTGTACATCAACTCAAAGAAAGAAACATTGTAGCTGTTCCAAACATCTCATCTACTGGTCGTATGAATGGCTTCTCGTTTAAATATGGAAATATGGCTTTCAAAGCATCGCAATTAGGAAAAATCTACTCATGGTCTGCTCTACAGAACAGGATCAATTATATTCCAGATCGCGACAACGGTTTTCTTTTAAATTTAAAAGCATCTTGCAGTGAAACTCTTGATATGATACCTCCTTCTGGAATTGTAATAGAAGAGGTTAATCCCACGATAGAAATGCTTGCACTTTGTAAAACTTCTCATGACGATAGATACGATACTGATTATACCAAAGAATGTATCTCGACAATTCCTAGTAATAGCGAAGGGGTGTTAACTGATGCTCCAAAATTAAGCTTAGAAATACCTAAGTTTAGATGGCTAGAAACAATTCCCTATATTGATGCAGTTATTAGTCTACTAAAAAACATCAAAATACTAACACTTAAACGTCCCAAAAACCCTAGTATTATCAGCAATATAAGAATTGCGAAGATAGCCCCTTTATGCCTCGCCACAACAGCTGAGCCTGTCTCGGTACACCGCAAACGATCACCATCATTGTAGGCATAACTTTTCTTTTTCGGTCTTCGGATGGATAGAACGCGCACCACAATTGATCGTTTATACCGATCGATAAAACAATCATGATAGCCTGCAACTATCATTATTGCTCAATCGATCGGTACAAGTGATTTGCCTTCTTTTCAAAATCAGTCAAAATGAAAATTTGTAATAACCGACATAACAGACTGATTTATCTAGCCTATTTATTCACAACCGAGAAAAGTATATTTTTTATGTCCAGTTTCAGCACATTCAAAAGCTTGAATTGCTTCATACATCGAATATGAATGTCATTTACTTAAAAGGAATCGGTATGAGCATTTACTCTATGAAGAGCAACAGTAAACAAGCAGAAACTGTTGATCCTAAATTCGTTTTCTTAGGGGAAACCTACGAGTTTGTTGAAACTTTTTCAGGCGAAGTCATCGAATCATTTAATGAACAGATCTTAGTAAGGAATGATTCAGGTGAGGAAACAAAAATTTCTGACTACGGTATTACATTCAGGAATTCACACCGCATTCATAAATATGAGTTGCGCCAATATAGTGGATATGAGCGGTGTAGTGTAAATTACGATGCTCTGATCGTAAATGAGAATACAGGTGAGTATAAAGTAAATTTAAGCAGAAAACTCATTGTCATACCTGCATTCATGACAATGTTATTAAATAATGTATCAATGGCATCACACTACAAAGTGATGCCTGTTCCCAAACTTTTTTATATCCTTTTCACTTTGCTTTGCTTAGCTTCTTTCATTGCCTTCTGTATTTTACTTGCAGGATATAAAGATGGGTATGTTTTCAATGAACACAAATATGAGTGGTTAACATATCTCCTATCTCGCTCAGCAACTTTTATCTGCATCCAATGGATGAAAAGAAAAAGTTCAAGGTTTGATAACGAAATCAGAAACATTATTTATAAGTTAGTTAAAAATAAAACATCATCATAAGGATAGTCGATTTATATAAGAAAGAATAATTATCTCCTCATTCACATTTCTGGCTCTGGTTGGCTGCTCCTCGGTTGAAAATCAGTCCTTAAAAATAAGACGCCAGACAGTGTGAAGACGAAACTACTAAAAGATAAGACTTCTAATAGAGCAAAAGCCTGTATCAAATCTACAGGCTTTTACTATCATTACAACCCATATTTTTTTCTCTTATTTTTCATTGATAAATCTCTTTGTAACTGGAAAGCATCATACTTCTTTTTTTCCTGAACATAGACCTTCTCTGATTGACTACCATTATCGACAATAAAATTAATAAGCAAAGAGCATATTTTCCTTATACGTCTCTTATCAATTAAATCATCATCTAACTTATTAATAAATTTATAGTATGAATAGAGTAGAAACGTCAAAACAACATCACTATTAGAGAATTTTATCTTTTCAATTTCTTGCTTATATTTAATATAAAAGCCAGAACAAAATAGATATGATTGTTCGATGACTTTTTGTTGCGGCACTCCAGATTCTGATATTTTACTCACAAACTTATCGAGAATAATTAAATACCTCTCCATAAGATCAAGCTTTGTATTTTTCATATTAACCTTTCCTATTATGATAAAAACCTTGAATTATTAATATAATTATCACATTTTTTACAAGTGTCAATAGACACTAATCATCCGTACAATATTACACAGTGAGATTTTATCTGCTGCACACAACACTAAAGTTATTTATTTAATGAGAGAAGAATTATTCGGTTTTATGTAATGCTAAATATCTTCTATAATACCCAATCGCACTGTGCTGTGTAGTATTCATCTTTTGAGCCACCTCTTTCCATTTCAAACCGGACGATCTCAACTGAAATGAAAGACTTCTTTTTTTAGATGCCTCTTTCAAGTAATCCTCACGAGAAATACCATAGTATTTAATAACAGTTGAACGTGATACTTCTGCTAATTTCGCTAAATCTTTCGCTTTTATTTTTTTACCGTTTATAATCATAATAATATCCTCAATGCTTTTTCTAATTTTTCTTTGGTATCAGTATTTTTTATTTTTCCAACATTATTCATCCCTCGTTTAGATTGAATAATTGAAAACTGTTTTTTTGAGAAATTTTTCCACGTCCACTTACAAACGCTTTGGCAAATTTGCCTAATTTCATTATGTGATAATGGGTTGTTAGAGTTGCTCTGTTTGTTAATTATATCAGCCGTTAAATACAAATAATTATAAAATTCATGCTCATTTTTACTCTCTTGATATTTTAGTATATTTTTATATGCAATTACTCTTAGATCTTCGAATAAATTAACATTGCGCCCTAATCCATATATATTTCTTTTGTTGCTATCATTCTTTCTAATTACATCAGGAACAAAATCAGCTAAATAGTATAGATCATACGCTTTAATATCTGTCCACGTGGTTCTCCATTCAAAGATGTTAAGAGGGTTCTTCATTAGAATATCAGCGTAAGATTTATCTGCTTTTAATCTTTCTGTAAATCCACACTGCACAACAGAAGCTAATCTTAGTGGTTTTATTTTTGAAGAGTTTGTTTTTAATACTGGTATTTTTAGAGCATAAAGTAAATGAGCATGACCATTTATTGTATTTTGTATGATCGCATTTGGTTTAGGCAGTCCAGCCATATCCCACGCAATTGCCCCATATTCATGATCCACATCAAAAACAAAACCATTTATAAAATATTTATTGTTATATCCTATATATTTCTTTAAGGTAGCTTTCTCTCTCGGTTTCCTGTATACACCATCATTAAAATCATCACAGCATAGAGCATATTTTTGTATTTGGCTCTTGTATTTATCCTCATTATATATTTCTTTTCTCATTATCATCCTCCTCTCATATTACCCCTCCGAATATCATTAAATACCTCTAATTAAAAAAGGAGTGTTATATATTAAATCATTTACCACCCTATAAATAATACAATATAAAACATTGTCAAGTGTCTATTTTAACCATATCAGATATTATATGGTTTCTGGTTGGAATTTAATGTGTCAAAAGGAACTAATAGAGAATATTTAATAGCCATGGATATATTAAAATAACAAAAAGAAAACTCTATAAATAATTTCAATCCAGAATAAAATGAGAGAAAATAGAAAAGTAAAGACCGTGATTTTTTTCTTGCTAATTTAGTATTTACTTATCTTTTTTATTTTTTAAATCTCTAAGAAATTATTGCTTCCATTATAGATTCTTATCACACACAGAAAATAAATCAATATTGCATACTGATATTTTAACTCAACCAGAAAAGGGTCTTTATATTTAATTCCCCAAGACATCATTCATTGTATATCTTTCTTGCGCTGCTTCTGAAGCATAGCTCAAATTATTTAGAATTGTTATGAAAATATTGTGCCAAATAATTCGTTCATTTTTATTTTCCCACTCTTTGAAAATAGCCTGCTCAACAGAAATCCAGACTATATCAACATTAGGCTCTGACAATAACTTTCTAAAAAGATCATCAGAGGTTGTCAAAGCATGAGATATTATTTTTTGTCCTGAAAAATTAGACAGCCAAAATGGATGCGGCTCACATAAATCGGTTAATGACGTAAATGTTAATCCACGGATTTGAGCTGCGTGCATAGTATTTTGGACCTTATGATTATCACGCCACGCTCGAAGATCTTTTAGCAAGTAATTTACTCGCTGGTTTCTCGCTTTGCTATTTTCTACTTGGTACTGGATATATGCTGGTCCACCGCCATTTTGCCTATATCGAGCAAGTGATTTTACACTAATACCAAGATACAGAGATGCCAACTCAACATTAAGTGTCGCATCATCAGGAATCTCACTAAAAAGCTTCCATACTTCTGAAAACTCTCTTAACGTCTCAACAACACTCATCCCTCTTTCCTTTCTGGTAATGGCGGATACTTCGCAGATGCTAAAAGTGCATTATACAATTTAGGTGCAGTCATTAGCATATGCAACTCAATCCTTTGAAGTGCCTCAAAAACTCGCTGATTATCTGGCACAGCATACCTTTCCGTAGGATCGGTGGTATTGCGGTGGTTAAGCAACTTTTTCACAACTGCATATGAAGTTAGCTCTTCTGCAACACGGCCAAAGGTTCTGCGCAGATCATGCATACCCAACTTCGTTATGCCTGCTTCCTGACAGATATACTCACGTAGGCTTTTACTGTCGGAATAGTGTCCAACCTTACTTCGTGATGAACGAGCCGGAAAAACCCATTTGCGTTTATCTGCTCGCTTTTCGTTATCGTTGACGATATCTCTTCGATCTTCCAGAATTCGCTTTGTAGCATCGCAGATTGGCAACTCATGGTCATTACGGTTTTTGGTGTCGTAGAATCGAATCATTCGGTTTTCAAGATCGACGTAGCTTGTCGTTCTGGCTTCCTCTTCTGTCAGAGTCTCTCGCCAGCACAGTGCAGCGGTTTCTTCTTTCCGGGCTCCAATCAGAACGGTTAGCAACAGATAATCACAACCCAACCGATTAAAACCTCGCTTATTGTGTAATGCAGTTAGAAAACGTCCCAGGGTATCTTTGGGAGACAATGGGTTTCGAACTCCCTTGGCACGATAGCTATCCTCCAGTTCAGATCGCGTTCTGAACTTCTTCTGTACCTTTAAAATTGAAAAAGGATTATAGGACAGCGAAGGTTGTCGTTGTTGTGTCTGGGCATTGCCAGCTTCAATTTCAATCGCATGTTTAACTGCAACATTAGCCCATCGGAAAGTTTGTTCAGCAGCCGTTCTTGCTCTTGAAGCAATTTCATCAAACTTACTAAGGATTTCAGTACCCGTAAGATCTTTTATCCGAAGGTTTTGCCATTCTTTCAACCGATTCTCAGCTTTGTCTAACACATTGAGAGTGTTTGGTTTAGCGGGTTTGGTTCTGCCAAGTAAGTGGCTCCTGTATTGGGCAAAAGCTTCACTCACGGTCAATTCAGCAAGATCGAGTTCCCTCTTAATCTTGTTGGGATTTCTCTTTGTTGCGATCATGGTCTGAACCAACTGTCGAGCTACCTCACGGGCTTGATCGATACTCGGAAAATCAGACACATTTCCAACCTTTACTTTCAAGACAGAGCTTGGCTTCTTACCCTCGCTGACATTACGATCTGACGAGGCTACTCTTCGCTGGATTACATAGGTTTTTTTCGTCAAACTGACCTTCACACCGAAGCCAACAGGTGAATCTCGATGATCGTCAAAAACTATGTAAGGCTTTTGGTCAGGGTTGGCTTCGAAAACGACTTTTCCAGAGCTACTGAGTTCAGGCTTAAAATTAATACTTAACTTGTTGATAATAAAAGCTTGGTTGAGAGTTGTTTTCAAAGTATCACCACCATTTGTAGCCCAAAGAAGGAGTACAACCAATCTATCACGCCTTGGGCTACAAGTGAGCTACAAATTTATGGGTTTATGTGGGTTTAAAGGGGTTTTACCTGGGGCCATATGAGCACTTGAAAGAATTAAAAAATGAGTAAAATCAATATGAATGAAGACATTGATAAGGACTTCTCTAGCCACACCCCGATGATGCAGCAGTATCTCAAGCTGAAGGCGCAACATCCTGACATTCTACTGTTTTACCGGATGGGGGATTTTTACGAGCTATTTTATGACGATGCGAAACGCGCGTCGCAGCTGCTCGATATCTCGCTGACCAAGCGCGGCGCCTCCGCGGGCGAACCCATCCCGATGGCCGGCATCCCCCACCACGCGGTCGAGAACTACCTCGCCAAACTGGTCAACCAGGGCGAGTCGGTGGCCATTTGCGAGCAGATTGGCGACCCGGCCACCACCAAGGGACCGGTCGAGCGTAAAGTGGTGCGTATCGTTACGCCGGGCACCATCAGCGATGAAGCGCTGCTGCAGGAGCGCCAGGACAACCTGCTGGCCGCCATCTGGCAGGACAGCAAGGGCTTTGGTTACGCGACGCTGGATATCAGCTCCGGGCGCTTTCGCCTGAGTGAACCGGCCGACCGCGAAACCATGGCGGCAGAGCTGCAGCGTACTAATCCGGCGGAACTGCTGTATGCGGAAGATTTTGCCGAATCGTCGCTGATCGAGGGCCGCCGCGGTCTGCGCCGTCGCCCGCTGTGGGAATTTGAAATCGACACCGCGCGCCAGCAGCTTAACCTGCAGTTCGGCACCCGCGATCTGGTCGGCTTCGGCGTGGAAAACGCCCCACGCGGCCTGTGCGCCGCCGGCTGCCTGCTGCAGTATGTCAAAGACACTCAGCGCACCTCGCTGCCGCACATCCGTTCCATCACCATGGAACGCCAGCAGGACAGCATCATTATGGATGCCGCCACCCGCCGTAACCTCGAGATCACCCAGAATCTGGCCGGCGGCACCGACAACACCCTGGCCTCGGTACTCGACTGTACGGTGACGCCGATGGGCAGCCGGATGCTCAAGCGCTGGCTGCATATGCCGGTCCGCGATACCGCCGTGCTGGTGGAGCGCCAGCAGACCATCGGCGCGCTGCAGGAGCGCTATACCGAGCTGCAGCCGGTGCTGCGCCAGGTCGGCGATCTGGAACGTATTCTGGCGCGTCTGGCGCTGCGTACCGCCCGTCCACGCGATTTAGCCCGCATGCGTCATGCCCTGCAGCAGTTGCCGCTGCTGCGTGAGCTGCTGGCCGACGTTGACCGTCAGCCGGTGCAAAAATTGCGCGAGAAAATGGGCGAGTTCACCGAACTGCGCGAACTGCTGGAGCGCGCGGTGATTGACGCGCCGCCGGTGCTGGTCCGCGACGGCGGAGTCATCGCTCCGGGCTATAGCGAAGAGCTGGACGAGTGGCGGGCGCTGGCCGATGGCGCCACCGATTATCTCGATAAGCTGGAGATCCGCGAGCGCGAGCGGCTGGGCCTCGATACCCTGAAAGTCGGCTACAACGCCGTCCACGGCTACTACATCCAGATTAGCCGCGGCCAGAGCCACCTCGCGCCGATCCACTACGTGCGCCGCCAGACGCTGAAGAACGCCGAACGCTACATTATTCCTGAGCTGAAGGAATACGAAGATAAGGTGCTGACCTCCAAGGGCAAAGCGCTGGCACTGGAAAAACAGCTTTATGACGAACTGTTCGACCTGCTGCTGCCGCATCTCGCCGACCTGCAAACCAGCGCCAGCGCGCTGGCCGAGCTGGACGTGCTGGTCAACCTGGCGGAACGGGCGGAAACCCTGAACTACTGCTGTCCGACCTTTAGCGATAAGCCGGGCATTCGCATCAGCGAAGGCCGCCATCCGGTGGTCGAGCAGGTGCTGAAAGAGCCGTTTATCGCCAACCCGCTGCAGCTAGCGCCGCAGCGGCGGATGCTGATCATCACCGGGCCGAACATGGGCGGTAAAAGTACCTATATGCGCCAGACCGCGCTGATTGCGCTGCTGGCCTATATCGGCAGCTACGTCCCGGCGCAGAAGGTGGAGATCGGGCCCATCGATCGCATCTTTACCCGCGTCGGCGCGGCGGATGACCTGGCCAGCGGCCGCTCGACCTTTATGGTGGAGATGACTGAAACCGCCAATATTCTGCACAACGCCACCGAGCATAGCCTGGTGCTGATGGATGAGATTGGCCGCGGCACGTCCACCTACGACGGGCTATCGCTGGCGTGGGCCTGTGCGGAAAATCTGGCCAACAAAATCAAGGCGCTGACGCTGTTCGCCACCCACTACTTCGAGCTCACTCAGCTGCCGGAGAAAATGGAAGGCGTCGCCAACGTCCACCTCGACGCGCTGGAGCACGGCGATACCATCGCCTTTATGCACAGCGTGCAGGATGGCGCGGCCAGCAAGAGCTATGGCCTGGCGGTCGCCGCGCTGGCCGGGGTGCCGAAAGAGGTGATCAAGCGCGCGCGGCAGAAACTGCGCGAGCTGGAGAGCATCTCGCCCAACGCGGCGGCGACCCAGGTCGACGGCACGCAGATGTCGCTGCTCGCCGCCCCGGAAGAGACCTCGCCTGCGGTTGAGGCACTGGAGAATCTTGATCCCGACTCCCTGACCCCGCGTCAGGCGCTGGAGTGGATCTACCGTCTGAAAAGCCTGGTTTAGCCACCCATTAAGGTGAAAAACGGCAGCGCCGCTCAGCGCTGCCGTTTTAACAAACTAAAAATGGGTGCTAGAGGATGCGTCCTGACAACCCATACGCGGGGTTGCCCCCGCGCGGATGCTACTTCTTCGATTCGTAAGCGAGAACAGCTTTAAACTCAATATTACGCTCTTTAATACTCAGCTCGCATAGTGAGCTGTGCACCAACAGCGTAAATCCCAGTACCGTAATACAGAGTACGATGATTGCCACAAGGGCATATTTTGTCAGCATATCTTGCCTCCCTGCAAAGAAGAGACTAACATCTGAATTGTCGATGTTCATTCGCTAGCCTCAGTTGATAGAAATATCTCCTGGGGCTTTCGTCTGTCTGGGGTCCTGGTAATGCTCAAGGCCAGACAGCCTCAAGCACCCGCCGCTATTCTATACTCGTCAGGGCGTGAAATTTATCTGCAAGGAATTAATCAGACGGATTTTATAATAATCTGGAAGCAGGCTCGCAAAGTCATCCCAGTATATTAACCCCTCACGTAATTTTTTAATTTAATGAAAAAATAGCTTCCATAATTGTACTAAATATAAAAAAGGCCCGACTTAGCGGACCCCTTTTATTAACGCTTATCTTCCGGCAATAGCGGCGGTACGTGTGGCACCTGCGGTGCCTCATCAATATCTTTCTGCGTCATGCGGAACGCTTCCGGATAGTGTTCGCGACTGGTGCGGCGCAGCGGCTCGGTATCTCGCCAGGTGTAAAGACAGTGCTGGCACTGATACACGGTCCAGACCCCTTTCACCGGCGAGGTTGCCATCACTTCAATCTTTTCATCGGCGCAACGTGGACAAATCATCTTCTTCTCCTTATTTACGGTTGGCCAGCATAGCGGTCAGTTTTTCAGCCCAGGCTTTGGTTTCCGGCAGATCCTGCACCGGCTGGCTGTAGTGGCCGCGAAGGTCCGGCGCAACCGGGGTGGTGGCGTCGATAATCAGTTTGTCGGTGATGCCTGCCGGGCTGGAGCCTGGGTCAAGTTCAAGGACCGACATGTTCGGCAACTGCACCAGGTCTCCCGCCGGGTTAACCTTCGAGGAGAGCGCCCACATCACCTGTGGCAGGTTGAACGGGTCGACGTCTTCATCAACCATGATCACCATCTTCACATAGCCGAGGCCGTGCGGAGTGGTCATCGCCCGCAGGCCCACCGCGCGGGCAAAACCGCCGTAGCGTTTTTTGGTGGAGATGATCGCCAGCAGACCATGGGTGTACATGGCGTTGACCGCCTGTACTTCCGGGAACTCTGCCTTCAACTGCTGATACAGCGGCACGCAGGTCGCCGGGCCCATCAGATAGTCAATCTCGGTCCACGGCATACCGAGATAGAGCGATTCAAAAATCGGTTTGCTGCGATACGAGACTTTGTCGATACGCACTACCGTCATGTTACGACCGCCGGAGTAGTGACCGGTAAACTCACCGAACGGCCCCTCGATCTCACGCTTACGCCCTTCAATGACCCCTTCGAGGATCACTTCCGAACCCCAGGGCACGTCAAAGCCGGTCAGCGGCGCGGTGGCGATGGGATACGGGCTCTCGCGCAGCGCGCCAGCCATTTCATATTCTGATTGATCGTATTTCAGCGGCGTGGCGCCCATCAGGGTAATAATCGGGTCGTTACCGAGGGTAATAGCGATCGGCAGATCTTCCCCACGCTCTTCCGCTTTGTGCAGATGCAGCGCGATATCGTGCATCGGCACCGGCTGCAGACCGAGTTTGCGCTTGCCTTTCACTTCCATGCGGTAGATACCGACGTTTTGCTTACCGAAGTTGTCAGGATCAAGCGGATCGCGCGAAACGACACAGGCTTTATCGAGGTAGAAACCGCCGTCACCATCGTTGAGGCGGAACAGTGGCAGAATATCGAACAGGTTGATATCGTCGCCATCCACGGTGTTTTCCGCCCACGCCGGGTTGGCGCGGCGCTCTGGCGTCACCGGGAAGTTATCCCAGCGGCGAATGAATTCATCAATCTGCTTTTTCACCGGCGTGTTGGGCGGCAGGCCCAGCGAGATGGCATGGTTCTGCCACGAGCCGATGGTGTTCATCGTCACGCGGGCGTCGGTAAAGCCGCGAATATTATCGAACCACAGCGCCGGGGCGCCGTCGCCGATGCGTCCGGTCGCATTGGCGGCCGCCGCCAGATCGGGCTCAGCGTTCACCTCTTCACTGATTTTCAGCAGTTGTCCCTGGTCATCCAGCGCCTGCAAAAAGCTGCGCAAATCATCAAAAGCCATTATTCGATCTCCTGTGCAAATTGTTCTGCCGTGCGCAAGCCGTTCCAGCGGCGCGCTTTGTGATAGTCGAGGCCAAACTGATCCAGCACCCGGGTGACGATATGATTGGTGATATCGTCAACCGTCTCCGGGTGGTTGTAGTAAGCCGGCATGGGCGGCACCATCGCCACGCCCATGCGCGACAGCGCCAGCATGTTCTCCAGATGGATCGTGCTGAGCGGCATTTCCCGCGGGACCAGCACCAGCTTGCGCCCCTCTTTGAGCACCACGTCCGCCGCGCGGCCCACCAGCCCTTCGGCATAGCCCGCGCGAATGCCTGCCAGCGTTTTCATACTGCAGGGAATAACGATCATGCCGTCGGTACGAAATGAACCGGAAGAGATGGTGGCGGCCTGGTCTGCCGGGCTGTGGGAAAAGTCCGCCAGCGCGGCCACTTCGCGCGCTGTCCAGGGCGTTTCCAGCTCGATGGTGGTTTTGGCCCATTTCGACATCACCAGGTGGGTTTCCACCTCCGGCATATCACGTAGCGCCTGCAGCAATGCCACCCCAAGCGGAGCCCCGGTGGCCCCCGTCATCCCAATAATCAGTTTCATTCCAGACCTCATTCACTTTGTTCGTACACGAACTTTATATTTAAATTACCCTCTCCGGACGGGGATGACAAGATCGTTCGTATACGTGCGCATTTTTAATCAAAAACGCAGAAAGGGTATAAAATGGCGTACGAACGGCTATCATAGAGGTGACAGTTTTGTTACGGAGTATTCATGGAGTTACGAAACGAAGCATTTCACCTGCTGCGCCAGCTTTTTCAACAACATACCGCCCGCTGGCAGCAGGCGTTACCCGATCTGACTAAACCTCAGTATGCGGTGATGCGCTCGGTAGCGGAGCAGCCTGGTATCGAGCAGGTCGTGCTGATTGAAGCGGCGGTCAGTACCAAAGCCACGCTGGCGGAGATGCTCAGCCGGATGGAGGCGCGCGGCCTGGTGCGCCGGGAACACGACCCCGCCGATAAACGCCGCCGTTTTGTCTATCTGACCGAACAAGGCGAGGCGTTGCTTAACCGTTCGATTCCGCAGGGCAATGAGATCGATGACGAGTTTCTCGGCCGCCTGAGCGATGGCGAACGTGAACAGTTCACCCGGCTGGTGCGCAAAATGATGGCGCCCTGAACGGGCGCTTAACCGACCTTCTCGCGCAGGAAGTCAATAAACGCCCGCACCCGGGTCGGCATATGCTGCGCATCGGGATAAAGGGCATACACGCCCTGCTGTGGGAAATGGTATTCCGACAGGAGCGGCACCAGCTCCCGCTGCGCCACTTTTTCGGCTACCAGCCATGCCGGCAGCAAGGCGATGCCGCACCCGGCCAGGGCAAAGCTCATCAGCGCCGTAGCGCTGTCGGCTGAAAAGCGCGGCGCGCTGGCGATGGCGAAATCCACCTCTGTCTGTTGATCCGTGCGCAGCTGCCAGCGCAGCGGCGCCGACAGACGCTCATGAATAATCCAGTCAGCTTGCGCCAGATCGGACAGCGTCTGCACCGGATGGCTTGCCAGCCAGGCCGGAGAGGCGACGGGCAGGATCGCGAAACTGGCTATCCGCGTCGCCCGATAGCGGGAATCGGCCAGCGTACCGAGGCGTATCGCCACATCAAATCGTTCTGAAATGAGGTCCGCATGATGGGAGGACGAAACGTGGCGCACCCGCAGCGCCGGGTGACGACGGGCAAACGCGGCCAGCGCCGGAATGATAACCTGCGCGCCATACTCCGGCGTGGTGGTGATCCGCAGCTCGCCACTTAAGCCGGTATGGCTGGCCCGCACCTCATCCTGCAGATTTTCCGCCGCTTTCAGCAGCGCCACCCCGCGCTGATAGAACAGCGCCCCGGCGTCAGTGAGCCGCAGACGACGCGTAGAGCGCAGCAGCAGGGTCACCCCCAGCTCATTTTCCAGTTGCCGCACGTTAAAGCTGACCACCGCCTTGGTCTGCCCCAGCGCCGCAGCGGCCAGGGTGAAGCTGCCGGCATCCACCACGGCGATAAACATGGTCACACGCTGAAGATTAAGCATCGTCGTCCGGATGATTGTCAAAAATATTCAGACAGTATATCCCGACTAGCCCCGTTTATCCCCCATGGCACCGGGTTTACAGTAACCGCCTGTCTGAGGGAGTGAACCATGACCTATCGCCACCGCGTTGCCACCGTTTTTCTGTTCGGCTTTTTTCTCGATTTAATCAATATGTTTATCGCCAGCATCGCCTTCCCGGCCATCAGCCGCGCGCTGGCGGTTTCCGTCTCTCAGCTGGCGTGGGTCAGCAATGCTTATATTCTCGGTCTGACGGTCGTCGTACCGTTCAGTGCCTGGCTTAGTCAGCGCTGGGGGGCGAAACGACTGTTTTTACTCTCGCTGGGGCTGTTCAGCCTCGGCGCGCTGGCGGCAGGGCTTGCCAGTAGTCTCGGCGAGCTGTTTTTCTGGCGGACGCTGCAGGGGATGGGCGGCGGGCTGTTAATCCCCCTTGGCCAGGCATTGACGTGGCCGCTGTTTCAGCCGCATGAGCGGGCGAAACTGTCAGCGGCGGTGATGCTGGTCGGCCTGCTGGCACCAGCCTGCTCGCCGGCGATCGGCGGCCTGTTAGTCCAGGCCTTCAGCTGGCGCTGGGTCTTTTTCGCCAGCCTGCCTGTGGCTCTGCTAACCTTTGTGCTGGCGGTGCGATGGCTGGACGACAGCCCCGGTCCGGTTCGCCCGACTCGCTTTCTTCCGCTGTCGCTGCTGGCCGATCCCCTGCTGCGCTTCGCGATGCTGATCTACCTCTGCGTACCGGGGATGTTTATTGGCGTCAACGTGGTCGGGATGTTCTACCTGCAACGCGTCACCGGGATGGCGCCGGGGGCCATCGGTGCCCTGATGGTGCCCTGGTCGCTGGCCTCGTTCGCCGCCATCACCTTTACCGGCAGGTATTTCAACCGCTTCGGGCCCCGGCCGCTGGTCGTCATCGGCTGCCTGCTTCAGGCGGCGGGGATCCTGCTGCTGCTGAAGATCGATGCGCACAGCCCGCTGGTGCTGTTAATTCTGGCCTTTACGCTGATGGGCGGCGGCGGCAGCTTATGCAGCAGTACCGCGCAAAGCAGCGCTTTCCTGCATACGCCTGCCGAAGAGATGCCTGACGCCAGCGCGCTGTGGAATCTGAACCGCCAGCTCAGCTTCTTTGTTGGCAGCGCGCTGCTCGCCCTGCTGCTGAGGGTATTCCCGCCGGTCTACGCCTGGCAGGGGGTGTTTATTAGCGCCGCCGCCATCACCCTGTTGCCGCTGCTGTTTTGCCTGCGGCTGAACAATCGGGCGATTATCCATCGCCTGCACACCACACTGGAGAAGTCATGAACCCTTATCTGCAGGAAGTCCTCGACGCCCATGTCCTTATCGAACGCTGGTTAAGCCAGGGGGAAGGAAGCGCTGAGGCGCTGATGACACGTTTTGCCGCCGAATTCATCATGATCCCTCCGGGCGGCGAGAAGATGGACTACCCGGCGGTGAGCCGTTTTTTCCACCATGCGGGGGCAACCCGTCCGGGATTACACATCGTGGTGGATCAGGCGAAAATCATTAGCGAGTGGCACGACGGCGCCGCAGTGCTATACCGTGAAAGCCAAACGCTGGCTGATGGCAGTGAGAACGTACGCTGGTCGACGGCGATTTTTCAGCAAGCGGAAGGAAAAATGATCTGGCGTCATCTGCAGGAAACCCGACTCGGCTAGCGCAAAGAAAAAGGCCCCGACTGTCGAGGGGGCCTTTTTGAGAGAAAAGATCTTATTCGCGGAAGAGCGCTTCGATATTCAGCCCCTGCCCCTGCAGAATTTCCCGCAGGCGACGCAGACCTTCCACCTGGATCTGCCGCACACGCTCGCGGGTGAGGCCAATTTCACGGCCCACATCTTCCAGCGTGGCTGCTTCATAACCCAGCAGACCGAAACGACGCGCCAGAACTTCACGCTGCTTGGCGTTCAGTTCGAACAGCCATTTGACGATGCTTTGCTTCATATCATCGTCCTGCGTGGTGTCTTCCGGGCCGTTCTCTTTCTCATCGGCCAGAATATCCAGCAGCGCTTTTTCTGAATCGCCACCCAGCGGAGTATCCACGGAGGTGATGCGCTCGTTCAGACGCAGCATACGGCTGACGTCATCGACCGGTTTGTCCAGCTGTTCGGCTATCTCTTCCGCACTTGGCTCGTGGTCCAGCTTATGGGACAACTCGCGCGCGGTACGCAGATAGACGTTCAGCTCTTTAACAATGTGGATCGGCAAACGGATCGTACGGGTTTGGTTCATGATCGCCCGTTCAATGGTCTGGCGGATCCACCAGGTCGCATAGGTCGAAAAACGGAACCCACGTTCCGGGTCAAACTTTTCAACGGCGCGGATCAGTCCGAGGTTACCTTCTTCAATCAGATCCAGCAGCGCCAGACCACGATTGCTGTAACGACGGGCAATCTTCACCACCAGACGCAGGTTGCTTTCAATCATGCGACGGCGTGAAGCGACATCACCACGCAGTGCGCGACGCGCGAAATAGACTTCCTCTTCCGCGGTCAGCAGTGGGGAATAACCAATCTCTCCAAGATAAAGCTGAGTGGCGTCAAGTACGCGTTGTGTTGCGCCTTGCGACAGCAGCTCTTCCTCAGCCAGATCGCTATCACTGGGTTCCTCTTCTACTAAGGCCTTCTCGTCGAAAACCTCAATTCCGTTCTCATCAAATTCCGCGTCTTCATTTAAATCATGAACTTTCAGCGTATTCTGACTCATAAAGGTGGCTCCTACCCGTGATCCCTGAGCAAAGCACCTTCCACGGCACATCAACAAACGACGCCTGGACGATTTCCCCTGCCCTCTCTGTGAGAGGGACGTAGACACCGCCCTGGCGCCTGTTAGCTGATGCTTCGCTTATCCGTACTTTGCCAAATTATCGCTGCGGTAAGTACTGCAGCGGGTTGACGGATTTCCCCTTGTAACGAATTTCAAAATGTAATCTTGTTGAGCTGGTTCCGGTGCTACCCATGGTAGCGATTTTCTGCCCCGCTTTGACTTCCTGTTGCTCCCGAACCAGCATGGTATCGTTATGAGCGTAGGCACTCAGGTAATCATCGTTGTGTTTGATGATAATAAGATTACCGTAGCCGCGCAGTGCGTTACCGGCATAGACGACACGCCCATCGGCGGTCGCGACAATAGCCTGTCCCTTACTGCCTGCAATGTCGATACCTTTATTGCCGCCTTCCGCGCCGCTAAAGTTCTCGATAACCTTGCCATCAGTCGGCCAGCGCCATGATGAGATCGGCGAACTGGTTGACGTACTGCTTGCAGTCGGCTGGGTTGTGCTCACCGTTGTTGGTGCCGTCACCGGCGCGACAACCGTTGTGGTCGTGGTCGCTGGTTTATTATTAGGCAACATCTTGGTAGCACTCTGTTCACCTGAAGATTCAGAATACGTAATAGTCGGTTGTGAAGCAACCACCGCGGTCGATTTTTGTGCAGAAGTTGTGGTGGCTGTCGCACCGCCGCTCGCCCTTGCGCTGGCCTGAGAAACGGCGTTTTCACCAGTGATCGGCTGGCCTGAGGCGTTGCCGACCTGCAGCACCTGACCCACGTTCAGCGCGTACGGGGCCGGGACATTGTTGCGTTGCGCCAGGTCACGGAAATCGTTGCCGGTGACCCACGCGATATAGAACAGCGTGTCGCCGCGTTTGACCGTATAGGTACTGCCGCCGGTGTAGCTACCTTTCGGAATATCGCCATATTTGCGGTTGTAAACGATCTTACCGTTCACCGTCTGCACCGGCTCCTGCGCCATCGGCGTCGGCTGCGGCTGAATGGTCTGGGTCTGTACCGGCTGGATCGGCTGCGCCTGAGGAGCAGACTTGACGCCGGAGGATGGCGGCGTAATCAGCATGCCGGAGTTGGTGCTGGAAGAGGCGGCACCGCCGGCAGAGCTAACCGGCGCTGGCGGATTATTGGTGTTGGTACACCCGGCCAGCCAGAGTGAAACCAGTGAAAGAGCCGCAATACGGCTGACGGTAAATTTGGTGCTTCCCGCGCTCATTTATCCCCCAGGAATATGTTAACTGCCAATATCTTGCTTACCGGGCGGCGCCCGGCCAGGACACTGAAAAATGCGTCCACCCTACGCCTAAAGTCAGGCAAAAAAAACCTGGAATAATCCGGGTCTCAGGCCAGCTCCCCCTTCACCAGGGGAACAAAGCGAACGGCCTCGACGGTATCAATGATAAATTCGTTGCCCCGGCGACGGATCCGTTTGAGAAACTGATGCTCTTCGCCAACCGGCAGCACCAGCACGCCTTCGTCATCCAGCTGCGCCAGCAGCGCGGTTGGAATCTCCGGCGGCGCCGCCGTCACAATAATGGCATCAAACGGCGCCCGTGCCTGCCAACCTTGCCACCCATCGCCATGACGGGTTGAAACATTATGTAAATCAAGTTGTTTCAGGCGACGACGCGCCTGCCACTGTAAACTCTTAATCCGCTCCACCGAGCAAACGTGATGCACCAGGTGCGCCAGGATGGCCGTCTGGTAGCCGGAACCAGTGCCGATCTCCAGCACGCGCGACTCCGGCGTCAGCGTCAGCAACTCGGTCATCCGCGCCACCATGTAAGGCTGGGAGATGGTCTGCCCCTGGCCAATCGGCAGCGCGGTGTTTTCCCACGCTTTATGTTCAAAGGCTTCATCAACAAATTTTTCGCGCGGGACCCGCGCGATCGCCTCGAGGACACGCTCATCGACGATGCCCTGCGTGCGCAGTTGATTCAACAAACTTTCAACACGTTTACTTACCATTGCCCGTCAACCCCGACACGTTCCAGCCAATCGCTGACTACCTCATGCGCCTGATGGGCGGTTAAATCGACGTGCAATGGCGTCACGGAAACATAGCCTTCATCCACTGCCGCAAAATCGGTGCCCGGCCCGGCATCGCGCTTATCGCCCGGCGGGCCAATCCAGTACAGGGTGTTGCCGCGCGGATCTTTTTGCGGGATCACCTGGTCGGCCGGATGGCGGTTGCCGCAGCGGGTCACGCGAATGCCCTGGATTTGATCAAGCGGGAGATCCGGCACGTTGATGTTAAGGATCCGTCCGGTACGCAGCGGCTCGCGGCTTAAGGCGCGCAGAATGGTGCAGGTTACCGCCGCGGCGGTATCGTAATGCTGATAGCCGTTCAGCGACACGGCCAGCGCGGGGAACCCCAGATGGCGACCTTCCATCGCTGCGGCCACGGTGCCGGAATAGATGACGTCATCGCCCAGGTTGGGACCCGCGTTAATGCCGGAAACGACGATGTCCGGACGCGGGCGCATCAGCGCGTTCACGCCGAGATAGACACAGTCGGTCGGGGTGCCCATCTGGACGGCGATGTCGCCATTTTCAAAGGTAAACGTACGCAGGGATGATTCCAGCGTCAGCGAATTCGAGGCTCCGCTGCGGTTACGATCGGGTGCAACAACCTGGACCTCGGCAAACTCCCTTAAGGCCTTTGCCAGGGTCTGTATCCCCGGCGCATGGATCCCGTCATCGTTACTCAGCAATATTCGCATAGTCACCCGTTGTATTGATAAGCTCCCTGACCACGCTGGTGGCGAAGCTGCCCGCCGGCAGCCAGAAACGCAGTTCAACGGTTACGTCATCCCACCAGTTCCAGCTAAGCTGCTGCGGATAGAGGAGCATCGCCCGGCGCGCCGCCTCAACTTTCTCCCGCACCAACAGCGCCTGCAGCGACGTTTCTTCGGCGATGGCGGCCTGCTCGGCGGCCAGAGCGTCGCGCTGGCTTCCCCAGTCGCCGCTGCCCGGCAGCGCAGCCGTGATCATCAGTTCGCGGTTGTGCACCCGTGCCTGCGAAACCTCGAGTTCTTCCGGTGTGACGACAAACCAGCTCCCACGCCCCGCTAATTGTAGGGCATCGCCATCAACAACCTGATTAAATTCCGTTTTTTTTAATCTAATACTGACTTGCTGATTAAACAACGCACTGCGGGCCGCCGACAACCAAAAACTGCGCTTATTGCGATCGCGCACCGGCGCGTCGCTTTCCGCCCAGCGCAACGCGCCCTGCAGATTACTGCCGCCAATGCCAAAGCGCTGCGCGCCGAAATAGTTCGGTACGCCCCGTTCAGCGATGGCCTGCAGACGCGTCTCCACGTCCTGGCGATGGCTAATCTCGCGCAGGATCACGGTAAACTGGTTGCCTTTCAGCGCGCCTAAACGCAGCTTACGCTTATGGCGGGCATATTCCAGTACCTGGCAGCCCTCGAGCTGAAATTTGCTCAGGTCCGGCATCTCTTTGCCGGGCACCCGCGCGCACAGCCACTGCTCGGTGACGGCGTGCTTATCCTTTTGCCCGGCGAAGCTCACTTCACGGGCGTGGATCTTGAGGAATTTCGCCAGCGCGTCGGCGACAAAGCGCGTATTGCAGCCGTTTTTCAGGATCCGCACCAGCACATGTTCGCCTTCGCCGTCCGGCGCAAAGCCCAGATCCTCCACTACCAGAAAATCTTCCGGATTGGCTTTCAGCAGCCCGCTGCTCTGCGGCTTGCCGTGCAGCCAGGTCAGTTGGTCAAAGGCGATCATTTTTCGGCCTTACGCAGCAGCGCGACCGCTTCGCAGGCGATCCCTTCCCCGCGGCCGGTGAAGCCCAGCTTCTCGGTGGTGGTCGCTTTCACGTTGACGTCGTCCATATGGCAGCCGAGATCTTCAGCGATAAAGACGCGCATCTGCGGAATATGCGGCAGCATCTTCGGCGCCTGGGCGATAATGGTGACGTCGACGTTGCCGAGCGTATAGCCTTTGGCCTGAATACGACGCCACGCTTCGCGCAGCAGTTCGCGGCTATCGGCGCCTTTAAACGCCGGATCGGTATCGGGGAACAGTTTGCCGATATCGCCGAGCGCCGCGGCGCCCAGCAGCGCGTCGGTCAGCGCATGCAGCGCGACGTCGCCGTCGGAGTGGGCCAGCAGCCCTTTTTCATAAGGAATGCGTACCCCGCCAATAATGATTGGGCCTTCACCGCCAAAAGCGTGTACGTCAAAACCATGTCCAATTCGCATTAAGCTTTCTCCTGGTGTCGGGAACGGGTGAGGTAAAATTCAGCCAGCGCCAGGTCTTCCGGGCGCGTCACTTTAATATTATCCGCGCGACCGGCGACCAGTTGCGGATGGAAGCCGCAGTACTCCAGCGCCGAGGCTTCATCAGTGATGGTCGCCCCCTCGTTCAGCGCCCGGGTGAGGCAATCCACCAGCAGCTCGCGAGGGAAAAATTGCGGGGTGAGCGCATGCCACAGGTCATTACGATCGACGGTATGGGCGATCGCGGTTTTGCCCGGCTCGGCGCGCTTCATGGTGTCGCGCACCGGCGCCGCGAGGATCCCCCCGACACGGCTGGTTTCGCTGAGCGCCAGCAGACGGCTGAGGTCGTCCTGATGCAGGCAGGGGCGCGCGGCGTCATGCACCAGCACCCACTGCGCCTCCGGCAACGCCTTCAGGCCCGCGAGCACGGAATCGGCGCGCTCGGCGCCGCCATCCACGACGGTAATTTGCGGGTGCTGCGCCAGCGGTAGCTGGCTGAAGCGCCGATCGCCGGGGCTGACGGCAATCACCACGCGCTGGACGCACGCATTCGCCAGCAGTGCGGCGACGGCATGTTCGAGAATCGTTTTGTTACCGATTGAGAGATATTGTTTCGGGCATTCCGTTTGCATGCGGCGGCCAAAACCGGCTGCCGGCACCACGGCGCAAACGCCCGGAAAAGTGGCTGCCATGTCGTAATCCTGGGCCTGGTTATCGATTGTTCTGCTGTTGTCCCGATGCCTGGTTGCGTTTAGACGCATCCGGTACCAGACGATAGAAGGTTTCGCCCGGGCGGGTCATACTGAGTTCATTGCGCGCGCGCTCCTCGATCGCTTCCTGCCCGCCGTTGAGGTCGTCAATTTCGGCAAATAGCTGATCGTTGCGTGCTTTTAATTTGGCGTTAGTCGCCTGCTGGGCGGTGACGTCGTCGTTAACCCGCGTGTAGTCGTGCAGGCCGTTTTTACCGAACCACAGTGAATACTGTAGCCAGACCAGCAAAGCTAATAATAGCAGCGTTAGTTTACCCATCCTGCCCCCTGAAAAACGGCATCATCATCCCAAAACTCGCCCGGGTACGCTACCGGGGCGCGCGGACGATGCCGCGTAACGCGGGGACTGTACCATATTTTTGCTGCCGATACCCATGCTTGATTCATCCCGGAAACGGGTTATCCCAACAGCCAGAGGAAGAGTAGCGCAAACATCAGCCCGACGGTCAGGATGGTCGCGCTGGCGCTATAGAGCAGTTTGCCATTGAGCAGAGAGTGCAGCGCAATACCGACCACTACCGCCACCGGCATCAACGCAAGGAAGAACGGCCAGGTGTAAAGGAGGAAGAAGAGCGTATTACTGCCATAGAGAAGGAAGGGAATACCCAGCGCCAGCAGCCATGAAATAAAGCCCACGGCAGCGCCCGACAGAGACCAGGTGGTCTCGTCGCCGATCGCCGGAGGCGGTTCTGAACGAATAATACTGAGGTTCTGGGTATTGCGCATATCGAATCCTGTAGACCGGGCAACCGGCACCCCTCGATGCCGCTGCCGTTTCAGGATCTGATAATATCGCTCTGTTGCAGCAGGTCTAATAGTTGGTGCACCAAATTTGTTACCAATTGTTCACCATCCAGATGAATTTCCGCCTTTTCCGGTGCCTCATAGACCGAGTCTATGCCGGTGAAATTGCGTAATTCCCCTGCCCGCGCCTTCTTGTATAATCCTTTCGGATCCCGCGCCTCGCAGATGGCCAGCGGGGTATCGACGAACACTTCGATAAAGCGTCCCTCCCCCAGGCGCTCGCGCACCATCTGCCGTTCCGCGCGGTGTGGTGATATAAATGCCGTCAATACCACCAGCCCGGCATCGACCATCAGCCTGGCCACTTCGCCGACGCGGCGAATGTTCTCTTTACGATCCTCATCACTGAATCCCAGATCGCTGCACAGACCATGGCGCACGTTGTCGCCGTCCAGCAGATAGGTACTGACGCCGCGCTCATGCAGCGCCTCTTCCAGCGCCCCGGCGACAGTGGATTTACCCGACCCCGAAAGGCCGGTAAACCACAGCACCACGCCGCGATGGCCGTGATGCTGCTCCCGCTGCTGCTGAGTCACAGGATGGGCATGCCAGACGACGTTTTCGTCATGCTGGGCCATTATTGGCCTCCCAGCAGGTCGCGGGCGTCCCAGTGCGGGAAGTGTTTACGGATCAGCTGGTTCAGCTCCAGCTCGAAGGCGCTGTACTGCGATGCCGAGGTCGACGCCTGCAGGTGCGGCTCGTTGACCATCCCGGCGCCCACGGTGACGTTGGTCAGGCGATCGATAAAGATAAGCCCGCCGGTCACCGGGTTTTGCTGATACGGATCCAGCACTAAAGGTTCGTCAAAGGTCAGCTCCACCAGCCCAATGCCGTTCAGCGGGAGAGACTCGACTTCACGCTGGGTCAGGTTGTTAATATCGACCTGGTAGCGGATAGCGTCGACGCGAGCGCGGGTCTTCTTCCCGGCGATTTTGATGTCGTAGCTCTGGCCCGGGGTCAGCGGCTGCTCAGCCATCCACACCACGTCGATGCTGGCGCTTTGCACCGCCGGCAGCGAGGCTTGCGCGTCAACCAGCAGGTCGCCGCGGCTGATGTCGATTTCATCTTTCAGCACAAGGGTAATGGCTTCGCCGGCGGCGGCTTCCTGCAGGTCGCCGTCGAAGGTGACGATACGCGCCACGCTCGATTCAACGCCCGACGGCAGCACCTTCAGACGCTGGCCAACGGTAACCGTACCGGAGGCGACCGTGCCGGAGAAGCCGCGGAAATCGAGGTTCGGACGGTTAACATACTGCACCGGGAAGCGCAGCGGCTGGCTCTCGACCACCCGCTGGATCTCCACGGTTTCGAGGACTTCCAGCAGGGTCGGGCCACTGTACCACGGGATGTTCGCGCTCTGGCTGGCGACGTTATCGCCTTCCAGCGCCGACAGCGGTACAAAGCGGATATCGAGGTTGCCCGGCAGCTGCTCGGCGAAAGTCAGATAATCTTCCCGGATCTCGTTGAAGCGCGCTTCGCTAAACTCGACGAGATCCATTTTGTTGACCGCTACCACCAGGTGTTTAATGCCCAGCAGCGTCGAGATAAAGCTGTGACGGCGGGTCTGGTCGAGCACGCCTTTGCGCGCATCGATCAGCAGGATCGCCAGGTCGCAGGTTGACGCGCCGGTGGCCATATTGCGCGTGTACTGCTCGTGCCCCGGGGTGTCGGCGATGATAAATTTGCGTTTTTCGGTCGAGAAGTAGCGGTAAGCGACATCGATGGTGATGCCCTGCTCACGCTCAGCCTGCAGGCCGTCCACCAGCAGCGCCAGGTCCAGTTTTTCGCCCTGGGTACCGTGACGCTTGCTGTCGTTGTGCAGAGACGACAGCTGGTCTTCATAGATCTGGCGCGTATCGTGCAGCAGACGGCCAATTAAGGTGCTTTTGCCATCATCGACGCTGCCGCAGGTCAGAAAACGCAGCAGGCTCTTGTGCTGTTGCGCGTGCAGGTAAGCTTCTACGCCGCCTTCATTAGCAATTTGTTGGGCAATTGTGGTGTTCATGGCGGCTCCTTAGAAATACCCCTGACGTTTCTTCAGCTCCATCGAGCCGGCCTGGTCGCGGTCAATCACGCGGCCCTGACGTTCACTGGTGGTCGATACCAGCATCTCTTCAATAATTTCCGGCAGCGTCTGCGCTTCAGACTCCACTGCGCCGGTCAGCGGCCAGCAGCCAAGGGTACGGAAACGCACCATCCGTTTTTCAATCACTTCGCCCGGCTGCAGATCGATACGGTCGTCATCGATCATCATCAGCATACCGTCGCGCTCCAGCACCGGGCGCTCAGCGGCCAGATACAGCGGCACGATTTCAATATTTTCCAGATAGATGTACTGCCAGATATCCAGCTCAGTCCAGTTGGAGAGCGGGAAGACGCGGATGCTTTCGCCTTTGTTAATCTGGCCGTTGTAGTTGTGCCACAGCTCCGGACGCTGATTTTTCGGGTCCCAGCGGTGGAAGCGGTCGCGGAAGGAGTAGATGCGCTCTTTCGCGCGGGATTTCTCTTCGTCGCGACGCGCGCCGCCGAACGCGGCGTCAAAGCCGTATTTGTTCAGCGCCTGCTTCAGGCCTTCCGTTTTCATGATATCGGTATGCTTAGCGCTGCCGTGGACAAACGGGTTGATGCCCATCGCCACCCCTTCCGGGTTTTTATGCACCAGCAGCTCACAGCCGTAGGCTTTAGCAGTACGGTCGCGGAACTCATACATCTCACGGAATTTCCAGCCGGTATCGACGTGCAGCAGCGGGAACGGCAGGGTTCCCGGATAAAACGCTTTGCGCGCCAGATGCAGCATTACGCTGGAATCTTTCCCGATGGAGTACATCATCACCGGGTTAGAAAATTCGGCGGCCACCTCACGAATAATATGGATGCTTTCCGCCTCCAGTTGCCGCAGGTGAGTGAGTCGTTTTTGGTCCATAACCGTTCCTTAAGCCAGATTGACCACCGAAGCGTTAAACCCCTCGGCGGATGATGTATGTTGAAACCAGGCGAGCTGCTGATGCAGCTGCACCACTTCGCCGACCACCAGCAGGGCAGGCATCGGGGCGTCTTTCGCCAGGTGTTCGAGTTGTTGCAATGTGCCGGTTATCGTCTGCTGATCGTCGCGGGTACCGCGGGAAATCACCGCGACCGGCGTAGCGCTGTCGCGACCGTGGGCGATCAACTGCGCGCTGATTTCCGCCGCCTTCATGGTGCCCATGTAGATCGCCAGCGTTTGTTGGCTCTTCGCCAGCAGCGACCAGTCGAAGGGGGCGCTGTCCGGCTTGTAGTGGCCGGTGACAAAGACGGCGCTTTGCGCATAGTCGCGATGGGTCAGCGGAATACCGGCGTAGGCCGTCGCCCCGGCAGCAGCAGTGACGCCAGGCACCACCTGGAACGGGATCCCCGCTTCGGCGGCAGCCTGCAGCTCTTCTGCGCCGCGGCCAAAAATAAACGGATCCCCGCCCTTCAGACGCACGACGGTTTTCCCTGCCTTCGCCGCCGCCACCAGCAGCTGATTGGTTTCATGCTGCGGCACCGAGTGCTCGCCGGCGCGTTTGCCGACACAGATCAGCTCGGCATCACGGCGCACCAGCTCGAGAACCGGCGGGGTCACCAGGTGGTCGTGGAAAACCACGTCCGCCTGCTGGATCGCCTGCAAGCCGCGAAGGGTCAGCAGCCCGGCATCGCCCGGCCCGGCGCCCACCAGAATAATTTCTCCCGTCTCGCGTTCGGGCTTATCCAGCTCATCCTGCAGCGCCTTTTCCGCCTCCGCATGATTGCCCGCCACCATCAGGCTGGCAAAGCGGCCGGTGAAGACGCGTTCCCAGAAGCGGCGACGCGCTTCGGTGGTCGTCAGACGAGTTTTCAGATGGTTACGCCAGTAGCTCGCCGATTCCGCCAGCCGCCCGAGGTTCGTCGGCAGCAGCGCTTCAATTTTCTCGCGCAGAATGCGCGACAGCACTGGCGCTTTGCCGCTGGAGGAGATCGCCACGAGCAGCGGCGAACGGTCGACGATAGAAGGGAAGACAAACGAGCACAGCGCCTGGTTATCCACCACGTTGACCAACCGGTAGCGCGCGTTAGCCGCCGCAAACACCCGCTGGTTAAGCGCCTCATCCTCCGTGGCCGCAATCACCAGAAAGACATCATCCACCAGCGACTCGCTAAATTCCGTCGCCCGCCAGCTAAGCGCCTGGCGCGCCGCCAGATCGGCCAGCGCCGGAGAGAGCGTCCCGGCGACCACCTGCACCTGCGCCTGGGCGCGCAGCAGGAATTTAATCTTGCGTTCAGCAATCTCATCGCCGCCGATCACCAGCACGGGCCTTTGTTTCAGTTCGGCAAAAAGGGGCAAGTAATCCACGGCGCAACAACTCTCTTACAATCAGCGATACTGCGACTATAGGGTGCGCCTGAGAGCAAATGAAATTACGAAATGGAATGAGTTGTGACGCAAAGGAATAACGCTGTGGAAATACAAATATCAAAAAGTGCTTAACGCGCTATTTTTCCGCTATTTAAGAGCAATTGAAATTGTTTAACCGCGGTCACAGTTTCATACTGTACGCGTCAAATTGTCTTGTTCGTGTAAGGACCCCTTATGTTTTCCGCGTTGTGCCGCCGTCTGCTTCCTCTGGCGCTCGGCACCGGTTTTGTTTTCGCCGCCGCCCCCGCTTTCAGCGCGCTGGGCGACACCGCCAGTAGCCAGGCCCGTCATATCGCCACCGTCTTCCCGGGACGAATGACCGGAACACCAGCCGAGATGTTGTCAGCCGAGTACCTCCGCCAGCAGTTCGCCCAGATGGGTTATCAGAGCGACGTGCGCAGCTTCAATACCCGCTACATCTATACCGATAACAATCAGCGTAAGAACTGGCATAACGCCACCGGCAGTACGGTGATCGCCGCCCATGAAGGCCAGTCCCGCCAGCAAATCATTATTATGGCGCACCTCGATACCTACGCGCCGCAGAGCGATAAAGACGTGGAGAACAACCTTGGCGGCCTGACGCTGCAGGGAATCGACGACAACGCGATGGGGCTCGGCGTGATGCTGGAGCTGGCGGATCATTTAAAGAATATCCCCACCCGCTATGGCATTCGCTTTATCGCCACCAGCGGTGAAGAGGAAGGTCGTCTCGGGGCGCAAAATCTGCTACAGCGCATGAGTGAGGCGGAAAAGAAAAATACCCTGCTGGTGATCAACCTCGATAATCTGGTGGTGGGCGATAAGCTTTACTTCAACAGTGGCCGCCGCACGCCGGCCTCGGTGCGTAAGCTAACCCGCGACCGCGCGCTGGCTATCGCCCGCAGCAAGGGGATTGTCGCGGCGACCAATCCAGGACTGAACCCAGCATACCCAAAAGGCACCGCCTGCTGTAACGACGCCAGCGTCTTCGACAGCGCGGGGATCCCGGTACTGTCGGTCGAGGCAACCAACTGGTCACTCGGCAAAAAGGATGGCTATCAGCAGCGCCAGAAATCCCGCGCCTTCCCGGACGGCACCAGCTGGCATAGCGTGCAGATTGATAATCAGCAGTATCTCGACCACGCGCTGCCGGGACGCATAGAACGCCGCAGCCGCGAGGTAGTGAAAGTGATGCTGCCGCTGGTGAAAGAGCTGGCGAAGGTGGAGAAGAAAAGCTGATACGCACAAAAGAACGCGCGGTATCACCCGCGTGTTCTTCTTGAATTATCACCCAAAGAAAGCGCTAACAGCTTAACCCTCGTGCAATCCGCACTCGCGTTTAAGCCCGAAGAACCGGGTCTCTTCTTCTGCCATGCCTGGCTCCCATTTGCGGGTGGTGTGGGTATCGCCTACCGACAGATAGCCCTGATCCCACAGCGGGTGGTATTTCAGCCCGTGCTTTTGCAGGTACTGATACACCGTCCGGTTATCCCAGTCGATAATCGGCAGCACCTTGAACACCCCGCGCTGGATAGCCAGCACCGGTAAGGTCGCCCGGCTACCGGACTGCTCGCGGCGCAGACCAGCGAACCAGGTCTGGGTATTGAGCTCTTTCAGCGCCCGGTTCATCGGCTCGACTTTGTTGATCTCATTGTATTTCTCAATGCCCTCAACGCCCTGCTCCCACAGCTTACCGTAACGCGCCTCCTGCCAGGCGGCGCTCTCCTGCGCCCGATAGACCTTCAGGTTCAGCTTGAGCTTGTCGGTTAACTCATCGATAAACTGATAGGTTTCCGGAAACAGATAGCCGGTATCGGTGAGGATCACCGGAATATCCGGGCGCAGCTGATTCACCAGGTGCAGACTCACCGCCGCCTGAATGCCAAAGCTGGAAGATAAAGCATACTCGCCAGGCAGATTTTCCAGCGCCCACGCTACGCGTTCTTCGGCGCTGAGCTTCTCCAGCTTCGCATTGGTCTCCGCCAGCGCCAGGATACGTTCCACTTTCGGCAATGCATTAAGCGCGTTTAGATCGAGTACGGACATATAAACCTCGTTTGCCTGTTTTACCGGGCGGCACTGCGTTTGCCCGGCCTACGGGTTTTACAGGCCCGGGTCGCTACGCGCCACCGGGCACCAGGATGTTATTCCCAGAAATCGCGGGCTGGGTCGAGCACCGGGCGAATGATGCCCGCACGCACCGTAAAGTCGCCGAAGCCTTCACCCGCTTCGCGCTCTTTCGCCCAGCGCCCTACCAGTTCGTCTAGCGAGTCGAGAATTTCCGACTCGGTAATATTCTCACGGTACATCCGCGGGATGCGGGTGCCGCTGCGGTTACCGCCAAGGTGCAGGTTGTAGCGCCCCGGCGCTTTGCCCACCAGTCCCACTTCCGCCAGCATCGCGCGGCCGCAGCCGTTCGGGCAGCCGGTGACCCGGGTGACGATATGCTCATCGCTCACGCCGTGCTTGTTCATCACCCCTTCCACCTTGTCGATAAACGACGGCAGGAAACGTTCGGCTTCCGCCATTGCCAACGGGCAGGTCGGGAAGGAGACGCAGGCCATCGAGTTTTCGCGCTGCGGAGTAACGGCATTCATCAGACCATGATCCCGCGCCAGCTTCTCGATCCGCGCCTTCTGATCTTCCGGTACGCTGGCAACGATCAGGTTCTGGTTGGCAGTGATGCGGAATTCGCCTTTATGGATCTTAGCAATCTCCAGCAGGCCAGTCTTCAGCGGACGACCCGGATAATCGAGAATGCGGCCGTTTTCAATAAACAGCGTCAGGTGCCATTTGTCATCAATCCCCTTCACCCAGCCGATGCGGTCGCCGCGGCCGGTGAATTCGTACGGGCGGATCGGCTCAAACTTAATGCCGGCCCGGCGCTCCACTTCCGCCTTGAAGGTTTCGACGCCAACGCGCTCAAGGGTGTACTTGGTTTTCGCATTCTTACGGTCGGTACGGTTGCCCCAGTCGCGCTGGGTAGTCACGACCGCTTCCGCCACCGCCAGAGTATGCTCCAGCGGCAGATAACCGAATTCGCTCGCCGTGCGGGCGTAGGTTTTCTTGTTGCCGTGTTCGATAGAGAGACCGCCGCCCACCAGCAGGTTAAAGCCTACCAGCTTGCCATTTTCGGCAATCGCCACGAAGTTCATGTCGTTAGCGTGCAGATCGATATCGTTCTGCGGCGGGATCACCACCGTGGTTTTAAACTTACGCGGCAGATAGGTCTGACCGAGGATCGGCTCTTCGTCAGTAGTGGCGACCTTTTTCTGATCCAGCCAGATCTCGGCATAAGCGCGGGTACGCGGCAGCAGATGCTCGGAGATCTTTTTCGCCCACTCGTAGGCCTCAGCGTGCAGCTGCGACTCGTACGGGTTGGAGGTGCACAGCACGTTACGGTTCATATCGTTGGCGGTGGCCAGCGCATCCAGCCCCACCGAGTGCAGCATCTGATGCACCGGTTTCACGTTCTTTTTCAGAATGCCGTGGAACTGGAACGTCTGCCGGTTGGTCAGACGAATACTGCCGTAAATGGTGTTGTCCGCGGCAAACTTATCGATCGCCTTCCACTGGGTGGTGGTGATCACCCCGCCCGGCAGACGGCAGCGCAGCAACATCGCATGGCGCGGCTCCAGCTTCTGGGCGGCGCGTTCCGCGCGGATATCGCGATCGTCCTGCTGGTACATGCCGTGGAAACGGATCAGCAGGAAGTTATCACCTTTAAAACCGCCGGTCAGACCGTCGTTTAAATCTTCCGCAATGGTGCCGCGCAGGTAGTTGCTCTCAAGCTTCATGCGCTCGGCATCGGTCAGTTTACCTTCGACCACTAAAGGCCCCGGATGTTTTTCGCTCATTAGTAGACATCTCGCTGATAACGGCGCTCAACGCGCAGCTCACTTAAAAATTCGTCCGCCGCTTCGGCGTCCATCGCGCCGTATTCGGCAATCACTTCCAGTAACGTATGCTCCACGTCTTTCGCCATACGATTGGCGTCGCCGCAGACATAAATGTGGGCGCCATCATTGATCCAGCGCCACAGCTCGGCCCCCTGCTCGCGCAGTTTGTCCTGTACATAGACTTTTTGTTGTTGATCGCGGGACCAGGCCAGGTCAATACGGGTCAGCAGACCTTCCTTCACATAGCTCTGCCACTCTACCTGATAGAGGAAATCTTCAGTGAAGTGCGGGTTGCCGAAGAACAACCAGTTCTTGCCTTGCGCCCCGTCCGCTGCGCGCTGCTGCATAAAGGCGCGGAACGGCGCAATGCCGGTGCCCGGGCCAATCATGATCACCGGCGTCTCCGGGTTAGCCGGCAGACGGAAGTTGTCATTGTGTTCAATAAAGACGCGGACTTCGCCATCTTCTTCCACACGGTCGGCGAGGAAGCTGGAGGCACCGCCAGCCCGGGCGCGGCCTTCTATTTCATAGCGCACCACGCCCACGGTGACATGCACTTCGCTCTCCACTTCCGCCTGTGAGGAGGCAATGGAGTACAGGCGCGGCGTCAGCGGACGCAGCAGACCGATTAACGCCTCGGCGTCCAGCTGTGCCGGCGAGAAACGGACCATATCGACGATCGGCGTCGCAGCAGCATACTGCTGCAGCTGAGCTTTATCGCCCACCAGCGGCAGCAGCGATTCGCTGCGGGTCAGGGTGGCGTAGTTTTCGACGATAGTCGCGGTGTTAACCGTCAGCTCAAAATGCCACTCCAGCGCTTCCGCCAGCGGCAGAGTTTTGCCATCAACGGTTACCGGCTCGTCGCCCTTCAGCCACAGCAGCTCCACCAGCTCTTTGACCAGCTGAGGATCGTTTTGATACCAGACCCCCAGCGCGTCGCCCGGCTGATAGCGCAGACCGGAATCACCGAGGTCAATTTCGATATGGCGCACATCTTTTTCGGAATCGCGGCCAGTGATTTTCTGGTTGACCGACAGGGTCGCCGACAGCGGAGCCTCTTTGGTGTACGGGCTGGTATGGATGTCGTTCACCGCGCCGCTGGTGGCCAGCTGGGCGGGCGCGGCAACTGGCGCACGGGCTTTCAGCACCTCAACGACGCGCGCGCGCCATTCCGCAGCCGCGGTCTGATATTCGACGTCGGCATCGACGCGATCGAGCAGGCGTTCCGCGCCGAGCTCGGCCAGCTTGCTGTCGAAATCTTTGCCAGACTGGCAGAAGAATTCATAAGAAGTATCGCCGAGGCCAAAGACAGCGAACGCGGTCCCGTCCAGCTTCGGCGCTTTTTTCGAGAACAGGAACTTATGCAATGCGACCGCTTCTTCCGGCGGCTCACCTTCCCCCTGGGTGGACGTCACGACCACCAGCAGTTTTTCCGCAGCAATTTGTTTGAATTTATAATCGCCTGCATTCACCAGCTTCACGTTCAGCTTCGCTGCCAGCAGATCGTCGCGCAGCGCTTCGGCGACGCGGCGGGCATTGCCGGTTTGCGAGGCGGAAATCAGCGTGATCGAGGGCACCTCAGCGGCCTGGGCAGGAACGGCCACAGCCGCGCCGGACTGCTGATTCAGCACGCCCCAGAAATAGCCAGACACCCAGGCAAGCTGAGTGGGCGTGAAGTCAGTGGTGGCCGCCTGAAGGCGCGCCAGTTGCTCCGGGTTGAGCGGCAGCAAGTTGGAAGGTGTGGCCTGTGTCGTCATGCGTCGTTTGTTCCAGTAAGCAAAGCTGTTGTTCGCGCCCTGTCAGCGCGACAAAAACAGAAGAGAATAGAAGGGTAACGGTGCTGATAGTAACAATTAAAGAAGGGATGGAAATAATAAATAACCAAATGGACTAACCTGTTTTAGTTGTAGTTATTAACAACAAAATCGATTAAATAACCACATGAAATATAACCATTTAATTCAGATAACCCAGATAAATGTGTCCATTTTCTGTTCAGGGCCGTTTTAGTTAATGCGAAAAAATGTGCTTTCCGGTACCCTACGGCGGTTTTTTTCGTCCTGTTGAGAGTCAATGATGTCCACCACGCTGTTTAAAGATTTCACCTTCGAAGCCGCCCACCACCTGCCGCACGTCCCGGAAGGACACAAATGCGGTCGCCTGCATGGCCACTCCTTTATGGTGCGTCTGGAGATCACCGGTGAAGTCGATCCCCATACCGGGTGGATCATGGATTTTGCCGAGCTGAAGGCCGCCTTCAAGCCGACATACGATCGCCTGGACCACTATTATCTGAACGATATCCCCGGTCTGGAAAACCCCACCAGCGAAGTGCTGGCGAAATGGATCTGGGATGAGATGAAACCGAGGGTACCGCTGCTGAGCGCCGTGATGGTCAAAGAGACCTGCACCGCTGGCTGCATCTATCGCGGCGAGTAAGCGAAAAAAAAGCCCGGTCAGTACGCTGCCGGGCTTTTTTATCAGGCAATATTCAAATATTTGTGCGTCTGCATGGACAGGCGCCAGTTACGGGCGATGCAGGTGTCGATACACAGGCGCGTCGCGTCTTCTTTCTGACTGATCGGCTGCAGGGCGATGATCCGCGGTTTGTCATCGCTCAGCGTTTCCAGCAGTTCGTCCAGCGCTTCGATGTCGCGGACGCGCCCTACCGGATGCTTGATCTCATCCGCCCGCTGCAGAGCCTGCGACAGCACATCATACCCGCCACGCATATTAACCTTCGGGGATACCGTCACCCAGGTGTTGTGGCTGCAGCGCACTTCATGGGTGCCGCTGGTTTCAATCTGACAGCTAAAGCCGTTTTGTTCCAGAAGCGAGGTTAACGGCGTTAAATCATGAATGCAGGGTTCACCGCCGGTAATGACCACGTGGCGGGCAGTCCACCCCTGGCGCCCAATAATCGCCAGCAGATCCTCGCTGCTTGCCGGCCCCCACTTATCGCTCTCTTTGGTTTTCGCCAGGATGCTGAACAACGACACTTCCCGATCGGCCAGCTTGTCCCAGGTATGCTTAGTGTCGCACCACGCGCATCCTACCGGGCATCCCTGCAGACGAATAAAAATGGCAGGCACGCCGGTGAAGTAACCCTCGCCTTGCAGGGTCTGGAACATCTCGTTAATCGGGTACTGCATAGTCATCTCTGTTTAGGGTCATAAACGTCCATTATCGCAGATTTCAGCGCACAGGTCTTGTCCTGCGCTGCGATCCCTTTTTTACCCCTTCGTCAATATCCGTGTCGGGAATAATATTATTGATTAAAGAAACAATCTTTTCTTTTGGCTTAATTTATTAGCATGATAAGAATTAAAATAATTAATATTCTGACACGTGGACTGAAAATGTGTAACAGAAAATGTTATTCCTGTCATTCAGGATAAAATAAAAGGTCCAGACAGCAAAATAAAAAACCTTAAAATACAGTGATGTACAAACTGATACATGAAAGAGTGAATTATCTGGCCGATCTGCAAGTCCAATTCAATCCGCCGGTGATAATAACCTTAAACTGGTCTTAATAAATCCCTGATCGGGCCCCTTCTTTATTTAATCGTCGTTTACTTTTGCCCGCCTAGAATCCCGCAGACCAACCATAATGAGATAGCGTTTATGACCACATTATTAATTACCGGCGTTACGGGGTTTCTGGGCGGTGCCGCGTTAGAGAAAATACTCCATCAGGAAACCCGGTTAGATCTGCTACTGCTCGTGCGTGCTGATAGCCCCGAGGCAGGCCTCGAACGGGTCAAAGAGAACATGCGTAAGTTCAACATCGCCGAGGAGAAGCTGGCGATGCTTCACCCGCAGCATATCCTGCTGGGCGATCTCGCTTCTCCGGAGCATTTTCTTAACGATCCGCGCCTCGATCAGGTGACGCATGTCCTCAACTGCGCCGCTGTCGCCTCGTTTGGCAGCAACCCGCTCATCTGGAAGGTTAACGTTGAGGGTACGCTGCGCCTGGCGCAACGGATGGCGCAGGTTGAGGGTCTGCAGCGTTTTCTGCACGTCGGCACAGCGATGTCATGTTCGCCTGAGCCGGATTCACTGGTCGCCGAAAGCGCGGAGTTTCGGGAACGCGCTGAGCACCTGGTGGAATACACCCACTCGAAATCAACCATCGAGCAGTTGATGCAGCAGCATTGCCCTACACTGCCGCTGGTCATTGCCCGCCCTTCTATCGTGGTGGGTCATACCCATCACGGCTGCCGGCCTTCCAGCAGTATTTTCTGGGTGTTCAGCATGGGGCTGATGCTGCAGAAATTTTTATGTTCCATGGAGGACCGAATCGATGTCATCCCGGTGGACTACTGCGCTGATGCCCTGCTGATGCTGCTTAACCAGCCGCTGGCTCACGGCGAAGTGGTGCACATCTCTGCCGGGGAGGAGAATAGCGTGAAGTTTGCCGAAATCGACCGGGCGATGGCTCAGGCCCTCGAACAGGCCCCGGTGGGGGATAAGTACGCCCAGGTCAGCTATGACACGCTGGTCAAAATGCGTCGTGAACTGAAAGGGATATTTGGGCCATGCAATGAACGTCTGATGCTGAAAGCCATGCGCTTATATGGCGCGTTCGCTACGTTGAATGTGCGCTTTAGTAACGACAAGCTGTTGAGCATGGGAATGCCAAAACCACCGCGTTTTACGGATTACATCGACCGCTGCGTGGAGACCACTCGCGGGCTGTCGATCCCCCAGCAAATGGCCGTCGATTTTAAATAATCGCCGACGAGGTAAAAAAAATGCCAGCCCTGAGGCTGGCATTATTATTTCACAAAGACAGGATTATGCCTGGCCTTTGATCTCTTTACGACCGTTGAACGGCGCTTGCTCACCCAGCGCTTCTTCGATACGAATCAGCTGGTTGTATTTAGCAACGCGGTCAGAACGGCTCATAGAACCGGTTTTGATCTGGCCTGCAGCGGTACCGACAGCCAGGTCAGCGATGGTCGCGTCTTCAGTTTCGCCAGAACGGTGAGAGATGACAGCGGTGTAGCCAGCGTCTTTCGCCATCTTGATGGCAGCCAGAGTTTCGGTCAGAGAACCGATCTGGTTGAATTTGATCAGGATGGAGTTAGCGATGCCTTTTTCGATGCCTTCTTTCAGGATCTTGGTGTTGGTTACGAACAGGTCGTCACCAACCAGCTGGATTTTGTCGCCCAGTACTTTGGTCTGGTATGCGAAACCGTCCCAGTCAGATTCGTCCAGGCCATCTTCGATGGAGACGATCGGGTACTGTTTGGTCAGGTCTTCCAGGAAGTGAGTGAACTCTTCAGAGGTGAACGCTTTGTTGCCTTCGCCAGCCAGAACGTATTTACCGTCTTTGTAGAATTCAGATGCTGCGCAGTCCATCGCCAGGGTGATGTCTTTGCCCAGCTCGTAGCCAGCAGCTTTAACCGCTTCAGCGATAACAGCCAGTGCTTCGGCGTTAGAACCCAGGTTCGGCGCGTAGCCGCCTTCGTCACCAACGGCAGTGTTCATGCCTTTGGACTTCAGCACTTTCGCCAGGTGATGGAACACTTCAGAACCCATGCGTACGGCTTCTTTCAGGGTCGGCGCGCCAACCGGCTGAATCATGAATTCCTGGATGTCGACGTTGTTGTCAGCGTGCTCACCACCGTTGATGATGTTCATCATCGGAACCGGCATGGAGTATTTGCCCGGAGTGCCGTTCAGTTCCGCGATGTGCGCGTACAGCGGCAGGCCTTTGGACGCTGCAGCTGCTTTGGCGTTTGCCAGAGAAACAGCCAGGATAGCGTTCGCACCGAAGTTAGATTTGTTTTCAGTACCGTCCAGGTCGATCATGATCTTGTCGATGCCAGCCTGATCTTTAGCATCTTTGCCCAGGATTGCCTGAGCGATCGGGCCGTTTACCGCAGCAACAGCTTTGGTTACGCCTTTACCCAGAAAACGGGATTTGTCGCCATCGCGCAGTTCCAGCGCTTCGCGGGAACCAGTAGAAGCACCTGACGGAGCAGCTGCCATACCGACGAAACCACCTTCCAGGTGTACTTCGGCTTCAACAGTCGGGTTACCACGGGAGTCGATGATTTCACGACCGATGACTTTAACGATTTTGGACATTAGGTTTTCCTCAGTACAAGTTAAACTAAAACTCCAGACAAACAATGCACCCAGTTGGGTGCATTGCCGTTCTAACTCTTTTACTTCGCCTGACGCTTCTGGTACTCGCTCGCGGCTTTCACAAAGCCAGCAAACAGCGGGTGCCCATCACGCGGCGTCGAAGTAAACTCCGGGTGGAACTGGCAGGCAACAAACCACGGATGGTTCGGCACTTCGATGATCTCGACCAACTGATCATCCCCGGAACGGCCCGCAACGCGCAGACCAGCAGCTTCAATCGGTTTCAACAACATGTTGTTGACTTCGTAGCGGTGACGATGGCGCTCGGTGATGGTCGGCTCGCCGTACAGCTGGCGCACCAGAGATTCATCATCCAGCTGGCACTGCTGTGCGCCCAGGCGCATGGTGCCGCCCAGATCGCTCTTCTCGGAGCGGACTTCAACGTTGCCATCTTCGTCACGCCATTCGGTAATCAGGGCCACAACCGGGTATTTACAGTCTGGCACAAATTCCGTCGAGTTGGCGTTTTCCATACCCGCTACGTTGCGCGCGAACTCAATCAGCGCAACCTGCATACCCAGGCAGATGCCCAGATAAGGAATATTGTTCTCACGCGCATAGCGCGCGGTGGCGATCTTACCTTCCACACCGCGGTAGCCGAAGCCGCCCGGGATAAGGATAGCATCTAAATCCTTGAGGATTTCGACGCCGCGCGTTTCCACATCCTGCGAATCGATCAGCTTGATGTTGACGGTCACGCGGTTTTTCAGACCACCGTGTTTCAGCGCTTCAATCACCGACTTGTAGGCATCCGGCAGTTCAATGTACTTACCGACCATACCAATGGTGACTTCGCCTGCCGGATTGGCTTCTTCATAGATTACCTGTTCCCATTCGGCCAGGTTTGCTTCCGGACAAGTTAAGCTGAATCGTTTACAAATATAATCGTCCAGCCCCTGAGATTTCAACAGGCCCGGAATTTTATAAATGGAATCGACGTCTTTCAGAGAAATCACAGCCTTTTCCGGAACGTTACAGAACAAAGCAATTTTGGCTCGTTCGTTGGCCGGAACCGCGCGGTCTGAGCGGCAGATCAGGATATCTGGCTGGATACCGATGGAAAGCAGCTCTTTCACGGAGTGCTGGGTCGGCTTGGTTTTGACTTCGCCCGCAGCGGCCATGTACGGCACCAGGGTCAGGTGCATAAACAGGGTATGCTCGCGGCCGATCTCTACCGCCATCTGACGAATGGCTTCGAGGAACGGCAGGGATTCGATATCGCCTACGGTACCGCCGATTTCCACCAGTACGACGTCATGGCCTTCGCCGCCCGCCAGTACGCGCTCTTTGATAGCGTTGGTGATGTGTGGAATAACCTGAACGGTGGCGCCCAGATAGTCGCCACGGCGCTCTTTGCGCAGTACGTCGGAGTAGATACGGCCGGTGGTGAAGTTGTTGCGACGCGTCATCTTGGTACGGATGAAACGCTCATAGTGGCCCAGGTCCAGATCGGTTTCTGCGCCGTCTTCAGTAACGAACACTTCCCCATGCTGGATTGGGCTCATGGTGCCCGGATCGACGTTGATATACGGATCCAGTTTCATGATGGTCACGTTGAGACCACGGGCTTCAAGAATGGCTGCCAGGGAGGCTGCGGCAATGCCTTTACCCAGAGAGGATACGACCCCGCCGGTCACAAAAATATAGTTCGTTGTCATGCTGAACCTGAGAAGTTAGGGTAAAACGATGGAATAACCAGGACGGGAAAGTAGTATACCCGAACATGCGTGACGCCACAAACTTTCATTCTTCCCCTCCCCTTCGTTCTTCAAGTTGCACCTGTGTTGCGACTCGAACAACTCGAAGAGGCAGGCTACATGGTGTTTCAACGACATAACGGAAAGAGAAAATAGACGCTTTTGGCGAAATGTTTTTGACGTAAATCAAGCGCTTGTTATTTATAAAATCACACAAATCGCGCTTGATCACGAAAACTCGTTAGAGATCAGTTTCCTGGCGTTTTACTTCCTGCCACACTTCTTCCATGGTATCGAGGTCGATGCCGGTCATTTCCAGGCCGCGGGCGGCGACAATGCGCTCGACCTCGCGGAAGCGACGCTCAAATTTGAGGTTTGCTTTCTGCAGCGCCACCTCGGCTTTGACCCCTAAATGACGGGATAAATTCACCGTGGCGAACAGCAGATCGCCCACTTCCTCTTCCAGTTTTGCTTCATCCACCACCGCCTGCTGCGCTTCATGCATCACTTCATCAATTTCTTCATGCACCTTGTCGAGCACCGGTCCCAGCGAGGTCCAGTCGAAACCGACCGCCGAGCAGCGGCGCTGAATTTTGTGCGCGCGCATTAGCGCCGGCAGGCTATGGGGTATATCGTCCAGCGCCGAGTGCTGGGCTTTTTCCGCCCGCTCCGCGCTTTTGATCTGCTCCCAGCGCGCCAGGACTTCGCTGCTGTTTCCTGCGGTAGCATCAGCGAAAATATGGGGATGGCGACGCTCCAGCTTATCGCTGATGGCAGCGCAGATATCGTCAAAGTTAAAGCGTTCCTCTTCCTGCGCCATTTGCGCATAGAACACCACCTGGAACAGCAGATCGCCCAGCTCACCGCGCAGGTCGTCAAAATCTTCCCGCTGGATAGCATCGAGGACCTCGTAGGTCTCCTCAAGGGTGTAAGGGGCGATAGTGGCAAAGGTCTGCTCTTTATCCCACGGGCAGCCGTTTTCCGGGTCGCGCAGGCGCTTCATAATGCCGAGCAGGCGGTCGATTTGGGTCATGTGAGGATCCTGGAAATGTAAAAAATGGTAGAAATTGATATCGGTTTGCAACTTTTGAGCCCGGGAAAAGCGTTTTTCACGTGTGACTCCAGCGTACTTTGCGCTCCCGGTAAATGTTCTGCCATATGTCTCCTGTGGTACAGGGAGCGCACAGGGGGCGGCCAGTCGACGCCGCCCCCTGTACCCCCGGGATCCGGCCAGCAAAATCGCCGCTGCGCGGTGCCTTCGACTTATCCCTGCAGGCTTCGGGTCGGGCCGAGGCAGCGTCCCTGCAAAACACGGCCCTCAGCCCGCATCCATGCGGGCTGCCCCTGCCTTCCGGGAACGTCTCAGCGATTTTGAGGCCGCCAACGCCGGCAGTTTCAGCAGCCATTGCCCCAGCGGTCATTCATTGACCTGGCCTGGAGAGGGCTTAACCGCCGTGCAGACGGCGCGCGTCAATGACATCGGGCACCTGGTTGAGCTTACCAAGCACCCGGCCCAGCACCTGCAGGTTGTAAATCTCAATGGTCATATCGATGGTTGCCAGCTGCTGACGGGTATCACTGCGGCTGGCGACACCCAGCACATTCACCTTCTCATTGGCGAGGATGGTGGTGATATCGCGCAGTAAACCGCTGCGATCGTTCGCCTCCACCCTGACCACCAGCGAGTAGCCCGCCGAGTAGCTTTCACCCCATACCGCATCGACGATGCGCTCCGGAGCATGCGACTGCAGTTCAGCCAGCTGATCGCAGTCGGCGCGATGCACGGAAATCCCGCGCCCCTGGGTGATAAAGCCGACGATCTCATCGCCCGGGATCGGCTGGCAGCAGCGGGCAATATGGTGCATCAGGTTGCCTACCCCTTCCACCACCACCCGGCCATTGTCCTTGGTGCGGTTCTGTGGGGCGTAGGTTTTCTGCTGCAGCTGCTTCAGCGCGGCCGCATCCTGCTCAGCGGCGCTCGGTTTATTGAACTGCGCCTGCAGGAAATTGACCATCTGGTTGAGACGGATATCGCCGCCGCCAATGGCAGCCAGCAGTTCATCGAGCTCGTTGAAGTTGTAGCGCGGCAGCAGGTGTTTTTCCGCATCCTTAAGACTGATGCCCAGATGCTCCAGCTCGTCGTCGAGGATCTGCCGACCGGCGAGAATATTCTTGTCGCGGTCCTGTTTACGGAACCAGGCGTGGATCTTCGAGCGTCCGCGACTGGTGGTCACGTAGCCGAGGTTAGGGTTCAGCCAGTCGCGGCTCGGGTTCGGCTGCTTCTGGGTAATAATTTCGATCTGATCGCCCATCTGCAGCTGATAGGTGAACGGCACGATACGGCCGCCAATTTTGGCGCCGATGCAGCGATGGCCGACGTCGCTGTGAATATGGTAGGCAAAGTCGAGCGGCGTCGACCCCGCCGGCAGGTCCACCACGTCGCCTTTCGGCGTAAAGACATACACCCGGTCGTCGAAAACCTGGCTGCGCACTTCGTCGAGCATTTCGCCAGAGTCGGCCATCTCTTCCTGCCAGGCAATCAGCTTACGCAGCCAGGCGATGCGGTCCTCATAGCCACGGCCACCGCCGGTGCCCGCTCCCGCCCCCTCTTTGTACTTCCAGTGCGCAGCCACGCCAAGCTCAGCATCTTCATGCATCTGCCGGGTGCGAATTTGAATCTCCACCGTCTTGCCGCTCGGGCCCAGCACCACGGTATGAATAGACTGATAGCCGTTGGGTTTCGGGTTGGCCACGTAGTCATCGAATTCATCCGGCAGGTGACGATAGTGGGTATGGACGATCCCCAGCGCGGCGTAACAATCCTGCAAACGCTCGGCCACGATGCGCACCGCGCGAACGTCAAACAGCTCGTCAAACGCGAGGTGTTTTTTCTGCATTTTGCGCCAGATGCTGTAGATGTGCTTCGGCCGGCCATAGACTTCCGCCTTGACGCCTTCGGCTTTCATCTCCGAGCGCAGGTGACCGACGAACTCGTCGATGTAATGCTCACGGTCGATACGGCGTTCGTGGAGCAGTTTAGCAATGCGCTTGTATTCTGCCGGATGCAGATAACGGAAGCAGTAATCTTCCAGCTCCCACTTCAGCTGGCCGATACCTAAGCGGTTCGCCAGCGGCGCATAGATATTGGTGCACTCTTTCGCCGCCAGCACGCGTTCATCTTCCGGCGCGTCTTTGACCTCGCGCAGATGCGCGATCCGCTCAGCAAGCTTGATGACCACGCAGCGGAAATCGTCAACCATCGCCAGCAGCATGCGGCGAATGTTATCCACCTGCTCGGAAGATACCGAGTCGTTATGGGTGGCTTTTAGCTGGCGGATAGCGGCCATGTCCCGCACCCCGTGAATCAGGGTCACGACCGATTTACCCACGCTCTCCTGCATGACCTCTTCACTAACGACTTCACCGTCCGCCAGTGGGAACAACAGCGCCGCGCGCAGCGTATCGAGATCCATACTCAGGGTGGACAGAATCTCCACCATTTCGACGCCACGCCACAGCAGCAGGTCTGCCTGCGGGTGTCCTTGCGTTTTTTCGCGACAATAATCCCAGGTTTCGGCTAAGCGCTCACACGACTGCTGGCTGGAAATCCCCAGACTCGCGATCCATTTCTTCGGGTCAAATTCACCAGCTTTATTAAGATGTGCACTTCTTACCGCAACCATTGTCCTCTCCTTAAGGGACCGGCCTGCCGAAGTCGGCAAGCCTCAACTTTCTACATGTCATCCTGCAGGTCGCGTCAGCATTGACGGCCAGGGTGGCTCTTCTGCGACGTTGTGAATGACCTTATGTAAGCCTGCGCTCAAACAACACCATTGATTCCAGATGACCGGTATGCGGGAACATATCCAGCATCGCCAGGCGTTGAATCTGATATCCAGCCTGCAACAGGGTTTCGCTGTCTCGCGCCAGCGTCGCCGGGTTGCAGGAAACATACACCACCCGCCGCGGTGCCAGTTTTATAATATGCGGCATCACGCCCGGCGCGCCGGCGCGGGCCGGGTCCAGCAGCACTTTATCAAAGCCGTGCTTCGCCCAGGCCTGACGGGTGACATCCTCTTCCAGATTTTCATGGAAGAAAGTGACATTTGATAAACCATTGAGGGCGGCGTTTTCCCGCCCCTTTTCTACCAGCGCGGGCACCCCTTCCACCCCCACCACCTGGGCGGCTCGCGTCGCCAGCGGCAGGGTAAAGTTCCCCATCCCGCAGAACAGATCCAGCACCCGGTCCTCCGGCCGCAGATCCAGCCATTCCAGCGCAGTACGCACCATCTGCTGATTCACGCCGTCGTTGACCTGGATAAAATCCCGCGGACTGAACACTAAGCGTAGTCCGTCTGAGGTGTACCATGGCGCTTCGCCATGAATATGTTCCAGTATCTCGCTTTGCGGCGCGAGGTACAGAGAAAGACCGTGAGTTTGCGAAAAGCGTTCCAGTTTTTCCCTGTCGCCCGCTGGCAGCGCGGCGGTATGGCGCAGCACCATCAGCGGGCCGTTGTCCGCCTGCACCAGCTCGACGTGGCCGAGGTGGCGTAATGCGCTCAGCGCGCTTAAGCACTCACGCACGGCGGGCAGCAATGCCTCAAGCTGGGGCACCAAAACAGGGCATTGCACCACATCGACGATCGCTTTGGCGTTGGCCTGGCGAAAACCCATCTGCAATTGTTGGGTCTTTGGCTGATAATTCAAGCTTAAGCGCGCGCGACGGCGGTAGCCCCACGGCATGCCGGCGATGACCTCATCCACCTCACGCTTCATCAGCCGCGCCAGCGCGGCGCGTTTACTTTGCTGCTGAAGCGCGACGCTGGCATGCTGCTGTTGGCAGCCGCCGCAGACGCCAAAATGCGGGCAGCGCGGCGCCTGGCGCTGCGGGCTGTCGGTTAGACGGCGTTTCACCTGGGCGCGGGCGTACTGTTTTTTGTCTTCCACCAGCACCACCTCGGCCTGCTCCTGCGGCAGCAAACCGCTCACGAACAGCGCCTTCCCCTGGTGACGGGCAACGCCCTGACCAAAGGGATCGAGGTCATTGACTGTAACGGTTATGATCTGGCGCGTCGTCACACGCCGTTTTGCAGAGTAGAATTGCGCCATCGTAGAGAGTTGTCTCAATCAAATAAAACGAGCTCGTTCAGGGCGGCAGTGCCGCGAAGCGCACCGACGCGCACAGAACGATGATGTCTATATTCTCCCATAATGGAACCGCATGACCAACTACAGCCTGCGTGCTCGCATGATGATTCTGATACTGGCGCCAACCGTCCTGATTGGGCTGTTGCTCAGTATTTTCTTTGTCGCTCATCGTTATAACGACCTGCAACGCCAGCTGGAGGACGCCGGCGCCAGCATTATTGAGCCGCTGGCGGTCTCCAGCGAATATGGGATGAATTTGCAAAACCGCGAATCCATCGGCCAGCTGATCAGCGTCCTGCATCGGCGTCATTCGGAGATCGTGCGGGCCATCTCGGTATACGATTCGCATAACCGGCTGTTTGTCACCTCCAATTACCAGCTTAACCCCAGCGAACTGCAGATCCCGAAAGGCGAGGCATTTCCCCGCCGTCTCAGCGTCATCCGCGACGGCGACATCATGATCCTGCGCACGCCGATCGTCTCGGAAAGCTATTCGCCCGATGAGTCCCCCGAATCTGACGCCAAAATGCCGGGCAATATGCTGGGCTACGTCGCGCTGGAGCTGGATCTGAAATCAGTCCGCCTCCAGCAGTACAAAGAGATTTTCATCTCCAGTGTGATGATGCTGTTCTGCATTGGCATCGCGCTAATCTTCGGCTGGCGCCTGATGCGCGACGTCACCGGGCCTATCCGCAATATGGTCAACACCGTCGACCGCATCCGCCGCGGACAGCTGGACAGCCGGGTCGAGGGTTTTATGCTCGGCGAACTGGATATGTTGAAAAACGGCATTAACTCGATGGCCATGTCGCTGGCGGCCTACCATGAGGAGATGCAGCACAACGTCGACCAGGCGACCTCCGATCTGCGGGAAACCCTTGAGCAGATGGAGATCCAGAACGTTGAGCTGGACCTGGCGAAAAAGCGCGCCCAGGAGGCGGCGCGCATTAAGTCTGAGTTCCTGGCCAATATGTCCCACGAACTGCGCACCCCGCTCAATGGGGTGATCGGCTTTACCCGCCTGACGCTGAAAACCGATCTCAACGCCACGCAGCGCGACCACCTGACCACCATCGAACGTTCGGCCAATAATCTGCTGGCGATCATCAATGACGTGCTCGACTTTTCCAAGCTGGAAGCCGGGAAGCTGATTCTGGAGAGTATTCCGTTCCTGCTGCGCACCTCGCTTGATGAAGTGGTCACCCTGCTGGCGCATTCCGCGCACGATAAAGGGCTGGAGCTGACGCTGAACATTAAGAACAATGTGCCGGATAACGTCATTGGCGACCCGCTCCGTCTGCAGCAGATTGTGACCAACCTCGTGGGCAATGCGATTAAATTCACCGAGCACGGCAATATCGACGTGCTGGTGGAGCAGCGGGCCATCAGCAACTCGCGGGTACAGATCGAAATTCAGATCCACGATACCGGCATCGGCATCCCCGAGCGCGACCAGTCCCGACTGTTCCAGGCCTTCCGTCAGGCCGATGCCAGCATTTCACGCCGGCACGGCGGCACCGGGCTTGGGCTGGTGATCACCCAGCGTCTGGTCAAAGAGATGGGCGGCGATATTTCGTTCCACAGTCAGCCGAACCGCGGCTCCACCTTCTGGTTCCATATCAGCCTTGATCTCAACCCGAACGCCATTCCGGATATGCTGAACACCGACGGGCTGACGGGCAAACGTCTGGCCTATGTGGAAGCCAACGCGACAGCGGCGCAATGTACGCTGGAGATGCTGGCCGCCACGCCGCTGGAGGTGATCTACAGCCCTACCTTCTCCTCGCTGGCGGAAGCGCAGTACGACATTCTGCTGGTCGGCATCCCGGTCTCAATGCGCGATTTGTCGCCGCACCGGGAAAAATTAGTCAAAGCCTGCGCGATGTCTGACAACGTGCTGCTCGCTCTGCCATGTCATGCCCAGGTCAGCGCCGAAGCCCTGAAGCGCGACGGCGTCGCTGCCTGCCTGTTGAAACCGCTCACTACCACCCGTCTGCTGCCGGCGCTGGTGGCCACCAATCATGCGCCGGCTTCCGCGCCGTTGACGCAAACCGACAGTCATAAGCTGCCGATGACCGTGATGGCCGTCGACGACAATCCGGCTAACCTGAAGCTGATCGGCGCCCTGCTGGACGACCTTGTGCAGCAGGTGATCCTCTGCGACAGCGGCCAGCAGGCCGTGGACCAGGCCAAGCGGCTGCAGATGGATCTGATCCTGATGGATATTCAGATGCCGGATATGGACGGCATCCGCGCCTGCGAGCTGATTCATCATCTGTCGCATCATCAGCAAACCCCGGTGATTGCGGTCACCGCGCACGCCCTGGAGGGCCAGCGGGAGAAGCTGTTGAGCGCCGGCATGAACGATTATCTGGCGAAGCCAATCGAAGAAGAGAAACTGCACGCTCTGCTGCTGCGCTATCAGCCCGGCCTGCTTAGCGTCGCTCCGGCGGCGCTACCGCCTGCAGAGCCGGTCATCGACCATAACCTGACGCTTGACTGGCAGCTGGCGCTGCGTCAGGCCGCCATGAAGCCGGATCTGGCGCGGGAGATGCTGCAGATGCTGATCGCCTTTATGCCGGAGGTGCGTAATAAAGTGGAAGAGCAGCTGGTGGGCGAGCAGCCGGAAGGGCTGGTGGATCTGATCCACAAGCTGCACGGCAGCTGCAGCTACAGCGGCGTGCCGCGGTTGAAAAAGCTGTGCCACACCCTGGAGAGCCAGCTGCGGTCGGGTACCGCCGCCGAGGACCTGGAGCCGGAGCTGCTCGAGCTGTTAGACGAGATGGATAATGTGGCCCGCGAAGCGTGCCGGATGGGCGTGTAAACCCCGGATAGCGGCACTACGCGCCTCATCCGGGCTACGCCCTACGGTCCGGTATTCGGTTGGTAGCCCCGGTAAGCGTAAGCGCCACCGGGGACGGTTCCCGGATCGCAGTGTTACGGTCCAGTACTCGGTTGGTAGCCCCGGTAAGCGTAAGCGCCACCGGGGATGGTTCCCGGATCGCGGTGCTACGCACCTTATCCGGGCTACAAATACCACTGCGCCAACCGGGTTACCGCTTATCGCCCATCTGCAAAACCGCGGCGACGTTACGCGCCGTCATCCGCAGGTTGGCGGCGGCATTGGCCAGCGCTTCATCCAGGGTACAGATGGTATATAACACGCTGAATACCGCATCCAGTCCGTGCTGATGCACCACCCCGACATCGGCGGTAAGGCTGCCGGCAATCCCAATCACCGGAACGTTAAAACGCTTCGCCACCTTAGCTACCCCCACCGGCACCTTGCCGTGGATCGTCTGGCTATCGATACGCCCTTCGCCGGTGATCACTAAATCGGCATCCGCCACCCGCGTCGCCAGCTGCAGCGCATCGGTGACGATCTCAATGCCCGGGCGCAGCGTTGCGCCACAAAACGCATACAGCGCCGCCCCCATGCCGCCCGCCGCGCCACCGCCTTCCAGGCTCAGCACATCGATATCTAAATCACGGGCGATTATCCGGGCATAGTGCAGCAGGCCGCTGTCGAGGCGGTCGATCATCTGCGTCGTCGCCCCTTTTTGCGGGCCAAACACCGCGCTGGCCCCCTGCGGGCCGGTTAGCGGGTTGGTGACGTCGCAGGCAACCTCAATCCGGCAATCTGCCAGCCGCGGATCGAGTTCGCTAAGGTCGATACGCGCCAGCGTCTCCAGCGCGCCGCCCCCGGAGGCGATTTGCTGGCCGTCGGCGGTCAACAGTTTCGCCCCCAGCGCCTGCGCCATCCCGGCGCCGCCGTCATTGGTCGCACTGCCGCCAATGCCAATAATGATCTGTCGCACGCCGGCGTCCAGCGCGTGTCGGATCAGCTCCCCGGTTCCCCAGGAAGTGGTCAGCAGCGGATTACGCTGCGCCGGCGGGACGCTCTCCAGCCCGCTGGCTGCCGCCATTTCGATAAAGGCGCACTGGCGATCGCCGGACAGCCCATAAAATGCCTCAACCGGTTCACCCAGCGGCCCGGTGACCGTCAGCGGAACCTGATGCCCGCCGGTCGCCGCCACCATGGCTTCCACCGTCCCTTCACCACCGTCGGCAACCGGCAGCTTGACGTACTCCGCGTCAGGATAAATCTCGCGAAAGCCTTGCTCTATCGCCGTGGCCACTTCCAGCGCGCTCAGACTCTCCTTCCAGGAATCCGGTGCGATCACTATTTTCATGTGCTGTCCTTACTCTGAGCCAACCCCTGGCGCTGTCGCGCAATGCCGGCCCCCGCAGAGGCCGGCGGCCTTTTAGCGCACCATGCATGGACGCTTGTTGTCAAAGGTCCAGCCCGGGATCAGATACTGCATCGCCATCGCATCGTCGCGGGCGCCAAGACCATGTTTCTTATATAGCTCATTTGCCTGCATCACGCGGTCCATATCCAGCTCAACCCCCAGGCCCGGGGTACTCGGTACCTGCACCATACCGCCTTTGATTTCAAAAGGTTGTTTGGTCAGACGCTGGTTGCCCTCCTGCCAAATCCAGTGGGTATCAATCGCGGTGATTTTGCCCGGCGCCGCTGCCGCGACATGGGTGAACATCGCCAGCGACACGTCGAAGTGGTTATTGGAGTGCGATCCCCAGGTCAGGCCGAACTCATGGCACATCTGCGCCACACGCACCGACCCCTGCATGGTCCAGAAGTGCGGGTCCGCCAGCGGGATATCCACCGACTGCAGGGACAAGGTATGGCCCATCTGTCGCCAGTCGGTGGCGATCATATTGGTCGCGGTCGGCAGGCCCGTCGCGCGGCGGAACTCGGCCATCACTTCGCGGCCAGAGAAACCTTGTTCGGCGCCGCATGGGTCTTCCGCATAGGCCAGCACGCCCTTCAGCTGTTTACCAATCTGGATGGCTTCCTCCAGCAGCCAGGCGCCGTTCGGGTCGAGAGTGACGCGGGCATTCGGGAAGCGTTTCGCCAGGGCGCTGATCGCCTCAGCTTCTTCAAAACCGGCCAGCACGCCGCCCTTCAGCTTAAAGTCGTTGAAGCCATATTTTTCATACGCCGCTTCCGCCAGGCGGACCACCGCATCCGGCGTCATCGCCTCTTCATGGCGCAGGCGATACCATTCGCACTGCTCATCCGGCTGGCTCTGATAGGCCAGCGGCGTGGCGTGGCGGTTGCCGACAAAGAACAGATAGCCCAGCATTTCGACTTCGCTGCGCTGCTGGCCATCGCCAAGCAGGGAAGCGACATTGACGCCAAGGTGCTGGCCCAGCAGGTCCAGCAGCGCCGCTTCAATCCCGGTTACCACGTGAATGGTGGTACGCAGGTCGAAGGTCTGCAGGCCGCGGCCCCCGGCGTCGCGGTCGGCAAACTGGTTGCGCACCGCGCCCAGCACATTCTTGTACTCGCCCAGCGTTTTGCCCACCACCAGCGGCGCGGCATCTTCCAGGGTCTGGCGGATTTTTTCGCCGCCGGGGATTTCGCCGACGCCGGTATGCCCGGCGTTATCTTTGATAATCACAATATTGCGGGTGAAGTACGGGGCGTGCGCGCCGCTCAGGTTCATCAGCATGCTGTCATGGCCGGCAACCGGGATCACCTGCATGGTCGTAACAACGGGCGTTGAAGTGAAAGTCGTCATAGCATCATCCTTTTTAATTAGTGGCGGCCGAAAACGGGACGTTTGCGGTCGAATGTCCAGCCGGGGATCAGGTACTGCATCGGGCCTGCGTCGTTGCGCGCGCCGCCCGGCAGCGCTTTATAGGCCTCATGGGCTTTGCGCACCTGCTCCCAGTCAAGTTCCACGCCGAGTCCCGGCGCGTCTGGCACGGCAATCTTGCCGTGAATAATCTGCAGCGGATTTTTGGTCAGGCGCGCGTCGCCCTCCTGCCAGATCCAGTGGGTGTCAATGGCGGTGGGGTTGCCCGGCGCGGCGGCGCCGACGTGGGTAAACATCGCCAGGGAAATATCAAAGTGGTTGTTGGAATGGCAGCCCCAGGTGAGCCCCCAGTCGTCACACAGTTGCGCCACCCGTACCGCGCCGGAGAGCGTCCAGAAATGCGGGTCCGCCAGCGGGATGTCGACGGCATTGAGCATCACCGCATGGCCCATTTCACGCCAGTTGGTGGCGATCATATTGGTGGCGACCGGCAGCCCGGTGGCACGACGGAACTCGGCCATCACCTCCCGGCCGGAGAAACCTTGCTCGGCACCGCACGGATCTTCGGCATAAGTCAGGACATCCTGCAGCCCTTTGCACAGCGCGATGGCCTCATCCAGCAGCCAGGCGCCGTTCGGGTCGACGGTGATGCGCGCCTCCGGAAAACGCTTTTTCAGCGCCCGCGCGGTGTCGATCTCCTGCTCGCCGGGCAGCACGCCGCCCTTCAGCTTAAAGTCTTTGAAACCGTAGCGATCCTGGGCGGCTTCCGCCAGACGCACTACCGCCTCGCTGCTCAACGCCTGCTGATGGCGCAGGCGGTACCATTCATGATCGCCCGGCGTATGGTCCAGATAGCCAAGGTCGGTTTTCTGCCGATCGCCAATATAGAACAGGTAGCCCAGCACGGTGACGGCATCACGCTGCTTACCCGGCCCCAGCAGCTCGCAGACCGGCACCTTCAGCACCTGGCCGAGCAGGTCGAGCAGCGCCGCTTCCAGCGCCGCCACCGCGTTAACCTTCAGTTCGAAGGTCCATGCCCCTTTGCCGAAGGTATCGAAATCCGCCGCCTGATTGCCTTTGTGCACCTGCTGCACTACGCGATTGAGTCGGGCGACCTCCTGGCCCACCACCTGCGGGATCGCCGCCAGCAGCGTCTGGTAGATAACCTCCCCGCCGGGCGCTTCGCCAACGCCGGTGTGGCCGGCGTTATCGGTCAATACCACGATATTGCGGGTAAACCAGGCGTTGTGCGCCCCGCCGATGTTCAGCAGCATGCTGTCGTGCCCGGCCACCGGAATGACCTTCATCTCTGTGATAATCGGGCTGGATTGGGTAGTCATGATGAGCGCCCCACCACAGGTTTCAGTTCGATGCGTTTGATATCGCCCACCAGCACCAGGTAGCTCAGCACCGCCACCAGGGCATGGATGCCGACGTAGATCAGCGCGCCGTTGAACGAGCCGGTGGTGCCAACGATATAGCCGATGGCGATGGGAGTGACGATACCGGAGATATTGCCGAACATGTTGAACAGGCCGCCGGAGAGACCGCTAATTTCTTTCGGCGCGGTATCCGCCATCACCGCCCAGCCGAGCGCCCCGATCCCTTTGCCGAAGAAGGCCATTGCCATAAAGCCGATCACCATCCACTCCACGTTGACATAGTTACACATCAGCATGGTCATGGAGAGCAGCATCCCCAGCACGATCGGCGTTTTGCGCGCGATGTTCAGCGAGCCGGTGCGGCGCATTAACCAGTCGGAAATCACCCCGCCCAGCACCCCGCCGACAAAGCCGCACACCGCCGGAACGGAGGCGACAAAGCCGGCTTTGAGGATCGACATGCCGCGCGCCTGCACCAGATAAACCGGGAACCAGGTGATAAAGAAGTAGGTTAAGGCGTTGATGCAATACTGACCGATATAGATGCCGATCATCATCCGCGATCCGATCAGCTGTCTGATCTGTCCCATTTTGACGCTAAACGGCACTTTCTGCGCGCTACTCTTCTGATCCATGTTGATCAGCGCCCCGCCTTCGGCGATATAGTCCAGCTCTTTCTGGTTCACGCCCGGATGGTTGTTCGGATCGTGGATCACTTTCAACCACACAAAGCTGATCACAATCCCCAGGCCGCCCATAAAGAAGAATACGTGCGACCAACCCACCTCATGCGTCAGCCAGCCCATGATCGGCGCGAAGATAACGGTGGCAAAGTACTGGGCGGAGTTAAAAATCGATACCGCCGTCCCCCTCTCCTGCGCCGGGAACCAGGCGGCGACGATACGGCTGTTGCCCGGGAATGACGGCGACTCGGCAAGGCCGACGAGGAAACGCAGAGTGAACAGCGCGATGATAATGCCAAAGCCGCTGAAGATATCGACGAAGCCCTGCAGCAGGGTAAACATCGACCAGATGAAGATCGACCAGAAATAGACGCGCTTCGAACCGAAGCGGTCAAGCAGCCAGCCGCCCGGGATCTGGCCGATGACATACGCCCATGAGAACGCGGAGAACACATACCCCATGCCAACAGGATCGAGGCCGATATCTTTGGCCATTTCCGAACCGGCGATCGACAGCGTCGCCCGGTCACCATAGTTAAAAGAAGTGACGATAAACAGCATCACCACTATCCAGTAGCGGGCGTTGGTGCGCTTTTCAGCCGCCGTCGCCGCCTGACTTAATGAACTCATTGTTGTACTCCTGAATCATAGCGTTTAGCTACGTTCATTCTGAACAGCACAACCTGTAGGGTAATCAGAATGACGTGGTCGTGTTTTGATAGTTGTCGTTATATCTGGCACTGCATTTATCACTGGCTGGAGCAGTATATGAAGAGGCACACCGCGGCTCACCGTGCATCTACACAGCTTTTACGCCGCTATTGCAGGTGGTTTGTGGCGAATGCCTGAAAGAATGGGGGGAAGTTCACGGAAATGAAAAACCAGCGCCGCTGGAGCCGCAAAGCACAGCAAAAAGGGCCGGAGTGTGAAATACCTCACTTGACCCGGTGAAACTGGCTGGCTTAAGCCATGATATTGCTAAGGATATTGTGGCGTTTGCCTAAAGGCGTGGCGCCAGGAACGCGCTACCATTTTGACGTCCGCGTATCTGGCCGCGACGTATTGAAAGAGCGCCCTCTGCGTAGGGAGAGGGCAGCGCTTTTATTCGAGCAGGGTGGCCCACTGCTCAACCCACGGATTGGAGACGCTCTCCGGCTCCGGGTCTTCGCTAGCGTCAATCTTCAGCATCTCGCCGATGCGCTTCGCGCCCTGCTCCTGCAGTAGCTGGTCGAACTTCAGCCCGCCGCCGCAAAAGTTAGCATAGGTGCTGTCGCCGAGCGCGATAATGCCGTAGCGCAGATGGGGCTGATACATATCTTTCATCCCCTCATACAGCGGAACAATGCTGTCCGGCAGATCGCCCTGCCCGGTGGTGGAGGTGACCACCAGCACATATTTACCCGTATAGGATTCCCAGTCGTTGACCTGCGGATCCTCGTACACGGTTGCCTTGTGTCCCAGTCCGCTGAGGATCGCTTCCGCTTCTTCCGCGACCAGCAGCGAGTTGCCGTACATGGTGCCGACAAAAATTCCGACTTCCGCCATGCTATTATCTCCCTGGATTGACCTTATTCCCTTCATCCTGACCGCAGTCGTCGGCAAACTCAACCCTTTCATTTAGCGGGAGAAGCCCGCGCCAGCCAAACTGCGACAGGGCGCGCATCCAGACCTCATCAAAACCAGCGCGCAGGGTCAGCGGCTCGCCGGTAAAAGGATGGGTCAACGACAGCTCGCTGGCGTGCAGCATCAGGCGGTGACAGCCGAAATGTTCTGCGGCGCTGCGGTTTTGCCGCAGATCGCCGTGCTTGCTGTCGCCAAGGATCGGATGACGCAGATGAGCAAGATGGCGGCGCAGCTGGTGCTTGCGGCCGGTTTTCGGCTCCAGTTCCACCAGCCCGTAGCGCGTGGTGGGATAACGCCCGGTTGCCACCGGCATCTCCACCGTCGCCAGGCCGCGGTAGTGGGTCACCGCCGGCTGCGGATCTTTGTCCTCACGAGCAAATTTATCGGCGATTTTATCCAGCTCTTCCACCAGCGGGTAATCCAGCAACGCTTCGTCCATCAGCCAGCCGCGGACGATCGCATGGTAGCGCTTCTGGATCTGATGCTGTTCAAATTGCTGCGCCAGCAGGCGGCCCGCCTCGCTCGACAGCCCCATCAGCAGGACGCCGGAGGTGGGCCGGTCGAGACGATGAGCGGTAAAAACGTGCTGGCCAATCTGGTCGCGCACGGTCTGCATCACCACCACTTTCTCATCGCGATCGAGCCAGCTGCGATGCACCAGCCAGCCCGAGGGTTTATTGACCGCCACCAGCCAGTCGTCCTGGTAGATAATCTCCAGCATCAGGCCTGCTCACCGGCAAACAGCGCGTCTAACAGCAGAAGTTCCGCCAGCATGGATTCGCGGACCGGGTGGGCCTGATCCAGAGCCATCTCGTAATAAGGCGCAACGGCAAAATTTTGCGGCAGCGGCTGACCGCTCTCCAGCAGCTGGTGCATACGCGGGATCAGGACCCACTGCAGCCACTCCAGCGGCTCCAGGGTATCCAGGCAAAACGGCTTATCGCTGGCGAAGGCGCTGCTGTCCGGCGCCGTCGCCTGCCAGTGCTCTGTTTCGCGCAGCAGGGCTTCAATGGCGCGCAGGCGATCGCGCACGCTATCGTGAAGAGTCATGGGGAAACCTCGATGAGTTAAAAACCGGGCGCAGGATAGCAAATCCGCAGAAGAAATAAAAAAAGGGAGCACTGTATAAACAGTGCTCCCGGTTCGTTTTGCAGCATTCCCGCTACATTGGTGCTCCCTGCTCGTCCTTGAAAACTTTTCCTGAGGTCTCCTGACCAATGTTCATCCATAAACTCGCGCATCCTGCTTTCACACCACCCCGATGCGAAATGACTTATCCTTAAGTTTGTCCCGATCTTCCTGATCCACCGTTCATCCTGAGCGGCTCTCGTTCTCCATCCTGGAGGTGTCCATTACGCGTTCCTGCGTTATCCTTGCTTCATCCTGAAGCCTGTCCTTGCAACGCCATCCTGGCGGGTCCTGCAGAAGCGCCATCATCCTGATGTTCGCTTCATTTCGCGACTTCCTGTCGACAGACATAGGATCACTGATTCTGCCTCGTCTTACAACCCTTCTTGAGACAATCTCTTAAGATTAGTCCCCACTCAAAAGGACGAAAAAATTAAGATCTGATTTGATACCAATGACTTATAAAAAAAAGAAGGGATTAAATTTGCCTTAAATGATGACGATCTCTTACAGGTTTTGTAAGAGATCTCTCACAAACGACCAGGTAGACTGGATTACAGAACCGGCTCAAGGTGGCTGAGGAAACTCGCAAGCGAGGGGGAAAGCGTGATGCGTTTGGCGGTGCCGAGGGTCTCTTTGATCACCTCGCCGCTGAGATTACAGACGGAAATCACATCCCGTTCACTCTCGAGGGTGGCGATAAACAGCGTCGGCGCCAGCTTCAAGCGCTTCTGTACCACCAGGTGCCCGATTAAGTTTTCCTGCACCCGCTGGAAATCCTCTTCACTCCAGGTCTGCAGCAGCGTCAGCGTTTCGTCGGCAAACCGGCCGGTCATGTCGCCGGCAAACTGAGTGGTATAATAAGAATGAAGCGGCTGTTGTACCACAATATCCAGGGCGCGTTCAACCGCGCTGATATTTTGCGCCAGCGAAAACGGCTGCGGCTGCCAGAATACGGCCTCGCCCTGGGTATCAACGACGCAAGGCGACGGAACGCCGTAAAGCTCTTCACTGCGCGGCAGGCTGTTGCGCTGTTGCTGCCAGGCGGCGCAGTAACGTTGGGTAAAAGCGCGCAGCGCTTCTGCGGTCTGATGGTCCACCGGTTTCTCTCTTCACGTTAGACAGGATACACTGGAGAGATAGTGTACCCGCTTTACTATGGTGAAACATGTCTTCTTACGATAATCATCAGGCGCTGGCCGGCCTGACGCTCGGTAAATCAACCGATTACCGCGATACTTATGACGCCTCGCTGCTGCAGGGTGTCCCGCGCAGCCTTAACCGCGATCCGCTGGGCCTGCATGCCGATAACCTGCCGTTCCACGGCGCCGATATCTGGACGCTGTACGAACTCTCCTGGCTGAACGGCAAAGGCCTGCCGCAGGTGGCCGTCGGCCACGTCGAACTCCCCGACACCAGCGTCAATCTGGTGGAGTCAAAAAGCTTTAAGCTCTATCTCAACAGCTTTAACCAGACGCGTTTCGCCAGCTGGCAGGACGTTGCAGAGACGCTGACCCGCGATCTGAGCGCCTGCGCGCAGGGCGAGGTCAAGGTGGCGCTGTATCGGCTGGATGAACTGGAAGGCCAGCCGATTGCCCACCTGCACGGCGCCTGCATCGACGATCAGGATATCGAGATCGATAACTATCAGTTCAGCACCGACTATCTGCAGGGCGCCGCCAGCGGCAAAATCGTGGAAGAGACGCTGGTCAGCCATCTGCTGAAATCCAACTGCCTGATCACCCACCAGCCGGACTGGGGCTCGGTACAGATCCAGTATCGGGGGGCGAAAATCGACCGCGAGCAGCTCCTGCGCTATCTGGTCTCATTCCGCCATCATAACGAATTCCATGAGCAGTGCGTCGAGCGCATCTTTAACGATATTCTCCGTTTCTGCCAGCCGGAATCGCTTTCCGTTTACGCCCGCTATACGCGACGCGGCGGTCTGGATATCAACCCCTGGCGCAGCAACGGCGACTTTTCCCCCGCCACTGGCCGCCTCGCCCGACAATAATAAATAATTTCACAATATGCGTGCGTTTAGGCGCGCGCAAGGTTGTGGAAACGCCGCTCGCAGGGCTATTGTAATCACAGGAAGACCATAAGCGTCCTGTAAGGAGTTCACTTGATTACACATGTTAGCCCGCTTGGTTCAATGGATATGCTGTCGCAGCTGGAAGTGGATATGCTTAAGCGCACCGCCAGCAGTGACCTGTATCAACTCTTTCGCAACTGCTCGCTTGCTGTGCTTAACTCGGGGAGCCTGACCGATAACAGCAAGGAGCTGCTCTCCCGTTTTGAAAACTTCGATATTAACGTGCTGCGTCGCGAACGTGGCGTGAAGCTGGAACTGATCAACCCGCCGGAAGAAGCTTTCGTTGACGGGCGTATTATCCGTTCCCTGCAGGCCAACCTGTTCGCCGTGCTGCGCGATATCCTGTTCGTTTACGGCCAGATCCACAATACCGTTCGCTTCCCGAACCTCGATCTGGAAAGTTCGGTCCATATCACCAACCTGGTGTTTTCGATCCTGCGCAACGCCCGCGCGCTGCACGTCGGCGAAGCACCGAACATGATCGTCTGCTGGGGCGGTCACTCCATTAATGAAAACGAATATCTCTACGCCCGCCGCGTCGGTACGCAGTTGGGACTGCGCGAACTGAACATCTGCACCGGCTGCGGGCCTGGCGCAATGGAGGCCCCGATGAAAGGCGCCGCCGTCGGCCACGCGCAGCAGCGCTACAAAGACAGCCGCTTTATCGGCATGACCGAACCGTCCATCATTGCCGCAGAACCGCCGAACCCGCTAGTCAACGAACTGATCATCATGCCGGATATCGAAAAGCGTCTGGAAGCCTTCGTGCGCATCGCCCACGGGATCATTATCTTCCCGGGCGGCGTCGGCACTGCCGAAGAGCTGCTCTATCTGCTGGGTATTCTGATGCATCCGGAGAACAAAGCGCAGGTGCTGCCGCTGATCCTCACCGGACCGAAAGAGAGCGCCGACTACTTCCGCGTGCTGGACGAGTTTATCACCCATACTCTGGGCGAGTCCGCCCGTCGTCACTATCGGATCATCATCGACGATCCGGCGGAAGTGGCGCGGCAGATGAAAAAAGCGATGCCGCTGGTGAAAGAGAGCCGTCGCGAGACCGATGACGCCTACAGCTTCAACTGGTCGATTCGCATCTCGCCGGACCTGCAGATGCCGTTTGATCCGACCCATGAAAACATGGCCAATCTCAAGCTCTCCCCGGACCAACCGGTGGAAGTGCTGGCCGCCGACCTGCGTCGCGCCTTCTCCGGGATTGTCGCGGGTAACGTCAAAGAGGTGGGCATCCAGGCCATTGAGCAGTACGGTCCTTACAAGCTGCATGGCGATCCGGAGATGATGCGCCGCATGGACGATCTGCTGCAGGGCTTCGTCGCCCAGCATCGTATGAAACTGCCGGGCGGCACCGCCTATATTCCTTGCTACGAAATCATCGCCTGATTTCTCACTCTCCCGCCGGGGTATCTTCTACAGCCTGCCCCCGGCGGGCTCTCTTCCTCTGACTTCCAGAACACGCTAAAAACCTTTCTGTTATTATTCATTCACCTGAATCATTTCTACATAGCCAATCGTTTGCGTTGGTAAAAACTGCGACAATTATCACTGCAAAAAATGGTTTTAAGCGCAAAAACGTCGACTACATCTCTTTTTTACAGTAAATCCCTCGTTATTACGCCGCTCCGCTTTTATCTCATATGCTGCAAATGGTAGCCTGCGCGCCACAAATCGCTGGCTGATCACCAGAAACAGGCTGTTGGACTAAAAATACGCACATTGAAAGTGGATTATTGCATTTGAGATCGCGATCACTGATGCATAAACCATATAAATGTATCTTTCCGGCCCAATTATTACGGAGAAAATTTCTAAAAAAACCGTAATTAAACGAATTTCATGTTACGCAATTGTATTTGTTCATTAGATTTTGTTGATTCCTCCAGGAGATACAGATGGAAACCACTCAAACCAGCACCATCGTTTCGGGCGAAACCCGCAGCGGATGGCGTAAAACCGACACCATGTGGATGCTGGGCCTGTACGGTACAGCGATCGGCGCGGGCGTCTTGTTCCTGCCGATCAACGCCGGCGTCGGCGGCATGATCCCCCTGATTATCATGGCGATTCTGGCCTTCCCGATGACCTTCTTCGCTCACCGCGGTATGACTCGCTTCGTCCTCTCCGGGAAAAATCCGGGCGAAGACATCACCGAAGTGGTGGAAGAACACTTTGGCGTAGGCGCAGGGAAGCTGATTACCCTGCTCTACTTCTTCGCTATCTACCCGATCCTGCTGGTGTACAGCGTGGCGATCACTAACACCGTCGAAACCTTCATGGCGCACCAACTGCACATGACGCCGCCGCCGCGCGCCATTCTGTCGCTGATCCTGATCGTCGGCATGATGACCATCGTGCGTTTCGGTGAGCAGATGATTGTGAAAGCGATGAGCATCCTGGTGTTCCCGTTCGTTATCGCCCTGATGATTCTGGCGCTGTACCTGATCCCGCAGTGGAACGGCGCGGCGCTGGAGACGCTCTCCCTGAGCAGCGCCTCCGCAACCGGCAATGGCCTGCTGATGACCCTGTGGCTGGCGATCCCGGTGATGGTCTTCTCCTTCAACCACTCGCCGATCATCTCCTCCTTCGCGGTGGCCAAGCGTGAAGAGTACGGCGCAGGCGCCGAGAAGAAATGCTCCAGCATCCTGGCCCGCGCTCACATTATGATGGTGCTGACCGTGATGTTCTTCGTATTCAGCTGCGTCCTGAGCCTCTCTCCGGCGGACCTGGCGGCGGCGAAAGAGCAGAACATCTCGATTCTGTCTTACCTGGCAAACCACTTTAACGCGCCGGTTATCGCCTGGATGGCACCGATCATCGCGATGATCGCCATCACCAAATCCTTCCTCGGCCACTATCTGGGCGCCCGCGAAGGCTTTAACGGCATGGTGATTAAATCCCTGCGCAGTAAAGGCAAATCTATCGAAGTCAACAAACTGAACAAGCTGACCGCGCTGTTCATGCTGGTGACCACCTGGATTGTGGCGACGCTGAACCCGAGCATCCTCGGGATGATCGAGACCCTTGGCGGCCCGATTATCGCGATGATCCTGTTCCTGATGCCGATGTACGCGATTCAGAAAGTGCCGGCGATGCGTAAATACAGCGGCCATATCAGCAACGTCTTCGTGGTGATTATGGGTCTGATTGCCATCTCCGCGATCTTCTACTCGCTGTTCAGCTAATTCAGTCAATACCTCCCCCCGCGCCGCTTAACGGCGGCGCGCTTTCCGACAGCACGGGAATACATATGATCAGCGTATTCGATATCTTTAAAATCGGCATTGGCCCTTCCAGCTCCCATACCGTTGGACCGATGAAAGCGGGCAAACAATTCACTGACGATCTGATCGCACGCGGCCTGCTGGCCGACGTCAGCAAAGTCGTCGTCGACGTCTATGGCTCCCTCTCCCTGACCGGTAAAGGCCACCATACCGACATCGCGATTATCATGGGACTCGCCGGCAACCTGCCGGACACCGTCGACATCGACGCCATTCCGGGCTTTATTCAGGACGTTAACACCCATGGCCGCCTGATGCTGGCCAACGGTCAGCACGAAGTGGACTTCCCGGTCGATCAGTGCATGAATTTCCATGCCGACAACCTGTCGCTGCATGAGAACGGCATGCGCATTACCGCCCTGGCCGGTGACAAGGTGATCTACAGCCAGACGTATTACTCTATCGGCGGCGGCTTTATCGTCGACGAAGCGCACTTCGGCCAGATCGCCGATGCGCCGGTTGCGGTTCCTTACCCTTATAAAAACGCCGCCGACCTGCAGCGTCACTGCCGTGAAACCGGGCTGTCGCTCTCTGGGCTGATGATGCAGAACGAACTGGCGCTGCACAGCAAAGAAGCGCTGGAGCAACACTTTGCCGCGGTATGGGAAGTGATGAGCGCCGGTATCGAACGCGGCATCACCACCGAAGGCGTTCTGCCGGGCAAACTGCGCGTGCCGCGCCGGGCCGCCGCGCTGCGCCGCATGCTGGTGAGTCAGGACACCACCAACAGCGATCCGATGGCGGTGGTCGACTGGATCAATATGTTCGCCCTGGCGGTGAACGAAGAGAACGCCGCCGGTGGCCGGGTCGTTACCGCGCCAACCAACGGCGCCTGCGGTATCGTGCCGGCGGTGCTGGCCTACTACGACAAGTTTATCCGCAAAGTGAACAGCAACTCTCTGGCCCGCTATATGCTGGTCGCCAGCGCGATTGGTTCGCTGTATAAGATGAACGCGTCCATCTCCGGCGCCGAAGTCGGCTGCCAGGGTGAAGTGGGCGTCGCCTGCTCGATGGCGGCGGCCGGTCTGGCGGAACTGCTGGGCGGTAGTCCGGGTCAGGTGTGCATCGCGGCAGAGATCGCCATGGAGCATAACCTCGGCCTGACCTGCGACCCGGTTGCCGGCCAGGTGCAGGTACCGTGCATCGAACGCAACGCTATCGCCGCCGTGAAAGCGGTCAACGCCGCGCGAATGGCGCTGCGCCGGACCAGCGAGCCGCGCGTCTGCCTCGATAAAGTGATCGAGACCATGTACGAAACCGGTAAAGACATGAACGCCAAGTACCGGGAAACCTCTCGCGGTGGCCTGGCGATGAAGATCGTCGCCTGCGATTAATCCTCAGACCCGGCACGCGTCGACGTGTCGGGTCATCGTCCTGAATAACTCTTTTTGTTATATCAATAAAATTTTAGTTATTTAATGGTTATAAGCGCTGTTTGTTACCTTACGCAAAACCGCTAAGGAGAACAGACAATGTCCAACCGATTCCGTCCCGCCTGGCTGCTGGTCCTCGCCGCCCTCTCTACCTCCGCGCTGGCCAAAGCGCCGGAAACCGTCAACATCGGCTATCAAAAGGCGAATATCTTCGCGCTGCTGAAGTATCGCGGCACGCTGGATGAGAGCCTGAAAAAACAGGGTATTGCCGTACGCTGGGTCGAATTCCCCGCCGGCCCGCAAATGCTGGAGGGGCTGAACGTCGGTAGTATCGATCTGGCCGCGACCGGCGATGCGCCTCCGGCCTTTGCCCAGGCGGCGCAAGCCGATCTGGTCTACCTTGCCCATTCCCCCGCTAACCCGAAAACGGAAGCGATTGTGGTGCCTGAACAGTCGGCAATCCACAGCGTGGCCGACCTGAAGGGCAAGCGCGTGGGGTTGAACAAGGGGTCTGACGTCAACTACCTGCTGGTTGCCGCACTGGAAAAAGCGGGCCTCAGCTATAAAGACATCACCCCGGTCTATCTGCCGCCGGCGGATGCCCGCGCCGCTTTCCAGCGCGGGGCGATTGATGCGTGGGTGATCTGGGATCCGTTCCTCGCAGAAGTGGAAACCAACGCGAAAGCCCGACAGATCCGCAATGCCGAGGGGCTGGTGCCGCACTACACCTTCTATCTCGCCAGCCGCAAGTTTGCAGATACCTACCCGGAGACAGCAAAGCAGGTGGTGGATGAGCTGGGTAAACTCAGCGCGTGGGCGAACAGCCATCAGGACGAGGCCGCCGGGCTGCTGTCGACCTCAACCGGGCTGGATAAAGCCATCTGGCTGAAGACCCTGGCCCGCCTGCCCTACGGTGCCGAACGCATGACCCCGGCGGTGTATAACGAACAGCAGGCGCTGGCGGATACCTTTACGCGCATCGGCCTGCTGCCGGTGAAAGTCGACGTGCGCAGCGCCACCTGGTCGCTGGATAAACCTTGATTTTCCTGACGACGGGAAGCACTGCGCCTCCCGTCGCCGACAGGCTTACCCCGCCGTTTTCTCACCATTGCCTATCTGCCAGATAAAGGTGGGCGCTTCACCGTTCACCAGCCAGTTACCGATATTACGTGCCTTATAAATCACCGGATTATGCGAGGCGACCGTCCGCGCATTGCGCCAGTGGCGATCCAGCGCAAGGCGAGTTCGCGTATCCGACGCCCCGAGGGCATTAAACAGCTCCGTCGCCGCCCGCGGGATCCAGTCGCTGGCGATCACCTGCGCCTGCGCCGCTTCCACTTCCGCCAGCTGGTTACGCCGGGCGATCAGCGCTTCGTCGTCGCTGACGTGCGCCACATAGGCCTGCTGCAGCGATTCCGCAGCCTGCAGGACCGCGGCCCGGGTCGCCCATGCCCAGCTGCTGATCTGCCCAACGACCTGCAGAACCTGAGCGTCATCGCGCGGCACGGCGGCGTTGCCGTGGCTGTACATCCGGGAGCGATGTTTGACGCCCTGCGCGGCATCCCGCTCAACCGCCAGGCCAATGCCCGCGAGGGTCGCCAGCAGCACATGCTGGTAGAAGGCGGTCTGATAGCGAAAGCGCTGGGCAAAATCATAGACATGTTCGGTTTCCACCCGAGCGCCGGTAAAGCGGGTGGTCCCGCTGCCGGTCAACCGCTGGCCAAAGCCATCCCAGTCATCTTCCCGCACCACGCCGGTCTGCTGGGTACTGACCAAGGCTATCACATCGCCGGCGGTATCACTGCGCCGGGCAAACACATCGATCCAGTCGGCGTACAGCGCGCCGGTGCTGTAAAACTTCTCGCCGTCGAGTCGCCAGCCGCCCTCTGTCGGCGTCACTCTGGTGTTCACCTCTCCCAGCTTAACCGCGCCGATCTCCGTCCAGCCGCTGCCCACCAGCTCACCGTCGAGGAAGCGACGAAACCAGCGGTCGCGCCCGGCGGAATCCGGCTGATTCAGCTGATCTTCCACAAAGGCAAAGTGCGCGCGCAGGGCCTGCGGCAGGTTAGAGTCCGCTTGCGCCAGCTCGATCAGCAGCGCGCTGAGCTGCGGCAGCGAAGCGCCCCAGCCGCCCTTCTCGCGCGGGATACGCAGCGTGCCGAAGCCCGCTTCTTTCAGCCAGCGGATCGGCTCATCGGGCAGAATGCGCTGCTGTTCGCGCTCCGCAGCGCCCTGGGCGATACGGGTGAATATCGGGCGGAAGGCGGCCGCCAGCGCGTCATAATCGGTGCCAGTGGAGAGCAGGGTCATTGTCAGTTCCTTATTCATGGAGTGCGTCGATATCTTCTCGCATCGGTTCATGACGGACCGCCAGCAGGAAGAAAATGGGAATAATGGCGGCAAGCGAGACCACCCAGAACATCTGCGTGCCGAGGGAGGCCTGCAGCAGCGGCAGAATAAACAACGCCAGCGCGCTGCCGATCCCGGAGAGTGCCCGGCTGAAACCGACCCCGGTGGCGCGAATGGCAGTAGGATAGGAGAGCGCCGGGTAGATCATCAGCTGCGCCCCCGGGCCAAACCCTTCGGCGAACAGCCACAGCCCCAGCATCGCGATAGCCAGCACGATACCTGCCGTCGCGTGCGGTTGCCCCACCAGCGCCAGCACAATCAGCGCCACAAACTGCAGGGCGAAGCCGGCTATCGCCACATGACGCGAAGGATATTTCCACGCCAGATGCATACCGAGCAGCCCGCCGGTAAAAGCAAACAGGGCGTTCAGCCCCAGCGATGCCGAAATAGTTTCGAAGACGCCAGCCCCGAGGAACTGGGCAAGAATTGACGGCAGGAAAAAGGCAATCGCCGTGTACTCGAAGGAGATACAGATATTCATCACCCCGGCGACGATAGTCCGCTCGCGGTAGGGTTTTTCGAACAGCACGCGGAAGCTCACTTTCGGCGCTGGCGCGGGCTTCGCCGCCGGGACCTCATGGGCATGGATCCCCCAGGAGTCGCGTAAAATACGCACTGCAGAGGTCAGATCGCCCTGGTTCGCCGCCCACAGCGGGGATTCATTCATAAATCGACTGCGGACGGCAATAATCAGCAGTGCCGGCACGGCGCCGAACAGCAGAGAGGCGCGCCACAGCCAGTCAAGATGCTCCTGCGGCAGCAGGAAATAGAGGCCGAAGATAATGAGAAAGCAGACGGTTGAGGCGGCGTACCACATCGGGCACCACGCCGCGAGGCGAGCCGCTTTGTTGCCTTTGCCGGCAAAGCGGGAAAACTCGGCCAGATAGGACATCGCTACCGGCAGGTCGATGCCAACGCCGATGCCCATCAGGAAGCGGGCGCCAATCAACACCCAGACGTTCGGCGCCAGCCCGGCGGCGATAGCCGAAATCACGAAAAAGAACATATCGGCCATAAAAACCGAATAGCGACCATATTTATCGGTCAGCCAGCCGCCGATAATATTGCCGACGATAGTCCCGACCATAATGGACGAAGTCACCAGGCCGGTCAGCAGCGGTGAGAGCTGAAATTCACGTACAACGTCATCAATACCGTAGGAGAGCGTGGTTAAGTCATATGCGTCGAGAAAAACGCCCCCCAGCGCGAGGAAGACAATCATCCGCGCATATTTCGCTTGTTCCTTGCCGGAATTAATTAGCCGCGCCACATCCCCGACGCTACTGACCGGTACCGAAGCGATACCGGGATTATCCACTGGTAATGTACTCATTTTTTCACCTTATTATTTTGTGCAGGTCATCAGCGGTTATAGACCGCGCGCGACGAGAATCAAAACAACAAATCATTCTATAAAAATCAATATAATCAATAAGTTAATAAATATTACCAGCACAAAAAGGACGCGCTTTCGCGCATCCTCAAGGGAAATAAATAACAACGAAAATAGACGTCGTGCAGGACGCTTATTCCGCGGACACTGGAACTAATACGTCTTTTACCAGCGGGTCATCGGTGGTTTGTAACCACGTCTGGATCCGCGGGTCAGAAAAAGCCTGTTTTAATTTGACGATATTTTCCTGCGATAAATACGGTGTACCAATCACTAATTGCGAAGCAAAGGTGCGCGGCGCCGGCGGGAATAATATGCCTTTCTCACGCGGCACTTTCCCGGCGTCAAATTGCGAGACATAGCCGATGGCGGCATCCACCGAATTTAACGCCCGCGGCATGGTCAGCAGATCCAGCTCTTTAAAGACAAACTGATGCGGGTTACCGACAATATTTTTCAGCTTCGCCGTACGCGGCTCCACCGCCGGGTCGAGCGAGATCAACCCAATGCGCTGGAGCAGCCACAGGGCCTGCCCCTGATTGGCGCCATCGTCAGGCACGACAATGGTCGCGCCGTTGGGCAACGCCTGTACCGACGAGTAGCGGTCGGAATAGATGCCAAACGCCCACTGGAACACCGGCACCGTGGTCGACAGCGCAAAGCCGTTAGCGTCCACCACCTGTTTAAGCCACCACTGATGCTGATAGATCGTCCCGGCATACTGTCCTTCCGCTACCGCGCGGTCAGCCTGGACCGGATCCTGCACCCCCACCGCCTCCAGTTTCAGACCGTAATCGGGCGCAATATGCTGATTAATATACTCAATGATCCGCTGCTCGCCGGCCATCGCCGGCTCGTAGTGAATTTTTAACGTGCTGCCGAAGACCACCTGCTGGCTTTGGGTATGTCCCCGCCACCACCAGAAGGCGATGGCGAGCAGGATAATCACCGCCAGCGCCGCCAGCCAGGGCCAGCGCCGCGCTTTACGTAACTCAAATTGCTCTGTTGTCATACAAGGTTCCCCTGCGTGTGGCGTAAACGGTTGACCAGACGGTCACCCAAAAATTGAATCAACTGGATCGTGGCGATCAGGGCAACGATCGTCGCGATCATGATGTGGTTGTCGAAGCGCTGATAGCCGTACACCACGGCCAGGTAGCCGATGCCGCCGGCGCCGATGGTCCCGGCGATAGCCGAATACTCAATCATCGAGACCAGGTTCAGCGTCACCGCCGCCACCAGCGCGGGCAAGGCTTCACTGAGCTGCGCGCTGGCAATGATTTGCCAGCGCGACCCGCCGCAGACGACCCCCACTGCGGTGACCTCCGCCGGCAACTCGCGCAGCGCGTTCTCCACCAGACGGCCAAAGAACGGGACGCCGGCGGCGATCATCGGCACTACCGCGGCGGGGATGCCAATCGTGGTGCCGGTCAGCCAGTAAGTGAACGGGATAATAGCGGCCATCAGCACCAGAAACGGCAGCGAACGTCCCATATTGACCACCCAGTTCAGCAGCCGGTACAGCAGCGCGTGCGGAAATAAGCCCCGCGGCGAGGCGTTAAACAACACCACCCCCACCAGCCCCCCCAGCGTGACGACAAACAGCATCACAATGGCCACCATAAGCCAGGTTTCGCCATAGGCGGGGAGCAGCAGCGAAGGGATTTCGCCCCAGGGGGTATCCTGGCTGATGACTGTCGGTTTCATACCACCTCCCTGAGCAACGGCGCGCTGTCGAGGATCTCCGCCGTTATGCCGAGCTGCGCCAGCAGGCCCTGCAGTCGCGCGGGCGACAGGCGTTCGCCCTGAAAGCGCACTCCGGCCTGCAGGCGACCGGCCAGCCGACCATTAATCACCTCGACGTGACCGCCAAGGAGATCGATCTGCAGCGCCCACTGCTGGCTCAGGCGGCTGATCCAGTCGGTGGCCACCGGCACATCCCAGCGGTAGCTCAGACGCAGCAGCAGATCGCTGTGGGCCGCTGCCGCCGGCGTCAGCGGCAACAGCTGCTGGCCGAGCAGAGAATCGGGACGCGCCAGCAGATCTTCGATCCGCCCGTACTGGACGATCGTCCCGTCGCGGATCTCCGCCACCGCATCCGCCGCCGTGCGCACCGCGTCCATTTCATGGGTGATCAGGACGATCGCCAGCTGGTACTCGTCACGCAGCCGCTTGAGCAGAGCCAGCACCGAGGCCGTGGCCTGAGGATCGAGGCCGGAGGTGGCTTCATCCGCCAGCAGAACGGACGGGCGCAGCGCCAGCGCGCGGGCAATGCCGATCCGCTGGCGCTGGCCGCCTGAGAGCTGGGCCGGCCAGGCATCCGCTTTGTGGCTCAGGCCGACGCTCTCCAGCAGCTCGCCAACCCGCGCCTTGATATCGCGCTCCACCACACCCAGCCACGCCAGCGGTAGGGCGACATTCTCCCAGGCGGTCCTGCGGCTCAACAGCGCCGAAGACTGGAAAACGGTGCCAATCGCCCGCCGTTCCCGGCGCAGCGCCTCGCCGGACAGCGCCGACAGATCCTGGCCATTGATACGAATGCTGCCGCTGTCCGGTTGCTCCAGCAGGCTGATGCAGCGCGCCAGGGTTGATTTACCGGCGCCGCTCGGCCCCACCACCGCGGTGATGGAGCGCTCAGGCACCTGCAGCGACAGCCCTTTCAGCACCGCGCTGAGCCGGCCATCCGCCGTGCGGTAACTTTTATGCAGGTCATCGATAGCGATCATGTCACCTTCTCCTCTACCGATGCCGCCGTGCGCGCATCGCGGCGGTAGCTGGCGCCCGGGTGAGGCGCGGCCAGACGCGGGCCGGCGCCGAACAGTTTTTCGCGCAGGGTCCCCTCGCGGTACTCCTGCTTAAAGACGCCGCGCTTTTGCAGCTCAGGCACCAGCAGCTCGACGACGTCGCGGAAGGTTTCGTGAGTGACGGCATAGGCGAGGTTAAAGCCATCGACGTCCGTCTCTTCGACCCAGGACTGCAGTTCGTCCGCCACGGTTTGCGCGCTGCCAACCACCAGCGGACCGAAGCCGCCGATCCCCGCCCAATCGGCCAGGGCCTGCACCGTCCACTGGCGGTTCGGATCAGCGGTCGAAAAGGCCTCCACCGCCGACTGAATGGCGTTGGTGTGCAGATACTTCAGCACCTGATCCGGCTGATACTGGCCGAAATCGATCCCCGTCCAGCCGGAGAGCAGCGCCAGCGCGCCTTCATAGCTGACGTACTGCTTATATTCCTGCCACTTCGCCTGCGCCTCGCGGTCGGTGTCGCCGACAATCACCGTCTGCAGGTTGAAGATCAGGATGCTGTGCGGATCGCGCCCCGCCTCAACTGCCCGGCGGCGAATATCCGCCACCGTCTTCTTCAGCAGCACCTTCGACGGCGCAGCGACGAAGACACATTCGGCATGGCCGGCGGCGAACTGTTTGCCGCGGCTGGACGCCCCCGCCTGATACAGCACCGGCGTGCGCTGCGGGGATGGCTCGCAGAGGTGGATCCCCGGCACGGAAAAGAACTGTCCCTGATGGTTAATGGGATGGATTTTCCGCGGATCGCTGAAGATCTTCCGCTCTCTGTCGCGCAGCACCGCCCCATCCTCCCAGCTTCCCTCCAGCAACTTATAGATCACCTGCAAATACTCATCGGCATAGTCATAGCGGGTGTCATGGTCGGTCTGGGTCTGCTGGCCGATATTGCGCGCCCCGCTCTCCAGATAGGAGGTGACGATATTCCAGCCCACCCGCCCTTTGGTCAGATGATCGAGCGTCGACAGACGACGAGCGAAGGGGTAAGGATGCTCAAACGACAGCGAGGCGGTCAGGCCGAAGCCCAGATGCTCCGTCACCAGCGCCATCGGGGTGATCAGTGCCAGCGGATCGTTGACCGGAACCTGCGTCGCCTGGCGGATCGCCGCGTCGCCGCTGCCGTTCAGTACGTCATAGATCCCCAGCACGTCGGCGATGAACAGCCCGTCGAACTTGCCGCGCTCCAGCAGCCGCGCCAGATCCACCCAGTACTCCAGATCTTTATACTGCCAAGAGCGATCCCGGGGATGCGCCCACAGGCCCGGCGACTGATGGCCGACGCAGTTCATATCGAAAGCGTTAAGACGAATTTCACGTTGTGATGACATAGCAATCTCCATAGCGCGGCCCGTCGCCGGGGCGCACGCGGCAAAATGAATCAGGGAAAATAAAGGGAGGTATTCAGTACGCAGGACATCGGGAGTCCAGCGGGATCCCGAGCGTGAGTAACGCTTGCGCCGCCACGTCGGCGGCATGGTCGGCTACCTGCGGCAGGCCCATCAGTTCGCCAAAACGCCCGCGGGCGGCCGGACCGGCCACCAGCACCGGCGGCGCCTCAACGTGCGGCTCAGCCACTGCCCGGGAACGGCTGTCCACCTCCAGGCCCATGCCGAGGGCATCGGCGCGAATCAGGCCGCGGCGGGCGAGGTCCTGTAAAAATGGCTGGCTGTCGGTCAGGGCGCGGTGTGCGGGTCCGGTCGTCAGGATCAGGTGATCGACGCTCAGGGTTTGCACACCGCCGCCGCGCCGCGCCAGCGTCAGACGCAGCGTTTCGCCTTCACCGCTTATCGACAGTAGCCTGGCCGCCTGCACCTGCAGACTGCCCGTGCGCTGGCGCGCCTCCAGCACCTCGGCGACCTGCGGCGCCACGCGGTAGCGGTGGACATCCCAGTAATGGCGCAGATGGCGCAGAAAACGCTGGCGATCGGCGACGCTGAGCACCTGCCAGATCCGCTGCCCCTGCTGACGAACCGCATCCAGCACCACCTGCCAGCTCAGGCCCTGCTGCGCCGCATACGCGACGTCGAGGCGGATCTGACGCAGGCGCTGACGCAGGTTGCCCTGCTGATAGTCGCCGGGCCAGGTTGTCCCTGCGCCGCTAAGGTTGCCGCGCGACAGCAGGCCGTGGCGCGAAAAGGCGACGATACTGCCGCGGTGGCCCAGCCGGTCCAGCGTCGCGACCGTATCGGCCATGGTTAATCCGGTGCCCATCACCGCCACCCGGGCGTGCGGGGCGATGGCATCGAGCGCGCCGGGCTGCCACGGGTTGGCAATCAGCGCCGGATGATGACGCCAGGCTTCGGCCTGCGGCGGCAGCGAAGGCGGTGGATGACTGATCGCCAGCACCAGCAGATCGGCCTTAAGCTGCAGGCCGCCGTCGGTGGTCACCGTCCCCTGATGAAAAGCGAGCGCCCGATCGCGCAGGTGGCGAAGCCGTCCGCCGCTGGACGCCACGGCGTCGGCAAAACGCTGCGCCACATAGCGACCAAACTGGCCGCGCTGAGGGTAGACGGAACCGTCCGGGCGCAGCGCCTGCACATCGACGGCAAAGGCAGGCTGATGGCGGTACCAATGATCGAAGGCGCCCTCTTCGTCGCCGGCCAGCTGCATGCGAGCGGCCGGAACGTTAATCCGGTGCGTCGGCTCCGCAGTGGAGTAGGCCACCCCGGCCCCGGGGGACTGGCGCGGCTCCAGCAGCGTCACGCGCACCCCGTTCGGCGCCAGGCGCAGCAGCTCAATCGCCACCGCCGCGCCGCTAAAGCCGCCGCCGATAATCACGATATGCGGTTCTGCACTCATCGCTGCCCTCCTCCGGTATGCTGTCTCATGGTCGCGCTCCGGGCCATCAGCTGGCGCTGACCTGGCGCACCGGGCGCTTATCGCCGCCGATGGTTTCGCCAAACGGACCGGTGTTCACGCTACGCGCCTTCGACGAGGCCGCGTTTTCCAGCGGCAGCAGAGGCATCACCAGCTCAGCAAAGCGGTGCGCTTCTTCCAGATGTGGGTAGCCGGAGAAGATAAAGTTGCTGATGCCGAGCGCCTGATATTCGCGGATGCGTTCCGCTACCTGCTGCGGATTACCCACCAGCGCGGTACCCGCGCCGCCGCGCACCAGTCCGACGCCGGCCCACAGATTGGGCGCAATGCGCAGATTATCGCGCGACCCCTGATGCAGGGCGCTCATCCGCGCCTGGCCGGCCGAGTCCATGCGGGCGAAGATCTTTTGCGCCTGGGCAATGGTATCGTCGTCAAGATGGGCGATCAGCCGGTCGGCGGCGGCCCATGCCTCTTCTTCCGTTTCGCGCACAATGACGTGCAGACGAATGCCGTACTGCAGGGTGCGTCCGCGGGCCGCGGCGCGCTCGCGCACCACCGCCAGCTTCTCCGCCACCAGTTCCGGGGGTTCGCCCCACGTCAGATAGCTGTCGATCTGCTCGGCCGCCACATCAATGGCCGCATCAGAAGAGCCGCCGAAATAGAGCGGCGGGCCATTCTCCTGTACCGGCGGGAACAGCACTTCAGCGCCTTCCACGTGAATATGCTCGCCGTGATAGTCCACTTTTTCCCCGCGCAGCAGGCGGGTGTAAACATCAAGAAATTCGCGGGTCACCTGATAGCGCTCGCTGTGGCTGAGAAAGATGCCATCGCCTTTGTTTTCCACCGGGTCGCCGCCGGTAACGACGTTGATCAGCAGCCGACCTTCCGATAAACGGTCGAGGGTGGCCGCCATCCGCGCCGCCAGGGTTGGCGGCTGCAGGCCCGGCCTGACCGCCACCAGATAGCGCAGACGGCGGGTCAACGGCGCCAGCGCCGAGGCCACCAGCCACGAATCTTCACAGCTTTTACCGGTGGGGATCAGCACGCCGTAGTAGCCCAGACTGTCGGCCGCCAACGCCACCTGCTGCAGATAAGGTAAATCGACCGGGCGTCCACCCTCGGTGGTACCCAGATAACGGCCATCGCCATGGGTAGGTAAGAACCAGAAGACATTGATCTTGTCGGGAGCTTGCTGCGTCATTATCTATTTCCTATATAACCATATCCGATATTTATCGAAGAGATGTTTTAATTTGGTTATATGAGTGTTAGCGATAATCATGCCAATGGTGAATAAAAAATTAATCTTTTAAAATCAATGCACTGAAAACGGCTTCGCCGCGCCACGCTGTTGCAAATCGCGCAGCCGCCGCGCATCCGCTGGCGCATTTGCAACAGCCGCGGGCCTTCCCCCTCTGGTTTCTGCGGCCGCCGCAGGATAAGTTCAGAGCGTCAACGATCGGAGGCCCGCTATGCTGAACCCAGAATCCCCTTCCACCGCTCCCGCGCTGATCGACCCGGCGTCGAAGGCCTTCCAGAGCCTGCTGGACAAGCTCGCGCCAACGGAGGCGACCGTGCTGATCGTGGGCGAAACCGGCACCGGCAAGGAGGTGGTGGCCCGCTATCTCCATCATCACAGCGCCCGTCGCCAGCAGCCGTTTCTGGCGGTCAACTGCGGCGCGCTGACCGAGAGCCTCGCCGAAGCCGAACTGTTCGGCCATGAGAAAGGCGCCTTCACCGGCGCGCAGCAGGGACAGCCCGGCTGGTTTGAAGCCGCGGAAGGGGGGACGCTGCTGTTGGACGAGATCGGCGAATTAAGCCTGCCGCTGCAGGTCAAGCTGCTGCGAGTGCTGCAGGAGCGTGAAATTACCCGCGTCGGCTCACGCAAAGCGATTAAAGTGAATGTCCGGGTGATTGCCGCCACCCACGTCGACCTGGCCCAGGCGATCCGCGAGCGCCGCTTTCGCGAGGATCTCTACTATCGACTGAATATCGCGGTGGTGCCGCTGCCGCCGCTGCGCCAGCGTCGGCAGGATATCCCGCTGCTGGCGCACCACTTTTTATCACTCTATGCCCGGCGCCTAGGGCGGCCAACCCTGCGTCTGGCGCCGGAATCACTGGCCCGGCTGATGGACTATTCGTGGCCGGGCAATATTCGCGAGCTGGAAAACACCCTGCACAACGCGGTGCTCCTCAGTAAAGAAGAGGAGATCAGTCCTGCCCAGCTGCGCCTGGCGACGCTCAACGACGCCCCGGCGCCGGCGAGCGATCATGAACTGGACGACTTTATTCGCCACCAGCTGGCGCTTCCCGGCGAGCCGCTGTGGCAGCGAGTCACCAGCGCCCTGATTCGCCACGCCATGGCGCATTGCGACGATAACCAGAGCCAAGCGGCCGCGCTGTTGGGGATCAGCCGGCATACCTTGCGCACCCAGCTCGCTAACCTCGGGCTGATCAAAAGCCGCCGCCGCCCGCCTGCGCCGCCGCGGGCGTTCGCCAACGCAGCCGGGGCCGATCGCGAACTGCGCATTGGCTACCAGCGCTTCGGCAGCCTCGGGATCCTGAAAGCCCGTCAGAGTCTGGAAACCGCCTTCGCCAGCCTCGGCGTCAACGTGCTGTGGAGTGAGTTTCCTGCCGGACCGCAGCTCCTCCACGCCCTCGCCTGCAACGAGATCGACTTTGGCACCACCGGGGAAGCGCCGCCGGTGTTTGCCCAGGCCAGCAATAGCGAACTGATGTACGTGGCGTGGGAGCCGCCGGCGCCGCGCAGCGTGGCGATGGTCGTCCCGCAGGAGAGCGACATTCGCCAGCTCAGCGATCTGCGCGGTAAACGCATCGCCCTCAATAAGGGGTCGAATGTCCACTGGCTACTGCTGCAGATCCTCGAAGACGCCGGGCTGGGGCTGAACGACGTGCGGGTGGTCTATACCCCGCCGAAATATCCGCTGACCGCCAGCGACTACCTGGCGGTTGACGCCTGGATGATGTGGGACCCGCTGCTCAGCGACGCCGAACACACCGGCGAGCTGCGGGTGGTCGCCAGCGGCGAAGGACGAGTCAACAACCATCAGTTTTATCTTTCGCGACGGGACTACCTCGCTCAGCATGGCGATATCATGCGCCGTCTGTTGACGGAGCTGACCCACACCGGGCAGTTTATCGACTCGCATCGTGGCGAAGCGGCCCGCTTACTCTCGGCAGAGCTGGGGATTGACGCCCGGTCGCTGAGCATGGCCCTCGCCCGCCGCAGCCATCGCCCGCGGCCGATGGATCTGTCGGTGATCCGCGCCCAGCAGACCATCGCCGATCGCTTTTACGCCCTCGGGCTTATCGCCAAACCGGTCCCGGTGCGCGAAGCGGTGTGGTACGGCGAACCCGCGCCGGGCGTCATCAGCCCGCTGATGGCGGTCAGTTAGCGAAATTTGCGCGTTATCTTCCTGATTGTTCAGGCGCAGATAGCCTCGATCCGATGGCGATGTTACCCTAAAGACGCTGAGAATAAGGGGGTATCTGTGGCTGTTCATCTGTTAATCGTCGACGCGTTAAATCTGATCCGCCGCATCCATGCGGTGCAGGGTTCGCCCTGCGTCGATACCTGCCTGCATGCGCTGGAGCAGCTGATCGTCCACAGTCAGCCCACCCACGCGGTGGCGGTGTTCGATGATGAGGATCGTGCCCACGGCTGGCGCCACCAGCGCCTGCCAGAGTACAAAGCCGGCCGCGCGCCGATGCCGGAGACGCTGGTGGCCGAGATGCCAGCGCTGCGGGCGGCCTTCGAACAGCGAGGGATCCGCTGCTGGGCCTCGCCGGGCAGCGAAGCGGACGACCTCGCCGCCACCCTGGCGGTAAAGGTGGCCCAGGCGGGCCATCAAGCCACCATTGTCTCCACCGACAAAGGCTACTGTCAGCTGCTGTCGCCCACCATCCGCATCCGCGACTACTTTCAGAAGCGCTGGCTGGATGCGCCCTTCATCGCCAGCGAGTTCGGCGTCACCCCGGAGCAGCTAGCGGATTACTGGGGGCTGGCGGGGATCAGCAGCTCGAAGGTGCCGGGCGTGGCGGGCATTGGACCCAAAAGCGCCGCCCAGCTGTTGAACGAGTTTCAGGACCTGGAGGGGCTGTACGCCCGTCTGGCCGAGGTGCCGGAGAAGTGGCGCAAAAAGCTGGCCGCGCATCAGGAGATGGCCTTCACCTGCCGGGAAGTGGCCCGCCTGCAGACCGACCTCCAGCTGGATGGCAATCTGCAGCAGCTGCGGCTGACGCGCTAACCATCGTTAAGAGGTGCGCCGGTGCAGGGTAACTGCCTCCGGCACTGCCTGCTTTACCCGGGCCAGGCAATCACCAGGCCGCCTGATATAACCCGACGATATCGGCCAGGCTCGCCTCACGCGGGTTACCGCCGGTACACACATCCTCCAGCGCCGCCTGCGCCAGCGCCGGAATATCCTCTTTCCTGACACCCACCTCGCGCAGATGGCCGGGAATACCGACATCGCGGTTTAGCTGGCAGACCGCCTCCACTGCCGCCTGGCGCGCGGCAGTCAGGCTTAACGCTTCCACCCTGACGCCCATCGCCCGGGCGATATCGCGATATTTTTCCCCCGTCGCCTCAGCATTAAAGCGCATCACATGCGGCAAAAGGATGGCATTCGCCACGCCGTGCGGCGTGTTGTAAAAAGCGCCGAGCGGATGCGCCATGCCGTGCACCAGCCCGAGCCCGACGTTGGAAAATCCCATCCCCGCGACGTACTGGCCGAGCGCCATGGCTTCGCCCGCGCCGGCATCCCCGGCAACCGAGCCGCGCAGCGCCCCGGCAATGATCTCGATGGCCTTGAGGTGCAGCGCATCAGTCAAAGCCCAGGCGCCGCGGGTGAGATATCCTTCGATAGCGTGCGTCAGGGCGTCCACGCCGGTGGCCGCCTTCAGCGCCGGCGGCATGGCGTCCATCATATCGGCATCGATAAAGGCCACCTGCGGAATATCATGCGGATCGACGCAGACGAACTTGCGCCGCTGTTCTTCATCGGTGATGACATAGTTAATCGTCACCTCCGCCGCGGTACCCGCGGTGGTCGGCACCGCGAAGATCGGCACGCTGGGCTGACGGGTGGGCGAGAGCCCCTCGAGGCTACGGACATCGGCGAATTCCGGGTTACGCTGAATAATACCGATCGCCTTACAGGTATCCTGCGGCGAACCGCCGCCGATGGCGATCAGGTAATCCGCCCCGCTGCGCTGAAAGGCCTGCAGCCCCTGCTGGACCACGGCAATGGTCGGGTTAGGGATCACGTCGCTGAACATATCCCATTCCAGCCCGGCGGCATCCAGTTTGTCGGTGACTTTCGCCGCCACGCCGCACCGGGCGAGGGTGCTGTCGGTGACGATCAATGCTTTACGATAGCCGCGCCGCGCTACTTCATCGGTTAATGCGTTTATCGCCCCCCGGCCAAACCACGCCGTTTCGTTGAGGATCATTCGGTTTGCCATCGCGTCTCTCCTGTTAGCGTTGCGGCATCACTCTTCAATACGTAATCCGTAGGTTTTGAACTTCTCCAGCACGATGGCGATCGCCTCGTCATTCAGCACCGGTACCGGGTCGATAATCGCCAGCGTGCTGAGATAGAGCTGGGCCAGGACTTCCACTTCATGCGCCAGCCAGAGCGCTTTCTCCAGGCTGGCCTCGCAGGCGATCAGGCCATGATGCTGCAGCAGCGTGGCTTTGCGGTGCTTCAGCGCTACCGCGACATGCTCAGACAGCTCGCGGGTGCCGAAGGTGGCATAGGGCGCGCAGGGGATCGAATTCCCGCCGGCCGCGGCGATCATATAGTGGATGGCCGGGATGGGCCGGTTGAGGATCGACACCGCCGTACAATGGACAGCGTGATTGTGGACCACCGCCTGGGCGTCGGGCCGCGTCTGGTAGGCCGCCTGATGAAAACGCCATTCGCTGGAGGGCAGTTTTCCCTGCTCATGCTGGCCATCGGCATCAATAAAGACGATCTTGTCTTCCGTCAGCTTTTCATACGGGATACCGGTGGGGGTGATCAGCATTCCTCCCTGATAGCGCACGCTGACATTGCCGGCGGTCCCCTGATTTAACCCCAGGCGGGTCATTTCCAGGCAGGTATCGATAATCTGCCGGGCCAGTCTGTTTCTTTCCATTGCGTTCCTCTTTTGGTGACTCATCATCCGTCAACGGCAGGGCAACAGAAATATCGTCGGCTACCGTGGGATAGGGTGAATAATGGTCTTCATCATCAACCTGAATAATCAAAGGGGAATTTTCATGACTATATTTTGTGAACCGCGTCAATAATTCCGCCATGAATAAAGCAACCATGCCCATTAAGAGAGTGTTTAAAATGCCCGTTCTTAATAATATTTCATCAAGCGGGCATTTTATTTCTTTGTAACATTTGCCCGTTTTCCACGATATACATTCATTCGGTCATTAGCGTTGTGGTTTTGTGAATTTATTTTCTCAAACGGTCAGCGTTTTTGAAAAATTAAAGTGACAATTATCACATAAAATGGCCCGCAGATCGTTAAGTGTGACCATCATCATATTAACAGGCGGTTTTTATTTGAAAATGAAGTCATGAGTTCCGCCGTGACTTTCATTTCACTCACCGGCGCGTCACCTGAGCTCACTTAATTTTGCGGTCTGCTGCAGCACCAGACTGCGCCCTGAATGCTGTTGTAAATGCTTCTGAACTGATGAGGACGCTATGGGAAACACAACGATACCAACGCAAAGTTACCGCGCCATGGAGAGCGGGCAGAGTAAGAGCTACATTATTCCTTTTGCTCTGCTGTGCTCCCTCTTTTTTCTGTGGGCGGTGGCTAATAATCTGAATGATATTTTATTACCGCAATTTCAACAGGCCTTTACCCTGACTAATTTCCAGGCCGGATTAATTCAGTCGGCCTTTTATTTTGGCTATTTTATTATTCCCATCCCCGCCGGGATGCTGATGAAAAAATTCAGCTATAAAGCAGGAATTCTTACGGGTCTGTTTTTATATGCCTGCGGCGCCGCGCTGTTCTGGCCTGCCGCCGAAGTGATGAACTACACTTTATTCCTGATTGGATTATTTATTATCGCCGCCGGGCTTGGCTGCCTGGAAACGGCGGCCAACCCGTTTGTGACCGTTCTCGGTCCGGAAAGCGGCGGTCACTTCCGCCTTAATCTGGCCCAGACCTTTAACTCATTTGGCGCCATTATTGCCGTGGTATTTGGCCAGAGTCTTATTTTGTCTAACGTCCCGCATCAGCCGCAGGATGTGCTGGATAAAATGACGCCAGAACAGCTCGGCGCCTGGAAGCACAGCCTGGTCCTGTCGGTACAAACCCCCTATATGATTATCGTGGCCATCGTCCTGCTGGTCGCCCTGCTGATCGTCTGTACCCGCTTCCCCTCCCTGCAGAGCGATGACCACAGCGACAGCGCGCAGAGCACCTTCCTCGCCTCGCTGACGCGCCTGATGCGCATCCGTCACTGGCGCTGGGCGGTGCTGGCCCAGTTCTGCTACGTCGGCGCGCAAACCGCCTGCTGGAGCTACCTGATTCGCTACGCTATCGAAGAGATCCCGGGCATGACGGCCGGTTTCGCCGCCAACTACCTGACCGCCACCATGGTCTGCTTCTTTATTGGCCGTTTTACCGGCACCTGGCTTATCCGCCGCTTTGCGCCGCATAACGTGCTCGCTATCTATGCGTTTATCGCCATGCTGCTCTGTTTGCTCTCTGCCTTCAGCGGCGGCCACGTCGGCCTGCTGGCCCTGACCCTGTGCAGCGCCTTTATGTCCATTCAGTACCCGACCATCTTCTCGCTGGGGATTAAGCATCTGGGCCAGGACACCAAATATGGCTCGTCCTTTATCGTCATGACCATTATCGGCGGCGGGATCGTCACCCCGGTGATGGGCTTTGTCAGCGACGCCGCCGGCAATATCCCGACCGCCGAACTGGTCCCGGCGCTGTGCTTCGCCATCATCTTTATTTTTGCCCGTTTCCGTTCACAAGCGGCGACGAACTAAACCTGTTATCCGCATAACCTGAGGGATCTGTAATGAAAAAAATCAGCTTACCGAAGATCGGTATCCGCCCGGTAATCGATGGTCGTCGCATGGGGGTCCGCGAGTCGCTGGAAGCGCAAACCATGAACATGGCGAAAGCCACCGCCGCGCTTATCAGCGAGAAACTGCGCCACGCCTGCGGCGCCCGGGTGGAGTGCGTGATTGCCGATACCTGCATCGCCGGCATGGCCGAGTCGGCCGCCTGTGAAGAGAAATTCAGCAGCCAGAACGTCGGCGTCACCATCACCGTCACCCCCTGCTGGTGCTACGGCAGCGAAACCATCGACATGGATCCGCTGCGCCCGAAGGCCATCTGGGGCTTTAACGGCACCGAACGTCCGGGGGCGGTCTATCTGGCCGCCGCGCTGGCGGCCCATAGCCAGAAAGGGATCCCGGCGTTCTCCATCTACGGGCATGACGTACAGGATGCCGATGACACCTCGATCCCGGCGGATGTCGAAGAAAAACTGTTGCGCTTCGCGCGCGCCGGCCTGGCCGTCGCCAGTATGAAAGGGAAAAGCTATCTGTCGCTGGGCGGCGTCTCAATGGGCATCGCCGGCTCCATCGTCGACCACAATTTCTTTGAATCCTGGCTCGGCATGAAGGTCCAGGCTGTCGACATGACGGAGCTGCGCCGGCGAATCGATCAGAAAATCTATGATGAAACCGAGCTGGAGATGGCGCTGGCGTGGGCGGATAAACACTTCCGCTACGGCGAAGATCAGAACGCTGAGCAGTATAAGCGCAATGAAACACAGAGCCGCGCGGTGCTGAAAGAGAGCCTGCTGATGGCGATGTGCATCCGCGACATGATGCAGGGCAACCCGAAGCTGGCGGAAAAAGGGCTGGTGGAGGAGTCGCTGGGCTACAACGCCATCGCCGCCGGTTTCCAGGGTCAGCGCCACTGGACCGATCAATACCCCAATGGCGATACCGCCGAAGCGCTACTCAACAGCTCTTTTGACTGGAACGGGGTGCGCGAGCCGTTTGTCGTCGCTACCGAAAACGACAGCCTCAACGGCGTGGCCATGCTGATGGGTCATCAGCTCACCGGCACCGCCCAGGTGTTTGCCGACGTGCGCACCTACTGGTCGCCGGACGCCGTTGAGCGGGTCACCGGGCAGCAGCTCACCGGACGGGCGGAGCACGGCATCATTCACCTGATTAACTCCGGCTCTGCGGCGCTGGACGGCTCCTGCCAGCAGCGCGACGCGCAGGGCAACCCGACGATGAAACCTCACTGGGAGATTGAGCAGAACGAGGCGGATGCCTGCCTCGCGGCGACCGAATGGTGCCCGGCGATCCACGAATACTTCCGCGGCGGCGGCTTCTCTTCCCGCTTCCTGACCGAAGGCGGCGTGCCGTTCACCATGACCCGGGTGAACATCATCAAAGGTCTGGGGCCGGTGCTGCAAATTGCCGAAGGCTGGAGCGTGACGCTGCCCAAAGCGATGCACGACCAGCTCGACGCCCGCACCAACTCCACCTGGCCCACCACCTGGTTTGCCCCACGTCTGACCGGCAAGGGTCCGTTCAGCGATGTTTACTCGGTCATGGCCAACTGGGGCGCCAACCACGGCGTGCTGACCATCGGCCACGTTGGTGCGGATTTCATTACCCTCGCCGCCATGCTGCGCATTCCTGTCTGCATGCACAACGTGGAAGCGGAGAAAATCTACCGCCCCTCCGCCTGGGCTGCGCATGGCATGGATATCGAGGGCCAGGACTACCGCGCCTGCCAGAACTACGGGCCGCTGTATAAGCGTTAACAGGTTGGTTTCGCCCGGTGGCGCAGGCTTACCTGGCCTACAGATGCGCGCGGTCTGTAGGCCGGATAAGCGCCGCGCCATCCGGCGAAGTTGTTTCGGGAGTCACTATGAAGCAAGACGTTATCCTGGTCCTCGACTGCGGCGCCACCAACGTGCGGGCGATGGCCGTTGACCGACAGGGAAACATTATCGCCCGCGCCGCAACGGCGAACGCCAGCGACATCGCGGCGGAGAACAGCGACTGGCACCAGTGGTCGCTGGAGGCCATTATGCAGCGCTTTGCCGACTGCTGTCGGCAGATCCATGACCAGCTGGCCTCCTGCACGGTGCGCGGCATCACCGTCACGACCTTTGGCGTCGATGGCGCGCTGGTGGATGAGCAGGGTGCCCTGCTGTATCCGATCATCAGCTGGAAATGCCCGCGCACCGCGGCGGTGATGGAGAATATCAGCCAGTATATGCCAGCACACCAGCTGCAGCAGATTGCCGGCGTCGGCGCCTTTGCGTTCAACACCCTGTATAAGCTGGTGTGGCTGAAAGAGAACCACCCGCAGCTGCTGACGCAGGCCCATGCCTGGCTGTTTATTTCGTCGCTGATCAACCACCGGCTGACCGGGGAGTTCACCACCGACCTCACCATGGCGGGTACCAGCCAGATGCTCGATCTCCGGCAGCGCGATTTCAGCGCGCCAATCCTGCAGGCGACCGGCCTGCCGCGCCGCCTGTTCCCGCGGCTGGTTGAAGCAGGCCAGCCGATCGGCGCCCTGCTGCCGGAGGCCGCTGCGCTGCTGGGCCTTCCCATCGGGATCCCGGTTATCTCGGCCGGGCACGACACTCAGTTCGCTCTGTTTGGCGCCGGCGCCGGGCAGGATGAGCCGGTGCTCTCCTCCGGGACCTGGGAGATCCTGATGGTGCGCAGCGCCCAGGTCGACACTTCGCTGCTCTGCGACTACAGCGGCTCCACCTGCGAGCTGGACAGCCAGCCGGGCCGCTATAACCCGGGAATGCAGTGGCTGGCCTCCGGCGTGCTCGAATGGGTGCGCAAGCTGTTGTGGAGCGCTGACACGCCGTGGCAGACGCTGATTGCCGAAGCGCAGGCGATCCCGCCCGGCGCCCAGGGCGTCAGGATGCAGTGCGACCTGCTCGCCAGCCAGCACGCCGGCTGGCAGGGCGTCACGCTCAACACCACCCGCGGCCATTTTTACCGCGCCGCGCTGGAGGGGTTAAGCGACCAGCTGGCGCAGCATCTGCAAACCCTGGAAAACATCGGCCGCTTCCGGGCGCAAGAGCTGCTGCTGGTGGGCGGCGGCAGCCGCAACGCGCTGTGGAACCAGATCAAGGCCGACCGGCTTGGAATACCGATCAAAGTTCTCGATGATGCCGAAACCACGGTGGCCGGCGCGGCGATGTTTGGCTGGTATGGCGTGGGCGAGTTCTCTTCGCCGGAACAGGCCAGAGCGCAGGTCGCGTACCGCTACCGCTATTTTTGGCCGCAAACTGAACCTGAATTAACAGAGGAAGCCTGAGATGCTCAAAACCATTTCCCCGCTGATATCGCCGGAGCTGCTGAAAGTGCTGGCCGAAATGGGCCATGGGGATGAAATCATTTTTTCCGATGCCCATTTCCCGGCGCACAGCATGGGGCCACAGGTGATCCGCGCTGATGGCCTGCGGGTCAGCGATCTGCTGCAGGCGATTATCCCGCTGTTCGAGTTAGACAGCTACGCGCCGCCGCTGGTGATGATGGCCGCCGTCGAAGGCGATGCGCTGGACCCGACGGTGGAACAGCGCTATCGGCAGGCGCTCTCGGCGCAGGCCCCCTGCCCGGATATCGTGCGGATTGACCGCTTTGCCTTCTACGACCGGGCGCAAAAAGCCTTTGCGATCGTTATCACAGGAGAGCGAGCTAAGTACGGAAATATCCTTTTAAAAAAAGGAGTCACGCCGTAATCTCATGCCGGAGCGTCTGCCTGATGCAGACGCTCAATCAATGATGGGATGAGAATAAATGAAAGCAGCCCGCCAGCAGGCGATCGTCGATCTCCTGATCACCCACAGCAGCCTGACCACCGAAACCTTGTCAAAACAGCTCAACGTCAGCAGGGAAACCATTCGCCGCGATCTGAGCGAGCTGCAGGCGCAGGGCAAAGTGCTGCGCAACCACGGCCGGGCCAAAGTGATCCATCAGCGCAGCCAGGACAGCGGCGACCCTTTTCACATGCGGCTGAAAAGCCATTACGCGCATAAAGCCGATATCGCCCGCGAAGCGCTGGCCTGGATTGACGAAGGGATGGTGATCGCCCTCGATGCCAGCTCCACTTGCTGGTATCTCGCCCGCCAGCTGCCGGACCGCCCGCTGCACGTCTTTACCAACAGCCAGCCCATCTGCCAGGAGCTGGCCAAACGCGACCAAATCACGCTCACCTGCTCCGGCGGCACTCTGCAGCGGAAATATGGCTGCTACGTGAACCCGGCGCTGATTTCCCAACTGAAATCGCTGGAGATCGATCTGTTTATTTTTTCCTGCGAAGGCATCGACCCGCAGGGCGCGCTATGGGACTCCAATGCGTTCAATGCCGACTTTAAATCGATCCTGCTTAAGCGCGCGGCGCAGTCGCTACTGCTGATCGACAAAAGCAAGTTCAACCGTTCCGGCGAGGCGAGAATTGGTCATCTGGATGACGTGACGCATATTGTGTCGGATGCGCCGCAGCCTTAAGGGGAAGGCCGGAGGACGCGCACGCGTCTCCGGCCTGAGGGGGAAGGATTAACGCTCGTCGCGACGTCCGCCGACGGCGGCCCACAGGCGACGCACGTGAACGGTCACCTCTTCACGATCGTGATACAGCTGACGCGCCTGGATCTGGGCGTTGATGCCGTGCTCGTCCAGTTGGGCCTGAATATAGGCCAGATTCTGCGACACCTCTTCATAGCGCTTTTTCATCGGCAGCTTGAGGTTGAAGATGGTCTCCCGGCACCAGCCGTTGACCAGCCACTGCGCCATCAGCGCCGCCACCTTCGCCGGTTTCTCCACCATATCGCAGACCATCCACGAGATGTTGTTGCGGTTCGGACGATAGCGGAAACCGTCTTCGCGCAGCCAGGTCACCTGGCCGGTATCCATCAGGCTCTGGGCCATCGGGCCGTTATCGACCGAAGAGACCCACATGTTGCGCTTCACCAGCTGATAGGTCCAGCCGCCCGGGCAGGCGCCGAGATCGACGGCATACATGCCGTTCGCCAGGCGCTCGTCCCACTCGTCCGCCGGAATAAAGACGTGGAACGCCTCTTCCAGCTTGAGGGTGGAACGGCTCGGGGCATCGGACGGAAACTTCAGCCGCGGAATGCCCATATAGAACGGTGAGTTGTTGTTGCTGTACGAGTAGCCGGTATAGCAGCAGCCGGGTGCGATAAAGAACACATGCACCACCGGTCGCTTTGGCGTTTCATAGTTGGTCAGCACGCCCGCCTCGCGCAGCGCCGCGCGTAACGGCACCGTGAACTTGCGGCAGAACTTCATCAGCTCTTTGCTTTCGTTGGTATCCGCCACTTCCACACGCAGCTCGCCACCCTTCTCCACCACGCCCTGCAGCATGCCGACGATCGGGGTAATGCGATCCTCCGGCGGCAGGTCGCGCAGCAGTTCGCCGACCACGAACATCTGACGGGCGAAAATCAGCGAGCTGAACGGCAGATCGCGTACCAGCTTCTCACCGTCGTCTTGCTGATAACCTTCAAAAATCACATAACCAGAGTCTTCTTTGACCCGGGCAAAACCAAACACCTCAAGGCGGGCGGCCTTATCGGTAATTTCTGCTGCGCACTCTTTCTCAAACCCAGGGCGACAATAGAGGACAACCTTATTCATGAACAACGCCCTTACGTTTCAGACGAATTGCACCAATTAACATTAAAACCCAACCGGCGAGGAAGCTTACGCCGCCCACCGGGGTCACGAACGCCCACAGACGTAAATGAGACAGCGCCAGACAATAGAGGCTGCCGCTGAACAGCACGGTCCCTAACGCCAGAAACACGCTGCTCCAGTAGAACCAGATACTGATCCGACGCTGCATCGCCACCGCCAGACCAAAAATCGCCAGGGTATGGAAGGCCTGATACTCCAGGCCGGTATGGATCCAGGCCATCTCCGCCGCGCCGAGCGATTGACTTAATACATGCGCGCCAAAGGCACCCAGAGCCACAAAGATAAAGCCGCTAATCGCGGCGAATATCAGCATAAAACGGCTGGTCATGTTTTTACCCTACAAGTATTTATTGTTCATAACGAAAGCGGAATTTTTCTTGCTCACTTGCCGCTTTCGCCAGGATCCATTGCCGGAAAGCGGCTATTTTACCCAGTTCTGCCTGACTGTCATGGCAAACAAGGTAAAACGCATTCTTACTGACCAGAACATCATTAAACGGACACACCAGACGACCGGCTTCAATTTCGGACTGCGCCATCACGTTGTTGGCCAGCGCCACACCCTGCCCGTGAATGGCCGCCTGCAGCACCATCGCGCTATGGCTGAAAATCGGCCCCTGTTGCACATTAATATGGCTTAGACCAAGCTGGCGGGTATAAGTTTGCCAGTCGCGACGGGACGCATCGTGAAGCAGCGTATGTTGCGCCAGATCGGCAGGCGTTTTCAATGCTTTGTCGCCGGTGAGCAAGAGCGGGGAACAGACCGGCAGCAGATACTCGGCGTACAATTTTTCCACACGCAGGCCCGGCCAGTTGCCGCGGCCGTAAAAAATCGCCACATCGACATCGTCCGCCAGCTTATCCTCCTGGCGGTCCACCGCCTGGATCCTGACGTCGATTCCCGGATAAGCTGAGTTAAAGCTTGTCAGTCTCGGCACCAGCCACTGAATGGCGAAACTTGGCAATAAACTGACCGTTAATGCCCCTTTGGCGCTGCGCGCCTGCAGTTTACGCGTCGCTTCCGTCAGTTGCGAAAAAATCTCTTTAATATCCTGAAAATAGCTCTGCCCTTCTTCCGTTAACAGCAGCGAACGATTGCGCCGCCGGAACAGCTTAAGGCCCAGAAAATCCTCGAGAGACTTGATTTGATGGCTGACTGCGGCCTGCGTCACAAAAAGCTCATCGGCTGCCCGAGTGAAGCTGAGATGACGTGCGGCTGCATCAAAAACACGTAATGCATTCAGAGGTGGTAATCGCTTCGACATGGTTATTCTGGCTTAGATGTTAACTCAATTTAACAAATAGGAAACAATGATTAACCTATTAGTTTTTTTTATCTGAGCCATTATAAATTGTCCGTTGAGGTTCTACCAGCAAATACCTATAGTGGCGGCACTTCCTGAGCCGGAACGAGAAGCTTTTTTTGGAATGCGTGTTCCATCAAGCTTTTGGCTTACGGTTGTGATGTTGTGTTGTTGTGTTTGCAATTGGTCTGTCTTTGCAGACCCTGGTAGCAAAGCTACCCCTTTTCACTTCCTGTACATTTACCCTGTCTGTCCATAGTGATTTAATGTAGCACCGCAACGCGCGGTGCTTTTTTTTGCCTTTTTACTGCCTTACTCGTCCAGCTCACCCAGCTGTTTCACGTCAGAGCGATTGATCTGCTGTTTGTTGCCCCACGCGTCCTTATACGAGATCATGCCAGTATCATTATCGGTTTGCGGTTTCCCGTCGGTAACGATGGTTCGCCCATCATTGGTATGCATCACATAGTTAGAGGAACAGGCGCTCAGGCCTAAAGTCAGCATACAGGCAGAGATAATCGCAGCGGCCTTAGTCATTTTCATTTTTCTCTCCTTACGGCTATTTATACTATTCGTGACTCGTTAAGTAATAGGTTAAAACACAAACCCAACACTTTTCAGCATAACCCTCTTTGACCCACCTGAAGTCACATTCGGACAATTCCACAGGGCGCAGAGGCCTTGTCACGCCCGGCAAATTGCGCGACGATCGCGGGATTGATACGAGGAATTCCATGAACGCATTCAACCCGGCGCACTTTCGCGCGCAGTTTCCGGCTCTGGCCGATGCCGGCGTCTATCTCGACAGCGCGGCGACCGCGCTCAAACCGCAGGCGGTGATCGACGCCAGCGACCAGTTTTATCGCCTGAGCGCCGGCAACGTCCATCGCAGCCAGTTCGCCGCCGCCCAGCGGCTGACCGAGCGCTACGAGGCGGCCCGCGAGCGCGTGGCGGCGTGGCTTAACGCCCCGTCCGGCAAAGATATCGTCTGGACGCGGGGAACCACCGAGGCCATCAATATGGTGGCGCAGAGCTACGTCCGGCCGCGCCTGCAGCCTGGCGATGAAATTATCGTTAGCGAAGCCGAGCATCATGCCAACCTCGTGCCCTGGCTGATGGTAGCCGGGCAGACCGGCGCCAGAGTGGTCAAACTACCGCTTGGCGCCGACCGCCTGCCGGATATCGCCAGCCTCAGCGCGCTCATCACCCCGCGCAGCCGGGTGCTGGCCATCGGCCAGATGTCCAACGTCACCGGCGGCTGCCCGGACCTGGCGCAGGCTATCCGCCTTGCTCACGCCGCCGGGATGGTAGTGATGGTCGATGGCGCCCAGGGCGCGGTGCATTTCCCCGCTGACGTGCAGGCGCTGGATATCGATTTTTACGCCTTTTCCGGCCATAAGCTGTATGGCCCGACCGGGATCGGCGCCCTGTACGGCAAAAGCGAGCTGCTGGCGGCGATGTCGCCCTGGCTCGGCGGCGGGAAAATGATCGCCGAGGTCAGCTTTGACGGCTTTACGCCGCAGCCGGCCCCTTATGGTCTCGAGGCCGGCACGCCGAATGTCGCCGGGGTAATCGGCCTTAGCGCCGCCCTGGAGTGGCTGGCGCAGAGCGATATCGGCCAGGCGGAAAACTGGAGCCGCAGTCTGGCGAGTCTGGCGGAAGAGGCGCTGGCGAAACGGCCGGGCTTCCGCTCTTTCCGCTGCCAGCAGTCAAGCCTGCTGGCCTTTGAGTTCGACGGTGTTCATCACAGCGATCTGGTGACGCTGCTGGCGGAGTCCGGCATTGCTCTGCGCGCCGGGCAACACTGCGCCCAACCGCTGCTGGCGGCCTTAGGGGTCAGCGGCACGCTGCGGGCCTCTTTCGCCCCCTACAATACCCAAGACGATGTTGCGGCGCTGGTCCACGCGGTGGATCGCGCCCTGGAAATTCTGGTGGATTAATGACAACTCTGCACCCCTTCGGCACAACCATTACCGACGCCACGCTGCGCCAGACCTTCGCCCCGCTGAACCAGTGGGAGGATAAATATCGTCAGCTGATTTTATTGGGCAAAAAGCTGCCGACGCTGACCGATGAGCGCAAAGCGCAGGCCCGGGAGATTGCCGGGTGTGAAAACCGCGTCTGGCTGGGCTATGAGGAGGATGCCGAGGGCAGGCTGCACTTCTTTGGCGACAGCGAAGGACGGATTGTGCGCGGTCTGCTGGCGGTACTTTTGACCGCCGTGGAAGGCAAAAGCGCCGCTGAGCTGCTGGCGCAGGATCCGCTGGCGCTGTTCGACGAGTTGGGGCTACGCGGCCAGCTCAGCGCCTCGCGCAGCCAGGGCCTCAGCGCCCTCAGCGAGGCAGTGCTCGCCGCCGCCCGCGAGGTTGAGGTTTAAGCTCATCCCGGGGGCGGCGCTTGACGCGCCTTGCCCGGGCTACGGGCTCATGCAGTTTTGTCGCCCGGACAGGTGCGCAGCGCCGCCTCCGGGGAATTGTCCTGTAGACCGGGTAAGGCGCCTGCGCCGCGGCCCGGGATTTACGTCGTCTGCCGCTCCGCCTTCGCCAGCATCTTCTTCAGAGCATGCGATACCGCGACGAAGCCAAAGGTCGCGGTCACCATGGTAGCCGCGCCAAAGCCGGAAGCGCAGTCCATCCGTTTCGGCCCTTCCGCCGTGCTCTTCATCGCGCAGACGCTGCCGTCCGCTTGCGGGTAGACCAGCGCTTCCGTAGAGAAGACGCAGTCCACGCCGAGCTTGCCTTTGCTGTTTTTCACCACCCCAAACTGGCTTTTCAGCCGCTCGCGCAGTTTAGCCGCCAGCGGATCCTGGATGGTCTTCGCCAGGTCAGCGACCTGGATCTGCGTTGGGTCAATCTGACCGCCCGCCCCGCCGGTGGTGACCAGCGGCACTTTGTAGCGGCGACACCAGGCGATAAGCGCCGCTTTCGGCCGGACGCTATCGATCGCGTCAATAACATAGCTAAAGCCGACGCCAAGATATTCCGCCACGTTTTCCGGGGTCACGAAATCATCCACCACCGTCACCCGACACTCCGGGTTGATAAGACGAATACGCTCCGCCATCACTTCCGCTTTCGCCAGCCCGACGTTGCCGCTCAGGGCATGGATCTGGCGGTTGGTATTGGTGACGCAGACATCGTCCATATCGATAAGGGTGATCGCCCCGATGCCGGTTCGCGCCAGCGCTTCCGCCGCCCAGGAGCCGACCCCGCCGATCCCGACCACGCAGACGTGGGCATCGGCAAAACATTGCAGCGCTTTTTCACCATATAAACGTGCCGTACCGCCAAAACGCTGGCGCCAGGCATCGCTGATTACAACAGACATAGAACCTCAGAACAAAATGACAGCGCCCGGAGGCCGCCGTAAACGGCGTCATCCGGGCGCCCTGGTCAACAGGCAGGGCCAGGGGAGTTAGCCGCTAAAAACATTCCCCGCGCCCGGGGCGTTTTTCAGCACCCATACGCGGCCATAGTGGTTATACCAGCCGGCACGGTGGCCTGCGTCAGGCCCAATGCCCTGATAGATGTCGAAATGCTGGCCTTTGATGGCCCCGCCGACGTCGAGAGCGACCATCAGGCGCAGTTCGTACTGGCCGTTAAACTTGCCGTTATTATCCAGCAGAGGCACCTCGGCCAGCAAGGTGGTTCCCGGCGGAATAATCGACCGGTCAGAGGCCACCGAGGCGCGGCCGATCAGCGGCACAGCGCTGGCCCCTTTCACCGGCGCGAAAGACTGCGGTTTAAAGAACACGAACGACGGGTTCTGCTCCAGCAGCTCGCGCACTTCCGCTTCGCTGTGCTTTTCACCCCACTCGCGGATCGCCTGCATCGACATATCTTCTTTCTTCACTTCCCCGCGGTCGATCAGCACTTTGCCGATGCTGCGATAGGGCCAGCCGTTTTTCCCGGCATAGCTAAAGAAGTTGAGCGGCGAACCATCGCCAAAGTCGATATAGCCGCTGCCCTGCACGTCCATGATGAAGTTATCCATCAGCGAATTGCTGTACGCCAGCACATAGTTATCGCTCAGCGCGCCGGCATAGATGCTGGCGCGGGACGGCAGCTTACCGCGTTTCGGCGGCATCCGGTAAATGGGGTACTGGAATTCGCCCTGACGGGTGTGGCGCGCCTGCACCACCGGCGTGTAGTAGCCGGTAAACTGAACGTTGCCATAGTTGTCGACGCCCTGCATCTGCCAGGCGTCGATGCCAAACTGGCGCAGCGTACGGGTGTCGCCGCCGGCGCGCAGCCACTCCTGCAGGGCGTTATAGACGTTGCTCTGGCTATTATAGAGGCGCGGCGAGGCGTTACGAATTTGATTAACCTGCTCGGAGAAGTCGCCAGCGTTGATCGGCGCCCCGACGGCATCCGGCTGGTTTACCAGTGAAAACGGCTGGGTGAACTTGCCATCGCTATATTGCTGACCGCGGTCGGTCGGTTTTGAGGAACAGGCGGCGAGCATGGCCAGCATTGCCCCCGTCGCTACATATTTTACCCAACGTCCTTTCATGGTGTCTCATCTTTTGCTGCGAAGCCTTAGTGCGTGTTGAAGATAACAAAGCGCCGGGGCTATTGAAATGCGCGATCTCATCGATGGCACAGATTTGTGTAAAAAAACACCACAACGTGGCGTTTTATAAGCCAATTCTTACAAAAATGTCGATTTGGTCGAAAAAAGGTTGCATCATCTCGCTAGCGGAGTATAGTGCGCTTCCACGGACGCGGGGTGGAGCAGCCTGGTAGCTCGTCGGGCTCATAACCCGAAGGTCGTCGGTTCAAATCCGGCCCCCGCAACCAATTAAAATTTGATGAAGTACAAAGCAGTACGGTGACGCGGGGTGGAGCAGCCTGGTAGCTCGTCGGGCTCATAACCCGAAGGTCGTCGGTTCAAATCCGGCCCCCGCAACCAATCAAATTTGACAAAGTAAAGCAGTACGGTGACGCGGGGTGGAGCAGCCTGGTAGCTCGTCGGGCTCATAACCCGAAGGTCGTCGGTTCAAATCCGGCCCCCGCAACCAACATCATAAACACCCTCAAGGGTGTTTTTTTGTTTCTGCCGCCGGCAAACCTCTGCCGAAAACGGGAACGGCCGTTGCCGCTCCCATCTCCTGCTTACCCCTTCGGTAACACAATATTGCTTGCCGCCAGCATGCCCATGCGATGGTACATCGCGCAGGCTGCCTCGACGATCGGCATCGCCAGCGCCGCGCCGCTGCCTTCTCCCAGACGCATACCCATATTGAGATACGGTTCGAGGCCCAGATGCGCCAGCGCGATACGCGCCCCCTTCTCCGCCGAATAGTGGGACGGGATCAGATACGGTTTTACCTCCGGCGCTATCTGGCACGCCGCCAGCGCTGCGGCGTAGGAAAGAAAGCCATCCAGCACCACCGGCAGCCCGCAGGACGCCGCCCCCAGCATCACCCCCGCCATCCCCAGCAGATCGAAACCACCGACTTTGCTCAGCACATCGAGACCATCATTCGGGTCGGGCTGATTGACGGCGATAGCCCGCCGCACCACCTCCACCTTGTTGCCAACCTTCGCCAACGGCAGATTGGCGCCAACCCCAACCACCTCCTGCGCATCACTGCCGGTCAGAACGCTGACCATCGCCGCCGCCGGCGTGGTATTGGCCATCCCCAGCTCGCCGACACCAAACAGAGTAACGCCCTCCCGGGCCAGCGCGCGGGTGTAGCGCATCACCTCCAGCAGCAATTCCTGCCCCTGCTCGCGGCTCATGGCCGGGCCGCGGGCAATATTGCCGCAGCCCCGCGCCACCCGCATATTCACCACCCCGGGGAGCGGTTCGCTATCGATACCGACATCAATCACATGCACTTGCGCCCCGGCCTGGGCGGCGAGCACGCAGACGCCGGTGGTGCCGCGGGTCATATTGGCTGCCTGAATGGCGGTGACCGCTTTCGGCGAAATCGCCACCCCTTCGTCCCACACCCCATGATCGGCGCACATCACCAGCAGGGCCTTTTTCGCCACCTGCGGTTGGCCGCCCAGGCCGGGCATTCCCGCCAGCTGAACCGCCAGCGCCTCCAGACGGCCGAGGCTGCCGGGGGGCTTAAGCAAGCCGTCGATATGGTGTTGTGCCCGCACCATGGCGTCAGCGTCCGGCGCGGGGATCGCCCGCAGAACCGTGTTTAAATTTTCCATACAGAATCCCTGCCAGGGCTGGCCCGGTCAGCCAGCGATTGAGTTATTTGATTTTGACGCCGATGCCGGAGACCACCAGCCAGACCGCATCCGCCGCGGCCGCCAGGCGCTGATTGACCCGCCCGGCGATATCGCGAAAATGCCGCGCCAGGCGATTCTCCGGCACAATGCCCATCCCCACCTCGTTGGTCACCAGCACGACGTGCGCCGGGCAGCGCTGACAGGCGGCAATCAGCACACCAATTTCGTCATCAATAGCCCGCTCCATGGCGGCGTAATCCCAGCCGTCGGGGTCGCTGTCGCCGCCGAGCGCGAACAGCAGGTTGGTGACCATGGTGGTGATACACTCCAGCAGAATCGCCTCCGCTGGGGCGATAGCCGGGGTGATCAGTTCATCAAGCTGCTGCCAGCGCTCGGCGGTGCGCCAGTGGGCGGGCCTGCCGTCGCGATGGTGCTGGATCCTTGCGGCCATCTCGTCGTCAAAGATTTGCGAGGTGGCGATATATAACACCTGCGGCGCATCGGCAATCAGCGCCTCGGCATGGCGGCTTTTGCCGCTGCGCGCGCCGCCGGTAACCAGAGTCAGCATAGGGGCTCCTGATGTTGGCGCATGATGGCGTAAATTTTATCGATGGCGATATGTTCGCGCATGGCGTCCGCCAGCCGATCAAACTGCCGGGTTTTATAGCGGGCATATTCCAGCGCGCTATCCAGCGGCGCCAGCCCTTTGCGCTGGCGCAGGCCGTTGAGCAGCGCCCGGGTAAAGGCATCGCTGTCGAACAGGCCATGGAGATAGGTGCCGAATGCCAGGCCGTTGTCGCTTATCGCCCCGTCCTCTACTGACTGTCCCGCTTTATGCAGCTGCAGCAGCGGCGGGCTGCCGGCCTCGCGGCGCGTCTCGCCCATATGAATTTCGTAGCCACTGACAGGCAGACCTGCCGCGTCGGCTAACCATTCCGGGAGGTTAGTTCCCAGGGTCGCCTGCACCTGGGTGGTGGTTTTGTGCTGGGCGAAGTGGGTCACGGTCTTCAACACCCCCAGTCCGGGCTGGGTGCCAAGGCCAGACTCCACCTCATCGATAATGGTTTCGCCGAGCATCTGATAGCCGCCGCAGATCCCCAGCAGCGGCACCTTGCGCTGCCGGGCCTGCTCGACTGCATGCGCCATGCCGCTCTCGCGCAGCCAGCACAGATCGCCGAGGGTATTTTTACTGCCCGGGAGAATGACCAGGTCGGCGTCGGCCAGCGCCTGCGGGTCGCGGACATAGCGCACCCGGACGTCTGGCTGCGCCGCCAGGGCGTTAAAGTCGGTAAAATTGGCGATATGCGGCAGGTGAACCACGGCGATGTCGATGTCGCGCCGGTCGGTGCGATGGTATTTCCCGGCCTGCAGCGCGACGCCGTCCTCATCCTCGAGATCCACGTCAAGCCACGGCATAACGCCCAGCACCGGCACCCCGGTCAACGCCTCGATTTGCTCTATCCCCGAGCGCAGGAGCGCCACATCGCCGCGGAATTTATTGATGATCACCCCTTTCACCCGCGCCCGCTCCTGAGGCTGCAGCAGCGCCAGCGTGCCGTAAATCGCGGCAAACACCCCGCCGCGGTCGATATCGGCCACCAGGATCACCGGGCATTGCGCCATCTCGGCCATGCCCATATTGACGATATCGCGGTCGCGCAGGTTAATCTCCGCCGGACTGCCGGCCCCTTCCAGCACCAGCGCCTCATACTCTCCGGCCAGGCTCTGGTAGACCGCGAGGATCTGTTCGCGCAGGCGCGGCTTGTACTGGTGATAGCTCACCGCGTCCATGCTGGTCGCCACCTGCCCCATCAGGACCACCTGCGCCTGACGGTCGCTGGTGGGCTTGAGCAAAATCGGGTTCATGCGGACATCCGGCGCGATCCCTGCCGCTTCGGCCTGGAAAATCTGCGCCCGGCCCATCTCTTTGCCATCCGGCGTAATGCCGGAGTTCAGCGCCATATTCTGTGATTTAAACGGCGCGGTACGCAGCCCATCCTGATGAAAAATACGGCACAGTCCCGCCACCAGTACGCTTTTCCCCACGTCGGAAGCCGTGCCCTGTAACATCACTGCCAGCGTCATGACGCCTCCTTTATCGCTATCGCGCCTATCGCGTTGTTGTGCATCCGCTGAAAAAACTCCGCTTCGGTTTTACACAGCGGCAATCCCAGTTCGCTATGAAGTTTCACCAGCCACGGCTGCGTCAATCCCGCCTGGGCCATGATCGCCGCGCAGGCAAATACCTCGCCGGGATCCCCCGCGGCCAGCACTTCGCCGTGACGCAGAACGTAAACGGCGTCGCTCACCTCATAGATCAGATCGATATCGTGGCTGGAGATCACCACGCGCCGCCCCTGCCCGACAATGCGCCGGATGATGGCGATCATCTGCGCCCGCCCCCGGGGATCGAGGCCCGCGGTGGGCTCGTCAAGCAGCAGGTAACGCGCCTGCAGCACCAGCGCCCCGGCGATCGCCACCCGTTTTTTCTGCCCATGGCTGAGACACTGGATCGGCTGCTGGCGAAACCCCTGAGCATCAACGAGGGTCAACGCTTCATCCACCCGGCGGGCGATCTCCTCTTCCGCCACCCCGAGATTACGCAGGCTAAAAGCGATATCGCTGTCGATATCGGTATAGAAGATCTGCTGATCCGGATCCTGAAACACCGTCGCCACCTGCTGGCGCAGCGCCAGCAGACCGCGCTTGCTGTAATTCAGCGCCTCTCCCTGCCACAGCACCGCCCCCTGCTGCGGGCGCAGCAGGCCGCTCAGGTTCATAAACAGCGTCGACTTTCCGCAGCCGTTGGCCCCCACCAGGCCGGTCACCGCATGGCGGGAAAAATCCAGCGTCAGCCCTTTAAGTACCGGCTCATCCTGATAGCGAAACCAGAGATCGGTTGTGGCAAGCATACTTATCCTTAGAGGTGAAAATCACCCTGGTACAATTTGATATCCAGCGCGGTGCTCATCTGCTGATAGCGCAGGAGGACGCGAGTGAACAGCAGTCCCACCAGCATCGCCAGCGAGCGATAGCCCTGCGGCACGCTACCATAGCCAAAACGTAGGGTTTGCGCGCGGTGAATCGCCATCGCCTCGTCCAACAGAATAAAAATGAAGCGCCAGGTCAGCAGGATCTGCTCCGTCAACAGTCGCGGTACGCGACCGCGCTTGAGCAAGATAATCAGCTGTGGGAAAGGCAGATTAAGCACCAGCCAGAGCGTGGCCGCCATCGCTGCCAGGCTGCGCCAGAAGGTCTCCCCGGCCACGACCAGCCCCGGAGTGGACACTCCTATAGAGAAAGCGCCCAGCCGGATGCTGGCTAACAGCATCTGCGGGTCGCGGCTGACGCTGAACACAATGGTCAGCACGCCGACCAGCAAAAAGCCAAAGGGTAGCGCCATCCAGCGGCACCAGCGCCAGAATGAGACCCGCAGCAGCCAGCAGGTCAGCGCGGCGGTCAGCGCCAGCGTCAGCGCCTGGCCCCACGCCGGCAGCGTAAAGGCCAGCACCATCAGCAGCAGCCAGAGCAGAAACTTACGCTCTGGCGCCACGTGCAACCAGCGGCTCTGGTAGCTGAGTCGGTCAAACCCGGTCATCACGGCGCTGCCTGCCCCTCGCATAGCCGAGAATGTAAAAAATCACCGCCGCGCCCAGCGAGCCCTGCAGGGTAAACAGCAGGCTCTCAATCTCGCCGCTCGCCGGTTCGTACAGCGGCTGGAACCAGGGTTGATAATCCGGCGCCACCACCTGGATCTGGCTCTCCGCTTCGCCGTCCGAACCGCCAAACTCACCGCCGTGGTTAATAAAAAAGGGCAGGATCATCAGGGCAACCACCATCGCCAACAAGATCAGGGGCTTTTTCATATTAATGTCCCTCCGCGGCGATCAGCCGCCGTTTGGTCAGTTGATCGTAGATCATCACGGTAAGCAATCCTTCCGCGATGGCGATCGGGATCTGCGTCAGGCAGAAGATCCCCATAAACTTCAGGATCGATCCACCTGCCCCGGTGGCCGGATCGGGAAAGGCCACCCCGAGCTGGACGGAGGTGACAAAATAGGTCATCAGATCCGCCAGCATGGCGCAGAGAAAGACCCCGACATCGCGACGGATCCCCGCCCGGCAGGCCAGCTTCCACACCAGATAGCCGACCATCGGGCCGATCACCGCCATCGACATCCCGTTAGCGCCAAGGGTGGTCAGGCCGCCATGCGCCAGCAGCAGCGCCTGGAACAGCAGAACGATCGCCCCCAGCACCGCCACCACGCCCGGCCCGAAGAGGATCACCGCCAGACCAACGCCGGTCGGGTGCGAGCAACTGCCGGTCACCGACGGGATCTTCAGCGCCGAAAGAACAAAAATAAACGCCCCGCAGAGGGCCAGGAGCACCTTCTGATTGCTCTCCTCCTGGACGATACGCCGCAGGCGCACCAGGCCGTACCACAGGCAGGGTAAAAACAGCAGCCACCACGCCAGCGCCCACATCGGCGGTAAAAAACCCTCCATGATATGCATGGCGAACGCCTCCTGCGGGACGATGATCAGCAGAACAGCCGCTGCCAGCCCCCCGTACGAAAGCTGCTTCAGCGATTTCACCTGATTCATTACGCCTCCTCCCACTGTTTGTTAACCAGGATGGTCGAGAAATAGGGCAGCGGCTGGTCATCGCTGACCTCGCGCAGACGGCGCCAGCACTGCTCGCCCGGCAGGGTGGCCTCTGACATCATCAGCGCCGCATCCAGCAGCCCCGCCTGCGCCAGCAGCGCCTTAATGCGGGCGAAGCGGCCGTAGACTTTCATCAGCACCAGGCTGTCATGCTGGCGCAGCGCCGCGGCAATGTCCGCTTCCGGCGCGGTACAGGAGATCACCGCCAGCGACTGCTGCTCCATAGCCAGCGGGGTTTTCGCCCGCGCGGCAATGGCGGCGAAGGAGGTAACGCCAGGGACAATCTCCAGCCAGTCCGGGCAGCCAATCCGCTGCAGCAGAAAGACCCAGGTGCTGAACAACATGGCGTCGCCGAGGGTGATAAATCCGACCTGCCTGCCCGCCGCCACCTCCTGGGCCAGCGCCGCGGCAACGTCGTTCCACACCGCCTCTTTTTCCGCGCTGTCGGCGCTCATCGGAAAATGGCAGCAGCGGACCTCCGTGTGTGCGCCAAGGTACTCGCGCACGATGGAGAGCGCGAGGCTGTCGCCGCCTTTGCGGCCGGCTGGCGCATACAGCACATCCAGCTGGCCGAGGATCCGCGCCGCACGCACGGTGATCAGATCGGCCGCCCCCGGCCCGGTGCTCAGGGCGTAGAGTTTGCCGCTCATGCTGCTTTCTCCATTGCGTTATTCAGCGCCTGCTGCAGATGGGCAACAAACATTGCCCGCACCGCCGGATTTTCCCCTAACCCGTTCAGCCACGGCGTGGCAGGAATACCGGCGGCATTAAAGCGGGTTTTCCACGAATCGTCTTCGTCGGAGGCCATATCATTAATGGCATGATCGCCGGCCACCAGCATCAGGGGCATCAGATGCACGCCGGTCACGCCCTGGCGGGAGAGTTCGTTAATCACGATGTCCACTTCGGGATAGCTTTCCACCGCCCCCACCCGCGCCGGAAAACCCTGCACCGCCATCATATGATCCAGACAAGCGTAGGCCGCGAAGGCGTGGTGGCTGGCGCCGTGCCCCATAAACACCACTCGCTCCGTCGCCGCCAGCGGCGGCATCTGCTGGCGCAGGGCCTGCATCAGCTGAACATAATCGCCATGACCGCTCAGCAGCGGCACGCCCAGCGTCAGGCGCTGAAAGCGCGGACGCAGGCTCTGCACTTCGCGAACGATCTTCTCGTACTCGTCGCCGTTGATAATGTGCAGGGACTGGATCGCCACATCCTGGTACCCCTGCTCAGCCAGCTTTTGCAGGGCCTGCAGCGGGGTATCGATATGGATACCGTCGCGCTGCCGCAGTTTGCGAATAATCATCCCCGAGGTGAAGGCGCGGAACAGCGTGCGATCCGGACAGCTGGCGGCAAGATCGCGCTCGCAGGCGGTAATGTTCTTCTCGCGGGTGTCGTGATAGCTGGTGCCGAAGCTCACCACCAGAAGTGCTTTTTTCATATCCTGTTCCTCAAGTCGCCGACAGCCAGCGCGTCAGCCGCGTAGCGAAATCGGCCTGGCTTTCCAGTAATTCATCGCCCTTCACCAGCGGCGCCGGGCGGGTAATGACGATGCAGGGGATCCCCGCATCAAGACAGGGTTGTACTTTTTCCTGATAGCCCCCTTCCGCGCCCGAGGCTTTCGTGACCACAACATCAGCCCGGCACTGGCGATAAAAGGCGGCGTTAAATTCGGCGCTGAACGGCCCGCAGAGGGCAAAGATTTCCCCGACGCCAAACCCCAGATCGCTACAGTGCTGAACCACCTCCGGCACCGGCAGCACCCGGGCGAGCAGCGTTTTCTCCGCCAGTCCCGCCCGCCAGGCCGCCAGATCTTTGCTGCCGGTGGTCAGCAGGATCCGCTCCCCGAGGCGACGGGCCAGCGCGCAGGCCTCGTTCAGATCGCCGACCACGTGAAGTAGCGGATGGCGCAGATCGCTCAGCTGCTCCGGCCTTTGATAACGGCTGAGCAGGACCCCGACGCTGGCGCAGGCGCGCACAATATTCTGGCTGACCACTTCGGCGTAGGGGTGAGAGGCGTCAATCACCCAGCGGGTGCGCTGCGCCCTGAGCCACTCCGCCATCTGCTGCCACTCCATGCGCCCGCAGCGTATCCGCCCGCGGATATCGCCGGCCAGCCGCTCGCCGGTGGGGGTCGCCACCGACAGGGTGTAGCGCACGCCGGCGGCATCCAGCTGCTGGCAGATCGCCCGCGCATCGCTGGTGCCCCCGATAACCAGCACGTCGCCGTGGTTCACAGCGCGTAGCCTCGCGGGGTGATCATCAGACCGTTGTCGATGTAAGTCGCTTTGTTGCCGACGATGACCAGACTGGTCATATCCACCGGGGCAAAATCCATCTCTCCGAGGGTGGTCAGCCATTTCTCCTGCTTTTTGCGCCCGGCGGATTTGACTACGCCGACCGGCGTGTCCGGGCTTTTGCTGGCCGCCAGCAGCGCAAAGGCGCGCGCCAGATGCCCTTCGCGGCCGCGGCTGCGGGGGTTGTAAAAACAGATAACGAAGTCTGCTTCCCCTGCGGCGACAATGCGTTTTTCAATCACTGGCCACGGCGTCAGCAGATCGCTGAGGCTGATATGGCAGAAATCATGCATCAGCGGCGCGCCGAGCAGCGAGGCGGCGGCGATACTCGCCGTCATCCCTGGGATCAGACGGACCTCAATGTCCAGCTGCTGCTTATTGACCAGCTCCAGCACCAGCCCCGCCATGCCGTAGATGCCGGCGTCGCCGCTGCTGATCAGCGCAACGTTGTTCCCGGCCTGCGCCAGCTCAATGGCGGCCTGGCAGCGTTCAATCTCTTTGCACATGCCGGTTTTGATCACCTGCTTGTCACCGGTAAAGGCTTTTACCAGGTGGGTGTAGGTCTTGTAGCCCACCACAATCTCTGCCGCCTGCAGGGCCTCCACGGCTTCCATGGTCATCATCGCCTGCGAGCCAGGGCCAATTCCGATTACGCTTAACATCAGTGTGTTACTCCCAAAGTAATGGTCACGCCCTGCTCGCGCAGGGTTTCGCCGGACAGGTTTCCCTGACTCAGCAGCCAGGCCACCGGACCGGAGACGCTGCCGACGCCGACCGTCTCCCGGACAAAAGACGAGGCTGGAAAGCGGTGCTCGTGCTCGCGCAGCGCCTCGGCGCTGAAGGTTTCGAACGGCACCCGGCAGCGGTGAGCCAACTGGCGCAACCCCGGCTCGTTTGCCTTCAGGCTCACGCTGCCGATCGCTTTCAGCGCCAGCGGGTCAAGACGCTGAGCGGCAAGCTGGCGATCCAGCAGCGTACAGAGCAAGGAACAGGGGGTGTCGCGCCGACAGCCGATCCCCGCCACCACCCGCTGGGGCACCAGCTTCCAGTAAGGTACCGGCAGCGGCGGCAGCGACCGGCGCAGGGTGACGCAGATCAGCGCGTCGAGCGCCGGCAAGCGCGCCAGGTCGCTTACCGGGATAAAGCCGCGTTGGTCGCACCGGCTTAGCGCCTCGGTAAATTCAGCGTCGCACCACAGCCCCACCCGCATACCGCTCACCAGCATCTGGTTGACGGTTTTCACCGCCGCGCGAAAATCGGTCATCCGGGCGTTCAGCTGGAAGGCCAGCGTGTCAAGGGCGGCCAGCTCGTTGACATCGGTGGCGGTGGTGATCACCGGGTCGGCGTCGAGCATCCCGGCGAGATAGCGGGTCAGCGCATTCGCCCCCCCGGCATGGCCGGAGAGCAGGCTGATGACGTGCCGGGCGCGCTCATCAATCACCACCACCGCCGGGTCGCTGAACTTGTCATTCACCAGCGGGGCCAGCACCCGCACGGCAATCCCGGTGGCGCCGATAAAAATCAGCGCCGAGAAACTGCTGAATGCCTCGCGGGCTGCGCTGGCAAAGCCGCCGTTGAAGGGGATAAACCCCTCTTCCTGCAGCGCTTCGCTGGTGTAGCAGGTGAGCGGCAGCATGGCCGCCAGCCGTTTTGCCAGCCGCACGCCGCCGGGCGTCAGGCAAAACAGGGCAATGGATTCAGGCTTTACGGTATTCATGGCTAAAATCCGCTGCGTACAGTTTTGAGTAGTGATACTCATCGCCGAGGAAGGGACCGACCAGGATCAGCGCCGTTTTGCGGATCCCGGCGTCGCGTACTTTGTCGCCGATGTCCGCGAGGGTACCGCGGACGGTCTGGCTTTCCGGCCAGGTGGCCTTGTAGATCACCGCGACCGGGGTGGTCGCGGGGTAGCCGCCCTCCACCAGCCGCTCCGCCACCCGGTGAATACGTTGCACCGACAGGTAAATCGCCATCGAAGTTTGATGGCTGGCAAAGGCCTCCAGCTGTTCGCGCGCAGGAACCGGCGTGCGCCCTTCCAGACGGGTAATAATCAGACTTTGCGATACCTCAGGCACCGTGTACTCCACCCCCAGCTCGGCCGCCGCGCCGAGGAAAGCGCTGACGCCCGGCACCACCTGCCAGCGGATCCCGCGGCGGGTCAACTCTTCGCCCTGCTCGCGCACCGAGCCGTACAGCGAAACATCGCCCGTCTGCAGACGCACCACCGTTTTTCCCGCCTTCACCCCCGCCTCCATCAGGTCGAGGATCTGCTCCAGATGCAGCGCGGCGCTGTCGTGGCACTCCGCCTGTGGCGGACAGTAGGCCAGCAGCTCGGTGTTGATCAGCGACCCGGCGTAGATCACCACCTGCGCCTGCTGCAGCAGACGGTAGCCTTTGAGAGTAATCAGTTCGCGATCGCCAGGACCGGCGCCGACGAACCACACGCAATGGGGATCAAAAGTCTCAGCCATGGTTTTCTTCCTTCTGACAGGCGATGACAAAAACGGGATTATGGGGTTTGAAATAGTGGCCGCTGCCCAGCGTGGCCAGAGTGGAGACCGCCAGCTGCTGGCAGTCCACCTCGTGGATGCCGCACTGCTGCAGGTGCCCCAGGGCGCTATGAAGGTTTTCCTGCAAAATAAAAGTCATCACCAGCCGGCCGCCGGGATGCAGCTGCGCCAGCGACCAGTCGATCAGCGCCGTCAGGTGGCCGCCGCTGCCCCCCATAAAGATCGCGTCGGCTTTGTCGGCGACCGCCAGCGGCGCAACGCCCGCCACGATAGCGATGTTGTCGCAGCCAAAGCGCTGCCGGTTCTCCGCCAGCAGGCGCAGCGCGTCGGCCTGACGCTCAATCGCCGTCACCCGTAGCGCCGGGTTCTGCAGGGCGGCCTCAATGCTGACGCTGCCGCTGCCCGCGCCGATATCAATCAGGTGGCGCGCCCGGTGCAGCTCCAGCTTCGCCAGCGCCAGCGCGCGCACGGCCTCTTTGGTCATCGGCACCTGGGCGCCGCGCAAAAACAGCTCATCTTTCATCGAGGATCACCACCGCATTCATCTCATATTCGTCCTCCACGGCGCTGACCGGCAGCCAGTGGATCCGCTCGTTTTCCATCGCCAGATTTTCGCCGATCACCATCCAGCGGTGGCCTTTGCCGCGGGCCGTCAGCTGGGCGGCAATCTCCCGCGGACCACAGCGGCCGTCGGTCACCATGGCGACTTTCCGGTGGGCGGCCAGCGCATCGACGCTCACCGCCCGGCCATGGCTGCTGGTCAGCCACATGTCGTTCATGTCGATGCCCGCCCGGGCGCAGAGGTACTGCACCGCGCTGATGCCGGGGATCACCTGCACCCGTTCCCGGCCAAAGTGGGCAATCAGCCGGGTGCCAATGCCATAGAACAGCGGATCGCCGGAGGCCAGCACCACGACGCGGCGCCCGGCGCGGGCCTCGATCCACGCCAGCAGCGCCGGAATATCAGCCCCCAGCGCAAAGCGCTCGCCGGCGAAGGCGGGAAACTGCCGGAGGTGGCGGCTGCCGCCCACCAGCGCCTCGGCGGCGGCGATCGCCTCGCGCGCGGCCGGGGTCAGCCACTGCAGCCCCGCCGGGCCCATCCCCACGACCGTCAACATGCCAGCTCCCGGGCAATCGCCTCCAGCGGACGGCTGCTGCCCAGCACCTGGTTATCAAAAGAAAACAGAACCGCGTCGCAGGCAGGCGGTTGCTCAGTGAAGCGCAGCATCTCAAGAACGCGCTGGCAGATACGCTCAGCCAGATGGTTATAGAGGCGCTGGTATCCCCAGGCGTCGATATGCTCCATTGCCGCTTCGGTGGTGTCGCACTCGCTGACCAGCGTCAGCAGCGGCAGCGGCGCGCCAAGCAGCGCCAGATGAGCGACGAGGGTTTCCATCCGCGCATCGGCGATATGGCTGTGGGTATGAAAGATCCCGGCGGCGATTTTGATCAGTTTGCCGGGGTGGCCGATGAGCACAATCTGGCGGAAACCAAGCCGGACCGCCTCTTCAATCATGTAGCCGACGAAGTTGCTCATGGTGACGACTATCTGCGGGTCGATGCCCATCTGTTCGCGGACAAAGCGCTCACCGTGGTTGCCCGGCACCAGCACTACGCGATCCAGCCCGGCGGCGCGTTTTATCTCCAGCTCGAGGGAGAGCGAGCGCTTCCAGCTCTCTTCCGACATCGGGGTGACGATCCCGGTGGTGCCGATAATCGAGATCCCGCCGAGGATCCCCAGCCGCGCGTTATAGGTTTTTTGCGCGCGAAGTACGCCTTCCGGAGCAAAGATTTCCACCTGCGCGCCGCGGGAAGGGCCAATCGCTTCGCGCACGGCGGTCTCGATGGTGTGCCGCGGAGTACGGTTTATCGCCGGGCTGCCTGTCGGCAGGCCGATCCCTTTGCGGGTCACCGTGCCGATGCCCTCGCCGCCCAACAGGCTAATCTCTCCGCTGTCATTGAGGGTCACCCGGGCAAAAATCAGCATGCCGTGGGTGGCGTCGACATCATCGCCGCCGTCTTTACGGATCGCGGCGACCGCCTGCTGCCCTTCGACGTGCGGAGACTCGACGTTCAGGCACAGGGTGACGCCGGAGGGGGTGACGATCGAGACCTGGTGGATCAGATGCTGGCGCATCACCATCAGCGCCGCCACTTTTGCCGCCGCCGTGGCGCAGGAGCCGGTGGTGTAGCCCTTGCGCAGCGCTTTGCCGTGATGCCACACCGGGGCGTCAAAGGTCTGATCGCTCATTGCGCCTCCCGCAGGTGGTAAAGCAGAGCGTTCACAATCGCTGCCGCCACGTTGCTACCCCCTTTGCGGCCGAGCGCGGCGATGGCCGGCAGGCCGCTCTCGCTGAGCGCCGCTTTCGACTCCGCCGCGCCGACGAACCCGACCGGCACCCCCACCACGCCGCCGATGGCCGTCTCGCGATGTTCCAGCAGGCGAAACAGCGCGGTTGGCGCATTGCCGAAGACGAACACTTTCTCCCCGGGCTCCTGCACCGCAATATCCACCGCCGCCATCGAGCGGGTCATCCCCCGGCTTTGCGCCTCGCGCACCACCCGTGGGTCGCTGATATAGCAGCGGCATTCGCCGCCAAAGCGGGCCAGCAGGTTTTTGTTGATCCCGGACAACGCCATGGTGGTATCGGTATACAGCGTGCAGGGCCGGCTCAACGCCTCGCTCAGCGCGATCAGGGCATCCGGAGAAAACCACAGAATATCCAGCCAGTCGAAGTCAGCGGTGGTGTGGATCACCCGCTTGATAATCGCCTCGTGCAGCGGGCTGGCGAAACGGTAGTCCGGTCGCGTTTCGGCGATGATCTCGCTGATGATGTCGAAGCTTTTCGCCTCGATCGCCTGCGGTTGTTGGATGTACTGCATCAGGTTCTCCTCAGGCCGCGCCGACCAGCCAGTAGCGCACGCCGATAAATAGCGCCAGCGCCAGGCTTGACGCCACCCACATTAATCGAATGGTTCGGGAAATATCGTCCACCGCGATGTCGCGGACGGCGTCGCCTATCCAGGGCTTTTCAACGCGCTGGCCGAAGTAATCGTTCGGGCCGCCAAGGCGGATCCCCAGCGCGCCGGCGACGGTCGCTTCCGGCCAGGCGCAGTTAGGACTGCTGTGCTGATAACGATCGCGCCAGCCCGTACGCAGCGCCCGGGCGCCATCTTCCCGGCATAGCACTGCGGCAAGGCTGAGCAGCAGCCAGCTCAGCCGGGCGGGAAGGAAGTTGGCTACATCATCAAGACGGGCGCTGACCATGCCGATCGCCCGGTATTTTTCGTGTTTATAGCCGACCATGGAATCGAGGGTGTTGACCGCTTTATAGGCCATGGCCAGCGGCGCGCCGCCCAGCAGCAGGAAAAAGAGCGGCGCGATAATGCCATCCACCGTGTTTTCCGCCACGGTCTCCACCACCGCACGGTTGATCTGCGCTGGCTGGAGCTGAGAGGTATCGCGCCCGACAATCCAGGAGAGCTTATGCCGGCTTTCGGCGAGATCCCCGGCCTGCAGCGGCCGGGCCACCGCCATCGCCGACTGTGCCAGACAGCGTCCCGCCAGCACGGTGAAGATCATCCACACCTCCACCAGCCATCCCAGCCAGGGATGGAGCCCGTGCGCCAGCGCCAGTGCGCCCCAGGCCACGCCCCATGTCAGGCCGGTCACCACCAGCCACATTACCCCGCCGCCGATGCGCAGCGCCCGGTCGCTATGGCAGACGCGCCGCACCACACGCTGGCTGACGGTGATCAGGCGACCTATCCAGCGCACCGGATGCGGCCAGTGCGGCGGATCGCCAATGAGCACATCAAGTATCCAGGCCACACACCAGGCGAGAAGAGTCATTGCGCCCTCCTTGCCGCTCGCAGCCAGTGGTTGAGCATGGTGGGGCGCTGGGCAAAGTGGACATGGAGATAGCTGGCAAAGGCGCTGCCGGACTGCCATCCTCCCGGCCACTGCTGGAGCGTCTTACCGTCTCGCTGTTTACGGCAGGCCAGTACGGCAGGGGTGGCGGGCGAAAAATCGGAGTAATGAAATTCATGGCCGCGCAGCCACTCGCCAGGAGCGGCCAGCAGCGTCTGCTGCTGCGCCTGCGCTTCGCAGTAGCCGAACCGGGTCAGACGCGTCCCCATTCGGCTGTGTCCAGGAATAATATCCGCCATGGCGTAGCGCTCGCCGCCGGTGACTTCCAGGGTCGTGCCCAGATACATCAGGCCGCCGCACTCGGCGTAGATCGCCACCCCGCGCCGGTGCGCCGCGCGAAGCTGCGCCAGCATCTCATGGTTGGCGGACAGCCCGGCCGCATGCAGCTCCGGGTAGCCGCCGCCGAGCCAGATCATCTGGCAGGCCGGCAGCTGGCGATCGCGCAGCGGGCTAAAGCGCACCATCTTCACGCCGCAGCGCGCCAGCAGCGCCAGGTTATCGGGGTAATAAAAATTGAAGGCCTCATCGTCGGCGAGGGCCAGCGTCAGTCCTTCGCCGGCGTCGGCGGCAAGCTGTTCCCCCCACTCGCCGGCCGGCATGGCGGCCAGTTCGCTGAGGGCCAGTAGCCGGTCTATGTCGAGGGTGCGCCCCAGCAGGCTGGCAAAATCCCGCCATGCCTGCTGATTGACCACCGACTCGCGGGCGGTCACCAGCCCCAGATGCCGTTCGGGCAGCGCCACGCCTTCCACGCGCGGCACATAGCCGAGCACTGGCACCTGACAGTAGCGCTCAATGGCGCTTTTCAGCAGCTGGAAGTGCGCGTCGCTGTTAACCCGATTGACGATAACGCCAGCGATGTTGAGGGCCGGATCAAAGTGTTGAAAGCCCATCACCGTGGCGGCGACGGAAGTCGACACCGCTTTGCCATCCACCAGCAAAATCACCGGGCAGCCAAGCTGTTTGGCCATGGCCGCGCTGCTGCAGTAGTTGGGGTCGATACCGTAGCCGTCATACAGGCCCATCACCCCTTCGATAACCGCGATGTCGGCCTGCTGCAGTTGTTCGGCAAACAGCGCGTTGAGTATCGGGGCGGGAAGCATAAAGCTGTCGAGATTGCGGGAGGCGATGCCGCTGATGGCGGTGTGCCAGGCGGTGTCCAGGTAGTCTGGCCCCACTTTACAGGGTTGCACCCGCAAACCGCGCTGTTGGAGCAAGCTGAGCAGGCCAAGCGTAACGGTGGTTTTGCCACAACCGCTGCCGGTACCCGCAAGAATAAACGCACGCCTGGTTGCCATACCCTGTCCTGTTCAGGTGGTCGGGGTATAGCTGCGCGCATGCCTGGTCCTGCGACCACGCACCGCTAAGCCACCCACTTCCCACCGAAGTTGTTGGTCAGTTACCGGCAGGCAGGTCTTCTGGCTTAGCCTCGTTCTCGCCCGCCCTTCCCAATCTTACGATCAGTGGTTTTTGCGGGGTCGTCAGCATCACAGCAGCGGGGGCTGCGGGGGATTTACACCCCCTTCCCTGACACCAAACTGGTGTCGAACCTGTCGGTTGTATTCGCCGATGCGCCATGCATCCGCGGTTAATGTTTCACGCTTACTTTTACCGCCTCATCGCCTGCAAAATGACGTCCGCGAGGTGAAGCGGTGTTGTGATATTCATCAGTCTCGTATTAACGGACACTCTATCCCATCACAAAAATAAAAACTGGTGTAGTTTATCCCTCGAATATCACTATTTTGTTGCGCTATGACAATTTATTGCTCTACTGTCGTTTTTTTCATTTTATAATGATGAAGATACTCCGGGATATCAAAAATCGGCAATAGCAAAATATTGTCATTTAAAAAGACTCAGTTTGTGATCCGGCATTAATTTGCTGACGAAATGCCTGCGGCGTTACCTGATAGGTCTGGCGAAACACTTTGCAAAAATAGCTGGTTTGCGAAAAACCTAAATTCCGCGCGATGCTGGCAATGCTCCAGTCGCTGTGGCATAGCAGCTCTTTTGCGCTCGCCATCCGCTGCTGATTGACCCAGGCGTTAAAGCCGATCCCCTGATACTTTTTAAACAGTTTGCTGAAGTAGTACGGGCTGAGATAGACGTGCGCCGCCACGTCCTCCAGACGCAGCTCATCGGAGAGATGCGCGTCGATATAGCGCAGCGCCTTCTTCATTTTGCCATCGTGCGGCGAGGCCGCCCGGCAGGCCTGCGCCGGGTCGTTCTGCGGCGGGTTATCTTTGATAACCACAAAGTTGAGCTGTTTTTTCAGGCAATTCTCGACGATCAGCTTCAGCAGATCCGCCGAAGCGATAACCCGCGAATAGTCCATCTCAGGCACATCGCGAAACGCCTGGACCAGCGCCGGATCGTCCTGCCAGCGGTCATCCACGTTCAGAATATCAACCAGTTCAATATCATTGCTCAGACGCACCTGGCCGCACAGCACGAAGCCAACGAGGTGGCCGGCGATCACCAGCGGGATGGAAAAATCGGTTAACCCCGCGTGACAGCGGTAGATACACAGCTGGTCATTTTTTGAGGCTTCCAGCCCGCCGCAGCGGTCGCTCATGCGACAGCGTCCGCTGTGCTCCGGGTGCTGACGCATGAGTTGGCAAAACGGCGTGAAATTAAACAGTTCAGAAATCTCATCACCGTGAATATTGACGACCACAACCGCCAGACTGGTGGCTTGCGCAAAATCCTGTGCGATTTTATTGATGAGTTCTGAGTTCAGGGTACTCGCAGAAATCATGATAAAACCCCTCAGTTAATTTTTTGTTATAAATAAAACATATTATTCATATTTCCCTTTTTTAGCATCAGATCCCGTCGACGATAAAAAAGTGCATTGACAATAACAAAAGTCTCCCACCCCGGGGAGACTTTTTGAGCGGTTCGTGATATCGGTTCATGAAATAGTTTTGCTATTTCAGTAATACATTTTTCACTGGATGCTAACGCGTATTTTTCTCCTCAACGCAGGTATGACAGGGAAGATTATTAGCGATGAGAAAACGATAAATTGCGGCGCCGAGGCAGGCGCCCAGCAATGGCGCGATGATGGGCACGATAAAATAGGGAATATCCCTTCCGCCAGTCATCGCGATGTCGCCCCACCCGGCGAGCCAGGCAAATAATTTCGGGCCAAAATCACGCGCCGGGTTCATCGCAAAACCGGTAAGCGGCCCGGTCGAGGCGCCGATCACCGCTACCAGAATGCCAATCAACAGCGGCGCCAGCGGGCCCTTGGGTACGCCATTGCCATCATCGGTGAGCGCCATGATCATCCCCATCAACATCGAGGTGATCACCACCTCCACCAGCGCCGCATGCCAGATGCTGAGCTCAGGCGCCGGGTAGGTACTGAAGATACTGGCCAGCTGCAGGCTTTCCAGGCTGCCACGCACCATATGATGTACCGTTTCAAATTGCGTAAACAGGGTGCTGTAAAGTATCCAGGCCAACACGGCGCCGCCAAACGCGCCGGCGACCTGGGCCACGATATAGGGCAACACTTTTCTGCCCGGGAAGCAGGCAAACAGCCACAGGGCGACGGTGACGGCGGGGTTCAGATGCCCCCCCGAAATGCCGGCCGTCAGGTACACCGCCAGAGAAATACCCAGTCCCCAGATAATACAGATCTCCCACAGCCCCAGGCTGGCGCCAGCCAGCTTCAGAGCGCTCAGGCAGCAGATACCAAAAAACAGAAATAGCCCGGTGCCTAAAAACTCGGCGATACATTGCGCGCGTAAAGAACCATTCATTGTGACACCTCTTGACGAAGTTCGTGTCCAGGCCAGCCAACCATCCGCTGGCTCGTTGGGTACGGCGAGGCCCACTATAGAAACCGGCGGCAGCAAAGTGTTGGCATCCTGCGGAAAACGGGCGGCGTAAAGTCGCTGAAGAAGAGCAATTTATTGCTATTTGCTCGCGAATCCATGCAGCAATGGCGGGCGTTCAGGGGATATTTTTATTTCCAACTCAATAATAAAAAATTGCAAAAGCGCAGTGCTTATTTTCCAACAAATATCACACCATGCAAAATATCGCATAGCAAAAACAATTTAAAAAATCACGCCCAAAAATGTAAATACGGAACAGCATCCGCAAGATAATCACATTAATAAGTAAAATAAAAACCAATAAAAACAACAATATAAAATAAATCATGACTATTTATTATTATATAAAAACCACTATTTTTTCGTTCTACACCATCAACTCAGCCATTCTTTTTCGCCGCCCCGCCATATAGTTCCCTCACTGGAACATACCCTGCGAGGTCTTTATGCAACAAGAAGCATTAGGAATGGTAGAAACCAAAGGCTTAACCGCAGCCATAGAGGCCGCTGACGCAATGGTTAAGTCGGCCAATGTTTTATTAGTTGGCTATGAAAGGATCGGTTCAGGCCTGGTGACCGTCATCGTGCGTGGCGACGTGGGAGCCGTAAAAGCCGCCACCGACGCCGGTGCCGCCGCAGCCCGCCACGTGGGCGAGGTGAAAGCCGTACACGTCATTCCCCGCCCCCATACCGATGTTGAAAAAATCTTACCGAAGGGGAATAGCCAATGAGCAGCAATGAGCTGGTTGAACAGATCATGGCGCAAGTCATAGCCCGTGTGGCGACGCCAGAGCAGCAGGCGCTTCCCGATACCCCCCATCCCACAGGAGAAACGGCTATGGCAGAGAAAAGCTGCAGCTTAACGGAATTTGTCGGGACCGCCATTGGCGACACCCTCGGGCTGGTCATCGCCAACGTGGATGCCGCATTGCTGGAAGCCATGAAGCTTGAAAAACGCTATCGCTCTATCGGCATCCTCGGCGCTCGCACCGGCGCCGGGCCGCACATTATGGCCGCCGATGAAGCGGTCAAAGCCACCAACACCGAAGTGGTCAGCATTGAGCTTCCTCGCGACACCAAAGGCGGCGCAGGCCATGGCTCACTGATTGTGCTGGGCGGGAACGATGTTTCCGACGTCAAACGCGGGATTGAGGTCGCGCTGAAAGAGCTGGACCGTACTTTCGGCGATGTCTACGGCAACGAGGCGGGTCATATCGAGCTGCAGTATACCGCGCGCGCCAGCTACGCCCTGGAAAAAGCCTTCGGCGCTCCGCTGGGCCGCGCCTGCGGGATTATCGTCGGCGCGCCGGCGTCCGTTGGCGTGCTGATGGCCGATACCGCGCTGAAATCAGCCAACGTCGAAGTGGTGGCTTACAGCTCACCGGCCCACGGCACCAGCTTCAGCAACGAAGCCATCCTGGTGATTTCCGGCGACTCCGGCGCGGTGCGCCAGGCGGTGATCTCCGCCCGGGAGATCGGCAAAACCGTACTGGGGACGCTGGGCGCCGAACCGAAAAACGATCGCCCCTCCTACATTTAATACCCGCGAGGCTGATTCATGAGATCGAAAAGATTTGAAGCACTGGCGAAACGCCCTGTGAATCAGGATGGTTTCGTTAAGGAGTGGATCGAAGAGGGCTTTATCGCGATGGAAAGCCCTAACGATCCCAAACCCTCTATCCGCATCGTCAACGGCGCGGTGACCGAACTCGACGGCAAACCGGTTGAGCAGTTCGACCTGATTGACCACTTTATCGCGCGCTACGGTATTAATCTGGCACGTGCCGAAGAAGTGATGGCCATGGATTCGGTCAAGCTCGCCAATATGCTCTGCGACCCGAACGTTAAACGCAGCGACATCGTGCCGCTCACCACCGCGATGACCCCGGCGAAAATCGTCGAAGTGGTGTCGCATATGAACGTGGTCGAGATGATGATGGCGATGCAAAAAATGCGCGCCCGCCGCACGCCGTCCCAGCAGGCGCATGTCACTAATATCAAAGATAATCCGGTACAGATTGCCGCCGACGCCGCTGAAGGCGCATGGCGCGGCTTTGACGAGCAGGAGACCACCGTCGCCGTGGCGCGCTACGCGCCGTTCAACGCCATCGCCCTGCTGGTCGGTTCACAGGTGGGCCGCCCCGGCGTCCTCACCCAGTGTTCCCTGGAAGAAGCCACCGAGCTGAAACTGGGCATGCTGGGCCATACCTGCTATGCCGAAACCATTTCGGTCTACGGTACGGAACCGGTGTTTACCGATGGCGATGACACCCCATGGTCGAAAGGCTTCCTCGCCTCCTCCTACGCCTCGCGCGGCCTGAAAATGCGCTTTACCTCCGGCTCCGGCTCTGAAGTGCAGATGGGTTATGCCGAAGGCAAATCGATGCTGTATCTCGAAGCGCGCTGCATCTACATCACCAAAGCCGCCGGGGTGCAAGGCCTGCAGAATGGCTCCGTCAGCTGTATCGGCGTGCCGTCCGCCGTACCGTCGGGTATCCGCGCCGTACTGGCGGAAAACCTGATTTGCTCAGCGCTGGATCTGGAGTGCGCCTCAAGTAACGATCAAACCTTTACCCACTCGGATATGCGGCGTACCGCGCGCCTGCTGATGCAGTTCCTGCCAGGCACCGACTTTATCTCCTCCGGTTACTCGGCGGTGCCAAACTACGACAACATGTTCGCCGGTTCCAACGAAGATGCCGAAGACTTCGACGACTACAACGTGATCCAGCGCGATCTGAAGGTCGATGGCGGCCTGCGGCCGGTGCGTGAAGAGGACGTGATCGCCATTCGTAATAAAGCCGCCCGCGCGCTGCAAGCGGTATTTGCCGGCATGGGTTTGCCGCCAATTACGGATGAAGAGGTGGAGGCCGCCACTTACGCCCACGGTTCAAAAGATATGCCTGAGCGCAACATCGTTGAGGACATCAAGTTTGCCCAGGAGATCATCAACAAGAACCGCAACGGCCTGGAGGTGGTGAAAGCCCTGGCGAAAGGCGGCTTCCCCGATGTCGCCCAGGACATGCTCAATATTCAGAAAGCCAAGCTCACCGGCGACTACCTGCACACCTCCGCCATTATCGTCGGCGAGGGCCAGGTGCTCTCGGCCGTGAATGACGTGAACGATTATGCCGGTCCGGCAACAGGCTATCGCCTGCAAGGCGAGCGCTGGGAAGAGATTAAAAATATCCCGGGCGCGCTCGATCCCAATGAACTTGGCTAAGGGGTGAAAAATGGAAATTAACGAAACGCTGCTGCGCCAGATTATCGAAGAGGTGCTGTCGGAGATGAAATCAGGCGCAGATAAGCCGGTCTCCTTTAGCGCGCCTGCCGCTTCCGTCGCATCGGCCGCTGTTGCGCCTGTGTCCAGCGAAAGCTTCCTGACGGAAATCGGCGAAGCCAAACCCGGCACGCAGCAGGATGAAGTCATCATTGCCGTCGGGCCCGCCTTTGGCCTGGCGCAAACCGCCAATATCGTCGGCATTCCGCATAAAAATATTCTGCGCGAAGTGATCGCCGGCATTGAGGAAGAAGGCATCAAAGCCCGGGTGATCCGCTGCTTTAAATCTTCTGACGTCGCCTTCGTGGCGGTGGAAGGCAACCGCCTGAGCGGCTCCGGCATCTCGATCGGTATTCAGTCGAAAGGCACCACCGTCATCCACCAGCGGGGCCTGCCGCCGCTTTCCAATCTGGAACTCTTCCCGCAGGCGCCGCTGCTGACCCTGGAAACCTACCGCCAGATTGGCAAAAACGCCGCGCGCTACGCCAAACGCGAGTCGCCGCAGCCGGTGCCGACGCTCAACGATCAGATGGCTCGTCCCAAATACCAGGCGAAGTCGGCCATTTTGCACATTAAAGAGACCAAATACGTAGTGACCGGCAAAAACCCGCAGGAACTGAGCATGGCGCTTTAACAAAGGATATCCCGATGAATACCGACGCAATTGAATCCATGGTACGCGACGTGCTGAGCCGGATGAACAGCCTACAGGACGGGGCAACGCCCGCGCCAGCCGCACCGACAAACGACACCGCTCGCCAGCCTAAAGTCAGCGACTACCCGTTAGCCACCCGCCATCCGGAGTGGGTCAAAACCGCTACCAATAAAACGCTCGATGACCTGACGCTGGAGAACGTATTAAGCGATCGCGTTACGGCACAGGACATGCGCATCACCCCGGAAACGCTGCGCATGCAGGCGGCGATCGCCCAGGATGCCGGACGCGATCGGCTGGCGATGAACTTTGAGCGGGCCGCCGAGCTCACCGCGGTTCCCGACGACCGGATCCTTGAGATCTACAACGCCCTGCGCCCTTACCGTTCCACCCAGGCGGAGCTACTGGCGATCGCTGATGACCTCGAGCATCGCTACCAGGCCCGGCTCTGTGCCGCCTTTGTTCGGGAAGCGGCCGGGCTGTACGTCGAGCGTAAGAAACTGAAAGGCGACGATTAACAGGGGGCAAGCATGCGCTATATCGCTGGCATTGATATTGGCAACTCATCGACAGAGGTCGCCCTGGCGACGGTCGATGACGCAGGTGTGCTGAACATCCGCCACAGCGCGCTGGCTGAAACCACCGGTATTAAAGGCACATTACGTAATGTGTTCGGTATTCAGGAGGCGCTAACACAGGCGGCAAAAGCGGCAGGCATTCAGGTCAGCGATATCTCGCTTATTCGCATTAACGAAGCCACGCCGGTCATTGGCGATGTGGCGATGGAGACCATCACGGAAACCATCATCACCGAGTCCACCATGATCGGCCACAACCCGAAGACACCCGGCGGCGTCGGACTGGGGGTCGGCATCACCATCACACCGGAGGCGCTGCTGTCCTGCGCTGCGGACACCCCCTATATTCTGGTGGTCTCCTCAGCCTTTGACTTTGCCGATGTCGCTGCGATGGTCAATGCGGCGACGGCAGCGGGCTATCAGATTTCCGGCATTATTTTGCAGCAGGATGACGGCGTGCTGGTCAATAACCGGCTACAGCAACCGCTGCCGGTGATCGATGAAGTTCAGCATATCGACCGTATTCCACTTGGCATGCTGGCGGCGGTCGAGGTCGCTTTACCCGGCAAGATCATCGAAACGCTCTCCAACCCCTACGGTATTGCCACCGTTTTCGATCTCAACGCCGAAGAGACCAAAAATATCGTGCCAATGGCGCGGGCGCTGATTGGCAATCGTTCGGCCGTAGTGGTGAAAACCCCCTCCGGCGACGTCAAGGCACGGACTATTCCGGCGGGGAATCTGCTGCTCATCGCTCAGGGGCGCAGCGTACAGGTTGATGTGGCCGCCGGGGCGGAAGCCATCATGAAGGCGGTTGACGGCTGCGGCAAACTGGACAACGTCGCGGGAGAAGCGGGCACCAATATCGGCGGCATGCTTGAGCACGTGCGCCAGACCATGGCGGAGCTTACCAATAAGCCAGCTCAGGAGATCCGCATTCAGGATCTGCTGGCCGTTGATACGGCGGTGCCGGTCAGCGTGACCGGTGGCCTGGCGGGGGAGTTCTCGCTGGAGCAGGCGGTGGGTATCGCCTCGATGGTCAAGTCGGATCGCCTGCAGATGGCCCTGATCGCCCGTGAAATTGAGCACAAACTGCAGATTGCGGTTCAGGTGGGTGGCGCTGAGGCGGAAGCGGCCATTCTCGGGGCGCTCACCACTCCCGGCACCACGCGCCCGCTGGCGATCCTCGATCTGGGCGCCGGGTCGACCGACGCCTCCATTATCAATGCGCAAGGAGAGATCAGCGCCACTCACCTGGCCGGCGCCGGCGATATGGTCACGATGATCATCGCCCGCGAGCTGGGGCTTGAGGACCGCTATCTGGCGGAAGAGATCAAAAAATACCCGCTGGCGAAAGTCGAAAGCCTGTTTCATCTGCGTCATGAAGACGGCAGCGTCCAGTTTTTTCCGTCGGCCTTACCACCGGCGGTATTTGCCCGCGTCTGCGTGGTGAAACCGGATGAACTGGTTCCCCTGCCCGGCGATCTGCCGCTGGAGAAAGTGCGCGCCATTCGCCGTAGCGCCAAATCACGCGTCTTTGTCACCAACGCCCTGCGGGCGTTACGCCAGGTGAGCCCTACCGGCAACATTCGCGACATCCCGTTCGTAGTGCTGGTGGGCGGCTCGTCCCTCGATTTCGAGATCCCCCAGCTGGTCACCGACGCGCTGGCGCACTACCGGCTGGTTGCCGGGCGCGGCAACATCCGCGGCAGTGAAGGCCCGCGCAATGCGGTCGCCAGCGGATTACTCCTTGCCTGGCAAAAAGGAGGTACGCATGGAGAGTAGCCTCGTCACCCCCGCCATCGTCATTGCGGTCACTGACGAATGCAGCGAACAGTGGCGCGATGTCCTGCTGGGCATTGAAGAGGAAGGCATTCCTTTCGTTCTGCAACCGCGGACCGGCGGCGATCTTGTCCATCACGCCTGGCAGGCGGCGCAGCGTTCGCCGCTGCTGGTGGGCATCGCCTGCGACCGGGAACAGCTCATCGTGCACTACAAAAATTTACCCGCATCAACTCCGCTGTTTTCGCTGAGGTATCACCAGGACAGGCTGGCCCGGCGAAACACTGGCAACAATGCGGCTCGTCTCGTCAAAGGGATCCCATTTCGGGATCGCAATGCTTAATCCACAGGAGAACACAATATGAATAACGCACTAGGACTGGTTGAAACGAAAGGCCTGGTTGGCGCCATTGAAGCCGCTGATGCAATGGTGAAATCCGCCAACGTGCAGTTGATTGGTTACGAAAAAATTGGCTCCGGGCTGATTACCGTGATGGTCCGCGGAGACGTCGGTGCAGTGAAAGCCGCCGTTGACGCCGGGAGCGCGGCGGCCAGCGTGGTCGGCGAGGTCAAGTCCAGCCATGTGATCCCACGCCCGCACAGCGATGTCGAGGCCATTCTGCCGAAATCCGTCTGACCTTGAAACAAGGAGCACTGCGTGAAGCAATCACTGGGATTACTTGAGGTCAGCGGCCTGGCCCTGGCCATCACCTGCGCCGACGCCATGGCGAAAGCGGCCGCCATCACGCTGCTCGCCCTGGAAAAGACCAACGGCTCCGGCTGGATGGTGGTGAAGATCGCCGGTGATGTGGCCTCTGTCCAGGCGGCGGTGATGACCGGGGCCGAACTCGCCGACCGGCAGCAGGGGCTGGTGGCGCAGAAGGTTATCGCCAGGCCCGGCGCAGGCCTGCTGCCAGCCCACGTCGAAGCGCCTTCACCAGCACCTGACGCTGCTCTGGAAGAGGAGAACGCCACCGTAATGGATGAGCGCAGAGATCCCGCAGACACCCTCCCCCGCCCTGCGGAGCAGGTGACCTGCAACCTGTGCCTGGACCCGCACTGTCCACGGCAAAAAGGCGAACCTCGCTCGCAGTGCCTGCACGCCGGTAAACGAGGTGACGCGTAATGGATAAACAACAGCTGGCTTCAACAGTCAACAAAGTGCTGGATGAGATGCGCCAGCGTCCCATCCCAATCGGTATCTCCAGTCGCCATATCCATTTAGCGGCGGAGGACTATGCCAGGCTCTTTCCCGCTCAGCCCATCCAGCCGAAAAAAGCGCTGCTGCAGCCCGGGCAGTATGCCGCAGAGCAGACGGTGACTCTGGTTGGCCCCAAAGGACGATTAAATAACGTGCGCCTGCTCGGCCCTTTGCGCCAGACCAGCCAGGTGGAAATCTCACGCACCGACGCCCGGACCCTCGGTATCGCCGCGCCGCTGCGCATGTCAGGCAATCTGCAGGACACGCCAGGGATCCGCCTGATAAGCCCCTTTGCCGAACTGGAGCTGAGCAGCGGGACGATCGTCGCCCAACGACATATTCATATGTCCCCGCTCGATGCCCTGATCCTGCGCGTCGCCCATGGCGATAGCGTCGCGGTGGCGATCGAAGGCAGCGACAGGCGGCTTATCTTCGACAATGTAGCGGTCCGCGTAGCCCCGGATATGCGTCTTGAGATGCACATCGATACTGACGAAGCCAATGCGGCAGGCGCTGACGCTGCGCAGGCCTGGGCTACGCTGGTGACGAAGCCATGAACCACGCGATGCTGCAGCGTATCGTCGAAGAGGTCGCCGCCCGTCTGCGCCGTCGCGCCCGGAGTACGGCCACGCTCAGCGTGGCCCAGCTCGGCGAAGCGGATATCCACAGCCTGCTGTGCCAGCACGCTTCGCTGCGCATCGTGCAGGTGGATTTACCGCTGCTGGAGCAGCTTACCGGCCAGCGCGCGCTGACGGCCGCCGGTTGCGCGTTGCATGAGGCGATGGCCTGGGGCGTTCGGGTACAGCTAACGCTGCTTCCCGCCCTGCTCCCCGCGCTGGCGGTAAAAAAACTCGCCCGTTTGCCGCTGACGTTCAGCGACCCGCCTGGCCAGCCCGTCAGACTTCACGCCGCGTCGGTGCTCACCTATGCCGATGTAGCCCGTCTCAGGGGAGGTTATCTGGTGCTGCGCCGCCGCCCCATTATCACCGCCCTCGCCCGCGAAGCGGCCGTCGCGCGGCATGTTCAATTGATTAAGCAGGAGTGAACTATGCATCTGGCACGCGTGACCGGCGCCGTCGTCTCGACGCAAAAATCGCCCTCTCTGAACGGCAAAAAACTGCTGCTGGTGCGCCGGGTAAGCACAGACGACGAACATCCATTTCAGCCCGCGAGCGGCGATGAAGTGGCGGTAGATTCGGTTGGCGCTGGCGTCGGCGAACTGGTGCTGCTCTGCAGCGGCTCGAGCGCACGCCACGTCTTTAGCGGCCCGAATGAGGCCATCGATCTTGCCGTTGTGGGCATTGTTGACTCACTTTCACGCTAAGGGGGCGCCTGTGGCTATTTATACCCGAACCGGCGATGCCGGCAGTACATCACTCTTTACCGGCCAGCGGGTCAGCAAGACGCATCCGCGCGTCGAAGCCTACGGCACCCTGGATGAACTGAACGCGGTGCTGAGCCTGTGCGTCTGCGCCGCCGCTGAAGAGGAACATCGCGTCCTGCTCGAAGCCCTGCAGCAGCATATTTTCTGGTTCAGCGCGGAGCTCGCCAGCGACAGCGAACAGCCATCACCGGGTAAGCGCTATATCAGCAGCGAAGAGATTGCCCTGCTGGAGCAGACCATCGATCGCGAGATGGCCCGCGTGCCGGCGCTGCACCAGTTTGTGTTGCCCGGACGGTGCGAAGCCGCCAGTCGCCTGCACCTGGCCCGCACCGTTGCCCGTCGGGCGGAGCGTCGGCTGGTCGAGCTGGCGGCAGAGGTCACTCTCCGTCAGATACTGCTGCGTTATCTGAACCGCTTATCTGACTGTCTGTATGCCCTGGCGCGCAGCGAGGATCAGGCCGATCACCAGCGCCGCCTCGTGGCGGAGATCGCGGCCCGCTACCTGGCCGCCAGCGGGTCGCCTGCGTCCGACGCGCCCAAAGCCCAGGCCGGGGCACTCTCCTTTCACGAGCTGCATCAGCTTACCCGTCAGGCTATCGAACACGCCCGCCAGCTGCAGGTGCCGGTGGTGGTGAGCATCGTTGACGCACACGGTACCGAAACCGTGACCTGGCGAATGCCCGATGCGCTGCTGGTCAGCAGCGAGCTGGCGCCGAAAAAAGCCTGGACCGCCGTCGCCATGAAAACCGCCACCCACGAGCTCGCGACGACCGTACAGCCAGGCGCTGCGCTGTACGGTCTGGAGAGCCATCTGCAGGGCAAAGTCGTCACCTTTGGCGGCGGATATCCGCTGTGGCGCGATGGTCAGCTAATAGCCGGTCTCGGGATTAGCGGCGGCAGCGTCGAGCAGGATATGGCTATTGCACAGGCTGCCATGGCGGCCATTAACGTGAGAACACATCAATGAATACAGCAGAACTGGAAACCCTTATCCGCACCATTCTCAGCGAAAAGCTCGCGCCCGCCCCCGTTTCTCAGGAACAGCAGGGCATTTTCCGCGACGTCGGCAGCGCCATCGACGCCGCCCATCAGGCTTTTCTCCGCTATCAGCAGTGTCCGCTAAAAACCCGCAGCGCCATTATCAGCGCCCTGCGGGAGACGCTGGCCCCCGAGCTGGTGACGCTGGCGGAGGAGAGCGCCACGGAAACCGGCATGGGCAACAAAGAAGATAAATATCTGAAAAATAAAGCTGCCCTTGAGAACACACCGGGCATTGAGGATCTCACTACCAGCGCCCTCACCGGCGATGGCGGGATGGTGCTGTTTGAGTACTCACCGTTCGGGGTTATTGGCGCCGTGGCGCCCAGCACCAACCCAACGGAAACCATTATCAACAACAGTATCAGCATGCTGGCGGCGGGTAACAGCGTCTATTTCAGCCCCCATCCCGGCGCGAAAAAGGTCTCGTTAACGCTTATCGCCAGGATCGAAGAGATCGCCTACCGCTGCAGCGGGATCCGTAACCTGGTGGTGACCGTTGCCGAGCCGACCTTTGAAGCCACCCAGCAAATGATGGCCCACCCGCTGATTGCCGTTCTGGCTATCACCGGCGGCCCTGGCATTGTGGCGATGGGCATGAAAAGCGGTAAAAAAGTGATCGGCGCTGGCGCCGGCAATCCGCCGTGCATCGTTGATGAAACGGCCGATCTCGTCAAAGCCGCCGAAGATATCATCAGCGGCGCCGCCTTCGATTACAACCTGCCCTGTATCGCCGAAAAAAGCCTGATCGTCGTCGCCTCCGTCGCTGACCGCCTGATCCAGCAGATGCAGGATTTTGACGCGCTGCTGTTGAGCCCGCAGGAGACCGATACCCTGCGAGCCGTCTGCCTGCCCGACGGCGCGGCGAATAAAAAACTGGTTGGTAAGAGCCCGGCTGAGCTGCTGGCGGCCGCCGGTCTCGCCGTCCCTTCCCGCCCCCCTCGCCTGCTGATAGCCGAGGTGCAGGCGAACGACCCCTGGGTGACCTGCGAGCAACTGATGCCGGTGCTGCCGATCGTCCGGGTCGCCGATTTTGATAGCGCCCTGGCGCTGGCCCTGCGCGTTGAGGAGGGTCTGCACCACACCGCCATTATGCACTCGCAGAATGTCTCGCGGCTCAATCTGGCGGCACGCACGCTGCAGACCTCCATTTTTGTCAAAAATGGTCCGTCTTACGCGGGTATCGGCGTCGGCGGCGAAGGGTTTACCACCTTCACCATCGCCACGCCAACCGGAGAAGGCACCACCTCCGCGCGGACGTTCGCCCGCCTGCGGCGCTGCGTGTTAACCAACGGTTTTTCCATTCGCTAGCCGGGGGCGCCATGCACACCTTTTCTCTGCAAACGCGCCTCTACAGCGGCCCGGGCAGCCTGGCCGCGCTGCAGCGCTTTAGCCATCAGCACATCTGGATCGTCTGCGACGGCTTCCTGGCGCGCTCGCCGCTGTTCGAGCGGCTGCGCGCCGCGCTGCCCGCCAGCAACCGCGTCAGCGTGTTCAGTGATATTACACCGGATCCGACCATTCACACCGTGGCGAAAGGGATAGCGCAGATGCAGGCCCTGCGTCCGCAGGTGGTGATCGGCTTCGGCGGCGGCTCGGCGATGGACGCCGCCAAGGCGATCGTCTGGTTCAGCCAGCAGGGCGGGCTGCCTGTCGACACCTGCGTGGCGATCCCCACCACCAGCGGTACCGGGTCGGAAGTGACCAGCGCCTGCGTCATCAGCGACCCGGAAAAAGGGATCAAGTACCCGCTGTTCCATGAGGCGCTCTGTCCCGACATGGCGATCCTCGACCCAACGCTGGTGATCAGCGTACCGCCCACCATCACAGCCCATACCGGACTGGACGTCCTGACCCACGCCCTTGAGGCATGGGTATCGCCGCAGGCCACCGATTTTACCGATGCGCTGGCGGAAAAGGCCGCCAGGCTGGTGTTTCGCGCCCTACCCGTTGCGGTTCGCCAGGGCGACTGCGTTGCGACCCGCAGCAAAATGCACAATGCTTCAACCCTCGCCGGTATGGCCTTTAGCCAGGCTGGCCTTGGGCTCAATCATGCTATCGCCCATCAGCTTGGCGGCCAGTTTCACCTTCCCCATGGCCTGGCCAACGCGCTGCTGCTGACCGCGGTGATCCGCTTTAACGCCGGCGAGCCGCGAGCGGCGAAGCGCTATGCGCGCCTGGCCAGGGCCTGCCGGTTCTGCCCGCCGGAAGCTGGCGAACAGGAGGCTCTCCAGGCGCTGCTTGCCGCGGTGGAAACACTGAAACAGCAGTGCGCCATTCCCACCCTCAAGGGCGCCTTGCAGGAAAAATATCCCCTTTTCTTATCGCGAATTCCCGCCATGGTGCCGGCCGCGCTGGCCGACGCCACCCTGCGCACCAACCCGCGTCCGGCCGATGGCGCGGCCATCGCGCAACTGCTGGAGAGCCTGCAATGAGTGAAGCGATAGTGCCACTACCAGACATGGATCCGGCGGAGATCCGCGAGCGCGTCCGGGCCGCCGGGGTAGTGGGCGCCGGTGGGGCGGGCTTTCCGACCCACATCAAACTGCAGGCCCGGGTAGACACCGTGCTGGTGAACGCCGCCGAATGCGAACCGATGCTGAAGGTTGATCAACAGCTGATGGCGCAGCAGGCTGACCGGCTGATTCGCGGCCTGGGTTACGCAATGACCGCCACCGGCGCCCGGGAAGGGATCATTGCCCTGAAGGCGAAATATACTCCGGCGATTGCGGCGTTAACCCCGCGACTACCGGAATGGGCCCGGCTGCATATTCTGCCTGATGTCTATCCGGCCGGGGATGAGGTGCTCACTATCTGGCTGGCGACGGGTCGTCGCGTGCCGCCTGCCGCGCTGCCGGTCAGCGTCGGCGTAGTGGTCAATAACGTTCAGACGGTACTCAATATCGCCAGAGCCGTGGAGCAGGGCTATCCGGTGACCCGCCGGACGTTGACCGTCAACGGCGCCGTCGTCCGTCCTCTGACGCTGACCGTACCGCTGGGCATGTCGTTGCGCGAGGTGTTGGATCTGGCCTGCGGCGCGACGGTTGCCGAACCGGGGTTTATCAACGGCGGTCCGATGATGGGCTCGCTTATGACCTCCCTGGAGACACCGGTCACCAAAACCACCGGCGGCCTGCTGGTGCTCCCGGGCAACCATCCATTGATCCAGCGACGGCGGCAGGATGAACGCACCCTGCTCGCCATCGCCCGCACCGTCTGCGAACAGTGCCGTTTATGCACAGATTTATGCCCCCGGCACCTGATCGGCCATGAGCTTTCTCCCCACCTGCTGGTGCGGGCGGTGAACTATCGCCAGGCGGCCACCCCGTCGCTGCTGCTCAGCGCCCTGACCTGCTCGGAGTGCAACGTTTGCGAGAGCGTCGCCTGCCCGGTGGGGATTTCCCCTATGCGCATCAACCGTCTGCTGAAACGTGAGCTGAGAGCGAAAAATCTGCGCTACGAAGGACCGCTGCGTCCGGCGGACGAGATGGCGAAGCACCGCCTGGTGCCGGTCAACCGGCTCATCAGCAAACTGGGGCTTGATCCCTGGTATCAGGAGGCGCCGCTGACGGCGGTGGAGCCGGAGGTGGGCTGCGTCACCCTGCCGCTGCGCCAGCATATCGGCATCAGCGCCGTCCCCTGCGTCGCGCCGGGAGAGCGAGTAACGCGCGGCCAGCTGCTGGCAGACATCCCTGCCGACGCCCTCGGTGCGCCGGTACACGCCAGTATTGACGGCCAGGTCTCCGCCATCACGGAGCAGGCCATTACGCTTGTAAGAGGTTAATCATGACCCAGGCTATCGGAATTTTAGAACTGACCAGTATCGCCAGGGGAATGGAGCTGGGCGACGTCATGCTGAAAAGCGCGAACGTACAGCTCCTGCTCTGCAGAACCCTTTGTCCCGGGAAATTCCTGCTGATGCTCGGCGGCGACGTCGGCGCCGTGCAACAGGCAATCGCCGCCGGCACGGCGCGCGCCGGGGAGATGCTGGTGGACAGCCTGGTGCTGGCCAACATTCACCCCAGCGTACTGCCGGCGATCAGCGGACTCAACGTGGTCGAGCAGCGGCAGGCGGCGGGGATCGTCGAAACCTGGAGCGTGGCAGCGTGCATCAGCGCCGCCGACCGCGCGGTGAAAGCGGCCAACGTCACCCTGGTGCGCATCCATATGGCGTTTGGTATCGGCGGCAAGTGTTACATGGTGGTGGCTGGCGATATCGCCGATGTCGACAACGCCGTCACGGTGGCCAGCGACAGCGCAGGCGAGAAAGGATTACTGGTTTACCGGGCAGTGATCCCGCGACCGCACGACGCGCTGTGGCAACAGCTGATGGAGGGATAATGGAACCGCAAACCCCTACCGAACGCATGATCCAGGAGTATGTCCCGGGTAAACAGGTCACTCTGGCGCATCTCATCGCCAATCCGGGCAAAGATCTGTTCAAAAAGCTGGGTCTGCCGGACGCGGTCTCCGCCATCGGCATTCTCACCATTACCCCCAGTGAGGCGTCAATCATCGCCTGCGACATCGCCACCAAGTCTGGCGCGGTGGAGATCGGCTTTCTCGATCGCTTCACCGGCGCGGTGGTGTTGACCGGCGATGTCTCCGCGGTGGAGTACGCGCTCAGGCAGGTCACACGCACCCTTGGTGAGCTGATGCGCTTCACCGCCTGTCCAATTACCCGGACCTGAGCCCATGAAACGCCTGATGCTTATCGGACCCAGCCAGTGCGGCAAAACCTCGCTGACCCAGGTATTGCGTGGCGAAACCCTGCGTTATCAAAAAACGCAGGCCATCGTCTGGACGCCGGCCGCCATCGACACCCCGGGGGAATATCTGGAAAACCGCTGCCTGTACAGCGCACTGCTCACCAGCGCCTGCGAGGCCGATGTCATCGCGTTGGTACTGAATGCCGATGCGCCCTGGTCACCCTTTTATCCGGGGCTTACCGCTCCGATGAACCGCCCGGTCATCGGGGTGATCACCAAAGCCGATTTAGCCGCCCCGCCCCGTCTGCAACAGGTCCGGGCATGGCTCGAGGCAGCAGGCGCCGAACATATCTTTATCACCAGCGCGTTAACCGGCGACGGGCTTGATGACCTGCTCGCCTGCCTGAACGCAGAGGAATATCAATGACCTATAAAATCATGGCGATCAACGCCGGCAGCTCCTCCCTGAAATTTCAGCTGCTTAACATGCCGCAGGGAGCGTTGCTCTGCCAGGGGCTGATCGAACGTATTGGCCTGCCCGAGGCCCGCTTCACGCTGAAAACGCCGACGCAGAAATGGCAGGAGACGCTGCCCATCGCCGATCACCATGAGGCAGTGACCCTGCTGCTGGAGGCGCTGACCGGCCGCGGGATCCTGAGCAGCCTGCAGGAGATAGACGGCGTTGGCCACCGCGTCGCCCACGGCGGCGAACGCTTCAAAGACGCCGCGCTGGTCTGCGACGACACCCTGCGGGAGATCGAACGCCTGGCGGAGCTGGCGCCGTTGCATAACCCGGTCAATGCGCTGGGCATACGTCTCTTTCGCCAGCGGTTACCCGCGGTACCGGCGGTGGCGGTCTTTGATACCGCCTTTCACCAGACCCTGAAGCCGGAGGCCTGGCTCTATCCCCTGCCCTGGCGCTATTACGCCGAGCTGGGCATTCGCCGCTACGGTTTTCACGGCACCAGCCATCACTATGTCAGCAGCGCGCTGGCGGAAAAGCTGGGCGTACCGCTGAGCGCCCTGCGGGTAGTGAGCTGCCACCTGGGCAATGGCTGTAGCGTCTGCGCCATCAAAGGCGGGCAGTCGGTGAATACCTCAATGGGCTTTACTCCCCAGTCCGGGGTGATGATGGGCACCCGCAGCGGCGATATCGACCCGTCGATCCTTCCCTGGCTGGTGGAGAAAGAGGGGAAATCCGCCCTGCAGCTCAGCCAGTTGCTGAATAATGAATCCGGGCTGCTGGGCGTCTCCGGCGTGTCTTCTGATTACCGCGACGTCGAACAGGCAGCCGACGCCGGCAACGAAAGGGCGGCTCTGGCGCTGTCGCTGTTTGCCGAACGCATTCGCGCAACTATCGGCAGCTATATCATGCAGATGGGAGGTCTGGACGCGCTGATCTTTACCGGCGGCATAGGCGAGCATTCCGCCCGGGCGCGGGCGACGATCTGCCGCAATTTGCATTTTCTCGGCCTCGCACTGGACGACGAGAAAAACCAGCGGAGCGCGACCTTTATTCAGGCGGATAATGCGCTGGTCAAAGTGGCGGTGATCAACACCAATGAAGAGCTGATGATTGCCCGCGACGTCATGCGTCTTGCCTTGCCGCAGGCGCGCGAGCTGGCGGTGTCGGCCTAAACGACGTACCTCCTCTTGCGGAGAATCATGGTAACCGGCGGGTCGCCATGCCACTATGCGCCCTGGCGAAGGTAAGCGGAAAGGTGAAAACGTGGCTGTTGCACAATGTCCCGCCTCGTGCGGAGAACTTATCCAGGGCTGGATCCTCGGCAGCGAGAAACTGGTCTCCTGCCCGGTGGACTGGTACAGCACCGTCGAGGTCGAGACCGGGGTGCCGCGAAAAGATGAGCGGCCGCTGTCACGGGCGATGGTCGACCAGTTGCTGGCCCACTGGGGCTACCCCCCAGCGCTGAGCCAGCAGATCCGCATCACCCTGCACTCAACGATCCCGGTGGCCAAAGGGATGGCCAGCAGCACCGCCGATATCGCTGCCACCGCCGTCGCCACCGCCCATCATCTGGGCCATCTACTGGATGAGCCGACGCTGGCGCGCCTGTGCGTCGCGCTGGAGCCTACCGACAGCACCCTGTTTCGCCAGCTGACGCTGTTCGACCATAATACCGCCGCCACGCAAATCGCCTGTCCCCCTCCGCCAGCGCTCGACCTGTTAGTACTGGAGAGCCCGCTGACGCTGCGCACCACCGACTACCACCAGCTGCCGCGCGAGGCGGGTCTGTTGGCTAACGCCTCCCGACTGCAGCTGGCGTGGGAGAAAGTGCAGCAGGCCTGCCACTGCGGCAGCCCACAGCTGCTGGGCGAAGCGGCGACCATCAGCGCCATCGCCAGCCAGCAGCTGTTGCCCAAACCGGGGTTTGACGCGCTACTGCAACTGGTGGAAAGCGCAGGATTGTATGGCCTTAATGTAGCGCACAGCGGCAGCGTCGTCGGCCTGCTGCTGGACCGCCGTCGTCATGACGTCGAATTTCTGCAATGGCGGCTGGCAGAGAGCGACATCGCCGCCCACTGGCCGCAGCAGCATCTGCTGGCGATGGTGCCCGGGGGCGTCACCCTGCAGTAGGCCTCAGGCCAGCGCCCGGCGCAGCGCCGCCAGCAGCTGGTCGTTTTCGCTGGCGCTACGGATCGCCACCCGGAAATAACGGCTATCCAACCCCGGGTAGTTGGCGCAGCTGCGGATCAGCACATGCTGGCGCAACAGGGCGTATTGCAGGTCAAGCCCTTGCCTGTCGCAGCGCAAGAACAGGTAGTTAGCACGCCCGGGCCACACGGTCAGCCCGGTAATCTCTTTCAGTCGTGAATAGAAACGCGCCCCCTCCTCCTGCAGCCACTGCCAGGTGGCCCGCTGATACGCCCGGTCCTGGAGGATGATCTCTCCGGCCAGGGCGGCATAGGCATTGATGGACCACGGCATTTGTCGCTCGCGCAGCCGGGCCACTGCCTGGGCGTCAGCGTTGAGCAGGTAGCCAAGACGCAGCCCAGGAATGGCATAAAATTTGGTGAGAGAACGCAGAACCCAGACGTGCGGGTGCTGCGCCAGCAGAGGAATAAACCCCGGCTGGTCGGGGATAAAGTCGAGGAAGGCCTCATCGAGGATCAGGCTGATGTTCAGGGCCCGACAGCGCTGCGCAATGGCTTCCAGTAGGCCCCGCTCCGGCAGCAGGCCGGTGGGGTTGTTCGGGGTGCAAAGAAACAGGCAGTCCAGCGCCGGAGTCAGGGCATCGAGGATGGCGTCAGTCAGCTGCCAGCCATCGCACTCCCGGAGGGCATACTCCACCACCTCGCAGTCCACCGTCTGCAGCGCCCGCCGGTACTCCGCGAAACCAGGAATGACGATCATCGCCCGCCGCGGCTTAAGGCCGTGGACGAGGGTGAAGATCGATTCAGTTTCGCCGTTGCCGGCAAGGATATGTGCCGCCGGCAGCTGATGGTGGGCAGCCAGCGCCTGATGCAGCTGTTGATATTCAACGTCAGGGTAGCGCTCGGCGCAGCCTGGGTTGTCGACGATCGCCTGCCTGAGCGAAGCTGGCATCCCCAGCGGATTGATGTTGGCGCTAAAATCCAGCAGCTCGCCGGGCGCAATACCCAGCAGGGCGGCGGCCTCGCGGATGTTACCGCCATGGGCGCTTTTCAGTAAGGCCATATCCCTTTCCTGTGTGGTTATCCGCGACGGGCCAGCGTCGCGCCGTCGGCGAAGTAGGCTTTAATCCCGGCGAGGATCGACTCGGCTACCTCCTGCTGGAATTTGGCCGTTTTCAGCTTCCGCTCTTCTTCCACGTTGCTGATAAACGCCGTCTCCACCAGAATGGAGGGGATATCCGGCGCCTTCAGCACCGCAAAGCCCGCCTGCTCTACCCGATTTTTGTGCAGGTTATTGATATTGCCCATTTTCTCCAGCACCGCCTTGCCAAATTTGAGGCTATCGGCGATGGTGAGGGACTGCACCATATCGAACATGGTGTGGTCGACATAGCGGTCGCCGCTCTTGCTGACCCCACCGATCAGATCCGAGGCGTTCTGCGTCTGGGCGAGATATTTTGCCGCGGTACTGGTGGCCCCCCTGGTGGAGAGGGCAAACACTGAGGAGCCGCTGGGCTGGCGGCTGGTAAAGGCGTCGGCGTGAATCGATACGAACAGGTCGGCGCGCTGCTTCTGCGCCTTGGCGACACGCACCTTCAACGGGATAAACACGTCTTCGTTGCGGGTCATATAGGCCTTCATATTGCCTTCTTTGTCGATCAGCGCCCGGAGGCGGCGGGCAATCTGCAGCACCACATCTTTCTCGCGGGTGCGATACTTCCCCACGGCGCCGGAGTCTTCGCCGCCGTGTCCGGGATCGAGCATAATGACAATCGGCCGGTCACGCCCGGCTTTGCCCGGCTGCGGTCCGCTTTGCGCCGGCGGCACCTGACGCTCCAGATCGCCTTTGTTGTAATCCTCGAGCAGCGCCAGCAGCGGATCCTGAACATCGGTGGCGTTGGCGGGGTAGAGGTCCATCACCAGACGCTCTTTAAAGCCGGCCACCGGCGCGAGGGCAAACAGCTGCGGCTTGACGTTCTGCTTGAGCTCAAAAACCATGCGCACGGTTTGCGGATCAAACTGGCCCACGCGGGCGGACTGAATAAAGGGGTCGTCATCGCGGATCTGCCCCCCCATGCCCTTCAGCACAGAGTTAAGGTTAACCCCTTCCAGATCCACCACCACCCGCTCCGGGTTACTGAGGGCAAACTGCCGGTATTTCAGCACATGATTCGATTCTACCGTGACGCGCGTGTAGGTCGATGCTGGCCAGACGCGAACAGCGACCACCCGCGCATCGGCAGCCAGCCCCACAGGGCTCACGCTCATTAACCACATGGCGCCCGCGCCCTGCAGCAGACGGCGACGGCTTAATCCAGAGTTGTTTCCCGACATGCCACTCCCAAGCAATAAAAACGCATTTGTACCCAAAACAAACAGATTGACCAGAAACTTTAACGAAAGGCATATAACCTGTCATCTATAAAAGGGTAAACATTCATTGACACCCTGCGCCGGGTCACATGTTTTTCGTGGCTTAGCCTAAAATTGGCACTTGCGTTTAACAGCAAAACAGAATAAAAATACAATAATTACGAATAATCATGCATTGAGGGTTTGTCATGGTGAAGGAACGTCGCACTGAACTGGTAGAAGGATTCCGCCATTCTGTTCCCTATATTAATGCCCATCGGGGAAAAACGTTTGTCATCATGCTGGGCGGCGAAGCCATTGAGCATGAAAATTTCTCAAATATTGTCAATGACATAGGATTATTGCATAGCCTGGGCATTCGCCTGGTCGTGGTCTATGGCGCCCGCCCGCAGATTGACGCTAACCTCGCCGAGCACCACCACGAGCCGGTCTATCACAAGCAGACGCGAGTGACTGACGCTAAAACGCTTGAGCTGGTTAAGCAGGCGGCGGGGATGCTGCAGCTGGAGATCACCGCCCGCCTGTCGATGAGCCTCAACAACACCCCGCTGCAGGGGGCCCATATCAACGTCGTCAGCGGCAACTTTATCATCGCCCAGCCGCTGGGCGTCGATGACGGCGTCGATTATTGCCACAGCGGACGCATTCGCCGCATTGACGAAGAGGCGATTCATCGTCAGCTCGACAGCGGCGCCATTGTCCTGATGGGGCCGGTCGCGGTGTCGGTCACCGGCGAGAGCTTTAACCTGACTTCGGAAGAGATCGCCACCCAGCTGGCCATCAAGCTGAAGGCGGAGAAAATGATCGGCTTCTGTTCGTCGCAAGGGGTTTACAACCAGGCCGGAGAAATCGTCTCCGAACTGTTCCCTAATGAAGCGCAGGCCCGCGTCGAAGAGCTGGAAGCGGACGAAGATTATAACTCCGGCACCGTGCGCTTCCTGCGCGGGGCCGTGAAGGCCTGCCGCAGCGGCGTGCGGCGCTGCCACCTGATCAGCTATCAGGAAAATGGCGCGCTGCTGCAGGAGCTGTTCTCACGCGACGGCATCGGCACCCAGATCGTCATGGAGAGCGCGGAGCAGATCCGCCGGGCGACCATCAACGATATCGGCGGTATTCTTGAGCTGATAAGCCCGCTTGAGCAGCAGGGCATCCTGGTGCGCCGCTCCCGCGAGCAGCTGGAGATGGAGATCGACAAATTCACCATTATTCAGCGCGATAACACCACTATCGCCTGCGCTGCCCTCTATCCTTTCCCGGAAGAGAAGATCGGCGAAATGGCCTGCGTGGCGGTGCATCCGGATTACCGGAGCTCGTCGCGGGGAGAGGTGCTTCTGGAGCGTATTGCCGCTCAGGCCAGACAGATGGGACTGAGCAAGCTGTTCGTGCTAACCACCCGCAGCATCCACTGGTTCCAGGAGCGCGGCTTCACGCCGGTGGATATCGACCTGCTGCCGGAGAGTAAAAAGCAGATGTATAACTATCAGCGCCGGTCGAAGGTGCTGATGGCCGACCTCGCTTAGGCCCTTCTTCACCCTTTCTAACGGCCCGGGATAGCGCGACGCTTATCGCTTTATCCTGGGCCGGTCTCCCGCCACTCTTCGCGCCAGCGCTCGTCTGCGGTACGCGGGCGAAATTCCTGGTTTCCGCACAGGCCATTTCTTTCTCGCTGGCTCACCGATATGCTATTGGCTGTCGACAGGACGTCGACTGGCGCCACGGCCGCCACCCGCCCTGCAAGGATCGCTGAAATAATGGAAACCAAACCGAACTGGCTGGTCAGACATATCAACCTCATTACCGCCGCGGTCGCCCTCTATCCGTGGTTGCTGATGATATTGCTGCTCTGGGATAACCAGCGCCATCATCAGCATGGTTATGCCGCGCTCGGCGCCGCCATCGCGATATTATTCCTGCTGGCCCTGACGTCCGGCATGAATGTTCTCATCTCCTCGCTGGTGATTTTTGTTGCCCGCTGTTCCACCCCACCGCTGGCCAGCGGCGCGGCAGTCCGCTTTTGCGCCATGAACTCGATATCGGTGCTCTGGCTCATCCCCCTGGTCTTCAGCTACTGATTTTTCTGCCAGTCCGGGCAACGGGCTGCATTATTTTCCCATCGCCCGGATGCGGCCTCTCAGGGGGCTTCGCGCCCGGCGAAAATCTCCGCCAGGCCGCTGCGCCGCTCGGTGCGCGTCACAATGGCCTGGGAGAGCACCTGCTCGTCGGCATAGAGTGACAATCGCTGTTTCGCACGGGTGATCGCCGTGTAGACCAGTTCGCGGGTCACCAGCGGGACGCTGCGCGCCGGCAGGATCAGCGCCGCATGTTCGAACTCGGAGCCCTGCGATTTATGCACGGTCATCGCCCAGGCGGTATCATGCTCCGGCAGGCGACTCGGTTGCACCGACTTGATGGTGCCGTCGGGCATCAGGAACCACACCCGCAGCTCGCCGTTGCGCTCCAGCGCTATGCCGATATCGCCGTTAAACAGCCCCAGCGCGCTGTCGTTGCGCGATATCATGATCGGTCGGCCGTCATACCAGCGGGAGTGGCGCGGCAGGGCGATCGCCCGCTGGCGGTTGAGCCGCTGCTCCAGCCGCTCATTGACGCCGCTCACGCCGTACGGCCCTTCACGCAGCGCGCACAGCAGCTGGAATTCGCTGAAAGCGGCCAGCATGGCCTGCGGTTCGGCCCGCTCGCGGCGCAGCTGCAGGTAGCGTTCATAGCCCTGCTGGGCCGCGCCGAGCATGGCCTCGTACTCTTCAGTCGTGCTGAGGGGATGAAGCGCGATATCGTCAAACGGCTGGCGCAGCGTGGCCTTCACCTCCGCGCGCGCGCCAGCATTCACCGCCCGCGCCAGGCTCCCGATGCCGGAGTGACTGCCGAAGCGATAGCTCTTTTGCAGCAGGCACAAGCTGTCTCTCAGCGCGCCAGCGATAGCCCCCTCGCCCGCCGGCACCGGCGAACCGGTCAGCCGGGTCAGCTCCTGCGCCCGCGCGGCAGTGTAGCCCGAGCTCGCCCAGGCGCAGATATCCCCCAGCACCGCCCCCGCTTCCACGGAGGCCAGCTGGTCGCGATCGCCGAGGAAAATCACCCGCCCGTGGGCCGGCAGCGCGTCGATAAGCCGCGACATCATCGGCAGGTCAATCATCGAGGCTTCATCCACGACCAGCACATCCAGATGCAGCGGGTTGCCGGCGTGATAGCGCATGCGCTGGCTGCCGGGCTGGGCGCCCAGCAGACGATGCAGCGTGCTGGCCTCGGTGGGAATTAACGCTTTCTGCGCATCGGTCAGCGGCAGCTTTCTCAGCGCCGCGCCCAGCGATTCGGTCAGGCGCGCCGCCGCTTTCCCCGTCGGTGCCGCCAGGCGAATACGACAGCGTGGACTGTCGTCAATCTGGATCAGCGCCGCCAGAAGCTTCGCCACGGTGGTGGTTTTCCCGGTCCCGGGACCACCGGAGATCACCGAGATACGGCGGGTCAGCGCCACCGCCGCGGCCACTTTTTGCCAGTCGGTTTCGCCAGTGGCGGGAAACAGCGCATTTAGCGTTGACGCCAGCCGCGCCTCATCCATCTCCAGCACCCGGTTGGCTTCGTTAAAGAAGCGGGCGACGGTCAGCTCGTTGCGCCACATCCGGTTCAGATAGAGCCGGTCGCCGCACAAAATCATCGGCGCCGGAGCATCGCCGCAGCTCACCGCCGACGAAGCGAGCAGCAGCGCGGGCCAGTCCTCCGGCGCGCCGGCTTCGGCCAGCAGCCGATCGCGGATCTCCCCCGCTTTTCCGCTCAGCGCCTCGTCGCCGCTCAACCGCGACAGCGGCAGGCAAACGTGCCCCTCGCCAGCATCCCGGCTCAGCAAGGCCGCCGCCAGCATGACCGCCGGCGGGTCGTTTTGCGCCACCATCAGGGCAAACTGGACGTCCAGCGGCCGCAGCAGACGCTGCTCCACCGCAGCCAGCAGTAATTGTTCGAAAGTCATGAGGCCTCCTCCTGAGTTTCTCCGGCAAAAAGCTGATCCAAACCGTCAATCAGCGGTCTCACCGGCCGGGTGGTGAAGATCCCCTGCCCCCCCTCCTGCCCGTCCATGCCGCGCAGGAAAAGATAAATCACGCCGCCGAAGTGGCGGTCATAGTCATAATCGGCCAGCCGGTGGCGCAGATAGCGGTGCAGCGCCAGGCTGTACAACTGATACTGCAGATCGTAGCGGTGGGCACGCATCGCCTGCTCCATTGCCGGCCGGGTGTAGGCCTCGCGGTCTTCCCCCAGCCAGTTGGATTTGTAATCCAGCAGGTAATAACGGCCTTCGTGGCGGAAGACCAGATCGATAAAGCCCTTCAGCATGCCACGCACCTGGCGGAAATCCAGCGGTGGCGTGTCGGCGGAGAGGGGATCGTACTGGCGGATAAGCGCGTCAAGGCGCTCCGCCGTCAGCAGCTGAGCGATAGGCAGATAAAACGCCATCTCCACCTGTTTATCCCGCGCCGCAAGCTGATTGAGCGCAATATCCGCTCCCGGCAGGCGAGTCTTCAGCACGCCCCCCAGCCAGTCGGTCAGCACCGGCGCCCACTGCGCGTCAAACCCGCTCAGCTGCAGCTTCTCCGCCATCCATCCGTCCGGCACCGGCTGGGTGAAGTCCAGCTCCTCAAACAGGCTGTGCAGGAAGGTCCCCGGCGCGGCGCCGCGCGGAAACTGGTGCGGAGTCAGCTGCGGCTCTTCCACGACTTCGCCGACGCCGGCGGCATCGACATCCAGACGCGGCAGCAGATCCTGCCCGCCGCTGAAACCATGCTGTTGCAGTCCGGAGTAGCTGGTCACCCGCCAGTCGTCGGCGATGCGGCGCTGCAGCTCGCGCGCCGACAGCGGGGGGATGGTCGCCGCGGGCGCCTGCCACGGGGTCAGATCCAGCTCGCCCGGTCTCTGTAATGCAATATCGCCATGACAGAAGTCCGCCAGCCGCGCGGCCAGCCCGGCGGCGTCCATGGCTTCGCCCGCCTGCAACAGCCGCCCCAGCGCGCTGAGGTGGAAATCGCTGTTGCCGGATTTCCGGCTGCTGAGCGGCGCCACGCCGAGGCTGCAGTGCCAGACCGCACGGGTCAGGGCGACGTATAGCAGGCGCAGATCTTCCGCCAGCCGTTCCGCCTCCGCCAGCTCGAGACTGGCCTCATCCTGGCCCAGATCCAGTACCGCCGCGAACGTCTCGCGATCGTGGTAGAACGCCTGGTCCTGTTTACGAAACCGGGCGATAAACGGCAGCCAGACCAGGGGGTACTCCAGCCCTTTTGACTTGTGAATGGTGACAATTTGCACGAGGTGCTTATCGCTTTCGAGACGCATCTGCTGGCTGGCGGCGTTGCTGTCCGGCTCGGCGATATGCTGCGCCAGCCAGCGCACCAGGGCATGCTCGCTTTCCAGCTGGCTGGCCGCCTCCTGCAGCAGTTCGCTGATATGCAGAATGTCGGTTAAGCGCCGCTCGCCGCCGCGGGTCGCCAGCAGATTCTCGGCGATATGCCGGGCCGTCATCAACGCCCGCAGCATCGGCATCACTCCGCGCTGACGCCAGATCTGGCGGTATTCGCTGAACTCTTCCACCAGCGCGTCCCACGCCTGCTCATCCTGGTTCAGGTTTTCAATATCCAGCGCGGTCAGGCCAAACATCGAGGTCGCCAGCGCGCTGCGCAGGGTATTTTCCCGCTCCGGGGCCAGCACCGCCTGCAGCAGCCAGAGCAGCTCCTGGGCCTCCAGCGTCTCAAAAACGCTGTCGCGGTTAGAGAGGTAGACCGAGGGGATGCCCAGCGTCTGCAGCGCTTCACGCACCTGCGCCGCCTCCAGCCGGTTGCGCACCAGCACGGTGATATCCGAGGCCTGCACCGGGCGCGAGGTTTCCCCGCGCCACAGCAGCGCGCGCCCCTGCTGCCCGGCGCTCAGCCAGTCGCGGATCTGCGTGGCGCAGAGCTGCGCCATAAACGTTTGATAATCGCCAGACCCGACGGTGTCGCCGGGCATCAGCCAGACGTTCATCGCCGGTACGTCCGCCGCGTCAACGGTAAAGCGCAGCCCCTGATTCTTTGCCGCCGCCTTCACCGGCAGAAACGGGATCTCGCGGAACATGAAGGGGTTATCGCTGAGGCTGAACAGCCGATTGACGCTGCCCACCATGCCCGGCGAGGAGCGCCAGTTGGTATCGAGGGTGTAGTGCGCGGCAACGTCGCCGCGCGCTTTCATATAGGTAAAGATATCGGCGCCGCGAAAGGCGTAGATGGCCTGTTTCGGATCGCCGATCAGCAGCAGCGCCGTCTCCGGCTGCTGGCGCCAGATGCGGCGAAAAATCCGGTACTGCTGGGGGTCGGTGTCCTGAAATTCGTCGATCATCGCCACCGGAAAACGCTGGCGAATGGCGCTGGCCAGCGCCTCGCCGCTGTCGCCGCGCAGCGCCTCGTCAAGCCGGCTGAGCATATCGTCAAACCCCAGCTCGCCGCGGCGGCGCTTTTCGCGGGCGACCGCATCGCGGATCTCGACCATCGCTCTCGCCAGCACCAGATCGGTGAGTGTCAGCGAGGAGGCCAGCAGCGACTCCACGGCGCTAAACAGGGGATGCACCGGTGGTTCGCCACCGGCTTTGGTGCGCTCGAGCAGAAACGACTGGGCAAATTTCTCCAGCGCGTCGGGCAGCTGGTAGCTTAACGTCTCTTCCTGCGCCCAGGCGTTCACTTTCTCAAGCCATTTGCCCTGGTTGCCACGATTGTATTTCCGCCGGTCGAGCCCGGAATTTTCCAGCACGCCTTCGATCTCGCCCACCTGCTCGCGCCACTGCTGCTTGAGCGAGTCAATGCGGCCGATGATCTGCTGATGGCGTTCAGCCAGCGTCTCGTCGGGGGCCGGCGGCGACTTAAGCTGCGGCGCTTCGCCCTGCAGCCAGCGGTCAAGAGACTTCAGCAGATCGCGCGGCCCTTTCCAGACGTCGTGGATCACCGCCGCGATATCGCGGGTCAGCGGATAGCAGTGGCGGCGCCAGAAGTCAGCGCAGGCCTGATAGCGCAGGCGGGATTCATCCTCGATCAGTTGCTGCTCGAACAGCATGCCCGACTCGAAGGCGTTAAGGCTCAGCATCCGTTGGCAAAAGCCGTGGATGGTGAATACCGCCGCCTCGTCCATCTGCCGTTCAGCCAGCAGCAGCGTCTTCGCGGCGTCGTCTTTATCATCGATCTCCGCCAGCAGCGCGCTGTAGAGCGGATTGTCGGATTCGCCGCGCAGGCAGGCGATGCGCAGTTCGTGGATGTTGCTGCGGATACGCCCGCGCAGCTCTTCGGTCGCCGCCTCGGTAAAGGTCACCACCAGCAGCTCTTCAACGCTGATAGCGCGGGAATAGGCGGACTCGCCGCCCAGCCCCAGCAGCAGCCGCAGATACAGCGCGGCGATGGTAAAGGTTTTTCCGGTGCCCGCAGAGGCTTCTATCAGGCGCTCACCCCTCAGGGGCAAGCGCAGGGGATCCAAAGACTCAGCGGTGTCGGTCATTCATTCTCTCGCATCAGGGGTAAGGATTGCTGCAATGCGCTGACGTTTTCCCACACTTTGCCGCCTTTCGGCTGGGCATAGTCCGCTTTGCCATTCTGGCTACCGGAAATCTGGGACAATATCGTCATGCCCTGCGGATCCACCACCGTCTGATGGAAGAAGTCGGCAAGTTTTTGCGGCGTCAGCAGTTTAATCTGAGCCACTACTTTATCACGTGAATCAAAACGCATATTACCGCGATCGAAATCTTTGCTCAGTTTCGAGGCTTCATCGCCCAGCGTCTGCGGCGCCTGCAGCATCTGGCTTATCACCGCCTGCTGGAGCTGAGCAAACTCTTCCGGCTTCATCGCCCGCAGCTTCGCCTCCGCGGTGGGAAAGAAGGCCTGGAACCGCTGCCAGAGGAAGGCCGGCTGCTTATCGCTACTCTGCAGCAGGAAGCCCATGCCCCACTGGCGCCCCACGTTCATCGGGAAGGCAAAGACCGCATAGCCGAGCTGCTCTTCGGTACGCAGCTGGTTGTAGAACCACGGCTGAATAATCTGCCCCAGCAGGGTGCTGGCGGCGGTGCTGCTGAACTCATCCACGTTGGGCGGCGCGAACACCGCGGCCAGCGCGGAGTCGGTGCTGTTGCCCGCTTTGTTGAAGATCGCCAGCTGCTGCCGGTTCACCACCACGTCTTTATTGCGGCACCATTCGTTGCCGTCAGCGCCCAGCTGCTGCTGGATCTGGCGGGCCAGCGTCGTGGCGGCATCGGCGGTCATATTGCCGATCACCATCAGTTCAGGACGCCCCTTGGTTTTCAGGTTGGCGCGGTAGTCGAGCACCTCTTTAAGAGTGATGGAGGGCAGCAGCGCCCGGCGCACTTCGCGCTGGAAGTACGGCACCTGGGAGACCATCTGGATCGGCATTATCGCCTGATCGTAGGCTTTGCCTTTCTCGGCGGAGTCCATCATCTGCGCATACCAGGATTTGGCCTGCTCCAGCTGCTCCTCGGTCGGCGTATAGCTGAAGTATCCCTGCAACAGATCGCTGAACAGTGCCGGAAGGTGCTGGGTATAGCCGTTGGCATTAACCATTAATCCGTTATTAGCGCCGGTGGAGAACGAAATGCCGCCGACCGCCGCCTGGTTACTGAGCTGATCGAGGGCGATGCCGGCGAGATAATCGTTGAGGGCAAACATCACCTGCCGGCGAGCGCTGTCCATCGCCTGGGGATTACGCAGCACCAGGGAGATATCCGCCTTCGGCTCGCTGGCAAAATACTGGCTCGGGGCATACACCACCCGCAGCGTCGGTTCATCAAGGATCAGCTGCGGATGCGGCCAGGCTTTATCGCTTTTGATGAGGGTGAAATCATCCGGAATATAGGGGTTGAGCACCGGCAGCTGCAGCTGGATGGCCTGCGATTTTTGCTGCCAGTCAGCGAACGTCTGCTCGCTAATCTTATCCACCTGATACGGCGCATCGACAAAATAGGCCGTCTTGTTATGCGGCTCCTGGGGGCTGATATACCAGATACGGGCGTTCTGTGGGGTCATCATCGCCAGCCGGTCTTTGATCGCCTGCGGGTCGTACTGGTCGGCAATATTCACCACGTCCAGCGCATGCTCGACCGGCACCCGGATCATGGTATCCGCCAGCCATTCCACGTAGTCCATGTCGCGGTTGATCGACGGATAGCGGAAATCCAGCGCCAGCACATGCGCCAGTTCATCGAAGTACCGTTTGTCGATGCCCTGAGTACGCAGGAGGTCGAGATAGCTGAAAATGGCCGCCGTCACTTCGTCGCGGTGCGCCAGGCCTTTATCGGTGAGGGTGGCAGAGATCGCCAGTACGCCGCTGTTGCCGTTTACCACCGGATCGGAATCGGCGCGGATACCTTCCGCCAGCCCCTGCTTTTGCAGCCAGTCGGAGAGCGTGCCCGGGCTGCGGTTGCCGATGAGATAGGTGACCAGCTCATCGGTCTTGCTGCGGAAGCGATCGCTGTTGTTGTCGATGCGAAACTCGACGCGCAGCACTTTGCGCGGCATCGCCGGCACATAGTGAATAATGATGCCTTTTTGCGCATCCGTTACCACCGGGACGGTAATTTCCGGCCTGCTGATCTGACGATTCGGCACGCGGCCAAAGGTGTCAGCAGCCATCCGCGCCAGCGCCGGCAACGGCTTGTTGCTGTAGATCACCGCTTTCATCAGGTTGGCGGAGTACCAGCTATCGCGGAAGGTATGCAGCGCATCAAGTACCGGGCTGCCGGGCTTATCGCTGAGCGTCTCGAGGTTACCACCGGAGAAGTGGGCCGCCGGGTGGGCCGGGTTGATGGTCTCCGCGCTGACCTGGGCCATGCGCATCCCGTCTCGCGTCCGGGCCATCGTCAGCTCGGCGTTGACCGCGTTACGTTCGCGGTCGGCATATTTTTTATCCAGCAGCGGCGCGGCGATGGCGTCGGCCAGGCGGTCTACGGCCCCGTCCAGCGCATCATTTTCCACTTCGAGATAAAACGCGGTGCGGTAAGGCGCGGTGCTGGCGTTATGGCTGCCGCCGTGCAGTTTAAGAAACTCTGCAAGGCTGTCAGGCTGGGGATATTTTTGCGACCCCATCAGCGTCATATGTTCCAGAAAATGCGCCAGCCCCTGATGATCGGCCGGATCCTGCAGGGATCCCACCGGCACCACCAGCGCCGACAGCGATTTCACCGCCTGCGGATCGGAAACCAGCAGCACGACCATGTCGTTATCAAGGCGGATCGCCTGATACTGACGCGTATCTTTTTCGCTTTTGCGGATCGTCTCCTGAATCGGCTGCCATCCGGTGTCGGCCTGACTAAACGGCGCCCAGAGGGCGGCCAGCACAACAAAAACCTTGAACCATAAACTGCGGGGCATTCACGAACCTCATCATTAACAAACTTGCGCTGCACAGCGTGCAGCCTTTTATGTCCATCAGTCCGTGATACGTTGCGCATAATAAATGAACCGCCATTCACTGCGCAATTTTTATACTATTTAAATTTGTGTGGACTGATGGTAACGATATAGCGGTAACAGATAACGCTGCGTCTGAGCAATAATTTCTTCGTAATGCGCCGGCTCCAGCGAACGCCACAGGCGTTGATACCAGATATCGGCGCCCTCCCCGCTGACCACCATATTACCTTCGTAGGTCTGCAGGAATTTGCTCCGCGCTTTCTGCTGCGTCTCTTCGTCCATTAAGATGACATCCTTTTCGGCGTCGTAACAGGCTTTCAGCCAGGCGCCACCGCTTTCCGGCAGCAGCAGCAGCGGCTGCGACATCCCCAGCAAATAGCCATCCACCAGCGCATTAAGGTACGCCTGCGCCTCGGCGGGCGCCAGCGCCGGGAAGCGCCACTCTCCCTCTTTCCGCACAAACAGCCGGCTCTCGCCGGTGCCGCCGCTGGCACAGTAGACAAGGTGTTCCAGCCAAAGTTGCATCCCCTGGGAGACGCTCAGCAGCGAAGGCCGCCAGCGCAGCAGACCGTCCGGCTGCACCTGCTGCAGCCAGCCGGTCAGGTTCACGCCGCCGCACTGCAGATCGATCTCCATACTCTGCGCCTGCTGGCGCTCGGCCATCACCCGCTCGGCCAGAGCCTGCATCTCCAGGCGCTGCGTCTCCCAGACCAGCTCGCCAAAGGCGCCATACGGCAGCTCGCCGGCGGCGCGGAAGCGGCGGAACATGGCTGAGTCGTCCTGCTCCTCGATAAGCGTATTGAGCAGTTGCTGATTCAGTTGATAACGGCTCAGCCCTTCAAGAGTGAAGGGCTCGTCGTCTGGAATATCGTCCTCTTCGGCGCGGAAATTGACCCGCAAACGCTGCTGAAAGAACGCGCGAACCGGGTGCTGCCAGAAGCGTAAGAGCTGCTCGAACGGCAGGCTGTCAATCGGCGGCGCGGTGAGCGGCTGTATAAAATCGCTATGCGCCTCTCCCTGCTGGCCGGCGGCGGCCAGCCATTCACGAGCGTAGCTCTTGTTCTCGTCTTCCTGGAAATTAGCGACGTCGAACGGCATGCGCGTATGCAGATGGGTGATATAGGCTTTGACCCGGGCTTCGCTGGCGTCGCAGTCAAGCTCTTCGTCGCCAGCAAGACAGTGGCTCTGGCCAATGTAATCCACCAGCTCCTGCACCAGCACCGAAGGAAAGCGCTCGCTGTTGTCCTGGATCGAACGTCCGATATAGCTGATATACAGCGTCTGTTCGGCGGACATCAGCGCTTCGAGGAACAGATAGCGGTCATCATCGCGCCGGCTGCGGTCGCCGCGCTGCGGCTTCTGGCTCATTAAATCAAAGCCCAGCGGCGGTAGCGTTCGCGGATAGACTCCGTCATTCATCCCCAGCAGGCACACCACCTTAAAGGGGATCGAACGCATCGGCATCAGGGTACAGATGTTGACCGGGCCAGCAAGAAAGCGCTGGCTGATCCGCTGCTGATCGAGACGCTGGGCCAGCTCATCGCGCAGTAGCGTCAGCGGCACCTGGTCGCCATACTGTGCTTCCAGACCGCTATCAATAACCGCCAGCCATTGTTGCTCAATCAGTGCCAGCGCCGCTTCGGTCTCGCTGTCCGGCAGGAAAAAGTCATTCAGCAGATCGCGACAGACCGGCAGCCACTCCGCCAGCGGCCGCTGCTGGGCAAGGCCGCGTCGCCACAGATTAAGCTGCATCAGCAGCGACGCGAGGTTGCCCACCAGTTCGGCGATCAAACCGCTGGATTCGTCATACGGCAGCACCGACTGCCACTCTCCCTCGCGGCTGTCCATCGCGTAGCCCAACAGCATGCGGGTGAGGCCGAACCGCCAGGTATGCTGCCCGGTCGCCGGCAGGTCCAGCTCGCGGACGTTGTCGTCATCCATTCCCCAGCGGATGCCGGACTCGTTCACCCACTGGCGCAGGTAGCGCAGCCCTTCTTCCGTGATATTAAAGCGCGCCGCCAGCACCGGCACGTCCAGCAGCGCCAGCACATCTTCGCTGGCGAAGCGGCTGTCCGGCAGCGAGAGCAGCGTGATAAACGCCTGCAGCACCGGGTGCGACTCGCGGGCGCGACGGTCGGAGATCGCCCACGGCAACCAGCGATCGCCGCTGGCCGCGCCAAACACCGCCTGAATATAGGGACTGTAGCTGTCGATATCCGCCACCATGACGATGATATCCCGCGGCGTGAGCGTCGGATCCGCCTCCAGCATCACCAGTAGCCGATCGTGCAGAACCTCCACTTCGCGCTGCGGACTGTGGCAGACGTGAATGCTCAGGCTGCGGTCATCCAGCGCCAGCGGACGTTTGTCGCGACTGTGAGCGAACGCCTCTGCGCTCTGCCCGGCCACCGCCGCGTTGCGCAGTTCGAGGATATCCGATTGCAGGTTATGCAACAGGTTATCGGGGGCAATATCGACAAAGGCGTCCAGCTCCTCATAGCGCTCCAGCCCCGCCAACAGGTAGATATAGTCGCGCCCCAGTTTGCCCCAGGAGGCGAGCAACGGGTTGCCGACATCCTGTTCCCCAGCGTCATTAAACAACCCCGGCGCCTGCTCGGTGTCGCGAAACAGGGGTAGCGCGCGCGCCTCGCGGTGATGGCGCCGCTGGCGCGACAGCAGCTTCGCCAGGAACGCCGGATCCTTAATGTCTCCCCAGTAGTAGCGGCAGGGGTTGGTAAACAAGACATAGACATCGACATGCTTACCCAACGCCTGCAGCGCCTGAAGATAGACCGGCGGCAGCGCGGAAATCCCGCAGATGAAGACGCGCGACGGCAGCCCGGCGGGCGGTTCGTCCGCTTTTTCCAGGGTACTGATAAAGCGCTGGTAGAGATTGGCGCGGTGCCACTGCGGTTGCCCCAGCTCGGCGGTATAGCTCACCAGCGCCTGCCACAGCGGCGCCTGCCACTGCTGGGCATCGCCGAGACCTTCCACCCGCTGGCCGGCCTCCCAGCGCATCAGCCACTCCGGGCGATAGACGAGGTACTGGTCATAGAGGTCCGCCACCCGGGCGGCGAGTTGAAACAGTTTGCGCTTGTCGCCGTCATCGCTCAGATACTGGCGCAGCAAGATAAAATCGTCTTCCTCCAGGTGCTGCGGCAGGAGGGTCATCAGCTTCCAGCTCATGCTCTGCTTGCTGAAGGCGCTTTCGCCAGGAATATCTTTCAGGACGCGCACGAACATGTCCCAGATAAAGCTCGCCGGCAGCGGGAACTCGATATTGGCGGCAATTCCGAAGCGCGAGGCCAGGGTCATCTGCAGCCACTGCGCCATACCGGTACTCTGCACCAGCACCATTTCGGCCTGAAAAGGGTCATCCAGCCGCTGGCGCTCGACGATAAATTCCATCAACGCCTCGAGAACATCCAGCCGGTTTGAGTGGTATACCCTTAACATAATTGCTCCTGACTACTGACTGACCGGGCAATGCAGCCGGGTCATCTGCACCCGCTTGGCAACGGGCATACTGATCGTTACCGTGATGCTGACACATCTTTGCGTCGATGTCTGCATACGGCTTACCTGCCCGCGTGCCGGCGAGGGCGGCGCGGAGAGCTGGCTATAGCGCCACGCGTCGCGCCACAGCTGACGGGTCTGGTTCAACTGGACAATTCCTTGCGCCATTCCGCGCTGATAGCCGCCCAGCGCGGTGACCGTCAGCACCATCAGCGCCATCGCCAGCACGGTCTCCGGCAGGCTAAACCCCCGCTGATGCTTCAGGGCATTTGACATAAGCTCGCCTCCCTGAGCGGGCAAAAATCGCTCCAGCCGTGGGCGGAAAAACGCACCTGCCCGCCGCGCACCTCGCCGGACTGCCAGACCTGCACCTCGCCGCTGGCGCTGCTGAGCAACAGTGAACCGTCGCCGAAGATACGCAAGCAGGCGCGCCAGCCCTGCGGCGTCTGCTCCCGGCAGGCCAGCGGCAGCTGCGCCGACCAGGCCTGTTGTTTTCCCCACTGCAGCGCCGAATGGGCTATCGCCGTATCGCGGATCGCCTGCGTTTCGCTGGCGGTTTGCGCCAGCAGCGCCCGCTGCTGCAGGTTAAGCCCCTCGAGTAACAGGCTGCCGAGGGTCAGCAACAGGAGCACCATCAGCAGCGACGACATTCCACGCTGACGGATCACAGGTTATACCCCGTCACCCGCTGCTCCACCTCGCTCGTCAGGCCCCTCTGTTGCGCGGAGCGCGCCGCCAGCGTCACGCTCAGCTCCGGCGCGAAGCCCGAGGTGACCTGACGTTGTACCGAGAAGCGCGTCACCACGATGGCGGCCGGGTTGGTGATTTTCTCCCATCCGCCCCCGCGGCAGTCGCTGGCCCCGCGCAAGGTCTCCAGCGCGCCGTCGCGCAGGCGAAAGCCGGTGCTCTCCGCCGCTGCCGCGGGGGAGGTTTCCCATCTCCCGTTGCTGTTCGCATCCCAGCGCACAATCAGACACTCGCCATCAGCGGCTAGCTCCAGCCCGGCTCCGCTGCACGCTCCCCGGCAGTACCCGGCGCGCTGGAGATGTTTTCCCACGGCATGCACGCGCTGCCACAGCTCGTTCTCCAGGGCCAGCTGTTCGCCCTGGCGCAGAATATGACGCTGCAGGGCAGGCAGAAAACGGCAGGCCCCCATCAGCAGCAGTGAGCCGATGGCCATGGCGATAAGCGCCTCCGCCAGGGAAAATCCTCGACTGTTCACTGACACCCTCCTGCGCTGTCGCTGCGGCATAAACGAATCCGCCCCCAGTGTGAGATCACAATGCTCCAGCTGCCGGCCGCGCTCTGCAGCCGCAGATTCCCCGCCCAGGCGGTGCTGCGCAGACCATAAAACCCCAGACCAGGCGTAACGCCAGCCAGCGTGATCCCCGGCCAGCGCGGGCGCAGCGTGAAGGATGTCCCCGAGGCGCATTCCGGCCCCTCCCCCTCCGCGCTCAGGCACCAGCCCACTTCGTCCTGGCCGACGCGAAGCACGCGGTCCCGGTTGTACGCGTTGGCGTCATCGCGCAGAAAGAGCAGAAAATCCCGCACCTGGACGGCGGTTTGCCACAGTTGTTGCTGCTGCTGCCAGCGCTGCCAGCCGTACAGGCCGCCGACGCTGAGGATCATCATCAGTGTCAGCGTTACCAGGGTTTCCATCAGGGTGTAGCCATGTTCTCTGTTCATGGCGTCGAGTATGCCGCGGCGGTTGACCCTGGCGCGACGACGGAAAATAGCTTTCCCGGCCAGATACGCAAAAAAGGTTTGCATACTCGACAGAGGAACATTTTTTTGCGAGCGTCTACCCAACTTCGCCCACCGCAACCGCCGGGGGGCAGTGGGCAGGCTGAAGCGACCTTATCCCTGTGGCTATGGAGATAGCCTCCATTCTGATGGTGCAAAAGGCATAAAAAAACCGGCGCCATCGGGCGCCGGTTGATCATCTCTGCAGGGGGGGTTAAATCGCCACCGGCGCTTTAATGCCCGGGTGCGGATCGTAACCTTCAATCTCGAAGTCTTCAAAACGGTAGTCGAAAATCGACGCCGGTTTGCGTTTGATGACCAGCTTCGGCAGCGGACGCGGTTCGCGGCTCAACTGCAGGTTGGTCTGCTCAAGATGGTTGCTGTACAGATGGGTGTCGCCGCCGGTCCAGACGAAATCACCGACCTGCAGATCGCACTGCTGCGCCACCATATGCACCAGCAGCGCGTAGCTGGCGATATTGAACGGCAGGCCGAGGAATACGTCGCAGGAGCGCTGATACAGCTGGCAGGAGAGCTTGCCGTCAGCGACGTAGAACTGGAAGAAGGCGTGGCACGGCGCCAGCGCCATTTTATCCAGCTCGCCGACGTTCCACGCCGAGACGATGATCCGGCGGGAGTCCGGGTCGTTTTTCAGTTGGTTCATCACCGTGGTGATCTGGTCGATATGACGACCGTCCGGCGCAGGCCAGGAACGCCACTGTTTGCCGTAGACCGGCCCCAGGTCGCCATTTTCATCTGCCCACTCGTCCCAGATGGTGACGTTGTTGTCGTGCAGATAGGCGATGTTGGTGTCGCCCTGCAGGAACCACAGCAGTTCATGGATGATGGAGCGTAAATGACAGCGCTTGGTGGTCACCAGCGGGAAGCCTTCCTGCAGGTTAAAACGCATCTGATGGCCGAAAATAGAGATCGTGCCAGTGCCGGTGCGGTCATTTTTTGGCGTGCCCTCGGTGAGCACTTTCTGCATCAAATCAAGATACTGTTTCATGGTTCCTCAAGAATTCTGTTGCTGCGGACGATGGCGGTAAGCCCAAACCATCATGATGATACCCGCAAGCACCATCGGGATCGAAAGAATCTGCCCCATGCTGATGTACTGCACCCAGCCGCCGGTGAACTGGGCGTCGGGCTGGCGGAAGAATTCCACGATGATGCGGAACAGGCCGTAGCCAATCAGGAACAGACCGGAAACGGAGCCGGTCGGGCGCGGTTTACGGATAAACAGGTTCAGGATCAGGAACAGCACCACGCCTTCCAGCGCCAGCTCGTACAGCTGCGACGCGTGACGCGGCAGCGCGCCGTAGGTATCGAACAGCGATTGCCATTCCGGATGCGTCGGCAGCAGCGCCAGGTCTTCGGCACGGGAGCCCGGGAAAATCATCGTGTAGTGGAAGCTCGGGTCCACGCGGCCCCACAGCTCACCGTTGATGAAGTTGCCCAGACGCCCGGCGCCAAGGCCAAACGGGATCAGCGGCGCGATAAAATCGGAGACCTGGAAGAAGGTGCGTTTGGTGCGTCTGGCGAAGATAATCATCACCAGGATCACGCCGATCAGGCCGCCGTGGAACGACATGCCGCCGTCCCAGACGCGGAACAGATACAGCGGATCGGCAAGAAATACCGGCAGGTTGTAAAACAGCACGTAGCCGATACGGCCGCCCAGGAAGACGCCGAGGAAGCCCGCGTAGAGCAGGTTTTCCACTTCATTTTTCGTCCAGCCGCTGCCCGGACGATTCGCCCGACGGGTGGCCAGCCACATCGCAAAGACAAAGCCCACCAGGTACATCAAACCGTACCAGTGGAGGGAGACCGGGCCTAGAGAAAAAATGACCGGATCGAACTCCGGAAAATGCAGGTAGCCACTATTCATCTGTCACCATAAAGACTTGTTATTCCGCCGAAAGTGGACAGCGGTGATGATCTATGCCCGATAAAAACGGGCACGCCGAAGGAGGCGAATCATAGCATAAGCCTGGAGTGCGATCCGCGCCGAACGTGTAAAAGATATGTATACGGATGCTAACAGAATGCCGTTTTCCCGGCGGTACCCTATTTTGCCGGATGGTGCGAGCAGAGGATCCCCGGGTTACGGCTTACGCCTCACCCGGGCTACCGCTACCGCCCGCCGCGGATCAGGCCGCCGAGACCGCGACGCTCCATAAAGGCCGCCACCTGATGGCGCACCTCAGCGGTCATCTGGGCATCAAGGCTGCGACGCGACAGCTCCTGCGCCTCTTCGATATCAATGCGGCGCAGCAGATATTTCACCCTCGCCACCGAGCGGCCGTTCATCGACAGATGGCGATAACCGAGGCCGATAAGGATCGTCACGCACATCGGGTCGCCCGCCATCTCGCCGCACAGTCGCAGATCGATGCCAAAGCGCTCCGCGTCATGGGCGATCATCGCCAGCGCCCGCAATACCGCCGGATGCAGGCTGTCATACATGCTGGCGACCCGGGTATTGTTGCGGTCGACGGCCAGCAGGTACTGGGTCAGGTCGTTCGTCCCTACCGAGATAAAATCGATCCGGCTGGCCAGCTGCGGCAGCATAAAGACCATCGACGGGACCTCCAGCATCACCCCCAGGCGCGGACGTGGGATGGCGTAGCCGATCATCTCTTCCACTTCCCGGCTGGCGCGGTCGATCAGCCGACGGGCCTCATCCACCTCCTCCAGACTGGTCACCATAGGCAGCAAAATGCTGAGGTTGCCGGTGGCGGCGTTGGCGCGCAGCATCGCTCGCACCTGGATCAAAAAGATCTCCGGCTGATCGAGGGTGATGCGGATCCCGCGCCAGCCGAGGCACGGGTTCTCTTCGCTGATCGGCATATACGGCAGCTGTTTATCCGCGCCGATGTCCAGGGTACGCAGGGTCACCGGTTTGCTGTTAAACATCTGCAGCATGCCCTGATACTGGGCGACCTGCTCCTCTTCAGAGGGGAAGCCGCTCTGCAGCATAAAGGGAATTTCGGTACGGTAGAGGCCAATGCCGTCAACAAAGCTGCCGAGCTTCTCTTCGTGCTCCGGGCTTAAGCCGGCGTTGAGCATGACTTTCACCCGCTCGCCGCTTTTCAGCTCCGACGCGCGCTGGAGATCGTCCTCCGCCAGGCGGCTGAGCTCGTTCTCTTCGCTAATAAGGCGCTGATATTCCTGCAACAGAACAGGTTCGGGATCCACCAGCAGCTCACCGCGATAGCCATCGACAATCAGCGTATGGCCATGCAGCAGAGAGGGCTGGATATCGGCGCCCATCACCGTCGGGATGCCGAGGGCGCGTACCATAATGGCGGCATGGGAGTTGGCGGCGCCATCGCGCACCACCACACCGACCAGACGATCCTGCGGCACTTCGGCAAGGGTGGTGGCCGACAGCTCGTCCGCCACGAGGATAATGCGCGCCGGCCAGGTGTTGGGCCCCTGAATGCTGTCGTCGAGATGGAATAGCAGACGCTGACCCAGGGTACGCAGATCGCCGGCCCGCTCTTTCAGATAACCGTCGCTGAGCGCGGCAAACTGTTCGGCGAACTTCTCAATGATCTTTTTGACCGCCCACTCGGCCACCGCGCCTTTGTCGACTTCGGCAAACAGCTCGCGACGCAGGCGGGCGTCGGAGAGAAGGTGCGAGTAGAGATCGAAGATCGCCGCCGTCTCTTTTTGCGCGCCGGCAGCATAGCGTTTGCTGTAGCGACGAAATTCGTTAGCCGCCTCTTCCAGCGCGCCGGTCAGGCGTTCGCGTTCCGAGGCGGTGTCCAGCGTCGAGGCTTCATACACCTGCTCCATCAGCGGCAGGCTGACGTCCATCCAGCCCTCGGCGATCGCCACCCCGGAAGAGGCCGGGAGGGCGCGAATGCGCGTCTGACGATACTGGCCGAACAGGGCGTTCAGCTGGGACTGGGAGAGGATCGCCGCCATCTGGGTGGCGAGGGTGACGAGGAAAGACTCTTCGCTTTCATCAAACTGACGCAGCTCGCGCTGCTGGACCACCAGCACGCCCAACAGCTGGCGGCGCTGAATGATCGGCACGCCAAGGAAGGCGCGGAAGCGGTCCTCTTTGACGGCAGGGATATATTTGAAGCTGGGGTGTTTTTGCGCATCGGCGAGGTTGATGGGCTCCGCCAGGCGGCCAACCAGACCCACCAGGCCTTCATCGAACGCCAGCGCAACGGTGCGCCCGCGAGGTTTTTTTAACCCGCGGGTGGCCATCAGGTAATAGCAGCGTCGGTCATTGTCAGCCAGGTAAACCGAGCAGACTTCCGTCTCCATCGCCTGGCAGACATCCGTCACCAGAATATCCAGCGCCTCGTTTAAACGCGGCGCACTCGCGACCTTCTCGACTATTTCTCGCAACCGAGTGAGCATAATGTGCGTGGCTTAACCTCTTTTACGTCGATAAGCAGGCGCGCTTTGCGGCTTAGGTGCACTCTCCGCCAGCGACATGGTCACGCTGGCGAACTCTTTCATCACCCGGCGGTAGACGTCGCGCTTGAACGACACCACCTGGCGGACCGGGTACCAGTAACTCACCCAGCGCCAACCATCAAATTCTGGTGTACTGCTGGTTTGCATATTGATGTCCGCATCGTTGCCGATCAACTGCAAAAGAAACCACTTTTGTTTCTGGCCGATACAAACCGGCTTTGTGTCCCAACGCACCAAACGTTTAGGCAACTTGTAACGCAGCCAGTTACGGGTTGAGGCAAGGATCCGCACATCTTTACGGCTTAACCCGACCTCTTCAAACAATTCCCGATACATCGCCTGCTCTGCGGATTCTCCTGGATTTATGCCCCCTTGCGGGAACTGCCACGAGTGCTGACCATAGCGCCGGGCCCACATGACCTGGCCCTGACGATTACAGATTACAATACCGACATTTGGGCGGTAGCCATCGTCATCAATCACCGGACTACCTCAAGATAAGCTTCAATGTGAATGATTGTTTCACACTCGCCGGAAACGGTAAACCACTCTGTTCGCACACTGAGAACGGATAACATTTGAATAACTCACAGTAATGGCCAGAGTTATAAACAACGAATGCGGCTTAGGCCCTATTTTATTCACTTTTTCTGTGGATAGAGTTGTGAAGAAGTACGGAATTACCCCGGGAAAACCCGGAGTAATCTGAACATCGCACCGCTAACACCTTAAAATAATGATAGCATATTCATCAAGTTAGAATATATTCCTTTCATTTATTACAACGTAACGTGACGATCATCACATATGCGATCCGCTGACTGATGAAAGATCGAGCAATGTCGATTTTATCCACAGATTACGCGCAGACCGCGGGCAGGTTTTCTCTAAAATTTCGATTTTCGTCGCACGTCAAGGCTGTAAATCGAACCAGTAGTGAGGCTTTTCCCCAGTTATCCCAATTTTCTGTGGATAACATGGTGTAAGATCCTGTTTATTGTCAGTGACCAGTTCTGGAAAACCTGTTTTCACGGTTTTCACCCGCGGCGCAATAAGTTTAAAAACTCATATAAATCATGACATTGGTATAGTTACTCAGAAAACGGTAAACTCTATCCACAACGCGCAAAAATAGCGCTCATTTTTTAGCCAAAGGTAGCGCCCTATGCCCACTATCGCCCCTCTCTCCTCGCCGCCGCAAAGTCAGGAACAGTTGCTGGCCCAGGCCCGTCAGCTGGCTGGCTATTCGCTGGGCGAGCTGGCGGCGCTGGCCGGGATCCCCATTCCGCGCGATCTGAAACGCGATAAAGGCTGGACGGGCATTCTGCTGGAGCTGTGGCTGGGCGCCAGCGCAGGCAGTAAACCCGAGCAGGATTTCGCCGCGCTGGGGGTCGAGCTCAAAACGATCCCCATCGACAGCCGGGGGCGTCCGCTGGAGACCACCTTCGTCTGTGTCGCCCCGTTAACCGGCAATAGCGGCGTCACCTGGGAGAGCAGCCATGTGCGGCATAAGCTGCAGCGCGTCCTGTGGATCCCGGTGGAGGGTGAGCGCACCATTCCGCTGGCGACGCGGCGCGTCGGCGCACCACTGCTCTGGAGTCCGGACGAAGACGAGGAGCGCCAGCTGCGCATGGACTGGGAGGAGCTGATGGATCTCATTGTTCTGGGCGAAGTTGAGCGCATTACCGCCCGCCACGGCGAGGTGCTGCAGTTAAGACCGAAAGCCGCCAACAGCAAGGCGCTGACCGAGGCCATCGGCGCGCACGGGGAGACGATCCTGACGCTGCCGCGCGGCTTTTACCTGAAAAAGAATTTTACCGCCGCCCTGCTCGCCCGCCATTTCTTGTTACAACACGATTAATTTTTTGTTCTGCGTTAGGGCTTGCATATAATTGCTGCTTTCTATTTTGCAGGACTTTGAACAATGTTATTTGCATGGATAACCGATCCTAACGCCTGGCTGGCGCTGGGCACGTTGACGCTGCTGGAGATCGTGCTCGGGATCGATAATATTATTTTTCTCTCTCTGGTCGTGGCCAAGCTCCCCACCGCCCAGCGCGCCCACGCGCGACGGATCGGTTTGATGGGCGCGATGGTCATGCGCCTGGCGCTGCTGGCCTCTATCGCCTGGGTAGTGAAACTGACCAACCCGCTCTTCACCGTCCTCGGTCAGGAGATTTCGTTTCGCGACCTGATCTTGCTGCTCGGTGGGCTATTCCTTATCTGGAAAGCCAGTAAAGAGATCCATGAATCTATCGAAGGTGAAGAAGAGGGGCTGAAGACCAACGTCCACTCCTTTCTCGGCGCTATCGTGCAGATCATGCTGCTGGATATCATCTTTAGCCTCGATTCAGTGATCACCGCCGTCGGCCTGTCGGATCATCTGTTCATCATGATGGCGGCGGTGGTGATTGCGGTGGGGGTGATGATGTTCGCCGCGCGACCTATCGGCGATTTTGTTGACCGCCATCCTTCGGTGAAAATGCTGGCGCTGTCGTTTCTGATCCTCGTCGGCTTTACCCTGATGCTGGAAAGTTTCGACGTTCATGTGCCGAAGGGATACATCTATTTCGCCATGTTCTTCTCTATTGCGGTGGAGAGCCTTAACCTGCTGCGTAATAAGAAAAACCCGCTGTAAACCACAAAATTGCAGCCTGGTCACAGGCTGCAACCCTTTTTCAGACTTTACTGCTTTTTATGTCTCACAAATCAGGCTATTAATAGACGGGTATGGGGTGCAGCTACTCAAGAGGTGATGACGATGAAAAAATGGGCAGTATTGATTTCCGCCGTAGGACTGGCGTTCTCGGTTTCCGGTTGCAGCAGCGATTACGTCATGGCGACCAAAGATGGGCGAATGATCCTGACCGACGGTAAACCTACCGTGGATGACGATACCGGTTTAATCAGTTACGAAGATCAGCAGGGTAATAAAATGCAGATCAATCGTGACGACGTTTCGCAAATCATTAAGCGTTAATCTTTCCCCGTCGGCCCCAGCCTCTGTTGACGCTGCGCTTACCGACAACCAGTCTTTTGAGAAGAGTCGGGACACACCAGGACGCCGCGGGTTCCACCCACCGCCCCTCCTCGTCACCCGGCTTTTTTGATTTTTTACTTCCTCTTTTTCTCACCCTCTGCCATGTTGATACTCCTTTGTCGGGGAATGCCTGACCTTATAAATAAAAAGGAAGCTGGCTATGCTGTATCACCGTATCCCACACAGTTCACTTGAAATCAGCACCCTCGGGCTGGGGACCATGACCTTTGGCGAGCAGAACAGCGAAGCTGATGCCCATCAGCAGCTCGACTATGCGGTTGCCAACGGCATCAATCTGATCGATGTCGCCGAAATGTACCCCGTCCCGCCGCGCCCGGAAACTCAGGGGCTGACTGAAACCTACGTCGGCAACTGGCTGGCGAAACGCGGCAATCGCGAAAAGCTGGTGCTGGCCTCCAAAGTTAGCGGGCCCGCGCGCAATAACGACAGCAGCATTCGGCCCAATCACGTCCTGGACCGCAAAAATATCCGCGAGGCGCTGCACGCCAGCCTGAAGCGGCTGCAGACCGATTACCTCGACCTGTACCAGGTACACTGGCCGCAGCGCCCAACCAACTGCTTTGGCAAGCTGGGCTATACCTGGGCTGATGCCGCGCCCGCCGTGACCCTGCTGGATACCCTCGAAGCGCTGACCGAGTTCCAGCGCGCCGGGAAGATCCGCTACATCGGCGTGTCGAACGAAACCGCCTTCGGCGTGATGCGTTATCTGCACCTGGCGGATAAGCACGACCTGCCGCGGATCGTGACCATTCAGAATCCTTACAGCCTGCTGAACCGCAGCTTTGAAGTCGGCCTCGCGGAAGTGAGTCAGTTCGAAGGCGTGGAGCTGCTGGCCTACTCCTGCCTGGCTTTCGGCACACTGACCGGCAAGTATCTCAACGGCGCGAAGCCGGCGGGGGCGCGTAACACGCTGTTCAGCCGCTTTACGCGCTACAGCAGCGAGCAGTCGCAGAAAGCGGTAGCGGCCTATGTGGATATCGCCAAACGCCACGGCCTCGATCCGACGCAAATGGCGCTGGCCTTTGTGCGTCGGCAGCCATTTGTCGCCAGCACCCTGCTGGGGGCGACGACCATGGCGCAGCTGCAGGCCAACGTGGAAAGTTTGCAGCTTGAACTGAGTGAAGAGGTATTAGCGGAGATTGAGGCGGTGCATCAGGTTTATACCTACCCGGCACCGTAAGAAAGCAAAGCCCCGGGTAGCGGCGTATACGCCACCACCCGGGCTACCGAAGAGCAGACATTGATGAACCCGTCGCCCGGTTAAGCGCAGCGCAAGCCGGGAGGTTATTTACGCCGCCCCCAGACCCACAGCGCGGCGATGGCCACGGCAAAGACCGCGCCAAACCCTATCCCCACGGCGACCGGCGGAACGCCCACGCTCACCGCCAGGGAATAGAGCCCCAGCATCAGCAGCATCGCCACGTTTTCGCCCAGGTTCTGTACCGCAATGGCGTTACCTGCCCCGACCGAATGTTTCCCACGCTCCTGCAGCAGCGCGTTCAACGGTACGATAAAGAACCCGCCGAACACCCCGAGCAGTAACAGCAGACCGAACGCCGGCAGCAGCGACTGCTGCACCGCAAAGGCCATCACCGCGATACCGATCAATATTCCCGCCGGCATACAGCGCGATACCGTCTCCAGGGTCACCAGCTTCGCCGCCGCCCCGGCCCCCAACACAATCCCGACCGCCACCATCGCATTAAGATAGGTAGGCATGGCGTTGCTGGTAATGCCCAGCGCCACCGGCACCCAGATCACCAGCAGGAAGCGCAGGGTCACGCCAGCGCCCCAGAACAGGCTGGTCCCCATCAGCGAAAAGCGGGTTTCGCCGTTGCGCCACAGCGTGCGGCAGGCGCTGAAGAAGCTGTGCGTCATTGGCTTAAAACGCCACGACTGCCCCGGGCGCGCCGCCGGCAGCCTGGGTATCCACAGGTTTGCCACTACCGCCCCGCCGTAGACCAGCGCGCAGACGATCAGCGCCGCCAGCACGTGCCAGTCGGCGAGGATCCCGCCGGCCATGGAGCCCAGCAGGATCGCCGCGATGGTCGAGGACTCCATCAGTCCGTTAGCTTTCACTAACTTATCGCCGGTAGTCAGTTCGCCGAGAATGCCGTACTTGGCCGGCGAATAGGCGGCGGCGCCAATCCCCACCAGCGTATAGCCGATAAACGGATTGACACCGAAGCAGATGCAGCCGGCGCCGAGCAGCTTCAGACCGTTGGCCACCATCATCACCCGGCCTTTGGCAAAGCTATCGGCAAACTGGCCGACAAAAGGAGCAAAAAGAATGTAAGCGCCCACAAACAACATCTGCAGGACCGGCTGGCTCCACTCCGGATAATAGAGCTGCTTCATCAGCGCCAGGGTGGCGAAGAGAAGCGCATTGTCGCCGAAGGCCGACAGGAACTGGGCGCAGATCACCGCCAGCATCCCTTTCGAGTACAGCGAAGGGTTAGTATGTACTGACTCACTCATGGGTTGTTTCCGCCTCGTCGACCATGTTTTTCAGGGTGACATAGTCTGGCTTGCCGCTGCCCAGCACCGGCAGTTGCTTCAGCCAGCGTATATCTCGCGGTACCGCCAGCTCCGGTACTCCGTGCTGGCGAGCGTAGCGCAGCAGGGCTTCGCGAGTCAGTTCATTATCGGTGGTAAAGAGCACCAGCGCCTCACCTTTGCTGGCGTCCTGCTTAATCGCCGTGGCGTGCATTTTGTCCGGCGACGCGCCGAGGGCCACCTGTTCCACCATCTCGAGGGAGATCATCTCGCCGGCGATTTTGGCAAAGCGCTTAGCGCGGCCCTGAATGCGAACATAGCCCTGCTCGTCGAAGGTGACGATATCGCCGGTGTCATACCAGCCCGCTTCCTTCTCGCCGTGCTGGTTTTCCGCCGCTGGCGCTTCCAGCACCCCGGGGTTTTCCACCCGCAGGTAGCCTTTCATGATGTTCGGCCCTTTTAGCTGCAGTCGCCCCCCTTGCTCAATGCCTGGCATCGCCAGCAGGCGGGCGTCCATCCCCGGCAGGATACGGCCCACGGTGCCGACCTTCGCCGCCATCGGTACGTTAATCGATACCACCGGCGCGCACTCAGTCACGCCATAGCCTTCGAGAATGCGCAGGCCGAATTTATCCTGCCACAGCTGTTTGGTGCTCTCCTGCAGTTTCTCCGCCCCGGCGACCACATAGCGCAGGCGGTAGAAATCATACGGATTAGCGAAGCGGGCATAGTTGGCGAGGAAGGTCGAGGTACCGAACAGCACCGTGCAGTTGCGATCGTAGACCAGCTCCGGCACCACGCGATAGTGCAGCGGGCTGGGATAGAGAAACACTTCTGCCCCGGTAAACAGCGGCGTCAACAGGCCGACGGTGAGGCCAAAGGAGTGGAACAGCGGCAGCGCCGACATAAAGCGGTCGTTGGCGGTAAAGTCGGCGATGGTTTTGATCTGCTCGACGTTGGCCAGCAGGCTCTTATGGCTGTGCACCACCCCTTTTGGATTGCCCTCCGAGCCGGAGGTGAAGAGGATCATCGCCGCGTCTTCCGGCTGCTGCTTAACCTGCGCCAGACGCGGCGCCAGCAGATGTCCGAAAATCCATAGTTTGTCAGCGAGGGTGATATCACCTTTAAGATCTTCGAGGAATACCCAGCGCACCTGGGTCAGCTGCTCCGGCAGATGCCAGAGTTTGCCTTTATCGAGGAAGGTGCGTGAGGTAAAAATAGTGTTGATTTCCGCGGCGGCTATCGCGCTGCTAAGCCCTTTCACCCCGGCGGTATAGTTCATCATCGCCGGAATACGCCCGCGGGCGATAGCGCCGAAAATCACCGCCGCGCTGATGCCGGCGTTAGGCAGCATCAGGCCAATCTTTTCGCCCCGCTGGCTGTATTTTTCCAGAATGCGGGCGACAAACAGGGTTTTGGTCAGCAGCTTGCGATAGGTATCCGGCTGGAAGTTGATATCCTCCACGCAGGGTTTGCGCGCGCCGAAGCGGTCCTGTGCCGCCAGCAGCGATTCATACAGGGTTTCCCGCGGACGCACTGCCATCCGGGCTTCCATCATGATTTGATGCAGCATTTCCCCGGCGATTTTCCGCCGGTCGCGGGCGCGCGGCGCCTCGGGCATCGGCAGATGGGTGGGCGGCAGCAGATGCAGCTGAATACGCGGGAACAGGCGACGCTTCACCAGCCCCTTCAGCCGGCTGAAGGGCGTCAGTTCGGCGCCGTCAATGCGTAGCGGCACGATGGTCGCCTGCGATTTGGCGGCGACAAAGGCGGCGCCGTCATAAATTTTCATCAGCGAGCCGCTAACCGAAATTCGCCCTTCCGGGAAGATAACCACCGGCCGCCCCTGCTCAATCAGCCGCACCAGATGTTTGATCGACATCGGTTTGGTCGGGTCCAGCGGTACAAAATCGATAATCGGCGTCAGCGCGCGCATAAACCAGCGCTGGCTGATTGAGGTATAGACCGCAAAAACCGGTCGGACCGGCAAAAACAGCGCCAGCAGAATGCCGTCGAGGAAAGAGACGTGGTTCGGGGTAATTAAGACCTTTTGCTGGTATAAAGCCTGCGTGTCGCCGGTCAGTCTGACCCGGTATAACCCCTTGAACAGCAGTCTGAAAAATCCCAAAAGCATAACAACTCCATGTGACCGGTGATGAGTCAAAGCAGGTTACACGAGAAGGCATGGGAAAGCAGTGCAGCGGGGAGATTTTCGGAATAAAAAAAACCTGCGCATCCGCGCAGGTCGGTGTAAGACGTTCAGTACGAAGAGCGTACCTAAGAAACTCACCTATCAATACCTCTGGGATCTCGATTGTCGCGTTTTTCGACCGTAACGGGCCAGCGGGAAAACGCAAGGGAGTGAGCCTAAGTGCAACCAGGTATTACGATTTTCGCTATCTGTAACAACGCCGATAGCGGGCAAAAAAAAACCTGCGCATCTGCGCAGGCTGGTGTAAGTAAAGTGGTCAACGTGACGTTGACTCCACCTATCAATACCTCTGGGATAGCCAGAATATCAACCGGATCCGCGAACAAACCAGCGAACATTCGCAACAGCGCATCGCAAAGTGTAAGCAAAGGTTTGTATTTCCCTGCGTCGGTTTCAATTAGCGATGACGTCAATGTAACCAGGTTACCCATAAGCCCGGTCTGAATCACATTTGCGCCATTCCTTCGCCGCCGCGCCTTGAATCTGCCGCTCTTTCCCGTAACATAGCAGTATGTAAACGCTTACCCTATAAAAGGCATGGTATGGCGACAATTAAGGATGTAGCCCGACTCGCAGGAGTCTCCGTCGCTACCGTCTCCCGCGTCATCAATAACTCTCCCAAAGCCAGCGAAGCCTCGCGTCAGTCCGTGGGCGCGGCGATGGAAACCCTGAACTATCATCCCAATGCGAACGCCCGGGCCCTGGCCCAGCAGTCAACGGAAACCGTCGGCCTGGTGGTGGGTGATGTCTCCGACCCCTTCTTCGGCGCGATGGTCAAAGCCGTCGAACAGGTGGCTTACCGCACCGGCAACTTTTTGCTGATTGGCAATGGCTACCACAACGTGCAGAAGGAACGCCAGGCGATAGAGCAGTTGATCCGCCACCGCTGCGCGGCGCTGGTGGTGCACGCCAAAATGATCCCCGATGAGGAACTGGCGGGGTTAATGAAGCAGATCCCCGGCATGGTGCTGATCAACCGCATCCTGCCCGGGTACGAAACCCGCTGCGTGGCGCTGGACGACCGCTATGGCGCCTGGCTGGCGACCCGTCATTTGATCCAGCAGGGGCACACGCGTATCGGCTATCTGTGCTCAAACCACCATATCTCCGATGCGGAAGATCGACTGCAGGGGTACTACGCGGCGCTGGAAGAGAGCGGCCTGCCGTGCAATGACCGGCTGGTCGCCTTTGCTGAACCGGATGAAAGCGGCGGCGAACTGGCAATGACCGAACTGCTTGGCCGCGGCCGCCACTTTAGCGCCGTCGCCTGCTATAACGACTCGATGGCCGCCGGCGCGATGGGCGTACTCAACGACAACGGCATCGACGTCCCGCGGGAAATTTCGCTGATTGGCTTCGACGATGTCCTGATTTCGCGCTATGTCCGTCCGCGGCTGACCACTGTCCGCTACCCGATCGTCACCATGGCGACCCAGGCGGCCGAGCTGGCCTTAGCCCTGGCGGAGTACCGCCCGGCTCCGGAGATCACCCACCTGTTCAGCCCGACGCTGGTGCGCCGTCACTCGGTGGTCGCCCCGCTGGAAGGCGATAAATCGTAGCGATAGAGATGCACGGCGGTGGCCGGGTAATCCAGCCCCTCGCCGATGTAGCGCCAGCCGAAGCGTTCATAGAAATCCCGGCAGGCGGAGTAGAGATAGAGCTCCCGAAAGCCCGCGCGGCGGGCATAATCGATCACATGCCGCTGCAGTTTTCCGGCCAGCCCCTGACCGCGGGCGGCGGGCGCGACGTACAGCGACGCCAGCCAGGGAAACAGATCCTGGCGGCTGATCAAGTCGCAGCGCCAGAGGCCAATCGTGCCGAGCAACTGCTCGCCTTCCACGGCAATAAAGGTCAATGGCAGCGCCTCCGCCGTCTGGCTATGCTGCACAATGCTGGCGAAAAACTCCCGCGGCAGCGTCTCGCCGCCAAAGGCGTGCCACAGCCAGTCGGTTACCTGCGGGGCGTACTGCGGCGCAGCGTACAGCGGCAGGATCGTCATACCAGCTTCCCCTGAAAAATCGGCACCGAGTCGAACAGATAGCCGTCAAAGTCGGGGGCGTCTTCATCGGACAGCTCCAGCAGACTGTTTTTGACGTTTTCCAGATGCTGCCACATCGCCTGCCAGGCGCCCATCACATCGCGACGCCGCAGCGCGGCGAGCAGCGTCTGTCGGTCACCGAGCCACTTCAGCCGCCAGGCGCGGCTGGCAATATGCACATTGAACTGCTGCCACAGTGGGCTGCTGTCCATCTGCAGCCAGATCCGCTCCACCGTCGCCAGCAGCATCTGGTTCTGCGTCGCCCCGGCCAGCACCAGATGGAACAGACGAGCGTTATCCTGCGCGGTGTCGTTGAGGGCGATAGCCCGCTGCTCCTGCTCGACAATCCGCTTCAGATTGTCGATATCGGCGCGGGTGGCCATTTTCGCGGCAAAGGCGGCGATATTGCTCTCCAGCAGCTGGCGCGCCTGCAGAATTTCAAACGGACCGACGTCGCTGCTGAGCAGTTGCTCCTCTTCACTGTCGTTCTCGTGGGGAATACGCATGACGTACACCCCGGATCCCTGACGAATATCCACCGTCCCCTGCAGCTCCAGCATCAGCAGCGCTTCGCGCACGATGGTCCGGCTGACGCCGTAGGTTTCGGCAATATGACGTTCCGGCGGCAAACGCGACCCGACCGGGTAGCGCCCCTGCGCGATCTGGGCGCGTAAGTCATCACCAATCTCCTGATAGGGCTTCTTTTCCGGCGGAATTATCGCTTTTTCCACAAAATCACCTGTGCGTTACATGCCTGCGAGTCAAATACGCCGCTATCTTAGCAAATATTGCCCCCGGCTAGCGGTATTCATCATCGATATCCAGCACCAGTTCACGCCGTTCGCCCAGCTGACGAAACCAGTGCGCCGAGGCTTTGGGTCGCCGGGCGCGATGGTTTTGCAGGTCGATTTCGATAAGCCCGTAGCGGTTTTTAAAGGCGTTCATCGGCGACACGTTGTCGGTAAACGCCCACAGCATATAGCCCTGGCAGTTGGCCCCTGCCTCGCGGGCGCGCAGGGTGTGCCACAGATGTTCGCTGATAAAACGGATGCGGTAACTGTCATCGATGGTGCCTTCGCGGTTACGGAACTGGCCTTCGTTTTCCACCCCCATCCCACTCTCCGCCACGAACCAGGGGATGTTGCGATAGTCATTTTTTATCCGCATCGCCATATCAAAGATGATTTGCGGGTAGATTTCCCAGCCGCGGGAGGCGTTCATTCGCCGGCCGGGCAGCTCAAACGGCTCATAATACCAGGCCGGATGAAACGGGGTATGCGGATGCCAGGCCCGCGACGGGGCTTTGACCCGGTGCGGGTAGTAAAGATTAATCCCCAGCTCATCGACGGTGTGCTCGCGGATAATCGCCAGATCCTCCGCGCTGGTGCCCCACGTCACCTGATGCTGTTCGAGCAGTGCAAGAAGCTCCGGCGGCCAGACCCCGTGCACCAGCGGGTCGAGGAACATGCGGTTGTAGAACAGATCGTAGATCTCCGCCGCGCGCAGGTCATGGGGGGCGCGTGAGCGTGGGTAGGTCACCTCCGGATTGAGGATGCAGCCGACGGTCCCGGGATAGCCGAGCTCGCGAAACCGCTTCACGACGCTGGCGGTCGCCAGCACCTTATGATAGTTCCACTGCATCCAGGTGCTGGTGTTCTGCTCATAGGGCCAGCGCAGGGCATCCAGATAGACCCGGGTCTGTACCACAATTGGCTCATTAAAGGTAAACCAGCGGGTCACCTTCGGGTGGTAGCGGGCAAAGACCTGCTCCGCGTAGCGCACAAACAGCTCGACCACCGTTTTCGACCCCCAGCCGCCATACTTTTCCAGCAGATAGCCGGGCAATTCATAATGCTCAAGGCAGATCATCGGCGTGATGCCGTTGGCCAGCAGCGCATCGAACAGCTGGTCGTAATAGGCCGCATACTCCTCATCCACCGTGACGTTTTCATAGTCGGTCAGAAAGCGCGACCAGTTGATTGAGGTGCGGTAGTGGGTCAGCCCGGCCAGCTTCATCAACTGCACATCTTCCTGAAAGCGGTTGATAAAATCGGTGGCCACCGCCGGGCCATAGCCGTTATGCCAGACGTGGCGGTCGTTTTTGTACCAGAGATCGGGCCAGGAGTCCTGCCCCGGTTTTTTCCCGCTCCAGCCCTCGGTCTGCCAGGCGGAAGCCGCCGCGCCAAGGATAAAATCATCGGGAATGGTCATCCGTACGGTAGTCATAGGCTCCTCAGACAGGGTTGGCGGTCTGTTGATTGTCGGCCTGACGCTGTGCGGCATCGGCACGGCGGGAGGCGATTTTGACGAAAGGCAGATAGATAAGCACCGCGGTCACGATGCAGATAAGCTGGGTCACCACCGCCCCCATCGAGCCGGCGGTGGAGAGCCAGGCGTTGATCAGCGGCGGCGTGGTCCAGGGCACCATCACTACCGCCTTGCCGGCGAAGCCGGTCAGGGTGGCGAAATAGCCGATGCTGCCGGTCACCAGCGGGGTGATGATAAACGGGATAGCGAGGATCGGGTTGAGCATGATCGGCATCCCGAAGATCACCGGCTCGTTAATATTGAACAGCCCCGGGCCTATCGACAGCTTGGCGATCTCTTTCATCTCTTTACGCTTCGTGGCGATCATCACCGCAATCAGCAGGCCGATGGTCAGCCCCGAGCCGCCGATGCTCATGTAGACGTCCCAGAAGGGCATCGTGATAATGTTCGGTACCTCTTTTCCCTGCTCAAAAGCGCTCATATTGACGGTGATCGCCCCCAGAAGCAGCGGCTCGCGGATCGGCTTGATCATCTGGTTGCCGTGAATGCCGATCACCCAGAACAGCTGGGCGACGAACATCAGCAGCAGGATCCCCGGCAGGCTCTGCACCACCCGCTCCAGCGGCTGCTGCACCACCTGGTAGACCGCATCGTACAGATACATTCCCGTCAGTTGGTGAAAGAGAAAACCCAGGGTGGCGATCGCGGTGGTGGTGATGATCGCCGGGATCAGTGCCGAAAAAGAGGCGGAAACGTTCGGCGGCACGGTATCCGGCATTTTAATTTTCAGTCCCTTGCGCCCCTCCAGCCAGCAGTAAATCTCCACTGACAGAATGGCGATGAACATCCCGAGGAACAGGCTGCGGGTATCGGAGAACTGGCGCAGCAGGACATCTTTCACCACGTGCATCTGGCCATCGACCATCATCTCCACCGTCGTCGGCGTGACGCAGATAAAGCAGATCACCGCCAGCAGGCCGGGAAACAGGCTTTTGATGCCGTTGATCCGCCCCAGCTCAATACCGATCAGAAACACGGCGCCGATATTGAGGAAGTTGAGCGTGGCGTAGTTAAGCGCGCTGGTGATCGGCTTCAGCGCCGCAAGAAAGGAGAGCGAGGAAAAGCTGGCGAGCCCATTCTTCGGATCCAGCACCATATTGGAGATCAGTACCGAAAAGGCCCCGACGATGATCACCGGCATCAGAGTAATAAACGCCGATTTGATCGCCATAATGTAGCGATAGCTGTTGAATGTCGTCGCGAAACGCCCCAGCGCGTCGATCAGTTTGTCCTGTAATGCCATAAAAGAGTACCTCAGAGTAAAGGGCTTATTGCGGCCAGGTGAACAGCCAGAGACTTTTGGCATACCAAAACATAGTCGCCAGGCAAAAATAGTTCTGTGACAGCGCTCGCAACGCGCACTGTGGTATCCCAAATATCCGATAGAATCGACATTGGCATACCAGACTATGCCGGCTCGTCAGTTCCTGCCAAAAGCGTGATCGCGATGGTTTTTCCGCCCCGCCCCGTCGATATGTCCCTTTTCGGTCTGTGATAAACTGCGCTTTACCACGTGAAATCAGGAATCGATGAATGGCTACAATGCTGGATGTCTCAATTCGCGCAGGCGTCTCGAAAGCGACGGTTTCCCGCGTGTTGAACGGCACAGGTCAGGTGAAAGAGAGCACCCGCCAACAAGTCTTTAAAGCGATGGAAGAGCTGGGCTACCGGCCGAATTTTCTCGCACGCTCGCTGGCCAATCAGACCAGCAATAGTATTGGGCTGGTCGTCTCCACCTTCGACGGCTTCTACTTTGGCCGTCTGCTGCAGCAGGCGTCACGCCAGACGGAAGCCTGGGGAAAGCAGCTTATCGTCACTGACGGCCATGATACGCCGGAGCGCGAAGAGGAAGCGGTGCAGATGCTCGCCGACCGGCAATGCGATGCGATCATCCTCTATACCCGGCACATGAGTGAGAAGGCGATCATGTCGCTGATTAATTCGATCGCCATGCCGCTGGTGGTGATTAACCGCGATGTGGCGCAGGCCCGCGAACGCTGCGTGTTCTTCGAGCAGCAGGAAGCCGCCTTTCAGGCCGTGGAGTATCTGATTACCCAGGGCCACCGCGATATCGCCTGCATGACCGTCCCGATGCACACCCCTACCGGCCAGGCTCGCCTGCAGGGCTACCGCAACGCGCTGATAAAACATGGTATTGAGTGGGATCCGAGCCGGGTGAAGTACGGGGACTCGACGATGACCCGCGGCTACGAACTGTGCCGGGAACTGCTGGACGAGAAAGCCCGCTTCAGCGCGCTGTTTTCCTGTAACGATGATATGGCGCTGGGGGCGTCAAAGGCGCTGCATCAGGCGGGGCTGCGTATTCCGCAGGATGTGTCGCTGTTTGGCTTCGACGATGCGCCAAGCGCGAAATGGCTGGAGCCGGGGCTGTCGACGGTCTATCTGCCGATCGACAACATGATCACCACGGCTATCGATCAGGCGATCAAGCTTGCTAACCAGCAGCCGATAGAAACGATCCCGCCGTTTACCGGCACGCTGGTGTTGCGCGAGTCGGTAACGACGGGACCTTTTTTAAATAAGCTCTAAGGCCAGCAGCTCCTGAATGGTCTGGCGACGGCGGATCAGCCGTGCCTTGCCGCCATCAAACAGCACCTCCGGCAGCAGCGGACGGCTGTTATAGTTGGATGACATCGAAGCCCCGTAGGCGCCGGTGTCATGGAGCACCAGATAGTCCCCAGGCACCACCGCCGGCAGCAGGCGGGTCTCGACTTTGCCCCCTTCCTGCTGGGTAAAGACGTCCCCGGATTCGCACAGCGGCCCGGCCACCACGGTTTCCACCTGCGACGCGGCGCTGAGATCGCGACCATCCGCCGCCAGAGCGGTGATATGGTGATAGCTGCCGTACATCGCCGGGCGCATCAGGTCGTTAAAGCCGGCGTCAATCAGCACAAAGTGACGGCTGCCCATCTCTTTCACGCTGCGCACCTGCGACACCAGCACGCCGGACTCGGCCACCAGGAAGCGTCCTGGCTCAATCTCCAGTTTCACCGAGTGCCCCAGATGGGCCGCGATCTGCTCCCGGGCGCGGTTCCACAGGCCATAATAGTGGGCGGTGTCGATGGCCTCTTCACCTTCGCGGTAAGGAATCGACAGACCGCCGCCGGCGGAGATGGCCTGCAGATCCTGGCCAAAGTCGACGACCTGGCGCACCATCGCGCCGCACACCTGCTCCAGGTGACCATAGTCAACGCCAGAGCCGATATGCATATGGATCCCGACCAGCTGCAGCTGATAGCGACGCATCACTTCCAGCGCCGCCGGCAGGTGGCTGTACCAGATGCCATGCTTGCTATTCTCACCGCCGGTATTGGTTTTCTGGCTGTGGCCGTGGCCAAAGCCCGGGTTGACGCGCAGCCAGACGCGATGGCCCGGCGACACCTCGCCCAGCTGGCTCAGCATGTCGATCGAGCCGGCGTTCACCGGGATCTGTAACGCCTTCACCCGATCGAGGGTGGCGTCGTCGATCAGATCGGCGGTGAAGACGATATCCTCGGGATTCTGCTGCGGATCGTAGCCTGCCGCCAGCGCCCGCTCGATCTCCCCCAGCGACACCGAGTCCACCTTCACCCCCTGCTCACGCATCAGACGCAGAATATGAATGTTAGAGCAGGCTTTTTGCGCAAAACGCACCACGTCGAACTGGCTGAGCTGGGCTATCTGGCGGCGAATAATCTGCGCATCATAGACCCAGACCGGGCAGCCAAATTCCGCCGGCAGGCGCAGCAGGTTGTCCGCGGTCAGGTCAGTATCGGTGGCGTAAAGCGAGTGTGGCATAAGAACTCCGGTGCAGTGCGTGTGTTGGTCGCTGTTTTTTCTGATTACGCCACAGTGACAGACGAATAAAAAATATCGTTTTATCGCGACTCTATGCAAAAATGATATGGTTCCAGCCGAGCCTCACGGAGACCGCATGCCAGCCGTCAATTTGCGTCATATCGAAATCTTTCACGCGGTGATGACCACCGGCAACCTGACCGAAGCGGCGCGGATGCTGCACACCTCGCAACCCACGGTCAGTCGCGAGCTGGCGCGCTTTGAGAAGGTGCTCGGCCTGCAACTGTTTGAGCGGACCCGCGGTCGCCTGCAGCCGACGGTGCAGGGCCTGCGTTTGTTTGAGGAGGTTCAGCGCTCCTGGTATGGCCTGGACCGTATCGTCAGCGCCGCCGAGAGCCTGCGCGAGTTCCGCCAGGGCGAGCTGTCGATCGCCTGTCTGCCGGTGTTTTCCCAGTCCTTTCTGCCGCTGCTGTTGCCGCCGTTTCTCACTCGCTACCCGGAGGTCAGCCTGCAGATCGTCCCCCAGGAGTCGCCGCTGCTGGAGGAGTGGCTCTCCGCCCAGCGCCATGACCTTGGCCTGACGGAGACCCTGCATACCCCCGCGGGCACCGAACGCACCCCGCTGCTGACGCTGAATGAAGTCTGCGTGCTGCCCGCCGGCCATCCGCTGGCGGCGCAGGCGACGCTGACCCCCGCCGATTTTCAGGGCGAAAACTACATCAGCCTGTCGCGCACCGACAGCTATCGCCAGCTGCTCGACGCCCTGTTCCTTGAGCATCAGGTTAAACGGCGGATGGTGGTCGAAACCCACAGCGCGGCCTCGATCTGCGCCATGGTGCGCGCCGGCGCCGGGATCTCGGTGGTGAATCCGTTAACCGCCCTGGACTATGCCGATAGCGGCGTGGTGGTGCGCCGCTTCAGCGTCGAGGTGCCGTTTACCGTCAGCCTGATCCGCCCTCTCCACCGCCCGCGCTCGGCGCTGGTCGACGCCTTTGTTGCCCACCTGCAGCAGAGTCTGCCGCAGATCCTCACGCCGCTGGCGTCGGTCCTGCAGAGAGCATAAAGTTGACCGCGTCTTCCGCGTGGATCGCCGCGGTGTCAAAGACCGGCAGCGGGCTGAGCTCGGCAGGCACCAGCAGGCCAATCTCCGTACAGCCGAAAATAACCCCTTCCGCCCCCTGCTCCGCCAGGGCGGCGATCGTCTGCAGATAATAATCCCGCGACGCCTCGCTGAAGGTGCCGAGACAAAGTTCGTCGAAGATGATCTGATTGATCTGCGCCCGATCGTCAGCCTCAGGGATCAGCGTCTCGATGGCAAACTGCTCCTGCAGACGACCGCGGTAAAAGGTCTGCTCCATGGTATAGCGGGTGCCCAGCAGCGCGACCCGGCGCTGACCTTTGGCGGCAATCGCCCGTCCGGTGGCATCGGCAATATGCAGGAAGGGAACCTGGCAGCGGGCGGCGATGGCATCTGCGACTTTATGCATAGTGTTGGTGCACAGGACAATGCCTTCGGCCCCCGCCTGCTGCAGCCCGACCGCGGCCTCAGCAAGGATCTCCCCGGCGCGATCCCAGTCGCCGGCGGACTGGCAGGCTTCGATGTCGTGAAAATCGACGCTGTGCAGCACCAGGCTGGCAGAGTGCAGGCCGCCCAGTCGCGCCTTAACGCCCTCATTGATCAACCGATAATAGGGGATCGTGGACTCCCAGCTCATGCCGCCTAACAGGCCAATGGTTTTCATCTTCTGCTCCTTATGTCGTTTCTGCCAGTGAAGCAAACTTGTGATCAACTTTCCACTTCTCTGGCCGCGTATTTCTTTTTCATGAAGAGTGGGATAAGTTAAAGTGAAACAATGTTTCACTTTAACAACAGGACCGCCCGATGTTTATTTTCCATAAAGACACCACCCTTGAAGACCTCGGCAATGGCGTAACTCGCCGCATTCTGGCCCACGACGGTAAAATGATGGCCGTGGAGGTGAATTTTGCCGCCGGCGCCGTCGGCCCGATGCATAACCATCCCCACGAACAGCTCACCTATGTGCTCTCCGGTGAGTTTGAATTCACCATCGGCGAGGAGACGCGCGTCGTCAGCGCCGGCGATACGTTGTATAAGCAGCCAGGGATCATGCACGGCTGCGTCTGCCTGCAGCCCGGCACGCTGCTCGATACCTTCACGCCGGTCCGCGAAGATTTTCTCTCACGCTGATCCATGATGGGGGCGTTCACCGCCCCCGGTTTACGTGTTACCACAGGCATTAAAAAAGATGCCGTCGCAATCATTATCCTGGTAATAATATTTTTCGCTCAGTTAACGCTGAACCTTCATTCTTTTCAGGCTCCCTCAGCTCCCTAAAATGCTTACCACCTCACCTTTTTGAAACATCGTTTCGACTTTGATCACATTTCCATCCTGATCTGCATGACGCAGAAATAAATCGCAATAAAATGAAATTAAAACGATGTTTTATAAAAAATAGAGCAGCATAAAAGCGAGCCTGACAGCACGCCACTTGCTGGCTCACTTAATTACTAACCCATTCATTAACAAGGACATGTTAATCAGAGGAAGCGTTCAGACATTTTTGCGTTGTCAGGCGAAAAGGCCGACAGCGCCGCGTCACCGAATCCGTATTACAACTCGTAAGCCAGGTAGGTATGTATGAATGAAAACAAGCTGCTGGGATTGGCATGGATATCACCCTATATCATCGGGCTGATCGTCTTTACCGCTTTTCCCTTTGTTTCATCTTTCTTTCTCAGTTTTACTGAGTACGACTTGATGAGCCCGCCGGTATTTAACGGCATCGAAAACTATCGCTATATGTTGACCGAGGACAGCCTGTTCTGGAAATCGATGGGCGTGACCTTCGCCTACGTTTTTTTAACTATTCCCTTAAAACTGGCTTTCGCCCTCGGCATTGCTTTTGTGCTCAATTTCAAACTGCGCGGCATCGGCTTTTTCCGTACCGCCTACTACATTCCGTCGATTCTCGGCAGCTCGGTGGCTATTGCGGTACTGTGGCGCGCCCTGTTCGCCATTGACGGCCTGCTGAATAGCTTCCTCGCCGTCTTTGGCATTGATGCCGTCAACTGGCTGGGGGAGCCTTCGCTGGCGCTGATGTCGGTCACCCTGCTGCGCGTCTGGCAGTTTGGTTCCGCGATGGTCATCTTCCTCGCCGCGCTGCAGAACGTTCCGCAGTCGCAGTATGAGGCGGCGATGATCGACGGCGCCTCAAAGTGGCAGATGTTCATGAAGGTCACCGTGCCGCTGATTACCCCGGTCATTTTCTTCAACTTTATTATGCAGACCACCCAGGCGTTCCAGGAGTTTACCGGCCCGTACGTGATAACCGGCGGCGGCCCGACCTATTACACCTACCTGTTCTCACTCTATATCTACGATACCGCCTTTAAGTACTTCGACATGGGCTATGGCGCCGCGCTGGCATGGGTGCTGTTCCTCGTCGTCGCGGTCTTTGCATCGATAGCCTTTAAGTCATCGAAATACTGGGTCTTCTACTCCGCCGATAAGGGAGGCAAAAATGGCTGATATTCAACAGATGGCGCCGGTAATGAGCAACGCCGATCGTGAGGTCGCTCGTACGCTGCGTCGGGAAAAGGTGAGTCGGGTGGTACGCTACGTCGTGTTGATATTCGTCGGCCTGCTGATGCTCTACCCGCTGGCGTGGATGTTCTCCGCCTCGTTCAAGCCGAACCATGAGATCTTCACCACCCTCGGACTGTGGCCTGCCCACGCGACCTGGGACGGGTTTATCAATGGCTGGAAGACCGGCACCGAATACCATTTCGGCCACTATATGCTTAACACCTTTAAATATGTGATCCCGAAGGTGGTGTTAACGATCATCTCCTCCACCATCGTGGCGTACGGCTTTGCACGCTTTGAGATCCCGTGGAAGAAGTTCTGGTTCGCAACGCTCATCACCACCATGCTGCTGCCAAGCACCGTCCTGCTGATCCCGCAGTACCTGATGTTCCGTGAAATGGGGATGCTGAACAGCTATCTGCCGCTGTACCTGCCGCTGGCCTTCGCCACCCAGGGATTCTTTGTCTTCATGCTGATCCAGTTTCTGCGCGGCGTCCCACGCGATATGGAAGAGGCGGCGCAGATCGACGGCTGCAACTCCATCCAGGTGCTGTGGTACGTGGTCGTGCCGATCCTCAAGCCGGCCATTATCTCGGTGGCGCTGTTCCAGTTCATGTGGTCGATGAACGACTTTATCGGCCCGCTGATCTACGTCTACAGCGTCGATAAGTATCCCATCGCGCTGGCGCTAAAAATGTCCATCGACGTCACGGAAGGCGCGCCGTGGAACGAAATTCTGGCAATGGCGAGTATCTCCATTCTGCCGTCCATCATTGTCTTCTTCCTGGCTCAACGCTACTTCGTGCAGGGCGTGACCAGCAGCGGAATCAAAGGTTAAGAGGGAAATATCATGGCTGAAGTCATTTTCAACAAACTGGAAAAAGTTTACTCCAACGGGTTTAAAGCGGTGCATGGTATCGACCTGAAGATTGCCGATGGCGAATTTATGGTGATCGTCGGCCCCTCCGGCTGCGCCAAATCGACCACCCTGCGCATGCTGGCGGGTCTGGAAACCATCAGCGGCGGCGAGGTGCGGATTGGGGACAAAATCGTCAACAACCTGGCGCCAAAATCACGTGGCATCGCGATGGTGTTCCAGAACTACGCCCTCTATCCGCATATGACGGTGCGCGAAAACCTCGCCTTCGGCCTGAAGCTGAGCAAGCTGCCGAAGGCGCAAATCGACAGACAGGTGGAAGAAGCGGCGAAAATTCTCGAACTGGAAGAACTGCTCGATCGCCTGCCGCGCCAGCTCTCCGGCGGCCAGGCGCAGCGCGTGGCGGTGGGTCGGGCGATCGTCAAAAAACCGGACGTTTTCCTGTTCGACGAACCGCTCTCCAACCTTGACGCCAAACTGCGCGCCTCGATGCGGATCCGCATTTCCGATCTGCATAAGCAGTTGAAAAAATCCGGCAAACCGGCGACCACCGTCTACGTCACCCACGATCAGACGGAAGCGATGACCATGGGCGACCGCATCTGCGTGATGAAGCTCGGCCACATTATGCAGGTTGATACGCCAGACAATCTCTACCACCAGCCGAAAAATATGTTTGTCGCCGGGTTCATCGGCGCGCCGGAGATGAATATTCGCCCCAGCCAGCTGGTTGAGCACGACGGTCGCCTGCATCTGACGCTGGGCGATCAGCGACTGCCGCTCAACGACCTGCTGCAAAGCAAAGTTGAGACCCATAAGAATCAGCAGGTTTTCTTTGGCGTGCGCCCGGAGTTTGTCTCTCTCTCCGATGAACCCTTTGCCGAGGGTTCCTGCACGGGTGAAATGGTACGTGTGGAAAACATGGGACATGAATTCTTTGTTTATCTGAAGGTTGCTGATTATGAGCTGACCGCCCGCGTGCCGTCCGATGAAGCGAAACCCATGCTCGAGAAGGGCCTTCATCGCAAGGTGTATTTCAAATTTGATCTCAATAAGTGTCACATCTTTGACGCGAAAACCGAACAGAACCTCTCTCTGTGAACACTGGAGTATTAAAATGAAAAACGTGCTTTTAAGCGCCGTCATCTCCGCCACTCTGGGCCTTACCGCATTACCTTCAATGGCGAAGGATGTCGACCTTCGTATGTCCTGGTGGGGGGGCAACGGCCGCCATCAGGTCACCCTCAAGGCGCTGGAGGAATTCCACAAACAACATCCCGACATTAACGTCAAAGCAGAATACACCGGCTGGGACGGCCATCTTTCGCGCCTGACCACCCAGATTGCCGGCGGCACTGAGCCTGACGTGATGCAGACCAACTGGAACTGGTTGCCGATCTTTTCGAAAAATGGCGAGGGCTTTTACGATCTCAATACCCTGAAAGACGAGATCGACCTCAGCCAGTTCGATGCCAAAGAGCTGCAGTCCACCACGGTCAACGGCAAGCTTAACGGTATTCCCATTTCCGTCACCGCCCGCGTCTTCTACTTTAACGACGAAGCGTGGAAAAAGGCGGGCATCGCCTTCCCGAAAACCTGGGATGAGCTTATGGCGGCGGGCAAAACCTTCGAAAGCAAGCTCGGGAAACAGTACTACCCGGTCGTGCTCGAACACCAGGACGTGCTGGCGCTGCTCAACTCTTATATGGTGCAAAAATACAATCAGCCGGCCATCGATGAGAAGGGGCGCAAATTTTCCTACAGCAAAGCGCAGTGGGCAGATTTCTTCGGTATGTATAAGAAGCTTATCGACAACCATGTGATGCCGGACACCCGCTACTATGCCTCGTTCGGCAAGAGCAACATGTACGAGATGAAGCCGTGGATCCAGGGTGAATGGGGCGGCACCTACATGTGGAACTCCACCATCAACAAATATTCCGATAACCTGAAGCCGCCGGCGAAGCTGGTGCTGGGGGAATACCCGATGCTGCCGGGCGCCACCGACGCCGGACTGTTCTTCAAGCCCGCGCAAATGTTGTCGATTGGCAAATCGACGAAAAACCCGCAGGCGGCGGCGAAAGTGATTAACTTCCTGCTGAACAGTAAAGAAGGGGTGGATATTCTCGGACTGGAGCGTGGAGTACCACTGAGTAAAGCGGCGGTCAACTACCTGACCGAGGACGGGATCATCAAAGCCGACGATCCGGCGGTGTCTGGCCTGAAACTGGCACAATCCCTGCCCACGACCCTGCCGGTCTCCCCGTACTTCGACGATCCGCAGATCGTCGCCCAGTTCGGCACCACCCTGCAGTACATCGACTACGGTAAAAAGTCGGTGGAAGAAGCGGCCGAGGACTTCCAGCGCCAGACCGACCGCATTCTGCGCCGCGCGATGCGCTAACGTGCCCGTCGGAAACCTCCCGCGGCGTCCGCCGCGGGAGAGTCTGCCTGAGTATCCTGTCAGAAAAAATATTTAAAACGCACCCGAGCGCCGTAGCGTTCATCGGGATTCCCGCTCTTCGCTGCCGTGGAATCGAGCCACGAAGCATAGGCGCCAAGGTAAATATTGAAGTTCGGCATCGCCATAATATTCGGCAACTGCCAGGAGGTGTGCAGGGTATGGATGTCATAGCGCCCCGGCGCGAGAATTGCGCAGTCGCCATCACATTCGCTGGTCACCCCGGCCATATTGAACTGGTCGATTTTGTTATGCGCGTAGATATAGCCCAGCTCCACGCGATGCCACAGGGCGTTAATTCCGGCGCTGAAGTCGGTTTCGTCCGCCGCGTCCAGCAGAGCGGTACTCAGATTGACCACCGCCCCATCCTGCGGGTCGCTTTTCAGGGTGTTCCAGCTCATGGTCAGCCCGTAGCCGGTGCGATTTGACTGGTCGACCCAGCGTCCGCTCTGGTTCTGATAGCCGTAAGCATTGTTGACGAGATTGCTCTCTATCGCCGCGGCCGCCGACCAGGCGCCGGACTGCCACACCGCCACCGGCCGCACGTACACCACATTTTTGCGGTTTTCCAGCGCGTTACCGTGATAGTTCTGATCGACAAACAGCGAACTGCCGTCCTCCACCAGGGTATTAACCTCGAAATACCAGTTATCCACCGTTTTGCTGAACAGAAGGTTGCCGCCGCTGCTGCTGCGCCCGCGCCCCTCTTTCATCATGTAAATATAGCCATAGCCGTCGGAATAGAGATCGTTGGCGGTATTGCCTGAATATTCAATAAAGGTGTCCTGATTCAGGGGGAACATATCCCAGGCTTCAAAGCGGCCTATTTTTATTTTCCAGTCATCCTGCTGACCAAAGAAAAATACCGCATCGTCGAGATTCATTTTGCCATCCATATCCGCCAGCGGCTGCACGCTGAATCCGGCATATTTCCCGTCAGCGCCATTACGCCTGCCGTCAATCCCCAGCAGAATACGACCATTAATATCCCAGCGTTCTTTATCGCCCGGCGCCCAGCTTTTATTCGCGCTGGTTTTGACCGACGTCAGACTGCCGGTGCGGCTGGCGCCATCGAGGTTAAATTCGACGTCGCCATAAAATTTTAATTCGCCATTGTCGTTTAGCTGCAGGCGCGGCGTAGCCGGCGCCGCGCGGGCGACCGTCGTGGCCTGCTGCTGGCCTTTCAGTGTCTTAATTTCCGCCTCTGCGCTGGCGGCGCGCGCCTCCGTTGCCTTTAACCGCTGCTCCATTTGCGCCAGTCGCTCCTCCAGCGATAACGGCGCCTGCGCCATAACGGATGGCAGATACAGAGACGTGAGAAAACACCCGACCCAGATTTTATTCATCGGTAAACCCTTTTATTATGGAATGAACTGAATTTGTTATTAATGGGTAACGCACGACGATGCAGGCAATAATAACCCGCCCATCGTCAAAGACGGGTTATTAACGACAACAGCCTTATTATTATTCGAGCTGCCAGGCGCCGGCTTCAGTTAATGCAGCTGAGCCGCTCCAGGCAAATAACGCTAATTCACGGCAAGGGACCTGCGGATAGATACGGCTGCTCAGGCAGGCTTCGCCATCATTGACGAAAACCTCAACCGAAGAGCTATCGAAAAATATCCGCAGGTTGAGATCCGCCCCGGCGGTCAACGGCACGCTGCGCGTCCCACACAGGCCAAACTGCGGATAATGCCGCTCCACCACCAGACGCTGCTGTTGGGCATCCACGTAGATGCGCAGGCCATCGCCAAAGCGCAGACCATACTGCTCAGCGCTGCTGCGGGCGCAGTCCCAGCGCAGGTGCACTTCCATCGCCTCGCAGTTGTCGACCATCGTCGTCTGCTGGTTGTTCAGCGTGCTGACCGGCCACGGGAACCAGGCGCCGCGCAGGCTCTCCACTTCTTTCGCCGGGCGCATCTGCAGGCGGCCATCGGCGCTCAGGCTCAACTCGCGCGGCAGGGAGAGCATGCCCGCCCAGCCGTCCTGCTGTTCCGGTAGCGGCGATTCCCACATATCCAGCCAGCCAATTACGATCCGCCGGCCATCGGGGGTGGCGAAACTTTGCGGGGCATAGAAATCGTGGCCGTGGTCCATCTCCCTGAATTCGCCGTGGCGAATAAAACGCTGCCCCGGCTGCCACTCGCCGATCAGATAGCCGCTCTGGAACAGGTTGCGGTTGCGGAACCCTTCGGCCTGCATCCCCTGCGGGGAAAACATCAGGACGCGCTTACCGTTGAGGGTGAAGAAGTCCGGGCACTCCCACATGTAGCCCATGGTGCTTTCCGCTTCATCCAGCACGCCCGCATCCTGCCACTGGCGCAGATCGGTTGAACGGTACAGCCGCACCTGGCCGGTATCGCCTTCGCGCGCGCCGACGATCATGTACCAGCTATCCCCTTCCCGCCAGACCTTCGGGTCGCGGAAGTGGTGCATGCCTGGAGGGGTGTCGACCACCATCCCCTGGCGCTCAAAGTGGATCCCGTCGCGGCTGGTGGCCAGACACTGCACCTGATACAGATTGGCTTCGTCGCCAGGATCGCCGTGGAACTTATGCCCGGTGTAAATCAGCGCCAGGGTATCGCCATCGACCACCGCCGAACCGGAGAAGCAGCCGTCTTTATCTTCCGGCCCCTCCGGCGCCAGCGCCACCGGCAGGTGCTCCCAGTGCACCAGATCCTTACTGCGCGCGTGCCCCCAGTGCATCGGCCCCCATTGGGTGGAATACGGGTGATGCTGATAAAAGGCATGGTACCAGCCGTCGAACCACACCAGACCGTTAGGGTCGTTGATCCACCCGGCGCGGGCCGCCAGGTGATAGTGTGGATACCAGCGCAGATTGAGCGCCTGGCGTTGTGTCTGGAGTACCTGTTCAGCCCGGGAGATTGTGTAAGTCATCATTTTCACTCTTTTTGATTCAGATAGCGGTAGGTTGCGACACCAGCGGATCGGCCGAGGATTTACCGGAGCGCAACAAGAAGATGGAGATAAAGGTGGTGCAGAACACCAGCAGGCCCATGATCAGATAGGACTGGGCGAAGCCATATTTTTCATAGCTGTAGCCCGCCAGCGGCGACAAGACGCTGGCAATGATCGAGCTGGTGCAGGCGAAACCCACCAGATAGAGGGTGGAGGAGAGGCGTTTATCAAAGTTGATGCTGTTGTACTTAAAGATAGCCACCAGCAGTATCGGCAGCTCCACCGCGTGCAGCAGTTTGGTAATGGAGATCAGCAGCGGCCCCTCCACCAGGCCAGAGGCCACCATGCGCATCGCCATCACCATGCCGGCGAAAATCAGACCGTTCTTGGCGCCGATACGGTTCACCAGCCACGGCGCGCAGAACATGCCGGCCGCCTCGAGGAACACCTGGAAGGAGTTGAGATAACCATACATCTCGTTGCCTTCCTGCAGGGTCGCGAACTGCGATGAGAAATAGACCGGGAACTGCTGGTCATAGACACCGTAGATGCAGGTGCCGATGACGAAAAAGACCAGCGCCCAGAACCGCGGCAGCGTCAGCAGGCGCAGTGCATCTTCCAGCGTCACCTTACCGCCCGATACCGCCTCCTGCATCGCATGCGGCGCCGAGGAGACCCGCAGCCGCGCCAGCAGGATAAAGAACACCAGCCCTGAGCAACTGGCGACGAGGAAGTTAAGCTGCGGATTGATATTAAACAGCAGGCCGGCGAAGAAGGCGGCCACCGCCCAGCCGAGCGAGCCCCACATCCGTGCCCTGCCGAATTCAAACTGGCTCTGACGCGCCACGCGCTCGGTGTAGGATTCCAGCACGCCAATGCCGCCGTTAAAGGTCAGGCCGATGTAGATCCCGCCGAAGATGCTGCCCAACAGGACGTTAATCTTCAGCAGGTGGCCGAACAGCAGATACGCCGGACCGGAGAGGATCAGCAGCGCGGTGATATACCAGAGCAGATGTTTGCGCAGCCCCAGTTTGTCCTGAATGAAGCCATAGAAAACTTGCGCAAACAGCGCGGAAACCGACAGTACGGCATAGATAATACCGGTATCGCCAGCCTTTAACCCAACCTCCTGGTGAAGCCAGATAGAGAGCAAGGAGCCGGATGACGACCAGGTCACGAAAAAGAAAAACAGTAAGGCACTGAGCAACGGGTAGCTGTGTGAGTGATGCGCTTTCATCATGACATTCTCGTGTTAGAGGAATGCAACTATGGTAACGTTAACAAAAAACAAAACGCAGGGGGATTCGCTGCGATACATGATGTTAATCACAAAAGTTAACGTTAACATAATGAAGATGCGATCGCGATCAAATATTAACCGCGGCAGCGTTCAGGACGGCGATAGCAGAAAATCGTTTCACTCTTTTACATCAGCGACTTAGTTGTATAGCCTGTACTCTGCAGCCACGGCGGAGGAAAAAATGGCGTCCCTGAAAGATGTAGCAAAACTGGCGAATGTATCTCTGATGACCGTCTCGCGGGCGCTGAACACCCCGGAGCGGCTCAAGCCGGAGACCCTGGCCCGCGTGCAGGCCGCTATCGCCGAGACCAACTACGTCCCCGACCTGTCGGCGAAGAAGATCCGCGGGGCGCGCGCCACCCCCAGCACCATCGGCGTGCTGGCGCTGGATACCGTCACCACACCCTTTTCGGTGGAGATCACCCTCTCGATCGAAGAGACCGCCCGCGCCCACGGCTGGAACAGCTTTGTGGTCAACATGTTTTCGGACGATAGTCCGGAAGCGGTGGTCGACCTGCTCCTCTCCCACCGTCCGGACGGCATTATCTTTACCACCATGGGGCTGCGCCAGGTGCCGCTGCCGGACAAACTGCTGACTCTGCCCTGCGTGCTGGCCAACTGCGAAAGCCTCAGCCAGCCGGTGGCCAGCTATATCCCGGACGATGAACAGGGCCAGTACGACGCGGTGAAAGCCCTGCTTGCCGCTGGCTATCGTCATCCGCTGTGCCTGCACTTACCCGCCAGCCAGCTGGCGACGATCCGCCGCCGCCAGGGGCTGGAGCGCGCCTGCCGGGAGGCGGGTATCGAACCGGACCATCTGATCCATTCGTATATGGGCCAGGGCGATGAGCATTACCACGATATCCCGGCGGTGGTGCTGGCGCATATCCGCGAGGGTAAACCTGGCTTTGACTCGGTGATCTGCGGCAACGATCGCATCGCGTTTATGGTCTATCAGACGCTGCTGGGTCAGGGGTTACGCATTCCCCAGGACGTGGCGGTGGTGGGATACGACAATATGGTGGGCATTGGCGATCTGTTTCTGCCGCCGCTCTCCACGGTGCAGCTGCCGCACTACGACATCGGGCGCCTGAGCGCCCTGCATATCATTCACGGCGACAACCATCGGGAGACGCGCAAAGTCGCCAGCCCGTGGTTGCCGCGCGCCTCACATTAACGGTTACCGATGTTGCGCAGCTTCTCGCCCGCCATCAGGTTGCGCTCAATGTGCTCGAGGGTGACATTCTTGGTTTCCGGGATCAGCCAGAAGGTGACGCCGATAAAGGCCACGTTGAGCACCGTGTAGAGCCAGAAGGTACCGGCGGCGCCAATCGCGTCAAGCAGCGTCAGGAAGGTGGCGCCGATGATCATGTTCGACACCCAGTTGGTGGTGGTCGAGCAGGTGATACCGAAATCGCGGCATTTCAGCGGCTGGATCTCGGAGCAGAGGATCCACACCACCGGCGCCGCGCTCATCGCATACCCGGCAATACACATCATGGTCATGCCGACGGAAAGCCAGGAGAGACCGCTGGAGGCAGTGCCATTGTCGAACTGCATCAGGCAGTAACCCAGCACCAGGGTGCCCAGCGCCATCACGCTAAAGCCGATTTTTAGCGCCGGCTTACGACCCGCTTTATCCACCGTGAACACCGCAATAAAGGTGGCAAACATAAAGGTCAGGCCCACCACCAGGGTGGCGATCATCTGCTGTTCGGTAGTGGTAAAGCCCGCCATTTTAAAGATACGCGGCGCGTAGTACATGATGATGTTCATGCCGGTGAACTGCTGCATCGCCTGCAGCAGCATGCCAAGGAACACCGCCCGGCGCACGTTACGATTGACCTTAAACAACGCCCAGCCGCCCTGCTTCAGCTTCAGGCTCTCACGGATCTCGTTAAGCTCGTCGCGCGCCTTTTCCGAGGTATCGCGCAGCATCCGCAGCACCTCTTCCGCTTCGATATGGCGTCCTTTCTCCGCCAGCCAGCGCGGGCTGTTCGGCAAAAAGACGACCAGAATAATCAGGATCACCGCCGGCAGCGCCAGCACGCCTAACATGGCGCGCCAGTTACCGCTGTAGCTAAAGGCGGTATCGGAAAGAAACGCCAGCACAATGCCGAGGGTCACCATCAGCTGGTACATACTGATCATTTTCCCGCGCACGTTCTCACTGGCCATCTCGGAGAGGTACAACGGCGCGGTATAGGAAGCGATCCCGACGGCCACCCCCAACACCACGCGGGCTATCAGCAGCACCTCCACGCTGGCGGCAAAAGCGGAGCCGATAGAGCCGGCAACAAAGAGCACAGCCCCCGCCATCAGGCTGTATTTACGGCCGAGGCGGAACGACAGCCAGCCGTTAAACAGCGCACCGATCGCCGCCCCCAACATCATACTGCTGACCACCCACTCCTGAAGCTGGCTGGATAAGGTGAAGTGGTCGGTAATAAAGGGCAGCGCCCCGGATATCACGCCGATATCCAGGCCAAAGAGCAACCCCGCTACCGCCGCAGCGATAGAAACAAACCAGTTCATCCGCCGGGTGTCACGTTGTGTCCGCGGCGTTAATGCAGAGTCGTTACTGATTGAAGTCATTTTTATTCCTGCCACACAGAGAAAGACATAGGACGAAAGTACGTGACTGGCGGAGGAGTTTGTCAGGCTGGATAAGCCAAAGATATGGACTATTTTGCTGGCAGGAGAGGTTTTGTGATGGACATTAAACTTTCTAAGGAACAAAAAATGCGTTTGTCATAGTGAATAACCCTGTCCATACAGGGCAGTAACATTAATCAGGCGATATAGAATATGGACGATTATCACTTATTGATATGGACAATAATTGCTCACTCGGCCGGTGCGATACTCACCGCCCCGGCCTCGGGGAGGGGGTTAGCGCGCCAGCCAGCCGCCGTCCACCGCCACCGTATAACCATTGATGTAATCGGAAGCTGGGGAGGCGAGGAATACCACCGGCCCCATCAGATCGGCCGGCAGGCCCCAGCGTCCGGCGGGAATGCGGTCGAGAATTTCGCTGCTACGCTGTTCGTCAGCGCGCAGCTGCTGGGTGTTATTGGTCGCCATATACCCCGGGGCGATGGCGTTGACGTTGATATTGTGTTTAGCCCATTCGTTCGCCAGCAGGCGGGTCACGCCCATCACCGCGCTTTTGGACGCCGTATACGATGGCACGCGGATCCCGCCCTGGAAAGACAGCATGGAGGCGATGTTAATGATCTTCCCGCCGCTGCCCTGGGCGATAAAGTGCTTCGCCGCCGCCTGGGACATGAAAAATACGCTCTTGATGTTCAGGTTCATGACGTCGTCCCAGTCCTTTTCGCTGAACGCCAGCGCGTCCTCGCGGCGGATCAGCCCGGCGTTATTGACCAGAATATCAATATGGCCGAACTCCGCCACCGCACGCTCCAGCAGCTGGGGGATACCGTCGATCTGGCGCAGGTCGGCGGTCAGGCTGAGAAAGCGGCGTCCCAGCGCCGTCACCCGTTCGATGGTTTCCACGGGCTCGACGATATTGATACCAACAATATCGCAACCTGCTTCCGCCAGCCCGAGGGCCATTCCCTGACCTAAACCGGTATCGCATCCGCTCACGACGGCTACTTTTCCCTGCAGGGAGAATGCATCAAGAATCATAATGTGTTCCTTAATCGTTCAGAGCCTGCTGCGTGCAGGCAAGGTTCTCTCGGCCCTGCCCACGCCGATGGCGGAGCTGAGCGTGGGGTGAACTCTCGGGCATAGCCCACCATAATGAAAATAAAACAGAGTTCCGTTTTTGCTGATGAGTGCCATCTTAGCCCTGCCCCCTGTCATTTTCAATAATATTTAAAACGATGTTTCATTTTTTATGATGGCGATTGCAAAAAAAGAAAAAGCGAAGGCACCTGGCGGCACGCGCCGGGTCGGAAGCGATTTTAAAAGGTTGATGATTCAATCGGTTGTCTGGAGAGACGGCAGAAGACAGGCCAACAGGCCGCTGAAAATGCGGGAATTACGCTGAACTGCGTGAAGCATCACAAATAATGAAACGATGTTTTGATAAATTAACACTCATCTTTTAAAACACATCACTCAGCGACACGCCTCTGGTCCAGCGGCATCGCAGGAAAGAAAGGAGCACTACATGGCTAAAGGCATGCGGGTCAAACTGAATTATCAGGTCAGCCACGATCCGGATACCGGAGCGGAAGTTACCCGCTTAACCCCTCCGGAGGTCACCTGTCATCGCAACTACTTCTATCAGAAGTGTTTTTTTAACGATGGCAGCCATTTACTGTTCGCCGGCGAGTTTGACGGCCACTGGAACTACTATCTGCTGAATATCGCCAGCGCCGAGGCCATCCAGCTGACGGAAGGCGCCGGGGATAACACCTTCGGCGGCTTCCTCTCCCCGGACGATAAGTCGCTTTATTACGTGAAAAATGACCGCACCCTGCTGGAGGTGAATCTGACCACCCTCGTTGAGCGCGAAGTTTATCGCGTCAGCGATGACTGGGTCGGCTACGGCACCTGGGTGGCAAACAGCGATTGCAGCAAACTGGTGGGCATTGAGATTGCGAAAAGCGACTGGACGCCGCTCAACGACTGGCAGATTTTTCATGACTTCTTTCACAAAGGACCACACTGCCGCCTGCTGCGCGTCGATCTGCACAGCGGTGAGAGCCAGGTGATCCATGAGGAAAAAATCTGGCTGGGACATCCAATCTATCGTCCCTTCGACGACCACACCGTCGCCTTCTGCCATGAAGGGCCGCACGATCTGGTGGACGCCCGCATGTGGCTGGTCAATGAAGATGGCAGCCACGTCCGCAAAGTGAAAACGCATGCCCCGGGCGAAAGCTGCACCCATGAATTCTGGGTACCGGACGGTTCGGCGCTGATCTACGTCTCCTATCTGAAAGGTCAGCAGGGGCGGACGATCTATCGCTTTGATCCCGAAAGCGGCGTCAACGAGGCCCTGATGACCATGCCGGCCTGCTCGCATCTGATGAGCAATTTCGACGGCACGCTGCTGGTGGGCGATGGCTCAGGGACCCCGGTGGATGTCAAAGATACCGGCGGCTACTCCATTGATAACGATCCTTATCTGTATGTCTTTAACGTGGCGCAAAAACGCTACTTCCGCGTCGCACGTCATGATACCTCGTGGGCGACGGTGGCCAACAGCCGTCAGGTGACTCACCCACACCCCTCGTTTACCCCGGACGACAGCGCCATTCTGTTCAGCTCCGATAAAGACGGTAAACCGGCCATCTATATCGCGAAATTACCCGAGCATCCGCCAATGCTAAGCGCCTGATCCACGCCACACGTCTTTCTGTCACTGGCCTTGCCCTCCTTCGTGGAGGGCTTTTTTTGTCCCTTCTCTTTCCCCCATAAAAAACCCCGGCTGACGGCGCCGGGGAAAACAAACGATGAGGGCTGAATGGTCTGTCAGAACGAGTAGGCCACCCCAACGCGGAAGCGGGTCTGACGATCGCTGCGGTCGTTCACCCCGACGTTGCCAATTTCACCATACGGTGACCAGTTGTTATCCAGCTTATAAGCCACCTTCACGTTATATTCCTGCGAGTAGGGTTTGTTGTCGTTGCGGCTGACCCCTTCGGAACTGCGGGCATAGACATAGTTCAGCTCTGTACGCCAGTCACCAAGCGCAAACCCGGCCCACGCGTCGCCGCGGTTAACTTTGTCATCATCTTTACCGGCGTTGTTCGGATAACGGGTGTATTCATAGCGATAGCGAGCGGCGACATAGAAGCCGTTGTCGAAGCTGTATTGCACGTGGAGGTGCGGCTTGTAGATGGAGCGGCTGTCGTTGCTCTCAATGGTAAACCCGGGGGTGAGGAAAAAGTTCGACGTTGCTTTCCAGCGCCAGCTGATGGTGTCTTCATGTCCATTACCCACCACGTCTGAATAGGGCTGCGAACCGTTGTCGCCACCCGAGCGCCATTTGGCCTCGACGGTAAAGCCTAGCCCGTTGGCAAAACGGTGGGAAACGGAGACGCGGTCGGCATTACTTTTATCGCTCTTGCCGCCATCTATAAATTCATGACGTAAATCTATCGTTACCGCAGTCGCCGCAAAAGACATACCACAGAGGGCGGCCAGAACCAGAGATCGTTTTAACATAGGGTACCCCTTATAATAAATAAAATGTCATTTCGTTTTTATGGAACGTTATTTTATTTTTTAAGCACCTTAGTTTTAGTGACCAGGATCGTAGTTATTTGTTTCAAAAAATGTGGCACAACAAGACGTGACGGAGCTCAATAAATTCGCCAGGGGGGAAGTGAAATACGCGAGAAAAAGCAGGGTTCGGCAAAGCGCGGCGCATAAAAAAGGCCTCCCGCAGGAGGCCATGTAGATCGAGACAGAGCGTCAGGCGCGCTCTACCGCCAGCGCCACGCCCTGACCGCCGCCGATGCACAGCGTCGCCAGCCCTTTACGGGCATCACGCTTGATCATTTCATGCACCAGCGATACCAGGATCCGGCAGCCGGAGGCGCCGATGGGGTGGCCGAGGGCGATAGCGCCGCCGTTGACGTTGACCCGCCGTTCATCCCACTCCAGTACCCGGCCAACCGAGATCGCCTGAGCGGCAAAGGCCTCATTGGCTTCGATCAGATCGACGTCGTCCAGCCGCCAGCCGGCCCGCTCCAGACAGCGACGGGTGGCGTGCACCGGGGCAATGCCCATCAGCGCCGGATCGACCCCGACGCTGGCGAAGGCGCGGATCCGCGCGAGGATCGGCAGCCCCAGTTCAAGAGCTTTGGCTTCACTCATCATCATCACCGCCGCCGCGCCGTCGTTGATGCTGGAGGCGTTGCCGGCGGTCACCGACCCGAGGCGGTCGAAGGTAGGCTGCAGGCTGGCCAACCCTTCCGCGCTGGCATCCACCCGCGGTTGTTCATCGGTATCCACGGTGCGCGCCGCGCCGTTATGCTCGGTAATAACCGGGACAATCTCGTCGCGAAAGCGGCCGGAATCAATCGCCTTGCGCGCCTTATGCTGTGAGCTGAGCGCCCAGGCGTCCTGCAACTCGCGGCTGATGCCGTATTCCCGGGCGAGGTTTTCCGCCGTAACGCCCATATGATAATCGTTGAAGGCATCCCACAGGCCGTCATGCACCAGGCTGTCAATCAGCTGGCTATTGCCCAACTGGGCGCCGGTGCGGCTGTCGGTGAGTACATGCGGAGCGCGGCTCATATTCTCCTGGCCGCCGGCGATCACCACATCCGCTTCCCCGCACTGAATCGCCTGGGTGGCGAGGTGCAAAGCCTTCAGGCCGGAGCCGCAGACGTCGTTTATGGTAATGGCCGATACAGTGTTAGGCAGCCCGCCGCGAATTGCGGACTGCCGCGCGGGGTTTTGCCCGGTACCGGCGGTCAGCACCTGGCCGAGGATCACCTCATCCACACTCTGCGGATCGATCCCTGTCTGCTCAACCAGCGCTTTCAATACCACACTCCCCAGCTCGACGGCTGAATGGCGCGATAAGGCGCCCTGAAAGCAGCCAATCGGCGTTCGCAGCGCCCCGACGATCACGACATCCTTCATCCTCTACCCCTGCCCATGCTTTTGCGCAAAGAAACAGCGATATACTAGATAATTGTTATCAAAAAACTTTGTAATTGTTTAAAAAAAGTGAAGCTAATCACAAAGAAACCGCTTTTTATTAACGTTCACGCCGCTGCAGATGCTCACGCAGCCAGCTGCCGGCCGCCCCCGGCGGCGCTTTCTTATTCCACAGCAGATCGACCGAAATCGCCCGCGGCCAGCCGGGAATATCAAGCGCCACCAGCCCGCCCTGCGGCGCAAACTCCGCCACCAGCGCACAGGGCAGAATGCACCAGCCGAATCCCTGCACTGCCATGCTGAGCAGCAGCAGGTAGTTTGGCGCCGACCAGACCTGACCTGCGGCAGGTTCGGTGGCGCTGGCCAGAAAGGTGCTCAACCGCAGCTCACGCCAGCTGCGCAGCTCATCCCAGACGACCTTGCCCTGCGCCGCCAGCGGATGGTCAGGCGCCACGTAAATGCCCATCGCCGTCTGCAGCGGCAGGCGGGTGCTGCCGATGTCGGTCGGGTAGCGATCTCTGGCCTCAATCAGCCCCACCTGGGCGCGGGCTTTTTGCAGGAGATCGATCACATCCTCGTCTTCGCCAATCAAACACTCAAACTCGGTATGGGGAAAGCGGCGGTCAAACTGCACCAGCAGATCTTCCAGCACGTCCGGGTGCAGGGTGTCCGAGAGCACGAAGGTCAGCCGCGGTTCCGTCTCACCGGCGAGCGACACCGCCAGCTCATCCAACCGCTCGCTGGCGGCGAGGATCGCTTTGACATAGCTCAGCACCTGCTCCCCCTGCGGCGTCAGCGTCGGCTGCCGCGTTGCCCTGTCAAAGAGGGTCACGCCGAGATCGGCCTCCAGGTTGGCGATAGCGGTACTGATCGTCGACTGGCTTTTACGCAGGCGACGGGCGGCAGCGGAAAACGATCCGCAGTCAACCGCCTCCACAAAGGCGGTTAACGCTTCCGGGGAATAACGCATAATCTATCTACTTTATCGATGGTTTCTATCTTTTGTTTATCATGTTTTTCCATAAAATGCCGGGTAATTTCCTGTTCAGGCTAAAACTGGAGGTCGCTCGCCATGCAACAGATCCCTCATCAGCGCAAGACGCTTACGGAACGCGTTATCCACGCCATCACCTTCGAAGGACTGGCGACGCTGATCCTCGCCCCTACCGCCGCCTGGCTGATGCAGCGCTCGGTCGTGGAGATGGGCGGGCTGAGTATTCTGCTCGCCACCCTGGCGATGGTATGGAACATCATCTATAACGCGATGTTCGATCGCCTGTGGCCGGTCTCCCGCTTTCCCCGCCAGCTGAAAGTGCGTGCGCTGCACGCGCTGGGCTTTGAGACCGGATTCATCATCATTGGCGTCACCATGGTGGCGATCGTGCTGGGCGTATCGCTCTTGCAGGCGTTTATGCTGGAGATCGGCTTCATGCTCTTCTTCCTGCCCTACACCATGGCGTTTAACTGGGCATGGGACACCCTGCGCGAGCGCGTTATCCGCCGCCGCCGCCCACGCCAGCCGGCGCGCGGGTAGTGCCCCGGGCGGATCCTCCACGATCCGCCGCGACTTTATCACCAAAAACTATCGCAACAGACGAACCATAAATATGGTAAATTGCACTCCTTTTTTTTGGTTTACCGGTTGATAAAGTCGCATAATGTCTAAAATTTGGTCTAAAGAAGAAACTCTATGGAGTTTTGCCTTATATGGCACTGCAGTAGGCGCTGGGACGCTATTTCTACCGATCCAGCTGGGTTCGGCTGGCGCCATTGTCCTGTTCATCACCGCGCTGGTCGCCTGGCCGCTCACCTACTGGCCTCACAAAGCGCTGAGCCAGTTTATTCTCTCGGCCAATATCGCGCCGGGAACCGGGATCACCGGCGCAGTCAATCACTACTATGGTAAGAAAATCGGCAACCTGATCACCGGCCTCTATTTCCTCGCCTTCTTCGTCGTGGTGCTCATCTATGCCGTGGCCATCACCAACTCGCTGGCCGAGCAGGTGGCGCATCGTACGCCGGTGACCCCCACGCTGCGCGCGCTGCTGAGCCTGGGCGTTGTGCTGGTCCTCAACCTGATCTTTCTCATGGGGCGGCAGGTCACCATCAAGGTGATGGGCTTTCTGGTCTTCCCGCTTATCGCCTGCTTCCTGTTTCTCTCCCTCTATTTAATCCGCGACTGGCATCCTGAGCACCTCACCAGCCAGATGCAGTTCAGCACGCACACGCTCCATCAGATCTGGATCTCCATTCCCGTGATGGTTTTCGCTTTTAGCCATACACCGATCATTTCTACTTTTGCTATCGACCAGCAGGAGAAACATGGCGACCTGGCCATGGGTAAATGCAAAAAAATCATGAAGGTGGCCTACACCATCATCTGCGCCAGCGTGCTGTTTTTCGTCTTCAGCTGTCTGCTGGCGATCCCGGCGACCTATATTGAAAGCGCCCGCGATCAGGGGGTGACTATCCTTTCCGCCCTGTCGATGGTGCCGGGCGCGCCCGGCTGGCTGGCGGTAACCGGCATCATCGTTGCCGTGGTCGCCATGTCGAAATCCTTCCTTGGCACCTACTTCGGGGTGATTGAAGGCGCCAGTGAAATCGTCAAGAGTTCGCTGGGGCTGGTCGGGGTGCGTAAGAGCCGCGCCTTCAACCGGGCGATGTCGATCCTGCTGGTCTCCGCCTTCACCTTTGCGGTGTGCTTTATCAACCCGAATGCCATTTCGATGATCTACGCCATCAGCGGGCCGCTTATCGCCATGATCCTGTTTATCATGCCCACGCTGTCCACCTGGCTTATTCCGGCGCTTAAACCGTACCGCTCGGTGGGTAACGCCATTACGCTGGTGGTCGGCCTGCTCTGCGTTTCAGTGATGTTCTTTGGCTAATCGCCTCTGGCGGCAGCGGCTTACCTGAGCCGCTGCCGCACATTCTGACAACATTCTCGCCCTTCCCTTTCCCCTGAGCGGATTACACTTACGGCTTAGCCACCGTAAGGAGAGTTCGTATGTCCAGTGTCACCTTATCCGGTCGCGGCACGCTCGGCGATCGCCAGGTTTATCGGTTGGGTTATGGCGCGATGCAGCTGGCCGGCCCCGGCGTCTTCGGCCCGCCGAAAGATCCCGAGGAGGCGGTGCGCGTCCTGCAGGCCGCCGTCGAGGCCGGGGTAAACCATATCGATACCTCTGATTTTTACGGTCCGCATGTGACCAATCAATTGATCCGCAAAGCGCTCCATCCCTATCCTGACGACCTGTGTATTGTCACCAAGGTTAGCGCCCGCCGCGACGAGAAGGGCAACTGGCTGCCGGCCATGTCGCCTGCCGAACTGACCCAGGCCGTCGAGGATAATTTGCGTAACCTGGGGCTCGACGTGCTGGAGGTGGTGAACCTGCGCAGTATGCTCAGCCCTCACGGCCCGGTGGAAGGCTCGCTGGAGGCGCCGCTCACTACCCTGCTGGAGCTCAAAGCGCGGGGATTGATCCGCCATATCGGCCTCAGCAACGTGACGGCAAAACAGGTCGCGGATGCGCAGAAAATGACGCCCATCGTCTGCGTGCAAAACCTCTATAACATTGCCCATCGCGCCGACGACGCGCTGGTCGATGCGCTCGCCGCGCAGCACATCGCGTGGGTGCCCTTCTTCCCGTTGGGTGGTTTTACGCCACTCCAGGCGCAGGAGCTGAACGAGGTCGCGGCCTCGCTTGAGGCGACGCCGATGCAGGTCGCCCTGGCCTGGCTGCTTCAGCGTTCGCCGAATATTCTGCTGATCCCCGGCACGTCTTCCCGCACGCATCTGGCGGAAAATATTGCCGCCGCGCAGCTGGCCCTGCCGGGCGACGCCCTGCGCATCCTCGATAATATCGCCACCCGCGCACGCCCCTGACCCGTGGGGAGAAATGGGGGGAACGACAGCTATCCTTAATATTTGCCTGGAAAAACCTCAACACTGCTGGCACTATAGATCTTACAAATGGGGTGTGATCGACGATCGTTTTCTCATTATCCCCGTTAATCAAACTACTGTTTTTATCCTTCGACCGGTCTCCAGCATGGAGGCCGTTGTCGTTTTTGTCATGACCAAAATTTGAAACTCTTGATTACAGGAAACACAATATCAAATTCCAAGTTTATACATATCAATCTGGCTGCAAAGATAGCCAATAACATCAAACGCTCATAAAAACATCTGATTAACCCAATCAGAATGTTGCTATTGCTATAAGAAAAATCAAACGCCTCACGACAACTATTTACAAGGGAAGCACATGACAGAGGGAACGATAAAGACCAGTAAGTATGAAATTATTGCTATTTTCAGAGAGGAGTTGCGCAAACGTACTGAAATTGAAATATTTTTTAACAACACGAGTATCGTAACCCAACTGACACGTGTGGATTTTGCCGAGTTCCATATTCAGACTCACCGCAAAATCCCGCCGGGGCATAAAATTCGCTTTCTCCTGCATAGTGATTCAGGGAAAATAGAGTTTAATGCACCCCTGACAAAACATGACAATAGCGGTGTGGATAAAGGTATCCGCTACGCCTTTTCTTTGCCTGAATGTCTGCAGGTCGTACAGCGCCGCCGCGATCCCCGTTTTCGTTTACGCCACGAACATGATTTTTATTGCCGCGGTCGCCATAAAAATGGCGAAAACTATCTTTTCGACATCAAAGACATTTCAGATGGCGGTTGCGCATTGATGACCAGGACGCCGAACCTGAAATTTCTCAGCCATAACGCCTTACTGAAAAATGCTGTACTGATGCTCGCGGAATATGGTGAGATCACCATTGACCTGGTGGTAAAGAATGTCATTGTTATCACCCTTGATGACGCCAATGAAGAGAGTGAAAGCTACTATCAGATATCCTGCCAGTTTAAGTTCCGCCATCTCGATGACCAGCGCAGAATAGAGAAGATACTGCTGGACCTGATCTTAGAAGCCAAGCGCAAAAAGAGAATCTGATACCCTTGGACAGTATATTGCTGTACACCAATGATAATCTCATTGGTCACTCAATCTATCACTACCTTATTGATAGCCATGAAAATATCACCCGTCTTGGTTATGGCGACGTTATCCATGAGAAACATCTACCACTGGCTCAGACGGTTATTTTCAATTTAATTAATAAGGATATTTCTGCCATCAGAATCGTCGACCTGCTGAACGCGCTTCGCCTTTCTCTGCAGCGCTGCCAACAGCCGGTACTGGTGGTGAAAAGCGACATTGTCGCCCTGTGCAGAGAGTTGATAACTATTGATAATGCCATGATTATTAGCGAAAAATCTCCATTATCTCTTTTTTCCTCTATCGTCAAGCGCGCAGAGGGCGCCAGCGAACTGCCACCGCGAAGGTTGCGCAAACAGCTGTCGCCACGGGAGTGCCAGATCCTCGAACTGCTGATTGCCAACAATAATAACAAGCGTATTGCCGCCCTGCTCGGCATTGCCCATAAAACGGTTCACAGCCATCGTATCCATATCATGCAAAAGCTGGGCATTGATAATTCCCGCGCCATGAACCAGCGTATTGCCGCACTCCATCAATGTTAAATTATGCTCCAGTAAATCAATAGCGGATAAAGCGTACTTATTCGCTGTTGATTTACATTTCCTGCCATTCCCATTAACCATCAGGTAGCCTATAATTAGTGTATCCTCTGCCTATTGTCTGACTAACCTCGTGATGAGGGATAATGAACACTAAAATAACCGAAGACAACATTTTATCTCGTAATGATATCGCTGTACGCTACGTCTTTCAGAAAATGTTTTCCCCACAAGGTACCTTAGTCGCGGTTGAATGCCTGAGCCGCTTCGATAATCTTACCGTCTCTCCTGAGTATTTTTTTCGTCATGCTACCGCAGCGGTTCGTGAGCGTATTTTTCTCGAGCAACTGGCATTGATTGAAAAACATAAAGAATGGTTTTTACACAACAACATTTCCGCCACGATTAACGTCGACGACCATATCCTGAATCTGCTGCGTCAGAAGGAAATAAAAGATAAAATTGCCGCACTCACCTGCGTCCATTTCGAAGTGACCGAAAACGCTGAGAATCTTCTCAATAATTCCCTGGCCGCCTGGCAAAACCCGCAAGATACCTCGCTGTGGCTCGATGACTTCGGCTCAGGCTATGCGGGGATTAACGCCATCAGAGGGTATCATTTTGACTATGTCAAAATTGATAAAGATTTTTTCTGGCATCTGATGCGCAAAGAGTCAGGCCGCCAGTTAATGGATGCCCTGGTGACCTTTTTATCCCGCAATCATCACAACGTGATTATTGAGGGGGTGGAAAGCGAAGACCATAAAAAATGGTTGCAGGGAATGGAATGGTTTGCCATTCAGGGCCATTACTGGCAGGAAGTCAGTATTGAACAACTGGTTGCTGACGATATTACCCGATAAAAAAAGCCGGGGATTCTCCGGCTTTTTTGCATTGCTTAATTATAAACTAATTCCCACGTTGCCCAACTGGTAATCGGCCCACTGGTGGCGCTTTTTGGCGTTGGCGAAACGTAGCCCACGTAATAGGTGAACAGCCCACCGCTGACCGCGTTTTCCTGCAAATGCACCTGATTTTGCTGCGGGTCCGCCGGGACAATTTTATTACTTTTATCCAGCGTATTATTATCATTGGTCGACAGCGCCAGATAAATATTCTGCGCCCCATCTGGCAAGGTATTGGCCAGATAGCCCGCATTCTCATTCCCGACCGCCGTCAGTAAAAAGCCGTCAATCCAGCGAACGCTGACCCGTCGCACTTCGTCCTGCGAGGCGGCCCCACCGTCATGGCGCAACTGACAGTTTGACAGCGCCAGGGTAAATGGCTGCGGCTTCATAAACGCCCCGGCCCCGCGATCGTGCACTTCCGCCAGGCTGACCGGCGCCAGCCAGACGTTGCCATTGCCGGCATGCTGACCGCCATTCAGCGCGACACTGCAGGAAATATCCGTCACCCGCCCGGCAAATTCGACCCGTCCGCGGTCATAATTGGTCTCGAAACCCCACGCCGAGGGGGCGGCGAGGCTGCCGCAGAATAGCAGCCACGCGATAGTGTGTTTCGGCAATCCCTTCATTCCCCCTCCCGTATTAATCGTACGTCAGGTTAAAGATCATATGCGACTCCACCTCGCCGGTGCTGGTCGTCGGGCCATACTGATAAAAGCGCGCGTGCAGCGGGATGGTGATGTAGCGGATCTCCTGATTATTCAAGCGGCCAACGGTGTATTTCTTATTAAACTGCAGCGGCGATCCATCCTTCAGTACCTGAATACCGACGCCTTTTGCCATACCGCTACCGGCCTTTTCATTGAGCAACGCGCCCATAGTCGCCGTCGTGCTGGTAGCCAACGTTCCGGAAAACGAGGTGCTGATGTTGGCATACCCGGTTTCGCTCAGGCCGCCGCTGCACTGCAGATCGATATTAAAATCTTTCCCGCCCGCGGTAGTGCCCACCCCTTTCAGGTCACTGCGCCGGATGGAGCCCACATCGACATTCATATTCTTCCCGCTCATCACCGTACAGGAGGGCGAGACCACGGTGATGGCGTTGGCGCTCAGATAGGTTTCGAGGATCGGGTTGCCGCCGCTCTCCCAGTCATAGGAGGTGTATTTCCCTGTTGCCAGGGTGCCGCTGCCGGTGGTTGCCGCGGTTTTGATTATCTCCAGGGTAAAGCGCGATCCCTCCAGCGAATAGTTGGTGGTACCCGATACCCGAGACGAAAAGACGTCGGGATAGACGATATTGACCGTCGCGCCGCCGCGGCTGAAACGCATGCCGATACCCGGCACGTTGGTGGAATAGATTTTATTCCCGAGATCAGTGGCCCCTGGCGCAACAATCTTCGCCGCGAAGCGGTTGGTGCCGGAGGTACAGCGATAGCTCGCGCCGCCGGGGGCGCTCATCGTCCAGTCGCGGGTGAGGATCACCGACCCCACCGGCAGATCCGGAGGCACCACCACCCTGCCCACCACCATGTCCAGCATCACCGTTGGCGAAGAAAGGCGCGTACAGACGGCCCAGGACGAGGTGGTTCCCAGCGCCATTAAGACGATAAAAAGCGTTAGTAATTTCCTCAGCGACATACGCTATCCTTTGTTGTTTGCGGTCCCAGATCCACCGAACACTGCCCGCCGCTCCACTTCACAATCGCGCGTTTGGCATTCGCATCGCTGATAAACATCATGCTGCCCTGGCCGACAACGCCGATCTCCTTACCATCAGGAGAGAAAATACTCGCCGCAAACGGCAGCGGCTCATGGTTCGCCTGGCGCACCTGCAGCGTGAGGTTGTTCTGCACCGTGGTGCCGAACGCCACCTTAACCACGCTGCCTTCCCACGGCACAACCTGCGCCAAGGTGCGATCGAAGGCGACATCGTCAAGGCTACCTTTCGGGTCGATCTCGACGGCGTTAATCCGGTACGGGCGCAGATACGGCAGGATGGCGTAACCATTGCTGTCCACACGGGTGCCCGGCGACCCCGGGAGCATGGCGCCGGCAGCGTCTTTGGCTTCAATCAGCGCCATCGTCGAGCCGCTTTCGGGCGAGAGCACCACGCCGCCGCTATGGGCGATCATCGTCCCGCTGGCGCCCAGGCCGCTCTGGCGATAGCCTTCGCCCTGGCTGTAGCTGCCGTTGAGCGTGGTCCATGGCGTACGGTAGCTGCCGTTGAGCGCCACGTCGTGCTGGCCGCCGGTGGCCGTGGTGGTCGACACGCCGTAGTTAAGGTTGTTTTCACTGTCCAGCGAACCGTTGATACCAATCTGCGAGCTGGCAAAGCGTGAGTTGTTGAACGAGGTGTTCGACGTCAGGTTGGCAGTGCGGTTATCGCCAAACCACAGCGGGTAGCTGAAGTTAAGTGAAATGCGATCGTCGCGGCGATGACCGGAGCTGTCTGGCGTGTAAACGCGCTGCGCGCTCGCCGACCAGGAGAGACGACCAAATGAGTTGTTGTAGCTGACCTGATACTGCTTCTCGGTCCCGGAGCGGTTCCAGTAGTCGGAGACGCGACCGCTCAGATAAAACCCGCCCCAGCCGTCCGGCAGGTTCTGGTTCACGGTGAAGGTCATGCCGTTTTTCTGCCGCCACAGGGTGTAGTTGCTGCGGCTGTTTTTTTCCTGATCGACGGCATACAGCGCGTCGTTGAGGTTGTAATAACCTTTCGTCGAGTAGCGATACGCCGCCAGCACGATGCTGGTCTGGGTATCGGTAAACATGCGGTTAAAGGTGGCGCGATAGCTCTGCCCCGAATCATCATGGGTATCACTCTTCAGCCGCGAATGGGTCACGTCAAAGGAGAGCGCGCCGATGCCGGTGTTCATCCCGGTCCCCACCAGGAAGGCCTGATAGTCGTCGAAACCCGTGACCCCGGTATAGCCGGTCAGCAGGTTGTTGATACCGTGCTGCCAGGTGGCCTGATAGAGCATCGGCTTGTTACGCAGAGAACTGTCGTCCACTTTACCGGCGGAGAGCGCGTAGCGGGTCATTCCCGGGCGCAACAGCTGGGCGACGGAAGCGTAAGGCACGCTAAACACTTCCACCGAGCCATCCGCCTCTTTCACCGAGACCTCAAGGTCGCTGCCATAGCCGGAAGGATAGACATCCTGCAGGGTAAACGGCCCGGGCGGAACGGTGGTCTGATAGATAATGTTGCTGCCCTGGCGCACGGTGACGAGGGCGTTGCTCTGCGCCACGCCGCGAATTTCCGGGGCATACGAGCGCATGCCATCCGGGAACATATTGTCATCGGTGGAAAGGTTGACCCCACGCAGACCGATGGTGTCGAAAAATTCACCATTGGTAAAAATCTGACCGCCGCTGACGATGGAGTTGAGCTGCGGAATGGGGCGCTGGAGATAGGTCTGGTTGCTGTTCCAGTGCGCTTTACCCTGCTGCTGTTGCCAGTTCAGGTTGCCGATGTGCTTCAGCAGCCAGCCGTCCCACGACAGGCCGGCGTTGACACCAAGATAGGCGCTGCTGTTATCCGAGCCGCCGACCGAAGAGGTGTGGCTGTTCCAGGCGTTGGCCATCCAGCCCAGATTGAGCGCAGTAATGCCTTTGTCCCAGAACTCCGGGCTGACATAGTTTTTCAGACGTTGATCTTCATAGATCTGCGGTACCGAAATGTTCAACCGCAGGGAGGACTGGACCAGGTTGTCTTTGACGTTTTCTTCGTTACGCCAGGATTTGAGGCTACCACAGTACCCCTCCTGTTCGCTGAGCTTTGGGTTAAGCTTTTCCGCCGCGATGCCGTACTGCGTCAGCATCGCTTTGGTGTAGCAAACGCCAAGGTTACCGTCTTTGTCGCGCGCGATGCGCAGGTCGTAGCGCCCTTTCCACTCGTCGTTGGTGTAGACGTCAAGGGAGTAAGTGCCTTCGGTAATCGCGCTGGTCGAAAAGCGAGACAGATCGACCTTCTCGCGGCTACCGACAATAAAGCCGTCGTTAAATTGATATACCGTTCCCGGGTTTTCCTGTCCGCTGGAAAATGGCGGAAAGCAGCACAGCGCGATGGCTATCGCGGTGCTTAATCTTCCCGGGCAGAATGACCTCTGCTTCATTAGCTTTTCCCTTATTTAACGGCCACTTTCACTGCGACATCGGCGCCATAGTCATTAATGTTGTTAACGGTCAGGGTTTCGCCGCGGTTGACGGCGGAGGAGAGTGCTACCGTCTGGCTGGACTGCGGCGCCAGCATCACGGTTTTGCTGTTCAGGGCTTTACCGCCGTCGCGGGAAATACGGCTGACGGTAATGTAGAACGGCGTCGGGTTATTGATGGCGAGACTGCTGCCGTTGGCAGTCAGCGTCAGCTTCTCGGCCGCCGCATCGCGGTTGCCCAGTCCGGCAGGGCGGTAAATAAATTTAAAGCGGGAACGGATCGCCAGCTGCAGCACGTTCTGGCCTTCATTTTTCTGATTGGCCACTACCGGTGGAATTTCCAGCAGATTCAGCCACCACAGTGTCTCTTTATCTTTCGCCAGACCGGCGCTGCTGCCGAGCTTAATACGCAGCGTCTGGCCACTTTTGGCGTCAACGCGCGAGATCGGCGGGGTGATAATAAACGGGGTGGTAATGGTATCCGGTGTGGCATCGGCATCGCCATTATCCAGCCAGGCCTGCGCCAGTGCCGGACGGTCGGCGTTATTTGAAAGCTGTACCGTTATTTCTTTTTCATTTCCTGGATAAATAAAGCGGGTACCGTTAACAATAATGTTGTTGGCATGGGCCGCAAAACTAAAAATGAAACAGAAAAAAAGGGCAATACGCTTCATGCTGACCTCAGAATAAAAATACAAGCGGCGGACATCGCCGCTTTATTATTGTTATTAACTGCCCCGGAGCGGGGCAGTTTTATTTTCTGGCGGAATTACTGATAGGTAATTTCGTAAGTCGCGTAGCTGTTGACCACACCGGTAGTTACTGTGGTCGGTGCGCTGGTCGCATAACCAACGTAGTAGGTGAAGCGCGCGCCATCAGCTACAGCAGCAGCATCGCCTTTTGCTTTCGGCTGAGTGCTGTCACCCGGGATGATTTTGTTGGTCAGCGCGGTGGCGTTGTCAGTAGACAGCACCAGCTGGATGTTCTGGGCACCGGAAGCTTCGGTGTTCGCCAGGTAACCCTGCTGTTTGCTGGTTGCGCCAGCCAGCAGGTTACCGCCGGTCCAGTTCACGCCCAGTTTGGTTACGTCATCCTGTTTGGTGCCGTCAGCAGCCTGGCAGTTAGAGACGTCAATGGTGAAAGATTTCGGTTTCAGATAAGTATCCGCTGCTGCCGCTTTAACTTCAGTCAGGGTTACCGGAGACAGGTAAACGTTCGCATCGCTGCCCTGGCCGTTAACAGAAACAGTACAGGATACATCGGTAACTTTACCGAAGAAATTAACCTGGCCGCCGCCAACATTGGTATCAGCTGCATGGGCAGCAGTCATGCCAAAAAACGCGGTTGCCATTGCTGCAGAGAGAAGAACCTTTTTCATTGCCATTTCCTTGTCAGAGTGAATTACGAATCAATGAGCACACTGTGAATTCGCATAGAACCAGAAACATCAGGCGATGCTGATTTATGCCACTGCTAATAGAATCTTCGACTGACCGGGAGCCGCAATATTTAAGGCGTCAGGTAACGAACTTAAAAATATCAGTTCGCTGGTGCTATCGGCGTCAAAGAATGCTATTTATTCGCCGACAAATATACATTTGTTCACGTTTCATTAAGTTATATAACAGATAACCATCAACTATTAATAAACAGTCATTGATAGATGAAAACGAGAGGGTGGTTGTTTACAGCGCAGCAAGCCTAACGCCAGTGCGAGAGAAAGTGACCGCAACAGCATGCAGAAAAAGCCCTCGGAAGGCCATCGCGATAAGTCTGAATCTGCCTTTGCGGTGGTGAAAACAGCACCAAACCATTCATACAACGAATGATGAAAGCATGAATGAGGCGCATTCCTCTCCCTGAACAAGGGCAGCCCATGTGATATCCCCTTCCAGAAACAAATGATTAATCCATTGTTTTTAAATTAAAAAAATCGATAAACGATCATATTTCCGCCATCAAACCGCCATAAAAATGTGATCTAAATCGCACTTTTTGCAACGCACGTTATAGTTAGCAGACTTATTATAAGTCCATCGAAAGCAAACACGCTTTCCACCATAAAAGTTAAAAGGACAAACACCATGAAAAACGTAAAATTACTCGCCGCTGCCGGTATGCTCTCCCTGGTTTCTTTTGCTAGCTTCGCGCATCCGGTGAGCGTGACTGCCGACACCCTGGACAGCGCAGAAGCGAAAATCGCGACCATTGCGAAAGAACAAGGCGCTTCCTACCACATCACCGAAGCGTACACCGGCAACCAGGTCCATATGACCGCCGAGCTGTCTAAATAAGCGAATGGTTGCAGAGGGAGCTGCCGGACAGGCCGCCTGCGGGTGGCTGGTCTGGCTCCCGCCGCCCCCCCGCACGCAGCAATGTCGAGCCCCGTTATGGGGCTTTTTTCGTTTTTGCTCCCGCCGCCTGGCGCGCCAGCGCGCGCTGGATAGACAGCACGCTCGCCAGCACCACGATCAACCCCACCAGCGCCATCCCCTGGATCTTTTGTCCAAGGAAAATCCATCCCAGCACCACGGCGGTCACCGGGCTCAGCAGACTCATCGCCGACACCGCCACCGGCGAGAGGCGACCAATCCCCCGGAACCACAGGCCATAGGCCAGCATGGCACCCGCGACGCACAGCCACAGATAGCCTGCGACCTGCAGCGCTGTCACCTGATGCAGAGGGGGGTCAACGATCAGCGCCACCGGGGCCAGCACCACTCCCCCAATCGCCAGCTGCCAGCCGGTCAACGCGACAATCGGCAAGGAGAGCGCCCAGCGGCGGGAGAGCCAGGTGCCCAGCGCCATACTGATCGCGCCGAGAAACGCCGCGCCGATCCCCAGCGGGTCGAGGACGGTGTGCGGCGACAGCAGCAGCATGGCCATACCGAGTATACCGGCGATGGCGGAGAACACCGCCAGCCAGGGCGAGCGCTGCCGATCAACGCACCAGGCGAGGAGCATCACCAGCAGCGGCTGGATCGCGCCAATCACCGCCGCCAGTCCACCGGGTAAGCGATAGGCAGCGATAAACAGCAGCGCCTGGAAAGCGCCGATATTTAAAATGCCGGTAACGATAAGCTTTGCCCACTCGCCGCGCTGCGGGAAACGACGGCTCCAGATCAGCAGGGCGATGCCTGCCGGCAACACCCTCAGCAGCGCAGCGATAAATGGCCGATCGGGAGGAAGGAACTGGGAGGTGACGATATAGGTCGTCCCCCAGATAGCGGGCGCCAGCGCGGTGAGCAGTAAGTCGATCATCAGACTACGTGAGAGAAAAGCCATGATTTTATCTTCACTTCAAGCTAAATTGGTGACTGAAGTATGTACCGACAAGTATCTTGATATCAAGACAAGTGAGCACTGATGGACAAATCACCCGCGATCGACGCCGTGGATCGCATTCTCGCCCAGTGGCAGCGGGAGCGACCGGATCTGGACTGCAGCCCAATGGGACCGATAGGCCGCCTGAAACGATGCGCCATGCTGCTGGAGCCGCAGGTGGAAGTGGCCTTTACGCGCCACGATCTGGTGCGCTGGGAGTTTGATATGCTGGCGACGCTGCGCCGCGCCGGCCCCCCTTTCACTCTTTCGCCGACCCAGCTCTTCTCCACGCTGATGATCACCTCCGGCACCATGACTCATCGCCTGAAGGCGCTGGAGAAACGCGGATTTATTACCCGCCTGCCGAACCCGGAGGATGCCCGCAGTATGCTGGTCGCCCTGACTCCTGTCGGGCGTGAGCGGATCGATGAGGCGGTGGAAACACATGTCGATAATGAACGGCAGCTGCTGGCAGGACTCAGTGACAGCGAACGCCTGCAACTGGATCAGGCGCTGCGGGTATTGATGCACCTGCTGGAAAGTCGTTAACAGCCGGCGGCGATAAAGTCGCCGTTGGCGCTGATCGGCACCACGGTGAAAAACAACCCGGCGGCAAAGAGGATCAGCGCCAGCCCGCCGAGGATCTTCACCAGCGGCACCAGCCAGGGCCGCGGACGACTCCCCACCGTCAGCCTGTTGGCCATACGGTGACGGGCATAGTGCACCGTCAGTGACAGACCGAGGATCGAAAGTCCGGTGCCCAGCGCCATGGTCATCACCGCGGCGATGCCCCAGCTGACAATCCCCAGCGCGTTGGCGAACAGCAAGATCATGATTGCCCCGCTGCAGGGGCGGGCGCCGATGGCCAGCACCACGCCAAGGCGTGTTTTCCAGTCGGCGCCGTGCAGGTTGTGCCCCACGCCGTGGTGCCCGCAGCCGCACGAGGCATCATGCTGATGCACCGGCGTCATGGCGCGAATCACTCTCTTGCCCGGCCCCAGGTTCTGCAGCGCGCGAAAGATAATGTAAATTCCAAAGGCGCCGATGGTCAGGGCGCTGATCTTCTCAACGTACCAGCGGCTGACGCTGAGATCGCCGGCGGCCAGATTCAGTCCTACCGCGAGAATAAAGACAAAGAGGATGGCGCTGACGCCCTGCAACAGGCTGCCGAGAAAGGGCACCACCCGCGCCGCCATCAGGCTCTCCGGGTTGGTGCTCAGGTAAGTCGTGACGATAAACTTGCCGTGACCCGGCCCGATGGCGTGCAGCACGCCGTAGAGAAAGGCGCCCACTAACAGCCAGACGCCGCCGCTGTACTGGTGATTATTCAGCAGTAAAGATACATCACCAGATAGCGATGTAAGGTTATTTGGGTGGCGAGGCACCACTGGAGAAAATCACCCCAGTGGCTGTGCAACATGATGCCGGCCACCAGCAGAAGGAGCCCGCCGCTCCCGGCCGCCAGCAGGCGCCAGTCGCGCTGCGCAATCGGAGTATTCATCATTATGCCATTGCGTAAAGAGTTTATCTCACCGGGCGGCGAACCGTTTGCCTGCCCTGTCGGCCAGGGGAAGCGGTATGCCCCCTGACAGATAGAGATAACATTAGCCTGGGCTGGCGTCGACAGGCAAAGCGGGGTTAGTTATTGTTGACCACGATGATGACCCGGCTTTTCATCTCCCCGGTACGTATATTCTCGCCATACTTCATTGGCTTGATATTAAGGGTAATTGGGTTTTTGCCGTGCACGGCTTCCTGAGGCGTTTCGTACAGGTAGCCATTGTCATACTGGATATCCGCCCCGCTGGCATCCTGAATATGGAACCCGACCTCACCGGCGCCGGTGGCAGATAATTCCTCATCGTTGGCTAACACCTGGCCGTTTTTCAGTCCCGATGCGCTCCTGAACGAGTACTCAATCTTGCCCGGCGTCAGTTCCAGTACACCGGACTCTCCCTGGCGGCAGTCGATATAGATCACCTCCGGGCGGTACGCGACAGTTCCCTGTTTAATATCGATGAAATTATATTCACCCATGTTGATTTCCGTCGTCGGATTCTCAAAACCACAGGTCATCACGTTGATTTGCAAAATGATATGATAAATATAGGTAATGGGGATATCGGTGCACTCTTTATCCTTATTCTGACAATACCTTAGATTGAGTTTATAACTTACCGTAAAGGGCTGACCGGGGGTGATCACCGGCCTGCCTGCGACCTCTCCCTTACTGATGGCATAGCTAATCGAGGCGGTATCATTAAAAATGTCAGACAATTTATAGTGAATTTTTTCGGTCAAATCGGTGCCGGAAATATTATGCGGCGACAGGTCGAATTTAATTTTATATTTTTCGTGGCCCACCAGGAAATTATACTCGGTGCTGTGCTGCGCTTCTCCTGTCAGGGTAATCACGACGTTCTGTAATGACTGACAAACAAACAGCCAGTCATCATTGGTAAAGGTGCCTTCGCGTAACGCCAGAGTACCGGAGAGGGTGACGGGTTTGAAAATATAGGTACCGTACCCCTCAATCCCTTTCTGGATATGACTGGTGTTCAGGTCGCAGTTCCCCGCCCAGGCGCCAAAGGTACTGAAGGTGAATAGCAGAAACAGTAGCCATCTCATCGTAATATTCCTTTACCGGCAGACATAGGTCTGCTCTTCATCAATGGTTTGTTTAAAGGTGATCGTGCAGTACTGATTATTTGCTTTATCAACAGCCACTTTCAGCGTCGACGGAACAGTATCCGTGCGGATGTATAATAAGCTGCCCTGGCCCACGACCCCGACATTCTGCCCCCGGTTATCCTCGATTTCATAACCAAACGGCAGCGGCTCACCCGCGGCTTGTCGGGCATGAATCAACCACGGCTTACGCTGGTCGGTATCAAAGTGGCTGACCACCACAGCCCCCCGATACGGAGCCACCATTTTCCGGTTGCCTTTCAGTTCCGTCGTACTGTGGGAATCCGACACATCCAGCATCAGGGCGTTTTCACGGAACGGCGTGAGGTTGTCGTAGAGCACGATCCCTTTCCCGTTGGTGGTGCGGTATTTCTGACCATTGACATAAGCCCCCTCCAGCCCCGGCGCCTGCAAAATCGCGAAGGTGTCTGATAACCGATTCGCCAGGTTCACGCCCCCGGACCAGAGCACCATGCCCCCGGACAGGCTTCCGCTGGCCTGGGTGTAGTTTGACGACTGGCTGTAACTTCCGCTCAGTGTGGCCAGCGGGGCATTCCAGGTAAGGTTGGCCCCGGCAGCGGTTTCATTATTTTGCTGCTGATGACTGAGATTAACCCCGTAGCTGAACTGATCGCGCGAGCCGGCAATGCCGTTCAGTCCGGTGTTATTGGAGGCAAAGCCACTGTTATCGAAGGTGGTGGAGTTAGACAGATTCAACCGACGGCGCGGCGCGGTCAGGTCGTCCCCCCAACTGAACGGAATGGAGAAATAAAGATTAAATCGCTTATCCTGGTGATGATATTCGTCATAGGTTTGGCTGGCCGATAGCGTATAGGTCAGCCGCTGCCAGGTATTCGAGTAGCCGAGCTGATAATCTTTATTGCTGCCGCTTTTTCCCCAGTAGTCGCGCCACAGGGCGCTCAGGGAAATCGCGCCATAGCCCGCCGGAAGCGCCTGACTCAAACTGGCCGACAGGGAATTTTTCCTGCCGAAATCATATTGATAATAATCGGCAATATCGTAGATATCATTTTCGTCGCGGTGATAGTGGGTTCTGTTCTTCGCCCACACGTGATCGTTAAAGGTGCGGTAATCGCGGCTGGAATAGCGGTAGGCCGCGAGGCCAAAACGGGTCTGGGTTGGCGTCAGGAATTTACTGTAAGCCACCTGATAGCTTTGTCCATCATAGGTGCCGTTATCCTGCTCGCTGTGCGACTGGGTGGCATCGACGGAAATAGCGCCGAGCCAGGTATTCCAGCCCGTCCCGAGGGTAAAAGCCGAATAGTGATTCGACAGCATCGAACCACCATACAGCGTCAGCAGATTGTTCAGACCATACTGATAGGTCCCCTGGATAAAATCAGCCTGCCGATCGGCCCCCTCAATATGGCTGCGTCCGACAGCAAGATCGTATTTCGAGACGCCTGCCTGCAGCATATTGGGAACGGAAGAAAAGGGAACCAGATAGCTGGTGACCGTCCCGTCTGCTTCTCTGATGCTCACGTCAAGATCGGCCCCGCCGCCGGCCATCTGTAAATCAGCGATGGCAAAGGGACCGGGCGGCACCTCTTTCTGATAAATGACAAAGCCATTTTGCTCAATGGTGACCAGGGCATTGCTTTGCGCAATCCCCTGGACGATCGGCGTAAAGTTGCGTCTGGAGTTGGGCAACATCTGCATATCGCGATATAAGCGCACCCCGCGAAAGCGCACAGTGTCGAATATATCTCCTGATGTGTACATATCGCCAGCGCGCAGCGTACTCTCTATCTCGCCGAAGCCTCGCTCCAGATAAAGGGTGTTACTTTTCCACTCACCGGCGCCAGAATCATTATTGTTATAGCTGGCGTCAGAGTGCAGTTGCCATCCCAGGAGATTTAAACCGCTGGTAAAACGGGCAAAGGTACTCTTGTTATTCCCGGCGCTTTTATAATCGCTGTAATACTGACTGGCATAATAGGACGTATAGAAGGCGTTGACCCCGCGGTCCCAGCTTTCCGGGGAAGCATAGCCCGCCTCCAGCTCATTAACAAACGCCTGCGGGACAGTGAGCTCGAGGGTCAGGGTGGAGATATCAAAATGATATTTCCCCCCCTGCACAGCCTCGCGTAGCGTGATGCATTGCGCCAGATCCTTTTTGTCCAGCCTCTCGGCTTTAATACCGAGCTGCTGCAGCTGGGAGTGTGACAAGCAGCTTTCCCCTGGCTGCTCCTTCACTGTCAGGTCATATTTCCCACGCCACTTGTTATTGACATACACATCCAGGTTATATTCACCCGCAATCGGTGCGTCATCTGTAAACTGATAGTGACTGTCTTTGACCCCTTTCATCCCGCCGAACATAAAGTTGGTATCAAAGGTCTCTTCTGCCGCCAGGGCTTCAGCAAATAATGATGCAATAATTGCCAGGGCCAGTGATGTCATCCTTAACATAACCACCTCTTTTTATTTTACGCTGATGCTATCACTAATATAATTTCCATAATCATCAATAAGAGTTATTTTGTACTGTCTGGCAACGCTGCCGCTGAGGGTGATCATTTGCTGTGAAAATGGCGCCAGCATAATGGCTTTACTGTTTCCTTTCACATTATTCACTTTAATTTCAGGGATCGTAATCCAGTTTGCGCTGTTATTTTTAAGCAGTACATTTTTACCTTTTTGCTGCAGGTCTAAATGATGAAAACTGGCCTGCGTAACGCCAGCGACACCTTCCGGGCGATAAAACAACTTAATTCGATTTTGGATCGCAAATTTCACCACATTTTTACCATCATTCACGCTGGCATTGGGTGGGATATCGAGGACATTCAAATAAAATAAACTTTCCTGATTTTGCGGTAACGTATTGGATAATGCTTTTATTTTAAGCTGCTGACCGGTATTGGCTCTGACGCGCACCACCGGCGGTGAAATAAGAAAAGGTACGCGGATATTTTCCGGGGCAATGGAAGTATTACCGTCGTCGATCCACGCCTGTACCAGGGCGCCGCGATCGCCGCGATTCATTAACTGCACCATCACCTCATTTTTACCGGCCGGATAAATAACGCGCGTCCCATAGATCACAATACCCGCCTGCGCGGGGATAATGAAAAAGGTCAGTAGCAGCAGAATGAATCCTTTCATCTCTTTCACTCCATGTAAACAGAGACCCGGCGAACGCCCTGCGTCTCGCCGGGTGACAGCATCACTCGGTTACCACGGTCAGCGTAAGGGTTGACTCAACATCGCCCTGGGTGACTGCGTTACCTGCGGCCACCACCGCATACTGTGCTGAAAAATCAATGGTATATACACCGTTTTCATCAGGATCCCCATTAAGAGGAATCAGCGAGTTGGCGTTTAGTTCGGCGTCATTCGCTGTCACCACAAAGCCGACGCCGGATGCGCCACCCGCTACGGTATTTTTCGTAATGTTCGGGTAAGTGGTATCAAACTGGTTACGTGCCAGGCTGATTTTCGGCGCAGCACCGGTACATTTTAATTTTAATGGCACCGTGGTGCTGTTTTTAATGCCGGTATAGGTGGCGCCGGCACCCAGACTTGCAAGACTTTCCTGCCCGACCTGGTTCATCGTAATAGTGGTAGAGTTGTTGCCATCAAGAAACTGACACGTGGTTCCCACAACGCGTCCGGTGATAATAACTTCACCCTGGTCAGTATCCGCAAAAGCACCGGCACTCATAAATACGGTGGACAGGACTGCTGCAGCAACAGTTAAACGCTTCATAATATAGTTCCTTTTATTTGTTTATCCATTTGGCTTATGAGATGAGAAAAAACTCATGCGGTAAATATTGCACGCGACTTAATCATTCACAACAGACGTATTTAATTCACTTGACTAATATCAAGCCAAATAATTCATTATATCTACGACTCATCCAAAAGTCATGTTGCTTATATCGCATTAAAACACAATAAAAACATAGACATCAGAAACGACGAATTCATTTAATAAAAAACAACGTTATCGCTGGCAGCGACGCATTTTGTGCCATCCTCACTTAAGCTATATGATAATTTTATAATTACCTGCTAATTATTTATTGTGTTTATAAAAACAGAAGGCCATCTCCATGAAAAGAGGCTTACTTGCCCTGGTCTGCGTCGCGCTGCTGGCGCCATCGTTTTCGGCGCAGGCGACCTGGCGTGGCGACAAACGCCAGGACGCCCGCGATATCCGACAGGATAGCCGCGAGCAAGGTCGTGATACCAAGCAGGAATGCGTCCGCAATAACAATCAAAGCAACGCCAGCTGCCGTCACGATAAACGGGAAAACCGCCGCGAAGGTCGCCAGGAAGCACGTGACGAAAAATGGTGAAACTGAGGCTTCGGCGTCTTCAGGACGTCATTCCTCCCACCGCCGGAGCCTTTAACGTCCCCTCATACTTCAGTTGTCTGGCTGACATTTGTGGCATGCGCCTTATTCTTAGCATAGCGCAGAATATTCCCGCGCCCCCCTCAGACCGTATCCCGGTCCTCATCATATCCCCCTTTTTTCCAGCCCACTAATATCGCCGCCACTGGCGCTTACCGTGCCTGATACCACTCCACTTCGACCACATGCTTTAGATTAAACTGAATTACTGAAATACAGCGTAAAGTGCCCTCATACAGACAATGGCTATTATCCCCAGGCTTTTTGCAGTATGGTTTAATCACTGTTGTAGTTTTGCAGTGAATGCTATCCAGACGATGCAGAGTTGTATTCTGTCTGAGAAATTTCTCATGCTATTCCCGAAGGTTGTTGGCGCGGGAGGTTGGTTTGCTGGCGCAATGATGTCCAGCAGGCAGGCAATAAATCATGACGGCATTGATGGCCGCCTTGCCGCGGCCGGAAGCCCGCGCCTTCATCATCATGCGGGCATCATCAAGAGGATCAGGGATGTACAGGACGTGGAAACCACCAGGAAAGCGACGCCACTTCAACCCGCTAACCCTTTCTTTACCCTTCAGCTTGCGGCGCCTTATCGGTGGCGATGGAGATAGCCTATGATACCGCACGCTCACTCAGCGATAGCATTCAGATTTTGCCTTCACCAGGTGAAACGCTTTCGTATGAGATTAAAACGTTATCAGCACGCCGTTTCAAAATAAAAAGGCAGTCGAATTTAACAATGACCTGACGCAGGCCTGGAAAGAGAAAAATATGCCTGCAATAAAAGGGAAAACCATGACGAATAACGCCGATATAAAAAAAAGGAACTTCCTGACTCAGAATGAGATCGAGTCTTTACTTAAAGCCGCCGATACCGGTCTCTATGCCGCACGGAATTATTGCCTGACATTACTGTGCTTCATTCACGGTCTGCGAGCCAGCGAGATCTGCCGTCTACGAATATCGGATATCGACCTTGCTGCCCGCTGCGTTTACATCCATCGACTCAAAAAGGGGTTTTCAACTACCCATCCGTTGCTGGAGAAAGAGATCCACGCCCTAAAGCGATGGCTGGCCATTCGCAGCAGCTGGCCGCAGGCAGCCAGCGAATGGCTGTTTCTCTCCCGCAAAGGTAATCCCCTTTCTCGCCAGCAGTTTTATCAGATTATCGCCTCATCAGGGGATCTGGCGGGATTACCGCTGGAGATCCACCCACACATGCTGCGTCACTCCTGTGGCTTTGCGCTGGCCAATATGGGGATCGATACCCGTTTGATCCAGGATTACCTTGGGCATCGCAATATCCGCCATACCGTCTGGTATACCGCCAGCAACGCGGGACGTTTCTATGGCATCTGGGACAATACGCGCGACAAACAGCGATCGTCTTTGATCCAATAACCTTGACGCCAAGGATGGCGTTGTCTCGCAACCTGCTCGCAAATTATAACATTTATTATCATTAACCCTGCGTTAATTATGATTACTGTTCCCGCAAGTTCTTATTTATTCCTGCCAGCTCCGCGTCAATTTAACCCTGCGTTCATTCTGGATTTGACCGAATTATTTATTGCTCGAGTAAAATTTCCGCACCGTTTTTTTAATGACAACGTGCGCCAGAAAAAAATCCTTTTATTTTATGCACCTGGCGATAACATCTGGAGAGGCTATTGAGACAACGATTAAAATCTTTAAAATTAAGAATTATCGCCCGGCGATATTTTTAGTATCAGTCAATGTAATGTGCTATCTATTCGTGGTTAATCAACTTCACCCTACAACGTTTTAGCATTACGCATTCTTTTCGTCATGGCGTAAGGTTTCGCCGTGACGGTCATTCATCCTTTTTTCAGGAGCTAATATTGTGAACCGACGTCGTTTTCTTACCGCCAAAGAAGTTCAGGCAATGATGCAGGCCGCTCGCCAGGGCCCAACCGGTGAACGGGATTACTGCCTCATCCTGCTTGCCTTTCGCCACGGCATGCGCATCAGCGAACTGCTGGATCTGCACTATCACGATCTGGATCTGCATGAAGGACGGGTCAATGTGCGGCGGCTTAAGAACGGTTTTTCGACTATTCATCCGCTGCGCTTTGATGAGCGCGAGGCAATCGAACGCTGGAGTCAGGTCCGCGCCGGCTGGAAAGCGGCGGCAAAAACCGACGCGCTGTTTATCTCTCGTCGCGGTACGCCGCTCTCACGCCAGCAGGCATATCGTATTATTCGATCCGCCGGTGAAAATGCGGGCACCGTTACGCACACGCACCCTCATATGCTGCGTCACGCCTGCGGCTATGAACTGGCGGAAAGAGGTACAGATACCCGTTTGATACAGGATTATCTGGGACATCGTAATATTCGTCACACGGTACGCTACACTGCCAGCAATGCGGCGCGTTTTGCCGGGATTTGGGAAAGAAATAATCTTTTAGAGGAAAAAGGCCTGTCAAAGGAAAATGATTTAAGCGATTGATTTAATACAATAAAATCAATTGCTAACAGGTCAATTGGGGCCAAACTGTTTATATCATAAAAATGTTTTGTAATGTTTTGCAACTCACCGCGCTATATTTCTGCAGAAAAAATCATAGTTTATTGATTATTATATATTTTTAATCACGCAATCACTCACTTTTCTCCCACCATACTCCCGTTGCACCGGCGATCCTTCGCCAGCGCCATCGCTATTCCTTTTGCACTCCCGCCCACCACTCCAGATTATATACCCACAAAAAGCCAAATAAACAGAATTTAAAACCACAAATAAACCAGTCAAAAACCAAAAACAGATCATTTATCCCAACGAGTCAAAATGGCCCCAATTGTCTCATCAGTTGGGTAAAAACTGTGCAGAGCCGGCAGCCTGACTACTCGGCTGAAATCTGACATGCCTGGAAGGCACATCGGCTGCCAATCCGGTTCGTTATTTCGACATCGTTCAAAGGAAAACAGTATGAAAATCAAAACACTGGCAATGGTTGTTGTGTCAGCCCTGTCTCTGAGCTCCGCGGCGGCGCTGGCCGATACCACCACGGTCAACGGCGGGACAGTGCATTTTAAAGGGGAAGTCGTCAATGCGGCCTGTGCGGTAGATGCCGGCTCTATCGATCAAACCGTCCAGTTAGGTCAGGTGCGTTCCGCGAAACTTGCCACCGCAGGTAGCACCAGCTCCTCCGTCGGTTTCAACATTCAGCTGGATGACTGCGACACCACAGTGGCGACCAAAGCTTCTGTCGCTTTCTCCGGTACCGCTATCGACAGCAGCAACACCACCGTTCTGGCACTGCAAAACTCTGCCGCCGGCGGTGCAACCAACGTTGGCGTGCAGATCCTCGACAGCACCGGCACGCCGCTGGCGCTGGACGGGGCCACCTTCAGTGCCGCGACCACGCTGAATGACGGCACCAACATCATCCCGTTCCAGGCGCGTTACTACGCGACCGGCGCAGCGACCGCCGGTACGGCGAACGCGGATGCCACGTTCAAAGTGCAATACGAGTAAGGCCCGATCCACGCAGGGAGGCAATCAGGGCCAGGAGGGCCCGCTCTCTATTTCCAACTGGAGTGAAACGATGCAGGGAATGAAATCAGGTCTGCTGCTGCTACTACCCCCGCTGGCCCTGGCCGGTAATCAGTGGAACGTCACGCTGCCTGGGGGCAGCATGCGTTTTCAGGGCCTGATTATGGCGAGTTCCTGTCGCGTCGAAGCGGGCGATCGGCAGATGACGGTCAATCTGGGGCAGATCAGCAGTAACCGATTTCATGATGTCGGCGAAGACAGTAACCCGATCCCTTTCGCGATTCATTTACAGGATTGCAGTACCGCAGTCAGCCAGCATGTGGGGGTGGCATTTCACGGCGTGGCTGATGGTAAAAATCCCGATGTGCTCTCGGTGGGCGAAGGCCCGGGGATCGCCAGCGGGATTGGCATTGCGCTGTTCGACAGTCAGGGCCAGCAGCTGCCGCTCAATCGTCCGCCCGACCGCTGGGTGCCGCTCTACCGCGGACCGACGACGCTCAATTTTGTCGCCAAATATCGGGCGACCGGACGCCAGGTCACCGGCGGCGCGGCCAACGCCCAGGCCTGGTTCTCATTGACCTATCAGTAATTAATCCGCAGACAAACAGGACAACACGGTGAGCAGACAAGGAGATAACGTGAGAAAAATGGCAACGACGACACGCGGCATACTGGCGGGATGTTTACTTTTCGTCGCCGGTGCGTTGAGCGCCAGCGCGCAGGCGGGCGTCGCGCTGGGCGCGACCCGGGTTATCTACCCGGCGGGACAGAAGCAGGTCCAGCTCGCGGTGACCAATAATGACGACAACAGCACCTGGCTTATACAGTCATGGGTGGAAAATGCCGATGGTCAGCGAGACGGCCGGTTTGTCATCACTCCCCCGCTGTTTGCCATGCAGGGCAAAAAAGAGAACACCCTGCGCATTATCGACGCCACCAATAACCAGCTGCCGCAGGATCGGGAAAGCCTGTTCTGGATGAACGTGAAGGCGATCCCCTCGATGGATAAATCCAAGCTCAGCGACAATACCCTGCAGCTGGCGATTATCAGCCGCATCAAGCTCTACTACCGTCCGGGAAAACTGGCACTGCCCCCGGATCAGGCAGCGGAAAAGCTGACCTTTAGCCGCAGCGGATCGTCGCTGACGCTGACGAACCCCACCCCTTATTACCTGACGGTGACCGAACTGAACGCCGGGACGCGCATTCTGGAAAACGCCCTCGTGCCGCCGATGGGCAAAACCAGCGTCAAGCTGCCCGCGGATGCCGGGAGCACCATCACCTATCGCACGATTAACGATTACGGCGCGCTGACGCCGAAAATGAATGGCGTACTGCGTTAACCCAGAGTACCCCGCCGCGCGGGCCACGCTGCGCATGACCAGAAGCACTGACAGCCGGGCAACGTCGGACCGGAGGGATTATGTCACATCGAAAATATGGACTGGACCATTGGGGTTGCCGAAGCGCCCGGCGCCTGATTACGCCGGCGCTGACGCTGTGGCTCTGCTCACAGCCGTTTGCCGCGCGGGCGGACCTCTATTTTAACCCCCGCTTCTTAGCTGACGATCCGGCGGCGGTGGCTGACCTGTCGGGATTTGAAAAAGGCCAGGAGGTGCCGCCAGGCACCTATCGCGTCGATATTTATCTCAACAATGGTTTTATGACCACCCGGGACGTCACTTTCCAGGCCGACGTTCAGGGCCATGGCTTGTCGCCCTGTCTGACGCGCGGCCAGCTGGCGAGCATGGGCGTGGATACCGGTCGGGTGCCGGGCATGGCGACGCTGGACAGCGCAGCCTGCGTGCCGCTAACGACGCTTATCAGCGAAGCCACTACACGCTTCGACGTCGGCCAACAGCGTCTGTATCTCACCGTGCCTCAGGCATTTATGGGCACCCGCGCGCGCGGCTATATTCCGCCGGAGCTGTGGGATAACGGTATCACCGCCGGGCTGATTAACTATAACTTCACGGGCAATAACGTCCATAACACCACGGGTGGCAGCAGCCGTTACGCCTATCTGAATCTGCAGAGCGGCCTGAACGTTGGCGCCTGGCGTCTGCGCGATAACAGCACGTGGAGCTACAGTAGCGGCAGCGGCAGCGCTTCCTCCAGTGAAAACCGCTGGCAGCACGTTAACAGCTGGCTTGAGCGGGACATCACGCCTCTGCGTTCGCGGCTGACCCTCGGGGACAGCTATACCAACGGCGATGTCTTCGACGGGATCAACTTCCGCGGCGCCCAGCTGGCCTCGGACGACAATATGCTACCGGACAGCCAGAAAGGCTTCGCGCCGGTGATCCACGGGATCGCCCGCGGCACGGCGCAGGTGTCAATCAAACAAAACGGCTATGAAATCTACCAGAGCACAGTGCCGCCGGGGCCGTTTACCATCGACGATCTCTACGCCGCGGGCAATGGCGGCGATCTGCAGGTCACGATTAAAGAAGCGGATGGCTCCCGCCAGGTCTTCAGCGTGCCCTGGTCAACGGTGCCGGTGCTGCAGCGTGAAGGCCATACCCGCTTCGCCCTCACCGCCGGGGAGTACCGCAGCGGCAACAGCCAACAGGAAACGCCCGATTTTTTCCAGAGCACGGCCATGCATGGCCTGCCGGCCGGCTGGACCCTGTACGGCGGCACTCAGCTGGCGGACCGCTATCGCGCCTTTAACCTTGGGGTGGGGAAAAACATGGGCTATTTCGGCGCCCTGTCGCTGGATATCACCCAGGCCAACGCCACGCTGGCGGACGACAGCGAGCATCAGGGACAGTCGGTGCGTTTCCTCTATAACAAATCCCTGGATGAGACCGGGACTAACCTGCAGCTGGTGGGCTACCGCTACTCCACCCGCGGCTACTATAACTTTGCCGATACCACCTACCGCCGGATGAGCGGCTACAGTGTGGAAACTCAGGACGGCGTTATCCAGGTGAAACCCAAATTTACCGACTACTACAATCTGGCTTACAGCAAGCGCGGCAAGGTGCAACTGAGCGTGACCCAGCAGCTGGGGCGCACCGCCACCCTCTATCTCAGCGGCAGCCACCAGACCTACTGGGGCACCGACGATGCCGATGAGCAGCTGCAGGCCGGCCTCAACGCCGCCGTAGACGATATCAACTGGTCGCTAAGTTACAGCCTGACCAAAAACGCCTGGCAGCAAGGGCGCGATCAGATGCTGGCGGTCAACGTCAATATCCCCTTCAGCCACTGGCTGCGTTCCGATAGCCGCTCAGTCTGGCGGCACGCCAGCGCCAGCTACAGCCTGTCGCACGATCTCAATGGCCGCATGACTAACCTGGCGGGCCTGTACGGCACCCTGCTGGAAGACAACAACCTCAGCTATAGCGTGCAGACCGGCTATGCGGGCGGCGGCAACGGCGACAGCGGGAGCACAGGCTATACGGCGCTCAACTACCGCGGCGGCTACGGCAACGCCAACGTCGGCTACAGCCGCAGCGACGGCTTTAAACAGCTCTACTACGGGGTCAGCGGCGGCGTGCTGGCGCACGCCAACGGCATCACCCTGAGCCAGCCGTTGAACGATACCGTGGTGCTGGTGAAAGCCCCCGGCGCCGGCGGCGTGAAGGTGGAAAACCAGACCGGGGTACGCACCGACTGGCGCGGGTATGCCGTCCTGCCCTATGCCACCGAGTATCGCGAAAACCGGATCGCGCTGGACACCAACACCCTGGCAGACAATGTCGACCTTGATGATGCAGTGGTCAGCGTGGTGCCGACCCATGGGGCGATCGTCCGCGCCAACTTTAACGCGCAGGTGGGAATGAAGATCCTGATGACGCTGACCCATCGCGGCAAACCGGTGCCGTTTGGCGCCCTCGCCACCGGCGACAGCAACCAGAGCGGCAGCATCGTCGCGGATAACGGCCAGGTCTACCTGAGCGGGATGCCGCTGGCGGGCAAGGTGCGAGTGAAATGGGGCGATGGCCCGGACGCTCAGTGCGTGGCCGATTATCGTCTGCCGCCGGAGAGTCAGCAGCAGGCGCTCAGCCAGCTGTCGGCCGCGTGCCGCTAAGGAGATCATGATGAAAACACTGCAGTATCTGCTGGGCGCCCTGCTCACCCTGGTGACGCCGTTTGCCTTCGCTGCCGATAGCACGATCACCATCAGCGGCTATGTGCGCGACAACGCCTGCGCAGTGGCCGGCGAGTCGAAGGATTTCACCGTCGATTTTCAGGACAACGCCGCGAAGCAGTTTTATGCCGTCGGGGCGACGACGCCGCCGGTGCCGTTCCGCATCGTGCTGTCGCCCTGTGGCACTTCCGTCACCGCGGTGAAGGTCGGTTTCACCGGCGTGGCGGACAGCGTCAACACCAGCCTGTTAAAACTCGATGCCGGCGCCTCGGCGGCGGCGGGAATGGGGGTGGAAATTCTCGATCAGCAGCAGTCCCGGCTGCCGGTCAATGCGCCGTCGTCAGCCATGTCCTGGACCACGCTGACGCCGGGCCAGACCAACATTCTCAACTTTTACGCCCGTCTGATGGCCACTCAGGTGCCCGTCACCGCCGGGCATGTCAATGCGACAGCGACATTCACGCTGGAATTTCAGTAAGCGGAGGCTGAAATGAAATGGACCCACGTGGGCTGGCTGCTGGCCGGCCTGTTAACCGCGAGCGCTTCCCTGCGGGCGGCCGACGTCACCCTCACCGTCAACGGGAAGGTGGTGGCCAGACCCTGCACGGTTTCCACCGTCAATGCCACCGTCGAGCTGGGCGATCTCTATACCTTTAGCCTGATCGGCGCGGGCTCGGCATCGGCCTGGCACAGCGTGGCGCTGGATCTCAGTAACTGCCCCGTGGGTACTTCACGGGTGAAGGCCACCTTCAGCGGGACGGCGGACAGCACCGGCTATTACAAAAACCAGGGAACGGCGGGCAATATTCAGCTCGAACTGCAGAGCGAGGACGGCACCACGCTGAACAATGGCAGCAGCCAGTCGGTACAGGTGGATGAGGCCAGCCAGTCCGCTCGCTTCCCGCTGCAGGTTAGAGCCCTGTCCGTCAACGGCGGCGCCACGCAAGGCACCATTCAGGCGGTGATTAACGTCACCTATACCTACGCCTGAGCCAGGAGAGCATTATGATGAAAAAAATTATCCCCCTGTTCACCACCCTGCTGCTGTTGGGCTGGTCGATGAACGCCTGGTCCTTTGCCTGCAAAACGGCCACCGGGGCGACGATCCCCATCGGCGGCGGGTCAGCCAACGTCTACGTAAATCTGACACCGGCGGTTAACGTCGGGCAAAACCTGGTGGTCGACCTCTCCACGCAGATTTTTTGCCATAACGACTATCCGGAAACGATCACTGACTACGTCACCCTGCAGCGCGGATCCGCCTACGGCGGCGTGCTGTCGAGTTTCTCCGGCACCGTGAAATATAACGGCACCTCTTACCCCTTCCCGACCACCACGGAAACGGCGCGGGTGGTTTACGATTCACGGACCGATAAGCCCTGGCCCACCGTCCTGTATCTGACGCCGGTCAGCACCGCCGGTGGGGTGGCGATCACCGCAGGATCGTTAATCGCGGTGCTGATCCTGCATCAGACCAACAACTATAATAGCGACTCCTTCCAGTTCATCTGGAACATTTACGCCAACAACGACGTGGTGGTCCCCACCGGCGGCTGCGATGTCTCCGCCCGCGATGTCACCGTCACCCTCCCCGACTACCCGGGATCGATGGCCGTGCCGCTCACCGTGCACTGCGCGCAAAGCCAGCAGCTGGGGTATTACCTCTCCGGCACCACCGCGGATAGCGCCAACGCGATCTTCACCAATACCGCCTCCGCCTCGCCGGCGCAGGGGATAGGCGTTCAGCTGACCCGCAACGGCAGCGCCGTGCCGGCGAACAGCACGGTCTCGCTGGGCACCGTCAGTACCTCGCCAGTTAATCTCGGTCTGACGGCAACCTATGCCCGGACCACAGGCCAGGTCACTGCCGGCAACGTGCAGTCGATCATCGGCATCACCTTTGTCTATCAATGATGACCGACTATATCCTCTCACCCTGCTCGCTGGCCGCCCGCGGGTTGAGCCAGCTGATGGTGAACGCCGCGAAGCGGCCCGTTGAGCTGCCGGTCGAGGGCGTGTCCCTGCGGGAGCTGACCGCCGTGACGCGGATCGTGGTGTTTCTCCCTGACGATCCCCTGTGGATGCTCACCACGCTGCGCCAGGCGGCAAGGCTGCTCGACCAGGCCTTGCAGCCGTTACCGATGTTGATTCTGAGCCGCAGCCCGGCCATCTGGCTGTGGCAAACGCTGCTTTATCAGGTGAGCCATCCGGATCGTCTGCGCAACGTCCATACCGCCCCCGCCGATCTCTCCTGCACGGAGCTGGCCGATCGGCTGGAGAACGCACCGCGACTTGAGCGGCTTGCCAGTGAAGCCGCCCTGCTCAACGACAAACGAGCCGCCGGATTGAGCCATGCCGAGTTCAAAGTGATCCTCGCCCTGCTGCAAGGGCAGACGATAGGCGAGCAGGCCCGGCGTCTCCGATTGAGCCAGAAAACGCTCTACACCCAGCGGCTGGCCGGGGTGAAAAAGCTGGTGGAATATCACCCGCATCTGGCCCCCCGCTTTCCGCGTACGCTGCTACCGCGCTCATCCGCCAGCTCACTGTCGGCGTTTGAACAGGAATGGGTACAAGCGATCCACGATCGCCAGGTCTTCCCGGTTTTTCAACCTATCGTCGATAGTCGCTCACAGCTACAGGGGGTGGAGATCCTGATCCGCTGGCGCCACCGCGGCCAGGTTCTCCATCCGCAGGCTTTTTTGCCGCAGTTCCGCGCCGACTACGCCTGGCTGCTGCTCACGGCCTTTGTCCTGCAGGAGGCCGTGCAGAATATTAATGAGCATCCGGGTACTTTCTATTTTTCGGTCAATATTCCTTCCTCGCTCGCCGCCAGCGATAGCCTGCTGCGGATGGTGGAAGCCGCTCGCCAGCAGCTCCGGCAGCCAGAGGGCGTGGAAAGGCTGGTGCTGGAATATGCTGAAACCATCGATTTTCGCCGTCAGAGCCGATCCACCGCCCAGGTGGAGGAACTGCAACGTGCTGGCGTGCGGGTGATGCTGGACGACTGCTTTTCTCAGGGGAGCGTCATCTTTCCGGCGCGTCGCCTGCACTTCAATGCCTATAAACTGGATATGAGTATCGTCAACGACGCTCAGCACGATCAGAAGGCGCTTGCGCTGATAAAAAGCCTGGCCTACTACTGCCAGTTGAGCGGCAGCCGCTGCGTGGCGGAAGGGGTGGATTCGCTGGCGAAGTTTACGCAGTTAAAATCGCTGGGTATTGACCGTTTCCAGGGCTATCTGTTTTCACCGCCGATGCGGCGCGAGCATCTCCCGGATCTGATCCGCCGCTTTTCCCATCAGCGCGATCCGGCGGATCGTTGATGGCGCGAGAAAAGCGCACCGGTTGGCACCGGTGCCGGTACGTCAGGCGCGAATATCGTCGTATTCGCGGGTGTTATCGAATTCATGTTTGGCAAACGGGCAGAGAGGAATGATCTTCCGCTGCTCCTGGCGCATTTTTTCCACCACCTTCGCCACCAGCTGTTTCCCCACGCCCTGGCCTTTCAGGCTGGGATCAACATCGGTATGTTCGATAATACTGAGGTGTTCCCCGGTGGGAACAAAAACAATTTCCGCCACCTGGTTTCCCTGCGCGTCGTTAACATAAAACTTGTTGTGCCCTTCCAGTATTTCCATCTTCTCCTCGCTTATTTATGACGATAGTGCAGGGCGCCGCTCGGGCAGGTATCGATCACTTTTACCACCGTCGCCACATCCACTTCATCCGGGATAATCCACGGTTTACGCTTCAGGTTAAAAAGCTTCGCGCTGCCGCGCACGCAGTTCCCCGAATGCTGACAGATCGCCGTATTAAAGTAGACGTCGATTTTCTCTCCGGTGTAGGCCCGGTAGCCCGCTTCCAGTAATTCCTTATCCATGACATTGCCTCGTTCTTTTTTTATGTTTCAGGCTAAGCATAGTCCTACACGTCGCGGCTGACTACGCGTAAGCGTGGGAATTGGCGCCTCACATCATGCTTTCCCATCGGGTAAGGATCCCGCAGTCGGCGATCCGTTGACTTTCATTCCCGCAACGAGGCGATTACACTCATCACACACTGGTATGATCACTCAGGGATGCTCTATTGAATCATATTGCCACCATCGCCCGCCCGGCGCGGTTACTGCTCGTCTTGCCGCTTTCTGGCTGCTCACTTTCGCCCGCGATCCCGGTATTGGGCGCCGCGTTCCCCGGCTGGTTTTTCTGCTTATTGGGCGGTGCGTTTTTACTGATCCCCTGCCATATCCTGATTACCCGTAAAGGCTGGCAGCCGCGCTTTTCTCCTCTGGTCTTCAGCTATGTCGCGCTGATGTTCCTGTTCGCCACGCTGCTGTGGTTTCTGTTTTTTGTTCACTGATCGCTTATGACAACTTCCCGCACTCCCCTGTTACGCAAAAAGTGGCCTCTGCTGGCGCTGGTCCTTGCCGCTATCCTGGCGCTGATCCTGGTTATCTGGCAGTTGCAAACCTCGCCGGAGACCAATGACGCCTATGTCTATGCCGATACCATCGATGTGGTGCCCGAGGTCAGCGGACGCATCGTGGAGATGCCCATTCGCGATAACCAGCGGGTGAAAAAAGGCGATCTGCTGTTCCGCATCGACCCCCGTCCCTATCAGGCGATGCTCGATGACGCGAAAGCGCGGCTGACGACCCTCGACGCGCAGATCATGCTGACCCAGCGCACCATCAAAGCGCAGGAGTATAACGCCCAGTCGGTGGCGGCCGCCGTCGAGCGCGCCAGAGCGCTGGTCAAGCAGACCACCTCCACGCGCACCCGCCTTGAGCCGCTGGTGCCGCAGGGGTTTGCCTCCCAGGAAGATCTCGATCAGGCGCGCACCGCTGAGAAAGCGGCGCGGGCGGAGCTGGAGGCCACGCTGCTGCAGGCCAGACAGGCCTCGGCGGCCGTGACCGGCGTGGATGCCATGGTGGCGCAACGCGCCGGGATCCTGGCGCAAATCGCCCTCGCCGAACTGCATCTGGAATTTACCGAAGTGCGTGCGCCCTTCAACGGCGTGGTGGTGGCGCTGAAAACCACCGTCGGCCAGTACGCCTCGGCGCTGAAGCCGGTCTTTACCCTGCTGGATGACGACCGCTGGTATGTGATCGCTAACTTCCGCGAGACCGATCTGAACAACGTGCGCCCCGGCGTGGCGGCGCGGATCACCGTGATGACCAACCACAACCGGACCTTTAACGGGGTAGTCGATTCGGTCGGCTCCGGGGTCCTGCCCGAAGGCGGGAGCGTCATCGAAGGGCTGCCGCTGATCCAAAAAAGCATTAACTGGGTTCACGTCTCGCAGCGCTTCCCGGTGAAAATCGCCGTCAGCGATCCCGATCCGGCGCTGTTCCGCATGGGCGCCTCGGCCAGCGCCGTGCTGCAGCCGTAGCCGGGGGACGCGATGTTTCCTCTCGCCCATTTTTTACGCCAGGAGCTGCGCGACGCGCCGGGACGCGCCAGCTACACGCTGCGCCTGACGCTGAGCTGCGCGGTGCTCATCACCCTGTTTATGACCCTGCAGATCCCCTTCCTGGCCGTTGCGCTGATCGTCGTGTTCTACGTCAGTCAGCCTAACGTGTTGATGATCAAGCTGGTCAGCGTGGTCTTTTTTGTTACCGTCACCGTGGCGCTCGGCGGCGTGCTGCTGATCATCAAGTGGACCTATGACTACCCGCTGATCCGCCTGGCGGCCTCCGTGGCGCTCTTTTTCTGCGCCATCTACCTGATGCGGGTGCTGGGTAAGCTGGGACTGGCTTTTTTCGTGGTGGCGCTGGCGGTGATTTATGCTCAGACCTTCCCGTCAATGACCAGTCAGAGCGAGATCCTGGTGCGGCTGCTGCTCTGGCTGTGGGTGGCGATTAACACCGCGATCCTCGTCACTTTGCTGGTCAACGCCTGTTTTCAGCAGGCCTTTCCCGGCAACCAGTTTAAGGCGCGCCTGGCGGGGATGCTGCACGAGGTCGCCCGGCGGCTGACGGCTCCTGGCGATGAAGCGCCACCGACCTTCGGCGAGACCGCCGCGCAGTTCAACCAGCTGCAGTCGCTGTTCGCCCAGGCCAGCCGGGCCACGCCGGAGATAGCCGCCGAACCGCAGGCCTGGCGCTCGCGGCTGGCCGCCACCCTGCGCTGCTATCAGCTGGCGGCGCTGCTGCAAGCAGACGAGGCGGATAGCGAAGATCGCCAGCAGCTGTCGCAGGCGGTACTGAAGCTGAAGAGTGCCCTCAGCGAGGAACAGTTTGACGGCGCCATTCCTCCCCTGGCGCTCAGCGGTCGTGGCATTAATCACGCGGTTCTGCAGGAGATGGCTACCCTCCTGCAGCAGCTGGCGCAGGGTGAGCCCGTCGCCCTGCCGCAGGGTGAGGTGGAGAAGGCGCCCCTGCTGGCGCCGGACGCCTGGCGCAACCCGGCTTATCTCCATTTTGCGCTCAAGACCCTGCTGGCGACGCTAATCTGCTATGTCTTCTATACCGCTGCCGACTGGCAAGGGCTGCACACCATTATGCTGAGCTGCGTCATTGTCGCCCAGCCCGGGCTGGGCGCCACGATGCAAAAGACATGGCTGCGTATCGGCGGGGCGCTGCTCGCCACCCTGCTGGCGCTGCTGTTAATCGTCTTTGTTCAGCCCTGGACCGATTCGCTGTCGGGCCTGCTGGCGATGTCTCTGCCGGTGCTGGCGCTGGCGGCGTGGATTGCCGCCGGCTCGGAGCGTATCGCCTACGCCGGGATCCAGATTGGTTTCACCTTTGCGCTGGCCTTCCTCAGCTGGTTTGGCCCGCTGACGAACCTCACCGAGCTGCGGGATCGGGTGCTCGGCATCCTGCTCGGGGTGCTGGTCTCCTCCATTGTCCATTTGTATCTCTGGCCGGACAGCGAAGCGCCGCAGCTGAAATCGCGCCTCGCCAGCCTCTATCGCCGGCTGGCGGACTGCCTCGCCGCCCCGCACGATGCGGTGCCGCTGGCTCCCCTGTTTGTCGCCTTCACCGACAGCGAAGCGCTGCTCCATCGGGTTCGCGCTGAACCGCTGGGCACCTGGGCCCATCCCTGGCCCCAGGCGAAAGGCTGGCCGATGCGCGCCACCCTCGCCCAGGCCGAGGAGATCGCCCGCCTCAGCGAAGGCTACCGGCTCAACGCCGCGCCGGGAGACCCGACGCTGGCCCGCTGCGCCGAACAGCTGCGGCACTACGCCGAACGTATCGAACAGGAGGCGGCAGCGCCTGACGGGACGCTGGCCGCCGATCTCCGCAACCCCTTTGGCCCGGCGCTGGCTACCGCGCTGGCCGCCCTGCCCGACTGGGGCCCGACACCGCTAGCGACTGAGCAACAGGCTAAAACGTCATGATGATGCTTCCTTTCCCCGCGCGATTGCGGGTCACTCTCTTTACCCTGACGCTGACGCTGCTCAGCGGCTGCGCGCTGATCCAGGATGAGCCTTCCCAGGTCGCCATCGTCAATCCGCAGCAGGCCCAGCTGGCGCAGGTGATCCACCTGGCGAACAGCGACTGGCCGGCAGCCCGCTGGTGGGAGGCCTATGATGATCCTCAGCTCAACATGTTGATCAACCGGGCGCTGCAGAACTCGCCGACCATGCAGGCCGCCCGACTGCGTATCTCCCAGTCGCAGTCCACGGTGGAGCTCGCCCGCTCGGCGATGGGCCTGCAGGCCACCGCCGTCGCGGCGCAAAACCGCCTGCGGATCACCGACAAATCCTTTAGCTGGCCCTACTCGTACTCCCTGCCGGTGGATAAGAACGGTCCCTGGTATACGCTGAATACCGTTGGCGTCGGGGCGCAGCTGAATATCGATCTCTGGGGAGCCGATCGCGCCCGGGTCGCCGCCGCCATTGGCGAGAAAAATGCCCGGCTGGCGGAAACCGCCGGCATTGAGCTCGACATCGCCAGCAGCGTGGCGCAGCTCTATTTCGCCATGCAGGCGACGTTCCAGAAAATCGCGCTGCTGCAGGAGCTGGAGGGTATTGCCCAATTCTCGGTAGCGGCCCATGAGCACCGGACCCAACGCGGCATGGAAGACAGTGTGGATGTGGCCAATGCCCGGGCTGAGCAGCTCGCCGCTCGCCAGCAGATCATTAGCGCCGAGGGGATGCTGACCCAGTATCGTGAAACCCTGCGGGCGCTGATCGGCGCCGATGCGCAAAGCATGCCGGCCATCCATCCGGTGGCGCTGCCGGCGCTCCAGGAGACGCTGCCATCGTCGCTCTCTTTCGAGCTGCTGGCCCGCCGTCCGGACCTGCAGGCGCTGCGCGGCTACGTGACTGCCTCCCTGAGCCAGGTCGATGCGGCGAAAGCGGCCTTCTATCCTCATTTTGATATCAAAGCGTTCTGGGGATATAACGCCCTGAGCGTCGGGGATCTGTTTAAGTCCTCTTTCCAGCAGATCAACCTGCTGCCCGGGCTGTATCTGCCAATCTTCGACGGCGGTCGTCTGAACGCTAATCTGCAGTCGGTGCGCACCGCCAGCAACATCCTGCTCAAACAGTACAACCAGGCGGTGCTGGACGCGGTGCGCGATGTCGCCATCAGCTCCAGCCAGCTTAACGATCTGAACCAACAGCGCGCGCTGCAGCAGCTAAAGGTCACCGCGGCGCAGACCACTACCGACAGCGCTCGCGCCCATTATCAGCGCGGCCTGCTCAGCCGCTACGCCGCCGAAGAAGCTCGCCGGGCGGTCCTCGCCCATCAGCTGTTGCTGCTGGACATTGAGGCCCAGCGGCTAAGCACCGACATTACCCTGATCAAAGCCCTGGGCGGCGGCTATCGCGGGCAGTAACAAAAATGCCTTCCCCGAGGGGAAGGCATTCAGACTGCAGACAAAGTGCAATCTTCAGAGATTGCCCGGCGGCGCTGCGCTTGCGCGGGCCTGCAACTAACTGCATAACTTTTTGATGTTGCTGTATTTTGTAGGCCGGGTAAGGCGAAAGCCGCCACCCGGCAGAAAGGCGAGCACAATAACCAAACAGGTTTGTCATCAGCAAGAATGCCTTCCCGGATGGGGAAGGCATTTAACAGAAGAGGCGGGGTGGATGCGCGGCGATTACACCAGGGCGCGCAGCTCCTCCTGCATATAGGTGGAAAAGAATTCCGGATGCTTGATGACCATCCGCTCGCCGGCGGCGATCCGTTCAGCCCAATCCGCCACTTTGTCGGTAAACCCGGCGCTCCAGCCCTGCTGCTGCCCGCGTTCAGCGACGTCGGCCGGGGTGGCGGGCACGCCCAGCTCTTTCAAATATTTGAGAATTCCCTTCGCGGTACTTTCATCCATAGACTGTGGTACTGGCTCAGACGTATTCATACCACCGATGAAATCCAATGCTTTATCAATGACTGCTGGCATAGGTGTGTCCTTATATTAACCACATAGTAAACCTGACTACACTATGGACCGGAAAGTGACGTGATTTCAAAGAACACGCTCACGTTATGGGACATCGCGCATTCTGAAAAAGGGATTTTGTTCTGCTGAGGCGGGTTTCGTACAAAAATAAGCCGGCCCCGTAGGGCCGGTCTGAGGATCGCGTCAGGCGTTGCTGACGGATGTTTGCCCGGCACTGGACCGACTGTTCTCCAGCATCCGGCGGACCGGGACAATCAGCACGGCCAGCACGGCGGCGCAGATCAGCAATGCGATGGAGCAGCGGGCGAAGAGGTCCGGCAGCAGCGACAGCTGATCGGCCTTCACGTGACCGCCAATCAGGCCCGCCGCCAGGTTACCCAGCGCGCTGGCGCAGAACCACAGGCCCATCATCTGGCCGCGCATTCTCTCCGGCGCCAGCAGAGTCATGGTCGCCAGACCAATCGGACTCAGGCACAGCTCACCGAGCGTCAGCATCAGGATGCTGCCCACCAGCCACAGCGGCGACACACCGGCCCCGCCGTTGCTCAGGACGTTCTGCGCCGCCAGCATCATCAGGCCAAAGCCCGCCGCTGCGCACAGGATGCCAATCACGAATTTGGTCATACTGCCCGGACGCACGTTTTTACGCGCCAGCGCAGGCCACGCCCAGCTGAATACCGGCGCGAGCAGAATGATAAACAAGGCGTTAATCGACTGGAACCAGACCGCGGGGATCTCAAAGTCGCCGATCATCCGGTTGGTGTAGTCGTTAGCAAACAGGTTAAAGGAGGTCGGTTTCTGTTCAAACGCGGACCAGAAAAAGGCCGCCGAGACCAGCAAAATAAAGCACACCAGCAGGCGCGCCCGCTCTTTACGGTTCAGCCCAGCGAAGACGAACAGCCAGATGAAATAGAGCGCCACGGAGGCGGCAATCACATAGACCAGCACGCTGGCCACCGCCACCGGGTTAATCACGATCGTGCCCAGGCTAATCAGCGTGACCAGCACTGCCACCCCCAGGGCCAGGGCCAGCAGCCACGCTCCGACGCCATTCTTTTTCGCCACCGGGCTGTTCCAGGTGGAATCGAGGCCGACCTCCGCGTCATAGCGCTTCATCGACGGCACGGCAAAGACGCGGAAAATGACCAGCGCCACCAGCATCCCGATCCCCCCGATGCCGAAGCCCCAGTGCCAGCCATGGGATTTAATCAGCCAACCGGAGATCAAGGGCGCGATAAACGAGCCGATATTGATCCCCATGTAGAACAGCGAAAAACCGCCGTCGCGGCGCGCGTCGCCTTTTTTATACAGGGTGCCGACCATCACTGAGATACAGGTTTTAAACAACCCGGAACCCAGGACGATAAACATCAGACCGATAAAGAACAGGTCGTTGCCCAGCCATGCCGACAGGGCGATCGACAGGTGCCCCAGGGCGATCAGGATAGAGCCGTACCAGACGGCCCGCTGCTGGCCAAGCCAGTTATCCGCCAGCCAGCCGCCCGGCAGCGCGGCCAGATACATACTGCCAGCAAAAATCCCGACGATCGCCGAGGCGTTCTCCCGCGCCAGTCCCATCCCACCGTCGTACACCGTCGCCGCCATAAACAGGATCAGTAAGGGACGGATGCCGTAAAACGAGAAGCGCTCCCACATTTCGGTGAAGAACAGGGAGCCCAGCGGATAAGGATGGCCGAAAAAGGTACGGCTTTCGTTTTTATTAACAGAGGAATGCATAAATTCTCCAGGTAAGGTGCGCCGCAGCGCAAGTTAACCGTATAAAGCGGGCTGACGATTTATAATTTGTTTGCATTAACATCAAACGCGAGCATTTTTAACCATTTGATAACCACACAATGGTTTTGTCCAGCCCCTTACCTTCCCTTTTTAGATGAAAAGTCGACAAACATCTAGTTTTGCAGATTTAACGTTCATAAAAAGATAAACAGCATTGACTTTATATTAGTGCAGAAAATCCGATTATTTTTATTAAAAAACAGAAAGTTAACGCTAAGGCGAGGTTCTATAGCGGCTCAGTTCGGCTACCAGGATAACGACAGAAAAAGTAAGGAAAACAGGTGGAATGATGTAGAAACCACGCTAAGTGGCAATATTTCTCTATCAGGGACTATCCTGGCCCACGATGTTTGTCGCGGAGGATGACGGGAGGGGAAGTGAGGCAGCCGGGAGTCAAAGCCGGCGCCTTTCGCGAGTTATTTCACACGCTGCCCTGCGGCATCAATGACTGGCTCACCGTCTTCCTTCACGAACGCGCCTTTTTGCGACGCCGTCAGGATCTCCAGCACCACCTCTGACGGGCGGCAGAGTCGGGTGCCCCGCGGCGTTGTCACGATCGGACGGTTAATCAGGATCGGATGCTGAAGCATAAAGTCGATTAACTGATCGTCAGTAAACCGGTCTTCCGCCAGTCCCAGCGCGTCGTAGGGTTCAACGTTTTTCCGTAGCAGGGCACGTACCGGGATCGCCATCGCGGCGATCAGCTGGCGCAGCTCATCGCGCGATGGCGGCGTCTCCAGATAATAGATAATGGTGGGCTCAGCGCCGCTGTTGCGGATCAGCGCCAGGGTATTACGCGAGGTGCCGCAGTCAGGGTTATGGTAAATGGTGATGCTCATAGTACGTTCTCATGGCTGGTTGAAGGAGAGACGCAGCGCCAGCGCGGCCAGCGTCACAAGCAGCACCGGCAGGGTCATGGTAATGCCGCAGCGGAAATAATACCCCCAACCGATGGTGATGTGCTTCTGCGCCAGCACATGCAGCCAGAGCAGCGTGGCCAGGCTACCAATTGGCGTGATCTTGGGCCCCAGATCGCAGCCGATGACGTTGGCATAAATCATGGCCTCTTTGATCGTCCCTGTTGCCGCGCTGCCATCAATCGACAGGGCGCCGACCAGTACGCTGGGCATATTATTCATTATTGAAGAGAGGAAGGCCGACAGGATACCGGTGCCCAGCGTCGCGGCCCAGAGCCCGCGCTCCGCCAGCATGTTCAGCACCGTGGTCAGATAATCCGTTAACCCGGCGTTTCGCAGGCCATACACCACCAGATACATTCCCAGCGAGAAGATCACGATCTGCCACGGGGCGCCGCGCAGCACCTTGCCGGTGTTAATCACCCGCCCGCGCTTCGCGACAGCAAACAGGATCCCCGCTCCCGGCGCCGCGATGGCGCTGACCGGGATCCCCAGCGGGTCAAGAACGAAAAAGCCGACCAGCAACAGCAGCAGCACGCCCCAGCCGGTGCGGAACGTCGCCGGATCTTTTATCGCCGTGACCGGCGCTTTCAGTAACGCCATATCCCAGGCCGGCGGGATATCCCGGCGAAAGAACAGGTGCAGCATCGCCAGGGTGGTGAGGATCGCCGCGAGATCGACCGTCACCATCACCGAAGCGTACTCCCTGAAGCCGATGGCAAAGAAATCTGCCGAAACGATATTCACCAGATTCGACACCACCAGCGGCAGGCTGGCGGTATCGGCAATAAATCCGGCGGCCATGACAAAGGCCAGCATCGTTCCCTTGCTGAATCCCAGCGCTCGCAGCATGGCAATCACGATGGGGGTGAGGATCAGCGCCGCGCCGTCGTTGGCAAACAGCGCCGCCACCGCGGCGCCGAGCAGGATAATCCAGGTAAATAGCAGACGACCCCGCCCTCTTCCCCAGCGGGAAACGTGCAGCGCGGCCCATTCAAAAAAGCCAGACTCATCAAGCAGCAGGCTGATAATGATAACGGCGATAAAGGTGGCGGTCGCATTCCAGACGATATGCCACACCACCGGGATATCGGCTAACTGTACTCCACCGGTGGCCAGCGCCAGCGCCGCGCCAAAGGCCGCGCTCCAGCCGATCCCTAAACCCCGCGGCTGCCAGATCACCAGCACCAGGGTCAGGACAAAAATCGCGCCTGCCAGCAACATGATTCCCCCCGTCAATCACATTCGAAAAAACAGATATGTTTAGATAAAATTTTTACTGACAACCCGCCCCGTCAGCCAGTCTGCAAACCATCATCCGCACATCGTCCTGCTGACTGAGCCAGGCTTGCTCAATCACCTGCGCCGCCCAGGCCGGCATCTGCGGAGAGAGGCGGTAATGGACCCATTTACCCTGTTTACGATCCAGCAGCAGCCCGCTTTCCCGCAGCATCGCCAGATGGCGGGAGATCTTGGGCTGGGACTGGGCGAGCGCCGTACAGAGATCGCAAACACACAGCTCTCCACGCGCCTTGAGCAGCAATACGATCCCCAGCCGGGTTTCATCGGCGAGGTTTTTGAACAGTTGCAGGGGCAACAAAGACATGATTTCTCCTTAAGCGTGACGGACAGCATACGGAACCACCAATAAAGATCAATATACATTCGTAAAAACATATGTGTTATTTCACGCCTGCGATAAGCCTCCGTTGAGTGGCTACACGCCCTCCCTTGCGCAATAGCACGGAAAAATACCGCGCTTTCTTTTATCCCTCATCGAAATGTGTCAGGCTGGCGATCCCATCGGATTGACAGGGTTTTCAGGATGAGTACGCTTTATGTGGTTGTTTTAACGTATATAAAACCGCTCGAAGAGGTGGACGACGCCATTCCCGCCCACGTCGAATGGCTCAAAAAAGGCTATGCTGACGGCCTCTTTCTCGCCTCCGGCCGCCGCCTTCCCCGCACCGGCGGGGTGATTCTGGCGAAATGCGCCAGCCGGGAAATGCTGGAATCGCGTCTGAGTCAGGATCCCTTCCAGCAGTTGGGTCTCGCCCGTACCGAGATTATTCCCTTTGAGGCCAGCATGGCGTCACCCGTACTGCAGTCGCTGTTATAAGCGTATCCCGGAGGAAAAATGCAGCCGTCCTTTCACTGGATCAATGAACCTGCCGAGTGGCGCCGCGATACCGACGGCCTGACGGTGGTCACCGATAAGCATACCGACTTCTGGCGCCATACCTGGTATGGCTTCGAGCGTTTCTCTGGGCATCTTTATGCTACTGAGGTGGAAGGTGATTTTACCCTGCAGGCAAAAATATGTGCCGATTTCACCACGCTTTACGACCAGGCTGGACTAATGATGATGGCGGACGAGCAGACCTGGCTGAAGGCGGGGATTGAATTCAATGACGATGCCCCGGCCATCGGCAGCGTACTGACGCTAACCCACTCCGACTGGGCCACCGGGCTTTTTCCCGGCGACCCGCGCACCTTCTGGCTGCGGCTGACCCGCAAGGGCGATGCGTTAAGGCTGCAGTATTCGACCGACGGCGAGCGCTGGCCGCTGCTGCGGCTCGGCTACTTTCCGCCAGGCCCGGTGAAAGCGGGCGTCATGTGCTGCTCACCGGAGCGCGCGGGACTGGCGGTTGAGTTTCAGGATATCCAGCTTTCCCCGCCATCAGACAAAGCGCTGCACGATCTGAGCTGAATGCTAGCGGGAAGACCCGACTTTCTCTGCATCCTGAGGGCCAGGATTGCAGGGTTCGCGGGTGCCGGGCAGGTAAAAATGGCCGTGCTTATCGGGATCGGTGCCGCCCGGGCACCCTGCCCGACCCGAGGAATTATCGCTATCGCCGCCGTTCGAACCGTTGCCGCCGTCGGCGCCAGCTATTACCGACTGCCCGTTATGGCCACCGTGAACGCCCTGCGCTGCACTGGCCGAAAACGCCACCAGCGCGAAAATACAGACCATGAAGCGTCTGCCCATTGCTGCCTCTCCCTTATTGATATTCCCCGTCCATCGCGTTGACGATGGGATGAGCCGTTGCACGGCAAAATGCACCGCGATAAAAACGCGTTATCCGCAGGGAGTATAGGGTTAAGGCTGAGAGAAAGACAGGGCCGGTGCCTTCAGACATTTCGCACGCAAAATAGACTCTATTCCGCGGTATGCGCTATCAGAAAATCAATCAGGGCTTTCACCCTTTTCGTTCTGCCCGCGTTTTTCGGGTAATAGAGATAAACCGGCGGATAGGTTTTCCAGTAGTCCTCCATCACCGGTAGAAACTGTTCACGATCGGGCTGTAGCCGCCAGATGGGTTCAAACAAGCGGCCAATCCCCAGTCCATGGCGGATACCGTCGGCCATGACGTCAATATCATTGCTGATTAACTGCCCCGGCATCTCGACGGTGAGCTGCTCGCCGTGATCATTGAGGATCAGCGGCAGGATGCGGTTGTTGGTAATAAAGCGATAGCCAATCAGCCGGTGATGGTTGAGATCGGCGGGCACCGCAGGCACGCCATATTCGGCCAGATAGGCTGAGGAGGCATATAACCCTTCCCGAAACGGCTTCATTAACGGGCGGGCGACCACTCCGCCTTCGAGAATATCGCCAAAGCGGATCCCCAGGTCGAATCGTTCTTCAATAATATTGACGGTACCGTCATAGACCGATATTTCCAGCTGGATCCCCGGATATTGCTGACAAAATGCCGCCATCGCCGGTTTCAAAATAAGCAGGTAGGCAAAGCGCGAGAGGGTTATTCTCACTGCTCCGGAGGGTTCCTGATTCTGGTCGCGGAGGCTCTCCAGCGATGTTTCCAGAACCTCCACCGCCGCCGCAGTCTGCTCCAGCAGCTGTTGCCCGGTTTCTGTCAACTCGATTCGCCGGGTAGTGCGCACAAAAAGCGGATGACCAATGTGCTCTTCCAGCAGCTTGAGCGCATTGCTGACCGACGGCGGCGTGATTTCTAATTTCCTTGCGGCGGCCGAGATAGTGCCTTCGCGCGCAATGCTCTGAAAAATGCGTATCTGATTATAAAGCGCGTTATTCATAGCATCTCCTTAAGCCAACCTCGCCTGATTATTAAGTACAGGCTAAATATTCTTAAGTCAATGACCGCCTAATCTTCGCCACCAGGGGCCCGTATACTTTTGTCTCTTCCCGCTGATAACGACTTTCCGGAGACAACGATGCGAATTTTATGTCTGGATATTCCCGCGCCCGGCGCGACGCTGGAACACTATGCGCCGCACCTTACCGCGGAAGCCCTGCATGCCTGGGGACTGTATAAGTCTGGCTTTATCCGCGATATCTATTTCCGTCAGGACCGACCCGGCGTCGCTATTTTCCTCGAATGCGACACCGTGGAAGAGGCGAATAACGTCATGGCCGAATTTCCGCTGGCAAAAGCGGGTTTATTAACCTTCGAGTGTATTCCACTCGGCTCGTTTATTAGCTGGGAAAACCTCTTTTCTGCCGAATTTAAACATCAGGAGTAACGATGGAAAGGCCTCATATCCTTATCGTTTCCGGGCATCCGGATCTCAACCATTCCATCGCCAACGCCACCATTCTCGACGAGGTAGAGACCGCCCTGCCCGACGCGGAAATCCGTCGTCTGGACTGGCTCTATCCGGACGGCAAATTCAACATCAGCGCAGAGCAGGAAAGCCTGCTGAAGGCCGATGTGATTGTCTGGCAGTTTCCTTTTTCCTGGTATGGGCTGCCCGGGTTAATGAAACAATGGCTGGACGAGGTCTTTGTTCACGGCTTCGCGCATGGCTCAACGGCGAAACTGGGCGGTAAAAAACTGCTTCTCTCTTTCACCACCGGTGCGCCGCAGGCGCTCTACACCACTGACGGTTTCTTTGGCCACGCCATTGAAGAGTACCTCCTCCCCTTCGAGACCACGGCCAGGCTGTGCAATCTTGAGCTGCTGGCGCCAGTTTATACCTGCGGCATCAGCTACGCCGACCGGGATGCCGACAAAATCGCCCAGCAAAAAGCGCGTGCCCGGGAGCACGCGGCCAGACTGATCGCGCAGCTGAAAACTCTGGTGGAATAATCCAAAGGGAGAAAATAACGATGCAGTATACCCGGCTCGGTAAAAGTGACTTACTGGTCTCCCGCATCTGCATGGGATGTATGGGGTTTGGCGATCCGTTGACGGGTCAGCATCGCTGGACGCTGGACGAAACAGCAAGCCGGGACATCATTCGCTACGGCCTCGAAAAGGGCATCAATTTTTACGATACCGCTATCGCCTATCAGAACGGCTCCAGTGAGCGGTACGTTGGCCGGGCGCTGCGGGAGATGGCAAAACGCGAGGAGGTGGTGCTGGCCACCAAGTTTCTGCCACGAACCGCTGCCCAGATAGCCGAGGGGATCAGCGGAAAAGAGGCGATAGCCCGCTCGCTTGACCAGAGTCTGCGAAACCTCGGGATGGACTACATCGACCTCTACATCTACCACATCTGGGATCACAACACCCCGGTTATCGACGTGCTGGAGGCGCTGCACACCGCCGTGACCGCTGGCAAGGTGCGCGCGATTGGCATTTCCAATTGCTATGCCTGGCAGTTGGCGAAGGCGAACGCCCTTGCCGAACGCGAAGGGCTGACGCTCTTTGTCTCCATGCAAAGCCATTACAACCTGATTATGCGTGAAGACGAACGAGAACTCTTCGGGCTGTGCGCAGAAGATAATATCGCCATGACCCCCTATAGCGCGCTGGCCAGCGGCCGTCTCTCGCGTTTAGAAGGCTACACGCGGCGAGCGGTGGAAGATGATTATGCCCGGGGCAAATACGACGGCACGGCAGAACAGGACCGGATCATTATTGCCCGCGTCGCCGAACTTGCCGAACGGCATCAGGTCTCCATGACCGAAATCTCGCTGGCCTGGCTGCTGACTAAAGTCACCGCCCCGGTGGTCGGCGCCACGCAAAAGCACCATGTTGACGGTGCGGTCAGCGCCGTGAACCTGCGGCTCAGTTCTGAGGAGATCCGCTATCTGGAAGAGGCCTACCAGCCGCACGTTCTCACAGGCGTGATGGCGCAAAACACGCCGCAAGCCAAAGACCATCCTCAGGTGTGGACGCGGTAACCCTCTGTCCTGTTCAGCAGGGAGAATAAAACATGAAAAACGTGATTGCCGCGGCAGCCTTGTCGCTTGTGCTGTCTGATTTTGCTTATGCCAACGAACAAAGAGATGAAGCTATGATGAAAATTACCCCTTCAACCCTTGTGGACGCTGATATTCACGCGGTCTCACCGGCGCTGGCGCGCTTCGGCCGCGAGGCCATCAGCAACGACCTCTGGCAACGTGACGCCCTGTCCACCCGCGACCGCAGCATCGTGACCGTAGCCATGCTGATTGCCCGCAACCAGCCAGGCGAGCTGAAGCACTATATTGCCGTTGCGCTCGATAGCGGCGTGACGCCAGCGGAAGTATCAGAGATCATTACCCATCTGGCGTTCTACTCAGGTTGGCCCAATGCAATGTCAGCCGTCAGCGTGACCAAAGCGATCTTTGCAGCCCGCGGCATCACGGCAGAGGCCCTGCCCGCCGCCTCGCCAACGCTGCTGCCACTCAATGAACAGGTAGAGAAACAGCGTGCAGAGACCGTGGAGAAAAATGTCGGCCCCATTTCGCCTGGCCTGGTTAAATTTACCGCCGACCCGCTGTTTCTCGACCTCTGGCAACGGCCCGCGCTTACGCCCCGCGACAGAAGTCTGGTGACGGTCAGCGCGTTAATCGCCGCCGGACAGAGCGCGCAGATTGGCTACCACCTGAACAGAGCCATGGATAATGGGCTTTCGGCTGAAGAGGCAGGAGAAGTGGTCGCCCAGGCGGCGTTCTACGCGGGATGGCCAAATGCGTTTACCGCCGCCCCGGTAGTCGGCGAGGTATTGCGATCGCGCGAAAGCAAAGCTGAATAAAAAAGAATAAAGGACAGGTAAGCTGTCCTTTATTTATCGTTAACTGTTAATTTAAAGGTACCACGAGGGCTTTCGATTAGGTCTCGCGGAAAGAACATAAACGGTCTATCGAAGTATGGAGACTTCGATAGTGAGTCTGTTCACATCGCTCATTGAGAAAATTTCCGTTCCGTATGCCGTCATGAGTCTCATCCTTTGAAAGCAGCGATCGCTGTGGCGAGACGGTAGCGCGGACATGTCTATTTGGTCAGAGATGGACATCTCAATTTAGCTACTACACCGCTACTTCGCTTGATTTTTTATATTAAATATCAATAATTTGAATTATTCATTTAATATAAATTGATGTTATAGCAATCGCTATACAGGCTCCTTAGTCATGACTGACCTCCCCACACCGCATATCGCAAGAATTTGCTCTCTCAGCCAGCGGTGACCGGGGTCGCGTTCCATTCTTGGGTGCCACATCTGCGATACCGTAATACGACGGCTTTTGAACGGCAGCTCGAAAACGTGTACCTGGTCCGTTACCTGCTGATTGAGTAAATAGAGTGCGGGTATCATGGCGATAAGATCCGATTCCAGCGCCACGGACAGGGCTGTCGGAAATCCCGGTACGACGCTCGCAATTTTACGTTTTGTCCCCAGTTCGGCCAGCGCATCGTCGACGGATCCGTGCAACGCGCCATCGGGTGACGCTACCACATGGCCCCAGGCGACATAATCACCCACGCCTATTTCTGCCTGCTTAGCCAGCGGGTGCCCTTTACGCACGACGCCAACAAACCGATCCTCAAACAGTCGTTGCAGCCGTATTTCTGGCCCCATATTACTCTGAACGCCAATCTCCAGATCAACCAGCCCTTCCCGAAGATAGCGCGACGTTTTTTCCGGCTTAGGCGCGAAGCGTATACAGACATCCGGCGCGGCGTCGGCAACCGCTGCTATGAGCGCAGGCCCAAACGCCACCACAAAGCCATCGTTTGCCCTGATGGTAAAAAGACGCGCCAGACTTCTCGCGCTGAACGTTTCCATTGAGGGCTGCAATACCGCCCTGGCCTCGTGCACTGCACGCCTGGCGCGATCCCGGGTCGCTTCGGCCCACGGGGTCAGTACCATGTTACGCCCGGCGCGCACCAGGATCGGGTCTCCTGTGACATCGCGTAACCTGCTTAATGTCCGGCTCATGGCCGAGGTGCTGAGGTTCAGACGACGTGCCGCACCTGCGACACTCGCTTCACTCAGCAATATGTCGAGTGCTACCAGCAAATTAAAATCGGGATCAGACATTACCCTTCCTCCCAGCACATTAAGATAAGGCGTTTGATGCAACAATAAAGTGAAAGTAGTGCGTCTTCCGCCCAGTAAAAGCCATCTTTATAGTTTTGTCATCCATACACTCTTCTCAGAGGACAAATGATGACGCTCTTTTCCAGTCAACCCGGCGACGAAGGACTGCCTGGCCCGGCGCGCGCACGGGTGATGGCCGCAATAATGACCACCACCTTAATGGGCGTGTTTGATGGCACCATGATCAACATTGCCCTGCCCTCAATGGCTCAGGAGATGCAGGTACCTGCCAGTATTGCCGTCTGGTTCGCCAACGGGTATCTGCTGGCGGCTGCGATGACGCTGGCGATATTCGCGGCGCTTGCGGCCCGTCTGGGTTATCGCCCCGTATTTCTGGCGGGCCTGACGACCTTTACCCTGACATCACTGGGTTGCGCGCTGGCGAATAAGCCCGAAGTGCTTATTGGTATGCGCGTGCTTCAGGGGATCGGCGGCGCGGCGACGCTGAGTATTGCCCCCGCAATACTCAGGTCCGTATTTCCCGGACGATTACTTGGCCGCATTCTGGGGTTCCATGCCCTGCTCATTGCCTCCAGCTCCGCTATCGGCCCGGTATTGGGCGGTACGATCCTTCACACCCTGAGCTGGCAATGGCTGTTTGCGATAAACGTTCTTCCCGGCACCCTCGCCTTACTGCTGGCGGTCAGAGCGCTGCCGCGGGATGCGATCCCTATGCAGGCGCCCTTCGACACCCTGGGCGCCATATTGTCGGCGCTGCTGTTGGGTTCGACGATCATGGCGGCGAACAGCCTACAGAACGCTACTTCTCAATTCGGCAGCCTTTGCTGGATGGCTCTCGCTGCGCTGAGCGGCATGGCTTTTATCTGGCAAATCCGCCGCACGGATCATCCCTTACTGCCGCCGACCATGTTTAAAAATGAACGTTTTACCCTCGCGGCCTTCACGTCGATGGTTGCTTTTGTCAGCCAGGGGATCACCTTTATTGCGCTACCCTTCCTGTTTCAGAGCGAATACGGCTACAGTCCGGTAGTGTCTGCCCTGCTGTTTACGCCGTGGCCGTTAGGGATCGTGCTGATTGCGCCGCATGCAGGCCGTTGGGCGGACACGATATCAGCCCCGGCGATATCCACCCTGGGGCTGGTGATTTTTGTCGTCGGTTTGATCCTGCTGGCGACGTTACCCGCCGGCCCTTCAATGTGGGATATCTGCCTGCGAAGTCTGGTGTGCGGAATAGGGTTTGGCTGCTTTCAGAGTCCTAATAACCGGGAAATGCTCTCAAACGTTATTCGTGAGCACGCGAGTTATGCGTCCGGTGTTTTATCCATTATGCGCACTTTCGGGCAGTGCCTGGGAGCCGCCGCCGTAGCCGTTCTGCTGGCAGCAGATGAAAGGTCAATTCATGTTGCGCTGTGGAGCGCTGCCGCGGCCTCTGCGGTATCGGTCATCGTCAGCGCGAGCCGGTTGCGTAAAATTACTCATCCTGCGGAAACAGGATAAATGCGAAAATATCACTAAACGCGACTACTCCAGCGCCAGCAGCGCAAAACGCTGATCCCGCAACCAAAGTGGAGTCCTCCGTCGGAGTTCAATAGACTAACAGCATGCTATAACCGCTTATTTATCAAGGGAGAAGTGAGTTTAGAAGACGTCAGGAGACTGGAGTTTGGAGTTTGGAGTTTGGAGTTTGGAGTTTGGAGTTTGGAGTTTGGAGTTTGGAGTTTGGAGTTTGGAGCGGGCGAAGGGAATCGAACCCTCGTATAGAGCTTGGGAAGCTCTCGTTCTACCATTGAACTACGCCCGCGAAGAGGTGCGAGAAGCATTATAGCCCTTACGCACCTTGTGACAAGCCTGCCAGATGCTGACTGGCGATAAAATAACCTTTTAGCACTTAGGTTTACTGCCCTGCGGCGGCAGATAGCGCAGCGGATCGATGGCCGTGGCCCGATAGCGGATCTGGAAATGCAGGCGCACAGAGTCGGCATCCGTACTGCCCATGGTGGCAATTTGCTGGCCGGCCTTCACGCTCTGGCCATTATTCACCATCAGCTTATCGTTGTGGGCGTAGGCGGTGATGTAATCCTCGCTGTGCTTAATCATGATCAGGTTGCCATAGCCGCGCAGCTGGTTGCCGACATACACCACCTTGCCCGCCCCGGCGGCATACACCGGCTGCCCGCGGGTCCCGGCAATATCAATGCCCTTATTGCCGCCATCGGCGGTGGAATAAGGCAGGACCACTTTGCCACTGGTCGGCCAGCGCCAGCAGCGCTGTCCTACCGGCGGCCAGGAGGATTGAGGTACCGCAGATGAAGGGGTGACCGCCGCAGTGCGCGTAGAGGAAGATTTTTTCTTCGTCGTCTTTGACGCGCCGCTGCCGTTGAGCTTCAGCTTCTGCCCCACCTCAATGGTGTAAGGCGGCGAGATGTTATTCAGACGAGCCAGATCGCGAACGCTGGTGCCGGTAGTGCGCGAGATGCCGTACAGGGTATCGCCACGTTTGACGGTATAGGTGGCACCGGAGTCGGAGGTGCTGGAGCAACCGGTCAGCACCAGGCTTGTCGCCAGCATCAGTGTCATATAAAAGCGTTTCATCATCAGGCATCCTGCACTTAACACAACCACTTACCTCGCAATCAGGGCGAATATCATACCAGCCCGCGGCGCAGGGCGTCATCCCTGAAGGCTAACAGATGACCCTCTGGCATCACGTTCGGCCAGCGACGGAAAGATTCACGTTCATACCGCACGTCGTGGAGGGCACGCCCCGCAGTCCCAGGCTGCCGCTCGCAGACCAGCCTCCAGGGCTTGTTTTGGTAATGCCTTTCTCCCATTTATGGGCTACCCTAGTGGCCTGAGTACATGACCCGGCGGGTTTGTGCCGGGTCATTTTTTATTTTCAGGAGTCGTCATGGCCGGGGAACACGTCATTTTACTGGATGAGCAGGATCAACCTGCCGGTATGCTGGAGAAGTATGCCGCCCACACGCTTGATACCCCTTTACATCTCGCGTTTTCCTGCTGGTTGTTTAATCAGCAGGGTCAGTTTCTGGTCACCCGTCGTTCGCTGGGCAAAAAAGCCTGGCCCGGGGTGTGGACTAACTCGGTCTGCGGACACCCCCAGCAGGGCGAGACCTTCGAGCAGGCCGTCACGCGCCGCTGCCGCTTCGAGCTCGGCGTGGAGATCGCCGATATCGCGCCGATTCACCCGGCCTTCCGCTACCGGGCGGTCGCCCCCAACGGCATCGTTGAGAACGAAGTGTGCCCGGTGTATGCCGCGCGCGTGGTCAGCCAAGTGCAGCCTAACGACGATGAAGTCATGGATTATCAGTGGGTTGACCTGGCAACGATGTTAAGCGCGCTGGCCGCCACGCCGTGGGCGTTTAGCCCGTGGATGGTACTGGAAGCGGAAAACCAGGACGCCCGCCAGGCGCTGATCGATTTCGTTGCGCGTCTGCGCGGGTAAGCTGACTATTCTCCAGGCCAGGCGCAGCCCTTTGCCTGTCATTAATGCCTGGCGGCGCTACGCTTGCACAGGCCTACGGTTCTGCGCCATTGCGTAGCCCGGATAAGGCGTTTATACCGCTATCCGGGATCCCCTGGCTTGCGCTGCACTGAGCCGGACTACGTCAGGCTTCGGCCCTCACATCAGACATAAAAAAACCCGGCAAGCCGGGTTTTTTGTATTTCGCGAAGGGCGATTATTTCTGCGGACGCATCGCCGGGAACAGGATCACGTCGCGGATGGTGTGGCTGTTAGTGAACAGCATGACCATACGGTCGATACCGATACCCAGACCAGCGGTCGGCGGCAGGCCGTGTTCCAGCGCGGTGACGTAGTCTTCGTCGTAGAACATCGCTTCGTCGTCGCCGGCGGCTTTCGCATCAACCTGATCCTGGAAGCGCTGCGCCTGATCTTCAGCGTCGTTCAGCTCGCTAAAGCCGTTACCGATTTCACGGCCGCCGATAAAGAACTCGAAACGGTCGGTGATTTCCGGATTCACGTCGTTACGGCGCGCCAGCGGAGAAACTTCCGCCGGGTATTCGGTGATGAAGGTCGGCTGAATCAGATGCGCTTCCGCCACTTCTTCGAAGATCTCGGTCACGATACGGCCCAGACCCCAGCTCTTCTCAACTTTAATGCCGATGGACTCAGCGATCGCTTTCGCGGAATCGAAGTTATCCAGATCCGCCATCTCGGTTTCCGGACGGTATTTCTTGATAGCTTCACGCATGGTCAGTTTTTCAAACGGCTTGCCGAAGTCGAACACCTGGTCGCCGTAAGGCACTTCAGTGTTGCCGAGGATGTCCTGCGCCAGGGTGCGGAACAGGGATTCGGTCAGCTCGATCAGATCTTTGTAATCCGCGTATGCCATATAGAGTTCCATCATGGTGAACTCTGGGTTATGACGAACGGAGATCCCTTCGTTACGGAAGTTACGGTTGATCTCGAAGACGCGTTCGAAGCCGCCAACCACCAGACGCTTGAGGTACAGTTCCGGCGCGATACGCAGGTACATGTCCAGATCCAGCGCATTGTGATGGGTGATGAACGGACGCGCGGAAGCACCGCCCGGGATCACCTGCATCATCGGGGTTTCCACTTCCATAAAGCCGCGGCCAACCATGAACTGACGAATACCCGCCAGGATCTGCGAACGCACTTTGAAAGTGTTGCGAGATTCATCGTTGGAGATCAGATCGAGGTAACGCTGACGATAGCGCGCTTCCTGATCCTGCAGGCCGTGGAATTTGTCCGGCAGCGGACGCAGGGCTTTGGTCAGCAGACGCAGCTCGGTGCAGTGGATGGACAGCTCGCCGGTTTTAGTCTTGAACAGCTTACCGCGGGCGGCGATGATGTCGCCAAGATCCCATTTTTTGAACTGGTCGTTATAAACGCCTTCCGCCAGGTCATCACGCGCAACGTATAGCTGAATGCGGCCGCCCACGTCCTGCAGGGTAACGAAAGACGCTTTACCCATAATACGACGGGTCATCATGCGGCCAGCAACGGCCACTTCAACGTTCAGCGCTTCCAGCTCTTCGTTTTCTTTCGCATCGAAGTCAGCGTGCAGTTGGTCAGAGGTATGGTCACGACGGAAATCGTTCGGGAAAGCGACGCCCTGCTCACGCAGCGCGGCCAGCTTCTCACGGCGGGTTTTCAGTTCATTATTAAGGTCAATTGCCGCGTCAGCGCCCTGTGCTTGTTGTTCAGACATGTTGGTTCCTCATAACCCTGCTTTCAAACTTGCTTCGATAAATTGGTCCAGGCTGCCGTCGAGCACCGCCTGAGTGTTGCGGGTTTCCACCCCGGTACGCAGATCTTTAATACGCGAGTCGTCCAGCACGTAAGAGCGGATCTGGCTGCCCCAGCCGATGTCGGACTTGTTGTCTTCCATCGCCTGCTTCTCGGCATTTTTCTTCTGCATCTCCAGCTCATAAAGCTTCGCTTTCATCTGCTTCATGGCCTGGTCTTTGTTCTTGTGCTGCGAACGGTCGTTCTGGCACTGCGTCACCAACCCGGTCGGGATGTGGGTAATACGCACCGCGGATTCCGTACGGTTAACGTGCTGTCCACCGGCGCCGGATGCGCGATAAACGTCGATACGCAGATCGGCCGGGTTAATTTCGATATCGATATCGTCATCCACTTCCGGATAAACGAACGCCGAGCTAAAGGAGGTATGACGACGGCCACCGGAATCGAACGGGCTCTTACGCACCAGGCGGTGAACGCCGGTTTCCGTACGCAGCCAGCCGTAGGCGTAATCGCCAATGATTTTGATGGTCACGGATTTAATGCCCGCAACTTCACCTTCGGATTCTTCGATGATTTCGGTCTTAAAGCCGCGGGCTTCCGCCCAGCGCAGGTACATGCGCATCAGCATGCTGGCCCAGTCCTGGGCTTCGGTGCCGCCGGAACCGGCCTGAATATCGAGGTAGCAGTCGGCGCTGTCGTATTCGCCGGAGAACATGCGGCGGAACTCAAGCTGTGCCAGCTTCTCTTCCAGCCCGTCCAGCTCAGCAACCGCTTCGTTGAAGGTCTCTTCGTCTTCGGCTTCAACCGCCAGCTCCAGCAGACCAGCCACGTCTTCCAGCCCCTGGGACATCTGATCCAGGGTATCCACAATGGCTTCCAGAGAAGAACGCTCTTTACCCAGCGCCTGGGCGCGTTCAGGTTCGTTCCAGACGTCCGGCTGTTCCAGCTCGGCGTTTACTTCTTCGAGACGCTCTTTCTTGGCATCGTAGTCAAAGATACCCCCTAAGAACGTCGGAGCGCTCCGTGAGGTCCTGAATGCGGTTTTTTACCGGATTTATTTCAAACATGGTCGGTTTCTTTTAATGGATTTGTCAAAATGCGGTGATAAGAGCGGAATTCTACCGGATTCGCGCCCTTATTCATACACTGTTGTCAATTTGGCCAGAGGTGATCGATGATCAGCTGCAGGCTGCGGTTGCCGCGGAACTCGTTGATGTCGAGCTTGTAGGCTAACTGCACTTCGCGCACGCCGTTGTCCGGCCAAATGGAAGTATCAACGTTGAAAGCAATACCGTCCAGCAGCGGGCCGCCGCCAACCGGTTCGACCATCACTTTCAGGTGACGCTCGCCCACCAGCCGCTGCTGCAGCAGGCGAAAACGGCCATCAAACAACGGTTCCGGGAACATCTGCCCCCACGGCCCGGCGTCGCGCAGCATCTGCGCCACTTCCATGCTCATCTCCGCCGCCGCCAGCGGGCCGTCGGAGACCACCTCGCCCTGCAATAATGCGGGATCCAGCCACTCGGTCACCAGCTCGCCGAAGCGCTGTTGAAACTCCTCAAAGTGCGCCTCTTCCAGCGATAAACCCGCCGCCATCGCATGGCCGCCGAACTTCAGGATCAGTCCCGGATAGAGCGTATCCAGGCGCTCCAGCGCATCGCGCATGTGCAGCCCCTGAATAGAGCGGCCGGAACCTTTCAGCGTGCCGTCGCCGGTCGGCGCAAAAGCGATAACCGGGCGATGGAAGCGCTCCTTAATGCGTGATGCCAGAATGCCGACCACCCCCTGATGCCACTGCGGATGGTACATCGCCAGCCCGCCAGGCAGGGTGTCGCTGCTGCGTTCCAGTTGCTGACACAGGGTCAACGCTTCGGCCTGCATCCCCTGTTCAATCTCTTTACGCGTCTGGTTGAGCGCATCAAGCTCATTGGCTAACACGCGCGCTTCGCCGATGTTATCGCACAGCAGCAGCGCCACGCCGACGGACATATCATCCAGCCGCCCCGCCGCATTGAGGCGCGGCCCAAGGGCGAAACCGAGGTCGCTGGCCGCCAGTTTTTGCGGGTCACGGTTGGCAATTTCCAGCAGCGCTTTAATGCCTGGCCGGCATTTGCCGGCGCGAATGCGGCTTAACCCCTGCCAGGTCAGGATGCGGTTGTTGGCATCCAGCGGCACGACGTCCGCGACGGTGCCCAGCGCCACCAGATCCAGCAGCTCAGCCAGGTTCGGCGCGGCTATGCCGCGGGCGTCGAACCAGCCTTTATCGCGCAGGAAAGTACGCAGCGCCAGCATCAGATAAAACGCCACCCCCACCCCGGCCAGTGATTTCGACGGGAAGTCACAATCGCGCAGGTTAGGGTTAACGATGGCCTCGGCCGCCGGTAGCGTCTCGCCCGGCAGGTGGTGATCGGTCACCAGCACCGGAATGCCCAACGCATGGGCGTGATCGACACCGGCATGTGACGAAATGCCGTTATCAACGGTCATGATCATCTGCGCGCCGCGGGCGTGCGCCTGATCGACCACTTCCGGGCTTAAACCGTAGCCGTCTTCAAAACGGTTGGGCACAAGATAGGAGACGTTACCGTAGCCCAGCGCGCGTAGCGCCAGCACGCTAAGGGCGGTACTGGTGGCGCCGTCGGCATCAAAATCGCCGACCACCACAATATGTAACCCTTTCTCGAAAGCCTCATGCAGCATTTCAACCGCTTTTTCAACGCCGGTGAGCTGCGTCCACGGCAGCATGCCTTTGACGCTGCGCTCCAGCTCCTGCGCGCTGCGCACGCCGCGGCTGGCATACAGCCGCTGCAGCAGCGGCGGCAGGTCGGCAGGGAGATCGACGCCGTCAACCGCCTCACGGCGGCGTAGTTGTATCTGTTGTTTCACGCGAATCAGTTACCGCTTGTCTGTTTTTTATGCTCGTCGAGGAACGCTTTCAGCTCTTTCGGCCCCTGATAGCCCGGCAACACCATACCGTTGCTGAGAACCATCGCCGGGGTGCCGTTGACGCCCATCTGCACGCCGAGGGTGTAATGTTTGGCGATATCCACATTGCAGCTTGCCGGCTGCACGCCTTTGCCGTTCATGGCGTCATCCAGCGCTTTGTTGCGATCTTTCGCACACCAGATGGCCTTCATGTCCTGCTCGGCCTGGCTCTGCAGCCCCTGGCGCGGGAAGGCCAGATAGCGCACGGTGATGCCCAGCGCGTTGTAGTCGCTCATCTGCTCGTGCAATTTATGGCAGTAGCCGCAGGTGATATCGGTGAAGACGGTGATGACGTGCTGCTCCTTCGGCGCTTTATAGACAATCATCTCGTTGCTCAGCGCGTTCAGCTTACCGACCAGCAACTGGTTGGTGACGTTGACCGGCTGCGCGCCGCTCACATCGTACATCGGCCCCTGGATGATGTGTTTGCCATCGTCGGTAACGTACAGGACGCCGCTGTCGGTCAGCACCGTGCTCATCCCGGAAACCGGCGACGGTTGGATATCGGTACTCTGCACACCCAGCTTCGCCAGCGACTGTTTGATCGCCGCGCTATCGGCATGCGCCACGCCGGAAAGCGAGGCTGCCAGCAGAGTGAACATCAATAAACCTTTTTTCATACTCAGTCCTTTTGTTCAGCACTCACGCCCGCGGGTGGTGCTGTTGATGAAGTTGTCGCAGACGCTCGGTCGCCACGTGGGTGTAGATCTGCGTGGTGGAGAGATCGCTGTGTCCTAACAGCATCTGCACCACGCGCAGGTCGGCGCCGTGATTGAGCAAATGCGTGGCGAAGGCATGGCGTAATACGTGCGGGGAGAGTTTCGCGCTGTCGATCCCCGCCAGGACGGCATAGTGTTTAATGCGGTGCCAGAAGGTCTGACGCGTCATCTGCTGTGCGCGCTGGCTGGGAAATAAGACATCCGACGCCACGCCATTCAGTAGCCACGGGCGACCATATTCGAGGTAATTTTCTACCCACATTACCGCCTCTTCGCCCAGCGGCACCAGACGTTCTTTGTTGCCTTTACCAATGACCCGCAACACGCCCTGACGCAGGCTGATATCGCTCATCGTCAGGCCAACCAGTTCCGAGACGCGCAGACCGGTGGCATACAGCACTTCCAGCATCGCCTTATCGCGTAACTCCAGCGGCTGCTCCACCAGCGGCGCCTGCAGCAGACGTTCAACCTGCGCCTCGCTGAGATCCTTCGGCAACCGCTGCGGCAGCTTCGGCGAAGCCAGCAGCGCGCTGGGATCGTCCGGGCGAATTTTTTCCCGGTACAGATGCTGGAAGAACCGGCGCACGGCGCTGAGCAGACGTGCGGTGCTCGTTGCTTTGTAGCCGCCGGTTTGCCGCTCGGCCAGCAGCGCCTGCAGATCGTCGCTGCCGACGCTGGCCAGCGACAGGCCGCGATGGTGCAGCCACTCGACTAACATCGTCAGATCGCGACGGTAAGCGCTGAGCGTATTCTCCGCCAGATTCCGCTCCAGCCAAAGGGCATCGAGAAACTGTTCGATTTGTGCCAGATCCTGTTTCACATCGGCCTCTTTGTTCGTTATACGGTCTCATTATGCCTTAAGAGGCCGCCTTTCTGGTACACTGGGCGCAATTCACGGCAAGAATTGAGACGTTTACGCGATGAATATAGGTCTTTTTTACGGCTCCAGTACCTGCTATACCGAAATGGCTGCGGAGAAAATCCGCGATATCATCGGCCCTGAGCTGGTGACGCTGCACAATCTGAAAGACGATTCCCCCGCGCTGATGAGCCAGTACGACGTACTGATCCTCGGCATCCCGACCTGGGATTTCGGCGAAATTCAGGAAGACTGGGAGGCGGTCTGGGAGCAACTGGATACCCTGGACCTGGAAGGCAAAATCGTCGCACTGTACGGCATGGGCGATCAGCTGGGCTATGGCGAATGGTTCCTTGACGCACTGGGCATGCTGCACGACAAGCTGGCGACCAAAGGCGTGAAGTTTGTCGGCTACTGGCCAACCGAAGGCTATGAGTTCACCAGTCCAAAACCGGTTATCGCCGATGGCCAACTGTTCGTTGGCCTGGCGCTGGATGAAACCAATCAGTACGACCTGAGCGACGAGCGCATCCAGAGCTGGTGCGAGCAGATCCTCGGCGAAATGGCCGAACACTTCTCCTGACGCCGCTTACTCCTGCGCCGGTTTTTGCAGCACCAGCCGGCGCAGATCGCGCCATTCTCCGGCATCCATGCTATCCGCCGCCAGCCACAGATGCTGCCCGCGCCGGGTATCGACATGGCGTAAACGCAGCAGCATACCGCTATTGATGACCCACGGCGTCCCGAGGATCTCCCATTCGGCGTTTTGCCAGCGAAGACGGGAATCGGTGAGCAGTTTTATCTCACCGCGACGGGCATGGATCCGCCGCTGGCTGCGTACGCAGTCAAACACTACCAGCGACAACAGCAGCAGCCAGATCGGGGTGTAGCTTAGCGGCCAGGGAACCAACAGCACCAGCGCCGCCACAACGCCGTGGAGCAGCAGGGAAAACCACTGCGCGCGCCAGGAGATACGGAGATCAGATTGCCACAGGACCACGTTCCCGATTCCGTGTCTGAATTAAGGTTACCATCCGCTGCAGCTCCGCATCGGCCGGTTTGCCGTGGTTCATCAGCCAGTTGAACAGATCCGGATCGTCATTTTCCAGCAGGCGAATGAACAGCTGTTTGTCAGCGTCGCTGAGGGTATCGTACTCATACTCAAAGAACGGCATGATGGAGATGTCGAGTTCGCGCATCCCGCGGCGGCATGCCCAGTGGATACGTGCTTTATTGTTAATGTCCATGTTGACCTTCCAGCAGCAAAATATAGGTTAGTTTAACCCGTTTTCTGCCGTAACTTTACAGGAATATCGCTGAATGCGAGCATCCTTCCATAAAAACCATAAAATAATGATGGGCTTATTGATTCCCTGCGTCAGGCGACTGTCTCACGCCAGCGCACAAATGGCCTGTTGAAAGCACTTGCAATGCACTATAGCTCTTTTACCATTGGTCACACACACTGCGTTAAGCGATTCAGGATATGACTATGGCTTTTACACCTTTTCCTCCGCGTCAGCCTTCCTCTTCCGCTCGTCTGCCGTTAACGCTGATGACCCTGGATGACTGGGCGCTGGCGACGATTAGCGGGCCGGATAGCGAAAAATATCTGCAGGGGCAGATTACCGCCGATGTGAGCAATCTCACCGATGCTCAGCATCTGCTTGCCGCCCACTGTGACGCCAAAGGCAAGATGTGGAGCAATCTGCGCGTATTCCGCCGCGACGGCGGCTTCGCATGGATCGAGCGCCGCAGCCTGCGTGACGTACAGCTGACCGAACTGAAAAAATATGCCGTCTTCTCTAAAGTCACCATCGCCGCCAACGACGATCTGGTTCTGTTGGGGGTGGCCGGCTTCCAGGCGCGCGCCGCGCTGGCGCCGCTGTTCGCTGCCCTGCCCGACGCGGCCGCCCCGGTGGTCAGCGAAGGCGCCACCAGCCTGCTGTGGTTTGAACATCCAGGTGAACGCTTCCTGCTGGTGACTGATGTCGACACCGCCAATCGCGTTACCGATGCGCTGCGCGGCGAAGCGCAGCTCAATAACAGCCAGCAGTGGCTGGCGCTGAATATTGAAGCCGGTCTGCCGGTTATCGACAGCGCCAACAGCGGGCAGTTCATTCCGCAGGCGACCAACCTGCAGGCGCTGGGCGGTATCAGCTTCAGGAAAGGCTGCTACACCGGTCAGGAGATGGTGGCGCGGGCGAAATTCCGCGGCGCCAATAAGCGTGCGCTGTGGACGCTGTCAGGGACCGCCAGCCGGGTGCCGGAAGCGGGGGAAGATCTGGAGCTGAAAATGGGCGACAACTGGCGCCGCACCGGGACGGTGCTTGCGGCGGTTCAGCTGGATGATGGCCAGTTGCTGGTGCAGGTGGTGATGAATAACGATATGGAGCCGGACAGCATCTTCCGCGTGCGCGACGATGCCGGAAGCCTGCGCATCGAACCGCTGCCCTATTCGCTGGAAGACGCGTAATAAAGCGTTATGACTCCCGGCTTGCGGCGCTCGCGCCTTAGCCGGGCTACTTGACTGCAAATACCGTAGCCACGGTAAGCGCAGCGCCACCGTGGGATTTCCAGGCGGCAGATAACCGTAGCCACGGTAAGCGTAGCGCCACCGTGGGATTTCCAGGCCGCAGAGTATCGTAGCCACAGTAAGCGCAGCGCCACCGTGGGATTTCCAGGCGGCAGATAACCGTAGCCACGTAAGCGTAGCGCCACCGTGGGATTTCCAGGCGGCAGAGTATCGTAGCCACAGTAAGCGCAGCACTACCGTGGGATTTCCAGGCCGCAGATAACCGTAGCCACGGTAAGCGCAGCGCCACCGTGGGATTTCCAAGCCGCAGATAACCGTAGCCACGGTAAGCGTAGCGCCACCGTGGAAGTTTAATCAGGACTGGCCGACGTACAGATAGATCGCCAGGAAGTGACACACGCTGCCGCCGAGCACGAAGCCGTGCCAGATAGCGTGGTTATAGGGAATACGTTTGCAGACGTAGAAGATAACCCCCAGCGAGTACACCACCCCGCCGACCGCCAGCAGCGTTACGCCGCCCACCGCCAGCTTCACTGCCAGCTGATAGACCACGATAAGCGACAGCCAGCCCATGGTCAGATAAGTCACCAGCGACAGAATTTTAAAGCGGTGTGCGATGGTCAGCTTAAACAGGATCCCCAGCAGGGCCAGGCTCCAGATGACGATCATCAGCCCCTTTGCCAGCGGTGAATTCAACCCCACCAGCAAAAACGGCGTGTAGGTCCCGGCAATCAGCAGGTAGATAGCGCAGTGGTCGAACTTTTTCAGCCACTGTTTCGCCCGCTGATGCGGGATCGCGTGATAGAGCGTAGAGGCGAGGAACAGCATAATCATGCTGCCGCCGTACAGGCTGTAGCTGGTGATCGCCGTCGCGCTGGCGTTGGTGTCTACCGCCTGCACCAGCAGCAACACGAGGCCGACAATACCGAACACCAGCCCGATCCCGTGGCTGATGCTGTTGGCAACTTCCTCTGCCAGAGAATATCCCTGAGTGATTAATGGTTTGCGCACCATATTTGACTCCGTGAAAACAAGAACGCTTTCATTGCCCACTTAGGGTAACTGAGAATGATTCCAGTGAACACCTGTTAGCTAAAATAAAACGATGTATATTTGTAAATACATTAAAATCAAAATGTTACAACATTATTTCAACTAACAGTTGTGCTGATTTTATTTAAAGGCGTTTGAATTCAATAACATAAAACCGTTCTTCCGTAGGATAGATTTCCATAATCACCTGCCGCAGCTGTTCGAGAGTCATATTCTCCTGTTGAGCATGCTGTTCAGTTAGCGTGTCGAGGGTCACCGTTGAGGTCGCGGTAACGGCGATAGTGCAAAAGTAGCCGTCATCTTCATAGCGTCCGACGCGCAGCACATCACCGGCCTTAAAGTGCGACTCCGCCGCATCGCGAATGGTGATCGTTTTGCGCCCGGCGAGGATGTCGTCCTGAAAACGCTGAAAAAAGGTAATGTCATTAGCCTGCATGATATAATTCCGTCCTGGTCTTTATGAATTGTGAGTTCGCCACTGTGAGTATGTTCTCCCACGCCGCTGTCGCCAGTCTCAATAATCTTGAGATGATGGTCTACCACTACGTCATTAAGAATCGTGACAAAGTGATGTACATGACTATTCGCGAACTGGCCGAGGCCGCCGGGGTCTCCACCACCACCGTGTTGCGCTTCTGCCGCAAACTGCAGTGCGAGGGCTACTCTGAATTTCGCGTGCGCTTTAAATTATATCTTGAGCAGAATGAGCCTCAACAGGCAAATATCGGCGCCAGCGAAATTATGAGCTTTTTTAAAAGCGTCAATAATGACGAGTTCGATGAATTACTCGAGCAGGCCGTGGATATTATTCTCGCTTCGGAACGTATTATTTTCGTCGGCGCCGGCACCTCCGGCGCGCTGGCGAAATATGGCGCACGCTTCTTTTCCAACGTCGGTAAATTCAGCAACCATATTGACGACCCCTATTTTCCGGTAACCAATGATATGGCCCGTAACGCGCTGGCGATCGTGCTTTCCGTCTCCGGCGAAACCGAAGAGATCCTGCGCTTCGCCAGCCAGTTCAGCCTGCACCGCTGCAAGGTGATGTCGATTACCAGCCACGAGCATTCGCGACTGGCGAAACTGGCTGATTTCAATCTCTCCTGGCACGTGCCGCAGACGCGCATCGGCGGCGTCTACGATATTACAACGCAAATTCCGGTGATCTATATCCTTGAATCGCTGGGACGTAAATTAGCGCGCAAAATCAGCTAAAAATAACAGCCTGTTTTTTCGATGTAACATATTACCTTTAGCGGAATTTGTTATATCGTGACATTCATTTTCGCTTTGCTAGACTCAATCGCAATAGTTATTCAGAGAGATTAGCAAAGATGAAAAAATTGACTCTTCCCAAAGACTTTTTGTGGGGCGGCGCGGTCGCCGCGCATCAGGTTGAAGGCGGCTGGAATAAAGGCGGCAAAGGCCCGAGCATCTGCGACGTGCTGACCGGCGGGGCGCACGGCGTACCGCGCGAAATCACCCACCAGGTCGAAGCGGGTAAATATTACCCTAATCATGAAGCGGTCGATTTCTACGGCCACTACAAAGAAGACATCAAGCTGTTCGCCGAGATGGGCTTCAAGTGCTTCCGCACCTCTATTGCCTGGACCCGCATCTTCCCGCAGGGCGACGAAACTCAGCCGAATGAAGAAGGGCTGAAATTCTACGATGACATGTTCGATGAACTGCTGAAGTACAACATCGAGCCGGTGATCACCCTTTCCCACTTTGAAATGCCGCTGCATCTGGTACAGCAGTACGGCGGCTGGACCAACCGCAAAGTGGTCGATTTCTTTGTACGCTTCGCCGAAGTGGTCTTCGAGCGCTATAAGCACAAAGTGAAATACTGGATGACCTTTAACGAGATCAACAACCAGCGCAACTGGCGTGCGCCGCTGTTCGGCTACTGCTGTTCCGGCGTGGTCTATACCGAGCATGAAAATCCGGAAGAGACCATGTACCAGGTGCTGCATCACCAGTTTGTCGCCAGCGCGCTGGCGGTGAAAGCGGCCCGTCGTATCAACCCGGAAATGCAGGTCGGCTGCATGCTGGCGATGGTCGCCCTCTACCCTTATTCCTGCAAACCGGAAGATGTCATGTTCGCCCAGGAGTCGATGCGCGAACGCTACGTCTTTACCGATGTCCAGTTGCGCGGTTACTACCCGAGCTATGTGTTGAATGAATGGGAACGCCGCGGCTTCAACATCAAGATGGAAGACGGCGACGCGCAGATCCTGCGCGAAGGCACCTGCGCCTATCTCGGCTTCAGCTACTACATGACCAACGCGGTGAAAGCCGAAGGCGGTACCGGCGATGCCATTTCCGGCTTCGAAGGCAGCGTGCCGAACCCGCACGTCAAGGCCTCCGACTGGGGCTGGCAGATTGACCCGGTCGGCCTGCGCTATTCCTTGTGTGAACTGTATGAGCGCTACCAGAAGCCGCTGTTTATCGTGGAAAACGGCTTTGGCGCCTACGACAAAGTAGAAGCCGACGGCAGCATCAACGATGACTACCGCATCGATTATCTGCGCGCCCACGTCGAAGAGATGATCAAAGCGGTCACTTATGACGGCGTCGATCTGATGGGCTATACCCCATGGGGCTGCATCGACTGCGTCTCCTTCACTACCGGGCAGTACAGCAAACGCTACGGCTTCATCTACGTCAATAAACACGACGATGGCACCGGCGACATGTCCCGCTCGCGCAAGAAGAGCTTTAACTGGTACAAAGAAGTCATCGCCAGCAACGGCGAGAATCTGTAATTGACCGCCCTCTCCCGGCCGGGAGAGGGCAAATCGCTTATCTGCCAGACACTTCTTTACAGCTTTACCATTGCCAAAACGCGTTCGCCCGATAAGATAGGCCTCGTGAATATTTGAGGCGCTCATGATTAAGCGACAACGCAAAGCCATTCTTTTTGTCCTCCTGGCCTGTCTGGTGGTGCTGACCTGCACCGCCCAGCGGATGGCCGGGATGCACGCGCTGGTCATGAACCTCACCGCCGACAGCCCGTCGCTACAGCAAAACCAGGATAAGGCCGAGGCGCCGGTCACGCCGTGCGAGCTCAGCGCCAAGTCGCTGATGGCCGTTCCGCCGATGCTGTTTGAAGGGGCGCTGTTGGCTATCACTCTGCTGCTGGCGGTGCTGGCGGCGATCCCGCCGCGTATCGAACGCCAGTGGCCTCCCCGCGTTATCTCCCCACCCCGATTGCGGGTGCATCTGCGATTATGCGTCTTCCGTGAGTGATTAATTCTCCTGACAGCTCAGGTTAATTTATTACTTACGGAGAAAATTTATGTTTATGGTATTCAGGCGACTGCTGGTCTGCCTGCTTTGGCTATGGCTGCCCGTCAGCCAGGCCGCCGATAGCGGCTGGCTGCGCGTCGCCGACAATCAACACGCCAGCGTGCGCCTGCGGGCGCAAAGCGAAAGCAATGGCGACACCCGCCTGCTTTTAGACGTAGCGCTGGAAAAGGGCTGGAAAACCTACTGGCGTTCGCCGGGCGAAGGCGGCATCGCGCCGGCTATCGCCTGGCACACGCCGCTGGAGGTGAACTGGCGCTGGCCGACGCCGCAACGCTTCGACGTCGCGGGTATTTCCACTCAGGGGTATCACGGCGACGTCAGCTTCCCGATGACCCTGCGCGGCAAAATACCGCCGACGCTTAGCGGCGTCCTGACGCTATCCACCTGCAGCAATGTCTGCATTCTCACTGACTATCCCTTTTCGCTGGATATGACGGCTCCGGCGGGGGAGCGTTTTAATTACGATTTCACCCGCGCGATGGGCACGCTGCCCCTGCGCGATGGCCTGACTTCGCAACTGACCGCCAGCTACGTCAGCGGCAAACTGACTGTGACCGCCCGCCGCGATGCCGGCTGGCAGCAGCCAGCGCTGTTTATCGACAGCATGGAGGATGTTGATTTCGGCAAGCCGAGTTTTACCAGCCGCGGCGATACGTTGACCGCTACCGTACCGGTCACCGATAGCTGGGGCGAAGCGGCGCCGGACCTGAGCGGCAAAACGCTGTCGCTGGTGCTGGCCGATAGCGGCCAGGCGCAGGAAAGCCAGATCGCCATCGCCGCCGGCAGTACCGCGACGTGGCTGGCGTTAGGCTGGGTGCTGCTGATGGCGCTGGCCGGCGGGCTTATTCTCAACGTCATGCCTTGCGTGCTGCCGGTGCTGGCGATGAAACTCGGCTCATTGGTGCAAACCGAACGTCGTGAACGCGGCGCGGTGCGGCGGCAGTTCCTCGCCTCGGTATGCGGGATCGTCGTCTCCTTCCTGGCGCTGGCGCTGATGATGACCGCGCTACGCTTAGGTAATCAGGCGCTCGGCTGGGGGATCCAGTTCCAGAACCCGTGGTTTATCGGCGCGATGGCACTGGTGATGGTGCTGTTCAGCGCCAGTTTATTGGGACTATTCGAAATCCGTCTCTCCTCCAGCGCCAGTACCTTCCTCGCCACCCGCGGCGGCAACGGCTTGATGGGCCATTTCTGGCAGGGCGCCTTCGCCACCCTGCTGGCAACGCCCTGTACCGCGCCGTTCCTCGGTACCGCCGTTTCGGTGGCGCTGGTGGCGCCACTGCCGCTGCTGTGGGGGATTTTCTTCGCCATGGGGATCGGCATGAGCCTGCCGTGGCTGCTTATTGTCGCCTGGCCGGGGCTGGCGCAACGACTCCCACGTCCAGGCCGCTGGATGAATCATCTGCGCGTGGTGTTGGGGCTAATGATGCTTGGTTCAGCACTATGGCTGGTCAGCCTGCTGACGATCCACATCGGCCGCACGCCGGTGCTTACCCTGCTGGTGATTCTGGCCATCGGCCTGTTATTGGCCACCGCCTGGCGCTACCGCTGGCGTACGGCGCTGCGCGCGGGCACTCTGGCCATCGTGGTGGCAGGCGCCGTCGCCTTTGTCGCCCAACAGGACGGCCAGGGCCCGCGCCGCGACCGGGTTAACTGGCAGCCGCTCAGCGAGCAGGCTATCGCTAACGCCCTTGCGGAGCATAAACGGGTATTTATTGATGTCACCGCCGACTGGTGCGTGACCTGTAAAGCCAATAAATACAACGTGCTGCTGCGCGATGACGTCCAGCAGGCGCTGTTAGCGCCAGACGTGGTCGCCTTACGCGGCGACTGGAGCCGCCCCTCCGCTGACATTAGTCAGTTTTTAACCGCACGCGGCAGCGCCGCGGTGCCGTTTAACCAGATTTACGGACCGGGATTGCCGCAGGGAAAGATCCTGCCTGCGCTGTTAGACCGCGAACAACTTCTCGCCGACCTGTCCGCCGCTAAAGGAAAATAACATGAGAGCTATCACCGCCTTATTACTGCTGTGCGTATCGGCCTTCAGCTTCGCCGCGCCGGCGGAAGAACCACAATCGAACGGTAATGACCAGTTAGCCCAGCTGCTGTTTAACGATCCGAATAGCCCGCGCACCGGCGCGAAAGCGCCGAAGCTCACGATCGTCTCGTTTACCGATTACAACTGTCCTTACTGCAAACAGTTTGATCCGCTGCTGGAAAAAATCGTCCACGATAATCCGGACATTCAGCTCATCGTTAAGCTGCTGCCGTTTAAAGGGCAGAGTTCGGTGAATGCCGCTAAAGCCGCGCTCTCCACCTGGCGTCAGCAGCCCGATAAATTCTGGGCGCTGCATCAGCGGCTGATGGCAAAAAAAGGCTATCACGATGACGCCAGTATCGCCGCCGCACAGAAGAAAACCGCCACCGATGGCGTCAGTATTGATGACAAGACCATGGATTCGCTGAAGATGAACCTGATTTTGTCGCAGGTGCTGAATATTCAGGGCACCCCGGCGACCATCATCGGCGATCAGATGGTGGCCGGCGCGATCCCTGCTGAAGACCTGGAGGGGCTGGTGAAAGAACAGCTGGGGAAAGCCCGTGGCCAGTAAAATCAGGCGCTGGCTGCGCGAGCTGGCGGTGTGGCTGCTGATTGGCGCGGCGGTGAGCCTGGCGGTGGATTATTTTCGCCAGCCCGCGCTGCCGCAAAACGTCAGCGCCACATCGCTGCAGACACTCGACGGCAGGACGCTGGATCTGAACGCCATGAGCCAGCAAAAGCCGCTGCTGCTGTACGTCTGGGCGACCTGGTGCGGAGTCTGTCGCTATACCACGCCGTCGGTGGCATCACTTGCCGCCGACGGCGGCAATGTGCTGACGGTAGCCCTGCGTTCCGGCGATAACGCCGCGCTGGAGAAGTGGCTGACCAGGAAGAAAATGACGCTGCCGACGGTGAATGACCCGAGCGGCCAACTGGCGCGGCAGTGGGATATCCAGGTAACGCCAACGCTGGTAGTCATTTCTCAAGGCGAGGTGAAGTCGGTTACCACCGGCTGGACCAGCGGTTGGGGAATGCGCCTGAGGCTGTGGCTGGCCTCCTGGTAGACCGTCGGTTTCCCCGGCTCGCGCTGCGCTTAGCCGGGCTACGGGTAGGCATCGTTGGGTAGCCCGGATAAGGCGTAGCCGCCATCCGGGAAGGTTACCCTGTAGGCCCGGCAAGCGCAGCGCCGCCGGGCAATAGACATCTACGGGTTATTTACCGCCCGCCAGTTCGAGGAAGCTGCCCGTCACATACGACGCTTTGTCGCTCAGCAGCCAGGCAATGGCCTGAGCGACCTCTTCCGGCTGGCCGCCGCGCTGCATCGGTAGCGAATTTTTTACCCGGTCCACGCGTCCCGGTTCGCCGCCGGAAGCATGCATCTCGGTATAAATCAGCCCCGGACGCACGCCGTTCACCCGGATCCCTTGCGCCGCCACTTCCAGCGCCAGCCCGGTGGTCAGGGTATCTACCGCCCCTTTTGAGGCGGCATAGTCAACGTACTCGCCCGGCGCGCCAAGGCGCGAGGCCGCCGACGACACGTTAACTATCGCCCCGCCCTTGCCGCCATGCCGATGCGCCATGCGCTTTACCGCCTCACGACAACAGAGGAAGTAGCCGGTGACGTTGGTGACCAGCACGCGGTTAATACGCTCAGCGCTCAGGCTCTCCACCGTACATTGGGTAAACAGGATCCCGGCATTGTTGACCAATGCCGTCAACGGTTCGCCCATGCGGTCAACCGCCTCAAACATCGCCATCACCTGCGCTTCATCGCTGATATCCGCCCGCAGCGCCGTGGCTTTGCCGCCAGATTCAACAATGGTATTGACCACTTCGGTGGCGGCGTTAATGTTGTGATGATAATTAACCGCGACGGTATACCCTTCCTGCGCCAGCAGCAGCGCCGTCGCCCGGCCTATGCCGCGGCTCGCGCCGCTAATCAGAGCTATCGCCATACCTTCTCTCCAAAAAATAAAGGCGCCGCAGCGCCTTTAAAAGTTTAGCTAATTCACCACTTACTGGTATTCGCTCATCGGCACGCAGGAGCAGAACAGGTTGCGGTCGCCGTAGACATCATCCAGACGTTTCACCGTCGGCCAGTACTTGTTGTGCAACCCAGCCGGGAATACCGCCAGCTCGCGGCTGTACGGATGGTTCCACTCGCTCACCAGCTCACCCTGGGTGTGCGGCGCGTTCACCAGCGGGTTGTCTTCCAGCGGCCATTCACCGGCTTTGACGCGGTCGATTTCCGCGCGGATCGCCAGCATGGCGTCAATAAAGCGGTCCAGCTCTACCTTGCTTTCCGATTCTGTCGGCTCAACCATCAGCGTCCCGGCAACCGGGAAGGACATGGTCGGCGCATGGAAACCAAAGTCGATCAGGCGTTTAGCAATATCCAGCTCGCTAATGCCGGTCTCTTCTTTCAGCGGACGAATATCAAGAATACATTCGTGCGCCACGCGACCATCGCGACCGGTATAGAGCACCGGGTAAGCCTCTTTCAGCCGGGTAGCGATATAGTTGGCGTTGAGAATCGCGTTCTGGCTCGCCTGCTTCAGGCCTTCCGCGCCCATCATGCGGATATACATCCAGCTGATCGGCAGAATGGAAGCGCTGCCGAACGGCGCGGCGGAAACCGCGCCCTGGCGGGTCAGCATGCCTTCAATTTGTACCACGCTGTGGCCCGGTACAAACGGCGCCAGGTGCGCTTTCACGCCGATAGGGCCCATACCCGGACCGCCACCGCCGTGCGGAATGCAGAAGGTTTTATGCAGGTTGAGGTGCGAAACGTCAGCGCCGATAAAGCCCGGAGAAGTGATCCCGACCTGGGCGTTCATGTTGGCGCCATCGAGGTAAACCTGGCCGCCGAACTGGTGCACTATCTCGCACACTTCACGGATGGTCTCTTCATACACGCCGTGGGTCGACGGATAGGTGACCATGATGCAGGAGAGATTCGCCCCTGCCTGCTCTGCTTTTTCACGCAGATCGGCAAGATCGATGTTGCCGTTTTTATCGCAGGCAACGACCACTACCTGCATACCCGCCATCTGCGCGGAAGCCGGGTTAGTGCCGTGCGCGGAGCTTGGGATCAGGCAGATATCGCGATGGCCTTCGTTGCGGCTTTCGTGATAGTGGCGAATCGCCAGCAGGCCAGCATACTCGCCCTGCGCGCCGGAGTTCGGCTGCATACAGACGGCGTCATAGCCGGTTAGTTTAACCAGCCAGTCAGAAAGCTGGGCGATCATCTGATGATAACCTTCCGCCTGCTCGACCGGGCAGAACGGGTGCAGCTCGGCAAATTCCGGCCAGGTGATCGGGATCATTTCCGCCGCGGCGTTCAGTTTCATGGTGCAGGATCCCAGCGGGATCATTGCCTGGTTCAGCGCCAGATCTTTACGCTCCAGCGCGTGCATGTAGCGCATCATCTCGGTTTCGCTATGGTAGCGGTTAAACACCGGATGGGTGAGGATCGCATCGTCACGCAGCATCGCCGCCGGGATCGAACGGCTATCCAGCGCCACGTCTTTATCCAGGGTATCGATATCCAGACCGTGATCGTCGCCGACGATGGCGCGGAACAGGTTCAGCACATCTTCGCGGGTGGTCGCTTCATCGAGCGTAATGCCAACCGCGCCGTGAATATCGCTACGCAGGTTAATCTGCAGCGCTTCGGCACGCGCCAGCACCGCGGCTTTATCCGCCACTTCGACGCAAAGGGTGTCGAAGTAGTGCGCATGGCGCAGCTTCAGCCCTTTCTTCTGCAGGCCGTCGGCCAGAATGTCGGTCAGGCGATGAATGCGGCCAGCGATACGTTTCAGGCCCGCCGGGCCGTGGAAAACCGCGTACAGGCTGGCGATGTTGGCCAGCAGGACCTGCGAGGTACAAATGTTGGAGTTCGCTTTCTCGCGGCGGATGTGCTGCTCGCGAGTCTGCATCGCCATGCGCAGCGCGGTATTACCCGCCGCATCTTTCGATACGCCGATAATACGGCCCGGCATGGAGCGTTTGAATTCATCTTTCGCCGCGAAGAAGGCCGCGTGCGGGCCGCCATAGCCCATCGGCACGCCGAAACGTTGAGCGGAACCGAAGACAATATCGGCGCCCTGCTTGCCCGGCGCCGTCAGCAGCACCAGCGCCATAAAGTCGGCGGCGACGCTGACAATCACTTTGCGCGCTTTCAGCTCGGCGATCAGTTTACTGTAATCGTGGATTTCACCGGTGGTGCCAACCTGCTGCAGCAGCACGCCAAAGACATCCTGGTGATCGAGCACTTTGTCGGCGTCATCGACGATCACGTCGAAGCCGAAAGTTTCCGCACGGGTGCGCACCACGTCCAGGGTTTGCGGATGGACATCGGCGGCAACGAAGAAACGGTTGGCGTTCTTCAGTTTACTGACGCGTTTGGCCATCGCCATCGCTTCGGCGGCGGCGGTGGCTTCATCGAGCAGCGAAGCGGAAGCGATATCCAGCCCGGTCAGATCCAGCGTGACCTGCTGGAAGTTGAGCAGCGATTCCAGACGGCCCTGGGAGACTTCCGGCTGGTAAGGGGTATAGGCGGTATACCAGCCCGGGTTTTCCAGCATGTTGCGCTGAATGACCGGCGGCAGCTGCACGGCGGTGTAGCCCATGCCGATGTAAGACTTGAAGCGCTTGTTGCGACCGGCAATCGCCTTCAGCTCCGCCAGCGCGGCGAATTCGGTAGTCGCGTCGCCCACCTGCGGTGGGGTCGCCAGCTGGATATCCTGCGGCACAATCTGGCCAATCAGGGCGTTAAGCGAATCCGCGCCGACGGTCTTCAGCATCTCTTGCTGCTGCTGAGCGTCCGGGCCAATGTGACGTTCAATAAAGGCGTCGCGGTTTTCAAGCTGACTTAAAGTCTGAGTCATGAGCGATGGTTCCTGAAACGTGCGGTGAATCGTGATTGTCTGACTGGTTTGCCCGGCAAGCGCTGATGCTTACCGGGCCAGAATACGCAAAATCATTCGCGTTGCAGGAAGGCGGCGACACAGCGACTCCCCGGGAGCTTACAAAAGTAAGTGACCGGGGGGAGCCAGGAAGCCAACGCCCCTGCAGCGTGAAGGATGAAGCGTATTTATTCGTCTTCTAACAGAGCTTCATAAGCGGTCGCATCCAGCAGCGCGGCAACCTGCGCTTCGTCGCTGGCTTTAATTTTGAAGATCCAGCCGTCGCTGTACGGGTCGCTGTTGACCAGTTCCGGCGAGTCGTTCAGCTCTTCGTTGACGGCAACGATTTCACCGCTAATCGGCGCGTAGATATCAGAAGCCGCTTTCACGGATTCAGCAACGGCGCAATCGGCGCCCGCTTCAACGGTGGCGCCCACTTCCGGCAGGTCAACGAAAACCATGTCGCCCAGCAGCTCCTGCGCATGCTCGGTGATCCCGACGGTATAGGTGCCGTCCGCTTCTTTACGCAGCCATTCGTGTTCTTTGCTGTATTTCAGTTCTGCTGGTACGTTGCTCATCAATTCATCTCCAAAAAAGGGAAATCACACAATGGCTTTGCCATTGCGTACAAAACCAGGTTTAGTCACTTTTACCGGCATTTCACGGTTACGAATTTGCACCACCGCGGTGTCGCCAATCCCGGCCGGCACGCGCGCCAGCGCGATGCTGTAGCCCAGGGTCGGCGAGAAGGTGCCGCTGGTGATAATGCCTTCTTTTTGATTACCGTCGCTATCGGTAAAACGGACCGGCAGGCCGCCGCGCAGGACGCCTTTCTCGGTCATCACCAGGCCCACCATCTGCTCGGTGCCTTTTTCGCGCTGCATCTCCAGCGCTTCGCGACCGATAAAGTTACGATCGGCGGGCTCCCAGGCGATAGTCCAGCCCATGTTCGCCGCCAGCGGGGAGACGCCTTCGTCCATCTCCTGGCCATACAGGTTCATCCCGGCCTCCAGGCGTAGGGTGTCACGCGCGCCGAGACCGCACGGCTTAACGCCGGCATCCAGCAGACCGCGCCAGAAATCAGCGGCCTGCTCGTTCGGCATCGCAATTTCATAGCCCGCTTCGCCGGTATAACCGGTGGTGGCGATAAACAGGTCGCCGGACTGCACGCCAAAGAACGGCTTCATGCCTTCCACGGCCTGACGCTGCGCATCAGTAAACAGCGTCGCCGCCTTCGCTTTCGCCTGGGGGCCCTGCACCGCGATCAGCGACAGATCGTCGCGAACGGTAATTTCAAGGCCGTAAGGCTCAGCTTGCTCGGAGATCCAGGCGAGGTCTTTTTCGCGGGTGGCGGAGTTAACAACGAGGCGGAAATAATCTTCAGAAAGGAAATAGACAATCAGGTCATCGATGACGCCAGCGGAGGCGGTAAGCATTCCCGTGTAGAGCGCTTTGCCTGGGGTGGTCAGCTTCGCCACATCGTTGGCCAGCAAATAGCGCAAGAACTCGCGGATCCGGCTGCCGTGGAAATCGACGATGGTCATATGCGACACATCGAACATCCCTGCATCGCCGCGCACCGCATGGTGCTCATCAATCTGGGATCCGTAATGCAGCGGCATCATCCAGCCATGGAAATCCACCATGCGAGCGCCGCATAGCGTGTGTTGTTCATACAACGGAGTCTGTTGAGCCATCTTTTCCTCATCGAATAAAACGGAACCAGCCACGAGATTGTCGGCGATTTTGCGCCACGAAATTCGGCGACGGCACCGCTGACGGACGCCGACGCAAACGTTCTCTTTTGCCTGAACTTACCACCGAACCCGGCGCTAAACCATAAGCTCATTCAGGGCATCACATTAGCTTATGACTAAAATCCGCCGAAAAGCCTACAGAGTTATTGACTGGAAAAAAGCGATTTATGCCACATAAAATTAACATCAAGCTTTCATCGATAAGGTAATGATGGTGTTTTATGCGATTTTACGGGCCTAATTTCTTTAACAAAAAAAAGAGCGCATTAATAAAACTAATGCGAAAAAAGAGGTGAAATTAGAATATTTCAAATGAGGGAGAAAACCCGGCACGCAGGCCGGGTAAAAGAAGTGTGACGGGGTTAACGTAACCAGGCGGGGAGATCGTTGAGGCCCATCGCCTGACGAATCAGCTGCGGTTTTACGCCAGGCAGCGAATCGGCCAGTTTGAGTCCCATGTCGCGGAGGAATTTCTTCGCCGGATGGCTGCCGGAGAACATTTCGCGGAACCCCTGCATACCCGCCAGCATCAGCGCGGCGCTGTGTTTGCGGCTGCGCTCATAGCGGCGCAGGTACAAATGCTGGCCGATATCTTTCCCCTGCGCATGCAGGCGCCTCAACTCGTCGATAAGCTCGGCGGCGTCCATAAAGCCAAGGTTCACCCCCTGCCCGGCCAGCGGGTGGATGGTATGCGCGGCATCGCCGACCAGCGCCAGGCGGTGGGCGGCGAACTGACGGGCATAGCGGCCGGTCAGCGGGAAGACTTCACGTTCGCTTGCCAGCTGGCAGAGGCCGAGGCAATTATCGAAGGCGATATTCAGCGCCTGGTTGAAGGTGGCTTCATCAGCCTCCTGCATCCGCTTCGCTTCCGCTGGCGATAGCGACCAGACGATCGAGCACAGGTGCGGATCGCTGAGCGGCAGGAAGGCCAGAATACCCTCGCCATGGAACGCCTGGCGTGCCACCGCCTGATGCGGCTCAGCGGTGCGAATCGTCGCCACCAGCGCATGATGGTGGTAATCCCAGAAGGTCAGCGGAATATCGGCCTTATTACGCAGCCATGAATTCGCGCCATCAGCGCCCACCACCAACCTCGCGGTCAACATGCTGCCGTCCTGCAGGCTGAGAAAGGCTTCGTTTTCACCCCACGCCACCTGCTGTAGTTCCGCAGGCGCCAGCAGGGTGACGTCAGCGCAGCGCTGCGCTTTCTGCCACAATGCGTGATGCACCACGGCATTTTCAATAATATGGCCCAGATGGCTAAAGCCCATGCTCTGGTCATCGAAGCTAATGCGGCCGAAGCTGTCTTTGTCCCACACTTCCATACCGTGATAGCAGCTGGCGCGCTGGGCGACGATCTCGCGCCAGACATCCAGCTTAGTCAGCAACTTTTCGCTGGCGGCATTGATCGCCGAAACGCGCAGCGCCGGCGGCGCATCGGCGGCCAGAGGCTGCGGCGCAGCTTTCTCCAGCACCGCGACGCGCAGGCCGCTGCCCTGTAAACCGCAGGCTACCGCCAGTCCCACCATTCCACCGCCAACAATGGCAACATCAACACTTTGCACGTTTTACTCCTTAACGGGGAACCCAACCGAGGGTACGCTGCGCCAGCGCATCGCGCGCCGGGGTAATTAAGTCCATGGCCATCAGACCGACGTTGCGCCCCGCCACCAGCGGCGCCCAACGGTTGGCAAACAGATGCACCAGCCCATCGGTGACACCGATAGTGGCGGCTTTATCACCTGCCCGCCGTGCCTGGTAGCGGCACAGCAGGGAATAATCGCCCACATCGTCGCGGGCCACGTGCGCATCGGCAAGCATCTCCGCCAGGCTCATCACGTCGCGCAGGCCGAGGTTAAAGCCCTGCCCGGCGATCGGGTGTAATGTCTGCGCCGCGTTGCCGACCAGCGCCAGACGGTGCGACACCGAACGGATAGCGGTGGTTAACGCCAGCGGATAAACACTACGCTTACCGGCATGGGTAATGCGCCCAAGCCGCCAGCCGAACGCCTGCTGTAATTGTTGGCAAAAACGTTCGTCAGACCAGCTCAGCACCTCGTCGCGCCGCGACTGCGGATGGCACCACACCAGCGAACAGCGCCCTTGCGACATCGGCAGCATCGCCAGCGGACCGTGCTCGGTAAAGCGCTCGAAGGCGCGGCCTTCGTGCGGCAACGCGGTGCTAACGTTGGCGATAATCGCCAGTTGCTCATAGGGCTGCTGCTGCCAGCTAATGCCGCAGCGGGCGCCCAGCGACGAACGCGAACCATCTGCCGCCACCAGCAGCTTACCGTTGATCGTTTCGCCGCTATCAAGGGTGAGGCTGACGCTATCCTGGCTGCGGCTGACCGCTTCCACTTTCGCCGGACAGTGCAGGGTGACGCCCGGCGCCTCGCGCAGCAGGCTAAACAGCCGCTGGCCGACATCGTGGAGTTCAACCACCTGCCCCAGCGCCGACAGGCCGTAATCGGCCGCCGCCAGGTTTACAAACCCGGCATGGCCGCGGTCGCTGACGTGTACCCGCTGGATAGGCGTCGCTCGTTTAGCAAGGTTCTGCCAGATACCGATGCGCGCCAGCTGCTGGCAGGTGCCCGCAGCCAGGGCGATCGCCCGATCGTCAAAACCTGGGTGGCGTGACGACGCCGGATCCTGCGCTTCAATCAGATGAACCGGCAGCGCACCGCCGGTCAAACGGGAGATGGCCAGCGCGAGCGTCGCGCCGGTCATCCCGCCGCCGACAATCAGCACGCTCATGACTGGCACGCCGCCGCCATCAGCGCCTCGATCTCATCCGCCTTCTTCACCACGCTGGCGGTGAGATTTTCGTTGCCGTCTTCGGTAATGACGATGTCATCTTCAATACGAATGCCGATGCCGCGATATTGGGCCGGCACGTCGGCATCGGTGGCGATATACAGTCCCGGCTCGACGGTCAGCACCATTCCCGGTTCCAGTACCCGCGAACGGTCGGTGTCGTAATTACCGACATCGTGCACATCCAGCCCCAACCAGTGGCTCAGGCCATGCATAAAGTACGGGCGGTGGGCGTTGTTGGCGATGAGCTCGTCAATCTCGCCTTTCAGGATCCCCAGCCGCACCAGGCCGGTAATCATAATGCGCACCACTTCCTGATTAACTTCATAAATGGAGGTGCCCGGACGATAAAGCTCCAGCGCGGTTTCCAGCGACTCCAGCACGATGTCGTAGATTTCACGCTGCGGCTTGCTGAATTTACCGTTAACCGGGAAGGTGCGGGTGATATCGCCCGCATAGCCGCGGTATTCGCAGCCGGCGTCAATCAGCACTAAATCGCCATCGCGCAGCTCGGATTCGTTTTCGGTGTAGTGCAGAATGCAGCCGTTTTCGCCGCCGCCAACGATGGTGTTATAGGACGGGAAACGCGCGCCGTGGCGGTTGAATTCATGGAGAATTTCGCCTTCCAGCTGATACTCGAATATGCCAGGGCGACATTTTTCCATCGCCCGGGTATGGGCAAGGGCGGAAATTTCGCCGGCGCGGCGCATCACTGCCAGCTCTTCCGCAGATTTAAACAGGCGCATCTCATGCACGATGGGCCGCCAGTCGATGACCGAGTTTGGCGCCTGCAGATTCTGGCGCGAGCCTTTGCGCAGTTTTTCGAGGGCGTTAAACACAATCTCATCGGCATAGGCATATTCGCCCTGGGCGAAGTAGATAGCATCCAGGCCGTTGAGCAGCTGATACAGCTGCTGGTTGATTTCGCTAAACGCCAGCGCACGATCCACACCGAGCTTCGCCGGCGCGGCATCCTGACCCAGACGGCGACCGAACCAGATCTCAGCGGTCAGATCGCGAACCCGGTTAAACAGCACGCTATGATTGTGCGTTTCATCGCTTTTAATCAACACCAGCAGCGCTTCCGGTTCGTTGAAGCCGGTGAAGTACCAAAAATCGCTGTTCTGCCGGTAGGGATATTCCGAATCTGCGCTACGCACCGCTTCCGGTGCGGCGAAAATCAGCGCCGCGCTGCCTGGCTGCATCTGCGCCAGCAGCGCCTGGCGACGCGAGAGAAATTCCTGCTGAGTCATGACGCCCCCTGAACGAATTTTAGTTAGTGTAATGTCGGTTTGCGGACTTCCGGTGCGGTTGGCTGCTGACGAGAAAAAGTGTCGTGGCACAGCAGTGCGGCAACGCGGACATACTCGATAATCTCCTCCAGAGACATCTCCAGCTCTTCCTGATCTTCGTCTTCATCGTAGCCCAGCTGGGCAATATTACGCAGATCGTCAATCGCTTCCCCGGTCTCGTCTTTCACTTTATCCAGCTTCGGTTGGCTGACGCCAAGGCCGAGCAGGAAATGGTTGACCCAACCGGCGAGAGCGTCGGCGCGGTCGAAGACGCTTACCGCATCGCCTTCCGGTAGATACAGTTGAAAGAGGAAACCGTCGTCATCCAGTGAATCGCTGATGGCGGAATGCATGTTACGCAGCGCCTGGGCCAGTTCATGACCAAAGGCGAGCCCTTCGTTGGTCAGGTCGTGCACCAGCGGCAGCCAGCTGCTGTCCGTGTTGCCGCCGCACAGCAATCCGCTGATCAAACCGTGCATTTCGGCTGGGGTGAGGCCGACCCCTTGTTGGTTCAGTAACTGGTCTACATCGTTGTAACCAGGCATTTCGTTCTGTATAGACATGCGCATTCGTCATCGTTGGGAGGAATATTCATGATATGCTACCACTTTGGACCCTGGTGAACCAGAAAAGGGCTTGTATCCCTGCACCAGGGTAGCTATAGTGTCGCCCCTTCGCAGACCCAGGCTCGGATGTGAAGGCAGCGCAGTCAATCAGCAGGAAGGTGGCATGTCTGCACAACCCGTAGATCTCCAAATTTTCGGCCGTTCACTGCGAGTGAATTGCCCGCCTGAACAAAGGGATGCCCTGAATCAGGCAGCTGAAGACCTTAATCAGCGGTTGCAAGATTTAAAAGAACGCACTAGAGTCACAAATACTGAGCAGCTGGTCTTCATCGCCGCGTTGAACATCAGCTATGAGTTGACTCAGGAAAAAGCGAAGACCCGCGACTACGCTTCGAGCATGGAGCAGCGCATTCGGATGCTTCAGCAGACCATTGAACAGGCATTGCTTGAGCAAGGTCGCATAAGCGAAAGACCAGGGTCAAAGTTTGAATAACACTTTGCAGTTAACTGTGTTAGAGTAATTCCAGAACAAAATTTCTCTGAGATGTTTGCAAGCGGGCCAGTCCCCTGAGCCGATATTTCATACCACAAGAATGTGGCGCTCCACGGTTGGTGAGCATGCTCGGTTCGTCCGAGAAGCCTTAAAACTGTGACGACACATTCACCTTGAACCAAGGGTTCAAGGGTTACAGCCTGCGGCGGCATCTCGGAGATTCCCTTCTTTAGTTCGCATTATCCCAACACTCCTGTTTTCGGCTGCTGCCGCCCTGTATTACACTTCCTCGTACTGTTTCGCTTGCTCGTAATGAGACCTGTATGACCCTACAGCCTGATATCCCGCTCTCCAGACAGCATATTCGCCAGCAGATCCGCGAGCGTCGCCGCGCGCTCAGCCCGGAGCAACAGCGCCTGTTTGCCCAACAGGCCGCGGAGCGGATGATGGCCTGGCCGCCGGTCGTACTCGCTCATACCGTGGCGCTGTTCCTCTCCTTTGACGGCGAGCTGGACACCCAGCCGCTGATCGACCAGCTCTGGCGCGCCGGCAAACGGGTGTATCTCCCGGTGCTGCATCCGTTTAGCCCCGGAAACCTGTTGTTTTTACACTACCATCCACAGAGCCAACTGATAGTGAATCGCCTGAAAATCCGCGAACCGAAGCTCGATGTGCGGGACGTACTGCCGCTCGCTGAACTCGATGTGCTGGTGACCCCGCTGGTGGCCTTCGATGGCAGTGGCCAACGGCTGGGAATGGGCGGCGGTTTTTACGACCGGACGCTGCAAAACTGGCAGCAGTATCGCCTGCAGCCGGTAGGCTACGCGCACGACTGCCAGCAGGTGGATAGTCTGCCAAGCGAAGAGTGGGATATCCCGTTACCAGCGGTGATCACCCCGGGAAAAACCTGGAGTTGGTAGGTACGCGAGGACGAGAATTTCAGCCTGGAAAGTATTAACAAAAAAACGGGCAGGTACGCGACCTGCCCGAGAGGCAAAAATAATTAGAACAGCAGACGGGCGCGGATAGTCCCCGGGATCGCTTTCATTGCCTGCAGCGCCTGCTGGGCAACATCTTCTTCCGCTTCAATATCAATAACCACGTAGCCCATCTGCGGCGACGTTTGCAGATACTGCGCGGCAATGTTGATGCTCTGCGCGGCGAAGATCTGGTTGATGGCGGTCAGGACGCCCGGCCGGTTCTCATGGATATGCAGCAGACGGCGGCCGCCATGCAGCGGCAGAGAAACTTCCGGGAAGTTAACTGCCGACAGGGTTGACCCGTTGTCAGAGTACTTCGCCAGCTTGCCAGCCACTTCCAGACCGATGTTCTCCTGCGCTTCCTGGGTCGAACCGCCGATATGCGGAGTCAGGATCACGTTATCAAACTCGCACAGTGGCGAAGTGAAGGGGTCGCTGTTGGTGGCGGGTTCTGTCGGGAAGACGTCGATAGCCGCCCCGGCCAGATGCTTACTCGCCAGCGCATCGCATAGCGCCGGAATATCCACCACGGTACCGCGGGAGGCGTTGATCAGCAGCGCGCCCGGCTTCATCAGCGCCAGCTCTTCCGCACCCATCATGTTTTTGGTGGAGGCGTTTTCCGGAACGTGCAGGCTGACCACATCGCTCATGTTCAGCAGGTCGGAGAGATGCTGAACCTGGGTGGCGTTGCCGAGCGGCAGTTTATTTTCAATATCATAGAAGAAGACATGCATCCCCAGCGATTCCGCCAGAATGCCGAGCTGGGTACCGATATGGCCGTAACCGATAATCCCCAGTTTCTTGCCGCGCGCTTCAAAGCTGCCGACCGCCAGCTTATTCCATACGCCGCGATGCGCCTTGGCGTTGGCTTCCGGCACGCCGCGCAGCAGCAGCAGCAGCTCACCGATGACCAGCTCGGCCACCGAACGGGTATTCGAGAATGGCGCGTTAAACACCGGAATACCGCGCTTCGCGGCGGCGTTCAGATCGACCTGGTTGGTACCGATGCAGAAGCAACCCACGGCAACCAGTTTTTCCGCCGCGGCGAAAATCTCTTCAGTCAGATGGGTACGGGAACGCAGGCCGATGAAATGGGCATCACGGATCGACGCTTTCAGCTGTTCGGAGTCCAGCGCGCCTTTATGAAATTCAATGTTGGTGTAACCTGCTGCGCGAAGGCTATCGATTGCCTTTTGATGCACACCTTCAACCAGCAGAAATTTAATCTTGTCTTTTTCCAGTGATACCTTAGCCATTTCCCCGTCCTGTTTTGTCTTAACTGATGTCGTGCTGAACGAAAGTTCGTCTCAGCAACATATCAAAAAAAACTATCGCGGCAATATGAACGTTTGCGTCGCCGTCCTGAAGAAATGTCATCCAGAGGGAAATGACAGGACAAAACACCAGAAAGAAGATTAATGGTAGCGTGTTAATCAGAATGGTTGCATAAATGTGACAGAAGTCACCAAATTGCACCAGGTGAAAAAATATTTGCGAGGGAGCCGACTGGCTCCCTGCGGACAGACTATTTTACGATGGTTTTCACGCCATCGGCCGTACCGATCAGTGCCACGTCGGCCCCGCGGTTGGCGAACAGCCCTACGGTCACGACGCCAGGGATGCCGTTGATGGCATTCTCCAGCGCGACAGCATCAAGAATTTCCAGGCCATGCACGTCCAGGATGACGTTGCCGTTATCGGTCACCACGCCCTGACGGTACTCCGGACGACCGCCCAGCTTGACCAGTTGACGCGCGACGGCGCTGCGCGCCATCGGAATGACTTCAACCGGCAGCGGGAATGCGCCGAGAATATCAACCTGCTTGGAGGCATCGGCGATGCAGATAAATTTATCGGCGACCGAAGCGATGATCTTCTCACGGGTCAGCGCCGCGCCGCCGCCTTTGATCATTTGCATATGGCCGTTGATCTCATCCGCGCCATCAACATAGATCCCCAGGCGATCGACGCTGTTGAGATCGAAGACGGGGATCCCGAGGCTTTTGAGCTTTTCGGTAGAGGCATCGGAGCTGGAGACCGCGCCTTCAATCTGCCCCTTCATCGTGCCCAGCGCGTCAATAAAATGGGCCGCCGTCGAGCCGGTACCTACGCCGACAATGGTCCCTGGCTGTACGTATTGCAGCGCCGCCCAACCTACTGCTTTTTTCAGTTCATCCTGCGTCATAATTATGGTCCGAGATGTGAATGCCTGTGGCGCATTATAGAACATCGACAGTGGAAATGTCCCTGCGATGCAGATCACACAACTGAGCAGACCAATTTCGTCTGTATCAAATAAAAATTTATGTCATAGTGCGAGATAACGATTAGTTATGGGGGCACGCCAGAATAATGAAACGACCGGACTACAGGACACTACAAGCGCTGGATGCGGTGATTAGGGAACGAGGATTTGAGCGCGCCGCGCAGAAGCTATGTATTACCCAGTCCGCCGTCTCACAGCGTATTAAGCAGCTGGAAAATATGTTCGGTCAGCCGCTGCTGGTGCGCACCGTGCCGCCACGCCCCACCGAGCAGGGGCAAAAGCTGCTGGCCCTGTTACGCCAGGTTGAACTGCTGGAAGAAGAGTGGCTGGGCGACGAGCAGACCGGCTCCACGCCGCTGCTGTTGTCGCTGGCGGTGAACGCCGACAGTCTGGCCACCTGGCTGCTGCCGGCGCTGGCCAATGTTCTGTCAGACTCCCCTATTCGTCTTAACCTGCAGGTGGAAGATGAAACCCGCACCCAGGAGCGCTTGCGCCGTGGGGAAGTGGTGGGCGCAGTGAGTATCCAGCCGCAGGCGCTGCCAAGCTGTCTGGTGGATCAGCTCGGCGCGCTCGATTACCTGTTTGTCGCCTCAAAAGAGTTTGCGCAACGCTATTTCCCGAACGGCGTGACGCGTTCTGCGCTGCTGAAAGCGCCGGTCGTCGCCTTTGATCATCTGGACGATATGCATCAGGCGTTCCTGCAGCAAAACTTCGACCTGCCGCCGGGTAGCGTCCCCTGCCACATCGTTAACTCATCAGAAGCCTTCGTGCAGCTGGCGCGCCAGGGCACTACCTGCTGTATGATCCCGCATCTGCAAATCGAAAAAGAGCTGAAAAGCGGCGAGCTTATTGACCTCACGCCCGGTCTGTTCCAGCGTCGTATGCTGTACTGGCACCGCTTTGCGCCGGAAAGCCGCATGATGCGCCGGGTGACCGATGCGCTTATTGATTACGGCCACAAAGTGCTGCGTCAGGATTAAATCCCCGGCATAAAAAAAGCCACTTCCCGGAAGTGGCTTTTTTGTTTCTATCGCTTACTGCGCTGGTTTCGGCTCTTCCGCCGGTTTCGCCGGCGCGGCTGGCGCGGCGGCCTGAGCTGGCTGCAGCTCAAAGACCACGTCAACCTGGTCGTCAAACTGGATAGTCGCCTGCTCGTAGGTTTCCTGGGCTGAAACCGGCGCAGCGTCAGCGGCCTTCATCATACGCACCATCGGGCTCGGCTGATAGTTGGAGACGTGGTAGCGCACGCTGTAGACCGGCCCCAGCTTGCTGTGGAAGCCAGCCGCCAGCTCCTGTGCCTGATGCACCGCGTCATCGATCGCCGCTTTACGTGCCTTATCTTTGTAGGCATCCGGTTGCGCAACGCCCAGCGAAACGGAGCGGATTTCGTTCAGTCCCGCCTTCAGCGCGCCGTCCAGCAGGCCGTTAAGTTTATCCAGCTGGCGCAACGTCACTTCCACGGTGCGCACCGCCCGATAGCCTTTGAGAATGCTTTTCCCGTTCTGATAGTCGTAATCAGGTTGGGTACGCAGATTCGCCGAGTTGATGTCTTTTTTCGCAATGCCGCTCTTTTCGAGGAAAGAGAGGTATTGCGCAACACGATCGTCAGCCTGTTTTTTCGCCGATGCGGCATCTTTTGCCGCGACGTTCACTTCGATCGCCAGGGTAGCGATATCCGGAACCGCCGCAACGCTTGCTGTGCCTGAAGTCACAATGTGCGGACCGTCCGGCAATTCGCTGGCCTGTACCGCCATCGTGCTAAATCCGAGTGTTGCCGCCAGGGCTAAGACTTTTAACTTCACTGTCGTTTCTCCATGTTACTTAAATCGCCCTTACGGGACGCATGCCAGCAAGCTTAGCGCGTACAGCAGGAAAGTCCATCGGACAACGCTTAGTTGAGCAACGCCAGGATATGGCCGACGCCCTCTTTTGCCAGCTGAAACGCAATAAACCACATGACGGCGCCGACCACAATATTGATGATCCGCTGGGCTTTGGCGGTACGCAGCCGCGGCGCCAGCCAGGCGGCTAACAGCGCCAGGCCAAAGAACCACAGGAAAGAGGCGCTAATGGTCCCCAGCGCAAACCAGCGCTTCGGCTCCACCGCCAGCTGCCCTCCCAGGCTGCCCAGCACCACAAAGGTATCCAGGTAAACGTGCGGGTTCAGCCAGGTGACCGCCAGCATAGTTATAATGATTTTCCAGCGCCCCTGCTGCATCACCTCGGCGCTGGCGAGCTCAAGATTCTGACTGAACGCCGTTTTCAGTGCGCCGAAGCCATACCACAACAAAAAGGCCACGCCGCCCCAGGTCACTATCGCCAGCAGCCATGGGGATTGCATCAGCAGCGCGCTACCGCCAAAAATACCGGCGCAGATCAACAGCAAGTCGCTGACCGCGCACAGCAGGGCAATCATCAGGTGATACTGACGACGGATCCCCTGATTCATCACAAAAGCATTTTGCGGGCCAAGCGGCAAAATCATTGCCGCTCCCAGGGCAAGGCCCTGAAAGTAATAGGTAAACATAAGGATTTTTCCGCTGTGTTCGAGAGTGGCGCTGACTATAACGCGAATGGATTATTAGCGGAAATTGAAAGTATTAATGATTAATAAGCTAAGCTAATAGTGAGCCATTAAAAAAGGCCGGCATGGCCGGCCTGACTCTGTCAGTGATGATTTACTCTGCTTTTTCCGGCAGTTGTACCACATGAACATCCATCTGCGGATACGGGAAACTGATGCCGTTAGCGTCGAAATCACGCTTAATACGCTCCAGCACGTCCCAGTAGACGTTTTGCAGATCGCTGCTTTTGCTCCACACGCGAACCACGAAGTTCACCGATGAGGCGCCAAGTTCGTTCAGGCGTACGGTCATTTCGCGATCGCGCAGAATACGATCGTCAGATTCGATAATCGAGGTCAGCAGCTGCTTCACCTTGTCGATATCAGCATCGTAGGATACGCCAATGATAAACTCATTGCGGCGCGCCGGTTCGCGGGAGAAGTTAATGATGTTGCCGGCGATGATTTTGCCATTCGGCACCACCACGATTTTGCCATCTGCGGTACGCAGGGTGGTGGAGAAAATCTGCACGTTCTGCACGGTGCCGGCGATACCGCCGAGATCGACATATTCACCCGCGCGGAACGGGCGGAACATCACCAGTAGTACGCCTGCGGCAAGGTTCGACAGCGATCCCTGCAGTGCTAAACCCACCGCCAAACCGGCGGCACCCAGCACAGCAATGACCGAGGCGGTCTGCACGCCTACCCGGCCCAGGGCGGCAATCAGGGTGAAGGCGATAACCGCGTAACGCACCAGCGCCGAGAGAAAATCAGCAACGGTGGCATCAATCTTACGCGCCAGCATCAGGCGGTTGACGGTGTTAGAGACGATGCGCGCCACGATCATCCCGATGACCAGGATAACGATCGCCGCCACGATGTTGACGGCATAGCTCAGCAGCAGCTCCTGGTTGCGTGCCAGCCACGTCCCGGCGTTGTTGATGCTATCGACAACGTTCAAATCTTCCATTTAACATTCCTTATGAATCCCCGAACGGGGAAGTAAATAACTCAGCCTGCAACAGGGCAGTCAGGTTATAGGGTAAACAATAAGTGCACGTTTTGCCAAATGGATCACAGTTTTCCTGCACGCTATCCTGTTGTTAAAGTAATAAAAAAGCCCGCATTGCTGCGGGCTTCAGGGTAAGAAACAGATTTTTCTTACAGAACGTCGATCGCGTTCAGCTCTTTAAATGCCTGCTCCAGACGGGTCACCATGGAAGTCTGTGCAGCACGCAGCCATACGCGCGGATCGTAGTATTTCTTGTTCGGCTGGTCTTCGCCTTTCGGGTTGCCCAGCTGGCCCTGCAGGTAAGCTTCGTTAGTTTTGTAGTACTGCAGGATACCGTCCCAGGTCGCCCATTGGGTGTCGGTATCGATGTTCATTTTCACTACGCCGTAGCTGACGGAGTCTTTGATTTCCTGAGCGGAAGAACCGGAACCGCCGTGGAAGACGAAGTTCAGGCTGTTGTGCGGCAGGTTGTGTTTCTTGGAAACATATTCCTGAGAGTCGCGCAGGATGGTCGGAGTCAGAACCACGTTACCCGGTTTGTACACGCCGTGTACGTTACCGAAGGAAGCGGCAATGGTGAAGCGCGGGCTGATTTTGCTCAGCTCGGTGTAGGCGTAATCCACATCTTCCGGCTGAGTGTACAGGGCGGAAGCGTCCATGTGGCTGTTGTCCACGCCGTCTTCTTCGCCGCCGGTGCAACCCAGTTCGATTTCCAGGGTCATGTCCATTTTGGCCATGCGCGCCAGGTATTTAGAGCAGATTTCGATGTTTTCGTGCAGGGACTCTTCAGACAGGTCGATCATGTGAGAAGAGAACAGCGGTTTACCGGTAGCAGCGAAGTGTTTTTCACCGGCGTCCAGCAGACCGTCGATCCACGGCAGCAGTTTCTTCGCGCAGTGGTCAGTGTGCAGGATAACCGGCACGCCGTAGTGCTCAGCCATCTGGTGCACGTGGTGCGCGCCAGAGATAGCGCCGAGGATAGCAGCACCCTGAGGAACGTCAGTTTTCACGCCTTTACCTGCGATGAACGCGGCGCCGCCGTTAGAGAACTGAACGATAACCGGAGAGCGAACTTTCGCAGCAGCTTCCAGAACGGCGTTGATGGAGTCAGTACCTACGCAGTTTACCGCCGGCAGTGCAAAGTTGTTTTCTTTCGCTACCTGGAACACTTTCTGAACGTCGTCGCCAGTGATGACGCCCGGTTTTACGAAATCAAAAATTTTAGACATGTTACTTAGTCCTGTATCTGTATCTTCGACCGTTGAAGAAGGTTCGCGAGCCCTTAAGCGCGCTGAAAAACAGGCGGGTTTCCCCGCCTGAACTGAATTACTGCTTAGCGCGCTCTTCGAGCATCGCTACTGCCGGCAGGACTTTGCCTTCGACGAATTCAAGGAATGCGCCGCCGCCAGTGGAGATGTAGGAGATTTTGTCAGCGATGCCGAACAGGTCGATCGCTGCCAGGGTGTCACCGCCGCCGGCGATGGAGAAACCTTCGCTGTCCGCGATAGCGTTAGCCACGATTTCAGTCCCTTTACGGAAGTTCGGGAATTCGAATACGCCAACCGGGCCGTTCCACAGGATGGTTTTGGCGTTTTTCAGGATGTCGGCCAGTTTCTGTGCGGAAACGTCGCCAAGGTCCAGAATCTGCTCGTCATCTTTGATGTCGTTAACAGATTTCAGGGTTGCCGTTGCGGTTTCGGAGAACTCGGTCGCGACGCGAACGTCAGTCGGAACCGGGATATCACAGGTGCTCAGCAGGCGCTTAGCTTCATCAACCAGGTCTGCTTCGTACAGGGATTTACCGACGTTGTGGCCCTGGGCAGCAACGAAGGTGTTGGCGATACCGCCGCCGACGATCAGCTGGTCAGCGATTTTAGACAGGGAATCCAGCACGGTCAGTTTGGTGGACACTTTAGAACCACCCACGATAGCGACCATCGGACGAGCCGGCTCTTTCAGCGCTTTACCCAGCGCGTCCAGTTCAGCGGCCAGCAGCGGGCCTGCGCACGCCACGTCAGCAAATTTGCCGATGCCGTGGGTGGAAGCCTGCGCGCGGTGCGCAGTACCGAAAGCATCCATCACGAACACGTCGCACAGCGCGGCGTATTTTTTGGACAGCGCTTCGTCGTCTTTTTTCTCGCCTTTGTTGAAGCGAACGTTTTCCAGAACCACCAGCTCACCGGCAGCCACTTCCACGCCATCCAGGTAGTCTTTAACCAGACGTACCGGGTTGGACAGTTTGTCTTTCAGGTAATTAACAACCGGCAGCAGAGAGAATTCTTCGTTGTACTCGCCTTCGGTCGGACGACCCAGGTGAGAAGTAACCATGACTTTCGCGCCCTGCTTCAGCGCCAGTTCAATGGTCGGCAGAGATGCACGGATACGTGCGTCGCTGGTTACTTTCCCGTCTTTAACTGGTACGTTCAGATCCGCACGGATAAAAACGCGTTTACCAGCCAGATCCAGATCGGTCATCTTAATTACAGACATGGTGAATCCTCTCGTTGATTCATAAAGTTTTGTCGACGTTTACGCGTCGAACCTGAAACCAATAGCCGCCATCGCTAACGTCGTGTCGAGCATTCGGTTAGCAAAGCCCCATTCGTTATCGCACCAGACCAGCGTTTTGATCAGATGCGCGCCACTGACCCGGGTTTGCGTGCCATCAACAATAGCACTGTGCGGATCGTGGTTAAAATCTGTCGAGACCAACGGTAATTCCGTATAGTCAACTATACCATGAAATGCACCTTGTGCTGCTTTTTGCAGCAACTGGTTGACTTCACATGCTTTTACCGGTTTTTTCACCGTCACGCTCAGGTCAATTGCCGTCACGTTTATCGTCGGCACCCGCACGGCAATCGCTTCAAAACGGTCATTAAACTGCGGGAAAATACGGGTGATCCCTGCCGCCAGTTTGGTATCCACCGGAATGATCGACTGGCTGGCCGCGCGGGTACGCCGCAGATCCGGATGGTAGGCGTCAATCACCTGCTGGTCATGCATCGCCGAATGAATGGTGGTGACGGTGCCGGACTCAATGCCATAGGCATCATCTAACAGTTTAATGATCGGAATAATGCAGTTGGTGGTGCAGGAGGCGTTGGAGACAATGCGGTGCTCGGCGCGGAGCTCATCCTGATTGACGCCATAGACCACCGTCGCGTCGAGATCGTTGCCGCCAGGATGGGAGAAGAGCACTTTCTTCGCGCCAGCCTGCAGATGGGCTTCGCCGTGTTCACGACTCCCGTATACGCCGGTGCAGTCGAGCACCACGTCTACCGCCAGCTCGCGCCACGGCAGCGCCGCAATGGTCGGCTCGTGTAGCAGGCGGATGGCATCATCGCCAACAAACAGCTGTTCGCGCTCCTGACGGACATCCCAGGCGAAGCGGCCATGGCTGGTATCATATTTCAACAAATGCGCGATCCCTGCCGCATCCGCCAGCTCATTGATTGCCACCACGGTGATTTCCGCACGACGCCCGGACTCATATAGCGCACGAACCACGTTACGTCCAATACGACCGAAGCCATTAATCGCGATGCGAATGGTCATAGATCTCCTGCAAGGCTGACCCTTTTTTGAGGTGGCTGACAGAGTAATCCAGCAACGCTCTGAGGGGAACCTTACCAGCTGCAAACTGCGACTGATTGATTAATTGTCGAACATTTAAACGACTGAAACGCTTCAGCTAGAATAAGCGAAACAAGGAATAAAAGGAATGTTTGTCCAGCGCAATAAACCAGCTATATGACTTGTGTCACATTTCTTTTGGAATAATTCACAGGGCGGTTACATGTTCGAAGAATAGTGCATACAAAAAGCCGGGTGGCGAGGTAACAGCAAAACGGTAACCCAGGGGTTACCGTTTTTGGTGTTTGCACCCTCTCCTGTGGGAGAGGGTTGGGGTGAGGGCATCAGCCCGCACCGTACCAGCCATTACAGCAGCGCTTTCGCTTTAGCGACCACGTTGTCGACGGTGAAGCCGAACTCTTCGAACAGCTGCTCAGCCGGCGCAGACTCACCGAAGGTGGTCATGCCAACGATAGCGCCGTTCAGGCCAACGTATTTGAACCAGTAGTCCGCGATACCGGCTTCTACCGCGACGCGGGCAGAAACGGCTTTCGGCAGTACGGATTCACGATAAGCGGCATCCTGCTTGTCGAACGCGTCGGTGGACGGCATGGAGACCACGCGCGCCTTCACGCCTTCGGCAGTCAGTTTGTCCCACGCGGCAACCGCCAGCTCTACTTCGGAACCGGTGGCGATGAAGATCAGCTCCGGCTGGCCGGCACAATCTTTCAGCACGTAACCGCCGCGAGCGACGTTCGCCAGCTGCTCTGCGGTACGCTCCTGCTGCGCCAGGTTCTGACGGGAGAGGATCAGCGCGGTCGGGCCGTCCTGACGCTCTACGCCATATTTCCACGCAATCGCGGATTCAACCTGGTCACACGGACGCCAGGTGGACATGTTCGGCGTCACGCGCAGGGAAGCCACCTGCTCTACCGGCTGGTGAGTCGGGCCGTCTTCACCCAGACCGATGGAGTCGTGGGTGTAGACCATCACCTGACGCTGTTTCATCAGCGCGGCCATACGTACCGCATTACGCGCGTATTCCACGAACATCAGGAAGGTGGAGGTGTACGGCAGGAAACCGCCGTGCAGCGCGATACCGTTGGCGATAGCGGTCATACCGAATTCACGCACGCCGTAATGAATGTAGTTACCCGCGGTGTCTTCGTTGATCGGCTTAGAACCAGACCACAGGGTCAGGTTGGACGGCGCCAGGTCAGCGGAGCCGCCGAGGAATTCCGGCAGCAGCGGGCCGAAGGCTTCGATAGCATTCTGCGACGCTTTACGGCTGGCGATTTTCGCCGGGTTAGCCTGCAGCTTCGCGATGAACTCGTTAGCTTTGGCGTCGAAGTCAGACGGCATCTCACCTTTCATACGACGGGTGAATTCGGCCGCTTCCTGCGGGAAGGCTTTCGCGTAGGCAGCAAACTTCTCATTCCACGCCGCTTCTTTCGCCTGGCCGGCTTCTTTGGCATCCCACTGCGCATAGATGTCAGACGGGATGTCAAACGGCGCGTGTTTCCAGCCCAGCGCTTCGCGGGTCAGCGCGATTTCTGCGTCGCCCAGCGGTGCGCCGTGGGAGTCGTGGGTACCGGCTTTGTTCGGCGAACCAAAACCAATGATGGTTTTGCACATCAGCAGGGACGGTTTGTCGGTGACCGCACGCGCTTCTTCTACTGCGCGTTTGATGGCGTCAGCGTCGTGACCGTCCACGCCGCGCACCACGTGCCAGCCGTAGGCTTCAAAGCGTTTCGCGGTATCGTCGGTGAACCAGCCTTCAACGTGGCCGTCGATGGAGATGCCGTTGTCATCATAGAAGGCCACCAGTTTGCCCAGCTTCAGGGTCCCGGCCAGGGAGCACACTTCGTGAGAAATGCCTTCCATCATGCAGCCGTCGCCCATGAAGGCGTAGGTGTAGTGGTCGACGATATCGTGGCCCGGACGGTTGAACTGCGCCGCCAGAGTTTTCTCGGCAATAGCCATCCCGACCGCGTTAGCGATACCCTGGCCCAGCGGACCGGTGGTGGTTTCCACGCCCGCGGTGTAGCCGACTTCCGGGTGACCCGGGGTTTTGGAGTGCAGCTGGCGGAAGTTTTTCAGCTCTTCAATCGGCAGATCGTAGCCAGTGAGGTGCAGCAGGCTGTAAATCAGCATCGAACCATGGCCATTTGACAACACAAAACGGTCACGGTCAGCCCAGGCCGGATTGTTCGGGTTATGGTTCAGGAAATCACGCCACAGCACTTCGGCAATGTCAGCCATACCCATCGGGGCCCCCGGGTGGCCGGATTTGGCTTTCTGTACAGCGTCCATGCTCAGCGCACGAATAGCGTTAGCAAGCTCTTTACGTGAGGACATTTTGACTCCAGTTCGGACTGTTGAAGGCCATGCCCTTAACGACTTGACGAGAGCGCGTTTTGGGCTACGCCGGAAAAAAGTGTGAACAATGTAACCCAAGCGACAAGTCATGTACATGGAGCATCCTTTTGCCCTTTAAGAAATCTCTGGAACAGGTTGTGCTACCCCGGAATCCGCTCGCCCGCATCCTGCGATACTCTTTATAATTTACGCAGAATACGGTTCCCTGCCGTCGCCGTATTGTCGGATAAACAACCATAAGATTGTGGAAGATAAAAAAATGAAAATTCGCTCAACCGTACTTGCTCTTGGGATCGCAGCAACCCTCACCGGATGTCAGAACATGGACTCCAATGGTCTGCTCAGCTCAGGCGCCGAAGCCTTCCAGGCGTACTCCCTCAGCGACGCGCAGGTGAAAACCTTAAGCGACCAGGCCTGTAAAGAGATGGACGCCAAAGCGAAAATCGCCCCGGCCAGCAGTGAATACAGCCAGCGTTTGAGCAAAATCGCGACCGCGCTGGGCGATAACATCAATGGCCAGCCAGTGAACTACAAGGTCTATGAGACCAAGGATGTGAACGCCTTCGCGATGGCGAACGGCTGCATCCGCGTTTACAGCGGGCTGATGGACATGATGAACGATAATGAAGTTGAAGCGGTTATCGGCCACGAAATGGGTCACGTTGCGCTGGGCCACGTGAAGAAAGGCATGCAGGTCGCGCTGGGGACCAACGCCGTGCGTGCGGCGGCGGCCTCCGCCGGCGGCATCGTCGGCAGCCTGTCGCAGTCGCAGCTGGGCGATTTAGGCGAAAAACTGGTGAACTCGCAGTTCTCCCAGCGTCAGGAATCGGAAGCGGATGACTACTCTTATGACCTGTTGCGTAAGCGCGGCATCAATCCGTCGGGACTGGCCACCAGCTTCGAAAAACTGGCCAAGCTGGAAGCCGGTCGTCAGAGCTCTATGTTTGACGATCACCCGGCCTCCGAAGCTCGCGCCCAGCATATTCGCGATCGCATGAAAGCCGACGGGATTAAATAATCGACAGTGGGAGGCATTATCGCCTCCCTTTTTTATATCCCTGTAAAAATATTTAGCCGCATGAATTGATAACTTAAGCGCACAAACCGTTAATTATTGCTGCACCTCGTCACAGCCAATTATTTTAAGCGCTGTCACTCAGCAAGATATTATTTGGCAAATAAAAAACAGCGTGCACAATCCGCCTTTCAGAACCGCGTTCCTCCAGATAATAAATAGTCCACCCCTCTTCGCCAAACGCAGCCGGCATGCGCCACACAGCTTGTTTCCTGGCGATACCATTGCTCACACAATGATTGCTTTCGACATTATTTCAGGAGAATATCGCGACTGCAGTGATTCCCTTGAATATATCGACAGACAGAGAAGTGCCTTCAGTGAAAAAAGAATTATCGTTAATCGCACTTGGCATTATTGCCGCCACGCCGACTTTCGCCAGCCAACAATCCGCCAGTCAGGGCTTTATTGACGACAGCCATCTGGATCTCTTTTTGCGTAACGCTTATATCAAACGTGATTATCGCGATGGGTTGCCGGATAAAGCCGAATGGGGCCAGGGGATTATCGCCACCTTCGAATCGGGCTTTACCCAGGGACCGGTCGGCTTTGGCGTGGACGGTATCGCCCAGTATGCGGTGCGCCTTGACGGCGGTCGCGGGCGCAGCGGCGCGGGCGGGATCGACTTTTTCGCCCAGGATGACGACGGCCGCGCGAAATCCGACCTCGCCAAATTCGGCGCTACCGGCAAAATGCGCTTTTCGAATACCGTGCTCAGCTACGGCAGCCAGCGGCCGATGCTGCCCATCGTCTACGCTGACGATTCACGCCTGCTGTACGAGAGCTATACCGGCACCATGCTCACCTCGCGCGAAATCGACGGCCTGGAAATTAACGCCGGTTATCTCACCGACCAGCAGCGCAAAAGCGACGACAGCCATAACAGCGGCCTGAAAAGCCTGACCTTCGGCGGGGCCAGCTACCGGTTCAACGACCAGCTCAGCGGCGCGCTGTACGCTTCACACGTCGAAGATGTGCTGAACAAACAGTATCTTGGCCTGAACTATAAGCAGCCGTTCGCCGCCAACCAACAGCTGGTTCTCGATTTCAACGGCTATAACTCACGCCTGGATCAAGAATATGCCGACGCCAATGACACCGGTCGCAGCAATAGCATCTGGAGCCTGGCCGCCAGCTACATCTGGGATATTCATACCTTTAAAGTCGCTTATCAGCAAAGCAGCGGCAGCACCGGTTACCACTACGGTGGCTACCAGAACCAGGGCGGCGTCGGCGATGGCGGGAACACCATCTGGCTGGCCAACTCCTACTGGTCTGATTTTAACGGTGAAGATGAACGCTCCTGGCAGGCATCGTACGGACTGGATTTTGCCGGGCTGGGATTACCGGGGCTGACCTGGACCACCGCCTATGTGCGCGGTGATAACATTAAAACTTCAGAGACCAGCAACGGCAAAGAACACGAATGGTTCAACCAGGTTCAATACCAGGTACAAAACGGCGTGGCGAAAGATTTGAAATTCAGACTACGCTATTCGGTGCTGCGCGTGTCCAGCAACGCCAGCGACTATAACGTCAGCGGGAATGAAGTCCGGTTCTACGTCGAATATCCGTTTAACGTGTTTTGACGCAATAATGACCCCTCTCCTGCGCGCCGGCCCTCTCCCGGCGCACAGGAGCACTCGCCCGGCGCCTTGATAACCCCTCTGTGCCGCGCGCAACCCTCTCCCGGGAAGGGAGAGGGTCGGGGTTACCCGGCTTATTCGCCCTTCTTCGCCGCCTGGATGTAGAGCATTTCCAGAGCGAGAGTCGCCGCCGCCAGAGCGGTAATTTCGGACTGATCGTAGGCCGGAGCGACTTCCACTACGTCCATCCCAACGATGTTCAGATCCTTCAGGCCACGCACCAGTTTGATCGCCCGGTCTGAGGTCAATCCGCCGATAACCGGGGTCCCGGTGCCTGGCGCAAACGCCGGATCCAGACAGTCGATATCAAAGGTCAGGTACACCGGCATGTCGCCGACGATCTGCTTCACCTGGGCAATGACGTCATCAACGCTGCGGTCGTTAACCTGGCCGGCGTCCAGCACCGTAAAGCCATTATCTTTGTCGAACTCGGTACGGATACCAATCTGCACGGAGTGGTTCGGATCGATAAGCCCTTCGTTCGGCGCGGTGTAGAACATGGTGCCGTGGTCGAACTCGCAGCCGTTGGCGTAAGTGTCGGTGTGGGCATCGAAGTGCACCAGCGCCATTTTACCGAAGTGCTTAGCGTGGGCGCGCAGCAGCGGCAGGGTAACAAAGTGGTCACCGCCGAAGGAGAGCATGCGCTTGCCTGCCGCCAGCAGCTTCTCGGCGTGGGCCTGCAGCTTCTCGCTCATTTCGCGCGCGTCGCCGAAGGCGTACACCAGATCGCCGCAGTCCACCACGTTCAGGCGTTCGCGCATGTCAAAGTTCCACGGGAAACGGTTGTGCTCCCAGGCGAGGTTAGTGGAAACCTGACGGATAGCCGCCGGGCCATGACGGCCACCCGCGCGCCCGGAGGTCGCCATATCGAACGGCACGCCGGTGATGACCCAGTCCGCATCGCTTTCATACGGCATGAAGTTCATTGGCAAACGCAGAAAGCCAAAGGCATTGGATACCAGGGAGTTATCGTATTGATGACCTAAAGTGCTCATGGATATGACCTCTTTTCGCAGTCGTGGAACGTAAAAAATAAGTATAAAAAAACCCCTCCGCGTCGTTAGGCCCGACGAGGAAGGGTTTGATAGATAAATCGCTTATTGGCGTGAATTATCGCCGGTAATGCATACGGGTTCAAGTAAGTATCGCATTCCGCCGGATGACGGCTTCGCCTTATCCGGCCTACCTTCGCAGGCCCGGTAAGCGCTACGCCACCGGGCATCAATGGTTACTCGTCTTCCAGATAAGTATAGCCGTACAGTCCCGCCTCAAACTCTTCGAGGAACTGCTGCTGCAGCGCGTCGTCCAGGCCGGTATTTTTCACCTGATCGCGGAACTGGGTCAGCAGCGTGTTCGGATCCAGCTGCACATACTGCAGCATATCCGCCACGGTATCGCCCTCGTCGGACAGCTCAACCTCAACGCTGCCGTCAGGGAAGACGAACACGTCCACCGCCTCGGTATCGCCAAACAGGTTATGCATGTTGCCAAGGATCTCCTGATAGGCGCCGACCATAAAGAAGCCCAGCATCGGCGGGTTCTCCGGGTCGTACTCCGGCATCGGCATGGTGGTGGCGATCCCGTCGCCGTCCACGTAGTGATCGATGGCGCCATCGGAGTCGCAGGTGATGTCCAGCAGCACCGCACGGCGCTCCGGCGACTTGTTCAGCCCTTCCAGCGGCATCACCGGGAACAGCTGATCGATCCCCCAGGCATCCGGCATCGACTGGAACAGCGAGAAGTTGACGTAGATTTTATCCGCCATCCGCTCCTGCAGCTCATCGATGATGGGACGATGCGCGCGGTTGCTCGGGTCGAGCTGCTTCTGCACTTCATGACACATGTTCAGATACAGCTGCTCGGCCCAGGCGCGCTCCTGCAGGTTGAAGGTGCCAGAGGAGTAGCCGATATGGATATCGTGCAGGTCCATCTGGCTGTCGTGCAGCCATTCGCGCAGCGAGCGGCGGTTGCCGGTCTCGTGCATCTCCAGCCAGGTTTCCCACATGCTCTGTAGCGGACGCGCGGCGTCTTCCGCCGGCGGGGTCGCCTCAGTGTATTCGTTACGCTCCACGCCGATGATGTTGGAAACCAGCACGGTATGGTGCGCGGTCACCGCGCGGCCGGATTCGGTGATCACCGTCGGGTGCGGCAGGCCGTTCTCTTCGCAGGCATCGCCGATCGCCCAGATGATGTTGTTGGCGTATTCGTTCAGACCGTAGTTCACCGAGCAGTCAGACTGCGAGCGGGTCCCTTCATAGTCCACGCCCAGACCGCCGCCGACGTCAAAGCACTGAATGTTGACGCCCAGCTTATGCAGTTCGACGTAGAAACGCGCGGATTCACGCACGCCGGTGGCGATATCGCGAATATTGGCCATCTGCGAACCGAGGTGGAAGTGCAGCAGTTGCAGGCTCTCAAGGTGCCCTGCGGCACGCAGGATCTCGACCAGCTGTAGTACCTGGGTCGCCGCGAGGCCAAACTTGGACTTCTCTCCGCCGGAGGATTGCCATTTGCCGGAGCCCTGCGAGGCCAGACGCGCACGCACGCCAAGGCGCGGCACCACGTTCAGGCGCTCGGCCTCTTCCAGCACGATGGCGATTTCCGACATCTTCTCGATGACCAGATAGACCTTGTGGCCCATCTTCTCGCCCACCAGCGCCAGGCGGATATATTCGCGGTCTTTATAGCCGTTACAGACGATGACGCTGCGGGTCATCCCGGCGTGCGCCAGCACGGCCATCAGTTCGGCTTTCGAACCGGCTTCCAGTCCCAGCGGCTCGCCGGAATGGATCAGCGATTCAATCACGCGACGGTGCTGGTTAACCTTAATCGGGTAGACAAGGAAGTAATCGCCATTATAACCGTACGATTCACGCGCGCGTTTGAAGGCGGCGTTGATCGAGCGCAAGCGGTGCTGCAGGATCTGCGGGAAGCAGAACAGCGCCGGCAAACGTTGCCCTTGCGCCTCGCGGGCTTTGACTAATTCCGCGAGGTCCACGCGCGCTTCCGGGACGTCCGGATCCGGGCAAACGCTGATGTGGCCCAGTTCGTTGACGTCATAATAGTTATTGCCCCACCAGGCAATATTATAAGTACGCAGCATCTTGCTGGCTTCCTGGGAGCTCATCGCTACCTCCTGCATGGAACGTAGTACACCGTGTTCGCCTGCTGACGAAGGCGAAACCATAGACATGTCGTCAGACATAGCGAACCTCAATTTTTAATAATAAGTGTAAGACAGTTAACTACTATCGCAGTCCAAAGATGCGATAACAACCCATGAACAGTCCTAAAGCCCAGCACTATCTGCTGGTTTTGCGACTGCGCGACCGGTTTCTTATTCATATCATCGTAAAACACGTAGCCGAACAGAGTATGACAGTCCGGAGAAACCACGAGAAAACTCTTGCCTGGCAAGAGCGCCCTTGTTCAGTTTTCTAACGACCGACCGGCCCTGGAATCCTGAGAAGCGCCGAGATGGGGTGAACATCGGCTGGTTTGCATGAGAGAGATGCAGGTTGCGGAGTGCTGACGCGCGACAGAACGACGCGACGAATCAAGCGAAAAACATTGGTTCATTATCTGGTATCACCTCCACACCGCCCTGCGACAGGGTCGGCGACAAGCCAAAGCTATACATACCGGGCAACAGGCGCTACGCCGCTGCGAGATTCTGTAAATACAGACTGCTTAACCCGGCTGGAAGTGGCACCACAGGGCGATGCCCCGTGCGCTTTTTTAATGAGCCGCGCGCGGCGTTTTATACCGAGAAGCAGGGTAAAAAGCAAAATAAAAATGTGTGCGTTTGCGCGGTTGTCAGGAAAATTTGCCAGGCGGGTTTTCCCATAAATGCGACCGCCATCAAAAAAGGCTGGAAATGGGCTCAAGAATTGACCTAAAATAGCCATCCAGAAGTTAATCCGTCTATACTGATTAACACTCAGACTGCTCGTGTCGCTACCTGCGCGGCTTTGCGCTGATTATCCACCAAAGCCACATTACACAACAGTATGAGCTATCCGAATCGTCCACAGGTGAAATAAAATATGGCAAAACACCTTTTTACGTCTGAGTCCGTATCAGAAGGGCATCCTGACAAAATTGCTGACCAAATCTCTGATGCCGTGCTGGATGCGATCCTCGAGCAGGATCCGAAAGCGCGTGTCGCATGTGAAACCTATGTCAAAACCGGCATGGTGCTGGTAGGCGGCGAAATCACCACCAGCGCATGGGTTGATATCGAAGAGATCACCCGCAACACCGTCCGCGAAATTGGCTACGTGCATTCCGATATGGGCTTTGACGCCAACTCGTGTGCCGTTCTGAGCGCCATTGGTAAACAGTCTCCGGACATCAACCAGGGCGTCGACCGTGCCGACCCGCTGGAACAGGGCGCAGGCGACCAGGGTTTGATGTTTGGCTATGCGACCAACGAAACCGACGTGCTGATGCCGGCGCCGGTGACCTATGCTCACCGTCTGGTGCAGCGCCAGGCTGAAGTGCGTAAAAACGGCACCCTGCCGTGGCTGCGTCCGGATGCGAAAAGCCAGGTGACCTTCCAGTATGACGACGGGAAAATCGTCGGCATCGATGCGGTGGTTCTGTCCACGCAGCACGCGGAAGACATCGACCAGAAATCCCTGCAGGAAGCGGTGATGGAAGAGATCATCAAGCCGACCCTGCCGACCGAATGGCTGAACGCTTCGACCAAATTCTTCATCAACCCGACCGGACGTTTCGTTATCGGCGGCCCGATGGGCGACTGCGGTCTGACCGGTCGTAAGATCATCGTTGATACCTACGGCGGCATGGCTCGTCACGGCGGCGGCGCGTTCTCCGGTAAAGATCCGTCTAAAGTTGACCGTTCCGCAGCCTACGCGGCGCGCTATGTGGCGAAAAACATCGTTGCCGCGGGCCTGGCCGATCGTTGTGAAATTCAGGTCTCCTACGCTATCGGCGTCGCTGAACCGACGTCGATCATGGTGGAAACTTTTGGCACCGAGAAAGTGCCTTCTGAACAGCTGACCCTGCTGGTGCGCGAGTTCTTCGACCTGCGTCCGTACGGCCTGATTCAGATGCTGGACCTGCTGCACCCGATCTACAAAGAAACCGCGGCTTACGGTCACTTTGGTCGCGAGCATTTCCCATGGGAAAAAACCGACAAAGCGGCTCTGCTGCGCGAAGCGGCCGGTCTGAAATAACCCCTGCTTCCTCTCTTCAAGGCCAGCCTCGCGCTGGCCTTTTTGTTTCCGTCTCCCTCCCCTCTGCGCCTCGCTTCAGCGGAACGCGGTAACGCGATGAAAGCGATTACATTATGATGACTGCCCCTTTGTTTCCAGAACAGGCATAGCATGCGGGTATTTTTCACAATGTTACATATTGTTTCGGTCAACTCCGATTACCGTTTTTCAAAATGTCGACTATCCTTGTATATACTGCTGATTTAAAAAGCATTTAATGGATTACGTTTCTTTACCTTTGTGTAAACGATTACACAGCCGTGACTATAATCACGTTTTTTTACCGTCGAGTGTCCTACCCTAACCATCGACAGAATCAATAACTCAACTGGAGGGCGTTATGCCTGACAACAAAAAACAAGGGCGTTCGAACAAGACTATGACGTTCTTCGTCTGTTTCCTCGCCGCGCTGGCTGGCCTGCTGTTCGGCCTTGATATCGGTGTTATTGCGGGTGCCTTACCCTTTATTGCCAATGAGTTCCAGATTTCAGCCCACACCCAGGAGTGGGTGGTCAGCTCCATGATGTTCGGGGCTGCCGTCGGTGCGGTCGGCAGCGGCTGGCTCTCCTTCAAACTGGGCCGTAAAAAAAGCCTGATGATCGGCGCCATCCTCTTTGTCGCCGGCTCTCTGTTCTCCGCTGCCGCGCCAAACGTCGAGATCCTGCTGGTTTCCCGCGTGCTGCTGGGCCTGGCGGTGGGCGTCGCGTCATACACGGCTCCGCTGTATCTGTCGGAAATCGCGCCAGAGAAAATTCGCGGCAGTATGATTTCGATGTACCAGTTGATGATCACCATCGGGATCCTCGGCGCCTATCTCTCTGACACCGCTTTCAGCTACAGCGGCGCGTGGCGCTGGATGCTCGGCGTGATCATTATTCCGGCGGTATTGCTGCTGATCGGCGTTATCTTCCTGCCGGACAGCCCGCGCTGGTTCGCCGCCAAACGTCGTTTCGTCGATGCCGAACGCGTGCTGCTGCGCCTGCGCGATACCAGCGCCGAAGCGAAACGTGAGCTCGACGAAATCCGCGAAAGCCTGAAGGTGAAACAGTCCGGCTGGTCGCTGTTCAAAGACAACAGTAACTTCCGCCGCGCGGTGTTCCTCGGTATTCTGCTGCAGGTGATGCAGCAGTTCACCGGCATGAACGTCATCATGTACTACGCACCGAAGATTTTTGAACTGGCGGGCTATGCCAACACCACCGAGCAGATGTGGGGGACGGTGATCGTCGGTCTGACCAACGTGCTGGCCACCTTTATCGCTATCGGTCTGGTCGACCGCTGGGGCCGTAAACCAACGCTGATCCTCGGCTTTATCGTGATGGCCGCGGGCATGGGCGTGCTGGGTAGCATGATGCACATCGGCATTCACTCCTCTACCGCGCAGTACATCGCCGTCCTGATGCTGCTGATGTTCATCGTCGGTTTCGCCATGAGCGCCGGTCCGCTGATTTGGGTACTGTGTTCCGAAATCCAGCCGCTGAAAGGCCGCGACTTCGGCATCACCTGCTCCACAGCGACCAACTGGATTGCCAATATGATTGTCGGCGCCACCTTCCTGACCATGCTCAACTCGCTGGGCAGCGCCAACACCTTCTGGGTGTACGGCGGTCTGAACGTGCTGTTTATCCTGCTGACTATCTGGCTGATTCCGGAAACCAAAAACGTCTCGCTGGAACATATTGAACGTAACCTGATGCAGGGTCGTCCGCTGCGTGAAATCGGCGCCCGCGACTAACCCGCCTGAGCTTCCTCCCCTCCCGGGAGGAAGCTTCCTCTTGCTCTCCCCCGCCCGTCGCACTATCCTCTGGCGCTATGAAAACACCCCGTATTCCCATCGCTATTCAGCAGGCCGTGATGCGCAGCCTGCGGGAGCATCTCGCCAAAGCGAACCTCAAACTGGAACGCCGCTACGCTGAGCCGACGCTGGTCTACCAGCAGCGCGGTACCTCCGCCGGCACCGCCTGGCTGGAGAAAAACGAAATTCGTTTAAATCCGGTGCTGCTGCTGGAAAATCAGCAGGAGTTTATCGATGAAGTGGTGCCGCACGAGCTGGCGCACCTGCTGGTCTGGCAGCACTTTGGCCGCGTCGCGCCGCACGGTAAAGAGTGGAAATGGATGATGGAGAACGTCCTTGGCGTTCCCGCGCGTCGCACTCACCGTTTTGAACTCGATTCGGTCCGCCAGAACACCTTCCCCTACCGCTGTCGCTGTCAGCAGCATCAGCTCACCGTCCGTCGCCATAACCGGGTGGTGCGCGGCGAGGCCACCTACCGCTGCGTTCACTGCGGCGATCTGCTGGTGGCTGAAAAATAACCATCAGAATTTATTAGAAACTTTCTGATCTGACTGATTGCATCCAGCACCCTCATTCGCTACGTTGCGGGCTCGTTTTGACACGGAGTTAACGATGTCCCGTATGCATATTTTAGCCGTTGCGGTATTGAGCACGGCAGTCAGTGGCCCGCTCGCGGCCGCCGGTATTAATAGTTTTTCCCAGGCCAAGGCCGCTGGCGTCAAAGTGAACGCCGACGTTCCGGGCGACTTTTATTGCGGCTGTAAAATCGACTGGCAGGGTAAAAAAGGCGTTATCGATCTGGAATCTTGCGGCTATAAAGTGCGTAAAAATGAGAACCGCGCCAGCCGGGTTGAATGGGAACACGTGGTGCCGGCGTGGCAGTTCGGCCATCAGCGCCAGTGCTGGCAGGAAGGCGGGCGGCAAAACTGCGCCAAAGATCCGGAGTACCGCAAGATGGAAAGCGATATGCACAACCTGCAGCCGGCGGTAGGGGAAGTCAATGGCGATCGCGGCAACTTTATGTACAGCCAGTGGAACGGCGGTGAAGGCCAGTACGGCCAGTGCACCATGAAGGTCGATTTTAAAGATAAAGTCGCCGAGCCCCCTGCCCGCGCCCGCGGCGCTATCGCCCGCACCTACTTCTATATGCGCGACCGCTACCAGCTGAATCTTTCCCGCCAGCAAACTCAATTGTTTACCGCCTGGGATAAACAGTACCCGGTCACCGCCTGGGAATGTGAGCGCGATGAGCGCATCGCGAAAGTGCAGGGCAACCATAATCCGTATGTCCAGCAGGCTTGCCAGGCGCAAAAGAGCTAACCTACACTAGCGGCAATTGTTAATTTGCAGCCCTGTGCTTCCCGCCCGGTGGCGGGAAGCTGGCATCTGCGCAACGAACGGAATATCAAGCATGCGCATTCCTCGCATCCATCATCCAGAACGCCTCACTGTCGGCAGCCAGATTGCGCTGAGCGATGACGCGGCCAACCACGTCGGTCGCGTCCTGCGCATGACCGCAGGTCAGCACCTACAGCTTTTTGACGGCAGTAACCAGGTATTTGACGCCGTCATCACCGAGGCCGGCAAGAAAAATGTCACGGTTGAAGTGCTCAGCGGCGAACCCGACGATCGTGAATCGCCGCTGCATATTCACTTAGGCCAGGTGATGTCGCGCGGTGAAAAAATGGAATTTACTATCCAGAAATCGATCGAACTCGGGGTAAGCCTCATAACGCCACTGTTTTCCGAGCGCTGCGGCGTTAAACTGGACGCCGAACGTTTGCAGAAGAAGATCCAGCAGTGGCAGAAAATCGCTATTGCCGCCTGCGAACAGAGCGGTCGTAATGTGGTACCGGAAATACGTCCGGCCATGCAGCTGGAAGAGTGGTGCGCCGAGCAGGACAGCGGGATGAAGCTCAACCTGCACCCGCGCGCCAGCGCCAGCATTAATACGCTGCCGCTACCGGTTGAACGCGTCCGTTTGCTGATTGGTCCGGAAGGTGGGCTATCGGCAGAAGAGATAGCGATGACCGCGCAATACCAGTTTACTGATATCCTGTTGGGACCGCGCGTTCTGCGTACAGAGACTACTGCGCTCACCGCCATCACCGCCCTGCAGGTGCGTTTTGGCGACTTAGGTTGAGGCGTTAACGGAGAAGAACCATGATCAAGCTCGGCATCGTGATGGATCCCATCGCAACCATCAACATCAAGAAAGACACCAGCTTCGCTATGTTGCTGGAAGCGCAACGTCGCGGCTATGAACTCCATTATATGGAGATGAACGACCTCTATTTGATCAACGGCGAAGCCCGCGCCCGTACGCGCACGCTGAGCGTCGAACAGAACTACGATAAATGGTATGACTTCACCGGTGAGCAGGATCTGCCGCTGGCCGATCTTGACGTTATTTTGATGCGTAAAGATCCGCCGTTCGATACCGAATTTATTTATGCCACCTACATCCTGGAGCGGGCGGAAGAGAAAGGCACGCTTATCGTCAACAAGCCGCAGAGCCTGCGCGACTGTAACGAGAAACTGTTCACCGCCTGGTTCTCAGAACTGACGCCGGAAACGCTGGTCACCCGCAATAAAGCCCAGCTGAAGGCCTTCTGGGAAAAACACGGCGATATCATCATGAAACCGCTCGACGGCATGGGCGGTGCCTCTATTTTCCGCGTCAAAGCCGGCGATCCGAACCTTGGCGTGATCACGGAGACCCTGACCGAGCTCGGCAGCCGCTACTGCATGGCGCAGAACTATCTGCCCGCCATTAAAGACGGCGACAAGCGCGTGCTGGTGGTGGACGGCGAGCCGGTGCCTTACTGCCTGGCGCGTATTCCGCAGGGCGGCGAGACCCGCGGCAACCTGGCCGCCGGCGGCCGTGGCGAAGCTCGCCCGTTGACCGAAAGCGACTGGGAAATTGCCCGCCGCGTCGGCCCGACGCTGAAAGCCAAAGGTCTTATCTTCGTCGGCCTGGATATCATCGGCGACCGTCTGACGGAAATTAACGTCACCAGCCCCACCTGCGTGCGTGAGATTGAAGCCGCCTTCCCGGATATTTCGATCACCGGCATGCTGATGGACGCTATCGAAAGACGTATCACCAAATAAACACCAGAGCGGATAAACGTCCGCTCATGGCGCAGCGAGCACGGTTGACCGCGCTCGTGAAACGCCGCCAGCCAGGCGCCACTCGGGCGCCAGCCAGATAAAGTGCATCGACACTATTCTACTTTGCCCGCATACTGGGTGTTGCTTTTTGAACCAGGAACAGAACCTCTGACAATGAATTTACAGCATCACTTTCTGATTGCCATGCCTGCGCTTCAGGACCCGATTTTCCGCCGCTCCGTGGTATATATCTGCGAGTATAACGACGAGGGAGCCATGGGCATTATTATCAATAAGCCGCTGGAAAATCTGCAGGTGGAAGGGATCCTTGAGAAGCTCAAGATTGTTCCGGAGCCGCGCAATCCGGAGATCCGTCTGGATAAACCGGTGATGCTGGGCGGCCCGCTGGCGGAAGACCGCGGTTTTATTCTGCATACCCCGCCCTCTGACTTCTCCTCGAGTATCCGCATTTCGGATAACACAGTGGTCACCACCTCGCGGGATGTTCTTGAAACCTTAGGTACCGACAGGCAGCCGGGCAACGTACTGGTGGCGCTGGGCTACTCCTCATGGGAGAAAGGGCAACTGGAGCAGGAGATTTTAGATAATGCCTGGCTTACCGCCCCTGCCGACCAGAATATTCTCTTCCGCACGCCCATCGCCGATCGCTGGCGCGAGGCGGCTAAACTGATTGGTATCGACATTGTGACGATGCCAGGCGTCGCGGGGCATGCATGATGAGCGGAACCTTTCTCGGCTTTGATTTCGGCACCAAAAGCATCGGCGTGGCGGTGGGGCAACGCATCACCGCTACCGCGCGACCGTTACCGGCGCTGAAGGCGCAGGACGGTAAACCAGACTGGAATGTCATCGAAAAACTGCTCAAAGAGTGGCAGCCTGAGGCGGTGATCGTTGGCCTGCCGCTGAATATGGACGGCACCGAGCAACCGCTGACGGCGCGCGCGCGGAATTTCGCCAATAAAATTCATGGCCGCTTTGGCGTCGCGATCGTCCTTCACGATGAACGTCTGAGTACGGTGGAGGCTCGGGCAGGCTTATTTGAACACGGCGGCTACCGCGCGCTGAATAAAGGCAGCGTTGATTCGGCCTCAGCCGTGGTCATTCTGGAAAGCTACTTCGAGCAGAGCTTTTAGGCTCTGCTCTCCTGCGCCGCCGGCAAATTGCTGACGGCGCGCTTCCGACCGCTTAGTGGCGCAGATGTTCGTTCGCCCAGCTCACCGCTTGAGTGCGATTCTTCACGCTCAGTTTACGAAACACATTGTACAGGTGCGTACGCACCGTGTTCTCGCTGATAAACAGGGCACGGGCAATATCCAGATTCGTCGCCCCACAGCGCAGCTCGTTGAGGATCTCACATTCCCGCTCGGTGAGTGGCGAGTTCTCAACGGGCGCCGATGCATGGTCCGCAGCGTACATCGCCGGGTGCATCACGCTCAATTCAGCCGTCTGTTCGCCGTTTAGTACGGCCTTAACGCCCTCAATTAAGCGCGATTCATCATCGTCATGGCGGAACACGCCATATAAAGCCGGCCACTGCGCCATTTCGTATAACTCATACTTTTGTGCGCTATTAATAATCAACAAACGAGGATTATCTGCCTGCAGTCGAATAATGTCTCGCCATACCCCATTTAATTTCTTATTTGACACTGCGATATCAAATAATATTACAGAATCTTTCGCCAGGCGTTGTGCCAGTGGTTTATTAATATTTTGTAAAACCACTGGTGCCATCAGGGTTTCGCTCAGATAGCTGGCAAAAGCTTTGCTCTGAATTGACGGATGGGTAATAAATGTGACCTGACGAGAAGATGATGAATTTCCATTTAAATTAATCACTTAAAACTCTCCTTAGCTGCTATCCACCGCCATGGTGGTTAAATGAATAAAAAAATATACAAACAGTCGTGAATTTATAAATAGCCTTGGCAATTTACAAATTGAAACGTTATTCCATGAGAATCATCCTATTCCCGTAAACAGCATAAATCGAACACCTCAAAGCTGTCAAAAGGTAATCAAACTTTTTTCCTGGAAATGCGTATTCACTGTCGACATATCGCAACTGAATGTGTTATTTGAATTTATTCATAGTGATTATTTGTATTACCAAATAATATAAAGAAACAGCAATCAAACATTCAGTTAACATATCATTTAACCCGCCCTGCCTGCTTCACGCTGCTCTTATAGTTCGCCTGCGGCGACACGTTGCTGAAAACTCTGCGTAAATGTCAGCATTCCGGCCTGCATCCCGGTCTGCATTATGCCGGGCAACTGATGCACTTTTCCTTCACGGATCAAGTTAGCTACTGCGGGGGTATTGACCAAAAGCTCGTATAGCGCAACTCTGCCGCCCTGACGTGCAGGCAACAATTTTTGCGCCAGCACCGCGCACAGGCTTCCGGCCAGCTGACTACGAACCTGATCTTTCTCCTCTGCCGGAAAGACATCGATCAATCTCTCCACCGCCGGCGCCGCGCCGCGGGTATGTAATGTCGCCATTACCAGATGTCCGGTCTCCGCAGCCGTTAACGCCAGACGAATGGTTTCGCTGTCGCGTAGCTCCCCGAGCAGGATCACATCCGGATCCTGGCGCAGCGCCACGCGGAGCGCCGCGGCGAACGAAGGACAATGACGGCCAATCTCCCGCTGCTGGATCAGGCAGCGCTCGCTGTGATGGATAAACTCCACCGGGTCCTCCAGGGTCAGAATATGGCCATCAAGACGCTGGTTGAGATGCCCCACCATCGCCGCCAGGGTGGTCGACTTGCCGCTGCCCGTCGCTCCGGTGACCAACAGCAAACCACTCTCTTCCGCCAGCAGCTCGCTCAGCGCAGGCGGGGCGCCCAGCGTCTCCAGACGCGGGCACTGTTCAGGCAGAAGGCGTAGCACCAGCGATATTCCACGCGTATGGGCGAAAGCGCTGGCGCGCAGCCGCAAACCGCAGGCCAGGGTCAGCGCAAAGTCAATCTGTCCCTGTTCCTGCCAATGCTGTAACTGTGCGGCATCAAGCCAGCAGTTGAGTAAATCCGGGATATCCGGCGCGGGAAACGGGGCGGGCTCCAGCTTGCCCTGCCGCCGCCAGCGCGGTGCGGCGGAATTGCACAGGTGTAGATCGGAGACATTATGCTTTACACTAAGGGCTACGATTTCTTCCAGCTTCATAACTCATCCTCGGAATATGAACGATATTGCGCATAACCTGGCACAGGTCCGGGACAAAATCTCCGGTGCCGCCGCTCGTTGCGGGCGTGCGCCAGAAGAAGTGACATTGCTTGCAGTGAGTAAAACGAAACCTGCGAGCGCGATCGAAGAAGCCATCGCGGCAGGCCAGCGGGCATTTGGTGAAAACTACGTCCAGGAGGGCGTGGAGAAGATTAACCATTTCCAGCAGGCCGGCGTCAGTGGGCTGCAGTGGCACTTTATTGGCCCCCTGCAGTCCAACAAAAGCCGGCTGGTGGCAGAGCATTTTGACTGGTGCCACACCGTCGATCGGCTGAAAATCGCCTCCCGCCTGAACGAACAGCGCCCGGCGCATCTGCCGCCGCTGAAGGTGCTGATTCAAATCAACATCAGCGATGAGCAGAGCAAATCCGGCATCCCGCTGGAAGCGCTCGATGGATTAGCGGCAGAGATCGCTGAGTTACCTCATCTGGAGCTGCGCGGTCTGATGGCCATCCCCGCGCCTGAGTCAGAATATGTAAGGCAGTTTGCCGTCGCCCAGCAAATGGCGGTAGCATTTGCGCGATTAAAAACGCGGTACCCCACGGTCGATACGTTGTCTCTGGGAATGTCGGACGATATGGAAGCCGCAATCGCGGCGGGAAGCACGATGGTGCGCATCGGTACAGCTATTTTTGGTGCGCGCGACTACAGCAAATAATAAGGAATCTGAGGAACGCCATGAAGACGTTGACTTTCCTGCTTTCAACGGTCATTGAGCTTTACACGATGGTCGTGTTGTTACGCGTCTGGATGCAGTGGGCGCGCTGCGACTTTTACAACCCGTTTTCGCAGTTTGTGGTGAAGGCCACGCAGCCGATTGTCGGGCCGCTGCGCCGGATTATCCCGGCAATGGGGCCAATTGACAGCGCCTCGCTGCTGGTGGCATTTATTCTCTGCGTCATCAAAGCGATCGTGCTGTTTATGGTGATCACCTTCCAGCCGATCATCTGGATCTCCGCCCTGCTTATTCTGCTGAAAACCATCGGCTCATTGATCTTCTGGGTGCTGCTGTTGATGGCGATCATGAGCTGGGTCAGCCAGGGCCGTAGTCCGGTGGAGTACGTGCTGATGCAACTGGCGGACCCGCTGCTGCGCCCTATCCGCAACCTGCTGCCGTCGATGGGCGGTATCGATTTCTCACCGATGGTACTGGTGCTGCTGCTGTACGTGATTAATATGGGCGTCGCCGAAGTGCTGCAGGCCACCGGTAACGTGCTGCTGCCGGGGCTGTGGATGGCGCTATGAGTGCCGTTGAAACCTGCGCTGAGGGGCTGGTGCTCAGGCTGTATATTCAGCCGAAGGCCAGCCGCGATAGCATCGTGGGCGTACATGGCGACGAGCTTAAAGTCGCCATTACCGCCCCGCCCGTTGATGGCCAGGCCAATGCCCACCTGGTGAAATTTCTCGCCAAACAGTTCCGCGTCGCCAAAAGCCAGGTACTGATTGAAAAAGGCGAGCTGGGTCGCCATAAGCAAGTTAAAATCATCGCCCCACAACAGATCCCGACTGCGGTCGCGGCGCTAACTGAATAAACAGGATTTATCATGCAAAAAGTCGTCCTCGCGACCGGCAACGCCGGTAAAGTGCGCGAACTGGCCTCGCTGCTGGAAGATTTTGGTCTCGATATCGTCGCTCAGACCGAGCTGGGCGTGGACTCTGCGGAAGAGACCGGCCTGACCTTTATTGAAAACGCGATTCTGAAAGCGCGTCATGCGGCGCAGATCACCGGCCTGCCGGCCATCGCTGACGATTCCGGTCTGGCCGTCGATGCGCTTGGCGGCGCACCGGGTATTTACTCCGCCCGCTATTCCGGCGTCGACGCCACCGACCAGCAGAATCTTGAGAAGCTGCTCGACGCGTTAAAGGACGTGCCGGACGACCAGCGTCAGGCGCAGTTCCACTGCGTGCTGGTCTATCTGCGCCATGCCGAGGATCCCACGCCGCTGGTGTGCCACGGCAGCTGGCCTGGGGTAATCACCCGACAAGCCGCCGGTACGGGTGGCTTCGGCTACGACCCGATATTCTTCGTCCCGTCCGAAGGGAAAACCGCGGCCGAACTGAGCCGTGAAGAAAAGAGTGCGATTTCCCATCGTGGGCAAGCGCTAAAACTGTTACTGGAAGCATTACGTAATGGCTAATTTGCCGCCGCTGAGTCTCTATATTCATATTCCCTGGTGCGTGCAGAAATGCCCGTACTGCGACTTTAATTCGCATGCGCTGAAAGGCGAGGTGCCGCATGACGATTACGTCCAGCATCTGCTAAACGACCTGCAGGCCGATGCGCAATATGCTCAGGGACGGAAAATAGGCACTATTTTTATCGGCGGCGGTACGCCAAGCCTGCTGTCCGGCCCGGCCATGCAAACCCTGCTGGATGGCGTCCGCGCCTGCCTGCCGCTGGCCGCCGGGGCGGAAATCACCATGGAAGCCAACCCGGGCACCGTGGAGGCCGATCGCTTCGTTGATTACCAGCGCGCCGGGGTGAACCGTATCTCCATCGGCGTACAAAGCTTTAGCGAACCGAAGCTGCAGCGCCTGGGGCGGATCCACGGTCCGGAGGAGGCCAAGCGCGCAGCACGTCTCGCCAGCGGCCTCGGCCTGCGCAGCTTCAATCTCGACCTGATGCACGGTCTGCCGGACCAGTCGCTGGAGGAGGCGCTGGACGATCTGCGTCAGGCGATTGCCCTCAACCCGCCGCACCTGTCGTGGTACCAGCTGACCATTGAGCCGAACACCTTGTTCGGCTCCCGGCCGCCGGTGCTGCCGGATGACGACGCGCTATGGGATATTTTCGAGCAGGGGCATCAGCTGCTAAGCGCCGCTGGCTATCAGCAGTACGAGACGTCCGCCTACGCTAAACCGGGCTTCCAGTGTCAGCATAATCTCAACTACTGGCGCTTTGGCGACTACCTCGGCATCGGCTGCGGCGCGCACGGTAAGATAACCTTCCCTGACGGACGCATTCTGCGGACCGCCAAAACCCGCCACCCGCGCGGGTATATGGAAGGCCGTTACCTCGAGCGTCAGCATGATGTGGAAGAGGCGGATAAACCGTTTGAGTTCTTTATGAACCGTTTCCGCCTGCTGGAGGCCGCGCCGCGCGCAGAATTTAGTCGCTATACCGGTCTTGATGAAGCGGCGATCCGCCCGCAGCTGGACGCGGCGATAGCCCAGGGCTATCTGCAGGAAGACGAGCAGAACTGGCAGATTACCGAGCACGGTAAGCTGTTTTTGAATTCCCTGCTCGAACTCTTCCTTAACGAATAAATATCACCCTTGTCCTTCCCTTTATCGTTTTAACGGGAAGGACAATAGTTCGAATTTATCGAAATATCAACCTCGTCATTCCCGAACCATTCTTTTAAAATATTTCATCATCTAATTAATTCACTTTTATTTATAGAAACCAAATATAATTGAAGCCATAAAAGCCGTTATTTCAGTGCCTCATTGAGAAAAAGTGTGAGTCAGGCAGCTTAAAGATGTACGACAACAAGGATAATATGTCATACAGAAACAAAGCATGACGCTTAAGATATTGACCAATTACCACAAGTGCATGGAGCCAACTTATGAAAAAATACGCTTTTTCTCGTTCTCTGATAGCAATATCTTTGCTTGCTCTATTCTCTTCAGGAGCCAGCGCAGCTGAAAAAATCACGTTAAAACTGGCACATAACCTTGAACGCAGTCACGTGGTGCATCAGGCGTTTGAAGAGATGGCCAAAGAGGTAAACCAACTTTCTGACGGTAATATGAAGATTCGTATTTACCCCAGTAGCCAGATGGGCAGCGCACGAGAAACGATGGAGTTATTACAAAATGGCGCGCTGGATTTGACCAAAGGTTCCGCCAGCGATCTGGAGTCATTTGATAATATCTATGCGATATATAATTTACCGTTCCTGTTTAACGATCAAAATCATTTCAATAAGGTGGTCTTCGGAGAAGCGGGCAAGGAAATAATGGATTCGACGAAAGAGAAAGGATTCTTTGCCCTTTCCGCTTATGTCGCCGGAACCCGAAGTTTTTATGCCAAAAAGCCCATCACCAAACCGGAAGATTTAAAAGGACTGAAGATCCGCGTGCAGGCCAGCCCGACAACCTTAAAAATGATTGAATTAATGGGCGGCTCCCCGACACCAATCTCCTTTGGTGAGGTTTATACCGCCATGCAGCAAGGGGTGGTGGACGGCGCGGAAAATAACGTGCCCTCCTGGGTGCAGACTCGCCATATCGAAATCGCGAAAGTATTCTCTGAAGATGAGCATGCCTCCATCCCTGACTTCCTCGTTATCTCCAGCAAAACCTGGGACAAACTGACGCCGGGACAGCAGCAAATCCTGGTCAAAGCGGCCAAAGCCTCAGAGGTTTATCAGCAACAGCTGTGGCAGAAGATCGACGCCGATACCCGCGCTCAGGCCAAAGCCCTGGGGGGCGAAATTATCAAAGTGGATAAAGCGCCGTTCCGCGCCGCCGTGCAGCCGCTATTTGATGACTTTAAGAAAGATCCAAAACAGGCCGCTCTGCTGGCCAAATTTGACGCTGCCGCTGAATAACCTTTAACGGGCCAGCCGCTGGCCCGCTTTCACCAGGAAATCAATGATGATACTTAACCGCATAAAGCTGGCGGTGGACCGCACCATCGCCGCATTCTCTGTCGTCGTAATGATTGCGCTGGTTTTCTGCGTCGTCTGGCAGGTGTTCAGCCGCTACGTGCTCAACCAGCCTAGCACCCTGACCGATGAACTGGCGCGTTTCTTAATGATCTGGGTCGGGCTACTGGGTGCGGCCTATACCGTCGGCGCCCAGCGTCATCTGGCGATCGATTTACTTACGCTGATGCTCTCTTCCCGCAAGCAGGCACTGCTCAGCGTCATTATCAATCTGCTTATCTTTCTGTTTGCTGGCTCAGTGATTGTTACCGGCGGCGTAAAACTGATTGAAAAAACGCTGTCGACCGCCCAGGTCTCAGTCGCAATGCAGATCCCGATGGGCTATGTGTATCTGATCCTGCCGCTCACCGGCATCATGATGATGTTTTACGCGTTGTGTTTTATCAGCAACGGTCTAAAAAACATGAAACATTCAGAAGCAGGAGCAAATTAATGGATAGCTATATTGCACTGACGCTGTTTGGCTCGTTCTTTATTCTGGTCTTTATTGGCGTACCTATCTCTTTTTCCATCGGTCTTGCTACCGTCGGCTCAATGCTGCTGATGTTTCCCTGGGATATCGCGGTGATTACCGTTGCTCAGCGCCTGGCGAACGGACTCGATAACTTCGCGCTGCTGGCTATCCCCTTCTTTATCTTTGCCGGTACCCTGATGAACAGCGGGGGAATTGCTATACGCCTCATCAATCTGGCGCAGGTGATGGTTGGGCGGGTACCCGGATCGTTGGGACACGTCAACGTGCTGGCCAATATGATGTTCGGCTCGATCTCCGGTTCGGCGGTCGCTGCCGCCGCTGCGGTAGGGGGGACGCTCAATCCCATTCAGACGCAGAAAGGCTACGATCCGGCATTCTCCACGGCGGTAAACGTTTCATCCTGCATCACGGGCCTGCTCATTCCGCCATCAAACGTGCTGATCGTCTTTTCTCTGACGGCCGGCGGCGTCTCGGTCGCCTCGCTGTTTATGGCCGGTTATTTGCCGGGCATTCTGATGGGTCTGTCCATCATGCTGGTCTGCGCTGGTATCGCTAAACACCGCGGATATCCGGTTTCCGAGCGCCCGACCTGCGCCCAGGCGGCAAAGGCTTTTTTCGACGCCCTGCCCAGCCTGCTGCTGGTCATTATTGTCATGGGCGGGATCCTCGGCGGTATTTTCACCGCCACTGAAGCTTCCGCCATCGCCGTGGTCTACACCTTTATCCTCTCAGTGCTGATTTATCGGGAAGTCAAATGGCGCGACCTGCCAAAGCTGATCCTTGAATCGGTGGTGATGACGTCTATCGTCCTTCTGCTGATCGGTTTTTCCGTCGGCATGTCGTGGGCAATGACCAATGCCGATATTCCCTACATGATAAGCGATGCGCTCATGGGGTTTTCTGAAAATCCGCTGGTGATCCTGCTACTGATTAACATCGTGCTGTTAATCGTCGGTATCTTTATGGATATGACCCCAGCAGTACTGATTTTTACGCCAATATTTCTCCCCATCGCTGAGGATTTAGGCATGAACCCGGTCCATTTTGGCATCATGATGGTCGCCAATCTGTGCATCGGCCTGCTGACCCCGCCGGTAGGCAGCGCGCTGTTTGTCGGCTGCTCCATTTCAGGGGTTAAAATTCAGCAGCTCATCAAACCGCTGCTGCCGTTCTACGCCGCCCTGCTGATCGCGCTGATGATGATTGTTTATATCCCGCAGATCTCACTGTTTATTCCACAGCTGCTGGGGCTGATGTGATCGACTGAGCCTAACCGCTACCTGCAGGCGCAGGTAGCGAAATCAACTTACTTTAACGAGCCAACCAGCGATTTCCTGCTATCCTCCAGCGAGACCACCCGGCTGCAGACGTCCTTACCAAACTGCTGGAAATCGGCCTCCTGGTTTTTCCATTCATCCTGAATCGCCGTTTGCAGGCCGCCGAGGCTGCCGAGAATGCCCTGCAGCGGGTTGCCGCCGCCTTTGAGCACTGCTTTCGCGCCCATCTCGTTAATACTGTCCTGCAGAATGCCGCCCATCGCCTGATTCACCAGCTGCTGACCATCGGCACGTACCTGGTCGATAGCTTTATAGTGGAAGGTCAGGCCATCGCTGCGGCGCTCAATGATGCGGTTCATCTGTTCTTTCAGCTGCGCATCCAGCTTGGTCAGGCGACCATGCATGCTGCTGTTGGCGCCAACCTGTTCGGTAATGATTTTATCCAGCGCCTTGCGGCCTTTTTCGACTCGCGAGCGCGCGCCTTCGTCAATCCACGGCAGGCTGCTGCGCAGACTGGCCTGATAGTCCTGCGCCTGCTCGCGCTGGGCGGCGCTCAGAGTATAGGTTTTACCGTTAAAGGTCAGGTTGCCGTCCGGTTTTATCACCAGATTGCCGTTTTCCCCTTTCACCTGCACCTGCTGCGGGCTGAGGATCACATCGTCACGCGGCGTGACGCTACACTGGTAGTCCGCATGGGCAGACAAAGCGGTGACGGAGAGCGCCACCGCCAGCAGCGTTTTACGCATCATAAAACTCCCTTAAGACAAAACGGGCCGGCAGTTGCCGACCCTTGTCAAACTTAGTCCCACCAGACGTCAAAAAGTTCGCTGGTGCGCACATCCTCTAACTTACGCGCTTCCAGCCATTGGCGTACGATGGCCTGATGCTCTTCGGTGCACTTACCGATCTCCTGCATGCAGATGAGCCCTTCCCAGGAGAGATAGCCGCTGCCGTCGAAGGCCAGCTTGTTCGGCTCAATCACCTCTTCGATCAGATCGTTGACCGTCTGGTCGATCTGCTCTTCGGTGGTCCCTTCCGGGAAACGCCAGGCGACGGAGAAGCCTAACTCCTGAAACTCGTCGATATGCATTTTTTTACGCAGACGACGGCTACGATTCTTGGCCATTATTTCACCCTCTCGAACATTAAGTCCCATACGCCGTGGCCGAGACGATGGCCACGCTGTTCAAATTTGGTTACCGGGCGCGATTCCGGGCGCGGTACGTAATCGTTGCTTGCCGACTGGTTACGATAGCCTTCCAGCGAGGACATCACTTCCAGCATATGCACGGCATAGGCTTCCCAGTCGGTCGCCATATGGAAGACGCCGCCGAGTTTCAGTTTGCTTTTGACCAGCTCAGCGAAAGGCGGCTGCACGATACGACGTTTATTATGACGCGCTTTATGCCACGGGTCAGGGAAAAACAGCTGCACCATATTCAGTGAGTTATCCGGGATCATGGTATGCAGCACTTCCACCGCATCGTGACACATCACGCGCAGATTTTGCACACCTTCTTCTTCAGCAGAAGCCAGACAGGCGCCAACGCCCGGGGAATGCACTTCAATGCCGAGGAAATTCTGTTCCGGTTTGGCTTTCGCCATCGCCACCAGCGAAGCCCCCATGCCGAAACCAATTTCTAGTGTGACCGGCGCGTCGCGGCCAAACAGGGCAGCGAAATCGAGTGGCGCATCGTTGAATTCAACGCCCATCACCGGCCAAATGTTATCCAGCGCATGCTGCTGCCCTTTCGTCAGGCGCCCCTGGCGACGGACGAAGCTACGAATACGGCGCAGCGGGCGACCGTTTTCATCGAATTCCGGAGAAATGACGTCGTTTTTCATAAAAGTTAAGTCTGCTAGTGAAAGTGTTCGGAAAACGGGCATTATCCAAAGTTACCCGGCGGATGCAAGGGTTTACAGCCACTCGCCCTTGTGCTGCAATCTGCCACCCTGTAATCGCGATCCCGGAGCCATAGCTTTGACTTTTCTCGCCGCGCAATTTTCAGCCCAGGTCCTGGACTGGTACGACAAATACGGGCGTAAAACCCTGCCCTGGCAAATCGCCAAGACGCCCTACAAAGTATGGCTCTCCGAAGTGATGTTGCAACAAACCCAGGTGACCACGGTAATCCCGTATTTTGAACGCTTTATGGCGCGTTTCCCAACGGTGGTTGATTTAGCCAACGCGCCGCTGGATGAGGTGCTGCATCTGTGGACCGGCCTTGGCTACTACGCGCGGGCGCGCAATTTACATAAAGCCGCCCAGCAGGTGGCGACACAGCATGGCGGCATCTTCCCGCAATCCTTTGAGGAAGTGGCCGCGCTGCCCGGCGTCGGGCGTTCAACGGCAGGGGCGATTTTGTCGCTTTCGCTCGGTCAGCATTATCCGATTCTCGACGGCAACGTGAAGCGCGTGCTCGCCCGCTGCTATGCTGTCAGCGGCTGGCCGGGAAAAAAAGAGGTCGAAAAACGGCTGTGGGATATCAGCGAAGAGGTGACCCCGGCGCAAGGGGTAGAACGCTTCAACCAGGCGATGATGGATCTCGGGGCGATGGTTTGCACCCGCTCGAAGCCGAAGTGCGAGCTGTGCCCGTTGAGCAATGGCTGCGTGGCCTACGCGAATCATTCATGGGCGGAATATCCGGGTAAAAAACCGAAGCAGACCATCCCGGAACGCACCGGCTATTTCCTGCTGATGCAGCACGGCGACGAGGTGTTTCTCTCCCAGCGTCCGCCGGTGGGTTTGTGGGGCGGACTATTCTGTTTTCCGCAGTTTGCAGACGAAGCGGAGCTGCGCGAGTGGCTGGCGCAGCGTCAGATAAAGGCCGATAATCTGACGCAATTAACCGCCTTTCGCCACACTTTCAGCCATTTCCACCTGGATATTGTGCCGATGTGGCTTACAGTGCACTCATCTGGCGCATGCATGGATGAAGGCAACGCACTCTGGTATAACTTAGCGCAGCCGCCGTCGGTCGGACTGGCGGCCCCCGTGGAGCGCTTGTTGCAACAGTTAAAAGCCGGAACGCCGGTATAAATTTTTCGGCTATCAAAGAGGAGTGATTATGAGCAGAACCATTTTTTGTACTTTCCTGCAGCGTGAAGCGGACGGCCAGGATTTCCAGCTCTATCCGGGCGAACTCGGGAAGCGCATTTACAACGAAATCTCCAAAGAAGCCTGGGCGCAGTGGCAGCACAAGCAGACCATGCTGATCAACGAGAAAAAACTCAGCATGATGAACCCGGAGCACCGCAAGCTGCTGGAGCAGGAGATGGTGCAGTTCCTGTTTGAAGGGAAAGACGTGCATATCGAAGGCTACACGCCGCCGGAAAAACAGTAAGGGCCCTGCGGCCTTTTAAAAACAAACACAACACGCACGCCCGGAATGATGAAAAAATACTTAGCGCTCGCGCTGATTGCGCCGTTGCTCGTTTCGTGTTCCAGCTCCAATAAAAAAGGCACCGAATACAACGAGGCCTGGGTCAAGGACACGAACGGATTCGATATCCTGATGGGCCAGTTTGCCCATAACATCGAGAACATTTGGGGGTATAACGAAGTCCTGCTCGCCGGGCCGAAGGACTACGTTAAATATACCGATCAATATCAAACCCGCAGCCACATCAACTTTGATGCCGGGACGATCACCGTCGAGACCATCGCGGGCACCGATCCGCGCGGACGACTGCGCCAGGCGATCATCAAAACGCTGCTGATGGGCGATGACCCCAACTCCATTGACCTCTATTCCGACGTCGATGATATTCAGATCTCCAAAGAGCCGTTCCTCTATGGTCAGGTGGTGGATAACACCGGCGCGTCGATTCGCTGGGAGTGGCGCGCCGCGCGCTACGCCGATTATTTGCTGCAAACCCGCCTCAAGAGCCGCAACAATGGCCTGCGCGTGATCTACAGCATCACCATCAACCTGGTACCAAACCACCTCGACAAACGTGCGCATAAATACCTCGGCATGGTGCGCCAGGCCTCGCGTAAATACGGCGTTGATGAGTCGCTGATCCTTGCGATTATGCAAACAGAATCATCGTTTAACCCCTATGCGGTGAGCCACGCGGATGCCATGGGGCTGATGCAGGTCGTCCAGCACAGCGCGGGGAAAGACGTCTTCCGTTCGCAGGGCAAATCCGGCCTGCCGAGCCGCAGCTATCTGTTTGACCCGGCGAATAACATCGATACCGGCACCGCTTATCTGGCGATGCTGAACAATGTTTATCTCGCCGGCATCGATAACCCCACCTCGCGTCGCTACGCGGTGATCACCGCCTATAACGGCGGCGCCGGCAGCGTACTGCGCGTGTTCTCCAGCGATAAAGTCCAGGCGGCGAACATCATTAACAGCATGGCGCCAGGCGACGTCTACCAGACGCTCACCACCCGCCATCCGTCGGCCGAATCGCGCCGGTATCTGTATAAAGTTAACACTGCGCAGAAAAGCTATCGCCGCAAATAACCCCCCCTCTCTTACAGGCCCGGACATCGCACTGGGCCTCTCTTTTTTATAGGACATACTTCGTAATATCTTTTCGATTTTCTGCGGCAGTTAACAGAAGCTTCTCACCCCTGAATGATAGAATCGCATCAAAATAACGGTGGTTATGTTATTTAATAAACATAACAAGCCCACATTCGTGAGGATAAATACATGAATCTTAAGCTGCAGCTAAAAATACTGTCGTTCCTGCAGTTCTGCCTTTGGGGGAGCTGGCTGACCACGCTCGGCTCGTACATGTTTGTCACGCTGAAGTTTGACGGCGCAGCAATCGGCGCAGTGTATAGCTCGCTCGGCATCGCCGCCGTCCTGATGCCAACGCTGCTCGGCATCGTCGCCGATAAATGGATCAGCGCCAAATGGGTATACGCCATCTGCCACCTGGTCGGCGCGTTAACGCTGTATCTGGCGGCGCAGGTCACCACGCCGGGCGAGATGTTCCTTGTGATCCTCCTCAACTCGCTGGCCTATATGCCGACGCTGGGGCTGATTAACACCATCTCTTACTATCGCCTGCAGTCGGCGGGGCTGGATATCGTCACCGATTTCCCGCCAATTCGTATCTGGGGCACCATCGGCTTTATCCTCGCCATGTGGGGCGTCAGCTTCTCGGGCTTCGAACTGAGCCATATGCAGTTGTACATTGGCGCGACGCTGTCGGTCTTGCTGGCGCTGTTCACCCTGACGCTGCCGCATATTCCGGTCGCCAACGCCCAGCGCAATCAAAGCTGGACGGAGATGCTGGGGCTTAACGCCTTTGCGCTGTTTAAAAACAAGCGCATGGCTATCTTCTTTATCTTCTCGATGATGCTCGGTGCCGAACTGCAAATCACCAATATGTTCGGCAACACCTTCCTGCATAGCTTCGATAAAGATCCGCTGTTTGCCGGCAGCTTTATCGTCGAGCACGCGTCAGTGCTGATGTCGATTTCGCAGATCTCCGAAACGCTGTTTATCTTGACCATCCCGTTCTTCCTTAGCCGCTACGGCATTAAGAACGTGATGCTGATTAGTATCGTGGCGTGGATGCTGCGCTTCGGCCTGTTCGCCTTTGGCGACCCGACACCGTTCGGCACTGTACTACTGGTGCTGTCGATGATCGTCTACGGCTGCGCCTTCGACTTCTTCAACATCTCCGGTTCGGTGTTCGTTGAGAAAGAGGTTCGTCCGGAAATCCGCGCCAGCGCCCAGGGGATGTTCCTGATGATGACCAACGGCTTCGGCTGTATTCTTGGCGGGATGGTGAGCGGCAAAGTGGTTGAGCACTTTACCGTCGAGGGGATCACTGACTGGCAAAGCGTGTGGCTGATTTTCGCCGGTTATTCGCTGGTGCTGGCCTTTGCCTTCGTGGCGCTGTTCAAATACAAACACGTCAGACAACCGACCGCCGCCCAGCAGAGCGCGTGATCGTCAAAAGCAAAACGCCCCGCCTGTTCAGCGGGGCGTTTTTTTATCCCTTCAGCACGTAGCCATACAGCCGCTTAATGCCATCCGGATCCGTCTCGCTGTAAACCCCCTGCAGCTCCGGTGAGAAGCCCGGCAGCATATTGACTCCCTCCTCCAGCGCGAGGAAATAGCGCAGTACCGCCCCGCCCCAGATCTCACCGGGCACCACGCATAATACCCCTGGCGGATAGGGCAGCGCCCCCTCTGCCGCAACGCGGCCTTCCGCCTCGCTCAGACGCACCAGCTCCACGTTGCCGCGGATAAATTCGCGGTTAGCATCCTGCGGATTCATCACCACGCGCGGGAAGCTCCGTTTACGGAACATCTCCTTTTGCAGGCTCTTCACATCAAAGCTGACGTACAGATCGTGCATCTCCTGGCACAGTTCGCGGAGGGTATAATCGCGATAGCGCACCGGATACTTGTTGTAGATGGTCGGCAGCACGTCGGCCAGCGGCGTATCCGATTCAATATGCTGTTCGAACTGTCCCAGCATCGCCACCAGCTGCGCCATTTTTTCGGCGCTCTCCGCCGGCGTCAGCAGGAACAGAATCGAGTTGAGATCGCACTTCTCCGGCACGATGCCGTTTTCACGCAGATAATGCGCCAGAATGGTTGCCGGGATGCCAAACTCACTGTACTCCCCACTTTCAGCGTCAATGCCCGGGGTGGTCAGCAACAGCTTGCATGGGTCGACAAAATACTGGTCGTCCGCATAGCCCTCAAAACCATGCCAGCGCGCGTCGGGTTCGAAGCTGAAGAAGCGGCGCTCCCGGGCGATCGCCTCGGTCGGGTGATCCTGCCATGGACGCCCCGCCACCACTGGCGGAATAAAGGGCTGGATCATCTTGCAGTTAGCGATGATCGCTTTCCGCGCCTCAATGCCCAGCGCCACACACTCGGCCCACAGGCGGCGGCCGCTCTCACCTTCATGAATTTTGGCGTTGACGTCCAGCGCGGCAAACAGCGGATAGAACGGGCTGGTGGAGGCATGCAGCATAAAGGCGTTATTCAGCCGCTTGTGCGGACAGAAACGCGCCTGGCCGCGCAGATGGTTATCCTTTTTATGGATCTGCGACGTCTGTGAGAAGCCGGCCTGCTGCTTGTGCACGGACTGGGTGACAAAAATACCCGGATCGTCCGGGGTCAGCTCCAGCAGCAGCGGCGAGCAGTCGGCCATCATCGGGATAAACTGCTCATAGCCCACCCACGCCGAGTCGAACAGGATGTAATCGCAGAGGTGGCCTATTTTATCCACCACCTGGCGGGCGTTATAGACCGTGCCGTCGTAGGTCCCCAACTGGATCACCGCCAGACGAAACGGGCGGGAGGCATTGGCTTTCTCAGGCGCCGCTTCGCGGATGAGATCCCGCAGGTAATGCTCATCAAAGCAGCGCTCGTCAATGCCGCCGATAAAACCGAACGGATTGCGCGCGGCTTCAAGATAGACCGGCGTCGCCCCCGCCTGAATCAGCGCCCCGTGATGGTTTGACTTGTGGTTGTTACGATCGAACAGCACCAGATCGCCGCGGGTCAACAGCGCATTGGTCACGACTTTGTTGGCCGCCGAGGTGCCGTTGAGGACGAAGTAGGTTTTATCCGCATTGAACACTTTCGCAGCGAACTTCTGCGCGTGCTTGGCCGACCCTTCGTGGATCAGCAGATCGCCTAATTTCACGTCGGCGTTGCACATGTCGGCGCGAAAGACATTTTCGCCAAAAAAGTCATAGAACTGACGGCCTGCAGGGTGCTTTTTGAAAAACGCCCCGTGCTGATGCCCCGGACAGGCAAAAGTGCTGTTATCCATCTCGACGTACTGGGTCAGAGTATTGAAAAACGGCGGCAGCAGACGCGCTTCATAATCACAGGCCGCCGCCTCCAGCTCCAGCCACTCCTGATCTTTACCGGCGATCACCGCCTGCACCCCCTCTGGCCTCTCGACCGCCGTCTCACTCAGCAGGTAGACCGGCAGATTAAATCCGCTGCGTCTGAGGAGAGCAAGGATGCCGCTGCGACTGTCCGCCGCGGTGATGACGACTGCCGCCACATCGGTAAAATCGGTACTGTCCAGCGCCACAACGCGACGGTGGGTGGACAAGCGGGTGACCAGCTCGCAGCTGGCGGCAATGTGCATGGATTTCATAAGCGCAAATGCCCGTATCGGGAGTGTAAAAATCTCAGACAAGGAAACCTTGCCCAACGATGTGTCCGGGTCTGACGGATTTCAGCTCCGACCGCCGGACATCAGTAAAAGCAGACGCGTCCGATCTTACTGTTGCCCTACAGTGAGCATACGTGTCCTTCACCGCATGGTGAACAGAGGAGTAAGCGTAGCAAGATGAGGCAGCCCGCGCATCTGTGCGCGACGTCGCTGGCGAGATAATGGCAGTGTCGTCATCGGCAGCCTCATATCAGGGAGGAGAAAATTCGCGCAATCATGGCACCTTTCCCGAACAGGCGCAAGATGAAAACCGTATGCACTTATATCACGGATACACAAGCTTTCACGGCGGGTTAACGTCATAATAATGCGGTTATCAGGGATATTTAACAGGAGTCAGCGTGGTTACAGGACCTTTTATTAACGCCAGCGCGGTGCTGGTCGGCGGTGTGCTGGGTGCCTTGCTCAGTCAACGGTTGCCGGAACGGATCCGCACATCAATGACCTCAATTTTTGGCCTGGCGTCATTAGGCATCGGCATTTTACTGGTCATTAAGTGCGCCAATCTGCCAGTGATGGTGCTGTCGACCCTGGTGGGGACGCTGCTCGGCGAAATATGCAATATGGAAAAAGGCATCAATACGCTGGTCAGTAAACTCCAGCAGTTGATGTCAGCGAAAGGCAAGAAAAAGGCTTCGGCTCATGAGTCTTATATTCAGAGCTATGTGGCGATTATCGTCCTGTTCTGCGCCAGCGGCACCGGCGTCTTCGGCGCCATGCGCGAAGGGATGACTGGCGACGCCAGCATTCTGATTGCCAAAGCGTTTCTCGACTTTTTCACCGCCACCATTTTCGCCTGCACCCTGGGCATTGCCGTCGCCGCTATCAGTGTGCCGATGCTGCTCATCCAGCTGACTCTTGCAGCCTGCGCGGCGATCATTATGCCGCTTACCACGCCGATGATGCTGGCGGATTTCAGCGCCGTCGGCGGTATGCTGCTGGTGGCCACCGGGCTGCGCATCTGCGGGATAAAAATGTTTGCCGTGGTGAATATGCTGCCTGCGCTGGTGCTGGCGATGCCAATTTCAGCGGCCTGGACGCTGTTTTTTGCCTGAAGACGCGTGCTTTTAGCGCAATGTGGTGATAGATTGTTCAGTCTGCTGCAAAACAGATAAATTTCGTTGACGAGGCGCGGCGATTACGGTTTAATGCGCCCCGTTGCCCGGATAGCTCAGTCGGTAGAGCAGGGGATTGAAAATCCCCGTGTCCTTGGTTCGATTCCGAGTCCGGGCACCACTATTTAAAGAACCCGCCCAAAAGGCGGGTTTTTGCTTTTCTACGACCGGACTCTCCATCGAACTGCGTTCGATTATTCGCCGCACAGCGGCTCACCCCTTCGGGGCCAGCGCGACAAGCGCGCTGTTCAACGCCTGCGGCGTTAGTCCGAGTCCGGGCACCAAATTCATAGCAACGGACCTCCACGGAGGTCCGTTTTTGCATTCCAAGCCCGCAGTAATCAACATCTCTTCAATCCCTTAACTCGACCCAACTCAATCAACTTCAACCCGCATCATGTCCATTGCGAGGGTACAACTGAGGGTGAGCTGACTCCGCCCCGGTAGGTCTTATAGCCACAAGCTTTTTCAGCCGCTGATTTTCATCCTCCAGTTGCCGCAGACGACGCAATTCAAGTTCAGTTACGCCCAGAGCAGCGAATTTCTCTTCTAATTATAAAAATGGCTTCAGAAATGCCCATCTTTCGGCAGACTTCCCCGACACAGATGCCGGTTTCGGCCTGCTTCAGTGCAAATGCAATCTGTTCTTCGGTATAACGGGTCTTTTTCATGGCGATATGCCTCTCTGTGAGATGGAAGAAAAACCGTAGACTTCAGTTTATCCTGTCACTCTTTCCTGGGAGGAGATCAACTTAAGAGCCTCGTGATTAACGTCCTGGCTTCAGATAAGGGGTGAACATCCCCTGGAAATCAGATTTTAATTCTGGGGTGATAAGAACATCTCCTGTAACTTTTCTAGATTCTTCTACACCTACCATTTGGGAGCAACCGTCCATTGCATTAAATGATCGTAAATTTTTATAAGTTGTTTCACTACACCATGCTTCATCCACAGATTTTACAATGTTTATATATAAAAATTTTAACTGTGGCTCATTGTCACATTTATCACATCTAAAAAAAGGATACCAATAACTTCTCCCTATACCTATTAAGGTATAGCCTTTCATATATGGTATGTATGCCTTTAATATTCTATTACGAAAATCAGCATGCTGAATATCAACAAAAAAAATATCACCTTTATTTTTATAAGAAATTGTATAGTTTGTTTTTCCTGGAATATAGCCATTGCCATACGCCATTTCATTTGCCAGTCTGAAATCCATGACTATATACCCATAGCCGGGCATCTGTTTAGCGTCTTGATAATCAATAGTTTTATCAAAACTTCCCGAACAAGAAACCATAAACAATGACAGAATAATACAAACTGACAACCTTGCGAGAATTGAAGGCATCTAAATTTCCCTTTAGTAATATTAGCTTCCTGTTAGCAATTATCATCCTTCGCGTTCAACATAGCAACAAATTATTACTTAGAACATGCAGGTTTATTCATCCCCTCCCCGTTTTGCCGTTTCCGGAACACAGCGTTCATAGCGGCGATAAAATGTGATTTGCACGGCGTCGTCAATTCATTTTAATTTTATGGCTTGTCGTGACTAACTGGGCTGTTTTTACCTGTGCGGTGAATTTTGCAGGCAACCTTATCTAGTTCGCCATCGGCGACCTTTAAGCTTCCATATGCTAATTGGTGACCTGGAGCGGTAAAGGACCGCTTGACGACGCCGTAACATCGGACGATATACAATACATCCTGTGAGTCCATATAGAACATCCTTTGTCGGATTTTCCCAGCTACAGCGGGAAGCTTATTACTTAGATCTGCATCCACGTCTATTCGCGTTCAAAGAGCTTGATAGCCAGTCACGGTACGACAAATCTGCATTACTTGGTTCAGACTGTTATGCATAAATTTGACATACAGTTGGAAGCCTTCTGACCGTCAGTTGGGACCATAGTCACAGACTAAATAGTACTAAAATGAGCAGATGGGACCGTGGTCCCAGGTTGATAATCTGACCGACGATACATGTGGGACTGAATCGCTACGGGTTTAACAAACACTTCAGATTCTCTTGTAATTATAAATAATACCCATCAGGCATGAACCAAATCCCTCAACGTCACCATCAACATCATCGGATCCATCGGCGACGGCTCAAACCCCACCCGCAGGTAAAATTCCCGCGCCTCGTCCGACAGGGCGTGAACCAACATTCCACGAATGCCGATAGTCTCCGCCACCTGAATCACACGCAGCCCGGCATCACGTACCAGCGCCCGCCCGACACCTTTCCCATGTAGTGATTTATCCACCGCCAGACGACCCAGCACCACAACCGGGATCGGATCAGGCATATTGCGGCGAAAACGGCCAGGCGCAGTATTTGTCGTCACAGCGCTGGAAGCCAATGAGTAGTATGCCATCACCTTCCCGTCGTCGCAGCAGACAAAGGTACGGGATGCGCCAGTAACCTGATTTTTCATCGCCCGCTGTTTCAGCCAGTGATCCATGGAATCTATACCGCAGCAAAACGGGGTAAGAATATGCCCGGCATGAAGCGGTTCTGGTGCGGAGATCATTTTTGCGGCTCCCACGGCGCAGGGGTCTGCATAGTTTTACGCAGTGCGGCATTAGGTGCAGGAGCCTGATCCAGACGAGCGAGAAATTCCTGATAAGCCTGCGGATCGGCCATAATGATGCGTTGCTCAATCAGCGCTTCCTCAGCGGCAGCGCGGGCGGCCTCCAGCACAAAGTCGGTGCGGTTTTTCCCTCTGGCTTTCGCCGCCCGATCAATAAGATCGCGTTCGGCAGGTTTAATGCGCAGATTTAACGTTTCGCGTTTTATGGACATGCTGTTTGCGGCTGGCATAGTTCTATCCTTTAGTCGATGGCTGGACAGTAATTATACAATCAATGTAACGCTAATGTCATTACGAAATACAGAACTCAGATGAAATCTCACGAAGACTTAAACCCATTTATTGCCTATGCAAATAATGTCATCTTTATGATTTAAAACCCAAAATACCCTCACCACTTAACACTCTATAGCACAAGAAGTACTGACAGAAATCCAAGTGGTCATGCACTTAAGACGATCGCGCACAGACAATAGTGATCGCCAAAAAGACGGGTTTTCTCTTTTCTACACCCTGCATCGGTGTCTATGGGTTTCTACCACGCCGTATCCTCTGTGCCATTAAGACCTATTCCCCATAGAATCTTTTCGAAAATACATTTTCAGATATCAGATAACACGCTGATTAAAATGGCCATTTTGTCGCAAAAAGCGGCTAAAAACGCCCTTTTCTGGCAATCGATCCGCCCAGGTGGCTACCCTGCTTTCCCTCCAGATGGCCAAATAGCATCTTATATTCCATTTGACGCTAACAGGCAGATAAATGTTCTTTAAATTACCGTTTTCACAGCTCTACCATGCAAAAATATCTTAAACGAGTGGGTAAATGGTTATGTCACTGTTTCATTCCGTGAGCGACCTGATCGGTCATACTCCCCTGCTCCAGTTGCACAAACTGGATACCGGCCCCTGCAGTCTGTTTTTAAAACTGGAAAATCAGAATCCCGGCGGGTCAATTAAAGATCGCGTTGCGCTGTCGATGATTAATGAAGCCGAGCGCCAGGGAAAACTGGCGCCCGGAGGAACGATAATCGAAGCCACCGCCGGCAACACCGGCCTCGGCCTGGCCCTGATCGCGGCGCAGAAAAATTACCGGCTGATCCTGGTGGTGCCGGACAAAATGAGCCGCGAGAAAATCTTTCACCTGCGGGCGCTGGGCGCGACGGTGCTGCTCACCCGTTCCGACGTCAATAAAGGCCATCCGGCCTATTATCAGGATTATGCCCGCCGCCTTGCCGATGAAACGCCGGGCGCCTTTTATATCGACCAGTTTAATAACGACGCCAATCCGCTGGCCCATGCCACCTCCACTGCGCCGGAGCTTTATCAGCAGCTGGAGGGCGATATCGACGCCGTCGTCGTCGGCGTCGGCTCCGGCGGTACGCTGGGCGGGCTTCAGGCCTGGTTTGCTGAACACTCGCCGAAAACGGAATTTATTCTCGCCGATCCGGCGGGTTCGATCCTTGCCGATCAGGTCGATACCGGACGCTACGGCGAAACGGGATCCTGGCTGGTCGAAGGGATCGGCGAAGATTTTATCCCGCCGCTGGCCAGGCTGGAGGGGGTACATACCGCGTATCGCGTCAGCGACCGCGAAGCGTTCCAGACTGCGCGCCAGCTGCTGCAGGTCGAGGGCGTGCTGGCCGGCTCTTCCACCGGCACCTTGCTCAGCGCCGCCCTGCGCTACTGCCGGGCACAAAGCCGTCCGAAACGGGTGGTGACCTTCGCCTGTGATAGCGGCAATAAATACCTGTCCAAAATGTTCAACGATGACTGGATGCGCCAGCAAGGACTGATCGCCCGGCCCGAACAGGGCGATCTCAGTGATTTTATCGCCCTGCGCCATGACGAAGGCGCCACCGTCACGGCCGCGCCGGACGACACCCTGGCCGCAGTCTTTACCCGCATGCGGCTGTATGACATCTCCCAGCTGCCGGTGCTGGAGGATGGCCACGTGGTCGGCATTGTCGATGAGTGGGATTTGATCCGCCACGTACAGGGCGATCGCCAACGCTTCTCCCTGCCGGTCAGCGAAGCGATGAGCCGCCATGTTGAAACTCTCGATAAGCGTGCGCCAGAGAGCGAACTGCAGGCTATTCTCGATCGCGGTCTGGTGGCGGTGATCGCTGACAACGCGCGTTTTCTTGGCCTGGTCACCCGCAGCGATGTACTAACCGCCTGGCGTAACCGAGTCGCACAATAAGGAATTTTTTTATGTCATCTATCCACACCCTGAGCGTACATAGCGGAACCTTCACCGACAGCCACGGCGCAGTGATGCCGCCGATTTACGCCACCTCCACTTTTGCTCAGCCGGCGCCGGGGCAGCATACCGGCTATGAATATTCCCGCAGCGGGAACCCTACCCGCCACGCGCTGGAGACGGCGATCGCCGACCTGGAAAACGGCACGCGCGGCTATGCGTTCGCCTCCGGGCTGGCCGCCATCTCCACCGTGCTGGAGCTGCTGGATAAGGACAGTCACCTGGTGGCGGTCGATGATGTGTATGGCGGCACTTATCGCCTGCTGGAAAACGTTCGCCGCCGTAGCGCTGGTCTGCAGGTGAGCTGGGTGAAACCCGACGACCTGAAGGGGATTGAAGCGGCGATCCGCCCCGATACGCGCATGATCTGGGTGGAAACGCCCACCAACCCGCTGCTGAAGCTGGCGGATCTCAGCGCCATCGCCGCCATCGCGCGACGCCATAACCTGATCAGCGTCGCCGATAACACCTTCGCCTCGCCGGCGATCCATCGCCCGCTGGAGCATGGATTTGATATTGTGGTGCACTCCGCGACCAAATACCTCAACGGCCATTCCGATGTCGTCGCCGGCCTGGCGGTGGTTGGCGATAACTCCGAGCTCGCGGAAAAGCTTGGCTATCTGCAGAATGCGGTAGGCGGTGTACTCGACCCGTTCAGCAGCTTCCTGACGCTACGTGGTATCCGTACCCTGGCGCTGCGGATGGAGCGCCACAGCGCGAACGCGCTGCAGCTCGCCGAATGGCTGGAACAGCAGCCGGAAGTGGAGCGAGTCTGGTTCCCCTGGCTGGCCTCGCACCCGCATCATCAGCTGGCGCGCCAGCAAATGGCGCTGCCCGGCGGCATGATTTCGGTGGTGGTGAAGGGCGATGAAGGTTACGCCGAGCGCATTATCAGCAAGCTGCGCTGGTTTACGCTTGCGGAGAGCCTGGGCGGCGTGGAGAGTCTGGTGAGCCAGCCGTTCAGCATGACCCATGCCTCGATCCCGCTGGAGAAACGTCTGGCGAATGGCATCACGCCCCAGCTGATCCGCCTGTCGGTGGGGATCGAAGATCCCAACGATCTGATTGCCGACTGGCAGCAGGCGCTGCGGGAGGAGTGATTATTCCGACGCGCGGGTCATTGTCAGCGCGTCGGCCATTCCCTGCTGAAGATGGGCAATAAACTGCGTCAGCTTCGGCAGGGGCCGACGATCCTGGCGCCAGAGCAGATGCACGGGTCTCGGCTGCGGGGTCCAGGCCTCCAGCACCCGCACCAGGCTGCCGCTGGCCAGCGCATCGGCCAGTAGCACCTCCGGCTGCATCAGCAGCCCGGCCCCGGCGATCGCTGCCTGGCGCAGCGCGTAGCCATCATTGCAGCGTAAAATCGCATCGCGTTTCCAGCGCACTTCCCCCTCCATACCCGGCAGCCGCCACTCGTTGCGGGCGGTCCAGACCGTATGGGACAGGCAGAGATGATCGGCGAGATCCTCCGGCGTCCCTGGCGTTCCGTAACGCGCCAGATAAGCCGGCGCGGCGCAGATCACCATCCGATACGGCGCCAGATAGCGGGCCACCAGATCCTCCTGATGGATCTCGCCAATGCGGATCGCCAGATCGACCCCCTCATCCACCAGATCGACCATCCGGTTAGTCAGATCCAGCTCCACCCGGACCGCAGGCCAGGCCTGCAGGAAGGTGGCGGTCAGGGGCGCGATCACGCTGGCGCCAAACGAGGTGGGGGCGCTCACCCGCAGGGTGCCGGCGGGCGCCAGCCGCAGCCGCTCGACCGCGCTTTCGGCGATGGAGACCTGCTCCATCACCCGTTTCGCTTCGTCAAAATAGACCCGCCCGGCGTCGGTGAGGCTCTGGCGTCGGGTGTTACGCTCCAGCAGACGCGTCGCCAGCTGGCTTTCCAGCTGGGCGATATATTTCCCGACCATCACCGCCGACAGCCCCAGGCGCGACGCCGCCCCGGTAAAGCTGCCGCACTCCACCACGGCAATAAACGTCTCCATCCCTCGCAGCTTATCCATATTGCTAACCTCTGGTTAGTAATGTTCTAACTTTTAGCCAGTTTATCCGATATTCGTTTTATTAAAGAATAGCGTCTCACCTCATCAGGAGACAGCCATGAAAATTATCGTTATCGGTGCCAGCGGCACCATCGGTCGCGCGGTCAGCGAAGAGCTGAGCCAGAGACATGACGTTATCCGCGTCGGCCGCACCCGGGGAGATTATCAGGTGGATATCACCTCGCAGGAGAGCGTCGAGGCGCTATTTGCCCAAACGGGCGAAGTAGATGCGATTGTCTCCACCACCGGCAATCTGCACTTTGGGCCGTTAAGCACCATGACCGACCGTCAGTTCAACCTCGGGCTGCAGGACAAGCTGCTGGGGCAAATTCGCCTGGCGCTGATCGGGCAGCATTTCCTGCGTGACGGCGGGTCGATTACTCTGGTCAGCGGTATTGTCGCCCAGGAGCCCATTGCTCAGGGGGTCAATGCCACGACGGTCAACGCCGGTCTGGAAGGCTTTGTGCGCGCCGCCGCCTGCGAACTGCCACGCGGGATCCGCATCAATCTCATTAGCCCCACCGTGCTCAGCGAGTCGCTGGCGGCCTACGGCGACTTTTTCCCGGGCTTTGCCAGCGTCCCCGCCGCCGCCGTGGCGCAGGCCTATCGTCGCAGCATTGAAGGCGTTCAGACCGGCCGCATCTACCCGGTCGGCTACTAGCCTGTGCCGGCCCGCCGGGGCCGGCGCTTACATCAGGCCGTCATTGCAGGTACACTGACGGCTGATTGTCTCCGGCCAAAAAACTGATGTTGAAAAAATTACCTTTTATTATCCCGCTTTTGGCGCTTATCGCGCTGCTGGTCTGGTGGTTCACCCCGCATTACACCGCAGATGAAGAAGCCTACTACCGGGCAGTCTTTTGCATGATCGATCATGACGACAGCCGCCAGTTCCTCCACGATATGCAAAATATCGTCGAAGGGGGAAATTCGGACTATGCATTGCATAAAACCCATTACCTGCCGGCGCTGGGGCAGCGGATGCTGGACACCTGGCGCCAGCTCAGCGCGCAGGAGCAGCAAACACTGGGCGAAGATCGGCAGCGCTGTGGCGAGATATTGCGCGAAAAACAGCAGGGAAAATCATCCTGATGGGGGGCGAAATCGCAGTATATCTTCAGCGTCGAATGAGATTGTGCTGTTGGTAGCCAGATGACCGCCATAAAACACCCCGCTCTTGCGGGGCCGCGATATGACGTTTTTTTCTGCTGCGACATACTATAAAAAGTAGTTGATCTGGTACGAACTAACTCTTATTTTGCTTCTCAGTTTTCAAAATGAGATAAAACTGATGCCAGTCATTATTGCCAGTAGTATTAAAGAAGCCAAAGCATTGATTAACGGTGGGAAATACAGGGAAATTATTCTCAACTTCGATATTGATGCCGATGACTTTTTCTCTCTCGCCAGCCATTCTGCTGGGACAAAAATCTCCATCTCCGACCGAAACGATCGCTCTCCGGTAAAATCAGAAAAATAATTAACCCGCGAGGGACATTTATGTGGTTGTTTATTGGCACCTTTGCGGTTGCTTTTCTCGCATCGCTGATGCTGGTCTGGCTGGATGACCGGATCGCCGAGACAGATTGACCCTGGCGCTGGACGCTAACGTCAGTTCCTCCCGCTCTCGCCGCGAAGGGCTGTGCGCCGTCGTTAAGCGGCGCACAGCAGAGTCATTACAGGGAGGCCGCCAGCCGCTCAACGGCCGTCAGCAACCCGGCCTCAGACACCGTGGAGTAGGAGAGACGCAGAGTACGGGTATCCGGCTTATCGTGATAGAACGCTTCGCCAGGAACGTAGACTACGCCGTTTTCCAGCGTTTTCTTCATCCATTCCATGGTATCGAACGGATAGCGGAAACGCGCCCACAGGAACATGCCCCCCTGCGGGCGGCTGAATTCCAGGTGCTCGCCAAGGCGGCTTTCCAGCGCGTCGGCCAGCGCCACACACTTCTTGCGGTAGTCTTCGCGAATCAACGCGATCTGGTTCTCCAGCCGGTTCATGCCGAGGTACTCCGCGGTGATCACCTGCGAAAGCATATTGGTATGCAGATCCGCCGCCTGCTTGACGATCACCGTCTGCTGCGCCAGCCAGTCCGGCATCACGACCCAGCCGATGCGCATCCCCGGCGCGAGGATCTTCGAAAAGGTCGAGGTGTAGACCACCTGATCTTCACAGCCCAGCTCAACCGCGTGCTGATAGAGCGGGCGTCGAACGGCGTCAGTGAAGCTAATTTCGCCATAGGGATCGTCTTCCAGAATGACGAAGTCATATTTTTTCGCCAGCTCAACCAGGCGACGACGACGCGTCTCGCTCAGCGTTTTGCCGCCGGGGTTGCCGAACGTCGGCACCAGATAAACGGCTTTGACGCGGGTGGTCTCCAGCAGGTCGGCCAGTTGCTCCACCAGCATCCCGTCATCATCGGTGTCGACACTGAGAATATTGGCCTGCGCCAGCTGAAACACCTGCAGCGCCGCCAGATAGGTGGGACGTTCAACGACGATAGTGTCACCTGGATCGAGCAGCGTACGAGCAACGATATCCAGCGATTGCTGCGAGCCGGAGGTGATATAGACCTGAGCGGGAGAACAGGTCACGCCACGGGAGTGACAGATTTCACTCACCGCCTGACGTAGCGGCGGGTAGCCCTCCGTCAGACCGTACTGGAATGCGTCATGAAAACGTTCGCTCATCACCTTCTGCACCGCCAGCTCCAGGCCTTCGGTATCAAACAATTCCGGGGCCGGAATTCCGCCGCCAAGCGAGATCACGCCGGGCAGTTTACTGTGCTTGAGAAGTTCGCGGACGGCGGAGGGCTTGAGTTCACCCGCGCGGGCGGCGAGACGCCGATCGTGCATACTATTTTCCTTTTCTGTCTTGTTGTTGTGTTAATTATCTTCGCTTCGTTGCAGGTGTTCCCCGGCGGCGCTGACCATGCCGGGGCTATCCTTTTCTGTACGTTGTCACCCGGACAGGGGTATGCCGCTACCCGGGTTTCGCACGTCATGCTTTGTCTTTCAAAACGATTAACGGCTCGATATCGCTCTCTTTTTTCACCACCAGCGACGAATCGCCGCGCAGGCAGGTACCGCCGTAGTTACCACCAACGGTAAATGTGCACACCTGAATGTACTTACCGTCCACTTTCGGCAGGCACCACAGCTGCTGGTAGATATTCTTGCGATCGACAAACTGGCCGCTGGTCTTATCCAGAACCTCATCCTGAGGACCGATCAAATCGATATTGTTCCCGCAGCGTCCGGAAATGGGCTTCACGGCATAGCCGGTTTTCGCCAGCTCGTCGTTAACCACAAAATCGGTATCCAGCAGATAGCGATGATGCGGGAACAGCGACCACAGCACCGGCAGAATCGCTTTGTTACCCGGGATCACCGTCCACAGGGGTTCGAATACCAATACTTCAGGACGCAGCAGGACGTCAATCAGCCGCACCTCATTCTGCGGATGTCCGGTACGAATCGGCACCGCCGCGTACTCATCGGCGCTGACTTCGCGCACCTGCTCAATGGCGGTTTCCCATGCCCAGGTTTTCCAGACGCAGTTGACCAGCCGCCCGTCAGCGTCAATCAGCTGGCCGGCAGCGTCCCAGCGCAGCTCATCAAGGCCAAAGAGAATTTTGCTCTCAAAACCGGCCTGGGTCAGCGAACGCTGGATAAATTTCGCGTGGTAATTCTCTTCCAGATCCTTGTCCTGCATGATGTGGACGAAGGGCCGCGCCCGGCTGTGTTTCCACGCCCCCGCCAGCTCATCGAGCAGACCTTCCGCCGGATTGTGGCCGGTGCCGTAGTAGCCCTGCTTCAGCCACTGCTCGAGGATCAGCCCGCCTTCGGTATGGCAGGAGGCGGAGTCGGCATTGTACTCGTACACCTTCAGCCCGCGCTCGTCCATGCAGAAATCCATGCGCCCGGTGATCATATGATGACGACGGCGCTGCCAGGAGAGACGCAGACGCGGCCAGAGGATTTTCGGGATATCAAACAGCGCCAGCAGGTTATCATCCTTCATCACCTTATCGGTGGCGTGCAGATACATCAGGTGCAGCTCGTTAGTGGCTTTGATCAGCTCCTGTTCGGCGCTTTCGCTGATGGTGAAATACTGGTAGGGATCCTGGTTGATGAAATGGCCGTTGGCCGCCACGTAGGCTTTCTGCAGCGGATCTTTCTCGTTCAGCCATTTGCCGCGGAACTGGCCGTTGTTCGGCAGCCGCGCGCCTTTGATCGCCATCGCCTCGCCCGGCAGCACCGGCTGCGGCAGGCTGTGTTCGGTATCGGCGGTCTGGATCATCCAGCCTAAAATTTCGGTATCGGTAAAGGTATCTTTGATGGTGTACCGGCCGGCGTTGACCTCGAGGGTCAGCTCGCGGGTCCACTGCTGGCCCTGCGGCAGCGGCGAGTGAATGACGTTCTGCTCGGCGATACGCACTTTATTGCCGACAAGCTGGGTGATCACCGCGACGTGGCCTGTGTGCTTAAACTCGCCTCCCTTCTGCCAGATCAGTAACGAACCGGCGATGGGCGGACGGCGGGAACCGTTGGCGAAGGCCTGCAGCGGCAAAATATTGTCATTGACCACTTCACGCAGGAAACGCAGGGAGAAGATTTCATATGCCATCCCCACATCGGTAAAGACAAACCCGTAGGTCAGGAACAGAAAGCGGCGTGCAAACTCGACGCACTGCCATTTATGCCCCATATACTCATTGCCGATGTAGCTGCGAAACGTCGCGTCATCCGGGTAATCTTGCGGATTTAAGCTACTGTAATTCGATGAATAAATCGCCACGCCGCCGGGCGCGTAGCCTAACAATGTCCCAAACGGGGCGTCACTGCTTGTCGATCCTTTGCTCATTTAGCCTGACCTCAAATTAATGCAGCCCGGGCAGTTGGCGAAACAAAACTCCCTCTTCTTATCCTGCCGCAGGCACTTACCAGACAGAGGTGTAACGATGATACCACTCATTCGTTTCGCTAATCGTGCCGTTAAGGAAAATAACCCTGCAGCCGGAAACAAAAGTGATATCGTTATCGGTGATATAACAAAAAAACAACGCAACATCAGGAGTCAACAATGAGCACACCCTCGCATCTGAATGCCCAACCGCTGGTCTGGGGACACGGCCCGCGGACGTTTGAGGTGTTCCTTGAGCCCACCTGCCCCTACTCTGTCCGCGCGTTTAATAAGCTCGACGACCTGCTTGATGAGGTCGGCGCCGATAACGTCACCATCAAGATACGCCTGCAGTCGCAGCCGTGGCATCTGTTCTCCGGGGTGATTGTCCGCTGCATCCTCGCCGCGTCTACCCTGCCGCACGGCAGAGAGCAGGCGCATAAAGTGATGCAGGCCGTGGCCGACCATCGGGAAGAGTTTGAGTTTACCGATCACTGCAGCGGGCCGAACATGAACGCCACGCCGCAGCAAATCATTGAGCGCATTGAACGTTACAGTCACGTGCTGCTGGGGGCCGCCTTTGCCCGCCCGGAGCTGCAGGACGTGATCAAGTGGCACAGTAAATACGCCCGTCAGAACGGCATCCACGTCTCGCCGACCTTTATGGTCAATGGCCTGGTGCAGCCGGATCTGGGCAGCGGCGATGATGTCAGCGTGTGGGCCGCGCGGATTATGGCCTGAGGTCACCTGCTACACTTTTTGTACATCCACGAAAAAGGCAAACCAGCATGTCAGAGCAAAACTACCAGCCACCCAAAGTGTGGGAATGGAAGCAAAACAGCGGCGGCGCGTTCGCCAATATCAACCGTCCCGTTTCCGGCGCGACCCATGAACGCGTCCTGCCGGTCGGTACCCATCCGCTCCAGCTATACTCACTGGGCACGCCCAACGGCCAGAAGGTGACCATCATGCTGGAGGAGCTGCTGGCGCTGGGCGTCAGCGGCGCGGAGTACGACGCCTGGCTAATACGCATTGGCGAAGGGGATCAGTTTTCCAGCGGCTTTGTCGATATCAACCCGAACTCGAAGATCCCGGCCCTCAGCGACCACTCCACCACGCCGCCGACCCGGGTATTTGAGTCCGGCAACATTCTTCTCTATCTGGCGGAAAAATTTGGCTTCTTCCTGCCAAAAGATCCTGCCGGCCGCACCGAAACCCTCAACTGGCTGTTCTGGCTGCAGGGCGCGGCACCATTCCTCGGCGGCGGCTTCGGCCACTTCTATAACTATGCGCCGGTGAAGATCGAGTACGCGATCGACCGCTTTACGATGGAAGCCAAACGCCAGCTCGACGTGCTGGACAAACAGCTCGCCCGCGGTCGCTATGTGGCCGGCGAGGAGTACACCATCGCCGATATGGCTGTCTGGCCGTGGTATGGCAACGTAGTGCTGGGCAATGTCTATAACGCGGCGGAGTTCCTCGACGCCGGGAGCTATAAAAACGTGCTGCGCTGGGCGCAGGATGTCGGCAACCGCCCGGCCGTCAAGCGCGGACGCATCGTCAACCGCACCAACGGCCCGCTCAATGAGCAGCTACATGAGCGCCACGACGCCCGCGACTTTGACACCCAAACGGAAGATAAGCGCCAGGCGTAAGGTCTTCACCCTTTCCCGCTGACGGGAAAGGGTTCCCACCACAGGACGGCTCCGCCTGCGAAGCCGTCCTGTTTAGCTTTCCAGCCGATAGCCCGCCAGAAAATAGCGCATCGCCATACCCGACCCACCTTCTTTGAAGAAATCCATCACCATATCTCTGTCAAGGCCATAGCGACGGGTCAGGATCCCCGCCTCCCACGCGCTGAGCTGGCGGTCGCCGGTTTTTTCAAACATGCGGTGCGAGTAGCCGAGCACAAACCCGCGTTTATAGTCGGCGCAAAAATTCGCCGCATGCGCGGCGGTGTCAGCATAGGATGCCTGTAGCCCCGCCATTAAGCCTTTGCCAAAATGATTTTCCATCGCGCCCTCCCAATCGCTGTATAATAAATTATATAGCGTTTTTTTGAGCGAGCGGTAGCGCTATTTATGTCGTTTGCGCTAGCGTAAATACTTCTCAAACCATGCCAGCGTGCGTTGCCAGGCCAGATCAGCCGCAGCCCGATCGTAGCGCGGCGTGGAATCATTATGAAAGCCGTGATTCACGCCCTGATAGAGATAGGCCTCGTAGACTTTATGGTGTTCCTTCAACGCCTGTTCATAGGCGGGCCAGCCTTCATTAATGCCGCTATCGAGGCCGGCATAGTGCAGCAGCAGCGGCGCTTTAATTTTATCGACCTCCTTCAGCGGCGGCTGGCGGCCGTAAAACGGCACCGCGCAGGCTAGCTCCGGGATCGCCACCGCCGCCGCGTTGCTGACGCCGCCGCCGTAACAAAACCCGGTGATACCGACCTTCCCCGTCGCCTGTGGATGCTTCGCCATAAACGCGACCGCCGCAAAAAAATCATTCATCAGCTTCACGGGATCGACTTTCTGCTGTAGCAAGCGGCCTTCATCATCATTCCCCGGATAGCCGCCGACGGCGCTCAGGCCATCAGGCGCCAGCGCGATATATCCCGCTTTCGCGACCCGCCGGGCTACGTCTTCAATGTAGGGATTCAGGCCTCGGTTCTCATGTACCACCACAACGGCGGGCGCTTTGTCGGCTATTTTCGTCGGCGTCACCAGGTAAGCCCGCACTTCGCCGTGGCCGTCAGGAGAGGGATAATGAATATACTCCGGACGGATATCCGGATCGGTGAACGGTACCTGCTCTGCCAGGGCATAGTCGGGCTTCAGCAGATTAAACAGCGCCAGCGCGGTCATCCCGCCGACAGTATATTTCCCCGCCAGCTGGAGAAACTCGCGTTTGCTGATTTTGCCGTGGGCATAGTAGTCATAATACTCGAGCAGCTGCTGCGGGAAATCTTTGGCCGTTAATCGCGTCATCACCTTGCCTCCGTTGTTAAGCGCCCTTTAAGCAAAGCAGAAGCCCGGACATACGCCAGCGCAGAGAAGCAGAAACGGGGGAGAAAAAAGCCCAGCGGCTAACACCGCCGGGAGAGAAGAGATCAGTGTTTCACTTTGTTCAGACGATCGAGATAGCCCATCACAAAGGCCGAAAGGACGAAGGTCAGGTGGATAATCACGTACCACATCAGCTTGTTGTCCGGCACGTTTTTCGCATCCATAAACACCCGCAGCAGGTGGATAGAGGAGATCGCCACAATTGACGCCGCGACTTTATTCTTCAGAGAGGTGGCGTCCATTTTACCGAGCCAGCTCAGCTTCTCTTTCCCTTCATTGATATCCAGCTGCGACACGAAATTCTCATAGCCCGAGAACATCACCATCACCAGCAGGCCACCCACCAGGGTCATGTCCACCAGCGACAGCAGCGTCAGGATCAATTCCGACTCGCTGACGCTGAAGATATGCGGCAGAACGTGGACGATCTCCTGAAAAAATTTGATGGTCAGCGCGACCAGTCCCAGCGAAAGGCCAAAATAAACCGGTGCCAGCAGCCAGCGCGAAGTGTACATAGCGTTTTCCAGAAAGCGTTCCATATAATCCTGTTAGTTAACAAAAAGAAGCGACATTATATCTCAGACAGATAACGTGATGGCAACGCCAGGCCAACACATCGCCGGCAGACGGCCATAAAAAAGGCCGGCGCGCGGCCAGCCTTTTCAGGAACAGAATCGGGTTATTTGGCTTTGACGGTCTCTTCGCCCACCAGCCCGATCTTGAGATAGCCCGCCTGATGCAGGGTATCCATCACTTTCATCATCGTCTCGTAATCGACGGTTTTATCCGCGCGGAAGAAGACAGTGGTATCTTTTTTGCCGGCGGTCAGGCTATCCAGGGCGTTAATCATATTCGCTTCGGTAATCGGGTCGTTGCCGAGGAACATGCTCTTATCCGCCTTCACCGACAGATAAATGGGTTTTTCCGGTCGCGGTTGCGGCTGGCTGGAGGAGGCCGGCAGATTCACCTTCACGTCAACCGTCGCCAGCGGCGCAGCCACCATAAAGATAATCAGCAGAACCAGCATGACGTCGATAAACGGCGTCACGTTGATCTCATGCATTTCGCCGTTATCGTCCAGATTTTCATTAAGACGTATCGCCATAGCCGATCAACCTACCCGTAATTTCTGCGCGCTACGCACCGGCTTCACACCGCTGGCGCTGAGGTCCAGGTCGCGACTTTGCAGCAGCAGCACCTGAGCGGCGACGTCGCCGAGCGAGGCCTTGTAGCTGCCAATCATGCGGGCAAAGATGTTATAGATGACCACCGCCGGGATGGCGGCGAACAGGCCGATGGCCGTCGCCAGCAGCGCTTCCGCGATGCCCGGCGCTACCACCGCAAGGTTGGTAGTCTGCGTCTGGGCGATACCGATAAAGCTGTTCATGATGCCCCAGACGGTACCAAACAGACCCACGAACGGCGAAATGGCGCCGATGGTGGCCAGATAACCATTGCCGCGCCCCATATGGCGACCGACCGCCGCGACGCGGCGCTCAAGGCGGAAACCGGTGCGTTCCTTGATGCCTTCATTGTCTTCCGCACCGGCAGAGAGTTCGAGTTCGTTCTGCGCTTCATTGATAAGCTGGGTGGTCAGGCTCTTCGCCTCAAAGGCGCTGGCGATATCGCTGGCCTGATCGAGAGAGCGGGCTTCCGCCAGCTGCTGCTGTTCACGTTTGAGGCGACGCTTGCTGGCGAGGATTTCCGCCCCTTTGCCGAAAAAGATGGCCCAGGTGACGACCGACGCCAGAATCAGGCCAATCATCACCACCTTAACGACAATATCGGCATGATGATACATACCCCAAACGGAGAGATCCGCCTGCATCAAATTATTACCCACGCTCTATCTCCACGACGATAATCACAAAATCTGCCCACAATAATATCAAAACGACATCGAATTGATAGTGGTTCTCATTAGTATTTACACTGTGCAGCAAATCACGTTTATTTTCCTTGCGCTCACGCAGTAAAAAAGCGGCTTAGCGCGGGCCTGGTAAAATTTTCGCCTGTATCGGCGCCGCGCTGGTACAGAAAAGAAGATTCATGCTAGTTTAGACGTCCAGACGTATAAAAACAGGTTCATCAACATGGCTGATAAACATCTTGATACCGCGCTGGTCAACGCCGGGCGGAGCAAAAAATATACCCAGGGCTCAGTGAACAGCGTGATCCAGCGCGCGTCATCGCTGGTTTTCGACACCGTAGAGGCCAAAAAGCACGCCACCCGCAATCGGGCCAACGGCGAGCTGTTCTACGGGCGTCGCGGCACCCTGACCCACTTCTCGCTGCAGGAAGCGATGTGCGAGCTGGAAGGCGGCGCCGGCTGCGCCCTCTTCCCCTGTGGCGCGGCCGCGGTGGCCAACACCATCCTGGCGTTCGTCGAACAGGGCGACCATGTGCTGATGACCAATACCGCCTATGAGCCAAGCCAGGATTTTTGTACCAAAATTCTCGCTAAACTCGGCGTCGCCACCAGCTGGTTCGATCCCCTCATTGGCGCCGATATTGCCCAACTTATTCGGCCGGAGACCCGCGTGGTGTTCCTTGAATCGCCTGGCTCCATCACCATGGAAGTGCATGATGTGCCAGCGATTGTCGCCGCCGTGCGTCAGGTCGCGCCGGAAGCGATTATCATGATCGATAACACCTGGGCGGCGGGGATCCTGTTCAAAGCGCTGGATTTTGGCATCGATATTTCTATTCAGGCAGGCACCAAATACCTGATCGGCCATTCCGACGCCATGGTCGGCACTGCGGTGGCGAACGCGCGCTGCTGGCCGCAGCTGCGTGAGAATGCCTATCTGATGGGACAAATGCTGGACGCCGATACCGCCTATATGACCAGCCGCGGCCTGCGCACCCTGGGCGTGCGCCTGCGTCAGCATCATGAAAGCAGCCTGCGCATCGCCGAGTGGCTGGCGCAGCATCCGCAGGTGGCGCGGGTCAACCACCCCGCCCTGCCCGGCAGTAAAGGCCATGAGTTCTGGAAGCGCGATTTTACCGGCAGTAGCGGGCTGTTCTCGTTTGTACTCAACAAGCGCCTCAATGATGCCGAACTGGCCGAGTACCTCGACAATTTCAGCCTGTTCAGCATGGCCTACTCGTGGGGCGGCTTTGAATCGCTGATTCTGGCCAATCAGCCGGAGCAAATCGCTCACATCCGACCGGATGCGGAAGTCGACTTCAGCGGCACGTTGATCCGTTTGCACATTGGTCTCGAAAATGTTGACGATCTGCAGGCGGATTTAGCAGCGGGCTTCGCGCGTATCGTGTAAAGTGACAGTCAGTGGCAACAATAGCGGACGCTTTTTAGCAAAGCGGCCGCTTTTGTTGCGCCCGGGATCAAGGTGCTCGGGTCTCTTCAGGAGTACACTAGTCAACAATACGGTACCACTTAGGAAAGTCCATGGTTGTCATTCAAGAGATTGTCGCCGCGTTGTGGCAACATGATTTTGCCGCATTGGCGAACCCTCACGTTGTGGGCGTTGTATATCTGGTTATGTTCGCCACCCTGTTTCTGGAAAACGGGCTGCTGCCCGCGTCCTTTTTACCGGGGGATAGCCTGCTGCTGCTCGCCGGCGCGCTGATTGCTAAAGGCGTCATGGACTTTGTGCCCACTATCGCCATTCTGACCGCCGCCGCCAGCCTCGGCTGCTGGTTGAGCTATGTGCAAGGGCGCTGGCTGGGCAATACGCAAACGGTGAAAGGCTGGCTGGCGCATCTGCCGCATAAGTACCATCAGCGCGCCACCTGTATGTTTGACCGCCACGGCCTGCTGGCGCTGCTCGCGGGCCGCTTTCTGGCATTTGTCCGCACCCTGCTGCCAACCATGGCGGGGATTTCCGGCCTGCCGAACCGCCGCTTTCAGTTCTTCAACTGGCTGAGCGCCCTGCTGTGGGTTGGCGTGGTCACGGGTCTCGGCTATGCGCTGAGCATGATCCCGTTTGTGAAGCGCCATGAAGATCAGGTCATGACCTGCCTGATGATCCTGCCGATTGCTCTGCTGCTGGCGGGCCTGCTCGGCACGCTGTTCGTGGTGATCAAAAAGAAATACTGCAGCGCCTGACGGCCACCTGCCGGGGGGCCTGCGCCCGCCCGGCTTGCCCTTCCCGATATTACATGCCCTGCATCGTGCGAATTCGTGCGGCATCTTCCCCGGGCGTCATACCGAAGTAGCGCTTAAACTCGCGGCTGAACTGCGAAGGACTTTCATACCCCACCCGCATCGCCGCCGCGCTGGCCTTCATGCCGTCATGGATCATAAGCATGCGCGCCTTGTGCAAACGGTAGGTTTTCAAATACTGCAGCGGTGAAGTACTGGTCACCGATTTAAAATTATGGTGAAACGCCGAGACGCTCATATTCGCCTCTGCCGCCAGCCGATCGACGCTCAGGTTTTCGGTGTACTGGCTCTCGATGTGTTTCAGCACGCGGCTTATCAAACTGAAATGGGTCTGCCGGCTGACCAACGCCAGCAGTGCGCCGCCGCAGGGGCCCGTCAGCACATAGTAGAGGATTTCACGGATGATCTGCTTGCCAAGAATGCGCGCGTCCAGCGGACGATCCATGACGTCGAGCAGCCTTTCGGCAGCGCATAAAATATCTTCGGAAAGCACTGCCGAATTTATTCCGCTGGAAGCGACGGCGGGCTGAAACAGCGGATCCTCGCCAATATCCATCAGCAGCTCCTGCAGTTGCAGGATATCGACGTTCAGACGCATCCCGGCGAGGGGCACCTCCGGGGTGGCAAAGGTTTCGCATTCGAAGGGCAGCGGCACGGTCAGCAGCAGATATTCATTTGTGTCGTAGCGAAAAGTCCGCTCATTGATATAACCAATTTTATGGCCGGAAAAGAGAAAAACGATCCCCGGCTGATACATCACCGGCGTCCGGGTACCCGGCTGCGTCCCATACAGCAGGCGGACGTCAGGCAGCAGCGAACTTAACAGTTCGTGCTTATCTTTCAGCTGGTTAATCTTCTCTGTCAATATCTGGCATATCTGTGCGTGTTGCATTGCCACCGCCTCTCCCGATGTTTCTTCACCCATACATTGTGCGCAGGCTGGCGAGAATTCTCCAGCCACATGGAGAAATAGGCAAGACATCGGCAGAAATGTGCATTGAGGGTCAACGGCGCCAGGACCACAATAACCGTCATCTGGCAGCGGTATCGTCCCTGTCGGCGGTTTTACTCTTTTGAGGACACTAGCAATGAATAATTTTGACCTGCATACCCCAACCCGCATTCTGTTTGGCAAAGGCGCGATTGAAAAGCTGCGTGAACAGATCCCGGCGGAGGCTCGCGTACTGATCACCTACGGCGGCGGCAGCGTGAAAAAAACGGGCGTCCTGGATCAGGTACTCACCGCCCTGAATGGCCTGGATGTCCTTGAATTTGGCGGCATCGAGCCGAACCCGTCTTACGAAACTCTGATGAACGCCGTGAAGCTCGCCCGTGAAGAGAAGGTCACCTTCCTGCTGGCGGTCGGCGGCGGTTCAGTACTGGATGGCACCAAGTTCATCGCCGCGGCGGCCCATTACGACGCCGCTATCGATCCATGGGAAATTCTGGAAACTTACGGCAGTAAGATCGCCAGCGCCATTCCAATGGGTTCGGTTCTGACTCTGCCAGCGACCGGTTCTGAATCAAACAAAGGGGCGGTGATTTCGCGGAAAACCACCGGCGACAAACGCGCGTTTATGTCTTCGCACGTCCAGCCACAGTTCGCGATCCTCGACCCGGTTTACACCTACACTCTGCCACCGCGCCAGGTCGCCAACGGCGTGGTTGACGCCTTCGTCCATACCGTTGAACAGTACGTCACCTACCCGGTTGACGGCAAAATTCAGGACCGTTTCGCCGAAGGCATTCTGCTGACGCTGGTGGAAGATGGCCCGAAAGCGCTGCAGGAGCCAGAGAACTACGACGTGCGCGCTAATATTATGTGGGCGGCGACTCAGGCGCTGAACGGTCTTATCGGCGCTGGCGTACCGCAGGACTGGGCGACCCATATGCTCGGCCACGAACTGACGGCGATGCATGGTCTGGATCACGCCCAGACGCTGGCTATCGTGCTGCCGGCGCTGTGGAATGAGAAACGCGATACCAAGCGCGCGAAGCTGCTGCAGTATGCCGAGCGCGTATGGAATATCACCGAGGGCTCCGAAGAACAGCGTATCGATGCCGCTATTGCCGCAACCCGTAGTTTCTTCGAGCAGATGGGGGTGCCGACCCGCCTCTCCGATTACGGTCTCGACGGTAGCTCCATCCCGGCGCTGCTGGCGAAACTGGAAGAGCACGGCATGACCAAACTGGGCGAACATCAGGATATCACCCTGGACGTCAGCCGCCGTATTTACGAGGCTGCTCGCTAATTTAACCCCGCCTGATTCACCTCTCCTTACGTTAAACAAACGTCGGGGAGAGGTGTTTTTACTACCGTTTTTAGCTATTTCGTCCAGACTTAATGCTACCCCTCGGCGGATTCTGCCTCGCCGAGTTCATTAACAGGAGGAAGGCATGACACATCCAACCGTTATAAAACTACACGACGGCAACCTGATGCCGCAGCTGGGTCTCGGCGTGTGGAAAGCTGGCAACGAGGAAGTCGTCTCCGCCATTCATAAGGCGCTGGAAGTCGGTTATCGCTCTTTTGACACCGCCGCCGCGTACCAAAATGAGGCCGGCGTCGGCAACGCGCTGCACAGCGCAGGCGTCAATCGCGATGAGCTGTTCATCACCACCAAGCTGTGGAACGACGATCAAAAACGGCCGCACGAGGCGCTGAAAGAGAGCCTCAGCAAGCTGAAGCTCGACTATGTGGATCTCTACTTAATCCACTGGCCGGTGCCAGCGATCGGCCATTACGTCGAAGCCTGGCAGGCGCTGATCGAGCTGCAGCAGCAGGGGCTGGCGAAAAGCATCGGCGTGTGTAATTTCCAGGTCCCGCATCTGCAGAAGCTGATTGATGAAACCGGCGTCGCACCGGTGATCAACCAGATTGAGCTCCATCCGCTGCTGCAGCAGCGTCAACTGCATGCCTGGAACGCCACCCACAAGATCCAGACAGAGTCCTGGAGCCCGCTGGCCCAGGGCGGTAAAGGGGTGTTCGATCAGAAAGTCATCCACCAGCTCGCCGATAAGTACGGCAAAACGCCGGCGCAAATCGTCATCCGCTGGCATCTTGATAGCGGTCTGGTGGTGATCCCGAAATCAGTGACGCCGTCGCGTATCGCGGAAAACTTTAACGTCTGGAATTTCCGTCTCGACAAAGACGAACTCAGCGAAATCGCGAAGCTGGACCAGGGCAAGCGTTTAGGGCCCGATCCGGATCAGTTTGGCGGCTAACATATAAAAAAGCCGGATAGCGCTGACGCCTATCCGGCTCTCTAACTGGCCCGGTCAGCAAAGCGCTACCGGGCACAACATCAGGCTTAACGCCCGGCGACTTTACCGCGTTTGACCGGTTTTTTCGCCGTCGTTTCACCGTTAGAACGCTGATGTACAATCGGCGTGTGCTTGGTCAGCGCCGGACGGGTATGGCGGTTCTGGCGACGCGCTTCGCGCATCTCATCCAGCGTCGGGGCAGGCACCAGGCAGTCGCGGCGTGAGCCAATCAGGTGCTTTTTACCCATCGCCTCCAGCGCCTGACGGATCAGCGGCCAGTTTGCCGGATCGTGATAGCGCAGCAGCGCTTTATGCAGACGGCGCTGTTTATCGCCCTTCGGCACCACCACCTCTTCGCTCTTATAACCAATCTTGCCCAGCGGGTTCTTGCCGGTGTAATACATAGTGGTCGAGTTCGCCAGCGGCGACGGATAGAAGTTCTGCACCTGGTCGAGACGGAAGCGATGTTTCTTCAGCCACAGCGCCAGGTTCACCATATCTTCATCACGGGTCCCCGGGTGAGCGGAGATAAAGTACGGGATCAGATACTGTTCTTTACCCGCCTGCTTCGAATAGGTATCAAACAATTCTTTAAAGCGGTCGTAGCTGCCCATCCCCGGCTTCATCATCTTCGACAGCGGCCCCTCTTCGGTATGCTCCGGGGCGATCTTCAGATAGCCGCCGACGTGGTGGGTCGCCAGCTCTTTGATATAGCGCGGATCTTCGACGGCGATGTCATAGCGTACGCCAGAGGCAATGAGGATCTTCTTAATGCCCTTCAGCTCACGGGCGCGACGGTAAAGATTGATCGTCGGCTCATGGTTGGTATCCATGTGCGGGCAGATATCCGGGTAGACGCAGGAGAGACGGCGGCAGGTCTGCTCGGCGCGTGGCGATTTGCAGCGCAGCATATACATGTTGGCCGTTGGTCCGCCGAGATCGGAGATCACCCCGGTAAAGCCGGGCACCGTGTCGCGAATGGCTTCGATTTCATTAATGATCGAATCTTCTGAACGGCTCTGGATAATGCGCCCTTCGTGCTCGGTGATTGAGCAGAACGAACAGCCGCCGAAGCAGCCGCGCATGATGTTGATCGAGAAACGGATCATCTCATACGCCGGGATACGCGCGTCGCCGTAAGCAGGATGCGGCACACGCTTGTAAGGCAGCGCGAAGACGCTGTCCATCTCTTCAGTCGAGAGCGGGATTGCCGGCGGGTTGATCCAGATATAGCGTTCGCCATGCTTTTGCATCAGCGCCCGGGCGCAGCCGGGGTTGGTTTCATGGTGCAGAATACGCGAAGCGTGAGCGTACAGGACCTTATCGCCTTTCACCTTCTCGAAGGAAGGCAGCAGCACATAGGTCTTTTCCCACGGTTTGGGCCGCGGCGGCTGCACGGTGATGCTTTTGGCTTCCTGCTTTTTCGGCGCAACCGGCTTGTTATCGGCACACGGCAGATCCTCACCGTACGGATGCGGGATCGGGTCAATTTTGCCAGGCGTATCCAGGCGGGTGGAATCGACGCCGCTCCAGCCCGGCAGCGCCTCTTTCACCATGATGGCGGTATTGCGCACATCGCGGATCTGGTCGATGGTTTCGCCCATCGCCAGGCGATGCGCGACTTCCACCAGCGGACGCTCGCCGTTGCCGAACATCAGCATATCGGCCTTGGAGTCCACCAGCACCGAGCGGCGCACGGTATCGGACCAGTAATCATAATGCGCGGTACGGCGCAGGCTGGCCTCGATGCCGCCGAGGATCACCGGCACGTCTTTCCACGCCTCTTTACAGCGCTGGGTGTAGACCAGGGTGGCGCGGTCCGGGCGTTTACCCGCCACGTTGCCGGCGGTGTAAGCATCGTCATGGCGCAGCTTACGGTCGGCGGTGTAGCGGTTGATCATCGAGTCCATATTGCCCGCGGTCACGCCGAAGAACAGGTTCGGCTTACCCAGGCGCATAAAGTCGTCTTTGCTGTTCCAGTCCGGCTGGGAAATGATCCCCACCCGGAACCCCTGCGCTTCCAGCATACGGCCGCAGATGGCCATCCCGAAGCTCGGGTGGTCGACGTAGGCGTCGCCGGTCACCAGAATAATGTCGCAGCTATCCCAGCCAAGTTGGTCCATCTCTTCACGCGACATCGGTAAAAATGGCGCAGGGCCAAAACAGGCAGCCCAGTATTGCGGCCAGGAAAAAAGGTCACGATCCGGTTGGATCAGGGATATTGCGCTCATATTGCTTCCGGGGGAAATGATAAAAAAATAACCAAAAGGGCGTGGATTATAAGCCGGAATGATAGTGGAAATGAAGGAGGATTTTCTCAAACCCTGACCGTGTTCCGGCCAGGGTTGAAGAGATTACGGCGCGGGATTCACCAGCATCTGGCCGATCGAGCCGCGGTCGGCAAGCTCCAGCGTCTGGCTCAGATACTGGAACGGGAAGTGCGGCCACGACGGCTGAGCATAGTAGACCAGCAGTTCAACCTGCCCGTCGACCCACACGGTGTCCTTCCAGCCGCGATCTTCCGGGAAGGGCGACGAGCCGTTGACGTTACGGATCTGGAACATCACCCCTTCAATATGGAACGACTGCGGGCGGTCGGCGCGCACCGTCCAGCGCTCCCAGGTCCCCTGTTGCGCCGTGATATCGATACGCTGCGGATCCCACAGCTGGCCGTTGATGCCCGGATCGTCGCCAAGGGTGATATCCCGGCTGCGGATCGGCGTGCCGGAGAGCAGTTCGGTCGGCAGCAGACGCACCGGCAGACTGTCGGTGACCAGCGGCAGCAGTCCGGTCGGGCGCAGGGTCAACACCAGCGTGGAGACCAGAATACTTGACGGTTCAAAAAAGCCGCGGATACGGTCGACAATACTCGCCGCTTCTCCGCAGGTAATGGACACTTCATCGCCGTTGGTCATATCGACCAGAATTTCACGCCGTTCCCCCGGCCCCAGCGACAGCTGCTTGAGCGAGACCGGCGCCGGCAGGAACCCCTGGTCGCCGGAAATCACATGCAGCAGTCGGCCATCGCTCATCTGCAGCTGATAGCGCCGGGAGTTGGAGGCGTTCAGCAGGCGCAGGCGCACCCAGCCGCGCGACACTTCGACATAGGGGCTCTGCACGCCGTTAACCAGCAGCGTATCGCCAACGAAGCCGCCGCTCCCCGGTTCGCTATATTCCGGCGTGCCGAAGTTATCCAGCCGCTTGTCCTGAATAATCACCGGGAAGTCATCAACGCCGTAGTGGTTAGGGATTGGCAGGTTCTTGCTGACCTCATCTTCCACCAGCCACATGCCGGCCAGGCCGTTGTATACCTGCTTCGCCATCCGGTTCGGCGTGTTGGCCTGATACCACAAGGTGGCAGCGCTCTGGCGGATAGGCAGCACCGGCGCCCAGTCGGCGTTCGGCGACATCATACGCGCCGCGCCGCCGATCAGCGGGCCAGGCACCTGCAGACCGCGGATGGTCATCGCGACATTCTCAGTCAGACGGTTGCTGTAGATAAGCTTGACGTCGTCCCCGCTCCAGACGCGGATCGTCGGCCCCATGTAGCGGCCATTGATCCCCCAGACGGGGGCGCGAGTGCCTGGCGTAAACGACCAGTGCGAACGCTGCAGCGTCAGAAACAGCGGCTGACCGCGACGCGATTCCAGCAGCGGCGGAACCGGCAGCGCAAGCTGCTGGCCGGCGGCATGGGCTTTCAGCGGCGCGGCGCCAGCGCACAGCGCTACGCCGGAAGCCTTAATAAACTGACGCCGACTGAGTGACATATTAACTCCATGACATACTGACAAATGAAAAAGGGAATTCGTTTCCCGCCAGCAATACGCGCGCGTTGGCGGCGTTTCCTGTCTTATGACTTTTTAGCCGCTTCGCGCGCGGCCACTTCGTTGTCCAGCTCAGCAATTTTGGCGGCCATCAGCTCGCGGCAATGCGTCGCCAGCGCGCGCACGTTGTCTTTACCGAACTGGCTGGTATCCACCGGCGGCAGCATCTCAACAATCACCAGACCGTTGTTCCAGCGGTTGAGCTTAATTTTGTTCGATGTGTTGGACACGCACACCGGAATAATCGGCACTCCGGCGGCGATCGCCGCGTGAAAGGCGCCGGTTTTAAAAGGCAGCAGGCCGCGGCCGCGACTGCGGGTCCCTTCCGGGAACATCCAGAACGAAATTTTACGCTTTTTAAAGGCATTCACCACTTCAGCAATGGTGCCATGCGCTTTGGTTCGGTTATTACGGTCAATCAGCAGGTTGCCCGTCAGCCAGTAGAGCTGGCCAAAGAACGGGATCCACAGCAGGCTTTTTTTACCTACGGTGACCGTCGGCGGCTGCACGATGTTCGACGCCGTCACCATATCATAGTTGTTCTGGTGGTTAGCGATGTAGATCGCGTTGCCATAGCTTTCCACATCAGCAGGTTTGCGCAGTTCCACCTTCAGGCCAAATACCGGAGATAAGCGGCCAAACAGATGGCCGAAAGTGGCAACATGTTTTGGATTACGCGGGCTGAACAAGCAGTACAGACAGCCAAGTATGCACACCACGATGCAATAAATGACCACGAAAATTACTCGAAAAATGAATAGCATAGCTACCTCTAAAACCCAAACCGCTTAGAATTATTCGCTGCTGACAGAAGGCAGGCTCATCAGTTCTGCGCAGGCCGGGACCGTTCTTCCTGGGTCCCTGGTGATGGACATTGTTAATCGCAACGCCTGAATAAACAACGATTTTGCGGCATTTTTTCGCCTCCTCCCGTCAAAGACGGGAGGAGTGGCGTTTACTCTTCACTATCGCCTGCCGCGGCGCGGCGCGGCGAGTCGATTTCAACACGGTCGATCTTCTGCAGCCCGCGCATCAGCGAACCGCGGCGACCACGCTCGCCGGTGACTTTTTGCAGCTCTTCCGGACGCAGTTTGATTTTCCGTTTGCCAACATGGATGGTGAGCGTGCTCTGCGGTGGCAGGATAAACAGATGCGCCAGGCCATCCTGCCCGGCGGCGGCTTCCGCCGCAGGAATGCTGATAATTTTGTTGCCCTTGCCTTTCGACAGCTGCGGTAGATCGCTCACCGGGAACATCAGCATCCGTCCGGCTGCCGTGATGGCCAGCAGCATATCGGACTCGTCCTCAATCACCAGCGGCGGCATCACGTGCGCGTTGTCAGGCAGGGTGATCAGCGCTTTACCGGCACGGTTGCGCGCCACCAGATCGTTGAAGGTGCAGACAAAACCGTAGCCCGCGTCGGAAGCCATCAGCAGCTTACGATCGTCGCTTTCCATCAGCATATGTTCCACGGTCGCCCCCGGCGGCAGAGTCAGCTTACCGGTAAGCGGCTCGCCCTGGCCACGCGCGGAAGGCAGGGTAATCGGATCGATGGCATAGCTGCGCCCGGTGGTATCGATAAACACCACCGGCTGGTTGCTCTTGCCTTTCGCCGAGGCCTTCCAGCTGTCGCCCGCTTTATAGCTCAAGCCCTGAGCGTCGATGTCGTGCCCTTTGGCGCTCCGCACCCAGCCCATCTGCGACAGAACGATAGTCACTGGCTCAGACGGCTGCATATCATGCTCGCTCATCGCTTTCGCTTCTTCACGTTCGTGAAGCGGCGAGCGGCGTTCGTCACCGAAAGCATCGGCATCAGCCTGCAGCTCTTTTTTCAGCAGGTTGTTCATTTTACGCTCAGAAGCCAGAATCGCCTGCAGCTGGTCGCGCTCTTTTTCCAGCTCGTCCTGCTCGCCGCGGATCTTCATCTCTTCCAGTTTGGCGAGGTGGCGCAGTTTTAATTCCAGAATCGCTTCCGCCTGGGTTTCGCTGATGCCAAAGCGCGACATCAGGGCTGGCTTCGGTTCATCTTCGGTGCGGATGATCTCGATCACTTCATCGATATTGAGAAACGCCACCAGCAAACCTTCAAGGATATGCAGGCGCTTAAGCACTTTCTCTAACCGATGGTTCAGACGGCGACGCACGGTATCGCGACGGAACACCAGCCACTCGCTGAGGATCTCCAGCAGGTTTTTCACCGCCGGGCGTCCGTCGAGGCCGATCATATTGAGGTTGATGCGGTAGCTTTTTTCCAGATCGGTAGTAGCAAACAGGTGGTTCATCACCTGTTCCATATCCACCCGGTTGGAGCGCGGGACGATCACCAGACGGGTCGGGTTTTCGTGGTCCGATTCGTCGCGCAGATCGTCAACCATCGGCAGCTTTTTATTGCGCATCTGCGCCGCAATCTGCTCCAGCACTTTGGCGCCGGAAACCTGGTGCGGCAGCGCGCTAATCACCACCGCGCCGTCCTCTTTGCTCCACACCGCGCGCATGCGCACTGAGCCGCGTCCGTTCTGGTAGATTTTGCGAATTTCCGCCCGCGAGGTGATGATCTCCGCCTCGGTCGGGAAATCCGGCCCCTGCACGATATCCAGCAGTTCGTCGAGAGTCGTTTTCGGCTGCTCAATCAGGGTAATAGCCGCTTTGGCCACTTCACGCAGGTTGTGCGGCGGAATATCAGTGGCCATACCCACCGCGATGCCGGTGGTGCCATTAAGCAGGATGTTCGGTAGACGCGCAGGCAGCATTTTCGGCTCCTGCAGCGTCCCGTCAAAGTTTGGTACCCAGTCGACCGTTCCCTGTCCAAGCTCGCTGAGCAGCAGTTCAGCATACTTCGACAGGCGGGACTCGGTGTAACGCATGGCGGCGAAGGATTTCGGATCGTCCGGCGCACCCCAGTTTCCCTGCCCGTCTACCAGCGGGTAACGGTAAGAGAACGGCTGCGCCATCAGCACCATCGCTTCATAGCAGGCGCTGTCGCCGTGCGGGTGATATTTACCCAACACGTCGCCGACGGTGCGGGCGGACTTTTTGAATTTCGCGCTGGCGTTCAGCCCCAGCTCGGACATCGCGTAGACGATGCGACGCTGGACCGGTTTTAAGCCATCGCCAATAAACGGTAATGCCCTGTCCATGATCACGTACATGGAGTAGTTCAGGTAAGCATTTTCCGTAAATTCATGCAGCGCAAGGCGCTCTGCCATATCGCTCATTAATCGTGGATCCTCAATCTGGGTACCGACCGTTCGGACGGCAAAACTACCCGCGATAATACCCGATCTCACGCCCTGAGTCACAGGCCGTGAGATCGGCTGAGGATTCCGTCACGCTTAATCAGGCCAGCGGCAGATAAATATCGGTTTGCAGTTCATGCTCAGCCACCTCATGGACAAAATTGAGGTAACGGAAGTACACCGGAAAATCCCGTAACGTCTCGCCTGACGCGGGTAACCAGTCGCGATAGAGAAACCAAACGCTGTTCGCCAGCGTGTCCAGCGAGCCGTGATGGCGCACGACGGCGCAGCGTCCGCCGGGGATTTCGCCGTTAATCACGCCAAAGGCGTTTTCACCGACCGGCCCAGCGACCGTACCGCAGATATCAAAACGAAATGCCTCCTGCGGGGTGGTCTGCGGATCGTCCCAGGCGATACCCCAGGTATCGCTGGTGGCGACGGGCGATAATCCGCTCGTCTTACGCCAGGCGATAAAACGCGCGGCGGTGGTGTTGACAAGGTCCGGGCTGCCGCGATGTTGCAGTACGGCTATCCGGGTGGTGGGGAAGGAAATGATATTGACGTCCATCGACGTTTGCTCCTGTAGCGTATGTTTCGGTACGCGTCGATGCCACTCGGCCCAGTCCGGTTGCTGACGGAATTGGGTCGGGCTTTGGTCAAACGCGGTACGGAAGGCACGACTGAACGACTCCGCATTCTGAAATCCGGCATCAAGGGCAATATCGATGACTTTATCGCGGGGGTTGAACGCCAGGCGCCAACAGGCGCGTCGCAGACGCAACCACTGAATATACCGGTACAATGGAATGCCGGTATAAGCGCTAAATTGCCGGTGAAAATGGTAAGGCGAACTGTGCGCTATCGCGCTCAGCGCCTCCAGCGACAGCGGCTCATCAAGATGGCGCGCAATGTACCTACAGACACGCTGGAAGCGCCCGACATACGCCGGGCTGGCCTTAATATCGTTCATCGTCTCCTCCTCGCGACATACTCTGACAGAGCGAGGATCGCGATGCCTGACCGATCTTGCGCTTATCTGACGAAGACTTATGGCGCGATTTTACGGATCTGTTTAACGTCGATTTCTACTGAGTTCCAGTCCTTATCGACTTCCCCCTGAATTTCTACTGTGTCCTGCGGGCCGACGGTCACGCCGTTCCAGCGCTTGTGGTCGATATCGACATTGATCACCCCGGAAGCATCCTGGAATTTATACAGATCGTCAGAAATGCGCTCGGTTATCTTGCCGCGCAGGGTCACCCAGGTATCGTCCCGCAGCGATTTGGCATTGGCGACGGTGGTCACCGCGCCGCTCGGGCCGGTGAATCCGCCAGCCTGCGCGGTGGAACTGACCTGCGTGGTCGAAGAAGGACCGGTAAACCCGCCCTGTTCGGCAGCCAGCACCGGCATGGAAACCAGGGCAACGATCGCGGTCATCGCAGCAATTTTCTTCATGATGTGTTCTCCCTTCGTGTTGATATGGCTCCTATTACGCCCGACAAAACTTAACGACTTCTTAAGCGGAAAAAAGAAATTTTAATGCTGTACATCACCCGCTTCAACGCGGTTTACTGCGCAAAGAAACAGGATCGTCGGAGGGAAACATGCGCATATTACTGGTGGAAGATGACAAGCTGATCGGCGACGGCATCAAAGCCGGGCTGAGCAAAATGGGCTTCAGCATTGACTGGTTTACCGCCGGGCTGGAGGGCAAAAATGCCTTATATAGCGCCCCCTACGACGCCGCAATCCTGGATCTCACCCTCCCCGGCATCGATGGCCTCGATATTCTGCGCGAATGGCGGGACAAGGGCCGCCATGAGCCAGTGCTGATCCTTACCGCCCGCGATGCGCTCAGCCAGCGAGTGGAGGGGCTACGGCTCGGCGCCGATGACTATCTGTGCAAGCCTTTCGCCCTGATTGAAGTGGCGGCGCGCCTCGAAGCGTTGATCCGTCGCGCGCACGGCCAGAGCAGCAGCGAGCTGCGCCACGGCAAAGTGAGCCTCGACCCGAACCGCTTAACCGCCAGCCTCGACGGCGAGAGCCTGGTGCTAAAGCCGAAAGAGTTCGCCCTGCTGGAACTGCTGCTGCGTAACGCTGGTCGCGTACTGCCGCGCAAGCTTATCGAAGAAAAGCTCTACACCTGGGACGACGAGGTCTCCAGCAACGCCGTGGAAGTTCACGTCCATCATCTGCGCCGCAAACTCGGTAGCGGATTTATCCGCACTGTCCACGGCATAGGCTATACCCTGGGTGACGCATGAAACGACTTGCCCGCCTGAGCCTGCGCGTCCGTCTGACGCTGCTGTTTGCTGTGCTGACCGCGGCCGCCTGGGGCGTCGCCAGCGTGATCGCCTGGCAGCAAACCAGCAAAAAGCTGGATAAGCTGTTCGATACCCAGCAGTTGCTGTTCGCCCGCCGCCTGAGCGCCATGCATTTCGATGAACTCCGCGCCCCGCCCGAATCGTTCGGTGAAAAGAAAAAGGTGCGGCATGGACACATCGACGACGACGCGCTGGCGTTCGCCATCTTCACCCGCGACGGCACCATGGTGCTCAACGACGGCGAGAATGGAGAGGATATCCAGTGGAACTCGCAGCGCGAGGGGTTCAGCAATGGCTACCTGCGCGGCGATGATGACGAATGGCGCTTCCTGTGGTTAACCACTGCCGATGGTCGTCATCGCATCGTCGTCGGTCAGGAGTGGGATTATCGGCGCGAAATGGCGATGGATATCGTGACCTCGCAGCTCACCCCGTGGATGATCGCCCTGCCGCTGATGTTCGTGCTGCTTATCGTGCTGTTAAGCCGCGAACTGGCGCCGTTGAAAAAGCTGGCGCGCACGCTGCGCCTGCGCGCGCCGGACTCAGCGGAATCGCTCAGCGTGGAGAAGATCCCCTCCGAAGTCCGCCCGCTGGTCGAGGCTCTGAATCAGCTGTTCCAGCGCACCCATGACGCCATGCTGCGCGAACGTCGGTTTACCTCTGATGCCGCCCATGAGCTGCGCAGCCCGCTGGCGGCGCTGAAGGTACAGACCGACGTCGCCCAGCTCTCTATGGACGATGCAGAAGGACGTGAGAAAGCGCTGGCCCAGCTCCACCAGGGGATCGATCGCGCCACCCGGCTGGTCGATCAACTGCTGACGCTGTCGCGGCTGGACTCACTCGCCCAACTGGACGACGTGCAGCCGGTCGCCATCGACGACCTGCTGCAGTCGGCGGTGATGGAGATGTATCACCATGCGCAGCAGTCCGCCATTGAACTACGCCTACACCTGAATGCCAGTCATATCGTTCACACCGGCCAGCCGCTGCTGCTCAGCCTGCTGGTGCGCAACCTGCTGGATAATGCCGTACGCTATAGCCCGCGCGGCAGCCAGGTTGATATCACCCTCAACGCCCGCGAGTTTCGGGTGCGTGATAACGGCCCAGGCATTAGCCCGCAGGCGCTGGCGCGCATCGGCGAGCGTTTTTATCGCCCGCCGGGGCAGGACGCGCCGGGCAGCGGCCTGGGCCTGTCTATCGTCCGGCGCATCGCCTCGCTGCACGGTATGCAGGTTGATTTCGCCAACGCGCGCGACGGCGGCTTCGAAGCCCGCGTGTACTGGTAGCGAGATTATTGCTCATTTGGCAAAAGACTTTGCACATTTTGCTCATTTTACTGCCCCGCTTCGCGGGGTAAGATCATCGGCAAATTTTCAAGATTGAGGACAAATGATGAGCAACATCCTGATTATCAATGGCGCAAAAAAGTTCGCGCACTCGAATGGCCAGCTGAACGACACCCTGACCGAGGTCGCGGAGAGTTATCTGCGCGACGCCGGGCACGATGTTAAAAGCGTTCGCGCCGAAAGCGAGTACGACGTAAAAGCAGAAGTGCAGAATTTCCTCTGGGCCGATGTGGTGATCTGGCAGATGCCGGGCTGGTGGATGGGCGCCCCGTGGACGGTGAAGAAATATATGGATGATGTCTTTACCGAAGGCCACGGCTCGCTGTACGCCAGCGACGGTCGTACCCGCTCCGACGCCAGCAAAAAATATGGCTCCGGCGGCCTGGTGCAGGGGAAAAAATATATGCTCTCCCTGACCTGGAACGCGCCGATGGAAGCCTTCACCGACGAAGACCAGTTCTTCCACGGCGTCGGCGTTGACGGCGTTTACCTGCCGTTCCATAAGGCTAACCAGTTCCTGGGAATGGAAGCGCTGCCGACCTTTATCGCCAACGACGTGATTAAAATGCCTGATGTCCCACGGTATATCGCAGAATATCGCAAGCATCTGGCGGAAATTTTTGGTTAACTACAGGTCTACGCTCTACATATTTCGAGTTATTCGAACCTGGAGTATGACGAGATACACACAGAAGGAGTTGAGTTAACCATGTTAACAGTGATTGCAGAAATCCGTACCCGCCCGGGCCAGCACCACCGTCAGGCGGTTCTCGATCAGTTCGCGAAAATCATTCCGACCGTTTTGCAGGAGGCCGGCTGCCACGGCTACGCGCCCATGGTAGATCATGCCGCCGGCGTCAGCTTCCAGACCACGGCCCCCGACTCTATCGTCATGGTGGAGCAGTGGGAAAGCGTCGCGCATCTTGAAGCGCACCTGCAAACGCCGCACATGAAAGCCTGGTCGGAAGCGGTCAAAGGCGATGTGCTGGAGACCACCATCCGTATCCTGCAGCCTGGCGTCTAAGCCCGCCGACGCAGTCGTGAAATGAAAAAGGGAGCCTGAGGCTCCCTTTTACGTCAGGCGCAGCGTACAGACTTACACTTCCAGATCCGCCATATCGCCCTTCTCCTGCAGCCAGTTGCGACGGTCTTCGGAACGCTTCTTGGCCAGCAGCATGTCCATCATCGCCGTGGTCTGCTGCTCATCCTCATCGCTGATCACCAGTTGCACCAGCCGGCGGGTATTCGGATCAAGCGTGGTTTCCCGCAGCTGCATTGGGTTCATCTCACCCAGACCTTTAAAGCGCTGGACGTTTGGCTTGCCCTTCTTACGCTTCAGCTGCTCCAGCACGCCGGTTTTTTCTTCTTCCGTCAGCGCGTAGTAGACCTCTTTACCGAGATCGATACGGTACAGCGGCGGCAGCGCGACGTAGACGTGCCCCTCTTTCACCAGGGTACGGAAATGTCTCACAAACAGCGCGCACAGCAGGGTGGCAATGTGCAGGCCATCGGAATCGGCATCCGCCAGAATACAAATTTTGCCGTAGCGCAGCTGGCTTAAATCATCGCTATCCGGGTCAATACCAATCGCCACCGAAATGTCGTGCACTTCTTGCGAAGCTAACACTTCATCGGACGAGACTTCCCAGGTATTCAGGATCTTGCCTTTCAGCGGCATGATCGCCTGATATTCGCGATCGCGCGCCTGCTTGGCAGAACCGCCCGCCGAGTCCCCTTCGACGAGGAACAGCTCGGTGCGGTTCAGGTCCTGGGCGGTGCAGTCTGCCAGCTTACCCGGCAATGCCGGACCGCTGGTCAGCTTTTTACGCACCACTTTCTTGGCGGCGCGCAGACGACGCTGGGCGCTGGAGATAGCCATCTCCGCCAGCAGTTCGGCAGCCTGTACGTTCTGGTTCAGCCACAGACTGAAGGCATCTTTCACCACGCCGGAGACGAACGCCGCGCACTGGCGCGACGACAGACGCTCTTTGGTTTGCCCGGCGAACTGCGGATCCTGCATTTTCACCGACAGCACGTAGGCGCAGCGATCCCAGATATCTTCGGCTGACAGCTTCACGCCGCGCGGCAGGATATTACGATATTCGCAGAACTCGCGCATCGCATCCAGCAGTCCCTGACGCAGACCGTTAACGTGCGTCCCGCCCTGCATGGTCGGGATCAGGTTGACGTAGCTTTCGGTCAGCAATTCGCCGCCTTCCGGCAGCCACAGCAGCGCCCAGTCCACGGCTTCCGTCTCGCCGGAGAAGGTGCCGACGAACGGTTTTTCCGGCAGCAGCGGCAGGCCGTTTACGGCTTCGCACAGGTAGTCGTTAAGGCCATCGGCATAGCACCAGCGCTGCTCGCTGTCGTTGACCTGATCGCGAAACACGATTTCCACGCCGGGACACAGCACCGCTTTCGCTTTTAACAGATGGGTCAAACGCGAAACGGAGAAACGCGGGCTGTCGAAGAAGCTTTCGTCCGGCCAGAAATGGACGCTGGTCCCGGTATTGCGTTTGCCACAGGTACCGGTGACGTGCAGATCTTCTACTTTTTCACCGTTTTCAAAGGCGATGCTGTAGACCTGACCGTCGCGACGAACCGTTACCTCTACGCGTTTTGACAGGGCGTTGACCACCGAGATCCCCACCCCGTGCAGGCCGCCGGAAAACTGGTAGTTTTTGTTGGAAAACTTACCGCCCGCGTGCAGTCGGCAGAGGATCAGCTCAACCGCCGGCACCCCTTCTTCCGGGTGAATGTCGACCGGCATGCCGCGCCCGTCGTCAATGACTTCCAGGGACTGGTCGGCATGAAGGATAACTTCCACGCGTTTGGCGTGGCCTGCCAGCGCTTCATCGACACTGTTATCAATAACTTCCTGACCAAGATGGTTAGGACGGGTGGTGTCGGTATACATGCCCGGACGGCGGCGCACCGGCTCTAGCCCGGTGAGTACCTCAATGGCATCAGCGTTATATGAAGATTGCGTCATGGTGTGTATTCGTAGGTCGTTCAGGGCCGTTTAGCACAGGCCGAGAAATTCGATAATCTGAGTGAAATGATCGTCAAAGCCGACAAATGCGTGATTACCGCCCTCCTCCACCGTTTGCCGGCAGGAGGCGTAGTAATGAACGGCCTGGCGGTAATCAAGCACTTCATCCCCGGTCTGCTGCAGCAGCCAGAGTAAATCCGGCGCTTCAAGCGGGTCGATTTGCATGACCTTGAGATCGTAAATATGGCGAGACTCTAGCACATATTGCTGCCCGGTGTATGGATTCTCATTGTGGCCGAGAAAATTGTTCAGCAGTTCAAACGGGCGCACCGCCGGGTTGACGACCACCGCCGGCACCATAAAGCACTGCGACAGCCAGGTCGCGTAGTAGCCGCCCAGCGACGACCCCACAACCCCGAGTGGCTCGCCGCCATGCTCCAGCACAATGGATTCCAGCAGCTCTGCCGTTTCAGCCGGATAAGGCGGCAGCTCCGGTACCACCATGGTGATGTCGGGGTGCTGCTGCGACAGCCAGGTCTTTAACGCCATCGCCTTCGCCGAGCGCGGGGAACTGTTAAAGCCGTGCAGATAAAGAAGCGTCGCCATCAGTAGCCTTCTGAAGCAATATCCGGGTGGAACTCGGCGCCTTCCAGGCGGCACACTTCGGTGGTCAGCGTCCCGTCAGGATGCAGCTCCAGCCAGCGCCAGCCGGGTGAGACGGTATCCAGAGTGAAATTGGCGCAGTGTGGTTTGAACTGGACGCAGGTCGACGGCGTCGCCATCATACGCCGGCCATTCCAGTCCAGATCCAGTTCCTGATGAATATGGCCGCACAGCAGATGTCTCACCCGCGGCCAGGCGCTCAGCGCGCGGTCCAGCGCGCCAGCGTTGCGCAGGCTGTGTTGGTCCAGCCAGCTACAGCCAGCAGGCAGCGGATGGTGGTGCAGCAGGAGTAAGGTATAACGCTCCGGCGCTTCTGCCAGCTTGTGTTCGAGCCACTCCAGCTGGAAGTCGCTCAGCTCGCCATGGGGAACGCCAAACACCTGGCTGTCCAGCAGCAGGATCTGCCAGTGGTCGCCGAGAAACACGCGCTTGGCGGGTGAAATGCCTGACGCCTGCAGCGTACTGTACATCGCCGGCTGGAAATCATGGTTACCCGGTAGCCAGACGCAGGGTGCAGCAAAACTCGCGATACCCTCAGCAAAATGCTGATAGGCCGCGGAGGAGTGGTCCTGCGCCAGATCGCCTGTTGCGACAATCAGATCGCATGGACGCTGTGAGGCATGAATAGCCGACAGTACGGCCTGATAACTTTCCCAGGTATTAATGCCTAACAACGTTTCATGTTTTTCAGCAAACAGGTGAGTATCAGTAATTTGTAAGATCCTGACTCTGGCCTCACCAGCCAGAGGTAGGTTTAACAGGCTTTCCAAATGGTGTCCTTAGGTTTAACGACGCTAACAAACCGGAATCGCCATCGCTCCATGTGCTAAACAGTAACGCAGCCAGTCGGCCAGAAACTGGTTAATTTGATGCTTTTCGTCGCGTTGATGCAACTTTTTATTAGGATAATCATACCGCGCTTTGAAGCGAAAGATCTGCTGACTCGAACACACTTCGGCCACCATGGCGTCATGGTAGAGGCGAACGGTCATCGACGGCAGGCTCCAGTAGCTTACCGCAGGCAGAGTCTGTTCTATCGCCACCAGAGTAGTGTAGCGGGTCGATTCAACTATCGTTAACCGATACTGCGCGCTTCCCACCTGATAACTTACCTTCTCACCCGCTGCATCCGTTCGCGGCAACAGGCGGCGCAACTGCGCGAAGTTGGTCTCGCACAGGCGCATCATCTCAGGGAAGTCAGGTGTATAACGCTTCATTTTGTCCACTCGTTTCGTAAATTGTGATAATGCAATTGCAGCCATTGCAAGGCGATGACAGAGGCTGCGTTATCGATTTTCCCCTCTTCTACCCACTGGTAAGCCTGTTCCCGGCTCACCATATGCACCCGAATATCCTCGTTTTCCTCGGCCAGGCCGTGAATGCCTTTTGCCGTGGATGCATCAACTTCTCCCACCAGGATCGATAACCGTTCGCTGGTGCCGCCAGGACTGGCCAGATAGCTTAATATTGGTTTCGTCCGCCCGACTTCAAGTCCGGCCTCCTCCAGCGCTTCCCGACGGGCAACGTCTTCCACCGTTTCCCCCGCTTCGATCATGCCGGCGACCATTTCGAGCAGCCACGGGCTCTCGCTGGTATCATAGGCGGCAATACGGATTTGTTCGACGAGCACCACTTCGTCCCGCACCGGGTCAAAGGGTAGCAAGACGGCGGCATGCCCGCGCTCAAAAATTTCACGGGTGACTTCGCCGCTCATGCCGCCGTTAAACAGGCGGTGGCGAAAACGGTATAAATCGAGCGAAAAAAAACCACGATACAGCGTTTCGCGTGCAATAATTTCTACATCATTTTTGAAGAAGGTAATTCCCTGCTGAATGGGTTTGCTCATTGTCATGTCCTGCTAATCCGAAATTAGGGATTTCCAGACCGTTTGGCTACCGTTTTACGGTCCGTATGTTAGATTGGTGCAAATTACCGCCGGATGGCACGTAACGCCAACTTTTTACGGCGGCAGAATCGATACAATCAGCGGAATTTTTCTTAGAATTAGACCAGCGCTAAATGCTTCACAACAAGGAATGCAAATGAAGAAATTGCTCCCCATTCTTATCGGCCTGAGCCTGACCGGGTTCAGCGCCATGAGCCAGGCGGAAAACCTGCTTCAGGTTTACCAGCAGGCGCGCATCAGCAACCCCGATCTGCGTAAATCGGCAGCCGATCGTGACGCCGCGTTCGAAAAGATCAATGAAGCGCGCAGTCCATTACTGCCTCAGCTTGGGCTGGGAGCGGATTATACCTATAACAATGGCTATCGCGACAGCAACGGCATCAATTCAAACGTCACCAGCGGCTCGCTGCAGTTAACGCAGGTTCTGTTTGATATGTCGAAATGGCGCGCCCTGACGCTGCAGGAAAAAACGGCAGGCATTCAGGATGTCACGTATCAGACCGATCAGCAAACGCTGATTCTGAATACCGCGACGGCCTATTTTAAAGTGCTGGCCGCCATCGACACGCTCTCCTATACCGAAGCGCAGAAACAGGCCATTTACCGCCAGTTGGATCAAACCACGCAGCGCTTTAACGTAGGCCTGGTGGCGATCACTGACGTACAGAACGCCCGTTCACAATACGACGCCGTGCTGGCGAACGAAGTCACCGCGCGTAACGATCTCGACAACGCCGTCGAAGAACTGCGCCAGGTCACCGGTAACTACTATCCGGAGCTGGCCTCGCTGAATGTGAATGGCTTCAAAACCAACAAGCCGCAGGCGGTCAACGCCCTGCTGAAGGAAGCGGAGAACCGCAACCTGTCGCTGCTGCAGGCGCGTCTGAACCAGGACCTGGCTCGCGAGCAGATTCGCCAGGCGCAGGACGGGCATTTGCCGACGCTCAGCCTATCCGCGTCGAGTGGGGTATCGAATACTAGCTACAGTGGTTCAAAAACCCATAATAATCCTCAGCAATACCAGGATAACGATGCCGGGCAGAACCAAATCGGCCTGAACTTCTCTCTGCCACTGTATCAGGGTGGCGCGGTGACCTCGCAGGTCAAACAGGCGCAATACAACTTCGTTGGCGCCAGCGAGCAGCTGGAAAGCGCCCACCGCAGCGTCGTGCAGACTGTACGTTCGTCGTTTAACAACGTGAACGCCTCCATCAGCAGCATCAATGCCTACAAACAGGCGGTGGTCTCTGCGCAAAGCTCCCTGGATGCGATGGAAGCAGGCTACTCGGTGGGTACGCGTACCATCGTTGACGTCCTCGACGCCACCACCACGCTGTATAACGCCAAGCAGCAGCTCTCCAATGCGCGCTATAACTACCTGATCAACGAGCTGAACATTAAGTCGGCGTTAGGTACCCTGAACGAGCAGGATCTGGTCGCCCTGAACAACACGCTGGGCAAACCGATCCCCACCTCCGCAGACAGCGTCGCGCCGGAAAATCCACAGCAGGATGCCACTGCCGATGGCTACGGCAACACTACCGCAGCGGTGAAACCGGCGTCCGCACGGACCACCCAGAGCAGCGGCAGCAATCCGTTCCGTCAGTAATTCCCATACTGTGACGCGCATCGCCTGTCCGTCGGACAGGCGATGCGTTAAACGTAAGGCAACGTAAAGATCCCCCGCTTAGCGCCCCTCTTCGCTTCATTTTCCACCACTCATCCTCTATCCTGAGCGTTAACACACGCCATACCACTGGGTCCTGGAAGACAAATATGAAACGGACAAAAAAAATTAATCATTCGTCGTTCCGCAAAAGCTGGAGCGCACGCCATCTGACGCCGGTCGCGCTGGCCGTCACCGCGGTCTTTATGCTTGCCGGTTGTGAAAAAAGCGATGAAACGGTGTCGCTATACCAGAACGCCGATGACTGCTCCGCCGCCAATCCGGGCAAAGCAGCCGAGTGCACCACGGCCTACACCAACGCGGTAAAAGAGGCAGAGCGCACCGCGCCGAAATATGCCACCCGGGAAGACTGCGTCGCCGAGTTTGGCGAAGGCCAGTGCCAGCAGACGCCAGCCCAGGCGGGCGTCGCCCCGGAAAACCAGGCGCAGGCGCAAAGCAGCGGCAGCTTCTGGATGCCGCTGATGGCCGGCTATATGATGGGCCGCCTGATGGGCGGCGGCATGGCGCAACAGCAGCCGCTGTTCAGCTCGAAAAACCCGGCCAGCCCGGCCTATGGTCAATACACCGATGCGAGCGGCAAGAGCTATGGCGCCGCCCAGCCGGGTCGCACCATGAACGTGCCGAAAACCGCGATGGCGCCGAAGCCAGCAACTACCACCACCGTTACCCGCGGTGGTTTTGGCGAGTCGGTGGCGAAGCAGTCGACTATGCAGCGTAGCGCCGCAGGCTCAACGTCCTCTTCTCGCTCGATGGGCGGCTAACTCACATGGAAAGAGTCAGTATTACCGAGCGCCCGGACTGGCGTGAGAAAGCGACCGAGTACGGTTTCAACTTCCACACCATGTACGGTGAGCCCTACTGGAGCGAAGAGGCGTATTACAAGCTGACCCTCGCGCAGGTGGAAAAACTGGAGGAAGTCACCGCCGAGCTGCATCAAATGTGCCTCCAGGTGGTGGAGAAAGTGATCGCCAGCGATGAGCTGATGACTAAATTCCGCATCCCTAAACACACCTGGGGCTTTGTGCGCCAGTCGTGGAAAACCAACCAGCCGTCGCTCTACTCGCGTCTCGACCTGGCCTGGGATGGCGTCGGCGAGCCGAAGCTGCTGGAGAACAATGCCGACACCCCGACCTCGCTGTATGAAGCGGCCTTCTTCCAGTGGATCTGGTTGGAAGACCAGCTCAACGCCGGCAAGCTGCCGGCGGGCAGCGACCAGTTCAATAGTTTGCAGGAAAAGCTCATCGATCGCTTCGGCGAGCTGCGCGAGCAGTTTGGCTTCCAGCTGCTGCATATGGCCTGCTGCCGCGATACCGTTGAAGATCGCGGCACTGTGCAGTATCTGCAGGACTGCGCCGCGGAAGCAGGCCTGGCGACGGAATTCCTCTATATCGAAGATATCGGTCTGGGCGAAAAAGGTCAGTTTACCGATCTGCATGATCAGGTGATTGGTAACCTGTTCAAGCTCTATCCGTGGGAGTTTATGCTGCGGGAGATGTTCTCCACCAAGCTGGAAGACGCCGGCGTGCGCTGGCTGGAGCCCGCGTGGAAAAGCATTATCTCCAACAAAGCGTTGCTGCCGATGCTGTGGGAAATGTTCCCCAATCACCCGAATCTGCTGGCGGCCTACTTCAGCGAAGATGCCCACCCGGAGATGGAGAAGTACGTCATTAAGCCGCTCTTCTCTCGTGAAGGGGCCAACGTCTCCATTGTTGAGCAGGGCAAGGTCGTGGAGTCGGTGGAAGGTCCGTACGGGGAAGAAGGAACCATCGTGCAGGAGTTTTACCCCCTGCCGAAGTTTGGTGACAGCTACACGCTGATTGGCAGCTGGCTCATCAACGATCAGCCCGCCGGGATCGGCATTCGCGAAGATCGGGCGCTGATCACTCAGGATCTGTCGCGCTTCTATCCGCACATTTTCGTCGAATAATGTCGCGCTCCGGCGACGATATCGCCGGAGCGCACTATCATCAGGCGCCAACCACTACCGACAGCATACTCAGCGAGCCCATCTCGATGCCATCGACCGGGATCGTAATCGCTTCAACACCATCCCACGCCCCCAGGATATATAGCAGCGGCAGGAAATGCTCCGCCGTTGGGTTGGAGAGCGAGCCTCCTTCGTGTGCCAGGTAGTTAACCAGCGGGTGCTGCTCGTCCGGCCCCTGCCATTGCAGATTCGCCTTCACGTAGTTATTGAAGGACTCTGCCCATGGGTACGGCGTGTTCTCGCCGTGCCAGCGGGCGGTGCGCAGGTTATGCACCACGTTGCCGCTGGCCACCAGCATAATGCCTTCATCACGCAGCGAGGCCAGTTTCCGCCCCATTTCGAGATGCCAGGCCGGCGGTTTGGTGCTGTCGATGCTCAACTGAACCATCGGGATATCCGCCTGCGGATACATTTTAATCAGCACGCCCCACGAGCCATGGTCAAATCCCCAGGCTTCTTTGTCGAGAGTGACCGGCACAGGCGAGAGCAGCTCCACCAGTCGTTGCGCCAGCGCCGGAGAGCCCGGCGCCGGATAATGGGTGTCATACAGCGCCTGTGGGAAACCGCCGAAGTCGTGAATGGTCTTCGGGGCCTCCATCGCCGTCACGCCCGTACCGCGCGTGAACCAGTGCGCAGAGACCACCACAATCGCCTTCGGACGCGGCAGGGTTTCGCCCAGGTGAGCCCAGGCGCGAGTATAAATGTTGTCTTCCAGCACGTTCATTGGGCTGCCATGGCCGAGAAACAACGCGGGCATTCGGGTAGGGGACATGATGATATCCTTAGGGTGTCAATGTGATGTGCTCACATTACGCGCTTTTGCGCCAGGATAAACTCAGATAACCATGATGATGATCGTCAGAAAATTTGAATGTAAGTCGCGGTAAAGGGACGTGTCCCGTACGCGCATCCTCAGGCAATATACTCATATGCACTTATTTTCACAGGGAGAGTAGCGATGTCATCACCCTTAATATTGACGCTGCTAGCCGGTAGCGCAACCTTTATTGGCGCCATATTCGGCGTGATTGGTCAGAAACCCTCTAACCGTCTGCTTGGCTTCTCCCTCGGCTTTGCCGCCGGGATCATGCTGTTGATTTCATTGATGGAAATGCTGCCTGCCGCGCTGACCGCCGAAGGCATGTCGCCGCTGCTCGGTTACGGGATGTTTGTCATCGGCCTGCTGGGCTATTTCGGCCTTGACCGCCTGCTGCCGCACGCTCACCCGCAGGATCTGATGACCCCCGCCACGCCGCGTCCACGTAATTTACGTCGCACCGCTATTCTGCTGACGTTGGGTATCAGCCTGCATAACTTCCCGGAAGGGATCGCCACCTATGTCACGGCCAGCAACAACCTGGAACTCGGCATGGGCGTGGCCCTCGCCGTTGCCCTGCACAATATTCCTGAAGGACTGGCCGTTGCCGGGCCAGTGTATGCCGCCACCGGGTCGCGCAGCAAGGCGGTACTCTGGGCCGGGCTTTCCGGCATGGCGGAAATTTTGGGCGGCGTGCTGGCGTGGCTGATTCTGGGGAGTCTGGTCTCACCGCTGGTGATGGGAGCGATCATGGCCGCTGTGGCCGGGATTATGGTGGCACTGTCCGTCGATGAACTGATGCCGCTGGCGAAAGAGATCGATCCGCAAAGCAACCCAAGCTATGGCGTTTTGTGCGGGATGTCGGTCATGGGGCTGAGTCTGGTGGTACTCCAGACGATGGGCATCGGTTAAAGCGCAGAAACAACACAGCCCACTAAGAAGTGGGCTGTGGTCGGGCGTAGCGAACCGCTATTTAGCTGGCTTTACGCTCATGTTCGCGACGATAGGCCACCAGATCTTCAATCGTGACTACCGCCATATTGTGTTGCTGAGCGAACTTGATGCACTCCGGCGCGCGCGCCATGGTGCCATCGTCGTTGGTCAGCTCGCACAGCACGCCTGCGGGTTTAAAGCCAGCCAGGGTCACGAGGTCGATAGTGGCTTCAGTGTGGCCGCCGCGGGTCAGTACGCCACCCGGCTGCGCACGCAGCGGGAAAACGTGGCCAGGACGGTTGAGATCGGAAGGTTTTGCGCCGTCGGCAATGGCCGCGCGGACGGTGGTCACGCGGTCGGCAGCGGAGACGCCGGTGGTCACACCTTCGGCCGCTTCGATGGTCACGGTAAAGCCGGTGCCGTAGGCGCTGGTGTTGTTCTCAACCATCATCGGCAGATCCAGCTGTTTGCGGCGATCTTCGGTCAGGCACAGGCACACAATGCCGCTGCCGTGACGAATGGTCAGCGCCATCTGCTCAACGGTCATGGTTTCGGCGGCGAAGATCATATCGCCTTCGTTTTCACGGTCTTCATCATCAAGCACCATCACGCCGCGGCCTTCGCGCAGGGCGTCCAAAGCGTGTTCCACACGTTCAAAAGCGGTACCAAAAGAAGAAAGGAGCGTCTGATTCATGGTAAAAAAACCTCATTAAAATTATGGTTACCAGAATCAGGGCAGTCTTAGGAGCGCCGGTTTAGCGGCAAAAGTCAACGCGAGCGGGCCTGGACCCGACTGTGCCGTTACTCTCTCCCATCCGGACTTTAACCGTCGGCCCCGGAATTACACCGGATCTGCTGACCTTCCCGTAGTCACGGGAAGCGCTCGCGGGCTTTCAACGCAATGGTTGATTTACCGCCGGTGGGGAATTTCGCCCCGCCCTGAGAATAAGCGAGATAACTATAACGCTATTGACTATCCTCGGCAATGCATAAGCTTCAAACATTTCTGGTTTATAGGCGGCCTGGTTCGCACTACAATGATCAATCATCCGACCCGAGCAGGAAACCACCATGATTGACCCGAAAAAAATTGAACAAATCGCCCGCCAGGTCCATGAGTCGATGCCAAAAGGACTTCGCGATCTGGGTGAGGATGTTGAGAAGAAAATCCGCCAGGCGCTGCAGTCGCAGCTGACCCGCCTGGATCTGGTCAGCCGCGAAGAGTTTGACGTACAGACTCAGGTTTTGCTGCGGACCCGCGAAAAACTGGCGCTGCTGGAGCAGCGTCTGAATGACCTCGAAAACCGCCAGGCAGCGACGCCTGGCAGCGAAGAGCAGCCGTAAGAAACGGGCCCTCAGGGGCCCGTTTTGCGTTTGGCTTAGTGGGCGGCTTCCGCCGGGCTGTTTACCTGACGACAGTAAAGTTCATAACGCTGGCAAAACCATTCACGATGCTCTTCATCCATATTGCCGACAATAGCCTGAAGATCAACTGGCTGGCCTTGCGCGTGCATTCTGGCGAAACTCCGCGCCAAAAAATCAAAATTCTTCATTGAATACATATCGTTATGGTTCATGCGCATACTCCTTCAGCGGTGGATGTTCTGATCAGTCATATGCCTTTTACTCACTTCAGTATTTACGCTTACCTTAACGCGATTTGTACGAAAAATGCGCTTAACATGATTATTTATTGCGCTAAATCATTTTCCACATGATTAAATAAAAACGGCCCGCGATATCTCCATCGCGGGCCGTGATGCTTCACCGTACAAGCCGGTGAATAGCGAAAAGCTTATTTATCGCTATCTTTTTGTATTTTCTTAATAATATTGGTGGTCGAGCAGCCATCTTCAAAGTTGAGCACCAGCACTTCGCCGCCGTTAGCCCAGACTTCTTCGCTGCCGGCGATCTGTTCCGGCTTATAATCGCCGCCTTTGACCAGCAGGTCCGGCAGGATACCGGCAATCAGCCGCTGCGGGGTGTCTTCCTCGAAGGAGACCACCCAGTCGACGGCCTCCAGCGCCCCCAGCACGATCATCCGCTGCTCCAGCGGGTTCACCGGGCGGGTTTCGCCTTTCAGACGTTTGGTTGAGGCATCGCTGTTGACCGCCACGATCAGACGGTCGCCCAGCTTGCGCGCATTCGCCAGATAGGAGACATGGCCGGCATGCAGAATATCGAAGACCCCGTTGGTCATCACCACTTTCTCACCGCGCTTGCGCGCTGCCGCAACCGCCTGTTTGAGTTCCTCTTCGCTCATCACGCCAAAGCCGGTCTCAGCCCGGCCGCGGACCGCGTTTTCCAGCTCGACAGGAGAAACGGTGGAGGTTCCCAGCTTACCGACCACCACGCCCGCCGCGGCGTTGGCGAAATAGCAGGCCTCTTCCAGGGTGTTGCCGGAGGCCAGGGTCGCCGCCAGCACGCCAATCACCGTGTCGCCGGCGCCGGTGACATCGTACACTTCCTGGGCCTGGGTCGGCATATGCAGCGGCGGACGCCCCGGCTGCAGCAGCGTCATCCCCTGCTCAGAACGCGTCACCAGCAGCGCTGACAGTTCAAATTCGGCGATGAGCTTCATGCCGCGTTCAACGATCTCCGCTTCATCCTGACACTTGCCCACCACCGCTTCAAACTCAGAGAGGTTCGGGGTGAGCAGCGTCGCGCCGCGGTAGCGTTCGAAATCGGTGCCTTTCGGATCGATCAGCACCGGCACGCCCGCTTCACGGGCGAGCTTGATCATCGTCTGGACGCTGGTCAGCGCCCCTTTGGCGTAGTCCGAGAGGACCAGTGCGCCAATGGATCCCAGCGCCTGCTGAATGCGCTCATGCATCGGCTGCGGATCCACGCCGGAGAAGCCCTCTTCAAAGTCGAGGCGGATCAGCTGCTGATTGCGCGACAGCACCCGCAGCTTGGTGATGGTCGGGTGAGTCGGGACGGAGACGAAGTCGCACTTCACATTCACATTGGCCAGCGCCTGGCTCAGCGCGCGGGCTGCGTCATCAATCCCGGTAAATCCCACCAGGCGCGACGTTGCCCCCAGGGAGGCGATGTTCATCGCTACGTTTGCCGCGCCGCCAGGACGTTCTTCGATATTTTCCACCTTCACCACCGGCACCGGGGCTTCCGGGGAAATACGACTGGTGGGGCCGTACCAGTAGCGGTCCAGCATCACATCACCCACCACCAACACTCCTGCACGTTCAAACTCCGGCAGCGTTACTTTCATGACTCTCTCCTGCGAGACGCAAACTTTGCGCGCGATAATAGCACACCCGATTTTATAGTTAAGCCATCAGCCACTTCTGCCAGCTGGCGCTGACCTGCTGACGCTCCCGGCTGAAGGCCTCTGGCGCCACGTGTCCCGGCTGCTCCTGCAGGGCCAGGTGATGGAGCGCATCACGCAAGGTGGTGTATGCATGCGTTAAGGCGCGCGCCTCCTCCTCGTCCATGATGTCGTTCTGCGCCAGCAGCTCAAGAATACGCACGTTGTCAGACCAGCGGGTCAGCTTCGGCTTGTCACTGGCATAGCGTAGGACCAGATACTGAGTAATAAATTCAATATCGGTGATCCCGCCGGCATCGGCTTTGATATCAAAACGATCGGGATGTTTGTTGCCAAGGTGGGCGCGCATCTTCTCGCGCATCTCGCGAACCTCGGTCTGCAGGGTCGTCCCCTCCCGCGGGGTGGTCAGGATATCGCGACGAATGGCGTCAAAGCGCGCCTGCAGCGCCGGGTCGCCATAGACCACGCGGGCGCGCACCAGCGCCTGATGTTCCCACGTCCAGGCTTCGTTCTGCTGATAGTCAGCAAACGCGTCGGCGGTGGTGACCAGCATCCCCGCCGCGCCAGAAGGACGCAGCCGGGCGTCCACTTCGTAGAGAATACCGGACGAGGTGCGGGTGCTGAACAGGTGCATGATCCGCTGGGCCAGCCGCAGGTAGAACTGACGGCCGTCAATCTCCCGCTCGCCGTCGGTCATCACCTCCGCCGGGCAGTCATGGAGGAACACCAGATCGAGATCGGAGCTGTAGCCCAGCTCCCAGCCGCCGAGCTTACCGTAGCCGACAACGGCGAAGCCGCGACCCTGGCGATCGTGCAGGTGGGTCGGCTGGCCGTAGCGAGCGACCATCTGCCCCCATGCCTGCTGCACCACCGCGTCGAGGATCGCTTCGGCAAGCCAGGTTAAGTGATCGCTGACCTTCATCACCGGCAGGGTGCCAGCGATATCCGCCGCCGCGATATGCAGCTGCTGCGCCTGCTTAAACTGGCGCAACGCCTCCAGCTGCTGCTCTTCATCCTCTTCCGGCACGCGCAGCAGGTACTGGCGCAGCTCGTCGCGATAGGCATCGGTCGCCGTCGGCTGATAGAGGGTGTTGGGATCCAGCAGCTCATCCAGCAGCAGCGGGTGGCGCGCCAGCTGGCTGGCGACCATCGGCGACGCCGCGCAGAGCGTGATCAGGTGCTTCAGCGCGCCGGGGAATTCGCTCAGCAGCTCAAGATAGGTGGTACGGGTGACGATCCCGGTCAACAGCGGCGTGATCCGCGCCAGAGGCAGCGGCGCATCGGCACGCGAGCAGATTTCGCTCAGCAGATGCGGCATCAGCTGATCCAGCACCTGGCGGCCGCGCGGGCCGATGGTGCGCCGATCCAGCTCTTTACGAAAATCGGCAATCAGCGCCAGCACGCTACGGCGGTCGGTATCGTTTAAATGCGCCAGCGCCGGGCTGGCGTCATCTTCTTCCAGCGCATCCTGCCACAGCTCGCGCCAGTACTCGGCCAGTTGCTCATCCGGGGACTGATCCTCATCATCGCCGATCAGTTCATTAAACACTCGCCGCACGTTGGCCATCTGGCTCGCCAGCTGCGCGCTCAGCGTCTCCCAGTCTTCGGTATGCATCCCCCACGCCAGCCTGGCGCGGTTAAGTTCATCCTGCGGCAGGGTCTGGGTCTGTTCATCGTTGATGCTTTGCAGCAGGTTTTCCAGCCGGCGCAGGAACAGATAGGCCTCGCGCAGCAGCGCCGCGTCGCCTTCCGGCAGCAGATGTAGCTCATCAATCGCCGCCAGCGTCGGCAGCAGGGCGCGCTGCTGCAGTGCAGGTTCGCGACCACCGCGGATCAGCTGAAAGACCTGAACGATAAACTCAATTTCACGGATCCCGCCGGCGCCGAGCTTGATGTTGTCTTTCAGCCCGCGACGCCGCACTTCGCGGGCGATCATGCCTTTCATGTTACGCAGCGACTGGATCACGCTGAAGTCGATATAACGGCGGAAGACGAAAGGACGGAGCATCGCGCGCAACTCGCTGGCGTACACGTCGTCGTTATCCCCCATGATCCGCGCTTTCACCATCGCATAGCGTTCCCAGTCCCGACCCTGCTCCTGGTAATAATCTTCCAGCGCCGCAAAACTGAGTACCAGCGGCCCACTGTCGCCAAACGGCCGCAGGCGCATGTCAACCCGATAGACAAAGCCGTCCTGCGTCGGCTGGTCAAGGGCCTTGATCAGCCGCTGCCCCAGACGGGTAAAGAACTGGGCGTTATCCAGCTCGCGGCGGCCGCCGCGGGTGGCGCCATGCTCAGGCCAGGCAAAGATCAGATCGATATCGGAAGAGAAGTTCAGCTCGCCGCCGCCCAGCTTTCCCATCCCGAGGATCAGCAGCGGCTGCGGCTGGCCCTCGGCATTGCATGGCGTTCCCCACTCCTTACAGCAGGCGGTGTATAGCCAGTCGCGGGCGGCGACAATCAGGGTCTCCGCCAGGGCGCTCAGCTGCTGCAGGGTCTCTTCTTCGCTCACCAGCGACAGCGCCTGCGCCCAGGCGATGCGGACCATCATCTGGCGGCGGAAGAGACGCAGCTCTCGCATCAACCCCGCTTCGTCAGTGACTGCCTGCAGACGATCCTGCAGCCAGGCCTCGTAATGCCGCCACTCTTCCGCCTCCGGCGAGGAGTCCGCAAGCTCATTCAGCCAGCCCGGCTGGGCGATCACACTCTGTTCGACAAAATCGCTGAACGCCATTACCGACCTGGCCTGTGGGCTCAGTTCGGCAACGGGAAAATCCGCTGGCAGACGGTCAGCGACCGTCTGCCAGTGCTGCTGTAATTGCGGAGAAAGCGGCATCATAAGGGCTCCCTGGCCTGAAATTATCGTTTTCCACTATGCAGCCAGAACGGCTCGGCAGCCAGCGCCTGGCGACGGAAATATTCAAAGACGCTGCGATCGTCATGTGCTATTGCACGGTGAAGCTCCTGCCAGTTCTCCAGCCACGGCGCGACGGCGTCGCCATAGGCGCCCGCCAGCAGCTGGACGCTGTCGATGTCACGGGACAGCTTCGGCAACTGGTCGGCGGCATCTTCGACCGCCAGATGCTGCACGGCGCCGCGCAGCTCGGCTGCCACCCGCGAGAGGTTAATATCGGCAAACCGTTTGAACGATCCGGCTATTTTTTTCTCTCCCGCCTCGTTGAGGAACGGACGCCAGCCGCGCTGGACCAGCCATTCAGTCAGGGCCAGTTTGGCGCCGACGACCTCGGTGCGGAATAACGCCTCGTCGGCGGTGTCCGCGGCCAGCAGAACGGCTTCGGCGTCGTTCAGCAACGCGCGGAGCTGGGTGGTCGCCTTACGCGGCACGATGCCGCCGAACAGCACGAGGGTATGGCGCACGCGGGCTAACGCCAGCAGGATTTCCGCTTTGGCTTTCGCATTGCCGCGCAGCCATACTTCGTCGTGATACAGCCAGTGCGCCAGGGCGCTCTCCAGCGCCGCCTCCAGCCCTTGCTCCACGCTGGCCTTCGCCGCCACCGCCAGCACCGTCAGCGAGGTGACGGGACGCTCGCCATTGCCTTGCGCCAGATGATACCCGCGCGCGGCTTTGCTCAGGCTCCCCTGACGCAGGACGCCGCTCTCCAGCAGACGGTGCGCAAGGCGCAGCAGATCGGCAGTCTCCCCGGCAAGCAGCTCCAGCTCCAGTTCGCAGATCGGCTCCTGATGTTCGCCAGCCTTCACTTCGCCGCGATCGAGGGCGATCTCAATCTCACTATTCCCTTCCTGTATCACCCAACGTTCACGAGCAAAATCAGTGCTGAACAGCGGCTGGACATGCTCCGCCAGCGCGGCCGGGAGCTCGCCTTGCGGCCAGACCTCCGCCGGCAGGCGCTCAAGCGCCAGCTCCGGTTTATCCAGTGGGATATTGTATTCCGGACGCTGGTGCAGCCCCCCTACCACCCGGCCGGCAATTTTCAGCGTCATTTCATAACGCCCCTGGTCGCCGCGGATGCGCAGCCCCATATCGTGACGACGCAGCCAGTTATCGGCGGTTTCGTAATAAATGTTCAGTAACTGGCCCGCAGGCGTATGTTTCGCCTCGAGCGCATTGAGCTGCTCGCGCAGCGTCTCTACCCCATTCTGAGCGACGATAAACTTGAGTTCGATTTCTTGAGCCATGACTGAATTCTTCCGCTTCTGTGCTGCGCCGACAAATTGCGGCGAACTTACGACGATATTTTTTGTCAGTAGATAGTATTTTGCGGCGAATCGCCATGCAACGCGCTTTTTGCCGGGCCACCTCCTGGATGATTCCGATTGTGGTGGAAAACTTTGCGTCGCTCTGGCGATGCCTCTACTATCGTTCCACTTTTTATGACCAAACGATGACCTGATGCCAAAATTACGCCTGATTACTTTTACTTTGCTCGCGCTTAGCGCCGCTACGGCGGTTCACGCAGAAGAAAAGCGCTACGTTTCCGATGAGCTGAACACCTGGGTTCGCAGCGGCCCGGGCGATAATTATCGTCTGGTCGGCACCATCAACGCCGGGGAAGAAGTGTCGGTGCTGCAAACGAACGACAGCACCAGTTACGCGCAGGTCCGCGACAGCAATGGCCGTACCGCCTGGATCCCGTTGAAAGAGCTGAGCAATGAGCCCAGCCTGCGCACCCGCGTCCCGGATCTGGAAAACCAGGTCAAAACGCTGACCGATAAGCTGAACAACATCGACGCCACCTGGAACCAGCGCACGGCGGATATGCAGAAGAAAGTCGCCGGCAGCGACAGCGCGATTAACGCGCTGAAGGACGAGAACCAGAAGTTGAAAAACGAGCTGGTGGTCGCGCAGAAGAAGGTGAATGCGGCGAATCTGCAGCTTGATGACAAACAGCGCACCATTATCATGCAGTGGTTCATGTACGGCGGCGGCGTGCTCGGCGTCGGTCTGCTGCTGGGTCTGGTGCTGCCGCATCTGGTGCCAAGCCGCAAACGTAAAGACCGGTGGATGAACTAATTCGTCTTCTCTGCCAGACTTACGTATCATCTTGCGAAAAACAGATACGGGAGAATCGGGCGTGAAGAGCTATCTGGTCGGCGGTGCGGTGCGCGATGCGCTATTAGGGCTGCCGGTCAAAGACCGAGACTGGGTGGTGGTGGGCGCCACCCCGCAACAGATGCTTGACGCGGGCTACCAACAGGTAGGCCGCGACTTTCCCGTGTTCCTCCATCCGCAAAGCCGGGAGGAGTATGCCCTGGCCCGTACCGAGCGCAAATCCGGCGCGGGCTATACCGGTTTTACCTGCTATGCCGCCCCGGACGTGACCCTCGAAGCCGATCTGCTGCGCCGCGACCTGACGGTCAACGCCCTCGCCCAGGATGCCGATGGCACGATCATCGACCCCTACGGCGGGCAAAACGATCTTCGCCTGCGCCTGCTGCGCCATGTCTCTCCCGCCTTTAGCGAAGATCCGCTGCGCGTGCTGCGTGTGGCGCGCTTTGCTGCCCGCTATGCGCATCTGGGCTTTCGCATTGCCGAAGAAACCCAGGCCCTGATGCATGCGATGGTTGAGGCCGGTGAGCTGGCGCATTTAACGCCGGAGCGGGTGTGGAAAGAGACGGAAAGCGCGTTAACCACCCGCAATCCGCAGGTCTTTTTCCAGACGCTGCGCGACTGCCAGGCTCTTAAGGTGCTGTTTCCGGAAATTGACGCGCTGTACGGCGTGCCGGCCCCGGCGAAGTGGCACCCGGAAATCGATACCGGCCTGCACACCCTGATGACCGTCACGATGGCCGCGATGCTGTCGCCGGATGTCGACGTGCGTTTCGCCACCCTGTGTCATGACCTCGGTAAAGGACTGACGCCGAAAGCGCTCTGGCCGCGTCACCACGGCCATGGCCCGGCGGGCGTCAAGCTGGTAGAACAGATCTGCGCGCGTCTGCGGGTGCCAAACGATATCCGCGATCTCGCGAAACTGGTGGCGGAGTACCATGACTTGATCCACACCCTGCCGATCCTGCAGCCGAAAACCCTCGTCAAACTCTTCGACAGCATTGACGCCTGGCGCAAACCGCAGCGCGTGCAGCAGATCGCCCTCACCAGCGAAGCCGACGTCCGCGGACGCACCGGTTTCGAGGCCAGCGATTACCCGCAAGGGCGCCTGCTTCTGGAGGCCTGGGAAGTGGCGCAGTCTGTCTCCACCAAAGAGGTAGTGGCGGCGGGCTTTAAAGGGGCGGAAATTCGCGAAGAGCTGACGCGGCGGAGAATTGCTGCGGTGGCGCAGTGGAAGGAACAGCGTTGCCCCCAGCCGCAAGGCTGAGGGCACTGGTCTTAGAAGAAGACCACGTAAACGGCTGCCGCCACGATAAAGCGGTAGATAGCGAACGGGATAAACGAGATCCGCTTGATCAGCTGCAGGAAGGTTTTAATCGCAATCAGCGCCACGATAAACGCCATCACGAAGCCGACGGCAAACATCGGCACATCGCCCATGTTCAGGAAGCCGATGCTCTTGTAGACGTCCAGCACGGTGGCGCCCATCATCATCGGTACCGCCAGCAGGAAAGAGAACTCCGACGCCGCGTAGCGGCTGACGCCCATCAGCATGCCGCCGGAGATAGTCGCCCCCGAGCGCGAGAACCCCGGCCACAGCGCCAGACACTGAAAGCAGCCGATGACAAACGCCTGACGATAGGTCATATCGTCAATCCCGACCGCGCGCGGCTGTTTCGGCTTGAGTACTTCCGCCGCAATCAGCAATACGCCGCCGACAATCAGGGCGTACATCACGTTTACCGGGTTAAATAAGGATTTAATGGTGTCGTGGAAAATCAGCCCCAGCACCACTGCGGGGATCATGCCGAGGAGGATATGGATAAGCGACAAGCGACCGCTGCCTTTGCCTTCATGCTCCGGCGGCCTGCCGAAATGGATGCCGATCAGACCGAACAAACGACGCCAGAACATCACCACTACGGCGAGTATCGAGCCTAGCTGAATAACCACTTCAAAGGTATTTGCCGTATCACCTTCAAACCCCAGCAGGTGACCAACAATAATCATATGACCGGTACTGGAAACAGGTAAAAACTCTGTCAACCCCTCAACCACACCCAATATTGCCGCCACCAGCAGCGAGTGTATATCGCTCATTCAATTAAACCCTTTAAAAAGTAAAATGAAAAAAACCTGGAACACATTATCGATCAACAGGCGCAACCCAACAGCCAGAGCGCGCGTAATCCGCAGCGTACAGGAAGTACACACGGATTCGTCCACCGTTCTGGAAGGACATCGCCAGTAAAATTGCCTGATGACCGGATGCTATGACCGGTATAAACGCAATTTGTTTAACAAGTATGACCTGAAAAGTTTTGTTTCAGATTAAGGCCACGTTCAATAATCACACCGACATTTGCCGCGCGGGCCACGGCGCCAGGTTTGCTGACTTTAATACGCACCCATGGCGACTGGAATGTTTCCAGCAGCAGGTCGGCCACTTCTTCCGCCACCCGCTCCACTAACGCGAATTTTCCCCCCTCCACATGCGCGATCACTCGCTCGCTGATATCAGCATAGCTGAGGCAGTCGCTGACATCATCGCTGGCGGCCGCCTTGCGGTTATCCCATGCAATTTCGATATCGAACACCAGCTTCTGCTCAATGGTTTGTTCCCAGTCATAAACACCAATGGTGGTGATTACCGAAAGTTGCTCTATAAATACAATATCCATCACGCCCTGCCTGCTTTTTAGCTAAACCGGATACCACTTCCGGCGAATTATGCGTATTATCCACAGATGCAGAGAATACAACGACATTTTCAAAACGGAACAGCGTTATGAGTGCAATCGCGCCTGGACTGGTACTCCTCGCCTACCTCTGCGGCTCCATTTCCAGCGCCATTCTGGTATGTCGCCTTGCTGGCCTGCCCGACCCACGCGACAGCGGCTCAGGCAACCCCGGGGCCACTAACGTACTACGAATTGGCGGAAAAGGGGCGGCCGTAGCGGTACTTATTTTTGATGTGCTGAAGGGCATGCTCCCGGTGTGGGGCGCCTGGGCGCTGGGCCTTACGCCGTTCTGGCTGGGGTTAGTGGCGATTGCCGCCTGCGTGGGCCATATCTGGCCAGTCTTCTTTCATTTCCGCGGCGGTAAAGGCGTCGCCACGGCCTTCGGCGCTATCGCCCCCATCGGTCTCGATCTGACCGGGGTGATGGCCGGGACCTGGCTGCTGACCATCCTGCTCAGCGGCTACTCATCCCTTGGCGCTATCGTCAGCGCGCTTATCGCGCCTTTCTACGTCTGGTGGTTTAAACCGCAGTACACTTTTCCGGTGTCGATGCTCTCCTGCCTGATCCTCCTGCGCCATCACGACAACATTCAGCGTCTGTGGCGCCGCCAGGAGAGCAAAATCTGGACCCGGATGAAGAAGAAAAAAGCGCCAGAGCAGAAATAATCTCCCCTCCCGGCCCCGTCTGCCGGGAGGATCCCCGGGCCTGTTTGCCCATCTCACCCGCACTTTTGCTCCACGTCGTCATGATACGCGGTAATCGCCGCATCCCCCTTTTATAACAACGCGTTATCGGCAACTAAAAGCAAAAGTTCCGCCGCCTGCTGGCATCGGGGACGGGCCCGCCCTCCCGCTTTATCCGCCGCGGCCAGTCAGCGGATAAGGATATTGACGGCAAAGATTATCCGGGTGAATAATCCGGAGCGGTTATACCGCTTTCCCCTCGCGCCCGTCGCGACGCGCCGGGTAACGAATGACATAAGCGTTTCGTATGACCGGGATAAACTCCCGCCGATCAATACTCATTGCTGCTGTTTTATCTTGATTTTGCAGGGGCGCAACATTGCACGGCACCGTGTTACCACCACTCAAAAAAGGCTGGCAGGCTACGCTGGATCTCCGCTTTCAGCAGGCCGGAGGCAAGACCGTTCTCGCCAGCGCCCAACACGTCGGCCCGCTGACCGTCCAGCGCCCGTTTTACCCGGAAGAAGAGACCTGTCACCTCTATCTGCTTCACCCGCCCGGTGGCATCGTCGGCGGTGATGAGCTGACAATTAGCGCCCATCTTGACCCCGGCTGCCATACGCTGATAACCATGCCTGGCGCCAGCAAGTTTTACCGCAGCAGCGGTGCGCAAGCGCTATTGCGCCAGCAGTTGACCCTCGCCCCGCAGACGACCCTGGAGTGGCTCCCGCAGGATGCCATCTTCTTTCCCGGGGCCAATGCCCGGCTGTCCACCACCTTTCATCTTTGCGCCTCCAGCACGCTGCTGGCATGGGATCTACTCTGCCTTGGCCGCCCGGTGATTGGTGAAACCTTCAGCCACGGCACCCTCAGCAACCGGCTGGAAGTGTGGGTGGATGAGATACCGCTGCTGGTTGAGCGCCTGCACCTGCAGGAGGGAGAGCTGTCCAGCGTCGCCGAACGTCCCTGGGTCGGCACTTTGCTGTGCTATCCGGCTACCGATGCCCTGCTCGACGGGGTGCGCGACGCGCTGGCGCCGCTCGGTCTCTACGCTGGCGCCAGCCTGACCGACCGCCTGCTGACGGTGCGTTTCCTCAGTGACGATAATCTGATTTGCCAACAGGTGATGCGCGACGTCTGGCAGTTTCTGCGCCCTCATCTCACCGGCAAATCCCCCGTACTTCCCCGAATCTGGCTGACTTAAGAGAACGTTATGGAACTGACCCCCCGAGAAAAAGACAAGCTGTTGCTGTTTACCGCCGCGCTGGTGGCGGAACGCCGCCTGGCCCGCGGCCTGAAGCTCAACTATCCGGAGTCCGTGGCCCTCATCAGCGCCTTTATTATGGAAGGCGCCCGCGACGGCAAAAGCGTGGCCTCACTGATGGAGGAAGGCCGTCACGTCCTGACCCGCGAGCAGGTGATGGAGGGCGTCCCGGAAATGATCCCGGATATCCAGGTCGAAGCCACCTTTCCGGACGGTTCGAAGCTGGTCACCGTTCACAACCCGATAATCTGAGGTAGCGCCATGATCCCCGGTGAATATCACGTTAAGCCCGGTCAGATAGCCCTGAATACCGGCCGGGCGACCTGCCGCGTGGTCGTTGAGAACCACGGCGATCGACCGATTCAGGTCGGTTCGCACTACCATTTCGCCGAGGTCAACCCGGCGCTGAAGTTCGACCGTCAGCAGGTCACTGGCTATCGTCTGAATATCCCGGCCGGCACGGCGGTACGTTTTGAACCCGGCCAGAAACGCGAGGTCGAGCTGGTGGCCTTCGCCGGTCACCGCGCTGTCTTCGGCTTCCGCGGCGAGGTCATGGGCCCTCTGGAGGCAAACGATGAGTAATATTTCACGCCAGGCCTATGCCGATATGTTCGGCCCCACCGTCGGCGACAAGGTGCGCCTGGCCGATACCGAGCTGTGGATCGAGGTGGAAGATGATTTGACCACCTACGGAGAAGAGGTCAAATTCGGCGGCGGCAAAGTGATCCGCGACGGGATGGGTCAGGGACAGATGCTGGCCGCCGACTGTGTCGACCTGGTGCTCACCAACGCGCTGATCGTTGATCACAGGGGGATCGTCAAGGCCGATATCGGCGTGAAGGACGGGCGGATCTTCGCCATCGGCAAAGCCGGTAATCCCGATATCCAGCCCAACGTCACCATCCCCATCGGCGCCGCGACGGAAGTGATTGCCGCCGAAGGCAAGATCGTCACCGCCGGCGGGATCGATACCCATATTCACTGGATCTGTCCGCAACAGGCGGAAGAGGCGCTGGTCTCCGGCGTGACCACCATGGTCGGCGGCGGCACCGGCCCGGCCGCAGGCACCCACGCCACCACCTGTACTCCGGGCCCGTGGTATATCTCACGCATGCTGCAGGCGGCCGACAGCCTGCCGGTCAATATCGGCCTGCTGGGCAAGGGCAACGTTTCTCAGCCGGATGCCCTGCGCGAGCAGGTGGCGGCGGGCGTCATTGGCCTGAAAATCCACGAGGACTGGGGCGCCACGCCGGCGGCGATCGACTGTGCGTTAACCGTCGCCGATGAAATGGATATTCAGGTCGCCCTGCACAGCGACACCCTCAATGAGTCCGGTTTTGTGGAAGACACCCTCGCCGCCATCGGCGGGCGCACTATTCACACCTTCCATACCGAAGGGGCCGGCGGCGGCCATGCGCCGGACATCATCACCGCCTGCGCCCACCCGAACATTTTACCGTCGTCCACCAACCCAACGCTGCCCTACACCCTCAACACCATCGATGAACATCTCGATATGCTGATGGTCTGCCACCATCTGGACCCGGACATTGCTGAGGACGTGGCCTTTGCCGAATCGCGCATTCGCCGGGAAACCATCGCCGCGGAAGACGTGCTGCACGACCTCGGCGCCTTCTCGCTCACCTCCTCCGATTCGCAGGCCATGGGTCGCGTCGGGGAAGTGGTCCTCCGCACCTGGCAGGTGGCGCACCGCATGAAGGTGCAGCGCGGAGCGCTGGCGGAAGAGACCGGGGATAACGACAACTTCCGTGTGAAGCGCTACATCGCCAAATACACTATCAACCCGGCGCTGACCCACGGCATCGCGCACGAAGTCGGATCCATTGAGGTGGGTAAGCTGGCGGACCTCGTGGTTTGGTCACCAGCCTTCTTTGGTGTGAAACCGGCCACCGTGATCAAAGGCGGCATGATCGCCATCGCGCCGATGGGCGATATCAATGCCTCGATTCCGACCCCGCAGCCGGTGCACTACCGTCCGATGTTTGGCGCCCTGGGCAGCGCCCGCCATCACTGCCGCCTCACCTTCCTGTCGCAGGCGGCGGCGGACAACGGCGTTGCCGAACGGCTGAACCTGCGCAGCGCGATCGCCGTGGTAAAAGGCTGCCGTACGGTGCAGAAAGCCGACATGGTGCACAACAGCCTGCAGCCTAACATCACCGTCGACGCGCAGACTTATGAGGTGCGGGTGGATGGCGAACTCATCACCAGCGAGCCGGCAGACGTTCTGCCGATGGCGCAACGATATTTTCTGTTTTAAGGAGAGCGGATGCTTTATTTAACTCAACGTCTGGAGACCCCCGCCGCCGCGACCGCCAGCGTTACGCTGCCGATTGACGTTCGCGTCAAAAGCCGGGTTAAGGTCACCCTCAACGATGGCCGGGAAGCCGGTCTGCTGCTGCCCCGCGGCCTGCTGCTGCGCGGCGGCGATGTGCTCAGCAACGAAGAAGGCACCGAGTTTGTGCAGGTGATTGCCGCTGATGAAGGGGTGTCGGTAGTGCGCTGCGACGATCCGTTTATGCTGGCGAAGGCCTGCTACCACCTCGGCAACCGTCACGTGCCGCTGCAGATCATGCCGGGCGAGCTGCGCTACCATCACGATCACGTGCTGGACGACATGCTGCGCCAGTTCGGCCTGACGGTGACCTTTGGCCAGCTGCCGTTCGAGCCGGAAGCCGGCGCTTACGCCAGCGAAAGCCACGGTCATCATCATGCCCACCACGCTCACAGCCACTAACATGTCGACAGCGGAACAACGCCTGCGGCTGATGCAGCTGGCCAGCAGCAACCTGCCGATAGGCGGTTACAGCTGGTCCCAGGGGCTGGAGTGGGCTGTGGAAGCCGGCTGGGTGCCGGACGTCGCGGCCTTCGAGCGCTGGCAGCGACGCCAGATGACGGAAGGCTTTTTTACCGTTGACCTGCCGCTGTTCGCCCGCCTGTACCGCGCCTGCGAACAAGGCGATATCGCTGCGGCCCAGCGCTGGACCGCCTATCTGCTGGCCTGCCGGGAAACTCGTGAACTGCGGGAGGAAGAGCGCAACCGCGGCGCGGCGTTTGCCCGTCTGCTGAGCGACTGGCAGCCGGACTGTCCGCCGACGTGGCGCACGCTGTGCCAGCAAAGCCAGCTCGCCGGGATGGCCTGGCTCGGCGTGCGCTGGCGCATCGCACTGCCCGAGATGGCCCTCAGCCTGGGCTACAGCTGGATTGAGAGCGCCGTGATGGCCGGCGTCAAGCTGGTGCCCTTCGGTCAGCAGGCCGCCCAGCAGCTGATTTTACGTCTTTGCGACCACTACGCGGCCGAGATGCCCCGCGCGCTGGCCGCGCCGGACGGCGATATCGGATCGGCCACCCCGCTCGCCGCTATCGCCTCGGCCCGGCATGAAACCCAATACTCTCGATTATTCCGTTCCTAGGAGAAGCCATGAACTCTTATAAACACCCGCTGCGCGTCGGCGTCGGCGGCCCGGTCGGCTCCGGTAAAACCGCTCTGCTGGAAGCGCTGTGCAAAGCGATGCGTGATACCTGGCAGCTGGCGGTGGTCACTAACGACATCTATACCAAAGAAGATCAGCGCATCCTCACCGAAGCGGGCGCGCTGGCGCCTGAACGCATCGTCGGTGTGGAAACCGGCGGCTGCCCGCATACGGCGATCCGCGAAGATGCCTCAATGAACCTCGCCGCCGTGGAAGCGCTGAGTGAAAAGTTCGGTAACCTCGACCTTATCTTCGTGGAAAGCGGCGGCGACAACCTGAGCGCCACCTTCAGCCCGGAGCTGGCGGATCTGACCATCTACGTCATCGATGTGGCCGAAGGGGAAAAGATCCCGCGCAAAGGCGGGCCGGGGATCACCAAATCCGATTTCCTGGTGATCAATAAAACCGACCTTGCCCCCTATGTGGGCGCGTCGCTGGAGGTGATGGCGAGCGATACCCAGCGTATGCGCGGCGATCGCCCATGGACCTTCACCAACCTGAAGCAGGGCGACGGCCTGAGCACCATTATCGCCTTCCTCGAAGACAAAGGCATGCTCGGCAAATAGGCCTGTTGCACCAGCCGGGCGCAGGCGCGTCCGGATGGTGCAACCCCTGCTCTCTCTTCTATCACCCTGCACCACCCTCCCCGCCACGCCTGCCCTGCAATATGGCATAAGGTTTGCTAATTCAAGTCATGCCTAACCATTAAGGAATGACTATGTCATCACTGGATCTCAACCCTGAATTACCTGCGACAACGCGGACTTCCGGCTCCCGGGAAACCTTAGAAGATTACACCTTACGTTATGCCCCGCTGAGCTTCCGCCGCTGGGGACCGGGCGTCGTCGCGGTCACGGCGCTGGGCGGCATCGCCTACCTGGCCGACTTTTCCATCGGCGCCAGCATCGGTATGGCCTGGGGCACCAGCAACGCCATCTATTCGATCCTGGTGGCGGCGCTGGTGATCTTCCTCACCGGCATTCCGCTGGCGATCACCGCCGCGCGCTACAACATTGACCTTGACCTGATCACCCGCAGCGCCGGCTTCGGCTATTTCGGCTCGGTGATCACCAGCATTATTTTTGCCGGCTTCACCTTTATCTTCTTCGCCCTCGAAGGCTCGATCATGGCCCAGGGGCTGCTGGTGGGCCTCGGGATCCCGCTGTGGATGGGGTATCTGATCGCCACCCTGATGGTGCTCCCGCTGGTGGTCTATGGCATGAAAGCCCTGACCCGCCTGCAGGTATGGACCACCCCGCTGTGGCTGGTGCTGATGGTGGTGCCGGTGGTGTGGCTGATTGTCAAAGATCCGCAGCTGGTGGACGGCTTCCTGCATTTCGCCGGTAAAAACAGCGCGTCGACGGTGGATATCACCGCCATCATGCTCGGCGCCGGGGTATGCCTGTCGCTGATCATGCAGATTGGCGAGCAAATTGATTACCTGCGCTTTATGCCGCCTAAGACCGCGGAGAACCGTAAAAGCTGGTGGCTGGCGGTCTTTTCCGCCGGCCCGGGCTGGGTGGTGTTAGGCGCGATCAAACAGATCATCGGCGCCTTCCTCGGCTTCTATCTGTTGACCCGTTTCCCGGCGGTGCACAATACCGAACCGGTGCAGCAGTTCGTCAGCGTCTTCGATAACCTGGTGCCCGGCTGGCTGGCCCTGACGCTGGCGGTGGTGCTGGTGGTGATCTCGCAGATCAAAATTAATGTCACCAATGCCTATTCAGGCTCGCTGGCGTGGACCAGCGCCTGGACCCGCACCACCAAACGCTATCCGGGACGGATTATTTTTGTGGTGGTCAACCTGGCGATTGCCCTGGCGCTGATGGAAGGCGATATGTTCAGCGCCTTGTCGTGGATCCTCGGCTTTTACTCCAACTTCGCCATCGCCTGGGTCGTGGTGGTGGCGACCGACATCACCTTTAATAAAGGCTTGCTCAAGCTGGCCCCGGCGCAGCCGGAGTATCGTCGCGGCATGATCTACAACGTTAACCCGGTGGGCGTGGTCTCCTTTGGTCTGGCCGCCGGGCTGTCGATCTGCGCCTTCTTCGGCCTGCTGGGCGCGACGCTGGCGCCGTTCTCGCCGCTGATTGCGCTGGTCGTCGCCTTTGTCATGACCCCGCTGATGGGACTCCTTACCCGCGGGCGCTACTATATTAAGCAGGTGGATGACGGCATCGCCGAGCCGCGCTATGACGCGGCGGGGAACGCCTCCACCACCGTGTATCAATGCGTTAGCTGTGAGGAAGAGTACGAGCGCCCGGATGTGATGCACTCACACAAGCATCAGGGAGCCATCTGCTCGCTGTGTAAAAGTATGGAGTAGTCAGCAAGGCAGGCCGACGTGACGTCGGCCTGTTTCAGGATGCGTTAGGCGGCAGGCAGCTCGGCCAGCGGCCAGCGCGGGCGAACCGTCACGCCGAGCTCGGCTTTGGCGCCGGTTTGCAGACGCACCATGCCGGCGTAGGCGATCATCGCGCCGTTGTCAGTACAGAACTCAGGGCGGGCGTAGAACACCTCGCCGCCGCGTTTTTGCATCATCTCCGCCAGCTTCGCCCGCAGGGTACGGTTGGCGCTCACGCCTCCCGCCATCACCAGACGCTTAAAGCCGGTTTGCTCCAGCGCGCGGCGACATTTAATCATCAGCGTATCGACGACCGCATCCTCAAATGCCCGGGCGATGTCGGCGCGGGTTTGCTCATCGTCGCCATTATTACGAATGGTGTTGGCGGCGAAAGTTTTCAGGCCTGAGAAGCTGAAATCGAGCCCCGGGCGGTCGGTCATCGGCCGCGGGAAGACAAAGCGGCCTTCGGTGCCCTGAGCGGCCATTTTCGACAGCATCGGCCCGCCGGGATAATCCAGTCCCAGCAGTTTCGCCGTCTTATCAAAGGCTTCGCCCGCCGCATCGTCAATCGACTCGCCCAGCAGTTCGTACTGACCAATACCAGTGACGCTAATCAACTGGGTGTGGCCGCCGGAAACCAGCAGCGCGACGAACGGGAACGCCGGTGGGTTATCTTCCAGCATCGGCGCCAGCAGGTGCCCTTCCATATGGTGTACCGGGATCGCCGGCACGTTCCAGGCGAAGGCCAGCGACCGGCCAACGGTCGCCCCGACCAGCAGCGCGCCGACCAGGCCAGGACCCGCCGTATAGGCGACGGCGTCGATATCTTTCGCCGTCAGACCGGCTTCTTTCAGCGCCGCCTGGATCAGCGGCACCGTTTTGCGCACGTGGTCGCGCGATGCCAGCTCCGGCACCACGCCGCCGTAGTCCGCATGCAGTTTCACCTGACTATACAGTTGGTTGGCTAACAGACCTTGCTGGTCGTCATAAATCGCGATGCCGGTTTCATCGCAGGATGTTTCAATGCCCAGTACACGCATGAGTTGTTTTACCTCGCTTCAATACCGCGCAGTGTAGGTCCAATGACCGGCGATGTAAAACTTTGCTCACCCCTGGTGCTCTCTTCGTGTATACTCCTCACCCTTATAAAAGTCCCTTTCAAAAAAGGCGCCGGTGCTTTACAAAGCAGCAGTAGTTGCAGTAAAATTCCGCACCATTTTGAAATAAGCTGGCATTGCGGCCAGCGGCAAACCGAATTAATCAAAGGTGAGAGGCACATGCCGGTAATTAAAGTACGTGAAAACGAGCCGTTCGACGTAGCTCTGCGTCGCTTCAAGCGTTCCTGCGAAAAAGCAGGTGTTCTGGCGGAAGTTCGTCGTCGTGAGTTCTATGAAAAACCGACTACCGAACGTAAGCGCGCTAAAGCTTCTGCAGTGAAACGTCACGCGAAGAAACTGGCTCGCGAAAACGCACGCCGTACTCGTCTGTACTAATCTGTTGAGAGCGACGCTCTCAATTCAGACCGAGTTGTAGTTGTAAGGCCGTGCTTCCGAAAGGAATGCGCGGCTTATTTTCGTTTATAGTCATCAGAAATAACGGGGCTTATGGCTGGACGAATTCCACGTGTATTTATTAGCGATCTGCTTGCCAGAACCGACATCGTCGATCTGATCGATGCGCGGGTAAAGCTGAAAAAGCAGGGCAAAAATTTTCACGCGTGCTGTCCGTTCCATAACGAAAAAACCCCCTCTTTCACCGTCAACGGTGAAAAACAGTTTTACCACTGCTTCGGCTGCGGGGCGCACGGCAATGCTATCGACTTCCTGATGAACTACGACAAGCTCGAGTTCGTGGAAACGGTCGAAGAGCTGGCCGCCATGCATAACCTTGAAGTGCCTTATGAAGCAGGCAACGGACCCAGCCAGATAGAGCGCCATCAACGGCAGAACCTCTACCAGTTACTGGATGGGCTGAATGCGTTTTACCAACAGTCTCTGATGCAGCCCGCCGCCGACCCTGCGCGCCAGTACCTGGCAAAACGGGGGTTAAGCAGCGAGGTGATTACGCGCTTTGCCATCGGCTATGCTCCCCCGGGTTGGGATAACGTTTTAAAACGTTTTGGCGGCAATCAGGAAAACCGCCAGTCGCTTATTGATGCCGGCATGCTGGTCACCAACGATCAGGGACGCAGTTACGACCGCTTCCGCGAACGGGTGATGTTCCCCATCCGCGATAAGCGAGGCCGGGTAATTGGGTTTGGCGGACGAGTGCTGGGCGATGCCCTGCCGAAGTATCTGAACTCCCCGGAAACCGACATATTCCATAAAGGCCGTCAGCTGTATGGCCTGTATGAAGCGCAGCAGGACAATCCCGAACCACCGCGTTTGCTGGTTGTCGAAGGGTATATGGACGTCGTGGCGCTGGCGCAATACGACATCAACTATGCCGTGGCCTCGCTGGGCACCTCGACCACGGCCGACCATATCCAGCTGCTGTTTCGGGTGACCAATAACGTCATCTGCTGCTACGACGGCGACCGGGCCGGCCGCGATGCCGCCTGGCGCGCGCTGGAGACAGCGCTGCCGTACATGACCGATGGCCGCCAGCTGCGTTTTATGTTTCTGCCTGACGGCGAAGACCCGGATACGCTGGTGCGTAAAGAGGGCAAAGCGGCGTTTGAGGCGCGGATGGAGCAGGCTCAGCCGCTCTCCACGTTCTTGTTTAACAGCCTGCTGCCGCAGGTCGATCTGAGTACCCCGGACGGGCGCGCGCAGCTGAGCACGTTGGCGCTGCCGCTGATAACCCAGGTCCCGGGCGAAACGCTGCGCATCTACTTGCGTCAGGAGCTGGGCAACAAGCTGGGCATTTTAGATGACGCACAGCTTGAACGTTTAATGCCAAAACAGTCTGAAAATGGCGCGCCGCGTCCCGCGCCACAGCTAAAACGCACGACCATGCGTATACTGATAGGACTGCTGGTGCAAAACCCGGATCTGGCGCCGTTAGTCCCGCCGCTGGAGGGACTGGACTCGCGCAAAATGCCAGGCCTTAGCCTGTTCAGCGAGTTGGTGAAAAGCTGTCTGGCGCAGCCTGGTCTGACGACCGGGCAACTTTTAGAGCAATATCGCGGCACAAAAGAGGCTGCAACCCTTGAAAAACTGTCGATGTGGGACGATATAGCAGATAAAGATATCGCTGAAAAAACCTTCACCGACTCGCTTAACCATATGTTTGATTCACTGCTGGAACTGCGACAGGAAGAGTTGATAGCTCGCGATCGCACACACGGTTTAAGCAGTGAAGAACGCCGGGAGCTCTGGACCATCAGCCAGGAGCTGGCGAAAAAATAAATGACAGACAATATCCTTCACGTTGTATCAAAGCAGTAAGAAAACGCAGAACAACGTGAAGGAAAAGTATTTAACGGCTTAAGTGCCGAGTATCGATCGGGAAGCCCCCGACAGCCGCGCAGAGGCGCAGCGGCAATAATATAAGTACGCCCTCGCTTTAAATGTCGACAGCCCGCCTGCCGACACCAATCAAACGAATTAAGTGTGGATACCGTCTTATGGAGCAAAACCCGCAGTCACAGCTGAAGCTTCTTGTCCAACGTGGTAAGGAGCAAGGCTATCTGACCTATGCCGAGGTCAATGACCATCTGCCGGAAGATATCGTCGATTCCGATCAGATCGAAGACATCATCCAAATGATCAACGACATGGGTATTCAGGTGATGGAAGAAGCACCGGATGCCGATGATCTGATGCTTGCCGAAAACACCGCGGATGAAGATGCTGCCGAAGCTGCCGCGCAGGTGCTCTCCAGCGTGGAATCCGAAATCGGACGCACGACCGACCCGGTGCGCATGTACATGCGTGAAATGGGTACCGTAGAGCTGCTGACCCGTGAAGGCGAAATCGACATCGCCAAACGCATCGAAGATGGGATCAACCAGGTCCAGTGCTCCGTTGCCGAATACCCGGAAGCGATCACCTACCTGCTTGAGCAGTACGACCGCGTCGAAGCGGAAGAAGCCCGTCTGTCCGATCTGATCACCGGTTTCGTCGATCCGAACGCCGAAGAAGACATGGCGCCGACCGCCACGCACGTTGGCTCCGAGCTGTCTCAGGAAGAGATGGATGACGACGAAGACGAAGATGAAGATGACGACGCCGACGACAACAGCGATGACGACAACAGCATCGACCCAGAGCTGGCCCGTGAGAAGTTCGCCGAGCTGCGTACCCAGTACGAGCTGACGCGCGACACCATCAAAGCCAAAGGTCGTAGCCATGCCGCCGCGCAGGAAGAGATCCTGAAGCTGTCTGAAGTCTTCAAGCAGTTCCGCCTGGTGCCGAAGCAGTTCGATTACCTGGTCAACAGCATGCGCAGCATGATGGATCGCGTTCGTACTCAGGAACGTATCATCATGAAGCTGTGCGTTGAGCAGTGCAAAATGCCGAAGAAAAACTTCATCACGCTGTTCACCGGCAACGAAACCAGCGAAACCTGGTTCAACGCTGCGGTGGCAATGAACAAGCCGTGGTCCGAGAAGCTGCTGGAAGTGAAAGAAGACGTGCAGCGCGGCCTGCAGAAGCTGCAGCAGATCGAAGAAGAGACCGGCCTGACCATCGAACAGGTGAAAGACATCAACCGTCGCATGTCCATCGGTGAAGCGAAAGCCCGCCGTGCGAAGAAAGAGATGGTGGAAGCGAACTTGCGTCTGGTTATCTCTATCGCCAAGAAATACACCAACCGTGGTCTGCAGTTCCTCGATCTGATTCAGGAAGGCAACATCGGTCTGATGAAAGCGGTTGATAAGTTCGAATACCGTCGCGGCTACAAGTTCTCGACCTACGCGACCTGGTGGATCCGTCAGGCGATCACCCGCTCCATCGCGGATCAGGCGCGCACCATCCGTATTCCGGTGCATATGATTGAGACCATTAACAAGCTCAACCGTATCTCCCGTCAGATGCTGCAGGAGATGGGCCGTGAACCGACCCCGGAAGAGCTGGCTGAGCGTATGCTGATGCCGGAAGACAAAATCCGTAAGGTGCTGAAGATCGCCAAAGAGCCTATCTCCATGGAAACGCCGATCGGCGACGATGAAGATTCGCATCTGGGGGATTTCATCGAGGATACCACCCTCGAGCTGCCGCTGGATTCCGCGACCACCGAGAGCCTGCGTGCGGCAACGCACGACGTGCTGGCCGGCCTTACCGCTCGTGAAGCGAAAGTCCTGCGTATGCGTTTCGGTATCGACATGAACACCGACCACACGCTGGAAGAAGTGGGTAAACAGTTCGACGTTACCCGCGAACGTATCCGTCAGATCGAAGCGAAGGCGCTGCGTAAACTGCGCCACCCGAGCCGTTCTGAAGTGCTGCGTAGCTTCCTCGACGATTAATCGTCGCGGGACATCGTCCACAGCCGGTTAAAAAGCTCCCTGCGGGGAGCTTTTTTTATGGCGTTCAGGTGGCCATCCGGGGAAAGTCGCCTCTCTCCGCTACTGGCCGCGGGTCGCCAGGGCATCATCCAGTTCACGATAGGCCGCCATCAGCTTATCGAGCGTCGCCCGGTTTAAGCCGCTGGGATTGGGCAGCACCCAGACCTGGGTCGTCCCGATGGTCATAGCCTGTTTCCCCCACTTCGCGCCGCGCTGGTTAAAGGCCAGCTCGAAGGCCTGCTTGCCGAGCACCGCCAGCGCCTGCGGCTGATACTCCTCAATCTTCCTCACCAGCTCACGGCCGCCGCTGCGCAACTCCTGCAGGGCGACCTCGCTGGCCTGCACCGTCGGACGCTCTACCAGCATGGTGATGCCGCAGCGCGTATCCAGCAGCTGCAGCTCCTCTTCCGGCCTGAGCTGTCGATCGGTGAATCCGGCCTGATGGATGACCTTCCAGAAGCGATTGCCAGGATGGGCAAAATGAAAGCCGGTATGGACGGAGGACTTCCCCGGGTTGATACCGCAAAAGACAACGCGCAGGCCCGGCGCAAGGATATCGCTAATCATGTTTTCTCCGGCTGTATGGCTAAAACATGATTATAAAGGATTGAAAATGCATTGTTTATAAAAACAGCAGCTGCGCGCTTTACGCTGGATTGCAACCGTCAGTTACTTTATAATCCCTCGCCACGGCCCCTTAGCTCAGTGGTTAGAGCAGGCGACTCATAATCGCTTGGTCGTTGGTTCAAACCCAACAGGGGCCACCAGATATCAAGGGCTTACGTGCAAACGTAGGCCCTTTTCCTTTTCAGCCTTCCCTGAAGAGAACAGCGATCGGCAAACCACCGGCTTAACCTGGACCTGCGCTTATGCCGACAGGCGCCGAAGACGCCCGCCGGGTATACCGCACTATTTCAGCCCAACGCTCAGGAGGTCGGTAATGCCATCATGTGGTACTTATTGCCATTGAAGTTAAAGAAACCGACGTCTTCGAACTGGTTGCGGGTATGAAACGCATACGAGCGCGGGTTCAGTACATTGACGAAAGTAACGATGACGGGATAACGCGGGGCGAACACCTTGCGCTGATACTCAAGCAGCAACTCGCCCACGCCCTGACCACGATACTCTTCTGCGACGCAGATGGGGCCATACTGATATGAGCTAGCCGCATCCAGTTTTTTCCCCTGGTAGCGATATTCGTTGAGAATACTTGCCATATATTTAAACATAGGCCAGGGGCTGAGAAATTCCCACGATCCGCCGAGCAACAGGCCAATAACCTTGTTACATGAACGATCAACAGCGATCACTACACCACTTTCGGCTGAACTCAGTTCGCTTAATTGCTGCTGCGTCATATCGGTGGTGACAAATCCATTCGCCCGCTGCTCGCCTGCAAGATTTTTAGCGTGATAGCGCTCCAGCAATTGTTTCACCTCAGGGATGTCTACGTCTTGCGCCAGACGAATGACGATATTTTCATTGACCATTGCCATTTCATACTCCTGTAAAATATTTTACTGAAAGCGTCACCATCATCGCACCGACGGTGACAAACAGAACTTTGCGAATGATTTCACCATTGGTTTTAATGGCGGGCAGAACCATAAGCGCCATGTACCTCTGCATTTTTTGCTTCAATATAATCAGTACAGGCGGGAATGATGGAGGACTGGGTGATTTGCCGGATATAAAATTGCGGTAGTTTCCATATTACATAACAGTCCTCTTCAAGCCTTTTCCTGAATTCGTCTGTTGGTATGGGAAGCGCGTCTTTGATACGATCGGCGATTGATAGAATAATTCCATTCTTCATAAACATACCCTGTCCTGAAGCTACCAGTATAATAAGATTTGTTTCACTATTTATCTGAATAACGCATTCAGATATTTCCATTTCATTCTAAATAGTGCGGTCAATTTATAACGCAGATTTATTAACCCCTTCAAGATAGCGGATAAAATCCAGACGATCTTTTTACCTTGCGAGCTGATTACAATCCTTTAAATTTTAACTACATAATTTTTATAAAACTTTATCCTGCCGGGATAAAGCTGAATCAGTTCAGCTAAATATTGTCAACAATTCATTAATAACAAATAGAAATAAGATATATCAACATTAGCAATGCTACTGGATACGACGTTTCTCAAGTCAGTTCAGCGATGCGGGCAATTGCGCATTTCCATCCCTGCAGCCCTCAGGATCGTGGATGTCGAACGGCCCGACCTGACGGTCGCGTTCATTCGGTCTACCACGAGGGCGTGGCGTAATACCGGCATACTCATAGACAGGTTAAGTTGTCAGTAATGAAAGACAGTGATTGCCCTGCCACCGCTGCCATTGACACGATAGTTGCCGCGTCTGCATTAATAGCTAACTCAAGCAAGAAGCGGGCTTTGCGAATTTTTTAGCTGTGCCCATTCTTTTTCCTGCAGGTGGCTAGCCAGCATTAACGTGCAAGCCAAATGTTGGTGAATTGCTTATCCGCAATGAATGTGGCATAACACCGGTCCATAATAGAAAGAGTTTCCTTTTCATATTGTTGGCGCAACATCGAGGATTTGCTGATGCAATTAACGGTTCTGGTTGATAATAATACATTAATTGACAGGTATCTTGTCGGTGAGCCTGGTGTATCCTATCTGATTGAGCATGATGGACAAAAAATCCTTTTCGATACCGGATATTCGGATGTTTTTTTGCAGAATGCGCAAACGTTGCAAATTGATTTAACCACCATCGATAGTATCGTTTTATCGCATGGGCATAACGATCATACCTGGGGCCTCAATCATTTAACCCAACATTATGATCGCCTAAATTTCACGCCTGAGAGAAAGATAAACTTAGTTTGCCATCCAGATGCATTAAACCCAAAGTATTTTGATGCAAAATCTATAGGGATCAACTACAGATTCGATCAAAATGATCTCTTCTTCGATAAAATTTGCAGCAAAAAACCTTATCCACTCACTGAAAACATCATCTTTCTTGGTCAAATACCAAGGGACAATAAATTCGAGATGCTGACACCGGTAGGCCAAACGGCGGATGATAACGGCGAAATCACTGATGATTACGTTATGGATGATTCTGCGTTGGCAATAAAGACAGAAGAGGGACTGGTGGTAGTCACAGGCTGTTCTCACGCGGGAATAGCTAACATTATCGAATATGCCAAACAGGTTACCGGAGAGAATCACATTGTGTCGGTCATTGGCGGATTCCATCTGCAAAATGCCGATGAAGATCGCCTCACGCAGACAGGGGATTATCTTAAAGCATTATCCCCAGATTCCCTCTATCCATGCCATTGTACCGATCTTGCGGCTAAGATTAGCCTGGCGCGTTTTATCAAAATCAACGAGGTCGGCGTTGGGCTAAAACTAGATTTTTCTGCCGCCGGGAAATGAATGCAAAAGAAGGTAGCCGGCACGCAGGAGAGCAAACGGCAGCAGCGGCAGCGGCAGCAACCAGGCTCGTTAAAATTCAGGTCAATATCTGAAAAATAACCATAGCCTGCACCAGCTGATCGAAATCAATACTCCCCTCTCGCCCCTCTTATATATAACCCGTTGACTCACAAAAAGGATGAAATGATGAAAATGCGGGATATATCAATCAGTACCTGTCTGGCACTGTTATTAATGGGTTGCGTAGCTAAACCGCCAATGGCGACGGAAAGTGAAATGAAAGAGGCCGCCGCCTTTGCTTTTAATGTCGATGCTTCACAGGTGACAATTTCCGATGCGAAGCAGCAGGATGTGAAAACCAATTTTGTGGCCACCATCGGCAAAACCAGCCATCGATGCTATGTGACAAAAGCCGCCGAGCCGAAACTTTACGGGCTGATCCCACTGGGCGGCGGCAGTACCGTCTCGGATGCCATCTGTGCCGGCAGCAACCCGACGCCAGCGAGCAAAACCTGCGACGCCCTGTCGAAAAAAGCGGGCCGCTGCTGAGCCTTTGCGCAGGAGAAGGCCGCTGACTGCACACTTAGTCACTTTTCCTGCCGCTTTACCGCGGTCGCTTAATTCAGCGACCGCACCTGCTGATAAGAATTGAGCCGTTCACGCAGCGAAGTCAGCCAGGCATCTGGCTCCTGGCGGCAGATTTCGGTGAGGATCGGCGTCAGCACCAGTTCAGCTTCATGAAAGTCGGTCCACTCCGGCGGCTGCAGAGAAAAAGGATCGTTCATCAACCAGATCACCATCGGCGTCCAGGTGCGCGGGTCCAGTTGCAGATAATCCTGACAGCGCATCATATCGCGAGTCCGTACCTCATCGGGTGCGATATTCTTTCCCGCCGCGACGCTACTTATTGCCAGAATGATTATTCCTGCCATCAGACGTTTCCAACCCCATTTTCGCCAGAGGGCGCGCTTTTCTTTTGCCATTGTTATTATTTACCTGCCAGCTGTTGCCGGAGGGAATTCCGGGCTACTCACCTTAAAAAGAGCAGATTAATCGTTTGCATTTTTTTTAACAGCAGACAGCGCTGAAGTCAGTGAACGCCTGTTCCTACAGCTGTCATCCAGATATGCAAATATATTCGACAAGCACTCATTGACAATATTTTCCCGGCCGAAAACGATTTGTGTTACAATTGCGCCTTATTCCGGCACCTATAAAAAATAACCTCCGCCGCACCTGCACCAGGCATCGCCCTTCTTTTTTCATATCAGGATTTACGCCCCCATGAATGCGATAATCATTGACGATCATCCATTGGCACGTATCGCCATTCGCAACCTTCTCGATACCAACGGCATTACCGTCGCGGCAGAACTCGACAGCGGCGCCCATGCGGTGCAGACCGCAGAAAGCATGCAGCCTGACCTGCTGATTGTCGATGTCGATATTCCGGAGCTCAGCGGCATCGACGTTCTGGAGCAGCTGCGCAAACGCCGCTACCGGGGAAAAATTATCGTCATTTCCGCGAAGAATGAACGGTTCTATGGCAAACGCAGCGCCGACTGCGGGGCCAATGGTTTTGTGAGTAAAAAAGAGGGAATGAATAATATCCTCGCCGCGATCGACGCGGCCAATAATGGCTACAGCTATTTCCCTTTTTCACTGGAGCGCTTCTGCACCCACGGCATCACCGATCAGGACCGGCTGGATACGCTGTCAACGCAGGAGATGAAGGTTTTCCGCTATATCCTCTGTGGCGTCGACTACACCACCATCGGCAGCAAAATGAATATCAGCAATAAAACGGTAAGTACCTATAAGGTCCGTCTGATGGATAAATTAGGCTGCGGCTCCCTGCTTGAGCTTTATGACTTTGCGCAACGCAATAAAATAGGGTGATGGCATGGTGGTTCGTCTTATTTTATCCGTCGTTGTCGGGCTGACGCTGAGCCTCTCCCCCGCGGTGTTTGCCATGAAGCAGCTGGAGTTGAAGAGCCATTCTCATATCGCAGCGATCGATATCCCGCTTAGCGTTAAGGAGAAAGCCTGGCTTGCCGGACAACCGACGTTGACCATCGGCACCTGGCTTCCCGAAATGACACCCATCGTCTATGACGGCGACGAGAAAAGTTATCAGGGCATCAACGCCGACTATCTGGCACTGATGAAGCACAGCCTCGGACTGAAGGTGATTATCCGCCAGTATGACACCGAGCAGCAGGCGCTCACCGCCCTGGCCGACCGGCAGGTGGATACCCTGCTCACTCAGGTGGCGCACCGGGATGCGCTCGCCCCGGGCCTGGATCAATCCGCGCCGCTGCTTAAAACCTGGCCGACGCTGGTCACCTCGCTGAAATCCCCCCTGCCGCCGCTGACCACTGACCGCCGCGTTACGCTGGCCTGCACCCGCGAATGCGCCTTTTTCGATATTATTCAGCAGGCGTTTCCCAACGCCAAAATCACCCTTTACGATAGCGACTATCAGGCGCTTGCCTCGGTGGTCAGCGGTGAAAATCAGTATTTCATTGGCAACAACATCACCACTGGCCACTGTATCTCGAAGTATTTCTCGCAATCGTTGGTCATTGCTCACTATTTTCGTCAGCAGGAGCAACACAACCGCTTCGTCACCCGCGACGATCGGCCGGAGTTACACCAGATCCTCGATCGTTTCATTCATGCCATCGACAGCGATACCGCGATGCGGATCATGCAAAACTGGCTCAACCGCGGCGATCTGTCGTTTCTCAATACCCCCCTCCCCTTTAGCGCCGAGGAGCAGCGCTGGCTGCAGAAGCATCGTCGCGTCCGCCTGCTGGTGAACCCCTATTTTCCGCCATTTACCCTGGTGGATAACGAGGATGAACTGCGCGGCATCATGGCCGATATGCTGAATATTGTCTCACTCCAGACCGGCCTGCAGTTTGACCCCATTCTGGTGCGCAACCGTCAGGCTCTGGCAAAGCGCATGGAAAAAGAGGACTGGGCGATCATGCCCGCCGCCACCCTGACCCCACAGCCGCAGGCCTACGTCACCCTCAGCGATCCGCTCATTAACGTGGCCTTTGTGCTGGTCGCCCGCGGCAGCGCCCCCGACCCGCATCTGCTGACGCGCTCGGCACGGATCGCCCTGCCGGTGGGGCCGATTGCCGCCCACGACCTGAAAGCGCGTTTTCCGCAGATTAACTGGGTGGAGACAGATAACGTTGGTATCGCCATGAAGATGGTGGAAGAAGGCGAAGTGGATGCCGCCGTGGCCTCGGAACTCTCCGCCCGCTATATGATCGATCACTACTATCCGCAGGGCCTGCACTACACCCGCATCGACGGACTCCCGGTCGCCGCCATTCGGCTGGCCATCCCGCGCGATGAACCGGTGCTGGCCGCCATTCTTGGCAAAGTGCTGCAGGCGATTCCACCACGGGATATTCTGCAGATGACCGAGAAGTGGTCGAAAATATCCAGCCAGCAAATAGAGAACTGGAGCCAGTACAGCCGCCAGTTTTACCAGCTGATCGCCTTTGCGCTGGTGCTGATCGCCATCAGTCTCGGCTGGGGACTCTCCCTGTGCCGGGAAGTGCGCAAACGCAAAGACTCCCAACAGCGGCTGGAGGACGAGCTGGCGCAGAAGGAGGCGCTCTCCTGTGCGCTGGAGCGCGAAAAAGACAAAGCGATTCAGGCGACAAAAGCCAAGAGCCGCTTTCTGGCCAGCATGAGCCACGAGCTGCGCACGCCGGTGAGCGCCATCGTCGGCTTTCTGGAGCTGCTGGCGAAACCGGAGCTGAACGGCGGCCAGCGTAAAGAGGCGATCGAGCTGGCGGGATCGACGGCGCAAACTCTGCTGGGGCTGATCGGTAATATTCTCGATATCGACAAGATTGAGTCGGGAAAATACCAGATCACCCCGCAGTGGAGCGATGTCGCACAGTTAGTGTCGCAGCAATGCCACACCTTCGACGCGCTGGCGCAGCAAAAGGGCATCGTTCTGCACCACCATAACGCGCTGCAGGAAGGGATCATGCTGTGGCTCGACCCGCAGGCGCTACGGCAAATCCTCAATAATCTCATCGGCAATGCGCTGAAGTTTACCGCCGAGGGTGCGATTCAGGTCAGTTGCCGGCTGGTGCAGGCGGATGAGACGCAGGGAGAGCTGACCCTCACCGTCAGCGACAGCGGCTGCGGGATCAGTGAAGCAGAGCAGGCTACCCTCTTCCACCGCTATGCTCAGGCGCGCCAGGGGCGCCAGCAGACCGGCTCCGGACTGGGGCTGGTCATTTGCAAAGAGCTGGTTGCGCTGATGCAGGGCCGACTGGAGATGGTCAGTCACCCGGGGGTGGGGACAACTTTCACCATCACCCTGCCGGTCAAGGCGAGTCGCTGCGCGCTTCATGCGCCGCAGGCATTGCCCACCAGGCCGCAGGCCCTGCCCGGGCTGGCCATATTGATAGCGGACGACCACCCCACCAACCGGCTGCTGCTTAAACGCCAGCTCAGCACCATCGGCTATAGCGTCGATGAAGCCTGCGACGGTGAAGAGGCGGAGAATAAGCTCGCCAGCAAACATTACGATCTGCTGATCACGGACCTCAATATGCCCAGGAAAGATGGTCTGGCGTTGGCGGCCTCGTTACGCCGTCGCTATCCGGGCCTGGTCATTTGGGGCGTGACCGCCAGCGCGCTGCCGCAGTCACGGGAGGCGTGTCTGGCCAGCGGCATGAATATGTGTCTGTTTAAGCCGGTGTCGGTTCAGACGCTGAGCCATGAGCTTAGCCGTTTAGCGGAGGGCCGCGCATCACCTAACGTCACCCGGCACCTGAAGCTCAGCGTGCTGACCGAAAATACGGGGGGAGACCAGGCGCTGATGACTGAAATACTGGAGACGTTCCGCGATGCGTCGGCCACAGATTTGCAGGCCGCCGGACAGGCTATCGCCCGGCATGAACCGCAGACCTTTCTGCGAGCGCTGCACCGTCTGCACGGTTCAGCACAAATTCTGGGGATTACTGCGCTACAACAATTGTGCGCCCCTTTTGAGGCTAAGCGACCTGATTCGCTGACGCCGGCAAGCTGTCTGGAGGTGGTACAGCACATCACCGGCGTCATGCGCGAGATCGACGGCGAAATCAACGCCCTGATCGGCCGCTAGCCGTTCCGCTCGGGCAGTCCGCCTGCCCGAGCGTTAAGGGGACATCCATGTCAGTTTCTTCCTCTGCGCTCTCTCAGGGTGGAACGAGGATCAGTTGCCTGCCACCAGCATCTCGCTATCCACCACAATGCCCTCTTCAGCGCCCTTCAGCACCAGATTCGCTTCGTAATACTTCCCGGCTTTCAGCAGTTTTTGCGCCTGCGCCACCGCTTTACGGGTCTGGTTGAGCGGCATCAGATACTGGTTCTCGATCACGCCGATGCCGGCCAGACGCAGGGTATCAATAGCCCCTTTCTGGTCACCTTTCGCCAGCTTTTCGTTGGCAGATTTAATGGCACTCTCTTTTTCCGGTGTGGCCACGTAGTCTTCAGACAGGGCGACGGTCGCGTTGATCACCACATAGCGATCGGCGATCATTTTTGCTGTGGCGTCAGTTTTCACGAACTTCGCCCAGCTGGCGTCATCGGCGGCCAGCAGCGCGGCGGCGTCGTCTGTCAGTTTTTTGGCGCTCTCCGGCTGGCCGTGGAACAGCGCCAGACGGGCGAACTGGACGTCGCGCATCGCGTTCGCGCCCTGCACCGCCACCTGCAGCACATCGGCAGCTTCTTTCTGTACCTGCGCCGTGGCTGCCGCGGTTGGCGCTGCCGTCGCGCTGTCTGCCGCCCACACCGGAGAGGTACCCATCATGGTTGCCAGCAGGCTAGCCAGAATGACTTTTTTCATTGTTAACTCCTGATTAAAATCGGTAAGCATCACCAAACGCAGCCAGCTTAAAAAATATCGTGGTTATTGAGAATCAGAGCCCGGAAGCGATATTGCGGGCCTGGTCTGACAGCTGTCAGACCAGGCGTATAAAGTGACCTCGGCGCTCTTATTTACGCCTGGCGATACCGCGGCCTACTATTTTTCTCAGATATTTTTTTTGGCCCGCGGAATAAACCATACGTTTATTTCAGCGCCAGGCCGCCTACCGGGATCTGCGGAGCAATTATGTTTATGTTTAGCCATTACACTTTAAATGCGTTTAGTCCACGCATCTTCTTACGATATAAACGGCATGCCGGCATGATGGCCGCCCTGCTGTTTATCTGCGGGGCCTGTTGCCTGGCCTGGCCGTTGGTCGCCGGTTGGTATCTCGCCGTGGTAACCGGCATGTTGTTGATGATCTGTGGCTTCTATTCACTGTACAGCTTGATTGTCTTCCGCCAGCAGCACTGGAAATCACGCCTGGTGGCGCTGATCTTCGCCATCGCCTGGATCGTGCTCGGCCTGAGCTTTGTCGTCAATCCCCTCAACGGTATGAGCAGTCTGGCCATTTTATTTGGCTTTTTATTTGTTCTCGGCGGTATTTCCCGCATCGTCAGCGGATGTCAAACCCGAAAACAAAGCGGCGCTGGCTGGAATATTTTTATCGGTTTGCTGGATTTACTTATCGCCTGCCTGTGGCTGGCAATGAACCCGCAGCAAAGCTGGTTATTTATCACCGCGTTTATCGGCGTTGAAATGATATTTAGCGCCATCGGCTTTCTGGTCCTGCGCAATAAGATGAAGCACGCCCAGGCTTAAGCCGTATTTTATCACTGGAGAAGAAAATGAATTTACCTAAAGCACTCGTGTTGACCGCGGCGGCCACCACATTCTGTCTGATGACCAGCCCGGCGTTCGCGGTTCAGGAAACCACACCGCAGAATATGACCTGTCAGGAGTTTATGGATATGAACCCGAAAAGCATGACCCCCGTGGCCTTCTGGGTCGTGAATCGCAACACCGACTTCAGCGGCGGCGACTATGTCGACTGGCATGAAGTCGAAACCGTCTCGGTGCCAAAAATGTTGCAGCAGTGCCACAAGAACCCCGCCGCTAAACTCGGCGATCTCAGCGCGGTCATCAAAAAATAACCCTGCTCCCCGGCGTCAGGCCGGGGAAACCCGCCGCGCTGCGGCGGGTCCCGCTTTACTCATCGATACCGCATTCGCACGGCAGATGGCGGCCGATAAGCTTGCGATACAAAAACGCCCCGATAATCGCCCCCACCACCGGCGCCAGCAGCGGCACCCAAAAGTAGGGTATCGACTGCCCGCCGGTAAAGGCGATCGCGCCCCAGCCGGCCAGACTGGTAAACAGTTTTGGGCCGAAGTCGCGCGCCGGATTCAGTGCAAAGCCGGTTAGCGGCCCCATCGACGCGCCGATCACGGCGATCAGCAAGCCAATCAGCAACGGCGCCAGCGGCCCGCGCGGAATTCCGTTGCCGTCGTCGGTCAGGGCCATGATCATCGCCATCAGGATTGCCGTGATGGTGGTCTCCACGGCAAACGCCTGTATAAAAGTGATATGTGAATGCGGGTACGTGGAAAAGACCCCGGCCAGGTTAAGGCTGGCGGCAGTGCCGCGCACGATATGCTGACTCTGTTCAAGATCGAGAAACAGCTGGCGATAGAGCCCATACACCAGCGCGGCGGCGCAGAAGGCCCCGGCCGTCTGGGCAACAATAAACGGCAGCACCTTGCGGCGTTCAAAACAGGCGAACAGCCACAGGGCAATGGTCACCGCCGGATTAAGGTGCGCGCCGGAGACACCGGCCGTCAGGTAGATGGCCATGGCGACGCCAAGGCCCCAGATAATACTGATCTCCCACTGACCAAAGCTGGCCCCGGCGACCCGCAGCGCAGCGACGCAGCCCGCGCCGAAGAAAATGAGCAATCCGGTGCCAAGAAACTCGGCCACGCACTGCCCGGTTAAGGTAGAAGTCTGGTTCATTATCGGCATCCTGAAATAGCACGTTAAAGAGAGAGGCTGGCGCGAGCGCCCGTTTAATTCGCCTGACCGGCCAGTACCAGCCCGGTGGCGACCGCATTGCGCGGCCCTTCTGTTCCCCGAATATTGCCCTGCCCGGCGACCACGCCATAGTGCGACAAGGCTTCCGTGATAAGCTGCGGGATCTCAAAGTCCAGCGATGAGCCGCCCACCAGCACCACAAAGGCGATATCGCGAATGGAACCGCCGGGTGAGACCTGGCGCAGCGCGCGCAGGCAGTTGGTGACAAACACTTTCTCTTTCGCCTGCCGGCGCACGAGACGAATTTTTTCCAGCGGGCTGGCGTTATCGATCGGCACCAGTTCGCCCTCCCTGATGTACACCACTTTGGCGAACACCGCCGGGCTGAGGGCTTCCCGAAAGAACTCCACCGCGCCATTCTCATGACGAATACTGAACAGGCTTTCCACTTTGGCCAGCGGGTATTTTTTAATCGCTTCCGCCAGCGAAAGATCCTCGAGGCCTAACTCGGTTTTAATCAACAGGCTGACCATATTCCCCGCCCCGGCGAGATGGACCGCCGTTATCTGCCCCTCCGCGTTGACGATCGCCGCATCCGTCGAGCCGGCACCGAGGTCGAGGATCGCCAGCGGCGCCGCACAGCCGGGAGTGGTTAACGCCCCGGCGATGGCCATGTTGGCCTCCACGCCGCCCACCACCACCTCGGTCTGCAGTCGGGCGCTCAGTTCGCGGGCGATAACCTGCATTTGCAGGCGATCCGCTTTCACCATCGCCGCCATCCCGACGGCATTCTCCATGGCGCACTCGCCGGCCATCCCGCCCTGCACCTTGCGCGGAATAAACGTATCCACTGCCAGCAGATCCTGGATATATATCGCGCTCATCTCATGGCCGGTCAGGGACGCCATTACCTTGCGCACCCGCTCAAGCATGCCGCCGGCGTGGGTGCCCGGTTCGCCGCGGATATCGCGTACCGGAGCGCAGGCGCTCATCGCCTGCATGATGGCTTCCGCGCCCTCGGCGACATCGGCCTCTCCGCGGCGCTTTTCGCCGCTAATGTAGAGGTTGCCCGCCGGGATCACCCGCGACTGTACGTCCCCCTGCGGGGTCTTGAGCACCACCGCTGAACGGTTGCCAATCAGGGCGCGGGCGATGGGGACGATGGCCTGGGTCTCTTCCGGGCTTAGCCCGAAGAAGGTGGCGATCCCGTAGGGATTTGACAGGATCCGCACCACCTGGCCCGGCGCGGCCACTTCCACCGCCGCCATCACCCCCTCGGGGACCTGCTCCAGCAGCGTCACTTCATCCACCACCGGCAGGGTTTTACGCAGGCGGTTGTTCACCAGCACGCCGTCGTCCTTTTTGAGGATCGCCGCCACCACGTTGATCCCCCGGTCGAGCGCCTCATTGAGCCACCACACGGCGTCAAGGAAATCGACGGCGTCGTCAATCAGTACGATCCACCCCTCGGCATACTGCGCCGCCTGCAGCGTCGCCAGCCGCCCGAGGGCGATAGTCGTCCCCACGCCAACGCCCACCCCGCCCGGAGTCTGCGGGTTATGACCGATCATGGTCGATTCGGTGATAATGGTCTCGGTGATGGTTTCCATCGCCACATCGCCAATCACCGGCGCGGCTTCGTTAAGATAGATGCGAGAGACATCGCTCATCGACCACGGTGTTTTCGCCAGGGCCTGCTCCAGCGCGGCGAGGGTCCCGGCGATATTGTCCCGCGTCCCTTTCATGCCCGTCGTCGCGACGATCCCGCTGGCAACAAACGCCCTCGCCTGCGGGTCGTCGGACGCCAGCGCCACCTCAGTGGTGGCGTTGCCGATATCAATCCCGGCTATTAACGGCATGCTGACCTCCGCTTAGCTTCCTTTACGCAGCTTATGCCGCTGCTGATACACTTCCGCCGACTCCCGGACAAAGGCGGCATTCACTGTCGCATGCCAGGTGTGCTCCAGCTCGTCGGCGATCGCCAGCAGCTCCGCCTGCGAGGAGCGGAACGGGCGCAGCGCGTTATAGATAGCCAGAATGCGCTCGTCAGGAATGGCGATAAGCTCCGCCGCGCGGCGAAAATTGCGCGCCACCGCATGGCGCTGCATCTGCTCGGCAATCTGCGCCTGGTACTCAAGGGTCTGGCGGGAGATCCGCACATCCTGCGGGCCCACCTCGCCAGAGAGCACCTTCTCGAGGGTAATATCGGTCAATGGTTTGCCGGTAGGCGTCAGGATATGCTCCGGGCAGCGGGTGGCTAACGGATAATCCTGCACGCGCATGGTTTTCTCGCTCATGGTCACTCCCTTACTAAGTCGACGTGCAGGGTGACGGGCTCGGCGTCCTGCACCACATGTTTGGTCTCTTTGATATGAAATAGCGCGGCTTTGGCCATAAATTTCGGCCGCACCATCTGATCGTTCACCACCGGCACCGGCGAAGGTGACTCTTTGCGCGCATAGCGCGCGGCGTTTTTGCCAATCTGCCGGTAGGTCTCCAGCGTCAGCAGCGGCGCCTGGGAGAACAGCTCCAGGTTGCTGAGCGGCAGCAGATCGCGCTGATGGATGACCGTGGTCCCCTTCGACTGGATACCGATGCCGATCCCCGAGCCGCTCAGGTTGGCCGCATCCCAGGCCATAAAGGAGACGTCGGACGTGCGCAGAATGCGCACCACCCGGGCGTGAAGCCCCTCTTCTTCCACCCCGGCAATCAGCTCTTTGAGGATCGCGCCATGGGGCATATCGATCAGCGTGTGATGCTGGTGTTTATCGAAGGCAGGGCCGACGCCGATCACCACTTCATCGGCACGTTCATCGGCAGAAGCCACCCCGCCCTCGCGGGTTTTCAGGGTAAAAGAGGGCTGAATTTGGGTTGTCTGTTGCACAGGAATACCGCCTTATTCAATGGTGTCAGGCTGAACCACGCCCGGAATATTTTTGATCTCCGCCCAGCGTTCGGCAGAGATGCGATAGCCGGTGCCCGGCCCCTGATAGTCATTGATGTCGTTGACCGCGCTCACCACCTCGAATTGCCGATCGAGAATGGCCGAGGTCTGCAGGTAATCGCCGGTGACCCGCTGGCGCAGCATATTGAGAATATTGCTGGCGATATCCTCAAAGCCGCTGCGGCTCAGCGCGCCGACAATATCGAGGCCGGTGATGTTGCGCTTCATCATCTCTTCCACCGCGCTCAGATCCTCCACCACGTTACGCGGCGGCATCTCGTTGCTGCCGTGCGCGTAGGTGGCGGCCTCCACCTCCTCGTCGGCGATCGGCGGCAGCCCCAGCTCGCGGAAAACCGCCTGGATCGCCCGCGCCGCTTTCAGGCGAATGGCAATGGTTTCCGCCTCGGTCACCGGACGCAGGCCGCCGTCAACCATCAGGTCACGCTGCAGGATGTTGTAATCATCAAAATCTTCCGCATCGAAGTTCGAGCCGGCGAACATGTTGTCGTAGTTCGGCACCGCGCTGTAGCCGGAGAAAATAAAGTCGGTGCCCGGCAACATCTGCATTAGGGTGCGCGCGGTGCGGCGAATATCCGAGTGGGAGAAAGTCTGGTCGTTGGCGGACGCCACTTCGAGGTCGAGCATAGAGGCAATCAGGTTTTCCGCCAGCACCGCCCGAATGCCCGACGGCACAGCACCGGTCATGCCGATACAGCTCACCGCGCCGTTTTGCAGTCCCTGGACCCCGGCGCCTTTGGTAATGAAGATGCAGCGCGATTCGAGGTAGAGCATCGACTTGCTCTCCGAATAGCCCATCAGCGCTTCGGATCCGGTGCCGGAGGTGTAGCGCATTTTCAACCCGCGGGAGGCGTAGGCCGAGGCGAGGAACGCCTTTGACCACGGCGTATCATCGCCGTCGGTAAATACCGCCTCGGTGCCGTAGACCGACACCGTCTCGGCGTAGCTGGTTAAGCCACGCATGCCCAGCTCCAGCTCGGTGGCCTCTTCCACCGAGCACTGCGTCAACACGCCGGGGCGGCCGCACTGCGAACCGACCAACAGCGCCAGGGCGTTAAACGGCGCGTAGCGCGCGATACCGACCGTGGTCTCCTGTTCTGAGAAGCCGCGGATCCCGGCCTCGGCGGCGTCAGCGGCAATCTGCACCGGATTATCTTTGAGATTGGTGACGTGGCACTGGTTGGAGGGGGTCCGGCGGGCACGCATCTTCTGCAGCGCCATCATCATCTCCACCACGTTCATCTGCGCCATCACCTCGACCGCTTTGGCCGGAGTGATGGCGGTAGTGATGGCAATGATCTCCTCCCGGCTGACGTGAATATCCACCAGCATGCGGGCTATTTCCACCGCCTCCAGGCGCATTGCCTGCTCTGTGCGCTCAACGTTGATCGCGTAATCGGCGATAAACCGGTCGATCATGTCAAACTGGTCCCGGCGTTTGCCGTCCAGTTCGACGATCAGACCGTTGTCCACTTTTACTGAAGAGACAGGGTCAAAGGGGCTGTCCATGGCGATCAGCCCCTCTTCAGGCCACTCGCCAATCAGCCCGTCCTGATTGACGGGGCGCTGGGCCAGTACTGCAAATCGTTTTGATCTTTTCATTGTTCATCGGCTCAAAAGGTGAAATCCGCAGACGGTAGCGAATACGCCGGGCCAGCGTCGTTGCCGCCCGGCCATTACCGGCAATAGCGGAACTTTAAATGAGCCAGTGGTGAAAAAAATAAATTTAATTTCGTTTCAATTTGGCACACGAAATCTACCGACAGTTTCACTATGAAACTTTACTCCGGCGGCAAAAATAAAAAATGTGATCGCCCGCAATGATGTAAATCAATTAATAAAAAACGCCCTTAATTACGTTTTGCCGACGCTATTTTAACCCTATTGACTAAATCATGGCGGGCGACAAAATAACGCTGACAAAAATAAAGCAAGCCAACCGAATGGTAATAGTTTTTTACTATCACCCCCTACTGACTATTCGCGCCAGCGTTATCCTGGTGCGGGAGAGAATGATGAACAAGAGCCAACAAGTTCAGACAATCACCCTGGCCGCCGCCCAGCAAATGGCGGCGGCGGTGGAAAAAAAAGCCACTGAGATCAAGGTGGCGGTGGTGTTTTCCGTGGTTGACCGCGGAGGCAACACGCTGCTTATCCAGCGGATGGACGAAGCCTTCGTCTCCAGCTGCGATATTTCCCTGAATAAAGCCTGGAGCGCCTGCAGCCTGAAGCAAGGTACCCATGAAATTACGTCAGCGGTCCAGCCAGGACAATCTTTGTATGGTCTTCAGCTAACCAACCAACAGCGAATTATTATTTTTGGCGGCGGCCTGCCAGTTATTTTTAATGAGCAGGTAATTGGCGCCGTCGGCGTTAGCGGAGGTACGGTCGAGCAGGATAAATTATTAGCCCAGTGCGCCCTGGATTGTTTTTCCGCATTATAACATGAAGCGAGAAGGTATATTATGAGCTATCGTATGTTTGATTATCTGGTGCCAAACGTTAACTTTTTTGGCCCCAACGCCATTTCCGTAGTCGGCGAACGCTGCCAGTTGCTGGGGGGGAAAAAAGCCCTGCTGGTCACCGACAAAGGCCTGCGGGCAATTAAAGATGGCGCGGTGGACAAAACCCTGCATTATCTGCGGGAGGCCGGGATCGAGGTGGCGATCTTTGACGGCGTCGAGCCGAACCCGAAAGACACCAACGTGCGTGACGGCCTCGCCGTGTTTCGCCACGAACAGTGCGACATCATCGTCACCGTGGGCGGCGGCAGCCCGCACGACTGCGGTAAAGGCATCGGCATCGCCGCCACCCATGAGGGCGATCTGTACCAGTATGCGGGAATCGAGACCCTGACCAACCCGCTGCCGCCTATCGTCGCGGTCAACACCACTGCCGGCACCGCCAGCGAGGTCACCCGCCACTGCGTCCTGACCAACACCCAAACCAAAGTGAAGTTTGTGATCGTCAGCTGGCGCAACCTGCCATCGGTCTCCATCAACGATCCGCTGCTAATGATCGGTAAACCTGCCGCCCTGACCGCGGCGACCGGGATGGATGCCCTGACCCACGCCGTAGAGGCCTATATCTCCAAAGACGCTAACCCGGTGACGGACGCCGCCGCCATGCAGGCGATCCGCCTCATCGCCCGCAACCTGCGCCAGGCCGTGGCCCTCGGCAGCAATCTGCAGGCGCGGGAAAACATGGCCTATGCCTCTCTGCTGGCCGGGATGGCTTTCAATAACGCCAACCTCGGCTACGTGCACGCCATGGCGCACCAGCTGGGCGGCCTGTACGACATGCCGCACGGCGTGGCCAACGCTGTTCTGCTGCCGCATGTGGCCCGCTACAACCTGATCGCCAATCCGGAGAAATTCGCCGATATCGCTGAACTGATGGGCGAAAATATCACCGGACTGTCCACCCTCGACGCGGCGGAAAAAGCCATCGCCGCTATCACGCGTTTGTCGATGGATATCGGTATTCCGCAGCATCTGCGCGATCTGGGAGTAAAAGAGGCCGACTTCCCCTACATGGCGGAGATGGCTCTGAAAGACGGCAATGCGTTCTCGAACCCGCGTAAAGGCAACGAGCAGGAGATTGCCGCGATTTTCCGCCAGGCATTCTGAGTGTTAACGAGGGGGCCGTCATGTCGCTTTCACCGCCAGGCGTACGCCTGTTTTACGATCCGCGCGGGCACCATGCCGGCGCCATCAATGAGCTGTGCTGGGGGCTGGAGGAGCAGGGGGTCCCCTGCCAGACCATAACCTATGACGGAGGCGGTGACGCCGCTGCGCTGGGCGCCCTGGCGGCCAGAAGCTCGCCCCTGCGGGTGGGTATCGGGCTCAGCGCGTCCGGCGAGATAGCCCTCACTCATGCCCAGCTGCCGGCGGACGCGCCGCTGGCTACCGGACACGTCACCGATAGCGACGATCATCTGCGTACGCTCGGCGCCAACGCCGGGCAGCTGGTTAAAGTCCTGCCGTTAAGTGAGAGAAACTGAATGTACCGTATCTATACCCGCACCGGGGATAAAGGCACCACCGCCCTGTACGGCGGCAGCCGCATCGAGAAAGACCATATTCGCGTCGAGGCCTACGGCACCGTCGATGAACTGATATCCCAGCTGGGCGTCTGCTACGCCACGACCCGCGACGCCGGGCTGCGGGAAAGCCTGCACCATATTCAGCAGACGCTGTTTGTGCTGGGGGCTGAACTGGCCAGCGATGCGCGGGGCCTGACCCGCCTGAGCCAGACGATCGGCGAAGAGGAGATCACCGCCCTGGAGCGGCTTATCGACCGCAATATGGCCGAGAGCGGCCCGTTAAAACAGTTCGTGATCCCGGGGAAGAATCTCGCCTCTGCCCAGCTGCACGTGGCGCGCACCCAGTCCCGTCGGCTCGAACGCCTGCTGACGGCCATGGACCGCGTGCATCCGCTCCGCGACGCGCTCAAACGCTACAGCAATCGCCTGTCGGATACCCTGTTCTCCATGGCGCGTATCGAGGAGACTAGGCCTGATGCTTGCGCTTGAACTGGCTGGCGTCAATATCGTACTGCTTCATTTTGCGCCACAGGGTGGTGCGGCCGATATTGAGCAGCTGCGACATCTCCTGCACCCGCCCGCTGGTCACTCGGGCGGCGTGAATAATAGCTTCCTTTTCGATGGCGCTAAAGGTCAGGCTGGCCGGCAGCAGCGATGACGCGCTATCCCCGCCCGGCCGCTCGGAAAAGAGATATTCCGGCAGATTACTCAGGCGAATGTGGCCGTTGTCGCTGCTGATGGCGATATTCTCAATGACACTGTTGAGCTCAAAATCATTCCCCGGCCACGAGTAGGCCACCAGCTGCGCCAGCGCGTCATCGTCCACTTTCAGTCGCGAAGAGAAACGCTTCTCCAGGCTCTTCAACCGGTTATGCACCAGCGACGGAATACTGTTGCGTCGGGCGCGCAGCGGCGGGATGACGATCTCGAACGAGTGCAGCGCATAGTACAGCTGGCGGCTAAAGCGGTTCTGCTCCACCAGGTTGGCCAGATCGACGGTGGTGGTGGCGATCACCTTCACATCCACCGGGATCAGGCGCCGGGCGTCAAGGCGGGTGAGCACTCCCTGCTTAATGACCTGCAGCAGAGCCGACTGCAGCTCCGGCGCCAGATACTCAATCTTTTCCAGAAACAGGGTGCCGCCGTTGGCCAGCTCAAGCCGGCTCAGGCGACCATTTTCATCATCAGTGGGGGCGCTGCCCATAAAGTCCTGGCCCAACACGCTGTCGGCATACAGCTGGCAGTTGACGGCGATGTAGGGGCCGCCCGCCCGCTCGCTTTCATTGTGGATGGCCTGGCTCAGCAGCTCTTTCCCGACCCCCTCTTCGCCGCACAGCAGCACCGGGAAGCCGCCGCGCGCCGCCTGGCGGCCAAAGTGGATCAGGCGCCGGGTTTCCGGATCGTCAGCAGACATCTGCTCAAAGGTGTGGCTGACTTTACCGAGCTGGCTGGTCATCAGCTGCCGCATCTGCTCCACCGGGTGCAGGAGCAGGATAAAGCTGTTGCCTTGCGCCTCGACAATCGGTTTTAAGGTGATCACCGCGTCGACAAACTGATGCTGGCTTTCAAAGGTGACTTCGACGTGATTCAGGCCGCGGGCGTGTTTGATGGCGCGGCGCAGCAGCGCCGGGAGGGTCACCAGATCGGCGATATTTTTCCCCTGGCTGGCCTGGGCATCAAGATGCAGCAGTCTCGCCGCCTGAACATTGAGAAACTGCAGGACGCCCTGCTCGTTCCACGCCATCACCCCATCGTCCATGCTCTCCAGCAGGCCGTACATCTGATTGAGGTGGCGGTTGGATTCCGCCAGCAGGCTGTCGGTGAGCAGGGAATTGCCCACCTCGCGGGCGATGGCCAGCGTCAGGGAAAGGTCGGCGCTGGATTGATTCTCCACCAGGCAACCGAGGGAGATGGAGCCGAATAGCCGCCCGTGATTATCAAACACCGGCGTCGAACAAAAGCTCCATGGCTGCAGGGCCTGCTTAAAATGCCGATCGCCGGCGGTGTTGATCGGCTGCCCCTGCATCGCGGCCAGCGACAGCGCGCAGGTGCCGATAATGCTCTCCGCGCAGTAGCTGCCGTCGCGAAATCCCAGGTCAGCCAGCTGGGCCAGCGTTTGCGGTTCGCCGCAGCGGCTCAGGATGCAGGCGGTCTCATCAAGAATAAACAGCGCGCAGGGGCGACCGTCCATAAACTCCCAGGCGTCCTCCAGCGCCGCCTGACCGATGGTCAGCAGCGCGGTTTTACGCCGACAGATGGAGTCGAAGGTCAGGCCCTGGGCCTGGTGCGGCTTTTGCCAGGTTTCACGCTGCATAAACTTGCTGCAGCGATGCCATGACTGGGCGATGACGGCAGAGACCGCCTTCCCGGTATCCTGAGTCTGAACAGTCATACTGTTTTCCGCGTTTTACCATAGAGAACCCCTCCGGCAGCCACTGCCAGAGGGGAGAAAGAAAAACCGCCGACCGGCGCCAGCGGTTTAGCCACCGCGAATTAACGCGCCAGCCACTGCTGGCCTAACAGATCGGCGGTGAGGATAGCGGCGTGCACACTCTCCGGGGTCACCGCGAACGGCATATTGTGGATGGTCTCCCCTTCCGCGCAGGTGGCTTTCGCCACCGCGGCGATTTTCGCGTCGATCCCCTCTTTGACGCCCATCTGCGCGAGGGTCACCGGCAGGCCGACGCGCTGGCAGAAGCCCAGCACCGTTTCAATCTCATCCATCGGGCTGTTCTGCAGCACCAGCTGCGCCAGGGTACCGAAGGCCACTTTCTCACCGTGATACAGATGGTGGCACTCTTCCAGAATGGTGAAGCCGTTGTGGATCGCGTGGGCGGCGGCCAGGCCGCTGCTTTCAAAGCCAATGCCGCTGAGGTAGGTGTTCGCCTCGATGATGCGCTCCAGCGCTTCGGTCACTACCCCGGCCTGTGCCGCCAGACGGGCCTTTTCGCCCTCCGCCAGCAGCGTATCATAGCACAGGCGGGCCAGGCTCAGCGCCGCCTCGGTGGACTGCCCCCCGGCCATGCTGGTGGCGCGCGCATCGTAGCAGGCCTTGGCCTCGAACCAGGTGGAGAGCGCATCGCCCATGCCGGAGACCAGCAGGCGTACCGGCGCTTTGGCGATAATCGCCGTGTCCATCACCACCATATCCGGGTTTTTCGGATAGATCAGATACTCTTCAAACTCGCCCGCTTCGGTGTAGATCACCGACAGCGCGCTGGTTGGCGCATCGGTCGAGGCGATGGTCGGGATCACCACCACCGGCAGCTTCTGGTAGTAACCGATCGCCTTCGCGGTATCGAGGGTTTTACCGCCGCCGATGCCAACCACGCCGCGGCAGCCCTGTTTTTGCAAAATCGCCATCAGACGGTTAATTTCCGCATGGCTGCATTCACCGTTAAACCGTTCCGCATGGCAGCGAATATCGTGACTCTGCAGGCCATTCACCACTTTCTCTCCCGCCAGCTTCATCACGAAATCGTCGGCGATGACGAAGAAGCTCTCCGCCAGGTTTTTGGCATATTGACCGAACAGGACAGCAGCATCAGGACCCTGAAGATATTTGGCTGGAGATTGAATAACTTTTAGCATTCCTTTCACCCTCAAATAAGTGCGCATGTAGACATGAAGAGCCCTGGCGTTATCCGCGCCGGCCGGAAAACGCGGCCTGAACGGAACGGTACCGGAGCAGTGCGATCACTGTAGGGCCGGCAGGGAACAAAAAAATCTTTCGCCTTTTTGTTCTGATATGAAACACAGGTTAATTTTTTACGTTCCATATTGGAACAAAAAACCCTGTTCTCTGTCAGGATTGCGATCCCGATCCGCTCATCTGCCGCATAATACCCTTACCATCCCCCCTTTTCGGCCTTTTTTTCTCCCGCAGCCGGCAGAAAATCAGCAAAAATTTTTTCCCACCCGCTTCGCCAGCCATCCTGACCGCCGCTTATGACAGAAGAAAAAAAGCGCGCCAGCTCGCATTTTCACCGTATCCTCGGCAAAAACGTTCCATAAAGAAACAAAATCAGGAAGCAATGTTTCGTAATGAAACCCGATCGTCGGGGCATTCTTTTTTTCGTCCGCTCAGCCAGAATCATCATATCGCCAGGCACGCTCCACCGTCAGACGATACCCCTACGCGATGACCGCCTCCGCCAGCAGAGAGGCCGCATCGAACCTTCTCCAACGGAGCACTGAATAATGAAAAAGCTGATTAACCGTGTTGAAGATGTACTGAATGAACAATTACAGGGGCTGGCTAAAGCCCATCCGCAGCTGACCCTGCATCAGGACCCGCTATATGTGACCCGCACCGACGCGCCGGTGGCCGGCAAGGTGGCCTTGCTCTCCGGCGGCGGCAGCGGACATGAGCCGATGCACTGCGGCTATATCGGCCAGGGCATGCTCTCTGGCGCCTGCCCGGGGGAAATCTTCACCTCGCCGACGCCGGACAAAATGTTCGAATGCGCGATGCAAATTGACGGCGGCGAAGGCGTTCTGCTGATTATCAAAAACTACACCGGCGACATCCTGAACTTCGAAACCGCCACCGAGCTGCTGCATGAAAGCGGCATTAAAGTCACCACCGTAGTGGTCGACGACGACGTGGCGGTGAAAGACAGTCTCTATACCGCTGGTCGCCGCGGCGTCGCCAATACCGTGTTGATCGAAAAACTGGTCGGCGCCGCCGCCGAGCGCGGCGACTCGCTGGAAGCCTGCGCTGAACTGGGCCGCCGCCTGAACAATCTCGGCCACTCGATTGGTATCGCTCTCGGCGCCTGCACCGTACCGGCCGCCGGGCAGCCCTCCTTTACGCTGAAAGATGACGAGATGGAGTTCGGCGTCGGCATCCATGGCGAGCCGGGTATCGACCGCCGCCGCTTCAGCTCGCTCGACCAAACCGTCGATGAGATGTTCGATACCCTGCTGGAGAATGGCGCCTACAGCCGCACGCTGCGCCAGTGGGATACCGTCAAGGGCGCGTGGCAGGAAGTGAAGCAGAGCAAAACCGCGCTGCAAAACGGCGACCGGGTCATCGCGCTGGTCAATAACCTCGGCGCCACCCCGCTGTCCGAACTGTACGGCGTGTATCACCGTCTCGCCCAGCGCTGCGAAGCGTCTGGCATCATCATCGAACGCAACCTCATCGGCAGCTACTGCACCTCGCTGGATATGTCGGGCTTCTCCATCACCCTGCTGAAAGTGGATGACGAGACGCTGACGCTATGGGACGCCCCGGTTCATACCCCGGCGCTGAACTGGGGAAACTAAGGAGCACGACATGTCACTGAACAGAACGCAAATCGTCGACTGGCTATACCGCTGCGGCGACATTTTCACCAAAGAGAGCGATTTTCTCACCGGCCTCGATAAAGAGATCGGCGACGCCGACCACGGTCTCAATATGCACCGCGGCTTTAGTAAAGTGGTCGAAAAGCTGCCGTCGATCGCCGATAAAGACATCGGCTTTATCCTGAAAAACACCGGCATGACGCTGCTCTCCAACGTCGGCGGCGCCAGCGGCCCGCTGTTCGGCACCTTCTTCATTCGCGCCGCGCAGGTCACTCAGGCCCACCAGAGCCTGACCCTCGACGAACTGTACCTGATGATCCGCGAAGGCGCGGACGGGGTGGTCAACCGCGGCAAAGCGGAGCCAGGGGATAAAACCATGTGCGACGTCTGGCTGCCGGTGGCGGACTCCCTGCGCCAGTCCAGCGAGCAGCACCTGTCGATCGCCGCCGCGCTGGATGCCGCCTGCGAAGTGGCCGAGCGTGCGGCCCACGCCACCATCACCATGCAGGCGCGTAAAGGCCGCGCCAGCTATCTCGGCGAGCGCAGCATCGGACATCAGGATCCCGGCGCAACCTCGGTGCTATTTATGGTTCAGATGCTGGCCGCCGCCGCCAAAGAGTAAGGAAATCGCGATGGTAAACCTGGTTATTGTTTCTCATAGCGCCCGGCTGGGCGAAGGTGTCGGAGAACTGGCCCGGCAGATGTTAATCAACGATGGCTGCAAACTGGCGATCGCCGCCGGGATCGACGATCCCGACAGCCCGATCGGCACCGATCCGCTTAAAGTCATGGAGGCGATCGAATCCGTCGCCGATACCGATCACGTGCTGGTGATGATGGATATCGGCAGCGCGTTGCTCAGCGCCGAAACCGCCCTCGATCTGCTCGATCCGGCGATTGCCGCGAAGGTGCGGCTGTGCGCCGCGCCGCTGGTGGAGGGGACGCTGGCGGCCACCGTCAGCGCTGCCTCCGGCGCCGGGATCGACAAGGTGATCGCCGACGCCATGAGCGCCCTGGAGGCCAAGCGGGTTCAGCTGGGTTTACCTTCGCCAACTTCTGACGCCGCGCCGGCGCCGACGCTTGCCGACGATGGCGACACAAAATCGGTTTCAGTTATTATTAACAACCACAACGGCCTGCACGTGCGTCCAGCGTCGAAGCTGGTCGCCGCGCTGGCGGGTTTTAACGCCGATCTGCTGCTGGAGAAAAACGGGAAGTGCGTCAAACCGGACAGCCTCAACCAAATCGCGCTATTGCAGGTCCGCCGCAACGATAAGCTGCGCCTGCTGGCCCGCGGTCCGGATGCCGACGCGGCGCTGGCGGCGTTTCAGACGCTGGCCGCCGATAACTTCGGTGAATCGCCTGCGGGGCAACCGGCAGCGGCTCCGGCAACGCCCGAGCGCGTCGAAGGCGCAGCCCTGCGCTATCCGCTGGCCCTGATCCAGCCGCTCCGCCCGGCTGCCGCCGATGCTGCCCGCGAGCAGCAGCGCCTGCGCCAGGCCATCGACCAGACGCTGGCGGATCTTATCGCCCTGACCGAGCTGGCGGAAAATAAATTTAACGCCGATATCGCGGCGATCTTCGCCGGGCACCACACCCTGCTCGACGATGACGATCTGTTTGATGCCGCCAACGATCGTCTGCTCACCGAACAATGCTCGGCGGAATGGGCGTGGCATCAGGTGCTAATGGAGCTCAGCCAGCAGTATCGCCAGCTGGATGACCCCTACCTGCAGGCGCGCTATATCGATATCGAAGATATTCTGCAGCGCACCCTGCGCCATCTGCAGGGTATTCAGGAGACGCTGCCGACGCCCGGCGAGCCAACAATTATTATTGCCGACAACATTTATCCCTCAACCGTCTTACAACTGGATGCCAGCTTCGTTAAAGGCCTGTGCCTGCGCGATGGCAGCGAACAGGCTCACGGCGCGATTATCGCCCGCGCGGCGGGGATCGCCTGGCTGAGCCAGCAGGGCGAGGCACTGAACAGCGTGCAGCCCGGCGAGACTATCGTGCTCGATATGCGTAACCAGCGCCTTATCCGTGACTAAAATTCACGTTGACCGTTACCGCTCCGGGGGCCTGCCTCCGGAGGGGGAGTTTTCGCTTACTCTTCAGGAACCACTATGTCTCAATTCTTTTTTAACCAGCGCGCCAGCCTCGTCAACGATGTGATTGAGGGTACCATTATCGCCAGCCCGTGGAATAACCTCGCCCGTCTGGAGAGCGACCCGGCGATCCGGGTGGTGGTCCGTCGCGATCTGAATAAAAACAACGTGGCGGTGATCTCCGGCGGCGGCGCCGGCCATGAACCGGCGCACGTCGGCTTTATTGGTAAAGGCATGCTGACCGCCGCGGTCTGCGGCGATCTGTTCGCCTCGCCGAGCGTCGACGCGGTGCTTACCGCCATTCAGGCGGTGACCGGCGAGGCGGGCTGCCTGCTGATCGTCAAAAACTACACCGGCGATCGGCTTAACTTCGGCCTGGCGGCGGAGAAAGCGCGCCGTCTCGGCTACAACGTGGAGATGCTGATCGTCGGCGACGACATTTCGCTGCCGGATAACAAGCAGCCGCGCGGCATCGCCGGGACCATTCTGGTGCATAAAGTGGCGGGCTATTTCGCCGAGCGCGGCTTCAACCTCGCCACCGTCCTGCGTGAAGCGCAATACGCCGCCAGCCATACCGCCAGCATCGGGGTGGCGCTGGCCAGCTGCCACCTGCCGCAGGAAGCCGACAGCGCGCCGCGCCATCAGGCCGGTCACGCCGAGCTGGGAATGGGCATCCACGGTGAGCCGGGCGCCTCGACGATCGCCACGCAAAACAGTGCGGAAATCGTCAACCTGATGGTGGAAAAACTGACTGCCGCCCTGCCGGAAACCGGCCGCCTGGCGGTGATGCTTAATAACCTCGGCGGCGTGTCGGTGGCTGAGATGGCGATCCTCACCCGCGAGCTGGCCAACACCCCGCTGCAGGCGCGCATTGACTGGCTGATAGGCCCGGCCTCGCTGGTGACGGCGCTGGATATGAAAGGCTTCTCGCTGAGCGCCATCGTGCTGGAGGAGGGTATTGAAAAAGCGCTGCTGTCGGACGTGGAAACCGCCGGCTGGCAGACGCCGGTGCAGCCGCGGGCAGTTAACATCATGCCGTCCACTCTCGCCAGCGCGCGCGTCGACTTTATACCATCGGGCAATCCACTGGTGGGCGATTACGTCGCGCAGGTGACCAGCACCCTCTCCGACCTTGAAGCCCATCTCAACGCGCTGGACGCCAAAGTGGGCGACGGCGATACCGGCTCCACCTTCGCCGCCGGGGCGCGCGAGATTGCCGACCTGCTGCAGCGCCAGCAGCTGCCGCTAAACGATCTGCCAACGCTCTTCGCGCTGATCGGCGAACGTCTGACGGTGGTGATGGGCGGCTCCAGCGGGGTATTGATGTCTATCTTCTTCACCGCTGCCGGGCAGAAGCTGGGACAAGGCGCCAGCGTGGCCGAGGCGCTGAACGCCGGTCTGGAACAGATGAAGTTTTACGGCGGCGCCGATGAGGGAGACCGGACGATGATCGACGCTCTGCAGCCGGCGCTGGCGGCGCTGCTGGCCGAACCGGAGAACCTGCAGGCCGCTTTTGCCGCGGCGCAGGCCGGGGCGGATCGCACCTGCCAGTCGGGCAAAGCTGGCGCCGGACGAGCGTCCTATCTCAACAGCGATAGCCTGCTCGGCAACATGGACCCCGGCGCCCATGCGGTAGCGATGGTGTTTAAGGCCCTGGCGGAACGATAAGCCTTCCCCGGTGGCGCTGCGCTTACCGGGGCTACAAATCGGCGCCAACCGTACGCAAGCCGCTATCCGGGTTTTACTGGGGCGACGTCACACCGCCGAAGAGAAGGTCGGGTAAGGCGTAAGCCGCCACCCGACAAAAAACGGCGCCAACCGTAGCCCGGATAAGGCGCAAGCCGCTATCCGGGTTTTACCACGATGGCTTTTTACTTGCTGTGCCAGTACGCCTGGGAACGCACCAGCTGCTGATCGATACTCTCGTCTTCAAAGCGCGCCAGCAGCGATTTCACCACCGCGCCTTCGCCGGTCAGCCAGATGAAATAATCCTCCGCCGGCACCTTCACCTGGGCCAGACGCTCGGCGACGAAGGCCGGGTTGTGGCCCACCACCCACTCGATGTTAAAGCCGTCGAGATCCGCCAGATAATCTTTATACGACGCATCGGCGATAGTAACGATGGCCGTCACCTGCGGCGTCACCGCCAGCTGGCGTAATCCCAGCAGACGACGGCGCAGCGCCGGCATGCCGGACTCATCGCAGACGTAGAGTTGCCAGGCATAATCTTCCGGTACCACCAGCGAGCCGCGCGGGCCGCCGATCACCAGCTTATCGCCCACTTTCGCTTCCAGCGCCCAGCGGCTGGCAATACCGCCATCGTGGATATAGAAATCGTAAGTCAGCTCATGACGTTCGGCATCGTACAGCGGCGTATAGTCACGGGTGGCAGGCCGCACGCCCTCGCCCCAGTCAATCCCCTCCTCGGTCACCTGCGGCGGGGTAAATGCCGCGCCCGGCTCGGGGAAAAAAAGCTTGGTATGATCGTCAAAGCCGTGAGAAGCGAAGCCTTCCAGCGCCTCGCCTCCCAGCACGATACGCTGGAACGCCGCGCCTGCGCGCTCCACGCGCAGCACCGTCAGCTCACGGAAACGCAGCTCATTGCGGACACGCTGCGGGTACTTGTCTGCTTTGGTTTTTGTCATCATCGATTGCCTTCGTGAACGGTAAATAGATATATCTAAACTTGATGCAAATGATAATGATTGCCAACTAAAAAGAATGCAAGTCTTTTTTTCATATAGTCAAAACAAACCGCATCAAAATCCACAGCCAGAAAATAATTACATATATATCAATATATTAAAAAATAAATAGCAACCAGCATTGCGAACATTCATTTTTTAGATATAAATTAGATATATCAAAAACAGCAGGAGGTAACCATGCGACATCATCATGAAGAGGGGCGTGGGCCACGCGGGCGCCACGGTGATCCCAGCGAACACGGCGACCATGGCCGCCGCGGCGGCGGACGTCGCCAGCGTTTCTTTGGCCACGGTGAACTGCGGCTGATCATTCTGGATATCCTCAGCCGCAACGCCAGCCATGGCTATGAGCTGATCAAAGAGATCGAAACGCTTACCCAGGGGAACTACAGCCCCAGCCCGGGGGTGATCTACCCGACGCTGGATCTGCTCCAGGACCAGGGCCTTATCAGCGTGGAAGATGACAACGGACGTAAAAAAATCGTTATCAGCGAGGAAGGAAAACAGCTGCACGCCGAGAACCAGGAGCACCTGGCCCATATCCAGGAGCGTCTGCAGGCGCGGATGGTCGGCTGCGAGCTGCGCCGGGATCCGCAGATGAAGCGCGCGCTGGAAAACTTCAAAGCGGTCCTCGACCTGAAAGTGAACCAGCAGGCCAGCAGTGCCGCCCAGCTCAAGCAGATCATCGGCATTATCGACCGGGCGGCGATGGAGATCTCTCAGCTCGACTAAGCCTCTTTTGTTACCACCGGCTGCCCCGCCCTGGGGCAGCTCGCACCACGACGGATCGCCCCGTTCATCGCCGCCAGGCAGAAAATCTCGTCAGCTCAGGAATAAAACGTGCCAATAGTGGCGCAATGAGATTAAATTTTACACATTTCGTCTTTTACTTTGCATTTATCCCGATTTTCACCGCTTCTGCCGAACTGGCGTAATCCCTGCAATACTTAATCCAGTATCGTGTGATACGTCCGCCCCAGGAGCACATTTTGAACAGGTTACCTTCCAGCGCATCGGCTCTGGCCTGCAGCGCACACGCACTGAATCTCATTGAAAAGCGCACGCTTGATCATGAGGAAATGAAAGCACTTAACCAGGAGGTCAGGGAATACTTTAAAGAGCATGTGAATCCGGGGTTTTTAGAGTATCGAAAATCGGTCACAGCCGGCGGGGATTACGGAGCCGTAGAGTGGCAAGCGGGAGGGTTAAATACGCTTGTCGACACCCAGGGACAGGAATTTATCGACTGCCTTGGTGGGTTTGGCATCTTCAATGTAGGGCACCGTAATCCAGTTGTGGTATCCGCCGTCGAGAATCAACTCGCGAAACAACCGCTTCACAGTCAGGAACTGCTGGATCCGCTACGCGCGATGCTGGCGAAAACCCTGGCAGCCTTAACGCCCGGCAAACTAAAGTACAGTTTCTTCTGCAACAGCGGTACCGAATCGGTAGAGGCGGCTATCAAGCTGGCGAAAGCCTATCAGTCGCCGCGCGGTAAATTTACCTTCATCGCCACCAGCGGCGCCTTCCACGGTAAATCGCTGGGTGCGCTGTCGGCCACCGCCAAGTCGACCTTCCGCAAACCCTTTATGCCGCTGCTGCCGGGCTTCCGCCACGTGCCGTTCGGCGATATCAACGCCATGCGCACCATGCTGAGCGAGTGCAAGAAAACCGGCGACGACGTCGCGGCGGTGATCCTCGAGCCGATTCAGGGCGAAGGGGGCGTGATCCTCCCGCCGCAGGGGTATTTGCCGGCGGTGCGTAAGCTGTGCGATGAGTTTGGCGCCCTGCTGATCCTCGACGAAGTGCAGACCGGCATGGGCCGCACCGGCAAGATGTTCGCCTGCGAGCATGAGAACGTTCAGCCCGATATTCTGTGTCTGGCGAAAGCGCTCGGCGGCGGTGTGATGCCGATCGGCGCGACGGTGGCGACGGAAGAGGTCTTCTCGGTGCTGTTCGACAACCCGTTCCTGCACACCACCACCTTCGGCGGCAACCCGTTGGCCTGTGCGGCGGCGCTGGCGACGATCAACGTGCTGTTGACGCAAAACCTGCCGGCGCAGGCGGCGCAGAAAGGCGATATGCTGCTGGACGGGTTCCGCCTGCTGGCGCAGGAGTATCCGGACCTGGTGAATGAAGTGCGCGGGAAAGGCATGCTGATGGCCATCGAGTTTGTCGATAACGAGATTGGCTACGACTTTGCCAGCGAGATGTTCAGACAGCGGGTGCTGGTCGCCGGGACGTTAAACAACGCCAAGACGATCCGCGTTGAACCGCCGCTGACCCTCACCCTGGAGCAGTGTGAGCAGGTGCTGAAAGCGGCGCGTAAGGCGCTGGCGGCCCTGCGCGTCTCGGTTGAAGAAGCGTAATAAGTGCCCTTCCCCCTCTCCCACAGGGAGAGGGGGAAGGAAAATCCTCACACCTGCGGTAACAGGCCGATAAAGCTGCGCTTCTGCCGCGGCTGCGACATCATCTCCTCCAGCTTTTCGACGCAGGCTAAATAGTGCGGCGTCTTCTTATGCGCCAGCACCGCCTCATCGTCTTTATAGGCTTCGTAGATAAAAAAGCGGGTTTTCACCTCGGGATCCTGCAGGACATCAAAGCGCAGGTTGCCCGGCTCCTGCAGCGCGCCTTCGTGGTTGGCGCGAAACACCTCAAGAAACTCATCCACCCGCTCGGGTTTAATATTGATCTCCACCAGCGTCACATTCATTTCAGCTCTCCCTGTTTCTCTTCCTGCCAGAACTGATACGCTTCGCGCGCGTTCAGATTCTCATGCACCACCTTTTTCACCGCCTTCAGCATCGCGCGCGGGGCGCTGGACTGGAAAATATTGCGCCCCATATCCACCCCGGACGCCCCCTGATCGATCGCCCGCCAGCACATCTCCAGCGCCTCATGCTCCGGCAGTTTTTTACCGCCGGCAATCACGATCGGCACCGGACAGCTGGCGGTCACTTTTTCAAAGCCTTCCTCAACGAAATAGGTCTTCACAAACTGCGCCCCCATTTCGGCGGCAATCCGGCTGGCCAGCGAGAAGTAGCGCGCATCGCGGGTCATCTCTTTGCCGACGCCGGTAACCGCCAGGACCGGCATACCGTAGCGATTGCCGGCATCCACCAGTTTGATGATGTTATTGATCGACTGATGTTCGTATTCGCTGCCGATATAGACCTGCGCCGCCACCGCGCAAACGTTGAGACGCAGCGCGTCTTCCATCGCCACCGCCACGCATTCGTTGGAGAGTTCGCTCAAAATCGAATTGCCGCCGGAGGCGCGGAGCACCACCGGCTTATTGGTGGCCGCCGGTACCTGGCTGCGCAGTACGCCGCGGGTGCACATCAGCACATCGGTGTCGGCAAACAGCGGCGCAATCGACAGGTCGATACGCTCCAGCCCGGTGGTTGGCCCCTGGAAGTAACCATGATCGAAGGCCAGCATCACCGTGCGGTTGCTGTGCGGATTAAAGATGCGCGCCATCCGCGACTGCATGCCCCAGTCCAGCGAGCCGCAGCCTTTCAGGGTATACAGCGTATTCTGCTGCGGGCGGTCGATACCGAAGTCCTTACCTTCTTTGATGTCGTCTAAATCAGCCATCTCATCCTCCATCAGAAGTCGTAGTTATTGATGTTCTCTTTGCTGAACACCACGCGCTCCGGCAGCAGCACGATACCGTTGCCCTTCGCCTCATACTGGTAGCCCTGCACGCTATTCGGTTCGACCTTCAGCGAGCCGATATCTTTCACCTCAACGCTATCGCCTACGTTAAGATCGCCCTTTTTCAGCAATCGATCGGCGACGTTAACCGCAATTTTGCCCTGCTGAACCACATCCCACAGGCCGAACGCTTTTACCGTGCCGCGCTCAACGTACGGGCGCATCACGTTCGGCGTACTAAAGCCGACGATCGCCACGCCCTGACGCTTGAGGTTCTCCGCCGCCTGCGCCGCCGCCGGCAGCGCATTGGCATCCGGCGCGATAATGGCGTCGAGATCCGGATACGCTTTTAAGATCCCCTCGGCGGTTTGCAGCGATTTGGTGGCATCGTTATAGCCAAACTGGGTGGTGACGATTTGCCACTGCGGATGCTCTTTTTCGATTTTGGCTTTGGCTTCCTTCACCCACTGGTTCTGGTCGGTCACCGTCGGGCTGGAGTAGAAAAACGCGACTTTGGCGGCAGGTTTGCTGACCTGCTTTTCCGCCATCTCCACCAGCAGGCCGCCGAGCTGCTGCGGCGTGCCCTGGTTGATATAGATGCTGCGGCACTCCGGTTTGGTATCGGAATCCCAGGTCAGGACTTTCACCCCGCGCAGCATCGCCCGCTTCAGCGCCGGGCACAGGCCGTCCGGCGAAACGGCGGAGACGATAATCGCGTTGTAGCCCTGGTTGACGAAGTTGTTGATAAGCTGCACCTGGCCGGAGACGCTGGGCTCGGTGGGGCCGTCATAGTTGACATCCACACCCAGCGCTTTCCCCGCCTCTTTCGCGCCGTTGCCGCCGCTGGTAAAGAAGCCGACGCCGACCAGCTTAGGAATAAAGGCGATGCGGTCCGCCGCTTGCGCGGTAACCACGCTCATCGCCAGCGCCAGCACGATCAGTTTTAATTTCATTTTATGCTCCGATTGTTTTATGCGAGAAAAGACGCCGCCAGGTCGCGCGCACCCATTCACGGTGCAGGCTCAGCGAACGCCCCATCACCACCACAACCAACAGCGCCCCTGACAGCGCGCTCGACACCTGGTTGGGGATGCCGACCATCTGTAAACCCTGTTGCAGATACCCCACCAGCAATGCCGCCAGCGCGGTACCCAGTATCGATCCCGAGCCGCCGTAAATATTGGCCCCGCCGAGCACCGCCGCGGTCAGCGCCGGCATCAGCAGGTCGCGGCCTAAATCCGAACGCGCCGAGCCGAAATAGGAGACCATCACCAGCGCCGCGACCGCCGAGGCGACGCCCACCAGGCCATACAGCACGTACGGGATGCCGTTCACCGACAGCGCGGCATAGCGCGCGGCGCGCGGGTTTTGCCCGAGTAAAAAGAGATGGCGGCCAAAGCGCCCGCGATGGGCCAGCAGCCAGAAGAGAAAGGTGATAATCGCGAACAGCACCAGCGGCAGCGGCAGTCCGGCGAGGGTTAAATTGGCGAAGGCGGTGAAGCTATCGGGAAAACCGCCAATCCCCTCGTAACCGGTCGCGCCGGCCATCCCGGAAAGCAACAGCGCGCCGCCGCCATACAGATACAGCGTACCAAGCGTGATCACCAGCGGGCTGATGCCGGTGTAGTGGATCAGCGCGGCGTTGAATAACCCGCACAGCAGTCCCAAGAGCAACGTCAGCGATACCGCCAGCCACAGCGGCCAGGCCGCCTGGGTCATCACCCCGAGGGCGATGGCGCACAGGCCGATGGTCGAGCCCAGCGAAATATCGATCCCGCCGCTGATGATCACCAGCGTCAGCGGCAGCGCGACGATACCGATGCAGATAAAGTCGCTGGTGCTAAAGAGCAGCATATTGAGATCCAGCATGCGCGGATTCAAGGCGCCGAATAGCAGGATTTCCGAGATCAGCAACGCCAGCAGCGCGCTTTCCCAGTTAAGCTTCAGCTTCATTTAAGCCACCTCTTTACTTTTGCGTTCGGGAAAGCGGGCAACCTGTTTCCCCCCTTTGTTACCGGGCTGGAAACGGCTGTACTTTAGCGCCCGCTGATGGCGGGCCAGCGCCTGGCGCAGGCGGCCATCGAGCACCAGCACGCCGAGCAGCACCAGACCGGCGATAAAGTCATTCCACCAGGCGGGAAGGCGGAACAGCACCAGTACGGTGTCGATTTGGGTAAGGAAAAAGGCGCCGAGAAACGCACCGAGCAGCGTACCGGTACCGCCAAGCAGCGAGATCCCGCCCAGTACGCAGGCGGCGATGGCTTTCATCTCCAGGCCGCTGCCGGTCTGATTAGGCACAAAACCAATCTGCGCGGCGAAGACGATCCCGGCGCAGGCCGCCAGCATACCGTTGAGGGTAAAGGCCAGCATCCGCGTGCGGTTGACCGCCACGCCCAGCTGGCGCGCGGCGGCGAGGTTATCGCCAACGGCGTAAAAATCACGACCAAAGGCGGTGCGCGACAGCAGCCAGCCGCCCGCCAGCAGCAGCGCCAGCACCAGCCAGCCCAGCGGCGACACGCCGATAAACGCAGGCTCCGAGAGCGATTTCAGGCTGTCGGGCAAGCCCTCGATCCATTTCCCGCCGGTCCACAGCAGCATTACCCCGCGATACAACCCCAGCGTGCCGAGCGTCGCGACGATCGCCGGAATGCGCAGCCCCACCACCAGCAGGCCGTTAAACGCCCCGGCCAGCGCGCCAATAGCCAGCGCGAAGGCGATGGCCGTCGCCAACCCGTAGCCGTTGTTCAGCGCCACGCCGACGGCGATGGCGCATAGCCCAACGGTGGAGCCTACCGACACGTCAATATTGCGGGTCAGCATCACCAGGGTCGCGCCCAATGCCAGCAGGCAGAGGATTTGCGAGCTGGCGAAAATCATCGCCAGGGTCTGCAGGCTGAAATAGGCCGGATTGAGCGCCACCAGCACAACAAAGAGCGCCACGATGGCAAAGAAGGCGCTCAGTTCGCGATTCTTGAGTAACGTTTTCATGCCTGCCCTCCGAAGGCCAGGGTCATCATGCGATCGACGGTCACCGCCTGCCGCGCCAGCTCGCCGCTGTAGCGGCCCTGATGCATCACCAGCACCCGGTCGGCCAGGCCGATGAACTCATCCAGATCGGAGGAGATCATCAGCACTGCCACATTTTGCGCGGCGACGCTTTTCAGCAGCTGATAGATATCGGCGCGGGCGGAGACATCCACGCCGCGCGTCGGCTCATCGACAATTAGCAGCAGCGGGTTGGCCTCCAGACAGCGCGCCAGCAGCACCTTTTGCTGGTTACCGCCAGAGAGAGTGCGCACCGGCTGATCGCCATCGGCCAGCTTGATCCCCAGCGCCCGGTGATAGCGCTCAACCACCGCCGCCTCCCGTTTCCCCCGCTGCCACCACGACGGCTGATTGAACATCACCGTGTTCCAGCGCACCGGCGCATCAAGAAACAGCCCCGAGACCTGGCGGTCTTCCGGCAGATAGACCAGCCCGCTGGCCAGCCGGGCTCGGGTGCTGTCATTACTAATCTCGCGATTCTCCAGCCAGATCCGCCCGGCGCGCGGTGGACGCAGGCCGTATAAGGTTTCGGCAAATTCGGTGCGCCCGGATCCCACCAGCCCGGCGAGGCCGACGATCTCCCCGGCGCGGATCTCCAGATTGAGATCGATAAAGCCTTCTCCGGTAAGATCCTCCACCCGCAGCACGGGAAAATCCTGCGCCTGGGTGCGGCGGTTGCCCGGCAGCGCCAGCCACAGCTTTTGCGTGTCGCTCAGCGTATGGTCGCGGCTGGCCGGCGTCATAGCGCTAATCAGTTGCTCATCGCGGTAAGTTGCGGTCTCGCCGCTCAGCACTACCGCCCCGTCGCGCATCACCGAAATATGGCTGGCAAGCTGGCGGATTTCGGGCAGTTTGTGCGAGATAAACACGATCCCCACGTCCAGCGCCTGTAACGCGCGGATCTGGCTAAACAACCTCTCCGTTTCCCCCGGGGTTAAAGAGGCGGTGGGTTCATCAAGGATCAGGATCCGCGCTTCGCGCATCAGGCCGCGCAGGATCTCGACCATCTGTTGATCGGCTACCTCGAGCGTGCTGGCGCTGGCATCGAGGTTGATCTGGCAGTTCAACTGCTGCAGTTTGTCCTGCAGTCGCGCGGCGGTATCCGCCCGCTTCGGCAAACGAAAGAGAATGTTCTCGCGCACGCTGAGGTTGGGAAACAGCATCGGCTCCTGCGGCACCAGATAGATGCCCAGCTGGTGGGCCAGCGCCGGGCTGAGGCGCGCAAACGCGCGGTCGCCGATCGTCAGTTCACCGCTATCCGGCGTTTCAACGCCGGCGATGATCTTCATCAACGTCGATTTACCCGCGCCGTTGCCGCCCATCAGCGCATGCACCTGGCCCGCGCCTAGTGTGAAATCAATGCCCTTGAGCACCGCAACGCCGGAGAACTGTTTGCAAATCTGGCGAGCTTCAAGCAGTGGCTTCATCATCGCGCCTCGATTGAACAAATGATTTTTAAATTTAATAATGTTCAAAAGCGTAGACGGTGAACTATATTTACAACCGTGCGAAGATCACAGTTTGGCGCTTTAGATCATCAGGAAAAAATGGGCCAGCGATGAAAGATCCGTTTTGCCAGTCGGCTCACACTTTCCGACCGCGCAATAGCGAACATATGATCTAAATTTTTATAAGAGTTCAATTTATGAGCGAAAAACGCATTACGGAAGAGAACCGCTACGCCGGGCTGGCGTTAGCCGAGGAAGAGCTGGTGGCGCGGGTGGCGTGGTGCTACTACCACGACGGCCTGACGCAAAATGACATCGGCGAGCGTTTGGGGCTGCCGCGGCTGAAGATTTCCCGTCTGCTGGAGAAAGGCCGCCAGTCCGGGGTGATCCGCGTGCAGATTAACTCGCGCTATGAGGGCTGTCTGGCGCTGGAAAGTGAACTCCAGCAGCGCTTTGGCCTCAAGATTGCCCGCGTGCTGCCGGCGCTCAACACCCCGCCGATGAATACCCGGTTGGGGATCGGCGCGGCGCAATCGCTGATGGGCATTCTGCAGCCGGGACAGCTGCTGGCGGTCGGCTTCGGTGAGGCCACCATGAGCTGCCTGCAGCATCTCAGCGGCTTTATCGGCTCGCAGCAGGTGCGGCTGGTGACCCTCTCCGGCGGCGTCGGCCCCTATATGACCGGCATCGGCCAGCTTGATGCCGCCTGCAGCGTCAGCATTATTCCGGCGCCGCTGCGGGTCTCTTCAGCGGAGGTCGCCGAGATCCTGCGCCGTGAGTCGAGCGTGCGCGACGTGATCCTCGCGGCAACGGCGGCGGACGCGGCGGTGGTTGGCATTGGCGCCATCGATCAGCGGCGCGACGCCACGATTTTACGCTCCGGCTATATCAGCGAGGGCGAACAGCTGATGTACGCGCGCAAAGGCGCGGTCGGCGACATTTTAGGTTATTTCCTGCAGGCCGACGGCCGGCCGGTAGAAGGACTGGAGATCCATCGGGAACTGCTCGGCGTAACCCTGGATGAGCTGGCGCAGCTGCCAACCATCGTCGGCGTCGCCGGGGGAGAAGAAAAAGCGCAGGCGATTTATGCCGCTCTGACTGGAAAGCGCATTAATGGCCTGGTAACGGAAGAGACAACAGCACGCGCGGTGCTCGCGCTGGCCTCCTGACGGCCTGGCGCCGCGCGACAACAGCGAGGCGCATGTCATGAGTTACCTGTTAGCGTTAGATGCCGGGACCGGCAGCATTCGGGCGGTCATTTTCGATCTTAATGGCCGCCAGCTGGCGGTAGGCCAGGCCGAATGGAAACACCTGAGCGTCGATAACGTCCCCGGCTCGATGGAGTTCGACCTTACCACCAACTGGCAGCTGGCCTGCCAGTGTATTCGCCAGGCGCTCAACGCCGCCGGGCTCTCTGCCGCCGATATTCAATCCGTCGCCTGCTGTTCGATGCGCGAAGGGATCGTCCTCTATGACCGCGACGGCGAGGCCATCTGGGCCTGCGCCAACGTCGATGCCCGCGCCAGCCGCGAAGTGGCGGAGCTTAAGGAGATCCACGACTATCGTTTTGAATCCGAGGTATACGAGGTCTCGGGACAAACCCTGGCGCTTAGCGCCATGCCGCGCCTGCTGTGGCTGGCGCACCACCGCCCCGATATCTACCGCAAAGCGGCAACCATCACCATGATCAGCGACTGGCTGGCGGCGAAGCTATCCGGCGAGCTGGCGGTCGACCCGTCAAACGCCGGCACCACCGGCATGCTCGACCTGTTTAGCCGCGACTGGCGTCCGGCGCTGCTGGATATGGCCGGGCTGCGCGCCGATATGCTGTCGCCGGTCAAAGAGACCGGTACCCTGCTGGGCGCCGTCACCGAAGCGGCGGCGCATGAGAGCGGCCTGCGCGCCGGGACGCCGGTGGTGATGGGCGGCGGCGACGTCCAGCTCGGCTGCCTGGGCCTTGGGGTGGTGCGCGCCGGGCAAACTGCGGTACTCGGCGGCACTTTCTGGCAGCAGGTGGTCAACCTGCCGCAGGTGCGTACCGATCCGCAGATGAATATTCGTGTTAATCCTCATGTCATTCCCGGCATGGCGCAGGCGGAATCGATCAGCTTCTTTACCGGCCTGACCATGCGCTGGTTTCGCGACGCCTTTTGCGCTGAAGAAAAACTGATTGCCGAGCGGCTCGGCGTCGATGCCTATTCGCTGCTGGAGGAGATGGCCAGCCGCGTCCCCGCCGGTTCCCACGGCGTGATGCCTATTTTTTCTGACGCCATGCACTTTAAGCAGTGGTACCACGCCGCGCCGTCGTTTATTAACCTCTCCATCGATCCGGAGAAGTGCAACAAAGCGACCCTGTTCCGCGCGCTGGAGGAGAACGCAGCGATTGTCTCCGCCTGCAACCTCGCGCAGATCTCCCAGTTCTCCGGGGTGACATTCGAGAGCCTGGTGTTTGCCGGCGGCGGCTCTAAAGGCGCGCTGTGGAGCCAGATCCTCAGCGACGTCACCGGCCTGCCGGTGCGGGTGCCGGTGGTTCGCGAAGCCACCGCGCTGGGCTGCGCTATCGCCGCCGGAACCGGCGCCGGACTGTATGGCGATATGGCCAGTACAGGAGAACGGTTAGTGAGCTGGCACCGCGAGTTCACCCCGAATCCGCAGCATCGCGAGCTGTATCAGGAGATGATGAGCAAATGGCAGACGGTGTACGCCGATCAGCTTGGCCTTGTCGATAGCGGGCTGACAACGTCGATGTGGCAGGCACCGGGCCTGGAGCGCCGCCAGCGCGTAGCGTCTTCCCCGTCACCCTAACCACCGGTACCGATCCGCCTTTCCCCCTCTCCCTTTGGGAGAGGGCCGGGGTGAGGGACAACGAGTTCCGTTCTTTGAATCCCATCACAATCACCGCACTCCCCTTTTCCCTTTTTCTTCGCGACGGCTAAATTAGTAACTCATCCGACCACATAACAATAATTTTACATTGGAAGCCACTATGAGCCGCTATCCGTCGCTTTTCGCCCCGCTTGAGCTGGGCTTCACAACGCTCAAAAACCGCGTGTTGATGGGCTCGATGCACACCGGGCTGGAAGAGCTGCCGGACGGCGCGCAGCGGCTGGCGGCCTTTTACGCCGAGCGCGCCCGCCACGGCGTGGCGCTGATCGTCACCGGCGGCATCGCTCCGGCGCCCTCTGGCGTCACCATGGCCGGCGGCGCGGTACTCAACGATGCCAGCCATCTGGCGCACCATCGCCATATTACCGACGCGGTACATCAGGAAGGCGGCAAAATCGCCCTGCAGATCCTGCATACCGGCCGTTACAGCTACCAGCCCGCGCTGGTGGCCCCCTCGGCGCTACAGGCGCCGATTAACCGTTTTACGCCCCATGAACTGAGCCACGATGAGATCCTGACGCTGATCGATGATTTTGCCCACTGCGCCCAGCTGGCGCGTGAAGCGGGCTATGACGGCGTCGAAGTGATGGGTTCAGAAGGCTATCTGATTAACGAATTTCTCGCCGCGCGCACCAACCAGCGCGACGACCAATGGGGCGGCGATTATGCCAGGCGCATGCGTTTCGCCATTGAAGTGGTTAAGGCGGTGCACCAGCGCGCCGGCCACGATTTCATAATCATCTACCGCCTGTCGATGCTCGATCTGGTCAACGACGGCAGCACGCTGGCGGAAGTCACCGAACTGGCCAAAGCGATTGAAGCGGCGGGAGCGACAATTATCAACACCGGGATTGGCTGGCACGAAGCGCGCATTCCGACCATCGCCACACCGGTACCGCGCGGAGCGTTCAGCTGGGTCACCCGCAAGCTGAAAGACGCGGTGTCGATCCCGTTAATCACCACCAACCGCATCAACGATCCGCAGGTCGCGGAGGATATTCTCGCTCGCGGCGATGCCGATATGGTATCGATGTCCCGCCCGTTCCTCGCCGACGCCGAATTTATGTCGAAAGCGCAGCGCGATCGCGCCGGGGAGATCAATACCTGCATCGGTTGCAACCAGGCGTGTCTCGATCGAATCTTCGTCGGCAAAGTCACCTCCTGTCTGGTCAACCCGCGCGCCTGTCATGAAACCCTGATGCCGGTCCTGCCGGCCAACGCGCCTAAACGGCTGGCGGTGGTCGGCGCCGGGCCTGCCGGTCTGGCCTTCGCCGTTAACGCCGCCGCTCGCGGTCATCACGTCACGTTGTTCGATGCGCTCCCGGAGATCGGCGGCCAGTTTAATATCGCCAAACAGATCCCCGGCAAAGAGGAGTTTCACGAGACGCTGCGTTACTACCGCACCATGCTCGATCTTCATGGTGTCGATCTACGCCTGAACACCCGCGTCACGGCAGACGATCTGCTGACGTTCGATGAGACGATCCTCGCCACCGGTATCGCCCCGCGCCTGCCGGCGATCGACGGGATCGATCATCCCAAAGTGCTGAGCTACCTGGATGTCTTGCGCGATAAAACACCGGTTGGCGAGAAGGTGGCGATTATCGGCTGCGGCGGTATCGGCTTCGACACCGCGATGTATTTAAGCCAGTCGGGCGCGGCCACCAGCCAGGATATCGGCGAGTTCTGCCGCGAATGGGGTATCGATACCAGCCTGCAAACGGCGGGAGGGCTGCATCCTGAAGGCCCGCAACTGAGTAAAAGCCCGCGACAGATTGTGATGCTACAGCGCAAAGCCAGCAAACCGGGCGAAGGGCTCGGCAAAACCACCGGTTGGATCCACCGCGCGACGCTGCTGGCGCGCGGCGTGAAAATGATCCCGGCGGTCAGCTATGAAAAGATCGATGATGAAGGGTTACATGTCACTATCGGCGGCGAGCGCCAACTGTTGGCGGTCGATCAGGTGGTGATCTGCGCCGGTCAGGAACCGCGCCGCGAGCTGGCGGAACCGCTGCGCGCGGCAGGGAAAACGGTGCATCTCATCGGCGGTTGCGACGTGGCGGCGGAGCTGGATGCGCGCCGGGCGATTGCCCAGGGCACTAAACTGGCGCTGGCGATTTAGCCCTGTCCCGGGGGCGGCGCGATGCGCCTTCCCCGGGCTACCACGATAATCCCGGACGGTAGCCCGGCTAAGGCGATAGTCGGTAGCCGGGGGGAAACAACAAAAGGAATCAGCGCTGCTCACGCACCTTCGTTGCTTTCAAAACTACGAACTTATTGTTCGTCGCAATCGTCGGTAGCCCGGCTAAGGCGACAGCCGCGAGCCGGGGGAAACCGCGACAAGAATCAGCGCTGTTTACGCACCTTGGTTGCTTTCAAAATGACAAACTTATTGTTCGTCGCAATCGTCGTGCAATTACCAAAAGCGCGCTTCAGCTTACGGAAGTAATCGAGGTGGCGGTTGCCGACGACGTACAGCTCGCCGCCATATTTCAGGCTGCGGCGGGCATCGTTAAACATCTGCCAGGCAATATGGTCGGTAATCGCGTGCTGCTGATGGAACGGCGGATTACACAGGATCGCCGTAAAGCGATCCGGCTCAATGCCGGAGAGCGAGTTATTGACCATAAATTCACAGCGTGCGATATCGTCCGGCAGGTTGCGCTCGACGTTCAACCGGCTGGAAGCCACCGCCATGTGCGACTCATCGGTGAACATCACGCTGGCGTTTGGGTTTTGCGCCAGCGCCTGCAGGCCAATCACCCCATTGCCGCAGCCGAGATCGGCGATCTCGCCTTCTAGATCAGACGGTAAATGCTGCAGGAAGAAACGCGCGCCGATATCCAGTCCGCTGCGGGCAAAAACGTTGGCGTGGTTATGGATGGTCCACGGCGTGCCGTCCAGCTTCCAGCTGTAGGTTTGCGGCGCATCGGCAAGCTTGGGGGCGGTGAAAACGCAGTGGATCAGACGCGCTTTTTTCCACGCCAGCGAGGTGGTGGTGGTGCCGAGGATTTTTTCAAACAGCGCCAGCGTCGAGTTGTGCACATCACGGGCTTTCGCCGCGGCGATAATGCGGGTTTCCGGCGTGACCACTTCGCGCAGGGCGCGCAGCTGCTGTTCCAGTAGCGCCAGCTGTTTTGGCACCTTAATCAGCACCAGCGCCGGCGCGGCCGGTAGCGGGCTCAGGCTATCCTGAAAGCGCACGCTCTCTTCATCGATACCGTTCATCCGCAGGTTGTGGCGGGTCGCCAGCTCGGAAATAAAGGAGTCGTTGATGCTGACCGGGTTGCGCGCCGCCAGCGCGCAGGCGAGCGCGCCGAAGCCGTCGTTGAAGATGAGCGTCAGGCCGTCGACGTCATTCACCTGTTGCAGCAGATATTCATCCGCCGCTTCCCATGCCTGTAGCGCTTCTTCTTCAGCGTTAGGTGGGAACCGCTCTAATGTGAATAACTCACCGTTTAACTCTGCCTGGCTCATCGCCTCTCCGCCTCCGGAATACTAAAACCCGCGAGTTTATACGCAAACTTCGCCCAGTTGAATAGAGATCGGTCGATTATCTCCCGCTTTCCTGCGCCATATGCGACAGACGTTTATCATCCAGACTGTAGCGATTCATTATCACTATCAACAGCGCCACCAGCACACCCGGGAAGAGAGTGAACAACAATTTAATCATCTGCAGCGCTGAAGCCGATTGCTGCGCGGCGCCGCCGACGTAGTCCCCCCACGCCAGCAGATAACCCACCAGCGCGCCGCCGATGGCAATCCCTAATTTGATTGCAAACAGGTTGGTTGAGAAGACAATTCCGCTGAGCTTCTTGCCGCTGCGCTTTTCTTCCGCATCAATGATATCTGAGAGCATGCTCCACTGTAGCGGTGTTGCCGCCAGCTGAATGATATTGATGATTATCACCAACGTGAAGATGGCGGCGACGTTGCCCGCCGGGACGAAATACATCGCGATTAACAGCACCGCCTCCAGCGCCATTGACAGCTTGAAGCCCTTCACTTTATCGATGTTCTTAAATATGAACGGCGACAGCATGGCTCCCACCACTCCGGAAGCCAGCGTGGTGGTCAGCAACAAGCTGCCAAGATCCGCGCGCCCCATAATGTTATTGACGTAGTAGAGCGTGGTACCGCCTTTGAACAGCACGGCGATCAGGTTCACCACGTTCAGCGTAAATAAAATGCGCCAGTCTTTGTTCGCCAGCAGGGTTTTCAGGTCATCAAGGATGCTGCTCTGATTATTGGCCGTAATGTCTGTAGAGTAGCGCTCTTTAGTCAGGCCAAAACAGATAAAGAACAGCACGATGCTCAAGGCGCCCATCACCATCATGGTGTAGAAATACCCGTTTTGCAGATTGCCTTTCCCCAGCCAGGCTACCAACGGTAGCGCAGTCAGCGACACAATCAGGCCGCCTAAGGTACTTAGCGCAAACCGCCACGACTGCAGCGATACTCGCTCGCGGGAGTCATTGGAAATATTATTAATCATCGCGCAGTACGGGACGTTAATAGCGGTATACACTAACGATAATAAAGTATAAGAAACATAGGCATAAATTAACTTACCGCTATAACCTAAATCCGGGGTATAAAACGTTAAGCAGCACAATACGCCAAACGGAATGGCAAACCATAAAATATAGGGCCGGAATTGACCATATTTAGTGCGGGTTCTATCAGCCACCGCCCCCATTAATACATCGGTCACCGCATCTAATACTCTGACGGCTAAAAACATGGTTCCCATATGCGCGGGGCTTAAACCAAATACGTCAGTATAAAACCAGGCCATGAACAACATCACTGTTTGCCATACTAAATTACAACCGGTGTCGCCTAAGCCATAGCTGAATTTTTCTTTGATACTAATACGGGCAGTATTCATCGCGCCTCCGCAATAAGAGCACTGGTAGATTTGATATGCATACGTTATTGCTAAGGGCAATCCGGTTATGTATAAATTATCCTGTTAAATATAAGAAGAGTGTACCCGATGAGTGACGAATCTCCCGTTTTCGAAAAGATCCCCGTTGGCGCAGGTGAACTCTTTACGCTGCGAGCAGATAACATAAATGATTTCAATGGGATAAATGTAGTTCCACATTTCCATATGATGGACGAACTGATGTGGTTCAGAGAATCAGGGGGAAGCTATTCCATTGGCGACGAAAAATTTACCATTAAAAACAACACGCTGGTATATGTCCCTGCCCTACTCATTCATGAAATGACGCTACCGCCCGCTGCCAGCCACAAGCGTTATCTTATGCAATTCGAAAAAGAGTGGCTGGAAGGATATGATCTGTCGCTACCTGCGGCCCACTGCGGCGCGGTAGTTTATCTTTCCGGCGAGGAGGCTGAGCGCCTTGAGCTGCTGCTGAGCTGGTGCAGTGAGTTCAGCGACTTCTCCGATTCGCTGTTCCGTTCCCTGATGCAAAGCGTACTACTGCATGCTTTTAATCGCCTTAAAGATTCCGTTCCTGTTACCGAACGAACCCATCATCGCTACCTGAGCGAACTTATCGAACTACTACAAGTCATTAATGCCAATGAAAATTTTGAAATGACAACAGAGGAAGCCGCCCGACGCTGTCAGTGGTCAAAATCCTGGTTTTCCCGCACCTTTAAATCCGCCTTTGGCATCAGCTTTAAGAAATTCATGCTGCTGCGCAAACTCAATATCGCTGTCAATCTGCTGACAAACACCGACCTGAAGATCAGCGATATCTCGCAAAGTGCCGGCTTCACTGACAGCGCCTACTTCTGCCTCAAGTTTAAAGAGATGATGAACGATACTCCGCAATCTTTCCGCCACAAAATCAGAAGCACCGATGCCGTAGGCAGTCGGGCGGAGAAATAAATCGTTTTTTGTGAGCAGCATCACCAGATAAGTGGACGTTTATTATATAAATGGAAACAGTCTATATATCTCCTGAGTCATCCTCCACTTAAAATTATTGCTATATTTTGAGCATTAAGGATAAATACGATGATTCAGAATCCTGTCTTTAGAGGTTTTAATCCTGACCCCTGTATATGCCGCCGCGGCGATGATTATTATGTGGCGGTATCATCATTTGAATGGTTTCCCGGACTACCGGTTTATCATTCAAGGGATCTTAAACATTGGCAATTGCTCACCCATGTGCTTACCGATGATAATAACCCAGACTTAAAAAAACTGCCTTCTGCCAAAGGTATTTGGGCCCCAAGCCTGACCTGGTGCGAAGAAGAAAAGCTGTTTTATGTCATTTATGGCGTTATGAATTCAATGAACTCCCGTTATTTTGACGTTGATAATTATCTTATTACCGCCGAGGAGATCACTGGCCCGTGGAGCGCCCCCGTTTATCTCCATTCTGCTGGATTCGATGCCTCAATTTTGCACGACCACGATGGCAGAAAATGGATCGTCTCACTGGAGTGGGAAACTCGCGAAGGCTATGAAAAACCGGGAGCGATCTGCCTGGTGGAATATTCGCCGCAGACGCACAGCGTCATCGGCTACCCGCAGCGCATCTGGCACGGCGGTACCGACCGCGGCTGCATTGAAGCGCCGCATCTGACGAGACGCGGCGACTATTACTACCTGATGGTCGCCGAAGGCGGCACCGGTTACGGGCATTCTGTCACCATGGCCCGCGCCACCGAGGTCGCTGGCCCCTATCAAGGCGATCCGCTCAATCCAATCGTCACATCCTGGCCAGAGAATTTTAACGAACGCAAAGATACAGGCCATCTCAAGCCCCACTATTTCAATCCGGAAACCTACCTGCAAAAGGCCGGGCACGGTAGCTATGTCGAGACCCCAACGGGTGAAGTCTGGCTAACCCACCTTTGCAGTCGTCCGTTTCGCCAGGAGCTACGCTGCCCTCTGGGTCGCGAAACGGCGCTCCAAAGGATGGAATGGAGCGAGGATGGCTGGCTGCGCCTGGCCGCTGGGGGTCATCTCGCACAGCATCAGGTAGAAGGATCCCGTCTGCCGCCGCACCCGTTTCCACCAAAAGCGGACCTTGATGATTTTGATGAGCCAAGGGTGGATAACGCGTTTTATGCGCCGAGGATCCATTTCCAGCGTTTTACCTGCCTGACGCGTAAAGCAGGCTATCTTGCTCTACGCGGTCAGGAGTCGCTGAGCTCGCTCAATAAAGTCAGTCTGCTGGCGAAAAAGCTGACCTCGGTATACGCCAACATCAGTACGAAGATGGATTTTAACCCGGAGATTTATCAGCACAGCGCTGGACTGGTGCTCTATTACGACAACATGAACTATCTGTTTTTACATAAAACCTGGGATGAAACCTCTGGCGCGGCGCAACTGGCTATTATCTACATGGATAACGGTGAGCGTCACGACGATCCACAGAAAATTCGCCTTGCCGAGGGAGAAATCTATCTCGCGATTGCTATTAATGGCCGAGAGGTACAGTGTTCATGGTCTGTCGACGGTGAGCACTATCACCCCATCGGAGCGGTCTACGACACATCGCATTTCTCCGATGAATACAGCCGCTACGGCGAGTTTACCGGGGCGTTTGTCGGCATGGCCTGCGTGGATAGTATGCTGCATCGCAAAGAGGCGCTGTTTGATTTCTTCTGCTACCGGGCGGATGAAGACGCGATAATCGAGTAACGATGCCTTTCTGGCATCCTGTCCGCACAGGGTGCTAGAATCCCCGGCTGTTGTCGCTTAATTACGCAAACGGGCTACATGAGCACATTACCTTATCTCCATGGCTATCCTGAATCGCTGTTGTCGCAGGTGACGACCTTAATCGAGCAAGACCGCCTCGGCGAGGTGCTGCAAAAGCGTTATCCGCAGGGGCATGACGTTAACAGCGATAAAGCGCTGTATCAGTACACCCAGGATCTGAAGGCCCGCTTTCTGCGCGGAGCGGCGCCGATCAACAAAGTGATGTACGACAGTAAAATCCACGTGCTGAACAATGCGCTCGGCCTGCATACCGCGATTTCCCGCGTTCAGGGCGGTAAGCTGAAAGCCAAAGCGGAAATTCGCGTGGCGACGGTGTTTCGCGACGCGCCGGAGGCCTTTCTGCGGATGATCGTGGTCCATGAACTGGCGCATTTGAAAGAGAAAGATCACAACAAAGCCTTTTATCAACTGTGCTGCCATATGGAGCCACAGTACCATCAACTGGAATTCGATACCCGCCTGTGGCTGACGCACCTTTCGTTAAATCGTTCTGCGTAGTGACGCACTGGTTTTGTCATGATGGCATGATAGAGTGACGACAGGTTCCCTTTAATGGAGTTCGTCAACGTTTATGATACGTTTCGCAGTTGTTGGCACAAACTGGATCACTAAGCAGTTTGTCGATGCCGCCCATGAAACCGGCAAATATAAACTTACCGCCATCTACTCCCGCAGCCTCGAACAGGCGCAAGCCTTCGCCAATGACTATCCGGTCGAGCATCTGTTTACCTCGCTCGATGAGCTGGCACAGAGCCCTGACGTTGACGCGGTCTATATTGCCAGCCCGAACTCGCTGCACTTCCCGCAGACCCGGCTGTTCCTGAGCCACAAAAAGCACGTCATTTGCGAAAAGCCGCTGGCATCGAACCTGCAGGAAGTCGAGGCGGCGATAGCGCTGGCGAAAGAAAATAACGTTGTGCTGTTTGAAGCCTTTAAAACCGCCAGTCTGCCTAACTTTCTGCTACTGAAAGAGACGCTCGCTAAAGCGGGCAAACTGCGCAAAGCCTTCATCAACTATTGTCAGTACTCCTCGCGCTATCAGCGCTACCTTGACGGCGAAAACCCCAACACCTTTAACCCGGCGTTCTCTAATGGTTCGATTATGGATATCGGCTTCTATTGCCTGGCGTCCGCTGTGGCGCTGTGGGGCGAACCGCGGGCCGTTCTTGCCACCGCCAGCCTGCTGGACAGCGGCGTAGACGCCCAGGGCACCGTGGTGCTGAGCTATGGCGACTTCGACGTGACGCTGCATCACTCCAAAGTTAGCGATTCCGCGATCCCCAGTGAAATCCAGGGCGAAGACGGCGCGTTAGTGATCGAAAAAATCTCCGAATGCCAGAAGCTGGCGTTTGTGCCGCGCGGCGGTAAAGCCCAGGACCTGACGCAGCCCCAGCACATTAATACTATGCTGTATGAGGCGGAGACCTTTGCGCGCCTGGTGGAGACACAGGATGTTGATCACCCGGGTCTGACCGTGAGCCGTATTACGGCAAAACTGTCGAGCGAAATTCGTCGCCAGACCGGAGTGATCTTCCCGGCCGATACGCAGCCGCTGGCGTAAAAGAGTGTAAAGGCCGGACCGGCCGCCATTGACGAAAACCGCCCTGTGACATATTTTGTTACGTGCAAAGGGGAGTAACTTCCTTGCCGGTTGATCGTCATTACGATGCGTGCAATACCGCATCCGGTCGCCGGGCAATAACCAAAGCCCATCGCGATGTACTTTGGTTGTTGTAAGTGAGACCTTGCCGGAAGGCGAGGTCTATGCATAAAAGCGCAGCGGCTGCCGTCTTCCGACGTCAGCCGTTTTGTTTTTATGTAAGGAATATCAAATGAATACTGTCGGCACGCCGTTGCTATGGGGTGGATTCGCTGTCGTCGTCGCGATCATGTTGGCAATCGATCTGCTGCTTCAGGGACGACGCGGTTCGCATAGCATGACCATGAAGCAGGCCGCGGGCTGGTCAATCCTCTGGGTCACGCTTTCTCTGCTGTTCAACGCCGCCTTCTGGTGGTATCTGGTACAAACCCAGGGCCGGGCCGTCGCTGACCCGCAGGCCTTAGCCTTCCTCACCGGTTATCTGATTGAGAAAGCGCTGGCGGTCGATAACGTCTTCGTCTGGTTGATGCTGTTCAGCTATTTCGCCGTACCGCCTGCTCTGCAGCGCCGGGTACTGGTGTATGGCGTGCTGGGCGCGATTGTTCTGCGTACCATCATGATCTTCGCCGGCAGCTGGCTGATTTCCCAGTTTGACTGGCTGCTGTACGTCTTCGGCGCCTTCCTGCTTTTTACCGGCGTGAAGATGGCGCTGGCGAAAGAAGATGACTCCGGCATCGGCGATAAACCACTGGTGCGCTGGATCCGCAGCCATCTGCGAATGACGGATAAAATCGAGAGCGAGCGCTTCTTCACCCGTAAAAACGGGGTGCTGTTCGCCACGCCGCTGCTGCTGGTGCTGATCCTGGTGGAACTGAGCGATGTGATTTTCGCCGTCGACAGTATCCCGGCGATCTTCGCGGTCACCACCGATCCGTTTATCGTCCTGACCTCAAACCTGTTCGCCATTCTCGGCCTGCGCGCGATGTACTTCCTGCTGGCGGGGGTCGCCGAGCGCTTCTCGATGCTCAAATACGGTCTGTCGGTGATCCTGGTGTTTATTGGCGTGAAGATGCTCATCGTCGACTTCTACCATATCCCGGTCGCCATCTCGCTGGGCGTGGTGGGAGGCATCCTGACCGTCACGCTGCTGATTAACGCCTGGGTCAACAAGCAACACGACAAGCAGCGCAAACTGCCTGAGTAATCTGCACAACGCGCCGTCGGCCATCGCCGACGGCAATCTCTGCTCATGTCACAGTTATGTTACTGCATAGTTAAAAAACAAGATCCAGATTAAAATCACAGCATTTTACGCTTCCCGCCCGCCATTCTTTCCGTATACTCGACTATGCAAACATCTACTTACATCCTGACATAAACGTAACAAATAATACGTGGCTGGGATGGCTTGCTACATCACTGGAAGGAATGAATTATGACCACACGCACTCCCCCATCGGGGTGGATCTCACGCCTGGCGCAAGGCAGCCTGGTGAAACAAATTTTAATCGGTCTGGTGCTTGGCGTGCTGCTGGCGCTGGTCTCTAAGCCAACGGCCATTGCCGTCGGTCTGCTGGGGACCCTGTTCGTCGGCGCGTTAAAGGCGGTGGCGCCGGTGCTGGTATTGATGCTGGTGATGGCCTCCATCGCTAACCATCAGCACGGACAAAAAACCAGTATTCGCCCCATTCTGTTTCTCTATCTGCTGGGCACCTTCAGCGCGGCGCTGACCGCGGTGTTGTTTAGTTTTGTCTTTCCGTCGACTCTGCATTTAACCACCGCCGCCGACAGCATCACGCCGCCGTCGGGGATTGTCGAAGTGCTGCGCGGCCTGCTGATGAGCATGGTATCTAACCCGATCGACGCCCTGCTGAACGCCAACTATATCGGCATTCTGGTGTGGGCGGTGGGGCTGGGCTTCGCCCTGCGTCACGGTAATGACACCACCAAAAACCTGATCAACGATGTCTCCCATGCGGTGACCTTCATCGTCAAAGTGGTGATCCGTTTTGCACCGCTGGGGATCTTCGGTCTGGTCTCTTCCACCCTGGCGACCACCGGTTTCGAGACCCTGTGGGGCTACGCCCAGCTACTGCTGGTGCTGGTCGGCTGTATGCTGCTGGTAGCGCTGGTGATTAACCCGCTGCTGGTGTTCTGGAAAATCCGCCGTAACCCCTATCCGCTGGTGCTGACCTGCCTGCGCGAAAGCGGCGTCTACGCGTTCTTCACCCGCAGCTCCGCCGCCAATATTCCGGTGAATATGGCGCTGTGTGAAAAGCTGAATCTGGATCGCGATACCTATTCGGTCTCCATTCCACTGGGGGCGACCATCAATATGGCGGGCGCGGCGATCACGATCACCGTGCTGACGCTGGCGGCGGTGCATACGCTGAATATTCCGGTGGATCTGCCGACGGCGCTGCTGCTGAGCGTGGTCGCTTCGCTGTGCGCCTGCGGCGCCTCCGGCGTGGCGGGCGGTTCGCTGCTGCTGATCCCGCTGGCCTGTAATATGTTTGGGATCCCGAACGATGTGGCGATGCAGGTGGTTGCCGTCGGCTTTATTATCGGCGTGCTGCAGGATTCCTGCGAAACGGCGCTCAACTCATCAACCGACGCCCTGTTTACCGCCGCGGCCTGCATAGCAGAAGATGACCAGCTGGCGAAAAACGCCCTGCGCAGCTAATGCCTTTCCCCTCCGCTATCGGGCGGAGGGGCTCTCTTCCTGGACTGCGTTTTCAACCTTAAACGGATCGATACCGCGCTTTTGCATCCGGCGGAAGCGAATGATATTCAGCCCGTTGACGATCAGAAAACTGCCTTCAATCAGCGTCCCACCAATCGAACCCAACCACAGATTATGCGTGACCCAGCAGGCGGTGGAGCACCACATCACGCAGCGGACGGTCAGCCCTTTGCAACGAAACAGCGCCCAGGTGCTGGCGACGGTGCCAATGATCGGCAGCAGCTCCATGGCATGCTGCAGTTTGCCCAGGCCGAGGATCAGCGTCAGGAGGATAAAGACGGTCATCACCCACAGGCTACGGGTGCGTAAGGAAATGACCGTACGTAGCGCATTGAGCCCGGCGCTCATTCCGGCCGACCCGGCGCCCATCAGGAAAAAATGGACGCCGATAATAGCGCTATAGACCGCCAGCTGTAGCCTGAAACGGCGTTCATCGCGGTTGATAAAGGTGGTAATGCCGATAAGAAAGGCGATGACGCCGACCCCCTGGGCCAGCCAATACGCGGTCATGAAAGCTCCCTGACTGAAAAAAACAAACGGCGCTTCACTGGCTGAAACGCCGCTGTTACGAGCCCGATGGCGTTACGCTATCAGGCCGATACACGTTCTACGCCCTTGGGCGCCAATGTGAATACCCCTTTACAGGGTAACACCGCTTTTAAAGATGGCCAGTTCGCGGAAGTCATTCTGTTCATTACAGGTCGGTTTACCGTTAGCGAAAGCCACAATGGCATCCACAAACTCCTCCAGCAGCTGCGGCATCGCTTTGCCATGGATCAGCTGCCCGGCATCAAAGTCGATCCAGTGCTTTTTCTTCGCCGCCAGTTCGCTGTTGGTGGCGATCTTCACCGTCGGCACAAAGCCGCCGTACGGCGTGCCGCGTCCGGTGCTAAACAACACCATGTGACAGCCGGCGCCGGCCAGCGCGCTGGTGGCGACCGCATCGTTGCCCGGCGCGCTCAGCAAATTCAGACCATGAACCTTCAGGCGCTCGCCGTAGCGCAGGACATCCACCACCTGGCTGGAACCCGCTTTCTGAGTACAGCCCAGCGACTTATCTTCCAGGGTGGTGATCCCCCCGGCTTTGTTACCCGGGGAAGGGTTTTCGTAAATAGGCTGATCGTGTGCAATAAAGTACTGCTTAAAGTCATTGACCATGGTCACCAGCTTGTCGAAGGTCGCTTCGTCACGGCAGTGACTCATCAGCAGCTGTTCAGCACCGAACATCTCCGGCACTTCGGTCAGCACGGTGGTGCCGCCGTTGGCGATCACATAGTCTGAGAAGCGGCCCAGCATCGGGTTAGCGGTAATGCCCGACAGGCCGTCCGATCCCCCGCACTCGAGACCAAACTTCAGCTCGCTCAATTTACCCGGCTGGCGTTTATCCTGACGCATCACTTCATACAGCTGATGCAGATGCGCAACCCCCGCTTCCACTTCATCGTCCTGGTGCTGGCAAACCATAAAGTGCACACGCTGCGGGTCAAACTCGCCCAGCGTTTCGCGAAAGGCATCCACCTGGTTGTTTTCACAGCCAAGGCCAACCACCAGTACCGCCCCGGCGTTCGGGTGACGAACCATATTTTGCAGCATGGTGCGAGTGTTGATGTGGTCGTCCCCAAGCTGCGAGCAGCCATAGGTGTGGCTGAAGAGATGCACCCCATCGATATCCTCAGCGCCATACGTCTCTTTCAGGAAACGGTTCTGCATTTGTCTGGCCATCGCGTTGACGCAGCCGACGGTCGGCAGGATCCACAGCTCATTGCGCACGCCGACGTCGCCGTTAGCGCGACGATAAATCTGCACTTCACGATCCGCAGGCTGTGGCGGTTGGGCAACCTGGTCCGGTTGATAGCGATACGCGTCAAGGTCGCTGAGATTGGTGCGCGTATTGTGCGCATGAACATGCTCGCCCGGCGCGATATCCGCCAGCGCATGGCCAATCGGCAACCCGTACTTAACGACGTTTTCCCCTTTCGCGATAGCGCGCAGTGCAAACTTGTGGCCACGAACGATATCCTGGCCGAGGGTGACCGAATCCTTATCAATCGTCACCACGCTACCGGCAGCGATATCCGCCAGCGCGACCGCGACGTTATCCTGCGAATGGATTTTAATGTATTGCATATCAACCGACCTCTGGCCTTAGTTCAGTTCAATGGCGAAATAGTCACGCGCATTGTTAAAGCAAATGTTTTTCACCATCTCGCCCAGCAGCGCGATATCCGCAGGCGCTTCGCCGGCAGCCACCCAGCGGCCGATCATCTGGCACAGAATGCGGCGGAAGTATTCGTGGCGCGTGTAGGAGAGGAAGCTGCGGCTGTCGGTCAGCATCCCGACGAAGCGGCTCAGCAGGCCGAGCTGCGCCAGCTGGGTCATCTGCCGCTCCATGCCGTCTTTCTGATCGTTGAACCACCAGCCGGAGCCGAACTGCATCTTGCCTGGCATGCCTTCACCCTGGAAGTTACCGATCATGGTGCCCAGCACTTCGTTATCGCGCGGGTTCAGGCAGTAGAGAATGGTTTTCGGCAGCAGGTTTTCTTCGTTCTGCTTGCTCAGCAGCTTAGACAGCTCTTCCGCCATCGGGCGATCGTTGATCGAATCGAAGCCCACATCCGGGCCTAACAGTTTGAACTGACGCAGGTTGTTGTTACGCAGCGCACCGATATGGTACTGCTGTACCCAACCGCGACGGGCATATTCTGCGCCGAGGAACACCAGCACCGCGGTTTTGAACTGCGCCACTTCGTGTTCGCTGAGGGTCTCGCCAGCCAGACGGCGCGCCAGAATGGCGTCCAGCTCGGCGTCGGTCGCTTCCGCAAACAGCACCACGTCCAGCGCGTGGTCGGAGACCTTGCAGCCGTGTGCGGCAAAGTGGTCCAGACGTTTGGTCAGAGCGCTTTGCAGGTCCGCAAAACGGCGAATATCGGTATCGGACACCTCACCCAGCTTCGCCATGTAGTCATTAAAGGTCGCCTGTTCAATGTTGAATGCTTTATCCGGGCGCCAGCTCGGCAGCACTTTGATATCAAAGGAGGTATCTTTGGCGACAACCGCATGGTGCTCGAGAGAATCAATCGGATCGTCGGTGGTACCGACCATCTTCACATTCATCTGCTTCATGATCCCGCGGGCGGAGAAGGCGTCCTGAGCCAGTAAATCATTGCACTGGTCCCAGATCTCATCGGCGGTGGATGGAGACAACAGCTTACCTGTAATACCAAAAGGGCGACGCAGCTCTAAATGGGTCCAGTGGTATAACGGGTTGCCAATAGTGTGCGGCACCGTTGCCGCCCAGGCGTCAAATTTCTCGCGATCGGACGCATCACCGGTACACAGACGATCCGGTACGCCGTTAGTGCGCATTGCGCGCCATTTGTAGTGATCGCCTTTCAGCCAGATGTCATACAGATTTTTGAAGCGATAGTTTTCGGCAACCTGCTGCGGCGGAAGGTGGCAATGGTAGTCGAAAATCGGCTGATCTTTGGCGTAATCGTGGTACAGACGGCGAGCAAATTCGGTATCGAGTAGAAAATCTTCAGTCATAAACGGTGTCATTCGCGTGTCCTCTTCGCTCCGTAGCGGGAGCCTTTCAGATGATTGACTACAATGCTGACAAAGTTATCACACCAATTTCTACAGACCGAGCTGTTTTTCGTGAGTTAGATCAATAAACGTCGATAAAAAAACGACCGCCTCATTGGAAAACACCCCGGCAGGGCGCGCCATCTCTGGCTTTCCCGGTAAGGGCTAAAGACCACACTAACTTTCCCACTTTTGTGACAGCACTCAACTTTTAAAGTTGTATGACAAGTTATCTTTCTGCCGTCGCAACATATAAACCGACGGAATGCATTACCGGTGTTTATGGCATCGGCTTATACGGAATGGACACCGACTTTCAACATAACAACTGATGGTAAGGTTCGGGCCAGAGGGGGATCCCCCCTCCTGAACCCTCCGTTTCGCTTTCCCGACCGCGTATTGCCGTCAGGAAAGGCCGCACCTGATGCGGAAAGATAACAGACGATGAGGTTTACATGCGTAAAATTAAAGGGTTACGTTGGTACATGATTGCGCTGGTGACGCTAGGCACCGTGCTGGGCTACCTGACCCGTAACACCGTGGCGGCGGCCGCGCCGACGCTGATGGAAGAGTTACACATCTCGACTCAACAGTACTCCTATATCATTGCAGCCTATTCCGCTGCCTACACCGTCATGCAGCCTGTCGCGGGTTACGTACTTGATATTCTCGGGACCAAAATCGGCTATGCCTTCTTTGCTATCGCCTGGGCGATATTCTGCGGCTCAACCGCGCTGGCAGGCAGCTGGGGCGGCCTGGCGCTGGCTCGCGGCGCAGTCGGCGCAGCGGAAGCCGCGATGATCCCTGCCGGGCTGAAAGCCAGTTCTGAATGGTTCCCGGCAAAAGAGCGCTCTATCGCGGTGGGCTACTTCAACGTCGGTTCCTCTATTGGCGCCATGATCGCGCCGCCGTTGGTGGTGTGGGCGATTGTCATGCACAGCTGGCAGATGGCGTTCATCATCTCCGGGGTATTGAGCTTCGCCTGGGCCATCGCCTGGCTTATCTTCTACAAACACCCGCGCGACCAGAAAAAATTATCTGACGAAGAACGCGACTACATCATTGGCGGTCAGGAGTCTCAGCATCAGACCAATAACGCGAAGAAAATGTCGCCGTGGCAGATCCTGCGCAACCGTCAGTTCTGGGGTATCGCCCTGCCGCGCTTCCTCGCCGAGCCGGCCTGGGGGACCTTTAACGCCTGGATCCCGCTGTTCATGTTTAAGGTTTACGGCTTTAACCTGAAAGAGATCGCGATGTTCGCCTGGATGCCGATGCTGTTCGCCGACCTCGGCTGCATCGTGGGCGGTTACCTGCCGCCGCTGTTCCAGCGCTGGTTTGGCGTCAACCTGATCGTGTCGCGTAAAATGGTGGTCACCATGGGCGCCCTGCTGATGATTGGCCCGGGGATGATCGGCCTGTTCACCAGCCCGTACGTGGCGATTGCCCTGCTGTGCATCGGCGGGTTCGCTCACCAGGCGCTGTCCGGGGCGCTGATCACCCTCTCTTCCGACGTCTTTGGCCGTAACGAAGTCGCTACCGCCAACGGTCTGACCGGGATGGCCGCCTGGCTGGCGAGCACCATGTTCGCCCTGGTTGTCGGCGCGCTGGCAGACACCATCGGCTTCAGCCCGCTGTTTGCGGTACTGGCCGTCTTTGACCTGCTGGGCGCGCTGGTTATCTGGACGGTGCTGAAAAACAAACCGGCTGACGATGACTCGACGCCGCTTAGCAGCCGCAAACCCGCCACGCAGAGTTAGATCATGTGCTGATATGACCGCTTATCGAGCCGCCTTCTCAGGCGGCTTTTTCATGCCTGCCAGTGGTGGAAAGCGTGTAAAAGTGGTATAACAAATCGAATATTGTCGCCATCTTGCGGGAGCGAATATGGAAATCATTGAACCACGCCGTCTGTATCAGCAGCTTGCCGCTGAGCTGAAGACGCGCATCGAACAAGGTGTCTACCTTGTAGGGGATAAGCTGCCCGCCGAGCGCTTTATCGCCGATGAAAAAAACGTCAGCCGCACCGTGGTTCGTGAAGCCATTATCATGCTGGAAGTGGAAGGGTATGTCGAAGTCCGCAAAGGGTCGGGTATTCATGTCATCTCCAACCATCCCAAGTACCAGCAGGTGGCCGATGAAAGCCTTGAATTCGCCAACTATGGCCCTTTTGAACTCCTGCAGGCGCGGCAGCTAATTGAAAGCAATATTGCTGAATTCGCGGCGACTCAGGTGACCAAACAGGACATCATGAAGCTGATGGAGATTCAGGAGAAAGCGCGCAACGAGAAGTGTTTCCGCGACTCCGAGTGGGATCTCCAGTTCCACGTCCAGGTGGCGCTGGCCACGCAGAACAGTGCGCTGGCGGCGATCGTGGAAAAAATGTGGACCCAGCGCGTGCATAACCCGTACTGGAAAAAGCTGCATGAGCATATCGACCTGCGCACGGTCGATAACTGGTGCGACGATCACGATCAGATCCTGAAAGCCCTGCTGCGTAAAGATCCCAACGCCGCCAAGCTGGCGATGTGGCAGCATCTGGAAAATACCAAGCAAATGCTGTTTAACGAAACCAGCGATGACTTTGAATTTAATGCCGATCGCTACTTATTTGCCGATAATCCGGTAGTTCATCTCGATACGGCGGCCAACAGCGCGAAATAAGCGCTTATCCTGACGGCGCGCGGCCCCTGCGCGCCTGCCCCCCAGGCCGGCTGGAGTAAGTAAAACATATATAGTGTCAGCCTGTGTAAATCCTCTCGCCTCCCACCGCCGCAATCAGCAAAATCAACGAGCAACACCTTGCAATTTCTCTGACGTAAAGTCAGCTGATTTGTTACAATTAGATGCATTTTGCCGTTCTGGGGGTAAGTGTTTACTTACTTCAGTCTTATACAGGGAAGCGTTCAGAGCGCCTAAGCAGCGACCAAAATCTCATAAAAATCTTGTCGCCCAACATGCCACGCGCTCAGACGTGCCGTTAACCGATGTACCAGGAATCGTGAATGGAACTTTTAACCCAGTTATTGAATGCCTTGTGGGCTCAGGATTACGAAACGCTCGCGAATCCCTCCATGATTGGCATGCTGTATTTTGTCTTGTTTATGATTTTGTTCCTTGAGAACGGGTTACTGCCTGCCGCGTTTTTACCGGGGGATAGTCTGCTTGTGCTCGTGGGCGTGCTGATCGCCAAAGGGGCGATGGGCTTTCCGGAAACCTTGCTGCTGCTTACCGCCGCCGCCAGCCTCGGCTGCTGGCTGAGCTACATTCAGGGGCGCTGGCTGGGCAATACGCGGATCGTGCAAAACTGGCTGTCGCATCTGCCCTCTCACTATCATCAACGCGCGCATCACCTGTTTCATAAGCATGGGCTCTCCGCGCTGCTGATCGGCCGCTTTATCGCCTTCGTGCGTACGCTGTTGCCGACGATTGCCGGCCTTTCAGGCCTCAATAACGCTCGCTTTCAGTTCTTTAACTGGATGAGCGGCCTGCTGTGGGTGCTCATCCTGACCTCGCTGGGCTATCTGCTGGGCAAAACCCCGGTATTCCTCAAGTATGAAGATCAGCTGATGTCCTGCCTGATGCTCCTTCCGGTCGCGCTGCTGGTCTTCGGACTGATCGGCTCGCTGGTGGTGCTGTGGAAGAAAAAATACAGAAGCCGGGGCTAATGATGGTCATTAAACGCCCCTCCCTGCGCCAGCTGAGCTGGCTGCTGGGTGGCTCTCTTGTGCTCTGCGCGCTGTTCTGGCTCTGGCTGGCAGTGCAGCAGCAGGAGGCCACGCTGGCGATCCGTCCGGTTGGCCAGGGCGTCAGCATGCCGGACGGCTTCTCCGTCTGGCATCATCTCGACGCCAACGGTATCCGCTTTAAGAGCATTACGCCGCAAAAAGATGGCCTGCTGATTAAGTTCGACTCCACCGCCCAGGGCGCGGCGGCGAAAGAGGTTCTCGGTCGCGCTCTGCCACATGGTTATATTATTGCCCTGCTGGAGGACGATAACTCGGCCACCGCCTGGTTATCCCGTCTGCGCGACGCGCCTCACCGGCTCGGGTAAACTACCGCCTTACTGCGTTTTTTACGCAGTCTGGTGGTTTCCTGCATTTGTTACTATGCTTAAACCTGCGGGAATCAACGCATTCCCGTTCACCATCGGGAACGGGTATATCCTCCGGGTATACCCTCAGACAATGGAAGGTACTATCCATGAAACACCGCATCGCTCTGCTTCTGGCCCTGACTTCACTTAGCGCCAGCGCCATAGCAGCCTCTCCCTGCCAGGAAAAAGAGCAGGATATTCAACGAGAGATCAGCTATGCCGAAAAGCATCATAATCAAAGTCGCATTGATGGGCTAAATACCGCGCTACGTCAGGTACGGGAAAACTGCAGCGACAGTAAACTCAAAGCCGATCATCAGCAAAAAATTGCCAAACAGCGGGAAGAGATCGCTGAACGTCAGCGCGATCTGCAGGAAGCCCGGAAGAAAGGCGATGCGGACAAAATCAACAAACGCCAGCATAAACTCAATGAAGCGCAACAGGAGTTAAAAACGCTGGAGTCTCGGGACTACTAATAACAGTTAACTTTCGCAACACGGACCACGCTACAGGAGAACGACATGGCTAAAGAGAATGTGACTGACGACCTTCGTGCAGAACTGAAAACGCTGGCGGATACCCTGGAGGAAGTTCTGAATTCCTCAGCGGACAAGTCGAAAGAAGAGATTGGTAAACTGCGTAGTAAAGCAGAGAGCGCGCTAAAAGAGAGTCGTGCCCGCCTGGGTGAAACCAGCGATGCGATTTTGCGTCAAACGCGCGAGACCGCCGCGCGGGCGGATGATTATGTTCGCGAAAATCCGTGGACAGGAGTCGGGATTGGTGCCGCCGTCGGGCTGGTGCTGGGTGTCCTGCTGTCGCGTCGCTGATTATGGCGAATACTCAACACACGCAGGGGCCAGGCCAGCGCGTGTTCTCCATTGGCCAGCGTATCGTCACGCTGCTGGCCGAAATGGTGGAAACACGGCTGCGCCTGGTCGTCGTGGAGCTGGAGGAGGAGAAAGCCAACCTCTTCCAGCTGCTGATCATGACCGGACTGACGCTGCTGTTTGCCGCGTTTGGCCTCATGAGTCTGCTGGTGCTGGTTATCTGGGCCGTTGACGCCCAGTACCGCCTGCACGTCATGATCGCCACCACCGTCGTTCTGCTCCTCGCCGCCGCGATCGTGGGTATCCTTACCCTACGTAAGGCGCGCCGCTCCACGCTGCTGCGCCTGACGCGTAAAGAGCTGGAGAACGACCGTGCCCTTCTGGAGGACGATAAACCGTGAATGGCCGACAGGAGCGTGAACGGCAAAAGGCGCTGCTGCTGCGCCAGATCCAGCAGCAACGACTGGAGCTTAGCGCCTGTCGTCGCCACTGGCTGGAGGCGACAGCGCCCCTCGATCGCGGCTGGCATACGCTGCTGAGTTTACGTTCGTGGCTGATGGTTGGCAGCGGTTTGATGGCCGTCTGGTCCATACGACACCCGCACTTTTTGATGCGCTGGACCAAACGCGGTCTCGGACTGTGGAGCACCTGGCGGATGGTCCGCGGGATCCTGCGCCAGTCGTCAACACACTAGCAGCCCGGAGCGCGGGCGCTTATCCCGGCGCCCCGCTCTGCCATTTCCCCGTCCGATACAATACGCCGTTCGCGGCAGACGGGGCCTTCGCCGCAACCCGCGGTTAGCCCCCCTCAGATCTCAATTCATTCCGCTCAGCCACCCGATATCGGGACGGGTAGTTCCCCTCGTCGCCAGAAAATTTCTCCTCACCGCACTTATTGCTCAGAAACTTTGAAGAAGATCTACAGTTTTCCTTGCTAACAATTCCCTCTCCGCCTCGTTACTATCCTCTCCATCGACAGCAACACCGTGTAACCACGCGGGATTGCGCTAAAAAACAAAACTGCCGCCCTTTGGGTTTTCTGGAGTAAGAAATGAAAAAATTAGAAGATGTTGGTGTACTGGTAGCGCGTATTCTGATGCCGATTCTGTTTATCACTGCTGGATGGGGCAAAATCACTGGTTACGCCGGAACCCAGCAGTATATGGAAGCCATGGGCGTGCCGGGAGCACTGCTGCCGCTGACCATTCTCCTTGAATTCGGCGGCGGTCTGGCGATTCTGTTCGGTTTCCTGACCCGTACCACCGCGTTGTTCACCGCAGGCTTTACGCTGCTGACCGCGTTCCTGTTCCACAGCAACTTTGCGGAAGGCGTGAACTCGCTGATGTTCATGAAAAACCTGACCATTGCTGGCGGTTATCTGCTGCTGGCCATTACCGGACCGGGCGCATTCAGCATCGACCGCGTACTGAATAAAAAGTGGTAAGCGCACTATACTGAGTAAAAATCTAAAAAAAGCGAGGGGATATCTCCTCGCTTTTGCTATCTGCAGGAGGAAGTAATGGGACAATTAGTCGACGGCGTCTGGCAAGATACCTGGTATGACACCAAATCCACCGGAGGACGATTCAAGCGTTCCGTTTCGGCCTTCCGTAACTGGCTCACGGCCGATGGCGCGCCGGGGCCTGCGGGCGAAGGTGGCTTTGCCGCGGAAAAAGACCGTTATCATCTGTATGTTTCTTTAGCCTGCCCGTGGGCGCACCGCACGTTAATTCTGCGCAAGCTGAAAGGACTGGAACCCTTTATATCCGTCTCCGTGGTCAATCCGCTGATGCTGGAAAACGGCTGGACCTTCGCCGATGATTTCCCTGGTGCTACCGGCGACCAGCTCTATCATCATCAGTTCCTCTATCAGCTCTATCTGCAGGCTGACCCGCACTATACCGGTCGCGTCACGGTCCCGGTATTGTGGGACAAAAAGCAGCAGACCATCGTCAGCAATGAGTCGGCAGAAATCATCCGCATGTTTAATACCGCCTTCGATGGTCTGGGCGCCAGAGCCGGGGATTACTATCCGCCGGCGCTGCGGGAAAAAATCGATGAACTGAACGGCTGGATCTACGACAACGTCAACAACGGCGTGTATAAGGCCGGCTTTGCCACCAGCCAGCAGGCTTACGACGAAGCGGTCGAGGCGGTCTTTACTTCACTGGAGCGGCTGGAGCAGATCCTCGGTCAGCATCGTTACCTGACGGGAAATCAGCTGACGGAAGCCGATATTCGCCTGTGGACCACGCTGGTACGGTTCGACCCGGTATATGTGACGCATTTTAAATGCGACAAACGGCGCATTAGCGATTACCTCAACCTGTACGGTTTTCTGCGCGATATCTACCAGATGCCCGGCATCGCGGAGACGGTGAGTATTCCGCATATCCGCCACCACTATTACCGCAGCCATAAAACCATTAATCCAACCGGCATTATCTCCATTGGACCGCAACAGGATCTCAACGAACCCCACGGCCGCGATCAGCGCTTCCGTTGATCTTTCGGGCGCCAGTGATGGCGCCCAATAATTCAGAAAACAGATATTTACCCACCATTCATTCACGTCTATTCTTATTGCGATCGCTTAAAAAACAAGTGATTGACGGTTAATTGAGGCGTAGAAATGGACTGGTATCTCAAGGCATTAAAAAACTATATAGGATTTGGCGGCCGTGCGCGGCGCAAAGAGTACTGGATGTTTATTCTGGTCAACCTCATCCTGACCGGCGTATTGAGCATCATCGATAAAATGCTGGGCTGGCAGCGGGCGGGCGGCGAAGGCATTCTGACGACCATCTATGGCGTACTGGTCTTTTTACCGTGGTGGGCGGTGCAGTTTCGGCGTCTGCATGACACCGACCGCTCAGCTTGGTGGCTGCTGCTGCTGTTGATCCCGGTCATCGGCTGGCTGGTGATCCTGATCTTTAACTGCCAGCGCGGCACCGAAGGCAACAATCGCTTCGGACCCGATCCGAAACCCTTCTCCTATTAATCTTCCCGCTCCTCCCGCTAGCGGGAGGAGCGTCTTCTCGACTAGCGTCCCGCAAACAGCTTAGGGATTTCGCGCAGACACCAGGACTTCGCCTCGCCCATACTGTCCCGCCGCCAGGCCATGATTATGTCAATTTCATTGGTGTATTCCGGGCTGACGACCCGCAGACGCCCTTCGGCAATATCCTTCTCCACCAGCGGATAGGGCATGGTCGCCACGCCTAGCCCGGCCAGCAGTGCCTGGCGCTTATCTTCAATGGTACTCACCGTTAAGCGCGGCTGTTTATCCAGCAGCTGAACGGTAAGGACGGGCCGCTCGCGTGCGGTATCCGCTACTGCGACGCCGCGGTATTTCACGCGGGTCACTTCCGAGAGCGGTTCCGGCTCCTGGTGGATCGGGTGATCCGGCGCCGCGACGTACACACTGAGCACCGAATAGAGTTTGCGCGAGTTAATCTCCGAGGAGGAACGAAAATGCATATCCGGCGCGACAACAATATCCGCCCGCCCCTGCTCCAGCCGCTCCCAGGCGCCGGCCAGCACCTCGGTGATAATCGACAACTGCGTATTAGATTTGGTCGCCAGTTTTTCAATTAGCGGAAACAGATCCGGGGTGGGCACCAGCGCTTCGGTGACGATCGTCAGGTGGGTTTCCCAACCGCGCGACAACGCTTCCGCATCGGTGGTGAGTTTATCCGCCGCTTCGAGCAGCACGCGCCCGCGTTCCAGGAGCATCCGTCCAACGTTGGTGAACTTCGTGCGATGACCTGAGCGGTCAAACAGCACCACGTCCAGCTCCTCTTCCAGTTTTTGCATGGTATAGCTCAGGGCGGAAGGCACGCGTCCCAGCTCATCAGCCGCGGCAGCAAAGCTCCCACGGCGGTCGATCGCATCCATCACACGCAACGCTTCCAGCGTTAATGCTCTCTCTTTGGCCATCGCTTTCTCATTCAGGAAATTTGAACATACCGGGCAGAATATCTGGCTAACAATACAGCGTCCATACCTTTACCATTGATTTAGTGTAAAGAGAGGTCAAGAACATGATTACTACCCGAACAGCCAAACAATGCGGACAAGCAGACTTCGGCTGGCTGCAGGCCCGCTACACCTTCTCCTTTGGCCACTACTTCGACCCGAAATTACTGGGCTTCGCGTCCTTGCGCGTCCTCAACCAGGAAGTGCTGGCGCCCGGCGCTTCCTTCCAGGCCAGGACGTACCCAAAAGTCGATATCCTGAACCTGATTCTGGAAGGCGAAGCAGAATATCGCGACAGCGACGGCAACCACGTGCAGGCCAAAGCCGGTGAAGCGCTGCTTATCGCCACCCAGCCTGGCGTGAGCTATAGCGAGCATAATCTGAGCAAAGAGCAGTCGTTAACGCGAATGCAGCTGTGGCTCGACGCTTGCCCGCAGCGGGAAAACCCGCTACAGCAGAAAACCGAAGTGGTGAGCGCACCGCTGCAGCTGCTGGCCTCGCCGGAGGGAGAGAACGGCAGTCTCCAGCTTCGCCAGCAGGCCTGGGTCTACCATATCGCACTGGAGAAAGGAGAGCAGATTAGCGTGCAGCTGCATGGCCCACGCGCTTACCTGCAGTCAATCCACGGCACCGTCCATGCCGTCGCGCAGGAACAACAAAAACAGGCTCTCACCTGTGGTGACGGCGCATTTATTCGTGACGAAGCTAACATTACCCTCGTCGCCGATACGCCGCTGCGCGCTTTGCTGATAGATTTACCGGTGTAACAACGGAAGGGATGGAGTCTGTCAGTGAGTAAAAAGAAAAACAGAAAAAAGGCGTCCCCGACGCCATCAGCCCCGACGCAGCCGGAAACCGCCGGCGTCGTCAGCTTTGGTTATGATGAGATGCTGAGCGAACTGGAAGCCATTGTTGTCGAAGCGGAGATTCGTCTGCGGGATGAAGAAAGTCTCGCCTGAAAAGGCAATATCAATGATTCGATTTTCGTTTATAGCCTGAAGATAATATCGGCCCCGAAAGGGGCCGATGGCATTATTCGCTCAGCGCGTCGGCAAGATCTTTTTTCACCTGGGTACGCTGCTCCGGCGTCAGGACCTGATTCACATCGAAATAATACTTCACGCGGTAATAACGCACCTGCTGATCGATCTTACTGAAGGCAGCCAGCTGATCCTTGACCGCCTTTTCATCCCATTTTCCGGAATCAATCACGTTAATCAGGGCGCCATCTTTAATGTCTTGCTGCGAAATCTGTTGAACATTATTTTCCAGTTGCTGATGCAGGCTTTTAATTTTCGCAACCTGATCGCTGGTGAGTTTTAAGTGCTGGACAATAGGGTCCTGCGCCGGCGCTGGCGCCGCCTGCACGTCCGCGGCTTGCGCAGACAGAGAGAAACCGGTAGTCAGAAGGGTTGCGAACGCAATACGGGTCATTAATTTCATTTTTTTATCCTGAGGTGAAAGTGTCTGAAATAGTGGTTTATTATTTTACAGTTGGTAGTGAATAAATGTAAAAAATAATACCTAAAGATTATTCACAGCGTGCACCTGATCACAAGCCATTCAATACATAAGAAATTCAAATATTCTCACCAAATGAATTCACATGAAGAATACCACATTTGTATAAAATGACTTTAGCGCTTATCACGGAAATTAATTGACAGTAGCCACGGTTACTTTATTTAATTAGCGAGAAAGATGTCATACATAAAAGCAGGGATATCATTTTTAAAATATATAAGGAGATAGTTATGTTATTACGCACTCGCGTATTACCGCTGGTTTTTGTCATCTCGCTGTTAAGCGGCTGCGGCCTGGCTTCTAAAGCCTTTTATTCCGCGGGAGACAAATTATTTCAACCGGGAGATGACGCCGTCGCTTCGATGCAGACGTATTCAGTCGCCCAGTTCCTGCAGCCGTTTACCCTCAACCCGGCGAAGGCCAGCAGCGATTATCTGGGCAAATGGGTCAAGGTGCGCGGCGTGATTGTCGACATTCGCCGAATGAGCGGTATCGCCGGCAGCTACTATTTTACCGTGACCATGCGAGATGAACAGAATAAAACGGATAAACGTCTGACCTTCAATTTTGGCTCACATAACAGCGCAGACGTTGAGGCGTTAAGCAACGGCAGCATCGCCACGATCGTCGGTCAGGTTCATCAGGTGCAAGATTCCACGATCCCGACGCTACAGAATCCTAAGGTGGTTAAATAACGGTAACTGACCAATAAGCCGCGTTCTTTTGGTATAGCGTCGTGGACAGTCATTCATCCTGCTTTCGGTATTCGAATAGCAAAAACCCCGCCGGAGCGGGGTTTTGACATAAAGAGGTGAAACTGACCGATAAGCCGCGTTCTTTTGGTATAGCGTCGTGGACAGTTATTCATCCGAGTCACGGATTCAGATAGCAAAAACCCCGCCGGAGCGGGGTTTTGACATAAAAAGGTGAAACTGACCGATAAGCCGCGTTCTTTTGGTATAGCGTCGTGGACAGTTATTCATCCGAGTCACGGATTCAGATAGCAAAAACCCCGCCGGAGCGGGGTTTTTGCATAAAGAGGTGAAACTGACCGATAAGCCGGGTTCTGTCGTGGACAGTCATTCATCTAGGCCAGCAATCGCTCACTGGCTCAAGCAGCCTACCCGGGTTCAGTACGGGCCGTACCTTATGAACCCCTATTTGGCCTTGCTCCGGGTGGAGTTTACCGTGCCGCGGACTGTTACCAGCCGCGCGGTGCGCTCTTACCGCACCCTTTCACCCTTACCTGATCCCGCTTACGCGGGCCATCGGCGGTTTGCTCTCTGTTGCACTGGTCGTGGGCTGTGACACCCCCCAGGCGTTACCTGGCACCTTGCCCTATGGAGCCCGGACTTTCCTCCCCTCCGCCCGTCTCCCCCCGAAGGAGGACGACGACGAAGCGGCGACTGTCTGGTCAGCTTCGGCGCGCAGTATAGAGGGTTTACCGCCCGTTGTCATCCTTCTGTCGTCATCCCAACCTGCAGGGTGGCGGCGATATTGCGCGACGCGCGGTAAATGTTATCAAACGCCCCGCGAAATGCCTCTTCCAGCGTCGAAACTGTGGTTAACACGCTGAAAACCGCATCGATACCGTGCTGGTGAACCACGCCGACGTCGTGGGTCAGGCTGCCAGCAATACCGATCACCGGCTTACGGTATTTTTTCGCCACCCGGGCTATCCCCACCGGCACCTTACCGTGAATGGACTGGCTATCGATCCGCCCTTCTCCGGTGACCACCAGCGAGCAGTCATGGATCTGCTCTTCCAGCTTCAGCGCCTCGGTAACGATCTCAATCCCGCTACGCAGTTCCGCATTAAGAAAGGCCATCAGCGCCGCGCCCATGCCGCCGGCCGCCCCCGCCCCGGGGATCGGCTTAACGTCCACCTGCAGCGACGCCTTAATGACGTCGGCGAAGTGCGCCAGATTACGATCCAGCTCAACGATCATCGCCTCGGTCGCCCCTTTCTGCGGGCCAAAGATCCGCGACGCGCCGCGCTCGCCCACCAGCGGGTTAGTGACGTCACAGGCCACGTGGATCATCCTGTCACGTAAGCGTGGATCGATGGCGGAAAGATCGATCCGGCTCAGACGGCTCAGGCTACCGCCGCCATGGCCGATCTCCTGCCCCTCGGCGTCGCAAAGACGGGCGCCTAGCGCCTGCATCATGCCCGCTCCACCGTCGTTGGTCGCGCTGCCGCCGATGCCGATAATGATCCGTTTCGCGCCATGTTCCAGCGCCTGTAATATCAGCTCGCCGGTACCGCGTGAAGTGGTGATGAGAGGGTTGCGTTTTTCGGGCGGAACGAGTCCCAGGCCGCTGGCCGCCGCCATCTCAATAAACGCAGTGACGCCATCGCCGGACATGCCCCAGCAGGCCTCCACTTTCTCGCCCAGCGGGCCAGTCACCCATGCGGAATGTTCCGTTCCCTGCGTCGCGGCAATCATCGCCTCCACCGTTCCCTCGCCGCCGTCGGCGACGGGCATGGAAACATACTGCGCGTCGGGGAAAATTTCACGGAATCCTTTTTCTATCGCCTGAGCTACCTCGGCGGCAGACAGGCTTTCTTTGTAAGAGTCTGGGGCAATGACGATTTTCATAAGTTTGTAGCCTGACAGTGCCGCGCAAGGCAAGAATAACAGGGCGCGTGGTGCGCCCTTCTTGTTAGCGAGTGACTTCCACTTTCGCCAGTTTTTCGTAGTAGCACGCCAGCGCGCTATGGTCCGCGGTGCCCAGACCGTCCGCACGCAGCGCCTGCATCATCTCCATTACCGCCGCCGTCAGCGGTAGCTGAGCGCCCACGCCATGGGACGTATCCAGGGCGTTCGCCAGATCTTTAATATGCAGGTCGATACGGAATCCCGGCTTGAAGTTACGATCCATCACCATCGGCGCTTTGGCATCCAGCACGGTACTGCCCGCCAGGCCGCCACGGATCGCCTGATATACCAGATCCGGATTGACGCCAGCTTTGGTCGCCAGAGTCAGCGCTTCAGACATCGCCGCGATGTTCAGGGCGACAATCACCTGGTTAGCCAGTTTGGTGACGTTGCCCGCGCCGATGTCGCCGGTATGCACCACGGAGCCCGCCATCGCTTTCATCAGATCGTAGTATTTATCAAAGATCGCCTTATCGCCGCCGACCATCACCGACAGGGTGCCGTCGATGGCTTTTGGTTCGCCGCCGCTCACCGGCGCATCCAGCATATCAATACCCTTGGCTTTCAGCGCTTCGCTGATTTCCCGACTCGCCAGCGGCGCGATAGAGCTCATATCAATCACCACGGTGCCCGGCTTTGCGCCTTCGATAATGCCGTTTTCACCCAGCGCCACCTCTTTCACATGCGGAGAGTTTGGCAGCATGGTAATGATCACGTCACATTGCTCAGCAATCGCCTTCGGCGTCGTGGCGGTCTCAGCACCCGCGGCAATCACGTCGGCAATCGCTTCCGGGTTACGGTCGGACACCACCAGCGAATAACCTGCTTTCAGCAAATTTTTGCTCATCGGTTTGCCCATAATGCCAAGACCGATAAAACCCACTTTGATTGTCATAATGTTCTCTCTCTTCATCCTGGTGATTATTTTTTAAACGCATCAGCAAGTTTCTGCGTTGCTGAGCGGAAGACGCCCAGATCGCTGCCGACGGCGACGAAAGTCGCGCCCCATTCCAGATAGCGGCGCGCATCGGCTTCCACCGGCGCCAGAATGCCACTTGGCTTACCGTGCTTCTTCGCGCTGGCGAAGATATGCTGGATAGCGCGCTGCACCTCAGGATGGGCGGCATTGCCCAGATGACCTAAGGCCGCGGCCAGGTCGCTCGGGCCGACGAACAGGCCGTCGACACCGTCGGTCGCGGCAATCGCCTCGACGTTGTCCACCCCGGTCTGGCTCTCAATCTGCACCAGAATGGAAATGTTCTTGTTGGACTGGGCGAAGTAGTCCGCCACGGTGCCGAACATATTGCCGCGGTGGGAAACGGAGACCCCGCGGATCCCTTCCGGCGGATAACGGGTCGACGCCACCGCCTGCGCCGCCTGTTCAGCCGTCTCGACAAACGGCACCAGGAAGTTATAGAAGCCGATGTCCAGCATGCGCTTGATGATGATCGGCTCATTGGTCGGCACACGGACTACCTGCGCGCTGGAGCTGCCCTTCAGCGCCATCAGCTGTGGGATAAGCGTGGTCACGTCGTTCGGCGCGTGTTCCGCATCCAGCACCAGCCAGTCGAAACCGGCCAGACCCAGCACCTCGGTGCTGATCGGGTTAGCCAGCGCGCACCAGCAGCCAATCTGCACCTGATGAGCCGCCAGCGCGGCCTTAAATTTGTTCGGGAAAATTGCGTTATCCATGATGTTTACCTTGCGTTAATCGTTGCTTACTTCTGCAATTCCAGGCGTTTAATCTCGCGAACCATAAATATAATCAGCAGAATAAAATAGCGAGTTGGTATTCCTTGTTTCTCATCCCATCCAGGATCATGAAGATATTCATCAAACACAGAACACCTTTTATTATTTTTTTAATCGGGTTCTTTATTTGTTAAATAGACGATATCAACGCTCTCTTATTGCCTATCGGCTACCTCAAAATCATGACACAGTATAATCAGCCTGCCATCGCCAGACACCATGCATAATCACAATATAAATGTCTTATCTGACGCTTTAGTTAGGCAAATGCCACAAGTCATGGGCGCTAATCCACAGTTCTCATGATTGCCTGTCGGTGCGTGAGCGTCGTCGCAAAGAGGGGTGATACAGATCACATTTTAAAGCCATTACTCCTGACATTCTTTATTTCATTATTCTTTTCTACAGCACCAGAATGACCATTTCATTCTTTTTTTAGCACCTGTTTGGAGATGACTGGACAATGGCTGACATTGCAATTCGACAACAATCGCCAACCGCGTTTTATATTAAAGTTGACCCGACAGATAACGTGGCGATTATTGTTAACGATCGGGGATTGACCGCCGGAACACGTTTCCCGGACGGCCTGACGCTCGTCGAACACATCCCACAGGGTCATAAAGTAGCCCTGGTGGATATCCCTGCCCGCGGTGAAATCATCCGCTACGGAGAAGTGATTGGCTTCGCCGTGCGCGACATCCCACAGGGAAGCTGGATTGACGAATCGCTGGTGGAACTGCCCACCGCCCCGCCGTTGAACACCCTGCCGCTGGCGACCAAAGTGCCTGAACCCCTACCGCCGCTGGAAGGCTATACCTTTGAAGGGTACCGCAATGCCGATGGCAGCGTGGGCACCAAGAACCTGCTGGGCATCACCACCAGCGTGCACTGTGTTGCGGGCGTGGTTGATTATGTGGTGAAAATCATTGAACGCGACCTGCTGCCGAAATACCCCAACGTCGACGGCGTGGTAGGCCTGAACCACCTCTACGGTTGCGGCGTGGCGATTAATGCACCGGCGGCGGTAGTGCCAATTCGCACTATCCACAATATCGCCCTCAACCCGAATTTCGGCGGCGAGGTGATGGTCATTGGCCTCGGCTGTGAAAAGCTGCAGCCGGAACGCCTGCTGCAGGGCACGGAAGACGTCAAAAGTATCCCGGTGGACAGCGCCAGCATCGTCAGCCTGCAGGATGAAAAGCATGTTGGTTTTAAATCGATGGTCGATGACATTCTGCAGGTCGCCGAGCGCCACCTGGCGAAACTGAACCAGCGCCAGCGGGAAACCTGTCCGGCTTCAGAGCTGGTGGTCGGCATGCAGTGCGGCGGCAGCGACGCCTTCTCCGGTGTGACCGCCAACCCGGCGGTGGGTTATGCATCCGACCTGCTGGTGCGCTGCGGCGCGACGGTGATGTTCTCGGAAGTGACCGAAGTCCGCGACGCCATCCATCTGTTAACCCCGCGGGCGATTAACGAAGAGGTCGGCAAACGCCTGCTGGAAGAGATGGCCTGGTACGATAACTATCTCGACATGGGCAAAACCGACCGCAGCGCCAACCCCTCCCCCGGCAACAAAAAAGGCGGCCTGGCTAACGTGGTGGAAAAAGCGCTGGGTTCTATTGCTAAATCAGGGAAAAGCGCCATCGTCGAGGTGCTCTCTCCAGGCCAGCGCCCGACCAAACGCGGCCTGATTTATGCCGCTACCCCCGCCAGCGATTTTGTCTGCGGCACCCAGCAGGTCGCCTCTGGCATTACCGTGCAGGTGTTCACCACCGGTCGCGGCACGCCGTATGGCCTGATGGCGGTACCCGTAATAAAAATGGCGACCCGTACCGAGCTGGCCAACCGCTGGTATGATTTAATGGACATTAACGCCGGGACCATCGCCACTGGCGAAGAGACGATTGAGGATGTCGGGCGGAAGCTGTTCGAATTTATTCTCGACGTCGCCAGCGGACGCAAGAAAACCTTCTCCGATCAATGGGGCCTGCACAACCAGCTGGCGGTGTTTAACCCGGCGCCGGTGACCTGATCGAGAGCGTGAGAATTTAACTACTTTTAGCCCGGATTTATCCGGGCTTGTTGGTTACGGATGCTGTGCGGCAAGGAAAGCGATTCTGCCCTTTTCTTCCGACATTTCTTCCGACATATCGGATGACGTTCAAGCCGCCCTTCAATTTCTGAAGAGCGGCTTGCTGCTCCCAAAGTCAGTTTACAGGCTTACTCCCCCTGCTGCTCCAGGGCGTACTTATACAACGCATTTTTCTTCACGCCGTGGATCTCCGCGGCCAGCGCGGCGGCTTTCTTCAGCGGCAGCTCCGCTTGCAGCAGCGCCAGGGTACGCAGCGCGGCCGCCGGCAGCGCCTCTTCCTGGGCCTTAAAGCCTTCGACAATCAACACCATCTCGCCTTTGCGGCGGTTTTCGTCTTCCTTCACCCACGCCACCAGCTCGCCAATCGGCGCGCCGTGGATAGACTCCCAGGTTTTGGTCAGCTCGCGGGCCAGCACCACGTAGCGGGATTCTCCCAGTACCGCGCAGATATCTTCCAGACTCTCCACCAGACGGTGCGTTGACTCATAGAAGATGAGAGTGCGCGGTTCTTCTTCCAGCGCCTTCAGGGTATCGCGACGGCCTTTCGATTTCGCCGGCAGGAAGCCTTCATAGCAGAAACGGTCGGAAGGCAGACCGGCGGCGCTCAGGGCGGCGATGGCCGCACAGGGACCCGGCAGCGGCACCACGCGAATATTCGCTTCGCGGCAGGTGCGCACCAGATGATAGCCAGGGTCGTTAATCAGCGGCGTGCCGGCATCGGAGACCAGCGCGATGTTTTGCCCTTCTTTCAGTTTAGCGAGAAGTGTTTCCGCCTTTTGCTGCTCGTTATGGTCGTGAAGCGCAAATAAGCGGGCGTTAATCGCAAAATGTTGCAGCAGCAAACCGGTGTGGCGGGTATCTTCCGCAGCAATTAAATCAACAGCTTGCAACACTTCCAGTGCGCGCTGCGTGATATCAGACAGATTCCCTATCGGAGTGGGCACAATATAGAGCTGCCCCTGAGAATTATCCGCTGATTCGTGTTGTTTCATTGTCTCGTCCGTATTGCCGATTTAATATTGAGCATTGAGCCAAAAAAATATCACTGGACACTTATGGTACCGTCAACATTTCTTCGTTCTAAGCCCGCGCGCTGTCTGCCCGTATTGCTGGCGACGCTTCTTTTTGCTGGCTGCGGCACCCACACGCAGGATCAAAGCACGGCGTTTATGCAGGGTACATCGCAGGCCAACTCCAGTTTCTACCTACAGCAGATGCAGCAAAGCACGAATGATAGCAAGACCAACTGGCAATTACTCGCCATTCGTGCACTGCTGCAGGAAGGGAAGAAGCAGCAGGCCATCGACCTGTACAACCAGCTGCCGTCGAACCTGAACAGCACCCAGGCCCGTGAACAGTCGCTGCTGGCGGTGGAAGTGAAGCTGGCGCAAAACGACTATCAGGGCGCTCGTACTCTGCTGGCAAAGCTCGACCCGACAAGCCTGGATCAACCCCAGCAGGCGCGCTACTGGCAGGCGCAAATCGATGCCAGCCAGGGCAAACCATCGCTGACCCTGCTGCGCGCCTTAATCGCCCAGCAGCCGCTGCTGAGTGACGCGAAACAGCGTCAGAAAAATATTGATGCGACGTGGCAAGCGCTCACCTCGATGCCCCAGGACCAGGCCAATGCGCTGGTGATCAACGCCGATGAAAATACCCTCCAGGGCTGGCTGGATCTGCAGCGGATGTGGTTTGACAACCGCAACGATCCGACGCTGCTGAAAGCAGGCGTTAAAGACTGGCAGACGCGCTATCCGCAAAATCCGGGCGCCAAAATGCTGCCGACGGCGCTGGTGAACATGCAAAACTATAAGCCCGCGTCCACCAACAAGATTGCGCTTTTTCTGCCGCTGAACGGTCAGGCGTCGATCTTCGGCCGCACTATCCAGCAGGGCTTTGAAGCAGCCAAAAATGGTGCGCCGTCGGTGACGGGTAGCGCGGTTCCCGCGCAGGTTGCCCAGGCGGCGAATGTCTCCGGTAATGATGATGTAGTGAGTCCGTCGCAGGCAGAAGTCAGCGATCTAACCGCCACCGGAAGCCGCGCTGAACCGGTGCAAGCCCCGGCACAAGACCAGGCGGCGCCTGCCGCGGAACCTACAGCCCAGGCGCCGGCAGCGTCCGCCACGCCGCAGACCACCGCTTCCCCGGTCACTCAGCCGGTCACCGCCCCGACCGCACAGCCTCAGCCCGCAGTCGCCAGCGCCGCCAACCCCTCTGCGGAACTGAAAATTTACGACACCACCAGCCAGCCCATCAGTCAGTTGCTTGCCCAGGCTCAGCAGGATGGCGCCACTTTAGTCGTCGGGCCGCTGCTGAAAGAGAACGTAGATGATGTGATTAAGAGCAACACGCCGCTCAATGTACTGGCCCTCAACCAGCCGGAGAAAGTCGAAAGCCGCGCTAACCTCTGCTATTTCGCGCTTTCCCCGGAAGACGAAGCGCGTGACGCGGCCCGACATATCCACCAACAGGGCAAACAGACGCCACTGCTGCTGGTTCCGCGCGGTGCGCTGGGCGATCGCGTGGTTAGCGCGTTTGCCGACGAATGGCTGAAGCTGGGCGGCGCCAGCGTCCTGCAGCAGCGTTTTGGATCCACGGCCGAGCTGCGCGCCAGCGTCAACGGCGGAGGGGGCATTGCGCTGACCGGCACCCCGGTCTCCACCCTGCCTTCGGCCCAGAACAGTTCCCTCGGCAGTGCGGATGAGATGCCGGTGAGCAGCGGCGGCAGCGTGGACGCCGCCTATATCCTCGCCACCCCGGAACAGATTGCCTATATCAAACCCATGATCGCCATGCGCAACGGCAGTCAAAACAATGTCACCCTGTACGCCAGCTCGCGCAGCGCCCAGGGCACCGCAGGGCCGGATTTCCGTCTGGAGATGGAAGGGCTGCAGTATAGTGAGATCCCGATGCTGGCCGGCAGCAACCCGGCGCTGATGCAGCAGGCGCTGTCCGCTGTACGTAATGACTACTCGCTGGCGCGCCTGTATGCCATGGGAGCTGACGCCTGGTCACTGGCGAACCACTTCACGCAAATGCGCCAAACGCCGGGCTTCGAGCTGAACGGCAATACCGGCGATCTGACGGCCACCCAGGACTGCGTGATTAACAGGAAACTGTCATGGCTCAAGTACCAGCAGGGAAAAATCGTTCCGGCCAGCTAAGCAAACAGACTGGCGATGCCTGGGAAAACCAGGCTCGCCGCTGGCTGGAAGGCCAGGGCCTGCGTTTTATCGCCGCCAATGCCCGCGAGCGTGGCGGCGAAATTGACCTCATCATGCGCGACGGCGCCGTCACCGTTTTTGTCGAGGTGCGCTACCGCCGTAGCGCCCGGTACGGTGACGCGGCGGCCAGCGTCACCCCGCAAAAACAACAACGACTGCTTAAAGCCGCCCGTTTGTGGCTCTGCCGACAGAATGGGAGCTTTGAGACTGTGGATTGCCGTTTCGATGTGGTAGCCTTCACCGGAAACGACATCCAATGGCTAAAAAACGCCTTTGGCGAATAGCGTAATACCAGAAGTAAGGGATCCCGTGCTCGACAGAATCAAAGCCTGCTTTACCGAAAGCATTCAAACCCAAATTGCCGCAGCGGAAGCACTCCCGGACGCCATCTCCCGGGCGGCGATGACGCTCGTGCAGTCCCTGCTCAACGGCAACAAAATCCTCTGTTGTGGTAATGGCACCTCCGCCGCCAACGCACAGCATTTTGCTGCCAGCATGATTAATCGTTTTGAAACGGAACGCCCTGGTTTACCCGCCATTGCACTAAATACCGATAATGTGGTCTTAACCGCGATCGCCAACGATCGCCTGCATGACGAGATCTACGCCAAGCAGGTGCGCGCCCTGGGACACGCCGGCGATGTGCTGCTGGCGATCTCTACGCGCGGTAACAGCCGGGATATCGTCAAAGCGGTGGAAGCCGCCGTGACTCGCGACATGACTATCGTCGCGTTAACCGGCTATGACGGCGGTGAGCTGGCTGGCCTCTTAGGTCAGCAGGATGTCGAAATCCGCATCCCCTCGCATCGCAGCGCGCGTATTCAGGAGATGCATATGCTAACCGTCAACTGTCTGTGCGATTTGATAGATAACACCCTTTTTCCACACCAGGACGATTAAGGAGAACACATGAAGGCTCTCTCGCCCCTCGCCATCCTGCTTTCTGCACTATTGCTGCAGGGCTGCGTTGCCGCCGCGGTAGTCGGAACGGCAGCTGTCGGCACTAAAGCCGCAACGGACCCGCGTACGGTGGGAACCCAGGTCGATGACAGCACCCTGGAACTGCGCGTCAATAGCGCCTTGTCGAAAGATGAACAGATTAAGAAACAGGCCCGCATCAACGTCACGGCTTATCAGGGCAAAGTCCTGCTGACCGGCCAGTCGCCGACGCCGGACCTCTCCGCCCGCGCCAAGCAAATCGCCATGGGCGTGGAAGGGACCACGGAAGTGTTTAATGAAGTGCGCCAGGGCCAGCCGATTGGTTTAGGGACCGCCTCGTCTGATACCTGGATTACCACCAAGGTGCGTTCGCAGCTGCTGAGCACCGATCAGGTCAAATCCTCGAACGTGAAGGTGACCACGGAAAACAGCGAAGTCTTCCTGATGGGGCTGGTGACCGAGCGCGAAGGCCGGGCTGCCGCGGATATTGCCAGCCGGGTGAGCGGCGTGTCCCGGGTGACTACCGCCTTTACCTACATCAAATAAACCTGCAGTCTCCCGGCTGGCGCTGCGCTTAGCCGGGCTACCGTCCCCTGTCCGTTGTGTGCCGGGTAAGGCGTAGCCGCCGCCCGGCAGCCAATCCGGCTATCCATACGTTTACGGCAAACTACACCAGCGCCAGCGCACCGACAATCGCCCCGCACAGCGCCACCAGTCCGCCCGTCAGCCACAGCGCTTTGGCGGGGAAGGCTTTGCGCAGCATAATCAGCGACGGCACGCTCACCGCCGGCAGAGTGATGAGCAGCGCCAGCGCGGGCGCTGTCCCCATGCCAGCCAGCATCATCGTCTGCACAATCGGAATTTCCGCCGCGGTAGGGATCACAAACAGGCAGCCGGCGATCGCCATCGCGATGACCCAGAACAACGTGTTATCCACCGCGCCATCGGCGTGCGGGAACAGCCAGACCCGCGCCGCTCCCAGCACCAGTACCGCGAGGATATAAACCGGGATCGTGTTCCAGAACAGGGTCCACAGCGCCCGCAGCCAGCGGCTAAAGAAGCTGTCTCTGGCCGCTTCAGACGGTGCAGCAGGCACCGCTACCGGCTGCGTCGCCGCCTCTTTCACCCATTTCTGCACCAGGGTCGCAACAATCAGCACCGTCGCCAGGCCAGCGACCAGGCGAACCAGCGCAAACTGCCAGCCCAGGACAAAGCCCATAAACACCAGTGTCGCCGGGTTGAGCAGCGGGTTACCCATCCAGAACGCCAGCGCCCCGCCCATCGACACCTGTTGTTTACGCATGCCGGCCGCGACCGGCGCGGCGCAGCAGGTGCACATCATGCCAGGCAGTGAAAAAATCGCCCCCAGCAGCGTGCCCTGAAAACGCGATTGTCCCAGGGTGCGCAGCAGCCAATCGCGCGGGATGAGCACCTGAATCAGCGACCCGAGCAGCACGCCGAGCACTGCCGCTTTCCAGACGGCGAGGAAGTAAACCATCGCATAGTCCCACGCGGCTTTCAGCGGATTGGCGTCGGCCTGGGCGAGAATGGATTTACCGATACTGTGGGTTTCCGCGGCGGTGAAGGCTTTCCCGTAATAGGGCTGCCATTTGACGAACCACAGGCCGACAATCACGACGAGAAAGAAAAGCGCGGGTTTCCACCATTGAAACGGTGACGCCGCCTGAGATGAAGACTGACCAGTCATAGCATTCCCCAGCAAGAAATGTGGATATGAATTGAAGCCGTGAATAGTACGCCGGATATTTGCGTTTGCAAAACGCTATTCAGCCTGCTGCGCGGCGCGCTCCCGCAGCTGGGATGACGTCAGAATTTGCACGCCTTCCTGGGAGGGCGACAGCGCCTCCGCCAGCAGGGCAATCGCCACGTCACGGGCCGGAATCGCTTTCCAGTTTCCTGGCAGCAGCCGGAACAGCGGTTCGAGGAAAGTCTCATTGGCCCGTTTTTTTTCCCGCTCGCCTGACAGCATCGACGGCCGGGCGATGGTCAGCCGCGGCCAGGCCTGTTCAATCAACGCCGCCTCCATTTCCCCCTTCACCCGATTGTAGAAAAACGGCGAGTGGGCATTGGCGCCCATCGCGCTGACCACCAGCATATGCTGCGCGCCAAGCCGTTTTCCGGCCAGTGCCGTATCGATAACCAGCGTGTAATCAGCATGGACAAAGGCCTCTTTGCTTCCCGCTTCCCGACGCGTTGTTCCCAGACAGCAGAAGACGATATCGACCGGGTCGACCACCTGCGCCAGGGCATCGGTCAGCTGGGGATCGTGAGGATTAAAGACACCTTCCGCTGGCGCCAGCGGGCGACGCGTCGGGGCGGCGATGGAGCTGATGCTCGGCTCATTCTGCAGCAGCCGGAGTAAGTGACCGCCAACTAATCCGGTCGCACCGGTTAATAATACCTGACTCATTGATTCTCCTTTACAGAATTCTCCGCCTTGCACTTTCGGGCTCATGTTCCAGGCTTAATACCTTACAAGGTAAGTATCCACCATCATCATGGAATTACCTCATTGACCATCCAGATAGCGGAGGAAGCATGAGTAAAAAGATAGCCGTGCTCATTACCGACGACTTTGAAGATTCTGAATTTACCTCTCCCGCCGACGCGTTCAAGCTCGCCGGGCATCAGGTCGTCACGATCGAAAAGCAGGCTGGCAAGACGGTGAAGGGTAAACAGGGAGAAGCGGAGGTCGCCATCGACAGAGCCATCGATGACGTCACACCGGGCGAATTTGATGCCTTGCTGCTGCCCGGGGGCTATTCCCCTGATCAGTTGCGCGGGGATGAACGCTTCGTCACCTTTACCCGCGATTTCGTCAACGGCGGGAAGCCGGTCTTCGCCATCTGCCATGGCCCACAGCTGCTGATCAGCGCCGATGTGATCCGCGGGCGTAAGCTCACGGCGGTGAAGCCTATCGTGGTGGATGTGAAAAACGCCGGGGGCGAGTTTTACGACCAGGAGGTGGTGGTCGATAACGAACAGCTGGTCACCAGCAGAACGCCGGACGATCTGCCGGCCTTCAATCGCGAAGCGCTACGCCTGCTCGGCGCCGGCATCACGCCGCCAGTGTAACTTTTTCCCGAAGCCCAGCGTGTTATCGGTAAACTTGATTTCGTCCGGACGAATCTCCCATACCGGCGCCGACAGCATGCGGGCCACTGGAAAGCGCTTGACGTAGCGCTGGCGCATCCGCGCCTCTTCGTCACCGCTCAGACGACGGATCTCGCCTTTGAACTGCACGCCGCGGATCAGGGCCACGGTTTTTGGCTGGCCATTAACCGTACCGGCAACTTTCGCCCGTTCGCCGGTCATCTGACCGTGGCGGGTGTGCTCATCGCTGAGCAGATAAAAGGCCACGGTATCCTGGTCATAGACGTAAAAGGCATTCGCACACCACAGCTCGTCGTCGCGGGAGACGCACCAGGTGACGACGTGCTGCTTACTCAGCCAGCGACCAATGGCAGCAAGGGTTTCCATCTTTCTTCTCCATTATGCTATGGTGCACACACCTTACCATAGTGACTTTGTGACCGTGTGCTGGTTTCTGTATCTCATTCGAACCGCGGACAATCGCCTTTATACCGGCATCACCACCGATGTGCCGCGCCGCTTTCGCCAGCATCAGGCGGGAAAAGGCGCGAAGGCGTTGCGCGGTAAAGGCGACCTGCTGCTGGCCTTTAGCCACGAGGTTGGTGAACACTCACTTGCGTTGCGACTGGAATACCGCGTTAAGCAGCTAACGAAGCGCGAAAAAGAGCGCCTCGTTGCCGGAGAGGATGCCTTCGATACCCTGCTGGCGAGGCTCAAAGGCGATTAAAATGGTCGCTGTATTCTACCTGGCCGTGGACGCCTTCGAGAGCGTCATCCGCCAGACGGTGAACCTGGAACGCCTCCGCGCTGTCCGGCCAGCGGCAGCGGAGATCGAAGCGCGCGGCCGGCTCAAAGCCGAAGCGACGGTATAAATCCGGGTCGCCCAGCGTCACCACCGCGGCATAGCCGAACTCATTCAGCGAATCCAGCCCTTCATAGACCAGTTGCCGGCCAATGCCCTGTCCACGATAGTGTTCATCCACCGCCAACGGCGCCAGACCGACCCACTGCAGCTCTTCACCTTCCACTGCAACCGGGCTGAAGGCAACGTAGCCGATCACCTGGCCTTCATCATCCGTTGCCACCACCCCCAGCGTGATCAGTCCATCTTCACGCAGATCGTGCACCAGCTGCGCTTCGGCATCGCGGCCGAAGGTACGACGCAGCAGCGCGTCGATTCCCGGTGCATCAATCCCAATCTCCACTCGAATCAGCATGCCTCACCTACCGATGTCTGTTCAGGTTTCTGCGGGCTCTTCAGTCCAGCTTCGACAAAATCCGCCAGTTGCAGCAACATCACGCGCAGCGCTTTTGGCATCTGCTCGAGCTCAATGGCGTCCATCAAATTTTTTACGTACAGCCCCAGCTCCGTATCGCCTTCAATCACCAGACGACGCTGGAAGAATAGCGTATCCGGATCCTGCTTGCGCGCGGCAATCATTAACAGATCGCTGGCGTCGGCGCTGAAGCTGACGTCGGCGTCGGCCTGCTGGCTGACCACCAGGCGACCATCGACTACCGAGGTATACCACAGCAGACCGATGTCACGCACATGAATACTTAACCAGCGCCCCTCGAGAAACTCCAGTTCTCCCTCTGCCAGCGCCTGACGGAACTGCCAGCTTAGCACCTGCTCCAGCACCTGGCGCTTGAGGGCAAAAGGCGCCAGCTTAACCGGCACGCTCAGTAAAGACGGGCCAAAGTGGACCAGCCGGGAACGCAGTTTATCCAACACAAGCTTTACTCCATGAATGCAATTGTTCCGCTATTGTGCCATATCACATAAACAACATAGCGGCGTAAATCAACAAAAACGCGATGACGGCCGCCAGTTATTGGCGCCACCAATACACTTTTAACTGCCTCAAATCAAAAATTGTCACCAGAAGGTTAACTAAAATCCCTGCTCGTTAACCATTCAGCGTCCCTGACGGGCCGCATTTTTCAGGAAAAATTATGGAGCTGCTCTGCCCAGCCGGTAACCTTCCGGCGCTTAAGGCGGCCATCGAAAACGGCGCCGATGCCGTCTATATCGGGCTGAAAGATGACACCAACGCCCGCCACTTTGCCGGCCTTAATTTCACCGAAAAGAAACTGCAGGAAGCCGTCAGCTTTGTGCATCAGCACCGTCGTAAGCTACATATTGCGATCAACACCTTCGCCCATCCCGACGGCTACGCTCGCTGGCAGCGCGCGGTGGACATGGCCGCCCAGCTGGGCGCCGATGCGCTGATCCTGGCCGATATTGCCATGCTGGAGTACGCCGCGGAGCGTTATCCACACATTGAGCGTCACGTTTCGGTGCAGGCTTCCGCCACCAATGAAGAGGCCATTCGCTTCTATCATCGCAACTTTGACGTGGCACGCGTCGTACTACCACGAGTGTTATCTATTCACCAGGTGAAGCAGTTGGCCCGTGCCACGCCGGTGCCGCTGGAAGTCTTCGCCTTCGGTAGCCTGTGCATCATGGCGGAAGGCCGCTGCTATCTCTCTTCCTACCTGACCGGCGAATCGCCGAATACCGTCGGCGCCTGTTCACCTGCCCGCTTCGTGCGTTGGCAGCAAACGCCGCAGGGGCTGGAATCTCGCCTTAATGAGGTGCTGATCGACCGCTATCAGGATGGCGAAAACGCCGGCTATCCGACGCTGTGCAAAGGCCGCTATCTGGTCGATGGCGAGCGCTATCACGCACTGGAAGAACCCACCAGCCTAAACACCCTGGAGCTGTTGCCGGAGCTGATGGCCGCCAATATCGCCTCGGTGAAAATCGAAGGCCGTCAGCGCAGCCCGGCGTACGTCACCCAGGTGGCGAAAGTCTGGCGCCAGGCGATCGACCGCTGCAAAGCCGATCCGCAGAATTTTGTGCCGCAATCCGCCTGGATGGAAACCCTTGGTTCGATGTCCGAAGGGACGCAAACCACCCTTGGCGCCTATCACCGTAAATGGCAGTGAGAAACATGAAATATTCATTAGGGCCGGTGCTGTACTACTGGCCAAAAGAGACGCTGGAAGATTTTTACCAGCAGGCGGCAAACAGCAGCGCCGACACCATTTATCTCGGCGAAGCCGTGTGCAGCAAACGCCGCGCCACCAAAGTTGGCGACTGGATCGAGATGGCAAAAGCGCTGGCCGGTAGCGGCAAACAGGTGGTGCTGTCTACCCTCGCGCTGGTGCAGGCCTCTTCCGAACTGGGCGAACTGAAGCGCTATGTCGCTAACGGCGAGTTCCTGATTGAGGCCAGCGACCTTGGCGTGGTGAACCTCTGCGCCGAACGCAAGCTGCCGTTCGTTGCCGGGCATGCGCTGAACTGCTATAACGCCGTCACTCTGCGCCTGCTGCTGAAACAAGGCATGATGCGTTGGTGCATGCCGGTAGAGCTTTCCCGCGACTGGCTGGCAAATTTACTGACCCAGTGCGAAGAGCTGGGTATTCGCAACCAGTTTGAAGTGGAAGTGCTGAGCTACGGCCATCTGCCGCTGGCCTATTCCGCGCGCTGCTTTACCGCCCGCTCGGAAGACCGGCCAAAGGACGAATGCGAAACCTGCTGCATCAAGTACCCGACCGGACGCAGCATGCTGTCGCAGGAGAACCAGCAGGTGTTCGTGCTCAACGGTATCCAGACGATGAGCGGCTACGTCTATAACCTTGGCAACGAGTTAACCTCGATGCACGGCCTGGTGGATATGGTGCGCCTGTCGCCGATGGGCAACGAAACCTTCGCTATGCTAGAGGCCTTCCGCGCCAACGAAAACGGTGCTGCGCCACTGGATCTTACCAGCAATAGTGATTGCAACGGCTACTGGAAACGGCTGCCCGGTCTGGTGCTGCAAGCCTGATAAACCGCTCACTTTGTTAACAACAGTGCTCAGATTTTAATGCATTATTAAAGATGCAGCTTTTCTGGCTGGCGCGTCCAGGATGCGCCAGGCTGGAAGAAGACCTTCAATCTGATGACGATGCTGTAGCAAAGTGAGCCTTTATGACTGACAAATCTGTTCCGTTCTCGGTGCTCGACCTGGCGCCGATCCCGCAAGGATCTTCTGCCAAAGAAGCCTTTACCCACTCTCTGGATCTCGCCAGGCTGGCCGAATCGCGCGGCTATCACCGCTACTGGCTGGCGGAGCACCATAATATGGTCGGCATTGCCAGCGCGGCGACCTCAGTGCTGATAGGCTATCTCGCCGCCAATACCACCACTCTGCATCTCGGTTCCGGCGGGGTGATGCTGCCCAACCACTCACCGCTGGTGATCGCCGAGCAGTTCGGCACCCTGAATACCCTTTATCCCGGGCGTATCGATCTCGGCCTTGGCCGCGCGCCAGGCAGCGATCAGCCGACCATGCGCGCCCTGCGCCGCCATATGAGCGGCGATGTCGATAACTTCCCGCGCGACGTGGCGGAACTGGTGGACTGGTTTGACGCCCGCGATCCGAACCCGCACGTGCGTCCGGTTCCCGGCTATGGCGAACGAATTCCGGTGTGGCTGCTGGGCTCAAGCCTGTACAGCGCCCAGCTGGCGGCGCAGCTCGGCCTGCCGTTTGCTTTCGCCTCGCATTTCGCGCCGGATATGCTGTTCCAGGCGCTGCATCTGTATCGCAGCAATTTCAAACCTTCGGCGCGGCTGGAAAAACCGTACGCGATGGTGTGTATCAATATTATCGCCGCCGACAGCAACCGCGATGCGGAGTTCCTCTTTACCTCTATGCAGCAGGCGTTCGTTAAGCTGCGGCGCGGCGAAACCGGACAGCTGCCGCCGCCGGTGGAAAATATGCATCAGCTGTGGTCAGCGTCCGAGCAGTATGGCGTGCAGCAGGCGTTAAGCATGTCGCTGGTCGGCGATAAAACGAAAGTCCGCCACGGCTTAGAGTCCATTCTGCGCGAAACCGAGGCGGATGAAATCATGGTCAACGGCCAGATCTTCGACCATCAGGCTCGCCTGCATTCGTTTGATTTGGCGATGCAGGTGAAAGAGGAGCTGTTGGGGTAACACAAACGTCAGCCCGGTGGATGTTATGCCACCGGGCATTAACCTTACTGATAAACCGGCAGCAGATTAAAGCTCGACAGGAAGTGCACCACCGCGTTGCCGAGACCAAAGAGCAGGATCAGCACAATCATCGCTTTTCCGCCCCACACGCGGAACTGTGGGCTGCCGAAGCGTTTACGCGAAGCGCGGGCCAGCAGCGCCGGCACAATGGCCGCCCATACCGTCGCCGCCAGGCCGGCATAGCCGATGGCGTAAAGGAAACCATCTGGTTTCACCAGCCCACCGAGCATCGGCGGGATAAAGGTCAACAGCGCGGTTTTAAAGCGCCCCATCGCGCTATCGTCAAAGCCAAACAGATCCGCCAGATAGTCGAACAGACCCAGCGTCACGCCGAGGAACGAACTCGCGACGGCAAAGTTGGAGAACACTACCAGCAGCAGATCCAGGCCGCGGTTATTCAGTACGCCGCTCAGGGCCTGTACCAGTACATCAATGTTACCGCCCTTCTGCGCAATATCGATAAACTGCGGACGCGGGATATTGCCCATCGTCACCAGCAGCCAGACCACGTACAGACCCAGCGCCAGCAGCGTACCGTAAATCAGACAGCGGGTAATGGTGCGCGGATCCTTACCATAATATTTCATCAGGCTCGGCACGTTACCGTGATAGCCAAACGAGGCCAGGCAGAACGGCAGCGTCATCAGCAGGTAGGGCGCATAGGAGGCATTCTTCTCCGCGACGTTAAACAGCGTCGTCGGTTCGACGTGTCCCAGCAGGCTGCCGAAGGTCAGGAAGAAGGTGATGACCTTGGCGCCGAGCACGATAGCCGTCATGCGGCTCACCGCTTTGGTGCTCATCCAGACAATAAATGCCACCAGAAGCGCAAAGCCGAAGCCCGCCGCGCGCGCCGGTACGTTCAGCGACATTTCACTGAAGGTATGGTGCAGGATCGAACCGCTCGCCGAAATATAGGCGTAAGTCAGGATATACAGCACAAAGGCGATCGACACGCCGTTCACCAGGTTCCAGCCCTTGCCGAGCAGGTCTTTGGTGATGGTGTCGAAACTGGAGCCAATCCGGTAGTTGAGGTTGGCTTCCAGGATCATCAGACCGGAGTGCAACATGCAGAACCAGGTAAAAACCAGCGCCGCCAGCGACCAGAAGAACCACGCGCCGGACATCACCACCGGCAGCGAGAACATGCCCGCGCCAATAATCGTGCCGCCGATAATCACCACGCCGCCAAACAGGGACGGCCGGGTGGTTGTAGTGGTTAGTGTCGCCATTTACCGAAATCTCCAGTCAAAAAAACTTTCCCACAGTGGGTGCGACGCACTGTACCAGTACACGAGTACAAAAGGAATAAAAAAAGCCCCAATCATGGCGATCGGGGCTGTATTATTTACTTTACGCTAGCGTGTTGCGCTAATTACGCATCGCCACCGAAACGACGACGACCAGCGGAGTCATCACGGCGCGGCGCAGCTGCATCGTCACGACGCGGCGCACGGCCTTCACGACGTTCGCCGCTGAAACGACGACCATCACCACGACCGCCTTCACGACGTTCGCCACCGAAGCTACGGCCGCCTTCACGACGCTCACCGCCGAAACCACGACCGCCTTCACGACGTTCACCGCCGCCACGACGTTCAGTGCGCGGCTGCGCATCGCCCATCAGCTGCATGTTCATCGGTTTGTTCAGGATGCGGGTGCGAGTAAAGTGCTGCAGTACTTCGCCCGGCATACCTTTCGGCAGTTCGATGGTGGAGTGAGAACCGAACAGCTTGATGTTACCGATGTAACGGCTGCTGATATCGCCTTCGTTAGCGATCGCGCCAACGATATGACGAACTTCAACGCCGTCATCACGGCCTACTTCAATGCGGTACAGTTCCATCTCGCCAACATCACGACGCTCACGCTTCGGACGATCTTCACGATCGCCACGCGGGCCGCGGTCATTACGGTCGCCACGACGCTCGAAACGGTCATCACGATCGCGGAACTCACGCTTAGGACGCATCGGCGCATCCGGCGGGACGATCAGAGAACGTTCGCCCTGGGCCATTTTCAGCAGCGCGGCGGCCAGCGTTTCCACGTCCAGCTCTTCGCCTTCCGCCGTCGGCTGGATTTTCGCCAGCAGCGCACGGTACTGGTCCAGATCGCTGCTTTCCAGCTGCTGCTGAACTTTAGCCGCGAATTTTTCCAGGCGACGTTTGCCCAGCAGTTCTGCGTTTGGCAGTTCTACTTCAGGGATCGTCAGTTTCATCGTACGTTCGATGTTACGCAGCAGGCGACGCTCGCGGTTCTCAACGAACAGCAGGGCGCGGCCAGCACGACCCGCACGACCGGTACGGCCGATACGGTGAACGTAAGACTCGGAATCCATCGGGATGTCATAGTTAACAACCAGGCTGATACGCTCAACGTCCAGACCACGGGCCGCAACGTCGGTGGCGATCAGAATGTCCAGACGACCGTCTTTCAGACGCTCCAGCGTCTGCTCACGCAGCGCCTGGTTCATATCGCCGTTCAGCGCGGCGCTGTTATAGCCGCTACGCTCCAGCGCTTCAGCCACTTCCAGAGTCGCGTTTTTGGTACGCACGAAGATAATCGCCGCATCAAAGTCTTCCGCTTCCAGGAAGCGCACCAGCGCTTCGTTTTTACGCATGCCGTAGGCCGTCCAGTAGCTCTGGCTGATGTCCGGGCGCGTGGTGACGCTGGACTGAATGCGCACTTCCTGCGGCTCTTTCATAAAGCGGCGGGTAATGCGACGAATCGCTTCCGGCATGGTGGCAGAGAACAGCGCGGTCTGATGACCTTCCGGGATCTGCGCCATAATGGTTTCTACGTCTTCGATAAAGCCCATGCGCAGCATTTCATCGGCTTCGTCCAGTACCAGACCGCTCAGTTTAGAGAGATCCAGCGTGCCGCGCTTCAGGTGGTCCAGCAGACGACCCGGGGTACCGACAACGATCTGCGGACCCTGACGCAGGGCGCGCAGCTGCACGTCATAACGCTGGCCGCCGTACAGGGCAACCACGTTTACGCCGCGCATATGTTTAGAGAATTCCGTCATTGCTTCAGCAACCTGTACCGCCAGTTCGCGGGTCGGCGCCAGCACCAGAATCTGTGGTGCTCTCAGCTCAGGATCAATGTTGTTCAGCAGCGGTAAAGAGAACGCTGCGGTTTTACCGCTACCGGTCTGGGCCATACCCAGAACATCGCGGCCGTCCAGCAGATGCGGAATGCACTCAGCCTGGATCGGAGATGGTTTTTCGTAACCCAGATCGTTAAGCGCTTCAAGGATGGGAGCCTTCAGGCCCAGATCTGCAAAAGTGGTTTCGAATTCAGCCATGTAGTACGTGTGCCTCAAAATTAATGGCGGCCAGTCTACATAACTCATCGTGAAAATTTACGGTAATTTTCATTGAAAAGTGTGAACCGGCTCAAAGTAGGTGTATTAACGAACAACAACGCCCTCACCCGCAAAGGTGATGGCAAGCAAAAAACTATGGGCTGATGTGTTCGTCAGCTATTGCTGGTCCGATTCTGCCAGGTCATCTTGCTCCTGGCCCAAGAGCGATAATTCCAACAATGCGTATCGGTGCTCAACGTAGTTATGTACGTTGTTAGCGACCGCCAGTTTGAACAGTGCCGTAGCGCTGTCCTTGTCCCCCAGACTTAGGTAGTACTTACCTAAATAGAAGTTGGTTTCACTGAGATGCTCAGCGAGCGAGGTGTTATCCGTTGCGTCTGCCTTCAGACGAGTCATCAGCTCTTTTTCGCTAATGTCGCCAAGGTAGAACTCGACAATGTTCCATCCCCATTGCTCTTTGTCCGACTTGTTTAAGCGCTCTCTGAGTGCTTCAAGCGCCCGCTTCTCGTCGAGTTTACGCTCGGCGATATAAAGCCACAGGCTACGGAAAGGATCATTGGGATCGTCTTGATAAAACGCCAGCAGATCATCTTGCGCTAACTTAGCCCGGCCGCCGTAATACAGGGCGATACCGCGGTTCAAGTGCGCGTAGTTGTAAGTTGGATCAAGCTCAAGTACAGAATCAAACGCTTCATAGGCAGCATCAAAATTGCCTGCCTGCGTTAAGTAAATGCCTAAGTAATTGAATACTTCAGGCATATCGGGTCGGATTGCCAGCGCTTGTGAAAAATCATTTCGCGCTAATGCCCTCAGACCGAGACTATCATACAACACTCCGCGCTCATATAAAAGCTGTGCGCGTTCGTCATCGGATAAAGCCCGACTGGCAAGAATTTGTTCCATGCGTGCCAGAATCACTTCTTGCTGTAAAGTCGGTTGCAATGGTACTGCGAGGACGGCGTCCTTACGCCAGGCGGTGCTACTGCATCCTGCCAGCGTGAGAGCTGTCGCCACGAAACACCAGCGCAAAAAAGGCTTCATTTCCCACTCCCGAAGACAACGATTGGATGAACGTCCTGTTCCCCGGCTGCAAACGAGGCATCCTGCCCGTAAAACGCCCTCCGCAAAAGCGGAGGGCTAACGGCAACCTTACTCGCCCTGCTCGGCGACCGGAGCTTCCGGCGCTGCGGCAGACGGAGTCTGTTCAGTTGCTTCTTTGATGCTCAGACGAACACGGCCCTGGCGGTCAACTTCCAGAACCTTAACCGGCACTTCCTGACCCATCTGCAGGTAGTCAGTCACTTTCTCAACGCGCTTATCAGCGATCTGCGAGATGTGAACCAGACCTTCTTTACCGCCGCCGATGGCAACGAACGCGCCAAAGTCAACGATACGGGTCACTTTACCATTGTAGATGCGGCCAACTTCGATCTCAGCGGTGATCTCTTCGATACGACGGATAGCATGCTGTGCTTTATCGCCGTCGGTCGCTGCGATCTTCACGGTACCGTCATCTTCGATTTCGATGGTGGTGCCGGTTTCTTCGGTCAGGGCACGGATAACAGAACCGCCTTTACCGATAACGTCTTTGATCTTGTCCGGGTTGATCTTGATGGTGTGGATACGCGGTGCGAATTCAGAGATATCGCCGCGCGGCGCGTTAATCGCCTGCTCCATCACGCCCAGGATGTGCAGACGCGCACCTTTAGCCTGGTTCAGAGCAACCTGCATGATTTCTTTGGTGATACCTTCAATTTTGATATCCATCTGCAGCGCAGAGATACCGTCGCGGGAACCCGCAACTTTGAAGTCCATATCGCCAAGGTGGTCTTCGTCACCCAGGATGTCAGACAGAACGACGAAGTTGTCGCCTTCTTTCACCAGACCCATTGCGATACCCGCAACGGCGGCTTTCACCGGCACACCCGCATCCATCAGCGCCAGAGAGGCGCCACAGACGGAGGCCATGGAAGAAGAACCGTTGGATTCGGTGATTTCAGACACCACGCGAACGGTGTACGGGAATTCGTCGATAGTCGGCATCACGGCCAATACGCCGCGCTTAGCCAGACGACCGTGACCGATTTCACGACGCTTCGGAGAACCCACCATGCCAGTTTCGCCTACGGAGTACGGAGGGAAGTTGTAGTGGAACAGGAAGGAGTCGGTGCGCTCGCCCATCAGTTCGTCGATGTTCTGCGCGTCGCGTGCGGTACCCAGAGTCGCGGTAACCAGCGCCTGCGTTTCGCCACGGGTGAACAGTGCGGAACCATGAGTACGCGGCAGTACGCCGGTACGAACGTCCAGACCACGGATCATGTCTTTTTCGCGGCCATCGATACGCGGCTCGCCTGCCAGTACGCGGCTACGAACCACGTTTTTCTCGATGGCGTGCAGGATTTCACCCAGCTCGTTAGCGTCCAGGGTTTCATCTTCTGCTACCAGCGTGGCGATGGTTTCAGATTTGATCACGTCAACCTGAGCGTAACGCTCTTGTTTGTCGGTGATACGGTAAGCATCGCTCAGGCGGGATTCAGCCAGCGCAGCCACGCGCGCGTTCAGCGCTTCGTTGACGGCTTCCGGCTGCCAGTCCCAACGCGGTTTACCGGCTTCTTTCACCAGATCGTTGATGTTCTGAATAACAATCTGCTGCTGCTCGTGGCCGAAGACCACCGCGCCCAGCATCTGGTCTTCGCTCAGCAGTTCAGCCTCGGATTCAACCATCAGCACGGCCGCTTCAGTACCGGCAACCACCAGATCCAGTTTGCTGGACTTCAGTTCTTCCTGGGTTGGGTTCAGTACGTACTGGTCGTTGATGTAACCCACGCGCGCGGCGCCGATTGGGCCATTGAACGGAATACCAGACAGGGACAGCGCAGCGGAAGCGCCGATCATCGCGACGATATCCGGGTTAACCTGCGGGTTAACGGAAACGACGGTGGCGATAACCTGAACTTCGTTAACGAAGCCTTCCGGGAACAGCGGGCGAACCGGGCGGTCAATCAGACGCGCGATCAGGGTTTCGCCTTCGCTTGGACGGCCTTCACGACGGAAGAAACCACCCGGGATTTTACCGGCAGCGTAAGTACGCTCCTGGTAGTTAACAGTCAGCGGGAAAAAGTCCTGGCCTGGCTTCGCTTTTTTCTGACCCACAACGGTCACGAATACCGCGGTGTCATCCATGCTAACCATCACAGCGGCCGTTGCCTGGCGCGCCATCATGCCGGTTTCCAGGGTTACGGTATGCTGGCCGTACTGGAATTTACGAACGATCGGATTAAGCAAAATTCTATCCTTTTTATCTATAAATCACGCCATATCAAAGATATAGCGTCTATTGACCCGATCCTCTGCATCCTCGCGACTAATGACAACCTTTACCCGCCCCTGCGGATGAAGCCTCTCATTAGCCGCGCGAACCTCTGCATGAAGATCATTACTAGCAACAATACATGAGTTTTGAATGAATTGCTGCCGCCCGGTCGAAAAAAGGGGCCGTCAGGCCCCTTTTTCTGAAACTCGCAGAATTAGCGACGCAGACCCAGACGCTCGATCAGCGCAGCGTAACGTGCAACATCTTTACGTTTCAGGTAGTCGAGCAGTTTACGACGCTGAGAAACCATGCGCAGCAGACCACGACGGCTGTGGTGATCTTTTTTGTGCTCTGCAAAGTGGCCCTGCAGGTGGTTGATCTGTGCAGTCAGCAGTGCAACCTGAACTTCGGTAGAACCGCTGTCGTTTTCGCCACGACCAAACTCAGAAACGATTTTTGCTTTAGCTTCAACGCTTAGAGACATTTTAGAACTCCAAAAATTAAAAGAAAGAAAGGGTGCCGATCTCTAATTCAGCGACCCCTGATGCAACGCCCGAAAATGTTAAAACACTTTAGCGGACGTTAAGCGGCGATATTCTACTCGTAGCAGGCTTTTATCGCAAGAAAAGCGCTTACGCCGGGTATTCCACCACCAGACGACGCGGCGCCACGCGGCCTTCATCGTCAATTTCGCCCATGCCGAGAAACTTGCCGGATTCGTTTTCCATCACCCGCACCAGCCCGTTAAGCGGCGCGCCTGACTGACGAACCGGGTTACCGTTTTTAAAGTAAACCGCGGAGGTCTCCGGAATCGCCACCAGCGGATAGTCCGATGCCGGGCTGTCCATCGGCATCAGCAGCGGATCAAGCAGCTGCGCGGCAGGAATATCCTGCGCTGCCGCCTGATCGACCAGCGCCTGCAGCTGCTCGAGGGTCACCATCCGCTCAACCGGGTATTTGCTCACCGCCAGGCGACGCAGGAAAATCACGTGCGCGCCGCAGCCGAGCTTTTCACCTAAATCATCGATAATCGTCCGGATGTAGGTGCCTTTCGAGCAGTGGATCTCCAGCTCCAGTTCATCGCCTTCATGGCGAATAAACAGCAGCTCATAGACCGTAATCGGCCGGGCTTCACGCGGGACCTCAATGCCCTGACGAGCATACTCGTACAGCTTCTTGCCCTGATACTTCAGCGCCGAGTACATCGACGGTACCTGCTGCGTCTCGCCGCGGAAACTATCCAGCGCCGCCGCCAGCTGCTCGTCGCTAAAGGTTAGCGGACGCTCTTCCACCACCTGACCGTCGGCATCGGAGGTATCCGTGCGCTGGCCCAGTTTGGCGATCACGCGATAACGCTTATCGGAGTCCAGCAGATACTGGGAAAACTTGGTCGCTTCGCCAAGACACACTGGCAGCATACCGGTCGCCAGCGGATCCAGCGCGCCGGTGTGGCCAGCGCGGTTGGCGTTATAAATACGCTTTACTTTCTGCAGCACATCGTTGCTGGAAGCGCCCTGAGGCTTGTCCAGCAACAATACGCCGTGCACGTCGCGGCCGCGACGACGAGGACGACTCATCAGTCCTCCTTGCTGTCGTCCGGGTTCACACGACGTTCATCGTCGTGTTTCACCACGCTGGTGACCAGGTTGGACATACGCATCCCTTCCACCAGCGAGTTGTCGTAGAAGAAAGTCAGTTCCGGCACAATACGCAGGCGCATCGCTTTACCCAGCAGGGAGCGGATAAAACCAGAAGCTTCCTGCAGCGCTTTGATGCCCGCTTTCACCGCGGCTTCATCTTTGTCGTTGAGGAAGGTGACATACACCTTGGCATAGGCCAGGTCACGGGACATTTCCACACCGGAAACGGTGGTCATCATACCCAGACGCGGATCTTTGATTTCACGTTGCAGGATGATGGCAATCTCTTTTTGCATCTCCTGGGCCACACGCTGCGGGCGACCAAATTCTTTCGCCATAATAAGTTCTCCAGAATAAAGACAAAAAAGGGGCCAAAAGCCCCTTTTTAAAATGATTGCCGGGTGGCGCTTCGCTTCCCCGGCTGCTTAGCCATCAAATGATTAATCGATGCTACGCTGGATTTCGATGATTTCGAACACTTCGATCATATCGCCAACGCGAACGTCGTTGTAGTTCTTCACACCGATACCACATTCCATGCCGTTACGGACTTCGTTAACGTCATCTTTGAAGCGGCGCAGGGATTCCAGCTCGCCTTCATAGATAACCACGTTGTCGCGCAGGACGCGGATTGGGTTGTGACGTTTGATCGTCCCTTCGGTAACCATACAGCCCGCGATGGCGCCGAATTTCGGCGATTTGAACACATCACGCACTTCAGCCAGACCGATGATCTGCTGTTTCAGTTCCGGAGACAGCATGCCGCTCATCGCCGCTTTTACTTCGTCGATTAGGTTATAGATGACGGAGTAATAACGCAGATCCAGGCTTTCCGCTTCGATAACTTTACGCGCAGAGGCATCGGCACGAACGTTGAAGCCAACCAGAATCGCGTTGGATGCTGCTGCCAGGGTCGCGTCGGTTTCGGTGATACCACCTACGCCGGAACCGATGATCTTCACTTTCACTTCGTCGGTAGACAGTTTCAGTAAGGAATCGGAAATCGCTTCGACAGAACCCTGTACGTCCGCTTTCAGCACGATGTTCACTTCGTGAACTTCGCCTTCGGTCATGTTAGCGAACATGTTTTCCAGCTTAGATTTCTGCTGACGCGCGAGCTTAACTTCACGGAATTTGCCCTGACGATACAGTGCCACTTCACGCGCTTTTTTCTCGTCACGAACCACAGTCACTTCATCACCCGCAGCCGGCACACCGGACAGACCGAGGATTTCCACCGGAATGGACGGACCCGCTTCCAGCACTTCGCGACCCAGTTCGTCACGCATCGCACGCACGCGGCCATATTCAAAGCCACACAGGACAATATCGCCCTTATGCAGAGTACCTTCGCGAACCAGAACGGTAGCCACCGGGCCACGACCTTTATCGAGGAAGGACTCGATGACCGCGCCGCTCGCCATACCGTTACGTACGGCTTTCAGTTCGAGAACTTCAGCCTGCAGCAGAATCGCGTCCAGCAGGTCGTCGATGCCGGTACCGGCTTTCGCGGAAACGTGGACGAACTGGCTCTCGCCGCCCCACTCTTCCGGCAGGATGCCGTACTGGGACAGTTCATTCTTCACGCGATCCGGATCAGCTTCTGGCTTATCGATTTTGTTCACCGCAACCACCACCGGTACCTGCGCCGCTTTAGCGTGCTGGATAGCTTCGATGGTCTGCGGCATCACGCCGTCGTCTGCCGCCACCACCAGAACCACGATATCCGTCGCCTGCGCACCACGAGCACGCATGGAGGTAAACGCGGCGTGGCCCGGGGTGTCCAGGAAGGTGATCATGCCGTTGTCGGTTTCTACGTGGTAAGCACCGATGTGCTGGGTAATACCACCCGCTTCGCCGGAGGCAACCTTAGTAGAACGAATATAGTCCAGCAGCGAGGTTTTACCGTGGTCAACGTGACCCATGATGGTCACGACCGGTGCGCGCGGTTCAGCCGCAGCGCCGGTGTCACGGTCGCTCATTACCGCTTCTTCCAGTTCGTTTTCACGACGCAGGATAACTTTGTGGCCCATCTCTTCGGCAACCAGCTGCGCGGTTTCCTGGTCGATGACCTGGTTAATGGTCGCCATGGCGCCCAGTTTCATCATCGCTTTGATGACCTGAGAACCTTTCACCGCCATCTTGTTAGCCAGTTCACCAACGGTGATGGTTTCGCCGATGATAACGTCACGGTTAACGGCCTGCGCCGGCTTCTGGAAGCCCTGCTGCAGAGCGGAACCTTTACGGTGCTTACCGCCTTTACCGCCGCGAACGGCCGCACGGGCTTCTTCACGATCAGCTTTAGATTCAGCGTGTTTGTTGCCTTTCTTCGCCGGACGCGCCGCTTTGCTGCTACGGCTACGGCCGCGACCGCCTTCAACTTCACGATCGTTATCATCTTCAGCCTGACGAGCATGCTGTGAAGTAGTGACGTGATAGTCGCTGCTATCTTCCGGGCTGTCTGAGGTTTCAGACCAATTTTTTTCGTTTTCTTCTGCCATACGGCGTGCTTCTTCCGCTACACGGCGCGCTTCTTCTTCAAGTTTGCGGCGTGCTTCTTCTTCCGATTTGCGCTTCAGTTCCGCGGCTTCGTTCTCACGGCGGATCTTTTCAGCCTGGGCGGTTTTGGTCATTTCGTCGGTATGTTGATTGCTCACTTTGTCTTTTTCCGCAGCTTCACGTTTCGCTTTATCAGCGACTTCACGTTTAGCTTGTTCTGCGGCCTCACGTTCAGCTTTTAATTGCGCCTCGCGTTTCGCTGCTTCTTCAGCTTCACGACGGGCCTGCTCTTCCGCTTCACGCTGCGCCTGCTCTTCCGCGGCCAGACGTTCAGCCTCTTGCGGATCGCGTTTCACAAAGGTGCGTTTCTTGCGGACTTCGATTTGTACCGATTTACTCTTTCCACCGGTACCTGGAATATTCAACGTGCTGCGGGTTTTACGCTGCAACGTCAGCTTGTCGGGCGCCGAGCCGTGTTCACGGTTCAGGTGCGTCAACAAAGTTTGTTTCTCTTGCGCGGTCACAGAATCATCAGCCGATTTGCGGATGCCTGCGTCAGCAAATTGCTGTATCAGGCGATCCACAGAGGTCTGAATCTCTGAGGCCAGCGCTTTAATAGTCACATCTGTCATGCTGTTCCTTCCTGCTACAGTTTATTACGCTTCGTCGCCGAACCAACAAATGTTGCGAGCGGCCATGATGAGCTCGCCAGCTTTCTCGTCGGTCATCCCTTCGATATCAGCCAGGTCATCAACGCCCTGCTCGGCGAGATCTTCCAGCGTACAAACACCACGGGCAGCCAGTTTGAATGCCAGGGCACGATCCAGACCTTCCAGATTCAACAAATCATCGGCAGGTTTGTTATCTCCCAGGCTTTCTTCCTGAGCCAGCGCCAGCGTAGTCAGTGCGTTTTTCGCACGCTCACGAAGTGCTTCAACGGTGGCTTCATCCAGACCGTCGATTTCCAGCAGTTCTTTCATCGGCACATAGGCCAGCTCTTCCAGCGAGGAGAAGCCTTCTTCAACCAGCACTGTCGCGAAATCTTCATCAATATCGAGATATTTGGTGAAGGTATCGATAGCGGCATGCGCTTCCGCCTGGTGCTTAGCCTGCAGGTCGTCAACGGTCATCACGTTGAGTTCCCAGCCGCTGAGCTGCGAAGCCAGACGAACGTTCTGACCGTTACGGCCAATCGCCTGCGCCAGGTTGCCCGCTTCTACCGCGATATCCATGGTGTGTTTATCTTCATCCACCACGATAGACGCGACGTCTGCCGGCGCCATGGCGTTGATCACGAACTGCGCCGGGTTATCATCCCACAGGACGATATCGATGCGTTCGCCGCCCAGCTCAGTAGAGACGGCCTGCACGCGCGCACCGCGCATACCGACGCAAGCGCCAACCGGGTCGATGCGCTTGTCGTTGGTTTTCACCGCGATTTTGGCACGAGAGCCCGGATCGCGAGCCGCCGCTTTGATCTCCAGCACTTCTTCACCGATTTCCGGTACTTCAATGCGGAACAATTCGATCAGCATCTCAGGTTTGGAACGGGTCACGAACAGCTGGGCGCCACGCGCTTCCGGACGGACAGCGTACAGTACGCCGCGGATGCGGTCGCCCGGACGGAAGTTTTCACGCGGCAGCATATCTTCACGCAGGATCACGGCTTCAGCGTTGTTGCCCAGATCCAGGGTGATGTTGTCGCGGTTCACTTTTTTCACCACGCCGGTGATGATCTCACCTTCGTGCTCGCGGAACTGATCGACCACCATCGCGCGCTCGGCTTCGCGGACTTTCTGCACGATAACCTGTTTAGCGGTCTGCGTGGTGATACGGTCGAAGGTAACAGATTCAATCTGATCTTCGACATAGTCGCCGACGTTCATGCTTTCATCTTCGTAACGCGCTGCTTCCAGCGTGATCTCGCGCGTCGGCTGAGTCACCTCTTCAACAACCAGCCAGCGACGGAAGGTGTCGAAATCGCCGCTCTTACGGTCGATTTCTACGCGAACGTCGATCTCTTGTTCGTATTTTTTCTTGGTGGCCGTTGCCAGCGCGCTTTCCAGCGCTTCGAAAATTTTCTCGCGCGGCAGCGCTTTTTCGTTGGAAACGGCTTCAACAACAGCCAAAATTTCTTTGTTCATCGGGGCCTTTCACCTCAATCCAGACTGTTAAAAGTGGGGAACCAGGTTCGCCTTCTGGATGTTACTCAGCGCGAACACTTCATCTTTGCCTTCGACGGTTACCGTGATCATTTCACCGTCTACCGCTTTGATAATGCCCTGCCATTTGCGACGGTTCTGAACCGCCATGCGCAGCACCAGCGCAACTTCTTCGCCAGTGAAACGTTGGTAGTGTTCGGCGGTGAACATCGGACGGTCGAGACCAGGCGAAGAGACTTCCAGGTTGTAAGCGACAGTGATCGGGTCTTCAACATCCATGACGGCGCTTACCTGGTGGCTCACATCAGCACAATCATCAACGTTGATGCCATCTTCACTATCAATATAGATGCGCAGTGTGGATGTGCGACCGCGAATAAATTCGATGCCGACCAGCTCAAAGCCAAGCGCTTCAACCGGCGCTGTGAGCATCTCTGTCAATTTTTGCTCTAATGTGGACAAACCCACCCCCAAGACATAAAAAAAGGGCGTATAGCCCAGTTATTCTGAAGTCAGATAACAAAAAACCCCGATAAATCGGGGCTTTAGATAACTGAACCCTGAGATCGCCATGGCGATCTGGAACACCTTCCGCAAGAATTCTTTCAAATTCGGCTACGAAGGACACTTAGTCCTCACAGTATATTTGAAAAAGTACTTAATGGGAAAGTGGTTGCGGGGGCCGGATTTGAACCGACGACCTTCGGGTTATGAGCCCGACGAGCTACCAGGCTGCTCCACCCCGCGCCTGAAACGTGGCATATTTTACTCTTATTGAGCAAAAGACGCAAATACTGCTGGGATTTGGTACCGAAGACGGGACATAAAATCGGGGTGAATTGTATCGGCAATTAGTATATTTTGTCAACATGCTTTTTATCGCCCCCGATTGCCGTTTGTGCTGGTATTTCAGGCTTTTTTAGCAAAAAGATGATGAAGCCCTTCCTGTCGCCAGTAAAAGATGGTTAAATGAATACTCACAATTAATGCATAAAAATGCAGTTAAGGTTGTTGAGTCGAACTCACCACAGTCTATCGAGCAGGGTTTTATTTTATGACGACGATTCTCAAGCATCTCCCGGTTGGTCAACGTATTGGTATCGCTTTCTCTGGTGGACTGGATACCAGCGCCGCGCTGTTATGGATGCGCAAAAAAGGCGCCGTGCCTTATGCATATACCGCTAACCTGGGTCAACCGGACGAAGACGACTACGATGCTATTCCGCGCCGCGCGAAAGAGTATGGCGCTGAAGGTGCCCGTCTGATCGACTGCCGCAAACAGCTGGTCGCAGAAGGGATCGCGGCGATTCAGTGTGGCGCTTTCCATAACACCACCGGTGGGTTGACCTACTTCAACACCACGCCGCTGGGCCGCGCGGTCACCGGCACCATGCTGGTGGCGGCAATGAAAGAAGATGGCGTCAACATCTGGGGCGATGGCAGCACCTATAAAGGCAACGATATCGAACGTTTCTATCGTTACGGCCTGCTGACCAATGCTGAACTGCAGATTTACAAGCCGTGGCTGGACAGTGATTTCATCGATGAGCTCGGCGGCCGTCACGAAATGTCCGAATTTATGATCGCCTGCGGCTTTGACTACAAGATGTCGGTTGAAAAAGCCTATTCCACCGACTCCAACATGCTCGGCGCGACGCACGAAGCGAAAGACCTCGAATTCCTCAATTCCAGCGTGAAAATCGTCAACCCGATTATGGGCGTGAAGTTCTGGGACGAAAACGTGAAGATCCCAGCGGAAGAGGTAACCGTACGCTTTGAGCAAGGCCATCCGGTGGCGCTGAATGGTAAAACCTTCGCCGATGACGTCGAGATGATGCTGGAAGCCAACCGCATCGGCGGCCGCCACGGTCTGGGGATGAGCGATCAGATTGAAAACCGCATTATCGAAGCGAAAAGCCGCGGTATTTATGAAGCCCCCGGGATGGCGCTGCTGCATATCGCCTACGAGCGTCTGCTGACCGGTATCCATAACGAAGACACAATCGAGCAATACCACGCCCACGGTCGTCAGCTGGGCCGCCTGCTGTATCAGGGACGCTGGTTCGATTCCCAGGCGCTGATGCTGCGTGATTCTCTGCAGCGCTGGGTCGCGAGCCAGATCACCGGCGAAGTTACCCTTGAGCTGCGTCGCGGTAACGACTACTCGATCCTCAATACCGTTTCAGACAACCTGACCTATAAAGCAGAGCGTCTGACCATGGAAAAAGGCGATTCCATGTTTACCGCCGAAGACCGTATCGGTCAGCTGACCATGCGTAATCTGGATATTACCGATACCCGCGAGAAGCTGTTCGGCTATGCCCAGTCAGGCCTGCTGAGCGCCTCCTCGGCAACCGGTTTACCGCAGGTTGAGAATCTGGAAAACAAAGGCAAATAATCGCCTGACGATGTTTGCTCCCCGCCGGCGGCCCTCCGCCGGCTTTTTATTTTTTGTTCCCTGTCAGCGCCAGAAAAATTGAAAAGAGGCATTTTTTCCTTATCGCCCGGTCAGCAAAATTGTTGACTATAATAGCCTCAATTGATTAATTCATATCTGGTGATAAACATCATGAATATTAAACCGCCGATCAGGCCGCAAAAGGCCATTGACCGACTGATCGATGTGCTTGAGCCACACGCGACGCCCGTTAACGCGATCGCCAGAAAAAGACTCACCTGGGAATATAAAGGCAAAACCCAGCTCTTTATTTTTAAAAAAGGCGAGCTATCGATTATTCGGAATTCCGACAAGCTATTGATGGTGACCGTCTATGAGCCCCACCTTTTCGGCGTGGCGGAAATGCTACAGCCCAGCCGCAGCCATAGCCTGCGAGCGGAAGTCTCTTCCGAACTGCTACGCATCGACTATGACCTGGCTTCCGCGCTCTTTCGTCAGCATAACCTGTGGGAGGAGGTGACCAGCCTGCTGGCCTATCATACTTCTTACCTGGTATATCGTGACGATCTGGTCCTGCAACAGCGAACCTATTCAGTGATCCGTAACCATCTGCTGGAAATGATGCTATTAACCGCAGAGACCCGACTGCGCGTGTCTATTCTTGAATATATTCAGGACAGGACCCACCTGTCGCGCAGCAGTATTCTCAATGTCTTGTCAGCATTAAAGAAAGGCGGTTATATTGCTTTCGCCCGCGGCGGTTATTTGCAAAGCATCACCTCACTTCCTGAAAAATTTTGACCGCGTCAGTCACCTTTATTTGTTGTTACTCGCCTCAATGTTGAAAATGTTTAAATTTAAATTAATAAACGCTAACGGTAAAAAAAGAAAAATTTTATGCTGAGCACCTGAATTTACCGGCGGACAACATGTCCCTGGGCTCGACCAGCAGGCAACCACTCACGGCGTTAACCGCCGGGCCTGCACCGGCTCAGGATATGCCCCGGAAATCGGCCAGGCGTGAGCAGCGGTAGCGGGAGTTGACCCCCTCGCCTGCCGTCTGCAGCGACCATAACGATGAGATCCAAGAACCCGTTAATTTTGCCCGAACGCCCGTATCGGGCTTTTTTTTATCTGAAGGAATTCAACAATGAAGTCGATTACTCCAAAATTGTTTGCCGTGATGATCGCCCTGGGGGCCAGCAGCGCCGTCTGCGCATCCGTTAACCTGCATGGTGAAGCCGGTGCCGAGTTCACCAATCTGTCCGCCAGCTTTGGCGCCGGGGAACCGGGTATGACGTTCAATACCCAGTGGGCTCACAGCGACAATGACGGGGACAGCGTAGGGCTGGGAATGGGCTACAACTTTAACCTTGGACCTTTTCTGATGACGCTGGGCGGTAAAGGCGTCTATCTGAATCCCAAAGATGGTGATGAAGGCTATGCCATCGCCGCTGGCGGCGGCGCAGAGCTGCCCCTCGGCCAGTACTTCACGCTCTTCGGTGAGGGGTATTACTCGCCGGACTCAATGTCCAGCGGCGTCGATGATTATGTGGAGGTCAATGCCGGATTACGTATTAACGTACTCCCGTCTCTGAATATCGAAGCAGGCTATCGTTATATCGATATGGCGGGGAAAGATGGCAATCGTGACAATACCCTTGCCGACGGGGCCTATGCCGGGGTTAATTTCCGCTTTTAATCCTTACACAGGGATTGCTGTCCGGCAGTCCCTGTCTTCTCTCAGCTGGCCAACGGCACGCTTTTCAGCACGCGGTTGATCTCCTGCAGACCGGCAACATTATTCTCTTTACGGTAAACATCATTCATGGACGCCATCTGCTCCAGACGGGTCAGGGCGCCATACACCTGGTACGCCTCACTATGTCTGTCAAACACATCGCGGCGCTCCACATCCTGCAAATAATGATTTTTCAACGAATGGTTAAGGCGACCAATCAGTGCCGTATTATCCTGGAAATAGCGCGTCACCGCCTGGGCATTATTCGCTGTCGCCCCAGGCTCACTGTGCGATACCGGTACCGTTAGCGCATTAATCGTCTCCACCGTTTGGGAGGGTGATGTTGAACTGCACCCTGCTAAACCGAGCACACCGGCGACGATAAGCAACCCGATCTTGTTCATTATGTCACTTCACCTCTGTTAATTTGACGAGGCGACTTTAACGACAGTAAAAGAAGGGAACCAGCAAAGAGATGTTTATAATTAAATGGCCGGAGGGGACAAAAACAAAAAAAGACGCTTTTCAGCGTCTTTTTTCTGGAATATTGGTACCGAGGATGGGACTCGAACCCACAAGCCCGTTAGGGCACTACCACCTCAAGGTAGCGTGTCTACCAATTCCACCACCTCGGTACAGAATACTTAGTGCGGGATGTCGCTGGTCGGCTGAGCCGGCGCAGTTGGCTGAGTTTGCTCCGTTTTCGGTGCACTCAGGTTATCCCACTCACTTCCTTTACTGGTCTTGTTGCTGTTGATATTACCCAGCGCCAGACTGATGATGAAGAACAGCGCAGCCAGGATGCCGGTCATACGGGTCATGAAGTTGCCAGAACCGCTGGACCCAAACAGTGTGCCGGAAGCGCCTGCACCGAAGGAGGCTCCCATATCAGCGCCTTTACCTTGCTGCAGCATAACCAGACCAACAAGGCCAATCGCTACAATAAGGAAAACAACCAAAAGAGCTTCGTACATAATCAACCTGTTCCTTGCGGATTTGCCGCATACCAAGTGCTTCGACCAATAAAGCGGGACGTTTTAACGTTTCCCACTGAAGCGGGTGTGAATACTAACCAAAGCGAATGACCTTCGCAAGGGCAATTTCGACACATTGTATCAACTGCAGAAAAAAACAGCAAAAAGCCGGTATTCGATCATAAAAAAGGCGGCAAGCGCCGCCTTTTTAACCACTTAGCCGGCAAGCTTAGACGCTTTTTACCGCTTCGGCGATGCGATGCGCAAACTCGTGCACCTGATCTTCATGCTCGCCTTCTACCATGACGCGGATCAGCGGCTCCGTTCCGGATTTACGCAGCAGGACACGGCCGCGTTTCCCTAACGCTGCTTCCACTTCTGCGGTCACCGCTTTGACATGCTCGTTCTCCAGTGGGTTACCGCTGCCTTCGGTAAAACGCACATTCACCAGTAACTGAGGGAACATCTTCATGCCACTGCAAAGGTCATGCAGACTCATATGGTTACGTACCATCGCCGCGACCACCTGCAGACTGGCGACGATGCCATCGCCGGTGGTGGTTTTATCCAGCAGGATCACGTGGCCTGAGTTTTCCGCACCAATGCGCCAGCCTTTTTCCTGCAGCATCTCCAGTACATAACGGTCACCGACCTTCGCGCGGGCAAACGGGATGCCTAACTGCTTGAGCGCCAGCTCCAGTCCCATATTACTCATCAGGGTACCAACGGCGCCGCCGCGCAGCTGCCCCTGACGCAGCCCTTCCCGGGCGATGATGTAGAGGATCTGGTCGCCATCGACTTTATTGCCTTCATGGTCAACCATGATCACCCGATCGCCATCGCCGTCGTAGGCAATACCCAGATCGGCTTTCTCCGCCAGCACGCGCGCCTGCAGCGCACGCACGTCGGTGGCGCCGACCTCTTCGTTGATGTTGAGGCCATCAGGCTCGCAGCCCATCGCGATAACCTGGGCGCCCAGCTCGCGGAAGACATTGGGGGCAATGTGATAGGTCGCACCGTGCGCGCAATCCACCACCACTTTCAGCGTGCCGAGGCTCAGTTCGTTGGGAAAGGTGCCTTTACAAAATTCAATGTAGCGCCCGGCGGCATCAACGATACGGCTGGCTTTGCCCAGCTCTGCCGAATCCACGCAGGTGAGTTCTTTCTCCATTTCGGCTTCAATCGCCTCTTCCACATCATCCGGCAGCTTGGTGCCCTCAATGGAGAAGAATTTAATACCGTTGTCGTAGAAAGGGTTATGCGAAGCTGAAATAACGATCCCCGCCTCGGCGCGGAATGCGCGCGTCAGGTAGGCGATGGCCGGTGTCGGCATTGGCCCGGTGAACGACGCAGAGAGCCCCGCGGCCGCCAGCCCAGCTTCCAGCGCGGACTCCAGCATATAGCCCGAAATACGGGTATCCTTGCCGATGATAATTTTACGCGAGCCGTGGCGCGCTAACACTTTCCCCGCCGCCCAGCCCAGCTTAAGCACAAATTCCGGAGTGATCGGCGCATCGCCGACGCGGCCACGAATACCATCGGTGCCAAAATACTTGCGGTTACTCATAACGTTTTTTTCCCTTAGCGGCGAGGGTGGCTTCCACCACGCGCAGCGCTTCTACCGTTTCTTTGACATCATGGACGCGGATTATCTGCGCGCCCTGCATTGCTGCAATGACGGCACACGCCAGGCTGCCGTTCAGCCGTTCCGACGGCCCGACGTTCAGCAACTGACCTACCATCGACTTACGCGACATACCGACCAGCAGAGGCAGCCCAAAGTGGTGAAATTCACCCAGCCTGGCCAGCAGTTGATAATTATGGGAGAGATTTTTACCGAAACCGAATCCCGGGTCGAGCAGCAATTTTTCTTTTGCGATCCCCGCCTGCTCGCAGCGCACAATATGTTCTGCAAAAAAACGCTCGACATCGGCGAAGACATCCTCATATTTCGGCGCCTCCTGCATGGTTTTCGGCTGACCCTGCATGTGCATCAGACACACCGGCAGCCCGGTTTCCGCAGCGGCCTGCAGCGCGCCAGGTTCGGTCAGCGAACGAATATCGTTAATGATATGCGCCCCGGCCCGGGCTGATTCGCGGATAACCTCCGGTTTGGACGTATCCACCGAGATCCACACTTCAAAGCGCTGAGCGATCGCTTCGACAACCGGGATCACCCGCGCGAGTTCCTCTTCTACGCTCACCTCAGCCGCCCCTGGCCGCGTGGATTCACCGCCGATATCAATGATGGTCGCCCCGGCGTTAATCATCAGATTGGCATGCTTCACCGCCTCAACCAGCGAGTTGTGAGCGCCGCCATCGGAGAAGGAGTCGGGAGTCACATTAAGAATGCCCATCACATGCGGATGAGAGAGATCGAGGGTTGAGCCCTGGGCTACAAGTTTCATCACAAAATCCCTGAGACTGAAGAGGTTAAAAAAAGAAAAACCCCGGAGCGGGCGCCCCGGGGTTTTTAAGGTTAAAACAAGACATCAACAGCGGTAGCTTACTTGTCGCCCAGCTGCTCTGACATGGTGTTGCCCGGGTTCGGCGTACGCGGTTCATCAACCGGACGCGGCGCACGAGGCGTGCCATTGTTGTCAGAGTTATTCGAAGAACCCGGTTCTTCCCAACCCGCCGGCGGACGAACATCGCGACGAGCCATCAGGTCGTCAATCTGCGGCGCATCGATGGTCTCATATTTCATGAGCGCATCTTTCATCGCGTGCAGGATATCCATGTTGTCGTTCAGCAGCTGGCGAGCACGACCGTAGTTACGCTCGATCAGCGATTTCACTTCCTGGTCGATAATACGCGCGGTTTCATCGGACATATGCTTCGCTTTCGCTACGCTACGGCCGAGGAAGACTTCGCCTTCTTCTTCCGCATACAGCAGCGGACCGAGTTTGTCGGAGAAGCCCCACTGGGTCACCATGTTACGCGCCAGGTTCGTCGCCACTTTAATGTCGTTGGACGCGCCGGTAGAAACATGTTCCGGACCGTAGATAATCTCTTCCGCCAGACGACCGCCGTACAGGGTGGAGATCTGACTTTCCAGTTTCTGACGACTGGCGCTGATCGCATCGCCTTCCGGCAGGAAGAAGGTCACACCCAGCGCACGACCGCGCGGGATAATCGTCACTTTATGGACCGGATCGTGTTCCGGAACCAGACGGCCGATAATGGCGTGGCCTGCTTCGTGATAAGCGGTCGATTCTTTCTGCGCTTCCGTCATCACCATGGAGCGACGTTCCGCACCCATCATGATTTTGTCTTTCGCTTTTTCGAACTCAACCATCGAAACAACACGTTTGTTGCCGCGAGCAGCAAACAGCGCCGCTTCGTTGACCAGGTTCGCCAGGTCCGCACCAGAGAAGCCAGGGGTACCGCGCGCAATGATCGCCGCGTCGATATCCGGCGCCAGCGGTACGCGACGCATATGCACTTTCAGGATCTGTTCACGACCGCGAACATCCGGCAGACCAACGACAACCTGACGGTCGAAGCGGCCTGGACGCAGCAGCGCGGGGTCCAGAACGTCCGGACGGTTAGTCGCCGCGATAACGATAATACCTTCGTTACCTTCGAAGCCGTCCATTTCAACCAGCATCTGGTTCAGGGTCTGCTCACGTTCATCGTGACCACCGCCAAGACCCGCGCCACGCTGGCGGCCGACGGCGTCGATTTCATCGATGAAGATGATGCAAGGCGCTGCTTTTTTAGCCTGCTCGAACATGTCACGCACACGAGATGCACCGACACCGACGAACATTTCGACGAAATCAGAACCGGAAATTGTGAAGAACGGTACTTTTGCTTCGCCAGCGATCGCTTTCGCCAGCAGCGTTTTACCGGTACCCGGAGGGCCGACCATCAGGACGCCTTTCGGGATCTTACCGCCCAGTTTCTGGAAGCGGCTCGGCTCACGCAGGTATTCCACCAGCTCACCGACTTCCTCTTTCGCTTCGTCACACCCGGCAACGTCGGCAAAAGTGGTTTTGATCTGGTCTTCCGTCAGCATACGGGCTTTGCTTTTGCCGAAGGACATCGCGCCCTTCCCGCCGCCGCCCTGCATTTGCCGCATAAAGAAGATCCAGACGCCGATCAACAGCAGCATTGGGAACCAGGAGATGAAGATGGAAGCCAGCAGGCTTGGCTCTTCTGGTGGTTCGCCAATAACTTTGACGTTTTTAGTCAACAGGTTATCGAGCAGCTTCGGATCGTTAACCGGAATGTAAGTCGTGTAACGGTTACTATCTTTCTTGGTAACGTTGATCTCACGTCCGTTGATACGCGCTTCGCGAACCTGGTCCTGATTGACCTCTTGCAGGAAGGTAGAATAATCCACCTTGCGGCCATTCGACTCGCTGGGCCCAAAGCTCTGGAATACTGACATCAGCACAACGGCAATGACCAGCCAGAGTATTAGGTTTTTCGCCATGTCACTCAAGGGATTAACCTCTTATTACAACTGTGTTAAAAACAGCGTCAGGATACTCTATATCCAGTTTCTTTCAAACTTTCGTTTGAAATCTGCCGGTTATGGTTTACGCCCGGTCGCTACAATATACACTTCACGCGAACGAGCGCGGGAAGAGTCCGGTTTACGAACTTTGACCTTCGTAAACAGGGAGCGAATTTCTCGAAGATACTCATCGAAGCCTTCGCCCTGGAACACCTTCACTACAAAACTACCACCTGGCGCTAATACATCACGAGACATTTCAAGCGCCAGTTCTACCAGATACATAGCCCGGGGAATATCCACCGCCGGTGTTCCGCACATATTCGGCGCCATATCGGACATGACAACTTGGACTTTACTGTCGCCCACTCGCTCAAGTAACGCTTTCAGGACTAATTCATCACGAAAATCGCCCTGAAGGAAGTCCACACCAACGATTGGATCCATTGGTAAAAGATCGCAAGCGATGATGCGGCCGCTGTTGCCGATCTGCGTGACCGCATACTGCGACCAGCCACCGGGAGCAGCACCGAGATCGACTATCGTCATCCCCGGCTTAAAAATTTTGTCACTTTGCTGTATTTCATCAAGTTTAAACCAGGCACGGGAACGTAACCCCTTTTTCTGTGCCTGTTGAACATATTTATCGCTAAAGTGTTCCTGAAGCCAGCGGCTTGAGCTGGCAGAACGCTTTTTACCTGTCATTTAACATTCCCGTTCGGGTTCATCGTACTTTACTGCGTAAAAATCGACGCGGTAGTTTGGCGATATATGGGAGATGGCGGTAGAATGACCCGTTTTCAATCCCAACGTAAGCAAAAAAACACGATGAATCTGAGTACTAAACAAAAACAGCACCTGAAAGGTCTGGCACATCCGCTCAAGCCGGTAGTTATGCTTGGCAATAATGGTTTGACCGAAGGGGTACTGGCCGAGATCGAACAAGCGTTAGGGCACCATGAGCTCATCAAGGTGAAGATCGCCTCAGAAGATCGCGAAACTAAAGCCTTGATCGTGGAAGCCATCGTACGTGAAACCGGCGCCTGTAACGTACAGGTCATCGGTAAAACGCTGGTTCTGTACCGCCCAACGCCAGAGCGTAAGATCTCGCTGCCACGCTAAGAATATCCTGAATCTCGACACAACTTTGTGTAAAACGAGGGATTTCTGCGGCCAGGCGAGCAAAATGCCATGCTCCTGACGTTGATAAAAGGCCGCTATGCGGCCTTTTTCCTTTCTTTACAATCTATAAACATCGTAGCGGGAAATACGCCTTACAGGTATTCAACCTTAGTAATTTCGTATTCCACTTCACCACCCGGGGTACGGATAGTCACGACGTCATCCTGCTCTTTGCCGATCAGACCACGGGCGATCGGCGAGTTCACGGAGATCAGATTCTGCTTAAAATCAGCTTCATCATCACCCACGATGCGGTAGGTCTGTTCCTCATCGGTATCGAGGTTGAGCACGCTGACGGTTGAGCCAAAAATTACCCGGCCATTGTTCGGCATTTTGGTGATATCGATCACCTGGGCATTGGACAGCTTCGCTTCAATATCTTTGATACGCCCTTCGCAGAAGCCCTGCTGCTCACGCGCAGCATGATACTCAGCATTCTCTTTCAGATCGCCGTGTTCACGAGCGTCAGCAATAGCGGCAATGATTTCAGGACGACGCACAGACTTCAGATAATCCAGTTCTTCGCGCAGTTTCTCAGCGCCACGTAAGGTCATCGGAATCGCTTGCATTAGTTATACCTCTTTATCATTCCTTCAGGGAACGGAGAGCTCCGCCCCGCCACCTGCCCTGCCCACAGGCAGGACACGAGCAAAAAGAAACCGACCCGGGAAACACTCCCCAGGTCAGCAGCAATTTTTCATTTGATAGGTATTTTACCCCGAAGTTCATTATGGGTCATCGTTTACTTTACTGGGCGTTGCACCGTAGTATGACGGCCTGGCTTCAGGTTGTTAGCGCGAGATTATGCGATTTCCCAGATTTATCATCGGATTGACTGCCGGTATAGCGCTTAGCGCTCAGGCGGCGAATATTGACGAGTACATCAACCAGCTTCCCGCCGGTGCGAACCTTGCCTTTATGGTGCAAAAGGTCGGCGCATCGACGCCGGAAATCGACTATCACAGCCAGCAAATGGCGCTCCCGGCCAGTACGCAAAAGGTTATCACCGCGCTGGCGGCTCTGCTGCAGCTGGGGCCCGATTTCCGCTTTACCACCACGCTGGAAACCAAAGGCTCACTTGACGGCGGCGTGCTGAAAGGCGATCTGATTGCACGCTTCGGCGGCGATCCGACGCTCAAACGGCAGGATATTCGCAATATGGTGGCGACGCTGAAAAAAGCTGGCGTGCAGCGTATCGAAGGCAATGTGCTCATCGATACCTCGGTCTTCGCCAGCCATGACAAAGCGCCGGGCTGGCCGTGGAACGACCTGACGCAGTGCTTCAGCGCCCCGCCGGCGGCCGCAATTGTCGACCGTAACTGCTTCTCTGTCTCGCTGTATAGCGCGCAGAAACCGGGCGATCTCGCCTTCATTCGCGTTGCGTCCTATTATCCGGTCACCATGTTCAGCCAGGTGCGAACGCTGGCGCGCGGCTCAGCAGAAGCACAGTACTGCGAGCTCGACGTAGTGCCAGGCGATCTCAATCGCTATACCCTCACTGGCTGCCTGCCGCAGCGTAGCGAGCCGCTGCCGCTGGCCTTCGCCATTCAGGATGGCGCCAGCTACGCCGGGGCGATCCTCAAAGCGGAGCTGACCCAGGCGGGGATCACCTATAGCGGCACGCTGCTGCGCCAGACGCTGGCCAATGACCCCGGAACGGTATTAGCCACCACCCAGTCGGCTCCACTGCACGATCTGCTGCGGATCATGCTGAAGAAGTCAGACAACATGATTGCCGACACCGTCTTTCGTACCATCGGCCACGCCCGCTTCGGCGTACCTGGCACCTGGCGGGCAGGATCCGATGCCGTACGCCAGATCCTGCGTCAACAGGCTGGGGTCGATCTCGGCAACACGATCATCGCCGACGGCTCTGGCTTGTCGCGCCACAACCTGATCGCCCCGGCGACCATGATGCAGGTGCTGCAGTATATCGCCCAGCACGATACCGAGCTCAACTTCATCTCCATGCTGCCGCTGGCGGGCCACGACGGGTCGCTGCAATACCGCGCCGGCCTCCACCAGGCGGGCGTGGATGGCAAAGTCTCGGCGAAAACAGGTTCGTTGCAGGGGGTTTATAACCTTGCAGGCTTTATCACTACCGCCAGCGGACAAAAGGTGGCCTTCGTGCAATATCTCTCCGGCTACGCCGTGGAACCCGCCGACCAGCGTAATCGCCGCATCCCGCTGGTCCGCTTTGAAAGCCGCTTGTATAAAGATTTGTACCAGAACAACTAAAACAAAAGGGCCGCATCAGATGCGGCCCTTTTTGATCCAGCGAAGTCAGGATTAGCGTTTGTAGATGAATTCGACGCCTTCTTCGTCGTCTTCGTCCCAGTCGTCATCCCAGTCTTCGTCATCTTCCACTTCGACTTCGGCTTCTTCAAGCTGCTGACGGTGATAGTCGTCCCACATGAACTCGACTTTCTCCGGCTTCTGCTCTTCTTCCACATGCACGATCGGGTTTTCGATGATAAAGGTCATCACGTCCCAGCACAGCTCTTTCACGCCCTGCTGGCTGGCCGCGGAGATCAGGTAGAATTTATCTTCCCAACCCAGCGCTTCGGCAATCGCCTTCGCTTTGGCTTCGGCTTCCGCTTTGTCCATCAGGTCAATCTTGTTAAAGACTAACCAGCGTGGCTTGGAGGCCAGCTTCTCGCTGTATTTCTCCAGCTCGCCAATGATAATGCGGGCATTCTCAACCGGATCGGAACCATCGATAGGCTCGATGTCGATGAGATGCAGCAGCACACGGCAGCGCTCAAGGTGCTTGAGGAAGCGGATACCAAGGCCTGCACCTTCCGCTGCGCCTTCAATCAGCCCCGGGATATCGGCGACCACGAAGCTCTTCTCGTTGTCCATACGCACCACGCCCAGGCTCGGCACCAGGGTGGTAAACGGATAGTCAGCCACTTTCGGCTTGGCGGCGGAGACCGCACGGATGAAGGTGGATTTGCCGGCGTTCGGCATCCCCAGCATCCCGACATCGGCCAGCAGCATCAGCTCCAGCTGCAGGTCGCGTTTATCACCCGGGGTACCCATGGTCTTCTGACGCGGGGTGCGGTTAACGGATGATTTGAAACGGGTGTTGCCCAGACCGTGCCAGCCACCTTTCGCCACCATCAGACGCTGACCGTGTTTGGTCATGTCGCCCATGGTCTCGCCGGTTCCCTGGTCGATAACCCGGGTCCCGACCGGCACTTTCACCGTCACGTCTTTACCACGCTTACCGGTACAGTCGCGGCTCTGGCCATTCTGCCCGCGTTCGGCGCGGAACGATTTTTCAAAACGGTAGTCGATCAGGGTGTTCAGGTTCTCGTCCGCTTCCAGCCAGACATCGCCGCCGTCACCGCCATCGCCGCCGTCCGGACCGCCTTTCGGAATATACTTTTCGCGGCGGAAGCTTACGCAACCATTGCCGCCGTCACCTGCTACGACCAGGATCGTTGCTTCATCTACAAACTTCATTTTACTCTCCGTAAATCATTCGCCTGAGCGGGGCAGCGGTACTACCGCCTCTCGCTTACGCCAACGCCCCCAAAGACGATGGCCGATGGCGGAATACATCGCGCCCGCAACCACGACAAACGCACCGAGATAACCAATCAGGTTTAACATCGGTCTGGCGAAAACATCGGGCCAGGCCATTGATAATAAATCAGAAAACAGTAGCGTAAACAGTGGCGTCAAGGTGATTAACGCGCTGACCTGCGCCGCCTGCCAGCGCGCCATGGCTTCCGCCAGCGCCCCGTAGCCGACCAGGGTATTTAGCCCGCAAAAAATCAGGCATGCCAGTTGCCAGTCGCTTAGCTGGGATATCACCCCGGGCTTAGCGAGCGGCAGTAATGCAATCGTACATAAAGTGTACAGCAAAAATAGTATCTGCTGTGATGCCAGACGGCGCAATAACACCTTTTGCGCGACGCCATAGCTTACCCACACCGTTGCAGCAGCAACGCCGAAAATTACCCCCCATGTGTAATCCGTCAGGCGGGTAAAGATTTCAATCAGGCTGGTGTTGAAAAACATCACCAGCCCGCTGAGCAACATCAACGCGCCCACCACCTGGGTACCGCGCATGCGCTCTTTCAGAATCACGACGCTTGCCACCATCATGCCCACCGGCGATAGCTGGCCGATGACCTGAGAAGCAGTGGGGCTGAGATATTGCAGGGAAGAACTGAACAGAATGAAGTTACCGAACAGGCCACCGGTGGCAATGGCTAACAAAACCAGCCAGCGCGGCTTGCGAAAAATTCGCAGCGGCGGCAGTTTGCCTTTGATCGCGAGGATCGCGCCAAGCCCAATGCTGGCCATCAGGAAGCGATAAAACACCACCGTAGGCGGCTCCATCACCTCAAGAACCTGTTTCATCGCAATCGGCAACGCTCCCCAACACATCGCGGTGGTAAGCGCCAGAATAATGCCAATCCCAGCCTGCTGCTTCATGCCTGTTTCCCTGCAAAATTTTCCAGTAGACGAATGTAAAAAGCCCCGCAACGTGTTGCGGGGCTTTCATCCGTTACCGGGACGCGAAAAACTTATTCAGCAACGATGCTGATGAATTTACGGTTTTTCGGGCCTTTAACTTCGAACTTGACTTTACCGTCAGTCAAAGCGAACAGAGTGTGGTCACGGCCGCAACCAACGTTGGTGCCAGCGTGGAATTTGGTACCACGTTGACGAACGATGATGCTACCTGCCAGAACTGCTTCACCGCCGAAACGTTTTACGCCCAGACGTTTAGCTTCTGAATCGCGACCGTTACGAGTCGAGCCGCCAGCCTTTTTATGTGCCATTTAAATCTACTCCTCAGGTCTTAGGCGCTGATGCCAGTGATTTTCACATCAGTGAACCACTGACGATGGCCCTGCTGCTTACGATAGTGTTTACGACGACGAAACTTAACGATTTTAACTTTCTCGCCACGACCGTGAGCAACAACTTCAGCTTTGATTACGCCGCCCTCAACGAAAGGAACGCCGATCTTGATTTCTTCACCGTTTGCGATCATCAGCACTTCAGCGAATTCAACAGCTTCGCCAGTTGCGATGTCCAGCTTTTCCAGGCGAACGGTCTGACCTTCGCTTACTCGGTGTTGTTTACCACCACTTTGGAAAACCGCGTACATATAAAACTCCGCTTCCGCGCACCTCTTTATGTGATTCAGAGTGCGCTATAAATATTCACAATAGGGCGCGAATATTACGCAAAACGCGAGCCTTTGACAAGAGCGATTAGCGATCAATGCAGAAAAAAAACACAACTTTCACGACAACGTTTATCTACGGCAATTTTTCAGTACAATCATATCTTCTTTTAATTCTGTCTTAATCCTTCTGTGATCCCACCTGGATTCATGGTAACAGGACATTTGGCCCGGCTTTTGCGATGAATTTAGAAAAAATCAATGAGTTAACCGCGCAAGATATGGCGGGTGTCAATGCGACGATTCTTGAGCAACTCAACTCCGATGTTCAGCTTATCAATCAGTTAGGCTATTACATCGTCAGCGGCGGCGGCAAACGCATTCGCCCGATGATTGCTGTGCTTGCCGCGCGCGCGGTGGGCTATCAAGGGAGCGCGCATGTCACTATTGCTGCGCTGATTGAATTTATTCATACCGCCACGCTACTGCATGACGACGTCGTCGATGAGTCTGACATGCGTCGCGGCAAAGCCACGGCCAATGCGGCGTTCGGCAATGCCGCCAGCGTGCTGGTTGGCGATTTCATCTATACCCGCGCCTTCCAGATGATGACCCAGCTAGGCTCACTGAAGATCCTCGAGGTCATGTCGGAGGCGGTGAACGTCATTGCCGAAGGCGAAGTGCTGCAGTTGATGAACGTCAACGATCCGGATATCACGGAAGAGAACTATATGCGCGTCATCTACAGCAAGACGGCGCGCCTGTTTGAGGCGGCCTCGCAGTGTGCGGGAATGCTGGCCGACTGCTCCGCGGAAGAAGAGCGCGCGTTGCAGGATTATGGTCGCTATCTCGGCACCGCTTTCCAGCTGATCGACGATTTACTCGACTACAGCTCCGACGGAGAGCGACTCGGTAAAAACGTCGGTGATGACCTGAACGAAGGCAAACCGACGCTACCGCTGCTGCATGCTATGCATCATGGCACCCCCGATCAGGCGGCGATGATCCGCGGGGCGATCGAGCAGGGCAATGGTCGCCATCTGCTGGATGCTGTTCTGGAAACCATGGCCACCTGCGGTTCGCTGGAGTGGACGCAGAAGCGTGCTGAAGAAGAAGCCGATAAAGCGATTGCAGCCCTGCAGATCCTCCCGGACACACCGTGGCGCGAAGCTTTGATTGGACTGGCACATATTGCGGTCCAGCGCGATCATTAACCCCCCCTCCTTTCCCGCGCGATGCGCGGGAAAGTTCCAGTAAAATGCCACTTCTCTCCCTAAACTTCCGAATATCTTGATAGATTCTGAATATTCTGGCGCCTTAACAGAACTTGTTAGAACCCTACATAGTACGCGGGTATAGTGTCCCCATCGCCCATGTGGACGATCTGGACCTTTAACACCAGGAGAATTTATGGATAAGTTCATCGACTGGCATCCCGCCGATATTGTTGCTGGGTTACGTAAACGGGGAACATCGCTGGCGGCAGAGTCGCGACGGCACGGCCTGAGTTCTTCAACGCTGGCGAACGCCCTGACCCGCCCCTGGCCGAAAGGCGAGTTGATTATCGCCACGGCGCTGGAAACGCAGCCGTGGGTCATCTGGCCGTCACGCTACCACGACCCGGTGACTCATGAGTTTATCGACAGAACGCAGATGATGCGTCAAAAGAAGACAGACAGGTGATGTGATAATCGACAGGGTCCCGAACCAACGCCCCGGGGCCCTGTCAGGACACGGTTACTCGCCCTTCACGCGCTGAATATTGGCACCCAACGCCTGCAGTTTATCCTCGATACGCTCATAGCCACGATCGATGTGGTAGATGCGATCAACGATGGTGGTCCCTTCAGCGATGCAGCCTGCCAGCACGAGGCTCGCCGACGCACGCAAATCGGTCGCCATCACCTGCGCGCCCGAAAGCTGCTTCACGCCGTGACAGATAGCGGTATTGCTCTCGATCTCCGCGTGCGCGCCCATACGGATCAGTTCCGGAATGTGCATGAAGCGGTTTTCAAAGATCGTTTCGGTGATCACGCCGGTCCCCTCCGCCACCAGGTTAAGCAGCGTGAACTGGGCCTGCATATCGGTCGGGAAGCCCGGGTGCGGCGCGGTACGCACGTTGACCGCTTTCGGACGGTTGCCGTGCATATCGAGGCTAATCCAGTCTTCTCCCGTTTCGATGTCAGCCCCGGCGTCACGCAGTTTCGCCAGAACGGCATCCAGAGTATCCGGCTGCGCGTTACGGCAGAGGATCTTGCCGCCGGAAATCGCCGCGGCCACCAGGAAGGTGCCGGTTTCGATACGGTCCGGCAGTACACGGTATACGCCGCCACCCAGACGCTGCACGCCTTCGATGGTAATGCGATCGGTGCCCTGGCCTTTGATTTTCGCGCCCAGCGCGTTAAGGAAGTTGGCGGTATCGACAATTTCCGGCTCGCGCGCGGCGTTTTCGATAATCGTCGTCCCCTCCGCGAGGGTCGCTGCGCTCATGATAGTTACGGTAGCGCCGACGCTCACCTTATCCATCACGATATGCGCGCCTTTCAGGCGACCGTTGACCGAGGCTTTGACATAACCTTCTTCCAGTTTGATCTCGGCGCCCAGCTGTTCCAGACCGCTAATGTGCAGGTCGACCGGACGCGCGCCGATGGCGCAGCCGCCTGGCAGAGAAACTTGTCCCTGACCAAAACGCGCCACCAGCGGGCCCAGCGCCCAGATGGAGGCACGCATGGTTTTCACCAGGTCGTACGGAGCACAGAATACATCAACCGGGCCGGCGTCAATCCATACCGAACCATTGCGCTCAACCTTCGCGCCCAGCTGGCTCAGCAGCTTCATGGTGGTATCGATATCTTTCAGCTTAGGTACGTTCTGGATCTCTACCGGCTCTTCGGCAAGCAGCGCGGAAAAGAGGATTGGCAGGGCGGCGTTCTTTGCACCAGAAATGGTGACTTCGCCCTGAAGGCGAGTCGGCCCCTGAACACGGAATTTATCCATTGATTCTGTTCTCTATTAAAAATTCACATACGCTGCAGGGGACCCCCCACAGCTTAGAAGCCATTTAGTTTGCGGTCTCGCGCCCACTCCTGCGGAGTGAAGGCCTTGATCGACAGCGCATGGATACGGTTGTCAGCAATATATTCCATCAGCGGCGCGTAGACGCTCTGCTGCTTTTTAACCCGACTCATGCCATCGAACATCTCACCCACAGCAATAACCTGAAAGTGGCTGCCATCGCCAGAGACGTGGACTTCCTGGAGGGGGAGTGCGTTCATCAGCACGGTCTGAATTTCATGATTTTCCATGGGCTCAAATTTATCTGATAGTGAAAACAGCCCAACATCTTAGAGGAAAGTGGCGCGGTCTTAAACAAGCAAAAAGCCCCGACGAAAAGATTGCCGGGGCTTTCGGAATAGCTTCAACGCTAAGGCACTGAAAAGATTATGGGATCATATCGACAGGCAGGTTGTAAAGACCGATCAGCGTTTGCAGATTTTCGCTCTTCGCGATCAGCTGCGCTTCCCGCCCCTGACGGCGGATCAGTGCCACAAAATGCACTAACAGCGCCAGGCCCGCCGTGTCCACGCGCGTAGTCTGGCTGAGATCGATGATCGTCGCCCCCTCCGTCGCCCTGGCGCGTGCTTCCCAGAGCGGGACCAGCAGATCCTGGTCCAGCTCTCCGTGCAGCGCCAGCGTCTCGCCCTCGCGAGTCCAGCTCAGCTGCCCGGTCATTATTTTTTCTGTTCCAGCGTGATCGGCTGAGCGGAGATCGCTTTCAGCTGCGCGGTCAGGCCGTCAACGCCCTTGGTGCGCAGCAGATCGCTCCACTCATTCTGTTTGGTGGTGATCATACTGACGCCTTCGGCGATCATATCGTAGGCCTGCCAGTTACCGGTCTGGGTATTTTTACGCCACTGGAAGTCCAGACGCACCGGCGGACGACCGTTCGGGTCGATGATAGTGACGCGGATCGGAACGATGGTTGCGCTGCCCAGCGGCTGCTCCGGCGCAATCTGGTAAGTCTGCCCGTGGTACATCGCCAGCGCCTGGCCGTAGGCCTGCTTCAGATATTCACGGAAGGCGGCAAAGTAGGCCTCACGCTGCGCGGGGGTCGCTTCTTTGTAATAGCGGCCCAGCACCAGCGCGCCAGCATATTTCACCTGCACATACGGCAACAGCTCCTGGTCGACGATGTCGCGCAGATAGTTAGGGTTGGCTTTGATCTTCGGCTGTTCATTCTTCAGGCGATCGAAGGTTTTCTGCGCCGCTTCATTCATCAGCTTATACGGGTTGGACTGGTCTGCCGCCTGGACAGCGGTCAGCGGGGCAATCACCAGCATGGCGACCATGAGTAAGCGTTTAAACATATCGTGTTTCTCCTGAAATTAATGCGTCGTGCCGGCTGCCGGCGTCGCGTCAGTATGACCTTCTGCCTCGGCCTTATCATTGCCAGAATTCTGATTGTCGCCGCCCTTGCTGTTATAAAGGAACTGACCAATCAGATCTTCCAGCACCATGGCGGACTTGGTGTCCTGGATAGTACCGCCGTCTTTAAGGATAGTCGTCCCAAGGTCCGGGTCTTCAAAACCGACGTTCAGCGCCAGATACTGTTCGCCCAGCAGACCCGAGGTGCGGATCGCCAACGAACTGGTATCCGGGATATGGTTGTAGCGCTCATCGATATCGAGCTCCACGCGTGGCAGATAGGTTTTCGGGTCGAGAGTGATGTCCGCTACCCGTCCCACAACCACACCGCCGATGCGTACCGGCGAACGCGCCTTCAGGCCGCCGATGTTATCGAAGGTCGCGTAAAGGCGGTAAGTCGGCTCAGTACGTAGCGAGGTGACGTTCGCCGCCTTCAGGCAGACAAACAGCGCCGCCAGCAGCGCCACCAGTAAGAACACCCCTACCCAGATTTCATTTTTTTTCGTTTGCATGAACTCAATTCCCAAACATCAGCGCAGTCAGCACAAAATCCAGCCCCAGAACCGCCAGCGACGCATGCACCACGGTGCGTGTTGTCGCCCGGCTAATCCCGGCGGAAGTGGGGATAGCGTCATAACCGTTAAATAACGCAATCCAGGTTACCGTAATGGCGAATACCAGACTCTTAATCAGGCAGTTCACCAGGTCCATTCGCCAGTCGACGGCATTTTGCATCGCGGTCCAGAAAAAACCACCGTCAATGCCTTTCCAGCTTACGCCTACCAGCGCACCACCCCAGATCCCTACCGCGACAAAGATAATCGTCAACAGCGGCAGCGAAATGACGCCAGCCCAGAAGCGTGGAGAAATCACGCGACGCAGCGGATCCACCGCCATCATCTCCATACTCGAGAGCTGCTCCGTGGCCCGCATCAGGCCAATCTCGGCGGTCAGCGCCGATCCGGCGCGCCCGGCAAACAGCAGCGCAGCGACCACCGGCCCCAGCTCGCGCAGCAGCGACAGCGCCACCAGCATGCCAAGACTGGTCTCTGCGCTGTAGGTGGTTAAGACCAGATACCCCTGCAGCCCGAGCACCATACCGATAAACAAGCCCGATACAATGATAATCAGCATCGACAGAACGCCAACGTTATAGAGCTGACGAACCAGCAGCGGCGCGTGCTTGCGAAACTCTGGTTTGCCCACAACGGCGTTGAAAAGCATTAATCCGGCGCGTCCAAACGTCGCGGTGGTTTTAATCCCGCGATGCCCTAGCGCGGCCAGCGCATTAAACAGCATGAGTCGCTCAACTCCCTATGCCTAATAAATCATGGTGATAGTCGCCAGCCGGATAACGGAACGGCACCGGGCCGTCGGCAATACCATCAATAAACTGACGAACCCGAGGATCGGTATTCTCCCGCAGCGACTGGGCGCTACCGTGGGCGACAATCTTTTTATCCGCCACGATATACGCGTAGTCCGCAATGCTAAGCACCTCAGGCACATCGTGCGAAACCACGATGCAAGTGACACCCAGCGTGTTGTTGAGTTCAGAAATCAGCTTCACCAGCACGCCCATGGTGATGGGATCCTGCCCGACAAACGGTTCGTCGAACATAATCAGATCCGGCTCAAGGGCAATCGCTCTCGCCAGGGCGGCACGGCGCGCCATCCCGCCGGAAAGCTCGGAGGGCATTAACTTCGCCGCCCCACGCAACCCCACCGCTTCCAGCTTCATCATCACCGTCGTATGCAGCAGCGCAGGCGGCAGCTGCGTATGCTCGCGCAGCGGATAGGCAACGTTATCAAAGACATTGAGATCGGTGAACAGCGCGCCAGACTGGAACAGCATGCTCATCCGCTTACGCACCGTATAAAGACGCGATCGCGTCATCTGCGGCACGTTCTCGCCATCAAACAGGATCTCTCCCCTGTCCGGCGGGATCTGGCCGCCGATCAGGCGTAACAGGGTAGTCTTGCCGATCCCCGAAGGTCCCATGATCGCAGTAATTTTACCGCGCGGCACCGACAGCGAGATGTCGTCGAAGATCACACGATCGCCGCGTGAAAAGCGGATACCGCGCACTTCAACTAAATTCGCCTGAGTTTGGCTCATAAAATCATCCTTACTAAACACCTGACGGGCAAGCATGGCCCTTTCTTGCGCCACAATCACAACATTTTTACAGAATCTTACCTGCACAGGTTAGCGAAAGCTGGCATTTGTTTTACTTTTGGCACACATAAAGTCAAAATTAAGAATTCGTTACGCTGCGTAGGGATAACCCAGCGAGGCGACGATTATACCTGAAGAAAGGACTTTAGATGCTCTTAGCGACGGCTCTGTTAATTATTGGTTTACTGCTGGTTGTCTACAGCGCCGATCGTCTGGTCTATGCCGCTTCCATCCTGTGTCGTATGTTGGGGATCCCGCCGCTGATCATCGGTATGACGGTGGTGAGTATCGGCACCAGCCTGCCCGAGATCATGGTTTCCACCACGGCCTCGCTGCATGGGCAGATCGATCTGGCGGTCGGCACCGCGCTCGGCTCCAACATTACCAATATTCTTCTGATCCTCGGACTCGCCGCCTTACTCAGGCCATTTACCGTGCATTCTGATATTCTGCGCCGCGAATTACCGCTAATGTTGCTGGTCAGTGTGCTGGCCGGGCTGGTGCTCTACGATGGACAGCTGTCCCGTCTCGACGGGCTGTTTTTACTGGCGTTAGCGCTTCTGTGGCTGCTGTTTACCATCAAAATCGCCCGTCTGGCGGAGCGCCAGGGCAGCGATAGCCTGACTCGCGAACAGCTGGCGGAGCTGCCGCGTGAAGGATCGCTGCCGGTCGCTCTGCTCTGGTTAGGGGTCGCGATGATTGTCATGCCCATGGCTACCCGTATGGTGGTGGATAACACCACGGTATTGGCAAACTTTTTTGCCATTAGCGAGCTGACCGTCGGTCTGACGGTGGTGGCGATAGGTACCAGCCTGCCAGAGCTGGCCACCGCTATCGCCGGGGCGCGGAAAGGGGAAGATGACATTGCTATCGGCAATATCATCGGCGCCAATATCCTCAATATTGCGCTGGTGCTGGGTTTACCGGCGCTGATCGCGCCGGGGAGCTTTGCGAGCGAAGCCTTCACTCGCGATTATGGCGTGATGCTGCTGGTCAGCCTGATCTTCGCGGTGCTGTGCTGGCGCCGCCAGCAGCAGCCGGGACGGCTGGTTGGCGCACTGCTGGTCGGCGGCTTTGTGGTTTGGTTGGCGATGCTGTTCTGGACAGCGCCGCTCTTCGTTGAATGACTCGGGATAACATCATGTCGCAAATAGATTTGCCCACGGATTTTGACTTTCAACAGGCAGGCCGTCAGGTGCTGGAAATTGAACGTGAAGGTCTGGCCCAGCTCGATCAATATATAAATGAAGACTTTACCCATGCTTGCGAAACGATTTTCCGCTGCGGCGGCAAAGTCGTGGTGATGGGGATGGGCAAATCCGGCCACATCAGCCGCAAAATGGCGGCGACGTTCGCCAGTACCGGCACCTCGGCTTTTTTTGTCCACCCCGGCGAAGCGGCGCACGGCGATTTAGGAATGGTCACTCCACAGGATGTGGTGATTGCGCTGTCGAATTCCGGCGAATCGAATGAAATTCTGGCGCTGATCCCGGTCCTGAAGCGCCAGCAGGTGAAGCTTATCTGCATCACCAGCCGGCCTGAGAGCAGCATGGCGCGCGCAGCGGATATCCATCTGTGCGTGAAAGTGCCCAAAGAGGCCTGCCCGTTAGGGCTGGCGCCCACCTCCAGCACCACCGCGGCGCTGGTGATGGGTGATGCCCTCGCCGTCGCTCTGCTGGAAGCCCGTGGCTTTACCGCCGAAGATTTCGCCCTGTCTCATCCTGGCGGCGCACTCGGTCGTAAGCTGTTGCTGCGCGTCAATGATATTATGCATACCGGTGATGAAATCCCGCACGTCGGCCTGCAGGCCACCCTGCGCGATGCGCTGCTGGAAATCACGCGTAAAAATTTAGGCATGACCGCCGTTTGCGATGACGATATGAACATCATCGGGATCTTCACCGATGGTGACCTGCGCCGGGTCTTTGATACCGGCGTCGATATGCGTAATGCCAGCATTGCCGATGTCATGACCCGGGGAGGGATCCGCATCCGTCCCGGCACCCTGGCGGTAGATGCGCTAAACCTGATGCAATCCCGTCATATCACCTGCGTGCTGGTTGCCGATGGCGACCACCTGCTAGGTGTGGTACATATGCACGATCTCCTGCGCGCGGGCGTAGTGTAAGTAAGGAAAAAATAATGAATAATGCTGATGCTCAGTTAGCGACATGCTATGGGCCGGTAAGCCAGGCGTTTCTCGATCGCGCGGCTAAGATCCGTCTACTGATCCTCGATGTTGACGGTGTATTATCCGACGGACTTATCTATATGGGTAATCACGGCGAGGAGCTGAAAGCGTTCAACGTCCGCGATGGCTATGGTATCCGCTGCGCGCTGACCTCCGGCATCGAAGTGGCGATTATTACCGGGCGAAAAGCTAAACTGGTAGAAGACCGCTGCCAGACGCTGGGCATTACGCATCTCTATCAAGGTCAGTCGGATAAGCTGTTGGCGTTTCGCGAATTAATCAGCAAACTGGCGGTTCGTCCGGATGAAGTGGCGTATATCGGCGACGATCTGATCGACTGGCCGGTGATGGCGGAAGTGGGTTTAAGCGTCGCCGTCGCCGATGCGCATCCGCTGCTGCTGCCGCGGGCGAATTATGTCACGCGCATTAACGGCGGACGCGGCGCGGTACGCGAAGTCTGCGATTTGTTACTATTGGCGCAGGGCAAGTTGGATGAGGCCAAAGGGCAATCAATATGAGTAAAACCAGACGTTGGGTTATCATTTTACTGTCGCTGCTCGCGCTGATCCTCATCGGCCTGAATCTGGCGAATACGGACGACACGGCCCAGCCGGAGGTCAATCCCAACGACCCGACGTATAAAAGCGAACATACCGACACCGTCGTGTACAGCCCGGAAGGCGCCCTGAGCTATCGGCTGATTGCCGAGCATGTGGAATACTTTTCCGATCAGGAGGTTTCCTGGTTTACCAAGCCGGTGATGACCACCTTTGATACCAATAAGGTGCCAACCTGGTCAATCAGGGCAGATAAAGCGAAGCTGACGAATGACCGTATGCTCTATCTTTACGGGCACGTTGAGGTGAATGCGCTCGCGCCTGACTCTCAACTGCGCAAAATTACGACGGATAACGCCCAGATAAATCTGGTCACACAGGACGTTACCTCCGATGACATGGTGACGTTATACGGCACCACATTTAATTCCAGCGGCCTGAAAATGCGTGGAAACCTTCGCAGCAAAAATGCCGAGCTGATTGAAAAGGTGAGAACCTCTTATGAAATTCAGAACAAACAAACTCAGCCTTAAGATTGCGCTCGCCGGCGCTTTACTGGCCGCCAGCCTGCCGGCCCTGGCCAAGACGGGAGATACCGATCAGCCGATCCATATCGAGTCCGATCAGCAGTCACTGGATATGCAGGGCAACGTCGTCACTTTCACCGGTAACGTGGTCGTCACCCAGGGGACGATCAAAATTAACGCTGATAAAGTGGTGGTCACCCGTCCGGGCAATGAGAAAGGTAAAGAGGTGATCGAAGGCTTCGGTAACCCGGCCACCTTCTACCAGATGCAGGATAACGGCAAGCCGGTAAAAGGCCGGGCGTCGAAAATGCGCTACGAGCTGCAGAATGATTACGTCGTGCTGACCGGCAACGCTTACCTTGAGCAGCTCGACAGCAATATCAAGGGCGATAAGATCACCTATCTGGTGAAAGAGCAAAAAATGCAGGCCTTCAGCGACAAAGGTCGACGCGTCACCACCGTTCTGGTGCCGTCTGAGCTGCAGGATAAAAGCGGCAATCAGCAAAAGAAGAGTAACTAATTCGTTATGGCAACCTTAACTGCGAAGAACCTCGCCAAAGCTTATAAAGGCCGCCGCGTGGTGGAAGATGTCAGTCTCACCGTTAACTCCGGAGAGATTGTCGGCTTGCTCGGCCCGAACGGCGCCGGTAAAACCACCACCTTCTACATGGTGGTCGGCATTGTGCCGCGCGACGCGGGCAATATTATTATCGATGACGAAGACATCAGTCTGCTACCGCTGCACGCGCGCGCGCGCCGGGGCATCGGCTATCTGCCGCAGGAAGCCTCTATTTTTCGTCGTCTGAGCGTCTATGACAACCTGATGGCGGTCCTGCAGATCCGTGACGATTTAACCAGCGAACAGCGGGAAGATCGCGCCAAAGAGCTGATGGAAGAGTTTCATATTGAGCACCTGCGCGACAGCCTCGGTCAGGCGCTCTCCGGTGGTGAACGCCGCCGTGTCGAAATTGCTCGCGCGCTGGCGGCGAACCCGAAATTTATCCTTCTGGATGAACCCTTTGCCGGTGTTGACCCCATCTCCGTTATCGATATCAAACGCATCATTGAACACCTGCGCGACAGCGGCCTCGGCGTACTGATCACCGACCATAACGTCAGAGAGACCCTCGCCGTCTGCGAACGGGCGTATATTGTCAGTCAGGGACACCTTATTGCTCATGGTACGCCGCAGCAGATCCTCGAAGATGAGCAGGTTAAGCGCGTGTATCTTGGGGAAGACTTCAGACTCTGATAGGGTAGAGGTTACAGACGTTTTAGCCGGAGATATTTACCCTGAACATGAAGCAAGGTTTGCAATTAAGGCTTAGCCAACAGCTTGCCATGACGCCGCAACTGCAGCAGGCTATTCGTTTGCTGCAGTTGTCCACGTTAGAACTCCAGCAAGAGCTCCAGCAAGCGCTGGAAAGTAACCCATTGCTTGAGCAAACCGATCTTCACGACGAGGTAGAGGCGAAAGAAGTGGAGGACCGCGAGTCCCTCGATACCGTCGATGCGCTTGAGCAAAAAGAGATGCCGGACGAGCTCCCTCTCGATGCCAGCTGGGATGAAATCTATACCGCCGGTACGCCGTCAGGCAACGGCGTGGATTATCAGGACGACGAGCTGCCCGTCTATCAAGGCGAAACCACTCAGACGCTGCAGGATTATCTGATGTGGCAGGTCGAGCTGACGCCCTTCACCGACACTGACCGCGCCATTGCCACCTCCATCGTCGACGCCGTCGACGATACGGGCTATCTCACCATTCAGATTGAAGACATCGTCGACAGCATTGGCGATGACGAAATCGGCCTGGAAGAGGTGGAGGCCGTTCTGAAGCGCATCCAGCGTTTTGATCCGGTTGGCGTCGCGGCGAAAGATCTGCGCGACTGCCTGCTGATCCAGCTGTCGCAATTCGCTAAAGAGACGCCGTGGCTGGAAGAGGCCCGGTTGATTATCAGCGACCATCTCGATCTGCTGGCTAACCACGATTTCCGCACCCTGATGCGAGTCACCCGCCTGAAAGAAGAGGTGCTGAAAGAGGCGGTGAATCTGATCCAGTCGCTGGATCCCCGCCCTGGCCAGTCCATTCATACCAGTGAACCGGAATATGTCATTCCCGACGTACTGGTCCGCAAGGTCAGTGGCCGCTGGACCGTGGAGCTCAACGCCGACAGCATTCCCCGGCTGAAGATTAATCAGCAATATGCGGCAATGGGCAACAGCGCCCGCAATGACGCCGACGGCCAGTTCATTCGCAGCAATCTGCAGGAAGCCCGCTGGCTAATCAAAAGTCTCGAAAGCCGCAACGATACGCTGCTGCGCGTCAGCCGCTGCATCGTTGAACAGCAGCAGGCTTTTTTCGAACAGGGTGAAGAGTATATGAAGCCGATGGTGCTGGCCGATATCGCCCAGGCTGTCGAGATGCATGAATCCACCATTTCCCGTGTCACCACGCAAAAATATCTGCACAGTCCGCGCGGTATTTTTGAACTGAAGTATTTCTTCTCCAGCCATGTGAATACCGAAGGCGGCGGCGAAGCCTCGTCGACGGCCATTCGCGCGTTGGTGAAGAAGTTAATCGCCGCGGAAAACCCCGCGAAGCCGTTGAGCGACAGTAAGCTCACCTCCATGCTGTCCGAGCAGGGTATCATGGTCGCGCGCCGCACTGTCGCGAAGTACAGAGAGTCTTTATCCATTCCGCCGTCAAACCAGCGTAAACAACTGGTCTGACACAACCGATAAGGAAGACACTATGCAGCTCAACATTACAGGACACAACGTCGAGATCACCCCCGCGATGCGCGACTTCGTCACGGCGAAGTTCAGCAAACTGGAGCAATTTTTCGACCGGATCAATCAGGTCTATATTGTGTTAAAAGTAGAGAAAGTGACGCAAATTGCGGACGCGAATCTGCATGTCAACGGTGGCGAAATCCATGCCAGTGCGGAAGGGCAGGATATGTATGCAGCTGTCGATGGTCTTATCGACAAGCTGGCAAGGCAGTTAACGAAGCACAAAGATAAACTAAAACAACACTAATTGTCCGGGCCCCCCTGCGTCCGTCGTGGTTTAACATCGGCGGCGGGCGCGGGGCGCTCAGGTGAAATTATGATGAACAACGATTCGGCTCTACAACTGAGCAACGTCCTGAACCAGGAATGTACCCGTAGCCAGGTTCACTGCCAGAGCAAGAAGCGTGCTCTGGAAATCATTAGCGAACTGGCCGCCAAACAGTTAAGTTTGCCGCCGCAGGTGGTGTTCGAAGCGATCCTCACCCGCGAAAAAATGGGCAGTACCGGGATTGGCAATGGTATTGCCATTCCTCACGGTAAACTGGAAGAGGATACGCTGCGTGCTGTCGGCGTTTTTGTCCAGCTGGAAACCCCCATCGCCTTCGACGCGATCGACAATCAGCCTGTCGACCTGCTGTTCGCGCTGCTGGTGCCAGCCGACCAGACAAAGACTCACCTGCATACGCTCTCCCTGGTGGCCAAACGGCTGGCGGACAAAGCGATTTGCCGTCGCCTGCGCGCGGCGCAGAGCGATGAAGAGTTGTATGAGATCATCACCGAAGCAGGAAGCAGCGATGACGCATAACGGCAGTCGCACCTTATCCTTTATCGTACTGAGGAGAAACGGTACATGGTACTGATGATCGTCAGCGGCCGCTCGGGCTCGGGGAAATCCGTCGCTCTGCGAGCGCTGGAAGATATGGGCTTTTACTGCGTGGATAACCTGCCGGTCGTGCTGCTGCCCGATCTGGCGCGGTCGCTGGCTGACCGCAATATCTCCGCGGCCGTCAGCATCGACGTGCGTAACATGCCGGAATCACCGGAAATCTTTGAACAGGCGATGCAGAACCTGCCGGAATGCTTTTCTCCGCAATTGCTGTTCCTTGATGCCGATCGTAATACCCTGATCCGCCGTTACAGCGATACTCGTCGCTTACACCCGCTCTCCAGCAAGAACCTGTCGCTCGAAAGCGCCATCGACGAAGAGAGCGACTTGCTGGAGCCACTGCGCTCCCGTGCGGATCTGATCGTCGATACGTCCGAAATGTCGGTGCATGAGCTGGCGGAAATGCTGCGTACTCGCTTGTTAGGCAAACGCGAGCGCGAACTGACGATGGTCTTCGAATCCTTCGGCTTCAAGCACGGTATTCCGATCGATGCTGATTACGTCTTTGACGTGCGCTTTCTGCCAAACCCGCACTGGGATCCGAAACTGCGTCCAATGACCGGTCTGGATAAACCGGTGGCCGCCTTCCTTGACCGGCACACTGAAGTGCACAACTTTATTTACCAGACCCGGAGCTATCTTGAGCTATGGTTACCGATGCTGGAGACCAACAATCGCAGCTATCTGACGGTGGCCATTGGCTGCACCGGCGGTAAACATCGTTCGGTTTATATTGCTGAACAACTGGCTGACTACTTCCGCTCCCGCGGCAAGAACGTACAGTCTCGTCATCGGACGCTGGAAAAACGTAAATCATGACCGTAAAGCAGACCGTTGAAATCACCAATAAGCTGGGCATGCATGCCCGCCCGGCGATGAAGCTGTTTGAGCTGATGCAGAATTTCGATGCCGAAGTACTGCTGCGCAACGATGAAGGCACGGAGGCGGAAGCAAACAGCGTGATTGCCCTGCTGATGCTGGACTCCGCGAAAGGGCGGCAGATAGAGGTGGAAGCCAGCGGTCCGCAGGAAGTTGAGGCGCTCGCCGCGGTGATTGCTCTTTTTAATGCCGGATTTGATGAAGACTAAGCGTCACGCTTCCCGGCGACGGCCGACTGGCGACAGTGCCAGCCCCGGCGCCGGATTCACGCGCTAATAGAGCTTATGCTCGCGCATAAACCCTTCCCCGCCCAGCTGTCGCATCTGGCGTAAGATCCAGGCCTGGCGGCTGCGCACATAGCCCGAAGGCGCGTCAGCGCGATAGCGGATCGGATTTGGCAGCACCGCGGCCAGCAGAGCCGCTTCCCCCGGCGTCAGCTGGCTGGCAGGCTTATGAAAATAGCGCTGCGCGGCCGCTTCCACACCAAATATCCCATCGCCAAACTCGGCAATATTCAGGTAGACGGTCAGGATCCGCTTTTTACTCCAGACGGTTTCTATACCGACCGTCAGCCCGGCTTCCAGCCCCTTACGCAACCAGCTGCGGCCATCCCATAAAAACAGGTTTTTCGCCGTCTGCTGCGACAGCGTTGACGCGCCGCGGATGCGGGTATCATGACGCTCATTGTGCGCCAGCGCTTTTTCTATCGCCGATACGTCGAACCCCCAATGTTCCGGGAACTTTTGATCTTCGGCGGCAATCACCGCCAGCCCCATCCATGGAGAGATCTCATCCATGCCGACCCAATCAGAGTGCGCCAGATAGTGGACATCTCCGGAGAGCCAGGCGCTCACCTGCCGCTCAAGCATCACCGCCGAAAACGGCACCGGCAGCACGCTAAACAGCGCGATCCCCCCGCCCCAGAAGACGGCGGCGATCAGCAGCAGACGCAGCGCCAGTCGTTTTAGCAGCGCAAAGGGCGCAACGCGGAGCCTCATGCGCTCAGCGCCAGCACGCGGGCGACCAGCTTTTCGATCCCGGTGGCGGCTTGAGCAATATTCTCTGCCAGCATATACGCCGGGGTGGTGACCACTTTGTTCTCTTCATCCACCACGATGTCGTCGACCGGACAAGGCACGTGCTCCGCCCCCATCTCTTCGACCACATCGGCAGTATCGAGATCGGTCCCGATGGTTATGCGCAGCGGAAACGCAAAAATCTTCGGCAGCAGCGCCGGGGCAATGCACATGAAACCCAGCGGTTTGCCGGCCTGATGCATCGCCAGTGCCAGAGCCTGCAGATCGCGGTCCACCTGACATTCGCTGCCCTCGGCGGCGAAGCTGCTTAAATTTTTCGCCGCGCCGAAGCCGCCGGGGACGATCAGCGCGTCCAGCGTCTCCGCACGCGCCTGCGTCAGCGGTAAGATGTCGCCGCGGGCAATTCGCGCCGCTTCCACCAGCACATTGCGTTGCTCCGTCAGCGGTTCCCCCGTCAGATGGTTGATGACGTCGCGCTGCGGTTTATCGGGTGCAAAGCACACCGCCTGCGCGCCGTTGCGCGCGATCGCCAGCAGGGTAATCACCGCTTCATGAATTTCACTGCCGTCGTACACGCCGCAGCCGCTCAGTACCACACCAATTTTTTTCATCGCTTTCGCTCCTCCATGCAACTCGCTGAAACCAGTCAAAAATGTCGATTTACTCGCTATGCTTCACATATTTTACTGATTCATGTAACAAATTAGTTAAGCTTTGCTATCTTAATGAGCGAGCAATCCACTTCTCAGGTTGCGCCACGTAACAACATCACTCAAATAACACTGGCTCAACCACCAGTTCCCTGGTGTTGGCGCAGTATTCGCGCACCCCGGTCTGTCCGGGGTCATTTTTTCCCGGCCTTCGCCACCCACGCCTTCAGTACCGCCACGTCGTTTTGCCACTCAGATTTCATCTCTTCAACCCATTCAGCGACATTATCAGACCAGGCTGGCAGATCCGGCGTCTGGATCTGCTGCCCCAGCTGCTGGATGTGGCGCAGACCAATAGAACCCGCCGCCCCTTTGATCTTATGCCCCTCTTCGACAATCCCTTTTTGATCGCGGGCGGTGAGATTGGACTCGAGGACAGACATATAGCCCGGCATCATCTTCTCAAACACCGCGAGGCCATCGTTGATAAGCTTCGGTCCCACCAGTTCGATATATTGCTCCAGCATATCGGTATCCAGCACCGCGTCGGCTTTATGCAGATCGGCCGCCGGCGCTTCCTGCGCTTCCTCTTCCGGCGCATCCCAGAATTTCTTGATCATGGCCGTGAGCGCTGGCACCGACAACGGCTTGCTCAGCACATCGTCCATCCCGGCGTCGAGATACTCTTTCTTATTCTTCAGTACGTTGGCGGTCAGGGCCACCAGCGGCGGCAGCTCATCCGCGGCAAAGTTCTGTTTTAGCTGGCGAGAGATATCCAGCCCCGTCATATCCGGCAATTGAATATCCAGCAACACCAGGTCGTACTCGCCTGGCTCAAACATCTCCAGCGCGGCTTTCCCGGTCATGGCGACATCCACGCTGTTGCCCAGCTTTTCCAGCACCGAACGGGCCACAATGACGTTGAGCTCAATGTCTTCCACCAGCAGCACGTTAAGCGCGGGTAATGGCATGTCGTCTTCCGCCAACGTATCTTCCACTTCTTCCGCAATGGCAGGCGCATGGACGGTGAGCGTAAAGGTCGCCCCTTTACCCGGCTGGCTGGTTACGCTGATATCGCCGCCCATATTGCGCGCCAGGCGACGCGAGACGGCGAGACCAATGCCGGTTCCGGTGGCTGGTTTGCCGCCGTGGCTGTCTTTGACCTGGTAATACATGGCGAAAATTTTGTCCTGTTCCGCTTCAGGAATACCAATTCCGGAGTCTTCCACTTCGAAGTGCAGGATATCGCCTTCGTCATAGCGCACGCGGACATTCACCCCGCCGCCCTGGGGGGTAAACTTCACGGCGTTGCTGATAAGGTTCCACAGGATCTGGCGCAAACGCGTACCGTCGGTGATCACTTTATGCGGTAGCGGCAGGCTCGGCTCCAGCACAAAGCGCAGGCCCTTCTGCTGGGCCTGCAGACCGGAGAGGTTTTCAAGGTCGGCAAGGAAGCTGGTGAAGTCCACCGGCTGGTTATCGAGCTGTACCTTACGGCGCTCCATTTTATCCATGTCGATAATATCATTGAAGATATTCCCCAGCGTCACCGCCGAGACATGGATGGTTTTCAGGTATTTCTCCTGCTCGCTGGTCAGTTCGGTATCCAGCAAAATACGGCTCAGCCCGACGATCCCGTTTAGCGGGGTACGCAGCTCATGGCTGATGGTCGAGATAAAGGTAGTTTTATCCCGGCTGGCGCGCTCGAGGGCATCCTGATAGCGTTTTCGTTCGGTGATATCGCGCCCGAAGCCCATCAGGCCGCGACGCTTACCGACGCGATCGTAGTACGGGACCTTGCGGATTTCGAAGCACGCTTTGCGGCCATCGGGATAGTCCAGCCACTGCTCATAGGTCAGCGATACATTGTGGCGGAACACCTTCTCGTCGGTTTCCAGCACCTTTTCTGCGGCCTCTTCGCTATAGACGTCCTGCGGTTTGAGATGGATCAGCTGTTTCTCACTTTTGCCGGTCAACAGCTCCATCGCCCGGTTACAGCCTGAAAACTCCTTATCCTCATTGCGGTAGAAAACCAGATCTGGCGAAGCGTCGAGGAAAGAGCGCAGAAAGGAGGATTGCTGTTCGAGTTGGATCTGCGTCTCTTCACGCTCTTTCATCTCGATCTTCAACTGCTCGAGAGTGGTCTCGCGCTCGGCTTCTGCTTTTTCACGTTCGCCTATCTCCTGATTCAACTGCGCGATGTTATCTTTCAGCTGCACATTCAGCTTCAGATCGCGCTCGCGCATCTCCTCCAGCTTGTCCACCAGCCGCGAAAGACGCTGGCGAGACTCTTCGAGTTGCTCCACCACCACCGAGAGAAAGTAGACCGCCCAGGGGGTAATCAACAGACCAAAGAAGATAGAGCGGATAACGTCGATACTTTCAACCTGGCCATGCAGCACCATAGTGACCGCCATCTGTACCACAATGGCCAGCACCACCAGCGCAAGAGCCAACAGCATCGAAAAGCGGACCAGACCCAGCTTCATCATCAGGTCGACATAATACTGCGCCAGCATACGAATTTGCTTCATAGGGGATTCCTTCACGACAACTCCGCACAATAATACTCAATTCTGAGCAATGCGCTGTAAGTTGTGCAAAAAATGCGGGAAGGAGCTGATATGACGGCTGGTCGCCAAGGCGAACCAGCCGCTAAAAAGAGGCAAGGTCAGGAGAACGGTTAGCGCTTGCTTAACGCCTCCCAGAGCCCCTTCAGGTAGGTCACGCCGAGAGCGCGGTCGTACAAGCCATAGCCTGGCCGTCCGGTCTCTCCCCAGATAAAACGGCCATGATCCGGGCGAATATAGCCGTCGAACCCGTTGTCATACAGCGCTTGCATCACCTTGTACATATCCAGGGAACCGTACTCTGACGGATGGGCGCACTCGTAAAAATCTTTATCTCGTATCAGCTTAATATTGCGGACGTGGGCAAAGTGGATCCGTTTGCGCCGGGTAAACTCTGCCAGGATGGCGTACACATCGTTATCCGGATCTTCGGCAATCGAGCCGGTGCAGAGCGTGATGCCGTTAGCGGGCGAATCGACGGCCCGGCAGATCCAGTCCAGATCGTCGCGGTTTTTGACCACCCGCGGCAGGCCAAAAATGGAGTACGGCGGATCGTCCGGATGGATCGCCATTTTCACCCCGACCTCTTCACAGACCGGGATCACCGCCTGCAGAAAATAAACCAGGTTCTCCCGCAGCTTGTGGTCATCCACCGCGCTATATTTGGCAAACAGGGTCTGCACCTCCGCCAGCCTTTCTGGCTCCCAGCCCGGCAAGGCGAAGCCGTTTGAGTTCTCCAGTACCTCTTTCACTACGTCTTCCAGCCGTTTATCGATATCTTTCTTCTCAAAAGCCATCGTCAACGAACCATCCGGCAGGACGTAGTTCATATCCGTCTTCATCCAGTCAAAAACCGGCATGAAGTTATAACAGATAACTTTGACGCCGAAGCGGGCAAGGTGGCGAATGGTCTGCTGATAGTTGGCAATATAGCGGTCACGGGAAGGAAGGCCGATTTTAATGTCATCATGAATGTTGACGCTCTCTATCACCTCCATTTTCAGGCCCGCGGCATGGGCCTGGCTGACCAGACGCTCAATTTTATCGACTGGCCATACCTCACCCACCGCGACGTCATAGAGCGCGCCGACGACCCCCTCCACGCCGGGCACCTGTCGTATATGCTCTAATGAAACCTTGTCTTCCTCTGGCCCAAACCAGCGCATTGTCATCTGCATCGTTATCACCTGCTTCATAATTTGTGTTTTTACCCTACTACCATACCAGCAATCATAATCGAATTGCCCTTTCCTGTCGTGATAACGATCACATTCCTGCACCGGGCAAGCCCATCCCGGCGCATTCATATTTTTTTTCAATTTATTTCAATAGATTAATAATAGTCTGGCTTTTTCTGACGACCTCTTCCAAATGTGATCCAGAGCTATTTATGATCAAATGCATACTTGTATGGTAATAAAAACAGGCGAAATTCGTTCGCGAAACAGACAATGGAAGGAACAGAAATGAGAAGCGTCATCGTCAAAGAGCCAGGCCAACTGAACATTGCATCACGTCCGGTTCCCGTTCCGGGCAGCCATGAAGTACGGGTGAAAATCGCCTTTGCCGGGATCTGCGGTTCCGATGTACACATCTATCAGGGCCACAACCCCTTCGCGAAATATCCCCGCGTTATTGGTCATGAATTCTTCGGCATTGTCGATGCCGTCGGCGAGCAGGTCTCTCCGGCGCGTATTGGCGAACGCGTCGCGGTCGATCCGGTGGTCAGCTGCGGCCATTGTTATCCCTGCTCGGTTGGTCGGCCGAATGTTTGCGCGCAGCTCCAGGTCATCGGGGTGCACCGCGATGGGGGATTCAGCGACTATGCCTGCGTGCCGGCCAAAAATGCCTGGCGCATTCCGGAGGCTATCAGCGATCGTCAGGCGACAATGGTTGAGCCTTTTACTATTGCGGCAAATATTACCGCCCAGCTGCAGCCCACGCCGCAGGATATCGCCCTGGTTTACGGCGCTGGCCCAATGGGCCTGACGGTGATCCAGGCGCTGAAGGGGGTGTATGGCGTTAAGCAGGTGATCGTCGTGGACCGCATTGCCGAACGTCTACAGATGGCACGGGACAACGGCGCCGATCTGACGCTCGATAACACCCATCAGCCGCTGGCGGATCAGCTGGCGCAGCGGCAGATAGCCCCCACGCTGGTCATTGATGCCGCCTGCCACCCAGCCATTCTGCAGGAGGCAATCCTCCTCGCCTCCCCTGCCGCCCGCATCGGCATACTCGGTTTCTCCGGCGAGGCGTCCACGCTGACCCAGCAAAGCATCACCAGTAAAGAGATCTCCATTTTCTCCTCGCGGCTGAACAGCGGGCGCTTTCCGCTGGTCATCGACTGGATGGAAAAAGGCCTTATCCATCCTGAGGCGTTAATCACCCACTGTATGCCGCTGGAGCAGGTGAAAGAAGCCATGGAGATTTTCGCCAACGATCGGAAGACCTGCTGCAAAGTGCTGCTGCAATTAGGCTAAGCCGACATTATTTTTAAATAACGGCCGACGGATATCTGTAGATCCGCCGCGCCTGATATAAATCATATAATGAGCATGGTGTTATCATGGGAAAAAATATTCGCTGGATTATCGTCCTGTTATTATTTTTAGTGTATATGATAAATTATCTGGACCGGGTGGCGTTATCCATTACGGTGCCGATGATTGAAAAGGACCTTGCACTTAACGCTGAACAATTTGGTATGATTTTCGGCAGCTTTTTCTTCGGCTACGCGGTCTTTAATTTTATTGGCGGCCTCGCCGTCGATAAATTTGGCGCCACATTGGTGATGGGCCTGGCGGTTGGGTTATGGTCGCTGTTTTGCGGCTTAACCGCGGTTGCCACCGGCTTTTATTCCATGCTGGTGCTCCGCGTGCTCTTCGGGATGGCAGAGGGCCCGATTTGCGCCTCAGCGAACAAGATGATTAACGGCTGGTTTCCTAAAAAGCAAGCAGCAACCGCAGTGGGGTTCCTCAGCGCCGGCTCTCCGCTGGGCGGCGCGGTCGCCGGACCTATCGTCGGTTATCTGGCCCTGGCTTTCGGCTGGCGTCCCGCGTTTATGATTATTTTCGCCATCGGTATTGTGTGGATGGTCGTGTGGTTTTTTATTGCCGCCAACTCGCCTGACAAACATAAGCATGTCAGTCAGGAAGAGCTCATGCTCATTAATAAAATGAAGCAAGAGGAGGACGCCCTGGAAACCGTAGAAAATCAAACGGCCCACTCACTGGGTTATTATCTCAAGCAGCCTATTATTCTGGTGACGGCATTTGCCTTCTTCTGCTACAACTATATTCTTTTTTTCTTTCTCAGCTGGTTTCCGTCCTATCTGGTCCAGCAGCACCATCTGGATATTAAACAGATGAGTCTCACCACCATGATCCCGTGGATCGTCGGTTTTGTCGGTCTGGCGCTGGGGGGTTATATATCCGATAAAATATTTAACCTTACCGGAAGGCTGCTGCTGTCGCGCAAAATCGTGCTGGTGGTATGCCTGCTAATGGCCGCGCTCTGCGTGGGGCTCGCCGGTACCGTTAGCAGCGTCGTTCCTGCCGTTCTGCTGATGTCGGTCTCCATCTTTTTCCTCTATGTGACCGGGGCGATCTACTGGGCGATTATTCAGGACGTGGTGCATAAATCCCGCGTCGGCGGCGCCAGCGGCTTTATCCATCTTATCGGCAGCGTCTCCGGCATCGTGGGGCCGATTGTCACGGGCTATATCGTGCAGTCCACCGGCAAATTCGACAGCGCCTTTATTCTCGCCGGCACTATCGCCGCGCTTGGCGCCGTGCTGGTGCTGCTGGTGATTAAAACCCCGCGGATGACGATGAAAGCCAGTCAGGCATAAATGGCTGAAGAGCGATGTCCGGCCTTGGCCCGGACATCGTCTGCTTCTACTTCTCCGCCAGGGGCACAGCCCAGCTGCGGCCTAGCGCCGAGCCCTGAGCGCCCTGCTCATTCAGATAGCGATCCAGTTCAACCATTCCGGTCCAGCGATTTTCGCACCACAGCGGCGCCAATAGCGTGGGTCGACGGGCGCTGGCCGATATCCGGTGATAGATCACCTCCGGCGGCGTATGGCGAATCATCTCCCCGGCGGTCACGGTATACGCCTCCAGCTCAATGCCATTGAGACGCCCGGCCTGCCACGCTTTGGCCATAATACTGCCTTTGACAATGTGCAGCGGGTGCAGCTTGATGCCGTCCACGCCGGTCGCCACCACCCGCTCTAGCGTCTCCAGGCAATGGCCCAGGGTCTCTCCGGGCAGGCCGACGATCAGATGTGCGCAGACCTTCAGCCCTCGCGCTCGCGCCAGACGCGCAGTACGCTGGTAGCAAGCGAAATCATGCCCACGGTTAATCCGATGCAGGGTTTTATCGTGCGCGGTTTGCAGTCCCAGCTCCAGCCATACCTCATATCCTTGCTCATGATATTCACTCAGCAGATCGAGGACCGCCTGCGGAACGCAGTCCGGGCGGGTGCCGACGCAGAGGCCGACAATATTCGCCTGGCTGATGGCCTGACGATACATCGAGCGGAGCACCTGCACTTCAGCGAAGGTGCTGGTATAGGCCTGGAAATAGGCCAGATAGCGCTTTGCCCGGTTGACGAGCTGCGCCTGATGAGCGAGCTGTTCGGCGATGGAGCGATGCTGCTGCGCCTCATCGGCAAAGGAAGCCACATTACAGAAAGTGCAACCGCCGCGGCCCAGCGTGCCGTCGCGGTTCGGGCAGCTAAAACCGCCGTGCAGCGTCAGCTTATGGACCTTTTCGCCATAGCGGCGCATAAGATCCCCACCAAACATATTGACTAATTTCTGTAACTGCATAATCTGATAGACCGGCCTCAACAAAGGGGGCCAAGCCTGCCACTTTTTGTCACCGACGGCGATGACCTGGATCAATCGTCAGCGCGGCGGCCACCCTCATTGCATAAACAATCATGATTACTGCAATTTCATTCACCTCTGTGGTGATGAGTTTTCCTTATATTTCACCTGCGGATAGCCCTAATCTTCTTCACGGCAAAAAACAGTATTAATATCCATTGAGAAAATATATGGCAGTCAAATATGCTAATGATGACATGCATTTCAGCGCATAACGGTAATGCAAAGCCGCGTGCACAGTGAGACAGATCACACTAGCCTGACCTTCCTGAGGCGTATTCATAGCACGAAAAATGGCACTATTTATTTTTAAAACAACAAGTTAACACCTGTATAGCACATTTTTGTATTAATAAGATTGCCATTTGACGTAAGTGTGGATTCCCGATAAGTTGGGAATCCGCTGGAAGCTTTCTGGATGAGCACTCTGCTCATCATATTTATGCAGTAATTGAGATTCCCTCTTAACAGCAAGTCCTCAAACTTGTGTACCGATGCGAAAAGGATTTAAAGAGGGCGAATGCGAGGTGCAAACCCCGTCGCCATACTCTTTCTGTGCCTGTGCGCAATCGGTATCGGAGGGTGTCCGCAGAGCCTGGGGAGGTTCACTGATATGTTGTACGACAAATCCCTTGAGAGGGATAACTGTGGTTTCGGCCTGATCGCCCACATAGAAGGCGAACCTAGCCACAAGGTAGTGCGAACCGCGATACACGCACTGGCCCGCATGCAGCACCGTGGCGCAATCCTTGCCGATGGTAAAACCGGCGACGGTTGCGGTCTGCTGCTGCAAAAACCCGATCGTTTCTTCCGCATCGTTGCTGAAGAGCGCGGCTGGCGTTTAGCCAAAAACTACGCCGTTGGGATGCTGTTCCTGAATAAAGATCCTGAGCTGGCTAAAGCGGCGCGCCGCATCGTTGAAGAAGAACTTCAGCTTGAGACCCTGTCGATTGTCGGCTGGCGCGATGTGCCGACCAACGAAGGCGTCCTCGGTGAAATCGCCCTCTCCTCGCTGCCCCGTATTGAGCAAATCTTTGTGAACGCCCCGGCTGGCTGGCGCCCGCGCGATATGGAGCGCCGTCTGTTTATTGCGCGTCGTCGCATTGAAAAACGCCTGCAGGAAGACAAAGATTTCTACGTTTGTAGCCTGTCCAACCTGGTCAACATCTATAAAGGTCTGTGTATGCCGGCGGATTTGCCGCGCTTCTACCTGGACCTCGCGGACCTGCGCCTGGAGTCGGCTATCTGCCTGTTCCACCAGCGCTTCTCCACCAACACCGTGCCGCGCTGGCCGCTGGCGCAGCCGTTCCGTTACCTGGCGCACAACGGTGAAATCAACACTATCACCGGCAACCGCCAGTGGGCCCGCGCCCGTACCTATAAGTTCCAGACCCCGCTGATCCCGGATCTGCACGACGCCGCGCCGTTCGTTAACGAAACCGGCTCTGACTCCAGTTCAATGGACAACATGCTGGAGCTGCTGCTGGCCGGCGGGATGGATATCGTGCGCGCCATGCGCCTGCTGGTGCCGCCAGCCTGGCAGAACAACCCGGATATGGATCCGGAGCTGCGTTCGTTCTTCGACTTTAACTCTATGCACATGGAGCCGTGGGACGGCCCGGCGGGCATCGTCATGTCCGATGGCCGCTACGCTGCCTGTAACCTCGATCGTAATGGCCTGCGCCCGGCGCGCTACGTCATTACCAAAGATAAGCTCATCACCTGCGCCTCTGAAGTCGGTATCTGGGACTACCAGCCGGACGAAGTGGTCGAGAAAGGCCGCGTGGGCCCAGGCGAGCTGATGGTTATCGATACCCGCGCCGGACGCATTCTGCACTCGGCGGAAACCGATGACGATCTGAAGAGCCGCCACCCGTACAAAGAGTGGATGGAGAAAAACGTTCGTCGCCTGGTGCCGTTCGAAGATCTGCCGGAAGAAGAAGTCGGCAGCCGCCAGCTGGATGACGACACGCTCGCCAGCTACCAGAAACAGTTTAACTACAGCGCGGAAGAGCTGGACTCCGTCCTGCGCGTGCTCGGCGAAAATGGCCAGGAAGCAGTCGGTTCGATGGGCGATGACACGCCTTTCGCCGTGCTCTCCAGCCAGCCGCGCATTATCTACGATTACTTCCGTCAGCAGTTCGCCCAGGTGACTAACCCGCCTATCGATCCGCTGCGTGAAGCGCACGTCATGTCGCTGGCCACCAGCATCGGTCGCGAAATGAACGTCTTCTGCGAAGCGGAAGGCCAGGCCCATCGCCTGAGCTTCAAATCGCCGATCCTGCTGTACTCCGATTTCAAACAGCTGACGACGATGGAAGAAGAGCACTATCGTGCCGACGTCCTCGACATCACGTTTAACCCGGCAGAGGCCTCGCTCAGCGAGACGGTGAAAGCCCTGTGTGACAAAGCAGAGCAAATGGTGCGCGAGGGTACCGTGCTGCTGGTGCTGTCCGACCGCAACATCGCCAAAGACCGTCTGCCGGTACCGGCGCCGATGGCCGTTGGCGCGATCCAGACCCGTCTGGTCGATAAAAGTCTGCGCTGCGATGCCAACATCATCGTTGAAACCGCCAGTGCCCGCGATCCGCATCACTTTGCGGTCCTGCTCGGCTTCGGCGCGACCGCTATTTATCCGTACCTCGCCTATGAAACGCTGGCGAAGCTGGTCGACAGCAAAGCTATCGATAAAGCCTACCGTGCGGTGATGCTGAACTATCGCAACGGTATCAACAAAGGTCTGTACAAAATCATGTCGAAGATGGGGATCTCCACCATCGCGTCCTACCGCTGCTCGAAGCTGTTCGAAGCCGTCGGTCTGCATCGCGAGGTTTCCGATCTCTGCTTCCAGGGCGTGGTCAGCCGCATCGGCGGCGCCGGCTTCGATGATTTCCAGCAGGATCTGCTGAATCTGTCGAAACGCGCCTGGCTGGCACGTAAGCCACTGGCTCAGGGCGGCCTGCTGAAGTTCGTGCACGGCGGTGAATATCACGCCTACAACCCGGACGTGGTTCAGACCCTGCAGAAGGCCGTGCAGAGCGGCGAATACAGCGACTATCAACAATACGCGAAACTGGTTAACGAACGTCCGGCGGCCACGCTGCGCGATCTGCTGGCGCTCAATCCAGGCGAAGACGCAATCAGTATCGACGACGTAGAACCGGCGAAAGAGCTGTTCAAACGCTTCGATACCGCGGCGATGTCGATCGGCGCGCTGAGCCCGGAAGCACACGAATCGCTGGCGGAAGCGATGAACAGCATCGGCGGTTTCTCTAACTCCGGTGAAGGCGGTGAAGACCCGGCGCGCTACGGCACCAATAAAGTGTCGCGCATCAAGCAGGTCGCGTCCGGCCGCTTCGGCGTCACGCCAGCCTATCTGGTCAATGCCGACGTCATCCAGATCAAAGTCGCCCAGGGGGCGAAACCGGGTGAAGGCGGTCAGTTGCCGGGTGATAAAGTCACCCCGTATATCGCCAAACTGCGCTATTCCGTACCGGGCGTGACGCTGATCTCCCCGCCGCCGCACCACGATATCTACTCTATCGAGGATTTGGCGCAGCTGATTTTCGACCTCAAGCAGGTCAACCCGAAAGCGATGATTTCGGTCAAACTGGTTTCTGAACCGGGCGTTGGCACCATCGCCACCGGCGTGGCCAAAGCCTATGCCGATCTGATCACCATCGCCGGCTACGACGGCGGTACCGGGGCGAGCCCGCTCTCATCGGTGAAATATGCCGGCTGTCCGTGGGAGCTTGGCCTGGTGGAAACCCAGCAGGCGCTGGTCGCTAACGGTCTGCGTCATAAGATCCGTCTGCAGGTGGACGGCGGACTGAAAACCGGCCTCGATATCATCAAAGCGGCGATCCTCGGCGCAGAGAGCTTCGGTTTCGGTACCGGCCCGATGGTCGCGCTGGGCTGTAAATACCTGCGTATTTGCCACCTGAACAACTGCGCGACCGGCGTGGCGACTCAGGATGACAAACTGCGTAAGAACCACTATCACGGTCTGCCGTTCAAAGTGACCAACTACTTTGAATTTATCGCCCGTGAGACCCGCGAGCTGATGGCCCAGCTGGGCGTCAAGCGTCTGGTGGATCTGATTGGCCGCACCGATCTGCTCAAAGAGCTGGATGGGTTTACTGCCAAACAGCAGAAACTGGATCTGGGTAAACTGCTGGAGACCGCAGAGCCGCATCCGGGCAAAGCGCTGTACTGCACCGAGAACAACCCACCGTTCGATAACGGTGTACTCAACGCGCAGCTGCTGCAGCAGGCGAAACCGTACGTGGATGAAAAGCAGAGCAAAACGTTCTGGTTCGATATCCGCAATACCGACCGCTCCGTGGGGGCCTCGCTGTCCGGGTATATTGCCCAGACCCATGGTGACCAGGGACTGGCCGGGGATCCGATCGTCGCCCACTTTAGCGGCACCGCAGGCCAGAGCTTCGGCGTGTGGAACGCCGGTGGCGTAGAGCTGCATCTGACCGGCGATGCCAACGACTATGTCGGGAAAGGCATGGCGGGCGGTCTGCTGGCCATTCGTCCTCCGGTCGGCTCTGCGTTCCGCAGCCATGAAGCCAGCATTATCGGCAACACCTGCCTGTACGGCGCGACCGGTGGTCGTCTGTACGCCGCAGGCCGCGCAGGCGAGCGTTTCGCCGTGCGTAACTCCGGCGCCATTACCGTGGTGGAAGGCATCGGTGACAACGGCTGTGAATATATGACCGGCGGCATCGTCTGCGTGCTCGGTAAAACCGGCGTCAACTTTGGCGCAGGGATGACCGGCGGCTTTGCTTATGTCCTGGATGAAGATGGCGACTTCCGTAAACGCGTGAACCCGGAACTGGTGGAAGTGCTGGACGTTGATTCTCTGGCAATCCATGAAGAGCACCTGCGCGGTTTAATCACCGAACATGTGCAGCTTACCGGTTCGCAACGTGGCGAAGAGATCCTCGCCAACTGGCCGGCCTTCTCCGCGAAGTTTGCGCTGGTTAAACCGAAGTCCAGCGATGTTAAAGCACTGTTGGGTCACCGTAGTCGTTCCGCAGCTGAGCTGCGGGTGCAGGCGCAGTAAGGGGTTAAGATGAGTCAGAACGTTTATCAATTTATCGACCTGCAGCGCGTTGATCCGCCAAAGAAACCGCTGAAGATCCGTAAAATTGAGTTTGTGGAAATTTACGAGCCGTTTTCAGAAGGCCAGGCCAAGGCGCAGGCAGATCGCTGCCTCTCCTGCGGCAACCCGTACTGTGAATGGAAATGCCCGGTGCATAACTACATCCCGAACTGGCTGAAGCTGGCCAACGAGGGGCGTATTTTTGAGGCGGCTGAGCTGTCGCATCAGACCAACACCCTGCCAGAAGTCTGCGGGCGCGTTTGCCCGCAGGACCGCCTGTGTGAAGGCTCCTGTACGCTGAACGATGAGTTCGGCGCGGTGACCATCGGCAACATCGAACGCTATATCAATGACAAAGCATTCGAAATGGGCTGGCGTCCGGATCTCTCCGGCGTGAAGCCGACCGGTAAAACCGTCGCGATCATCGGTGCTGGCCCGGCGGGCCTCGCTTGTGCCGACGTGCTGACCCGCAACGGCGTCAAGGCGGTGGTGTTTGACCGCCATCCGGAAATCGGCGGCCTGCTGACCTTCGGTATCCCGGCGTTCAAGCTGGAAAAAGAGGTGATGACCCGCCGCCGTGAAATCTTCACCGGCATGGGCATTGAGTTCAAACTCAATACCGAAGTGGGTCGCGACGTACAGCTCGACGACCTGCTGAAAGAGTACGATGCCGTGTTCCTCGGCGTCGGGACCTATCAGTCGATGCGCGGTGGACTGGACAACGAAGACGCCCCGGGCGTCTACGACGCGCTGCCGTTCCTGATCGCTAACACCAAGCAGATCATGGGCTTTGGCGAAACAGCTGATGAGCCCTACGTCAGCATGGAAGGCAAACGCGTGGTCGTGCTCGGCGGTGGCGACACCGCGATGGACTGCGTGCGGACCTCCATTCGTCAGAATGCGGCGCACGTGATCTGTGCCTATCGTCGTGACGAAGAGAACATGCCCGGTTCAAAACGCGAAGTGAAAAACGCGCGTGAAGAAGGCGTTGAGTTCCAGTTCAACGTCCAGCCGCTGGGCGTGGAAGTGAATGCCAATGGCAAAGTGTGCGGCGTGAAGATGGCGCGCACCGAGATGGGCCAGCCGGACGCGAAAGGCCGCCGTCGCGCGGAGATCGTCGCTGGTTCTGAACACGTGGTGCCGGCTGATGCGGTGGTAATGGCCTTTGGCTTCCGTCCGCACAGCATGGAGTGGCTGGCGAAGCACAGCGTCGAGCTGGACTCTCAGGGCCGCATCATCGCGCCGGAAGGCAGCGACAACGCGTTCCAGACCAGCAACCCGAAAATCTTCGCCGGTGGCGATATCGTTCGCGGTTCCGACCTGGTGGTCACTGCGATTGCCGAAGGCCGTAAAGCGGCGGACGGGATCCTCAACTACCTTGAAGTCTGATTAGGCTCTGAGCCTCAGCGCCTAAAAGCCCGATGGTTAACGCCATCGGGCTTTTTTATTGCTCATTCGCCGGGCAAACCGCCGCTTTCAGCGCCGAATTATACCAGCCGCAGATATGCTCTAAGCGGGTGATCGCCGATCCGACGGTCACCGCCCACGCGCCGCAGCGCATCGCTTCAGCCGCCTGCGCAGGCGTATTGTAGCGCCCCTCTGCGACCACTCGGCAGCCCGCGGCGCTCAGGCTTTTCACCAGCGCCAGGTCCGGTTCGTCCGGTGTCTCCTCTGCGGTATAGCCGGAGAGAGTAGTGCCAACCATATCGAAGCCCAACTGCCAGCATTCCAGGGCATCGTCGAGAGAGGAACAATCTGCCATCGCGTTTTTCCCCTGGCGGTGAATTGCCGCCAACAACGATGCGACAGAGGCCGGACGCTGGCGCCGCGTGCCGTCAACCGCAATGATATCGGCCCCCGCCTGCGCCAGGGCATTCACATCCTCAAGCCACGGCGTAATACGCACCGGGCTATCATGCAGATCGCGCTTAATCAGCGCGATAACAGGCACCGTCACTAACGGACGAACGGCCTGCAGGTTGGCCAGACCTTCTATGCGCAGCGCCACCGCCCCCGCCTGTTCCGCCGCCAGCGCCATCGCCGCGACGATGGCGGGGTTATCCAGCGGGCTGCCCGGCACCGGCTGACAGGAGACAATTAACCCACCGTAATAGCGAATACGCCGATCCAGTTGTGCAAGTAAAGACATGACTGCTCCCTGAAAGATAAGTGTGGCAATAACAGTACCAGCCGCAGGGGCGCGTCGTGTGTGGCGGGGTTAACAAAGCAGGCAGGAAAAAAAACAGGCCCCGGAGGGCCTGTCAGGCGTTACTTCACAACGCGGAGCGCCGGGCGACCACCGCGCGGCGGCGGCGTGTCGTCAGGATCGTCGTCGTGATTATCCGGCTTATCGCCATCGATCACCGACATCACCGTTTCGCTTTCACTCTCAGGCGCGACGTCATCATCGTTGAGGCTGCTGACATCTTCGTCATAGGCCGCTTCCGGTTCAAACATCGTGCCGGCGCCGTTCTCACGGGCATAGATGGCGAGTACCGCAGCCAGCGGAACAGACACGTTACGCGGCACGCCGCCAAAGCGCGCGTTAAAACGCACCTCGTCATTCGCCAGCTCCAGATTGCCGACCGCACGCGGGGCAATATTGAGAACGATTTGACCGTCGCGCGCGTACTCCATCGGTACGAGCACGCCCGGCAGAGTGACATCCACCACCAGGTGCGGCGTCAGCTGGTTATCCAGCAGCCACTCATAAAACGCCCGTAACAGATACGGGCGACGCGGCGTCAGCTGTGATACATCCATTATTTAGCCCCGACCGAGGCGCATTTCACGCTCGGCTTCAGTTAAAGAAGCGAGGAAGGAATCACGCTCAAATACGCGAGTCATGTAGCCTTTGAGCTCTTTCGCGCCTGCGCCAACCAGTTCCACACCGAGAACCGGCAAACGCCACAGCAGCGGCGCCAGGTAGCAATCCACCAGGCTGAACTCGTCGCTCAGGAAGTAAGGTTTCTGGGTGAAGACCGGCGCGATGGCCAGCAGTTCTTCACGCAGCTGCTTACGCGCAGCATCAGCTTGCGCTGCGGTACCGCTCTGGATGGTGTTCATCAGCGAATACCAGTCCTTCTCGATACGTTGCATATACAGGCGGCTTTCTCCACGCGCCACCGGATAAACCGGCATTAACGGCGGATGCGGGAAACGCTCATCCAGATACTCCATAATGATGCGAGATTCCCACAGAGTGAGCTCACGATCCACCAGCGTCGGTACGCTTTGATTCGGGTTGAGGTCAATCAGATCCTGAGGTGGGTTGTCCTTCTCCACGTGCTCTATCTCAAAACTGACACCCTTCTCAGCCAGCACAATGCGGACCTGATGGCTATAGATGTCAGTAGGACCAGAAAACAGCGTCATTACCGAACGTTTGTTGGCAGCGACAGCCATGAAAACCTCCAGGTATATTCAGAATTTTGTACTGCTGCCAGTCACTCATGACCGGCCAGATGTAAAAACCCCAGTAGCGCGATGTCACCTTCGTTCACGAATAAAACAAAAAATGAACAATCACCAGCATTTGGGCAGAAAATTGGATGATAGTTTACCAGATTTTGAAGACGTTGTGGTGAGGGGATTCTGGAAATGCTGAAAAAGTGGCGAAAACCGGCGGCATGATTGTGGATAACAGCCGTTTTATCCATAAAAAAACCCGCCGGAGCGGGTTTTTTCGCAAATTGTTCTGCGTGAGCAGAAGACAATTAACGTTTGGAGAACTGCGGACGACGACGTGCTTTACGCAGACCGACTTTCTTACGTTCAACCTGACGAGCGTCACGAGTAACGAAGCCTGCTTTACGCAGTTCGCCACGCAGGGACTCATCGTACTCCATCAGAGCGCGGGTGATACCGTGACGGATCGCACCAGCCTGACCAGAGATACCACCACCTTTAACAGTGATGTACAGATCCAGTTTCTCAACCATGTCGACCAGTTCCAGCGGCTGACGAACTACCATGCGGGCAGTTTCGCGACCGAAGTACTGTTCCAGAGAACGCTGGTTGATAACGATTTTACCGTTGCCCGGTTTGATGAATACGCGAGCTGCGGAACTTTTGCGGCGACCAGTGCCGTAGTATTGATTTTCAGCCATTGCCTATAATCCCGATTAGATGTCAAGAACTTGCGGTTGCTGTGCCGCGTGGTTGTGCTCGTTACCCGCGTAAACTTTCAGTTTACGGTACATAGCACGACCCAGCGGGCCTTTTGGCAGCATGCCTTTAACCGCGATTTCAATCACACGCTCAGGACGGCGGGCAATCATCTCTTCAAAGGTCGCTTCTTTGATACCACCGATGTGGCCGGTGTGGTGGTAGTACATTTTGTCTTCGCGCTTGTTGCCGGTTACAGCAACTTTTTCTGCGTTCAGAACGATGATGTAATCACCGGTATCAACGTGCGGAGTGTATTCCGCTTTATGCTTACCGCGCAGGCGACGAGCCAGTTCAGTAGCCAGACGGCCCAGAGTTTTACCGGTCGCGTCAACAACATACCAGTCGCGTTTTACGGTTTCTGGTTTAGCTGTAAAAGTTTTCATTAAAAGCTTACCCAAATAATAAGTTACACGTTGGTGAACACCCAAACGTTTAGTCAGTTGAGGTTCACACGACATTGTCCAGCAAACCTACCCCTTCGAATAGCCTATGCCGGCGCATAGAAAGTTTCGGGAAAAAAACCTTCTCGTAACGTGGGGTCGCAAGATTATAGAGAAGTCGGGGTCAAAGATCGACCCCTTTATGAGATTTTTCAGGCAGGCCCCGGGGTGGTCTTCCGGCTCTCAATCCGTCGGGAAAAAGCGCCCTGTCAGGGCATATGCGGACGCTTGAGATACTCTTCGCTCTGCATCTCCTGCAGACGCGACAGACAGCGCTGGAACTCAAACTTCAGCCGCTCTCCCTGATAAATGTCGTACAGCGGCACCGCGGCGCTGACCACCAGCTTCACGTGGCGCTCATAGAACTCATCCACCAGGGCGATAAAGCGCCGCGCTTCGCTCTCCAGCTGCGCGGTCATCACCGGCACGTCGAGCAGCATCACGGTGTGGAACAGACGGGAGAGGGCAATATAGTCATGCTGGCTACGGGCATCCACACACAGCGTGGCGAACGACGCCGCCAGCGTCTGGTTTTCGACGCCAAGCGTGGGCAGCTCGCGGTGATTGATCTCCAGCGTCGGCCCGGCAGCAGCGCGCGGCGCCCCGGCCAGCGCCAGCCACAGTTTATCCATCTGTTCGCGGGTTTCGCTGTTCAGTGGCGACAGCCACAGGTGCGCCTGCGTCAGCGTACGCAGACGATAATCGATGCCGGCATCGACGTTCATAATATCGCAATGCTGCTTGATGGCGTCGATCGCCGGCAGAAAACGGGCCCGTTGCAGGCCATTGCGATAGAGCTCATCCGGCGGAATATTGGAAGTGGCGACCAGGGTGATGCCGCGGGCAAACAGGGCTTTCATCAACCCGCCTAACAGCATGGCATCGGTAATATCAGAGACGAAAAACTCGTCAAAACAGAGCACATCCGTTTCCGCCTTGAAACGGTCGGCGACAATCTCCAGCGGGTCGCTATGTCCCTGCAGGGTGGTCAGCTCTTCGTGCACGCGCAGCATGAAGCGATGGAAATGCAGGCGCTGCTTACGCTCGCCCGGCAGGCTCTGGTAAAACAGGTCCATCAGCCAGGTTTTTCCCCGCCCCACGCCGCCCCACATATACAGGCCGCGGACAGGCGCCGCCTCGGCAGCCGGTTCGCGCTTACCCAGCAGTTTGCCGAATTTCGCGCGCAAACCGCCGCCTGACGCGACGGGCGCGGGCTGAGTCTGCAGTTCCTGGTAAATGGTATCAAGGCGGCTCACCGCTTCTTGCTGGACATCGTCGGGTTGATGGTTGCCCTCTTTCAGGGCTAAAAGGTAACGCGATGTTGGAGACAGGCTTTGCATGATCTAATTGTTATTCCTTGAAAACCGTAATGCCGAAGCTCACGATTGACGAAAAAAAGGCCGTTCTACACTACGCGATGATACGCCAGGATTCCACTTCTGTGGAATTAGCGGTTATAGTGGCACTATCGGGCGCAGGCGGAGAGCCTAAGAGCCACCCTACGGAACCACAAAACAACGGGAGATGTTCATGACCTGGGAATACGCGCTAATTGGGTTAGTCGTCGGTATCATTATTGGTGCCGTCGCCATGCGTTTCGGCAACCGCAAACTGCGCCAGCAGCAGGCGCTGCAGTTCGAACTGGAAAAGAATAAAGCCGAACTTGAAGAATACCGTGAAGAGCTGGTCAGCCACTTCGCGCGCAGCGCTGAGCTGCTGGATAACATGGCGCATGACTATCGTCAGCTGTATCAGCATATGGCGAAAAGCTCTAACAACCTGCTGCCGGACTCTATGGCAGACGCCAACCCGTTCCGCAACCGTCTGGAAGAGTCTGAAGCCAGCAACGATCAGGCGCCGGTCCAGATGCCGCGCGACTACTCTGAAGGCGCATCCGGTTTACTGCGCGGTGGCGCAAAACGCGATTAACTGATCGCGTCTGATAAAATATCTCCGGGCGCGCCCACCGCGCCCGCTACTTCCCCCACTTCCCGGCTACAATTTAAACCAGTACCCACATTGTTACCTGTGCAAAAATTCAATAACATCAGGTTATTCAGGACGTTTTTCCATACACCTCAGGTTACGAGAGCCAGCATCTAATGAAGAAACAGACTTTGCTGTTGAGTGCGTTAGCGTTAAGCATTGGGTTATCGTTGTCGGCCCTGCCTCCGGCAGCAGCATCCTTACCGACTCAGGTGCCCGGCCAGGGCGCGTTACCGAGCCTGGCGCCGATGCTGGAAAAGGTCCTGCCAGCGGTGGTCAGCGTGCAGGTGGAAGGCACCGCCTCGCCGACGCTCAATATGCCGGAAGAGCTGAAGAAATATTTTGGTGATAACGCCCCGCAGGAGCAGGCGCAGCCGTTTGAAGGGCTCGGCTCCGGCGTCATCATCGACGCAGCGAAAGGCTACGTGCTAACCAATAATCACGTCATCAATCAGGCGCAGAAGATCAGCGTCCAGCTGAACGATGGCCGTGAATTTGATGCCAAACTGGTCGGCAGCGATGAACAGAGCGATATCGCTCTGCTGCAGCTGATCAAGCCGGCGAACCTGACGCAAATCGCCATTGCTGACTCCGATAAACTCCGCGTCGGCGACTTCGCCGTCGCCGTCGGCAACCCGTTCGGCCTTGGCCAGACCGCCACCTCCGGCATTATCTCTGCCCTTGGCCGCAGCGGCCTGAACCTGGAAGGGCTGGAGAATTTCATCCAGACCGATGCCTCGATTAACCGCGGTAACTCCGGCGGCGCGCTGTTGAACCTCAACGGCGAGCTTATCGGGATCAACACCGCGATCCTGGCGCCGGGCGGCGGTAGCATCGGTATCGGCTTCGCCATTCCAAGCAACATGGCGAAAACCCTCGCCGACCAGCTCATTCAGTTTGGCGAAATCAAGCGCGGCCTGCTGGGCATTAAAGGCATGGAAATGAGCGCCGATATCGCTAAGGCGATGAATCTCGACGTTCAGCGCGGCGCCTTCGTCAGTGAAGTGTTACCAAACTCCGGTTCCGCCAAAGCAGGGATCAAATCCGGCGACGTCATTGTCAGTCTGAACGGCAAGCCGCTGAACAGTTTTGCCGAACTGCGCTCGCGCATCGCCACCACCGAACCGGGGACCAAGGTCAAACTTGGCCTGCTGCGCGACGGAAAACCGGTCGATGTCGAAGTGACGCTGGATAAGAGCACCTCCTCCACCGCCAGCGCCGAGCTGATTATCCCTGCCCTGCAGGGAGCCTCGTTCAGCGATGGTCAGATGAAGGACGGTACCAAAGGCGTGGTGATCGATAATGTCGATAAAGGCAGCGCCGCCGCCCAGGTCGGCCTGCATAAGGATGACATTATCATTGGCCTTAACCGGGAACGTATTCATTCGATTGCCGAACTGCGCAAAGTGCTTGAAGGCAAACCGCCGGTCATCGCCCTGAATGTGATCCGCGGCAACGAAAGCATCTATCTGCTGCTACGCTGATTGTCTTCCCGGACATCGCCGCCATGTGCGATGTCCGGACAACTCATGCTATGCTGCGTCTGACCATTCATTAACGATATTTGCATCATGCCTGGAAAGTTATTACGTTCGATACTCATCGGTTTGATTGTCGGGGGACTGCTGCTGGCCCTGATGCCATCGCTACGCCAGTGGCAGCTGACGCCGACCACCCAAAACGATACGGCAGACGACTCCCCTGTGAGCTATAACGCCGCCGTACGCCGCGCGGCGCCCGCCGTGGTGAACGTCTATAACCGCGCCCTGAACAGCACCAGCCATAATCAGCTGACGCTTGGCTCCGGGGTGATCATGGATCAGCGCGGCTATATCCTGACCAACAAGCATGTTATCAATGATGCCGATCAGATCATTGTCGCACTGCAGGACGGCCGCGTCTTCGAAGCGCTGCTGGTCGGATCCGACACCCTGACTGACCTCGCCGTGCTGAAGATCAACGCCACCGGCGGGCTGCCGGTGATCCCGATCAACCCGAAACGCACGCCGCATATTGGCGATGTCGTCCTGGCGATTGGCAATCCCTATAACCTGGGGCAGACCATCACTCAGGGGATCATCAGCGCCACAGGGCGCATTGGCCTCAACCCGACCGGCCGCCAGAACTTCCTGCAGACTGACGCCTCGATTAACCACGGTAACTCGGGTGGGGCGCTGGTGAACTCCCTCGGCGAGCTGATGGGGATTAACACCCTCTCCTTTGACAAGAGCAATGACGGCGAAACGCCGGAAGGCATTGGCTTTGCGATCCCGTTCCAGTTAGCGACCAAAATTATGGATAAGCTGATCCGGGATGGCCGGGTGATCCGCGGCTATATCGGCATTAGCGGCCGGGAGATCGCCCCGCTGCACGCACAGGGCGGCGGGATCGATCAGATCCAGGGGATCGTGGTTAACGATGTGGCGCCTGATGGCCCCGCAGCACAAGCCGGGATCCGCGCCAACGACGTGATCATCTCCGTGAATGACAAACCTGCGGTTTCTGCACTGGAGACGATGGATCAGGTGGCCGAGATCCGCCCGGGATCGGAAATTCCGGTAGTCATCATGCGTGATGATAAGAAAATTACGCTCCATATCGCCGTTCAGGAATACCCGGCCACCAACTAAACGGCTCCCCGTTTGGGGAGCCTCGTTAATCGCTAAATACCGGACCGGCCGGGAATCTGACCAGAAACCCGGTCACCGCCAGCAGCGATCTCAGCCCGGGCCAGACTATCTGTCGCTCGCGAAGCTCATCATCCAGCGTCAGTAGCGCAAATTCCCCCTTCTCACCCAGCACGCCACCCTGCCAGAGCAGGCGCTGCGCCTGCTGCCGCGCCCAGGGCGACTCACTCTTCCAGGCCAGCAAATGCAGCAGCGCCTGCTGCAGACAGACGCTGTGCGAATGGTTATCCCGCCGCAGCCGCCGGTAAACGGGCAGGGACACGCTGCGCACGGTATAAAATCCACTGCCCGCCTCTTCATCGCCTTCAGGAATAGCGCGGGCGAACTGCCCCGCCACGTCGCACAGCCGGTTGTGCGTCAGCGGAAGTTGCCGGGCGCTGAGCGCCCCGGCCGCCATGCACAGCAGACCGCTGCGCTGCAGCGAGGGCGTCGCAGAGCGCACGACCGCCGCCGGTAAGGCGATCACCGCCCGTGTCGCCTCGTCAGCGTTATGGTCAGCGCCGGCCTCATAACAGCTGGCCAGCAGCGCTTCACCAGGCGTGGCGTTCAGCGGGGGCGAAAGCAGGTTCAGCGCCGGCTGCAGTTGTGCAAGTTCATCGCCTGACGCCAGCATGGCGTCAACCACCGCCTCCCGTGTTGATGTCCGGTTTTCCGGACAGCATGCTATGGCTTCATTCATCACCGTCTCCTTATGAGAAATCTCCGCGGCCGGTATGCCAGCCGCGGGAACAGGCTGGCCTACATCGCCAGCACGTACTTGAGCATCACCCCGGCGGCGATCGCCGAGCCGATCACCCCGGCCACGTTCGGGCCCATGGCGTGCATCAGCAGGAAGTTCTGCCCGTCCGCTTCCAGACCCACTTTGTTCGACACCCTGGCTGCCATCGGCACCGCCGACACCCCCGCCGAGCCGATCAGCGGGTTGATTTTGTGCCGGCTGAACACGTTCATCAGCTTCGCCATCAGCACCCCGGCGGCGGTGCCCACGCAGAAGGCGATCACCCCCAGCACCAGGATCCCCAGCGTCTGCGGCTGCAGGAACTTGTCCGCCACCAGCTTGGCCCCCACCGACAGTCCGAGGAAGATGGTCACGATGTTGATCAGCGCGTTCTGCACCGTATCGCTCAGCCGCTCCACCACGCCGCTCTCGCGCATCAGGTTGCCGAAGCAGAACATCCCCAGCAGCGGCGCGGCGTCCGGCAGCAGGAGCGCCACCAGCAGTAACAGCACCGCCGGGAAGAGGATCTTCTCCCGCTTACTCACCGTGCGCAGCTGCACCATGCGGATCTTCCGCTCCTTATCCGTGGTCAGCGCCTTCATGATCGGCGGCTGGATCAGCGGCACCAGCGCCATATAGGAGTAGGCCGCCACCGCGATGGCCCCCAGCAGCTCCGGTGCCAGCTTGCCCGACAGGTAAATCGCCGTCGGGCCGTCGGCGCCGCCGATAATCCCGATGGCCGCCGCCTGCGGCAGGGTGAAGCTGATGATGCCGAAGTAGTTCAGCGTCAGCGCCCCGAGCACGGTGGCGAAGATCCCGAACTGCGCCGCCGCCCCCAGCAGCAGGGTGCGCGGGTTGGCCAGCAGCGGGCCGAAGTCGGTCATTGCCCCGACGCCCATAAAGATGACCAGCGGCGCAATGCCCGAGCCAATCGCCACCTTATAGAAGATGGCCAGCACCCCGGCGGAGTAGCCCATGTCCACCGCCAGCGTCTCCATCTGCCCCTGCACCGACGGCAGGGCCAGCGCCAGCGCCTCCTTAATGGCGTGGACGTCCGGCGCGCAGTGGAGCTTCGCGGCAATCACCGCCAGCTGCGCCGGGTCGTGGTGGGCCAGCAGGCTCTCCAGGGCGGTGAGCGCCAGCCCGGCCTCCGGGATGTTCGACAGCAGGCCGCCGAAGCCAATCGGCAGCAGCAGTAACGGCTCAAACTTCTTCGCAATCGCCAGCCACAGCAGCAGCAGGCTGACCAGCAGCATCACCGCCTGGCCGGCCCCCAGGTGCATCAGCCCCATGCCCTGAATCAGGGCGTTCAGACTTTCCATTTCCGCTCCTCGTCCTTACGCCAGCTGCAGCAGAGTGTCGCCGACCGCCACCGCGTCGCCGGCTTTCACCGCGATACCGCGTACGGTCCCGGCCTGCGCGGCGCGGATTTCGGTTTCCATCTTCATGGCTTCCAGAATCAGCAGCACCTCGCCTTCGGCCACCGTCTGGCCTTCCGCGGCCAGCACCTTCCAGATAGTGCCCGCCAGCGGGGCGGTCACCGGGGTGCCGGCGCCGGCCGGAGCCGGGGCGGCAGCAGGCGCAGCGGCCACCGGCGCGGCGCTGAGCTGGCTGACGTCGCCGCCGTCGCTGACTTTGACCACAAAGGCTTTGCCTTCCACTTCGACGGTGTAGACGCCGGAGGCGGCTGGTTTTTCTGCTTTTGCCACCGGCTGCGCGGCTTCCGCCTGCGGTACCGGCTCAAAGGCTGCCGGGTTGTGGCGGTTTTCGAGGAACTTCAGGCCGGGCTGCGGGAACAGGGCCACGGTGAGCACGTCGTCGATGGCGTTTTCGGCAAGGGTGATGCCTTTCTCCTGCGCCTGGCGTCTGACGTCGGCTTCCAGCTGCGCCAGCTCCGGCTTCAGCAGGTCGGCCGGGCGGCAGGTCACCGGGTCAGCGCCGTCAAGCACCCGCGCCTGCAGGGCGGCGTTCACCGGCGCCGGGGTGCGGCCGTACTCACCCTTCAGGATACCGGCGGTCTCCTTCGCGATGGTTTTGTAGCGCTCGCCGGTCAGGACGTTGAGCACCGCCTGGGTGCCGACAATCTGCGAGGTCGGGGTGACCAGCGGGATGAAGCCGAGGTCCTCGCGCACGCGGGGGATTTCCGCCAGCACCTCATCCAGACGTTGGGCGGCGCTCTGCTGCTTCAGCTGGCTTTCGAGGTTGGTGAGCATCCCGCCCGGGACCTGGGCGACGAGGATACGGCTGTCGGTGCCCTTCAGCTGGCCTTCGAAGGCGTGGTACTTCTTACGCACCTCGCGGAAGTACGCGGCGATGCTCTCCAGCTTGTGGATATCCAGCCCGGTGTCATATTGCGTGCCGGCGAGGGTGGCGACCAGCGCCTCGGTGGCCGGGTGGCCGTAGGTAGCGCTCATGGACGAAATCGCCGTATCCACGCCGTCGACCCCGGCTTCAATGGCCTTCAGCAGCGCCATCTCCGCCATCCCGGTGGTGGCATGGCAGTGCAGGTGCAGGGTGACGTCGTAGCGCTTCTTGATTTCGCTGACCAGCTCAAAGGCGGCATGCGGCGTCAGAATGCCGGACATGTCCTTGATGGCGACGGAGTCGACGCCGGTCTCCAGCAGCTGTTCGGTGAGGTCGAGCCAGGTCTGCAGGGTGTGCGCCGGGCTGGTGGTGTACGAAAGCGTACCCTGGGCGTGGGCGCCGTGGCGGCGGACCGCCTGCAGGGCGGCCTGCATGTTGCGCGGGTCGTTCATGGCGTCGAAGACGCGGAAGACGTCCATGCCGTTTTTGACGGTGCGCTCCACGAAGCGCTCCACCACGTCGTCGGCGTAGTGGCGGTAGCCGAGCAGGTTCTGGCCGCGGAGCAGCATCTGCAGCGGGGTCTTCGGCATCGCCTTTTTCAGCTCGCGCAGGCGGACCCACGGGTCCTCGCCGAGGAAGCGGATGCAGGCGTCAAAGGTGGCGCCGCCCCAGCACTCAAGGGAGCGGTAGCCGACGTCATCCAGCTGAGCGGCGACGGGGAGCATATCGTCGAGACGCAGACGGGTGGCGAACAGGGACTGGTGGGCGTCGCGCAGGACGACATCGGTAATGGCAACGGTCATAAATTCCTCCGTGAATTAAGGGTGAAGACGGCGATGGTGGTGAATGGCGGCGACAATCGCCGGCTTTAAGCGGGCGAAGTCGTCGGCGGGCGCGGCCGGGGCCGGTTTGGGGGCGGCAGGCGGCTCGGGAAACAGGCGGTTGACGGCGAGGGACATTCCCCGGATGGCGAAAATGAGCAGCAGCAGGAACACCAGCACAAAGCCCATGCCGAGAAACATCAGGGTGAAGCCTTCGCCTAACAGGACGGCATTGTCAGTCATAAAATAGCCTTTGGGAGGGGCGCAATAATGGCTAACAGCAGACCGCGTTAGCCGAGTGGATTTCCCCGGACCGCCTGGTCAGAAGCCTCTGTTTAGCAGTCAGCTGCCGCTGCCATTACTGCGCTATATATTCAATCGGGGTTATTTAATGAAGCTCACATGTTTGCAGATTTCATCGGCGACCATGTCTTTGCGCTGATTAAAGATCACTTTATTTTGCTCAAACAGGTTATTGCCGTGGGTATCGATTGAGACAATTAACGGCCCGAACTCTTTCACCCGACATACCCATAAGGTTTCCGGCATCCCTAAATCACGCCACTGCGCATCTTCGATTTCTTCCACGCAGACCGCGGCGACGACCGCGCAGCCGGCCGGGAACACGCAGTGCAAGGCTTTATGCTCGGCGCAACCCTCTTCGGTTCCCTTCCCCATACCGCCTTTACCAACGATTAATTTCACGCCAGTCCTGGCAATAAACTCTTTTTCAAATTTCTCCATGCGCATACTGGTGGTCGGCCCAACGGAGACCATTTCAAATTTATCTTCCGAACCTTTAATCGGTCGCACAATCGGCCCGGCATGCAATATCGCGCCACCGGCAACATTGACCGGTAATTCACGCCCGCCCTCAATTAAGCGACGATGAGCCACATCGCGACAGGTCACAATATGGCCGTTGAGATAAATGATATCGCCCGCTTTAATATCAGCTAAATCTTCATCTTTAATGGGCGTAGTGAGTATTTTTTTAGCCATCAGAATGCCACTCCTGTGTGAGACGTAATGGTGTAGTTCAGGTCTTTATCGAAAACGATATGTCCTTTGCGGTGCGACCAGCAGCCGACGTTGACCGCCACGCCAATGGTGGAAGGATGGCGTGCGGTATTTTCGATATTGACGCCCATCACGGAGGTATTGCCGGACATCCCCTGCGGGCCCAGACCGATTTTGTTGATGCCGTCTTCGAGCATTTTTTCCAGCGATGCCGCCCGTTCGTTATCATTGTGCGAGCCAATCGGGCGCATCAGCGCTTTCTTCGACAGCAGCGCCGCGGTTTCCACCGACGTTGCCACCCCAACGCCAACCAGCAATGGCGGACAGGCGTTCAGGCCATAGCTGGTCATCACATCCAGCACAAAGCGGGTCACCCCTTCATAGCCAGCGCCAGGCATTAACACCATCGCTTTACCCGGCAGCGAGCAGCCGCCGCCAGCCATATAGGTGTAGATGCTGCACTGATCGGAATTGGGAACGATCTCCCAGAAGACCGTCGGCGTACCTTTACCGACGTTTTTACCGGTGTTGTATTCATCAAAGGTCTCGACGCTGTTATGACGCAGCGGGGAGTCGACGGTGGCTTTGATCACCGATTCGCGCAGCAGCGCTTCCAGTTCGCCGATCAGCGGAAAGTTGGCGCCGCACTCCACCAGAAACTGGATCACGCCGGTATCCTGGCAGGAGGGACGATCCAGCTCTTTCGCCAGACGCTGGTTTTCAATCATGGTGGTAAAGATGACGTCCGCCAGCTGGCTGGTCTCTTTCTTATGCAACTCTTTTAGTTTTGCCGTGACGTCATCAGGCAATACTTTGCCGGTATATCCCACAAATCTGGCCATGATGTCGGTCATGCGGGATATCTGTTCGCTTTTGCTCATAAAGGCTCCTTAGTCAGAACAGCGTCCGTAAGTTACGGATGAAAAGGGAAAAGGATTGGCAGCAGGATCAGGCTGACAATGGTGGAAACGATAATCAGAGGGATGCCGGATTTGGCGTAATCGACGAACTTATAGCCCCCGGCCGACAGCACCATCATATTGGCGGGCATCCCGATCGGCGTCGCATAGGCGCAGGAGCTGCCAATCACCGTCGCCATCAGCACCGCACGCGGATCGGCGCCCATACCGGCGGCAATCGACAGGCTCACCGGCACCAACAGCGCGACGGTGGCGGTATTGGACATAAAGTTGGTCATCACCACGGAGAGGGCAAAGACCACCACCAGCAGCATGAACGGCGAGGAGTTGTTGCCCAGTAGACCGATAACCTGGTCAGCCACCAGCTTGCCCGCCCCGGTCATTTCCAGCGCCTTTGCCAGCGCCAGGGTGCCGCCGAAAATAAAAATAGTCTGTGAATCAATAGCTTTGTAAGCTTGCTTTTCCGTCAGCACCCCGGTAACCACCAGCACCAGGGCACCGATACAGCCGGCCACCGCCAGGCTAATGCCGGTCTGTTTTTCGAAAATCATGCCGAGGATCGTGGCGATCAACACCACCAGGGACAGGATCTGCTTCCAGCGTGGAACGTGGCTGTAATCCCGCTGTTCGCCGACGCTGCCCACTTCCCCGCTGTTTGGATTATTGGGCAAAAACTTATAGCCGATGGTCAGGAAATAGAGGATGCCGCAGACCAGCATCGGTAGACCCACTTTCGCATACTCAAAGAAACCGAAGCCGCTGCCGATGTTCTGTAAGGCCGATTGCGCGATCAGGTTGCCCGGGGCGCCAATCAGCGACAGGTTGCCGCCCAATGCGGCAGCAAACACCAGCGGCATCAGCAGACGCGAGCGGGAAAACCCCGATTTGGCGGCCACGCCAATGACGACCGGGATCAGCACCGCCGCCGTACCGGTGTTGGAAAGAAAGCCCGACATCACGCCGACCACCACCATGATGGTGAAAATCAGCTGTTTTTCGGTTTTGGCGAAGTGAGTGATCACCCCGCCGACTTTATTGGCCATCCCGGTTTCAAATAACGCCCCGCCGACGATGAACATGGCGACAAAAAGAATGACATTGCTGTCGATAAAACCGGCAAAGGCCTGCTTCAGATCCAATACGCCAGTGACCACTAACGCCACACAAACCACCATGGAAGTCACTGCCAGCGGCACTTTCTCCCAGACGAACATGACGATAGCGAACACCAGCAAACATAGGGTGATGGTAATCGGTTCCATACTTATAATTCTTCCTATCAATGATATATGATATTGTATCCAATATTGACGAGGGAGAAATTATTCCCATGCAAAAAGTAAGTCAATGCGTTTTTGTGGAATGATCGCGCAATGAGATCTGCATCAAGATCCTGTGCAGATCGTCACGTGAAGGAATTAATAACGTTGATAAATATAATAAACGCCAGCTATTCGCTGGCGATCGATCCGGTCAGGGAGCAGGATCGGGCAGGTAACGCGTGAGCATATTCTCCATCGAGCGGATGATATGCTCATGCATTCGCTGACGGGCCAGCGCTTCGTTATGCTGCTCAAGCGCTTGTAAGATCGCTTTATGTTCACGGAGGGAAATGACGGCGTACTCTTCTTCGGTCACCTTGTGCCCCATCGACAGTCCGTTCCACATGTTGCAGAGCAGCATCTTCATTTTTTCATTTCCCGCCGCGTTCCAGATCTCCATGTGGAAGGCCTGGTTCAGGTCGGAATATTCAGCAGAATTATTGTCTGCCAGCGCCTTCTCTGCGGCATAGTGAACCTGAGCGATGCGTGAAATATCGGTCCCTGGACGAGAAGCTTTCGCCACCGCTTCACTTTCCAGTACAGCGCGAATTTCGTAATGCTCGCGGATAGTCTGCTCATTAATCCCCAGCACCACCGCACCTTTATTCGGCCGCACTTGAATCAGACCATCGGCGGCTAAAATCTGAAACGCTTCACGTACCGGCATGCTGGAAACGCCAACCATTTTGGCAATCCCTTCAAGGGTAATTTCCTGCCCTTCCACTAAATCCCGCGAAAGGATCGCTTTACGCAAAACCGCCGCCACCTGCTCCTTCGCGGAAAGAAGCTTAATTTTCCCTAATTTAGGCTTCTGCACTTTCCCAATCCTTCATATGTTGACGCATTATCTCCGCAAGCATAAGGAAATAACGCTGTGTTGCCTGAGCAATTTTTTCGCCTTCGCCATGGCCAATGGCGCTCGCCAGTTCGTTCAGGATCTGCGCCGACTCCTGGCCATCCTCTTTCAGGTACAGAATGACATAGGAAATATAACCGTCCAAAAATTGCTGATACGCCTTTGCCAGATAGCGGTTATCAAGATAGGAAATCAGCAACTGATGAAACGCCAGTTCACCGGCATTATCGCCAGCACGCGCCAGCTCTTGCGCGCGCGCGCGAAGTAATTCCCCCTGATTTGCCGGCACGAGGGCAAACAGTTCAGCAGCCATCACCGCGATAACGCGAAAAATATGGCTCACATCCTCGACGGCCAGCGTGGAGACCTGCATATGTCGGTTAGGCAAGCGCACCAGAAATCCTTCCTGTTCAAGGGACTGTAGCGCTTCCCTAACCGGCATACGTGAAAGTCCCAATTGTTCCGCGATGTTCTCCTGAGTCAGTTCCTCCCCGGGTTTCATGGCGCCGGAGAGGATCTGATAACGAATCATCTGCGCGATTTGGTCCCGGGTCTGTTTTCTTTCGATCTTTTTCACGCTGTCCTCATGGCTGGTGGCTTAAAACGCGGGGGATTTTAGCAGATTTGCCCGACCGCTGGCGCATGGAGGCGAAAAGTGAGGCAATAAAAAGCCGGAACAACGGTTCCGGCTTTTTTGCACGTGCGAGGTTACTTGTTGACGAAGTCTTCGCCGAGCGCGATATCTTTCTTCAGGGTGTCCAGCATGCCTTCCAGCGCCTGCTGCTCAAAGGCGCTGAGTTTGCCGATAGACTGTCGCTCTTCCACGCCGTTTTTTCCCAGCAGCAGCGGCTGGGAGAAGAAACGCGCATAGTGGCCGTCGCCTTCCACGTAGGCGCACTCCACCACACCTTTCTCTCCCTGCATCGCGCGAACCAGAGAGAGACCAAAGCGCGCAGCCGCCTGACCCATCGACAACGTCGCCGACCCACCGCCCGCTTTCGCTTCCACGACTTCGGTACCGGCATTTTGAATGCGTTTAGTCAGATCGGCCACTTCCTGATCGCTGAAGCTGACGCCCGGGATCTGCGACAATAATGGCAGAATGGTGACGCCGGAGTGACCACCAATGACCGGGACTTCCACCTCGGTTGCCGATTTACCTTTCAGCTCAGCGACAAAGGTATTGGAGCGGATAATGTCCAGCGTGGTGACGCCGAACAGCTTGTTTTTATCGTACACGCCGGCTTTTTTCAGCACTTCGGCGGCGATAGCCACGGTGGTATTCACCGGGTTGGTGATAACACCGATGCAGGCCTGTGGGCAGGTTTTGGCAATCTGCTGCACCAGGTTCTTAACGATGCCGGCATTCACATTAAACAGGTCGGAACGATCCATGCCGGGCTTACGCGCTACGCCCGCGGAGATCAGCACCACATCAGCGCCTTCCAGCGCCGGGGTAGCATCTTCACCGGAAAATCCTTTAATTTTTACATCTGTGGGGATATGACTTAGATCTACCGCCACGCCCGGCGTAACCGGAGCGATGTCGTACAACGAGAGCTCTGAACCTGAAGGCAGTTGGGTCTTAAGTAGTAGGGCAAGCGCCTGGCCGATACCACCGGCGGCGCCAAGGACTGCAACTTTCATCCTAAACTCCTTATTATGGTTAATTTAGTCTTTCGTTATTCCGTCGCCTGGACCTTAATTCACAAGATGAACAATTACAATGATTATGGCTGAAGAATGCATTATTGTGCGTAGCAATAGAACAGCGGCGCACTTTATGCTTCCTGACTGACCATCCAGCAAAGCGAAGTACCGGATCGACTGTTGGTTACAATACACCCAGCCAGTTGCGCAAAACAACACCAACTCAATAACATTTCATTTACTTTTACATGGCTTTAAGCGTTGTGATGTGAACATGTTCCTTATATGGTTTTTTTGCTAAAATATGCCCCCTTCATAACATTATTGACCTATCCCGTTGCGGATTATTTGCATAAAAATTCACGGTTATGCATAATGATGTTGTTTTTACCACCATAATCTGGGTGACTTATGCGAAGTTCGGCAAAACAAGAAGAACTGGTTAAAGCGTTTAAAGCGCTGCTTAAAGAAGAAAAATTCAGCTCGCAGGGTGAGATCGTCCAGGCGCTGCAGGAAGAAGGCTTCGAGAATATCAACCAATCGAAGGTCTCCCGCATGCTCACCAAATTTGGCGCGGTTCGTACCCGTAACGCCAAAATGGAAATGGTCTATTGCCTGCCTGCTGAGCTTGGCGTGCCGACCACCTCCAGCCCGCTGAAAAATCTGGTGCTGGATATCGACTATAACGATGCCGTCGTGGTGATTCACACCAGCCCCGGCGCGGCGCAGCTGATTGCCCGTCTTCTCGACTCGCTGGGCAAGGCGGAAGGTATTCTCGGCAGCATCGCCGGGGATGACACCATCTTCACCACCCCTGCGCGCGGCTTTACGGTGAAAGATCTGCACGACGCCATCCTGGTCCTGTTCGAACAGGAACTCTGAGTATTCCCCTCTGGCAATCGTCAGAGGGCGACTCCCCCTTCTTTCTCTCTCACGCCCCTCACTCCAACAATTATTTAACATTTTGTGTGATTTAACGCGTCTATACGTTCTTTTACTTAAGGGAAACGCCTAAAACGCACAAAAGATCAAATTCGCATACCTTTATGATTTTATTAGAAATAAATCTTATCACTGCGGATAAGTTGTCATTTTTAATTCTTATAGGTTATAAAAAGCGCAATTCATTGTAACTATTAACGCGCAAAACAATTAGCATGGTATTAATATTTTTGGTGATTAGTGTATACTTGGTTTTGTGATGAGGGTCACGAAACAAAGACCCTCAACAAAAAGATTCGACGAGGTGAACATCATGAAAATCAAAACCACTGTAGCAGCACTCAGCATCCTGTCCGTCGTGTCGTTTGGCGCTTTTGCCGCTGACGTTATCAACAGCGAGCAAGCCCAGGGCCGCGAGGCCATCGGCACAGTTTCCGTCGGCGCGGTAGCCTCTTCCCCGATGGATATGCATGAAATGCTGAACAAGAAAGCGCAGGAAGAAGGGGCTTCTTCTTATCGCATTATCGAAGCCCGCACTGGCGACCACTGGCATGCCACCGCTGAGCTTTATAAATAAGTTGTAGTTCGTCAACGACTAATCCGACACAGATTCTCTACCGCGGCCTGGGCGCATACATCCCCCGCCGCGGCAAAACAAAGACTGGAGTAAAGATTATGAAACGCGCAATGATCATCGCATCCCTTGGCCTGGCTTCCGTTCTCTCTTTCGGCGCAAGCGCGGCCGTTCAGCAAGTTAACGCTGAACAAGCACAAAACCTGCAGTCCATGGGCACCATCTCCGTATCCCAGGTAGGTAGTGCGCCAATGGACATGCGTCAGGAGCTGGCCGCTAAAGCCGAGAAAGAAGGCGCCAGCAGCTACCGTATTATTGAAGCACGTACCGGCGATAGCTGGCACGCCACCGCTGAGCTGTACAAATAAACCCTCGTCGTCTTATTTCGACGACTTGCCCCCGCCTGCCGGGGGCTTTTTTTTGCTTCATCGCCGGCCCCGTCCGGAACAGCGATGTCTCAATGCGCTCCCCTGGTTCAGAAACACGTCCGTCACGGTCGGCGAGGCGCGCAACCTCTGGAGGGAAGCCTTCACCAATATTCAACAGATTAGAAATGAACGTTTAGCCATGCCGGGCGTTAAAGCGCAACTCCCCCTCCAGCTCCTCTTCTGCTTCATCAAATAATAAAATCAGCGCGCCGAAGCGCCGACGCTGCTTGTCGTTTAAATGAATAAACTCAATATCCAGCGGCAATGGCAGCAGCCCACCAGTCACCGCGTCCCACAGTGAATCGAGGTTGTTGACCTTATCCTGAGCCAGCTCAAAGGTTCGGGAAAACTCCCGGTAGAAATCCTGTTGTTCGGCGATTTCGTCAAAATCAAACGTATAGGTGGTCATGGCAGCCCCTCCCGCTTCTCTTCCTGTCGCCGTTAAGTATAGCGATAAAAAAACCGACGCCTGGGCGTCGGTTTAGGGGTTAACTGCTGGTCAGCACATGCTGGTACTTGTGCAACATCTCAACCAGCCGCCGCACGGGCTCGGTCACCTGGGGCGAAGCCTCCCAGACCCGCAACTTCTCCTGATAGACATCAAGCTCAGCCAGCAGCTGGGTAAAGTAGCGCCGACGCTTATCATCACTCCCGGCGGAGATCACATGATCTGCGGTACGTCGCAGCTGTCGATGGAAGGCCGACAGATCGTCGTTCACCGGCACGGGCGCATCACGCAGGCGCTGATGGGCAATAATCAACGTCAATGCCAGACGGAAGCGGGCGACATCGCCGGGGAACTTATTGAGCAATAAAAACAACTGCTGATAGAGCGCGGGCAGATGGTTCTCTTTACGACGCGCCGAGTTCGTTGTCAGCGAAGAGACCGCCGCAGAGACAAACTGATTCAACAGCACCCGACCGGTTCTGGCCCGAGAATTATCCCTGACAATGAGAATGACCATCAGGGCAAGGAAACAGCCGACGATCTGCCCCAGCGCACTGTCGAGGAACTGACTGAACTGAAACTGCATCGGGTTATCCAGCACCAGAATGTTAATGGTGCTCGCCAGCGCTCCCAGCGATCCGAGACGCCTTTTCTGCACTTCGATACCGATAAAGAACGCCATCGCCGCCAGGCTGATGCAAAGCAGCAGCATGCTCTGCTGCGTCGCCGGCATGATCACCAGGAAGTACAGGGTACCCAGCGGTAACGCCGCCAGGGTGCCATAAAGGAAGTCCATCGCCACCATTCGGGGGTTAGGCAGGCGCATCGCCAGCGCGGTAACGACGGCAATCATCACCATCGCGCCGCTGCCTGAGGTCCAGCCTGTCCACAACCAGAACAGCGTCCCGAGGATACAGGAGACGGAGGTACGCCAGAAGTTCACCATCGCATGGTGGCGCTCAGCAGATTCCACTTTGACCACCGCTTCGCCGCGCAGCACACTATCTTCAATGCGACTGATTTTGGTGTTACCCACCACGCCACGCTTAAGCAATAAGTAGCGCGTAGCGGCACCCACCCAGCTGTAGATGGTGACGGGCGTATTATGCTCGCCTTTCCAGGTCAGAAAACGGCGCATACGCTTCAGCTGCTGGTGGACGTCCTGCACTGTCTCCACCGGCTCGGCGAACAGCTCACGGTAGTCATCCGTCACCATTTCCGGGCGCGAGTTCTGAATCAGGTAGGTCTCGCAAGCCTGGGTGATAAGCGTTAATGAAAGGGTATTGATCGCCTTCAGGCGCTGATTCGCCTTCGCCCAGCGAGAGGATTCCATGATCAGATTACTGCGCATACCTTCCAGCGCCGTGGTGCGACGCACCAGCGCGCCCCACGCCTGATCCACTTCCTCTTTTTCACCGTGGGCGACGCATAACTGCATCAGCTTATATTGCGCAATCAGCAGGTTATCCAGCTCAAGGTCGATCTCTTTTTTAATCGAACGTGGAGAGAACAGCAGGTCGGCGACGATAGCGCTGACAATACCGATGACAATTTCGCTACAGCGTTCGACAGCAAACTGCGGCGCCAGCATCGGATTGGTATGGATGGTGATAATGATAATCAGCGCAGTGTACCCGGCCAGTCCCCAGGCATAGGAGTTCTCGACCTTAACCAGCGACGAAATCCAGGTACAAAACCCGGCCCACAGGCAGCAAACCAGCATCATCAGCAGAGGCGCACGGATCATCAGGATGATGATAATCAGCGCCGCAATACAGCCAATAAAGGTCCCGGCAATTCGCAACATCCCACGATAGCGGATCGCGCCCGAGTAAGGTTCGCCGCCAGCAGCAAAGGCTGGCCCGGCGGCGACGATCGCTGCCGTCAGTACTGCCCAGCGCGGTGTTTCGAGCTGAAAATGGAAACCGACGAACAGCGCCAGCACCACCGCGCATGCAAGCTTAATGGCAAAGCGGAGATGCCGGGGAGCAATGGTATATGTCCCCATAGCGATTAACCGAATTCGCGCAGGCGCATAGCCAGTTTCTGGAAGAAGTTGGCCCGGCTGGTATCGCGGTCTTCTTTACCGGTGATCACCACCGTCGCCGTGGTGCCCGATGGCCACAGATTGCCCTGCTGCTGGTCGAGGCGAATACGCACCGGCACACGCTGCGCCAGACGCACCCACTCAAGGTTGGAGTCGACCGAGGCCATCCCTTTCGAGTCGCTGCTGCTGCTGGCGTTGGTCACCCCTGCAGCGATACTGTCCACTGTCCCTTTAATGGTTTTGCTGCTGCCAAGCGGGGTAATCTCCGCACGGTAGCCAGGGCGGACGCCTTCCAGCTTGGTCTCTTCCAGATAGGCCATGACGTAAAACGTATTCTCTTTCACCAGCGCCACCGCCGTGGAGCCACGGGTAATAAACTCCCCGGTATAGACGTTAAGGTTGGTCACCCAGCCATCCGCGGGGGCGCGAATTTCTGTGCGCTCGAGGTCCAGCCTGGCCAGATCGCGGCTGGCTACCGCTTTCGCCAACTGATGCTCAACGGTTTGCAGCACGTTGTTCGCCTGGTCTATTTCTTCCCGCGACATCGCCTGTATGCCCAGCTTATTACGCCGACCCGCTTCAACGCGCTTCTCCTGCGCTAAGGTCTGGTAGTAGGCGACATCGGCTTCCGCCTCCGCCAGCGCTTTTTGGTAACGAGGTTGGTCAATAACGAACAATACCTGGTCTTTCTTAACCAGTTGGTTATCCTTGACGTTTACCTGGGAAATCAGCCCGGAGACGTCAGGGGCAATCGCCACAATGTCAGCACTAAAGCGCGCATCCCGCGTCCACGGCGAAGCGGTGTAATAGACCCAGGCGCGGAAAATCGCCACGAAAGCCAAAATGACCAGTATCACGGTAATAGCGGTACGGAGGATATTTCTTGTTAGTGTTTTCACATCAACCTCAAACGAACAAGCGCGATATCAAATAAAAAAGGCAGCAATACAGCGCCGTATTAAACAGTGCAGGGTGCCAGACAAAATCGTAAATGCCGGTCGGAACCAGCAGTCGATGCACCAGCCAAAAGATGGCCAGCGACAAAAGCAACTCGAAGAAGATCGGCGGAAACGATAAGCCGAAAATCACGATGACAGGAAACAGACTCATGATGACCTTGAATAAGAAGCGTACAGGTAGTGAGCAGATGCGTTTATTATGTAGCTAACAATATATTAACGTAACGATTGCCGCATTATCTACAATGTGTGATCTAAATCACTTTTAAGCCAGAGTGAATAATGGAACGATTAAAACGCATGTCCGTTTTCGCCAAAGTGGTCGAATTAGGTTCATTCACCGCGGCGGCCCGCCAGCTTCAGATGAGCGTTTCTTCGATCAGTCAGACCGTAGCCAAACTGGAAGATGAGCTGCAGGTAAAGCTGCTCAACCGCAGCACCCGCAGCCTTGGCTTAACTGAAGCAGGTAAAATCTATTACCAGGGCTGCCGTAGGATGCTGTTTGAAGCGCAGGATGTCCATGAGCAATTATACGCATTTAATAACACCCCCATCGGGACGCTGCGCATCGGTTGCTCTTCAACTATGGCACAAAATGTTCTGGCGCGCATAACGGCGGAAATGCTGAAAGAATACCCCGGACTCTCCGTCAATCTGGTCACCGGCATACCAGCCCCTGACCTGATCGCCGACGGCCTTGACGTGGTGATCCGCGTGGGGGCCCTGCAGGATTCCAGCCTTTTTTCCCGCCGCCTGGGCTCAATGCCGATGGTATTATGCGCCGCCAAAAGCTATCTGGCGCAGGCAGGCAATCCGGAGAAACCGGCCGACCTCGCCAGCCATTCATGGCTCGAATATAGCGTACGTCCGGATAACGAATTTGAAATTATCGCCCCGGAAGGGATCTCAACCCGCCTGATCCCGCAGGGGCGCTTTGTGACCAACGATCCCATGACGCTGATACGCTGGCTGACAGCCGGGGTGGGTATCGCTTATGTACCATTGATGTGGGCGATCGAAGAGATCAACCGCGGCGAGCTTGAGATCCTGCTGCCCAGCTATCAGTCCGATCCACGGCCGGTCTACGCGCTGTATACGGAAAAGGATAAACTGCCGCTGAAAGTGCAGGTCTGTATCAACTATCTGACAGAGTATTTTGTCGACGTGGCGAAGATCTATCAAGGCATGCACGGGCGCGGGATCGCCCGGTGAAGCGGTTCCCGGCAGCGCCGGGAACCTGGTCAGGATCAGGCGGTACCGCCGACGGTAAGATTATCGACCTTCAGGGTCGGCTGGCCGACGCCCACCGGCACGCTCTGGCCCTCTTTGCCACAAACGCCAACGCCGTTATCCAGCCGCAGGTCATTCCCTACCATCGAAATCTGCTGCATGGTTTCAATCCCGGAGCCGATCAGCGTGGCCCCTTTCACCGCCTTCGTGACCTTCCCTTTTTCGATCAGATAGGCCTCGGAGGTAGAGAAGACAAACTTACCGGAGGTGATATCCACCTGCCCGCCGCCAAAGTTAGGCGCGAAGATACCGTAGTCGACCGACTCGATAATCTCCTGCGGCGTCGACTGGCCCGCCAGCATATAGGTGTTGGTCATACGCGGCATCGGCAGATGGGCATACGACTCGCGACGGCCGTTACCGGTCGGCGCGACGCCCATCAGACGCGCATTGAGCTTATCCTGCATATAGCCTTTCAGGATGCCGTTTTCGATCAGCACGTTGTATTGCCCCGGCGTGCCTTCGTCATCGATGGCAACCGACCCGCGACGATCGACGATGGTGCCGTCATCCACCACGGTGCACAGTTCAGAGGCAACTAATTCCCCCATATGGCCGCTAAAGACCGAGGTGCCGCGACGGTTGAAATCACCTTCCAGCCCATGGCCGACCGCTTCGTGCAGCAGGACGCCAGGCCAGCCGGCGCCGAGCACCACCGGCAGCATCCCCGCCGGGGCGGCGACTGCCGAAAGGTTCACCAGCGCCATGCGCACGGCTTCTTTCGCCCAGGCATCAGCCCGCACGTCGCCCTCCTGGGAGGCGAGGAAATAGTCATAGCCAAAGCGTCCACCGCCGCCGCTGCTGCCGCGCTCACGCTTGCCATCCTCTTCCACCAGCACGCTGACCGAAAGGCGCACCAGCGGGCGAACATCCGCGGCGAGGGTGCCGTCGGTGGCGGCCACCAGAATCAGCTCATAAACGCCGCTCAGGCTGGCCGAAACTTCCTGCACGCGCTTGTCCGCCGCCCGGGCGACTTTGTCCACCCGGCGCAGAATATCCAGCTTCTCTTCCCGACTCATGCTCTGCAGCGGGTCGATGCTGGTGTACAAAGGGCTGTACTCAACGGCTCCCAGGGTCTGCACTTTGCCATTACCGGTATCACGCACAATCGTCCGCGCCGCCTGGGCGCTCTGCTCCAGCGCCAGCTTGCTAATCTGGTCCGCATAGGCAAAGCCCGTTTTTTCGCCGCTGACGGCGCGCACGCCTACGCCCTGGTCAATGTTGTACGACCCATCTTTAATGATGCTGTCTTCCAGAACCCAGGATTCGTGATAGCTCGACTGAAAATAGAGATCGCCGTAATCGAGGCGGCGCTCGGTCAGTTGACCAAGAATGGCAAACAGATCCTGATGATTCAGGCCATTTGCCGACAGTAATTGTTCACTTACCAGGTTCAGACTCATCGTTATGCTACTCGTTTGTTGCCGCCTGACAGGCGGAAATACAGAAGGCGATCTATTGAGATTGCGGCAATTCCCGGCAATCGTCAAATCATTGCTTTTTGTTGCTACGCGCCTGGCGCAGCACCTCATTGATCTGCGGCTGGTCAATCGGACCAGTAATGCGATAGCGCAGAATCGAGACTTTGTTCCACAGCGGGCCCAGCACCTTGCTGGCGGCAAACACCGCCGCGCCGACGATAGGGTTGACGGCAAAAGCCGCCGCCACGCCGACGGTCGCAGAGATCTCCGGCGCCACCACCGCCTGCAGATCCAGCCGGCGACGCACCAAATCGACCGAACCTTTCATGGCAATATCCGCTTCCAGGCCATCCACCAGCGTATCGTCGGTATGCAGCACGCCATCCTTGATCCATGCCGTACTGTTAATCGAGTCGAAGTAAAAGCCCTCGCTGAAGGTATCGCTAAAGTCGAAGCGCAGCTTACGCAGCAGGGCATCAACGCTCAGCAAACGCAGCAGCTGGCCAGCGTGTCCAGTACTCAGGTCGGTAAACTGTCCCTTGCCGAGGTGGCTTTTAATGATCCCATTGAGCGATGCGACATCGGGCGACCAGGGCGGCGCGCGCCAGTGCAGATCATAGTCGATGTCAAACGGCGAATCCTTCACCGGCGTGGAAACGCCGAAGAAACTGGCAAACTCATCCGTTTTATTGCCATGCAGTTTGCCTTTCAGCGACGTGCGTACACCGGTCGGCGCGCTGACCCAGACGCCATCGGTCGTCAGTCGGCCAAACCCGGTATCCACCAGACCATTGGAGAGCGTTAAGGTATCGCCCTTAATCGCCACATCGCCGTCAATACGGCCATATTTTTGCCCCCACAACCAGCATTCCGCACAGCGCAGCTGCAGATCGGGCCAGCCGTGGAAATCCAGCCGCGTCTCTGCCTGCGGGGCTGCGTTCTTCTCACCGGTCTGGCCATTGGCGCTGGTCGGGTTGAAATAGAGATAACGCACATTCGCCAGCCAGGGCGCATTGTCGCGCATCGTCAGGGTAGCGTTGATTTCACGCCCCTGCGCCTCGACCTGCGAGCCGCCGGCGACCGGCTGCGACATCAGACTGACGTTGTTCCACTGTTGACCGGCAAGCGCCAGCGACGGCGTACGCAGCACAATGCGCTGGGGAAAGAGTATGGTGCTGCTGACTTCATTCGCCGCCCCGTTTTGAAAGAGCGCCAGCCATTGAGCGCCATCCATCGGTGGCAAATTGAGTTCAACCCCAGGCTGGTCAGGCAGCGGAGAGAGCCCCTTGCTGTCCGAAGTAAGGATTGCCCGATCCAACGTCAGCTTATGGTTCAGCAACCAGCGGCTGTTGATATGATTCTTCGCGCCGACGGAGCCGGTCAGGTCGAAGCTGCTCAAACCGCCGGCGACGTTAATTTTGATCGGCATCGGCTCTCCAGCGGGCTTATTGACCGGCGAAGGTAAGTGACTGCTCACATTCTTGAGGTCGCCGTTGATATCAACCTTATAGCTGGCGTTACCATGGTACGGCAGTTCGATAGCGACCTTGCCCTCCCACGGCACGCTGCCGCTCAGCGACTCGTTGACGGCTTTTGGCAGCAACCCGGTATGCGATGGCTGCCAGTTGGCGTTCATCCCGACGTCCACCAGAAACGCTTTTTCGCCCTCCCGGGTGGAAAAATTGAGATTCAGCGGCTGATGAAACCAGGTCGCGCTCAACGTTTCGCTATTGAGATCGCCATTCACGAAGCTGAAATTCCCGCTCAGGTTTTGCAGAGTGGTGTCTAACGGCTTGATAAACAGACTGTTATTCTGCAGACGCACATCGCCTTTCGCGGTGGTCATTTCGCCATCTAAAGGGATGTTAAGATGTAAGCGAGCGCTCACATCCCCGTCCAGTTGCAGGGAATCCAGCGCCGCTCCCAGGGTCTCTTTCAGCGGCGTGGTGTTGAAATAAGGTCCCACCTCTTTGCCCGGGCCTTTGATATCGGCATCAATCAACAGCTTTTCAGCGGTATAGTCCGGGATCGCGGCATCGAGATTGCTGGCGGTGACATTGCCGAGCATCGCTTTATCCGCCCGCATCCACAACCCGTTATTGATGAAGTTGAGGTCGATGTTCAGCCCGGTCAGCGCCGGCCAGTCCGGCTGGAAGGCAAAAGTGGCGTTCTTCAGTGGGACATAAACCTGGAACTGCCCTTCATTATGCGGGTAAGGGAAAAGATGCGGATTGCCGCCATACACCAGCGTCGCATCGCGAGCCTGTCCGGCTTTAATCGCGCCGCTGAGATAGTCCACCAGCGCCTTGCCCATCAGGTTTTCCGGGAAGTAACGCCATGCCTGGCCACCATCATTGGTGCTGATGCCCGCCAGAATGCCCAGCCAGGGATCATCTCCCTGCGGTTGCAGATAGCGGAAGCCGCCGCGGGCGCGGACACCCGTCGCCTGCACGTCAATATCGCGGCCATCAAGCATAAACCCTTTGTCGTTTTTCACCCAGCTGAGGGTGGCTTCGCCAGCGGCGATCTCCAGCGGGGCGCGGAAAACACCGGTATAAGGCATCAGCGCCTGCGTCATGCGGGCGCGCAGTTCCCCGTGCTCAACGCTGCCATTCAGACTGCCGGAAAAGTGTTCCGCTCCCGGCAGGAGTTTCCACTGCTTCCATGCCAGATCGCTCCACTGCGACTGAAAGCGCGTTTTCTCCGTCGCCTGCAGGGGAATATCGAGCGCCAGCAGGTTGATTTTGCCGCTGGGCTGCGTGGTGCGCCAGAGCTCGCCCAGGGAAGGCGCCAGCTTATCGGCGAAGGGCTGTAATCCGCTGAGGCCGCTGAGGGTTAAGTTGCTGGCACGAATGCGTAATTCATCGCTACGCTGATGGTCGTCGCCACCGACGTCCTGCGCCGGGATCCAGGCCATCGCCAGCGCGCCGCTTGGCCAGGGTTTATCGTCGATAGCGATCCGCGTATCGGGAATGTAGAAGCCCCAGCTCTGCTTGTCATGGGAGAGATGCGCCGTCAGGTTATCCACTGACAGGTGATGCACCTCGTCATCCCCCTGCCAGCTGGCGCCCCCTTTTTTCAGCCATACGTCACCGCTGGCCACATCGCCTTTTTCAATGGTCATCCAACCTTCAAGGCTGAAGCGGGCGCTCTTCAGAGCGATATTGTCCTGCATCCAGCGGCCGAGCCACGGTTTGACGTCAATATCGTCAGCCTGTAGCCAGACTCGCCCTTTATTCAGCAGGCCATCCTCATCGCGGAGATCCATCCGCACCTGCATCACGCCATGCTGGCCGGTGAGACTGGAGAGGCTAAGCTGCCCCTCGGCGCGGTGACGGTTCCTGCCGTTAAGCCAGGTCAGCTGCGGGACTGCCAGCTCCGCCCGCTGACCGGAAATGGTCAGGAAGCTCAGATGGCTGTCGCGCAGGGTAAAGTGGTCGAACTGACGTAAAAAGAGATCGCTGATGCGGTCGGTTTTCAGGCTTTCGCCGCCGTCATTGGTCTGAATAGGGGTGTTGGTATGAACCTGCAGCTGCCAGAAGGTAAGATCGCGGAACTGCCAGCGCATATGCAGCAAACTCTGCCAGACGTCCAGCGCCAGGGTCACGCGCTTCACCGCCATTTTGCCGCCGTCTTTCAGCCCGACCTGAATATCACGGACATCTAACGTCGGACCAAAATTTTGCCAGCTGGCGGTGATCTGCGAGGCATCCACCGGCGTGCCGGTAAGTGTGGAAATCTTCTCCAGCAGCTGCGGACGCCAGGCGTCAAGCTGCGGCAACACGAGACGCAAGCCACTCACCAGCAGCGCGACGATAACAATCAATGTTGCCACGGTGAGCAATAAAATCCCGGGCAGTCGCCTCACGCCTCTCTCCTTGTCAGCCGCACAATGACGCGGTGTCTTACATCATAACCACATCGAACTGCTCTTGATTATAGAGCGGCTCAATTTGTACCTTGACCTGCTTGCCGACAAAGATTTCCACTTCCGCCAGCGCGTGCGACTCTTCCCCTTTCAGGGTTTCCGCCACCGCAGGGGAAGCATAGACCAGGAAGCGATCGGAATCATAAGCATGATGCACGCGGACGATCTCACGCATAATCTCATAGCATACCGTTTCAACCGACTTTACCGTTCCGCGTCCGTGGCAGGTCGGGCACTCGTTGCACAGCACATGCTCCACGCTTTCACGCGTCCGCTTGCGGGTCATCTCCACCAGCCCCAGTTGAGAGAAACCGTTGATGCTGGTTTTCACCCGATCTTTACTCAGCGCCTGCTCTAAGGAGTGCAGTACCCGTCGCCGATGGTCTTCATTGTTCATGTCAATGAAATCAATGATGATAATGCCGCCGAGGTTACGCAAACGTAGCTGGCGGGCTATCGCCTGGGTGGCTTCGATATTGGTATTGAAGATAGTATCGTCAAGATTCCGGTGCCCGACAAACGCCCCGGTATTGATATCAATGGTAGTCATCGCCTCGGTCTGGTCGATGATCAGGTAGCCCCCGGACTTCAGCTCAACCTTACGCTCCAGCGCGCGCTGAATTTCGTTCTCCACATCAAAGAGATCGAAAATCGGCTGGCGGCCGCTGTAGTGTTCCAGCTTGCTGGTCATTTCCGGGATATATTCAGCGGTGAACTCAAGTAACGCCTCGTAGGTCAGGCGAGAGTCGACGCGAATACGGTCGAGATGCGCATCGGCAAAATCACGCAGCACGCGCTGAGCCAGGGCCAGCTCGCCGTACAGCTGATAACGGGTCTGATTGCGCTTTTTGCGCTCCATCACCTTGGTCCAGACGCGCTTCAGATAGGCGGCATCGGCGGCCATTTCCTGCTCGTGAACCCCTTCCGCAGCGGTGCGAATGATAAATCCGCCCTGCTCGTCGCAGTAATCTGCGACAACCTTCTTCAACCGCTCACGCTCGGCTTCGCTTTCAATGCGTTGGGATACTCCCACATGGGAGGCGCCTGGCATAAACACCAGATAACGGGAAGGCAGGGTGATATCCGTGGTCAGACGCGCGCCTTTGGTGCCCAGCGGATCTTTGACCACCTGGACCATCAGGTCCTGGCCCTGGCGCACCAGCTCCGAAATATCGCGTACGGTAAACTGCTTTTGCTCCTCACCAGCGACACATTCGGTATGCGGCATGATATCGGAGGCGTGGAGGAACGCCGCCTTATCGAGACCAATATCTACAAAAGCCGCCTGCATTCCCGGCAGCACTCGGCTAACACGACCTTTGTAGATATTGCCTACTATTCCGCGTCGCGCTTCACGCTCAATATGGATTTCCTGCAGAATACCGCCATCGATATACGCGACGCGCGTTTCGGATGGCGTTACGTTAACTAATAATTCAGCCGTCATCTTTATCCCTTTTCTTTACGCAGTGAGTTAAAGTTACTGAGCAACTCATACGTTTCCACCAGCGGTAAGCCGACTACGGCGTGATAGCTGCCATTAATCTTCCTGACGAAGCAACCACCCAACCCTTGAATACCGTATGCACCTGCTTTATCTAAAGGCTCGCCGCTGGCCACATATTCGGCGATATCCTGCTCGCTAAGCAGCCGGAAGGTCACGTCCGTGACCACCAGACAGTCCAGCGTCTGCTGCGTATCTGCCAGCGCCACCGCAGTCATGACCTGATGCGTTTGGCCGGAAAGCAGACGCAGCATTGCTGCAGCGTGTTCAGCGTCGCGCGGTTTCTCCAGCACTTCGCCGTTAAGAATGACAATCGTATCCGCCCCCAGCACCGGCAAATCGCGCGATGCCATCGCCACCCCGGCCTGCGCTTTTTCGCGCGCCAGGCGGACAACATAGTGCTCGGCGCTCTCCTGCGGCTGGCGCTGTTCCTCAATACCGGGAACCAGACGCTCGAAAGTGAGACCAAGCTGAGTCAGCAGTTCCTGCCGACGCGGGGAACCTGAAGCAAGATACAGAGTTGTCATATCAACCTTATTGCACTGCAAATTGCTGACGCACTTTGCGCATCAGCAGGAAGAGCCATGGCCAGAGGACACCGTTTACTACACTACTCCAGAATACTTCCGGACGGAAAGAGACGTTGATCACTAAAAACTCTGCCCAGAAAACAATGATATCCACGGCCAGGGATAACAGCATGACCACCAGCGCTTGTTGCCACAGCGCCAGGTTACGGAACAGCTGATATTTCAGCGCGACCAGATAGGCGATAATGCTTAAGGACAGGGCGCGAACGCCCAGCGTCGAGCCGCTAATGAGATCAAGAATAGCCCCCATCACGAAGCCCGTCCCCACGTTCACCCGGTGCGGCAGGGCGAGGATCCAGTACAGCAGGATCAATAATACCCAGTTGGGCCGGAAAACGCTGATGTCCGCCGGCCAGGGCATAATTTGCAGCAATAGCGCGATAAGAAACGAGAGCCAGATAACCCAGCGTCCCTGGCTACGATAACTTGCCACTATTGCCCCCCTGCAGGCAGAGACGGCTGCGATGGCGTCAGCCCGGTGGCTGGCGCCGGCATCTGCGGCCCCATGGCATCCGGCGCAGGCAGCACCTGCGGCATCATCTGCATCAGGCGCTCGTTAGCCACGCGATGGACCTCTTCCGGGGTCATCGGGTTGGCGCCATTGCGATCGGCGCCCCACAGCAGCAGCAGATAGCGCAAGCGCTGCAGCCCGGCCGTCGGACGCGCCTGAATCACGGTGTAGGCGCGCTGAGTGTCCAGCTTCACCGAGGAGACCACCCCGACCGGATACCCTTCCGGGAAGCGGCCACCGAGACCAGAGGTCACCAGCACATCGCCGACGCGAATATCGGTATTCGCCGGCAGATGCTCAAGCTGGAGATCGTCAGTACAGCCGTTACCGGCGGCAATCACGCGAATGTCGTTACGCAGGACCTGGATCGGCAGCGCATGGGTGGCATCGCAGATCAGCAGCACCCGGCTGGTCATTTTCGCCACGGCCACGACCTGCCCCACTACGCCTTTATCGCTGATAACCGGCTGGCCTTCGTAAACACCGTTCACGCTGCCCTTATCAATAACCACCTGATCGCTGTAGGGGTCGTTGACCGTTGAGATGACCTGCGTCACCATTTTTTGTTCGTCCTGGCGCAGCGGCGAGCCAAGCAGTTCACGCAGACGCGCGTTCTCTTGCTTGTACTGGCCCAGCATCAGCAGATCGCTGTTTTTCAGCAACAGTTCCTGACGCAGCGCGCGGTTTTCCAGTTCGAGCTGATCGCGGGTCGCCAGCGTTTGCGATACGCTGTCGAGGAGTTCCCGGGGACCATTAGAGACAAAGTAGAAAGGGCTGACGGCTGTATCCATGTACGTTCTGATTTGACTGAACGTACCCAGGCGGCTGTCGGCGATAATGACGCCAAGCGCCACCAGCACCGCCAGAATAAGGCGAATCTGTAGCGAGGGGCCACGGCTAAAAATTGGCTTCATAGGCTATGCGTATTCTCGTGTCAGTAAAGACCAGGGGCAGCCGCTAAGCCACCCCAGACCTTCAGGCTGACTACTCTTCGCTAAACAGGTCGCCGCCGTGCATGTCGATCATTTCCAGCGCCTTGCCGCCGCCACGCGCTACGCAGGTCAGCGGATCTTCAGCAACCACGACTGGAATACCGGTTTCTTCCATTAACAGACGGTCCAGGTTGCGCAGCAGCGCACCACCGCCGGTAAGAACCATCCCGCGCTCGGAGATATCAGAAGCCAGTTCCGGCGGGCACTGCTCCAGAGCAACCATGACCGCACTCACGATGCCGGTCAGCGGCTCCTGCAGCGCTTCAAGAATTTCGTTGGAATTCAGGGTAAAGCCGCGTGGTACGCCTTCCGCCAGGTTACGGCCGCGAACTTCGATTTCACGCACTTCATCGCCCGGGTAAGCCGAACCGATTTCGTGTTTGATACGCTCAGCGGTCGCTTCACCGATCAGGGAGCCGTAGTTACGACGCACGTAATTAATCACGGCTTCGTCGAAACGGTCGCCGCCGATACGCACGGAAGAAGAGTAGACCACGCCGTTCAGGGAAATAACCGCGACTTCGGTAGTACCGCCGCCGATATCGACAACCATAGAACCGGTCGCTTCAGAAACCGGTAAGCCTGCGCCAATCGCTGCCGCCATCGGCTCTTCGATCAGGAAGACTTCACGAGCGCCAGCGCCCTGCGCGGATTCACGGATCGCACGACGCTCAACCTGGGTGGCGCCAACCGGTACGCACACCAGCACGCGCGGGCTCGGGCGCATAAAGCTGTTGCTGTGCACTTGTTTGATAAAGTGCTGCAGCATCTTTTCCGTCACGAAGAAGTCAGCGATGACGCCGTCCTTCATCGGGCGAATCGCCGCGATATTACCCGGGGTACGGCCGAGCATCTGCTTCGCTTCATGACCTACGGCGGCGACGCTTTTCGGCGATCCGGCACGATCCTGACGAATGGCCACCACGGAAGGCTCATTCAATACGATGCCTTGTCCTTTTACGTAAATAAGGGTATTCGCGGTACCCAGGTCAATGGACAGGTCATTGGAAAACATGCCACGAAATTTTTTTAACATACTAAGGGATAATCCTGAAAGCTGGGGCGGAAAACAAAATCCGCTTACTTTACCAACCACACGCAGCAGCGACAAGGCGCAAAAATCACCTGCTGCGGTGAAAATTAGTGCAGTTCATTTCCTTTGTTACAAATTTTTCCGACTCCGTTCATTGCTGAAATCTTCAGCAGCGCTCCACGCCTGAATTTGTAACCTGTCAAAGGAGGGTCACTGGCATTTACATTGCGATGATCCGGCGAGTAGACAAGCACACCCCCTTCACGATGGCGCGCGTTATTCTACGTGAAATCACGCTAAACGGCAGATCAAACCGAGTATCTTTGCGAATATTTTTTCACATTTGTGTCAAGTGGCTGTGAGGCCGCAAAAAATTCCCCCTGACCGCCTGTGACACCGCATTGGGACAGCACTAACCACTCGCTGCGGCTGCGTACGCCCGTCGCAAAAACTTGCATAGGCATGCCTTTGCAGGCTTCCACCAGACTTTGCACCAGCAGCTGGTTCTCACTGCGCTTTTCAATGTTGCGCGCCAGCCCAGGATGCAGTTTGATCAACTCCGCATCCAGCTGCTTGATCCAGCTGGTTCCCACCAGGGTTAGTCCCGCCTGAACGACCGCCACCCGAACGCCCAGGGCGTTAACCAACCGCATAACCGGCTGCAGACGGCCGATATATTGACAAACATCTGCCTCCGCAAGTTCAAAAATAATCCGCTGACGCTGCGATTTTTCACACTGCATTAAGGCATCGCGCAGCCAGCGCTGAAAACGGGGACGGATCAGCGACTCCACCGACAGCTGTAACGCCAGGTTTTCTTCAGGCCAGAAGCCTAAAAATGGCAGCAGGCGCGTCACCTGCAGGCGGTCATACTCCTCCGCCAGACCAAACTGCAGCACCATCGGCATGTACTCGGCGGCGATCACCTCTTCTTTACCGTCGTACATCCGCGACATCAGTTCACGGTGATGCACCCGGCCATCGCGGGTAACGGCAGGTTTTTGGTACAACCGCGGTCCCCCGCGGCTCAGCATCTGTTCGATCAGCGTCCGCCAGCGAACGTTGCCGCGACCTTTCTCAGGAAGGGTGTCATCGTAAACCGACCAACTATTGCTACCCTGCAGCACCGCGTTGCGCGTTGCCGCTTCCGCGTGCTCCATCACCTGCGCTGTCGATTGCCCGCTGCGGAAAGCACAGATCCCGATATGCATCATATCGTCGCGATCGAGAATGCGCGTCGGCGGCAGTGCGTCCATGGCCTTCAGCAACAGCCCGGCGATACTATCCGCCTCTTTTAACGTGCGGTGCGGCAGCAGCACGGCGAAGTCGCTACGGTGATAGCGCGCCAGTAGCGCGCCGGGATAACGCATAATAAAGGTAGAGAGCAGGTTGATAAGCGTGAAGTAATGCTCTTCGGCGGCCGCCCGTCCCCAGTTGTCCCGTAGCAGATCGAACTCCGGCAGACGGATCATCATGACGATGCCGTAGGCGCCCACTTTCTCCTGGTCTTCCAGCAGCGTGGCCAGCTGATTATCAAAGAACAGGCGGTTATTCAGGCCCGTTTTAGAATCCTGTGCCGCATAGGAGCGAATCAGCGTATCCATACGGCTGCGCTGATCGCTGGCGAATTGCAGCTCCGACAGCAGCATATCCAGCGCGCTGCTGGTGCTGGCTGGCCATTCATAGACCGATCCGCGCACCTGCGGCCCGCGCTCGCCGCTCAGGATGCGCGTGGAACGCAGCTCAAGCAGCTCCTGACCAGCCAGCTGGCGGCGGATCCAGCGGACGGCGAAGAAAATAATCACCACCATAAAGCCGATGGAGATCGACAACGGGGCCGTAATCGACAGCGAGCGGAAATAGTTCACCATTGGGTCAACGTAGACCAGATGCAGAGTGATACCGGGGTGTTTAAGCGACGGGACCGTGATCTCACGGAATTGCTCATGGCTGCCAAGCGGGCGGTAGCTGTCGGTTCGGGAGTGGCTGTAGAGTGGTTTGCCGTTAAGCATGAAATCGATATGCACGATCTCGAGCGGCGTCATCAGCTCATCCAGCTGCGGCTCAAGCTGATCAAAAGAGGTGGTGATGAGCCGGTTGTCCAGCATGGTCGCCACCGCCTGAACCCGGTTTTCGACCTTGTTCTCAATGCCGTTATAAAAACTCAGCGAAGCGCCAATCAGCGTGACAAAGATGGTCAGGCTAGTTAGCAGCGTGATAAAGGCTGAGAACTTCGTCGTTAATCGCATCCCTGTGTTAACTCCGCGAGTGAATGACTGCCCGATGAACCATCAGGCTCCCGTGCTGGCGCGCGCCTTGCCGCTAGCATTAACCTTTTAAAGCGCGACGCATACTATCAAAGATGGCGAGTCTGGCAATGGAATGCGTATTATCGGCGAAAGTATGCCGATAGCGAGTATAGTCGGCAGAAAAAATTTGCCAATCATTGCCCGCCTGCGGCCTGCGCCAGAAGCGCTTTAATTTTAGACGCAGGATGGCAAACCCGCGCCAGCGACGCAAATTATTACCGGTTTACCGTTTGGCCTGCTTGCCGCCCTCTTTTCCCTGCTAAAGATGCCGGGTCATGCGCGGTAAAGGAAACGTCTTGCGCCACTTTCCGATGATTCCTGGACGACCGCGCCTCTGCTTCGGCGGCGGCTCCTCATCCTAATCTGCAATTTTTCGTGACATATTCGCGATAAATCGTCGTCTCCGTCATGCTTAGGGAAACGCATGACGGAGGACACCATGAAAAGAAAAAAACTGACGGAAGCCGACGTCACGGCCGAATCCGTTTTTATGCTCAAGCGGCGCCAGGTGCTGAAAATGTTGGGTATCAGCGCGACGGCGCTTTCGCTTCCCGCCGCCGCGCAGGCCGATCTGCTGGACTGGTTTAAAGGAAATGACCGCCCGCCGGCCCCGGCGGGCAAGGCCCTGGACTTTGCTAAACCCGCCGAGTGGCAGGCTAATCTGACGCTCACCCCGGAAGATAAGGTCGCCGGTTACAATAACTTTTATGAATTCGGCCTAGATAAAGCCGACCCGGCGGCGAACGCAGGTAGCCTGCGCACCGATCCCTGGACACTGACCATCGGCGGTGAAGTGGCGAAGCCGCTGACCCTTGACCATGACGATCTGACCAAACGCTTTCCGCTGGAGGAGCGCATTTACCGTATGCGCTGCGTGGAGGCCTGGTCGATGGTCGTTCCCTGGGTCGGTTTCCCGCTGCATAAACTGTTGGCGCTGGTGGAACCCACCAGCAACGCACGCTATGTCGCCTTCAAAACCCTTTACGCCCCGGATCAAATGCCCGGGCAGAAAGATCGTTTTATCGGCGGGGGACTTGCTTATCCTTACGTGGAAGGGTTGCGACTTGACGAAGCCATGCACCCCTTGACGCTGCTTACCGTCGGCGTGTATGGCAAAGCGCTGCCGCCGCAGAACGGCGCGCCGATCCGCCTGACCGTGCCGTGGAAGTACGGTTTTAAAGGCATTAAATCCATCGTCAGCATTGAGCTGACGCGCGAGCAGCCGCCGACCACCTGGAATCTGGCGGCGCCGGACGAATACGGCTTCTTTGCCAACGTTAATCCCCATGTCGATCATCCCCGCTGGTCGCAGGCCAGCGAGCGGTTCATCGGCTCAGGCGGTGTGCTCGATGTGAAACGTCAGCCGACGTTGCTGTTTAACGGCTATGCCGACGAGGTGGCCTCACTGTATCGTGGTATGAACTTGCGGGAGAACTTCTAGTGCGTTTCACCGTCAAACAGATCGCGTGGTTGAAAGTCTTCCTCCACCTGGCGGGGTTTTTACCGCTGGTCTGGTTGTTCTGGGCCGGGCATCAGGGCTACTTTAGCGCCGATCCGGCCAAGGATATCCAGCACTTTACCGGCAGGATGGCGCTTAAATTTCTGCTGGCGACTCTGCTGGTCGCCCCGCTAGCGCGCTATGCAAAGCAGCCATTATTGATTCGCATTCGCCGCCTGTTAGGTTTATGGTGTTTTGCCTGGGCGACGCTGCACCTGACCAGCTACACCTTGCTGGAGCTGGGCATTAACAATCTGGCGCTGCTGGGCTCGGAGATTATCAATCGCCCCTATCTGACGTTAGGCATGATCTGCTGGGTGATCCTGCTGGCGCTGGCGGCGACTTCGACGCAGGCGATGCAGCGAAAACTGGGCCGTCGTTGGCAACTTTTGCACAATTTCGTCTATCTGGTGGCGATCCTCGCGCCGATTCACTACCTGTGGTCAGTGAAGATCGTCTCGCCGCAGCCCATCATTTATGCCCTGCTGGCGGTGGTGCTTTTGGCATGCCGTTATAAGAAGTTCCGCCAGTGGTGGCGCTGAATCCGGTAATGTGCAGTTTCCCGCAGATCTTTTATCAACCGCGACTCTTTTTACGATAGCGGTTGATAATCTTCCCTGATAAGACCAGTATTTAGCTGCCAATTGCTACGAAATCGTTATAATGTGCGACTTTGGTTTTCCTGACGGGGTTTTCTGACCCTGAAAAGGTGACAAGGGCGCATTGAAGGTATATGTTGTTTTTTACCCGAAGATGGCAGGAGATCGCCACACGATGGCTGACAAGTTTCACATTTTGCTTTTGAATGGTCCAAACATTAACATGCTCGGTACCCGCGAGCCTGATAAGTATGGCACCCTCTCGCTGGCTGAAATTGTTAACCGTTTGACATCTGAGGCGGCGGCGCTGAATGTGAGCCTGGATCACCTGCAGTCCAACGCGGAGTATGCGTTAATCGACCGAATTCATCAGGCTAAAGACAACGTGGACTATATCCTGATTAATCCGGCCGCGTTCGCGCATACCAGCGTAGCAATCCGTGACGCGTTGCTTGCCGTGAACATCCCGTTTATCGAGATTCACTTGAGCAACGTGCATGCACGCGAACCCTTCCGCCAGCACTCATACCTGTCAGATGTCGCCGCTGGCGTCATTTGCGGACTGGGGGCGGACGGCTATTCATACGCTTTACAGACGGCGGTAAAACGCCTGTCACAATCACACTAAACAAAGAGTACGGAACCCACTCATGGATATTCGTAAGATTAAAAAACTGATCGAGCTGGTTGAAGAATCAGGTATCTCCGAACTGGAAATTTCTGAAGGCGAAGAGTCTGTTCGCATCAGCCGCTCTGCACCGGTCGCAAGCTATCCGGTTATGCAGCAGGCTTATGCTGCGCCGATGATGCAGCCTCAGGCGCCTGCCGCCGCGGCTGCCGCACCAGCTGCTGCAGCTGAAGCGCCGGCAAAAGCGGAAATCAGTGGTCACATCGTACGTTCCCCGATGGTTGGTACTTTCTATCGTACGCCAAGCCCGGACGCGAAAGCGTTTGTGGAAGTTGGCCAGAAAGTTAACGTGGGCGACACCCTGTGCATCGTCGAAGCGATGAAAATGATGAACCAGATCGAAGCCGACAAAGCCGGCGTGGTGAAAGCCATTCTGATCGAAAGCGGCCAACCGGTAGAATTCGACGAGCCGCTGGTAGTTATCGAGTAACGAGGCGAACATGCTGGATAAAATTGTCATCGCTAACCGTGGCGAGATCGCATTGCGCATCCTGCGTGCCTGTAAAGAACTGGGCATCAAGACCGTCGCTGTGCACTCCACCGCGGATCGCGATCTAAAACACGTATTGTTAGCGGATGAGACGGTCTGTATTGGCCCGGCTCCGTCCGTAAAAAGCTATCTCAACATCCCGGCTATCATCAGTGCGGCGGAAATCACCGGCGCGATAGCGATTCACCCGGGTTATGGTTTCCTCTCCGAGAACGCCAACTTTGCCGAGCAGGTTGAGCGCTCCGGCTTTATCTTCATCGGTCCGAAAGCCGACACTATCCGCCTGATGGGCGACAAAGTGTCCGCAATCACCGCGATGAAGAAAGCCGGCGTCCCGACCGTTCCAGGTTCTGACGGCCCGCTGACCGACGATATGGACGCTAACCGCGCCCATGCCAAACGCATTGGCTATCCGGTGATCATCAAGGCCTCCGGCGGCGGCGGCGGTCGCGGTATGCGCGTTGTGCGTAGCGACGCCGAACTGGCGCAGTCTATCTCCATGACCAAAGCGGAAGCGAAAGCGGCTTTCAATAACGACATGGTCTACATGGAGAAATACCTGGAAAATCCTCGCCACATCGAGATCCAGGTACTGGCGGACGGTCAGGGTAACGCTATCTATCTGGCAGAGCGTGACTGCTCCATGCAGCGTCGCCACCAGAAAGTGGTCGAGGAAGCGCCGGCGCCGGGCATCACCCCGGAACTGCGTCGCTACATCGGCGAACGTTGCGCGAAAGCCTGTGTGGATATCGGCTACCGCGGAGCGGGCACCTTCGAGTTCCTGTTCGAAAACGGCGAGTTCTACTTCATTGAAATGAACACCCGTATTCAGGTAGAACACCCGGTTACCGAAATGATCACCGGCGTTGACCTGATCAAAGAGCAGCTGCGTATTGCAGCTGGCCAGCCGCTGTCCATCAAGCAGGATGAAGTGGTCGTCAGAGGCCATGCGGTGGAATGCCGTATCAACGCCGAAGACCCGAACACCTTCCTGCCGAGCCCGGGTAAAATTACCCGCTTCCACGCGCCGGGCGGTTTTGGCGTGCGCTGGGAGTCTCATATCTACGCCGGTTACACCGTACCGCCGTACTATGACTCCATGATCGGTAAACTGATCTGCTACGGCGAAAGCCGTGACGTGGCGATTGCCCGCATGAAGAATGCGCTGCAGGAGCTGATCATCGATGGCATCAAAACCAACGTCGATCTGCAGATGCGCATTATGAGCGACGAGAACTTCCAGCATGGTGGCACTAACATCCACTATCTGGAGAAAAAGCTCGGACTGCAGGAAAAATAATCCTGTATTTGCTGCAAAAGGCCGGTTAATCCGGCCTTTTTTCTTTTTCTCTCCCCTCGACTTTTCCATGCGGTACAATCCCCGCTTTCTTCATCCTCAAGGGACAAAAAATGGACAAACGCTTTGTTCAGGCCCATAAAGAAGCGCGCTGGGCGCTGTGGCTGACCCTTCTCTATCTTGCCGCCTGGCTGGCGGCGGCCTATCTGCCGGGCGTCAGTATCGGTTTTACCGGCCTGCCCCACTGGTTTGAAATGGCCTGCCTGCTGGTGCCGCTGCTGTTTATACTGCTGTGCTGGGCGATGGTGCGCTTTATCTTCCGTGATATCTCTCTGGAGGATAACGATGCAGCTTGAGATTATCGTGGTGCTGATCGCTTATCTGTTTGTGGTCTTCGGGCTGTCGATTTACGCGATGCGTAAACGCAGCACCGGGAACTTCCTTAGCGAGTATTTCCTCGGCAGTCGATCGATGGGGGGGTTTGTATTAGCCATGACCCTCACCGCCACCTATATTAGCGCCAGCTCGTTTATAGGCGGCCCCGGCGCCGCCTATAAATATGGGCTGGGTTGGGTACTGCTGGCGATGATCCAGGTACCGACGATCTGGCTCTCTCTCGGGATCCTCGGCAAGAAGTTCGCGATCCTGGCGCGACGCTACAATGCTATTACCCTTAACGATATGCTGCAGGCGCGCTACCAAAGCCGCGCGGTGGTATGGATTGCCAGCGTCAGCCTGCTGGTGGCCTTTGTCGGGGCCATCGCGGTGCAGTTTATTGGCGGCGCGCGCCTGCTGGAAACCGCTGCCGGGATCAAGTACGAAACCGGTCTGCTGATCTTTGGGATCACCATCGCGCTGTATACCGCTTTCGGCGGCTTCCGCGCCAGCGTACTCAACGATACGATGCAGGGAATGGTGATGTTGATCGGGACGATCGTCCTGCTGGTTGGTGTCGTCCATGCTGCCGGCGGCCTGCATCAGGCGGTGGACACACTGCAGCGGATCGACCCACAGCTGGTGTCGCCGCACGGTGCGGATGATATCCTGTCCCCCACCTTTATGACCTCGTTCTGGGTGCTGGTTTGCTTCGGCGTTATCGGCCTGCCGCATACCGCCGTACGCTGTATCTCCTATAAAGACAGCAAAGCCGTGCACCGCGGGATTGTCATTGGCACGATCGTCGTGGCGATTCTGATGTTCGGCATGCATCTCGCCGGCGCTCTTGGCCGCGCCGTCCTGCCGGGCCTCACCGTGCCCGATCTGGTGATCCCCACGTTGATGGTCCAGGTGCTGCCGCCGTGGGCTGCAGGACTGTTTTTAGCCGCGCCGATGGCCGCGATTATGTCGAACGTGAACGCCCATTTACTGCAGGCATCGGCTACGATCATTAAAGATCTGTGGCTCAGCGCGCAGCCAACAAAAAAACGCAATGAGCAGAAGCTCAAGCGGATCTCAACGATCGCCACCTTAGTGCTGGGTATATTAATGATGCTGGCCGCCTGGCGGCCGCCGGAAATGATTATCTGGCTCAATCTGCTGGCCTTCGGCGGCCTGGAAGCGGTGTTTTTATGGCCGTTGGTGCTGGGCCTTTACTGGGAGCGAGCAAACGCTGCCGGGGCGCTCAGCGCGATGTTGGTGGGCGGCGTGCTGTATGCCGTGCTCGCGACGTTTCATATTCAGTTCCTGGGCTTCCATCCTATCGTGCCCTCGCTACTGCTAAGTTTGTTGGCTTTTGTCGTCGGGAACCGTTTCGGCCAACCCGTCCCGCCAGCCCCTGTGATGACTACTGATAAATAAAGAGTTTTGCTATGCCATGGATCCAACTGAAACTAAATACTACCGGCGCGAACGCAGAAGATCTTAGCGATGCGCTGATGGAGGCCGGATCGGTCTCCATCACCTTCCAGGATACGCACGATACGCCGGTATTTGAGCCGTTGCCCGGGGAAACCCGGCTGTGGGGCGATACCGACGTGATCGGCCTGTTCGATGCCGAAACCGATATGAAAGCGGTCGTTGCCCAACTGGAGCAGCATCCGCTGCTCGGCGCCGGCTTTGCGCATAAAATTGAACAGCTGGAAGATAAAGACTGGGAGCGCGAGTGGATGGATAACTTCCACCCGATGCGTTTCGGTGAGCGCCTGTGGATTTGTCCGAGCTGGCGCGATGTCCCCGATGAGAACGCGGTCAACGTGATGCTTGATCCGGGACTGGCTTTTGGTACCGGCACTCATCCCACTACCGCCATGTGTCTGCAGTGGCTCGACGGCCTCGACCTGCAGGGCAAAACCGTTATCGATTTTGGCTGCGGTTCCGGCATCCTGGCGATCGCCGCCCTGAAACTGGGTGCCGCTAAAGCTATCGGGATTGATATCGACCCACAGGCCATCCAGGCCAGCCGTGATAACGCCCAGCGTAACGGCGTCTCCGAGCGTCTTGAATTGTATCTGCCGCAGGATCAGCCAGAAGCCATGAAAGCCGATGTCGTGGTCGCAAACATCCTCGCGGGCCCGTTACGTGAGCTGGCCCCATTAATCAGCGTCCTGCCGGTTACAGGCGGCCTGCTGGGCCTTTCCGGCATTCTGGCAAGCCAGGCGGAAAGCGTCTGCGAAGCCTACGCCCCGCTCTTCACCCTCGACCCGGTGGTGGAGAAAGAGGAGTGGTGCCGGATCACCGGCCGGAAAAACTAAGCACAATGCGGCCTGCGGGCCGCATTTTTGTTTCCAGTAGCCACCAAATAATGCCTGGAAATGAGAGGCAGATCGCACTACAGAGTACTTTTTTGGCTACAAAAACAGCGTTTTATGCCGTCAGGCAGCGAGTTTATCTAAGAAAAATCGAGAAGTTTTACGATTTTATAAATGGACACAAATTACCCATCATCAATTAAAGTAATGATTAATATAAGTATTTATTCATCGCTTTTACGCTAGTCCCGGATTCATTGATCTGCAACAGAGGATTGCTCAAAGTTTGGCCTTTCATCTCGTGCAAAAAATGCGTAATATACGCCGCCTTGCAGTCACAGTATGGTCATTTCTTAACTCATGCGCATCGGACACCACCAGCTCAGAAATCGCCTGATCGCAGCGCCCATGGCTGGCATTACTGACAGACCATTCCGGACGCTGTGCTATGAGATGGGAGCGGGTTTAACCGTTTCCGAGATGATGTCCTCTAATCCACAGGTGTGGGAGAGCGACAAGTCCCGTTTACGGATGGTGCATATTGATGAGCCCGGTATTCGTACCGTGCAAATCGCCGGTAGCGTACCGGAAGAGATGGCTGCAGCCGCGCGGATTAACGTGGAAAGTGGCGCCCAGATTATAGATATCAATATGGGATGCCCGGCGAAAAAGGTGAATCGCAAGCTTGCAGGTTCAGCCCTCTTGCAGTACCCCGAGCAGGTGAAGTCAATCCTGACGGCGGTCGTCAACGCGGTGGACGTTCCTGTGACTCTCAAGATTCGCACCGGTTGGGAACCGGAACACCGTAACTGCGTAGAGATTGCCCAACTGGCCGAAGAGTGTGGCATTCAGGCTCTGACTATTCACGGACGCACCCGCGCCTGCTTGTTTAACGGAGACGCTGAGTACGACAGTATTCGGGCAGTTAAGCAGAAAGTTTCCATTCCGATTATCGCGAATGGTGACATTACTGACCCGCTTAAAGCCAGAGCTGTGCTCGACTATACAGGGGCTGATGCCCTGATGATAGGCCGTGCAGCTCAGGGAAGACCCTGGATCTTTCGGGAAATCCAGCATTATCTGGACACTGGAGAGCTGCTGCCCCCGCTGCCACTGGCAGAGGTTAAGCGCTTGCTTTGTGCGCACGTTCGGGAATTGCATGACTTTTACGGTCAGGCAAAAGGGTACCGAATCGCGCGTAAACACGTCTCCTGGTATCTTCAGGAACATGCTCCAGATGACCAGTTTCGGCGCACATTCAACGCCATTGAGGATGCCAGCGAACAGCTGGAGGCGTTGGAGGCATACTTCGAAAATTTTGCGTAATAGAAATAAAGAGCTGACAGAACTATGTTCGAACAACGCGTAAATTCTGACGTACTGACCGTTTCTACCGTTAACTCTCAGGATCAGGTAACTCAAAAACCCCTGCGTGACTCGGTTAAACAGGCACTGAAGAACTATTTTGCTCAACTGAACGGTCAGGATGTGAATGACCTGTATGAGCTGGTACTGGCTGAAGTTGAACAGCCCCTGTTGGACATGGTGATGCAATACACCCGTGGTAACCAGACCCGCGCAGCCCTGATGATGGGCATCAACCGCGGTACACTGCGTAAAAAACTGAAAAAATACGGCATGAACTGATACTAGTCAGTTGCTTGCTTGATATAAAAGGCGCTCTTCGGCATGGGGAAGCGCCTTTTTTATTATCTGCGCCGACAAAACACATTACTGATTCACTACCCGCAGTACAGGCTCCTGCGATAAACGAGCAGCACAGACCACCGCCATAATATTATCCACCAGCGCAGGTGCCTGCTGATACAGATCGAAGCGTTGCGGTTCAAGCAGCCAGTTTTTAATCAAGCCGGAAAAGGCGCTATGTAAAACAATTAATATCACGTCGATATTTGTTTCGGCTGGCAATATATTGTTACGCACACAGCGCTGCAGAATGCCGCCAATAACGGAATAGTTAAATCCAATGCGTTGGCGAATTTCGCTCTCCGATAACATATCGCTGGCAAACTCACAGCGTTGATAAAGGATTTGCATCAGGGCACGCTGGCGAGGATTCTCAGCAATATAGCGCAGGCCGGCAATAAATCGCTGGCGCAAATCTTTTAAGGGCTCCTGCTCATTCCTTGTCGCCAGGTTTTGCTGAATCAAATCCCTGAGCGGCGGCTGCTGCTGCCACATCTCATTAAACAACTCGGTCTTACTGGCAAAATGCCAGTATACGGCACCGCGAGTCACCCCCGCCGCATCAGCGATATCCGTCAGGGTCGTATTGATCACCCCCCGCAGGGCGAACTGCTGGATCGCGGACTCAATCAGGAGCTGCCGCGTGCGCAGCGCCTCCTCTTTGGTTTTTCTCGCCATATAAGATCTCAGTTCCCGATTAACAGGCAATATAGATTTTTCTGAAGATCCCTTAATCTAACATTCGGTGCATAATATTATTTAGCAAAAATGCAGACAAGCTAATTCTGATGTAGAAAACCAACGAATCACCTTAATGAATATTAATAGCCAACTCATTCATTAAAACAATGTCTGTTTATTATGTTTTACAATTAAGATAAATAGTAAAAACAGATCGGCCATTTTTTTGTTTTTGCGTGCCTTGCTGATTGCTTAAAAATAAGTATCTCTTACATCCAATGGCGTTTATTTGTAGGATGGCAAACTGCTTTTTGATTCCCTCTTTCTTTCACAGATTCGCCGCCGAATTTGGCACGTAATCTATAAGGAACCGCAATGACAACTCACGCCAGAGTGACACTTTTATCCGGTTTAATTATCTCTGCCTTGTTGCTTACCGGCTGCGATAATTCGGGCAACCCGCAACCCCATGCACAGGCGCCGCAGGTGACGGTCCATGTCGTGAACAGTGCGCCGTTGTCGGTCACCACCGAACTGCCAGGCCGCACTTCTGCTTTTCGCGTGGCGGAAGTCCGCCCCCAGGTGAGCGGTATCATCCTGAAGCGTAACTTTGTTGAAGGAAGTGATGTCGAAGCAGGTCAGTCGCTCTATCAGATCGATCCGGCAACCTATCAGGCCGCCTGGAACAGCGCGAAAGGCGATGAGGCCAAGGCCGAAGCCGCAGCCGCCATCGCCCATTTGACGGTGAAACGCTACGTTCCACTGCTGGGTACCAAATATATCAGCCAGCAGGAATACGATCAGGCGGTGGCCACCGCACGCCAGGCCGACGCCGACGTCATCGCCACCAAAGCCGCCGTAGACACCGCCCGTATCAACCTGGCCTACACCAAAGTGACCTCCCCCATAAGCGGGCGCATCGGCAAATCGAGCGTCACCGAGGGCGCGCTGGTCACCAACGGTCAGTCGGATGCCCTGGCCACCGTCCAGCAGCTCGACCCCATCTATGTCGACGTGACGGAGTCCAGCAATGACTTTATGCGCCTTAAGCAGGAAAGCCTGCAGCGCGGCGGTGATACAAAAAGCGTTGAGCTGGTGATGGAGAACGGCCAGGCCTATCCGCTTAAAGGGTCGCTGCAGTTCTCTGACGTCACTGTCGATGAAAGCACGGGCTCTATCACGCTACGCGCTATCTTCCCTAACCCGCAGCATGCCCTGCTGCCGGGGATGTTCGTCCGTGCTCGCATAGACGAAGGTGTCGATCCGCAGGCCATCCTGGTGCCGCAGCAGGGAGTGACCCGCACGCCGCGGGGCGATGCCTCCGTGATGTTGGTGAATGACAAAAACCAGGTTGAAACCCGGGAAGTGGTCGCGACTCAGGCCGTTGGCGATAAATGGCTCATCACCAGCGGGCTGAAGCCGGGCGATAAAGTGATTGTCAGCGGCTTACAGAAAGTCCGTCCAGGCGTCACCGTCAAAGCGGAAGCGGAGCGTGCGGCACCGGCCGCACAATAAGGATACTCAGCCATGTCTAAGTTTTTTATCCATCGACCGGTCTTCGCCTGGGTGCTGGCCATCATTATGATGATTGCCGGCGGCCTGGCCATCCTGCAGCTACCGATAGCGCAGTATCCGACGATTGCGCCCCCTGCGGTGGCGATCTCCGCCACCTACCCGGGTGCGGATGCCCAAACCGTGCAGGATACGGTCACTCAGGTTATCGAACAGAATATGAACGGTATCGACAACCTGATGTATATGTCGTCAACCAGCGACTCCGCTGGCTCGGTAACCATTACGCTCACCTTTAAGTCCGGCACCGATCCGGATATCGCCCAGGTGCAGGTGCAAAACAAACTGCAGTTGGCTACGCCGCTGCTGCCTCAGGAAGTACAGCAGCAAGGGATTAGCGTCGAAAAATCCAGCAGCAGCTTCCTGCTGGTTGCCGGCTTTATCTCTGATAACCCGGCCACCACCCAGGACGATATTTCTGACTATGTCGCCTCCAACGTGAAAGACCCTATCAGCCGCCTCAACGGCGTGGGCGATGTGCAGCTGTTCGGCGCGCAGTACGCCATGCGCGTCTGGCTGGACGGCAATTTGCTGAATAAATACAACCTCACGCCGGTCGACGTCATCAATGCGCTGAAGGTTCAGAACGATCAGATCGCCGCGGGTCAGTTGGGCGGTACGCCGGCGCTGAAAGGTCAGCAACTGAACGCGTCGATCATCGCTCAGACGCGGCTTAAAGATCCGCAGGAGTTTGGCAAGGTTACACTCCGGGTCAATGCCGATGGTTCGGTCGTCCATCTGAAAGACGTCGCCCGCATTGAGCTGGGGGGAGAAAACTACAACGTCGTCGCGAGAATTAACGGTAAACCCGCCTCTGGTCTGGGTATTAAGCTTGCGACCGGCGCCAACGCGCTGGATACTGCCACCGCGATTAAAGCGAAGCTGGCCGAGCTACAGCCCTACTTCCCTCAGGGGATGAAGGTTGTCTATCCGTACGATACGACCCCTTTCGTCAAAATCTCCATCCACGAAGTGGTTAAAACGCTCTTTGAGGCAATTATCCTCGTCTTTCTTGTCATGTATCTGTTTCTGCAGAACATGCGCGCAACGCTCATTCCGACGATTGCCGTTCCTGTCGTGCTGTTGGGTACCTTTGCGGTACTGTCGATGTTTGGCTACTCCATCAACACCCTGACGATGTTTGGCATGGTGCTGGCGATAGGCCTGTTGGTCGATGACGCCATCGTGGTGGTGGAAAACGTCGAACGTGTAATGGTTGAGGAGAAGCTCTCGCCAAAAGAAGCGACAGAAAAGTCGATGTCGCAGATCCAGGGGGCGCTGGTGGGTATCGCCATGGTGCTCTCTGCGGTATTCGTCCCGATGGCCTTTTTCGGCGGCTCGACTGGCGCGATTTATCGTCAGTTTTCGATCACTATCGTCTCCGCCATGGCGCTCTCCGTGCTGGTTGCGCTGGTACTGACGCCGGCGCTCTGCGCCACGTTGTTGAAGCCAGCCTCAGCCGAACACCATGAGAAAAAAGGATTTTTCGGCTGGTTTAACGCCCGCTTTGACCAGAGCGTCAATCACTATACCAACAGCGTTAGCGGCATTCTGCGTGGAACAGGCCGTTATCTGGTGATCTACCTGGTGATAGTCGTGGGGATGGCCGTGTTGTTCATGCGTTTGCCCACGTCCTTTCTGCCCGACGAGGATCAAGGCGTCTTCCTGACCATGATCCAGCTGCCTTCCGGCGCTACCCAGGAGCGCACGCAGAAGGTGCTGGATACCGTAACCGACTACTATCTGCATAACGAGAAGGCCAATGTTGAAAGCGTCTTTACCGTTAACGGCTTCAGCTTCAGCGGCCAGGGGCAAAACTCCGGCATGGCGTTTGTCAGCCTGAAACCCTGGGAAGCGCGTAGCGGTGATGAAAACAACGTTGAGTCGATTATTAAACGGGCCACCGTGGCCTTCAGCCAGATAAAAGACGCCATGGTTTTCCCGTTCAACATGCCGGCCATTATTGAGCTGGGTACCGCCACCGGCTTCGACTTTGAGCTGATCGACCAGGGTGGACTTGGCCATACCGCCCTGACCCAGGCGCGAAACCAACTGCTCGGTATGGTGAAACAGCATCCGGATCAGCTGGTCCGGGTACGGCCCAATGGGCTGGAAGATACGCCGCAGTTCAAACTGGATGTCGATCAGGAAAAAGCGCAGGCGCTGGGCGTATCCCTCTCCGATATCAATGAAACGATATCTGCGGCGCTGGGGGGGTACTATGTCAATGACTTTATCGACCGCGGCCGCGTGAAAAAAGTGTACGTCCAGGCTGATGCCCATTTCCGTATGCTGCCGAGCGACATTAACAACATGTACGTTCGTAGCGCCAACGGCGAAATGGTTCCGTTCTCCGCCTTTGTCACTTCACGCTGGATATATGGCTCGCCGCGTCTGGAGCGCTACAACGGCTTGCCGTCCATGGAGATCCTCGGTGAAGCCTCGCCAGGAAAAAGTACCGGGGAAGCCATGGCCCTGATGGAACAACTGGCCAGTAAACTGCCGAGCGGCATCGGTTACGACTGGACCGGGATGTCTTACCAGGAACGGCTCTCCGGCAACCAGGCGCCTGCACTTTATGCCATCTCATTGATCGTCGTCTTCCTGTGCCTGGCAGCGCTGTATGAGAGCTGGTCGATCCCCTTCTCAGTCATGTTAGTGGTTCCGCTGGGGGTCATTGGCGCGCTGTTAGCGGCCACGCTGCGTGGGCTGAATAATGACGTTTACTTCCAGGTCGGTCTTTTGACTACGATCGGTTTGTCGGCAAAGAATGCGATCCTGATCGTTGAGTTCGCCAAGGATCTGATGGAGAAAGAAGGGAAAGGGATCATTGAGGCCACGCTGGAGGCATCGCGGATGCGTCTGCGCCCTATTCTTATGACATCTCTGGCTTTTATCCTCGGGGTTATGCCGCTGGTGATTAGCCATGGTGCCGGTAGCGGGGCTCAGAATGCAGTGGGCACCGGCGTGATGGGCGGGATGCTTACCGCGACACTGCTGGCGATTTTCTTTGTCCCGGTGTTCTTCGTGGTCGTTAGGCGACGCTTTACCCGGCACGCTGAATAATTCGGCTATGTCTTGAAGGCGCCCCCTCCGGGCGCTTTTTTTTGCATGGAATATTGGTCGCCAGCTAAACTAAACTCCCCGCAGTCTGGCAACCGCCATCGCACGCAGCATCGCTGAATCACAATCTTTCTCTCCATCTTTTCTGCATATTCCCGGGCTTATCTTCACGATATTTACGCGGCTCATAAATTGAGATGATTTCGGCATCCGGGCCGGACAATCCGCGGTGATAAAATAAGCCATTCCGTTCTGCACTGGCTCTCAGTACAACCCTGCGGATTATCCAGAGGTAATATCATGAAAAAGTATTTAATCGTGGCGCTGCTGGCCTCTCTGCTGGCAGGCTGTGCCCATGACTCTCCTTGCGTGCCGGTTTATGACTCGCAAGGCCGCTTAGTCCACACCAATACCTGTATGAAAGGCACAACACAGGACAACTGGGAAACGGCTGGTGCGATCGCTGGTGGGGCCGCAGCGGTTGCCGGTCTCACGTTAGGTATCGTGGCGCTGACTCGTTAGCAACTCCGCTCCACAAATGCTCAGCCTGGAGGCGTTCCCTTCGGCTCAGTCGCCAGAAAGACAAAAGGCCCAGTCACACGACTGGGCCTTTCATTTACGTTGATATGACCGCTGCTTTCCCCGGAGGCGGTGCTGCGCACCTTTTCCGGGCTACGGGGTCTGTAGCCCCGGTAAGCGCAGCGCCACCGGGGGAGCTGGCGGCGCGTCTGGCCGCAAAAAACAAAAAAGCCCGGTCTTCCGACTGAGCCTTTCGTTTTATTTGATGCCTGGGAATGATGGCGGGCGTCCTGCCCGCTACCCTCCGGCCGTTGCTGCGCAACGTTCAAATCCGCTCCCGGCGGATTTGTCCTGCTCCGGAGAGCGCTCATCGGCAAACAACAGATATAACAAAAGCAAAAGGCCCAGTCTTTCGACTGGGCCTTTTGCTTTATTTGATGCCTGGCGATTCCCTACTCTCACATGGGGAGACCCCACACTACCATCGGCGCTACGACGTTTCACTTCTGAGTTCGGCATGGGGTCAGGTGGGACCGCCGCGCTATTGTCGCCAGGCAAATTCTTTACAACGTGCCGAACTTTAACCTAAAAAGTGGTGCTGATACCCAGAGTCGAACTGGGGACCTCACCCTTACCAAGGGTGCGCTCTACCAACTGAGCCATATCAGCACGCTAAATTTGATGCCTGGCAGTTCCCTACTCTCACATGGGGAGACCCCACACTACCATCGGCGCTACGGCGTTTCACTTCTGAGTTCGGCATGGGGTCAGGTGGGACCACCGCGCTATCGCCGCCAGGCAAATTCTGTTTTATCAACACGTCTCACGGACGCATCGATTAATCTGTATCAGAGCTGAAAATTCTCTCAAATCCGCCAAAACATCTTCGGCGTTGTAAGGTTAAGCCTCACGGTTCATTAGTACCGGTTAGCTCAACGCATCGCTGCGCTTACACACCCGGCCTATCAACGTCGTCGTCTTCAACGTTCCTTCAGGAGACTTAAAGTCTCAGGGAGAACTCATCTCGGGGCAAGTTTCGTGCTTAGATGCTTTCAGCACTTATCTCTTCCGCATTTAGCTACCGGGCAGTGCCATTGGCATGACAACCCGAACACCAGTGATGCGTCCACTCCGGTCCTCTCGTACTAGGAGCAGCCCCCCTCAATTCTCCAGCGCCCACGGCAGATAGGGACCGAACTGTCTCACGACGTTCTAAACCCAGCTCGCGTACCACTTTAAATGGCGAACAGCCATACCCTTGGGACCTACTTCAGCCCCAGGATGTGATGAGCCGACATCGAGGTGCCAAACACCGCCGTCGATATGAACTCTTGGGCGGTATCAGCCTGTTATCCCCGGAGTACCTTTTATCCGTTGAGCGATGGCCCTTCCATTCAGAACCACCGGATCACTATGACCTGCTTTCGCACCTGCTCGCGCCGTCACGCTCGCAGTCAAGCTAGCTTATGCCATTGCACTAACCTCCTGATGTCCGACCAGGATTAGCTAACCTTCGTGCTCCTCCGTTACTCTTTGGGAGGAGACCGCCCCAGTCAAACTACCCACCAGACACTGTCCGCAACCCCGGTCAGGGGCCTACGTTAGAACATCAAACATTAAAGGGTGGTATTTCAAGGTTGGCTCCACGCAGACTGGCGTCCACGCTTCAAAGCCTCCCACCTATCCTACACATCAAGGCTCAATGTTCAGTGTCAAGCTATAGTAAAGGTTCACGGGGTCTTTCCGTCTTGCCGCGGGTACACTGCATCTTCACAGCGAGTTCAATTTCACTGAGTCTCGGGTGGAGACAGCCTGGCCATCATTACGCCATTCGTGCAGGTCGGAACTTACCCGACAAGGAATTTCGCTACCTTAGGACCGTTATAGTTACGGCCGCCGTTTACCGGGGCTTCGATCAAGAGCTTCTCCTTACGGATAACCCCATCAATTAACCTTCCGGCACCGGGCAGGCGTCACACCGTATACGTCCACTTTCGTGTTTGCACAGTGCTGTGTTTTTAATAAACAGTTGCAGCCAGCTGGTATCTTCGACTGGTCTCAGCTCCATCCGCAGGGACTTCACCTACACACCAGCGTGCCTTCTCCCGAAGTTACGGCACCATTTTGCCTAGTTCCTTCACCCGAGTTCTCTCAAGCGCCTTGGTATTCTCTACCTGACCACCTGTGTCGGTTTGGGGTACGATTTAATGTTACCTGATGCTTAGAGGCTTTTCCTGGAAGCAGGGCATTTGTTACTTCAGCACCGTAGTGCCTCGTCATCACACCTCAGCGTTAAAAGGTACCGGATTTACCTGGAACCTCCGCCTACATGCTTAAACCGGGACAACCGTCGCCCGGCTAACATAGCCTTCTCCGTCCCCCCTTCGCAGTAACACCAAGTACAGGAATATTAACCTGTTTCCCATCGACTACGCCTTTCGGCCTCGCCTTAGGGGTCGACTCACCCTGCCCCGATTAACGTTGGACAGGAACCCTTGGTCTTCCGGCGAGCGGGCTTTTCACCCGCTTTATCGTTACTTATGTCAGCATTCGCACTTCTGATACCTCCAGCAACCCTCACAGGCCACCTTCGCAGGCTTACAGAACGCTCCCCTACCCAACAACGCATAAGCGTCGCTGCCGCAGCTTCGGTGCATGGTTTAGCCCCGTTACATCTTCCGCGCAGGCCGACTCGACCAGTGAGCTATTACGCTTTCTTTAAATGATGGCTGCTTCTAAGCCAACATCCTGGCTGTCTGTGCCTTCCCACATCGTTTCCCACTTAACCATGACTTTGGGACCTTAGCTGGCGGTCTGGGTTGTTTCCCTCTTCACGACGGACGTTAGCACCCGCCGTGTGTCTCCCGTGATAACATTCTTCGGTATTCGTAGTTTGCATCGGGTTGGTAAGTCGGGATGACCCCCTAGCCGAAACAGTGCTCTACCCCCGAAGATGAGTTCACGAGGCGCTACCTAAATAGCTTTCGGGGAGAACCAGCTATCTCCCGGTTTGATTGGCCTTTCACCCCCAGCCACAAGTCATCCGCTAATTTTTCAACATTAGTCGGTTCGGTCCTCCAGTTAGTGTTACCCAACCTTCAACCTGCCCATGGCTAGATCACCGGGTTTCGGGTCTATACCCTGCAACTTAACGCCCAGTTAAGACTCGGTTTCCCTGCGGCTCCCCTATACGGTTAACCTTGCTACAGAATATAAGTCGCTGACCCATTATACAAAAGGTACGCAGTCACACCCGAAGGTGCTCCCACTGCTTGTACGTACACGGTTTCAGGTTCTTTTTCACTCCCCTCGCCGGGGTTCTTTTCGCCTTTCCCTCACGGTACTGGTTCACTATCGGTCAGTCAGGAGTATTTAGCCTTGGAGGATGGTCCCCCCATATTCAGACAGGATACCACGTGTCCCGCCCTACTCTTCGAGTTCACAACCTGTGCATTTTGGTGTACGGGACTATCACCCTGTACCGTCGGACTTTCCAGACCGTTCCACTAACACACAAGCTGATTCAGACTCTGGGCTGCTCCCCGTTCGCTCGCCGCTACTGGGGGAATCTCGGTTGATTTCTTTTCCTCGGGGTACTTAGATGTTTCAGTTCCCCCGGTTCGCCTCGTTAACCTATGTATTCAGTTAACGATAGTGCAACGAATTGCACTGGGTTTCCCCATTCGGACATCGCCGGTTATAACGGTTCATATCACCTTACCGACGCTTTTCGCAGATTAGCACGTCCTTCATCGCCTCTGACTGCCAGGGCATCCACCGTGTACGCTTAGTCGCTTAACCTCACAACCCGAAGATGTCTTCAGATTGCGAAAATTTGAGAGACTCGAACACACTTAAACAGTGTGTCGTTTCAATTTTCAGCTTGATCCAGATTTTTAAAGAGCAAAATTTCACAATGCACTTCGCAGTACATTTTGAAATTTATCATTTATCAAACAATCTGTGTGAGCACTACAAAGGCAGGTTCTTTAAGGTAAGGAGGTGATCCAACCGCAGGTTCCCCTACGGTTACCTTGTTACGACTTCACCCCAGTCATGAATCACAAAGTGGTAAGCGCCCTCCCGAAGGTTAAGCTACCTACTTCTTTTGCAACCCACTCCCATGGTGTGACGGGCGGTGTGTACAAGGCCCGGGAACGTATTCACCGTAGCATTCTGATCTACGATTACTAGCGATTCCGACTTCATGGAGTCGAGTTGCAGACTCCAATCCGGACTACGACATACTTTATGAGGTCCGCTTGCTCTCGCGAGGTCGCTTCTCTTTGTATATGCCATTGTAGCACGTGTGTAGCCCTGGTCGTAAGGGCCATGATGACTTGACGTCATCCCCACCTTCCTCCAGTTTATCACTGGCAGTCTCCTTTGAGTTCCCGGCCGAACCGCTGGCAACAAAGGATAAGGGTTGCGCTCGTTGCGGGACTTAACCCAACATTTCACAACACGAGCTGACGACAGCCATGCAGCACCTGTCTCACAGTTCCCGAAGGCACCAATCCATCTCTGGAAAGTTCTGTGGATGTCAAGACCAGGTAAGGTTCTTCGCGTTGCATCGAATTAAACCACATGCTCCACCGCTTGTGCGGGCCCCCGTCAATTCATTTGAGTTTTAACCTTGCGGCCGTACTCCCCAGGCGGTCGATTTAACGCGTTAGCTCCGGAAGCCACGCCTCAAGGGCACAACCTCCAAATCGACATCGTTTACAGCGTGGACTACCAGGGTATCTAATCCTGTTTGCTCCCCACGCTTTCGCACCTGAGCGTCAGTCTTTGTCCAGGGGGCCGCCTTCGCCACCGGTATTCCTCCAGATCTCTACGCATTTCACCGCTACACCTGGAATTCTACCCCCCTCTACAAGACTCTAGCCTGCCAGTTTCGAATGCAGTTCCCAGGTTGAGCCCGGGGATTTCACATCCGACTTGACAGACCGCCTGCGTGCGCTTTACGCCCAGTAATTCCGATTAACGCTTGCACCCTCCGTATTACCGCGGCTGCTGGCACGGAGTTAGCCGGTGCTTCTTCTGCGGGTAACGTCAATCGATGAGGTTATTAACCTCACCGCCTTCCTCCCCGCTGAAAGTGCTTTACAACCCGAAGGCCTTCTTCACACACGCGGCATGGCTGCATCAGGCTTGCGCCCATTGTGCAATATTCCCCACTGCTGCCTCCCGTAGGAGTCTGGACCGTGTCTCAGTTCCAGTGTGGCTGGTCATCCTCTCAGACCAGCTAGGGATCGTCGCCTAGGTGAGCCGTTACCCCACCTACTAGCTAATCCCATCTGGGCACATCTGATGGCATGAGGCCCGAAGGTCCCCCACTTTGGTCTTGCGACGTTATGCGGTATTAGCTACCGTTTCCAGTAGTTATCCCCCTCCATCAGGCAGTTTCCCAGACATTACTCACCCGTCCGCCGCTCGTCACCCGAGAGCAAGCTCTCTGTGCTACCGCTCGACTTGCATGTGTTAGGCCTGCCGCCAGCGTTCAATCTGAGCCATGATCAAACTCTTCAATTTAAGTTTGATGCTCGTGAATTAAACTTCGTAATGAATTACGTATGTTCACTCAGAGACTTGGTATTCATTTTTCGTCCGAGGACGTTAAGAATCCATGTCACTTTGAGTGCCCACACAGATTGTCTGATAAATTGTTAAAGAGCAGTTGCGACGCGCTTTAGCGCTCTGTCGCGAGGTGGCGTATATTACGCTTTCCTCTTTCAGAGTCAACCCTGAATTTCAGGATTTTTCTCTTCAACCGAACCGGCTGTTTGTGTGAAGTGATTCACATCTGCCGTGTCAGTGGGAGCGCATTATAGGGATCCCATTTTTTTGCACAAGCCTTTTTTCGATCTTTTTTTCTGAATGGTGATTTTTCACCCTTTTCGTCGCGTAATTGCACGATTTGCTCAATTTTCACCGTTTTCAGGGGTTGCACAGGGAGATAAAAGCCACCAAAGTCTTCTTACATTCCGGTATTTTGAGGTCTATATGTCTGCTCAGCTGCGCCCCTATAAAGCATTTTTCCCACAAATCGGTCTTCGCGTCATGATTGACGCATCCAGCGTTGTCATCGGTGATGTCAGAATTGCCGATGATGTCAGCGTCTGGCCTCTGGTGGCCATTCGCGGCGACGTCAACTATGTATCGATAGGTCAACGCAGCAATATTCAGGACGGTAGCGTTCTCCATGTGACCCATAAGTCCTCTTATAAGCCGGAGGGAAATCCGCTGATCATTGGTGAGGATGTAACTGTTGGTCATAAAGTGATGCTGCACGGCTGCACTATCGGCAACCGCGTGCTGGTTGGTATGGGTTCGATCTTATTAGATGGTGTCGTCGTTGGCGATGACGTCATGATTGGTGCAGGCAGTTTGGTACCGCAGAACAAACAACTGGAAAGCGGCTACCTTTACTTTGGCAATCCGGTCAAACAGATCCGCCCCCTGACGGAGACGGAACGGGAAGGACTGAAGTATTCAGCAAATAACTATGTGAAATGGAAAAATGAATACCTGGATCAGGATAACCAGATCCAGCCCTGAGCATCTTCTTGACCATCGCGGATCAATGCTTCCACCTCTTCCTCTAGATCCCAACGATGTTCCTGGAAGGCGGCCAGCCACTGCGCTGGCCCCTCTGCACCAAAACGCTGCTGCAGGCTCTGTCCTGAAATTGCGCAGGTTAATTGCATCCCATTGACCAGCACAGGAAAAACCACACCCTGCCGTTCGGCATCCCATGATTCCCGGTCAGGAAACTGAATCGCCTGATTCATGCATTCAGTTCCTGCTGCAGCGTTTCGATGACCGGAGCGATAGCCGGCAGGACGCCGTGCCATAGCAGAACAGCATGGGCGGCTTGCGCCACCAGCATTCCCAGCCCATCAGCACAGTGGACTGCGCCATACTGCTGGCACCAGTGAAGAAACGGTGTTGGCCCTTTCTGGTAAAACATGTCATAGCAATACACGTCAGCGTGGACAACAGATGCCGGGATAGCCGGTACATCACCGTCTATTCCACTGGACGTCGCATTGATGATCAGATCGAATGTCTCCCCGGATAAGGTATCCATCTCTCTTGCGCTGACGCTACCGGTATGGGCGAAGAGAGTGGCTAACTCATGGGCACGAGAATAGGTTCGATTCACGATCGTGACGGCACATCCCAGCGACAGAAGCGGCAAAAGAACCCCGCGTGATGCGCCACCAGCACCTACCAGCAGGATCCGCTGGCGCGGCTTAATGAACCCCAGGCGTTCCAGATCGCTCAGGAGGCCAATACCGTCGGTGTTGTCCCCCAGTAAACGGCCATCTTCCAGGCGTTTCAGGGTATTTACTGCTCCCGCCAGCGCAGCGCGTTCTGTCAGCTCGTCCGCGCGCGCAAAAGCTTCCTCTTTAAAAGGAACGGTGACGTTGGCCCCCTTTCCTCCTTCTGCAAAGAACTGATTCAGAGAAGAGACAAAATCGTCCAGCGGCGCCAGCACACGTCCATAAGGATGAGTAATCCCTAACTGGCGGGCAAACAGCTGATGAATAGAAGGCGATTTGCTGTGCGCGATCGGATTACCAAAAACGGCATAGGTTTCCATGGTTCACCCCTGGCGGAACAGTTTACCCGTCAGGGCATCACGGATTTCAGATGGATTTTGCCGTCCACCTGTGGCGCCATCCACAACCGGGAAGCTGTCACCAAACTGAGCATGAACCTCTGCGGTGGTACGACACGGTGGTTGCCCGGTGAGATTGGCGCTCGTCGAGACCAGCGGTTTTCCGTAAGCTTCGCACAATTCAATCACCAGCGGATGGTTGGTCACGCGTACGGCCAGCGAATCAAAACGCCCCGTCAGCCAGCGCGGCGTTTCAGGACGCGCCGGGAATACAAACGTCACCGGTCCCGGCCAGCAGGAAAAGATAGCGTCCCGCTGCGAGTCACTTAACCGTGAATCATCAACATAAGGCTTCAACTGCTCAAAGCTGGCGGCGATAAGGATCAATCCCTTGTCAACAGGACGCTGCTTCAGCTCCAGCAGACGCATGACGGCCGTTTCGCTGTCTGGATCGCAGCCAACGCCAAAAACGGCTTCTGTGGGGTAGGCGATGACATGTTCATTTTTCAGTACCGCCACGGCATGTGCGACGGTTTCTGAGGGCAGGTTATTGTTCACTGATTTATTCCGCCGGGATCGGCTTTCCACATTGTTTACTGGCACAGAAGCGTCTGAGCCCCTGCGCCGTCTTCTTTTCAATTAACAGCGGGTAATGGCATTCAGGGCATTCGCCCGCTACCGGTTTAAAATTGATAACGAACTGGCAATCAGGGTAGCGATCGCAGGAATGAAAGGTTTTACCGAAACGAGAGCGACGCTGGACCAGATGCCCTTGTCCGCATTGCGGACAGGCGATAGCGGTCTCATCGGGTTTATCAATCAGCTCGGTATGCTCGCATTCGGGATAGCGACTGCAGCCGATAAACATACCAAAGCGCCCCTGGCGTAACACCATGACAGCGCCGCAAGATGGGCACTCCTGTCCCTCCAGCACCTTAACGATATGACCGTCCGCCTGACTTTTCAGGGGACGGATATAGTCACAGTCCGGATAATGCGAACAGCCGAGAAACGGGCCATGTTTCCCGGAACGGATCACCAGTTCAGCCCCGCACTGCGGGCAGGGCTCATTTTTACGCACCGAAAACAGTGCTGATTTGGTCATAACAACTCGATGTTGCTGCAAAAAGATTAATGCAGCATACCTTCATTTACTTCGAAGAGTAATTCTTCCATTTGCTGATAGGCGTTTTCACAGCCCGGAATGTTGAACAGTACCATCAGGATGACCCATTTCAGGTCTTCCAGTTCAAATTCTGCTGTATCCAGCGCCAGGACGCGCTCTATCACCATTTCTCGCGTTTCGAGGTTCAACACCTGAATCTGCTCGAGGAAGAGTAAAAATCCCCGGCAACTGGCATCCAGACGCTGGCACTCCTCTTCGGTATACACCCGAAGCGACAGCGGGTCGGAAGCGAGCTGCATGGGTTCAACGAGACCTTCCTGATAATCAGCCAGTTTCTCGAGCCACATTAACGCGTTATAGATATCTTCCCGCTCAAAGCCTGCATCGGTAAGATCCCGCGTCAGTTTGTCCTGATCCACGCGCATTTCTGCTTCGTTATGGATGTAAGTTTCAAACAAATACATGAGTACGTCGAACATGGCTTGCCCTCCTTAATCGGACATAGCCGCCGGGTACAGCTGCGATCCAGCCTGCTAACTCCAGTTCAAGTAGCTGAGCTACGGTTACTGGCACAGATTGGCCGGCACGTTCAGCGACAACGTCAACAGGTGTTACCTCATCTCCTACGTTAGCCAGGAGCTCCGGAAATGGCAATGCTACAGACGGCTGATCGGCGCAATTATTTATCGAATCAGACGTATCAGTAAGCCAGGCCAGCTCGTTTTGCCAGTACTCCACGATATCCTCTGGCGAGGTCACCGGTACCGCGCCTTGCTTGATTAACCAGTGCGGACCTTCAGATCCCGGATTACCAATCGGGCCAGGCAGGGCGAACACATCTCTTCCCTGCTCCAGGGCGCAACGGACGGTGACCAGCGATCCGCTTCGCAACGCCGCCTCAATCACCAGCACGCCCAAACTTAAGCCGCTGATAATACGGTTACGTCGGGGAAAATGAGCGGGAAGCGGCGGCGTAATGAGTGGAAATTCAGAGACCAGCGTACCGCCATTGTCGATGATCTGTTGGGCGAGGTTTGCATGGCGCCGCGGATAAACCTGTTCCAGCCCGTTGCCCAGCACCGCGATGGTTTTCCCCTCCGCGGCCAGCGCGCCGCGGTGCGCAACGCCATCAATGCCTAACGCCAGCCCACTGGTGATGGTGATCCCTCTACGCGCCAGCGTTTCGCTGAACAGTTTTCCCCAGCGGGCGCCATACCAGGAGTGCAAACGGCTGCCAATAACGGCAAGCTGCGCGCTGTGAAGCAGGGCGGGGTCGCCACTGACCAGCAACGCGCCGGGGTAATCAGCGATAGCCCTTAGCCGCAACGGATAGCGCGGATCGTCAGCCCGTAACAGATGATGATCCGGGTGTTCCAGCCAGCGCTGCGTCTCGTCAAGCTCTCGCTCGTCAAACCGTAAAAATGGCTTCACCTGCGCCGCGGTCATCCCAACGGCATGTAGCGCTTCACTATCCACGAAAGCGGCTGCGCATAACCGCTGCGCAATATCCAGCATCCTGTCGCCATACAAATTATTGACCTTCATCAGCCGCAGCCAAATCTCGTCGGGCGTCATCCTTACCCCCTGCCATAAGCGGCATTGACAATCTTTGCGATTGGACAGTGAGACTGTCAATTGCAGGGGGTTTTGTCTAGAATAGAGCTAATAATCTTATCAACTCCTGAATACGACTCTGGAACTTTATGGCAGTTTTGCAAGTGTTACATATTCCGGACGAGCGCCTTCGCAAAGTCGCCGAGCCGGTCAAAGAAGTGAATGCGGAAATTCAGCGTATCGTCGATGATATGTTCGACACCATGTACGCCGAGGAAGGCATCGGTCTGGCCGCAACCCAGGTCGATATCCATCAGCGCATCATCGTGATCGATGTGTCGGAAAATCGTGAAGAGCGGCTGGTGTTAATCAACCCGGAGCTGCTGGAAAAAGACGGCGAAACCGGTATTGAAGAAGGCTGCTTGTCCATTCCGGAACAGCGTGCTCTGGTACCCCGTGCGGAAAAAGTGAAGATCCGTGCGCTGGATCGCGACGGTAAGCCGTTTGAGCTGGAGGCCGATGGCCTGCTGGCGATCTGTATCCAGCATGAAATGGATCACCTGGTTGGCAAACTGTTTATTGACTATCTGTCACCGCTCAAACAACAGCGCATTCGTCAGAAGGTTGAGAAACTGGATCGTTTACGTTCCCGTGCCTGATAACAAGGAATACCGTGTCACATTCACTACGTATCATTTTCGCCGGCACCCCCGATTTTGCAGCGCGTCATCTTGACGCGTTGTTGTCGTCTGAACATCAGATCGTTGGCGTGTTTACTCAGCCAGACCGTCCCGCGGGACGCGGCAAAAAATTGATGCCGAGCCCGGTAAAAGTGCTGGCTGAAGCCCATGACGTCCCCGTATTCCAGCCATCGTCTCTTCGTCCGCAGGAGAACCAACAGCTCGTCGCCGATTTAGGCGCCGATATCATGGTGGTGGTGGCGTATGGTCTGATCCTGCCAAAAGCGGTGCTTGAGATGCCGCGTCTGGGCTGCATCAACGTTCATGGCTCCCTGCTGCCGCGCTGGCGTGGCGCCGCGCCGATCCAGCGTTCGCTGTGGGCGGGCGATAGCGAAACCGGCGTGACCATCATGCAGATGGACGTCGGCCTTGATACGGGTGACATGCTGTATAAGCTTTCCTGCCCCATTACCGCTGAGGATACCAGCGGCAGCCTGTACGATAAGCTGGCCGGCCTCGGCCCACAGGGACTGCTGACAACCTTAGCGCAACTGGCAAACGGAACGGCACAGCCTGAAGTCCAGGACGAGTCACTCGTCAGTTATGCCGAGAAGCTGAGTAAAGAAGAGGCCCGCATCGACTGGTCGCTTTCCGCTGCACAGCTGGAACGTTGCATCCGGGCGTTTAATCCTTGGCCAATGAGCTGGCTGGAGATTGACGGGCAGCCAGTCAAAGTCTGGCGGGCATCGGTTATTGCCGAAGCCACGCACGCCGAGCCGGGAACAATAGTGGCAGCAACCAAACAGGGTATTCAGGTCGCCACGGGTGATGGGATCCTCAGTCTGGAATCACTACAGCCAGCGGGTAAAAAAGCGATGAGCTCGCAGGACTTACTCAATTCCCGCCGGGAGTGGTTCATCCCTGGTACCCGTCTCGCCTGACGGTTGTCTCTTTAAAAGCCCGGGTTAGCCGGGCATTTTTATTTTTGCGCTTATGAAAAACAAAATAAACTTACGCAGTCTGGCCGCCCAGGCTATCGAGCAAGTGGTAGAACAAGGTCAGTCTTTGAGCAACGTTCTGCCCCCTCTGCAGCAGAAAGTCAGCGATAAAGACAAAGCGCTGTTGCAGGAGCTGTGCTTTGGCGTATTGCGTACGCTCAGTCAGCTTGAGTGGCTTATCAACAAGCTGATGGCGCGTCCGATGACCGGCAAACAGCGCACCGTGCATTTTCTGATCATGGTTGGGCTTTATCAGTTGCTCTATACCCGTATTCCTCCGCATGCCGCACTGGCGGAAACGGTAGAAGGCGCGGTGGCCATTAAACGCCCGCAGCTTAAAGGGCTGATCAACGGCGTGCTACGCCAGTTCCAGCGCCAGCAGGAAGCGTTATTAGTCGAATTTGCTGAGCATGAAAACCGCTATCTTCATCCCAAATGGCTGCTGAAACGCCTGCAGCAGGCCTGGCCGCAGCAGTGGCAGGAGATCGTCGATGCGAACAACCAGCGCCCGCCGATGTGGCTGCGCGTTAATCGCAACCATCATTCCCGGGATGAATGGCTTGCTCTGCTTAAAGAGGCCGGCTTAGAGGGCTTCACCCACCCTGACTATCCCGACGCCGTGCGTCTGGCCACCCCTGCCCCAGTCCATGCGTTGCCAGGTTTTGCCGAAGGCTGGGTCACCGTCCAGGATGCCTCGGCCCAGGGCTGTATGCGCTACCTGCTGCCGGAAAATGGCGAACGCATTCTCGATCTTTGCGCCGCACCGGGCGGCAAGACGACGCATATTCTGGAGGTTGCCCCGCAGGCTCAGGTCATGGCGGTGGATATTGATGAACAGCGTCTGTCACGCGTCTATGACAACCTGAAACGGCTGGGCATGAAAGCCGAAGTCAAACAGGGCGATGGTCGCTTCCCTGAGCAGTGGTGTGGCAACGAACAGTTCGATCGTATTCTGCTGGATGCCCCCTGCTCCGCCACCGGCGTCATTCGCCGCCATCCGGATATCAAATGGCTGCGCCGGGATCGGGATATCGCCGAGTTAGCCCAGCTGCAGGCCGAGATCCTGAATGCCACCTGGGAGCACCTGAAACCAGGCGGTACGCTGGTTTACGCTACCTGTTCTATTCTGCCGGAAGAGAATAGTCAGCAAATTTCCGCCTTCCTCGCACGAACCCCGGATGCTGAACTTCATGCAACCGGTACGCCGGCGAGCCCCGGGCAGCAAAATCTGCCGGGCCCGGAAGAAGGTGATGGCTTCTTTTACGCTAAGCTAATCAAACGTCGGAATTAATGGGTCACTGCAGATGAAGATTATTATTCTGGGCGCCGGCCAGGTCGGCGGCACGCTGGCGGAAAACCTTGTCGGCGAGAACAATGATATTACGCTGGTTGATACCAATGGTGACCGTTTGCGCAGCCTGCAGGATAAGTTCGACCTGCGTGTCGTCCAGGGACATGGCTCTCACCCTCGCGTACTGCGCGAGGCGGGAGCCGATGATGCCGATATGCTGGTAGCGGTCACCAGTTCGGATGAAACCAATATGGTGGCCTGTCAAGTCGCCTACTCATTATTCAATACCCCAAACCGTATTGCGCGTATTCGTGCGCCTGATTACGTTCGTGATGCGGATAAGCTCTTCAATTCTGAAGCGGTGCCCATCGATCACTTAATCGCCCCGGAACAGCTGGTCATCGACAATATTCACCGGCTGATCGAATATCCTGGCGCGCTTCAGGTCGTGAACTTCGCCGAAGGGAAAGTCAGCCTCGCCGTAGTAAAAGCCTATTACGGTGGTCCGCTGGTAGGGAATGCGTTGTCCACCATGCGGGAGCATATGCCGCATATCGATACGCGTGTGGCCGCTATTTTCCGCCACGATCGTCCTATTCGCCCACAGGGTTCGACGATTGTGGAAGCCGGCGATGAAGTATTCTTTATTGCCGCCTCGCAGCATATTCGCGCGGTCATGAGCGAACTGCAGCGACTGGAAAAGCCGTATAAGCGTATTATGCTGGTCGGCGGGGGCAATATTGGCGCGGGTCTGGCCCATAAGCTGGAAAAAGATTACAGCGTCAAGCTTATCGAACGTAATCAGCAGCGAGCCGCTGAGCTTGCGGAAAAGCTGCAGCATACAATCGTCTTCTACGGTGATGCATCGGACCAGGAGCTGCTGGCTGAAGAGCATATTGATCAGGTGGACCTGTTTATTGCCGTCACTAACGACGATGAAGCAAACATTATGTCGGCGATGCTGGCGAAGCGAATGGGCGCGAAAAAAGTGATGGTGCTGATCCAGCGCAGAGCCTACGTGGATCTGGTCCAGGGCAGTGTCATTGATATCGCGATATCACCTCAACAGGCCACAATTTCCGCACTCCTCAGCCATGTTCGTAAAGCCGATATTGTCGGCGTCTCCTCCCTTCGCCGCGGTGTTGCCGAAGCGATTGAGGCCGTGGCGCACGGTGATGAGAGCACCTCCCGGGTGGTCGGGCGTTCGATCGATGAGATCAAGCTGCCGCCAGGTACGATCATCGGCGCCGTTGTGCGGGGCAACGACGTAATGATCGCGAATAATAATCTGCGGATCGAGCAGGGCGATCATGTGATCATGTTTTTGACCGATAAGAAGTTTATTTCCGATGTAGAAAGGCTGTTCCAGCCAAGTCCTTTCTTCCTGTAATTCCCAGGGCGCCGAACAGGCGCCTTTTTATTATCCCTTATTATTCAAAGGTTAATATTTTGCGGTAACTATCTACTGGGAATGGCAAATGAAAATACATTTGTTAAACTTACAACGTCAGCTGGCACAAGGAGAATAAAATGAGTTTTTTAAAAGAGTTTCGCGAATTCGCGATGCGCGGGAACGTTGTCGATTTGGCAGTGGGTGTGATCATCGGTGCAGCATTCGGTAAAATTGTTTCATCGCTGGTCGCAGATATTATTATGCCACCACTCGGCCTGTTGATTGGCGGGATCGATTTTAAACAGTTTGCCGTCACGCTACGTGATGCCCAGGGCGATGTCCCGGCTGTCGTGATGCATTATGGGGTATTCATTCAGAACGTTTTCGATTTCATCATCGTCGCGTTTGCCATCTTCATGGCGATTAAACTGATGAATAAGTTAAATCGTAAGAAAGAAGAGGCTCCGGCGGCGCCGCCAGCTCCTTCTAAAGAAGAAGTCCTGCTGAGCGAAATTCGCGATCTGCTGAAAGAGCAAAACAACCGTTCTTAATCAGCACCGAAAGCAGAAGGCCAGTGGTAAAAAAGCGATTCGCTTGCTTGCCACTGGCCTCCCGGTCAATCCTTCCTGCATGTTTATCTTTACGTTGATAGCTTCCTTTCCCTTTCTTGTTTTTCTCTACACGCTGCCTGAATAACGGATCGTGGAGAAGTGCCTCAATGGCGTTATCTTTAATTTGCCCTTTAGTATGCTGATAGCGACTCATATAAACTCCAGTGCATGTGTGAATTCCGCGCGAGTGTAGATCCGCGCGATGAAAAAATCAACGTCCCGTACCGCCATTGCTGGCGCCTTGTTCAAGGGCCTCAAGAATCGAACAATAAACACTACTGTGCGCAGTCCCACAGCAGGCATCATTAAGCCGCTGCAAAGAGCGACGCATCGTCTGTAACTCTTTGATCCGCGCCTCGACTTCGCTTAATCGCGCCTGAACGATCCCTTTCGATTCCTGGCAGGTATGGTGCTCCGGATCGATACGGATCGACAATAATTCGCGGATCGCTTCCAGAGTGAAGCCCAGCTGACGGGCATAGCGAATAAAGCGTAGCCGCTGAAGATCGTTATCCGAGTAAAGACGAAATCCCCCCTCGGTGCGCACGTCATGATCCATCATTTGCTGTTTCTCATAATAACGGATGGTATCTGGCGTGACGTCAGCCAGCTTAGCCAGCTCACCAATACGATACATATTTACTCCTGATTCATTCTTTGTAGCAAAGCCTCGGCATACTCACCGCGTAAAAAGTCGGTACTCAGGCCAGCCTGACGAAGCTTCAGTTCGAGCAAGGCAAGCCGTTTGCTCAGTTCAGCATGACGCGGATCGTCCTGGCGGACGCCCTTCAGTAAATCAGCCAGTGCCACCGCTTCTCTTCGCTGCTCCAGCTCCGGGGGAAGGCATCCAGCATTCTTCAGAAGGCGATAACCTGCCCGCAGCTCCGCCGGCACATGCGAATCGTCATCGAGAGTCAGCGGCTCGCCGCTGCCGGGTAAGTTATCGAACTCACCTTTAGTTTGGGCATCGAGGATATGGCGTTCCGCCCACTGATCCAGTAACCACATTCTACGGCTCCGGGGGATGAACAAAAAGAGTACAGATAGTGTAGTGAAGTGGGGATGCGGTAGATATAAAAAAACCCGCCGGGGCGGGTTTTTTTACGTTACTACAGATTACTCTGCAGCAGCTTCTGCTTTCGGCTCAGCACGATCAACCAGCTCGATGTATGCCATCGGCGCGTTGTCGCCTGCACGGAAGCCACACTTCAGAATGCGAGTGTAACCACCGGCGCGGCTCGCGAAACGCGGGCCCAGCTCGTTAAACAGTTTTGCCACGATCTCGTTATCACGAGTGCGGGCGAATGCCAGACGACGATTAGCAACGCTATCAGTCTTGGCAAGAGTAATCAGCGGCTCAACTACGCGACGCAGTTCTTTCGCTTTCGGCAGGGTCGTCTTGATGATTTCATGACGAACCAGCGAACCTGCCATGTTACGGAACATAGCCTGGCGATGGCTGCTGTTGCGGTTCAGTTGACGACCACTCTTACGATGGCGCATGACCTTATCCTTCTCAGTAAAACCTTAACCTGTGATCCGGTTACTCGTCAGCAATGCTTGCTGGTGGCCAGTTTTCCAGGCGCATGCCCAGAGACAGTCCACGGGAAGCCAGCACGTCTTTAATCTCAGTAAGAGATTTTTTACCCAGGTTCGGCGTTTTCAGCAACTCAACCTCGGTACGCTGTACCAGATCACCGATATAGTGGATAGCTTCTGCCTTGAGGCAGTTAGCAGAGCGGACAGTCAATTCCAGATCGTCAACAGGGCGCAGCAGGATCGGATCGAACTCTGGTTTCTCTTCTTTCACTTCTGGCTGACGTACATCACGTAAGTCAACAAAAGCTTCCAGTTGTTCAGCCAGAATGGTTGCCGCACGACGAATCGCCTCTTCAGGATCGATTGTGCCGTTGGTTTCCATTTCGATGACCAGCTTGTCCAGGTCGGTACGCTGTTCTACACGCGCAGCTTCAACATTGTAGGCAATACGCTCTACAGGGCTGTAGCAGGCGTCGACCAGCAGACGGCCGATTGGGCGCTCATCTTCTTCCGAATGAATTCGGGCAGAAGCCGGCACATAACCGCGACCGCGCTGAACTTTGATACGCATGCTAATAGCAGCGTTCTCATCAGTCAGGTGGCAAATCACGTGCTGCGGCTTGACGATTTCGACATCACCGTCGTGGGTAATGTCGGCTGCAGTCACAGGGCCAATGCCAGATTTATTCAAAGTAAGGATGACTTCATCTTTACCCTGAACTCTCACCGCCAGCCCTTTCAGGTTGAGCAGGATTTCAAGGATGTCTTCCTGAACGCCTTCTTTGGTGCTGTACTCGTGCAGTACACCATCAATCTCAACCTCGGTCACCGCGCAACCCGGCATCGATGAGAGCAGAATACGGCGCAGTGCGTTACCCAGAGTATGGCCGAAGCCACGCTCTAAAGGCTCAAGGGTCACCTTGGCGTGCGTCGAACTCACTTGCTCGATATCGACCAGGCGCGGTTTTAGAAACTCTGTCACAGAACCCTGCATTGTGTCCTCTCTTTGGTACTAAGCTTTACTTGGAGTAAAGCTCGACGATCAGGTGTTCGTTAATGTCCGCAGACAGATCAGAACGCTCCGGCTGACGCTTGAACGTACCTTCCATCTTGCCAGCATCAACTTCCAGCCAGGTTGGCTTTTCACGCTGCTCAGCCAGCTCCAGAGCGGCTTTCACGCGAGATTGCTTTTTCGCTTTCTCACGAATGCTGACAACGTCATTCGCTTTAACCTGATAAGAAGCGATGTTAACAACACGACCGTTTACCATAATCGCTTTGTGGCTAACCAGCTGGCGTGCTTCAGCACGAGTGGCGCCGAAGCCCATACGGTATACAACGTTGTCCAGACGACCTTCCAGCAGAGCCAACAGGTTTTCACCGGTGTTGCCTTTCAGACGTGCTGCTTCTTTATAGTAGTTACGGAACTGACGCTCCAGCACACCGTACATACGGCGAACTTTTTGCTTTTCACGCAACTGCACACCATAGTCAGACAGACGCGGTTTACGCGCACCGTGCTGGCCAGGAGCTTGTTCAATTTTACACTTGGTATCGATCGCGCGAACGCCAGACTTAAGGAATAAGTCGGTGCCCTCACGACGGCTCAGCTTGAGCTTAGGACCCAAATATCTTGCCATTTTCTTTCTCCAACTAACCTGGAAAACGTAGCGTTATACGCGACGTTTTTTCGGCGGACGACAACCGTTATGAGGGATCGGAGTCACATCAGTAATATTAGTGATGCGGAAACCAGCGGCGTTCAGTGCACGAATGGTAGATTCGCGACCCGGACCCGGACCTTTGACCATAACTTCCAGATTCTTGATGCCGTATTCTTTTACGGCTTCTGCGCAACGCTCTGCTGCAACCTGAGCTGCAAACGGAGTGGATTTGCGAGAACCACGGAAACCGGAACCACCGGCTGTTGCCCAACCCAGTGCGTTACCCTGACGATCAGTGATAGTAACGATGGTGTTGTTAAAAGAAGCATGGATATGAGCCACGCCATCAGAGACTTGTTTTCTTACACGCTTACGTGCACGAACTGGTGCCTTTGCCATTATTCAATCACCCCGATTATTTCTTGATCGGTTTACGCGGACCCTTACGGGTACGTGCGTTGGTCTTGGTACGCTGACCGCGAACCGGAAGACCACGACGATGGCGTAAACCACGGTAGCAACCAAGGTCCATCAGACGCTTGATGCTCAGGGTGATTTCACGGCGCAGATCACCTTCAACGACAAATTTACCTACTGCTTCACGCAGAATATCAATTTGTTCTTCAGACAGCTCACTGATCTTAACATTTTCAGCGATGCCCGTTTCAGCGCAGATAGCTTTAGAACGGGTTTTGCCGATACCGAAAATAGCGGTTAAAGCGATTACGGTATGTTTGTGATCAGGAATGTTAATGCCTGCTATACGGGCCACTATGCACTCCTACTATTTAATATGTACGTACCATGCTGAAAAGCCCGTTTTCAGGATACTCAAATGGAAACGTACAGACATACAAAAGATTGGCTGGCTAATCTAGCCAGCTCAATCCAACTTTGCAAGAAAAATATGCGAATAAATCAGCCTTGGCGCTGTTTATGCTTCGGCTCGGCACTGCAAATCACACGGATGACGCCATCACGCTTAACGATTTTGCAGTTACGGCATAATTTCTTGACGGAAGCACGAACTTTCATTTTTACTCTCCGTAACTTCTCGGGCGACCAGTTTTAACGGCCGTAGCCTTTCAGGTTCGCCTTCTTCAATGCAGACTCATACTGACTGGACATCATCAGAGTTTGCACTTGAGCCATAAAGTCCATAATCACGACAACAACGATAAGCAGCGATGTCCCACCGAAGTAGAACGGCACTTTCATCGCGTCACGCATGAACTCCGGGATCAGGCAGATAAAAGTAATATACAACGCACCAACCAGAGTCAGGCGAGTCATCACTTTATCGATATACTTCGCCGTTTGCTCTCCCGGACGAATTCCTGGTACAAATGCACCGGACTTCTTCAGGTTATCTGCTGTTTCACGCGGGTTGAAAACCAACGCCGTGTAGAAGAAACAGAAGAAGATGATTGCAGACGCATAGAGTAACACATAAAGCGGTTGCCCAGGCTGCAAATACAGCGAAATTGTTGTCAGCCAGTTCCAACCAGTACCACCCCCGAACCATGACGTGATGGTTGCCGGGAACAGTATAATACTGGAAGCGAAGATTGCCGGGATTACCCCCGCCATATTCACTTTCAGCGGTAAATGTGTGCTCTGTGCAGCATAGACACGACGACCCTGCTGCCGTTTCGCGTAGTTTACCACAATGCGGCGTTGACCACGTTCAACGAATACAACAAAGAAGGTCACTGCAAATACTAATACTGCAACCAACAGCAACAGGAGGAAGTGCAGGTCGCCTTGACGCGCTTGCTCGATAGTATGGGCGATGGCCGGCGGGAGTCCCGCAACGATCCCGGCGAAGATCAGGATCGAGATACCGTTACCGATACCGCGTTCAGTGATCTGTTCGCCGAGCCACATCAGGAACATAGTCCCTGTGACCAGACTTACAACAGCGGTGAAATAGAACGCAAAGCCTGGATTAATCACCAGGCCCTGCATACCAGGCATATTCGGCAGACCGGTAGCAATACCGATCGACTGGAATATCGCCAGCACCAGAGTACCGTAGCGGGTGTACTGGCTGATCTTACGACGACCAGACTCCCCTTCTTTCTTCAGCTCTGCCAGCGGTTGGTAAACCACCGTCAGCAGCTGCACGATGATAGATGCCGAGATATACGGCATAATCCCCAGTGCAAAGATAGAAGCACGGCTGAGAGCACCACCAGAGAACATGTTGAACATTTCAATGATGGTGCCTCGCTGTTGCTCAAGCAGTTTGGCAAGTACAGCGGCATCAATACCAGGGATCGGAATAAAAGAGCCAATACGGAACACTATCAGCGCACCGACCACAAACAGAAGTCTGCGTTTCAGTTCGCCAAGGCCACCTTTGGCACTTTGAAAATCTAATCCCGGTTGTTTAGCCATCTGCTACTTATTCCTCAATTTTACCGCCAGCAGCTTCGATAGCAGCACGAGCACCTTTAGTCACACGCAGGCCACGAACAGTTACCGGACGAGTTACCTCACCAGACAGGATCACTTTCGCGAACTCGATCTGGACACCGATAATGTTTGCCGCTTTCAGCGCGTTCAGGTCTACTACATCGCCTTCTACGTGAGCCAGATCGGAGAGACGGATCTCTGCGGTGATCATCGCTTTACGAGAAGTGAAGCCGAATTTCGGCAGACGACGGTACAGAGGCATCTGACCACCCTCGAAACCGCGACGTACGCCACCGCCAGAACGAGACTTCTGACCTTTGTGACCACGACCACCGGTTTTACCGAGGCCAGAACCGATACCACGACCCAGGCGTTTACCCGCCTTTTTGGAGCCTTCGGCCGGAGACAGAGTATTTAAACGCATCTCTTACTCCTCAACTTTAACCATGAAGGAAACCGCGTTGACCATACCACGAACAGCAGGAGTATCCTCGCGCTCTACGGTGTGACCAATACGACGCAGACCCAGGCCAAGCAGTGTTGCCTTGTGTTTCGGCAGACGACCGATTGCACTGCGGGTTTGAGTAATTTTAATAGTCTTTGCCATGGTTTATTTCCCCAGAATTTCTTCAACGGATTTACCACGCTTGGCAGCGACCATTTCTGGAGAATTCATATTTTCCAGGCCATCAATAGTTGCACGAACCACGTTGATCGGGTTGGTGGAACCGTATGCTTTAGCCAGAACGTTATGAACCCCAGCAACTTCCAGAACGGCGCGCATTGCACCACCGGCGATGATACCGGTACCTTCGGAAGCTGGCTGCATGAATACACGAGAACCCGTGTGAACACCTTTAACCGGGTGTTGCAGGGTGCCGTTGTTCAGCGCGACGTTAATCATGTTGCGACGGGCTTTTTCCATCGCTTTCTGGATCGCTGCTGGAACTTCACGCGCTTTACCGTAACCAAAACCAACGCGACCGTTACCATCACCAACTACAGTCAGAGCTGTGAAGGAGAAAATACGACCACCTTTAACGGTTTTAGATACGCGGTTTACCGCGATCAGCTTTTCCTGCAGTTCGCCAGCTTGTTTTTCGATGTGAGCCATCTTACACCTCTACCTTAGAACTGAAGGCCAGCTTCACGGGCAGCATCTGCCAGTGCCTGGACACGACCATGATATTGGAACCCGGAACGGTCAAAGGAAACATCTTTGATGCCTTTTTCCAGAGCGCGTTCAGCAACAGCTTTACCCACAGCTGCAGCCGCGTCTTTGTTACCGGTGTACTTCAGTTGTTCAGAGATAGCTTTTTCTACAGTAGAAGCAGCTACCAGAACTTCAGAACCATTCGGAGCAATTACCTGTGCGTAAATATGACGCGGGGTACGATGTACCACCAGGCGAGTTGCACCCAGCTCCTGGAGCTTGCGGCGTGCGCGGGTCGCACGACGGATACGAGCAGATTTCTTATCCATAGTGTTACCTTACTTCTTCTTAGCCTCTTTGGTACGCACGACTTCGTCGGCGTAACGAACACCCTTGCCTTTATAAGGCTCAGGACGACGGTAGGCGCGCAGATCTGCTGCAACCTGGCCGATCACCTGCTTATCAGCGCCTTTCAGCACGATTTCAGTTTGAGTCGGACATTCTGCAGTGATACCGGCCGGCAGCTTATGTTCAACAGGATGAGAGAAACCTAAAGCCAGGTTTACTACATCCCCTTTAACCGCTGCACGATAGCCTACACCAACCAGCTGAAGCTTTTTAGTGAAGCCTTCGGTAACACCGATAACCATTGAGTTCAGCAGGGCACGCGCGGTACCAGCCTGAGCCCATCCGTCTACGTAACCATCACGCGGACCGAAGGTCAGAGCATTATCTGCATGTTTAACTTCAACAGCATCGTTGAGAGTACGAGTCAGCTCGCCATTTTTACCTTTGATCGTAATAACCTGACCGTTGACTTTAACATCAACGCCGGCAGGAACAACGACCGGTGCTTTAGCAACACGAGACATTTTTTCCTCCGATTAGGCTACGTAGCAGATAATTTCGCCACCAAGACCAGCCTGGCGCGCTGCACGATCAGTCATAACACCTTTAGAGGTAGAAACAACTGCGATACCCAGACCCGCCATAACTTTCGGCAGCTCATCTTTACGTTTGTAGATGCGCAGACCTGGGCGGCTGACACGCTGAATGCTTTCTACAACAGCTTTACCCTGGAAATACTTAAGAGTCAGTTCCAGTTCCGGCTTGATGTCGCCTTCAACTTTAAAATCTTCAATAAAGCCTTCTTCCTTCAGCACGTTGGCAATTGCCACTTTCAGCTTGGAGGAAGGCATGGTGACCGCAGCTTTATTCGCGGCCTGACCGTTACGGATACGGGTCAGCATATCCGCGATCGGATCTTGCATGCTCATCTGTCTTTACTCCCGTGATTCAATTGGTGACAATTACCAGCTAGCCTTTTTCAGACCCGGGATTTCACCGCGCATAGCGGCTTCACGGACCTTAATACGGCTCAACCCGAACTTCCGCAGGAAACCATGCGGACGACCTGTTTGACGGCAGCGATTACGCTGACGAGACGGGCTGGAATCACGCGGCAGAGTCTGCAGCTTGAGAACAGCGTTCCAACGATCTTCGTCGGTTGCGTTCACATCAGAGATGATAGCTTTCAGTTCAGCGCGTTTAGCGAAGAATTTATCAGCTAAAGCCACGCGCTTTACTTCGCGTGCTTTCATTGATTGCTTAGCCATTAAGTAACCCTACCTTACTTGCGGAACGGGAAGTCAAAGGCAGCCAGCAGAGCGCGGCCTTCTTCATCAGATTTCGCAGTAGTGGTAATGGTAATATCCAAACCACGAACGCGGTCGACTTTATCGTAGTCGATTTCTGGGAAGATGATCTGCTCACGGACACCCATGCTGTAGTTACCACGGCCGTCGAAAGACTTAGCGGACAAGCCACGGAAGTCACGGATACGCGGTACAGCAATAGTGATCAGGCGCTCAAAGAACTCCCACATGCGCTCGCCGCGCAGAGTTACTTTACAGCCGATCGGATAGCCCTGACGGATTTTGAAGCCTGCAACTGATTTGCGTGCTTTGGTGATCAGCGGTTTTTGACCGGAGATTGCTGTCAGGTCAGCTGCTGCGTTATCCAGCAGTTTCTTGTCAGCGATCGCTTCACCAACACCCATGTTCAGGGTGATCTTCTCGACCCGAGGGACTTGCATGACAGAATTGTAGTTAAACTCAGTCATGAGTTTAGCGACTACTTCGTCTTTGTAGTAATCATGCAGTTTCGCCATCGTACTACTCCAAATTACTTGATAGTTTCGCTGTTAGACTTGAAGAAACGGACTTTTTTGCCGTCTTCGAATCTAAAGCCTACACGGTCAGCCTTGCCGGTTGCCGCGTTGAAGATAGCAAGGTTAGAGATCTGAATAGCTGCTTCTTTCTCTACGATGCCGCCTGGTTGGTTCAGGGCCGGAACCGGCTTCTGATGTTTCTTAACCAGGTTGATACCTTCAACAATGACCTTGCCGGAAGACAGGACATTTTTTACTTTACCGCGTTTACCTTTATCTTTACCGGTTAACACGATAACTTCGTCATCACGACGGATTTTAGCTGCCATGATTCGCTCCTTAGAGTACTTCTGGTGCCAGAGAGATAATTTTCATGAACTTCTCGGTACGAAGTTCACGAGTTACCGGCCCAAAAATACGCGTACCGATAGGCTGCTCGCTGTTATTGTTCAGAATAACGCATGCATTACCATCGAAGCGAATGACAGAACCGTCCGGGCGACGAACACCCTTCTTGGTGCGCACCACTACCGCCTTCAGCACATCACCTTTTTTGACCTTACCACGCGGAATTGCTTCCTTGATGGTGATCTTGATGATGTCGCCTACGCCTGCGTAGCGACGGTGCGAGCCACCCAGAACCTTGATACACATTACGCGACGTGCACCGGAGTTGTCGGCGACGTTCAGCATAGTCTGTTCTTGGATCATTTTAGTGCTCCGCTAATGTCAACTACTACTGAGACCCGAAAATTAGGGTCGTTAAAAAGCCCCATATCGAGGGCGCGGCATTATAACACCACAAACCAGATATGGGTAGAAAAAATAAACGGCTCATCGCTGAGCCGTTTATCCGTATCGAGAATGCGTACTCTATTACAGAACCGCTTTCTCTACAACGCGAACCAGCGTCCAGGACTTAGTCTTGGACAGCGGACGGCATTCGCGGATTTCAACCACGTCACCGATACCGCATTCGTTGTTCTCGTCATGTACGTGCAGTTTGGTCGTACGTTTGATGAATTTGCCGTATACCGGGTGTTTCACCATACGTTCGATAGCAACAACAATGGATTTCTCCATTTTGTCGCTAACTACGCGACCTTGCAGAGTACGGATTTTATCGGTCATTACGCACCCGCCTTCTGAGTCAGTAAAGTCTTAACGCGTGCAACATCACGACGCACTTGCTTCAGCAGATGAGTCTGTTGCAGCTGGCCACTTGCAGCCTGCATACGCAGGTTGAACTGCTCACGCAGCAGGTTCAGCAGCTCAGCGTTCAGCTCTTCAACGCTTTTTTCACGCAGCTCTTTTGCTTTCATTACATCACCGTCTTAGTTACAAAGGTGGTTTTGATCGGCAGTTTCGCTGCTGCCAGGCCGAATGCTTCACGGGCCAGCTCTTCCGGTACACCGTCCATTTCATACAGGACTTTACCCGGCTGAATCAAGGCAACCCAGTACTCCACGTTACCTTTACCTTTACCCATACGAACTTCCAGCGGCTTCTCGGTGATCGGTTTGTCCGGGAATACACGGATCCAGATCTTACCTTGACGCTTAACTGCACGGGTCATAGCACGACGTGCTGCTTCGATCTGACGGGCAGTCAGACGACCACGGCCAACAGCTTTCAGACCGAAAGTGCCGAAGCTAACATCCGTACCCTGCGCCAGACCACGGTTGCGGCCTTTGTGCACTTTACGGAATTTTGTACGCTTTGGTTGTAACATCAGCGACGCTCCTTATTTACGGCCTTTACGCTGCTGCTTTTTAGGTTGAGCAGCCGGTTCCGGTTGTTCAACAGCAGCCATACCACCCAGGATCTCACCTTTGAAGATCCATACCTTAACGCCGATTACACCGTAAGTGGTGTGCGCTTCAGAGGTGTTGTAGTCGATGTCAGCACGCAGAGTGTGCAGCGGTACGCGACCTTCACGGTACCATTCGGTACGTGCGATTTCCGCGCCGCCCAGACGGCCGCTAACTTCAACTTTGATACCTTTAGCGCCCAGACGCATTGCGTTCTGTACAGCACGCTTCATCGCACGACGGAACATAACGCGACGTTCCAGCTGAGAAGTGATGCTGTCAGCAACCAATTTAGCGTCCAGTTCAGGCTTACGAACTTCGGCAATATTGATCTGTGCAGGTACGCCAGCGATATCCGCTACGACCTTGCGCAGTTTTTCTACGTCTTCGCCTTTCTTACCGATAACGATACCCGGGCGAGCAGTGTGAATGGTCACACGGATGCTCTTAGCCGGACGCTCGATAACGATGCGAGATACAGACGCTTTAGCCAGTTCTTTTGTCAGGAACTGACGTACTTTAAAATCGCTGTCCAGGTTGTCAGCGAATTCTTTGGTGTTCGCGAACCAGGTAGAGTTCCATGGTTTGACAATACCCAGGCGAATACCATTAGGATGTACTTTCTGACCCATTGCTAGTCTCCAGAGTCTCAGCGATCGGACACAACCACAGTGATGTGGCTGGTGCGCTTCAGGATGCGATCTGCACGACCTTTAGCACGCGGCATAATGCGCTTCATGCTCGGGCCTTCGTCTACGAAAATTTTCGCAACTTTCAGATCATCAATGTCAGCGCCATCGTTGTGTTCAGCGTTAGCAATGGCAGATTCCAGTACCTTCTTGACCAGTACAGCAGCTTTTTTGTTGGTGTAGGTCAGAATATCCAGGGCCTGCGACACTTTCTTACCGCGAATCAGGTCAGCTACGAGGCGAACCTTCTGAGCAGAAGAACGAGCATGGCGATGTTGAGCTAAAGTTTCCATCTCTTCCTCCTACCTTATTTCTTCTTCGCTTTTTTATCAGCAGCGTGGCCGCGATAAGTACGAGTCGGTGCGAATTCACCCAGTTTGTGACCAACCATTTCGTCGGAAACAAAGACTGGAACGTGCTGACGACCATTATGGACAGCGATGGTCAAACCGATCATGTTAGGAAAGATCGTTGAACGACGGGACCAAGTGCGCAGGGGCTTCTTGTCTCCGCTTTCCACCGCTTTCTCTACCTTCTTCAGCAAGTGCAGGTCAATAAAAGGACCTTTCTTGAGAGAACGTGGCATGGCTTATCCTCTAAAATTATTTGCTACGGCGACGTACGATGAATTTATCAGTACGCTTGTTGCTGCGGGTCTTCTTACCTTTGGTCTGCAGGCCCCACGGGGATACCGGGTGCTTACCAAAGTTACGACCTTCACCACCACCATGTGGGTGGTCTACTGGGTTCATCGCAGTACCGCGAACGGTAGGACGAACACCACGCCAGCGTGCAGCACCTGCTTTACCCAGAACGCGCAGCATATGCTCAGCATTGCCAACTTCGCCCAGAGTAGCGCGGCAGTCTGCTTCGACTTTACGCATTTCACCAGAACGCAGACGCAGGGTGACATAAGCACCATCACGAGCAACGATCTGAACGTAAGTACCAGCGGAACGTGCCAGCTGACCGCCTTTACCTGGTTTCATTTCTACGTTATGAACGGTAGAACCAACCGGGATATTGCGCATCGGCAGGGTGTTGCCTGCTTTGATTGCAGCATCAACGCCAGACTGAATCTGGTCACCAGCTTTCAGGCCTTTCGGGGCCAGGATGTAACGGCGCTCGCCGTCTTTGTACAGAACCAGCGCGATGTTCGCGGAGCGGTTCGGATCGTACTCAAGACGTTCAACAACTGCCGGGATACCATCTTTGTTGCGTTTGAAGTCAACAATACGGTAAGCCTGCTTGTGGCCACCACCGATATGACGGGTGGTGATACGGCCATTGTTGTTACGACCACCGGATTTGCTGTTTTTTTCCAGCAACGGAGCAAAAGGTTTGCCCTTGTGCAGCTCTGGGTTAACCACTTTAACGACGTGGCGACGACCCGGAGATGTCGGTTTACATTTAACAACTGCCATTGTATTACTCCTCCGACTTACTCAGCGCCGCCAACGAAGTCCAGATTCTGGCCTTCCTTCAGGGTGACGTAAGCTTTTTTCCAGTCGCTACGACGACCGATACGCTGTCCGTGACGTTTAACTTTCCCTTTAACTACCAGGGTGTTAACGACTTCGACTTCGACTTCAAACAGTTTCTGCACAGCAGCTTTGATTTCTGCTTTGGTCGCGTCTTTAGCAACTTTGAGAACGATGGTGTTTGTTTTTTCCATCGCAGTAGACGCTTTTTCAGAAACGTGCGGTGCGCGCAGCACCTTCAGCAGACGTTCTTCACGAATCATGCCAGCATCTCCTCAACTTGCTTAACAGCATCAGCAGTCATTACGACTTTGTCGAAGGCGATCAGGCTAACCGGGTCGATACCGTTCGCATCACGTACGTCAACCTTGTGCAGGTTACGTGCGGCCAGGAACAGGTTCTCGTCCAGCTCACCGGTGATGATCAGCACATCTTCCAGAGCCATGTCTTTCAGTTTCTGTGCCAGCAGCTTAGTTTTCGGCGCTTCAACAGAGAACTTCTCGACAACGATCAGACGATCCTGACGTACCAGTTCGGACAGAATGCTTTTCAGCGCGCCGCGGTACATCTTCTTGTTAACTTTTTGACTGTGGTCCTGCGGACGAGCAGCGAAGGTCACGCCACCGGAACGCCAGATCGGGCTCTTGATAGAACCAGAACGCGCACGGCCGGTACCTTTCTGGCGCCACGGTTTTTTACCGGAGCCAGTGATTTCAGCACGAGTCTTCTGAGCACGAGTGCCCTGACGCGCACCAGCTGCATAAGCAACAACAACCTGGTGAACCAGCGCTTCGTTGAAATCACGACCGAAGGTAGTTTCGGAAACAGTCAGCGCGCTCTGCGCGTCTTTCAATACTAATTCCATTGCTATCTCCTCACGCCTTCACAGCTGGTTTAACGATCAGGTCGCTACCGGTAGCACCCGGGACAGCACCTTTAACCAGCAGCAGGTTGCGCTCAGCGTCAACACGTACTACGTCCAGGCTCTGAACGGTTACACGCTCATTACCCAGCTGACCTGCCATTTTCTTGCCTTTGAACACTTTGCCCGGAGTCTGGTTCTGACCGATAGAACCCGGAACGCGGTGAGACAAGGAGTTACCGTGAGTAGCGTCCTGGGTACGGAAGTTCCAGCGCTTAACGGTACCAGCAAAACCTTTACCTTTAGAGGTACCGGTTACGTCAACTTTTTTAACGTCAGCAAACAGTTCAACGCTAATGTTCTGACCTACGGTGAATTCTTCGCCGTCAGCAAGACGGAATTCCCACAGACCACGGCCAGCTTCAACGCCAGCTTTAGCGAAGTGACCCGCTTCCGGCTTGGTTACACGGTTAGCTTTTTTAGCACCGGTGGTAACCTGGATTGCGCGGTAGCCATCGTTAGCCAGGTCTTTAACCTGAGTAACGCGGTTTGCTTCAACTTCGATTACGGTTACTGGGATAGATACGCCATCTTCAGTGAAGATGCGGGTCATGCCCACTTTTTTACCGACTAAACCAATCATTGTTTCAACCTCTCAATCGCTCGATGACCTGATTAACCCAGGCTGATCTGCACGTCTACACCGGCAGCCAGATCCAGACGCATCAGAGCATCAACGGTTTTTTCAGTTGGCTCAACGATGTCAACCAGACGCTTGTGAGTGCGAATCTCGTACTGATCACGCGCGTCTTTGTTGACGTGCGGGGAGATCAGAACGGTAAAGCGCTCTTTGCGGGTCGGCAGCGGGATCGGACCACGGACTTGCGCACCAGTGCGCTTAGCAGTCTCGACGATTTCCGCGGTTGATTGATCGATCAGACGATGATCAAACGCTTTAAGGCGGATACGGATTCTTTGGTTCTGCATGAGACCAGAGCTCCAATTATTTTATAGACGAAATGATTACTCCTCATACCCATTACGATTGATGGGAGAGTGTAACCGTTCTTACATAGTCCCCCGATTGGGGACATTGTTTGATAGCAAAAAGCACTATCAGGGTTCATATCGAACCGGCTGTCAACTTTGACAGGCCCGCGCATTATACGCAAATTCTGGCACGACGCAAGCGCTGTTTAGAAAATCATCACCGGGATTTGCGCGTCTTCGCGATAGTGCGCTGTGCAAGCGCCGTAACGCTGCCAATAAATCCGCAAAGCGCCATCCACTCTCGAAAATTGCATTTTGCCCTGCGCCGAGCCGATAAGCATAGTGAGGCCATGTTCATTGCTCATCACGGGGTAACCTATGCTCGCCGCCCTCCCCTTCTTACTGTGCTATAGCGGATTGACGCTAGCATTATGTCAGCAGGACCTGCGTTACGGCTTGCTGCCAGACCGTTTCACCTGTCCCCTGCTATGGAGCGGCTTGCTTTTTTATCTCTGTCTGGCGCCGCATCAGCTCAACGAGGCTGTCTGGGGAGCACTAGCCGGCTATCTCTCGTTTGCCGCCCTTTATTGGCTATACCGCAGGGTCCGTGGGCATGAAGGATTAGGCTATGGCGATATAAAATATCTCGCCGCCCTTGGGGCCTGGCATGGCTGGCGAATGCTGCCGCAGCTGGTGCTGGTAGCGTCATTGCTCGCTGGCATGACGTGGGTGATATTGGGACTGTCCGCCAGGTGCGGCGGCAACAGAAAATGGGAAAAGAATAACCCGCTGCCATTTGGGCCATTTCTGGCGGCAGCAGGTTTCTGGTGCGGGTGGCAAACGCTGGCTAATCTGACACTTTGATCTGCGACTGCAGGTAATTTTGCAGGCCAATTTTGCCAATGAGATCGAGTTCGGTTTCCAGCCAGTCGATATGGCCTTCTTCATCCGCCAGGATCTCAATCATCATATCGCGGCTGACATAGTCATGTACGCTGTCGGCATAGGCGATCGCTTCACGCAGGTTTTGCGCGCCTTCCAGCTCCAGGCGTAAATCTGACTGCAGCATCTCTTCCACATCTTCACCGATGCCAAGTTTGCCGAGATCCTGCAGATTAGGAATGCCTTCGAGGAAAAGAATACGCTCGATGTACTTATCGGCGTGCTTCATTTCATCAATTGATTCGTGGTACTCAATATCGTTGAGGCGCATCAGACCCCAGTTTTTGAACATTCTCGCATGGAGAAAGTACTGATTGATTGCGACCAGCTCATTTCCCAATAATTTATTGAGATAACTTATGATTTTGACATCACCTTTCATTATATAGTCCCTCCGCTTCCACTTATTGAAGCGTAGTCCGGCCTATAGGGATGTCAAAAGAGAAGCGCGGACTTCAGGCGATTTCTTTGAATTCCGGCATGGTGGTTAATTCATCTTCCATCACTTCACGTGCAGCTCGAACACACTTACCGCATTGATTTCCAACGGGAACAAACTTACGTAATTGCTGAAAAGATTGCGGTTGAAACTGGCGAACAACCTGGCGAATTTTTTTATCGCTAACGCCATTGCACAAACAAACGTACATATAAACTCCCGTTCAATTTATGCACAAATATTAAATGAGAATAGTTATGATTACAATAGACCATTTGCGCATTATCCGCCGCAGCGCACGTTATGAATGGTGTGTTGTACACGTTATTTCGCGGAACTGCGCGCAGCAAAAAGGGCGCCGAAGCGCCCTTTTTATTCGAAGCTAACGAATTAGCCCAGAACTTTAGCTACAACGCCCGCGCCAACGGTACGGCCGCCTTCACGGATTGCGAAACGCAGACCGTCGTCCATCGCGATCGGGTGGATCAGGGTAACAACCATTTTGATGTTGTCGCCCGGCATAACCATCTCTACGCCTTCCGGCAGTTCGATGGTGCCAGTCACGTCAGTAGTACGGAAGTAGAACTGCGGACGGTAGCCTTTGAAGAACGGAGTATGACGGCCGCCTTCGTCTTTGGACAGGATGTACACTTCAGATTCGAACTTGGTGTGCGGCTTGATGCTGCCCGGCTTAGCCAGTACCTGACCACGTTCGATTTCTTCACGTTTGATACCACGCAGCAGAACACCAACGTTCTCACCAGCACGGCCTTCGTCCAGCAGTTTGCGGAACATTTCAACGCCAGTACAGGTGGTTTTCGCGGTGTCTTTGATACCAACGATTTCAACTTCTTCACCGACTTTGATGATACCGCGCTCTACACGACCGGTAACAACGGTACCACGACCGGAGATGGAGAATACGTCTTCGATCGGCAGCAGGAACGGCTTGTCAATCGCACGCTCTGGTTCCGGGATATAGGTATCCAGGTGGCCAGCCAGTTCGATGATTTTCGCTTCCCACTCTGCGTCGCCTTCCAGCGCTTTCAGAGCAGAACCACGAACGATCGGAGTGTCGTCGCCCGGGAAATCGTACTGAGACAGCAGTTCACGAACTTCCATCTCAACCAGTTCCAGCAGCTCTTCGTCATCAACCATGTCGCATTTGTTCAGGAACACGATGATGTACGGAACGCCTACCTGACGACCCAGCAGGATGTGCTCACGAGTCTGCGGCATCGGGCCGTCAGTCGCAGCAACAACCAGGATCGCGCCGTCCATCTGCGCAGCACCGGTGATCATGTTTTTAACATAGTCGGCGTGGCCCGGGCAGTCTACGTGCGCGTAGTGGCGAGTCGGGGTGTCATATTCAACGTGAGAGGTGTTGATGGTGATACCACGAGCTTTTTCTTCCGGTGCGTTATCGATCTGGTCGAATGCACGAGCAGAACCACCGTAGGTTTTAGCCAGAACGGTAGTGATGGCAGCAGTCAGGGTAGTTTTACCATGGTCAACGTGGCCGATAGTACCAACGTTGACGTGCGGTTTTGTACGTTCAAATTTTTCTTTAGACACGGCTATATTCCTTACTATAGTGCTCTCCCCTTCGGAGAGAGCACGGGACTTAGGTTTTAATCCTGTGGATTATTTACCACGGGCTTCAATAACGGCCTGAGCAACGTTGTTCGGCGCATCATCATACTTCAGGAATTCCATGGTGTATGATGCACGACCTTTGGTCAGAGAACGCAGCTGAGTTGCATAACCGAACATTTCGGACAGCGGTACTTCAGCGTGGATCTTAACGCCGGTTACTTCGGATTCCTGACCGCGCAGCATACCGCGACGACGGCTCAAGTCACCGATAACATCACCAGTGTTCTCTTCCGGAGTTTCTACTTCAACCTTCATGATCGGCTCAAGCAGAACTGGTTTTGCTTTCTTAAAGCCTTCTTTAAAGGCAATAGACGCAGCCAGTTTAAACGCCAGCTCAGAGGAGTCAACGTCGTGGTAAGAACCGAAGTGCAGACGGATACCCATATCAACTACCGGGTAACCTGCCAGCGGACCAGCTTTCAGCTGTTCCTGGATGCCTTTATCAACGGCCGGGATGTATTCGCCAGGAATTACACCACCTTTGATGTCGTTGATGAACTCGTAACCTTTCGGGTTAGAGCCCGGCTCCAGCGGGTACATGTCGATCACAACGTGACCGTACTGACCACGACCACCAGACTGCTTGGCGTGTTTACCTTCGATATCGGTAACTTTCGCGCGAATCGCTTCACGGTAAGCAACCTGAGGTTTACCGACGTTCGCTTCAACGTTGAATTCACGCTTCATACGGTCAACGATGATGTCGAGGTGCAGCTCACCCATACCGGCGATGATGGTCTGGTTAGACTCTTCGTCAGTCCATACGCGGAATGACGGGTCTTCTTTAGCCAGACGACCCAGAGCCAGACCCATTTTTTCCTGGTCAGCTTTGGTTTTCGGCTCAACGGCGATGGAGATTACCGGCTCAGGGAATTCCATACGCTCCAGAATGATCGGCGCATCCGGGTCACACAGGGTGTCACCAGTGGTTACGTCTTTCAGACCGATAGCAGCAGCGATGTCGCCCGCGCGAACTTCTTTGATCTCTTCACGTTTGTTAGCGTGCATCTGTACGATACGACCGAAACGCTCACGTGCAGCTTTCACGGAGTTCAGTACGGTATCACCAGAGTTAACCACACCGGAGTACACACGGAAGAAGGTCAGGTTACCAACAAACGGGTCGGTAGCGATTTTGAACGCCAGTGCAGAGAACGGCTCTTCGTCACTTGCGTGACGCTCAGCCGGGGTATCTTTACCGTCGTCCAGAATACCGTTGATTGCCGGAACATCAACCGGGGATGGCAGGTAATCAATTACCGCATCCAGCATCGCCTGAACACCTTTGTTCTTGAACGCAGAACCGCAGGTTACCAGGATGATTTCGTTGTTCAGAACACGCTGACGCAGAGCTTTTTTGATCTCTTCTTCAGTCAGTTCTTCACCACCCAGGTATTTCTCCATCAGCTCTTCGGAAGCTTCCGCAGCGGACTCGATCAGGTTCTGGTGCCATTCGTCAGCCAGGTCCTGCATGTCAGCCGGGATATCTTCGTATTCGAAGGTAACGCCCTGGTCTGCATCGTTCCAGTTGATGGCTTTCATTTTCACCAGGTCAACAACACCGGTGAAACCTTCTTCAGCACCAATCGCCAGCTGCAGCGGAACCGGGTTCGCGCCCAGACGGGTTTTGATCTGACCAACAACTTTCAGGAAGTTCGCACCCATGCGGTCCATTTTGTTAACGAACGCAATGCGCGGAACTTTATATTTGTTTGCCTGACGCCATACGGTTTCAGACTGTGGCTGAACACCACCAACTGCGCAGTAAACCATTACCGCACCATCAAGAACACGCATGGAACGTTCTACTTCGATAGTGAAGTCAACGTGCCCCGGGGTGTCGATGATGTTTACACGGTGCGGTTCATACTGCTTAGCCATACCAGACCAGAATGCAGTAGTCGCAGCGGAAGTGATGGTGATACCACGTTCCTGCTCCTGCTCCATCCAGTCCATGGTAGCGGCGCCGTCATGAACTTCACCGATTTTGTGGTTTACACCGGTGTAGAACAGAATACGTTCGGTAGTAGTGGTTTTACCGGCGTCGATGTGCGCACTGATACCGATGTTACGGTAGCGTGCGATGGGTGTTGTACGAGCCATTTGATTCCTCGTTTATTTCTTTAGGCGTTCAGTTAAGTTATCCAGAGCGGGCGACTCATCTGAAGCGCCCGCCTGGTGACTATGACTCCGAAGGGATTACCAACGGTAGTGTGCGAACGCCTTGTTGGCTTCGGCCATACGGTGAACGTCTTCACGTTTCTTAACTGCAGTACCTTTGTTGTCTGCAGCATCAGTGAGTTCGTTCGCCAGGCGCAGAGCCATGGATTTATCACCGCGTTTACGAGCAGCTTCAACGATCCAACGCATTGCCAGAGCATTACGACGAACCGGACGAACTTCAACTGGAACCTGATAAGTAGAACCACCAACGCGGCGAGACTTAACTTCTACAGTCGGGCGCACGTTGTCGAGAGCGACTTCGAAAGCTTCCAGTTCATTTTTACCAGAGCGCTGAGCCAGGGTCTCCAGCGCGCTGTATACGATTGCTTCTGCAGTAGATTTTTTACCATCTACCATCAGGATATTGACAAATTTAGCCAGCAGTTCTGATCCGAACTTCGGATCCGGCAGAATTTTACGCTGACCAATGACGCGACGACGTGGCATGGAAATACTCCGTTGTTAATTCAGGATTGTCCAAAACTCTAAGAGTTTAGTATGACATTAAGGTAAATCAGTTTGGCCTTACTTAACGGAGAACCATTAAGCCTTAGGACGCTTCACGCCGTACTTGGAGCGAGCCTGCTTACGGTCTTTAACGCCGGAGCAGTCAAGCGCACCACGAACGGTGTGGTAACGAACACCCGGAAGGTCTTTAACACGACCGCCACGGATCAGGATCACGGAGTGCTCCTGCAGGTTGTGACCTTCACCACCGATGTAGGAGGTGACTTCGAAACCGTTAGTCAGACGCACACGGCAAACTTTACGCAGTGCGGAGTTCGGTTTCTTAGGAGTGGTGGTATATACGCGAGTACATACGCCACGTTTCTGCGGGCAGGCTTCCAGCGCAGGCACGTTGCTCTTTGCAACTTTGCGTGCGCGTGGTTTGCGTACCAGCTGGTTAATTGTTGCCATTAAATAGCTCCTGGTTTTAGCTTTTGCTTCGTAAACACGTAATAAATCGCCTCATATAATATGAGGACGCAGAATTTTAGGGCGGTGCCGAAAAGGTGTCAAGAAATATACAACGATCCCGCCATCACCAGGCCAGCTGACCGGCATGTTTTACCGTGAGTCTGACGAAATCAGTATAGCTAACCCTACCGACACTGTCCGCAATTTGACCAGCCAGCCCGCGGGCGTCAACGTCGTCTTGCAGCACATAGAGGGTTATGGGGGCGGATTGCAGGATCTCAAGGAAGCGACCGCCGGCGATGGCCGCCGTGACGCCATCAGACAGCAATAACAGATCGTCGCCGTGATCCATCACTCGAAGCATTGCTGCGATATCGGCATGCCAGGGAGAAACACTGAGCGTATGGAGCATGGGGACCTCAGAAACGCAAAATCACATCAAATTCATGCAGACGGGCGCGCAGGGCATCCGGCGCCAGGCATTCGACATCCACCACCCACGGAGTAGCGGGGTCCAGACCGCGCTCCCGCGCGGAGTCGGCACACAGCCAGCACTGATCGATATCATACAGTGACAGCAGTTTAAAGGTGGCTATGTAGTCGCGAGCCAGCACTGCACCCGGCCGTTGATCGGGCAGCAGTTGAAAAACGCCGTCGCCTACAAAGAACACGCCAATCTCGTCGGTGAGCGCGGAGGTTGCTAATAAGGCATCGAGCCCTTCCCTGCCGGCGGCGCTGCCGTGCGGCGCGGAGGAAAAAATAAAAGCCACACGTTTCATCAGAACTGCACCATCCGATCGCAAGTGAGCGCGGCTTCCGCCAGCGCGCCGAGCCCGCTCAGCGTGAAGCCGGGTTGCAAATTGTGGCTGGCCAGCGCGAGCTGTTGCGCTTCACGTTCGTCCGTTACGCCTCGACGTAAGGCTGCCGCCACGCAGATGTGCAATGCCACACCTTGTTCATCGTGCAGTGACTGCCATGCGCGCACCAGATCGAACTCATCGCTGGCGGGCGCCGTCAGCTGATTAGCGTTGAGTACGCCTTCGCGATAGAAAAAAACACATGCCAGTTCATGACCTTCCTGCAATACGGCCTGGGCAAACTGCCAGGCGCTGCTCGCCTGCTGGGTCCCATAGGCAGGGCCAGTCACCGTGAGGGCAAAACGCATTACTTATCCAGCCCCTGGAAATCGCCGCTCTTGAACTGGCGGATATAGAGGTAGACGGTATGCTTGGAGATATTCAGACGATCGGCCACCTGGTTAATGGCGTCTTTGATATCGAAGATCCCTTTTTCGTAGAGATTCAGCACGATTTGGCGGTTTTTCGCATTATTAGACACGCTGCGATCGGCGTTCACCTCTTCAATGGTGAATTCCAGCGTCTGCGCGACCAGATCGTCAACCGAGGAAGCAAAGTTCACCGGTGAGTTGACCTCCGGCGTTTCTGGCGGAATAAAGGTGCTCATGATCTGTGAAAAAGGCACATCCAGATTCATGTTGATGCACAGCAGACCGATCACCCGATGATCGCGATTGCGAATGGCTATCGTCACCGACTTCATCAGTACGCCGCTTTTGGCACGGGTGAAGTAGCATTTGGAAACGCTGCTATCGGCGCCCGTCATATCGTGCAGCATGCGCAGCGCAAGATCGGTAATCGGTGAACCGATTTGGCGGCCGGTATGTTCACCATTGGCGATACGGATGGCAGAGCATTTAAGATCCTGCAAAGAATGCAGCACGATTTCACAGTGCGAACCGATGAGCATCGCTAACCCGTCCACCACCGCTTCATAAGATTTAAGAATATCGAAATCGGTCTGGTCAAAGGGACGTTGATCCAGCAGGTCAAGCTCGCTGGTTTCGTTGGTTAAAAGCGACCTGGACATGAAAAAAAGCACTCCTTTTCAGGAGCCTGTCGTTATTGTCAGGGCAGGCTCATCATCATTATTAAGCTATCTAAAGTAATACAGCGCCTGAGGATCTTTCCAGTTTTAATTATATCTGCGCTCAATAAAAAAGCCGCCGCCTCTGACGAGACGGCGGCCTGAACCCGATTACTTCTTAGCGTCAGCGTTCGCGTCTGCGGCTTTCGCGTCGCCAGCGGCTTCCGGCTGTGCATCCGCCTTCGGCGCCGGTTTGATATCCAGCAGTTCTACGTCAAAGACCAGCGTAGAGTTGGCCGGGATCCCCGGAACGCCGGTTTTGCCGTAAGCCAGATCCGGTGGAATGACCAGCTTGATTTTACCGCCTTTCTTGATGTTCTTCAGGCCTTCCGTCCAGCCCGGGATCACGCCGTCCAGGCGGAAAGAGAGCGGCTCACCGCGGGTATAAGAGTTATCAAACTCTTTACCGTCGATCAGGGTGCCTTTGTAGTTAACCACCACGGTGTCGCTGTCTTTCGGCGCATCACCAGTGCCTTCTTTCTCGACTTTATACAGCAGGCCAGTTTTCGATGTTTTCACGCCCTTCTCTTTAGCAAAGCTATCGCGGAAGGTTTTGCCTTTGGCTTCGTTCTCAGTCGCGTCTTTTTCCATTTTCTGCTGAGCCGCGGTCTTCACGCGCGTTTCAAAGGCCTGCAGAGTCTGTTCGATCTCCTGGTCGGACAGCTTGCTCTTATCGGCAAACGCGTCCTGTACGCCGGCGATCAACTGGGCTTTGTCCAGCTTAATGCCCAGCTTTTCTTGTTCTTTCAGGGAGTTTTCCATGTAACGCCCGAGAGACGCGCCCAGTGCATAGGCGGATTTCTGATCGTCATTTTTAAATGCCGATTTACTCTCAGCCGCTGGGGCTGCCTTCGCCGCCGCATCTGCAGCAAAGGTCAGCGGTGCATTCAGGGCGACGGCCATTGTGGTCGCCAGCAGCGTTACTTTAAACAGTGATTTCATCCATTTCTCCAGGGCCGGGGCCTCTCACCCCAGGGTTATCGTAAAAAGCAAAAAACGTACTATAGAACGTTGCCGTTAAAATCTACATACGGACGTTCCTGAATATCGCCTCTTTTAGGACTATTTTTGTATGAATAAGTTTCCTGTCAGACGCAGTGATGCTGCGCGAAAAGAGAAACTTAAGTAGAATCCGCTCGCAGGATCAGACTAAAGAGGTTACCCATGCACGATAGCACATTAGAAACGCGCCTTGCAGAGCTGGAAAGCCGGCTGGCGTTTCAGGAAATCACCATCGAAGACCTCAATAAAACCGTGACCGCCCACGAGATAGAGATGGCGAAGATGCGGGAGCATATGCGTCTGATGATCGAGAAACTGAAGGCGACCCAACCGTCCCATATCGCCTCTCAGGCAGAAGAGACGCCGCCTCCCCATTATTGAGACGTAAAAAAAGCGGGTTTCCCCGCTTTTTTTGGCTATCCGCGCGAACGCGACGCCATTAGTGGCAACCGCAACCGCCGTTACCGCAACCACCTTTGCCGTGTTCATGGTCGTGACCATGATCGTGGCCGTGGCCGCCGCAGCAACCGTCATGACCATGGTCATGATCGTGATCGTGGCCATGAGCGCCATGCACGTGACCATGCTCCAGCTCTTCAGCCGTTGCTTCACGAATAGCGACAACTTCCACATTGAACTTCAGGTTCTGGCCAGCCAGCATGTGGTTGCCATCAACCACAACGTGGTCGTCTTCAACTTCAGTGATTTCTACCGGTACTGGACCCTGATCGGTTTCCGCCAGGAAGCGCATACCAACCTGCAGTTCATCAACGCCCATAAAGACGTCTTTCGGTACACGCTGCACCAAGTTTTCGTCATACTGGCCGTAAGCGTCGTTAGCGCCGACAGCTACGTCAAATTTGTCGCCCACTTCGTGGCCATCCAGCGCGTTTTCCAGGCCGGAAATCAGGGAGCCGTGACCGTGCAGGTAATCCAGCGGCGCGCTTACCGGAGACTCATCAACCAACACACCGTCTTCTGTACGTACCTGATAGGCCAGGCTGACCACCAGGTCTTTTGCTACTTTCATGATATCTCCTGAGATGGGAAGAATAGTGGCGCAGATTGTAGCGGAATTCTGCAGCCGTGTACCCTCTAGCTTAAAAAAAGCCGACGGATAACGCTAGTCGGGATGAAAAATGCCAATCACCTGCTCCTCTTTGCGTACATGCTCACGGGCCTCTTTATCCGCCTCACGCATCTGATGACCGCACTTAACGCATTCAACGACATCGACATTATTCTCACGCCACATCGCCAGCGAATCCTGCGCCTGGCACGCCGGACATTTCGCCCCGGCAATAAAACGTTTACGCACTGCCATATGATTTACCTTTATTCAAACTCGTCCCAGCCGTCCAGCTGCCGGCTTTCTTTCTGCATTTCACGCTGAAAAATCTCTTCCAGTTCGCGTCGGGCTTCCCGCACGCGAGATACCTGTACCGTATCAGTATGCACTGGCATTAACTCGCGCAGCATTCGCATATCGAGCCGTCGGAAGTGCAGTTGCGCGCGCTGGGCCTGGTGAGGATGCATCCCCAGGGTGATGAGCGCTTTGCGCCCCAGTTCCAGTGCACTGGAAAAGGTTTCACGAGAAAACTGCGTCACACCGGCCTGCAGCAGCTCATGCGCCTCAACGCGACCGCGAGCGCGGGCCAGAATATGCAGATGTGGAAAGTGTTGTTGACACATTTCCACCAGCCGCATGGTGTCTTCTGGCTCATTACAGGTGATGACGATCGACTGCGCCTCTTCCGCTCCCGCCGAGCGCAGCAGCTCCAGCTGGGTGGCATCGCCAAAATAGACTTTATAGCCATAGTTACGCATCAGATTCACCGCGCTGATGTCCCGCTCCAGCACCGTAATACGCATCTTATTGGCCATCAGCAGGCGACCGATAACCTGACCAAAGCGACCAAACCCGACAATAATCACCTGCGGCTTGTCATCCTCCACCCACGGCGCCTCATCGGTATCATCTGCCGGATTCAGCCGTCGCGACAATAGCTTATCTATCCCCTTCATCAGCAGCGGCGTCGTCATCATCGACAACGTCACCGCCACCAGCAGCAGCGCCATCTGGTCATGCTGGAACAACCGCTGAGAGGCGGGCAGCGAAAAGAGGACAAAGGCGAACTCACCGCCCTGGCTTAATACGCCCGCAAACTGCATCCGCTCTGAACTTCGCAGGCCATAGAGACGGGCCAGCAGATAGAGCACCAGCATTTTTACCGCCACCAGCACCGCCACACTCACCGCCACCCACAGCAGATGGGTATACAGCACGCCAAGGTTCAGCGCCATGCCGACGGAGATAAAGAACAGCCCAAGCAGCAGCCCCTTGAACGGATCGATAGCGATTTCCAGTTCGTGGCGATACTCGCTTTCCGCCAGCAGCACGCCGGCGATAAAGGTACCCAGCGCCATCGACAACCCCAGCGCCTCCATAAACAGCGCCGACCCAAGGACCAGCAGTAGCGTGGCGGCAGTAAACACTTCCCTGACCCCTGAGCTGGCGATGAAACGGAACACCGGCCGCAGCAGATAGCGTCCGCCAATCAGCATCCCGGCAAAGGCCAGGACCTTCATACCGACCGTCAGCCAGTTAACATGCTCATCCGCGGAACCGGCCAGCAGGGGAACCAGCGCCAGCGCCGGGATCACCGCCAGATCCTGAAACAGCAGGACCGAAAAGCCTAACTGCCCCGATTCGCTGCGGCTCATTCCCTTCTCACGCATCAGCTGCAGCGCCATGGCGGTGGAAGACATCGCCAGGCCGATCCCGCCGACCACCGCCGCCTGCCATGAAAACCCGGTCGTCATCAGCAGACCGCCAAGGATCGCCGCGCTGAGCATCACCTGCGCCGCGCCGACGCCGAAGATGGAGCTCCGCAGCCGCCATAGCTTGGCCGGATTAAGCTCCAGGCCGATGATAAACATCAGAAACACTACGCCGAGCTCAGAGAAATGGAGAATTTCATCCACATCGCTGATAAACCCAAGTCCCCACGGGCCAATCGCAATCCCGGCCAGCAGATAGCCCAGCACCGCGCCAATACCCAATCTTGAGGCCAGAGGTACGGCAATAACGGCGGCGAACAAAAAAAGAACGCCCGCCAGCAGCAAATCAGATCCCGCCATGTATACCTCCGGCGGTAAGGGGATTGGCCAGCCAGTCCCGGTAGGCCCGAGCGCGGCTACGCAATTCCTCTGGCTGTTGCCGCCGTGCCCAGTAGACAATAATGGGGCTCATCCAGTGCATACGGCACATGCCGGCGGTCAGTTCAAAAGGACGTAAAATATCGTTCATCGGATAGCGATTGGCATCGCGACGGTAGGCGCTCTCAGGTTCGCCGGTGGTGATCACACTACGCCAGTACTTTCCCGCCAGTTCGTTTCCTCCGGCACCGCTGGCGAAGCCGCGGCTTAACACACGATCCAGCCACTCCTTGAGCAGCGCCGGACAGCTCCAGGTATATAAAGGATGCTGGAAAACAATCACCTCATGCTGGCGCAGCAGGTCCTGTTCATGAGCGATATCGATAAAAAAATCCGGATAGTGCGCGTAAAGATCGTGCACGGTGACGTTCGGCAACTGTAAGGCCGGCTCTAATAAAACCCGGTTGGCCACGGAATCATGAGATTCTGGGTGGGCATACAGCAGCAACACTTTCGCTGTCTGAGACATCATTCCCCTCCCGTAGGTCTTCTGGCGGCCTGCGCAGCCCCGGTGTTCTGACACCGCCAGAATGACTTTGTGTATCGTCTTCGTTTTGGGCTACCATGGCGGCCCGGTGAAGCGATTCGCTTCCACACTACATTATCATAATGACAAATTAACATAGTCTGAACATACGGCGCCTTATGATTGTTTTCTCCTCGTTACAAATTCGTCGCGGCGTACGCGTCCTGCTGGACAACGCCACCGCTACCATCAACCCTGGCCAAAAGGTCGGTCTGGTGGGGAAAAACGGCTGCGGGAAATCGACGCTGCTATCGCTTTTGAAAAACGAGATAAGCGCTGACGGCGGCAGTATGACCTTTCCAGGCAGCTGGCAGCTGGCATGGGTGAATCAGGAAACCCCGGCGCTGCCTCAGCCGGCTATCGATTATGTTATTGATGGCGATCGTGAATACCGCCAGCTGGAAGCCGCGCTCCAGCAGGCAAATGAGCGCAACGACGGCCATGCCATCGCCACGGTCCACGGCAAGCTGGACGCCATCGACGCCTGGACCATCCGTTCGCGCGCTGCCAGCCTGCTGCACGGTCTGGGATTCAGCAACGAACAGCTGGAGCGGCCAGTCAGCGATTTTTCCGGCGGCTGGCGTATGCGCCTTAACCTCGCCCAGGCGCTGATTTGCCGCTCCGATCTGCTGCTGCTCGATGAACCGACTAACCACCTCGACCTCGATGCCGTCATCTGGCTCGAAAAATGGCTTAAGGGTTACACAGGTACGCTGATCCTGATCTCCCACGATCGCGATTTTCTCGATCCTATCGTCGACAAAATTATCCATATCGAACAGCAGACGATGTTTGAGTACACCGGTAACTACAGCTCGTTCGAAGTGCAGCGCGCTACCCGTCTCTCTCAGCAGCAGGCGATGTACGAAAGCCAGCAGCAGCGCGTTGCGCATCTACAAAGTTATATCGACCGCTTCCGCGCGAAGGCCACCAAGGCCAAGCAGGCGCAAAGCCGTATCAAAATGCTCGAACGGATGGAGCTTATCGCCCCGGCGCACGTGGATAACCCGTTCCACTTCAGCTTCCGCCAGCCGGAGAGTCTGCCTAACCCGTTACTGAAAATGGAGAAAGTCAGCGCCGGTTACGGCGAGCGTATTATCCTCGACTCCATCAAGCTCAATCTGGTGCCGGGCTCGCGCATCGGCCTGCTGGGCCGCAACGGCGCCGGGAAGTCGACTCTGATTAAGCTGCTGGCGGGTGAACTCCAGCCGGTGAGCGGCGAGATCGGTCTCGCAAAAGGTATCAAGCTCGGCTACTTCGCCCAGCATCAACTGGAGTTCCTGCGTGCCGATGAGTCGCCGCTGCAGCACCTGGCGCGCCTGGCCCCGCAGGAACTGGAGCAGAAACTGCGTGATTATCTGGGCGGCTTTGGTTTCCAGGGCGATAAGGTCAGCGAAGAGACCCGCCGCTTCTCTGGTGGAGAAAAAGCGCGACTGGTACTGGCCCTGATCGTCTGGCAGCGCCCTAACCTGCTGCTGCTCGATGAACCGACCAACCACCTTGACCTCGATATGCGTCAGGCCTTAACCGAAGCGCTGATCGACTTTGAAGGGGCGCTGGTTGTCGTGTCGCACGATCGTCACCTGATCCGCTCCACCACCGACGATCTGTACCTCGTCCATGACGGTAAAGTCGAGCCGTTCGACGGCGATCTGGAAGATTATCAGCAGTGGCTCAGCGACTCGCAAAAACAGGAATCACAGAGCAGCGACGCGCCAAAAGAGAGCGGCAACAGCGCCCAGGCGCGCAAGGACCAGAAGCGTCGGGAAGCGGAACTGCGCAGCCAGACCCAACCGCTGCGCAAAGAGATCGCCCGTCTGGAAAAAGAGATGGACAAGCTCAACGCGCAGTTGGCCAGTGCGGAAGAAAAACTTGGCGACAGTGAGCTTTATGACGCCTCACGTAAAGCCGAACTGACCGAATGCCTGCAGCAGCAGGCCAGCGCGAAGTCCGGGCTGGAGGAGTGTGAAATGGCCTGGCTGGAGGCCCAGGAGCAGCTGGAGCAGATGCTTCAGGAAGGCTAATATTGACTTCCTCATCCTGCCTGCGCGTACGATGCCGCTGGCAGGGTGGGTTTCTGCCCTCTCCATGGCCTGCCATCAGTGACATCAATGATTTGTTTTTGCTGTAACCTGGCGTCGCTGGCCACAAGACCACATATTGGCTAACCCCTGTGCGCCCTGCGCGGTATAGTCATCATCACGTTTATTAATTGTTCTGGTGCTATGGTTGAAATCATCCCCACAGACATGACGCCCCCCGAAAACGATTCGCGTGAGTTCCATCCGATGCGCGGCGTGGGCAATCGTCATCTGCAAACCATGCTGCCGCGGCTGATCCGCCGTAAATTGCGCTTTACCCCGCACTGGCAGCGCCTTGAGCTGCCGGACGGCGATTTTGTCGATCTGGCCTGGAGCGAAGACCCGCATCAGGCGCGCCATAAGCCGCGCCTCGTCGTCTTTCATGGTCTCGAAGGAAGCCTGCACAGCCCGTACGCCCATGGTCTGATCCATGCGGCGATGCAACGCGGCTGGCTGGGCGTGGTTATGCATTTCCGCGGCTGCAGCGGCGAACCTAACCGCAATAACCGCATCTATCACTCCGGCGAAACAGAAGATGGCACCTGGTTTCTGCACTGGCTACAGCGCGAGTTTGGTCCCGCGCCGACTGCGGCCGTCGGCTATTCACTGGGCGGCAATATGCTGGGCTGCCTGCTGGCAGAAGAAGGCGACCGCTGCCCGCTGGATGCGGCGGTGATCGTCTCCGCGCCTTTCATGCTCGAAGCCTGCAGCTATCATATGGATAAGGGCTTCTCGCGGGTTTATCAGCGCTATCTGCTCAATCTGTTAAAAGCCAATGCCTCACGCAAGCTGAAAGCGTATCCTGGCTCACTGCCTGTCGATTTACGCCAGCTTAAAGGGATGCGCCGCATCCGGGAATTTGACGATATGATCACCGCCAAAATCCATGGTTTCGCCGATGCGCTGGATTATTACCGGCAATGCAGCGCCATGCCGCGGCTCAGCGATATCACTAAGCCAACGCTCATCATTCACGCGAAAGACGATCCATTTATGGATCACCACTCCATACCACCGCAGGAGCAACTGCCGGCGAACGTTGAGTATCAATTAACTGAGCAAGGCGGCCACGTTGGTTTCGTCGGCGGCACCCTGCGTAAGCCGGAGATGTGGCTGGAAAGACGCATCCCGGACTGGTTAAACCGTTGGCTGGAGGCCCCCGTATGATTATTCCCTGGCAGGATCTGGATCCCGAAACGCTGGATAACCTGATTGAAAGCTTTGTGTTACGTGAAGGCACCGATTATGGTGAACATGAACGTTCACTTGCCGATAAAGTCGCCGATGTAAAACAGCAGTTGAAACGCGGAGAGGCGGTTCTTGTGTGGTCGGAACTGCATGAGACGGTCAATATTATGCCGCGTGCGCTGTTTAACGGCTAAGGCGACGCCACTACATCGTTTAACCAGGGAGTTGTTATGTCTGCCAAACATCCGGTGATCGCCGTCACGGGCTCCAGCGGCGCGGGCACTACCACCACCAGCCTTGCCTTTCGCAAAATCTTCGCGCAGCTAAACCTGCACGCCGCGGAGGTGGAAGGCGATAGCTTTCATCGCTACACCCGCCCGGAAATGGACATGGCGATCCGCAAGGCGCGGGATCAGGGCAAACATATCAGCTACTTTGGCCCGGAGGCGAACGACTTTGGCCTGCTGGAGCAGACCTTTGTCGACTATGGCCGCCACGGAAAAGGCCAGTCGCGGAAATACCTGCACACCTATGACGAAGCCGTACCGTGGAATCAGGTGCCAGGGACTTTCACCCCCTGGCAGCCGCTGCCGGAGCCGACAGACGTACTGTTCTATGAGGGGCTGCACGGCGGGGTTGTCACGCCGCATCATGATGTCGCCAGCCATGTCGACCTGCTGGTCGGCGTAGTGCCTATCGTTAACCTCGAGTGGATCCAAAAGCTTATTCGCGACACCAGCGAGCGCGGCCACTCCCGGGAGGCGGTGATGGACTCAGTCGTCCGCTCGATGGAAGACTACATCAACTTCATTACCCCGCAATTTTCCCGCACCCATATCAACTTTCAGCGCGTGCCGACGGTAGACACTTCCAACCCGTTTGCCGCGAAAACTATTCCCTCGCTGGACGAGAGCTTTGTGGTGATCCATTTCCGTAACCTGCAGAATATCGACTTCCCCTGGCTGCTGGCGATGCTGCAGGGGTCGTTTATCTCGCACATGAACACGCTGGTGGTGCCGGGCGGTAAAATGGGGCTGGCGATGGAGCTTATCATGACGCCGCTGGTCGAGCGCCTGATGGAAGGCCGCAAGATCGGCTAACAGAAAAAACCCCGGCCAGGCCGGGGTTGAGATGCTTCACAACGGCAGGCGAAGACTACGCCTCGATCACTTCATAGGAGTGGGTGATCTTCACCGCTTTTTCCAGCATCAGCGCCACCGAGCAGTATTTCTCTGCCGACAGATCCACCGCCCGGGAGACCGCGGCATCTTTCAGCGCCTTACCGGTGACGATAAAGTGCAGATTAATATGCGTAAACAGACGCGGCGCCTCTTCGCGGCGCTCCGACGTCAGCTTCACTTCGCAGTTGGTCACCTCATGGCGACCTTTTTGCAGAATAGAAACCACATCGATCGCACTGCAACCGCCCGCCGCCATCAGCACCATCTCCATCGGGCTGGGTGCCTTATCCCCGGAGTTGCCATCCATCAGAATCTGGTGTCCTGACGCGGACTCCCCGATAAAGGTTAACCCTTCAACCCATTTCACACGCGCTTGCATAAAATTTAACTCCAGTATCGCAATTTTCCTGTCAGATTACGCGCACATAACAATTCTCGCAACGGAAGGCGACCTGCGTCATGCTGAAGCGAGACACCAGGAGACATGCGGCGAAAGCTATGCTAAAACAGTCTGGATGCTACAGTATTACATTGATGTACTGCATGTATGCAGAGGAGTTCACATTACGGGCTGTCGAAAAATCATCAGCCAGCTTCCCAGGTATAGGGAAACAATACGATTGCATGCCCGGACGCCGTGTAGTGTCGGCGCCCGGAGATAGCTTATAACAGAGGATAACCGCGCATGGTGCTTGGCAAACCGCAAACAGACCCTACCCTTGAATGGTTCTTGTCTCATTGCCACATTCATAAGTACCCATCAAAGAGCACGCTGATCCACCAGGGTGAAAAAGCAGAAACGCTGTACTACATCGTTAAAGGCTCCGTGGCTGTACTCATCAAGGATGAAGAAGGTAAAGAGATGATCCTCTCCTACCTCAACCAGGGCGATTTCATCGGTGAATTAGGCCTGTTTGAAGAGGGTCAGGAGCGTAGCGCCTGGGTACGGGCGAAAACCGCATGTGAAGTGGCCGAAATCTCTTATAAGAAATTCCGTCAGCTGATCCAGGTTAACCCGGACATTCTGATGCGTCTCTCTTCGCAAATGGCTCGCCGTCTGCAGGTCACGTCTGAGAAAGTGGGCAACCTCGCCTTCCTCGACGTGACGGGCCGTATCGCCCAGACGCTGCTGAACCTGGCGAAGCAACCTGATGCCATGACCCACCCGGACGGTATGCAAATTAAAATTACCCGTCAGGAAATTGGTCAGATCGTCGGCTGCTCTCGTGAAACGGTTGGCCGTATTTTGAAAATGCTGGAAGATCAGAACTTGATTTCCGCACACGGTAAAACTATCGTCGTCTACGGCACCCGTTAAGTTGCTAAGCGGCGTATTGCTCCTGCAGTACGCCGTTTTTGTTTTTCCCTCATGTGGCGCAGGCTGATTTACCACCCGGAAGTCAACTATGCACTGCGGCAAACGCTGGTGCTGTGTCTGCCTGTGGCCATCGGTCTTCTGCTCGGCCATCTCCAGCAGGGGCTGTTGTTTTCCTTAGTGCCCGCCTGCTGCAACATTGCCGGTCTTGATACCCCACATAAGCGCTTTTTCAAACGTCTGATTATCGGCGGCTGTCTGTTTGCCGGATGCAGTCTGGTGGTGCAGTTGCTGCTCGCTCAGGCCATTCCCCTGCCGCTTATTCTCAGCGGCCTGGCGCTATTGCTCGGCGTCACCGCGGAGATCAGTTCGCTGCACGCGCGCCTGCTGCCCGCGTCGCTGATCGCCGCTATCTTTACCCTGAGCCTGGCGGGCAATATGCCCATCTGGGAACCACTGCTGATCTACGCTTTCGGTACGCTGTGGTACGGCGTGTTTAACTGGCTCTGGTTCTGGCTGTGGCGCGAACAGCCGCTGCGGGAGTCGCTCAGCCTGCTTTACCGGGAACTGGCTGACTATTGTGAAGCCAAATACAGTCTGTTGACCCAGCATACCGATCCGTCGACCGCCCTGCCGCCGCTGCTCACCCGCCAGCAGAAGGTAGTCGACCTGATTACCCAGTGCTATCAGCAGATGCATATGCTGGCCGCCAACCAACGCAACGACCACAAGCGTCTGCTGCGGGCGTTCCAGGTTGGGCTGGATCTACAGGAACATATTTCGGTTAGCCTGCATCAACCAGAAGAGGTACAAAAGCTGGTGGAACGCAGCCATGCCGAAGCGGTGATCCGCTGGAATGCGCAAACCGTCGCTGCCCGCCTGCGCGTGCTGGCGGATGATATTCTCTATCATCGCTTTCCGCAGCGTTTTCAGATGGATAAACAGATTGAGGCTCTGGAAAAGATCGCCCGCCAGCATCCGGACAACCCGGTCGGTCAGTTCTGCGCCTGGCACTTTAGCCGTATCGCCCGGGTGCTGCATACCCAGCGCCCCCTGTATGCCCGGGATCTGATGGCCGACAAAGAGCGTCGTTTACCGCTGTTTCCCGCGCTAAAGAACTATCTGTCGCTGAAATCACCCGCACTGCGCAATGCCGCGCGCATCAGCGTGATGCTGAGCTTCGCCAGCCTGATGGGTAACGCCCTGCATTTGCCGAAGCCCTACTGGATCCTGATGACGGTACTCTTCGTCACGCAAAATGGCTACGGCGCCACGCGGGTGCGAATTGTTCACCGGGCGGCGGGAACGCTCGCCGGTCTGGTCATCGCCGGGCTAACCTTGCACTTTCACGTTCCGGAGAGCTATACCCTGAGTGGAATGCTGCTGATTACCCTGCTCAGCTATCTGATCATCCGTAAACACTATGGCTGGGCGATGGTAGGCTTTACGGTGACGGCGGTGTATACCCTGCAACTGCTGACGCTCAACGGCGAACAGTTTATTGTCGCCCGGCTTATCGACACGCTTATCGGCTGCCTGATCGCCTTCGGCGGGATGGTCTGGCTGTGGCCGCAGTGGCAGAGCGGCCTGCTGAAAAAAAACGCCCACGATGCGCTGGAGGCCGACCAGCAGGCGATTCGCCTGATCCTCAGCGCCGATCCAAAAGCCCCCGCGCTGGCCTATCAACGCATGCGCGTCAACCAGGCGCATAACGCGCTCTACAACTCCCTGAATCAGGCGATGCAGGAGCCCGGTTTTAATACCCACTACCTGGAAGATATGAAGCTGTGGGTGACGCACAGTCAGTTTATCGTCGAACACATCAACGCTATGACCACCCTGGCCCGGGAGCATACGATGCTCACCCCGGATCTTGCCCAGCGCTATCTCGAATCTTGTGAGATTGCCTTGCAACGCTGCCAGCAGCGGCTGGACAGCGATGGTCCCGGCAGCGCAGGGGATGCCAATATTCTGGAGTCGCCGGAAACAGAGGTGCCGAACGGTCCGTTAAGTACCCTGGAGCAGCACCTGCAACGCATTCTGGGCCATCTGAACACCATGCATACCATATCGTCAGTAGCATGGCGTCAGCGGCCGCATCATGGCATCTGGCTGCGGAAAATCAGCCGTTAATCACCTTTGCCACTGCCTGGGCAAAACGCGCCATCCCCTCGGCAATATCCTGCTCGTCGATGATCAGCGAGGGAACAAAACGCATCACGTCCGGCCCGGCGTTGAGCACCATGACGCCGGCTTGCGCAGCGGCATAGAGGAAATCACGCGCGCGGCCCTTGTGCTGCGGCTTGAGTTCGGCGCCAATCAGCAGGCCCATCCCGCGAATATCACTGAACAGATCAAATTCAGCATCCAGCTGCTGCAGGTGTTTGACGAACAGTTCGCGCTTCGCGCTCACGCCATCCAGCACCGCCGGGGTATTGATTAGATCGAAGGCGGCGTTGGCGACCGCGCAGGCCAGCGGGTTGCCGCCGTAGGTTGAGCCATGGGAACCCGCATGGAAGGCGCTGGCGATCTCATGGGTGGTCAGCATGGCGCTGACCGGGAAGCCGCCGCCGAGCGCTTTGGCGCTGGTCAGAATATCCGGCGTCACACCGTAATGCATATAGGCGAACAGCGATCCGGTACGTCCCATACCGCACTGCACTTCATCAAAGACTAACAACGCCTGGTGCTGATCGCACAGCTCACGCAGCCCCTGCAGGAAGGCCGGCGTCGCTGCCGTCACGCCGCCTTCGCCCTGAATCGGCTCCACCACCACTGCGCAAGTGTGGTCATCCATCACCGCTTTTACCGCCTGCAGGTCGTTGAAGGGAACATGGACAATATCCGCCGGTTTCGGGCCGAAACCATCGGAGTACTTCGGCTGCCCACCGACGGAAACGGTAAACAGGGAGCGGCCATGGAAGGCATTATGGAAGGCAATGATTTTGGTTTTATACGGGCTATGGCGGGTCACCGCATAGTGACGCGCCAGCTTAAAGGCCGTTTCATTGGCTTCCGTACCGGAGTTCATAAACACCACGCGCTCGGCGAAGGTGGCCTCGACAAGTTTACGTCCCAGACGCAGCGCTGGCTCATTGGTAAAGACGTTGCTGGTGTGCCACAGCGTTTCGCCCTGCTCGTGGAGCGCCGCCACCAGCGCCGGGTGGCAATGGCCGAGCGCCGTCACCGCGATACCGCCGGCAAAATCAACATACTCTTTGCCCTGCTGATCCCAGACGCGGCTGCCTTTCCCTTTCACCGGGATGAATTCTGCTGGTGCATAAATCGGCAAAATAACTTCATCGAATGTGGCGCGGGTGATTGCCGGTTGTTCAGTTGCCATGTCTTGCCCATCCCTCTTCGTTATGCAGATGCAATCATGAAAATATAATCACAAAATATGCATAAAAAATCAGTCAATGGCAACTGAAAATCACCGCTTCAGAAAGTTTTCCAGCAATTGATGGCCCTGCTCGCTGAGGATGCTTTCCGGATGAAACTGCATGCCCTCAAGATCCCAGTCGCGGTGGCGGATCCCCATAATCTCAGCGCTGGCGCTGCGGGCGGTGACGATAAACTCGGGCGGGAGCGTCGGCGGGTCAATCACCAGCGAGTGATAACGGGTCACCGTCAGGGGATTATTCAGCCCCTGAAACACCCCTTCGCCGTTATGCTCAATAAGCGAGGTTTTACCATGCATCACCTGTGCCGCCCGTACGATGGTCGCGCCAAACGCCTGGGCTATCGCCTGGTGCCCGAGACAGACGCCCAGTAGCGGCGTTTTCCCCGCATAGTGGCGGATAACCGCGAGGGAAATCCCCGCCTCATTCGGCGTGCAGGGGCCTGGCGAGATCACGATTTTCTCCGGCGCCAGCGCCGCTATCTCCTCCAGCGTCAACGCATCATTGCGCCTGACCAGTACTTCCGCACCCAGTTCGCAGAAGTACTGATACAGATTCCAGGTGAAAGAGTCATAATTATCGATAAGCAGGATCATAGCGGCTCCGGAACAATCAAAACCGGGCTATTCTACTCAGATTCCCGCGCTTCGCTTACCACTTTGCGAAAGATCGCCACCAGCGGAGCCGGATCGCCCATCGCGCTCTGCTGGCAGGCCGCGCTCCAGCCGGCGGGGTCGACGTCACGCCAGTCAAGCAGGTAGCCGGCATGTATCGCCAGCTGTTCAAAGAAAATGCGCTGGGTCAGGCCATTGCCAAGACGAAAAGGATGCAGCACATTAATTTCGCCATAGAACCAGCTCAGGCGTTCGATAAAGGTCTCGCGCGGCAGGCCATTGAGATAATCCTCCTGCTCAAGGGCCTGCATCAGGGCGTTCCCCTCCTCCTCGATCCGGGCAAAGTGGCAGAACGGCGTATCGCCCAGATAGAGGTTCACTTCACGCAACCGGCCGGCCCAGTCAAACAGATCCTGATACAGCTGATGATGAATCGCGCATAGATAGGGTAAGCCGCGCACCCGCGGCCCCAGCGGCAAGGTTGCCGCCCGCAACGCCGTCATCTCAAAGGCGGCCTGTTGCAGATTTTTAGCCTGCCGGATGCCGAGGCGGTTGCGCAGGACATTCAGCGCCGGGTAGAGGTAAGGATCGCGTTCATCGCCGAATTTATCGCTCATACTCCCTCCGCAGCGTCGCCAGACGCGCCAGCGCCTCTTCGGCAGTCAACGTAACCAGCGGCACCGTCACGCCTTCAAGGCGACGACTGGCCTGAAAATTGGTATTGCGTGTCTGTTCCCAGAGTCGGGATTTTTGCTTTTCGGTGAGTGGACGCATCGTCGCCCCCCTTATCGTCCCCTGTGTGCCACAAGTATAAGCAGCAATTTCAGGTTATGCCGGGAGGCAACCGGGCGCGGCGATAGCACACCGCGCCGTGGAAGGATTAGGGCAGCACTTTCGCAGAGAGGATAACGACCGGTTTGGTCGGCACATTCTGGTATGGGCCGACGTTATGGGTCTGGACCTGGGAGATCTTATCCGCGACGTCCATACCTTTCACTACCTTGCCAAACACCGCATAGCCAAAGTCGCGCTGACCATGGTCAAGGAAGGCGTTATCCGCCACGTTGATGAAGAACTGGCTGGTGGCGCTATCCTGGTCGGCGGTACGCGCCATCGCGATGGTCCCGCGGGTGTTGCGCAGGCCGTTGTCTGCTTCATTCTTGATCGGCGGGTTAGGCTGTTTCTGCTGCATCTGCTCGTTAAAGCCGCCGCCCTGCACCATGAAACCCGGGATCACGCGGTGGAAGGTGGTGTTGTTGTAGAAGCCGCTGTTGACGTACTTCAGGAAGTTATCCACGGAAATCGGGGCTTTCTGACTGTTTAACTCAAGCTCAATGTTCCCTGCCGAGGTGGTCAGCAGCACATGCGGATCGCCCTTTGCCGCCATGGCCGGGGAGAACGCTGAAATGGCGAAAACGGCAGCCATCGCCGCCAGTGTTGATTTGAGCATGGAAATTCCTTAACGGAGCAGAATAAAAGCGAGTGCCTTGATTCTAAAGAGCCTTTGCATCCTGGGCCAGCCTTTTACCAAATTTTACTTAGCTGTAATAATTGTAACCGCGCAAACGTTCTCCTGTGCGGCGAATAAAGTGTGATGCATGTCACATTAAACCATGCAAAAGATAACCACTTTCACAATAAACATTTGATTACATCACCTGAACGAATAAAATCTGTCCGCCCGGCGCAGCGTCAACGCGCTTTACCTTTCTATTCACAGGCCAGTCATGACTAACAGCAACCGTATTAAGCTCACATGGATCAGCTTCTTCTCCTACGCCCTGACCGGCGCGTTGGTGATCGTCACCGGGATGGTGATGGGTAACATTGCGGATTATTTCCATCTGCCCGTTTCCAGTATGAGCAACACCTTTACCTTTCTGAACGCCGGTATTCTGATCTCTATCTTCCTCAATGCCTGGCTGATGGAAATCGTGCCGCTGAAAACTCAGCTGCGCTTTGGCTTTATTCTGATGGTGCTGGCGGTGGCCGGCCTGATGCTCAGCCACAGCCTGGCGCTGTTTTCCGCGTCGATGTTCGTTCTCGGCCTGGTGAGCGGGATCACCATGTCGATCGGGACCTTCCTGATCACCCATATGTATGAAGGCCGTCAGCGCGGAGCGCGTCTGCTGTTTACCGACTCCTTCTTTAGCATGGCGGGAATGATTTTCCCGATGGTCGCCGCCGTCCTGCTGGCGCGCAGCATCGAGTGGTACTGGGTCTACGCCTGTATTGGTCTGGTGTATGTCGCCATTTTCGTCCTGACTTTCGGCTGTGATTTTCCGGTGTTGGGCAAAAAAGCGCAGAGCGAAAACAGCCAGCCGGTAGTGAAAGAGAAGTGGGGCATCGGCGTGCTGTTCCTCTCCGTTGCGGCGCTGTGCTACATCCTCGGTCAGCTGGGCTTTATCTCCTGGGTACCGGAATATGCGAAGAGCCTGGGCATGAGCCTCGGGGATGCCGGTAAACTGGTGAGCGATTTCTGGATGTCCTACATGATCGGCATGTGGTCATTCAGCTTCATCCTGCGCTTCTTCGACCTGCAGCGTATCTTAACCGTCCTCGCCGGGCTCGCGACGGTGCTGATGTACCTGTTTATCAATGGTTCCCCGGAGCATATGCCGTGGTTTATTCTGACCCTGGGCTTCTTCTCCAGCGCCATCTACACCTCGATCATTACGCTCGGCTCGCAGCAGACGCGGGTCGCTTCGCCGAAGCTGGTGAACTTTATCCTCACCTGCGGCACCATCGGCACCATGCTCACTTTCGTGGTCACCGGCCCGATTGTGGCTGCCAGCGGTCCACTGGCAGCGCTGCACACCGCTAACGGCCTCTATGCCGTGGTATTCGTGATGTGCTTTATCCTCGGCTTCGTCTCCCGTCACCGCCAGAACAACGCTCAGGCGGCGTCTCACTAAGCCTTCGGCCCCTTTGCGTCCGCAAGGGGGCTGTTCCTCATAAAAGAGAGCTCCTCGCCACCGCGGTCGGTCTGGATCCAGGTTTGCGCCAGCTGGGTGGTCGCGATCACCCTTCCCTGACGAATTGACCAGCGCACAGGCACCTGGCAGCGGACGGCCTCAAAGCCATTCTCCGCCGGGAGAATGATCAGGTTAGCCGGGTTGCCGCTGACAATGCCGTAATCCTCCAGGCCAAACGTGCGGGCGCTGTTGGCGGTGATAAGCTTCAGACCGTCGTTGATCTGCTGGTAGCCCATCAGCTGGCAGACGTGCAGGCCCATATGCAGGACCTGCAGCATATTGCCGGTCCCCAGCGGGTACCACGGGTCAAAGACGTCATCATGACCAAAGCACACGTTGATCCCCGCCGCCATCAGCTCCTTCACCCGGGTAATCCCCCGTCGCTTAGGGTAGTCATCAAACCGGCCCTGCAGATGAATATTCACCAGCGGATTGGCGACAAAGTTGATACCGGAGAGCTTAAGCAGGCGGAACAGGCGCGAGGTATAAGCGCCATTATAGGAGTGCATGGCGGTGGTATGGCTGGCCGTCACCCGCGCCCCTATCCCCGCCTTTAACGCCAGCGCGGCAACGGTTTCAACAAAGCGCGACTGTTCATCGTCAATTTCATCGCAGTGAATATCCAGCGGGCGATCATATTTTTGCGCCAGCCGGAAGGCGATATGCAGCGACTCCACCCCATATTCACGGGTGAACTCAAAATGCGGGATGGCCCCAACAACATCCGCCCCCAGCTTGAGGGCCTCCTCCAGCAGCGCTTCGCCATTGGGGTAAGAGAGGATCCCCTCCTGTGGAAAAGCAACTATCTGCAACTCGACCCATGGCGCGACCTCCCGTTTGACCTCCAGCATCGCCTTCAGCGCCGTTAATGTGGGATCGGAGACGTCGACATGAGTGCGGACAAACTGCACGCCATTGGCGATCTGCCACTTCAGGGTTTTCCACGCCCGGGCTTTGACGTCCTCATGGCTGAGCAGCGCTTTTCGCTCCGCCCAGCGCTCAATCCCCTCGAACAGGGTGCCGGACTGGTTCCAGTGCGGCTCGCCGGCCGTCTGGGTGGTATCCAGGTGGATATGCGGCTCAATAAAAGGCGGGATCGCCAGCCCGCCGCGAGCGTTCAACACCTCGTAGCTTTCGTCGCGCGCCTCGCCCATCGGCGTGATCTCGCCAAAGCGGCCCTTATCAATCGCTATTTGCCACAGGCCGTCGCGGTCTGCCAGGCGTACGTTCTGAATTAACCAAAGCGGCGCTGCTGTCATATCACCTTCTCCATTCAATATGGCTAGTTTTCTGCCCAACCCCAATCGCGGCCCATCCAATTCTTGTACACAAAATCAGCAAAAAGGAAAAGCCAGCGTTTTCCATAACTTAGAAAAATACAGACAAATCAATTATATACCCATTAATTGGTAGGTGAAGTTGTCATTGATTTGCATCAATAAGCCTGATGGCTGAATCGTTAAGGTAGGCGGTAATAGAAAAGAAATCGAGGCAAAAATGAGCAAAGTCAGAATCGCTATCATCGGTAACGGCATGGTTGGCCATCGCTTTATCGAAGAGCTTCTCGATAAGGCGCCTGCCGGACAGTTCGACATTACCGTGTTCTGTGAAGAACCGCGTATCGCCTACGACCGTGTCCACCTGTCGTCTTATTTCTCCCACCATACCGCAGAAGAGCTGTCGCTGGTGCGCGAAGGTTTCTATGAGAAACACGGCGTCAAGGTGCTGGTCGGCGAACGGGCGATCACCATCAACCGCCAGGAGAAGGTGATCCACTCCAGCGCCGGGCGCACCGTGTTCTACGACAAGCTGATTATGGCGACCGGCTCATACCCCTGGATCCCGCCGATTAAAGGCGCGGAAACTCAGGATTGCTTCGTTTATCGCACCATTGAAGATCTTAACGCGATTGAATCCTGCGCCCGTCGCAGCAAACGCGGCGCGGTGGTCGGCGGTGGCCTGCTAGGCCTGGAAGCCGCAGGCGCCCTGAAAAACCTCGGCGTGGAAACCCACGTGATCGAGTTCGCGCCGATGCTGATGGCCGAGCAGCTCGACCAGATGGGCGGCGAGCAGCTGCGGCGCAAAATTGAAAGCATGGGCGTGAAAGTTCACACCAGTAAAAATACCAAAGAGATCGTCCAGCAGGGCACCGAGGCTCGTAAAACCATGCACTTCGCCGACGGTAGCGAGCTGCAGGTCGATTTCATCGTCTTCTCAACCGGGATCCGCCCGCGCGATAAGCTGGCCACCCAGTGCGGGCTGGCAGTCGCCCAGCGCGGCGGCATCATGGTCAACGATAGTTGCCAGACTTCCGACCCGGACATCTACGCCATCGGGGAATGCGCCAGCTGGAACAACCGCGTGTATGGCCTCGTCGCGCCGGGCTACAAAATGGCCCAGGTGGCCGTCGACCATCTCCTCGGCAGTGAAAACAGCTTCACCGGCGCCGACCTCAGCGCCAAGCTGAAGCTGCTGGGCGTGGATGTGGGCGGGATCGGCGATGCCCACGGCCGTACGCCGGGCGCCCTCAGCTACGTCTATCTCGACGAAAGCAAAGAAGTCTACAAACGTCTTATCGTCAGCAAAGACAACAAGACCCTGCTCGGCGCGGTACTGGTCGGCGACACCAGCGATTACGGCAACCTGCTGCAGCTGGTGCTCAACGCTATTGAGTTGCCGGAAAATCCGGATTCGCTGATCCTCCCGGCCCACGCCGGCAGCGGCAAGCCGTCGATCGGCGTCGATAAACTGCCGGACAGCGCGCAGATTTGTTCCTGCTTTGACGTCAGCAAAGGCGACCTGATCGCCGCCATCAACAAAGGCTGCCACACCGTCGCGGCGCTGAAAGCGGAAACCAAAGCCGGTACCGGCTGCGGGGGGTGTATTCCGCTGGTCACCCAGGTGCTCAACGCCGAGCTGGCGAAACAGGGCATCGAGGTCAACAACAACCTGTGTGAACACTTCGCTTACTCCCGCCAGGAGCTGTTCCACCTGATCCGCGTGGAAGGCATTAAAACCTTCGACGAACTGCTGGAAAAACACGGTCAGGGTTATGGCTGCGAGATCTGTAAGCCGACCGTCGGCTCTCTGCTGGCCTCCTGCTGGAATGAGTACATCCTCAAACCGCAGCACACGCCGCTGCAGGACACCAACGACAACTTCCTTGCCAACATTCAGAAAGATGGCACCTACTCGGTGATCCCGCGCTCCGCTGGCGGCGAAATCACGCCGGAAGGGCTGGTCGCCGTGGGCCGCATCGCGCGTGAATTCAATCTGTACACCAAAATCACCGGCTCCCAGCGCATCGGCCTGTTTGGCGCGCAGAAAGACGACCTGCCGGAGATCTGGCGTCAGCTGATTGAAGCGGGCTTCGAAACCGGCCACGCCTACGCCAAAGCGCTGCGGATGGCGAAAACCTGCGTCGGTAGCACCTGGTGCCGCTACGGGGTCGGCGACAGCGTCGGCTTCGGCGTGGAACTGGAAAACCGCTACAAAGGCATCCGCACCCCGCACAAAATGAAGTTCGGCGTCTCCGGCTGCACCCGCGAATGTGCGGAGGCCCAGGGCAAAGACGTGGGGATCATCGCCACCGAGAAAGGCTGGAACCTGTACGTGTGCGGTAATGGCGGGATGAAGCCGCGCCACGCCGATCTGCTGGCCGCGGACCTTGATCGCGAGACGCTGATTAAGTATCTCGACCGCTTTATGATGTTCTACATCCGCACCGCCGATAAGCTGACCCGCACCGCGCCGTGGCTGGACAACATGGAAGGCGGCATCGACTATCTGCGCAGCGTCATCATCGATGACAAGCTGGGCCTGAACGACCATCTGGAAGAGGAGCTGGCTCGCCTGCGCGCCGCCTTCGCCTGCGAGTGGACCGAAACCGTCAACAACCCGGCGGCGCAGACCCGCTTCAAACACTTTATCAACAGCGACCAGCGCGACCCGAACGTACAGGTGGTGCCGGAACGTGACCAGCACCGCCCGGCCACGCCCTATGAGCGCATCCCGGTCACGCTGGTGGAGGAAAACGTATGAGCCAGTGGGTAAACATCTGCAAAATTGACGACATCCTGCCGGCCACCGGCGTCTGCGCGCTGCTCGGCCAGCAGCAGGTGGCGATCTTCCGTCCCTACCAGGACGACAGGGTATTCGCCATCAGCAACATTGACCCGTTCTTCAACGCCAGCGTGCTGTCTCGCGGGATTATCGGCGAACATGACGGCGCGCTATGGGTTGCCAGCCCGCTGAAAAAGCAGCGCTTCCGCCTGAGCGACGGCCTGTGCATGGAAGATGCCAGCCACTCCATCGCCCGCTTCGACGCCCGGGTGAAAGACGGCCAGGTGCAGCTTAAAGCGTAAGTCCTCTTCCTCCCCCCGGCTACGGGGGGAGACATAAGCAACACTTCTGACCGACAACGCATGAGTGCGGGATAAGTCGCATGTTTTGTATTACCTTTGCTGCTATTCTACGACCACGCATTTTCTACCCCTTATTTTCATGAGGTTATTCTGTGGATCACTTACCCATATTCTGCCAGTTGCGCCAGCGGGATTGTTTACTGGTTGGCGGCGGGGATGTCGCCGAACGCAAGGCCCGTCTGCTACTGGATGCTGGCGCAAACGTCACGGTCAATGCGCTCGACTTCACCCCGCAGTTTCAGGTGTGGGCCGATTCACAGATGCTAACCCTGGTGCAGGGTGAGTTTATCCCCTCGCTGCTGGACACCTGCTGGCTGGCCATTGCCGCTACCGATAATGAGACGGTGAACCAGCAGGTCAGCGATGCAGCCGAAGCGCGGCGTATCTTCTGTAACGTGGTGGATGCCCCGCGTCAGGCCAGCTTTATTATGCCATCCATCATCGACCGCTCGCCGCTGATGGTCGCCGTCTCTTCGGGCGGGACATCGCCGGTACTGGCGCGCCTGCTGCGCGAGAAGCTGGAGTCAGTCTTACCCCTGCATCTCGGCCAGCTGGCCCGCTATGCCGGCCATCTGCGCGCGCGCGTTAAGCAGCAGTTTGCCAGCGTGGGCGAACGCCGCCGCTTCTGGGAGAAGCTGTTTGTGAACGACCGGCTGGCGCAGTCGCTGGCCAATGACGATCGGCAGGCGGTGGCGGATACCACCGAGCAGCTGCTGACGGAGCCGTTGGAGCATCGCGGCGAGGTGGTGCTGGTTGGCGCCGGCCCCGGCGACGCCGGGCTGCTCACGCTCAAAGGCCTGCAGCAGATCCAGCAGGCCGACGTGGTGGTTTATGACCGGCTGGTTTCCGACGACATCATGAATCTGGTGCGTCGCGATGCCGACCGGGTGTTCGTCGGCAAACGTTCTGGCTACCACTGCGTCCCGCAGGAGGAGATCAACCAGATCCTGCTGCGTGAAGCGCAAAAAGGAAAACGCGTGGTCCGGCTGAAAGGCGGCGATCCCTTTATCTTTGGCCGCGGAGGGGAAGAGCTGGAAACCCTCTGTGAGGCAGGCATCCCCTTCTCCGTTGTTCCAGGCATCACCGCCGCCTCCGGCTGCTCCGCCTACTCGGGGATCCCGTTAACACACCGCGATTTCGCCCAGGGCGTCCGCCTGGTCACCGGCCACCTGAAAACCGGCGGCGAGCTGGATTGGGCGAACCTGGCGGTGGAGAAGCAAACCCTGGTGTTCTACATGGGCCTGAACCAGGCGCCGGCGATCCGCGAGAAGCTCATTGCTCACGGCATGGCGGAAGATATGCCCGCCGCCATCGTCGAGAACGGCACCGCCGTGTCGCAAAAAGTGGTCAGCGGCACCTTAGGGCAACTGGATATCCTGGCGCAGCAGATGGCTAGTCCGGCGCTGATCATCGTCGGCCGCGTGGTCGGCCTGCGGGATAAACTGAACTGGTTCTCGAACCACTAATCTTCGCCTCCCCCGCGTGGACGACAGACATAAAAAAGGCGGGATAATATCCCGCCTTTTTAGCTGTTGCGTCGCTTACGGCCTGGCGACAAAACCAATCGCTTCGTATACCGCTTTCAGGGTCTGAGATGCGCGCGCGCTGGCTTTCTCTGCGCCGTCTTTCATTACCTGGTTGAGAAACGCTTCGTCGTTACGGAAACGGTGATAGCGCTCCTGCAGCTCAGTCAGCATGCCCGACACCGCTTCAGCGACTTCGCCTTTCAGGTGGCCATACATTTTGCCTTCAAAATGCTGCTCCAGCTCAGGAATGGTTTTCCCGGTGACCGCGGAGAGGATATCCAGCAGGTTGGAGACACCCGCTTTTTCTTTCAGGTCGTAGCGTACCACCGGCGGCTCGTCGGAGTCGGTCACCGCGCGTTTGATCTTCTTGACCACCGATTTCGGATCTTCCAGCAGGCCGATGACGTTGTTGCGGTTGTCGTCGGACTTGGACATCTTCCTGGTCGGCTCCAGCAGCGACATCACGCGTGCGCCGGACTTCGGAATAAACGGCTCAGGCACTTTAAAGACATCGCCATAGATGGCGTTAAAACGCTGGGCGATATCGCGGCTCAGTTCCAGGTGCTGTTTCTGATCTTCCCCTACCGGAACCTGGTTGGTCTGATACAGCAGAATGTCAGCGGCCATCAGTACCGGGTAATCAAACAGACCGGCGTTGATGTTTTCCGCGTAGCGTGCGGACTTGTCTTTAAACTGGGTCATGCGGCTCAGTTCGCCGAAATAGGTGTAGCAGTTCAGCGCCCAGCCTAACTGGGCGTGTTCCGGCACGTGCGACTGAACGAAGATGGTGCTTTTTTGCGGATCGATGCCGCAGGCCAGATACAGCGCCAGGGTATCCAGGGTCGCCTTGCGCAGCTGCTGCGGATCCTGGCGCACGGTAATGGCGTGTTGGTCCACGATGCAATAGATGCAGTGGTAATCGTCCTGCATGTTTACCCACTGACGCAGCGCACCCATGTAGTTGCCAATGGTCAGTTCACCTGAGGGCTGTGCGCCACTAAAAACGATGGGCTTAGTCATGTTTCAATTCCTGAGTTTCACTGTGCGGTAACCCGAGAGCGGGTAAGAGTTCATTAAACTGGTCGAAGAGATAGTCCGGCTCGCTCAGCGCAAGCGGTTCGCCATAGTTATAACCGTAGGTCAGGCCGACAGAGCAGCAGCCTGCCGCTTTGGCCGCCTGAATATCATTGCGCGAATCGCCGACGAACAGCAGCTCGGCAGGAGCCAGAGAGAGCTTTTCCGCCACCAGCAGCAGCGGTTCCGGATGCGGCTTTTTGTTCTGCACGTCATCGCCGCCAATCACCACGGTAAAATATTTCGCGATATCGAGCGCGTCCAGCAGCGGGGCGACAAACGGCGTCGGCTTATTGGTGACCAGCGCCAGCGGCAGGCCTTTGGCATGCAGCGCGCCGAGCGTATCGGCCACCGCCGGGAACAGGAAGCTACCCTCTTCCGCCGTTTCGGCGTAATAGCGGTCAAACAGTTTACGCAAAATGCGCAGCTGTTCGTCTTGCGGAATATCATGATCGTCGACGGAAGGCTTACCCATCGCCGCCCGTAACGTCGCACGCTCCTGACGAGCCCAGGTCAGCGCCCGCTCCATCAGGACATCGGCGCCGTTGCCGATCCAGGTGACAACGCGTTCTTCTCCCGCCACCGGCAACTCCAGGGCGTAGAGGGCGTTATCAACCGCCGAGGTTAGACCCGGCGCACTGTCCACCAGCGTGCCGTCGAGATCAAACGCGATGCCGCGGATCGCCTGTAATTTATCCATGACTCACCTTCGCTAATTCACTACGCATTTGATCAATCACTTTCTTGTAGTCCGGCTGACCGAAGATCGCCGAACCGGCAACAAACATATCCGCACCCGCCGCGGCGATTTCGCCAATATTGCTGGCTTTCACGCCGCCATCCACTTCCAGGCGAATATCGTAGCCAGAAGCATCGATGCGCTGGCGTACTTCACGCAGTTTATCCAGCGTCTGGGGAATAAAGGACTGGCCGCCAAAGCCCGGGTTAACCGACATCAGCAGGATCACGTCCAGCTTATCCATCACGTAATCGAGGTAGCTCAGGGACGTCGCCGGGTTAAACACCAGGCCCGCTTTACAGCCGTGCTCTTTAATCAGCTGCAGGCTGCGATCGACGTGTTCGGAGGCTTCAGGATGGAAGGTGATGATGCTGGCGCCGGCTTCGGCAAAATCAGGAATGATGCGGTCGACCGGCTTTACCATCAGGTGGACGTCGATTGGCGCGGTAATACCGTAATTGCGCAGCGACTTCAGCACCATCGGGCCAATCGTCAGATTCGGCACGTAGTGGTTGTCCATGACGTCGAAGTGCACGACATCCGCACCCGCCGCCAGCGCCTTCGCGGTATCCTCACCCAGACGGGCAAAATCAGCTGACAGAATCGAAGGGGCAATCAAATACTGCTTCATCCGCATCTCCTTGAAATTTATTTGGTCTTAGGCGGACGGTAGAGCGCTAACAGCTCATCCACCTTTTTACGCGTACCACCGTTGCTGCTGATGCTGCGCCGAACCTTCACAATATGTGTTTCTGCCGCGTTTTTATACCATTCCTGCGTCAACGGTGTGCGGTGGTTGGAAATCAGCACCGGGATCCGCTTTTTCATCAGCGATTCCGCCTTTTGCGCCAGCAGTACCTGTTGTTCCAGATTGAAGCTGTTGGTGTGGTAGGCGGTAAAGTTCGCCGTCGCCGTCAGCGGCGCATAGGGTGGATCGCAATATACCACCGCGCGGCTATCTGCACGTTGCATGCACTCTTCATACGATTCGCAGTAAAACTCGGCGTTTTGTGCTTTCTCGGCGAAATGATAGAGCTCTGCCTCGGGGAAATAGGGCTTTTTATAGCGGCCAAACGGCACATTAAACTCGCCGCGCAGATTGTAGCGACACAGGCCGTTGTAGCCGTGGCGATTCAGATACAGGAACAGCACCGCGCGACGCAGCGGATCCTGGCTTTGGTTGAATTCATCACGATACTGGTAGTAGCGCTCAGCGACGTTGTTTTCCGGGACAAACATCTCACGCGCAGCGGCGACGTATTCGTCGGTACGCAATTTAACGATGTTGTACAGGCCAATTAAGTCACTGTTGATATCCGCGAGGATATAACGAGAAAAGTCGGTATTGAGAAATACCGACCCGGCGCCCACAAAGGGCTCGATTAAGCACTCGCCTTCCGGCAAATGCTTTTTAATATCGTCAAGCAGGGGGTACTTCCCCCCTGCCCACTTCAGAAAAGCGCGATTCTTTTTCATGCTGCCTAACTAATTACACGTTCTCCGGCTGTGGAGAAAGCTCCGACAGCATCCTGCGCTTAAGACTACCCCACGGCATTATTTCAGGTCAGCCTGTACCTGATGCAGTGGTTTTGCCCATGGATTTTTCGCCTGCACGTCCGCCGGCAGCGAGGTGACAGCGCGTTTCGCTTCTTCTTTCGAAGCATAGATACCGCTCACCAGCACGTACCACGGTTGGCCGTTACGCGACGTTTCATAGACAACATATCTATCCAGCTTCTCTTTCTTCGCCCAGTTGTTCAGGTTGTCGTAGTTAGAGGAGCTGCTGAGCTGCAGGGTATAGTTACCCGACGGCGCAGATTTCATTGAGCTCACGTCACCTGCCGTTTTACCGCTCTTCGCGGCTGGCGCTGCCGTTGCGGCTGGCGCGGCAGTGGTGGTGGACGCTGTTGCTACCGGTTTGCTCTGCGCTGTTGCCACCGGTTTGCTTTCGGTTACGGTGGTTTTCGCCGGGGCGGTAGTCGCCGCGCTTTCAACATGCTTCGGCTGAACCGGCTTCGTTTCTACCGGCGCTTTTGCCACGGCCTGAGGCTTCGTCTGCGGCTTCGCTTCGATAACGGTGTGCTTACGCTCTGCCGGACGCGGCGTTGCAGCCGTCTGACGCTCGGTCGCCTGGCGCGGCGCCGCAGTGCTATTGGCGCCATTACGGATCGGCGCGACGGTTGCCGGTTCAGTTGGCAGCGTCGAGTTAGCCACGGCGCCGTCCAGCTGGCCCTGCTGCTGGGTCAGCGCATTGTTCAGATCGCCCTGAACTTCAATACGCTGCTGGCCCTGCGGCTCTGATACTGCCTGGCCCTGCGTCGGGTTCGCGGCAATAGGCGGAACCGTTACGTCCTGCTGTGGGGTGGTGTTGGCCGCAGCAGTCTGATCCTGACCGGCAGCAGGCGTGCTGGTGGACTGATCGTCAGACAGATTAATGCTCTTCTCGCCGGTAGCGGTCTGCTGGCTGGACGAGGATGGCGATTTCAGCGCAGAACCAATACCCACGATTAACAGCAGCAGCACCAGAATCCCCACGCCCATCATGATGTATTGACGGGAGGCAGGTTTGGCCGGCGCTTTTTTACGCTTGCGCGGACGACGCTCTACAGGCTGCTCTTCGAGCAGTTCCTCGTCTTCCGCATCCAGTTCTTCTTCGAACTCTTCCTCTTCACGCTCGCGACGGGCCTTACCGGCGCGCGTCGGACGGCCTTCATCGGCATCAAGATCGACGTCGTCAAAATTGATCTGCGGATCGGCATCACGCTCGGAAGACTGACGGGAACGACCAGCACGACGATCGTTGCGATCGGCTTTCATATCGTCTTCTGGTTTGAAATCATCCATTTAACACCCCACTAAAAGGCTTATGCTCACGATTATTGCACATCACCCGAAATGATAACGCCGCGCGAACGCGGCCAGACCTTCTTATTGTTGCGCCTGCTGAGTATCAGCAATCGCGCCAAGAACCACATCGTGCGGCACTCCGCCGCGCAGCTCGCTGCTTCCTATTGCGAGCGGGAGCACCAGCCGCATGTCGCCCGCCAGTACTTTTTTATCGCGCATCATATGGGGCAAATACGCCTGCGCACTCATCTCCTGCGGGCCGCGTACCGGTAAGCCTGCACGCTTGAGCAGATCGATAATGCGCTGTGTATCCTGCGCGCGGAACTGCCCCAGCCGTTCGGACGTATGCGCCGCCATCACCATACCTGCCGCCACCGCTTCGCCGTGCAGCCAGTTACCGTAGCCCATTTCCGCCTCGATAGCATGGCCGAAGGTATGTCCAAGATTGAGTAAAGCACGTAACCCGGTTTCACGCTCGTCGGCAGCCACAACTTCCGCTTTCAGCTCACAGCAACGGCGAATACAGTACGCCATCGCTTTTTCATCCAGCGCCAGCAGCGCATCAATGTTGTTTTCCAGCCAGCTGAAGAATTCGCCGTCGAGGATCACACCGTACTTGATGACCTCAGCCAGTCCGGAAGCGAGTTCACGCGCCGGGAGGGTCTTCAGACAGTTAAGATCAACCACCACCGAAACCGGCTGCCAGAAGGCGCCAATCATATTTTTGCCGAGAGGATGGTTCACTGCGGTTTTGCCGCCGACCGACGAATCGACCTGTGACAGCAGAGTGGTAGGGACCTGGATAAAACGCACCCCGCGCTGATAGCTTGCCGCGGCGAAACCGGTTAAATCACCGATTACGCCACCGCCAAGCGCCACCAGCGTGGTGTCGCGGCCATGCGGTTTTTGCAACAGCGCGGTAAAAACAGTATCCATCACCGCCAGGCTTTTATACTGCTCGCCATCGGGCAGGATCACGCTGTCAACGTTGACCCCTGCCTGCTCCAGCACAGAGCGGACGGTATCCAGATAAAGCGGCGCCAGCGTTTCGTTGGTGACCAGCATAGCCTGGTCGCCCGACTTGAGTGGCAGGAAGGAAGCTGGATCGTTAAACAAACCAGCCGCGATGGTAATCGGGTAACTACGTTCCCCGAGGGTAACAGTAAGCCTCTCCATAACGCGACGTCCACCTCAGTGACTTTTACTCTGACGCACTTTTATTAAGCCAGAATCAATTGCTTTCCAGCATATGAATAATCTGGTTCGCGACGACTTTCGCACTCTGATCGTCTGTGCGGATAGTCACATCGGCGATCTCTTCATACAGCGGGTTACGCTCGTCAGCCAGCGCTTCCAGCACTTCACGAGGCGGCGCATCGACTTGTAGCAAAGGACGCTTTTTATCGCGCTGCGTACGGGCCAACTGCTTCTCGATTGTCGTTTCCAGGTAGACCACCACGCCGCGGGCGGAGAGACGGTTACGCGTTTCACGGGATTTTACAGAGCCGCCGCCAGTCGCCAGCACAATCCCCTGTTTTTCCGTCAACTCATTGATAATTTTTTCTTCACGGTCGCGGAAGCCTTCTTCGCCTTCAACATCGAAGACCCAGCCCACATCAGCGCCAGTGCGTTTCTCAATTTCTTGATCGGAATCGTAAAATTCCATGTTGAGCTGTTGGGCTAACTGGCGCCCAATAGTGCTTTTGCCGGCACCCATAGGCCCAACCAGAAAGATATTGCGTTTCTCTGCCATTTTTTCGGTACTACTAAGACTATTCGTTAATGATAAACCCGCTTCGCAGACACCCAGCGCCGCAGGGCATGAACTGAAACCTCATATGCAATAGAGCGAGAGTCAGACTAAAAATTATCTCAATACTCCGGCTGGTTTGGCAACTGAATAAAATCGCCGGACAATAAAGGGAGGATTGATGTCGTACCCGACTCTCAAATCGGTACCCCTTGTATGCTAAATCCGTCCTCACGTCAAACACCTGAAACGTGTTTAGCATGAAAAACCTGCTTAACGTACCGCCAGAATCCGTGGCGTAATAAAGACAACCAGTTCACGGCGTTCATTATCTTTCCCGTCGCGACGAAACAGACGCCCCAGCACCGGGATATCGCCAAGCAGCGGGACGCTGTCGCGGGCGGTTTTGTTTTTCTGCGAAAAGATGCCGCCCAACGCTAACGTCTCGCCGCTGCGAACTTCCACCAGGGTTTCTATCTCCTGTTTATCGATGGCCAGCGCCTCGCCATTATCCTGCTTCAGCACCTGACCCGGCGTATTTTCGCTGATCCTCAGCTTCAGCCGCACTCTTCCCTGCTGCAGCACCGTCGGCGTCACCTCCATGCCCAGCACGGCCTCTTTAAACTCCACCGACGTGGCGCCGCTTTCACCGCTGGAAACCTGATAGGGGATCTCGCTCCCCTGCTTGATGCTGGCGGGCTGCATATGCGAGGCCAGCAAACGAGGGCTGGCGATAATATCGACCTGCTGCTTGCGCTCCAGCGCGGAAAGTTCCAGTTCGAGTAAGCGACCGTTAATCTTGCCGATGTTAAACCCCGCACGGGTGCTGGCATCGTTCACCGACATATCGCTGCTCAGGGTGGTAATTTGTCCTGATCCCGGCGAGCCTCCGGCCTCCGCCAGCCGCCACTTCACCCCCAGCTCGCGAAGGCTGGTTTCGCTCATCGACACGATATGAGCGGCCAGCTCCACCTGTCCGACGGGCAAATCCATCTCCTGCGCCCAGGCTTTCAATGCCGGCAGATGCCGGGCATCATCGCGGATCAGCAGCCGGTTGGTCCGTTTGTCCGCCATCAGGTGCCCCCTGGCGCTCAGCAACTTACCGCCCGTTTTAGCCAGCTCCTCGGCATCGGCATAGTGCAGGGTCACGTTCTCGGCCTGCAGGGGCAGGTTCTGCAGGCGTTTCTCCTGTTCCGCTTCACGCTGCGCCTGATTCGCCTTTTGCCAGGCCTGGGTATGCGCGTAGATGACCGTCCCCTGCTGTTGCAAAGAGAGGCCTGCGCTATCCGCCACCGCCCGCAGCGCCTGGGTCCAGGGGACCGTTTGCAGATGCAGGGAGAGCGTACCGCTAACGTCCGGCGCCACAACAAGGTTCTTGTGGTTCATTTCGGCCAGCGCTTGCAGCACATGAGCCACCGGCGCGTCATCAACCACTAGCGAAATTGTCTTTTCATTTCGGGCGGCGCCCGCCGCCAGCGGCAGCAGCAGAAGCAGTAGGCTTATCCATCGCATCATATTGTTTCCCTTCACGTTGCCAGCGCCACGCTGGCGGTTCACACCCCGCAGGCGTGGCGATCTCCAACTCACCGGTCGTCAGCCGGCTCACCCGCCAGCCCGTGGGCAATTGATCATCCATGCGCACCCGCCGCCATTTGCCGCTCCCGTCCTGCAGAAACCCCGCCCAGCCTGCGCCATCCCCGGCCGCGCCGCCATAGCGCCATTGTGATAACTGCGCCGTGCGGCAGGGATCCTCTACCGGCTGAAAAGGATCGCGCTCGGCCGCCAGCAGCGACAGCGGCAGCCACAGTAAAGCCCAGCGTTTACGTCCCATCTTCCGCCTCCAGTTGCAAACGCAGGCGGAGCACCTGCGCCTCACGCTCCAGCGAGAACGATCGCGGGTTCATCCCGCAGCGCGCCAGCCAGGAAAAAAACGCGGGCAGCGTCTGCCAGGGCAGGGTCAGCTCCATCTCGCCCCCGCTTCCCTGAGGTCGCCAGGCGATAAGCTTCACCCCGGCAAGCGGAATGGCTATCGGCGAAAACGGCTGCTTGTCGATGCGCCCTCCGGGTGTTTCACCGGCAGGCATGCGCAATGCCATCACCCGGCGCCACTGCGTTTGCAGGACGGGGTCGCGGGACACTGCCGCCAGCGGCGGCCCGGCAGCGCACCAGAGCGTAACGCCGAAGCCCAGCCCCCCCATCGCGAGCAGGGCCAGCAGCACCGCCTGGCTGCGCCGGATGCTAATCCACATCGGCACGCTCTTCTGCGAGGGTAAAACTGAACTGCCAGCGTCCCTCGGCGTCGCGCTGCGTTCCGCCCGCTTTTGCCGGCGCGAATCCCGCCACATTGGTCAGAATGCGCTCCAGTCCGGCCAGCGCCTGCAGGTTGAGGGCCAGGCCGTTCACGGTCAGAACCGCGCCCTGGTAATCCAGCCGCGTCAGCCACGCCTGCGCGGGCAGATCTGCCGCCAGCGCCAGCAGCCTGGGTTGCCAGGCGGCGATCGCCGCTCTACGCCGTTGCTGTTGACGATGACGCTGGTGCTGCTGCCACGCCTCGCGCATTGGAAGCTCGCGCTGTTTAAGCGAGGCGAGCAACTGCGCGTCGGCCGTCGCGTGGAGTGTCGCCAGGGCGAGATGCTGCAGACGGACCGTGCGACATACCTGCAGGATCATCAATCCCAGCAGCATAATGCCGGTAGCAATCAGCAGGATGAAGCGCAGGCGCTGGCGCCGCCGCAGGTCGCGCCAGGGGAGAAGATTAACGGCATGCGTCATGGTGTTCACTCCCCAGCGCCAGCCCAAGGGCGATAGCGTAGCGATCGCCATCGACCGGCAGAGGAGGCTGCCGGCGGTGAATGACCTGCCAGACATCTAAGTTGCTGGCCTCGTCGCCAGCGTCAGCGCACAGACGCAAAGGAACCTGAAGCTGCTCCGCCAGCTGGCTTAACGACTTCACCTCATCGCAGGTGACACAACCCCAGGCCTCCTGCGTCGCCCATAGCCAGTGATTTTCATCCCGCCACGCGAGGCCCTGCGACTGCGGGTTCAGCAAGGGGACAAACGCGCCGAGCGCGCTGGCATCCGGCACGATGGCCGCTACCCGCAGTCGTAGCCGTCCTGCCAGCGCCCGCAGGACATTGATGTCCAGCCGCTGCGCCGCCGTGACCTGCCAACCGCCATCCCGCGAGGTGGGAGCATAATCAATGCTTAAGGAGGCGGCGGGCATCGCCAGTTGCTGGGTCATCGCGCTGGCTATCCACGTCGCCTGTTCACGATCCCGCAGGGCGAACTGGGGATAAGGCAGGCGCTTTTGCAGCGTGCGAACGGCGGGGAAAGCGATACTGACCTGATGCTGCACCGGTAGCTCCCGCCGCCAGGCGCTAAGCTGTGCGCCAAGGGCGCTGACGTCCACCACCATCCCCTGCCGTACCAGGCCTGGCGGCAGCGGAATACGCCACCAGCGGCGCAGCGCCCAGTGTGAGCGTTCATGCAATAGCGCGACAATGGCGATGCTATCCTGCTGGATATGCATCCCGATCCGCCAGTTTCTGAAAGCCATGCTTACGATCTCCTTATCCGGCAAAACTGTCCGGCTATATCAATGCACCTGGCTTGCCTTTATACTACCGCGCGTTTGTTTATAAACTGCCCAAATAAAACTAAATGGGAAAACACCGGTGAAGTTCGTAAAGTATCTATTGATCCTTGCAGTCTGTTGCGTACTGCTGGGAGCAGGCTCGATTTTTGGCCTCTACAAATACATAGAGCCGCAACTCCCCGACGTCGCAACCCTGAAGGATGTGCGTTTGCAGATCCCGATGCAGGTCTATAGCGCCGACGGTGAGCTTATTGCGCAATATGGCGAAAAACGCCGTATCCCTGTGACGCTGCAGCAAATTCCCCCCGAGCTGGTGAAAGCGTTTATCGCCACTGAAGACAGCCGTTTCTATGAGCACCACGGCGTCGATCCGGTGGGTATTTTCCGCGCCGCCAGCGTGGCGATGTTTTCAGGCCACGCCTCCCAGGGCGCCAGCACCATCACCCAGCAGTTAGCACGTAACTTCTTCCTCAGCCCCGAGAAGACGTTGATGCGTAAGATTAAAGAGGCCTTTCTGGCTATCCGCATCGAGCAGTTGCTGAACAAAGATGAAATCCTTGAGCTGTATCTGAACAAGATCTACCTCGGCTACCGCGCCTATGGCGTCGGCGCCGCGGCGCAGGTCTATTTTGGCAAACCTATCGACCAGTTGACCCTGAGTGAGATGGCGGTGATTGCCGGTCTGCCGAAAGCGCCTTCTACCTTTAACCCGCTCTATTCCATGGATCGCGCGACCGCCCGTCGCAACGTGGTGCTGTCGCGTATGTTGAGCGAGGGGTACATCACCCAGGCGCAATATGATGAGGCGCGCAGCGAAGCGATCGACGCAAGCTATCACGCGCCGAAAATCGCTTTCTCCGCCCCTTACCTGAGCGAAATGGTGCGCCAGGAGATGGTGAATCGCTACGGCGAGCAGGCCTATGAAGATGGCTACCGGGTTTACACCACCATTACTCGCAAGAATCAGCAGGCAGCCCAGCAGGCGGTACGCAATAACGTGCTGGATTACGATATGCGTCACGGCTACCGCGGCCCGGCCAGCGTGCTGTGGAAAGTCGGTGAAACGCCGTGGGAGACGAAGAAAATCATCGACTCGCTGAAGCGTCAGTCTGGCTACGGCCCGCTTTTCCCGGCGGTGGTCACTTCCGCGAATGCCCAGGAGGCCGTCGCGCTGTTGGCTAACGGCGACTCGGTTTCTCTGACGATGGACGGCGTGCGCTGGGCCCGGCGCTTTATCTCGGATACGCAGCAGGGGGCGACCCCGCGTAAAGTCAACGACGTCCTGCAGGCCGGGCAGCAGATCTGGGTTCGTAAAGTGGCTGACGGCTGGTGGCTGTCACAGGTCCCGGACGTCAACTCAGCGCTGGTCTCCATTAATCCGCAAAACGGCGCGATTATTGCTCTCGTCGGCGGGTTTGACTTTAACCAGAGCAAGTTCAACCGCGCCACTCAGGCGCTGCGTCAGGTCGGCTCCAACATTAAGCCGTTCCTCTATACCGCCGCGATGGATAAAGGCTTAACGCTGGCCAGTATGCTCAACGATGTGCCGATCTCGCGCTGGGACGCAGGCGCAGGATCCGACTGGCGGCCGAAGAACTCGCCGCCGCAGTATGCCGGTCCGATTCGTTTACGCCAGGGGCTTGGACAGTCGAAAAACGTGGTGATGGTGCGCGCTATGCGCGCCATGGGCGTTGACTATGCCGCCGAGTATCTGCAGCGCTTTGGCTTCCCGGCGCAAAACATTGTCCACACAGAATCGCTGGCCCTGGGCTCCGCCTCCTTTACGCCCCTGCAGGTTGCCCGCGGATATTCGGTGATGGCCAACGGCGGCTTCCTGATCAACCCGTTCTTTATCAGTAAGATTGAGAATGATCAGGGCGGCGTTCTCTTCGAAGAACGTCCGAAAATCGCCTGCCCGCAGTGTGATTTACCGGTCATTTACGGTGATACGCCAAAATCCAACGTGCTGGAAAATAAAGATGTGGAAGATGTCGCCACCTCGACGGAACCGCAGAACGGCAACGTGCCGCCACAGCCGCAGCTGGAGCAGGCCAACCAGTCGCTGGTTGCACAGAGCGGCGCCCAGGAATACGCGCCGCATGTGATTAATACGCCCCTGTCGTTCCTGATAAAAAGCGCACTGAACAGCAACATCTTTGGCGAACCGGGCTGGATGGGAACCGGCTGGCGCGCCGGACGCGATCTGCAGCGGCATGACATCGGCGGGAAAACCGGGACCACCAACAGCTCGAAGGATGCCTGGTTCTCAGGCTACGGCCCAGGTGTAGTGACTTCGGTATGGATCGGCTTTGACGATCATCGTCGCGATCTTGGCCGCACCACCGCCTCCGGGGCGATTAAAGATCAGATCTCCGGTTATGAGGGGGGTGCTAAAAGTGCCCAGCCGGCCTGGGACAGCTTTATGAAGAGCGTGCTGGAAGGAGTGCCGGAAGAGCCGTTAACCCCGCCGCCGGGGATCGTCACGGTGAATATCGACCGCAGCACTGGTCAGTTGGCTAACGGGGGCAACAGCCGCGCAGAATACTTCATTGAAGGAACCCAGCCCACGCAGCAGGCGGTCCATGAGGTGGGCACCACCCTGACTGACGGCGGTGGTGAAACCCACGAACTGTTCTGACAAAAAAAGCGCCTGCGGGCGCTTTTTTATTGCTGCTAACGGCGCGCTTTCTCTCAGAGTCGGCCCTGAGCCAGCAGCCACTCGCGCACTAAAAACAGCGCGCTGACGTTACGGGCTTCGTTAAAATCTTCTTCATCCAGCAGCGACATCAGCTGCGCCAGCGGCCAGCGCACCTGCGGCAGCGGCTCAGGTTCATCGCCCGGCAGTGACTCAGGATAGAGGTCTTCCGCCACCAGGATATTCATTTTGCTGGAGAAGTAAGAGGGGGCCATACTGAGCTTCTTCAGAAACGTCAGCTTATTGGCGCCAAAGCCAACCTCTTCTTTCAGCTCGCGATTCGCTGCTTCATCCACGGTTTCACCCGGGTCAATCAGCCCTTTGGAGAAACCCAGCTCGTAGGATTCCGTGCCGACGGCATACTCGCGAATCAAAATAATGTGATCATTAACAATCGGCACAATCATCACCGCTTCACGGGTGGATGGCCGCATACGTTCATAAACGCGACGCACACCGTTGCTGAATTCCAGATCGACGCTTTCGACATTAAAGAGGCGCGAACGGGCGACAGTTTCAACATTGAGAATGGTGGGTTTTTGTAATGATTTGCTCATTGTCATCGGTCTATGCTGTGATTAAGCAGTCATTGTGCGATACGCAACACGCTTTCGGCAATCCAAATCGCTACTTATTTACAGAGTTGTAACCTTTTACCGGCAAAGGGGAAAGTAATAAAGATAAAAAAGTCAATAGCTTGAATTCTGTTTGAGAATTTACCGATTTCTGCGCATTAACGTTTTTGGTAAGCTTATGCGTTGCTGCAAGACATATTCATTACCCTGTAACCAGGTGCGCCACTAACACTGCAGCTTGACGTTAGTCTTCACGTTCACCGACGATATCGTAAGAAAAAATAACTATGATGGGATGGGCATGGGCACCTTTCTGATTTTCCTTACAGCTCTGCTAATCTGCGTATTGCTCATCGGATGGTGGTACCGCGCTCACGCCAGACGCCGACGCCTTCCTCTACTGCACGCCTTTAGCGACGCCACTACGCGGCCGCTTCCTGCCGATGAGCGTCAGGCTATCGAAAAGTATCTTGCGGAGCTCAGTCGCACCCTGCAGGTCCCGGCGTCCGGCGCAACGACCGCACCCGTCGCTTTGGCGCTGAATGAACAGAGTGATACGGTCTACGCGGTGACGCGAGCCATCACTCGCTACGGGATCACTACCGACGCGCCGAATAAATGGCGCTACTTTCTCGATTCGGTGGAAGTCCATCTGCCGCCGTTCTGGGAACAGCATATCAACGACGAAAACAGCGTTGAGCTGATCCCCACCGACAGCCTGCCGCTGGTTATCACCCTTAACGGACATAGCCTGAGCGACTATCGTCAGGAGGCGCAAAGCTACGCCCTGGAACGCGCATCGGCCACCCAGGCCTCCATTCGCGGCGAAGAGAGCGAACAGGTAGAGCTACGGCAGATCCGTCGGGAAAGTCGGGAAGAACACGCCCTCAACCGGCCGGATGGGCTGCGCGAAGCGATCCTGATCGTCGCCTCCTTTCTGTTCTTTTATTTCAGCCTGATTGGGCCAGCCGTTTTTACCCCCTGGCTGGTGGCCGCGGGGGTACTGCTTCTCGCCGCTGGCGTGGGGGGGATCTATGCCCCGCCGCGCCGCGCCGCGTTGCGCGAAATTCACTGCCTGCGGGGCGTTCCCAAACGCTGGGGTCTGTTTGGCGAAAACGATCAGGAACATATCAATAACATCTCGCTGGGTATTATCGATCTCATCTATCCGCGCCACTGGCAGCCATGGATCGCCCAGGACCTGGGACAGCAGACCGATATTGATATCTATCTCAACCGTCACGTGGCCCGCCAGGGACGCTACCTGTCGCTCCATGATGAAGTGAAAAACTTCCCGCTACAGTACTGGCTGCGCAGCGCGATTATCGCCGCCGGCGCGCTGGTAGTGGTGATCATGCTGTGGGTCAGCGTACCGCTAAATATGCCGTTTAAGTTCACCCTGTCGTGGTTGAAGGGCGCCCAGACGATTGAAGCGACAACCGTCGACCAGCTGGCAAAAGCCCATGTGCGCATTGGCGATACGCTGCGCCTGACAGGCACCGGGATGTGTAATATCCGTACGCCGGGTAGCTGGTCGGCCAAAGAGGATTCGCCGTTCCTGCCTTTCGATTGTTCACAGATTGTATGGAACGACGCCCCTCCTCTGCCGCTGCCGGAGTCTGATATTGTCAGCAAAGCGACCGCCCTGATGCAGTCCGTCCAGCGCCAGCTGCACCCGGAAACCGACGATGATTCCCGCGTCAGCCCGGCGCTGCGCTCCGCGATTCAGAAATCAGGCATGGTGCTGCTGGATGATTTCGGCGATATCGTCCTGAAAACCAACGATCTCTGCTCGGCAAAGGATGACTGCCTGCGCCTGAAAAACGCGCTGGTCAATCTCGGGAATACGCGTAACTGGGAGGCGCTGACCAAGCGCGCCACCGCCGGAAAACTGGACGGCGTGAACGTGCTGCTGCGCCCGGTCAGCGCGGAGTCGCTGGAGAATCTGGTGACCACTTCCACCGCCCCCTTTGTAATGCGTGAAACTTCGCGAGCCGCGCAGGCGCTAAACAGCCCGGCGCCCGGCGGTTTCTTGATCGCCAGCGATGAAGGCAGCGTGCTGGTCAATCAGCCGTGGCCGGCGGTGAGCCTGTATGATTATCCGGCACATGAGCAGTGGAGCGAGCTGCGGCGACTGGCCGGTATGCTCATGCATACCCCTTTCCACGCCGAAGGGATCGTCACCAATCTGTTTACCGACGCCAACGGCACCCAGCATATCAATCTGCACCGCATCCCCGACCGCAGCGGACTGTGGCGCTATCTGGGCATTACGCTGCTGCTGTTGTCGATGCTGGGATGCATGGCTTACCACGGCGTACAGGCGCTGCGTCGTTATCAACGCCATCGCCAGCGTATGGAAGAGATTCAGAAATATTACGAAAGCTGCCTGAACCCGGTACTGCTCCCCGCGTCTGACCCGCAAGATTAATTTTCCCGGCGACAGGGTATGATACCCTGTCGCCCATTTTCTGCTCGCTGGAGAGTCATCATGCATTTTGATATCGCCTGGCAGGAGGTCGATACCGTTCTGCTGGATATGGACGGCACGCTCCTGGACCTCGCTTTCGACAACTATTTCTGGCAAACGCTGGTGCCTGAAACCTGGGGAGCCGCCCGCGGCCTCAATCTGCAGGAGGCGAAAGACGCCATGCGCCAGGAGTATCACGCCGTGCAGCATACGCTAAACTGGTACTGTCTGGATTACTGGAGCGAGCGCCTGGGTTTGGATATTTGTGCGATGACCAGCGAACAGGGTCCGCGCGCCACGCTGCGCGAGGATACGGTGCCGTTCCTTGATGCGCTCAAGGCCTGCGGTAAGCGACGCATTCTGTTGACCAATGCCCATCCCCACAATCTGGCGGTGAAGCTCAAACACACCGGCCTGGATGCGCACCTTGATTTATTACTTTCCACCCACACATTTGGTTATCCGAAAGAGGATCAGCGCCTGTGGCGCGCCGTGGCGGAGGAGACTGGCCTTGAGGCCCATAAAACGCTGTTTGTCGACGACAGCGAGGCGATTCTGGATGCCGCGAGGGAATTTGGCATTCGTTACTGCCTGGGCATTACCAATCCCGACTCCGGGCTGGCGGAAAAGCAGTATCTGCGCCACCCAGGATTGAATGATTACCGGCGACTGATCCCTTCGCTTACCCCGAAGGAGAGGCGATGAAAGAGAAGCCCAGCGAAACCGTCAGACTGGACAAATGGCTTTGGGCCGCCCGCTTTTACAAGACCCGCGCGCTGGCGCGGGAGATGATTGAAGGCGGCAAGGTGCATTACAACGGACAACGCAGCAAACCCGGGAAAATTGTCGAGCTGGACGCCATGCTGACGCTGCGCCAGGGCAATGACGAGCGTACGGTACGGATTGTCGGTATTACCGAACAGCGCCGCCCGGCAAGTGAAGCCGTCGCCCTGTATGAAGAGACGGCGGAAAGTATCGAGAAGCGTGAAAAAGTGGCCCTGGCGCGCAAAATGAACGCCCTGACCATGCCGCACCCTGACAGACGTCCGGACAAGAAAGAGCGCCGCGACCTGATGAGATTTAAACACGGCGAGAGTGAGTAACTCGCGCCAGAAAGAGAGATGATTATGACTCAACACGATCAATTACATCGTTATCTGTTTGAAAACTATGCCGTACGCGGCGAGCTGGTGACGGTGTCGGAAACCCTGGAACAGATTCTGGCCAATCACACCTATCCACAGCCGGTGAAAACGGTGCTGGCGGAGCTGCTGGTCGCCACCAGCCTGCTGACCGCGACGCTGAAGTTTGCTGGTGATATTACCGTTCAGCTGCAGGGCGATGGCCCTTTACAGCTGGCGGTGATCAACGGCAATAACCAGCAGCAGTTGCGTGGCGTCGCGCGCGTGCAGGGCGATATTGCGGACGATGCGGATCTGAAAACGATGGTCGGCAACGGCTATCTGGTCATTACCATCTCCCCGAAAGAGGGTGAACGTTATCAGGGTGTGGTCGGTCTGGAAGGCGATACGCTGGCCGCCTGCCTGGAAGATTACTTCCAGCGTTCAGAGCAGTTGCCGACGCGCCTCATCATTCGCACCGGGGAACATGAAGGTCAGCCGATGGCCGGTGGGATGCTGCTGCAGGTGATGCCGGCGCAGGATACCCAGACGACCGACTTCGAGCACCTGGCGACGCTCACCGAGACCATCAAGGCGGAAGAGCTGTTCACCCTGCCGGCGAACGATGTGCTGTGGCGCCTGTACCATGAGGAAGAGGTCACGGTCTACGAGCCGCAGAGCGTCGAGTTCAAATGTACGTGTTCTCGTGAACGCTGCGCTGGCGCGCTGAAGACCCTGCCGGATGAAGAGATAGATAGCATCCTCGCCGATGAAGGCGAGATTGATATGCACTGCGACTACTGCGGTAACCACTATATCTTCAATGCCATGGATATTGCCGAGATCCGTAATAACGCCTCTCCGGCCGACCCACAGGTCCATTAATCCCCGCGTCTTCCACAGGTACAGGGTGGCGATGTTGTTCGTCGCCTTGTGCCTGACTTTTATTTATTCACGAGTTGAATCGATTTTCCCTGAAAGAGTTACGTAATTTTATTCCAGGAAAGCGATTACATTCACAATTCAGTAGTTTTTTTAATTACTTTTTAACCATTAATAAACATCTACCCCCAACATCCGTCCATTTCCTGAGATAATCCACTTCACTTCGTGACAGGAGTCACCGTTTTTTTCGTCATTCTGAGGAATGTCGAGATACGTAAATCTATGAGCCTGGTCGCGGTCAATACCCGGTAAGAAACCCTACAATTTACAGCAGTACATCTTGGCTAAGGAGCAGTGACATGCGCGTTAATCATGGTTTAACCCCGCAGGATCTCAAGGCTTATGGTATCAATGACGTTCAGGATATCGTCCACAACCCCAGCTACGATATGTTGTTTCAGGAAGAGCTCGACCCCAGCCTGGAAGGTTACGAACGTGGCGTATTAACCAGTCTGGGTGCTATCGCCGTCGACACGGGCATTTTTACCGGCCGTTCTCCGAAAGATAAGTATCTCGTTCGCGACGACACCACCCGCGATACCGTCTGGTGGTCCGATAAAGGCAAAGGTAAAAACGACAACAAGCCGCTTTCACAGGAAACCTGGCAGCATCTGAAAGGGCTGGTGACCCAGCAGTTGTCCGGTAAACGGCTGTTTATCGTCGACGCCTTCTGCGGCGCCAACGCCGATACCCGTCTCAGCGTGCGCTTTATTACCGAAGTGGCCTGGCAGGCGCACTTCGTTAAAAACATGTTCATCCGCCCGAGCGATGAAGAGCTGGCGGACTTCGAGCCCGACTTCATCGTGATGAACGGCGCGAAGTGCACCAACCCGCAGTGGAAAGAGCAAGGTCTGAACTCGGAAAACTTCATCGCCTTCAACCTCACCGAGCGCATCCAGCTGATCGGCGGCACCTGGTACGGTGGCGAAATGAAGAAAGGGATGTTCTCGATCATGAACTACCTGCTGCCGCTGAAGGGCATCGCCTCCATGCACTGCTCAGCCAACGTCGGCGAAAAAGGCGATGTCGCTATTTTCTTCGGCCTCTCAGGCACCGGCAAAACCACCCTCTCCACCGATCCAAAACGCCGCCTGATTGGCGATGATGAACATGGCTGGGATGACGACGGCGTGTTTAACTTCGAAGGGGGCTGCTACGCCAAGACCATCAAGCTCTCTGAAGCGGCCGAGCCGGATATCTATCACGCCATTCGCCGCAATGCTCTGCTGGAAAACGTGGTGGTGCGCGCCGATGGCACGATCGATTTCGATGACGGTTCGAAGACTGAAAACACCCGCGTCTCCTACCCCATCGACCATATCGACAACATTGTTAAACCGGTTTCCAAAGCGGGTCACGCCACCAAAGTGATCTTCCTGACGGCCGATGCGTTCGGCGTCCTGCCGCCGGTCTCCCGCCTGACCGCCGATCAGACCCAGTACCATTTCCTGTCCGGGTTTACCGCCAAACTGGCCGGCACCGAACGCGGCGTGACCGAGCCCACGCCAACCTTCTCCGCCTGCTTTGGCGCCGCCTTCCTGTCGCTGCATCCGACACAGTACGCCGAAGTGCTGGTTAAACGTATGCAGGCGGCCGGCGCGCAGGCTTATCTGGTCAATACCGGCTGGAACGGCACCGGCAAGCGTATCTCGATTAAAGATACCCGCGCCATCATCGACGCCATCCTCAATGGCTCGCTGGACAACGCGGAGACCTTTACCCTGCCGATGTTTAACCTGCAGATCCCAACGGCGCTCCCGGGTGTGGATACCCAGATCCTCGATCCGCGCAGCACCTATGGTTCCCCGGAGCAGTGGCAGGAAAAAGCCGATCAGCTGGCGAAGCTGTTTATCGAGAACTTTGAGAAGTATACCGATACGCCAGCGGGCGCCGCGCTGGTGGCGGCAGGGCCGCAGCGCTAACGGGCGCAGAGGTGAAAAAGCCGGGCTTGCCCGGCTTTTTGTTGTGCAACGTCCTGATCGGCCAATCGCGGTCGCGATCAGCTCTCTTTGGCGGGTTTCATCGGCGCCAGCATCCGGTGCACCGGTAGCCAGGCGCGGATCAGTAATCCGCCGCGTTCGCTGGAGCCAATCTCCAGCCGGCCGTTGTGATTGTCGATAATACGCTGAACAATCGCCAGCCCCAGCCCGGTGCCGCTGGTACTGCGGGCGCTATCGCCGCGTACAAACGGCTGGAACAGATGTTCGCGCTGCTCAGGTTTGATCCCCGGCCCGTCATCTTCCACCTGGAACCAGGCCCGGCTCGCTTCGCTGCCGCTGCTGACCTTGATCCAGCCATTGCCGTAGCGGGCCGCATTCACCACCATATTCGCCAGCGCACGCTTGATAGACAGGGGATGCATGCGTACCGGGATTTCACCGGCCTGCAGGGCAGTGGCGATCTCACGTTCATAGCCGCTCTCTGCGGCGATCACTTCCCCCAGCACCGCATTGAGGTCCGCCAGCTCCATCGGCATCTCCTGCCCGGTGCGCAGATAGTCGATAAACTGCTCGATGATGGCGTTGCACTCTTCGATATCTTTGTTAATCGACTCCGCGAGATACCCGTCCTGCTCGCCCATCATCTCGGTGGCCAGACGAATGCGCGTCAGCGGAGTACGTAAATCGTGGCTGACCCCGGCCATCAGCAACGTACGGTCGTCAGCCAGCTGCTTCACGCCCGCGGCCATATGGTTAAAGGCGCGGGTCACCGAGCGCACCTCAGAGGCGCCGTACTCTCGCAGCGGCGGCGGGATAATACCGCGCCCGACCTGCAGCGCCGCGTGTTCGAGATCTACCAGCGGACGGTTCTGAATACGGATAAACAGCCAGGCGCCGCCTATCGCCAACAGCATGATCGCCAGGGTATAGCGGAACAGCGGCGAGAAGTCGCCCTGATGAATTTCGGTCAGCGGTACCCGCACCCAGATATTGGGCGACAGCCAGGTCTTCAGCCACACCACGGGGGAGCTTTTATTGACCTCCACCCGCACCTCAGTGGGGCCGCCGAGCTGATGCGCCATCTGCTGGCTTAAGAATTCATAATGCTGCGCCCAGCGCAGCCCTGCGTCTTCCGCCGCTTCATTGGAATAGAGCGAAATCCCCAGCTCACGATAAATTTCACGACGAAACGCCGGGGGCACCACCAGCTGGGTGCCATCCTCCAGCTGCAGTTTGTCGGTCATCAGCATACGGACTTCGTAGGCCAATACTTTATTAAACTGCTGGAGACTCGGCAGGATCGCGAAATTCAGTACCACCAGATAGGTCGTCACCAGGCTGACGAACAGCAAGGTGACGATCAGGAGCAGCGTGCGAGCAAAGGAGCTGCGCGGCGAAAAGCGCACGCGTTTCATGCCTTAGAGCCGTCCGGGACGAAGACGTAGCCCAGACCCCAGACGGTCTGGATATAGCGCGGATGCGCCGGATCCTCTTCCACCATGCGGCGCAGGCGGGAGATCTGAACGTCGATGGAGCGCTCCATCGCAGAATATTCGCGCCCGCGGGCGAGGTTCATCAGCTTATCGCGCGACAGCGGTTCGCGAGGATGACTCACCAGCGCCTTCAGGACCGCAAATTCGCCGCTGGTCAACGGCATCGGCTCGTCTTCACGGAACATCTCGCGGGTGCCCAGGTTCAGTTTGAATTTACCAAAGGCGATAACCGCCTCTTCCTGCGATGGCGCGCCCGGCAGTTCATTCGCCTGACGACGCAGCACCGCCCGAATACGGGCCAGCAGTTCACGCGGGTTAAACGGCTTCGGAATGTAGTCGTCAGCCCCGATTTCCAGGCCAACGATCCGGTCAACCTCTTCACCTTTCGCCGTCACCATAATGATCGGCATCGGGTTGCTCTGACTGCGCAGACGACGGCAAATCGAGAGACCATCTTCCCCAGGCAGCATCAGATCCAGCACCATCAGGTGGAAGGATTCACGGGTTAACAGACGATCCATCTGTTCGGCGTTCGCCACGCTACGAACCTGGAAGCCCTGCTCGGTCAGATAACGTTCGAGCAGCGCACGCAGGCGCATGTCGTCATCCACAACCAGAATCTTATAATTCTCTTGCATTGTTTGTACTCCCAAAGGTTCACTGCAATAGTCAGTGCGTATTCTCAAAAAAGCCCGGCGCGCTCACCAGCTAAATCTGGTATATATTCCAGGCTAAATTGTTACAAAGCATATTTAACAGCAGGTTAAGTATACATTTAATCATAAGACACAGTATTTATCCTGTCGGTATTATTACGCGCTACAAATTGTGCGCAACGACAGACTGTCAGAAGGTTGAACTCACGATGAAAACGCCGCTGATCACCCGCGAGGGATATGAAAAACTGAAGCAGGAAATGGACTACCTGTGGCGCCAGGAGCGCCCGGAAGTGACCAAAAAGGTCACCTGGGCCGCCAGCCTTGGCGACCGCAGCGAGAACGCGGACTACCAGTACAACAAAAAGCGCCTGCGGGAGATCGATCGCCGGGTCCGCTATCTGACCAAATGTCTGGAACAGTTAAAGATCGTCGATTATTCCCCGCAGCAGGAAGGCAAAGTCTTCTTCGGCGCCTGGGTAGAGATCGAAAACGACGAGGGTGACACCAAACGCTTTCGCATCGTCGGCTACGATGAGATTTTTGGCCGCAAAGACTACATCTCCATCGACTCGCCAATGGCGCGCGCCTTATTGAAAAAAGAGGTCGGCGATCTGGCTATCGTTAACACGCCGGCGGGCGAAGCCAGCTGGTATGTCAACGAGATCGAATACGTAAAATAGACAAGAACTTTCCGAGAGACACCGGGCGCGACTGGCATTTTCAGCCGTCAGTCCGTATAACTAGTCCCTGATTTTTGACCCTAAAGATGAATTAAAAGCCATGATGAATGATTCGCTCTGCCGCATTATTGCGGGTGAACTTCAGGCCAGAGCCGAACAGGTAGAAGCTGCCGTTCGCCTGCTTGATGAAGGGAACACCGTGCCGTTTATTGCACGTTATCGTAAAGAAGTCACCGGCGGTCTGGATGACACGCAGCTGCGTAATCTGGAAACCCGCCTTGGCTATCTGCGCGAACTGGAAGACCGTCGTCAGGCGATCCTCAAATCCATCGCTGAACAGGGCAAACTGACCGACGCGCTGGAAAAAGCCATCACCTCCACGCTGAGCAAAACCGAACTGGAAGACCTCTACCTGCCGTACAAGCCGAAGCGCCGTACCCGCGGGCAGATCGCCATCGAAGCCGGGCTGGAGCCGCTGGCTGACCTGCTGTGGAACGAACCGGCCCACGATCCGGAAGCGGAAGCCGCAAAATATATTAACGCTGACAACGGCATCGCCGACAGCAAAGCGGCCCTGGACGGCGCGCGCTATATTCTGATGGAGCGGTTTGCCGAAGACGCCGCGCTGCTGGCGAAGGTCCGTGACTATCTGTGGAAAAACGCCCACCTGGTCTCCACCGTCGTCAGCGGCAAAGAAGAGGAAGGCGCCAAATTCCGCGACTACTTCGATCACCATGAACCGATCGCCACCGTGCCGTCGCATCGCGCGCTGGCGATGTTCCGCGGTCGCAACGAAGGCGTGCTGCAGCTCTCTTTAAACGCCGATCCGCAGTTTGACGAGCCGCCGAAAGAGAGCCACGGCGAGCAAATTATTATCGACCACCTTGGCCTGCGCCTGAATAACGCCCCGGCGGACAGCTGGCGTAAAGGTGTCGTCAGCTGGACCTGGCGTATCAAAGTGCTGATGCACCTCGAAACCGAGCTGATGGGCACCGTGCGCGAGCGCGCGGAGGACGAAGCCATCAACGTCTTCGCCCGTAACCTGCACGACCTCCTGATGGCCGCGCCCGCCGGGCTGCGCGCCACCATGGGACTCGATCCGGGCCTGCGCACCGGGGTGAAAGTGGCCGTCGTCGACGCCACCGGTAAACTGGTCGCCACCGATACCATCTATCCCCATACCGGCCAGGCCGCCAAAGCGGCCGTCGTCGTCGCCGCGCTGTGTGAAAAGTACAATGTTGAGCTGGTGGCCATCGGCAATGGTACCGCCTCGCGTGAAACCGAGCGTTTCTTCCTCGACGTGCAGAAGCAGTTCCCGAAAGTCACCGCCCAGAAGGTGATCGTCAGCGAAGCCGGGGCTTCCGTTTACTCCGCCTCCGAGCTGGCGGCCCAGGAGTTCCCGGACCTCGACGTGTCGCTGCGCGGCGCGGTCTCCATCGCCCGCCGTCTGCAGGATCCCCTGGCCGAGCTGGTGAAAATCGACCCGAAATCGATTGGCGTCGGCCAGTATCAGCACGATGTCAGCCAGACCCAACTGGCGCGTAAGCTGGACGCAGTGGTGGAAGACTGCGTGAACGCCGTCGGCGTTGACCTGAACACCGCCTCCGTTCCGCTGCTGACCCGCGTCGCCGGCCTGACCCGCATGATGGCGCAGAACATCGTTGCCTGGCGCGACGAGAACGGCCAGTTCCAGAATCGCCAGCAGTTGCTGAAGGTCAGCCGTCTGGGGCCGAAAGCCTTTGAACAGTGCGCCGGCTTCCTGCGTATCAACCACGGCGACAACCCGCTGGATGCCTCCACCGTGCACCCGGAAGCCTATCCGGTGGTCGAGCGCATTCTGGCCGCCACCCAACAGGCGCTGAAAGATCTGATGGGCAACAGCAGCGAACTGCGTCATCTGAAGGCTGCGGATTTCACCGATGAGAAGTTCGGCGTTCCGACCGTCACCGACATTATCAAAGAGCTGGAAAAACCGGGCCGCGATCCGCGTCCGGAGTTTAAGACGGCGAAGTTCACCGACGGCGTAGAGACCATGAACGATCTACTGCCGGGGATGATCCTGGAAGGCGCCGTCACCAACGTCACCAATTTCGGCGCGTTTGTCGATATCGGCGTCCATCAGGATGGACTGGTACACATTTCGTCGCTTTCTGACCGGTTTGTTGAAGATCCGCACACCGTGGTGAAAGCGGGCGACATCGTGAAGGTCAAAGTCATGGAAGTCGATCTGCCGCGTAAACGTATCGCTCTGACCATGCGTCTCGACGAGCAGCCAGGCGACAGCAACGCCCGCCGCGGCGGCGGTCAGGATCGCCCCCAGGGTAACCGCCCGGCCGCGAAGGCCGCCAAACCCCGCGGTCGCGAGGCACAGCCTGCCGGTAACAGCGCAATGATGGATGCCCTCGCTGCGGCGATGGGTAAAAAACGCTAATCTCTCCCTGCCCCTTTTCAGGGGCAGTTTTCATTTTTCATCCCCTGGCGATACGGCCGCCATTACGCGCAAAACGGGTTCAGTCATTTCTGATAACCTGCATTAATTCCGTTAAGGAAAGGTCGCGAAATTATTATTTTCATTTCGTTAACTTAAGAAACCTTAATTAAACATTAGATCGCCGAAATAATATTTTGCGCCTATTTGATCACCGACTGGATTTTGCGGCATATCAATAAAAAGGTGATTTTCGCTATAAAAATAGCGCGAAGCGCATCATATGTATTGATGATAAAAACCATTCTCATTATCATCACTTTCAGAACGTTTTTTCCTTTTTCGTTGGCTACGGTCCCCGGCGCAGCTGCCTCCAGGCGTCCGGAAAATTCTTCTTCGGTTAGCGATAGACAAGTAGGCCCTATGCAATTCACACCTGATAGTGCGTGGAAAATTACCGGATTCTCCCGCGATATTAGCCCAGCATACCGTCAGAAATTACTCTCCCTCGGCATGCTGCCCGGTTCCTCATTTCATGTGGTTCGCGTAGCGCCACTCGGCGATCCTGTTCATATTGAAACCCGACGCGTCAGTCTGGTATTACGCAAAAAAGATCTCGCCTTAATCGAACTGGAAGCGGTTGCACAATAACGGCTGGCCCGGCACAAGAGTCTGAAATATGAAAAAATTAACCGTTGGTTTAATTGGTAATCCTAATTCTGGCAAGACCACCTTATTTAATCAGCTGACCGGTGCCCGCCAGCGCGTAGGCAACTGGGCCGGGGTCACCGTTGAGCGTAAAGAGGGCGTTTTCGCCACCACTGACCATCAGGTCACGCTGGTCGACCTCCCGGGGACCTACTCCCTGACCACCATCTCTTCGCAGACCTCGCTGGACGAGCAGATTGCCTGCCACTACATCCTGAGCGGCGACGCCGACATGCTGATTAACGTGGTTGATGCCTCCAACCTTGAGCGAAACCTCTATCTGACGCTGCAGCTGCTCGAGCTGGGGATCCCCTGCGTCGTCGCGCTGAACATGCTGGATATCGCCGAAAAGCAGCAGGTGCGTATCGATATCGACGCCCTCGCCGCCCGTCTCGGCTGCCCGGTCATTCCGCTGGTCTCAACCCGCGGACGCGGAATCGAAGCGCTGAAGATTGCCCTCGACCGTCATCAGGCGAACAGCGATATTGAGCTGGTTCACTATCCGCAGCCGCTGCTGCGCGAAGCTGACCTGCTGGCGCAGCAAATGTCAGCGCAGATCCCGACCCGGCAGCGGCGCTGGCTGGGTCTGCAGATGCTGGAGGGCGATATCTACAGCCGGGCCTATGCCGGCGACGCCGCCGATAAACTGGATATTGCTCTGGCGAATCTCAGCGACGAGATCGACGACCCGGCGTTGCATATCGCAGACGCGCGCTATCAGACCATCGCCGCCGTTTGCGACGCCGTCAGCAACACCCTGACCGCCGAGCCAAGCCGCTTCACCGCGGCAATGGACAAAGTGATCCTTAACCGCTTCCTCGGGTTACCGATTTTTCTCTTTGTCATGTACCTGATGTTCCTGCTGGCGATCAACATCGGCGGCGCGCTGCAGCCGATTTTTGATGCCGGCTCGGTCGCGGTCTTTATTCACGGTATTCAATGGCTGGGCTACACCCTGCACTTCCCGGACTGGCTGACCGTGTTCCTCGCCCAGGGGATCGGCGGCGGTATCAACACCGTGCTGCCGCTGGTGCCGCAGATCGGCATGATGTATCTGTTCCTCTCCTTCCTCGAGGACTCCGGCTACATGGCGCGCGCCGCCTTTGTCATGGACCGCCTGATGCAAGCCCTCGGCCTGCCGGGGAAATCCTTTGTCCCGTTGATTGTCGGTTTCGGCTGCAACGTGCCGTCGGTGATGGGCGCCCGCACCCTTGACGCACCGCGCGAGCGTCTGATGACCATTATGATGGCGCCGTTTATGTCCTGCGGCGCGCGGCTGGCGATCTTCGCCGTCTTCGCAGCCGCGTTCTTTGGTCAGAACGGTGCGCTGGCGGTCTTCTCGCTCTACGTGCTGGGCATTGTGATGGCCATTCTCACCGGCCTGATGCTGAAGCACACCATTATGCGTGGCGAAGCCTCGCCGTTCGTGATGGAGCTGCCGGTGTACCACGTCCCGCACATCAAGAGCCTGATTATCCAGACCTGGCAGCGCCTGAAAGGCTTTGTGCTGCGCGCCGGGAAGGTGATCGTTATTGTCAGCATCTTCCTCAGCGCGCTGAACAGCTTCTCGCTGAGCGGTAAGGTCGTCGACAACATCAACGACTCCGCGCTGGCCTCGGTGAGCCGGGTCATTACGCCGGTGTTTAAACCGATCGGCGTGCATGAAGATAACTGGCAGGCCACCGTCGGACTGTTTACCGGCGCGATGGCGAAGGAGGTGGTGGTCGGTACGCTGAACACCCTCTATACCGCCGAAGATATCCAGAATGAGGAGTTCAATCCGCAGACCTTCAGCCTCGGCGAAGAACTGCTGGCCGCTGTCGACGAGACATGGCAGGGACTGAAAGACACCTTCAGCCTCAGCGTCCTGGCCAACCCCATCGAAGCCAGCAAAGGCGATGGCGAGATGGCCACCGGCGCCATGGGCGTGATGGGCAGTAAATTTGGCAGCGCGGCGGCGGCATACAGCTACCTGATCTTCGTCCTGCTCTATATCCCCTGCATCTCGGTGATGGGCGCCATCGCCCGCGAATCGAGCCGTGGCTGGATGACCTTCTCCATCCTGTGGGGGCTGAATATCGCCTATTCGCTCTCGACGCTTTATTACCAGACCGTCAGCTTTAGCGACCATCCGCGCTACAGCCTGGTGTGTATCCTGGCAGTGGTGTTGTTCAACGTGGTGCTCTTCGGCCTGCTGCGCCGGGCGCGCAGCCGGGTGGACGTCTCGCTGCTGGCCACCCGAAAAACGCCGGCCTCCTGCTGTTCCAGCCCGGCTGGCGATTGCCACTAAGGAGGGTCTGTGGCGTCGTTAATGGAAGTCCGCGATATGCTGGCCCTGCAGGGCCGCATGGAGGCGAAACAGCTCAGCGCCCGCCTGCGGACGCCTCAGCCGCTGATTGACGCGATGCTGGAACGGATGGAAGCCATGGGTAAGGTGGTACGGATCAGCGAAACGAGCGAGGGCTGTCTCTCAGGCAGCTGTAAAAGCTGTCCTGAAGGGAAAGCGGCGTGCCAGCAGGAGTGGTGGGCGCTGCGATGAAAGGAGTCAGGCCTGGTCGTGCAACGGGTAAAACGAGTAAGTCAGCAGTGAAAAACGGGCCAGCAGGCCCGTTTTTTATGACTGGATTATTTATAAACGTCAGCGTTAGCGTGTACGGTTTTTTCGTTTTTCTGCCCGGCAATCACCACAAAGTATTTCCCACCCAGCTCATCGGCTTTTTTCGACAGATCGCGTCGGGCGTCCATCGGCGACGTCGTCCTGGAGGTCGTGATGCTGCCGACCTTGGTCAAATTCATCTTCGCCACGTCTTCTTTTTGGATCTCTTTCGCGGCAAATGCGCCAAAAGACAGGGTGCCAATCACCAGAGATGCAACCATTCCTGTAACAAGTTTCATAGCCTCTACTCTCCATAAGGTTGTTATTGTAGGTCACGGTGGCGGAATGAAATAATCAACCACCGTAACAACCTAAGTATTGCTAGGAATGGCCCTTTTACCATGGCGCGGCAAAAAAAATTACCCCAGCCGCGTTTTCAACGCCAGCAGCGGCTCGCAGAAGGCCGCGGGATGGGAAACAAACGGCGCATGCGCCGCCTTATCGAAGAGGATTGACTCGCTTTCCGGCCACAGCTCATCCAGCAGCGGGACAATCTTGCGCGGCACCAGTCCGTCCAGCCGGCCATACAGCCGCAGAAGCGGTATCGGCAACCCAACCAGCGCCTGGCGCAGATCGACGGTTCTGAGGATCTCCAGTCCGCCGTTCAGCGCCTCGGCGGAAGGCATCGGCAGCGAGAGCACGGCCTGCTTTAACGCCCGCGCATCCTGACGCGCGCTCTCTGTGCCCATGGTTTGCAGGGCGAGGAATCGCTCGACGGTGCGCTGGAAATCGTCGCTCAGCTGCTGCTGAAACCCGGCCAGCACCTCGGGCTTGATGCCGGGCCAGTCGTCACGAGCCGCGAAACAGGGGGAAGAGGCAACCGTCACCAGCGCCTGCACGCGTTCCGGGTGCATCATCGCCACCTGGCTGGCGACCAGCCCACCCAGACTCCAGCCCAGCCACACCGCCTGAGGAGGAGCCTGCTCCAGCACCCGCTGCGCCATCGCCTCGAGCGACATCGCCCCATACCCGCCGCTGCGGCCATAGCCCGGCAGGTCCACCAGGTGGAGGGTAAAATGCGAAGCCAGCTGCGGCGTGATGCAATCCCATACCTGAGCGTTCAGCCCCCAGCCGTGCAGCAGCACAAGATGACAATCACCTTCGCCGATTGTTTGCCACCAGATGTCGTTCATCCGTTACCGTTCTCTTTTTTACTGGACAGAAGGCCAAATATGCTAACAGCACACAGCTTATGCTGGCTATGCCAAATGCCGCTGGCGGTCGCCTGCTGGGGGATCTGCTCCCGCTGCAGCCGCGCCCTGCTCGCCTGCCCCCCGCTCTGCCCCCAGTGTGGCCTGCCGGCGGCGACATCCCATCACCCCTGCGGCCGCTGCCTGCAAAAACCACCTCCCTGGCATTGGCTGGTGGCAGTCAATGACTATCGCCCGCCGCTGAGCGGTCTGGTCCAGCAGTTGAAGTTTCACCATCGTCCGGAGCTGGGGCCCGCCCTCGCGCGCCTGCTGCTGCTGCGTCTTCTGCAGTGTGACGATTTGCCGCCGGTGGACGGTATGGTCGGCGTACCGCTGTGGCATCGCCGCCGCTGGCGCCGGGGTTATAATCAGTGTGACGAACTGTGCCGACCGTTAGCCCGCTGGCGAGGTTGCGTCTGGCATCGGGAAGGCCTGACGCGCCAGCGAGCCGGCGCCGTCCAACATTCGCTCAATGCCCGCCAGCGCAGGCAGAACCTGAAAAATGCCTTTCAGCTTGAATTTGCCGTGGAGGGACTCCATATCGCTATCGTGGATGATGTCGTCACGACCGGCAGCACCGTCGCCGAGATATCCCGCCTGCTTTTGCGAAACGGCGCCGCGACGGTTCAGGTATGGTGTTTGTGCCGTACCTTGTAGACCCCCGCTGATGGGCGTATTATAACCCAGTAAAATAGTCAACTATTAGGCCAACGCTATGATCCGTATTTCCGATGCTGCACAAGCGCACTTTGCCAAACTGCTGGCAAATCAGGAAGAAGGGACGCAAATTCGCGTATTTGTGATTAATCCCGGCACCCCAAACGCTGAGTGCGGCGTATCTTACTGCCCACCGGATGCGGTGGAAGACACCGACACGGCGCTGAAATTTGAACAGCTGACCGCCTATGTCGATGAGCTCAGCGCGCCCTATCTGGAAGACGCTGAAATTGATTTCGTCACCGACCAGCTTGGCTCGCAGCTGACGCTGAAAGCGCCGAACGCCAAGATGCGCAAAGTCTCTGACGATGCCCCGCTGATGGAGCGCGTCGAGTACCTGCTGCAGTCGCAGATTAACCCGCAGCTGGCGGGCCACGGCGGCCGCGTGTCGCTGATGGAGATCACCGACGACGGTCTGGCTATTCTGCAGTTCGGCGGCGGATGCAACGGCTGTTCGATGGTTGACGTGACCCTGAAAGAAGGCATTGAAAAGCAGCTGCTGAACGAGTTTCCGGAGCTGAAAGGGGTTCGCGATCTGACCGAGCATCAGCGCGGCGAGCACTCCTACTACTAAGCCCTTCCTCCGGCGGCACCCTGCCGCCGGTCCTCCCTGGCCCTTTCTGTGTTACCGCGCAACATCTCCCGCTAAATGACCGGCAAAAACCGGGGAAAGAGTATGACTTAAGTCTCATATTTAACATTTTCCCCCGTCAGGTGATTCTCAACCCTCACATGTTACCCGTATCATCCCCTTCAGGCACCACCGGCAAAAAAATAGCCAGCTATCCTTTCTCTGGGTAAGGATAATGCAAGTATTTACGGTGCCAGACTATTTTGCTCCCACATGGGGCAGATGTCTTACAGGTTGAATCTTTGACGTTACCCATAACAAATTAAGGCCAGGTAAATCATGCCATTAATCATCGTTGCTATCGGGGTTGCCCTGTTATTGCTGTTAATGATCCGTTTCAAAATGAACGGCTTCATTGCGCTGGTTCTGGTGGCGCTCGCCGTCGGATTAATGCAGGGTATGCCGCTGGATAAAGTGATCGTCTCTATCAAGAACGGCGTTGGCGGCACCCTTGGCAGCCTCGCGCTGATCATGGGCTTCGGCGCTATGCTCGGTAAACTGCTGGCAGACTGCGGCGGCGCCCAGCGTATCGCCACTACCCTTATCAATAAGTTCGGTAAGAAGCATATTCAGTGGGCCGTGGTCCTGACCGGCTTCACCGTCGGCTTCGCGCTGTTCTATGAAGTGGGCTTCGTGCTGATGCTGCCGCTGGTGTTTACCATCGCCGCCTCGGCCCGCATCCCGCTGCTGTACGTCGGTGTCCCGATGGCCGCCGCGCTCTCTGTCACCCACGGCTTCCTGCCGCCGCATCCGGGTCCGACCGCGATTGCCACCATCTTCCATGCCGATATGGGCAAAACGCTGCTCTACGGCACCATTCTGGCTATCCCGACGGTTATCCTGGCAGGGCCGGTGTTTGCGCGCTTCCTGAAAGGCATTGATAAGCCGATCCCGGAAGGCCTGCATAACCCGAAAGTATTCACTGAAGAAGAGATGCCTGGCTTTGGCGTCAGCGTCTGGACCTCGCTGGTACCGGTGATCCTGATGGCGATGCGCGCCGTGGCCGAGATGATCCTGCCGAAGGGCCACGCCTTCCTGCCGATTGCTGAGTTCTTCGGCGACCCGGTGATGGCCACCCTGATTGCGGTACTGATCGCCCTGTTCACCTTCGGTTTGAACCGCGGCCGCTCCATGGAGCAGATCAACGATACCCTGACTTCTTCTATTAAAATCATCGCGATGATGCTGTTGATCATCGGCGGCGGCGGCGCCTTCAAACAGGTGCTGGTGGATAGCGGCATGGATAAATACATCGCCTCTATCATGCACGAATCGAACATGTCTCCGCTGTTTATGGCGTGGTCAATCGCCGCAGTGCTGCGTATCGCGCTGGGTTCGGCGACCGTTGCCGCCATCACCGCAGGCGGGATTGCAGCGCCGCTGATCGCCACCACCGGCGTCAGCCCGGAACTGATGGTTATCGCCGTTGGCTCCGGCAGCGTTATCTTCTCTCACGTCAACGATCCGGGTTTCTGGCTGTTCAAAGAGTACTTTAACCTGACCATCGGCGAGACCATCAGGTCCTGGTCGGTGCTGGAAACCATTATCTCAGTATGCGGCCTGGTAGGCTGTCTGCTGCTGGGGATGGTGGTGTAAGGAGACTCCCGCACAGAAAAAGGCCGGTCCGCATAATGCGGACCGGCCTTTTTTATCGGACATGCTCATCGCCGCGCAGCAAACGACGCGGCGGGAAGTCATCTGGCGGCGGCTTTCTTGCTCGCCGCCTTGCGCCGTTTATCCAGATCCTTAATCAGCTTATTGACCTGTTCATCGGCAAACATCTGCTCCAGGGTGACGGACAGCTTCCGGCGCCAGTTCGGGTACTCAGTGCTGGTGCCCGGAATGTTAACCGGCGACGCCATCTCCAGCCAGTCTTCCGGCTGCAGGCCCAGTAGCGCACTGTTACTGTCGGCAATGTAACGCTGCATCCCCCGGTTGAGGATCCCGGTCATGCTCATCAGAGAGGCCTTATGCCCGGCACGTTTGGGCAGACAGCCGTACTTATGCAACGCATCCAGCAGCCCTTGCTTCGCCAGCTCGCGGTCCTGGTACAGCCCGCGCAGCACCACCTCATCAGGATAGAGCCCCAGCGCTTTACCTAGCGTCAGATCGCCGCTTTCCCAGTAGCCGCGGAGGGTGGGCAGGTCGTGCGTCGTCGCCACAGCCATTGATTGCTCCGGGTACAGCGCCGGCGCGCGGAACGTTTTCTCTGCATCACTCTCAAAATAGAGCACCTTATAAGAATAGACGCCGCTGTTGCGTAACTTGCTGACAATCTCCACCGGTACCGTGCCCAGGTCTTCGCCGATCACCATGCAGCGATGACGCTGGCTTTCCAGCGCCAGAAGCGACAGCAGATCGTCGACGGGATACTGAACGTAAGCGCCATGGTCGGCGGTTTCACCATAGGGGATCCACCACAAACGCAGCACCGACATCACGTGATCGATGCGCAGCGCGCCGCAGTTCTGCATATTGGCGCGCAGCAGATCAATAAACGGCTCATAGGCGCGAGCGGCAATAATATGCGGATCCATCGGCGGCAGGCCCCAGTTCTGGCCCAGCGGGCCCAGAATATCCGGCGGCGCGCCCACGGACGCTTTCAGGCAGTACAGCTCACGGTCGCACCAGGTCTCCGACCCGCCTTCGGCGACGCCCACCGCCAGATCGCGGTAGAGGCCAATCGGCATCCCGTCACGCTGGCTGGTTTCCCAGCAGGCGGCAAACTGGCTCCAGGCCAGCCACTGCAGCCAGAGATAGAAACTGACGTCGTCCTCATGCTCAATGCAGAAGGCTTTCACCTCCGGGCTGTCGATATCCTGAAAGGCCTTCGGCCAGGCCGGCCAGCCCCAGCGCAGCGGGTCCTGTTGTACCTGCCAGGCGTGAAGCGCATCGAAAGCGGCCTGCCAGTAGAGGCTTTCCCCTTCGCGCAGAACAAACTCGCGGAACGCTGTCATCTGCTCATCTTCACGACGAGAGAATCGTTTCCACGCCATTCGCAGCGCGGTCATTTTCAGCGTGGTGACCGCGGTATAGTCGACATCATCCGTTTGCCGCGCCGCCTGCAAGGCCTGCTGGGTCGCTGCGGACTGCCACCACGCCTGCGCCTCTTCGCTACGCTGGAAATCTTCAACCGCATTAACGTCGATGTAGATGACGTTCAGCCAGCGACGTGAAGACGGGCTATACGGACTGGCGCTCTCCGGGTTCGCCGGATAGAGAGCATGTATCGGGTTAAGGCCAATAAACGACCCGCCGCGGCGGGCGATTTCCGGCAACATGGCCCGCAGATCGCCAAAATCGCCGATCCCCCAGTTTTTCTCCGAGCGCAGGGTATAAAGCTGCACGCAGGTGCCCCACAGCTTTTTCCCCTCTTTCAGCGGCTGCGGTTCGTAGCAGCGCGCCGGCGCGACAATGGTCCGGCAGTGCCAACGCTCTCCCTCTTGGGTGAGCGTCAGGGAGTGGTACCCCTCCGGCAGTTTAGCCGGCAGCGGCAGCGTCTCGCCGCCGCGGGTTTTCCCTTGATACTGCTTACCGTCCTCAGTGGTCAGGATCCACTGATACTCACCGCGTCCTGCCACCAGCAGCGACATTTTTTTGCCGTGGGTGAAAATTTTCACGTTCGGCAGCGGGTTAACCGCCACTTTCGTGGCGGCGGTAGAGCGATGCATCGCATCCAGCAGGCGCTGTTTGGTGACAGCCGCGATAGACTGCGGCTTACCGTGCGCGTTGATATAGCTGGGGCTGATGCCCGCCGCCAGCGCGGCATTATCGAGGCGTTTACTCTCCATAGGCCTTCCTTTAGCGTTTCGCCTGCCAGATACGTTGCTGATAATCGCGGATCGAGCGGTCGGAGCTGAACATGCCGCAGCGCGCGGTGTTGAGGATAGCCGCGCGGGTCCAGGCCTCCTGGTCGCGATACAGCTCATCTACCCGTTTTTGCGCCGCTACGTAGGCTTCGAAATCGGCCAGCACCAGGTACGGATCGCCGCCCTGCAGCAGGCTGTGCAGCATCTGATCGAAGGCATGCTTGTCGCCGTTGCTATAGGTGCCGTTCTCCAGCTCCTTAAGTACCGCATCGAGCAGCTTGTCTTTTTTACGCCATTTCAGCGGATCGTAGCCTTTCGCTTTCAGGGCTTTCACCTCTTCAACCGTGTGGCCGAAGATAAAGATGTTTTCCTCGCCCACCTGCTCAGCGATTTCCACGTTAGCGCCATCCAGCGTCCCGACGGTCAGCGCGCCGTTCAGCGCCAGCTTCATGTTGCCGGTGCCAGAGGCTTCTTTACCCGCGGTGGAGATCTGCTCGGAGATATCCGCCGCCGGGATCAGTTTTTCCGCTGCCGATACACAATAGTCCGGCAGGAAGACCACCTTCAGCTTATCGCCGACTTTCGGGTCATTGTTGATCGCTTCCGCTACCTTATTGATGGCAAAAATAATGTTTTTCGCCAGATAGTAGCCCGGCGCCGCTTTCGCGCCGAACAGGAAGACGCGCGGCACGCGGTCCGCCTGCGGGTTTTCGCGGATCTCTTTGTACAGCGCAAGAATATGCAGCAGGTTAAGGTGCTGACGCTTGTACTCGTGCAGGCGTTTGATCTGAATATCGAAAATCGCCTGCGGGTTGATCTCAATCCCGGTACGCTGCTTCACAAACTCGGCCAGATGAACTTTGTTGGCCTGCTTGATATCGCGATAGGTCTGACGGAATGCCGCATCGTCAGCGTATTTTTCCAGATTGATCAGCTGGTCAAGGTCATTGGCCCACTCTTTTTTCAGCGTCTCATCCAGCAGCGAGGCCAGCGCCGGGTTGCACTGCTTGATCCAGCGGCGCGGCGTGATGCCGTTGGTCACGTTATGGAATTTGTTCGGCCACAGCTGGTTATATTCCGGGAACAGATCTTTTACCACCAGGTCCGAGTGCAGCGCCGCCACGCCGTTGACAGCAAAGCCGCCCACCACGCACATGTTGGCCATCCGAACCTGCTTGTCATGCACCACCGCCAGCTTCGCCCAGACCTGCTTATCGCCCGGCCAGGTTTTGTCCACCAGCTGTTTAAAGCGGTCGTTGATCTCTTTAATGATCTGCATATGGCGCGGCAGCAGCGCTTTCACCAGCTTCTCATCCCAGCACTCCAGCGCTTCCGGCATCAGGGTGTGGTTGGTGTAAGCAAAGGTTTTGCTGGTGATCGCCCAGGCGTCGTCCCAGCTCAGCTGGTGCTCGTCGATCAGCACGCGCAGCAGCTCCGGAATGGCGATGGTCGGGTGCGTATCGTTCAGCTGGATCACTTCGTAATCCGCCAGCTCGGCCAGCTTGCGGCCTGCCAGATGATGACGACGCAGGATATCGGCCACTGAGCAGGCGCACTGGAAGTACTGCTGCATCAGGCGCAGTTTTTTACCGGCCTGATGGTTGTCGTTCGGGTACAGCACCTTGGTCAGTTTTTCCGCGTCGATGCCCTGCTGCTCGGCGCGCAGGAAATCGCCATCGTTGAATTTGGTCAGGTTGAACGGATGAGCGTGTTTGGCCTGCCACAGACGCAGTGGCTGGGCGACGTTGTTGCGATAGCCAAGTACCGGCAGGTCCCAGGCTTCGCCGGTAATGACGAACGCCGGCTGCCATTCGCCGTTTTTGCTGACTTTCCCGCCGATGCCGACCTGGACATCCAGCGCCTCGTTATGGCGGAACCACGGGTAGCTGTTACGCCCCCAGTCGTCCGGGGCTTCCATCTGCTGGCCATCGTCAAAGGACTGGCGGAACAGACCATACTGATAGTTGAGGCCGTAACCGGTCGCCGACTGCCCCACCGTCGCCATGGAGTCGAGGAAGCAGGCTGCCAGACGTCCCAGGCCGCCGTTACCCAGCGCCGGGTCTGTCTCTTCTTCCAGCAGATCGGTGAGGTTGACGTCGTAGCCTTTCAGTGCGTCGCTGACGCCCTCGTACCAGCCCAGGTTGAGCAGGTTGTTGCCGGTCAGGCGACCAATCAGAAACTCCATCGAGATGTAGTTAACGTGACGCTGTCCTTGCGCCGGTTTCGCTACCGGCTGCGCCGCCAGAAGTTCCGCCAGCGCTCCGCTGACCGCGCGCCACCATTGACGCTGTGTCATCTCGGAAGCGGACTGTAAACCAAAATGCTGCCACTGACGCGTCAGTGCAGCCTGAAACTGAGCTTTGTTAAATGAAGTCTGTGACATAATGAGATCCGGGTCCTTTACTAAAACGATGGCGCTAGTGTGCCGACCTCCCGATTCATCGTCCTCATCCCGACGGGGATTAGACAGGGAGGAGTGGCGGGGATGAGCGAAAAGTGTGATCCTGGACACTATAGTGTGGGTGAGAAGGCAAAAATATGCTGTAAAAATCACCGCGATATGACAATCGAGAGGTTACGTCCGCAGGGAAAAAATTTGTTACAGGCCAATACGCGCTAAAAATCTTTCCGCCTCTCGCCAGGTTATTAAAAAAATAAATAGAGAGCTCTGGAGAAATAAGCACATTTCATCACATTGATCCGCAAAAAAGATTACTTCTAAGAAATCACTGACAATAATTTAATAAAAACAAACAACTACTCTTCACATAAAATAAATCTCTCCCCGCTCCGCCAGCCGCCGCCTGAAAACCGCTGGCGGCGAGTTCTGCCTGCGATTTTTCCCCATTCTCAACCAATGTCAAAATTTGTGACATAGAGCAAATTCAAGAGCATAAAGTTCGGACATAACTTGCAATAAATTTCATAATCACCGACCTTATTAGATATTAATTACGAAGCGCAAAAAAAATCGCAACCTCTCTCTTGCACAGCGAAATGTAGAACTATGTTGATTCCGTCCAAATTAAGTCGTCCGGTCCGCCTTGAACACACTGTGGTTCGTGAGCGTTTACTGGCGAAACTTTCCGGCGCGAACAATTATCGTCTCGTGCTGATCACCAGCCCTGCCGGGTACGGTAAAACAACGCTCATTTCTCAGTGGGCCGCGGGTAAAAACGATCTCGGGTGGTTTTCGCTGGACGAAGGCGACAATCAGCAGGAGCGTTTTGCCAGCTATCTGATCGCGGCGATCCAGCAGGCTACCGGCAACCACTGCGCGGCCAGTGAAGCGATGGTGCAAAAGCGCCAGTACGCCAGCCTCTCCTCTCTTTTTGCGCAGCTGTTTATTGAACTCGCCGACTGGCAGCGCCCGCTGTACCTCGTCATTGATGATTATCACTTGATCAATAATCCGGTGATCCATGACGCGATGCGCTTTTTCCTGCGCCATCAGCCGGAGAATATGACCCTGGTGGTGCTGTCGCGTAACCTGCCGCAGTTGGGCATTGCCAACCTGCGCGTCCGCGATCAGCTTCTGGAGATTGGCAGCCAGCAGCTGGCCTTTACCCACCAGGAAGCGAAACAATTTTTCGACTGCCGTCTGACGTCGCCAATCGAAGCCGACGACAGCAGCCGGCTGTGCGACGATGTCGCCGGGTGGGCCACCGCGCTGCAGCTCATCGCCCTCTCCGCCCGCCAGAATAACTCTTCCGCCCAACACTCCGCCCGCCGCCTCGCCGGGATTAACGCCAGCCATCTGTCGGATTATCTGGTGGATGAAGTACTGGATAACGTCGACGCCCGCACGCGTAACTTTTTGCTGAAGAGTTCTCTGCTACGCTCGATGAACGACGCGTTAATCGTGCGCGTCACCGGCGAAGAGAATGGCCAGATGCAGCTGGAGGAGATCGAACGCCAGGGGCTGTTCCTGCAGCGGATGGATGATTCCGGTGAATGGTTCCGCTATCACCCGCTGTTTGGCAGCTTCCTGCGCCAGCGTTGTCAGTGGGAGCTGGCGGTTGAACTGCCGGAGATCCACCGCGCTGCGGCGGAAAGCTGGATGGCGCAAGGGTTCCCCAGCGAGGCCATTCATCATGCTCTGGCCGCTGGCGATGCCAAAATGCTGCGCGATATCTTACTCAACCACGCCTGGGGCATGTTTAACCATAGCGAACTGGGGCTGCTGGAGCAGTCGCTGTCGGCGCTGCCCTGGTCAAATCTGCTGGAAAATCCGCGCCTGATCCTGCTGCAGGCCTGGCTGATGCAGAGCCAGCATCGTTACAGCGAAGTCAACACCCTGCTGGCGCGCGCCGAGCAGGAGATGAGTGTGGAAATGGACACCGCGATGCATGGCGATTTCAACGCGCTGCGCGCACAGGTAGCGATTAACGACGGCGACCAGGACGAAGCGGAACGTCTGTCGATGGTGGCCCTGGAAGAGTTGCCGCTGGCCAACTATTACAGCCGCATCGTCGCCACCTCGGTGCATGGCGAAGTCCTCCATTGCAAGGGGAAACTGACCAAATCCCTCGCCGTGATGCAGCAGACCGAACAGATGGCCCGCCGTCACGACGTGTGGCATTACGCGCTGTGGAGCATTATTCAGCAAAGTGAAATTCTCTTTGCCCAGGGCTTCCTGCAGGCTGCCTGGGAGAGCCAGGAGAAAGCCTTCCAGCTGGTGCGTGAACAGCACCTTGAGCAGTTGCCGATGCATGAGTTCCTGCTGCGCATCCGTTCTCAGCTGCTGTGGGCATGGGCGCGCCTCGACGAAGCTGAAGCCTGCGCCCGCCAGGGAATGGACGTTCTCTCAACTTATCAGCCGCAGCAGCAGCTGCAGTGTCTGGCGCTGATGGTCCAGTGCTCGCTGGCGCGCGGCGATCTCGATAATGCCCGCAGCCACCTGAACCGGCTGGAAAACCTGCTCGGTAACGGTCATTATCACAGCGACTGGGTCTCCAACGCCGATAAGGTGCGGGTGATCTACTGGCAGATGACCGGCGATAAAACCGCGGCGGCCAACTGGCTGCGCCAGACGCCGAAGCCGGAATTCGCCAACAACCACTTCCTGCAGAGCCAGTGGCGCAACATTGCCCGGGCGCAGATCCTGCTGGGCGATTTCGAACCGGCGGAAATGGTGCTGGAAGAGCTGAACGAAAATGCGCGTTCGCTGCGTTTGATGAGCGATCTCAACCGCAACCTGCTGCTGCTCAATCAACTGTACTGGCAGGCGGGACGCAAGAGCGAAGCGCAGAAAGCCTTGCTCGAAGCCCTGACGCTCGCCAACCGCACCGGCTTTATCAACCACTTTGTGATTGAAGGCGAGGCGATGGCTCAGCAGCTGCGCCAGCTGATCCAGCTGAACACTCTGCCGGAGCTGGAGCAACACCGCGCCCAGCGTATTCTGCGCGACATCAACCAGCATCATCGCCACAAATTCGCCCACTTTGACGAAGGGTTCGTCGAGCGGCTGCTGAATCACCCGGAGGTGCCGGAGCTTATCCGCACCAGCCCGCTGACCCAGCGCGAATGGCAGGTGCTTGGCTTAATCTATTCCGGTTACAGCAACGAGCAGATTGCCGGCGAGCTTGACGTGGCGGCTACCACCATCAAGACCCACATTCGCAACCTGTATCAGAAACTGGGCGTCGCCCACCGGCAAGACGCGGTGCAGCATGCTCAGCAGTTACTCAAGATGATGGGATACGGCGTCTGACGACGCCGTTGCCGTTTAGCACAGCTCCAGCTGGAGGTTGTTATCGGTGATGACCTTCAGCACGCCCGCCGGCGGCAGCACGTCGGTATAGACCGCATCGACCATACTGATACTACCCATATTGACCATCGCATTGCGGCCAAACTTGGTATGATCCACCACCAGCATCACGTGGCGTGAATTCTCAATGATCGCGCGCTTGGTGCGCACTTCATGATAATCAAACTCCAGCAGCGAGCCATCGCTGTCGACGCCGCTGATGCCAAGAATGCCGAAGTCGAGACGGAACTGCGAGATAAAATCCAGGGTCGCTTCCCCAATGATCCCGCCGTCGCGACTACGCAGTTCACCACCGGCGAGAATAATGCGGAAGTCCTCTTTCACCATCAGCGTGTTGGCCACGTTCAGGTTATTGGTGACAATGCGCAAATCGTGGTGATCGAGCAGGGCGTGCGCCACCGCTTCCGGCGTGGTGCCGATATCAATAAACAGCGTCGCCCCGTCGGGGATCTCGCTGGCTACCCGCCGGGCGATACGCTCTTTTTCCGCCGTCTGGGTCGCTTTGCGATCGTGCCAGGAGGTGTTCACCGAGCTGGAGGGCAGCGCCGCGCCGCCGTGATGGCGGAGGATCATTTTCTGTTCGGCTAAATCATTCAGGTCGCGGCGGATGGTCTGCGGGCTGACCGCGAACTGCTCAACCAGCTCTTCCGTGCTGACGTAACCCTGTTTTTTTACCAGCTCGATAATCGCGTCATGACGTTGTGTTTGTTTCATGAAATATCCCTGGAAAAATGTCGCCTACCCGACCCCTGTCGGTAAGTCTTTATGCGCGTTTTCGCCCATGTAAGGTATCAACAAACGCCATCGCCAGGCCGGTCGCCAGACCAGCCACATGCGCGCCGTTAGCGATCGCCATGCCGAAAACGTCAAACCAGCCAGCAATTAACCACACTAAAGAAAAGAGTATCAACCCGCGCTGCAGATAAATACCGCTCTGCGGATCGCGCTCGCCCCGCAGCCAGACGTAGCCCATCAGCGCATAGACCACGCCCGATAAGCCGCCAAACCACGGGCCGCTAAACTGATGCTGCACGAAGCCGCTCAACAGGGCGCTGATAACGGTGATCACCACCAGTTTGCCGCTGCCGATGCGTTTTTCCACCGCGCCGCCGAGATACCACCACCATAGCAGGTTGAAGAGAATATGCATCAGCGAGAAATGCATGAAAGCATGGCTGAAATAGCGCCAGGCTTCGAACTGCAGCGAAGGATCGTAGGGCCAGGCCAGCCAAATCATCACCGGCTGATCGCCCAGCAGATTTTGCAGGATAAACACCGCGATGCAGATGAGCAGAATCGCCCAGGTGAACGGGCCGGCGTTATGCCGCAGCGTGGCAAAAAAAGGAAAGCGCTGATAGCGCAACCCGCTATTGGTCTGTCCGGACTGCCAGCTCGCCGCCAGATAACGCGGATCCGCCGGGTTCTCAAGGAAGCGGGCCAGCTCAGCCCTGACACGCCCGGCCTGACTCTCATCAGCCAGCCAGACGTCGCTCTGGGCGTGCTGCTGAATGGTCAGGATAATCCCCTGCGTCGCCATATAATCGACAAACGCCTGGGCCACCCGTGGATTGGCAAAAGAGGTAATCATTAACATGCAGCGAATCGCTTATTCCACACAAAGGGGGATAGTATACCTGCCAGCCGTTAAAACGTCCCGTGCGCCACTTCCGCCGGGAAATGGCGATGCCAGGCGTCGAACCCGCCATCAACGCTGTAGACCTTATCAAACCCCTGCTGTAGCAGATACTGCGCGGCGCCCTTGCTGCTGTTGCCGTGATAGCACATCACCATCACCGCCGTGTCAAAGTCGTGGTCACGCATAAACGCGCCCAGCGTATCGTTGGTCAGATGAAACGCGCCCGGCGTATGGCCCATCGCATAGCTTTGCGGATCGCGGATATCCACCAGCACCGCCGTCTGCTGATGCAGCTTCTGGTGCGCTTCTTCAACGTTGATACATTCAAACTGTTCCATGATTCTCTTCTCTTTCTCGTCATGACGGGCGATGGCCGGCCCAATTTTACCCTGTAGTGTACCGTCAGGCGGTAAAGAAACGCCAATATGTTACACCCATCACTCCAAAATGTTTTTTTGATGTTACCAAAAGCGCGTTTGTTTGCTATAGTGAGCGATATCGAGCATTTGTGAGCTTAAACGAAAGTGTGAGAGGGTAAGAACGTGGAAACCAAAGATCTGATTGTGATAGGCGGAGGCATCAACGGTGCCGGTATCGCGGCAGATGCCGCCGGGCGGGGTTTATCCGTACTGATGCTGGAAGCGCGCGATCTCGCCTGCGCTACCTCCAGCGCCAGTTCCAAACTTATCCACGGCGGGCTACGCTACCTCGAACACTATGAGTTCCGCCTGGTCAGCGAAGCGCTGGCCGAGCGTGAAGTGCTGTTAAAAATGGCTCCGCATATCGCCTTCCCGATGCGCTTTCGTCTCCCGCATCGTCCGCATCTGCGTCCGGCATGGATGATCCGTATCGGCTTGTTTATGTACGATCATCTGGGCAAACGCACCAGCCTGCCGGGCTCCACCGGCTTGCGTTTTGGCGCAGAATCGGTACTTAAGCCGGAAATTGTGCGCGGTTTCGAATATTCCGACTGCTGGGTCGACGATGCCCGCCTGGTGCTGGCCAACGCGCAGATGGTTGTCCGCAAAGGCGGCGAAGTGCGGACCCGCACTCGCGCCATCTCGGCAAAACGAGAGAATGGCCTGTGGGTGGTGGAAGCGGAAGATATCGATAGCGGCGAGAAGTTTACCTGGAAGGCGCGCGGTCTGGTCAATGCCACCGGTCCATGGGTCAAACAGTTCTTCGACGAAGGGATGCATCTGCGCTCGCCTTACGGTATCCGCCTGATCAAGGGCAGCCACATCGTGGTGCCGCGAGTGCATACTCAGAAGCAGGCCTATATTCTGCAAAACGAAGATAAACGTATTGTGTTTGTTATCCCGTGGATGGATGAGTTCTCCATCATCGGCACGACGGACGTCGAGTATAAGGGCGATCCGAAAGCGGTAGCCATTGATGATAAAGAGATTAATTACCTGCTGAACGTCTATAACGCGCACTTTAAAAAGACTCTCAGCCGGGACGATATCGTCTGGACCTACTCCGGCGTCCGTCCGCTGTGTGATGACGAGTCGGATTCGCCGCAGGCGATCACCCGCGACTACACGCTGGATATTCACGATGAGAACGGCCAGGCGCCGCTGCTCTCCGTCTTCGGCGGGAAGCTGACCACCTATCGCAAGCTGGCCGAGCATGCGCTGGAAAAACTGACTCCCTATTACAAAGGAATCGGCCCGGCATGGACCAAAACCGCGGTGCTCCCCGGCGGCGATATCGGCGGCGACCGCGACGACTATGCAGCAAAACTACGCCGTCGCTTCCCGTTCATCAGCGAATCACTGGCCCGCCATTATGCCCGCACCTACGGGAGCAACAGCGAGTGGATCCTGAAGGAAGCCAGCGCCCTGAGCGATCTGGGGGAAGATTTCGGCCATGAGTTTTATGAAGCCGAGCTGAAATATCTGGTTGAGCACGAATGGGTGCGCAGCCTGGATGACGCCATCTGGCGTCGTACCAAACAGGGCATGTGGCTGAATGCCGAGCAGCAAGCGCGCATCAGCGAATGGCTGGCGCAGCATGCGGGAAAGTCTGAACTGTCGTTAGCGTCCTGACATCGCGTGGCGCCAGGAGAGAAATACCCGGGCTATGGCTTGCGCTTGGCCCGGATACCTGTTCACAAATTAAACGAGACTTTTTTTCCAGTCGGCAACGTGACATTTATACTGAGTTCTCCCCCCAATGCCGCAATGTAGCGTTTTAGGGTCGAAAGCCGCGGATCGTTATCAGCCTGTTCCATTTTAGCGATCGTTGGCTGCTTTACCCCCATAGCCGCAGCCATCTCTGTTTGCGACATTTGCAACTCTTCTCGAAGCAAGTTTAAAGCGACAGACTGGCGTATCTCTGCCGCTTTCGCTGCAATACGCTGCTGGCTTTCAGGACTCTGTTTCGCCATGAGTTCTTTTAGCGTGGCCATTATCGCTCCTTAGTCAGGTGTTGGCTGAATTCTCTGTCAGCCAGAGTAATCATCTCTTTGTAAAAACGTTTCTCATTCATGCCATCCTTATTGCCCGCACATAAAACGATAGCTTTCCGCAGAGGATCAAAAGCAAAAAAGGCGCGGATGGGGAGCCCATGATGCTGAACCCGGAGTTCTTTCATATTCTGAAACGTTGAATCTTTCACCGTATCAACATACGGGCGCCCAAGCTGCGGAGCAAACTCAGACAAGATGAGCATCGTGGCCAACATATCCTCTTTTAAAGCTCTACTTTGTAATTCGAACCAGGCATCAAACGTATCCGTCGTTTCTACATCCCACATAGGCGATCCCTCATAGCCTAAAGGCTATCATCCATATTATAGCCATTAGGCTATGAACGTAAACTTATTGAGCATTTATCGTACTGCTGGCGAATTCACGTCAATAGTATATTCCCGCAATAGCCTGAATCCTCCCCGGCACTTTTCCGAATAAAACGTTCTCCGCACAGACAGAAACGGGGCCAAATGGCCCCGTTGAGTTGCATTGACTGGCTTACAGCCTTACCGGGTCGATATGCCAGATATATTTCGCGTACTCCTGGATCGTCCGGTCAGAGGAGAAGTAGCCCATGTTGGCAATATTCAGCATCGCTTTATAGGCCCACTCTTCCGGATGTTGATACAGCTCGTCGACGCGATCCTGACAGTCCACATAGCTGCGATAGTCCGCCAGCACCTGGTAGTGGTCGCCAAAGTTAATCAGCGAATCCAGCAGGTCGCGGTAGCGCCCCGGTTCCGCCGGGCTGAACACGCCGGTACCGATCTGCGTCAGCGCCTGGTGAAGCTCTTCATCCTGCTCGTAGTATTCGCGTGGTTTATAGCCGCTGCGACGTAGCTCCTCCACCTCTTCCGCGGTGTTGCCGAAGATAAAGATATTCTCTTCGCCCACGTGCTCCTGCATCTCCACGTTCGCCCCGTCGAGGGTGCCGATAGTCAGCGCTCCGTTAAGGGCAAACTTCATATTGCTGGTGCCGGAAGCTTCAGTGCCTGCGAGGGAGATCTGTTCCGACAGGTCTGCCGCCGGAATAATCAGCTGCGCCAGGCTGACGCTGTAGTTGGGGATAAAGACCACCTTCAGCTTGTCGCCAATCTGCGGATCGTTATTGATCACCGCGGCCACATCGTTGATCAGGTGAATAATATGCTTGGCCATGTAGTAAGCCGAGGCCGCCTTACCGGCGAAAATGTTCACTCGCGGCACCCACTCCGCCTGCGGATCGGCTTTGATCCGGTTATAGCGGGTAATGACGTGCAGCACATTCATCAGCTGGCGTTTGTACTCGTGGATGCGTTTGATCTGCACATCAAACAGTGCCTTCGGATTCACCACCACATTAAGCTGCTGCGCAATATAGCTGGCCAGCCGCTGTTTGTTTTCCAGTTTAGCCTGACGCACCGCCTGATTGACCGTCGGATAGTCGATATGCTGCTTCAGCTCGTCAAGCTGGCTCAGATCGGTCCGCCAGGTGCGGCCGATATGCTCATCCAACACTTTCGACAACGGCGGGTTGGCCAGCGCCAGCCAGCGGCGCGGCGTGACGCCGTTGGTGACGTTGGTAAAGCGCATCGGGAAGATTTTAGCGAATTCGGCAAACAGCGACTCCACCATCAGCCGCGAATGCAGCTCCGACACGCCGTTGACCTTGTGGCTGACCACCACCGCCAGCCAGGCCATCCGCACGCGACGGCCGTTGGACTCGTCGATAATCGAGGTTCGGCTGAGCAGCGCGGTATCATTGGGATACTGCTCCTGCAGGGTCTTGAGGAAGTAATCGTTAATCTCGAAGATAATCTGCAGATGGCGCGGCAGAATTTTGCCCAGCATATCCACCGGCCAGGTCTCAAGCGCCTCGCTCATCAGCGTATGGTTGGTATAGGAGAAGACCTGACAGGTCACCTCGAACGCCTCGTCCCAGCTGAATTTATGTTCGTCGATAAGCAGGCGCATCAGCTCCGGTATTGACAGCACCGGGTGGGTGTCATTGAGGTGAATGGCAATCTTGTCCGCCAGGTTGTCAAAGGTCTTATGCAACATGTAATGGCGGCTCAAAATATCCTGTACCGTCGCCGACACGAGGAAATACTCCTGGCGCAGACGCAGCTCGCGTCCGGAGTAGGTCGAGTCATCCGGATAGAGCACGCGGGAGACGTTTTCGGAGTGGTTTTTATCCTCTACCGCAGCGAAGTAGTCGCCCTGGTTGAATTTACCAAGGTTAATTTCGCTACTGGCCTGCGCGCTCCACAGACGCAGCGTGTTGGTGGCGTCGGTGTCAAAGCCGGGGATGATCTGGTCGTAGGCTTCCGCAATAATCTCTTCCGTCTCAATCCAGCGGGTTTTCTTTCCTTCCTGCTGAATGCGGCCGCCGAAACGCACTTTGTAGCGGGTGTTGTGGCGCTCAAACTCCCACGGGTTACCGTACTCCAGCCAGTAGTCAGGGGACTCTTTTTGTCGGCCATCGACGATATTCTGTTTAAACATCCCGTAGTCGTAGCGGATCCCGTAACCGCGTCCCGGCAGACCCAGCGCCGCCAGGGAATCCAGGAAGCAGGCCGCCAGACGGCCCAGACCGCCGTTGCCAAGACCGGGGTCATTCTCTTCATCGATCAGCTCTTCCAGATCGAGCCCCATCTCCGCCAGTGCGCTGCTCACATCGTCATAAATGCCTAGCGACAGCAGCGCGTTAGAGAGGGTACGGCCAATCAGGAACTCCATCGACAGATAGTAAACCTGGCGCACTTCCTGCGAAAGCTGCGCGCGGTTGGAGCGCAGCCAGCGCTCCACCATGCGATCGCGAACGGCAAACAGCGTGGCGTTAAGCCATTCATGCTTGTTGGCGATGGCCGGATCTTTACCGATGATAAACATCAGCTTATAGGCAATAGAGTGCTTTAACGCCTCAACGCTCAGCGTCGGTGATGCATAGCTAAAGGGTACATTCATAACAATGACTCCAGTGGTTACATCAAGCGTTGATAAAGTTCGCGATAGGAGTTCGCGGCAACCTGCCAGCTAAAATCCATATTCATCGCCTGACGCTGCACATAGCGCCAGAGCGACGGGCGCGACCAGAGAACAAAGGCGCGACGGATAGCGCGCAGCAATGACAGCGCATTGCTGTCCTCAAAGACAAACCCTGTCGCCAGACCATCGGCAAGGTTCTCCAGCGAACTGTCAGAGACCGTGTCCGCCAGCCCCCCGGTGCGGCGCACCAGCGGCAGCGTGCCGTACTTCAGACCATACAGCTGAGTTAAGCCGCACGGTTCAAAGCGGCTCGGCACCAGAATGACGTCGGCGCCGCCCATAATGCGATGGGAGAAGGCCTCATGGTAGCCAATCTGCACCCCCACTTTGCCCGGATGTTCGGCGGCGGCGGCGAGGAAACCTTCCTGCAGCACCGGATCGCCGGCGCCCAGCAGCGCCAGCTGGCCGCCCTGCTCAAGCAGACCCGGCAGCGCTTCGAGCACCAGATCCAGCCCTTTCTGGCTGGTCAGGCGGCTGACCACGGCAAACAGCGGCGCTTTGTCATCGACCTTCAGGCCCATCGCAATCTGCAGCTGACGCTTGTTCTCCGCCTTCTCCTCCAGCGTGTCGCGATCGTAGCGCATCGGCAGCAGCAGATCGTTTTGCGGACTCCAGATACCGTCGTCAACGCCGTTGAGGATCCCCGACAGCCGTCCTTCATGATGGCGCTGGCGCAGCAGCCCTTCCATGCCGTAGGCGTATTGCGGTTCGGTGATCTCGCGCGCGTAGGTCGGGCTTACCGCCGTAATATGGTCGGCGTAGTAAAGACCGGCCTTCAGAAACGAGATCTGACCGTTAAACTCGAGGCCATGCATGTTGTAAAACGACCACGGCAGCTCGATATCATTCATATGCCAGGAGTAAAACATCCCCTGGTAGGCCAGGTTGTGCACGGTAAAGACCGATTTAGCCGGGCGTCCGCGCGCCGCCAGGTAGGCCGGCGTCAGGCCGGCGTGCCAGTCATGGGCATGCACCACATCCGGGCGCCAGAACGGATCCAGTCCGCTAGCCATTTCGCTTCCCACCCAGCCCAGCAGCGCAAAGCGCAGGACGTTGTCGGTATAAGCGTGCTGGTTGGTATCGTGGTATGGGCTCCCCGGCCGGTCATAGAGATGCGGGGCATCTATCAGGTAGATCCCCACGCCGTTAAAGTGGCCGTACAGCAGCGTGATCCGCCCGGCGAAGGTATCGCGGCGGGTTACCACCTGGGCATCCACCACGCCGCGGCGGATATCGGGAAACGCCGGCAACAGCACGCGGGTGTCGATACCCTCCGCAATTTGCGCCGCCGGCAGTGCGCCGATGACGTCCGCCAGACCGCCCGTCTTTAACAGCGGGAACATCTCAGAACATACATGTAAGACCTGCATTAGCGCTCCTGTTTGTGCCCCAATTTCCGCAGCATGTCGCGGGTCACCAGCACGATACCTTCCTCTGAGCGATAGAAGCGGCGTGCATCCTCTTCCGCGTTCTCACCAATCACCATACCTTCCGGGATGACGCAGGCGCGGTCAATCACGCAGCGACGCAGGCGGCATGAGCGCCCCACCCAGACATCTGGCAACAAGACTGCCGAATCAATGTTACAGAATGAGTTCACCCGCACGCGCGGGAACAGCACCGACTGCACCACCACCGACCCGGAGATAATGCAGCCGCCGGAAACCAGCGAGTTCAGGGTCATGCCGTGGCTACCGGAGCGGTCCTGGACGAACTTCGCCGGCGGCAGCGATTCCATATGGGTGCGGATCGGCCAGTTCTGGTCGTACATATCCAGTTCCGGCGTGACTGACGCCAGATCGAGGTTGGCCTTCCAGTAGGCCTCCAGCGTTCCCACATCGCGCCAGTACGGCTCAGCGTTCGGGTCAGACTGCACGCAGGAGAGCGGGAAAGGATGTGCATAAGCCATGCCAGCTTCGGTGATCTTCGGAATGATATCTTTGCCGAAATCGTGGCTGGAGTTTTCGTTGCGATCGTCTTCTTCCAGCAGCTCATAAAGATAGGCGGCGTCAAAGATATAAATGCCCATACTGGCCAGTGATTTGGTCGGGTCGGTTGGCATCGCCGGCGGGTTAGCGGGTTTCTCGACGAATTCAATGATTTTTTCGTTTTCATCGACCGCCATGACGCCGAAGGCGGATGCCTCTTCAATGGGCACCGGCATGCAGGCCACGGTGCAACGCGCCCCTTTTTCGACATGGTCAATCAGCATGCGCGAGTAATCCTGCTTATAAATATGATCGCCCGCGAGGATCACCACGTACTCCGCTTTGTAGCGGCGGATGATGTCCAGGTTCTGCGTCACTGCGTCCGCCGTGCCGCGATACCAGTTTTCGCCGTGCACGCGCTGCTGGGCTGGCAGCAGATCGACAAACTCATTCATCTCTTCGCTGAAGAACGACCAGCCGCGCTGGATATGCTGCACCAGCGTGTGCGACTGATACTGGGTGATGACGCCGATACGGCGGATCCCTGAGTTAATGCAGTTAGATAATGCGAAATCGATAATACGGAACTTGCCGCCGAAGTGAACGGCAGGTTTCGCACGCTTAATGGTGAGATCCTTGAGCCGGGTGCCACGCCCGCCCGCGAGGATCAACGCCACGGATTTGATGGGTAATTGACGCGCCAGCATCAGCGGATCGTTTTTTTCAAGCCTAACCATGATTAACTCCTTTTTACACCCCAGCTTTCCTTCTCATCCCGCCGCGCCGCCGCCACGAGTTCAACCGGAAGCTTCAGGGATTACGACCTTTGAAATACGCACACTCCGTGCGCGGGCCCATGCCAGACAGCCATGATGACCGGATTATCCTCTCCGGCGAAGGGAGGAACGGCGCGCCATTCCCCCTCAGGTAAAACCATATCGACCACCTCTGCGGTGGCGTTCAGCGTGAGCAGCCAGCGATCAGACAACTGGATCTGCATACACGCTGCGCCCTGCTGCCACTCCCCGGCAGTCAGCGGCTGGGCGTTGCGATTAAGCCAGCGGACATTGCCATCGCCCTCCTGCCACCAGCGGTTGCGGGTGAGCGCTGGAATGCGACGGCGCAGGTGGATCAGCGCCGCGGTAAACGCGGTTAATCCCGGGTTCGCCTGACGCCAGTCCAGCCAGGTCAACGCGTTATCCTGGCAGTAGGCATTATTGTTGCCGTGCTGGCTGTGGCCCTGCTCATCGCCCGCCAGCAGCATTGGCGTCCCCTGAGCCAGCAGCAGCGTCGTCAATAGCGCATGCACGCTGGCGCGCCGCCGTTCAATCACCGCAAGATTGGCGTCTAATCCCTCTATACCATGATTGTTGCTGTAGTTATTGTTAGTCCCATCGCGATTCTCCTCCCCGTTTGCCTCATTGTGTTTCTGATTGAAACAGACGCAGTCGCGGAGCGTGAAGCCATCGTGGGCCGTCACCAGGTTCACCGTCGCCGATGGCCGTTTGCCATCGCGAGCAAAGAGATCGCTGGAGGCCGCGAAGCGTTGCGCAAAGTCACCGAGGGAGACGTTTTGCTGCAGCCAGAAACGACGGGAAATATCGCGAAAATGGTCATTCCATTCGGCGAACAGCGGTGGGAAATTAGCCACCTGATAGCCGCCCGGGCCGATATCCCAGGGTTCCGCAATCAGTTTCACCTGCGACAGCACGCTGTCGCGGCGGATAGCCTCGAACAGCGGCGCATCCTGGCGGAATTCCGGCGTCCGCCCCATCACTGAGGCGAGGTCGAAGCGAAAGCCGTCGACATGGCACTCATCCACCCAGAAGCGCAAACACTGGCGCGCCCATTCCACCACCCCGGGGTGGCTGAGATTGAGCGTATTACCGCAGCCGGTCCAGTTGTGATAATCGCCATCCTCCCTTACCCAATAATAGCTACGGTTGTCGATTCCGCGCAGGGAGACGGTGGGCCCTTCGAGATCAATTTCCGCGCTATGGTTGAGCACGATATCCAGAATCACCTCGATGCCGGCGGCATGAAGCGCCTTAACCGCATCACGAAACTCATCGAGGGCACGCGCGGGATCGCTGGCATAGCGCGGATCCAGCGCGAACCATGCCAGCGGGTTGTAGCCCCAGTAGTTGCTCAAGCCCATCCGCTGCAGTCGCGGCTCGCTGGCGAACTGCGCTACCGGCAACAGCTCGAGGGCGCTGATGCCCAGCGATTTGAAGTAAGCGATCATCACCGGGTGGCCCAGCGCCTTATAAGTTCCGCGAATGGCTTCCGGCAGCTGCGGGTGCAGCAGGGTGAGTCCTTTCACGTGCGCTTCATAAATCACCGTTTCCCCCCACGGGGTACGCGGCGGCTTATCGCCCCGCCAGTCGTAATGCAGATCCACCACTTGCGATTTTGGCGCGATTGCGGCGCTGTCGCGATGATCCGGCTCCCACATTCCACCATGCAGGCGTTCGTCATCCGGCAGATCGCCCTCGACCCGATACGCGCAGGGATCGAGCAGCAGCTTCGCCGGGTTAAAGCGGTGCCCCTGCGCCGGGTCCCAGGGACCATGCACCCGATAGCCGTAGCGCAGGCCCGGCCCGGCAGCGTCCAGCCAGCCGTGCCAGATGTCGCCGCTGCGCGCCGGGAGATCGACGCGTTGCTCGTTACCCTGCTCGTCGAATACGCACAGCTCCACCCGCTCCGCATGGGCGGAGAAGAGGGCGAAATTCACGCCCTTGCCGTCATAGCTGGCGCCCAACGGCGCAGGTTTGCCTGCCGCAAGTGAGGTCATTGCGCCTCCCGGACCAGCCAGATCGTCGCCAGCGGAGGCAGGGTCAACGATAGCGAATGTTCGCGGCCATGGCTGGCGATCGCGTCGCTCTCCACCACACCGCCGTTACCCTGGTTGCTGCCGTGATAGTGCATGGAGTCGGTATTCAACGCCTCGCGCCAGCGTCCCGGCTGGTTAATGCCGAAGCGGTAGTCATGGCGCGGCACCGGCGTGAAGTTGCTGGCGACGATAATCTCATTCCCGGCCCGGTCGCGGCGCACAAAGACAAACACCGAACGCTCATGGTCGTCGACCACCAGCCATTCGAAACCGTAGGGGTCAAAATCCAGCTCGTGCAGCGCTTTATGGTGACGGTAGGTATGGTTCAGGTCACGCACCAGTCGCTGGACGCCATGGTGCCAGTTGTCGCCGCCCTCCAGCAGATGCCAGTCGAGGCTGCCGTCGTGGTTCCACTCGCGGCCTTGAGCGAACTCATTGCCCATAAACAGCAGTTTTTTACCCGGGAAGGCGAACAGCCAGCCGTAGTAGGCGCGCAGGTTGGCAAACTTCTGCCAGGCATCCCCCGGCATGCGGTCGAGAATCGATTTTTTGCCGTGCACCACTTCATCGTGGGAGAGCGGCAGCACAAAATTTTCGGTGTAGTTGTAGAGCATGCCGAAGGTCATTTTGTCATGATGGTAGCGGCGATGCACCGGATCGAGCTTCATGTAATCCAGGGTGTCGTGCATCCAGCCGAGGTTCCATTTGAACCAGAAACCGAGGCCGCCGCCGGCTGGCGGACGGGTCACCCCGGCAAAATCGGTGGACTCTTCCGCCATCGTCACCGCGCCCGGCGTCTGTTCGCCGAGGATGCGGTTGGTGCTGCGCAGAAACTCAATAGCTTCCAGATTTTCCCGGCCGCCGTATTCGTTGGGGATCCACTCACCTGCCTTGCGGCTGTAATCGCGATAGATCATTGAGGCCACCGCGTCGACCCGCAGGGCATCAATACCGAAGCGCTCGATCCAGTACAGCGCGTTACCGACGAGGAAGTTGCTGACTTCGCGGCGACCATAGTTGTAGATCAGGGTATTCCAGTCCTGGTGATACCCCTCGCGTGGATCGCTGTGCTCATACAGCGAAGTACCGTCAAACGAGGCAAGGGCAAAATCATCCGCCGGGAAGTGGCCGGGCACCCAGTCAAGAATGACGTTCAGCCCGGCGGCGTGCGCGGCGTTGATAAAGTAACGGAAATCGTCGCGGGTGCCGAAACGGCGGGTCGGCGCATAGAGCCCGGTGGGTTGATAGCCCCAGCTGCCGTCGAACGGGTGCTCGTTAACCGGCAATAGTTCGAGATGGGTGAAGCCCATCCATTTCGCGTAGGGCACCAGCTGGTCGGCCAGCTCGCGGTAGCTCAGCCAGAAATTATTATCGGTATGACGGCGCCAGGAGCCGAGATGCACTTCATAGATAGAGATCGGGGCATCAAACTGGTTCGCCGCTTTGCGGTCCGCCGGCTGTTCCACTTTGGGCGGCAGGTCGCAGATAAGCGAGGCGCTTTCCGGACGCATTTGCGACTCAAAGGCGTAAGGGTCGGCTTTGACCCGCAGATGGCCGTGGGCGTCAATCAGTTCGAATTTATACAGCTGGCCATTATGCGCGCCGGGAACGAACAGCTCCCAGATCCCGGACTCTTTGCGGAATCGCATCGGGTGGCGTCTGCCATCCCAGTAGTTAAACTGCCCCACCACCGACACGCGGCGGGCATTCGGCGCCCACACCGAGAAACGGGTACCAGTGACGCCGTCCATGGTGGCAGCGTGCGCGCCCAGCGTTTCGTAAGGGCGCAGGTGGGTCCCTTCGGACAGCAGCCAGACGTCAAGATCCTGCAACAGCGGACCAAAGCGATAAGGGTCATCAATCAGATTCTGCTGCCCGTGCCAGGTGACGGCCAGCTGATAGCGAAAGGCGTTTTTGCGACGTGGCAGGACGCCGCTGAAGAAACCACGCGAGTCGAGGCATTCGAGCTTGCCGACTTTGCGTCCGGTTTTCGGTTCAATAACCCACACGTCGGTGGCATCGGGTAATAATGCGCGCACTTCCAGCCCGGCGTCAGTTCGGTGCATGCCGAGCACGGAAAAGGGATCCGCGAAATGACCGGCGATTAGCGCATTAATCACGTCTCTATCAATATGATTAGACATGCTTTCATCCTGTTGTAAGTGTCGCTCATTCCTGTAACTGGCGACTTTTTTTGACCTGAACGGCGCAGTGCTCTCAGCATCCTCCTGCTCCGTCCCACCTTCAGGTAAGGAATTCCTTACTTAAAGCATAGCCAAGGCTGAGTTACCTCCGTGGGGAAAAATCTAACATCCGCGTTTACTCCTTGTATTACGCAAAAAAAAAAGGGGGCTTGAAGACCCCCTTTATGTTCATCCTGCGCTTACGCCAGCTGGCGAAGCATCCGGCGCAGCGGCTCCGCAGCGCCCCACAACAGCTGGTCGCCAACGGTAAAGGCCGACAGATACTCCGGCCCCATATTCAGTTTACGCAGGCGCCCTACCGGGGTGGTCAGGGTGCCCGTCACCGCGGCTGGGGTCAGCTCGCGCATGGTAATCTCACGATCGTTCGGTACCACTTTGGCCCACGGGTTGTGCGCGGCCAGCAGCTCCTCAACGGTCGGGATAGACACATCTTTCTTCAGCTTGATGGTGAACGCCTGGCTGTGGCAGCGCAGCGCGCCAACGCGGACGCACAGGCCGTCTACCGGGATAACGGACGAGGTGGCGAGGATCTTGTTGGTCTCCGCCTGGCCTTTCCACTCTTCGCGGCTCTGGCCGTTATCCAGCTGTTTGTCGATCCACGGGATCAGGCTGCCCGCCAGCGGTACGCCGAAGTTATCTACCGGCAGCTCGCCGCTGCGGGTCAGCGACGTCACTTTGCGCTCGATATCCAGAATGGCGGAAGCCGGATTCGCCAGCTCTGCCGCAACATGGTTGTGCAGCTGACCCATCTGGCTCAGCAGCTCGCGCATATGACGCGCGCCGCCGCCGGAAGCCGCCTGGTACGTTGCCACGCTGACCCACTCCACCAGATCCTGGGCAAACAGGCCGCCGAGGGACATCAGCATCAGGCTAACGGTACAGTTGCCGCCGACAAAGGTTTTGACGCCATTATTCAGGCCGGCGGTGATCACGTCCTGGTTAACCGGGTCGAGGATAATGATCGCATCATCCTTCATGCGCAGCGAAGAGGCGGCGTCAATCCAGTAACCCTGCCAGCCGCTTTCGCGCAGCTTCGGGTAAATCTCGTTGGTGTAATCGCCGCCCTGGCACGTGACAATAATGTCCAGTGCCTTCAGCGCGTCCAGATCGAACGCATCCTGAAGCGTGCCACCGGTGCTACCGCCGAATGACGGCGCTGGCTGTCCCAGCTGGGAGGTAGAGAAGAACACCGGGCGAATGGCGTCGAAATCGCGCTCTTCAACCATGCGTTGCATGAGAACAGAGCCGACCATTCCGCGCCAGCCGATAAAACCAACATTTTTCATAACGTATTCCTGCGAGGTGTGTGCTGTTTGTGCCTGGCCAGTTTCCAACTGGATTATCCCTCACCTTACAAAATGCAGCTAAAGTCGCAAGTGAAATTAATCAATGATTGCTGAACAATCAGAAAAGCAACTTATCCTGCACATTGTCCACCGTCGCTGGTCGTCGTCAAAAACGCAACGATTATCGGGGAAATCCCCTGCGCAATGGAATATTTTCCGTTGCTATTTTATTGATCCTGATTATGGATTGAGCGCGAAATCAGGTGATTTACCGCTTGCCAAATAAACGCATCAAACCCAGGCACAGCAAGGGCTGACGAGGGATACGAGTATCGTCGTAGCGCTAATAAGGGCGAATAGCAGGCAAGGAAAAGGGGGAAAAAGGGCGGCTTATTACAAAGAAGCCAGGGTAAGCAGCGTTACCCTGGCTTTTTATACCCCGCGAGCGGGAGGTGAGCGGGCTTAGCTCAGCAGCTGGAAAGCGATCATACCGACAATCGCCCCGGTGGTACCCAGGATGGTTTCCATCATGGTCCAGGTTTTCAGCGTCTGGGCTTCCGTCGCACCGGTAAATTTACCGAACAGCCAGAAGCCGGCATCGTTCACGTGGCTCACCACAATCGAGCCGCCGGCGATACAGATAGACAACGCTGCCATCTGCGCGCCGCTGTAGTTCAGCTGCTCAATCACCGGCATCACCAGGCCAACCGCCGTCAGACAAGCAACGGTCGCGGACCCCTGAATGATACGGACGGCAGCCGCCAACACGAAGCAGGTAATCGCAATCGGCAGACCCAGGCCTGTCAGCGCTTCGCCGAGCGCCGGGCCGACGCCGGAGTCAACCAGCACCTGCTTGAAGACGCCGCCGGCGCCGATCACCAGCAGGATAATCCCCGCCGGCTGCAGCGCGTGGCCACAGATCTCCATCACGCGGTCTTTCGCCATCCCCAGGCGCATCGCCAGGCCGTAGATCGCGACCAGGCAGGCAACCAGGATCGCGGTGAACGGATGGCCGATAAACTCGAACCATTCGTAGGCAGTGGAACCCACCGGCACAAAGCGCGCGGCGATGGTTTTTAGACCCACCAGCACCAGCGGCAGCAGGATCAGCGACAGGCTAAAGCCGAAGGAGGGCATTTTTCCTTCGCCGAGATGCGGTTCGCTGATATCGTCAGGAATATGCAGCTCAACGTAGCGGCTAATGAAGTTACCCCACAACGGACCGGCGATAATCATCCCCGGGATCGCGGCGCACAGGCCAATCAGGATCATCCAGCCAAAGTCGGCGTGCATTTGCGACGCCAGCAGCATCGGCGCCGGCCCGGGAAGCAGGAACGCGGCGGCGGCGGCCACCCCGGCAAACAGCGGGATCACCAGCTTCACGAGGTTAGTGCCGGTATGGCGCGCCATCGAGAAAGCGACGCTGATCAGCAGGACAATGGCCACTTCGAAGAACAGCGGCAGCGCGCAGATAAGACCGGCAAGACCAATCGCATAGTGCGCGCGGTTGTGGCCGAAGGATTTGAGCATCTTGACGGCAATCTGATCGACCGCCCCCGTTTCATGCAGGATCTTACCGAACATCGCGCCGAGCGCGACGACGATCGCCAGGAAGCCCAGCGTACCGCCCATCCCTTTCTCCATCGTCGCCGCGATTTTATCCAGCGGCATGCCGGAGAAAAGACCTGCACCAATAGAAACCACCATCAAAGCCACGAAGGCGTGCATCCGCGCTTTCATGACTAAAAACAGCAGCAGCAATACCGAGCCGACTGCTGTTAAAACAAGCGTTAAAGTACTCACTAGTGACTGCCTTTGTTGATCACCTCGATGGTGCTGGCCACCACGCCTTCCAGCGGCTGGTCGATATCGACGATAAGCACATCGCTCTCGTCGGCGCCTGGTTCCTGCAGCGTTTCAAACTGCGTCACCAACATTTGGGTTTTGAAGAAGTGTCCTTTGCGTGCCTTCAGACGGTTTTCGATCACGTCGAAATCGCCTTTCAGATAGATGAAGGAGAGGTTCGGGTTGCCCTTACGCAGAATGTCGCGGTAGCTCTTCTTCAGCGCCGAGCAGACGATCAGCGACACCTTGTTGGTACGCTGCATAGCAAACGCGGCGTCATTCAGCGCCTGCAGCCACGGCGTGCGGTCATCATCGTTCAGCGGCTCACCGGAGGCCATCTTGGTGATGTTGCTGCGCGGATGCAGAAAGTCGCCGTCGAGAAACGCAGCATGCAGTTGATGCGCCACTTCGCTGGCGACAGCGGATTTCCCGCTGCCGGAAACGCCCATCAGAACATAGACGTGGTGATCATGATTAGTCGTGCTCAAAGCATCCTCCCACCGGACAGGTACGCCGCGCCATGGCTGACTCATCCAGCGCGAAGGCGGCGTATCGGTTAATTGTTACGGGTAACTGTTATCGGTAACATTGTCATGCCGGACCTGTGGAGAAGCAATATCCATTCGTGCCAGATGTGAATATGTGTGATCTACTTCAAACTTGTCAGTTTAAATTGATCCGCCCGGTGACAATGTGAAACCTAAATCTAACATCTTAGGGGTAATCGCTTCACCACGAATGCGCGCCAGCAGCCGTTCGGCGCCGATGCGTCCCATCCGCTCGCGCGGGGTCAGGACGCTGGCCAGCCGCGGCTCCATCACCTGGCCGATATCATGGCCGTGGAACCCGGCGATCGCCATATCATCGGGGATCTTCAGCCCCAGGCGCTGGCATTCAAACGCCGCGCCGACCGCAAGGTCATCGTTGGTACAGAAGATACCGTCAAGCTGCGGATATTCGCGACGCGCCTGACGCATCAGCTCAATACCCGACGAGTAGGACGAAGACTGCTCCACCATCACGCTATAGGGCGTCATCCCGGCGTCGAGCATCGCCTGCTCGTACCCCTTCTGTTTGATGATAGTTCGTTCATCGAGACGCGCCCCCAGATAGGCGACGTGGCGGTGGCCGCGGGCGATAATCGCTGCGGTCATCTGCCGGGCGGCTTCAAAGTTATCAAACCCGACAGCGATATCGAGGCACGGCGACCGGCTGTCCATCAGCTCCACCACCGGAATGCCGGCGACTTCAATCATCTTCAGGGTGCGAGGCGTATGAGTGCGTTCGGTGAGGATCAGGCCGTCAATGTTCCAGGAGAGCATCGATTCGAGGCGTTTCTCTTCCATTTCCGGCTTATAGCCGTAGTGCGCCAGCATGGTTTGATAGCCGAAGGCGTCGGTGACGCTTTCGATACCGCGCAGCACTTCCGAGAAGACCTGGTTAGTTAACGACGGTAGCAGCACGCCGATGGCGCGGCTGGTCGCGTTGGAGAGAATGTCAGGGGCGCGATTGGGAATATAACCCAGTTCATCGAGGGCAACGGCAATCTTGCCACGCAGCGCTTCGGAGACCTGCTCCGGGTTGCGTAAATAGCGACTGACCGTCATTTTGGTCACGCCGACAAGATCGGCTACATCCTGAAGTACGGGTCTTTTCTTTTTCATCGTCCTGACTGTGATCAACGGGGAAACATTTTCTCAGTTTATCACGGACAAAGCGCAACCTTCGCCGATGTTGGAGAAGGTTGCGCAATTTATTTAACCTGGCTCAGATAACTATCAAACCGGCGGCAGATCGAACAGCAGGATCTCGCTATCGCTGTCGGCATGAACCGAAATAGCCTGCTCGTCCCAGATGGCCAAACCGTCGCTGGTGGTGGCTTTGGTACCGTTGATGGTCACTTCGCCTTTGACCACCTGGATCCACACGCGGCGTTCCGCGGCAATCTGGTGAACCGACTGCTCATCTTTCAGCAGCGCCCAGCGATAGAGTTCCATATCCTGGTACACCTTCAGCGAGCCATCTCGCGCATCTGGCGACAACACCAGCTGTTTGCCCTGGGCGGCGTCGAAGCGGCGCTGCTCGTAGCGCGGGGTAATGCCGGTTTCTTCCGGAATAATCCAGATCTGATACAGACGCAGACGATCGGTTTTGCTCGGGTTGTACTCAGAGTGGCGCACCCCGGTACCCGCACTCATGATCTGGAACTCGCCTGCCGGCACCTGCTCTTTGTTGCCCATACTGTCCTGGTGCTCCACCGCCCCTTCCAGCACATAAGTCAGGATTTCCATGTCTTTGTGTGGATGGGTACCGAAGCCCTGACCAGCGTCGATGACGTCGTCGTTAATCACCCGCAGGGCAGAGAAGCCCATAAAATTCGGGTCATAATAGTTGGCGAAAGAGAAAGTATGCCAGGAATCCAGCCAACCATGGTTAGCGTGGCCACGTTCGTTCGCTTTGCGTAAGTAGATCATGTTGCACCCCCGTATGTTTTCGATGGAGTCAGTGTGGACCCATTTCGCCGTCGATCATAGAGGGTGAAAATTGACTCCTCTGTTCAAAAAATATGAACAAGCGTCGAGGAGCCCGTTTTGCTTATTTTGCCAAGGTGATGGTGGCCGGAGAAGGCTGTTCAAAGCCGCGCTCCAGGATCTCCATATTGGTGAGAACGTCAGATTCCTTGACGTAATTCGGCTGGCCGTTGACGAGAGTTTCATACAGCGCGTCGTACACCCGACCGTAGTCGCCGGTCTCCAGCGGCACCGCTTCACGCACCGTCTCCCCCGCCTCGTTGACGTACACCAGCTCGCCGACGCTGTCGTCCGCGCCAAAACCCGGCTCGCCCGGCATGATATTGGCCTTCAGGCTGGTCTCCTGCTGGTCAATGCCGTATTTCACAAACGAACCTTTATGGCCGTGAACGATGAATTTCGGGTAGTCGATCTGCACCAGGTGGCTGGTTTTGACGATGGCCTTCAGATCGCCGTAGAACAGTTGGGCCTCAAAGGTGTCATCCGGGTTGGCTTTATTGCGCAGCGAGCGCAGATCGTAAGAGACATGGTCCGGACGGCCGAACAGCGAAATGATCTGATCCAGGGTATGCACGCCGAGACCATAGAACTCGCCGTTTTGCGGGCCGCCGGGGTTGGTCTCCGCCACCGGGCGGTAGTTATCGAAATGGCTTTCGATCTCCACCAGTTCGCCGAGTTTCCCGCTCTCAATCACCTTTTTGGTGGTCAGGAAGCAGGAGTCGAAGCGACGATTCTGGTAGGGCGTCACCGTGAGACCTTTGCTGTTTGCCAGGGCAAACAGGGTTTTTGCTTCCTCAAGCGTCGGGGTGAACGGCTTTTCCACCAGCACGTTTTTCCCCGCCTCCAGCGCCTTTTTCGCATATTCGAAATGGCTGTCGGCGTGGGTGCAGACCACCACCAGATTGACCTGTGGGTCGTTTAACACGTCATCAAGATCGCTGGTGAAATGGATATGGGAATACTGCGGCGCCTGCTCCTCGGGCTTCGCCCGGCGGCGGTAGATATGCGCCACATGCCAACGGTCTTTGCGGTGCAAAACGTAAGGAAGATGGTAGCGGGTGGTACTTTTGCCGAAGCCAATAAATGCGCAGTGCAGAGTCATAACGCTGTCCTTAGTTGATGAGCTACCTTCAACCATAGCGCAAGCCGGGCCATCACTTCATCCTCTCTGTCCGCTTTCCTGGAAGATTCGCCAGCAAAATAGTTCAAGCATCACTTATACGAAAATATTAATAACTAATTGATTAACCAGTGATTAATTCGCCATTTTCCAGCTAAAAAACTTGATCCTAACGGCGAAACTACGGATAAGTGGAGGGCAAACCAGGACGTTGCTGATGACTAACGGAGTAGCCAGCCGCTGCTAATGGACAAACAGTATTTCGCCATAAACGGCACCCTTTTTTTCTGGCTTCTTGGACTGATCGCCTGGTCTGTCGATGCCATCGCGCTGGCGCGCCTGGCGGCCGCCTGCGCGCTTGTCGCTTTCCTCCTCCATAGCCAACGGAACAAGATTAACGCGATGTTTATTAAGAAAAATAAAACGGAACCTCAAGCGTCAGAAGCAGCCACACTTCCGGCAATAAACCCAGAACCCGAAGCGGTCGCCAGCAAAAAACACGAGACCACGATCATCGCCAGCGGGGTACATTTCGTCGGCAATGTCGTCGCCAGCGGCCATGTCTATATTCACGGCCAGTTGACCGGCAACATTGAGGCCAAAGAGCATCTGATTAAGGTAATGCGTGAAGGCCAGGTGGAGGGCAACATCAACTGCCGGGAGCTGATTATTGACGGCAAGGTGCAGGGCCAGTGTCATGGCGATAGCATCACCATCGAGGAGCACGGCCATCTGGATGGTACCCTCGCCTATCGCGCGCTGGCGATCAAGAAAGGCGGGGTTTTTAGCGGTCGCGCTGAAATGCTGGCCGCAGCGGAGAACAAAAGTCATATTCTCGGTCTGGTAGCAGACACGCCATCCAAAGCCGACGCGGAGCCCGCCAGGCCGCAGAGCGCCTGAAATAGCGGCAAAAAAAAAGCCAGCACCCGGCTGGCTAAAGTAATACTGGAAGCAATGTGAGCAATGTCGTGCTTTCAGGCTTTCCGCAAGGGTCTCCCTGAATGCAGGACAATAATAATCATTCTCATTCGCACTTGTCTACTTTTTTTTGCAAATAATGCGTGTTGACTCGAACGCCGTAGTCAGTGATGTTTAAAGGGACTTTTCACCTGAATGAGGAACAAGGAATGAGTGACATCGTGATACGCCATGCTGAACCGAAAGATATTGACGCGATTCGTCAAATTCACGCCCAGCCGGAGGTGTATCACAACACGCTACAGGTCCCTCATCCATCCGAACATATGTGGCGGGAGCGGCTAGCCGATACGCCCGGCGTGAAGCAGCTGGTGGCCTGTATCGATGAGCAAGTCGTCGGCCATTTAAGCATTGCCGTCGTCCAACGTCCTCGCCGTAGCCACGTCGCCGATTTTGGTGTCAGCGTGGATTCGCGCTGGCACAACCGCGGCGTCGCCAGCGCGCTGATGCGTACCATGATTGATATGTGCGACAACTGGCTGCGGGTCGAACGTATTGAGCTGACGGTGTTCGCCGATAATGCTCCGGCGATTGCGGTGTATAAGAAGTACGGCTTTGAGATCGAAGGCACCGGCAGGCGTTACGCGCTGCGCAACGGTGAGTATGTGGATGCGTATTATATGGCCAGAATGAAGTAGCGTGTTGCCGGGTGGCGGCGACTGGCCGCCCTCTGTGCGCTCCCTGCGCCATGAGAGTCATAACGCAGAAGAAATATCGGGAGCGCAATGTGCTCTGAATTAACACAAAGCACATATTTTTCCCGGACCAAAAAAGTTGCAAACCGATAACAGTATCTACGTTCGCACAGTTGTAGGCCCGGTAAGCGCAGCGCCACCGGGCAACACATCAATACCCCGCCGTTAAATCATCCGGCGAACGCGGATCGGAGGCGCCATACAGCATGCCGTCCGGCCCTACCATGATGCTCTGGGTACTGCCCATCGCCTCTTTCAGCGCCACTTTCTGCCCCTTCGCCTCGAGCAGCTTCAGGGTATCCGGGCTAAAGCCTTTCTCCACCCGCAGCTCATCCGGCAGCCATTGATGGTGGAAACGCGGCGCATTGGTGGCTTCCGCGACGTTCATCCCGAAATCGATGGTATTGACCACCATCTGCAGTACGGTGGTGATGATCCGACTGCCGCCCGGGCTGCCGGTCACCAGCCAGGTTTTGCCGTCTTTCACCACAATGGTCGGCGACATCGACGACAGCGGGCGTTTTTTCGGCTCCACCGCATTGGCGTCGCCGCCCACCAGACCATAGACGTTAGGCACGCCGGGCTTCGCCGAGAAATCATCCATCTGGTTATTGAGTAAAATACCGGAATCGCCGGCCACAATGCCGGTACCGAAGGTGGTATTCAGCGTATAGGTCACCGCCACCGCATTACCCTCTTTATCGACCACCGAGAAGTGGGTGGTCTGGTTGCTTTCATACGGCGCCAGCTTGCCCGGGCGGATCTGACTGGAAGGCTTCGCCTTGTTGACGTCGATCTCGGCGGCAATTTCTTTGGCATAGGCTTTGCTGGTCAGCGCCTGCCACGGCACTTTGACGAAGTCAGGATCGCCGAGATATTCAGAGCGGTCGGCATAGGCGTGTTTCTCCGCCTCCGCCATCACCTGCATAGCATCGGCGCTGCCAAAGCCATATTTCTGCATATCGAAGTTTTCGAGGATATTGAGGATCTGCACGATGTGGATCCCGCCGGAAGACGGCGGCGGCATGGAATAAACCTCATACCCGCGATATTCGCCGCTAACCGGCGTACGCTCCACGGCCTTATAGCTGGCAAGATCGGCTTTGGTGATTAGCCCGCCGTGCTTTTTCATCTCGTCAGCGATCTGGTCGGCGATGGCCCCTTTATAGAAAGCCTCCGGGCCGTGCTCGGCAATCAGCTCCAGGCTCTTACCGAGATTCTTTTGCACCAGCCGGTCGCCCTTTTTCAGCGGCTCGCCGTTCTTCCAGAAGATCGCTTTACTGTTTTCATGCTGCGGGATCACTTCGCTGCCATAGGTCTTCAGATCGTCCGCCAGCGCATCGTTAACGATAAAGCCCTCTTCTGCCAGCTTAATCGCCGGGCGGATCACTTTGTTCAGCGGCATGGTGCCGTATTTTTCCAGGGCGAGAGAGAAACCGGCGACGCTGCCTGGCGTGCCGGAGGCCAGATGCGAAGTCAGTGATTTTTTACTGTCCGGGTTGCCCTGGTCGTCAAGGAACATGTCGCGGGTGGCCTGTTCCGGCGCCATTTCGCGGAAATCGATCGCCGTGGTCTTGCCGTCTTTAGTCCGCAGCATCATAAAACCGCCGCCGCCGATATTCCCGGCCTGCGGATGCGTGACCGCCAGCGCGTAGCCAACCGCCACCGCCGCATCGACAGCGTTGCCGCCCTGGCGCAGAATATCCACGCCGACGCGGGTCGCCAGCGCGTCCACCGACGCCACCATCCCCTGCCGGGCGCGTACCGGGTGGAACACATCTTCCTCTACGCCATAAGAGACCGGCGGCGGCGGTGGCGGATTGGCGGCGACGGTGAAACTACCGCCCGCCAGCAACGCAGCGATGACCACCTGGCGCCATATTGTTGTTTTTATCATTGTCTTACTCCTGAAAGGTAGGTTTCATTCCCCGCTTAAGCCTGGTTGATAACTCCTAAAAAATCATTGTTATGGCGGATTCGAGGTACACTTAAGTGATCCCACGCACGGGAGGAGAAAACCATGAAAGCGATTCTGTTTCTGGCGGCGCTGATGCCGCTTGGCGTATTAGCCCAGCCGATCAATATTAATAACAACCCTAACCAGCCGGGTTACGTGGTGCCCAGCCAGCAGCGCATGCAAAATGAGATGAAGGTGCAGCAACAGCAGCAGCAGAGCATGCTGAAGCAGGATCTGAACAATCAGACCCGCTCGCAGCAGCAGCATTTGCAAAACCAGTTGCAGACGAATCAGCAGCGCGCGACCCAGGGCGGCAATCTCAATCCGCCGCAGCAGGTGCTACCGAACAACAACGGTGGAATGCTGCGGCAGACCAACCCGTAAAGGTCAGCCGCCGCAAATCCGTCTTAAGGGTGGAAATTCGGCCCGATGACGTCAATGGCATCGGTGCAGATGCAATCTACACCCCAGCGCAGCAGCTCGGCGGCGCGCTGGGGTTTATTGACCGTGTACACCAGAATATGCAGGCCGGCCTGTTTCAGGCTCGCCACCCGCGCCGCATCCAACAGCTTGTGATTGAGGTGAATCGACACGCAGCCCAGCCGGGTGGTCAATTCGCGCCAGTCATCGCGCCACTCATCCAGCAGCAGCCCGCGCGGCAGCTCGGGCGCGGCTTCCTGCGCCGCCTCCAGAGCATCGATTTCAAAAGAGGAGAGCAGCGGCGCGGCCATGCCTTGCCACAGATCGCGCGCAGCCAGGGCCACCACGTTGCCGGTCTGCGGCCCCAGCCCGGTGGTCGGCTTAATTTCGATATTCGCCATCATACCGTGACGGCGGCAGCGCTCCGCCACCTGAGAGAGCAACGGCAGCGGCTCGCCCTTAAATTCACGGCTGAACCAGCTGCCGGCATCGACCTTCAGCAGATCGTCCCACGCCAGCTCGCCCGCCACGCCCCAGCCGTTGCTGGTGCGTTCGAGATTATCGTCATGCAGCAGAAAGATCTGCCCGTCCTTCGACAGCTTGGCGTCAAATTCAATCATCGTGTGCCCGTAGCGGGCGCCAACGTCGATAGCCGCCAGGGTGTTCTCCGGCGCCAGTTTACCGCCGCCGCGATGGGCGACGATGTGGGGATAAGGCCAGTTACTCATGCGCGTTGTCCTGTTTCACCATCAAAGAGGTGCAGATGTTCCAAAGGCAGATGCAGCCATAGCGTGCTGCCGCCCGCCGGGCGCTGCTGATGCGGCAGTCTGACCACCAGCTTCTGCTCGCCCCAGCGCCCGTGGGCGAGGTTATCGGCACCTAAAATTTCCAGGGTATCCATCAGCAGCGGAATGCCGCCTTGCGCCTGCGAGCTTAAAATAAAGTGCTCCGGGCGGATACCGAGCGTCATTTTACGCCCGGCGTAGCGCCGATGCTCGTGATTCATCGGCAACGCCATGCCACCGGCCAGCTCGAAGCGACCGCCGTCATCGCTGATGCGCCCTTCCAGCAGGTTCATGGCCGGGCTGCCGATAAAGCTTGCCACAAAGCGGCTGGCGGGCTTCTCATACACTTCCACCGGGGTGCCGATCTGCTCGGCAACGCCTTTATTCATCACCATCACCCGCTGGGCCAGGGTCATCGCTTCGACCTGATCGTGGGTGACGTACAGCGAAGTCGTTTTCAGGCGGCGATGCAGCTGCTGCAGTTCCAGACGCATCTGCACGCGCAGCTTGGCGTCGAGATTTGACAACGGTTCGTCGAACAGGAATACCGCCGGGTCACGCACGATAGCGCGGCCCATCGCCACGCGCTGGCGCTGACCGCCGGAGAGCTCCCGCGGGCGACGCTTGAGCAGACCATCCAGCTCCAGAATACGCGCCGCCTCCTGCACCCGCTCGGCAATCAATCCCTTACCCATGCCGCGGATCTTCAGCCCCCACGCCATGTTCTCTTCCACGCTCATATGCGGATAAAGCGCATAGTTCTGGAACACCATCGCGATGCCGCGATCTTTCGGTTCCATCTCAGTCACCCGTTTGCGATCGATCCAGATATCGCCGCTGGTCACCCGCTCCAGTCCGGCAACCATCCGTAGCAGCGTTGATTTCCCGCAGCCCGACGGGCCGACCATGACGATAAATTCCCCGTCCGCCACGTCCAGCGTCAGCGGTTGAATCACCTGGGTTTTGCCATCCCAGCTTTTGCTTACTGCCTGTAGTTTTAAACCAGCCATTTTATTTCTCACTATCGACCAGGCCACGCACAAAGGCGCGCTGCATGGCTAAAACGATGACGACCGGCGGGATCAGGGTCAGCAGCATCGCCGCCATCACCTGATTCCACTGGGTAGTACCTTCGCCGGTGGCGATCATGCCTTTGATACCGGCGACGGCGGTGCCAAGATTCACATCCTGAATAATCAGCAGCGGCCACAGATATTGGTTCCAGCCGTAGATAAAGGTGATGACGAACAGCGCCGCAAGATTGGTTTTCGACAGCGGCAGCACGATGTCGCGGAAAAAACGCATCGGCGAAGCGCCATCAATACGCGCCGCTTCAATCAGTTCGTCCGGCAGGGTCATAAAGAACTGGCGGAACAGGAAGGTGGCGGTGGCCGAAGCCATCAACGGCAGCGTTAACCCGGCGTAGCTGTCGAGCATGTCGAGGTTGGCGATGACCTCCACCGTCGGGAAAATCCGCACCTCGACCGGCAGCATCAGGGTAATAAAGATCATCCAGAAGAACAGGTTACGCAGCGGAAAGCGGAACCAGACGATGGCGAACGCCGAAAGCATCGACACCACGATTTTGCCGACCGTAATGGCGAACGCCATGATGAAACTGTTGAGCATCATCAGCCAGAACGGCGCGCTGTTGACGCCGACGCCGTTCACCCAGATGGTCTTCATGTTCTCCAGCAGATGGCCGCCGGGGATCAGGGTCATCGGCGTTTCAAACACCGATTGGTTATCCAGCGTCGCCGCCACGAAGGCGACGTACAGCGGGAATAAAATGACGGCAATACCCAGAATGAGCATGGTGTGGCTGAAAATCGTCAGCCCGCGACGGTTCTCAATCATTGGTAACGCACCTTACTTTCAACGTAACGGAACTGCACCACCGTCAGAATAATGACGAGGAACATCAGCACCACCGACTGTGCGGCGGAAGCGGAAAGATCGAGTCCGGCAAAACCTTCGCGATATATTTTGTAGATTAGGGTGGTGGTGGCCTGCACCGGGCCGCCGGCGGTGGCGGCATCGATCACCGGGAAGGTGTCGAAGAAGGCGTAAACCAGGTTGACCACCAGCAGGAAGAAGCTCACCGGCGCAATCAATGGCAGCGCCAGCTTAAAGAAGCGACGAATGGGCCCGGCGCCGTCAATGGCGGCGGCCTCAACCAGCGAACGCGGGATCGACTGCAGCGCGGCGAAGAAGAACAGGAAGTTATAGCTTATCTGCTTCCATACCGAGGCGAAGACCACCAGGAACATCGCCTGGCCGCTGTTTTGCGCGTGGTTCCAGTCGTAGCCCAGCTCGCCGAGGAAATGGGTGATCAGCCCGCGCCCGGGGTTAAAAAGGAAGATCCACAGCACCGCCGCGACGGCGGGAGCCACGGCGTACGGCAGCAGCATCAGCGTTTGATAAAAGCGGCTGCCGCGCACCACATAGTCGACCAGCGCGGCAAAAAACAGCGAAACGAGCAGGCCGCTAACAGTCACCAGGGTGCTGAATTTTATAGTGGTCCAGAACGAGTCCAGATAGTACGGGTCGTGGAACAGCGCAACGAAGTTATCCAGACCGACAAACTGGCTGGAGAGACCAAACGGATCGACGCTCTGCAGCGAGTACCACAGCGCTTCGCCCGCGGGCCAGATAAAGAAAATTAACGTGATAATCAGCTGCGGCGCGACCAGCACATAGGGCAGCCAGCGCGAGCGGAATACCGGACGGGATGATGACATGAAGATTTTATTCCTGAGCAGTGCCGGATGGCGCTACGCTTATCCGGCCTACATGTACTTTGTAGGCCGGGTAAGGCGAAGCCGCCACCCGGCATTTCATATTACGATTTGGTTGCTTGCTCGAAACGGCGCAGCAGTTGATTCCCGCGCTGAACGGCGGAATCCAGCGCCTGTTGCGGGGTTTTCTTGCCGGTCCACACGCTTTCCAGCTCTTCATCGACGATAGTGCGGATTTGCGGCATGTTGCCCAGACGCAGGCCTTTGGTGAACGGCAACGGCGGCTTGTTCAGCATCTGGCGGGTGGCGATATCGGCGCCCGGGTTCTTATCATAGAAGCCCTGCTGGCGCGTCAGATCGTAGGCCGCAGTGGTGATCGGCAGATAGCCGGTTTTCTGGTGCCATTCGGCGGCGATTTCCGGTTTGGTCAGGAAGTCGAGGAACTTCGCCACGCCGGTGTAAGTCTCTTTGTCTTTACCCTGCATCACCCACAGGCTGGCCCCGCCGATGATGGCGTTCTGCGGCGCGCCTTTCACGTCGGCATCGTATGGCATCATGCCGACGCCGTAGTTGAATTTGGCATACTGACGAATATCGGCCAGCGAGCCGGATGACGCGGTAGTGATCGCGCAGTCGCCGTTATAGAACTTCTCGGTGGACTCGTCTTTACGCCCGAAGTAGCTGAAATCGCCCTTCTTGTTCATCTCTTCGAGCAGGGCGATATGCTTCACCTGCTCCGGCTTATTGAACTCCAGTACCGCATCGGTACCGTCGAAGCCGTTATTTTTCGTGGCCACCGGCAGACCATGCCAGGCGCTGAAGTTTTCAATCTGGATCCAGCCCTGCCAGCCGCTGGCGTACCCGCACTTCATCCCGGCGGCTTTCAGCTTCGCGGTATAGGCCGCCAGATCCTGCCAGGTCTTCGGCGGCTGCTCCGGATCTAAGCCGGCTTTTTTGAAGGCGTCTTTGTTGTAGTACAGCACCGGCGTAGAGCTGTTAAATGGCTGGGAGAGCAGATGGCCGGTTTTCGAATCGGTGTAATACCCGGATACCGTCGGCACGAACTGCGATTCATCAAACTTGATGCCCGCCTCGCTAAACACCTGGTACACCGGCTTAATGGCTTTTGACGCCATCATGGTGGCGGTGCCTACTTCATACACCTGCAGGATCGCCGGGGCGTTGCCGGTACGGAAAGCGGCGATACCAGCACTCAGGCTCTGTTCATAGTTGCCTTTGTATACCGGAACGATTTTGTAATCAGGATTGGCCGCGTTAAAGCGTTGCGCCAGAGAATCCACTTCTTTACCCAGCTCGCCTTCCATTGAGTGCCAGAATGGGATGGTGGTAACCGCCAGGGCCTGACCGGCAAAAGCCAGGCTCAGCGCCAGTCCTAAAGCTGTATGTCGTAACGATATCATCGGTTATCTCTCTTGTTGTGCCGGATGCGCGATTTCACGCGTTTTATGCTCGCGGGGTAACATGACATGTTCGAATTACAGAAAAATAACTTTTTTATTACAAAAAAAAGATAGTAACGGGTCAGAGAGATGACAAGCCGATGAAAGGACGGGGGAAGTAAAGTGGGAGCTGAGACACGGATAATAGTTGCGCGATCGGCTCCCGGGGTCGGCGCAAGCGCCTCGCCCGGGCTACAAACCGGCGAAGCGAACGACGCCGGGTTGCGATGAATTAACCGCCGAGATAGGCGCTGCGCACCGCCTCGTTGGCCAGCAGCGCGTCGCCGGTATCCTCCAGCACCACGTGGCCGTTCTCCAGCACGTAGCCGCGGTCGGCCAGCTTTAGCGCCTGGTTGGCGTTCTGCTCAACCAGGAAGATCGTCATCCCCTGCTCGCGCAGCTGCTCGATGGTGTCGAAAATCTGCTGAATGATAATCGGCGCCAGCCCTAATGAGGGCTCATCAAGCAGCAGCAGGCGCGGCTGGCTCATCAGAGCGCGACCGATCGCCAGCATCTGCTGCTCGCCGCCGGACATAGTGCCGGCGCGCTGAATACGGCGTTCATGCAGACGCGGGAACAGCTCATACACCCATTTGATGCGGGTCTGGAACTGATCGCGGTCGGCAAAGAAACCGCCCATCGCCAGGTTCTCTTCCACCGTCATACGCGAAAAGACGCGCCGCCCTTCCGGGACGATCGCCACCGCTTCACGCATGATTTTCGCCGTCTGCCAGTCGGTAATATCCTTACCGTCAAAGACAATGCGCCCGCTGGAAGCGCGCGGATCGCCGCACAGCGTGCCGAGCAGGGTGGTTTTCCCCGCGCCGTTGGCGCCGATCAGCGTGACGATTTCACCCTGTTTGATATGCAGGCTGACGTTGTGCAGCGCCTGAATCTTGCCGTAGTGGGCGCTGACGTTGTCAAAAGTTAACATCGCGTTTTCCATCTTATGCCTCACCAAGGTATGCGCGGATCACGTCCGGGTTATTACGAATCTCTTCCGGCGTCCCGTTGGCCAGCGGCGTCCCCTGGTTCACGACGTAGATGCGATCGGAAATGCCCATCACCAGCTTCATATCGTGTTCGATAAGCAGGATGGTGGTGTTGTGATGGTTACGCAGCTCGGCGATAAGCTCGTCCAGCTCTTTGGTCTCTTTCGGGTTCAGCCCCGCCGCCGGTTCATCGAGCATCAGAATTTCCGGCTGGGTCACCATGCAGCGGGCAATCTCCAGCCGGCGTTGGTCGCCGTAGGCCAGGTTGCTGGCCTGACGGTTGGCGTGCTCCAGCAAGCCGATACGCTCCAGCCAGGTGGCGGCCCGGTCCAGCGCTTCGCTCTGCGCCCGACGGAAGGCCGGCGTTTTCAGCAGGCCGGAGAAGAGCCCGGTTTTCAGCTGCTGATGTTGCGCCACCAGCAGGTTTTCAATCACCGTCATTTCGCGGAACAGACGCACGTGCTGGAAGGTCCGCACCACGCCCATCCGCGCAATCTGCTGGCCCGGCAGCCCTTCCAGGTGCTGGTCGCGCAGCATAATGGTGCCGCCAGTGGGCTTGTAGAAACCGGTCAGGCAGTTAAAGACGGTAGTCTTCCCGGCGCCGTTAGGGCCGATCAGCGAGACAATCTCGCGCTCTCTGAGCTCCAGCGACACATTGTTGACGGCCAGCAGGCCGCCGAAACGCATCATCAGGCCGCTGACGGATAATAATGGCTGACTCATGCCTGCTCTCCTTTCGCCTGACCGTTTTTCAGCTTCAACTGCACGCGCGTCATTGGCAGAAGCCCCTGCGGACGCCAGATCATCATCAGCACCATCAGGCCGCCGAGCATTAACATGCTGTATTCGTTGAAGTCACGCATCAGCTCGCGCGAGACCACCAGCAGAATAGCCGCGAGGATCACCGCGAACTGCGAGCCCATCCCGCCCAGCACCACGATCGCCAGCACGAAGGCCGACTCGGCGAAGGTGAAGGATTCCGGGCTGACGAAGCCCTGGCGCGCAGCGAACAGCGTCCCGGCGAAGCCAGCAAACGCGGCGCTGATGGTAAAGGCGGTCAGCTTGATGCGCGTCGGGCTCAGGCCCAGCGAACGACAGGCGATCTCATCTTCACGCAGCGCTTCCCACGCCCGCCCCAGCGGCATTCGCAGCAGGCGGTTGATGACGAACAGGCTCAGCACGACCAGCAGCAGCGCCACCAGGTAGAGGAAAATCACCCGATCGGAGGGATCGTATTTGACGCCGAAGAAATTGCTGAAGGTATCCCAGCCGCCTTCGCGGGCGGTACGGCTAAATTCAAGGCCGAAGAAAGTCGGTTTCGGGATCTGGCTGATGCCGTTCGGCCCGCCGGTGATCTCGGTATTGTTGAGCAGCAGAATACGCACAATTTCACCGAAGCCTAAGGTCACAATCGCCAGATAGTCGCCGCGCAGACGCAGCACCGGGAAGCCCAGCAGGAAGCCGGCCGCCGCGGAGACCAGGCCAGCCAGCGGCAGACAGGTCCAGAAGCCGAGACCGTAATAGTGGTTCAGCAGCGCGAAGGTATACGCGCCGATGGCGTAGAACCCGCCGTAGCCCAGCACCAGCAGGCCGGAAAGGCCGACCACCACGTTCAGCCCGAGGCCGAGGATGATATAGATCATCGTCAGGGTGGCGATATCCACCGTGCCGCGCGACACCATAAACGGCCAGGCCACGGCGATCACCAGCAGGGCTATCAGGAACAGCTTCTGCTTCACCGTTGAGCCGTCAATCGCCGGCATAATAAACTTCGGCCCGGAGACGTTCTTAACCGCTTTCTGGAACAGCGGCCGCAGCAGCTGGAAGAAAAAGACCACCGCGGTGCCGATAAAGATCCACTGCCAGCGAATATCGGCGGCGGTATCGACTACCAGCTTGGTGCCGTCCAGCTCCAGCTGCACGCCCATAAAGACGCCCGCCAGAATGAAGAACATCACGGCAGACAGCAGCGCCATTGCAATTTGCATCGGTTTCATACTTTTTCCACCTCCGGGCGGCCCAGAATGCCGGTCGGCATCACTAACAGCACCAGAATCAGCAGCGCGAAGGAAACAACGTCCTTATATTCAGTGCTGAGATAGGCAGAAGAGAGCGCCTCGGCAATACCCAGGATCAAGCCGCCGATCATTGCGCCAGGAATACTGCCGATACCGCCGAGCACGGCGGCGGTGAAGGCCTTCATCCCGGCCATAAAGCCGATATAGGGGTTAATCACGCCGTAGAACTGGCCGAGCAGCACGCCCGCCACCGCCGCCATCGCTGCGCCGATGACAAAAGTCAGGGCGATGACGCGGTCGGTGTTAATCCCGAGCAGGCTCGCCATTTTCAGGTCTTCGGCACAGGCGCGGCAGGCGCGCCCCATCCGCGAGTAGCGAATAAACAGCGTCAGGGCCAGCATGGCGATAAAGGTCACCACCCAGATCACCAGTTGCATGGTGGTGATCGTCGCGGAGAAGCTGTCGCTGTGGCCGACGATCCACTGGCCGTTAAACAGGCTTGGCAGCGCCACGTCGCGCGACCCCTGGGTCAGGCTGACGTAGTTCTGCAGGAAGATAGACATCCCGATAGCGGAGATCAGCGCAATCAGACGCTTAGAGTTACGCACCGGCCGATAGGCAACGCGCTCGATACTCCAGCCGTAGGCGCTGGCAATCACAATGGCGCCCACGAATCCGGCGGCGACCAGCAACCAGCTGGTGTCGATGCCCATCATCATCAGCGCGGCGATGATCATGAAGGAGACATAGCTGCCAATCATGTAGACCTCGCCGTGGGCGAAGTTGATCATGCCAATAATGCCGTACACCATCGTGTAGCCGATGGCGATCAGCGCGTAGGTACTGCCCAGCGTGACGCCGTTAAACATCTGCTGCAGAAAATAGAGAAACTGCTCGGACATAAGGTAACCTTTTTCAAACCGCCCGCGGTTCGCGGGCGGAGGGATAACTCGTCTTCAGCGCTTATTTCGCCGCGCTCGAAGAGCCGTCGGCGTGCCACTGGAAGACACCAAACTCAAATCCCTTCAGATCGCCTTTTTCATCCCAGGTCAGCGGCCCAATCACGGTTTTCGCCCCGTGCGCTTTCAAATCTTTGATTAAATCCAGCGGCTGCTGGCTGCCGGTTCTGTCCATCGCCTGCGCCAGCGACTGAACGGCGGCATAGGTGATCCAGACGTACGGCCCGCTCGGATCTTTCTTCTCCGCTTTCAGCGCGTTAACGATGGCGCTATTGGCAGGGTCCTGATCGTAGCGTTTTGGCATTGTCACCAGCATGCCTTCCGCCGCGGCGCCCGCGATATTGGACAGCGAGGCGTTGCCGACCCCTTCCGGCCCCATAAACACTGTTTTCAGCCCGACGGAGCGCGCCTGGCGCAGCATCTGGCCCATTTCCGGGTAGTAGCCGCCGTAGTAGACGAAGTCAATGTTCTCTTTCTTCAGGCGCGCCAGCAGGGCGGAGAAATCTTTTTCCCCCGCGGTGATGCCGTCGAAGAAGACGATATTGGCCCCGGCTTTCTTCAGGTTGTCCTGCACCGAACGCGCCAGCCCTTCGCCGTACTGCTGCTTGTCATGAATGATGGCGATACGCTGCGGTTTCACTTTCTCGACGATATATTTCGCCGCGGTCGGCCCCTGCGAGGAGTCGAGGCCGGCGGTACGCATGATGTACTGATAACCGCGCTGGGTCAGCTCCGGATTGGTCGCCCCGGGGGAGATCATCAGGATGCCTTCATCCTCATAGATGTCGGAAGCCGGCTGGGTGGAAGAGGAGCAGAGGTGGCCGATAACGTACTGAATGCCGTCGTTGACGATTTTGTTGGCCACCGCGACCGCTTGCTTCGGATCGCAGGCGTCGTCATATTCGACGGCCACCAGCTTGTCACCCTTAATACCGCCGCTGGCGTTGATGTCTTTAATCGCCTGACGCGCGCCATTGAACTCCATGTCGCCCCACTGGGCCACCGGACCCGACATCGCGCCGACCACGGCGACCTTAATATCCTTGGCCATCGCCGCGTGCGACATCGCTAATGCGACAATGCCCGCGACGATGGTTTTCGCGTTCCTTTTCATGCTGCAGAACCCCGTTCGTGATGTGGTGTAAATGTTTTGTATTTTTATGGTTAAAAAGCATTCTGTGCTTTTATTAAACAACGCCATTTTTACCATTGAGTTTAATGGTTTAGCGCAGCTTTTCACTAAAAAACAGATTAAAATCTCTATTTTTCAGTCGATTAAGCAAAGATAATATTCTGTATTTTGGTGAAGATAAACAAAAAAAAGTCCATCCTGCAGCATAAAATAACGATACATAAGGCGGAATAAAACGCTGCACATTAGGTTAAAATTCTGCTTATTTTTCGATCCATGACGGATTGCGCTACCCTGACTACATCCGGAAAACGAATCCCCTGATGTACGCGCAAAAAACAGCGCTCCGCCAGACAGCAATTTTGGGTACACTGGCGCCTCTGTTTTGCACTGGATTTGCCGCCCATGAAACTGACCATTATCCGTTTACAGCACTTCAGCGATCAGGATCGCATCGACCTGGGGAAAATCTGGCCGTCGCAGGATCTGTCGACCCTAACCCTGGACGAGAATCATCGTCTCTACGCCGCCCGCTTTAACGAACGCCTGCTGGGCGCCGTGCGCGTCACCCTGCGCGGCGTCGAAGCCGAACTCAGCGATCTGTGCGTGCGTGAAGTGACCCGCCGCCGCGGCGTCGGGCAATACTTAGTGGAAGAGACGTTGCGTGATAACCCGGCCATCAATAGCTGGCGCGTCGCCGACCAAGGGGTGGAGGACCGCGGCGTGATGGCCGCATTTATGCAGGCGCTCGGCTTTAGCGCCCAGCAGACCGGTTGGGAAAAGCATTAAGCCGTAGCCCCAATATGCGGAGCATGACCAAGGAAGAACCCGGCGGCGCTTCGCTTAGCCGGGCTACCTGGAAATTGTAGCCCCGGTAAGCGCAGCACGACCGGGGTCTGACAACACATCTGTGGCGTGAAAGGCCCCCACCCATTTAACCCAGCATTTCGCGTTGCAAAAAGGCGTCAAGACCCGAAATCCCCGGGAGCTTACATCAGTAAGTGACCGGGGTTGAGGGCCGCAGACAACGCATTTGCAGCGTGAAAGGCGCCGGTTAAATTATTTGGCGTCGGTCGCCGTACCGTTAGCATGCCAGGTAAAGACCCCGAACTCGAAGCCTTTCAGGTCGCCTTTCTGATCCCACGACAGCGGGCCCATCACGGTGTCTACCGTCGCGCCTTTCAGGTATTTAGCGATTTCCGCCGGATCGTCAGACTGATTCAGGCCCGCCTGCAGCGACTGCAGCGCCGCGTAGGTGGTCCACACGAAGGCGCCGCTCGGATCCTGTTTCTTCGCCTTGATCGCATCCACGATCGGTTTGTTCGCCGGCACCTGGTCGTAGTTCTTCGGCTTGGTCACCAGCAGGCCTTCCGCCGACTCGCCGGCGATGTTAGACAGGGAGACGTTCGCTACGCCTTCCGGGCCCATAAACTGGGTTTTCAGACCGGCAGCACGGGCCTGACGCAGGATCTGGCCCATTTCCGGGTGGTAGCCACCGTAGTAAACGAAATCGATATTCTCTTTCTTCAGGCGCGCCACCAGGGTGGAGAAATCTTTCTCACCGGCGGTGATGCCGTCGAAGAAGACCACGTTCGCCCCGCCTTTTTTCAGGCCATCCTGCACCGCACGGGCCAAACCTTCACCGTACTGCTGTTTATCATGTACCACAGCGATACGCTGCGGCTTCACTTTGTCGAGAATGTATTTCGCTGCGGTGGGTCCCTGATCGGAGTCCAGGCCGGTGGTGCGCAGGATCAGCTTATAGCCGCGCGCGGTCAGCTCCGGGGCAGTCGCTGCCGGCGTGATCATCAGAATGCCTTCGTCTTCATAGATGTCAGACGCCGGCTGAGTGGAAGAGGAGCACAGATGGCCAATAACGTACTTGATGCCGTCGTTGACCACTTTGTTGGCGACCGCTACCGCCTGTTTCGGGTCGCAAGCGTCATCATATTTGACGATCTGCAGCTTATTGCCCTTGATGCCGCCCTTAGCGTTGATATCCGCTACCGCCTGCTCGGCACCGGTAAACTCCTGGTCGCCGTACTGAGCCACCGGGCCGGACATCGCCCCGACGACCGCGATTTTGATGTCTTCCGCCAGCGCCGCGCTGCTCATAACTAAGGCAATACATCCTGCCAGTAACGCTTTACCCTTCATATTCATCCTGAGGCTCCCCATTATTATGGTTTTTGCATTTGTTGTGATGTTGTTTGTTAGCACATTATTTTGTTTATATCGATAGGAAAAGCATATGATAGCTAATCCACCGGGGGCTGCTCGCGCTTTTGCAGCACACTATGCTAAACATACCGTCATTCTGAGGAATTTGAAACGACTAAATTGCGGGCTATGTAACAGATAAGTGACAAATAAAAAAACCGCGCCAGCATGAACCGGACGCGGTGCAAAACAGGCCCTGATTACCAGCCTGCGGGCAGGTAGCCTACCGCGGACGCTATCGCGTAGACGGCGCTGCAAAGATACAACAACACAATGAAGCATTGGATAAGCGGATGGGTCATCCAGGCCGGACAGGTCCAGCCAGGGGTCAGGTCGCCACGCTGGCGGGCGCCCTTCAGCATCAGGATCGGCATAATCGATAAAATAACGCCGCTGAACACTCCGGCAAAATAGAGCGCGTTGACGAAAGAAACCATGCCGCTATAGGCCAGCACGAACGGTGGGATCGCCACCACCAGCAGCACCATCAGGCGCCGGGCGGGCTGTTCGTCATTCCCCAGGCGGAACTGATCGAAGATATTGGTCAGAAAGCTGCCGCCCAGCCCCCAGTAAGAGGTCAGCATGGCGCACAGCGCAAACAGGTTGGCCGAGAAGAACGCCCATTCGCCAAGCGCCCGGCCCCAGGAGATGGTGGCCACATCCGAGATATTGTCCAGGCCATTAAGCGAGATAACCGATAGCGGCACCAGCGCCAGCAGGGCAAAGGTCAAAGCCATACCGACCATAATGGCCCTGGGCAATTTTTCCGGTTTGTCGGCGAAGCCCCGCGCCATCTCCGGCACGATATACTGTGCCGAGAAGCAGAATGCCACGACATTGAAGACCGGAACCATATACAGCCAGTTGCCGTCGAGCAGATAGCCCACACGGGTGGTCTCTTTCAACAGCGTGGCAATCACCAGCACCGAGATCATCACCACCATGCCGATGCTGATAAATTTCTCGCCGCGGCCGATCGCCTTCAGGCCCAGGTAGAGCACCCCTGCCGCCGGGACGAAAAACAGCACGCTGCCCAGCGCCGGCGAGATGCCAAACAACGAGTGCAGCAGCTTGCCGCTGCCGGTCATATAAGCCGTCAATGCGCCGACGCTGTTGACGCAAACGGAGAGGAACATCATCAGCGCGCCAAAGGCGCCGACGTAGCGCTTCGATAAACCGCTGAGCTGCAGATGTTTACGGGTACGGAGCGTGGATTCCGCGACATAGAGCATGGTCACCGTCGTCAGGCTGCCCACCAGCACCAGCCAGAACAGCAGCGGTAAGAAGCCCGCTTTGCTCGACGCATAGGCGATAGAGAGGACACCCGCACCGATATTGGTACCGACAATCATCGATACCCCTTCGATGAAGCTCAGAGATTTTGTAGGGACAGCCGTACGTTCCCGGCCGGTGAGGACGGGAGAAAAGGTGGAGTTTTCAGACATAATACTTTCCGTTTTACTCCGGCGGTTTTTACCGCCGGAAAAAAGGTGATATCAGGGTGATAAACCACTCACGCTGAGCATGAACAGCCGGCTGCGGCGTCCTGTTTCTGTTCGGCTTCCCTGCCGCCGCAGCCCGCCGGGGAGACGTTAGCTCTTCAGGATGCGCGCCAGAATATCCAGCGCTTTCGAGAACTGGGCGTCGGGGATAGTCAACGGATACAGGAAGCGGATCACGTTGCCGTAGACGCCACAGCTCAGCAGCAGCAGGCCGTTTTCCTGCGCTTTCTGTTGCACAAGGCGGGTGAACTCCGGCGACGGCTCGCCAGTTTGCGGATCGTTAAACTCCACCGCCACCATCGACCCCCGGCCACGGACATCAACGATCGCCGGGCAGGTGGCGCGCGCCTGGTTGAGCACCTCCTGCAGATGGCTACCCAGCTGTTCAGCCCGTTGACACAGCTGCTCTTCGGCAATGACATCCAGCACCGCGTGCGCCGCGGCCACCGCCAGCGGGTTACCGGCATAGGTTCCACCCAGCCCGCCTGGGGCTGGCGCATCCATCACCTCGGCGCGACCGACAACGCCCGACAGCGGGAAGCCGCCGGCGAGGCTTTTCGCCATCGTCATCAGATCCGGTTTCACCTCATAGTGCTGCATAGCGAACAGCTTGCCGGTGCGGGCGAAACCGGTCTGCACTTCATCAGCGATCAGCAGAATACCGTGGGTATCGCACAGATCGCGCAGCGCCTGCATAAAATCGGCCGGCGCGACGTTAAAGCCGCCTTCCCCCTGGATCGGCTCGAGGATGATGGCCGCTACCTGGTCCGGCGCAATATCCGCTTTGAAAATGCGCTCCAGGCTTTTCAGCGCATCCGCGGTGGTCACGCCGTGCGCCTCATTGGGATAAACGCCGTGATACACCGATCCCGGGAACGGCCCGAAGCCGATTTTGTAGGGCGCGACCTTACCGGTGAGGGCCATGGTCATAAAGGTACGGCCGTGGAAGCCGCCGCCGAAAGTAATCAGCCCCGGGCGGCCGGTGTAAGCGCGGGCAATTTTCACTGCGTTCTCAACCGCTTCCGCGCCGGTGGTGAAGAAAGCCGTTTTTGCCGGCCCGTCAATTGGCGCCAGATCGTTGATACGTTCCGCCAGCGAAACATAACTTTCGTACGGCACAATCTGATAGGCGGTGTGGGTGAACGCCTGCAGCTGATCGGCGACCGCGGCGACCACTTTCGGATGACGGTGACCGGTATTTAACACGGCGATCCCGGCGGCGAAATCGATCACCTCATTGCCTTCGATATCCCACAGCGTGGCGTTTTCCGCCTTCTCGACAAAGTAGTTACACATTACGCCTACGCCGCGCGGCGTCGCCTGCTGGCGACGTTGATTCAGTTCTGAGCTTTTCACCTGCGAATCTCCTGTCGTGTATGTCACGTTATCGCAACAAATTAGAAACGATGTCGTTTATTTACACAGGAGTTGGCCCTATAATCGAGTACCAATTTAGAATATCTGAGGGATCCAATTGCGTTCGCTGGTAGGTGACCTGGTGCTGGTCCGTTTGCAGGAAGAGCGGGATCCTCTTCTGCACAAACGCTTATATAACGCGCTGCGCCGCGCGATCCTCGATGGTTCGCTGGCGCCGCAAAGCCGCCTGCCGCCGTCGCGCGATCTGGCGGGTGAACTCGGCGTATCAAGAAACACCATATTAACAACTTATGAACAATTACTGGCGGAAGGATATGTGGTTTCCCGCCGGGGAAGTGGAACATTCGTTGCCCAAACCGCCCCTGAGAGCTCATTGACGGCTAAAGGTCAGCAAGAAAGCAGCAGTATCGCAGAACCGACGGCGCATCTTTCACGCCGAGGCCAACATCTGCTCAGCCAGGTCAGCGCCAGCCCGCGCCAGTGGGGGGCGTTTATACCCGGCGTGCCGGACGTTAACGCCTTTCCCCATCCGCTGTTCAGTAAGATCCAGGCCCGTATCAGCCGTCGGCCCAAACCGGAGCGGCTCAGCTATAGCTGCAACGGTGGCACCCCGGAACTGCAGCAGGCGCTGGTGGATTATCTGCGCGTGTCGCGCGGCGTCCACTGTCAGGCAGATCAAATTCTTATCACCGAGGGGATCCACCAGGCGATCGATCTGGTCACCCGCATGCTGTGTGATAACGGCGATCTGGCGTGGGTGGAGGAGCCTTCCTATTGGGGGATCCGCCACGTGCTGGCGATGAACGACGTTCGGGTGGAACCCCTGACCGTCGATGCCAACGGCCTGTGCCCGCCGGAAACGGTTGACGACGCGCCGAGGCTCATCTTCGTTACGCCTTCCCACCAGTACCCGCTGGGCGCGGTGATGAGCCTTGAGCGCCGCCAGCGACTGCTGGCGCTCGCCCGTCAGCAGGGGAGCTGGATCGTCGAAGATGATTATGACAGTGAGTTTCGCTTTTCCGGCCAGCCGATCCCCGCCCTGCAGGGTCTGGTCCCCGATGCCCCGGTGGTCTATATCGGCACCTTCAGCAAAACGCTCTATCCCGGCCTGCGCCTGGGCTACGTGGTGATCCCCCGTCCGCTGGTCAGCGATCTGAAGCACGCCCATGCCGAGCTTTACCGCGGCGGCCATTCGCTGATCCAGATGGCGCTGGCGGAGTTTATTACCGCCGGCCACTATTCGGCCCATATCCGCCGTATGCGGTTGCTCTACAGCCGTCGCCGCGCCTTTTTAACTGAGCTTATCCAGCGGCACTGTATGCCGTACGCCCTGTCTGACTTCAGCGATAATGCCGGGCTGCATTTGATCCTCAATTTGCCCGCAGAGGCTGACGATGTGGCGATTGCCAAAGAGGCTAATGCGCGCCACATTCTGGTGCGGCCGCTGTCGCGCTACTACCTGACGGCGGCGCGGAAGAAAGGATTACTGATGGGATTCGCCAGCCAGCCCGAAGAGCAGATGGCGCCGGCGTTCAGCGTCTTACTCGGCTGCCTGCAGACGCACTGCCCGCAGATGCTCCTGCCCCGGGAGGACGCAGAAAAACAAAACGCCCCAACCTGAGGCGGGGCGTTATCGGGGAGCCTGATATCAGGTATCAGGCAGGCGTGGCGTATCAGGCTTCGATAGCGGCACGCAGTTTTTTCATGGCGTTCTTTTCCAGCTGACGCACACGCTCTGCGGAGACGCCGTAGCGGTCGGCCAGTTCCTGAAGCGTGGACTTGTTGTCTTCGTCCAGCCAGCGGGCGCGGATGATGTCCTGGCTACGCTCGTCCAGGCCCTGCATCGCGTCAGTCAGCTTATTCGCCGCCTGCTCTTCCCAGTTGTCGTCTTCGATGCCGTCGGCAAAGTTAGACGTTTTGTCCTGCAGATAAAGGACCGGCGCCATCGGCTGGCTGTCGGACTCATCGTCGGAAGACATGTCGAAGGTCATGTCCTGGGCCGCCATACGGGATTCCATCTCGCGGACGTCTTTGCTCGACACGCCCAGCTCACGGGCCACCATTTCCACTTCATCCTGGTTGAACCAACCCAGACGCTGTTTGGTTTTACGCAGGTTAAAGAACAGCTTACGCTGTGCTTTGGTGGTAGCGACCTTCACAATACGCCAGTTACGCAGCACGTATTCGTGAATTTCAGCTTTAATCCAGTGCACGGCGAAGGAGACCAGGCGCACACCCACTTCCGGGTTGAAGCGACGCACGGCTTTCATCAGGCCGATATTGCCTTCCTGGATCAGATCCGCCTGCGGCAGGCCATAGCCCGAGTAGTTACGAGCAATGTGAACAACAAAGCGCAGGTGAGACAGAATCAGCTTTTTAGCTGCTTCCAGATCGCCCTGGTAATGCAGCTTTTCAGCAAGCTCCCGCTCTTCATCAGCCGACAGCATCGGCCAAGTGTTAGCGGCCCGGATGTACGATTCCAGGTTACCAACGGGGGCTAAAGCTAAAGTTTGCATTTCTTTGGTCATTCAAATCCTCTCAATTGATATCTTCTGACGCGTTCTTGTCCCCATCAGGCAACAAGCATGCCAGCATTCATGAGCAACGAGAATATCACTCACATTAGTATCAGACAGTGATTTTATCCACAAGTTCCATGCAACGGTGTGAATAAATTACGCACAAAATGTGACACCACGATGAACAAGTGAGGGCAGGAAAAGGAGAACAAGCTTGCGGTATCTTTCCCTGCGAACAGGAACTCATTGCAGCAGGGAAAGATTATATCACGCTTTTTTTAATCGGGAGTAAAGTGACGTAAATGTTGCACTGTCGCCAGCCAGGCGGCGACCCACCCGATCATCGAGCAGACAATCAGCATCAACAGGCACTCGTCGAAGCCCAGGCCGCTCAGCTCAAACTGGGTGCCGAACACTTTCGCCACTTCGGTCACTGCCGACGAGAGGCGCATCACCAGAATCTCCGACAGGATCAGCGATAAAAACGCGCCGGAGAAGCCCAGCATCGCCCCGCCGTAGAGGAACGGACGCAGGATAAAGCCGTCGGTGGCGCCGATCAGCTTCTGCACGTTAATGGTATCGCGGCGGGCAAAGATGCTCAGGCGCACGCTGTTGCCGATCACCAGGAACACCGCCGCCACCATCAGCACGCCGATCATCGCCGACACGCGGCCTACCAGCCCGGTAAGCGAGGAGAGACGGGCAAACCAGCTGTCGTCCATCCGCACCTCATCCACCCCCTGGATCCGCGATACCCGCTCGCGCAGGGTATTGAGCGCTTCCGTGCTCTGGAAATCCAGCTTCGGCACCACGATGGCGACCGCTGGCAGCGGGTTCTCTTCCAGCATATCCAGTGCGCCGCCAAAGCCTGACCAGTTACGAAATTCACCCAGCGCCTCGTCACGGGACAAATAGTTTACCTTGTCGACGCCCTGCTCCGCCTGCAGCTGGCCCACCACCCGCGCCGCGGCGTCGTCATCCAGCGTTTTTTCCAGATAAACGGTGATCTGCGGCGATGGATAATACTGTGACGCCGCGCTGCTGACGTTTTTGTAGACCATGTAGCAGACGCTTGGCAGGGTCAACGAAATGGCGATGACCATCACCGTCAGGAAGGTCGCCAGCGGCGTGCTTTTGAGATCCTGCAACGCGCCGTGCCAGGCATAGCGCACCTGTTCGTTGAACACGTTACTCTTACGCGAGGCCGGGTTAGGCGCCGCTTTCGGCCGTTTTGGCGCATTGCGCCCGCCGCCGCTGCCGCCCGCCGCGTTGCGCAGGCGATCGAACTTACTGCCGAACTGGCGAATCTGGTTCATTGCGTCGCGCTTATTCACCCCGAATGCCTCCATGCAGATGGCCGTCGCTGAGCGACAGCACGCGGTACGGACGACTGGAGATAAGCCCCAGATCGTGCGTCGCCATCAGTACCGTCACCCCAACGCGGTTAAACTCTTCAAACAGACGTAAAATCCCCTCCGAGAGCGCCTCGTCGAGGTTACCGGTCGGTTCATCCGCCAGCAGCACCGCCGGCTTGTTGACCACCGCGCGGGCTATACCGACGCGCTGCTGCTCACCGCCGGAGAGCTGAATCGGAAAGTTCTTCGCTTTGTCCAGCAGGCCGACCTTGTCCAGCGCCGCCGAGACGCGGCGACGAATGTCATCGCCGCTGGCGCCGGCGATAATCAGCGGGATCGCCACGTTGTCATACACGGTACGATCCATCAGCAAATGGTGGTCCTGGAAAATCATGCCGATCTGGCGGCGCAGGAACGGCACCTCACGGCTCTTCAGGCGGCTGATTTCATGACCGCTGAAGAAAATTTTCCCGGCGCTGGGCCGTTCGATACCACAGATAAGCTTCAGCAGGGTACTCTTCCCTGCGCCGGAATGGCCGGTCAGAAACGCCATCTCGCCCGGCTGCAGGTGGAAGGTCACCCCCTGCAGCGCTTGTCTCCCACCGAGATAGGCTTTGCTGACTTGTTCAAAGCGAATCATTCTTAATCCTCTCGGGCAAAAAGTGCCTCAATAAAGTCGCCCGCATTAAACGGACGCAGATCCTCAATACGCTCGCCGACGCCAATATAGCGAATCGGAATGCCGAACTGATCGGCCACCGAGAAGATCACGCCGCCTTTGGCGGTGCCGTCCAGCTTGGTCAGGGTGATCCCGGTCAATCCTACCGCCTCATGGAACAGTTTGGCCTGGCTAATGGCATTCTGCCCGGTGCTGGCGTCAATAGTTAACATCACCTCATGCGGCGCGTCGACGTCCAGTTTTTTCATCACCCGGACAATCTTCTTCAGCTCTTCCATCAGGTGCGATTTATTCTGCAGACGCCCGGCGGTGTCGGCAATCAGTACGTCAACATGGCGCGCCTTCGCCGCCTGAATGGCGTCGAAAATCACCGAGGCGGAGTCCGCGCCGGTATGCTGGGCGATCACCGGGATATTGTTACGCTGACCCCAGACCTGCAGCTGTTCCACCGCCGCCGCGCGGAAGGTATCCCCCGCCGCCAGCATCACCGATTTACCCTGCTGCTCAAACTGACGCGCCAGCTTGCCGATGGTGGTGGTTTTCCCCACCCCGTTTACGCCGACCATCAAAATAACAAATGGCGTTTTGCCTTCTACGTTCAGCGGCTCATCCACTTTGGCGAGAATCTCGCCCATCTCTTCTTTCAGCAGGCCGTACAGCGCTTCCGCATCGCGCAGTTGCTTACGGCTGGCGCCTTCCGTCAGGTTGGTAATGATCTTGCGAGTGGTTTCCACCCCGACGTCGGCGATCAGCAGTTGCTCTTCCAGCTCTTCAAATAGATCATCGTCGATCTTCTTGCCGCGGAACAGGCTGATAAATCCGGAACCAAGATTTTCTTTGGTTTTCAGAAGGCTACGCTTGAGGCGGGCGAAAAAGCCTTCTTTCGTCGGTTTTTCCTGCTCCTGAGCCAGCGCTTCCACCGGCGCCTCGTCCTCGGGCTCCGGCACTACGACCGCCGCCTCTTCGGCCGCCTCGGCCGCCAGCGCCAGTGCTTCCAGCTCTTCATCGCTTAACGGGGCGTCCTCTTCAGGGACATCCGTCTCCTGCGGCTCGGCGATAACGTCTGCCACAGGCTGCTCTGCTACGGCTTCCGCCACCACCGGTTCGGCGATCACCTCTTCCGCCAGCGGCTCAACCACCGCAGGCTGTTCAGGCGGTTCGCTGACCGCGGGCTCCGGTTCAACAACAGGCGCGTCTCCGGTCAGAGCAGGCGTTTCCACCCCCTCTTCTTCCTGCACGCTGGCAGGCTCCGCGAGGTGCGCTTTTTCGCTTTCGACCACCGTCTCGGTCACTTCGACGACATCTTCGGCAAACGCCTCCGGGTCTGCTTTCGGCGCGCTCGGCTCAGCAGGGGTTTCCGCTACCGGCGACTCATCGGCAACCGCTTGTTGTTCTTCTACTTTTTGTTCAGTCTCGGTTTCCTGTGCCTGTTCTTTCTGTCCAAAGCCCAGCCAGGAAAAGAAGCCACGTTTTTTCTCTTTTGCCATTTGCGACCACACTCCTCGCTGTTTTATTCATGGCGCAGCTTCATCAGAAGCTGAAAAAATGATGAAATTAGTCGGATAGTCTATCACTTAACTTAACTCGCAGCACCGCCCCCGGATTAAGGTTTCGTCAACCGCCGTCGATCGCTAGAATAGCAGGCCGGAAGTTGAGACTTGAGCAGAGAGATGAAAAAACCAAACCACGCGGGCAGCGGCCAGATCCGCATTATCGGTGGGCAATGGCGCGGCCGTAAATTACCGGTGCCGGAGAGCCCGGGCCTGCGGCCGACCACCGACCGGGTTCGCGAAACCCTTTTTAACTGGCTGGCGCCGTCCATCGTTGACGCGCACTGCCTCGACTGCTTTGCCGGCAGCGGCGCGCTGGGGCTGGAGGCGCTGTCCCGCTATGCGGCCAGCACCACGCTACTGGAGATGGAGCGCGGCGTAGCCCAGCAGTTGCAAAAAAATCTCGCCACCCTGAAAGCGGATCGCGGCAAGGTGATCACCACCAACACCCTCAGCTTCCTGAGTCAGCCGGGGACACCGCACCAGATCGTGTTCGTCGACCCGCCGTTCCGTCAGGGGCTGCTGGAGGAGACGCTACGTCTGCTGGAGACACAAGGCTGGCTGGCCGATGAGGCCCTGGTGTATGTCGAAAGCGAAGTCGAAAACGGTTTACCGCCGGTGCCAGCTAACTGGCAGCTGTATCGTGAAAAAGTGGCCGGACAGGTCGCCTACCGTCTTTACCAACGTGAGGCCCAAGGAGAGCACCATGCTGATTAATTTAGGCCGCCTGCTGATGCTGTGCGTCTGGGCCTTTCTGTTATTGAACCTGTTTCAGCCCTTCCCGAAGCCGCTGAATATCTTCGTCAACGTCGCGCTGATTTTCATGATCCTGATGCACGGGCTGCAGTTGACGCTGCTCAAGGCGACGCAGCCGAAAGAGGCGCCGCCGCTGAGCCGCTTTGAGCAAATCCGTATTTTTATCTTCGGCGTGTTTGAGCTCGTCGCCTGGCAGAAAAAACTGAAGGCGACGCTGAAAAAGTAGTCCTGAAAAGGGCTCAGGGATCGGGCGTAAACGCCACGAACGCTGTGCCCTTATAACTCAACATCCCGCGATCGCCCACGCTCAGCGCATGATATTGCGGCGCGTCGAGGCGAAACATCACCTCCAGTCCACCGTTTTCGGGGCGAAAGCTCGCTTCATAGCGCATCTCACTGCCTGCGGGCGTCACCGTCTGCTGCCGCGAGCGCCGATCGTTAATCACTTTTTCCCGTTTATTGCTGACGATAACCCGCTTTTGTAGCAACGGCGCGGCGTCATTCGCCTGTTTCTCACGGCGCTGCTGGACATAGCGAAACGAAGCCGCCACCACAATCACCGCGACGACCAGAACAAAAAAGAGGGGCATTTTACTCATCAAGGTTACCCATAAAAAATATCAGGAATCAGCATACTGCGTCGGGAATAACATTGTCATCTGCTACGCCAAACCACTACACTGAGTTGTAGCATCACGCATCCGTAACTTTCTTTATGATAACAGATACAGGGACTTACTATGCTTTGGTCATTTATTGCTGTCTGTTTCTCCGCATGGCTTTATGTCGATGCATCCTATCGTGGGCCGGCCTGGCGACGTTGGGTATTTAAACCTGTCACCCTGATTCTGTTGCTGTTACTGGCCTGGCAGGCGCCGATGTTCAATGCCATCAGCTATCTGGTGCTGGCCGGCCTGTGCGCCTCGCTGCTCGGCGACGCCCTGACCCTGCTGCCGCGCCAGCGGGTGATGTACGCGGTGGGCGCTTTCTTCCTGTCACATCTGCTGTATACCATCTGGTTCGCCAGCCAGCTGACGCTGTCGTTCTTCTGGCCGCTGCCGCTGGTGCTGCTGGTATTCGGCGCCCTGCTGATGGCGGTGATCTGGAGTCGGCTGGAAGAGATGAAAATGCCGGTGCTGACCTTTATTGGAATGACGCTGGTGATGGTCTGGCTGGCCGGTGAGCTGTGGTTTGCCCGCCCCACCAACACCGCGCTGTCCGGTTTCGCCGGCGCGGCCCTGCTGCTGCTGAGTAATGCCGTGTGGCTGGTGAGCCACTATCGTCGCCGCTTCCGCGCCGATAACGCCATTGCCGCCGCGTTCTACTTTGCCGGCCACTTCCTGATCGTGCGCGCGCTATACCTGTAATTTAGTCCTTGACTCTGGAGTCGACTCCAGAGTGTATCCTACGGCTAATGAGAAAATTATCATTTCCCGGAGGGTGCCATGTCGACTCCAGACGCGCAGGATAAAAAAGTCCCACAATTCTCGTCATTCACCATGCGGCCAGCGACCGCGCCGGCGGAGAGCTGCTGTACAGATCACGCCTGCGCCACAGAATCCGCCCCTGCCGCCGAAGCGCTCAGCGACGCCCGCTATAGCTGGCAGGTTGATGGCATGGACTGCGCCGCCTGCGCCCGCAAGGTGGAAACCGCGGTTCGCCAGGTGCCCGGCGTCAGTCAGGTCCAGGTGCTGTTCGCCACAGAAAAGCTGCTGGTTAACGCCGAGGGCGATATCCGCGCTCAGGTTGAGAACGCGGTCCGCCAGGCGGGCTATACGCTGCGCGATGCCGATGCTCCCGCAGCAGAGAAAACCCGAGGGTCGCTGCTGCGCGACAATCTGCCGTTACTGACGCTGGTTATCATGATGGCCCTGAGCTGGGGGCTGGAGCAGGCCAACCACCCCGCCGGTCAGTTGGCCTTTATTGCCACCACCCTGGTTGGCCTGTGGCCGGTTGCTCGCCAGGCGCTGCGCCTGATCAAGAGCGGGAGCTGGTTTGCCATTGAAACGCTGATGAGCGTCGCCGCCATCGGGGCGCTGTTTATCGGCGCCACTGCGGAAGCGGCGATGGTCCTGCTGCTGTTCCTGATCGGCGAGCGTCTCGAAGGCTGGGCCGCCAGCCGCGCACGGCAGGGGGTGAGCGCGCTGATGGCGCTGAAGCCCGACACCGCCATCCGTCTGCGCAACGGTGTGCGGGAAACCGTCGCCCAGCGCGACCTGCGTCCCGGAGATGTGATTGAAGTGGCCGCCGGCGGGCGTCTGCCGGCGGATGGCCAGCTGCTGTCGCCGTTTGCCAGCTTTGATGAAAGCGCCCTGACCGGCGAGTCGGTGCCGGTGGAGCGTCAGGCCGGGGAACGAGTCGCGGCGGGCGCCACCAGCGTCGATCGCCTGGTGCAGCTTACCGTGATATCCGAACCGGGCGACAGCGCCATCGACCGCATCCTGAAGCTGATTGAAGAGGCAGAGGAACGTCGGGCGCCAATCGAGCGTTTTATCGATCGCTTCAGTCGGATCTACACCCCGGCCATTATGGTCGTAGCTTTGTTGGTCGCCATTGTCCCGCCGCTGTTCTTCGCCAGCGCCTGGCTGCCGTGGATTTATAAAGGGCTGACGCTGCTGCTGATCGGCTGTCCGTGCGCGCTGGTCATCTCCACGCCGGCGGCCATCACCTCCGGCCTGGCGGTCGCCGCCCGCCGCGGGGCGCTAATCAAAGGCGGCGCGGCGCTGGAACAGCTGGGCCAGGTGCGGCAGGTGGCGTTCGATAAAACCGGCACTCTGACCGTCGGCCAGCCGCAGGTGACTTCGGTGATCGCCACAGCTGAGGTTGACGACAACGCGCTGCTGGCGCTGGCGGCGGCGGTGGAGCAAGGCTCCAGCCACCCGCTGGCGCAGGCCATCGTCCGTGAAGCACAGCGGCGTCAGCTGAGTATTCCGCTTGCCAGCGGCCAGCGGGCGCTGGCGGGCTCTGGCATCGAAGCCGAGGTGAACGGCAGCCGCATCTTGATCTGCGCCGCCAGCAAAGCCGCCCCGGCAGAACATGAGGCGCAGATCCAGCAGTTGGAAAGCGCCGGGCAAACGGTAGTGCTGGTGATGCGCGGCGAGACGCTGCTCGGTATTCTGGCGCTGCGCGACACCCTGCGCGACGACGCGCGTCAGGCGGTGGATGCTCTGCATCAGTTGGGGGTTCAGGGGGTGATCCTTACCGGGGATAACCCGCGCGCCGCGGCAGCCATCGCCAGCGAACTGGGGCTGGAATTCCGCGCCGGTCTGCTGCCGGCGGACAAAGTGAAAGCCGTCATGGCGCTGAATGCCGATGCGCCGCTGGCGATGGTCGGGGACGGAATCAACGACGCCCCGGCGATGAAAGCGGCCACCATCGGCATCGCCATGGGCAGCGGCACCGATGTGGCGCTGGAGACGGCCGACGCCGCGCTGACCCATAACCGTCTGACCGGCCTGGCGCAGATGATTTCCCTGGCGCGCGCCACCCATGCCAATATTCGCCAGAACATCGCGATTGCCTTAGGGCTGAAGGGGATTTTCCTCGTCACCACCCTGCTCGGCCTGACCGGCCTGTGGCTGGCGGTGCTGGCGGATACCGGCGCCACCGTGCTGGTAACGGCTAACGCGCTGCGGTTATTGCGTAAGAAGTTGTAGCATAGATACCGGCTTCCCTGCTCGCGCTGCGCTTAGCAGGGCTACGGTTCCAGACCGTCGGGTAGCCCGGATAAGGCGCTACGCGCCGCCATCCGGGATATTCCCTGCTCGCGCTACGCTTAGCAGGGCTACGATTCCGGACCGTCGGGTAGCCCGGATAAGGCGCTACGCGCCGCCATCCGGGGTATTCCCTGCTCGCGCTGCGCTTAGCAGGGCTACGGTTCCAGACCGTCGGGTAGCCCGGATAAGGCGCTACGCGCCGCCATCCGGGGTATTCCCTGCTCGCGCTGCGCTTAGCAGGGCTACGGTTCCGGACCGTCGGGTAGCCCGGATAAGGCGCTACGCGCCGCCATCCGGGATATTCCCTGCTCGCGCTGCGCTTAGCAGGGCTACGATTCCGGACCGTCGGGTAGCCCGGATAAGGCGCTACGCGCCGCCATCCGGGGTATTCCCTGCTCGCGCTGCGCTTAGCAGGGCTACGGTTCCGGACCGTCGGGTAGCCCGGATAAGGCGCTACGCGCCGCCATCCGGGATATTCCCTGCTCGCGCTACGCTTAGCAGGGCTACGATTCCGGACCGTCGGGTAGCCCGGATAAGGCGCTACGCGCCGCCATCCGGGGTATTCCCTGCTCGCGCTGCGCTTAGCAGGGCTACGGTTCCGGACCGTCGGGTAGCCCGGATAAGGCGCTACGCGCCGCCATCCGGGGTATTCCCTGCTCGCGCTGCGCTTAGCAGGGCTACGGTTCCGGACCGTCGGGTAGCCCGGATAAGGCGCAACGCGCCGCCATCCGGGGTATTCCCTGCTCGCGCTGCGCTTAGCAGGGCTACGATTCCGGACCGTCGGGTAGCCCGGATAAGGCGCTACGCGCCGCTATCCGGGAAAAGCTCAGTGGCTTTTGCGGATCAGATAGCGGTACGGCAGGGCTTCGGTTTCCTGGGCCACCAGCTCATGCTCCATAAAGCGGCAGAATCCCGGGATATCGCGGGTGGTGGCCGGATCGTCAGCAATAATCAGCAGCGTCTCGCCGACCGGCATCGTCCGCACGGTTTTACGCACCATCATGACCGGCTCCGGGCAACGGAGCCCCAGGGCATCCAGGGTGTGGTCAGGAGTGGAGAAAAGTTCGCTCATTTTAGTCTCACGTTAACAAAACGGCCCTAGTTTACCCCCAGTTCGCCAGTACGCAAGCCAGGTTAACGTTTGCGCGAAAAACAACCATTGCATTACGCCGACAACGCAGTATCATGCAGCCGTTTTTTATTGGGTTCCCTCACCCCAACGTTCCGCTGCCGATTGCTCCTTAACCTGAAGCATGACGGGCATAAAAAGGTCACAATATGAATCCGTTTACTACCGTACAGCGCAAAAAAGCGCTCGTCTGGCTTTCGCTATTTCATCTGCTGGTCATCACCTCCAGCAACTATCTGGTTCAGCTGCCGATCTCCATTTTTGGTTTCCATACCACCTGGGGCGCGTTTAGTTTTCCGTTTATCTTTCTCGCCACCGATCTGACGGTACGCATTTTTGGCGCACCGCTGGCGCGACGCATCATTTTCGCGGTGATGGTCCCGGCGCTGGTTATCTCTTACGGCATCTCTGCGCTGTTCTACATGGGCGAGTGGCAGGGCTTTGCCGCGCTGGGCACCTTTAATCTCTTCGTCGCGCGCATCGCCATCGCCAGCTTTATGGCCTATGCGCTGGGGCAGATCCTCGACGTCCACGTCTTCAACCGCCTGCGGCAGAGTCGCCACTGGTGGCTGGCCCCCACCGCCTCGACGCTGTTCGGCAACATCAGCGATACCGTCGCGTTCTTCTTTATCGCTTTCTGGCGCAGCCCGGACCCGTTTATGGCCGCCCACTGGGGGGAAATCGCCCTCGTCGACTACAGCTTTAAAGTGCTTATCAGCATTATTTTCTTCCTGCCGATGTACGGCGTGCTGTTAAATATGCTGTTGAAAAGACTGGCGGATAAATCTGATTTGTCGGCATTACAGCCGAGTTAAAGGTACTCGCGGGCCGATGTGTTAAGATAGCCGGATGAGCCATTAGTGGCCGTTTATCGAAAGGAAGATGTCAATGCGCAATTTGGTTAAATATGTCGGTATTGGCCTGCTGGTAATGGGGCTTGCCGCCTGCGATAACAGCGATTCAAAAGCGCCAACCGTTGGCGCAGCAGCGGAGAGCAATGCCAGCGGCCAGGCAATCAGCCTGCTGGATGGCAAACTGAGCTTCACCCTGCCTGCTGGCATGGCCGACCAGAGCGGCAAACTGGGTACCCAGGCGAACAACATGCACGTCTACTCTGACGCTACCGGCCAGAAAGCGGTCATCGTCATCGTCGGCGACAGCACCAATGAAGATCTGGCGGTACTGGCGAAACGACTGGAAGATCAGCAGCGTAGCCGCGACCCGCAGCTGCAGGTGGTGAGCAACAAATCGCTGGAGATGAAAGGCCATACCCTGCAGCAGCTGGACAGCATCATCTCTGCCAAGGGGCAGACCGCCTGGTCTTCAGTGATCCTCGGCAAAGTGGATGACAAACTGCTGACCCTGCAGGTGACCCTGCCGGCGGACAACCAGCAGCAGGCGCAGACCGAAGCAGAAAGCATCATCAACACCCTCACCATCCAGTAATTACTGGCCTGGTGCGATGGCCTCCGGTTCGCTAACCGGGGGCCGTTTTTTTAGCCGCCAGCCCAACAGCAGCGCCGCCATCACCAGCCCAGCCGCGGCGAGATAAATCATCGAGATCCCGGTCCACGCCATCAACAATCCGGCCAGCGGCCCGGTGACCCCCAACGACAAATCCATAAACACGGTATAGGTCGCCAGCGCCGACCCCTGATTGTGCTGCGGCACCGCTTTGACCGCCACCACCCCCAGCGCCGGGAAGACCAGCGAGAACCCCGCCCCGGTAAGGAAGGTACCGATTTTCGCCAGCAACGGCGTATCGGCAAAGCCGACCAGCAGTAGTCCGATAATCTCCACGCTAAAGCAGAGCATCGCCACGTTCAGTCCACCGAGGCGATTAATGCCGTTAGGAAACAGCAGCCGCGTGCCAACGAACGCGCAGCTGAATAACGTCAGAGCGAAAGCCGCGCCGTCCCAGCCTTTGGCGTCATAAAACAGCGTGATAAAGGTGGCGATCACCCCGAAGCCGGCGGAGGCCAGCGCCAGCGCCATACCGTAGGGCCAGACCCGGCCAAGCACCGCGCGAAACGACATCGCTTTACCTTTGGTAGCCTTCACCGCCGCGCGGGGCAGCGCACAGAGGATCGCCACCAGCGCCACCGCCATAATGACTACCGCCAGGCCGCTGAGGCCAATGTGTGAATAGCACAGCACGCCGAGCGGCGCGCCCATCGCCATCGCCCCGTAGGTCACAATCCCGTTCCACGAGATCACCCGCCCGATATGCAGCGAACCGACCACGCCGACGCCCCACAGCGTCGAGCCTGTGCCGGCGAAGCTCTGGCCGATACCAAGGATCACCCGTCCGAGGCATAACAGCAGCAAGCTAACCAGAGGCCAGCCGCTGCTCCAGGCCGCCAACAGATAGCTCAAACCGCTCAAAAAACAGCCGCAGAGACCGAAGACGACAATCTTTTTAGGCCCCAGCAGGTCGGCATAGCGCCCGGCATGCGGGCGGCTGAGCAGCGTGGCGAAATATTGCAGACTAATCACCAGCCCGGCCCAGAAAGCGCTAAAGCCCATGACATCATGCACATAGCCGGGCAGCACCGCCAGCGGCAGGCCGATGGTGAGATAGCTGGCAAAGTTAAAGATAACGACAGAGACAATCCGCAGATTGAGGCGCAGTCCATTGAGCGCCGGCTCGGCGACGGGTTCGGGCATCAGGTTCCACCAGATTTCGACAATCAGCTTTCACTATTACCACGCTGTCGGCGGAAAAGCAGCCCTCCTTTCGGAATATTGGCAGTCGGCGAACCGCTACACTTATCTGGCGCGACTCATAAAAGGAATACCTATGTCCTCTCCGCAGGCTGATAAAGCCGGGCTCCATATTTTACTTAAGCTGGCAGCGTTAGTGATTATCCTCGCCGGGATCCACGCCGCCGCCGATATTCTGGTGCAGCTGCTGCTGGCGCTGTTTTTCGCTATTGTTCTCAACCCGCTGGTCACCTGGTTCATTCGCCGCGGGGTGCGGCGTCCGTTCGCCATTACCCTGGTGGTGACGGCGATGTTGGTGATGCTCACCGCGCTGCTTGGCGTACTGGCGGCGTCGCTCAATGACTTTGTCGCCATGCTCCCCGATTTCAACCGCGCCCTGACGCGCAAGATCCTCCAGCTCCAGGAGTATCTCCCCTTCCTTAATCTGCATATCAATCCGGAGCGCATGCTGCGGCGCATGGATTCAGAACGGCTGATGACCTGGGCCACGACGCTAATGACCCAGCTTTCCGGGGCGATGGCCAGCATCGTGCTGCTGGTGATGACGGTGATCTTTATGCTGTTTGAGGTTCGCCACCTGCCCTACAAACTGCGTTTTGCCCTCAATAACCCGCGCCTGCATATCGCCGGCTTGCACCGGGCGCTGAAAGGCGTCACCCATTATCTGGCGCTGAAGACGCTGATTAGCCTGTGGACCGGGCTGATTGTCTGGCTGGGGCTGCTGGCGATGGGGGTACAGTTCGCCCTGATGTGGGGGGTGCTGGCGTTTCTGCTGAACTATGTGCCGAACATTGGCTCCGCTATCTCCGCTATCCCCCCGATGCTGCAGGCGCTGCTGTTTAGCGGCATTTATGAGTGCCTGTTGGTCGGGGCGCTGTTTCTGGTGGTGCATATGGTGCTGGGCAACATGGTGGAGCCGCGCATGATGGGCCATCGGCTGGGAATGTCGACCCTGGTGGTGTTCCTGTCGTTGCTGGTCTGGGGCTGGCTGCTGGGGCCGGTGGGGATGCTGCTCTCGGTACCGTTAACCAGCGTCTGTAAAATCTGGATGGAGACCACCGTCGGAGGCAGCAAGCTGGCGATCCTGCTCGGCCCGGGCCGTCCCAAAAGCCGGCTCCCCGGCTAGCGGCGTTTGACCGGCCAGAAGATGGTCAACACGCCGGCGACAATGATCGTCACGCCCAGCAGCGATTGCCAGTAGAACGGCTCATGCCAGCCGGGCAACCAGATGGCGGCGGCCCACACGAGGATATAGCTCAGGCTCAGCAGGGCATACGCTTTCGACAGCGGCAGGCGATGCAGGGCAAAGTACCAGCAGACCATCGACAGCAGGTAGCCCAGCAGGCCGAAAAACAGGCCGAAGGTCCCGGGCTGGAAATGCAGCAGATGCTGGAGAAATGCCACAATATCGGTCAGCGGCGGCAAGGCCACCATGGCGCTGCGCAGCAGCAACTGCGCGGCGCTGACGAGGCCGACGCTGAATAATGCCCAGAGAAAGCCCATCAGACGCTGGTCCCCAGAATGACAATGCCCACGACGATCAACCCGACGCCAAGCCAGTGACGGCGAGCGACCGGCTCATGCCAGATGCCCCAGCCCGCGAGGGTAACCCAGACGAAATTCAGGCTCAGCATCGGATAGGCGATGCTGACCGGAATAGACTGCAGCACGCTCAGCCACAGCAGCATGCCGCAGCCCAGGCATAACAGCGCCATCCCCAGCCAGAAGAGTATATGGCGACTCCGCCGTCCGCGACGGGACGGGCGGGTCGCCTGTTTCTGGCAGAGTTGCCCGGCGCAGCTCAGCAGGCTGGCGAACACCAGACAGATCCAGACGCTCATTGCGGCAGATACTGAAGGAAGACCACCCGACCCAGCTCGTAGGCGTTATCTGGCTTCGGTAACGGTAAGTCAACCATACTCTCTCCTTTATCCATCAACAGCACCAGCGAGACCGGCCCCTGCTGACGGTGCGTGGCCAGCCAGTCGGCAAAACCGGCCTGGCTGACAAAGCTTCCCTGAGCATCCGGCCAGTCGAGACCGTACTTCAGCTCACCCTGTTTGTCGAACATAATAATATCGCTGCGCTTCAGCTCCCAGGCCAGGCCGCCGGCGATCCCAACGTTGTTGGTCAGGACGTAACGGCTGGGCTGCAGGGATTCACTGACGATATCCACGAGGAACTGCGGCTGTTTGCTGTCGATAACCCGGTCCGGGATGGCGAAGCCCACCAGCAGCGCCAGGCCGAGCGGACAGAGCGCGGCGAGGCTCCAGCGGCGGCCAGGGTTTTTCATCGCCAGCCAGCCCATCAGCGCCCAGACGGCGAAGGCGATCGCCGCCAGCAGACATTTATACAGCTCAATCTTGGTCCACACCGGCTTGTGCATCACGCCCCAGGGTGAGACCACCAGCACGGCGATCAGCCCCAGCAGGCCAACGCCCAGGTTGATCATCCCGTTGATGCGCAGCGCTTTTGCGCCGGTCTTTGCGGCCTCCAGCGCGTAGCGGGACATCAGAATCGACAGCGGCGCAAAGCACGGCAGGATATAGGTCGGCAGTTTGCCTTTGGCGATACTGAAGAACAGGAACGGCATCGCCACCCAACCCAGCAGATACAGCGCGCCGCGAGCCTCATCGCGCTCAAGCCAGCCGCGCTTCAGCGCCCCCGGCAGCAGGGCCAGCCACGGCAGGCTGCCGGCGATCAGGAACGGAATGTAGTACCAGAACGGCGCTTTGTGCTGGGCATCTTTTTCGGCAAAACGCTGAATATGCTCGACCCAGAAGAAGTAGCGCCAGAAGTCCGGCTCGCGCTGGGCGATAGCCAGCCCCCAGGGCAGCACCACCAGCGTACAGACGATCACCGCCAGCCAGCCGTAGGTCAGCACTTCACGCCAGCGTTTACGGGCGATCACCCACGGCAGCACGCCCACCACCGGCACCGCCAGCGCCAGGAAGCCCTTGGTCATCACCCCCATACCGCAGGCGACGCCCAGCAGCGCGTAGCCCAGTATTTTGCCGCTGCGGCTCTGCGCCTGCGCCGCGCCCCAGAAGCTGCACATCGCCAGCGCCAGCCACAGGGTGATCATCGGGTCCAGCACCGCATAGGTGCCAATCGCATACACCAGCATCGCGGTAAGGAAAATCACCGGCGACAGGACAGCCACCTTTTTGTCGCGAAAGACGCGCCACGCCAGCCAGGCCACCAGCAGGGCAGTCATGGTGATAGCGAAGACCGACCCAAAGCGTACGCCGAAGTTATTATGGCCAAACAGCCACTGACCGATACTGTTGATCCAGTAACCGGCAATCGGCTTTTCGAAGTAGCGCAATCCGAGAAAATGCGGCACCACCCAGTCACCGGTGGCCAGCATTTCACGGCTGATCTCCGCATAGCGGGTTTCATCGGGTTGCCAGAGCAAACGAAAATTAAGCGGCAGCAGGTAATACAGCGCAAACAGCGCAATCAGAGAGACGCCATAGCGAATGCTTTTCATCAAACACCCGAAGTCAGTAATTGTTCACGTCCGAGCCAGCCTTCCCGGCCAGCCAGTTCACCCCGAACCACTTTGCCAGACGGCAGCTCGCTAAAGTCAGCGGGCAGCAGCTGGCTCAGTGGGCAAAACTGAATTTCCTCTTCCGCCGCCATGGTCAGCAGTTCATTGAACTGATCGGCGTAAGCAATACCTTCCACTTCGGCGTGAATGGTATAGACCGGCACGCCCGGGTCGCGATGGATGCAGTCGAGCAGGTAGCGGTTAAAGCCGGCGATATCGACCGCCGTGCCCACCGCCTCATCCCAGGTCGGCAGCGTGACCGGGATCTGCACCGTACCGAACGTGCCGCTACCGAGCTGGGGCAGGAACGGCCGCGTGCCGCGACAGTCGCTGTTGTAGAGAAAATCGAAGGATTCTTTGGCTTTGACCACCCGCTGATCGGCGCGCCAGCCGGCGACAGCCGAACAGGTGACCGGCCGGCCGATGATGCGTTCCAGTTCGAGCAGGCCGCGCTCAACCTCCAGCGCCAGCCGTTCCTGCGGCCAGACGCCGCTCCACGCCTGCCAGCTGTAGTGATCCCAGGCGTGCAGCCCGACTTCATGAGACTCGGCGGCCGCGCGGATCACCGCTTCGTTCCCCGCGCCGATGCGGCGTCCCGGCCACGCGGTGCCAGCCAGCAGAATATCCCAGCCGTACAGCGAAGCCGCTCTGGAACGCAGCATCTTCCACAGAAACTTCGGTTTTACCAGGCGCCACAGATGGCGCCCCATATTGTCCGGCCCGACGCTGAAGAAGAAGCTTGCCTGGATCCCGTGCTGGCCCAGCAGGTCCAGCAGCCGCGGAACGCCGTCCCGCGTTCCGCGAAAGGTATCGACATCTATGCGTAAGCCGACCTGTTTCATGGATTTTTATCGTCCACCAGTTCAACTGTACGCAGGAAGAAGTCCAGCGTGTGTTCGACCGTTTCTTCCATCTCCACCTTCGGTTCCCAGTTCAGGCAGCGTTTGGCGTTGCGAATGCTCGGCTTACGATGCTCAACGTCCTGGTAGCCCTTCCCGTAGTAATCGCTGCTTTCCACTTCACGGAAGCCGGCAAACGGCGGGAAGCGATCGCGCAGCGGATGGCGTTCGAAGCAGGCGAGCAGCATTTCGGCCAGCTCTTTGATGCTCGCTTCGTTTTCCGGGTTGCCGATGTTGATGATCTGCCCGTCGCAGCGGCCGTCTTTGTTCTCGATGATGCGGAACAGCGCTTCGATACCGTCGCTGATATCGGTGAAGCAGCGCTTCTGCTTGCCGCCCTCGATGAGCTTGATCGGCGACCCTTCCACCAGGTTGAGGATCAGCTGGGTGATGGCGCGGGAACTACCGATACGCGCGGCGTTGAGGTTATCCAGGCGCGGTCCCATCCAGTTGAACGGACGGAACAGGGTGAACTTAAGATCGTACTTATCGCCGTAGGCCCAAATCACGCGGTCCAGCAGCTGTTTAGAAACCGAGTAGATCCAACGCTGTTTGTTGATCGGCCCGACCACCAGATTGGAGGTATCTTCGTCGAAGTTTTTATCGGTGCACATGCCATACACTTCAGAGGTCGACGGGAAGATGATGCGCTTATTGTATTTCACGCAATCGCGGATGATCTTCAGGTTCTCTTCGAAATCCAGCTCGAACACGCGCAGCGGGTTGCGGGTGTATTCGATAGGGGTGGCGATGGCCACCAGCGGCAACACCACGTCGCATTTCTTAATGTGATACTCGATCCACTCGGAGTGAATGCTGATATCGCCTTCCACGAAGTGGAAACGCGGGCTCTCAAGGAAACGGCTGATGGCGTCGGAGCCGATATCCAGGCCGTAAATTTCATAGTTGTCGTCCTGCAGCAGGCGCTCGGTCAAATGGTTACCGATAAAGCCATTGACGCCGAGGATCAGCACGCGGGTGCGACGCTTAATCGCCACCACCGGTTTGCTGCTGATCACCGCCCCGGACACCAGGCCCAGCGCCTGCGCCAGCTGAGCGCCCTGCATGTACACACCGCGTTCGGTCTGGCCGGTGACAATTTCCAGCGCCCCGTCCTGGCACGCCACGATCAGCGGCGCAACGGAGATAACGGTGCCCGGTTTGGCTGCCGGCAGATCGTGACGGACGCGGGATTTCCAGACGATAAACTTGTTCGCGCCAGCGTAGCCGAACGCGCCCGGCCACGGATCCGAGACGGCACGCACCAGATTGTGCAGGGTCTGCGCCGGCTGCTCCCAGTCGAGGCGGCCATCCTCCGGGGTACGACGCCCCACGTAGGTCGCCTGGCTGTGATCCTGCGGGCGCTCTGCGGTTTTTCCTTCAAGGATCGCCGGCAGCGCCTGGCTCAGCAGCTCAGTGGCGGCGGCGCACAGCTTACGATGCAGCGTCAGGGCCGCGTCATCCGGGCCAATCGCCACGGTTTGCTGGGCGACGATATCGCCGGCATCCGCGCGGTTCACCATGCGGTGCAGGGTGACGCCGGTTTCGCTTTCGCCATTGACCAGCACCCAGTTCAGCGGCGCACGGCCACGATATTTCGGCAGCAGCGAACCGTGCAGGTTAAATGCCCCTTTCGGCGCCAGATTGAGGATCTCATCGCCCAACAGGTTGCGGTAGTAGAAGGAGAACAGCACGTCCGGCTTCATCTCGCGGATACGCTCAATCCACAGCGGATGGTTCACGTCTTCCGGCGCCCACACTGGAATGCCCTGCTCGGCGGCAAGGCGCGCCACGGAGCCAAAGAAATGGTTTTCGCCAGGGTTATCCGGGTGGGTGAAAATAGCAGCGATATCATACCCGGCGTCCAGCAGGGACTGGATACCGGTGCAGCCCATATCGTGATAAGCGAAGACTACGGCTTTCATGAACGATCTTCCTCTTTAGATGCCGTTTCCGGCTGGCGAACAACACGTTGAATAAAGTAGCGGGGACGAGCGCGAACGTCGTTATAGATGCGTCCGATATACTCGCCGAGCAGGCCCATACCGATAAACTGGGCGCCGATGAACATAAACAGCACGGCGAAGAGCATGAACACCCCTTCTGCCGCCCACTGCGGCCCAAAGGCCAGGCGCAGCACCACCAGCAGCAGGCCGAAGGCGAAGCCCAGCAGGGCAATCACGCTGCCGAAAATGCTGAGCAGACGCAGCGGCGTGGTGGTCAGACAGGTCACCAGGTCGTACATCAGGTTGATCAGGCGCATGAAGCTGTATTTGGAGTCGCCGAATTCGCGCTCGGCATGCATCACCGGGATCTCGACCGCGCGACGGGCGAAGGTATTCGCCAGGATCGGGATAAAGGTGCTGCGCTCGTGGCAGTTGAGCATCGCGTCGATAATATGGCGGCGGTAAGCGCGCAGCATGCAGCCGTAGTCGCCCATCGCTTTGCCGGTGGTGCGCTGGATCAGGCGGTTGATCATCTTCGAGGCGCTTTTGCGGAAGATGCTGTCCTGACGGTTCTGGCGGACGGTGCCCACCACGTCGTAGCCTTCATCAGCCTTCTCTACTAACCGCGGAATTTCCTCCGGTGGGTTTTGCAGATCGGCATCAAGGGTAATAATCAGATCGCCCGTCACATGGCTAAAGCCGGCCATGATCGCCGAGTGCTGGCCGTAGTTACGGTTTAACAGCACGGCGACGACGTGACTGCCTTCCGCCTCGGCGGCTTCGGTCAGCATGCGCGCGGAATCGTCGCTGCTGCCATCGTCGATCAGCAGAATTTCATATTGCCGCCCCAGCGTGGCGCAGGCGGTATCCGTACGACGAAGCAGTTCCGGCAGACTATCCTGTTCGTTATAAACCGGGATAACCACCGAGACCTTCTTCACGGGAGGGTAAGTAAGCATATCAACGTCCTGACAGCTGGCGCAGTGCGGAAATGACGCGAGTGACATCGTCATCGGTCATGTCCGGGAACAACGGGAGAGAACAGATGCGGGCGCTGTTCCATTCGGTATTTGGCAGGGAAACCTCAGGGAAGCGCTCGCGGTAATATTTTTGCGTATGAGCCGCACGGAAATGCAGACCCGTGCCGATACCCATCGCCTTCAGCTTTTCCATCAGCGCGTCGCGGCTGATGCCGCATGCGGCCTCATCGACGCGGATGATAAACAAGTGCCAGGCGTGCTGGTGATCCCATGCCGGGACGGTCAGCGGTTTAAACGGCGTGTCCGCCAGCTCGCGCAGGTAGCGCTGGGCAATCTCCGTCCGGCGCTGATTGGCGTGGCTCAGTTTTTCCAGCTGGACCAGCGCCAGAGCGGCGTTGATATCGGCAAGGTTGTACTTGAAGCCCGGGGTGATCACCTCCGCCTGCGGCGCGCGGCCGTGGGTCTGACGATCATAGGCGTCCACGCCCAGACCATGGAATTTCAGACTGCGGATACGGGAGGCCAGCTCGTCGTCGTCGGTGACAATCAGCCCGCCTTCGGCGCAGGTCATGTTCTTGATCGCGTGGAACGAGAAAATGGCGGTCCCCTGCCAGCCAATGTGGCGGCCTTTATAATGGGTACCCGCCGCATGGGCGGCATCTTCAATCACCGGAATGCCGTGGCGCTCGCCCACCGCGCGAATGGCGTCGATGTCGGCTGGCGCGCCCGCGTAGTGCACGGGAATTATCGCTTTGGTACGCGAAGTGATCGCCGCTTCCACCGCGTCAGGGGTAATCATCAGATTGTCGTTATCGACATCGATCATCACCGGCGTAGCGCCCAGCAGGCAGATCATATTGAGAGTGGAGACCCAGGTCTGGGACGGCGTAATGACTTCATCGCCGGGGCCAATACCCAGCGCCATCAGGGTCACATGCATCCCGCCGGTCGCTGAACTGACGGCAATCGCGTGGCGGTTGCCGGTCAGCTGGCAGAATGCCGCTTCGAGTGCCTGATTCTTCGGTCCGGTGGTGATCCAGCCCGACGCTAAAACTTCACGCAGCGCAGCCAGCTCTGCGTCGCCCATCGACGGGCGCGAAAACGGCAAAAAATCGCTCATCATCATCCTGTTCTGTAGTTGACCCACGCACAAATCAGGGTCGTTAGAATAAAATATCCTGCGCCTGCGGACTTAAACGAAATTAAAATGAAGTGAGTTCAGCGCGGCATTCCATTTCAGGGTATTTCGACCACTATTAATGTAGTCGACCTTGCTTAGGATAATATTAAGAAATTAATATTTTCTCAGAATAAGTAATAACTCATTACTAAACAGTATGATAGGAATTTTTTATGGCAGGGGTATGACAGGAAAGCGTTCCTGTTAAGCGGCAAGAAACAGGAACGCAATAGCAAAAAGTAAACGGGAATTAAACCAATACACAATACTTAAATTAGCGATCGTCACGCTTAATGACAAAATGTTAGCGCAGATCACAAAGTTATTTCTGCTGAATTACAAATTTGCAGGAAAATCCGCAGGTAATTCGCTCGCCGGGCAATTAATGACCTCGTCATTATCGGCGCCACAGTCGCGAATGAAGGTGATAGTGGCGAACTCGTCAATCACTTCCGTTGGATAGGCCGGGCCGGCATCACGGTACGAATTCATCAGCGGAATATGGTCGTTCTGGAAGCAGACGGTTTTTTCCGGGTTATTCATGATCCAGCGCGGGAAGAAAATGGTGCCGTGGAACAGTTTGTCGCCCAGGTTGACGATCAGGCTGACGTCGGTGCCGGTCGGTTCGGTCCAGGAGATTTTGTAGATACTTTCCCCCACCCGCACGATGTACGCTTCCTGATCTTTCACCCAGCGATTGCCGACGATGCCGCTGTGAATACGGTAGTCGAGGGTGTGGCCATTTTTGACGTAAATCTCGTAGTTCCAGCCGTTGTCGTAGGTATAGACCAGATGTTTACCGATAAAGCCGCTGAGGTCATGTTTGTCGAAAGTGCTCATCATTTATTCTCCTCTGTTTTGTTGAGGACAGCATACGTCTTTAAAAAATGAATGAATAACGCTATGTTTGGATTAAATACATCCAAATTTTAGATTGATTATGCACAAGACAACCCTGGAGCAATGGGCGTTACTCGAAAAGGTAGTGGAATTGGGGAGCTTTGCCAGAGCGGCGGAGGAGACCAACCGCAGTCAGTCTTCGGTGAGCTATAACCTCGCGCTGCTGCAGGAGCGCTTAGGCGTGGCGCTGCTGGCGCCGTCCGGCCGGCGGGCGGTGCTGACCCCGGCCGGCGAACTGCTGCTGAATCAGGTCAAACCGCTGCTGCAGGCCTTCGCCTACGTCGAGACCCACGCCGCCACCTTACGCAACGGGGCGCGTACCCGCCTGGATCTGGTGGTCGACAGCATTTTCCCTCGTCAGCGACTATTCGCCATTCTGCGCCAGTTTCAGCAGCGCTATCCGCAGACCCAGGTCAGACTCACCGAAGTGCTGGAAAACGTTGATGACGAGAGCGCGGCGCGGACGGAAGCTGATGTGATGGTGCTGACCCGCCGCCAGGATATTACCGGCCGCGGAGAGTGGCTGATGAATATTGATTTTATCGCCGTCGCCCACCGCGACCACCCTCTCGCCACGCTCGACGGGCCGCTGGAGGACAGCACGCTGGCGCCGTGGCCGCTGGTGCGCATTGCCGATCAGACCGGCGATGGCCAGGCGACGCGTGACGCCTGGACCTTCTCCACCATTGACGCCGCCATTGATGCGGTGATGTATCAGGTCGGGTTCGGCTGGCTGCCGGAAGAGCGCATTCGCCCCCATCTCGACCAGGGCGTGCTGAAGCGGCTGCCCCTCAGCCACGGCGCGCGCCGCGCGACGCCGCTGCACCTGATCGTTAAGCGGGACCTGGCGCCGATCGACGAGCAGGTAGCCACGCTGCTGGGCTTATTCCGGGCGCCCTGAGAAGCGCAGGCGGTGTTTACCGCCCGCGTGTAATGATACGATTTTCTTATACTTTCCGGCGCAATATTGATCCAGGTTACTCCCAAAGTATGATGAATCACTAAAATCGTCATACTTTCCTGTCGCTGAGATCACCGTCTTGTCTACTATCCGCCTCACCCTGCTGGCGCTGGTTGCCTGCGTCCCTTTACTGGCTCAGGCCGCGCCGCACCAGCTCACCACCGCCTGGCCGGTTAACGTCGGCCCGCTGAATCCCCATCTCTATACACCCAACCAGATGTTTGCCCAAAGCATGGTCTATGAACCGCTGGTGAAGTATCAGGCTGACGGCAGCGTACAGCCCTGGCTGGCGACCCGCTGGCGTCACGCCGCCGATGGTAAAACCTGGTGGTTCACCCTGCGCGACGATGTGACCTTCTCCAATGGCGAACCGTTTAACGCCCAGGCCGCGGCGGCCAATTTCCAGGCGGTGCTGGCCAACCGCCAACGCCATGCCTGGCTTGAGCTCGCCAACCAGATCACCGACGTGCGGGCGCTCAGCGCCACTGAGTTGCAGATCACTCTGAAAAGCGCCTACGCGCCCTTACTCCAAGAGCTGGCCCTGCCCCGCCCGTTCCGCTTCATCGCGCCCTCGCAGTTTATCGATGGCGGCACCGCCAGGGGCATTAAAGCCCCGATCGGCACCGGTCCGTGGCGACTGGCGAGCTCGCAGCTCAATCAGCGCGATGTGCTGGTACGCAATGAGCGCTACTGGGGTCGTAAACCGGCACTGCAGCAAATCACCATCAAGGTGATCCCCGACGCCACCAGCCGGGCGGTGGCGTTCGAAACCGGGGAAATCGATATGCTCTACGGTGACGAAGGGCTGCTGCCGCTGGACACCTTCGAACGTTTTCGCCATCACCCCGGCTACGTGGCGCGCCTGTCCGCCCCGGTGGAAACGGTGATGCTGGCGCTGAACGCCAGCCAGGGCCCGACCCGCGAGCAGGCGGTTCGTGAGGCGCTCAACTACGCCGTCGATAAACAGACCCTTGTCGATAGCGTGTTGTATGGCACCCAGCAGGTTGCCGACACCCTGTTTGCCCCCTCGGTCCCCTACGCGCCGCAGGATCTGACGCCGCGCCGTTACGATCCGGCAAAAGCCCGCGCCCTGCTGGAGCAGGCTGGCTGGCAGCAGCCAGAGGGCCAGCCCTGGCGACAAAAAGCCGGGCAACCGCTGGCGATTGAGCTGGCGTTTATCGGCACCGACGCGCTGGCTAAATCAATGGCCGAAATTATTCAGGCCAATCTGCGGCAGGTCGGCGTCCAGGTCACCCTGGTGGGTGAGGAGGAGAGCAGCATTTACGCCCGCCAGCGCGAAGGCCGCTTCGGTATGATCTTCAATCGCACCTGGGGCGCGCCCTACGATCCGCATGCCTTTTTAAGCTCGATGCGCGTCCCGTCGCATGCGGATTACCAGGCCCAGCGAGGCCTGCCGGACAAGGCGCTGATTGATAAAGAGATTAGCGAAGTACTGACCACGGGGGACGAGGCGCTGCGGAGAAAACTGTACCACGATGTGCTGACCCGCCTGCATCAGGACGCGGTGTATCTGCCCATCAGCTATGTCTCGCTGATGTCGGTTGCGCACCAGGAGGTCGGGGAGATCCCGTTCGCCCCGGTGACCACCGAGATCCCTTTCGATCAGATTAACCCGGTAACGCCATAATGCTACGCTATATTTTACGCCGCCTGCTGCTGCTGATCCCGCTGCTGCTCGCCGCCTCCGCCATCATCTTTCTGCTGCTGCGGCTCGGCACCGGTGACCCGGCGCTGGATTATTTACGCCTGTCGAACCTGCCGCCCACTGAAGAGATGGTTGCCTCGACCCGCGAGCTGCTGGGGCTCAACCAGCCGCTGGCGATGCAGTATCTGCACTGGCTGTGGCGGGCGCTGCACCTGGATTTCGGTCTCTCCTATGCCACCCAGCGCCCGGTCCTGGATGACCTGCTGCACTTCCTACCCGCCACCCTGCAGCTCACCGGCGCGGCGCTGGCGCTGATCCTCGTCACCTCCCTGCCGCTGGGCATCTGGGCGGCGCGCCATCGCGATCGCCTGCCGGATTATGTGGTACGGCTGATTGCCTTTCTCGGCGTCTCAATGCCGAACTTCTGGCTGGCCTTTCTGCTGGTGATGCTCTTTTCCGTGCATCTGCAGTGGCTCCCGGCGATGGGGTATGGCGACTGGCAGCACCTGATTTTGCCCGCCGTATCCATCGCCTTTATGTCGCTGGCGATCAACGCCCGCCTGCTGCGCGCCAGCATGCTGGACGCCGCCAGCCAGCGTCACGTGATATGGGCGCGGCTACGCGGATTGAGCGCGCGCCAGGTGGAGCGCCGACATATCCTGCGCAATGCCACCCTGCCGGTGGTGACCGCCCTGGGCATGCACATTGGCGAGCTGATCGGCGGCACCATGATTATCGAAAATATCTTTGCCTGGCCCGGGGTCGGCCGCTACGCGGTTTCCGCCATTTTCAATCGCGATTACCCGGTGATCCAGTGCTTTACCCTGATGATGGTGACGGTGTTCGTGCTGGCTAATCTGGCGGTGGATGTGCTTAACGCGGCGCTCGACCCGCGCCTGCGCCGCCACGAGGAGGTGAGCGCATGAGATGGCTACAAAGCTTTCGCTGGCCGGTAAAACTGGCCATGCTGGTTATCGCGCTGTTGGCAGTCATCGCCATCGGCAGCGGCTGGTGGCTGCCCTGGGATCCAGCGGCGATTGACCTTCAGCAGCGGCTGCTACCGCCGGGCGCAGCACACTGGCTCGGCACCGATCATCTCGGCCGGGATATTTTCTCACGCCTGCTGGCCGCCACCCGCGTTTCGCTGGGGGCGGTGATGGCTTGTCTGCTGCTGGTGCTGCTGATCGGTCTGGCGGTCGGCGGCAGCGCCGGGCTGCTGGGCGGCCGCGCCGACCGCGGCCTGATGCGCCTCGCCGAACTGTTTATGACCTTTCCGACCTCGATCCTGTCGTTCTTTATGGTGGGGGTGCTGGGTACCGGGTTGACCAACGTGATCCTCGCCATTGCGCTGTCGCACTGGGCCTGGTATGCCAGAATGGTGCGTAACCTGGTGGTTTCCCTGCGCCAGCGCGAATTTATCCTCGCCGCCCGACTGAGCGGCGCCAGCCAGTGGCGGCTGTTCAGCGACCATCTGGCCGGGGCGGTGATCCCCTCGCTGCTGGTGCTCGCCTCGCTGGATATCGGCCATATGATGCTTCACGTGGCCGGCATGTCGTTCCTCGGTCTCGGCGTCAGCGCGCCGACGGCGGAATGGGGGGTAATGATCAACGACGCCCGACAGTATATCTGGACCCAGCCGCTGCAAATGGTCTGGCCGGGGCTGGCGCTGTTCATCAGCGTGATGGCTTTTAACCTGCTGGGCGACGCGCTGCGCGATCGTCTCGATCCCCACCTGATCGCGGAGCATAGCCACTGATGCCGCAGAAGATCCAACTGGAACAGATCTCGCTTGCCGCTGACCGACCGCTGGTCAGCGACGTTTCCTTCACCCTGCGCCGCGGGCAGGTGCTGGCGCTGCTCGGCAGCAGTGGCTGCGGAAAATCGCTGACCTGCGCCGCCGCGCTGGGCATGTTGCCGCCTGGCGTCAGGCAAACCGCCGGCCGGGTGCTGCTCGACGGCATTCCGGTGCACGGCGAACAGCTGCGCGGCACGACCATCGCCACCATCATGCAAAACCCACGCAGCGCCTTTAATCCACTGCAGACCATGGCCGCGCACGCCCGGGAAACCTGCCGGGCAGCGGGTCGTGAAACGAATGACGCCGTGCTGCTGGCAGCGATGGAGGAGGTCGGTCTGGACAATCCGCGGGCGCTGCTGAAGCGCTACCCCTTTGAGATGAGCGGCGGCATGCTGCAGCGGATGATGGTCGCTCTCGCCCTGCTCAGCCGCGCGCCCTTTATCATCGCCGACGAGCCGACGACCGATCTCGATGCCATCGCCCAGGCGCGCATTCTCGATCTGCTGGCGGATATCGTCGCCAGGCGCGGTCTGGGGCTGCTGCTGGTGACGCATGACATGGGCGTCGTGGCGCGGCTGGCGCATCACGTGACGGTCATGGAGAACGGTCGCCTCGTTGAACACTGCGATGTGAATACGCTATTTAGCGCCCCGCGGCACCCGCTCAGCCAGCGCCTGCTGGCCGCGCATCTGGCGTTATACGGTCTGGAGAAAACACCATGAATTTACTCAGCGTCACCGGAGTGAGTCACGATTATCCTCACCACGGCAGGGTCCTGCATGCGATCCATCTCGCCATCGCCCCCGGCGAAACGGTGGCCCTGCTCGGACGCAGCGGCTGTGGGAAAAGCACCCTGGCGCGGATGCTGGTGGGTCTGGAAACGCCGCAGCACGGCGATATTGCCTGGCGCGGCACGCCGCTGACTGCCCTCAAGGGCGAGGCCATCGGCGCCTTCCGCCGTGATATTCAGCTGGTATTTCAGGATGCCTTCAGCGCGGTGAATCCGCGCAAAACGGTGCGCGAGATCGTCAGCGAGCCGCTACGCCATCTGTTACGCTTGTCGCGTGAGGCGCGTTCGCGGCGGGTGGAAGAGATGCTGCTGGCCGTCGACCTCGCGCCGTCGCTGCTCGATAAGCGCCCGGCGCAGCTCAGCGGCGGGCAGCTGCAGCGCGTCTGCCTGGCACGCGCCCTGGCGGTGCGGCCGCAGCTGTTGATCCTGGATGAAGCGGTTTCAAATCTCGATCTGCTGCTGCAGGCGGAGATTATCGCCCTGCTGAAGCGCCTGCAGGCGCAGTTTGACACCGCCTGCCTGTTTATCACCCACGACCTGCGGCTGGTGGAGCGCTTTTGCCAGCGAGTGCTGGTGATGGAGCACGGGCGCATCGTCGAAACCGCGACGGTCAGCTTACCGCTGCGCCTGCACTCCCCTGCAGGTCAGGCGCTGCAGCGCGCGGTGCTGCCACCTTTTCCTGCCACTCTGCTAAACGAGGCCATGCCATGCAGCGCGTAACCCTGACCCTTGATGATGATCTGCTGGCCGCCCTCGATGCGCTCAGCGCCCGCCGTGGCTACCACAATCGCTCGGAGGCGGTACGCGATATTCTGCGCGACGCCCTCAACCAAGATCCTGCGTCGCCGGAATCACGGCGCGGGTATGCCGTCCTGTCGTACGTGTATGAACATGAGAAACGCGAACTGGCGAGCCGGCTGGTGGCCACCCAGCATCATCATCACGATCTCTCCGTCGCCACGCTGCATGTGCATATCAGTCATGACGACTGCCTGGAGATTGCGGTGCTGAAAGGTGACATGGCCGAGGTACAGCATTTTGCCGACGAGGTGATTGCCCAGCGCGGCGTGCGGCATGGGCATTTGCAGTGTTTAGCGGATGATTAATTATTTGAAAATTCTTGGGTGGTTTATCAACAGTTGATAAACCACATAAACTATACGCTTTGTGAATTATCCCTCTTCGCCAATAATGGCGCCTCATTTAACGATCTCGTTATGGCGAGGCTCCTGCATAAATACAAGTTACCGCCCTGTTGGTATCGAGAGAGACCACTCAGGGAAATACAGGCTTCCATCGAATCAAGGTGTTGCCAAGGTAACTTCTGGCGGTCATGACCGTTCAGATACGTTATGCAGTGCTAAAACCAGGACGTAGGGATCTGCCTGCGCTAACCCTGTCTTGTTCGCCCCTATGAGTGATTTTTTATAGGGATTTTAATCATGTCTTCCATTCAACTCTGCGCCGCCCATCAGGCGACCTCTGGCTTCGACGGCGATGCGATCGCCCAGTACATGCGTACCGATTTTATTACGCTGCAGGAACATCTCAGCGTCCATGAGGCGCGCGAACACTTTATCTCCCAGCTGGACAGTGATGATATTCCCGGCCAGGTGTTTGTCGTCGCCGGCAGGAAACTGCGCGGCAGCCTGTCGGTCAAAAAGCTCCTGCAGGAAGGGGATGTCGGGCAGTCTATCCGCTACCTGATGGACAGCTGCCTGTTTCGCGTCAAACCTGACGACGAGCGCCCGCAGGTGATTGCCGAACTCACCGAGCGCGGCCTCGATCTGGTACCGGTTGTCGATAAAGGCGAGCTGGTCGGCTGCCTGATGGAAAAGGAGATCGCCCATCTGCTGGAGGATGACGTCACCGAAGACGCCCAGCTGCAGGGGGCGACGCTACCGCTGGAAAAACCGTACCTCGAGATCAGCCCCTGGACGCTGTGGAAGAAACGTTCGGTCTGGCTATTGCTGCTGTTCGTGGCCGAAGCCTATACCAGCAGCGTGCTTCAGCATTTCGAAGAGGCGCTGGAATCGGCCATCGCCCTCGCCTTCTTTATTCCGCTGCTCATCGGCACCGGCGGCAATAGCGGAACGCAGATCACCTCGACGCTGGTGCGCTCGATGGCGCTGGGGGAAGTGCGGCTGCGCGATATGGGGCGGGTGATCCGCAAAGAGGTGTCGACCTCGTTTCTGATTGCCCTGACCCTGGGTCTGGCGGGCTGCCTGCGCGCCTGGATGATGGGGATTGGCATGGAAATCACGCTGATCGTCAGCCTGACGCTGGTATGTATTACCCTGTGGAGCGCGATTGTCTCGTCGATCATTCCGATGGTGCTTAAGCGGATCGGCATCGACCCGGCGGTGGTTTCCGCGCCGTTTATCGCTACGCTGATTGATGGCACCGGGCTGATTATCTATTTCAAAATCGCCCAGTATTTTCTTGGGTTGAACTAACATCACGTAACAGCCCGGCCGATTTGCGCCGGGCTTATTCAACCAGGTTCTGGGCGCAACGAATCGTGGCGATAGCATTCAGGATACAAAGGATCTCTGGCGTGAGTTTGTAAAAAGCCTTTCCCTTTTCCGTTAATATTACCTTCCTGATATTTTTCCCTCGCACGATGAGATTAAAACCAATCTCGTTTTCCAGCGCACAAATACTGGTGGTAATGGACGCGGCATCGATACCAAAACGTTGTGCTGTATGATGAATATTCCCTGTTTGTACCATAACACTGAACATTTCAATCTGGGCATTATTCATAGTCAATACCCCCTTTTTATTTATTCATTCCGCCATCGTTTTAGTTAACCGCAAACAAAATGTCAATCACTGGCTGCCAATGCCCTGTCGCGCAACAATGTGAAATGCATAACACCGTTATTTAATTTTGCAATCCAGCCATTTCATAATGAAAAAAACCGACGATAACCCCTAATATAAATTTGTGATACTCATCAACATAAGAACAATTCACCATTAATTAACAAAATAAAAATCATTTTAATTTCAATATATTATAAAAATTATCACACTATAAATAAGTTGTGGCATAGGGCATGCACTTATCTCCACGTAAACAACACTGGAGAAATTGACATGACGTATAAAATTCTACTCCCGCAAGAGATCATGGCCGAAGGGAGAGAGTATCTGGAAAGCCGGGGTTATCAGCTAATTAATGGTTCCGGGATGGAAGAGGAAGATATCATCCGCGATATCGGCGACTGCGACGGTATCATCGTGCGCCTGTCAAAAATGTCCGACCGCGTTTTTGAAGCGGCTAAAAAGCTCAAAGTGGTGGCCCGCCATGGCGCAGGTTACGATACCGTAGATCTGGAGTCCGCCAAACGTCATGGCGTTGTGGTATTAAATGCCCCGATAGCCAACAGTATGTCAGTTGCGGAACTGACCATATTTTATATGCTGCACTGTTCACGTAATTTCAAGCTGGTCGAAGAAAAAATGCTTGAAGATTATTACTGGGCAAAACTGCGCACCCCGAAAGTTGAACTTGATGGTAAAACCCTGGGTTTAATTGGTGTAGGAAATATCGGCTCGCGCGTCGCGTTAAAAGCATTGCACGGCTTTAATATGAAAGTCATTGCCTATGATCCCTATAAAACGCAGCAGCAGATCCCCGAGGGTGTCGAACTGACTGACGATTTCGACCGAATTTTCAAAGAGAGTGATTTCGTTTCGCTGCACTGCCCAACAACAGCGGAAACCACCGACTTCGTCGGCGAAAAACAGTTCTCGATGATGAAGCCCAGCGCCTATTTCATTAATACCGCCCGCGGCAAACTCGTCGATGAGCGCGCACTTTATCACGCCTTAAGCCAGCAAATTATCGCCGGCGCCGGTGTTGATGTTTTGAAGAAAGAACCCTTCGATGCCAACGATCCTATTTTCGCGCTGAGCAATATCGTCATCGGCCCCCATATCGGCGCCGCCACTATCGAAGCAACCGACAGGGCGTCTCTTCATTCCGCCATCGGCATTGACGAAGTGTTATCGGGTAAAAAACCGTCCTGGCCGGTCCCAGGTTTTTAAGGAGCAAGAGATGACTATTGGTAACCGTGTATTTTTAAAACGTCCGTTGGGAAATATTGCCCTGCTGAAAGAATATGAGCACCTGCCGGCGGCAAATATTGCTGACACCATGAACCGTATCGCGGTATTAGGCAACGGCATCAAGCGTATTTCCTCACCTCAAAAACCGATTATGGCCGGCTTCGCCATTACGGTAAAAGCTCGCGCCGGCGACAATTTGATGCTCCATGCCGCCCTGGATATGGCGGGGGAAAATGACGTCATCGTGGTCTCCAACGAAGGGGATCGCTCGCGGGCATTGATGGGCGAAATCATGGTGGCGTATGCCCACCACATGAAGAAAATTGCCGGTATCGTGCTGGACGGGCCGATTCGCGATATCGACGCCCTATCGGTGCTTGATTTTCCGCTCTATGCCACAGGCTCGAATCCGGCAGGCCCTTTCAAAATGGGACCCGGGGAAGTGAATACCCCCATTGCCGTGGGCGGCGTCGCTGTCTGCCCTGGCGATTTAATTGTCGGCGATGCGGATGGCGTCATTGTCATCCCACTGAGCGATGCAGAAACGGTGCTGGATAAAGCGAAAGAGTACGCCAAATTCGATGCCAGCAAAGTGGACGCCGCCAAAAACGGTACCGCCAATCGTCAATGGGTTAAAAAATCGCTGGATGCAACGGGCGTCGAATATATCGACGACACGTATCGTTAATTCGATTAAATAATATAAGCCACGGTGGTTTATCTGCCGTGGCCTTAAAGCAAAGGTAACAAAAATGCTTTATTTAAAACTCTTGCCGATTATCTTTTTCCCTGTTTTATTTTGGATAATACCGCATCCGGAAGGCGTTGCCGCCCCGACATGGCATATGGTTGGCATTTATCTGGCCATGCTCTGTGGCTTGGTTTTACGCCCGTTTACCGACGCGGTGATTATGCTGATTATTCTGGGATTCGCCTCTCTGGTACTCGACCCCGGTCCACTATTCGCTGGATTTGGCAGCCCGATGGTATGGTTTATTATCAGCGCTTTTATTATTTGCAAAGCGTTTGTCATTACCGGGTTAGGTAAACGCATTGCTTATCTATTACTCAAACGCTACGGCAAAAATACCCTGACGCTCGGCTATCTGATGATGGTCACCGACACGGTGCTGGCCCCGGCGACCGGTTCAAACATGTCGCGTTCGGGAGGGATTACCTACCCCATTTTCAGGAATATCGCCGAAGCGCTTGGCTCGAAGCCCGACGACGGTAGCCGCAAAATCGGTGCCTATCTGACTATCCTGATGTACGTCGTCTCGATGGGGACCTCCAGCCTGTTCCTGACCGGGATGGCCACCAACTCGATCACCGTTTCATTAGCCAATGAAATTATGAAGGTCAATCTTGAGTGGATGACCTGGTTTAAAGCCGCCGTTGTCCCGGCGGGACTGGTGCTCATTCTGGCGCCCTGGATCCTGTATAAAATCTATGCCCCGGAACTCAAAGTTATTGAGAACGTGAACGAAATTGCGGAAAAAGGCCTCAATGAATTAGGCCCGGTCAAACGCGAAGAGAAGCTGTTGATCGTGTTCTTTATTCTCGGCGTGTTAGGCTGGATGACCGGGTCTATCACCGGTATTGCCTTTATTCCGGTAGGGCTCGCCTTCCTCGCCTGTCTGCTGCTTTTCGGCGTCCTGAGCTGGAATGACGTGGTCAGCGAAAAATCAGCCTGGCAGACCTTTGTCTGGTACGGCGCCTTCTACGGTTGCGCGGTGGCGCTGTCAAAAGGGGGCTTCTATGTTTACCTGGTCGACGTGATTAAAAATTATCTCGATCTCTCGCATTTGAGTGAAATCAGCGCGATTGCCGTGCTGGTGTTTATCAGCCTTGCGGTCCGCTATTTCTTCGTCTCAAACAGCGCCTTTGTGGTCTCTTTCTATCCGGTGCTTTTTACCCTGGGTATGACCACGCAGGCACATCCGATGTACGTCGCGCTCTCCCTGGCCTTCTCCGCAGGCTATGGCGCGTTATTGACCCACTATGGCAATGGGGCTGGTGTATTTACCTTCTCCAGCGGCTACGTGCCACAGAAAACCTTCTGGATGCTCGGCACCATTATGGTTGTGGTGAACGTGTTAATCTTCTTCTTAATCGGTATTCCTTACTGGAAGCTTATCGGCATCTGACAGGAGCATAAAATGAAACTGGATATAGTCATTAAAAACGGTCAGATCGCCGATATTGAAAACCGTACTTATATCAACGCCGATATTGGTATTAAGGGTAACCGCATCGTTGATATTTCTCATCATAGCGACCTGCAGGCTGAAACCGTTATTGATGCGTCGGGCTGTATCATTCTTCCCGGCCTCATCGATTTTCATGGCCATGTTTTCCATGGCGGAACGGCGATTAGCGTTAACCCTGATATCGTCTGTTTACCCAACGGCGTCACCAGCATGGTCGATGCCGGGAGCAGCGGATGGGTCAACTATTCGCTATTTCGTAATAGCGTGATCCATCCGGCGATGGTGAAAATTAAGAGCTATTTAAACGTGGTCAATGTTGGCCTCTCCACCCTCGGTGGCGGGCCCACCGGCTACCTTGAAAATACCAATCCGGCCAATTACAACGAGGAAAAAATTGCCCAGACGCTGAATGACAATAGAGACAACATCCTGGGTTTGAAATTACGCTATAGCCAGGATATCGCCCGAGGCAGACAGTATGCCAGCGATCCGCTGTTAGCCACGGTCGCCCTCGCACGCAAACTGGAAACCTCGATTTGCGTGCATGTCACCGACTCCCTGTTGTGCGCCGATGAACTGATCCGCTATTTTGAAGAGGGTGACATCTATGCGCACTGTTTCCACGGTACCGGTCATTCCATTCTCAACGAACAAGGGCTGGTGTATGCCGCCATCAAAGAAGCACAGTCCCGGGGGGTGATCTTCGATTGTTCAAACGGTGTCGCCCACTTTGATTTCAAGGTGGCGCAATCGGCGATGGAGCAGGGATTCTACCCTGATATCATCAGTACCGATTTAACCCTGCGCAATAGCTTGCGTACTGATAAGGTCTATAGCCTGCTGCATGTGATGTCGAAATATCTCAATATGGGCATGCCGTTCTTTGACGTTATCCGCGCCGTGACCGCCACGCCGGCTCGCCTGATGAAAATGCAGGGGCAGATTGGTACCCTGGCGGCAAACGCTATTGCCGATATTTCCATTGTGAAATTACGCAAAGATAAGATCACCTTTGAAGATACCCGGGGAAAAACCCTGGAGGGTGATTGCTACCTCGATAACTGCGCCACTATCTGTAACGGACAGATTGTTTATCGCCGTCTGCGTTTCTAATTCGCAAGCCACCAGCCATACGCCTTTCCAGGCGTATGGCTGGTATGATAAAACCCCTCTTCTATGACCTTCGTCATTATTTATCTGCGCCTTAAAATTATAATGATTTTAGCCAATCCTGAGCCGATAAGTGAATAATGTATGAAGAATAATGAAATTGTCATCTTCTCAGTTTCCAGCACCATTACCCAACGGATAATGAATGTTCTTATTGAGCGTAAACTGGAAATTCCCGTCTATGAATTTCGTTATTCTGACGTTCTCAATAAAGCTAATGAAATGATCCAGTCCGGCACCAGAATCATTATTAGCCGGGGCGGCACTGCGGCCCTGCTTCGCAATAACATCCCTATTCCGGTTATCGAAATTGCCCATGATTTTCATGGCGTATACCGCATCCTGCAGGAAGCCAAGAATAAATCACAGAAAATTGCCGCCATTGGTTTCCCTCAGTTTTGCCGGGCGCTGCGGCATTACCAAAGCATGACCAACGACGAGTTTAAAATCTGCCAGGTTTACAATCACCATGATATTGAAAATGTTATAAAAAATCTGTCAGAAAATGGTTATCATATGGTCATTGGTGGTTTGACTGTCGCCGAAATGGCCAAGAAATACAATCTCAACGTTATTGAAGGCGACGCCGACAATAATTCCATTGAACAAGCCATTAATGAAGCTCATGGCTTACTAAAATATATTAATCGGGAAAATTTAAAGTTAGTCATGAGCCATGCGGCATTGAATCAATCACGCGAAGGCATTATGTGTGTTGATCAACTGGGTGAAATCATTAATATCAATGCTATCGGCATGACCTTATTTCAATGTCAGGTGGGTGACAAAATCTTTAAAAAAGAAGCTTTTAAAGATATCTATGCCAGCATGATTAATGAGTCCAACATCAAAGAGCAAACTATCGAAATTAATGGCACACTTGTTTGTATCTCAGTCCGTCATTTTTCCAATCGCCAAAACACCTATGCCATTATCACTGGCTTAAGCCAGGAAAGCACACTCTGGCAGCAGACTAACAGTAAAAAAAGTAAATTACGCGGCTATGCCACCAGCTATTCTTTTGACAATATTATTACGCAATCGCCGATCATGCATCAGGTGATACGAAAAGCCAGGCTGTGCGCTCAGCATGATCTTCCGGTCCATCTCTTAGGGGATACCGGCACGGGGAAGGAACTGTTTGCTCAGAGTATTCATCACGTCAGCGCCCGCAGCCATGGTCCTTTTATCGCCATCAACTGCGCGGCTATTCCGGAGAGCCTGCTGGAAAGTGAACTTTTCGGTTATGCCGAAGGCGCATTTACCAATGCGCGGAAGGGAGGCAAACCCGGGGTCTTTGAAATGGCCACTAACGGAACGGTATTTATCGATGAGATCAGTGAGGCCCCGCTGTCGGTCCAGGTGAAGCTGCTGCGCGTATTGCAGGAGAAGCAATTTTCCCGTCTTGGTGGCGACAGCCTGCTCTCAGCCGATTTTCGCCTGATCACCGCCAGCAATAAAGATCTGGGTCAGCTCATCGCCAGCGGGGAGTTCCGCCAGGATCTCTATTACCGAATCAATATCCTTGAACTGCAGCTCCCGCCATTACGCGAAAGACCTGAAGATATTATGGTGCTGATTCACCATCTTCTGCAGCAACAGAACAAGCACCTCACCTTTACCCCGGATGCCGTGAACTGCTTACAGAACTATGACTGGCCAGGCAATATCCGTGAGCTGCAGGCGGTCATTTATCGCCTCATCGTCTTGCTGGAGGGTAATACGGTGGATAAAGCGGTATTGCAGCAGATCAGTCACCTCTCATCGCCCTGTCACCAGGGCGTGTCTCTTGTGACTGACCTCGCGGTGGTCGCGGATGAGAGCGATCTGCTAAAAAAACAGGAGAAACAGCTGATCGCGAGCGTGATTGAAAAAACGGATGGCGACAGAACCAAAGCCTCGGCCATCCTCGGCATCAGTCCTACCACCCTGTGGCGTAAACTGAAGCAACATAACATCAGCGGATAAACCGAACCTGTCCGCCGGAATAAAACCGCCGTTACCCTTCCACCAGCGCCTGCGCGCAGGCCCAGGCGCTTGACCACGCCCACTGGAAGTTATAGCCGCCGAGCCAGCCGGTGACGTCCATCACTTCGCCGATAAAGTAGAGACCCGACGCCTTACGCGCCTCCATGGTACGTGACGAAAGTTCGTTGGTATCCACGCCGCCGAGGGTCACCTCCGCCGTCCGGTAGCCTTCGGTGCCGTTCGGCTGCACGCGCCAGGCGGTCAGTGTCTCCACCAGCGTCTGCTGATCGCGAACGTTCAGTTGCTTCAGTGTCACATCAGGTATCTGTCCCAGCTGCTGCAAACACTCCACCAGCCGCTTCGGCAGCTGCATCGCCAGGGTATTTTTCAGGCTCTGGTTGGGATGCGCGCTGCGCTGCTCGTTAAGGAAGTCCTCAAGATTGCAGTCCGGCAACAAGTTAACAGTGACGAACTCGCCGGGCTGCCAGTAGCTGGATATCTGCAGCACCGCCGGCCCGGAAAGGCCACGATGGGTAAACAGCAGATTTTCGCGGAACAGGGTGCCGTTCTCGGCGGTAATGGTAGAAGGCACCGAAACACCGGAGAGCACCTGAAGCTGCTCGAGCAGCGGCTTATGCAGGGTAAACGGCACCAGCCCGGCGCGGGTCGGCAGCACCTTCAGGCCGAACTGCTCGGCCACCTTGTAGCCAAACGGCGAGGCGCCGAGCCCCGGCATCGACAGACCGCCGGAGGCAATCACCAGCTTTTTGGTCATCAGCGTTTCGCCGTTCACCTGTAGCCGGTAGCCTTGTTCATCTCGCTCGACGCTGAGGATTTCGCTGCGCAGGCGGATCTGCACGTCGCCCTTTTCGCATTCCGCGAGCAGCAGATTGACGATCTGCTCCGCCGAAACATCACAAAACAGCTGGCCGAGCGTCTTCTCATGCCAGGCGATGCCATATTTGCCGACCAGCTCGATAAAGTCCCACTGGGTGTAGCGCGCCAGGGCAGATTTGCAAAAATGCGGGTTTTGGCTCAAATAGGCCGCCGGCTCAACATACATGTTGGTAAAGTTGCAGCGGCCGCCGCCGGACATCAGAATTTTTCGTCCCGGCTTTTTGCCGTTATCGAGCAGCAGGACGCGGCAGCCGAGCTGGCCCGCCTGCGCTGCGCAAAACATTCCCGCCGCTCCGGCGCCAACGACAATGGCATCAAACCTTTCCACACCGCGTTCCTCGTTCCCCAATTGTCGGGTTTTGTAAATATTTCACTCTGGTCACACCAGCGGGAAAAATCCCGCATTAGATACATCATTGAAAGATATAGGATTACTCCCAACAGGGTAAAACCTAAACAGGAAGAAAATCAAAAAAAGTCTATATTTCACTTTGCCCGCGCCGCTAAAGTCACTGATAATGCGCCGCGTTCATGTCCTCAAAATGGCGTAACGTCCTATGCTACATTTATTTGCCGGTCTGGATTTACATACCGGACTATTATTATTGCTTGCTTTAGCTTTTGTACTGTTTTACGAAGCGATTAACGGTTTCCATGATACCGCAAACGCGGTGGCTACGGTTATCTACACTCGCGCAATGCGGTCGCAGCTTGCTGTGGCGATGGCGGCGCTCTTCAACTTCTTCGGCGTTCTGCTGGGCGGTCTCAGCGTAGCCTATGCCATTGTGCATATGCTGCCCACCGATCTGCTGCTTAACATGGGTTCCGCACATGGCCTCGCCATGGTGTTCTCTATGCTGCTGGCGGCGATCATCTGGAACCTCGGCACCTGGTATTTCGGCCTCCCGGCCTCCAGTTCTCACACCCTGATTGGCGCCATCATCGGTATTGGTTTAACCAATGCGCTAATGACCGGTACTTCAGTGGTTGATGCGCTGAATATCCCGAAAGTCATCGGCATTTTTGCTTCGCTTATCATCTCGCCGATCGTCGGTCTGGTGATTGCGGGCGGCCTGATTTTCATTCTCCGTCGCTACTGGAGCGGTACCAAAAAACGCGCGCGTATCCACCTGACCCCCGCAGAGCGTGAAAAGAAAGACGGTAAGAAAAAACCGCCGTTCTGGACCCGTATCGCCCTGATCCTGTCCGCTATCGGCGTGTCGTTCTCCCACGGCGCCAACGATGGACAGAAAGGCATTGGTCTGGTGATGCTGGTGCTGATTGGCGTCGCCCCGGCGGGCTTCGTGGTGAATATGAACGCCTCCGGTTACGAAATCACTCGTACCCGCGATGCGGTCAACAACGTGGAAACCTTCTTCCAGCAGCGCCCTGACCTGCTGAAGAAAGCCACCGGTGTTGACCAACTGGTTCCGTCTCCGGATACCAATACCGCGGCCAACGGTGAGTTTCATTGCCATCCAGCAAATACTATCAACGCGCTTGACCGCGTGAAGACTATGCTGACCGGCGTTGAAACCTACGATTCACTGTCACCGGATCAGCGCGGTCAGCTGCGTCGCATTATGCTCTGCATCTCCGACACCACTGATAAAGTGGCGAAGCTGCCGGACGTCAGCGCTGACGACCAGCGTCTGCTGAAGAAACTGAAAACCGATATGCTGAGCACCATCGAGTACGCGCCAATCTGGATTATTATGGCGGTCGCGCTGGCGTTAGGTATCGGCACCATGATCGGCTGGCGCCGCGTGGCGACCACCATCGGCGAGAAGATTGGTAAGAAGGGCATGACCTACGCTCAGGGGATGTCGGCACAGATGACCGCAGCGGTTTCTATCGGTCTGGCGAGCTACACCGGAATGCCGGTTTCCACCACCCACGTGCTCTCCTCCTCGGTGGCGGGGACAATGCTGGTGGATGGCGGTGGTCTGCAGAAAAAGACCGTGACCAGCATCCTGATGGCCTGGGTGTTGACCCTTCCGGCAGCGATTATCCTTTCAGGCGTCCTTTACTGGCTCTCCCTGAAACTGATTTAAACGTCATTCGATCAAAACGGGTCAGCTTGCTGGCCCGTTTTTTTATCCCGAAGATGTCGTTAGTGCCAGATCATCAGCGCAATCAGGCTCACCACCACCAGACCGCACAGCGCGCTGGTCAGGATAAACTGACGACGGACACGTTCGCAGCGACGAATAAATTCATCATCGTGATGGTCACGGTAACGCTGGGCGTAGATATACCACACCAGCCGCATCTGTTTGCTGGGCTGCCCATGCGAGGTAAAAAAGCCGCCGCCATCAACATACTGATAGAGCAAGGGATCGCAACCACGTAGCACCACCAATAATGCACGCAACGATGAGAAGTAGCGTGCCATATTCACCACACAAACGACACACAGGGCCCAAAACAGCGCAATAGTGCTGATCATACCTCCTCCCCGGCGACCCGCCCACGGAGAAATCCTCCGCGGCTACCGCTCCCCAAATAACCCACGACGATACCGTAAAGAGTGCGATTCCGATCACATTTATTTTTCCGACCGGCTCATTAAATAGTGTAGGAGATCCATTAATTTTTTTACCACAAGGTTATTCGTTATCAATACGTAAGACGGATAAATTTGTTTAACTTTTAGGTGAACCCAGTGCATTGACGGAGTGCGGGGGGCGCTATAAGGTAGGAAATATCTTCTACAATGAAGTCCTTAAAGGCTACCCTCCCGCGAATGTAGCACGCAGGACGCGGGCGAAACGGCAGCGCCAGCTGTCAGGTCCAATGGTCATCGACAAACTTATGGAAGGAGTAACACTATGGCTTACAAACATATTCTTATTGCAGTAGACCTGTCCCCGGAGAGTAAAGTACTGGTTGAAAAAGCCGTTTCTATGGCCCGCCCGTATAACGCAAAAGTGTCCCTGATCCACGTGGATGTGAATTACTCCGACCTCTACACCGGGCTGATTGACGTTAACCTCGGCGACATGCAAAAACGCATCTCCGAAGAGACCCATCACGCGCTGACCGAGCTCTCCACCAACGCGGGCTACCCGATCACCGAGACCCTGAGCGGCAGCGGCGACCTCGGCCAGGTGCTGGTCGATGCGATTAAAAAATATGATATGGATCTGGTGGTCTGCGGCCACCATCAGGACTTCTGGAGCAAGCTGATGTCTTCTGCCCGCCAGCTGATCAACACCGTCCATGTCGACATGCTGATCGTCCCGCTGCGCGACGAAGAAGACGAATAACCTTCCCGTTTTATCCGCGTAAGACGCCCGCCGATGCGGGCGTCTTTATTTTCGCTTTCCCCTCACCGCATGGCAGAGATTAAAGCCATAAAATCGCCATTCAATTAGTGTGATCAACCAGTTATTAGCCAAAACATCTATATAATAATCTATTCATTAAGCCAATAACCGCAGCATGGCGAGTTATCAGACATTTTCGGCGCGTTCTGGCATACGCGTTCATACTTTTTGGGAAAGTAAAACAAGGCGAAGGAATATGAATACAACTGCACCTACGGGCTTGCTGCAGCAACCTCGTCCGTTCTTCATGATCTTCTTTGTGGAGCTCTGGGAACGTTTTGGCTATTACGGCGTTCAGGGGATCCTGGCGGTCTTCTTTGTCAAACAGCTGGGCTTCTCTCAGGAACAGGCCTTTATCACCTTCGGCGCCTTCGCGGCGCTGGTTTACGGGCTGATCTCCATCGGCGGCTACGTGGGCGACCATCTGCTGGGGACCAAACGCACGCTGGTGCTCGGCGCCATTGTGCTGGCTATCGGCTACTTTATGACCGGGATGTCGCTGCTGAAACCGCAGCTGATCTTTATCGCTCTCGGCACCATCGCCGTCGGCAACGGTTTGTTTAAAGCCAACCCGGCGAGCCTGTTGTCAAAATGCTATCCGCCTAAAGACGCCCGTCTCGACGGGGCGTTTACCCTGTTTTATATGTCGATAAACATCGGTTCACTGCTGTCGCTCTCGCTGGCGCCGGTGATCGCCGAAAAGTTTGGCTATGCCGTGACCTATAACCTGTGCGGCGCGGGGCTGATTATCGCGCTGCTGGTCTACTTCGCCTGCCGCGGGATGGTGAAAGATATTGGCTCCGAGCCGGATCATCGCCCCCTCAGCCTGCGCAATCTGGCGCTGGTGCTGGCCGGGACGGTGGTAATGATTTTTCTCTGCGCCTGGCTGATGCATAACGTGATGGTCGCCAACCTGGTGCTGATTGTCCTGTCGATCGTGGTCATTGCGTTCTTTTTCCGCGAAGCGTTTCGCCTCGATAAAACCGGACGCAACAAAATGTTCGTCGCCTTTATCCTGATGATCGAGGCGGTGTTGTTCTACATTCTGTATGCCCAGATGCCGACCTCGCTGAACTTCTTCGCCATCAACAACGTCCATCATGAGATCCTGGGCTTTACCATCAATCCGGTCAGCTTCCAGGCGCTCAATCCCTTCTGGGTGGTGGTTGCCAGTCCGGTGCTGGCGGCGATCTACACCCATCTCGGTCACAAAGGGAAAGACCTGACCATGCCGGTGAAGTTTACCCTCGGGATGTTGCTCTGCGCGCTGGGCTTCCTGACCGCCGCAGCCGCCGGGATGTGGTTTGCCGACGCCCAGGGATTAACCTCGCCGTGGTTTATTGTGCTGGTCTATCTGTTCCAGAGCCTGGGCGAACTGCTGATCAGCGCCCTGGGGCTGGCGATGGTTGCCGCGCTGGTGCCGCAGCATCTGATGGGCTTTATTCTGGGGATGTGGTTTCTGACCCAGGCCGCCGCGTTCCTGCTGGGCGGCTATGTGGCGACCTTCACCGCAGTGCCGGAAAACATTACCGATCCGCTGCAGACCTTGCCGGTCTATACCAATGTGTTCAGTAAAATTGGCCTGGTGACGCTGGGCGTCACGGTGGTGATGGCGCTGATGGTGCCGTGGCTGAACCGGATGATTAATACCCCGGCCAGCGCCGAGTAACCGTTTAAGATGGCCGATCCGCGCTGGCGCCGTTTGTTCAGATATTGCGGTTCCCGGCTTGCGCTACGCTGAGCCGGGCGACAATTCGGTAGCCCGGATAAGGCGCGTTGCGCCGCTATCCGGGAGATACCACCACGGCGTAATATTACTCCGGCGTACCGGCGTAAATATCAAACCGATGCCCTTTGGTCACCACCGCGTTCGGCGTGGCGACCTCCGCCAGCGGCGGCGCGTAATCCGGGCGCTTCACCACCACCCGTTTGGTCGCCAGCTGGCGCGCCGGGGCCAGCAGGCCATCGGCGTCTAAATCGGGCCCCACCAGCGACTGAAAGACGCGCATCTCTTTCTTCACCAGCGCGCTTTTCTGCTTATGCGGGAACATCGGATCGAGGTACACCACCTGCGGACGCGGGGTGATATCGGTCAGCGCCGTCAGGCTGGAGGCGTGGATCAGCTGCAGCCGCTCCTCCAGCCAGCCGCCAATTTCCGCATCGGCATAGCCGCGCGCCAGGCCATCGTCGAGCAGCGCGGCGACCACCGGATTACGCTCCAGCATTCGCACGCGGCAACCGACCGACGCCAGCACGAAGGCATCGCGTCCCAGCCCGGCGGTGGCGTCGACGACATCCGGCAGGTAATCACCTTTAATACCCACCGCTTTGGCGACCGCTTCACCGCGGCCGCCGCCAAACTTGCGCCGGTGGGCCATCGCCCCGCCGACAAAGTCGACGAAGATGCCGCCAAGTTTGGGCTCATCGCGCTTACGCAGCTCCAGATGCTCCGTCGTCAGCACCAGCGCCATCAGGTTATCTTCATCCTGCTCCAGCCCCCAGCGGGCGGCTAAAACAGATAAGGCGCCGTCTCCGGCGCCTGTTTCATCAATTAAGCAGATCTTCACCGCAGACTTAACCCTTGATCCCGTAGTGCTCCAGCATCGCGTCCAGCTGCGGCTCACGGCCGCGGAAGCGTTTGAACAGCACCATCGGCTCTTCGGAACCACCGCGGCTCAGGATATTGTCGAGGAACGACTGACCGGTTTCGCGGTTGAAAATCCCCTCTTCTTCGAAGCGTGAGAAGGCGTCCGCCGCCAGCACGTCGGCCCACAGGTAGCTGTAGTAACCTGCCGCATAGCCGCCGGCGAAGATGTGGCTGAACGCATGCGGGAAACGGCCCCAGGTCGGGCCCGGCACCACAGCGACCTGCTTTTTAATCTCGGCCAGGGTCTCAAGAATTTTCGCCCCCTGCTCCGGCTTGTATTCCGCATGCAGGCGGAAATCGAACAGGCCGAACTCCAGCTGGCGCAGAATAAACATCGCCGCCTGGTAGTTTTTCGCCGCCAGCATTTTCTCCAGCAGCTCCTGCGGCAGCGGTTCACCGGTTTCATAATGACCGGAGATAAACGCCAGCGCTTCCGGCTCCCAGCACCAGTTTTCCATAAACTGGCTCGGCAGTTCGACTGCATCCCACGGCACCCCGCTGATGCCGGAAACGCCGGCGGTATCAATGCGGGTCAGCATGTGGTGCAGACCGTGGCCGAACTCGTGGAACAAGGTAATCACTTCGTCGTGGGTGAACAGCGCCGGTTTGCCGTTGACCGGGCGGTTGAAGTTACAGGTCAGGTAGGCGACCGGCTTCTGCAGGGAACCATCCAGTTTACGCATTTGGCCGACGCAGTCGTCCATCCACGCCCCGCCGCGTTTATGTTCGCGGGCATACAGGTCAAGATAGAAGCTGCCGCGCAGCTCGTTGTGTTCGTCATACAGCTCGAAGAAGCGCACTTCCGGATGCCACACATCGACATCGGTACGCTCTTTAGCGGTAATGCCGTAAATGCGCTTAACCACTTCGAACAGGCCGTTAACGGCTTTGTTTTCCGGGAAATAGGGGCGGAGCTGCTCATCGCTGATGCTGTAGAGGTGCTGCTTCTGTTTTTCGCTGTAGTAGGCAATGTCCCACGGCTGCAGTTCATCAACGCCAAACTCGGCTTTGGCGAAGGCACGCAGCTGGGCCAGCTCTTTTTCGCCCTGCGGACGGGCGCGTTTTGCCAGGTCGGTGAGGAAGTCGAGCACCTGCTGTGGATCCTCTGCCATTTTGGTGGCGAGGGATTTAAAGGCATAGCTGTCAAAGCCCAGCAGCTGCGCCAGCTCATGGCGCAGAGCGAGGATCTCCGCCATCACCGGGCTGTTATCCCATTTACCGGCGTTCGGCCCCTGATCGGAGGCACGCGTGGAGTAGGCGCGGTACATCTCTTCGCGCAGCGCCTGGTTGTCGCAGTAGGTCATCACCGGCAGGTAGCTCGGGATATCCAGGGTCAGCAGATACCCTTCCTGCTCTTTCGCCTGGGCCTGAGCCTGAGCGGCGGCCAGCGCGCTTTCCGGCATACCGGCCAGATCGGCGACGTCGGTCACCAGCTTGTTCCAGCCCATGGTGGCGTCGAGGACGTTGTTGCTGTACTGGTTGCCCAGCTCAGAGAGGCGCGCGGCGATTTCACCGTAGCGTTTCTGCGCCTCCGGCGGCAGGCCAATACCGGATAATTCAAAATCGCGCAGCGCATTATCAACCGCTTTTTTCTGCGCAGTATTCAGCGTGGCGTAGTTATCGCCATCGCGCAGGTCGCGGTAGGCTTTATACAGCCCTTCATGCTGGCCAACCCAGGTACTGTACTCGGAGAGCAGCGGCAGGGTCTGTTCGTAAGCTTCGCGCAGTTCCGGGCTGTTTTTTACCGAATTCAGATGGCTGACTGGCGAGAAGATGCGTCCCAGCACATCGTCCACTTCCGCCAGCGGCTGGCAAAGATTTTCCCAGCTATACGGCGCGCCGTGCGCCACCGCGCTTTCCACCGCGGCCCGGCAATCATCCAGCGCTTTGGTGACCGCAGGGACCACGTGTTCCGGTTTGATCGCAGAAAAAGGCGGCAGGGAAAAAGGCGTCAGTAATGGATTGGTCATATGCGCTGTCCTGTTGAAAAGGGTGAATGAAGCGCGCGTCCGGCGCTTATGCATGAGATCTAGAATGGGGGATAGTTGGGGGAATTTCAATGACGGGCGGTGCGTCATCCTGGGTATTGCTGCGATAAGTCCGCCCGTTGCGGGAAAAGGCCGACACGCGGTGCAGCGTGCCGGAAACCGCATTAATGCCTTTTTTGCGCCATCTCCCAGGCCGCCGACAGATTCAGCCGCTGCCAGAACTGCTGTTCGGGGGTGGCGCCGGAAAGGGGGTAACCCGCCGGCAGCGCGGTGTTGACCATCAACGCCCGACGCTGGGCCGCTGACAGTTGCGGCAGGGCAGCCTCCAGCAGTACTTCCGCCCCCTCAGGCACCTGCAGACGCGGCTGCGGCCCCTTCTGCTGCGGCAGATCGTAGGTCATGGTGAAACGAGAGAAATCACGCATCGCCGGATCGCGCCAGGGATCGTCTTTCACGCTGCTCTTCGCGCACTCAGCAAGCGATGTGCCGCAGGCTTTCGCCAGCGCGGCGCGCAGCTGATCGCGAGCTTCGTTAAATAATACCCGGTAGTGCGGATCGTTAAGATAATGGGCCACGTTGCGCTCGGCCACCATCCGCGAGCCGATCACGTCCAGCGGATAGTGGACGCCCAGCACGATGCGCGAGTAGCCATAGCGGGCGCCGCGGGTTACCAGCGCGTCGTAGCGCTCCGGGATCATCGCCGCCAGCAGCAGCGCATCGGTATAGCCGGTGTTGGTGTGGCCGCTGGGGAACGAGCCGCCGTCGGCGGTATAGGGCTGGTTATCCTTCACCACCACATCGTCAGGCACCAGGTGAATGGTGTTGCCCTGAACCAGAAACGGCCGCGGATTGTTGAAGTGCTTTTTCGCCTCGCCGGTGCTGACCTCCGAGGCTTTGATCAATGCTGCCGCTTTCCCCAGCGCGCCCTGGTCATAGGCGGTCAGAAACGCTTTGCCCAGCCGCGGCCCCAGCGCATCGCTGAGGAAGTAGAGGTAGCTAATCCCTTCCGCATCTACCAGCGCCTGACGGCGTGTCGTCTGCGCGGCATCGCGATTGATGCTAGTCACCGTCGCCAGATTCTGCTTCACGACGGTCTCCGGCAGGGTGCTGAACGCCGACAACAGCGCAATACCCGCCTGCTGGTTGGCCCGGGTCTGGAAGTCATAGCCGCTGGCCTTCAGCCAGGCGGTATCGGCCTGAGTTTTGTTTTGTTTCGTGTGCGCCAGCCGATCGCGGGTCAGCGTGGCGGCATCCCCCTGCAGAGCGTGACGTAGCTGCGTCAGCCCCTGTTGCTCAAGATCGTCATACGCCTGGCTGGAGGCAGCCGGCGTCACGCTATTGGCGAGGGCCGCCGCCCTGTCCAGCGGGATGTCTTTGGCCAGAACCGGTTGCGCCAGCAGCAGCGCGACGGCCAGCAGTGAGAGTTGCCTTTTCATTATTTTTCCTTTTATTCAGATAATTACCTTGCCTGCACCCGACGCTAGCGCGGCCGTTTGACGTTTTTATGACAGCGTTATGTTTTGCAACGCTTTTGGCAGAAATGAAACAGCGCGGCGGCGCAGCGGTAATCTCGGCCGATCTGCGGTAAACTATCGGTTAACTTGTTTACTTCCCGGAATCTCTGTATCCATGCTCAGTTATCGCCACAGCTTTCACGCAGGCAACCACGCCGACGTCCTCAAACACACCGTTCAGAGCCTGATCATCGAAGCGCTGAAAGAGAAAGAAAAACCGTTTCTCTACCTGGACACCCACGCTGGCGCGGGCCGCTATCAGCTGAGCGGCGAGCACGCCGAGCGTACGGGCGAGTATCTCGAAGGCATCGCCCGCATCTGGCAGCAGGACGACCTGCCGGCAGAGCTGGAGCCGTATATTTCCGTGGTCGAACACTTCAACCGTAATGGCCAGCTGCGCTACTACCCTGGCTCTCCGCTGATCGCCCGCCAGCTGCTGCGCGAGCAGGACAGCCTGCAGATGACCGAGCTGCACCCGAGCGACTTCCCGCTGCTGCGCGCCGAGTTCCAGAAAGACAGCCGCGCGCGCGTCGATAAAGCCGATGGCTACCAGCAGCTGAAAGCCAAACTGCCGCCGGTATCACGCCGCGGTTTGATTCTGATCGACCCGCCGTATGAAATCAAAACCGACTATCAGGCGGTGGTAACCGGGATCCACGAAGGCTACAAACGCTTCGCCACCGGCACCTACGCCCTGTGGTATCCGGTCGTGCTGCGCGCACAGATCAAACGCATGATCAAAGAGTTAGAAGCCACCGGCATTCGCAAAATTCTGCAAATCGAGCTGGCGGTGCGTCCGGACAGCGACCAGCGCGGCATGACCGCCTCCGGGATGATCGTCATCAACCCGCCGTGGAAGCTGGAGCAGCAGATGAACAATGTGCTGCCGTGGCTGCACAGCAAGCTGGTTCCGGCCGGCACCGGCCACGCCACCGTCAGTTGGATCGTACCGGAGTAATCGCAACCATCGGTGGAACCTTTTAAGCCTCGCGCTACAATCGCGGCAATCAACGATTAAGGACATATGGGCATGAGCAAACATTATGATTACCTCGCCATCGGCGGCGGTAGCGGCGGTATCGCCTCGATTAACCGCGCGGCCATGTACGGCCAGAAGTGCGCGCTGATTGAAGCCAAAGAACTGGGCGGCACCTGCGTCAACGTCGGCTGCGTGCCGAAAAAAGTAATGTGGCATGCGGCGCAGATCCGCGAAGCGATTCATCTTTACGGCCCGGACTACGGTTTCGATACCACCATCAACCATTTCGACTGGGAGAAGCTGGTCGCCAGCCGTAGCGCCTACATCGACCGCATCCATACCTCCTACGACAACGTACTGGGTAAGAACAACGTCGACGTGATCAAAGGCTTCGCGCGCTTTGTCGATGCCCATACCGTGGAAGTGAACGGCGAGACGATCACCGCTGACCATATCCTGATCGCCACCGGCGGCCGGCCGAGCCACCCGAATATTCCGGGTGTGGAATACGGTATTGATTCCGACGGTTTCTTTGAACTGCCGGCGCTGCCGAAGCGCGTGGCGGTGGTCGGCGCGGGCTATATCGCCGTTGAGCTGGCGGGGGTGATTAACGGCCTCGGCGCCGAAACGCACCTGTTCGTGCGTAAACACGCGCCGCTGCGCAGCTTCGATCCGCTGATCGTGGAGACCCTGGTGGAAGTGATGAACGCCGAAGGCCCGCAGCTCCACACCAACGCGATCCCGAAAGCGGTAGTCAAGAATGCCGACGGCAGCCTGACGCTGGAGCTGGAAGATGGCCGCAGCCAGACCGTAGATTGCCTGATTTGGGCGATTGGCCGCGAACCGGCGACCGATAACTTCGACCTGGCGGCTACTGGCGTCAAAACCAACGAAAAAGGCTACATCGTCGTTGATAAGTTCCAGAACACCAACGTGCCGGGCATCTACGCGGTGGGCGATAACACTGGCGCCGTCGAGCTGACCCCGGTGGCCGTGGCCGCAGGCCGTCGCCTCTCCGAACGCCTGTTTAACAACAAGCCGGAAGAGCATCTGGACTACAGCAACATCCCGACCGTGGTCTTCAGCCACCCGCCTATCGGCACCGTCGGCTTAACCGAGCCGCAGGCGCGCGAGCAGTACGGCGACGATGCCGTGAAGGTCTACAAATCCTCTTTCACCGCGATGTACACCGCCGTCACCTCGCACCGCCAGCCGTGCCGCATGAAGCTGGTGTGCGTCGGCCCGGAAGAGAAGATTGTCGGGATCCACGGCATTGGCTTCGGGATGGATGAGATGCTGCAAGGCTTTGCGGTGGCCCTGAAGATGGGCGCCACCAAAAAAGACTTCGACAACACGGTTGCCATTCACCCGACGGCGGCAGAAGAGTTCGTCACCATGCGCTAAGACGCGATCGCCGGATGATAAAAAGAAGCCCCAGGGGCTTCTTTTTTTATGTTCAGGCCACGCCGTTATTGCCGTGGCGCATAAACGCCGGGCGCTGGTTGAGCGCCATATACCAGCGTTCCACGGCCGGCATCTCCGGATGGGCAAAAGGGGTCATCTTCCAGCGATGCACCGACAGCCCCAGCACGATATCGGCGAGAGTGAAGCGCTCGCCGGCTATCCACGCCCCGGTACGCTGCAGTTGCGCTTCGACAATGCGCACGCAGTGGGTCCAGGTGGCAATACTCTCTTTAATCGCCGCCGGATCCTGAAAGCGCGGATCTTTACGCACCAGCCCCATAAAGGCATGGCGCCAGGCAGTGTTAAACTCGGTCGCCTGCCAGTCCATCCAGTGCTCCACCTCGGCGGCGGGCTGTGGCTCGGCGGGCAGCAGATCCCAGCGCTCCGCTTTCCGCGCCAGATAGCGGCAGATACTGTTCGACTCCCAGAGCACGAAGTCACCGTCCAGCAGCACCGGCACCAGGCTGTTAGGATTCAGGCGCTGAAACTCAGGCGTATCCAGAGGCTTAAATCCGCTGCCGTAATCCTCCTGCTGGTACGCCAGCCCGGCTTCCTCGCAGGTCCACAACACTTTCCGTACATTGATTGAAGAGCGTTTGCCCAGAATTGTTAGCATTGTCAGCGATTCCTCAGCCATAAAAGAGAGATCTTTCACTCTACTCTATTGTCAGCCTTGCCAGCCAGCAACAAGGCAGAGTAGTGGATAATGTGTATAGTTGATTCCAGCCTGTTTGCCGAAAAGGAACCCGACATGTTGACCCCTTTTACCGTTTTGATGCCCGCAAATATTCGTTTTGGCCGTGGTCAGGCCCTGAGCGCTGCCCCCTGGCTGGCGCAGCAGGGCGGCCCCATTCTGCTGGTGCATGGCGCCAGCCCGCAGCGGGCGGCGTTTCTGCGCCATCAGCTGGAGGCGCTGCAGCTGGAGGTCACGATGCTGGCGATAAGCCGCGAACCCTGGCTTATCGATATCGAGCAGGGCGTCCAGCTGGCGCGCGAGAAAGGCGTCCGGGCAGTGGTCAGCCTCGGCGGCGGCGCGGTGATTGACGCCGGTAAGGCGATTGCGGCGCTGGTGCCCGCCGCCGGCCCGCTGGTCGACTATCTGGAGGTGGTGGGAACGGGTCGTCAGCTGGAAGCCAGTCCGCTGCCGTTCGTGGCGATCCCGACCACCGCCGGGACGGGCGCGGAGGTCACCAAAAATGCGGTGATCAACGTCCCGGAACAACAGCGGAAAGTGAGCCTGCGCGACGACCGAATGCTGCCTGACCTGGCGATTGTCGACCCGGCGCTGACCGACAACGCGCCGCGGAGCATCACCCTGAGCTCCGGCCTCGATGCCCTGACCCAGGTGATCGAGCCCTGGCTCTGCAGCCGGGCCACTCCCTTCACCGATGCCCTCTGCCAGCAGGCGATCCCGCGGGGCATCCGCGCGCTGAAAATCCTGATGGAACAAGAGTGTCCGGCCAGCCGCGACGAGATGGCCTGGGTCAGCCTGTGCGGTGGACTGGCGCTGGCGAACGCCGGGCTGGGAGTGATCCACGGCCTTGCCGGCCCGCTGGGCGGCCTGAGCCGCGCCTCGCACGGTGCTTTATGCGGCAGCCTGCTGCCGTTTGGCCTGGCGCTCAATGAGTCGCAGATAAGCGACCCTGCCCTGCGCCAGCGCTTCAACGACGTTCGCCGCTGGCTGGCCGACGGGCTGGACGTCCCTGTGGATCGGGTCTGGGACAGTCTGCGGGAATGGAGCCATCGCGCTGGCCTTGGCACCCTGCGCGACCTCGGCGTAGCGCGCGATGCGCTGGAACCGGCGGCGCTGGCCGCCAGCAGCTCCTCATCAATGAAGGCCAATCCGGTCAGCCTGAGCGGCGAACAGCTGCTGGAGATGCTGGAGGCGGCGTGGGAGTGAGCGCGCCGGGATAAAATTTTGTTGCATAATGAATGCTCCGAATTTCATCTGTGCCAGGATGTACAATTTTTAATTACTTATCAATAGTATACTTTAAAATGACAGCTTTTCTTCTCGGCGGAAAAGCGTGATCTCACGCACAGTTTGCTTCACACTCACCGAAGCGACTGTCTACGCTTAATAGACAAGGCCGGGTATGCCCGGCCCCGAACTCACGCTATCCGGAGGTCCGTATCGCTATGTTCAGCCAGAAATTACGCCACGTTGAAGACGACGAGTTAAGGATCGACATCGATCCCTGCTACGAAGCCGATCCGTACGAATTAAAGCTGGATGAGATGATAGACGCTGAACCGGAGCCTGAGGTGATCGAGGGGCTTCCGGCGTCCGATGCCCTTACCCCGGCGGATCGCTATCTTGAGCTGTTTACCAACGTGCAGAAATCACGCATCTTTGCCGACAGCAAAACCTTCCCCGACTGCGCGCCGAAACACGATCCGCTGGACATCCTGCGCAACTACCGCAAGGTCAAACGTCAGCCCGACTTCGACCTGCGACAGTTCGTTGAAGACAACTTCTGGCTGCCGGAGAACCAGACCGACGTCTACACCTCGGACCCCAGCCTGACGCTGAAAGAGCACATCGATAAGCTGTGGCCGGTGCTGACCCGCGAGCCTCAGGATCATATCCCCTGGTCGTCGCTACTGGCGCTGCCGCAGGCCTATATTGTGCCTGGCGGTCGCTTTAGCGAAACCTATTACTGGGACTCTTATTTCACCATGCTGGGGCTGGCGGAGAGCGGCCGGGAAGATCTGCTGAAATGCATGGCCGATAACTTTGCCTGGCTGATTGAAACCTACGGTCACATTCCGAACGGCAACCGCACCTACTACCTCAGCCGATCGCAGCCGCCGGTGTTTGCCCTGATGGTCGAACTCTTTGAAGAGGATGGCGTGCGCGGCGCGAAGCGCTATCTGGACCATCTGAAGATGGAGCACGCCTTCTGGATGGACGGCGCCGAGTCGTTGATCCCGCACCAGGCGTATCGCCACGTGGTGCGTATGCCGGATGGCTCCCTGCTCAATCGCTACTGGGACGACCGGGACACGCCGCGGGATGAGTCCTGGCGCGAGGACGTGGAGACCGCCCGACACTCCGGGCGGCCCGCCAATGAAGTGTACCGCGACCTGCGGGCGGGCGCCGCGTCCGGCTGGGACTACTCCAGCCGCTGGCTGCGGGATATCACGCGGCTGGCCAGCATCCGCACGACGCAGTTTATCCCCATCGACCTGAACGCCTTCCTGTTCAAGCTGGAGACGACCATCGCCAATCTCTCCGGCCTGAAGGGCGATCGCGAGACAGAGGCGGCCTTCCGCCAGAAGGCTCAGGATCGGCGGGCGGCGGTCAACCGCTATCTGTGGGATGATGAGAACGGCTGTTTCCGCGATTATGACTGGCGCCGTGAACAGCTGGCGCTGTTTTCCGCGGCCAGCATCGTCACCCTTTACGTCGGCCTGGCGACTCACGAGCAGGCAGAACGCCTTGCCGATGCGGTGCGGGCCCGCCTGCTCACCCCCGGGGGGATCATGGCCACCGAATATGAAAGCGGTGAGCAGTGGGATAAACCTAACGGCTGGGCGCCGCTGCAGTGGATGGCGATCCAGGGATTTAAACGTTACGGCCAGGATCCGCTGGGGGATGAGATTGCCTGGAGCTGGCTGCAGACGGTCAATCACTTTTACAAGCAGCATCACAAGCTGATTGAGAAATACCATATTGCCACCGGCGTCCCGCATGAGGGTGGCGGCGGGGAGTATCCCCTGCAGGATGGCTTTGGCTGGACCAACGGCGTGGTGCGCCGACTGATTGGCCTGTACGGTGAGCCAACCTAGTCGGGCTGTTCCCGGCGGCTTTCTCCTGCTATGTTCAGAGGATTCGCCCTGCCTGGAATGACGCTTATGCCTGAACTCCTGACGCCGCGCCTGCGCTGCTCACCGCTGCAGCTGGACGACTGGTCGTTTTTTCTTTCCCTGCAGCAGGATCCGCAGGTCATGCTCTACGTCGCCGACCCCCGGCCGCAGGCGGCCATCCGCGAGGCGTTCGATTCGCGGCTGCCGCCGTGGGCGCCGGGGGATGAACACTGGCTGTGCCTGGTGGTGCGCGACAGGCTCACCCATACCCCGCTCGGCCTGACCGGTTACCAGCATCATCAGCGCGACATTGCCGAGGTCGGCTTTCTCTTCGCTCCGGCGGCGCAGGGCCGGGGCTACGGCTACGAATCGCTGCGCGCGCTGTGCGACTACGCCTTTACCACCGGCGGCGTCCGCCGCCTGACCGCCAGCGTCACCGCCGGCAACGAGGCGTCTAAGCAGTTGTTGCTCAAAGCCGGCTTCCGGCTGGAGGGGGAGTTGCGGGAGAACTACTGGCTGAACGGCCGCTGGCACAATGACTGGCTGTTCGGTCGGCTGCGTGGGGAGGGCGATGCGCCGTAGCGCACCGCCCGGCGTCAGTCTGGCTCAGAGGAACATCCCGCCCGAGACTTCCACGCGCTGCGCGTTCATCCACGCCAGCTCATCGCTGAGCAGGGCGGCGATGGCGTCGCCGATATCATCCGGCAGCCCGACGCGCCCCAGCGCGGTCTGGGCGGCGATATGCCGATTCACCTCGGCGTTATCGCGCACCACGCCGCCGCCAAAGTCGGTCTCGATGGCTCCCGGCGCAATGATATTCACCGAAATACCGCGCCCGCCCAGCTCTTTCGCCTGATAGCGGGTCAGGACCTCCATCGCCCCCTTCATCGCGGCGTAGGCCGCATAGCCCGGCAGGGCAAAGCGCGCCAGGCCGCTGGAAACGTTGAGGATCCGTCCCCCGTCCTGCAGGAGGGGCAGCAGCCGCTGGGTCAGGAAAAATGGCCCTTTGAACTGGATGTTCATCAGCTCGTCAAACTGCGCTTCGCTGGTCTCGGCGAAGGGGACGTTAAGGCCGATCCCGGCGTTGTTCAGTAAATAATCAAAGGTGGTTCGCCCCCACTTCTGCGCCAGCACCTGTGCCACCTCGCTGGCGAAAGCGTCAAAACTTGAGATATCCCCGACGTTCAGCGCCAATGCCGCCGCCTTGACCCCTTTTTGCTCAATCTCCGCCACCACATCGAGGGCCGCCTGGCGGTTGCTGTGGTAAGTCAGAAGAATATCGGTTCCCTTCGCCGCCAGCTTCAACGCGGCGTTTTTACCCAGACCGCGGCTGCCGCCGGTCACTAAAGCGATACGTTGTGTCATCAGAAGACCCCTTTCAGGTTGCGTTGTGATTGTGTTCTAGCTTATTAACTGCCAGTGAAACAATAAATACGCTACATTACGTTTTACTGTTTCATTCATAACAACAATAGGCGATCGGCATGGATAAAATTCATGCAATGCAGTTATTCATTCGCGTAGCGGATCTGGAGAGTTTTTCCCGCGCCGCCGAGACCCTGGCGCTGCCGAAAGGCAGCGTCTCGCGGCAGATTCAGGCCCTGGAAAGCCATCTTGGCGTGCGGCTCCTGCACCGTACCACCCGTCGGGTTCAGCTCACCCAGGATGGGATGGTCTACTACGAGCGGGCGAAGGATCTGCTGAGCAACCTCGACGAACTGGACGGCATGTTCCAGCACGATCCGGCGAGCATCAGCGGCCGGCTGCGGGTGGATATGCCGGTCGGTTTTGCTAAAAAACTGGTGATCCCTCATCTGCCGACTTTTTTACAGCAGTATCCGGGCATCGAACTGGAGCTGAGCAGCAGCGACCGGCTGGTGGACGTGATCCGCGAGGGGTTTGACTGCGTGGTACGCGTCGGCGCGCTCAAAGACTCAGGGCTTATCGCCCGCCCACTGGGCAAGCTGACGCAAATTAACTGCGCCAGCCCGGACTACCTTGCGCGATTTGGCTATCCGCAATCCCTTGAGGATCTGGCGGATCATGCCCTGATCCACTACGCCAGCACCCTCGGGGTCCGTCCCCCCGGCTTTGAGGTGGTGATCGATGGCGCGGTGCGCTGGGTAAAAACCGGCGGCATATTGACAGTCAACAGTACGGAAACCTATCAGGCAGCCTGTATCGCCGGGCTGGGGATCATTCAGGTGCCGCGTACCGGCGTGCGCGAGGCGTTACGCGCCGGCGACCTGACGGAGATCCTGCCCCAGTACCGCGCCGAGCCGCTGCCGGTCTCGCTTATCTACCCCCATCGGCGCAATCTCTCCCGTCGCGTACATCTGTTTATGGAGTGGCTGGGCGGGTTGATGAAAGATTATGTCGATTGATCCCCGCGGATGGTGAACGGGTGGCGGGTAGATGCGTTCCTGCAGGATACGCCATTTAAGGTATACTTTTTGCTGAATCTCGCGGTAAAAAAGGAAGAAATCACGTATGACGCCGGAAAACGACGATCGACGCCCACCACAGGAACCGGACACGCAGCCGGAGAAAAACAAAAGCCCCCTCGACGCTCTCAATGACACGGCCGTCGGGCAAAAAGCCAGCCAGGCGCTGAAGACCGTCACCGGAACGGCGGCCAAAGTACAGCGCAACCCGGTGATCGCCCACTTACTGCGCGCCGCAGAACGTTTCAATGACCGGCTGGGCAATCAGTTCGGCGCGGCCATCACCTACTTCTCGTTCCTGTCGATGATCCCAATCCTGATGGTCTCCTTTGCCGCCGCCGGTTTCGTGCTGGCCTGGCACCCGACCCTGCTGCAGGACATTTTCGACAAGATTCTGCAAAACGTCAGCGACCCGACGCTGGCGGCGACGTTGAAAAACACCATCAACACCGCGGTGCAGCAGCGCACCGCCGTCGGTCTGGTCGGCCTGCTGGTCGCCCTCTATTCCGGTATTAACTGGATGGGCAATTTGCGCGAAGCGATCCGCGCCCAGTCGCGCGACGTCTGGGAGCGCCGGCCGCAGGACGAAGAGAAAATCTGGATAAAATACTTCCGCGATCTTATCTCGCTGATCGGTCTGCTGGTGGCGCTGATTATTACGCTGTCCATCACTTCTGTCGCGGGTTCCGCCCAGCAGTTGATTATCTCCGCGCTGTATCTCGACAACATTGAATGGCTGAAGCCCGCCTGGCGGCTGATCGGCCTCGCCATCTCGATTTTTGCCAACTATCTGCTCTTTTTCTGGATCTTCTGGCGGCTGCCGCGCCATCGTCCGCGGCGCAAAGCCCTGTTTCGCGGCACGCTTATCGCGGCGATTGGCTTTGAAATCATCAAAATCGTCATGACCTGGACGCTGCCGGCGCTGGTGAAATCCCCCTCCGGGGCGGCGTTCGGTTCGGTGCTGGGGCTGATGGCTTTTTTCTATTTCTTTGCCCGCCTGACGCTATTCTGCGCCGCATGGATCGCCACCGCGGAGTATAAAGACGACCGGCGGATGCCTGGCAAAACCCACCGTTAACGCATTGCGAGGATGAATTGAAGAGGCAAAATTCATCCTCGCGCTTTATTTCAGTAGATAAATCCACCCATTAACTTTTATTTAACCAAAAACTGGTTTTATCCTCTATCTTTTTAATTGTGTGAAGCATTTCATAGAACCATTTTTACTGGTGTAAAAATTATCCGCTTTTTGCCTGTTTTTTGCCCACTTTCCACGTTTGTTACAGATTGAAATGTCCCTGTGGCTGTGGCTATATGGCTTTTCGTTCGCGCAAAAATAAGAAAGATCTATGCAAGCCACAGCCACCACACTCGAAAACTCGCAGGAAACCGCCCCGGTCAATTCACGCAACAAAGTCGTTGTCGCCTCGCTCATTGGCACCGCCATTGAGTTTTTCGACTTCTACATCTATGCCACTGCCGCGGTCATCGTCTTCCCGCATATCTTTTTCCCGCAGGGCGATGCCGCCGCGGCCACCCTGCAGTCGCTGGCCACCTTCGCCATCGCCTTCGTCGCCCGGCCGATCGGCTCCGCGCTGTTTGGTCACTTTGGCGATCGCGTCGGCCGCAAGGTCACTCTCGTGGCCTCGCTGTTAACCATGGGGATCTCCACCGTGGTGATCGGCCTGCTGCCCGGCTATGAAAGCATTGGCATTGTCGCGCCGATGCTGCTGGCGCTGGCGCGCTTCGGTCAGGGGCTTGGCCTCGGAGGGGAATGGGGCGGCGCAGCGCTGCTGGCAACGGAAAACGCCCCGGCGCGCAAGCGCGCCCTGTACGGCTCCTTCCCGCAGCTGGGCGCGCCGATCGGCTTCTTCTTCGCCAACGGCACCTTCCTGCTGCTCTCCTGGCTGTTAACCGATCAGCAGTTTATGGAGTGGGGCTGGCGCGTGCCGTTTATCTTCTCCGCGGTGCTGGTGATCATCGGTCTGTACGTGCGCGTCTCGCTGCACGAAACGCCGGTCTTCGCCAAAGTGGCAGCGGCGAAAAAACAGGTCAAAATCCCGCTGGGTACCCTGTTGACCAAACACGTCCGCGTGACGGTGCTGGGCACCTTCATCATGCTGGCAACCTATACCCTGTTCTACATCATGACCGTCTACTCGATGACCTTCAGCACCGGCGCCGCGCCGAATGGCCTGGGCCTGCCGCGTAACGAAGTGCTGTGGATGCTGATGATGGCGGTGATTGGCTTCGGCGTGATGGTGCCTGTCGCCGGCCTGCTGGCGGACGCCTTTGGCCGTCGCAAGAGCATGATTGTCATCACCACGATGATTATTTTGTTCGCCCTGTTCGCTTTTAAACCGCTGCTGGGTTCCGGTAACCCGCTGCTGGTCTTCGCCTTCCTGCTGCTGGGCTTAAGCCTGATGGGACTGACTTTTGGCCCGATGGGCGCGCTGCTCCCGGAGCTGTTCCCCACGGAAGTGCGCTACACCGGCGCGTCGTTCTCCTATAACGTGTCGTCGATTCTCGGCGCCTCGGTCGCGCCGTACATTGCCGCCTGGCTGCAGGGCAACTACGGCCTGGCGGCGGTCGGCACCTATCTGGCGGCGATGGCGGCGCTGACGCTGATCGCCCTGCTGCTGACCCACGAGACCCGCCACCAGTCGTTGTGATCCTTCGCCCTGACGCCGCTGGCGTCAGGGCTCTCCCCTACTTTTTCATCTGCGACAAAATGGTCCGGCACTGGTTGCTATCGCCCTCCGCCGGGGAGATCAGCGCCAGCAGCGCGGCAGCCGGCGTAACCAGGGTCGCCAGCGCCGCCGCTACCGCACCGCGGACAATCAGCGGCCCGGCCTTCACTCCCGCCTGCGGCGATTTAAAGGTGCCCCGTACATACAGCGGTGAACGCAGGGTGATCACCCGGAAGCCTTTGCTTTCCGGATCGATGGTCAGGTCCAGCTGCTCGGAGGCGAAGCTGGCGGTTCCGGTCACATTGATCAGCGCGTTTTCCGTATCGAAGGCAAAAATCTGCGGCCGGGCGACGCCGTTGGTCACGTCGATATTGGCCGCCGCACAGTTCACCCGAACTTCCTCATCACCAAAAATCTGGCCGATCAGGTAGTTGCCGACGTTAAGACCGAGAATTTCCATCAGGTTACGACTGATCAGGCCGTCGTTCATCAGCAGTTTCAGGTTGCCATTACTGTTGCCGAGCAGGGCCGCCACCGAGTTGCCGCTGCCGCGCAGCTGAACATCGCCATTCATCTCGCCAAGGGTTTTCTGCATCATCTCGACGTTCGGCATCAGCGCCTTCAGCTTCAGGCGTCGCGCCTGCAGATTGGCCTCACCCTGCAGCGGCTTTTTATCGCCCTGCAAGTGTACGCTGCCGGCAATCGACCCGTTGGCCAGGCCAAAGCGCACCGGCTGCAGGCGCAGGTCGCCATCTTCCAGGATCACATGGGTCGACAGATCGCTGATCGGCAGGGTGCCGCCGTGCTCAATTCTCCGGCCCTTAAAGCGTACATCGGCATCCATCACCTGCCATTTATCGGTTTCAAAACGGTCTGCCGGCAGCACTTTACCCGCCGGCTGCGGTCGGTCGCCCGCCTGGCGCGCAGCGCCTTTCTTCGTCCCTTTGCCGGAATCGACGCCGATTAACGGCCCGAGATCCGCCAGCCGCAGCTGCTTCGACTCCATATCGCCGCTGAGTTTCGGTCGCGGTTTGCCGGTGGTATAGGTGAGGGAACCATGAATGTCGCTATCGCCGATCCGACCATTAAAATCCTGGTAGTCAAAACGCATGCGGTTTTTCTGCTTAAAGTCGGCGCGCAGGCGGCCATCGGTAGAGAACGATGGCGTCTCCGGCAGCAGCACACCGGTCAGGTCGTAGAGATCGCGCAGCGAGTCGCCGGCGAATTTCAGCCGCAGGTCAATACCGCCGACGTTGAGCGGGTCGCTGACCGTGCCGCTGAATGCCACCCGGGTGTTGCCGGAGTGGAAGTCGCCCTGCAGCGGGAAAGGCGTGCTTGCGCTGCGCAGGGCCAGCATGCCGCCGATTTTACCGTTACCGGTGACCGGCTGGTCCTTGTAGCGGCCCTTCAGCGACAGGCCAAAGACGTAATCGCCCACTTTCGCCGCGCTATGCCGATCCTTCGTGCCGGTCACTTCGCTGAACGGCAGCGGTTTGCCGAGGGGATCGACAAGGATGGTGATATCGCTGCGGGTGATCTTGTCATCAATGGCGATAGTCCCGCGGTCAAAGAGAATATTATCGAGGCGAAAGGACCAGCTGGAGGGCGCGCTGTCGCCCGACGTACGCTGATCGCCAGCCAGCTGAAAGGTCCAGTTATTATTGTCTTCCGCCAGGCGGATCAGCCGCACGTCGGGCTGTTCCAGCTTGATCCACGGCAGGTACACCGTTTTGCTCAGCAGCGCCAGCGGGGCGAGGGTCGCCTCCACCCGCGGCAGGTGGATCATGGTCACCTGGGGGATGGCCGGCGGGTTGCCCAGCACGATATCTTCCGCGTGCACATGGGGCCACGGGATCCAGCTGCGCCAGCCGCGCTCGTCCGGCTGCCGCTCCCAGACCACGCCGAGATCGCCGCGGATGGCGAACGGGCGGTTAAGTTCGGCGGACACTTTCTGATTGATCGTCGGCTTCAGCCGGTTCCAGTCAAAGGTGGCCAGCACGATAAAGAAGAGAACGATCAGCAACAGTATCGTTCCTGTGATGATAACCAACGTTTTACGGGTTCTGCTCATCCCTACTCCGCTCCTTTTGCATCACGTCAGTCCTGAATATAGTCAAAACGCAGCGTTTATCCTGGAAATGCGCTTTTCGTCACATTACGCGCGTCAGGTCAAAAAAATAATGGAACGATGTTTTAATATGATTGACCAGCAAAACAGCGCAGCGCACACTAGCGTTTATATCGATTCCATTGCAGGTTCTGGCTATGTCTAAAAAAATTGCCGTTATTGGCGAATGCATGATTGAGCTGTCAGAGAAGAACGGGGCCGTTAACCGCGGCTTTGGCGGCGATACCTTAAACACCTCGGTCTATATCGCGCGGCAGACCGATGCCAGCGCACTGAGCGTCCACTATGTCACCGCGCTGGGAACCGATGCGTTCAGCCAGCAGATGCTCGACAGCTGGCAGCAGGAAAACGTCAACACCGATCTTATCCAGCGGATGGCCGACCGCCTGCCGGGGCTGTATTACATTGAAACCGATGACACCGGCGAGCGCACCTTCTACTACTGGCGCAACGAGGCGGCGGCAAAGTTCTGGCTGGAGAGCGATCGCGCGGCGGCGATTTGCGAAGAGCTGGCCACTTTCGACTATCTCTATCTGAGCGGCATCAGTCTCGCCATTCTCAGCCCGGCCAGCCGCGACAAGCTGTTCACGCTGCTGCGTGAGTGCCGCGCCAACGGCGGCAAGGTGATCTTCGACAACAACTATCGTCCACGCCTGTGGGCCAGCCAGGCGGAGACGCAGCAGGTCTATCAGGAGATGCTTGCCTGCACCGATATCGCGTTTCTGACGCTCGATGATGAAGACGCGCTGTGGGGGGAAAAACCGGTTGCTGAGGTGATCGCCCGCACGCATGCCGCCGGCGTGGAAGAGGTGGTGGTGAAGCGCGGGGCGGATGCCTGCCTGGTCTCGGTTAGCGGGCAACCGCTACAGGAAGTGCCGGCTGTCAGGCTGGCCAAAGAGAAGGTGGTGGATACCACCGCCGCCGGAGACTCCTTCAGCGCCGGCTACCTGGCCGTTCGCCTGACCGGCGGTGATGCTGAATCCGCCGCCAAACGCGGACACCTGACCGCCAGCACGGTGATCCAGTATCGCGGGGCGATCATCCCGCGGGAAGCGATGCCGCAGTAATTCTCCGCAGGAAGCGCTCTCCGGCCGCCGCTGGCGCGCCGGAGAGGCGTTAGTTACTGCCCTGGCGGGATGTCGCTGGCCTCGCTGTGGGCATCAACTGTATCAGCGCTGCCGCTGACCGCCGCGGCCGCCGGATTCGGCGCCATCAGTTTTTCCCACGTGGCCTGCAGCTCCTTCATGTTGTATTCCGGTTCGCCTTTCGGCTGCTGTAGCACCAGCGCCATATCCTGGGACAGCTGCTGACGCAGGTACTGATTCAGCATGTCTACCGTCAGGGAGTTGAGGAACTCCTGGCGCAGCTTCTGATACTGCTCCGGCGCGATATCCACCACCTGATTCTGCAGGGAGCGCATGCGCTGGCTCATCAGAATATCGGTGTCAGTGCGCGCATAGGTGGCAAACAGCCTCTGCAGCTCGAGGCTTTTCTGGGCGATAAGCGCGTCAAACTCCTCCTGCGGCAGGCCGTTGTCCCGCACTTTCGCCAGCTCGCGCGAGACCACGCTCAGGTTGTTGTTCAGACGCTCGCCCGGCGATTCGATGTTGATCGCGCACTGCGCGCGCTGATAGAGCACCCGGCAGTCAAAGCCAAGACCAATATCCTTCACGTTATTTTTGCTCAGGCTCTGCTGCACGTGCCAGAACAGCGCTTCGCGGGCGAGGTCGTCGCGCCAGTAGCGCTGCAGCGCCGCGGAGTCGCGGATTGGCTGCCAGGGCGCATCCCACATGATGGACAGTTTGTCCTGACGCACCGCGCTGGTCATGATGCTGACCGGCACGGTAGGCAGTGGCGATAAGGTCGGCACCGCCGCGGGCGTTTCCCGCTTGCCCTTCAGATCGCCGAAGGTTTTGCTGATTTGCTCAGCGACGCTGCGGCTGTCGACGTTACCGACCACAATCAGCGTCATGGCGTCGGGGGTGTACCATTTATGATAAAAGTCTTTCAGCTGCGCCACGTCTATCGGCTGCTTCAGCGGCGCGGCAGGATCATGGCCCAGCATGGTGGACCCTTTCAGGCGGTAGCGCCACCAGCCCTCTTTGGTATCCAGCGGCCACGTCGCCACCATGTCGCTGCCCTGCAGCGCATGATTGATCGATTCAGGCGTAATGGTCAGCTTACCGCTGGCGTCCGCCAGCCAGCTCAGCGCCTCTTTCAGCAGATCGTTGCGGTTATTGGGCAGACTGAGATTAAACATTGTGTAATCGTAGGAGACGATGGCCGGCGGCAGAGGACGCTTCGGGTCAATACTCTGCTGCCATAAAGAGCGCGCCTGCATCGTCGGCAGGCTGCCGCTTTGCGTCAACGCCAGGCGAGGAACAAAGCGGCTGAAACCACTCTGCTGAGTGCTTTCGCTCAGCGAGCCAATATTCACGGACAGACGGACTTCAATACGGTCGCTGGGACGCTGCGGCGTGGCCAGCACCTGCCACGTCAAACCATTCGCTAAGGTCCCTTGTTGCCAGGCCGGATCAGGCTGGAGCGCTTCTGCCTGCACATAACCGGCCGCCGCTACCATCAGCAAACCGCCCGTTAAGAGTTTAATTGTTGTGCCCTGCATGTGAACCCCTGATGAACATTCCTGGTTACAACAGCACCCCACTGACGGGCTGCCGAAAAAAAGTGAGAGTGAAATACGTCGGTTAGACCACACGGAGACGAAAATGTCGCATGACAACGCAAAATAATCATTTCGTGTCATTTCCGCCAAGCGGAAATGACCTCTAATTATGCGCAGGAGCCCGTACTCCAGCAAGGGAGTACGGGCCTAAGAGGAGGATTTAAGAGGATAATTCGTGCGATTTGTTCGCTGGAACACGGTTATTCAGAACATCATCCATCTGTTTGGCATCGAGTTCTTTGACCCATTTGGCCACCACCACCGTAGCGACGCCGTTACCCACCAGGTTGGTCAGCGCACGGGCTTCGGACATAAAGCGGTCGATACCGAGGATCAGCGCCAGGCCCGCCACCGGCAAATGCCCGACGGCGGAGATGGTCGCCGCCAGCACGATGAAGCCGCTGCCGGTCACCCCCGCCGCCCCTTTCGAGGAGAGCAGCAGCACCACCAGCAGGGTGATCTGATGGAAAATATCCATATGGCTGTTGGTCGCCTGGGCGATAAAGACCGCGGCCATCGTCAGGTAGATGGAGGTGCCATCGAGGTTGAACGAATAGCCGGTCGGGATCACGAGGCCCACCACCGATTTGCGGCAGCCCAGCTTCTCCATCTTGTCGAGCATTCTCGGCAGCGCTGATTCTGACGAGGAGGTTCCCAGCACAATCAGCAGCTCCTCACGGATATAGCGGATAAATTTGAAGATGCTGAAGCCGGTAGCCCGGGCGATACTCCCCAGCACCACCACCACGAACAGAATACAGGTGATGTAGAAGCAGATGATCAGCTGCCCCAACTGCACCAGGGTGCCGACGCCATATTTACCGATGGTAAAGGCCATGGCCCCGAAGGCGCCAATCGGCGCCAGGCGCATGATCATATTGATGATGCCGAAGATAACCTGGGAGAAGCTTTCAATGACGTTGAAAATCAGCTGGCCCTTGCTGCCCAGACGGTGCAGGGCAAAACCAAACAGGACGGCGAACAGCAGCACCTGCAGAATGTTGCCGCTGGCGAAGGCGCCAATGACGCTGCCCGGGATCACATCCAGTAAAAAGGCCACCACCCCCTGGTCTTTCGCCTGCTCAGCGTACACCGCCACCGCTTTCGCATCGAGCGTTGACGGGTCGACGTTCATCCCGGCGCCAGGCTGCACCACGTTGACGATAATCAGACCGATAATCAGCGCGATGGTGCTGACCACTTCGAAATAGAGCAGCGCCACCGCCCCGGTACGACCGACGGCTTTCATGCTTTCCATCCCGGCGATCCCCGTCACGACGGTACAGAAGATAACCGGAGCAATCACCATTTTAATCAGCTTAACGAAGGCGTCGCCGAAGGGTTTCATTTGCGCGCCCAGTTCCGGGTAAAAATGGCCCAGCAGAATACCGATCGCTATGGCCGTCAGAACCTGGACATAGAGGCTTTTAAAGATAGAGGTTTTCATAGGGTGTCCTTTGGGAATAACCACAGAGCAAGAAGGGATATTTGACGTCTGTGGCTTAAAAATAACACCCTGGAAACATTTCAGAAATAACTAACGCCGAAAGTGCAACGCAATTGTTAAAATCTTTGAGCTGACTCGCACAAGTCAACAAAACATTTACAAATTTTCATCCTCACGAACCGGGGAGAGATAGCGCGCGCTGAATGCCTCCAGCGGCAAAGCGCAACCGAACAGATGGCCCTGGAGCACCTCGACGCCCGCGGCTTGCAACCAGCGGTACTGGGCGTCGTTCTCCACCCCTTCCGCCACGATACGCAGCGACAGGCCGCGCGCGAGCTGGATCATCGCCGGCACCATGCTGACATCCTCCGGCAGCATATCGATGAATACTTTATCGATTTTCAGAATATCCACCGGCAGAGCTTTCATCTGCTGCAGCTGGTGCAACCCGGCATAACCCATGCCAAAATCATCCAGCGCAATCTGTACCCCGGCCTCGCGCAGCGGTCGCAACCGCGCCATCACATCCTGCGGATCGTCCATCCGGCAGCTCTCCGTCACCTCGAGGATGAGGGTGCCAGGGGCGATACGGTAGCGGGCGATCAGCTTTAGCATCTCCTCGCCACGGTCGTGTTCCAGCAGCTGGAGCAGGGAAACATTGACCGACAGCGGCAGCATAATCCCCTGGCTTTGCCAGGCCGCCAGCTGGCGGCAGGCCTCTTCCATCACCCAGTAGCCGACCGGGATAATCAGCCCGCAGGACTCAATGCGCTCAATCAGCGACGGCGGTAGCGACCAGCTGCCATCCGCCTGCCGCTGGCGCAGCAGCACTTCGGCGCCGCAGATCTCGCCGCTGGCGCAGGCCACCTGCGGCTGCAGCCAGATAGCGAACTGCTGGTTGTCGAGGGCGGTAATAATGTCGTGCTCTTCCATCAGACGGCGCTGAGCCTTTTCCATCTGCTCGGGATCGAAGAACTCAATCTGGTTTTTGCCTTTACGTCGTGCGGTGACGGCAGCCGACACCGCGCGCCGGTAAAACTGCTCGGCGCTGAGCCCGGCGTGGAACATGGCGATCCCGACGCTGGCGTAGGGCCGCAGCTGCAGCCCATGCAGCGGCAAACGCTCATTAATAATAGTGAGCACTTGCTTACTTAACGTCACCGCCTGCCACGGTTCGGCAAGGCCATCGGCGAGAATCGCGAAGTCATACCCGCTCACCTGAGCCAGCACCATTTGCGGCGGAATGGCGGCTCGCAGCTTCTCCACCAGCGTCAGGAGCAGCATTTCGCGCTGGCTCTCCTTGAGGACCCCGGCGGCATCCTGCAGGGTTTCGCAGGCGACGACGATTAGCGCGGCGCTCTGGGGGCGGGCCACCGTCTGCTCCAGCATCGCCAGCAAAAAGGCTTTATTCGGCAGCTCTGAGACCGGGAAGCGGGTCGACTGGATGGACAGTTCATCATGCTGGCGCACCAGGCTCTGCTGGTTGCGGTTATAGCTGCGCACCAGCATACCGATCTCGTCGTCATGGTGCAGGCGCGGGAGCGTTAGCTGATGGCCGAGACGATCCTGCTGGGAGAGATCGTTCAGCTCGCGGGCGATACGCCGCAGGGGGCGCACCATCAGCCGGTTGATGCACCAGGTAAGCGCCACCGTCAGCATCAGCACCAAAAGTAAGTAAGCCGTCACTAACGTAGCAAGGGCGCTCATGACGAATTTATACATGCGGTATGAATCCGCCTGCAGCACCAGATAGGCCAGCGGCTGGGGATTAGCCGGCCGTTCCAGTGAATAAATAGGCAGCGAAATCTGCACCGGCAGCTCAAACAGCCGGGTGATGGTCACCGGCACCGGCCGCTCGGGGATAAATCGCATCCGCAGCGCCTGGAACTGGTTCGGCAACACCACATCCGCCCGGCTGACGATGCCAGCAGGCTGGATACGGCTTAAAATGGCTTCCGCTTCCGGAATATCGGCTTTCAGAATAGCCGCAGACAGCGGTTCGCGAACGGATCGCGCGATACTTTCTAACTGCGTGGCCGTGGTAAAGCGACTCTGTTGCACAAAGTGAAACAGCAAAATAGTGCAAAAAACCAATACAAAGGCCATGGACACGCTCGCGACCATCGCCATCTGTTTGATTGTAAGTGAACGGCTGACGCGCAACGGTGTTCTCCACTGATACTGAATGCATACCCGGTATCAATCCTTCAATGCCGGTCGTTTCAGGCTGATTATATACTCAAATCCTTCGCCCACGCCCGCGAGGGATGAAGTGACGGGATATTTCCGCGCGGTGGCGCAGACGCCGGGGAAATCGCCCCGGCGGCCGACGGTGGGCAATGCCTCACGAGTATACGCGAAGCGCGTCGTGGAGTGGCGCTCTGTGACGTAATTCAGCCTATTCTGCTACCAGTCGGCGTAGGGCACCAGCGGCTGGGGCGGCATATCCAGATCCCCCTGCCAGCCGGCCGCCGAGTAGCGGACGTAAAGCAGCGCATGGCTCGGGGTGTAATCCTTCGCCTGCTGAATATCGACCGCGGCGCCGACGAACCAGTTGCTGGTCACCCGCCGCTCCACCAGCGCTCTGGCGGTGTAACCGAATCCCTGACTGCTGCTCCCCTCCTCCGTCAGCTCGCTGGCGCGCTGGCGGTAGTCGGACGGGATCAGGTTCAGCAGCGGATAACGGGCTTGCGTCTGGGTGCGCGAATGGGACCATGACACCGACCCGCCGAGCTCCCAGGACCAGTTCTCGGTACGCTGACGCCAGGTCACCGGCACGGCGAATGAGAGATACTCCTGCGGGCTGTAATAGCCGCCCTGGCCGAGGGTGTAACCGCTGAGATCTTTGTCGTAGTGCCAGATCATATTGTTGAGGCCGACGGTGACGCGACGATTATTCTCGTTGATGACCTTGTAGTAGTACCCGGTCATCCAGCGCACGCGCCAGTTATCCGCCACGTTTTTACCGGTCAGCGAATCGGCCCCCAGCGAGGACCAGATGCCGTGCGCTTCGCCCCGGTCATAACTGAGGCTCAGGCCGCCGCCGTCGGCGCGGACGCCGCCCCAGGTGGTGCCGGTATGGCTGCTGCTGTCTTTCTGCCCGCCAAAGGAGAGCAGCGAGCTGGAGATGGGGCGCCGGTGGACGTTGACCGTGTACCCCACCGGCCCGACGTCGCTGCTGTAGCTCAGCCCCCCCACCACATCGACGACATTGAAGCCCATCGGGATGGTGCCGATATCGCCGCTCCAGGTGTCATTCTTCCAGCCGACCGCCACGCTGGCCCCGCTGTCGGTCTGGTTTTTACTGCCGCTGGTACAGGCGATCTCCCCGCAGGTGCCCCAGCTGGGCGAGTAGCTCCCGTCGCTGTGGGTGGAAAAGCTGCCGGCATCCATATTGACCAGATCGGTGCGGAAGAACATCCGGCCATCCGCCAGCGGAGCATCCACCTGCAGCATGGTGGTATGCGCCTTCAGGTCGGAATAGCCGCCGGTGCCGCTGGAACCCCAGAAGTCGTGTTCCAGGGTGACGTTCAGATCCTGCTGGCGATAAAGATCGGCGGCATCGCTACGGATCCCGCGCTTCAGCCAGTCATCCCGGCTGTCGTTGCGCGTCAGCCGCGTAAAGGTATCGTTATCCTGCGGCTGCGCGGGGGTGATGCCGGAGGCCACCATCGCCTCCCGGTAGTGCGTCAGCGCCTGCTGCGGCGCCCCGGTCTGGGTGGCAAAGCGCGCGGCATCGCGCAGCACCAACGCGCTCTCCATCGAGGGCGGCTGCGCCTTCGCCTGCGGCACAATCTGGTTAAAAATCTGTTGGGCATCAGCGGTATCGCCAAGGCCGGCTCGCGCCAGCGCGACCCGACGCTGCATATTCATGGATTCGGTCTCTGCGCCTTTCAACTGCATGACCTGCGCCCGGGCGGCCTGTTTATCGCCCTCGGCCAGGTAGACTTCCGCAAGGCCGAGGCGCGCATCGCCATTGTCGGCCTCCTGGCGCAGCACCCGCTGATAGTCGGCAATCGCCGTCTGGCTGTCGCCGCGCTGCTGCGCCCAGTCGGCGAGCGTCAGGTCATAGCGCACCGAGTCGGGCTGCTGTTGGATAAGGGCGATCGCCTGCGCTTCGTTACCGCTGTCGCGCAGCTGGTTGGCCTGGCGCAGCACCCGGTCGCTTTGCAAACGCGCTTCGAGCTCACGAATATTATCCGTCCACGCGCTGCGCGGCAGAGCGGCGATTTGCGCCAGGGCCAGATCGTCCTGGTCGTTCCCCGACAGGTACAGCCCCGAGGCGTAGACCCGTTCAGCATCCTGCGGCTGGCGGTTGACCATCGCCCGCATCAGCGCGTCGGCCTCCTGGCGTTCACCGGCGCTAACCAGATCGCGCGCCAGACGGTAGGTTATCCACACGCTGTCCGGATCCAGCGCCAGGCGCCGACGCTGGACTTCCGCCGCCTGCGCCCAGTTGCCCTGACTTTCCAGGGCCTGCGCCTGTTTCTCCAGCCGGTCGTTGGTCAGACTGCGCTCAATATCATCGATGCTCCGCCGCTGAGCGGGAGGGAGGCCGGCGATCCAGGCGCTGGCTTTCTCCGGCGATTCGGCGCGATAGAGGTTGGCCAGACCGCGCACCGCCAGATTATTACCGCGATCCAGGCGCAACGCCTGCTGGTAATAGCGCTCCGCCGCTGCCGACTCTTTGCGCGCCGCCGCGACGTCCCCCAATCCCAGCACGGCATAACTGTCGGTGCGATCGACCCGCTGCGCCTGGGCATAATAGTGCTGCGCCTGCGAAAGCTGGCCGGCTTTCAGGGCGTTATCCCCCTGCTTGATCAGTAGCCAGTAACGGTTGGTTTGCAGCAGGCTGTCCCATTTGCCGCGGTTCGGGCTGTCGGGGTCCATGGCAATCGCTTTATTGAGCTGCGCCACTGCCCGCGCGCGATCGCCGCGCTGGGAATAGGCCTGGCCGAGGGCGCCCACCGCATCGCTGTCGCGGCTGTCGGCCTGAACGGCTTTCTGCAGATCCGCGACCGCCTGCGAGGCATTCCCGGACTTGACCGCCGCCAGCCCTTCCGAGCGGGCGCGGAAGGTCGGATCCTGCAGCTGCGCCTGCTGCTGGTCGAGCAGAACGCGGGCGTTCGCCGCCACCGAGCCGGTGGGAAACTGCAGGAGAAATTGCTGCAACGCCTGCACGCTGGCCTTGCTCACCGGCATGCTTTTCACTTCACTGAACCACATGTCGGCGGCGATGCCGCGTCCTGAGGCCGAGCGGGCCATCTCCGCCAGATAGGCAAACCCTTCCTGCGGTTTGTTATCGGCAAACATCTGCTTCGCCAGCGAAGTCAGCAGGCTGACGTTGCCCGGCGCGCTGGCGTTCAGCTTTTTCAACTGGCTGACGCCTTCGCTATGGCGAGCGGGCAGGCGCGCCACCAGCGTCCAGTATTCAATGGCGACGTCAACGTCATCCGGCACCCCGCCGTACAGTTTTTCATAGGCGGCGATGGCTTCATCGACCTTCCCGGCCACGCCCAGCAGTCGCGCCTGCTGCAGCGCCTGCCGGCCCTCGCCGGTGTTGCTTTTCATCTCATTGCGCGACGCCTTCAGCTCCGGGGAGTCCGGCGCCAGCTTCGTCAATCGTTCCAGCTCTTTTTGCGCCCCGGCGGCATCCCCCTGACGCAGCAGGTAGCGCATCCGCGCGGCAATCAGATCCGGGTTGTTGGGATCAATCAGTTCCAGGCGGTACAGCGACTGGCGCACCAGGTCTTCACGATTACTGGCCTCGCCAAGGCGGACCTGCTCCAGCAGATGCTCCTGGGCAGGCGTCGTCGCCGCCTGCGCTAACGGCAGCAGCGCCACGCCGAGGGACAGCGTGAGTAAACTTAGTGAGAGCTTGCGCATTCCTGGTTCCAGTCAGGTTGTAATTCGCCACCCGCAGTGAAACGAAAACGGTGTTGATCCCAACCCTGGCCGAACAGCGTCAGAACTGCGCTGTAGTAGGCATCCGCGCCGGGATAGTTATCGGCGACGCGCTGGCGTTGCACCGACCGGGCCTCGTCGTCCTGTAAAAACGGTAGCATCACCGCTGAGAAGCCCACGGGCCCCTGGCCGCTGGTTTTGCCGGTGGCGATATTCACTTTCTCCGGCGGCACCCCCTGCTCCGTGGTCTGCGCCGCCATCGGCGCGAAGCGTTGCAGCAGGCGCGCTTTCTGCTTATCGCCATCATGGAGCATGCCCACCCACAGGTAGACGCGAATCGCGTCATAGCTGCCGATCAGCGGCTTTTCGGTTGTCAGCTGCCAGCCTTTCCCTTTCTCATAGCGCACCCAGTCCGGGATAAAGCCTTTCGGCGCGGTTTCCAGCAGCAGGCGCAGGTTGCTGTCGCGCAGGGCAGGCCACGGCGCGCCAAAACGCACAAAGTAGGTGGCCAGCTGCGGCGGAAGATAGCTGGGGTTAAACCGCCAGCCGCTGTCATCGGCAAAACCGACTTTTCCCGGCAGCAGCATCGTGCCAAGACCGGGCACCGCCACCGTCTCTTCCTCGACAATCCGCGCCAGCAGTGCTTTGCCGGTCTCGGTGTACTGCGGCTGCTGCCACAGGCGGCCCGCCTCCAGCAGCGCCCAGGCTATCCACAGATCCGAGTCGGAGGCCGAGTTGCTGTCCAGCAACGTCCACTGCTCATCGTCCTTTTTGCCCCACAGCCAGCCCGGCAGATGTTGCCGCAGGTCGCCTTCCGCCAGGTTGTTCTGCGTCCAGGTCAGCAGTTTGTCGAACCCCGCGCGATCGTTGGCGGCCAAAGCGAAAAACAGGCCATAGCTCTGTCCTTCCGAGGTGGAGATTTTGCGCGCATCGCTGGGGTCAATCACCCGTCCCTCAGGGCTGACGTACGCTTTTTTAAACTGCTCCCAGGCGGGCCACTGGCAGGCGGCGCTCACCGGGCCCGCCGCCAGCAGCAGCGCGGAGAGCACCGCGCCACAAAGTACTTTCATCATGGTTTATTCATCATCCAGGCTAAGACGGCGGCGACTGATGATGCGCAGCATGCGCCACAGCACCCACGCCAGCAGCACAATACTGATAGCGGCGAAGATCGCCAGCAGTATCGGGTGGTTAGAGAGCGCGAACCAGATGCGCTCGAACCAGGGCAGATGACCCACGTAGTAGATATCCCCTACCCGCAGACTGTTGACGCCGGACTCGCGGATCACCGCTACCGAGCCAAACATTGCTGCCCGCTTACCGCTGTCGTTGAGGGCGTTGGTCAGCAGTTCATTACCGCGCGGGCTGTCGGCCAGCAGGGCCACCACGCTGCGCTGATCGTTATACGGCGACTGGAAGCCAATCACCGCCGCCATCGGCCCGGAAGAGGTAATGTCGGTGCGGGTATTGGGCGTGCGGGCATCGTCATCGGGATAAATGCTCGCCAGGTCATAGTGGCGCATCGGCATTTTCACCCAGCTTTTGGTCGCCTCGACCAGCAGGTTGATTTTGGTGTCGTCCTTGAGGGACGACGGGATCGCGCCGATCAGCAGCAGATCCGCGTCTTTGTTCTTGATCTGGTTGCCATCGTCGGTCATCTGCAGATTAATCGCCGCCAGACCGGTCTGCGAACCGATACCGCCCAGCGCCTGCAGCAGCGTCGCCACCTGGCCCTGGGTCGGCGCTTTCGGCACCACCACCAGCGTGTCGGAGAGGTCGGCCATACGGCTGTAAGGGAAGCCCGCATTGGCGAAGACGCGCAGGTCCGGCAGGGCGATAAAGTGATAATACTTCGAGAAGTCGATGGTCGAATCGTCGCCAATCACCACATGGTTCTGCACCGGCTGGAAGGTAATACAGTTGTCGATGGAGCCGCCCGGCATCGGGTTCATGTACTGGAAGTCAAAGCGCAGCTGGTTGACCGCCCCGAGACGCAGCGCGGGGATGGTGACCTCTGATTTGCCGTCCAGCAGCCCCTGCAGCACCGGCAGGCGCAGGATCAGTTTGTTCACGTCCTGAGCGCTGTTCAGGCTGAACGACTGCAGGAACTGGTCGTTGAGGCTGATATCCATCCGCGAACTGTCCTTCACCGGCGGCATGGTGTAGCGATATTTCAGATCCATATCGATGCCGTTGGCCCGCAGCAGATAGAGATCCGGCGGCAGATTAAGCGCCACGGTGATGGCATCCGGCACCAGCCCGCTGGACTGCAGCTGTTGCTCATAGGTTTTCAGCTCAGCGAAGGTGACCGAGCGGTCGGTGCGCACCCAGTTCGGTGCGTCGTAAGGCTGACGCGGCTGCAGGGTTTTGATGCCGTCCACGGTGACACTGCTGCCGCGGAACAGAATATTGCCCTGGGCAATCCCCTTCGCCGCCAGCAGCAGGTCGTTATCATCGCGGCCGAAAATTACCAGCAGCTTGACGTAAGGATCGTTCGGGTTGTCGATCATTTCGATGGTCGGCGCCTTGACCGGCGGATGAGCGCGCAGGAAGTCCGGGCGCTTGTCGTTGGTGGCGAAGACAATGGCGTTACGATCCGGCAGTTCGTTGAAATAGACCGGGAACTGCTGGCCGCGCCAGCCGGCCTTGCTGCCGAACCAGGAGGCGACAATCGCCGCCGCCTGCTGCTGGGCCACCGCTGGCGAGCCCGGGAAAATCATCGGTAGCGTCAGCGGGCGGTTATCGCGCGGATCGTAGAACGGCACCGGGAAGTGTGACAGATCGTTATGCACCTTCAGCGACTGGTAGGTGAGATCCAGATAGCTTTCGCGCCCGACGTCCAGCCACAGCGTGCTGCTGGCGGGGTTTTCGCAGACATCGCGGTAGTGACCGACAAACTCCAGCCGTACGCGGTTGAAGTCGGTGATGTACAGCGGGTCAATCGGCAATTGCGCGCGGATCTTTTTCCCCAGCTGCTCTTTGGTCACGGGCAGGACGCCCATCAGCTCATCGTTGAGATAGACTTTCAGCTGCGACTGCACGGGCAGCAGCGAAGGCGATGGGGTGTATTCCAGGTTGAGCAGCGCGTTGGCAACCAGCTCATCGCTGCGCATGCCGAATTCGACCGACGCGTCAGGCCGTGAGCCGCGCAGCACGATGCTGCCGGGCGGCGGCGCGATGGTGGCAAAAGTCAGTTTCACCTCCCGCTGCGGGACGTTCTCGGCCACCGCCGCCGGGGCGGTCGGTTCGGCAAGGGCCGCCGTTGGCTCGCCCACCACGATCGGCGCGCCCGGGGTCGCTACCTGCGGCTGAACGCCAGGGGCGGCGTTCGCCACGACGGCCGGCGCCGCATAAGAGGCCAGCGGATACCAGCTGCACATGCCCACCGCTACTGCACACATCCAGGAAAGTTTTCTTTTCATCGCATTATCATCATTGTTGAGCCATTGCCGGGTCTGCGGAGAGCGTCGGCGCGGCGCGTTCAGGGCGTCGGGGTACAAACGACACTATCCAGGCCACCAGCGAAGTGAGCGCGCGGAAAACCACCTTCACCGACGGCGGCGAAAACTCCGCCAGGTGACGATAGCCACGGAAGCCCAGCTTGAGGATATCCAGCAGGCTTTCCATCGGCTTGTCTTCCGGGAAGCTATCCTGCCAAAGCGCCCACGTATCAGCGCGGGCAAACGTACACTGCACAAAATCGATATGCTGTTGGTTGGTCAACGGCAGTAGCTGGAGCCCCACCTCGCTGCCGTTGACCCGCGCGACCCTTACCGGGAAGGCATATTCCTGCTGTCCTCGTTTGAGCAACAGCCTGGCGTTCTGGCCTTCCAGCACCTGCGCGTCGCCGTGAATTTTGATCCCCAGCCCGCCGTCGGAATAGTCGTGAACCGTGCAGGAGAACAGATGGCCATCTTCGCGGGCAATCGCCGCCGGCATGCTCATTTCGACACGATGCGAACGGCGAACCTGCTTGCTTTCGACCGAGACCGCCACCGCGCCGCCAAGAATAATCAGGTTGTAGAACACCCAGACAATACTCACCCAGACGGTGAGAATTTCGTTTTCCGGGCCATACATAAATCGCCAGATCCCCACCGCGACGCCGACCAGATTGAGCAGTACAAGGTAGATATAGGGCCGGGAGATCACCCAGTCGACATACTCTTCTTCCACCAGCCCGCCCTTCGCGGTGACGTTGAACTTACCTTTATGCGGGTTAATCAGCGCCACAAAGGTGGGCGGCGCGATATACCAGGCCAGCACCGTCTCGTAGATTTCACTCCAGAACGAATGGCGGTATTTGCCCTGAATCTTCGAGTTGGTCAGGCTGGCGTGGATCATGTGCGGCAGCACGAACAGCGCGATCATCAGCGCGGGCGCATAAATGATATAGGCATGGAGCAGCAAAAAGGCCAGCGGCGCCGTGAGGAAGATGAGGCGCGGAATACCGGAGAGGAAGTGGAGCATGGCGTTGGCGTAGCAGACGCGTTGCGCCAGCTTCAGGCCTTTGCCAAACAGCGGGTTATCGAGCCGGAAAATCTGCACCATCCCGCGCGCCCAGCGGATGCGCTGGCCGATATGCGCGGACAAACTCTCCGTCGCGAGCCCCGCCGCCTGCGGGATCCGCATATAGGCTGAGGTGTGTCCCCGCCGGTGCAGACGCAGAGAGGTATGGGCATCTTCGGTTACCGTTTCGACGGCTATCCCGCCAATCTCATCCAGCGGGCCGCGACGGATAACGGCGCAGGAGCCGCAGAAGAAGGTGGCGTCCCACATGTCGTTCCCGTCCTGCACCAGGCCGTAGAACAACGTCCCTTCGTTCGGCGTTTTGCGAAAGCGGCCAAGGTTGCGCTCAAAGGGATCGGGCGAGAAGAAGTGGTGCGGGGTCTGCATCATCGCCAGCTCTTTCTCTTTCAGGAACCAGCCCATGGTCATCTGCAGAAACGAGCGCGTTGGCACATGGTCGCAGTCAAAGATCGAGACGAACTCCCCTTTAGCGTATTTCAACGCATTGTTGATGTTGCCGGCCTTGGCGTGCTCGTGGCTGGTACGGGCGATATAGTGCACCCCGACATCTTTGGCAAACTGGCGAAACGCTTCCCGTCCGCCATCGTCGAGGATCCAGATGTTCAGCTTGTCCTTCGGCCAGTCGATGCCCTGCGAGGCGTAAATGGTGTTTTTCACCACGTTGAGATCTTCGTTGTAGGTAGGGACGAAGATGTCCACGGTTGGCCACAGATCCATATCCTCCGGCAACGGCACCGGCTGGCGGTTCAGCGGCCAAACCACCTGGAAGTAGCCCAGCACCAGCACCACCCAGGCGTAGGTCTCTGCGAACAGCAGAATGATCCCGCACACCAGGCTTACCGGGTCGTTCCAGTTCAGCGTCGAGGTGTAGCGCCACCAGATATAACGGCACGACACCGTCAGCGACAGTACAATAAGCATCAGCGCCGAGAAACGCCCCGGGATGCGACGCACCAGCAGCGCCACGCCCCACAGCAGCATCAGGAAGATAAACTGCGACAGCGGGTTAAAGGGCTGCGTAATACACATTAGCGCCAGCACCAGCGAGCAGAAGGTCACCCCCCCAAGGATCGCCCGGCGCAGCTTCGGATTAAGGTGCGCCAGCTCTTTCTGTTTATCCAGATGGCCGGTGCGGGCGTTCACCTGTTCAGGCAATTTTTCCAGCCATTGCGTATAGCGACCGTGCACCCCTTCCAGGGCCGCCAGCGAGCGCCAGTTGACCTTTTTTTCCGGCTCCGGCACGCGCGTCGCCAGCAACCACAGGGATTGCAGCAGGTAGCGCAGCGGATCCAGCGGACGCGGGCGATGCGGATTAATATGGGGAAAATAGGTTTCATGGTGGGCCAGAATCGCCTGCCAGCGCGGCGTCTCCAGCGGCATCAGCGCCCAGACCAGCGACGCCCACAAACAGCCAAGCGACGCCGAGAGCCAGGAGGCCCCGTGCTGCCGATAGTCGTCATAGCGCGCGCGCAGCCGTTCCCCCACCGGCGGAGCCAGCAGCAGCGTGCTGAGGCGGATCATGCCGGCCTCCCGCCGGAATAGTGGATCAGGCACCAGTTCGCCAGGGTCAGCACCTCTTCCGCCGCCAGGGAGTCCTGACGATACTCCCCAAGAGGCTGTTTCGCCGCCAGGCACTCGGCCATCGCCTCGTCGCGGTGAATCGTCACCGGCAGGATGCGCGGCTGGCTCTCCAGCCACAGCTGGTAGAGATCTTCCTGCAGCTGGCTGCCGACCCGCAGGTCGTTAATCAGAATGTCGCTGTTGGCCGGGAGGGGCTGCTGGTGTAGACGGATATGGCTATTGGCATCGGGATGAACCACCACCAGCGTGCGATCGCACAGCGTCAGCAGCTCGCGGGTTAATGGCGAATAACCGTTCGGCAGATCCAGCAGCAGCCAGCGGTACTGGCTCTGCAGCTGCTGCACAGCCTCCGCCATCGCCCCCAGCGCGGGCTGCAGCTGGTCAGCATTTTCTCTTTCGCCGGCGCTGAGCTGGCCAAACGGCAGCAGATCGATATGTTGCGTATAGCGCAGACCCGCGTCGCGCCAGTCCCGGCCGTCGAGCAGCGCCCGCGCCCAGCCGTCCTGATGATGGACATCGGTATTGAAAAAAAAGCGCAGCATATTATCCGGGCTGGCGTCGATCGCCAGCACCGTTTCACCGAGCAATTGCAGCGCCCAGGCGAGTGCAGCCGTAATGGACGTGACGCCAGTCCCCCCGCGCACGCCCTGTAATCCCAGAATAGCCATCTCCGGCTTCCTTATTTTTTCTCTGCAAACTCTGCCAGTAACGGCCAGCGCTTCAGCGCCGCATTCAGCTGCTCGCGCCGGGAAATATCATGATAATCAATATCCGGCAGGGAAAATGCCCGGCTTAGCGCCAGAAAATCATTTTGAAAGGTGTACCCCAGCGTGGCGTCCGTGGGTACTGCAGGATCTTTTGCTGGCATATCTCTGTCCGTTTGAAATTTATTATTAAACCAGAGGACGAATACAGCGCATCCTTAAAAGCAGGTGTACATGCTAAAACTGATGACCTTTAATTTCAATGTTAGGTTTACTCTGCCGGTTTCGCTAGTAAACTTATCCAGTGTCAATCAGGGCGCACGAGGGATGCCGTGGATAGTGTATTTACTTTGGGTATTTCATCATTATGGGATGAAGTGTGCCATATGCCGGTCGGTGGGGTATGGTGGCTCAACGTTGACCGTTATACCGATGCCGTCAGTCTGTTTAATCAGACGCTGGCCGCGCAGGCGAAAAACAGCAAGATCGCCGCGCTGGTAATGGGAGACAAACCTAATAATATCATTTCATTAGATAATGAAGGTGGCCCGGATAATATCGCGCTGTTCACCCTGCCGAATCGTCCGGAAGCCCTGGAAGAAATACATCGTGATTTAGTCTGCTCCCTCGAACCTGGCAATTACTTGTTTATTCTGCTATGCGCTGAAAATACCTGGCAAAATATAAATAAGGATAAGCTATGCGCCTGGGTGGAAAAGACCAGCCGCTGGGCGCAATATCACCGTTGCGCGTTCCTGGCGATCAATTCCGCCCAGGATATCGATCGACAGCTCACCCCATTATTACGCGAGTACCGTTCCCTTTCCGGCCTGGCAAGTATTCGTTACCAGGGTGACCGACATCTCTTTGATATTGCCTGGTGGGGAAGCGACAAAGGCATCAGCGCCCAGCAGCAGCTGATGGTGCAACGCGATGATGCCGGCTGGCGGCTGGCGCAGGAGACGGAAACCAGCGTTCAGCCACGTAGTGATGAGAAGGTGATCCTCAGCAATATGCGCGTACTGGAAGGCGCCCCGCCGCTGTCGGAATACTGGACCCTGTTCGATACCAACGACGAGGTCTTCAACGCCGGGCGCACCGCGCAAGCGGCCACGGTACTTTTCTCCATCACCCAGAATACGCAAATTGAACAGCTGGGACGCTATATTCATACCCTGCGTCGCCAGCGCGGTACGGCGCTGAAAATTATTGTCCGTGAACAAACGCCCAGCCTGCGCGCGACAGATGAGCGGCTACTGCTTAGCAGCGGCGCCAGTCTGGTGATCCCCAGCAGCGCGTCGCTCTCCCGCTGCCTGACGCTAATTGAAAGCGTGCAGAACCAAAAATTCTCCCGCCATATTCCGGAGGATTTCGCCACGCTGTTGACCTGGAGCCAGCCGTTAAAGCTGCGCGGCTACCAGAAGTGGGATGCTTTCTGCGAAGCGGTACAGAACGTGATGGCCAATACCCTCCTGCCCGCCGACAGCAAAGGCGTGATGGTGGCCCTGCGCCCGGCGCCAGGGCTGCGCGTTGAGCAGGCGCTGACGTTATGCAAACCCAACCGGATGGGCGATATCATGACTATCGGCAATAACCGGCTGGTGCTGTTTTTGTCGTTTTGCCGGATCAATGACCTCGATACCGCGCTAAACCACATTTTCCCGCTGCCGACCGGCGATATTTTTTCTAACCGCATGGTGTGGTTTGAAGACAAGCAGATCCTCTCGGAAATCGTGATCATGCGCGGCGTCGAGCCCGCGCACTGGAACACGCCGCTGCCCTTGTCGATAGATAAAAACGAAACCATCAACGCCACCCACGATGGACGCCACTGGCGACGCTACCCCGAGCCGCACCGGTTAACCACCCGCGAGGAACAAGCCTGATGATGTCTATCGCCGATATTCTGCAACTGGTGGTGCTCTGCGCCCTGCTGTTTTTCCCGCTGGGTTACCTGACGCGCCATTACCAGCGCCGTATTCGCACGACGTTAAGATTGATGTTCTTTAAACCCCGTTACGTGAAACCGGCAGGCGTATTACGCCGGGGAGCCACGGTTAAGCAAGGCAAAGCGAACAAATGACAAACACTAAACCGACCGCGACACCGCTTCCGCTCTGGCAGTACTGGCGCGGCCTTGGCGGCTGGAACTTCTACTTTCTGGTCAAATTTGCCCTGCTGTGGGCCGGGTATCTCAATTTCCATCCGATGCTGAACCTGGTGTTTCTCGCCTTTCTGCTGGTGCCGATCCCGCGCGAAAAGCTACACCGTATCCGCCACTGGATCGCTATTCCGCTCGGCTTCGCGCTGTTCTGGCACGATACCTGGCTGCCCGGTCCGGAGACGCTTCTTAGCCAGGGTTCGCAAATCGCCGGCTTCAGCGCCAGCTATATCTGGGATCTGATCGTCCGGTTTATTAACTGGAGCATGGTCGGCGCCTTCTTTGTTTTACTGGTCCTGTGGCTGTTTATCAGTCAGTGGCTGCGCGTCACCGTGTTTGTCTCCGCGATGGTCGTCTGGCTGGCGGTCAGCCCGCTGCTGCCAGCCTTTACCCTATGGCCCGCCGGTCAGCCCACCACGGCCGCCGCCACGACCGCGCCGGCCAATACCGGTGCCAACGCCGCCGCTGGCACCGCGACCAGCCCCGCCAGCAGCGATATTCCACCGCAGACCGAGCCGCCGACGTCAGCCAATCTCACCAACTGGCTGAACGGTTTCTATGCCGCCGAGCAGAAGCGCAAAACGCCGTTCCCGGACCAGCTGCCGGCGGATGCCCAGCCGTTTGACCTGCTGGTGATCAATATCTGCTCTCTCTCCTGGTCGGATATTGAAGCCGCCGGCCTGATGGACCATCCGCTGTGGAAGCATTTCGATATTGTCTTCAAAAACTTTAACTCCGCGACCTCCTACAGCGGCCCGGCGGCGGTGCGCCTGCTGCGCGCCAGCTGCGGCCAGCTGTCGCATACCAACCTGTATCAGCCGTCCGGCGCCGATTGCTACCTGTTTGAAAACCTGGCGAAACTCGGCTTCAACCAGCAGCTGATGCTCGGCCATAACGGTCTGTTCGGCGACTTCCTGAAAGAACTGCGTTCGCTGGGCGGCATGCAGAGCCCGCTGATGGACCAGACCGGGTTGCCGGTCAGCCTGCAGGCGTTTGACGGCTCCCCGGTGTATGAGGATCTGGCGGTCCTCAACCGCTGGCTGAAGACCGAAGAGGCCAGCAGCAATCCGCGGAGTGCCACCTTCTATAACACCTTGCCGCTGCATGACGGCAATCACTTCCCGGGGCAAAGCAAAACCGCAGACTACAAAGTGCGGGCGCAGAAGCTGTTTGATGACCTGGATAACTTCTTCACCGAGCTGGAGAAATCGGGGCGGAAAGTGATGGTGGTGGTGGTGCCGGAACACGGCGGCGCGCTGAAGGGCGATAAGATGCAGGTCTCTGGCCTGCGCGATATCCCGAGCCCGTCGATCACGAACGTCCCGACGGCGGTAAAATTCTTCGGCATGAAGGCGCCGCATGAAGGGGCGCCGATTATCATCGATCAGCCCAGCAGTTACCTGGCGGTGTCGGAGCTGGTGGTGCGTGCCCTCGACGGCAAAATGTTCAGCGAGGACAGCGTCAACTGGCAGCAGTATGTCGCAAACCTGCCGCAGAGCGCAGCGGTGTCCGAAAACGCCAACGCCATCGTCATCCAGTATCAGGGCAAGCCTTATGTCCAGCTGAATGGCGGTAGCTGGGTGCCTTATCCGCAATAAGCGACAAGGCCGCCCAAACTGGCGGCCTTACATCGTGAGACGTTCCCATTCTCCCTTCCCCACCCGCATGCCTACGGGCGGGGAAGGCGGCAAATCAATCACCGTCTCTAACGCTGATCCTGTTTCGCCAGCCAGACCAACTGCTTGAGGCTGGCAGAGTAATAATCATCCTTGTCGTCAATCTGCGGCGCCTCCTGCGGTTCACCCAGCGTCAGATCGCGCACCGCCAGCAGACCGCCGGCCATATACCAGGGGGCCACCTCGTTGGTGCTGACGTTGATCCACGCCGGGGTTTGCAGACGCGGGTAACTCTGCATCCAGGCCTTCCACGGCACGAGCAAAGCGCTTTGCGGATCGGCCCACGAGAGATACAGCGGGATACGAATCGCATCGAAACTCATCCGCGGCGGCCACTCTTTGGCTGGCAGCATCTTGCCATCCGCCCGCAGCGCCACCCAGTCGCTGGGCAGGTGTGATTTCCCCCACCCCATCTGCCCCAGCAGCGCCTGTCCGTCGGTCTGCAATGTCCGCCAGGCGGTCAGATGCGTCCGCTCCGCGAAGGCGCGCCAGGCCGGGAAGATGAAATAGGAGGGATTAAGGTTCAGATGGTCGTTGAGATTGAACCCTTTCACGCCCGGGAGCATCACCTGACGACCGGCGAAGGTCACCACCGTATATTTCAGCAGGGAGGCGGTGATGGCATCCGAGGCAATCGCGTAGCGCTTGTCCTGCCACTGCTTTTGCGCACGCAACAGCGCCCAGGCGATGAGAGTATCACCATCAGAGGCGTTGTTTTTATCGGCGATAGGGTCCGGCGCCACCGGGTTATAACGCCAGTAAAACAGCCCGTTAGACTTATCGCGCAGGGTGCTGTCCGTCCACTGCCACAGCTTGTCGAACGCCGGGCGATCGTTATTCGCCACCGCCAGGAGCATGGCAAAGCCCTGACCTTCCGTATGCGACACATTGCCATTGGCGGTATCAATGATACGGCCGTCCGGCATCATAAAACGGGCCTTATAGCGCTCCCAGGCCGTATCCGCCCACGCCCGGGGCACCAGCATCACTGCCGTTGTCACTATCACCGCCACTAAAGCACGCAGGGGCATACATTCACTCATTATGGATGGTAGTAAAGAAACTGAACGTCAGAGACAGAGAACACCCGCTCACGTTGTAAAACGACATGAGCACTGCCTCCCTGACTCTGCAGCCAGCGAGAATATAACCCCTCCAGTATGGCACAGAACGCGTTGCACCAGCGCACGCGTCCCGCGTCGTCCCGGCTGACCGGCAACGCCTGATGGCGCAGGCGCAGGCCATCCTCACCGACATCAATCGTCACCACGCCCCAGTGGAAATGGGTCAGCAGCCGGTTGATATTCGCCTCCAGCTCTCCCACCGTCTCCGACGCCGGCAGCGGATGGGTCTCCGCCAGCGAGGCGCCCATCTGACGCAGGAAGGGCTGGCTTTCCAGCTCGCCGGCATTATTTAACATACCTTCGACCATAATCACCAACAGATCGAACCATCCGGCAGGCGTCTGCTGCTGCTGGAACCAGGTCGTGACCACCGGGTTATTGTTCTCCGTCATCATCAATGATCTCCCAACATATAGCGGATATAGAGCCCGGCGGTACTTTCGTTATAATCCCCGAAGGTGTCATAGCCAATCTGGCCCCCCAGCGTCATCTGTTTGTTAACCTTGTAGTCCGCCCCGGCGCGCAGGGTATAGCCGATGCCGCTCTTCGAGGTCGCGGAATAGTAGGCTTCCTTGGCAAACCCATTGCTCACCGCCGTCTCCAGGGTCTGCTGCCACTCCGAATTGGTCGGGAAATAGGCGCTCTTATCCTGACTGTAAGACTGGTAGCCCACCGAGCCGCCAAGCTTCATGGTCCAGTTATCATATTTCTCCGTCAGACTGACCGGCAGCGACACGCTGACATAGTTTTGCGGGCTAAAGTAGCCCCCCTGACCATAGGTGAAGTAGCTGAGGTTCTTGGAATAATCCATATAGCTCATGCTCAACCCGGTCTGTAACTGGCGATATTCGTCATGATAGGGCCGCAGATAGACCCCGGCATTGGCGTTAATGCTGGTGTTGCTGGCGACGTTCTGCCCCAGGTAGCTGTATCCGCCACCGCCGACATAGAAGCCCGCGTCGCCGTCGTCATAGCTCAGCTGCAGGGTGCCGCCGTTTTTCGTCACCTGCCCCCAGGTTTTACCGGAATAGGCGTCTTTCAGACCAACGTAAGAAAGCAGGCTGTCGGTCAGTGAGCGGCGTTCGCCGGTCAGGATCAGCGACAGGTAGTTGCTCAGCTTAGGCGACCATTTCACCCCACCGACAACGGTATTGAGATCCTGGCCCAGCGGCGTGCTGCCAATATCGACGCGATAATCGTCACCGCTTAACGCCAGCGCCAGCTCGACGCCGTTAGCCTTCTGCGAATCGGTTGAGCCGCTGGTCTGGTCAACGTTCGGCTTAAGGCTGGAAGAGGCCAGATAGCTGGCGACCTGTCCCGAATCATAGCTCCCGAGCTTCGCCAGGTTTTCCATCCCGCTGCTGGTGGTCGGATTGAAATCTGCCGCATTCAGGGTGCCCAGGCCGCTTAAGGCTTCGGCCCCCGGATTGCTGGCAAAATAGGCCGTCCGCTCCGCCTCGGTCATCGAGGCGATCGCCGCCTGCTCGCTGGTGGCGGTACTCACCATATTGGAGACCGCGTTAGCCAGCGGGTTGGCGCCGTAGCGACGCCAGGCGTCGCCGCTGGCGGTTCCGGCGTTCAACGACACCGGGGTGACGGTAAAGTCAAAGCGCGAATCGCCAAATGGCGAAGAAGACCAGGTCAGCGGCGTCCGGAGCTCCGTCAGCTTGCTGGTACCCGATTCGCCGTCGCGCCCGCGCACGTCCATACCGCCCTGCAGCCAGCTGCCGGTTTTCTCCTGCAGAGACTCCATCATGGTGTCAACCTGGCGCAGCATCCGCGTCTCGGCGGTGTCCACTGGCAGATCGGGGCGCTGGATCCCCGGCAGCGTGGAACCGGGCGCGGCGGCCGACTGGGCGACCTGCCACGGCATATACTGTCCGTAGGTGGAAGCGGTCCGCGTCGGCGCCGACGTTTGCGACACGCCGATAAAGGGGTTGTCTGCCGCCAGCACCCCGCCGACGGTTGGCGTTTCGCTGCTGTTGGTGCTTTGCATACCCAGCAGTTTGCCCCGGGCGCTACGCAGGTAGGTCATCGCCTGCTGATGATGGCCCTGCGCCTCTGCGACTCTCGCCAGCAGCAGTAAGCGATCCGGGGAGTTATCCTGGCGCAAACCGCCGGCCAGCTGTTCGGCACGATCGTTGTTCCCCGCCGACAGCGCCACGTCGATGGCCCCGGCGCGCGCATCCTGGTTCGGCGTATCGCGCGTCATCAGGTAGTCATAAACCACCCCGGCCTCTTTATTCATTTTGCCGCTCTGGTACAACCGCGCCATCGCGAACATCAGATCGGTATTCTGCGGGTCGCTTTGCATGGCGCGGATCAGCTTGTCATACGCCGCGGCGTAGTTGCCCTGCTCACGCAGGCGATCGGCTTCGTTGATCACATAGCCATTGCGAATGCTCGCCAGCTGCGTCGGCGTACTGCTGGCCTGCAGCTGCGGATTGCTGAGCAGGTTCTGCGCCTCGCCGGTCAGCCCGGCCTGATTCAGCACCGCAATCTGATCGGCGTAATCACCGGCGTTGCCGGACACCCCGCTGCTGATATTGTTGCGCACCAGCGAGACCGCGGTAGTCAGATCGCCGCTCTCGGCCAGCAGCCGCGCCAGCTTGCCGGCGTCCGCCGGGGCTTTCGGCGGCGTGGAGGCCATCGCCCGCAGGGTATTGCTGGCGGCAGTGCGGTTGCCCTGCGCCAGATAGTTTTCGGCGGTCGCCAGCTGCAGGTTGTAGTTCACCCGCTGGCGTAAATCGCGCATGTCGCTGGTCTGGCTGCCGCCGGGAATGCGCGCCAGCAGCGTCTGCGCCTGCTGCCAGGCGCCGTTTTCGCTGGCAAACAGGGCGGCGGCATACAGCGCATTGTTGCTGGCGCCGGGGCGATAGGCCGCCGACATCAGCGAAGAGGCCTCGCTGCCGTTACCCGATTTTTGCAACAGCCGGGCCAGATCAAGGCGCAGCCAGGGATCGTCCGGATAGCGGGCGACGCCTTCGCGCAGAGTGGCAATCGCGCCGCCTGGGTTACCGCTGCTGACCTGCGCCTGGGCCTGACGGCGCACGGCATCGCCCGGCATACCGGCCACCACCCGCGGCTGCAGTTTTTGCTGCAGGCTCTGCGGGAGCGTCTGCAGCATCGCCTGCGCCTCGGCGGATTTATTCTGTTCGCGCAGCACGTAATAGAGGTTTTCCCGCCCCGCCGCGTTCTGCGGATCGTCGCTTAACAGCGAGCGCAGCGTTTGCTCCGCCTGGGGCAAATCTTTGTTATGCCGCAGTACATCAGCGCGGAACAGCTTCGCCGAGGCGCCCCGCGCCCCGCTCTGCTGCGCCAGCGGCGCGGAGAGCGCCAGCGCTTGGCTGATATTGCCCTGCTTATAGGCCTGCTGAGCCTGCGCCAGCTGGCCGTAGAACAGCGCATCGGCCGCCTGCTGACGACGGGTCGCCGAGGCGTCGCCGCCGAGATCCGCCGCCCGGCTCAGATACTGCGACGCGGCCTGGTAGTCGCCGCTGCGCTGCGCGATATAGCCCATGCCCGCCAGCGCATCGGCATCCTGCGGGTTGGTCTGCAGCACCTCTTCAAATTGCTGCTTCGCGGCGGCGGTATTGCCGCTGTTCAGATTGGCGTAGCCCTGGCCGCGCGCCTGACCGCTGCGCCGTTCGCGAAAGTAATTCTGAACTTCGCTATCCTGCGGATGCCGCTGCATCCAGGTATCGTAATACTGCTCATCCCCGGCCTGCGGGCCCAGCCAGAGCAGCGCCTGACGCAAGCCGCTGTCCGCCTCTTTATTGCCGCTGGCCATCGGCTCGAGCAGAGCGATCCCTTCCCGGCGGGTCTCTTCCCGCCAGGTTAAGGCTTTGCCCAGCGCCACCCGCGGGGCGTTCTCCTGCGGATGCTGGGCCACGTACTGGCGCAGTTCGCTGATGGCCTGCGGATAAAGCGATTTGTCGCTGGCCATGGTCAGGTAATATTCCGCCGCCAGCCCGGCAGGCGGCGTATTGCCATTAAACATGCTGCGCCAGGTCGCCAGCGCCCCGGGAATATTGCCGCCGCGCGCCTGCTGGCGGGCCAGACTGAGCTGCCCCTGCGGCACCTGCGACATCTTTTTAGCGTTGTCTAAATCCTGCAGCCCCGGGCTGTCCGGCGCCGCTTTCGCCAGCCGGGCGCGCCACTGCGCCGCCGCCTGCATATCGCCACCCTGCTGCGACCAGAGCGCCATCAGATACAGCGCCTGGGTGTTATTGGCATCGACCGAAAGCACCTTCTGCAGGGACTCCATCGCCAGTTCGTCATGGGATTTCTCATGCCAGTAGTTGGCCTGGGCGAACAGCGCCTGCAGCGCCGCGTCGTTACCTGCCGCCAGCGCGCCGCCAGAAGCACCGAGAGTCAACGCGCCGGTGAGGCAGAACGTCGTGAGCCGGCGGGAGGTTTTCATCGTTATTGTTATCTTTCTTTTCATTAGTTATCCCCCGAACCCAGACGCTTACGGGCATGACGTTTAAACATCGCGGTCAGCGCCAGTCCCATTATCGAGGTGGCAATCAGCCCCAGCACCGCCAGGAAACCGGAATGCTGGCTGGCATACCAGACAGCCATCATGTACCACGGCATCTGACCGCTGGGGAACGGCGTGCTGACCTGGAAGCTGCGCACCCCGTTATCACTGGTGATCACCGCGGTATCGCCACGGATCCCGGCGTTGATACGCGGCGAGTCCAGATCGGTCTTCAGTCGCGCCAGCTGGTCATCATTGCTGGCCATCGCCACCACCACCAGGCGAGTCGCGTTCCACGGCGAACGATAGCTGATGAACCCGCGCCAGGCGCTGCTGGACGAGAAGTAGCGATCGGCATCGAGGCTGGCCGAGGTCCAGTCGCCGGTGAGCCGACGCTGCACTTTTTGCCACAGGTCAGGCTCACGGACGCTCAGTGTGTTATCCACCGGACGATACGGTGAATCAGCCAGCAGGCTCTGGTTAAAGGCCTGCTGATCGAGAGCGGTGACTGCCAGCACGTCACGTTCGCGCAGCGACTGCAGATCCGCGCCACCGGTCGGCATCCCGAGCACGACGCGGTTATTCGCCAGCGCAGTGCCGGTCGCATTTCCGGAGCGCGCCGCCAGATTCAGCAGGGTGGCCACCTGGGTCTCAGACGGGTCCGCCGGCAGCATAAGCGTCGTTTGCGAATAGTCCGCCAGTCGCGAGAAAGGGAATGAGGCGCCAACGAAATAGGAGAGGTTTGGCAGCAGCGAGAAGTGTCGCGTTTTGCTCAAATCAATCCAGGAATCGTCAGTGATCCGGCTCTTGATATTGTTATTCAGCAGTACCGAGCACGGAACATCATCCTTCGGCACCACATTGAAGTACATCGACAGCTGGTTATCGCCGTAGATCAGGTAGGGCGCCAGCGGGATGGTAAAGCGCTCCTGGCGCGCATCCCCCCCGAGGTGGCGCCAGACTTTCTCCAGCGGCCCCTGCTTGTTCATCGCCAGGTTATTGAGGAAGGTACCGTTGAGCGTGACGCTCAACAGGGACTTGTCCTCATTAATCCAGCTTTCCGACGGGAAGCGGTAGCCAACCTGCAGCGGGATCGTCTCGCCATCCCAGAGATAGAGGTCGGGCGCGGCGCGAAAGGCGATACGTAAAGGCTCATGCCAGACGCCGCTGACGGTCGGGCTTTGATCCTTACGCAATAGTTCGCTGAGCCTGACCGGACGATCGGTGGGGATCCAGCGCGGCGCATCGTACGCTTTACCAACCGGGATGATCTGCGGTTCGACATCCAGCGTGGCGGTTTGCGGGGCGAAGTTGCCGCGGGTCAAACGCCAGGCGGCCATGCGCAGCGCGGTATCGTTTTTACCGACAATCAGCAGTAGCTTATAGGCCGGATTGGCAGGGTTAGCGATGACGCGCAGCAGCGGTTTATCGGTTTCCGGCAGCGTCATGCCGCCCACCTGCTCGCCCGGATGGCCAATCACAATACCATGGCGTTCCGGCAGGCGATCGCGCAGGGCGCTGAAGGCGATGCCGCGATAGTCCGCCTGGATACCCAGCCATGAAGAGACCAGCGCCGCGGCGCTGAAGACGTCAGCTGAGGGCTTCGCCCCATAGGCGACCGCGATGTCCGCCGGGGTCATCTGCATGCTGTCAAAGAAGGGACGCGGGAAGTGGCTCAGGTCGTCGCTGATGTTCAGTTGCTGGCTTTCCCAGCTGAAATGCGACGTGGGCAGCACCGTCACCCGCGACGAATCATGGATGTCACGCTGGCACTGCAGGGTATCGCCATCGTTGATCTTCACGCTCAGGTTATTGCTGGAGACCATCAGCGCGGGCGGAATATCCAGCTGATAATGGGAGACATCCTCGCCATCAGCACCCAGCGGCAGGGTGCCGAGGGGCTGACCGTTGAGCATCAGCTGCAGGGTGGCGTTGCGGCTCGCCATTTCCGGCGATACGCGGACGGCAAGGCTGAGCTGGGAATGGATCACCACCTGGTCGGAAGGCAGCGTAAAGCTAACGCCCCCCTGCCGCTGGCCGCCGCTGAGGATAATGCCATCCGGCATCCCCATTTGCGCCAGATTCAGATCGCCTCCCCAAACCGGGGCGACGGGGATGACAGCGGGCGCAACCGTGTCGCTCACCGGCGGGGTTACTGCGGGCATCTCAGGCACAGGCGTTGTCAACGCCGCATCGCCTGCGGGGGCGGGCGCTACCGCTGGCGTGGCCTCTTCCGGAGCGGCCGCCGGAGGTTCGTCACCGGGCTCATTGTCCGCCGCGCCGTTGAGCTGCGGAAAACTCAGCGGGGCTGAAGCGCCAGTAGCCGGCTCTTCACTGTGCAGCGCAGGCGCAGAGAACATCCCTGCCAGCAGCGCCAGCGTCGTTAATCGCTTCATAACGTCCCATCCTCCTGCGCCGTTTTCGCCACAGCCGTCCGGCTGCGCTGGCTGCGACGGGTTTTCCACGTCAACCAGAACAGTTCGAACACGCAGCGCAAAATGGTGAAGAAGGAGCGGAACGGGTTATCCTGCGGGCGCGGCGGATTAATCCAGGCATCCGCGCGGGCCAGCACCACCCGCACCAGTTCACGGCGGCGTGAGAGAGGAATATCTTCATCAAACTTGAGGCGCAGGAAGCGCTCATCCGAGGTGACCAGCTGAGCCGGGATGGAGATAGCCCCGGACTGCAGGATCAGCTCAATCTCTTCGATATCATCCTCCAGATGGCGCATATCCGGCGCGGCCACGCGGCAGCCGCCCATCGACAGGTCCGCGGTATGGCTGCGGGAAACGATACCGCTGGCGTAATGGATCACCACCGGAATGTCGACATCGATACGAATGGTTTTTCGCACCTGCCGCGTTTCGCGCGCTACGGCAATCGCCGCCAGCAGGAAGATCAGACTGTAGATCCCCCACCCGACGTTGAGGGCGATAACGTTGGGATCCGAGCCAAAGTAGTCATGGCCAATCGCCCGGACGATGCCGACCACCACCCCCAGGGCTAGCAGGCAGGCCACCACCAGGTGCGGGCGCACCACGGTGAAATCGAAGTAACCGACGTCAAGCAGCCCACCCTTATCGGTAACGTTGAATTTGCCGCGTTTGGGGAAAATCATCGTCACCAGAGTCGGCAGCACCAGGTGGAAGGCCAGCACAATATCGTAGATCTCCCCCCAAAAGCTGTAGCGATAGCGGCCGTTCATTCGCGAACCAACGTAAATAGCGAGGAACAGATGCGGCAGGGCATAGGAGACAATCAGGCTCGCTGAAGAGTAAATAATATTGAGGTTAAACAGCAGATAAGCCAGCGGGGCGGTGACAAACACCACCCTCGGGAGCGCGAACTGGTAGTAGAGCATGGCGCTCAGGTAGCACAAGCGCTGCTGGAAGGTCAGGCCGCGACCAAACAGGGGATTATCGACGCGAAAGATCTGCGTCATCCCGCGCGCCCAGCGGGTTCGCTGGATGACGTGCACCACCAGACGTTCGGTGGCGAGACCAGCCGCCAGCGGAATATCGAGAAAGGCCGACTTCCATCCCAGACGCTGAAACTTCAGCGCCGTATGGGCATCTTCGGTCACCGTTTCGACAGCGAAACCGCCGATCTGCGCCAGCGCCTCGCGGCGGATCACCGCGCAGGAGCCGCAGAAAAAGGTGGCGTTCCAGTTGTCGTTCCCCTGCTGAATCGGGCCATAGAACAACATCCCTTCGTTCGGGATGTTGCGCCCCACGGAGAGGTTACGTTCAAACGGGTCAGGGGAATAGAAATAGTGCGGCGTCTGCACCAGAGCCAGCATCGGATCTTTCAGGAAACCGCCGACGGTGGCCTGCAGGAAGACGCGCGTGGCGACGTGGTCGCAGTCGAAAACGCAGATAAGCTCCCCGTGGGTCAGGGTCAGCGCATGGTTAAGGTTCCCCGCTTTGGCGTGCTTATTGTCGTTACGGGTGATATAGCCCACGCCGACGTCGGCGGCGAACACGGCAAACTCACTGCGTTTGCCATCATCCAGAAGATAGATCTTCATTTTATCTTTTGGATAATCAATGCATTGTGCCGCCAGGACGGTATCGCGCACCACCTCTAACGGTTCGTTATAGCTCGGGATATAGATATCGACCGTCGGCCACTTACTCATATCATCCGGCAGTGGAACAATGCCGCGCTTCAGCGGCCAGACCGTCTGCAGGTAGTTAAGCAGCAGCATCACCCAGATATAAACTTCCGCCAGAAAGAGTCCCATCCCGAGAATGGCTTCAATGGATGAGTTGAAGTGCAGGGTCTGCGTGAGGCGAAAATACATGTAACGCGTGGACATCAGCAGCGACGTGACGACCATAATGACCGATACGCTGCGGCGCTTGCTGAAGCCCATCAGAAAGAGAATACCGATACTAAGCAGACCAAAAATATACTGCTTTTGGCTGTCCATCGGCGTGATCACCACCAGCACGGCGACGGGAGACAGCACCAGCGCCAGCAACCAAAAAAGAGATTTTTTCATTCAGCAGCCCTGCAATAAGTTAAAGCCCTGACATGCGTGGCTGGCTGTGCACCGTGCCATCGCCAATATGGATACCCAACAGCGAAGATATTTTTTTAGCCATGATTTCAATATCAAAGGCCGCTGCGGAGGAGGCGTTGAAGTCCAGGATCGACTTCTGCGAGGCATTAGCCTCTACCACGCTTTCATCACGATGGATCACGCCAAGCAGTCGCTCGCCCAGTTTCTCTTCCATCAGGCTGGTGACGTCCCGGCTGACCTGGCGACGGCTATCGCTTTGGTTTATGACGAAATAGTGCCCGTGCTTATGATTCAGCGCCCCGCCGGTCAGGCGCTGTTTTTCCACGTGCGCCAGGGTCGACATCGAGGCGGTATCCGCCAGCAGCGGGATCAGATGCAGGTCCGCCAGCCCCGTCAGGGCCTTCAGCGCCGGTGAAGGCCCTGGCGGCATATCGGCGATGGTGATAAGCCCGGGATAGTTGAGCAGCGCCGACAGACCGCGCTGGAGAAAATGGTCATTGTGGGTCAGTTGCTCATCAAACGCCTGACGCTGCGCCTCGCTCACTTCGCCGTAAGGCAGGACGAAAATATTGCTGCCGGCGCTCAGCACACACTGGCTCCAGTCATGCAGTTCCAGCGCCTTCGCCACGTAGCCCCGCTCATCGCTCAGCGGCACGCCAAAATGCAAACGCAGCGCGTTCTGGACGTCAAAATCCAGCGCCAGGACTTTGCTGCCAGTCCGCGCCAGCGAATAAGCTAAATTGGCCGCAAGGGTCGTTTTCCCCACGCCACCTTTCGGTGAACAGACGCAAATCAACGGCATGTAGCGATCCTTTCCAGAAGAGATTTCAAAGGCTGGTCTTTATTTTTCGCCACCGGCTCCGCGGTTTTTGCCGCGAACAGGTGGGCATAGTTGTCGGCGCCCGGCGCAGGCCGCGGGGCCATCCTCGGCGGCGGGGACATCACCGGTTCAGGTACTGGCGTCGCTGCCAAGGGCTCTGACGTCATCGCCGGCGCCGGAGCGACAGGTTCCGGCATTGCAGGTTCTGCGACCGGCAGTGGGATCGCGGCAATAACTGGGGGGACTGGCGCAACCGGAGGTGATGCTGGCGCGGCGACCACAGGGTCGACACGCTGGAAGAGATCCGCAGGCACGGGCTGCGGCAGCGGCGCGGAGACCGACCCTCCCAGCGCCAGAGAAGCGGGTTTCCCGGCGTCGGGATTCAGCTGATTGAGGATCGCCCAATCCCCATGTTCCCGCGTGGCGGCTTGCGAAGAAAGATCCTGAAATTTGAGGTTTTGCGTCCGCGTTTTTTCTTGAAAGCGCTGCAGATCATCATAATGGTTCATTGATAACCTCATGATTTTAAAAATTTCATATTAAGTTTGTTGTTATTTTCTGGGTATATTAAAAATATCGTGACGCTTCTGGTATGGCAGATAAAGCGCCGGTGGTGACGTACCAATACACACGATTGACAGGGTTATAATAGTTTAGAATTTGATTTTTGGGATGATTCCACGGCAGAAGTATCGCTACACTAACACTTCCCTTTCAGAAGGATAGCCCCATTTTTTAGGTATGCGTACATCCTTAACCCCCGCAACCATCGCGCTTCCCAGTCGTTTTTATATAAAAGTATTACGCCATGATGAAATCATAGCGTCAGTTGAGCGAAAGAATAAACCTGAACCATTTTAATTTCTCTTTAATTCTATAAAAATGGACTGAAAGGCTTATTTTTTCGGATAATCGACGAAGAATGCTCCGAGAGTATGGCAGAAACTGCGGTAATGAACGGTGTTGCCAGGTTTCCTCTCCGGCGGAAGAGAAACTCCCGGTCCTGGGACCGGGAGTGTGCCATCAGGCGTGGGGTTTTTGCGGATTCTCATCCTGATCGACGGCAAAGCAGGCTACCAGCTGACCGCCGTAATCCTTAAGCTGCGGCTGAAGCTGGGTGCAGGGACCAAAGCGTCGACGGCAGCGCGCGTTAAAGGCGCAGCCCGGCGGTGGGTTCAGCGGGCTCGGCAGTTCGCCGGTCAGCTTGATCCGCTCGCGCCGATCGTCCGGATTCAGACGCGGCGTCGCCGACAACAGCGCCTGGGTGTACGGATGACGCGGATTGTTGAAGATCTGGTCCTTGGTGCCCTTCTCCACGCAGCGGCCGAGATACATCACCATCACTTCATCAGCGATGTGCTCGACGACCGACAGGTCGTGGGAGATAAACACGTAGGACAGCCCTAAATCCTGCTGCAGATCCATCATCAGGTTCAGCACCTGGGCACGTACCGAAACGTCCAGCGCGGAAACCGGCTCATCGGCAATCACCACGTCCGGATCCAGCATCAACCCGCGGGCAATGGCGATACGCTGGCGCTGACCGCCGGAGAACATATGCGGGTAGCGATCGTAATGCTCGGTTTTCAGGCCGACCTTCGCCATCATCGCCAGCGCTTTTTCACGGCGCTGCTCTTTACTCAGGCTGCTGTTAATCAACAGCGGCTCTTCCAGAATCTGCCCCACTTTTTTTCGCGGGTTTAGCGAACCATACGGGTTCTGGAACACAATCTGGATTTTCTGCCGCCGGAGCTTCTGCGCCTGCGGGTCGTGCTTAAGCAGATCCTGCCCCTGATAATACAGCTCACCGCCGGTGGGGATCTCAATCATTGTCAGCAGACGACCGAGGGTCGATTTGCCGCAGCCCGACTCTCCCACCACCGCCAGCGTTTTACCACGCTCAAGGGTAAAGGAGACGCCGTCCAGCGCTTTCACCAGTCGTTCCGGGGCGAATATTCCCTTCTTCACCGGGTAGTGTTTTTTCAGATCAATGGCCTGCAACAGCGGTTGTTGCGTGGCGGCCTTTTGCGTACTCATAATCCAGGCCTCCCGGCATCATCGAGTGGGTAGTGACATTTAGACTGACGGCCGCCGGTAAGATCCGCGAGCGCGGGCTCTTCGCTCCGGCATTTATCCGTGGCATAGGGGCAGCGCGGATTCAGCAGACAGCCGACAGGACGGTCATATTTCCCCGGCACCACGCCCGGCAGCGACGCCAGACGCGCCTTATCCTGGGCGAACTCCGGCAGCGCGCGCAGCAGCGCCTGGGTGTACGGATGACGCGGCGCGCGGAAGATATCCTTCGCATCACCGGTCTCCACCACCTGACCCGCATACATGACGATAATTTTATGCGCCGCCTCGGCCACCAGCGCCAGGTCGTGGGTGATCAGCACCAGCGCCATATTCTCTTGCTGCTGCAACTCCAGCAGCAGCTCGATGATCTGCGCCTGAATAGTCACGTCCAGTGCGGTGGTCGGTTCATCGGCAATCAGCAGTTTTGGCCGACAGGCAATCGCCATCGCGATCATCACGCGCTGACTCATCCCGCCGGAAAGCTGGTGCGGGTAAACGTCGAGCCGCGACGCCGGATCGGGAATGCCCACCAGGTTCAGCAGGTCGATGGCCCGCTGACGGCGAGTTTGCTTATTGCCGCCCTGATGAACTTTGATCGCTTCCATAATCTGGTAGCCGACGGTATAGCACGGATTGAGGCTGGTCATCGGATCCTGGAAGATCATCGCCACTTCCGCCCCCACCAGCTGACGCCGCTCTTTTTCAGAGATGCGCTGCAGGTCGCGGCCATTGAACTCCAGTTTGTCCGCCATCACCCGGCCGGGATAGTCAATCAGGCCCATAATCGCCAGCGAACTGACGGATTTACCGGAACCGGACTCCCCCACAATACCGACCACTTCACCCTGATTCACGCTATAGCTGATGCGGTCTACGGCGCGGAACGGCGCGTTCTCATCGCCGAAATGCACCGATAATTTATCTACATTTAATAACGCCATCTCGAACCTCTTACTGCTTCAGTTTGGGATCGAGCGCGTCACGCAGACCGTCACCCATCAGGTTAAATGCCAGCACCGTCAGCAGGATCGCCACGCCCGGGAAGGTCACCACCCACCAGGCGCTTTGCGCGAACTGCAATACGTCGGAGAGCATGGTGCCCCACTCAGGCGTCGGCGGCTGCGCGCCCATGCCGAGGAACCCCAGCGCTGCCATGTCGAGAATGGCGTTAGAAAAGCCCAGCGACGCCTGAACGATCAGCGGCGCGAGACAGTTGGGAAGAATATTGACGAACATCTGGCGCATCGCGCCGGCGCCCGCTACGCGGGAAGCGGTCACGTAGTCGCGGTTGACCTCCACCAGCACCGCGGCGCGCGTCAGACGCACATAGTGCGGGAGCGCCACGAAGGTTAGCGCCAGCGACGCGTTGACGATAGATGGCCCGAAGATAGCCACCAGCACCAGCGCCAGCAGCAGGCTCGGCAGCGCCAGCATAATATCGACGACGCGCATGATGATGGAATCCACCGCCCCGCCGAAATAGCCCGCCACCAGACCGAGCACCACGCCAAGGATCAGCGACAGGACCACCACCAGGCAGCCCACCAGCAGCGACAGGCGGGCGCCGTACATCAGACGCGACAGAATATCGCGGCCCACGTCGTCGGTGCCGAGCAGATGCGCCAGGCTGCCGCCATCCTGCCAGAACGGCGGCGCCAGCAGCGAATCACGGAACTGATCCGCCGGGTTATACGGGGCGAGGAAGTTGGCGAACACCGCGATGATAATCATCACCGCCACGTATACCAGACCGACGACCGCGCCTTTGTTGCGTTTGAAATAGTGCCAGAACTCCTGCAGCGGGGTCATTGGCACCGGTGCAGCAATCGCTTTATTCTCAGAAACTTGTGACATGATGGCCCCTTACTTCTTATGCCGGATACGCGGGTTCACCACGCCATACAGCAGGTCTACCAGCAGGTTGACGAGGATAATCATCGTCGCCACCAGCAGCACCCCGCCCTGCACCACCGGGTAATCACGACGCTGCAGCGCGTCGATCAGCCAGCGGCCTAAACCAGGCCATGAGAAAATGGTTTCCGTCAGGATGGCGCCCGCCAGCAGCGTGCCCACCTGCAGGCCAATGACCGTGACCACTGGCAGCATCGCGTTGCGCAGCGCATGGACCACAATCACTCGCATCCGGGTCAGCCCTTTGGCGCGCGCGGTACGAATGTAGTCTTCGCCGAGCACTTCCAGCATCGACGAACGGGTCATACGCACAATCACCGCCAGCGGGATGGTGCCCAGCACGATAGCCGGCAGGATCATATGCATTAAGGCGTCAATAAAGTCGCCCTGCTCGCCCCAGATGGCGGTGTCGATCAGCATGAAGCCGGTCAGCGGCAGAGTATCGTCAAGGAACACCGTATCGCTGATACGCCCGGAGACCGGCGTCAGGTTCAACTGCACCGAAACCAGCATAATCAGCATCATGCCCCACCAGAAGATAGGCATGGAGTAGCCGGTCAGCGCCAGACCCACGGCGGTGTGGTCAAAGATGGAGCCGCGTTTTACCGCAGCCAGCACGCCCACCGGAATACCGACGGCGACAGCGAAAATCATCGCGCAAACGCCCAACTCAAGGGTGGCTTTAAAGCGCGGGACAAACTCTTGCCACACGGGAATGCGGCTTTTCAGCGAGATGCCTAAATCACCGTGCAGTACGCCCCAAATGTAATGGGCATATTGCTGCCACAGCGGCTTATCAAGGCCCATTTCGGCCAGCAGCTGCGCGTGACGCTCGGGGGAAATACCACGTTCACCCGCCATAATCATCACCGGATCGCCGGGGATCATATGGACGAAGGCAAAGGTGAGAAGGGTGATACCGATAAATGTCGGGATGACGAGTCCCAGACGTCGGAGAATAAACTGCAACATAACCCGGATTCTCTCTAGTGACGCCCCGCCTGGCGACAGGGCGTCTGTATTGCTCACAAAAGCATTCCCCGGAATAGCGGGAATACGCCCCCTACCTCTCCCGCGCGGGGAGAGGGGGTCAGGCATCGTGCTTATTATTCGACGGAGACGTTATCGAAGTGGTGTTTGCCCAGCGGATCCACCACATAGCCTTTGACTTCTTTACGCACCGGCTCATAGACGGTGGAGTGGGCGATGATCAGCGCTGGAGCCTGGTCATGCATCACTACCTGAGCCTGTTTGTACAGTTCAATACGCTTGTTGTGGTCGTCGGTAGCGCGGGCCGGCTGAATCAAATCTTCAAACGGCTTATAGCACCAGCGCGAGTAGTTGGAGCCGTCTTTCGCTGCGGCGCAGCTGAACAGGGTCGCGAAGAAGTTATCCGGATCCCCGTTGTCGCCGGTCCAGCCCATCATTACGGTCTGGTGCTCGCCCGCTTTCGCCCGCTTCAGATATTCACCCCACTCATAGGTAACAATCTTGGCCTGGACCCCGACTTTCGCCCAGTCAGCCTGGATCATTTCAGCCATACGGCGAGCATTCGGGTTGTACGGACGCTGTACTGGCATTGCCCACAGGTCGATGGTGAAGCCTTTTTCCAGGCCCGCTTCTTTCAGCAGCTGTTTCGCCTTCTCCGGATCGTAGGTGTAGTCCTTAACGTCGTCGTTATAGCCCCACATGGTCGGCGGGATCAGGTTCTTCGCCGCCTGGCCTGCGCCCTGGTAAACGGCTTTGATGATCGCTTCTTTGTTCACCGCGTAGGTCAGCGCCTGACGAACTTTGACGTCGTCCAGCGGTTTCTTCTCGGTGTTGAAGGAGAGATAACCGACGTTCAGGCCCGGCTGTTCCAGCAGGGTAATGTTCTTATCTTCCTTCATGCGCGCGATATCCGCCGGGTTCGGGTACGGCATCACCTGGCACTCATTTTTCTGCAGCTTGGCATAGCGCACGGAAGCGTCCGGGGTGATGGAGAAGACCAGACGATCGATCTTCGGCTTGGTACCCCAGTAGCCCGGGAAGGCTTTATACAGAATGCGGGAATCTTTCTGGTACTGCAGCAGCTGGAATGGGCCGGTACCGATTGGATTGAGGTCCACTTTTTCCGGCGTGCCAGCTTTCAACATGTTATCGGCATACTCTTTCGACAGGATGGAGGCGAAGTCCATGGCCAGGTCAGCGAGGAACGGCGCTTCCGGGCGAGTCAGGACGAACTGGACGGTTTTATCGTCCACTTTCTTCACTTCGCTAATCAGGTCCGGTAACCCCATCCCTTCAAAGTATTCATAGCTGCCGCCAGAAACTTTATGGTACGGGTTATTGGTATTCTTCTGGCGATCGAAGGAGAACACGATGTCATCGGCGTTCAGGTCACGGGTGGGTTTGAAGTCTTTATTATCTTGCCACTTCACGCCCTGGCGCAGATGGAAAGTATAGGTTTTGCCATCAGGACTGACTTCCCATTTCTCAGCAAGCCCTGGAATAACTTCCGTGGTACCGGTTTTAAATTCGACCAGGCGGTTATAGATCGGTACGGAACTGGCGTCATAGGTGGTGCCAGAGGTGAAGAGCTGTGGGTTAAAGCCTTCCGGCGAGCCTTCAGAACAATAAACCAGGGTTTTCGCTTGCACGCTGGCGGCGACGGTCATGGCGACCAGGCTCAGACCAAGCTTCAGCATCCCTGATTTCTTCAAGGAAATACTCATTATTCTGCTCCAAAACTGTGATGTTGTTTGCATATATCCGCCGGACCTTTATTTATTTTTATTCGTCCTATTTCAAACAACGGATGCGTTGGCTGCGCTCGATCATCCCAGTCACATCGTTATCTATGCTCAGGGGAGCTCGTACACTTGCCGCCTTTCCGCAGCTCGAACTATTTAGAATATACCCGGTCCAGTCGGTGGTGCCCGAAGGCGTAGAGAGAGATGGGGATTCCTTTCGCAAAAACGACTGAGTTGCAGTACGGATTCTCCATGAAATGCCCCTCATGCCCTACAATCTGTCAACAGAATGGGGAAACGTCAATACAGCCAGCCGGGTTTTACATCCAGCGTGAGAAACGGAAGGCAAAGATTAAAAAAACTTCAAGGCGCTATTTTCAGCAGAGAAATTTATGCTACGGGTCAATAAGCAGAATAATGACCTTAATAATTTGCAACACGCAGAGGGAAACAATTCCAACAAATGAGAAAAATTTCTTGCCGTGTGACCAATATGTGAGCGATTAATAGCGCGAACGTTAAAGCGCACAGCGGAAAATGCTACATTTAGCCATAAGCTTCGCGAAAAAAGATCTGTTCATCGATAAAAAAATGCAATGGAAGATGTCACAAAATAGCGAATAGCTGGCTGGAAACGTGGGTAAAGTCGTTTATTGTGATTTTGGTGGAATTTTTGGCCAGTGGCGCACTGATGATGCCCGGCGGCGCTGCGCTTGCGCGGGCCTACGGAACACAAGTCGAACTCTGCCCCCGGAGGTTCTCATCCTCACAGGCCTCAGATGCAAAAAAGCCTGCTCGTTGAGCAGGCTTTTCGAATTTGGTCGGTGATAGAGGATGACTCACCACTTCGTGGCTCGCCCTGCGGGCCGTTGCTGACGCAACGTTCTCTCGCTTCGCTCGAGTCGAACCTCCTGCCCCCGGAGGTTCTCATCCTCACAGGCCACAGATGCAAAAAAGCCTGCTCGTTGAGCAGGCTTTTCGAATTTGGTCGGTGATAGAGGATTCGAACCTCCGACCCCTTCGTCCCGAACGAAGTGCGCTACCAGGCTGCGCCAATCACCGAATGCGGGGCGCATCTTACTGCTGGGATGCCTACCCGTCAATGCCTTATTTTCAAAAAATCGCTCAACCGGCGAGAAACTCAGCAGCCTGAGCAGCGAATCGCCGGTTGGTCATCGTTTTCAGCGGCAGGTCACCTCAAACGCTTTGCGATACTCGGATACCTTACAGGTCACCGGCTCACCGAGATAGGTCGAGCCCGCCGGGTTGAATTTAAATTCCCCCAGCAGCATCGTCAGTTCCCCCAGCTCCGGGCAGGATTGCTGATGACGCATAATATCCGGGCGGGTATCGTTATTCACCGCGCGGGCGATGTCGCTGTATGCCAGCTTGTCGGCAAAGGCATTAGCACAAAACTGCAGTTCGCTTTGCGCCATATGCGCGGCCTGCCCTTTCAGCTCGGCATGCTGCGCCAGCAGCAGCTGGCGAACCTCGCCGGCCCGGCTGTAACCGATCGCCGAATAGCCGGCCTTATTGCTGAGGTTGACGCTGGCGCCAGCCTCAAGCAGCGCCTCAACATTGGCTTTATTATTCATTTTGACCGCCAGCATCAGCGGGCTGAGGTCGTTGGCGGAGAGCTGGTCCACCTTTGCGCCGCGCTGCACCAGCGCCGCGATCACCGCAGGCGACCCCTGACCCGCCGCCACCTGCAGCGCCGTGAGTCCTTCACGGTTCGGCTTATCCACCTCCACACCGGAGGCCGACAGCGCCAGCACCAGATTGGGATCATCCCCCGCCGCCGCCAGCATCAGCGGGGTGGTGCCGGATTTATCCGCCAGGCTGGTGTCCGCCCCGGCGTTGGCCAGCGTCGTGATGGTTTCCGCCGAACGCGCGTGATCGACCGCGAGGAAAAAGGCCGATTCCCCTGACGCATTGACGGCCTTCACGTCCGCCCCGTGCCTGATCAGCAGCGCCACGATCTCGTCGACGTTCTTCTTAAACGCGCCGGGCGCCAGTTGTAACGCCATGTCTTCGGTCATCAGCGCGCGGTTACCCGTCGCCAGCGATTTCGCCGCCGTTGCGCCGACAATTTTATCCAGCGCGCTCTCCTTCTCGACAGGCGCATCGGGCTTTTTCATCGCCAGAATATGCTGATAGTCGTTTCTGACATCCCCGCCGTCGGCAATGGCGGACATCAATGCCGTACTCTTCTCGACGCTGGTCTGATTTACCGACGCGCCGGCCTGGAGAAGATCGCCGATAATCGCGGCATCGCTGCCGCGCGCCGCCGCCAGCATCAGCGCCGTGACGCCCTGGCGCGTCTGGAGATTCGGCTTCGCCTGACGCTTAAGCAGTAACGCTACCACATCACGACGATTTTCCGCGGCAGCGACCATCAGGCCACTTAAGCCGGTTTTATCCTGACCATCCACATCAATGCCGTTATTCAGCATGGCTTCGATCGTCGCTGGCGCATCGTATTTACAGGCCAGCAGGAACTGGCTGGTCTCTTCCTCAGACTGGCAGCCCGCGAGCATCAACAGGCACAGTAAGGCCAACCCCTTTATCACCTTCATCCTTTCTCTCCATGAAAAGTTCGTGCACAGGGGGAGCGAGAAAACTGGAGGGTAATCAAAGAAGAAGAGGCAACCTGCCAGACACATCCACTGTGCGAAAAAAATCCCTCGCGCGGCGTCAGCCGGCGAGGGATTAGCTTATCCTGGGCTCAGGAAGGGAGAACAGACCCGAGAATCTGAAAATAAACCCCGTGCCTTACTTTTTCCACCGGCACCAGTTGTTATTCTCATTGATCCCGCCATCCGGCGAGGTATAACCGAGACAGCCCATAATGGTGTCATACAGCTCGACGTGACGGCGCGGCACCTTCATCGCAGCCTGCTGCTGCAGATGGGCAAACGCGGCGGCATGATCGGGGTTCTCCAGGTATTTATCCGACATCCACACCATCATCGGCACGCGGAACTGCTCCGGCGGCGCCATCTTGCGCGGCGTTCCGTGCAGGTGTTCGCGTTCATTAATCGACTCCCCATGATCGGCGGCATAGAACACAATCGCTTTCTTATCCCGCAGCTGGTCGAGGACGCTGACGATAAAGTGATCGACGTAGGTCACGCTGTTATCGTAGGAGTTAATCAGCTCCGCTTTCGAGCACTTGTTGTCGACGCCGACGCACTCCGGCTTCCACTGGGCGAAGCTGCGCGGGTAGCGTTGGGTGTAGTTAAAGTGGGAGCCTTTGGTGTGGAGAATGATCAGATGCTTACCGGAGGCGTTGCCCTGCGCCATACCGCGCTTCATCTCATCCACCAGCAGCATATCGTCAACGCTCTTACCACGGTTGCGCGGCTCGGCGCCAATTTGCTCGCGGTAGGCGATATTGTTGGCCATCGTGTTGCTGTAGAACCACATCTCGCTCTGCATGGCATAGAGATTGCCGTTGAAGCCCAACTGATGAAGCACGGCAAAGACGTTCTGCTCTTTGAGCGTTCGCTGCGGGTTATCCTCCGCCCCGCCCTGACGCACAAACATACAGCGTAACGACAGCTTGGTGGCGGTATCGCAGGAGTAGCCGCGGAAAGCGACAAGATTCTTCTCTTTCTCCAGCTCTGGCGTGGTATTGCGCCTATAGCCGAGGATACCCATATGGTCCCAGCGGGTCGTTTCGCCAATGATAAACACCACGTAGGTGTCATCCAGGCCTTCCGGCGCGACGTAGGTAAACTTCTTCGCCGGGTTAATCAGCGATTTATTATCCGAGGATTCATCCACCTGCGCCCAGGCGTACAGCCCCAGCGCCGACAGCCAGTTTGATGGCAGATAGGAGTTGGCGATCACCCCGCCATAGCTCGGCATATCCACTTCCGAATGGCGCTCCACATCATGCTGACGCAGCTCAAGCAGGCGGATGGGACCCCAGACAATGAGTCCGGCCAGCACGACGATCAATACGTTTTTAACCCGCTGACCCGGGGTGCGCAGTTGGCGCAGCAGCGTATGGCGGCAGCGGTTGCTCCAGATGAACAGCAGCGGCGGCGCGCTCACCACCACCAGCCAGAGGATCAGGTGCCAGCCAATGACCTCTTTCGACAGGTCGATATCGGTGGTCATCACCGAAGCGATAATTCCGTAGCCAATCACCACATTGAGGAACGTCATGTAGTAACTGGCGGCGGCGGAAAACAGGACAATCAGCGTCGCCAGAATGCGCCAGATGCGGCGACCAAACAGTGACAGCAGACGTAACAGGAAGAAGGTGACAAAGACCGTGGCGACCAGTTCAACGACACCGGAAAGCCCTTTCCAGAAAGTGAACTCTTGAGCATAACCATCGAAACGCCGGAAAAAAACGGCGATGTTCATAAACCAGCCGATGTACAGCGCCAGCCAAAAACTAAGCTTCTGCTGCGTCATCGTTCTAATATATTTCATGCAAGCAAACCTGGAAAAAGAAGAATAAAACACCGCCTGACGCTGTGGCACGAGTCAGTAGGCTAATAGGGTGCGTTAGGGTTGGTTATCAGAAACCTCTACAAAGCGCGATAAGTAGACCACAGGGAACGGGAAAAGTATCAGGAGGGAATGTGATCCAGCCAAACATTTACAAAACATTTGGCTGGATTGGCACTATTTGCTTAGGGGATTAACCAGGGGCACGTTTCACGCTGCAGGTTTCAGGCGTGCGCCTCGCTATAAACACTGCCTTTCGGCTGACGAATGGTGGTGGACAGCGCCAGCGACAGAATCAGCAGGGCGAAGATCACGCAGAAGGTCACGTAGAAGCCGCCGAACAGCGAAGCGATGAGAGAGCCGCAGATGCTGCCGATACCAAAGCCCAGATAAATCACGCCGTAGTTTTTCGCCAGATTGTTCAGGCCAAAGAACTCACTCACCAGCGACGGGAAGACGGTGATGGTGCCGCCGAAGTTAAAGGCGACGCAGGCGATGGCGGCGAAGAAAGTCATGGCATTCAGCGGGGCGAACAGCAGCGCGGCCATCCCTACCAGCGACACGATCTGACCGAGGGTAATCACACGAATGCGGGAGATCTTGTCGGACAGGATGCCTAACACCAGGCGGCCGCTAAGGTTAGCAATCGAGATAACGGTTACCGCGTTTGCCGCCGTGGCGACATCCAGGTGGACCATCCCCTGGGCAATATCTTTCGCCACGCCAATCACGTACAGTCCGCTCATGCAGGCCGTCAGGAACATCACCGCCAGCATCCAGTACTGCGGTTTGCGCATCGATTCGGCGAGAGTAAAGTCATTTTCCACGACGCCGTTGGCCGCGGTGGTCGCCGTATGATTCGGCGCATCTTTCATCAGGGTCGCGCCAAAGACGATCATCACCAGCACGATAGCGCCCCAGATGACGAAGGTTTTTTCCAGGCCGACGGTGGCCAGCAGATGGGAATCAATGAATTTGAACCCCAGGCTGCCGAGCCCATAGGAACCAATGGAGAAAGCAGAGATCAGCCCTTTACGCTCCGGGAACCACTTCACGCAGTTCGACAGGGTCAGCAGATAGCCGGCGCCGTCCGCCAGCCCCACCAGCACGCCCGCGCTCAGCCACAGCATCATCAGGCTATTGGAGTGCGCGGTCAGGAAGAAGCCCAGACCGAGCAGGATCCCGGAGGCCATGGTCACACGCTTAACGCCAAAGCGTTCCTGCAACTTTCCGGCGACCGACGAGGAGAGCGCCAGCCCGAGGCTCAGCAGGCCAAAGGAGAAAGCCACCTGGCTGACCGGCTCGCCCAGTTTGTCAGACAGCGAACTATTAAACAGGCTCCAGGTATAGACCGAACCGAGAGCAAATTGGGTGATGATGGTGCCGATTAGCGTAAGCCAGCGGGTCGATTGACGGTTTGCAGCGTTCATAGCAGTTGTCCTGATAAATTAACTGCCGCCACAATAGCGAAGGCCCCTCATCCTGTGGGGAAAAAGGCATGAACTGCCACCAGCAGGGAATGAAATGCATTAATGGCGGAACGAATGACATTGCAAAACATTCATTCCGCGAATTTCAGGAAAAAAGTTAGTGTGCGCTATCTCACAGAAATGCGCCCTTACTGAGATTTAACAATAACCGCGTCGTTTCAAACGCGTAACAATATCGGTCAAAAGTTGGCGCTGACGCCCATCAAATAGAGCGTATTTTCCCCGGATGGGACATTGTCCGCCTGCGACAGCGTCGCCCATGCCGCAACATGGGATCCCAACCGCATATCGGCGCCCAGGGTGACATCACTCCAGCCGCCCTCTCTGGCGCGGGTCGTCGGCGACCAGGCATCGCTGGTAAGCGACTGGTTATAGCTCACCTGAGCCCAGGGATGCACGCCCCACAGCGACTGATAATCCATGCGCCAGCCGAGCGTGTTGACATACCCCGTCTCGCCAGCGCTTCTCGTCACTGGCGCGGTGACGTCACTGCGCAGGCTGGCCACCGGCCCGGAGGTCATGCCATTTGCCAGCAGATAATTCCAGCCAACGCTCTGACCACGGCTGCTGTCCGGTGGCGCCAGCGCCTGGTTTAATGCCAGCCCGCCAGGCGTCTCTGAGGACCTCATCCGCTCAGCGAGAATATCTTCGTAACGTGGTTGGTGATCGCTATCCCATGTATAGCGTTCCGGCGTATTACTTTTTGTATCGATAGCGATATATTCCTGTTGCCAGGCATTCGCTCCAGAGACACACGTCATCCAGACGGATACGCTCGCCGGGAACAAGAAGCCCCGGAGGCCATTGCATTTCTTTATTATCATTAATGCGACTCCAGAAAAGAGCCGAATCGGCAATATTGCTGTGTTTTTTTTGGGGATACGATTTCCCTGTATTAACTATTATCTTTATCTTTCAGCCGTCAAGCCGGGGCGTCCACTTTTTTAGCGCAGAGGGAGAAATAGCTATGCAACGTTGCGGATGGGTGAGTCAGGATCCGTTATATATCGAATATCACGATACCGAATGGGGTGTGGCGCAAAAAGAGGGCCGCCAGCTGTTTGAAATGATCTGCCTGGAGGGCCAGCAGGCCGGTTTGTCATGGATCACGGTGTTAAAAAAACGGCAGAACTACCGTCAGGCTTTTCACCAGTTCGACCCGGTGCGCGTGGCAGCGATGGGGGAAGACGATGTCGAGCAGTTGCTGCAGAATGCCGGCATCATTCGCCATCGGGGAAAAATCCAGGCCATTATCGGCAACGCCCGCGCCTATCTGGCGATGGAAGAAAATGGCGAGTCGTTCACTGATTTTGTCTGGTCCTTCGTCAACAATGAGCCGCAGGTGACCTGCGCCGCGACGCTGGCGGAGATCCCCACCACGACGCCGGCCTCCGATGCGCTGTCGAAGGCATTGAAAAAACGCGGCTTTAAATTTGTCGGCTCGACAATCTGTTATTCCTTTATGCAGGCCTGTGGACTGGTCAACGACCATATCACCGGCTGCTTCTGTCACCCTGGAGGTCAGGATGATCCGCAAGTGGGACACTAAAGATACCGCGCCGCTGCTGGCCCTGTGGCTGGACAGCACGATTCATGCCCATCCTTTTATCAGCGAAAGTTACTGGCGCGACAGCGTCGCGGTGGTACGGGATGTCTATCTTCCCGCCGCCAGCACCTGGGTCTGGGAACGCGATGGGGAATTAAAAGGCTTTGTTAGCGTGCTGGACTCCCGCTTCGTCGGCGCGCTGTTTGTCGCGCCGGACGCCATCCGCCAGGGCATTGGCCGGGCGCTGCTGGATGAAGTCAAACAGCACTACGCCTGGCTGAGTCTCGAGGTTTACCAGAAGAACGAATCGGCGGTCAGTTTCTACCATGCGCAGGGCTTCCGGATTGAAGACTGCGCATGGCAGGACGACACTCAGCACCCGACGTGGATTATGCGTTGGCCGGCGGATCAAATGCTGTAAGCGGCAGCGTCGGGCCGGTATATTTCTCCAGCCACGCCAGGGCGGTGTTCCCGGCACAGCCGTTGCCCAGCCGGGATGTCGGGATATCTTTGGTTAAGACATTCACCGCCCCGTTTTTGCAGATGCCCACCCGCGGATCCAGGTCGGGCCATGCCCCTTCATGCAGGCAAATCACCCCCGGGCGGATCCCCTCCGTCACCACCGCGCCGGCCAGCACCTGACCGCGGGCGTTCCACACCCGCACCAGATCGCCATCGGCAATCCCCCGAGCCCGGGCATCCTGCGGATGAATAGTCACCGGTTCGCGTCCGGCGACAGCATAGCGTTCGCGCAGCGTGGTGTGGTTCAGTTGACTGTGCAGACGGTGGGCCGGATGGGCCGACAGCAGCTGCAGCTGCCCCGCCTCAGCGTTGCCATGCCACTCGTCGGGCTCCAGCCACATCGGGTGCGGCGGGCAATCGGCGTAGCCAAAGGCGGCGATGGTCGGCGAGTGGATCTCAATTTTACCGCTCGCCGTTTTCAGCGGATTAGCCTGCGGATCGGCGCGGAAGGCGGCGAAGCGCGCAAAACGGGCATTCTCCGGCTCCTCTGGCATCTCAATCAGCTGGTTAGCCTGCCAGAATTCGGCAAACGGCGGCAGCATCACCTGCTGGTGAGCCCCGCGCTGGGCGGCGATCTGATAGAAGGTCTCCAGCCACTGCAAATCACTCTTCCCTTCGGTGAAGCGCTCGCGGCCGCCCACCTCCCAGCGTTCGCTGAGGTCGGCAAAGACCGTGAAATCGTCGCGCGCTTCATCTCGCGGGGCGACCACCTGCTTCATCGGCACCAGATGCTGATTGCTGTAATCTCCAGTCATGGTCAGATCGTTGCGCTCAAACGAGGTGGTCGCCGGCAGGACGATATCGGCATGGCGCGCGGCGGCGGTCCAGAAGCATTCGGAGATGACGATCAGCTCCGGCTTCTGCCAGGCCTGAATCAGGCGGTTGGTGTCCTGATGATGAGTAAAGTTGGCCCCGCCGGCCCACCAGATAAAGCGAATATCGGGGAAGCGACGCGCCATGCCGTTGTGCTGATACTCTGCCCCCGGATTCTCCAGCGCCTCGACGATCCGCGCGACCGGGATCTTCTCCACCGCGTCCACGCCCCCGGCGACGCTTCCCTGCATCGAGCCCAGTACCGCCGCGCGGCGCGTCGGGTTGCCGCCGTTGGCGAAATGATAGGAAAGACCAAACCCGCCTCCCGGGGTGCCAATCTGCCCTAGCATGGCGGCCAGGGTGACCAGCATCCAGTGCTTCTGCTCGCCATACTGCTGGCGCTGCATGCCCCAGCCAGACATCAGCATGGTGGTATTTTCATGGAAAATTTTCGCCAGTTCACGGATCTTATCCGCTTTCACGCCGCAGATCGCCGCCGCCCAGTCAGCGGTTTTCGCTACGCCGTCGCTTTCGCCGGTCAGATAGCGGGCAAAAATATCGTAGCCGCTGGTGCAGCGGGTAAGAAACGCATCATCCTGCCAGCTATTCTCCACCAGCGTATGGGCGATCCCCAGCATCAGCGCGACATCGGTGCCCATATGCGGCGCGATCCATTCCATCGAATCGCCAAAGAAATCGACGGTTTCCGATCGCATCGGATCGATGCAGATCAGGCGCTTACCGCTCTGGCGCAGCCGGTCGAACCACGGGATCCCCTGCTCGTCGGAGGCGTTCCAGGCAATTTTCAGGGTGTTCAGCGGATTGGCGCTCCACAGCACCACCACTTCGCTGTGCTCGAGCACCAGCGGCCAGCTGGTCTGCTGCTGATACACCTCATTCCCGCCCACGACGTAAGGCATGATCGCCTGCGCCGCGCCAGTGGAGTAATCGCCAAGATGGCCGGTATAGCCGCCCGCCAGGCTCATGTAGCGCTGCAGCAGGGTGGCCGCCTTATGCAGGACGCCGTTAGAGCGCCAGCCGTAGGAGCCGGCGAAAATCGACTGCGGACCGTAGCTTTCGCGGATCCGCCGATGCTGGGCGTCAATTAAATCCAGCGCCTGATCCCAGCTCACCCGCACGAATTCATCCTGACCGCGGACCCCCTGGGGCTTGTCCGGTGAAGCAAGGAAGCCTTTGCGCACCATCGGATAGCGCACGCGGGTTTTGCTGTGGACCTGATCGCGCACCGCCGTTTGCAGCGAGTTGGCAAACGGTGTCGCCAGCGCGCCGCGGGAAGAGAGGACGTTTTCACCGTCCGTTTCCACCAGCATCGGTCCCCAGTGGGCGGCGGTTAAGATGGTTTTGGTTGCAGATGAGGTTGGCAAGGGCGGCTCCTGGTCAGCGAATGCAGGTGTCATGACGGCGTGATGGGCAACCGTTCAATGTTATTTACAAAATGAGATGGTATCGGGGGAATTTTCTACGTAATCACGCGTCATAATCAACCGTCACGTTCGCTGTGACAAAGAATAAAAAGGATTAAGGACATTAAATGAAAAAACGCGTACTTATGATTGCGGCGCTGGTCAGCGGCACTCTGGCCATTTCTGGCTGCACCACCAACCCCTATACCGGTGAACGTGAAGCAGGTAAATCCGGTATTGGCGCAGGTATTGGCTCCTTAGTGGGCGCTGGCGTCGGCGCGCTCTCCTCTTCCAAACATGACCGCGGCAAAGGCGCGCTGATTGGCGCAGCGGCCGGCGCGGCGCTCGGCGGCGGCATTGGTTACTACATGGACGTGCAGGAAGCGAAGCTGCGCGACAAAATGCAGGGAACCGGGGTCAGCGTGACGCGAAATGGCGACAATATCGTGCTGAACATGCCGAATAACGTCACCTTCGACAGCAATAGCGCCAACCTGAAGCCGGCCGGCGCCAACACCCTGACCGGCGTGGCCATGGTGCTGAAAGAGTACGAGAAAACCGCTGTTAACGTCGTCGGCTACACCGACAGCACCGGCAGCAAGGATCTGAATATGCGTCTGTCGCAACAGCGTGCAGACAGCGTCGCCAGCGCGCTGATCACTCAGGGCGTGGCGGCCAATCGCATTCGCACCACCGGCATGGGGCCGGCGAATCCTATCGCCAGCAACAGCACGGCGGAAGGCAAAGCGCAGAACCGTCGCGTGGAAATTACCCTCAGCCCGCTGCAATAAGCGCATCCTCATGTCGCCCGGCAGCCGCTCTGCCGGGCAAAATGCTTGATATCGCTATTTTTCGCGCTAAGGTGTTGGCAGATTTTCAGCAAAGGAAGCCACCATGGCGAAAGCGGCGCGTGCAACTATCAGCGATGTGGCGAAAGCCGCAAAGACCGGCAAAACCAGCATTTCACGTTATCTTAACGGCGAGAAGCATCTGCTTTCCGACGATCTGTTATCACGTATTGAAAAAGCCATTGCCGAACTCGACTACCGCCCCAGCCTGATGGCCCGGGGCCTCAAGCACGGCCGAACCCGCCTTATTGGCCTGATCATCGCCGATATCACCAACCCCTACTCGGTCAATGTCATGAGCGGCATTGAAGCGGCCTGCCGGGAAAAAGGCTTCACCCTGCTGGTGTGTAATACCAATAACGAGCTGGATCAGGAACTGCACTACCTGGACCTGCTGCGCAGCTACCAGGTGGAAGGCATCGTGGTCAACGCAGTCGGTATGCGGGAGGATGGCCTGAACCGCCTGCAGCAGTCGGCCCTGCCGATGGTGCTGATTGACCGTAAAATCCCCGACTTCGCCTGCGATGTGGTCGGGCTTGATAACGCCCAGGCCGCCACCACCGCCACCGAACACCTGGTGGAGAAAGGGTTTGAGGCCATCCTGTTTCTCAGCGAACCGCTGGGCTCGGTGAATACCCGCCGCGAGCGTCTGAGCGCTTTTCGCGCTACCCTCACTCGTCACCACGGCGTGGTGGCTGAAAACGCCGAAGTGCAGCTCAACGACGGCGCGATGATGGACAACGTCCTGCGCCAGTTCCACGCCCGTCACCGCGGGATGCGCAAAGCGGTCATCTCCGCCAACGGCGCCCTGACGCTGCAGGTGGCCCGCGCTCTGAAGCGCGTCGGCCTGATCTGGGGGAGCGATATCGGCCTGCTGGGCTTCGACGAACTGGAGTGGGCGGAGCTGGCTGGCGTTGGTATTACCACCCTCAAACAGCCGACGTGGCAGATCGGCTACGCCGCGGTCGAACAGGTGATTCGGCGCATTGCCGGCACTAACGACCCCATCCGCGAGCGGGTCTTCTCCGGCGAGCTTATCGTCCGCGGATCAACCTCCCGTTAACGATCCTTCGTGATGCCGATCATAAATTAAACATCTCGCCCTTTCTTATGGAACCGATACCATCTAGCGTATTAAGGAGATTAAGCAACAAACGCCGGGAGTAAGAGCGCGATGGCCAGAAAAATTATTGTCGTTACCGCTGCGTATGGTAATGACCATGTTAAATCCTTAGGCGGCCAGGCCGCTGTCCTGCCGTTCATCGCCGACGCCGGTGCGGACGGTGTCGAAATCCGCCGCGAGCTGTGCAGCGCGGAAGAGCTCAACGCTCTGCCGTCGCTGGCGGCCACCATTGAGCGCCACGGCCTGCTGGCCTGCTACTCCGCGCCGCAGGCGCTGTTCGCCGATAACGGCGAGCTCAACCCGGAACTCCCGGCGCTGCTCGCGGAAGCGCAAACCCTTAACGCCCTGTGGCTAAAGCTCTCCCTTGGCCATTTCCTTCACAATCAGCAGTTGGATGAGCTGCGCGAGATCCTCCGCGACAGCGGCATGGCGTTGGTGGTAGAGAATGACCAGACCGACTGCGGCCAGCTGGCGCCGATGCAGCGCTTCAAAGCCGCCTGCAGGGTCCATCAGTTGCCGGTCACCTTAACGTTTGATATGGGCAACTGGCTGTGGGTCGGCGACTCGCCGGAAGAGGCGGCACGCCACCTTGCGCCGGCGGTCAGCTATATTCATGTGAAAGCGGCGGAGCCTCATCATGAGAAATTCCGCGCGGTACCGCCGGATCAGGCCGCCGATCGCTGGCTGGCCCTGCTCGATAATCTTCCTGCCGACGCGCCGCGTGGAATCGAGTTCCCGCTGACTGGCCATGACCTGACGGCCGTGACCCGCCGCTACGTCAACCTGTTACGCGAGGATTAAGCCGTGGAAAATTTAGATGTCATCACCATCGGCGAAGCCATGGCCATGTTTGTCGCCACCGAAACCGGCGATCTGGCCGAGGTGGAGCATTTCATGAAGCGTGTCGCCGGCGCCGAACTGAACGTCGCCACCGGCCTGGCGCGCCTGGGTCTGAAGGTCGGCTGGGTCAGCCGCGTCGGCAACGACAGCTTTGGCCGCTTCGTACTGCAATCGCTGGCGAAAGAGGGGATCGATAGCCACGCTGTCGCCATCGACAACCGCTTCGCTACCGGTTTCCAGATGAAATCGAAAGTCGAAAATGGAACCGATCCCATTGTGGAGTATTTCCGCAAAGGCTCTGCCGCCAGCCATCTGTCGCCGGACGATTTTCGCGCCGACTACTTCACCAGCGCCCGCCATCTGCACCTGAGCGGCGTGGCCGCCGCGCTCTCTGAAAGCTCATATGCGCTGCTGGAGCATGCGGCGAAGGTGATGAAAGCCGAGGGAAAAACCCTCTCTTTCGACCCTAATCTGCGCCCGGTGCTGTGGAAAAGCGAAGCCGAGATGGTGGAGAAACTCAACCGTCTCGCCTTCCAGGCTGACTGGGTTTTGCCAGGCTTAAAAGAGGGCGTGATTCTCACCGGCCAGCAGACCCCGGAAGGGATCGCCGATTTTTATCTCTCCCGCGGCGTCAAGGCGGTAGTCATTAAAACCGGCTGCGACGGCGCCTGGTTCAAGAGCGCCAGCGGCGAACAGGGAACGGTTGATGCCATTAAAGTCGAAAACGTCGTCGATACCGTCGGCGCCGGCGACGGCTTTGCCGTCGGGGTGATTAGCGCCCTGCTGGAAGGCAAAACCCTGCTTCAGGCGGTGAACCGTGGCAATAAAATCGGTTCGCTGGCGATTCAGGTCCAGGGCGACAGCGAGGGGCTCCCCACCCGCGATGCGCTGGGCGAATAACATTTATACGCAACAATAACAGCCGTCCTGTACCCTACCTGCAGCGCGGCACAGCAGCGTCCGTTTCGACGGACGGATGTCACCTCATTGACAGAGGCAAGCCTATGAATAGCTCAACAAATGCAACGAAACGCTGGTGGTACATCATGCCTATCGTGTTTATCACGTATAGCCTGGCGTACCTCGACCGTGCCAACTTCAGCTTCGCCTCCGCGGCAGGCATTACCGAAGACCTGGGCATCACCAAGGGGATCTCCTCCCTGCTGGGGGCCCTGTTCTTCCTCGGCTACTTCTTCTTCCAGATCCCCGGCGCTATCTATGCGGAGCGCCGCAGCGTTCGCAAACTGATCTTTATCTGCCTGATCCTCTGGGGCGGCTGCGCCTCGCTGACCGGTGTTGTGCATAATATCCCGGCGCTGGCGGCCATTCGCTTTATCCTCGGCGTCGTCGAAGCGGCGGTGATGCCGGCGATGCTGATCTATATCAGCAACTGGTTCACCAAATCAGAGCGCTCTCGCGCCAACACCTTCCTGATCCTCGGTAACCCGGTGACGGTCCTGTGGATGTCGGTGGTCTCCGGCTACCTGATTCAGGCCTTCGGCTGGCGGGAAATGTTCATCATCGAAGGGGTGCCGGCAGTGATCTGGGCCTTCTGCTGGTGGGTGCTGGTAAAAGACAAACCGTCGCAGGTTAACTGGCTGGCGGAGAGTGAAAAAGCCGCGCTGCAGGAACAACTGGATCGTGAACAGCAGGGCATCAAAGCGGTGCGTAACTATGGCGAAGCCTTCCGCTCCCGCAACGTGATCCTGCTCTGCGCGCAGTACTTTGCCTGGAGTATCGGCGTGTACGGTTTTGTACTGTGGCTGCCGTCGATTATCCGCAGCGGCGGTGAAAATATGGGGATGGTGGAAGTGGGCTGGCTCTCTTCGGTTCCGTACCTGGCGGCCACTATCGCCATGATCGTGGTCTCCTGGGCCTCCGATAAAATGCAGAACCGTAAGCTGTTCGTCTGGCCGCTGCTGCTGATTGGCGGACTGGCCTTCATCGGCTCCTGGGCGGTCGGCGCCAACCACTTCTGGGTGTCTTATACCCTGCTGGTGGTGGCCGGTGCGGCAATGTATGCGCCTTACGGCCCCTTCTTCGCCATTATTCCGGAAATGCTGCCGCGTAACGTCGCCGGAGGCGCCATGGCGCTGATCAACAGTATGGGCGCTCTGGGCTCCTTCTGCGGCTCGTGGTTTGTCGGCTACCTGAACGGTGCCACCGGCAGCCCCGCAGCCTCCTATATTTTTATGGGGGTGGCGCTTTTCGCCTCAGTATTGCTGACTTTGATTGTTAAGCCTGCTAATAATCAAAACATTCCGCTTGGCGCTCACCACGCCTGAACTATTTCTACTACGGAGATTCGCATGAAGCCGTCTGTCATTCTCTATAAAACGCTTCCCGACGACCTGCTACAGCGCCTGGAGGAGCACTTTTCCGTCACTCAGGTAAAAAACCTGCGACCGGAGACCGTTTCGCAGCATGCAGAGGCCTTCGCCCAGGCTGAAGGCCTCCTGGGCTCCAGCGAAAAGGTTGACGCCGCGCTGCTGGAGAAGATGCCGAAGCTGCGTGCGACCTCTACCGTTTCCGTTGGCTATGACAACTTTGACGTCGAGGCGCTGAACGCTCGCCGGGTGCTGCTGATGCATACCCCGACCGTACTGACCGAGACCGTCGCCGATACGGTCATGGCGCTGGTGCTGAGCACCGCGCGCCGGGTAGTGGAAGTGGCGGAGCGCGTCAAAGCGGGCGAGTGGACGAAGAGCATTGGCCCGGACTGGTTCGGCAGCGACGTGCACCATAAAACCTTAGGTATCGTCGGCATGGGCCGCATCGGTATGGCGCTGGCGCAGCGCGCCCACTTCGGGTTCGGCATGCCGATTCTGTATAACGCGCGCCGCCAGCATCCGCAGGCGGAAGAGCGCTTCAACGCCCGCTATTGCGATCTCGATACCCTGCTGCAGGAAGCCGATTTCGTCTGCTTGATCCTGCCCCTGAGCGAAGAGACCCATCATCTGTTCGGTCAGGCGCAGTTTGCCAAAATGAAATCTTCCGCCATCTTCATTAACGCCGGACGTGGCCCGGTGGTGGACGAGCAGGCGCTGATCGCTGCTCTGCAGGCGGGTGAAATTCATGCTGCCGGCCTTGATGTCTTCGAACACGAACCGCTGGCAAAAGACTCGCCGCTGTTAACCCTACCAAACGTTGTCGCGCTGCCGCATATCGGCTCTGCCACCCATGAGACGCGCTACAACATGGCGGCCTGCGCGGTGGACAACCTGATCGATGCCCTGAACGGTAATGTAGAGAAAAACTGCGTTAACCCGCAGGTCAAATAAGCCATAAAAAAACCCGGGTAGCGGCGGCAATCGCCCTCCCCGGGTTCTTTTTGCATCTTATCCATCATCCTGCTCGTTCGCCGCAGCCAACGTCAGCCAGATGAGACATTAACGGGTGGCGTTCACCGCTGCCGTCCATGCCTGATTAAACGCCTGATGCTGCGCCGCCAGCGGCCCAATCAGCGCATTGTACTGGCTGGCCTGCTGCGAGGTGGGGAACTGAATGCCGTTGGCCACAAAGCTCACCTGGGTCCCCTGCTGAGCGACAAAATCCCCCACCTGAACCAGCTGCTGGGTAAAGATTTGCGCGGCCGGGATCAGCGGCTGCAGCGCGTCAGCTGGCGCGGTCACCACCTTGGCGTAAACCTGATCGAAGACCGGCTTAAGATCGTCAGCCTGCTTCAGAGCGCTATGCGCGGCATCGGCCTGCATTTTCGCATTCTGCAGCTGCTGGCTGAGCACGCCCAGCGCGCCGTTCGCCTGACGCAGCGGCTCACGCTGGGTCATATAGTCCTGCGGGACGCGGATAGCATTGACGCTGTCCACCACCGGGCGCAGACCAGCGTCCATCGCCTGGCTCACCTGCTGCGAGTAACCGTAGATCACCGCGTAGTCAGAGACAAAAGGCCCAAACTGTTTTTTCTGATCGGCGGTCAGCGTCGGCAGACGTTCACCGCTACGCATCGCCGTATTCTGCAGGAAGTCGATAAACGCTTTGCGCTGATCGCCTTCTTTATCAAAACACCCACTCAGGCTAACCACCATCAATAAGGCCGCCATAGCCGCAAACCAGCGAGAGCAGGACTTTCCTGTCGCCATTTTTTTACTCCTTTCAGCCAAAAAAAGCGCACAACGACACACACGTGCCAGACGCTGACAAGGATAGTCCAGCTCGGCCTCGCAGGATACCCTTTACTGCTAATCTTACGCAGGAAAAACGCCATTTCGCACGCCATCGTCGCGGTGTAGAACGTCTGTTATGCACATCACAAATATAGTCATCACATTCTGCGAGCGAAGTTTATATAACCATCTGATTTTTATGGCACTAAAAAAGTTTCCGTACGACGTGGCGTCCTAAAACGGACGATAATCGCACGCTTTGGCGCGCGCCTGCATTGCCTGCCCCCCACTTCAATGATTTGATGAATGAGCGATTAACGGCGATACGTTCGATTATCGCACAAATCAAACTCAATGACGCGAGGACGACGATAAAAACAGACCTCTGTCCCTCGCTCAGTCTGCCAGGAAAGCCGTATGACTAAGACAACCATCGACATTCAGGCCTTTATCAACGAGCACCCCTTCACCCGCTACCAGTGGATGATCCTTGCGCTCTGCTTTATCACCGTCGCGATGGACGGATTCGACACCGCGATCATCGGATTTATCGCCTCCGACCTGGTACAGGAATGGGGCGTGGAAAAATCGGCGCTCGGCCCGGTGATGAGCGCCGCGCTGGTGGGCCTGGCGGTCGGCGCCTTAACCGCGGGGCCGCTGGCTGACCGCATCGGCCGCAAAAAAGTGCTGATTATGTCGATCGTGGTGTTCGGCGGATTCAGCCTGCTTACCGCCTTCGCCACCAGCCTTAATCAGCTGACGCTGCTGCGTTTCCTGACCGGTCTCGGGCTCGGCGCGGCGATGCCGAATGCGGCCACCCTGATGAGCGAATATGCGCCGGAGCGCCGTCGGGCGCTGCTGGTGAACCTGATGTTCGTCGGCTTTCCGATGGGATCATCGCTGGGTGGCTTTTTATCCGCCTGGATGATCCCGCACTATGGCTGGCAGAGTGTGCTGGTGCTGGGCGGCGTGATGCCCCTCCTGCTGGCCGTAGCGTTAATTTTTCTGCTGCCGGAGTCAGCCCGCTATCTGGTGGTGAAGCAGCAGCCGGCGCAGCGCATTGCCGCCATCCTGAAACGCATCGCGCCGCTGCCGGAGGTGGTGGAATTTGAGCTGCGCGAAGCAGGCCAGGTGAAAGAGAAATCGGCCATCGGCGTCATTTTCTCCCCACGCTACGCGGTGGGTACCGTGATGTTGTGCCTGACCTACTTTATGGGCCTGCTGATTTTCTACCTCCTGACCAGCTGGCTGCCGCTGCTGATCCGCGAAACCGGCGCCTCGATGAGTCAGGCCTCCATTATCACCGCCCTGTTCCCGCTGGGCGGCGGGATTGGCGTACTGATCCTTGGCGCCCTGATGGACAAGATCAATCCCAACAAGGTGGTGGCCGTCGGCTGGTTGCTGACCGGCGTTTGCGTCTGCCTGGTGGGTTTCTCCACCAGCAGCCTGGTGCTGATGGGGGTGATGGTGTTTATCGCCGGTAGTATTATGAATGGCGCGCAGTCGTCGATGCCCGCGCTGGCGGCAGGCTTCTACCCGACGCAGGGGCGCGCCACCGGCGTCGCCTGGATGCTGGGTATCGGCCGCTTCGGCGGGATCCTCGGCGCGTTCAGCGGCGCCTTCCTGATGCAGGCGCAGCTCTCCTTTGAAACCATCTTCACTCTGCTGGCCATCCCGGCGTTCCTGTCAGCCCTCGCGCTGCTGATCAAATACCGGGTCAGTAAATCCGCGCCGGCGACGAAAGACGACGCGAGAGGTCTGCAGAAAGCCTGATTGTTAAGCCGGCGGCCCGCGCCGGCTTTGCCGCTTTTTTCTTATCCGTTTACAAAAATTTTCGAAGCCATCTCATCGCGTTAGTAATCATTCTCTTAGGCTCCACTGCCGTTTGGCTGCCGGGGCCGATTCGATAGCCTGTTGGCAAATAATCACGGACGTTACCATCCGCTGCACGATTTTCTGACTATTCTTAAAGAGCTTTATAAAAAATCTCTTCCGCTGTGTGATAAAAGGAGTTCTCAATGGAATATAAAGATCCCGTGTTTGAACTGCTGAGCAGCCTGGAACACATCGTATTTAAGGATGATAATCAGAAACTTACCTCAAACCGTAAGTCCACTGTGTTTAGTGAATTTGAGCAACTGCGTAAAGGCACTGGACTTAAGATTGACGACTTTGCCAACGTCATGGGCGTGAGCGTCGCCATGGTAAGAGAGTGGGAGTCGAGACGGGTTAGACCGTCTCCCACCGAGCTGAAATTGATGCGCCTGATTCAGGCCAATCCACAGCTTTCACGACAGTTACTCGATTAATCCAGCGCGCAGCGGCATGGGTCAGTAAGGGGGCTTTTGCCGCTGCACCGTAAAAAAAAGTTTGCTATCAGGTGCTGAACGTGCGTTAATGCTCGCAGGTTTGATGTACAGACCACAGAGCAGTCGAATAGAGCAGTCCTTCTAAGGTTATCCAAAGATACCCCCGTAGTGAACTTTCCCTTTATCGCTTTAAATCTGTAGTCCAGACCGCTACGCCGCAAGGCTCACTTATTTTTTTAAAGGTAATTCACTATGTCCGGTAAAATGACTGGTATCGTAAAATGGTTCAACGCTGACAAAGGCTTCGGCTTCATCACTCCTGACGATGGCTCTAAAGACGTGTTCGTACACTTCTCTGCTATCCAGAACGATGGCTACAAATCCCTGGACGAAGGTCAGAAAGTTTCCTTCACCATCGAAAGCGGCGCTAAAGGCCCGGCAGCTGGTAACGTAACTTCTCTGTAAGTTCAAGCCGCTAAGAATCGAGAATCCCTGCCTGATGGCGGGGATTTTTTTTATCTGTCGCCAACAGCCGCCAGCATACGATGGCGGCTGTTGGGCATTCAGAGCAGGGAAAAGTGCCAGCCCGTCTCCCGCCACGCCAGGCTATGGGTCAGCTTCAGACCGTGTAAAAAAGCCTCATCATGTGACACCACCAGCATCGCGCCTGGAAACGCCGCCAGCGCGCTTTCAATAGCCTGTGTCGATGCTAAATCGAGATGGTTGGTCGGCTCATCCAGCAAAAGCAGCTGAGCGGGATCGCGTCGCCAGAGCACGCACGCCAGGGCCGCTTTCAGACGCTCGCCGCCGCTGAGCGTCGCCAACGGCAGAGTGACCTTATCCGCGCCAAGCTGGAGCTGCGCCAGACGGGTGCGCAGAAGGCCCTCATCCAGCGGGGTATCGTCCAGGCTCAGGTGCGCCATGACCGATAACGACAGATCCAGCTGCGTCAGATGTTGATCCAGATAAGCCGCGCTCACCGACAGCCGGACATCGCCTGAGACGGCCTGCTCCAGCCCCAGCAGCGTTTTCAGCAAAGTGGTTTTGCCACAGCCGTTCGGTCCCTTTAGCGCAATACGCATCGGACCATCCATACGCCAGTCCAGCGGCGCAGCGGGTGAATGGGCGAGCTGCAATGCTTCCACCACCAGAACCTGCTTGCCGGCGGCCACTTCGCTACCCGGCAGGGTGAACATCACCGGATTGTCGTCTTCTACCCGCTCCCGTGCCTGCTGCACGGCGGCATTCAGACTGCTGTTCTGTTCACGATGCTGACGGCGCAGCGTTCCCGGGCGCTCTTTTGCCGCACCTTTGTACTTCACACGTTCAAACGAGGCGATATTTAGCGTATCAACGGTCCGCAGCGTCTGAGCCGAGCGCCGCTGCGCGGCGTCATGCTCCTTTTGCATTCGCGCGCGGGTGCGCCGTCGCTCGGTCACAGCATGCTCCAGCGCCGCGCGCGCAGCCTGCTGCTCCGCCATACGCTGGCGCTGATATTCATCATAGTTGCCGCCGTAGCTGCGCAGCGCCGTCGGCGTCAGCTCAATAATCCTCGGCATCCGCGTCAGTAACTCGCGGTCGTGGCTGGCGATCAGAGCCCCACCCTGCCAGCTTTCCAGTTGGTGATAGAGCCACTCCCGCCCCTGGCGGTCCAGATGGTTGGTGGGCTCATCCAGCAGCAGATAATCGGCGCCGGAGACAAAGGCGCCGCACAGCAGAGCCTTCATCCGCTCGCCGCCGCTGAGTGAAAAAGCGGGACGATCGGCAGAGAACGGCGGGAGATCGGCTTCACGGAAAGCTAAACTCAGGCGATCGGGGAGATCCCAGTGGCCATCCAATAGATCGAAATCGGCAGCCAGCACTTGACCCTGTTCAAGGCGAGACAAGGCATCAAATATCGGCGCATAGCCCAGCAGCGTCGCGAGGGTCATCTCTGGCGTGACGTTCGGCTGCTGCGCCACCCAGGCAATGGAAGCCGCGCGTTCAATATGACCGTCGGCGGGGGAATCCAGACCGGCCAGCAGACGTAGCAGACACGTCTTGCCGACGCCGTTCCGGCCGACCAGGCCGCAAAGCGACGATTCCAGCGATAAATTCAGCGGACCAAATAGCGTATCTCCCGTCGCAAACTGACAGGTGACCTGATGTAAAACAAAAGCGGGGATATGGGCGCAATGAGCCATAAGCACTCCTGAATGAAATCAATACTCCCCTACCCGCAACATCTGCGAGGTAAGGCGTGAAATTCATCAGTCGTGTTTGTTCATTTGTGGGGCGCGCTCCGGTGAGACGAGGAATTCGTCGGGACATAGGATAGCCACACTCCGGTATGCGTTGCAAGCCTGTTTTATTCAACGATCGTGTAAAAATAAAAAGGCCTCCTGATATCAGGAGGCAAATGATTTATTTGGTGAACAATGAAAGGGTGCATTGAGAATGCCTGACACTGCAAGCATGGTGGGGATAGATCCCCACCAGATGCTCTTACTGTTTAATATCACAGGCTAAGAATGCCACCAGCTCAATATTTCCCTGCCTGAGCTGTAATTCACATAGCGAATCACGAACCATCCAGGTCAATAATAAAATAGTGAAGCAAATCACTACTAAGCCAAACAACAGATACTTTTGCGGCATTCCTCGCCTCCAGTGTTGATTTTCAACAAGTAAGAGGCTACTCTTATGGTGTTCATGCATAGGGGAGCCTCACTTTGATTACTATCAGGTGGGGCTTTTCTCTGTCTGTCTCCCGCTGAATACCTGAGACACACAGTCTCAAGCACCCGCCGCCATTCTAGCGTAAATACCTCACGGAATTATGTTTATATATTCCTAAAACATTTCTTATCGATGAATGTAAATAATGAAGATATCAATGACAGAATTATTAACGGTTCATCTATTTATATTTCACGTATAAAAAAAACCTGCCCTGAGGCAGGTCTTTTATTATTACCGATACGCTTACTGCAGCAGAGAAATATCCGCGACCTGCAGGAACAGTTCCCGCAGTTTGGACAGCAGCGTCAGACGGTTGATGCGAACATCTTTGTCTTCAGCGTTAACCATCACGTTCTCGAAGAATTCATCCACCGGCTCGCGCAGCGCAGCCAGCTCGATCAACGCATCCTGATAACGGCCTGCGGCGAAATACGGCTGCAGTTTGTCGCGCAGCACCACCAGATTGCCCGCCAGCTTGATTTCCGCCGCTTCTTTCAGCACTGAAGCGTGAACGATGTCGTTCAGCGTCTCGTCGGATTTCGCGAGGATGTTGGAGACACGTTTGTTTGCCGCCGCCAGCGCGGAGGACTCTTCCAGGGTACGGAAGTGCGATACGGCTTTCATGCGCGCATCAAAATCCGCCGGGCGGGTTGGACGACGCGCCAGTACCGCCTGGATCGTGTCGACGCCGTAACCTTCGTCCTGATACCAGGCGCGGAAGCGGCCCAGCATAAAGTCGATCACATCATCAACCACGTTGGCGTTGGTCAGCTTCTCACCGTACAGACGCACCGCTTCTTCGGTCAGCGTTTGCAGATCGAGATTCAGGTTCTTCTCAACGATGATACGCAGCACGCCCAGCGCGGCGCGGCGCAGCGCAAACGGGTCTTTATCGCCTTTCGGATGCTGCCCGATACCAAAGATACCCGCCAGGGTGTCCATCTTATCGGCAATCGCCACCGCGCAGGCCACCGGGTTAGACGGCAGCGCGTCGCCGGCAAAGCGCGGCTGATACTGCTCGTTCAGCGCTACGGCCACGTCTTCCGCTTCGCCGTCATGGCGCGCGTAGTGCATCCCCATCACGCCCTGGGTGTCGGTGAACTCGAAGACCATGTTGGTCATCAGGTCGCACTTGGACAGCAGGCCCGCGCGGGTCGCATGGTTCACATCAGCGCCAATCTGCCCGGCAATCCAGCCCGCCAGCGCCTGGATGCGATCGGTCTTGTCGCGCAGGGTCCCAAGTTGCTGTTGGAACAGCACGGTTTCCAGACGCGGCAGGTTATCTTCCAGACGTTTTTTACGGTCGGTGTTGAAGAAGAATTCAGCATCGGCCAGACGCGGACGAACCACCTTCTCGTTACCGGAGATGATCTGCTGCGGATCTTTGGACTCGATGTTGGCCACGAAGATAAAGTTCGGCAGCAGTTTGCCGGCATTGTCGTAGACCGGGAAGTACTTCTGGTCGCCCTTCATGGTGTAAACCAGCGCTTCGGACGGCACCGCGAGGAATTTTTCTTCGAACTTCGCCGTCAGCACCACCGGCCATTCCACCAGCGAGGTGACTTCTTCCAGCAGGCTTTCGCTCAGATCGGCTTGACCGCCAATCTTACGCGCCGCTTCTTCCGCATCGGCTTTGATTTTGGCTTTACGCTGTTCGTAATCGGCGATGACTTTACCGCGCTCCAGCAGGATCTGCGGGTACTGGTCGGCATGATCGATAGTGAACTCCGGCTCACCCATAAAGCGATGCCCGCGAATCACGCGATCGGACGGAATACCGAGGATAGTGGCCGGGATCACTTTGTCACCCAGCAGCAAAGTCACCGTGTGAACCGGACGCACGAAGTGGACGTCAGACGCGCCCCAGCGCATCAGTTTCGGGATCGGCAGCTTCGCCAGCGAGCTGGCAATCATGTTCGGCAGCAGCGCTTCAGTGCTTTCGCCCTTTACATGGGCGCGATACAGCAGCCACTCGCCTTTGTCGGTGGTCAGACGTTCGGCCTGATCGACGGTGATACCGCAGCCGCGCGCCCAGCCTTCGGCCGCTTTGCTTGGCTTGCCTTCGGCATCGAACGCCTGGGCAATAGCCGGGCCGCGTTTTTCCACTTCGCGATCGGCTTGCGCCGCCGCCAGGTTGGCTACCTTCAGCGCCAGACGACGCGGGGCGGCAAACCATTCCACTTTACCGTGTGCGAGGCCGGCATTATCCAGCTCCGCGGTCACGTTCGCAGCAAAAGATTCCGCCAGGCTGCGCAGCGCTTTTGGTGGCAGCTCTTCAGTGCCGATTTCCACCAGAAAAGTATTCTCAGACATGGCCGCCTCTTATTTATTCTTGTTGCACATCGGGAAGCCGAGCGCTTCACGGGAAGCGTAGTACGCTTCCGCCACTGCTTTAGTCAGGGTGCGAATGCGCAGAATATAGCGCTGACGCTCGGTGACGGAGATGGCTTTACGCGCATCCAGCAGGTTAAAGCTGTGAGCCGCTTTCAAAATACGTTCATAGGCCGGCAGCGGCAGCGGGGTCTCCAGCGCCAGCAGCTGCTGGGCCTCTTTCTCATACTGCTCAAAGCAGGAGAACAGGAAGTCGACGTCGGCGTATTCGAAGTTATAGGTGGACTGCTCCACTTCATTCTGGTGGAACACGTCGCCGTAAGTGGTTTTACCCAGCGGGCCATCGCTCCAGACCAGGTCATAAACGCTGTCCACGCCCTGGATGTACATCGCCAGACGCTCCAGACCGTAGGTGATCTCGCCGGTCACCGGCTTACACTCGAGGCCGCCCACCTGCTGGAAGTAGGTGAACTGCGTCACTTCCATGCCGTTGAGCCACACTTCCCAACCCAGACCCCAGGCGCCCAGCGTCGGGTTTTCCCAGTTGTCTTCGACAAAACGAATATCGTGAATGGTCGGGTCCATACCCAGCTCTTTCAGCGATCCGAGGTACAGCTCCTGAATGTTGTCCGGAGAGGGCTTAATCACCACCTGGAACTGATAGTAGTGCTGTAAACGGTTCGGGTTTTCGCCATAGCGGCCATCGGTTGGACGACGGGAAGGCTGCACGTAGGCGGTCGCCATTGGCTCCGGCCCTAACGCGCGCAGGCAGGTCATCGGGTGAGAGGTGCCGGCGCCGACTTCCATGTCCAGTGGTTGAACAATGGTGCAGCCCTGACGAGCCCAGTAATCCTGTAAGGTCAGGATCAGGCCCTGGAAGGTCCTGGTATCAAACTTTTGCATATGATTTCGTGCTGGATACGTGTGGATTTAAAGGAAGGAGTCAGTATACCCGCTGGCTGCGAGATATACAGTACGAAACGGCGTTGTTTCAGGAAAACGGACGAAATTTACGCCAGCCGGGGTCGATTCAGCGCATCGAAAGATGCATAAACTGGCCGTCCGGGTCAAAGGAACAGATGAAACGCTCATTCTTGCCGGTCCGCCCCGAAAGCTCATAGCTCGCCTGGAATTGTTCAAAATGGTTCACGTCAACGAGCTGCGTTTGCGTGTTGTAGCGAATAGCGGCCTGATCCTTGCAAAGCTGGGCCATATTGAGCGTCGTTTGCGGAGTAATGCGTGCGCGCTGCGCTTTTTGCGCCGGGGGAGAAATGGTCTCGCTGCAGCCCGCGAGGAGCAGCACCAGCATAACGGAAACAACACCTTTCACCACGTACTCCTCCACCGCCTTGTTAGCAAGTTGTTATCGTAAAGATTCAGTATTACAGGTATTTTGCGAATATCATGAAACCGCGACAAGTCTGTGACCGAAAACTCAGACTAATCTATTGCGACACCGGGACATAAGGCGGGTCAGACCTTATTTCGCCAGCAGACTTTGAGGGACTGATGCAAGAAAAGATACACTGGATCACCAACCTGCGCGGTATCGCCTGCATGATGGTGGTGATGATCCACAGTACCAGTTGGTATATCACTCATCCGCATGCCATCACCCTTATGGAATGGGACATCGCCAATCTGCTCAATTCCGCCTCCCGCGTCAGTGTGCCGCTGTTTTTTATGATCTCGGGATACCTGTTTTTTGGCGAGCGCAGCGCCCAGCCGCGCCATTTCTGGCGAATTGGTTTGTGCATTGCGTTCTATAGCGCGCTGTCTCTGCTGTATATCGCGCTGTTTACCCATATCAACGTCGAGCTATCGTTAAAGAATTTGCTGCAGAAGCCCGTCTTCTACCACCTGTGGTTTTTCTTTGCTATCACCGTCATCTACCTGCTCTCACCGCTGATTCAGGTTAAGTCCGTCAGCGGCAAAATGCTGCTGGCGCTGATGGCGATCCTCGGTATTCTGGCCAACCCCAATATGGTCAGCGTCAAAGCCGCCGGGATTGAGTGGCTGCCAGTCAACCTCTATATCAACGGCGATACCTTCTACTACGTGCTCTACGGCGTGCTGGGCAGAGCCATTGGCACCCTGGACACCGATAAAAAATGGCTGACCCCGCTCTGCGCCGCGCTGTTCATCGCCGCCGTGTGGGTTATCTCCCGCGGCACGCTGCATGAGCTGCGCTGGCGCGGAGACTTTGGCGACACCTGGTATCTCTACTGCGGGCCGGCGGTGTTCGTTTGCGCGGTCGCCCTGCTGACGCTGGCCAAAAACTGGCTTAACGCGCGTCCCCTGCCCGGTATCGCCTGCATTGCGCGACATTCGCTGGGGATCTACGGGTTCCATGCCCTGATAGTGCATGCGCTGCGCGCCAGCCATCTGGAGCTGTCCCGCTGGCCGCTGCTGGACATTGTGTGGATATTTAGCGCCGCCCTGCTCGGCAGCCTGCTGCTGTCAGGCCTGGTGCAGCGGATTGATAGCCGCCGGCTGGTCAGCTAACTGTCCGCCACCCGGAGGGGCCCGACTTACGACTCAGGCCCCTCTTCCGTCACGCTGAGAGGTTCCCGTAAGCGCGTCGGGTCCCAGGCATCACGCACGTTTTTCTGCACCGCAACAGCGCCAAACAGGCTCAAAAAGTACGCCAGCCCATAGAACCCTTTCTCGCTGAGCAGCAGAGTGGCATTCCACAGTCCGATAACCAGCAGACCTACAGCGATAACGAAGACCACCAGGCAGGTGGTGTAGTACAGCGCGGTGGTCGGAATGGCTTCATACTTATCGCGCACCGTCTTTTGATAAGATGCCGCGGCAAACAGCCCCAGTACCAGGACAGCAAAATAATAGCCTTTCTCATTCAACTGCATATCGGCATTCCACAGCCCCACCAGATAGGTGACGATGCCGCCGATCAGGGCAATCCAGGAGATCAAATGAAACGCCGGAGAATACGTCGCGTGCTTGTTTTCCATCACTTTTTACCTTTTACGCGCCTCGGAGCGGCGCTTATTCCGTTTTTTGCATCGCCCGGGCGACGCGGGTCCGTTCGGGGGTTGCCGATGCGCCATATAAGCAGACAAACCATGCCGCGATATAGACGGCTTTTTCATGCCAGTCTGCCGGCACATACCAGGCGCCGACCAGCAGCAGGCCGACCGATAGCAGCAGCACCAGCCGACATAAGGCAATAAAGCCGTCGTCCTGTTCCTGCCACTGGCTGGCGCGCTGATGGGCGAGGACGGCAAACATCCCCATCACCAGTACGCCGAGAAAATAACCTTTACCGCTAAACAACGGGCAGGTTCGCCAGATACCGAGCAGATAAACCAGCGATCCTGCTGCCATCATCACCCTGGCAATGTTGCGTTTTGTGTTCATCTCACCTCCCTGGTCGACAGGGGCTGATTATGACCGACTCCCCCGGCGATGCCGCAGGTTACGCACCGGAAAGCGGAGATTTCGGAATAAACAAATACGCTTTTTTGGATGGATGTAGCTGGGACATTCAGGGAGGGAATCCGCCCGGCGCTGCCGGACGGACTGAGGCTAAGACATCAGCGGTTTCAGCTGCTGATAAATCTGGCGGAAGGTTTCCCGCTGTGGCGCATAGTGGGCCACACGGCGATCGTCCGGGCGATGCGCTTGTTCAAGCGGCAGCGGCTTCAGCAGCCCGGCGCGGTCTGCCTCGTCGTGCACCGCCAGCTGCGCCAGCCTGGCCGCCCCCAGCGCCGGGCCGACGTCACCCCCGGTACGGTAATCGAGCTGCTGGCCGCTGATATCCGCCAGCATTTGTCGCCAGTAAGCGCTGCGCGCCCCGCCGCCGATAAGCGTGATGCTCTGCGGCTTGATGCCGCAGGCGTGTACCACGTCCATGCCATCCGCCAGCGCATAGCCCACGCCCTCCAGCACCGCCCGCGCCAGCTCTGCCGGCCCATGCTGATGCGTCAGGCCAAAAAAGACGCCCTTGGCCTGCGGGTTGTTGTGCGGCGTGCGTTCGCCCGACAGATAGGGCAGGAACCACACCGGACCGGCGCTTTCATCCGCCGTCTGCGCCGCCGCGATCAGCGCCGGCACGCTGGCCAGGCCGGTTAATTTCGCCGCCCAGTCCAGGCAGGAGGCCGCGCTGAGCATCACCGACATCAGATGCCAGCGGCCCGGCAGCGCATGGCAGAAGCTGTGCACCGCGCTTTCGGGTTTGCTGAGGAACCCTTCGCTGACGGCGAAGTAGACGCCTGAGGTGCCCAGCGACAGCATTGCCTGCCCGGCGTCGGCCATTCCGACCCCGACCGCGCCTGCGGCGTTGTCGCCGCCGCCGCCCACCACCAGCGCCTGCGGCATATTCCACGCCTGCGCCACCTCAGGTCGCAGTTGTCCGGTGACGTCGCTGCCTTCAAACAGCGCCGGCATCGCATCCCGACTGAGATCGCAGGCGGCGAGCATCTCATCGCTCCAGTCACGTCGGGCGACGTCCAGCCACATCGTACCGGCGGCGTCAGACATGTCGCTGGCAAGCTCGCCGGTCATGCGCAGGCGCAGATAGTCCTTCGGCAGCAGCACTTTATCGACCTGGTTGAACACCGCCGCCTCGTGGCGCTGCACCCAGAGTAACTTCGGCGCCGTAAAGCCCGGCATCATCAGGTTGCCGGTGATCTGCCGGGAAGCGCTGACTTTTTCCTCCAGCAGCTGGCACTCTTCGGCGCAGCGGCCGTCATTCCATAAAATGGCCGGACGCAGCACCTGTAACGATTTATCCAGCAACGTGGCGCCGTGCATCTGACCAGCGATGCCCAGCGCCTTCACGTCGCGCAGGCTATGCTGCGCGCCCAGGGCTTTCATCGCCGTGTCTGTCGCCAGCCACCACTGTTCGGGATCTTGTTCCGACCACAGCGGATGCGGACGCGAGACGGTGAGTTTTTCGGTATGCGATGCCACTACCTCACCCTGCTCATTCAGCAGAATGGCTTTGACGCCCGATGTTCCCAGATCGATGCCGATATACATACTACCTCTCCTTAAACGCGCGCCACGGCTAAGCGTGGCGCGAACAGAGCATCCTGGTTGCGACGCCGGTCATGCCGGGCGCCGCCGCATGATTACTTATCAAACAGATAATGGTTGACCAGGTTTTCCAGTTGTTCCTGCTGGCCGCTGCGATGCTGCGGCGCCAGCTGATGCTGAGTGGCATACTGGGCAATGTCGCTGAGGGTCATCTGCCCGTTAAGGATCTGCTGCCCCAGCTCACCGTTCCAGCCGGCGTAGCGTCTGGCCACGCGTTTATCCAGCTCACCGTCCTCAATCATCCGCGCCGCAACTTTCAGCGACAGCGCCATGGTATCCATCGCGCCAATATGACCATAGAACAGGTCGTATTTGTCGGTGCTCTGCCGGCGCACTTTCGCATCAAAGTTGAGGCCGCCGGTAGTGAAGCCGCCCGCTTTAAGAATTTCATACATCACCAGCGCATTCTCTTCGACGCTGTTCGGGAACTGGTCGGTATCCCAGCCCAGCTGCGGATCGCCGCGGTTGGCGTCGACGGAGCCGAACAGCCCCAGCGCGATGGCCGTCGCAATTTCATGATGGAACGAATGTCCGGCGAGCGTGGCATGGTTAGCTTCAATATTCAGTTTAATCTCTTTTTCCAGACCAAACTGTTTGAGGAAGCCGTAAACGGTAGAGGCATCATAGTCATACTGATGCTTGGTCGGTTCCTGCGGTTTGGGCTCAATCAGCAGCGTGCCTTTAAAGCCAATTTTATGCTTATGCTCCACCACCAGTTGCATGAAGCGGCCAATCTGTTCACGCTCCTGACGCAGGTCGGTATTCAGCAGGGTTTCATAGCCCTCGCGACCGCCCCACAGCACATAGTTTTCGCCTCCCAGCTGATGAGTGGCATTCATGGCGGTGACCACCTGGGTGGCCGCCCAGCTAAACACTTCCGGATCCGGGTTGGTGGCCGCGCCGGCGCCGTAGCGCGGGTTGGTAAAGCAGTTTGCGGTCCCCCACAGAAGCTTCACGCCGCTCTGCTGCTGTTTCTCTGCCAGCACCTCGACCATGCGGGCGAAGTTATTGCTGTACTCCTGCAGCGAGGCGCCTTCCGGCGAGACATCGACATCGTGGAAGCAGTAGTAAGGCACATTGAGTTTGTGGAAGAATTCAAACGCCACATCGGCTTTACGTTTGGCCATTTCCAGGGCGTCGCCAGGCTGCTGCCATGGACGGTCGAAGGAGCCCACGCCAAACATATCGGCGCCATTCCAGCAGAAGGTATGCCAGTAACAGGCCGCAAAACGCAGATGATCTTCCATCCGTTTGCCCAGCACCAGTTCATCCGGGTTGTAGTGACGGAAAGCCAGCGGGTTAGTGGATTTCGGGCCTTCGTAACGAACGCGATCGAGTTGATCGAAATAGGTCTGCATAGAGAACTCCATATTCAGAGATGCGGCGAATAACCAATCAGATACCCTAAATAATTCGAGTTGCAGGAAGGCGGCAAGAGCGTGAACCCTCAGGCGCTGGCGCCAGCAAAGGTCGGAGCAACGAATGTCACCAACCCACCTACAACTTGAAGTATGACGGGTTTAAGCCAATATAGAATTTCACTTTCCATCTCCTCAATTACGTTATTTCACACCGCCATTGAGAGAATCCACAAACGTGCGCCAGCTCGCAAAAAATAATATACTTCCGCCTTCTCCGTGCCTTGTCGGGCAAGTCCAGTGCAATAATAAGAGTGTGCATGAATAAAATACGATCGCCGTCATAATTTGCACATTAAACGAAATTTCATAACGGCAAAATAAGAACCGGTAATTGCCAGCCCTGCTTTCCGCGTTAAGAATCTGTAACGTATCCGCAACCTCATGTATCAAACATTATTTTCCGTTCGTCTTACCTACCCTTACAAAAAAGGTATCATTATTATGAAGATAAAGAACCTTTGCCTTACACTTTGCGCCAGCTCCCTCCTGCTCGCCAGCATGGCGGGGATGGCGAAAGAAGTGAAGATTGGCATGGCCATCGACGATCTGCGTCTGGAGCGCTGGCAGAAAGACCGTGATATTTTCGTCAATAAAGCGGAATCCTTAGGCGCCAAAGTTTTTGTCCAGTCCGCCAACGGCAATGAAGAAACGCAGATGTCGCAAATTGAAAATATGATCAACCGCGGCGTCGATGTGTTAGTCATTATTCCTTATAACGGTCAGGTACTCAGCAACGTGATTAAAGAAGCCAAGCAGGAAGGTATTAAAGTCCTGGCCTATGACCGTATGATTAATAATGCTGACATTGATTTTTATATTTCTTTCGACAATGAAAAAGTTGGTGAAATGCAGGCGCAAAGTCTGGTCGACAAAGTGCCGCAGGGTAATTATTTCCTGATGGGCGGCTCGCCGGTGGATAATAACGCCAAACTGTTCCGCGCCGGGCAGATGAAGGTCCTCAAACCGTATGTGGATGAAGGCAAAATTAAGATTGTCGGCGATCAGTGGGTTGACGGCTGGCTGCCGGAGAATGCACTGAAAATAATGGAAAACGCGCTGACGGCGAATAATAACAAGATCGATGCCGTGGTCGCCTCCAATGACGCCACCGCCGGCGGCGCCATCCAGGCCTTAACCGCCCAGGGGCTGGCCGGTAAAGTGGCGATCTCCGGTCAGGATGCTGACCTGGCGGGTGTGAAGCGCATTATTTCCGGTACTCAGACGATGACCGTCTATAAACCGATTACCACCCTGGCCACCAACGCCGCTGAAATCGCCGTTGAGCTGGGTAACGATAAGCAGCCGAAGGCCGATACCACGCTGAATAACGGCTTAAAAGATGTCCCTTCGCGCCTGTTAACGCCCATTGAGGTGAATAAAGAGAATATCGACGCCACGGTGATTAAAGACGGTTTCCATAAAAAGAGTGAATTGTAACGGCTGACGCCCCGCTGCGGGGCGTCATTTCCATCCCGCCGGATATCACTTTTGCGGAGTCTTTATGGCCTGGCTACTCGAAATGAAGAACATCACCAAAACCTTCGGCGCCGTTAAAGCCGTGGATAACGTCAGCCTGCGTCTTAACGCGGGTGAGGTGGTCTCGTTATGCGGTGAAAATGGGTCGGGGAAATCGACGCTGATGAAGGTGTTGTGCGGTATCTATCCGCACGGAAGCTATGAGGGCGAGATTATTTTTGCCGGCGAAACGCTGCAGGCAAACCATATTCGCGATACCGAACGCAAAGGCATCGCCATTATTCACCAGGAGCTGGCGCTGGTGAAACATCTCACCGTGCTGGAGAATATTTTCCTCGGCGCCGAGATCTCCCGCCACGGTCTGCTGGATTATGAAACCATGACGCTGCGCTGTCAGAAGCTGTTGGCGCAGGTCAATCTGCCCATTTCGCCCGACACCCGCGTCGGCGACCTCGGCCTTGGCCAGCAGCAGCTGGTGGAGATCGCCAAGGCGCTGAATAAACAGGTTCGTCTGCTGATCCTCGACGAACCGACCGCTTCCTTAACCGAACAAGAGACCGCGACGCTGCTGACGATCATTCGCGATCTGCAAAACCACGGTATCGCCTGCATTTATATTTCTCACAAGCTCAATGAGGTCAAAGCGATCTCCGACACGATCTGCGTGATCCGCGATGGCCAGCACATCGGCACCCGCGACGCCAGCGGCATGAGCGAAGACGATATCATCACCATGATGGTCGGCCGCGAGCTCACCGCGCTCTATCCCAGCGAGCCGCACGCCCACGGCGAGGAGATCCTGCGGGTCGAACATTTAACCGCCTGGCACCCGGTAAACCGCCATATTAAACGCGTCAATGACGTCTCGTTTTCCCTGCGTCGCGGGGAAATCCTCGGCATCGCCGGGTTGGTCGGCGCCGGACGTACCGAGGCGGTACAGTGCCTGTTCGGCGTCTGGCCGGGGCGCTGGCAAGGGGAGATCTTTATTGATGGCCAGCCGGTGAGCATTTCTAACTGCCAGCAGGCCATTGCCCACGGCATCGCCATGGTGCCGGAAGACCGCAAAAAAGACGGCATCGTGCCGGTGATGGCGGTGGGCAAAAACATTACCCTGGCGGCGCTCAACCAGTTCACCGGCGCGATGAGCAGCCTGGACGACGCCGCCGAGCAGCACTGCATTCAGCAGTCCATTCAGCGTTTGAAAATTAAAACCTCCTCGCCGGAACTGGCGATTGGCCGCCTGAGCGGCGGCAACCAGCAAAAGGCGATACTCGCGCGCTGTCTGCTGCTCAATCCGCGCATTCTGATCCTCGACGAACCCACCCGTGGCATCGATATCGGGGCAAAGTATGAAATTTATAAACTGATTAACCAGCTGGTGCAGCAGGGCATCGCGGTCATTGTCATTTCATCAGAACTGCCCGAGGTGCTCGGTCTCAGCGATCGGGTGCTGGTTATGCACGAAGGCAGACTAAAAGCCAATTTGGTTAATCAACATCTGACCCAGGAGCAGGTGATGGAAGCCGCGCTGAGGAGCGAACGCCATGTCGAAGAACACGTCGTCTGAAATCAAACTCACCCCAACCGCCCCCGCCGCCTTGCCGGCGCTGAAGGGGCTGAATCTCCAGGTCTTTGTGATGATCGCCGCCATCGTCGTCATTATGCTGTTTTTCACCTGGGTTACCGATGGCGCCTACCTGAGCGCACGCAATATCTCCAACCTGCTGCGCCAGACGGCCATCACCGGCATCCTCGCCGTTGGCATGGTGTTTGTGATTATTTCGGCAGAAATCGACCTGTCCGTCGGCTCGATGATGGGGCTGCTGGGCGGCGCCGCGGCAATCTTTGACGTCTGGCTCGGCTGGCCGCTGCCGCTCACCATCCTGGTGACCCTGGTGATGGGCCTGCTGCTCGGGGCGTGGAACGGATGGTGGGTGGCCTATCGCAAGGTTCCCTCGTTTATCGTCACCCTCGCCGGGATGCTGGCGTTTCGCGGCATTCTGATCGGCATCACCAACGGGACCACCGTCTCGCCCACCAGCCCGGCGATGGCGCAGATCGGCCAAAGCTATCTGCCAGACGGTATTGGGTTTGGCATCGGCGTTGTCGGCATGGCGGCGTTTATCGTCTGGCAGTGGCGCGGGCGGATGCGCCGTCAGGCGTTAGGTCTGGCGACCTCGTCCTCCACCGCCGCCGTTGGCCGTCAGGCCATTACCGCGGTGATTGTGCTGGGCGCAATCTGGCTGCTCAATGACTATCGTGGCGTGCCGACCCCGGTGCTGATCCTCGCTGCCCTGCTGCTGGCAGGCCTGTTTATGGCCACCCGCACCGCCTTTGGTCGTCGCATCTATGCCATCGGCGGCAACCTGGAGGCGGCCCGCCTCTCAGGGATCAACGTCGAGCGAACCAAGCTGGCGGTGTTTGCCATTAACGGCCTGATGGTCGCCATTGCCGGGCTGATCCTCAGCTCGCGCCTCGGCGCCGGGTCGCCCTCGGCGGGCAATATCGCCGAACTGGACGCCATCGCCGCCTGCGTCATCGGCGGCACCAGCCTGGCGGGCGGCATCGGCAGCGTCGCCGGAGCGGTAATGGGGGCGTTTATTATGTCAGCCCTGGATAACGGCATGAGCATGATGGACGTCGCCACCTTCTGGCAATATATCGTTAAAGGCGCCATTTTGCTGCTGGCGGTGTGGATGGACTCCGCCACCAAGCGGCGCGCGTGAGGAGAGACTCTCTGGAGAATGTCTGAATTCTTTGCGCTACCGCCAAACTTCGCCACAAGGCGCTTGAAATATCTCGGGCATTAGCCGGTAGTGTATACCCAACAGCATTCGGGTTGCAGACGGCGCCCCCGGGCTGCGTACCGGCGTACGTGGCCCGGGTGAGTGAGGAAGCCAGGCCATCGGCAACATCATGAATGAAGGGGTATGACCGGGGTTAGAGCAGGAACATTATCTATGTTTGAAAAGCGTCACCGTATTACGCTGTTATTCAATGCCAACAAAGCTTATGACCGCCAGGTGGTTGAGGGCGTCGGCGAGTATCTGCAAGCCTCCCAGCTGGAGTGGGATATCTTTATTGAAGAGGATTTTCGGGCACGAATCGAAAACATCAAAGAGTGGCTGGGCGATGGCGTTATCGCCGACTATGACGATCCCGAAATCGAAAAGCTGCTGGCCGATGTCCACGTGCCCATCGTCGGCGTCGGCGGATCTTATCATCAGCCAGAGCAGTACCCGCCGGTCCACTATATTGCCACGGACAACGCCGCGCTGGTGGAAAGCGCCTTTCTCCATTTGAAGGAAAAAGGGGTGCACCGCTTTGCGTTTTACGGACTCCCCACCTCCAGCGGTAAACGCTGGGCGGTAGAGCGCGAGTATGCCTTCTGCCAGCTGGTCGCGAAGGAGAAGTATCGCGGCGTGGTCTACCAGGGGTTGGAGACGGCGCCGGAAAACTGGCAGCACGCGCAAAACCGGCTCGCCGACTGGCTGCAAACCCTGCCGCCGCAAACCGGCATCATCGCCGTCACCGACGCCCGCGCCCGCCACGTCCTGCAGGCCTGCGAGCTGCTGCATATCCCGGTGCCAGAGAAACTGTGCGTTATTGGCATCGATAACGAGGAGCTGACCCGCTATCTCTCTCGCGTCGCCCTCTCCTCCGTCGCCCAGGGCACCCGCCAGATGGGTTATCAGGCGGCAAAATTACTCCACCGGCTGCTGAATAACGAGGTGCTCCCGCTGCAGCGCCAGCTGATCCCGCCGATGCGCGTCGTTGAGCGACGCTCCACCGACTACCGGTCATTGAACGATCCCTCCGTGATTCAGGCGATGCATTACATTCGCAACAACGCCTGCAAAGGCATCAAGGTGGAACAGGTGCTCGACGCCGTGGGCATCTCTCGCTCCAATCTGGAGAAACGCTTCAAAGAGGAAGTCGGGGAGACCATCCACACGGTGATCCACAGCGAGAAACTGGAAAAGGCGCGCAGCCTGCTGGTGTCCACCAGCCTGTCGATCAATGAGATATCACAGATGTGCGGCTACCCATCGCTGCAATATTTTTATTCGGTGTTTAAGAAGGAGTACGACGTGACGCCGAAGGAGTACCGTGACCGGCACAGCGAGGTGATGCTGTAGGGCAAAAAAATGCCCGGCGACAAGGCCGGGCATCCGGATTACAGATGGGCGGCGATGAGCCGCTGATTGTCCTGATACATCGCGAAGAGATAGTTGTTGTAGCTCGACCCTTTGGTCGAATAACCCTTCAGCTTATGAATCATGGTACTGGCCGTCACTTCCTGATCCGCCTTGCGCAGCTGCAGGCGCGATTTGCGGAATGAAGAATAAGCCGGGTGGGTGTTCAGGTTGGTGACATAAGCCTGCACCGACTGCTCCACTGATTCGAACTGCGAGTAGCCTTTCATCGCCCCGCGGCAGCGACCGGCGCCGCACTTCATGCCAAACAGGTTGTTGTTCTCACGCGCCAGCTTGGAGGTACCCCAGCCACTTTCCGCCGCCGCCATGGTTGCTACCATGCTGTTCGGAATAATGTCGACACGCTCAAGCAGCGCGTTCCAGGGCACATGACGCGTATTGCCTGACCACTTCACCTTATAACGGGCAGCGATATCTTTCAGGCGCGCCTTCTCAGTCGGCGACCAGCGAGCATCGTACTGCTTGGAAACAAGCCAGTTACGATCCGCAGTAATCGCCTGATTCTGCTTGGTAATATAAGGCATGACCGTCCGGAGAAACGCTTTTTTCCTTGGTGTTCCGGAAGGGTATTTTCGCAAGTCAGGAAGTGAACTGCTCTTTACACTATTGCGAGAATACTCTTGTTTACTGCTTACCTTAGTACTACTGATCTTCTTAACCGTTGGGGCTTTATGACTCTTTGTTGCTGTGTGCGTTGTTGCCAACACACTACCTGAAAATACACAGGTTAGTAACATAAGTATGGCGGCCCCATATCGTCGTATGGGATTCGATATCATCAGGTCTCCTGGTCGGATATATGCATTCCAACACCTTGTTTTTCACAAAAAAACGATAGCTGAATCGCTAATAGTATCAAAAATACGCAATGAGAGCATCAACAGAAATAGTCCAATTCCGAATTGGTGTCATCTGAAATCGGTTTCTGCGACGCATCGCCAGTGCGAAAATGCTAGCTTCGTCTCATTTTTAGCCTATTTTTTGAGCGGTGTCACTCACCCCTTTTCATCCTCCTGGTAAAACGCCCGCCAGGAGGAGTTCACCCGTGCGGCAACAAGGCACACTAGATAAAAACCGCTCACAGGATCCCGCAATGAAACTCGCTGCGCTTGCCACGTTATTCGTGCCTGGGATGGCCTTTGCCGCCTGGACTACTACCGACTTCCCTGCCTTTACCGAAGAAGGGACGGGCCGATTCATCAGCCAGAAAGTGGTTGAGAAGGGTACACGTCCTCTGCAGCTAAATTTTGACCAGCAGTGCTGGCAGCCTTCCGGCGGCATTAAGCTCAACCAGATGCTGTCCATGGAGCCCTGCCGTGGCACCCCGCCGCAATGGCGTATCTTCCGCCAGGGGTTGTATACCCTGGAGGTGGATACCCGCTCCGGCACACCGACAATGATGATTTCGCTGGAGGAAAAAGAGGCCAGCGCCGCAGCGCCGCAGATCCGCCAGTGTCCGAAGTGGGATGGAAAACCGCTGACCATCGACGTCAGCAAAACCTTCGCCGAGGGCAGCAAGGTCCGTGATTTCTACAGCGGCAATGTCGCGACCGTCAGCGGCGGCAAAATCACCCTGCAGCCCGCCTTCGGCAGCAATGGCCTGCTGCTGCTCGAGCGTGCCGAGACCGCCGCCCCGGCGCCGTTTGACTGGCACAACGCCACTGTCTACTTCGTCCTGACCGATCGCTTTGTAAATGGCAACCCGGCCAACGACAACAGCTATGGCCGTCATAAAGACGGCATGCAGGAGATCGGCACCTTCCACGGCGGTGACCTGCAGGGATTAACCAGCAAGCTGGATTATCTGCAGCAGATGGGGGTTAACGCCCTGTGGATCAGCTCCCCGCTCGAGCAGATCCACGGCTGGGTCGGCGGCGGCACGAAGGGCGATTTCCCGCACTACGCCTACCACGGCTATTACACCCAGGACTGGTCGAAACTGGACGCCAACATGGGGACCGAAGCGGATCTCCGCCGACTGGTGGATGAAGCGCATAAGCGCGGCATACGCATCCTGTTTGACGTGGTGATGAACCATACCGGTTACGCTACCCTGGCCGACATGCAGGAGTTCCAGTTCGGCGCCCTGTATCTGCAAGGCGATGAGCTGAAAAAAACCCTTGGCGAGCGCTGGACGGACTGGAAACCGGGCGCGGGCCAGACCTGGCATAGCTTTAACGACTACATCAACTTCAGCGACAAAGCCGGCTGGGAGAAATGGTGGGGCAAGAAGTGGATCCGCACCGATATCGGCGATTATGACAACCCAGGCTATGACGATCTCACCATGTCGCTGGCCTTCCTGCCGGACCTGAAAACCGAATCGAAGGAAGCCTCAGGCCTGCCGAACTTCTATAGCCATAAACCAGACACCGCAGCGAAAGCGATCCCGGGCTATACGCCGCGCGACTACCTGACCCACTGGCTGAGCCAGTGGGTACGCGACTACGGCATCGATGGCTTCCGCGTCGATACCGCTAAACACGTGGAGATGGACGCCTGGCAGCAGTTAAAAACCCAGGCCACCGCCGCGCTGGCGGAGTGGAAGAAAGCCAATCCGGATAAAGCGCTGGATGCGGCGCCGTTCTGGATGACCGGCGAAGCCTGGGGACATGGAGTGATGCAGAGCGATTATTATCGCCACGGTTTTGATGCGATGATCAATTTCGACTATCAGGATCAGGCGGCGAAAGCGGCGACCTGTATGGCTAATATTGACCTCACCTGGCAGCAAATGGCGGACAAGCTGCAGAGCTTTAACGTCCTGAGTTACCTCTCCTCGCACGATACGCGCCTGTTCCGCGAAGGCGGCACCACCGCGGCGGAGCTGTTGCTGCTGGCCCCTGGCGCCGTGCAGATTTTCTATGGTGACGAATCATCGCGCCCGTTCGGCCCCACCGGCTCGGACCCGCTGCAGGGCACCCGTTCGCAGATGAACTGGCAGGATGTTAACGGCAAGGCGGCCCGCAGCGTCACTCACTGGCAGAAGATCGGTCAGTTCCGCGCTCGCCATCCGGCAATCGGCATGGGCAAACAGACAACGCTGTCGATGCCGCGTGGTTACGGGTTCGTGCGTGAGAGCGGTGAAGACAAAGTGATGGTCATCTGGGCCGGACAACAGCAGTAATCCACAGGTGGCTCTCCGCCCTGGCGGGGAGCCATTCAGAACAAAACGCTAACAAAATAGCAATTTACAGGATAAAGATAAAAAGCCGTCTCCTCCCGCCGATTTGCACCACGCTAGCGCTGGCGTTATGGTTAGCCACTTTCCAGAACCACCGATAGACTATTCGCGATGACATTTTCCCTTTTCGGCGACAAATTCACCCGTCATTCAGGCATCACCCGCTTGATGGAAGACCTTAATGACGGTCTGCGCACGCCGGGCGCTATTATGCTGGGCGGCGGCAACCCCGCTCAGATCCCGGAAATGAATGACTACTTCCAGCAGCTGCTGTCCGACATGCTGGATAATGGCAAAGCCCTTGATGCGCTTTGTAATTATGATGGTCCGCAGGGCAAAAGCGAGCTGCTGAGCCTGCTGGCGAACATGCTGCGCGACGAGCTGGGCTGGGAGATCGAACCACAGAATATTGCGCTAACAAACGGCAGTCAGAGCGCATTTTTCTACTTATTTAATCTGTTTGCAGGCCGTCGGGCAGATGGCACCACGCGTAAGGTACTGTTCCCACTGACGCCGGAATATATTGGTTACGCCGATGCCGGTCTGGAAGAGGATCTGTTCGTTGCCACCCGGCCGAACATCGAACTGCTGCCGGAAGGCCAGTTCAAATACCACGTTGATTTTGAACATCTGCAGGTGACGGAAGAGACCGGGATGATCTGCGTCTCGCGCCCCACCAACCCGACCGGCAACGTCATCACTGATGAAGAGCTGATCAAACTGGATGCGCTGGCGAATCAGCACGGGGTCCCGCTGGTGATTGATAATGCCTACGGCGTGCCGTTCCCGGGCATTATCTTTAGCGACGCCCGACCGCTGTGGAATCCAAACATCGTGCTGTGTATGAGCCTGTCCAAACTGGGCCTGCCGGGCAGCCGCTGCGGGATTATCATCGCCAACGAGAAAATCATCACCGCCATCAGCAACATGAACGGCATTATCAGCCTCGCCCCTGGCGGCATCGGGCCGGCAATGATGTGCGAAATGATTAAACGACAGGATCTGCTGCGCCTGTCAGAGACGGTGATCAAGCCCTTCTATTACCAGCGGGTGCAGGAAACCATCGCCATTATTCGCCGTTATTTACCGGAGGAGCGCTGCCTGATCCACAAACCGGAGGGGGCCATTTTCCTCTGGCTGTGGTTTAAGGACCTGCCGGTCTCCACCGAGCTGCTGTATCAGCGGCTGAAAAAGCGCGGCGTGCTGATGGTTCCAGGGGATTACTTCTTCCCGGGTCTGGATAAGCCGTGGCCGCACACCCACCAGTGCATGCGCATGAACTATGTGCCAGACCCGCAAAAAATTGAGGCCGGGGTGAAAATTCTCGCCGAAGAGATTGAATTCGCCTGGCGCGAACAGGAAGCATAGCCTCTGACGCCACGGGCGGTTAACGCCCGTTAGCGCCCCCACTCACGCCAGCGCCAGCGCCAGCCGCTGGCGTTTTTGCGCGCATAGCGCTTCCAGCTCCGCGGGAACCATCACCCGCAGCGCCTGCGTCGGGCAGGCGGCCACGCAGGCTGGTCCTTCAGCGCGGTGATGGCATAGATCGCATTTCAGCGCCTGCGCCTGCTCGTTCACTACCGTAACGGTCATCGCGCCGTACGGGCAGGCCACCATGCAACTTTTGCAGCCGATGCAGCGCCGCTGGTCGACCCACCAGACGTCATTGTCGCGCTGAATCGCCCCTTGCGGGCAAACGCTGGCGCAGGGCGCATCCTCGCATTGCCGGCACGCCGTCGCCGTCGATATGTCACCGCTTTTCACCACCCGGATACGCGGCGCGAAATGGTTCGTCGACAGGGCGGCGACATCCTGCGCCTGCTGGTGCGCCACCGCACAAGCCACTTCACAGGTACGACAGCCAATACACCGCTGGGCATTGGCAATAAGAAACTGGTTCATCCTCTGCTCCCTGGGGATAAAACCGCAGGGTGCCAGAATAGTCCCTGCCCGCGCTTTGATCCTGAATGGAATCAGCGCTGTTTTTTGTCAGATGGCCTGCAGGATGTGGTCATTTGCCTGACGCTTCACGCACCGTGAAACCCAGTTCACGCGAAATTGCTTCGGCGGTCTCACGCAGCGGTTTTAACAAGTTCTTTTCGCCAGCTCCCCTGCACGAAGTCCGCCGGGGAGCTGGCGTGAATGATTACAGAAACAACGCCTTATCGCGCAGGATATGATCGTTACCGCGACGGCGGGTGAAGCCAATCCGATCGAAATACTCCAGGATCTGAATCGCCAGCTTACGCCCGACGTTTAAGGTGTCGCGGAAATCCGCGGCGCAGGTTGATCCGCGCAGCTGATCCAGCTCGCGCACCCGTTGGGCGAACTGCACAATGCGATCGTTGCGGTAGTAACGATCCTTGACGATCGCAGTAATCATCCCCTGCTGCGCCGCCTGGCGCAGCACCGCGCGCATCAGGGACTCTTCAACATGGACTTCGCGCGCGAGATCGCGCACCCACCACGGATCGTCGCCGAAAAGAGCCTCCACCTTCTGCCAGACCGCCTGCTGCTCGTCGGTAAACCCGGCTTTATGCTCCGGCAAATGCAGCCAGCCGTGATGGCTGTGGACTAAGCCACTCTCACGCATCTGCTCAATCAGCAGCAGCACCAGCGCTTCATCTTCCATCGGCAGCGCGATGCGGCGCAGGCGCTCCCGGCCAGGGCCCGGCTCGTCGCGATGCTGCTCATGGTAGCGCGCCAGGGCATCCAGCAATTTTCGCTGCCAGCGGGCGGCAAGCGGGGCACTGAGCAGGCGCTGTCCGGCCTGCAGATAGTCTGGTCGCTGGATCAGGGCGGCCATTCCGGCTTCGCTGAGCTGCCGTGCCCAGGCGAAGCGCTCAAGCCGGACGGCATCCCGCTGCAGATGCAGCTCAAGCGCCTGCGCATCGTCAGCGCCAACTGCCGCCAGGGCGTGCAGCCACTGCAGATATTCCGGTTTACGTTTGCCGCGGCGCGGGGGATCCAGCGTCACCACCCGTGCGCCGGCCAGCGTCATACGCGCAGAGATATCGCGGAGCACCAGCCGGTCGTTATCCGCCAGCCACAGCGGGGTATCCAGCACCAGCTCCGCCAGGTTGTCCTCGAGGAGCGACACCCGGCCGGTAATGTGGCTGGCAGCATGGTGAATATGCAGCGGTTGCCACTGGCTGAGCGGCGTATGGCACTGCAGCTCGACAATCACCCGTTCCGCAGGCTCCGGCGGCGGTGAGGACAACAGCCAGTCGCCGCGGTGCACTGCCTCTTTCTGTGCATCGCCGACAATATTCAGCGCGATGCGCTGCCCGGCGTGCGCCTGCTCAACCGCTTGATTCTGGGCATGCAGGCCGCGGACGCGCATCGGCGTGTTGACGCCGGTGAGCCACAGAGTATCCCCGACCCGTACTTCGCCGGAGAGCGCCGTCCCGGTGACCACCAGCCCCGCGCCTTTGACGGTAAAAGCACGGTCCAGCGCCAGGCGAAACCGCTGCTGCTGCGGGTGGGGGCGCTCCGCAAGCTGCAGCAGATGGCTGCGCAGTTCGGCAATACCGATGTTTTCCGCCGCCGCGGTGGGAAAGAAAGCGACGGCGTCAAAGCCCAGCTCGCGCAGAGTCTGCTCGACCTCCGCCCGGACCTCCTCCACCCTGGCGGCCGCCACGCGGTCCGTTTTGGTGAGCGCCACGGTCAGCGTCGGCTTTCCGGTCAACTGCAGGATCGCCAGGTGTTCGCGGGTTTGCGCCATCACCCCGTCATCGCAGGCCACCACCAGCAGCGCATGGTCAATACCGCCCACCCCCGCCAGCATGTTGGACAAAAACTTTTCGTGCCCGGGAACGTCAATAAATCCCAGCACCCGCCCGTCCGGCTGCGGCCAGTAGGCATAGCCGAGATCGATCGTCATTCCCCGCGCTTTCTCTTCCGGCAGACGATCGGCATTTACGCCGGTTATCGCCTGCAGCAGCGTCGTTTTGCCGTGGTCAACATGTCCAGCGGTGGCAATAATCATCGTAACAACATCTCCATAAACCGGGTTTCATCTTCCAGACAGCGCAGGTCCAGCCAGAGCCGACCATCATCAATGCGGCCAATCACCGGACACGGCAGCGCGCGCCAGCGGGCAGCCAGCGCCTCCAGCCGGCTGCCGCGGCCGTCATGCGGGGTAAAGGTCAACGCCGCGCTGGGCAGGCGGTCAACGGGTAACGAACCGCTGCCAATCTGCGACTGGCAGGCTGCCACGCTGACGGCAAAGTCAGCATAGTGTGCCGCCAGGTCAGGCAGCAGGCGTTCAGCCAGCCGGCGGATCTCTTCCGCCGGACGGGTGAGCAAGCGCAGCGTCGGTAATCTCTCCGTTAGCACCTCCGGGTGCTGATAGAGGCGCAGCGTGGCTTCCAGCGCCGCGAGGGTCATTTTATCCGCGCGCAGGGCCCGCTTCAGCGGATGGCTTTGCAGCCGGGCAATCAGCGCGCGTTCGCCGACGATAATTCCGGCCTGCGGGCCGCCGAGCAGCTTGTCGCCAGAGAAACTGACCAGGCTCACCCCGGCGGAGATCATCTCCTGCGGCATCGGCTCCTTCGGCAGGCCATACTGGCTGAGATCCACCAGCGACCCGCTGCCCAGGTCGGCCACCACCGGGACGTCCAGTTCGCGGCCAATGGCCGCCAGCTCCGCTTCGTCGACGGCTTTGGTAAAGCCTTCAATGCTGTAGTTGCTGGTGTGAACCTTCATCAGCAGCGCGGTATTGTCATTCACTGCCTGGCGATAGTCTTTGGCATGGGTGCGGTTGGTGGTACCCACTTCGTGCAGCTGACAACCCGCCTGACGCATCACATCAGGAATGCGAAATGCGCCGCCGATCTCCACCAGTTCGCCGCGGGAAACCACCACTTCGCGGCCGCTGGCGGTGGCCGCCAGCATCAGCAGAACGGCCGCCGCGTTGTTGTTCACGATACAGGCATCTTCCGCGCCGGTGATCTGGCACAGCAGATCGGCAATGGCGCGATCGCGATGGCCGCGCCCGGCGTCGTCGAGATCATATTCGAGCGTCACCGGCGCGCGCATCGCGCTGGCAACCGCCTCCACGGCCGACTCCGCCTGGATGGCGCGCCCCAGATTGGTATGCAATACCGTACCGGTGAGATTAAACACCGGACGCAGGGCGCTCCGCTGGCCGGCGGTGAGCCGCTGCTCACAGGCGTGCAGCCAGTCATGGCTCCAGTCAGGGAGCGTCTGCCGTTGGCTAATCTGTTCCCGCGCCTCATCCAGCATCTGGCGCAGCTGCGCCACCACCTGCGAATGGCCGTGCTGCGCCAGCAGGGGAGAAAAAGCGGGGTCGCGTAGTAAGCGGTCAATGGCCGGAAGCCGGGTATAAAGCGCACGAATATCGGTAGTCATGAATGGGCCTGGCGGTAAGTTATTTTCCCCCCTCCCGACGGGAGAGGGAGTCAACAATCAGTGGCGATTGTAACGCCTCCTTGCGCAAACTGTTACCTGCCTGGGTCAAGTCCGCGGCGGTTCGGTACGCGCAAAGCTGGCGCGCTGGAACAACGCATCCACCAGCTTCACCAGTTGCGGCCGGGTGGCGCACCAGCCGGGCGCGACCCGGCGAAAGTTCAGATAAGCAATGGCGCAGGCCGTTGAAATGGTCGCCAAATTAACCTCGTCGCCGCGCAGCGTTCCGTCTGCCGCGCAGGCTTCCAGCCGGTCGAGGCCGCGAGCCACTTTCTCCCGCTGGCGGAGCAGCTCTTGCTCTGACTGTTGCGCGCCCGGGCGAGCCTTTTCACGCACCAGCGCCTGGGCGGCCTCCATCACCCCATCCGCAAGCGCCTCTAGCTGACGCATCCTGAGAGCGGCTCTGGGGTCGGCGGGGATCATCGGCGGCGCCACGCCCAGCAGCTCCAGATACTGGGCGATGACCGGGGAGTCAAACCAGCACTCACCGTCGTCCGTCACCAGCGCCGGTACCTTGCCCAGCGGGTTATAGCGCGCCACACCGTTGCTTTCGCTGTAGGGGGATTCGTTGACAAACTCAAAAGGGATGCGCTTTTCCAGCAGGATCACGGAGATTTTGCGCACAAAGGGACTGGTGTAGCTGCCGATCAGTTTCATAGCCTGCTCCTTATCGCCAACAAATTATCGCCAACAAAGATATGAGTATGGCTCAGGGCGGGGCAAAAGGCAGGTGAGCGTCCCGCTCAACCTGCCGCCGATCGCATTAATGATCGAGATAGAGGTAGTGCATCCAGCTGGTCATCCGCAGCAACACTTTACGCATCACTGAGACGTGGGTGAAATGGTCGGAGTAGACTGCCACCTGCGCGTAGATACCATCAGGCAGCACATCAATTTCGGCATTGGGGTCGAGCTCAATGGTCGCCAGCACGCCATCACTGCCCGGCGTCACGGTCAGCGACTGTAACGCCCCTTGCGCCTGATAACTTCCTCCCGGCACCACCGGTAAAATACTCACCAGTTTGCCGTGGAACACCTGCCCGGGCAGGGCGTTAAACACCGCTTCCGCGTCGTCGCCTTTCTCCAGCCTTAACAGGGAATTTTGCCGAAACTGGGCGACGATCAGCCGTTTTTGCTCGGGGATAAACACCATCACCGGACGCAGCGGCAGCGAGGCGGCATAGGTCCCCGGACGGATCAGCACCTGGGTGATATACCCATCGCTTGGCGCCCGCACGGTGGTCTGATCGAGATTATATTTCGCCTCCGCCAGCTGGGCGCGCAGGCTGGCCACTTGCGACTGCTCGCCGTTGATCATGCTGTCCAGCTGGCTCTGGATCTGCGCCTGCTCCGCCACCGACGCCTTGACCAGCGCGTCCTGGGCAAGGTAATTCTGCCTGGCGTTATCGATGTCGCTTTCCGAGAACGGGTTCACCCGCGCCTGGCTCCCTTTCAGGTAGCGCTGATAGTCCTTGTATAAGCGATCGCGTTCCGCCGACACGCGGGTGGTGTTGGCCTGGGCTTCAGAGAGCTGCGCCTTGAGGGTGTTAATACTGTGCAGCGCCGTCACCAGGTCGGCCTGCAGACGGTCGACCCGCGCCTGATAGCGTGCCGGGTCAATGGTAAAAAGCACCTCACCCTTTTTGACGCGCTGATTCGCTTTGTCGGTGACGCTGTTAACCACTCCGGTAACCTGCGGCGTAATAGGAATAGATATCACCGCCTTTTGCGCCAGAAAGGTGTAAGGGTGGTTATAGTTCATTAATAAAATAAGCGCGCTAACAATAAATACGCCCCCCAGCGCCGCGGTAGGTACCGTCCATTTATTTACCGGTATTTTGAAGATTTTAAATATCGACCACGCGATGGCCACGTAGGTCAAAATTATCAACAGATCCATAGATTATTTCTCCGCCGCAGAGGTGGACTGCGGCCGCTGGATGGCCGCCACCTGGTGTTCAAGGTCGCTCAGTCGTTGGCGAAGCTGTTGTATATCGGTCTCTTTTTCAGGTTCATCAGGGGCCGTATTCGCCTTATGCTGCATGCCCCAGCCGCGCTCAGGCTGGTACAACGTGGCCCAAATCCATAAAAACGGCCAGATGACGTGGAGAGTAAAAAGACTGACCCATCCGGCGACATGAATAGCATCGGAATGAGGGTGGTTGCGTTTTTTGGCGATCAAATAAGGAATATCGTGAATAATGATAATCCCATAAAAAATGACCAGAAAAACGAAGATCAGAACGCCCAGCGCAAAATAATTGAGAAACATAATTCCCTCGGCTTTACGCTAATAATTTATATGAATTTTATTCACGACCCACTGACATTCGGGCCGCTATTTTGAGCATAATTCACGCCTTTCATTTTTGCCATCCGGCGTAAAAAAGTTATTCGGCAGTTAAGGTTGCTTAGTTACAGAGCCATCTCGCCCTGGCCGCAAAACCGGGCCGAGATCACAGCGGCAAAAATCCACCGTGAAATTCTTTGTGATCAAAATCACAAACAAACAACAAAACCACGAAACAAAATTGTGACAAATATCACACAAAAAGGCAGATCAGCGGCTAAAAAGGCGCTGTGTTGTTTTTTTACACAGGAATTATGTGATCAACATCACTACAAAAAGCGCTTTGCCCCCTATATTCATGTGATCCGTATCACACAAAAGGGCGCTGGCTGGACAGCTAAACGATTCAGTGCCAGATTTCGCACTATCAATCAGGGCCCGGCTACCTCTGCCGCCACATTAACAACAAACCTCGGGCTTTAAGCCTGCGCGATACGCAAAACAGAAGAAGGGGTGTTTTATGTCATCCGATATCAAGATCAAGGTGCAAAGCTTTGGTCGTTTCCTCAGCAATATGGTGATGCCGAATATCGGCGCGTTTATCGCGTGGGGTATCATCACCGCGCTTTTCATTCCGACAGGGTGGTTGCCAAACGAAACGCTGGCGAAGCTGGTCGGTCCGATGATCACCTACCTGCTGCCGCTGCTGATCGGTTACACCGGCGGTAAATTAGTCGGCGGCGAACGTGGTGGCGTGGTCGGGGCGATCACCACCATGGGCGTTATCGTCGGCGCGGATATGCCGATGTTCCTCGGCTCAATGATTGCCGGCCCGCTGGGCGGCTACTGCATCAAGAAGTTCGATAACTGGGTAGACGGTAAGATCAAATCCGGTTTTGAAATGCTGGTGAATAACTTCTCCGCTGGCATCATCGGGATGATCCTCGCCATTCTGGCCTTCCTCGGCATTGGCCCGGCGGTTGAAGTTCTGTCGAAAATTCTGGCGGCTGGCGTTAACTTTATGGTGGCGCACGACATGCTGCCGCTGGCGTCTATCTTCGTGGAACCGGCAAAAATCCTGTTCCTCAATAACGCCATTAACCACGGTATCTTCTCGCCGCTGGGTATTCAGCAGTCCCACGAGCTGGGTAAATCTATCTTCTTCCTGATTGAAGCTAACCCGGGTCCGGGGATGGGCGTTCTGCTGGCGTACATGTTCTTTGGTCGCGGCAGCGCAAAACAGTCAGCAGGCGGGGCGGCTATCATCCACTTCCTGGGGGGTATCCATGAAATCTACTTCCCGTACGTGCTGATGAACCCACGTCTGATCCTGGCCGTTATCCTCGGCGGGATGACCGGTGTCTTCACCCTGACCATCCTCAATGGCGGTCTGGTCTCTCCGGCTTCCCCTGGCTCTATCCTGGCGGTGCTGGCGATGACGCCGAAAGGCGCCTACTTCGCTAACATCGCCGCGATTATCGCAGCGATGGCGGTCTCCTTCGTGGTCTCTGCGGTTCTGCTGAAGACCAGCAAGGTAAAAGAAGAAGACGATATCGAAGCCGCAACGCGTCGTATGCATGACATGAAAGCGGAATCCAAAGGCGCCAGCCCGCTGGCGGCCGGTAATGTCACCAACGACCTGAGCCATGTGCGTAAAATCATCGTCGCCTGCGACGCCGGGATGGGTTCCAGCGCCATGGGCGCCGGGGTACTGCGCAAGAAAGTGCAGGATGCCGGACTGAGTAACATCTCGGTTACCAACAGCGCGATCAATAACCTGCCGCCGGATGTTGACCTGGTTATCACTCACCGTGACCTGACCGAGCGGGCGATGCGCCAGGTACCACAGGCGCAGCATATTTCGCTGACCAACTTCCTCGACAGCGGTCTGTACACCAGCCTGACTGAGCGTCTGGTCGCGGCCCAGCGCCACATCGAGAATGAAGTGAAAGTTACCGATAGCCTGAAAGACAGCTTTGATGATGGCGACAAAAACCTGTTCCAGTTGGGTGCGGATAACATCTTCCTCGGGCGCAAAGCAGCCACCAAAGAAGAAGCCATTCGCTTCGCCGGCGAGCAGCTGGTGAAAGGCGGCTACGTCGAGCCGGAATATGTGCAGGCGATGCTGGACCGCGAAAAACTGACCTCGACCTATCTCGGCGAGTCCATCGCGGTACCGCACGGCACCATCGAAGCGAAAGACCGTGTGCTGAAAACCGGCGTCGTCTTCTGCCAGTACCCGGAAGGCGTGCGCTTTGGGGAAGATGAAGACGATGTCGCCCGTCTGGTCATCGGCATCGCGGCCCGCAACAACGAGCATATTCAGGTTATCACCAGCCTGACTAACGCCCTGGATGACGAAACCGTGATTGAGCGCCTGGCGAAAACCACCAGCGTCGACGAAGTTCTGGCACTGTTGAATAAATAACCAAAGCGGTCCATTCCCTCTCCCTTTGGGAGAGGGTTTGGGTGAGGGGCAAAGCCTCACCCCAGCCCTCTCAGGTAAAAACATTAATTGAAGGTTAATACTATGAAAGCATTACATTTTGGCGCAGGTAATATCGGACGTGGCTTTATCGGTAAATTGCTGGCCGACGCGGGCATTGAACTGACGTTCGCCGATGTCAATCAGACCGTACTTGATGCCCTGAATGCCCGTCATAGCTATCAGGTTCACGTCGTCGGTGAGAATGAGCAAGTGGATACTGTCTCCGGCGTCAATGCCGTCAGCAGCATCGGCGATGAGGTTGTGGACCTGATCGCTGAGATTGATCTGGTCACCACCGCCGTCGGTCCCGTCGTACTCGAGCGCATCGCCCCGGCCATCGCCAAAGGGCTGGCGAAGCGCAAAGCGCAGGGCAGCGAACGTCCGCTGAACATTATCGCCTGCGAAAATATGGTGCGCGGCACCACGCAGTTAAAAGGCCACGTGTTTAACGCGCTGGCGGAAGAAGATAAAGCGTGGGTTGAAGCCCATATCGGCTTTGTCGACTCCGCCGTTGACCGTATTGTGCCGCCATCGGCTTCCGCCACCCATGACCCGCTGGAAGTCACCGTGGAAACCTTCAGCGAGTGGATTGTCGATAAGACGCAGTTCAAGGGCGCGCTGCCGACTATCCCGGGAATGGAATTAACTGATAACCTGATGGCATTTGTCGAACGCAAGCTCTTCACCTTGAACACCGGGCATGCTATAACCGCCTACCTCGGAAAACTGGCGGGCCACCAGACGATTCGCGACGCGATCCTCGACGAGAAAATTCGTGCCGTCGTGCAGGGCGCGATGGAAGAGAGCGGTGCGGTGCTGATCAAACGTTACGCCTTTGACCCGCAGAAACACGCGGCTTATATCCAGAAAATTCTTGGACGTTTCGAGAACCCGTACCTGAAAGACGATGTTGAGCGCGTTGGCCGTCAGCCGCTGCGCAAACTGAGCGCTGGCGACCGTTTAATTAAGCCGCTGCTGGGTACCCTGGAATACGGTCTGCCGCACCGCAACCTGGTGAAAGGGATTGCAGCGGCGATGCATTTCCGTAGCGAAGACGATCCGCAGGCGCAGGAGTTGGCAGCCCTGATCGCCGACAAGGGGCCGCAGGCCGCGCTGGCGCAGATTTCCGGCCTGGATGCCGCAAGTGATGTCGTCGCGGAGGCCGTTAACGACTACAACGCGGAAAAATGATGCACAACCTGGCGCGACCAACGTCGCGCCCATTACGACTCCTGTCAGATATGCAGGCAATGATGGAAGAAACACAAGCATTTGAAAACCGTGTGCTTGAGCGTCTGAATGCTGGCAAAACCGTACGAAGCTTCCTGATCGCCACCGTCGAACTGTTAACGGAAGCGGTCAATATTCTGGTGCTTCAGGTGTTCCGTAAAGACGACTACGCGGTGAAATACGCCGTCGAGCCCTTGCTGGAGGGCAGCGGGCCGCTCGGCGATCTCTCTGTACGCCTGAAGCTGATTTATGGCCTTGGGGTGATAAGTCGTGCCGAATATGAAGACGCCGAACTTCTGATGGCCCTGCGCGAAGAGCTTAACCACGACGGCAATGAGTACAGCTTTACCGACGACGAAATTATCGGTCCGTTCGGCGAGCTGCACTGCGTCGCCGCCCTGCCGCCAACGCCGCAGTTTGATGACAGCGATGCCGAACTGCTGGCAATGCAGAAGCTGCGTTACCAGCAGATGGTGCGCTCAACAATGGTGTTGTCCCTGACTGAGCTGATTTCGCGAATCAGCTTAAAAAAAGCCTTCCAGAAATCAACGCTCTGACTCCGGCTCCGTCTGGTCGCAGGTCGGCCGGTAAAGCTGACGATAATATTCCAGACGCTGCAGAAACAACGCTTCCTTATCCTGGGGAATATCTCGCGGTATATGCTGCAGACGCGGAGATTTTTTCAAATACTCCATAAACGCCTGACTGGAAGCCATAAAATCAACCGCTTTATCGATTAAACGTGGTACGCCGTCGCCGATCTTTGCCATCACGTCCTCCTTTTGGGAATAATCTGATTAAGCATTAGCCAAATCACCAGCGCGGGTTAAGGAAAACGTGCTTATCTGCCGACGGGCTTCACAGAAATGAAATTAGAACGGGTATTAGGCGGAATATTAATAAAATTCAAATTATTAGCGAGCGCTGGTATAGCATTCTGCGGGCGATAAACGGCGAATTTTTGATAAATAACTATCAACAATGGCGGTCACGGCACATACTATAGGCGAATGAAGCCCCTTTATTAACAGATTAAGTCACCATGAAAGAAGTCGAAAAAAATGAAATCAAGCGCCTGAGCGACCGTCTCGACGCCATCCGCCATCAGCAGGCCGAGCTGTCGCTGGTGGAAGCCGCCGACAAATACGCCGAGCTGGAAAAAGAAAAAGCCACCCTGGAAGCGGAGATTGAACGTCTGCGTTCCGTCCAGAGCCAGAAGCTGAGCAAAGAGGCGCAAAAACTAATGAGCCTGCCGTTCCGCCGCGCGATCACCAAAAAAGAGCAGGCCGATATGGGCAAGCTGAAGAAAAGCGTTCGCGGTCTGGTGGTCGTCCATCCGATGACCGCCCTGGGCCGGGAAATGGGTCTGAAAGAGATGACCGGTTTCGCCCGCAGCGAATTCTGATCCCCTGCCCTCTCCGCCCGGAGAGGGTCATTCTGTCTTCACTTCCCACATTTTTACCCTCAGCCAGGTCGATTGGTCCAACCAATAATTTCATCTACCCCCCAGCAGTTCACAAATCCATCAAAATACATCACAAACACGTTGCTTAAGAGCAACATCTGATTAACCATTCGTTGTCATCAACCCTGATACCCTTAATTGGCCGGGCCAATTTTACCTACGATGGGATCGGCAATGAGCGCAGACTCAGCCCTCCTCTCCTGGCGGCCCGATGGAGACCCTGCATGAATCTCTGGCAACAAAACTACGATCCCGCCGGTAATATCTGGTTATCCAGTCTTATCGCATCGCTACCGATTCTGTTTTTCTTTTTTGCGCTGATTAAGCTCAAACTGAAAGGCTACCTCGCAGCCACCTGGACCGTCGCTATTGCGCTGGCCGTCGCCTTGCTGTTCTATAAAATGCCGGTGGACCGCGCCTTAGCCTCGGTGGTCTACGGCTTCTTCTACGGCCTGTGGCCTATCGCGTGGATTATTATCGCCGCGGTCTTCGTCTATAAAATCTCGGTGAAGACCGGGCAGTTCGACATCATCCGCTCATCGATTCTGTCGATTACGCCGGACCAGCGCCTGCAGATGCTGATCGTCGGCTTCTCGTTCGGCGCCTTTCTCGAAGGGGCGGCGGGTTTCGGCGCGCCGGTGGCGATTACCGCCGCGCTGCTGGTCGGCCTTGGGTTTAACCCGCTGTATGCGGCTGGCCTGTGCCTGATCGTCAACACCGCGCCGGTGGCCTTCGGCGCGATGGGCATCCCGATCCTGGTCGCCGGCCAGGTGACCGGTATCGACAGCTTTGCTATCGGCCAGATGGTGGGCCGCCAGTTGCCGTTCCTGACCATTATCGTCCTGTTCTGGATCATGGCCATCATGGATGGCTGGCGCGGCATCAAAGAGACCTGGCCGGCGGTGATGGTGGCAGGCGGTTCGTTCGCTATTGCCCAGTACCTCAGCTCTAACTTCCTTGGCCCGGAGCTGCCGGACATCATCTCGTCGCTGGTCTCCCTGGTCTGTCTGACCCTGTTCCTCAAACGCTGGCAGCCGGTACGCATCTTCCGCTTCGGCGATATCGGCGCCTCGCAGGTGGATATGACGCTGGCCCGCACCCGCTACACGGCGGGACAAGTGATCCGCGCCTGGTCGCCGTTCCTGTTCCTGACCGCCACCGTGACCCTGTGGAGCGTACCGCCGTTTAAAGCGCTGTTCGCACCGGGCGGCGCAATGTATGACTTCGTGATCAATATTTCGGTGCCGTTCCTCGACAAAATGGTTGCCCGTATGCCGCCGGTGGTTAGCGCCGCGACGCCATACGCCGCGGTGTATAAATTCGACTGGCTGTCGGCAACCGGCACCGCCATTCTGTTCGCCGCCCTGCTGTCCATCGTCTGGCTGCGCATGAAGCCAAAAGACGCGCTGACCACCTTCGCCGGGACGCTGAAGGATCTGGCGCTGCCGATCTACTCTATCGGCATGGTGCTGGCGTTCGCCTTTATCTCCAACTACTCCGGGCTGTCGTCGACCCTGGCCCTGGCGCTGGCGCATACCGGCCACGCGTTTACCTTCTTCTCGCCGTTCCTTGGCTGGCTGGGGGTATTCCTGACCGGTTCGGACACCTCGTCTAACGCCCTGTTCGCCGCACTGCAGGCAACGGCCGCGCAGCAGATTGGCGTCTCCGATATTCTGCTGGTCGCGGCCAACACCACCGGCGGCGTCACTGGCAAGATGATTTCCCCTCAGTCGATCGCCATCGCCTGCGCCGCGGTAGGCCTGGTGGGTAAAGAGTCGGATCTGTTCCGCTTTACCGTCAAACACAGCCTGATCTTCACCTGCATGGTGGGCCTGATCACCACGCTGCAGGCCTACGTTTTAACCTGGATGATCCCGTGATAGTGATGCCTAAACGCCTGGCCGACGACGTGGCGCGTCGCGTCCGGGCGCTGATTGAAGAACAACAGCTGGAGGCGGGCATGCGACTGCCCGCTGAACGCCAGCTCGCCGCCCAGCTCGGCGTCTCGCGCAATTCCCTGCGCGAAGCGCTGGCGATGCTGGTCAATGAAGGCGTGCTGCTGAGCCGTCGCGGCGGCGGCACCTTCGTCCGCTGGCAGCATGAACCGTGGTCGGAGCAAAACATCGTCCAGCCGCTGAAGACGCTGCTGGCCGATGACCCGGACTACAGCTTCGACATCCTCGAAGCCCGCCACGCCATCGAGGCCAGCACCGCGTGGCACGCAGCGATGCGGGCCACCGACGCCGATAAAGAAAAAATTCGTCTGTGCTTTGAAGCGACCCAGAGTGAAGACCCGGATATCGCCTCGCAGGCGGATGTCCGCTTCCATCTGGCCATCGCCGAAGCCTCGCATAACGTGGTGCTCCTGCAAACCATGCGCGGTTTTTTCGACCTGCTGCACTCCTCCGTTAAGCAGAGCCGCCAGCGCATGTATCTGGTGCCGCCGGTGTTTGCCCGCCTGACTGAACAGCACCAGGCCGTTATGGAGGCTATTGTTGCCGGTGACGCCGAGGCGGCGCGCCAGGCGATGATGGGCCACTTAGGTTTTGTCCACGCCACGATTAAACGTTTTGATGAAGACCAGGCCCGCCAGGCGCGAATTACTCGCCTGCCCGGTGACCACAATGAAAATTCCAGGGAGAACTCGTGATGATTATTTCCGCCGCCAGCGACTATCGCGCCGCCGCACAGCGTATCCTGCCGCCGTTTCTGTTCCACTATATCGACGGCGGCGCCTACGCCGAACATACCCTGCGCCGTAACGTCGAGGACCTGTCCGATGTGGCCTTGCGCCAGCGTATTTTGCGCAATATGTCGGATCTGAGTCTCGAGACCACTCTGTTCAATGAGAAGCTGGCGATGCCGACGGCGCTGGCGCCGGTCGGGCTGTGCGGAATGTACGCTCGCCGCGGCGAAGTGCAGGCCGCCGGCGCGGCGGACGACAAAGGCATTCCGTTCACCCTCTCTACCGTTTCCGTTTGCCCGATTGAAGAGGTCGCCCCGACCATCAAACGCCCGATGTGGTTCCAGTTATACGTCCTGCGCGACCGCGGCTTTATGCGCAATGCGCTGGAGCGCGCCAAGGCCGCCGGCTGCTCGACGCTGGTCTTTACCGTCGATATGCCGACCCCTGGCGCCCGCTACCGCGACGCCCATTCCGGCATGAGCGGCCCGAACGCCGCCCTGCGCCGCTACTGGCAGGCGGTGACTCATCCGCAGTGGGCGTGGGACGTCGGCCTTAACGGTCGCCCGCACGATCTGGGCAATATCTCCGCCTATCTCGGCCAACCGACCGGTCTGGAGGATTACATCGGCTGGCTGGCGAATAACTTCGATCCGTCGATTTCATGGAAAGACCTCGAGTGGATCCGCGATTTCTGGGACGGTCCGATGGTGATCAAAGGGATCCTCGATCCGGAGGACGCCCGCGACGCGGTGCGCTTCGGCGCTGACGGCATTGTGGTCTCTAACCACGGCGGCCGCCAGCTCGATGGCGTGCTCTCCTCGGCCCGCGCCCTGCCGGCAATTGCCGACGCGGTGAAAGGCGACATCACTATTCTCGCCGACAGCGGCATCCGCAACGGGCTCGACGTGGTGCGGATGATCGCCCTGGGCGCCGACAGCGTGCTACTGGGCCGCGCTTACCTGTACGCCCTGGCGACCCACGGTAAGCAGGGCGTGGCGAATCTGCTGAACCTGATCGAAAAAGAAATGAAAGTGGCGATGACCCTGACCGGGGCGAAAACCATCCGTGAAATCAGCCGTGATTCGCTGGTGCAGAACGCCGAAGCGCTGCAGACCTTCGATGCGCTCAAGCAGAATAACGCCGCGTAGGCGGCGGCGTCATTCTCTCCCCTCACCCTAACCCTCTCCCTCAGGGAGAGGGGACTGTCCGGCAGACAGGTTAGCGGCGGCGTTTCCCTGAGCCTCTGTCCACGAAAAGTATCGACTGATGGGTGAGTCCTTTACCCGCACCCTCCGATCCACCGACCGGCGCCGGTTTTCCCCCTCTCCCTCAGGGAGAGGGCCGGGGTGAGGGTTCGCCAAATATCTGCTATTCTGCCCCCCGCAATTAAGGGGGCAGTATGCTGAACATCGTGTTATTCGAACCAGAGATCCCGCCGAACACCGGGAATATTATCCGCCTGTGCGCCAACACGGGCTTCAGTCTGCATATCATTGAGCCGATGGGCTTTACCTGGGACGATAAACGCCTGAGACGCGCCGGACTGGACTATCACGAGTTCACTGCCGTGCAGCGCCATGCGGATTACGCGGCGTTTCTCGCCAGCGCGCAGCCACAGCGGTTGTTCGCCCTGACCACCAAAGGCACGCCGGCGCACAGCGCAGTGAGCTATCAGGATGGCGATTTCTTGATGTTTGGCCCGGAAACCCGCGGTCTGCCGGCCAGCATCCTCGATGCCCTGCCGCCAGAGCAGAAAATCCGTATTCCGATGATGCCGGACAGCCGCAGCATGAACCTGTCCAACGCGGTGTCGGTGGTGGTGTATGAAGCCTGGCGCCAGCTGGGGTATCCGGGCGCCGTGTTGCGCAGCTAACCTGAGCCATTCCCGGATGGCGGCGCACCGCGCCTTATCCGGGCTACATATCTGAGCTTAACAGCGGCAAATGGCAATACATCAAATCCCGTCGCCGTACTCGAAGGTGTGGTGGATGCCGTTGAAATGCTGATCCATGTCCATCGCCGGCTTGTCGCTCTCCGGCTTGCCAACGATGCGCGCCGGTACGCCCGCCGCGGTGGTGTGCGGCGGAACCGGCTGCAATACCACCGAACCGGCGCCAATCTTCGCCCCACGTCCCACTTCGATATTACCGAGGATCTTCGCCCCGGCGCCAATCATCACGCCTTCGCGAATTTTCGGGTGACGGTCGCCGCTGGTTTTACCGGTACCGCCGAGGGTGACCGACTGCAGGATAGAGACGTCATCTTCAATCACCGCCGTTTCGCCGACCACAATGCCGGTGGCGTGGTCGAGCATGATCCCGCGGCCGATTTTCGCCGCCGGGTGGATATCCACCTGGAAGGAGACGGAGACCTGATTTTGCAGGAAAATCGCCAGCGCACGTCGGCCCTGAGTCCACAGCCAGTGGCCGATACGGTAGGCCTGCAGCGCATGGAAACCCTTCAGGTAGAGCAGCGGCGTGGAGTATTTATCCACCGCCGGGTCGCGCGTGCGCACCGCCTGAATATCGCAGGCGGCGGAGGCGATCATTTCCGGATCGGCGGCATAGGCCTCTTCCACCACTTCGCGAATGGCGATCGCTGGCATAATCGGCGAGGCCAGCTTGTTGGCCAGCATATAGCTCAGCGCACTGCCCAGATTTTCATGCTTGAGTAGCGTAGCGTGGTAAAAACTGGCGAGCATCGGCTCACAGTCAGCCAGAGCCCGGGCTTCGGCTTTAATATTATTCCAGACGATATCCAGTTCTTCACACGGCATTGCATACTCCAGACGATATGATAATGACCTGCCAGTTCTGCGCTGGCAGGGTCATTCAGGTGACAAAGGAAAGCTAATTGCTGCTGCGCTCGTCCTTGCGGGCGCGACCCAATAAGGTCAATGCTGCCTCGCGCGCAATTTTTCCGCAATACAATACCTGATAAATTTCCTCGGTTATTGGCATTTCGACACCTAAACGCTGTGCCAGAACGCGAACTTCCTTGGTATTGCGGTAGCCTTCGACCACCTGGCCAATCTTGTCCTGGGCGCTCTGCACGTCCATACCCTGGCCGAGCATCATGCCGAAGCGACGGTTACGGGACTGGTTGTCGGTGCAGGTGAGCACCAGGTCACCGAGACCGGCCATGCCCATAAAGGTTTCCGGATCGGCGCCCAGCGCCGCGCCGAGACGGGACATTTCCACCAGCCCACGGGTAATCAGCGCCGTACGCGCATTGGCGCCGAAGCCGATGCCATCCGACATACCGGCCCCGATGGCAATGACGTTTTTCACCGCGCCGCCGAGCTGCACGCCGATAAAGTCCGGATTGATGTAGACGCGGAAACTTTTGCCGCAGTGCAGCAGGTGCTGCAGATCCTCGGCAAACTGCGGATCCGTCGCTGCCAGCGAAATCGCCGTCGGCAGACCGGCGGCCAGCTCTTTGGCGAAGGTTGGCCCCGAGATCACCGCCAGCGGGATATCATCGCCCAGCGCTTCACGCGCTACGTCCTGCAGCAGGCGGCCGGTTTCAGCCTCGAGGCCTTTGGTCGCCCACACCAGACGTGCGTCGGGACGCATCAGCGGTTTAATCTGACGTAATACCTGGCCGAACACATGGCTTGGCACCACGACAAGGATGTCTCGGCTGGCGGCCAGCGCGGTGGCCAGGTCGCTCTCAAGATGCAGCGTATCCGGGAAAGGCACATCGGGAAGGAACGCGGCGTTGCAGCGATCGTGTTGCAGCGTCGCGATATGTTTCGGGTCATGGCCCCAGAGCACAACGTGGTGGCCATTTCTTGCCAGGGTGATGGCAAGAGCGGTGCCGTAAGAGCCGGCACCGATCACAGTCATTGCAGCATTAAGTGCGTTCATCAGGCATCCTGATGTTGTTCAGCACCTTCGCCAGCCTGCTGCTGCAGATAGTTCATAAACAGCGCGTCGAAGTTCACTGGCGCAAGGTTAAGTTGCGGGAAGGTGCCGCGGGAAACCAGGCTGGTGATGCACTCACGCGCGTACGGGAACAGAATGTTCGGGCAGTATGCGCCGAGGCAGTGCGCCATCTGGGTACCTTCGATGCCGTCGATGGAGAAAATACCGCCCTGCTGTACTTCACAGAGGAACGCGGTTTCTTCGCCCAGCGCGGCGGTCACGGTCACACGCAGCACCACTTCATAAACGCCTTCAGCCAGCTGGGTGGAGGCGGTATCCAGATCAAGTTTAACTTCCGGCTGCCAGTCTTTCTGGAAAACTTGCGGCGCGTTCGGCGCTTCAAAAGAGATATCTTTGGTATAGATACGCTGGATCTGGAAGGTCATTTCGGTGCTGTTTTGTTCTGACATAGTAAAACCCTTTCGTGTTGTCCTTAAATACGCGCTTCCGCCAGGGAAAGCGCGCAAAAATTAGCGCAAGAGGGGATCAAGTCCACCACGTGAATCAAGCGCATACAAGTCGTCACAGCCGCCAATGTGCTGCGCATCAATAAAAATCTGCGGAACCGTCGTCCGTCCGCTGCGCTGGATCATCTCCTCACGCTTCGCGGCATCGCCATCGATCGGCAACTCATGGAACGTTACGCCTTTGCTGTTCAACAGCGCTTTCGCGCGTACGCAGAACGGGCAGGTCGCTTTGGTGTAGATCTCAATATTGGCCATGACTTTACTCCTGTTTTTACCCTGGGGTTTTACGCCGCAGCCTGAGCTTCCCCTCACGTCAGGCATGAAGGGGAAAGCGCGGCGGCATTACCACGCGAGGTAAGTTATTTGCCGCGTACCAGAGGAAGGTTTTCGCCGCTCCAGCCAGCGATGCCCTCTTTCAGTACAAAGACTTTTTCAAACCCGGCTTTGTTCAGCGCGCTGGCTGGCTCTTGCGCCTGCATGCCGGAACCGTCTACCACAATAATGGGTTGCGATTTGTGTTTTTCCAACTCGCCGACGTTATTGGCTTTGATATCGGCAGGCAGCAGGTTGATGGCGCCGGCAATATGGCCTTTACGGAAATCGTCACGCTGACGCAGGTCGACCACCACCGCATCTTCTTTATTGATAAGACGCGTCGCTTCACCACGGGTGATGACTTTAACTTTCGACATCAACCCTTTAAAGGTGGTGAACAGTACCGCACCCAGCAGCGCGATCCACGCGATGCTCAGGACCGGGTGACGGCCGATGAATTGCATAATTTCTTGCATGGGGGGTTACAACTCCCGACTAAGTGATAAAAAACCAGGGAAGGAGTATACCTGTGCATTGCGGCAAATACAGCCAGTGAGCGCGATGTAATGTATTTTCTGCGGGCGGTCACGAAAAAAAAGCCGCCTTCATCATCGCCTCTGACGCCGCCCCTTCCCTTTCTTTGATCTTTCACGGGGATTTAAACGATTCAGCTGTAGTAAAATTACGCAAAATTTCTGTCTTTGAGCATGAGGTTGTCGCAATGTCGGTTTCTAAAAAACCTATGGTACTGGTGATTCTGGATGGCTACGGCTATCGCGAAGACCAACAGGATAACGCCATTTACAGCGCTAAAACGCCGGTAATGGACGCCCTGTGGGCCAAACGTCCGCATACCCTGATCGATGCATCTGGCCTGGAAGTCGGCCTGCCGGACCGTCAGATGGGGAACTCCGAAGTAGGCCACGTCAACCTGGGCGCCGGTCGTATCGTCTACCAGGACCTGACCCGTCTCGATGTTGAAATTAAAGAACGCACCTTCTTCGCCAACCCGGTACTCACCGCCGCGGTCGACAAAGCGGTTGCCGCCGGTAAAGCGGTCCACATCATGGGCCTGATGTCTCCGGGCGGCGTCCACAGCCACGAAGATCACATCATGGCCATGGTGGAGCTGGCAGCAGAGCGCGGCGCTGAGAAAATCTATCTGCACGCCTTCCTTGATGGCCGTGATACGCCGCCGCGCAGCGCGGAAAAAACGCTGGCGACATTCGAAGCCAAATTTGCCGCGCTGGGCAAAGGCCGCATCGCGTCTATTATTGGCCGCTACTATGCCATGGATCGCGATAACCGCTGGGATCGCGTGGAACAAGCTTATGATCTGATGACCCTGGCGAAAGGCGAATTCCAGGCCGATACCGCCGTCGCGGGTCTGCAGGCCGCCTACGCCCGTGACGAAAACGACGAATTCGTCAAAGCCACCGTTATCCGCGCCGCCGGCCAGGCCGATGCCGCGATGGAAGACGGCGACGCGCTGATCTTCATGAACTTCCGTGCTGACCGCGCGCGTGAAATCACCCGCGCCTTCGTCAACGCCGACTTCGACGGCTTCGCGCGTAAGAAAGTGGTTAACCTCGACTTCGTGATGCTCACCGAATACGCCGCCGACATCAAAGTCGCCTGCGCTTATCCGCCCGCCTCACTGGCTAACACCTTCGGCGAGTGGATGGCGAAGCACGATAAAACCCAGCTGCGCATCTCCGAAACCGAGAAATACGCTCACGTCACCTTCTTCTTCAACGGCGGCGTAGAAGAGCCGTTTAAAGGCGAAGAGCGTATTCTGATTAACTCACCAAAAGTGGCAACCTACGATCTGCAGCCGGAAATGAGCTCCGCCGAGCTGACCGAGAAACTGGTCGCCGCCATCAAAGGTGGCAAATACGACACCATCATCTGTAACTACCCGAACGGCGATATGGTTGGCCATACCGGGGTGATGGAAGCGGCAGTGAAGGCGGTTGAAGCGCTGGATCACTGCATCGACCAGGTGACTCAGGCGGTGGAATCCGTTGGCGGCCAGTTGCTGATCACCGCCGACCACGGCAACGCCGAGCAGATGCGCGACCCGGCCACCGGTCAGGCGCACACCGCCCATACCAACCTGCCGGTTCCGCTGATCTACGTCGGTAACAAAGCGGTCAAAGCGGTCAATGGCGGTAAACTTTCCGACATCGCCCCGACCATGCTGTCGCTGATGGGAATGGAAATCCCGCAAGAGATGACTGGCAAGCCGCTGTTCATCGTGGAATAATCCTTCCCCATGAGGGGAAAGGCGACGTATTCAACTACATGGATCGCAACGGCAGTTCGATCCGTCCTTTACGCCAGCGCGCTCAGCGCTGGCGTATTGCTGTGCGCGTCATCTGCGCACGCCGACGATCGCGATCAGCTAAAGTCCATCCAGGCCGACATCGCCGCCAGGCAGCGGGCGATTAAGCAACAGCAGCAGCAGCGCGCAAGCCTGCTCGCCCAGCTCAAAGCGCAGGAAGAGGCGATCGCCGCCGCGGCCCGCAAACTGCGTGAAACCCAGGACAGCCTGAACCAGCTCAATAAGCAGATTGACGAGATGAACGCTTCTCTCGCGAAGCTGGAGCGTCAGCGCGCGTCTCAGGAACGTAACCTCGCTGCGCAGCTTGACGCCGCGTTCCGCCAGGGACCGCATACCGGCATCCAGATGGTGCTGAGCGGTGAAGAGGGCCAGCGCAATCAGCGGATGCAGGTCTACTTCAGCTATTTCAACCAGGCCCGTCAGGAGACTATTGCGGAGCTGAAGAAAACGCGCGAAGAGATGGCGGTGCAAAAGTCGATGCTCGAAGAGAAGCAGAGCCAGCAGCAGACGCTGGTCTACGAGCAAAAAGCCCAGCAGGCGAAGCTGGAGCAGGCGCGTAACGAACGGAAAAAGACCCTTTCCGGTCTGGAGTCCGCCATTCAGCAGGGTCAGCAACAGTTGAGTGAATTGCGGGCTAACGAATCGCGCCTACGCGGTCGTATCGCCCAGGCGGAGGCTGCCGCCAAAGCCCGAGCCGATCGGGAAGCTCGCGATGCGCAGGCGGTGCGCGACCGCCAGCAGGAAGCATCGCGCAAAGGCACCACCTATAAACCAACGGAAAGCGAGCGTTCGCTGATGTCACGCACCGGCGGGCTGGGCTCGCCGCGCGGCCAGGCGTTCTGGCCGGTTCGCGGTCCGCTCCTTCATCGATATGGCGAACAGCTGCAAGGTGAACTACGTTGGAAAGGGATGGTTATCGCCGCGTCTGAAGGCACCGAAGTCAGAGCCATTGCCGATGGTCGGGTCATTCTGGCCGACTGGCTGCAGGGCTATGGTCTGGTGGTGGTGGTCGAACATGGCAAAGGCGACATGAGCCTGTATGGCTATAACCAAAGCGCGCTGGTCAGCGTCGGTACGCAGGTTCGTGCCGGTCAGCCTATCGCGCTCGTAGGCAGCAGCGGCGGTCAGGGCCGTCCGTCGCTCTATTTCGAAATTCGCCGCCAGGGTCAGGCGGTCAATCCACAGCCGTGGTTGGGAAGATAAGTTTTGCTTCAATTTCGCGCAATTGCTCTTGCCGTAGCCGGTTCGCTGGCTCTGGCGGCGCCAGCGTTCGCTGGCAAACTCTCCATCGTTATTGACGATTTTGGCTACCGCCCGCAGACCGAGAATCAGGTGCTGGCGCTGCCGTCAACTATCTCCGTCGCCGTGCTGCCGAACGCGCCGCACGCCCGGGAAATGGCCACGAAAGCGCATAATCTGGGCCATGAAGTGCTCATCCACCTGCCGATGGCGCCGCTCAGCAAACAGCCGCTGGAAAAAGACACCCTGCGTCCCGAAATGAGCAGCGAGGAGATCGAGCGCATCATTCGCGAGGCTTACGGCAAAGTTCCCTACGCCGTCGGGCTGAATAACCATATGGGCAGCGCGATGACCTCCAACCTGTTTGGTATGCAGAAGGTGATGCAGGCCCTGGAGCGCTACAATCTCTATTTTCTCGATAGCGTCACCATCGGCAACACCCAGGCCATGCGCGCCGCGCAGGGCACCGGGGTGAAGGTGATTAAGCGCAAGGTGTTTCTTGACGATACGCAGAATGAAGCCGATATCCGCACCCAGTTCAATCGCGCCATCGCCCTGGCGCGGCGCAACGGTTCGGCAATAGCCATTGGCCATCCGCATCCGACGACGGTGCGGGTGCTGCAGCAGATGGTCTATAACCTGCCGCCGGATATCACGCTGGTGCGCCCGAGCAGCCTGCTCAACGAGCCGCAGGTCGACAACTCGACGCCAAACTACGCTCAGCCGCCCGCGCAACAAACGCCGCCGCAGCAGCAGAAGCCGCGTAATCCGTTCCACGGCGTGAAGTATTGCAAGCCGAAGCGCCCGCTGGAGCCCGTGAACGCCAGCCGCTTCTTCACTATCCTCAGCGACAGCATCAGCCAGAGCGCGCTGGTCCAGTACTATCGCCTCAAATGGCAAGGCTGGGACAATCCCGGCAACTAGACCACTCAGGGGTCCGTTCGCTTTTGCGCGACGGGCGCCTGGTTATCTTCGTGGGCGTACCACGCCTTAAAATATTTGAGAAAGCTGTAAAACGTGGCGTACAGGCCGGTGACCACGCCGACTTTGCCATAGCGCCACGCTCCGCTAAAGAGATACCACTTAAAGAAAGCGCCAATGGCGCTGACGATCCCCCGCGTCAGCGAAGGTTTGATCTGCTGGTACTTCACCAGCCGGGTGGTATAGCTGTTTAGCTTATTAAACACTTCATGCAGCGAATAAAAGGTGTCATGGCGTACAAAGCCCGGCAGCCTGACGGAGCGTGCGTGTCCGACCACCTGGTCATCCACCGGCCGGTCGTTAAACCGCGCCTGCTGGCGATTAAAGAGACGCACCGGGTAATCCGGCGAAGAAATAGGGTAGATCGTTCGCACCTGCGTGCCGAGCACAAACCAGTAGCGCGGCAGACGCCAGGCGCAGGCTGGGTCCGGCTCCTCCCCCGCTTTTAGCGCCTGAATGGCCGCCACCACGTCGTTATCAAGAATCTCATCGCTATCCATACACAGCACCCAGTCATGGCTGGCCAGCCCGATGGCATAGTTCATCTGGGCGCCGTGGGCTTTATAGGCATGATGATGGACGGTGAGACCAAACTGCTGACAAATAGAGACCGTTTCGTCGGTGCTGCCGGAGTCGACGACGATACATTCATCGGCCACCTTCAGCAGCGGCGGCAGCACCTCCATCAGCAGGCGCGCAGAGTTACAGGTCAGTAAGCATACGGAGAGTTTAAGCATGATAGTTACAAAGTTAAACCGCGACTAAACACACTGTATAAGCGAATAACCGTAAAATCGATGTAGAAATTGTGCGCTTAATATTAAGCAGGCTAAAAATGTTATCCAAATCTAAATTAAGGCGCCCGCAGGCGCCTTTTTTGCTGATTTTTACAACAGTCCGGAGGCGTTATTCCCAGCTCAGAACCACTTTACCGGACTGGCCGGAGCGCATCGCGTCAAAACCTTTCTGGAAATCATCAATGCCGAAGCGGTGGGTGATGATCGGTGAAAGGTCCAGACCAGACTGGATCAGCGCCGCCATTTTGTACCAGGTTTCGAACATTTCGCGACCATAGATCCCTTTAATAAACAGCCCTTTGAAGATGACCTTGGTCCAGTCGATGGACATATCCGACGGCGGGATACCCAGCATCGCGATACGGCCGCCGTGGTTCATGGTATCGAGCATGCTGCGAAACGCCGGCGGCGCGCCGGACATCTCCAGGCCCACGTCGAAACCTTCGGTCATGCCCAGCTCGGCCATCACGTCGTTGAGGTTCTCTTTCGCCACGTTCACCGCGCGGGTGACGCCCATTTTGCGCGCCAGCTCAAGACGGTACTCGTTAACGTCAGTGATCACCACGTTACGCGCGCCGACGTGTTTCGCCACCGCCGCCGCCATCACGCCGATCGGACCGGCGCCGGAAACCAGTACATCTTCCCCGACCAGATCGAAGGAGAGCGCGGTGTGCACCGCGTTGCCGAACGGGTCGAAGATAGACGCCAGGTCATCAGAGATATTGTCGGGGATTTTAAAGGCGTTAAAAGCCGGGATCACCAGATACTCGGCAAAGCAGCCCGGGCGGTTAACGCCCACGCCGATGGTGTTGCGGCACAAATGGGTGCGGCCCGCGCGGCAGTTGCGGCAGTGGCCGCAGGTGATATGCCCCTCGCCGGAGACGCGGTCGCCAATCTTAAAGCCGCGCACTTCCTGACCAATCCCCACAACTTCGCCAACGTATTCGTGACCGACCACCATCGGCACCTGAATGGTCTTCTGCGACCACTCATCCCAGTTGTAGATGTGCACGTCGGTTCCGCAAATGGCGGTCTTGCGGATTTTAATCAGCAGATCGTTATGGCCGACTTCCGGTTCCGGTACGTCGGTCATCCAGATGCCTTCTTCCGCTTTCAGTTTGGATAACGCTTTCATCTCACACCCTTATTAGGCGATGACGCCCAGTTGTTTGCCGATGCGGGTAAAGGCTTCCACCGCACGCTCAATTTGTTCAGGGGTATGCGCCGCCGACATCTGGGTGCGAATACGCGCCTGGCCTTTCGGTACCACCGGATAGAAGAAGCCGGTGACATAGATCCCTTCTTTCTGCAGCTCGCGGGCAAAGTTCTGCGCCACCACCGCTTCACCCAGCATCACCGGAATGATGGCGTGGTCGGCGCCCGCCAGCGTGAAACCTGCCGCGGTCATTTTTTCGCGGAACAGACGCGCGTTAGCCCACAGCCGATCGCGCAGGTCTGCCCCCTCTTCAACCATCTCCAGCACTTTGATGGAGGCGGCCACAATGGCCGGCGCCAGAGAGTTGGAGAACAGATACGGACGGGAACGCTGGCGCAGCCACTCAACCACCTCTTTGCGTGCGGCGGTGTAGCCTCCGGAGGCGCCGCCCAGCGCTTTACCCAGCGTGCCGGTGATGATGTCGACGCGACCCATCACGTCGCAATATTCATGAGAGCCGCGGCCGTTTTCGCCGACGAAGCCGACGGCGTGGGAGTCATCGACCATCACCAACGCATCGTATTTATCCGCCAGGTCGCAAACGCCTTTCAGGTTGGCGATCACGCCATCCATCGAGAAGACGCCATCGGTGGCGATCAGCACGTGACGCGCGCCGGCCTCGCGCGCTTCTTTCAGACACGCTTCCAGCTCCTGCATGTCGTTGTTGGCATAGCGGAAGCGCTTCGCTTTACACAGGCGCACGCCGTCGATGATCGAGGCATGGTTCAGGGCGTCGGAGATAATGGCGTCTTCCGGCCCGAGCAGCGTTTCAAACAGGCCGCCGTTGGCGTCAAAGCAGGAGGAGTAGAGGATCGCGTCTTCCATACCGAGGAAATCGGCCAGCTTCTTCTCCAGCTGCTTATGCGTGTCCTGGGTACCGCAGATGAAGCGCACCGAGGCCATCCCGAAGCCGTGGCTGTCCATACCGGATTTCGCTGCGGCAATCAGTTCCGGGTGGTTCGCCAGACCCAGATAGTTATTGGCGCAGAAGTTAATCACATGGCTGTCGCCGACGGTAATGTCCGCCTGCTGCGCCGAGGTGATGATTCGCTCTTCTTTGAACAAGCCTTCGGCCCGAGCGGTTTCCAGATTACTCGTTAACTGTTTGTAGAAATCACCACGCATTGCAACTCTCCAGATTCGGCAAAATTTGGCACATATTACCCAAAGCTATACGCTGATACGAGATGATGCAGGCCTGAATGAATTATTTGCAGCATAAATCACGTCAGCCCAGCACCTTATTCTGCGAATGGCTGTAGGCTTGCTCATGTGGTGATATGATATGAGCATTCATGCCCGGATTGTCTTCGGGCTCCCAACTTCAAAGGTACAGTTATGATCATCGTTACCGGCGGCGCAGGCTTTATCGGCAGCAACATCGTTAAAGCGCTGAATGACAAAGGCATCACCGACATTCTGGTTGTCGACAATCTGAAAGACGGCACCAAGTTTGTGAATCTGGTTGACCTGAACATCGCTGACTACATGGATAAAGAAGACTTTCTGATCCAGATAATGGCGGGTGAAGAGTTCGGTGAAATCGAAGCGATCTTCCACGAAGGCGCGTGCTCTTCCACCACAGAGTGGGATGGCAAGTACATGATGGATAACAACTATCAGTACTCTAAAGAGCTGCTGCACTACTGCCTGGAGCGTGAAATCCCGTTCCTGTACGCCTCTTCCGCCGCCACCTACGGCGGGCGCACCAGCGACTTCATCGAGTCCCGTGAGTACGAACAGCCGCTGAACGTCTACGGCTACTCCAAATTCCTGTTCGACGAATACGTCCGCCAGATCCTGCCGGAAGCCAATTCGCAGATCGTCGGCTTCCGCTACTTCAACGTCTACGGGCCGCGCGAAGGCCACAAAGGCAGCATGGCGAGCGTCGCTTTCCACCTCAACACCCAGCTGAATAATGGCGAAAGTCCGAAACTGTTCGAAGGCAGCGACGGCTTCAAGCGCGACTTCGTCTACGTGGGCGACGTGGCAGACGTCAACCTGTGGTTCTGGGAAAACGGCGTGTCCGGGATCTTCAACCTTGGCACCGGCCGCGCGGAATCCTTCCAGGCGGTTGCCGATGCGACCCTGGCTTTCCATAAAAAAGGCAGCATTGAGTACATCCCGTTCCCGGACAAACTGAAAGGCCGCTACCAGGCATTCACCCAGGCCGATCTGACTAACCTGCGCAAAGCGGGCTATGACAAACCGTTCAAAACCGTTGCCGAAGGCGTAACGGAATATATGGCCTGGCTGAATCGGGATGCGTAAGAGATAACATGAAAATTCTGGTGGTAGGCCCGTCTTGGGTGGGCGACATGATGATGTCGCAAAGTCTTTATCGTACGCTCAGGGCGCGCTATCCCCAGGCGATTATCGACGTGATGGCGCCAGCCTGGTGCCGTCCGTTGCTATCGCGCATGCCGGAAGTGAATGAAGCGATCCCGATGCCGTTGGGCCACGGCGCGCTGGCTATCGGCGAACGCCGCAAGCTCGGCCATAGCCTGCGCGAGCGTCGCTACGATCGCGCTTACGTGCTGCCGAACTCGTTTAAATCGGCATTAGTCCCCTTCTTTGCCAACATCCCGCTGCGCACCGGCTGGCGCGGCGAGATGCGCTACGGCCTGCTCAACGACGCCCGGGTACTGGATAAAGACGCCTGGCCGCTGATGGTGGAACGCTACGTGGCGCTGGCCTACGACAACGGCGTGATGCGCTGCGCCAAAGATCTGCCGCAGCCGCTGCTGTGGCCGCAGCTGCAGGTCAACGATGGCGAAAAATCACAGGCCTGCAACGCCTTTAATCTCTCAAACGAGCGGCCGATCATCGGCTTCTGCCCCGGCGCGGAATTCGGTCCGGCCAAACGCTGGCCGCACTATCACTATGCTGCGCTGGCTAAAAAGCTTATCGACGATGGCTATCAGATTGCGTTATTCGGCTCGGCGAAAGATAACGAGGCCGGCAAAGAGATCATCGCCGCCCTCAGCAGCGAGCAGCAGGCCTGGTGTCGTAATCTGGCGGGTGAAACCCAGCTGGAGCAGGCGGTCATTCTGATCGCCGCCTGTAAAGCTGTAGTGACTAACGATTCGGGGCTGATGCACGTCGCCGCCGCGCTGGACCGCCCGCTGGTGGCGCTGTATGGCCCGAGCAGCCCGGACTTCACCCCGCCGCTGTCGCATAAAGCGCGGGTTATCCGCCTGATTAGCGGCTACCACAAGGTGCGCAAAGGCGATGCCGCGGAAGGCTATCATCAGAGCCTGATCGACATCACCCCAGAACGCGTCCTGCAAGAGCTGAACGAACTGTTAGCGGAAAAAACCGAGCACGAGGAAGCGTAACGGATGCGGGTATTGATCGTAAAAACCTCGTCCATGGGCGACGTGCTACACACGCTGCCCGCGCTAACCGACGCTGCGCAGGCCATCCCCGGCATTCGCTTCGACTGGGTGGTTGAAGAGGGTTTCGCGCAGATCCCCTCCTGGCATGAAAGCGTCGAGCGGGTGATCCCGGTGGCGATTCGCCGCTGGCGTAAAGCCTGGTTTTCCGCGCCGATTAAAGCGGAGCGTCAAGCCTTCCGCGAGGCCGTTCAGGCGGTAAAGTATGACGCCATCATCGACGCCCAGGGGCTGGTGAAAAGCGCCGCGCTGGTTACTCGCCTGGCGCACGGCGTCAAGCACGGTATGGACTGGCAAACGGCCCGCGAGCCGCTGGCGAGCCTGTTTTACAACCGCCGCCACCATATCGCGAAACAGCAGCACGCGGTGGAGCGTACCCGCGAGCTGTTCGCCAAAAGCCTTGGCTACACGAAACCCCAGACCCAGGGGGATTACGCCATTGCGCGCCATTTCCTGCAGCACGAGGCTAGCGCTGCCGCGCCCTATCTGGTGTTTCTGCACGCCACCACCCGCGATGATAAGCACTGGCCGGAAACCCGCTGGCAGGAGCTTCTCGATCTGCTGGCCGACAGCGGCGTCCGCATTAAGCTGCCGTGGGGCGCCCCGCACGAAGAGGCGCGGGCAAAACGACTGGCGGAAGGCCGGGAGTATGTTGAAGTGCTGCCGCGCATGAGCCTTGAGCAGGTGGCGCAGGTTCTGGCCAGCGCCCGGGCTGTCGTCTCGGTCGATACCGGACTGAGTCATTTGACCGCCGCGCTGGATAAACCGAACTTCACGCTCTACGGCCCGACCGATCCGGGGCTGATTGGCGGATACGGTAAAAACCAGCATATCGTCAGGCCGGAAAACAGCACCAGCACCAGCGATATTCCGGCCAGCCGGGTTCATCTTCTCCTGCAAAATCAGGGGCTGCTCTGATGGGATCCCTGTTTAAACAGATCTACCGCTATACGCGCCCTCGCGCTTATCGCCACAATGAAAATCTGTGGCCTTTTACCCGTATTACGCGCGCGCCAAGCGGCGAAATCAGCGCGTTACGCTATAAAGGGAAAACGGTGCCGCTGGTCAGCCTGAGCGCGCTGAAAAACAGCATGCAGGGCGAAGTCCTGCTGACCGCCACCGGCCCCTCAACCCGCAATATCGATTTTTCCCTGTTGTCGAAAACGATCCCGGTGATGGGCGTCAATGGCGCCTGGCATCTTGCCGACCGGCTGCACTTTTCGCTCTATACCATCGTCGACATGGAATTTTTCGATAAGAAGCCTGATATTATCCGCGCCATTGTCAGCCAGCCGGAGATTCTGCTGTTCACCACCATGCACGGGATCGCCAAAATCCTCGATCGCTATGGGGACGCACTACGCTGCCGTTTGGCGTTGATTGAGGACGGTTGCTATAAGATTTACCAGCCGAAAGTCGCCAGCGAAGCGATAAAGCGCGCTTACCAGCAGAATGCGGCGATGTGCTTTCATCCTCAGCGCCCGGATATCTGTTTTAGCACCGATATTCGCCAGGGCATCTTTGATGCCGGCACGGTGGTCTACTGGGCGCTGCAAATTCTCGCCTGGCTGGGCTTCAATACTATCCTGGTGAGCGGCCTGGATATGACCAACTTTAACCAGCCGCGATTCTACGAAACACAACAAGAAAAATTGCCTTCTTACCTGGCAACAAAAGTGGATACCCTCGTCATGCCCTCCTTTGCGCATGCCGCGCAGGTACTGCAGCAACGTCAGATTCGGGTGATTAATTTTTCCCCAGAAAGCGCTGTGCCGGATACTATCTTCGAAAAGGTTGCGTTTAATGAGTACTTTAAAAGTGAGTAACTTCGCCAGACAGGGTTACTCGATTGTCTTTCCTTTGTTTTTATTTTTCAGCGCGATTTTTTGCATGTCCACCCGGACCAATAATCTGCTGCATTTATCGATCCTGCTGCTATTGCTGTCGCTGGTACGCCAGGAAAACCGCCAGGCGCTGGCCGGGGTGTTACGCGAGCAGTGGCAGACCTGGACGCTGCTGGCAGCTTTCTTTATCTATTACGCCCTCAGTAACCTGTGGGGACATACGCCACAGCATATTGACTCGCCGATCACCCACGGCGTGTATCTGACGGGGTATCTGTTGCTGATGACGATGCTGCTCAGCGACGAACGAACCCGCCGCCTGGCCATGCTGGCGGTGGTTGGCGGGATCACCGTGCTCTCCCTGTGGACGCTGATTATCGACCATACGCTGGTCCTCACCGAACGAGCGGTCTCCCCCGAGAACCCCGGACCAACGAACGTTATCGACCTTGCCGGTTACTGCGGCATCGGCATTTTAATCTGCGGCATGCTACTGAAAGAAAAAGCCAGCCACTGGCTCTATCTGCCGGTGGTCATCATGCTGGTGATGCTGCTGCTCACCCAAAGCCGTGGGCCGATCATCGCCCTGGTGCTGGCGGTCGGCTGCACGTTGCACCTGCACGTCTTCACCCGCCGCAACCTGCTGATCGCCGCGGCGCTGGCTGTGCTGGTTGCGCTGCTTTTGGTCATGACGCCGGTGGGCGACATGCTGCTCGCCCGTTTCGAGGAGCTTGGCACCCAAAGCGGGCTGCGCCTGAGCATCTGGCACCATACGCTGTCGGAGATGGCCAGCCAGCCGTGGCTGGGGCGCGGTTTCAGCTATGAACTGGATTTCATCAACTACAGCGGCGAGCACATCACCACCACCCACAGCGTGTATATGGGCGCCCTGCTGAAAGGCGGCATCCTGGGGTTACTGCTGCTGCTGGCGGTCATTGCCTGCGGGCTATGGCAGGCGTGGCGCAAGCGCCACACCGACAGCCGCTACAGTCTGGCGATCCTGTTTTACGCGCTGGTGTTTATGGCCTCGCAGGGGATGTTTATCATCAGCAACCCCCGGGAAACCTGGGTGCTGTTCTGGCTGCCGCTGGGCATCGCGCTCAGCAAAGGGCTGGCGGAAAAACGCTAACAAAAAGGGCCGTCAGCGGCCCTTTATTATATTCACTTTTAAATCAACTGCGGGCGGCGACCAGCCGGTCGGCCTGCTCTTTAATCACGGGCCACACTGACTCAATCGCCACATCGGCGACATTCGCTTCTTCACAGACGATCTGTTTCGCCTTGTCATAGCCCGGCGCCCAGATGTGATAGCCGGGCAGCCCGGTATCCTTGAGTTTGCGCTTGTTATAGACCGCCACCATCGGTTTATCGAAGGCCCGGGCGATATGCACGATCGAGGTGTCTGGCGTAATGACTAAATCACAGCTGCGGATCACTTCGACGGCGGAGTTGATGGTACTGTCGGCGATATACAGCGCCATATCCAGCCCCAGCTGGCGGATTTTCTCACTACGCCCCACCATCACGATACAGACCCGGTAAGGTAGGGCGCGTAACCGCTCGACCAGGGTCGCCACCTGGTGACGACAGAAGTCTTTATCCTCAGACGCGGTAAAAGGGTTAATGGCGATACGCAGTTCGACCTCTCCGGCCTGGGAAAGCAAGCGAGCCACTTTCTCCCGCTCATGGCGGCAGCCGGGGAGATGATAGTGATACGGGTGGTCGTCAACGATGCCAAACAGTTTCACCACCTGTTTATAGCGCTGGGAAATATGGCTGTTGCTGTCAAAAAAAGCGATCGAATGATCGTAAAGTTTATATTGATCTTTATTAAAACCAATCACGCTGGCCGCCCGTAAATCGGCGAGTAATTTAAAGCGTTCATAGCTGGTGACGTCATCAAAATCGATAACTGCATCAAAACCTACCGCCCGCAACGTATTTAAGGACATGCGCGGCCGATATAAATATACTTGCTGAATGAATTCTGAGCCTGCTAATATTTCGCAGCATATTGGTCCGGTTAACACCGAAACCTGATATCCCCGTTCGGCCAGTATTCTGGCGCAGCCGGTCGTGACCACCATATCCCCGACTTTATCGTCCAGGCGCAATAGCAGTACGCGGCGGACAGCCGCTGGGTCGAAGGCTTTACGCGCCGGCTTATTTCTGTATCGATAGTTAATTAAATTAAATTTAATGCCGCGGAAAAAAGCATTCTTTTTCCGCGTTAATTGTTTAAGGATACGCATACGGTACCTTGAGCTGTGTTAGCGCTGTGTGATTTTCCGCTGGTAATATTCTGCCAACGTCATGCCCTTCACCTGCGGCGCCAGCCAGCTAAAAAAGGCTTCAAGGTCAGCGTATAAACGCTCAATATCCCGTTCATTCTGGAACGTGGGGCTGCCGCCGGGCATATACTCTGAAGAGTGGAGCATATATTCCACGTAGTCATTGCCCTGCGTCAACGTTTGTTCGACGACTTTTTTCATCGTCTCCACGTTGCCGCCCATCGGACGCAGCCAGTGTACGGAGGGGGAACGCACTTTACCCCGCAGGCGATCGTAGCCCTGCTTCACGCTGTTCATCCACGCTGAGTGCTTGTACTGAATGCTCATCGGCACTTCCAGCAGCGGAGAGTGGCCTTCGCGGCTGATATCATTTTCATCGAGAAAATAGGCATGCTGCGGGAAGCGGCGATAATCGGTCCCGCCATCGCCCTGCGGCGCTCCCTTGGCGGTCTTCCAGTTCACCCGCGGGGTCACCGAGCAATCCACCTGATAACCGTGCTCCACCAGCAGACGCGCATAGCGCTCGTCAAAGGCCCAGCGCCCGGCGCGATGGCTGACCATTTTAGTCTGGAAAGTATCCTCCAGCAGATGCGTCATATAGTCGACCTTCTCACGCATCATGGCATCGCTGTATTCAATGAGATAAGGCTTATGCCGCCAGTCATCGGCGGTCAGCGGCTCGGTCGGCGGGCTGTTCCACGCATGCAGATGCATGCCGACTTCCGCGGTGCCGCGGGCAATCACGTCTCTGGCGAATTCGATATAAAAGGGGTCGATGGCCATTTCATAGTTGGTCAAATAGACCGGTTTAAAGCCATACTTTTCGCAAAGCTGCTGAAAACGCGGGAGATAACGCGCATTCTCGGTGGTGATGCTGTCATGTTTTTGCCAGAGGTTATCGCCCTCTGTATCAATCGTGATGAGAAATGCGGGATTGTGCACGAAAACGTCCTCAGGCCATACGTATCGGGTCATGGTAGAGCAATACAACGCTTCTCTCAATCTGTCTGATCCCCTAGAATCGGAACCCTTATCCTGGATGAAGAACAGAGTATGACGCCTGAAACCCTCTCCCGCGGCCCGTTGAACCCGGCGCGGATCCTGGTCATTAAGCTGCGCCATCATGGCGACATGCTGCTGATCACGCCGCTTATTCACGCGCTGAAACAGCAGTATCCCGCCGCCAGCGTGGATGTGCTGCTGTATGAAGAGACCCGGGATATGCTCGCCGCCAACCCCGATATCCATCATATTTATGGTCTCGATCGCCGCTGGAAAAAGCAGGGAAAAAGGCATCAGTTGAAGATGCAATGGCAGCTCATTCAGACGCTGCGTCAGCAGCGATACGATATGGTGCTTAACCTTGCTGACCAGTGGCCGAGCGCGATTATCAGCAAACTGACCGGCGCCGCGACGCGGATTGGTTTTGATTTTCCGAAGCGCCGCCACCCGGTCTGGCGCTATTGCCACACCGCGCTGGCCTCCACCCAACAGCACAACCAGCTGCATACGGTACAGCAGAATCTCTCTATTCTCGCTCCGCTCGGTCTCCCGTTGAACGACGCGCCGGCGCGGATGGGCTACAGCGAAGCAGACTGGGCCACCAGCCGCGCCCTGCTGCCGGAGGAGTTCCGGGAAAACTACATCGTCATCCAGCCAACGTCGCGCTGGTTTTTTAAATGCTGGCGCGAAGATCGTATGAGCGCCCTGATCAACGCGCTGTCCGCCGAGGGGTACGCGGTGGTGCTCACCTCCGGCCCCGACGATCGAGAGAAGAAGATGGTGGACACCATCATCGCCGGCTGCCCGCAGGCGCGTCTGCACTCTTTAGCCGGCCAGTTAACGCTGCGCCAGCTGGCGGCGGTGATCGATCACGCCCGCCTGTTTATCGGCGTCGACTCGGTGCCGATGCATATGGCTGCGGCGCTCGGCACTCCGCTGGTCGCCCTGTTCGGCCCCTCGAAGCTGACCTTCTGGCGTCCGTGGCAGGCGAAAGGCGAGGTGATCTGGGCCGGCGACTTCGGTCCACTGCCCGATCCGGACGCCATCAACACCAACACCGAAGAACGTTATCTCGATTTAATTCCTACCGACGCCGTGATCGCGGCGGCGAAAAAGGTACTGGCATGAGTAAATTCAGGCTGGCTCTGGTGCGGCAGAAGTACCGCCCGGACGGCGGCGCAGAACGGTTTGTCTCCCGCGCGCTGGAAGCCCTCGACAGCAGTCATCTGCAGCTGAACGTCATCACCCGCGAATGGCAGGGGCCGGTGAAACCGGACTGGCAGATCCATATCTGTAACCCACGTAAATGGGGGCGCATCAGCCGCGAGCGCGGCTTTGCCAACGCCGCGCGTGCGCTCTGGCAGCGTGAGTCTTTTGACCTGGTGCAGAGCCATGAACGTATTCCCGGCTGCGATCTCTACCGCGCTGGCGATGGCGTTCATCGCCGCTGGCTGCAGCAGCGCTCGCGCATTTTACCGGCCTGGAAAAGCCGCCTGCTGTTCGCCGACCGTTACCACCGCTACGTCATGCAGGCGGAGCGCGAGATGTATGAAGACTCACACCTGCGCGGGGTGATCTGCAACGCCGAGATGATCAAGCGCGAGATCATCGAAGACTTTGGCCTGCCGGCGGAGAAGATCCACGTTATTTACAACGCCATTGATAACCAGCGCTTCCTGCCGCCGGACGAAGAGACCTTTGCCGCCTTACGCGCCAAATGGCAGCTACCGCTGCAGGCGACCTGCCTGATCTACGTCGGCTCCGGCTTTGAGCGCAAGGGACTGGCGGCGGCAATCCGCGCCATCGCCCCCACCAATCGCTATCTGCTGGTGGTTGGCAAAGATAAGGATCAGCCGCGCTATCAGGCGCTGGCGAAGAGTCTCGGCTGCGAAGCGCGGGTGCGCTTCTTCGGCATGCAGTCGGAGACGCTGCCCTTCTATCAGATGGCCGATGGTCTGCTGCTGCCCACCCTCTACGATCCGTTCCCCAACGTCATTCTCGAGGCAATGGCCTGCGGTCTGCCGGTGATCACCACCACCGGCTGCGGCGGGGCGGAGTTTATCGTCGACGGCCACAACGGTTACGTCTGCGACGCCCTGGATATCCCGGCGCTGCAGCAGGCGGTGATGGCCCTGCCTGCCCGCGCGCTGGGCTCCGCGCAAGGTGGTCGCGCCCGCGAGCGCATCATGGCCTGCACCAGCGAGCGACTCTCAACCCAGCTGCTTTCTCTTTATCAGGATCTGGTGAAATAACGATGCGCATCTTATTTGTGATTGACGGTTTACCCGGCGGCGGCGCGGAAAAAGTGGTCCTGACCCTGGCAGCACAGTTCCTGCGCGACGGCGATCGGGTGTCGCTCATTTCGCTGCGCGATGTCTGCGAGTATCCGTTGCCCGAGGGTCTCGACTATCAGGTGGTGGCCGATCGCTGCCGTAAACCGTGGCGCAAGCTGACCGAGCTGTCCCGCCGCGCCCGCCAGCTGGACGCCGCGGTCATCCGGGCCGAACAGCAGGGGCAATTTGACCTCGTGCTTTCCAACCTGCACAAAACCGACCGCATCGTCGCCCGCAGCCGGGCGCTGCGCGAGCGTAACGTCTGGTTCTGCCTGCACGGCGTATTCTCTGCCTCCTATCTCGGGCACCGCACCGGCTTTGACCGCTGGATGAAGCAGCAGAAAATTAAGCGAATTTACCAGGGTCGCAACGTGGTGGCGGTTTCCGACGCCGTGGGACGCGATCTGGTGGAAGCCTTCGCCCTGCGTCCGGCACAGCTGAAAACCATCTACAACCCCTTCGATATCGCCACTCTGCGCGCCGAGGCGGAAGCCGAGAGCGAGCGACCGGCCGGTGACTATCTGATTCACGTCGGCCGCTTCCATCCAGGCAAACGCCACGACCGCCTGCTTGAAGCCTATGCGCAAAGCGGCATTGACGCGCCGCTGGTGCTGTTAGGCCAGGGAAAACCGGAGCAAGAGCAGCGCCTGCGCCAGCTGGCCAAAACGCTGCAGGTTGACGATCGGGTGTGGTTCAAGGGTTTTCAGAAAAACCCCTTACCGTGGATCAAAGGCGCACGGATGCTGGTTTTAAGCTCCGATAGCGAAGGATTCGGCAATGTGGTGGTGGAAGCGCTGCTGTTGCATACGCCGGTTGCCAGCACCCGCTGCCCCGGCGGCGTCACCGAGATCCTCACCGGCGAACTTGCCCGCGGTCTGGCGGATCTGACCAGTCCGGCGCTGGCTCAGACGATGCAAAGCATTTACCATAACCCGCCGACTATCGACGACGCCGCGCTGGAAAAATTCAGCGTCGTGTCCATTTGTCAGCAGTACCGTCAGCTGCAGCGCACCTGACGCCGTTAGTTAACCAGGATCGAAGATTTATGAGTCAAACGCCTTTATTGAGCATCGTGGCTGCCGTCTACAACGGTGAGAAATTTCTTGCGCAGTTCTTTGAGTGCCTTGAACAGCAGCAGCTGGAAAGCTATGAACTGATCCTGGTGAACGATGGTTCGACAGACAACAGCCTGGCGGTGATCGCCGAATGGCGGGATCGGCTGCAGAACGTCCAGGTACTGGAGCAGGAAAACCAGGGCGTCTCGGTCGCGCGCAATACCGGCCTCGCCGCCGCCAGCGGCAAATATCTGGCGTTTCCGGATATCGACGACAAACTCTATCCGGGCATGTATCGCACGCTGCTGGAGATGGCCGAGAAAGAACATCTCGATATCGCGACCTGCAACGGCACCTACGTGTATGAAAAGCGCCGCGAGAGCCACCCGATCTTCCCACTGGATCGCCTGCCCTCGACCGGCGTGCTGCCGGGTCATGTCTGGCTCAAGCAGGCCCTGGACTCGCGGAAGTTTCTACACGTCACCTGGCTCAACATCTATCGCCACGACTTTATCCGCCAGCATCACTTCCATTTCGAACCCGGCCTGCGCCATCAGGATATCCCGTGGACGACAGAGGCGCTGCTGGCCGCGGAGCGCGTGCAGTACACCAGCCAGCAGTTCTATGATTACTACATCCACTCTGAGTCGGTGTCGCATAAGCCGGACAACGACGACACGCTGATGCGTTCGGCGCGCCACTATATGAAGATTCTGGAGATGCTGGAGGCGATCAACCAGCGCTACCCGGATAAAGTGCGCCATATCGCCGCCTGTCGCTGGCAGATCGCCAAAGAAGGCCTGGGGATCATCCACACCTTCGACAGCATGAAAGATGAGTCGAAAAAGCATGTTATTATTAAAGAATTCTTCGACCGCGGTATCTGGCGGTTAATCTGGAAAAACGCCTGTACTTTCCGTTTACGCTGGCGCCTGGGACGCCGTTATCTGCGTATTAAGCGTTATCGCCACGCGGTATAGACCAAAAACCCGCTGTTTCCGCCAAAGAGATAGCTTTACGCGGGCGAAATGCTTAGAATTTGCCCGCCAAAACAGAGAACGGATAAATAGTTTGGAATTGCTTTATACCACCCTACTTTACCTTATTCAGCCGCTGGTGTGGCTGCGGCTGCTGCTGCGCAGTCGTAAGGCTCCTGCCTATCGTAAACGCTGGGCGGAACGCTATGGCTTCTGTCAGAACAAGGTAGAGCCGGATGGCATTCTGCTGCACTCCGTTTCCGTCGGAGAAACCCTGGCCGCCATTCCGCTGGTTCGCGCTCTGCGCCACCGCTACCCTTCGATGCCGATCACCGTCACCACCATGACGCCGACCGGCTCCGAGCGCGCCATGTCGGCGTTCGGCAAAGATGTCCATCACGTCTATCTGCCCTACGATCTGCCCGGCGCCATGAACCGCTTCCTGAATACCGTTCAGCCGAAGCTGGTTATCGTGATGGAAACCGAGCTATGGCCGAATATGGTGGCCGCGCTGCATAAGCGTAAGATCCCGCTGGTGATCGCCAACGCCCGCCTTTCTGAACGTTCCGCCAAAGGCTATGCCAAACTGGGCGGTTTTATGCGCCGCCTGTTAAGCCGTATTACGCTTATCGCCGCGCAGAATGAAGAGGATGGCAACCGCTTCCTTGCTCTCGGACTGAAGCGCAACCAGCTGGCGGTCACCGGAAGTCTGAAATTCGATATCTCCGTCACCCCGGAGCTGGCGGCCCGCGCGATTACGTTGCGCCGCCAATGGGCGCCACACCGCAAGGTCTGGATTGCCACCAGCACTCACGACGGCGAAGAACAAATCATCCTGCAGGCGCATAAAAAACTGCTGGAGACCTTCCCGAACCTGCTGCTGATCCTCGTTCCCCGGCATCCGGAGCGCTTCCCCGACGCGCGTGAGATGGTGCAAAAGGCCGGAATGAGCTTTACTCTGCGCAGCACCGGCGAGATCCCCTCCTCCAGTACCCAGGTGGTGATTGGCGATACCATGGGTGAACTGATGCTGCTCTACGGCATTGCCGACCTCGCCTTCGTTGGCGGCAGCCTGGTGGAGCGCGGCGGCCATAACCCGCTCGAGCCGGCGGCGCATGCCATTCCGGTGCTGATGGGGCCGCATACCTTCAACTTCAAAGATATCTGCGCCAAGCTGCAGCAGGATGATGGCCTGATCACGGTCACCGACGCCGACTCGCTGGTCAGGGAAGTGTCCACGCTCCTGACCGATGAAGACTACCGCCTGTGGTATGGCCGTCACGCGGTGGAAGTGCTGCACCAGAACCAGGGCGCGCTGTCGCGTCTGCTCAAGTTACTGCAACCTTACATGCCGCAACGGAGTCATTAATGTCGAACCGGCTTTCCGTGGTGATGATCGCCAAAGATGCAGCGGAGCTGCTGCCGGATTGTCTGGACTCCGTTAGCTGGGCAGATGAAATCATCGTCCTCGACTCTGGCAGTACCGACAACACCGTCGAGCTGGCCCGCCGCCTCGGCGCCCAGGTCTATACCCATACCGACTGGCGAGGCTATGGTATTCAGCGCCAGCGCGCGCAGGACTATGCCACCGGCGACTGGGTGTTGATGATCGATACCGATGAGCGCGTCACGCCAGAACTCAGGCAGGCTATTCTTAAGGTGCTGGCAGCGCCGCAGCGCGGCGCTATCTACAGCATCGCTCGTCGCAACTACTTTCTCGGACGCTTTATGCGCCACAGCGGTTGGTATCCCGATCGCGTGCTGCGCCTGTACGAACGCGCCCGTTACCGCTATAACGATAATCTGGTCCATGAATCGCTGGATAGCCTGGGCGCAGAGGTCATTCCGCTAACCGGCGATCTCCTGCATCTGACCTGCCGCGACTTCGCTGGCTTCCAGCAAAAACAGCTGGCGTATGCTGCCGCGTGGGCGCTTGAGCGCCACCGCAAGGGCAAGAAGACCTCGATGGCGGGCATTTTCAGCCATACCCTGGGCGCGTTCCTGAAAACGCTGCTGCTGCGCGGTGGGGTGCTGGACGGTAAGCAGGGCTGGTTACTGGCGATGGTCAACGCGCAGTATACGTTTACGAAATATACCGAGCTGTGGGCGCTGAGCCACGGCTACTCGGAGAAAGGGTAATCATGAGCACAAAAGCGATCTATCCGGGTACCTTTGATCCCATCACCAACGGTCATATCGACATTGTCACCCGCGCGGCGAGCATGTTCGATAAAGTGGTGCTGGCTATCGCCGCGAGCCCGAGCAAAAAGCCGATGTTTACCCTCGACGAGCGTATCGCGCTGGCCACTCAGGCAACAGCGCATCTGGTTAACGTGGAGGTTATCGGCTTTAGCGACCTGATGGCCAGTTTCGCCCGCGCGCAGCAGGCCAATATTTTAATTCGCGGCCTGCGGGCGGTGGCGGATTTCGAGTATGAGATGCAGCTGGCCCACATGAACCGCCACCTGATGCCCACCCTTGAGAGCGTGTTCCTGATGCCGTGCAAAGAGTGGTCATTTATCTCTTCCTCACTGGTGAAGGAAGTGGCGCGTCACCAGGGCGACGTTTCTCATTTCCTGCCAGCTAACGTCCACCAGGCGCTGTTGAATAAGCTGAAGTAACGCATCTATCTGCTGGGGCATGAGCCACGCAGGCTGGCGCTGCACTGCGCCGCCCATCCACACCGGCTCTGTCCCGGTCTTTGTGCCAGGTGGCGCTACGCTGACCTGGCCTACAAACGTTCCTGTTCCTGAGAACTACTTCTGGCACTGACGGCAATAAAAGGTCGCCCGCTGGGCATGTTTGGTCCCGACAACCGGCGTGCCGCAGATCCGGCACGGTTCGCCCTTGCGGCCATAGACCTGCAGCTCCTGGGCAAAATAGCCCGGCTTGCCATCGCTTTGCAGGAAATCCTTCAGCGTGGTGCCGCCCTGCTCTATCGAACGCAGCAGGACCAGCTTAATCACTTTCACCAGCTGTTCACACTCTTCCCGCGACAGTGAAGAAGCCAACCTGTCGGGATGGATCCCGGCCGAGAACAGCGACTCGCTGGCGTAGATATTGCCGACCCCTACCACCAGCTTGTTATCCATCAGCCAGGGTTTGATCGCAGTTTTTTTCTTCGCGCATTTCTGCTGAAGATAGTCGGCGTTAAATTCATCGCTGAGCGGCTCCGAGCCAAGGTGGGCCAGTACCGGATGGTCTTCCAGCGTTTTGGTCCACAGCCAGGCGCCAAAGCGGCGCGGATCGGTATAGCGCAGCACCTTGCCATTACTCATGACCAGGTCAACGTGATCGTGTTTTTCGGCCGGTAGCTCTTCGCTCAGGATACGCAGGCTTCCCGACATCCCGAGATGAACGATGATCCAGCCGTCCGGCAGTTCCAGAAGCAGGTATTTGGCACGACGCCGCACGCTGAGTACCGGAACGTCGCTCAGGCGATAAATCTCTTCGGAAACCGGCCAGCGCAGCCGTCCATTGCGCACAATGGCGTGCAGAATAGTTGCGCCAACCAGGTGCGGCTCGATGCCGCGGCGGCTGGTTTCAACCTCTGGTAATTCAGGCATGATTTTCCTCCATTTACCCGACGTATTGTGCTTCACGGACAGGTGACTGAAAAGGGAGTATGTGAAAGCAATATGGGGGAGTTTTAAAAACAAAAAACCCCGCCGAAGCGGGGTTTTTATACAAGGAGGCTAAAATTATTTGATTTTAGCTTCTTTGTAGATAACGTGCTGACGTACAACCGGATCGTACTTTTTCAGTTCCATTTTTTCCGGTTTGGTACGCTTGTTCTTCGTGGTGGTATAGAAGTGACCAGTACCAGCGGAAGAAACCAGCTTGATTTTCTCACGAATACCTTTAGCCATGATTTATTTCCTCTAAGTACTTAGTACTTTTCGCCACGGGCACGCAGTTCAGACAGAACTGTATCGATGCCTTTCTTATCGATTACACGCATACCTTTAGCAGATACGCGCAGGGTGACAAAACGCTTCTCGCTCTCAACCCAGAAACGGTGAGAGTGCAGGTTCGGCAGGAAACGGCGTTTAGTCGCGTTCAGTGCGTGGGAACGGTTGTTACCGGTCACCGGACGCTTGCCAGTAACTTGGCAGACTCGGGACATGTCTATTCTCCAAAAATCAAATTAGCTCGAGCTTCGTATGGGGTATTGGCGCCTCGTCAGGCTTTACAGCCTGGTCATCGCAGTTCAATGTGAACTCTCGACTGCCAGGCCCAAATGCCAAACCCGAGATTCTCAAAGGTGGCGTAGTATACGCTGACTCGGCGATGTGCTCAAGTCCCGAACAGACAAAGATCCCGAAGGATCGCCAGTTCGGGACTAAATCCAGCCACGCTCGGCAAAAGATACATACGCACCGCGGCCGATAACCAGATGGTCAAGCACGCGTATCTCCATGAATCGACAACATTTTACCACCCTTTCGGTAATCAGCCTGTCTGCCTGGCTCGGCTCCGGACTACCGGAGGGATGATTATGCGCAAGGATCACGGCGGCAGCGTTCACTTTGATGGCTTCGCGTACAATTTCTCGCGGATGCACCTCAACGTGGCTAAGAGTACCAGAAAAAAGGCGACTATGTTTCAACACCCGGTTCTGATTATCTAAAAAGATCACCATAAAGATCTCGCGCTCTTCTTCCGTAAGCTGGCTTTGTAAAAATTCCCGCGTCGTCGAGGGACTGACCAGCGCAGCCTCCTCGACCAGCTGTGAGCTAAAATAGCGTCGCGCCAGCTCGGCAATACCCTTCAGTTGCGCATATTTCGCCAGTCCCAGTCCATCCACGGCAATCAGCTGCGCTTTATCCGCGGAAAGCAGAGCGTAGAGCGAGCCAAAACGCTGCAGTAACGCCTGCGCATAGCCGAGCACATCCTGACGACGCGTGCCGACGCGCAGAAACAGCGCCAGCAGCTCAACATCCGTTAGCGCTTCGATGCCGTACTGCAACATCTTTTCTCGTGGCATCAGATTTTCCGTTTCGTCCATGCGCCCTCCTGGGTGAATTTGCCTATCCTGGCACAGCCTGACGGCGCTGCCGACCCACTGCTTTTCACCCTGCGTAGCCGCTCGCAAAGTGAATGCCCACCAGAGGCACGACGACGACAGGATTGTGATAAGATGCGCGGATTCTGGTCTACGGCAACAGGAAGACATCATGATGACTCTGGCGGGTAAAAAAATCGTCCTGGGCGTCAGCGGCGGTATCGCGGCGTATAAAACCCCGGAACTGGTGCGCCGACTGCGCGAACGCGGCGCGGAGGTGCGTGTCGCGATGACGGAGGCGGCAAAAGCGTTCATCACCCCACTCAGCCTGCAGGCGGTATCCGGCTATCCGGTTTCCGACAGCCTGCTCGATCCGGCGGCGGAAGCGGCTATGGGCCATATTGAGCTCGGGAAATGGGCCGACCTGGTGATCCTCGCCCCGGCAACCGCTGATTTAATCGCCCGCGTGGCGGCCGGCATGGCCAACGACCTGGTGTCGACGATCTGTCTTGCCACCCCTTCCCCGGTTGCCGTGGTGCCCGCCATGAACCAGCAGATGTATCGCGCGCAGGCCACCCAGCAGAATCTGCGGACGCTGGCTTCCCGCGGCCTGCTGCTGTGGGGACCGGACAGCGGCAGCCAGGCCTGCGGCGACGTCGGCCCGGGGAGAATGCTCGATCCGTTAACCATCGTGGAGATGGCCGCGCAGCATTTCGCCTCCCCTGTCAAAGATTTGCAACATCTCAACCTCATGATTACCGCGGGCCCGACCCGTGAGCCGTTGGATCCGGTGCGTTACATCAGCAACCACAGCTCAGGCAAAATGGGCTTCGCGATTGCCGCCGCCGCCGCGCAGCGGGGCGCGAACGTGACCCTGGTCAGCGGCCCGGTATCACTACCGACACCGCCGTTTGTGCAGCGCATTGATGTCACTACCGCACTGGAAATGGAAGCCGCCGTCCAGGCCGGCGCTCAGCAGCAGCATATTTTTATTGGCTGCGCCGCAGTGGCGGATTACCGCGCCGCCGTCATCGCCGAAGATAAAATTAAAAAACAAGGTGATGAATTAACAATAAAAATGATTAAAAACCCGGATATCGTGGCCGGGGTTGCGGCGCTAAAAGCCCATCGCCCTTACGTCGTTGGGTTTGCCGCCGAAACGAATAATGTGGAAGAATATGCGCGGCAAAAACGTGCCCGCAAAAACCTCGACCTGATTTGCGCTAACGATGTTTCTCAGCCTGATCAGGGCTTTAATAGCGATAACAACGCATTACACCTTTTCTGGCAGGATGGGGAAAAGCGCTTACCACTTGAGCGCAAGGAACTCCTGGGCCAATTATTACTCGACGAGATCGTGACCCGTTATGATGAAAAAAATCGACGTTAAGATTCTGGACCCGCGTGTCGGCCAGCAATTTCCGCTGCCGACCTATGCCACCTCCGGCTCCGCCGGACTTGACCTGCGAGCCTGTCTCGACGACGCCGTAGAGCTGGCGCCGGGTGCAACCACGCTGTTGCCGACGGGCCTTGCGATTCATATCGCCGATCCCTCTCTGGCGGCGGTAATTCTGCCACGCTCCGGCCTGGGCCATAAGCATGGCGTAGTACTGGGCAATCTGGTGGGCCTCATCGACTCCGATTACCAGGGGCAACTGATGGTGTCCGTCTGGAACCGCGGTCAGCAGAGCTTTATTATCGAGCCGGGCGAACGTATCGCGCAGATGGTCTTTGTGCCGGTCGTGCAGGCGGAATTTAACCTGGTGGAAGAGTTTGACGCCACCGACCGCGGCGAAGGCGGCTTCGGTCACTCAGGGCGTAAATAAGCCCAGCAACACGGAACCTGCATCCCAACGCGCATAACGCAATAACATCACCGCAAACTCCGGTTTGCGGTCGCGTTGTGGATGTCTGCCTGACAAGTGCTTATTTTCAGGGGTATTTTAAAACATGGCAGAAAAGCAAACTGCGAAACGGAATCGTCGCGAAGAAATACTTCAATCTCTGGCGCTCATGCTGGAATCCAGCGATGGTAGTCAACGTATTACCACCGCGAAACTGGCGGCTTCCGTCGGCGTCTCCGAAGCCGCGCTGTATCGCCATTTTCCCAGCAAAACCCGCATGTTTGACAGCCTGATCGAGTTCATTGAAGACAGTCTGATTACGCGCATCAATTTGATTTTGAAAGATGAAAAGGACACGACCGCGCGCCTGCGCCTGATCGTTCTGTTGATTCTTGGGTTTGGCGAGCGTAATCCTGGGCTGACGCGTATCCTCACCGGGCACGCGCTAATGTTCGAACAGGACCGGCTACAGGGCCGCATCAACCAGCTTTTTGAGCGCATCGAAGTGCAGCTGCGTCAGGTGATGCGCGAGAAAAAAATGCGTGAAGGCGAAGGCTACACCCTCGACGAAACCCTGCTGGCCAGCCAGCTGCTGGCCTTCTGCGAGGGCATGCTGTCGCGCTTTGTGCGCAGCGAGTTCAAATATCGTCCGACGGATGATTTCGAGGCCCGCTGGCCGCTGGTCGCCGCACAGCTGCAGTAATCTGCTTCTGAGATGCCCGGTAGCCTGACGCTTACCGGGCGTATGTCTTAGATGCCGTAGGCTTCACGATAGGCGCGAACTGACGCCAGATATTCCGCCATCTCGGGTTTCTCTTCCAGATAAGCGATCAGCTCTTTCAGAGTGATGATTGAGATCACCTGGCAGCCGTAATCCCGCTCCACTTCCTGAATAGCGGAGATCTCGCCGCGGCCGCGCTCCTGACGATCCAGGGAGATCAGTACGCCCGCCAGCTGGGCGCCCTGGGCCTGGATAATCTCCATGGATTCGCGGATCGCCGTACCGGCGGTGATCACGTCATCCACCAGCATCACACGCCCCTGCAGCGGGCTACCGACCAGGTTGCCGCCTTCGCCGTGGGTTTTTGCCTCTTTGCGGTTAAAGCAGTAAGGCAGATCGCGGTCATGATGTTCGGCTAACGCCACCGCGGTGGTGGTGGCGATCGGAATACCTTTATAGGCCGGGCCAAACAGCAGGTCGAACTCAATCCCGGAATCCACCAGCGCCTCGGCATAAAAACGGCCCAGCAGTGCCAGATCGCGCCCGGTGTTAAACAGGCCGGCGTTGAAGAAATAGGGGCTCTTGCGCCCGGATTTCAGCGTGAACTCGCCAAACTTAAGAACCTGCTTGCTAAGCGCAAACTCAATAAACTGGCGCTGATACGGCTTCATGGATTCGCTCCTTTTGGTACTTTCATCATTGTCAGACTACGCGCTCATCCTTCGCAGGTGTAATGAAGGATGAAGCGCAAAAAAAAGGCGACTTCTCAGTCGCCTTAATCATTAATTTTCTAACGCCGCCTTCTGCGTCGTGATAATGGATTCGATCCCCCCTCGGGCTAACGCCAGGAGAGTGAGGAGCTCTTCATGGGTGAACGGCTCGCCTTCTGCCGTCCCCTGCACCTCAATAATGCGGCCATCTTCGGTCATCACCACGTTCATGTCGGTTTCCGCTGCGGAATCTTCGATGTACTCCAGATCGCAAATGGCTTCGCCGTTAACGATACCAACGGACACCGCGGCAACCATCCCCTTCATTGGGTTGGTTTTCAGCTTGCCGGCTGCCACCAGTTTGTTCAGCGCATCGGCCAGCGCCACGCAGGCCCCGGTAATCGACGCCGTACGGGTGCCGCCATCGGCCTGCAGCACATCGCAGTCGAGGGTGATGGTGAATTCACCCAGCGCTTTCAGGTCAACCGCCGCGCGCAGCGCGCGAGCGATCAGACGCTGAATTTCCATCGTCCGGCCGCCCTGCTTGCCTTTTGCTGCTTCACGCGCGTTACGCGTGTGCGTTGAGCGCGGCAGCATGCCATATTCAGCGGTGATCCAGCCCTGCCCCTGTCCTTTCAGGAAACGCGGAACGCCTTCGTCAATGGAAGCGGTGCACAACACTTTGGTATCACCGAATTCGACCAGCACGGAGCCTTCAGCGTGTTTTGTGTAATTACGGGTCAGGGTGACGGGACGCACCTGATTAGCGCTACGGCCTGCTGGACGCATGATAGAAATCTCCGGCTTGAAACGAATGTGGGGCGCATTATACGAATTTCATGGCGAAAAGCCTATGCCAACACGTGCCGGGCACGCACATAATGTCAGTCCAGTGTTTTACGATAAGATTTCAACCCCACGCCAATCACTATCACCGCCAGGCCGATCAGTGGCAAAAGGTCGGGTAATAATGCCATCGCAGAATAGCCTTTCAGCATGATGCCCTTAACCAGTCGGATGAAATAGGTCAGCGGTAAACAGGAGCCAATGGCTTTCGCCCAGTCAGGCATACTAATAAAGGGGCTGATAAAGCCGGAAAGCATAATGGAAGGAATAAAGTAAAATGACGACATTTGCAGCGCCTGCAGTTGGTTTTGTGCCAGGCCAGAAATACCAATGCCAATTGACAGGCAGAGGAAAACATATATTAACAGCACAAAAAAAAGCAGAAAAACGCTACCATGAAGGGGAATATCGAACAATAGCACAGCGGCAATCAGAATTAACGTCGCCTGGAACAAACCGATGACAACAAAAGGCGTTATCTTCCCGACAATGACCTCAAACCCGGTCAAAGGAGAGACCAGTAAATTTTCTAACGCCCCGTTTTCTCGCTCACGGGTAATAGACAGGGCGGTCATCAGGATCAAGGTGGTACTGAGTATCGATCCCATAATACCTGGAATAGTATTAAACTGGGTAATCCCCTCAGGGTTAAACATCCGATGGATAATAAGCTCGAAATCATCCTCTTTTTGCGAGACACGCATGTCGCCCGGCAAATCGTGTTGAAACATCGATTTCGCCACCTGTACAAGGGCACTTAGCGCATTCCCCGTGGTTATCGGATCGATGGCATCCCCCTGAATTAACAGCTGAGGCTTTTCTCCACGCAGCATCTTGCGCGTAAACCCCTCAGGAATCGTCACGATAAAAGTGACATCTCCCCGAACGAACGCTTTCTGCGCCGCCTCTTCTGAATCGACAGGAATCATTGAAAAATACCCTGTATTTTGCGCTTCCGTCACAAAAATATGACTCATGCGTTCGGTATCGTAATTTAATAACGCGGTAGGAAGATTATGGGGATCCATATTGATCGCATAGCCAAGAATGATCAGCTGAAAAATAGGTGTCAGGAGCACCATACTAATGCTGACTTTATCACGACGTAATTCGTGGATTTCCTTAATAACCACGCCGATCCAACGGGTAAAGGAGAAGCTTAAATTAATTTTTTTCACAATCGTTTTTCATCAAGTAGGTAAATGCATCTTCCAGATTGGTAGCCACCTGACAGAACTCATAGCCCTGTTGTGTAAATGCAAAAAGCGTGGACTTTAATTTGGCTTCATCTCTGGAAGTAATATAAAGCTGATTGCCAAAAATGACCGTTTGCTCAATCTCCGGCAAGCGTTGTAGCTGGTTTTCAAGCAGCGTCAGACCGGTGCCGCTGGTTCGCATGGTGATCAGATTCTGGGACGCGATAATCGACGAAATAGTGCCATTCGCCAACAGACGGCCATAAGACAGATAGGCAACCTTATGGCAGCGCTCGGCCTCATCCATATAATGCGTGCTCACCAGGATTGAGATCCCTCTGTCCGATAACTGATGCAGCATTTGCCAGAACTCTCGCCGCGCTTTCGGATCCACGCCAGCGGTTGGTTCATCGAGAAACAACAAAACGGGTTCATGCAACATGCAAGCGGCGAGGGCCATTCTTTGCTTCCAGCCGCCAGAAAGCTCCCTGGCCTGCTGATGCTGTCGGGTAGTGAGGCCTAACTCTGAAAGCGCGCGTTCAACCCGGGCTTTACGTTGGTCGAGGCTATACAACCGCGCGATAAAAAGTAAGTTTTCCCGGATGGTTAAATTTCCCCACATTGAGAAATACTGGGTCATATAACCTATCTTTTTTTTTATTTTTTCCCGCTGCGTAAAGATGTCCATGCCCAGACAAGAGCCTTCACCTGAATCCGGGGTAATCAAACCACACATCATCCGAATCGATGTTGTTTTCCCGCTACCGTTCGGCCCAAGAAAACCATAAATTTCGCCTTTTGCCACCTGCAAAGAGAAATCCTTTACGACGTGATGCTCACCAAAATACTTATTGAGATTTTTTACATCAATACAAAGATTATTCATTACCAATAACCTCCACATCAAACGGCTGGCCGATTTTCATCCGCTCAGCCTGCTTCCGGGCAGGAACAGCCTCAGCCATAAAAATGAGTTTCTCCCGGCGTTTCGTACTATAAATAACCGGAGGCGTAAATTCCGCTTCAGGACTGATGTAGTTAATCACGCCAGCAATGGGCTCAGCGCAACCATCGCATATCAGTTTTACCTTGGTTCCGATTTTAAATTTACCAAGCATCGCCTCGGGTATAAAAAAGCGTACTTTTATATTCTCAGGAGGTAACAGACTAATTATTGGTCTGCCGGCAGTGGGCCGTTCCCCGGCACGATAAATAATATCGAAGACTTTAGCATTGACCGGAGAAACAATCGTCGTTTGCTGGACATCCCAAAGCGCCTTGTCACGTTCGAGTTTTGCCGCGGCCACCATCGAGAGCTGTTTGCTAATCTCATCCTGACGGGCAGGCAGTTGCCGCGCTTTGAGTTGATTAATTAACTCTTCAACCTGCGCGCCTTTTTGCGTTAACTCATCCCGGATATCCTCCCATTCTGCGAGCGAGATGGCGCGACTGGCGTAAAGATTACGATACCGCTCAAGCTGACGCTTTACCTGGGATTCCGCCGATCGTGCTTTTTTAATCTGGGCACGAATAATATCCAGCTCTTCAGGCCGCTCTCCCGACTCCAGATTTCGCAATAATGCGCTCTCTGCAGAAAGTTTTTCCTCAGCTCGCAGGAAAATATTTTGCGCATCAAAGGACTCAATCTTCACTAACTCTTGCCCAGGCGTGACATTATCTCCTTTCTTAATGAATAGCTGTTCAATTTTTGCAGTGGAAGAATAAGAAAGATAGACAAATTCGCCATGTGAATAACCAGATAACCTGTTCTCCGGTTTGTTATCACACCCCGTTATCATCAGCATCGCTATCACAACAATAAATATATTTACTGGCTTTTGCATTAAAACGCATCCGTACGCATAGAGTTTTCATTACTGATGTCTGGATTGAATTATTCTCATTCCAAACCCTAACGTTATCGTCAGTTTAATCCTTCAAATAATGCTTAAAGTATATTTCATTCAATTTATCGAGAGCACTCAGGTTTAAACCAGCGATCGAGTGAAAAGCATCATCTTTTGTGAATGCAAGAATCGACGATCCGCCTGGAGAAAACCATTTAGCGCTCTGTTTAAAAGGCCATGGTAGTTCATAACCTTTTTCTCTCAGTAAATCGTTAAGCACACGCCAGTCGTCTCTAAAATCATTTCCGGAAAATGGGCTATCACTTTGTGCACCTTCTGCAGTGAATAATTGAATTGGCGTACAAAAGTTAACCGAACTGGGAAAGTACATATTATAAAAGCTTACAATGAGTTTCTGCACCTCTTCAGGAAAAGAGCCGGGGATCGTCAACACACCTAACAAATATTTATAGTCTGGATATCTTTTTATAAAATCAAATATCCCGCGCCATAAATAATCAAGAACATTACTTTTTTGATAAGGCTTCTGGATAAATCCACGGCCGATTTCCACACACTGGCTTAAACAGGAATAGGCATTATTATGGTACTTGAACAGGCTGTTGCTATAGAGGCCTGTTATTCCATGTTGCGCTAACTGCTCACCAACGGGTATTAGACGATAGGCACCCAGTATTTCTTCATCAGAAGGATCCCATAAAATGATATGGTAATAGGTTTCATCAAAAACATCATTATCTCTGTCTTTACCGGATCCAGCGCCAATATCGCGATAACAGCGCTCGCGTAAGCGCCCTAGCTCATCAAGAATGGGTGAGTCCCCGAGGGTATTGCAGCGAAATATCAATAATTTTCTACCATCATCAAATTGTCTTAATACTTCGCACTCTTCTATTGCGTTTATTAAACACTCTCGACTACCTGTTAATTTTTGCGGAGAAACCGTATCTACCAGCGCCGGACCATTCTCTCCGATGCTCTGGAGATGCATCAAGCATACACTTGACGCGGCGGACAGATCTTTATTAAATCGATTAAACGAAGATAAGGCTATTTGCTGCCCTACTTTGATTTTCATGGTCTTACCACGATGGCGTAGCGCTTCACGAATAATCATTATATTTGACAGTTGCCGCCAGACCGTCGCAGCTAAATAATAAGTTTTGCTGTTTGATCCCGTAATATGGACAGGTACCAGCGCCGCGTTGTTTCTCATCGCCAGTTGTAAAAAACCGGGATTCCATTGATGTTCCTGTAAACCTGAAAGAGACCAGCTAGCCAACTTACCTGCAGGACAAATAATCAACACACCACCGTTCTTCAGGTGATCGTTCATTTCCCTGAATTTCTTATGGCTCATCTTACCAGCCATATTCTCAATACCAATGGTAAGTTCTGCCACCTGTGGGAATATCATTGGCAAAATATGGTTAGCCACTATTTTTATATCTTTCCTGACCTGAGCGATAGTATGTATTAAAGCAATACCATCCATTACCGTCGGATGATTTGAAATAACAACTGTAGCACCCAGTCGGGGTATATTATTAAAGTCAGAGTATTCCGTTTCACATTGGACGTTAAAAAAATCAATGACCGAACTAACCCAATGCACACCATTTTTATCAATTAACCGTTCGTCGTTTATTAAACGAGAGAATATCTTATTGCCAAATGCGGCTCTGAAAACCCATTTTTTCCAGTGTGGAATATGGGTATCCGGGAAAAACTCTCTAATGACTCTGTCAAAGATAGCGTTCATATTAAAATCCTTTTTATAGAACTAATCCAAAACGACTATACTCGTGATCCTTCTGTCGGACAATACCGCCCAAAATGAAAACCCACTAATACAAAATTAATGAATATAGTTGAAGTGATAATATTCATGAAGACAATATAAACAATAGCAGGTTTAATATATTTGCCGCAATAAATTCAAAAAAAGCATACATAATACTTAAAGATAATACACCGTAGTATTTCCAGTGGTTATATTTGGCACGAAAGCATCACTCTGATCAGATTTTCCGCCAAGAAACTAGCTCGTATAGCATCATCTGTATTTGATGTTCACGCCAAATAACATAAAACCATTAACTACAGCAAAAAGTAATATCTCCCCGCGGTCAACAAAGCGCAGAAAAACCATTTCTTCAGTAAGCCCAAATAATTAACCACATATAACTTAACAGCGTCATTGACGTAAAATCGCTAATACAAAACGTCTTATTTTTACCCACAACAGAAGCATACCGCTCGCTTAACTTAGTAATTGCATGAAATAGATTGTGGCTATGCCCCTCAAAACAATCGCCATCCAGGTATTTCATCACTATTCCTGTTAAGTCACCGCCCGCATAGCTATAATCCTTGCATTCATTATTACGAAAACAGGAACGTCTATGATCCGCAGTATGACCGCCTATGCCCGCCGTGAAATCAAGGGTGACTGGGGTAGCGCCGCATGGGAGCTGCGCTCGGTAAACCAGCGCTATCTGGAAACGTACTTCCGCCTGCCGGAGCAGTTCCGTAGTCTGGAGCCCGTGGTACGCGAGCGCATTCGCGCCCGCCTGACTCGCGGTAAAGTCGAATGCACCCTGCGTTTTGAACAAGATCCCAGCGCTCAGGGTGAACTTATCCTCAACGAAAAGCTGGCTAAACAGCTGGTCAACGCTGCCAACTGGGTGAAAATGCAGAGCGATGAAGGGGAAATCAACCCGGTTGATATCCTGCGCTGGCCGGGCGTGATGGCCGCCAAAGAGCAGGATCTCGACGCCATCGCCGCCGACATTCTGGCCGCTCTTGATGGCGCGCTGGACGACTTCATCGTCGCCCGCGAAACGGAAGGCCAGGCCCTGAAAGCGCTTATCGAGCAGCGGCTTGAAGGGGTGAGCGGCGAAGTGACCAAAGTTCGCGCTCATATGCCGGAAATCCTCCAGTGGCAGCGCGAGCGTCTGGTTGCCAAACTGGAAGACGCGGAAGTGCAGCTGGAAAATAACCGTCTTGAGCAAGAGCTGGTGCTGATGGCGCAGCGTATCGACGTTGCCGAAGAGCTGGACCGCCTCGAAGCGCACGTTAAAGAGACCTACAACATTCTGAAAAAGAAAGAGGCTGTGGGTCGCCGTCTCGACTTTATGATGCAGGAGTTCAACCGTGAGTCGAACACCCTGGCGTCAAAATCGATTAACGCCGAGGTCACCAACTCCGCGATTGAGCTGAAGGTACTGATCGAGCAAATGCGCGAACAGATACAGAATATCGAGTAACGCTTTCTCACCCATCCAGGCACTACCGTATAAAAGGTCATGATCAATCATGGCCTTTTTATTTATCTCTCCCGCCGGCTGACGATAAGAATCTACGTATAAAAATAGTCGTCCAGTTTTCGGTTGTGGCAAATGAGCCCAACGCGGCACAGTCTGGGGACACACCACCGCGGGAGAAAAGAATGAACTTCAACGCGCTTCACCAGCAAAACCAACCGTTGTTGCTTGCCAACGTCTGGGATGCCAGCAGCGCTCAGGCCGCTCAGCAGGCCGGTTATCAGGCGCTGGGCTCCTCCAGCGCTGCTATCGCCGCAATGTTAGGGTATGAAGATGGCGAAGAGATGAGTTTTGACGAGCTGTTATATATCGTCTCACGCATCAAAGCTGTTAGCGAACTGCCGTTAAGCGTCGATTTAGAGGCGGGCTACAGCGCCACAACCAGCCACATCATTGACAATATCCAGCGTCTGGCGCATCTCGGCGTGAGCGGAATAAACCTCGAGGATAGTCATGTGGTGAATAATACGCGTCGTCTTGACGATGCCGTGGTCTTTGCCGCCAAAATCCAGGAAATCACCCACGCTTGTCCCGATATGTTTGTTAATGTCCGCACCGATACCTTTCTTCTCAACGTACCAAATGCACTGGATGAGACGCTCTATCGCGGTCAGTTATACGCTAACCATGGCGGATGCGGTTTTTTTGTGCCTTGCGTCACCCGCGCGGAAGATATTACCGCCATTGTCCGCCACGTGCCTTTACCCTTAAACGTAATGTGCATGCCTGAGCTGGCGGACTTCAGTACCTTATCGGCACTGGGCGTAAAACGAATTTCGATGGGCAATTTTATTCATGCTGCCACACAGGCCAGACTGAAAGACTTATTATGTCAGGTGCAAGCTAACTACTCTTTCTTGGGTGTTTTTTGACCATGAAAATTACCGACAGCATCCAGTGCGATATCTGGTATCAGGCGCTGCTTGAACGCGCTGTGGAGTTTACCGGCGTCTTTTTCGTTGGCGTGAAAACCACCGGCGTATTTTGTATCTCGGTCTGTCGGGCGCGAAAACCCAGGCGGGAAAACGTCGAATTCTATAATGACGTTAAATCCGCGCTGGATGCCGGGTTCCGGCCATGCAAAGTCTGTCGCCCGACGGAGAATGCCCGGACAGCCCCCGCCTTTGTTGAGCAAGCGCTCCGCCTGCTGCGAGAAGACCCGAAGGTTCGCCTCAGTGATAGCGAACTACGTCAGCACGATATTAGCCCGGAACGCGTTCGCCGCTGGTTCCTGCAAAACCACGGGATCACCTTTCAGGCTTTTCAACGGATGCAGCGCGTTAATATGGCGCTTCAGGAGCTGAAAGCAGGCCGATCAACCACCGATGTCGCTTTCGATAGCGGCTATGAGTCCTTAAGCGGTTTCGGCTATACCTGCAAAAAATTGACCGGTTCCGCACCCAGCGCGCAACGCCAGGTTGTTTTAATTCATCGTTTTACCACCCCGTTAGGGCCAATGTTTGTTTGTGCAACGCAGCGGGGGATTTGTCTGCTGGAGTTTGTCGACAGACGAGCGCTGGAGACAGAATTCAGCGACCTGCAGCGACGGTTCGACGCCAGCATCATCGCTGGTGAAAACGCCCACACCCGGCAGGCGCAACAGGAAATAACGGAGTATTTTGCCGGGCGGCGTCAATCGTTCGAGGTGGCGCTTGATACCCCAGGCAGCGAATTCCAGCGAGCGGTCTGGCGCCATTTACAGTACGTTAGCTTCGGTGAGACGACGCATTATCAATCGATTGCGATGGATATAGGTAAACCAACGGCCACGCGCGCGGTGGCTGCAGCAAACGGCGCTAACCGCGTCGCGATTATCATCCCCTGCCATCGAATTATCGGCAAAGATGGTTCGATGACCGGTTACGGCGGCGGCGTTGCACGTAAAAAATGGCTTATTAACCATGAGGCAACCATCAGGGAAAAATGCGGCTGATTTTACTTCCCGGATGAAGGGCCCCTCCCTGTTCACTTTCACTGCGGTTCGGTAAACCTATTTTTTGTCCAGCGCCCGGCAGGTTAAAAACGCCCCTGCCGCGCACAGCAGCGCCGGAGCCAGATAGCTGTGATCCATGTGGGTGAACTCCATCACCAGCACCACCGCAGTCAGCGGCATCTGCATGGAGGCGGCGAGAAACGCGGCCGCCCCCACCAGAGCGAAGCTGCTTTTATCTCCGCCAGGGAAGCCGAGCTGCCAGAGTGCGCAGAGCAGCAGACTGACCAGTCCGCCTACCGCCAGCCCCGGGGTTAACAATCCACCCTCCGCGCCGCCGCGCAGCACCGCCAGGATCACCACCATCTTCAACACTAACAGGATAGCGACCATAGAGAGAGGCAGCCCGTCGCTGAGCGCCAGCTGCATTGGTCCCTTGCCGTTGCCCGGAAGTTCCGGGAAATAAAGGCTCAGGATGGCAAGAAGGGAAAACCCCAGCAGACAGAACACCGGCATCTGCCAGTTACTTCGGACGCGTGAACGCGCTGCGCTGGTCGCTTTACGAAAGAGCCAGGCGCCGGTGCCAAGAATCGGGCCCGCCAGAATCGCCCACCAGAGAAAGGAATGCGGAAGCGTGCTGGAAACAAAATGGTATTGCGATTCATCCCCTAACCCCAGGGTAGCCGTCCACGCGGCAATCGCCGAGGTCATTATCGCCGCCAGCGTTTTTTCCCAGCTAAACGACAGCAGCATGACCTCAAGGCTGAACAACGCCCCTGCCAGCGGGACGTTATAGACCGCCGCCAGACCGGCGCCCGCCCCACAGGCGATCAGGGTGCGGGTTTCATCTTCCAGCAGGCCCAGCTTACGCGCCACCATCCCCGCCCCCAGCGCGCCCATTTCCCGGGGCGCCACTTCGCGGCCAAGCGGGGAACCCAGCGCTACGGTGACGATCTGCAGCAGGGCGTGGATCGTCGTGGTGCCTGCTGGCATGGGTACGGAAGGGTTGGCCACCGCCGCCGCAATGGAAACCCGCTTCTGCCCATAGCGACCAAGCAGCCACCAGCCAAATCCGGCGACGACGCCGCCAGCCACGATTGCCGCGATGCGGCGTGGCCAGGACGACTCCGTGACGCCCTGTAAAAATGACACCGAACCGACGATCTGCCCGGCACTGTAGCCAAAAGCCAGGTGCTGTATCGCGTGTAAAATCAGTGCCAACACCATACCGGACAAACCGGCCAGAATCCCGGTTAATACCACGGCTATCAGGCGGGTCAGATTGTTTTTATTCCCGGCGGCGACGCTCATTTTCTCAGGCCTTGAAAAGGAAAAATAAAAGAATAAAGGACGAGACTTAAACATTGCGTAATCATAGTGTTTTCGATAGTGATACCCGTCGCTTCACTTAGCATTATTTTTTCTAATCAATAAAAATACCTAAAAAATCAATAAACCTTTAAATCAAGCCATCACAGATACTACTTCCATTAATTTTTCCTGGCGTAAATGATTCGCTTTAGAAAATCTCAATCGTGATCCTGCGCACAAATCGTTAACCTGCCCGCCATTATCTGGGGGGATCTATGCTGCTTCATGTTCTGTATTTAATCGGTATCACCGCGGAAGCCATGACCGGCGCGCTGGCTGCCGGGCGCCGGCGGATGGACACGTTTGGCGTCATCATTATCGCCACCGCGACCGCGCTGGGCGGGGGTTCCGTTCGCGATATCCTGCTGGGACATTATCCTCTCGGCTGGGTGAAACATCCGGAATATGTCATTATTGTCGCTGTCGCCGCCGTCCTCACCACCATTGCCGCTCCAGTGATGCCTCACCTTCGCCGGCTGTTTCTGGTGCTGGACGCGCTGGGGCTGATCGTGTTTTCCATCATCGGCGCGCAGATCGCCCTGGATATGGGCGAAGGTCCGATCATCGCCTCTATCGCCGCGGTCATCACCGGCGTTTTTGGCGGCGTACTGCGCGATATGTTCTGCAAACGCATTCCGCTGGTCTTCCAGAAAGAGCTCTATGCCGGGATCTCGTTTGCCGCAGCCGTACTCTATATTGCCCTGCAACATTACGTCAGCAGCCACGATGTGGTGGTGCTGGCTACGCTGCTGTTCGGCTTTACCGCCCGCATGCTGGCACTGCGCTGGAAACTGGGGCTACCGGTCTTCCACTACACCCATGATAGCCACTAACCGCCTCAAAATCCGGGGATGCGCTGCCCACTGAGCCATTGCGCCAGCGCCACCACATCCGGATGGTGCAGGAAGGCCACCAGCTGGCGGGCTCTGATCTCCCCCACGCCCGGCAGCGCGCGCCATTGCGCTTCACTTTTTGCCGCCAGCAGATGCCAGTTCTCGCTTTCGAGCTGCGTCAGCGCCCCCTGAGGCACCGGGAGCCCCATCGCCAGCACCCAGCGGATAAAAGGCCGTTTGCGAACGAGATCAAATTGATGCCAGAGGTGCTGCCCGCGGGCGGCGGAGATCCCTGGCACCGCCTGCAGCTGCTCCACCGTAAGCGCCAGCCAGGAAAAAATATGCGTCATCGGGTTTTGCTGCTGAATGGCGCGCCATAAATTTTCCCCCACGCCATCGACATCCAGCGCGGACTTTGATGACAGCCAGATCAGCCGGGAAAGAAACTGTTCGCTGCACTCAGGGGTGGCGAAATAGCAGGTTAGCGCATTGAATTTCGCCGCCGGCGGCGTCGGTTTATGGCGCTCGGCCGTCCGCCAGACGACGGCGTCGATCCGAGGAATACCCTGCCCTGCCAGACTGATCTGCAGCTGATCGCCAACCCCAATATCCAGCGCCTGCCAGCGGGCCACAGAGCCAACATTAACCCGCTGCACGCGTTTATCATCCAGCCGCTGGGGCTCAAGCTGGGCCACGACGTTGAGCCTGCCGCTGCGGCCAGTGCTGAAATGGATCGCCCGTACCTCCATCACTTGCGAGGCCGGAGGATACTTCCAGGCCGCCAGCCACTCTCCCTTTCCGGGAGACCAGGCACGTCCCGGCGGTTCGCGCCCTTCGCGCACAATCACGCCATCGCTGACGAAGGGAAGCGGCGAGCGATACCAGCGCTGGCGCCACTGCGCCACCTGTTCGACGCGCGTCACCGGGTGGGTATATTGCCCGCTGTACTTAAACCCCGCCTGCGTCAGCAGCTGCTGTCGACGGCGCATATCCGACGGGCCGTCTGGCCAGGCCCAGATAAAAACGTCCAGTTGACTGAGCGCCGCCGCCGCGTCGGCTCGCATCATCAACCCGGCGACTTTCGCCCGCGCGTTCATCCCCCCAGCCTGCTGCTGAACATGGCCGTCCCGGCGCAGAAACAGCTCCCCCTGCAGCACGCTGTTGGCCAGTTCACCGGTCGTCACTTTCGCCAGCGCCGGGATCTGCCGCGCTCGGGCGGTCCATGCCTCACCGCGCAGACCATCGCCGCGGCTAATGGTCTGAACCAAACTCCCCTGGCGATAGACCAGGGTCACCGCCACGCCGTCCACTTTAGGCTGTATCCACAGGTCGGTTTTATTTTTCATCCAGTGGGCCACGCTGACCTCATCCGCCAGCTTGCGCACGCCGGTATGGGCCACCGGATGACGCGCATCGCCGGTGGGCGGAGGCAGATCGTCATCTTCAGGCGTCGCGCCCGGAAAGCATTGTCGCCACTGCGTCAGGCGCAGGGTGAGCTGGTCGTAAACCTCATCGCTCACTTCGCTGGCGCCTTGTCGCCAGTAGTCCTCTTTCCAGGCGACAATTTGCTGATGAAGGCGTGAAATCTCCTGCCTTCCTCTGGCCGGCGGCCAGTCCGGACACGTCGCCAGCGCGCTGGCAGAGAACATCCCTAGCGCCAGCCACCACCCTCCTTTTCGCATAGCAGTCCCTCCTTCATCACCTGGCGGAGAGTCTGCTGTAGAACACCGCGAACCGCGATGGGTACTTTTTCGCCTTGCGAAGCGCCTTCCAGGATTTACGCCTCATTGCAGCAACGGCTAGCGAATTCAGGAAAACGGCAGGCAAAATGAAAGAAACCGCGGCAAAAAGTGTGACAATGACTGCGTCACGCCGCGGCGACGTGTATAATAGGCTCGTATGTAGGACCTCTTTCGATAACCACATACAAAAGACACTCATGGCTCAAGGCACGCTTTATATTGTTTCCGCCCCTAGCGGCGCGGGTAAATCCAGCCTGATTCAGGCTTTATTAAAAACCCAACCGTTGTATGACACCCAGGTATCGGTTTCCCATACCACGCGGGCGCCGCGTCCGGGTGAAGTGCACGGCGAACACTATTTCTTCGTGAATCACGACGAATTCCGCTCGATGATTGGCGAAAACGCGTTTCTGGAACATGCAGAGGTCTTTGGCAACTATTACGGCACGTCGCGTAAAGCGATCGAGCAGGTGCTGGCGACCGGCGTCGATGTCTTCCTCGATATCGACTGGCAAGGTGCGCAGCAGATCCGTAAAAGCATGCCCGGCGCACGCAGCATTTTTATTCTGCCGCCGTCAAAAGATGAACTGGACCGTCGCCTGCGCGGCCGCGGCCAGGACAGCGAAGAGGTGATCGCGAAACGGATGGCCCAGGCCGTTGCGGAAATGAGCCATTACGCGGAATATGATTACCTGATTGTGAACGATGATTTTGACACCGCCCTGAGCGACCTGAAAAATATCATCCGCGCTGAACGTCTGCGCATGAGCCGCCAAAAGCAGCGACATGGCGCTTTAATCACCAAACTATTGGCAGACTGAACCCACATTCAGTATCATGCCCAGTCATTTCTTCACCTGTGGAGCATTTTAAGTATGGCACGCGTAACTGTTCAGGACGCTGTAGAGAAAATTGGTAACCGTTTTGACCTGGTACTGGTCGCCGCGCGTCGCGCTCGTCAGATGCAGGTAGGCGGAAAGGATCCGCTGGTACCGGAAGAAAACGATAAAACCACCGTTATCGCACTGCGCGAAATCGAAGAAGGTCTGATCAACAACCAGATCCTCGACGTACGTGAGCGCCAGGAACAGCAAGAGCAGGAAGCCGCTGAATTACAAGCCGTTACCGCGATTGCTGAAGGTCGTCGTTAATCACACAGCGGGTCGCCCTTGTATCTGTTTGAAAGCCTGAATCAGCTGATTCAAAACTACCTGCCGGAAGAGCAAATCAAGCGCCTTCGGCAGGCGTATCTCGTTGCACGTGACGCTCACGAGGGTCAGACACGTTCAAGCGGTGAACCCTATATCACGCACCCGGTCGCGGTAGCCTGCATTCTGGCCGAGATGAAGCTCGACTATGAAACGCTGATGGCCGCGCTGCTGCATGATGTGATTGAAGATACCCCCGCCACCTACCAGGACATGGAACAGCTTTTTGGTAAAAGCGTTGCCGAACTGGTAGAGGGGGTGTCGAAACTTGATAAGCTCAAGTTTCGCGATAAGAAAGAGGCGCAGGCCGAAAACTTTCGCAAAATGATCATGGCGATGGTGCAGGACATCCGCGTCATCCTCATCAAGCTTGCCGACCGCACCCACAACATGCGTACTCTGGGCTCGTTACGCCCGGATAAACGCCGCCGCATCGCCCGCGAAACGCTGGAAATTTACAGCCCGCTGGCGCACCGTTTAGGTATCCATCACATCAAGACCGAGCTCGAAGAGCTGGGCTTTGAAGCGCTGTACCCTAACCGCTACCGCGTCATTAAAGAGGTGGTCAAAGCGGCGCGCGGCAACCGTAAGGAGATGATCCAAAAGATCCTCTCTGAAATCGAAGGGCGTTTGCAGGAAGCGGGGATCCCCTGCCGCGTCAGCGGTCGCGAAAAGCATCTGTACTCCATCTACTGCAAAATGGTGCTTAAAGAGCAGCGTTTTCACTCGATCATGGATATCTACGCCTTCCGCGTTATCGTCCATGATGCCGATATCTGCTATCGCGTGCTCGGCCAGATGCACAGCCTCTACAAACCGCGTCCAGGTCGTTTCAAAGATTACATCGCCATTCCGAAAGCGAACGGCTATCAGTCTTTGCATACCTCGATGATCGGCCCCCACGGCGTCCCGGTCGAGGTACAAATTCGTACCGAAGACATGGACCAGATGGCGGAGATGGGGGTTGCGGCGCACTGGGCTTATAAAGAGCACGGCGGCGAAAGCAGCACCACCGCGCAAATCCGCGCTCAGCGCTGGATGCAAAGCCTGCTGGAGCTGCAGCAGAGCGCCGGCAGCTCGTTTGAATTTATCGAGAGCGTAAAATCCGATCTGTTCCCCGATGAGATTTACGTTTTCACCCCGGAAGGTCGCATTGTCGAACTGCCCGCCGGCGCCACGCCGGTGGACTTCGCCTACGCGGTGCATACCGATATCGGCCATGCCTGCGTTGGCGCGCGCGTCGATCGCCAGCCTTATCCGCTGTCGCAGCCGCTCTCCAGCGGCCAGACTGTCGAAATTATCACCGCGCCGGGCGCACGCCCGAATGCCGCCTGGCTGAACTTTGTCGTCAGCTCGAAAGCGCGCGCCAAGATCCGTCAGCTGCTGAAAAACCTTAAGCGCGACGATTCGGTCAGCCTTGGCCGTCGTCTGCTCAATCACGCGCTGGGCGGAAGCCGCAAACTCGCCGAGATCCCGCCGGAGAATATCCAGCGCGAACTCGATCGCATGAAGCTGGCCACGCTTGACGATCTGCTGGCGGAAATCGGTCTGGGTAACGCCATGAGCGTCGTGGTGGCAAAAAACCTGCAGCAGGGCGAAGCCGCTGCGGCGCCGGTACCGGCTAACGCGTCGAACCACGGCCATCTGCCGATCAAAGGCGCCGATGGCGTGTTGATCACCTTCGCCAAGTGCTGTCGCCCGATCCCAGGTGATCCGATTATCGCCCACGTTAGTCCGGGTAAAGGGCTGGTTATCCACCATGAATCCTGTCGTAACATTCGCGGCTACCAGAAAGAGCCGGAGAAGTTTATGGCGGTTGAGTGGGATAAAGAGACCGCTCAGGAGTTCATCACCGAAATTAAGGTGGACATGTTTAACCACCAGGGTGCGCTGGCTAACCTGACGGCGGCGATCAACACCGCGTCTTCCAATATCCAGAGCCTGAATACGGAAGAGAAAGATGGCCGCGTATACAGCGCCTTTATCCGCCTGACCGCGCGTGACCGCGTGCATCTGGCGAATATCATGCGCAAAATCCGCGTCATGCCGGACGTGATTAAAGTCACCCGTAACCGAAACTAGCTTTATGAACTCAAAGCGCTACGAGCGTATCTGCGAGATGCTCGCCAGGCGTCAGCCTGACCTGACGGTCTGCATGGAGCAGGTCCATAAGCCTCATAACGTCTCTGCGGTCATTCGGACCGCAGATGCCGTTGGCGTACATGAAGTGCATGCCGTCTGGCCAAGCAGCCGGATGCGTACCATGGCCTCCGCCGCCGCGGGCAGCAACAGCTGGGTGCAGGTGAAAACCCACCGCACCATCGCAGATGCCGTCGGCCACCTGAAAGGCCAGGGCATGCAAATTCTCGCCACTCACCTTTCCGACAAAGCCATCGATTTTCGTGAAATCGACTATACGCGCCCTACCTGCATCCTGATGGGTCAGGAGAAAACCGGCATCACCCAGGAAGCGCTGGCGCTGGCCGACCGGGACATCATTATCCCGATGATCGGCATGGTGCAGTCGCTGAACGTCTCCGTCGCCTCGGCGCTGATCCTGTATGAAGCCCAGCGCCAGCGGCAAAACGCCGGGATGTACCAACGCGCCAACAGCATGCTGCCGCCGGAAGAGCAGCAGCGCCTGCTGTTCGAAGGCGGATATCCGGTGCTGGCCCGCGTCGCCAGACAAAAAGGTCTGCCTTACCCCCACGTCAACGAGCAGGGCGAAGTGGAAGCCGATGACGCATGGTGGGCTACCATGCAGGCAACGAGGTAAACCTGATGTCAGGCCGCCTGCTCGATGCCGTTCCGCTTAGCTCACTCACCGGTGTGGGCGCTGCGCAAAGCAGTAAACTGGCGAAGATCGGCCTGCATACGGTTCAGGACCTGCTGCTGCACCTGCCGCTGCGTTACGAAGATCGCACCCATCTTTACCCGATAGCCGAGCTGCTTCCCGGGGTTTATGCCACCGTGGAAGGCGAAGTGCTCAACAGCAATATCACCTTCGGCGGCCGGCGGATGTTGACCTGCCAGATCAGCGACGGCACCGGCATCCTCACCATGCGCTTTTTCAACTTTAACGCGGCGATGAAAAACAGCCTCGCGACTGGTCGTCGGGTGCTGGCCTACGGTGAAGCCAAACGCGGGAAGTACGGCGCCGAGATGATCCACCCGGAATACCGCGTCCAGGGCGATATGAGCACCCCGGAGCTTCAGGAAACGTTAACTCCGGTCTATCCGACCACCGAAGGCATCAAGCAGGCGACCCTGCGCAAGCTCACCGATCAGGCGCTTGAGCTCCTGGAAACCTGCGCGATTAGCGAACTCCTGCCACCGGAGCTGGCGCAGGGGATGATGAGCCTGCCGGAAGCGCTGCGTACGCTGCACCGTCCGCCTCCCTCCTTGCAACTTAGCGAGCTGGAAAGCGGCAAGCACCCGGCGCAGCAGCGTCTGATTCTGGAAGAGCTGCTGGCGCATAACCTCAGCATGCTGGCGCTGCGGGCAGGCGCCCAGCGCTATCACGCCCTGCCGCTCGGCGCCAACGATACCCTGAAAAACCAGCTGCTGGCCTCCCTGCCCTTTAAGCCCACCGGCGCGCAGGCGCGGGTTACCGCCGAGATCGAACACGATATGGCGCTGGACGTGCCGATGATGCGCCTGGTGCAGGGCGATGTTGGCTCCGGTAAAACGCTGGTCGCCGCGCTGGCCGCCGTGCGCGCTATCGCCCACGGCAAACAGGTGGCGCTGATGGCGCCCACCGAACTGCTTGCCGAACAGCACGCCAATAACTTCCGCAGCTGGTTTGAACCGCTGGGCATAGAAGTCGGCTGGCTGGCGGGCAAACAGAAAGGCAAAGCCCGTCAGGCGCAGCAGGAGGCTATCGCCAGCAGCGAAGTGCAGATGATTGTCGGCACTCACGCCATCTTCCAGGAGCAGGTGCAGTTTAACGGCCTGGCGCTGGTGATTATCGACGAACAACACCGCTTCGGCGTGCATCAGCGGCTGGCGCTGTGGGAAAAAGGTCAGCAGCAGGGGTTCCACCCGCATCAGCTGATCATGACCGCCACGCCTATCCCCCGCACCCTGGCAATGACCGCCTACGCCGATCTGGACACCTCGATTATCGACGAGCTGCCGCCGGGCCGAACCCCGGTGACCACCGTCGCCATCCCGGACACCCGGCGCAGCGATATTATCGACCGCGTACGCAACGCCTGCACCCACGAAGGGCGCCAGGCCTATTGGGTTTGTACGCTAATTGAAGAGTCCGATCTGCTGGAAGCCCAGGCGGCGGAAGCGACCTGGGAAGAGCTCAAACTGGCGCTGCCGGAACTTAATATCGGCCTCGTCCACGGGCGGATGAAACCGGCCGAGAAGCAGGCGGTGATGCAGGCCTTCAAGCAGGGCGAGATGCATCTGCTGGTGGCCACCACGGTGATTGAAGTCGGTGTTGACGTGCCTAACTCAAGCCTGATGATTATCGAAAACCCGGAACGTCTGGGTCTGGCGCAGCTGCACCAGCTCAGAGGGCGCGTCGGGCGCGGTGCGGTCGCTTCCCACTGCGTGCTACTCTATAAATCGCCGCTCTCCAAAACGGCTCAGAAACGCCTGCAGGTCCTGCGCGACAGCAACGACGGTTTCGTCATCGCCCAGAAAGACCTCGAAATCCGCGGTCCCGGCGAGCTGCTCGGCACCCGCCAGACCGGCAACGCCGAATTTAAAGTAGCGGACTTGCTGCGCGATCAGGCGATGATCCCCGACGTTCAACGCATTGCTCGCCATATTCATGAACGCTATCCGCTGCAGGCCCAGGCGCTTATCGAGCGCTGGATGCCGGAAACCGAACGCTATTCCAACGCGTAGCGCGCGCTTTTGCCGCGCTGCGGGCAATTTTTCTACACAACGAGTGGATTATGAAACGAGAACTGGCCATCGAATTTTCGCGTGTCACCGAAGCCGCCGCGCTGGCGGGCTATAAATGGCTGGGCCGCGGCGATAAGAATGCCGCCGACGGCGCAGCGGTTAACGCCATGCGCATTATGCTTAACCTCGTCAATATCGACGGCACCATCGTCATCGGCGAGGGCGAAATCGATGAAGCGCCGATGCTCTATATCGGCGAAAAAGTGGGTACCGGCAAGGGCGATGCGGTAGATATCGCTGTCGATCCCATCGAAGGCACCCGCATGACGGCGATGGGCCAGGCCAACGCCCTGGCGGTGATGGCGGTCGGCGATAAGGGCTGCTTCCTCAACGCGCCGGATATGTATATGGAAAAGCTGATCGTCGGCCCGGGTGCTAAAGGCGCTATCGATCTCAATCTGCCGCTGGAAGAGAACCTGCACAATATCGCCCGCGCCCTGAACAAGCCGCTGGGCGAGCTGACCGTCACCGTGCTGGCGAAACCGCGCCACGACGCGGTCATTGCCCAGCTGCAGCAGCTGGGCGTGCGTGTATTCGCGATTCCCGATGGCGACGTCGCGGCCTCTATTCTCACCTGCATGCCGGATAGCGAAGTCGACGTACTGTACGGCATCGGCGGCGCGCCGGAAGGGGTGGTTTCCGCCGCGGTGATCCGCGCCCTCGACGGTGATATGCAGGGGCGTCTGCTGGCTCGCCACCACGTGAAGGGCGATAACGAAGAGAACCGCCGCATCGGTGAAAACGAGCTGGCGCGCTGCAAAACCATGGGCATTGAAGCAGGCAAAGTGCTGCGTCTGGATGAAATGGCGCGCAGCGATAACGTCGTCTTCTCCGCCACCGGGATCACCAAAGGCGATCTGCTGGACGGCATCACCCGCAAGGGCAACATGGCCACCACCGAGACGCTGCTGATCCGCGGCAAGTCGCGCACTATCCGTCGTATTCAGTCGATTCATTACCTCGACCGTAAAGATCCGGACATCCAGCAGCACATCCTGTAATACCGCTTTTTCTCTCCCAGGCAACCGTCCGCAGGCGGTTGCCCTGTTCTTCGTTTATATTTGATCAATAGAGCTTTCTTGTGCCTTCGGGGTGGAAATCTTACTCGTCTGGACCGAAGATAAGGCATCGCTTGGCAACAGGAGAAGACGATGGCGGACTGGGTTAGCGGCAAAGTGACAAAAGTGGAGTACTGGACGGATGCCTTGTTCAGTTTATACGTGCGGGCGCCTGTTCATCCGTTTACCGCCGGGCAGTTTACCAAGCTCGGACTGGAAATCGACGGAGAACGCGTGCAGCGCGCCTACTCCTACGTCAATGCCCCCGGCAATCCCGATCTCGAGTTCTATCTGGTCACCGTCCCGGAAGGCAAGCTGAGCCCGCGTCTGGCGGCGCTGAAGCCGGGCGATGAAGTCCTGGTGGTGAGTGAAGCGGCAGGTTTCTTCGTCCTCGATGAAGTACCGGATTGCGATACCCTGTGGATGCTGGCGACCGGCACTGCCCTCGGGCCGTACCTGTCAATTTTGCAGGAAGGCAAAGATCTTGAACGCTTTAACAACCTGGTGCTGGTTCACGCCGTCCGCTACGCCGCGGACCTGAGCTATCTGCCGCTGATGCGCGAGCTTGAGCAGCGCTACGCCGGTAAATTACGCATCCAGACGGTGGTCAGCCGCGAAACTGTGGAAGGCTCGCTGACCGGCCGGGTGCCGTTCCTGATTGAAACCGGCGCGCTGGAAGAGGCGGTCGGGCTGGCGATGAACACCGACACCAGCCACGTCATGCTGTGCGGCAACCCGCAAATGGTGCGCGATACCCAACAGCTGTTAAAAGAGACCCGGCAGATGACCAAACATCTGCGTCGCCGGCCGGGCCATATGACAGCGGAGCACTACTGGTAATCAGGCGTCCGCTTTCCAGCGCACGTCCTGGGTCTCCTTGCCGAACTTATTCTCGCCCTGGGTGCCGACAAACGCCCCCAGGTCGATCAACATCATGACGATAATCAACGTCGGCACAAAGCGCCCGACGCCCCACTGCCAGACCTGCGGCAGCATCGCCCAGTTCCCCGCCAGCAGCATCCACGCCAGAATCATCAGCAGCGCCCACAGTCCGGATTTGCCGCGATCGTGCAGCCGCTTGACCACCACCGCCGCCGTCGGCCACAGCAGGCAGACGATAATAAACGCCGCCGTCTGCAGGTTGAGAAGATTGCTGCCTGCCAGGGTAAACAGGGCGCTCATGGTCACCAGCCAAATGGCAATCCAGATCCAGAAATCGCGGCGGCCAATGCGCCCTTTAATTGAGAATAACCACTGCTGTAGGGTCATGCGTTTTTCCTTATCATCATCGTCTGCGTAGTTTACCCTGGCGTCGTGACTTTTTGACAAGCGCCGCGCTTCCCGATTTAATCGTCAGCAGGCAAAAAAAGGAACGACGGGCATGAAGAAGTGGACAATCTTGTGTTTAAGTGGGCTGATGGGCCTGACCGTCGGCCCGCACGCGTTGTCCGCAGAAAGCGAATCGGCGACAGCGGCGCCCTATCTGCTCTCTGGCGCCCCGAGTTTTGACCTGTCGATCAGCCAGTTCCGGGAAAAATTTAACGCCGATAACCCGAAGCTGCCCCTGAACGAATTCCGTTCCATCGCCACCAGCCGGGATCAGGCTAATCTGACCCGCGCCGCCAGCAAAATTAATGAAAATCTCTATGCCTCGACCGCGCTGGAGCGCGGCACGCTGAAGATCAAATCCATGCAGATCACCTGGCTGCCGATCCAGGGGCCGGAGCAAAAGGCGGCGAAAGCCAAAGCGCTGGAGTATATGAGCGCCATGATCCGCGCCTTTGTCCCCACCCTTAGCCCGGCGCAAAGCCAGCAAAAGCTGCAGAAACTGCTGACCGCCGGCAAGGGCAAACGCTACTTTGCCGATACCGAAGGCGCTGTACGCTATGTGGTGGCAGATCATGGCGAAAAGGGTCTGACCTTCGCCATTGAACCGATTAAGCTGGCGTTATCTGAAACGCTGGAAGGCAACAATAAATGACAAAAAGCAAAGCCTTTCCAGTGACGAGTCTCTATACTGTTTCACAGACCATGCTGCCCTCTGGGGCGGCTATATTCCTTAATTCGCTTAAGTAGCGTGGAGAATTAAAATGCGACATCCTTTAGTGATGGGTAACTGGAAACTGAACGGCAGCCGCCACATGGTAAACGAACTGGTTGCGAACCTGCGTACCGAGCTGGCTGGCGTAAGCGGCTGTGCAGTTGCCATCGCCCCGCCGGAAATGTATCTGGACCTGGCTAAACGTGCGGCAGAAGGCAGCCACATTCACCTGGGCGCGCAGAACGTTGACGTGAACCTGTCCGGCGCATTCACCGGTGAAACCTCCGCCGAAATGCTGAAAGATATCGGCGCACAGTACATCATCATCGGCCACTCCGAGCGTCGTACCTACCACAAAGAATCCGACGAGCTGATCGCGAAGAAATTCGCTGTGCTGAAAGAGCAGGGTCTGACCCCGGTACTGTGCATCGGTGAAACCGAAGCCGAAAACGAAGCGGGCAAAACCGAAGAAGTTTGCGCACGTCAGATCGACGCCGTGCTGAAAACGCAGGGCGCTGCCGCTTTCGAAGGCGTGGTTATCGCTTACGAACCGGTATGGGCTATCGGTACCGGCAAATCCGCGACCCCGGCTCAGGCTCAGGCGGTGCACAAATTCATCCGTGACCACATTGCTAAAGCTGACGCGAAAATCGCTGAGCAAGTGATCATCCAGTACGGTGGTTCCGTTAACGCTGGCAACGCAGCAGAGCTGTTCACCCAGCCGGACATCGACGGCGCGCTGGTTGGCGGCGCCTCCCTGAAAGCTGACGCTTTCGCGGTGATCGTTAAAGCAGCAGAAGCAGCGAAAAAAGCGTAATTCGCTTTTCCCGGTGGCGAAACGCGACCGGGGTGACTGACAAAACGTGGGAGCCCGGCTTAGCACAGCGCAAGCCGGGCTTTCTTTTGCCGTTACAGTTTCCCCAACAGCTGATACCACGCGTAGTCCAGCGGCAGTAAAATCAGATAACTCACCGCCGCCAGCGCCAGACACAGTTGCATCCCCGCCCTCGCCGGGACCTTGCCTAACCCCATCGCCACCACGATCGGCGACGCCTGATAGGGCAGCAGCGGCGTGGAATACCCCAGCACCTGAATCATGATCACGCTGAGCAGCGGGAAACCGGTCGCGTCGGCAAAGCTCTGCGCAAAAGTGGTATACAGCGCCGGCACGCCGTTGGCGGTCATAATAAAGTTCAGCGCGCTGGTTATCCCGGTCAGGGCGAGGAAGCTGGTGAACGGATTGTCTTTATCCAGCGGCATCACCTGCAGCAGCGCATTGCCCACCGCACCGCCAATTCCGGTTTGGGTAACGGCGATCGCCAGTCCCAGAATCCCGGCAACATAAATGCAGGTGCGCATATTCACCCCGCTGGCAAACTCCTCACCGTTGATAAAGCCCACCCGCGGCAGCAGCGTGACCACTGCCGCCGCCAGGCCTGTCCACGCCGGGCCGACGCCGTGCCAGCTCTCGGTCACCCATAGCGTGAGGACTACCGCCAGCAGCCACGCCAGACGTTTCTCGTCGCGGCTCATCGGCGGCAGCGGCGCCAGGTCACGCGGTGGATGCGGCTTGCCGGGAAACAGCCTGCAAATCAGCGCCACCAGCACCGCCCCTTTCAGCCAGCCAAGCACCGGCGTATGCAGCAGCAAATAGGGAACATAATTCAGATGGATACCGTACGAGCCTTCCGCCGCGCCGCTCATCACCAGATTTGGCACGTTAGCGGGCAAAATCGTCGCCGAAAGCTGAAAGGTGCCGAACCCCACCGCCAGGGCCAGGCCGAACCAGCCGCGGCTGCCATCGACAATGCCCGCGCGGCGGGCCATCGCCGCCACGATCGGCATCAGCAGCGCGATACGTCCCATGTTGGAAGGCATGACAAACGCCAGCGCGTAGCTCAGCAACACCACGCTGCCGACCATCCGCGGCCAGGAGTCAGTGAGCCGCGCAGACAGCGCCTGCGCCGCCCGGTCCGCCAGCCCGGTTTTACGGATCGCGATACCGAGCACAAAGCCGCTGAACACCAGCCAGAACGCCGAGGAGGCAAAGCCGCCGAAGATCACCTCCGGCGGAGCGATTTTCGCCATCATCGCCGCTGCGAAGAACAGCAGCGCGGTGATAAATTCCGGCAGCAGCGACGTCGCCCAGAGCACAATGGTGACGCCGACAATCAATGAAGGAAGGAACAGCGGGTGGGTAAGCCAGAGCGACATGCCTGTCTCCTGTCGTTTTTTTCAGCAAGAATACGACGACAGGTAAGACAGGTAAACGCCAGAACTAGTGGTTTGCGTTAAGGATGGCGCAACGATGATCCTGAATTTCTTCCGCTGAAGCCCGGTTCAGGGTCAGCAGGTTACGCTCCGTCGCCAGCAGCACCAGCGAGCCGTCGCTCTGCTGCGCCATCGCCAGCGCAAAGCGTCCCATATGTTCGCGCGCCTCCGGCACCTCTTCCGCCAGCATCAGGAACGGGCTGCGCTGGGCCAGTTCGGCCTCCGTCACCCGGCGCGCCAGGTATTCATGGCCCTGAAGCCCGCCCGGCAGCGGCAGCCAGCGGCTGCTGACCGCCGCCGCATCCTTATCTAACTGCGCGCGCACATCGGGGCGCAGGCAGGAGATATGAATATGGAAATGGTTTTGCGTGCGTCCGCTGCGCGAGTTAATCGCCAGCGATATCGCGTTATCGGGAACCGGCGCGCCGTGACGCTGACTCATGATTTCTCGTCCCTGCCAGGCCTGCCAGAAGAAGTTCGGCGTCAACGGGTCCAGCAGCAGCGGGCTTTCGGTGCCGTTAATGCGGTAGGTCGGCATCAGCAAATACTGCAGCGGGCCGTTACGGTCTTTAAACAGCACATAGCCGCCCTTGAGGTTCACTTCCGCGCACGGCGACGGGTTTTGCTGCTGTTGCTGATGGGGTACGCACTGCTGCAGGACAATCTTGCGTAATGCGTCCGGGTTGCCGGAGTGCAGCCAGTAGTAGCCGCCCGCCAGCGCCGCGAGGATCGCCACCAGCAGCGCCAGCAAAAAGTATCTTACTCTTCTCATTTTCATTCCCTGTTAAGCCTGAAGCGGAAGAGTAACGTAATTTGATGACTAAATGAAAACAGATGGCGGGCGGGGCGTTATCCCGGGTGGCGGCTGACGCCTTACCCGGGCTACGGACGGTGCAAATAGTAGCCCGGCTAAGCGCAGAGAAAGCCGGGGATTCCCCGGGTCGCGGCGTTCCGCCTTACCCGGGCTACCAGACGAAGCAGAACTGTAGCCCTGCTAAGCGTAGCGCAAGCAGGGCCAAGAGGATTAACGCTGGCTAATCTGGTCGAAGGTGCCGCCGTTGGAGAAGTGCTCTTTCTGCGCTTTCGTCCAGCCGCCGAACTCCTGATCGATAGTAAACAGCTTCAGTTTCGGGAACTCGTTAGCATATTTCTTCGCCACATTCGGATCGCGCGGGCGGTAGAAGTTCTTCGCCGCAATCTCCTGGCCTTCCGGCGAGTAGAGATACTTCAGGTACGCTTCCGCCACCTGGCGCGTGCCTTTTTTATCCACCACTTTGTCGACCACAGAGACGGTCGGCTCAGCCAGAATCGACTCACTCGGGGTCACGATTTCAAACTTGTCTTTGCCCAGTTCGTTGGTCGCCAGCAGCGCTTCGTTTTCCCAGGCAATCAGCACATCGCCGATGCCGCGTTCTACGAAGGTATTGGTCGAACCACGCGCGCCGGAGTCCAGCACTTCCACGTTTTTATACAGCGCCTTGACGAATTCCTGGGCTTTGGCCTGGTCGCCGTGATTCTGATGCAGAGCATAGCCCCAGGCTGCCAGATAGTTCCAGCGGGCGCCGCCGGAGCTTTTCGGGTTCGGGGTAATGACCGACACGCCCGGTTTGATCAGGTCGTTCCAGTCATGGATCTGTTTCGGGTTGCCCTTGCGGACGAGGAACACGATGGTTGAGGTATACGGTGCGGAGTTATCCGGCAGGCGTTTCAGCCAGTTTTTATCGATACGGCCGCGTTCAGCAATGGCGTCTACGTCGTAGGCCAGCGCCAGTGTGACCACATCCGCTTCAATACCGTTAATCACTGAGGTCGCCTGTTTGCCAGAACCACCGTGCGACTGGCGGATCACCACGTTGTCGCCGGTCTCCTGCTTCCAGTGCGCGCTAAACGCTTTGTTGTACTGTTCGTACAGCTCGCGCGTTGGATCATAAGAAACGTTTAAAAGCTGAATGTCTTTTGCCAGAACGCTGGCGGATGCCAGCAACAGAGTTAACCCTACGCCCCACTTATTCATCGCACCGCTCTCTTTATGTGTGTTGTGATGGGCTAAGCGTGCCAGAAAGCGATTCAATGATTAAAGAATAAAAAAAGATTGGCTATAACTTGTGGATATAAAGAGGTGAATAAGGATTGCCCCCTCCCGGGCGGGAGAGGGCGCGAAGCGATTAGACTTCTTCCATACGGCCCAGCAGCGCCTGCAGGCGATCCTGCCAGCCCTGCTGTTGCTCTTTCAGCTGGCTGTTTTCGCGCTCCAGCTCTTCACGACCATGCTGCGCGCTCTGAACTTCCTGAACCAGGGTGTTGTTCTTTTCTTTCAGCTCTTCGATTTCCATCTGCAACAGAGTGATGGTATCAATCGCCTGCTGAACTTTAGATTCTAATTTCTCAAACACTTCTAATGACATCGTCATACCTCTCCTGAACTTGCAAGGCGTTGATAGAAACTCGTGTTTCGTATACGCGGTCCCGCCTTAACGAAAATTAGCGCACATAGCGGTGTTATCGTCGATTGTATGAATCCCCGCCGCCCCTGTCCAGCGGCAAGCCGCGCAGATTGCGGTTTGCAACACTTTTCAGTCTTTACCTGGTGCTTTCAGCGCAGTTCGCTCGTACTTCATGAGTCATTGTTAATTTTATGGTTAACAAAATGCGAGGTGAAACGCTCCGGCACCGGTCTCAATGCGCGCGGATGGCGCGAAAACGCTCATTTTCTTGACGCGGTACACACATTTGAAGTTCGATATTTCTCGTTTTTGCTCGTTAACGATAAATTAACACTATGCCTACATGGCAATATGGTCGTCTGTGACCACCCTACATACAATAATCATCACCACGCTTCAGGATTCGATTATGAGCCAAACATCAACCTTAAAAGGCCAGTGCATCGCAGAGTTCCTCGGTACCGGGTTGTTGATCTTTTTCGGCGTTGGGTGCGTGGCTGCGCTCAAGGTCGCGGGAGCCAGCTTCGGGCAATGGGAAATCAGCATCATCTGGGGTCTGGGCGTCGCCATGGCGATCTACCTGACCGCTGGGGTCTCCGGTGCGCACCTTAACCCTGCGGTAACTATCGCACTCTGGCTGTTCGCCTGCTTCGATGGCCGCAAAGTGGTCCCTTTTATCATTTCGCAATTCGCTGGCGCCTTTTGCGCTGCGGCATTAGTTTACGGGCTTTACTACAATCTTTTCCTCGATTATGAAACCACCCACCATATGATCCGCGGCAGCGTAGAAAGCCTCGATCTGGCCGGCATCTTCTCCACCTATCCGAACCCGCATATCAATTTTGTGCAGGCCTTCGCGGTAGAGATGGTGATTACCGCTATCCTGATGGGCGTCATCCTGGCGCTGACCGACGATGGCAACGGCGTGCCGCGCGGCCCGCTTGCTCCGCTGCTGATCGGCCTGCTGATTGCGGTGATTGGCGCCTCCATGGGACCGCTGACCGGCTTCGCCATGAACCCGGCGCGTGATATCGGCCCGAAAGCTTTCGCCTGGCTGGCCGGCTGGGGCGACGTCGCCTTCACCGGCGGCAAAGATATTCCTTATTTCCTGGTGCCGCTGTGCGCACCGGTGGTCGGCGCGGCGCTGGGCGCATTCAGCTATCGTAAGCTGATTGGCCGTCACCTGCCTTGCGACACCTGCGTGGATGAAGAGCAACAGAGCCCCTCCTCTTCCACCACTCAACATAAAGCTTCGCTGTAATCTGACTACGGGACACCGACTATGACCGACAAAAAATATATCGTTGCGCTTGACCAGGGCACTACCAGCTCCCGGGCCGTTGTGATGGATCATGATGCCAATATCGTCAGCGTCTCCCAGCGAGAATTTGAACAAATTTATCCTAAGCCAGGCTGGGTCGAACATGACCCGATGGAAATCTGGGCTTCCCAAAGCTCAACGCTGGTCGAAGCGCTGGCCAAAGCGGATATCAACTCCGATCAGATCGCGGCCATCGGCATCACCAACCAACGTGAGACCGTGGTGGTGTGGGAGCGTGAGACCGGTAAACCCATCTACAACGCCATCGTCTGGCAGTGCCGCCGTACCGCGGAGATCTGCGAGCAGCTCAAGCGTGACGGGATGGAAGAGTATATCCGCAAGGCCACAGGCCTGGTGGTGGACCCCTACTTCTCCGGCACCAAGGTAAAATGGATCCTCGACCATGTCGAAGGTTCCCGTGAACGTGCGAAACGCGGCGAGCTGCTGTTCGGCACCGTTGACACCTGGCTTATCTGGAAGATGACCCAGGGCCGCGTGCACGTTACCGACTACACCAACGCCTCACGTACCATGCTATTCAACATCCACGAGCTGGACTGGGACGACAAAATGCTCGACGCGCTGGACATTCCGCGCGCCATGCTGCCGGAAGTGCGCAAGTCTTCCGAAGTGTACGGCCAGACCAACATCGGTGGTAAAGGCGGGACCCGTATTCCTATCGCCGGGATCGCCGGTGACCAGCAGGCGGCCCTGTTCGGCCAGCTGTGCGTCAAAGAAGGGATGGCGAAAAACACCTACGGCACCGGCTGCTTTATGCTGATGAATACCGGCGAAAAAGCGGTCACCTCCACCCACGGTCTGCTGACCACCATCGCCTGCGGCCCGCGCGGCGAGGTGAACTACGCGCTGGAAGGGGCGGTGTTTATGGCCGGCGCGTCTATTCAGTGGCTGCGCGACGAGATGAAGCTCATCAGCGATGCCTTCGATTCCGAGTACTTCGCCACCAAAGTGAAGGATACCAACGGCGTATACGTGGTACCCGCGTTCACTGGTCTTGGCGCACCATACTGGGACCCGTATGCCCGCGGCGCGATTTTCGGCCTCACCCGCGGCGTGAACTCCAACCACATTATCCGTGCGACGCTGGAGTCCATCGCCTATCAGACCCGCGATGTGCTGGAGGCGATGCAGGCAGACTCTGGCATTCGTCTGCACGCCCTGCGCGTGGACGGCGGCGCGGTGGCTAACAACTTCCTGATGCAGTTCCAGTCCGATATCCTCGGCACCCGTGTCGAGCGTCCGGAAGTACGCGAAGTGACGGCGCTGGGCGCAGCCTATCTGGCGGGTCTGGCGGTCGGTTTCTGGCAGAATCTGGACGAGCTGCAGGAGAAAGCGGTGATTGAGCGCGAATTCCGCCCGGGGATTGAAACCACTGAGCGTAACTATCGTTACAGCGGCTGGAAGAAAGCGGTGAAACGCGCGTTAGCGTGGGAAGAGCACGACGAAGCGTAAGATTGTGGAGGTATTCCCGGCTTGCGGCGTAAACGCCTTAGCCGGGCTACAAAACCCCAAACAGCACGATCTTGTAGCCCGGACAGGTGCGCAGCACCGCCTCCGGGTTTTTTATCAGCCAAATATTGGCAGCAGCAGGTATAGCTTAATCACCAGTGCGTTAACGATGTCGATAAAGAACGCTCCCACCATCGGCACCACCAGAAAGGCCATATGTGACGGGCCAAAGCGGTCGGTAATCGCCTGCATATTAGCAATCGCCGTCGGCGTTGCGCCCAGACCAAACCCGCAGTGGCCCGCCGCCAGCACCGCGGCATCGTAATTCTTGCCCATCATCCGGTAGGTAACGAACACCGCATACAGCGCCATCGCCAGCGCCTGCACCGCCAGGATAATAATCATCGGCAGCGCCAGCGAGGCCAGCTCCCACAGCTTGAGGCTCATCAGCGCCATGGCGAGGAACAGCGACAGGCTGACGTTGCCCAGCACCGATACCGCGCGATCGAACACCCGGTACAACCCCGCCAGCGCCAGGCTGTTGCTAAGGATCACGCCGATAAACAGCACGCAGACGAAGGTCGGCAGCTCGAAGACGCTGCCCGCCAGCAGTTGCGCAACCACCTTGCCCACCGTCAGACAGATAGCGATCAGGGCGATACTTTCGATCAGCACCAGCGAGGTGATCACCCGCCCCACGTCCGGTTTTTCAAAGGCGGTTGGCGCCACCTGATCGTCCGGTGTGCCGTCCGGAGAGGAAGAGTGCTTCACCAGGTAGCGAGCCACCGGACCGCCGATCAGGCCGCCCAGCACCAGGCCGAAAGTCGCGCAGGCCATCGCCACTTCGGTGGCGTTGGCAAAACCGTAGCGTTCAACGAACAGCTTGCTCCACGCCGCCCCGGTGCCGTGGCCGCCGGATAAGGTAATCGACCCGGCCAGCAGGCCCATCAGCGGATCCAGCCCCAGCAGCGTCGCCATGCCGATACCGAGGGCATTCTGCAGCAGCAGCAGGCCAACCACCACGATCAGGAAAGTGCCCAGCACCTTGCCGCCGGCCCGCAGGCTGGCGAGGTTGGCGTTAAGACCGATGGTGGCGAAGAACGCCAGCATCAGCGGGTCTTTCAGACTCATATCGAAATCAATTTCGATATCCATGCTTTTCTTCAACACCAGCAGCGCCAGCGCCACCAGCAAACCGCCGGCAACAGGTTCAGGAATGGTGTATTTCTTGAGGAAGGGAACGGTTTGCACGAGTTTTCTGCCGAGCAATAGCACAAGCGTTGCGGCAACGAGCGTCGATAAGGTATCGAGGTGAAACATAAAAAGCTCCTTATGGGCGCATGATCCATTCACACGCGACGTAATTCCTGGTGTCTTTAGCTTCTCATCATGAGGAGTCAGAAGGGGATTTTACGCAGAACGGCGGAAAAAATGACAGAAAAAGATATTTTGTATCCTTAATGATGCGATTTAGCATACAAAATGTTAATAACCTCGTTGCGCATATTCACGGCATAAATTTTTATGACCAAATGCTGGCAAACGTTTGCTTTTGGTCTACAGTCCGATAAAATTCCCGCTTTGCCACCTTGGGATTGCTTGTGATGTCCGTTAACACCGCAGAGTCAGAAAATGCGCAACCGGTTGCGCATAAATCAGCTAGCGAATTAATCTACCGCCTCGAAGATCGCCCACCGCTACCGCAAACCCTGTTCGCCGCCTTCCAGCACCTGCTGGCGATGTTTGTCGCGGTGATCACTCCAGCGCTGTTAATCTGCCAGGCTCTCGGTCTCCCGGCGCAAGATACCCAACATATCATCAGCATGTCGCTGTTCGCCTCCGGTGTCGCCTCTATTATTCAGATCAAAGCCTGGGGCCCGGTCGGCTCCGGATTGCTCTCCATCCAGGGCACCAGCTTTAACTTTGTCGCCCCGCTGATCATGGGCGGTACCGCGCTGAAAACCGGCGGCGCCGACGTCCCCACCATGATGGCCGCCCTGTTCGGCACCCTGATGCTGGCCAGCTGCACGGAAATGGTGCTCTCCCGCGTCCTGCACCTGGCGCGCCGCATCATTACCCCACTGGTCTCCGGCGTGGTGGTGATGATTATCGGCCTGTCGCTGATTCAGGTCGGACTGACTTCCATCGGCGGCGGCTACGCGGCGATGGCCGACCACACCTTCGGCGCGCCGAAGAACCTGCTGTTGGCGGGCATCGTGCTGGCGCTGATCATTATTCTCAACCGCCAGCGTAATCCCTATTTGCGCATTGCTTCGCTGGTGATTGCCATGGCGGCGGGCTATCTGGCGGCATGGTTCCTCGATATGCTGCCAGCCAATACCGCCCCGACCAACAGCAGCCTCATCACCGTGCCGACGCCGCTCTACTATGGTCTCGGCATCGACTGGAGCCTGCTGCTGCCGCTGATGCTGGTGTTTATGATCACCTCCCTGGAAACCATCGGCGATATCACCGCCACCTCAGACGTCTCCGAACAGCCGGTTTCCGGCCCGCTGTATATGAAACGCCTGAAAGGCGGCGTGCTGGCTAACGGCCTGAACTCCTTTGTTTCCGCGGTCTTCAACACCTTCCCGAACTCCTGCTTCGGCCAGAACAACGGCGTGATCCAGCTGACCGGCGTCGCCAGCCGCTACGTCGGCTTTGTGGTCGCCCTGATGCTGATCGTCCTCGGCCTGTTCCCGGCGGTGAGCGGCTTCGTGCAGCACATCCCTGAGCCGGTGCTCGGCGGCGCCACGCTGGTGATGTTCGGCACCATTGCCGCGTCCGGCGTGCGCATCGTCTCCCGTGAGCCGCTGAACCGTCGGGCGATCCTGATTATCGCCCTGTCGCTGGCAGTGGGCCTCGGCGTGTCGCAGCAGCCGTTGATCCTGCAGTTCGCCCCAGACTGGCTGAAAAACCTGCTCTCTTCGGGGATTGCCGCCGGTGGTATCACAGCGATTGTTCTGAATTTAATTTTCCCGCCAGAAAAAGCCTGATCTGACGCGCTCCCGGTCGTGCTATCGGCCGGGACGCTCTCCACGACCTGCCTCATCACGGAAATAAACCACGCCCGCCTTGAGAAGTGCGCCTAAATCGGGCATAACACGGTGATGTGCATCTCACAGAATGGAAGACCATGAAATTTCTTGGAAAGCTGATTCTCTGGCTGCTAGTCGCTCTGCTGCTCGTCATTGTTGGCGCGTGGTTCCTGCTGCAAACCCACTGGGGCGCCCGCCAGACCAGCGCCTGGCTCAGCAATGGCACCGGCTGGCAGGTCTCCTTCGATGCGATGGAACACGATTTCTCCTCCCCTCTTCATGTGCAGTTGCAAAACGTCACCTTTGGCCGGGAAGGCAAGCCGGCCACCCTGGTGGCAAAAACGGTCGATATTGGCTTCAGCACCCGCCAGTTTAGCGATCCGCTGCATGCGGATGAGATAGTCCTTAACGACGGCACTCTGAATCTGTCACCCCACTCTGCCGACCTGCCGTTCGCTGCCGACCGGCTGATGTTGCGCAATATGGCTTTCAACAGCCCGGAAACCGGCTGGGCGCTCAGCGCGCAGCGCGTCACCGGCGGCGTCAGCCCATGGACGCCGGAAGCGGGCAATGTGCTGGGGAAAACGGCGCAGATCCAGATGAGTGCGGGCTCGATGACGCTCAATGGCGTCGAAGCCAGCAACGTTCTGATTCAGGGCAGGATTGATCAGGGCGAAGTGACCCTCTCCACCCTCGGCGCCGATGTCGCCCGCGGCACCTTAACCGGCAATGCGAAACGCAGCGCCGACGGCAGCTGGCTGGTGGATAACCTCCAGCTCAATGAGATTCGACTGCAGAGCCCCGCCTCGCTGGCCGACTTTTTCGCGCCGTTAACCACGGTCCCCTCTCTGCAGATTGGCCGCCTGGATATCACCGACGCCCGCCTGCAGGGGCCGGACTGGGCGGTAACCGACCTCGACCTGAGCCTGCGCAACCTGACGCTCAGCCACGGCGGCTGGCAGAGCCAGGACGGCACGCTGTCGATGAACGCCAGCGAATTTATCTACGGCTCGCTGCACTTCTTCGACCCGATTCTGAATGCTGAATTCTCTCCCCAGGGCATTGCGCTGCGCCAGTTTACCTCACGCTGGGAGGGCGGCATGGTGCGCACCTCCGGCAACTGGCTGCGCGCTGGTAACGCGCTGGTGCTCGACGACACCGCCTTCGCCGGACTGGAGTACACGCTGCCGGCGAACTGGAAACAGCTGTGGATGGAGCCAATGCCGGCCTGGCTGCAAAGCCTGACGCTGAAAAAATTCAGCGCCAGCCGTAACCTGATCATTGATGTGGACCCGGCCTTCCCGTGGCAAATTACCGCCCTCGATGGCTATGGCGGCGAGCTACAGCTGGTGAAAAACGGCAGCTGGGGAGTATGGAACGGCAGCGCGACGCTGAACGCCGCGGCGGCGACTTTTAACCGGATAGACGTGCGCCGCCCGTCACTCAAGCTGAGCGCGACGGCGTCGACGGTCAATATCACTGAGCTTAGCGCCTTCACCGAGCGCGGCATTCTGCAGGCCACCGCAGCGGTATCGCAGCTACCCCAGCGCCAGGTTAATCTCAGCCTGAACGGCCGCGGCGTACCGCTGGGTATTCTGCAGGCCTGGGGCTGGCCTTCGCTTCCCATTAACGGGGACGGCAATCTCCAGCTGACCGCCAGCGGCAGCGTGCGGGCCGATGTCCCGCTCAAACCGACGGTTAACGGGCAGCTCAGCGCCGTGAATATGGAGAAACAGCAGGTGGCGCAAACGATGCGCAACGGCGAGGTCAGCCCCGCCCCCGCCGCGCCGCAGTAAAATCCCCCTTATCTGGCCCTCTCCTCACGGTGAGAGGGCATGCTTTCCGACAAACTCCGCTCTGGCCACTCCCTCTCCCTTTCAGGGAGGGGGTTAGGGTGCGAGTCCTGAAACCTGTGTGCAATACGCGGCTATCTGTACCTATTTAGCGCAACTGGTTCCTTTCAAATATCAGAATTGCTATAACCAAATTACTGGAAGTCGATAAAAAACCGCTCCCTGTACCTACAAAAATATAAAAGGATCAATCATGCCTGAAATACGTCAGCGTATTCTGGAGAATATGCAAAAATTCTCCCGGGCCATGATCGGCGCCGTATTGTTCTTGCCGGTCATTGGCTTAATTCTGGCCCTCAGTTCAGTATTAACTAATCCGACATTAATTGCTGAAACCAGTTTCTTACATCAGCTTGGGCAAATGCTCGGCGACACCTTTTGGCCCTTATTTGGCAACCTCGGCTTATTATTTTGCGTCGGCATTAGCTATGGCCTGGCAAAGGATAAAAAAACCGAAGTCGCGCTGGTTGCAGTGATGTGCTTCATTATGTTTCTTGGTGCCAACCACTCCTGGCTGGAACACACCCACGGACTCGCCGAAAAAATTAACGGTGAATATTATGGCACCGGGCAAACCCAGCTGCTGGGCTTTGTGGTGGTGGATATGGGCGTTTTCCTGGGCATTATTCTCGGCTGCACGATTGCGTGGGTGCACAATAAAGTCTCTGCCATTGAGCTGCCTGGCGCGCTGTCGATGTACGGCGGCGCCAAGCTGACGCTGGTGGCGATGACGCCGGTGGTTATCTTCTACGCCATCGCCTTTACCTGGATTTGGCCCTTTATGACCCACGGCATCTCCGCGCTCACCGGTTTTATGAAAAATGCCGGGGTCGCCGGGGTCTTCGTCTATGGTTTCTTTGAAAAATTCCTTATCCCCACCGGCCTGCACCATTTCGTCTGGTCCCCCTTCCAGCTCACCCAGATTGGCGGCACCCTGCACGTGGACGGTCAGGTGGTCTCCGGGACCCAGGCCATTTTCCTCGCCTATATGCGCCACCCCGACCTGACGCCGGTCATGAACGACGCATTACGTTTTTCGCAGCAAGGGATGACCACTATCTTTGGCCTGGCGGGCGCCTCGCTGGCGTTCTACCACACCGCGAAACCGGAGAAGAAAGTGATGGCGAAGGCGATCCTGCTGCCGGCGATCATCACCTCGATGCTGACCGGTATCACCGAACCGATCGAGTTCACCTTCTTGTTTGTCTCGCCGCTGCTGTGGGTGATCCACGCGACGTTAACCGCCGCCTCGCAGGCCATTTGCGACATTTTCACCGTACGTCCCTGGGGAGCATCGGGCCTGATCGAGTTTCTGATCTATAACCTGCCGCTGCCGGTCTCCTTAACGCGCTGGCCGGGCTATGTCCTTATTGGTATCGGCCAGTTCGCCGTTTACTACGTGATTTTCCGCACCCTGGTGGTGAAGCTGAATCTGAAAACGCCGGGCCGGGAAGATGACGAGAACGTGAAGCTTTACAGCAAAGCAGAGTACCGCCAGAAAGTCTCGCAACCGCAGTCGGTCACCGATGACATTATCCGCGGCCTCGGGGGCAAGGAGAATATTCTCTCCGTCGATAATTGTTTTACTCGTCTGCGCGTGGCCGTGCGCGATATGGCGCGGGTTGATGACGCGCAATTAAAAAATACCGGCGCCAACGGCGTCGTACGAAATCGTAATGAAGTTCAGGTTATTTATGGCGTCAAAGTGGGACAGGTACGTTCCCGGGTTGATAACTGGTTAGCAGAAAATTAATGAGGAGTTTGTATGAAATTAACCGTATTAGGCGGGGGCGGCGTTCGCTCTGCATTTTTAGCGAAATCTCTGGCCTATAACGCTCACCGCATTGGTTTAACAGAAGTGGTTTTTCTCGATAACTCTGCTGATAATCTGGCGATATTTGGCGAAATTGCCCGCTATGTATTTAATACTATTCGCCCGGATATTCAGTTTAGTACCACTACCGACCCGATCGCAGCGCTGCAGGATGCCAACTATATCATTACCACCCTGCGGGTTGGCGGTGACGAAAGCCGTATTCGCGACGAACGCATTGCGCTTCAGCATAACACCCTCGGCCAGGAGACCACCGGCGCCGGCGGTTTCGCGATGGCCATGCGTTCGATCCCGGCGATCCTTCGCTATTGCCGGCTGATCGAAGAACATGCCGCCGAAGACGCCATTCTGTTTAACTTTACCAACCCGTCAGGCCTGGTGACGGAAGCGATCATCAAGTCCGGTTTTAAGCGCCGGGTCTATGGGATCTGCGATGCTCCCTCCGAGCTGATTCGTGAACTGCCGGCGATCCTTGGTTGTGAAGAACGCGACCTCAGCGTGGAATGCTATGGGCTGAACCATTTCTCATGGTTTACCCACTTCACCGTACGCGGGGAAGAGGTAACCGAACGGCTGATCGCCAGCCCGGAACTGTACCAGAAGACGGCGATACAGTACTTCTCCCCGGAGCTGGTGCGGCTTTGCGATAATCAGCTCCTCAATGAATATCTCTATTATTACTACTATCGAGAGGTGGCGCTGAAGGCGATTCAGGAAGCCGGCGAGACGCGCGGAGAGCAGATCGCCCGTATCAATCAGGAGATGCGCGAAGCGCTGCGCACTGTGGATGCCAGAACGCAACCGGAAGCCGCTTTCACCATCTGGATGCAGCATTACCTGCGCCGGGAAAACAGCTATATGCAGAATGAGTCGCAGCAGGAAAAATTCCACACCCGCGAACCGCTGACGCTGCGCCAGTTTATCGAAGAGCCGGACACCGGCGGCTATGCCGGGGTGGCGCTGGATATCCTGGAAGCGGTGAACAGCACCACCACCAAGCGTATCGTGGTATCGATCCAGAATCACGACACGCTCGACTTTTTGCGCCCTGACGACGTGATCGAGATCAGCTGCGACCTGAGCCGGGATGGCCTCAAGCCGGTGACGCCGGTGAAGGTGCCGACGGCGCAGAAGAATATGATTTCCTGCGTGAAGGAGTATGAGCGGCTGGCGGTGGCGGCAATCCTGCAGCAGGATAAATCGCTGGCGGTGCGGGCGCTGATGGCGCACCCGCTGATCGGTTCCTATTCGCTGGCGAAAACCCTGGTCGAAGCCTATCTCGACGATGAGCAATTCGCCGCCTGGCAGTAACCCGCATTGCCGATGGGATTCCCCCCCGCTCGCGCTGCGCTTAGCGGGGCTACGAACGGAGCGGTTTGTGTTTTATGTAGGCCGGGTCAGGCGTAAGCCGCCTCCCGGCAAAATAGCCGTCTCACCCGGTAGCCCGGATAAGGCGCCAGCCGCCATCCGGGAACTCCCCCGCTCGCGCTGCGCTTAGCGGGGCTACGAACGGAGCGGTTTGTATTTGATGTAGGCCGGGTCAGGCGTAAGCCGACACCCGGCAAAATTGCCGTATCACCCGGTAGCCCGGATAAGGCGCCAGCCGCCATCCGGGAGCTCCCCCCGCCCGCACCGCGCTTAGCGGGGCTACGAACGGAGCGGTTTGTGTTTTATGTAGGCCGGGTCAGGCGTAAGCCGCCTCCCGGCAAAATTGCCGCATCACCCGGTAGCCCGGATAAGGCGCCAGCCGCCATCCGGGAACTCCCCCCGCTCGCGTCGCGCTTAGCGGGGGCTAACTATTACTACGTAGGCTGGTAAACCACATCTTCAACAGTCGCTCAAAGCCTAAGATGCAGTAGCCGAAAAACGGGTTGCTCCAGTAAATATCATCGTCGAACTTCTGCGGGTCGTGAATAATAAACGCCGTATCCGCAGCCTGCGCCAGCGGGCTTTGATAGTCGCCGGTAAAGCAGACCAGATTAATCTCCTTCCCCTCCAGGGCCTTCACCCAGTTAAGCGCCGAGCTGCTGCGCCCGGATTTAGAAACGATCCAGATGGAGTCGAAGCGGGCGGCGTTTTTCTGTTCGAGGATTTCATAATCGGGCCACAGCGCCAGGCTGGCATTCACGCCGGTGACGAGGAACTTGTTGTAAATATACTGGGCGATTAGCTGCGAAAAGCCGCTGCCGTGGATCAGGATGCGCTGCTGTTTAAGGCTTGCCAGCAGCGGCGTCAGCGCTTCTTCCGGCTGAACGCTCATGTAGTCGATATCGTTGGTGACATCGAGCTTCGGCATGGTGATATTGAACTTGATGAAATAGACCAGCTCCAGCCAGCCGCTGAACTTCAGTTTCTTCGCCAGCCGGACCAGCGAAGAGGGGTTGCTGTAGCACTGTTCGGCCACAGCGCGGACTCCCTGGCGGATACACTGCTCCGGGTCGTTCTGAATAAAGCGCAGCACGGTCATTTCCGTTTTGCTTAGCTTCACGTCACGAAAGATATTTTCTAAGTCCATGGCGGGCTCCTCTCAACGGCAGAATACGCTAACACCGTTCGGCGACAGCGTCTGCGGCCTGAGTCACCACTATGAAATGAACGTTACTTTTTGTACAAAAATGAAATAAAAAAACCCTCGCCGCTGGCGGAGAGGGTTGCAGCCGTTAAGATGGTGTTTTACAGGGTAATCGTCAGCGTATTGCCCTCGGCGCTCACTACCATACCCCATTCGCTGCCGGCCTGAGTCCCGCCCTGCACGCCCGCGACCTGCGGGATATTGCGCAGGCACAACGTCCAGCCGCGGGCCTCGCCTTCGCCGCTCACGGCGATGGTGTTGCCCTGGCGCCTGGCCTTCAGGGTGAAAATCGTCGAGCCGTCTGCCGCCGGAACGTCACAACGTGCCTCGCGTCCATCCTCGAGGTGGAACAGCTGGAAGGCGGTGCCCTCATGCCAGGCATAATCGGGTTTCTGGTCATTGTTGCCCAGCGCCAGCAGGGTGTTGTCACGAACGTAGACCGGCAGGCTAAGCGCATCGTGATGCTGCTTATGCCAGCGGCTACCCGGCAATTCATCGTTATGCCACAGATGCGTCCAGTGCCCTTCCGGCAGATAAAACTGCACTTCGCCGGCCTCGGAGAACACCGGCGCCACCAGGACCGAATCGCCCAGCATATACTGGCGGTCGAGATAGTCGCAGGCCGGATCGTCCGGAAACTCGAGCATCATCGCGCGCAGCATCGGCGTGCCGCACTCGTTGGCCAGCGCCGCCTGACGATAGAGATACGGCATCATGCGGCATTTCAGCTGCGTGAAGTGGCGCACCACGTCGCAGGACTCGTCATCGTAGGCCCATGGCACCCGATAGGATTTGCTGCCGTGCAGCCGGCTGTGGCTGGAGAGCAGGCCGAAGGCGCACCAGCGCTTGTAGACGTGGGCCGGCGCGGTGTTTTCGAAACCGCCGATATCGTGACTCCAGAAACCAAAGCCGGACATGCCGATCGACAGCCCGCCGCGCAGGCTTTCCGCCATCGATTCGTAGTTGGCGTAGCAGTCGCCGCCCCAGTGCACCGGGAACTGCTGCGCGCCCACCGAGGCGGAACGGGCGAACAGCACCGCCTCCTGCTCGCCGACGGTCTCTTTCAGCACCTTCCACACCAGCTCGTTATAGATGAAGGCGTAGTGGTTGTGCATTTTCTGCGGGTCGGAACCGTCAAACCACTGGACGTCGGTCGGGATACGCTCGCCGAAGTCGGTCTTGAAGCAATCGACCCCCATCGCCACCAGGCCTTTTAGTTTGTCAGCGTACCACTGGCAGGCTTCCGGGTTGGTGAAGTCATAAATCGCCAGCCCCGGCTGCCACTTATCCCACTGCCACAGCGAACCGTCCGGGCGCTTCAGCAGGTAGCCCTTCTCTTTCAGCTCCTTGAACACCGGCGAGCGCTGGCCGATGTACGGGTTGATCCACACGCAGACCTTCAGCCCTTTCGCCTTCAGGCGTTTGATCATCCCTTCCGGGTCCGGGAAAGTTAGCGGATCCCATTCAAAATCGCACCACTGGAAGGCCTTCATCCAGAAGCAGTCGAAGTGGAAGACGTGCAGCGGCAGATGGCGCTCAGCCATGCCGTCGATAAAGCTATTTACCGTCGCTTCGTCATAGTTGGTGGTGAACGAGGTCGTCAGCCACAGACCGAACGACCATGCCGGCGGCAGCGCCGGGCGGCCGGTGAACTGCGTATAGCGGTTAAGCACCGCTTTCGGCGTCGGGCCGTCGATCACGAAGTACTCAAGGTATTCGCCTTCAACGCTGAACTGGACTTTAGAGACCTTCTCCGAGCCCACCTCGAAGGAGACGCGCTGCGGATGGTTGACCAGCACGCCGTAGCCGTGGTTGGTCAGATAGAAGGGGATATTTTTGTAGGATTGCTCGGTGCTGGTACCGCCGTCTTCGTTCCAGGTTTCTACCGTCTGGCCGTTGCGCACCAGCGCGGTAAAGCGCTCGCCGAGGCCGTAGACGGTTTCGCCGACGCCGAGGTCGAGGCGCTCAAACATGTAGTTGCGCTGGGTCTTACTATCCTGCACGTAGCCGTTGTTTTTCAACTGGCTACCGGTGATGCGCACGCCGTCGCGCAGAAAATCCAGCGCCCAGAATTCACCTTTAGTGACGCGCACGCTGAGGTTGCCGCTTTTCAGCTCGGCGAACCCGGCCGTATTTTCTATTTCGACATGGATGTCTTTCTGCACGTTCAGCGGATAGTGCGGGCCGTTATCCAGCGCGCCCTGGAAGTGCGCCATGCGCACGCCGATTATCCCTTCCTGAGGCGAGAAAAAGCGCAGGGTGAACAATGGCGTATCCAGCTGCCAGGCACGTTCGCGAACATCGCGCGGCGCGGCATAGACCACCATTTCATTCCCCTGCTGTTCCACCTCGTAAACCTGTACGGGTTGGATCAGGTTGAGCCCTGGTTGAATGAGCCAGTTTCCATCACTGATTTTCATTAAAACGTCCTCTTAGTTTTGCCATTCTTTATCGATCGGGGCGGCGATGAAATCTTGTTCGTTGCGACGCGCGCCCTCGGCCAGCTCGGCCATCATTTTTTTCAGGAACGGCGTTTTCAGCGTGTAGTAGCGTTTGGCGATCACCGCGCTCAGCAGGTAGCACACCGCCGGAACGAGGGTGAACAAGGCGATAATGATGGTGAGGGTGGCGCTGTTCTGGGTTTTAGCGGCGGCGTCATAGCCGCCGCCGGCCAGCATCCAGCCGATCAGCGCGCCGCCCAGCGCCAGCCCTAACTTGAGCACAAACAGGGTGCCGGCGAAGCTAATGCCGGTCAGGCGTTTGCCGTTACACCATTCGCCGTAGTCGACGGTGTCGGACATCATCACCCACTGGATTGGCGTCACCAGCTGGTGCAGTACGCCAATGATGAAGATAAAGACGAACATGGTGATTTCGGCGTCCATCGGTACGAAGAACATCGCCACGCTGAGCACCGCCAGGAGGGCGTTGGTCCACCAGAAGACGCTGACTTTGCATTTCCAGTCGGTCAGCGGTTTCGCCAGCGCCGAGCCAATCAGGTTGCCGACGCAGTAGGTGGTGAGGAAGACGGTGAACAGCGCCGCCGAGCCCATGATCCAGGTGGTGTAGTACATCATCGCGCCGCCGCGAACGCAGACCGCGAGGATATTGAGGATGGTGAGCACGCCAACCACCCGCCACTGGTCATTGCGCCAGATATCGCGCAAGTCTTCACGCATCGAAGTGCTGCTCGGCGGCGCTTCGACACGCTCTTTAGTGGTGAAAAAACAGAAGGCCAGCATCAGGAAGGCGACCACCGACAGCACCGCGATGCCGCCCTGGAAGCCGAGCGCTTTATCTTCGCCGCCGATAAAGTTGACCAGCGGCATCATCAGCACGGTGGAGAGCATGCCCCCCGCCGTCGCCAGCACGAAGCGCCAGGACTGCAGCGAAATGCGCTGCGTGGGGTTGTCGGTGATCACGCCGCCCAGCGCGCAGTAGGGGATATTCACCACGGTGTAGAGCAGGGTCAGCAGCGTGTAGGTCACGGCGGCGTAGATCAGCTTGCCGTTGTGGCTTAAATCCGGCGAGCTGTAGGCCAGCACGCAGACGAGGCCGAACGGGATAGCGCCGAAGAGGATCCACGGGCGGAACTTACCCCAGCGGCTACGGGTGCGGTCGGCAAGCAGGCCCATGCACGGGTCGGAAATCGCGTCCAGCGCGCGCGCCAGCAGGAACATGGTGCCGACAAAGCCGGCGGGGATACCGAAAATATCAGTGTAGAAAAACATCATGTACAACATGACGTTATCAAAAATAATGTGGCTGGCGGCATCACCCATGCCGTAACCAATTTTCTCTTTGACGGACAAAATGTGATCTTTCATATGCGCACTATTCCCTTAGCGGCACCGCGGATTGGTACCGGTTACGATTTTTGTAAACCTTTGCCGCAGTAAGATGAATTGCGATATCTCGTTATCAGATTACGTTTCTTGTTTTCTGTGATCGTGGTAGGGAATCAGGGAGTGAAAAAGTGTAACTCACGGATTTTGTGAGGATTTGTCCAGGACTGTTCTGTAAAGTCCAGTTTTAACAGTAAAAAAGTGCGTTTAGGTATGTGGTAAACGGCTGAAAGTAGCTATAATGCGCCCCGCCTCCATGTAGCAATCGAGGCGCGGAAGATCGTCATCTCCGGTGAGGTGGCTGGACTTCAAATCCAGTTGGGGCCGCCAGCGGTCCCGGGCAGGTTCAACTCCTGTGATCTTCCGCCAGTTTGCCTCTGCTCCCCCAAAGCCACGCCATACCAACCTGAGCACCCCCAAACTCATCATCCCAGCCAATCATTTTCATCCAAACCCTGCGTTATTTTGTCTCTCGCAAACCCGTTACACTGGCGCGGTGGCCGCGTGCCGTTGCCAACCGAAACAGGAGAGCCATAATGACCCCCGAACTCAGACACTGTTTTTCCATTACCATCCAGGTTGATAAACCGATAATTGTCTCCCGCAGCCCGCAGACCGGTAAGCGCCAGCTGATCCCGATTATCGGCGGCAGCGTCTCGGGTCAACTTCGCGGCCACGTGCTGCCCGGCGGCGTCGACAGCCAGATAATCGAACCCAACGGCACCTGCAGGCTGTCCGCCCGCTATGCCCTGCAGGTGGCGGAAGGCACGGTCTATGTGGAAAACAATGGCATCCGCCGGGTGCCGGCCCAGTATCATGACCAGCTATTCGCCGACGATATGCGCTTTTTTAGCGATATTCCGCCAGAAGCCATCTATTTTCGCACCGTGCCCACCTTTGAGGTGGATGCTCCCGCGCTCAGCTGGCTAACCACCTCGCTGTTTATCTGCGCCGGTGGCCGGACCCAGGATGGGGTAATGCTCGATTTCTATCAGGTGGGCTGATTTTCACTTTCTGCATATAACTGTTATTGCCGTTAGCCCATTTTTCCCCTCCCGGCAGCGGTCTACTATCGCGTCATCTTTTCATTCACCCGAATCACAGACCGGAGCAGTTATGAAAGCTATCGCCATTACTCAAGCCGCCGCTGACGGCAACAACATCCCTTCTTTAACTGAGATCGACCTGCCGGTCCCCACCGCCCACGGGCGTGACCTGCTGGTCGCCGTGAAAGCCATCTCGGTCAACCCGGTGGACACCAAAGTGCGCGCCGGCTTCCAGGGCGACACACCGCGGGTGCTGGGCTGGGACGCCGTTGGCGTGGTGCAGTCCGTCGGTGAGGAGGTGACGTTGTTCGCCCCGGGTGATGAGGTCTGGTACGCCGGCGCGCTGGGCCGGGCCGGCAGCAACAGTGAATATCAGCTGGTGGACGAGCGCCTGGTGGCGCACAAACCGCGCACCCTCGATAACGCCGCTGCCGCCGCGCTGCCGTTGACGGCGATCACCGCCTGGGAGCTGCTGTTTCACCGTCTCGGCGTTAAGGAAGGCGGCAATGCGGGCGACACGCTGCTGATCGTCGGCGCGGCGGGCGGCGTGGGGTCAATCCTGACCCAGCTGGCCAGCAAACTGACCACCATGACGGTGATCGGCACCGCCTCGCGTCCGGAGAGCCAGCAGTGGGTCCGCGAGGCGGGCGCGCACCATGTGATCGATCACAGCAAGCCGCTCGCCAACGAGCTGGCGCGCATTGGCATCAGCGCGGTGACCCATGTCGCCAGCCTGACCAACACCGAGCAGCACTTCAACGCGCTGATCGACGCCCTCGCCCCGCAGGGCAAGCTGGCGCTGATTGATGACCCGGAGACCCTCGACGTGGTGCCGCTGAAAGCGAAAAGCCTGTCCCTGCACTGGGAATTTATGTTCACCCGTTCAATGTTTGAGACGGATGATATGATCGCCCAGCATCAGTTGCTCACCCGCGTGGCGGCGCTGATCGACAGCCACACGATCAAAACCACCCTCGGCGAACACTACGGCGCCATCACCGCCGCTAATCTGCAGAAAGCGCATCGCCAGCTGGAAACCGGGCGTGCCGTCGGCAAGATTGTGCTCGAGGGGTTTTAAGATGATATCGCTTATCGCCGTGCTCAAGGCGAAACCGGGCCAGACGGACGCCCTGCGCCAGGCCCTGCAGGCGCTGCTCCTGCCGACAAGACAGGAGCCGGGCAATCTCGACTACGCCCTGTTTCAGCTGCGCGACGCGCCGGACACCTTCTACATGCGCGAGGCGTGGCAGGGACAGGACGCCCTCGATGCGCATGTCGCGATGCCCTATTTTCAGGCGTTTATGACGCAGATGGAGTCCCTGCTGGCTGAGCCGCTGCGGCTGGACTACCTGACGGCGATTGAGCCTTAGCAGGTTCGATTCACGAGGGGTGGGAAAATCACGCCCCTCCGCCGCACGGGCTTAAAAGTGGGCGGGAAGCGGGTGAGCAATGGTCCTCAGCACACCGCGATGGATCGTAATATAATCACCTTTACGCAGCTCCGACAGAATCGACATAATGCGGCTACGCGACAAGTTGGTACGGCGCTGAATAAAGCTCAGGACGTTGATTTGGCGACGATATGCCTCCGGATAGTCCGCCAGCTCTGTTAGCAGGGTTCGCACCATCAGGTAAGAATCCACCCCCATCATCTCCTGCGAACGCATGCTCAACACCATCAGCCGCTGCGCCAGAACATGGGCCATCTCCTGCCACAAGTTTTGCGCATTGAGGATCTCGACCGCGGCCTGATGCGCTATCCAGTGTCCGCGCAAATCTGTCTCAGCAAACAGAGAGCAGTGGTGTTTTTCCGGAATACCGTTAAAGACGCCGTAACCATCGATTAATCCCAATAGCGAAGGGGAAAATATCGTTGATATCACCATGTTGTTTTCCGCATGGCATAGCGAGGCAATCCCCTCTTCGAGCAGAATTAATCCGGATTCAGCCTGGATCGGCGGAAAACGATAATAGGTCGATCGCGGCAGCGCAAAGGGTGAGCTGGCGGGCAGGAACGCAGATAACAGGGATTCCACCGCGAATAACGGCTTTGTCTGTCTTCCGTAATAAAAAGACGGTAACGCCTGGTCGGTAGAGAGGCTGGCTGCAGGTATCGACATGGTTTTATGCCATCGGTCAGGTTGAAAAAGTGATTCGTTGAGAATCATAGTATCAACAGGTGAAATAACGAATAAAAGACAAGACGTTACGGGGATAAAAAGAGTGTAAGCATCATTATCTGCAATAACTATTTATCTTTATTCTACAGGAATAAATAATACTATTTGCCGTAAATACCTATAAGGCTTAGCGGCGATAAAGATAAGGCCACCTTATTATTTACTGCGCTGGCTAACGCCGCGCCTGAGGGTTTCTCAACCGCTTTCCCCCTCGCATCTCGGCCAGTCCAGGCTACGCTTATCGATGCCACTGACCACCCGCATTCCCCTCCCGTTCTATTGAGTCCATTCATCAAGAAGAGGTTTCGCTATGCTGATCAATGCTATTGGTACCTACTCCGCCAGCCAGCCGCTGGAATCAATGGCCATCACCCGCCGCGAGCCGGGGCCACAGGATGTACAGATCGCCATCGCTTACTGCGGCGTCTGCCACTCCGATCTCCACCAGGCGCGATCGGAATGGGCGGGAACGCACTATCCCTGCGTGCCGGGGCATGAAATTGTGGGTCGGGTGACCGCGGTCGGCAACGCCGTCTCGCGCTACGCCGTCGGCGATCTGGTGGGCGTCGGCTGTATGGTCGATAGCTGTCAACAGTGCGAAGAGTGCGCTGAGGGGCTGGAAAACTACTGCGACCATATGGTGCTGACCTATAACGGGCCGACCCAGGACGCGCCGGGCCACACTCTGGGCGGCTATTCCCAGCAGATCGTGGTCAAAGAACACTACGTGCTGCGGATAACCCATCCCGAAGCGCAGCTGGCCGCCGTCGCGCCGCTGCTGTGCGCCGGGATCACGACATACTCGCCGCTGCGCCACTGGCACGTCGGGCCGGGTAAAAAAGTCGGCGTCGTCGGCATCGGCGGCCTCGGGCATATGGGGATCAAGTTGGCCCACGCCATGGGGGCCCACGTGGTGGCCTTTACCACCTCGGAATCCAAGCGTAATGCGGCCAGAGCGCTGGGCGCCGATGACGTAGTGGTGTCGCGCAATGAAGACGAAATGGCGGCCCACGTCAAAAGCTTCGATTTTATCCTCAACACCGTGGCGGCGCCGCACAATCTCGATGCCTTCACCACGCTGCTGAAACGTGATGGCACCATGACCCTCGTGGGCGCTCCGGCCACGCCGCATCCATCGCCGGAAGTGTTCAATCTGATCTTCCGCCGCCGGTCAATTGCCGGCTCGATGATCGGCGGTATCCCGGAAACCCAGGAGATGCTCGACTTCTGCGCCGAATACGGCATCGTCGCCGATATCGAGCTGATCCGCGGCGATGAGATCAACGAAGCCTGGGAAAGAATGGTCAAGGGTGACGTGAAATACCGCTTCGTGATCGACAGTGCGACCCTCGCCGGCTAAGCGCCGCGACGAAAGGTGCGCCGCCATTCCGTCGGGCTGACGCCAAAGCGCGCTTTAAACTGCTGGCGCCAGGTGACCGCTGAAAGATAGCCCACCGCCTCCGCCACCTGCTCGACCGGCAGATCGCCCGCCTCAAGCAGACTCTGGCTGCGGCGCAGACGTTCGGCGGTCAGCCAGTCGGTAATGCTCATCCCGGTCGCCCTGGCGAAGTGGCGGGTCAGGGTACGGCGGCTCATCGCCACCACCCGGGCCAGCGAATCGAGACTGTGCGGCTCGGCAATATGCTGCTGCAGATAATCCAGCAGGCAGTTGATTCGCGCATCGCGGGTGTTTTTCGGCACCGGCTGGGCGATAAACTGCGCCTGGCCGCCTTCGCGGTGCGGCGAAACAATCATCCGCCGGGCGATCTGGTTGGCCGCGAGGCTGCCGAAACGCTGGCGGATGAGGTACAGGCAACAGTCCAGCGCCGCCGCGGTGCCCGCCGAGGTGATCACCCGCTGGTCATCGACATACAGGGCATTGATATCCAGCTGCACCTGCGGAAACAGGCGCTGGAAATCCTGCTCGAACTCCCAGTGGGTCGCCGCTCGCCTGCCGTCCAGCAGCCCGGCGTAGCCGAGGACAAACGCGCCGAGACACAGGCCGACAATCTCCGCGCCGTTATCCCGCGCCCGCACCAGGCTATCAAGCAGCGCCTGCGGCGGACGCCGATCGACCTCGCCCCAGTAAGGCACCACCACGATATCCGCCTGTTCCAGCGCGGCGAAATCGCCGGTGGCGTACAGCGCAAAACCATCGCGGGCGCGCAGCAGCCCCGGCCGCTCGGCGCAAATGTGCAGATTAAAGCGTTTGATTTCAGAGACCGAATCGCCAAACAGCATGCAGGGGACGGCGTAGTGAAACGGGCTAAAGCCCTCTACAGCGACAATCGCCACGTCGGTGAGTTTCATCGTCCTTTCCCCTTGCGCATGTTAATAAACCACGGTTTCCCCATCCTGCGGGATACTCACCACATCGGCAATCTGATTATCCACCACATACTGGCGCATCTCTTCCCGGCTCACCAGACAGTGGTTGACCGCCTCGAGGTGGATAGCCATGATTTTCGCTTCCGGCAGGGCGAAGTGCACGTTCAGGAGATCTTCCTTGCCCATGATTATCGGGCCAAAGCCGATGACGTGGGCGTAGCCGGCGTTGAGGACCACCACGTCCGGGCGCAGCTTCAGCAGGTCGGCTGCAATGTCATCACGCCAGATGGTATCCCCCATCAGCCACAGCGTCTTCTCCTGCGGATGGCGAAACACCACGCCGCAGGCTTCTCCCAGGCGCTCAGCCATCGCCGGCACCGCGTAGGTACGGTCGCTGCCGTGTTGGCCGGAGGTGGTTTTCTGCAGGCGCACGCCGGCAAATTCGCTGTCTGCCGACAGCAGGCGCAGATCCTGAAATCCCTGGCTGCGCAGCAGCGCGGCGTCGGCCTCATGCTGGACGAACACCGGCAGGGTTTTCGGGATCGCGGCGATCGCCGCCGCGTCCCAGTGATCGTCATGGGTATGGGTGACGATCACCGCATCAACGTCGATAATTTTATCGCGGGAAAACGGCAGCTCAACCAGCGGATTGCGCAGCTCGCTGCGCGCAGTGCCAGGAAAACCTGGCCAGGCGCCCTTGTCAGCCAGCATCGGGTCGATGAGAAATCTTTTCCCGGCGTAGTCAATCCTCTGGGTCGCATTACGGATGTGGGTGATGTTCATGTTGGTGTTCCTCAGTGGGGTCATCTGACGAACATCGTACTGAGTACTAGCCTGGCTCAACAGGGGCATTTGGACAATGATCGATGAAATCGGGCCAACCTGCGGCAGTTGCCATCCGCCTCCGGCTATGTTGTTCTTAAGGCTCAATTTTTGACAGGAGTGGCACGATGAAAAAGAAACTGACCGCCGCCGATATGCACGACCCGCAGGTCATCGCCGAAACGCCGTGGTTCAGCATGCGTAAGGTGGGGATTGATGTCGCCTCCGGCGAGCGCCGCGACTTTTATTCCATTCATTACCCGCGCCCGGCGGTGGGGATTGTGGCTATCCAGGATGAGAAAGTACTGCTGATTCGCCACTACCGCTATCTGATCGATCAGGTGGTGTGGGCGATTCCCTCTGGCGGCGTCGATGAAGGGGAAGATCCGGCGGTCGCCGCGCTGCGCGAGCTGCGGGAAGAGACCGGCTGGCAGGCGCAACGCGTCGAGGAGATCATTCGCTTCAACCCCTCCTACGGCAGCAGCGATCAGCTGTTTATTACCTGGCTGGCTACCGGTTTACGCTGGGTGGGAATGGATGCAGATCAGGATGAGGTGATGGAGACCGGCTGGTTTACCTTCGAGGAGATAAACCAGCTGATCGCCCGCGGCGAAATGCCGGACGGGCTGTCGCTGGTGCCGCTGCTGCAGCTGATGGCGCAGCGGCGAAGCGGCCCGCTTACGGCTTAAGCATCCGCCAGCGGAACCACAGCTGGGCCACCAGGATCAGCACGCCGCCGATAATCTTCTGTAGCGGCAGCTGTTCGCCGTACCACAGCGCGGCGGCAATGACCGTCAGCAGCGGTTCGAGCACCATGATGATCGCCGCGCTGGCCACCGCCGCGTACTTTTGCCCCTTCATCTGCAGACCGAAGCGCAGGCTGGTGGCGATGACAATGCTGGCCACCAGCCAGCCGAGAGTCGGCAGGGTCATCGGCTGGTCCCAGCGTTCAACGGCAGCGGAGATGGTCAACCCGACGATACCGGTGATCGCCAGCTGCACGGTGGTCAGGGGGATCAGCGGTACTTCACGCGCGCAGCGGCTGGTGTAACAGAACCAGATCGACTGCACCAGCGCCGTCAGCAAAAACCAGCCCTGGCTGGGGTGGAAGGCTATCGGCATATGCAGACTGAGCAGCCCCAGGCCTACCACCGCGATCGGCAGGCACTCCCACCAGGCGCGAGGCGGGCGCACCTTCATCATCACCCACGCGGTCAGCGGGACGAACATCATCGACAGGCTCATGATAAACGCCCCTTCGCCGAGCGACGCCGTCGTGGAGACCGAATAGATCCACAGGCAGAGGTTGAGCGCAAACCAGAGTCCGCTGATGATGAGTTTTGGCCAGTGCTGCTTTTGCGGGCGAAAACCGCGGCAGAACGGCAGCAGAAGCAGCGCGGCGAAGAAAAAGCGCAGCCCAAGGAACGCGAATACCGGCATGCCGGCGATCGCCTCGCGGGAAAAAATCCAGCCGCAGGCGGCAATCACCGTCGCGGCAATCAGCAGCAGGTCAGCCTGCCGTTGGCGTACCATACGCGCCTCTCCCTGTGTGTAGGCTTACCAGCCCGGCACCGCGCCGCCGTTGAAGATAGTCTCTGCCGCCTTCGCCACCTCCGGCGACTGGTACGACTGCATAAACTCCTTCACGTTTTCCGCGTCTTTATTGTCTTCCCGGGTCACGATGATGTTCACGTAGGGCGAGTTTTTATCTTCGATAAAGATGCCGTCACGAACCGGCGACAGCCCGGTTTGCTGCAGGTAGGTGGTGCTGATGATAGCCACGTCGACTTTGGGATCGTCGAGCACGCGCGGCAGTTGCGCCCCTTCCAGCTCCATAATTTTCAGGTTACGCGGGTTATCGGTGATATCCACCGCCGTCGGCAGCAGGCCGGTCCCGGCTTTTAAGGTAATCAGCTTCTCTTTTTGCAGCAGCAGTAGCGCCCGCCCGAGATTGGTCGGATCGTTGGGGATAGCGATCGTCGCGCCGTCTTTCAGTTCGGCGACTGACTTGATCTTGCGCGAATAGCCGGCCATCGGGAAGACGAAGGTATTGCCGACCGCCACCAGATGATAGTTATGCGCTTTGTTGTCCTGCTCAAGGAAAGGCCGATGCTGGAAGACGTTGGCGTCCAGATCGCCGGCGTTGGTCGATTCGTTAGGCAGCAGCGAGCCGCTGAATCCCACCAGTTCGACGTCCAGACCGTACTTCTCTTTGGCCACCTTCTTCGCCACTTCCGCCACATCCTGCTCGGCGCCGTTAATCACACCGACCTTTATGTGTTTTGCGTCATTACCCTTTTGGTCGCAGCCGACCAGCGCCAGACCCGCCAGCATCACTGCGGCGGCGGCCCGTAAACGTAATCTCATCCTCTTCACCCTGTCTGTCCTGACTGTCATTGTTTTTTTCGTGCAAAACTATAGCGACTTTCGGGTCGGGTAATAAACAGCAAACCACGCAACTGGAAATAAAATCATCTTCGCGAAACGCGAGGCGCTAGCCCCGTCGCCACTCACCCGGCGTCACGCCATAGCGCATTTTGAAGCGCTTCGAGAAGGACGCCAGCGACTGAAAGCCGCAGCGTTCGGCAATGACCTCGAGGTTGGTCTGACGCTCCAGGCGCAGCAGCCGGGCGGCCAGCGCCATTCGCAGCTGCGACAGCCACGCCTGCGGCGTCAGGTGATAGACGCGGGCAAAATGACGGGCAAAGGTGGCCCGCGAAAGAAAGGCACGGGCGGCCATGGTTTCCAGCGTCCACGGCTGCTCCGGGGTCGCCATCACCGCCAGCACCGCCGGCATCAGGCGTTCATCGCTCATCAGACGCAGCAGTCCGCCGGGCGGCTGTTGCTCGCCAAGCAGCATGCGCAGCAGGAGCACCAGCAGCGTATCGCCGAGGCTACGCACGATAGCGCTGCCGCCGGGACGCTGCGCCAGGCTCTCGCGCACCAGTATATTAAGCAGCGCGTCCAGCTCCGGGCAGTCTTCACGCGCATCGGTATGGAGATGGATCAGCGTCGATGCTTCACTGAACAGCCAGCTGACGTGCGGACCAAAATAGAATTCGCCGCACAGCATCTCCAGCGCCCCCTCCGCCGGGCCGGCGCGCATTTCCGTCACCGTGCCGTTAAACCGGTGCGCTACCGGCAGCACCTGGCCCCACTCCACCAGGCTCTCCATCAGATGCGGCGAACCGTGCGGCAGGAGGACCACATCTCCCGCGCGCAGGTGATGAGTCTGGCCGCCGACGTTGAGCCGCCCCTCGCCGCGCAGCACCACGTGCCAGGGCACCACGCCGCTGCGCATTTGCTGGTGCCCGGCCTGCCAGCGGCCGCCGAAGCGACAGTGCAGGTTCACTTCGCAGCGCGGCGCCAGCAGCGCCAGCAGATGACTGAGACTGTCCATGCTTCTCCTGAGACGATAAGACAAAAAGGTGAGACGAAGACCGCCAGTCTAGCATGCGGCAAGCGCCTAAGATGACCCCATTGCCAACACACCCTCGATAACAACAGGAGTTAACCATGAGCCGTTTAGCAGATATCCGTGAACAAGACGCCACCGGCAAAGCCGCCGATATTTTCGCCGGGATCAAAAAAGCGATGGGCAAAGTGCCGAACGCCTATCTCACCATCGGCGGCCACTCGCCGGCGGCGCTGCAGCAGGCGCTGGCGCACAATGCGATGCTCCATAAAGGCAGCCTCAGCGCCCAACAGCTGGAAGCGATTAACCTGTCGGTCAGCGAAGCCACCGGCTGTGACTACTGTCTGGCCGCGCATACCCTGATGGCGAAAAAAGCCGGCTTCAGCAGCGAACAAATCCACGCCCTGCGCCGCGGGGAGTATGCGGAAGAGGCGCAGCTTGATGCGCTGGTGAAATTCGCGCAGACCCTGGTGACCACCACCGGTACGCTGCCGGAAGCCGACGTCGCCGCGCTGCGCAACGCCGGTTTTAGCGACCAGCAGGTGATTGAGATTATCAGCGCCATCAGCGCCATCCTGTTCACCAACATGGTGAACCGGGTTAACGACACGGTGGTCGACTTCCCGAAAGCCGATTAATCCGTTGCGCCGCGCCGGTTTTACAGCCCCAGATCGCTGAGCCCCGGATGATCGTCCGGGCGGCGCCCCTGGGGCCAGTGGAACAGGCGCTCGCTTTCGGCGATCGGCAGGTCGTTGATGCAGGCGTAGCGCGTCTGCATCAGTCCGTGCTTATCAAACTCCCAGTTCTCATTGCCATACGAGCGAAACCAGTTGCCGCTGTCGTCGCACCACTCATAGGCGAAGCGCACGGCAATGCGATTCTCCTGCCATGCCCACAGCTCCTTAATCAGCCGGTATTGCTGCTCCTTGCGCCATTTTCGCTGCAGGAACTCAACAATTTGCCCCCTGCCGTGGACAAATTCGCTGCGGTTGCGCCATTCGCTATCGACGGTGTAGGCCAGAGCGACTTTTTCGGCATCGCGACTGTTCCAGCCATCTTCCGCGGCGCGGACCTTCTGGATAGCGCTGTCGCGGGTAAACGGCGGTAACGGGGGACGTTGCTCATTCATCAGGAGTCTCCTTTTGAGGCTAATTGCTGCTGCAGGCGCTGATTCTCCTGCTCCAGGTCATGAATACGTTGCTGCAGGTTCTGGCTGTACTCCGCCACCTGCTGCGCGCTGTAGCGCGGCGTAATGTGCTGCGGGCAGTTCCAGTCAAACGCCTGCAAATGAAAAAGAAAAAGACGTTCAATGCGGGCGCGATAGTTGGCCGGCGCCACCTGCGCCAGCAGCTGCGGATGGTCCTCTGCCGCCAGGACTTCGACGGTGGCGTAGATTTTCAGCCTGGCACGGCGCGGATAATCCATCAAAAACAGGCAGGCCCGGTCGCTGCCGCGCAGATTGCCGGTAGTGATGTACTGGCGGTTACCGCCGAAATCGGCCATCGCCAGGGTGGTGTCATCCAGCAGATGCAGAAACCCCACCGGGCCGCCGCGATGCTGCATGTAGGGCCAGCCGCTCTGCGACACCGTCGCCAGATAAAAGCTGTCGCGGGTGGCGATCATCCCCGCTTCGCTGTCGCCGAAGCGGTCGGCCTGGCGGCGACTGTGCGGCGTTTGCCACAGCGAGTCGCTGCCCATTTCATGCTGCACATCCATCACGTCCGGGGTGATGGCGATATCGAGAAAGGTTGCTGCCATAGCGCCTCCTGTTGTCTGGCGCCATCATGGACTGTACTGTGAAGAATGATAATACGGGTAAAATGGCAATCATCTTTCCGAAAAACGGGAGAATAATGGATCGATTAAGCGCGATGGCGCTGCTGGTGAAAGTGACCGAGCTGGGGAGCATGTCGGCGGCGGCGCGGGCGCTGAATATGCCGTTGACCACCGTCAGCCGCCATATTGGTGAACTGGAGAGCGCGCTGGGCGTGCGCCTGCTGGCGCGAACCACCCGCAAACTGACGCTCACCGACGCCGGGGTCGATTATGTTGCCGCCGCGCAGCGGATCCTTGAGGAGGTGGAAAACGCCGAACGCCAGGCGACGGGCGAATATCAGGAGCCAAAGGGTGAGCTGGTGATCTCCGCGCCGACGATGTTTGGACGCCAGCACGTTCTTCCGGTAATCAGTGAATTTATCGCCCGCTACCCGCTAATTCGCGTCCGTTTGCTGCTCAGCGATCGCAATGCCGACCTGGTGAGCGACCATGTCGATCTGGCGGTGCGGATTGGCGACCTGGCGGACAGCAGCATGGTGGCCACCCGCCTCGGCACCATGCGGATTGTGGCCTGCGCCCATCCGGCGCTGCTGGCGAAATACGGCGAGCCGCAGCGGCCACGCGATCTGGCGGCGCTGCCGATCATCCGCATTGAATCGCCGATGCCCTATCGCGGCTGGCGCTTTCGCGCCGCTGAGCGCGAGGACCAGCTGATTAACCTGCCGCCGGTGCTATCCGTCACCACGCCAGAGAGCGCCGCCGATGCCGCGCGGCTGGGGGTGGGGGTGGCCCGCTTACTGCATTATCAGGCGCTGGATGGCCTGCGCCACGGGGAGCTCCGTCTGCTGCTGGAAAACGTCGAGCCGGATCCGGCGCCGGTCCATTTGCTGTATACCGCGCGGGATCTGGCGCCGCTTAAGCTGCGGAAATTTATCGATTTTGCCGCGCCGGCGCTGCGTCAGGCACTGCTGCGCATCGCCGGGGCCGCTTAATGCGTCGCGGTCTTCAGCGGTGCCTCCTTTAACAGCCATGAGAGGACAAACGCCACCGCCATAATGCCGGCCGCCATCAGAAACGCCGCGTGGATCGCCGCGCCGAAGGCGTCGAGGTAGTCGAGGCGGATATCCGCGGGCAGGTGCTGGACCGCCACCGGATTCATTCCCGGCGGCAGCACCGCGCCTTCCGGCAGCAGTTGTTGCAGGTTGCTCTGCAGCACGTGCGTGAACACCGCGCCAAACAGCGCCACGCCGATCGAGCCACCAATCGAGCGGAACAGGGTCACGCCGGAGGTGGCGACGCCGTACATCTGCGCTGGCATCGCGTTCTGCACCGCCAGCACCAGCACCTGCATCACCAGCCCCAGACCCGCTCCCAGCACGCCGGTAAACAGGTACAGCTGCCATAGCGGCGAGTGAATGGTGATGCGGGTCAGCAGTACCATGCCGGTCACGCCGAGCAGGGTGCCGAGGATCGGAAACAGGCGATATTTACCGGTACGGCTGATAATCCGCCCGCTGATAATCGAGGTCAGCAGCAGGCCGCCCATCAGGGGGATCAGCTGCAGCCCGGCCTCGGTGGGCGTCGCCTCCTTCACCACCTGCAGATAGAGCGGCAGGAAAGTGACTGACCCGAACAGCGACATGCCGATGACGAAGCCAATCAGGCTGCACAGCAGGAAGCTGCGGTTGCGGAACAGCGCCAGCGGAATAATCGGTTCGATGGCGATCCGCTCTTCGTACATAAAGCCGATGATCCCCACGATGCCGAAGGCCAGAATGCACCACAGCTGCGGGTCATTCCACGCATGGACGCTGCCCCCTTCCGAGGTAAACAGGATGATGCACAGCAGCGCCATGCTGAGATAAATCGCCCCCAGCCAGTCAATCTGATGCTGGCTGCGTTTATTGCTGCTGTGGAATACCGCGCCGATCACCAGCAGCGCGAACATGCCGAGCGGCAGGTTGATATAGAAGATCCAGCGCCAGGAGGCGTGCTGCACCAGAAAACCGCCGATCAGCGGGCCGATCACCGTCGCCAGGCCGAAAACGCCGCCGAACAGCCCCTGATAGCGGCCGCGGTTGGCGGGCGGGATGACGTCGGCGACCGCCGCCATGCTGATCACCATCAGGCCGCCGCCGCCGAGCCCCTGCAGGCCGCGCATCAGCACCAGTTGGGTCATATTCTGCGCCAGCCCGCAGAGCGCGGAGCCGACGAGAAACAGCCCAATCGCCACCTGCAGCACGATTTTGCGGCCGAACAGATCGCCAAATTTACCGTACAGCGGCACCGCGATGGTGGAGCTGAGGATATAGGCCGTGACCACCCAGGAAAGCTTGTCCAGCCCGCCCAGTTCGCCGACAATCGTCGGCAGCGCGGTGGAGACAATGGTCTGATCCAGCGCTGAAAGCAGCATCACCAGCAGCAATGCGCTGAACAGCAGGCGTATCGACTGCACCGGTGGGTTAGCGACTTGAGAAGTCATTGCAATGCTCGCTTGAAATTAATTAAATGCATAATTAATATTTAGTGAAAGAATGAGTCGGGTCAAGAGATCGCCTTATCATGACAGCACAAAAGGATCAGGATGCTCCCCGCCGCCCGGGTCGGCCGCGCGGTAAAAAACCGGGTACCGCCAACCGCGAACAGTTGATGGACATCGCCCTGACGCTGTTTGCCCGCGACGGGGCGGGCCGCGTATCGTTGAACGCCATCGCCAAAGAGGCCGGGGTGACGCCGGCGATGCTGCATTACTACTTCAGCTCGCGGGATGCGCTGGTGACTCAGCTGATTGAGGAGCGCTTTATGCCGCTGCGCAATCACATCAGCCGCATCTTTGTCGATCATCCACAGGACCCGGTGCTGGCGCTGACGATGATGGTCGAAACGCTGGGGCATATGGCGGAGAAAAACGCCTGGTTCGCGCCGCTGTGGATGCAGGAGATCATCGGCGAGATGCCGATTCTGCGCCAGCATATGGATGCCCGCTTCGGCGAGGAGCGTTTTCAGGTGATGCTGGAGACGGTGCGTCGCTGGCAGCAGGAGGGGAAAATTAACCCGGCGCTGGCGCCGGAACTGCTGTTTACCACGGTGATTAGCCTGGTGCTGGTGCCATTTTCACGCATTCACAGCGATCCGCGTTTACAGGCGGTCAACCGTCAGACCATCGTCAGCCACGCGCTGGCGTTAATGGGCCACGGCGTTGGAGGTTAAGGCGTGGTTTTGACGCTTTTGTAGTCCGGATAAGACACCACGCGCCGCCATCCGGGATTTTCCCTGCTCGCGCTACGCTTAGCAGGGCTACAGAAATAACGGCACAACCGGAAATGTCCCTGTTCGCACTATGTTTAGCAGGGCTACAACTTCTATGTTAATTCCCGGCAGATTGCGCTCCCGGTTGATCTTCTGCGTTATGTCTCTTATGCCGCAGGGAGCGCACAGGGGGCGGCCAGTCGCCGCCGCCCCCTGTCCCCCCGGGCTCCGGCCAGCAAAATCGCCGCTACGCGGTCCCTTCGACTTATCCCTGCAGGCTTCGGGTCGGGCCGAGGCAGCGTCCCTGCAAAACACGGCCCTCAGCCCGCATCCATGCGGGCTGCCCCGGCCTTCCGGGAACGTCTCAGCGATTTTGAGGCCGCCAGCACCGGCAGTTTCAGTCGCGCATGTGGTTAAATTAACAACAGGTCGCACGAACCGTAGGCCGGATAAGGCGCAGCCGCCATCCGGCACAACCACAGGTACGGTACCTGACCGCCCGGGGATACCAGGATCGTTACAGCGCCTTCGACAAATAGTGGCGCTGCATGCCTGCGTGCGGGAAGTCGGGCAGCGACATCTGCAGCTGATAGCCTAATTTCTGATAAAACGGCAGCGCCTGGAAGCTAAAGGTATCCACCAGCAGATGGCTGCAGCCTTGCGCCTGCGCCTGCTGTTCCGCCTCCTGCATCAGCTCGCTCCCCAGCCCGCGCCCGCGCGTCGTCTCGCTAACCCACAGATACTCAATGCACAGCCAGTTGCCCTTGCGTTTGGCAATCAGCCCGCCCTGCATTACCCCTTGCGCATCGCGCGAGTAAATCCCCAGATCGCCAAACTGCGCCGCATCGAGATACTGCTGATTATACTGCCGCAGACCGGCAAGCAATTCTTGTTGATCGTCGGGATTAATGCTTTTTGTAATGATTAGTGTCATTAACTATCTCCAGTATCGCGCTGCCGAATGGTTATTTTCCCTCTCCACTTTCACAAAATATTCTTATTTTCTCCATGATTATTTGCCTTAATTTTTTGCGTTCTAAAAGTAAGCAAAAAAACCTTTCCATTATCGCGACGGATCGTATAATGGGGAAAAATGAGAATGATCATTCTCACCACAAAACCAGAGGAGATGCGCTTTTCACCTCCTGAAGACCGAAGAGGTTGGCTTCAGCGGAGACACAATAACAATCACGTTCAGGAACATCTGTGTTCCTTTTTTGTCATTTTCGCTCACCCGAAAATGCCTCAGCGCCCAACCTATTCCCTCGTTTTTAAATAAACGGGGCGGACGTCTTATATCTTGAGAAAATATAATGAAATACATCATAGCTCCCATCGCGACAGCATTATTTCTCCTTAGCGGATGCGATAATGCGCAGAAATCTGCTCCGCAGCAACCCACGCCGGAAGTGGGCGTGGTCACCCTGCAAAGCCAGCCGGTGCCGGTAGTCAGCCAGCTCACCGGCCGCACCACCGCCTCGCTCAGCGCCGAAGTTCGCCCGCAGGTGGGCGGCATCATCCAGAAACGCCTGTTTACCGAAGGCGATATGGTGAAGGCCGGGCAGGCCCTTTACCAGATCGATCCCTCCAGCTATCGCGCGACCTGGAACGAAGCGGCGGCGGCGCTGAAACAGTCCCAGGCGCTGGTGGTCTCCGATTGCCAGAAGGCCCAGCGCTACGCGTCGCTGGTCAGGGATAACGGCGTTTCCCGCCAGGATGCTGACGACGCCGCCTCCACCTGCGCCCAGGACAAGGCCAGCGTGGAATCGAAGAAAGCAGCGCTGGAGAGCGCGCGCATTAACCTGAACTGGACCACCGTCACCGCGCCGATTGCCGGGCGCATCGGCATCTCGTCGGTTACGCCGGGGGCGCTGGTCTCCGCCGATCAGGATACCGCGCTGGCGACGATCCGCGGGCTCGACACCATGTATGTTGATCTGACGCGATCCAGCGTCGATCTCCTGCGTTTACGCAAGCAAAGCCTGGCCAGCAACAGCGACACCCTCAGCGTGACGTTAACCCTGGAAGATGGCAGTACCTATCCCGAAAAAGGGCGTCTGGCGCTCACCGAAGTCGCCGTCGATGAATCTACCGGCTCGGTGACCCTGCGCGCTATCTTCCCCAACCCGCAGCACGTCCTGCTGCCGGGGATGTTCGTCCGCGCGCGCATCGATGAAGGCATCATGAACGACGCGATCCTCGCCCCGCAGCAGGGGATCACCCGCGATGCCAAAGGCGACGCCACGGCGCTGGTGGTCGATGCCGCCAACAAAGTTGAGCAGCGTACCGTGGAAACCGGCGACACCTACGGCGATAAATGGCTGGTGCTGAGCGGCCTGAAAGCGGGCGACAAGCTGATTGTCGAAGGCACCGGTAAAGTGGCCCCCGGACAGACAGTGAAGGCCGTCGCCGTCAACAATAACGGAGGCAACGCCTAATGTTCTCCCGTTTCTTCGTGCGTCGCCCGGTCTTTGCCTGGGTGATCGCCATTCTGATTATGCTCGCCGGGGTGCTGGCGATCCGCACCCTGCCGGTAGGCCAGTACCCGGACGTCGCCCCGCCGGCGGTGAAAATCTCCGCCACCTATACCGGGGCGTCCGCCGAAACCCTGGAGAACAGCGTCACCCAGGTCATCGAGCAGCAGCTCACCGGCCTCGACCATCTGCTCTACTTCAGCTCCACCAGCAGCTCCGACGGCTCGGTCAGCATCACCGTCACCTTTGAGCAGGGAACCGACCCGGACACCGCCCAGGTGCAGGTACAAAACAAAGTGCAGCAGGCGGAATCGCGGCTGCCGAGCGAAGTCCAGCAGTCCGGCGTAACGGTGGAAAAATCGCAGAGCAGCTTCCTGCTGATCCTCGCGGTATATGACAAAACCGACCGCGCCACCAGCTCCGATATCTCCGACTGGCTGGTCAGCAATATGCAGGACCCGCTGGCGCGCGTGGAGGGCGTCGGCAGCCTGCAGGTATTCGGCGCCGAATACGCGATGCGCGTCTGGATGGACCCGACCAAACTCGCCTCCTACTCGCTGATGCCTTCCGACGTTCAGTCGGCGATTGAGGCGCAGAACGTGCAGGTTTCCGCGGGTAAAATCGGCGCGCTACCGTCGTCCAATGCCCAGCAATTGACCGCCACCGTGCGCGCGCAATCCCGGCTGCAAACCCCTGACCAGTTCAAAGCGATCATCGTGAAAAGCCAGGCCGACGGCTCGGTAGTGCGCCTGAGCGATGTCGCGCGGGTGGAGATGGGCAGCGAGGATTACACCGCTACCGCCAATCTGAACGGCCATCCGGCCGCCGGGATCGCGGTGATGATGGCCCCCGGCGCCAACGCGCTGGATACCGCTACCCTGGTGAAAAGCAAAATCGCCGAATTCCAGCGTCAGATGCCGCAGGGCTACGATATCGCCTATCCGAAGGACAGCACCGAGTTCATCAAAATCTCGGTCGAGGATGTGATTCAGACCCTGTTCGAAGCGATCATTCTCGTGGTCTGCGTGATGTATCTGTTCCTGCAGAACTTCCGCGCGACGCTCATTCCGGCGGTGGCGGTGCCGGTGGTGCTGCTTGGCACCTTTGGGGTGCTGGCGCTGTTCGGCTACTCGATTAACACCCTGACGCTGTTCGCCATGGTGCTGGCGATCGGCCTGCTGGTGGATGACGCCATCGTGGTGGTGGAAAACGTCGAGCGCATTATGCGCGACGAAGGGCTCCCCGCCCGCGAAGCCACCGAAAAATCGATGGGCGAAATCTCCGGCGCGCTGGTGGCGATAGCCCTGGTGCTGTCGGCGGTGTTCCTGCCGATGGCCTTCTTCGGCGGATCGACCGGGGTCATCTATCGCCAGTTCTCGGTAACCATTATTTCGGCAATGATGCTGTCGGTGGTGGTGGCGCTAACCCTCACCCCGGCGCTGTGCGGCGCGCTGCTCAGCCACTCCAAACCGCACACCAAAGGGTTCTTTGGCGCCTTTAACCGCCTGTGGGGGCGCACGGAAGCAGGCTACCAGCGCCGCGTACTCGGCGGCCTGCGCCGGGGCGCAGTGATGATGGGCGCTTACGCGTTGATTTGCGGGGCGATGGCGCTGGCGATGTGGAAGCTGCCGGGCAGCTTCCTGCCGGTGGAGGACCAGGGGGAGATCATGGTCCAGTACACCCTGCCCGCCGGGGCCACCGCGGTGCGTACCGCTGAGGTGCGCCGCCAGGTGACCGACTGGTTCCTCACCAAAGAGAAAGCCAATACCGACGTCATTTTCACCGTCGACGGCTTCAGCTTTAGCGGCAGCGGCCAGAACGCCGGGATGGCCTTCGTGTCGCTGAAAAACTGGTCGCAGCGCAAAGGGGACGACAATACCGCCCAGGCCATTGCCCTGCGCGCCACCAAAGAGCTGGGGACGATCCGCGACGCCACCCTGTTCGCCATGACCCCGCCGTCGGTGGACGGCCTCGGACAGAGCAACGGCTTCACCTTCGAGCTGATGGCCAGCGGCGGTACTGACCGCGACAGTCTGATGAAGCTGCGCAGCCAGCTGCTGGCGGCGGCCAACCAGAGCAGCGAGCTGCAGTCGGTGCGCGCTAACGATCTGCCGCAGATGCCGCAGCTGCAGGTGGATATCGATAACAACAAAGCCGTCTCGCTGGGGCTGTCGCTGAGCGACGTGACCGATACGCTCTCCAGCGCCTGGGGCGGTACCTACGTGAATGACTTTATCGATCGCGGCCGGGTGAAAAAGGTCTATATCCAGGGCGAAAGCGACGCGCGCGCGGTGCCGTCGGACCTCGGCAAATGGTTCGTTCGCGGCAGCGATAACAGCATGACGCCGTTCTCCGCCTTCGCCACCACCCACTGGCAATACGGCCCGGAAAGCCTGGTGCGCTACAACGGCTCCGCCGCCTTTGAGATCCAGGGCGAAAACGCCGCCGGCTTCAGCTCCGGCGCGGCGATGGACAAGATGGAAAAGCTGGCCGACAGCCTGCCGGCGGGCTCCACCTGGGCGTGGAGCGGCATTTCGCTGCAGGAAAAGCTCGCCAGCGGCCAGGCGATGAGCCTCTACGCCATCTCGATTCTGGTGGTGTTCCTGTGCCTGGCGGCGCTGTATGAGAGCTGGTCGGTGCCGTTCTCGGTGATCATGGTTATCCCGCTCGGCCTGCTCGGCGCGGCGCTGGCGGCGACGCTGCGCGGTTTAAGCAACGACGTCTACTTCCAGGTGGCGCTGCTGACCACCATCGGCCTGTCGTCGAAAAACGCCATCCTGATCGTGGAGTTCGCTGAATCCGCCGTGGATGAGGGGTATTCGCTCTCCCGGGCGGCGATCCGCGCCGCGCAGACCCGTCTGCGCCCGATTGTCATGACCTCGCTGGCGTTTATCGCCGGGGTACTGCCGCTGGCCATCGCCACCGGCGCCGGAGCCAACAGCCGCGTGGCGATCGGCACCGGCATCATCGGCGGCACCCTGACAGCCACCCTGCTGGCGGTGTTCTTCGTACCGCTGTTCTTCGTGCTGGTGAAACGTCTCTTCACCCGCCAACGTCCTTCTCAGGAGTAAGGTATGTTTCGTTTGAGTTTTATGTTTATCGCGCTCCTGACCGCGGGCTGCGTCTCGCTTGACCCGCATTATGATCGCCCGGCCGCGCCGGTGCCGGCCACCCTGCCCGGGGCGCACGGCGAATCGACGGCGGTGGTCGGCGACTGGCAGAAAGTGGTCAATGACGCGCGGCTGAAAAAAGTGGTCAGTCTCGCGCTGAACAGCAACCGCGATGTGCAAAAAGCGCTGGCCGATATCGAGGCCGCGCGCGCCCAGTACGGCGAGACGCGGGCGTCGCTGTTTCCCACTGTCGATGCCGAGCTGAGCCATACCCGCAGCAAAACGGTAGCCAGCGGCCTGAGCTCCGCTTCGCAGGCCGACGGCGCGGTCTCCAGCTTCGAACTGGACTTGTTCGGCAAGAACCAGAGCCTGTCGCGCGCGGCGCGCGAAACCTGGCTTGCCAGCGAATTCACCGCGCAGAATACCCGGCTGACGATGATTGCCGATTTGACCACCGCCTGGGTGACGCTGGCGACGGATAACAGCAATCTGGCGCTGGCGCAGCAGACCATGGACAGCGCAGCAAACTCGCGCAACATCGTCGCCCGCCAGATGGCGGTGGGTACCGCTTCCGCCGGCGATGTAAGCTCGGCGGAAAGCGTCTATCAGCAGGCGCGCGCCAGCGTCGCCAGCTATCGCACGCTGGTGGCGCAGGATAAAAACGCCATTAACCTGCTGGCGGGGGAAACCGTGCCGGAGAGCCTGTTGCCCGGCACCCTCGAGAGTCTCGGGGATAACAGCATCGCGCTGGTGCCGGCGGGCGTGTCGTCGTCGGTGCTGCTGCGCCGGCCGGACATTCAGGAAGCGGAGCACAATCTGAAGAGCGCCAATGCCGATATCGGCGCGGCGCGGGCGAACTTCTTCCCGTCGATTTCCCTGACCGCCAGCGCCGGGGTCGGCAGCGACTCGCTGTCGTCGCTGTTCAGCCACGGGATGCAGGTGTGGTCGTTCGCCCCCTCCATCAGCCTGCCGCTGTTCACCGGCGGCAGCAACCTGGCGCAGCTGCGCTATGCGGAAGCGGAGAAAAAGGGGCTGATCGCCACCTACGAGAAATCGATTCAGAGCGCCTTTAAGGACGTTGCCGATGCGCTGGCGCGCCGGGAAACGCTGAGCGAAGAGCTCGATGCCCAGCGGCAGTACGTCGCCGCCGAGCAGACATCGCTGGATATCGCCATGAAGAGCTATCAGGCCGGAGTCGGCGATTATCTGTCGGTGCTTACGGCCCAGCGCACGCTGTGGTCGGCGAAGACGACGCTGCTGTCCCTGCAGCAGACCGACCTCAATAACCGGATCACCCTCTGGCAGTCGCTGGGCGGCGGCGCCAGTTAATTTCACCCGCCGGGCGGCCGCGCCCGGCTTCTGTAAGGAATCGTTATGTCACGTGTTTCCCTCTCCTGGGCGCTGATCCTCGGCCTGCTGTCGGGTATCGGCCCGCTGTGCACGGATTTTTATCTGCCGGCGCTGCCGGAGATCACTCAGCAGCTGCAGGCCACCAGCACCCAGACCCAGCTGTCGCTGACCGCCGCGCTGATTGGCCTCGGCCTGGGTCAGCTGTTTTTCGGCCCGCTGAGCGATCGCATTGGCCGCCTGAAACCGCTGGTGCTGTCGCTGCTGCTGTTTATCTTTGCTTCGGCGATGTGCGCCCTGACCCGGGATATCAACATGCTGATTGTCTGGCGCTTTTTACAGGGCTTCGCCGGCGCCGGCGGCTCGGTGCTGTCGCGATCCATCGCCCGCGATAAATACCAGGGCACCCTGCTGACCCAATTTTTCGCCCTGCTGATGACCGTGAACGGCATTGCGCCGGTGCTGTCCCCGGTGCTGGGCGGCTACGTTATCACCGCCTTCGACTGGCGAATTCTCTTCTGGACGATGGCCGCCATCGGCGGCGTGCTGCTGGTGATGAGCCTGACGATCCTGCGGGAAACGCGCCCGGCCACAGCAACGCATGCCGCCCGCCAGCAACGCGGCCAGCCGGTGCTGAAAAATCGCCGCTTTCTGCGCTTCTGCCTGATTCAGGCCTTTATGATGGCCGGGCTGTTCTCTTACATCGGCTCCTCTTCCTTCGTGATGCAAAGCGAATACGGCATGAGCGCCATGCAGTTCAGCCTGCTGTTCGGTCTGAACGGTATCGGGCTGATTATCGCGGCGATGATCTTTTCCCGCCTGGCGCGCCGCTTTAGCGCCGAAAGCTTGCTGCGCGGCGGCCTGACGCTGGCGGTGAGCTGTGCGGCGATCATGCTGCTGTTTGCCTGGCTGCAGCTGCCGGTGCTGGCGCTGGTCGGCCTGTTCTTTACCGTGTCGCTGATGAGCGGCATCAGCACCGTCGCTGGCGCGGAGGCGATGAGCGCCGTCGATGCCGCGCAGTCCGGGACCGCGTCCGCGCTGATGGGCACCCTGATGTTTGTCTTCGGCGGCATCGCCGCGCCGCTGGCAGGCCTCGGCGGTGAAACGATGCTGAAAATGAGCCTCGCGATGGCCATCTGCTACCTGCTGGCGCTGCTGCTGGGCCTCAGCAAACCGCGCAGCGCGCGCTAATCTCCTGCTGCGGTAATAAAATATTCCAGATTTATTACCGCACTATTTCCCGCCATACCTACCATTCTCCTATTATTCTCCGCGTACTAATCGTGATACTCTTCACAGGAAAGGAATAAATAATTCCTTATACTGCGCGCCACTGAGAATAACGAGGTTTCTATGAGTATCGACCTGAGCAAACTGCTGACCGAGCGACGCAACGCCAACAGCGCCAACATTGACACCCTCTCCACCCTCGACATGCTGACGGTGATAAACCAGGAAGACCAGCAGGTAGCCCAAGCGATTACGCCCTATCTGCCGCAGATTGCCGAGGTGGTGGATAAGGTCGCGACGGCGCTGCAGGCCGGTGGCCGCTTGATTTATATCGGCGCGGGTACCTCAGGGCGTCTGGGGATCCTCGATGCCAGCGAATGCCCGCCAACCTTCGGCACCCGCCCGGAGCAGGTGGTGGGGATCATCGCCGGCGGACATAAAGCGATTCTCAGCGCCGTGGAAAACGTGGAAGACAACAAAGCGCAGGGGGCGATGGATCTGCAGAACCTGAACTTCAGCCACCGCGATGTGCTGGTGGGACTGGCGGCCAGCGGACGCACGCCGTACGTCATTGGCGCCATGGAATACGCCCATAGTCAGAATGCCTTTGTCGCCATCGTCAGCTGTAACCCGCATGGCGAAATGGCCCAGCTGGCGGACGTGGCGATCACCCCGGTGGTCGGCCCGGAAGTGGTCACTGGCTCTACCCGCCTGAAAGCCGGCACCGCGCAGAAGCTGGTGCTGAACATGATCTCCACCGGGGCGATGATCCGCGTCGGCAAGGTGTACAGCAACCTGATGGTCGACGTCGAAGCGACCAACGCCAAGCTGATTGAGCGCCAGGTCTCTATCGTGATGGAGGCTACCGACTGCGATCGCGCCACCGCCCAGAAGGCGCTGGAGGCCTGCGGCCGCCACTGTAAAACGGCGATCGTGATGGTGCTGGCGGACTTAAGCGCCGCAGAGGCGCAGTCGCTGCTGGCGAAAAACAACGGCTATATCCGCAAGGCGCTCAGCAACACCTGAGCGCCGACAGACAGGTAACGGGCAATGGCAAAAATAACGAAAGAGATGATAGCGCGGATCCTCGCCCACGTGGGCGGCGCCGCAAACGTCGCGCAGGCGGGCAACTGCATGACGCGCCTGCGCTTGACCCTGCGCGATGAAAGTCTGGCCGACAGCGCCGCCATCCGCCAGATTGACGGCGTGATGGGGGTGATCGTCAGCGACGAGCAGTTCCAGGTGGTGCTCGGCCCCGGCAAGGCGCAAACCGCCGCCGAAATGATGAACGGCCTGCTGGAGGCGGCGCCCGCCGCCGCGCCGACGCTGGCCGACGTCGCGGCGGAGAAAAAGCAGGCGCTGAAGGGCAGGCAGACCAGCGCGGTGCAGAAGTTTCTCGCCAAATTCGCCACCATCTTTACGCCGCTGATCCCCGGCTTTATCGCCGTCGGGCTGCTGCTGGGCTTCGCCACCCTGGCGGAACAGGTTTTCGTACTGGAGAACGCCCATCCGAACGCCAGCCTGGTGGCGCTGATTGGCTATATGAAGGTCTTCAGCAAAGGGATGTTCACCTTTCTGAGTATCCTGATTGGCTATAACGCGCAGAAGGCGTTCGGCGGCTCCGGCGTGAACGGCGCGATTATCGCCTCGCTGTTCGTGCTGGGCTACAACCCGGAGGCAACTAGCGGCTTCTACGCCGGCATTTCCACCTTCTTCGGCCATGGCATCGATCCGCGCGGCAATATCATCGGCGTACTGATCGCCGCTATCCTTGGCGCGTGGGTTGAACGCCAGGTGCGGCGGGTGATGCCGGCCAACCTCGATATGATCCTCACTTCGGCGGTGACGCTGCTGATCATGGGCGCGGTGACCTTTACGGTGATCATGCCGATTGGCGGCTGGTTGTTTACCGGCATGTCGTGGCTGTTCCTGCATCTTAACGGCAACCCGTTTGGCTCGGCGGTGCTGGCCGGCCTGTTCCTGCTGGCGGTGATGTTCGGCGTCCATCAGGGGTTTGTCCCGGTCTATTTTGCGCTGGTGGACGCCCAGGGCTTTAACTCGCTGTTCCCGATCCTGGCGATGGCCGGGGCCGGGCAGGTGGGGGCGGCGCTGGCGCTGTTCTGGCGGGCGAAGCGCGATTCGCTGCTGCGAACCCAGATTAAAGGGGCGATTATTCCGGGCTTCCTCGGGATTGGCGAGCCGCTGATCTACGGCGTCACCCTGCCGCGGATGAAGCCGTTTGTCACCGCCTGCCTCGGCGGCGCCTGCGGCGGGTTCTTCGTCGGACTGATCGCCTGGCTGGGGCTGCCGGTCGGCCTGAACACGGTGTTCGGCCCGTCCGGTCTGGTGGCGCTGCCGCTGATGACCTCCGGCAGCGGAATTTACGCCGGGATGGCGGTCTACGCCGGCGGGCTGGCCGTCTCCTACCTGTGTGGCTTTGTCCTCACCTGGCTGTTCGGCAGTAAAAATGTCGATTTAAGCTAGAACGCGACTATCGGTTAATGCCCGGCGGCGGCTTCGCCTTACCGGGCCTGCAACATCGTTACGCCGCCGCGCCCGACTACCATTTCCTGCCCCGCCGCCCGGGCTGGCGCATGCTATGATTCCCCTTTGTCATATTTCGCTTGAGGAAAAGATGGGCTCCAGCAAAAAAGGGATGCTGAACGTACTGATTGCCGCCGTGCTGTGGGGCAGTTCCGGGGTGTGTGCGCAATTTATTATGCAGGAAAGCCAGATGTCGTCGCCGTTTCTGACCATGACGCGTCTGCTGTTCGCCGGGCTGATCCTGCTGATGCTCGGCTTTGTTCACGGCGACCGCATTTTCCGCGTGCTGCAAAACCGCCACGACGCCCTAAGCCTGCTGTTTTTCTCGCTGTTTGGCGCGCTAACCGTGCAGTTCACCTTTCTGATGACCATTGAAAAATCCAATGCCGCCACGGCCACGGTGCTTCAGTTTCTGTCGCCTACGATCATCGTCGCCTGGTTCGCCCTCGCCCGCAAAGCGCGTCCCACTCCGCTGGTGCTGGGAGCTATCTGCACCTCGCTGGCGGGCACCTTTCTGCTGGTGACCCACGGCAACCCAACGACGCTGTCGATTTCGCCGGCGGCGCTGTTCTGGGGGATCGCCTCGGCGTTTGCCGCCGCGTTTTATACCACCTATCCCTCGACGTTGATTGCCCGCTACGGGACGCTGCCGATCGTCGGCTGGAGCATGCTGTTCGGCGGCGCGATGCTGCTGCCGTTTTACGGCGGCCAGGGCACCGATTTTGTGGTGAACGGTAGCCTGCTGTTAGCCTTTTTCTACCTGGTGGTGATCGGTACTTCGCTGACCTTCAGCCTTTATCTTAACGGCGCGCAGAAAATTGGCGGCGCGAAGGCCGGGATCCTCAGCTGCGCCGAACCGCTGAGCAGCGCCCTGCTGTCGCTCCTGCTGCTGGGGATCACCTTCACGCTGCCGGACTGGCTGGGCACTCTGCTGATCCTCGCGTCGGTGGTGCTGATCGCCATCGACTCGCGGCGGCGGGTGAGAGCCGCCTGAGCAGGCGATAAAAATTGCATTTTCAATAAGTTAAACTGACCACTATTTGCGTGTTTTCGCGCCTGCGCATATAGTTGACGGAAGCGATTACGGAAGGAGAAGCCTGATGAAAGCATGTTGGATGGTATGCCTGGTCACCGCCCTGAGCGCCACGTCGGCGTGGGCCGAATCACCGCTGCAAAGCCTGCAGTTCGAGCAGCAAAAACAGCAGGTGCTCAAAGCGGTGAAGGAAAAATGCGCGCCAGCAAGCCACCTCAGCGATAACGATTTTGCCAATAAAGTGCTGGCGACCGACGGTAACAAGAACGCGGTCCGCGAAGCAACGCTGGCGAAAGAGCGCAATAACCAAAAAAGCTACCAGGCCGCAATCGACAAAATCGTCTGTCCGGCCAAATAGCGGTTATTTCAGCCTGGCGACCAGCGTTTTCCAGTCAAACGGCGTCAGCTGCCTGTAGCTCAGGCTACGGGCGGCCATCTGCTCCGGCAGCTGGCGCTGGCTTTTCGCGATCGCCTCGCTCATTATCCCGGCGCTCCCCACGTCACGCAGGGTTTTCACCACCTCTTCCATCTCTTCGCTGCGCCGAATGCCATGTTCCGCCACCCGGCTGATCAGATAGTCGGGGAACGCTCCTGTCCAGCCCAGAGAGGGGAAACTATGATGCAAGGAACTAAGCACCTCCTCCTCGACGCCATATTCACGGGCCGCGAACAGGCATTCTGTGGTGAGCGCTTCAAGACCTTTGATTATCACGCTACGGCACATTTTTATCGCCGACACCTGGCCCACCGTACTGGCGCCATAGCGGGCATTCAGCCCCAGCCCCTGCAGACGCGGCGCGATCGCCTCCGCCTGCGGCCCGCCGATCAATAACGGTGTCTGCAATCGGGCCGGCGGTACCGGCGCCATCACCGCGACATCGATGTAGGCGCCGGGCAGAAAATGTTCAGCCGCCTGCCGTTTCGTCTCCGGCGCCACGGAGTTGAGATCGAGGAAGTATTGCCCCGGCTGCAGCAGCGCGGCGGCCTGCTGCGCCACCTTTAGCGCCTCACCCGCGGTCACAGTAGAAAAAACCAGCGTGGCGCTCTCCAGCGCCTGCGCCAGCGAATTCCCCACCTGAACGCGCGAATCACGGGCTTTTTTGCCCATCGCCTCTCGCGCCGGGCCATTGAGCTTGCAATCCCAAATGGTCACCGCATGCTCACGGGCCAGATCCGCCGCCAGAATGCCACCCGCCTCGCCAAAACCAATAAACGCGATCGTCATCATTACTCCTCACGCGGCCAGACGCGGGCCGGAATAAAAACCTCGCCAGCAAACAGCAATCGCGCCGTGCGTAACAGGCCGCAGCCAGCCAGGGCGCCGTCAGCATCAAGCTGAAGCGTTACGCTAAATTCGCCTGTCGGATGCTCAACGCTGAGCAGCGGCGTATCGCCTGGCGCTACCTGCGCCAGGCCCTGCGCGACAGAGCCGGGGAGCAGACAAGCGCTGGCCACGCTCACCGCGCCAAACACGCCGATTGACGCGTGGCAGCGGTGCGGGATAAAGGTGCGGCTGCTGATGGCGCCGCCGTGTCGCGGTTCGGCGATCAGGGTCATCTTGGGCACCGTGCGCTGGCTGACGTCGCCAAGCTGCATCAGCGGCCCGGCCTGCAGGCGAATCGACTCCAGGCGACGTTTAAGCGCATCGTCATTATCCAGCTGTTCGCGCGTCTCATAGCCGGTGCAACCGAGGTCGCAAGCGCGCAGCAGGATCACCGGCATACCGTTATCGATGCAGGTCACCTCAACGCTGTCAAAACGGTCACGAACCCGGCCGGTCGGCAGCAGCGCCCCGCAGCTGGAGCCCGCCACATCAAGAAAATGGAGCAGGATCGGGCTGGCGCTGCCCGGCACGCCATCGATACGACTCTCGCCGGCGTAGTCGACCCCGTCGGCATCGCAGGGGATCTCTGCCACCGCCAGTTGCCCCGTGTTCTCCATATAAATACGCACCCGAGTGAGCGGCGCATCGTGGCGAACCAGACCACGCTCGATGGCGAAAGGGCCAACGGCGGCAAGAATATTGCCGCAGTTTTGGCCGTAATCCACGGTGGCCGCCGCCACGTTCACCTGGGCAAACAGATAGTCCACATCGGCGTCAGACCGTGCGGAGCGGCGGATAATCGCCACTTTACTGGTCAGCGGATCGGCGCCGCCGATCCCGTCAATTTGCCGGGGATCAGGCGAGCCCATCACCGCCAGCAGCACCGCATCACGTTGCACCGGATCGGCAGGCAGATCGTCGGCCAGAAAACAGGCTGCCTTCGAGGTGCCGCCGCGCATCCATAGACAGGGGATTCCGCGTTGCGCCATTTATTCCTCCACCTCGTCTGCGCGGTCATAATACCGCAGGCCCTTTTCCGCCAGACGCGGGCGCATCGCGTAAATATCCAGCCCCAGCTCGCCATGGCGCATCCGCTCACGCTTCGCAAGCTCATTGCTCATGCGGGCTTCCGCTTTATCGAGCACATCACGGACCTGCGCGTGAGGCAGCACCACGACGCCATCGTCGTCGGCCACCACGACATCGCCCGGCTGCACAAGCTGGCCTGCGCAAATCACCGGGACGTTAACCGAACCGAGGCTCTCTTTCACCGTTCCCTGGGCATAAACCTGACGGGACCAGACGGCGAATCCCATCTCCCGCAAAGTCTGCGAATCACGAATGCCGATATCGCCCACCAGACCGACCACGCCGCGCGATTGGAGAGACGTCGCCAGCAGATCGCCGAAGAAGCCATCGCCGCACGGCGACGTCGGGGCCACCACCAGAATATCGCCGGCGCGGCACTGCTCGACCGCCACATGAAACATCCAGTTGTCGCCTGGCGTCACCAGCACGGTTACCGCGTTGCCCGCCCGGCTGACGCCCTGCTGAATCGGACGGATTGCCGGCCCCATCAGCCCCTGACGATCCCAGGCTTCATGGAGCGTCGCCACCCCGGCCGCCTCACAGCGGCGCAAAACCGCCTCGTCATGGCGCGGCAGGTGGCGGATCACAAGGCCTTTTTTATTTAACAGGTTCATGCCAGGTTCTCCGTTACGCGGGGGAAGATGCTCTGGAAGGCTTCGCCGTGAACGATATCGCGCGCGGCCGTGATGCCGATATTGCGTTTGGCCTGCACTCCGCGCTGCAGCGCCACGCGGGTGTAGTATTCCCACAGATGCTCCTGACCCTGCATGCACTGAATGGCCTGATACTTTTTCTCCCAGACGGCGGTGATGTCCAGTAACACATCGGGTTTCCAGTTGCACTGCTCCGGCTGGTGCGGTTCGAAACAGTAAACCGGGGGAGCAGCGACAATTTTCTCGCCGGGGCGATAGCCCTCTGCCTGGGCGATAATCCGTGCTTCCTGCGCCAGATGGGAGGCCAGCGGATGATCGTAGTTATAGGGATCGTGCAGGGAGTGCGTCAGGACAAAGTGGGGCTGGATACGGCGATACACATCCGCCAGACGAAATAACGTCTCTTTATCGGCGCGCAGCGGATAGTCGCCGATATCAAAGAATTCGACGCTGGCGCCCAGGATCTCAGCGGCGGCCTGCGCCTCTTCGCGACGCACCTGCTTCACCGCCTCCTCGGTCATGTTGCCTTTGCGCCACAGTTTGGCGGACTCGCCGCGCTCGCCAAAGGATAAACAGACCACATGGACCTGATAGCCCTGCAGGGCATGCAGCGCTATCGCACCGCCCGCGCGCCAGACGAAATCGGCCGAGTGGGCGCTGACGACAAGGGCACTTTTTTCGCTAACCGGATGAGACATGATGGCTTCCTCTGTTGTTTTTTTCAGCTTGTCATGTCCCGTCGCAGGGAGGTAATTCGTTAACTTGCGAAGGCTATGATTTTTATTTATGTTGTCGACTCACTCACTGTTTCAGGCCTGACGAACCATGCTGAAGAAAAAGCACGATAAAATCATAAATATCATGCAGCTGCGCTTTTTCTGTCAGGTCGCGCTGCGCGGCAGCGTCTCGCGTGCGGCCGATGACTTATTCCGCACGCAGTCAGCGATAACCCGGGCGATCCGCGACCTTGAAGCCGCGTTGAACGTCACGCTGTTCGAACGCCATTACAGCGGCATGGTGCCCACCGAGTATGGCAAGTGCATCCTGCCGCGCGCCCGGCGGGCGATTGACGACCTGCAGGCCATCCCGGCGCTGTTGCAGAAACACCATACCCGCAGCAGCGGCCCGCTGGCGGACGCCGGCTGGCTGTTCAATACCCGCCGGTTAGCCATATTTATTCAGCTCTATCACGTCAACCATACCCAAACCGTCGCGCAACAGTTGGGGATCACCCAGCCGGCGGTCAGCGCCGCGCTGAAGGTCCTGGAGAAAGGGGCGGATTCGGCGCTATTTCGCCGGACGCCAGAAGGGGTGCGCCCCACGCCCGCCGCGGAGCTACTCTATCCCCCGGTAAGCAGAGCGCTCAACGAGCTGGAAAACATCTGGAGCGATCTCGCCGCCCGTCGCGGGGTGCTGGAGGGCACCGTGCGCATTGGCGCCCTGCCGCTGAGCCGGACCCGGCTACTGCCCTCCGCCATCGCCGCCTTTCTGGCCCAGCACCCGGGCATTACCCTCATGACCAATGAAAGCCCGTATGAGTCGCTGGTCGCCGATATGCGGGCAGGTAATATCGATTTTATTATCGGCGCCCTGCGTCAGGATGAAGATCTTCCGGACCTCTGTAGCGAGGCGTTATTTGAAGAGGATATGTTGATTTTACTGCGTAATAACCACCCGCTGCTGCGCCATCCGGATCCGCGCAGCCAGCTGGCGACCGCGCAATGGGTGCTGCCGCGCGCCAACGCGCCGGCGCGCCATTTGCTGGATAAGGCGTTTATCACCCTGGGGCTGCCGCTGCCCCAACCGACGGTGGAGACCGGGGATGCGGCGATGGTGAGAGGATTGCTGCAGGACTCCGACATGCTGGCGGCAGTCTCCGCCAGCCAGATGCGTTTTGAAACTGACAATGGGCTGCTCAGCGTGTTGCCGGTCCCCCTGCCCGATACCACCCGGCGTATCGGGCTGACGTTTCGCGCCGGCAGCCTGCCCTCCCCGGCGACGCAGGCGCTGTTGCGTTTTATCTATCAGCAGGTTCAGGACGGGACCGTTTAACGTTTACCCGCCACCGAATAGGTTACCTGTTGGTTGCGCGTTTGCTGAAACGCCTCCAGCGTCTGCCCGCGCATCGCGGCGTAAATATGCAGGTTGGATACACCGACCACCGCGCCCATTTTCTCCAGCAGGAAGAAACTGGCGCCATACTGAATCAATCCCCGCCAGTCACGTGCGTTGAGCAACTGCTGTTCCTCCTCACTCAGTCCGGCTTCGGCATAAAGCGACTGAGGCGACTGCAGAAAACGTTCGCGCCAGGCAGGCTCAATCAGCCGATGCAGGAAACGGTTAAGCCGCAAGCCATTCAGGCTGCGCTCGTGGGTAAAAGGATAGGTTCCCGGCAGTTTCTCCACCCCGGCCAGCTGCTGCGCCATATGCTGGCGATGGCGCGTCAGGGTATCGACGGGGGGCAGGCGCGCATTGTTCTCAAGGATCAGCGTGGCGATACCGGTCATCGACGGCAGGTAATAGTCGCGCCAGGTTTCGGTGACATTGGCTGATAGCGCGCCGCGCATCACCAGCCACATGATTACTTCGGACCCCTCCATCCCCCCCAGCTCGGCATATTCGCCAAGGGTCATTTCGGTGAGCTTTTCCGGGTCATTAACCAGCATGTCAACAAACTGGGCATCCCAGTCGGGATTATTAAATCCGCAACGCTCGCCATGAACCTGATGCGAGAGGCCGCCGGTCGCGACAATCGCCACATTGATATCTTCCGGGAAGCTTTCAATTGCCCGGCGCAGCGCCTGGCCGAGTTTGTAACAACGGCGCGCGCTCGGTACCGGAAATTGCAGCACGCCGATCTGTAACGGGATCACCGCCGTCGGCCACCCCTGCGCTTCATCCCAGGGCAGCAGCGCCGAAAGCGGCGAGAAAAGGCCGTGGTCGAGCTTTTTATCCATAAAGAACGACATATCAAACTCATCGGCCATCAGGCTGGCGCCAATGTGCCTTGAGAGCGCCGCATTGCCCTGGACCGGCGGCAGACAGCGTGGTCCGCCGCCTTCATCGGCAACGTCATATTGACTGTCGATTCCCAGCGTAAAAGTCGAATAGTGATCGAAGAAAAAGGCGGTCACATGATCATTAAAGATGTACACCAGCGCATCCGGTTTTTTCTCCTCCAGCCAGCGCTGCAGCGGTTCGAAGCTCTGGAAGATCGGCGACCACGCCGGGTCCTGCTGTTTATGATGATCGACCGCGAAGCCGATAGTCGGGGTATGAGAGACGGCGATACCGCCGAGAATGTTAGCCATCAGATAACTCCACTTATCGGTGTTCCAGGGGGGATGACAAAGCGTCCAGTTCTGCCTCTGTGAGTCGAGGCTTAGCGTGATTCATACGGTGCAACAAAATACAGATCCCCGCCAGGCAGGCCGGCAGCGCAAGCACCAAAAAGATCGACGAGTGTCCCGGTACGGCCAGCATCAGCATCCCGCCCAGCGTGGAGCTGAGAATAGCCCCGGTACGGCCGATACCATGCATCCAGCTGACGCCGGTAGCACGGATCTCGGTTTGATAATAGGCTGGCGAATAGGCCTGCAGACCGTTCTGCGCGCCGTTAATGCACATCCCGCTGATAAAAATCAGCACCGACAGCGCCGCCGATCCGAAATCCATCAACCCCTGGGACAACAGGCACAGGCAGCCGAGGAAATAGGTTGCCGCAATCACGGCTTTCGCCGAAGCGCGATCCATCAGCATACCGACAAGGATCCCGCCCAGCGGGCCGCCGAGCTGGAACAAGCCGGTCATCATCGCCGCCTGCTGCAGCGACAGCCCGCCGGAGCGGAGAATGGTTGGCAGCCAGCCGTTCAGCAGATATATCACGAACAGCCCCATAAAATAGGTCAGCCACAGCGCTATCGTGCCGCGGGCATAGCCATGCCGAAACAGCTGCGCCACTTTGCTGCTCCGCGTGATGGGCGGCGCATTCAACTGAAAAACGGTTTCCGCCGTAAACTGGCCCCCAAGCCGGTTAAGCGCCCTGGCGATCTGCTCGCCCGGTAGCCGGCGCGCCACCATGTTCATCGCCGACTCCGGCAACATCACGATCATAAAGGGGAGCACCACGAGCGGCAGCACGCCGCCAAAAATCAGCGCCGAGTGCCAGCTGTAATGCGATAACAAACCGGCGGCGATAAAGCCGCCGAGGCCGGAACCCACGTTAAAACCGCTGTACATCAGGGTGATCATCACCCCTTTACGCCGCTCCGGCATATATTCCGCCACCAGCGTGACGCAGTTGGGCATCACCGAGCCAAGGCCAAGGCCAGTAAGAAAACGCATCAGCGCCAGTTGCGATGGGCTTTGCGCCACGGCGCCGGCCAGGCTGAACAGCGCAAACAGCGCCACCGACCAGAGTAAAATGCGTTTTCGGCCGTAGCGGTCAGAAAGCGGGCCCGCCACCAGGGCGCCAATGGCGACGCCGAACATGGCCGCCCCAAGAATCGGCCCCATTTCAGCCCGGCTGATGCCCCAGTCCTCAATGAGCGCCGGGGCGACAAAGCCCATCACCGCGGCGTCATACCCATCCAGCATAATGATGATGAAACAGAGCAGCAGCACGTTCCATTGAAAACGCGAGACCGGACGGGCATCTATCCACGCTTTCACATCGACAACGTTCATGTGATTCATAGGGTCACTTCCTTAAGCAGGCGGTACGAATGTTCTGGTTAGTGTTTTTTGAGTGGAACTTTCGTACTCAACTTAAGGCAGGTCACGCAGGCTGTCCGGTTCGAAAACCCGGCGTCAGATATGAGTTTTATTTATAATGTGAGGGATACGACAAAAACCAGCCAGCAAAAAACCCGCAGCCAACGGCGGCGGGTCAGGGCAAGAGCGGTGTTCAGTGCTTCGGAATAATTAAATCGCCGCGCAGCGGGCTGCCGCCCGGGTTGTCCGTTTTCTCGGTCAGCCAGTTGACGATCCGCGACGCCATCGCGTCCATGGAATATTCAATGGCCGGAATGGTGGGGATACCGGGCAGCTGTAACGATCCGGCGAGGCTAAACACCATCACATTTTGCGGAACGGCGCGGTTAAACGCCTGCAGCTGCGGCACCACGCGCTGCGCCTGCTGTTCATCGCTCACCAACAGCGCGTTAAAGTTCAGCGTCGTGGCATTATTGACCAGCTCCTGCACCGCCACCGACGGCGAGGTGTTATCCAGAAACACCAGGTTGCGATTAAACGGCAAAAAGTTTTTTTCCAGCGCGTGCTTGTAGCCCAGCAGCACCTGATCGGCAAAGCCGCTGCTCTGCGGATGAATCAGCGCAATCTGCCGTCTGCCCTGGCTAATCAGATAGTGGCAGGCGGTTTCGGCAGCGAAGGCATGATCGAACTGAATGCTGTTGTCGCCCTCGCTGTCGAGGCAGTCCACCAGCACCACGTCCGGGCGGTTAATATTCAGGGGAAAACGCGCGCCGATGATCAGCACGTTATCGCACAACCCGCAGGTCAACTCCTCCAGCGAGCTCATCACGCCGTTGCTGGTGTTGGCGAAGCGCAGCAGCAGGTGCTTCTGGTGCTGGCTGAGCTGTTTTTCCAGGGCGTAGAGATAGCTGGTGGTTTGGTTGATGTTGTCCTGGGCGCAGATGACGCCGATACAGCCGGTGGACTGGCTGAGCAACGACTGGGCTATCATGTTTGGCCGGTAATTGAGCGCTTCCGCCGCCTGCAGCACCGCCTGACGACTGGCTTCCTTCACGCCACGTGAGCCGCTCAACACTCGCGACACCGTGGCTTTGGAAACCCCGGCAAGTCGTGAAACATCATTGATTGTCGACATCATTTTCCCCTGCGCGGGCGCCGCGTCCCGCCAAAATCCTGTAAACCTGAATCGCTTCAATTGTGACCAGCGCAGTATATCCATTTCACCATTTGTTTGGAAACCGATTTTCCATTTCAGCGCAAAACATCGCCAAATCGACAGAATAATGTGAGCGAAATCCAATAAATCCGCCCCATAAGCAGGAGATCTTGACCACTATCACAGTTCTGCTTTTTATGAATGGAAACCGGTTTCCGTCTGATATCAAATCATCCACGCAATAACTTTTTACATTTTGAGGATGGTCGTCGATGTACAAGATTATGCTGTGCTGCTCTGCCGGGATGTCCACCAGTCTGCTGGTCAGAAAGATGGTGGAGGCGGCGAATGAACGTGACCTGCCGGTGCAGATTGATGCCTATGGCGTTTCCGAATTTGACATGCAGTTTCCGCAGTATCAGGTGGTGTTGCTTGGCCCCCAGGTGAAATACATGTTGAAAACCCTGTCTGACAAAGCGGCTTCCCTGAACATTCCTGTTCAGCCCATCGATACGATGGACTACGGTATGCAGCGGGGAGACAACGTCCTGAATTATGCTCTGTCGCTGATCCCAGCGGCGCACTGAGAGGTGTTGAAATGAGTTCTCTGTATCAGTCCATGATTGCCGTGATCGAGCAATCTATTACTCCGCTGGCAGGACGCCTTGGGCAGCAGAAATACGTTATCGCTATCCGCGATGGCTTCACTGCCGCCTTGCCGTTTATGATCATCGGCTCTTTCATGCTGGTATTTATCTTTCCGCCGTTTTCACCCGATACCACCAACGGCTTTGCCCGCGGCTGGCTTGATTTCTCCCAGCACTACCGCGAACAGCTGATGCTGCCGTTTAACCTCAGCATGGGCGTGATGACCTTCTTTATCTCGGTCGGCATTGGCGCCAGCCTCGGTCGTCAGTTTCAGCTCGATCCGGTGATGTCCGGTCTGCTGGCGTTTATGGCCTTCCTGCTGGTCGCCGCGCCCTATGCCGATGGCAAAATTTCCACTCAGTATCTGTCCGGTCAGGGCATTTTCACCGCGCTGATCACCGCCATCTACTCCACCCGCGTTTATGCGTGGCTGAAGCAAAACAACATTACGATTCGTCTGCCGAAAGAGGTCCCCACCGGCGTCGCCCGTTCGTTTGAAATCCTGATCCCGGTGCTGGTGGTCATTGCGACTCTGCATCCGCTGAACCTGTTTATCGAAGCGCAGACCGGGATGATCCTGCCGCAGGCGATCATGCATCTGCTGGAGCCGCTGGTTTCCGCCTCCGACTCGCTGCCGGCGATTTTGCTCTCTGTTCTGATGTGCCAGATTTTCTGGTTCGCCGGGATCCACGGCTCACTGATTGTTACCGGCATTATGAACCCGTTCTGGATGGCCAACCTGTCGGCAAACCAGGCGGCGCTGGCGGCGGGTACGGTGCTGCCGCACGTCTATCTGCAGGGCTTCTGGGATCACTATCTGCTGATTGGCGGCGTCGGTTCGACCCTGCCGCTGGCTTTCCTGCTGCTGCGTAGCCGGGCCACGCATCTGCGCACCATCGGCAAGATGGGCATTGTGCCGAGCTTCTTTAATATCAACGAGCCGATTCTGTTCGGGGCGCCAATCATCATGAACCCGATGATGTTTATCCCCTTCGTCTGCGTGCCGATGGTCAACGCGGTGCTGGCTTACGGCGCGACGCGTCTTGGCTGGCTGAGCCAGGTGGTGTCGCTGACGCCGTGGACCACGCCGGCACCAATTGGCGCGTCATGGGCGGCCAACTGGACCCTGAGTCCGGTGGTGATGTGTCTCATCTGCATGGTGATGTCGGCGGTCATTTACCTGCCGTTCTTGCGCGCCTATGAACGTTCCTTAATGAAAACCGAAGTTGAGAAAGCCAAAAATAGCGTTCCAGTGGCAGAAACCGTTAGCTAATCCCTCTCCTTCCGGAGAGATAATAAGATGACAGCGTAATAATGCAGAAAATGGACTTTCACTGCATTATTAAATAATAAATACCTCAGGAATACACATGATTGAATTAGAAGATGCGGTAATGGAAATTATCGTTAATGCGGGACAGTCACGCTCATTATGTTTTGAAGCGTTGCATGCGGCCCGAACCGGAAATATCGACGAAGCGCGCTTACTCTTAAATGAGGCCGACGGCTACGCCCGCCGGGCGCATCAGATGCAGACCCAGCTCATCGAGCAGGATGCCGGTGAAGCGCGTCAGCCTATGACGCTGATTATGGTACATGCCCAGGATCATCTGATGAATTCGCTGCTGGCCCGCGAGTTCTCAGAAGAATTAATCCATCTGTACCAGCGTTAATTAATATGGAATAACGTCAGCGAGAATATTATTCTCCGGCGTCGCTGTACCCTAAAAAACAAATCAGCTTATTTTGGTTATTTATTTTAGCCAGAATGGGATGGTTATTATCTGAAATATATTAATTATTAAAGCGAGATAACCATGAATACTGTGAAAAAACTGCCTTTAGCCATGGCGGTTGTCGCCGCGCTGTGCCCAATTTCTGTCATGGCGCAAGAATTTACTCAGGAACAGATCGACGCCATCGTCGCCAAAGCCGTTGATAAAGCGCTGGCCGACCGCCAGGCGAAAATCGACGCCGCGGCCAACAAAAAGGTCGACGTGATCACCAACCCGCAGACCACCGCCGCCTCGCCGGATATGGCCATTCCGTTCGGCCTCAAGTTCAGCGGCTATGCCCGCTATGGCGCCCACTTCCAGACCGGCGACCAGAAATATGTCGGCGTCGACGGCTCCTATAACGGCGCCTCGGCGATCGGCCGTCTCGGCAACGAAAGCAACGGCGGCGAATTCCAGATCAGCAAGGCCTTCAAAAGCGCGCAGGGGGCTATCTGGGATCTCAACGTGATGTTCGACCACTGGAGCGACGAAGTTAACCTGAAGAAGGCCTACGTCGGCGTCACCAACGTGCTGGAATCCAACCCCAACGCCTATATCTGGGCCGGCCGCGACTTCCACCAGCGTCCGCAACAGGGGATCAACGACTACTTCTGGATGAACCACGACGGCCAGGGCGCCGGGGTGAAGAACTTTGATATCGGCGGCGTGCAGTTTGACGTGGCGACGGTGTCGCAGGTGAAATCCTGTAGTCCGGAAGTGATGGCAGACGAGACCAACCCGTCGCGTATCACCTGTACCGGCAGCTCCGACACCGGCGACAACGGCCACTACGCGCTGACCACCAAAACCCACAACATCAAGGCCGGGCCGATCGACGTCGAGGTGTACGCCAACTACGGCTTTGACTCAAAGGCGGTGGACAGCGACGCGCGCCTCGAAGCCTGGCAGGGCGGCCTGGTGCTGAGCCACACCAACGACAGCGGGGTGAACAAGGTGATCCTGCGCTACTCCGACAACTCGGATAACAGCGTCTATAACAAAACCGACGACCTGACCACGGTCTACGCCAGCTTCGAGGGCAGCCATAAGTTCACCCAGCAGGCGCAGATCGAATACCTGCTGGCCTTCCACGACTACGACAACGGCAAGGACAACACCGACAACCGTAAAAACTACGGCGCCATCGTCCGGCCGATGTACTTCTGGAACGACGTGCACTCCACCTGGCTGGAAGCGGGCTACCAGCGCGTGGATTACGACCAGGGCGGGGATAACCACGGCTGGAAGCTGACGCTGTCGCAGAACATCGCCATCGGCATGGGGCCGGAGTTCCGTCCGATGCTGCGCTTCTATGTGACCGGCGGTCAGGTGGACAACGAGCATACCGCGAAGGTTAACGGCACCCAGGACCAGCAGCTGGATTCACTGAACGTCGGTGGAATGTTTGAGGCGTGGTTCTGATGCGATAGCGTTGTCGAAGGAGCGTTCCCGGCTGGCGCTACGCTTAGCCGGGCTACGACTGAGGAGGCCTGCGGGATACCACCCCCAGGCCCGCGCAAGCGCAGCGCCGCCGGGCGGTCAGGCGCCGTACCCGCGGTAGTGCCGGCTGGCAAAAGGCGAGCGGCCTTAAGCGGGTGGATTCACCTTCACTTTGGTCGCCACCAGCAACCCGGTAAACAGCATTAATATTCCTGACAACACCAGCGGCGACAGCAGCCCTAAGTGGTCGAGCGCCACGCCGCCGACCGCGGCGCCGCAGGTGTTGGCCAGCTGGATCACCGCCACCTGAATCGACCCGGCTTTTTCCGCCTGATCGGAGAGCGAACGGGTGATCCACGTTGACCACCCCACCGGGATCAGCGCAAACGCGAAGCCCCAGATAATCGCCACCGTCGAGGCGACGATTTTGCTTTCTCCCCACAGCACCAGCGCCACCGCGCAGGCGGTCAGCACCAGCGGCGAGATCGCCAGCGCCGCTTTTACCGAACGCTTGAGAAGCACCGAGGAGAGCGAGGTGCCGATAAAGCTGGCGATACCAAAGCTCAACAGCACCAGCGTCAGGCCGTCGACGTCAAAACCGGCGAGGGTCATGTAAACCGGGCGAATATAGGTAAAGAAGGCGAACTGCCCGGCAAAGGCCATGAAAATGGCGCACATCCCGGCCATCACCCCCGGACGCTTCAGCAGACCAAACATATTTTGCTGCTGAGAAGCCGATTCACCGGGCAGCGACGGCAGCGCTTTCAGCACCCAGAGCGTACACAGCACGCCCATCACCGCCGCGCCGTTAAAGACGTTGCGCCAGCCGATAAGCCCGCCAAGGAAACTGCCCAATGGGGCGGCGATCACCAGCGCGATTGATACCGCGCCGAAGATAATCGATAGCGCTTTCGGCACCACGCGCATCGGCACCAGCCGCATGGTCAGCGAGGCCGACATCGCCCAGAAACCGCCGAGCGCCAGGCCCAGACAGGCTCGTCCCAGCAGCAGCAGGGTGAAGCTATCGGCAAACGATACCAGCAGGCAGGAAAGGGTCAGCAGCAGCGAAAACAGGATCACCACGTAGCGGCGATCGGTTTTGCCAATGATGGAGGTGATAAACAGGCTGGAGAACATCGCTACGAATGCCGTCGTCGTCACCGACTGCCCGGCCATCCCTTCGGAGATGCCTAAATCCAGCGCCATCGGCGTCAGCAGACTGACCGGTAGAAATTCGACGGTAATCAGGCAGGCAACGCAGAAAGCAACCGCGAAAACCGCCGACCAGTTTGGTCGCGCCAGCTCGCGTGCATGGGGTTTGGCTTCATTTGAATGACTCATGAGTGACCTGCGAAGAAAGTGGCTGAAAGCCGCGCAGTGTAACATTTTGTTTGTGACGAATTTAACGTTTTCGCAACTCTTCTCGCTTTTCACGGCATGATACAAAGGGATAGCCTGAGAATATAGCCTTCGCCATTCTGCCGGATGGCGCTTACGCTTATCCGGCCTACAAGGGACGAGTGCGTAAACCGTAGGCCGGATAAGGCGCAGCCGCCATCCGGCACTCGGATTTACTCGCCGCGAGCCGATTTCACCAGCCCGCAGATCCACTCCTGGTGACCGTTAATCATCGGATTGGGCAAGGTACGCGCCAACTCCTGCGCCGGAACGCCTTTTTGCGACTCCTGGGTGAGGATACGTACGCGCCCGCCGGGCAAATCTTCAAATAGCCACGCGTGGATCACATCAAGACGCGTCGTTGCATCCCCTTCCGCCCAGCCGTGCCAGGCTACGCGCGCCGCCTGCCCGGCAGCGGGAGGTACATACTCTGTAATCTGCGCCTCAATCGGGAAGCCGAAGGTGCTGAAGCGGAAACGGGCGTTGGCGCTGAGGGTCGGGCCGCTGCCGTCATGGAAATGGATATCGGCAACGTTGCTGTAATAGCCCGGCCACAGCGTGGTGTCATCGAGCTGCGCCCATATCTGAGCTGCCGTCAGGCCGCTGACGATAATTTCATTAGAGGCAAAATTGTCGGTCGTGCCTGGCAGATACTCTTCCGGCCAGACGATGGCGCTTTGCAGCAGGGGCTGTTTCATGATTAACCTCGTGAACGATTGTTTTAACGAGGTTAATCATGCGTCGGTGAGTGATATAAATCGAATCACCATCCTTGATAATACACATAAGCAATTATGATATCAGTGCAGCCAGTGCACGCCGTCTTCCGGCAGAAACAGCGCGTTATAACGCTGCTGTAGGTTATGCAAATCGCTTGCATCCGGATCCAGCTCGCGCAGAAACCCTTGCGCAAGACGAATTTGCGCGTCGGTAATCGGCGCCGCTAAACGCGCTTTTTGCATCAGGCGATACCAGTAATGCAGGTTTTTTTCGCTGGCATCGACGATAGCGGTCTGCCAGATCAGCAGTACCTGTGCGGCGTTCTGCAGATGCGCTTCATTCGGCCGCTCCAGGTAGCGCAAATACTCATTACCGGCGGTTTTTCCCAACTGATCGATCATCGATTCCAGCGGAACAGGCGTTATGCCAAGGCGTTCGCTCAGGCGACGAATCGCGCGGCGTGAATCAGAGGTAAGCACCCGAAATCCCACAACAAATACCACTACCAGGGTGGCCAGTCCTATCCAGATCATGCATCCTCTCATCCAATCGCAGCCTCACTATCATAATGGGAATTTGCCTGCTGTCGACTACCGGGCATACCATAATGTGACTTATCGCGTTTGCGGATAGCTATCATGAAATCTGATATCAGAAACCTCGATCTCAACCTGCTGAAAGCCCTGGATGCGCTGCTCGATGAGCGCAGCGTCACCCGGGCGGCAGCGCGGCTGGCGCTCACCCAGCCGGCGGTCAGCGGCATGCTCACCCGCCTGCGCGACGCCTTTAATGACCCGCTGTTTATCCGCGCCCCGCACGGTATGGTGCCGACGCTGCGCGCTCAGGCGCTGGCGGCTCCGGTAAAGCAGCTGCTGATCGATGCTGAAACCCTGCTGCAACCCGCCATCTTCGAGCCGCTGGAAGCCAATTTTACCTGGACCATCGCCGCGACGGATTATGCGTTGAAAGCAGTGATCGTGCCATTTATCGCCGCGCTGAAGCCACTGGCGCCGGGTATCCGCGTGCGCATCATTCCCGAATCACCGGCCACGCTGCTGGCACAGTCCGAACGTGGTGAAGTGGATATTGCGCTATTGACGCCCCACGATACGCCGCCGGCGCTGCACAGCCGGGCGCTGTATCAGGAAGACTATGTCTGTCTGATGCGCGAAGACCATCCGCAGGCCAGCCAGCCGCTGACGCTCGACCGCTTCTGTGCGCTGGAACATGTGCTGGTTTCATGGCAGGGCGATAGCTTTCGCGGCGTGACCGACGACGCGCTGGCGGCGCTTGGTCGAACCCGGCGGGTGGGATTGTCGGTGAGCAGTTTCCTGGTGTTGCCGGAAATACTGGCGGTGAGCGACATGATCGCCGTGGTACCGCGCCGGCTGGCGAAAAGAGCCAGCGGCATGAAAATAGCCACACCGCCGCTGACGATCCCGGGTTTCACCAAAAGCATGGCCTGGCACGAGCGTAACCATCATGACCCGGCGCAGCAGTGGCTGCGGGAGCTACTCCTGCAATCCAGCCAGCAAGAACAATAAAAAAGCCCGGCGCAATGGCCGGGCAAGGTTACCAAATACCTGGTGAATCAGGCAGTCTGCAAAATACGGTTCTTTTTCTCGCGGCGAATTTTACGCTCTTCAAAGATAGCCACAATGGCCATCAGGCAGATACAGCCGATGGCGGCGGCGTCCAGCGCCGCAAAGGTGCCGGCCCAGCCGGTCAGGCCGAAGACCGGCGTGCCGTCGGCGATCATCCCAAGACCCAGCTTGGCGAAGCTATCGCCAATCAGATAGGCGAAAGTGCCCTTGATTCCATCGGCGGCGCCGATCGCTTTTTTCGGCACAAAGCCGACAGCGGCGACGCCGATCAACAGCTGCGGACCAAACACCAGGAAGCCCAGCGCAAACAACGAGGCCAGATAGACGTACTGGTTGCTGGCATGTTGGTAAACCCCGAGGGTGGCGATAATCAGCGCCAGCGCGATGCAAGCCACCAGCGCGCGGCGGCCGTTGGCCAGATCCGACAACCAGCCCCACAGCAGCGTGCCGACCAGCGCGCCGACCTCAAACAGGGTAAAGCCCTGAATCGCCACCTCTTTAGACAGCTTCAGCTCCTGGAAGGCGTACACGGTGGACCACTGATCGATACCGATACGCACCACGTAGAGGAAGATGTTGGAGAAGCACAGCAGCCAGATCACTTTGTTTTTCAGCACGTACTCAACAAAGATCTGCCACTTGGTCATCGCATTTTCTTCGGTCTCTTTGTCCTCTTCGCTGATCGCTTCACCAAACAGCTCTTCCGCCGTGCCGAGGCCATAGGATTCCGGCGAGTCGCTACCGTAGCGCAGGCCAATAAAGCCGACGATCAGCGCAATAATCGACGGGAAGATAAACATGCCGATCACATGGCCGTCGAACAGATAGTTGGCGCCAAACAGCGCCACGCCCGCCGCGCCCGCGCCGCCGAGGTTGTGGGAGATATTCCAGAAGCCGAGGAAGGTGCCGCGTTTGCGTCTGGGCGTCCACTTGGTGATGGTGGAATAGCTGCACGAGCCGCCGGTGCTCTGGAAGAAGCCGCTCAGCGCATAGAAGGCGATCATCAGGAACAAGCTGGTGGAGCCCGCGCCCATGCTGGCGCTAAAGCCCAGCATACAGATGGCGGAGAGGATCAGCATAAACGGCAGGAACTGCTTGGTGTTTTTACCGTCGGCATAATAAGACACGAGCGTCTTGCCCACGCCGTAGGTGATGGAGAAGCCCAGGCCAATCATCCCCAGCTGCGTCATGCTCAACCCATAGGTGGAGATCATGTCATTCTGCGCGATGTTAAAGTTCTTGCGGATCAGGTACATGGTCAGGTAGCCAATGAAGACCACCAGATAGGACTGCATGAAAGGTTTGAACCACATTTTGCGCCGCACATCGAGCGGCAGATCCAGGGTCGGCTTGCGCACCTGATTCAGAAAGGCCAGCATGGGTATCTCCTGAGCTGATTTTTTATGCCTGCGTCATAACCAGGCATTGTAAAAACCAGCGCGCCGTCTGGCCTGAGACGGCGTCCAGGTGAAACCGGGAAAATTTCTTAGTTTTGCTCCGTTCGCGGCCAAAGGGTGAGCTACATCACGCTTCGCTGGCGGTACGCGGCGCCTGCGCGTTTAAAAACGGCAGCAGCAGCAGCGCGGAAATGCCGGCGGCAATCGCAATCACCACGAAGAATCCGGTCCAGTGCCAGATATCCATCACCTGCGCCAGCGGCCAGCCGGAAAGCGAGGCGCCAAGATAAGCGAACAGGCCGACAAACCCGGTTGCCGCCCCGGCGGCTTCTTTATGCGAACATTCCGCCGCCGCCATGCCGATCAGCATCTGCGGGCCGAAGACGAAGAACCCGGTGGTGAAGAAGCAAGCCGCCTGCATGACGTAGCTGGCAAACGGCATCAGCCACAGCCCGCCAACCGACAACAAAATTCCGGCGGCGAAAATCAGATTCATCGGCCCACGGTTGCCGTTAAACAGCTTATCCGAGCCCCAGCCCGCCACCAGCGCGCCGATAAAACCGCCCAGCTCAAACATGGTCACCGCCGAGTTAGCGGTCACCAGATCGACGCCGAGCGTCTCCGACATATACAGATTACCCCAGTCGTTAATCGCCGCCCGCACCACGTACACCAGCACATAGCACAGCGACAGCAGCCAGATATAGGGATTGGCCAGCACGTAGCGGGTCAGGATCGCTTTGCGCGTCAGCCCGGCCCCCTCCTGCTGCTGGGCGATTTCCAGCGCATCGTGACGCCAGTCGCCCACGGCGGGTAACCCCACCGCCTGCGGGCGATCGCGCAGCCGCCAGCACAGATACAGCCCGGCGAGGATCGCCAGACAGCCGGCAATCGTCATCCCTGCACGCCAGCCGTAGTGCAGCGCCGCCGCCCCCACCACCATCGGGATCAGCGCGCCGCCGACGTTATGCGCGGTATTCCATAGCGCCCACCAGCCGCCGCGTTCGGTCCGCGAATACCAGGCCGTCAGCAGCCGGGCGCAGACCGGAGAGCCCCAGCCCTGGAAGAAGGCATTCAACGCCCACAGCAGCGCAAAAGCCCACAGCGAGGTGGAAAAACCGAACAGAATATTCACCACCCCGGTAGCGATAAGCCCCAGGCCCATAAAATAGCGGGCGTCGGAGCGGTCGCTAACGATACCGGAGAAAAATTTCGACAGCCCGTACGTGATATAGAACAGCGTGGCCAGCAGGCCAATATCGCTACGAGTCAGCACATTGCTGGCAAGAATTTCAGGCACCGCGGCATTAAAGCTTTTGCGGGTGAAATAAAACAGCGCGTAGCCAAGCCAGATAGTGAGCAGAATATGTCGACGCCAGTAACGATAACGCTCGTCCAGCTCGCGTTTATCGCTAACTGGCGCGGCGTCCGGCGGCGCTTTTAAAAAGGCAAACATCGGCGCTCCTCTCAGGCGTAACGCAGCGGTAGATTGACGCACACGCGGGTACCGTGTGTGCAGGAGATAGTTAACGTACCGCCCAGCGCGGTCACACGTTCGCGCATGCCGGTCAGGCCGAACCCCTGCAGATTCGACCCCGGCGGCAGGCCGCAACCGTCATCTTCCAGCACCAGCATTAGTCGCTCATCCTGCTGCCAGCCCTGCAGGGTAACAGCGCTGGCGCTGGCGTGCTTGACGATATTATTCAGCCCCTCCTGGCAAACGCGAAACAGCGTCACACGCTGGTTCTCGCTCAGTCCCGCCTCGTTAATCCGCCAGTCGAGATGGCTGACAATGCCGCGGTCCTCCAGCTCCATCTCGCGCATCAACGAACGTACTGCCTGCTCCAGCGGCAGGTCGTCGAGCTGACGCGGACGCAGACGGCCTAGCAGTCTACGCACCGAGTCGTAAACTCCCAGCGACAGCTGTTCTATCAGCTGGCCGCTCTGGCGCACGCTGGCGTTATTCGGCGCCAGCCGTTGCACGATCCCCGCCTGGGTGCGAATTGCCGTGATAGTCTGGCCAATATCATCATGGAGCTCGCGCGCCACGTCGCGCCGCACGCTCTCTTCCGTTTCCAGCAGACGTTCCGCCAGCCGCCGATTTCGCGCCAGCTCGTTCTGTAGCGACAGGTTAAGCTCGCGCAATCGCTGGATCCCCGCCCCCAGCAGCAGCCCGGTGAGGCTCTGCGCCAGCAGCGAAAGCAATAGATCGACCGGGTGATCGTGCCAGGTCTGGCTGGCAATCAGCGCAATGGCGTTCATCAGGGTGGCGATCAGCGCCCCCTGCCAGCCGTAGTGCCAGGCGAGAGCGATAATCGGCAGCGCGAGGCAAAACGGGGTAAAGCGGGAGAGCTCGGCGGGCAGCCCAAGCTGCAGCCACAGGCTAATGGTGAATAACAGCAGGTACCAGATCAGATGCCGGCCGCGCCAGTTAATCGGCTGCGAGACCAGCGCGGGCCCCAGTGGCCGCCAGACGGTACTGGTAAGATAGTGCCAGATAACCAGGCAGGTCGGCGCCAGCGTCAGGCCGCCGGTTAGCGTTAACAGCAGGGCGGTCAATCCTTCGCTCCCTTGCGCCAGCCACGACAGCGATTGCAGCAGCGAGGCGGCGATCAGCGCCCCGCCCTGGCGCAGCAGCGTCAGCCAGTCGCGCTGATGGCGATAGCGAGAGATCAACGCCACCGGCAGCAGGGTCAGCAGACTTCCGGTCATCAAAATTATCGGGTGCGCCAGCGCCACTTCCTGCGCCAGCCAGAAGATAAGCAGCCACTCGGCTCCCAGCAGCACCGGCCAGTAGCCACGCGGGCATTGCAGCATCAGCCCTAAACGCAGGCCAAAGGGAAACAGCAGCACCGCTAAATCCGCACGCTCCACCAGATGCAGACTGATGCTCCACAGGCAGAACCAGGCTGCGGAGAAGATAAAGGCGCAGCCGATGACCGACAGCAATCGTGAGACGACAGCCTTCATTGCCAGCTATCGAACATGCGGCGCGCCAGCTCAACGTCGTTGCTGACGCCCAGTTTTTCCAGCAGGTTGGCGCGGTGAACGTGAACGGTTTTCGGCGACAGGCCGAGCTCGGCGGCAATCTCTTTCACCGCCATGCCCTGCGCCAGCTTTTCCGCCACCTGGCGTTCGCGTTTGGTGAGCGGATCCTGGCGCCCGGCGGCCAGCTTCATGGCGATATCCGGCGTGAGATAGCAACCACCCGCCGCCACCGTGCGGACCGCGGCGATAAGTTCATCCGGACTGCAGCGTTTCGACAGGAAGCCGCGCGCGCCGGCGTTCAGCGCCTGCTCGATCAGCGCCGGGCTGTCGTGTACCGACAGCATGATGGTCGCCATCCCCTTCGGCAACTGGCTGAGCAGCTCCAGCCCGGAAATATCCGGCATGGAGATATCGCAGATACAGACCTGCACGCCGCGCCCCGGTAGCCCCGCCAGCGCCTCGCGGCCGCTACCAAATTCAGCGACAACCTGAAAATCAGCTTCCAGCCCCAGTAGCTGAGCAAAACCGGAGCGGACAATCAAATGATCGTCAATAAGGGCGATGGTAGTCATGGTGTTTCCTGGTGCCTGAAAGCGCCGGATGGCGGCGTAAACGCCTTATCCGGCCTACGGATCCACTCCCTGTAGGCCGGATAAGCGCAGCGCCATCCGGCAAAGGCGCTTACCTTAACCATAAGCACCTTACCGTTCAAGCCTTGCGCGATTTACTCGAAGAACACCGCAATTTTGTTAAACATGGTGGGATCGGACTGGTTACGCGCCACTTTGGTGACATCTTCCAGCTTTTCAATCTGGCTAATCATCTGCCCCAATCGCTGGTCATCATTTACCAGCAGCCAGATGCGGCTGTGTTCGCTGCCCTGAATTGGCAGACAGAGAATGCCTTCGACGTTAAACGCCCGACGGGCAAATAGCCCGCAAACGTGGGTCATGACGCCGGGATGGTTACGGACGGTGAGTTCCAGAATGACGTTATCACATTGTTTTTGCATGGCTTATTCCCCCACCATTTCAGTATTGGCCGCACCCGGCGGTACCATCGGATACACTTTCTGCTGCGCGTCGATACGCACGTGGATCAACGCCGGACCTGGGCGGTCGATAATCGCCTGCAGCGCCGCCTGCGGATCGGCTTCGTTATTTAAATCACAGGTTTGCAGGCCAAAACCGGCAGCAATCTGCATAAAGTTAATCATCCCCGGATAGGTGGCGGCGAACACGCCCTGCTGATAAAACAGGCTCTGCTGCTGGTGCACCAGCCCCAGCGCTTCGTTGTTCAGCAGGATAATTTTGACATCCAGCTGATTTTCGGCGGCGGTAGCCATCTCCTGAATATTCATCATCAGGCTGCCGTCGCCGGAGAAGCAGATAACCTTGCGCTGCGGATTCGCCAGCGCCGCGCCGATCGCCGCCGGCAGGCCGAAGCCCATGGTGCCGAGGCCGCCGGAAGTCAGCCACTGGCGCGGACGGTTGAGCGGGTAGGCCTGCGCTGTCCACATCTGATGCTGACCCACATCGGTGGTGATGATCGCCTCATCGTCAACGCAGGCGGCCACGGCGTTAATCAGGCCGTAATGGGAGAGCGGGTCGCTTTCCTGCGGGATGGCGCAGGGGAATTCACGCTGCAAATCGGCCACCAGCTGGCGCCACTCATCGCGCGGCTGCGCCTCAATCTGCGGGATCAGCTGGGCTAAGACTTCCGCCACATCGCCCTGAATCGCGACGTGCGGTTGCTTAATTTTACCCAGCTCAGAGCGGTCGATATCGACGTGAATAATCTTCGCGTTCGGGCAGAACTGCTCGGTCTTGCCAATCGCCCGGTCATCAAAACGGGCGCCTAAAACAATCAGTAAATCCGCTTCCTGCAAAATGAAGTTGGTGCTGCGCGCACCATGCATGCCCAGCATCCCCAGCGACAACGGATGCGCCTTCGGCAGCATCCCCAGCGCCATCAAGGTCATGGTGGTCGGCAGGTTGGCTTTTTCCGCCAGGTCCCGAATCGGCTGCGGCGCGTTAATCACCCCGCCGCCCAGATACAGCACCGGCCGTTTCGCCGCGTTAATCATTGCCGCCGCCTCACGCACGCTTTCAGGCGTGAAGGCCGGTGCCGGGGCGCGCTCGCCCGGCTCTGGCAACGTTTCCAGCTCAATGGTCGCCGCCTGTACGTCCTTAGGAATGTCTATCCACACCGGCCCGGGACGCCCGGACTGGGCAATACGGAAGGCGTCGCTGATCACCTGCGGCAGCTCGGCGATGTCGCGCACCAGGTAGTTATGCTTGGTGATGGGGATAGAGATGCCGTAGGTGTCCACTTCCTGGAAAGCGTCGGTGCCGATCATGGAGGCCGGCACCTGGCCGGTGATGCAGACCAGCGGGATTGAATCGAGGCGGGCATCGGCGATGGCGGTAATCAGGTTGGTGGCGCCAGGGCCGCTACAGGCCATACAAACCGCCGGTTTGCCTTCGGTTCGCGCCATCCCCTGAGCGATAAAACCCGCGCCCTGCTCGTGGCGCGCCAGGATGTGGCGGATCTGCGTGCTCTGGCTCAAGGCATCGTAGATGGGCAGGATAGAACCGCCCGGGATGCCGCTGACCATAGTGATGCCCTGGCGTTCCAGTAAATGAACAACCAGCTGCGCGCCGGTAAAGCGCATTGTGTTTGATGTGGTGCCCGAACTTGCCATGCTCCAGTCCTTTTATTCTGGGCCGACTTTACCGGGGGGCTCGCCAACAAAAAACCCCGCTCGGTTTGCGCCGGCGGGGTTTGGAATTCGTGTTGTTCCGGACCCTACGGCGCGTTGCCGACGACGACCACCACAGACACGACGACCACCGCGGCTGGCGCGGTTTTTAGTAGGGTCGAAGCGATCAGGGTTGCGTTCATTAGGGACCTGTTGTGTCGAAAAATAAGCTGAATTTATACAAACACAGGTTTTGCGATTTCACAATGGATTTATTTTCATCCACGATAATTTGCGTGAAAGATCACAATTCGGCGCAAAAGGGCAGAAAACAAAAAACCCCGCCGGAGCGAGGTTTTTATCAGCATGGTTACAGGTGGTAGCCGCAAGCACACTGTATTACGTCAACGCCAAAAGTATACGCGATCGCTGCAGTTCGCGCAATTTAAGGTCGGTTTTTCTCTGTCATAGAGTATGGATGAGAGGGGCGTATTTGTCCAAAAAATACTGTTCATCCATACAGTATTTATCTATACTGGGTGTGTTCACTTTGTGCCATTCGGGGGCCGCAAGTTTGACCGGCGCAACGAAGTCCTGGCTGAAACGGGTGGTGCCGTCAGTGCCTTAACCCCGATAGAGCACACTGTGTTACGTCAACAACGTGCAGTCACTGGCCCGCGTGGCTCAGCGCTGCGCACCCCTGTCGTTGCAGGCGGCGGGCCGGGAAGCCGTTCATGGAAAGGATGAACTATCGGCCAGGGCAGACGCCGCCGGCGACAGGCAGGGATAAGCTGGCAACGGGCAGCGGAAAGGTACGTCAGCTTATTGTGCTCCTTAACCACAGGAGACGCGCGTATGGGCGGAATGGATATTATTATTTTAATCCTGAAACTCATGGTTGCTGTGTTGCAACTACTTGATGCAGTCCTGAAACAGTTCCGCTGATTCAGGTTCAAGTCGCACCTGAGGGGGGCGGGAAACCGCCCCCCTGCAGGCGCCCGCCGGGCGTCCCGGGATGACTTGATGGAGGAAGCTATGCCACCCCTGTTAATTACCACCACAACGCCGGACGATCCGGGGTTCGTTGCGCTGCGCACCGAAAGCCTTGAACAGCATTTCAACATGCTGCGCCGCCTGGCGGAAAACTGGCAGAGCGGCAAAAACCGCTTTAACGCGCCGGGCGAAACGCTGCTGGGCGCCTTCGTCAACCACCAGCTGGTAGGGGTATGCGGCATCAATAGCGATCCCTTCAGTCCGCAGCCGCGGGTTGGGCGCATTCGCCATCTCTACATTAGCGAACGTTACCGTCGCCGGGGCATCGGCCAGCAGCTGCTGGTCTCGGTCATTACCCACTCCAGCGCCTGGTTCGATTTTCTTAACACCCATGCCCCGGCGCAGGCCTGGCCCTTTTATGAAAGGCTTGGTTTTCGCCCGGTGTACGATGAACCGCGGGTGACACATCGCCTGTTTTGTTCGCTTTAACCCCCCCGCTGGCAGGCAGCGCGGGCGCGTGTTACATTCCGGTGACCTTCACTGTTGAACCTGTCTGCGATGACCCTCACCGTATTCTGCATTTTGCTGTTCGCCGCCCTGCTGCACGCCAGCTGGAACGCTATCGTCAAAGCCAGCGGCGATAAAATGTACGCGGCGATCGGCGTCAGCGGCTCGGCCGCGCTGATCGCCCTGGTGATGCTGCCCTTTGCCCCGCAGCCCGCGCTTGCCAGCGCCCCCTATCTGCTGGCGTCGTGCGCGTTACAGGTGGTGTATACGGTGCTGGTGGCGAAGACCTATCAGGTGTCGGATATGAGCCAGACCTACCCGCTGATGCGCGGCACCGCGCCGCTGCTGGTCGCGGCGATAAGCGTGCTGTTCCTAGGCGATCGTCTGTCGCCGCTGGCCTGGCTGGGCATCGGCGTTATCTGCCTGGCGATTCTGGCGATGGCCTTTCACGGCAGCGTTAGCTCCCGCAAAGGCATCGTGCTGGCGCTGATCAACGCCTGCTTTATCGCGGGATATACACTGGTGGACGGCACCGGCGTCCGGCTGGCGGGCTCGGCGCTAGGCTACACCCTGTGGACCTTTTTTATGAACGGTTTCTGCCTGCTGTGCTGGGCCATGGTGGCGCGACGGCGAGAGGCCAGTCGTTATTTACGTCAGCACTGGAAAAAGGGCATCCTCGGCGGTGTCGGCACCATGGGCTCCTACGGCCTGGCACTATGGGCGATGACCCAGGCCCCGCTGGCGGTGGTCGCCGCGCTACGTGAAACCTCCATTCTGTTCGGCGCGCTGATCGCCTTTATCGTTCTGAAAGAACAACTGATGCCGCTGCGCATCGTGGCCGCCTGCGGGATTGCCGCCGGGGCGATCCTCCTGCGCCTGGCGTAGCCTGAAATGGCAACATTAGTTGCCGTTCCTGTTTACATAATCTGCCTGGAATTCCCTCAAAAATGGGCACTTTGTAGTTGTCCTGTCATTTTAATATGGTAGATTCCTCCATCATTTACGGGATGTGCCAGTCACATATTCTTTATTTCTCTTTACTCGCAAAGTATTCATCGACATGAAACGGCATAAGAACTTCAATTTGTTGTTGATGCTGGTACTGCTGGTGGCCGTCGGCCAGATGGCGCAGACCATTTATATTCCGGCCATCGCCGACATGGCGGTCGCGCTGAACGTCCGCGAAGGAGCGGTACAAAGCGTGATGGCGGCCTATCTGCTGACCTATGGTATTTCACAGCTGTTCTACGGCCCGCTCTCGGACCGCGTCGGTCGCCGTCCGGTGATCCTCGTCGGGATGTCGATTTTTATGCTGGCGACGCTGGTAGCTATTACCACCCATAGCCTGCCGGTGCTGATCGCCGCCAGCGCCATGCAGGGGATGGGCACCGGGGTCGGCGGCGTAATGGCGCGCACCCTGCCCCGCGACCTGTACGAAGGCGCGCAGCTGCGTCATGCCAATAGCCTGTTAAATATGGGTATTCTGGTCAGCCCGCTGATTGCGCCGCTGCTCGGCGGCATCCTCGACACTCTGTGGAGCTGGCGCGCCTGCTACGCCTTCTTGCTGGTGCTGTGCGCGGGCGTGACCTTCAGCATGGCGAAGTGGATGCCGGAAACGCGCCCGGAAGGGGCGCCACGCACCAAACTCCTGACCAGCTACAAAACGCTGTTCGGTACCGGGGCGTTTAACTGCTATCTGCTGATGCTGATCGGCGGCCTGGCCGGGATTGCGGTGTTCGAAGCCTGTTCCGGGGTGCTGATGGGCGCGGTGCTCGGCCTGAGCAGCATGGCGGTGAGTATTCTGTTTATTCTGCCGATCCCGGCGGCGTTCTTCGGCGCGTGGTTTGCCGGCCGGCCGAACAAGCGTTTCCCGACGCTGATGTGGCAGTCGGTGATCTGCTGCCTGCTGGCAGGTTTGATGATGTGGATCCCTGGACTGCTGGGCATCATGACCGTCTGGACCCTGCTGGTGCCGGCGGCGCTGTTCTTCTTCGGCGCCGGGATGTTATTCCCGCTGGCCACCAGCGGCGCGATGGAGCCGTTCCCGTTTCTCGCCGGAACCGCCGGGGCCCTGGTGGGCGGCTTGCAGAATATCGGCTCCGGCGTGCTGGCCTGGTTGTCGGCGATGATGCCGCAAACTGGTCAGGGCAGCCTCGGCCTGCTGATGATGCTGATGGGCCTGTTGATTCTGCTGTGCTGGCTGCCGCTGGCCTCGCGCTTCACCCACCATCAGCAGCCGGTATAAGCGCGGCGGTCGTTCCCCGGATGGCGGCTGACGCCTTATCCGGGCTACCGGACTGTAGGCCCGCGCAAGCGCAGCGCCGCCGGGCGATTATCAGGCACCGAGCCGTTGCTCACCTCTTTTCAGGTCAGGCTGTGCAGCCATTCGATAAAGGCGTCGATTTTCGGCCACTGACGGCCCGGCAGGGTCGTCACGTAATAATGCTGATGGCATTTCAGCGTCATGTCGCCAAAAGGCGCAATCAGCTCGCCGCTCTCCAGCCGCTTCTGCACCAGCCGTTTACGTCCCATCGCCACCCCTACATGGTTCATCGCCGCAATAACCGCTAAATCGGATCGATCGAAGCCGATGCCCGACGATGGCGGCAGTTCCACCGCAAATTTCTGCGCCCAGCTATACCACTCATCGGTCCCCGAGTCGTTGCTCCATGCCTGGCGATCGTGGAGCAGCGTACAGTGGCGCAGACTGGCAGGATTTGACGTTAACTGCAGCTGGCGGGCGTAATTCGGCGTACATACCGGCACGATCGCCTCATCCATCAGAAAATGATGGCTCAGCTGCGACGACGGCGCATCATCAAAATAGATTGCCAGATCGATACCCGCCCGCTGCAGGTTGACGTTATCGTTGCCGGTCAGCACAGTCAGCGAGATGGCCGGGTAGCGGTGAGTGAAATCCCCCAGCGCCGGCACCAGCCAGCATTGGGCTATCGACGGGCGCGAATAGACCGTCAGGCTGCCAGAGAGCTCCTGGTTTTTGATGTCCAGAATCTCCTGATTGAGGCCATCCAGCGACGACTTCAGCGCCCAGTAAACGCGCTTCCCTTCTCGCGTCAGCTCCACTTTGCGGTGCGAGCGGACAAAGAGCTGGATCCCCAGCTCCTCTTCCAGCTGATTAATCCGGTGACTGACGGCGCTTGGGGTGAGCGCAAGCTCGTCTGCGGCCAGGGCGAACGACTCGTGCCGCGCCGCCACCTCAAACGTCGACAGCCTGGAGAGTTGCCAGCCGTTGAGCAACCGGGTACCTAAGGTTTTGAGTACATCCATTATGCGCTCCTGGCAAAAAAGGGGATCTGGATGATAAAAAAATAACGCCAGAACTTCCGCTCAAGGATGAATTAATTTGACCCATAGCATATTCATAGGTCGATTTTAGAGCTAAATCACCTTTTTGATTCAATTTGGCTCACCTGAAAGGCCATTTATATCGTTTGTCAGCCCATGCCGAGTTTCTGTTCAATAACCACACGTTACTTACGGCGAGGTGGGGTATGGAATCGCAAATCTGGGTTGTGAGCACGCTGCTGATTAGCATCGTGTTAATCGTCTTAACGATCGTCAAACTGAAGTTTCATCCGTTTCTGGCGCTGCTGCTGGCGAGCTTTTTCGTCGGGGCGATGATGGGGATGGGCCCGCTGGAGATGGTCAACGCCATTGAGAGTGGGATCGGCGGCACGCTGGGCTTCCTGGCGGCGGTGATCGGTCTCGGTACCATCCTCGGCAAGATGATGGAAGTCTCCGGCGCGGCGGAGCGCATCGGCCTGACGCTGCAGCGCTGCCGCTGGCTGTCGGCGGACGTGATTATGGTGCTGGTCGGCCTGATCTGCGGTATTACCCTGTTTGTCGAAGTCGGCGTGGTGCTGCTGATCCCGCTGGCGTTCTCCATCGCTAAAAAAACCAATACCTCGCTGCTGAAGCTGGCTATTCCGCTGTGTACGGCCCTGATGGCGGTGCATTGCGTGGTGCCGCCGCATCCGGCTGCGCTGTTCGTGGCGAATAAACTGGGCGCCGATATCGGGACGGTTATCGTCTATGGCCTGCTGGTCGGTCTGATCGCCTCGCTGGTCGGCGGCCCGCTGTTCCTCAGGCTGCTCGGCAACCGCCTGCCGTTTAAACCTGTGCCAGCCGAGTTTTCCAACCTCGACGTTCGCGAAGAATCGACGCTGCCCTCGCTCGGCGCTACGCTATTTACCGTGTTGTTACCGATTGGGCTGATGCTGGTGAAAACCGTCGCTGAACTGAATATGGCGCAAGGCGGCACGCTGTATACAGTGCTGGAATTTATCGGCAACCCCATCACCGCGATGTTTATTGCCGTCTTTGTCGCTTATTACATTCTCGGTATTCGTCGGCAGATGGGGATGGGCGTCCTGCTGACTCATACTGAAAACGGCTTTGGGTCGATCGCCAACATTCTGCTGATTATCGGCGCCGGCGGCGCGTTCAACGCGATTTTGAAATCCAGCGGCCTGGCCGATAGCCTGGCGGTGATCCTCTCGAATCTGCATATGCATCCGATTTTGCTGGCCTGGCTGGTGGCGCTTATCCTGCACGCCGCCGTCGGCTCCGCTACCGTGGCGATGATGGGCGCTACCGCCATCGTTGCGCCGATGCTGCCGCTTTATCCTGGCGTAAGCCCGGAGATCATCGCCATTGCCATCGGTTCCGGCGCCATTGGCTGCACGATCGTCACCGATTCCCTGTTCTGGCTGGTAAAACAGTACTGCGGCGCCAGCCTCAGCGAAACGTTCAAGTACTACACGACAGCGACATTTATCGCGTCACTACTTGCACTGGCCGCCACCTTCCTGCTTTCTTTCATTATCTGAGCGCAAAGAGACGTATGATGAAACACGCTGACCTGACCACCTTAACCGCGACCTTCCCGCTTGTGCAGGATCTGATCGCCCTGAAAGAAACCACCTGGTTTAACCCGGCCACCACCACCCTGGCGCAAGGGTTACCTTACGTCGGTCTGACCGCCGACGATGTGCAAGACGCCCATGCCCGCCTTCAGCGCTTCGCGCCCTATCTGGCGGAAGCTTTCCCGGAAACGGCCGCCAGCGGCGGGATTATCGAATCGGAAGTGGTTGCCATTCCGGCAATGAAACGCAGCCTTGAGCAAAAGTTCGGCCAGCCGATTAGCGGCGATCTGCTGCTGAAAAAAGACAGCCACCTGCCGATTTCGGGTTCCATTAAGGCGCGTGGCGGGATTTATGAAGTGCTGACCCATGCGGAAAAGCTGGCGCTGGAGGCCGGACTGCTCACCACCGCAGATGATTATCGCAAATTGCTGACACCGGAATTTAAACAGTTCTTCAGCCAGTACAGCATCGCTGTCGGCTCCACCGGCAACCTCGGGATGTCGATCGGCATCATGAGCGCGCGCATCGGCTTTAAGGTTACGGTACATATGTCGGCGGATGCCCGGGCGTGGAAAAAAGCCAAACTGCGCAGCCACGGCGTGACGGTCGTTGAGTACGAAGAGGACTACGGCGTCGCCGTCGAACAGGGGCGCAAGGCAGCGGAATCCGACCCGAACTGCTTTTTCATTGATGATGAAAACTCGCGCACGCTGTTCCTCGGCTATGCCGTAGCCGGCGAGCGCCTGAAGGCGCAGTTTGCCAAAGCAGGGCGCGTGGTCGATGCCGATCACCCGCTGTTCGTCTACCTGCCGTGCGGCGTTGGCGGCGGCCCCGGCGGCGTGGCATTCGGCCTGAAGCTGGCCTTCGGCGACCACGTTCACTGCCTGTTCGCCGAACCGACCCACTCGCCCTGCATGCTGCTCGGCGTCTATACCGGGCTCCACGACCAGATAGCGGTGCAGGATTTAGGCATTGATAACCTGACCGCCGCCGACGGTCTGGCGGTCGGCCGGGCGTCCGGGTTCGTTGGCCGGGCAATGGAGCGCCTGCTCGACGGGTTCTATACCCTTGATGATCAGACGATGTACGACATGCTGGGCTGGCTGGCGACAGCGGAAAACATTCGCCTTGAACCGTCCGCGCTGGCCGGAATGGCCGGGCCGCAGCGGGTCTGCGCCAGCCAGGCGTACCATCAGCTACAAGGTCTGAGTGAACAACAGCTGCAGCAGGCCACCCACCTGGTGTGGGCCACCGGCGGCGGCATGGTGCCGGAAGAGGAGATGGCGCAATATCTGGCGAAGGGGCGCTAATCTTCAGCGCAGCAGCGGCATCAGCGCCTCTGGCGGCCGCTGCTGTCGGCGCAGGTCCCGCATCACTCGCATATAGGGCCCGCTAAGATCGTAGAACTGCCGGTAACCCGCGCACAGCGGGTCTTCCTGTTCGCCGCAGCGGCACAGGCGCAACCACGGGCAGCCGTAGCAGGTACTGTTGGCCGCTGGCGCGCCTGGCTGGGTCAGCGTCTCGCCGCACCAGGCGCTCAGCGTCTCACTAAACAGCAAAATATGGATGCGCCCAATATCTTCCCGCACCCAGCGGTGAAAGACAGCACAGAGAAACTCCCCCCAGAGCGCGGCGTCGCCGGCCGCCAGCTGCGGAATAAAATGGATAGCGGTGAGCCCCTGTTGACGCAGTTGTGCATAGAACGCCTGCGGCTGATGGCAATGATGCGCCTCCACCACGACAGCCTGAAAGGGTGTGTCATGTTGCTGGCCGGGGGCATGAGTGAGAGGCAAATTCGCCGGACATCCTGTCATGACATATCCCTAATGAATAAAACGATCGGTTGAAGGTGAGTAACAGCAAACAGGAATGCCAGAGAAAGTACTGCGAGTGCGATCAAAAATTTGTCACGAACCGCCCGCGGCTGTAAAAAATCGCTATCGTCGACGTCCATCAGATGACGACGGCGGGTATAGCCCCAGAGGATCACCGCCACTATCGCCAACACGCCGATCGACAGCCAGAACGGCAGGCCGGCGCGGTGCCAGCTGTGTTTAATCGCCAGCGCCATCAGCGCGCCATAGCCCAACAGAGTGCGAAACCAGGCCAGCGAGGTGCGCTCTGGCTGTAGTCCCGGATCGCCTTCCCGCCGCGCCCGGCGTTTATCCGCCATACACCACCAGCAGCATCACCGCGGCCACCACCGCCAACAGCAGGATGCTAATCACCAGCAGCGTGCGGGTATAGGGAAGGTCCTGTTTCAGACGCATCGCTTTCTCGTTATTCAGCCAGCGCAGATAGCCATAGATGGCCATGCCGCCGGCAAAGAGACACAGCAGCAGGGCAAGAATTTCACGGATCAGCGGCGTGGCAAAGTCCGGCGCTAACTGGTCAAGGCCGACGCCGGCGGCGAGAAAACCGAGCGCCGTGCGGATCCACGCCAGAAAGGTGCGTTCGTTAGCCAGCGAAAAGCGGTAATCCGGCGCTTCGCCGAGGCGGGAGATTTTCATTACAGTTCCTTGTTCATCGCGCTGCAGGCTTCAGCATAGCGTAAATCAGGAACCGGGGAGAAGAACCGGCGCCCCGCGGGCGCCGGTCAAACAGCGGGGATTAATGCAGCTCAGGCCAGTAATCTTTGTTGGCAGCAATCAGGTCGTCGAGGATCGCTTTCGCCACCGAGGCGCTCGGTACGGTTTTCGACAGGGTAATCGCCTGCCACAGCTTGTGGTAAGAGCGCTGTTCCCAGGCATCGACCACCAGTTTTTCCACTGCTACCTGCTGGCTCATCATCCCTTTCTGGAAGTGCGGGATGTCGCCAACCGTCAGCGGTTCCGGTCCGTTGTGACCCACCAGACAAGGGATCTCCACCATCGCGTCAGCGTCAAAGTTATGGATCGCGCCGTTGTTTGGCACAATCAGCAGCATCCTTTCCTGCGTGTTAAAGGCGATGGCCGTCGCCAGATCGACGATATACGACGCATGCTCGTCAATCTCCAGATCGCCAGCGGTGGATTTCCCGGCGGCAATAATCGCCCGGCAGGCGCTGAAGACGTTTTTCTCCCGATGATCCATCACCTCATTGGCGCGAGTACGCTCCGGGTTGGAGTGAGCCACCACGTAGTCCGGGAACAGGTAATATTTCAGGTAGGTGTTCGGCATGGTCTGCGGATCCAGCGCCTGCACGTCTTTCGCTTTAGCAAAGGTATCGTTCCAGCTGGCCTCGGTGTGCGGATCGTTAGAGGGCGGCACATAGCCATATTTCGCCACATATTCACGCAGTTTCGGCATCAAATCGTTGCCGTCGAGGTCCTCAATCGATGTCCACCAGCCGAAGTGATTGAGGCCGTAGTAGCGCACGCGCATCTGTTTGCGATCTTTGAGGCCGACAATCTGTGCCATCCGCCCTTCAATGCCGATCGGCATATCGCAGATATTGAGGATTTTGGCGTTCGGCCGCAGACGTCGGGTGGCTTCCGCCACAATCGCCGCCGGGTTGGAGTAGTTAAGCATCCAGGCGTTCGGCGAATATTTTTCCATATAATCCACCAGCTCCAGCACGCCGCCGATAGAGCGCATACCGTAGGCGATCCCCCCCGGACCGCAGGTCTCCTGGCCCAGCACGCCGTGGCGCAGCGGGATTTTCTCATCCTGTTCACGCATCGGATATTTACCGACGCGGATATGTGCCATGACGAAATCAACATCGGTAAACGCCGCCTGCGGATCGGTGGTATAGCTGAATTCAATCTCCGGCGCCTGCTCTTTGAGGATCACTTTGCACGCCTCGGCGATGGTCTCCTGACGCGCGCCGTCGTTGTCGTAAAATTTCAGCGACCGCAACGGAAAACGATCCTGGTTTGCCAGCAGCATCAGAACAATGCCCGGGGTGAAGGTGCTGCCGCCGCCTGCGATAACAACTGAGAATTTTTTCATGATACTGCCTCCGTCATGGTGGTATGTTCGGTCGAAAGAGAATCTTTCATCAGGTTTTCCAGCTGGTCGCGCACCTGGGGAACGTGCAGGCCGACGATGACCTGAATCCCGTTGCCGCGGCGTACTACCCCGTGGGCGCCCAGCGCTTTAAAGACGTCGTCACTTTGCGTTTTCGCCATATCGACCAGCGCGATGCGCAGTCGGGTGGCGCAGTTGTTGATGCTTTCAATGTTGTCGGCGCCGCCGAGGGCCTGCAGGAAGCCAGCGGCCTGACCCAGCCGGGTCTCTGGCGCGGCGGCGGCCGTGGTTTTACCTCGTGCCGCCTGGTAATCGGCCTTGCTGTAGAGCTTGATTTCGCTCTCTTCCCGGCCAGGCGTCTTCAGGTTCAGACGCAGGATCAGGGTGCGGAAGACCACGAAGTAGAGGGCGGTGAAACAGAGGCCGATGCCTATCTGAATGAACATCATCGAGGCGTGGTGATGGAACATCGGGATCCAGTTTTGCGGCAAGAATTGATCGAGCAGACCGCCGCCGAAATTGCCTACCACGCCGCAGATGTACATCACCGTCGCCATGGTCGCCGCCAGCACCGCGTGAACGGCGAACAGCAGCGGCGAGATGAACAGGAAGGTGAACTCCAGCGGTTCGGTGATCCCGACCAGCATCGCGGTCAGGGTGGCGGGGATCAGCAGGCCGGCGACCTTGACGCGATTTTCCGGCGCGGCAGTGAAGTAGAGCGCCAGCGCAATCCCCACCGAACCAAACACTTTCGAGTTACCGTGCAGAGCAAAGCCGCCCTCCGGGAACAACGTCTTCAGCGGTTCCGTACTCTGACTGAACGCCTGCAGATGCTCCGCCCAGTAGACCTGCAGACCGCCCTCCACCACCGCCGGGCCAAAGATGAACGGGCCATAGACGAAGTGGTGCAGGCCGGTGGGGATCAGAATGCGCTCAAGGAAGATGTAGACCCACACCCCAAGCGCCCCGGCTGAGCGCAGGAAGGCCTGCAGCGATTCAATGCCCAGCTGAACCTTTGGCCAGCCGAGCAGGGTCAACCAGGCACAGGGGATCATCGCGAGGAAAGCGACAATGACCACAAACGATGATCCCTGAAAGATGCCGAGGAACACCGGCAGGGGTTTATCGAAATAGCGATTGTGCAGGGCCGTCACCAGACCGGAGATGACGATGGCGCCGATAATGCTGGTGTCGAGGGTTTTGATCCCGGCAATCATCGTCAGGCCGCTGCCTGCAGTGGGTTCAACGGAAAAGTCGACGCCGAAGAAGTGGCCCCAGGTCATCCCCATGGCGTTGATAAAGTAGTTCCAGGTGAGAAAACTCACCAGCACCGCCAGACAGGCCCGGCCCTGGGCCTGTTTCGCCAGACCGATCGGCAGACCGACGGCGAAAATCAGCGGCATATTACGAAAGACGGTCCAGCCGCCCTCTTCAATGATGTGAACGATCTGGGCAAACAGGCTGTCGGGTGCGGTCAGCGCTTCGCCGACGAACATCGGGTTGCGCAGCATGATGGCGATACCGACCACGATCCCGGCAAAAGGAAACAACAAAACCGGGGTAAACATGGCGCCGCCAAAGCGTTGTATTTGACTGAGCATTTGAAAATCCTCATGTAACAACTCGTAGGGTGAGTGGCCTTCTTTTTCTTGATTACCGGCCTGACTCGAGAATAGAAATTTGCCCGTCCGACAACATGTCGCGCCGTTGCGATTCGTGATCCCATTCATGGTTTTAATTTGGCCAAAGTTGTCTACTTCGATAACCAAAGTTAGACATCGATAAGTCAGACAGTGGAATTAACGAAATGAATGAGTACTAATTACTTGTAATAAATCTATTTTTTTAACGAAAAGAGAAGACAGCGACATTCCACTTTCCTGCACAAGAGGACTACTGGTGATCTACAAATCCATTGCTGACCGCCTGCGGCTGCGGCTGAATTCCGCCGACTTCGCCATCGGTAGCCCGCTACCGGGAGAGAAAAAACTGGCCGAGGAGTTCGGGGTGGCGCGCATGACTATCCGCAAAGCCATCGACCTGCTGGTGGACTGGGGATTGGTTGTGCGTCGCCACGGCTCGGGGACGTTCGTGGCGCGTAAGGACGTCCATCATGAAACCAGCAATCTCACTGGCCTGGCGGAAGTGCTGCGCAAGCAGGGTAAAGAGGTGGTGAGTCAGGTGCTGGCCTTTGAGGTGATGCCTGCTCCGCCGGCCATCGCCAGCCTGCTGCGGATTAAAATTGATGAACGGATCTACTTCTCACGGCGGGTGCGCTACGTCGATGGCAAGCCGCTGATGCTGGAGGATAGCTATATGCCAGTGAAGCTGTTCCGCAACCTGTCGCTGAGCCATCTGGAGGGTTCGAAATTTGATTATATTGAGAAGGAGTGCGGGATCATCATCAGCGGGAATTATGAAACGCTGACGCCAGTGCTGGCGGACAAGCAGCTGGCGCGCTCAATGAATGTCCCTGAGCAGACGCCGCTGCTGCGTATTACCTCCCTTTCCTACAGCGACAGCGGCGAGTTTCTTAACTATTCCGTCATGTTCCGCAACGCCAGCGAGTATCAGGTGGATTACCACCTGCGCCGCGTCCAGGCGCAAAGCCCGCTAGCTCAGCCCCCAGAACAGCACGGCGAGTAGCTGCGGGGTGATAATCCGCAGGAACATCACCAGCGGATAGACGGTGGCGTAAGAGAGCGCCGCCGCGCCGCTGGTGGCGTGCAGATTGTTGGCGAAGGCCAGCGCCGGTGGGTCAGTCATGGAGCCGGCCAGCATGCCGCACAGCGTCAGATAGTTCATTTTCGCCAGCATGCGCGCGAGAATGCCTACCGTTAGCAGCGGAATGGCGGTGATGAAAATGCCGTAGGCGATCCAGCTCAGGCCCTCGCCCTGGGTCAGAGTGGCGACAAAGTCGCCCCCCGATTTTAGCCCGACCACCGCCAGAAACAGCACGATCCCCAGCTCGCGCAGCGCCAGGTTGGCGCTCGGCGGCATAAACCAGTACAGCTTGCCGATGCTGCCGATACGCCCGAGGATCAGCGCCATAATCAGCGGCCCACCGGCCAGCCCCAGCTTCAGTGCGGCAGGAAAGCCGGGAATAAACAACGGGATAGACCCCAGCAGTACCCCGAGTCCGATGCCGATAAACACCGGCAGCATCTGGACCTGCTGCAGCTTCTGCTGAGCGTTACCCAGTTCGGCGGCCACGGCGTCAATCGCCTCCTGACGACCGACCAGGTTGAGGATGTCACCAAACTGCAGGCTGGCGCTGCTGCTGGCCACCAGCTCGACGCCAGCGCGATTCAGCCGGGAGATCACCACGTCATAGCGCTGTTTGACGTGCAGATCGCGTATTTTCTTCCCCAGCACTTTTTCGTTAGTGACCACCACCCGCTCGACTTTCAGATCGGTGCCGCGCGTCGACAGCGAGGTGGCCACCTCCTGGCCAATCACCAGCTGCGCATTGTGCAGATCCTCCGGTCGCCCCACCAGGTGCAACAGGTCGCCCGCCTGAATAAGGGTGCCCGGAGCAGGTACCATCAACAGCTCACCGCGCTTCAGCCGCGAACAGACGATGTTGTCGCTATTGAGCATCGGCACATCCTGAATCGCCATCTGGTTGAGGTTGGGGTTCTCCACCCGCACGTTAATGGTGTGCAAATGAGCGTGGCCGTTGCCGCTGCTCTCCTCAAACCGCTGGGCCTCTTTCTCCACATTGATTCGGAAGAACAGGCGCACCAGCCACATGGTCAGCAGAATGCCGCAGATGCCGAACGGATACGCCATCGCGTAACTCATCCCCATCTGATCGACCACCTCGAACGGTACGCCGAGATCGCGGAGAATTTGCTGCCCGGCCCCCAGCGCTGGCGTGTTGGTCACCGCACCGGAGAAGATACCGAGCACCACCGGGAGAGGAATATCGAACAGTTTATGCAGCACCGCGGTCACCAGGCCGCCGAGGATAACAATAAGGATAGCGAACAGATTGAGCCGCAGGCCTGAGACCCGCAGCGAGGCGAAAAAGCCCGACCCCACCTGAATACCGATGGTGTAGACGAACAGGATCAAGCCGAATTCCTGAATAAAATGCAGCATCGGGCTGCTGAGGGCGACACCCGCCTGATCGACAAAGTGGCCGACAATAATCCCGCCAAACAGGACACCGCCAATGCCAAAGCCGACGCCGCGGATTTTGACATTGCCGATCCACAACCCCACTACCGCCACCAGCGCCAGCACGCTGACCGTCAATGCTATCTCACTCATGGTATCGTCCCTGAGAATAACACCATTAACTACAGGGATTATGACCGCTGCCAGACGGGTTGTATGCCGCCTGGCGCACAATACCAGCAAACAGACCGGCACAAAAAAGCCCCGAAAAACGGGGCCTTATCAGTAGGTTACTTTATTAGCTATTTAGCGCCGGTCGTTCGCTGATGGCGATACGCTGCGGGGCAATCTGCTCAGGCTCATTGCGGGTCAGATCGATATGCAGCAGGCCATTGGTGAAGGTCGCGCCAGAGACCTCCATGTTGTCGGCGAGGGTGAAGCTCAGGCTGAAGGCCTGGCTCACCAGCCCCTGGTGCAGCCATGTGGTCTCTTTTTCCGGCTGCTGCGGCGTGCCTTTCACCACCAGACGGGTGCCTTCCAGTTGAATATCCAAATCTTCCTGACGGAAACCGGCCAGCGCAAGGGTAATGCGATAGTGGTTATCGTCGCTTTTTTCGATGTTATAGGGCGGGAAGCTCTGGCTTTCACCGGCGGTTTGCAGGGCGTTGGCCAGTTTGTCAAAACCGATCCATTGACGCAGCAGGGGGGATAAATCGTAGTTACGCATAGTGTTTTCTCCTTCTAAGAAGCGAGTGAATACCTGCGAATTCTGTCAATTCGCATCTGCTCCCTGACGGCGAGCAGGTTGTTACATCAGGCCGCCACGCGGCCTGAAACGGACAATTAGTTGATTTCGATGCGGCGCGGCTTGTTCGCTTCCGGGATCACGCGTTCCAGATCGATATACAGCAGGCCGTTCACCAGGTTGGCGCCGCGGACGTGAATATTTTCCGCCAGCTGGAATTTGCGCTCGAAGTTGCGCTCGGCGATCCCCTGATACAGGTAGGTCCGCTCTTTCTGCTCGGCGGCGTGGGCGCCTTTGACGATCAGCAGATTGTCCTGGGCCGTGATCTCCAGCTCGCTTTCAGCAAAGCCAGCCACCGCGATAGCGATGCGATAGTGGTTTTCGTCTACCAGCTCGACGTTATACGGAGGGTAGCCGCCGTTGCTCTGGCTTTGATTGTTTTCCAGCAGGTTGAACAGGCGGTCGAAACCAATGGCTGAACGATATAGCGGGGAAAGATCGAAGTTACGCATAGTAAATAGCTCCTGAAAATCAGCGAGAATCAAATGACCTTCCATCGTGGACAGGCCGCGGTAATCCGGAATACCCCTCAGGCGTATTCTCAGTGGGTTACACCTATAAAATGGGTTTCTCCCCGTGCTTTTCAAGGGATTGAGGGCGAATTTTTTTGCAGTTTGCCGATGATTGCTTAGACTGGGGGGAGGAGCACAAAAAGCAAAGTGCGATGCCCGCCACAGTGCGGCGCAATAACGCTATGCATTCACGGGTTGGCCCGATATAACCGCTGGAAGGTTATCTCAACGCCCGAAACGACGATGGAAGAACAATGAAAAGCAGACGACTGTTAAAGCTGGTCCTGTTCAGCGGGATAATAAGCCTGAGCGGTTGCTCCAGCGTAATGTCACATACCGGTGGCAAAGAGGGAACCTATCCGGGCACGCGATCCAGTGCGCAAACGCTGGGAGACAGCGATACCAACTGGGGTGTGAAATCACTGGTGGCGCTGGACATGCCGTTCACCGCCGTCATGGATACCCTGCTGCTGCCGTGGGATATGTTCCGCACCGACAGCTCAATCAAATCACGGGTCGAAAAAAGCGAGAAGGCCACGCTGGCGACCAACTCGGTGATACCGCCAGCGCCGATGCCTGCCCAGTAAGTTATCGTCCGGTCTGTGAAACCCACAGCTGGCGATAACCGTCCACCTCCTCCATCCAGGCAATCTGTTTACCGTCTGGCGAAAAGACGATCGCATCAGCCGAGGGCGCATGCGCATGCACCTTGGTTAAAAAGGTGATATCGCCTGTGCCGGCATGGCAGCAGGCAATCCGATCCTCCAGCACAAAGCCCAGCCACTCTCCTGATGGATGCCAGTTAAACGCCGACTGGATACCCGACGCATGATACGTCAACTGACGCGGCTCGCCCCCCTGCGGTGAAATAAGCCACAGCTGCACCACGCCGGCGTCATCGCACATCAGAAAGGCTATCGCCGTCGCCTGGGGATTGGCGCGCACCCAGTGGCGCGGGACGTTCACCAGTCCCGGGTAGCGGCGATGGTGGGTGAAGGTCAAACGACGCTGACTGACGCCCGCCGGCGGCGCCGGCATTGTGGTTGCGGTACCGGCCAGCGGCGCCCCGCCAGGCTGCTTCCAGCCGGCTTCATCCTGCGGCAGATCGACAATAAACAGCTCAGGCACTTTATCGCCATTTTCCGCCAGGGTATCGCCAATAAACGCCAGCGCATGGTTCCCGACCCAGCCCTCTTCATAGGCGCGATTAATCTCATCGCTGCCCGGCACGGGAGTCGGTGTCGTGCGGCTTACCAGCACGCACCAGTGGCTGCCGCTATATTCGCGCGGATGCTTTCCCTGCGGCGTCACCGGCCCATATGGCGCCGCCACGCCGACGTTGCGCAAGTCCAGCGCCGGGTCGCGCTCGTGCAGCACGTGGTCGTTATAGGTAAAGCTGACGAACTGACCATTGGGGCTATAGACATGGACGTGGCTGCCGCCGCGCAGCGCGCCGGGCGTGTAAGGGGCGGTAATGTCCATGGCGTCCAGATTCTCGACGGCCCCCTGAAAGGCCACCACCCCGCGGCGATGATGAAAATCATACTGCCACTGCGCATCCGGCTGCTCGGGGCCATGAATAAACACATAGCGCTCCTGGGTTGGATGCACGGTCACCACGCCGACATGCGCGCCTTGCGTGGCATGATAGACGGTCTCCACAGTACCGCTGTTTACGTTCACTCGCTCAATGGTTTCGCCGGTAAACGACGCGCCGGACGGGCGGACGTCGAACACCAGCCACTGGCTGTCGGGGGTCCAGGTGCGGGTGTTAGTGAGCTGGTGGTTGCGAGGGGCAAAGGTAACTTGTTTCATGGCGTGCTGACCTGGCCGATATAAGAGTGGCGTTAGCATACCGCAATCCGCGCGGGGTTGAATGCCCGACAATGTGCTTAAAACGCTTCTCCAACCTGGAAATAGAACCCGCTGCTGCCTTTGCCGATGCCGTAATCAAGACGGATATTGACCCGCGGCTTGAACTCGAAACGATAGCCAACGCCGCCGGTAGGCAGCCAGCGGCCATTGTTCAGCGATGACAGCGACGGCCCCATGGTTCCCGCCCCGACCCAGGCCACAATCCCGTGCCGCCAGGTGAGCTGCCGACGGTATTCCAGTTGGCTGCTAACGACGTTTTTATCCCGGTAGCGCCCCTGATAGTAGCCGCGCATCCGCTCATCGCTGCCCAGCAGAGGCATCATGCTCCACGGTACATCCCCTTGGGTGAAGGCGCCATCGGCCTCCCAGGCGAGCACGCTTTTCTCGCTCAGGGCATGATAATGGCTATAGTGCAGCTGAAATTCATCAAAACGGGTATCGCTGCCTAACCCGGGGGCGTAATGGGTGTAGCGGAAGTTGGCATACTGGCCCCGGCGCGGGTTGGGGACAAAGTCGCGATCGTCCCAGTTGATATCGATGCTGGCGCCAGAGCTGAATACCGACGGTCCCTGTGGGGTACTTTCTATTTTCGGTAAATCGTCGTGGTCCATCTCATCGGCATTCTGCGCCGCCAGCGACCACCCCGCGCCCAGATAAACATTGTCGATCAGTTGCCGGTAGATTGTCGGGCGCAAGGTCAGCACCTGGGCGGTATATTTTTCCTTCTCGTTGTCTTTATCTCCGGCGTGAAAACCCTGCCCCCAGTAGTAAGTCGGGGTATTGGCCATCGACCCTTCAACAAATACGCGCCACAGATCGTTATCGAAAAAGGCGTAGTTTTTCACGCTGAGGCCAAACGCGCCGGTGGAGCTGGCGTAGCCGCTGAGCGTCAGGGTGGAATTCTGGCTGGTGGTATCCTGCGGATCGGGGCGATACATGCCGACGACCGCGGTGCCGATGCCCAGCCCCAGCTCCGGCGTATAGAACGGACCGGGCATCACGCCCCAGTCGATGCCTTTGCTGGCGTCGAACTTATCGCTGGCGCCGAGATGCTGCAGCCAGCCGTCGATTTTCTCGCGGCTGAGCGTCTCGGCCTGGCTGCCTGTCGGGTAGGCCATCAGCAGCAGAAAAAGGATAAACAGTCGGCTCAAAAGCGATACTCACCGGCGATAAAAAAACTGTTACGTCCGGCAAAGCCAAACTCGGTAGTAATATTGAAATGCTGCGTCAGCTCGTACTGCGCGCCCACCAGTACGTTCCACGGCGACTGTAAATGCTGTTTCACATCGAAGCGGCCGTTATTGTCCTGATTGGCCAGATTGACCATATTTTGCAGCATCGGCGACGGCATTGAGAGATCGTTAAGGCTGCCCTTAAACTCCTGCTGCACATCCTGATACATGCTGCCGACCCACAGGTTCAGCTTTCCGGAGGGGAGATGCAGCGCATCGACCGATGGCGTAGTGAAACGATAGCCTACGCGCGGCGAAAAGGTAAACGCGTCGATGCTACCGTCGAGGATATCAAAGCGCGTCTGGGTGTAGTTGGCGTCGAACACCGTAAACCAGTTGCCGACGCCACCCACCAGGGTGGTGCCCATCCCGTAGGTGGTACCCTTAAAATCGAGGCGAAAGTCGAGATCCTGCATCCCCGGCAGGGGCACTACTTTACCGTTTGGCCCCTTCAGACCAACGGTAATCTGCGAAATCGAATGCCCTTCGGTGTGTCCGACGAGGCCATAAACGTTCATAAATGGCAGCAGCCAGGCATCCAGCTTAAGCGTCTCAGTTTTGCTGCTTTCCCGCGTATTACCGACGCCAATCTGGAAGGCGTTATCCAGCGAGACCGGCCCATTAGCGAAAATGTTATTCACGGCGTGTTTGCAGACAGGATCCTTACCGCAATCGATGTTACGGCCATGCAGCGACAGCCCGGTGAAGTTAATGCTGTCGACATTAATATTCTGCCGCATATCCATATAGTTCATGCTGGCGCCAAACGGCAGCGGCAGGACGTAGCCGCGCTTTCTGGCCTCATCGCCTAAAAAAGGCAATATCGCGGTTGGTTCCGCTACTGCGGTCTCGGTTTTTACCGGCGCAGGCAGATCCGCCGGTTCTGCGCCGTGATAGGCGTATACCGGCTCAAGCGGCGCCGTTGATTCCGCGGCCACGCAAATCTGTACAGAGGCGAATGGCAGCGCAACCAACATCAAACGGTGGTATATATTCATGAAAATTATGATGTTAGTGAAGCATGGCGAAAAAGAGGGCGGGTAGCTTATAGAATCCCCTGTACGGAATAAGGGATTTAAATGCGGATTAACATCTGTTCATGAAAAAAGAGAAGATCGGCCCGGACAACGCCGGGCCTGAAGAACGCTTACGCTAAAACGTATTTTTCAATGGCGAAGGCGACGCCATCTTCGAGGTTAGATTTGGTGATGAAGTTCGCCGCTTCTTTGACCGCGGGAATGGCGTTATCCATCGCCACGCCGACGCCGGCAAACTCAATCATCGCGATATCATTTTCCTGATCGCCAATCGCCATAATCTCTTCCGGTTTGATACCCAGCGCATCGGCCAGGGACTTCACGCCAGTGCCTTTATTGACGCGTTTATCCAGAATTTCGAGGAAGTACGGCGCACTTTTCAGCACGGTGTACTTCTCTTTCACTTCCGCCGGGATACGGGCGATGGCCTTATCCAGGATCGCCGGCTCATCGATCATCATCACCTTCAGCAGCTGGATCTCAGGGTCCATTTTTTCCGCTTCACAGAACACCAGCGGGATGGTCGCCACGTAGGATTCGTGGACGGTGTAGTAGCTGATATCGCGGTTCGCGGTGTAGAGCGTGTTGCGATCGAGCGCGTGGAAGTGAGAGCCAACCTCGCGGGAGAGCTGCTCGAGGAAACGATAGTCGTCATAGCTTAGCGCGGTTTGCGCAACGGTACTGCCGTCACCGGCCTTCTGCACCAGCGCGCCATTGTAGGTAATGCAGTAATCACCCGGCTGCTCCATATGCAGCTCTTTCAGATAGCTGTGGACGCCAGCGTAAGGGCGACCGGTGGTCAGCACCACGTTGACACCCCGCTCGCGCGCCGCGGCAATGGCGGCTTTCACCGCAGGAGAGATGGTATGGTCTGGCAGCAGCAGCGTGCCGTCCATATCGATTGCAATCAGTTTAATAGCCATAGGATCCCCGGGTAAGATGAGTCTTCCCTCATGCTAACGCGATTCCGCTCAAAAAACAGTAAAAGTGTCGGGCAGAAAGGGGGATGGAAGCGGGGGCGAAGAATCCCCTTTTAGCAGCAAAAAAAAGCCCGGTCACGCGATGCGACCGGGCTTACACATCCTGTTGCCCCGGTAAAACGCGTTACCGGGAAATACGCGGCTTAAATATCGATATTCGCCGCTTTCAGGGCGTTCTCTTCGATAAAGGCGCGACGCGGCTCAACGGCATCGCCCATCAGGGTGGTGAACAGCTGGTCGGCAGCGATCGCATCCTTAACGGTTACGCGCAGCATGCGGCGGCTGTCCGGATCCATGGTGGTTTCCCACAGCTGATCCGGGTTCATCTCGCCCAGACCTTTATAGCGCTGGATGGAGAGACCGCGACGGGACTCCTTCACCAGCCAGTCGAGAGCCTGCTCGAAGCTGGCTACCGGCTGACGGCGTTCGCCGCGCTCGATGTAGGCATCTTCTTCCATCAGGCCGCGCAGTTTCTCGCCCAGGGTGCAGATACGGCGATATTCCGGCCCCATGATGAACTCGTTATCCAGCGGATAGTCGGTATCCACCCCGTGGGTACGGACGCGGATAATCGGCTCAAACTGCTGCAATTCACCGTTCTCGCGGACATCAAATTTCCACTGGCTGCCGTGCTGCTCTTTCTCATTCAGCTCGGAAACCAGGGTGTTCACCCAGCGGGTTACCTTCTGCTCGTCAGCCAGATCGGCCTCGGTCAGGGTCGGCTGATAGATAAGCTCTTTCAGCATCGCTTTCGGGAAGCGGCGCTCCATGCGGCCAATCATTTTCTGGGTGGCGTTGAACTCGGCAACCAGTTTTTCCAGCGGTTCGCCCGCCAGCGCCGGCGCATTGGCGTTGGTATGCAGGGTCGCACCGTCAAGAGCGATAGCGATCTGATACTGATCCATCGCTTCGTCGTCTTTAATGTACTGTTCCTGCTTGCCTTTCTTCACTTTGTACAGCGGCGGCTGGGCAATGTAGACATGGCCGCGTTCGACGATTTCCGGCATCTGACGGTAGAAGAAGGTCAACAGCAGGGTACGAATGTGCGAGCCGTCGACGTCCGCATCGGTCATGATGATGATGCTGTGATAGCGCAGTTTATCCGGGTTGTACTCATCGCGGCCGATGCCGCAGCCAAGGGCGGTGATCAGCGTCGCCACTTCCTGGGAAGAGAGCATTTTATCGAAGCGGGCTTTCTCAACGTTGAGGATTTTACCCTTCAGCGGCAGGATCGCCTGGTTCTTACGGTTACGACCCTGTTTAGCAGAGCCGCCCGCGGAGTCCCCTTCCACGAGGTACAGTTCAGACAGCGCCGGGTCGCGTTCCTGGCAATCCGCCAGTTTGCCCGGCAGGCCTGCCAGATCCAGCGCGCCTTTACGGCGGGTCATTTCACGGGCGCGACGTGCGGCCTCACGGGCGCGCGCGGCGTCAATAATTTTGCCGACCACGATTTTGGCATCGGATGGGTTTTCCAGCAGGTATTCGCTCAGCAGTTCGTTCATCTGCTGTTCTACCGCCGACTTCACCTCAGAGGAAACCAGCTTGTCTTTGGTCTGTGAGGAGAATTTCGGATCCGGCACTTTCACCGATACTACGGCAATCAGACCTTCACGCGCGTCGTCGCCGGTGGCGCTGACTTTCGCTTTTTTGCTGTAGCCTTCTTTATCCATGTAGGCGTTGAGGGTACGGGTCATCGCCGCGCGGAAGCCCGCCAGGTGAGTACCGCCGTCACGCTGTGGAATGTTGTTGGTAAAGCAGTAGATGTTTTCCTGGAAACCGTCGTTCCACTGCAGCGCCACTTCCACGCCGATACCGTCTTTTTCGGTGGAGAAATAGAAGATATTCGGATGGATCGGCGTTTTGTTCTTGTTGAGATACTCAACGAACGCCTTGATGCCGCCTTCGTAGTGGAAATGATCTTCTTTGCCGTCGCGCTTATCGCGCAGGCGGATAGAGACCCCTGAGTTCAGGAACGACAGCTCGCGCAGACGTTTTGCCAGGATGTCATATTCGAATTCAGTAACGTTGGTGAAGGTTTCATGGCTCGGCCAGAAACGCACCATGGTGCCGGTTTTATCGGTCTCGCCGGTCACCGCCAGCGGCGCCTGCGGTACACCGTGCACATAAATCTGTTTGTGGACTTTGTTATCGCGCTGGATAACCAGCTCCAGCTTCTGCGACAGGGCGTTAACCACCGAGACGCCTACGCCGTGCAGACCGCCGGACACTTTATAGGAGTTATCATCAAATTTACCGCCGGCGTGCAGGACGGTCATGATAACTTCCGCTGCGGAGACGCCCTCTTCCGGGTGAATGCCGGTTGGGATGCCGCGACCGTCATCCTGTACGGAGACGGAGTTATCGCTGTGGATGGTGACAACGATATCTTTGCAGTAACCCGCGAGCGCTTCGTCGATAGCGTTATCCACAACCTCGAATACCATGTGGTGCAGACCGGTGCCGTCATCCGTGTCGCCGATATACATACCCGGGCGCTTACGCACCGCATCCAGCCCTTTCAGGACTTTGATACTGGAGGAGTCATAAGAATTCGACATCAACGTTTCTCGCTCATTTAATCTTGGGTTAATCCGTTATTTTACCTTTTTCCACGCGGAACATCTTCGAATTTTTGTCCGACATGTCCATAACGTGTTCAGCGCTGATCGCGCTGACGAAAACCTGCGACTGCGTCGCTTTCAGGCGGCTGGATAACAGACCGCGGCGGGCATCATCAAGTTCCGAGGCAAAATCATCTATCAGGTACAGGCAGCGCCGCCCGCTGACGCGGGTGAGGAACTCTCCTTGCGCCAGACGCAGGGCGCACATCAGCAGCTTAAGCTGCCCGCGCGACAAGGTATCTTCCACCGGCGCCCCGTCGGCGCGAATACGGAAATCCGCTTTATGCGGGCCGTGGGCGGTGTAGGTTAACATTCTGTCGCGCTCGAAATTCCGCTCCAGCACCTCCGCGTAGTCGGTCTCTTTTTCCCAACCGCGCTGGAAAGAGAAGGTGAGCGTGAATTCCGGTAAAAATTGCTGACAAGTATCCGCCATGTCTTCGACGATAGCGGCGCTGTATTCGGCACGCCAGCGGCTGATTTGTTCCGCCAGCGGAATGAGTTCCAGATCCCACGGTCGCAGCTGAGCATAGCGGCTGACCTGACGCAGCGCGGCGTTGCGCTGCTTGACCAGGCGCTTCAGGTTGCTCCAGGCGGTGAAGAATCCGGCTTCGTTATGAAAACATCCCCAATCGAGGAATGCTCTTCTGTATTTGGGGCCGCCATTGAGTAAAGTAAACCCCTCCGGCGTGATCAGCTGCATCGGCATCAGGTGCGCCAGCTCCGCCACTTTGTGGCCGTCGGTGCCGTCGATGCGCACCTTGCTGTCGCCCTGTTTGTCTTTGGTCAGGCCGATGGCGGTTTCCCGCTCTTCGCCCTGCAGGCGGCCGTGCAGGACAAAAGCCTCCTGCTCGTGGCGGATCACCCGGCCAATTTGCAAACTACGAAACGCCCGGCCATGACCGAGCGTATAGATAGCTTCCAGCACGCTGGTTTTGCCGCTGCCGTTCGCGCCAACCAGGAAGTTAAAGCCGGGAGATAAAGCGAGATCCGCGCTTTCAATATTGCGGAAGTCTTTGATGAGCAAGCGCGTCAGTGACATATCAGCGTTCTTTGGGCCAGGGCGTTATCGGCGCAGCCAGTTTCAACGCGGACTGCGCGCAGACCCTGGAGCGTACACGAAGTACGTGACAGGGGCGAGCACAGCCCAGGTTGAAAATGGCAAGTAAGATAGCCCGATATTTTCCACTACAATCTCATAGGCATGACGACATAGGCTGCGGATTGCGAAGCCGCATCCTCAATCTGCACGCTCGACACCGAATCCGTCAGCAGAATGCGCACATTCTCGCATTTCAGCGCATTGAGCACATCCAGCACGTAGCTAACGTTGAAGCCAATCTCCATCTCCGTTCCGGCGTAGGTCACGTCAAGGATCTCTTCCGCCTCTTCCTGCTCCGGGTTGTTAGCGGTGATTTTCAGCTGATTTTCGCTGACGTACAGCCGCACGCCGCGGAATTTCTCGTTCGAGAGGATTGCCGCGCGGGCGAAGGCCTGCTTGAGAATGTCACAGCCAGCATCGAGATGTTTATCCGGATTTTTCGGCAATACGCGGCGATAATCCGGGAAACGGCCATCAACCAGCTTCGACGTAAAGATAAAATCGCCCACATGAGCGCGGATATTGTTGCTGCCAATCTGCACGCGCAGCGGGGTATCGCCGCCGTCGAGCATCCGCATCAACTCAATCACCCCTTTACGCGGCACGATCACCGAATGGTTCGGCAGCGACGTTTCCAGCGGCATCGAACAGACCGCCAGGCGGTGACCATCGGTGGCCACCGTGCGCAGTTCGCTGCCTTCGGTTTCAAACAGCATGCCGTTTAAGTAATAACGAACATCCTGGTGCGCCATCGAGAACTGAGTGGCTTCGATCAGACGCTTCATGGTCGCCTGCGGCAGGGTAAATTCCACTTCGCTCTGCCAGTCATCCAGATTCGGGAAATCGGCAGCAGGCAGCGTCGACAGCGAGAAGCGGCTGCGGCCGGAACGCACCAGCATCCGATCGCCTTCCAGCTGAACCGCGATCTCCGCGCCTTCCGGCAGGCCGCGGCAGATATCAAAGAATTTCCGTGCCGGAACGGTCGTTGCGCCCGCTTCGTGCGGCTGAACCAGCGCCACGCGCGCCACCATCTCCATTTCAAGATCGGTACCGGTCAGCGACAGCGCGCCGTCCGCGACCTGAAGCAGCAGGTTACCGAGAATGGGCAGCGTCGGACGACCACCTAACGGACCGCTCACCTGTTGCAGCGGTTTTAATAAATGTTCACGTTCTACGGTAAATTTCATAGCGTCACGAGGATAATGTTCTGATTAAATTGGAAAAATCTTCTTTAATGTCGTGGCTTTCTTCACGCAACTGCTCAATCTTACGGCAGGCGTGCAGCACGGTGGTATGGTCGCGGCCGCCAAACGCATCGCCGATTTCCGGCAGGCTGTGGTTGGTCAGCTCTTTGGCCAGCGCCATCGCCATCTGGCGAGGACGCGCCACCGAACGGGAGCGGCGCTTGGACAGCAGATCCGCTACCTTAATCTTGTAGTACTCCGCCACCGTCTTTTGAATATTGTCGATGGTGACCAGTTTTTCCTGCAGCGCCAACAGATCGCGCAGCGCTTCGCGCACGAAATCGATGGTGATCGCCCGGCCGGTGAAGTTGGCGTTGGCGATAACGCGGTTCAGCGCCCCCTCCAGCTCACGCACGTTTGAGCGCAGTCGCTTGGCAATAAAGAACGCCACTTCGCCCGGCAGGCGAATGTCGTTTTCATCGGCTTTTTTCATCAGGATCGCGACGCGGGTTTCCAGCTCCGGCGGCTCGATCGCCACCGTCAGACCCCAGCCGAAGCGGGATTTCAGACGATCTTCTACGCCGTTGATCTCTTTTGGATAACGATCCGACGTCAGGATGATCTGCTGATTACCTTCCAGCAGGGCATTGAAGGTGTGGAAAAACTCTTCCTGGGATCGCTCTTTATTAGCAAAGAACTGAATGTCATCGATCAGCAGGGCGTCAACGGATCGGTAGTAGCGTTTAAACTCTTCGATGGCGTTGTTTTGCAGCGCTTTGACCATGTCCTGGACGAAACGCTCGGAGTGCATATAGACCACTTTGGCGTTCGGCTTACGCGCCACAATGCCGTTACCCACCGCGTGCAACAGGTGGGTTTTCCCCAGACCGGTGCCGCCATAAAGGAACAGTGGGTTGTAGGCCCCGCCCGGGTTATCCGCCACCTGACGCGCCGCCGCGCGGGCCAGCTGGTTAGATTTACCTTCGACGAAGTTATCAAACGTGTGTTTCACGTTAACGTTAGAGCGGTAGGTCGGCTCCGCTGGCGCCGGGACATTATCCCAGCCTGGGCGCACGATCGTCGGCGCCACGCGCGCGGTCTGCACCTGCGCCGCCGGAATGGCCGCCGCAGCCGGGCTTACCGCTCCTTTCTGCAGCGAGCTGGCTGGCTTAGCACCCACCTCAAAACGCAGCTGCGGGGCATCAGCACCGCAAAAGTCATTGAGGAGTCCATTGATATTATTGAGGTATTTGTCCCTTACCCAGTCGAGCACAAAACGGTTTGGCGCATACAGTGCCAGCGTGTTATCGCTCAGTTCCGCCTGCAATGGGCGGATCCACATGCTGAATTCTGTGGCTGGTAACTCATCCTGCAATCGGGCAAGACACTGCTGCCAAAGCGAAAGTGACACGGCGGACTCCACTCGAACATAAAATCGATATCAAAGAAAAACAGAAACAATCATGATTGTTGGCACACGTCGACAAGACCCTGCATTAGCCGAAAAGCCCCTGCACAAAAGGGGTGACGTGCGAACCGCTATCTGCGATTATTACCCGTTGCGGATCCGTGGATCGCGATCGGGACCGGGGATCATAGCCTAAACTGAGAAAGAGATCTTGTGTTTCTCAACAGATTCTTCCCGATTTATCCACAGGAAGGATCGAAACCGGGTAAGTGTAATCGATCCTGGGGAGAGTGAAGCACGATTTCCGCCGCATATTGGAAAAATTAATGAGCTATGCTGGTTTTGGGCGGAAACGATCTAACAAAGATCCTTCAGGATCCTTGCGCTTTACTGGCCAGGCCGTATAATCCCCCACCCGGCGCGTAATGCCCGTTTTCGTCACGCGTCTCAGCTTATTTTTTGTGCGACGAGGTGCGAGAAATAAGGAAAGAGAATTGACTCCGGAGTGTACAATTATTACAATCCGGCCTCTTTAATCACCCACGCTGAGGCGTAAGTCGTTCGAAGTTCGTTCGGGTCTACGCAAAAGTCAGTGAATTTATTCAAGTTTAGGTAGAAATCGCCATGAAACGCACTTTTCAACCGTCTGTACTGAAGCGCAACCGTTCTCACGGCTTCCGTGCTCGTATGGCTACTAAAAATGGTCGTCAGGTTCTGGCACGTCGTCGTGCTAAAGGCCGCGCTCGTCTGACCGTTTCCAAGTAATAAAGCTAACCCTGCGTGGTTAAGCTCGCATTTCCCAGGGAGTTACGCTTGTTAACTCCCAGTCATTTCACTTTCGTCTTCCAGCAGCCACAACGGGCTGGCACGCCGCAAATCACCATCCTCGGCCGCCTGAATTCGCTGGGGCATCCCCGCATCGGTCTCACCGTCGCCAAGAAAAACGTGAAACGCGCACATGAACGCAATCGGATTAAACGTCTGACGCGTGAAAGTTTTCGTTTGCGTCAACATGAACTCCCGCCAATGGATTTCGTGGTGGTGGCGAAAAGAGGGGTTGCCGACCTCGATAACCGTGCTCTCTCGGAAGCGTTGGAAAAATTATGGCGCCGCCATTGTCGCCTGGCTCGCGGGTCCTGATCGGCCTGATTAGAGTTTATCAGCGCCTGATTAGTCCGCTACTCGGGCCGCATTGTCGTTTCACCCCAACCTGTTCTCAATACGGAATTGAGGCCTTACGCAGGTTTGGTGTGATAAAAGGCAGTTGGTTGACAATGAAACGCGTATTAAAATGCCACCCTTTACACCCTGGTGGTGACGATCCCGTCCCGCCTGGACCATTTGATACCAGAGAACACTAACGATGGATTCGCAACGCAATCTTCTTATCATCGCTTTGTTGTTCGTGTCTTTCATGATCTGGCAAGCCTGGGAGCAGGACAAAAATCCGCAGCCCCAGCAGCAGACCACGCAGACTACGACCACAGCAGCGGGTAGCGCCGCCGACCAGGGCGTACCGGCCAGTGGCCAGGGGAAACTGATTACGGTTAAAACCGACGTGCTTGAACTGACTATCAACACCAACGGTGGCGATATTGAGCAGGCGCTGCTTCTGGCGTATCCAAAAACGCTGAAGTCGACCGAACCGTTCCAGTTACTGGAAACCACGCCGCAGTTTGTCTACCAGGCGCAGAGCGGCTTAACCGGCCGTGACGGTCCGGATAACCCGGCGAATGGCCCGCGTCCGCTGTACAGCGTCGATAAAGAGGCGTTTGTGCTGGCAGATGGCCAGGATGAAATCGTCATTCCGCTGACCTACACCGACAAAGCCGGCAACGTCTTCACCAAAACCTTCACCCTGAAACGTGGCGGCTATGCGGTGAACGTCGGTTACAGCGTGCAGAACGCCAGCGAGAAGCCTCTGGAAGTCTCGACCTTCGGTCAGTTGAAGCAGACCGCGGCGCTGCCGACCAGTCGCGATACGCAGACCGGCGGCCTGTCCACGATGCATACTTTCCGTGGCGCAGCGTTCTCGACTTCAGATACGAAATACGAAAAATATAAATTCGATACCATTCTGGACAACGAAAACCTGAACGTCAGCACCAAGAACGGTTGGGTTGCCATGCTGCAGCAGTACTTCACCACCGCGTGGGTGCCGCAGAATAATGGAACGAATAACTTCTACACCGCTAACCTCGGCAACGGCATTGTGGCTATTGGCTACAAATCGCAGCCGGTACTGGTGCAGCCTGGTCAAACCGACAAACTGCAGAGCGTGCTGTGGGTCGGCCCGGCTATTCAGGACAAAATGGCTGCCGTTGCGCCGCACCTGGATCTGACCGTCGACTACGGCTGGCTGTGGTTCATCTCCCAACCGCTGTTTAAGCTGCTGAAATTCATCCACAGCTTCCTCGGCAACTGGGGCTTCTCGATCATCGTTATCACCTTTATCGTTCGTGGCATCATGTACCCGCTGACCAAAGCGCAGTACACCTCCATGGCGAAGATGCGTATGCTGCAGCCGAAGATTCAGGCCATGCGTGAGCGTCTGGGCGACGATAAACAACGTCAAAGCCAGGAAATGATGGCGCTATATAAAGCGGAAAAAGTGAACCCACTGGGTGGCTGCTTCCCGCTGATTATTCAGATGCCGATCTTCCTTGCGCTGTACTACATGCTGAGCGCCTCGGTTGAACTGCGTCATGCGCCGTTTATCCTGTGGATCCACGACCTGTCTGCACAAGACCCGTACTACATCCTGCCGATCATCATGGGCGCGACCATGTTCTTCATCCAGAAGATGTCGCCAACCACCGTGACCGACCCGATGCAGCAGAAGATCATGACCTTTATGCCGGTCATCTTCACGGTGTTCTTCCTGTGGTTCCCGTCTGGCCTGGTGGTGTACTACATCGTCAGCAACCTGGTCACCATTATTCAGCAGCAGCTGATTTACCGTGGTCTGGAGAAACGTGGCCTGCATAGCCGCGAGAAGAAGAAATCCTGATACTCTTCATTCTTCAAGCCAACGCATCTGCGACTTGGATAATTTAGAGTAGTTACGGTAACGTTAATGCCAGAGAAGGCGGTCAATGGACCGCCTTTTTTACATCTACATAGAGAGTCACCATGAGCCATAACGACACTATCGTCGCCCAGGCAACCCCTCCGGGACGCGGTGGGGTGGGCATCCTGCGTATCTCCGGCCTTAAGGCGCGCGATGTCGCGCAGGCGGTACTCGGCAAGCTGCCGAAGCCGCGCTATGCCGACTACCTGCCGTTCAACGACGTTGACGGTACGCCGCTGGATCAGGGAATTGCGCTGTGGTTCCCCGGGCCGAACTCCTTTACCGGGGAGGATGTGCTTGAGCTGCAGGGCCACGGCGGCCCGGTCATTCTCGATCTGCTGCTCAAACGTATTCTGACGTTGCCCGGCGTACGCATCGCCAGGCCGGGCGAGTTTTCCGAGCGCGCGTTCCTCAACGACAAGCTCGACCTGGCGCAGGCAGAAGCCATCGCCGACCTCATCGACGCCAGTTCAGAACAGGCGGCGCGCTCGGCGTTGAACTCCTTGCAAGGGGCCTTCTCCGCGCGGGTTAACCACCTCGTGGAAGCGCTCACTCACCTGCGCATCTACGTGGAAGCGGCGATCGATTTCCCGGATGAAGAAATTGATTTCCTCTCCGACGGCAAAATTGAAGCCCAGCTGAACGGCGTGATGGCCGACCTCGACGCCGTCCGCGCGGAAGCTCGCCAGGGCAGTCTGCTGCGCGAAGGGATGAAAGTGGTGATCGCCGGGCGACCTAATGCCGGTAAATCGAGCCTGCTCAACGCCCTGGCGGGCCGCGAAGCGGCGATCGTCACCGACATTGCGGGCACCACCCGCGACGTGCTGCGCGAGCATATCCATATCGACGGCATGCCGCTGCATATCATCGATACCGCGGGCCTGCGCGACGCCAGTGACGAAGTGGAGCGTATCGGCATCGAGCGCGCCTGGCAGGAGATTGAGCAGGCGGATCGGGTGCTGTTTATGGTCGACGGCACCACCACCAGCGCCGTTGATCCGGCGGAGATCTGGCCAGACTTTATCGAGCGCCTGCCCGCTAAACTGCCGATTACCGTGGTGCGCAATAAAGCCGACGTCACTGGCGAAGCGCTGGGTCTCAGCGAAGTCAATGGCCACTCACTGATCCGCCTGTCGGCGCGAACCGGCGAAGGCGTGGAGGTGCTGCGGAACCACCTTAAGCAGAGCATGGGCTTCGATACCAGCATGGAAGGCGGCTTCCTCGCCCGCCGCCGTCACCTGCAGGCGCTGGAAGAGGCGGCGAACCATCTGCAGCAGGGCAAAGCCCAGCTGCTGGGCGCCTGGGCCGGGGAGCTGCTGGCGGAAGAGCTGCGCCTCGCGCAGCAGGCGCTGAGCGAGATCACCGGGGAGTTCACCTCCGACGACCTGCTGGGCCGCATCTTCTCCAGCTTCTGTATCGGCAAATAACGTTTAGTCCGTAAACGTTCACTCACCCGCATTAACGCCGCGTTAATGCGGGTTTTTTCTTGCCCTTTGCGGCGCAACGTTCTCTACTTTTATCTCCCCTTTTACCACGAGACTAAAGCATGACCGTTGAATATACCGTGATCGAGAAGGTGCCCTCCGCCGAAGCGTTTTGCCACCTGCGGGTGGCGGCCGGCATGTCGCCGCGCCCCCTGGAAGGCGCCAGAGCCGGACTGCCGCGTAGCTGTTACGGCGTACATATCCTCTGGCAGGAGACGCCGATCGCGATGGGACGTATCGTCGGCGACGGCGCGATTAATTTCGATATTGGTGACGTCGCCGTCGATCCGGCTCACCAGGGAAAAGGCCTTGGCCGGCTGGTGATGGAGAAGCTGATCGCCTGGCTGGACGCTAACGCCTTTGACGGGGCCTACGTTACGCTGGTGGCGGATGTGCCGGAGCTGTATGCGAAGTTCGGCTTTGAAAGCGTTCGGCCGGAAAGCGAAGGGATGGCCCGCGTCTGGCATACCCGGAGTCGTTAACTCGCGTTTCCTGCCAGGAAAAGAGCGTTGTCCAAATGGCAACTCGTCTTGTGGCGCGTTCCTCACTATGCTGAACGCCATTCACATCGCGAGGATCCCATGACACGCTTTCTTCTCTGCAGTTTCGCCCTGGTTCTGCTCTATCCCTCTGGCATCGATATGTATCTGGTCGGCCTGCCGCGTATTGCTCAGGACCTGGGGGCCAGCGAGGCACAATTACATATCGCCTTTTCAGTCTATCTGGCCGGTATGGCTTCCGCGATGCTGTTTGCTGGTCGCATCGCCGACCGGTCAGGACGTAAGCCTGTCGCCATTGTGGGCGCGGTGATCTTTGTTGTCGCCTCCCTGCTCTGCGCCCAGGCGCACGCCAGCAGCCACTTCCTCGCCGGACGCTTTATCCAGGGGATCGGCGCCGGCAGCTGCTACGTGGTGGCTTTCGCTATCCTGCGCGATACGCTGGACGATCGCCGCCGCGCCAAGGTGCTGTCGTTGCTCAACGGCATTACCTGCATTATCCCCGTCCTGGCGCCGGTGCTTGGCCACCTGATTATGCTGAAATATCCGTGGCAGAGCCTGTTCTACACCATGACCGGCATGGGCGTCATGGTCGGTTTGCTGTCGGTCTTTATCCTGCGCGAGACGCGCCCGACGGCACACCCGCAGACTGCGACACCGCAGCATGGCGGCAGTGAGTCGCTGCTGAACCGCTTTTTTCTCAGCCGCATTCTCATTACCACCCTCAGCGTGACGGCGATCCTGACCTACGTGAACGTCTCTCCGGTTCTGATGATGGAAGAGATGGGGTTCGACCGGGGAACTTACTCAATGGCGATGGCCCTGATGGCGATGATCAGCATGGCGGTCTCCTTCTCGACGCCGTTCGCCCTGTCGCTGTTTACCCCCCGCACCTTAATGCTGACTTCGCAGGTACTGTTCCTGGCGGCAGGCCTGGCGCTGAGCCTCGCCACCCGCCAGACCCTCACCCTGATCGGGTTGGGCATGATTTGCGCCGGCTTCTCCGTTGGATTCGGCGTCGCAATGAGCCAGGCGCTGGGGCCGTTCACGCTGCGCGCGGGCGTCGCCAGTTCGGTCCTCGGCATCGCGCAGGTGTGCGGTTCATCGCTGTGGATTTGGCTCGCCGCCATCATCGGACTCAGCGCAATGAATATGCTGATCGGGATACTCATTGCCTGTAGCATAGTGAGCCTTGTTTTATTACTGGTCGTCACCCCGCCGCGGGTTGCGCAATACGATGAAGAAGCCGCTGTCGAGTCTTGATCTTAATTTACTCCTCTGCCTGCAGCTCCTGACCCAGGAGCTCAGCGTTACCCGTACGGCGAAGCGGATGAACGTTTCGCCGTCAGCGGTGAGCAAGTCGCTGGCCAAACTGCGCGCCTGGTTTGACGACCCGCTGTTTGTGAAAACCCCGCTGGGTCTGGCGCCTACGCCGCTGGTCAGCAGCATGGAGCAGGATCTGGCGGACTGGATGCAGATGGGCAACCAGATCCTCGATAAACCACACCACACCATGCCCAGCGGCCTCAAATTCGAGCTGGCGGCGGAAACGCCGCTGCTGATGATCCTGTTTAATACCCTCTCCCAGCGCATCTATCAGCGCTATCCGCAGGCATTGATTCGTTTGCGCAACTGGGACTACGACTCGCTGGACGCCATCATTCGCGGCGAGGTGGATATCGGCTTCTGCGGGCGTGAAAGCCATCCACAGTCGCGGGAGCTGCTGAGCCTGCTGCCGTGGTATATCGATTTTGAGGTACTGTTCACCGACCTGCCGCAGGTCTGGCTGCGCGCCGATCATCCAGCGCTCAGGGAAGAGTGGGATCTGGCGGCATTCTTACGCTATCCGCATATCACTATCTGCTGGGAACAACGCGATACCTGGGCGCTGGACGATGTGCTGCAGGAGCTGGGGTATAAGCGTAACGTGGCGCTGACCGTGCCAGGGTTTGAACAATCGCTTTTTATGGCCGCTCAACCGCAACACACCATGCTGGCTACCGCGCCGCGCTACTGCCAGCACTATAATCAGCAGCACCAGCTGCCGCTAGTCTCCCGGCCGCTACCGCTGGAGGCGCAGCATCTGGAAAAGCTGCGCGTTCCCTTCACCCTGCTATGGCATAAGCGCAACAGCTACAACCCGAAGCTCGTCTGGCTTAGAGATACGCTGAAAGCACTCTATTCCGGTACGCTGTAAGCCTTGTTTCGTGTCTATCGCCCCTTATTTGCGCAAGAATTTGTAAAATTCAAACAAATTCCCTTTTCAAGGGGGGATTTCGGCATTAAAACCTGTTAATACCAGGCGATAATAGCGCCCGCAATTTTATCCAGACCATTACTCACGGAGCGACGTATGGCAACGCATTTTGCAAGAGGGATACTTAGTACCGGGGAGCCGCTATCGACACGTTTGTCAGCGGCCTGTCATCAATCCGCACGCCTACTCCCTGAATACCGCCAGGCTCGCTTTCGCGCTTCGCGTTCGCTACTCGCCGAACTGCTGTTTATGCTTTACGGTATCAGCGAGCTGCCTGAAATCATCAATGAAGCCAATGGCCGACCGGTTTTTAGCGATCGTCATCTTCCTCGCTTCTCTATCTCTTATACTGGCAATATTGTTGGCGTCGCGCTGACCACCGAGGGGGATTGTGGCCTCGACATGGAACTGCAGCGCACGGTGCGTGGTCACGACGCCGACCGGCACAATTTCAGTAACAATGAAAATCTGTGGATTAACATTCAGCATGACCCGGATGAAGCGCGTAGCCAGCTGGTGGCCCTGCGGCGAAGCGTGTTGAAACTGACCGGCGAAGCATCAACGCAGCTGCTGCCGGGTTCTGGCCGCCTGCGCACCGCCGGTAGCCAGCCGATCGAAGCCGTCTGTGATGCCGAATCGCTGCTGGTGTGGTCGATTGCCGCCAGCCCAAATATCGGCTCGCTGAAGGTCTGGGAATATGATGCTAAGGGGGGCGAATGGCGCAGCCTGCCGGATGCTCAGCAGCGCGCACGCGAACCGTCGGCCCGTCTGATGCGTTTTACCAGCTTACCGATGGAAAAAACCTTATCCCTCAATTGACCGGTTTTGCCGGCATCATGATACAAAGGAGCAATCATGTCAGATACCTTAAAAGTGGTTACGTTACTCGGCAGCCTGCGCAAAGGGTCGTTTAATGGAATGGTCGCGCGCACCCTGCCCGGCATCGCGCCAGCGGGCATGGATATCTCCGCGCTGCCGTCGATCGGTGATATCCCGCTGTACGATGCTGATATGCAGGAGGAAGAGGGGTTCCCACAGCGCGTGCAGGATATTGCGCAACAGATCCGCGAAGCGGATGGCGTGGTGATCGTCACTCCCGAGTATAACTATTCCGTGCCTGGCGGCCTGAAAAACGCCATCGACTGGCTGTCACGCCTGCCCGAGCAGCCGCTGTCCGGCAAACCGGTACTGATTCAGACCAGCTCAATGGGCGCCATCGGCGGTGCGCGCTGCCAGTATCATTTGCGCCAGATTCTGGTCTTCCTTGATGCGATGGTAATGAATAAACCGGAATTTATGGGCGGCGTCATCCAGAACAAAGTGGATCCGCAGTCGGGTGAAGTAGTCGATCAGAGCACCCTCGACCATCTGCGTGGCCAGCTGACCGCCTTTGGCGACTATATTCGGCGGGTTAAAGCATAAAAAAAGCCCGGCAGCGATGCCGGGCTTTTTCATCATGCGTGCGGATTAATGTGCATCGATAAAGACAATTTTCAGCACGAACAGCAGCGAGACGATAATCACGCACGGGCTGAGCTCGCGCAGACGGCCGGTACCGATCTTCATCACGCAGTAAGAGATAAAGCCTAAGGCGATACCTTCGGTGATTGAGAAGCTAAACGGCATCATCACCGCGGTGATAAACGCCGGTACCGCTTCCGTCAGGTCATCCCACTTCACGCGCGCCAGGCTTGAGGTCATCAGCACGCCAACGTAAATCAGCGCGCCGGCGGCCGCATAGGCCGGAACCATCCCTGCCAACGGTGACAGGAAGATAACCAGCAGGAACAGGATCCCAACGACAACGGCGGTCAGGCCGGTGCGTCCGCCCACGGAAACGCCGGAGGAGGATTCGATATAGGCGGTCACCGAAGAGGTACCAATAAAGGAACCGGCAACGGACGAGACGCTGTCGACAAACAGCGCTTGCTTCATGCGCGGGAATTTACCCTGTGCATCAGCCAGACCCGCTTTATCGGTGACGCCAATCAGCGTCCCGGAGGAGTCAAACAGGTTGACCAGCATAAACGAGAAGATCACGCCGGCCAGGCCCAGGTTCAGGGAGCCCGCCAGATCGACATGACCAATCACCGACGTCACGCTCGGCGGCGCGGAGACGATGCCGGTGTAGTGCACATCGCCCAGCATCCAGCCCAGCAGGGTGGTGACCACAATAGACACCAGGACCGCGGCATGAATGTTACGTGATGCCAGAATCGCGATGATAAAGAAGCCCAGTATGCCCAGCAGCACACTGTGGGAGGTCAGATGACCAATGCTGACCAGCGTTTCCGGATTAGCGACGATAACCCCGGCATTTTTCAGACCCATCATGCCGATAAACAGGCCGATACCGCTGGTGATACCGACGCGCAGGCTCACCGGAATATTGGCGATCATCCAGTAGCGTACACGGAAAATCGTCAGCAGCAGCAGACCGACGGCGCCCCAGAAAATCGCGCCCATGCCTACCTGCCACGGCAGGCCCATCGCCTGCACCACCACAAAGGCGAAGAAGGCGTTCAGACCCATCGCCGGCGCAAGAGCCACCGGCAGGTTCGCGAACAGGCCCATCAGGATACTGCCGAACGCAGCAATCAGACAGGTAGTCACAAACACGGCGCTGGTATCCATGCCCGCTACGCCAAGAATTTGTGGGTTAACAAAAACGATATACACCATCGTCAGGAACGTGGTGAAACCGGCGATCGCTTCCGTACGCACTGTGGTGCCGTGCTCGCGCAGCTTAAATACGCGCTCCAGCAGACCCTGGCCAGAAGACTGGCTGGTTTGTTGTTGACTCATTATCGGTTTCCGAACGTAAAGGAGGGAAAATTCGAGGCTATCCTATACCAAAACAGGGCACCCGGCGCAGTTGTATGGTAATTTTTTTCATTTATTTTGCTTATACGGCAACGATTGCGTCGCGGCATTGGGCATGACGAAAACGTTAAACTTGTTAATACGGAAAGACTATGACTCAACCAGAAGCAGTATTTTTTGACTGTGACGGCACACTGGTCGACAGTGAGGTGATTTGCTCCCGCGCCTACGTTCACATGTTCCAGGAATTCGGCATTACGCTGGACCTTGCCGAGATTTTTAAGCGCTTCAAAGGGGTGAAGCTGTACGAAATTATCGACACCATCAACGCTGAGCATGGCGTTAACCTGCAAAAAGCGACGCTGGAGCCAATTTACCGTGCGGAGGTCGCTCGCCTGTTTGATAGCGAACTGGAGGTGATTGCCGGAGCCCAGGCGCTGCTGGATGCGGTAAGCGTCCCGATGTGCGTGGTTTCCAATGGCCCGGTCAGTAAAATGCAGCACTCTCTTGGCCGCACCGGCCTGCTGCACCATTTCGCTGACCGCTTGTACAGCGGCTATGATATTCAGCGCTGGAAGCCTGACCCGGCGCTGATGTTTCATGCGGCAGAGGCCATGCAGGTAAAAGCCGAAAACTGTATCCTGGTGGATGACTCCAGCGCCGGTGCTCAGTCGGGGATTGCCGCCGGCATGGAGGTGTTTTATTTCTGCGCCGATCCGCATAACCAGCCGATCGATCATCCCAAAGTGACGACCTTTACCGATCTGGCAGAGCTGCCGGCATTGTGGCAAGCGCGCGGCTGGGATATCACGCGTTAAGGGCCTGGTGAGCGGCACGTTGGCATCGATGTAGCCCCGCTAAGCGTCTGTGCAAGCGGGGAATAGAATCAGCGACTGGTTATGGCTGCAATTCAGTGACTGCCGCTTTATCGGCAATAATCACCAGTGAAGGGTGTAATTTGAGCACCGACGCCGGCACCTGCTCGCTGACCGGGCCTTCAACCACCTGCTTAAGGGCTTGCGCCTTCGCCGCGCCGCTCACGATCAACAGCAGATTTTTTGCCGCCATCACGCTTCTCGGCCCCATGGTGACATAGCTATCGGGCACGACGGAAAAATCCCCGCCCATCTCGCCGTTAGCGACAATACCAATCATTTCCCCATGAATCGGCACTTCGACCGTCTGATCATGAAAGCGGGTGATATTCGGCAGGTTGCCGCAAAAATGGCCGTCAGCCCCCAGCCCCAGCACCATCAGATCAAGGCCGCCAGCCTCTTCCAGCTGGCGATCGTGCTGAGCGGCGTTGTCCAGCGTCAGCTTGTGAATGTTCTCTTCTTTGATCTGCGCCGGGGTAAAAAACAGCTGGCGCAGATTAGATATCGTGACGCCTTCTCGCGACTGGCCGCGAAAGGGGATCTCATCGAAGTTGTAATAGTGCACCCGATCATAGAATGCTTTGCCTTTCACGGCGGCGGTTAGATGCTCATACATCCGCTTTGGCGTGCTGCCGGCCGTCACGGCGAGATTCACCCGCCGCGGTGCCGTGATATAGCCCAGAACATGATGGCTGGCGACCAGGCTCATCTCTTCATAATCTTCGGTCACAATCATTTTCATCTTGTCGTCCTTCACAAGCACAAAACGGGGGCTGAAGGCCCCCCTAACGGTTATTTAAACAGTTTCTGCACAAACTCGGCGTAGGCCGGGCGCCAGACGTCCATTTCATGGTTCAGGCCAGGATACGAGTGATAGTCGAAGTTGATCTTCTGTTTTTCCAGCTCGCGTTTCAGACCCGCGATATCGTTGCCGGTGACGGAATCTTTTTCCCCGACGACCACGGTAAAGTTGCGCAGCTGCTTATTGATCGCGTCAGGCTGCTTCAGCTGCGCTTCCACGCCGGCATTCGGCACTGTCGTGGTCGTGACGCCGCTAAAGGTGGCGAGCCAGCCAAAGCTATCCAGATGGTTCATTCCGGAAACCAGCGCCTGATAACCGCCCTGTGACAGGCCAGCCAGCGCCCGGCCGTCGGCATCTTTACGCACGTTAAACCGGGTATCGATCAGCGGAATGATATCCTGCATCAACTCGTTATCCGCCGCCTGCGCATTGAGCGGATAGAAGTTTTTGCGCCGCTCCTGCGGCGGAAAGTTTTCCGCTATCGCTTCCGGGGTATCGGTTTCGGTATCCGGGACCACCACCAGCATCGGCTTGATTTTGCCCTCCGCCAGCAGGTTATCCATGATCTGCGGGATACGCCCCTGATCGATAGCCGACAGACCGCTGTCGCCAAAGCCATGATAGAAATAGAGCACCGGCAGCGGATCGCCGGTTCCGCTATAGCCCGGCGGCGTCCAGACATAGAGACGACGTTCGGCGTTCAGTGCCTTCGAGTGATAGGTGAGGGTGCGCAGATCGCCATGCGCGACCGCCCGATCGTCGAGAATACTACCAGGTACCAGAATCAAACTGGTATTCACCTGGCGCTGCGGCTTCTGATAGCGGCTGCCGGTATCCACCGAGCGGAAGCCATCCACATCGAAATAGTATTCATAGAGATTGGGTTTCATCGGCTCACTTTTCCATGTCCACACCCCCTGAGCCTCTTTGGTCATGTCGTGTGAGACAAAGGAGTCCGGCGTGGCGCCGGTCACTACCGACACCCGCCGGGCATCAGGAGCAAACAGGCGATAAGTGATACTCTTATCCGCGTTAACCTGGGTAATAAAGTGGCTCACCGGCAGGGTGGGATCCGGCATCGCGGGTAATGGCGCCGCCTGGAGGGTAAATGCCGCGCCCGCCAGCGCCAGTGCGAAATACATTGCATGTCGTTTCATCGTTAGTCCTCTTCCGTTGTGTCCGTTCTGTTATCGTCTTACCACCAGATTTCCGCCTGCGCCCCCACGGCAAACTGATCGTTTTTACCGTCTTCAAAAATGCTGGTGGTATTATTCGCTGCCTTATCCAGGTCGATATCCTTCGCTTTAATATAGGTGGCATAGAAGCGAATTTCCGGGCGCGAGGTCAGCATACTGGTATTGACTTTGAAGGTGTGGAACAGCGTGGTCTTGTAGCCGGACTCGTTATATTTCTTGCCGGTAACATCTTTGTTTTGCTGTTTGAAGTATCCCAGCTCAACGCCGGTCTGGTTATATTTATCCCAGATATAAGCCGGTCGCAGGACCGTGCGAATGGATTCAAAATCGGAGTGGGCCCCGGTTTCGTAGCTATAGACATCGTTACCAAAGGAGTAGACGATGGCATTCGCCATAATAACGTCATCGCGTAAATAGGTTTCCCCCTGCGAGGTTAAGCGCACGGCGGTGCCATTGGTATGATCGCCATAATAGCGGCCGTTAAAGGTGGTATAGGGGCTGGATCCGGCATAGCGCGAGAAGCTGCTGGCAATAGAATTATTCGCCAGTAAGAAAGAGAATTCATTAAAGCCGCCGTTTGCCCATTTCTGTGTTAACGAAGTGCCTGCCATCCAGGTATCTTTCCACGGATAATAACCTTCATTGCCCTCTTTATATTTCTCTGAGGAACTTTGATTCGCGGCGACATAGCGTCCGCTGACCATCAGGCTGGCTTTATCCCACAGCGGAATCTCTTTGTAGCGAACGTCCAGAGTATTGGTGTTAATTTGCTGCTTATTGCTCAAAGAACGATCGTAATCATCGACATCTTCGCGGACCAATGCGATATCGAATTTCCCGGCGCCCACCTGCCAGTTTTCCAGCCCCACGCCGGCCGCCGCATCGGTTCTCTGCGTTTTCCAGTCCAGCATCTGGATTTCGATTTTTGGCGCCCCGTGTTTGCCGACCCAGAAATCGGCTTCCGGGGCAAACGGCAGGAACCCTTTGGTGTTAACGTACATATCCGAGAACTGGATGTAGTTTTCGCCGCCGGCATTGTCACCAAACCAGCCTGAGGAGTACTGCTGGCCGACGTTCCCGTCGAGCATCACGATGGCATCAACGCGTTTATCACCTTCCTGAAACACCCGCTGCTTCAGCTGCAGATCGAACCAGCCGGAATATTCATTGCCCAGGCGGCCAAGCGAACCGATCGCCCACGATTTTGGCGAGCCGTGCGAGGCGGTGCCCCAGCCGGAACGGAAGTAGCCGTTATAGCTGAAGCCAATTTCATCTTTCACGAACGTGCTAAAATCTTTCAGCGTCATCGCGCTGTAGGCTGGCGCGCCATCCGTGGCAGGTTGTTGATTTTTAACCAGCACCGCATCCGGTTTAACCGCCGTTTTCGGACCGGCGGCCGCCACCCCTGTCTTACGCTTCTGACCTTCCGCAGGAGGAGACCATGAGGCCCAAATCTGGTCTCTTTTTCTCTCCTGGTCCTGATATTTTTTGAGCTCTTTTTGCGTGTCTTTGAGCGCTTTCTCCAGCAGCTCAAGTCGTTGCTCCACCGTCAACGGGCTTGCTATCAGAGTGGTGGAATAACAAAGAGGCGCCAGCAAGACTATCGCCGAAGCGATCCTGTTTTTTCTCATCATAATATTCCTTTATATAAGCATTGGCGTAAATAAAACACGACAGCAACAACCATCCCGCGCAGGTTCTAATAGCCCTATCCATACCGTTTGAGGTCGCGGCGGCTGTTATTTTTGCAGTTAGACAAAAGCAAAAAAAAACCTGAAGAAGACCATCTGCCTTAACAGATAATCCTCTTCAGGTTTTGCCCGCACATCGCGGTAGCAACCCTCATTCAGCCATTATTGGCCCGCATAAAACAAAAAAACCTGATACCGCCGCCGTAGGGGCAATATCAGGTTTTGCCTGCTGTCGCAGTCACAATCCGTTTAAACCACCCTGAGCGTTTAAGCTCAGGAGTGGGCGTTGATTGTTACGCGATAAAATGAATAACTCAAACGGGCAGATTGTTAATTGTGACGATAATCTCAGCAATCTCGCTGCCACGAGATAAATCATATCTAATTCTGATAAAGCCATTTACCAGAATTAGACAGAATGATTATTACTCTTTCGGATCTTTGCCGGCGAGCAGTTTATCCAGCTCATCGCCGCCAACGTGACGGAAATCCTGACCTTTGACGAAGTAGAAAATATATTCGCAGATATTCTGGCAGCGGTCGCCAATACGCTCGATGGAGCGCGCGCAGAACAGCGCGGTCAGGACGCTGGGGATAGTGCGCGAGTCTTCCATCATGTAGGTCATCAGCTGGCGCACAATGCCTTCATACTCCTGGTCGACTTTCTTATCTTCGCGATAGATACGTACCGCTTCGTCGAGATCCATACGCGCAAACGCATCCAGTACGTCATGCAGCATCTGCACCGTGTGACGGCCCAGCGATTCGAGGCTCACCAGCAGCGGCTGGTGCTGCTGGGAAAACTTCTCCAGCGCGGTGCGGCAGATTTTATCCGCCACGTCGCCGATGCGTTCCAGCTCAGCGATAGTCTTGATGATCGCCATCACCAGGCGCAGGTCGCTGGCGGTCGGCTGGCGCTTGGCGATGATGCGCACGCAGGCCTCGTCGATCGCCACTTCCATCATGTTGACCTGCTTGTCGCCGTCGATGACGCGTTTCGCCAGATCGCTGTCCTGGTTATGCATAGCGGTGATCGCATCAGAAAGCTGTTGCTCCACCAGCCCACCCATGGTCATCACCTGGGTGCGGATATACTCCAGTTCAGCGTTGAACTGGCCGGAAATATGTTTGTTAAGATTTAGGTTGTCCATGGTGTCTCCTGATTGCCCAACTGGTGAGAGCCTGAAAGCACAAGGGCAAATCAACCGTAGCGGCCAGTAATATAATCTTCAGTTTGTTTCTTTGCGGGCTTGGTGAACAGGTCGTCCGTGTTGCTGAACTCAATCAGCTCGCCAAGATACATAAATGCCGTATGGTCGGAGCAACGCGCAGCCTGCTGCATGTTGTGAGTCACGATAACGACGGTGTAGTCCTGTTTCAGCTCGGTGATCAGCTCTTCGATACGCCCGGTGGAGATCGGGTCCAGCGCGGAGCACGGCTCATCAAGCAGCAGGACTTCCGGACGGATCGCGATACCGCGCGCGATGCACAGGCGCTGTTGCTGGCCACCGGAGAGAGAATACCCGCTCTGGTGCAGTTTATCTTTGGTTTCGTTCCATAATGCGGCTTTGGTCAGCGCCCACTGCACGCGCTCGTCCATATCGGCACGGGACAGCTTTTCAAACAGGCGCACGCCGAAGGCGATATTGTCATAAATGGACATCGGGAACGGCGTTGGTTTCTGGAACACCATGCCAACCTTAGCGCGCAGCAGGGCGATATCCTGGGTGTTGGTCAGAATGTTGTCGCCATCCAGCAGGATCTCGCCTTCCGCACGCTGCTCCGGATACAGTTCGAACATTTTGTTGAACGTGCGCAGCAGGGTGGATTTACCACAGCCTGACGGACCGATAAACGCCGTCACCTGGTTTTTGGTGATATCCAGGTTGATGTTCTTCAGGGCATGGAATTTGCCGTAGTAGAAGTTCAGGTTACGAACTGAAATCTTACCCGGAGCTGTATTCACCATACTCATCTCTATCTCTTCCTCATTCAGCGCAGCAGTCGCTGCGCCGCAAAAAATTAACCGTGTTTCTTCTTGGCGAAGATAACGCGCGCCAGGATGTTCAGCAGCAAGACGCACAGGGTGATAATCAATACCCCGGCCCATGCCAGTTGCTGCCACTCCGCAAACGGACTCATGGCAAATTTGAAAATGGTCACCGGCAGGTTAGCAATCGGCTGCATCATGTCGGTGCTCCAGAACTGGTTGGACAGCGCAGTGAACAGCAGCGGCGCCGTTTCCCCGGCGATACGGGCGATAGCCAGCAGGATCCCGGTCATAATCCCTGAGACGGACGCTTTCAGGGTGATCGCCGAGATCATCTTCCACTTCGGCGTCCCCAGCGCATAGGCCGCTTCACGCAGGCTATCCGGCACCAGCTTCAGCATGTTTTCGGTGGTACGAATAACGATAGGCACCTGCAGCAGCGCCAGCGCGATAACGCCCGCCCAGCCCGAGAAGTGCTGCATCTGCGCCACCACGATGGTGTAGACGAACAGGCCGACCACGATAGACGGCGCGGAAAGCAGAATATCGTTGATAAAACGGATGATTTCCGCCAGCACCGATTTGCGGCCATACTCCGCCAGATAAATTCCGGCGAGGATGCCCAGCGGCGTACCAAAGACGGTTGCCCACAGGATCAGCAGGCCGCTGCCGGCGAGGGCGTTAGCCAGGCCACCGCCCGCCGTATTCGGCGGCGGCGTCATTTCGGTGAAGAGCGCCAGACTCATGCCATCGAAACCGCGGGTTATCGTCGCCATCAGGATCCAGATAAGCCAGAACAAACCAAACGCCATGGTCGCCATCGACAGCGCCAGAGCGATACGGTTCTTCATACGGCGTTTGGCCTGCATCTTGCGACGGGACTCCGCCAGCTCGGTAGAGGTTTGCAATTCAATGGTCGCCATTAGCGTGCCCCCTCATTCTTCGCGAGGCGCATAATCATGAACTTAGACGCGGCCAGAACGATAAAGGTGATAACGAACAGGATCAGGCCCAGCTCCATCAGCGCCGCCACGTGCAGGCCGGTTTCCGCTTCGGCGAACTCATTAGCCAGCGCGGAGGTAATACTATTCCCTGGCATATACAACGAGATGCTGTCGAGCTGGTAGGTGTTGCCGATGATAAAAGTGACCGCCATGGTTTCACCCAGCGCGCGGCCCAGACCGAGCATCACCCCGCCGATCACCCCATTCTTGGTGAACGGTAAGACAATGCGCCAGATCACCTCCCAGGTGGTGCAGCCGATGCCATAGGCCGACTCTTTCATCATCACCGGCGTCTGTTCGAAAACATCACGCATGACCGCGGCGATATAAGGGATGATCATGATGGCCAGAATGACGCCAGCGGCGAGAATACCGATACCAAACGCCGGGCCGGCAAACAGCGCGCCGACGAACGGGATGGTCGACAGAACGTTACCGACCGGCTCCTGGAAGTAAGTCGCAAACAGCGGGGCGAAAATAAACAGGCCCCACATGCCGTACACGATACTCGGGATTGCCGCCAGCAGCTCAATCGCAATGCCCAGCGGACGCTTGAGCCAGGCGGGGGACAGTTCGGTCAGAAACAGCGCGATGCCAAAGCTCACCGGGACGGCGATCAGCAGCGCGATAAAGGAGGTCACCAGGGTTCCGTAAATCGGTACCAGCGCGCCGAAGATTTCGTTGGGCGCATCCCACTCTTTGGTCCACAAAAAAGCAAAGCCAAACTTTTGAATGCTCGGCCAGGAAGAGATGATCAGGGAAACGATGATGCCGCCCAGCATCAATAGCACAATCAGCGCAGCCAGTTTTACCAGCGCACTGAAAATCATGTCACCCTTTTTCCCCGGAGGGGTAAATGCAGGCTTGGTTGCAGCCATAGATTACTCTTTACGTATTAAAACTTGTTCGAATAAATGCCCGGTGGCGTTCGCTTCCGGGCCTACAGTCTGAACCGTAGGGCGGGCAGCGCCTGAACGCCCCCGCCATCTTCGTCAAAAATCTACTGTTAGTACAGCGCTTTACCGCTGCTGTCTTTGACGTTGGTTTTCCATGCCGCGCGAACCTGCTCTACCACGCTTTCCGGCAGCGTCGCGTAATCCAGCGCATTCGCTTCTTTCCCGCCGTTTTTATACGCCCAGTCGAAGAACTTCAGCACTTCAGCGGTCTGTTCCGGCTTGTTGGTCGCCTTATGCACCAGGATGAAGGTGGTTGAGGTGATCGGCCATGCATTTTCGCCTTTCTGGTTGGTCAGGTCCTGAGCGAAAGACTTGCTCCAGTCAACGCCTTTTGCGGCGTTAGCGAAGTTGTCTTCAGTCGGGCTAACCGGCTTGCCGTCGGCAGAGACCAGCTTGGTATACGCGAGGTTGTTTTGCTTGGCGTAAGCGTATTCAACGTAACCAATCGAGCCCGGCAGACGCTGAACAAAGGCGGCGATACCGTCGTTGCCTTTACCGCCCAGGCCGGTTGGCCAGTTAACGGTAGAGCCGGCGCCGATTTTCGATTTCCACTCTTCATTCACTTTGGACAGGTAGCTGGTGAAGACGAAGGAGGTACCGGAACCATCGGCGCGGCGGACCACGGCGATGTTCTGCGACGGCAGCTTCAGGCCCGGGTTGAGTTTAGCGATCGCTGCGTCATCCCATTTTTTAATTTTACCCAGGTAGATATCACCGAGGGTTTTGCCATCCAGCACCAGTTCGCCGGATTTCACGCCAGGCAGGTTAACCGCCAGTACCACGCCGCCAATCACGGTCGGGAACTGGAACAGACCTTCCTGGGTCAGTTTGTCATCAGCCAGCGGAGCATCAGAAGCACCGAAATCAACGGTGTTGGCAATAATCTGCTTAACTCCACCAGAGGAACCAATACCCTGGTAGTTCACTTTATTGCCGGTTTCTTTCTGATAGGTGTCAGCCCATTTGGCATACACCGGCGCAGGGAAAGTTGCGCCTGCGCCAGTCAGGCTTGCTGCTGCGAAGGCAGAGAAAGCGCTCATCGATAAGGTCGCGGCGACAACTGTTGCGACGGTGGTACGCATAACGTTCATAATGTCTCCTGCTGGGATTCGTAAATCATTGTTTCGAGGCTATGGTGAGCAAAATAGGTCAAAGAGGTGACAGTAAAATGTACGAATTATGACAGTTTTATGACAGGCCGAAAGAAGGGATTTTACAGCAAATAATAAATATATAACTCAGATAGTTATCTGTAATCATGACCGTGCAATGACAGAATAATTTTCTTTTTATGACAGCGAAATCGGACCGCAAAACGTTCGTTTGTCACCTACCGCCAGCCAAAATATTTCGCGCAAGTTCGGTAATAAACAGCAGGTGAAAATAAAAAGGGCCGCCGCCGGCAGCCCTTTGCAAGTAATGATGGTTTTACTCAACCGTTACCGATTTCGCCAGGTTACGCGGCTGGTCAACGTCAGTGCCTTTGATCAGCGCGACGTGATAAGCCAACAGCTGCAGCGGTACCGTATAGAAGATAGGGGCGATCGTCTCTTCGACATGCGGCATCTCGATGATGTGCATGTTGTCGCTACCGTTGAAGCCGGCTTCACCGTCGGCGAAGACATACAGCTCACCGCCGCGGGCACGAACCTCTTCGATGTTGGATTTCAGTTTTTCCAGCAACTCGTTGTTCGGCGCCACCACAATCACCGGCATTTCCGCATCAATCAGCGCCAGCGGGCCGTGCTTAAGCTCGCCCGCCGCATAGGCTTCCGCGTGAATGTAGGAGATCTCTTTCAGCTTCAGCGCCCCTTCCATGGCGATCGGGTACTGATCGCCGCGGCCAAGGAACAGCGCATGGTGCTTATCAGAGAAACGCTCCGCCAGCTGCTCAATACGCTTGTCCTGGGAGAGCATCTGCTCGATACGGTTCGGCAGGGCCTGAAGGCCGTGCACGATATCATGCTCGATAGACGCATCCTGACCTTTCAGTCGCGCCAGCTTCGCCACCAGCATCAACAGCACGGTTAGCTGAGTGGTAAAGGCTTTGGTCGAGGCCACGCCGATTTCCGTTCCGGCTTTGGTCATCAGCGCCAGATCGGACTCACGCACCAGTGACGAGCCCGGTACGTTGCAGATAGCCAGCGAGCCGAGATAGCCCAGCTCTTTCGACAGACGCAGCGCCGCCAGGGTATCGGCGGTTTCACCCGACTGGGAGAGGGTGATCATCAGGCTATTGCGACGCACCGCGGACTTGCGATAGCGGAATTCCGAGGCGATTTCTACATCGCATGGGACGCCGGCTAATGCTTCGAACCAGTAACGGGAGACCATCCCGGAGTTATAGGAAGTCCCGCAGGCAACAATCTGAATATGTTCAACCTGAGCCAGCATTTCATTGGCGTTCGGCCCCAGCTCGCTGAGATCCACTTCGCCATGGCTGATGCGCCCGGTCAGGGTGTTCTTAATCGCGTTCGGCTGCTCGAAAATCTCTTTCTGCATATAGTGGCGGTAGATACCTTTATCGCCAGCGTCATACTGCAGATTGGATTCGATCTCCTGGCGTTTCACTTCCGCGCCAGATTTATCGAAAATCACCACCGAGCGGCGAGTGACTTCGGCAATATCGCCCTCTTCGAGGAAGATAAAGCGGCGGGTCACTGGCAGCAATGCCAGCTGGTCGGAAGCGATAAAGTTTTCGCCCATTCCCAGGCCAATCACCAGCGGGCTACCGGAGCGAGCCGCCAGCAGGGTTCCCGGGTCACGGGTATCCATGATCACCGTACCGTAGGCGCCGCGCAGCTGCGGAATAGCGCGCAGCACGGCTTCACGCAAGGTACCACCTTGTTCCAGCTCCCAGTGCACCAGATGGGCGATAACTTCGGTATCGGTCTCGGTGACGAAGACATAACCACGAGACTGCAGCAGGGCACGCAGCGGCTCATGGTTCTCAATGATCCCGTTATGGACCACCACAATGTGTTCAGAAACATGCGGATGCGCATTGCTCTCGGACGGTTCGCCGTGCGTCGCCCAGCGAGTATGGGCGATCCCGGTACCACCATGTAACGGCTGCTCTTCTACCGCCTGAGCCAGCATCTGAACTTTACCCAGGCGACGCACGCGGGTCATATGACCTTCGCTGTCGACCACCGCCAGACCGGCAGAGTCATACCCACGGTATTCCAGACGACGTAAACCTTCGAGAAGGATTTCAGCAATATCACGCTGCGCGACTGCGCCAACAATTCCACACATAGTTAAATTTCCTGATAATGGCGATATGCCATGCGTTGTCGCTGACCTGTATTTGCCCGTTTTCCGGGCGCCCCGAGCCTTGTAGAGAGTGGGGTTATTGTTATGGTACTGCCTGCGGACGGGGGTCTATATTGACCCTCTCATCCTGGTTCGCCGGGCATATTTCCCCGGCGATAATCCAAATTATTTCTTCTTCACCGGACGCTGCCAGCCCTGCTTGTGGACCTGCGGTACGCGGCTCAACACCAGTTCGTTATCGGCGATATTGCGCGTGACGGTGGTCCCGGCGGCGATAGTGACGCCGTTGCCTACCGTGACGGGCGCCACCAGCTGGGTATCCGAGCCGACAAAGACATCATCGCCAATAATCGTTTTGTGTTTATTCGCGCCATCGTAGTTGCAGGTGATGGTGCCGGCGCCGATATTGACGTTATCACCGATCTCCGCATCGCCCAGATAGGTCAGATGACCTGCCTTGGAGCCTTTCCCGAGACGCGCTTTTTTCATTTCCACGAAGTTGCCAACGTGGGCGCCTTCCAGCAGTTCGGCACCCGGGCGCAGACGGGCAAATGGGCCGATGGTGCAGGCAGCCTGCAGCTGGGCATCTTCCACCACGCTATAGGGGCTGATTTCGCAGTCATCGCCGATGGTGCTGTTTTTAATCACGCAGCCGGCGCCGATTTTCACACGATCGCCCAGCACTACATTGCCTTCCAGAATAACGTTAGTATCGATCTCCACATCGCGCCCGTGCTGCAGCGTACCGCGCAGATCGAAACGCGCCGGATCGCGCAGCATCACGCCCGCCAGCAGTAATTTTTCTGCCTGCTCAGCCTGGTAGACGCGCTCCAGGCGCGCAAGCTGCAGGCGATTGTTGACGCCTTCGACTTCGCTCAGGCGCTGCGGATGCACCGCGACGATCTCGCGCCCTTCCTGATACGCCATGGCGATGATATCGGTGATGTAGTATTCGCCCTGAGCGTTGTTATTGGTGAGCTTCGCCAGCCAGCGCTTGAGGTCTGCTCCGCCGGCGATCAGGATCCCGGTGTTGATTTCCTGGATCTGGCGCTGGGCCTCGCTGGCATCTTTGTGCTCAACGATGCCCGTCACCTGGTCATTTTCACGGGTAATGCGGCCGTAGCCCGTTGGGTCATCCAGCTTCACCGTCAGCAGACCAATGCCACCCAGTGGTTTCGCGGCGCGCAGGCGCTGTAGCGTCTCAACCGAGATCAGCGGCACGTCGCCATAGAGCATCAGAATGTCTTCATCATCATTGAAGAAGGGTGCCGCCTGCTGCATAGCGTGTCCGGTTCCGAGCTGCTCAGCCTGCAGCACCCAGTTCAGGTTGTCTTCATGGAGGGTCTGACGCAGCAGATCGCCACCGTGACCGTACACCAGATGCACCGCACATGCGCCTAAATCGTTAGCGGCATCAATGACATGCTGCACCATTGGCTTCCCGGCCAGGGTATGCAGCACCTTAGGAAGATCGGAATACATGCGGGTCCCTTTGCCTGCGGCAAGGATAACCACGCTCATCGCACTATTTGACATACTCATCCTGACGGTAGTTAGAACGGAAAGTAAAAGCCTTTCACGTTGAAATTTCTACATATTTTTCATCATAAAACGAGACGTGGAGAAAACGCCCAAGCCCGCGGTTATACACCATTTTATGACGCTATTTTTAACCACTGCAAATCAGTTTAACGCTGAAAAAGGGGGGTGGGGAGGGTAATCATTGACTATCTCACTGCTTTTGCTGTTTTTTCGCCACCTGAATAAAGCGGCAGAGCGCGGCCCTATTGGCGGAGATCAACAGGAGATGAGCCGACTGAGTGTAAATCAGCCGCAGGCAGGGAAGAGCTGAAGTGATTGGTGGCATCAATAAAATACAAAAGGCCACCGTCAGGTGACCTTCATTTACCGGTTGCACATCGCCAGTGTTGTCGTTTTGATGGGCGATACGTCGTGCAAGCCGGGGAATAGCGCGTGGCTTAGAAGCTCAGTACGCTGAATTTGGCGATGATTTTATGGAACAGTTTCATGATGATTTCCTGACGCAGGTGCAGTTTGATAACGCTCTTTATGTGACATACATCACAAAAATAGAGTCTACGCCTCATCATTTAACTAATCAATAACAATTAAGGGTGGATCCTGTTTTCACTTTATCCGCTCGCCAGCCGCTGGCCATAAAAAAAGCCAGCCTGGAAACCAGACTGGCTTTTTACGTTCAAGCCGGTGTTACATCGCTTTTTTGGTCAACTCGATAACGCGCAGTTTAGCGATCGCTTTGGCCAGTTCCGCAGACGCCTGAGCGTAATCCACATCGCCATGGGAGCTCTTAATGTGCTCTTCGGCTTTGCGTTTCGCTTCCAGCGCTCGCGCTTCGTCGAGGTCCTGACCGCGAATTGCGGTATCCGCCAGAACGGTCACGCTGCCAGGCTGCACTTCAAGAATGCCGCCAGACAGATAGATAAACTCTTCATGACCGTGCTGTTTAACGATGCGAATCATACCAGGCTTAATGGCGGTGAGCAGCGGCGCGTGTCCCGGGTAAATACCCAGTTCACCTTCGCTACCCGTTACCTGGATTTTTTCGACCAGACCAGAGAACATTTGTAACTCTGCGCTGACGACGTCCAGGTGGTAAGTCATTGCCATATCACCCTCCGATTAAGGCGTTAAAGTTTTTTGGCTTTTTCCACGGCTTCGTCGATGGAACCGACCATGTAGAACGCCTGCTCTGGCAGGTGATCGTATTCGCCTTCCATGATGCCTTTAAAGCCACGGATCGTGTCTTTCAGCGCCACGTATTTGCCCGGAGAACCGGTAAAGACTTCTGCTACGAAGAACGGCTGGGACAGGAAGCGCTGGATCTTACGTGCGCGAGCTACCACCAGTTTGTCTTCTTCAGACAGTTCGTCCATACCGAGGATGGCGATGATATCTTTCAGTTCCTGATAACGCTGCAGGATGGACTGAACGCCACGCGCGGTGTCGTAGTGTTCCTGACCAACAACCAGCGGATCCAGCTGACGGCTGGTGGAGTCCAGCGGGTCAACGGCCGGGTAAATACCCAGGGAAGCGATCTGACGGCTCAGTACTACGGTTGCATCTAAGTGAGCAAAGGTAGTGGCTGGGGATGGGTCAGTTAAGTCATCCGCCGGTACGTATACCGCCTGTACGGAGGTGATAGAACCGGTTTTGGTGGAGGTGATACGTTCCTGCAGAACGCCCATCTCTTCCGCCAGAGTCGGCTGATAACCTACCGCTGAAGGCATACGACCCAGCAGTGCGGATACTTCAGTACCGGCCAGGGTGTAACGATAGATGTTATCGACGAACAGCAGAACGTCACGACCTTCGTCACGGAATTTCTCAGCCATGGTCAGGCCGGTCAGCGCAACGCGCAGACGGTTTCCCGGCGGCTCGTTCATCTGGCCGTACACCAGGGATACTTTATCGATAACGTTGGAGTCGGTCATTTCGTGGTAGAAGTCGTTACCCTCACGAGTACGCTCACCGACGCCCGCAAACACAGAGTAACCGGAGTGCTCGATCGCGATGTTACGGATCAGCTCCATCATGTTTACGGTTTTACCTACACCCGCACCACCGAACAGACCAACTTTACCGCCCTTCGCGAACGGACACATCAGGTCGATAACTTTGATACCGGTTTCCAGCAGTTCCTGAGAGCTGGACAGCTCTTCATAGGAAGGTGCTGCGCGGTGGATAGCCCAACGCTCTTCTTCACCGATGTCGCCTTTCATGTCGACCGGCTGACCCAGTACGTTCATGATACGACCCAGTGTTGCTTTACCTACCGGGACTTCGATTGGGTGCTCGAGGTCTTTTACTTCCAGACCGCGGCGAAGACCATCGGAAGACCCCATGGCGATGGTACGAACGATACCGCCGCCGAGCTGCTGCTGAACTTCCAGCACCAGAACTTCTTTACCATTCTGCACCTCAAGAGCTTCGTACACGCGCGGTACGGCATCCTGAGGGAATTCGACGTCAACTACGGCGCCGATTACCTGGACAATTTTTCCAGTAGCCATCTTGAATCCTCTACGAATTAACCTGGTTATACCGCGGATGCACCACCGACGATCTCGGTGAGTTCCTGAGTAATGCTGGCCTGTCGAGCTTTGTTGTATACCAACTGCAGCTCTTTAATCAGGCTGCCGCCATTGTCGGTCGCGGCTTTCATCGCCACCATACGTGCGGCCTGCTCGCTGGCCAGGTTTTCTACCACGCCCTGATAGACCTGAGATTCGACATAACGACGCAGGAGGGTATCCAGCAGCGCTTTCGGATCAGGTTCGTACAGGTAATCCCAGGATTTACGTTTCAGATCAGCGTCTTCTGATGCCGGTAACGGCAGCAGCTGAGTGATCGTCGGAACCTGAGACATGGTGTTAATAAATTTGTTGCTGACAACGTACAGCTTGTCCAGACGGCCTTCATCATAGGCCTGCAACATCACTTTTACCGGGCCGATCAGTTCGGACAGGGAGGGGTTATCCCCCATACCGGTCACCTGTGCAACCACGTTACCGCCAACGGCGTTAAAGAAAGAGACGCCCTTAGAGCCGATCATTGCGAGGTCGCACTGAACGCCTTTATCGGACCATGCTTTCATTTCCGCCAGCAGTTTCTTGAACAGGTTAATGTTCAAGCCGCCGCACAGACCACGGTCGGTCGACACCACCAGGTAGCCCACGCGCTTAACGTCGCGTTCTTCCAGGTAAGGGTGCTTATATTCCAGATTACCGTTCGCAAGGTGACCAATCACTTTGCGCATAGTATCTGCGTAAGGACGGCTGGCCGCCATACGCTCCTGCGATTTACGCATTTTGGAAGCGGCGACCATCTCCATCGCTTTAGTGATCTTTTGCGTGTTCTGGACGCTTGCGATCTTACTACGTATCTCTTTTGCGCCGGCCATGAGCTTCTCCTCAATGCCTTGCGGCCTGCCCTAAGACAGACCGCCAGACGTTACCAGGACTGGGTTGCTTTGAAGGAATCGAGGATGCCTTTCAGCTTGCCTTCGATTTCGTCGTTATAGCCACCGGACTGGTTAATCTCTTGCATCAGCGGAGCGTGATCACGGTCGACGTAAGCCAGCAGAGCGGCTTCGAAGCTACCGATTTTCGCCAGTTCTACATCAGCCAGGTAACCACGTTCTGCTGCGAACAGAACCAGAGACTGCTGCGCGACGGACATCGGCGCATACTGTTTCTGTTTCAGCAGCTCGGTCACTTTCTGACCGTGGTCCAGCTGTTTGCGGGTTGCATCGTCAAGGTCGGATGCAAACTGGGAGAACGCTGCCAGTTCACGATACTGCGCCAGTGCGGTACGGATACCACCGGACAGTTTCTTCATGATCTTGGTCTGCGCTGCACCACCAACACGGGATACGGAGATACCCGGGTTAACCGCAGGACGAATACCGGCGTTAAACAGGTTGGTTTCCAGGAAGATCTGACCATCGGTAATGGAGATTACGTTGGTCGGAACGAATGCGGAAACGTCACCCGCCTGCGTTTCGATAATCGGCAGTGCGGTCAGAGAACCGGTTTTCCCTTTCACTTCACCTTTGGTGAAAGCTTCAACGTATTCGGCGTTAACACGCGCAGCACGCTCCAGCAGACGAGAGTGGAGGTAGAATACGTCGCCCGGGAAGGCTTCACGTCCTGGCGGACGACGGAGCAGCAGGGAGATCTGACGATAAGCAACAGCCTGTTTAGACAGGTCATCGTAAATGATCAGCGCATCTTCACCGCGGTCGCGGAAGTATTCGCCCATTGCGCAACCCGCGTATGGCGCCAGGTATTGCAGTGCAGCAGATTCGGATGCAGTCGCTACCACCACAATGGTGTTAGCCAGCGCGCCGTGCTCTTCCAGTTTACGCACCACGTTAGAGATGGTGGACGCTTTCTGGCCGATAGCAACATAGACGCACTTGATACCGGAATCACGCTGGTTGATGATGGCATCGATAGCCAGCGCAGTTTTACCGGTCTGACGGTCGCCGATGATCAGTTCACGCTGACCACGACCGATTGGGATCATGGCGTCAACGGATTTATAACCGGTCTGTACCGGCTGATCGACGGACTGACGTTCGATGACGCCCGGTGCGATCGCTTCTACGGCGGAGAAACCGTCGTTTTCCAGCGGACCTTTACCATCAATTGGCGCGCCCAGGGTGTTAACCACACGGCCCAGCAGGCCACGGCCAACCGGAACTTCCAGGATACGGCCAGTACATTTAACCTTCATGCCTTCGGCGAGGTCAGCATACGGACCCATCACCACGGCACCAACGGAGTCACGCTCCAGGTTCAATGCGATAGCGTAACGGTTACCCGGCAGGGAGATCATCTCACCCTGCATACATTCGGCAAGGCCGTGGATGCGGATAACACCGTCACTTACAGAAACAATAGTACCTTCGTTATGAGCTTCGCTCACAACATTGAACTGAGCAATGCGCTGCTTGATCAGTTCGCTGATTTCGGTGGAATTCAGTTGCATGCTCCAGTCCCCTTAAGACTGCAAGACGTCTGCAAGGCGATCAAGACGGCCGCGTACGCTGCCATCAATGACCATATCACCCGCACGGATGATAATACCTGCCATAACAGACTTATCGATTTTGCAATTCAGCTTAACTTTGCGTGACAGACGTTTTTCCATCGCGCTGACGATCCTGGCAAGCTGTTCATCACTCAGTTGGTTGGCAGATATTACTTCTACCTCTGCGATGGCCTCACTGGCCGCGCGCAGGTGAATGAATTGCTCAAGAACGTCCGGGAGCACCTTCAGACGATTGTTTTCCGCCATTACCTTAATCAGGTTCTGGCCGTTTTCGTCGAGTTGCTCACCGCAGATAGCGATAAACGCTTCTGAGAGCGTTTCCGGCGCCAAAGCACCGGAGAGAAGCTCTGCCATTTGGTCGTTTTTGGTCACTTCGGCGGCAAACGCCAGCATATCCTGCCAGCGTTCAACACTGTTGTGTTCGACGGCAAAGTCAAAAGCTGCTTTGGCGTAGGGGCGAGCTACCGTTACAAATTCAGACATCAGCCCCTCCCTCCTTACAGTTCAGCGACAAGTTTATCCACGATGTCGCTGTTAGCAGCTTCATCCACGGAACGTTCGATGATCTTCTCGGCGCCAGCAACAGCCAGGATAGCGACCTGCTTACGCAGCTCCTCACGTGCACGTTTACGCTCAGCATCAATTTCAGCCTGCGCTTGTGCAACGATTTTGGTGCGTTCCTGTTCTGCTTCAGCTTTAGCTTCGTCCAGAATCTGAGAGCGACGCTTGTTCGCCTGCTCAATGATTACCTGGGCTTCCGCTTTCGCTTTTTTCAGCTGGTCGGTCGCGTTGGCCTGTGCAAGGTCCAAATCTTTCTTAGCGCGTTCTGCAGAAGCTAAACCGTCAGAAATCTCTTTCTGGCGTTTTTCGATGGCAGCCATTAAAGGCGGCCATACGTACTTCATGCAGAACCATACGAAGATAACAAACGCGATGGCCTGGCCGAGGATTGTTGCGTTCATGTTCACAGCACAATACCTCTTTAATTAACTCTGTGGCTTAGGTTTCTAACAACTTACTACGCGACGGCGAACATCACGTACAGACCCAGACCTACAGCGATCATCGGGATAGCATCCACCAGACCCATAACGATAAAGAACTGAGTACGCAGCAGAGGAATCAGATCCGGTTGACGCGCTGCGCCTTCCAGGAATTTACCTCCGAGGATGCCGATACCGATCGCAGCACCGATTGCCGCCAGACCCATCATCACAGCGGCAGCCATGTACAGCAGATCCATATTCAGGTTTTCCATGACAGTCTCCAGTTTGTTTCAGTTAAAACGTAGTAGTGTTGGTAAAAATCAATGCTCTTCAGACGCCATCGACAGATAGACAATCGTCAGAACCATGAAGATGAAGGCTTGCAGCGTAATAATCAGGATGTGGAAAATGGCCCAAGGCACATTCAGAACCCACTGTGACCACCACGGCAACAGACCAGCAATCAGAATGAAAATCAGCTCACCGGCATACATGTTGCCGAACAGTCGCAGACCGAGAGAAACCGGTTTGGACAGCAGGCTTACCCCTTCAAGGATTAAGTTGACAGGAATGAACGCCCAGTGATTGAACGGCTGCATGGTCAGTTCTTTAACGAACCCACCTACGCCTTTCATTTTGATGCTGTAGAAAATAATCAGGATGAACACGCCAAGCGCCATCGACAGGGTGATGTTCACGTCGGCAGACGGAACCACGCGCAGTGCAGGCAGGCCGAAAATGTGTTCGCCGATATAAGGAATCAGGTCGATTGGCAGCAGGTCCATCAGGTTCATCAGGAAGACCCAGACGAACACGGTCAGCGCCAGCGGCGCGATAACCTTGCTCTTACCATGGTACATGTCTTTGACGCTGCCATGGACGAAGCCGATGATCATTTCGATGAAGGTCTGGAATTTCCCTGGTACGCCGCTGGTCGCTTTCTTAGCAACGCTACGGAACATGGCCAGGAACAGCAGACCGAGAACCACCGAGAAGAACATGGAGTCAATGTTGAGCGTCCAGAAGGTGGCCGGGGGGTTGTGCGGATCCACCAGCGAGAAAGTACGCAAGTCAATCTGAAGGTTGTTCAGATGGTGACTTATGTATTCCTGCGGCGTCATATTTTCTGAAGCCATGATGCCTTTTACCCTTTGTTGTTGATTACAGCTGGCGCCAGAACTTGTACCACCAGCACCAAAACCCACGTCACGATCAGCGGCATAAATACCACTTTTAAAACAGCCAGCGCCATCGCCAGAAGGGCGAAGGTCAGCAACACCTTGAAGGCTTCACCGAAGGCGAAGGTCCAGGCCACACGGCCTTTTGCTGGTGTATGCGCCTGATGACGCCAGGCAAAAATCATAAACATCAGGTTCGGCAAAACCACCGCCAAACCGCCGCATACTGCGGAAATGCCCCAGAAGGGGTCTTTGAGGCTGAACAGCAGTCCACTTGCTATTACTGCCAGTAACTGAATAAACAGAAGCTTGCGAGCAACGTTTCGACTCAAGAGCGACACTGACATCACGTTTTTACTCCTGCTCCCTTTGAGGTATGTCGCGTGTCGTATAAAACGTCCTTTAAGACGAAGAGTCAAGCATCAAAAAGCGGACAAATTATACGGTGACGCCCCGTGATTTCAAACAATAAGTAGCAAAATAGTGAATAAATGTTTAATTATTTTCCAACGGACAACTTTCCGTGCATTTCAGCGTTCTGTGAGCAGTCATACAAAACTGCAAATAACGTGGAAACACGGCAATTAAAGCGTGCATTAGATCACATAATAAACATTTCAAGCGCCCTTTAATGAATCAAGGACATAAAACACTATTTTTCATGCTTTTGATATTCAAGATAAAAAGTGAGGACATTATCTAAAACAACCTCACATACAATAAAAACCTTTTATTGACATTTATAATAAAAATTTAACATCACTATGCTGTTTATCCGTGTCGATTTTTAGCACCCTGATATTTTCAAAGTTGACTATTTTGTCAGTGAATCACTTATGCTAAGTTAACCGCAGGAAAAGCCATAGTAAAAACATGGTTAAATGCAGCCCGATAATATCGCGGAGTGACCTTTATTTTTGTAACATCCGCGGGCGACATTTTTTCCACATTTTTTGATAAAAATTAACGCGATTTTGGTTGAATCACCACCAGGTGCCGCTCCCCTTCCAGCTGAGGAACATGCAGCTCAATCACCTCGGCAATACCATACCCTTCCGGCAGGTTTTCCATTTCGTCTTTTTGCGCTAACCCTTTGAGTGCATAGAAGTGACCGTTCGCTGCCGGCAGATGATGGCACCAGCTCACCATATCATTGAGCGATGCGAAGGCGCGGCTTATCACACCGTCAAACGGCGGTTCGGCCGGGAAGGCTTCCACGCGGCTCTGCACCGGGGTGACATTATCCAGCTTCAGCTCATGCTGCACCTGACGCAGGAAGCGCACGCGCTTGCCGAGACTGTCGAGCAGGGTGAAATGCGACTCCGGACGCACGATGGCCAGTGGAATGCCAGGGAGCCCCGGTCCGGTCCCGACATCGATAAAGCGCGAGCCCTGCAGATAAGGCGCCACGATGATGCTGTCGAGGATATGACGCACCAGCATCTCATTCGGATCGCGAACGGAGGTCAGGTTATAGGCTTTGTTCCACTTATCGAGCAGCCCGACGTAGGCCACCAGCTGGTTTTTCTGGTGATCGGTGAGCGAAATACCCGCTTCATCCAGCAGACGAGAAAGTTTGTTGAGCACAGTCTGTACCTTCAAAAAATAATGAGCCCGGAGGCGCTAACGCTTACCGGGCTATGAATGATAAAGGCGAACGCTGATTATGCAACAGTGAAATCAGCGCAGGCAGGCGGCCGCAATCAGGCGCTGCGGCGCAGCATCCCCTGCTTTTTCAGCCAAACCAACAAAATAGAGATCGCCGCCGGCGTGATCCCGGAAATGCGTGACGCCTGCCCTATCGACGACGGCTTATGGTCGTTCAGTTTGGCGATCACTTCGTTAGACAGCCCGGTGACCTGGCGGTAATCGAGCGTCGCCGGCAGCACGGTATTCTCATTACGCTGCTGTTTCTCGATCTCATCCTGCTGGCGAGCGATGTAACCTTCATACTTCACCTGGATCTCTACCTGCTCGGCCGCTTGTTGATCTTCCAGTCCCGGTGCGAACGGCGACAGCTGAATCAGTTGCTCGTAGGTCATTTCCGGACGACGCAGTAGATCTTCACCACTCGCTTCACGCGACAGCGGCGCCGTCAGGTGAGCATTCACTTCGGCGGCGCTCTCTGCCTGCGGATTCACCCAGGTCGATTTCAGACGCTGACGTTCACGTTCAATGCTTTCCAGCTTTTCGTTGTACCGCGCCCAGCGTTCATCGTCCACCAGACCCAGCTCACGCCCCTGTTCGGTCAGGCGCAGGTCGGCGTTATCTTCGCGCAGCATCAGACGATATTCGGCACGGGAGGTAAACATGCGGTACGGTTCTTTGGTACCCAGAGTGCACAGGTCATCCACCAGCACGCCGAGGTAAGCCTGATCGCGACGCGGCGCCCAGCCCTCTTTTTCCGCAGAGAAGCGGGCAGCGTTAAGTCCAGCCAGCAGACCCTGAGCAGCGGCTTCTTCATAACCGGTGGTACCGTTGATCTGGCCGGCGAAGAACAGACCCTGAATAAATTTGCTCTCAAGCGTTGGCTTCAGATCGCGTGGGTCGAAGAAATCGTACTCAATGGCGTAGCCGGGACGGACGATCCGGGCGTTCTCCATCCCCTGCATTGAGCGGACGATTTGCATTTGCACATCAAACGGCAGGCTGGTGGAGATACCGTTGGGATAAATTTCGTTTGAGGTCAGGCCTTCCGGTTCAAGGAAGATCTGGTGCTGATTGCGATCGGCAAAGCGCATGACTTTGTCTTCGATCGACGGACAATAGCGTGGCCCGATCCCTTCGATCACCCCAGCGTACATTGGGCTGCGATCGAGGTTATTACGGATCACGTCATGGGTTTTCTCGTTGGTGTGGGTGATATAGCAGGGCACCTGACGCGGATGCTGATCCACGGATCCCATGAACGAGAAGACCGGCATCGGGTTATCGCCGTGCTGTTGCGCCAGCACGCTGAAATCGATGGTGCGGGCGTCAATACGTGGCGGGGTACCGGTTTTCAGACGACTTACGCGCAGCGGCAGCTCACGCAGACGACGAGACAGCGGGATTGACGGCGGATCGCCGGCACGGCCGCCGCTGTAGTTGTCCAGACCAATATGAATTTTGCCATCGAGGAAGGTCCCGACGGTCAACACCACCGCTTTAGCGCGGAATTTGAGGCCCATCTGGGTGACGGCGCCCACGACGCGATCGTTTTCCACAATCAGATCTTCCACTGCCTGTTGGAAGATCATCAGGTTCGGCTGGTTCTCCAGCGCGGTGCGTACCGCCTGACGATACAGCACGCGGTCTGCCTGGGCGCGAGTGGCACGTACCGCGGGCCCTTTGCTGGCGTTTAGTATCCTAAACTGAATACCCGCCTGATCGATCGCGGTTGCCATCAATCCGCCGAGTGCGTCCACTTCTTTTACCAGGTGTCCTTTCCCAATGCCGCCAATCGCCGGGTTGCAGCTCATCTGCCCCAGTGTGTCGATATTGTGTGTCAAAAGCAGGGTTTGTTGGCCCATTCGCGCTGCGGCCATCGCCGCCTCAGTGCCTGCATGACCCCCGCCAATGATAATGACGTCAAAAGGATCCTGATAAAACATGGTGATCTGCCTCGCATAACGCGGTTTGAAAATGGATTGAAGCCCGGGCCGTGGATTCTACTCGGCTTTGGTCTTTTGAGAAAGACTCCGGGATCCTGAGTATTAAAAAGAAGATCTTTATATAGAGATCTGTTCTATTGTGATCTCTTATTAGGATCGACTCTCTTTGTGGATAAGTCGGATCCACGATGTAAGATCAAAAGCTTAAGAAGGATCACTATCTGTGAATGATCGGTGATCCTGGTCCGTATAAGCTGGGATCAAAATGAAGGGTTATACACAGCACAAAAACCATACGACGGTTATTCTTTGGATAACTACCGGTTGATCCAAGCTTTTAAGCATGGTTATCCACAGAAGATCCGACGATCTTTACAATTCTCAGAGCAAATTTTTCCAGGATCCCAGCCAGATTTCCGCTGGATCCTCCGGAATTTCATGTTCCAGTACGTTAATTTTCAGCGTTTCGCCGATCTGTTTTGCGCCGCTGGCCTTCAATGCTGCTTCTAATTTATCGATCGCCCCGCAGAAGGTGTCGTATTCGCGGCTGCCGATCCCGATGGCGCCAAAGCGCACGGCGGAAAGATCGGCCTTCTGCTCCAGCAATGCGTCATAGAAGGGAACCAGGTTGTCGGGAATGTCGCCGGCGCCATGCGTTGAAGAGATAACTAACCAGATCCCTTCCGCCTGCAGATCGTCAACCAGCGGACCGTGCTGGATTTCAGTGCTGTAGCCGGCTTCTTCCAGCTTTTCCGCCAGATGCTCTGCTACATATTCCGCACTGCCCAGGGTGCTGCCGCTGATAAGTGTAATGTCTGCCATGATCGCCGATCGCCCGCTCAACTGTTCAGAGTGGCGTATTGTACGCTGTGAGCGAGCTGGGATCTACCTGTGGAAAAATGTGGGATTAAAAAAAGCGATCAGGGCTTGATGGTACGCATGATCGGGTTCTGCAGCACGATCAGCGTCTCGGTGGACTGAATTTCATCAATTGTTTGGATCTTGTTGATAAGTACCTGCTGCAGGGCATCGATGGATTTACACATCACCTTAATAAAGATGCTGTAGTGGCCGGTGGTGTAATAAGCCTCGGTGACCTCCTCCAGGCTTTCCAGGCGAGCAAGGGCGGAAGGGTAGTCCTTGGCGCTCTTGAGAATAATGCCGATAAAGCAGCCGACATCATAGCCCAGCTGCTTGGGGCTGACGTCAATGCGCGCACCGGTAATGATACCCGCCTGTTTCATCTTTTCGACGCGCACATGAATGGTGCCCGGGCTGACGCTGAACTGTTTAGCCAGTTCGGCATAGGCGGTACGGGCGTTGGCCATCAGCGCATCGAGAATGCCGCGGTCCAGATTGTCGATCTGATAATTTTCCATATCTTTTTCTTATGAAGTTTGAGGGTTCTTGCTATTTTAGCGTCATATTTTGATGAATTAAAAGTCGATGCGGCTTTTTATTGATTGATTATTGTATTGCGGCCCTGTTTTGTTGCTTAATCAATGGCAACAGGACGCAGGAGTTATAAAAATGAAAACCGCATATATCGCAAAACAACGCCAGATCAGTTTCGTTAAATCCCACTTTTCCCGTCAGCTGGAAGAGAAGCTTGGCCTGATTGAAGTCCAGGCGCCAATCTTAAGCCGCGTGGGCGATGGGACGCAGGATAACTTGTCCGGCTGCGAGAAAGCGGTTCAGGTAAAAGTGAAAACACTGCCCGACGCCCAGTTCGAAGTGGTTCATTCGCTGGCGAAGTGGAAGCGTCAAACCCTGGGACAACACGACTTCAGCGCGGGCGAAGGGCTGTACACGCACATGAAGGCCCTTCGCCCCGATGAAGACCGTCTGACGCCTATCCATTCCGTTTATGTTGACCAGTGGGACTGGGAGCGCGTGATGGGCGATGAAGAGCGTCACGTCGGCACTCTGAAGGCAACCGTCGAGGCGATCTACGCCGGGATCAAAGCTACCGAGCTGGCGGTCAGCCAGGAATTTGGCCTGAAGCCTTTTCTGCCGGAACAGATCCATTTTGTTCACAGCCAGGAGCTGCTGAGCCGCTATCCCGATCTTGATGCCAAAGGCCGTGAGCGAGCCATTGCCAAAGAGTTGGGGGCCGTTTTCTTAATTGGTATCGGCGGCAAACTGTCTGACGGTAAGCGCCACGACGTGCGTGCGCCGGATTATGATGACTGGAGCACAGAGATTTCTGAAGGCTTTGCCGGTCTGAACGGCGATATCCTGGTTTGGAACCCGGTGCTGGAAGATGCTTTCGAGATCTCCTCAATGGGGATCCGCGTTGACGCCGAAGCGCTGAAGCGCCAGCTGGCCGTGACCGGCGATGAAGATCGCCTACAGCTTGAATGGCACCAGGCGCTGCTGCGCGGCGAGATGCCGCAGACTATCGGCGGCGGCATTGGCCAGTCTCGTCTGACGATGCTGCTGCTGCAGCTTGACCATATCGGCCAGGTACAGTGCGGCGTATGGCCGGCCCAGGTTCGCGAAAGCGTTTCCGCGCTGCTGTAATGAATTAGCGCCGCCAGCGTCGCAGCAGGCGGCTACGCAGCCCGGTATCAAAGCGCCAGATATGATCGAAGATGCGCATGATGCCGGGTTTGCCGTGTACCGACATCGCCACCGCGTGAAAACGGTGCTGGTGCTTACGCTGTAACTCCCCCACCTGAGCAATCACCTCATCCGGCAACCGCTGGGCGATAAAGTCAGAGATCACGACGGCATCCGCATCCACCCACTGCGGGTTTTGCAGACGTTCAATGATGGCGCGAAAACAGCTGGCCAGATCGGTACCGCCGCGAAAGCGCTGGCTTAAAAAGCGGATCGCCTGCTCCAGCCCGCGCTCGCTGGTCAGTTCGTAATGCACCACTTCGCTGGAGAACAGCATAATAAAGCAGCGACGGTTATCAGCCAGCGCGACGCGCATGAGGGCCAGACAAAAGGCCTTAGCGCACTGCTCGTTAAAACCGCCCATCGACCCTGATGTATCGACGCAGACAATGAACGGCCCGCGCGGTTGCTCATCAAAATCCTGCCGCGTTACCGGGCGTTCGGTGATTTTCTCACGCCAGGCGTCGCCATGCAGCCGGTAGGTGAGCAGCTGCTTCTCCACCAGCTTGCGATAAAATTCAAACTCCAGCTCCGTGATGCCGAGCGTCGCCAGCTCCGGCGGCAGCAGCCGCAGAATGTCGTCACTCTGCTGGAGGCCGTCGACTTGCTCCGGTACTGTCGCCGGCTCGCGCACCAGGCTGCGAAAGGTTTCCATCGGGGCGTCTTTCTTCGGCACCGATTTCGCTTCCCGTGAACGTCCAAGCTGTTCCGCCAGCTGCAGCAGTTCCGGCTGCTGGTTGAGAAAATCGCCATAGCGCACGATCAGCTGATAGTCGCCGCGTTTGAGTTCGCCAGCGCTCATATCCCACAGACGCCCGGCGGCAGTGTCATTTTCCGCCAGTACCGGATCGAGCTGACCGCTGAGCGTCATTCGTTCCTGGACCTCACTGAGTAACTGATCGCGTTCTTCATCCAGCAACTGCTGGTTAAGGCTGGTGGCTTGCACCACCAGGCTCAGGCGCCAGCGCTGTAAAAACAGCGTATGCAACGCCGGGGTAAAGGTGGCATTGTCATCCACCAGCTTCTGCGCCTGAGCGGCAAAAGGAGACTGTAGCTGGTGCAGTTTGCCGAGGATCTGCGGGAGCTGGACGATAAACTGCGAGGTAGAGAGTAGCTGAGCCTGCTGATAGGTTTGCACTTCGGCGTCCAGATCCGGCGGGACGTTAACTTCTTTCAAACGGGCGCGAACGGCTTCACGCCAGCGTGGAATATCCGCCGCGATGATGTTTTTCAGGCGGGGGAATTTCTCAAAGAACACCGCCAGCTGAGGAGAGGCCAGCAGCGCCAGCAGCATCTCCTCGATCATTCCCTCTTCGCTGACTGCCAGCATGACATTCAGCATATCGAGCGTCATGGCTGCTTCGCCTGTTTAATCTGCGCGCCGACGTCCTGCAGGCTGGCTTCGATTCTTCCCAGCCACTCGACCGGGATAAACAGACACTTTTGCTGCTCGCTGAAGCGGTTGTGTTGCTGGTGCCACTCATCATCGAGCGCCTCCAGCTGTTGGCGAATTTCTGCCGGCATGTTCTCCTGCGATGCGCTACCGGGCAGCGCGAGGCGTGAGCCCTGCAGGCTGACGTCGCGGACGACCAGGTGCTGGCTGGTGTCGACATCCATATTGAGCAGTTGGGCAAAGCCGATCCCGTTGAGCTTACCGCGGATCTCACCGCCCTTTTCCAGCCAGTTGGCTAACGCCTCGCGTTCAAAAGTAATGTGGATCACTTCCATATCGTGAAGTTTGAGCGGCTGCTGCAGCAGCAGCGTCAGGGTGGTCCCCTGGATCTCCGCCGGCAATTCATAATGCGGTTTGCGGCTAAACATCCCGCCAAGGCGGGTGACCTTCAACGCCGTTTTGTCGCTTTGCTGCTGTTGGATCTGAATGCGTCTCTGGACAATGGCCCCCAGCCGCGTCAGCATCGCCTGCTGTTGCCAGGCGTGACAGGTCATGAGCGTTTCCAGCTGCTGCGACATCAGGTTCATGCTCTCGACGTTGTGCCACAGACAATCTTTCAGCAGGATCAGATCTATCGGCGCGATGCTGTCGCGCCCGCTGAAGAAGGCGCTGGCCTGCAGCAGGCGAATGGCCTTTTTCCAGCGGCGATCCGAGACGTACGGCGCATTTGGCAGGGCATCCAGCTGCTGGCGGAGCTGGAATATCAGCTCAAACACCGCGTCTGGCAGTTTGATATTGCCGATCTGCTGCTGCCATTGGGTAAACTCTTCGTCGCTAACCTGCAGCGCGCTGGGCACTGGATTGATGTTTTCATCCTGCTGGCTGACCAGCATTGAACGGAAATTACCTTTATCCTGCACTTTATCAAGCCACAGACGGATCAGCATTCGGTCATACAGCGCTTCCAGACTGCTGTCGGCTTCGGGGAGTTCGTTCGACGCGGCCACCAGCAGGCGCATCGGGATTTTCTCTTCGTGCGCCCCATTGCGGAAGTGACGTTCGTTAATCGCCGTCAGCAGGGTGTTGAGGATCGCCGGACCCGCTTTCCATATTTCATCGAGAAAGACGATTTCGGCTTCCGGCAGGTAGCCGGCGGTTAAACGTTCGTAACGGCCTTCATCCTTCAGTGCCTGAATGGACAGTGGCCCAAAAACTTCTTCCGGGGTGGAGAAGCGGGTCATCAGGTATTCAAAAGCGCGCGCCTGCTGGAAGGCGAATTTGAGGCGGCGGGCAATCAGGCTTTTGGCGATCCCCGGTGGGCCGAGCAAAAAAACGCTCTCGCCGCTGAGCGCCGCCAGCAGGCAGAGGCGTATCGCGTGGCTGCGTTCAAAGAGTCCTTTTTCGAGTGCCGCGCTGAGCCGGGAAATTCTTTCAGCCAGTAAATGTGTTTGAGCCATAATTGAGTTGCGTGCTTTGTCATGTATCGTTATTGGGTCGAGTATAGATGTTAGAGCAGGGGCGGTAATAGCCTGAAGAATCGATTTATTTTTTTTGAGCCAGGTTAATATGGTGTCTGTTAGGGGTACGATTTCGCAAATAATCGTGCATACTGTGCGCTTTTTGTGGGCCAAGGGACTAGGCACACATTTGTTTTATAAACGAAAAGACTAGTCTATGAGCACTGATAATAAACAATCGTTGCCGGCATTAACGTTGGCGGCCATCGGCGTGGTGTACGGCGATATCGGTACCAGTCCACTGTATACCTTGCGCGAATGCCTGTCAGGTCAGTTTGGCTTTGGCGTTGAACGCGACGCCGTGTTTGGCTTTTTGTCGCTGATTTTCTGGCTGTTGATCTTTACCGTATCGATTAAATACATCACGTTCGTGATGCGGGCGGATAACGCCGGGGAAGGCGGGATCTTAACGCTGATGTCGCTGGCCGGACGTAATACCTCGGCCCGAATGACCTCCGTACTGGTGATCCTCGGCCTGATCGGCGGTAGCTTCTTCTATGGCGAAGTGGTGATTACGCCGGCGATTTCCGTTATGTCGGCGATAGAGGGGTTAGAAATTATCGCCCCGCAGCTTGATACCTGGATTGTCCCTATTTCCATTATCGTGCTGACTCTGCTGTTTGTGATCCAGAAGCACGGGACCGGCATGGTCGGTAAGCTGTTTGCGCCGATTATGCTGATCTGGTTCCTGTTGCTGGCGGTGCTGGGCGCGCGAAGCATTTACGCTAACCCGGAAGTTCTTCAGGCGCTAAACCCCTACTGGGCGGTGCATTTCTTCCTGCAGTACAAAACGGTTTCCTTTATTGCGCTCGGCGCGGTGGTGCTGTCGATTACCGGGGTGGAAGCGCTGTACGCCGATATGGGTCACTTCGGCAAACTGCCGATCCGCGTGGCCTGGTTCTCCGTCGTGCTGCCCTCGCTGGTGCTGAACTATTTTGGCCAGGGCGCGCTGCTGCTGAAGCACCCGGAAGCGATTAAAAACCCGTTCTTCCTGCTGGCGCCGGAGTGGGCGCTGATCCCGATGCTGATTATCGCCACGCTGGCGACGGTTATCGCCTCGCAGGCGGTGATCTCCGGGGTCTTCTCCCTGACCCGTCAGGCAGTGCGTCTGGGCTATCTGTCGCCGATGCGCATTATCCACACCTCGGAAATGGAGTCCGGACAGATTTACATCCCGTTCATTAACTGGCTGCTGTACGTTTCTGTGGTCATCGTTATTGTCAGCTTTGAGCATTCGTCTAATCTGGCGGCGGCGTATGGTATCGCGGTCACGGGCACCATGGTGCTGACCTCCATTCTGTCGGCAACGGTGGCGCGCAAAAACTGGCACTGGAATAAGCTGTTTGTCGGCCTGATGCTGGTGGCCTTTCTGTGTATCGATATTCCGCTGTTTTCGGCGAACCTCGATAAGATTGTCTCCGGCGGTTGGCTGCCGTTGTCCCTGGGGCTGGTGATGTTCACGGTGATGACCACCTGGAAGAGCGAACGTTTCCGCCTGCTGCGCCGAATGCACGAGCATGGCAATTCGCTGGAAGCGATGATCTCTTCGCTGGAGAAGTCACCGCCGGTGCGTGTGCCGGGTACCGCGGTGTATATGTCCCGCGCCCTGAACGTGATCCCGTTTGCCCTGCTGCATAACCTGAAGCACAACAAGGTGCTGCATGAGCGAGTAATCCTTCTGACTCTGCGCACCGAAGACGCGCCTTACGTGCATAACGTTCGCCGGGTGCAGATTGAGCAGCTGTCGCCGTCGTTCTGGCGGGTGGTGGCCAGCTACGGTTGGCGGGAAACGCCGAACGTTGAAGAGGTGTTCCATCGCTGTGGCCTGGAAGGACTCAGTTGCCGAATGATGGAGACCTCGTTCTTCATGTCGCATGAGTCGCTGATTATCGGCAAACGACCGTGGTATCTGCGCCTGCGCGGCAAGCTTTATCTGCTGCTGCAGCGTAACGCCCTGCGGGCGCCGGATCAGTTTGAAATCCCGCCAAACCGGGTTATCGAGCTCGGTACCCAGGTCGAAATCTGATGTCAAAAAAGCCCTTCCATTGCGAAGGGCTTTTTGTTTCTCACTCCGGCTGTCATCTCCTGTCGCTGTCTTGCGAAACGTTTCGATGGCGATCACATTTCTCTCTTCTGGTGATGGTTTTCTGCTCACACATTGATAATAATTATTTTAGCGAAACGTTTCGCTAGTGGAGCAAAAGAGAAAAATGAAAAAAGGCACCGTACTTAACGCTGATATTTCCGCGGTCATTTCCCGCCTGGGCCACACCGATACGCTGGTGGTCTGCGATGCCGGATTACCGGTTCCCCGCAGCAGCACGCGCATTGATATGGCGCTGACTCAGGGCGTACCTTCCTTTATGCAGGTGCTGGAAGTGGTGACGACGGAAATGCAGGTTGAAGCGGCTGTTATCGCGGAAGAGATTAAAACCCATAATCCGCAGCTCCACGCGACGTTGCTCACTCACCTCGAGCAGCTGCAGCAGCACCAGGGAAATACCATTGAAATTCGTTACACCAGCCATGAGCAGTTCAAAAAACAAACCGCAGACAGTCAGGCGGTAATTCGCAGCGGGGAGTGTTCCCCGTTTGCGAATATCATTCTCTGTGCCGGCGTCACGTTCTGAGGTCGCCGCCATGGAAGCCTTATTGCAACTAAAAGGGATCGATAAAGCGTTCCCTGGCGTCAAGGCGCTCTCCGGCGCGGCGCTGAATGTCTATGCCGGTCGGGTGATGGCGCTGGTAGGGGAAAATGGCGCCGGCAAGTCCACCATGATGAAGGTGCTGACCGGGATCTACACCCGTGATGCCGGCTCTTTGCTGTGGTTAGGCAAAGAGACGACCTTTAACGGCCCCAAATCCTCCCAGGAAGCCGGGATCGGTATCATCCACCAGGAACTGAACCTGATCCCGCAATTGACGATTGCCGAGAACATCTTCCTTGGTCGCGAATTTGTTAACCGTTTTGGCAAAATCGACTGGAAGCAGATGTATGCCGAAGCCGACAAGCTGCTGGCAAAGCTGAATCTCCGCTTTAACAGCCAGAAGCTGGTGGGCGATCTGTCGATTGGCGATCAGCAAATGGTGGAGATCGCCAAAGTGCTGAGCTTTGAATCGAAAGTCATCATTATGGATGAACCGACCGATGCGCTGACCGATACCGAAACCGAATCGCTGTTCCGCGTCATCCGCGAACTGAAGTCGCAGGGGCGCGGCATCGTCTATATCTCCCACCGTATGAAAGAGATCTTCGAGATTTGCGACGACGTGACCGTCTTTCGTGACGGGCAGTTTATCGCCGAGCGCGAAGTGGCTTCGCTGGATGAGGACCGACTGATCGAGATGATGGTCGGCCGTAAGCTGGAAGATCAATATCCACATCTCGATAAGGCGCCGGGCGCGGTGCGCCTGAAGGTCGATAATCTTTGCGGCCCGGGCGTGGAAAACGTGACCTTTACCTTGCGCCAGGGGGAAATCCTGGGTGTCGCCGGGCTGATGGGCGCCGGACGGACCGAACTGATGAAAGTGCTGTACGGCGCGCTGCCGCGCAGCAGCGGCTCCGTGACGCTGGATGGCCATGAAGTGGTGACCCGCTCACCGCAGGACGGTCTGGCGAACGGCATTGTCTATATCTCCGAAGATCGTAAGCGCGATGGCCTGGTTCTCGGGATGTCGGTAAAAGAAAATATGTCCCTGACGGCGCTACGCTACTTCAGCCGGGCGGGCGGCAGCCTTAAGCATAAAGATGAACAGCAGGCGGTCAGTGATTTCATTCGGCTGTTTAACGTCAAAACGCCGTCCATGGAGCAGGCAATCGGCCTGCTTTCCGGCGGCAACCAGCAAAAGGTCGCCATTGCCCGCGGGCTGATGACCCGGCCAAAGGTGCTGATCCTTGATGAACCGACCCGCGGCGTCGACGTCGGGGCGAAGAAAGAGATCTACCAGCTCATCAATCAGTTCAAAGCCGATGGCCTGAGCATCATTCTGGTCTCCTCTGAGATGCCGGAGGTGTTGGGCATGAGCGATCGCATCATTGTGATGCATGAAGGGCATCTCGGCGGTGAATTCACACGCGAGCAGGCCACCCAGGAAGTATTGATGGCTGCCGCTGTGGGCAAGCTTAACCGTGTGAATCAGGAGTAAGAAAGATGACAACCCAGGCTGTTACTGGTCGCCGTTATTTCACGAAAGCGTGGCTGATGGAGCAAAAATCGCTGATTGCCCTGCTGGTGCTGATCGCGGTGGTATCGACCATGAGCCCCAACTTTTTTACCGTCAATAACCTGTTCAATATCCTGCAACAGACCTCCGTTAACGCCATCATGGCGGTAGGGATGACGCTGGTTATACTGACCTCGGGGATCGACCTGTCCGTCGGCTCCCTGTTGGCGCTCACCGGTGCGGTGGCAGCGTCGATTGTTGGCATTGAGGTTAATGCGCTGGTGGCGGTCGCTGCTGCCCTCGCATTGGGTGCCGCGATCGGCGCAGTCACCGGGGTGATTGTGGCGAAAGGCCGCGTGCAGGCCTTCATCGCTACCCTGGTGATGATGCTGCTGCTGCGCGGCGTGACCATGGTGTACACCAACGGCAGTCCGATCAACACCGGCTTTAGCGATAACGCCGATCTGTTTGGCTGGTTTGGCATCGGGCGTCCGCTGGGGATCCCGACGCCGGTATGGATCATGGCGATTGTCTTCCTGGCGGCCTGGTACATGCTGCACCATACTCGCCTGGGCCGTTATATTTACGCGCTGGGCGGTAATGAAGCGGCGACGCGTCTGTCCGGGATTAGCGTCAATAAAGTCAAAATTATCGTCTACGCCTTGTGCGGGATGCTGGCGTCGCTGGCCGGGATCATCGAAGTGGCGCGTCTCTCCTCCGCGCAGCCGACGGCGGGGACGGGCTATGAGCTGGACGCTATTGCGGCGGTGGTGCTCGGTGGCACCAGCCTCGCGGGCGGCAAAGGACGCATTGTCGGCACGCTGATTGGCGCGCTGATCCTTGGCTTCCTGAATAATGGTCTTAATCTTTTAGGCGTTTCTTCCTATTACCAGATGATCGTTAAAGCGGTGGTGATTTTGCTGGCGGTACTGGTAGATAACAAAAAGCAGTAACTGAGAACTCTACAGGACATCTTAACTATGAATATGAAAAAACTGGCGACCCTGGTCTCTGCTGTTGCGCTAAGTGCGACCGTCAGCGCGAACGCGATGGCCAAAGACACCATCGCTCTGGTTATCTCTACCCTGAATAACCCGTTCTTCGTGTCGCTGAAAGACGGCGCGCAAAAAGAAGCTGACAAGCTGGGCTACAACCTGGTGGTGCTGGACTCCCAGAACAACCCGGCGAAAGAGCTGGCGAACGTCCAGGATTTGACGGTGCGCGGCGCCAAGCTGCTGCTGATCAACCCCACCGACTCTGATGCCGTCGGCAACGCCGTGAAGATGGCAAACCAGGCGAAAATCCCGGTCATCACCCTTGACCGTCAGGCCACAAAAGGCGATGTCGTGAGCCACATTGCGTCTGACAACGTGCAGGGCGGAAAAATGGCTGGCGATTACATCGCGAAAAAAGTGGGTGAAAGTGCGAAAGTCATTGAGCTGCAGGGCATTGCCGGGACTTCTGCGGCGCGCGAGCGCGGCGAAGGCTTTAAACAGGCCGTGGCGGCGCACAAGTTTAACGTCCTGGCCAGCCAACCAGCCGATTTCGACCGTACCAAAGGGCTGAACGTGATGCAGAACCTGCTGACCGCGCATCCTGACGTGCAGGCGGTATTCGCGCAAAATGATGAAATGGCGCTGGGCGCCCTGCGCGCGCTGCAGACCGCAGGCAAGTCCGATGTGATGGTGGTTGGATTTGACGGCACTCCGGATGGCGAAAAAGCAGTAAACAGTGGCAAACTGGCGGCGACCGTCGCACAGTTGCCGGAGCAGATCGGCGCGAAAGGCGTTGAGACGGCTGATAAGGTACTGAAGGGCGAAAAAGTGGAAGCTAACTACCCGGTTGAGCTGAAGCTGGTCGTTAAGCAGTAAAATGCGATTCGGACTGGCAACGGTCCGAGGGACAATATAAAAAAAGAAAAGCAGGGCATGCGCCACCGGATCCCGGTGGCGCGCTTTCCCGGGAACAGAAATGATGAAAACTGCAGGCAAACTTGTCGTCCTTGGCAGTATCAATGCCGATCACATTCTTAACCTTGACGCTTTCCCGACGCCGGGCGAAACCGTCACCGGCAACCATTATCAGGTGGCTTTCGGTGGTAAAGGGGCCAACCAGGCGGTCGCCGCCGGGCGCAGCGGAGCGGATATCGCGTTTATCGCCTGCACCGGCGATGACGACATCGGTGAACGCATCCGCCGCCAGCTGGCGAGCGATAAAATCGACGTGGCGCCTGTGCGCGCAGTCGCCGGGGAAGCGACCGGCGTGGCGTTAATCTTCGTTAACGCCGAAGGTGAGAATGTCATCGGTATTCATGCCGGCGCCAATGCGGCGCTTTCCGTCTCCCAGGTTGAGGCGGAAAAGGAACGTATCGCTAGCGCACAGGCGCTGTTAATGCAGCTGGAGTCGCCGCTGGAGAGCGTGTTGGCGGCGGCGAAAATCGCCCATCACCATCAGACCACCGTGGTGCTTAATCCCGCGCCAGCGCGTGAACTGTCCGATGAACTGCTGGCGCTGGTGGATATCATTACCCCCAACGAAACCGAAGCGGAAAAGCTGACCGGTATTCGCGTTGAGAGCGACGAGGATGCGGCAAAAGCCGCCGACGTGCTGCATGCCAAAGGCATTGGTACGGTGATGATCACCCTCGGCAGCCGCGGCGTCTGGCTCAGTGCCGAAGGCGAAAGCCGTCGGATCCCGGGCTTTCGTGTGCAGGCCATTGATACTATCGCGGCCGGCGATACCTTTAACGGCGCGCTGGTAACCGCGTTGCTGGAAGGGACTTCCCTGCCGGAAGCGATCCGTTTTGCGCATGCCGCGGCGGCGATCGCCGTGACCCGCAAAGGCGCGCAGCCATCCGTGCCGTGGCGCACAGAGATTGATGAATTTTTAGCGCAACAGGGGTAATGCTTGGCTACGATGAAAGATGTGGCCCGCGTCGCGGGCGTTTCCACATCGACGGTGTCACACGTCATCAATAAGGACCGCTTTGTCAGTGAGGCGATTACCGCCAAAGTAGACGCTGCGATCAAAAGCCTCAACTACGCCCCCTCTGCGCTGGCGCGTAGCCTTAAGCTTAATCAAACCCGTACCATCGGCATGCTCATCACTGCCAGTACCAATCCGTTTTATTCGGAGCTGGTGCGGGGCGTGGAGCGCAGCTGTTTTGAGCGGGGTTATAGCCTCGTACTCTGTAATACGGAAGGTGATGAGCAGCGAATGAATCGTAATCTGGAGACGCTAATGCAAAAACGCGTCGATGGACTACTGCTGCTGTGCACGGAGACCCATCAGCCCTCTCCGGAAATTATGCAGCGCTATCCATCGGTACCGACGGTCATGATGGACTGGGCTCCCTTTGATGGCGATAGCGATCTGATTCAGGATAACTCGCTGCTTGGTGGCGATATGGCGACCCAGTATCTGATTGACCAGGGGCATTCGCGCATTGCCTGTATTGCCGGCCCGCTGGATAAAACCCCGGCGCGTCTGCGCCTTGAAGGTTACCATGCTGCGATGGCGCGCTGCGGCCTGCCGGTTGCCGACGGATACGTGGTGACCAGTGATTTTGAGTTTGGCGGCGGGTTTAGCGCGATGCAGCAGCTGCTGGCTTTGCCGCAGCGGCCGCAGGCGGTATTTGTCGGCAACGATGCCATGGCGGTTGGCGCTTATCAGGCGTTGTACCAGGCCGGTTTGCACATTCCGCAGGACATGGCGCTGGTGGGCTACGATGATATTGAGCTCGCACGCTATATGACACCGCCGTTGACCACCATTCACCAGCCAAAAGATGAGCTGGGAGAACTGGCCATCGATGTGCTGATCCATCGAATGGCCGATCCGCAGCAAAAGCAGCAACGCGTTCAGTTAACGCCGGAGCTGGTGGTTCGTGGCTCCGCTTAGCGTTTGTGCCGCTCGCTAATCAGATTACGGCCATCTTTCGCTCTTAACAGCATAAACATCAGCGCCGACACGATGGTGATCACGCCCATGGTTATAAAGGTGTAGTGAAACTGCTGTACCGTGCTGGCATTGTCAAAACCTTCATAGAAGCGCAGCACCGCAGCGCTGATGGCCACCCCGAGACTGATTGAAAGCTGCTGGGTCACCGCCAGCAGGCTGTTACCGCTGCTGGCATTGTCATCCGTCAGATCGGCCAGCGTAATGGTATTCATCGAGGTGAATTGCGTGGACATCGCCATCCCCAGCACAAACAGTGGCAGAAGAAGCATCCACAGCGGCATCTCTGGCGACTGCAGCGAGAACTGGGCAATCATGAGGCCAATAAATACCGTGATCCCCACCAGGGTCTTACGATAGCCAAACCAGCGCAGCACCTGGGTAACGGTAGATTTCGCAATAATGGAGCCGATAGCGGTAGGGGCAATCATACAGCCGGCGATAATGGCCGGATAGCCGAAGCCAACCTGCAGCATCAGCGGCATCAGAAATGGCACACAGCCGGTACCCAAACGCGTGGCAAGGTTGCCAGCAATGCCGACTGAGAAAGTATGCGTCTTAAATAAAGAGAGCGAGATAAGCGGCGCCGGATGGCGGCGCGCGTGGCGAACATAGGCCACGAGCAGTAACAGACTGACGGCAATCACGGCCAACGCCAGCCATGTCGCCACGATTTTTTCTCCAAACAGTTCAATACCGCTGGAAAACAGTACCAGGCTTAAGCCAAATAACAGAAAACCGGTTATATCGAAGCGCCTGCGCGGCGTCGTGAAATTTGGCATGAATTTGCGGGCATACAGAATGCCAATCACCCCGATGGGAATGTTTATCAGGAAAATCCAATGCCAGCTGGCCCAGGTGACAAACACCCCGCCGAGCACCGGGCCCAGTATCGGCCCCACCAGACCTGGCATGGTCACAAAGTTCAGCACCGGAAGCAGCTCGCTGCGGGGATAGGCGCGCAGCAGCGCCAGCCTCGCCACCGGCATCATCATCGCCCCGCCGATCCCCTGAATCACCCGAAAAATGACCAGTTCCATTAATGAGCTGGAGAGCGCGCAGGCGAGAGACCCCAAAGTGAACAAGCTAACAGCGATGATAAAGACCCGGCGCGTGCCGAAGCGATCGGCCAGCCAGCCGCTGACCGGGATCAGCATCGCTACCGTCAGCGTATAGCTGATAATGGCCGACTGCATCGCTAAGGGAGAACGATTAAGACTGTGGGCAATAGCCGGGAGGGCGGTGTTAAGAATGGTGGCATCCAGCGCCTGCATAAAGAAGGCCATCGCCGCGATCCACGGCAGGCCGGCCATGCTGCGCCCTTTTTTTCTGCTCATGCCAATTCCTTGTTATTGATTTACGGGGTGAGGGGCGTTCAACAACGCCTGGCAGGCGAGCAAGGCACCTGGCGCATCACTGTTGAGAATGGCATCGACAATCGCCTGGTGGAGATCCAGCTTCACTACTTCATTTTGCGTAATCGACGTGAAGTAGGTGTGGTAGACGGAATGAAATAAAGAAGCGAATGAGCAGAGGAAAGGATTACCGCTCATTTCATAGATATGTTCATGCCAGGCCATATCGACCTCTATCCAGCGATCGCGCTGAAAATGACGTTTCAAGGCAATCATCTCTTCCATTAAAGTATTGAGCTGCGCTTTTTGTTCTGCGGAGCCGTTAGCGGCAGCGAGAAAACAGGCTTGTGGCTCCAGGCTGCTGCGCATGACGAGAAAGTGGCTCACCACTTCTTCGAAGTTATCTTCTGTTAGCCACCAGGACAGGAGTTCCTTATCAAGGAAGTTCCAGCTGCTGCGCGGCATCACCCGGGTGCCAATGCGAGGGCGGGGCAGCAACATGCCTTTTGCCGTTAGCGTCTTCACCGCTTCACGGACGGCGGTACGGCTCACACCGAACTGCTCCCCCAACTCCATCTCGCCGGGAAGAATGCTTTCCGGCTGATATTCGCCAGTCAGTATTTTTTGGGCGAGCTTCTCGGCCAGTACCCAGGAGATGTTCTTTTGTGCCGCCAGTTGCTGTGCGCTTAAAGACATAAATGCCGTTCCTTTCTTTTCTTTACTCTAACAGTATGCCACCAGGCGTCCCGTTTCGTCGGTTAAAACAGCAAAACGGCGGTTTTTTGCGACATTCCTCGCCGCATTGTTGAAAAAAGAGACGGTTGAAAAGTTTTTTTGAATTTCCCCTTGTCACCTCAGAATTACTCCCTATAATGCGCCTCCACTGACACGGAACAACGGCAAGCAAGCCGCCGGGTCAGCGGGGTTCCGGTGAGAACCTCGCAGAGAAAAGCAAAAATAAATGCTTGACTCTGAAGCGGGAAAGCGTAATATGCACACCCCGCGCCGCAGCGAAAAACGAAGCGGCACTGCTCTTTAACAATTTATCAGACAATCTGTGTGGGCACTCAAAGTGACATGGATTCTTAACGTCCTCGGACGAAAAATGAATACCAAGTCTCTGAGTGAACATACGTAATTCATTACGAAGTTTAATTCACGAGCATCAAACTTAAATTGAAGAGTTTGATCATGGCTCAGATTGAACGCTGGCGGCAGGCCTAACACATGCAAGTCGAGCGGTAGCACAGAGAGCTTGCTCTCGGGTGACGAGCGGCGGACGGGTGAGTAATGTCTGGGAAACTGCCTGATGGAGGGGGATAACTACTGGAAACGGTAGCTAATACCGCATAACGTCGCAAGACCAAAGTGGGGGACCTTCGGGCCTCATGCCATCAGATGTGCCCAGATGGGATTAGCTGGTAGGTGGGGTAACGGCTCACCTAGGCGACGATCCCTAGCTGGTCTGAGAGGATGACCAGCCACACTGGAACTGAGACACGGTCCAGACTCCTACGGGAGGCAGCAGTGGGGAATATTGCACAATGGGCGCAAGCCTGATGCAGCCATGCCGCGTGTGTGAAGAAGGCCTTCGGGTTGTAAAGCACTTTCAGCGGGGAGGAAGGCGGTGAGGTTAATAACCTCATCGATTGACGTTACCCGCAGAAGAAGCACCGGCTAACTCCGTGCCAGCAGCCGCGGTAATACGGAGGGTGCAAGCGTTAATCGGAATTACTGGGCGTAAAGCGCACGCAGGCGGTCTGTCAAGTCGGATGTGAAATCCCCGGGCTCAACCTGGGAACTGCATTCGAAACTGGCAGGCTAGAGTCTTGTAGAGGGGGGTAGAATTCCAGGTGTAGCGGTGAAATGCGTAGAGATCTGGAGGAATACCGGTGGCGAAGGCGGCCCCCTGGACAAAGACTGACGCTCAGGTGCGAAAGCGTGGGGAGCAAACAGGATTAGATACCCTGGTAGTCCACGCTGTAAACGATGTCGATTTGGAGGTTGTGCCCTTGAGGCGTGGCTTCCGGAGCTAACGCGTTAAATCGACCGCCTGGGGAGTACGGCCGCAAGGTTAAAACTCAAATGAATTGACGGGGGCCCGCACAAGCGGTGGAGCATGTGGTTTAATTCGATGCAACGCGAAGAACCTTACCTGGTCTTGACATCCACAGAACTTTCCAGAGATGGATTGGTGCCTTCGGGAACTGTGAGACAGGTGCTGCATGGCTGTCGTCAGCTCGTGTTGTGAAATGTTGGGTTAAGTCCCGCAACGAGCGCAACCCTTATCCTTTGTTGCCAGCGGTCCGGCCGGGAACTCAAAGGAGACTGCCAGTGATAAACTGGAGGAAGGTGGGGATGACGTCAAGTCATCATGGCCCTTACGACCAGGGCTACACACGTGCTACAATGGCATATACAAAGAGAAGCGACCTCGCGAGAGCAAGCGGACCTCATAAAGTATGTCGTAGTCCGGATTGGAGTCTGCAACTCGACTCCATGAAGTCGGAATCGCTAGTAATCGTAGATCAGAATGCTACGGTGAATACGTTCCCGGGCCTTGTACACACCGCCCGTCACACCATGGGAGTGGGTTGCAAAAGAAGTAGGTAGCTTAACCTTCGGGAGGGCGCTTACCACTTTGTGATTCATGACTGGGGTGAAGTCGTAACAAGGTAACCGTAGGGGAACCTGCGGTTGGATCACCTCCTTACCTTAAAGAACCTGCCTTTGTAGTGCTCACACAGATTGTCTGATGAAAGTAAAGAAGCAAGGCGTCTTGCGATTGAGACTTCAGTGTCCCCTTCGTCTAGAGGCCCAGGACACCGCCCTTTCACGGCGGTAACAGGGGTTCGAATCCCCTAGGGGACGCCACTTGCTGGTTCGTGAGTGAAAGACGCGTGCCGATGTATCTCAAAACTCATCTTCGGGTGATGTTTGAGATATTTGCTCTTTAAAAATCTGGATCAAGCTGAAAATTGAAACGACACACTGTTTAAGTGTGTTCGAGTCTCTCAAATTTTCGCAATCTGAAGACATCTTCGGGTTGTGAGGTTAAGCGACTAAGCGTACACGGTGGATGCCCTGGCAGTCAGAGGCGATGAAGGACGTGCTAATCTGCGAAAAGCGTCGGTAAGGTGATATGAACCGTTATAACCGGCGATGTCCGAATGGGGAAACCCAGTGTGATTCGTCACACTATCGTTAACTGAATACATAGGTTAACGAGGCGAACCGGGGGAACTGAAACATCTAAGTACCCCGAGGAAAAGAAATCAACCGAGATTCCCCCAGTAGCGGCGAGCGAACGGGGAGCAGCCCAGAGTCTGAATCAGCTTGTGTGTTAGTGGAACGGTCTGGAAAGTCCGACGGTACAGGGTGATAGTCCCGTACACCAAAATGCACAGGTTGTGAACTCGAAGAGTAGGGCGGGACACGTGGTATCCTGTCTGAATATGGGGGGACCATCCTCCAAGGCTAAATACTCCTGACTGACCGATAGTGAACCAGTACCGTGAGGGAAAGGCGAAAAGAACCCCGGCGAGGGGAGTGAAAAAGAACCTGAAACCGTGTACGTACAAGCAGTGGGAGCACCTTCGGGTGTGACTGCGTACCTTTTGTATAATGGGTCAGCGACTTATATTCTGTAGCAAGGTTAACCGTATAGGGGAGCCGCAGGGAAACCGAGTCTTAACTGGGCGTTAAGTTGCAGGGTATAGACCCGAAACCCGGTGATCTAGCCATGGGCAGGTTGAAGGTTGGGTAACACTAACTGGAGGACCGAACCGACTAATGTTGAAAAATTAGCGGATGACTTGTGGCTGGGGGTGAAAGGCCAATCAAACCGGGAGATAGCTGGTTCTCCCCGAAAGCTATTTAGGTAGCGCCTCGTGAACTCATCTTCGGGGGTAGAGCACTGTTTCGGCTAGGGGGTCATCCCGACTTACCAACCCGATGCAAACTACGAATACCGAAGAATGTTATCACGGGAGACACACGGCGGGTGCTAACGTCCGTCGTGAAGAGGGAAACAACCCAGACCGCCAGCTAAGGTCCCAAAGTCATGGTTAAGTGGGAAACGATGTGGGAAGGCACAGACAGCCAGGATGTTGGCTTAGAAGCAGCCATCATTTAAAGAAAGCGTAATAGCTCACTGGTCGAGTCGGCCTGCGCGGAAGATGTAACGGGGCTAAACCATGCACCGAAGCTGCGGCAGCGACACTATGTGTTGTTGGGTAGGGGAGCGTTCTGTAAGCCTGCGAAGGTGGCCTGTGAGGGTTGCTGGAGGTATCAGAAGTGCGAATGCTGACATAAGTAACGATAAAGCGGGTGAAAAGCCCGCTCGCCGGAAGACCAAGGGTTCCTGTCCAACGTTAATCGGGGCAGGGTGAGTCGACCCCTAAGGCGAGGCCGAAAGGCGTAGTCGATGGGAAACAGGTTAATATTCCTGTACTTGGTGTTACTGCGAAGGGGGGACGGAGAAGGCTATGTTAGCCGGGCGACGGTTGTCCCGGTTTAAGCATGTAGGCGGAGGTTCCAGGTAAATCCGGTACCTTTTAACGCTGAGGTGTGATGACGAGGCACTACGGTGCTGAAGTAACAAATGCCCTGCTTCCAGGAAAAGCCTCTAAGCATCAGGTAACATTAAATCGTACCCCAAACCGACACAGGTGGTCAGGTAGAGAATACCAAGGCGCTTGAGAGAACTCGGGTGAAGGAACTAGGCAAAATGGTGCCGTAACTTCGGGAGAAGGCACGCTGGTGTGTAGGTGAAGTCCCTGCGGACGGAGCTGAGACCAGTCGAAGATACCAGCTGGCTGCAACTGTTTATTAAAAACACAGCACTGTGCAAACACGAAAGTGGACGTATACGGTGTGACGCCTGCCCGGTGCCGGAAGGTTAATTGATGGGGTTATCCGTAAGGAGAAGCTCTTGATCGAAGCCCCGGTAAACGGCGGCCGTAACTATAACGGTCCTAAGGTAGCGAAATTCCTTGTCGGGTAAGTTCCGACCTGCACGAATGGCGTAATGATGGCCAGGCTGTCTCCACCCGAGACTCAGTGAAATTGAACTCGCTGTGAAGATGCAGTGTACCCGCGGCAAGACGGAAAGACCCCGTGAACCTTTACTATAGCTTGACACTGAACATTGAGCCTTGATGTGTAGGATAGGTGGGAGGCTTTGAAGCGTGGACGCCAGTCTGCGTGGAGCCAACCTTGAAATACCACCCTTTAATGTTTGATGTTCTAACGTAGGCCCCTGACCGGGGTTGCGGACAGTGTCTGGTGGGTAGTTTGACTGGGGCGGTCTCCTCCCAAAGAGTAACGGAGGAGCACGAAGGTTAGCTAATCCTGGTCGGACATCAGGAGGTTAGTGCAATGGCATAAGCTAGCTTGACTGCGAGCGTGACGGCGCGAGCAGGTGCGAAAGCAGGTCATAGTGATCCGGTGGTTCTGAATGGAAGGGCCATCGCTCAACGGATAAAAGGTACTCCGGGGATAACAGGCTGATACCGCCCAAGAGTTCATATCGACGGCGGTGTTTGGCACCTCGATGTCGGCTCATCACATCCTGGGGCTGAAGTAGGTCCCAAGGGTATGGCTGTTCGCCATTTAAAGTGGTACGCGAGCTGGGTTTAGAACGTCGTGAGACAGTTCGGTCCCTATCTGCCGTGGGCGCTGGAGAATTGAGGGGGGCTGCTCCTAGTACGAGAGGACCGGAGTGGACGCATCACTGGTGTTCGGGTTGTCATGCCAATGGCACTGCCCGGTAGCTAAATGCGGAAGAGATAAGTGCTGAAAGCATCTAAGCACGAAACTTGCCCCGAGATGAGTTCTCCCTGAGACTTTAAGTCTCCTGAAGGAACGTTGAAGACGACGACGTTGATAGGCCGGGTGTGTAAGCGCAGCGATGCGTTGAGCTAACCGGTACTAATGAACCGTGAGGCTTAACCTTACAACGCCGAAGCTGTTTTGGCGGATTTGAGAGAATTTTCAGCTCTGATACAGATTACTCGATGCGTCCGCAGGACGTGTTGAAAAACAGAATTTGCCTGGCGGCGATAGCGCGGTGGTCCCACCTGACCCCATGCCGAACTCAGAAGTGAAACGCCGTAGCGCCGATGGTAGTGTGGGGTCTCCCCATGTGAGAGTAGGGAACTGCCAGGCATCAAATAAAACGAAAGGCTCAGTCGAAAGACTGGGCCTTTTGTTTTTGCGTTTTAACAAGAACCCCGTCCCGAAAGGTGCGGGGTTTTTTGCTGTGTGGGGTATATCTCCCCGGTGGCGCTGCGCTTACCGGGGCTACGGATTCGCACCCGCCCTGCACGACCTGTAGCCCGGACAAGGTGCGCAGCACCGCCTCCGGGGAGGCCCCTGTCTGCCGATGCCATTCATTAACGTCTGTGTTAAGAAGCAATCCCTACCGATAAACTGCTAATGCCTCTCTAACCAATTCGCAATAAATGTCGCGATCTGTTGAATATCATTTAAATCCAACTGCGGAAGCGAGGTCGCGATGGGCATATCGCTGGCCACGGCGATGGTATGTTCATCAATTATCAGCTCTTCTACACGATGGCCGCTGTTTTGCCGAAAAAGTAGGATCTTCGGCACGGGTTCATGTTTGAACCCCTCCACTAAAACCAGGTCCAGTTTGCTGGCATCCATTCGACTGACAAGCCACGTGAGATCTAATTCCGGCGTCTCTGGCGTCTCCGTCATCAACGCCCAGCGCTGTTCGCTGGCGACAATGGTCTGCGCAGCGCCCGCCTTACGTAATTCATAGCTATCTTTGCCGGGTTTATCGACGTCCATATCATGATGGGTATGTTTTATCAGCCCGGGACGCAGACCTCTGACACAAAGCTCAGGGATAAGACGCTTTAATAATGTTGTTTTTCCGGTACCGCTCCATGCGGCGATCGCCAGTAATGGGGTCATGATGGCTCCTGCATCTGCTGCAAATCTTCAAGCGTATTTACATTGATGAACGCTGATTTCACATCGCTGAAATTCACCGGGCGCCCACCCACTTGTCGCATAAAGACCATCACCCTGCGCTCTCCATGAGCCAGATAAGCCTCCAGTTCCGGAATGATTTGACGATGAACTAATGCAACGGCGGGATGATCCCGTTCGCCGTCATGGGCCCAAACGACCGGTGCGGCCCCTTTCTGCTGGATAAAGCGCTCCACCAAAAAGGATGGAATGAACGGCGTGTCGCAGGGGCAAAAAACAAACCATGGGCTCGCGACCTGCTGCATCACAGCAAGCATTCCGGCTAGCGGCCCCTGATAACCCTCCTGTATGTCTCGAAAGACCGGATATCCGCTGGCACGCCACTGTTCAAGATGACGATTGGCGCTAATGACTAACTCATCTACCTGCGGGGCTAATGTCTCCGCGACGTGACGCCAGAGAGGGCGACCATTTAGCGCCTGTAATCCTTTATCAATGCCGCCCATTCGCGTGGCTTTGCCGCCTGCCAGCACGACGCCGGTTATCGCCTCGCTTTGCATCTGAATATCGCCTCTTTCATTGTGGGATTGACCCTGTTAACTTGTCCCTATCAAGAGTAAGGAGCATGACCATGAAATGTAAACGTCTGAATGAAGTAATTGAACTCCTCCAGCCTGCCTGGCAGAAAGAGCCTGAACTGAATCTGATGCAATTTTTGCAGAAACTGGCGAAAGAGGCTGGCTATGATGGCGAACTGAGCGATCTTTCCGACGATATTCTGATCTATCACCTGAAGATGCGTGACTCTTCTAAAGATGCCGTCATTCCTGGTATTCATAAGGATTATGAAGAGGACTTTAAAACCGCGCTGCTGCGCGCCCGCGGGGTAATAAAAGAGTAAAAGGTTGTAAGCGCTGCCGCGTAAAGTGCAATGAGATGATATCCTGAACTATTCGTACGATTATCGGATGTCAGGATGCACGATAAGGCTTTTACTTTTCAGACGCTTCGCCCGGATACCATTATCGATGGGTTATTCGATCTGGGTATGCGGGTGGACTCCGGTCTCACCCCGCTAAACAGCTATGAGAACCGCGTTTATCAGTTCCAGGACGAAGAGCGCCATCGCTATGTGGTAAAGTTCTATCGTCCTGAGCGCTGGTCCGCAGGACAGATCCTTGAAGAACACCAGTTTGCACTTCAGCTTGTAGAAGATGAAGTGCCCGTTGCTGCGCCGCTCTTCTTTAACGACAGCACGCTTCATCAGCATCAGGGATTCTACTTTGCCGTTTTCCCAAGCCTTGGCGGTCGTCAGTTCGAAGCGGATAACCTTGATCAGATGGAATGGGTTGGCCGCTATCTGGGGCGCCTGCACCAGACGGGCCGCAAACAGCGCTTTACTGCCCGCCCGGAAATTGGCGTCCAGGAGTACCTGCTGGAACCGCGCCAGGTGTTTGAACAGGCGACGCTGATCCCCTCTGGCCTGAAGGCCGATTTCCTGAAGGCGACCGATAAACTCATTGCTGCCGTCATGGAGCAATGGCACGGCCGCGGGAACACGTTACGCCTGCACGGTGACTGCCATGCCGGTAATATCCTCTGGCGCGACGGGCCACTGTTTGTCGACTTAGACGATGCGCGAACCGGCCCGGCGATTCAGGATCTGTGGATGCTGCTCAACGGTGATAAGGCTGAACAGCGTATGCAGCTGGAGACCATTGTCGAGGCCTATGAGGAATTCAGCCCCTTTAACAGCGATGAAATCGCGCTAATTGAACCTTTACGCGCTATGCGACTGGTTTATTATCTGGCGTGGTTGCTCAGACGCTGGGACGATCCCGCTTTCCCGGTCAATTTCCCCTGGTTAACCGGGGAGGATTACTGGCGGGGGCAGACGTCGACTTTTCTTGAGCAGGTGAAGGTTCTACAGGAACCCCCTCTTCAGTTAACGCCAATGTATTAATGTGATATATCCAGGAGAGAGTAAATCATGAAAAAAGTTTGGCTGGCGCTGGCTGGTATGATTCTGGCTTTTAGTGCATCCGCTGCCCAGATCACCGATGGCAAGCAGTACATCACCCTTGATAAGCCGATTGCTGGCGAGCCGCAGGTGCTCGAGTTCTTCTCATTCTACTGCCCGCACTGCTACCAGTTTGAAGAAGTGCTGCATGTTTCTGACAATGTGCGTCAGAAACTGCCGGAAGGCACCAAAATGACCAAATACCACGTTGAGTTCCTGGGCCCTCTGGGCAAGGATCTGACGCAGGCGTGGGCGGTGGCCATCGCGCTGGGTGTTGAAGATAAAATTACTGCGCCGATGTTCGAAGCCGTGCAGAAAACCCAGACCGTGCAGAGCGTGGCTGACATTCGTAAAGTGTTTGTCGACGCTGGCGTGAAAGGGGAAGACTACGATGCCGCATGGAATAGCTTCGTGGTGAAATCTCTGGTCGCTCAGCAAGAGAAAGCGGCAGCCGATCTGCAGCTGCAGGGGGTACCGGCTATGTATGTTAATGGTAAATACCAGCTGAACCCGCAGGGGATGGACACCAGCAATATGGATGTCTTCGTTGCTCAGTATGCGGATACCGTGAAGCAACTGGTAGAGAAGAAATAAAAAAAACGCCGGTCACTGACCGGCGTTACCTTAGCTGTTCTGGCAGTGACTATCTTTCTTTGTCCCGCATGATGTCAGTCAACTGACGGTCTTTCTCTTCCCATAGCCCATTGAGCCAGCGCTGGAAGCCGCGCTTAAAGTTCTTATCGTTAACGTAATCGCCGTGCAGCTCTTCACCAATAGGAACCAGATTGATACGTACTACAATGCGCGTCAGGCGGCCGCTTAACATATCGTAAAACGGCTTTGTATTATTCTCCGGGTAGCACAGCGTGACATTCAGTAGTTTATCGAACTGCGAACCGAGCACGTTTAACGCCATGGCGATACCTGCCGCTTTAGGCGGTAGCAGGTTATCGTAAGGCGAGCGCGTCTCGTGCTTTTTGGCTTCGGTAAAACGCGAGCCTTCCACAAAATTGACGATAGTCGTCGGATGCGCGCGAAATTTTTCACATGAACGGCGGGTGGTTTCGACATCTTTACCGCGGCGTTCCGGGTGTCTAATAAGGTAACTGCGTGAATAGCGGCGCATAAAGGGCATATCCAACGCCCAGCAGGCGAGGCCGATGAAGGGTACCCACGCCAGCTGTTGTTTAAGGAAGTACTTATTCATCGGAATATGCTTGCGGAACAGCACGCACAGCACCACGATATCTGCCCAGCTATGGTGGTTACTGATCAGCAGATACCAGTTCTTTTTATTTAAGCCTTCCAGACCCTCGACGTCCCATTTAAGCCAGGGATTGAGATGCAACAGCAGCGCCAGCCCTTCGCACCAGCAATACATCATAAAATTGCAAAAAACAGATATAGAGCGCCATACCGCTGGAATGGGGACCAGCAGTTTAATCAGCCCGGCGACGATGATCGGTACAGAGCAGATAATGGTGACTAAGATGGTTAAGGCGATACTCAGCGGAAGTGTTATCGCAGCGAGTAATCTCGACATAGTTAGTTTATTCAGAAAGTTAGGCTGACAAAGAGCGCCTTTAAGCTGCGCAAGGGGCTGATTTTACCAGAAAACGCGGCAAATGACGGGTCTTACGAGAACAGAAAAAAACAAGGATCTTCTATCCACATGGAACATTGGGTCATCAAATTGATGCCAGGATCGTCGATCTGTTTTTAATTAACTGATATATAAAGAGTAATAGTATTTGTTCATTTATTTTCAGGGGCGGTAAAGCTGACGCTGTAAAACTATACACAAAGTTATCCACAAGCAAAGTTCTTATGCGATCGCGACGATCGTTGAATCTTTTCCGCGAAATGCGGGAAAAATTCAGGATTTCATGCCCGTCTGTGGCATCCTTTACCCATAATCTGATAAACAGGCACGGAAATTATGGTTCAGATCCCAGAAAACCCTCTCATCCTCGTTGACGGCTCATCCTATCTTTATCGGGCGTATCATGCGTTTCCGCCGCTGACTAACAGCGCAGGGGAGCCGACCGGGGCTATGTACGGCGTACTGAATATGCTGCGCAGTTTGATCCTGCAGTATCAACCGACTCACGCCGTCGTGGTCTTTGATGCGAAAGGGAAAACCTTCCGTGATGAATTGTTCGAACATTACAAGTCCCACCGCCCGCCGATGCCGGACGATCTGCGCGCGCAGATTGAGCCGTTGCATAAGATGGTGAAAGCGATGGGGCTGCCGCTAATGGCAGTTCCGGGTGTTGAAGCCGACGATGTGATTGGCACCCTGGCGCGGGAAGCGGAAAGGGCGGGTCGTCCGGTGCTGATCAGCACCGGTGATAAAGACATGGCTCAGCTGGTGACGCCGGGGATCACCCTAATCAATACCATGACTAACACCATCCTTGGACCGGATGAGGTGGTCTCCAAGTATGGCGTCCCGCCGGAGCTGATTATCGATTTCCTGGCACTGATGGGCGACTCTTCGGATAACATTCCTGGCGTGCCGGGCGTGGGCGAGAAGACCGCCCAGGCGCTGCTGCAAGGCCTTGGCGGCCTTGATACGCTGTATGCGGAACCGGAGAAAATTGCTGCACTGAGCTTCCGCGGCGCGAAAACGATGGCGGCGAAGCTGGAGCAGAACAAGGACGTGGCTTATCTCTCTTATCAGCTGGCGACCATTAAAACCGACGTCGAGCTGGAGCTCACGTGCGAAGAGCTGGAGGTGCAGCCTCCGGCGGCTGACGATCTGCTGGCGCTGTTCAGGCAGTATGAGTTTAAGCGCTGGACAACCGACGTCGAGGCCGGGAAATGGCTGCAAGCGAAGGGCGGCAAACCGGCCGCTAAACCTGCAGAGCCTGCGGCAGCGGCACAGGCAGAAGCAGAGGATGAACCGGCCTCCGCCCTTTCAGCAGAGCACTACGTCACTATCCTTGATGAGGCCACGCTGGTCACCTGGATCGATAAGCTGAAGCAAGCGCCGCTCTTTGCCTTTGATACGGAAACCGACAGCCTGGATAATATCTCTGCCAATATGGTCGGTCTTTCATTCGCGGTTGAGCCTGGCGTGGCCGCCTATGTCCCTGTGGCGCATGATTATCTTGATGCACCGGATCAGATCCCCCGCGAGCGCGTACTGGCGTTGCTTAAACCGCTGCTGGAGGATGAGAAGCTGCTCAAGGTCGGGCAAAATCTCAAATACGATCGCGGTATTTTGGCCAACTATGACATTGAGCTGCGCGGGATTGCATTCGATACCATGCTGGAATCCTACATTCTCGACAGCGTGGCGGGCCGCCACGATATGGACAGTCTTTCCGACCGCTGGCTGAAGCATAAAACCATTACCTTTGAAGAGATCGCTGGTAAAGGTAAGAACCAGCTCACCTTTAACCAGATTGCACTGGAGGAGGCTGGCCGCTACGCGGCGGAAGATGCCGACGTCACGCTCCAGCTGCATCTGAAGATGTGGCCGAAGCTGCAGCAGCATGAAGGTCCGCTGAATATCTTTAAGCATATCGAAATGCCGCTGGTGCCGGTGCTGTCTCGGGTTGAGCGCAATGGTGTGAAAATCGACCCTGCCGTGCTGCATGCGCATTCCCAGGAGATCGCCCAGCGTCTGGTTGAGCTGGAGCAGCGCGCACATGAGATTGCCGGGGAAGCGTTTAATCTCTCCTCCACTAAACAGCTGCAAACGATCCTGTTTGAGAAACAGGGTATCAAGCCGCTGAAGAAAACGCCGGGTGGCGCGCCATCCACGTCTGAAGAGGTCCTGGAGGAGCTGGCGCTGGATTATCCGTTGCCAAAAGTGATTCTGGAGTATCGCGGGCTGGCGAAACTGAAGTCGACCTATACCGATAAACTGCCGCTGATGATTAACCCTAAAACGGGGCGCGTGCATACCTCCTATCATCAGGCGGTCACTGCCACTGGCCGTTTGTCGTCTACCGATCCAAACCTGCAAAATATTCCAGTGCGTAACGAAGAAGGACGGCGCATTCGCCAGGCGTTTATCGCGCCGGAAGATTACGTCATTATCTCAGCGGACTACTCGCAAATCGAACTGCGTATTATGGCGCACCTGTCGCGGGATAAAGGCCTGCTGACCGCCTTCGCTGAAGGGAAAGATATTCACCGGGCGACGGCGGCTGAAGTGTTTGGCTTACCACTGGACAGCGTCAGCAGCGAACAGCGCCGCAGTGCGAAAGCCATCAACTTCGGTCTGATCTACGGCATGAGCGCCTTCGGCCTGGCCCGCCAGCTGAACATCCCGCGTAAAGAAGCACAGAAGTATATGGATCTTTATTTCGAGCGTTACCCGGGCGTCCTGGAGTATATGGAGCGCACCCGCGCTCAGGCGAAAGAGCAAGGGTATGTTGAAACGCTGGATGGCCGTCGACTCTATCTGCCGGATATTAAATCCAGCAATGGTGCCCGTCGCGCCGGCGCGGAACGTGCGGCGATCAACGCCCCGATGCAGGGGACAGCGGCAGACATTATCAAGCGGGCGATGATTGCTGTTGATGAATGGCTGCGGAAGGAGCAACCTCGCGTGCGGATGATCATGCAGGTTCACGATGAACTGGTCTTTGAAGTGCATAAAGATGAGCTCGATGCCGTGTCGAAAAAAATCCATGAACTGATGGAGAACAGCACTACGCTGGCGGTGCCGCTGCTGGTGGAAGTCGGTAGTGGCGAAAACTGGGATCAAGCGCACTAAGTATACAAAGCGCAAAGCGATTTTCTGTAAGTAAGCAACATAACTTATAGCGTTTTGTGAGGATCATTTGAATTTGCTATGTAAATAGTGAAAAAAAACTACAAAAAATGCTTTATCCGTGAGCGAAAGAAGAGTAGAGTTAATCGCGTAGGGTACAGAGGTAAGATGTTCTATCTTTCAGACCTTTTACTTCACGTAATCGGATTTGGCTGAATATTTTAGCCGCCCCGGTCATTTATGACCGGGGCGTTTTTTATTGCGCGAAAGAAAAGTTTGATGCAGTTAAAAGCGCGTAATATGAACGTCCGGATAGGGCGCTACGCGCCGTTATCCGGAAAAAGCGGGGGTTACTCGGCGTCTTCAACGGCTTCTTGCGGCGGGATTTCGTTAAACCAGCTATCCAGCTTCTGTCGTAGCTTATCCACGCCGGATTTTTTCAGCGAAGAGAAAGGTTCAACCTGAATATCGCCATTGAAGGCCAGTACCGCTTCACGCACCATATTCACTTGCGCTTTACGCGCGCCGCTGGCGAGCTTATCGGCTTTGGTCAACAGCACCAGCACCTGAATATCGCTTTCTACCGCCCACTCGATCATTTGCTGATCGAGATCTTTAAGCGGGTGGCGAATATCCATTAGCACCACCAGGCCCTTCAGGCACAGACGTTTTTCCAGGTACTCTCCCAGCGCGCGCTGCCACTTGATCTTCATCTCTTCAGGTACTTGCGCATAACCATAGCCGGGCAGGTCAACCAGGCGTTTGCCCTCGGCGACTTCGAACAGGTTAATCAGCTGCGTACGTCCAGGAGTCTTGGAGGTACGCGCCAGGCTCTTCTGGTTGGTCAGCGTATTTAGCGCGCTGGATTTTCCCGCGTTGGAGCGGCCGGCGAACGCCACTTCAATGCCGGTATCGGCAGGAAGATGGCGGATATCTGGCGCGCTAGTGACAAAGTGCGTCAGTTGATAATTCCAGTTGGTCAAGACGGTCGTCTCCGTTAAAACAGGCTATGGCAGGGATTATACCTGAACAGCAGAAAAAGGCTGTTTTTACCGCACGCCATTCCTGTAAGTAAAAACCATATGGTTTGTGAGACATTGACTATTCTTCGTATAGGACATACCTGAGAAAAATAAGACGATACAGATGTAATTAACTGAAAAAAAACAAGTTATAAAAATAGAGAAATCTGAAAATGTTTTTTTAACGGCCTGGCTGGTTGTCGATTTTTGTCAACAGGGTAAAGTAATACACAACGGCGGGGATGCTGAAAGGATTAAGACTCAGGACGAGGGGTCAGGAAGCGCCAGGAGGCGAAGACCACAGGATAGTCAGGATGACGCGCGTCTTGGAGACGTTTCAAAGGGAAAAGGAAGAAACAGGGACCGTTGGACGCTAAGGGAAAGACAGGGTAAGTCGTTAGCGAACAGGGAAAGAAGAAGCCCGTTAAGGGTGGTCAGTGAGGAAAAAGGCGACAGAGTAATCTGTCGCCTTTTTTCTTTGCTTGCTTTCTGCTAGATTCCGCCTCAATTCTATACTGAATAATACTGTCTGAAGATTACACACCATGAAAAAACCGACATCCGCCACCCGTGGCAAATCCGGCCGCAAGTCGCGTGAAGAGTTAAATCAGGAAGCTCGCGATCGCAAACGGCAGAAGAAACATCGTGGCCACGCGGCAGGCAGTCGCGCGAACGGCGGCGATGCGGCTTCAGCGGGCAAAAAACAGAGCCAGACGCAAGACCCGCGCGTCGGCAGTAAAAAACCGATCCCGCTGGGCGTGAGCGAAAGCAGCACCCCAGCCCCCAAGCAGCATAAACCAAAGAGCGAGAAACCTATGCTTTCACCGCAGGCTGAGCTGGAGTTGCTGGAGAATGATGAGCGCCTGGACGCGCTGCTGGAACGTCTGGAAGAGGGGGGCACCCTGAATGCTGAAGAGCAGAGCTGGGTGGACGCCAAACTGGATCGCATTGATGAGCTGATGCAGCAGCTCGGCCTCTCTTACGATGACGAAGATGAAGAAGAGGAAGAGCGTCAGGAAGATATGATGCGTCTGCTGAAGGGTGGAAACTAACATTTGCATCCCATCGGATTCCCGGTACTGCTTATAACCCTTCTGGTTATATGTTATCTGCTGTGGTTATTCGTTAAACTACGACGGTTGTCGCGGCGTCAGAAATGGCTGCGCAACCGGCTCATGACCCGCGGTGCGGTGGGGCCGGGACGGCGTACCCGTCGGCGGCACCATCGGAAGGAGTGAGCATGTCTGAGCAGATAATCGACTGGGATCTGGCCCTGATCCAGAAATATAACTATTCCGGGCCGCGCTATACCTCGTATCCCACCGCGCTGGAGTTTTCACCGCAATTTGGCGCGGCGGAATTCGATGCCGCTGTGGCCCGTTACCCACAGCGTCCCCTGTCGCTGTACGTGCATATCCCGTTTTGCCATAAGCTGTGTTATTTCTGCGGCTGCAATAAGATAGTCACCCGCCAGCAGCATAAGGCCGATCAATATCTCGATGTCCTTGAACAGGAGATCATCCACCGCGCGCCGCAGTTTGCCAGTCGCCAGGTTAAGCAACTGCACTGGGGTGGCGGCACGCCAACCTATCTCAATAAGGCGCAAATCAGTCGCCTGATGGATCTGTTGCGCAGCCACTTCCATTTCAGCGCGGAAGCCGAGATCTCCATTGAGGTCGATCCACGTGAGATCGAGCTGGATGTCCTCGATCATTTACGCACCGAGGGGTTCAACCGCCTGAGTATGGGCGTGCAGGACTTCAATAAAGAGGTTCAGCGCCTGGTTAACCGTGAGCAGGACGAAGCGTTCATCTTTGATTTGCTCCACCATGCGCGGGAGATTGGTTTTACCTCGACCAATATCGACCTCATCTACGGCCTGCCGAAGCAAACGCCGGAGAGCTTCGCCTTTACCCTGCAAAAGGTCGCCGAGCTCAATCCTGACCGCCTGAGCGTGTTTAACTATGCGCATCTGCCCACGCTCTTTGCCGCACAGCGCAAAATTAAAGATGCCGATCTCCCCTCCGCTGAACAGAAGCTGGAGATCCTCCAGGAGACCATCGGCTCGCTGACGGCGGCAGGCTATCAGTTTATCGGCATGGACCACTTTGCTCGCCCAGACGATGAATTAGCGGTCGCGCAACGTCATGGCATACTGCACCGCAATTTCCAGGGTTACACCACCCAGGGGGATACCGATCTGCTGGGGATGGGCGTGTCCGCGATCAGCATGATTGGCGACAGCTACGCCCAGAACCAAAAAGAGCTGAAGCTGTACTACCAGCAGGTGGCAGAGCAAGGGGACGCTCTATGGCGCGGGATCGCGTTAACCCGCGATGACTGTTTACGTCGCGACGTGATTAAGGCGTTGATCTGTAATTTCCGTCTGGATATTGGGGCCGTAGAGGCGCAGTGGGATGTGGATTTTCAGTCTTATTTTGCTGAAGACCTGAAGCTGCTGGCGCCGCTGGCGCATGACGGGCTGGTGGCTGTGGATGATAAGGCCATTCAGGTGACGGCGAAAGGCCGACTGCTGATCCGCAATATCTGCATGTGCTTTGATGCCTATCTACGGCAAAAAGCTCGGATGCAACAGTTCTCCCGGGTCATTTAATGTTTTCCCCTCTCCCGCGGCCGCAGGAGAGGGGAACCATTAGCTGAACAGCCCGACCAGCGCAGCGCACAACACGGCAGCGACTGCCGTTTGTGGCGTGTGACTGGCTGCGGCGCCGCTCGATATCATACTCACCAGTGATTCAAACATGATGCTCTCCCCTAATGCCGGGCACGATCATACTCAACTCATCGGAACAGTAAAGTACAAAATAGCAGCACTTTGCGCTGAACGGCTAATTTTCATCATGCCGTTAATCACTACTCCATTCCCAGCTCTTTTAGCTTACGCGTCAGGGTATTACGACCCCATCCCAGCAGACGCGCAGCCTCCTGCTTGTGCCCCTGGGTATGGCGCAGGGCGGTCGTCAGCAGCGTGCGCTCCATTTCGGGTTGCGCTTCTGAGAGCAGGTTTTGATGACCGGATCGCAACGCCCGATCGGCCCACTGACCCAGCAGCGTCGCCCAGCTGTCGGGCTGCATCTGCGTCGGGCTGTCCGGAACCGTGGTCTCAAACAGTTCGCTCGGCAGATCCTGCGTCAGTACCTCCTGGCCGGCGGCCATGACGGTGAGCCAGCGACAGGTGTTTTCCAGCTGACGGACGTTGCCAGGCCACGCCAGGCGTGTCAGCGCTGTCTCCGTTTCCGGATGCAACTGTTTGGCTTCAACACCGAGCTCGCGGGCGGCTATCTGCAGAAAATGGCGGGCCAGGCGTGGAATATCTTCCCGACGCTCGCGCAGCGGCGGTAAATGCACTCGGATCACGTTCAGGCGGTGGAACAAATCTTCTCGAAATTTCCCCTCCTGCACGCGCTGTTCCAGGTTCTGGTGGGTGGCGGCGATGATCCGCACATCGACCTTCACCGGCGCGTAACCGCCCACGCGATAAAACTGGCCATCCGCCAGCACGCGCAGCAGACGAGTCTGGACATCAAGCGGCATATCGCCAATTTCATCCAGGAATAGCGTGCCGCCGTCAGCCTGTTCGAAGCGTCCCTGGCGGACGGTATTGGCGCCGGTAAAGGCCCCTTTTTCATGTCCGAACAGCTCGGACTCAATCAGGTCTTTGGGTATTGCCGCCATATTCAGTGCGATAAACGGCGCTTTTGAACGTGGACTATGACGATGCAGGGCGTGAGCGACGAGCTCTTTACCGGTACCGGATTCGCCATTAATCAGCACGCTGATGGATGATCGCGACAAACGGCCAATAATGCGAAAGACATCCTGCATTGCCGGCGCTTCGCCGATGATGTCGGCAGTTGGGCTGCTTATTGGCGCATTTCGCGGCTGTTGCTGCTCCTGATAGTGGCTTATCGCCCGGTCGACCAGGGCGACGGCTTCATCAATATCAAAAGGTTTGGGCAGATAATCAAACGCGCCTTGCTGATAAGCGCTGACCGCAGCGTCCAGATCGGAATGTGCGGTCATTATGATGACCGGAAGCATTGGATGACGCTGCTTAATCTGTTTGAGCAGCGCCAGACCATCCATTCCCGGCATACGGATATCTGACAGCAGTACATCCGGGGTTTTGGTGGTGAGGGCATCTAGCACCTCATTGCCGCTTTCGAACGTTGTGCAGCTCAAGCCGGCTCCGGTGAGCGCGCGTTCAAGCACCCAGCGGATGGAGCTATCGTCATCAACGATCCAGGCTATCCCTCGTTGCATAAACACCTCTACTTCCGAATAGGCAGGTATACCGAAAATTCGGTATGACCCGGCCAGCTGGTGAATTCAATTTTGCCGGAGTGCTGATCGATAAGGCTGCGGGCGATAGATAAGCCCAGGCCGGTACCGCCTTCGCGGCCGCTGACCATCGGATAAAACAGCGTATCCTGGAGATGGGGCGGAATACCCGGGCCATTATCTTCAACGTCAATACGTGCGGCGAGGCGATAACGCACCCCGTGCAGCGTCAGCTGGAAAGCGGTGCGGGTGCGGAGAACAATTTCGCCCCCTTCCGGCCCCAGCGCCTGCAGCGCATTACGGACGATGTTCAGCAACACCTGTTCAATTTGATCCGGGTCGTGGGGCAGCTCTGGTAGGCTGGGGTCGTAATCACGGATTAACTTCACGTTGTCCGGTAACTCCATGGAGACCAGTTTCACTACCCGCTCGGCGACTTTATGGATACTTTCAGTAACGTGCATGCCCGGATGCTGTGGCCCAAGCAGGCGATCGACCAGATTTCTCAGCCGGTCAGCCTGCTCGATGATCACTTTGGTATATTCCGTTAGCGCCGGGTCGGGCAGGGCTTTGCTGAGCAGCTGTGCCGCGCCGCGCAGGCCGCCTAACGGATTTTTTATCTCATGTGCCAGGCCGCGGACCAGATCGCGGGCGGCGACCTGCTGCGCGTGCTGCAGCTGCTCCTGGCTCAGGCGGCGCTGGTTATCCATCGGCGCCATTTCCAGCAGAATAAAGCCTTCCGGCAGCCGCTGGGCGGTCAGCGACAGGATGTGCGAGCGGCCATCAATAACCAGCGTGACTTCGTTATCGGTAAACCCCTGGCCCGCCTGCAGGCTCTCCTGCATCAGCCCGATATTCAACGAAAAATAGCTCAACAGCTCAGGTAACGGGGTGCCAAACAGCTTGCGTGAACTTTGCGCCAGCAGCTGCTGCGCCGCAGGATTGGCAAAGTGCACCGCCAGGTCATCATCGACCAGTAAGATACTGTTGATAAGAGAGTTGAGGATCTGCCCAGCATCGGGCAGTGTGCCTGTTGCCATTCGACAGTCTCCTGAAAAAGAGTGCACCAATTTAGTGCAGTATAGCTTTTTATCGGTAAAAAGCTCGCGAGATCAGCGTGTTGGTGGAGAAAAAAGCCCATCCTGAGATGGGCTGAAAGTTTCCACGGCAACAAAATATCCCGGGCATCCCGCGCCACAACACGACATACCCTGGATTTACAGCAAAATTAGACGCTGTAGTACAGTTCGAACTCAACCGGATGCGGAGTCATGCGTACGCGGTCGTTCTCTTCCAGACGCAGGGCGATGTAAGCATCGATAGCGTCATTGGTGAACACGCCGCCAGCCGTCAGGAACTCGCGGTCAGCATCCAGGGCCTGCAGGGCTTCTTCCAGAGAGCCTGCAACCTGCGGGATCTCTTTCGCTTCTTCCGGCGGCAGGTCATACAGGTTTTTGTCCATTGCTTCGCCCGGATGGATTTTGTTCTTGATACCATCAAGGCCAGCCATCAGCAGCGCCGCAAAGCACAGGTACGGGTTGGCAGCCGGGTCCGGGAAGCGCACTTCGATACGACGCGCTTTCGGAGAGGTCACCACCGGAATACGGATGGAGGCAGAGCGGTTACGCGCAGAGTAAGCCAGCATAACCGGCGCTTCGTAACCCGGGACCAGACGCTTGTAGGAGTTGGTGGTCGGGTTCGCCAGGGCGTTGATAGCTTTAGCGTGTTTGATTACGCCGCCGATGTAGAACAGCGCCTGCTCAGACAGACCTGCGTATTTGTCGCCGGAGAACAGGTTAGTCCCGTTTTTCGCCAGAGACATATGGCAGTGCATGCCGGAGCCGTTATCGCCGAACATTGGTTTCGGCATAAAGGTCGCGGTTTTACCGAAGCGGTGAGCGACGTTGTGAACAACGTATTTGTAAATCTGAATTTCGTCCGCTTTTTTGGTCATGGTGTTGAAGCGGGTTGCCACTTCGTTCTGACCTGCGGTAGCCACTTCGTGGTGGTGAGCTTCAACAACCAGGCCCATCTCTTCCATGATCATACACATGGTGGAACGGATATCCTGAGAAGAGTCTACTGGCGGAACCGGGAAGTAACCCCCTTTCACGCCCGGACGGTGACCTTTGTTACCGCCTTCGTATTTGGTGGAGGAGTTCCACGCACCTTCGATGTCATCGATCGCGACATGGGAGCCGGAGATAGAGGCGCCAAAACGGATGTCGTCGAACAGGAAGAATTCTGGTTCTGGCCCGAACAGGACGGTGTCAGCGATGCCGGTGGCGCGCAGGTACTCTTCAGCGCGTTTCGCGATGGAGCGCGGGTCACGGTCATAGCCCTGCAGGGTGCCTGGCTCGAGGATATCGCAGCGGATGATCAGGGTCGGTTCTTCGTAGAACGGGTCAATGACCGCGGTGGAGGCGTCCGGCATCAGGACCATGTCAGATTCGTTGATACCTTTCCAGCCACCGATCGAGGAGCCATCAAACATTTTGCCTTCTTCGAAGAATTCGGCATTTACCTGATGAGACGGAATCGTGACGTGCTGTTCTTTACCTTTGGTATCGGTGAAGCGCAGGTCGACAAACTTCACTTCGTGCTCGTTCAGCATCGTCAAAACGTGTTCAGCGGACATACTTAAACTCTCCCGGATTGGTCATTGTCGTCGTGGTAACGAAAACTTCATACTGCTTAAAAGTGGCGTTGTTGCCTTAAAAAATATAAAGCGAAATCTGTGCCAACTTTTAAATGCCCTATAAAACGCTGTATCATGCGCACCATAGTGCAAAAGGACTGCACCATGATGGAGATAATGCACCAAAGTAGTGCCTCAGTGTGAACATTGAGCACCATTTTGGTGCAATTTTTGTTACGGTGCCCTTTTATCGCTCCGTGAAAGCGGTCACAAAGAAACTCTGCAATACTTGTTTGCGGAGGATGTTTGTGATCCTGTTCAGTCCTTCGCTTAATACGTGTACAATAACGCGCTATTTCTAATGCCTGAGGCAAAGTTGTGATCGAAAATCTGCGTAATATCGCCATCATCGCGCACGTTGACCATGGTAAAACTACCCTGGTTGACAAGCTGCTACAGCAATCCGGTACGTTCGACGCACGTACTGAAGCACAAGAACGTGTGATGGACTCCAACGATTTGGAGAAAGAGCGTGGGATTACCATCCTCGCGAAAAACACCGCAATCAAATGGAATGATTACCGTATCAACATCGTTGATACCCCAGGGCACGCCGACTTCGGAGGTGAGGTTGAGCGTGTTATGTCCATGGTTGACTCTGTGCTGCTGGTGGTCGATGCCTTTGATGGCCCGATGCCGCAAACGCGCTTCGTGACCAAAAAAGCTTTTGCCCACGGCCTGAAGCCGATCGTGGTCATCAACAAAGTTGACCGCCCGGGCGCCCGTCCGGACTGGGTTGTCGATCAGGTCTTCGACCTGTTCGTTAACCTTGATGCGACCGACGAACAGCTGGACTTCCCGATCGTTTACGCGTCCGCGCTGAACGGTATCGCGGGCCTGGACCACGAAGACATGGCTGACGACATGACCCCGCTGTACCAGGCGATTGTTGATCGCGTGCCGGCGCCGGACGTTGACCTTGACGGTCCGCTGCAGATGCAGATCTCCCAGCTGGACTACAACAACTACGTTGGCGTCATCGGTATCGGCCGCATCAAACGCGGTAAAGTGAAGCCGAACCAGCAGGTCACTATCATCGATAGCGAAGGCAAAACCCGTAACGGTAAAGTCGGTAAAGTGCTGACTCACCTGGGTCTGGAGCGTATCGAGAGTGACGTAGCCGAAGCTGGCGACATCATCGCGATCACCGGTCTGGGCGAGCTGAACATCTCCGACACCATCTGCGATCCGCAGAATGTCGAAGCGCTGCCGGCACTGTCCGTTGATGAGCCGACCGTAACCATGTTCTTCAACGTCAACACCTCGCCGTTCTGCGGTAAAGAAGGTAAGTTCGTTACCTCTCGCCAGATCCTGGACCGTCTGAACAAAGAGCTGGTGCACAACGTGGCGCTGCGCGTTGAAGAAACCGAAGACGCTGATGCGTTCCGCGTTTCCGGCCGTGGTGAACTGCACCTGTCCGTTCTGATTGAAAACATGCGTCGTGAAGGTTTCGAGATGGCGGTTTCCCGTCCGAAAGTTATCTTCCGCGAAATCGATGGCCGTAAACAAGAGCCGTTCGAAAACGTGACGCTGGACGTCGAAGAGCAGCACCAGGGTTCTGTCATGCAGGCGCTGGGCGAGCGTAAAGGCGACCTGAAAAACATGAATCCAGACGGTAAAGGCCGCGTACGTCTCGACTACGTGATCCCAAGCCGTGGTCTGATCGGCTTCCGTTCAGAGTTCATGACCATGACTTCTGGTACCGGTCTGCTGTACTCCACCTTCAGCCACTACGACGACGTTCGTCCGGGCGAAGTGGGTCAGCGTAACAACGGCGTACTGATCTCTAACGGTCAGGGTAAAGCGGTTGCGTTCGCCCTGTTCGGTCTGCAGGATCGCGGTAAGCTGTTCCTCGGCCACGGCGCTGAAGTTTACGAAGGCCAGATCATCGGTATTCACAGTCGCTCTAACGACCTGACGGTAAACTGCCTGACCGGTAAGAAACTGACCAACATGCGTGCGTCCGGTACTGACGAAGCAACGGTTCTGGTTCCGCCGATTAAGATGACCCTGGAGCAGGCTCTGGAGTTCATCGATGACGACGAACTGGTAGAAGTGACCCCTACGTCTATCCGTATCCGTAAACGTCACCTGACTGAGAACGACCGTAAACGCGCAATGCGCGGTGCAAAAGAAGAGTAATTTTTCTTCTTGTTGTTCGCTAAACCCCGCCTCTCCGGCGGGGTTTCTTTTTTTCATTCCTGCATCATACGCCAATAGTCAAATCCTGCCTTTCCCGCTAAAGTTAATTTTCCACGGCGCGGAAGGAGACAAAAATGCTCTATATCTTTGATTTAGGTAATGTGATTGTCGACATTGACTTCAACCGGGTATTGGGAGCCTGGAGTGATTTAACCCGCATCCCGCTGGCGACGCTGAAGCAGCATTTCACCATGGGAGAGGCTTTCCACCAGCATGAGCGTGGCGAGATTAGCGATGAAGACTTTGCCGCCGCCATGTGTCATGAAATGAATATGTCCCTCAGCTATGAGCAGTTTGCTCACGGCTGGCAGGCGGTATTTGTCGCGCTGCGCCCGGAGGTAATTACCATCATGCATAAACTTCGTGCCCAGGGGCATCGGGTGGTAGTGCTCTCCAATACCAATCGTCTTCACACCACATTCTGGCCCGATGAATACCCGGAAGTGCGCGCTGCCGCCGATCGCATTTATCTGTCACAGGAGATGGGATTCCGTAAGCCTGAAGCGGAAATTTATCTGCGAGTACTGGAAGAAGAGGGATTTTCCGCCGCAGATACGGTCTTTTTTGATGATAACGTCGATAATATAGCAGGGGCCAACCGGTTAGGGATCACCAGTATTCTGGTGACCGGGAAGAAGACCATCCCTGACTATTTCGCGAATCAGCTATGCTAAAAACCGTTCAGCAAAAATTACACCACCATACCCGGCCGCTGCTGGCTTGGCTTAAGCTGCTGTGGCGGCGCATTGATGAAGACCATATGACGACTCTGGCGGGGAACCTCGCCTATGTGTCATTACTTTCCCTGGTGCCGCTGATAGCCGTCGTGTTCGCGCTGTTTGCGGCCTTTCCCATGTTTTCCGAAGTCAGCGTGCAGATTCGCCATTTTATCTTCGCCAATTTTATTCCGGCGACCGGGGATGTGATTCAGGGGTATATCGAACAGTTCGTGGCTAACTCCAGCCGTATGACCGCCGTAGGCGCGTTTGGCCTGATCGTCACCTCGCTGCTGCTGATGTACTCGATCGACAGCGCGCTAAACACCATCTGGCGCAGCACGCGCAGCCGTCCCAAAGTTTACTCCTTTGCCGTTTACTGGATGATCCTGACTCTTGGCCCGTTGCTGGCAGGCGCCAGCCTGGCGATCAGTTCGTATCTGCTGTCGCTGCGCTGGGCGAGCGATCTGGACGGCGTGATTGATAATCTACTCCGCCTCTTCCCGCTGATCCTTTCATGGGCGGCATTCTGGCTGCTCTACAGTATTGTACCGACCACCCAGGTGCGTAACCGCGATGCAGTGATCGGGGCGCTGGTGGCGGCGCTGCTGTTCGAGGCAGGTAAAAAAGCGTTTGCCCTCTATATCACCACCTTTCCGTCCTATCAGTTAATTTATGGCGTGATTTCGGTGGTGCCGATTTTGTTCGTCTGGGTGTACTGGACCTGGTGTATCGTCTTGCTTGGCGCTGAAATAACTGTCACTCTCGGTGAATACCGCAAACTTAAAACAGAAGAAACAGAACAACCATGATTGCATTAATTCAACGCGTATCCCGTGCAAGCGTTACCGTGGAGGATGAAGTGACGGGCGAAATTGGTCCGGGGCTTCTGGTGCTGCTGGGCGTCGAGAAAGACGATGATGAACAAAAGGCGAATCGCCTTTGTGAACGGGTGCTGGGCTACCGCATCTTCAGCGATGCGGAAGGGAAAATGAACCTGAATGTCCAGCAGGCGGGCGGCAGCGTGCTGGTGGTTTCGCAATTTACGCTGGCGGCGGATACCGAGCGGGGGATGCGACCGAGTTTCTCGAAAGGCGCTGCCCCTGACCGCGCCGAGGCGCTGTATGAGTATTTCGTCGCCCGCTGTCGCCAGCAGGAAATGAACACCCAGACCGGAAGATTCGCTGCGGATATGCAGGTTTCTTTGGTCAATGATGGTCCCGTGACCTTTTGGTTGCAGGTATGACCCAGCTTCCGGGCAGGCTGCGGGTAACAAAAGAGAGTACGACTATGTATCACCTTCGTGTACCGCAAACAGCAGAAGAGTTAGAGAGCTACTACCAGTTCCGCTGGGAGATGCTGCGTAAGCCGCTGCATCAGCCTAAAGGATCGGAACGCGACGCCTGGGATGCGATGGCGCATCATCAGATGGTCGTGGATGAAGAGGGTAATCTGGTTGCCGTCGGCCGACTGTATATCAATGCGGAAAATGAAGCCTCCATTCGCTTTATGGCCGTTCATCCCTCCGTACAGGATAAAGGGCTGGGGACGCTGATGGCGATGACCCTGGAGTCGGTAGCGCGTCAGGAAGGGGTGAAGCGGGTCACCTGTAGCGCTCGCGAAGATGCGGTGGAGTTTTTCGCCAAGCTTGGCTTTGTCAATCAAGGGGAGATCACTACCCCGACCACCACGCCGATCCGTCATTTTCTGATGATTAAACCGATCGCGTCGCTGGACGATATTTTGCACCGTGGCGACTGGTGCGCGCAGCTCCAGCAGGCGTGGTATCAGCATATCCCGCTGAGTGAAAAAATGGGCGTACGCATTCAGCAGTACACCGGGCAGAAATTTATAACCACCATGCCGGAAGCGGGGAACCAGAATCCGCACCATACGCTGTTTGCCGGTAGCCTGTTTTCGTTAGCGACCCTGACCGGATGGGGACTTATCTGGCTGATGCTGCGCGAGCGGCATCTGGGGGGCACCATCATTTTGGCGGATGCGCATATTCGGTACAGTCAGCCCATTAGCGGCCGCCCCAGCGCCATCGCCGACCTGGGATCGCTGAGCGGCGACCTCGACCGCCTGGCGCGTGGGCGTAAAGCCCGCGTGCAAATGCAGGTGGAGCTTTTTGGCGATGATAAACAGGGTGCGGTTTTCGAGGGGATCTACATCGTGCTGCCGGCGAAGCCTTTTGGTTCGTACGAAGAGGGCGGCAACGAGGAAGAGTAAGTGCCCTCTGGCCGTTATCGTCCTGGCGATGCCACACGCCAGGCGATATCCCGCATAGCATCACGCGCGGCGTGGCTGACGCCACCCAGCTGAAAGAAGCCGTGGATCACCCCCAGATAACGCTGACAGGAACTCTCCACCCCTTGCTCCGTCAGCCTTCGGTACAGCACTTCGCCCTCATCGCGTAAAGGATCGAACTCCGCCGTCAGAATATGCACCGGTGGCAGCCCGTTAAAATCTTCGCGCCAGAGCGGACTGGCATCCGGATGGTTTGCCGGCGTCGAGGCGAGGTATATTTCGTAGCCGCTCAGTAGCGTGTCCCGGGTAATCACATAGTCATCGCCATTGCTGAGGTAGCTCGCCATGCTGGCGGTGGGGTCAAGCATCGGATAAATCAGAATCAGTTGTGCAGGATGCCACGCCGCTTTCGCTTTCAGGCGCAGAGCCGTGACCAGGGCGAGGTGCCCGCCGGCGCTGTCGCCGGCCAGCGTGATACGCGAGGCATCAACGCCAAGCTGCTTTGCGTGCTGGTGAATAATCGTAGCACCTCGTTCTGCATCATCGTGCGCCGCCGGAAAGGTATGCTCCGGCGCCAGGCGGTACTGTACAGCGATCACCCGGCAACCGCTGAACATGGCTAACTGACGGAGTTGGTTATCGTGGGTGGTAAAGCCGCCGCTGACAAAACAGCCGCCGTGGTAGTAGATAAGCGTGGGTAGCAGGCCGTCGGCAGTGGGCGGTGAAACGACGCGGAAGTGCATCCCCTCCAGGGTGATATCCTCCACCCGCACTCGCGTTTCCGTCTCCCCGGCGAGTACCGCACTGGCGATATAGCCGGCCCTCCGATCATCAATATGTTGATCGCGTGATGACGGACGACCTGCCGCAATAAATGCCTCAACCAGCGAAGCAATCCCTTTCTCCAGCGCCATATGAAGTTCCTTGTACTGTTTTAATATCCAGTGTTATAGCCTGGATTATGGCGAAAATACAGGCCTGTTGAGGTCGCCTGTGCATTATGGAAAGCGGCTCGCAAAAAAGCGTTTACCTGGCAAAATCCTGTTTGTTTCCGATTTCAAAAGCTGTAGATTGCTCATAACTTCATCACTGGTGATATACTTGAGGTATATATGAGCATGATGGCTGAAAGGGATATGGGCAGAATTCTTCTCGATTTATCAGACGATGTCATTCAACGTCTCGATGACCTCAAAGTGCAGCGTAACATTCCGCGAGCGGAACTGTTACGTGAAGCGGTTGAACAATATCTGGAGAAACAAGATCGAGCTAAAGATACCATCTCCAGTGCGCTGGGTCTGTGGCAAGACTGCGAAGAAGACGGCATGGAATATCAACGTCAGCTACGCAAGGAGTGGTAATGACCTCCGGATCTGCGCTTTTTGATACCAATATTCTTATTGATTTATTTAGCGGGCGTCGCGAAGCCAAACAGGCGCTGGAGGCCTGGCCACCGCAGAATGCGATCAGTCTGATTACCTGGATGGAGGTGATGGTTGGCGCTAAAAAATATCACCAGGAGCAGCGTACGCGAATGGCGCTAAGCACCTTTAATATCATTAACATCTCACAGGATATTGCAGAGCGAAGCGTTGCGCTGCGGCAGGAGTATAAGCTTAAGCTGCCGGATGCCATCATTCTGGCGACGGCGCAACTCCATCGTCTGGAACTGATTACGCGGAATACGAAGGATTTTGCCGGTATTCCTGGCGTAGTCACGCCGTACGAACTACACCCTGAATAATTCGAGTGGCAGGAGGACGACAAGGGAGCGACAAACTCGTCTGAAACGAGTGTGTCGAGCCAAAGGCTGGTCTCTGATGACAGTCAGTGACGCGGGTGAGTCATTCCTGACTACGCTCGTATCGCAAGAAGGAAAGCGGGCGGCAAGAGCCGCCCGAAATCACACCGCAGAACTTACTCCCCTTCGCCGGGGAACATGAACGGGTTAATTGAGCTCCTGGCGAAGCCTTCCTGTTCCATACGGGCGTCGAGCACCAGGGACGCCAAATCGTCGGCGACGGCTTCGACTTTCGGATCCTTCTCCTGATACATAATCTTCAGGTAGGTTCCGCAGTCGCCACAGCTTTCGGCTTTCACCGCTGCCTGCTCGTTGTCCAGCGACCAGTAGTGCAGGTCGCGGCTCTGTTCACAGTTGCTGCACTTGACGCGCACCACGTGCCACTCGGTTTCGCACAGGTTGCAGTGCAGATAGCGCAGCCCCTGAGTGGTGCCGATCTGCACGATGCTGGAGACCGGCATTGAGCCGCATACCGGGCAGAACTGACGCTGTTCGCCGTATTCGGCGCGCGCTTTCCCCGGGATCAGGCTGGCCATCTGCGCCCAGTAGAGCGACAGCGCGGCCCAGATGAACGGCGCTTTATCACTGCTGACGGAGGCGAAGTCGGAAACAAACAGCGCGCTGGCCATCTGCTCCAGCTCCTGCTCAGAGGCTTTTTCCAGATTCTCAATGACCGCCAGCGCCGGGCCGCTCATTTCCGGCTTCAGCTCGGCAATCAGCGAGTGCAACAGCTTGTGCCAGTGCTTGTCGCGCGGCAGAACGTGGATATCCAGCGGCGGTTTACCCTGTTCGCTGGCCGCTTTAATGCGAGCCGTCAGATCCATCTGCAGCGGATGGTCGTACAGCACCACTTCCTGGGCATGGGCGATCAGCGCGGCAAAGCGCAGGTAATCGCCCAGCGGGTTGTTGGCGGCCAGCTCACGCAGGCGTTCAGCGCGGCGGTTATACAGATTTTTCAGCCTGGGGAACAGTAACGGCGGAATTGCTTCCGCCGTGCGTTTCTCGCTCGAACCCAGCTCGTCTTGCGGGATTATGCGAATACTCATTCAGATGACTTTTCCTGTTTCTGGCGGACCTCTCGGTACCAGCGCGGGTGATGTTTCTTCGCCCACGTTTTGGTAACCCAGCCTTCCACCATCGCGGTAATGGTGCCTTTCACCCAGAGGGCGGCGTAGATATGCACCATGATAACCACAATTAACGCCACTGCGGCAAATGAATGCAGCATCAGCGCAAATCGGATCACCGGGATTGAGAAAGCCGGCGCAAAATACGGACGCCAGATGATCACACCGCTCACCAGCAGCAGTACCAGCAAAATAATCGCCGCCCAGAACACGCATTTCTGGCCGAAGTTATAGCGCCCGGTATCGCCCACCTCCTCGTTGACGACGATCTTACGAATATTCTTCGCCCAAAAGATATCATCCCGATTGATTAGGTTGTGGTGCCAGTAACGGAAAAACATGATGATAAACGACGCGAACATCACCACCCCGACGAACGGGTGGAGAATACGCGCCAGCTGCGGCGTACCGAGAATATGCATCAGCCAGTTAAAGGACGGGAAGAAAAAGCCTAACCCGCTCACTGCCGCCAGGACGAAGCAGAAGGCGGTGACCCAGTGGTTGATGCGTTCCGGCGCCGTGTAGCGCACGATGGTGTCACGTCTTTTCATTTGCGCACCTCGTCTTTCTCTTCATGCAGGTTGTCCTCTTCCTCTTCCGCGCGGTTCGGACCGACGCCGACGTAGTGGAAGATACTGGCTGCGAAGGTCGCGGCGAAGCCGACGGCCGCCAGCGGTTTCCAGATGCCTTTCCAGAACTTCACGGTCTGGCTGATCTCCGGGTTTTCCGGCAGGCCATGGTACAGATTCGGCTTGTCGGCATGGTGCAGCACGTACATGACGTGGGTGCCGCCGACGCCGGCCGGATCGTACAGGCCCGCATTGTCATAACCGCGGGTTTTCAGCTCAGCCACGCGTTCACCGGCCAGCGTTTTCATATCCTCTTTGGAGCCAAAGTGGATTGCGCCGGTCGGACAGGTTTTCACGCAGGCAGGCTCCTGGCCGACGGTCACGCGGTCTACGCACAGGGTACATTTGTAGACGCGGTTGTCTTCCGGGTTCAGACGCGGTACATCGAACGGACAGCCGGCGATACAGTAGCCGCAGCCGATGCACTGCTCGGACTGGAAGTCGACGATACCGTTGGCGTACTGAATGATCGCGCCTTCTGACGGGCAGGCCTTCAGGCAGCCCGGGTCCGCGCAATGCATGCAGCCATCCTTGCGAATGAGCCATTCCAGCTTGTCGTTTTGTTCCACTTCCGAGAAGCGCATGACCGTCCATGACTTGGCGGTCAGGTCCGCCGGGTTGTCATACACCCCGACGTTGTGACCGACTTCATCACGAATATCGTTCCATTCGGAGCAGGCCACCTGACAGGCTTTGCAGCCGATACAGGTGGTGACGTCGATAAGCTTCGCCACCTCCTGCTGGTGGTCCCGCGCCTGAGGCGCGGGGGTGAAACCGTTAGTCGCGGAACGACGAATAATATCTTGCGATTGATAAGCCATAAGTCGTCTCCGTTACACCTTTTCCACGTTCACGAGGAAAGCTTTGAACTCCGGTGTCTGCGTATTCGCATCACCGACGAACGGCGTCAGCGTATTGGCAATAAAGCCTTTTTTCGCTACGCCCTCATAGCCCCAGTGAATAGGAATGCCGATGGTATCGATATCCTTACCGTCAACTTTCAGCGTGCGAATACGCTTGGTCACCACTGCCTTGGCTTTGATATAGCCGCGGTTAGAGGAAACTTTCACGGTATCGCCGTGGCCGATGCCGAGCTTATTCGCCAGTTTTTCACCGATCTCCACAAACTGCTCCGGCTGCGCGATGGCGTTAAGCAACGCGTGCTTGGTCCAGTAGTGGAAGTGTTCGGTCAGGCGGTAAGTGGTGCCGACGTACGGGAATTTGTCCGCTTTGCCCATCTGCTCGAGATCGCCTTTGAAGACGCGAGCGGCCGGGTTAGAGACCACGTTCGGATGCAGCGGGTTAGTCCCCAGCGGCGTTTCAAACGGTTCGTAGTGTTCCGGGAACGGTCCTTCCGCCATCTTATCGATAGCGAACAGACGGCCCATCCCTTCCGGCTGCATGATAAACGGACCGACGTCGCTGCCAGGCGCGGCGGCGCTGTAGTCCGGAATATCCACGCCGCCCCATTTGGCGCCGTCCCACTTCAGCAACTGACGCTTCGCATCCCACGGTTTACCCTGCGGGTCCGCGGAGGCGCGGTTATACAGGATGCGGCGGTTGAGCGGCCAGGCCCAGGCCCAGCCCAGCGTGTTGCCGAGGCCTGACGGGTCGGCGTTATCGCGGCGCGCCATCTGGTTGCCGTCCGGCGTCCAGCTACCGGCGAAGATCCAGCAGCCGCTGGAGGTGGTGCCATCATCGCGCAGCTGGGCAAAGGAGCTCAACTGCTGCCCTTTCTTAACGATCACCGCGCCGGTCGCCGGGTCGGTGATATCCGCCAGCGCTTTACCGTTGCTTTCCATCGCCACTTCTTCAGATGCCGGCTCGTGCGGAGTGGAGTAGTTCCACGTCATGTTGAGCACCGGCTCCGGAGCTGGTCCGCCCTCTTCGGCATACATCTTACGCAGGCGAGTGAAGATACCGGCGAGGATTTCGCCATCGGTCACGGCGATCCCCGGGGCGTCCGCGCCTTTCCAGTGCCACTGCAACCAGCGGCCGGAGTTGACGATAGAACCGTTTTCTTCGGCGAAGCAGGTGGACGGCAGACGGAATACTTCGGTCTGGATTTTCGACGGGTCAACATCGTTGGACTCACCGTGGTTTTGCCAGAAGGTGGACGTTTCGGTGTTGAGCGGGTCGATGGTTACAAGGAACTTCAGCTTCGACAGGGAAGCCACTACCTTGTTTTTGTTCGGGAACGAGGCGACCGGGTTAAAGCCCTGGCAAATATAGCCATTCACTTTGCCCTGATTCATCATCTCGAAATACTGCAGGACGTCGTAGCTCTTATCCCACTTCGGCAACCAGTCAAAGCCCCAGCTGTTTTCTGCCGTAGCTTTGTCGCCGAAGAAGGCTTTCATCATGGAGACGAAGAACTTCGGATAATTGCCCCAGTAGTTGACCTGGTCTTTCAGCAGCGGCTTCGGCGTGTTAGCCGTCAGGTAGGTCTGCAGGTCGGCCTGTTTTTCATTCGGCAGCGACATGTAGCCCGGCAGGCTGGTGGAGAGCAGGCCGAGGTCGGTCAGACCCTGGATATTGGAGTGACCGCGCAGGGCGTTGACACCGCCGCCCGCCATCCCCATGTTGCCGAGCAGCAGCTGGATCATCGCCATGGTGCGGATGTTCTGTGCGCCGATGGAGTGCTGGGTCCAGCCGAGAGCATACAGGAACGACGCGGTCTTATCCGGCGCGCTGGTTTCGGCAATGTATTCGCAAACTTTAAGGAAGTCGGCCTTCGGCGTACCGCAGATGTTTTCGACTACATCCGGGGTATAACGAGAAACGTGCTGCTTCAGCAGGTTCCAGACGCAGCGCGGATGTTGCAGCGTGGTATCGCGTTTGGCGAAGCCGTTCTCATCCAGCTCATAGTTCCAGCTGGTTTTGTCGTACTGGCGTTTTTCTGCGTTATAGCCGCTGAACAGCCCGTCGTCGAAGCTGTAGTCCTCACGCACGATCAGGCTGGCGTTGGTGTAGGCTTCGGTGTATTCGCGGTTGAATTTTTCGTTATTCAGCAGGTACAGGATCACACCCGACAGGAAGGTAATGTCGGTACCGGAACGAATCGGGGTATAGAAATCTGCCACCGATGCCGTACGCGTAAAGCGCGGATCGATAACGATGAGCTTGGCGCCATTATGAATTTTGGCTTCCATCGCCCAGCGGAACCCCACCGGATGCGCTTCTGCGGCGTTACCGCCCATCACCACGATCAGGTTGGCGTTCTTAATATCCACCCAGTGGTTGGTCATCGCACCGCGACCAAATGTTGGAGCAAGACTTGCTACCGTTGGTCCGTGTCAGACACGCGCCTGGTTATCCACCGCCAGCATCCCGAGGGCGCGGGTGAATTTTTGCGTTAAATAACCGGTTTCGTTACTGGAGGCGGAGGCGCACAGCATCCCGGTGGTCAACCAGCGGTTGACGGTGGTGCCGGCGTCGTTTTGCGCGATAAAGTTGGCGTCGCGGTCCTCTTTCATCAGCTTGGCGATGCGATCAAACGCTTCGTCCCAGCTGATTTGCTGCCATTTATCGGAACCTGGCGCGCGATATTCCGGGAATTTCAGGCGGCTTTCAGAATGGATAAAGTCCACCAGACCGGCCCCTTTCGGGCAGAGCGCACCACGGTTAACCGGATGATCCGGATCGCCTTCGATATGGAAAATGGATGCTTTGGCGTTTTTTGCGCCGTCGCCGAGGCTATACATCAACAGCCCACAGCCGACAGAACAGTATGTACAGGTGTTACGGGTTTCGCGCGTGCGCAGCAATTTGTACTGCCGTGTCTCCGCGAGCGCAGTTGCCGGGGCAAAGCCCAGCGCTGCTGCCGTGGTTCCCGCCATACCGCCAGCGCAGATCTTAAAGAACTGCCTTCTGCTGACCTGCATGGTTCGCTCCTTGTTTCGACATTGTCACATGTAGTTATTTGCTTTGCGGTGAAGGCCGCAAAGGTTCAGAATTAGGGCTAATTTCCCTCATTCCTGAAGGGATAAAAACAGAATACCACATTGTGTGTATGCCTGTTCCAATACGGTTAAAGCAAAGTGAACAAGAAGCCTCTCGAACAAATCAAAAATGTGACGAATGTCACAGGATATCGCCAGGTCTCCCTCTGGAAACGCGAGGATCTGCAACACCCTCAGCCAGACGAGTTAGCCGAAGAAATTCCCGTCGCGCTGGTCTACAACGGTATCTCCCATGTGGTGATGATGGCCACGCCGAAAGACCTGGAACAATTCGCCGTCGGCTTTTCCTTATCCGAAGGGATTATCGAGCATCGGCGGGAGATTTTCGGCATGGACGTGGTGTCGGTGTGCAATGGCCTTGAGGTACAGATTGAGCTCTCCAGCCGACGTTTTATGGGGCTCAAAGCCCGGCGTCGCGCGCTGGCCGGGCGCACCGGCTGCGGGGTATGCGGCGTCGAGCAGCTCAATGATATTGGTAAGCCAGTTCAGCCGCTACCATTCACTCAGACGTTCGATCTAGCCAACCTCGACCACGCCCTGGCGCATCTTAACGACTTTCAACCGGTCGGCCGGCTCACCGGCTGTACCCATGCGGCTGCCTGGGTCAGGACGACTGGCGAGCTGGCGGGCGGTTTTGAAGACGTTGGCCGGCATGTCGCCCTGGATAAACTGCTGGGCCAGCGCGCGGAAATTGGCGAGGACTGGCAGCATGGCGCCGCGCTGGTCTCCAGCCGCGCCAGCTATGAAATGGTGCAGAAGGCCGCGATGTGCGGCGTCGAGATCCTGTTCGCGGTCTCGGCGGCCACCACCTTAGCGGTGGAAGTGGCCGAGCGCTGCAATCTGACGCTGGTGGGCTTTTGCAAGCCGGGCAGGGCGACAGTTTACACCCATCCGCAGCGTTTAATTGCGGGTTAAATATCGATCAATAAATTTGAACAATGACAGCAAATCCTTCCGCTTTTTGTTTAGCGATGTGCGGGCTACTATTTAACACATCAAGGCACGGCGCCTTATCTAAACAACTAAATGAAAGGGTTTATATCATGAAAAGCATCAAAACTTTTGTCGCAGTAATCGCACTGGCCGCTTCTTTTGGTTCATTCGCTGCTGAAACCGTGACTGCAACCGCTGCCACGATGGATGGTGCGGAAGCGAAAATCGCTGCTCAGGCGCAGGCTGCTGGCGCTTCGTCTTACAAAATTACCGAAGCCTTTACCGGCAACCGCGTGCATATGACTGCGGAACTGAACAAATAAGCATAAAGTTACTGTCGAAAGAGCGCCTTAGGGCGCTTTTTTTGTTTCGCTTCCCGCATCGGCGAAATTACCCGATATTCCCCTCTGCTACGAAAAAATGTGGCAGTAATCACGTTTCCGCTCTTTTCTTAAATCCCCATATTAACGGCAAAGGAAAGGTCTGCACGCCTGAATATCTCGATATTTTAACGCTATGAAATATAAAGATATTAAAAACAGAAAGCGATGGCGATCACCCTCTTTAAATGAGATGTTTATCACAGAAATAAGCGTGTCACTGCTACTGTCAACCATTCACTGACGTAATTTAATACGCATTATGTGATCTTTATTGCAAATAGAAGGCTTGTACTCAGGGAAAAATGTTGTCAGGCAAATGAGCGAGGAAGCGTCATGAAAATTGGCATCGTTATTAGCGGCGGGGATGTTTCGGGAATGAATAATTTTATATTCCAGATAGCCAGGCAGGCTAATGCCGATATCACGCTGTTTAATGGCGGTATTCCAGGGCTACTGGAGAAAAGTCATCAGGATATGGCGTGGCGCGATCTGGTTGATTTCTCCATTACCGCGGTGCCGATCATTACCTCGGGGCGAACCAGTCGCAAACTGCAGCGCAGTGAATATGAAAGCATTGCTAAAAAACTTAAATCTCTGCGTATTGATGTGCTCATTATGGCCGGGGGGGATGGCAGCCTGCAGTTTCTGAATACCCTTAGTGAATTTGAGATTAATTGCTTTGGTGTCGGGATGACTATCGATAATGATGTGTATGGCAGTGATTATACGATTGGTTTTTCCACGGCCTGTGAGCAAATTATTAAAGAAGTCTCCCGTTTAAGAAATACCGGAAGAGCGCTGCCGGGTCGGGTTTTTATGGTTGAGATATTAGGAGGCTATTGTGGAGAACTAACGTTACAGTCCGCCATTAAATGTAATGCTGATATTGCCCTGATCCCGGAGGCACAGATGCCGCTGACCATGCTTGCGGAACGGATTACCCGTAAGCTGAGCACGCAAAATAGCGTCGTGATCCTCTGCTCAGAAGGCTATACCAAAGAGTACTCTCCCGGCTTTCAGGGGGCGATTGATACCATGATTAAACAGCTGGAACCACAAATAGGTGTCCGTATCCGTAAAACGATCGTCGGCTATGGTTTACGCAGCGGTGATCCAACCTGTGAAGAGATTTATCAGGGTACCATTATGGCCAGTGAAGTGGTTCGCTGTATTCAGTCAGGTATGAAAAATAAAGCCATAATAATTAATTCCAGTAACAAACCTATTCCGATTGATTTAGTCAGTATGAAAAAACGTCTGGTCGATACTGAAGGACATCATTATAAACTTGCCAAGCAACTCAATATTATTTGAGGAGACCCTCCATGCTGAAAATTTTATGCGTATGTGGCTGCGGCCTCGGTTCAAGCTTTGCCATTGAAATGACGGCGAAGGCAGTTTTAAAGAAGCTGGAAATTCCCGCTCATATTGAACACACCACCGTTTCCGAAGCTGGGGCCTTTAAATCGGATATGATTCTGACGCAAAAAACCTTTGCCGACATCTTAACCGCCGATGCCAGTGAAGAAGAAATTAAACGTGTCGTGGTATTGAATAAACTTACTGATAAAGAGGAGATTGAAACCAAGATCGTCGCATTCTTAAAAGAACGTCATCTGAAGGTGGCTGATTATGAATAGCTTCGTTGCGTTTATCGTTAAGGATTTACTCGGCCAGGCATCCATCCTTATTGCTTTTATTGCCATGCTTGGCCTGATCCTGCAAAAGAAATCGCCAGGCAAAACCGCGGAAGGGACATTTAAAACGCTGCTCGGTTTCTTAATTATGATGGCCGGGATAAACATCATTGTCGCCACCCTGACCTTCCTGAATGATATCTTCACCCAGGGGTTTGGCATGAAAGGCTATATTACCGATGTGGCCGCCATCGCCGGGTTAGCGAATCGGGAATTAGGTTCGGAAGTGGCGCTGACGCTGCTGGTGATCTTTGCTGTCAACATTATTATCGCCCGTCTGACGCCGCTAAAATATATTTTCCTGACCGGCCAGGCGCTGCTGTGGATGGCGACAATTGGGGCTGTGATTGGCTATAAGTCCGGGCTCACTGGCGTACCGCTGATTTTAACCGGGGGTATCTTCGGCGGTGTGATGGCGGTCTTAATGCCGGCCCTGGCGCAGCCGGTGGTCAGGCGCATTACCGGGTCTGACGATGTGGCCCTGGGGCACTTCTGTACCATCGGCTATCTGGTGCAGGCTGCGGTCGCTAAAGTTGTCGGAAAAGGCTCTCGCTCCACGGAAGATCTCGAACTGCCTGATAACTTTAAGTTTCTGCAGGATACCTATCTGGCCATGGCGGTGGTGATGGTGCCGATGTATCTCATCCCGGCTATTGCGGCGGGGCCGCAGTACATCGCGCAATTCTCCGGCGGCATTAATTACCTGATGTATGCCTTCATGCAGTCCATTCAGTTTGTCGCCGGGGTCTTTGTCCTCTATAGCGGTGTGCGTTTATTACTCAATGAGCTGGTGCCGGCTTTTCGCGGTATCGCGATGCGTATTGTCCCGGATGCAAAGCCTGCTCTCGATTGCCCGGTGCTGTTTCCCTATGCGCCAAATGCGGTGATTGTCGGATTTCTGGCGACGACTGTCGGCTCGATTATCGGCATGCTGGTTTTCCCGATGTTCGGTCTGGCGATGATCCTCCCCGGGCTGTTAACCAACTTTTTCGCCGGCGGTACGGCAGGGGTATTTGGTAATGCGCTGGGCGGACGTCGCGGGGCGATGATCGGCGGGGTTATCCACGGTCTGTTTATCACTTTTCTGCCGGCTATTCTGGTGCCCATGCTGGAGAGCTACGGCTTTACGGGCGTCACCTTCAGCGATTCTGACGTCATCAGCTCCGGTCTGGTATTAGGCCACGCCTTCCAGAATAACTGGCTCTTTGTCGCCTTGTTTATTGTGTTTGTCGCCGCACTGGCATGGTTTGTAAACGGTAAATCCGCTAAGCCGAAAGGGGAAA